>OY761475.2:1467500-7265713 GCA_963664545.2 Vicinamibacterales bacterium | reverse complement strand
AATGGAACTACACCATCGAACCCGCGTAACGAAAATCGGAATCTATTCTTGCGCCGGCCCTTAATGGTTATATCGAACCCCAGTACTGTGGAGCGGTGGCAGCGATTCCTGAAGAGGGTAAAGGACACCAAGGGACAAGGTCTAGTAAAGGACCATGCAATTGCGATTTACCGGAGGAAGCTCAAGGCGTATGCTCAGGCTCGCCAGTGGGACAGAAGGTAATAATGGCTGTCTTCGGGGTGCGGGCTGCTAATGCGGCGTCCCTGAAATTAGTGTCATAACTGGCAGGCTCCAAGCAAGGAGACTGCCATGCCACGCGGACGCCCCCTGGTACCACTCACGCTCACCGATGAGCAACGGGAGCAACTCAACGGAATCGCCCGGTCCGCCACCCTGCCCCACGCACTGGTCCCGCGGGCCGGCATGATTCTCGCCAGCGAAGGCTTGGCGAATTCCGCCGTCGCGCGCCGCTTCGGTGTGACGCCGCAAACCGTCGGCAAGTGGCGACGGCGCTTCCGAGCCGCCGGCGTCGAGGGCCTGCACGACGAACTCCGACCCGGCCGGCCCCGGACCTATGACGACGGGAAGGTGGCCGCGGTGATCAACCGTGCGCTCCAGCAGAGGCCCGACGCCGCCACGCACTGGAGCACCCGCATCCTGAGGTGTGCCGAGGGCATCTAGGTGTGGAGGACGGTGAGCAAGCCGACCTCGGCGACGAGGTGGCGGGGTTCGGCGGCGATCGTGCGAAGCGTCTCGGCGACCCCCCGGAAGAGGAGGCGTAGACGACGGCCTTGTTCTGGGCGGCGACCTCGGCGACCGCCGGCGGGACGGTGTGGAAGACGACGTGGAAGTACTCGGTGGCCAGCAGTTCCGCCCGGCACCGTTCGAGCCACGCGGCGCGGGCCAGCGACTGACAGGTCCGACAGTGCGGTTGCCACAGTGCGCACCGGAAGCCTGCCGGAAGCCTGCCCCGTACGCGGTCACCCCCGGTACGGCGCCGCTGGCGCTGACCGGCCGTCACCGCCCTCGCCGACGCCAGGCGGCGGTCGATCGTTGCGGCGCTCACCGTCATCGATTGCCCGCGCACCAGCCGGTCGAGGGTCACGTGTCCGTGCCGCTCGAGTGACGGCACCGGGTCGGCAGCAAGGTCGGCAGCGCTTGCCGCACACGCGGTTCGATGCCTCCCACAGCACGACCAGCCTCTCGGTCAGGGCCTCGTCGTACACCAGATCAGGCGAGGCAATACTCGCCTGGTAGCAGATCAGGCGAGGCAATGCGTGCCGTCGACGGCACGCCGCAGTTCACGCCGCCCAGAACGCGCGGGACGCCTCGTCGGCGAGCCTCCGGGCATCCCTCTCCCGCCCCTGCCGCGTCCGGGAGTCGAACCGGCTCCACGCGGCTCCGCGCGCATCGATCGGCGGCCGAGCCGTCCGGGGCGACATGCCGGGTATAGCACCCTCCAGCGGTGCGGACCAAATTGCGGGGGGCGGCGTCCCGGCACCTCTCGGTCGCCCAAGTGCTCGGAGCACGTCACTCCACCCGCAGCACCGCCGCCCGCAGCTCCATGATGTGGGCCGCCCTGATGGGAGTCGCTCCGGCCTCGGCCCGCGCGTCGGCATAGGCGGGCCGAGACCGGCCCGCCGCGTCGTACACGGCGTCGAGGGCCGACCGGAGTTCCATCAAGTGGATCCGCCGGACCGGGGTGACACCCGCGACGAGCGTCCGGTCCGTCCACCGGAACGCCGGCAACCCCCCGCGGCGGCGCAGTGCGTCGATCCTGTCCCGCAACTCCGTGAAGTGAATCGCCCGGATCGGCGTCGTCGCCGGCACAATCGGGTGGTCCGTGAAGGTGGCGCGGAACGCCACGGTCACGGCGAACCGCTGCACCGCGCTCAGGCCGCCGTCGTCCGTCGCAGTCACGGTGATGGTCGACGACCCGGTGCCCACGGGAGTGACGCTGACCGTCTCCGCGGACACGGCAGCGGCCGCTACGGCCGGCGAGGAAGAGACCGCCGCGTAAGTCACCGCATCCCCATCGGGGTCCGAGAAGGCCTTGGAGACGTCGAGGACCAGCGCGCCGACACCCAAGGTCAGATTCCTGTCCGCGATGGTCCCCACTGCACGTGGCGGCCGGTTGGCGACCGCGTCGCGGCTGACCGTCGCGACGAGCGTGCCATCGAGCGTTCCGGTTCCGGCGTCGTCCGATTCGGCGGCGCGGATCAGTATGAAGTACGCCGCGGGCCATCCACGCGAAGGACGGAGGACCGTGACCGTCGTCGAACCATCGCCTAGAATCCGGTCCGCATCGTTGTGGCGGACATCCCACGGCCACGGATCTCGTTGATGAGTCACGAACAGCCCCGCTTCCGCCCGGTTCGTCCTTGCGTGCGTGTGAAACTCTATCGTCAACTCGCTCGCGTCGACGGGCGGCCGCACATAGCGCCGATCGTAGTCTGACTCACCCGCGGTCCAATTCAGCGACACGGGAATCTGTTGGCCGACCGGGATCTCAGTCGTCCCGGCTGCGAAAACGGCTTCGACGTGCCGGCCTGCGTCCATCACCACGAGGGCGGCCGGATCCGCGCCGGATACATCGCCGGACCAGCCAATGAACTCCTCGGGCGGTCGCTCAACTGCTAGCAGCCGGACCTCGGCCCCCTCAGGGTAGAATCCGCCCTCCGGCAGCGGCGGCGTGGCCACAATCTCATGATTGTACCAAGCAGAAGTCGATAGCCGATACTCGGTGTCCAACGTCAGCGTCAGCGTGGAGTCCTCGCGTCGGGGCACCATGATGCTGTGAGAGATGTCTCCTCCGTCGCTCCAACTTCTGAAGCGTTGCCTGTATGATCTTCGCCAGTCCTCAATCGGCTCCGCTGTCACGGTCGTGGTTCCCCCCAACCGTGCGGCAGGGAACGCGACGGGCGCCATGTGTTCTCCGCCGCGAACGATGACGGGCACCGCTTCAATGTTCGACTGAATCCGGAAGATCGGGCCCTCGATGAACAGCGCCCGTGCGGCCATTCCCGCCTTCACGAAAGTACGCGCAGGGTTGGATGCCTCACCGTACGACCGCCGCAGAACCCAGCTCCACCAGTAGTCCGTCTCGACCTGCCAGTTCAGAAACCGGTAGGAACTGTCCGGCGCGGGTGTCGCAAGCAGCTCGACCGGGGTGCGAAGCGTGTGGTAGCCATCGGTATCCGCCGGAGGATGAATGGTGACGGTGCCGGCGTGTGCCGGAGAGGCCGCGGTCGCAACCTGATGTTGCGCAACGAAGCTCGCCTGGTGCAGCGTCGTATCCTGAGTCGCCGTGATCGTATGCGCGCGGTTGCCATCGTCGCTCCACCGACCGAACAGAAACCGTGCTGCCCCCCGGTACTGCGGTGACGGCACCTCCAATGTGTGTTCGCTACCCGGTTCCCAGTCGAAGCGGGCCGGCGCGATCATGCGCGCACCGTCGACGATGATCTCAAGACCGGCCGGATTGGTCGAAACCACATGCGCGGCCGGAATGTGACCGTACAGCCTCGCAACCGAGTCGATGTCACCCGGCGACAACTCGACCGTTTGCCCCATTGGCATCCCCGGCGGGATGGTGTCCATCATGAGAATCTGCCCATGGCGTCGCAGGTCGTCCGAGCTAAACCCGTAATGCATGACAGACCGGTAGTCGTACGGCCCGATCGCCGCACCCCACTCCTTTGGGTTCAGTCGATTCGTTCCCGGACGGATGTTCTGCCAGAGCATCCTCACATAGCGATCACGATCCCGTCGCTCTTGCTCGTGGGCCATGCCAATGGCGTGGCCCAGCTCGTGAAGCGTTATCGGAACGGTGCAACCCCCGGGTAAGATCGGCATGATCTGTTCGCCTCCGTCGAAGCCTCTACCGAACACCGCCACACAGCCTGGCTCCTCCCGGAGCGCAAATCGCAGGTAATCCCGTTCCGTCGTGCGCTCGACGAACTCGACGACCGTACTTGTATTCCAGATCGACATCGCCTCCAGGATCCACTCCGGGTGGGGGACGTCGTCGTCAATCACGTAGGGGACTATCGCGTTCGGCCACAGAACTTCCCGGGGAAACGGAGCAAGCCGGCGTACACGGTCATCGACGTGCAGAGAATCCGGCGAGCGCAGAGCCGGGAGGCCGTCGGGCGCACGGGCAGCGGCCTCTTGGGCCGTGCCCAAGATGATGTCGCCGTCGTGAATCGCCAGACCGTCGACGACCTCATACGACAGCTCCATTCCATGGAAGATCGTCGTCCGAATATCGAGACCGTCCTGCGCTTCGGCGAGGGCGGCAACCAACCCGATCAGAATGATCTCGACAGCAACCTTAGCTCCCTTGTTTCGGCCCGCCTGCCACCGCTCATGACTCAGTGGAGTGGCCCGCATCCGCGGGTCGTTCGACGCGGATCCCGGGAGGCCGATGAGTCCGGATCCGTCCACGGACGACATTCTGAGGCTCTTGGAATGGTTGGAAGGCGACTGCAAACGAGGGGTGCGACGAAGGGAACGAAGGGCCGAAGACTCCATAATTGGGCCTTTCTCATCTACGAGTTACCGGCACGCTGCATCTAAAGCCCGTGCTGGCGAGCGTCGGCCGCCACATATAAGCCAGTCGTCCGACGCGGGGTCGCGGCCGTCGTCATCGGTCGTCACTCCGTGCCAGTCGCGGAGCGGTGCCTCCGTCTTCCAGTTCGTACTGACCCGCCACCCGGGGCCGCCGGTGGCGTCGTAGAACGCCGCCAGCACCGCCCGGTCGCCCGCGTGGTTGTCGCACGAGGCGCCCCGAACCTCCCCCCCGCGCGCCTCGATGCTCGCCTTCCACCGTTGGAAGGAGGGATCGGACGGGATGCAGACGTCGGTCTCCGACACGTCGAACCTCATGGTGGGGAGTCCTTCTTCAGTTGCCAATGCCAGCCCAACGAGCAGGGCAAGCTCGTCCTCGACGAAACGAGCCATCCCGGATCGAATCGGTCAACCGTGACCGGCCGCTCGCCAAGCTCCAACTACGTCCTCACGTCGAGCAAGGCGAAGGGCTCAACCTGCGGCCGCTCCATGCGATGCTGCCCCGGCGTGGGAGGGGCACGCCAACTGCCGGCGCGTCTCGAATGGCACTCAACGAGCGAACGCACGCACCTCGCCACGTCCCTGCTCTGGAGTCCCAGGTCACTCCACGTCCAGCACCGCGGCCCGTAGTTCCATGATGTGCGCCGCCTTGATAGGGGTCGCGCCCGCCACGTCCCGGGCGTCGGCGTAGGCGGGCCGTGACCGCCTCACCGCGTCGTACACCGCGTCGAGGGCCGACCGGAGCTCAGTCAGGTGGATGCGCCTGACCAGGGTGACGCCCGCTATCAGCGTGGGGTCGGTCCAGGGGAACGCCGACAGCCCGTGGCGCGCGCGCAGCGCGGCAATCCGCTCCCGCAACTCCGTGAAGTGGGCCGCCCTGATCGGCGTCGTCCCCGGCACGATCGGGTGATCGGTGAAGGTTGCTCGGGCCACCACGACTACCGAGAACTGCTGCGTGGCGTTCAGACCGTCCGGGTCGGTCGCCGTCACCGTCACCGCCGACGTGCCCTCGCCCACCGGCGTCACCGTCAACGTGCTCCCGGATACCGACACCGCCGCCACCCCCGGCGACGAGGAGACCGGCGTGTACGTCAGCAGGTCCCCGTCCGGGTCCAAGAATGCTGGCCTCACATCAAGGACCAACGCCCGTTCGCCGACGGTCAGGGTCCGGTCGTCCAGCGCTCCCACGGGCTCCGGCGCCCCGTTGGGGTTCGCGTCGCGGGTGACCGTCGCCACGAGGGTACCCTCAAACGTCTGCGTTCGAGAGTCGTCCGCTTCGGCAGCCCTGATCAGGATGAACCAGGCGGTCGGCCGCCGGTCCCGCGGACGGCTGACCTCGAGCGTCGCGACGCCATCACGCAAGACCCGGTGGGCGTCCTGGTGTCGGACCCAGTTCCGGAACGTCTCCCGGTCGGTCACCCACAGGCCCGCTTCGGCACCGGATGTCGCCGATTCGAATCGGACCTCCAGCCCGCTCGCGTCCGGGGGCATCCGCACGTAGTAGCCGGCAGAGTCGAGGTCCGTCCCACGCCACTGCAGCGAAACCGGCGTCGCCACGCCGCTCTCAATCTCCGCCGCGTCGCGAACGAAGACCGCCTCGGCGAGCTTCCCATTGTCCATCACGACCGAAATCGTCGGATCCCGGCCGGCTACGTCCCCGTTCCAGCCGACGAACTTCGCGGGCGGAATGGCGACGGCTTGGAGGCGCACTTCGGTGCCTTCGGGATAGAAGCCGTCTTCCGAGGACGGCATCGTATGGACGCTCCCTTTCCAGTCGGTCGAGGCCCTGGCCTCCAGTTTGCGTTCCACGTCCACGGTCAGCTTCAGAATGGTGTCCTCGGTGCGCGAAACGCTGACGGCGTGGGTTTCCTCACCGCCATCGCTCCAGCTGAGAAAGCGATCCCGATACCCCTTGTCGTGCTCTATCCACTCCCTCGCGAGGGACACTTGTGCGCGGTTAGGCAGCGCTCGCGCCTCGACCGCGACCGGAGTGCGGTATTCGCGGCCATCGATCTCGACGGACGTAGGATCCGCATTGGACTCGACTCTGAGCATCGGTTCCCGAGTGAACACGGCCGTGTACTCGAGCCCCGGCATCGCGTAGGTGTGGGCCGGGTTGGCCGAGTTTCCGTGCGTCTCGTGCGTCACCAGGGATTGGAATCCGTAATCGGAGTTGATTTCCCAGCGCAGGAACCTGAAGCTGCTCCCGGCAGTCGGTTCGGCTGACATCGTGATTCGGGACCTGAGCGGGTAGTAGCCGTCCGAGCCGCCCGGACTGATCGTGACCGTGCCAGCGCCTTCGGGACGGACGCGGGTCGAGACGCTGTGCGCCGCAACGAAGTTGGCCTCGTACAGGGTCGTGGCGAAAGTAGCGGTGACGGTACGAGTTCGGACGGCATTGGCGTCGCTCCAGCGCCCGAACCGGAATCGGCTGCCCGGGAGTACTTGTGACTGCGGCGGTACTGACAGCGTGTGCTCGCTGCCGGGCGTCCAATCGAAGGCCACTGGCGTGGTCACTTCCTCGCCGTCGATGATCACCGTGAGGCCGAGAGGGTTCGTCGAGATCGTCCATGAGGACGGGGGCAGTCCGAACATCCTGGCTACGGTATCGGCATCTCCGGGGGTGACGAGCTTGGTCAGATCACTCGGGGCCCTGTATTGACCGACGGGCATGTGCGGTGGAATCGTCTCCATCGCAGGCGGTCCGCCCCGTCGGTTCCGCGCAGAGGTCAGGAAGTCGTAGTGCATGACGGATAAATAGTTGTACGGGCTGATGTCGGAACCGTGGAAGGCCCGGGGATTAAAGCCTCCTCTAGCGTGTGGGCTGATGTGCTCTTGCACGACGCGAATGTAGCGATCACGATCGCGGCGTTGTTGCTCATGCGCGAGGCCGAGGGCATGTCCAAAACCATGGACGTCGTTGGGAAGGAAGCCCGACGACGTGTGACAGGTGGGGCGGCGAATACAGTTCTCCCATTCGTCGGTGATATATATGAATTCCGGCTCCTTGGTTCTCGGGATGAATCTCAATATCGTAGCTTCGGCCCAAACCGCCATGGTGTCGCGGGCGTGCCTCTTGTCGTCATCCGACAGTCTCTCATCAATGACATAGGGAATAACGCCTCCGATCCAACTCGGCGGTCTATCCGTACCATACGGTACTCCGCCCTTTGCCGTCGGTCCCAGAAAAAGGAGGCCCAGAATCAAGAGGGGCGCGGTTGCGGCCAGTGCCTTCTTCATCGTTGTCCTTCCATACGGACTGTACGGACTGAAGTCATCTCCCGGTGCGCCGCCACGGTCGCGGGCGCGGCAAGTCGAAACGCGCCCGTAGTTCTCGTTGCGGCAAGCCGTCGCGTCGTCCTCTCGTCCCAGCAGGCGGTCTCAGTCGACCTCCAGCACCGCCTAGCTCTGCCCTTGCCCCGGATCTCTCCGGCCGGACTTCGCAATGCGCATAGGGTCAGCCGAATTCGTCCCGCAGTTCGAAGGCGAAGGCCATGGCGACGAGCTGTGTGTAGCCATGCCACAGGAGCTGCGCGCCGGGCGGGTCGCGCTTGCGCCCGAGCCACCCGCCGAGGCGGGCCACCAGACCGACGGCTTCACCAAGGGGCGTCGGTGCCGGCAGGTTGCGGGAGCGGGCGAAGACCGCGAGCACGCGCAACTCGCCGTCGGAGAACAGCAGGTCCGGCGGCAGGTCGGGCGTCTCGCGCCCGAGCTGGACCATCAACTGGATCCGCCACCCCACGACCATCTTGATGGCGATGGCCCGTTCCAGACGCTCCGCCGTGTGGTGCTGCAACTCCTCGACCTTGCAGCCGGACTTGAGGACCCGGAAGTACTCTTCGATGCGCCAGCGCAGGGCGTACCAGTCCAGAATGCGCGCGGCGTCATCGGCGCCGGTCACCGGCAGCGTGGTCAGCAGGAACCACTCCAGCGGCTTGACCGCGGGCGGCGGCTCCTCCTCGCGCGCATGGACGGCGAACAGCTCCACCGGCTCGGTGCCGGGGCACGGCAGCTTCACCGGCTGGTAGCGCAGGGTCAACTTGGCGTCGCGCTCCGCCCGGCCGTCCTTGGCGGGCTGTTTGCTGACCTTCGCCCGCGCGCTCAGCCGCCCCATCTCGACCGTGGCGGCGCCGCGGGCCGGCGCGTTGCGCACCTCGTCGAACAGACTGCGCGAAACCACCTGCCCGTCGGCCGTCTTCTCCCGGCCGAGGACGCCGCCCCGGACTCGGGCCACCTCTCACCCCCCTGAGGGAAACGATACACCATTTAACGTGAGCTGTGTGTGTGAAATACGTGTAATAATAGGCCGTGTTCGTATTTTTTTCAGAAGTCATGGGCAAGTCGGCGCGTACGACGTGTGCACCGGGACGCTGGAACGGCGCAGTTCCCGTTTCTCCTCCGCAGTCACCTCAAGTATCGAGATCGGACGTGCCATCGCAGCCTCCCGCGCCGCAGGGGTCCGGCAAGCCGCCCGGCCGACGGTCCGGAACGGAGTACGGCCGGCAAGGCCGGCAAGGGTCCCGACGCCGCCCGCCGAAGGTCGACGAGACCCACAGGGCGCCGGCGCCGAGGGCGTGTCCCGACTGCGGCGGCGCCGTCGAGGTGACCCGCGTCGCCCCGCAGTATCACGAAGAACTCCCCCCGGTCCGTCCCATCGTGCGCCGCTTCGACATCGAGGTCGGGCGCTGTTCGCGGTGCCGCCGCCGCGTCCAGGCGCGCTCGCCGCGGTGTGGGAGCAGTCCCGGGGGCAGCCGTGGCTGGTCAACGGGCTGGCCGACCAGGCGTGCTTCGAGAACAAGGCCGGCCGGGACCGCTCGCCGGAGATCGACGGCGAGGCGGTCATGGACGCCCGGGAGGCGCTCGTCCTGGCGCGCCAGACGCACCTGCACAAGCTCGCGGACCAGCTCCAGGAGGAGCGGGTGGAGCGGGTGCGGCCGGTGATCGAGCCGGTGCTGAGCGGCGACGCGGGCGGCAGGGCGAGCCCCGACGACGTGGAATACGTCCGCGACCTCGGCCTGCCGGCGCCCGAGGGCACGGCGCGGATCGCCAACCCCGAAGTGCAGGATGAGCGTTCAGCCGCGATACGCGCAACGTGGTAGGGTTCGAGGTCGAGGCGGGCCGAGGCGCTCGCTCCACGGCACAAGGCGCCCGCGCTCATGACCGACCTCCACCAGCCCCACGACCGGCTCTTCCGGGCCGTGTTCTCCGACGCCGACGAGGCGGCGAGCCTGCTTCGGACCGCGCTGCCCGACACCATCCGGGAGAGCTTTGAGTGGACGACGCTGACTCCGGTCGAGGGGACCTTCGTGGACGAGGAGCTGCACGGGAGCGAGTCCGACCTGCTCTATCGGGTGCGGCACACCGCGACCGGACAGGCGGTTTCGATGTACCTTCTACTTGAGCACCAGTCGTCGCCGGACCGGTGGCCTCGGCTGCGGCTACTGCGCTATTGCTGCCGCATCTGGGAAGCCGAGCGCCGCGACGAACCGGGGAGGCCGGAATTGCGACCCATCGCGCCGGTGGTGTTCTACCAGGGCGCGCGCGGGTGGAGCCACTCGACGGAGTTCGCCGACCTGTTCGGCGAGGCCGCGCGCGGTCTGCCGTGGGTGCCGGGGTTCGCGCACGAGCTGCTGGACCAGACGACGCTGGAGCCCGACGCGGTTGGCGGCGGTCCGAGGGGGCGGATTGCGCAGTTGCTGATGATGGCGGCGTTCGACCGCCACCTGGACGCGGCGTTGCGCCTGACGGCGCGGCTCCTGCCGTTGCTGAGGCGGGGCGGCGGCGGGGTGGATGCGCGCCGGCAGCTCTACCGGTACCTGCTGAGCACGCAGGATCGCGAAGTCGTTCGCAGGCTTCGGGAGGCGCTGCGGCACCAGGGGTCGGAGGAGGAGGGGGACGAAATGATGACCTATGCCCAGGAACTGTTGGCCGAGGGCGAGGCGAAGGGCCGCGCCGAGGGCGAGACCCGCAAGCAGATTGAAATGGTCGAGGGGTTGTTGAGGGCCGGGGTGACGTGGAAGGTCATCGAGGCGGCGGCCGGGCTGGACGCGGCCGGCTTCGAGGCGCTCAAGGCGCAGTCGCCGGGCTCCGGTTCGTAGGACCGGCACCGCCGGGGCGGCTTCACGGACGTTTTCGCGCTCGGCGGGGCGGCGGCGAGTCGCGGACCGCCCCGTGCCCGCTGCGAGAAGCGGATGCGCGCGAGAAGCGGATTGACAGCGCCCGGTTGCGGGGTTGTCACCGAGGTCGAGGCGCCGCTCGAACGCGCCCGCTCCTTCCCCCGGAAGGCCTGGAGCTGCCCGACGAGATGCTGCCCGACACGCTGGTCTTCCGCGACGCCAGCACGCGCGACATCCTCGCCGCGCTCGGCCTGTTCTCGGACGTCAACGTCGTCTTCGATCCCGCCTTCGTCGACCGGCGGACGTCCGTCGATCTGCGCGGCGCGCGGCTCGCCGCCGCCTTCGCGTCGGTGACCCGGGCGACGCAGAACTTCTACCGGGTCACCGCGCCGCGGACGGTCACGGTGATTCCCGACACCCCGGCCAAGCGGATGGAGTACGAGGAGGAGGTCGTCCGGACGTTCTACGTGAGCAACGCGGACATGGAGGAGACCGTCAACCTGCTCCGCTATGTCCTCGACCCGCTGCGGCTTGGCACGGTCACCGCCGCCGGGGCCCTCTCCATCCGCGACACCCCGGAGCGGGTGGCGGCGGCGGCCCGCGTCATCGCCGCCGTCGACAAGCCCACGCCCGAGGTGGTGATCGACGTCGAGCTGCTGGAGGTGGACCGGCAGCGGATGCGGGCGTACGGGCTGCAGTTCGCGACGGCCAGCGGGGGCGCCCCCAGCACGACGGGCGTCGACGGCCGATTCGCCGTCGATGAGCGGGCCGGCGGCCTGTCCATCGACGGGCTGGGCAGCCTCGCGCTGGGGGACGTCGTCATGGCCAGCCTGCCGTCACTGTTCTACGCCTGTTGAAGAGGGACCAGCACACGCATACGCTGGCCAACCCCCACCTCCGCACGTCGGCGGGTCAGACCGCCACGGCGCAGTTCGGCGACGAGGTCCCGATTCCCGTCACCACGTTCACCCCGTTCACGGCCGGCGGCCTCCAGAAGCAGCCGGTGACCTCCTTCCAGTGCCGCAACGTCGGCGTCAACATCGAGATCACGCCGTACATCCACCACGACGACGAGGTCTCGCTCAAGCTCCTCATTGAGGTGACCACCCTCTCGGGCGTGGGGTACAACGACATCCCGACCTTCGGCGAACGCTCCATCGAGACGACGATCCGCCTGCGGAACGGCGAGACCAACCTCCTGGCGGGGCCGATCCGCGACGACGAGCGCGAGGTGCTGGAGGGCGTTCCCGGCCTGAGCGACCTGCCGATCGTCGGCCGGCTGTTCTCGCGCAACCGCGTGGAGACGCAGGAGACCGACATCATCGTCACCCTGACCCCGCGCATCGTCCGCAGACTCGCGCTGGACGAGGCCGATCTACGGACGTTCCGGGTGCCCCCCTCGACGAGAGGGAACATGACCGAACCGTTGCCGATTCCCGGCACGCTGCGGCCGCCGCGGGATGTTCAGCCCGCGCCGCCCCCGGAATTCGACCCCGGCCAGGTCCTCCCCATATTTCCCCCGCCCCTCGAGCCGCGGTGACCGCGGCGACGCGCCGCGGACCCGTGTGCTCCGCCGGGTCCGGCGATGTTCCGGAAGAGGTTCGCGCTCATCCCGCTCAACTGCTCGAGGCGCGGCGCGCGCAGATCGGCCGTGGTGGCACGCGCGGTTCGGATTGCCCCGTAGACTCACGCCCATGCCCCCCGCCGCGCCGTCCCCCCCTCGTGCTGGTCGTTCTCGACGGCTGGCAAGGGCCCCGGCCCCGACGGCAGCGCCATCCGCCGGGCGCGGACGCCGGTCTACCAGGAGCTTCGCCACCGGTATCCTTCCAGTCGGCTGACCACCTGCGGCGCGGCGGTCGGGCTGCCCCCGGGGCCAGATGGGCAACTCCGAGGTCGGGCACATGAACCTCGGGGGCGGAACGCGTCGTGCTCCAGAACCTGACCCGCATCGACCAGGCGGTCGCCGACGGCGGGCTGGCGGCCAACATCCCGCTCACCGCCCTGCTCGACGCCTGCGCATGGGACGGCCGCGCGCTGCACCTCGTCGACCTCGTGTCGGACGGGGGCGGAACCTCGTCGCGGGCCGGCCGTACGAGCTGACGGCGACGGCCGGCGCCGCCGTCGAGTCGGACACCACGGTCGAAATCAGGCTCGACTGGGAGGCCGGCCGGGACCGGGACGACGACTTCGGCGTCGAGCCCATCGTGATCGGGGCCGGCGGGACGACGGGGATCACCACGCTGACGGTGACGGCCGACGACCTGCCGGACGGCGGCGCGGTCGCCGGCCGGGGCGGGACGCTGGTGCTGCGCGGGTCGGTCGACGGCCGGGCGGTCGGGGCCCCTGACGTTCACCGTCTGGGACGCGGCGGTCCCGGCCCTGCCGGCGGTCGGGACGCTGCTGCTCGCGGCGCTGCTGCTGTGGCACGGCGCAGGGCGGTTCAGACGCCCCGCGCGTTAATCGTCCCGTCGTCCGCGGAGCCTTCGCGCCGGAGGGTCTCTCGTCCTGCGACCGACCTTCCCGCCGATCGAAGACCGCCGGGCGGCCCGGCGTACCGTTGCGTGTACCCGGATGTCGAGCCCGGGCAGACGGCGAGCGGCGACGTCCTCGGCGGCACCGCAGTGCTACTACGGCTGTCGGCGCCGCTCGAGAACCGACGGGGGCGAGCTGGAAACGAGGACCCGTCCCCGACCGGCCTCGCCGGCCGACGGATGAGCGACCGTCATGTCCGGCCGGTCATCCGCCCGCCGTCAAGCGGCCTTGAACGCCGACCGCGTCGGGCAGCGCCGCCTCAAGCACGTCGTCCATCGTACCGGCGTAGCGCACGCCGAGGCCGCACGGCAGGCCGTCGGCGAAGCTCTCGGCGACATCGGGTTCGTTGGCGGCCGGCAGGACGACCGCCGTCATCCCCGCCCGGCCCGCCCCGAGCACCTTCTCCCGGATGCCCGCGACCGGCTCGACGATCCCGGAGATCGTCAGCTCGCCGGTCATGGCCACGCCACCCCGCGCCGGCCGGCCGGCGAGCGCCGAGACGAGGGCGACGGCGACCGTCACCCCCGCCGACGCGCCGTCCTTCGACCGGGCGGCTTCGGCCAGGTGCACGTGCACGTCCGTCGAGTCGCCGGGCCCCGCGGCGCCGACGAGGCGTTCCGCGTTCGCGCGCACCCACGTCAGCGCGACGTCGACCGACTCCCGCAGCGTCGGCCCGGCCACTCCCGTGACGCGCGTCCGCCCGCCGCCGGGCAGGCAGGCCGCCTCGACGACCTGCACCTCGCCGCCCGTCGCCGTGGCGGCCAGACCCACCGCGACCCCGGGCCGGCGGGTCCGGCCGGCGATCTGCGCGTCGCGGAACCGCGGCGCGCCGAGCCACGCCGCCACCGTCTCGGGCGTCATCTCCCCGGGCGGCGGCAGGCCTTCGGTCCGCAGCCGCGCCCCTCGGCGGCAGATCGCGTCGATGTGCCCGTCGAGGCCGCGCACGCCCGGTTCGCGCGAATAGCCGCGGATCAGGAGCCCGAGCGCCGCCGGGGAGAAGGACAGGTGGTCGCCGGACAACCCGTGCCGACGGCGCGCGCCCGGGATCAGGTGCCCGGCCGCGATGCGTTCCTTCTCGGGGTCCGTGTAGCCGGCCAACGTCAGGAGCTCGAGCCGTTCCCGCAGCAGCGGCGGGATGTCCGCCGGGTCGGTCGCGGTCGCGATGAACAGCGCGCCCCCCAGGTCCAGCGGCAGGCCGACGTAGCGGTCCCGGAAGGCGTGGTTGCGCGCGGGGTCGAGCGCGCCGAGCAGCGCGTCGGCCGCCGCCCCGCCGAGCCGGTCGAGCCCGCCGAGGAGGACCAGCGGGCTGTCGCCGACCCGGCCGGGCAGGGGGCCGGAGCCCCGCAGGGCGCGCACGAGGCGTCCCGGCCCCGCGTCGGCGGCGGGGCGGGCGACGCCGAGAATCGCCGCCGCGTCCTCGGTGCCGGCCAGGGAGACGCGGACGAACCGCCGGCCGAGGGCCGCGGCCAGCGCCCGCGCGAACGCGGTCCTGCCGATGCCGGCGGGTCCGCGGAGGCACAGGACGACGGCCTCGTCGGCGGGGACGCCGGCCGAGGGCCGCCGTGCGGCGGCCTCGCGGGCCACCAGGTAGTCGATGGCCTGGTCCTTCTCGCGGCCGCGGCCGACGTGCCCCCGGTTGAACGCCCGCCGCAGCGTCGCCGGCGCGCCGAGCCGTTCCTCGGCCCGCCGCCACGGCAGCTCCTCCACCGCCTCGACCCAGGCGGCGACCGCGACGGCCGCGGGGTCGGCGGGCTGCAGGCCCATGACGCGGGCGCGCTCGCGCGACAGCGCATCACGAACGCGGTCGGGCAGCGAGTCGTACCGCGGCGGTCCCAGGATCTCGGACACGGCGATGCGGCGGCCGGCCGGTTCGAGGCGCGCGGCCTCGTCGGCGTCGGCGACGACGGTGACCGGGGCGGCGGCGCTCTTCTCCACGCGGAGGCACGCCACGAACCGGCAGACGGCGCCGAGCCGCCGGGCGAGCTCCCGCACCCCCGCCTCGCAGGTGTGGCCGCGGATCACCATCCGGATCGCCGCGTCCGTCACCTCGACGGCCCCCGCCGCCGGCGGCGGGGGCGCCGCCCGGCCCTCCCCCGGCCGCGTCGCGGCCGTCGGCTCCCCTCGATCACCTCCACCGCCGACGGGCGGCGGCCGGGCGCCGCGGCGGCCCGGGCGTCCGGTTCCCGCTGCGTCGCCGTCGGCGTCCCCGTCCAGAACGCGCCGGCGTTCAACCCGTTGACCTCGAGCTGGTCCGCCCAGAGCCTGCGGCGGACGATGGCGACCTTCTCGTCGTCCGTGTACCCGGACGCCTCGATGACCTCCAGCCGGTCCCGCAGCGGGGCGGGAATCGCCGCCAGGTCGTTGGCCGTGGCGATGAACAGCACCTCGGACAGGTCGACCGGGACATCCACGTAGACGTCGCGGAAGCGCGTGTTCTGCTCGGGGTCGAGCATCTCGAGCAGGGCGGCCGACGGGTCGCCGAAGTTCTTCGTGGCACCGCCCAGCTTGTCGATCTCGTCCAGGATCATCACGGGGTTGCGGACCTTCGCGTCCAGCAGCCCGCGCACGATCCGCCCCGCCTCGGGCGACCGGAAGCTGATGGGCAGGCCCCGGATGGCGGACTCGTCCCCACACGCCGCCGAGGGCGACGGTCACCGCCGGGCGGCGCATGGTGCCGACGATCCGGTTGGCCGGCGCGGTCTTGCCGCAAGCCGGCGGTCCGGCGAGGCAGATCTGCGACGCGGAAGGATGAATGCGCAGGACTTCGAGACCCTCGAACGGACCATCCACCGTCGAGTCCTCGACGCCGCCGACCGGGTCATCCTGGCGGCTGGGGCGCGGCGTTCGTAGCCGCGCTCGCGGCCGAAGTCGATGCGCTCACCGGACGGGGGAGCGTGGAGGCGCAGGGCTTCGGGGCCCTGGAGGAGGCGCTCCGTCGCCGAGCCCTCGGCATCGCCGCGCAGATGGCGGCGGCGCGGTTCGACGCGGACCACACCGACCGGTCGGGTTCGACCATCGCATGCGCGTGCGGCCGGCCGGCGCACTGTGCAGGCCGCCGCCCGAAGACGTTCATCACACTGATGGGCCCGATGAGGCTGGAACGGGCTGCCGCCGGGGAAACTGTCCGCGCGACCGGACCCTGCACCTGCGAGATACCTAGCTGTCACCGGGTGCCACCCGGCTGGTGGGCATGACGGCGGCCGAGGTCAGCTTCGCCAAGGCGAGCGAGTGGCTGCCCTGGCCGGAGTGGAGGTCGAGACCCGGCAGGTCGAGCGCTGCGCCGAGGCGCTCGGCCGCGAAATCGCCCTTGACGAGCGCGTCGTCCGCGGACAGTCCGCACCGGCGCCCACGCCCACCATGTTACCTGGGGCTGGATGGGACCGGCGTGCCGGTCCGTCCGACCGAGGTCGCCGGGTGCCGCGGCAAGCAGCCCGACGGCTCCGCCAGACCCGCGAGGTCAAGCTGGCGACGGTGTGGACGGCCGAAGGGCGCGACGACGAGGGCCGGCGTTGCCGCGACTCCGGGTCGGTCAGCTACAACGCCGCCGTCGAGAGCGCGGCCAGCCGCGACACCGACCCGCAGCCGGCCGCTTTCCCCCAACGCGCCCATCGGGAGGCGCAACGGTGCGGCTTCGTCACCGTCGCCCGACAGGTCATCATCGGCGACGGCGCCCCCTGGATCTGGAACTTGGCCGACGAGCAGCGCGGGGCGGATCGATGCGATCCTGACTGACCTGCGCGCCCACAGCGAGATCTGCGAGGAGGCCCGCAAGTGCATCGACTACGTGACCCGCAACCGCCACTGGATGCGCTATCCGGAATTCGGGAGCGTGCACCCAC
Source organism: Vicinamibacterales bacterium (assembly GCA_963664545.2). Classification (GTDB taxonomy): domain Bacteria; phylum Acidobacteriota; class Vicinamibacteria; order Vicinamibacterales; family UBA8438; genus JAJEEA01. The sequence goes on along the minus strand of OY761475.2, from coordinate 7,248,657 downwards.
CCGCGGTTTGCGGGTTTGCTTAATCTTCGCTGAGGCGTGGTAGAATGAGCGTAGGTGGCGGCACCGGTGGATCAGACCGGCACCGCCTGAGCACGGCGAGTCAGCTTGCGAGGCCATCGTCGCCATGCCCGGTCGAAGTCTACCGCAGAATCTCCAGGACTCCGCACCCCCCGTGCCGCGGCCCGCCGCGGATGGGGGGGGCGACTGCCCGTCAGGCGCGAGCCGTCCGATCGGGCTCCCGGAAAATTCCGCGGCCGTTCCCACCGACCCGGCTCCGCGCCCTCCCCTCCTCGACTCGCCGCCACCCGCCGCCGGTCTCGAACGCGCCGGCCGAGCGGGTGGGAGGCACCTTCCCGCGTTCGAGGAGCAGTTCCATGCCCCAACATCCCAGCCGCCCTCCGGGCGGGAACTCCAACCCGCGGCCCGGGTGCCGCGACGTGTACGGGCCGGGGTATCGGCGGGCCCGCGCCGCCGCCTTCAAGAGGTCGAAGGGCCTCTGCCAACTCTGCGGCCGGCGGCCGGCCGTCGAGGCGCACCACTACGCACTGAAGTACCCCGATGCCGGCGCGGTCACCGCGGATGACCTAACGCCGTTGTGCCGGCTCTGCCACTGGATCGGGACTTTCCGCCGGGCACTGGATCGCGTATTCGGCGCGGGGACCTGGGTCATCCTGGCGGCTGGGACCCGGCCCGCGGCGGGTCGCAGGCCCGCCCTCCGGCATTAGCCGCGCGCCTGCGGCCCGGAGCCCGAGGGTCCGGGGCTGGACCTGCGGACCCTGGTGGAGCGGTGCCGGCTTCAGCTCTTCGTGGGCTGCCTGGCGTGCGAGCGGTTCGTCAAGCTCGACGGGATTGCCCCTTTCAAGCGTTGCGGGTGGCAGGTGTCCATCAGCGAGCTTCGGCGCCGCCTGTTCTGCTGCAAGTGCCGCAGCCGCACCAGATGGGTGCTCCTGGGGGCTTGGCCGCCGGCCGTCGGGGCCGTTTCCTCACAGAAGAATAGGGAGGGACAGCGATGAGTCACCGGGAAGAGAACCGCGGCCGCGGGGCGCGCCCGCCCGCGCCGACCCGCCCGCCGTCGATCGCCTCGCCGGCCGAACTCGCCGCCCATCTCGGCCGCGACCTGTCCGCGTCGGCGGTGGACGGCGACGGATGGACGGATCTCCACTACGCCGCGGCGCTGGACTGGCCCGGGCTGGCCCGGGAGCTGTTGGGAGACGGCGCGCCGGTGAGCGCGCGGCTGCGGACCGACGGCGGACCGCTCGGTCGAGAGCTGCGGGGCACGCTGCGCGGCTGCGGCCGGGAGGGCTTCGGCGACCTGGGCCGGGTGGGTCTGACCGCGCTGCACGTCGCCGTAATCGGGGCGGCGGATGAGATCGTCACGATGCTGCTCGAGGGCGGCGCGGATCCGGAGACCACCGACGCGTCCTGCCGGACGCCCCTGCACTACTCGGCGGCACTCGACCTCACCCCGCCCGCGGTCACCCTGGTGCGGGCCGGCGCCGGTGTGGATCGGGCGGACATCCTGGGGCAGACCCCGCTGCACTGGGCTGCGACGACCGACGGGGCGGAGAATCGTACCCGGCCCTTCAGGGCATGGACGGGCAGCAAATCGAGCCCCGCCGCGAGGCGGGTGTCCTTGCGCCGGGCACGCTTTCCCGCTTCCGCGTCATGGAGGTGCCTGATGATACGCCAGCCGCCGTGGCTGAACGGCGGTGCCTGCCCTGACAGGAACCCTCCCAACGGCCGGGCCCGTCGGCGCCGTTCCGGGAGTGCTCCCAAACGCCGCTTCCACTCCGCCCCAGGTCGTCGTTAAGCGGCTGGGCTTGGTCCCCCTGCGCTCGCGGACTTCGTCCGCCGAGCGCAGGGGGGGCCACCGTCCCCGAACCCCCACCCGCCCACCCTGTTCGCGACCGCGAGGTTCTGACCATCATGACCAGTGTCGCGTTATGACAGTGACCAGTGCGCCGCGAAAGGTGCCAGTCCTTCGACGGGAACAAACCGGCCGCACCGCCGCCGAACCGCGGCGAAAAGGACGGCCTGCAGCGGACCCTAACCTCGAGAAGCCGATCGCCGACGCGCTCGACCTCGTGCCGGAGGACGTCGGCGGCGCCAAGGGCGTGTGCCGAATCGGCACCCTGATCCTCGCCAACGCGTGCCTCCTCGAACGGCGTCTGCGGGACGTCCTGGAGGTACGGCTGATGCTCGGCCCGGACCGCGTGGGCGGGGCTGAGAGCCCCGAGGAACGAACTCAAGGAGACATGGGCGGCGGATACTCGACCGCGACTACGCGCCGGTGTTCCGCCCGGCGCTCGCCGTGCTGAAGGCTATCGGCGACGGCGCCGCCGCCGAAGCCGCGGTCAGCGAACTCTACGAGGCCTCCGGCGGCTCGCGCAGTCGCTCGGGACGCTCGGGTACGACTACGCCGGCCGGCTCTACCACCGCATCCTCGGGACGGCGAAGAGCGACGGGGCGTTCTACACGAACAACCTGTCGGCCGTCATGCTCGCCCGACTCGCGCTGACCGACGACTTCACCGACTGGTCGGACCTCGACGCGGTACGGAAGGCTCCGGATCATGGACCCGGCGTGCGGCACCGGGACGCTCCTGCTGGTGGCCCTCCAGGCCGTCAGGACCCAAGCCGCGCGGGCGGGCGGGGCGGCGCACGACGACCCGGACCTGCACCGGGGACATCGTCGAGAACGTGCTCTGCGGACTCGACATCAACGGCCACGCCGTCCAGCTCGCGGCATGCAACCTGACGCTCGGGTGCCGACCGTCGACTACCGGCGGATGAAACCTCGGGACGATGCCCCACGGCCCGCAAGCCGACGGCGAAATCCGCGCGGGGTCGCTGGAGTTGCTGACGGCCGCCGAGAAGCTCGACAGCCTCCACGCGCTCCTGAACCCCGAGCGGTCCAGGGAGGAACTCGACGCCGAGCACGTCGAGGGCGACGAGCGGATCGAGTTCCAGCCAAAGGACCTCGACCTGGTGATCATGAACCCGCCGTTCACCGACAACCAGAAACGGGCGCGGAAGTTCGGACCCGAGACGACGACACGGATGCAAGTCCGGGAGGCTGCGATTCAGGCCGAGACATCAAGGCGGGATTCAGCCGCTGGCAGCGTCATCACCGCGAACAGCGTACAGACGTTCTTCGCCCCGCTGAGCGATCAACTCTTGCGTAACGATCGCGGGGTGCTGGCTACCATCATGCCCGTGACCGTCTGTACGGGAGCTGCAGCGGAGAACCAACGGCGCTTCCTGGCCGACCGCTTCCACATCGAGCTAGGCCCGGCCACGCCGTGGACCGTCAACGCCTCCCGGCGGTCCGCGGCCGTTTCAACCCAGGGGGGGGAGACTCAATCATGCGGATCCGAATCCTCGTCCTCGCGGCCGCGGTCATCGCGGCCGTCGACGCCGGCGCGCAGGCACCCCCGATCGCCGACGCCCACCGCGCGGCCGCGCTCATCGCCGCTTGCGTCTCCGGCGGCGGCGGCCTTCCGTTGGTCCATGCGTGCTGGCCCGCCGCCGCGGTCGCCTGGACGTCTTCGGATTCGGCCGTCCACCGGGTTCTCGTCGACGCCCGGTCCTTCTACTACGAGGAGTTGAACGCCTTCGGGCACGCCCTTCGGGGCCCGGATTACGCCGGGCGCTCCGACGACGAGCTCCTGGCCCTCATGCGAAATGAGGACCGGGGCCCGGGGCGCCGGTTCGCCGCGGCCGTCTACGGGCCGGTTCCGCGGATCGACCGGACCGCTTTGGCCGAGTGGGCCGTCGAGGTGTGGCGGGACGACCCGCTTTTCTGCGCCCTCGCCTGTACTTCGGGCGCGCGGTAGGCCGGAGCCGTCCGGTCGCCCGCCTCCGTTCCGGGGCTACCCCGCCATCTATATATAGTTGGCGCCCGCGGGGGGCGGGCGGACGGACGGCCCCCGGGAGGAAGCTACGAGGACCGTCGCCGCCGCCCTGCTCGTGGCCGCCGCCGCGCCTGCGGCCGCCCAGACCGACCTCTGGAGGTCCGGGAGTCGGGACCCATAGGCGCTAACTTGTTCAGGCCACATGATCCTCCACAAGCGGCTCAGTCCAGCCGAAGTATGCGGAGAGTTGCGGCTGTCGTCGTCGTGGCGGCTCCGCAAGCTCGCCCGAGATCGTTCGCCAGTCGCTGATCATGCGCGCCAGCGGCAGCGGCGGTTCGATGGCGCGGGTGACTTGGTTGAGCACGAACTTGAAGTCACGCCACGCGCTTCGGGGGCGCCGGCGCCGGCGCGTCGTAGCCCCAGGGGGAAATCGCGCGGGCGTGGTGGATCAACTTCTCCACCAGCAGAGCCACGAACAGTTTCCCGTAGAGCCACGCCTTGGCGCTGTCGTCGTCGGACTTCGGCACGTGCCCCAACTGGGCCAGCGACTTGAAGCGCTTGAACACCAACTCGACCTGCCAGCGCAGGCGGTACCACTCCAGCACGTCCGCGGCGGAGAAGGGCGGCTCGGGGAAGGTCGTCCACACGATCACGTACTCGGCGAACCGCAGGGTCGCCGGTCGCGCCCGGTTACCCTTGCGGGCGGCGTCGCGGCGGACTTTCCGGTGCGCCAACCGGATGGCTTCCGCCGACTTGCGGAGCACGCAGACCCGGCCCGCAACTTCGGCCGCCGGGCCGCCATCGTCGCCCGGGACCGCGACCGTGGTCGCCCAGGACCGGGCCGCGCCCGGACGCGTGACCGACGACACCGCGGCCAGCAGGTCGAAAGGTTGCCCGGCCGGCGTGCATAACGGCAGCGACCCGGTATTGACACGCACAATCAGTCGCCCGCCCGCGTCCACCACGTGGCGAATGCCCCGTGCGGTCGAATAGCCGCGGTCAGCCAGCACGTGGTCGCCGGCACGGACCGGGAACTGCGCCAAGGATTCTCCGGTGCCCGGCCCCTCGGCACGCGTCAGCTTGAAGAAGTCGCACGTCAGCGACGGCAGGCCCACGCTGTAGTGCAGCCGCCACATCGACCCGCTCGGGCCCGTTTCCTTCACCGTCGTCGCATCCACCGCCCGCACCTGGAACGCGCCTCCCGGGACGACTGCGAGGCCCTGCTCTTCGAACAGGCGGACACACAGCGCGTGCAGCCAACCCTTGGACTTCTTCAGCCGCTTCAACAGCGCCACGTCCGACAGGTCCGCCAGATGCGCCTGCCGCGCCCGAACCGCCGTTTCCCGCAACGAGTGTCCGCAGCCGAGGTGCAGCAGCAGGGTCCGCAACAGGTTGTCGACCGTCTTGTCCTTGCGCAGCCCCTTCAACGCCCCGGTGTCCTGCGCCAGCTCGCGCCAGCCCCGGGGGAGGAACGACAACAGCACCTCCCGGTCCTCGTCCACCGTGCCGGCCTCTGTGTCATGCATCGGCATGACAGGATACGCCGACCACGCCGCGAAAACAAGTTAGCGCCTATGGAGTCGGGACCCCTGTTCTGGATGCCGGAGGCCGACGCGAACTGGTCGCGCCATGCGCCCGGACATGATCGGGAACACCGCCGCCGCCGGATGGACCCGGTACTGGCTGCCGCCGATCTCGACCAGCTCGTCCTGCGCCTCGTGCCTGAATACACTCACTCCGCTCCCCGCAACAGTCTCAACGTGGAACGCCCCAAGAGGCCGAACGTACCACACGTTTCGTCGCGCCAACAGGTTGCGGAACGACCCGGATCGGGGGCGTCTCGACGACCCGGCAGCAGCGGGTCGGGTCTGCCCGCCCGGGTCGGGAGACCGAACATCTCCGGCGACTCGGCCAGGGGTTCAGCTTCGCCGCACGACCCGGCCTGCCCGGGCCTGCCGGGTCGCGACCACGACCGGAGGGCTGTTTCCCGCGCGGTGTCTTTGGACGACCCCGCGATGTCCTGCGGGGTCGGAGCGACCGCCCGCCACCGGCGACCCGTCGACGACCTTCAGCGTTGAGCTTCACCGGACCGGCCCGCCCGATCGCCACCCACAATCACCCTGCAAGTTGCAGCCTGCCGGCACAGGAGGGGAGGGGGCTGGAGTGGGGCCGTAGCGGAGCGATCCGGGGACGGTGGAGATGACGGGCAAACGAGCGCCCCGGAGCAGGACGGCCCGCGAGAGCGGAGCGTGATACAGTGGAGGCCGAGATGCTCGATACTCATGCTGTTGCCCAGTCGCTGACTGCGGCCGACTTCACGCCCGCCCAGGCGGACGCCCTCACCGATGCCCTTCGCCGGGTCGCTGAGCATGGCGACTACGTCACGTCCGACCAGTTCAAGGTCGGTCTCGCCGAGGTGCGGACCGAGATCGCGAATCTGGACACGCGGCTTTCGACGCAGATCGCCAACCTCGACACGCGGTTGTCGACGCAGATCGCTGAGGTGCGTTCCGAGATCGGCAACCTCGAGTCCCGGCTCATCAAGTGGATCATCGGAACCGTGGTTACGACTGCTGGCGTGACGGTCGCGATTGCTGGCGTGGTGGTTGGCGTTCTGCGCCTCCTTGCCGAGTGACCGCCCTTTCAGCAAACGGAAGAGTATGCATTCCGCATGGGTGTATGCGCGCGTTCAAGCGCCGGCTCGAACGGCATGGGTCGTCGGCCGTTGACGAGCCGGCACCCCGACCCGCAGAGCCCGTAATCCGGAGCCGGGGGGAGGCGGAGAGATGCATGCTGCGATTTTGTGACCATCAGGGACGGGATGGGTAGTCGTACGGCCCGATATCTGGTCCCGCGACGGGGCTCGGATGCCAAGCGCCACGAGCGTTGTAGCTGGGGTTGATGTTCTCTCTGAAGACCGTCAGCCAGCGGTCGCGGTCCTTCCGCTTCCGCTGCTGCTCGTGCCACATGCCGATCGCGTGGCCGAGCTCGTGAAGCGTGATCGAGACATGGCAGCCGCCGGGCTCGATAGGCTAATCTGTTCGCCGCCGTCGAAACCCCGGCCGAAGACGCTGCTGCAGCCGGCGTCCTGGACGGCGAAGCGAAGGTAGTCGCGCTCCGTCGTACGCTTGACGAACCTGATAACCGTCTCCCTGTTCCATATCGCGATGGCCTCGCGAATCCACTCAGGGTGCGGAACGTCGTCGTCGACCACGTACGGCACGACGCCTCTCGGCCAAAGGACCTCCTGCGGATACGGAGCCAGGTGCCTGACCGTCGGAACGCCCCCAGAATCCCTCGGGGCGCGCGGCGCGCGGGCGGCGGCTTCCTCGGCCGTTCCCAGGATGATGTTCGCCCGCGTAGACGGCCCATTCATCGATGATCTCGTAGGGGATTTCCGCGCCGCGGAAGATCGTGGTCCGAACCGCGACACCGTCCTGGGCGGCGGCGGACGCGGACGACAGGATCGCGCAAAGCAGAACGAGGAACGGCGTACGCCGAAGCCGAGCGTCGAACATCGGTTTCCCTCCCGGACAGATCGGCGAACCACCCAAGGCGGTCCGGCGGAACCGTCCGTTCTGTACACCCCGGAGCGGCGGTCGACCGGCGACACGGCGACGAAGGATCGTCAGCGCGCCACGAGGAGCCGGAATCGAGACCCTGCTCACTCCAGCGCCACGACAGCCCGGCGGAGCTCCGTCAGGTGCGTCGCTCGGATCGGGGTCAAACCCGGTACGGTCGACTCGTCCGTCCAGGCGGGCACCGCCCGCCCCGCCGCCGCGTACGCCTCGACCAGCGCCCGCCGCAGCTGCGTCACGTGCACGAGCCGGACCGTGTCACCCCCGGCAACAGCACCGCATCCGTCCAGTTGAACGGCGTCAGACCCGCCGCGCGCCGCAGGACGTCGATGCGCGCCCGCAGCTCCGTGAAGTGGACGGCCCTGACCGGCGTCACTCCGGGCACGATTGAGTCGTCGGTGAAAGGGCGGGCCCCGGCCTGGTACACGGCCGCCATGAACGTCTGCGTGGCCGTCCCGTTGGAGCCGCCGGCGTCGGTGGCCGTCACCGTCACCGTGCTGCCAAGAACCGCCACTGCCGCTAGGGCCGGCGCGGACGAGGTCGCCCCGTACGTGAGCCGACCGCCGTCCGGGTCGCGGAACGCCCTCCCCACCTCTACCGCCGCGGCCGGGTTCATCGACCCCGAGGGTCAACAGGGGCAGCGTCCCGACTGGCTCCGGGGGCCGGTTCCGGGGGTGCCCACCGTCACCGTGAACGCTTGGGTGGCGCTCAGCCGCCCGGATCGCTCGCCGTGACCCGGATCGTCGCGGTGCCCTCGCTCACCGCGGTCAGGGTCAGGCGGCCGCCCAGCGCCATCACCGTCACGACGTCAGGCGTCGACGACGACACGGCGTAGGCCAGGGCGTCGCCATCGGGGGCGACGAACGCCTGCGACACACGTCCACGGTGAGCGTGTCGTGCAGGGGCAGTTCACGGTCCGGTAGGCTCCGCGTGGCCGTCGGCGGCCGGTTGCACCGGGACGGTCCCGCCAGAGCGCTACGGCAGGACCCCCGGCGTTGAGCACGACCGCCGCGTCGGCGGGCGCCGTCGAAGTCCATCGAGGCGACATTGGCGGGCACGCCCATCCGTTCGCCCCTCCGGCTCTCCCGTGGATTGGAATAGCGAATTAACCAGGTTAGGCCCCGGGCCGGGCCGGTCGATCCGCCCCGGCGGAACGGCCGCCGGCCCGCCCGCGACCCCGGTGGATCGCCTTCACCGGCCGCGGCTTCGCGATGGCCCAGGCCGCGGCGGTGCCTATCCCTCGGCCGGCCGGCCCCGCCCCTGATAACGCACTGAGGCGGCCCACGAAGCGCGGCCCGTAGTGCCGGATCGACCTCCGGCACCCGCGTCCGGGGCGGCGGCGCCTCGACGACCTCCGGGACGAGCCCCCGGCGCTCTGTCGGCGGTGCCGACCGACTCAGGCGGCGCCTGTGGACCGTTCGACGGACGAGCGGCAACCGACAGATCGCGTTCACGGTGACTCCCGGCGCGTCGCCTTCGCCAGCTCCCGCAACGCCTCCACGGGTATCCGGAGCGATCTTCCCAGGCGCACCGCGGGCACGATGCCGGCCCGGATCAGTTCGTACATCTTTGAGACGCTGACCCCAAGCGCCTCCGCGGCTTCGCGCGGGCGAAGGAACATCCGCTCAACGGTCTTGGGCGGGGGAGTCTGCGATTTCTTCGGCATGTTGCCCTCCTTTGCTGCGGCTCCCGGTTGCCGGCACGAAGTATGTCGACCTAGGGTCGCCGAGAGGCCCGAATTCCTGCGAAATCGCCCCTGTTTTGGGGGCTTTGGCGGCAAAAAAAGCGCCATAAACTCTTTTTATTCAGTGCTTTGCGAATTAATCTGTATTATTCGCGAGGATCAGGATAGCGTAACGCGCATGGTCGCCAGGCGGCTGATGCGTTACGATACCCCTTGTGGGGAGAACCAGGAAGTACGCGTCCAACGCCGATCGTCAACGCGCGTATCGGGCTCGGCACCGGACTGCGCCTTCGCAGACTTCGTTGACGGCGGCTGAAGTGGCGGAGGCTATGAAGACGTCTACGCGCGCAATGTCGAGGGTGGGACGCATCAGCCGCGAGGCGCCGGAGGCGATGCTCCTGATTGAGCAAGGCCGGGTGGGGCTTGCTGACGCGGAGAGTTTGGTCGGGCAGGACGCACGTGTCCGGAGGTTGGCCGTTGATCTCGTCGCGAACGGCAAGTGCAAGCGCCTCCGCAGCGCCTTGGCGTTGATGGCTCCGACGGAGGACGTCGCCCACGTCACATCAGACCAGTTCAAGGCCGGTCAAGCCGAGATCCGGGCCGAGATCGCCGAGCTGCGGGCCGAGCAGCGGATCCTCTCGCCGAAGATCGCGGCGGCGCGGCGGTTGATCTCGTCGATGACGAGCACGTAGCGCCCGTTCGGGTCCAGCAAGGCGCGCTCCGCGATGCGCCGCCCTGAATTCAGGGCTTTACGTCGGTTTCCGGCAGCGTGGACTGCTCACCCCGCTGGCTGTGCTAAGTGACTGCAATAAAATGACTTACGCCACAAAGTCGCCCAACCGCATCTTCTTCTGCCGCCGCTCGAAAGGGCTAGCCATGTTAAATGTATGTTAATTTATAAAGCGCTGAATCAAAACGACTTATGGCCTTTTCTTGCCCCCGTGAGTCCCAAAATAGGGGTGATCTCCCTCGAATTCGTACTTCTGGGCGACCTCAGGTGTACAGCCTTCATCCAGGAACTGAAAGGAGTGAAGGCATGTCTCCCCGAAAAAGGCAGGCTCCAGAAAAGCCGGAGTCGACCGTCGAGCGCATCTTCTATCGTCCTTGGGAAGCCGCGCAGGCTCTCTCCATCAGCGTCACCAAGCTGTATGACCTGATCAAGAGCGGCGAAGTTCCCTCGGTCACCTTGGGCGGCTCGTACCGAGTACCCGTCGAGGGATTGAAGGAGCTGGCGAGGAAGGCGCTGGAGAAGGCGAAGCGCCGGCAATCATCGTGAATTCGATCTGTCCGGTGCCATCCGTCCGTCGAGCCGGGGCCGCGGGCGCCCGCCGAGTCGGTCGGCACCACCGACAGCAGCCTCGCGGCGTCTCAACCGGCCCATGTCCGTGTCGCGACGGACGCTGTGAAGAACGAGGTTGTCGGCAAGACGGGAATCCAGCCGCATGCGCTCGGTAGGGCGTGCTATGGTTGCGATTGGGACCGCTGAGGGCGGCGCATTCGCGCGCGACGGCGTCAGCGTCCGCCGCGTTAGACCTTGGCGGGCGGCTGTGGCTGCGATCTCGCTGCGCACGGCGTCGTCCCTGAGGCTGAGGAGCCCCCGCGCGCGATGCTCGGTTCACGGCGGCGACCCGAACACAGGAGCATTCGACGATGGCACGGCGTGGACGGGGAGAAGGCGGCATCACGAAGCGGAGCGACGGCCGCTGGATGGGGCAGGCCGATCTCGGCTGGCAGGACGGGAAGCGCCGCCGCAAAACGGTCTACGGCCGCACGAAGGGCGAGGTCCAGGACAAGCTGCGGGAGACGCTGCACCGGAAGGCGCACGGGTTGCCCCCCGTCCCGGAGCAGGAGATGGTGGGCACTTTCCTGCGCCGCTGGCTGCACATCAAGCAGGGGAACGTTCGGCAGCGGACGTGGGTGCGATACGAACAGATCGTGCGTGCGCATCTGTTGCCGAGCCTCGAGCGGATCCGACTCGCCAAGCTCACGCCGCAGGACGTGGCCGCGTGCCTTCGCCACGTCGAGGCAACGGGGAGCGCGTACAGGGCTCGCGGGGCGCGTGACGTCCTGAGGACCGCCCTGAATCAAGCCGTTCGGTGGGAGCTGGTTCCCCGGAACGTCGCATCCCTGACCGACCCACCCCGGCACCGCCCCCGGCAGATCACGCCGTTGACGCCCGGACAGGCGTCGACGCTGCTGTCGACCGTCGCGGGCCATCGTCTGGAGGGTCTCATCACGGTCGCGCTCGGACTGGGGCTGCGGCAGGGGGAGGCCCTCGGGCTGCGGTGGGTGGACGTCGATCTCGAAGCCGGTCAGCTGTCGGTGCGGCAGACGCTCGAAAGGGCCGGCGCCGAGCCGCGGTTCGGCGAGCCGAAGACGGATCGGAGCCGTCGGACGATCACGATGCCGGGCGTCGCGGTGACGGCGCTGCGCCGACACCGGACGCGCCAGCTCGAGGAGCAGCTGGCGGCCGGCTCCCGGTGGCGCAAGTCGGGGCTGGTGTTCACGACGTCGATCGGCACGCCGATGCACAGCTCCCGGGTACACACGAGCTTCAAGCAGATTCTGCGCGCCGCCGGGCTGCCCGACATCCGGTACCACGACCTCCGCCACACGGCCGCGACGTTGTTGCTCGCCCAAGGGGTCGATCCCCGGACCATCATGGAGACGCTCGGCCACTCGCGGATCAGCATGACGATGGACACCTACGCCCACGTGATGCCGGCGCTGAAGCGGGGGGCCGCGGAGAAGATGGACGCGATCCTCTCGGGCGAGACGGATCGGCATTGACAGCCCAAGTGACAGCCTACGGGAGCGACATCCTGGGATGCGGGCGGACATCGGCGGAAACGCGGCTTCAGAAACCCCAATGAAACCGGGGGATTTTTGACGCGGGCGGAAGCATGCGGAACGCCGTCAACCAAAACTACGTCTACGCCGTCGACGACGCGCTGCTGCACAAGTGGCTGGCCCGCCTGCCCCATCCCTTCACCGGCTCGGACCGGCGGCAGGGCATCCGCTACGACATCTCGATCCTCCACACGGAGACGGTCATCAACGACACGTACGACTTCGCGGTCGGCCGCCGGCTGAGGAACCTCGATGATCTGAAGAAGATCGGCTTCGCCGCCAACCGACGCCTGCTCGGCGTCCAACGCCTCAGCCACGACTGCACCGTCGGCGCCGACGTGCTCGACGAACTGCACCGTCCGGCGGTCATCGACGGCCAACGCGTCCCGGCGCTGCGCTTCGGCGACCCGCGGGTGCAGAGCCTGATGGCGGCCCTGCTGCGCTTCGACCTGCTGCCGCAGGGCTTCCGCAACCGGGAGCTGCGCGGGGCGGTGGCGTCGTTGTGCGGACTGTCGCCCGACGACTACCGCGCGGGGCGCATGACCTACGACCTGCGCCGGCTGCGGCTGCGGGGCCTCATCAAGCGGATTCCGCGCACCCAGCGGTACTGGGTCACGGCGGAAGGGCTGTGCGTCGCGCTGGCCTACCACCGCACGCAGGCGCGCGTGCTCGGCCCCCTGTTGTCGGCGACCCTGGACGGGGAATCGAGCACGCGTCTGCGTGCCGCCGCCGCCTACGATCGGAGGTCGACCACCTCTGGCGGGGGCGCGCGCTCGCGGCGTAACCGCCGACGGCCGGAGAATCGCACCAACGATGAGCCTTGACCCGAAACTTGACTCAACCGTGAAGATCACACCTGTTCAAGGCGTCTAGAGCCAGGCGGGGCATCGACTGCTCGGTGTGGACGGCGCTGGATGAGCATGGCAGTGGGCGCGCGAGAATGCCACCGCCATGTGTGGTGGAGCTCAACCGCTCCTGGTACGTGGCATGGCGTGGTCCAGTTCGGTCACGTCACCGGTGCGGACTGACTTGGCGGCCCCGCCGCTCCTCCGTCGACGTTCCGGCTGTGGGATAAAGTGGCCTGTGACATGCGATTCTTCAACACCGAAGGCCCCATCCGCGCCGACGAGCACTACCATATCCCGCCGCTCGATCGGGTGGACCTCGACGACCTGCTCGGTCTCGTCCGCAAGAAGCGGTACTTCGTGCTCCACGCCCCGCGGCAGACCGGCAAGACGTCGGCGCTGCTGGCGCTGCGCGACCTGCTGAACGCGCGGGGGGAGTACCGTTGCGTCTACTTGACGGTGGAGGCGGGGCAGGCGGCGCGCGAGAACGTCGCCGACGCCATGCGGGCCATCCTCTTCCAGCTCGAGTCGGAAGAGCAGGCGACGCTGGGCAGCGATACGCTGGCGGATATCTGGCCGGGGCTACTGGAGCGGGCCGGGGCGCTGGGGGCGTTGCGGGCGTCGCTGGCCCGCTGGTGCATGGCCGACCCGCGGCCGCTCGTGCTGCTGATCGACGAGATCGACACGCTGGTGGGCGACACGCTGCTGTCGGTGCTGCGGCAGTTGCGCACCGGTTACCCGGACCGCCCCGGACGATTCCCGCACAGCGTCGTCCTGTGCGGGGTGCGGGACGTGCGCGACTACCGCATCTACTCGACCGCGCAGAACGCGATGGTGCTCGGGGGCAGCGCCTTCAACATCAAGTCGAAGTCACTGCGGCTGGGCGATTTCAGCGAAGCGGAGACGCGGGCGCTCCTGGCCCAGCACACGGCCCAAACCGGGCAGGCGTTCACCGCCGACGCGGTGGCGGCGGTCTGGATGCGGACGGCGGGCCAGCCGTGGTTGGTCAACGCGTTGTGCCGGCAGGCGTGCTTCGAGAGCCCGCCGGGCCGGGATCGTTCCCGCGCGATAACGGAAGGTGCCATCTTCGAGGCCCAGGAGCAGTTGATCCTGGACCGCGTGACCCACCTGGACGACCTGGCCGACAAGCTGCGTGAGGACCGGGTTCGGCGGGTGGTGGCGCCCATGCTGACGGGCGGCGCCGACCGGGGAAGCTACGCCGACCGCGACCGGGACGTGGAATACGCGCGCGACCTGGGACTGTTGGCGCGGCACGACGCGAAGCGCATCGCCAACCCGATCTACGCCGAGGTGATTCCGCGCGAGCTGACGTGGATGGCGCAGGACGACGTCGAGGCGGAGACGGCGCGGTACGTGGACGCCGGCGGCGGCCTGGACGTGGACGGGCTGCTGGCGGATTTCCAGCAGTTCTTCCGCGAACACTCTGAGCACTGGACGCAGCGCTTCGACCGGTATCGGGAGGCGGGCCCGCAACTGCTGCTGCAGGCGTACCTGCAGAAGGTGGTCAACGGCGGCGGCCGCATCGAGCGGGAGTACGCCCTGGGCAGGGGGCGCGTGGACCTGCTGATCGTGTGGCCGCAAGGAGACGCCACCCGCAGGTTCGTGGTCGAGTGCAAGTTGCTGCACGGGGACCTGGAGCGGACCATCGAAGAGGGACTGGCCCAGACCCGCGGCTACATGGACCGTTGCGGGGCCGAGGCGGGCCACCTGATCGTCTTCGACCGCGCGCCGGATCGGACGTGGCGGGAGAAGATCTTCCGTCGCGAGGCATCGACGACGGCCGGCGCGGTCACCGTCTGGGGCATGTGACGCCGGCCGGGGTGACCGGGTGGCCGGCCCGCTTCGCACGGTACGGGGCTGCCCGCCTCGGTCGGCGTTCGAGTCCATCGGAGGAGAAGCGCGGCCCTGGAGTTGCGCGACCCGCCGGGAGGGCGTGGCGGGGCCGCGAGCGGTGTGGCGTTGCGGATGCTGGCGTCCGACGAACGCCTGACGTACCATCAAGGGTTGTCGCAGACGGCGGGCGCGCGCCGGTCCGGTCAGGGCTTCCGGCGGGTCCGCGAACGAAAGGACTGGAGCCATGTCGAACCGTCTCATCCCCCTGCCCATCGTGATGCTGTCGCTGGCCGTGGCGCCGGCGGGGACCGGCCTGTCGGCCGAGGGGGGGGCGGCCGGTCCGGCCGCCGGGCAGGAGGGACCGGCAGCCATCGAGGCCGAGGTCCGCCTGAAGAACATCCGTCAGCTCACCTTCGGCGGCGAGAACGCCGAGGCGTACTTCTCGCACGACGGGTCGGAGATCATCTTCCAGAGCACCCGCGACGGCGTGCCCTGCGACCAGATCTTCCGGATGAACCTCGACGGGTCGAACCAGCGCATGGTGAGCACCGGCCGCGGCCGGACCACCTGCGGCTACTTCTACCCGGACGGCGAGACGATCGTCTACGCGTCGACCCACCTCGGCTCGCCCGACTGCCCGCCGCCCCCCAGCTTCCGGATGGGCTACGTCTGGGCCACCTACGACAGCTTCGACATCTTCCGGGCGTCGCCCGACGGCACCCTGACCAACCTGACCGACTCCCCCGGCTACGACGCCGAGGCGACCATCGGCCCCGACGGCCGCATCGTCTTCATGAGCGTGCGCGACGGCGACCAGGAGATCTACTCGATGAACGGCGACGGGTCGGACGTGCGCCGCCTCACGCACCGCCAGGGGCCCGATGGCGGCCCGTTCTTCTCGCCCGACGGCTCGAAGATCATCTTCCGCGGGCGCGAGATCCCCGACGGCCCCGAGTTCGACGACTACAAGCGGCTGCTCGACCAGGGGCTCTGGCGCCCCGGCGCGGTCGAGGTGTTCGTCATGGACGCCGACGGCTCGAACCTGAAGCAGGTCACCGACCTCGGCGGCGCCAACTTCGCCCCCTTCTGGCACCCCGACGGCGAGCGCGTCATCTTCGCGTCGAACCAGCACAACCCCGAGGGCCGCAACTTCGACCTGTTCATGATCAACCTCGACGGCACGGGCCTCGAGCAGATCACCTTCACCGACGTCTTCGACGGTTTCCCGATGTTCTCGCCCGACGGCACCAAGCTGATCTTCGCCTCGAACCGCAACGCCGCGGTGGAGGGCGAGACCAACATCTTCATCGCCGACTGGGTGGAGTGAGGGGCGCATCCGTCTTCACCATCGGCCATTCCTCGCACCCGTTCGACGAGTTCGCCGGGTTGTTGCGGCGGCGCGGGGTGACGGCGGTGGCGGACGTCCGCGCCGCGCAGTACAGCCGGTTCAATCCGCAGTTCAAGCGCGACGCCCTTGCCGTCGCGCTCGGTGCCCTCGGGCTGGAGTACGTCTTCCTGGGGCGGGAGCTGGGAGGGCGTTCCGCCGACCCGGCGGACTACCGGGACGGCCGTATCGACTACGGTCGCCTCCGTGAGACGGAGCGCTTCCGCCGAGGCGTCGAGCGCGTCGTCCGCGGGGCGGGGCGTCGGCGCATCGCCCTGATGTGCGCCGAGAAGGAGCCGCTCGACTGCCACCGCACGCTGCTCGTGGCGCCGGCGCTCGAAGCGCGGAACATCGCGGTGACGCATATCCTGGCCGACGGCGGCGTCGAGCCGCATGGGGCGGCGATGGACCGGCTGCTCGACCTGCTGAGGCGTCCCCGCGAGGATCTGTTCCGGACCCGCGCGGAGCTCGTCGCCGACGCGGTCGCAGCCCACGCCGCACGGGTCGGTCACGTCTACGAGGCGCCGTCGTCGGCGGGGCGGGACGCCTGAACCACTGCCACCGTCGGCTCGTGGCGGGGTACTTGAGCCGCCACTGGGGCCGCCGTCGTCCTGCTGCCCGTATAGGCGGGGGCGACCCCGGCCGCGCCCGACCACTCGTCGTTCCGACCATCCCCTCAATTTCCTCTTGACCGACCGGATCGGTCACGCATAGAATCTCGGATGTTGAAATTGAGACTCAGACTCAATATCACTTGAGCAAGGACCGCACCATGCCTCACACCGAAACGCTGCCGGGTCGCGCCGGCCTCGTCCTCACCCTCGTCCTTGCTGCTGCTCACCACATCCCGCCTTGCGAGCGCGCAGGACGACACCCTCGGCGGGTGGCGTCCGCACGATCTGATCGATGCCGTCGCCAGCTTCGGTGCCGTCGGCCTCGACGGAGCACTCTACGTCTACGGGGGCCATGTAGGCCGGGTCGGCCGATCGAACCGGCGCCACGCGCTGGCCCGGCTTCCGGGGGGGACGCGACACCAACGTCAGCCGCGCCGCGCGGCTTCCCTCACATGGTCCGACGACACCGTGACCTGGCGGACGACGACGCCGGGCTTCGGCCAGTCGAGCCCGGTCGTCTGGGACGACACGGTCTTCCTCACGTCGCTCGAAGGCGTGATGAAGCAGACCATCTTCGTCACCGCCCTCGACCTCGAAGACGGCTCGGAGCGCTGGAGCCGGCGGTTCGACGCGGCGGAGGCGTTCGAGTGGAACGACTACGTGTCGAAGGGGGCGCCGACGCCGGCCGTCGACGGCGAGCGGCTCTACGCCTTCTTCGACAGCGGCGACCTGATGGCCCTGACCCACGACGGCGACACCGTGTGGCACCGCGACCTCGGCGCCGACTACGGCACCGTCGGCGGCAACCACGGCGTCGGCAACTCCGTGCTCCTGACCGACGACGCGGTCGTGATCACCTCCCTGGCCTACGACTGGTAGCACACGTCCAGACCGTCCATTTCGGCGGCCGGTGCGCGCCCTCCCGGCGCACGCCTTGTCCGCCAAGCAAAGGGAGTTCCCGAATGGAGTCGACCATCCACGGCGACCACAACTCGGAAACGTTGGTCAAGGGGCCGGAGCTGGCCGTGTACCAGTGCGGCCACGGCCTGCTCCATCTGCGCGTGAACCGCGTGACGCTGACGCTCAAGCCGGACGAGTTCAGCCGCCTCGCGACGCTCGTCGGCGAGGCTCACATCCGGCTCGGCACCCGGGAAGCCGTTTCCGCGTGCGCGACGCATTGAGAGGGGCGTTCCGCAACTGCTGACGCGGAGGACGCCCCGCAAGTCGGGGTCTGTCGCGTCAACCGCTGCCCCACCCGGGGTGTGCGTTACTCCATCAGGCGCAGCATTGCGAGCACGCCGCCCAAGATCGCGAGGGTCTGTGCCAGGATCACCCCCACGAACCGCCACGTGAGGCGAGCCTCGAGGTTGGCGAGTTGCGCCTCCAGCTTCTCCGGTGTCACGTGGTTCCCATGTTCGGAGACCTCGCGGAGCGCGTCGGTGATCGCGTCGACCTGCTTGCTGGGTAGCCCGCTGTCGGTGAGCCGGCGCGCGATGGCGTGCGTGTCGATCACGGAATCATGCTAGCACGGCCGGCCACAGGCCGCTGGGCAGACCCAGGACCATCCCACGCTAGATGACGGGATGGTTCGCCGAGGCTATGCCGATACGTGAAGTACGGCGCGTAAGAACGACCGCGACGATTCGCGGGATCACGCCGGCCGTGATGGCGATCGGCGTCCTGCCCCGGGCCCCGCCGGTTGTGACCGCGCTTCCAGGCGGGCCAGCAGGTCCACCTCGTCGCGGCACGCCAACGCCTCGGCGACGAGCACGGCGGGGTCTGCGCCGGCAATCCGGGCGGCCAGACGCTCGGAGACGGCCAGACCGCGGCTCCGCAGAATCGAGCCGACCATCTGCGCGCGTTCTTCCACGCGCCCCTGCGCACGGCCTTCCTCGCGACCCCGCGCAAGTCCCTCCTCGCGACCCCGCGCAAGTCCCTCCTCGCGACCTCGCGCAAGTCCCTCCTCGCGACCCCGCGCACGCCCTTCCTCGCGCTGCGCGCCGAGCCACAAGTCGTCGTCGGGGCTGGTGCCTCCGGCCTCGCCGAGCGCGCGGCCGACCCGCTCGAGCACGGCGCGGGTCGCCTCCGACAGCGCCGGCTCGTTCAGCGCCGCGTGAATCTCCGCAGACGTCCAGCCCGGGAGGGCGACGCTCGCCGCCGCCGTCCGGTAGCCGTCCGCCGACCGGCGGTGGATCGTCAGGCCCGGCCGCCGACGGGGCGAGCCGAACACCGGCACCTCGACCCACACCTCGGGGAAGCCCCACGCCTCGTACAGCCCCAGCTTGCCCCGCCGCACGTCGGTCGAATAGTCCACCTCGAGCACCACGTCGGGCAGGTGGTCGGACCCCACCTCGACCCAGGGGCCCCGAGGCTGCGTCTCCGCCGGGTCGAGATAGACCAACTGGTCGGCCTGCATGATGCGCCGCCGCTCGCCCCGCGAGTCGCGCAGGGCGAGGTCGGCCGTGCCGAGGGTCAGGATGGGCGCCCCCCGCACCGCCGCGATGAGCGCTAGCAACGCCGCGAGCCGCTGGCCGGGGCCCTCGTGGTAGACGCTGACAGGCTCACGCACCACGAAGGCCGTCTCGGTGTCGCGATCCCAGTACTCGAAGCGGCCATGGTAGTCGTCGAGGTCGGCGGGGGTGACGCGCACGGGGCGGCAGCCGGGGAACTCGGAAGGGTCTTCGGCGATGTCGGGCCTGGCGGCCTCCGCAAGCGCCGCGTCGGATGCAGAAGCCATGAAGCGACTATGACCCCGTCGGCGGGCCCGTGTCAACCGTGTCAACGCCCGCCCGGGCGCGAAGGGCCGCGCGCCATGGCGTCCCTTCGCTTGGGCGTCCCTTCGCTTGCACGCATGATGCCCGCTGCCTAAACTTGTGCGACGCGGGCGTCGTCACGCGTGCTTGGAATCCGCGATTCCCGGCGTTCCGGCGGGAACGGGGCGCGCTTGACGGCGCAACGGTGCCGACGTACACTCCCCCGGACGATATTGAGACTCATTCTCATGGATCTTCGCGACGCCCGCAGGGTGGACCGATGACGATCGTCGAGCGCATGAAGTCGCGTTGGGGCGTCGGACCCGGCGGCGTGGTCGCCATCCTCGCCGCGTTCTCGCTCGCCGGCCTGACCACCGTCCGGCTGAAGGGTCCGGTGATGGGGCTGATGTTCCCGGACGCCACACCGGGGTGGCTGCAATGGGCCGTCTATCTGGTCGTCATGCTGCCCGTCTACCAGGCTCTGCTGCTCGCCTACGGAACCCTCCTCGGGCAGTTCGACTTCTTCTGGAGCAAGACGAAGGCGGTGGGCCGGCTCGTGAGTGGCCGCGCGGCCGGGACGTCGAACTGAGCGACGCCCTCGCGTATTCTCCCCGCTCCCGGGGTCGCGGATCAGCCGAACCGGCAGGTCGAGAGCGGGAATTGAGATCGTGTCGCATTTTGGTGTTGACGGTTGGCTTGGTGCGCCTGTATAGTAGCGCCGCAAGTTGAGATTAAATCTCAACTTCTGCCCGGCAGATCACCGGCCGGCGGAGAGGAAAGGAGGCCCGCGGGTGCGGCAACACCCGGCGGGCCGACCGAACGGTCACGCACCGCTACCCCTCAGCGAGTCGCGGCTCCGACATGTTCAGCAGGGCCATTATAGGGCGACGGCCGGGGTATGCAACCAACGAGTGAGGAGACATGCCCATGATGAACGACCGCCGCCGACCCGTCGAGTACCTGCTCGTCATGACCTTGCTCTGCGGCACCGCCGCCACCGCGTCGGGACAGGGAGCCCTGGGGGACGCCGGGCGGACCGGTCGGGCCGAGGCCGGAGCTCCCGCGGCAATCGCGGGCGGGCCGGGGGCCGCGGAGGCCGTCGCGGATCCTGAAGCCGAGAGCGACCCCGAGGCCGGGGAGCGCGAGGCCGCCGAGGAGGCCGGGGCGGCGGAGCAGGAGCCCGAGGTCGACATCGCCGAACTCGAGCAGCGCATCGAGATCCTGGCCGAGGAGGTCGAGCGGCTGCGGAGCGGCGAGGGCGGGGACGGGCGCCTGGACATCGACGAGGCGCGGCGGCTGGGGCTCGCCCCGTCGGCGGCCGCCGCCTACGCGGTCGACCGCGGCGTGTCCATCGCCGGGTACGGCGAGATGCTGCTCGAGAACTACGCCGACATGAACCAGGGCGGGAGCCCCACCGGCAAGACCACGCAGTTCGATTATCTGCGCGCCATCCTCTACGCCGGCTACCGGTTCAGCGACAAGCTCCTGTTCAACTCGGAGATCGAGGTCGAGCACGCCAAGGAGATCTACGTCGAGTTCGCCTACGTCGACTACCAGGCGACCGAGAACTTCGGGCTGCGGGGCGGCCTGCTGCTGGCGCCGATGGGGCTGGTGAACGAGTTCCACGAGCCGACGGTGTTCCTGGGGGCCGAGCGGCCGGTCACCGAGAGCCGCATCATCCCGTCGACCTGGCGCGAGAACGGCGGCGGCGTCTACGGGGCCTTCGACCGCGTGTCGTTCCGCGCCTACGTCCTCAACGGGTTCAACGGGTCGGCCTTCTCGTCGGGCGGGCTGCGGGGCGGGCGCCAGAAGGGGGCCAAGGCCAAGGCGACGAGCATGGCGTTCACGGGGCGCCTCGATGTCACCCCCACGCCGGGGGTCTTCTTCGGGGCCAGCGTCTACACCGGCGATTCGGGGCAGGGCGAGATCGTCGTCGACGGCGCGGAGTACGGCATCGGCACGACCATCTTCGACCTGCACGGTCAGGCGCAGGTGCGCGGCTTTGACCTGCGGGGGTTGTTCGCGCGCGCGAGCCTCTCCGACGCGGCCCGGCTCAACCAGGCGCTGGGGAAGAGCGGCGGCGGCGGCGTTGGCGAGGGGCTGCAGGGCGCGTACGCGCAGGTCGGCTACGACCTGCTGTCGCAGGTCCCGGAGGCCGGCAGCGTGGGACTGACGCCCTACGTGCGCTACGAGCGGGTCGACACCCAGCACCGGATGCCGGCCGGGTTCGAGCGGAGCCTCTCGACCGACAACACGTACTTCACGTTCGGCATCGAGCTGAAGCCGGACCCCGGCGTCGTCCTCAAGGTGGACCACGCCTGGGTGAGCAACGACGCGGGCACCGGCGTCAACCAGTTCAACATCAGCTTGGGGTACGCGTTCTGATGTCGGCGGCGCGGCGTCTCCGCCCGCTCCTGCGCCCGTCCGTGCCGCCCGCCGCAATCGCCGCCATGGAAGCTCGGTGCCGTCGGCGGCGATGCCGGACCGGACGGCTCGGGCCGACGCGAAGACGCGAAGACGCGTGCTGAGCGGATTGACGGCGGCGCTGCTGGGGCGCCCGGTGCCGCGGGCGGCGATGCCGGGCCGGGCGGATCGGGCGGAATGCGAAGCGACGAGGCGAAGATGCGAAGACGCGTGCTGAGCGGATTGACGGCGGCGCTGCTCGTCGCGGCCGGTGCGGGACCGTCCGCGCAGGGGGGCCGCATCACGCGCGAGGAGGCGCTGGCCGCCGTCTACCCCGGCGCCGAGGTCGCGGCCGAGCGCGTCTTCCTGACCCGGGCCCAGCGCCGCGCGATCGCCGAGTTGGCCCGGGTCGACGTGGAGAGCGGCCTCGTCGGCCGCTACGTGGCGACGAAGGACGGGGCGGTCGTGGGGCGCGCGTACGTCGACACCCACGTCGTGCGCACCAAGCGCGAGAGCCTGCTGATCTCGCTGCACGCGGACGGCACCGTGAAGCGCATCGACGTCACCGCGTTCCTCGAGCCCGTCGAGTATCTCCCGTCCGAGCGGTGGCTCGCGCAGTACGACGACCGTCCGCTCGACGACGATCTGGCGCTGCGCCGGGCGATCCGGCCGGTCGCCGGCGCGACCCTGACGGGGATCGCCACGAATGCGGCCGTGCGGCGCGTGCTGGCCACCGACCGGGTGCTGGCCTCCGGCGCCGATGAGTGAGCCGGCCGCGTTCATGCCCCGGAACCTCGCGAGGTCGGAATTGATCATGCACAGCCCGGCGAAGCACGGCGCGGCGGAGGGCGATTGGAGCGCCGCCACGGGTCCGGCCTTCACCCTGGCGATGACGTGGTGGGAGAGGTGGGCCTTCAACCTGCTCCACGCCCTGGTGGCGGTCACCGGCACCGCCTACTTCGGCATGAAGTACCTGATGGTCGCCGCCGATCCCTTCGCGGTCGTCAATCATCCCTGGCAGCCGTCCGTGCTGGCCCTCCACATCGTGGCCGCGCCGTTCTTCGTGGTCTTCTTCGGCATGCTCTTCCGCACCCACACCCTGCGCAAGCTGCTGTCGGCGAGCCCGCGGAACCGGCGCACGGGGTGGACCTCGCTGCTCGGCTTCTCGGCGATGGCGTTGACCGGCTATCTCATCCAGGTCGCGTCGAGCCCCGCGTGGATCACGGCATGGATTTGGACCCACATCGCCGCGAGCGCGGTCTTCGTTGTCGGCTACACGACCCACTTGGTCAGGGGCTGGAGGTTCGGTCGCGTGTCGGGCGCGCGCGCCGCCCCGCTCCGCCCCGCCGCCCCTCCCGCCCCATGAGAAGCGCGGCGGTCGTCGCGGCGCTCTGTCTGGCGTGCGGCGGAACGGCGCCGGCGATCACCGAGGCCCAGCCGCGTGCCGGTGGTTTCGCCGGCCTGCATGACCGTGGCGTGCGCGCGGGTCGGGACATCGCCGAGTTCCCGCCGCGTGTCGGCGGTGTCGCGGGGGCTCGGCAGCCGCTCGCCGCCGCCCCGTTCGTGGTCGAACGCACGGTCCACCTGATGGGGACGTGGGCGATCCTCGTCGTGCAGGTGTCCGACCGGTCGGCGGGGTTGCGGGCGCTCGAGCGGATGGTCGGCGTGATCGAGCGCACCGAGGCGTCGCTCAGCACGTGGCGGGCCGACAGCGCGCTGAGCGCGCTCAACCGGCACCCGGTGGGCGAGCCGTTCCCGCTGCCGCCGGCCCTGTGCGGCCTGTGGCCGCGGCTCGCGGGCTGGCATCGCGCGACCGGCGGCGCCTTCGACCCGGCCGTCGGTCGGCTCGTCGAGGCGTGGGGGCTGCGTGCGGGCGGCGCGTTGCCGACGGCGGACGTCCTAAGGGCGGCGCGGGCGGCGACCGGCCTCGCGCACTTCCGGCTCGACGCGGGCACCTGCCGCGTCACGCGCACGGCGGACGCGACCCTAGACGCCGGCGCGTTCGGCAAGGGCGAGGCCCTGCGGCGGCTCATCGCCGCCACGGCCGGCGGCCATCCGTGGATGGTGGACTTCGGGGGCCAGATCGCGGTGGGCGGAAGACCTGCGCCGAACGGCTGGCCCGTGGCCGTCGCCCATCCCGCCCGGCGGCATCGGCCCGCGCTGACCCTCGACCTCACGACGGGGTCGCTCGCCACCAGCGGTGCCTCCGAGCGGTCGTGGGTGGTCGAGGGCCGGCCGGTGGCGCACATCCTCGATCCGCGCACCGGCCTGCCCGTCCATCGCCCCGAGTCGGTGACGGTCTGGCATGAAGACCCGCTGGCCGCCGATATTCTCTCGACCGCGCTGTACGTGATGGGTCCCGACCGGGGCGTGGACTACGCGGAGCGGCACGGTACGGCGGTCGTGTTCCTCGCCCCCGCCGCCGATTCGGGGACCGCCGGCGTGCAGGCGCGCGCCAGCCGCGCCTTCATCTCGCGGTTTCCCGCCGTGGCCCAGGTGTTGGCCCGCTGATCGACGGCGGGGTCACCACGCGCGTTCGCGCATTCGGCGGGCGGCCCGGTAGCCGATGACGAGGTGTCCGCAGTAGGCGGCGGTGAACAGCACGGCCGCGATGCCGTGCGTCCAGATGAAGACGGTGACCAGCGCGGGCGACGAGGCCACCTGGATCAGGTAGCCCGAGACCGCCATCGCCGGGAAGCCGATGGTGGATGCCCAGCCGGTTCGCCGGGCCACGGGGCTGGGCCAGATGATCTTCCAGAGCGCGTGCGAGCGGAACGCCATGCCGAAGAACACGATGAGGGCCGGCCCCGCCATCACGTGAGCCGCCACCATGGCCCCCTGCCACGGATGGTTGACCAGCGCGAACGGGTCGTCGCTGGTCATCAGATACTTCATGCAGAAGTAGGCGACTCCGGTCCCCGCGACCAAGCCGTGCAACCCGTTGAAGACCCAGCGTTCGGTCTGCGGCGCGAACGCCCAGCGTTCCATGACCGGCATGGTGTGAACGACCCCGTTCCACCCGCGCGCGGCGACGAGGCGGTTTCAGGACAGGCCGCTACGGCGCCCGGAACGCCCACAGCTCGCCGGGGAAGCCTCCGCCGGCGATCGCCACCACCAGGTACTGCTCGCCGTCCACACTGTAGGTCATCGGCGACCCGGTGGCGGGCACCGGTAGCGGGACCGAGCCGACCTCCGCGCCCGTCGCCTTGTCGTAGGCGCGCAGGGCCGACCCGCGGACGCCGTCGGGGCCGGTGAACACGCCGCCGTCTCCGGCGATGACCAGGGTCTTCGTCACCAGGGTGCCGATGCGCTGGTTGGCGACCCCGGTGCGGGGGACGTCGACACCGTCGAGCAGCGGATGGTTGCGCACATGGTCCGGCGTCTCGCCGTGCGCGACCTGCCAGACGATCTCCCCCGCGTTGAGGTCGATGGCGGTGATGCGCCCCCACGGCGGCCGGATGACGGGAATGCCCTCGACGTTGAGCGCGAAGCCGCTGCCCCCCCGCGGGCGCTGGCCGGCGGGGGGCCGGGGGCGGCCCATGATGTAGTCCATGTTCGAGCGACGCGGGTCGCTGACGAGGCCGAGGGCGTGGACCTCGGTCTTCGAGTAGATGTAGAAGATGCCGGTCTCGGGGTCGAACGACCCCCCGGGCCAGTTCGAGCCGCCCGTCAGCGCGGGGACGTGCAGGGTGCCGAGGGTGCCCTCGTACGACGCGACGGACGGCGGCGTATAGAGGGGGCCAATGCGGTACGGCTCGATCACCTCCTCGGCCCGCCGGCGCAGCTCGGGGGTGAAGTCGATCAGGTCGTCGACCCCGATGCCCTGCCGGTCGAACGGCGGCGGCTTCGTCGGGAACGGCTGGGTGGCCGCGGTCACCTCGCCGGGCACGTCCGACTGCGGCACCGGCCGCTCCTCGATGGGCCACACCGGCTCGCCGGTGGCGCGGTCGAGCACGTAGAGGAACGCCTGCTTGCTCGGCTGCGCGACGGCCTTTATCTCCCGCCCGTCGACGGTGATGTCGACGAGGATGGGCGCGTTGGCGAGGTCGAAGTCCCACACGTCGTGGTGGATGGTCTGGAAGTGCCAGACCCGTTCCCCGGTGTCGAGATCGAGGGCGACGATGCTGTTCGAGAACAGGTTGTCGCCGGGCCGGTGCCCCCCGTAGAGGTCGCCGGTCGGCGTCTCCACCGGCAGGTAGACGTAACCCAGCTCGGGGTCGATGGTCATCTGGCCCCACACCCCGGTGTTGCCGGTGTAGCGCCACGAGTCGCCCAGCCAGGTGTCGTTCCCGAACTCGTCGGCGCCGGGAATCGTGTGGAAGATCCACCTCCGCGCGCCGGTCCGGGCGTCGTAGCCCCGGACGTGCCCGGTCGGCTTCTCCTTGGTGGCGGGCGCGACCCCGGCGAGGTGGGCGGCGCCGATGACGATGACCCCGTCGGCGATGACCGGGGCCGCGTGCAGCCCGACCTCGCCGGTGACGGGGTCGAGCTCCTGGTCGAGGCCCTGCTTCAGGTCGATCAGGCCGTTCTCGCCGAAGCCGGCCATCCGCCGGCCGGTGCGGGCGTTCAGCGCGATGAGCCGGTAGCCGGGCGTGACGTAGAAGATTACCCCGTCCCGGCCGTCGTCCCAGTACGTCAGGCCGCGCCCCGACAGCCGCCGCGGCGCCGCCGCGCCCCGCGCCCCCTCGTTGAGCCGGTGCACCCACAGCAGCTCGCCTGTCGCCGCGTCGAGGGCGGCGGCGGCGCGCCGGGTGCCCGCCGTCGTGTAGAGCACCCCGTCGACCATCAGCGGGGTCGACTGGAAGACGTACTCGGGGCCCGGGCCGAGGTTCTCGGTGCGGAAGCGCCACGCCAGCTCGAGGTCGCCGAAGTTCCCGGCGTCGATCCGGTCGAGGCCGGCGTAGCGGGTGTGGCCGAGGTCGCCGCCGTAGGTGGGCCACTCGCCGCCGGGGGCGCCGTGCTGGGCGGCCGCCGGGACGGCCGTCATGGTCATCAGCAATGCAGTGCAGGCGATTGCACGTCGTGACATGGAGTCCTCCGTTTGCGTGGACCTCGCGGCTCGAACGGCTGTCGCCGCTGGTACGACGGGTGAAGCCTGCGCCGCGCCGTGGGTCACGCAAGCCAATAACCGCGCCGTCCGTGCCGGACGCGAACGATCTGAACCGTCGATCCCTCGATCGTGAAGAAGATGCGCCAAGGGGTGCCTCGTCCGAAGATCAGGTGCCTCACTTCGCGATCGAACGCCGCGCTCTCGGGTGCCAACGCGTGAGACTCCGGCAGGGTCTCAAGTCCGAGGATGCGTTCGCGGATTCCGTCGAGCCACACCTCGGCGTAGCGGGGACGCTCTGTCTTGAGCACTCGTACGCTTTGGAAATGTCGTCTTCCGCGCGCGGCGTGACGATGACCCGGTAGCGCTTCACCGCTCGTCCGAAGCGCCTGCCAGCTTCGCGAAGAGGGCCGATGCCTCGATGCCCTGCCCGTCCTGCGCTTGCTCGAGACCCTCGCGAATGCCGGCGACGGTGCGCGCGTACTCGAGCCGCTCGCTGACGTCCTGCCACGCTTCGGCGTCCATGACGACCAGCGCGGGCTTGCCGTTGACGGTCAGGACGGATGGCCGCCCGGTTTCCTTGAGACGGGACATGAAGCGGACGGTATGGCGCTTGAACTCGGTCAGCGGTCGGATATCCTGGGTGATGTCCATTCTCCCCTCGTTCTCGCCGCATCGTTCCCGATGCGTACCACGTGTATTCTACCGTGTGCGTGGGTTCCCGCATGGCTGGACCTTCAGGACTGAGACTACGCTGGACCCTGTGCGGGCTGATCTCCTTGGGGCCGGCGCCTGTGGCGGCGCAGCCGGCCACGACGGTTACCGGCGTCGTCCTCGACGGGGTGACGGAGGTGCCGATCGCCGGGGCGCGGGTCGCCGGCGGCGGACGCGCGGCCGAGACCGACCCCGACGGGCGGTTCGAGATCGCGCTGGACGGCGGGGCGGCCAGCCTGCGATTCCAGGCTGACGGCTATCTGGAGACGGTGGTCGAGATCGACCGGTCGGCCGGGAGCGCCGCCCTCGAGGTGCGGCTGTTCTCCGAGACGTTCGCCGAGACGGTCGAGGTCGTGTCGGAGATGACGGTGCAGGAGCGGCCGTCCGCCACCCCGGTCACCCCCGAGGCGGTGTTCCGGGCCCCCGGCAGCATCGACAACGTCTTCCGCACCCTCGACACCCTCGCCGGGGTGGCGTCGACCGACGACTTCGGCAGCCGGCTCGCGGTGCGCGGCGGCACGCCCGACCAGAACCTGACGGTCATGGACGGCATCGAGGTGCACAACCCCTACCGGCTGTTCGGCATCGCCAGCGCCTTCAACCCCGAGACGGTCGAGAGCTTCGAGCTCACCGCGGGCGGGTTCGGGGCCGCGTACGGCGACCGGCTGTCGTCGATCCTCGTGGTCGACAACCGGGCGGGCCGGCCCGGGTTCCAGGGCTCGACGGCGGCCAGCATCACCGACGCCAACCTCGTGCTTGAGGGGAGCACCCCGATCGGTGCCGACGGCACGTGGCTGCTCAGCGCCCGGCGCACCTACTACGACCTCGTGGCCGGGCGCATCGCCGACCAGAACTTCCCGTCGTTCGCCGATCTGCAGTTGCAGGCGGGCTGGGAGCTGGGGCCCGGCCACCGGCTCACCCTGACGGGGCTCCGCAGCGTGGAGGACGCCGACCTCTCGTTCGACGCCGACGATTCCGACGACCGCGCGGCGTTGGGTTCGGACATCACCAACGGGCTGGCGTCGGCCCGCTTCGACGCGGTGCTGGGCCCGCGGGCGACGGCCACGACCACCGTGTCGTGGTACCGCAACCGCGAGTCGCTGCGCTTCGACGGGCAGATCCGCGCCGACGCCACGCGGTCGAACGCCCCCGACGACGATGTCGCGTTCGCCCGCTCGACCATCGCGTTCCAGCGCGCCATCGTCGTGGCCGACCGCTCGCTGCGCCAGGACGTGAGCGTGCAGGTCACGCCGCGCCACCTGCTGAACACCGGCGTCGAACTGCACCGCCTGGAGACCGGCTACCGGTGGCTGATCGCCGGCGACCGGAACGACACGCAGGCCAACGCGTCGAGCGTGCAGGGGGGCGCGGGTCTGCCCGACGACCTCGATTCCGTCCTCAACGGCACGCGCGGCGGCCTGTGGCTGCAGGACACGTGGACCCCATCCGAGCGCTTCTCGTTCGAGCCCGGCCTGCGCCTCGACTGGAGCACCGTCAACGGCGGCGCCACCGTCTCGCCGCGGCTGGCCGCGAGCTACGCGCTCGGGGGCGGGGCGCGCCTGCGGGCGGCGGGCGGGCTGTACACGCAGAGCCCCGGGTACGAGAAGCTGACCCAGTCCGATTACTTCGTCGACCTATCGGGCGCGCGCGAGCTGGGGCTGCGCCACGAACGGGCGACCCACCTCGTGCTGGGCGTCGAGCAGAACCTCGGCCCCGACCTGACCGCGCGGGTCGAGGGGTACTACAAGCGGTTCGACGACCTCCTCGTCGGCCGCCTGGAGACCGAGGCGGAACGGGCGGCGCGGGTCGCGGGCTACGACTTCCCCGAGGCCCTCCGCGACAGCGTGCCCGCCGCCCCCATCATCCTCAGCGCGCCCACCAACGACGCGGCCGGCGACGCGTGGGGGCTCGACGTCTACCTCGCCCACGGGAACCCCGCCGCCCGGCTCACTGGCTGGCTCTCCTACGCGTGGGGCCGCGCCGAGCGCGAGAGCTACGGCCGCCGCTACGCGTTCGAGTACGACCGGCCCCACGCCTTCAACGCGGTCGGCCGCTACCGGCTGACCAGCCGCTGGGACCTCGCCGCGACGCTGCGCCTCGCCAGCGGCTTCTCCCACACCCCCGCCCTCGGGCTGCGGGTGGCCTCGGTCGAGGACGACCGCGGCCGGCTCGTGCCCGCCACCGACGCCGCGGGCAACCTGCAGTACACCGTCGACTACGGCGGGGTCGAGAACTTGAACTCGAGCCGGCTGCCGCACTACGCCCGCGTCGATTTCCGCGCCACCTACCAGCGCGGCGGCGCCGACGGCGGCTGGTCGCTCTACGTCGAGGTCATCAACCTCCTCGGGCGCGACAACGCCATCACGCTCGAGCCGCGGCTGCGGCACGACCCCGGCGCCGACCTCCCCCGGCTCTCCGAGGTGCCCTCGCAAGGCTTCCCCCGCGTCCCCACCTTCGGGCTGCGGTTCCGGTTCTAGGCGTCTGCGCGGCGGAAACGGCGCGGTTACCGGTCGACGGACGGGCCCATTCGGGGCATGATTTGGGTCAGGTCGACCCACCACAAGGAGAGCACGCATCCGCGAACAACTGCACTACCGCGTAGAGGGCCTCGACTGCAACGAGGAGGCCGCCCTGCTGCGGGACGCGCTCGCCGACCGCGAGGGCGTCCACGGGGTGTCGTTCAACGTCGTCGACGGCCGCATGACCGTGGACGCCGACACCGGCGTCTTCGGTCCCGAGCGGGTCGCCGAGGCGGTCTCCCGGCTGGGGATGCGGGCCGCGCCGTGGGACGCGGCGCCGCGGGTCGAGTCGTGGTGGGAGGCGCACGGCCGCCGCGCGCTGGTGGCGGTCAGCGGGCTCGCCCTCGTCGCCGGCTTCGTCCTGCACATCGCGGTGGCGGGGGGCGGCGTGGTCGAGACCCTGCTGGGGCACGCGCACGGGGCGCACGGCGTCGACGGGCCGGTCTTGGTGCTGCTGCTCGTCGGCATCGCCGCGGGGCTCGTCCCCTCGGCGCCGAAGGCGGTGGCGTCGCTGGTCCGCCTGCGGCCCGACATGAACGCGCTGGTGCTGGTGTCGGTCACCGGTGCCCTGTTCCTGGCCGAGTGGGCCGAGGCCGCGGTGTTGGCCTTCCTCTACGGGCTGTCGGGGCTGATCGAGAACTGGAGCGCGCGGCGGGCGCGCAACGCCATCGGCTCGTTGCTGCGGCTCGCCCCGGCGACGGCGGCGGTGGTGCACGGCGACCACGAGCACCGGACCCCGGTGGACCGCGTCACGGTGGGGGCGCACGTCCGGGTGCGGCCGGGCGAGCGCATCCCGTGCGACGGCGTGGTGACCGACGGCGGCTCCTACGTCGACCAGGCGCTGGTCACCGGCGAATCGGTGCCGGCCTGGAAGACGGCCGGCGACGAGGTGTTCGCGGGAACCGTGAATGGCCACGGCATGGTCGAGCTGCGGACCACGCGGGCCGCGTCCGACACGATGCTGGCCCGCATCACCCGCATGGTCGGCGAGAGCCACCACCACCGGGCGCCGACCGAGCGCTTCATCGACCAGTTCGCGCGCTACTACACGCCGTTGATGTTCGCGGTCGCGTTCGCGGTCGGGGTGGTCCCCCCGCTGCTGCTCGGCGGCGACTGGGAGCGGTGGTTCTACCAGGCGATGCTCATCCTGCTGATCTCGTGCCCCTGCGGGCTGGTGATCTCGACGCCGGTGACGATTGCCGCGGCCATCGCGTCGGCCACGCGGCACGGCGTGCTGATCAAGGGCGGCTCCCACCTGGAAGAATTGGGCCGCCTGCGCGCGGTGGCGTTCGACAAGACCGGCATCGTCACCCGCGGCGAGCCGGAGGTCCGCGAGCTGCGGCCCGTGAACGGCCGCTCCGAGCGGGAGGTGCTGGCCCGCCTCCTGTCCGTCGAGCTGCGCAGCGAGCACCCCCTGTCGCGCGCCATCGTCCGCTACGCGCGGGGGCGCGGGGTCGAGCCGTCCGACGCGACCGACTTCGCGGCGGTCGAGGGGCGCGGGGCCGAGGCGCGCATCGACGGCCGCCGGTTCTGGGTCGGGAGCACGCGCTTCGCCCGGGAGCAGGCGGCGATCGAGGCGTTCGAGCCGCAGCTCGCCGAGATGCGGCGGGCCGACGAGACCGTCGTCGTGTGCGGGGCCGGGGACGACGTCTGGGCGCTGGTGGCCCTGACGGACCCGGTGCGCGCGGAAGCGCCGGCCAGCGTGGCGCACATCCACCGCCAGGGGCTCCGGTCGGCCCTGCTCACCGGCGACAACGCCGCCACCGCCCGCAGCGTCGGCACCCGCGTGCAGATCACGGACGTGCGGGCCGAACTGCTGCCGGACGGCAAGGCCGAGGCCATCGACGAACTCATCGCGCGCCACGGCCCGACCGCGATGGTCGGCGACGGCATCAACGACGGCCAGGCCCTGCTCCGCGCCTCGGTCGGCGTCGCGATGGGCGGCAACGCCACCGACGTCGCCGCCGAGTCGGCCGACGTCGTGCTGATGCGGGACGACCTGCGGAAGCTCCCGTTCGTGGTCGAGCACGCGCGCCGCGCCCGGCGGGTCATCATCGAGAACATCACCGTCGCCCTCGGCGCCAAGGCGGTCTTCCTCGTCTTCATGGCCTTCGGGGCCGCGACCCTCTGGATGGCGGTGGCCGCCGACATGGGCGCGTCGCTGCTCGTCACGTTCAACGGGCTGCGCATGCTGCGCCCGGCCGGCGTGCCGGGCGGCCCGGCCTCGGAACCCGCGCTGGCCGGTGCCGGGCAGGAGACATAGCCGGTTGCGGGTCCGGGCTCCTGCGGCCCGTCCCGAACCGCGCCCCAGTCACATCAATCCGGGATACGACGGTCTCGACCTCGATGACCGTTCGGGGCGGGTGGAAACAGGTCGTGCAAGATCCCGTCTTGCTTCTGTTGCAGACAAGAAGCATCACGGGGCTTGTGACGCAGGCAGACCGGGTCCGGTTCGGCTGGCCCTGCCGACAACTCGGCGGCGGACGAGTTGGAGGCCGGCAGGTCAGCGGCTTCTCTTGCGCGTCGTTCACGCCCCGGCCCGGGCGGACAGTTGGGGCGCACCGCTGACTTGAAAACGACGCTGCCGCGGGCGATCATGGGCGCATCCGGTCACCCGCGGACCTTGGGGAGGAACAGATGCGCCACGCCACTTTTGCCGTGCCGGCGGCGGTAGTCGCGTTCGGGTTGTTGGTGCCGGTCTCCGCCGGCGCGCAGGACCCGGTCCGGAGCAGCCCGGATGGGGCAGAGGAGCAGGCGTTGCCCCGCATGCCCGACGGCAGGCCGAGTCTCCAGGGCTACTGGACGACCCAGACCTTCACGCCGTTCGAGCGGCCCGATCATCTGGCCGACCGGGAGTCGTTCACCGAGGAGGAGTGGGCCTGGCTGCAGGAGACCCTCACGGCCGAGGGCGTCGATCCGTCCGCGCGCGAGATCCTCACCCTCTTCGACATCGACGACCGCGATGAGCTCGAGCGCTACAAGTTCCAGGGCAACCGCACGCGGGACGAGCGCCACCACATCCACTACGACAACGAGATCTGGCTGCGGACGCCGGTTCCCAAGGGCTTGTCGAGCCGGCGGACCTCGTTGATCACCTATCCGCGCAACGGCCGGTTCCCGCCGCTCACGGCGGAGGCCGCGGCGCGGGCGGCGGCCGAGGCGGCCGCGCAGGCGCTCCCGAGCGCGTTCGACAGCCACGAGACGCGGCCGCTGTCGGAGCGCTGCATCGCCTGGTCGCACGAGGGCCCGCCGATGATGCCGCCCTCCTACAACGACATTCACCAGATCCTCCAGACGCCGGACCACATCGTGGTGTTCTCCGAGATGGCCAACAACCCCCCGCGCATCATTCCGCTCGACGGGCGCCCGCACATTCCGGACGCGATTCGGCAGTTTCCCGGCGACTCGCGCGGCCGCTGGGACGGGGACACGCTGGTCGTCGAGACCCGCAACTACGCCGAGCGGAGACGCTTCCGCGGATCCGGCGCCGGCCTCCACGTCGTGGAGCGCTTCACCCGCACCGGCGCGGACCGGATTCGCTACGAGTTCACGGTCACCGATCCGGCGACGTGGACGAGCGAGTGGAGCGCGGAGATTCCCATGGTCAGGACGGAGGGTCCGCTGTTCGAGTACGGCTGCCACGAGGGCAACCACGACATCCGCCACATCCTCGAGATCCACCGAAACCTGGAACGGCAGGCGGCCGGCGAGACCTCGGGGACGAGTGATCGGTAGAACTCGGGACGCCCCGGCAGTGACGGGCACCGATTCCAGAGGAGGCAGGACATCGCGGCTCGTCGCGGCCGTTCCGGGTTGTCGCTGTGTAAGAATGTCGGGCCGGCGGGTGATAAGTCCGCCGGCCCTGGAAGGGTGACCGAGTGGAAAGGTTGCCGGCTGATAACCGGTCGACCGGGCGTCCACAGCGTCCGGCGCGGGTTCAATCCCCGCCCCTTCCGGCCCCGACGTTCCCAGCGAGCGGCCGGGGAACCGCTTCGCCGAGGAAAGCTCTCAGTTCCCCTCCCTGTGGGCCATCCTACCACGCCCCGTCCAAGCAGATCCCCCGCCGCCCTTGCTCATGCTCGGCCGCCGCCGAGTACCTCGCGATGTCGGCATCGCTGAAGACGCTCGCTACGGCATCGCCGACGACCGCCGCGACGGTCGCGGACACGGCCACAGTCCAGAGGGCAGTTGGTGTCTGGGCCGACGGTCGGGGAGGATCGACTGACCGTACCGGGGCGATAGAATCGTCACAGGAGTCGACATGAGCGAAGCAGTTGCCGCGACCCTGGGGCGCGACGCGGCGGAGCGCCGGCGGGCGACCTACCAGGACGTGCTCGATGCCCCTCCCCATAGGGTCGCCGAGGTCGTTGACGGCGTGCTCCACACGAACCCGCGGCCGGCCATGCGCCACGCGTACGCCGGCTCGTCGCTGGGCACGCAGATCGGCGGTCCCTTCCACCGCGACGCGGGTGCCCCCGGGGGCTGGTGGATCATCCGCGAACCAGAGCTGCATCTGGGCAACGACATCCTCGTGCCCGACCTCGCCGGTTGGCGGCGCGAGCGGATGCCTGTCTTCCCCGACGCGCCGTACGCCACGCTGGCCCCCGACTGGGTGTGCGAGGTTCTCTCTCCCTCGACCCGCAAGCTCGACCTCCACGGCAAGCGCGCCGCCTACGGGCGCGAAAGGGTGGGTCATCTGTGGCTCGTCGACCCCGCCGACCGCACCCTGGAGGCCTTCGAGCTGCGCGAGGGCGAATGGGTGCTGATCGCCACCGCGCAGGACGACGCCCCCGTCCGCATCCGCCCCTTCGACGCCGTCACCTTCAGCCTCGGCGATCTCTGGCCGCCGACAGCCGCCCCAGCCGAGTAGGTCGGGGTTCCGACCCGGGTGCACGGGCTCCTGAACTCCCGGCTCCTGGTCCGCCGCCGACGGTCACCACGAGATCGACAGGGCGGCGCCGACGCGCTCCCTCGACACCAGCGGCGAGACCGCCGCGCGCCGCGGTTCGCGGACATACAGGTCCCGCATCCTGCCCGAGCGGAGGCTGTCGAGCGTCGCGCCGATCAGCGCTCCGGCTACGCCCGTCAGGGCGGGCAGCGCCAGGTTGGCCTCTTCCGAGCCCGTGCCGATGTAGGCCGCCAGCAGCCAAGGAGCGACACCCACCACGAACCCGAGTGCTGCGCCGTCCGCGATCGGATCGTTCCAGCCCTGCCGCACACGCCGGACGCGGGCCTCGTCCAGCTCGATCCTGCGCCGCCGGCGAACAGGCTCAGGGAGGCCGGCGAGATGTCGACGAGCTGGCCGGTGATCACGTCTCCGTCTGGCGACGTGACCACTACGACGCTCCTGCCGACCTCGATCAGTTCCGCGAGATCGCTGAACGAGTCAACGGGCTGCGCCCCGGCGGGGGCGGCCGCGAGGGCGATCACGAGGACGGTTCTCAGCAACACGGCGCACCCCCTTCACCAGAAATCCCGAACGGACCCCGCCGCGGCTCGGGAGCCGGCGGGACACCTCGACTGGAAGTGCGCTAGCGGGGCGCGGAACGGCTCGTGGCGGCATCTACATTCGTCGCGGGGCCGCGCGGTGACGGCTTCCGCGCTACTATAGGGACGCCCCGGCAGTGACGGGCGCCGGTTCCGGAGGAGGCAGCATGGGTTCAGCTCGATCGGCGCTATCACGGACCTGCCGGGCGGCGTTGGCGTGCGCGGCGATCATCGCGGCGGCCGAGGCGCCCGGACGGGCGCAGGGCGGGGAGTTCGTCCCGGTCACCGACGCGATGCTGCAGGATCCCGCTCCGGCGGACTGGTTGATGTGGCGGCGGACGCTCGACGGGTGGGGTTACAGCCCGCTCGACTCGATCACGCGCGAGAACGTCGGCGATCTGCGCATGGTCTGGTCGCGCGCGTTGAACGCCGGCACGCAGGAGGGGACGCCGCTCGCCTACGGCGGCGTGCTCTACATGCCGAACCCGTTCGACGTCATCCAGGCCATCGACGCGGTCACCGGCGATCTCCTGTGGGAGTACCGCCGCGACCTCCCGGACGACCTCGACGACTACCTCTTCGCGGTCGCCACCAACCGCAACATCGCCATCCACGGCAACCTGATCATCGACAACAGCGCCGACGGCTACGTCTACGCGCTCGACGCGGCGACGGGCGAGCTGGCGTGGGAGACCGAGATCCTCGACTACCGGACGCAGCCGGCCAACCAGACCTCCGGCCCCATCGTCGCCGCCGGCCGGGTGGTCTCGGGGCGGAGCTGCATGCCGCTGGGCGGTCCGGACGCCTGCGTCATCACCGCCCACGACGCGGCGACGGGAGAGGAGCTGTGGCGCCGGCGGCTGATCCCCGGCCCTGGCGAGCCCGGCGACGAGACGTGGGGCGGCGTGCCCTTCGAGCAGCGCGCGCACGTGGGCTCGTGGATGGTGCCCAGCTATGACGCGGCGCTCGACCTCGTCTACGTCGGCACGTCGGTCACCTCGCCGGCCCCGAAGTTCCTGCTCGGCGGCACCGACAATGCCCACCTGTACCACAACTCGACCCTCGCCCTCGACGGCGCCACCGGCGAGATCCGCTGGTACTACCAGCACCTGAACGACCACTGGGATCTCGATCACCCCTTCGAGCGCCTGCTGGTCGACACCGCCGTGGCCCCGGATCCCGCGGCCGTGAGCTGGATCAATCCGCGGCTGCGCCCCGGCGAGGAGCGGAGGGTCGTCACCGGCATTCCCGGCAAGACCGGCGTGGTCTATACGCTCGATCGGGAGACCGGCGAGTTCCTGTGGGCGACGCCGACCATCACCCAGAACGTCATCAGCGACATCGACGGCGCGACCGGCGAGGTGCGGGAGAACTCGGAGCTCGTCTTCACGGGCATCGGACAGGAGGTGCTCGCCTGCCCGACCTGGCTCGGCGGCAAGGACTGGGAGGCGGGCGCGTACAGTCCGCTGACCAACACCATGTACTTTCCGCTCCGCAACGCCTGCGCGCGGATGCTGGCGACGCCCGCGCGGGACGACGACCTCGGGGCCCGGCTGTACTCGCTGGCCGTGCGGAACCAGTTCGCCCCCGGCTTCGACCAGCTCGGCACGGTGCGCGCCATCTCGGCGGAGACCGGGGAGACCGTGTGGCAGTACGACCAGCGGGCGATGACGATGTCGCTGGTCGCCACCGGCGGCGGCATCGTCTTCGGCGGCGACGCGAACGGGCGCTTCCGGGCCTTCGACCACGAGACGGGCGAGGTGCTCTGGGAGATCAACCTCGGCTCGCCGGTCACCGGCTTTCCCATCGCGTACGCCGTCGACGGCCGCCAGTACATCGCGGTGAGCACCGGCATCGCCGGCACCTCGGCCGGCCTGTCCGTGCTGACCCCCGAGCTGCGCCCGAGCCTGGGCAACAATCTCTTCGTGTTCGGCTTGCCGTAGCCGCAGGCGTCGTCACGGGAGTCGACATGAGCGAAGCAGTCGCCGCGACCCCTCGGCGCGACCCGGCCGAGCGCCGGCGGGCGACCTACCAGGACGTGCTCGATGCCCCGCCCCATCGGGTCGCCGAGGTCGTTGACGGCGTGCTCCACACGAGCCCACGGCCGGCCATGCGCCACGCGCACGCCAGCTCGTCGCTGGGCTCGAAGATCGGCGGTCCCTTCCACCACGACGCGGGTGGCCCCGGGGGCTGGTGGATCATCGACGAGCCGGAGCTGCATCTGGGCGACGACATCCTCGTACCCGACCTTGCCGGTTGGCGGCGGGAGCGGATGCCTGTCTTCCCCGACGCGCCGTACGCCACGCTGGCTCCCGACTGGGTCTGCGAAGTGCTCTCGCCTTCGACCCGCAAGCTCGATCTCCACGGAAAGCGCACCGCCTATGGGCGCGAACAGGTGGGTCATCTGTGGCTCGTCGACCCGGCCGACCGCACCCTGGAGGCCTTCGAGTTGCGCGAGGGCGACTGGGTGCTGATCGCCACCGCGCAGGACGACGCTCCCATCCGCATCCGCCCCTTCGACGCCGTCACCTTCAGTCTCGGCGATCTCTGGCCGCCGACAGTCGCCCCGGCCGAGTAGGTCGAGGGGGTTCGGACCCGATGCTCGACACGCATGCGATTCGCCCGGATGCTGACCGGCACCGGCCTCGCGCCGGCGGCGGGTTCATCATCGACCTCCTCCGCCCGTTCCTGCCGCGACGGCGACGCGCGGCGGCCTACTGCGATCCGCCGCCCTCGGCCGCCTCGCGCGCCTCCATGGCCCGCGCTCCCGAGAGCGAGCTGGCCATCGAGTAGTTGCCCTCGTGGCAGGCGTACTCGTACAGCGGCTCGTCGGTGCGGCTCATCGGCACTTGCGCGGTCCACGGTCGCGTCCAGCTCGTCGGGTCGTCGACCGTGAACTCGTAGATCAGGGTGTCGGCGTCGGCCCGCGTGAAGCGCTCCACCAGGTGCAGGTTGGCGCTCGAGCCCCCCAGCGACGTCTCACCGAGGAAGTTCCGCGTCTCGACCACGAGGGTGTCGCCCTCCCACCGGGCGCGAGAGTCGCCGACCCACTGCCGCAGCCGCTCCGGCAGGTGGGGGCGCCCGTCGAGGGGGACGATGCGCGCGTTGTGCACCATCTCGTTGAGGATGACCACGTGGTCGGCGGTCTGGAAGAGCTGCACGTTGTTGTTGTAGGCGCTCGGCGTCATCGGCGGTCCCGAGTTGAACCCGAGGAGGCAGCGTTCGGAGAAGCCGCGGTCCTCGGGACCGTGGGCGTGCCGGTTGCGCAGGGCGCGGCGCGCCTCGGCCCGCTCCTCGACCACCGGGAGCGTAGGAGGAATGCGGCCGTCCGGCGGATCGATCACCAGCGACGTCCGCTGCTCGGACAGCGTGTGCCCATGCTCGAACCAGATTCGGACCGAGTACCCGAGACGCGCGCCGAGCGGCGCGTCCTCGCGCTCCGACTCGTTGGCGGCGCGCCGCTCCGCGAGCCGCTGCTCCCACGCGGCGGCTTCTTCCGACGTCAGCGTCGCCTGCTCGGCGAGGTCGTCGGGCCGCTCCATCGGCGTCGCGGTCGAGAAGTTCCAGACGCCCTGCAGGTCGGGGTGGCCGTCGGCGGTCCTCGACGCCGGGGCCTGGGCGGCGGCGCCGGCCGGCGACAGCGCGAGCACGGCGGACGCGAGCAAGAGGACGCCGGCGGACTTCGGCAATCGACGGTACATGGGCAACCTCCTCGAAGTCATGGAAGAGTCCTGGCGATCCGGAAGCCGATCCCTCCATCGTTCCGGTTGGGACCGGCCCAAGATCGCGAATCCGGGCGCAACTGCCAGTCCGCGGTCAGCCAGCCGCCGCCACGCATCACCCTTCGGTCGCAGTCGCCGTTCCAACAGTCGTCCGTCCACTCCCAGAGATTGCCCACCATGTCGAAGAGGCCGGCGTCGCTGGGCGTGTAGGAGCCGACCGCGCAGGTTCCGCCCGAATTGCGGATGCGCTGATTGCATCCCCTGGGACTGGCGGCCGCGGCGCGGTCCCATTCCGCATCGGTCGGCAGACGGTACTGATGGCCCGTCTTCAGCGACAGCCATCTTGCGTACGCCTGCGCCTCGTACCAGCTCACGCACGCCACCGGATGGTCCTCCGTCTGCGGGTACCCAGGGTGCCGCCAAGTGAAGGCACGGGCGGTCGCGTCGGTCGAATGACTCTGACTACCGGCACGGATGCACCCCGTCTCGGGGACACCGGGCACGGCCTCGGCGAAGGCGCGGTACTCCTCCAGGGTCACCTCGTACCGGCCGAGGGCCACGTCCGCCGCGGGCAGGGCCACCATCTCCGGGCAGACGTCGCAGTCCCGGAACGCCTCGCCCGGCGCCTGCGCGCCGGCCGGAGCCGCCGCCAGCACCGCGCACACGACGAGCCATCCGCGTGTGTTCCACTCGGTCATCAAGCCACCTCCAGCGGACATCCAGCTGCAGAAGATCCTTTCCTTCCTTATAGCACGGGGCACGGACCAGCGGGGCGCATGGGGCTACAATTACCCTTGTACGGCTAGGCGTACGGACCGACTTCGACGCTGAGGTGGACCTCGGGCGTTGTGCACGGGCGGTCCGAGGCGCCGTCGTCGAGGGGAAACTGGTCACCGCACGCCCACGCCGGACGCAAGGAGAGTTCCTCGTGAGCAACGAGTCGTCGACGCTGCCGCGCCTCGCCGCCCTCATGCTGGCGGGGGTCTCCGGGACCTACGCGATCGGCTTGATGCTGTCGCAGACCTGGGAGCGCACCAGCTTCGCGTGGACGTTGCTTCCGCTCTGGATCAGCGCGATTCCGCTCGTCTTCCTGCTCGTCGCCCTGACCGTCCTGTTCCATCGCCTGCTCGATCGCAACGCCTGGGTGATGGCGCTCATGTTCTGCGGCTTCATGAGCCTGTTCGCTCCACAGGCGGCAGGCGGGTCGCCGGTCCTCCCCGGCTTCATGATGGCCTACCGCATGACGCTGCTCATGATGGCCCCGGGGCTGTTCGCCTTCTTCTTTCTCGTGTTCCCCGCCCGCTCGCGGCTCGACGAACGCGCTCCGTGGTTGAAGTGGCTCCTCGTGGGGTTCGGCGCGGTCCTGGTGCTGACCGCCGGTCCGTGGCGGCCGCTCCTCGGGCAGCCGTTCTCGAACAATCTCGCCGGCGAGACGATCCTGTCCGGTCGGCTGGCCCTCTGGCGGGCCTACGGCGTGTTCGGGAACGTCTTCCTGGGAATCGCCGTGGGCATCCTGGCCCTCGTCGGGCATGCGGTCAGCTCCCCGACCTCGGAGATCCGGCGAAAGGCGCGCGTTCTGGCGTGGGGCACGGTCGCGGGAATCGCTCCCGCCCTCTCGGTCGCGGCGGTCGAGCTCGCCGGCCCCGTGCCGGACTGGCTGGGCGCGGGGGCATTGCTCGCGCTGCCGCTGATGCCGCTCTCCTTCGCGTACGCGGTCGTCAAGCACCGCGTGATGGCGGTCCCGGTGCTGGTGCAGCGCGGCGCCCGCTACCTGCTGGTGCAGCGCGGGCTGGCCGTCGCCAGCGTGGCGTCGAGCCTGGTGGTGGCGGTGGTGCTGGCGATGCTCGCCCAGCGGTGGCTGCCGGCGGGGGCCGACGTCGGCCTGCCGGTCGCGGTCGTCGCGGCGGGGCTGCTCGGGGTCGGGGTGGCGCGGGCGGGGGCGGGGGTCGAGCGGCGCATCACCGACCGCATCGACCGCGCCTTCTTCCCGGAACGGTACGAGGCGCGTCGCGCCCTCGAGGAGCTGGCCGATCGCACGCGGACCGCCGAGGACCGCCCGGCTCTCGCGTCGCTGCTCGAGGCCATGCTGCGCTCCGCGTTCCGGCCGGTGTCGCTGGCCGTCTATCTCGAGGACCCCGACGGCCGGCTGGCCGCCGGGGGACCGCCGGAGGGCCCCGGCGTTCTGGCCCGGGACGCCGGGGCCCTCGCCGCGCTGGCGAGCCGGGCCCGGCCCGCGGTCCTGCCCCCGCCGGGCGTCGACGACGCGGCCGACGAGCTGCACCGCCTGCTCGCACCCCTGCAGCCGGAGTGCCTGGCGCCGATGGTCGACCGGAACGGACGCCTCGTCGGCGTCGTGGCGCTGGGCGGCCGGCAGTCGGAGGAGCCCTACTCGGGCGAGGACATCCGGCTGCTCAGGGTGGTGTCGCTGCAGTCCGCCCTGACCGTCCAGACCATCTGCCTGAGCGAGGAGATGGCGGCCCGCATCGAGGCCGAGCGGCGGGCCGAGCACGAGGTGGAGATCGCCAAGGAGGTGCAGCGGCAACTGCTGCCCGCGGCCGCCCCCGCCTTGCCGGGGTTCGCGTGCGCGGGGGCGTGCATCCAGGCGAAGTCGGTGGGCGGCGACTACTACGACTTCGTCGAGCTGGGGGGCGAGCGCATCGCGTTCCTGCTCGCCGACGTCTCCGGCAAGGGCATCGCGGCGGCGCTGCTCATGGCCAACCTGCAGGCGACGCTGCGCAGCCAGTACGCGGGCGGGGCGGACGACCCGGCCAAGCTGCTGGAGCGCGCGAACCGCCTGTTCTTCGCCTCGACCCCCGGCAACCGCTACGCGACGCTCTTCCTCGCCGAGTTCGACCGGGCCACCCACGAGCTGCGCTACGTCAACTGCGGCCACGTGCCCCCGGTGCTCGCCCGCGCCGGCGGCGCGGTCGAGACGCTCGACGCCACCGGCACCGTGATCGGCCTCTTCGAGGACTGGTTCGGCGACTCGGCGGTGACGGCGCTCGAGCCCGGCGACACGCTGGTCGTGTGCAGCGACGGGGTGACCGAGGCGCTCAGCGACGACGAGGAGGAGTACGGCGAAGACCGCTTCCGCGACGCCGTCGCCGCGCGCCGCGGCCTCGCGGTGCCCGAGATGCTGGTCGCCGTCCAGACCGAGGTGCAGCGGTTCGCCGGCGCCGTCCAGAGCGACGACCTGACGCTGCTGGTGGCTCGCGCCACAGGTTCATGAGGCCCGTCACCGGCACGCCGCGCAGCGGCCGAAGAGAATCAGCTCGTGGCCGTCGACCTCGAAGCCCTCCGGGGCCAGCGCTTCGACCTCATCCGGACACCGGTGGATGTCGAAAGCCTGATGGCAGGAGCGGCAGAGGAAGTGGTGGTGATGCGGGCGCTCGGCCAGCTCGTACCGAAGTCCGCCGCCCGGAAGCTCCACCTCCGACAACCACCCGTCGCCGGCGAGGCTCTTCACGTTCCGGTAGACGGTCGCCAGCCCGAGCGACGGCACGATCCGTTGGCCGTGCTCGAGGACCTCGTCCGGCGTGAGGGGGCGCTCGACGCTCATGAACACGCGGCGGATCGCGCTGCGCTGACGGGTGTCTCGTTGCATGGCGGTGGGCGTGCGGATGAACGCTCCGTGACGAAACGACGACGACCGTGGGCTCGAGCGAGCTGACCCGACCATCGGGGGCGGCCGTCGTCAGCCGTCTTGATTCGCGGGCTCCTCGTCGTTGCATACCGAGCACCCGCCGGCCTGACACACGCGGGCGCTCTGGAACAGGGCGCCCGCGAGGATCAGGCTGCCGGCGGCCGATGTCGCCGTCTCGGGAAGCGGCTCGAGCCAGCCCGCGAGGGAGGCCGCCCAGAGCCCGGCCCCCCCGGCGAAGGC
Organism: Vicinamibacterales bacterium; assembly: GCA_963664545.2. GTDB lineage: Bacteria > Acidobacteriota > Vicinamibacteria > Vicinamibacterales > UBA8438 > JAJEEA01. Next base: position 7,205,467 of record OY761475.2, on the reverse strand, counting down.
GAGGACCACGGCCGCGTTCCCGCGGGCCGGGCCGAGGACGAGCATCATCGCCCCGAGCAGGACGGTCCCGGCCCAAACGGCCCGCTCGACGCCCTCGGAGAGCGCGAGCGCGGGGGCCATCACGACCAGGACCGGCGTGAGCGCGCAGTGCAGGCTGCACCAGGCCGCGGCGCACGCCGCCAGTCGCGATCCGGAAGCCAGGTACGCGCTCGACGGGACGGTTGCGAGGGAGTTCTTCATGGTTTCGCGTCAAGGGCAAGAGCGCGGAGAGCAGGATGTGAGAACCAGCGCCCTCATGATAATGGATTCTCACACGCGTGTCACGACGGTTGCCCGCGGCCTCGTCGGCGTGTCGGCGCTGGGGGGCGGCAGTCGGAGGAGCCCTGCCCGGGCGAGGACGTCCGGCTCCTCACGATGGTGTTGCGGCACGACCCCGCCAGGCACACCGGAGCCGTGTTGCAGATCGCACCGGTGCGCGCGTCGACCGGAGCGGTCGGCGTTGCGGTCTACTACAGGGGCGCCCGGCCGCCGGTACTGCCCCGTTCCCTTCCAAGTACCTGAAAAAAAGCACTTTCCGCGCTCCTTGGGAGCGTTGGATCGCTTCTTGCTCTAGGTTGTGTTGCAAGTCGTTGGCGCCGCCGGATGGTCGCGGAAGGCTCGCGACCGCGGCCGACGAGGCGCCGGCGGCCGAATCCAACTTCCAGAGAGGCGGGACGACAGTGACTTCCAACACGCTCAGTTTCTCCCCGGCAGTCTCGGCAGCCGATGTTCAGGACGGGCGCGGCACCGTATCCGATCGGGTCGCCGGGCGCTCGACGCGCCGTTTCGGGCTCCTCGGCAGATGTCTGGTCGCCCTCATCTACGCGGCGCTGCTGACCGGCTACGGCTACTGGGTCTCGGCCAGCGGCCACGAGCCTCCGCCGTCGCTGAGCCGCATCTACTGACACCGCCGGGGCCCGCGGACGCGGGCCGGCGGATTCACTGAGGGCCGACGATCGATGGCGAAAGCGTGGCGGCGGGAGCGTCGCACTCGCACGCCGCCGGGGTGCATCGACGTGACGGGATTGCGATTAGCGGCCGGCCGCCCGGGGAGCCTGCGGCCGCGGTGGCTCGCGGTCGCCGTCCTGGCCGCGTTGACGGCGCCGGCGGCGCCCGCCCGCGCCCAGATGGCGTGCGACCCGTGCGTCATCGCCGTCGTGCTCGACAGCCCGTGGGAGCGTAACGACGAGCTCCTGGCGACGTTCGAACGCGAGATCCTCACCCTGACCGCGCCGCAGTTCAATGTCTCGCTGCCCGAGGCCAAGCGCCGCGTGGCGGACGCGACGCCGGACGGCGTGCGCGGGGCCCTGGACGCGCTGCTCGCGGATCCGGAGGTGGACATCGTGCTTGCCGCCGGGCCGATGGCGGCGGCCTCTCTGGGGCAACGCGCCTCGCTGCCGAAGCCCGTCATCGGCGCGTTCGTCTTCGATCCCGCGCTTCACGGGCTGCCGGTCGCGACGTCCGCCGCGGGCGAGCGCGTCAGCGGCCGGCCCAACCTGAGTTACGTCACGCTCCCCAACGACCTCACGGAGGAACTGCGCCAGTTGCACCGGGTCGCGCCGTTCGCGCGGCTGGCGGTCCTGGCGGGCGCGCCGCTGGTGGACGCCGTGCCCGGCTACGACGGGCTCCTGCAGTCGGCGCTGGCGTTGAGCGGGCCGGCGGGGACCGCGGGCGAGATCGTCCGCGTGGGCGATTCCGCAGGCGAGGCGCTGGCCGCGATTCCGGCCGGCATCGAGGCGGTCTACGTCATGCCGCTGATGCACCTGCCGCCGGGTGAGTTCGACCGGCTGGCGCGCGGACTGGTCCGGCGGCGGCTGCCGACGTTCTCGTACCTGGGCCGCAGCGAGGTGGACGCCGGCCTGCTGATGAGCCTGTACCCCGGCAACGACTTCCCGCGCCTGGGGCGGCGCATCGCGGTCCATGTCCAGCGTCTTCTGCGCGGGGAGGAGGCCGGGGCGCTGCCGGTCGATTTCCGCCGGGATCGGCGACTGACGCTCAACGTGGCCACGGCGCGGGCGGTGGGCATCGATCCCGACTGGCGCCTGTTGACCGAGGCCGAGCTGCTGCACGACGCGCCGCCGGCCGCCGCGCGGTGCCTGAGCCTGGCCGCGGCCGCGCGGGAAGCGGTGGCGGCGAACCTCGACCTGATCGCGGACGACCGGCTCGTCGCCGCCGGGCGGCAGATCGTCCGGGGCGCCCGGGCCGCGCGGCGGCCGCGCGTGGCCCTGTCGGGCGCGACGCAGCAGATTGACCTCGACCGCGCGAGGGGGTCCTTCGGCTTCGTTCCCGCGTGGACCGGCGCCGGCACGGTCGGCGTTTCGCAGGTCCTCTATTCGGACGCGGTCAGCGCGAACGTCGAGATCGAAGAGCATCGGCAGGCGGGCCGCGAATACTCCCGCGCGGAGCGCCGCCTGGACGTGGTGCACGCGGCGGCGGTCGCGTATCTCGACGTGTTGCGGGCGGCCGCCTTCGAGCGCGTCCAGCGGGAGAACCTGACGGTCACCCGGTCGAACCTGGACCTGGCGCAGTCCCGGCAGCGGATCGGCGTCGCCCGCGCGTCGGAGGTCATCCGCTGGGAGACCCAGATCGCCGTCAATCGGCGCGCCGTGATCGAGACCGGCGCGCGCCGCCGGATCGCCGGGGTCGCCTTGAACCGGCTGCTGAACCGGCCGCTCGAGGAGCCGTTCGGGACGGTGGAGGCGGGGTTGAACGACCCCGGCCTGCTGCGGACGGCCACGTTCGAGACGTACTTCGGAAGGGCCTTGGCGTTCTCGCGCTTCCGCGACTTCCTCGCGCGGGAGGCGTTGGCGGCGTCGCCCGAACTGCGGCAGCTCGACGCCGCGGTTGCGGCGGCCGAGAGGGCCGTTCTCGCGGCGCGCCGCGCCCTCCGCCGGCCCCAGGTCGAGGCCCGCGGGGACGTGACCGCCATCGGCGCCTTGGAGATGGGCAGCCTGCCGATCCAGCCGCCGCTGCCGGACCGGCTCGCGGGCTACCTCAACTGGACCGCCGGCGTCTCGGCGTCGCTGCCGCTGTTCGAGGGCGGTGCCCGCCGCGCGGCGCGGACGCAGGCCGACCGGGAATTGGAGGAGTGGCGCCTGCGGCGCAGAGCCGCCGCCGAGCGGATCGAGGAGCGCGTCCGTTCCGCGGCGCACCTCGCCGGGGCCTCGTTCGCCGGGATCGAGCTGGCGGACGCGGCCCTGGACGCGGCGCGCCGCAACTTCGACCTCGTCACCGACGCCTACGAGCAGGGCGTCGTGCCGATCCTCGATTTGCTCGACGCCCAGCAGGCGGCGCTGCTGGCCGGGCTGGAGGCGGCGAACGCCGTCTACGACCACCTGATCGATCAGATGGCCGTGCAGCGCGCGCTCGGTCGATTCCGCTTCTTCATGAACCCGGAGGAGTCGGCCGCATTCGGCGCGCGGCTGCGCGCCCATATCGAGACCACTGACGGGGACTGACGGGATGCCCGACGGCGGGCGGTGAACAGGACGGCGATTCAGAGAGGGGTTGCGTCGATGAGTGGATCTGGCAAGCGTGGGATGGGGGGTGTACCGATGAACCGATCTCGCAGCCGCTGGCTGTCGTCGTTGGCGGCGGGGTGCCTGCTCGCCCCGTCCTGCGCCATGGAACCGTCGCCCGACTTGGAGCAGCAGACCGTGCGGCCCGTACGGTACGCCCTCGCGCGGGCGGCGGACGCCCGGCGCACGCGGACCTTCGCCGGCGTGGCGCGCGCCGACAGCGAGTCGTCGCTCAGCTTCCGGGTGGGCGGCATGATCGCCGGCGTCGACGTGGGCGTGGGGGATCGCGTGCGGGCCGGCGCGCGGATCGCCCGGATCGACGCCGTGGACTACGAGCTGCAGGTCATGGAAGCCGAGGCGGCCCTGCGTCAAGCGCGCGCCCTGTCCGAGAACGCCGCCGCGGACCTGCGGCGGGCCTGGGCGCTCTACGAGAACGACAACCTCTCGCGGACGGATCTCGACGCGGCGGTCGCGGCGGCCGACTCCGCCGGCGCTCAGGTCGAAGCGGTCGGCAAACGGCTGGAGAGGGCGCAGCGTCAGGCGCGGTACGCCACGCTGTCCGCGCCGATGGCCGGCGTCATCGCGGCCGTCCTCGTCTCGGCCAACGAGAACGTCGCGCCGGGCCAGCCGGTGGTGGTGTTGACGTCGGGCGCGGTGCCCGCGGTGGAGTTCGCCGTCCCGGAGGGGCTGATCGGCGAGATCCGCGAGGGAAGGCGCGTCTCGGTCGTCTTCAACGCGGTTCCAGGAAAGCGCTTCAGGGGATCGGTGAGCGAGGTAGGGGTCGCCGCGACGGCCACCGGCACGATGTACACGGTGGCGGTGCGCCTGGACGAGGCGGCGTCGGCCGTGCGGCCGGGGATGGCCGCCGAGGTCGCCATCGACTTCGTCGGCGGCGGCGAGCCCGGACGGGTCGTCGTACCGGCCGCCGCCGTCAGCGAGGACACCGGCGGGCGGTTCGTGTTCGTCGTCGAGCCGTCCGGCGGCGGACTGGCCGTGGTTCGCCGGCAGCCGGTCTCCGTCGGGGCGATCACCCCCGGCGGGTTCGAAATCCTCGATGGCTTGGCGCAGGAGACCCGCGTGCTGTCGGCCGGCGTGAGCCGGGTCAGCGACGGTGAAGTGGTCCGGCTGCTGCAGGGGGACGCCGGCGGCCGCATGGCCCTGCTTCGCGTCGACGAGGTGCGCTGAGCGGCCTCGCCAGCCGGGAGTGGAGACGGCTTCGGCCTTGCGGGACGACCTGCCATGAACCTGACACGCGCCGCCATCGAAAAGAGCCGCGTCACCGCGGTGGCCATGCTGGTCGTGATCGGCGGCGGCCTGTGGTCCTGGCAGGGCATGTCGCGGGCCGAGGATCCGCCGATGGTCTTCCGGCGGGCGGCGATACTGACCTATTTTCCGGGCGCGAGCCCGACGCGCGTCGAGACGCTGATCACGGATAGGGTGGAGGCTGCGGTTCAGCAGCTTCCCGAGATCGAATGGGTGACGTCGCGGTCGAAGACCGGCGTGTCGCTCGTCATCGTGGACATCAGCAGCACGTTCGACGACATGCGGCCCATATGGGACAACCTGCGCCGCAAGGTCGCGGCGATCGCCCCCGACCTGCCGGAGGGCGTCATCGGTCCGACCGTGGACGACGAGATCGGGGAGGTCTTCGGGATCATCGTGACGGTGACCGGCGACGGCTACTCGTACGCCGAGATCGAGACGGTGGCCGGGGACGTCCGCGACGAGCTGCTCCGCGTCGAGAGCGTGGCCAAGGTCGATGTCTACGGCGTCCAGGAGGAACGGATCTTCGTCGACTACGACAACGCGAGACTGGCGGAGCTGGGGCTGGCGCCGCTGCAGCTCCGCGCGATCCTCGAAAGCGCCAACATGATCATGCCGGGCGGCAGTCTGGGCACCGACGAGGGGGAGCGGATCGTCGTCGAGCCGACCGGCAACTTCGAGTCCGTCCGCGATCTCCGGCGCACCGTCGTGACCGTGCCGGGGCGTTCGGAGACCGTCTATCTGGAGGACCTGGCGGCGATCTCGCGGGGGTACGTCGACCCGCCGGAGAGCAGCGTGTTCACGTCGGGGGCGCCGGCCATCGCGCTCGCGATCTCCATGCGGGACGGCGGCAACGTCGTCGCGCTCGGCAGGGGGGTGGAACGCGAGATAGCGAGGCTGCAGGCGTTGTATCCCATCGGGATCGATTTCGACATCGTCCGGTTTCAGCCGGATGTCATCGATGAGATGGTCCGTACCTTCGCCGGGAGCCTGGTCCAGGCCGTGGGGATCGTCGTCGCCGTTCTGCTTGTCGTTCTGGGGTTGCGGACCGGGATTGGTGGTGGCGAGCCTCGTTCCGGCGGCGTTCGTCATGTCGCTGTTCGTGATGTCGCTCCTCGGCATCGGCCTCGACCAGATCTCGCTGGCCGCGCTCATCATCGCCTTGGGGATGGTCGTCGACAACGCCATCGTCATGGCCGAATCGATCATCGTGCTGCTCGACGCCGGCCGCCGGCCGATCGATGCGGCGGTCGAGGCGGCGCGCGAGCTGCGGATTCCCCTGCTGAGCGCGTCGTTGACGACGGCGGCCGCGTTTCTCCCGATCTTCCTCGCCGAATCGACCACCGGCCAGTACACCGCTCCGCTCTTCAAGGTGGTCACCATCACGCTGCTCTCGTCGTGGATCCTGACGCTGACGCTGACGCCGCTGCTTTGCGCCCGCTTCCTCCGGCGCGGAACCCGGGCCGAACCTCTCGGGCAGGGTTTCGGCAAGGCGGAAGTGGACGCCTTTCTCCGCATGTCCCAGACGTCGGCCGGAGAGTTCTACGAAGGACGGTTCCACCGCGCTTACCGGGCGCTGTTGCTGGCGGGACTGCGTCATCGCGTGGCCGCCCTCGCCGTCCTCGCCGTCCTCTTCGGCGCGGCGGTCCTGGCCGCCCGATTCGTGCCGACGGTGTTCTTTCCGCCGTCGGATCTCGCCATCTTCACGGCGGAGTATGAATTGCCGGCCGGTTCGTCGGTCGAGCGGACCACCATGGTGGTCGAGGAGGTCGACCGCTTCATCGCGCGCGAACTGCGCGCGGACGCCGCCCGTCCACGTGCCGGTTCCGGCACCCGGCCGGTGGCCGCCGGACTCGTGGGCGGGACGGGCGGGACCCCGTCCGCCGCACGGCCGGAGGGCGTCACCAACTGGGTCACGTTCGTGGGCGACGGCGGGCCGCGTTTCTACGTGTCCCACATACCCGAGCCGTACAGCCCGGACTACGCCTTCTCCATTATCAACGCGACCAGCCGCGCCGTGGTCACCGACGATATCATTCCCCGCATCGAGGCGTTCGCCCGGGAGAGGTTCCCGGACCTGGACGTCACGCTCAAGCCGCTGCAGATAGGAACGCCGATCGCCGCCCCCGTCGAGGTCCGCGTGTCGGGGTCCGACAACGAGCAGCTCTTCGACATCACCGCCCGCGTCAAGGAGCGGCTGAGGGCGACCCCCGGCGCCCGCAACGTCACCGACGACTGGGGGCCGCGCAGCAAGAAGCTGGTGGTTGCCGTGGACCAGTTGCGCGCGCGGCGCGCCGGCGTCAGCAGCCAGGACGTCGCCATCTCTCTGCAGACCGCGCTCAGCGGCCTGGAGACGACGCAGTACCGCGAGCAGGACGAGGTTGTCCCGGTGATGCTCCGGTCGACGGTGGCGAACCGCGCCGACATGACGAAGCTCGATAATCTCAACGTGCATGCGCAGGTCACCGGCCGCACCGTGCCGCTGCTGCAGGTGGCCGATACCGAAGTCGTCTGGGAGCCATCGACGGTGCGGCGGCGGAACCGCATCCGGACGGTGACGGTGGCGGCGGACGTCGGGCCCGGTTATACGCCGACGGACGTGGTGACCGCCCTGCGCCCCTGGCTCGACGAGCGGCAGGCCGATTGGCCGATCGGCTTCCGCTACGAGTTCGGCGGGGAGGAGGAGGGATCCGTCCAGGCGAATCGGTCGATCCTCGAGAAGCTGCCCGCGGGCGCGGTGATCATCCTTCTGCTCCTCGTCGGGCAGTTCAACTCGGTCCGCCGCACCGCCATCATACTGCTGACCATCCCCATGGGATTCATCGGGGTGGTCATCGGCCTCCTCGTCACGCAGTCGCACTTCGGATTCATGGCGTTGCTCGGCAACGTGGCGCTGGCCGGCATCGTCATCAACAACGCCATCGTGCTCATCGATCGCATCGGCATCGAGAGGGCGAGCGGCCTCGACCCGCAACGGGCCGTCGTTGGGGCGGTGCAGCGGCGGTTGCGTCCGATTCTGCTCACCACCGCGACGACGGTCACCGGACTGGTTCCCCTCTGGCTCGGCGGCGGGGCGATGTGGGAGCCGATGGCCGTGGTGATCATCTTCGGACTGATCTTCGGCACCGTGCTGACCCTCGGGATGGTGCCGATTCTCTACTCGCTGATGTTCGGGATTCGATTCGACCGGTTCAGGTACTGATCGGCACGCCGACGGGGCGCCGCCACGTCGCGCCACTCCCCCCGCACCGCACTTGGATGCCCCGCGGACGGCACGTCCCGCCGAACCTCCGTGAACCAGGGCTCGACCTGAATGCCGTCGCACGGCCACTTGCGTCGACGCGAAACGTGACAGTCACGTATAGCCGTCGGCGGTCGTGCGTCGAATGTCAGTTGGCGGCGGGGAGGCGTCTACGTCCGGGCTCGGAGCCTGACGGTCGGCCGTACTTCTTCAGTTTCCGGTGCAGCGTGGCGCGGTCGATGGCGAGGCTCCGCGCGGCCCGCGTCAGATTGCCGTCCGCACCATCGACCGCGGCGAGAATCGCCTCCCGCTCGATGTCCGCAAGCGTCAGGTCCGCGCGCGCCGGGCTCGACGCGGGCTCCGCGGGAAGGGTCGCGGGACCGGCCGTCCGGAGCTCCGGCGGGAGGCTCGCCGCCCGAAGCACGTCCGTCGTCTCCAGGACGAGCGCGCGGCAGATGACGTTCTCGATCTCCCGGACGTTTCCGGGCCACGCGTGCTGCGAGAGCAGACGGATCGCGCTGGAGGCAATGCCGCGGACCTGTTTCCCCAGCCGGGCGGCATGCTTCTTCACGAAGTGGTCGGCCAGCAGCGGAATGTCCTCGGCGCGGGTTCTCAGCGGGGGAATCACGATCGGAAACACCGCGAGGCGGTAATAGAGGTCTTCCCGGAACGTACCCTCCCGAATCGCGGCTTCCAGATCGCGGTTGGTCACGGCGACGATGCAGACGTCGACCGGGATCGTCGACTTGCCCCCGACCCGGCGGACTTCGCGTTCCTGGAGCACGCGCAGGAGCTTGGGCTGCAGCGCCAGCGGCATGTCGCCGATTTCGTCCAGCAGCAGGGTGCCCCCGTCGGCTTCCTCGAAGCAGCCGGTTCTCCGGGAGGTCGCCCCGGTGAACGCGCCGCGCTCGTGTCCGAACAACTCGCTCTCGATGAGCGCTTCAGGCACCGCCGCGCAATTGACCGCGCAGAACGGCCCGTTCCTGCGCGGTCCGTTGAAGTGCAGGGCGCGGGCGACCAGCTCCTTGCCGGTGCCGCTCTCGCCCCTGACCAGCACGTCGACGCCGCTGTTGGCCGCCTGCTTCACGAGCGAGCACATGTCGCGGATCTCGCGGCTCGCACCGACTATGCCGTCGACCGACCACGTCGTCTCGAGCTCGGCGCGCAGGCGCTGCACTTCGACCTTCATGCGCTCGATCTCGATTTCCTTCGACAGCTCCCGGTACACGACCACGTCCCCGATGACGCCGCCGTCGTCATCCCGGACCGCCAGCGTCGATCGATAGAGCAACGGCTCGGGCTGCCCGCCGCCGTTGAATTCGGTCGGTGCGACTACACTCCCGGTGCCGTGGTCGGGCCGGAGCCGGCCGTCCGCATGCTCCGGGAGGGTGTCGCCGAGCCGTTCCGTGAACCGCGCCATCGCGGCGTCCCGAGGCAACGCGCGCAGCTCGTCCAACGGGATGTCGAACAACCGCTCATACCACCGATTCGCGAAGACGAGCCGCGCGTCCCGGTCATACATCGCCATGGCGTCTCCGGTGGCGTTGAGCACGGCCTCCCGGCGGCGCCGTCCGGCTGCGACCTCCCGCTCGACGTTCCACTTGGTGACGAGCGAGAGCGTCATCTGCTGGATTTCCTCGCGGGCGAACGGTTTCCGGATATACAGCAGTTTGTGGAGCAGCTCCATGTTCTCGACGATGTCGGCCAGCGACTTGTCCGTGTACGCCGTCATGATGACTATCTCGACATCGCGGTCGACGCCCCGCATCCGGCGAATCGCCTCCACGCCGTCGATGCCCGGCGGCATTCTCACGTCGACGTAGGCCGCAGCGACGGGGCGGTTGCTTGCCCTTGCCGTACGGATGATTTCGCAAGCCTCTTCCCCGCTTTCGGCGTGCAACAGTTCGAACGCCGGCAGCACGGGTTCCTCTCTCGACGCGCTGAAGACCCGCGCCAGCTCTTCGGAAGAGAGGACGTCGCCGCCCTGCAACATCTCGCGGAAGTCGTCGTGGATCTCTCTCTGGTCGTCCACGATCAACACCCGGGTGTTCCCGAGGTGTTCGAAGTCACCCATCACGCCTTCTCTTGGTCCTGCTAATCCTGCCGCCAGCCGATGCACCGGGGCGGGCGGCGTTCAGCTTGCTCTGGATGCGTCCGCCTTGCGCGCCGGCCGAGGGAGCTACCTCGAGTCCGACCCGCCCGACCGCGCGGCCGACCGGCAGCGGCTTCGATTCGTGACCGCTATTCTGCCATGCTATCCGGGCTGCGCCAAACATCGCCCGCCGGACGCCGATAAGCATCGCCGCGGGGGCTGCGGCGCGGGTCGCGATGACGCCGCGCTCGACATTCCGATGCGCACCCTGACCGGGCGCCCGGGCTCCGGTCGGCGGCGCGAGCTGGGCGAAGGAGCGGTGAAGCGGCGAGCGGTGGCCGTCGAGGTGCGCTGGGGACCCGCCGCGCCGTCGACGGCCTGGCGGGACGAGCGGGAAGCCGCCGAACCTGCGTTCGCGGCGGCGTCCGCAGATCGAGAGGCGCCGGATCCAGCTCCGGGTGCCGGCGGGCCGGACCTCCAGTAGATTGTCATCGCAGTAACGCCCGGCCTGTGCTACGTTACCGACGAAGGCGGTGGAGAGTGCGTGCCGGGGTGCCGGCCGCGGGCTTGGTCTCTGGGGTTCTGGTTTCGAGTGCCATGGTCTACCGCCTTCCCGTGTCTGATGGCGGAAACATGGAGATTCCCGTCGGACCAAGCCGCTGCCCCGATAGGGGGACGAGGCCTCGAGTGGAGGATGTGGTCATGAACCGGCTCGCAGGAACGCTCGTGGTCGCTCTCGTCGTGACGGTCGTTCGCGGGGAAACCACCCGCCCGGACCGGCATCGAGCGCCATGATCCCCCGCGTCTCCTACACGGGGGCGGCCTGGGCCGTCCTCGTCTTTACGCTGTTCGTGGTCCTGTGGGGCGGCTTCGTCAGCGCCAGCGGCGCCGGCGACGGCTGCGGCGACGACTGGCCGCTGTGCGGCGAGCTGCTCTCGCCGTCCGCGGGGGCGACCGCGGCCGACACCGCCGACACGCTGATCGAGTTCACCCACCGCGCGACGAGCGGGCTCGCCCTGCTCGCCGTCGCGGGCCTCGCCGTCTGGTCGCGCCGCCGGTTCCCTCCCGGCCACCGCGCGCGCCGGTGGGCCGCCCTGTCCCTCGCGTTCATGGTCGTCGAGTCGCTCATCGGGGCCGCCCTCGTCGTCTTCCAGTGGGTCGACATGAACGTCTCGCTGGCCCGGGCCCTCGTCCAGCCCGTCCACCTCGCCAACACGTACTTCCTCATGGGCGCGCTGGCGTGCGCGGCGTGGTGGTCCGGCCCCCGGCGGCCGGCCGCGCCGCTCGACCCGGGCCGCCCCGACCGGCTCGTGGCCGCGGCCCTCGGCGGGCTCATCGTGGTCAGCGCCTTCGGCACCGCCGCGTCCCTGGCGTCGACGGTCTTCCCGTCCGAGACGTTCCTCGACGGCGTCCGCAGCGACTTCGCGGGCGGCGCCCACTACCTGATCCGCCTCCGGGTCTGGCACCCTGTCGCGGTGGTCGCCTTCGGTGCCTATCTCGTCTGGCTCTGGCGGCGGCTTGCCGGGATGCGGCCGGACGGCCTGCCAGCGGTGTTCCATCCGACGGTCGCGGCCTTCGCCGCGCAACTGGCCGTGGGGGTTCTCGACGCGGTGCTGCTGGCCCCCATCGGCGTGCAGATGGTCCATCTCTTCCTGGCCCACGCGCTCTGGCTCGGCCTGATGGTCCTCTGGCTCCACTTCCGGTCCGAGCCGCTCGCGGGTGCGCGCCGCGGGGACTTTCCCTCATGAAGAACATCACCTTGAGTGCAGACGAGAACCTGATCGAGGCGGCGCGCCACAGGGCCGCGGACGAGCAGACCACCCTGAATGAGCAGTTCCGACGCTGGCTGGCGGATTACGTCGGCCGCAGGCAGCAGGCCGAAGCAGCGGTCGCGACGATTAGTCGGCGCACAATCTCTCGCTGGGCCTCGTTGGCCGGCAGCGGGAAGTAGATCTCTCCCGGACCTGCCGCGTGGGGGCTCTCACCCGACGCGTTGCCGCGCTCGGAATTGTCTTGGTGCGCAGCTGCACGAATGCCTTGAGAAAGGTGTACAGGGCGATAGTGCGGTCACGATCGGTCACAGGCGTTCCTTGGCAACGAGGGATCTACCGGCGACAGCGAAGGCGCGAACGGACCACCGCGACCAACCGAAGGGCATTCGGTCTTGCCGTGAAGGTGCCATCCTTCAGCGGGTGCGAATCCCGCCGGGCAACTGTCGCTCCAGCCGGTAGCAGTCGAAACAGACGATGGAGGTGATCCGAGATGCATCGGGCCACGCGGAACCGACTATCGAGTTTCCAGCGACACACACACTTTCCGCCCGATGGCGGAGAGCGCCTGGTCGATGCTTTTCATGCTCGATGCCCGACCGGGATCGAGAAGCCGGCGCACCTGGACAGGTTGTCCTTCCAGGGTCCTGGCCATCTCGCTGAGGCTGATGCCTTCCTGCCTGATGGCCACGTAGAGCGCCGCCTTGACCGCGACGTGCACGGGAACGGCGATACGCACTTGGCCGCGTTTCAGAGGACTGGGGACAGGAACGTCCGCGCGCTCCGCGATGCGGGCACCAATGGTCTCAGCGAGGCAATCGGCCGCCATCTCGATCGCGTCGTCCCGATCTTCGCCTTGCGTGATCGCATCTGGCAGATCCGGAAACGTCACGGTGTAACGTCCGTCGGACTCACGGTCGAAGCGTGCCGGATATGCGAAGTCCATTTACTGTACCGGTGGTCTTCTCTTCCATCATGATGGCTATTCCAGGGTGTCCCTTGAACAGCCGTGTTTCTCACGGGAGGGTCAGAAGGAATCATCTATTCCCAGTTGCTTGAGAATCGCGTGGACCACTCCGACCGTAAGATCGTCCTTCCACGGGACTGTCGTGTTTCTGTCGCCCACATAAACCCTGCGGTGCGAACCCCTGCTCTCATGTTTCTTGACTCTGACCGAGACATCGTGCTTGCGCGCCCATCGCTTGAGTTTCCGGATGAGCTCCGAAGTGCTCATGGAGAGACCCTCCTCGAGTTGTCCTTGTCGTCCGCATCGTCATCCTCCTTACGCTGGTCAGGGGCTGTTGAATCGGAGTATAGGGTACGTATCCGTACCGTGTCAAGTCCGCGGTCGGCCTCTGGGCACGCAGCGGGAGTTGGGCAGTGAACCCGCTTCCCGGAACAGCCCGGCAGCGGCCACTGATCTATCGCGTCGGGGCACCGTTGGTCGGCATGCCCGCGCTACAGTCATAGGAAGTCCACCAGCGGCCCCAGCCACACCATCAGGATCGTGATCAGCACCACCCAGACCGCCGAGAGCAGCGTGCCGGGCGCGAGCATGTCGAGCATGCGGTAGTAGCCCTTGGTGTAGGTGACCAGCGGCACCGCGTCCAGCGGCAGCAGGAAGGCGCACGAGGCGGTGAACGCCACCGGCAGCGCGTAGAGGGCGGGGTTCTGCCCGGTCGAGAGGGCGAGGAGGGCGAGGGGCGGAATCAGCACCGTGTTGATCACGGGGCCGATGGGCAGCGCCAAGTGGATGACGACGGTGAACGCGCTCACGAGGGCGACGATGCCCAGGGCGCTCCAGTCCTCTAGGCCGCCGAGGGAGCCGTCGACGAGCCACTGCGCGAGGCCGGTCTCGACCGAGGCGGCCCCGAGGGCGGTGACGCCGCCCACCATCAGCAGGGCCTCCCAGCCGATGCCGCGCTCGACCTCCTTCCAGGCGAAGATGCGCATGCCGGGCAGGAACATGACGACGGCCCCGAGGATGCTCACCATCACGACGTTCAGGGCGGGGAACCACGTGCTGAGGATCCACAGCACGATCATGGTCCCGAGGACGACGAGGACCCGCCACTCGCGGCCGCTCACGGGGCCGAGGGCGGACCGTTCGGCCGCGACGTCGCCGACGGCGGTGACGTGGTCCATCTCGGGCGGGTAGAAGCGCAGCAGGATGAGGGTGGCGACGGGCAGCAGCACCACCACCATCGGGACGCCGATGACCATCCAGTCGAGGAAGCGCACGGTGACGTTGCCGTACTCCTGGATGAAGAAGATGCCGAGGATGTTGATGGAGCTGCCGGCCGGCGTCGCCACCCCGCCGATGAGGGCCGCGAAGGGGACGCCGATCATCACCACCTTGGCGAACGACGACCGGCCCGGGGTCAGCCCCATCTTGTCGAAGAGACCGACGGCGAGGGCCATGAAGATGGCGGTCGCGGGCACGTCGGACATGATGGTCGACACGAGGCACGTGCCCACCATGAACACCCACACCACGCGGCGGCTGTCGGTGCCCGCCTTCGAGAGCAGCCACAGCGAGAAGCGCCGGTCGAGCCCCGAGCTGATGAACGCCTGGGCGACGACGAACATCGCGAGGACGAAGAAGAAGACGGGGCTGATGAACGTGGTGAACGCGGTGGGGAGGTCGGCCACCCCGAAGATCGGCAGCAGCACCACCGCGAGCAGCGCCGTCATCCCGACCGGCAGGGCCTCGGTCACCCACAGGACCAGCACCACCACGAAGATGGCGGCCATTCGCTGGCCCTCGGGCGGCAGCGCCTCGGGGCCCGGCAAGCCGAGGACCACGAGGGCGAGCGCCGCCGCCGCGGCCACCCCGGCGAGGGCCTGGGTCGTGGGGGCGGGGGGCTCGGTGACGGTCGGGGCGGTTGCCTGCATCTGATCTCCTCGGGCGCGGTCCGTCGACGGCGGCCGGCGGGTCGTGGCGTGGACCGGAGGCGCCGCGCCAGTGTGTCACAATGGCCCGCGTCGCTCCAACGGTCAACAGGACATGGTCACCCAACGTCCCGGAACCGCCGCCGGCGCCGAGAACATCCTCGGCGGCGACCCGCGGCCCGTCTTCTTCGCGGTGGACCGGCCCGACGCGCTCGGGCTGGACCCGCCGCCGCCCGGCGACGGCGAGACGGTCCGGGTGTGGGCGCGCCTGCTGGCGGGCATGCAGAAGGAGGCCGTCGTCCGCTCCACGGCCGGCGGGGCGTGGCGGCTCGCCAGCGACGAGGGGCCGTACCTCGACGGCTTCGACGCCGCGCCCTGCCCGCTCGCGTTCATGACCGTGGGCATGGTGTCGTCCTGGATGAACGCGGTGCTCGACGCGGCGCGGGCGCGCGGCGTGACCGTCCGCGACCTCGTCCTGGTGCAGGACAACCGCTACACCATGGAGGGCTCGGCCCTGAACGGCACGATGACCGGCGGTGTCCTGCCGGTGGAGCTCGACGTACGCATCGACGCCGACGCGGGCGATGAAGCGGTGCGCGAACTGGTGGCGGCGGCGGTGCGGGGGGCCTCCGTCTACGACGTGCTGCGCCGGCCGCACGTGTCGCGCTTCAACCTCGCCGTGAACGGCGCCGAGGCGCCGCTGGGCCGGGCCGCGGCCCTCGGGGCGGGCCTCGCGGCCGACCCCGCCGCGGCGTTCCC
The DNA here is from genome assembly GCA_963664545.2 of Vicinamibacterales bacterium. Classification (GTDB taxonomy): domain Bacteria; phylum Acidobacteriota; class Vicinamibacteria; order Vicinamibacterales; family UBA8438; genus JAJEEA01. The sequence goes on along the minus strand of OY761475.2, from coordinate 7,189,894 downwards.
GCGGGTCGCGCCGGCCGACCCCGCCGGGGTGCCGGTCGTGCGCCTCGAAGCGGTGAAGCCGGTGGCCGGCGTGGCCGGCGGCGCCGGCACGAGCCTGCGGGCCGAGCAGCGCCGGCAGCTCCACCTGCGGGCGGTCTGCCGCCGGCGCCCCGACGGCGTGAAGGAGATCGAGCAGCAGCTCCACAGCCCCCTCGGTTCGACGTTCCGGTTCCTGTCGGACGAGCCGCTGGAGAAGGGCGGCCGGGGCGCCGCGCCCTCCGCCGCCGGCTACATGGCCGCCGGCGTCGCCTTCTGCTTCATGACCCAGCTCGGGCGGTACGCCGCCATCCTCGGGAAGGACTTGCACGGCTACCGCATCGTGCAGGACGCGCGCTTTCCGGACCGCGCCGCGGCCGTTGCGGCATCTTCGAACGCCGCCGCGGCCCGCTCCCGCCCTGGTGCGCCCCCGGCTGCCGGTGCGCCGCCCGCGGGCACCGCGGGCGCGGTCGAGACCCACGTCCACCTCGACACCCGCGAGGGGGTGGACTTCGCGCGCCGCTGTCTTGACATGGGCGAGCAGACCTGCTTCCTGCACGCGCTCTACCGCACGCCTCTCGAGCCTGTCGTCACGACGACCCGGGTGTAACATGGTGGGCGGGGCCTGTGCTGTCGGGGCGCGGTTCGTTCGGCGCCGCGGGTCCACCGCCGTCGACATCGGCGGGAGTCATCGAAGACAGGCGGCACGCACATGACCGAGACCACGATGTCGGAAGCGGCGACGGTGCCGACGCTCGATGGGGTATCGTCCGGGGGGGCCGATTCCGCCTCGCCCGTCGGACCGTTCCCGAACGCCGGCTCCGATGCGCCGGTCCGGGTGGAAGTGGCGATGCCCCGCGACCTCTTCGACCGCCTGACCGATCACGACGAGGCGCCAACATGCCGCTACGAGATGGCGACGGGGCGCGCCGAGTTCGTGGCGGAGCCGACGTTCGCACACGAGTCGCGGGCCGCCGTTGCCGGCGAGCTGTTCATGCGGGTCGCGGTTGAGCTGGAGGCGGCCGGGGCGCGGGTCGAGACGCAGGTCTCGCGGGCGACCCGGTTGCTGAGCGACGACGGCGCGTTCGAGCCGGACGAAGGGCTGTTCATCGGGTCGGAGAAGATCGCCGCCGCGGAGCGCGCCGGGGGCTGGCAGGACGTCCGCCGCGGCCATCCGGTTCCGGACCTCGTGGTCGAGATCGACCGCAGCACCCAATCGACGGGCAAGCTCGCGCCCTACTTCCGAATGGGCGTGCGCGAGGCCTGGACCTGGAGCCGCCGCGACGGGACCGCCATCTGGACGCCCGGCGGAGACGCGGCGAAGCCGGTCCGCCGCCGCGCCGCCGCCAGCCGCGTGCTGCGGGGTGTGACCCGCGACGCGCTCGACGAGCTCTTCAGGTTGCCGTCCCGGTCCGCCCGCCTGCCCGTCATGCGGCAGCTCTCCCGCCGCATCGCGCGCGGACTAGCCGGACGGGACACAGAAGCGCCCGCGTGAAGCGGCGGCAGCGCCGCGTTCGCTTCGATTCGGCCGCCGCCGGAACCGGTCAGGACACCGTGACCCGGACGAACGCGTTGGTCCAGCAGCACTGCGAGCCGCCGCCGGAGCGGTCGTTGGCGAAGCGGCATCCCCGAAGGGATGCCGCGCCGATTCGTCACCGGCCGAGGATCGTCAGTCGCCGCTCGTCGGCCACACCACGCCCTGGTTCATCGTGGTGACCTCGCCCATGCCCTTGTAGACGAACTTCTGGACCCGCTTGCCCTCGTAGGTCTCGGTCGTGTAGATGTTGCCGGCCGAGTCGACCGCGATGCTGTGGGCCCCGAAGAACTGCCCGGGCTGGCGCCCGCCGTCCCCGAAGCTCGTCAGGTGCTCGAGGTTCTCGCGGTCGATGATGTGGATGCGCTGGTTCACGCCGTCGGCCAGGTACATGTAGGTCTGGTCCTCGTCGTGCGAGAAGTCGAGGTCCCAGGCCGCGCCGGAGCCGGTGGTGTTGGGCATGACCAGCATCTCGTCGACGTAGGTGCCGTCCTTCTGGAACACCTGGATGCGGTCGTGGGCGCGGTCGCACACGTAGATCAGCCCGCTCGCCGACACCTCGGCGCAGTGCACCGGGCTCATGAACTGCTGCAGCATCGGGCCGCCCGGCACGTAGCGCTCGTCGTGGCTGTCGTCGGGCTCGTTGCCGTACGCGCCCCAGAAGCGCTTGACGTCGCCGGTGTCGGCGTCCACCACCGCCACCCGCTTGTTGCCGTAGCCGTCGGCGAAGTAGATCTCGTTCTCGCCGCCGTCCACCGAGATCTTGGCGATGCGGCTGAAGCTGTCGAGGCTGAGGCTGTCGGGGGCGCGCCCCGCCACGCCGACCTGCAGCAGGAACTGCCCGTCACTCGTGAACTTCAGGGCGTGCGAGTCGCCGGCCCCGTTGCCGCCCACCCAGACGTTGTCCATGTGGTCGACGGTGATGCCGTGGTTCGACGACGGCCAGTCGTAGCCCTCGCCGGGGCCGCCCCAGTGGCCGACGAGGTTCCCGTCGGGGTCGAACTCGAGCACCGGCGGGGCCGGGGCGCAGCAGTCGTCGGCGAACGGCGGATCCGAGATGGCGGGAATCTCGTTGCGGGCGAGGGTCGAGGCGCGGTGCACGATCCACACGTGGTCCTCGGCGTCGACATCGACGCCGATGGTCGAGCCCAGCAGCCAGTGGTTCGGCAGCGGCTGCGGCCAGAGCGGATCGACCTCGAACATCGGTGCTTCTTTGCCCTGCCCCTGGAGGGGGGTCTCGAGGTTGCCCAGACCGCTGCCCCAGGCCGCCGCCAGCGCCACCGCGGCGACCGCCGCCAGCGGGACGATTCTCTTCGGAATCGACATCTGCATCCTCCCCGTCGGGCGCCGTCGCCCGATGTGCGCGGTCCGCGCCGCGCGTCGTTCGTTTCGAGTTCGGACGGTGATTATACGCCCACCGCGGTCCGGCCCGGCGGCCCCCCCGGGGCCCCGGCGGGCCCCGCCGCCACCGCTGTCCGGGGCCGGTTCAGAACGTCGCGATCGGATTCAGCGGCGAGCCCATGCCCTGCTCGATGCGCAACGGTGCCGCCGTGAACAGGAACTCGTAGCGGTTCAGCCGCCGCGCTTCTTCCGCGAGCCGCTCGAAGTCCAGGTTGTCGAAGATGGCCACGCCGAGGGCGACCAGGGCGAGCCGGTGCAGGGGCAGCCCGACCCGCTCGGGGAACCCGTGCGGCGAGACGTCGTTGAACATGTCGTGCCCGATGAACGACACCCCGCGCTCCTTGAGGAAGTAGGCGACGTCGGCCTGGTAGCCGGCGACCCCCTCCGACGTGGGCCACGGGCCGAGGGCCGCCCGCCGCTTCCAGCGCCCCGTGTACAGCAGGATGACGTCGCCCTCGGAGACCCGCACGCCCTGAATCTCCTCGAGCTTCTCGAGGTCGGCCCAGGTGACGGCTTCGCCCGGCTCCAGCCAGCCCTCGGGCGTGGCCCGCCCCGGCAGCAGGGTGGCGTCGAACAGGATGCCGCGGGTCAAGATGCCGTCCCGCAGCTCGTGGATGCTGCCCTGCGGGCAGCCGCCGGCCGTCTCGATCTGCTCGCGGCTCACGCCGTTGTAGCCCCGCCCCTCGAACATCACGTGGCAGGCGACCGAGTCGAGATGGCTGTGGATGGCGCCGTGATACGTGTCGCTGTACTGGTAGCGGTCCGAGGCGCCGGTGTCGCTGACCCGCATCACCTGCCGGTCGAGGTAGGTGCCGCCGTCCACCGCGGGTTCCTGGAGCACGTCGTGGGCGAGCGAGATGCTGATGCCCTCGGTGACCAGCGCCGCCGCCGCCTTCCGCTTCGCCGGGGTGATGAAGTTCGCGGCCCCGAGGCCGTCGTCGGGGCCCCACCGGCCCCAGTTCGAGAGCTCCTCCATCGCCCGCAGGAAGTCGGCCTCGGTGGTCAGGGTGGGCCGGTCCTGGGCGGCCGCCGGCAGGGCCAGCGCCGCGGCGAGGGCCGTGGCCAGGAGCGCGCGGCACGGCCCGGAGAAGCGTCGGCGGGCCGCCCCCTGGAGTTCGCCGTGGACCCGCGCGGGGTTCCGGCCCCCGCGCCCGCGCGCGGCAGGACGTCGCCATGTCGATGTCGTCATCGTGTGTGCTCCCCGGGGCCTCTCGCCCCTGTGGCTGCGAATCCGGCTCGCCGATCGTCGCCTTCGGCTCCGCTTGGCGCCCAACCAACCTCCGGGAGTCCGCGCCGTTCTAAGCCGCAGACCCTCGGGCCGCGTACCGCGGATTCCGGTGCGTCGCCGCCCGACCGCCGAGCGGCTCTTCATCGAACCGGGACGATGCCGGGGGTCATCCCGACGATGCCGCGACGACCCGTGCCCGCGGCCCGGACTTCTGGTACGATCACCGGCTTGATGCTGCTGTCACCTTACCGCAAGTCCGGTGCCGGGAATCGGCGGATGCGGGCCCGTCACGCCGTTTTGCTCTCCGTTTCCCTGGCATGCTGCCTCCTGCTCGGCGCCTGCGGCGGCGGACCCCCGCCGGCCGGCGGGGGAGCGGAGGAGCGTGTCCGGCCGGCCGCGACGCCGCCGGCCGCCGAATCGGCGCGCGCCGCGGAGCCGCGGCCGGCCGGCCCGGCGGCCCAAGCGGAGGCACCCGCCGAGGCCGCCGGCGGCCTCGGCCACGTGGCCGGCCAGGCCCGGCCCGCGACCGGGATGCTGGTGTCCATCGTGATCCTCGACCCGCACGCCGAGATCGACGTGCCGGTGCCGGACGAGACGCCCATCATGGACCAGATCGGCCGCCAGTTCGTGCCCGGGTTCATCCTCGTGCGGGCCGGCCAGACCATCGATTTCACCAACAGCGAGGACGACCTGCACACCGTGCACGTGAAGGACAGCCACGGCGAGTCGCTGTTCAACATCGCCACCATGATGGGGACGACCTACCAGCACACGTTCGAGGTCGGCGACCGGTACTCGGTGATCTGCAACACCCACACCGAGATGTTCGCCGACATCCTCGTCGTCGACACGCCCTACGCCGTCGTCGCCGACCGCGACGGCCGCTTCGCCCTGCCCGACGTCATCCCCGGCCGCTACACGGCGACCGTCCTCCACGGCGCCGACCGCAGCGAGCAGGAGATCGAGATCGCGGCGGGGCCGAACGAGATCGACCTGACGGGCGCGTGAGCGGGTCGGCCAAGTCCGGCCGTCTTTGCCGCTTGGGTCGGCTGGCGGGAACGTACCGCGCGCCGTGACGAGGCGTCATTCCACCGAGGGTGCGAATCACGCCGTGGCCCTCCGCCCGCCCAGATGGTCTTGGCGCCGGAGGACCCTAGACTGGGCACGGCCGACCACTGGATGCGCATGCAGGCCGCCTACGAGCTGGCGCAAACGCGCCGGCAGCGCAGGACCAGCAGGCGCGAGCGCGGAGCCGGCAGACTTCTGGTGCGCCGTGACAAGCCGCCATTCCTTAGTTTCGCGTAACCGTGCGGCGATCATCATGGCGCGTGCGCCTACTTCCGGGCGGCCTCGCGCTCGATGTAGGTCAGGGCGGCGCGCGTCAGAAACGCCGATCTCGAGGTTCCGGCGACCTTGACGGCGGCGTCGATCACCGCAAGCGCGGTCGCGGGGATCGACACGTTCAGCCGGACGGCACGAAGCGGCGGCGCGTCGCTTTCGAGATCGACGTCGACGACGCCCACGAGATGGCCGGCCGGCAGGTCGGCCGGAGGGTCGGCGATCGGCACGCCGACGGGCTGGCCGGTCTCGATCAACCTCTGCACATGGCCGCGGATGGCCTCGGCGGCGTTGTTGACGGCTTCGCCCAGCGTGTCGCCGGCGGACGTGCAGCCGGGCAGGTCGGGCACCGTCACGTCGTAGCCGACGCCCGGCTCGCTGCCGTCGAGCACGATCAGATATCGCATCAGCGGTCCCTCCAGTCCCATCCGGTCTGCCGGAAGATGTTCCGCAGCGTGCCGACGCGGATGTCCTTACGCGGGTGCGGCACGGTCACAACGCCCGGCTTCGTCGGGTGCGCGTAGTGATGATGGCTTCCACTTGTGCGAACCCGGCGCCAGCCGTCACGAACCAGCCCCTTGATGATCCTGCATGTCTTCGCGAAGAAGTCACGGAAGACACCGCTTCGGGCATTGGCAATAGCTCGAGAACGTATGAGGCAGGTGACACCATGACGAAACTGAAGGACCTGAAGAAGCGCCTCTTGGAGGATCCTGATTTTCGGAAGGAGTACGCCCGCGCCGATGAGGAATTCGCGCTCATCGAGGCGCTGATTCATGCCCGCACGGCGGCGAGGCTGACGCAGGAAGAACTTGCCCGACGGCTCGGCACAACCCAGTCTGCCATCGCGCGACTGGAGAGCGGCCACGTGTCGCCCTCCTTTGCGACGTTGCGCCGATACGCTGAAGCGACCGGCACACGTCTCACTGTGGGCTTGGTACACGCAGACAGATGAACCACACCCAACGCGAGCCGCACGGCAACGATGGCATCAGCCGGGCGAGACGTCGGGGACCATCCTGATGACGGGAGCATGAAGGCTCATGACCGGCACCGATGACGGATGCGTTGGCCCCATGCTGAATCCCCCGCAACTGGGCGAACTGATCCGTGAGAGCATGGCAGAGGCGGGCTGGACGGTGGGCGAGACGGCCGCTCGCCTGAACTGCGAGCGCGGGACGCTGTCTCGTGTCCTGAACGGCAAGGCGGGAGTGTCCGCGAAGATGGCGCTGGCGCTGGAGGACATGGACTGGGGCACGGCCGACCATGGATGCGCATGCAGGCCGCCTACGAGCTGGCGCAAGCGCGCCGGCAGACCGGTAGGCGCGGGCGCGGACCCGCCACGGTGCGGACTTCTGGTGCGCCGTGACGAGGCGCGCCATTCCATGGCTCGGGTGACCGCGCGGCGATCATCATGGCACCGTTCGGCGCGTCTTCTCGTCGTGAAGACGAGGACCGCGCCGATCCAGGGCGCAGGACGACAGAGAGCGCGCCAACGACTCGACGACGCGGCGTTACCGATCGTGTCGGAAGGAAAGCCGCCCGGAATCAGTTTCGCACGTCCCGCGCGTCAGATGATTCCAGCAGTCATACGGCGGCGTGCTCGAACGCCACCACGTTGCGGGATTCGCGGCTGAACTCCACGCCGACCAGGTGGACGCGCGCGCCCGGCGCGCGGTACTTGTCCGCGTATCCCCGGTCCACGAGCTGCGCCATCGCCGCCCCCTCGCCGGCCTGCTCCACCACCTTGAACTCGAACACGTACACCCGGCCCTCGAAGCGCACCGCCATGTCCAGCCGGCCCCGGCTCGTGCTCTCCTCCACCGTGACGTCGAGGCCGAGGCCCGCGAAGTACGAGTAGAAGACGCTGGCGTAGAAGCCCTCGTAGTCGGCGATGTCGTTTCTTGTGTACCACTGGTGCGGAATGCTCGCGTAGAAGGCGTGGAACAGGTCGCGCAACCCCTCGACGTCGTCCGCCTCGAGCAGGTCGTAGAGACGCGCGCTGTGCGCCGACCGCCGCGACGAGTCGCCGACCATGCCGTCGAGCAGGCTGCGGTTGAGACCCTGGCGCACCTCCCGGTTCGGATAGCCGAGGCGGTAGAACGTCTCGCCGCCGCGCGGCTCCTCCCGCAGGATCGTCAGGTAGCCGGTCTGGAACAGCAGCGCCTCCGGGGCGATGGCATCGACGTCGAAGGCTGACAGCAGGTCGCCGCTCGGCAGCATCCCGTCGAGGTCCACCGAGCGCACGCGCCGCCGGAGCAGCGTGTCCACCAGGAACGTCGGCGAGCCCGTCTCGAACCAGTGCGGGCGGAACTTCCGGCTGCGGAACAGCAGCAGGATGTCGAACGGGTTGTAGACCCTCTCCTCGCCGAGCCACGAGTAGCCGTTGTACCACTCCCGGATCGCCGCACGGTCGAGGCCCGGCAGCTCGGGCGCGAACACCGCGTCGAGGTCCGCCTCCGTGTAGCCGCAGATGTCCGAGAACTCCGGGTCAAGCGTGATATCGGTGAGGTTGTTCAGCCCGGAGAACAGACTCACCTTCGAGAACTTGCTGACGCCCGTGATGAAGCTGAAGCGGATGTGCGCGTCGGCGAATTTCAGCGTCGAGTACAGGCCGCGCAGGTAGTTGCGGTTGGCCCGCGCGAGGTCCGCATCGCCCAGCGCGTCGAGTATCGGCTTGTCGTACTCGTCCGCCAGCACCACGACGCGCTGCCCGGTGCGCCGGCGCAGTTCCCGGATCAGTTGCCGGAGGCGGATCGACGCCGTGCGCCCGGCGAGCGCGATCCCGCTGTCCGCGGCGACCACGTCAAGCTGGTCGGCGACCTCCGCGTGAAGATCGTCGACGCTCGCGAAGCTGCCCGAGGAGAAGTCCAGCCGCACCACCGGATGGCGCGCCGACCAGTCCCACGGCTCGTGGATGGCGAGGCCCTGGAACAACTCCTCCCCGCCCTCGAACAGCTCCTTCAGCGTGTCCAGGAACAGGCTCTTGCCGAAACGCCTCGGGCGCGACAGGAAGTAGTGCTTGCCGCCGTCGAGCAGGTTCTCGATGTGGCGCGTCTTGTCCACGTAGTAGCAGCCGTCCCGCACCTCGCGGAACGTCTGGATACCGATGGGAAGCTTGCGCCGATCCATGGCCGCATGCTAGCAGACCGGCCGGCGCGAGTCTGCCCGGGGAGGCGCGGTCCCGTCGTCCCGCCGCACTGTCGCGCGGCGGGCGCACCGTGGTTCCGAAGGAGACCGTCAGTCGGGCTCCGTCTCGCGGCCGACGGGTTCAGCCGCTCGGCCGGCGCCGGCCCCCCAGGAGAACCAGCAGCAGGCCGAGCAGGCCGGCGCCGGTCAGCGGCATCGCGGGTACGGGCTCCACGGCGGAGTTGTTGGTCGCCGTCGCCGTGAAGGAAGGCAGGTCGTTGCCGGCCAGGTCCTGGAGGGCGACGTCGTCGTCGCCGGGGGTGGGATCGGCGTAGGAGACTACGACCGTCTGACCCCGGGTGATGACGCTGGACAGGACGAGCTGCAGGCGACGGCCGATGCGCCCGAAGGCCCCGGCGTAACCGTCCACGGAGACGGGCTCCCCGTCCGCGGTGACGGACAGCGCCGATGCGAGCAGGTCGAGGAGGGAGTCGACCTCGGCGAGTTCCTCGTCGAAGGCGAGAGCCATCTCGTCGCCGGAGACCGCCACTTCGGCGCCGACCAGCGAAGGCGGCGTCGTGTCGGGGATCGTCGAGTCGGCGAACTCGAATCCGCCTTCACAGACCACCGCGCCGCCCGCCCCCGCCGCGAACGTGCCCGTCGTCCGCGAGTCGAACGTCAGATCGACCGCCTGGGGAATCGGAAGGATGTCGACCGTCAACGTGAGGGTCCCCGTGTCCGCGCCGGTTCCCCGGTACTGGTAGTCGCCCTCGAGTCCGCCCGTCTCGAACCGGCCCGGGCCGATGAAGGTGACGGGGTCGACCCCGTTGCTTTCGTTGCAGTCCAGTGCGTCTGACAGCAGCGTCCAGCCCGTGAACCGCTGCTCGAAGTCGGCTTGACCCGTCGGCGCAAGCTGGGCGGACGCCACGCCCGGAAAGACGGTGCCGACGGCCACCGCAACGACTAGAGCTCGCATGCCCGCCTCCCTCCCGATCATGGTATCCGGTGTTTCGGGGCGCATAGCGGTCGGGTACGGCGCGCCGCGGGAAGTGCGGCTGGTTCATGTCTCCGGTGGGGATGCGGCGGGGGGCTTGATCCGCGGTTTCTACGGGCGCGGGCGCGCAAATCATGTTGACGAATCCGCATGTGCAGCGGACATTGGGGCATGGTTCATCACCGGCGATCTGCGTTGTCAAGCCCGGCGGAACCCCTCTCGGATGGCCGTCAGCGGATCTCGCCCTGGAAGTAGTCGGGCAGGTTCGGCTTGGTGTCGCGCAGGATCTCCACGACGGCGGTGCGGTCGTCGCGGGAGAGCGGCGCGTAGCGGGGCTCGGCGGCGGCGCCCGACAGTACCGTCCACATCCGCCGGTACACGGCGTCGAGGGCCGGCGCGGGCAGGGCGTCGAAGGCCTCGGCGTAGACGAGGGGGCTGCACGGATAGCGCAGCAGGCGCGCGTCGAGGTCGAGCTGGTGGAGCGAGCGCCCCCGGCGGTCGAAGGGGCCCAGGGACGAGTAGGCCTCGGCGTAGCCCGACGTGCTGCCGATGCCCGGGGGCAGCGGCGCCTCGTCAACGAATAGCAGATAGTCGACCAGCTCGACCGCGGCCTCCTCAAGGGTGGGGGCGCTCCCGCCGGCCGGGGTCCGCCCGCCGGCCCGGGTCCGGCCGCCGCCCGTCCGCCCGCCCGCCCCGCCCGCGTGTTCGTCGACGCGGGCCTGCCAGCCCAGGCGCACCAGCAGGTTGGTCATGTGGTTGCGGTGCTCGAGCACCATCAGGGCCACGAGATCGCTGTAGGGGGTGGGGTAGCCGTCGGGGTCGGCGACGACCCCTTCGAGCGTGTCGAGCACCGGCGCCGGGTCGCCGCCGCCGGGGATGTACTCGAACGGCTCGGTCCGGTTCCCCAGGTGGCGCAGCGACGGTGGGGCGCCGGTCACGTACCAGCTTCCCCAGCGGTCCTCCAGGGGGCTGCGGTGGTCGGTCACCCAGCCGACGGCGTAGGCGTTGGGGTCGTCGGGCAGGGGCAGGGTGTTGAGGGTCATCAGCCCCGGCACGCCCAGCGTGTCCCACGACAGGTGGCAGGCGAGGCACTGCTCGTTGCGCTGCAGCTCGGGGCGGTCGGCCGGCTGCTGATCGAGCGAATAGAAGCCGACGCCCTGGACGGGGTCGAGCGACGCGATCTCGAGCACGTCGGCCCCCGGCACCCAGCCCACCGCGACGGTGTCGTTGAAGTAGATCGCGCGCGGGCTCTCCGGCGTGACCCAGCGCGCCTGGAAGCTGGTCTCGGAGAAGACCGTCACCTGCGACTCGACCGGGATGTCGAGGGCGTCGAGGACCGATCGCAGGTAGCCGCTGGTCGGGTCGAACGCCAGCTCAAGCTCACCCGACTGCACGGCCTCGTTCAGCGCCGTGACCGCGTCGTCCCGCGCCCCGTCGGTGTAGCGGATGGCGGGGTGGTCGCGCGACTCGCGGAACACGCCGCCGCGCTGCCCGCCCGCCGCTACCGCGCCCAGCGCCGCCAGAACCCCGGCTGCTGCGGTGCACCGCTGCATCGTCACCCACCGTCGTCGTGTCTTGTTCACCATGCTGCTGCCGATTCTACCCTCGCCGGCGGCGCGGGGTACACCTGCACGCCGGCCCGCCGCTGTCCGGGTGGTCGCGGAGCGTCCACGCCGGCAGCCGTGTGTGAAACCCCGCGACGCGCCGGTCGACAGCGGCTCGTGGTGACCGCCGCGCCCCCGCCAGCCCACCCGTGGCGAAACCCCGCGTCGCCCGCCGGTCGAACGCAGCGGGGCCTTTCGTCACGGTTCCCTACCCTCACCGACGGCGCGGGGTACACTTCGGGCGACATGCCCGAGCGTTCGTCGCGCCTGCCCGTCCTCCTGTTCGGCCTCTTGCTGGCCCTGTGCGTGACCCTGGCTCTCGCGGTCGCGGTGGAGCCCGCCGCGTCCGGCGACGGGTCGAGTGTGGAGGGGAGTGTCGAAACGGTGTCCGCCTCGGGTGAGACCCATGCGCGATTTCCTTCGATGGACCACGGCGGGTCCGGTCCCCGCCGGCACGGACCGGTGCTGGTCCTGGCGTGGGCGTTCGGTATCCTGCAGCTCGCCCTCGTCGTGGGGTGCCTGGCCCTCGGGGTCCGGCGCGGCCGGGTGCGGGCGCGACTGGCCGCGGGCGGGCTCGTGCTGGCGGTGATCGTCACGATGATGGTGGTCTCGTACCGCGGCTACCTCGACGATCCGGATGCCGCGTTCCTCGCCCTGCCGGTGCCCACCGCCTGGTTCCTCTACGGGTTCTGGCCGGCCCAGTTCCTCGTCGTCGGGCTCTACGTCCTGCTGTTCGATCGGGAGATCGTGACCCGCCGCGACCTGGACCGATTCCGCGAGATTCTCGCCCGCAGCGCGCCGCCCGGCGGCTCTGCCCGCCGCCTGGCCGACTCTCCGGGCGTCGACGCCGTTCGACGGCGCCGCGTCCCGGCCCGGCGGCCCTCGCTTCTCGGCTTCGCCGCCGGTCCGATCGACCCCATCCGCGGTTCGGCGCCCCCGCCCGCCGGCTGATCCCCGATGGACGACTCGCGCTCCCTCGTCGTGCTCGCGTTCGTCGCCGCCTACCTGGCGATGTGCGTCGGCGTCGGGGTCTGGGCCCTGCGCCGCACCCACTCCACCCGCGACTTCTTTATGGCGGGGCGCGACCTCGGCGTCATGGTCACCGGCCTCGCGGTGTTCTCGAGCGTGATGAGCGGGTTCGGCTTCGTGGGCGGCCCCGGGCTCGTCTACCGCATGGGCCTGAGCTCGGCGTGGATGACGGTGGTCAGCCCGCTGGCATTCTGCTCCGTCTACTACCTGCTGGCCAAGCGCCTGCGCATGGTGGCGGAGCTGCGCGACACCATCTCGCTGCCCGACGCGGTGGCCGCGCGCTACCGCAGCGAGCTCGCCCGGCTGCTCACCGCCGTCGCCATCCTCCTCGGGGTCGTCGGCTACCTGGGGACGCAGATCCTCGCGATGGCCACGGTGCTGCGCGACATCCTGAACAACGTGTCGTTCATCCCCGAGGTGTCCATCGTCACCTGCATGGCCGTCGCCTGCGCGGTCCTGGTCTTCTACTGCGTCACCGGGGGCATCCTCGCGTCGGTCTACACCGACCTCGTGCAGGGCGCGATCATGATCGTCGCCGCGGTGTTCGTGTTCGTCGCGTCCCTCGCCGCGGTGGAGGGCGGCCTGGGCGGCCTCGTCGCCACCCTCGTCGCCGACGACCCCGAGGCCATCAGCCCGTGGGGCACCCTGGGCATGCTCGGGTCGCTGTCGTGGCTGGTCGTGTTCACCCTCGGCGGGGCGGGCCAGCCCCACGTCATCACCAAGCTGATGATGAACCGGCGCATCGAGGACGCCCGCCGCAGCCTGCCCGTCAGCGCCGTCGGCTACGCGATCTGCTCGCTGCTGTGGCTGAGCATCGGGCTCGCGATGCGGGCCCTCGTCATCCAGGGCGGCCACCCCGAGCTCGCCAACCCCGACGAGGCGGCCCCGCAGTTCCTGCAGTTCCACGCCGGCCCGGTGCTGGCCGGCATCGTCTTCGCGGGGCTCTTCGCGGCCATCATGTCCACCGCCGACAGCTTCCTCAACCTCGGCGCGGCGGCCGTCGTGCACGACATTCCGCGGGCCCTCTACGGCCGGTCGCTGGTGAACGAGCTGTTCTGGGCCCGCGCGGCCACGGTGGGGCTCGCGGTCGGCTCGGCCCTCTTCGTCCTCTATTCGCGTCAGGACCTCGTGGCCCTGCTCGGGGCCTTCGGGTGGGGCACGTTCGCGGCCGCCCTCGTGCCCGCGGTGGCCATCGGGTTCAACTGGAAGCGGGCCACCGCCGCCGCCGCCAACGCGGCGATCGCGTCGAGCCTCGTCGTCAACTTCGGCATCGAGCTGTTCGGCGTCGCCCTGCCGTGGGGCATCAACGGGGGTTTCGTCGCCCTGCTGCTCTCGATGACCCTGTTCTTCGGGATATCGCTCGCCTCGCCGCCGCCGGCCCTCGACCCGGACATCGACGCGGTGATGGACCTGTAGCCGCGGCCGGGTTCGGTCGGCCACGCGCAACGCCGGCCGGAAGGGATGGGGGAACGGGCGGGAGCGCCGCTACCGCCATTAGAGTCGGCGAGCAACTACCGCGGTGGAGTCAGCCGGGCAACCGAAGAACAGCGATGCCGGCTGCGAGGAGTGGCGGTCAGGCGGTCGTCCGTTGCCGGGAGAGCAGGTTTCCCCGGCGGGGGTCGCAGCGGGCGACCCGGAAAGGGGGTCGCAGCGGGCGACCCGGGACCGCCGCCGTCACCAGCGGACGAGGGGGTCGCTCGTCGGCTTGCCGCCGCGCGCGATGACGGCGTCGGGCGAGCGGACGCTGACGACGTAGTCGAAGGCGTCGGGGCCCGCCGTCGCCCGCCGGCCGACGAGGCGCACGAATCGCTCGCCGACGGCCCGCGCGGCCCGGAGCTCGGTGCCGGCCGGGACGACCAGCGACAGCGCCACGGTGCGGCCGCGCTGGCGCAGGTTCGCGTCGAGCACGCCGGCGTCCGCCCGCATGTCTTCCAGCACCGCGGCTTCCTGCGTGGAGGTCAGGACCGGCGGGGTCGATACGCCCGCGCGGGAACGGAGACCGGAGAACCAGCCGGCGACCCTCCGCGCGACGTACGGCAGCCCGACCGCGACGGCCGTGGCGGTGGCGACGCCGAGGACGTCGGTCTGGCCCACCTCCGTCACCTCGCGCGGCTGCATCTGGTTCATCATCGCCCAGTGGCTCGGACCGCCCATGGGGGCCGGGTCGCGGCCGCGGGTCAGGTCGTCGAAGAGGCCGAGCCCCGTCGTGAAGCCGAGGCCGGGGGCGATCTCGACGGGCGGCCGCGGGGGGACGATCCACTGGTCGTCGGGATCGCCGAACACCGTCCGGCGGGACCGCTCGCGGTCGGCTTGCAGCGCGGCCCGGATGCGCGCGAGCGAGGCGGCGTCGAGCGCGCCGATTCCGCTCTCGGCCGGGGGGGATTCGTCGGACGGTTGGGGCTGCGCCCCCGCGGGCGTCGCCGTCATCAGGACGGCGACGGCGGCCGCGCGGGCGGCTCCGCCAAGTCCACGGCGGTGCCGATCGCGTCGTCCCCGGCGTGGGCCTCCCGTCGCGGCGCCGATCCGACCCGTCATCCGATGGCTCTCGGGCATGTGAACGCAGGCATCGGTACGTCAGTGCATGATACATCGACCGCGTCAGGGACCGCCCTAGCGCTACATCACAGTTGACTCTGGATCGGTTTTCCGCGTCTGCCTTCCGTTGCCGGACGGCTCGCAGCGACGCTGGGTTCTAGGGTGCCCGCGCGGCCTGGGTGACGCGCACCATCGTCTGCAACTGCACGAAGGCCCGCCACAGCACTTCGTTGCCCGGCAGCGGGCGACGTTTCGACGGTCGCCAGCCCGCCATGCGCGCCAGCAGCACCACCCAACTGCGGATGTCCGGCGGAAACGGCCGCCCGCGCTCCGCCGGCGGCAGCAGCCGCTCGGCCCGCACCACTAGGCCGATCACCTGACGCTCGTCGCCGGACAGCACGTCGTCGGCCGGCGTGTCGGGCGCGTCGCGCGCATACCGGTCCAGGTTGAAGACCCGCCACGCCGTGATGGCGTCGAACGCCAGGCACTTGACCAGCGCGTCGGCCTCGTGCAGCCGCCGGTCCTCGATTCGCGTACCGCTCTTGAGAACCCGGAAATACTCCTCGATGCCCCAGCGGGCCTCGTACCAGCCGACGATCCGTTCCGCCCATTCGGCCGTCGGCCCCCCCTCGCTCGACACCAGCAGCCATTCCAGCGCCTCGTGTCCCGCCGGCGGGTCGGGCTCCAGCACCCGCACCGCCCACGCCGTCACCGGACCGTCGCCGGGCCGGTCCTTCGGGGGTTGCAGGGCCACCCGCGCGATGCGCAACTCCGTCACCGCCGTCCGCCGCCCCCGCGCCCGCTTCCCGCCCTGCGAGTCGATGAACACCTCCCGCCCCGTCTTCACCGGCTTCTCGAAATCCAACTGCGACGCCAAATCCCGGCGCATCGTCGCCCGCGACGCCGGGTCCCACACCTCCACCTGCCGCTGCCGGCCCGCGTGCGCCCGCACCACCAGCCCCGCCTCGGCCGCGTGCTCCGCCTGCCACTTCAGCAGGCCGTAGATGTCGCTCTCCCGGTCCCCGACCACCACCACCCGCGTCTCCGGGCACGCCCGCCCCAACGCCCGGCCCTGATCGAACCCCCGGAACCACCGCCGGCTCTCCTTCTCCCGCTCCGCCTCCGGCTCGGCCTCCGGCCGCGCCCACGTCTCCAGCCCGCCCACCCCCAGCGGCCGCCGGCCCGCCGTGAACGCCACCGCCGCGTGCACGAACAGGCCCCGCGCGCTGCTCTCGCGGCTCTGAAGCGGACCCAGGTCCGACGTGCTGTCCTTCAACCCCGTGTAGTTCAGCGTCGTCGTGTCCTGCACCAGCAGCACCGTCGGCTCCTGCCGGCAGCGCTCCACCAGCGCCTCGCGGTGCGGTTGCAGGATGTCCTCGACGCCCACCTTCTTATTGTGCAGGAAACGGTACGCCGCCTGCTGCTCGGCGCCGCCGGGGAAGACCGCCGGCAGCGGCTCCCCGGGATGACCCTCCCACGCCGCCCCCATCCGCTCCAGACGCCGCCGCAGGCGCCCGTCGGCCAAGTCCGAGCGCCCGAACTCCCGCCGCGACCAACCCCCATCGTCCGCCGGCCCCAACCCAGGAAACGAACCCGGCGACCGCGACGGCGCACGCCGCAGCGTCTCCGCCCAGCCCCCGGCCAGACCCAGCAACAACACGTTCTTCGGCTCGGTCGCGGCCACCGACCCGGGCGGGCGGCCCGCCGTACGCCCCACGCACTTCCAGCCCGCCGCCCGGTAGCTCGTCGCCGGACGCGACGCCTCCACGCAGGTCTCCAGCAACACCGGACGGACCCCGTGCCGGGCCTCCCAGTCCAACGCCAGACGCGACGCCGCACGACCCAGCACGTGCGACGCCAAGTGCGGAACCCGCACCCCCGCCAACAGCAGAAAACGGTCGTTCGAGACCACCCGCGCGATGTGAGCCCCGCGCGTGCGGTCGTCCCAGCCCAGATGCGCGTCGCGGGGACCCAACCGCAACGGCGCCGCCACGAAGCTCAGCACCCCCACGGGACCCGCCGCCGACTCCAACAGATACGTCAACCGGCAGCCCGGCGCCCGGCCCCGACCGCGCGGATGGGACGTCTCCAGCAGATGCCCGCACAGCTTCCGCACCGACGCCGTGTCCGACAACACCAGCCGGACGCCGCCCAGCTCCGCCAAACTGCCCGAAAACGCCGTCCGCGCCAGCTCCGACACGTCGCCCGACGGCCCGCAACCGCGCGGCGGACCCGGCCGCGCCGGCGGCAGCGCCAGACCCAATTGCTCCGCCAGCCGCGGCAACGCCTTCCGAGCCGACGCCGCGCACAGCTCCCCCCGCCCGTTGCGCCAATCGTCCCGCTCGCACAGTCCGCGCCCCAGAGCAGCCCGTGACAGCGACCCGCGGCACAACTCCTCCCGCAACCACTCGACCGACTCCGGCCGGAGAATGCGCAGTCCAATCCGCACGGACCCGTTCTACACGGAACCCCGCACTGTGTCAACTGTGATTGAGCGCTAGGGGACCGCCGCGTCCGGCGCGTCCAGTGCCCGCGCGGGGCAGTGTAGGATACGGGGCTCGACAACCGCCGCGATCCTCTCGGGAGACGCCATGACCTTCGTCAGCGACCTGGAGCCGGCCGCCCTGTGGCGGCACTTCGACACCATCCTCACGATTCCCCGCGCCTCGAAGGACGAGGGGCGCATGCGCGACCACATCGCGGCGTCGGCCGACCGCCTCGGCCTCGCCCATCACGCGGACGCGGCCGGCAACCTCGTCGTGCGCAAGCCGGCCACGCCGGGGCACGAGGGCGCCGGCATCACCGTCCTGCAGTCGCACCTCGACATGGTGCAGGAGAAGAACGCGGACGTCGCTTTCGACTTCACCACCGACGCCATCGTGCCGCAACTGCAGGACGAGTACCTGACCGCGACCGGCACCACCCTGGGGTCGGACAACGGCATCGGGGTGGCGGCGATGCTGGCCGTCATGGAGGACGCCGCGTTCCCGCACGGGCCCCTGGAGCTGCTGTTCACCATCGACGAAGAGACGGGGCTGACCGGGGCCGCCCGCCTCGACGGCGGCCTGGTGCAGGGGCGCCGGCTCATCAACCTCGACTCCGAGGAGGACGGCATGCTCTACGTCGGGTGCGCGGGCGGGGGCGACACCCAGCTCACCGTCGCCCTCGGCGCCACGCCGGCGCCCGAGACCGGGGTCGCCCTCGCGGTGGCCCTGCGGGGACTCAAGGGCGGCCACTCCGGTGTGGACATCCATCTGCAGCGCGGCAACGCCGTCAAGCTGCTGGGGCGGGCCCTCTGGGCCGTCCGCCTCCTCGGTCACCGCTACGACCTCGCCCGCTTCGAGGGGGGCAGCGCCCACAACGCCATTCCGCGCGAGGCCTTCGCCACCGTGGTGGCACCGGCCGACGGCCAGGGTGCCCTGCTCGCGGCGCTCGACCGGGAGGTCGCGGCGATCCGCGAGGAGTACGGCTCCGCCGACCCGGGCATGAGCTTGAGCGCCGAAGCCATGAACCGGCCCGACACCGTCTGGGACGACGCGACGACCGAGCGGGTGCTCCGTCTCGTCAACGCCCTGCCGCACGGGGTCGAGGCGATGAGCTACGACATCCCCGACCTTGTGGAGACCAGCGTGAACCTCGCCACCGTCGTGCCCGTCAACGGCTCGCTGCGGATGGGGCTGAGCAGCCGGTCGTCGGTCGACTCGGCCCTCGAGGCGATGCGCCGCCGCGTGCGGGCGATCGGGATGCTGGCGGGGGCGGGGGTCGAGGAGGCCGACGCTTACCCCGGATGGAAGCCGGACCTGGAATCCCCGCTGCTCGATGTCGTCAAGAGCGTGCACCGCCGCGAGTTCGACCGCGACCCCGGCGTGAAGGCGATTCACGCCGGCCTGGAGTGCGGCATCCTCGGGAAGAAGGCGCCCGGCATGGACATGATCTCGTTCGGGCCGCGCATCGAGTTCCCGCACTCGCCCGACGAGCGGGTGCACGTCGAATCGGTGGCCCGGTTCTACCGCCTCCTCGAAGCTACGCTTACGGCGCTGGCGTGACGATCGGGCGGTTCACGGACCCGGCGCCGGTGCGGGCTGTCGGCGTTCTAGACGCTGCTCCACGGTAGTGAGGCGCTGCTCCAGCATGGCGAGGTTGACCTCGACGGCGCGCAGTCTGGCGTCGAGGCCGCGGACGTCGATCTCGATGCGGTCGAGGCGGGCGTTCACTGCCCCGAACTGCGTGGCGATCTGCGCCGAGAGCAGACCCCCCACGACGATGATCGTCCCGATGATCCAGCGCGCATCGTTGCTCGGCATCGAACCTCCACTTCCATCATACGCGAAGGTTCTGCCGATCACGAAACGGGGGTGGTTCGCGTCCGAAAGCGTCCGGCGCCGCCACGCGGATCAGTGCACCCGGAGGTTGCCGGGCGGCAGCGGCGCGGCGGGGGGGCGGCGCGGCGGTGCGATGTCGTCCGTCGCGCAGCCGTCGTCGCAGCCGTGGCAGGAGGAGCCCTGCGCCTTCGAGGCCGGGGCGGCGCTGGTGACGATGGCGCGCACATGACGGACCAGCGCGACCACCGCGTAGCCGACGATGAGGGCGACGATCGGATCCTGCCAGGTCATGGCGGGTCACTCCATGGGTGCGCGGGGCAGGGCCGCGGCCGCAGCGGGAAGGTCTAGACGCCCCAGCCGAGGGCCGAGCCGGCCTGATACACCACCAGCGACGCGATGTAGGCGAGCACCGACATGTAACTGAACATGAAGATCGGCCAGTACCAGCCCCCCGCCTCCCGCCGCACGACCACGATGGTGCTCATGCACTGGCAGGCCAGCACGAAGAACACCATCAGCGAGACGCCCGCGAGCGGGGTCATCAGCGGCGACCCGTCGGCGTGGGTCGCGTTCTGCAGCGACTCGCGCAGGCTGACGCTCTCCTCGTCCGCCTCCTCGATGCCGAACACGATGCCGAGGGTCGAGACGAAGACCTCGCGCGCCGCGAACGCCCCGATGATGCCGACGCCGATGCGCCAGTCGAAGCCGAGCGGCTCGATCGCCGGCTCGATCGCCTGGCCCAGCCGTCCCCCGAGGCTGTAACGTAGCTGCTCGCCCGCCTGCTGGCCGGCCAGCTCGGCCAGCCGCTCGTCCTGCGCCGCGGCGTCGGTCGTCGCGGCGAGCGCCTCCTGCCGCGCCTCGTCGTATTGCGCGTCGATGTCGTCGCTGTGGGGGAACGAGAGCAGCGCCCACAGGATGATCGTCATCGTCAGGATGATGGTGCCCGCGTCCTCCAGGAACTTGCGCGTCCGGCGCCACGCGACGAGGAAGATGTTGCTCCAGACCGGCACGCGGTACGGCGGCAGCTCGAGCAGCAGCGGGAGGCGGGGGCCGCGCAGCACGGTCCGGCGCAGCACCGCCGCCGCCCCGAGGGTGGCGCACACCGAGAGCGCGTACATCGAGAACAGCACCACCGCCCCCGCGCTCACGACGCCGAAGACGCGGGGCGCGCCCGCGAACACCACCGCGGTCACGATGGCGTAGACGGGCAGGCGGGCGCTGCACGAGATCATCGGCAGCGTCAGCATGGTGATGAGCCGGTCGCGGCGGCCCTCGATGGTGCGGGTGGCCATGACCGCGGGAATGGCGCAGGCGAAGCCGGACAGCATCGGCACGAACGCCTTGCCGTGCAGGCCCACCCGGCCCATCAGCCGGTCGATGACGTACGCCACCCGGGCGAGGTAGCCCGAGGCCTCGAGCAGCGCGATAAAGAAGGACAGCATCGCGATCTGCGGCACGAAGACCACGACGTTGCCGACCCCCGCGACGACCCCGTCGGCCAGCAGGTCGGCCAAGTTCCCCTCCGGCAGGACCGCCCTCACCCCGCCCTGGAGCCACGCCGTCGCCGTCTCGATCGCCCCCATGAACGGTTCCGACCACGTGAACAGGGCCTCGAAGACCACCGCCATGACCACCGCGAAGACGGCCATGCCGTAGACCCGGTGGGTCAGCACGTCGTCGATCTTCTTCGTCCAGGTGCGGGTGTCCTGGCGCCGGACGGTCCTGACGTCGCGGGCCACCGCCTCCGTCCAGCGGTAGCGGGCGGCGATGATCTCCTCGTCGAGCCGCCGCTCGGCGGCGGCGGCGTTCCGGCGGAGCGCGTGGACCTTGCGCAGCACCGGGGCGGGCAGGCCGCTCGCCGCGCCGTCGTCGGTGTCGAGCGACAGCAGCGACCACAGCGCCCAGGCCCGGCGGACCGCCGGGGTGTTCCCGAAATCGGCGTCGGCGAGGGCCCGCGTCACCGTCGACACGTCGCGCTCGGCCTCCGGCGGCAGGCCCGTCCACGCCTCGTCGGGGCGCGGCGCCAGCGCCACCGCGTCGCCGATCGCGTCGCGGAGGGCGTCGAACCCGACGCCCTTCGAGGCGACGGTCGGGACCACCCTGGCCCCCAGCCAGCCCGCCAGCCGATCCGCGTCGAAATCGGCCCCCGCCGCCTCCGCCTCGTCCATCATGTTGAGGGCCACGATGACGGGGATGCCCGTCTCGGCGATCTGCAGCACGAGGTACAGCGCCCGCTCGATGACGCCGGCGTCGACCACCACCACGACGGCGTCCGGCGGGCCGTCGTGCCGGCCGAGCACCGCGTCGACCGCCACCTGCTCGTCGGGCGAGTTGGCGGTGAAGCTGTAGGTGCCGGGCAGGTCGACGATCTCGACGGGGCCGCCGTTGGGCAGGGTGACCTGGCGCGAGGCCCGGGTGACGGTGACGCCGGGGTAGTTGCTGATGTGCGCGCGCGCGCCCGTCAGCGCGTTGAAGACGGTGGTCTTGCCCGAGTTGGCGTTCCCGGCCACCAGCACGCGGGGGACGCGGGCGCCCCCGTCTTCGCCGGAGGCCGGCTTGGCCGACGGGTCGTGCGCCGGCAGTCGGGCCGGCTCGGCGTCGCCGCCTCCGGTCTCCGCGAGGTCGGCGCGGCCGTCCGGCAGGAGCTGGATGTGGGCGGCGTCGGCCCGGCGCAGCGAGAACAGGTAGCCGCGCAGACGGACCTCGAGGGGGTCGCCGAGCGGCGCCCGGCCCACCGCCTCGATGCGGGTGCCGGGCAGCAGCCCCATCTCCATCAGCCGCCGCGCCACGCGCGGCGCGCCCCCGACGCGGTGGATCACGGCGCCGTCGCCGATGGGAAGCTGGTCGAGGGTGTGGAGGCCCTGGTGCACGGGAATGGCTCCTGGTGCCGGTGGCTCGGCGTTCCACCGTCGGCGGCGTCAAGTGAAACTGAGTCTCAAGATGGCCGCCCGAGTCTATCCCGAACGTGGGAGGCGGTCAACATTCCGTGATGGTGCGACTATTGTGCGACGTGGTTTCGGGAGCGGCGGGCGCCCCGCCTGTGGCACAATAGAACGTTTCCCGTTACCTTCGTGTTCGCGCTGTAGGAGTCCCTTCGATGAACAACGCCCGTGTCACGGTGCCCGCCCCCCGCAACGAACCGGTGCTCGGCTACGCGCCCGGCTCGCCCGAGAAGGCCGCGCTCAAGTCGCAGCTCCAGACGTTCGCCGCCGGCTCGGTGGAGATCCCCCTCATCATCGGCGGCCGCGAGGTGACCACCGGCGACCTCGGCGCCTGCATCCTGCCCCACGACCACCAGAAGCAGGTGGCCACGTACCACCGCGGGAACGCCGACACCGTGAACCAGGCGATCGCGGCGGCGGCCGCCGCGCGTTCCGAGTGGAGCGGGATGTCGTGGGAGTCGCGCGCGGCCATCTTCCTCAAGGCGGCGGAGCTGCTCGCGGGCCGCTACCGGCCGATCGTGAACGCCGCCACCATGCTGAACCAGAGCAAGACGGTGTTCCAGGCCGAGATCGACGCGGCGTGCGAGCTCATCGACTTCTGGCGGTTCAACGTCTCGTACCTGCCCGAGATATACGGGCAGCAGCCGGAGAGCGCGGCCGGCATCTGGAACTACGTCGAGTACCGCGCGCTGGAGGGGTTCGTCCTCGCGGTCACCCCGTTCAACTTCACCTCCATCGCCGGCAACCTGCCGACGAGCCCCGCGCTGATGGGCAACACCGTCGTGTGGAAGCCCGCGTCGACCGCGGTGTTCTCGGCCTACTGGCTGATGAAGCTGCTCGAGGAGGCGGGGCTGCCGCCGGGGGTCATCAACCTCGTGCCGGGCTCGGGCGGGCAGATCGGCGGACCCGCCATGGCCCACCCCGACCTCGGGGGCGTGCACTTCACCGGCAGCACCGAGGTGTTCCAGGGCATGTGGCGCGCCGTCGGGGGCAACATCGCCGGGTACCGCAGCTATCCGCGCATCGTCGGCGAGACCGGGGGCAAGGACTTCGTGTTCGCCCACGCCTCGGCCGACCCCCATGAGCTGACCGCGAACCTCATCCGGGGGGCGTTCGAGTACCAGGGGCAGAAGTGCAGCGCCGCGAGCCGCGCCTATGTGCCCGAGAGCCTGTGGAACCGGTGCCGGGACGAGGTCGTCGCCGAGGTCGAGGCGATCGCCTACGGGGACGTGACCGACTTCACCAACTTCATGGGCGCGGTCATCGACAAGGCGTCGTACGACAAGCTGAAGGGTTACGTCGACGCGGCGCGGACCGACGGCGACGCCGACGTGATCTGCGGGGGCGTGTGCGACGACAGCACCGGCTACTTCATCTCGCCGACGATCATCCAGGCCCGCGACCCCCGGTACGTCACCATGGAGACCGAGCTGTTCGGGCCCGTGCTCACGGTGCACGTCTACAAGGACGGCGACTACGAGGAGACGCTGGACATCTGCGACCGGACGTCGCCCTACGGGCTCACCGGGGCGATCTTCGGCCGCGACCGGGCGGCCATCGGCCTCGCCGCCGACCGGCTGCGGCACGCCGCCGGCAACTTCTACATCAACGACAAGCCGACGGGCGCGGTGGTGGGGCAGCAGCCCTTCGGCGGTTCGCGCGCCTCGGGCACCAACGACAAGGCGGGCAGCGCGCAGAACCTGCTGCGCTGGGTCAGCACCCGCACCACGAAGGAGACGTTCGTGCCGGTGCGCGATTACCGCTACCCCCACATGCAGGAGCGGTGAGGGGCCCCCACAGGTCGGACTACGGCGGGCGGCTGCGCAATCGGTCCCGTTGCGCGTCGCCGCCATCCGTCAGCTTGCGCCGCGTCTGGCTGTCTCCTTCGCTGTCGGACGCTCTGCGGCGTCGATGGCGGGCTCGCCGACCGCATCAGCCGCCGAGCATCCGCTCGCGGCGGTTGGCCCGCATGAAGGCGAGCCCGAGGATGGCGGCCATCGCCAGCACCATGCCGATGCGGTTCTGCAGCGTCCACGCGAAGAGCTCGGTCGGGTCGGCGTCCTCGAGGGCGGCGGGGTTCCAGAACGGCGAGATCCGGATCTGGTTCTCGCCGAAGCCGGAGAGGAGCCCGTTCAGCCCCAGGATCGCGGCCACGGCCATGGCCCCGGCCGTCTCGCTGCGGAACAGCGTGGCCATGCCCATCGAGAGCACGAGGTAGAAGAGCGCCGCCTGCAGGGCGCCGTAGAGGGCGGTCCACGGGAAGGGCGTGAAGAAGACGAAGGTGACGGCGGCGAGGAGCGCCTCGCCCGCCAGGAGGATCGACGCGGCCGCGAGGAGCTTGACCCGCCATACGCGCTCGCAGCCGCCCGGCACCGTGTAGGCGATCTCGAGGCTGCGGGCGTCTATCTCGCCCGCGATGATCCGGACGCCGAGGAAGACCGCGAGCAGGGTCAGCGGCAGGCCGATCAGGGTGCCCTGCGCCGAGTCCGGCTCGAAGGCCTCGCCGGCCCCGGCGAGGAGCACGGCGGCCTGGAACAGCGGCCACAGCAGCGGCAGCAGCGGCAGCAGCCAGAAGCGCCGGCCGCCCGCCACCACGAAGGCGAGGCGCAGGAGCCCGAAGTCGGGACGCCGGTCGGAATCGTGGGTGCGTAGGCGGCGGGGTTCGTCGGGCGTGAAGGCGCCCGCCCGCCGGGCCGGCGGGCTCACGATCGGGCCCTTTCTGCGCCTCCGCCGAGGAGCCAGAGGTAGCCGTCCTCGAGCCCCGCGTCGAGCGGGCGGGCGGCGGCCCCCGGCGGCTCCAAGGCCAGCACGCGGTGCGCCACCGAGCCGTCCGCGGCCGGGGTGTCTTCGGCGCGGATCGCGCCCGCGGGCAGGTCGAGCGCGGCGCCGGGCGCGGTGCGCAGCGCCCACACCCGGCCGCGGGCGGTGTCGGCGAGCGTCTGCGGCGCGCCGTCGAAGAGCAGGCGTCCGCGGGCCAGCACCAGCACCCGCTCGCAGGCCGCCTCGACGTCCTCGACCACGTGGGTCGAGAACAGCACGATGCGGTCGCGGGCGAGGCGGCTCAGGAGGTTGCGGAAACGGATGCGCTCGCGGGGGTCGAGGCCGACGGTGGGCTCGTCGACGACGATGACCGGGGGCAGGCGCAGCAGCGTGCGGGCCACCGCGACCCGCTGGCGCATGCCGCCCGACAGCGACTTGATCGGCTCGTCGCTCTTGCCGGCCAGCCCGACCTCCGCGAGCAGGGCGTCCACCCGCTCCGCGCGGACGTCGCGCGGCAGGTCGTAGAGCGCCGCGAACCAGGACAGGTACTCGCGCGGGGTCATGGCCCCCGGCAAGCCCGCGTCCTGCGGCAGATACCCCACCCAGCGCGCGAGGTACCGCTGGATCGCCCGCAGCGGCACGCCGCCGAGGCCGATGGTCCCGCGCGTGGGGTCGAGCACCCCCGCGAGCTGCCGCAGCAGCGTGGTCTTCCCCGCGCCGTTGGGGCCCAGCACGCCCACCATGCCGCGCTCGACCGCGAAGCCGACGCCGGCCAGGGCGAGGACCGGGTTCGCGGGCAGGTCGAGGCCGCCGATCCGCAACGCCCACCGCCGCCACAGGCTCCTCGGGGCGCGCAGCCACCCGCGGGCGGCGCGGGGGCCGAGGGCGCCGCTCGACTGCCGCCGGGCGCTGCGGCGGGCCGCCTGCCCCACGGCCAGGCCGAACGAGAAGATCGCGACGAGGAAGAGCGAGGCGAAGGTCACCGGGGCGGCCTCGCCCGACAGGCGCGGCCCGATCGCGTTGACCCACGTGAACACCCCGAGGGCGCCCCAGGGAACGAGCCCGGCGACCCAGCCCTCGACGCCGCCCGGCAGCACGGCGCCGGCCGCGTCGGCCCTGCCCCGCGCCCGGCGCAGTTGCAGCACGAGGCGCGAGCACAGGGACGCCGCGACCATCCAGAGGACCAGCCGCCAGAGGGGCGACTGGAGCTGCACGGCCAGCCACCCCACCCCCGCCGCGCCGAGGGCCAGCGGGAGCAGCCGGTCGCGGGCATCGGCGGGGTCGAAGGCCCGCCCGCCGCGCGCGAGCACCCGCGCCGCGAAGTCCTTCCGGGCGCGCAGGGCGGCGCGCAGCGGCCCCGGCAGCCCGTACACCTTGCGCAGGCACCGGACGTCGAGCGCCGGCGGCCCCCCGTCCGCGGCGGGCTCGGGGAGGTCCCGGGGACGGAAGACCAGCACCACGACGGCCAGCAGCGCACCGCCGACGAGCAGGCTGACGACCACCTGCCAGAGCAGCGAGGTGACCGTCCCGCTGACAATGAGCGCCCCGGCCGCGGCGGCGGTGGCGCCGAGCCAGGCGAGCACCAGCCACGGGCCGACCCGGCCGAACAGCCGGTCGAGCCTCCGGAGCAGGACGAAGCCCACCGGCACGATCAGCAGCGTGAGCAGGGCGGACGTCACCAGCCCGCCGATGACGATGGTCGCGAACGGCGGCCAGATCTCGTTCTCGCGGCCCGTCGCGAGGGCCAGCGGCCACAGCGCGGCCACCGTCGTCGCGGTCGTCATCAGCACCGGCCGGGTCCGTTCGCGCACCGCCGCGAGGGCCGCCGCGCCCGCGCTCCATCCGCCGCCGAGCACGAGCTGCTGCATGCGGTCGACGAGCAGGATGGCCGGGTTCACGGTCAGGCCGAAGAGCGTCAAGGCCCCGAGCATCGCCATCATGTCGAGGGGCATGCCGGCGAACACGAGGGCCCACGCCGCCCCCAGCAGGGTCAGCGGCAGCGCGAACAGCACGAGCACCGGCAGGGTGAGCGACTCGAACGTCATCGCGAGGACGAGAAAGAGCAGCGCCGCGACCGGCAGGAGGATGCGCCGGAACCAGTTGGCGGCCTCCTCCCGGCCGGGGGTCTCGACGGTGAAGCCGCTCGGGCGGGGCACCGAGCGCACGGCGGCGGCGACCCGGTCCTCGATCGCCACGCGGCCGGGCCCCGTCGCGGGCGCGTCGCCCGACAGCCGGTAGAGCACGGACAGCTCGCGGCGTCCGTTGTGATGCACGATCGTCGACGGCGGCGGCATGCGGCGCACCGAGGCCAGGGCCATCACCGGCACCACCCCCGTCTCGGTCTGGACGCGCATGCGGGTCAGGTCGCGGCTGGCCCCGCGCGGGCGCCGGGCGTCGCGCCGTTCCACGACGAGCGGCAGCTCGCGGCCGGTCGGCAGGACGAAGCCGGTCTGCATGCGCTCGCCCTCGCGCCCCGCCAACCGCAGGAACGGCAGCACGTCGCCGAGGGTCAGTCCGAACGCCTCGAACGCGCGGCGGTCCGGCTCGACCCAGATCTCCTCCAGGCCGGGCCGGGCCGACAGCCAGGCCTGATCGACCTGCGGCATCGACTCCAACCGGGTCCGGACGCTCTCGGCCAGCCTCTCGAGCTGTCCGCTGTCCGGCCCCGACAGCACCACCTCGGCCGGCGACCCGCCAAGCAGCCCGCCCAGTCCCGCCTGTCCCGCGCCGCCGCCGCCGGACCCGCCGCCCATCTCGTCTTCGCCCGGGCGCAGGATTTCGAGCCCCTGCACCTCGCGCGCGGCTTCGCGGACCGCCGCCCGCACGCGCGCGGCCCGGAACCCCGCGGGCCTGTCGGCCGGATCCGCGAGCTGCACCGTGAGCGACCCGCCGTCCTCGCGGACCATCGCCTCCACGGTGTCGACGCCTTCGAGGTCCAGCACCGCGCGCTCCAGGCGGCCCATGGCCTGGCTGGCCGCCTCGATCGAGCCCTGACCGGCGGAGAACCGGGTGGCGAACTGCACCGAGTCGGCCTCCGGGGCCTCCGCGGTCGCCGTCTGCACGCTGACCCACGGCACGGCGATGACGACGGTGACGAGCACCGCGGCCGCCGCGCCCGCGATCCACGCCGACGGACGGCGGAGGGCGCCGGCCACGACGCCGCCGAAGAGGAGCCGCGCGGGGTCCGGCGCGACGAGGCCCCCGCGGGCGGCCCGGCGCCGGCGCGCGTCGGCGAGCCGGCGCAGCGCGGCCGGGGCGGCGAGGCGGTGCGCGAGCAGCGGCACCAGCCCTAGCGCGACCACCAGGGAGGCGGCGAGGGGCAGCAGGATGGAGAGCGCCACCACCTCGATCAGCTCGCGCGCCAGGACGTCGTCGAAGTCGACGAGGCCGAGGGGCAGGAAGACGGCCGCGGTGGTCGCGCTGGCCGCGACGATGGCCCGCACCGTGCGCCGCAGGCCGTCCCGCACCGCGGTGCCGGCGTCGGCGCCGCGCTCGAGCCGGCGCTGCACCGCCTCGTACACGACCACGCTGTTGTCCACCAGCAGCCCGACCGCGAGGGCCAGCCCGAAGATCGTGATCAGGTTCAGCGACTGGCCCACGAGATACAGCATCGCCAGCGCCGCCAGCAGGCTCACCGGCACCGCCACCGCGACGACGGCCACCGCGCGCCAGCCCCGCAGGAAGAGGAACAGCACCACCAGCGCGACGGCGAAGCCCGACGCCCCCAGGCGCGCGAGCCGGGCAATCTGGTCCTCCACGAGCTCCGCGGCGTCGAAGCCGACGACCACGTCCAGGCCCAGCGGCCGCAGCTCGTCGCGAAGCTCGGCCGCCCGGGCGCGGAGCCGGCGGCCGAGCCGGACGAGGTTGGCGCCTTCCTCCTGAAAGACGATCACCCCCACCGCGGGCTGCCCGTTGACCCGGAAACGGACCTCCTCGCGCCCCGAACCGTAACGCAGGTCGCTCACGTGCCGCAGCCGCACGGGGCGTTCGGGGTCGACGCGGACCTCCCCGAGCGAGCGCAGCCCGGGGGGGCGTCCGTCGAGGAGGACGGGCATGCGCCCCGCCCCGCTCTCCAGCTTGCCGAGGAACCGCAGGCGGCCGACCGCGCGGTTGACGGAGCTGGTGACGTCCTCGGTGGTCACGCCGAGGGCGGCGGTGCGGTCGGGGTCGACGGCCACCGTCACCTGGCGCCCGGCCCCGCCCCCCGTCGTCGCCTGGCTGACCCCGGAGACGGCCGCGAACCGCGGGGCCACCCGCTCGGCCACCAGGTCGTGCAGCGCGTCGCGGTCCCCGCCGCCGAGGACGTGGACCATCATCGCGAAGCTCGCGAGCAGCGACGTGTCGAACGACGACACCGTGACCCTGGTCCCGCGCGGCTGCGCGCGCTGCAGGGCGGCGGCGATGCGCTGCAGCTCGAGCTCGCGCACCCTGAGGTCGGCGCCGGGCTCGAAACGCACCTGATAGCGGCCGGAGGAGCCGCCAATCTCGGCCCAGCTCTCCGACACCCGGGGCAGGGCGGCGACGCGCGCCTGAAGCGGCAAGAGGATCTCGCGCTCGACGACCTGCGACTCGCTGCCGGGCCGCGAGAAGGTGACGAACAGGCGGTCGCCGGCCAAGGCGGGGAACAGCTCGACGGGCAGGCGCTGCCACGCCACCGCCCCCATCATGACGATGGCGAGGAAGAACATCGCGACCGCGACGGGCCGTCGAATGGGCAGGTTCATCAGGACGAGGGTTTCGGGTCGGCGGGCAGGATGTGGTCGATGCGCGTGTCGAGGGCCGCGATCTGTGCGGTCAGGTCGCTGCGCAGCGTGGTCAGGTCGCGGCGCACCTCGGCAACGTCGTGCCGCATGTCGCGCCGGATCCACAACAGCGCGCAGACAACCGCCACCGCCGCCCCGATGACCTCCAGATTCATGTTCCCCCCAAGCGCCCTTGACCCTGTGCCCGGCCAGGGCACACGTCTGTCAACCGTGCGCGCCGCCGGTCGGCGCGCCGGGCAGGGTCTCCCCGCGGCCCGTCAACCGGTCCAGTACGAGATAGAGGCACGGCAGCACGAGCAGCGAGCCCACGGTGGACGCCAGGATGCCGCCGATGATGGTCACGGCCATGGGGGCGCGCAGCTCCGCGCCCTCGCCGGCCCCGAGGGCGAGGGGGAGGAGGGCCAGCACCGTGGTCAGCGTGGTCATCACGATGGGGCGCAACCGGATGCCGGCCGCCTGCACCAGGGCGTCGATGCGCGCGGCGCCCCGCGCCATCGCCTGGCGCGCGGTCGCCAGCAGCAGCACCGCGTCGTTGACCGCGACCCCCGCGAGCACGATGAGCCCCATCGCCGCCATCACTCCGATGGGCCGGCCCGCCGGCACGAGGACCGCGGCGACCCCGACCAGCGCGAGGGGGATCGCGGCGAGCACCGTCACCGGGTGCAGCAGCGATTCGAAGGTCCCCGCGAGCACCATCACCACGAGCACGAGGGCGAGGACGCCGGCCAGCCGCAGCTCGCCGAAGGTGCGGACGCGCTCTTCCTCCTCGCCCCGCAGCTCGGCCCGCAGGCCGGGCGGCAGGGGCGCATCGGCGAGGGCCGCGGCCACCGCGGCGACGGCGTCCGGGGCGGCGGCGCCGTCCGCGATCTCGGCGCTCACCCGGGCGGTGCGCCGCTGGTCGCGGCGGAATATCTCGCGGGCGCCCTCCGCCTCGGCGAAGCGGGCGACCTCGTCGATCGCGATGGGCCGGCCCGTCTGGTTGCGGAACACCAGGTGGGCGAGGTCCTCCCGCCGCGGGGTCGGCAGGCGCAGGGTCACCGGGCGCTCCTCGTCGCCCATCGTCAACCGCGTCACGTCGCGTCCGTCGAGGCTCGTCTCGAGCACGCGGGCGAGCATCTCCAGGTCGACGCCGAGGCCGTCGGCCATGGCGCGGTCGAGCTCGACGCGCAGCTCCGGCGGACCGCCCTCGAACGACGAGCGGACGTCCCACAGCTCGCCGAGCCGCGCGAGGCGCCGCCTGACCATCTCGGCACCGCGCCGCAGGTCGGGCAGCGACTGCCCGGAGATCTCCACGACCACCGGCGGGCCGCCCGTGCCGAGCGCGCCGGCGAGGGCGGACGAGCCGACCTCCCAATCGACCTCCATCGAGGCCAGCGCCTCGATCTCGGGGGCGAGGCGGGCCGCGAGCTGGCGGCCCGTCGGCCCCTCGGCGGCCATGCGGATGGTGAGCCGCGCCGTGTTCTCCTCGACGAGCTCCGTGCGTATCATGCGGTCGTCCTCGGGCAGCCGGCCCACCTCGGACAGCACCGCGCGCAGGTGTTCCCCGCCGGCCTGCCCGATCAGCGCCTCGAGGCCCTCGGCGACCCGCGCCGTCGACTCGACCCGCTGGGCCGGCGGCCCGACGACCCGCAGCGAGAACTGCCGCGGGTCGGACGGCGGGAGCAGCTCGGTGCCCAGCCCCGCGAGCCGCCACGCCCCGAGCCCGGCCACGACCGCCGCGGCCAGCACGGTGGCGAGGGGGCGGCGCAGCAGACCGCGGACGAGGCCCTGGAGGGCGCGGCGGTAGCCGGGAACCGCCTCGCCGCCCGCGGCACTGAGGGCCCTCGTGCGCGGCAGGAACCAGCCCGCCAGCGCCGGTATCAGCAGCATCGCGACGGCCAGCGACGCGAGCAGGGACGCCGCCACCGCGAAGGCGATGCCCTCGATGAGCCGCGCGGCCAGACCCTCGACGAACAGGACCGGGAGGAAGACGACGCAGGTGGTGAGGGTCGACGCGGTGATGGCGCCCGCCACCTGGCCGGCGCCGGCCGCGGCCGCCGCCGGCGCGGGGTCGCCCCCGGACAGGCGCCGGTAGATGCTCTCCACCACCACGATGGCGTTGTCGACGAGCATGCCCGCCCCCAGGGCCAGCCCCCCCAAGGTGACGATGTTCAGGCTCTGGCCGGCGAACCGCATCAGGAAGAGGGCGGCGAGGATCGACACGGGGACGGCGGCGGTGACGACGAGGGTGGCCCCGGCGGAACGCAGGAAGACCGCGAGCACGGCCACCGCGAGCAGCACCCCCAGGCCCGCCGCGGTCCGCAGGTCGGCCAGCGCGTCGACGACGAGGGCCGCGTCGTCGCTCACCTCGGTGAGCTCGACGCCGGGCAGGTCCTCGGCCAGCCCGGCCAGGGCCTCGCGCACCGTCGCCGACACCTGCACCGTGTTCGACCCCGCCTCCTTGAAGATCGCGAGCCCCACGCCCTCGACGCCGTTCACCCGGACGAGGTGATCGATTTCCCGGTCGACCATCGTCACCGCGCCGAGGTCGGACACGCGGATCGCCTGCCGGCCGCCGTCGCCGCCGGTGACGTAGCGCACCACCACCCGCTCGACGTCCCCGGGCCGGCGGAACCGCGACATCCCCCGCACCAGGTAGACCTGCGTGCCTTCTTCGAGGGTGCCGGCGGAGATGTCCTGGTTCTCGGAGACGAGCCGGTTCTCCACGTCGGCCAGGGTGATGCCGAAGGCCTCGAGCCGGTACCGGTCCAGCAGCACCCGGACCTCCTGCTCGCGGCCCCCCGTCACCAGGACCTCGGCCACGCCGGGCAGCGCCTCGAGGCCGGGCGCGACCTGCCGCCGGGCGAGGCGGCGCAGCTCGGCGAGGTCCGGGCGCCCCGCCGGGGCCACCAGGCCCAGCGTGAGAATCGGCGCCTCCCGCGGATCGAGGCGGCGCACCAGCACCTCGTCGACATCGGGGTCGGCGCTCACCGGGCCGACCGCCTTCTGGACGTCGATGAGGCCCAGGTCGAGGTCGGCGTCCCAGTCGAACACCACCGTCGCCACCAGCCGGCCCGTGCGCGCGACCTGCGACACCTCGCGGATGCCCCGCACCGTGAACAGGCGCTGCTCGACCTGCTCGCCGTAGAGCCGTTCCATCTCGGTGGGGGGGCGGTCTCCCGAGCGCACGGAGACGACGATGGTGGGGCTCTGGAGATCGGGAAGGAGGTCGACCGGAAGCTGCCGCCACGCCAGCGCGCCGACCAGGGCCACGGCGGCGGCGAACACGGTGACGGCGACGGGGCGCCGGGTGGCGAGGGCGGCGACCGACACGGCGGGGCCCGCCGGCCCGCGAAGGGGGTCCGCGCGGCCGTCGCCGCCGCGGCGCGGGACGTCGCCGGGGTCGGTCACGGGGCGCCCACCACCCGCACGCGGGTCCCGTCGGTCAGCGTCTCGAGCCCGCGCACGACGATGCGCTCGCCGGGTTCGACCCCTTCGCGCACCTCGACCCGGAAGTCGTCGCCGAGGCCCAGGGCGACGTCGCGGCGCACCGCCCGCTGGCCGTCGAGCGCGAAGACCACGTCGCGGCCCGCGCGTTCGGTGACCGCGTCGCGCGGCACCACCGCGACGCCGGTGCGGCGTTCGGCGACGATCGCGGCCTCGATGAACATGCCGGGCCGCAGGAGCCGGCGGGCGTTGTCGACCCCGACCTCGGCGCGGAAGGTGTGCTTCTCGGGGTCCATGGTGGGCGACAGCCGCAGAATCCGGCCCGCGACCGTCAGGTCGTCGAAGGCGTAGTGGCGGATGCGGACGGGCTGGCCGGGCCGGACCCGCGCGAGTTCGGGGCCCACCAGGTCGACGTCGGCGATCAACCGGCCGATGGGGGCGATGCGCGCGACCTCGAAGCCGGCCAGGACCATCTGGCCGTCGGCGATCGGAAAGCCGTCCTCGTCGCGCGCCAGCTCGAGGACGACCCCGGCGAGGGGCGTCGTCAGCCGGGTCTTCTCGTCGGCGCGCTGGCTGAGCTCGAAATTGCGCCGCGCGTCCTCGTAGGTGACCCGGGTGCGCCGGTACTCCTCCTCGGTGATGAGCCCCCGGTCGAAGAGCATCCGGCGCCGGTTCATCTCCTCCTCGGCGTTCTCCAGGTGCTGACGGGTCGCTTCGAGGCCGGCCGCGAGCCGGGCGTCCTCGCCGGTGATCTCGGCCACGAGCTGCCCCTCGGAGACGGTCGAGCCCTCGACGAGCCGCGCCCCCGTCCGGTCCCGCCCCAGCACCAGGAAGCCGGGGGTCTCCACGCTGAGGACGACGTTCTCCTCGGTGCGCAGGGTGCCGGTGGCGACGATGAGGTCCTCGACGTCGTCGGTGCCCACCTCGGCGACCTCCACCGGGATGCGGAACTCGACCGACGAGGGCTCGCCGCCGCCGGCGGGAGCGCAGGCGGCGGCCGCGCCGAGGAGCAGGACCGGCAGCAGCCGGGCCGAGGGCGGGGGGACGCGGATCGGACGGTGGGGCATCTGCGGGTCCTCGACGGACGCTGACGGAAACCGCCTTGCCGGGGCATCGGCGCGCGAAGCCCCCGAAAGCTGGCCGGGCCTGAGCGCAGTTGGCGAATTGTCGTCGATCACCGCCCTCGCCCGCCCATCGTCGCCTACGGCTCCGCTGGGCACCCCAACCAACCTTACAGGGAGTCCTCGCCGACCATCCGCCATCGAACGGCGTCGGCGATCACGACGCGGCCGGACGACCGGTTGGACAGGACGACGCGCGCCGCGCCCCGCGGCAGGTCGAAGTCGCCCAGGGTGTTCCAGCCGGTCTCGGCCGCGGCGGCGTCGAACTCCAGGGCGCGCTCGTCGCCGCCCGCGAGCAGGGTCAGGTCGTAGGTCCCGAGGCTGCCGAGCCCCGTCGAGACGTTGATCTGGACGTTCGGCGCCGGCGACCCGCCGCCCTGCCGCGTCGTCGGTTCGGGAAGGTGCAGGGCCAGGCGCCAGCGCCCCGCCCGCGGTAGCTCGGCCGCGAAGACGGCCCGACGGTCGCCGGCGCCGCTCCGGACCACGGCCATCGTGTGGCGGTACTTTCCCCAGCTCGCGGGGGCCTCCCGCCGGCCCCACTCCGTGGGCGTGCCGGTGAACCCGCTCGCCTCCGGCAGCCCCTGGTCCATGTCGACCGGCGGCAGGAAGAAGCTCGACAGGCCGCCGGCGAGGCGCACGCCGTTCCGCTCCTCGTCGGACTCGACGGAGAACCCCGGGTCGAGATCGTCGACCACGATGTCCGTCGTCACCGCCGGCCGCCACGCGCTGGGGCGGCTGCCGAGGAAGGGCTCGGCGCGGACCTGCGCCTCCGGATCGACCCGCGGCAGGGTCAACTGGACATCCTGCCGGTTGAGCGACAGGTACGGCTGCAGCCACAGCTCGACGGGCGGCGCCGCGCTCAGCATCCCGATCTCGACCGTGTCGCGGCCGGCCACCCGCACCGGCTCGGTCTCCTGCCAGACGTTCGCCTCGTCGTCCCCGGCGGTGGCGTAGCGCATGCGCAGCAGGCCCGGGACGGCCTCGTCGTTGCGCACGTGGACGCGCGTCTGGTAGCGGGGAACGCCCCGTTCGTCGTCGGCCAGCCGCTCGACCACGACCGGCGAGGCGACGAAGCCGGGCAGTGCCGCGTCGTGCAGCCAGTCGCCGATCAACGGCTCGAGGTCGGTGTCGAGCTCCGCCGCGACCCGCGCCAGCTCGGCCGCGGTGAACTGCCGGCCGCGGTAGCGGGCCCGCAGCTCGGCCAGCAGCGCCGCCGTCTTCTCGCGACCCAGGCCGTCGAGAATCGAGCGCGCGATCGCCCGGCCCTTGAGGGCGAGGACGTTGAACGCCCCTGCCGCGTCCCCGGCCGGGTCGAGCTCGGCCAGCGGCGCCCCGAGGGCGCGGTCCCAGACCGAGGGGCGGTCGGATGCCGCCGACAGCACCGCGTCGGCGGCCGTGTCCATGCTGCCCGTCATCATGTCGACGATGATCTCGCCGACCATGGCGTTGCCCTCCTGGCCGAACATGAACGGCGAGAAGTAGCCCGCCTTGCCGGTCAGCAGCCGGTTGACGAGCTCGTCGAGCACGAAGTCGACGGCCAGGGCGCCCTCGCCCCGCGCGCCGGTCTGAAAGAGCAGGAAGTTGCGGGACCCGCCGAGAAACAGGTTGCCGCCGCTGACGTCGTTCTCGAAGAACCGCTCGAGGGCCTCCACCTTGGCGCGGGCCAGCCCGCCGTCGCGCCCTTCGAAGCTCTCCGGATCGATGAACCCGAGCTCGAAGCGCGAGGTCGTGAAGCCGTTCTCGCGCAGCAGCAGCAGCCCCGGCAGCGCCTGCGTCGTGTCCATGCGCCAGCCGCCGCCGTAGCCGCGCAGGACGGTCGGCGACTCGACCAGGGTGAGGCCGTCGTAGGGGTACGGCAGGCCGAGCCGCTCGGCGTCGGTGAGGATCTCGTCGATGCGCTGCCGGATCTCGCCCGCGGCGTCCGCGAAGAGGTGCAGGTTGCGGTCGTGCCCCGGGTGGACGAGGATCTCGAGCTCGACCCCCGCCGCCTCGATCGCGCGCCGCTCGAAGCGCGAGGCCAGCAGCCCGACGTGCGGCACCGGCGCGCCGGGCCGGAAGCGGAAGCGGGCCGCGCCGTCGCCCGAGCCGAGGGTCTGCCGCCGGCCGGGGCCCGCCACCAGCCAGCCCTCCGGGACCTCGACCTCGAGGTCGACCTCGAAGTAGTCGGCGGGGTGCGTCCGCGGGTCGCCCGCGGGCACGTCGCTGCCGGCGTGCGGCAGCCAGCCGAGGCCCGGCATCAACGCGACGTAGCGCCGGTCGAACACGCCGGGGTCGGCCCCGATCAAGGCGATCTGGGCATCCATCATGGTGGCGCCGGGCAGATCTAACGCCGAGTCGAGGTAGCCGAAACCGACGTCGGGTCGGCCGGCGGCCGACAAGGCGATCGTGGCCTCCGCGCCCGGTGCCAGCGCGCGCGCGGGCGTGATCTCCAGCAGCCCGGCGTCATGCGTCCAGGTCGCCTCTTCGCCGCCGGCCGCCGCGCGCTCAACCGCGAGCCCCGGGTTAAAGGTGAAGAGCAGCGTGTCGAGGCCCCGGTCGGGCGGCGCCTGCACCGTGATCTCGAGGTCGAGGGCGAGCTGCCGGCCCGGCTCGACGCGCACCGCGCCGGCGACCGCCTGCACGTCGGCGCGCGGGTCGTCGCGGCGCGCCTCGTGCGCGGCGAGCCAGGCGGCGCGGTCGTCCATCGCGCCCGCCGCCTGCCAGGTCAGCGCGGCGACGAGCACGGCGGCCGCGGCCGCCAGCCCGCCGCCGAGGGTGATGCGCCGCGAGCGCGATCCGCCGTCCCGGCGCGGATGGAAAGCCGCCGCGAGGGCCAGGCACCCCGCCGCCATCACCAACGCGGCGATGCGTTGCCCGACGCCGACGCCGCCGGCGAGGCTCGGCACGAGGTCGGACGCCATCTCGAAGTTGAGCATGCCCAGCGCCGGCTGGAGGTAGATCGGCAGCCGGAACTGCATCCAGAGCTGGAGCCCGACGAGGGCGAGCGCGGCCAGTGCGACCACCAGGCGGTTGCGGACGAGGACCGCGAGCAGCATGACGACCGAGCACCAGAGCGTGAACATCGACAGCGCGGCGAGCAGGAACCCCGCCAGGGAGTACGGCTCGATGGGCTCGCCCCCGTACCAGTCGAGCCCCACCGCCAGGGCGCCGAGCGCCTGCAGCGCCATCGCCGTGAAGAGCACGGGCCCCCAGGCCATCGCCACCAGGCCGAGGGCGCGGCCGGCGAGGAACTCGGGGTTCGACACGGGGCGTGAGTCGAGCACCTCGGCGATGCGCTCGCGCTCGTCCCGGGCCCTGACGTCGAAGGCGAGGAAGATCAGGCCCAGCAGGAAGATGACCACGAAGTACAGGCCCACCCCCGACATCAGGTAGCGCGGCCCGACCGCGCCGACGGTGGCCGAGAACCGCGACGCGAGGGTGTGGATGACCGCGTAGTAGCCGTAGGCCAGGAAGGTGAACGCCACCGACAGGAGGGCGAACACCCAGTAGCGGACGAGGCGCCGCACGGAACGGATCTCGGCGCGGGCGATGGCGAGAATCATCGGCGGCCGCATCATTGCGCCTCCCCCTCGGCTGCGGTCCCGGCCTGCTGCCGGGCCGCCGCGGTGCGGCCCCGGGCGGCCATGAACGCGAGGTAGCTCTCCTCCAGGGTGGGCTCGGCCACCGGCGCCGCCGCCGTCGGCAGCGGCTCGCCGCCCGCCACCCCGCGGAGCGTCACCTGACCGTCCGAGACGCTGCTCGAGACGATCTCGTGGCGGCTCTCGATGGCTTCGGCTTCCGCCATTGTCGCTGTCACCTCGAAGACCTGTCCCGCCGCCAGCCCCAGCAGCTTCGACGGCGGGCCCTGGAAGGCGATGCGGCCGGCGTCGAGCAGGGCGATCTCGCGGCAGCCCGCCCCCAGGTCGGCGACGATGTGGGTCGACAGCAGGATCGTGCGCTCGCGCCCCAGCCCGCTCATCAACTGCCGGAAGCGGATGCGCTCCTCCGGGTCGAGGCCGACGGTGGGCTCGTCGACCACCAGCACGTCCGGCTCGTGGACCAGGGCCTGGGCCACCCCCAGCCGGCGCACCATCCCCCCCGAGAGCTTCTTCACCTTGCGGTGGGCGACCTCGCCGAGACCGACCTGGTCGAGGACCTCGGCGACGCGGGCCCGGCGCTTCTTCCGGTCGAGCATGCCGGAGAGCTGCGCCAGGGTGTCGAGCACCTCCTCGACGCGGTGCAGCCGCCACGCCCCGAAGTCCTGCGGCAGATAGCCGAGCCGCGCGCGGACCGCCCGGGGGGCGCGGGTGACGTCGTGCCCGCACACCCTGACCTCCCCCGCGGTGGGCGCGATCAGGGTGCAGACGATGCGCATGAGGGTGCTCTTGCCCGCGCCGTTGGGGCCGAGCAGGCCGAACAGGCCGGCGCCGCAGGCCAGATCGACGCCGTCGAGGGCGGTGTGCCCGCCCCGGTAGGTGTGGCGAAGGCCCCGGATCTCGATCGCCCCGGAGGGTGCCGCGGCGTTCTGCGTGTCGCCGGTCATGAGGCCTCCGCCGGCTGCCCGCTCGTGCGTGTCGCGGACCCGAGGTTATCGCGCACGTGTCTATACGGAGAACGTTACGTCATGTTGCAGCCGTTTGTTCGCCGGACCGGGCGGCCGCGCGAAGAATGCGACGTGTCGGCCTCGGTTCGCGCGGGAAATCGGACCCTTCGACGGAGAGCGAGAGGGCGGGAGGCGGGGGATGCAGGAGCGGTGAAGCCCGGTTCCGGCACAGCCGGGGAGCGCGGATCGCATGATCAGCGACCAGCTCCAGAAGAACTACCTGGTGAAGCCCGGTTCCGGCACGGCCGGGCAGCGCGGGGAGTCCGGGCGGAGGCGCCGCCCGGACCAGCGGCGGTCGCCGGGCGGCAGACGGCTGCCCGGGCGACCGCCGCCGCACGCCTCTCCGCTACTGGGCGTCGACCGCGTACTTCGTGAACGCGCCGCCCGCGAAGCGCAGCGAGTTCGGCCCCTCGGCCGCGAACACGTTGCCGTCCGCGTCGACCGCGACGCCCTCGCCGGCCGCCCCCTGGTACGGCCGCGTCTCCGCGTCGAACGGCGGGATGAAGCCGATGACGCGGTCCTCGTCGACGGGCCCGATGCGCACGCCGTTCATCCAGTTGGCGTGGCTGGTCATGCTCGACTCCGAGTCGATCGAGTACAGCATGTCGTCGGCGGTGATGAAGATGCCGCTGATGCGCCCGTGCGAGTAGAGCGAGTCGAGGTAGTTGCCGTCCTGGTCGAAGATCTCGATGCGGTGGTTGCCGCGGTCCGCGACGAAGAGGCGCCCCTGCGAGTCGAACTCCACGGCGTGGGGGGTGCGGAACTCGCCGTGAAGGGTGCCGATGCGCCCCCACTCCTTGATGAACGTGCCGTCGGGGGCGAACTTCAGGATGCGGCCGGTGAGGCCCGCCTCGCGTCCCGCCGCTATCGCCTGGTTGGTGGTCATGCCCTGGCCGCTGTGGCCGTCGGCGACGAAGATGCTGCCGTCCGGCGCGGTGACCACGTCGTTCGGCTGGTTGAGCTGGTTGGGGCCGGTCCCCGGCTGGCCTGCGGTGCCGAGGCTCATCAGGAGCTCGCCGTCGGGGCTGAACTTGTGGACTTGGTGGCCCTTGGTCCCCTCCGCGTTCCCCGCGAAGTCGGTCACCCAGACGTTGCCGTCGGCGTCCACGTGGATGCCGTGCGGCGTCACCATGATGCCCCCGCCGAAGTTCGCCAGCACCTCGCCGGTGTCGCGGTCGAACTTGAAGATGGGGTCGACGGGGTTCGAGTCGCAGTTGATGGGCACGCCCGCGCCGAACGAGCCGGCCCCGCAGCGTTCGTAGGCCCAGAGCTGACCGTCGATGGGGTCGATGTCGACGCCGGCGGTCGAGCCCCACTCGCGGCCCTCGGGCAGGTCGCCCCAGTTCGCGATGACCGTCGCGGTCGGGTTCGGCAGGCCCTCGCCGGTGATCGTGTTGCCGGCGGCTCCGCCCGCCGTCTGCGACTCGGCGGCGGACGCCGCCAGCACGAGGACGGCGCAGGCGAACAACGTGGACATCAGGTTTCGTGACGTTGACATGGCATTTCTCCCCTTGAACCCGCGTCGAGCGAGCTCGTGTTCCCGGCTTCCGCCGTGCCGCCCTGCACGCGGGCGACGCTCGGATGATAGCCTGAAACCGGGCTCGACGGTGCCGGCATGCGCTGCCGGGCCGCAGAAAGGGAGGTTGTCCGTGCGTAAGAGGGCCGGTCTGCTCATCTGCATCGTCGCCCTGGGCCTGTCGCCCATCGGCACGCCGCACCTCGGGGGCGGCAACGTCGTCCTGGCGCAGCGCGGAGGGCCGCCGGGGGACGCGGTCGCGGCGGGAGAGCTCGTCGTCGAGCCGCCGACGCTGATCAACCTGGGCTTCGAGTGGCTCATCGAGGGCGACGACAACCGGAACGCCGCGGTGGAGGTGTCGTACCGCCCGCAGGGCGGGACGGCGTGGTCGCCGGCGCTCCCGCTCCTGCGCCTCCAGGGCGAGCGGATCTCGGTGGGCAACCAGTTCGACGTCGTCGTCCCGAACATGTTCGCCGGGAGCATCCTCGACCTCGAGCCCGACACCGCGTACGAGGCGCGGTTCGTGATGACGGATCCCGACGGCGTGATCAGCGAGGCGGCCAGGACCGTGACCGTGCGGACCCGGCCCGAGCCGGTGCCCTACGAGGGCGGGAGGGTGTTCCACGTCTATCCGCACGGCTTCGAGGGCGCGAAGATCGAGCCGTCGTTCGAGGGGCTGATATGCGCATACAACTCCTCGTGCGGCGGCGGGGACTTCGCCACCGCCGGGCGTCCCCGCGTGCGCGCCGGCGACACCCTCCTCGTGCACGCCGGCGTCTACCGGTACAACCATCTCGAGTACGGCGGGGCCAACCGCGCCTTTCCGTTCGAGGGCACCTACTACCTGACGGCCGACGGCACCCCCGAGCGGCCGATCGCCATCAAGGCCGCCGGCGACGGCGAGGTGATCTTCGACGGCAACGGCAACTTCGCCCTCTTCAACGTCATGGCGGCCGACTACACGTACTTCGAGGGCATCACGTTCCGCAACACCGAGTTCGCCATCTGGGCCGGCCAGCAGTCCATCGCGGGGGCGAAGGGGCTCACCGTCAAGCACAGCCGCTTCAAGGATGTCGGGGTCGGCGTCTTCACGAACTACTCGGGGTCGAGCAACTTCTACATCGCCGACAACCGTTTCCACGGCCGGAACGACCCGGAGCGGATGATCGGCTGGACCGACGCGCCGCTGTGGGGGCGCTTCGACGGCGTCGACGGCCAGGTCCATCCCCCCGTCATGGCGTCCTACGTAGCGGTGAAGCTCTACGGCCCCGGCCACGTCGTGGCCTACAACTACATCGCCGACTTCCACGACGGCATCAACGTGGAGACCTACGGAAACCCCGACGGCAGCGTCGCGTCCGGACCGGGCCCGAAGTACCCGCCGCGCGAGTACCGGGACCGGCGTCCCGTCGCGATCGACTTCTACAACAACCTCATCACGAACTCCCACGACAACCCGATCGAGACCGACGGGAGCCTGCACAACGTGCGCGTGCTCCGCAACCTGTTCATCAACCACCCGTCGCACGCGTTCTGCAGCCAGCCGGTGCTCGGCGGACCCGTCTACTGGATCCGGAACATCGGCTACAACCTGCCGGGCGGATCGAGCCGCTTCTTCGGCGCCGCCGGCGTCGTGTTCTACAACAACACCATCCTGTCCGAGACCACCGGGACGCTGTCGAACACGCACTGGCGGAACAACCTGATTCTCGGGCAGAACGCGCCGCCCGACTTCCGCGGGCAGCGGCCGAACTTGTTCGGGATCACGACGTTCACCAACTACACGTCGTCGGATTACAACGGATTCGGCACCGCGCCGGACGCCCCGATGCCGTTTCGGTGGGAGAGCCCGCCGTTCGACGTGGCCGCCGACTTCCGGGCCCCGAACCACGTCCCGGCGCTCGAGCTGCGCGAGTTCGCGACGCTCGAGGAGTACAGCGCGGCGACCGGGCAGGACCGGAACAGCGTTCAGGTGGGCTACGACGTGTTCGTCAACGTGCCGGCGCTCGACGCCCGGGACGCCGGCACGCTCCAGGCCGTCTACGACGCGGACGATCTCGACTTCCGCCTGAGGGCCGGCTCGGCCGCCGTCGACCGGGGGATGGTGCTGCCGACCGTGACCGACGGCTTTACCGGGAGTGCGCCCGACCTCGGGGCGTTGGAGGTCGGACGCGCCGCGCCGCACTATGGGCCGCGCGACCCGGGATCTGCGCCGTAGACGGCGCCGACTCCTGAAGGGCTGGTCGGACGCCGATCGGAGGCCGTGGCGCGACCTTGCGGTCGCGGGGCCGCCGGATCGTTCCGACTACGGCGCCGGCGCGAATCCCGAGCGGTCCACCCACTCGCCGAGCCGCATGACCCGGTGGATGTCCAGCGTGTTCTGGATATCGGCCAGCGGGTCGGCGTTCAGCACCACGAGGTCGGCGGCCATGCCGGCCTCGAGGGTGCCGAAGTCGGCCTCGCCCACCGGGGGCATCTGCGCGGCGCCGGTGGCGGTGGCGGCGACGATGGCGTCCATCGGGGTCAGGCCCGCCTCGACGTACATCTCCATCTCGTGGTGCATGCCCCAGCCGAACGGCACGTTCGGGGTGCCGGCGTCGTTGCCCATCGCGACCGCGACCCCGGCGTCGTGCATCGTCTTCACGAAGTCCAGGAGCTGCCGGAACGCGGCCTTGCGGTCCTCGAACCCCGGGTCGTCGACGATCTCCGCCCTGACTGCCGCGTCGTCTAGGCGGGCCAGCGCATCCGGATTGAACATCCCGAACGCGACGCGCAGCTCGGGGTCGTCGAGCAGCTCTGGACGCTCGGCGAAGTGCCAGCGGTTCTGGACGATGGACAGGGTCGGGGTGAAGTAGACGTCGTTGTCCAGGCAAAGCTGGATGAACTCGGCCGAGGGTTCGGGATCGTCCACCGGGACGCCGGCCCCGGGGCCGAAGGTCAGCACGGTGCTGTGCAGGAAGTCCCACAGGCCGGCCTCGACGAGCTGGCGGCCGTCGGCCTCGTCGTCGATGTGGGCGACGGGGATGGCGCCGTTCGCCACCGCCTCGTCGATGATCGCGGCGCGTATCTCCGGCGGGATCTTCAGGCCCGGCTCGGCGACCTCGTTCACCCACATCTTGATGAAGTGCACGCCGAGCGCGATCTGATCGCGCACCAGCCCCCGCGCCTCTTCCTCGGTGGCGGGGGCGTTCCGGCCGGCCGCGTTGAAGCCGCCGGGGTAGGAGAATCCCATCCCCGCCGTGTAGGTCCGGGGAGCGTCGGAACGGCCGGCGGCCCCGAGCAGGTAGGCGACCCGCTCCGGCGTGTCGCTGCCGGTGCTCCGGGCGGTGGTCACGCCGTAATGGAGCTGCGAGCGGAACTGGCGCTCGATCTCCTCCGGCCCCTCCCGGTAGTGCACGTGCAGGTTCACCAGGCCGGGGATGATCGTCTTGCCGCTCAGGTCGACGGTCTCGGCGCCGTCGGGGACCGGCGTCGCGTCCCGCGCGCCGACGCTCTCGATCCGGCCGTCGCGGACGACGACCACCGAGTCGCCCACCGGCGGCGCGCCGGTGGCGTCGATCAACTGCGCCCCGACGAGCGCGATCGCGCCCGCCCCCTCGGGAGGCGGTGCTTCACCGCAACCGGTGAGCGTCAGGGCCAGTCCCGCCGCCAGCAGATGAAGTCGTCGCATGAGTAACCTCTCATCCTGTGGTCGCTGGCGCGATTCTAGTATGCCGGCGGCGGCTCGGCGAACTCGGTGTCCTGTCTCGAGGCCGCCGGCTACTCGACGCGGAGGGCCTGCACCGGATCGATCCGGGTCGCCCGGCGCGCCGGCAGCCAGCAGGCGGCGAGGGCCGCGGCGACGAGCACGAGCGGCCCCGCCGCGAAGGTCAGCCGGTCGTCCGTGCCGACGCCGTACAGGAAGCTCTCGAGCACGCGGCTCGACGCGGCGGCGGCGAGCAGGCCGAGGACGGCGCCGGCCGCGACGAGCGCGCCCCCTTGTCTGACGACGAGCGCGACGATGTCGCCGCGCCGCGCGCCCAGCGCCATGCGGACGCCGATCTCCCGGCGGCGCTGCGAGACGGTGTAGCTGAGCAGGCCGTAGACGCCGAACGCGGCGAGGAACAGGGCGAACGCCGCGAAGCCGCCGGCGAAGACGGCGTAGAAGCGCGGCTGGACGACCGCCGCCCACAGCCGCGCGTTCATCGTCGAGATGTCGTCGACGGCCGCGCGCGGATGCGCGTCGGCCACCGCCTCGCGCAG
Organism: Vicinamibacterales bacterium; assembly: GCA_963664545.2. Lineage (GTDB taxonomy): Bacteria > Acidobacteriota > Vicinamibacteria > Vicinamibacterales > UBA8438 > JAJEEA01. Next base: position 7,145,413 of record OY761475.2, on the reverse strand, counting down.
GAAGGCGACCACCGCGAGCGGATCGCCGGTGGTCCGCACGACGATGAACGGGGCGGCGAGGTCGGCCACCGGACCGGCTTCCAGTTGGCGCACCGGCACGAAGGCTTCGGCGACCGGCCGGGTGCCGGTGAGGCCCCGATTCCGGATGTCCGCCACCACGCCGATCACTTCCCACGAATCGCCGCCGAAGCCGAGCTGCACGCGCTGCCCGACGGCCGGTTCTCCGCCGAGCACCTCGCGCGCGAACGTCTCGTTGACCACCGCGACCCTCGGGCTGCCGGCACCGTCGAGGTCGTTGAAGACGCGTCCGCTGCGCAGACGCAGCCGCAACACGTCGAAGTAGTCCGGGCTGGCCGCCTGCGTCTCCCACGTCAGCGACTCGGGCCGGTTGCCCCGCGACGGGCCGCCGACCATCCGCGCCATCCTGGTTCTGCCGCCGGCCGCGAGCGGCAGGGCCGACGACAACCCCACCGCCGTGACGTTGGGCAGGCGCTCGATCCGGTCCATGCCGGCCCTGAGCGTCTCGGCGAAGCGGCGGCCTGCCGCCCGGCGCTCGGCCGCCTCCGCCGGGCCCAACCTTCCCCGCACGGGGCGCACGTCGGGGTCGCGGACGCGGGCCGTGAGCACGTTGGCCGCGTCGTAGCCGCGATCGACGGTCACGAGTCCCACGAAGCTGCGTAGGAGCAGCCCGGCGCCGACGAGCAGCACCAGGGCCAGCGCCATCTGCGCCGTCGCCAGCACCGCCCGCGTCCGGCCCGAGCGCAGCAGGCGGAAGCCGCCCGTCGACTGTCCGTTGCCCTCGTTGAGGGTGCGCACCAGCTCGAGGCGCGACCACTGCAGCGCCGGCGCCGCGCCGAACGCGAGCCCCACCACGACCGACAGCCCCAGCGTGAAGGCGAGCACCACGCCGTCGATGCCGGTTTCGTCCAGCCGCGCGACGTCGCCCGGAACCAGCGCGGGCACGACGCGCAGGACGGCGGCCGCCGCGGCCAGGCCCATCACGCCTCCGAGCACGCTCATCACCACGCTCTCGGTCAAGAGCTGGCGCACGATGCGGCCCCGGCCCGCGCCCAGCGCCGCGCAGACGGCCAGCGTCCGCCGGCGGGTCACTCCCCGCGCGAACAGCAGGCCGGCCACGTTGCCGCAGGCGATCAGGAGCACGAGCACCATCGCCGCGGTCAGGGCGAGCAGCGCCGGCCGATACTCGCGGGCGATTTCTTCGCGCCACCGGGTCATGTGGACATCGTGGATGAGCGGGGCGCCCGTCGACCCGGCGATGGCGCTTTCGAGGCCCACGAGGTATCCCGCGTACCCCGCGTCGTCGCTGCTGTCGAGAATCGTACGGACCTCGGTGGCGGCCCGCTCCGGCGACACGCCCGGGCGAAGTCGTCCGACCGTCTCGCGCAACCGGGAGGGCAGAGGGACGGGGGCAATCGCTTCGGGCGTCCAGATCTCCTCGTCCGGGCTCGGAAAGTGGAACCCCTCGGCGAGCACGCCGATCACGCTGTGGGTTGCGCCGTCGAGGGTCAGGACGGTTCCGACGATGTCCGGATCGGACGCGAAGCGTGCGGCCCAGGCCCGATGGCTGAGCAGCGCGACCCCCTCCGCGCCCGCCTCGCCGTCCGCCTCCGCGAAGAGCCGCCCGAGGTGCGGCGTCGCGCGCAGCATCGGGAACAGCGACGGCGATACCGTCGCGCCGCGCAGGGTGACCGCGCCGTCCGGGTCCGCCCACTCGACGTCCCGTGTCCCATAGCCGGCGAGCTGCTCGAACGACTCGGCGTCCGCCCGGATCAGGGGCATCGCGGGGCGGCCGAGCCCTCTGCGGAATCCCCCGAACGACTCGCCGACGTGCACGATGGCTTCGGAGTCCGGATAGGGCAGGGGCCGGAGCATCACGCCGTAGACGATGCTGAACATCGCGGTGTTGGCGCCGACGCCCAGGGCCAGGACGCACACCACGATGGCGGTGAAGCCGGGGCTGCGCCCCAGCCCCCGCAGGGCGTGCCGCGCGTCCCGCCCGAGGTCGTCGAGCCAGCGCCAGCCCCAGACGTCGCGCGTGCGTTCGTGTATCAGGGGCGCGTTGCCCAGTTTCCGTTGCGCCGCCCGCCGCGCCTCCGCTTCGGGAACGCCCGCATCCTGCAGCCGCTCGCGCTCCAGCTCAAGATGGAGCCGCAGCTCCTCCCGCAGGTCCGTGTCCGCCTGACGCCGCCCGAGATAGGGCCAGAGGCGACGGCACCAGTTCGGCATGTGCATCCGGGGCATGCGCTCCTCCAAGTAGAACGGCTACCAGAGTAGCGGGGGTCAGGTAGAACGTCAAGGGGGACGGCCGGCCCGGACCCCGTCGCCTGCGGCTTCGATGCCGCGAAAACCAGACCCCCGCCGGGGCGTCTGCACTCGTCTACGCCGCTGACGCCTAGCGCGATCCGTCAGGGTAGGACGGCATCTCCGGCTCGAGCTCGACGTGGACGGCGTCGGCGACGCGGTTGATGTAGTTGAAGAAGGAGACGACCTGGACCGCGAGGTGGATGGCCCGGTCCCCGAGGCCGGCCGCGCGCAGGGGCTGCAGGTCCGCCTCGGTCATCGCCGCCGGCTCCCGCGTGAGCTTCTCGGCGTAGGCGCAGAGCGCCGCGTCGACCGGCTCGAGCGGGGCCGTGCGCCAGTCGGCGAGCACCGCGTCGGCCAGCCCCGTGTCGCCGCCCTTCCGTGCGATCTCGGCCCGGAGATCGTCCGCGTGCTGCAGCATTCAATAATGGCAGTCGTTGGCGCGGCTCACCACCGTGGCCAGCATCTCCCGCTGCACGAGGGACAGGTCGCCGGGGGCCTTCATGATGGCGGCGTAGAGCCCCACCGAGGCGTCCAGCACCGCCGGCTGCAGGCTCATGGTCCGCAAGATGCCGAACACGCGCCCGGCGCGCTCCACCGCGACCCGGTAGCTCTCGGCGAGCCGGCCGGAGGCCTCTTCGACGCCGACGGTCCGTATCCAGGGCATGGTTGTCGATGTTACCCCGGCGACCGCCTGTTGGCGGGGGAGCGTCCGCCCGGTGCTATCATCGCAGGCGACTCGACGCTAGGAGTCAGCGCCGTAGAACGGTGCAGGCTCCTAGCAGGGTTGGTTGGGCGGCGAGCGGAGCCGTAGGCGACGCTCTCCGGGCTAGCGCGGGCATCATGCCGTTCACGGGGCTCCGGACCGGACTAGGCTTGGATTCTGCCCGTCCGCCGGCCTGCGGCGCGCTGCCGATTCTGGCCGCGCTCCTGCTCATGTCGCCGGCTTCGCCGGCCGCGCAGACCGACACGATACCCCCGCAACTGACCCTCGCCGAGGCCCTGCGCCTCGCCGAGGCCCGCAATGCGGTGTTCCGCGCCGCCCGTCAGGGGGTGGACATCGCGAGGGCGGAGGCCCGGACGGCCGGCCGGGGCCCCAGCCCCCTGGTCGCCTTCGAGGGCGAGGCGTACCCGGTGTTCGGCGGGCGCCGCCCCTCGTTCTGGGATGATCAGGCGCTGATCGTCCGGTTCATGCAGGAGGTCGAGACGGCGGGCCGGCGCGGGCACCGCGTCCGGTTCGCCGACGCCGGCGTCGCCGTGGCCCGCGCCGAGACGGCGGACGCGCGGCGGCGGCTGCATCTCGACGTGGGCCGCGCGTACTTCGCGCTCGCTGTCGCCCAGGCCGACCGCGCCGTCGCCGCCGCCGCCCTCGAGGAGATCGAGCGGGTGGTCGCCCTGACGGAGGCCCGCTTCGAGGCGGGCGAGGTCGCGGGCGTCGAGTTGCGGCGGCTCCAGGTGGAGCGCCTCGGCTTCGTCGACGAGGTGTTCGCGGCGGAGCTGGCGGTGCGCACGGCGCGCGTCGCGCTGCTCGGCCTGCTCGGGGCGGACGACCTGCGGCAGGCCCTCGAGGCGGCCGACCCCCTGCAGGCGCCGCCGCTGCACGGGGCCGACGGCGGGCTCATCGCCACCGCCGACGGGGTGGCCGCCGAGGTGGAGCGGCTTCAGGCGGACGCCGCCGAGGAGCGGCCGGACCTGCTCGCGGCCCGCCGCGCCCGCCAGCGCGCCGAGACCGAAGTCGAGCGGCAGCGCGCGCGGCGCGCGCCGAACGTCACCGCCGCCTGGGGCTACCGGCGCGACTTCGGCATGCACGCGATGGACTTCGTGCTGAGTATCCCGGTGCCGTTGTTCGGCGGCCTCAATCCGGGCGGGGTGCCGCGCGCCGAGGCGGAGAGGCGGCGCCTCGCGGCCCTGGAGGACGCGGCGGAGAGCGCGGTGGCGGTCGAGCTGCAGCAGGCGGTCGACGCGGTGGAGGTCGGCGCCGATCGGGTCCGTTCCGTCGAGCAGTACGTCCGCGACGCGGAGCAGGCGCGGGCCATGGTGCAGAGCTCGTACGAGCTGGGGGAGACCGCCCTCATCGACTACCTCGACGCGCAGCGCGAGTTCCGGGCGACGCAGCGGGTGCGAAACCGGGCGCTGTACGACCTGCGCGTCAGCCTGGTCGAGCTGGCCGCGGCCGTCGGCGCGCCCCCCGGCCGCGAGTCTGCGCCGTAGAACGGCGCGGACTCAGCAGGGTTGGTTGGGCCGCCAAGCGGAGCCGCAGGCGACGTTTGGCGGGCTGGCCGTGACGATGGCGGACGGTCTCGCGGTGCCAGCCGGCGGGGAACAGGGGCTTCTTCGCCGACGCCGCCGGCGGCGCTGACGCCCCGGTGGCGGGCGTGGCCATGGCCTGAACCGGACGGTGGAGGGCGCTGGCGATGGACGAATTGCCGACCCGGGCACGGATTGCTCTCACCGGGCTCGCGGTCTGCGCAGCGGCTTCGTTTGCCGCCTGCGCGGGACCGCGCGACGGCGCGGATCACGATGTCGAAACGCGGGATGAGGTCCACGCGGACGACCTCCATGCGGACGACCTCCACGCGGACGGCTTCCACGCCAGCGAGAACCCGCAGCCCGGTTCGCCGCCCGCTCCCCTGTTCATCACCGAGGACGCCCAGCGGAGCGCCGGGGTGCGCGTCGTCGCGGCCGAGCGCCGCGAGCTGCCGGTGCCGATGGAGGTGACCGGCTTCGTCACCCCGGACACCACGCGGGTGATGCGGCTGCGCGCGCTGGCCGAGGGCGTCATCGCCCGGGTCGACGTGAAGCTGGGCGACCGCGTGCGCGCGGGGCAGCCCCTCGTCGAGTACGACAACGTCGCCCTCGGCGACCACATCGCGGAGTACCGCGCGGCGGTGGCGTCCCGGCTCCGGGCCGAGGCCGATCTGGAGGTGCGGCGGCGCAGCTTCGAGCGGGCCGGGCAGCTCATCGGCCTCGAGGCGATCGCGCAGCAGACGTTCGAGCTGCGCCGTTCCGAGCTGGAGCAGGCGCGGGCGGGGGTGCTGAGCGCGCAGGCCGAGGTGACGCGCATCGAGGAGCGCATCCACCGCTTCGGGCTGACCGACGAGGACCTGTCGGAGGTGGCCCCGCGCGACGGCGAGGGCTCGATGCAGGAGGCGGCCGAGCGCCACCGCGAGGCGTCGCTCAACGTCCTGCGCGCGCCGTTCGACGGCGTCGTGACGGAGTACGGCGTCGCCGTCGGCGACCTCGTCGGTCCGGACCGCGACCTGCTGACGATCACCGACATCTCGACCGTCTGGGTCCTCGCCGACGTCTACGAGTCGGACCTCGGCCGCCTGCCCCCCGCCGCGGAGGTGACCATCCGCACCGAGGCCTACCCGGAGCGGGTGTTCACCGGCCGCATCACCTACGTCTCGGACACCATCGAGGCGCAGACCCGCGCCGCCCACGTGCGCTGCGTCGTCGCCAACCCCGACGACGCGCTCAAGCTCGGCATGTTCGCCAGCGTGACCATTCCCACCAACGAGCGGATCGCGTCGCTCGCGGTGCCGGTCGACGCCGTGCAGCGGATCGACGGCGAGCCGGTGGTCTTCGTGCAGACCGGGGCGGACACCTTCGAGCGCCGCGACGTGACCCTCGGCTCGACGGCGGGGGGCGTCGTCGCGGTGCCGGGCGGCCTCGCGCCGGGGGACCCCGTCGTGGCCGCGGGCAGCTTCTACCTGAAGACGGCGTTGCTGAACGACCGCATCGGCCACGCCCACTGAATGTCGAACCAGCACAACGGCCACGCCCCTGGAATCGGGCACGCCGCCTGACTCAATGGACCGCATCGTCGACCTCGCGCTGCGGAACCGCTTCCTGGTGCTGGCGGGCACGGTCCTCGCGGCGGCGCTCGGCGTCTGGTCGATGTTCCGGCTGCCGATCGACGCGGTGCCCGACGTGACGCCGAACCAGGTGATGGTGCTCACCCAGGCGCCGGGCATCGGCCCCGCCGAGGTCGAGCAGTTCGTCACCGTGCCGGTCGAGACCGCGATGAGCGGCCTGCCCGGCATCACCGCCATCCGCTCGGTGTCGCGGTTCGGCCTGTCGTCGGTCTACGTCTACTTCGAGGAGTCGGTCGACCTCTACTTCGCGCGCCGCCTCGTGCTGGAGCGGCTGCCCGAGGCGCGCGAGCTCATCCCGGACGGCTACGGGGCCCCGACCCTCGGGCCGATCAGCACGGGCTCGGCGAGATCTACCAGTTCGAGGTCCGCGGCGCGGGGTACTCGGCCATGGACCTGCGCAGCCTCCTCGACTGGGACATCGGGTTCCGCCTGCGGTCGGTGCCCGGCGTCGTCGAGGTGAACTCGTACGGCGGCGAGCTGAAGACCTACGAGGTCCAGCTCGATCCGAACCGCCTCGTGTCCTACAACGTGTCGCTCGCGACCGTCGTCCACGCCCTGCGCGAGAACAACGCCAACACCGGCGGCGCCTACATCGAGCGCGCCCAGGAGCAGTACGTGGTGCGCGGCGAGGGGCTGGTCGCCTCCCTCGACGACATCGCCCGCATCGTCGTCGCCGCCGCCCCCGACGGCGCCCCGGTCATGGTGCGCCACCTCGGCGAGGTCGCCTTCGCGCCGATGGTCCGCCAGGGCGCGGTCACCCGCGACGGCCGCGGCGAGGTGGTGACCGGCGTGGTCATGATGCTGATGGGCGAGAACCCCCGCGTCGTCGCCCGGCGGGTGGACGAAGAACTCGCCCGCATCGCCGCGAGCCTGCCCCCCGGCGTGGAGGTCGAGACCTACTACGACCGCAACGACCTGGTGCAGCGGACCATCGCCACCGTGCGGAGCAACCTCGTCGAGGGCGGGCTGCTGGTCGTCGCGGTGCTGCTGCTCTTCCTCGGCAACCTGCGCGGCGGGCTCATCGTGGCCTCGGCCATCCCCCTGTCGATGCTCTTCGCGTTCACGGGGATGGTGCGGGCGGGCATCTCGGGCAACCTCATGAGCCTGGGCGCGATCGACTTCGGGCTGATCGTCGACGGCTCCGTCGTCATGATCGAGAACATCGTGCGCCGCCTCGGCCAGGCCCCCGAGGGCCGCGACCGGCGCGAGGTGGTCGCGGCGGCGGGTCGCGAGGTGGCGCGCCCGGTGTTCTTCGCGGTGATGATCATCACCGTCGTCTACCTGCCCATCCTCACCCTGCAGGGCGTCGAGGGCAAGATGTTCCGGCCCATGGCCCTGACCGTGGTCTTCGCGCTGGCGGCGTCGCTGGTGCTGGCCCTGACCCTGATGCCGGTGCTCGCGTCCCTCGCGTTCCGGCGGGGCGCGGTGAGCCGGGAGCCGCGCGTCGTCTCGTGGCTGACGCGCCGCTACCGCCCGCTGCTCGCCGGCGCGATGGCCCGCCCAGGCGCTACCGGGCTCGCCGCGGCGGCCCTCTTCGCCGGCTCGCTGCTGCTGGTGCCGTTCATGGGGGCCGAGTTCCTGCCGCGGCTCAACGAGGGGGCCATCGCGGTCCAGGCGTGGCGGCTGCCCAGCGTGGCGCTGTCGGAGTCGGTCAAGAGCACCACCCTCATCGAGGAGACGCTGCTGGAGTTTCCTGAGGTGGTGACGGTGGTGTCGCGTACCGGTCAGGCCGAGATCCCCACCGACCCCATGGGGGTCGAGACCAGCGACATCTACGCGATCCTGACCGACCAGGACGGCTGGGAGACGGCGGACACCCGCGAGGGGCTGATCGAGGCGATGAACGACGCCCTCGAGAGGCGCGTGCCCGGGAACGTCTTCAGCTACTCGCAGCCGATCGAGCTGCGCATGCAGGAGATGATCGCCGGCGTCCGCTCCGACCTAGCGGTCACCGCCTACGGGCCCGACCTCGACGAGCTGCGCCGCATCGGCGGGGCGGTCGAGGGGGTGGTGGCGGGCGTGCCGGGGGCGGCCGACGTCAAGGCCGAGCAGACGGCGGGCCTGCCGTCCCTGCGGGTGCGGGTCGACCGCGGGGCCATCGCGCGCTACGGCATCAACGCGGCCGAGGTCCTCGCGGTGGTCGAGGCGATGGGCGGCACCGTGGTCGGCGAGGTGCTGGAGGGGCAGGCCCGGTTCCCCCTGCAGGTGCGGTTCGGGGCCGAGGCGCGCGACGATCTCGAGGGCGTGCGCGGCATCCGGGTGCCGACCTCCGGCGGCCGCATCCTGCCGCTGTCGCAGCTCGCCGACATCCGGATCGAGGAGGGCCCGGCCCAGATCAGCCGCGAGCGCATCCAGCGCCGCCTGACCGTCGAGGCCAACGTGCGGGGCCGCGACCTCGGCAGCTTCGCGGCCGACGTGCAGGCGGCGGTGGCGGCCGGCGTCGATCTGCCCCCCGGCTACTCGCTGGAGTACGGCGGGCAGTTCGAGAACCTCGAGCGGGCCAGCCGCCGGCTCGCGTTCGTCGTGCCCCTCGCCCTCTTCCTCATCTTCCTGCTGCTCTACAGCGCCTTCGGCGCGGTGCGGCCGGCCCTCCTCATCTACTTCAACATCCCCATCGCCGCCACCGGCGGCATCCTCGCCCTGTTCGTGCGCGGCATGCCCTTCAGCATCTCGGCCGGCATCGGCTTCATCGCCCTCTCGGGGGTGGCGGTGCTCAACGGGGTGATGATGCTGTCGCACGTGCGCGACCTCGAGCAGGAGGGGCTGCCGGTCGAGGATGCGGTGCGGCAGGGGGCGGAGCGCCGCATGCGTCCGGTGCTGATGACCGCGCTCGTGGCCAGCCTGGGGTTCGTGCCGATGGCCCTGGCCACCAGTGCCGGCGCCGAGGTGCAGCGTCCGCTGGCCACGGTGGTCATCGGAGGGCTGATGACCTCGACCCTGTTGACCCTGTTCGTCCTGCCGTCGCTGTATCGCCTCAGCGCCTACCTCGACTCGGTGCGCGACCTCGACCTGCCCGTCCTCACCCGGCTGCACCGCTGGCGCCGGTCGCGCTCGTGGTGAGGCCGGGCGGGCCGCAAGGCGACCGGCTATACTGCGACGGGATGACTCTCGCCGACTACAAGATCGTCCTGTACCGCCAACTCGACGGCGCCTGGGTGGCCGAAGTTCCGGCCATCGGCGGCTGCTACGCGCTGATGGACACGCGCGAGGCGGCGCTGACAGAGCTGCATCACGTGTTTCGGCTGATCGCCGAAGAACACGCAGAGCGCGGCCAGGCCCTCCCCGCGGACACGACCCAGATCGTGCATGCCTAGCGCGACGGCCCGTGAGTTCCGCCGGGTCGCTGCGGCGCTGGGGTTCGTGAGACGCCGCCAGACCGGGAGCCATGAACGGTGGGTTCATCCCGACGGCAGGGCCGTCACGATTCCACTGCATGGTGGCAGAGACATCGGACCGCCTCTCTTCTTCAAGATCGTCAGGGAGCTCGGACTGACACCCGGTGAGTTCGACCGAATGCGGTGAGCGGTCGGCGCGCCGTTGCCGCTCTGGACCCTGCCCGACGGCGTCCGTATAGTGGGGTCATCGTCGCGACGCCGGTCGCCGTTCGCCGCGCGATGCTTGCGCGGCGGCCCATGCCAGCAAGGGAGGCACAGATGCATACCGGATTCCACCGTGGCTGCCGTGTCCGCGCGGCCCTCGTCCTGGTTGCCGCCGTCGGCGTGAGCGCTGGCGCCATGCCGGCCGCGGCGCAGGACCGCGGCTTCGCGCCCGTCACCGACGCGATGCTCCAAGACCCCGATCCGGCCGACTGGCTGAACTGGCGGCGCACCCTCGACGGGTGGGGCTACAGCCCCCTCGATCAGATCGACCGCGGCAACGTCCACCGGCTGCAGCTCGCGTGGGCGTGGTCGATGGCGGCGGGGGTCAGCCAGCCGACGCCGCTCGTGTACGACGGGGTGATGTACCTCGCCGGTGCCGCCAACATCGTGCAGGCGGTCGACGCCGTCACCGGCGACCGCCTCTGGGAGTACCGGCGCGACCTGAGCGGGATGGCCGAGTCGGTGCTGCGCCCGCGCAGCCGGTCGATCGCGATCTACGGGGACAAGGTGTACCTGAACGCGGCCGACGCCCACATCGTCGCCCTCGACGCGCGGACCGGCGAGGTGGCGTGGGACCACGAGGTGGCCGACAACGCCCTCGGCTACCGCTACACGAGCGGCCCCATCGTCGCCAACGGGAAGGTCGTGGCCGGCATGACCGGGTGCGAGCGCTTCAAGGAGGACGTCTGCTTCATCTCCGCCCACGACGCCGAGACGGGGGAGGAGCTGTGGCGGACCTCGACCATCGCGCGCCCCGGCGAGCCGGGCGGCGACACGTGGGGCGACCTGCCGCTGTTGTACCGCGCCGGCGCCGACTCGTGGATTCCCGGCAGCTTCGACCCCGGGAGCAACCTCACCTACTGGTCGACGTCGCAGGCGAAGCCGTGGGCCAGCCTCACCCGCGGCACCGACGGCGACGCGCTCTACAGCAACAGCGTGCTCGCCCTCGACGCCGACACCGGCGAGCTGTCGTGGTACTTCCAGTTCACGCCGGCCGAGACCCACGACCTCGACGACGTGTTCGAGAGCGTGCTCATCGACCACGACGGGCGCCGGTCGCTCTTCAAGATGGGGAAGCTCGGCATCCTGTGGGAGCTCGACCGCGACACCGGCGCGTTCGTCGCCGCCCACGACCTCGGCTACCAGGACGTGCTCGACGTCGACCCGGAGACGGGGAGGGCGGTCTACCGTCCCGAGAAGCTCCCGGTGAAGGATGTCGAGCTCGCGTTCTGTCCCGACTTCGGGGGCATCCGGAACTGGCGCGCGTCCGCCTATCACCCCGAGACGAAGGCGCTCTACATCCCCATCCATCCGACCTGCGTCAGCGGCGCCTTCACCGAGATCGACCTGGTGCCCGGCGCGCGGTACTACCAGAACACGGGCTGGCTGTCGCGCGGCAGCACCGTCCATCCCGACAGCGAGCCCTACCGGGGCCACCTCATCGCGATGGAGATCGCGACCGGGCGCATCCTGTGGCGCCACTCGACGATGACCCGGCCAGGGGGCGCGGCGCTGACGACGGCCGGCGGCTTGGTGGTCAGCACCGACACCGACCGCAACCTCTTCGTACACGACGTGGCGAACGGGGACGTGCTGTTCCGGACGCGCCTGCCCGGGTCGGTGTCGGGGTTCCCGATCACCTACGCGGTCGGGGGGCGGCAGTACGTGGCCGTGCCGACCGGCGGGGACCGCACCAACGCGGTGTACGTCTTCGCGCTGCCCGCGGAAGCGCCGGCCGACTGAGTACACGCACCCTACGCGCGCCTCGTCAGGCGCGTGCTTAGGCCGCCCGCCGGCCCGCGTCGGGCGCGGCGCAACGCGGGGTTCACCACGAGTTCCGGGCCACGGCGGATCGGCCCCGCCCGAACGCCCGCAACCGCGATAGACTGTCGGGGAGGGGCCGGGGTCCGGGGAACGCTCCGGGAGCGCGCGCGGCCTGATTGGAGGCAACGATGTCGGGCAGAACAACGACGATGATGCTGCGGGGACTCTGCTGTGGGCTCCTCGCCTTGGCGCTGACGGCGGCCGGCGCATTCGCGCAAGCGGGCCAGGACATTCCGCGCCGTCCGGACGGCCGGCCGGACCTGTCGGGGACCTACGACATCGCCACCCTGACGCCGCTCCAGCGCCCGGCGGAGTACGGCGACAAGCTGACCCTGACCGAGGAGGAGGCGGCGGCGCTGGCGGCCGGCGCCGAGTCGCTCGAGCGCATTTTCAACATCCCCGACGAGCGGAACGTCGAGGCCGAGGCCCCGCGCGAGGCGCCCCCGGTGGGCGGCGACGGGTCGACCGGGGCGGCCGGCAACGTGGGCGGCTACAACTCGTTCTGGATGGACCGGGGCGCCGCCGGGTTCCAGATCGACGGCGAGTGGCGCACCTCCATCATCACCGCCCCGCCCAACGGCCGGCAGCCGGCGATGACCCCCGAGGCGCAGGCCGCGCGCGCCGCCTACGTCGCCGCCTACGTGCGGCCGAACACGGGGACGGCGTGGTGGCTCGCGGACGATCTGGAGGCGCCGGGCCCCTACGACAACCCCGAGCAGCGCCCCCTCGCCGAGCGCTGCCTGCTCGGCTTCGGCTCGACGGCGGGGCCGCCCATGCTGCCGGTGCTCTACAACAACCTGAAGCGCATCGTGCAGACCGACGACACGGTGCTGATCCTGGTCGAGATGGTCCACGACGCCCGCGTCGTGCGCATGAACCAGGAGCACGCCCCGCCCGAGATCCGGAGTTGGCTCGGCGATTCGGTCGGCCGCTGGGAGGGCGACACCCTCGTCGTCGACACCACCAACTTCACGGATAGCCCCGCCCTCGGCGGCGCGTCGCGGAACCTGCACGTCGTCGAGCGGTTCAGCCGCATCGACGCCGACACGCTGCTGTACCAGTTCACCGTCGACGACCCCACGGTGTGGACGGCGCCCTGGAGCGGCGAGTACGTCTGGCCCGCGAGCGGCGACCGGGTGTACGAGTACGCCTGCCACGAAGCCAACTACTCGTTCGGCGGCATCCTGCGCGGCGCGAGGATTCTCGAGGACGACGCGCGGGCGGCGGCGCGCTGACGCTGTCGCGTCAGCGCGTTGGGAGTTTCGCTGGCGCGAAACTCCTGCGCGCCTCTTGTACGAGGCATTGATCGCGGGGCGGCGGCGAGGCGATTGGTCGCGTCATTTCGGCACGCGGCGGACTCTTCGCAGGGACGGAAGAGAGGCAGCGGGGGCCGCGCGACGACTGGGGCTGGCGTGACGTTCGAGGGGTACGCGACGGGCGGGTTCTACGACGAGCTGTTCACCGCGGACGGCGCGCCCCGGCCCGAGGCGCGCCCGCTCGTCGAGCGCGTCGAGCGCCTGGCCGAGGGCGAGCTCGCGCGGAGCCAGCAGGCGGCGGCGCGCGCCCTCCTGCGGATGGGCATCACGTTCAACGTCTACGACGACGGGCACGGCACCGAGCGCATCTTCCCCTTCGACATCATCCCCCGCATCGTCTCCCGCGGCGCGTGGCACGAGATCGAGCGCGGCCTGCACCAGCGCATCGTCGCCCTGAACCACTTCATCGACGACGTCTACCACGACCGCCGCATCGTCAACGACGGGGTGGTGCCGGCCGACGTGGTCGAGAGCTCGCAGGGGTACCGCCCGCAGTGCGCCGGGCTCGACCCCCCGGGCGGCGTCTGGTGCCACATCACCGGCACCGACCTCGTGCGCGACCGCGACGGCACCGTCTACGTGCTCGAGGACAACCTGCGCTGTCCGTCCGGCGTCTCCTACGTGCTGGAGAACCGGGCGGTCATGAAGCAGACGTTCTCGAAGGTCTTCGACGGCCTCTCGGTGCGCCCCGTCAGCGACTATCCGAGCCGGCTGCTCGGCGCCCTCGAAGGGGTGGCCCCGCGCGGGGCGGGCCGGCCGAGCGTCGCGGTGCTGACCCCCGGCGTCTACAACTCGGCCTACTTCGAGCACTCGTTCCTCGCGCAGCAGATGGGGGTCGAGCTCGTCGAGGGGCGCGACCTCGTCGTCAACGACGGCGCCCTGTTCATGCGCACGACGCGGGGGCTGGAGCGGGTCGACGTCCTCTACCGGCGCATCGACGACGACTTCCTCGACCCCGACTGCTTCCGGCCCGACTCGGTGCTCGGGGTGCCGGGCCTGATGGACGCGTACCGCAACGGGCGGCTCACGGTCGTGAACGCGCCGGGCACGGGGGTGGCCGACGACAAGGTTGTCTACGCCTACGTGCCGCAGATGATCCGCTACTATCTGGGCGAGGCCCCCATACTGCCCAACGTCCCGACATGGCTGTGCTGGCGCGACAAGGACCGCGGCTACGTGCTCGACCACCTCGACGAGCTGGTGGTGAAGCCGGCCAACGAGTCGGGCGGCTACGGCATGCTGATCGGCCCCCACGCCACCGCGGCCGAGCGGTCCGAGTTCGCGGAACGCATCGCGGCCGCGCCCCGCAACTACATCGCGCAGCCGACCCTCTCGCTGTCGCGCGTGCCCACGCTGGTCGACGGCGGCTTCGAGGGGCGCCACGTCGACCTGCGCCCCTACATCCTCCTGGGGAGCAAGCCGTTCGTCCTGCCCGGCGGGCTGACCCGCGTCGCCCTGACCAAGGGCTCGCTGGTGGTGAACTCGTCGCAGGGCGGCGGCAGCAAGGACACCTGGGTCCTCGGATAGCCGGCCCCATGCTCAGCCGCACCGCCGAGTCGGTCTACTGGATGAGCCGCTACCTCGAGCGCGCGGCCAACGTCGCCCGCGTGGTCGGGGTGAACCTCAACCTCGAGATTGACCTGTCGGGCCTCGCCGAGGAGCAGTGGTTCCCCATGGTGCAAGTCGGCGGCGACGAGGCCGCCTTCGCCGAGCGCTACGGGGCGCCGACCCGGTCGAACGTCCTCGAGTTCCTGACCATCGACCGCACCAACCCCAACTCCATCGCCTCGTGCGTGGCCGCCGCCCGCGAGAACGCGCGGACGGTGCGCGAGATCATCTCGTCGGAGGTGTGGCAGGAGATCAACGAGTTCTACCTCGACGTCACCGCCCCCGAGGCGAGGCGGTTCGCCCTGCACGACGCGGTCCGCTTCTTTGGGTCGGTCACGCGGGCCAGCCACGTCGTCACCGGCACCAAGAGCGAGACGATGGAGCACGGCGAGGCGTGGAACTTCAGCCGGCTCGGCCGCTTCATCGAGCGCGCCGACCAGACCAGCCGCATCCTCGACGTCAAGTACTTCCTGCTGCTGCCGTCGGCCGGCGACGTCGGCAAGCCAGTCGACGACCTGCAGTGGAGCGCCCTGCTGCGCTCGGCCAGCGGCTTCGAGGCGTACCGCCGCACGTGGGGGCTGGTGTCGTCGGAGTCGGTGGTGGCGTTCCTGCTCCTCGACCGCGCCTTCCCGCGCTCGGTGGGCCACTGCGTGACGCAGGCCGAGGTCTCGCTGCACGCGGTCACCGGCACGCCCATGCGCCGCTTCTCGAACCGGGCCGAGCAGTTGCTGGGCCGGCTCGCGTCGGAGCTCGACTACACCGACCCCGGCGAGGTCATCACCGGGGGGCTGCACGAGTTCATCGACGTGCTGCAGGACCGCTTCAACCGCATCGGCGACGCGGTCACCACGACGTTCTTCCGGCAGGGGTAGCCCGTGACGACGACACTTCGGGCGCGCGTCGTGCTGGCCTGCCTGGGACTCGCGTGCGGCCCCCTCGCCGCCGCCGCGTTCGCCGGTGGGCAGGACGCGGCCGGGGACGCGCAGTTGGCCGTCCGGGTCAAGACGGCATTGGTCAACGACGTCGACCTGGGGACGATGCCGATCGACGTCATGGCGCGCGACGGCGCGGTGACCCTGCGGGGCGCGGTGGGCTCCACCGCCGACGCGGACCGCGCGGTGGCCTTGGCGCGCAGCGTCGACGGGGTGGCGAGCGTCCGCTCCGAACTCGACGTCGTTGCCGGAGACCCGCCGCCCCGGACGCGCCCGAGGACCACCCTGCCCGCGCTCGCGCCGCCGCCGAGCGACGATCCGATACGGCTGATCGGCGTCGGGGTGTCGGGGACGGTGATGCTCCCGGCCCGCGAAGCCCTCGACCGGTCCATCGGGGTCGGCGTCATGCTGCGGCTCCGGCCGCGGGCGGGGCTGGCCCCGGTGTTCGCCTTCAGTTGGCGGAACACGCGGTTCGCGGACGGCTCGGGGGTCTCGCCGGGAACCGGCCTGAGCGTGCGCCCGGTGATGGGCGGCGTCGAGTACCGGGTGGGGGACCGGCGCGTCAGCGCCGGCGCGTCGCTCGTCGCCGGCTACGCGTTCAACGGATTGAGGGTGGACCGGGAGCACGCGGGGCCGGAGTGGGCGGTCGAGGTGGGGAACAGCCTCGTCTGGCGGGCCGGCGGGTCGCTGTGGGTCGACGTCACGCCCCGCCTCGGGGTCAACGTGTTCGGCGGCTATCTCGTCACCCGGCCCGAGCTGGCGGTGCTCGGCGGCGGGTCGGTGGCGACGCGCCGGGTGAACGCCGACACCGCCATCGTCAGCCTGGGCCTGGCCTGGTGGGTCTTCTGACCGTGCCGGTCTTGCAACCCCGCCTTGTCGGCGCGGGTCCGGCCGGTGGACCTTCTGACGACCCGCCCAGTCGGCGCGGGTTCGGCTTGGTGGGTTCTTCGTGACCGCGGGGGGGCGGCGAACCCGCCACGCTGTCGGCGCGGGCTTCGGGAAGCGCCATTCGGAACGGAAATCGCACATGGCCGATCTGCTCCTCCGCTACGTGGTGCCCCCGCTGGCGCGGGCCGGCGACGCGGTGCTCTTCTCCGCCCGGGCGGTGCGCGACGCCTTCCGGCCGCCGTTCGAGCTGAAGGAGACGGCGCGCCAGCTCTACGAGATCGGGTGGCTGTCGGTGCCCCTCATCGCCGCCGCGGGCTTCGCGGTGGGCATCGTCCTCTCCATGCACACCCGCGCCTCGCTTGAGCGCTTCGGGGCCGAGGCGCTGATTCCCGCCGCCCTCACCCTCGCCCTCGTGCGCGAGACCGGCCCCCTCGTGGTCGGCCTGCTCGTCTCCGGCCGGGTCGGCGCGGGGGTCGGGGCGGAGCTCGGGGCGATGAAGGTGACCGAGCAGGTCGACGCCCTGGAAGCCGTCGCCGTCGACTCGTTCAAGTTCCTGGTGGTCACCCGCATGGTGGCCTGCGTGGTGGCGATGCCCATCCTGACCACGGTGATGAACTTCACCGGCATCGTCGGCGGGTGGGTGGCCGAGGCGGCCATCTCCGGCATGGCGTTCCGCACCTACTTCGAGGCCGCGTTCTCGATCGTCCAGTTCACCGACTACCTGCCCGGCACCCTCAAGACGATGGTCTTCGGCTTCATCATCGCGATGACCGCCTCCTACATCGGCATGCACACCTCGCACGGCACGCAGGGGGTCGGCCGGTCCGCGACCCGTAGCGTCGTGCTGGCCTCGATGCTGATGATCGCGGCCAACGTGGTCCTGGTGCGCCTGATCTTCTTCGTGTTCCCGGAGACGGCGGAATGAGCGGCGACGACGTCCGGGGGTGCTGGTGCGCCTGAATCTTCTTCGTGTTCCCGGAGGCGGCGGAATGAGCGGCGACGTCCGGGGCGGCCCCTGCGTGTTCCCGGAGACCGGCGAATGACCGGCGACGGAGCTCCGATCCGGCTCGACCACGTCTCGAAGCGCTTCGGGCGCTTCACGGTCCTCGACGACGTCTGCCTGGAGATGCCGGGGGGCCGGGCCACCGTGGTCCTCGGCCGCAGCGGTACCGGCAAGAGCGTCATGCTGAGGCACATCGTCGGGCTGCTCGCCCCCGACTCGGGGCGCGTGCTGGTGCAGGGGCGGGACCTCACCCAACTGTCGTCGGCGGCCATCGCCGAGGTGCGCCAGCAGGTCGGGTTCCTGTTCCAGAACGCCGCCCTGTTCGACTCGCTGACGGTGGGCGACAACGTCGCCTTCCCCCTGCGCCGTCACACGCGGCTGCCCGACGAGGAGATACGCGCCCGCGCCGAGGTAACGCTCGGGCTGGTCGGCCTCGCACGAGACTACGACAAGATGCCCGCGGACCTGTCGGGGGGCATGCGCAAGCGGGCGGGGCTGGCGCGGGCGATGGTGCTCGAGCCGTCCATCCTGCTCGTCGACGAGCCGAGCGCGGGGCTCGACCCGGTGACCTCGGAGGAGATCGACGACCTGCTGGTGCGCGTCAAGCAGGAGTTCGGCACGACCCTGGTCATCGTGACCCACAACATCCCGAGCGCGCGCCGCATCGGCGACACGCTCGTGTTCCTGCACCAGGGGAAGGTCCTGGAGCGCGGGTCGGCCGAGCAGCTCGAACGCAGCCCGCATGCCATCGTGCGGCAGTTCCTGGCGTCGGAGTCGGGCGGATGACCAGTCCGGCCACGGTACAATGACCGGCATGGACGCCAGTCTCCGAGATCGGCTGTACCGCCTCGTGGATCGCCTGCCCGAGTCGGAGGGGCTCGCTGCCGAACGCTATCTCGAATACCTGACGGTGCACGGCGATCCGCTGATCAGGGCCGCCCTGGCGGCCCCGCAGGAAGAAGAGGAGCTAAGCGAGAGAGGACGGCGTCTCCTGCAGGAAGGACGGGAGGACCTGGCGGCCGGCAGGACGCACACGCTCGACGAAGTCAAGCGGGAACTCGATCTTTGAGTTGGAACGTCTCGTTCTCGAGCCGCGCCCTCCATGATCTGAAACGGTTGGACCGGCAGACTCGCATCCGCATCGTCGACGCCATCGAGCGGCACGCGGCCACGGGTGCCGGAGACGTCAAGCGCCTGCGGGGCCGCGGCAGCGGATGGCGTCTTCGCGTGGGCGACTGGCGCGTCCTGCACCGGTACCGGTTCGATACCCGGATCGTGGAGATCGTCCGAATCGTCCGCCGCAGCGACGCGTACCGTTGAAGCACCATCGTGACGAAGCTGGAGGGATGAACGCATGGGTTCCCCGCGTTTGGCCGTGGTCGGGGCGTTCGTGATCGGCGGGCTCCTGCTGTTCGCGGTGGGGCTGTTCATGATCGGCGACCGCCGGCTGCTGTTCACTGAGCGGTTCGAGGTCGAGGCCGACTTCGGGAACGTGACCGGCATCGCCATCGGCACCGGGGTGCGCCTCGCCGGCTTCGACGCGGGCGAGGTGCTCGGCATCCAGATTCCCCGGGACCCCGGCGAACGGTTCCTCGTGCGGATGCGGGTGCGCGAGGACCTGCGGCCCCTGGTGCGCACCGACTCGGTGGCGGCGGTGCTGACCGACGGGCTGCTCGGGTCGGTGTTCATCCAGATCCGGTCGGGCAGCGCCGAGGCCCCGACGGTCGAGGACGGCGACCGCATCAGCGGGGTCGACGCGGTGGAGATCGCCGACCTCATCGCGGATGGGCGCGAGACCTTCACCACCGTGAGGGAGGAGTTCAGAGGGCTTCAGGACCAGATGTCCGACGCCCTGACTGCTCTGGTAGAGCCCATCGCCATAACCACCGAGCTCGTCGCAAGCGTCCGCGCGGATGTCGAGACCATCACCAGTACGGCCGCCGAGGTTACGCAACACGCAAGTGCGCTGCTGGAGGAGACCCGGGGGATTATCGAGGCCCTGTCATCCGGCGAGAATACGTTGGCCCAACTGATGGGGGACGATTCGCTCTATCGGGGACTCGTCGGCACGGTGGAGGAGACCGAGGCCACCATGCGCGCGGTCCGCCAGAGCGCCGAGCAGGTCGAGCAACTCGTCGACCGCCTCGGCGGCCCCGAAGGCGACGGCACGCGCCTGCTTGCCGATGCCGCCGAGGCCGCGGCGCTCGCCCGCAACGCCATGGAGGACGTGGCCGAGAACACCGAGGCCCTCAAGCGGAGCTGGCCCTTCAGCGGCTTCTTCGCCGACCGCGGCTTCTACAACCTCGACCAGTTGACGCGCGACGAGTACCGCGAGCTGTTCCGCGACGACCGCTACACGCCGCTGCGCATCTGGGTCGAGGGCGACCTGCTCTTCGAGACCCGCGGCGACGACCGCGTCGCCCTCGCCGACGGCGCCGTCGCGCGCCTCGACGAGGCGATGGCGGGCTTGCTCGACTATCCCCGCGACAGCCCCATCGTCGTCGAGGGCTACGCCGTCGGCGGCCCCGGCCTGGCCTACCGGCGGTCGCAGGCGCGCGCCGACCTCGTGCGCGCGCACCTCGCCCGCGCCTACCGCCGCGCCGCGTCCCTGACCGGCACCATGCCCATGGGGGCCGCGGCCGAAGGCAGCCCGAGCGGCGACGGCCGCTGGGACGGGGTGGCCCTGACGATGTTCGTCGACACCGAACGGCTGCGGGGCGCGAGGCCCGCGTCCGCGGTCACGCAGTGAGGGCGGCGGCCCGCTGTATACTGGGCACGTCGGCGCTAACCTTGGCACGTCGAGGAGCAACATGTCGCAACCCGCATCGCTCCCGCTGCCGGCGACGCCCGCGGCCGGCCGCAGCATGACCGCGGAGGAGCTGTTGCGTCTGCCTCACGATGGTTGGCGTTACGCGCTGTTCCGTGGAGAGCTGCAGAGGATGACGCCTGCCGGGGTTCGACACGGAATGGTCATCGTCAACGTCACCGTTCCGCTGGGACACCACGTGAAGGCCCACGGATTGGGTGCCGTCTGCGGCGCCGAGACCGGTTTCGTCCTGGCGCGGCATCCCGACACCGTGCTAGCCCCCGATGTCGCCTTCATCCGGCGGGAGCGGATTCCGGCGTCGGGTCCGCCTGCGGCCTTCTGGGAGGGCGCTCCGGATCTGGCGGTGGAGGTCACGTCGCCCGGGGATACCGGCCCCGAGGTGGCGGCGAAGGTGGCGTCGTGGCTCTCGGCCGGCACGCGCGTAGTCTGGGTCGTGGACCCGCGCCGGGAGTCGGTCACGATCCACGAGCCGGGCGCAACCCCCCGCCGCCTCACGGTGCCGGAAGTTCTGGATGGCGCACCGCTGTTTCCCGCATTCCGCCTGCCGCTCGCCGACATCTTCGCGTAGGTCAGCGCCTGCAAGACGGCTCCGGCCGTTCGTGGAGCGGGCGAGTCGCCCCAGGGGCGCGGTTCGGGCGCGCCGGCTTTACGGGCAAGGATGGGACTTCATCATCAAACTGCCGGCATTTGAACAACGCCGAGACGAAGCCGGTCATGCGGGAGATTTGCCGGGAATGCGGATACGTCGTGCCGGAGATCTGTACGCCGCAGCAATTGATGGGAGAGGCGGCGATGGCGGATGGGGTCATCGAGGAAGTGTGGCGGATCAAGGACGAGATCGCCCGAGAGCACGGGTCCAGCACGTCGTCCGGGAACGTGATGGAGTCGGAGAAGCGCGTGTGGACGGTGCGATGACCTCGCGAGCGGTAGTAGTCGCGGCGGTGTTGCTCCTGCTTCCCGGCGGGGCGGCGGCGCAACGGTCCTTCGATTTCTCGGCGGGGGCCTTCTGGGGCGGACACGCCCCCGACGGTCCGGTCGCGCCCGCCTGGATCCAGTCGAGCCGCTTCCTCGACCAATGGGTGCTGGAGGGGGCGAGCCGGGTGGACCGCGTCTTCGAAGATCGGCGATGGGACGTCGACGGCGATGTCAGGGTCACCCGCGAGGATCGCTACGAGACGCTGATGGGCGGGCTGAGGAGCCCTACGGCCGAAGGGTGGGTGGGCTTCTACTACCAGCTTCTGGCCGGCGGGTTTCGGACCGCCCGGGCCATGAAGTACGAGAGCGACACGGTGGACATCGAGGCCGAGAACGCGCGCTGCGGAGCGTTCGGCGGGGATGGAGGGTTCGTCGCCCCCTGCGACCCGCCGTTCCCGGCGGGGGAGACCGCCTACGGGTTCGCGCTGCAGCCGGGCGTCGGCGTCGAGTTCTGGGGTCCGGATTTTGACGTGCCGTTCATCTCGCTTGTGGAGCTCGGGTTGAGGGTCGCGGCGGACTTGCCCATCCTGGCCAATCGCGACCACGTCGAGGCGAGACCGAGGCTGGCGGTCATGCTCGTGGTGGGGTTCGGGCCCTGAGCAGTCGCGCGCACGGGCAGGCCGCCCCGCGAGCCCGCCGTCGACCAGACGGAGGTGTGGGTCTGAGCAGTCGCGCGCACGGGCAGGCCGCCCCGCCGGCGGCTACCCCGACGAGCCGGGCCGCCCGCCGGTCGAGCTTACGAAGCTGGTCTTGGCGGTGGCGGTGTACTCAATCGTCCAGGCCAAGATCGCGTCTCACGTCGGCCGCCGTGTGAACCGGCTCCTCGCCCTTGCGGATCCGCTCCAGCACTTCGGCGGCCAAGCAATAGTCCTCGAGGTCCTCGATGCCCCGTTCGATGAGTTCGCGCAGGTAGAACGCCTTGGTCCGCCCGGTCTGCGCGGCCAGAGAGTCGAGTCGCCGCTCGGTCTCCGGGCCAGTCGAATCGGTGTCGGCATGTCGCGCCTCGCACTTGACCGTAGGAGTACATGTATTCAAGGTATCACGGCTTGGCCGCAGCCTCGTGCGAGGTCCTAGCGCTACATCACAGTTGACTCTGGATCGGTTTTCCGCGTCTGCCTTCCGTTGCCGGACGGCTCGCAGCGACGCTGGGTTCTAGGGTGCCCGCGCGGCCTGGGTGACGCGCACCATCGTCTGCAACTGCACGAAGGCCCGCCACAGCACTTCGTTGCCCGGCAGCGGGCGACGTTTCGACGGTCGCCAGCCCGCCATGCGCGCCAGCAGCACCACCCAACTGCGGATGTCCGGCGGAAACGGCCGCCCGCGCTCCGCCGGCGGCAGCAGCCGCTCGGCCCGCACCACTAGGCCGATCACCTGACGCTCGTCGCCGGACAGCACGTCGTCGGCCGGCGTGTCGGGCGCGTCGCGCGCATACCGGTCCAGGTTGAAGACCCGCCACGCCGTGATGGCGTCGAACGCCAGGCACTTGACCAGCGCGTCGGCCTCGTGCAGCCGCCGGTCCTCGATTCGCGTACCGCTCTTGAGAACCCGGAAATACTCCTCGATGCCCCAGCGGGCCTCGTACCAGCCGACGATCCGTTCCGCCCATTCGGCCGTCGGCCCCCCCTCGCTCGACACCAGCAGCCATTCCAGCGCCTCGTGTCCCGCCGGCGGGTCGGGCTCCAGCACCCGCACCGCCCACGCCGTCACCGGACCGTCGCCGGGCCGGTCCTTCGGGGGTTGCAGGGCCACCCGCGCGATGCGCAACTCCGTCACCGCCGTCCGCCGCCCCCGCGCCCGCTTCCCGCCCTGCGAGTCGATGAACACCTCCCGCCCCGTCTTCACCGGCTTCTCGAAATCCAACTGCGACGCCAAATCCCGGCGCATCGTCGCCCGCGACGCCGGGTCCCACACCTCCACCTGCCGCTGCCGGCCCGCGTGCGCCCGCACCACCAGCCCCGCCTCGGCCGCGTGCTCCGCCTGCCACTTCAGCAGGCCGTAGATGTCGCTCTCCCGGTCCCCGACCACCACCACCCGCGTCTCCGGGCACGCCCGCCCCAACGCCCGGCCCTGATCGAACCCCCGGAACCACCGCCGGCTCTCCTTCTCCCGCTCCGCCTCCGGCTCGGCCTCCGGCCGCGCCCACGTCTCCAGCCCGCCCACCCCCAGCGGCCGCCGGCCCGCCGTGAACGCCACCGCCGCGTGCACGAACAGGCCCCGCGCGCTGCTCTCGCGGCTCTGAAGCGGACCCAGGTCCGACGTGCTGTCCTTCAACCCCGTGTAGTTCAGCGTCGTCGTGTCCTGCACCAGCAGCACCGTCGGCTCCTGCCGGCAGCGCTCCACCAGCGCCTCGCGGTGCGGTTGCAGGATGTCCTCGACGCCCACCTTCTTATTGTGCAGGAAACGGTACGCCGCCTGCTGCTCGGCGCCGCCGGGGAAGACCGCCGGCAGCGGCTCCCCGGGATGACCCTCCCACGCCGCCCCCATCCGCTCCAGACGCCGCCGCAGGCGCCCGTCGGCCAAGTCCGAGCGCCCGAACTCCCGCCGCGACCAACCCCCATCGTCCGCCGGCCCCAACCCAGGAAACGAACCCGGCGACCGCGACGGCGCACGCCGCAGCGTCTCCGCCCAGCCCCCGGCCAGACCCAGCAACAACACGTTCTTCGGCTCGGTCGCGGCCACCGACCCGGGCGGGCGGCCCGCCGTACGCCCCACGCACTTCCAGCCCGCCGCCCGGTAGCTCGTCGCCGGACGCGACGCCTCCACGCAGGTCTCCAGCAACACCGGACGGACCCCGTGCCGGGCCTCCCAGTCCAACGCCAGACGCGACGCCGCACGACCCAGCACGTGCGACGCCAAGTGCGGAACCCGCACCCCCGCCAACAGCAGAAAACGGTCGTTCGAGACCACCCGCGCGATGTGAGCCCCGCGCGTGCGGTCGTCCCAGCCCAGATGCGCGTCGCGGGGACCCAACCGCAACGGCGCCGCCACGAAGCTCAGCACCCCCACGGGACCCGCCGCCGACTCCAACAGATACGTCAACCGGCAGCCCGGCGCCCGGCCCCGACCGCGCGGATGGGACGTCTCCAGCAGATGCCCGCACAGCTTCCGCACCGACGCCGTGTCCGACAACACCAGCCGGACGCCGCCCAGCTCCGCCAAACTGCCCGAAAACGCCGTCCGCGCCAGCTCCGACACGTCGCCCGACGGCCCGCAACCGCGCGGCGGACCCGGCCGCGCCGGCGGCAGCGCCAGACCCAATTGCTCCGCCAGCCGCGGCAACGCCTTCCGAGCCGACGCCGCGCACAGCTCCCCCCGCCCGTTGCGCCAATCGTCCCGCTCGCACAGTCCGCGCCCCAGAGCAGCCCGTGACAGCGACCCGCGGCACAACTCCTCCCGCAACCACTCGACCGACTCCGGCCGGAGAATGCGCAGTCCAATCCGCACGGACCCGTTCTACACGGAACCCCGCACTGTGTCAACTGTGATTGAGCGCTAGGGCGACACCACAGTCTGCGTGTCACAATGGGCGGTGCCGATTCCTGTCGCCGGGAGCCTGCGTAGCGGAACGCCCGACCTCCGGGGGTAGGTTCCGAGCGGCGCCGCAGGCGATTGGCGGGTTCGGATCCGCTACCGGGATGCAGCCCGCGTGAAACCCCGTGTCCGAACCGGTCGAGTGTGACGGGGCCTATCGCCGGGGCTGGTAGCATGTTCAGGCTGCGCGGCCCGCATGGCCGCGCTTCCACGAAAGGATGCCGTGATGTCCGCAGCCCCACCGATCGCCCGCGTTGCCGCGACCGTCGCCGCCGGATCCGCGTTGTTGCTCGCGACTGCGCCCGCGGAGGCGCAGCTCCGGCCCGACCCCCCGGGGACGGCGGAGGTCGTCCGCCTGGCCGAGCCCCGCATCGCCCCGCTGCCGGAGTCGGCGTGGACGGCCGATCACCGCGCGCGGGTGGACCGATGGGCGCCCGAAGTGCGCATCGGCAACGCCTTCCGGACCCTGCTGCACGTGCCGGAGCTGGTCGACGCGGTGATGCCGTTCCGCGTCTACATCACCCGCGAGACAACGATTCCCGCCCGGCACCGCGAGTTGCTGATCCTGCGCACGGCGTGGCTCACGCAGAACAGCCATCTCTGGGCCGACCACGCGCCGACGGCCCGTCTCGTCGGCCTCACCGCCGACGAAGTGAGCCGGATCGCCGAGGGCCCGGACGCGCCCGGTTGGTCGCCGTTCGAGGCGGCGCTGCTGCGGCTCGCCGACGAGCTGTACCGCAACTCGTCGGTCCGCGACGCGGTGTGGGCGGCCCTCGACGAGCGCTACGACCTGCTCGAGCTCGTCGACGCGGTGATGACCGTCAACCAGACCACCCTGCTCGCCATGCTGCTCAACTCGTTCGGCGTCCAGCCCGACGCCGACGCGCTCGCCCGCTGGCCCGCGGACGTGCCCTACGTCCTTGATGTGGCCGACCCCGAGCCGCCCCTGCGCGAGCCGCGTGTCGCGCCCCTCGAGGGGCCGGGCATCCGGGTGGGCCGCACCTTCGGGCGTCATCCCCGCATGCAGGCGGCGCGCAGCGGCCAGTCGGGCTACGTGAACCGCGTCTCGCCGCTCACGCCGTACTTCCGCGAGCTGCTGATCCTGCGCATCGGCTGGAACTGCCAGGCCGTCTACGAGTGGGCGAAGCACGTGGGGAGCGTGGGCCGCGCCCGCGACCACGGGCTCGAGCCGGAGCGCATCGCGCTGGGGCGCGACGCCGGGTGGGACCCGTTCGAGCAGGCCCACGTGCGGGCCGCCGACGAGATATACCGGGACGGTATCATTGCCGACGACACGTGGGTGGACTTGGCGTCGCAATACGACACCCGCGAGATGATGAGCGTGGTGATGACGGTGGCCAACTACCGCCTGGTGTCGATGTCGCTGAACGCCCTTGGCGTCCAGCCGCAGGAGACCGACGAGCTGTTCCCGGCCGAGGCCGTCGCCGCCCTCGCCGCGAGATGACGAGCGCGGCGGGCGCGGTCGCTGACTGCCGGCGGTTGTAGCGTGGCGATGACGGCGGCCAACGCCCGGTCAACGTACCGTGGCGCCGGCGGTGGCCGATCGCCGGTTGGTGTGCGGGTCGCTGAAGGTTCCGGGCGCGAGCCGCAGGAGACCGACGAGCTGTCCCGGCTACCCGTGTTTTCAAGAGTGTGACTGAGGTGACCATGAACCGCCGATCCGTAGACCGCCGCACGTTCCTGACCGCATTCGGTGCCGCTGCTGCCGCCGTCCCCGCCCTCGCGCAGGCGCCGCCGGCCATCCCGCCGTACCGGCCGCGCGACTGGTCGGGGAACACGCCGCTCCCCTATCCCGACCCCGACATCATCGCCCTCGACCCGCGGTTCCGCCGCTACATCCTGTTCAACACGCCGATCCGCCGCCACTACACTGGCACCCTCTGGGCGGAGGGGCCGGCGTGGAACGGCGTGGGCCGTTACGTGGTGTGGAGCGACATCCCCAACAACCGCCAACTGCGCTGGATCGAGGACGACGGCCGGGTCACCGAGTTCCGCAACCCGTCGGGCTACAGCAACGGCAACACCTTCGACCACGAGGGCCGGCAGCTCTCGTGCGAGCACGGCGGGCGCCGGGTCGTCCGCTACGAGCAGTCGGGCGAGGTGACGGTCGTCGCCGACAGCTTCGAGGGGACGCCGCTCAACTCGCCCAACGACGTGGTGGTTCACCCCGACCGCAGCATCTGGTTCACGGACCCGCCGTACGGGGTGCGCGGCGACTACGAGGGCTTCCGCGCCGAGGACGAGCTGCCCCTCTCGGTCTACCGGGTGGATGGGCAGACCGGCGGGATCACGCGGGTGACCGACGACATCGGCGCGCCCAACGGCATCTGCTTCTCGCCCGACTACGACCGGCTGTACGTAGCCGACACCGGCAGCGGACGCGAGATCCGGGTCTGGGACGTCGACGGGACGGGCCTGCGCAACGGCCGGCGGCACGTGCAGCTCACCATGCCCGGCGACCCGGATACCATCTCGGGCGCCGACGGCATGCGCTGCGACGTCGACGGCAACATCTGGGCCGGCGCCCGCCCCGGCGTGCAGATCGTGGCCCCCGACGGCGACACCATCGGCGTCATCCGCCTGCCCGAGGTCTGCGCCAACGTCTGCTTCGGCGGGGCGAAGCGCAACCGGCTGTTCATGACCGCCAGCCAGTCGCTCTACTCGGTGTACGTGGGCGTGCGCGGCGCTGGCATCGCGTAGGGGGCGTGGAGTCACGGCGGGGACGCTCCCCGCGGGGTGCCCGTTCCCCGGGTCGGTCCGTCATTCCACGGGCGGCTTGACCCGGACGGCGCCCTTGGCGGCGCGGCCCGGTCGACAGGTTCTGCCGGCGTCCACGCCTTCCACGGCGTAGACGCCCGATTGGAAGAGGTGAGGAGGTTCGGGATGACAGTTCGTGCCTGGTTCGTCGCATGTGCAAGCGTCGTGGTGCTGTTCGGGGCGGGGGGGGCGTCGCACGCGCAGGTCGAGGAGCTGACGCCGGTCACCGACGCGGTGCTCCAGGACCCCGACCCCGCCGACTGGCTGAGCTGGCGGCGCACCCTCGACGGGTGGGGCTACAGCCCCCTCGACGAGATCGACCGCGGCAACGTCGGCGAGCTGCGCCTCGCGTGGTCGTGGGGCATGGAGCCCGGCGTCTCGCAGACGACGCCGCTCGTGCACGACGGCATCCTCTACCTCGCCAACCCCGGCAACGTCGTGCAGGCCCTGCACGCCGGCAGCGGCGACTTCATCTGGGAGTACCGGCGCGAGATGGAGGAGGCGCGCCGGCCCGCCGCCCAGATGCGCAGTCTCGCCATCTACGAGGACCTCATCATCCTGAACACCGTCGACGCCCACGTCGTCGGGCTCGACGCCCGCACCGGCGAGGTGCGCTGGGAGACCCCGGTCATCCCCGAGGAGGACGGCTACGGCTTCTCGAGCGGCCCAGTCATCGCGAACGGCGTCGTCGTCGCCGGCCTGCGCGGCTGCGAGCGCTTCCGCGAGGACACCTGCTACATCGTCGGCCTCGACGCCCGCACCGGCCAGGCGCTGTGGCGCACGTCGACCATCGCCCGGCCCGGTGAGCGCGGCGGCGACACCTGGGGCGACCTGCCCCTGCTCTTCCGCGCCGGCAGCGACGCGTGGATTCCCGGCAGCTACGACCCCGCCACCGGCCTCGTCTTCTACGGCACCGCCCAGGCCAAGCCGTGGTCGCGCGACGCCCGCGGCACCGACGGCGACGCGCTCTACAGCAACTCGACCCTCGCCCTCGACCCCGCCACCGGCGAGATGGCGTGGTACTTCCAGCACATCCCTGGCGACAGCCACGACATGGACGAGACGTTCGAGCGCATCCTGATCGACTACGACGGCAAGCAATCGGTCTTCAGCATGGGCAAACTCGCCATCCTCTGGGAGCTCGACCGGGCGAGCGGCGCGTTCACGAGCGCCGTCGACCTCGGCTACCAGAACTTGGCCGACGTCGACCCCGAGACGGGTGTGTTCACCTACCGCGACGGCATGGTCTCCGGCGTGGGCGAGGAGCTCTTCTTCTGCCCGAGCACCGGCGGCTTCAAGAGCCTGCGGGCGATGGCCTACCACCCCGACACGACGGCGCTCTATATACCCCTCAACCTCAACTGCGAGACCGCCGCGTTCGGCCCCGTCGAGCGCCGCCTCGGCGGCGGCGGCACCGGCGGCGTGCGCGGCCGGCTGAACCACTTCCACCCCGACGCGCCGGGCCAGATGGGCGAGTTCCAGGCCCTCGACATCCGCACCGGCGAGACCCTGTGGAAGCACCGCCGCCGCGCCCCCTACAACACCGCCGCCCTGACCACCGCCGGCGGCCTCGTCTTCGTCGGCGACTGGGAGCGCTATGTCTTCGCCTACGACGCCGCGAGCGGCGAGCAGCTCTGGCAGAGCCGGCTGACCACCATGTCCAACGGCTACCCGATCACCTACGCCGTCGACGGCAAGCAGTACATCGCCTTCGGCGCCGGCGGCCCCCTCGGCGGCTCGAGCTGGACGAGCATCCTCCCCGCCGACCTGCTCCGGGAGATGCGGAACCCGCGCCAGGGCAACGCGTTGTTTGTGTTCGCTTTGCCGTAGGTGTGGGTGCCGTTTAGCCGCCGACCAAAGGGCTCTACGGTCCCCGGAATGCTGTGTGATAGGCGGGCCGTCAAGAGCCCCCGAGTCATCGCCAAGACCGAATGAGCGCCAGATCACAAGGTTGACGCAAGAGGAGGCAAGCGCAGGGGATGTGGAACACCACCGCATTTGAGCAGAATTTAGCCAAAGTGCTTGAGGACAAGTTTGGGGAAAAAGGAGCAGAGTACATGGCGTCGTATGTATATGCCCGGAAAGTGCTCCTTGACGATGTGCTCGATCAGATTCGCGCCGCCGAGCCGGATCTGACCGACCACGGGCCAGAGCATGTCCGGCACGTGTTGGAAAATGTGTACAAATTGCTCAACGACAACTTGGGGTATTTCGCGCCACTTGAACACTACATTCTCGGCCTGAGTGTCTTGTTTCATGACGTGGGCAATCTCCATGGACGAGCGAACCACAATAAGCGTATTGCTCAGTTCTACGATCACGTCCGCGAAGGACCCCAGTTTGCCCACGAAAAGACGCTGGTAGTACGGATCGCGCAAGCCCATACTGGAAAGGCACGGAACGGAAGCAGTAATACGCTGGCCGATGTGCCCCAGCTCTTGCACTTTGATGGAGAGTCCATCAGAGCTCGAGAGATAGCAGCCATTGTTCGTTTCGCCGATGAGCTGGCCGAGGG
Organism: Vicinamibacterales bacterium; assembly: GCA_963664545.2. Classification (GTDB taxonomy): domain Bacteria; phylum Acidobacteriota; class Vicinamibacteria; order Vicinamibacterales; family UBA8438; genus JAJEEA01. The sequence goes on along the minus strand of OY761475.2, from coordinate 7,115,417 downwards.
ACAACAGCGAACCTCTCATTACATGAGAAGGCACAAGGTCTACTCGACGGCGAGTCTTCCTTACCACGATTACGCAGGTGCCACCAACATAACGATTGATGGAGGAAACGAACGTGTAGCCGTTACCTACCAGTTCAAAATCCATACGAAAAACGGCATGGACGATGAGCTGTCCAAGTTGAAGAACTTTCTCGACTTCGCATTTCGGCGTCTAGCCAAGCTAGATCTTGAGCGCCAGTACGCTCGCTTTCACTGCGCGCAGCCTCTTGCCGTGTTCCAAAAGATCTCCGTATGTCTGGATGTGCATATCGACGGTGACCTTATGGATCCATCTTTTGAGACAACCATTTCGGACGAGGTTAATCTGGACAAAGTGCCGGAACTATTTGTCCCGGACGCGAGTTGGAGCCCCGACGCAGTAGTGGAGCGCGTGAGAAAAGAAGTGCTGCGGAGAGGTAGCAATGGAAGAACACGCTAATCCGTTCCAGTTCTGGGCTGCCAACGACCTCTCTCCAGAGAAGGTGCTCGAGTATTACGTGGAGGATTTCAACTACTCCAGATTCATCGACTCCACGCGAAACTTGTTCATTCGCGGTGAACGCGGATCTGGAAAGACCATGACGTTGTTGTACCATGCGCTTGCAACTCGACGATGCAAGGCCAAGAATGAAAATAGAGAATGTTCTCTAGATATGGTAGGAATTTATGTCCCCTGCAATACTCCGCTTATGCATCGAACGGAGCACGAACTGCTCAACGCGTTTAGAGCCAGAGTTCTCTCGGAGCACGTTTTGGTGTTGGGGATTGTCCATTGGTTGGCTAAAGCGCTTGACGACAATAGCGATCTCATAGGCCCCGTCGATGCGACGACGATGGCTAACTACTTGACGGATGCGCTTGGTCGAAAATTACCAGTCTCGGAGTCGTTTTTCAGGCAGGTTCTTCTCTTCGCTAGGGCTGAGATTAGAAATACGCAAAAGGCTATTAATCGGGCAGACTCGGATACGTTCTACGAGAATGCATTGTCATTTGGCACGCTCCTTATGCCGCTGTTTGAAGTGCTTCAGGAAATCGATGCTCTGTCGGACTCCCATTTTCTTCTGATGATCGACGATGCCCATGACCTTAATGAGCACCAGATTCAGGTCTTGAATTCCTGGATCGCATACCGAGATCATGGACTGTTCAGCTTTAAGGTAGCCACGGTAAGGGTAGACAGCCCACCCTTGATGACCGCGACCGGTGGCTCCATACTTGAGGGGCACGACTTTATTGTCGTCGATATGGAAAAACCGATACACAATGCGGGCTCGGATTTTGGTCGCTTGGCATCCCGCATAGTGAGCAGACGACTGCAGCGGATCGGATACAAACAGACGCCGGAGGACTTTTTCCCGGTACATGCTTCGGTGACGGCGGGGTTAAACGATGCGGAAGAACTGGCGCGACAAGAGGCCCGGGCGAAATATCCTAATGGAACGTCAAAACAGATTTCTGATTACGTCTACAAGTATCGTCGCGCAATCTACTTTCGGCGGCGACATAAGGCGAATCTCCCAGTATATTCAGGTTTCAAGACAATCGTCTATTTGTCGACGGGCGTGGTACGTAACTTGCTGGAACCGTGTTATTGGATGTACGACAAGGCTGTATCGGCCAATACGGGTCGCATAGGTACGGGCGATGCGTTACAGTGCATTAGCCCGCGAGTTCAGAACGAAGTCATCGTGGATCAGAGCCGGAAGGCGTGGGAGCGCATCAGGTACGGGCTGGACAAGATCGTTGTGGGCTGTGGCGATGAGGATGCAAGAAAAATAGAGCGGCTATTTGAACAGTTGGCACAGTTGTTCAGAGCCAGATTGTTTGACAAAGGCGCGGAGCCACGCGCGACGTCATTTTCTATTTCGGGGCGCGAGCAGGAGCCGTATGGCACGGAGTTGGACCGTTTGTTGAAGATCGCGAGAAGGGCGGCGCTATTGTACGATAGAGAAGGTTCGGCGAAGGATCACGGGTCCAGGGAGTACTATTATGTGCCGAATCGGATCTTGTGGCCGGTTCGGGGGTTGGATGTGCAAGGTCAGCACGCCCGGGTTCAATTGCCGGCGGCCCGCTTGCTGGCAGCGGCGAAAGGCGAGGCGAACCTGAAGATGGAGGACGCGAAGGAAGTGTTCTCGCAGGGGGAGCAGGGGGAGCTGTTTACATGACGGGTGAGACAGAAGCGGTCGACGCTATTGTTGCGATGGCGAGCTGGGAGCCACGGTTTTTGCTCGGCATGGAGCGTACTCTGGAGACGGTTGGCACCCAACGCCTGCTGGTGTATTTTGTTGCGGAGTATAGAGACCGTACGGTCGTGGCACGGAGACGCCTTGCGGGGGTCGTGGAACGATATCCAGACATCGCCTATGAAGAACGGGAGGTTAGTTTCGGCGCGCCGGCCGAGATGTGGCGGGTGCTAGAGGAAGATTTGGGGCCGCGGGCTAAGCCCGGTGACGATGTCTTGATCGATTTGACGACGATGCCAAGGGAGGTGATTTGGAGCGTGCTCTTTTGGTTGGAGGCTAGCGGGAGCACGGCGCACTACGTTTACAACAGACCCGAAAACTACACGAAGGAGTGGCTGGCCAGGGATCCGAACGAACCGCGGCTTGTATACAAACTTGCAGGAACTCTTGAGATCCAGCGCCCAACGGCTCTTGTGGCCGTTACTGGATTTGATGAGAGCAGATGTCGGCAGGCAGTGGAGTTTTATGAGCCGGCGCGAGTTGTGCTGGCGGCCCAATGCGGTACGCAGTTTGAGAACGACGTGCGGAATGTGGGTTCCGAGTGTGGCAAGGGGGATTCCCGTGTGGAGCGGGTTGAGGTGGACGCGTTCGGAGATGATCACGGGTACGGCGTTCTGAAAAGACACTTGGGTGAGCTTGTCGGCGGACATAATGTTATTCTGTGTTCCTTTGGACCTAAGCCGTCGGCGATAGCGTTATATAGACTGCAACGAGGGTTTGCAGAGGTGGCGCTAGCGTACATCGGGTGCAAAGAATACAATCGAGAATATTCTGTGGGGTTGGGGGACGCCGTTGTTGGGACGATCTCGTTCGGGAACTAGGTGCGGTTGCTTGGGCGGATGGCGATGGTAACTGTTGAATTGTGTGCCGGTGCTGGTGGGTTGGCGCGGGGCTTTAGTTCGGCAGGATTTGATATTGGTGTTGCTGTTGAGCGGGATGGATACGCGGCGAAAACCTATCGACGTAATTTCCCGAAAGTAGAGGTAATTGAGAGTGACATCAGGTCGATATCAGGAGGAGGGATTCTCAATAAGCTGGGCATGGGCAGAGGAGATGTGGGAATTTTGTTGGCCGGGCTGCCCTGCCAAGGGTTTTCGGAATCCAACAGAAGGACGCGCACGGAAAGCAACCCGAAGAACTTTTTGTACCGGGAGGTGGTGAGGTTGTTGACGGAGTTGCGACCGAGATGGTGCGTGCTTGAGAACGTGGCGGGTATAGCAACGCTGAAGTCGGGGGATTTCTTGGGCCGGATGCTGGAGGAGTTCTCCCGCGTGGGCTACAGGGTGGAATGTGGGATTCTGAACGCAGAGGATTTTGGTGTGCCGCAGTGTCGGCGACGGGCGTTTTTGGTGGGGACGCGCATGGAATGGAGCTTCGGGTTTCCCGATGGTAGAGTTGGCCCTGGAGTTCGGCGGCCCACGGTGCGGGATGCGATTGGCGATTTGCCGAGGCTGAGAAATGGTGCGAGCGTGGGAAGTGTTGGCTACGGGAGGCCATGGCGGGAGGTGGGTGAGTACGCCCGGGAATTGCGCCCGGTAGAGATGGAGACGGTGAGCGGTTGTGAGGTTAGCCGGAATTCCGAAAGGGTAGTGGAAAGATACAAGTACATCGGGATGGGGCAGAACTGGCGGGCGATACCATCGCGCTTGATGACGAACTACGGCGACGCCAGTCGGTGTCATACGGGGATTTATTATCGATTGAAGTGGGGTGAACAGGCGAAGGTGATTGGCAACTTCAGGAAGAATATGTTGATTCATCCGTCGCAGGATCGTGGACTGTCGATTCGGGAGGCGGCACGTCTTCAGTCGTTCGACGATCGGCACGAATTTTGTGGGCCGCTGAACCACCGACAACAACAGGTTGGGGATGCGGTTCCGCCACTGTTGGCGCAAGTGGTTGCGGAGGCAGTAAAGAGTAGCGAGGTTTAGCTGGGATGGTCGACAGGGCGTTTGCGGGGTGACTGGGCCGGGATGATGAGGCTGGAGGACCTTCGGCCAGGCTTTGGCCTTGGCGGCGTGTATCCCGACGGGAAGGTGACGATCGTCAGCGTGCAGTGGTTCGGCTCGGAGGCGGTCGAGCTGACCTACAAGACGCCGGCGGGCACGGTCGCCAACGAGCTGCTCTACCGGCACGACGAGGAACGGCTGGAGATCGTCGCCGAGGCGCGGCCGTGGGGCTTCGACGGCGACGGGGCGCTGTTCCGGCTGGTTTCCGAGGCGCAGCGCATCCGCCTGGCCCACCTGTTCGACCCCGTCCTCGCCGTCCACACGTCGCTGGTCGAGCCGCTGCCGCACCAGATCACCGCCGTCTACGAGGCGATGCTGCCGCGGCAGCCGCTTCGCTTCCTGCTGGCCGACGACCCCGGCGCGGGCAAGACGATCATGGCGGGGCTCCTTATCAAGGAGCTGATCGCCCGCGGCGACCTCGAGCGGTGCCTCGTCGTCTGCCCCGGCAGCCTCGCCGAGCAGTGGCAGGACGAGCTGTACCGCCGGTTCCAGCTCCCGTTCGAGATCCTGACGAACGACAAGCTGGAAGCCGCGCACAGCGGAAACTGGTTCCTGGAGACGAAACTCGTCATCGCGCGGCTCGACAAGCTGTCGCGCGACGAGGACGTGCAGCGGAAGCTGCGGGTGCCCGACGCGGGGTGGGACCTCGTGGTCTGCGACGAGGCGCACAAGTTGTCGGCGACGTTCTTCGGCGGCGAGGTCAAGTACACCAAACGCTACCGGCTCGCGCAGCTCCTGTCGGGCCTGACCCGCCACCTGCTGCTGATGACGGCGACGCCGCACAACGGCAAGGAGGAGGACTTCCAGCTCTTCCTCGCCCTGCTCGACGGCGACCGCTTCGAGGGCCGCTTCCGCGACGGCGTGCACGCCGCGGACGTGTCGGACCTGATGCGGCGCATGGTCAAGGAGCGGCTGCTGAAGTTCGACGGCAAGCCGCTGTTCCCGGAGCGGATGGCGTACACCGTGCCCTACACGCTGTCGGACGACGAGGCGCGGCTCTACCAGGCGGTCACCGACTACGTGCGCGACGAGTTCAACCGGGCCGACGCGCTCGCCAACGCGAAGCGGGCGGGCACGGTGGGCTTCGCGCTGACGATCCTCCAGCGGCGGCTCGCCTCGTCGCCCGAGGCGATCTACCGGTCGCTGCGGCGGCGGCGCGAGCGGCTCGAGGGCCGCCTGCGCGAGCTGGAGGCGCAGCAGCGCGGCGGGTGCCCCCCGCCCGCCGGCGCGTTCGCCGCGCTGGAGCTCGATCCCGACGACATGGCCGACCTCGACGACGCGCCCGAGCAGGAGGTCGAGGACGCCGAGGCGCGCATCCTCGATCAGGCGACGGCGGCGCGGTCGATGGCCGAGCTGAAGGCCGAGATCGAGACCCTGAAGCGGCTCGAAGCGCTCGCGCTGGGCGTGCGCCGCGCGGGGCGCGACACGAAGTGGCGCGAGCTCGCCAGCCTCTTCGGCGCCCTCTTCACGCCGGCGGGGTTGCCGGGGCGGGTGGGGGAGGCGGCCGCTCCGTACGGCGCGGGGGAGATTCCGCCGCCGTCGCCGTCCCCGCGGCAGAAGCTGGTGCTCTTCACCGAGCACCGCGACACCCTGCGCTACCTGCGGGAGCGCATCACCACCCTGATCGGCCGCGAGCAGGCGGTCGTCGTCATCCACGGCGGCGTCGGGCGCGAGGAGCGGCTGGCCGTGCAGGAGGCGTTCCGGCACGACCCGGAGGTGCGGGTGCTGCTGGCCACCGACGCGGCCGGCGAGGGCATCAACCTGCAGCGCGCCCACCTGATGGTGAACTACGACCTGCCGTGGAACCCGAACCGGCTTGAGCAGCGCTTCGGCCGCATCCACCGCATCGGCCAGACCGAGGTCTGCCACCTGTGGAACTTGGTCGCCGACGACACCCGCGAGGGCGACGTCTACCGGCGGCTGCTTGAGAAGCTGGAGCAGGCGCGGCAGACCCTCGGCGGGCAGGTGTTCGACGTGCTCGGGAAGCTGGAGTTCGAGGGCCGGCCGCTGCGCGACCTCCTGCTCGACGCCGTCCGCTACGGCGAGCAGCCCCGGGTGCGGGCGCGGCTCGACACCGCCGTCGACCAAGCCCTCGACCGGGGCGCGCTGCGCGACCTGCTCGAGGAGCGGCAGCTCGTCCACGACGCGATGGACGCCACGCGCATCCAGCGCGTCCGCGGGGAGATGGAAAGGGCCGAGGCGCGCCGCCTCCAACCGCACTACGTCGAGTCGTTCTTCCACGAGGCGTTCGGGCGGCTCGGCGGCACGGCGCGGCAGCGCGAGGCGCGCCGCTACCAGGTGACGCACGTCCCGGCCCCGCTCCGCGACCGCGACCGGGCGACGGGGACCGGCGAGCCGGTGCTGCCGCGCTACGAGCGCATCGCCTTTGAGCGGTCGCTCGTCGCCCCGCCGGGACAACCGCCGGCCGCGTTCGTGTGCCCCGGCCATCCGCTGCTCGACGCCGTGATCGACGCGACGCTCGAGCGCCACCGCGACCTGCTGAAGCGCGGCGCCGCGCTCGTCGACGAGCGCGACGGCGGCACGGCGCCCCGCGTGCTCTTCTCCATCGAGCACGCGCTGCAGGACGGCGGCGTCACCCGCGCTGGCGACCGGCGGGTCATCTCGAAGCGGGTGCTCTACGTCGAGCTCGACGCCGCTGGCGTGTCGCACCACCTGCACTACGCGCCGTACCTCGACTACCGGCCGCTGGCCGACGACGAGCCCGGGGTAGACGCGATTCTCGCGCGCGGCGAGTGCGCCTGGATCGGCCGCGACCTGGAGGAGAAGGCCCAGGCCCACGCCGTCGCGCACGTCGTGCCCGAGCATCTGGCCGAGGTGCGCGACGCCCGCCTCGCGCTGATCGCGAAGACGAAGGCGGCGGTGAAGGACCGTCTGACCAAGGAGATCTCACACTGGGACCGTCGGGCCGGGCAGCTCGCGCTGGACGAGGAGGCCGGCAAGACCGGCGCCCGCCTCAACTCGGGCGAGGCGCGCCGGCGGGCGGACGCGCTGCAGGTGCGGCTGACGAAGCGGCTGGCCGACCTCGATCGGGACGGCCGCATCTCGCCGCGGCCGCCGGTGGTCCTGGGCGGGCTGCTGGTCGTTCCGCGCGGCCTGCTCGAGAAGATGGCCGGACGCGTCGACACCGCCGCGAAGCCGCCCGCCGACACGCAGGCCGCCGCCGCGCGGGCGCGCGCCGTCGTGATGGAGACCGAGCGCGGCCTCGGCTTCGTGCCGCGGGACCGCGAGCGCGAGAAGCTGGGCTACGACATCGAGAGCCGGGTCCCCGACACCGGCCGGCTCCGGTTCATCGAGGTCAAGGGGCGCCGGGCGGACGCCGAGACCGTCACCGTCACCCGCAACGAGATCCTCTGCTCGCTGAACAAGCCCGACGACTTCATCCTCGCGATCGTCGAGCTCCGCGACGACGACGCGGACCGCGTCCACTACGTCCGCCGGCCGTTCCGGAGCGAGCCCGACTTCGGCGCCGCGAGCGTCAACTACGCGATGAAGGACCTGCTGGCCAGGGCCGAGGCGCCGCGGTAGGGCGCGTGGAGATTCCCCCGGCAACTGGCCGGCGGGGCTCCGCCTCGTACGGGGACCGCCTGAATCCGCTAGACTGTTCATGTTTGGCGTACCTCCATCGTCAGGACCGCGCTGGCTTGATGGCTGGAGGGCGACTTGGGCCGACCGGAGGCCCGGCAGGAAGGGACGTCACCCGACGATGGTTGGGCGGCACCGGCCGCCCAGCATCCGAACCTTCGCGGGTCTGAGGCAAGAGCATGATTGTGACTCGGATCGAGGCTCTCGGGTTTCGGTCAATCCGCTACGTATCGCAGGCGTTGGATCTCTTCCACGTGCTGGTGGGCCCGAACGCCAGCGGGAAGTCCACGTTTCTGGACGTTCTGGCTTTTCTTGGCGACCTCCAACGGGTTGGTCCGGAGCAGGCGATCAGTGGCAACGATGCACTCCGCGTCCCGCTACGCGCTGCCGACCCGCAACACCTGACGTGGATGCGGCGCGCCAAGGTGTTCGAGCTGGCCGTGGAGACGATGGTTCCGGACGAGATCAAGGGCCGTCTGAAAACCGCATCCACGTCCGTATGCCGCTACGAAATCGCGATCGATGTCTCGGGACCGTTGCGAATCGTCGCGGAGGCCCTCTGGCTGAAGCCACCCGGAGGCGCGAGTTCGGAACACGAGCGCGTCGAGTTCCCCAACCCGCCCGATCCACCCGCGCATATCATCACCGACCTTGCGAAGCGTACTCCAGCCGGCTGGAAAAAAGTGCTTTATCGAGGAAACCAGCCCGAACGTGTGACCTTCAGTTCAGAAACGTCCCGATGGTCGAGTCCGTTTCGCATTCCCGTCGACAAATCCGCGCTCGCGAGCCTGCCCGAAGACGAAGAGCTTTTTCCGCTCGCGACGACGTTCCGGCAGATGCTCACTGCTGGCGTCACGCGTATCGCCCCATGGGGCGACGCCATGCGTCGCCCCAGCCCGCCGGCTCTGTCCGACGCCTATCTTCCCGACGGCTCAAATCTGCCGCAGGTCGTGGAAGCCGTAGCGATCCAGCGTCCCGACAGATACGCAGACTGGATGATGCACATCCGCGAGGTGCTGCCGGACGTCGACCGCATTTCTGTCATCAGACGAGACGAAGACGGGCATCGTTACCTAGTCCTTCACTACCGTAACGGACTGGAAGCGCCCTCGTGGCTCGTCTCGGACGGTACGTTACGGTTCCTGGCGTTGACGCTGCTGGCGTACCTTCCGAACTCTGCCGGCCCCTACTTGATCGAGGAGCCTGAGAACGGAATCCATCCCCGTGCTATAGAAACTGTCCTCCAAGCGCTGTCGTCTGTCTATGATTCGCAGGTTCTGTTGGCTACTCATTCGCCCAGCGTAATTCGCCTTGTCCCTATCGAGCAAATGCTGTGCCTTGCACGTAGCAGTGCGAACGGTACGGACGTCGTCTCCGGTTCCGCCCATCCGCTCCTACAGGACTCGTCCGGCGTCGTGGATCTCGGCCTGTTGCTCGCAAGCGGGGTCTTGGGATGATGGATCTCGTATGCCTCGTTGCCGACGCCAACATGAATGCTGCGATCTCAGGTCTATTGGACCGCCCAAGTGCATTGGGTATCCGGTCGATTACGAAAAAGGTCGCGGTACATCCAGAGAGGGACCCGGGTTGCTGTCATGATCCGACGAAAATTCTGCGCATCTATCGCAATCGTGCCGAACATGCGCTGATTATTCTCGACCATGCATGGGACGGTGTTCCTGCTACGTCCGGTGCCGACCTGGAGCGCTGGATCGAGAACAAGCTCAAGCGTGAAGATATGGCAGGCTGGGCAGTTCCGGTCGTAATCGATCCCGAGCTGGAGGCGTGGGTATTCAGCAAGTCACGGCAGGTCGACGCGGTACTCGGGTGGGCGAATCGGAGTCCCGACTTGCGCGGTGCCCTCGAAAAACGGAACCTGTGGAAACCAGAGAATCACAAACCGGCCGATCCGAAGAAGGCGTTGGAATGGGCGCTCAGAGAAGTGCGGAGACCACGCAACTCATCGATATACCGGGAGCTCGCGCGCAAAGTAGGCACAAGAGCCTGTCGCGACAACGCGTTTCTGCGGTTCAAGAAACTGCTCCAGGACTGGTTTCCTCCCGTCTCGTCGGGTGGTGGCGGCCGGTCGAATGGTCCTTCCCCGGGGAGAACGCACGACGTGGAGTACCAGACCAGGACCCGAAAGAAGCTCATCGAAGTTGCCCTGCCGCTCGACGACATCAACGCCGCCAGTGTCCGCGAGAAAGCGATTCGGCACGGGCATCCGAGCACGCTGCACCTCTGGTGGGCGAGACGACCGCTTGCTGCGGCCCGCGCGGTGATCTTCGCGCAACTGGTGGACGACCCGTCGGCGTATCCGGACCTGTTTGCGACGGAGGAGGCCCAGGAACAGGAGCGCAGGCGGTTGTTCGGCATCGTCCGGGAACTGGTCAAGTGGGAGAACACGACCAACGAGGTCGTGCTGGAGCAGGCGCGGGAGGAGATTCGAGAGAGCTGGCGTCGGATGTGCGTCGACAACGTCGATCATCCGCGGGCGGCCGAGCTGTTCGATCCCGACCGGCTGCCGGCTTTCCATGACCCGTTCGCGGGCGGCGGTGCGCTGCCCTTGGAGGCGCAGAGGCTCGGACTTGAAGCGTATGCCAGTGATCTCAACCCCGTGGCGGTGCTGATCAACAAGGCCATGATCGAGATTCCGCCGAAGTTCGCAGGCCAGCCGCCGGTGAACCCGCAGTCGCGGGGCGAGCAGACGGTCGTGGCTAAGACCTGGCGCGGGGCGCAAGGGCTGGCCGAGGATGTGCGCCACTACGGACGCTGTATGCGCGACGAGGTGGAGAAGCGTATCGGACATCTCTATCCGCCTGTCGAGATTACGCCCGAGTTGGTGCGGGAACGGTCGGATCTGAAGCCCTACGAGGGCCGCAAGCTTACTGTTATCGCGTGGCTCTGGGCGCGAACTGTCAGGAGCCCCAACCCCGCGTTCGCGGACGTCGACGTGCCTCTGGTGTCGACATTCATTCTGTCGACGAAGAAAGGCAAACAGGCGTACATCGAGCCCGTGATCGAGGGACGCGGCTACCGGTTTACGGTGAAGGTCGGCGAGCCGGCCGACCCGGGAGCCGCAAAGGCGGGAACCAAGCTTTCGACAGGAGCGAATTTTCGTTGCCTGATGTCCGGCTCGCCGGTCTCGGGCGACTACATCATGGCCGAAGGGCAGGGCGGGCGCATCGGTGCTCGACTGCTGGCTATCGTAGCGCAGGGCGACCGACGCCGGGTTTACCTGCCTCCGATGAAGGAACAGGAAGAGGCCGCTCGGGGAGCGATTCCTGAATGGAGACCGGATGTCGAGTTCTTTCAGCGGGCTCTGGGTTTTCGGGTGGGCAACTACGGCATGACAAAATGGAGCGACCTCTTCACGCCCCGGCAGCTGGTCGCCCTGACGACTTTCTCCGATCTGATCGGCGGGGCGACCGATCAGATCCGCCGCGACGCGGTGGCGGCGGGGCTGCGCGACGACGAACGCCCCCTGCGCGATGGCGGCACCGGCGGGACAGCCTATGCCGACGCTATCGGGGTGTATCTGGCACTGGCCGTTGATAAGGTCGCCGACAGAAATTCGACCATATGCGCTTGGGCGAGTCTACGCGAACACGCTCGGAATACGTTCGGGGGACAAGCAATTCCTATGGTTTGGGACTACGCCGAAAGCAATCCGCTTTCCGACTCGAGCGGGAATTTCCTCGGCGGGGTGCTCTCCATCGGATCTGGTCTGGGTTCCGTCCATTCGCATGTAGGAGGATACGGCTTCCAGCGAGATGCTCAGGCCACGGGTTTTGGGGCGGATAAGAAGGTAGTCTCCACGGATCCACCGTACTACGACAATATCGGCTACGCGGATCTGTCCGATTTTTTCTACGTCTGGTTGCGTCGCTCGGTGAAGGCGGTGTTCCCTGCGTTGTTCGCGACGCTAGTCGTGCCGAAGGCTGAGGAGTTGGTTGCCACGCCCAATCGGTGGGGTGGGAAGGCGAAGGCTGAGGCGTTTTTCCTCAATGGCATGACCGAAGCCGTTCGTCGGCTGGCGGACCAGGCGCATCCGGGATTTCCGGTCACGATCTACTACGCGTTCAAGCAATCGGAGACGAAAGGTGATTCTGGAACCGCTAGCACCGGATGGGAGACGTTTCTAGACGCTGTGTTTCGGTCCGGGTTTGCGATCACCGGCACATGGCCCATGCGCACGGAGCGGAAGGCAAAGCCTGTCAGAATCGGCGTGAACGCTCTCGCTTCCAGCATCGTTCTTGTTTGTCGTCGTCGGGCGGCCGATGCAGTCATTGCTTCCCGCCGTGTATTCCTCTCGGCGCTGCGATCGGAGCTGCCGTCGTCGCTCGCCGATCTTCAGACGAGTAACCTTGCGCCGGTCGACCTGGCACAGGCGGCGATCGGACCTGGCATGGCGGTCTTCACGCGCTACAGCCAGGTGCTGGAGGCGGACGGTTCGCCGATGTCGGTGCGGTCGGCGCTTGTGGAAATCAACAGGGTGCTGGACGAGACGCTGACGAAGCAGGAAGGGGATCTGGACGAGGAGACGCGGTTTTGCGTCGCGTGGTACGAACAGTTCGGCATGACGGAACGCGCGTACGGCGAGGCGGAGGTTCTGTTCAGCGCCAAGAACACGTCGTTTGAGGGTCTGCGGCGCGCGGGCGTGATCGCGGGCGGCAAGGGGAAGGTGCGGGTTGTGGGCCGTGAGCAGCTCGATTCGGACTGGGATCCGGCGGTCGATGGGCGCGCAACCGACTGGGGGGGCGCGCAGCAGTTGACGCGGGCGCTGACCGCCCAGGAGGGGGGCGGGGTCGCCGAAGCGGGGCGGCTGGTGTTTGCGATGGGGGGTGAGCGGGCCGAGAGGGCCCGCGCGCTGGCGTATCGGCTGTATGCGGTTGCGGATCGCAAGCGGTGGGCGGAGGAGGCGCACGCCTACAATGTCCTCGTGAGCTCGTGGCCGCAGATTCAGGCGGAGGCAGCTCGGCTGAGCGCCGGCGGGGAGGAGCAAGGTGACTTGGCGCTCGGGGCGGCGGAGTGACGGGTGCTTCGGGTGACTTGGGGGCTGTGATGGCGGGTGCCACGACCGACACGAACTACCAGCGCGTCACGGAGGGCTTGCGGACCCTTACGGCGGTGCTCGCGCCTTACGTGGCGCAGGAGCTGCGCGCGGAATTGGGAGGCGAGTGGTGGAGCCGGGGCGTTTTGGGCGTCCTTCAGGAGAGCCAGCGGCGCGACCTGCCGCAGGCGGGGAACGACGACGAGCTGACCGCCAAGCTCGACGCCGCGAGGTGTCTCGGGCTCATGGACGTGCGGTGGAACGACCTCTTCCGGCAGAAGCTCAGCCGGGAGCACCGGACGTGGATCAAGGAACTGATCACGACGCGCAACAAGTGGGCGCATCGCGGGCTGCTCGGCATGGCCGACGAGGACGCGTGGCGCGCGCTCGACACGATGACCCGGCTTGTCGAGCAGATCGACGCCGAGGCGACGGATGGCCTGCGCGCGCTGGCGCGGACGGTGCGTTACGGGACGGAGGGGCCGTCGACGTCCGCGGCCGGGGAGGCCGTGGCGGGGAACGTCGTTACGGGGTCGGGGCGGCGACACGAGGTGGCGGGCGGCGTGCTGACAACGGTTGCGCGGCACGGGCTGAGGCCGTGGAAGGAGATCGCGAGACCGCATCCCGACGTCTCCGCGGGCCGCTACCGGCAGGCGGAGTTCGCGGCGGACCTCTCGCAGGTGGCGCGGGGCCGCGCGGAGGCGGAGTACCAGGATCCGGTTGAGTTCTTCGCGCGCACCTATCTCACCGACGGCATGCGCGCGCTGATGACGCAGGCGCTGCGCCGGATCGCCAAGCAGGGGGGCGAGCCGGTCATCCAGCTCAAGACGGCCTTCGGCGGCGGGAAGACCCACTCGTTGCTCGCCCTCTACCACCTGCTGCGTGGGCGCGCCCCGTTCGACAAGCTGGCGGGCGTCTCGGACTTGCTGAAGGAGGCGGGCATCGCGCGGGCGCCGTCGGCGCGGGTCGCCGTCTTGGTCGGCACCGCCATCAATCCCACGCGGGAGCGCCGGCCGGCGAACCTTCCGGGCATCACCATCCGGACTCTGTGGGGCGAGATAGCCGCCCAGCTCGCGGAGCAGGCTGGCGATCCGAAGCTCTTCAACCGCGTGCGCTCGGCCGACCGCAAGGGCGTGCCGCCCGGATCGGACGCGCTACGCGGATTGTTCGACGCGTGCGGCCCGTGCCTGATCCTGATCGACGAGCTGGTGGCGTACGCGCGGAAGATATACGGCGTCGACGGCCTGCCCGCCGGCAGCTTCGACGCCGTGCAGACCTTCATCCAGGAGTTGACGGAGGCGGTGCGGGCGAGCCGCAACACCGTGCTCGTCGCGACCATTCCCGAGTCGGACATCGAGATCGGCGGCGACGCGGGCCGCGAGACCCTGGCGCGGATCGAGCACACGTTCGGGCGCATGGAGGCGGTGTGGAAGCCGGTGGGCTCGGAAGAGGGGTTCGAGGTCGTCCGTCGGCGGCTCTTCCTGCCCATCGACGACGAGCCGGCGCGCGACGAGGTGTGCCGGGCGTTCAGCACGCTGTACCGCGAGAACGGCGCCGACTTCCCCGCAGAGTGCCGGGAGGGCCGCTATCTGGAACGGCTGAAGGCGTGCTACCCCATCCACCCGGAGGTCTTCGAGCGCCTGTACAGCGACTGGTCCACGCTGGAGCGCTTTCAGCGCACGCGCGGCGTGCTGCGGCTGATGGCCGCCGTCATCCACGACCTGTGGGTGCGCAACGACGCGAGCTTCCTCATCCTGCCGGGCTTCGTCGGGCTCGACGCCCCGGCCGTGCGCGACGAGCTGACGCGCTATCTGCCGGAGGGCTGGGCCCCGGTGATCGAGGGCGATGTTGACGGCCCCAACTCGGGGCCGTACCGCGTCGACGCCGAGAATCCCCGCTTCGGCCAGATCGTCGCGGCGCGCCGGGTCGCGCGCACGATCTTCCTCGGCAGCGCGCCGCACGTGGCGCAGCAGCAGGTGCGCGGGCTCGAAGACGTGCGCCTGCGGCTCGGCGCGGTCCAGCCCGGCGACCAGGTGGCCGTCTTCAACGACGCCGCGTCGCAGCTCGCCGACCGGCTGACCTATCTCTACCGCCAGGGCCACCGGTCCTGGTACGACACCCGGCCCAACCTGCGGCGCACCGTCGCCGAGCGGGCGCAGCAGCTCGGCGACGACGAGGTCGAGCGGGAGATCGAACGGCGCGTGCGCGAGGCGGTTCGGCGCGACCGGGGCGACTTCCGCGGCGTGCACGCGTGCCCGGTCTCTTCGGGCGACGTGCCCGACGAGCAGGAGGCGCGCCTCGTCGTGCTCGCCCCCGGCGCCGCCCACGCCGGCAAGGACACCGGCGCCGCCCACGACGCGGCCCGCGAGCTGCTCTTCGGGCGCGGCAAGGGCCCGCGGCAGCATCAGAACATGCTGGCGTTCCTCGCGCCGGACCGCGAGGTGACGGAGGGGCTCGAACAGGAGGCTCGGCGTTTCCTCGCGTGGCGCTCGGTGGTCCGGGACCACGAAGCGCTCAACCTCGACGCGCACCAGCGCCGCGAGGCCGCCGACGGCGAGAAGGCGAGCGACGAGACGGTGCGGCTCCGCCTGAACGAGGCCTGGCGTTGGCTGCTCGTGCCGGTCCAGCACGCCTCGCCCGAGGGCGTGAGCGGCCTCAAGTGGGACGTCGCGCAGATCGCCGCCGCCGGCGACTCCATCGTGGGCCGCGTCTCCCGGCGCATGCGGTCGCACGAGCACCTGATCGTCCGGTGGTCGCCGGCGCTGCTCAAGATGGAGCTCGACCGCTGGTTCTGGAGGGACCGGCCGCACGTCCCCGTCAAGCAGGTCTGGGACGCCCTGTGCGCCTACTGCTACCTGCCCCGCCTGCGCGACCGGTCCGTCTTCGAGGCCACCATCCGGGCCGGCCTCGAGAGCGGCGACTACTTCGGCTACGCCACCAGCGTCTCGGCCCAGGGCCGCTACGAGGGCCTGACGCTCGGCTCATCGGCCTCCGTCTACCTCGATGGGGCCGGCGTGCTCGTCAAGCCCGATGCGGCCCGGGCGCAGCTCGAGGCCGAGCAGGCGTCGGCGGAAAAGGCCGCCGACACGGGCGGCACGCCGTCGACGGACCCCGGAACGGATCCGGGGACAGGAGCGGCGGACACCGACAAGCCGCCGGCCATCCGGCCGCGGCGGCCGCGCCGCTTCTTCGGAACGGTCCGGCTCGACCCCCTCCGCGCCGGCCGCGACATGAGCGTCGTCACCGACGAAGTCGTGAAGCACCTGACCGCCCTGCCGGGCGCGGAAGTCGAAGTGTCGGTGGAAATCTCGGCCACCGTCAGCGACGGCGTGAACGAGAGCATCCGCCGTATCGTCAGCGAGAACTGCCGGGCGCTCAAGTTCCGGTCACACGAGTTCGAGGAGGAGTGATCCGCGCACGATGCGTACGTTCGAACTGATCCGTGCGCAGATATGGAAGCACCGGGCGGGAGTTCCGGTCTCGATCACGACCGTCCGTTCACTTCACACCGCCCGGATCGGTCCCGGGTACCGAGCGACGCGCCCATCCGCCGTCAGGAGGGTGATGCCCTCGACCTGCGCCTGCGCGACGAGGATGTGGTCGAACGGGTCCTTGTGGATGGGCGGGAGCAAGTCCACGACCGAGGCATGGGCGCTGGTAACGGCCAGCTCCGCGTAGCCGTTCTCCAACAGCCGTCGGCGCAGGAGGCGTGGGTCAACCCTGAAGTCGTCGCGCCCGAGCGCGTTCTTGATGGCGACCTCCCAGACGGATGCCGCGCTGAAGACGAGTTCGGTTTCGGGGCCTTCGATCAAGGCGCGGGCATCGGGCGACAACCGTTCCGGCGCTCCCGCCGCCCAGAGGAGAACGTGCGTGTCGAGGAGGACCCTCACCGGTCGGATCCGAACCAGGCTTCGATCTCGTCCGATCCCATGCGGTCGAAGTCCTGCGGCACCGAGATCTCTCCGGCGAGGAACCCGGTCCGGCGGGCGGCCGGCGCCGGAGCATCGACGGCGACGACCTTGACCACGGGCTTGCCGGCGCGGGCGATGATGAACGGTTCGCCGTTGGCCGCGGCCTCGACGAGCCGCGACAGGTGCGTCTTGGCTTCGTGCATGTTGACGGTGCGCATGGCGGATTCGGTTGACCTTAGTTGATGGGACTTAGTTTATCGCTTACGGCCCCTGAGTGTCCAGTGGAGACTTCCGGAACACTGGCTGGGCGGATTGCGGTTGGCGGGCGGCGATCACTGCGGGGCTCGCGGAGGAAGCGCAGCCCGACATCGCGGATGTTGTCGCGCCTGATGGCGGCGGAGTCGCTGCCCTTGATCTGGTGGAGGAAAGCGCAGCCCGACATCGCGGATGTTGTCGCGGAGCTGGGCCCGGGGGCCGATCCGCCCGATGGGTCCCGCGAGTCGCGCCGGTTGCGGGACAGAGGAGAAGTGAGGCGCGCACGATGCGTCACGCCCGCCCCGTGCGCTGGAGCAGCTCATGTATTCGGGTCAGGGCTTGGCCGAACCGGAACGCCGCCTCCGGCAAACGCTCGATGGACGTGTCGAGGCGGAACGCGCCGCCGTCCCTTTCAAGGCCCGCTTCATCCACGATCCGATCCAGCAACCGCCCTCGCGCGCCCTCCAGGAACGCGTCGACGTCGTGGTCGTAGCTCGCGTGCATCAGGGTGTGACCCCGGTCGGACAGCCGCACGTCGCCGATCCCGGTCTCCGACACGTGGATCGGAAACCGGTCTCCGTCGGGAAACTCGAAGGGCGTGCGGAGCATCAACGCGCCGTCGGGGCGTCTGGTCAGCCGCACGTCGGCGCAGAGCCGCTCGCAGAGAAGCCGTTGCAGCGCGTCTTCGTCAAGAGCCATGAGGCAGCCTCGGAGCGTCGTGCGACCTGCTATAGTAACCGGATGGCCCTCCTCGGCGGTGATCGGCGGTGCGCACGTTTGAGCTGACCAGTGAAGTGCTCCTGCCCCGGCCGTTGGCCGAGGTGTTCCCTTTCTTCGCTGACGCCCGGAACCTCGAGCGGCTGACGCCGCCGTGGCTCCGCTTCCGGGTGCTGACGCCGGGGCGGATCGAGATGCGCCGTTTCGCGACCATCGACTACCGCCTGCGCCTGCGCGGCGTGCCGATCCGGTGGCGGAGCGAGATCACCGCGTGGGAGCCGCCCTTCCGGTTCGTGGACGAGCAGCGGCGCGGCCCGTACCGGCTGTGGATTCACGAGCACCGCTTCGAGGAGCGGGCGGGGCGGACGCTGGCGAGCGACCACGTGCGCTACGCGGTGCCGGGCGGGCGGCTGGTCGACCGTCTGCTGGTCCGGCCCGACCTCGATCGCATCTTCGAGTACCGCCGCGACATGCTCCGGGGCGTCTTCGGATCGGCCGCTCCCTGACCGCTACCTGACGATGGCTGCGGGCATCAGGTGCGGCCTGGACAGGAGAAGCGCTTCTCGCCCTTCTACCAGGTGCTCGTGGGCGGGTTTACGTCGCGGCGGTGCCGGCCCATTCCCATACCGTCGACGTTCGGACGGGTGTTCCGCCTCCGGCCGCCGCGGCCACCTCTTCGATGATCGCGGCCGCGGCCCGCCGGCTGTCCGCGCGGCTTCGGAGCGCTTCGGCCGCGCCGGACGTCTCCAGCCATTCGACGGCGGCGTCGGGTCCGGCGTCGGGTCCGGGTCCCTGCAGTATCCGCTCGGTTCCGTCCGTCCGCTTCGTTTGGAGGCTTGGGCCGTCCGGCGATACGACGATCCGTGCGTCGGTCCATGAGACCGCCTTGAGCGCCCCCGCGGCGTGTTCGGCCGGATTCGACGCGATTTCAGAGTAGTCGGCCGGAACGTCCTGTATTTCCCGGGCCGCCCTTTGGCGGTACAGCCGCCGTTCCCGCCGCCATTTGGCTTCCAGCCGCCGGACGTGTTCCGGGGCCCGGCAGTTCACCGCCGCCTCGAGCGCCCCCGGGTCCGCGGCGATCGCCGCGGCGACGTCGTACACGTCCCTGACGGGGGACCTCCGCTCGGCCCGCCGGGTTTTCCCGAGGATGATCTGGGCCGTGGATTCGACGCGTACGACGCGTCCGTCGACCTCGGCGTCCCGTTCCGTCCCGGCGGGGTGCCTGATCTGGTGATCCTCCGGGTGCCAGAGGTCCAGCTCGGACCGGCCGAAGTCGACGGTGATTTGGCGGTGCCATTGGCGTCCCCCCGTCGCTCCGGCGGCCTCCATGGCCTTGTGGAACCGGACCGCCTTCGCGGCGGCCAGTCGGTCGGGCCCGCCCGGGTCGAGGCGGAGGTCGATGTCGACGCTCCTCCGGTGCCCCCACCGCGCGGCGAGGACGGTTCCGCCCGTCAGCGTCCACCGCTCGCCGGGCCGTAGGAACTCGACCGTCGCGTCGTCCAGCACGGGCGCGATCCGCCGCCACAGCGAGGCGGCCGGTTCGGGCGCGTTCAGTCTCTCCATCGGCTCGGGGTTCACCCCCGCCGCCACTTGTCCTTCGCGGGGATCAATTCGGGCCGCGCGGCCCGGGCGTTCAGCTCGCGGACCTCGACCGCGTCCGTCCAGCCGACGAGCCTCATGGCGCGGGCGAGCATGCGCCACGAGTACGCCTGCTCGTACCAGGCTTGATCCTGGTGCTCGGCCGTCGATTCCCACAGGAACGTCTCGATGGCGAAGAGCTGTTCCGGGGTCGGATTCTCGGCCCGCATCCCGTCGTAGAGTTCGCGGCCGGTGGGCCGCCGGGGGTAGCCGGCGGTGCGGGACAGGAACACCTGGCAGACGGCGTTGGAATCGGGTCCCAGGGCCGGGGTGCCGAACCACGTGACCGCGTCGGCGAGCCCGTCGGGCGCGATGTCGTCGTCGAACGCCTCCGGGGGTCCGGGGGTGGCCGGGAGGTGGTCGGGGTCGACCTCGATCCGCAGCCCGCCGATGACGGCGGGGACGCCGTCGGGCGGCGGTTCGGCCGGGGGCTTGCAGCATGCGCCCCGGTCTGCCGGCGGAAGTCCGGTCGGGTCCATGGTTCGGTTGAGTATACGCGTGCCGGGCGGGCGGCTGGTCGACCGTCTGCTGGTCCGACCCGACCTCGATCGCATCTTCGCGTACCGCCGTGACGTGCTTCGGAGCGTCTTCGGGCCGGCCGCTCCGTGACCGTCGTCGACGTGTAGGTGCGGAAAGCACGGGCCGAGCGAGCCTCACCGGCCCGATCCGAACCAGGCTTCGATCTCGTCCGATCCCATGCGGTCGAAGTCCTGCGGCACCGAGATCCGGCGCGGTCCGGTTGGTGAGCGAGACGACCGTGTGGCCGGCGCGGAGGAGCCGGCCGGCCACGCGGCGGCCCGAGTACGACCACGCGCCGGAAACGGCAACGGTCAGTTGGCGCATCACGGCCATCGTACTCCGAGCGGCGGGTGGTGGGCGCCGCCGCCCCGGCGTGGTCCGGGCGAAGCGCCGATCCGTCGGAACGGTGCTACGATTGGAGATGACCGTGGTGCCCGCTCCGGATCGGACGCCGCGTTCGGCGGCCCCGTCGGCGCGGTCGGCGGCCCTCGCCGCACGACGGCGGATCGGCGTTGCTTCGGCAGAGCAGCCCCATGCAGAGCCCGCGGCAGATAGAGCGGCGTACGGAAGACCTGGAGCGTCGAGTCGATCGCATCGAACGGGTGCTGCCGACTCTCGCGACCAAGGAGGATCTGGCCGGCGCGATCGAGGCGTCTGAGGTTCGCATGCGTGCGCACGTGAGCGAGGCGATCGAGGCGTCTGAGGTTCGCATGCGTGCGCACGTGAGCGAGGCGATCGAGGCGTCGGAAGGGCGGATGCTCACGCACGTTGCGGGCGTGGAGGAGCGGCTGCGCACGCATTTCAACGTCGTGGCCGAGGATCTGTGCCACAACATTCAGTTGGTTGCGGAAGCGGTCGCCGCGCTGTCGGAATCGCGGGGATAGGCGCGGGCGTCTGGGCCGTGGAGACGGTACCGCCCGGGGAGGGACGGTCGCCGGCGGGCCGCGGTTTGACGGCCCGCCGGCGGGTTTCCGCCTGCGCCTACAGGTTGAAGCCGCGCTCGTCGTGCAGGGCGAGGTCGAGCCCCTCCGACTCCTCCTCGGCCGTCACCCGCAGCCCCATCGTGGCGTCGATCGCCTTGGCGAGGATGAAGGTGAGCACGCCGGCGTAGACGATGGTGGCCGCCGCGCCGATGAACTGCAGGCCGAGCTGCGACCCGATGCCGTTGTCGAGCCCCGCCCCGCCGAACGCCTCGGCGGTGAACACCCCGGTCAGGATGGCGCCGATGAAGCCGCCGACCCCGTGGACGCCGAAGACGTCGAGCGAGTCGTCGTAGCCCATCTTGCGCTTGAGGCTGCTCGCCGCCCAGTAGCAGATCACGCCGGACGCGAGCCCGATGGCGAGGGCGCCGATGGGGCCGACGGTGCCCGAGGCGGGGGTGATGGCGACCAACCCCGCGACGGCGCCGGTGGCGATGCCGAGGACGCTCGGCTTGCCGTGGACCATCCACTCCGTCGTCATCCACGCGAGGGCGGCGGTGGCGGTGGCGATGTGGGTGACGGCCATCGCCATGCCCGCCGTGCCGTCCGCCGCCAACTGGCTGCCCGCGTTGAACCCGAACCAGCCGACCCACAGCATCGACGTGCCGACCACGGTGAGGACGAGGCTGTTCGGGGCCATGGGGGTGTTCGGATAACCCTGGCGCTTGCCGAGCACGATGCACAGCACGAGGGCCGCGATGCCCGCGTTGATGTGGACGACGGTGCCGCCCGCGAAGTCGAGGACCCCCATCTCGCCGAGCCAGCCGCCGCCCCAGACCCAGTGGGCGACCGGGGCGTAGACCACCGTGACCCACAGGGCCATGAACAGCAGCATGGCCGAGAACTTCATCCGCTCGGCGAACGCGCCGACGATGAGGGCCGGCGTGATGATGGCGAACGTGAGCTGGAACATCTGGAACACGCTCTCGGGAATCGTGCCCGAGACGGTGTCGACGCCGACGCCCGACAGGAAGAAGTTGCCGACCCCGACGAACGCGTTGAGGCTGCCGCCGTCGCCGAACGCGAGGCCGTACCCGTACACGGTCCAGATGAGCGTCACCATGCAGGTGATGACGAAGCACTGCATCATCACCGACAGGACGTTCTTGGCCCGCACGAGGCCCGCGTAGAAGAGCGAGAGCCCGGGAATCGTCATGAACAGGACGAGGACGCTCGACGTGAGCATCCACGCGGTGTCGCCGGAGCTCAGGCCGTCCTGGGCCCAGGCCGCGCGCGGCAGCGTGACGGCGAAAGCGCCGGCCAGTCCGACGAGGAGCGTTTTCGACTTCAGGGTCATGCGTATCCTCCCTACACCAGACGCGGTTCGAGACGCGGGAATCCGTTTCGGCGCTTGGCTCGCCCCGGCGCCGTCTCGGCGCCCCGCCGTTTGTGGCGGGTCCGTTCGGCGCTTGGCCCGCCCCCGGTGCCGTCTCGGTGCCCCGCCGTTTCGGCGCGGGGTTCCGACCCGAACGGCCGGGAGTCGGTGCCGCGACGGTGCAGACTGCCGACTAAGGTCGGTTGGGTGGCGAACCCCGGGCCGCGGGCGGTGCCGGCCGGGATCAGAGCGCGTTCGAGCCCACCTCGCCGGTCCGGATGCGGACCGCCTGCTCCATGTCGGCCACGAATATCTTGCCGTCGCCGATCTGACCCGTCCGCGCGGAGGACTTGATGGCGTCCACGACCGCGTCGAGGCGGTCGTCGGCCACGACGATCTCGAGCTTGACCTTGGGCACGAAGTCGACCGAGTACTCGGCCCCCCGGTAAATCTCGGTATGGCCCTTCTGGCGGCCGAACCCCTTGACCTCGGTCGTGGTCATGCCGGCGACGCCGAGACGCGAGAGCGTGTCGCGAACCTCGTCCAGCATGTGCGGCTTGATGATTGCGGTCACCTGCTTCATGGCTGCGCCTCCTTCCCCGGCGCGCGCCGCGGATCCGCCCGCGCGCACGCCGCCGTCGATGCCCCGTCGGGCAGGGCACCCACTATATCAGGAGATGGGGAGGATCGAGACGCGGGGGCGGGATCGGGGACCGCCAAGCCCAGCCCGGTGCCGACGGAATCGACCGCGCCGCACCGGCCGAGAGGCCGGCCGAGCCGCCGTACGGTGTGTCCGGCGAGGCCGCGGGAGCTGCGGCCCGTCCCGGTAATGATGCCTTCGCTACCGTGTGCGGTGCCGCCGTGGCAGTCTGCGACGCCGCGGTTGCCGCGTACGGCGTCGTCGTCGCAGTCTACGGCGCCGCGGTCGCCGTGCGCGCGCCGCCGCCGCGTCTACGACGCCGCTTCCGCCGTCCTCGCGGCCTGGGCCCCGCCCACCACCGCGTCGTCGGTCAGGGGCGGGGCCTCCGCCTCGAACGCCGGCTCCTCGCCGCCGAACATGCGCCGCAGCGTCCGCTGGACGTCGTCGAGGATGAGGTACGCCGTCGGCACCAGGATCAGGGTGATGAACGTCGCAAACAGCACTCCGAAGGCCAGCGACACGGCCATCGGCACGAGGAACGCCGCCTGCATGCTGCGCTCCAGCATCAGCGGCGCGAGGCCGAAGAACGTGGTCAGCGACGTAAGGAGGATGGGCCGGAAGCGGTTGCTCCCCGCCTCGCGTATCGCGAGCTGGAGGCCCGTCGACTCGAACTCGCGGCGGTCGCGCGGCTGCCCGCCCGCCTGCCGCACCCGGCGGCCGACCTCGGTATGGACCTTCCGGGCGCGGTTGATGAAGTCGACCATCACGAGGCTGTCGTTGACGACGACCCCGGTCAGGGCGACGAGGCCGAACATCGACATCATCGTGACGTCGAGCCCCATCACCATGTGCCCCCAGATGGCTCCGACGAGGCCGAAGGGGATGGCCGCCATGATGATCAGCGGCTGCACGTACGACCGTAGCGGGACCGCGAGCAGGGCGAAGATCATGAGGACGGCGAGCAGGAACCCCCACTGCAGGCCGCCCACCGCCTCGACCTGCTCGGCCTGGGCGCCCTCGAACGTGTAGAACACGCCGGGGTAGCCGGCGAGGACCTCGGGCAGGATGCGCGCCTGCAGATCGCCGATGACCGCCCCGGACGACGTGACCGCGGGGTCGACCGAGGCGGTCACGTTGACGGCGCGGTTGCGGTCGACCCGCTTGATGGACGCGAACCCGCGCCCCGGCTCGACCTGCGCGACCTGGCTGAACGGCACCTCGCCGCCGTTCGGGGTGCGGATGCGCATGTTCTCGAGGTCGCCCAGCGACCGGCGGTCGTCGCGCGGGTAGCGCACCATGACCCGGATGTCGTCGCGCCCGCGCTGGATGCGCTGGGCCTCTTCGCCGTAGAACGCCTGCCGCACCTGCCGGCCGAGGTCCTGCAGGGTCAGGCCGAGGGTCTCCGCCGCCGGCTTGATGCCGAGCTGCATCTCGACCTTGCCGGCCCGGAACGAGTCGGAGATCTCGTAGACGCCGGCGTATGCGGCCAGCCGTCGCTTGACCTCCTCGGCCGCCGCCCGCAGGCTGTCGAGGTCGGGCCCCGCGAGCTGCACGTCGACGTCGTCGCCGGGGGTCATCATCGACATGTCGAAGTTGACCTCGACCGCCTCGGGGATGGGGTCGGTCGCCTCGCGCCACATCAGGCCGAGCTGCTCGCTCGTGTACGACCGGGTCTCGGCCGGGGCGAGCTCGACCGTCACTTCGCCGAGGTTCGCGGCGCTGGCCACCTCGATCGGACCCATCGGGCCGCCGCCGCGCGACATCATCGGCTGGTCGCCGACCGCCGCCGAGACGTGGCGGAAGTAGTCCATCCCGGTTTCGCGCCGCAGCCGGTCGCGCAGTCGATCCGCCCCCTGCTCGAGCTTCTCGACCGCTTGCGACGTCGCCTCGACCGGCGTGCCCTGCGGCATGGTGAGCGACGCGGCCATGAAGTCGGCCTCGATCGACGGGAAGAAGTGGAAGTTCGTCCACCCGCCGAGCACCATGCCCCCGGTCACGATGAGGGTCGAGAGCCCGACCGCGGCCGTCACGTAGCGCCACCGGAGCGCGGTCTCGAGCAGCGGCTGGTAGACGGTCCGGACGAAGTTCTTGAGCCCGTTCGCGAAGAACTGCTGGAACCGGTGCCAGCCGCCGGAGGTGCGGCGCTCGCGCATGTGGGCGAGGTGGGCGGGCAGGATGCCCAGCGACTCGACCAGCGAGAACAGCAGGCAGGGGATGACGACGAGGGGGATGACCCGGAAGATCTTGCCCATCATGCCGGGCACGAACATCAGCGGCATGAACGCCGCCACCGTCGTCAGGACCGCGAAGGTCACCGGCTTGGCGATCTCCCGCGCCCCCTCGATCGAGCCCCGCAGGGCCTCGCCGTGGTTCTCCTGGTGCCGGAAGATGTTTTCGCCGACGATGATCGCGTCGTCGACCACGATGCCGAGCACGAGGATGAACGCGAACAGGGAGATGACGTTGGCCGAGACGTCGAACGTCGGCATCAGCGCGATCGCCCCGAGGAACGAGATGGGGATGCCGAGGCTGACCCAGAACGCGAGCCGGAACTGGAGGAAGAGCGCCAGCACGATGAACACGAGCACGAACCCGGTGGCGCCGTTCCGCAGCATCAGGGTCAGCCGGTCGGCGAGGATCTCCGCCTGGTCCTGCCAGATCGTCAGAGAGATGCCCTGGGGGACCTGCGTCTGCATGTCGTCGACGTAGCGGTTCACCGCCGCCGCGATGTCGAGGGCGCTCTGGTCGCCGGTGCGGAACACCGACACCATCACCGTCGTGTCGCGGTCGAAGCGCGCCTGCTGGTCGGTCTCGGCGAAGCCGTCGACGACCGTCGCCACGTCGCCGAGGCGCAGGCGCGTGCCGTCGGCGCGCGTCCACAGCACGAGCTCCTCGTATTCGTTCCCCCGGTACGCCTGGCCGATGGTGCGCAGCAGGATCTCGCCCCCGTCGGTGCGGACCGACCCGCCGGGCAGGTCGAGCGACGACCGGCGCACCGCGTCGGCGACCTGGTCGAAGGTCATGCCGTGCCGCCGTAGCGCCGTCTCGGAAACCTCGATGGAGATTTCGTAGGGCGGGGCGCTGACGATGTCGACCTGGGTGATCTCGGGCAGGACGGTCAGCTCGTCGCGCACCTGCTCGGCGATGGCCTTGAGGGTGAAGACGTCGGTCGCGCCGGAGATGGCGATGTCGGTGACCTGGTTCCGCGCCATCAGCTCGCGGATGATCGGCTCTTCCGTCTCGATGGGGAACGTGGTGATGGCGTCGACCTGGTTCTTGATCTCGTCGACGACGCGGCGGGCGTCGGCCCCGAGCTCGAGCTCGACCATGACCGAGGCGCTGCCCTCGGATGCCGTCGACTGGATCTGCTTGATGCCGTCGACGCCCTGGATGGCCTCTTCGATGCGGAGGATGACCCCCGACTCGACCTCCTCCGGCGCCGCGCCGAGGTAGGGGACGTTGATGCTGACGCGGTCGAGCTCGATCTCGGGGAAGACCTCTTCCTTGACCGCCTGGGTGGCGATCAGGCCGCTCATGATGATGAAGATCATCATCAGGTTGGCGGCGACCGGATTGCGGGCGAACCAGGCGATCCCGCCCTTCATGACTGCTTCCCTTTCCGTGAACCCGTTCCGGGCATGGCGTGTGAAATGCGGCCGCCGCCGTGCCGACGCCCTGAGCGCGGCCGGACTCGACTCCCATCCGTACTCTATCGCAAACCGTCCGCCGCAGCGGCCGCGGGAATCCGTGCCGGGCACGACTCACCGCCGGGGTGGCGGGCGCGCGACTCCACCACTGAGGTATAGACGAGACTGCCGCGCGGCTTGTTTCATTTCACACGCGGTAGTAGTCGCCCCGCCAGTCCTTGATCAGCTTCTTGATGGGGGTCGCGGCGGTGATGTTCTCGTCGAGCACCTTGCGGGCGAGGTCGGGCAGCTCGGCGTCACCCGCGAACCGCAGGCCCACCATCTGCCGCGGCGTGAACTCGTCGATCCGGCCCTGCAGGTCGTCGGGCAGCAGCTCGCGCATGCGCAGCCGCATCTCGACGCGGATCACGCGGTCCTGGGCCGTGAGGGCGAACAGGCGCGCGTAGAGGAAGAGGATGACGAGGGCGGCGGCCACCAGCACCTCCCGAGCCGCCTGGAGCGACGGATCGGCGAGGCCCAAGAGCGCCCACGCCAGGTTGACGAGGAGGATGGGGCCGGCGACGTAGTGGTAGGCGGGCACGAAGCGGGCATGGTTCTTGAAATTCTGTTCCTGGTCGGCCATCGGATAACCTCCTGGGAGTCGCGGGCTGTAGTCCAACCCGCTATGGTAATGCCCGGCCACGCCCCGCGTCGATTCTCCGGGTCCTCACCGCGGGCTGCTAGACTTGCGCGAGAGGGTCCGGTGCGTCCGGCCGGCGCGATCGGACCGAGGGAGAGCCATGAGTGAACTCGCGTCGAAGCAGTGCGTGCCGTGCCGGGGCGGGGTGCCGCCCCTGGCCGGCGAGGAGCTGGAGGGGTACCAGCGGGAGTTGGGCGGCGGCTGGGAGGTGGTCGACGGGCACCACCTGGAGAAGACCTACCGCTTCGGAGACTTCCGCCAGGCCCTCGACTTCACGGTGCGGGTGGGGGAGATGGCCGAGGAGCAGGGCCACCACCCCGACATCCTGCTCGCGTGGGGCCGCGCCACCGTCACCGTCTGGACGCACAAGATCGACGGCCTGACCGAGAGCGACTTCGTCTTC
Organism: Vicinamibacterales bacterium; assembly: GCA_963664545.2. Lineage (GTDB taxonomy): Bacteria > Acidobacteriota > Vicinamibacteria > Vicinamibacterales > UBA8438 > JAJEEA01. The sequence continues at coordinate 7,087,766 of OY761475.2, read as the reverse complement.
GCGGCCAAGGCGGACCGGCTCGAGTCGGCCTGACGGCGGGCTACGGCGCCGGCTCGGCCCAAGCGACGGGGTCGCCGACGCGGATGCGGCCGTCGTCGAGTACCTCGGCGAACACGCCGCCCCGCCATTCGGGGTCGAGGGCGGCGCGCAGCCCCGGCGCGGCATCGTCCATCCGCTCGCAGGGGCGCGTCTCGCCGCGCACCCGCAGCTTGCAGTCACCCACCCGCAGGACTTGGCCGCGCGTGCGGGCGAGGGCGATCCCGCTGACGAGCAGGTTGGCGCGCCGCTCCCCGGGGTCGACCGCCGCCCCGAGGGCCTCGACGGCGCGGTCCCAGTCGGCGGCCGCGATCAACGTGACCTGCCGCCAGCCGCCCTGGTTGGCGTTGCCGACGATGCCGGCGTCGCACCGGAGGTCGGCGGCCTCGGCCTCGTCCATCGGGCCCCGGTGGAACCGCTTGATCCAGATTCGTTCGAGACGTCCCATTCTCCTGCTCCCGGCCGCCGCCGGGCTCCGCGTGCCGCGCGGCGGGCCAGGTGGATCGTAGTGTAAGATCACGGGTTCATGACTACGGAGATCAGCGCGGCAGAGACCACGGCGGCCCAGGCGAGGACGGCGCTCGACGCCTGGGTGCGCGAGATCGTCGAGTGGCACTTCAACCCCGACACCGGGTGCCCCTTCTGGCTCGACTGGGCGCGGGAGGCCGGTTGGGACCCGCGCCGCGAAGTCCACGGCTTCGACGACCTCGCGAAGTTCCCGCATTTCCAGGACGAGAAGCTGCGCGGCGGGCCCGTCCGCCGCTGGGTGCCCAAGGCCTACGCGGACCGGCCGACGTTCGTGTTCGAGACCGGCGGCACCACCGGCATCCCCAAGAGCCGGGTCGCCCAGGAGGACTTCCGCATCGACTACGAGCTGTTCTCCGAGACCCTGCCCGACGAGCATTTCCCCAAGGGCAGCAACTGGCTGATGCTGGGGCCGAGCGGCCCCCGGCGCCTGCGGCTCGCCGTCGAGCACCTCGCGCAGCACCGGGGCGGCATCTGCTTCTGCGTCGACCTCGACCCCCGGTGGGTCATCAAGCTCATCAAGAAGGGTTGGATGGAGCACCTGAAGGCCTACCAGGACCACGTCATCGACCAGGCGGTCACGGTGCTGTCGGCCGGGCACGACATCAGGTGCCTGTTCTCCACCCCGAAGCTGCTCGAGGCCCTCGCCAACCGGCTCGAGGCGGGCGGGTCGTGCCTCAAGGACACCGGCATCACCGGCATCTTCGCGGGCGGCACCGAGTTCACGCCGCAGTGGAACCGCTTCGCCCACGAGGAGCTGCTCGACGGCATCTACATGACGCCGACCTACGGCAACACCCTGATGGGCCTCGCCGGCAGCCCCCCGAGCGGCCCCGAGAACGGCTACAAGATCACCTACTACGCGCCGCAGCCGCGGGCCGTCCTGCAGGTCGTCGACCCCGACGACGCGGACCGCGTGGTCGGGTACGGCGAGACCGGCCGGGTGATGCTGACCACGCTGACGAAGGAGTTCTTCGTGCCGCGCTTCCAGGAACGCGACGAGGGCGAGCGCGAGCCGCCGTGCGAGCAGTATCCGTGGGACGGGGTGAGCGGCGTGCGCCCCTTCAGCCGGCTCGCGTCGGCGACGACGGTGGGCGTGTACTAGGAGTCCCGCGCCGCGGGACGGTGCCGGTTCCTGGGGAGTTGGTTTGGGCGTCGGCGCGCTGCAACCGCGCGGACCCTGCAGGGTGGATTGGGCGGCGGTGCCGCAAGGCGGCGGCGGAGCCGCGAGGCGACGATGGGCGGGTTAGCGTGATCCATTTTCCGATTCTGCGTTGGGGACGCGAGTACAAGAGCCTCGAGACGGCCAAGGTCGAGCACTTCCTGACCGGCGAGCCGGTGGCCGAGGTGAGCCAGGCCAACCCCGGCATCGTCGCCCGGGACCTGCGCAAGGGGGCGAACCGGGCGCGCGACGTGCTGCGGGCGATCCCGTGCGCCGAGCTGTTGGCGATGGTCAAGAAGGGCGGCGAGCTCTTCAAGTCGGCGGACCTGCCGCTGGGGGACGGGGTCCAGACCCCCGACGACTTCGTGCGCCAGCAGTCGGCCACGACGGGGCTGCCCGAGCACCTGTGCCGCATGAACATGGGCAAGCTCGAGTACGTGCTGACCCACCTCGACGACGTCCTGCGCTCGCTGACCCGGCGGCTCGACTACGACATCCTCACCCGCGGCTACGGGGAGGAGGACGGCGTAATGCGGAGCTTCCAGGCGACGACGCCGGTGCTCGGCATGGTGCTGCCGTCGAACTCGCCGGGCGTGCACAGCCTGTGGCTGCCGATCATCCCGCTGCAGATCGGGCTGGTGTTGAAGCCGGGCCCGCAGGAGCCGTGGACCCCGTGGCGGATGGCCCAGGCGTTCTTCCAGGCGGGGGTGCCGCGCGAGGCCATCGCCCTGTACCCGGGGCTCGGCGAGGTCGGCGCGGCGGTGCTGAACAACTCGCCGCGGAGCCTCATCTTCGGCGGCACCGCGACCGTCGAGCAGTACGCCGCCAACCCCGGCGTCCAAGTGCACGGGCCGGGCTTCAGCAAGATCCTCATCGGCGAGGACAAGGTCGACGACTGGGAGCAGTACCTCGACCTGATGGTCGAGAGCGTGGCCATCAACAGCGGCCGCGGCTGCATCAACTGCTCGGGCATCTGGGCGTCGCGGCATACCCGCGAGATTGCCGAGGCGGTGGCCGAGCGCATCGGCCCCATCGCCCCCCTGCCTCCCGACGACCCCAAGGCGGAGCTGGCCGCGTTCACAGTGCCGGGTCAGGCGGCGGCGATTTCCGCCGACATCGACAACGCCTTGAAGGAGGACGGGGTGGAGGAGGTGTCGGCGCGGCACCAGGAGGGCGGGCGCCACGTGCCGATGGAGCGTTGCGACTACCTGCGCCCCACCGTCGTGCACTGCGCTTCGCCGGACGCCGCGATGGCCAAGAAGGAGTACATGTACCCCTTCGTCACCGTCGTCGAGTGCCCGCAGGACAAGATGATCGGGGCGATCGGCACGACCCTCGTGGCCACCGGCCTGACCGAGGACCCGGCGTTCTCGCGGGCCCTGCTCGACGCCCGCAACATCGACCGGCTCAACCTCGGCCCCGTGCCCACGACGCGGCTCAACTGGCTGCAGCCGCACGAGGGCAACATCGTGGACTTCCTGTTCCGTCCGCGCGCGTTCCAGCAGGCGTCGTAGGGGGCGGCCGGGCGCTGGCGGTTCAGCCCTGGAGGTTCCAGTGCTCGAAGTCACCGGTCTCGCGAAGTCGTATCCGACCCCGCGGGGCACCCTCGACATCCTCTCGGATGTTGATCTCGCGTTGCGCCCCGGTGAGGCGGCGTCCATCGTGGGGCCGTCCGGCAGCGGGAAGAGCACCCTGCTCTACATGCTGGGCGCCCTCGAGCCGCCCACCGCGGGCACCGTCACCCTGGGCGGCGTCGATCCCTTCACCCTCGCGCCGGCCGAGCTCGCCGCGTTCCGCAACCGCCGGGTCGGCTTCGTCTTCCAGGACCACTTGCTTCTGCCGCAGTGCACGGTGCTTGAGAACGTGCTGGTGCCTACCCTGGTGGGGGATGCGGTCGAGGGCGCGCGCGACCGCGCCGGCGATCTGCTCGATCGGGCGGGGCTCGCCGACCGTCTTGACCACCGTCCCGGGGAGCTGTCCGGGGGAGAACGGCAGCGTGTGGCCCTCGCCCGCGCTCTGATCCGGCGGCCGCCGCTGCTGCTGTGCGACGAACCCACCGGCAACCTCGACCGCGCCGCCGGCGCGGTGGTGGCCGACATGTTGTTCGACCTGCACGGGCGGCAGGAGACGGTGCTGGTGGTGGTGACCCACAACGTCGAGCTCGCGGCGCGGTGCCCCATCCGCTACCGCCTGGAGGGCCTGGGGCTGAAGCGCGAGGAATGACCATGACCTCCATCACCCTGCTGCTGCGGAGCCTGAGCCACTTCTGGCGCATCAACCTCGCGGTGGTCGCCGGGGTCGGGGTGGCGGTGTCGGTGCTCGCGGGGGCGTTCCTCGTGGGGACGTCGGTCCGGGCGAGCCTGCGCGACCTCGCCCTGCAGCGGCTCGGAAACGTCGATCAGGTCGTGACGGCGGGGGCGTTCTTCCGCGAGGCGCTCGCGGAGGAGGTGGCGACGTCCGGTGCCGCGGCCGGGGATGGTGCCGACGCGGTTCCCGCCGTATCGGCGACGGCGGTTCCGATGATCGCGCTGGAGGGGTTCGCCACCCACCAGGAGAGCGGCAGCCGGGCCGGCGGCATCCAGGTCTACGGCGTAGACGATCGGTTCTGGGCCTTCCACGGGCTTGGCGGCGGGTTCGACGGCGGTTCCGTCGGCGGGGATGACGGGGAGGACGGCGGCGGGCGCGGGCCCCGGCCCGGCGAGGTGCTGGTGAGCGGCGGGCTCGCCCGCGAACTCGGAGCGGCGGCCGACGACACGCTGCTCGTCCGGGTCCAGAAGCCCTCGGCCATCCCCGTCAGCTCGCTCCACGGGCGCCGCGACGACCTCGGGCGCACGATGCGGCTGAGCATCCGCGAGGTGCTCGCCCCGGACGACTTGGGCGAGTTCTCGTTCCGGCCCCAGCAGGGGTTCTCGCGCGCCGTCTTCGTCAATCTCGAGCGCATGCAGCGCGACCTCGAGCTCGGGCGCGAGGCCAACACCCTGCTCCTCGCCGGGGTCGGGGCGGGGGCGTCGGCGGTGGCCCGCATCGAGGCGGCGCTGCGGGCCGCCACGCAGCTCACGGACCTCGGGCTGCGCGTGCGGGCGCTGCCGGAACCGGGCGCCTTGGCGGTCGAGTCGACGGCGGGGCTGCTGAACGACGAGGTCGCCGACGCCGCGCGCGCCGCGGCCGCCGCGGGGGACATGGGTGGGCAGCCCATCCTGACGTATCTGGCCAACGAGATCCGGCGGGGCGACCGGGTCACGCCCTACTCGCTGGTGACGGCGCTCGACCCGGCCGCGCTGGGGGTCTCGCCCCCGGCCGGCGCGCCGTCGCCCGGGGCCGCCGACGCCGCGACGCGTCCGCCGGACCCGGTCGGAGCGCCGGTCGCCGCCGGTGCCGGGGCGCGGTCACCGGGGTCGCCCGGCGCGTCGTCGTCCGCGTCCGCCGCCCCCGGGCAGCCGATCACCCCCGTCGCCGGCGGCGAGGCGCCCGGCGAGGCACCGCCGATCTGGCTGAACACCTGGACCGCCGACGATCTCGGGGCGGCGCCCGGTGACCTGGTGACGCTGCAGTACTACCTGTGGCAGGAGGCGGGCGCGCTGGTCACCGACACCGCCGATTTCCGGGTGGCCGGCGTGGTGCCGATGGAGGGGCTGGCCGTCGACCGGGACCTCGCGCCGGAGTACCCCGGCATCACCGAGGCCACGGACCTGTCCGACTGGGATCCGCCGTTCCCCATCGACCTCGGCCTCGTGCGGCCGAAAGACGAGGACTACTGGGACGAGTACCGGACCGCGTCGAAGGGGTTCATCGCCCTCGATGACGGGCAACGGCTTTGGGGCTCCCGTTGGGGGCAGGTGACCTCGCTGCGGGTCGTCCCCCCCGAGGGCGTCTCGGAGGCCGCGGCAGCGGCGTTCCGCGACGCCCTCCGGTCGCGGCTAGACCCCCTCGCGGCCGGTTTCGTCGTCTATCCCGCCCGCGACCTCGCCCTTGAAGCGTCGGCCGGGGTGACCGACTTCGGCGAGTACTTCACCTACTTCAGCTTCTTCCTCGTGGTGTCGGCCCTGCTGTTGGCGAGCCTCTTCTTCCGGCTCGGGGTCGAGCAGCGCCTGCGCGAGATCGGCGCCCTGCGCGCCCTCGGTTTCGACGAGCGGAGCGTGCGGCGGCTCTTCTGGGCCGAAGCCGGAGCCCTGTCGCTCGTCGGCGGCCTCGTCGGGGCGGCCGGCGCGGTGGGCTACGCCGAGCTGATCATGTGGGGTCTGCGCACGTGGTGGGTCGACGCGGTGGGCACCACCCTGCTCGTGCTGCACGTCTCGCCCCTCGCCCTCGCCGCGGGCATCGGCGGCGGCATGGCCGCGGCGGTCGTGTCCATCGCCTGGAGCCTGCGCATGGTCGCGCGGGCGACGCCGCGCGCCCTCATCCACGGCGTCCTGCCTTCAACCGGGGCCGTCGCGTCGCCCGGCGATGGTGACGACGAGGCGCCGCGGTCGCGCGCCGCGGCCGCCGCCCGCCACGCCCCCGCCGTCCTCGGACTGCTCGGGGCGGCGGCGCTCGCCCTGACCCTGGCCGGCGCCGTCGGCGACACCGCCGGCTTCTTCGGGGCGGGCATGCTGCTGCTGGCGTCGCTGCTCACCCTGTCGTGGTCGTGGCTGGGGCGGCAGGCGCCGGCCGGCGTGGCGGCGCCGTCGACGTGGACGGTGTCCCGGGTCGGACTGCGCAACACGACGGCCCGCCCCGGCCGGTCCGTCCTGTGCATCACCCTCATCGCCTTCGCCTCGTTCATCATCGTGGCCGTCGACGCGTTCCACCTCGAGGGCGGGGGGGACGCCGGCGACCGGGCGTCGGGCACCGGCGGCTATCCGCTGCTGGCCGAGTCGCTGCTGCCCATCGTGCGCGACCTCGGTTCGGAGGCGGAACGGGAAGAGCTGGGCGTGTCGTCGTTCGACGACGAGGTCTTCGCGGACGTGTCCTACGCGCGGTTCCGCCTGCGGCCGGGCGAGGACGCGAGCTGCCTCAACCTCTACCAGGCCAAGGACCCGCGGGTGCTCGCGCCCGAGGCGGCGTTCCTGCCCGAGGGGCGCTTCCGGTTCGGGGCGACCCTGGCCGAGACCGACGAGGAGGCCGCCAACCCCTGGCTGCTGCTCGACCGCGTCTTCGACGACGGGGCGGTCCCCGCCATCGCCGACGCCACGTCGCTCGCCTACGCGCTGCACCTGTCGGTGGGCGACGACTTCGTGCTCAACCGGGAGAGCGACAACCCGATCCGGCTGCGCATCGTCGCGGCCCTCACCGACAGCATCTTCCAGCGCGAGCTGATCGTCGGCGAGGCGGCCTTCCTGCGCCTGTTCCCCGAGCACGACGGGTACCGGTTCTTCCTCATGGACGCGCCGGCCGACCGGACCGCGGAGGCGACCGCGGCCCTCGAGGACCGGCTCTCCGACTACGGCTTCGACGTGACCTCGACCCCCGAGCGCCTCGCCGCATTCCACCGCGTCAACAACACGTATCTGGCCACGTTCCAGACCCTCGGGGCCCTCGGCCTGCTGCTGGGGACGCTGGGGCTGGGGGCGGTGCTGCTGCGCAACGTGCTCGAGCGGCGGCGCGAGCTCGCCCTGCTGCGCGCCGTCGGCTACGACACGCGGCACGTCTCGCTGATGGTGCTCGTCGAGAACGGCCTCCTCCTGTTCGGCGGCCTCGCCATCGGGACGGTGTGCGCGGTGGTGGCGATCGCCCCCGCGTGGATCGAGCGGGGCGGCCAGTTCCCCGTCGTCGGGCTGGGCGGGATGCTGCTCGCGGTGGCCGCGGCCGGCCTCGCCTCGTCCCTCGCCGCCACCGCCGCCGCGGTCCGCTCGCCGCTGCTGGCGTCGTTGCGATCCGAGTAACAAGAGGCACCTGGAGAAACGTCATGAGTGCAGTTCGATACCTTCTGGCATTGGGAGTGATCGTCGCGACGGCAGTGCCCGCCGAGTCCCAGACGAAGCTGCTTCGTTTCCCGGACGTGCACGGCGACCGCGTCGTGTTCGTCTATGCGGGCGACCTGTGGACGGTGCCGTCCGCGGGCGGCACCGCGGTTCGGGTGACCGCCCATCCGGGGTTGGAGATCTTCCCGAAGTTCTCGCCCGACGGGCGGTGGATCGCGTTCACCGGGCAGTACGACGGCGACGAGCAGGTCTACGTCGTGCCGGCGTCGGGCGGGGTGCCGCAGCAGTTGACGTGGTATCCGGCCCGCGGCCCGCTGGCGCCGCGCTGGGGCTACGACAACCAGGTCTACGACTGGACCCCCGACGGCCGGTCGGTCCTGTTCCGGTCGCTGCGCTACAGCACCGACCTGTCGGACAGCCGCCTCTTCCTCGCCTCTATCGACGGGGGGCTCCCCATCCCGCTGCCCATGCCCGAGTCGGGGGCCGGCGACCTGTCTCCCGACGGCACGCGGGTGGTGTACTCGCCGCTCTTCCGCGACTTCCGCACGTGGAAGCGCTACGAGGGGGGCTGGGCGCAGGAGCTCTACGTGTTCGACCGCGAGACCCACGACGTCGAGCGGGTCACCGACCACCCGCGCGCCGACCGCGACCCGATGTGGATCGGCGACGACATCTACTTCACGTCCGACCGCGACGGCACCCTGAACCTGTACGCCTTCGACCTTGGCTCCAGCGAGACCACGCAGCTCACCGACAGCACGCAGTGGGACGTGCGGTGGCCGGGGGACGACGGCGCGAACCAGATCGTCTACGAGATGAACGGCGAGCTGCACCTGTTCGCCATCGACAGCGGCGAGTCGCGGCCGATCCCCATCGTGGTGCCCGACGACGGGGTGGCGGCGCGGCCGGCGCGGGTGTCGGCGGCGGGGCAGATCGAGGACTTCGAGCTGAGCCCCAAGGGCGAGCGCGCCCTCTTTGTGGCCCGCGGCGACGTGTTCACGGCTCCGATCGAGAACGGCCCGACCCGCAACCTTACGCGGACGTCGGACGCCCACGACAAGTGGGCGCGCTGGTCGCCCGACGGCTCGCGCATCGCGTTCGTCTCGGACCGCGACGGCGAGGACGAGATCTACGTCGTGCCCCAGGACGGCGGCGGCCCCCCCGAGCAGTTGACGGACGGCGGCGAGGCGATGCGCTACGCCCCCGCGTGGTCGCCGGGCGGTGACCAGTTGGCGTTCAGCGACAAGGACGGCCGGCTGTACGTCCTCGACGTCGAGTCGCGGGAGACGACGCTGGTCGCCGACGCGCCGAACGGGCAGCTCCAGGACTACGTGTGGTCGCCGCGGGGGGGCTACCTCGCGTTCTCGCTCACCGAAGACACCGGCTTCAGCTCCATCCACGTCTGGGAGCGGGCCGGCGGGGAGCTGCGTCAGGTGACGAGCGACCTCTTCCACGAGTGGAACCCGGCCTGGGACCCCGACGGCGACTTCCTCTATTACCTGTCCGACCGTTCCTTCACGCCCCAGCTCGGGTCGTTCGAGTGGAACTACCTCGTCGACCGCGAGACCGGCATCTACGCGCTGGCCCTGCGGAAGGACGTGCCGCATCCCCTGCCGCCGGAGAGCGACGAGGTGACGGTGGAGGCGGACGACGACGGCGGGGACGACGGGGACGACGACGCGTCGGAGGACGGCGGCGACGACGAGCCGATCCAAATCGACTTCGACGGCCTCGCGCGGCGGGTGGTGCGGCTGCCCGTGACGTTCGACAACTACGTGGGCCTGAGCGCCGGCAACGACCGGGTGTTCTTCATCCGCACCGGCGCGCAGTTCTACGGCCGCGGCGGCGACGTGCCGACCGAGGTGCAGACCTTCTCGTTCGAGGACCGCGAGACCGAGACCCTGGCCGCGGCCGGCGGCTACGCGGTCTCCGGCGACCGCGAGAAGGTGCTCATCGCCACCGGGGGGCGCTTCGAGCTGCACAACGCCTCGGGTCAGGGCGACCCGCAGACCGTCTCGACGGGCGGGCTCATGGTGGACCGGGTGCCGGCCGAGGAGTGGGAGCAGATCTTCGACGAGGTGTGGCGGCGCTTCCGCGACTTCTTCTACGTCGACAACATGCACGGCTACGACTGGGCGGCCCTGCGCGAGCAGTACCGCCCGTGGCTCGAGCATGTCGCCCACCGGTCTGACCTGAACTACGTGATCGGCGAGATGGTGGCGGAGCTGAACGTCAGCCACGCCTACATCGCCGGCGGCGACTGGGAGGCCCCGGAGCGGCCCCCCGTCGCCCTGCCGGGGGCGGTGTTCGAGCTCGACCGCGACGCCGGGCGCTACCGGCTGGCCGAGATCTTCGAGGGGCACAACGAGGAGCCGCGCTACCGGGCGCCGCTGACCGAGGTCGGGGTGGACGCCGGCGTCGGCGACTACGTGCTCGCCATCGACGGCGAGGAGCTCGCGGGCGGCGACAACCCCTACCGCCTGCTGCGGCATAAGGCGGACCGTCCGGTGCGGCTGACCCTGAGCGCGGCGCCGGCGTTCCCCGCCGCCGAGGGCGCGGCGCGCGAGGTGACCTTCCGGCCCATCACGAGCGAGACCAACCTGCGCTACCTCGAAGAGGTGACCGCGAACCGGCTGAAGGTCGACGCGGCGACGGAGGGGCGGGTCGGCTACCTGCACATCCCCGACATGGGGGTCGCCGGCATCCAGGAGTTCATCAAGTACTTCTACGGCCAGATCCGCAAGGACGGGCTGATCATCGACGTGCGCGGCAACGGGGGCGGCAACGTGTCGGCGATGCTCATCCAGCGGCTGAGCCGCGAGCTCCTCGGCACCGGCTTCTCGCGCACCGTGGAGAACACCGAGACCTATCCCACGACGGTGTTCACCGGCCACCTCGTGTGCATTCTCGACGAGGACTCGGCCTCGGACGGCGACATCTTCCCCGCCCGCTTCAAGGAGGCGGGGCTCGGGCCGCTCATCGGCAAGCGCTCGTGGGGCGGCGTCATCGGCATCACCAACCGTGGCCCCCTCATCGACGGGGGCAGCGTCAACGTGCCCGAGTTCGGCACCGCCGGCCGCGACGGGAGCTGGGTCATCGAGGGGTACGGCGTCGAGCCCGACATCGAGGTCGAGAACGACCCGAGGTCGGTCATCGCGGGCGGCGACCCCCAGCTCGAGCGGGCCATCGCCGAGATCACCCGGATGATCCGGGACGACCCCCGGCCGCTGCCCACGCGCCCCGCTCCGCCGGTGAAGACGCCGTGACGGGCGCCGGCCACCGGTCCCGCCCCGCCGATGAAGACGCCGTGACGAGGGCCGCCGCCGACCAGTCCCGCCCCACCGGCGACGATGCCGCGAAAACGGCTGTCCGCGAATCCCGCCCCGCGGGTGAAGACGGCCTGACGGGGGCGGCCCGGGTGTCGCGCCCCGCTGGCGACGCCGCGGCGACGGCGGCGGGTTCTCTGCCGGCCCCGCTGTCCACAGCGGGGATATCCGCGCCGCGGGCGAAGGTCGTTCCCACCCGCCACGAGACGCACGGCGTGGTGCGGCCCGACGACTACCACTGGCTGCGCGAGCGCGGAGACCCCGCCGTCACCGCGTATCTCGAGGCCGAGAACGCCTACACCCGGGCGGTGATGGCCCCGACCGAAGCGCTGCAGCAGACGCTGTTCGCGGAGATCAAGGGGCGCATCAAGCAGACCGACATGTCGGTCCCGTACCGGGAGGGGGCCCACCTCTACTACACCCGATACGAGGATGGGCGTGAGTACCCCATCCACTGCCGGCGGCCGGTCGACGCGCCGGCTGGCCCGGCGCGAGCTGACGCCCCGGCGCTCTCTGACCCCGCGCCGGCTGACACCCCGGTCCCCGTTGACGCGGTGCCGGGTGACGCCCCGTCGCCGGCTCGCTTGGCGTCGGCGGACTCGGTACCGGCCGAGGCCCCGGCGCGGGCCGACCCCGCCGCGCTGCCCGCCGTTCCGCCGCCTGACGGGGAGGAGATGCTGCTCGACGTCAACGTCTTGGCCGAGGGGCACGACTTCTGCCAGGTATCGGCGATCGAGGTCAGCCCCGACGGGTGTCTGCTCGCCTATGCGATCGACGTCGAGGGGCGGCGCATTCACACCATCCGCGTCCGGGACCTCTCGGCCGGCGTCCTGCTCGACGACGAGCTGACGGGGATGACGAGCAACCTCGTCTGGGCCAACGACAACCGCACCCTCTTCTACACGCGCCAGCATCCCGAGACGCTGCGCTGGCATCGGGTGTACCGCCACACCCTGGGCACCGCGCAGGCCGAAGACGTGCTCGTCTACGAAGAAGCGGACGAGACCTTCAACTGCGACGTGGGGAAGAGCCGGTCGAAGCGGTACCTGCTGATCGCGTCGTCACAGACGGTGTCCACAGAGTACCGCGTTCTCGACGCCGACCGGCCCGACGGCGCGTTCGCGGTGTTTCGGCCCCGCGCGCGCGGCCACGAGTACGAGCTCGATCACTACCGCGATCGGTTCTACGTGCGCACCAACCACGGCGCCCGCAACTTCCGGTTGATGGAGACCGCGGCGGCCGGGACCGCGCCCGAGCGGTGGACCGAGGTCGTGCCGCACCGCGACGACGTGTTCCTCGAGTCGTTCGCGCTGTTCCGCGGCCACCTCGTGCTGCAGGAGCGCTGTGGCGGTCTGACCCGCCTGCACGTGCGTCCTTGGTCGGAGGACGGCGCCCACGACATCGCCTTCGACGAGCCGGTCTACGACGTGCACGTGTCGATCAATCGCGACGCCGACACCCGCCTGCTGCGGTTCGGGTACGAGTCGCTGACCACGCCGCGGTCGATCTACGACTACGACATGGCGGCGCGCTCGCGCACCCTGCTGAAGCGCCAGGAGGTGCTGGGCAGATTCGACCCGGCCGAGTACGCGGCCGAGCGCGTGCTCGCGACCGCGCCGGACGGCCGGCAGGTTCCCATCTCGCTGGTCGCACGCGCCGGCGCGCCGCGCGACGGATCGAGTCCACTGCTGCTGTACGGCTACGGGGCCTACGGCATCTCCATGGCCCCCGCGTTCAACTCGGCGCGTCTGAGCCTACTCGACCGCGGGTTCCGGTTCGCCATCGCCCATGTGCGCGGGGGGCAGGAGCTCGGCCGGCACTGGTACGACGACGGCCGGCTCGGCCGCAAGCGCAACACGTTCACCGACTTCATCGCCTGCGCCGAGCACCTCGTCCGCGAGGGGTACACGCGGCCCGAGCGCCTCTACGCGATGGGCGGCAGCGCCGGCGGGCTGCTGGTGGGCGCGGTCCTCAACATGCGCCCCGAGCTGTTCGCTGGCGCGGTCGCCCAGGTTCCGTTCGTCGACGTGCTCACCACCATGCTCGACGACTCCATTCCGCTGACCACCGGCGAGTACGATGAGTGGGGCAACCCCCACGAGCGGACCGCGTTCGACGACATCCTCGCCTACTCGCCCTACGACAACGTCGCCGCCCGCGACTATCCCGCCCTGCTCGTCCTCGCCGGCCTGCACGACTCGCAGGTGCAGTACTGGGAGCCCGCGAAGTGGGTCGCGAAGCTGCGCGCGCTGAAGACCGACGCCCGCCCGCTGCTCCTCAAGACCAACCTAGACGCGGGCCACGGCGGCGTCTCCGGCCGCTACCGCCGCTACCGGGAGACGGCGCTGCAGTACGCGTTCCTGCTCCGCCAAGCGGGGGGGGCCTAGCCGCCTAGCCTAGTCCGAGCCGTCTGCGCGGTGGAACGGTGCCGACTCGGGCCTCGGGCGGGGCTGGTTGGGCGACAGCCGCCGCCAGCGATTCCCGCCATGCTGCGGAGACCGCCGGGCGGCCGGACGGTTGCCAGCTTGGCCGCCACCGGCTACAGTGGGGGACATGAGCATCATCGTCAGCGAGGTCTACGACGCCCTCCTCGAGGCCGGCGCTTCGGAGACGAAGGCCAAGGCGGCGGCCGCCGCGATCCCGGTCGGCGAACACCTCGCGACGAAGAAGGACATCGCGGATCTGAAGGCGGATCTGAAGGCGGAGATCGCGGCCCTGAAAGTGGCGATCTTCATGTTCGGCCCGCTCATACTGGGACTGCTGGTCAAGCTGGTGTTCTTCCCGTAGCCCACCGATGATGTCAGCACTTCAGCAGCGCGCCGAGGCGGCCGCGAAGCGGTTCAAGGCCGCCCGGAAACCGGTGGTGGTCGAGTTCGCCGGCGTCCCCAAGGCGGGCAAGAGCACGACCCTCGGTCAGGTGCAGGCGTTCCTCAAGCGGTGTGGTTTCCACGTCGGGGTCGTCGTGGAACAGGCCTCGATCTGTCCGATTCGGGACAAGAAGCACGCCAACTTCAACATCTGGACCGCCTGTACTACGCTGTCTCGAATTCTGGAGAAGACGCAGGTTCCGTCGCGGCCGGGCGATCCGGACGTCCTGCTGCTCGATCGGGGTCTGTTCGACGCCGTGAACTGGTTCGCGGTTATGGAGCGTCTCGCGAGAATCCGCCGGGCCGAGCGGGAGCTGATCGAGAAGTTCCTCCTGATGGACGACTGGCGCAAGCGGATCACCGGCGTGATCGTGATGACCGCGTCGCCCGCCGACTCGATGGAACGCGAGCGGGGATACCTCCCGGTCGATGGCGCATCCGGCTCCATCATGAACGACGACGTGCTGCGCACGATGCTCGAAACGACCCGGGCGACCGCCGCGCGGTTGGGGAGGAGGCACTTCCGGACGTTCGAGGTCGACACCTCCCGGGAGGGTTCCGCGGGTCCCCGTAAGACGGCCGAGCGGGCCGCCGATCTCGTCCTCCGGCTGATCGAGGAGCAGCTCGAAGAGGAGATTCTGTCTCTTCCCGCGGACGCCGTGGCCCCGCTCTTCGGAGGGATGACCTGGATCGGCCGGGCGGCGGCCGAGGACCTGGTGGCCCTGTTCACCGGCCGGGGCACGTTCAGGAGCCGCGAGAGCGTCGAGTCGGACCCGGCGCGCGTACAGGCGCTGCCGGTCGTGGTGGTGCGCAACCGGAGCGGCGACCTGCTGCGGCTGAAGCGCAGAGAGCAGCGGCGCGACAGTCCGCTCCACCGCGAGCTCGTGATCTGGGCCGGCGGCCACGTCCGTCGGGAGGACGGCGTCAATGGTCCGTCCGTCGGACAGGGCGCGGTCCGCGAGCTTCAGGAAGAGCTCCGCATCAGCGTCGAGCCTTCGGAGCTGGCGTTGCTCGGCGCCGTCTGGATCCGCGGCCGTGACGGTGACAGGACGCGGCGCCACGCGGCCATCGTCTACGAGTGGCGGGCGCGGACGGACGACGTCGCCATCGCGCTGAGCGCCACCGAGTTCTTCGAACGCCGGGGAACCTCGCTCAGCGGGAGGTTCGTCGCGCCGGATCAGCTCGTGACCGACATCGACGCCGGTCTGATCCGCGAGCCCTGGAGCGTCGAGATCGTCCGGCGTCTCCTGCCCGAGGGCGAGCTGGTCGAGCCGCGGCTCGTGTAGTCGGCAATCGTCGACGCGGCGACGAAGGCCGGCCACCGGCTCTGCCGGCCGGCCACCTCGAATGGGTCATAATTGCAGGGATCGGATGGCGACTCGACCCGGATTCCCGGGTTCGGAACGGGACGGTTGGCGGGAGAGGGGTCCATGATGAAGCGATTGTCTTGCTGGGCGGGGGTTGCGGCGCTGGCCGTCGCGTTGTCGTTGTCGCCGGCGCCCGCGGTCGGGCAGGGCGGGGCGGAGGGGGCCCGCACGCCGTGGGGCGACCCGGACCTGCAGGGGGTCTGGGACTACTGGACGTTCACGCCGCTCGAGCGGCCGGCGGAGTTCGGCGAGCGCGGCGAGCTGACGGCCGAGGAGGCGGCGGTGGTCGCGCAGCAGGGCAACGCCGAGGCGCTGGCCCGCGACAGCGACGGGCCGCCGCCGGGCGAGGTCGGGGGGTACAGCCAGGAGGTGTGGACGGACCGGGCGCGGGCGACGGCCCTGACCCAGGCGTCGCTGCTCGTGGACCCGCCCGACGGCCGGCTGCCGGCGCTGACGGCGGAAGCCGAGGCGGCGGCCGAGGCGCACCGCGCGGCCGGCGGCTACCCGGTGCGGGTGCGGGTGGGCGGCCTCAACGAGGACCGTCCCGCGGCGCGCGGGGTGGCCGAGCGGTGCCTGCTCGGCTTCAGCACCGGGCCGCCCATGCTGCCCGGCGGCTACAACAACAACGTGCAGATCTTCCAGTCGCCCGGCTACGTCGTGCTGCTGCATGAAATGGTGCACGACGTCCGCGTCGTGCCGCTCGACGGCCGCGACGCGCTGCCGTCGAGCGTCCGCCAGTGGCTGGGGAGCTCGCGCGGCCGGTGGCAGGGCGACACCCTAGTCGTCGAGACCACGAACTTCACGGACGGGACCGGCAGCTTCAACACGTCGTTCGTGTCGTGGGGGTCGGCCGAGAACACGCGGCTCGTCGAGCGGTTCACGCGGGTGGACGGCGGCACCATCCGCTACGAGTTCACCGTCGACGATCCCGGCACCTGGACGGCGCCGTTCACCGGCACGTTCCCGCTGAACCGGACCGACGCCCCCCTCTACGAGTACGCCTGCCACGAGGGCAACCACGGCATGTTCAACCTGCTGAGCGGGGCGCGGGCGGAGGAGCGGGCCGCCGCGACGGAGCAGCAGTAGCGGCGCGGGAGTTTGCGCCGCCGGCGGGCCGGTCCGCCGCGACCGGCGAAACGGCGGACCGTCGGCCGGCGCCTTGAAGTTGACGGGGCGCCCGCGCAGGAGGGAACACGGACGTGAGGCATCAGCTATCTGCACGGGGTGATGGAGGCCCGAGCCGGGCGGGAGTGCGGTTCGGCTTGGCCGCGGTGGTTCTGTTCGTGGCCGTGACGGTCGCGGGCGGTGCCCGCGCGGGCGAGAACTGGCCGCACTGGCGCGGGCCGGCCGCCAACGGGGTGAGCGCCGAGATCGGTCTGCCGGTGACGTGGGGGCCGGACGCCAACGTGGCGTGGAAGGTGGAGATGCCCGCGTGGACGGGGTCGACGCCGATCATCTGGGGCGAGCGCATCTTCCTGAACGTCGCCGACGGCGAGAACATCAGCCTGTGGTGCCTCGACCGGAACGGCGGCGGGACGCTCTGGGTGCGCCACCTCAGCGACGGCGACCGGCGGCTGCGCAAGCAGAACATGTCGTCGCCGTCGCCGGTGACCAACGGCGAGCACGTCTACGTGATGACGGGGACGGGCCGGCTGACCGCGTTCGACTTCGACGGCGACCAGCTCTGGCAGCGTGACATCCAGGCGTCGTACGGCCGGTTCGGCCTGAACTGGGGCTACGCGTCGTCGCCGCTCCTGGTCGACGACGCGCTCTTCGTCCAGGTCATCCACGGCATGCGGACCGACGATCCGTCGTACGTCCTGCGCATCGACCGCCACACGGGCGAGACGGTGTGGCGGGTCGAGCGGCCCACGAACGCCCGTCGCGAGTCGCCCGACTCGTACACCACACCCGCCCTGCTCGAATACGGCGGAACGCGCGAGATCGTAATCACCGGCGGCGACGTGGTGACCGGGCACGACCTCGCCACAGGCCAAGAGCTGTGGCGCGCCGACGGCCTGAACCCGCGCAACAATGGTGCCTACCGCATCATCGCGTCGCCGGTCGTCCACGGCGACATGATCTACGCCCCGACCCGGGTCCGCCCCCTGCTCGCCCTCCGGGCCGGCGGCCGGGGCGACGTGACCACGTCGCACCTCGTGTGGAAGACCGACAACGGCCCCGACGTGCCGACGCCGGTAACCGACGGCCGGTACTTCTACATCGTCAACGACCAGGGCATCGTGTGGGTGCTCGACGCGCGGACCGGCGAGCAGATCTACGGCCGCCAGCGGCTGCGGCCCGGCACTTACAGCGCCTCGCCGGTGCTGGCCGACGGCAAGGTCTACATCACCAGCGAGGGCGGCCTGACCAGCGTCTTCCGGGCGGGGCCAAAGTTCGAGCTGCTCGCCGAGAACGACCTCGACGACTACGTGCTCAGCTCGATCGCGGTGTCCGACGGGCAGATCTTCCTGCGCACCACCGGCCATCTGTACGCGATAGGCGAACGCCGCGGGGCCGGGGCAAACTGAGGCCGCCCGCCGACGGGAGGTGCCATCCGGCCGGCCCGCTCAATCGCTCCCCGGCCGGAACCGTCCGTGCCGAAGGAAGTGGACCACCTCGTCGGCGACGTCGCGGCGGTTCATGATGAACGTGTGGGTGGCGGGCAGGACGAGGAACGACGACGAGCCTTCGACGTCCGCCCGGTCGACGCCGACGGTGCCGTCGTCGGGACCGGGGATGAGCCAGGATCCGATGGGGTTCATGCTCCGGCTGCCGGTGATGATGCCGAGGCTGAACCGGACCGGAGGAAGCCGGTTCGCGATGCCGTCCGGGGTCGTCCCGAGCCGCGACCCCGCCGGGCCGAGGAACGACCGGAGCAGGTCGGAGTCGGCGAACGCGTCGACGATCTCGCTGCCCCGGTTCGGCGGGCTCAGCATCACCACGCGTCCCGCGTGAGGCTCCGGCCGTTCGGCGAGGTAGCTCCGCACGAGGATGCCGCCCATCGAGTGGGTGACGAAGTGCACGGCCCCGGGGTCGTCCCCGCAGCACGCCGCCACGGCTTCCCCCAGTCGGTCAACCAGCGCCTCTATCGGCTCGGTGCGCGACGGGTACCCGAACCGGACCACCCGGAACCCGGCCTGCTCGAGACGGCGGGCGAGGACCGCCATCGACGCCGGCGTCCGGCCCAGGCCGTGCGCGAGGACGACGGCCGGCGCGCCTTCCGGCGCGGGCCGTTCCCCCAGGAGCCCGTAGCCGAGGCCGGCCGCGGCGGCGAGCAGGCCGGCAACGAGCAGCATCGCCCGTCGCCGTTTCCGTAGCGGCCCGCGCCGGTGAGCCGGTGATCGCGGCTTGATCATGTCCTGACAGTACTACGTTCAGGAACGCTCCGGCGTTCGCGGCAGGGGCCGGCGTCGGTTCGCGGGGGGCGCTCCCCGCAGGCACCTGCTTCTTTATCGCGCAACTCGACGCGAGATCCGCACCGCCGCCGGACACGCTTGAGGACCGCTGCCGCGCGTGCCGCGCCAGAGTCCATGGCGCGATCCGCTACAATTCCACCCGGTGATCCGAGCGGGCCGGCCAGTACAGCATCCGGATCAACGATCGGTATAGGATCTGCTTTGCTTGGGAGGCGGGCTATGCCGAGAACGTCGAAATCGTCGACTACCACTGACGCCTCGACACGAACCCGGAGTGTGTCGAACTCGACCTGCCGGCGGCTGCCGCGCCGCAAGCCGCCGACCCATCCCGGCGAAATGCTGCTTGAGGAATTCCTGTCAATCTGCTACATCGAGTGAGTAGAATGAAGTTCTCCACTTGGACCAGCGAAGATCCGACCGCCGCTCTGCATGCGCTCCAGATGCTATGGGCGACCGATGGCCGGCCCTTGGCCGAGCGTATCGAGATGTTCTGCAAGGGATTCCCGACAGGCGTCATGAGCGGCGCAGGAACTCGCGCGAATGTCGTTTCGGTTCTGCTCATGGGAGAGGACGTCGAGCGATACCCCCCCTACCGCATTGGGGTTATGAAGCAGGCATGCACACAAACGGGCTACGAACCGCCGGGAGAGAGCGCGAATGAGGCGGAATTGTACGAGCATGGCCTCGGCTTCCTCGATAGGTTCATGGATGAAGCGGAAGCGCGCGATCTCCGGGTGCGTCACCGGCTGGAGGCGCAGTCCATCGTATGGGGAACACTGAATCTTCCGGAGGATGGTCGAGATGACGATGAGGAGAAGCCACCGTGTCCCGCCTCGTTGGAAGAGTTGGCCCAAGAACTGTCCCTGCCGGTCGATTTTCTCCAGAACGTCGCAGCGCTGATTCGGGAGAAGAAGCAGGTCATCTTCCAGGGGCCGCCCGGCACCGGCAAGACTTACGTGGCTCAGATGTTGGCCCGGTATCTCGCGGGGGGCGGTGAGCGCTGTCAGATCGTGCAGTTCCACCCGTCGTACTCCTACGAGGATTTCGTTCAGGGGTACCGGCCGACGCGGCTCGAGGGGCGGCAGCCAGGATTTCGGCTCAAGGACGGGCCGTTCATGCGGAGCGCCAATCAAGCACGGCGAGACCCGGACGGGAAGTACTTTCTGGTCATCGACGAGATTAACCGTGGGAACCTCGCCAAGACGTTCGGCGAACTCTACTTCCTGCTGGAGTACCGCAAGACGCCCATGAAGCTGATGTACCAGGAAGAGGAGGAGTCCGCGTTCACGATGCCGGACAACCTGTACATCGTCGGGACGATGAACACGGCGGACCGCTCGATCGCGCTCGTGGACCTCGCGCTGCGGCGGCGGTTCGCGTTCGTGGATTTCTCGACGAACGAGGAGCCGGTCAACGGCCTGCTGCGCCGCTGGCTGCGGGCGAACGATCTGGGCGGTATGGAATGGGTGGCGGACGTGGTGGATCGGGCCAACGGGAAGCTGGACGACCACCACGCGGCTATCGGGCCGAGCCACTTCATGCGCCCGGACCTCGACGAAGCGGCGGTCGAGCGCATCTGGAAGCACAACGTGCTGCCGTACATCGAGGAGCATCTGTTCGGAGAGCACGGGCGGCTGCGCGAGTTCGCGCTCGAAGGATTGCGGGGCGTGGGCGGATCCGTCGGCGGGAAGCAGGGAGAAGGGGGCGCGACGCGTGCCGTCGGCGGCGAAGATGGGGAGGCTAATGCGGGAGATTGACCTGCGCGAGTACTCGGCGAGTCCCCCAGTGCGGCTGTCAGTAGAGGAGAGGGACGTCTTGGGGCGTTCTGGCCTGGGTGTCGCCATCGCCCCGGTCGCCGGCACGGCGAGCGAGTACAGGTTGACCCCGGGCTCTGTCGTCGGTGCCGTGGACATCGGCGGGTTATCGGTACGAATCGCACCCAAGATCGGTATCCGGCAACTGTTGTCGCTCGCGTGCTATGCCGTAGGGAGCGTCGAGATCCAGGAGCGGGACTTCTACTTCCCTGAGCACGCGGCGCTGCCTGACGCGCTGGCGCTGGCGTTCGGCGCGGCGGCGCGCAGGGCAATGGCGCGCGGCCTGCTCCACGGCTACCGCACGGAGGAGGACGCGCTGACGGCCGTGCGGGGGCGGATCCGGTTCGGCGAGCAGCTTCGACGCAGGTTCGGCGTTCCGCTGCCGGTCGAAGTACGCTACGACGAGTTCACGTCCGACATCCTTCTGAACCGATTGGTGAAGGCGGCCGCGCACCGGCTGGGCCGGCTGGGGCTCCGTTCGCGGGGAGGCCCGTAGCGGCGTCGCCTGGGTTGCGGAGTCGCTGGGCGACGTATCGCTCACGGCGTTTCCGCGTGGCGCCGTGCCGGCGGTGAGGTTCGACCGCCTCAACCAGCACTACCGCGGCGTGGCGACGCTGGCGCGGCTCGTGCTGCGGCATGGTGCGTTCGAGGCCGGTCGCGGAAGCACCCGTGCGCCCGGCTTCGTGATGGACATGAACCAGGTCTTCCAGGAGTTCGTGACGGTTGCGCTGCGCGAAACGCTGGGTGTTTCGGAGCGGGTGTTCGGGGAGTATGCCGTGGACCCGCTCGACGAGGAGGGTCGCGTACCGTTGCGACCGGACCTGACGTGGCGGGACGGTGCACGCTGCACGTTCGTTGGCGACGTCAAGTACAAGCGGGTGGACGGTGGAGTGCCCAACGCTGACATCTACCAGTTGCTCTCCTACGCGACTGCGCTCGGCCTTCCGGGTGGCCTGCTCATCTACGCGCAGGGCGAACCCGTATCCGCGGTGCACACGGTCCGCCGTTCCGGGAAGCTCCTGGAGGTCACCGCGCTCGACCTGTCGGTACCCTTGGAGAAGACGCTGGCGAGAGTCGGCGACTTGGCGCGACGTGTAATCGCGTTGCGCCGCGCCGCTTGATCGTCCGCGCGCACGGAGCCGAGTCGCTGCCCGCGGTCTGGACACCGATGGAGGCCTCGCCGGGTCGAGCCGCCGCTACCGCCCTCCCACCGGCTCCAGCTTCCGGACCCAGCCGTCGCTCTTCGTCAGCAGATAGAGCTCCCCCGTGGAGTCGATGCCCAGGCGGGCATCCGCCCGGTCGCCTGCGGCGTACGTGTTGCGGATCCCGGCCGCGTCGACGAGGTCGCGCTCCTCGCCGTCGATTATCAGCCGGAGCTCGCGGATCTCGGCGAGCTCGCCGGGCACGAGCCCGTCGGCGTCGATGTAGAACACCCGGCCCCGCGGGAAGTCGGTGAAGACGTACTGGCCCCGCAGCTCGGGAATGGCCTCGCCGCGGTAGACGAACCCGCCGCTGACCGCGTAGCCCTCGTCGTGGTCGTACTGGGCCACCGGGTACACGAAGGGACGGTCGTCCTCGGCCGGGGGCGGATACGCCGGTCCGGGACGCCGGGGGGTGAGCGTGTAGCCGGTGCCGAACGTGCCCTCCCGGAGCCGCCAGCCGTAGTTGGCCCCGGGCACGCCCAGGTTGACCTCCTCCACGACGTTCTGGCCGATGTCGCCCATGAACATCCGGCCGTCGGTGTCCCACGAGAACTGCTGCGCGTGCCGCAGGCCGTAGGCCCAGATCTCGGGGGCGACGCCCGCCTCGCCCACGAAGGGGTTGTCCGCGGGGACGCCGTATCCCCGGCCGCCGTCGCCGCCGAGGGGGTCGATGCGGATGATCGCGCCGTGGGGCGCGGCGAGCGACTGGCCGAAGTCGCGGGGATCGTGGGCCGCCCCCGCGTCCCCAAGGCTGGCGTAGAGCAGCCCGTACTCCGGCGACCCCGGGGCCGCGTTCGGATTGAACGCGATGGTGCCGACGTTGTGGTTGGGGGCGAACTGGCCGATGCGGAAGACCTCGCGCGAGGTGCCGCTGAACGCGTTCGCCGCCGGATCGTCGACCGTCCACTCGCGGATCACGCTCTCGTGGCTCCCCGCGTCGTCGTCCAGGTAGTCGGCGGTGCCGCTGTCCGACCGGGCGCTGTACGCGGTGTAGAACTTGGCGAAGCCCGGCGCGCCGGCGTCGGCGAACTGCGGGTGGAACGCCACCCCCACCAAGCCGGTCTCGTTGGGGAACATCGAGTCGTCGAAGCCGACGTCGAGGGTGCGGATGTCCATGTAGATGACCGGCTCCATGCCGGTCTCGTCGGTGATGTACAGCAGCCCGCGCAGGTCGTTGAGGACCAGCCGCCCCGAGCCGTCCCCGATAGGCGTCAGGTACTGGATGCGCGCGTAGGCCTCGTTCGTCATCGCGTCCACGGCCGAATCCGCGGTCCGCGGCGCGCGGACGAACGCGGTCGCCGCCACGACGAGGTCCCCCTTCAGGATCGGGTCGGGAATGGGGTCGGCCAGGGGTTCCACCTGCGCCGCGGCCGGGAGGGCGGCGGCGGCGATGACGAGGGCGGTCGTTCCGAGCGATCGTACGAGATGCATGACGGGCTCCGTTGGCTATGCGGTGGTTGCGGCGTGGATGGCCGGCACGGGGTTGCGGCGGACGTGTCGATCATATCGCCAGCCGCCGCAACGGGGAACCCGCGTGTTGACGCCCTCGCCGGGATCGAGGTCGGCCAGGACCGGGGTATCGCCAGCCGCCGCAACGGGAACGCGCGTGTCGACGGCCGTTCCCGGCGTCGGGGGCGGGCGGTACTCTTGCGATCTCGTGGCGGACCCGGCCGCCGGGCTTGGGGTTGACAAGTGTCTATTGACACATTACGTTCTGCAGATGATCCGGAGCTTCCGACATCGCGGGCTCAAGCGCTTCTACGAGCGCGGGGACAGGAGCCTGATCCGTCCGGATCTGCACGACCGGGTGGAAGCGATGCTGGCCCAACTCGATGTCGCCGGCTCCCCCGAAGCCATGCGCCTCCCGTCCTACCGACTGCACGCTCTCAAGGGGGCGCGGAAAGGCCACTGGTCGGTCACGGTGAAGGCCAATTGGCGGCTCGTTTTCCGCGTCGAGAATGCGGACGTCCACGACGTGGAGCTGATCGACTACCACTGAGGCAGGGAGGAACCGCGATGCCGATGAAGAACCCGCCGCATCCCGGCAAGGTGGTGCGCGTCTCCTGTCTGGAGCCGCTCGGCCTCAGCGTGACCGACGCGGCGAAGGTCCTGGGCGTCAGCCGCCAGGCGTTGTCCAACGTCGTGAACTGCCGGGCTCGGATTTCGGGCGACATGGCGGTGCGGCTGGCCAAGGCCTTCGGTTCCACCACCGAGACCTGGATACGGCTGCAGGCGGCCTACGACGTCGCGCAGGCGCAGGCGAGGGAGGATGAAATCGAGGTCGCGCGCTACGACCCGGATGTGGCCGCATCCGCGGGGTGACCGGTTGCGCGGTTCCGCCTGCGTCTGTCCGCATCCTCGCCGATCCGTCGGTCGCCTCACTCAGTACGCAGAGCGACGAGGGGATCCACCCGGCTCGCGCGCCGGGCCGGGGACCAGGCGGCGGCCGCGGCCACCGTCAGCAGCAGCAACGACACCGCGGCCAGGGTCCCGACGTCGAACGGCGCGACGTCGAAGAGCAGGCTCGTGAGGGTCTGCGAGAACAACAGCGACGCGAACAGCCCCACCGCGACGCCGGCCCCGGCGAGGCCGACGGCACCGCGGACGACCATCCACACGACGTTGCGCGGCTCCGCCCCCATGGCGAGGCGCAGGCCGATCTCGCGGGTCCGCTGGGACGTGGCCACCGCGATGACCCCGTAGATGCCGAGGCCGGCGAGGGCGAGGGCCGCGGCTGCGAACAGGGCGAGGAGCAGGGTCGTGAACCGCCGCGCCGCGAGGGTGTCGGACAGGAGCTGTTCGACCGTCGCGACGCTGTAGAAGGCGAGGTGCGGCGCGGCGTCCCAGACGACGCTCTGCACGGCGGGGATGCTGGCCGCGGGATCCCCCGATGTCCGCACGACGTAGGTCATCGCGCCGTTCGGCGCCTGCGCGTGGGGGATGAACAGCTCGGGGCGGGGGGCGCTGTCGAAGCCCAGGGGGCGTACCGCGCCGACGACGCCCACGATCTCCGCCTCGAAGGTCTCCATGATGAACGCCTGGCCCGAGACCTGCACGTTCACCCGCCGCGTGAGCGGATCCCCGTCCGGCCAGTGCCGCCGCGCCAGCGTCTCGTTGACCACGGCGACGGCGGGCGCCTCGGCGTCGTCGCGCTCGTCGAACCACCGCCCCGCCCGGAGCGGGATCCGCATCGTGTCGAAGTAGCCCGGGGTGACCATGGAGACGGCCGTCGACGGCTCCTCGCCGGGCGGGGGCGGCGGCCGGTCGTGCAGGGTCAGGGGGCTCTGCGCGCTCAGGTCGGCGAGGCCGAGCGGGAACGCCGAGACGGCGCCGGCGGCGGCGACGCCGGGGAGGGCGCGGATGCCCGCGAGGGTCTCGCGGAAGAAGCCCGGGGCGGCCTCGGTGCCGCCGCCTTCCCCGTAGTGGAACACCTGCAGCGCGGCCGTGTTCCGCGGGGCGAAGCCGAGGTCGACGTTCACCAGCCGCACGAAGCTCTGCATGAGGAGGCCCGCGCCGACCAGGAGCACGAGGGCGAGGGCGACCTCGGCCGCCACCAGCGTGCGCCGCAGCCGCTGCTGCGCCGGCGTGTCGCCGGCGCGGCGCCCCCGGGTCAAGGGTCCGTTGACGTCCTGCCGGAGTATCCGGACGGCGGGCGCGCAGCCGAACGCCAGGGCGGTGAGGACGACGAGGCCGGCGGTGAACCCGAGGAGCCGGTGGTTCACCGCGATCTGCGCGAGGCGCGGCACGTCGGCCGGCATCAGCGCCACCAGCAGGTCGAGGGCGTAGGCGGTTGCCACGAGGCCGCCGAGGCCGCCGAGGGCCGCGACGACCACGCTCTCGGTCAGGAGCTGGCGCAGCAGGCGTCCGGGGCCGCCGCCCACCGCCGAGCGGACCGCGAACTCCTGCTCGCGCCGCGCGTAGCGGGCCAGCATGAGGTTGGCGACGTTGACGCAGGCGATGAGGAGGACGAAGACCACCGCGCCCCACAGCAACAGCAGCACCGGGCGCACCGCCGCGACCTGACGCGTCTGCAGGGGGATGACGCGCGCGCCGACGCCGGCGTTGGTGCGCGGATGGTCGGCGGCGAGCCGGGCCGCGACGGCGTCCATCTCGGCCTGGGCCTCGGCCAGGGTGACGCCGGGGCGGGTCCGCGCGATCACCTGCCACCACCCGCCGTTCCGAATGTAGGTCTCGTACTCGGCGATGGCCTTGGGGAGGAAGACGTCCCGATCGCTTCGACCGCCCTCCAGGCGGAGCTCGAAGCTCGGGGCGAGCACTCCCACCACCGTGTACGGCTCGTCGTCCAGCACCAGCGTCCGGCCGACGATGGCGGGGTCGCCGTCGAAGCGGCGCCGCCAGAGTCCGTCCGTCATGACGACGACGCCGCTGCCCGGCCGGTGATCGTCGGGCAGGAACGTGCGCCCGCGGGCGGTGCCGGTGCCGAGCGCCTCGAAGAACCCTTCCGTGACCTGCCACCCATAGAGCACCTCGGGCTCGTCGGCGCCGGTGAGGTCGACCGACCACGGGTCGAGGGCCGCGACGTGCTCGAAGCTCGTCGCCTGCTCGCGCCAGTCGAGGAAGTTCGCGGAGGCGACCTCGGCGGGCTGGTTGCCATTCTCGGGGTCCGTCTCCCACAAGGTGACGAGACGCTCCGGCTCGGGAAAGGGCGGGGGCTGCAGCAGCACCGCGTCGACCACCGAGAAGGTGGCGGTGGTCGCGCTGATCGCGAGCGTCAGGGTCAGGGCGGTCGTCGCGGTGAAGCCCGGGTTCCGGCGCAGCACCCGCAGGACGTAGCGGACGTCCTGCAGCACGTGCTCCATGGCCGCCCCGAACCGCGCCTCGCGCACATGGTTCCGGGCCGACTCGATCCCGCCGAGGGTTGCGAGCGCCTGCCGGCGCGCCTCGGCCGGCGGCACCCCCTGCGCACGCCGTGCTTCGGTCTCGAGGGCGACGTGGTGCCGCAACTCGTCGTCCAGCTCGCGGTCGACGCGGTCCCGGTCGAGGAACGTTCGCAAACGGACCCGCCACGCGTAGAGCCATCGTTCGAAAGACATGACCCCCTCCGTCAGTCGGCCGTCCCGCGCCACAGGTTCGACGGTCCGGTCATCCCGATGGTCACCTTCGGCTTCGTCCTCTCGGTTACCGCGTAGTGTGGCACGGTTCCTCTCGGTAAGCAAGGTCAGGGCGGAATGCGCCGGTGGGGTCGTTCCGGTTCCCGGGCTAGTCGTTCGCGGGCGGCCGGTACGACACGACCATGGCCGTCATGTCGTCGTGTTGGGGGGCGGCGGCGGTGAACCGCTTCACGCTGGCCAGGACGTGGTTCAGGCGGGCCTCCGCCTCCGCCCCGGGGACGTCGGCGAGGCAGGCGGCGAGCCGGTCGTCGCCGAACTCGTCGCCCGCCTCGTTCAGCGCCTCGGGAATTCCGTCGCTGAACAACACGAGGTAGTCGTCCGGCTCGAGCGTCGCCGACCCCTCCTCGAACGGCACGCCGTCGAACAGGCCGAGCACCATGCCGCCCGTCTCGAGGCGGCGGAGGCCCGCGCCGGCGCTGACGTGCATCGGCGGGTTGTGGCCGGCGTTGCAGTACCGGAGCCTCCCGTCGGGGAACAGCGCCCCGTAGAAGAGGGTGACGAAGCGGCCCTGGATGCCCCGGCGGGCGACGGCGGTGTTGACCGCGGCGACCGTCGCCGCCGGCCCGTCGCTCGCGTGCGCCTGGGCGGCCAGCGACCCCTGCATGAGGGCGGCGAGCAGGGCCGCCGGCGGTCCCTTGCCGGCGACGTCGCCCAGCGCGAAGCCGAGCGCGTCGCCGCCGAGGTCCATGTAGTCGAAGAAGTCGCCGCCGATGGACCGGCAGGGGACCATCGCCGCGGCGGCGTCGAAGAACCGTCCCGTTCGGTGGGTGTTCGGCAGCAGCGCGCGCTGAATCGCCGCCGCCGTTCGCATCTCGTGCTGCAGCTTCGCGATGCGGCCCACCGCGTCCGACAGCAGCTTCCAGCCCGTGTCGTCGCCCAGCCGCGCGCGGCCCGCCCGGGTCAACCGGTACAGCTTCAGGTAGCGGCCGGCGTCCCGCTTCCGGGCCGCCGCCAGCAGTCCCAGGCTCTCCAGCCGATGAAGCGTCGGGTAGAGCGACGCGGGCGGAACGCGGAACACCTCGCCCGAGAGTTGACGGAGGCGCTGCATGACGCCGAAGCCGTGCGTCGGCCCCGCCGCGACCGCCTGCAGGACCAGCGTGTCGAGGGAGACCTGCGGGAGGTGGGTTTCCGTGGACTCCATCGGATGGGCCGTCGCGGGTGGCGGCGCGCGCCGGCGCGCCCGGTCGCGGGGCGGCATTCTACCAGCCCGTCGCGGCGGCGGGCGGCGGTGTCCCGGCCGACATGGCGTCAGGCCGCCGACAATTCCATCGACGCCGCCTTCGCCGCCGTATACTGTCGGCAATCGGCGAGGGTGCCGCCCGCGGGCCGGACCGTCGCCTTCACTGTCGGCGACCGGCGAGGGCCGCCGCCCGCGGGCTCGACCGTCGCCTTCACACGGCCGATCCCCGGACACGCCCGGCGGACGACGAGCATGACCGACACTCCGGCTCCCGCCGGGACGCTCAACGACGCGCATTGCCACTTCTTCTCGGCGGGCTTCTTCGAGACCTTGGCGAAGGAACCGGCGGCGCCGCCGGCGGCCGAACCCGCCGTCGATCTGCCGGCGCGGCTCGGCTGGGACGCGCCGGGAAGCCCCGCCGCCCTCGCGGACCGCTGGGTGGAGGAGCTGGACCGGCACGGCGTGGCGCGCGCGGCGCTGATGGCGAGCGTCCCCGGCGACGAGGCTTCGGTCGCGGCGGCGGTGGCGCGGCACCCGTCGCGGCTCGCGGGCAGCTTCATGTTCAACCCGGCGGCGCCCGACGTTGCCGGCCGCCTCGGCCGCGCGTTCGGCGGGCACGGGCTGCGCTGCGCCTGCCTGTTCCCCGCCATGCACCACTTCGCGCTCGACGACGCGCGGGTGTTCGCGGTCTTCGAGGCGGCGGCGGAGCACGGCCGGGCGGTCTTCGTGCACTGCGGGGTGCTCTCGGTGGGCGTCCGCCGCAAGCTCGGCCTGCCGTGCCGGTTCGACGTGCGGCGGGGCAACCCCCTCGACCTCGTGCCCGCCGCCACGGCGTTCCCGTCGGTGCCGGTGATCGTCCCGCACTTCGGGGCCGGCTTCTTCCGCGAGACGCTGATGGCCGCCGACCTCTGTCCCAACGTCCATGTCGACACGTCGAGCTCGAACGGTTGGATGAAGTACCACGCGCCGCCGCTGACGCTGGAGGGGGTGTTCCGGCAGGCCCTCGCCGTCCTCGGCCCCGAGCGGATCCTGTTCGGCTCCGACTCGTCGTTCTTCCCGCGGGGATGGCAGCGGCCGGTCTGGGAGGCGCAACGCGCGGCGGTGGACACGATCGGCCCGGACGCCGCGGGGCGGGCCGCGATCTTCGGCGGGAACTTCGATCGCGTGTTCGGCGCGGTGTCCGCGGAGGAGCGTGTCGATCCGTCCTGATCAGGGGGCCGCGACCGCGCCGTCGCGCTCGACCAACAGGTCGACCGCCGCCTTGGCGGTGGGCGCAAGAAGTTCGCGCCGCCGCCGGACCACGCCGCGCGCGGGGGCCGTCAGCGGGGCCGCTGCAGCACGAGGTAGCAGCTCGTGGCGAGGCCCGCCGACCCGAAGATCATGCACATCACGAGCACTTGGTAGCGCACCGCGACGAGGGGGGCGACGCCGGAGAGGATCTGCCCGGTCATCATCCCCGGCAGCGACACCAGTCCCACCGCGAGCAGGGAGTTGGTCATCGGGATCAGGGCCGTGCTCATGGCCGCGTGACGCGCCTCGGGGTAGGTCGCGCCGCGGTTGCGCTCGGTCCGGAACCGCTCGGCCGCGAGGCTGACGGTGTTCATCGAGTTGGCGATGATCATGCCGGCGAGGGGGATGACCACGCTGGCGTCGTGCCACGGGTCCGCCGCGAGCACGCCCTGGGTCACCAGGGCCAGCACCGTCAGGGCGCCGACGCCGATGGCCGCGAGCACCGCCGGGTAGCGGCCCGGCCGCTCGTCTCCGAGGGGGCGCAGCGCGATCCAGCCGCCGACGGCGAGCATCAGGCCGACCACCGCGAGGGTCACCATCGCCCGCTCGGACCCGAAGATGAACGTCAGCACGTAGCCCACCAGCAGGAGCTGGGTGACCATGCGCAGCACCGCGACCACCGCGGTGCGCGTGCCCAGCGACCAGCGGTGGACGATGACGAGGACGGCGAGGACGGGCAGGAACGCGAGGGCGAGCCGGCTCAGGGGGATGAGCTGCGCGGAGTCGTTCATCGGTCGCGATCAAGACTCGGCGGGCGGCTCCGCCGGCGGGTCGTCGATGGCGAGCTCGCCGCGCTCGGCCCGCGCCAGAAGGTCGCGTGCCTCCTCGGCCCGGTCCGCCGGCACGAGCACCTCGGCCGCGCCGATGCCGTCGACGGAGATGGCGTGGGTCACCCGCAGGGCCTCGCCGCGGAGCACGCAGGGGATGCCGTGGGCCTCGAGGAACGCCTTGATCTGCGCCTCGACGAACTGGCCCTGCACGATCGAGATGACGACGTAGCCGTCCCCTTCGCTCACGCGTGCTCCTCGCAAGTGGTCGGTGCCGGCGCTCCGCCGCGGGCCCGCGCTCCGTCGCGGGTCGGTGCCACCCGCGGGTCGGCGCCTCGCCGCGGGAGCGTGCCGTGCGCCCGACGGCGACGCGCCGGACCGGCCGGCGCCGCCCCGCAGGAGCCGGCCGGCCAGGCGCCGTTCCGCGGCGCGGACCGCCTACTTGATGGGCGAGTAGTCGGTCGCGTCCATGAACACCGCCTCGACGCCGGCGACGATGCGGCCGTCGACCTGCGAGGCGCGGGACACCTCCTGCCACTCGGGGTCGGCGCGGAAGCTGTCCCAGTTCTCGGCCGCCTGCTCGCGGCTGTCGTGCGAGATGATGTAGATGAGGGTGTTCTCCGACGCCGGGGCGTCCTGCGGCACCCAGTAGCCCACGTTGCTCATGCCGTGCTTCTCGAAGATCCGCGTCGTGTGGTCACGGAACCGCGCCTCCAGGTTGGGCAGCTTGCCCTCGGGGGCGGTGTAGGTCCTCATCTCGAAGACCTTGCTCCCCTGGGCGTGGACGGCGGTGTCCGCCTGCCACAGGGTGCCGGCGGCGAAGCCGGCCACGAACACGGCGGCGGCGAAGACGACGAGATGGCGGGTCCTGATGGTCATGATGGCTCCTCGTTGGTGACGTGGGTCAGCGCCCGCCGGAACACGGCCTCGATCGGCCGGTCGGCGAGCAGTTTCTTCGCTTGGCGGACCGTGGTCCAGCGCCGCTCCCGGACCGATTGCTCCTCCCAGGCGTCGTCCACCCGATCGACCTGCATCAGGTAGACCGCGACGCGGTATCGGCCACCGTCCTTGATGATGTCATGGTAACCGACCGGGCCGCCCAGGACACGCCCATGCAGACCCGCTTCCTCGCGGGCTTCCTTGATGGCGGTTTCCTCCGCGGTGTCGCCGGGGTCGATGAACCCCTTGGGAACGGTCCATTTGCCGGCCCGGATGGTCGTGATCAGGCAGACCTCGACTACGCTCTCGCAACGTCTGAACGGGATGGCCGCCGCCTGCTGCGGCGCGTCGCGGCCGGGCCGGTGCGTGCGCGGATGCATGGCCGCCCTCGTCGGCGGACGGCGGCCGTCGACGGAGAGCCGGAGCGGGAGCTTCGACGACTGCGGCCGATCCGACGGGACACCGTCCCCATGCGCCCGCAGGGCGGGGCCCGGAGCGGGAGCCCCGACCACCGGAGCGACACGCCCGCGCCCGCCCAATCGGGCCGGATACCTGCCTGAAGTCGCGCCCTCGGGGAACTGTGCGTCACCATGGTCTCCCCCGAGGGCGGCGCCGCGCCGGTCCGCTATTGCGGCATGTGCGTGTTGTAGAGCGCCAGCTCGCCGTCGTCGGTGAAGGAGATCACCGGGTACTCCCGGTAGAGCGACTTCGGCCCCTCCATGCCCGGCGAGCCGACGGGCATGCCCGGCACCGAGATGCCCGCGACGTCGGGACGCTCGTCGAGCAGCCGGCGGATGTCCTCGGCCGGCACGTGGCCCTCGATGACGTAGCCGTCGACCAGGCCGGTGTGGCACGAGAACAGCCGCTGCGGAATCCCCTTCTCCTGCTTGAGCGGCGTCACGTCAGGCACGTCGGTCGTCTTTACGTTGAAACCCGCGTCCTTGAGATGCAAGACCCATCCCACGCAGCACCCTCAGGTGGGCGACTTGTAGACCTCGATGACCGGCTCCTGGGTCTGCACCGCGGTGTGGACCCCGAGGCCGACCACCAGCAACGACAGGACGGCGAGCAGCGTGCGCATGGCGTCTCCTTCTTGGTTCGTGGTCGTACAGGCTACCCGTTGTCCGGGGGATTGGCAAGCCTGGGATGTGCGGCGAGGGTTCCGCCGGTTGCTCATCCCCCGCGGCCGGGCGGGCCCGCGTCGAGGGTCTGCCGAATCACCGCCCGCGCGCGGTCGATCAGCGGCTCCACCCCCCGATCGCCGTAGCCGGCGGTCGGGATTGGCTCGCCGACGATGACGTCGACCGGGCCGGGCCGCGGGGCCAGGGTGGTCCGGGGCAGGAGGGCGAACGTCCCCCGGATGGTGACGGGGACGACGGGCACGCCGGCCTTCAGCGCGATGCGGAACAGGCCCGGCTTGAAGGCCTGGAGGCGGCCGTCCGGCGTCCGGCTGCCCTCGGGGAACCCGGCCAGCGAGCGGCCGTTCCGCACGCCGTCGATGACCCGGCGCAGGCTGCGCGCGGTCCGGCGCGGGTCGCTCCGGTCGATGGGGAAGTGGCCGGCCGTCCAGAGGTGCCAGCCCATGAACGGCACGAAGAAGAGGCTGCGCTTGGCCACGATGCGGAACGGGTGCGGCAGGTACGCGAACAGGGCCGGGGTGTCGATGAGGCTCGCGTGGTTCGCGACGTACACGTAGGCCCGGTCCGGCCGCACGCGCTCGGCGCCGTGCACGCGGATGCGGGCGAAGATGGACCACGCCACGAGCCGGCACCACCAGCGCGCGCACCAGAACTGCCGGTCGCCCGTCCGGTCGAAGGGCCAGATGAGGAACGACAGGCTCGCCATGACCACCGTGTGCGCGTACCACAGCAGGTTGGCGAACGGCGCCCACAGGTAGACGAAGAGCGTCACGGCGCGTCGGTCGGCGCCCTCTTCGCGAACGGCGCCCACAGGTAGACGAAGAGCGTCACGGCGCGTCGGCCGGCGCCCCCGCCGCCCGCGGCCGCGGTCCCGCCCCGTCGCGATGCGCGCTCATGGCTTCACAACCCGTCGGTCGGCGGGAGCTCACTGCCGGAGCGCGGAACGGATGTAGATGAGGTCGATCAGGGCCTCCGCCCGCGCCAGCGGCCCCGGTTGTTCCAGCAGCCCCAGCCGGTCGGCGGGGGCGATGTCGATGAGCTGAGAGATGCCGTTGACGAGGTCCTCGTCGTCGAGGCCGTCGGGCACCTGCAGCCCCGGAATGCCGAGGGGAATCAGGGCCGCGAGGTCCTCCCGCACGTCGCGCAGCCGGTTCCGGTCGGCGGCGCTGATGGCGTCGCTGATCGGCTCGACGTCGGCCAGCCGGTAGGCGCGGCTGTCGTCCTCGCGGACGATGCGGAACTTCGTCAGGCCGCCGAGCAGGATGTTGTAGCGGCCGTCCGGCAGCTCCGTGGCCTCGGCGATGACCCCCACGCACCCGATGGGATGGACGGGGGGCCGCCCTTCGTAGTCCGCCTCGTAGCCGGGCTGCAGCATCACCATGCCGATCAGCCGGTCGCCCTCCAGCGCGTCCGCGACCATCTCGCGGTAGCGCGCCTCGAAGATGTGCAGGGGGCGGGTCGCGCCCGGGAACAGCATGACGTCGGGCAGCGGGAAGATGGGGATGGTGCGCGGGAGCGTCGCGGGGGCGTAGCCCCGGGTGGTCTCCTGCGCCCCGTCGGCGCGGGCGGTCTCCTGCGCCCCGGCGGCAAGCGGCAGGCACAGGACGCCCGCGAGTCCGACGACGCCGAGCAGTCTGGCGGTCATGCCACGCTCCTTGTCTGGTTCCGCCACGACCGCCAGCCTATCACGGGACGGCCGTCGATCCGGCCCGAGTCGACGTCCAACGGGATCGCGTATCATCCCTATGGACCGTTGAGGCCACCATGAAGACCGCCAGCAGCCGCCCGCAGAACATCGACAGCACCATCGCGGGTTCTCCCCAAGGCTGGGGGCTTCAGCTCCCAGCGCCGGAAGCCAAGCCATCGCATGGATCGGATTTCGAGGATGCGCTGAAGGATCTGGAGGAGTCTCCCGACGAGGCTCGTGAGGAGGGGTACGCGCCGCCGGCCGAACTGGCGACCAGGAACGCCCGCCGGCTGCTGCACCGCATGTACGAGCTTCGACCGTGCCGGTACGAGGTCTACCCGACGCAGGATCGCGAGATGTGCATCTACGTCCCAGAGGGTCGGCGCTCCGTCCTGGTGACTTGCGATCCTGACGGCGGCGTGCACTGCTCGACCAGTCTGGAGCGGGGGCACAGCCGGACGTACTACGACCGCGACTACGCGGCCGACCCCCCGCCCAGCTTCCTGCGAGAGGCGCTGGCCACGCTGGACGCCGTGTGATGCCGGGATGCGTGGCGAGGAGGACCGAGCAACTCGGGCGACGCATCTTCTCGAAGAAGGCCGCGGATCGGGCATACCGGGGACGTGTGCTCCCGAAGGTGTTCGAGAGCGGTGACGTCCTGATCTCGGTCGACCGGCTCAGCACCGCGTCTCTGGCCGACGTGGAGCGGGCAGCCCGAAGGACGTCCGTCAACCGGCCCCCGCTCCAGGGGTGGGCAGTCGTCAACTGCGGCGATGTCCGCGACGCCGGGCGGCGGCGTGTGCGCGCCTCGCCACAGACCGACAATCCGTACCACGCCGACATCGTGCTGCTTCCGACGATTCCGACGACAACCTTCACGGGCCGCGATCTCCGAAAACAGCATGCTCAGGAGCTTGCCAAGATCGCGCGGTGGCAGCCGAGTTCCACGTGGGTGGTGCCGTCTTCGTAGGCAAAGCAGGAGGCGGCTGTCCGGGGACTGTCTCTATCGCGATCCCGATTCACAAGTGGGCATCTGTCCACCCCGCAACTCCGTAACGGCGTCGGCTACGGCGTCGATGGCGGTCTCGATCTCGTCGGCGGTGTTGAAGCGGCCGAGCGAAAAGCGGACGCTGCCGCGGATGCGCGCGTCGTCGCAGCCCATCGCGCCGAGGACGTAGCTGGGCTGCAGGGCGGCGCTGGTGCAGGCGGAGCTCGACGACACCGCCAGCTCCGGCATCCGCTTCATCAGCTTCGACCCGTCCACCCCCGCGAAGCTGAGGTTCGTCGTGTTGGCGAGGCGCTCCGCCCGGCGGCCGTTCACCTCGACGCCGTCCACGCGGGCCCGCACGCTGGTCTCCAGGCGGTCGCGCAGGCTCCGCACCGCATCGCCGCCGTGGGTCGGTACCGCATCGCCGCCGCGGGCCGGCACCGCATCGTCGCCGCCGCCCCGTCCCGCGTCGTCGCCGGCGGCGAGGGCGGCGGCGACGCCCATGCCCACGATGCCGGGCACGTTCAGGGTGCCCGACCGAAGCCCGCGCTCATGGCCGCCGCCGCGGACCAGCGGCTCGCAGCGCACGCGGGGGCCGCGGCGCCGCACGAAGAGCATCCCGACGCCCTTCGGGCCGTGGATCTTGTGGGCGCTGGCGCTCAGCAGGTCGACGTGCATGGCGTTCACGTCGATGGGCTCCTTGCCGTACGACTGGGTGGCGTCGGTGTGGAACAGGACCCCGCGCTCCCGGCACAGGGCGCCGATGCGGGCGATGGGGTGCAGGACGCCGGTCTCGTTGTTGGCGTGCATGACGGAGACGAGCAGGGTCCGCTCCGTGATCGTGTCGGCGAGCCGGTCGAGGTCGAGCCGGCCGTCGCGGTCAACTCCCAGGTACGTGACGTCGATCCCCAGCCCCTCGAGGTGCTCACAGGTGTCGAGGACGGCGCGGTGCTCGGTCGCCACCGTCACCACGTGCCGCCGCTTCCGGTACGCCGGTGCCCGGGCGACCCCCAGCAGAGCCAGGTTGTCCGACTCGGTCGCCCCGCTCGTCCACACGATCTCCCGCGGGTCGGCCCCGATAACCGACGCCACCTGCCCGCGCGCGGTCTCGACCGCCGTCGCGGCGTCGCAGCCCAGGGCATGATGCCGGCTCGCCGCGTTGCCGAAGCGGTCGGTGAGGAAGGGCATCATCGCGTCGAGGACCCGCGGGTCGAGGGGCGTCGTCGCGTTGTGGTCCAGGTAGATCATCGGCATCTCGGGAGTTCAGCGGCTCCGCGACGATGCGGTCGCGCGGTTCGGGCCCGTGGGGGTTCTGCCGCAGCCAACTCTCGTGTTCGTGGAAGCCGTCGAACGACACGGTCCGCCAGGCGGTGGCGCACGGTTCCGTGCCGGTCATCACGTTCAGTGTATACGGTGCCGGGGATACGAAGAGCAGGGCGGCCGGTCCGCGGGGCGGGCATCGCGCCGATCGGAGAAGCGCTCGCGCGCCGGGCGTGGGCTGCGCGGCCGACGCGATCGTCGGACTGCCCGCTGGACGGCGTTCGGCACTATCATGTGTCGGGACCATGCGGAGATACCGGGAGGGCATGATGGCGGCGAGCTACGGTACACGCGTGCTGGCGGGTCTGGTGGCGGTGGCGCGGGCGGGCGCAGGACTCATCCACCCCGTCGGGCCGGTGCTGCCATAGTCGTCGCCCTCGTATTGCGAGGGGGAGGGAGGTCGGTATGCCGAGCAAGAGACTGTCTCGTGCGGTTCTCATGGCCCTGGTCGCGGCCGCGGGCGCCGCCGCGGCGCCGGCATGGCTGTCCGGTTCGGAGCCGTCCGAATCGGCCGCCGCGCAGGGTCGCAGCCTGCCGGTCTTCGAGGTCGACCCGGCGTGGCCCGCGGTGCCGGCCGGGATGAGGCTGGGCGCGCCGTCCAGCATCGCCATCGACGCGGAGGACAACGTCTGGGTCCTGCATCGCCCGCTGACGCTTCCGGCCGAGGAGGACGCGATGGCGGCGCCGCCGGTCGTCGTCTTCGATGCGGAAGGCAACTTCATCCGGGCCTGGGGCGGCCCCGGCGACGGGTACGAGTGGCCCCAGCGGGAACACGGGCTCCACATCGACCACGAGGGCTTCGTCTGGCTCGGCGGCAACAACTGCCCGACCAACGGCGTGCCCAGGGTCGAGCCGGTCAACGACGACCAGCTCTTGAAGTTCACCCGGGACGGCGCGTTCGCCATGCAGATCGGCCGCACCGACGGCAGCCGGGGCAACGCCGACATGATGAACGTCCACCGGCCGGCCGACCAGCAGGTCCATCCCCCGACCAACGAGCTGTTCGTGGCCGACGGCTACGGCAACCGCCGCGTCGCCGTGTTCGACGCCGAGACCGGCCGGTTCAAGCGCAGGTGGGGAGCCTTCGGCGACACGCCGGTGGACGACGACCAGTGTCAGGTGCAGAACCCGACCAGCTTCGCCGATCCGGGCCCTTCGTACTTCAACGTCCTCCACGCCATCCGGGTGTCGAACGACGGCCTGGTGTACGCGGCCGACCGCGAGCACCGCCGCGTGCAGGTGTTCACGCTCGGGGGCGCGTTCGTGAGCCAGGTGGTCACGCCCGACGCACCCTTCGCGCGCAACCTGGCCTTGTCCCCGGACGCCGAGCAGCAGTTCCTCTACGTCGGCGGCGACGACGGCATCGTCGTCGTCGACCGCGCGACGCTCGAGATACTCGGAACCGTCCGCCCCGAGGGCATTCTGGGCGCCGGCCACCACATCGCGACCGATTCCCGGGGCAATCTCTACCTCGCGGCGACGGGCGCGGGCATGCAGAAGCTGACATTCAGGGGGATGTCCGGCGAACAGTGACGAGGAGGAGGATCACCATGACCGTCGAGCAAGCACAGCCGGCCGGCGCGCCGATGCGGTTCCGAACGGGCCGTGGTTGTCGCGGGCTCTTTCTCGTCTGCCTCGTGTGCCTGTGGCCGCAGGGGGCCGGCGCGCAGCCCGTGGTCGGCGACACCCCCACCGCCGCGCGGGCGGCGGACGGGAGCTACATCAGTTGGCGCGAGCACATCATCGACGAGCCCGCCACCGCCGGGTTCGGCCTGAGCGGCAGCGACGGCCTCGTGATGGCGGACCTCGACAACGACGGCCACGAGGACATCGTGTCGGTGCACGAGTCGGACAGCGAGTACGACTCGACCGTCCCCGACCCCGACTACGTGCCGGACGCCGAGGGCCACGTGCGGGTCGCGTTCGGCTCGGCCGACCCGCACGGGTGGACGAACGTCACCATCGCGGAGGGAGCGGACGCGCCCGCGCCGGAGGACGCGGCCATCGCCGACGTCAACGGCGACGGACACCTCGACGTGGTGGTGGCGGCGGAGCTCTCGCATCTCATCTATCTGCAGAATCCGGGCGCGGACGTGCGCCGCGCCGCGTGGCCGCGGCTGATACTGCCGATGACGAAGGGTCGCGGATCGTACATCCGCGTCTTCCTGGCCGACCTCGACGGCGACGGCGTCCCCGAGATGACCGCCCCCAACAAGGGCGCGCAACGGCCGGCGCCGGCCGACTTCGCGCGCTCCACGCCGGTCTCCATCTTCTCGGTGCGTGGGGATCCGCTCGAGGGCGGGAACTGGACCGAGACGGTGCTCGGACGCTACAGCGTGCCGCAGAATGCCGAGCCGGTGGACCTGGACGGCGACGGCGACCTCGACGTCGTGGTGGGGACGCGGGGCGAAAACCGCATCCTGTTCTTCGAGAACCCGGGCGACGGCAGCCTCGACTTCCGCGAGCACGCCATCGGCATCTACGGCGCGCGGGCGGCCGGCTTCAACCTGGAGTACGCGGACCTGAACGGGGACGGGCGCCTCGACATCATCGGCGCCGCCGCCGGCGGCGTCGCCTGGCTGGAGCAGCCCGAGCGCATCGACGACGCGTGGAACGCGCACCGGATTGGCAGCTTCGCCCCCGACAGCATGACCGGTCTCGAGGTGGCCGACATCGACGGCGACGGCGACCTCGACGTCATGGCCGGCAGCTACAGCCGCGGCCCCCGCGAAGGCGACGGCGACGTCGACAAGGACGACGCCCTCGGGCGCATCGGCTGGTTCGAGCACCCCGGCGACGCCGCCGGAGAGTGGCGGCGGCACGACGTCTCGCGCCGCAAGCGGGGCATGTACGACAAGTTCATCGCTCGGGACGTCGACGGCGACGGCGACGTCGACTTCCTGGGCACGCGCGGCAACAGTGCGCCCTACGACGGGGTGTTCTGGCTGGAGCAGGTGCGCTCGGACACGCCGCGCCCGGCGTTCGAGCGGGCGCGCGACGAGGACAGCCCGGAGATGCCGCTGCCGTAGGCCGACCTGCAATTGGCCGACGTGAGACCCGGCCCGGCCCTTGCGCAACTGGTGGGACCGTTCGAGTCCACCGGCCGGCCGACCAGCAGGTCCATCCCCCGACCAACGAGCTGTTCGTGGCCGACGGCTATGGCAACCGCCGCGTCGCCGTGTTCGATGCCGAGACCGGCCGGTTCAAGCGCAGGTGGGGAGCCTTCGGCGACACGCCGGTGGACGACGACCAGTGTCAGGTGCAGAACCCCACCAGCTTCTCCGATCCGGGTCCTTCGTACTTCAACGTCCTCCACGCCATCTGGTGTCGAACGACGGCCTGGTGTACGCCGCCGACCGCGAGCACCGCCGCGTGCAGGTGTTCACGCTCGGTGGCGCGTTCGTGAGCCAGGTGGTCACGCCCGACGCACCCTTCGCGCGCAACCTGGCCTTGTCCCCGGACGCCGAGCAGCAGTTCCTCTACGTCGGCGGCGACGACGGCATCGTCGTCGCCCGCGCGACGCTCGAAGTCCTCGGAACCGTCCGCCCCGAGGGCATCCTGGGCGCCGGCCACCACATCGCGACCGATTCGCAGGGCAATCTCTACCTCGCGGCGACGGGCGCGGGCATGCAGAAGCTGACATTCAGGGGGATGTCCCGCGAACAGTGACGAGGAGGAGGATCACCGCGACCGTCGAGCAAGCACAGCCGGCCGGCGCGCCGATGCGTATTTCGGTGAAGTAGATCACCGATTCCGGGGATGTGGATCGGCGATTCTCGGTGAAGTGGATCGGCTCGTCGGAGCGCAGCAGCGTCGTCGGTCAGTTTCCTCCCATCGGTGCCGTACGTCGTTCTTCTAGAGTAACCAGACGCGATCGTAATTGGTTACCGTGGTGGGCGTCTGCTACGGCGCGGGGCCTTGCAGGTCGGGTGCGACGGTGGGCGACGGAGAGCGAAGCAGGCCCACGACCACGGCGTGGGGATTGTGCTGGCGTTGGCAGGCGGTACGGATGACAGAGGCGAGTATCTGCTGGGTGGCCGCGCCGCGCCAGGAGCGATTGCCGCCGCACACCTTGCGGGTGACGACGGCGGGGCGAATGGCCTGTTCGGCGCGCCAGTTGGTGGCGTCGACGGCGGGGTTGCGCAGGAACGTGAACAGGGCCTTCCATTCCGTGGTCAGGTGCTTCGCGAAGCAGCGCACGTCGGCCAGCGGGCCGGGGTGGAGCAGTCGTCGGGCGAGGCGGCCGGCCAGGGCTTCCAGCGCTTCGCCGAGGTCGTCACCGGACAGCTCGCCGGCGCGGGCGTCGTCGCGCAGGCGAAGGGCCTGCTTCAACAGGGCGTGGATGTCGGCGGCGATACGGCTGCGGGGATGGTCCCGGCACAGGGTCCGTCCCCGGCGCAGCACGTGGGCGAGGCACGTCTGATGCGTGGCCCGGGTGAAGCGGCGATACGGCGCCCAACCGTCGCGGATGAGCACGCCGTCGAAGTCCGGCCCCAACAGGTGGGCCGCTTCCTCGTAGCCTCGTCCCGGCAGAATGGCGTAGACGGTCGTCTTCTCCGCGACGCCCGCCCAGAGCCACTGCAGGTGGCCGCCGACCTTCCACCCGGTTTCATCCGGGGTGACCACGGGGCTGTTCCGAAGCTGGCGCCGCAGTTCGCTATAGGTCGGTTCGGCCCGGCGGGCGGCCCGATGCACGGCGCGGACGAGGCCGCTCGGACTGACGCGGACGCCGTGGTGTTGCCGCAGCAGGGTCGCGATCTTGCCGAACGACAACCCCATCTGCTTGTTGAGGATGACCGCCGACGCCACCAACTCGGGGCCCAGTTGTACACCGGAGGCCCCGAAGGCGTCGGACGTCTGCAACCGATGCCGACCCCGCACCCGCCGGCCGCAGTCCTGACAGGCGCCGAGGGCGACCCGGAACTCGCGGACGAGGACCCGCGGGACCGGCAGCTCTTCCTGGAGCTGGGTGGCCATGCCGGTCGAGCGCAGTCGTCCGCCGCAATCCGGACAGCTCGGCGGCAGCGGAACGTCGTGGCGCACATCCACCCGGGTTGGCCTGCGCCTGCGGGCTGGCTGGCCGTACTGGGCACCGGCTCGTCGGCCTGGGCGTTTGGGGTCGGCCGTGACCGTCTTGGCGAAGGGAGCAGCCTGGCGATGCCCGGCGCGTCTGGCCGCATCGAGCTCCCGCCTCAGGCGGGTGTTCTGCTTCTCGAGCCGTTCGATCCGGCGCTGCAGCCGTTCGCGTTCGCGCTCGCTCTCCTCGAGTTCGCGCTTCACGCGCGCGTGCTCCTCCGGGGTTGGCCGGGGGGCGTCCTGCTCGCGGCGCGTCGGGCGCATACCCGGTTTATCGGCACTTGTGAAATTCTGTGCACCCCGGACATCAGCGGCCGCCGCCCTCAACGTTCACCCTGCGCTTCGACGCCTGCCGCTCGCACCGAACGCGGTAACCAATTACACGCGATCTTGCCTGTGGAGCGTATGGGCGGCGCTCTTCGCCGTCCAAGGGGCTGTGGAAAACGCGCCTGCACGATGGCGCGGTCAGCCGCGAGCGTCTCGAGCGCGTTTTCCATGGCACCGGTGCGATCCACGGGCCGGCCTGGCGGGGTCATGTCTTCTTCCGGTTGCGGGTCTTCGGCGCGTCGTGCGTCCGTCGCATCGAGTGGCCCTTGAGCTCGATGCGGTGCGCGTCGTGGAGCAGTCGGTCGCAGATCGTGTCGGCTTGGTTGGGGTCGCCGATGATGGCGTGCCAGTCGGTGACGAGCAACTGGCTGGCGATCAGGGTCGAAGCGCGTTCGGCACGGTCCTCGATGACCTCCGTGAGGTCGCGGCGTTCGGCGTCGCGCAGGGGCGCGAGCATCCAGTCGTCGATGGCGAGCAGGTCGAGCTTGGCGAGGCGGGCGAGGAGCCGAGTGTAGGAGCCGTCGCCGCGACCGACGGCGAGCTCGTGCAGCAGGCGCGGCATCCGGACGTAGCGGGCGGTGAATCCACGGCGACACGCTCGTTCGACGAAAGCGCAGGCGAGGAAGCTCTTCCCGATGCCGCACGCCCCGGTGACGATCAAATTGTGGTGCTCGGCGATCGGAGCCCTGGTCCGCATCTCCGTGCGACGCGTCTATCTCTCCATGTCCTCCGCCTGTCCCGACCAGGACCTCTTCCGCCTCGCCTGGGACCGCCTCCGCCCCACCTGACGCCGGGCCAGGACCGCTGTCGATCAGCCCACGAGCCGCGCCAGCCCGAAGAAGGGTTCCTTCTCGCGCTCGCCGAGCGCCTGCTCCGCCAGCATCTCCCCGAGCGAGGCGCCCAGCTTGTAGCCGTGGCCGGACCCGCCGCCCGCGATCCAGACGTTCTCCGCTTCCGGATGGGTGTCCACGATGAGGTTCCCGTCGGCGCTCTGCTCGTACTGGCAGACGCGCGCCTCGATCAGCGGCGCTCCCTTGAGCCCCGGGAAGCGGTGCTCCATGTACTCCCGCGCCTCGCGGATGCCCTTCGGTGAGGGCGCCCGGTCACCGTCGGTGGGGTCGAAGTCGGCGCCGCGCCGGTCGTCCGCGATCTTGAAGCCCCGGAAGCGGGTCGCCGGTACGCCGTAGAACGGGCCCTCGATCCAGGTCGGGAACTCCGCCTCGGTCAGGTCGGCGCGGCCCGCCGGGGGACCGAAATAGAAGACCTCCTGCCGGGTGGAGCGGACGAGCGGCGGGTCGAACTCCGGGAAGAGCTTCGCGAGCCAGGGCCCGCAGGCGAAGACGAAGAGGTCGGCTTCCAGCGCGCCGCCGTCCGAAAGGCGGATCTCCCGCATGCGGCCTCCGTCCATCCCGCCCGGCGCCGCCTCCGCCCGCCGGAAACTGCCGCCTGCCTCCTGGAACTCCCGGAGCACCCGTTCGCAGCCGCGCCGGGCGAGCAGGTAGCCGGCGTCCCTTTCGAACACGCCGTAGGAGAGGCCCTCCGGGTTGATCTGGGGGAAGCGGCGCGCCAGCTCGTCGCCGTCGAGTTCCTCGACCGGGAGGCCGAGTTCCCGGAGGATCGGCACCGAGGCCTTCGTGTACTCGTTCTCCCCGCTCCTCATCCGCAGCATGCCGATGGGAAAGAGCAACCGGTCGTCCCAGCGCGCCTCGTACTCCTTCCAGATCTCGGCCGCCCGGGCCACCATCGCGCTGTAGATCCGCCGCGTCCCGTAGGAGGCCCGGATCAGCCGGCTCTCGCCCCCCGAACTCGCGCGGGCGTTGCCCGCCCCCCAAGCGTCCACAAGCGTCACCTCGGCACCCGCGCGGCGGAGCCAGAGCGCCGTCCAGCCGCCGAAGGCGCCGGCCCCGATCACGGCGGCCCGGACGCCGCTTCCGGTTTGCGGCGGGCTCGTGGCCGGTGTGGCCTCGGGCGTCC
The DNA here is from genome assembly GCA_963664545.2 of Vicinamibacterales bacterium. Taxonomy (GTDB): domain Bacteria; phylum Acidobacteriota; class Vicinamibacteria; order Vicinamibacterales; family UBA8438; genus JAJEEA01. The sequence continues at coordinate 7,044,329 of OY761475.2, read as the reverse complement.
CGGTTTCGCCGGCGTTGTTCCCGTAGGCGCTGAACGCGGCGGCGCCGGCGAGTCCGGCGGTGATCGCCTCGCGGCGGGAAATCCGTTTCATCATGGTTCTATTATCCCCCGAACCGGGCCAGCCTGGAAATGGCAAACTGAAAAATCCGAGGGTAGTTGGCGTAGCCATGACGCTCACCATCGGCAAGCGCGAGCAAGATACGACAGACCGGTGGTGTCAGGCCCGGGGAGCGCTGGGGGGCTTTCTTCTGGGCATCAACTATATCCGTTGCGGATATAGTGGGCGCCGTTCGCGGCCCGTGTCAAGTCGCACGTCTCGCCGGCCTCGAACCGCGACGGGCCCAGTCCGGAGGGACTAGCGATGACGCTGCCAGGTGGCGCGGCTCTCGACTCCGTCGTCACCCGTCAGCGACAGCACCAGCGTGTCGCCGTCGTCCGCGAGGTCGTACGAGTAGCTCAGCGTCCTGCCCCGCACATCCGGTCGAGACCCGCCCTCGACCTCATGCTCGACGACTCTCCGAAAGACGTTCACGTCATATCGGCCGTAGTAGGCCAGATAGCTCTCACGGCTTGAAAGCTGGACCGACACCCGGCCGCTGGCGTCATGCGACAGCATCCCGTCGGTGAACGCCGAACCGTCCGCGGCCGCCCCACCGACCCGCTCGAACGACGAGAGACCGAACGCGCCGACGAACCGGGCCATCTGCTCGGTGGCCCGCGCGCCGTTCAAGAGCAGCGTCATGCTCCGATTGCCTTCGTGACAGGCATACTCGTAGATCGGCTCCTCGGTGTTGGTCAGAGGGTACTCCGCCGACCACGGCTCCGTGAACGAGTCCGGGTCGTAGACGGTGTACTCCTGATGCATCGTGGCCTGGTCGATCCGCGTCAGACGCTGCACCAGACGCATGCCCGCCCCGGACCCCGCAAAGGTCCAGCGCGGGTCGAAGTTCGTCGATTCGATCACCAGGGTGTCGCCGTCCCAGGAGCCGCGCGAGGTCCCGGTCCACTGCTGGATGGCGCTGGACACCTGCGGCCGGTCGTCCAGCGGGACCGTGATCGTGGCGTTGACGAACTCGTAGTGGATGACCACATGATCCGGGGTCTGGAAGATCCGGGCCGGGAACGCACTCCCTCGGAGCGGCAGCATCCCGCCCATCAAGCAGCGTTCGTCCAGTGCCCGGTCCTCGGGGCCCTCCGGGATCCCCCTCATGCGCCGACCTGGCATGCCCACCCGGTAGCGGCCTTCCTCGGTGCGTGGAATCCGCCCGTTCTCGGGTGAGACGACGAGCGACGTGCGCCCGTCAAGCAGCGGATGGTCGTAGATGGACTGGTCGACCCCGCCATCGCCCAGCTCGAAGTCGGCGCTCAGTGCCCGATCGAGCCCCTCGCGGATGCGGCTCCGCCGCGTGGCAAGAAACTCCGCCTCTTCTTCTTCCGTGAGACGAAGTCTGTCCGCGAATTCGGCCGGTCGCTCGAGGGGCGTCATCGTGGGAAGCGACCAGGTCCCCTGGAGATCCGGCACGCCCCAGGGCGTACGGGGCGGGCCCGCCTCGTCGGCCGGCTGCGCCAGCGCCGAGCACGGAAGCGCCGCGAGGGCGCCGGCCAGCCCGAGGCATCGCAGGACGTACTGAGCCATGCTCATGGTTTTGTCTCCGCTTTCAGTCGCTGCAGCTCCTCCCGCGACCGGAACTCCAGCTTCGCCACCTTCCCGGCCCCAACCGTTTGGCTCCTCAGCGCTGCTCGTCACCGATCAGCAGGGGTTCGAGGGGCATAAGCTGCTACGAGTCAGCAGATTATACCTGTGAACGTCTCTCCAGGGTCCAGGACCTGGGATGGGTCGGGTTCCTGCCGGGTAGGGTGCATCCATCAACCGCGCTCGCCTGCGGCTAGCGCCGCCACCGTGAAGATCGGCGGGTAGAGCTTCTCGAAGTACCACAGCTTCGCGAAGTAGAGCCCGATGGGGGCCGGCCCGAGCGCGTCCCGGGTGAGCAGCCACTGCCGGCCGCGGGGGTCGCCGGTGGCGGCGACGGCGAGAGCGGTTTCCTCGATAGTGCCGAAGCTTCCGTCCTCGTGCCGCTTCGACCGGAGGAACGCCTCGCCCCGCCGTCGCGCCTCCGCCGGCAGGAGGTCCCGGCACTCCAGGACCCGCGCCGTGCCGTAGACGGGATTCGTCTGGTCCGGGGTCCACGGGTTGCCGAACCATAGGGGAATCCACGACCCATCGGGGCGCTGGTGGCGCACCAGGTACGCGACCGCCCGTTCCATCGCCCGGTCGACCCGCGGGTCCACCGCGCGCCATGCGTGCCACGCGCGCAGGGCGTGGGCGGTGAGGTCGGGGCTGCTCCGGTCGAACGGCAGCCGGCCCCAGCCCCGGCAGAACGTCGGGACGCCGCCGTCGTCGTTCTGCAGGTCGATCAGCCAGCCGACCCCGGCCGTGGCCGCCGCCAGGAGCTCGGCATCATGGGCCGGGAGCCCGTGGCGGGAGTGCCGCCGCATTCGACCCGCGCCGCGTACCGCGTGGGCAGTGCTGCTCGTCGCCCTACGCTCAGTCCCGGGTCTTCCCGGTTCCGCGGAGGCCGCGGTCGCGCCCTGCGCCGCCGGCGCCGTTTCTCCGCCGACGCTTTCACCGGTCCCGGCACGACGCCGCGCGCCATCGTCCGCCGCTGCCAGCTCGGCCAGCGCGAGGAGGGCGCCGGGGGTGTCGTCGCCGTCGGGCACGCCGCCCGACAGGTTGGTCCAGGCCCAGCCGCCGGGGGCCGACCGGGTGTAGGGATGGACGACGCGGTACTGCTGGTCGAGCAGCCAGCGCCGCAGGTAGCGCCGTTCCTCCGGGGTGAACGCGGCCCCCCCGAGGGCGTTGATAGAGAGTGTGGTCAGCCAGGTGGCGAGGTTGGTGTCGATGGGCCAGCTTCCGTCGGGGCGGACCGTCACGGCGAGGAAGGCGACGCCCTGCCGGGCCACGGGGTGACCCGCGAGGCCGCTGCCGGCGAGGGCCATGGTGACGAAGCTCGTCAGGGGGGCGGCCTCGAGGAACCCGCCCGACGCGGGCTGGATCGACTCGAGGACGCGCAGGGTGCGGGCGCGGGCCGCCTCGCGCACGGCGCGGCCGGCGGGGCTCGCGGTGGGGTGGTGGTGGTGTTGCGCCTGACCGATCGCGATCAGGGCGGGCAGGGCGTAGCTCACCACCGGCAGGCCGATCCACTTGAACCAGGCGTGGGGCAGGGCGGCGAGCTCGAACGGCAGCACGGGGACGTGCGCCCAGCCGAAGCGGCCCGTCAGCGCGCAGTGGGTGAGGATGGGGACCGCGAACGTGCGGTCGTCGCCGTAGACCTCGGTGATGGCGGCGGCGAGCGATTCCGCCGACAGGGGGCCGACGCGGCGCGTGAGCCACGCCTCCGCGCGCTCCATGCCCGCCGCCCCGTGCTGGCCGAGGGTGGCCCACGCCAGGGTGGTGGTGCTGATGTTGCTGGGGCAGCCGTCGGCGTCGCCGAAGCCGCCGTCCGCGTTCTGGTGGGCGGCGAGCCAGCGGAGCCCCCCGCGCACGAGTTTCTCGTGCCCGCCCGCGAGGGTGAGCGCGGTCACCGCGGTGGCGGTCGAGAGGGGGCTCGACGACAGCTCGCCCTCCCAGTGGCCGGCGGGCGTGCGGGCCGCGAGCAGCCGCTCACGAAGGGCCGAGGCGGTCCATGGGGAGGAGCGCGTACCGGGTGTACTCGGCGTCGGGTTCATCGTCGGTCCAGGTCCCGCATAACGCCTTGGCTTCATCGTCGGTCCGGGTGCCGCGGAACGCCCTGCCGCTCACGCCAGGCTGAGGTGGCCCATGGCGAGGAGGGCGTACCAGGTGTACTCGGCGTCGGGTTCATCGTCGGCCCAGGTGCCGCAGAACGCCCGGCCGGTCCACAGCGTGTCGAGGAAGTCGAGGGTTGTCTCCTTGAGCTGCGCGAACGGGACGTGCTCGCCCGCGAGGGCGTGCAGGGCGGTGGCGGTCGACAGCAGGTCGGGCATGGGCGCCGTCTCGGTGGCCAGGAATCCGCCCTCGGGGTGGGCCCGCGCCAGCAGCCAGCGGGTCGCCTCGGACGGCACGGGGACGCCCATCCGGCGGAGCAGGGTCACCGCCGCCGCCGTCGTCGGCGTGGTCCGGACCGCCGCGTCTCCCGGCCCCGGCATGGGAAACGGCTCGGGCGGCTGTCCCAGGTCCTCCAGCGCGCCCCACGCCAGGAAGCTGTGATACACGCTGCCGCGGTCCCATTGCGCGCGGATGCGGGGGGCGAGGTCCGGCGCGGGCTGCTTCACCGCCGCCCAGCACCGCGCCAGACAGCAGAGGTGCACGAGGTCAAGGTCCTCCCCGTCCCCGAACGACTCGAGGAAGCCTGCGACCGCCGCCGGCGGCTCGTGCTGCAGGGCGATCAGGCCCTCGAGCGCGAACACCGTGTAGTAGAGGTCGCTCTGCCCGGACCGGTCGGCGGCGCCGCCGTCGTCGTTGAACTGGGAGTGGAGGTACCGGGCGACCGGGTCAGAGGCTTCCTGCAGCAGCTTCGGCGCCAGCCGCGCGACTTGCAGCATTTCGAGTCTCAAACTCACCGCAGTAGCCCTCGATCAACGTCTCGCCGAAGATCTTGCCCACGATGCGGCGCATCAGTCCCTTCAGGGTCGGGCTCGAGAGGAACCGCAGCGACCGGACCGCGTCCTCGCGGTACGCGGCCAGCAGGTCCTCGGCCTTGTCGAGGACGCCGTACTGCTCGGCGATGCGGCGCAGCTCCTCCGGGCCGTCGCCCGCGCCGGACCGGATGGCCGCCGCCACGCGCTCGCGGTCGGCGCCCTCGGCGCGCTTGTGGGCGATGGTGAGGATGAGGGACAGCCGCACCTGGTCGAGGTCGTCCGAGTCGGCCTCGCCCTTGAAGTCGTCGATGTCGTCCTTGATCTGGTAGGCGATGCCCAGCGACTCGCTGTACTTGCGCAGCACGTCGTGGGTCGCCCCGTCGGCCCCGCCGAGGACCGCCCCGATGCGCAGCGCGACCTCGAAGGCCGCCGCCGTCTTCTGGCGGAAGATGTCGAGCACCTGCATCGACGCCAGCGGCCGGGGGTCGCGCGCCCACAGCAGCTCGCGGCCCTGGCCCCGGCTGAGGGTCACGTGGCCCTCGGCCGCGATCGCGACGGCCTCGGGGTATCCCGCCTCGGCGAGCAGCCGGTACCCCTCGCCCACCAGGAAGTCGCCCGCGTTCAGGGCCACCGGCACGCCGACCTCGGCGTGCAGGGCCGGGCTGTCGTAGCGGCGCTCGTCGCCGTCCTCGATGTCGTCGTGGATGAGCGACGCCTTGTGGAAGCACTCGATGGCGACGGCGGCCTTGAGGACCGCCTCGGGCAGATCCGGCTCGCTGCCGCGGCGGTCGGTCTCCAGCGCCATGTACGTGCACGCCGCGAGATAGGGGCGCCAGCGCTTGCCGCCCTTCTCCAGATAGTCGCGGGCGATGCGGGCGGTGGCGTCGTCGGCGTCCACCGGGCCCATGATCACGTCGAGGATATCGGACCCGAACCAGTCGCGCACCCTCGTCTTGAGGGCGTCGAGGTCGAGCCGGTAGGTCTTGTCGTCGCTCGTCAGGTGGATCAGGTCCCAGACCCAGTCGAGGTCCACGGTGGTGTTGACGCAGTCGTCCTGCAGCAGCGGTATCGCCACGCCGGGGATGGCCGCCGCCTCCATGTGCGGGAAGCACTTCTCGAGCACGTTGATGCAGCTCACGCCGACGATCGCCTCGATCTTGCCGGTCTCGATCATCGAGCGGACGATGGCCGAGCCCTCGGCCACGAGCACCGCGTAGCCGAGCCGCTCCGCCTCGACCGTCAGGTCCTGGATCGAGCAGAGTCCGCACTCCTTGCAGAGCAGGCCGAACTCGTCGAACGGGGCGGGGCACTTCTCCTCGACCCGCAGGCACTTCGGGATGAGCAGCAGCCGGCGCTCGTAGGGAATCTGCGCCAGCGAGTCCCGCCACGCGGCGTTGCTGACGAGGATCGACGCGTAGTCGCCGTAGATGGGGTCGAGGCCGGCCTCGGCGAGCACCGCCGCGGTGTGCTCGGTCAGCTCGTCCAGCGTGAGGGGCGGCACCGCCCCCACCCGTTTGACGTGCTGTTCGGTGAGGTGCTTCAGGCGGACCCGCACCGCCTTGTCGTCGGGGATGTTCGACTGCGCCGGCCGGTAGGTCTGCCGGGGCACCTGCACCGGGAGCTGCAGCAGGGGGATGACCTGGGGCTCGGCGTAGCTCGTTGTTTCCGTGGCCATGGGACTGGCTGATTCCCCTGGAGCCGGTGGCGGAAACCCCGCGCCGCTCGACGGCGGCGGGACCTTCGCCGCAGGCTCCTATGTGTACGCACCGAATCCGAAGAACCAGTGCTTCTTGGCGAAACGGTAGACCCAGTTCTCCTCGGGGATCTCGTTCCCGGGGTTGTACTGGCTCGGCCGCGACCGCAGCGCTTCGAGCTCGGGGCCCGCGGTCCCGCGTATCGTCGTGTCGTCGGCGCCGTGCCGCTCGACGATCTCGCGCAGGAGGTCGGGGCGCTCGAGGACGATGCAGCCCCGCGTCGCGCCGGCCGCGGTCCGGCGGAAGTCCGCGAGGAGCGGCGACTCCGTCATCGTCTTGTAGATGTCGCCGTCGTTGTCCTGAATCTTCTCGTTCGCGAACTGGATGATCGGGCACGGCTCGACGTCGCCGAACGGGCCGATGTGGTGGCTGATGCCGGTCGCGGCCGGGCACAGCGCCTGCCCCTTGTCGTCCCAGTACGCGTCGATGAGTCCGATGGGCTTGCGGTTGCGCATGTCCATCACGAAGCGCCGCACCGACAACACCTGCTCGGGGGTCAGGGCGAGCTGGGGGTTGGGCACCGGCCCCACCACCCGGTAGGTGTGGAACCAGCAGTAGTGCACCCCCATGCCGATCAGCTCGTCGACCCACGCCTCGCGCACGAGGTCGTCGATGTTCGTCTGGCAGACGCTGGTGGCGACGCCGGTGATCAGCCCGTGCCGCACGCTCGCCCGGATGCCCTCCAGGGTGCGGTTCAGCACCCCCTCGCGGCCGCGCCGCTCGTCGCTGATCGTCTCGGTGCCCTCGACGCTGATGAGCGGGGTCGCATTCCCCGCCTTCCGCAGCCGCTCGGCCGTGGCGTCGGTGATGGGGTGGCCGTTGGTGAAGATCTGGAAGTAGCAGTCGGGGTGCGCCTCGAGGACCCGGAGGAGGTCGGGGTGCATGAACGGCTCGCCCCCGAGGATGCCGAAGAAGCTGTTGCCGTGCGCCTTGGCGCTGTCGATCAGCCGGTTCAGGTCGTCGAAGCTGATCACGTGCTGCGGCTTGTCGACGTCGACCCAGCACCCCTGGCAGCGCAGGTTGCAGGCGTTGGTGATCGAGATGTAGAGGAACGGGGGGAACGACACCCCCGCCTTCAGCCGTTTCTTGAACTTCTGGACTGAGCGGACGCCCTTGTAGCCGAAGTTCCAGGCGAACTTCCGCAGCACGCGCGCGTCCGTCGAGCGCACCGTGCGATAGCCGAGGCCGGCCGCCGCTCTCAACATGGTCGTCCTGCTCCGGTTCCCGCCGATTCCAGGCCGGTCAGCGCGGCCCCGCGGTGCCCCGGTCCGCCCGGCCAATCCTGCGCGAACGCCTCGCCGGAGGCCATCAGATGCCCCACTCCCGCTCCGTCGGCGCCGGCCGGGTGTCCTGCACGGTCTGCGACCGCGCCAGCCGCTTCTCCATCTTCGCCTTGGCCCGCGCCGCCCGCTCCTCGATGTCCTCGGCCGAGGGCAGCGTCATCAGTACCTCGTCGGGGATGTCCAGGTCCTTCTTGAGCTTGCCGAGGCAGCGCTTCCGCTCCAACAGCGCCTTCGACTCGTCGCGCTCCGTCGAGAACCGCTTCCGCGCCTCGCGCTGCCGGGTGCGGAGCGAGCCGTAGAGGTCGCCCCCGAGCAGGGTGGAGATGTCCACCTTCATCGCTTCGCGCTGGACGTCCTGCTCGCGGACCACGTCGCCGTTGATGGGGCCCTTGCCGTACTTCGGGAACAGGATCGCGACCTCGGGGCAGACGCGCGAGCACGCGGGGCAGTCGGTCTTGCAGTTGTCCTGGTTCTGCACCGTGATCTGCTTCTTGTCGTCGACGCCGTACACGTCGAAAAGGCAGAACGTCAGGCACTGCATGCAGTTGGTGCAGCGGTCGAAGTCGATCACCGGGAACCACGGCTTCCACGCTTCCAGCTTGCGGGCGCCGGCCGCCTCCCGCACCTCGCGGGCGGCCTCGAGGGCGTCGACCTCGCCGAGGTCGCGGAAGTGCACCTCCTGCTCCGGATCCTCGGCCGGCGCCTCGTCGAGCCGGCCCAGCACCAGCACCGGGGCGCCGTCGGCGGGGGCCACGTCCTGCCCGGCCATCGGGCGGGTGACCTCGAAGCCGTTGTCGAGCAGGGCCGAGAGGGCCTGGAAGCGCTCCTCGTCGGCCAGGGCCTGGCTGCCCGGGCCTTCGTACAGCACCACCCGCAGGTTGCGTCCCTCGATGCGGCTCATGCGGGCAACTCCCTCGTGGCGTCGTCGATGCGGCTCATGCCGGCAACTTCCCTCGCGGCGTTCGCGGCGCGGCTCATGCGAGCAGCTCCCGCGCGATGTCTTCGGCGGAGTCCTCGCGCATATTCAGCACGTCGACGCCCTCGCTCGGCAGCGGGGTGCCCGCGGCGTGGAACAGCCACTTCACCGCGCGCGGGTAGCAGGCCGCGATCTTCGTGTCGCCGCCCTCGGCGATCTTCCGGAGCGCGGGGTCCTTGCGCGCCGACATGTCGCACAGGTCCGCCACCGCGTCGAACGCTTGGCCGGAGTCGCAGAGGCGGCGCAGAACGCCCTTCTTGACCTCGGCCGGGACGACCTTGGCGTAGGTGCAGTTGCAGTACAGGATCTTCATCGCGCCGTCTGCCGCGCGTCACACCGTCCGCAACGCCGTCGCACCATGCGCGGCGCCGTCTCGCCATCCGCCAATACCGCCACCGTCCCGCGACGCCGTAACGCGTTCGACCCGCCGTCACGCCATCCGCCGGGCCGTCACACCGTCGGCAACGCCGCTAGACCGCCGCGGCACCGTCACGCCATCCGGTGCGTCGGCACCGGCCGTCCCGGCCGCAACTGCTCCAGGTGCTCGACCCGCGCCTCGACGCCGTCGAGGCCGTCGAGGCCGTCGAGGGTCTCGCGCAGCACCGTCTCGAGCCGCACCGGGTCCGTCTCGGCCCGCAGGTTCACCACCAACTCGCCCGCGTCGACGCGGTCGAGCAGCGACTCGCGCAGATCAGGCTCCAGGTCGCTGCCGACGAGGCTGACCACCGACAGCGTGCCCGAGCCGTCGCGCGCGTCGAGGGTCATCTTGAGATGGGCAATCTCCTCCCCGGCGGCGGCGAGGCGGTCGCGGACCCGCCGGGCCAGATCGACCAGCGTCCGGTTGCCGTCGAACGGGCTTTCGGCGCGAAGCTGGACCGTGCAGTTCAGCCAGCCGAGCAGCGCCTCGCCCTCGGCGTATATATCGTAGTCGATCTCCAGCGCCGGGGACGCGGGTTTCTCGGCGAGCACCGTCTCGAACCAGGCGTCGACCCCGGCGCCGGTCCGGGCCGAGCAGGTGAGGACCGTCGCCCGCGGGTACTCCGAGGCGAGGGCCGCCGACAGCCGGTCGAGCAGGTCGGCGGGGTGCGCGTCGCACTTGTTGACGACGATGACGTCCGCCTCCTGCAACTGCTTCCGGTAGACGTAGGTCACCTTCTCCGAGAAGCTCCGGCCCTCGACGAGGCCCACCATGCGGGCCGCCCGCACCGGGTCGACCAGCACGCTCAGGGGCGCCACCGTGAACCGGTCGCCGTAGATGCGGCGCAGCGGATAAGAGACCGTGGCCACCAGGTCGGTGCAGCTCCCGACCGGCTCGGCGAGGAAGAGGTCGGGCCGCGAGTCCCGGGTCAGGCTCTCGGCCGCCTCAAGCAGCGAGTTGAAGCGGCAGCAGAAGCAGCCGCCGGTGATCTCCTCGACAGGGAAGCCCCGGGACCGCAGCAGGGTGGTGTCGACGAGTCCGCTGCTCTGGTCGTTGCAGATCAGTCCGACCCGCTTGCCCCGGTCCGTCAGGTACCGGGCGAGCCGCGCCACCGCGGTCGTCTTCCCCGCTCCGAGGAAGCCGCCGATCATCACGTAGCGCGCGGGCTCAGCCATGCCGCCGTCCCAGCATCTTGTCGATCGTGGTGTAGACCGGCTCAGCCTGTCGCCGCCCCCGCGTCCTGCCGAGGGTCTCCTCGACCGGCTCAGCCATGCCGCCGTCCCAGCATCTTGTCGATCGTCGTGTCCAGTAGCGCGACGTAGCCGTGCACGTCGAGGCAGTCGTCGCCCGGCTGCCCGCGCACCCGGAAGAGCCACCCCCGGCGGTAGGGGTCGCGCGACAGCAGTGCCGCGTCCGCGTCGACGGCGGGGTTGAACCCCTCGAAGCGTCCGCCGAGCGGCGAGTACATGTCGGTGACCGCCTTGAACCCCTCCAGCCAGCCGATGACCTGTCCGGTCTCGACCGTCGCGCCCGGCTCGGTCTCGAACCCCAGCTCGACGATCTCGCCGAGCATGCGCACCGCGAACTTCGTGAACCCGACCCGCCACACCTCCTCGTCCTCCCGCTCCAGCCAACTGTGGCCGGCGGTGTAGAGCCTGTCCTCGAGGAGGCGGGTCGAGAACCGCGAGCGATTATAGGGGATTTCGGCGGGGGGCATGGGCGCGGGTCGGGCGGGCGTTCGGTTGGCGATGGGTCAGTCGGCGGGCGGCGTGCGCTCGATGAGCTGCAGGAGCAGGGAGCGGATCTCGCGCATTTCGGCGCGGATGTGGTTCTGCTCGGCGTCGATTCGGCGGTTGAGGTCGTTGAAACGTTCGTTGGTGTCGTCGAAGCGTCGGTTGGTGTCGTCGAAGCGCCCGTTGATGTCGTTGAAGCGCTCATTGACGTCGTTGAAGCGCTCGTTCATTTGGCGGTTGGTGTCGTCGATTCGCGCGTGGATGCCGGCGTTCTGCTGCAGGATGACCCCAATCAGGGTCAGGATCAGGGTGGCGACGCCGAGTCCTGTGGCGATGATCCACTGAGTGTCGGGGGACATCCGGTGTCGGGGCGGCGGGGGGGCGGGGCGGTGCTCGGGGGGGCTCTGGTCCATGTGGCTCTTCGCTCCTCGCTTCTGATCATACGACGATCGGCGGTCGGTGGGCCTGACGGCAGCGTCGGCGGGGTTCGCGCCCCGGCCTTCGTCGAGCGCTGGCATCAACGCCCGTCGCCGAGGCCGAGGCCCTCTCGTGTTGGCGGGACGTGGCCGCGCGGCCGCACCGAACGCCTCGACTTCCGGGGCTTCCGGGTGCTGCCGTGGTACCTGCGGTGAGGATCCGAGCCGGGGTCGGAAACCGCCTCGAAGGCGGTGGGAATTCCCAGGAGTCTGCGCCGTAGGACGGTGCAGACTCCCAGCGGGTTGGTCGGGCGGGCGGAGCCGAAGCTCTCCGGGCTACCGGAACCGGCCGCCCTGCGGCGCCGTCCCGGCTCCGGCGTAGCTCAGTCGGGGGTCGTAGCGCAGCACGGTGCGCTCCACCGAGAGGACCACGCCGGCCAAACCGGCCGCGGTTTCGCTGGTCCGCTGGCCCAGGGCGAGCTGCATGATGGTGGGGCGTTCGAGCTCGGTGAAGCTCGAGTGGTTCTCGACGAGCTGCCACACGGCCGCTCCCGAGCCCAGGTAGCGCTCGTACATGCCGAAGACCGCGTTGCTCCCGCGGAACTGGGGAAGCCGCTGCTGCATGAACGCCTGCCAGTCGGCGAGGCGTCCCGGCGCCACTTCCAGCGTCGTGATCCAGGCCAGCGAGAGGTTGCCCGCGTTCTCGGCCTCGACGCTCAATTCGGGGCGGTAGCGCAGGGCGTAGCTCCGGTGGCCGGAAATGGTGCGGCGCACGCGTTCGTCGATGCGATCGAGGTCGCGTCTATCGAGGGTGAGCGCAAGCGGGCCGCCGCGGTCGAGATCGGCCAGATCCTCCATCGGCGTCACGAACATCCACTCGTACATGTCGCCGAACTCGGCCGTTCTCCAGGCCGAGCGCCACGGCACCCCCGCGCGCTGCATGGCCTCGTTGACGTCCCTGCTCTGCACCTCGATGAACTGGTCCAGCTCCCGCGGGATGACTTCCAGAATGTCGACGCGCATCCAGGGCATCGCCTGCTGCGCGGGCGTCATGCGCGCACTGCCGGCGAGGATAAGCGCGGCGACGACTGCGGTCACGGAACCGACGACAAGGCGTTTCATTGACTCCCTCCCGGGTGCACTGTAGCATAATCTCCGTTTACCGGGTGGTACCGGGTGGGCACGGGCTGAGAGTGAGCTTCGGAGCGTCGGTTCTCTGAAGCTGTCGTGCCGATCGGTTCCGGCCGCGGCGAGCGTCCCCCCCCTTCACCATCGTTTCGGTGCGCGCAAGCCCATCGCGTTCACGGCGCGGCGGTGGGTGTCGCGTCGAACAACACAGCGAGAGAGGACTACAGATGTCAGCATACTTCATCATGCGGGTCGACGTGCACGACGCCGAGGTCTACGAGAAGCACATCGGCACGGCCGTGGAGGCGGTGAAGGCGTGCGGCGGCGAGATCCTCGCCCGGGGCGGCCGATGCGAACAGACGACCGGTGAAGGCCGAAGCCGCAACGTCATCATCCGGTTCGCTGATTTCGAGGCGGCGAAGGCGTTTACCGCGGATCCGAGGGTCCAGGAGGCCCTGCGTCTGACGGCCGACGCGTGCACGCGGGACGGGACCATCGTGGAAGGGCTCTAGGAGTCTGCGCCGTAGAACGGTGCAGACTCCTAGCAGGGTTGGTTGGGCGGCGAGCGGAGCCGCAGGCGACGCTCTCCGGGCTAGGCGTCTGCGCCGCGGAACGGTGCAGCTCCCCGCGGGTTGCCGTGAAATTCTCCCGCGGCCTGGACGCACGACTCCCGACGCGACGGGAAGGGCGTCACGGGGCCTGGGGCGTTGGACACGGGCGCGGCGGTGGCGGGGTTGGGTTCGGCGGACGGGGCTGCCCCAAGTGGCCTCTACGACGAAACCGTGCCGCCACCGTCGCGCCCGTGAGGGCTGTGTGTCAGGGCGTCGGGGCGGTGCTCCTGTTGGGCCAGTGGACAGCGTAGGTGCCGTCCTGGTTGTGGACGAGAATGTCGAACTGGCGCAGCTGTCGCAGCCAACGCGGGGCGTTGCGGTGGACGAGCAGCGCCTCGTAGTCGGTGGCCGGGTCGCGATAGGGCGAGCGGTCACGGAGTATCGCGAAGACGCATCGCAGCAGCTTGTGGGCGGTGGCGACGATGGCGCGCTTGTAGCCGCGGCGCTTGGTCAAGGCTCGGTGGAAGCCCTGGAACTGGCAGTTGTTGGTGCGGGCGGCGGCGTGGGCGCACTCGACGAGCACGGCGCGCAGGGTCTGGTTGCCGCGGCGGGCGCGCCCGTTGCGGCGTTTGCCGGCGCTCTCGTTGTTGCCGGGACACAGGCCGGCCCAGGCGGCGAGGCGGTTGGCGTTGCCGAACACCTTGTGGGGGTCGGCTCCGATCTCGCTGAGGATGGCGCAGGCCGCGGCGCGCTCGACGCCGGGGAGGGTCTCCAGCAGGCGGCGCTGCTCGGTGTAGGGGGCGAGGGCCTCGTCGATGTGGCGGTCGAAGTCGCCGATGCGCCGGCTGATGGCGTCGTGTTCGGTCAGCAGGTCGTCGAGCAACCGGCGCTCGGTCTCCCGCAGGGTCAGGTTCAGCGCGTCGCCGAGTCGGTCGAGCTTGCTGCGGACGTGCCAACTGAGCGAGGCCAGGATGTCCTTGGGGTCGAGTCGGTTGACGAGGCCGTCGAGGACCCGCCGGCCGTTGCGGCCGAAGATGTCGCTGAGCACGGCCCCGACGCGGACGCCGGCACGGTCGATGACCTTCTGGGCCTGATTGCGGACTTGGCTGCGTCGGGCGACGAGCTTTCGGCGGTGGCGGCTCAAGGAGCGCAGGTCGCGGAACTGCCGGTCGGGGACGAAGCTGGGCCGCCCCAACCCGAACTGGCACACGCGTGCGAGCCAGCGGCTGTCCTCGACGTCGGTCTTTCGTCCGCGGAGCTGCTTGACGTGCTGGGCGTGGAGCAGTTGCGCCTCGATGCCTGCGTCGGTGAGGGCCTGCCAGGGGGTGTGCCAGTAGACGCCGGTGGCCTCCATGGCGGCGGCTCCGACCCGGTGGCCGGTCAACCAGGCGACGAGGGCCTTCAAGCCGCTCGCCAGCGCGTTGAATCCGCGGGTCTCGGCCCGCGGCTCGGCGGCGGTCGGGCCGGCCAGCCGGACGGTGGCGGTGATGTGTCCCTTGTGCACGTCGAGTCCCGCGGCGCGGGGATGGACAACGCACAACTCATCGTTCATCATCGGTTTGCCTCCTGTTGAGGGGGGTTAGGCGGAGGCAGGACAGGCCGGTCGGACAGAGAAACTCGCGCCCTGCTCGGGCACGGTGCGCTTTGCCGCGCGTCCACGGCTCGAAGGCCGGGCACAATTCGGGGCTCGATGGCCGAACCGGCCGGGTCAGTTTGCCGTGAAATTCTCCCGCGGCCTGGACGCACGACTCCCGACGCGACGGGAAGGGCGTCACGGGGCCTGGGGCGTTGGACACGGGCGCGGCGGTGGCGGGGTTGGGTTCGGCGGACGGGGCTGCCCCAAGTGGCCTCTACGACGAAACCGTGCCGCCACCGTCGCGCCCGTGAGGGCTGTGTGTCAGGGCGTCGGGGCGGTGCTCCTGTTGGGCCAGTGGACAGCGTAGGTGCCGTCCTGGTTGTGGACGAGAATGTCGAACTGGCGCAGCTGTCGCAGCCAACGCGGGGCGTTGCGGTGGACGAGCAGCGCCTCGTAGTCGGTGGCCGGGTCGCGATAGGGCGAGCGGTCACGGAGTATCGCGAAGACGCATCGCAGCAGCTTGTGGGCGGTGGCGACGATGGCGCGCTTGTAGCCGCGGCGCTTGGTCAAGGCTCGGTGGAAGCCCTGGAACTGGCAGTTGTTGGTGCGGGCGGCGGCGTGGGCGCACTCGACGAGCACGGCGCGCAGGGTCTGGTTGCCGCGGCGGGCGCGCCCGTTGCGGCGTTTGCCGGCGCTCTCGTTGTTGCCGGGACACAGGCCGGCCCAGGCGGCGAGGCGGTTGGCGTTGCCGAACACCTTGTGGGGGTCGGCTCCGATCTCGCTGAGGATGGCGCAGGCCGCGGCGCGCTCGACGCCGGGGAGGGTCTCCAGCAGGCGGCGCTGCTCGGTGTAGGGGGCGAGGGCCTCGTCGATGTGGCGGTCGAAGTCGCCGATGCGCCGGCTGATGGCGTCGTGTTCGGTCAGCAGGTCGTCGAGCAACCGGCGCTCGGTCTCCCGCAGGGTCAGGTTCAGCGCGTCGCCGAGTCGGTCGAGCTTGCTGCGGACGTGCCAACTGAGCGAGGCCAGGATGTCCTTGGGGTCGAGTCGGTTGACGAGGCCGTCGAGGACCCGCCGGCCGTTGCGGCCGAAGATGTCGCTGAGCACGGCCCCGACGCGGACGCCGGCACGGTCGATGACCTTCTGGGCCTGATTGCGGACTTGGCTGCGTCGGGCGACGAGCTTTCGGCGGTGGCGGCTCAAGGAGCGCAGGTCGCGGAACTGCCGGTCGGGGACGAAGCTGGGCCGCCCCAACCCGAACTGGCACACGCGTGCGAGCCAGCGGCTGTCCTCGACGTCGGTCTTTCGTCCGCGGAGCTGCTTGACGTGCTGGGCGTGGAGCAGTTGCGCCTCGATGCCTGCGTCGGTGAGGGCCTGCCAGGGGGTGTGCCAGTAGACGCCGGTGGCCTCCATGGCGGCGGCTCCGACCCGGTGGCCGGTCAACCAGGCGACGAGGGCCTTCAAGCCGCTCGCCAGCGCGTTGAATCCGCGGGTCTCGGCCCGCGGCTCGGCGGCGGTCGGGCCGGCCAGCCGGACGGTGGCGGTGATGTGTCCCTTGTGCACGTCGAGTCCCGCGGCGCGGGGATGGACAACGCACAACTCATCGTTCATCATCGGTTTGCCTCCTGTTGAGGGGGGTTAGGCGGAGGCAGGACAGGCCGGTCGGACAGAGAAACTCGCGCCCTGCTCGGGCACGGTGCGCTTTGCCGCGCGTCCACGGCTCGAAGGCCGGGCACAATTCGGGGCTCGATGGCCGAACCGGCCGGGTCAGTTTGGTTTCGGGGATTGAGACCCACCACTAACCATGACGACCACGGGTCCTGTCTCCGCCGCTATTGTGCACCGCTTCAGCCGCCGCAACGGCCTGCCTCCGGCGAATTTCATGCCGTCGGGGCGGCCGCGCGAAGCGCGGCCGTGAGCGTTTGGTTTCGGGGATTGAGACCCACCACTAACCATGACGACCACGGGTCCTGTCTCCGCCGCTATTGTGCACCGCTTCAGCCGCCGCAACGGCCTGCCTCCGGCGAATTTCATGCCGTCGGGGCGGCCGCGCGAAGCGCGGCCGTGAGCGTTTGGTTGGGCGGCGAGCGGAGCCGCAGGCGACGCTCTCCGGGCTAGCCCGACCGCTCCGCCGGACGCCGGCCGCGACCCCGGTTGACGACATGGGCAAGATCCGCATCAACCGCCGCATCCGTTACGAGCCGGATGAACGATGCCCGCCCCTCGTGACGCTCGGCGTCGCCATGCAGGGCGTCGTTCTCGTCCTCGCCAACACGGTCCTGATGGTGACCATCGTCGTCCGGGCGGCCGGCGAGGACGAGTCCTACCTCGCCTGGGCGGTCTTCGCGGCGCTGGTCATCGCCGGGGCGACCACCGCCCTGCAGGCCGCCCACGTCGGTCGGTTCGGGGCCGGTCACATTCTGATGACCGGCGCCGGCCCCCACTTCATCGCGATTTCCGTCGTCGCGCTGACGCAGGGCGGGCTCCCGACGCTGGCGAGCCTCATCGTCGCCTCGTCGCTGTTTCAGTTCGCGATGGCCGCGTGGCTTCCGTTTCTGCGGAGGCTCGTCACGCCCGTCGTGTCCGGCACCGCGCTCATGCTGATAGCGGTCACGGTCATGCCGATCGCGGTCGGCAGGATCGCGGACGCGTCCGACGGCGCGCCGGCCGCCGGACCCCTGATCGTCGCCGGCGTGACGCTCGCCGTCACCACCGCGATGGCGCTGCGGGCCACGGGCGTCTGGCGGCTTTGGGCGCCGCTCAGCGGAATCGTGGCGGGCAGCGCCGCCGCCCCGTTCTTCGGCCTGTACGATCTTGGCCCCGTGACCGCGGCTTCGTGGTTCGACCTGCCCGACCCCGCGGGCTGGCCGGGGCTGGACGTGACACTGGACGCGACGTTCTGGGCGCTCCTTCCGGTCTTCGCCATCGTGTCCGTCGTCGCCGCCGTCAAGACCAGCAGCGACGGCGTCGTCATTCAACGCGCCTCGTCGCGCCGCCCGCGCGCGACCGACTTCCGCCTCGTGCAGGGCGCGCTCAACGCCGGCGGCGTCGGCATCCTGCTCTCGGGAATCGCCGCGACGCCGCCCGTCATCGTGTACCTCCCGTCCAGCGTGTCCCTCGTCAATCTCACCGGCGTCGCGGCGCGGAGCGTCGGCTACGCCATCGGAGGCGTCCTGTTCGCCCTGGCGTTCCTCCCCAAGCTGACGGCCGTGCTGCTGGCGGTTCCCGGCCCCGTCATGGGGGCCGTCCTGCTGATCATCATGGGGCTGCTTTTCGTGGAGGGCATTCGCACGGTCGCGCAGGACGGCCTCGACCCGGCGAAGGGCCTCGTCGTGGGCGTGGCCCTCGCCCTCGGCGTGGCGCTTGATGACGGGAGCGTCTTCAGCGGCGTGCTGGGCGAGACGTGGAGCGCTTCGCTCGGCAACGGCATGACCGTGGGCGTGCTGACCACGATCGTGATGACCGCGTTCCTGGAGCTCACCGGTCCGCGGCGCCGGCGGCTGGAGGCGGCCCTCGACACCTCGGCCCTGCCGGAGATAGACGCCCTCCTGCGCGGGATTGGAGGCCGGCTGCGGTGGAGCCACGCGTCCGTGGAGCGGCTTCGGGCCGCCGGCGAGGAGGCGTTGGCGTGTCTGCTGCAGGTCCGCGGGGACCACGCCGCGGACAAGCCGCCCCGCATGATTCTCGTTGCGCGCCCCGGCCGCGAGACCGTCGAGATGGAGTTCCTGGCCGTCTTCGAAGAGGAGAACCTCGAGGACCGGCTGACCTATCTCGGCGACCGCGCGGCGACCCCGGAGGAGAGCGAGACCGAGATCTCGTTCCGGCTGTTGCGGCACTACGCGTCGTCGGTGCGTCACCGGAAGTACCACGGCATCGACGTCGTCACGGTGAAGGTCGCGGGCTCGCGCTACGAGAACCCGGCGGCGTGAGGACCTGCCCGCGGGCAGGTGCGCGCGTCTCTTGAACCGGCGCCGCTGCCGGCAGCCGAGTGACCCGCCTCACTTCGCCCGGTTCATCGCGAAGATCGCACCGAACAGGACCACGCCGGCCGCGTCGAGCACCGGCACCGGCAGGCCCGCCAACGTTACGGTGGGACCGGGGGCGAGGAGCAGCGCGGCCGCCGCGAACATCGCGAGGCGCAGGGGAAGGGGCAGGGCGGTCCGGAGCTGCCCGGTGATGCCCGAGGCGAAGCACAGCACCCCCAGGGTGCCGATGGCCACCGGGACGAGCATCGCGAGGGGGCCGGCCGTCTCGCCGGCCGGGGTCAGCATGAGCAGCTCGGGCCGGTAGACGAAGATGTACGGCAGCGTGAACCCGACGAGGGCGAAGCGGAACGCGGCGAAGCTCGTCGCCATGATGTTGGTGCCGGCGATCGACGCGGCGGCGTAGCCGGCGAGGGCGACCGGCGGGGTCACCATCGACATCATGCCGAAGTAGAAGATGAACAGGTGGGCGGCGAGGGGCACCACCCCGAGGTTGCCGAGCACCGGCCCGATGAGGGTCGCGAGCAGCAGGTAGCACACGGCCGACGGCAGGCCCATGCCGAGGATGATCGACGAGATCATGATGAGCACGAGGGCGAGGAACAGGCTCTGCTCGGCCAGGGGCAGGATGGTCGCGGGCAGGCGGGTGCCGATGCCGGTCAGGGTCACGATGCCGATGATGATGCCCACCGACGCCGAGGCGGCGATGAGGGAGACGACGTCGCGCGCCGACTTGACGAAGGCCTGGACGACCTTCTGGACCGACAGCCGGGTGCGCTCGTTGAACGCCCCGACGACGACGATGCCCACCAGCGACGCGGTCACCGCCCGGAACGGGGTGTAACCGAGGATCAGCAGCACGATCAAGGTGCCGAGGGCGGTGGCGAAGACGATGCCCTCGGGTCGCGACTCGGTCAGCGGGGAGGTGGGCCGCACCCCCCCCGCGCCGGCCCGATCGGGGTCGACGGGCGCGGTGCTGCGCCCTTGGAAGTGGGTGATCAGCAGCAGCGACAGGTAGTAGAGAATCGCCGGGATGAGCGCGGCCCGGATGATCTGGAGATAGGTCACCGGGGGATCGACGATCTCGAGCATCATGTAGGCGCCGGCCCCCATCACCGGGGGCATCAGCGCCCCGCCGGAGCTCGCGGCGGCCTGGACCCCCGCCGCGGTAGTCGCCCTGAACCCGGCGCTGCGCATCATCGGGATGGTGAACGACCCGGTGGTCGCGGTGTTGGCGACCGCGCTGCCCGACAGCGACCCCATCAAACCGCTGGCGAGCACCGCCACCTTGGCGGGCCCCCCGGGGCTGCGGCCGAAGACCGCCTGCGCGAAGTCGATGATGAACAGGGTCGCGCCGCTCGCCGAGAGGAAGGCGCCGAAGATGACGAACAGGAAGACGTACGTGAACATGACGCCGAGCGCGACCCCGAAGGTGCCCTGCGCCTGCAGGAACGCCTGGGCGACGATGCGCTCGACGGAGTACCCGCGGTGCGGGAAGAACCAGTCGGGCATGCCGGCGCCGACGTACGCGTAGATCAGGAACAGGCCGCACAGGATCGGCAGGGCGAGCCCGAGGGAGCGGCGCGCGGCCTCGATCACCAGCAGGAGGCCGACGACCCCGATCGCGATGTCGGCCCCGGTCTCGAACCCCGCGCGGTTGCCGAGGCTCGAGCCGCCCTGCCACAGGCCCTCGAAGAACGGCTCGTTCTGCACGAGAATCCACCCGCAGCAGACCGTGGCGAGCCCCGCCAGGACTAGGTCGCCCGCCCGCGCCGCCGGGTTGTCCTTCAGGCTCGGGTGGACGGGGACGTTCAGGAAGCAGATGACCAGCCCCAGCAGGGCGAAGACCGCGAGCTGCGGCTGGGGGGCCAGGATCGGGTAGTTCACCTGGACGAGGGTGAACGCGCACAGGCCCACCGCGAGCACGCGGGTGACCGCCTGCCGCCAGGCGTCGCGGTCGCGTCCGGTCGGCGGGGACGCGGTTGTCTCGGACATGATCGCGTGGCTCTACTGCGCGGACTCCTGCTCCGGCCAGATCCCGATCTCGCGGTAGAAGCGGATCGCGCCGGGATGGAACTCGGTCCCGGTGTCGCGCACGACGTTGCCGGGGTTGATGGCCCGGCCCGCGGCGTGCTTCTCGACCACGCTCTCCCGCTGCTCGTAGAGGGTCTTCGTCACGTTGTAGACGAGGTCGTCGCTGACGGCGGCCGAGGTGATGAGGTGCATCGACCCGACGTCGAGGCCCTCGAACGCCTCGTCCTGCCCGCGGTAGGTGCCGGCGGGGATCGTCGCGGGGCGGAAGAAGAGGTACTCGTCGACGAGCCGCCGCCGCGCGTCCTCGTCGAACGGGATGAAGTGGATGTCCTGCGAGGCGGAGGCCTGGGTGATCGACGCCGTCGGCACCGCCCCGCCCACGAAGACCGCCGCCGCCGAGCCGTCCGCGATGAGGTCGACGGCACCGGACTGGGTGGCGTTCAGCGGCGAGAAGTCGTCGTAGGTCAGGCCGTGCGCCCCGAGCAGGGGCCCCACGAAATACTCGAACCCGGCCCCCGCCGGCCCCACCCCCACCCGCTCGCCGCGCAGGTCCTCGATGGTCTCGACGCCGGATCCTTCGGGGCTGATGAACAGGGCCACGTTCGGCGCGAGGGTCATCACCGCCCGCATCGGGTACGCCTTCTCCCAACCGTTGCCGCCCCGGACCGCGAAGTAGGTGATGGCGGCGTTCGACATCGCGAAGTCGAGCTCGCCGCCGTCGAGCCGCCGGATGTTCTCCTGCGACCCGCTGGTGGCCTCCGCCGTCGTGTTCCAGCCGAACGCCGCCCCGAACTCGTTCAGGACCTCGGCCAGCGCGCTGCCGACGACGAAGAAGGCGCCCCCCGGCGGCGCCGTGCCCATGCTCAGGAAGACGCGCTCCGGCGCCGCGTCCCCGCCTCCGCCGCCCCCGCCGCACGACGCGGCCAGGACGCATGCCAGTGCCGCCGCCGCCAATCCGTCTCGACGCATGCCTGCTACCTGCCTCTCGAAGCCGGCGCACGCCGACGCGGTGCGCCGGCGGTCCGTGCTGGGTCTGACCGAAGGAAAGTGGATGCCCGCCAGCGTGGAATTCTACTTCAGCCGCCGCAGCCGGACCAGAGCCGGCCCGGCGGAGCGTCAGCCGCCGCGGTCTGCGGCGTGCCGCCCGGTCACGGCGGCACGGCCAGGTACCCCTGCCGGGCGTGCACGACGTGGCGGCGGTTCGCGGTGCGCACTTCGATGCCGCGCCAGGCGCCGTCGACGCGGGGGTTGGAGGGCTGATAGCCGAGGAGGTAGCGGTTCTCGAGATCCTCTCGAACGTAGGTCAGGACGTCGTCGAGGTCGTCGATGCGGCGGATGGGGAACGACCGGCCCCCGCTGATCCGCGCCAGCAGATCCAACTGCGCCCGGATCCGTTCGAGGGCCCGGCCCCGGCCCAGGGAGACGGCGTACAACGTCGCCCGGCTCGCGCGGATCCGCCGCTCGGCCGCGTCGAAGTTCGTGAAGCTGTTCCGCTCGTCGCCGTCGCTGAACAGCACGACGGCCTTGTGCGCGATCTCGTCGTCGTGGAGCGCCAGGGCCTGGACGACCGCGTCGAGCAGCGACGTCCCCCCGTACGGCCGCGGCAGCGCGTCAACCGCCGCCAGGAGCGCGTCGCGGTCCTGTTCGTGCCGGGCCACGACGAAGATCCGGTCGTTGAACGCCAGCAGGCTCGATCGGGCGCCTTCCGGCAATGCGCCGAGGAACCGCCGGACGGCGGACCGCAGCAGCCGCATCGAGCCGCTCATGCTCGCGCTGAAATCGACGGCCAGGACCAGGTCCATGTCCGCCGCCTCGAAGAACGAGAGATCCTGCCGCACCCCGTCCTCGAAGAGGGCGAAGTCGTCGCGGGTCAACCCCGGGACGAAGCGCCCCCGCCGGTCGCGGACCGCCACCGGGACGATCACCGCGCTGGTCCCGGTCGAGAAGAACGCGGCGGGCCCGGCGCGCGTGAGGACGCTGCGCACGACCCGCCGTCCCCCGCCGAGGCGGGCGGAAACGCGGACCACGTGCGCCTCCGCCCGCGGCCCCGCGTCCCACGCGCACTCGAACGGGGGGGCCGGGACCACGCATACCCGCGATCCGTCGACGAAGAACTCGACCGCCTCGACGCCGTCGGCCGGCGCGACGTCGGCGCGCAGCCGCACGACGCCGGCGAGCTGGGCCTGCCCGTCGGGCTCGACGATGGTCAGCGCGGGCTCGGCCTGGGCGGCGGCGGCCGGCGCGCCGGCGGAGGGGCGGGGCTCGGGGGGCGGGGCCGCGCCCGATGCCTGCGGGAACGCGATGCAGACGGCGGCGGCGCACGCCGCGCGAACGGTCATGACGTCACCTCCGCGGTTCTCCCGCCGGGGCCACCGGGCGCAACGGGCGGCCCGGACCGACCAAGGCCGCCACGTAGTCCTCGACGCTCGTACGGGGCAGGTCGTGAACGTAGCGCACCAGGGCGTCGAAGCGTCCGGCGTACGTGAACTGAACCGCGTCGAGCATCGCCCGGGTCGCCGCCGGCAACAGGTCGCCGACGATCGGGGCGGGGAGCAGCATGTCGTCGACCGCCTCGGCCAGCGCGAGCTGCAGATCGGCGAAGCGGGACGCCAGCCGGGCGGCCGGCGCGCGGAAGAGGTCCTCGGCGTCGGGGACCGGCATCCGCGTGCACAGGCATCCATCCCAGGATACCGCGGGCGCCCCCCAGCCGGGCGGCGGGCGGTCCGGCGCCCCGCCGCCGTCGCCGAGGCCCAGCCAGAGCAGCTCGGTGCGGGAGAAGAACCTCTCCGCCGAGGCGGGGCGGCGGCGCAGCACCCACGCCAGGTCGGCCCGGCGCGCCGGACCGAGCCCCGCCGCGTCCGCGACGTGCGCGGCGTTCCCCCCGCCCGCGGCCAGCTCGCGCACCCGCCGGCGCCCCCGCCGGACGGCGGCGGCGAGGGCCGCGACGTCCTCGTCGCGCGCCGCGGCGGGATTGAACAGGGCCACCCCGCGCGCGAAGTGCTCCTCGTCGGACGCCGGGAAGGCCGGGATCTCGGGGGGGATCGCCCCCGGGATGCGGGGCAGATACAGCGGCGCGAGCGCGAGGTCGAGCGAGAGCAGCGATCCGTAGACGTGCCAGGCGTTCGTGAACCGGTCTCCGCCCGTACCGGCGGTCCACGGCTCGTCGATCCGGCCGAAGGAGCCGGGCGGGGCGACCCGTCCCTGCGGCACCGCCCACGGGGCCTGGCCGCGGTGTCCGGGGTCCGCGAGGCGCACGCCGAACTCGTGGCGCGCCGCGATGTCGTGCCCCAGGCCCTCCGCCCCGTGGGCGTCCGCGAGATGCACGACGTAGGGGAGGGTCCTCAGCAGGTCGGCGAGAAGCTCGTCCACCACGTAGCGCAGGCGTTCGGCGATGCCCGGCAGGCGGCGCAGGCGTCCCCGGTCCGCGCTCTCGCGCAGGTCTTCGACCAGGGGCCGGATCTGCTCCGCGTACGGCACGCTCCGGGTCCCCGGCACGTGCAACCCCACCAGGGGCGCCCGGACGACCGAGGTCGACGTCTCCAGGCCCTCGACGAGGGGCGGCAGGTCGCCGACGGCGATGCTCCTGTCCGCCAACGCGTGGGCGGTCTCCCAGAGCGCAAGCACGGCGTCGAGCGGATTCCCCCCCAGCCGGTTGCGGGATCGCATGTACCGCTCGAACTGGGCGGTCCGGCGGTCGAACCGGTACGTCAGCCCCTCCCATTCGACGACCGGCACGTCGTCGTCGCGGGGGCCGGCCAGGGCCGCGAAGAGCCGCTGATCGACCGCGACGCCGGTGACCGTGGGCGTCACCGGCACGCCCAGGCGGGGCAGCAGATCGCGGGCGAGCCAGTCGGCCACCCCGCCGTCGTAGCCGTCGCGGGACAGCGGGACCGACGCCAGGGCCACGAGCGCCGCCCCCGCCGCGTCCGACGTCAGGCGTCCCGCCAGCCGCGCGCGCTCCACCAGCGCCATCGCCCCCTGGAACTGCGACAGGGCGCTCCGCAGCCGCAGGGGGTTCGCGATCCGCTCGAAGCGGGGCGCGGCCCTCGCGAGGGCCGCGTGGACGTTCAGGTCGCCGACGCCCATGCGCTCGACCGACAGCATCAGCATGGGATAGCGCATGACCGCCCGCGCCGCCACGAGCAGCGCCGGCAGGTCCGCGCCGCCGCCGTCCCGCGCGATCCGCTGCACGAGGGCGAAGGCGCGAAGCCGGGCCCGGCCCGCCGCGGGCGGCCCCGTGCAGGTCGCGGCGAGGACGTACGCCGCGTCGACCAGAGGCGCGGGGTCGACGCGGCCGAGCGCCCGGCGGGGGTTGTCGGGCACGCGGTCGTCCCGGAACACCCGTTCCCAGAAATCGCGGGCGGCGGGGCCGGCGAGGTTCCCCGAGCCGTCGAAGACCAGGGCGCGCAGCACCGTCGCGGGGTCGAGCGCTCGTTCGGAACCGGTTGCCTGCCCATACGCGGGCGGGACCGACGAAGCGACGGCTCCGGACGCCGCGAGCAGCACGGCGAGCGTCCTTCGCGCGGCCGTTGCTTCGAACAGTCGGTACCGCCGGTATGCCCGGGAGCCATGTGCCCGCCGATCCATGCCCGGCCGGCTCGCGTCTGGTCGCGGGGGCGGCGCGAAGCGCCGGGGCGGGCGCTCGATCCAGCGGGTTCTGCCGGGGAGGGGCATCAGCGGGGTCTCTTCGATATTGCTTCTTCCGGGTCCTAGCGAATGAACCGCCGCGGGTCCTGGTCCCGGCCCGTCAACGGGTAGCCAAGGCGGTACACCCGCGCCGGGCTCTCCGGTATGCCCTCGAACGCACCGGTCTGCACAGCGCCGGTCGCGATTCTGGCGAAGTTGTAACGGGGGAATTCCATCACCGCTTCGACTTCACACACGAACCGAATCTCCCCGCCGCGGCGGTGGTCGAGAACCATGTCCAGAGCCGCGCTCTCGTCGGGTTGCCCCAGAGGGGTGCATTGCACCGGGCCGCACGCGAAATACCGTTCCGGGTCCGCTTGGTCCGACACCTCGACGATCTGCCACGTCAGCGCGATGGCCTCGTCGTCCGGCAGGTTGCAGATGTTCTCGTTCAGGCGGTCTCCGAACCGGAGGCCCGGCCTCGGCGTGAACACCAGATCCGGATCCCGTGCGTCGACGGGTTCGGCGAACCGGGGGTCGGGCGGCGGCAGGGTCTCGATGACGCGTCCGAGCAGGGTCAGGCCGCGTCGCCAGTCGCGGCGGTCCGGCTGCCCCGCGCCGATCACGAACCGCCGGGACGGCTCCGGCAGGCGCGCCACGAGGTCGAAGGCGGCCGCGACCTGCTCCGATGAGAACAGGCGGTTGACGAACCGTTCGGGCTCGGTGACGGGGACGCCGACCATGGCCTCCAGGAAGGCGGCCGCCGTGGCCCCGCCCGGGGCCCGCACCGCGCCGTCCTCCACGCGCAGACCCCCGCCGAACTGGGCGAACGCCGCCAGGTGCTCGCCGGCGAGGCGCGACAGCACCCGCGGATTCGCCATCAGCCACGTCAGGGTCGAATCGTCGAGCGACGCGAGGCCCGCGTAGAACTGCGCCGCGCGGGGGTTCGTCACCAGCCGGCCCACGAGATCGGCGGCGCGCTCGGCCGCGACTCCGAACGCGCCGTCGTCGGGATCTTCGCCGTACAGCACCTGCAGCCATAGCGACGGCGACAGCGGCAGCGACACTTCGAAGCGCGGCACGTCCCACGCGATCGCCCCGCCCGCGTTCAGGCGGCGCTCGATCCCGGCCGACGCCCAGCCGACACCGACGCCGCAGACCGCGGACCCGGCGTCCGCGGCCGCCTGCCGCCGGCGGGCCTCCGCGCGGTTCGGGCCGACGCGATCGCCCGCCCCGCCGCTGTCGACCCGCAGGTCGAAGAGCTCGAGAAACGACTCGAGGGCCCGCCGTCCGCCGTCCGACGAGACCGCCGCGGACAGGCTCACCGCGCCCGCCGCGCGCTCGACCGCCCGCCACCGGTCGCGCAGACGCTGCACGTCGCCGAGACAGTCGCGGAACGCGCCCGCGGCCTGCCGCGGGTTGACGATCGTGCCCGTCGGATCGTGGAAGACGGAGATCAGGCTGCGCAGCAGCTTCGGCCCCTCGAGGGTCCGCGACGCGGTCCCGAGCATCTGCTCGATCGACCCGGGGACGGTCAGATCGAACCAGACGGACTGCGCGGAGCCGGCCGTCGGCGACGCGATCAGCCCGACACACGCCGCGGCGGCGAACGCGTTTCTCAGGTGTCTCATGGTCGTCCGGGCGATGCCGGCCCGTTGCTCAGGCAGACGAACCCCCCGCCAGATCCGCGGTCGGACCCGGGAGAGGCCCGTGCCTTCCGACACGCGTCCGCCCGCGAATCGGGAGTGAGTATACCGGCATCCGGCTCCCGCACGGAAGGGACCGCGGGGGTCCCCGGGGGGTCCCCGCGGCACCCGTCACGCGCCCGGGCCGGGCCGCCGAAGCGTGTCGATCCAGGCCGCGATCGGGCGCGCCGCCCCGGCCGCCCGCCGCCGGCGCCGTTTCGCGGCCCGTTCCGGTTCGGGACCGTCGCCGCCCCGGTCAGGCCCCGGAGCCCTGCGGGCCGAACACCGACAGCAGGTGCCCGTCGGGGTCGCGGAAGTTGGCCGCCCACTGGTCGCCGGTGACGTTGCGCGGGGCGCTGAGGAACTCGACCCCCCGCGCCGCCAATCCCGCGTGGGCGGCGGTCACGTCGTCGACCGCGAAGACGATCTCCGTCCCTCCGGCCACCGGGTCGGCGAGCCGCGCGTGGGCCTCGCTCAGGACGAGGGTCACCCCGCCCCCGTCGAGGAAGGCGAAGCCCGGCGACTCGAACCGGATGTCCAGCCCGAGGGTCTGGTGATAGAAGGCCACCGACCGCGCCAGATCGGTCGTGCCCAGCATGACGTTGGCGATCCGCGACAGCTTGACTTCGTTCATGATCTTGCTCCTGTGCCCGGCGTTCCCGGCGCCTGCCCGTCCACGACGAATTGCCGCGCCTTGTTCAGGACGTTGCTCCCGTGCCCGGCGTTCCCGGCGCCCGCCCGTCCACGACGAACCGCCGCGCCTTCAGCTCGAACCGGGGCAGCGTGTCCGCATCCACCACGCGTACGGGCACCGTCAGGCCCAGCGCCTCGTGCAGGGCCGTGCCCACCGCGTCCGCCGCCCCGGCGTCGGCCGGGTTCCCCCGCAGCTCGACGTCCACCGCAAGCCTCGTCAAGGTACCCCGGGTCGACACCGTGCAACGGTACTCGACGACCTCGGGGAACCGGCGGACGACCGCCTCGACCGCGGTCGGGTACACGTTGACGCCGCGCACCGAGACCATGTCGTCGGCCCGCGACAGGATGCCGCCGGCGGCGCGGGCGAGGGTGCGGCCGCAGGCGCAGGCCCCGTCCCGCACCCGCACGATGTCGCCGGTGCGGTAGCGGACGACGGGGCTCGCGGTGCGGCCCAGGTTCGTGACGACCAGCTCGCCCGCTTCGCCGGGGGCGACCGGCGCCCCGCCGGCCGGATCGACGACTTCGCAGACGAACTCGCACTCGTTCAGGTGCAGCGCGCCGGTCGCCTCCCGGCACTCGAAGCTCATCGGCCCGACCTCGGTCAGGCCGTGGTGGTCGATGACGCGGGCGCCCCAGTCGCCCTCGATCCGCTCCCGCGTGGCGGGGATGTGGCCGCCGGGCTCGCCGGCGACGACCACCGTCTCCACCGGTCCGTCCGCCAGATCGACGAGCCCGCTCGCCCGCGCCACCTCCGCCAGCCGGAGCGCGTAGGTGGGCGTGCAGCAGACCACCGTGGGCCTCACCGCGTCGAGCAGGCGGAGCCGGCTCTCGCTCGACATCGCCCCGCCCGGGATGCACAGCGCCCCGAGCCGCGCGCCGGCGTCGAACCCCGCCCAGAAGCCGATGAACGGCCCGAACCCGAACGGGAAGAAGACGCGGTCGGCGGCGGTGACCCGCGCCGCCCGGTATACCGCGGCCCAGCAGTCCACCACCCACCGCCAGCTCGGGCCGGTGTCGAGCCACCGCAGCGGCCGGCCCGTCGTCGACGACGTCTGGTGATAGCGCGAGTAGCGGTCCAGCGGCTCGGTGAGGTTGGTGCCCCACGGCGGGTGGGCGTCCTGGTCGGCGGCCAGCTCCTGCCGCGTCGTGAACGGCAGGGCGGTGAGGTCGTCGGGAAAGCGGAACGCCGCCGGGTCCACCCCGGCGTCGGCGAGCTTGCGGGTGTAGAACGGGTTCCGGCCGTCGATGGCGGCCAGCAGCGCGGCGAGCCGCCGGCCCTGCCGCTCGAGCAGGGCGGCGCGCGGCTGGCGCTCGGCGGCCGGCGGCGCCGCGGGGGCGGCCGCCATCAGCGGCCGCCCCCGGATGCGGGGACCGACCTGCGATGCCGCCGCCGCTGCGGACGGGAGGGCGCGGGGGCCATCAGCCGTCGTCCCCGGCCGCCGGGGCCACGGCGAACCGCGACGCGATCTCCGGCGGAATCGGCGTGCTCCGGAACGGCTGGCCGGGGGCCTTGGTGACGCAGGCCACGGTGAGGGCGCCGCGGGCCGCGACATCGCCGTCCCTGGTGACCGTCGCGCGGTAGGACAGGCTCCGCGCCGACTTCTTCGTCACCTGCAGCAGGACCTCGAACTCGTCCTCGAACCGCAGCGGCCGGCGGAAATCGAAGCTCGCGGCCACGCGCGGGAACCCCACGCGGGCGTCGGGCGGGGCGATGCTCAGCCCCGCCGCCCGCCACAGCGCGTGCTCGGCCTCCTCCATGTAGCGGAAGAAGCAACTGAAGTGGACGATGCCGGCGGCGTCGGTCTCGTGGAACTGCACGCGCCGGGTGAGGCGGAACTCGCTGACCACGGTGGGTTCCTGCACGGTGGGCCTCGGGGGGGCGGGAGCGCAGGGCCGGTGGCGGCCGGCTGGCCCGGAGAGCGCCGCCTGCGGCTCCGTTGGCCGCCCAACCCAATCCTATGGGCGTCGGCGCAGACGCCCGCCCGGAGAGCGCGGCCTGCGGCTCCGTTGGCCGCCTTAACCCAATCCTAACCGGAGTCCGCACCGTTCTACGGCGCAGACGCCTGGGGCAGCCCCGCGGCCGGTTGCCGGTCCCGTTCCCCGGTGTACTCCGCCAGCGCCTCGAACAGCGGCTCGAGGTCCCGCGACACGTTGCCCACGAGGAGGTCGACGAGCCGCGGGTGCAGGTCGGGGTAGGCGCCGATGAAGTCGCGGAAGTTGAACGTCCGGTCGTAGAACGCGACGACGATCTTGCGGAAGCTGTCGAGCGCGTAGCGGATGTCCCGGGCGTAGCCCTCGAAGGTCGCGGCGGTGACGTCCTCGCCGCGCTCCAGGGCCGCGTGAATCGCGTCGGCCGCGAGCTCCCCGCTCTTGAGGGCCACGAAGACCCCGGACGAGAAGACCGGATCGAGGAACGCGAAGGCGTCGCCCACGAGGCAGAAGCCGTCGCCGCCGGCGGCCGTCGAGCGGTAGCTGAACTCGCCGGTGACCCGCACCGGCCCCCGGTGGGTTCCCGGCTCGAGATGCTCGCGTATCCACTTGCACTCGGCCGCCTCGCGCCAGAAGATGGCCTCGGGGTCGCGGGTGTCCCGGTCCCGGTACAGGTAGTCGTGCTCGGCGACGACGCCCACGCTCACCGTGTCGTTCACGAGCGGGATGTACCAGAACCAGCCCTTGTCGGGGATGTACGCGACGGTGGTCGCCCCCTCGTCCAGCCCCGGGTCGCGCAGGGCGCCGGTGAAGTAGGTGAAGATGGCGATCTTGTTGAGGTCGGGGTCGCGCCGCTTCCAGCCGAGCCGGCTCGCGAGCAGGGCGTCGCGCCCGGTGGCGTCGACGACGACGCGGGCCCGCCACGTCGCGGTTCCGCCGCCGGCGAGGGCCGCCCGCACCCCGACGGCCCGGCCGTCCTCCATCAGGACCTCGCGCACCGCCGCCCCCTGCCGGACCTCCGCCCCCTTCTCGGCCGCGTTCCCGAGCATCATGGCGTCGAAGTCCGACCGCAGGATCTGCCACGTGCTCGCGCACTCGTGCTCGATGGTCTGAAAGAAGTAGAACGGCTGGGACACCTTGCCGTTCGTCGACACGAACTGCACGCTGTGCTTCAGGGGGCTGCCCGACCGCTTCAGCCAGTCGAGCACCCCGAGGCGCTCGAAGGTGAACCAGGTCCACGGCATCAGCGACTCGCCGATGTGGTAGCGGGGGAACGCCTCGCGCTCGAGCAGCAGCACCCGCCGCCCGTGCTGGGCGAGGACGGTCGCGGTGGTCGCGCCCGCGGGCCCGCCGCCGACGACGATCACGTCGTAGGGCGGATCCGCGGCGGTGGTGGTGCCCGCGGGCCCGCCGCCGACGACGATCGCGTCGTCGGGCGAATCGGCGGCAGTGGTCGTCGCCGCGGGTCCGCCGCCGTCGGCGATCGCGTCGTCGGGCGGATCGGCGGCGGAGGCCGCGCCGGCCCGGGAACCGTCGACCGACGGCGCCGCCCGCCCGCCGGCCGGTCCCGTCGGCACCGGCGCGGCGCCGCGGCCCGGACCGCTACGTGTATCTGAGGTCGACATGTTCGGGAAGGAAGAAGCGCGGCAGCAGGCTGTCGACCCGGAGCAGCCCGTCGCGGGTGAGGGCGATCCGGTCCGCGTCGGCCGCCGTCAGATAGCCGTCGTCGCGCAACGCCGCCAGCGGGCCGGCGAAGCGCTCGAGCACCGGCACGTCGTACTTGGCCTGGAAGTACTCGGGCCGCACCGAGCCGAGCTTCAACTGGAGCACGAACTCGCGGATCAGCCGCTCCTCGGCCGTCGGCCGGTAGGCGCGGTTCAAGGGGATCTCGCCCCGCTGGATGGCGGCCGCGTAGGGCCCCCACTTGTCGTGGTTCTGCATGTGCACGCCGTTGACGTGCCCGAACGAGGCGACCCCGAGCGGCGCGAGGTCGGCGCCCCGCCAGAGTTGGTCGCGGTAGACGAAGCGGGACGCGGCGGGGTCCTTGACCGCGGTGTAGGCGCTGCCGACGGTGTAGCCGGCGTCCTCGAGCGCCGCGAACGCCTCGTCGACCCAGCGCCGTTTCGTCGGCCAGCCCGCCACCGTCTCCGTGAACTGCCCGGTCTTCTCGAGCAGGTCGTGGCTGATGGTGGTGTTGTAGGGCAGCTCCATCTGGTAGATGGTGACGCTGTCGGGGTCGAGCTCGATCGTCCGCTCGACCGCCGCCCGCCACTTCGCGTCGTCGTCGCCGAGCATCCCCGCGATGAGGTCGATGTTGATCTGGGGGAAGCCCAGGCTCTGCGCGAAGCGGTAGGCGCGGAACACCTCGGCCGAGCGGTGGGCGCGGCCGTTCAGCTCCAGGATGCGGTCGTCGTAGTGCTCGATGCCGAGGCTGAGGCGGGTGACCCCCAGCTCGCGGATCTGGGCGAGCTTCGACTCGGTGAGGGTGCCCGGCTCGCACTCGAAGGTGATCTCCTCGGCGTCCGTCCACGGCGTCACCGCCGAGAGCCGGTCGACGAGCCCGCGGAGCTGCCGCACCGACAGGAACGACGGCGTGCCGCCCCCGAAGTACACGAAGCGCAGGGGCCGGCCGGCGATGGCCGGCTGGGTGGCGTAGAGCTCCCACTCGCGGCCCAGGAGGTCGAGGTACTCGGCCACCTCGCTGGCGTTCTTGCCGGTGTACACGCGGTAGTAGCAGAAGTGGCACCGCTTCCGGCAGAACGGGATGTGCAGGTAGAGCCCGAGGGGGACGTCCGCCGCCGGCTGCGCCAGCGCCGGCAGGGCCTCGGCGGCCACCGCCTCGTGCGTCCACGTCGAGAACGGGGGGTAATTGGCGACGAAGTAGCTGCCGACCTCGGTCTGCTCCGGCGCCGGCGTCTGCATTGTCTCGGTCATCGTCCCTGATGGTCCCGCCTCACCCGAAGCAGTACAGCACGCCGTCCTCGGACCCGATGACGAGCCGGCCCTCGGCGATGGCCGGCGACGCCACGAGGGGGGCGGCGGCGTCGAACTCCCACAGCTTCTCGCCCGTCGCGAGGTCCAGCACGTAGAGCCGGCCGTCGCTCGACCCCGCGTACACCCGGTCGCCGCTCGCGGCCGGCGACGAGTCGACCCGCGCCCGCGTGGTGAACGTCCACCGCGACTCGCCGGTCCGCTGGTCGATCGCGTGGATCATCTTGTCGCGCCCGCCGACCACGATGGTGTCCCGTGTCGCCAGGGCGGAGGAATAGTACGGGAAGTGCCGCCGCGGATGCTCGTAGCGCCAGATCAGCGACTCGGTCGCGAGGTCGATGCCGATGACCTCGTTGTCGTAGGTGCCGAAGAAGACCTGCCCGTCGTCGATCACCGGCGAAGAGATCGTGTAGGCCCCCGCCGGCAGGCTGACCATCTCGGTGCCGTCGCTGACGCGGACCCCGTGGAAGACCGAGTCGCACCCGCCGAAATAGGCGACGCCGTCCCACACCGCGGGGGTCGCGTGCACGTAGTTGAGCGTCTCGTACTGCCAGACGAGGGCGCCGTCGGCGACGTCGAGCGCGTAGAGGAAGCCGTCGTACGAGCCGATGAGCACGCGGTCGCCGACGACGACCGGCGACGACTTGATCTCGCCGAGGGTCTCGAACGTCCAGCGCGCCTCGCCGGTCGCGACGTCGACGGCATGGAACACCCCGCCGAGGTCGCCGATGAACACGAGGCCACCGGCCACCGCCGGCGACGACTCGCCGATGCCCATGTTGCCGGTCGAGTACTTCCAGCGCTCGTCGCCGGTCTCGAGGTCCAGGGCGATGAGGTTGCCCGAGTAGCTGCCGACGTAGACGGCGCCGTCGGCGATGGCCGCCGACGAGTCGATGATGTCGTCGGCCTGATACGTCCACTTCAGCGTCAGCTTGGCCGGCAGCTCGGCCTCGGACACCCCGCTCAGCGACGGGGTGCCCCGGAACTGCGGCCACGCGTCGGCCGGGGCCGCGCCCGCGGCCTTGTCGGCGGACTGGGCCGACGCCGGGGCGGGGGCCAGCAAGAGAACGAGCGGTAGCATCCGCAAGAGACGGTTTGCACAGCGCATCGGCGATCTCTCTCCAGTGCGTCGAGGGGCGACAGGCCCGGAAACGCCAGCGAAGGCGGTCGGCCTTCCATCACAGCCTCTTATCGTATCAACGACCGGCGGGCGGGCGCCAGTTCGGCGCTTTCCGAGGGTGCACGACATCAGTTGGATGATGGCCCCGCGCGCTGTCCGAGCGCCGGATCCACGGGAGCAGCTCGGGGCCAGCCCCGCGAACACGCCTTTCCATGGGCGTGGACGCCCATATACGAGGCGGCACCCCGCCTTGCCCAGCGACGCTCAACTTTTCTTGTCGTGGATCCGACGGCTGACGGTGCCGATTCGAGATCTCGACAACGGTGGCGGCCGTTGCGACCGCCGGGGCCGCCCGGCGTCGCAGTTCCTGCGCCGTCGGCCCTCCGTTGGGGTCCGTTCCCCCCGTGCCCGCGGGCCGTTCCCGCGTTGGCCCCTTTCTTGCTCCTGGACACCCCGTCCGCGGGCGGGCGGCCTCCCGCAATCCGGTGGGGGTGCCGCACGCCCCGCACGCCGCGCACCCGCGACGCGGGACGCCGCCGGGAGCACCCATGCACGACCCCGCCTACAAGCTGCTTTTTTCGCGCCCGCGCATGGTCCGCGACTTGCTCGACGGCTTCGCCGCACGCGGCTGGAGCGACGCCCTCGACTTCGACACCCTGACCCCCCTGCCCGCCTCCTTCGTCGGCGAAGACCTGCGGCAGCGCCACGCCGACCTCGTCTGGCGCGTCCGCTTCCGCGACGAGGACTGGCTGTACCTCGTGCTGCTCCTCGAGTTCCAGGCCACCGTCGACCCGGCGATGGCGGTGCGCATGCTCGCCTACACCGCGATGGTCCTTCAGCGCCTGGTCGCCGACGGCGTGCTGAGCGAGCACGGCGCGCTGCCGTCGATCCTGCCGGTGGTCCTCTACAACGGTCCCCGGCGTTGGACGGCACCGGTCGAGGTGGCGGACATGTTCGCGGCGGCGGCGCCGCACCGGCCGTCGCAGCGATACTATGTCCTGGACGTGAGGCGGGTGCCCGGGGCGGACCTGCCGGCGGACAACCTGGTGTCGGCGCTGGTCGGTCTGGAGCGGGCGCGAGACGCGTCGGGTCTGGACGCCGCGTTGCGGGCGCTGAGCGAGCTGGTGCGGGCGGCGGGCGACGAGCACCTGAGGCGGGCGTTCGGGGCGTGGCTCCGCGGGAGGCTGGGGGCGTCGGGCCGGCTGCCGGCCGGTGCGGACGACCCGCTGGCGCGGTTGGAGGAGGCGCAGACGATGCTGGAAGATACCTTGGGTGAATGGACGCGTGAATGGCTCGAGCGGGGCCGCGCCGAGGGCATCGAGCAGGGGCGCGACGAGGGCCGCGCCGCGGAGCGGGCGCTGCTCTGCCGTCAGGCGGCTCGGAAGTTCGACGGTGCCGCCGCCGAGGGCCTGGCGGCGGCGCTGGCCGGCGTCACTGACCCGGAGCGGCTCGGGCGTGTCGGCGAGTGGATCATCGAGTGCGCGACGGCGGAGGACCTGCTCGCCCGCGTTCGCTGCGACCACGGGTCGGACGGCTGAGGGTGCACGACATCATTGTTGGATGACAGCCCCGCGCGCTGTCGGAGCGCCGGATCCACGGGAGCAGCTCGGGGCCAGACCCCGCGGACACGCCTTTACATGGGCGTGGCCGCCCATATACGAGGCGGCACCTCGCCTTGCCCAGCGACGCCCAACTTCTTGTCGTGCACCCGCTTTCCGAGGGTGCACGTCAGGAAAGTTGAGGCGTGGCGGTGCCCCCCCCACCGGCGGCGCGGAACGCTGACGCGCCCGCGCCGCCGACTCCCCCAAGGGGGCGGGATGGGATTGCGTCGGCAAACTGACAGGGCTGGGCGCATCTCACGAATCTGACGTGCACCCGCTCTGATGACGAGTAGGCCTGACGCTGAGGCGGAACCGATTCCCGCGTGACGTGAGCCCGAGGCGGGTCTGGGTCCCGGCCGTCCACGCTCGGCGGCGGAAATCGGTCGTCGCCGGGACGCATCAGTGGTGCGGGTGCCGAGCCCGCGGCCGCCCGAACGCGCTCACCGCGTCCCGGGGGCCACCAGCCGGGCGCCGGTGACGAACCGCCGGTAGTCCGAGAATCGGTGCGTTCGAATGTACCGGGGAATGAACCCGCCGCCCTCAATGGACCAGTGGTGATCCATCGACCGGGGGAGCAGCAGCGTCTCGTCGGGATCTTCGAACGCGATGCGCTCGTAGCGGATGCTGGTGTCGTCCCGCTCCAGCCGGTTCCAGCGCCGGCTGGCACCCGGACGCTTCGCTGGCTCGCGGAACTCGAACCGTCGGGTCAGGTGCCGGTCGAGGCGCAGCACGTCGCCCGATTCCACGTCCACCCAGGCGTCTCCACCGTACCAGCCCTCAAGATCAATGGTAACGCAGTGGCCCTCCCACTCGATTTCGCCCGGCTGGACGTCGAGCGGCCTGAAGGAGAGCTTCGCGACGGCGTGCCCGTCGACGATCTCCACCCCGTCCGGCCTGAAGTCGTACTCCGGCTGCCGGGCCGGCAGCAGCACCGACAGGGGGTCGTCCTCTTCCGCTGCGGGGGTGAGGCAGGCGTCCGCGTCCGCGGGGCCGGGGTCGCGGCCGTTCACCGACCGCAGCTCGCGCGCGATCCGCACCGGCGGGACGCCGTCTCCCGCCGCGGGGGCCCACTCGACGTGACGCTCATAGACCAGCCGACGCGGCCGCCCCCGCGACCGCATGCTCCGGTCGAACGAGCGCACCGACACCGTCTCGGTCGACACGATGCTCTGGGAGCGCTGGAAGTAGCGCTCGAGTCGGCCGCCGACCCGCGCCAGCAGCACCTCGAGGTCGACGGCGGGCGCTTGGCCGGCTCCCGCCCCCGAGCTCAGGGCGAGACCCGCGAGCAGGAGCGCGACGATCCGTCGTGTTCGCGGCTCGTCCCGCCGCGGCACATCGGCCGGCAGGACGCCCGCGGCGCGCTCGACGTCATGACCGACCTGGCCCACCGGCTCCGTCATCGGGTGCAGCCTACCATCGATGGCCCGCGCCCCGCCCGCCCGGCTGGTCGCTCCCGCGTCCAGGCCGGCCCGGTCCATGATGAAGCGGAATTGGGCCAAGGCGTCGTGCCCCATCAGATCGGTGATGACAGCAGGTCGTCGTCTTCCGTTCGGAGGCTAGGCACGCGTCCTCGTCCTCGGGGCCGGGGGGACGGCCGTTCACGGACCGCAGCGTGCGCTCGATCCGTACCGATGGCGCGCCGTCGGGGCCCGGCGGCGCCCCCTCGACGTGACGCTCGTACACGAGCCGCCTCGGCCGCCCCCTCGCCCGTATGCCCCGGTCGAACGAGTGCACCGACACGGTCTCGGTGGACACGATGCTCCGGGAGTGCTGGAAGTAGCGCTCTATCCGGTCGCCGACCCGAACCAGCAGCGCCTCGAGCTCGACCGCGGGCGTTTGAGCGGACACCGCCTCCGAGGCGAGGAGGAATCCGGCGCACAGGAGGACGGCCGGCCACGGTCGTGCGCCCGATTCCCACGCTGGAAGTTCCGCTCGATCTGGCCCATCATCCTCGATTGCACTCGGAAGCGGACCGTGTGTGAGTTGACTAGCGGCGCGATTCGGCCGTTCGCAGAGACGACCGCCGAGAAGGGAGAGGCCGAACAGAAGGGGGCGGTGCGGCATGACGGTTGACTGGCCCACCATCGCGGTCATGGTCGGCATCGGAGGGTTGCTCTGGCGACAGATCGCGGTGCTCAACGCAAGGGTGGACGCTCTCGGCGTGCGGCTGACGGCGCGGGTTGAAGCACTTGACGTGCGGTTGACGGCGGCGGTTAGCGATGTAGACCGCCGGCTGGCGCGTTTCGATGCTGGATCGAAGGCGAGCGGGCTGGTCGAACGGCCGCCGCTCAGCTGTTTTCCCATGAGCCGCTTCAGAAAGCCGATTTCGGCTCCCGACGTATGTTTCGGACTACGACGGGGTCGGACGACCCATCCATGGGGTCACGGGCGAGGGTCGGCAGCTCCCCTCTCGTGTTCGGGCCGTCGGGCGTCCTCCGCCCGGTCCATGATGAAGCGGAACCGAGCCGAGGCGTCGCGCCCCATCAGATCGGCGATGCCCCGGTCGGTTTGGATGTGGGCAGCGTCGTCACCCACACGTCGGTCGGTTCGCCGGGAAGAGCGATCGCCATCCATTGCCCGCAATTTGCACACTCGACATCGTAGTCACCGCCGCCACCCCTTGTGCCAACTCCCACCGGAACATTGCAGATGAGAGCAATCCCACAGTCGGTGCACTTCACGGGAACGTCCGCAAGAGTCATTGT
The DNA here is from genome assembly GCA_963664545.2 of Vicinamibacterales bacterium. Taxonomy (GTDB): domain Bacteria; phylum Acidobacteriota; class Vicinamibacteria; order Vicinamibacterales; family UBA8438; genus JAJEEA01. The sequence continues at coordinate 7,006,531 of OY761475.2, read as the reverse complement.
CGTAGTGTCCCACCTTTGCAGCAAGGTGCTATCGGTCAGCGGCATTCCACTCGCGGGCTGCTCGTTGCGCGGCCGCAATCTGTCCGTCGCTCATCCTCGCGGCGAGTTCGTCCCGGTAATCACGCGCACGCTCGTGGCCCCTCGCCCCGGCGAGATTCATCCACATGTGTGCGGCAACATAATCCTGCCGCACGCCTACGCCGCCAGCGTACATCAGCCCGAGACGGACCTGCGCCTGGGTGTGACCCCGGTTAGCAGCGAGACGGAACCAACGAACGGCTTCTCGATAGTCCTGCGGCACGCCCTCGCCGGCGGTGTACATCGCGCCGAGGTTGAACTGCGCCGCGTCGTGACCCTGGTCGGCAGCGAGACGGAACCAACGAACGGCTTCTTGGTCGTCCTGTGGTACGCCCTCGCCGGCAGTGTACATCGCGCCGAGGCTGAACTGTGCCGCGTCGTGACCTTGGTCGGCGGCAAGGCGGAACCAACGAACGGCTTCTCGGTGGTCCCGCGGCACGCCCTCGCCAGTGTAGTACATTACGCCCAAGTTGACCTGGGCCTCGGCGTGACCCCGGTCGGCGGCGAGACGAAACCAACGAAGGGCTTCTCGGTCGTCCTCCGGCACGCCCGTGCCTGTGTACGCGAGGCCAAGGTAGTACTGCACATCGTCTACGGAGAAGAAGTTGGATTCGGCGTCGACGGCGAGGCGGAGCCAACGAACGGCTTCTTGGTCGTCTTGCGGAACACCTTGGCCGGCAAGGTACATGCGGCCGAGGCGGTACTGTGCCGAAGCGAAGCCCTGATCGGCGGCGCGGCGGTACCATCGAGCCGCTTCTCGGTCGTCCTGCGGAACACCTTGGCCGGCAAGGTACATGCGGCCGAGGCTGGACTGCGCCGGAGCGTAACCTTGGTCGGCGGCGCGGCGGCGCCAACGAGCAGCTTCTTGGTAGTCCTGCGGAACGCCCCGACCGGCGGCGTACGTGTCGCCGAGGCGGTACTGCGCCAAGGCCATACCTCGATCCGCCGCGAAGCGTTGCCAACGAGCGGCTTCACGGTCATCCCGCGGCAGCTCAGGACTGTTGGCGACGCTTACGCCGCTGGAGAATCGGATGGCCAAGAACCACGCCGCAGAGGTTCCGGAGTCGCCCGCGAGACGGAACCACCGAGCGGCTTCCTGAGCGTCTCGTGGTACGCCCCAACCGGTGGCGTACATCGTGCCGAGGCTGGACTGCGCCTAGGCGAAACCTTGGTCGGCGGCGCGGCGGTACCAGCGAGCGGCTTCACGGTCGTCCTCCGGCACGCCCTCACCGTGGTCGTGCATTTGACCAAGGATGAACTGCGCCCAGGCGTGACCTTGGTCGGCGGTCCGGCGAAACCAACGAGCGGCCTCACGAGCGGCTTCATGGCTGGCCTCGTCGTCGCCGTTCCCCTTGGCCACGGCGTACTGCGCCGGGGCAAAGCCCTGGTCGGCGGCAAGGCGAAGCCAGCGTTCGGCCTCGGCACGGACGCCCTCCGGCCCTTCCTCGCCCGTGGCGTTCGTTTGGGCGAGCATAACGGCGAGGCTGAACTGCGCCTCGAGGTCACCTTGCTCGGCGAGGCTGCGAAGGTCAGCCACGGTCGGCGGCTCTCGGTCCTGAGCGTCGGCGAGCGCCGTAACGCTCGCCAGCCAGAGGCACATCGCGACGAGCCGAAGGCGGCGATTCATCATCACCGCATTGTCTCATGGATCGAAGCCGTCGCATGAGCGCCACGAGCACAGCGAACGCTTCGCGGCGCCCACGACGAGACCGTCCGCGAGCAGGGCATGACCTCCTTCGACAGCCGGACGAGGGCAAACCGCAAGTCCGGTTTCGCTGAACAGTAATTGCAGGCGATGTCAAGCGTGGACGTGCTGCAGCCGGGCTCGGACGGGCTCACTCGAAGAGGGCGAGGTCGACAGGTACGAGCGACCCCGCGGGACTCGACCATCGCGACGAAGGCCGGGTCCGTCACACGTCCAGGCCGTCGGCGTCCTCGGCCCGGTCCATGATGAACCGGAAGCGGGCCGCGGCGTCGCGCCCCATCAGGTCGGCGATGACCCGGTCGGTGCGGATCTGGTCGGCGACGTCGACCCGCAGCAGGCGCCGGGTCTTCGGGTTCAGCGTCGTCTCCCACAGCACCTTGGGCATCATTTCGCCGAGGCCCTTGAAGCGGGTGACCTCGGGGCGCGCCCGCCCGTTGCCGTTCGCGATGGCGGCCAGCGTCGTGTTCAACTGGCGGTCGTCGAGGGCCCAGTGCGTCTCCTTGCCGGCGTCGATGCGGTAGAGCGGCGGCTGGGCGAGGAACACCTTCCCACCCGTGATCAACTTCGGCAGGTGCCGGTAGAGGAACGTGAGCAGCAGGGTGGCGATGTGGTTGCCGTCGGCGTCGGCGTCGGCGAGGATGATGACCCGGTCGTAGCGCAGTCGGGCGAGGTCGAACGTTTTGCCGAAGCCGCACCCGAGGGCGGTCACGAGGTCCGACAGCTCCTTGTTCTCGAGCACCTTGGCGAGGGGCGCGCTCTCCACGTTGAGCACCTTCCCGCGCAGCGGCAGTATCGCCTGGCGGGCGCGGTCGCGCCCCTGCTTGGCGGAGCCGCCGGCGGAGTCGCCCTCCACCACGAACAGCTCGCTCCCCGCCTTGCCCGGCGACGTGCAGTCGCTCAGCTTGCCGGGCAGGTTGAGGCGGTTCGTGGTGGCGCTCTTGCGCGACACCGCCTGCTGGGCGGCCCGGCTCGCGGCCCGCGCCCGCGCCGCGAGGATGATGCGCGCCACGATCGACTCGGCGACGCTGATGTTGTGGTTCAGCCAGTGCTCGAGGGCGGGGCGCACGAGCCCGTCGACCATCGAGGTCAGCTCGGGGTTGTTCAGGCGGTCCTTGGTCTGCCCCTGGAACTGCGGGTCGGGGACGAAGACGCTGAGCACGCCGACGAGGCCCTCGCGGATGTCGTCGGTGGTCAGCGCCACCCCCTTCGGGGTGAGGCCGTGGGTCTCGACGAAGTTGCGGACGGCCTTGCCGATGCCCGCCCGCAGCCCGTTCTCGTGGGTGCCCCCCGAGCCGGTGGGGATGCCGTTGACGTAGCTCCGAAGCTGCTCGTCGGTGGCCTCGGTCCACTGCAGCACGAGGTCGATGCGGGCACCGCCCGCGTCGTGGTCGCGGGTGAGCCCGAACGGGGACTCGTGCACCGGCGCCGCCTTGCGGTCGGCGACGATCAGCCGCACGTAGTCGCCGAGGCCGTCCTCGTGGTGGAAGCGGTGGGTCCGCCCCGCCGCCTCGTCGGCGAACGCGACGGTCACCCCCCGGTGGAGGAAGCTGGCGACCTTCAGCCGCTCGGCGATGACGTCGGCGTCGAACGCCGTGGACGGGAAGATGGTGGCGTCGGGGCGGAAGAAGATCGTCGTGCCGCTGCCGCGCGCCGGCCCGAGCCGGCGCAGGGGGGTGGCCGGGCGGCCCCGCGCGAAGCGCTGCTCCCAGCGCGCCCCGTCGCGGGTCGAGGTGGCGACCAGCTCCTTCGACAGGGCGTTGACGACGCTCGCGCCCACCCCGTGCAGCCCGCCCGCGGTGCGGTACGTCCGGTGCTCGAACTTCCCGCCCGCGTGGAGGGTGGTGAGTATCACCTCCAAGGCGCCGCGTCCGCTCGGGGCGTGCGTATCGACGGGGATGCCGCGCCCGTCGTCGGTCACCGTCACCGACGACCCGTCGGCGTGCAGGGTGACGCCGATGTGGGCGGCGTGCCCGTTCATCGCCTCGTCGATGGCGTTGTCGATGATCTCCCACACGAGGTGGTGCAGCCCCGCGGGGCCGACGCCGCCGATGTACATGCCGGGCCGGCGCCGGACCGGCTCGAGGCCTTCGAGTACGGTGATGTCCTTCGCGGTGTAGGTCTTCGCCATGGATCGTCGGTCGGTGTTTCGGTCGTCGTCGACGCCGATGTTCGTCAATCTGCGGTCGACGGGGACTTCCCGGCTTCACGAGAGTTCCTGTCGATGGCTCCCTTGTCCCGGGGCCCCGGCGCCCGGTGCCCGGCGCGGTGATTCCCGCCGACACCTCCCGCCCGTATCAGTCATCGAGCACGGGCACTGTCACCGGCGGCGGGATCACCCGCGTGAACTTCCCGCGCTGCAGCAGCTCGCGGCCCTTGCCGCCCCGGCTCGACACCCCGTACTTCGCGGTGCTCACGGTCTGGACCGCCCCCCGGCTCGTCTCGACCGTCATCAGGTCGCGGTCGCCCTTGGAGGCGACGAAGCCCAGCACCCGGTCGGCCCCCTTCGGCAGCTTGATCAGGATGACGCCCTTGCCGGGGCCCGACAGGAAGTTGACCTCCCCGACCGGGCACAGCATCGCCCGCGCCCGCGCGGTCGCCGCGATGATCGTCTCGGCCCCGGTGGTGGCCGCCACCCGCACCACCTCCGCCCCCGCCGCGGGGCGGGCGAAGCGCCGGCCGGCGCGGGTGCTCGGCTCCGCGAACGGTTCGAGGCTGAAGCGCAGGCCGTAGCCGTCGCTGGTCACCGCCACCGCGTGCAGGGGCGGGACCTCCCCCTCGCCGGCCGCCGCGATGCCCGGGGCCGCCCGCCCGTCGAGGCTCATCGCGGCGACGATGCGCTCGCGGTCCTTGAGCTTGAACAGCCTCTGGATCGGCTCGCCGTGGCCGGTGGTGGCGGGGACGTCGACGATGCGGGCGGTGTACGCGGCCCCGAAGTTGCTGAAGAAGACGGCGGTGGCGCGGGTGCTGCCGGCGAGGGCCGCGAGCAGGGCGTCGCCCTCCCGGAGCCGGGTGGCGGCGAGGTCGCGCACCTCCTTCTGCCGCTTGATCCAGCCGTCGGCGGTGACGAGGACGATGGCGTCCTCGGCCACGATGAAGTCGTCGGCGCTGTACTCCGCCTCCTCGTCGGCGCTCTCGATCCGGGTCCGGCGGGGGTTGGCGTCGCCGTACGCCGCCCGTATCGCGGCGATCTCCTTCCGCACGAGCCCCCAGCGCCGGTCCTCGTCGCCGAGCAGCCCCCCGATCTCCCGCGCCCGGCCCCGCTTCTCGGCCAGCTCCTCGCGGATGAGGAGGATTTCGAGGCGCGCCAGCCGGTAGACCTTCAGCTCGAGGATGGCGTCGGTCTGCTCGGCGTCGAGGTCGAAGCGCCGCATGAGGCGGCGGGCCGCGTCGGCCTTGCCGTCGGAGCGCCGCACGATGCGCAGCACCTCGTCGAGCGCGTCGAACACCTTCTCGAAGCCCTCGATGACGTGGATGCGGCGCTCGAGGGCGCGCAGCTCGTGCTCGAGCCGCCGGGTCACCACGTCGAGGCGGAACCGGAGGAAGTGCCACAGGACCTGGTGCAGGTCGAGGCGCTGGGGCCGGCCGACCTCGGGCTGCTCCGTCGGCACGAGGCACGTCAGATTGACCGCGAAGCTCGTCTGCAGGGGCGTGTGCTTGAACAGGTACGCCATGACCATCCGCTCGTCGGCGTCCCGCTTGATCTCCAGGGCGATGCGCACGTCGTCGGTCGAGACGTCCTTCACGTCGAGCAGGGGCGGGAGCTTGCGGGCGAGGACGACCTCGGCGATCCGCTCCACGAGCTGGGCCTTGTTCACCGCGTAGGGGATGCTCGTGACGTAGAGGGTCCGGCTGCCGCGGGTCTTCGGCCCCTCCTCCCAGGTGGCGCGGACGCGGACCGCCCCGCTGCCGGTCTCGTAGATGCGCGCCAGCTCGTCCGGCGTGTTCAGGATCCGCCCCCCGGTGGGGAAGTCCGGCCCCTTGATGTGCCGGCAGAGCCGGGCGCTGCTCAGCTCGCGGTCGTCGAGCAGCGCGAGCAAGGCCGCGCACACCTCGCCGGCGTGGTGCGGGGGGATGTTGGTGGCCATGCCGACGGCGATGCCGGTGGCACCGTTCACGAGCAGGTTCGGCAGGCGCGCCGGCAGCACCACCGGCTCGGTGCGGGTGCCGTCGTAGTTGGGCCGGAACGGCACCGTCTCGCGGTCGATCTCGTCGAGCAGCTCCGCGCTCGGGGGGGCGAGGCGGCACTCGGTGTAGCGCATGGCGGCGGCGCCGTCGCCGTCGAGCGAGCCGAAGTTGCCGTGTCCGTCGACGAGCGGATAGCGCAGGGCGAAGGGCTGGGCCATGCGCACCAGCGTGTCGTAGAGCGCGGTGTCGCCGTGGGGGTGGTAGCTTCCCATGACGTCGCCCACCACCTTGGCCGACTTGCGGGGCTTGGCGGTCGCGTTCAGCCGCTGCTCCCACATCGTGTAGAGGATGCGGCGCTGCACCGGCTTGAGGCCGTCGCGCACGTCGGGCAGGGCGCGCGCGGTGATCACCGACAGCGCGTAGTTCAGGTAGCGGGCCTGCGCCGCGTCGGTCAGCTCGACCGTCTCGATCGGCGGCGGCCCGGGGGGGGCCTTCCCGCCGCCGGGGTCGGGACCGTCGAAGAGCGGCGTGCCGGGGTCGCGTCTCTTGGCCATCGGCGGGGGAGCGTGCGCGGCAACTGCCTCCGCCCCTACATGTAGAGCGTCCGTCGATACAGACTACCGCATGTAGAGATTCTTGTCGTGCCGGGAATCTCCGTCGCCGCCCCCCAGCAGGTGGAGCAGTTCGCCCAGCACCATCGCGGTCGCGCCCCAGACGCGTTCGCCCAGCACCTCGAAATAGGGCACCGCGATCATCTCCGTCCCGCGCCAGCCCCACCCGCGCCGGCGGGACCCGCGGAGCGTGTCGAGCGGCGCCTCGAGGATGCGGGCGACCTCCCCCGCCGCCGCCGCGAACCGCGGACGCCGGTCGGCGACGGCCGCGACCGGGTGCAGCGCGAAGTTGCTGACGGGAATGTGCAGGGCGGTCAGCCGCCCGACGACCCGCGGCCCCGCCCCGACGCCGATCTCCTCGCGCGCCTCGCGCAGGGCCGCCGCCTCGATGGTCTCGTCCGCGTCGACCGCGCCGCCCGGCAGCGAGATCTGGCCCGCGTGCGTGCCGAGGGTCTCCGCCCGCCGGGTAAGCACGACGTGGACGCGCGCGTCTATAGGGTAGAGCAGGACCAGGGCGGCGGCGGGACGGGTCGGCGACGGGACCACCCCGGCCCGCCAGCCCCGCCGCGGGCGGGGGGCGAGGGCGGCGTGAACCTCTGGACGCGGCGTCGGGTCTTCGAGCGCGGCGCGGAGCCGGGCTTCGATCTGATACAGTGTCGGGGCTGCTTCCACGATCCGGGCTTCTATCCTAGCCCGGAAATCGTCGCCTGCGGCTCCGATCGACCCCAACCAACCTGCCGGAAGTCTCCACCGCTGGCGGCGTAGACTTCCGGCGTTCGATGAGGGTGTCCGTAACGAATCCGTTCCCGCGCTGACGATGGGCGGCCGGGCCGCGCATCACCGCCGTCGCCAGCCCCGGTCCGGCGCCGGTCGTTCCTCCCCGGGAGAGCCGCCGTTCGACCGCTTGAGCGCCGCATGCCCGACACCGCCCCCGCCAAGTCGAAGTTCGACCGCTCGATCGTCGAGGGTCCGCTGACCCGCGCCGTGTGGCGGCTCGCGTGGCCGACGATGGTGCAGAACGTCATCGGCGGGCTGCAGGGCATCATCGACCAGGCGATGGTGGGCAACTTCGTCGGCCACACCGGCAACGCCGCCATCGGCGTCAGCCTCCAGATCTTCATCCTCGTCATCGTGTTCGTGGCGTCGGTGTTCACGGGCATGGGGGTGCTGGTGGCGCGGTTCGCGGGGGCGGACGAGCCCGACAAGGTCAACCAGTCGGTCTACCAGGCGTTCCTCGTCGCCGTCGTCCTCGCCGTCGGGGTCATGGCCCCGATCGGCTACTGGCTCGCCCCGACGCTGCTGAACCTGATCAACGCCGCCCCCGAGGTGCAGACGGAGGCGTTGCCGTACATCCGCATCCTGTTCGTGTTCAGCATCGGCATGCTGCTGTTCTTCATGTTCGGCGGGGCCCTGCGGGCGGCCGGCGACGCGAAGACCCCGATGCGCCTCGGCATCGCGATGACCGCGATGAACATCGTGTTCAACGTGGTGCTGATCCGGGGGTTGGGGCCGATCCCCGCGTTCGGCACCCGCGGCGCGGCGATGGGCACGGCCATCGCGAGCGGCATCACCGCCGCCGTCTTCCTGTGGCTGCTGTTCTCGGACCGGCTCGTCATCCACTTCTCGCGGACGATGTCGTACCGGCCGAACCTCGAGATCATCCGGTCGCTGTTCCGGTTCGGCCTGCCCGCCGGCTTCCAGGGCATCGTGATGAACCTCGGCGGTGTGCTCATGCTCCGGTTCATCGGCTCGCTCCAGGAGAGCGCCGCCGCCCAGGCCGCCTACGCGGTGTCGTACACGGAGCTCTTCTCGCTGATCACGTGGACCTCGGTCGGGTTGATGGGGGCCACCGCGGCGGTGGCCGGCCAGAACCTCGGGGCGGGGTTCCCGGACCGCAGCGCCCGGTCGACGTGGGTCGCGTCCCTGATGGGCCTGATGGTCGCCTGCGGGGTGGGGCTTCTCTTCATCTCGATACCGCGGCCGCTCCTCGCGATCTTCGGGATGCACGAGGGGGCGGTCGTCGACATCGGAGTCGAGCTGCTCGGCTATCTCGCCGTCTCCGGCCTCTTCGTCACCGTCGCCCTCGCCCACACCGGCGGGCTGCAGGGCACCGGCGACACCCGCAGCCCGCTGTACATCTCGATCGTCTCGCAGGTCATCGTGCCCCTCGGCATCTGCGCCGTCCTCCAGGCGACGACGGGGCTCGAGTCGCGCGACATCTGGCTCGCCATCGTCATCGGCCACATGACCCGGTGCGGCCTCAGCGTGGTCCGCTTCCGGCAGGGCAAGTGGCGCCACATTGAGGTCGACATCGGTCCCGCCCGGGCCTGATCCACCTTCCGCGGCAGGACCGGCGGCTGGGATAGCATGGGAGCCCGGTGACCGAAGATCGAAATCGTTCGGGCGGCGGGGCGGAAGCGGCCGCGGTCGGCGGATTCAGCGACCGCCCGGAGACGTTGGCCGCGCAGGCGCTGGGATGGGTCGAGCCGAACACCCGGTCGGTGGTTCCCGCCATCTACCCGTCCACCCTCTACGAGCGCGCGCCCGACGGCGGCTATCCGGGCGGCCGCACCTATACGCGTGACCAGAACCCGACCTACGACCAGGCCGAGGCCCTGCTCAGCCGCCTGGAGGGCGGCGAGGGGGCTCTGCTCTTTGCCTCGGGGATGGCGGCCGCGACGACGGTGTTCGAGACCCTCGACCCCGGCGATCATGTCGTCGCGCCCGAGCAGATGTACTGGACGATCCAGCGGTGGCTGGAGGAGCTCGCGGGCCGCGGCCGCATCGCCCTCGACCTGGTGCCCAACGGCGACCTGGCCGCGCTCGAGGCGGCCCTAAGGCCCGGACGCACGAAGATCGTCTGGATCGAGACCCCCGCGAACCCGAGCACAGCGGTCACCGACATCGAGGAGGCGGCCGAGGCGGCGCACGTCGCGGGGGCCCGGCTCGTGGCGGACGGCACCATCGCCACCCCGGTGCTCTGCCGGCCCATCGAGCACGGCGCCGACCTGGTGGTGCACTCGGCCACGAAGCAGCTCAACGGTCACGCCGACGTCCTCGCCGGGGCGCTCGTCACCGCCCGCCGCGACGCGTGGTGGGAGCGGCTCGCCCACGACCGCGGGTATCGGGGCGCGGTGCTCGGGCCCTTCGAGGCGTGGCTGCTGCTGCGCGGCATGCGGACCCTGTTCCTCCGCGTCCCGCGCTCGGCGGACAACGCGATGTGCATCGCCGAGCGGCTGGCGGCGCATCCCGCCGTGCTCGAGGTCCACTACCCGGGGCTGCCGTCGCACCCGGGGCACGCGGTGGCGGCGCGGCAGATGTCGGGGGGGTTCGGGATGCTCCTGTCGTTCCGCCCGCGGGGCGGCGAGGCGGTCGCGAAACAGGTGGCCGGCGCGCTGCGGCTGTTCCGGAACGCCACGTCGCTGGGCGGCGTCGAGAGCCTGGTCGAGCACCGCGCGCCGGTCGAGGGGCCGGGCACGCGGGTGCCCGACGACCTGCTGCGGCTGTCGATCGGCATCGAGGCGGTCGAAGATCTGCTGGCCGACCTCGACCGGGCGCTCGCGGCGGCGCCGGCCTGAGGCGGAGCCATGGGCGAACGGGACGCGCCTCCGTGCCGTATCCGGCCCGCCGTCGAGGCGGACGTGCCGCTCGTCCTCGCCCTCATCCGCGAGTTGGCCGAGTACGAGCGGCTGGCCGACCAGGTCACGGCCACCGAGTCCGACATCCGGGAGGCGCTCTTCGGTCCCGCGCCCGGCGCCGAGGCGGTGATGGCGATGGTCGGGGGCCGGCCGGCCGGCTTCGCGCTCTACTTCCACAACTTCTCGACGTTCGCGGGGAAGCGGGGCCTCTATCTCGAAGACCTCTACGTGCGGCCGGAGCACCGGGGCCGCGGCGTCGGGCGCCGCCTGCTCCGCCACCTCGCCCGGCTCGCGCGCGAGCGGGGCTGCCGCCGCTTCGAGTGGGCGGTGCTGGACTGGAACGAGCCAGCGATCCGGTCCTACCGTCGGGCCGGTGCGGTGCCGATGGACGGCTGGACGGTCTATCGCGTAACCGGGGCCGCCCTCGACCGGCTGGCGGACGGGGACGCCTGACCGTCCGCGACGACGGCAGGCCGAACGCGGTTTACCGTGTGGGCGCGGAGAGTCGACGATGATCAGCTATCAGCTTACCCGGTTCGGCGGTCCCCTGGAACGTGTCGAGGGTTCCCCGCCGGAGCCGGCGGGGACCGAGGTGCTTCTCCGCATCGAGGCCTGCGGGGTGTGCCACAGCGACCTCCACCTGCAGGACGGGTTCTTCGACATGGGGGGCGGCCGGCGGCTGGACCTGTCGAAGGGGCGGACGCTGCCGCTGACGCTGGGGCACGAGATCGCCGGCGCGGCCGCCGCCCGCGGTCCGGACGCCGAGGGTGTCGAGCTGGGGGCGCGCTACGTCGCCTACCCCTGGATCGGCTGCGGCGAGTGCGGCACGTGCGGGTCGGGGCACGAGCATCTGTGTCCGCGGCCTCTGGCCCTCGGAGTCACCCGGGCCGGCGGGTTCAGCGACCACGTGCTGGTGCCGCATCCCCGCTACCTCTTCGCGGCCGGCGATCTGCCGGTGACCCTCGCCTGCACCTACGCCTGCTCGGGGCTCACCGCGTTCGGCGCGGTGCGGAAGGTCCAGGCGCGGGTCGGGCGGGGCCCCCTCGTCATCGTCGGCCTCGGGGGGGTCGGCTTCGCGGCCCTGCGGCTCGCCCAGGCGCTGACCGGCGCGTCCATCGTCGTCTCCGACGTCGACGACGCGACGTTGCACGCGGCGGCCGAGGCCGGGGCCGAGGTCGTCGATGCGCGGGCACCGGACGCGGCGAAGCAAGTCCGCCGGGCGACCGGCGGCGGTGCCGCGGCGGTCATCGACTTCGTGGGGTCGGAGACGAGCGCGGCCCTCGGGCTCGGCGTCCTCGCCACCGGCGGTCTGCTCGTCGTGGTGGGCCTCTTCGGCGGAGAGCTGCGGGCGTCCCTGCCGCTCTGGCCGCTGCGCAGCCTCACCGTGCAGGGGTCGTACGTCGGCAGCCTCGCGGAGATGCGCGAGCTGATGCGCCTCGCCGCGGAGGGCCGGGCACCGTCCATCCCGGTCGCCCCGCGGCCTCTGGCCGACGCGCAGGCGGCCCTCGACGATCTTCGCGCGGGCCGGGCGGTCGGACGGATGGTGCTCGCGACCTGACGATGGCGGGCACGTGCAGATCACGCAGGAACGCGCCGCCGCCCACGGGAGCATGACATGGCCGACCTTCCCGACACCGACGACAAACGCCTGTCCTGCTGCTGCTTCGCAACACCGATCTCAGCGAAGAAGAGGCGTATACTGTCGTGCAGGAGATTCAGAACATGGCCGCCGCGAACCTCATCGCCAGAGTCGAGGCGAAGCTCGATGCTCAAAACGCCAGACTCGACGCTCAGAGGGCCGAGCTCGCGGCCGAACTCCAGTCGCAGAGCGCCAAGCTCGACGCCGGACTCAAGGCGCTGAACTCGGAGCTCGCCGCCATGCGCTGGGCGATCGGCGTCGGCATCGTGGTGCTCGGACTCGTCCTGACCGTCATGCGGCTCTTCCCACAAGGGGCGGGTGGCCCGTCATGACCGAATGTCAGGGCCGCCGAGGCTTTGACCGGTCGTCGATTGGGCGGCCGTAGTCCGGGCCAGTATCCGAACATCGAGGCGTGACGCGCTGCGCCCCGCCGTCCCTGCGCCGCCTACTCCTCGCCCGCATCCTTCGCGATCGCCCGCCGCGCCTCGTCCCGCAGCCGGACGACCTCGCTCCAGTCCGCGCTCCGCGGGCGCAGCGGAGCCCCCACCACGACGCGGATGCGGCCGGGCCGCAGCAACAGGGTTCCCGCCGGGAACATCCGCCGCGTGCCGGCCAGGGCCACCGGGACCACCGGGCGTCCCGCCTCGGCTGCGGCGCGGAACGCGCCGAGCCGGAACGGCAGCAGGCCCGGCGCCCGGACGAACCGCCCTTCCGGGAACACGAACATCGAATCGCCGTCGGCCAGGGTGGTGCGGACCTCGTCGGCGCCCGCCATGCGCTGCGACAGCGCGGTCTTCTCGATCCGCAGGTAGCCGCCTCGGCGGATGATGGTCCTCAGGATCGGATAAGTCGCCAGCCGGCCCTTCGCGGCGAAGCGGAAGCCGGCGGGGAGGGTGGCGAGCACCACCGCCACGTCGGCGAAGCTCGCGTGGTTGGCTACGAAGACGGCCGGCCCTAGGCCGCGGAGGTGTCCGAGCCCGTCCGCGGTGACCCGCGAGAGCGAGACTGCGGCGAGAATCCGCGCGGACCGGCCCAGCCAGCGCCGGGCCGCGGCGGGGCGGGGGCTCGTTCGCACCAGGAGCCACAGCGGGGGCACCAGCAGCGCCAGCAGGACGACCATGTAGAGGGTGTAGGCGGACCTCAGCAGGAGATCCGCGGCGCGGCCGCAGTGCCCGCGCGCGGCCCGCCAGAGCATCGCCGCCCATTGGCGTGCGATCGAGTCGGGGCCGCGGTCGAGCGTCCCCGCGAGCCAGGCGTCGCGGGTCGCGCCCCGGCGCACCTTGCCGCTCGATGTTTTGAGCACGGACCCCGGACGGGCCAGCACGATGGTGTCCGGCGGGACGCCGAGGGCGCCGGCCACCCGCTCGAGTATCTCCCGGCGGACTTGCTCGCGCCGGGCCGGCTCGGTGACGCGGGTCTCGGCCACCACCACGAGCCGCTCGGTCCCCAGGGCGGCGTCGGGGACCCCGAACGCGGCGACGCAGCCCTTGCGCACGCCGTCCACCGCGTCGACGACCGTCTCGGCCTCGTGCGGATAGATGTTGCGTCCCGCCTTGATGACGATGTCCTTCCGCCGCCCCGTCAGGAACAGCTCCCCGTCGGCGACGTAGCCGAGGTCCCCCGAATCGAGCCAGCCGTCGTCGGTGGTGACGGCCCGGGTCGCGTCGGGGTTGCGGTAGTAGCCGGCCATCGTCGAGGGGCCGCGGAACTGCACCCGCCCTTCCCGCCGTTCGTCGAGCCGCGCCCCCGCCGCGTCGGCGATCCGGATCTCGTGCCGCGGCAGGGGGATGCCGCACGACACGAACTCGAGCGCGTCCGGCCCGCCGCTCGGCGCCGCCCGCCCGGTGGCGCGGAACGCCTTGTCGATCCGATCCACGCGCGGTGGATGACGCCGCGGGGTGACGGCGAGGCCGACCGAGCACTCGGCCAGCCCGTACACCGGCCGCAGGGCGTCGGGCCGCAGTCCGGCCGGGGCGAAGCGCTCGGCGAAGCGGGTCAGCGTGCGGGGCGCGATCGCCTCCGACCCGTTGAGGAGGACGCGGAGCGACCCGAGATCGAGGCCCGCGATCTCCTCGTCCGCGACCTTGGCGGCGCACAGGTCGAAGGCGAAGTTCGGCGCCACCGAGAGGGTCGCCCGATGCTCGTGGATGGCCCACAGCCAGCGGGCGGGGCGCGACAGGAACGCGAGCGGCGACAGGATGGCGACGGGGATGCCGGCGTAGAGGCAGCCCAGCCACGCGCCGATGAGCCCCATGTCGTGATAGAGGGGCAGCCAGCTCACGGCCGCGTCGTCCGGCCGGATGGCGAGCCCGTCCCGGATGGCGCGGATGTTCGCGAGCAGGTTCGCGTGCGTCAGCAGCACGCCCTTCGGCTGGCCGGTGCTGCCCGACGTGTACTGGATGAGCGCCGGGTCGCCGCCGGTCAGCCAGCTCGAGGGGCGGTCCGGCAGGGGGCCCTCGTCGGGGCCCTCGGGCGCGAGGTCGTCGAGGGTCACGACGTCGGAAAGCGTCGGAACCTGTCCCCGCAGCAGGGTCCCCAGACGCTCGACGGCGGCGAAGGTGATGAGCAGGCGGGCCCCGGCGTTCGACAGGATGCGGCCCTGCCGCTGCGCGTACTCGGCGATCCGGTCGGGCCGGAACGGCGGGTACACGGGCACCGGGACGGCCCCCGCGAGCAGCGTCCCGAAGAAGGCGGGGAAGAACGCCGCCTCGGTGCGAAGCATGATCGCCACGGTGTCGCGCTGGCCGATACCCCGGGCGCGTAGCGCGGCGGCCACCGCCGCGGCGCGGCGCCACAACCAGGCGTAGGTGAGGGTCCGCTCGGGGCCGTCGTCGGCCCGCAGGCTGATGTGGGGCCGGTCGGGCGAGGCGCGGGCGTGCCACTCGAGGACGTCGACGAGGGTCTCCGCGGTGTCCGGGGCGGCCGCGGCCGTCCCCAGGGCCGGCCGCACCGAGGGCGGCGTCTCCGAGACCCCCGGCTCGGCCGTGACCACCGCCCGTACCAGGTCCGCGGGGGTGTCGACCGCCCCGAGCACGGTGTCGGCTACCCGGACGCCGGTGGCGCGTTCGATGCGGCTGAGCAGCTCGACCTGCTCGAGGGAGCTCAGCCCGAGGTCGCGTTCCAGCGAATCGTCCGGGTTGACGCCGGCGGCGGCCGACCCCGGGCGGAGCTCCGCCGCCAGTCGGCCGACCAGCTCCAGGATGCGGCGTTCGAGCGCGGTGTCGTCGCCGGGCGGGGGGGTGCGATCCGACATGGTCAGCGGGCTTCGTCGTTATCGGATCGCCCCCCCCGCCCCCGGCGGCCCGGCGGTCGCCAATCGGCGCTTTCGCCTCCGTTTGGCGCCCAACCCGACCTCCAGGCGTCCGGGAGTCCGCGCCGTTCTACGGCGCAAACTGCTAGCCGGGTTCGACGCGGGTGATGGAGTTGATGACGATCGGCTCGCGTGGAACGTCCTGCATCCCGCCCTGGCGGCCCGTCCTGACCCGGCCGATCCGGTCGACGACGTCCATGCCGTCGGTCACCCGGCCGAAGACCGCGTAGCCGACGCCCGACGGCAGGCTGTTCCGGTAGTCGAAATTCTCGTTGTTGTCGAGGTTGATGAAGAACTGCTGCCGGGCGCTGTCGGGCGCGGCGCCCCGCGCCATCGCCACCGTGCCGCGCAGGTTCAGCAGCCGGCGGCTCGCCTGGTTGATGATGGTGCCGCGGAGCCCTTCGAGCTTCGGCTCGAGCTGATCGTCCGCGCCGACGGCGAAGCCGCCGCCCTGCACGATCACGTCGCGGAGGATCCGATGGAACACGGTGCCGTCGTAGTAGCCGTCGCGCACGTAGACGAGGAAGTTGACCACCGTCGCCGGGACGCGGTCCCGGAACAGCTCCATCTCGAAGCTCCCGAGGCTGGTGTCGACCAGGACCCGGGGGTTCGGGGGCATTTGCTGGCCCGCCGCGGGCGCGGCCAGCAGCGCGGCGAGGACGCAGGCCGACAGCAGGCGTCCGGCCCCGCGGGCTCGTCGACGGTCGGTGGGGTGGAGCGGGCGCGGGGACGTCGCCCGGGGTACGGGGCGGATGCGTAGATACACTACGTGCTCCTTCACTGGTTTTCGCGGGGTTTCCGCCGGCCTGGCGGCCGGCGGGTCGTCGTTGGTCCGGTGCGCCGCTAGCCGCTAGCCCGGAGAGCGTCGCCCGCGGCTCCGATCGCCGCCCAACCAATCCTACAGGAGTCCGCGCCGTTCTACGGCGCAGACTCCTACCGCACGGTAACCGAGAGGATCTCGATCGTCGTGTTGGGTACGTCGTTGAACGGGCCGCGGCGCCCGGTCGACGAGCTCTCGATCCGGTCGACGACGTCCATGCCGTCGGTCACCCGTCCGAACACCGCGTAGCCGTAGCTGCCGGGGTCGGTGCCGCGGTTGTTGAGCCCGGGGTTGTCGACGGTGTTGATGAAGAACTGCGCGGTGGCGCTGTCGACGACGTTGGTGCGGGCCATCGCCAGCGTGCCCCGGTCGTTCGAGAGCCCGTTCGTCGCCTCGTTCCGTATCGGGGCGCGGGTCTCCTTCCTCTGCAGGTCGGCCGTCATGCCGCCGCCCTGGATCATGAAGCCCCTGATCACCCGATGGAAGATGGTGCCGTCGTAGAAGCCGCTCTCGGCGTAGGCGAGGAAGTTGGCCACCGAGACCGGGGCGCTCCGGCGGTCGAGTTCGGCGGTGATCGAGCCGAGGCTGGTCTCGATCACGACGACGGGGTTCTGGGCGGCGGCCGGCGGGGCGGCCAGAATGGCGGCGAGGCCGCAGATCACGAGGAACGCGAGAGGTCGGTGCGACATGAAGGGCCTCCTTTGGCCGTTGGAGCGACGGATCGCTCGTTCAGAAGCGACGAATCGCTCCTCCGGGGCGACGCCGGGGCGGGAGCAACGCCGGGGTCGCTCATCCAATATCCGGTACCTCTGATCCAACCGCGTGGATTCCCGGGATCGGCGCCCGGCCCGTCACGAGCCGGTTGCCCGATCCCTCCGCGGGCAAGCGCCACCCTCCACTTTTGGCCCCGAGTATGCATAATTCCCCTTGGCGCTGTCCAGGGGTCTGCGCCGTAGAACGGCGCGGACTCCTGTAGGATTGGTTGGGCGGCGAGCGGAACCGCAGGCGACGCTCTCCGGGCTAGCGCGGCGCCGTCGGCGACGACCGCCGGCCGGTCGCGCCTCGGCGCCCGCGGCGGGACGGCGCGTCCCACAGAGAACAACCTTATGAGTTTGCTCGACCGATTGCGCGGCCAGCCCGACTGGCAGCACGAGGATCCGCAGGTGCGGGCGTCGGCCGTGGACGGCCTGGAGAACGACGCTCAGGACGTGTTCGCGGCGATCGCGTCGGAGGATGCCGACGCCGGGGTGAGGCTGGCCGCGGTCGGCCGCCTGTCCGACCCCGAGACGATCGGCCGGATCGCGCGGACGGACACCGACGGGCAGGTCCGGGACGAGGCGGCCTCGATGTTGCGGGAGATCGCGGTCGAGGCGACGGAGCCCGACGTGGGCGAGGCCGCGCTGGCGGGGCTGTCGGAGCCCCGCGACCTCGGCGAGGTCGCGCGCACGGCCCGCATCGAGGCGGTCTGCCGCTCGGCCCTCGGGCGCCTCGAATCCCAGAAGGCGATCGGCGCCGTCGCCCGGCGGTCGACGCACCGCGAGGTGCGCGCGGCGGCCCTCGACCGGCTCGACGACCGCGGCGAGCTGGTGGCCGTGGCGGTCAAGACCGACCATCGCGAGATCGCCTTGGCCGCGTTCGAGCGGCTCGTCCCCCTGGGCCCCGCCGACCGGGATCTGCTGAGGACCATCGCCGTCCGCGCCCGCACGAAGCCGGTGTCGCGGCGCGCGAAGACCGCCCTCGCCGAGCTCGACGCCCGGCCCGTCCCCATGACCGCGGACGAGCGGCGGCACCGCCGCGAGGCGCTGTGCGAGCGCGTCGAGGCGCTGGTCGGGGTCGATCGGTGGGACGAGGTGACCGCCGCGCTCGATCAGGCGGAGCGCGACTGGCGGGAGCTGGAAGACGACGGGGGGAGCGGCGGGGCCGGGGCGTCGGCCGGATCCGCGGCACCGGTCGCCGCTGGGGAGCACGCCGCCCCGGAAGCGCACGCCGCCGCCGAGGAGCCGGCCGTCGCGGAAGGGGCGGCTGTCGGCGGGGCGCCGGTCGCGTCCGACGGGCCGGCCGACAGTGGGACGGCCGTGGCGGCCGCCGCGGCCGATGCGCCGGCCGCTGGCGATGCGGCGGTCACCGATACGCCGCCCGTCGTCGATGCGGCGGTCACCGATGCCGCGGTCGTCGATGCGCGGGCCGCCGGCGATGCGGCGGTCACCGATGCGCCCGTCCTCGGCGATGCCGCGGTCGCTGATGCGTCGGCTGCGGTCGATGCGGTGGTCACCGGTGCGGCGGCCCCCGATGCCGCGGCGGTCACCGATGCGCCGGCTGCCGGCGATGCGGCGGTCATCGATGCGCCGCCCGCAGCGGCTGCGTCGGCGGTGGAGGCGCCGGCCGATGCGGATGCCGCGGTGGCGGAGCGCTGGCGGGCGGCGGTGGCGGCGGGGCTCGACCACTTGGCGCGCCTCGACGCCGCGCGGAGCGCCGCGGACCGGCAACGTCAGGTGCGCGGCGAGGCCCTCGCGGTGCGCGCCGCGCTGTGCGACCGGCTGACCGCGCTCGCCGCCGACGAGACCCGCGGCGCCGACGCCCTCGCGGCCGAGATCGCCGTCGTGCGCGCGGAGTGGGCGGCGCTGCCCGAGGTCCCGCCCGGCGGCGGCGATGCCGCGGCTGGCGCCGACCACGCGCAGGGAGACGCCTCCACGCAGGTCGAGCGGAGGTTCGCCGATCTGGCGGCGACCGCCGACCGGCAGGTCGAGCGGCGCCGCACCGCGGCGGCCCGCGTCGTCCGGCTGACGGCCTTGGCGGAGCGGCTCGAGGCGGTGAGCGCGACCCAGGACCTCGAAGAGCTGACGACCGGATGGAAGGCGCCGCACGGCGAGTGGGCGGCGCTGGCCGGAGAGTCCACCCCGGGCGAGTTGGCGGAGCTGGCTCCGCGGGTGGCGGCGGCGGAGCAGAAGCGGGGCGACCGCCTGTTCGCCGCCCGCGAGGCCCGCCGCCGCCGCGAGCAGGCCAACCTCGTCAAGCAGAAGGCCCGCTGCGACGAGATCGAGCGGGCGGTGGCCGACGAGCAACTCGAGTTGAAGGACGCCGAGAGCTATCTGCGCCTCACGCGCTCCCTGCTCGGCAACCTGGGGCGGCTGCCGGCGCGCCAAGACCGCGAGGCCCTGACCAATCGGCTCCGCGCGGCCCAGACCGGGCTGACGGGCCGGGTCCGCGAGCTGCGCGGGCTCGTCGAATGGAAGCAGTGGGCCAACGTCGGGTTGCAGGCGGCGCTGTGCGAGCGCCTCGAGGCGCTCGGCGCGCGCGGCGAGGAGGACGACGAGGCGTTCGCGCGCGAGTTCCGGCAGATCATGAGCGAGTGGCGGCAGGCGAGCGACGTCTCCCGCGACGAGGACAACGACGTCTGGCGGCGCTTCAAGGCCGCCCACGACGCCCTGCATCCCCGGTTCGAGGCCCACCGCGCGGCGCAGGACGCGGCGCGCGGCGAGAACCTCGCGAAGAAGGTCGCGCTGTGCGAAGAGGCCGAGAAGCTGGCCGAGTCGACGGAGTGGATCAAGGCCGCGCAGCGCATCACCGAGATGCAGGAGCAGTGGAAGCAGGTGGGCGCGGCGACCCGCAAGGACGAGCGCGAGGTCTGGAACCGGTTCCGGGCCGCCTGCGGCCACTTCTTCCGCCGACGCCGGCAGGACCTCGCGGAGCGCAAGCAGGTCTGGGCGAAGAACGCGCAGTCGAAGGAGGAGCTGTGCGCCAAGGCGGAGGCGCTGGCCGACGAGACCGACCTCGACGCGGCCAAGGCGGCGGTCAGGCGCCTGCAGGCCGAGTGGAAGACGGTGGGGCCGGTGCGCCGCTCGCGCTCCGAAACGTTGTGGCAGCGCTTCCGCGCCGCGTGCGACCAGGTCTACACGCGGGCCCGCGAAGCCGTGGACGCGCCCTTCGCCGAGCACATCCGCGCCCGCGCCGCGTTGTGCGAGCGCCTCGAAGGGCTCGCGTCCGAGGCCGGGGCTGACGGCGGCGGCGATGGCGGGGCCGGCGGCGGCGATGGCGGGGCCGGCGGCGAAGGTGGTGCGGACGCCGTGGCCGCTACGGGGCCGTCGACCGATCCCGCGGAGACCGTGGTCAGCCCGCCCGCGCCGGCGGTGCCGACCGGTGGCGATGCCGATGACAGGCCGCCGGCCGATTCCGCGGAGACTGCGGTCAGCGCGCCCGCGATGGCGGCATCGACCGGCGGCGTTGCCGATGCCGGGCCGCCGGCCGGTCCGGGGGAGAGTGCGGTCAGCGCGCCCGCGATGGCGGCATCGACCGGCGGCGATGCCGATGGCGGGTCGCCGGCCGATGCTGCGGAGACCGCGGCCAGCGCGCCCGGGCCGGCGGCGTCGACCGGCGGCGGCGTTGACGGACCGCCGCCCGACCTCGCGGAGACCGTCCAGGCTATTCGGACCGAATGGCGCGGCATGGAGCCGATCCCGCGGCCGCAGGAGCGCAGCCTGGCGGCGCGGTTCGACGCCGCCCTCGGCCGCGTCGTCGCGCGGTTCCCGGGCGCGTTCGCGGGCACCGACCTCGACCCCGCCCGCCACGTCCCGGCCCTCGATCGGCTCTGCGAGCGCGTCGAATCGATGATCCGGCAGGAAGAGAAATCGCCGTCCGCGGAGGGGCGTTCGCCGTCGGAGATCCTCGCCGCGCGGTTGCGGGAGGCGCTGGCCAGCAACACCATGGGCGGGCGGGCCGACGCGGAGGCGAAGCGGCGGGAGGACGCGGAGACGGTGCGGCGGCTGCAGGCGGAGCGGCGCGCCCTCGGGACGATTCCCGGCGACGCCGGGCGGCGGCTCTCCGAACGGTTCCGCGCCGCGTGCGACCGCTACTTCAAGTTGAATCCGCCGCCGCCGCCGTCGGAGGCGTCGAAGCCGCGCGGCGGCCCCCCCCGCGGCGGCGGCAGGTCCCGCGGCGGCGGGTCGCGCCGGCGTCGCGACTGACAGCCCCGTGGATCCTGCCCGGCGGCGGCGGACAAGGCCGGGGCCGGCGGTCGCGCCATGCAGGACTTCCATCCCCTGACCGCCGAGTGGTTCCGGGGGCGGTTCGCCGCCGCCACCGCGCCGCAGCTCCGGGCCTGGCCGGCGATCCGGGCCGGCCGCGATGTGCTGGTGTCGGCCCCCACCGGCTCCGGGAAGACCCTCGCCGCCTTCCTCATCTGCCTCGACCGCCTGGTGGCGGCGGGCCTCGCCGGGCGCCTTGACGACCGCGTCGAGGTCGTCTACGTGTCGCCCCTCAAGGCGCTCAGCAACGACATCGGGCGCAACCTCGAGACCCCGCTCGCCGAGCTCGAGCAGCTCGCGTTCGAGCGGGGCATGCCCGCCCCCGGCATCCGCACCGCGGTGCGCACCGGCGACACCCCCGCCTGGGAGCGCGAGCGGATGGTGCGCCGCCCGCCGCACATCCTCGTCACCACCCCGGAGTCGCTGTTCATCCTGCTGACGGCCGAACGCAGCCGCGCCGCGCTGCGCCATGCCGAGACGGTCATCGTCGACGAGATCCACGCCCTCGCCGACGACAAGCGGGGGTCGCATCTCGCGCTGACCTTGGCCCGCCTCGACGACCTCGTCCGCAAGGCGGGGAGGCCCCGCCCGCAGCGCGTCGGCTTGTCGGCCACCGTGCGGCCGATCGAGGCGGTCGCTCGGTTCCTGCAGGGGACCATGGTCGCCGAGGCGTCCGAGCGCCCGGTGGCGGCACCTGCCCCTCCCGGCCGGCTGCCGCGGCCGGAGATCGCCTCCGCCGATGTCGGGGAGGGCCCGAGGGGTGCCGATGGGACGGCGGACCCGGTGGGCGGCGAGGCGTCGGGTCGGGCCCCGGACCCCGTTTCCGGTTCCGTGACGGTGATCGACAGCGGGCACCGGCGGCGGCTCGACCTCGCCGTCGAAGTGCCGCGCGACGAGCTCGGCGTCGTGGCCACAAACGAGATGTGGGGGGAGATCTACGACCGCATCGCCGAGCTGATCCTCGCCCACCGCACCACCCTCGTCTTCGTCAACACGCGGCGGCTGTGCGAGCGGGTGGCCCACCACCTGGAGGAGCGCCTGGGCGACGAGGCGGTGCTCGCCCACCACGGCAGCCTCTCGCGCCGCATCCGCCAGGACGCCGAGCGGCGGCTCAAGAGCGGCGAGCTGCGCGCCGTCGTGGCCACCGCGTCGCTGGAGCTCGGCATCGACGTGGGCACGGTCGACCTCGTCTGCCAGATCGGGTCGCCGCGGTCGATCGCCGTCGCCCTGCAGCGCATCGGCCGTTCCGGGCATCACGTCGATGCCGGCGACGGCGCCCACGTGCCCCGCGGACGGCTCTTCGCGACGACCCGCGACGAGCTCGTCGAATGCGCGGCCCTCGTCCACGCCATCCGGCAGGGGCGGCTCGATCAACTGGAAGTCCCCGACTGGCCCCTCGACGTGCTCGCGCAGCAGCTCGTGGCCGCGTGCGCGTCCGAGACGTGGCCGGTCGACGACCTCTTCGCGCTGGTGCGCGGGGCGGCCCCTTACGCGGTGCTGCCGCGGCCCGCGTTCGAGGCGGTCGTGGACATGCTGTCGGACGGCATCGCCACGTCGCGCGGGCGCTCGGGGGCGTACCTGCACCGCGACCGCGTCAACGGCACCGTCCGCGGCCGGCGCGGCGCCCGCATCGCCGCCATCACCGGGGGCGGCGCCATTCCTGACAACGCCAACTACCTCGTTGTCGCCGAGCCCGACCAGACGACGGTGGGGACCGTCGACGAGGACTTCGCGGTCGAGAGCCTTGCCGGCGACATTTTCCTGCTCGGGACCACGTCGTGGCGCATCCGCCGGGTCGAGTCGGGCCGGCTCCGGGTCGAGGACGCCCACGGCGCGGCTCCGTCGCTGCCGTTCTGGCGCGGGGAGGCGCCGGGGCGCACGCCGGAGCTGTCGGAGGAGGTCTCCCGCCTGCGCGAGCGGATCGCGGAGATGGCGGGTGCGCACGCGCCCGGCGCCGACGGCGGGAACGGGGACTTGGCGGGGCCTCCCGGCGGTTCGGGACCGGGGCCGGCGGAGGGCGCGACCGACGGCTGGGAAGGCGAGGACGATGACCTGAAGCGCGCGGCGGCGTGGCTGACGGATGCCTGCGGCCTGGACCGCGCCGGGGCCGAGCAGGCGGCGGCCTACGTGCGGGCGGGCGCCGGCGCCCTCGGCGCGGTGCCGGCCGACCGCACGGTGGTGGCCGAGCGGTTCTTCGACGAGGGCGGGGGGATGCAGCTCGTCGTGCACGCCCCGTTCGGCGCCCGCATCAACCGCGCGTGGGGGCTCGCCCTCCGCAAGCGGTTCTGCCGCTCGTTCAACTTCGAGCTGCAGGCGGCGGCGACCGACAACGGCATCGTCATCTCGCTCGCCGAGCAGCACAGCTTCCCCCTGGAGGTCATCTTCCGGTTCCTCACCGTCGACACCGTCGAGGAGGTGCTGACCCAGGCGATGCTGCCGTCGCCGATGTTCGGAACCCGGTGGCGGTGGAACGCGTCGCGCGCCCTCGCGGTGCTGCGGTTCCAGGGCGGGCGCAAGGTGCCGCCGCCGATCCAGCGCATGCGGTCCGACGACCTGCTCGCGTCGGTGTTCCCCGACCAGGTCGCCTGCCAGGAGAACCTCACCGGCGACATCCGCATCCCCGACCACCCCCTCGTCAACGAGACGGTGCGCGACTGCCTGCACGAGGCGATGGACCTCGACGGGCTGCGCGCGCTGCTCGCGGGCATCGAGTCGGGGGCCGTCCGCACCCGCGCCGTCGACACCGCCGAGCCCTCGCCCTTCAGCCACGAGATTCTCAACGCCAACCCCTACGCGTTCCTCGACGACGCGCCCCTCGAGGAGCGCCGCGCGCGCGCGGTGCAGCTTCGGCGCACGCTGGGCGGCGACCCCGGCGGCATGGGGGCTCTCGACCCCGCGGCCATCGCCACCGTCGCCGACGAGTCGTGGCCGGTGGTCCGCGACCCCGACGAGCTGCACGACGCGCTGCTGACCCTGGTGGCGCTGCCCCCGGTCGCGGAGTGGGCGGTGTGGCTCGACGCCCTCGCCGCGTCCCGGCGGGCGGGCGTGCTGCGGGTCGGCGGGACCCGGCTTTGGGTGCCCACCGAGCGCCTCGGCCTCGTTCGCTGCCTCTATCCGGGGGAGGTCGTGGACCCGGAGTTGCCGGACGTCGGCCCGGCCGGTCCCGCGGACCGGGAGACCGCGGCGGCGGAGCTGCTGCGCGGCTGGTTGGAGTCGACGGGGCCGGTGACGGCGTCGGGCATGGCCGAGCGGCTCGCGCTGCCGCCGGCCCTCGTCGAGGCCGGCCTGACCCGCCTCGAGGGCGAGGGACAGATCCTGCGCGGCCGGTTCACCCCGGCGGCGGGAAACGGGGACGGGAAGGAGGTCGAGTGGTGCAACCGCCGCGTCCTCGCGCGCATCCACCGCCTGACCATCGGCAGCCTGCGCCGCGAGATCGAGCCCGTCTCGACCGCCGACTTCGTCCGCTTCCTGCTGCGCTGGCAGCACCTCGCGCCGGGCACCCAACTGCACGGGGCCGACGGCCTGCTGCAGATCCTGGAGCAGCTCCAGGGCTGGGAGATCTCCGGCGCCGCCCTCGAACGGGAGGTCGTCGCGCGCCGGGTCGCGTCGTACGACCCCGAGCTGCTCGACCGGCTGTGCCTGTCGGGCGAGGTCATGTGGGGGCGGCTGTCGCCCCACCCCGCGTTCGAGTCGCCGGCCTCCATCCGGTCGGCCGCCGCCGGCGCGCGGGGGCGGCCACCCGGCGCGCCGGCCGGAGCCGTCGGCGGTCGGTCCGCGACTCCCCAGGCGCGGCGCCGGACGGCGGGCGCGCGCCCGGCCCGCGTCCGGCCGACCCGGGTGGCCCCGGTCACCCTGTTCCTGCGCGCCGACGCCGACTGGCTGCTCGCCTCTGCCGGGCGCGGCGGCGTCGGCGCGGACGACGCGGCCTTGTCGCACCCGGCCCGCGAGGTGCGCGACGCCCTGGCCAGCCGCGGCGCCTCGTTCCTCCCCGAGTTGGTGCGCGCGACCGGCCGCCTGCCGAGCGAGGTCGAGGACGGGCTCTGGGAGCTCGTCGCGGCCGGCCTCGTGAGCGCGGACGGGTATGACAACCTTCGGGCGCTCGTCGACCCCAAGCGCCGCCGGGGCGAGGGGCGCGGGCGGGCGGCGCGGCCGCGGCACGCCGCGGGCCGGTGGGCGCTGCTCGCTACCGGCGAACCGGCCGCGCCGGACCCCGGCACGGCCGCGACGGACGCCCGCCCGCGTGCGCCGGATGCCCGCCGGGGCGGGACGGCCGCGGGATCGCGGTCATCGGACGCCGACGAGGAGGCGCGGCGGCGGTACGACGAGCAGGTCGCCCGATTCGCGGGCCAGCTCCTGGACCGCTGGGGGGTCGTCTGCCGCGATCTGGCCGCCCGCGAGACCCTGGCCCCCCCCTGGCGGGAGCTGCTGCGTGTCCTGCGGCGCATGGAGGCGCGCGGCGAAATCCGGGGCGGCCGTTTCGTTGCCGGCGTCGTAGGCGAGCAGTTCGCCCGCCCCGATGCGGTCGAGCTGCTGCGGATCGTGCGCCGCGAGGACGCGCCGCCCGGCCCGGTGCGGGTGTCCGCCGCCGATCCCCTCAACCTCACCGGCGTGCTCCTGCCCGGTCCCCGCGTCAGCGCCCTGTCCGGCGGGACCGTCGAGCTGCTGCCGGGGGCCGGTGCCGAGCCGCGCGAGTCGTCCGCCCCCGGCGGCGCCGACGAGGCCCGTACGGCGTGACGCGGCCGGGCCGCCTCGCGCGTCTCCGCGGTCTTCCCGCCGTTCGCGTCCCCCGCCGTCGGCGTTCATCCGAGCCTCTCGGCCCGGCGCCTCCATGTTCCCTGCGCGGTGCGGGTTCAAGCCCATCCCGGCTGTGCCCGCCCGAGTCTCTCGGCCCGGCGCGTCCAAGAGAGCCGTCGCCGCGGCCTCTCCGTGGGGGATGCGAAAGAAGCGCCGGCGCGGTAATCTACCCGCCCGGACGTCATCGGCACGTCGAATGCCCGCGCCCGCGGCTGGCGGGCGGTGCCCGGAATCCCGAAGGAGTTCTGAACGATGCTGACGAGAACCCGCGCAATCCATCTGGTGGTCGTGGCCGCGCTCTGCCTCTCCGGTCTGCCGTTCGGCGGGTCGGTCGCGCCCGCCGCCGCCCAGGAGGCCGAGATCCCCGCGGTGCCGAGCCCCGACCTGTACGCCGGCTCCCCCTATCTCCGCGAGCTGCGGAACTCGCTGGTCTACGGCGAAGTCTGGGAGCGCCCATACCTGTCGAAGCGCGACCGCAGCCTCATCACCATCGCCGTCCTCCAGGCCTTGGCCCGGGAAGAGCTGGCGATTCACATCCCCCGCGGGCTCGACAACGGCCTGACCCCGGAGGAGATCTCCGAGATCATCCTGCACGTGACGTTCTACGCGGGGTGGCCGACCGGCGTGCAGGCGTCAATCACCGCGGCCGAGGCGTTCGAGGCGCGCGGGCTGACCCTCGGCGACCTGCCGCGGGCCCCGGCGCTCGAGGCCGAGGTCACCACGCCGGGCGGGCTCAGCGACGCCTACGCGGCGGTGCCGCGCCTGGGGGCGTTGCGCAACAGCCTGCTCTACGGGGACATCTGGGAGAGGCCGCTGCTTTCGAAGCGCGATCGCAGCCTCGTCACCGTCGCCGTGAACCAGGCCCTCTACGTCACCAACGAGCTGCGCCTGCACATCGACCGCGCCCTCGACCAGAACGGCGTCCAGCCGCAGGAGCTCTCCGAGGTCGTCCTGCACGTGACGTTCTACGCGGGCTGGCCGGCCGCGGTGAACGCGGGCCGGCTGCTCACCGCCGCCTTCGAGGCGCGCGGCGTGGCCTTCGACGAGTTGAGGTAGGCGTCTGCGCCGTGGAGCAGCGCCTCCTGCCCGGGAGGCGCCGGCTCCACGGCAGGTCGGCCGGGCGTCTGCGTCGGACGGCGGCGGGGTACTGGCGACGATTCTCGGCCGGGGCCTTGGAGTCGGGAGCTGTCCGCCAGCGAGATTCCCCGACGCCCGGCAGGGTCTCGTTGCCGGCCTCGCGCGGGCTCTTCCGCGTCACGCCACCGTGAGCTCGACGAGCCGGGCCGGGTCGCTCCGGTCAAGGCCGCGGCACGTCGCGATGATCTCTTCGAACCGCGCGGCGGGGATGGGGAGGCCGGGGACGACGTCGCGAATCCGCCGCGCCTCTTCCTCGAAGTCCCAGATGAACTCGCGGCCCGTGGCCTGCTTGGTGTAGCTGCGTCCGTCCTTCGTGAAGACGGTGATGCGCGGGCCGAAGAGGGTCATCTCGTGCGACGGGATGATCGTCACCCGCCGCATGAGGTCGAGCACCTCCGGCGGGTCCGGCGCCCCCGCCAGCAGCGGGAAGCCGCGGCGCACGACCCCGTAGGCGGCGTAGTACCGCGTGCTGCCCACGGTGGCCTCGCCGAGGTCCTCGCGCCGGGTGGGGAAGGCGGGGCTCGGGTACTGGGTCTCCAGCCAGTTCACCACCGCCTCGACCCGGTCGACGTCCTCGTAGGTGATGCCGTGCTCCTCGCAGAGCTGCGCGGTGACGTCGACGTGGGCGATGTTGTAGCCGGCCGTCGAGTAGATGCGGTAGAGGGTCTCCAGGAGCAGCCATTCCTCGCCGAGCCCCGTCGTCAGCGCGTCGAGGCTGGCGCGGGTGTCGCCGACGAAGCTGTACGTCAGGTCGCCCCGGTTGTTGCCGGCGTAGGCGTGGTAGAAGCCGGCGTCGCCCTCCAGGGCGGCCTCGCCGGCCTCGCGGCCCTGCCGCGCCAACGCCACCGCGAGCATGGCGTTGCGCGCCGCCGCGCTCTCCCGCAGGCCGCGGCTCTCGAGGTTGCTCCCGGCGAGGTTGACGCAGAGGCCGATGGCGTTGGTCGTCTCGTCCTCGGTGAGGCGCATGATCTTCGCGGCGGCGACGGCGGCCCCGAAGATGCCGAAGACCGGCCCGGCGTGGAAGCCGCGCGCCATCATCGTCGGGATGAAGTCGGCGGCCATCCGCTCCATGACCTCGTAGCCGGCTGCGAGGCCGGTGACGAAGTCGCGCCCCGTAGCGCCCTCGGCCTCCGCCGCCGCGAAGGCGCAGGGGATGATGCACGTGCCGGGATGCAGGAGCATGCGGAACGTGTCCCACTTGCCGCCGGCCAGGATCAGCTCGGCGTTGGCGAACACCGCGCCCGCCTTCGTGGCCCTCGCGCCGTCCACCATGACGGTGACGCCGGCCGCCGCGCCGCCCTCTTCCCGGGTGACGAACTCGACGGCCTGCCGGCCCGCGGGGAGCTGCGAGCCGAGGAGGGCCGACGCGAGGGCCTGGAGGGTGAGCCCCTTCGCGCGGTCGACGACCTCCGGGGGCAGGTCCTCGTAGCGCAGGCCGGTGACCCAGCGCGCGAACTGACGGCTGATGGTTGGTGCCGCGGCGGTTCGAGAAGCGCCGCCGGGCTGCATCGCCCGCGCGGCCGGGGCGAACGGCGTCGCGACCCCGGTCCCGAGCAAACCGCCGGCCGCGACCGCGCTCTGCAACAGGCTCCGCCGAGTCAGTCCTGCTTTCCGGAGACGCGACGCCATGTCGACCATGAACTCAAGTGGCTTCCGGCTTCACGAACACGGCGATGAGGGTGTCAACCTTCCCCTCCAGGCGAGCCAGTCGTTCGCCTTGCCCGCGAACATGGTCGTCCAAGCGGTCGATCCGCGAGTCCAGACGGCCGAGACGCGTGTCGAGGCGGTAGAACAGCCCCGCGACGCCGACCCCGACACCGATGATGGCCCAGAATTCCGGAGTCACTGGTCGTCGTCCTCCTCAAGCTGGCTCTTCGCAAAGTCCACATAGGCCCGCACCACCGGATCGTGCTCGGGGCCGCATCCGTGATTCAACGTGCTCAGCAAGCGGTCGTTGTCGATCTCGCTCAGCCGCTCCACGAAAGCCTGTCGCGCCGCCTCGACCTCGGCCGCTGTCCATCCGGAGTGTGGGCCGCTCCACTCCCCGTTCGGTTCCTTCGGCATATCCCCCTCACTCCACCACAATACACCAAAGTCTCCTTGACGGCGATTCTTGCGCGGCACTGGCAGATCGTCGCCCGCTTGCCGCCTGCGAACCAAACTGAGACACTACCGACCGAACAGGGGGTGGCGAGATGATCTCTGCGAGCTGTTTCCGGCGTCTGGCGGCGGCGGTTGCGAGCGGTCTCCTCCGGCGTTCGGCGGCGGCGCTGCTCGTTGCCGTCGGTCTCGGCGGCGGGGCCGCGCTCGCCGCGGGGCAGTCCCCGCCGGACGGCATCCATACCGCGGGTCAGGCCGATAACGGCCGCGCGGCCTACACGCGGAGCTGCGCCATTTGCCATCGCACCGATCTGCGGGGCAACTTCGAGGCCCCGCCGCTGGCCGGCCCCAACTTCCTGAGCTTCTGGGGCGACCTCACCCCGCTCGATCTCGTCGACCGCATCCGGGACACGATGCCCCCGGACCGGCCGGGGCGCCTCGGGGACCAGACCTATTTCGACATCGTTGCGTACCTTCTCGAGGCGAACGGGGCGCCGGCGGGGAACGAGCCCCTGACGGCCGCCACTGCCGTCCCCATCGGCGCGGTGGCGACCGGAGAGACCGCCCCCGCGCCGGCGATAACGGCGGCGGCCCAGGGCCGGGCGCGCCGACCCGACACCCGCACGGCGGAGGCAGCCGTGGCCGGCGGTGTTACCGTCGCGGGCGAGGTGGGAGACTACACGCCGGTCACCGACGAGATGCTGCGCGATCCCGATCCGGGCGACTGGCTGATGGTGCGGCGGAACTACCAGGCCTGGAGCCACAGCCCCCTCGACGCGATCACCCGCGACAACGTCGGCGAGCTCGAGCTGCAGTGGATGTGGGCGATGAACGAGGGCGGACGGAACGCGCCCTCGCCCATCGCGCACGGCGGGGTGCTCTACTTCGCCGGCTTCGGCCCCGTGGTGCAGGCCCTCGACGCGCGCACCGGCGACCTGATCTGGGAGCACGAGGTGGGCGTCGAGGCGGGCCAGCTCGCGAGCTCGAGCCGCAACCTCGCCATCTACCAGGACAAGCTCTTCCTCGCCACCGCCGACGCGCGCCTCATCGCCCTCGACGCGCGCACCGGCGCCGAGGTCTGGACCAGCCGCATCGCCGACGACGCGCAGGGCTTCCGCAACACCAGCGGGCCGGTCGTCGCCGGCGGCACGGTGGTGCAGGGTCTCGGGGGCTGCGGGCAGTTCACCCGCGAGGGCTGCTTCATCAGCGGCTACGACGCCGCGACCGGCGAGCGGCTGTGGCGATTCAACACCGTGGCCCGCGCCGACGAGCCCGGGGGCAACACCTGGGCGAACCTGCCCGACTACCTGCGCGGGGGCGGCGAGACGTGGATCACCGGCAGCTACGACCCCGGGCTCGACCTCGTCTACTTCGGCGTGGCGCAGGCGAAGCCGTGGGTCGCGGTCAGCCGGGGCATGACCGTCCACGACCCCGCCCTGTACACCAGCTCGACCGTCGCCCTGCGGCCAGGGGACGGCGACCTCGCCTGGCACTTCCAGCACGTCCCCGGCGAGAGCCTCGACCTCGACGAGGTCTTCGAGCGGGTGCTGGTCGATGTCGGCGGGCGGAAGACCGTCTTCAGCGTCGGCAAGCACGGCATCCTCTGGAAGCTCGACCGCGAAACCGGCGAGTTCCTCGGCCACAAGGAGACCGTCTTCCAGAACGTCTTCGACCACATCGACCCCGACACCGGCGCCGTCACCTACCGCCAGGACATCGTCGACGCCCAGTTCGAGCAGCTCGTCCCGGCGTGCCCCAGCACCGCCGGCGGCAAGAACTGGCACCCCATGAGCTACCACCCCGGCTCGGGGCTGCTCATCCTCCCGCTCTCGCAGACCTGCATGGAGCTGTCGGCCCGCGAGGTCGCCCTGGAGCCGGGCTCGGGCGGGGTGGGGATGAGCGCGCGGCCCTTCTTCGAGATGCCCGACACCGAGGGCCGGCTCGGCAAGCTCGCGGCGTTCGACGCCGAGACCCTGGAAGAGGTCTGGAGCGTCGAGCAGCGGGCCCCGTTCCTGACCGGCGTGCTGTCGACGGCGGGGGACATTGCCTTCGCCGGCGACCTCGACCGGCGGTTCCGGGCGTTCGACGTGCGGACGGGCGAGGTGCTGTGGCAGGCCCGCCTCGGCACGTCGGTGCAGGGCTTCCCGATCTCGTTCGCGGTGGACGGCCGGCAGTACGTCGCGGTGTCGACCGGCCTCGGCGGTGGCAGCCCCCGGGCGGCACCGCGCGCCCTGGCGCCCGACATCCACCACCCGCGGACCGGCAACGCACTGTACGTGTTCGCGCTTCCGGAAACAGGTGCCGGCACCAGATAGGATGCGCGGACAGTCGTGGCCGACGACCGGCAACGGTCCGTCCTCGTGGAGCGCACCTGCCGCGTGCGTGCCGGCGTCGGGGCCGCCCCGGAAACGAGGGCCGCGTTCGCTAGGAGATCTACCGCGTCCCGCCGGGTAGTGCGTTGTCGGCTCGTTCGTGCCGGCCAGGCCGGTTTCGTCGGCGCTGGTTCGGTGTCGTCCGCGGCCGCACCGATTCCCGCGGCGCAGACGCTTGGCCCGCGGTGGTCTGCGTCGACACTCGGGGCCGCATCTCAGGAGGAGGTCTCCCATGGCGCTCGCATCACGTCACCGTCCCGCCGGGCCGCTTGTCGCGGCCGGCGTCGGCATCGCGGCCCTGTTCGCGTCCGTTCCGTCAGCCCAGGAGCCCTACCTCCACCTGAACCCCGTGATCGAGAAGCTCGAGCAGGGCCGGCACGTGTTCGGGGTGAGCACCGCGGACCTGTCGCTGCAGAACGCGCGGTCGCTGGCCGGCGATCCGAGCATCGACTACGTGTACGTCGACATGGAGCACAACCCGCTGCGGTTCGAGCAGCTCGAACAGTTCGTGGCGTTCCTCGTCGCCAGCGACAAGGCCGGCATCATCGAGCGCGGCAACGCGCAGGCGCGTCCGCCGGTGTTCGCGCGCTTCCCGCCCTACGGGCGCGAGCAGACGCAGTGGATCGTCAAGCACGCGCTCGACATCGGCCTGATGGGCATCCTCATCAACAACATCGAGACGGCCGAGCAGGCGGAGAACATCGTGCGGACGATCCGGCCCCGGCAGCTCCGGACGTCGGCCATTCCGGACCCGCCGGGCGTGCGCGGGACCGTGCAGTGCCCGTTCTGGGGCATCGGCCGCGCCGAGTGCCGGCAACGCGCCGACCTCTGGCCCCTCAATCCGCAGGGAGACTTGGTGTTCTGGGCGATGATCGAGACGCGCGAGGGGGTGGAGAACGCCGACGCCATCGCCCAAGTGCCCGGCGTCGGCGGCTTCTACCTCGGCGCGGGCGGTGACCTCAGCTCGTCCTACGGAGCCGAGAGCGCGGACGACCCGGAGGTGGCGGCCGCCTTCGAGCACCTCCTGGCCGTCTGCCGGACGCACGACCTCGCCTGCGGAGGCACCGTCACGCCGGCCAACGCCGCCCTCCGAATGGAGCAGGGCTACCGCATCTTCAACTTCGGGGGCGCCAACGGCGGCCTGACCGCGTCGAACGCTGCGGCGCGCAGCGCGGTGCTAGCGGCGGGGGCGCGGCGCTGAGAGCCGATCCGACGAATGAAGGGAACACGGCATGACCCGCAATACGTCCGCATTGCTCGTCTCAATCCTGCTTCTGGCGATGCTGGTTCCCGTCGCCCGCGCCCAGGTCGCCGACTTCGAGCCCGTCACCACCGAGGAGCTCCTCGCCCCGGACGACGGCGACTGGCTCAACTGGCGCCGGACGCTGAACGGCCAGGGCTACAGCCCGCTCGACCAGATCGACCGGGACAACGTGGGCGACCTCCAGCTCGTCTGGTCTTGGGCGATGCAGCCGGGCACCGACGAGGTCACGCCGCTCGTGCGCGACGGCGTCATGTTCGTGCCCAGCCGGAGCGGCGTGCAGGCGCTCGACGCCGCCACCGGCGACCTCCTCTGGGACTACTCCCGCCGGCAAGCCGTCCCGGAGGACGAGGACCTGCCCATCAACCGGCGCCCCGGCATGGCGCGACGGAGCATCGCGATCTACGGCGACAAGATCTTCGCCGGCACGAGTCGGGCCGAGCTCATTGCCCTCGACGCGCGGACGGGCGAGCTCGTCTGGCAGCACCGGGTGGCCGACAGCAGCCTCGGCTACCGCTACACCAGCGGCCCGATCGTCGTGCGGGGCAAGGTGGTCGCGGGCATGACGGGGTGCGAGCGTTACAAGAACGACATCTGCTTCATCTCCGCCCACGACCCCGACACCGGCACCGAGCTGTGGCGCACGTCGACGGTGGCGCGGCCCGGAGACCCGGGCGGCGACACCTGGGGCGACCTGCCGCTGTCCTGGCGCGCCGGCGCCGACGCCTGGATTCCGGGCAGCTACGACCCCGAGACCGACCTGATCTACTGGTCCACCGCCCAGGCCAAGCCGTGGGCCATCGTGCAGCGCGGCACCGCGGGGGCGGCGCTGTACACGAACTCGACGCTGGCCCTGGACCCCGAGACCGGCGCGATCCGCTGGTACTTCCAGCACATCCCCGCCGAGACGCACGATCTGGACGAGGTATTCGAGATCGTCCTCGTCGACCGGGGCGACGGGCTGTCGCTCTTCAAGATGGGCAAGATCGGCGTCCTGTGGGAGCTCGATCCGCGCACCGGGGCGTTCCGGAACGCGTTCGACCTGGGCTACCAGAACATCGTCGACATCCACCCGGTGAGCGGGCAGGGCATCCTGGTCCCCGAACGCATCCCGCAGGTCGACGTGCCGGTGGACTACTGCCCGGGTCCGGGCGGCCTGAAGAACCTCTGGGCCATGGCGTATCACCCCGAGACCGAAGCGTTCTACGTCCCGCTGACGCCCGGCTGCGCGCACTCCGTCTTCGGCCCGATGCCCGAGCCCGAGCTGGGCGGCGGCGGGGTCGGCCCGAACGACCGCCGCTTCGTCGTCCATCCCGCCAGCCCCGAGCAGTTGGGCGACTTCGTGGCGATGGACAGCCGCACCGGAGAGCTGCTCTGGCGCCGGCGCAGCCAGTGGCAGTACGGGACGGCCGTCCTCACCACCGGGGGCGGGCTGGTGTTCGTCGGCGACATCGACCGCTACATGTACGCCTTCGACGCCCGCGACGGCACCGAGCTGTGGCGCACGCGCACGCCGACGGCGACCGACGGCTTCCCGATCACCTACGCGGTCGACGGCCGCCAGTACCTCGCCGTGCCGTCCGGCCCCGGCTGGAGCATCTCGTGGCGGAACGCGCGGCTGGCGTTCCCCGAGACCATGCAGCGCCCGCCGGGGGCCGGCTCGGTCCTGCAGGTCTTCGCGCTGCCCCGGGACTGACCCGGCTCGCTCTCGGCGTCAGGGTCCTCGCGGCCCTCGTCGGGCGCGCGGACCGTCTCTTCGTTCCGGTCACGAGACGGGACGATGTCCGGACGATGTCCCGCCGGGGAACGTGCGAGGCGTCGCCCCATTCTGGTCCTCCTCTTCCGCCCGTGACCGCTTCAGGAACTCCCGGCGTGGTCCGCCACCACGTTGATCGGCGCGCGATGCTCCAGCCACGCCTTGGCCACGATGACTACCTGGTTGAAGCCGCCGGTCGAGTCGAGCGCGGCCGCGATGACCATCTGCGGATCGCCGGAGTAGCCCGTCTCCTCGACGCGGAGAAGCGTGGCGTCCGGACTCTTCGCCTCGAAGGTCCATACGACCGTGGTGAAGCCTCCCGCGTTCTCCCACTCCATGACGATCAGGCTGGGACGCTCGAGCGACGTCACCTGTACTTCGAACCCGGGCGCATCCGGTTGCGCGCCCAGATACCAGGTCACCGTTTCCCCGGCGCGGAGGCCGTCGTCAAGCCGGGTGAACCAGAAACGGCTCATGGTCTCCGGATTCGCGAACGCGTCGAAGACATCCGCCACGGGTCTGTGAACGAGAACCTGCGCCGTCGCGGCGAGCTCGGCGGCCAGCGTCATGCTGTTTCCTCCAGTCAGCGGCCTGCCGCGGGCGCCGCCGCGCCGGGGCTAGTCGGCCATGTACAGGTCCATGTCGAAGAAACACGCGGACGTGAGTTCCGACCTCGGGATGACGACCCTGCGGTCGCCGAGCGTCGATGAAGCGTTCAGACGACGCTGGATCAACGGGGTGTAGTTGGTCGTGATGGTCAACTCACAGGTGTCCTTGTTTCTGTAGCCGCTCCACACCGGAATGACCGCGACGTCGCATTCGCCGCGCACAGGCGGTTCCACGTCGAGCGCGTAGCCGATGTACACCTTGCCGCTCTTCAGGGAGACCTCGATGAGCTTCTGGTGCCTGATGGACTTGGCCATCAACAGCTCGATGAGATCCCCGGCCTCCGACGCCGCTCGCGACGCGGCCTTCTTCGTGCTGTAGAGCCTGTTGAAGATCGGCGGCAGCGCGATTCCGAGCGCGGCGCTCAGCAGGAACGTGCCGGCGTAGTCGAACGGCACCAGGGTTGCCCAGAACTCGGCAACGGCAGGAAGGACGCGATCGAGACACAGGACGATGGTGTGCGCCAGAACGACGAGCACACCGCCGGCTGCGCCTGACCGAAAGACCAAGTGGTACCCCGACTGCCGGTGCGCGCCGAAGCGCGTGAAGTGGGCGTGAGTCAGGAACCAGTACCCGCCGAGCGCCGGCACGAGAAGCCATCCGAGGCCCATGCGGGAGGTTGCGGAAGAGGCTCAGTCGCGGGAGGCGGGAGGTGCGGCCGAACGTGATCCGAAATCGAGTTTCGCCGCTTTGTCGATGGTCTCTCGTACTTTGGAGCTCTTGAACAGCTCGTCGGGGTCGACGTGCAGCCCTCCCCGGTAGGTGACCTGATAGGTCCCTACGTCGTTTCCGCGGTCAGAACCGCTGAAGAAGAACTTGAAGATGCTTTCCGAGCTTCGGCGGCAACGCTCCCTCCCCTCGGGCTGGCACCAGCCGGCTCCACATGGCCTGCCGGCTACCCTATCGTAGGCGCGTACGCGCCGCACTTGGCCCTCCAACGCCGCTCAACGCTCGCGGAGAGCGTCACCATCGTACCACGCAGCCGTTTTGGCTTAGCAGACCGCGGTCACGCAGACGGAGTCGAGGGTGCGGCCCTCGGGCGGGACGGGCAGGCCGGCCTCGGTCATCAGGGCGCGGAGCAGGGCCGCGGTCCCGGGATGGGCGATGGACGACTGGACGCCGATGCGGACGAGGCCGTCGGCGTAGTCGATGGCCTGCCAGGTGACGCCGGCGAGGGCGTGGATGCTGTCGCGGCTGCCGTGGTCGCGGGCCGCGAGGTCGGCGCCGTGGTCGACGAGAACGCGCACTACGTCGTTGCGGCCCTTGTGGGCGGCGCCGTGCAGGGCGGTGCGCCCGTCGCCGTCGGCCGCGTTGACGTCGGCGCCCAGCTCGAGCAGCAGCCGGACCGTGGCGAGGTTGTCCGCCTCGGACCACTCGTAGGTCACGCCCTCGACCCAGCCGATGCCGGACGCGACCATCAGGGGCGTGGTGCCGTTGGTCGTCGCGAGGGCGGGATCGGCCCCGTGATCGAGCAGCAGCCGCAGCAGGGTCAGGTCGCCGGACTGCGCGGCGCGCAGGAACGGCGTCGCGCCCGGCTCGTACAGCCACTGGTGGGTGAAGATGGTGCGCGTCTCGGTGCTCGACGCCATCCGCGCGTCGGGGTCCGCGCCCGCGGCGAGGAGCAGGCCGATCAGCTCCAGGTGGTCCATGTCGGGCCGGCGGGTGGGGTAGTCGCCCCACTCGATGTTGCGGTTGTCGGTCGCGATGTAGAGGGGCGACCAGCCTCCCTGGTTGGCGATGTTCGGGTCCGCGCCCCGCTTGAGGAGGAGGGCGGCGAGCCGGTAGTGCCGGTTGTGGACGGCGGTCAGCAGCGGCGTCCAGCCGTACTCCGTCGTCCGGTTCACGTCCGCCCCCGCGTCGAGGAGGAGCCGGGCCGACTCGAGGTCGCCCTGCCGCGCCGCGAAGACGAGCGCGGTGAGGCCGCCCGTGAGGGGGCGCGCACGGCGACGCGGCCCGCGCGGCGGCGCCGACGCGGCATCGGCGGGACCGGCGGAGCGCCCGGAGTCCGAGTCGACCCGCGTTTCGACCGCCGCGCCGCCCGGATCGCCGGTGCCGATGCCGGCATCGCGATCCGGCCGCGTCTGCGCAGGCACGTCGCTGAGATCCGCGGTGCGGGCGGGGGCGCCCGCCTGGCCCACGCCCCGCCGCGCGTCCTCGATACGGTCGCGGGCGATGGGGGCGAGGTACGGCCCCCGGCCCATCGGCACCGTCTTCGACCGGGCGGAGACGTCGGCGCCGCGCTCGACGAGGAGGCGCACGGCGTCGGGATGCTCGTTCGCCGCCGCCCACATCAGCGCCGTCGTTCCGCGCCGCTCCTCGGCCGCGTTCACGTCGGCGCCGCCGTCCAGCAGCACGTCCATCACCGCCAAACGGCCGGCTCGTGTCGCCATCATCAGCGGCGTCTCGCCGCCCGGCCGCCGCTCGTTCGGGTCGGCGCCGGCTTCCAGCAGCCGCGCCACGAGCCCCGCCCCCGCGCCTGCCGCGGCGAGCGACAGCGGCGTGACCCCGGCCCGGTTCGCCGCCGCGACGTCGGCGCCGGCGTCGATCAGGAGCTCGGCGGCCGTCAGGTCGTCCACGTAAGCGGCCCAGTGGAGCGCCGTCGCGCCGTCGGCGGCACGCCCGCCGGCGTCCGCTCCCTGGTCGAGCAACGCGCGCACGGCCGCCGAGTCGCCGGCGCGGGCCGCCTCGATCAGCGGCGGGTCAGCCGCCCGCGCTGGCGAGCCCGCGCCGCACGCCAGCAGCATCGCGAGAGCCGTGGTGAACGCCTGGAGATCTCGCCGCCGCATGATGAAACCCTCTTCGATCTGCCTCGCCGGCTTCGCCTTCCGGCCGCCCGGCCCGGCGCCTCGTCCCGGTTCGTCCGTCGGTAACACGCCCGCTTCGGGAAGCCTGACCGCCTCGCCCGCCCATCGCCGCCTGCGGCCCCGCCGGGTGCCCCCCCCAACCACCGGGAGTCCGTGCCGTTCGGCGCAGACGCCTAGAGCCCGGTCAGCCGGCCCGTGCTGTCGCCGATGCGGTCGACGTGCACGCCGAACATGTCGGTGATGCTGAGCAGCAGGTTCCCGCTCGTCACGCCGCGCTGCGGGTAAGCGAGGTGGCGCCCGCCGGCGAGCTGCCCCGAGGCGCCGCCGATCAGCACGTGCGGCACGTCGTAGTGCAGGTGCTGGTTGGAGTTCCCCATGTTCGAGCCGTAGAGCACGAGCGCGTGGTCGAGCAGCGTCCCGTCGCCGTCCGGCGTCGCGCGCAGCTTCTCGATGAAATGGGCCAGCGTCGCCACGTGGTACCGGTTGAGCTTGGCGTACTCGCGCACCCGGCTCGGCTCCTCGGCGTGGTGGGACGCGCCGTGGAAGCTGACGTTGGTGCCGCTCTCGGGGTAGACCCGGCCCGTCAGGTCGCGGGCGTAGAGCAGCGTGGCCACGCGGGTGATGTCGGCCTGGAACGCCAGGGCCAGCAGATCGAACTGCAGCCGGATGTGCGCGTCGAACGACTCGGGCACGCCGTAGGGCATCGTCACGTCCGGGGTCTCGACCGACGCCCGCGCCGCCACCTCGAGCCGCCGCTCGATCTCGCGCACGTCCGACAGGTACTGGTCGAGCCGGACGCGGTCGCCGGCCCCCACGTCGACCCGCAGGCGGGCGAGGCTCCCGGTGATCGAGTCGAGGATGCTGCGCTGCTGCGCGCGGCGGCGGAGCCGCTCCTCGGCCGTGCTGCCGTCGCCGAACATCCGCTCGAACACCACCTGGGGGTTGATCTCCATCGGGAGGGGCCGGGTCGGCGTTTGCCACGAGATGGAGTTCGTGTAGGCGCAACTGTAGCCCTCGCCGCAGTTGCTCGAGTTGGCGCCGGGGTCCTCGACCGCGAGCTGCAGCGAGGGCAGCAGAGTGTCCTGGCCGATGCGCCGCGCGATGAGCTGGTCGATGGTGGTGCCGGCGCGGATGTCCGCGCCAGTTGTCTTCTTGGGCTTCTCGGCGCAGAGGTACGCCGCCGCGACGAAGTGGTCGGCCCCCGTCACCCCCGGCGGCGACTCGGCCGAGCGGGACCAGAGCCCGCTCGTGAGGACCACCTGGTCACGGAACGGCTCGAGCGGCTCCCAGATGTACGGATACGTGAAGTGCCGGCCGACCGCGTCGGGAATCCAGTAGCCGGGCGCGGCGCCGTGGGGGATGAAGATGCCGGTGAAGCGCGTCGGCGTCGGCGCCGCGGCCCGCAGCGGCGTGGCCGCCGGCACCATCGACTCGAGCAGCGGCAGCGCGATAGTCGCGCCCATCCCCCGCAGGACCGTCCGGCGCGGCAGGCGCCGCTTCGCGATGAACATCGTCAGCCTCCCTGAATCCCCGGCCGCCGCCTCGTCGCCGCCCCGCTCGTTCATCCGCACCGGGCGTGGAGCCCCGCCGTCAGGGGCGCGCCGCCGCCTCGTCGCCGATCTTCGTGTTCATGCGGAAGGCGTCGCTCCGCACCACGCCCAGGACGAGCGCCGTGAAGCGGTGGTCGTCGGCCGCCGCCTCGCGCACGATGGCCCGCACCGCGGGCATGTCGTGGTGCTCGACCCCTCGGCCGAGGGCGTAGGTCAGCAGCTTCTCCGTCACTGTCCGGACGAACTGGTCCGAGTACCGCAGCAGGTACCGCCTGAGCCCGGTCGGCCCGTCGATCGCCTCCCCGTCGTACAGCACGTCCGAGGCGTCGACGGGCACGCCCTGCTCGTGGTCGCGCCAGCGGCCGATGGCGTCGAAGTTCTCCAGCGAGAACCCGATGGGGTCCATCAGCCGGTGGCACGCCGCGCACGCGGGGTTCCCGCGGTGCGCCTCCATCTTCTCGCGCATCGTCGGCTCGCGGGCGTTGCCCGCGGGGTCGTCGGACGGCGGCGGCAGGTCGGGCACGTCGGGCGGCGGGTCGGGGGGCAGGACGCCCAGCAGGTTCTGCAGCACCCACTTGCCCCGCTGCACCGGCGATGTGCGGCCGGGCTGCGACGACACCGTCAGGATGCCGCCCTTGCCCAGGAGCCCCCGCCGCGCGTCGTGGGCCTCGCCGAGCGCGACGCGGCGGAACCGGCTGCCCGAGACGCCCGGGATGCCGTAGTGGCGCGCGAGCCGCTCGTTGACGAAGGTGTAGTCGGCGGTCAGGAGGTCGAGCACGCTGCGGTCCTCGGCCACGAGGCTCGCGAAGAGCAGCTCGGTCTCGCGGCGGAGCGCCTGCCGCAGGTTGTCGTCGAAGTCGGGGAACCGCTCGACGACGGGGACGTGGCTCTCGAGACCCCGCAGCGTCAGCCACTGGCCCGCGAAGTTGCCGGTCAGCGCCGCCGACCGCGGGTCGGCCAGCATCCGCCGCACCTGGCCCTCCAGGACGGCCGGCTCGCGCAGGCGGCCCGCCTCGGCGAGGTCGAGTAGCTCGTCGTCGGGACCGCTGCTCCACAGGAAGAACGACAGCCGCGAGGCGAGCTCGAGGTCGCTGACGGGATAGGCGTCTCCCGGCGCGAGGTCCGGCGGCTCGACCTCGACGCGGTAGATGAACCGCGGGTCGGCGAGAATCCGCTGCAGCCCCATCTCGACGCCGGCCTCGAAGCCGCTGTCGTCGCGGCCGAGCCGGTAGAAGCCCATGACGGTGTCTAGGTCGGCGGCGCTCACCGGCCGCCGGTAGGCGCGGCGGGCCAGGGCCGACAGGATCTCCTCCGCGCACGCGTCCTCGTCGCCGGTGCCGCTGGGGCGGCAGACGAAGATGCGCCGGCGGCTCGGCGTGTCGCCGGCCCCCGCCGCGTCGTAGGGGCCGTCGATGCGGAGGCTGCCGACGTGGGGCAGGAAGGTGAAGCCGGGCAGCCCCCCCGTCTCGATGGTGCTGCGCAGGAACGCGTCGTTCAGGTCGAGGCCGGGGGCGAGGTTCGTGGCGAGGAACGTGACCCCGACGGTATGGGGACCGGCGGTGACCGGGAGCCGCAGGTCGATGGCGAGCTCGCGGGTGCCGCGCCCGAACCGGCCGACTCCCAGGGCGTCGTCCCAGTCGACGAGGGCCACGCGCTCGCCGTCGAGGAGGACCTCGAGCTGCTCGCCGCGCACCTCCCCGAAGGGTCGGGTGTTGCCCATGTTCCCCATGTTCACCGGCACCACCCGGAGGACGTACTCGCCGTCGGCGGGGAAGAGGTGCTCGACGCGCAGCCCGCCGCGGGTGCCGAACGGCAGCCCCTCGACGTGGTAGTTCTGGGTGGCGTCCTCGGCGACGCGGTAGACGGTCTGGGTCGGCGTCGTCACGTTGCCGACGGCGAGCCGGCTGATTCGCGCCGCCGCCGTCAGGTAGGCCTCGATGAGGGCCGGCGACAGGCTCAGGGTTCCCGCCTGGTTGTCGAACCCGCGGCTCGAGTCGTCGGCGGGCAGCAGCTTCGCCGCGTCGACCTCGACCGCCAGCAGATCGCGGACGACGTTGGCGTACTCGGTGCGGTTCAGCCGGTGCAGGCCCGGCGGCGGGAGGCGGCGCACGGCGTGGCGGTCGAGCTCGCCCTCGATCCACTCGGTGAGGGCGGCGTAGGTCTCCGGGTCGGGACGCGGCGATCCGGCCGGCGGCATCATGCCCGCCCGTAGCCGCCGCACGCCCCGCTCCAGGACCTCGGCCTGGTCCACGACGCGGGTCAGGTCGACGGCGTCCCACATGACGCCGGTGTCGCGCCCGATCGCCGACCGCTGGTTGTGGCACCGAACGCAGTACTCGTCGAGCAGCGCCCGCGCGGCTGACGCCGACAGCGCGGCGGTGGGCTCCGGGGCGGGCGAAGCCGGGGCGGTCGCCTGCGCCCGGGCGCTCGCCGCGAACGCCAAGACGCAGCCCGCCGCGAGGAGTCCAACTCTCATGGCGCGTGCCGTGATGCGTGTTTCGACCGATTCTACCACGGTGCGGAGGCCCGGACAATGCCGGGCGGATGCACGTCTGCCACGGCGCGCGAGCCGTGGCCCGGCGGCGGCAGCACGGCGCAGTGGCGGCCGGCTCCCCGAGGCAGTCGCGCGTTCTCTGGTCGCGGTCCGGGGCCGCAGCCATCGCCTTGTGGGGCCTCGCCATCCCCGACGCCGCCAGCCAGCTCCGAGCGTGGAACACGCTGGCCCGCGTCGGCCGTTGACGCGACGCGCGCGAATGGCCATGATCAAGGTGAGCGCCGGACGTGCGACGCGCGGAAGAAGGGAGGTGTCGTCGGCTTGCCTTGGGTTGCGATCAATGTTCGTGTCGGTACGCGTCGGGACGGCGATTCCTGGGTCGGTTGGTGCCCGAGCCTGCAGGTTGCGTCCTCCGGAGCCACCAGGGCTCTCGCCAATGCCGCAGTGAAGGAGGCCGTCGGGGCATGGCTCGACAATTGCGGCAGACGAGACGTGCTGCGTGAAGCTCTGGAGGATGTGGGATTCGTCCAGCGTTCTCTCGTGGGGGAAACCGCGCATCTGCTTGCCCGACCGCTGGAGTTCGACGGGAGGAGCTACGACGTCGTGCAGGTGGATCGCGATCGGTACGTCAGGGAAATCGACTACATGCACGACGTTGATTCCTCGAGCGTCGGGAACGGGTTTTCCTATCAGGCGATGTCGGCAGCGGCATGAAATGGCGGGAGCTCGCGAAACTGTGCGAAGTGGATGGATGGGTGTTCGACCGACAACATGGCAGCCATAGCGTGTACGTCAAGGACGGCGTGCCGAGGCCAATCGTGATCCCCAGACATCAGGGGGATCTTCCGCCGTTCGTGGTCTCCAACATCAAGCGTCAACTTGCGGAGGCTCGGAGAGAAGGACGGAAGCCCCAATAGAGCAACCGACCGAAGGTGTTACGCGCGGCCTTCGGGAGACAGGAGCCGCGTCGGTGGAGGCCCCCGCCGCGATGCGCGGCCGGGTAGCCGGGTGCGACGCAGGGTTGAGACCAATGAACAAATCGGCAGCTTTCGTCGGTGTGAGTCTCGCGGTGGTGGCCCTCGCGTCGGGCGGGGCGTTCGCCCAGTCCGCGACAGACGGGGAGCCGTCGTCGATCCGGGCCAACGTCGAGTACCTGGCGTCGGACGAGCTGGAGGGGCGGTTCACGGGCAGCGAGGGCATCCGCAAGGCCGCCGACCACATCATCGGCGAGCTTGAGGCGATCGGGGCGGGGCCGCTGCCGGGGGTCGGCGACTTCCGCCTGCCCTTCGAGTACACCGGCTCGGCCCGCGACGGGGGAAGCACCCTGCGGCTCGTGACCGCGGACGGGCGGAGCCGGGACTTCGCCGACTCGGTGCGCGGGCTCTCGTTCTCGGAGTCGACGACGGCGAGCGGCCCGCTGGTCTTCGCCGGCTACGGGATCGTGATACCCGAGACCGACGGGTTCAGCTACGACAGCTTCGCGACCCTGGACGTCGCCGACAAGATCGTCCTCGTGCTGCGGTACTACCCGGAGGACAGCGAGGGCGACCTGCGCGCGCTGTTCTCGCGCTACTCGGACCTCCGGTTCAAGGCGGCGGCGC
The DNA here is from genome assembly GCA_963664545.2 of Vicinamibacterales bacterium. Lineage (GTDB taxonomy): Bacteria > Acidobacteriota > Vicinamibacteria > Vicinamibacterales > UBA8438 > JAJEEA01. The sequence goes on along the minus strand of OY761475.2, from coordinate 6,963,049 downwards.
TGCGCCGGCGCGGCGCGTTGGGCATGGTGGTGGTGACCGGTCCCCGTTCGCCCGGCGCGGGCCGGCTCGTGCGGATGACCGCGGACGCGGCCGTCGCCGACTCCGGCATCGCCGCCGTCAGCGTGACCGGCGAGGTCGCCGAGGCGCTGTTCGAACGCGTGCCGGAGCGGACCCTGGAGGAGGCGCAGGCCGAGCTCGACTCGGGGAACCCCCACGTGGCCGGCTTCGAGATTCCCGGTGAAGTGACCATCGACGCGCGGGTGAGCCGCGAGCGGCGGACCGGCTACAACGTCGTCGGCTATCTGCCGCCGACGATGGCGGAGCCGCACGACAAGCCGTACGTCGCGCTCGGCGCCCACTACGACCACCTCGGGCACGGCGAGAGCGGCTCGTTGGCCGGGGCCGACGCGGCCGGCGAGGTGCACAACGGGGCCGACGACAACGCGTCGGGGGTCGCCGCGGTGCTCGCGGCGGGGGCGGAGCTGGCCGGCCGGGAGCGCGCCCGCGGCGTCGTGCTGGCTTTCTGGTCGGGCGAGGAGATCGGCCTGCTGGGCTCCCAGGAGTTCGTCAACGACGGACCGGTGCCGATGGACGAGGTCGCCGCCTACGTCAACTTCGACATGGTTGGGCGGATGCGGGACAACGCGCTCACCGTGCAGGGCCTGGGGAGCAGCAGCGTCTGGCCGGGCCTGGTCGACGAGGCCAACGCCCCGTTCGGGTTCGATCTCCAGCGGGTCAACGACCCATATCTGCCGACCGACTCGATCCGCTTCGTCGAGGCCGACGTGCCGAGTCTGGCCCTGTTCACCGGCAGCCACCCCGAGTACCACCGCCCGAGCGACGACACCCACACCATCAACTTTCCCGACCTGGAGCGCACCGCCCGTTACGGCGCGGCGGTGGCGGCGCGCCTGATCGACGAGCCCGCGCCGCCGGACTTCGTCGCGGTGGAGCGCACCGCGCAGCCCGGACGGGCGATGACGCGTATCACCACCGGCACCATCCCCGACTACGGTGCCGAGATCGAGGGGCTGCGGCTGTCGGGCGTCATGGCCGGGGGACCGGCCGCGCGCGCCGGCCTCGAGGCGGGCGACATCATCGTCGAGATGGCCGGGGTCACCGTGGGCAACATCTACGACTACATGGGCGCCCTGGACCTGCTCAAGGCCGACGAGCCGGCCGCCGTCGTCTTCATGCGCGGCGGCGAGCGCCTGGAGACGCAGCTCGTGCCCGTGGCCCGGGATTAGCGATCTGGTATAACCGTCGTGATCGTGCACCGGCGGCGGGACCGCCCGCCGCTTACCCGGTGACAAGGAGACGTCACGTGAATCGACATTCCCTCGTCTCGATCGGTGTCCTGGCCGCCGTGGCGGCGCTCGTCGTGGGTTCCGCGGGTTCCGTCGCCGCCCAGGGCGGCTACGAGGTCCCGCGCACGCCGTACGGTCACCCCGACCTGCAGGGGTTCTGGACGAACCAGACCTATACGCCGCTGGAACGGCCGCGGGACGTCGACAAGGCGTTCTACACCGAGGAGGAGGCGGCGGCCATCTGGCAGGGGCGGGCGAGCCGGGAGTCGTCGCTGACCACGCCGGGCACGATTCCCGACGTGCACTACGACTTCACGCAGTTCGGGCTCGACCGCAGTCAGTCCACGATGACCTCGAACCTGCGCACGTCGCTGATCGTCGACCCGCCGACGGGTAGGCTGCCGGAGGTGACGGCCGAGGGCCGGCGGCGCGCCGCCGAGCGCCGGGCGGCGCGGGAGGCGAGGGGCGGCCAGTACGACCGGGCCGAGAACCTGCCGCTGGGGGCCCGCTGCATCATCACCGGCAGCGCCGGGCCGCCCATGCTGAACGCGGGCTACAACGCCAACTTCCACATCGTGCAGGGCCGCGACCACGTGATGATCTTGCTCGAGCAGCTCCACAACACGCGCATCATCCCCCTCGACGACCGTCCGCAGCCGCCGGCGGCGACCCGGCAGTGGATGGGGATTTCGCGCGGCCGGTGGGAGGGCGACACCCTGGTCGTGGAGACCACCAACATCAACGGCAAGAACCCGTTCCGGGGGTCGAGCGACCGGATGCGGGTGGTCGAGCGGTTCACGCGCGTGGCCGACGACGACATCCAGTACACGTTCAGGGTGGAGGACCCGGCGACGTGGGTCAGTCCCTGGACGGCGGAGATGCCCATGAAGAGGTCGCGCGGGCCGCTCTTCGAGCACGCCTGCCACGAGGGGAACTACGGCCTGTTCAACATCCTGGCCGGCGCGCGGGCCGAGGAGGCGCGGGCCGCGGCGGAGCAGCAGCAACAGGATTAGCCCGCGGGGGAGCGCCGCCCGCGGTTCCGCTCGCCGCCCGTAGTGACTCGCTCAGGGAGTCGGGCGTTCTGCGGCGCGGAGCCGGCCCGACAAGACCCGCAATCCGGCGGGAGTCCGCTTCGCACAAGACGGAGGCTCCCGGTAGTCAGCTTCGACCCCGCGATTCTGGTTGCCGTACACGAAATCGGGCGCCCCGCCACGGCAGGGCGCCCGTCGTTCTTTCCCGCCGCTATCCGACCCGGCTCAGTTGCCCAGCGGCTCCGACTGCGCGCCCGCCTGCACCGCCCACAGGCGGTTGCGGGTCAGCAGGTACATGACGCCGTCGCGCACCACCGGGGTGCTGTAGACCGAGGCGCCCATGTTGACCTCGGCCAGCAGCTCCAACTCGGTCCCCGCCCGCAGCACCGCGATGTCGCCGTCCTCGTCGCCCAGGAACACCTTGCCGTCGGCCACGAAGGGCGAGCCCCAGACGGCCGCGAACGTGTCGTAGGTCCAGTGGTGCTCGCCGGTGTTCGGGTCGAGGGCGTGGAGGAAGCCCGAGAGGCTCGAGATGTAGAGCACCCCGTCGGCGATGGCCGCCGTCGACATGGTGCGGTAGAAGTCCTCGCCGTCGCGGCTCCACACCTTGTGGGTGTCGGTGACGTCGCCCGAGCCGGTGGCGTCGATGACGTAGAAGTGGCCGGGGGCCTCGCCGTGCTCGGGGTCCTGGCCGACCCCGACGTAGACCTTGTCCTCCCAGATGACCGGGGTCGACAGGATGTTGTTCCGGGTGCCGCGCCCGCCGAGAATCCACTCCGAGTCCGGGGGGTTGCCGTCGAACTGCCAGAGCTGCTCGCCGGTGTCGGGGTCGAGGCTGTAGACGATGCCGTCGCCGCCGGCCACGATGAGCTGCGCGCGCCCCTGGATGACTCCGTAGGCGGGGTTGGTCCAGCTTCCGTGCAGCACCCCCTCGCCGACGTCGGTGTTCTCCCACAGCAGCTCGCCGGTGTTCTTGTCGAGGGCGATGACGTGGGGCGAGAACGGCGAGGGGATGTTGACGTGCCCCTCGTCGACGCCGTTGCTGGTTATCGTGTAGAGCACGTCGCCGACGACGAGCGGCGACCCGGTGGCGAGGTTGTGGGGAAAGACGTCGAGCTCGCCGATCATGTCGTACGACCAGATGATGTCGCCGTCGGTCGGGTCGGTGCCCGGCTCGTCGGTGAACGGGCCGTCGTTGCCGTCGGCGAGCCCGTTGGCGTCGAGGCAAATGACGTGGGCCTCGTTCGACACGTACCAGACGCGGTCGCCGTCGACGTACGCGGTCGAGCAGACCCCCTGCAGCGGCCAGTCGTTGACCCGGCCCGCCGACAGCTTGTCGTGCACCATCTGCCAGACGAACTCGCCGGTCATGGCGTCGAACGCCATCACCACGCCCTTGTCGCCCTGGTAGGCGGGGTTGCGGACGCCCTCGTTGTTGGTGCCGACGTAGACCTTGCCGTTGGCCACCACGGGGCCGCCGTAGGCCTGCGAGCCGACGGGCTGGGTCCACAGGATGTTCTCGCCCGAGCGCGGGTCCCAGCTCTCGGGGACGCCGGTCTCGTCGGACACCATGTTGCGGGACGGCGTGTTCCCGAACATCGCCACTTCGTTCTGGGCCGCGGCCGGGGCCGCGGTCCCCGCGACCGCGAGGGCGGCGATCAGTAGACAAGTTGCACCGTGTCGAGTCATTGGTTCTCCATCACGCTGACGTTGTCGAAGTAGATGTCGATCGGCGAGTAGCCGATGATGCCGGGGCTGCCGTTGCGGTTGGGCATGGGGTCCTCGGCGGTGATCGTCCACTCGGCCGGCTCGGGCTCGTCGCGGGGCCAGACCTTGCCGCGCACCAGTCCCCGGTCGCCGTCCACGTCGACCCGGAGCTTCAGGCGGTACCAGGTCTCCGCCTCCCACGTGAAGTCCACCTCCTCGCGGATGCGCAGCTCGGCCGCCCACGACTGGATCTGGATCTTCCGCCGGTTGCCCTGCACGTCCATCGTGTAGCCGCTGTTGATGAGCCCGATGTCGGGCCGCCGCCGGCGCCACTGCGACGCCCTCACGTCGGCCTGCACCGTGTAGCCGGACATGTCCGCCGGGCCGAGGTAGGTGGCGTGGCGGTGGATGCCGGTGCGCGACGCGCCCTTGCGGAACACCTGGTCGCCGTCGAGGTCGACGACCGCGAGGCTGCCGCCGCCGCCGATCCAATGCGGCGGGCGTCCGCTCTCGAAGTTCTCCGACCACGGCAGCGGGGCGTAGGCCCGCACCTGGGCCACCGCGCTCAGCTCGCCGACGGTGGCGGTGACCCTGCCGGCCTGGTTGGAAGCCCGGTCGTCGGTGGCGAGCACGCCGCTCGCCGAGACGCTGGCCCCCGCCAAGCCGTCGACCGACCAGGTCGCTTCCCGGGCGCCGAGGAAGCGGCCGTTTTCGTCGTAGGCGCGGACCCGGAACTCGACGGTGTCGCCGGCCGACGCGATGACCTCCGCCGGCACCACCTGCAGGCTGGCCGCGGCCTCCATGGGGTCGGTCTCGGCCGGCAGTTCCGGCGCGCTCCCCGCCGCCGCCGCGAACGGCGCGTCGGGGTCGCCGATGGCGTAGATGCCCGACTCGGCGGTCACGTAGAGCCGCCCGTAGCCCACCGCGAACGACCCGTAGATCTCGGCGTAGCGGCCGTCCTCGACCGCCAGCTCGTCGTGGTCGAGCTCGGTCGCCCCGTCCGGCCCCGGCTCGAGGATGGTGACGTTGCCGTTGGTCTCGGTGACGAACAGCTTGCCGTCGGCCCACACCGGCGACGCCTTGCCGACGGTGCCGACGCTCTGCTCCCACGCCACGGCGCCGCTTTCGGCGTCGAGGGCGAACAGGTTCGCGGAGTTGTCGATGACGTAGAGCCGCCCGTCGTGCAGCAGCGGCGACGAGAACCCGACGGCGAGCTCGTCGGCGCGCCAGCGCTCGTGGCTGGCGGTGACGTCGCCCTCGCCGGTGGCGTCTATCGCCACCACCCGGCCCATGATGCCCGAGTCGACGTTCTCCTCGCTGTGGGCCGCGTACACGGTGTCGCCGGCGAGCACCGGCGAGACGTTGATGCCGCGCTTGCTCAACTGGTACTGCCACACCTTGCGGCCGGTGCGCGCGTTCAGGGCGTAGATGTGGCCGTCGGCGTTGCCGTCGATCCACAGCCGCTGGCCGTCGACGACCCCGACCACCCCGACCGACTGCGTGTTCATGTCGGCGACGTTGCCGCCCGGGGTCGAGTGCCAGCGGACCTCGCCGGTCATCTTGTCGAAGCCGAAGTAGCGGTGCCGGGGTGGGCCCCCGAGGTTGCCCCAGCCCGCCCCGATGATGCTGAGCAGCAACTGGTCCTCGTCGACGAGCGGGGTCGACGTGCGCCCGCCGTAGCCCGAGGCGCGGCCGAGCTCCTCGGCGAGGCGCCAGCTCCACACCACGGCCCCGTCGCGGTCGAACGCGTTCAGGTGGCCGTCGATGTTCATGGCGTAGAGGTACCCGGTCTCGGGGTCGCCGGTCACGCTGCCCCAGCCCACCCGGTTGAACGGCACCGTGGTGTTGAGCACGTTGTAGTTGTGCTGCCAGAGCTTCTCGCCGGTCTCGGCGTCCCAGCAGGCCACGACCTCCTGCTTGTCGACGCGGTCGCCGGCGCGCCCGTTGGCGCAGACCCGCCCGTCGAAGACGGCCGGGGTCGAGCGCCCGACCCATTGGTCGTACCAGATGAGGTTCTCGCCCTCGGGCGACCAGCTCGAGACGAGCCCGGTCACGTCCGAGACGCCGGTCTGGGCGCGCCCGCGCCAGCTCGGCCAGTCGTTCGCGGCGGCCGGGACGGCCACCAACCCGACGACGAGCGCCGCGGCCACCGCCCGCGCAGTGCCGTTTGCTGCCGTGTTCATTCCCGTCAACCCTCGTTGAAGCACCGTGTTCATGGCTCTGTGGACCGAGCCGGTCGATGGCGGTCCGAACGAGAAATCATACTACAGCGTCGGGGGCGTTTCAGGGCGATCGGGGGCGCTCGCGGACGCTCCCGTCGGGTGCGCGCCGCTACAACTGGGATGCGCCAACCGCCTGATCGGCCATCCGGCATGCGGAGATGCGCGAACCGGCCTGTATTCACTCCCGCCAGTCGCCGCCCGGCATGATGCGCCGCATGAACTGATCGAACAGCGGCACGGTGAAGCCGGTGTCGCCGTGGCTCGGGCTCCACACCATGCCCTTCGCGATCAACTGGTTCCTCGTCGGTCCGAGCGACGTGACCCGCCGCCGCAGGATGCGGGCTACGTCGCCCGACCGATGGGGTCCCGGACCGAGTTCGGCCATGGCCCGCAGGTACCGCCGCTCCGAGGGGGTCAGGCGGTCGAAGCGGACCCGGAAGAAACTCTCGTCGAGCGCGGCGGTGGCGGTCTCGGACGCCCGTTCGACGTCGCCGAGCCCGATGGGCGACCCCTCGGCGGCGTCCCAGGCGTGCTTGCCCCATTCCTGGAGGAAGTACGGGTAACAGAGGGTCTGCTCGAGGATCCGGTCGAGCGCGTCGGCGGCGATCGTCACGCCTTCCGCCCGCGCGGGCTTCTCGATGGCGCGCCGCGCCGCTTCCTGGGCGAGTGGCCCGACCTCGGGGAAGTCGAACAGCCGTTCCGCATACGACTTCGCCGAGCCCGTGCGGGCGCGCAGTTGCGGCAGGCCGGCGCCGACGACCGTCACCGGCGATTGGCGCTGCGCGGCCCGGTGCAGCGCGGTGATGAGCGCCGCCAGCTCGTCCTCCTCGACGTACTGCAGCTCGTCGACGAACAGCGACAGCGCCGTCCCGGCCTCCTTGGCCGCCGTCCCCGCCGCGAGCAGCAGATCCGCCAGGTCCTGCTCCAGGTCGCCGTTGTCGGCCAGCCCGGGCTCGGGGTCGACGTCGAGGCCGACCTCGATGTCCCGGTACTTCACCTTCAGGGCCGTGACGAAGCCGGCCAGTCCCCGCAACGCCCGCTGCGCCAGGTCCCGCGCCCGGTCGTGCCTCGACAGCTTCAGCAGCGCCTGCCGCAGCCGCGGCGCCAGAATAGCGGGCAACGACCGGCTCTCGGGAGCTTCGACAAAGAGGGTGTGCAGGCCGGCCGCCTCCGCGTCCTCCCGTATCCGGTCGAGGAGGACCGTCTTGCCGACGCCGCGCAGGCCGACCATCAGGACGCTCTTGGCGGGCCGGGCGAGCCGCACGCGCGCCAGCGCGACCCTCACCGTCTCGCGCAGATCGTCCCGGCCCGCCAGCTCGGGGGGCGGCGTGCCGGCCCCCGGCGCGTAGGGGTTGCGGATGGGGTCCACGGGACAATTATACGGATATTAGGCAGTTTATGTTGGATGGATAAACTCGCTAAACTTGCTCAAATTTCACCCTCCTCCAAGGCGTGTTTGGAATCGCGCCGGCCGGCCGGCCGGCGTGCCGGTCCGGTCCTGGCGTCGGTCACGGACCGCCCGCGCCGAAGGCCCGCTCGACGGTCCAGAGCAGTCCGACGGCGGCAATGATGGCGGAGGCCGGTATCGCCACCCGGCGGCGGTACCACGGGCGGCGCCGGCACCAGCCCACGGCTGCGAACGCGAGCCCGATGACCGCTAGTTGACCGACCTCGATGCCCGCGTTGAAGGTCAGCAGCCCCAGCCAGCGTTCCTCCGGCGGGAGCCCCAGCTCGCGCAGGACCCCGGCGAACCCCAGCCCGTGCAGCAGGCCGAACAGGAATACGGTGGCCGGGCGCCACGGGGTCAACCGATCGGTGACGACGTTCTCGACGGCCACGTAGACGATGGAGAGCGCGATAAGCGGTTCGACCACCTGCGGGGGCAGCGAGACCACGTCGAAGACGGCGAGGGAGAGGGTCACGGCGTGGGCGACGGTGAACGCGCTCACCTGCCAGACGAGGGGGCCGAGCCGCGCGCCGAGGAGGAACAGGCCGAGCACGAACAGGATGTGGTCGAGCCCGCGCGGCAGGATGTGCACGAACCCCAGCCGCAGGTAGCGGCCCGCCGTCGACCACGCGCCGGGCGGGGCGGCGGGGCCGGTCAGGGGAAACAGGTCGCTGCGGGCGCCGCGCTCCAGCAGGGCCTGGCGGGTCACCCCCCGGCGCTCGTCGCGGATGGTCAGGTTCACCTCGGCGAACGCGCGCGACGCGAAGAACTCCAGCTCGGCCGCGTCCGGCGGCACCGCCCCGGTCAGCCGGGCGGTCAGGCCCAGCACGGTCGGGATGGCCGACTCGGTCGCGGCGGGCGCGCCGTGGTCGGGGAACGACACCTCGAAGGGCGCCGGCTCGCCGTCGAAGCGCAGCCGGACGCGGCGCTGGAACAGCCTGCGCAGGCGGCCGAGGGCCTCGTCGAGCTCGGCCGGGGACAGGCCTCGGACGGCCGCCGTCAGCTCGGCGTCGTCGGCGCTCTGCGGGGCGCCGAGGGCGAGCGCGTCGAGGTCGACCAGCAGGTCGGCCCGGAAGGTCCCATCCCGCTGCAGCACGACGGTGGTGTCGGTGAACGTCAGGGGGTGGGCGCCGGCCGACACGGGCAGGAGGGCGAATAGTGCGGCGGCCGGCAGCGCGAGCCGCTGGATCCGCGTCTCTGCGGCAACGGTCGCTCGCGGACGGACGAAGTTCGTGACCTGGCGGCGACGGGTGAGGATGACGGTGTCTGCACGCATGCTGCTCGTAAGCTGGAGTCGAAGCGCACCGTGCTCAGACGGTCAGGTCCCGGATCGGAAACCCCAGGGTCCGGGCCGCATCCGTCATGCGGCGGTCGTACGTCGCGAGCTCGACGGGCTGTCCCTGCCGGCGCAGGAAATCGATGGAGGCGAGGTGCAGCGCATCGAGGGTGCGGACCGGTACGGGGAACGCGGCCAACGCGCGTGCGAGCACCGGCGGCGACAGCTCCAGCAACGCGATTCTCCCGATGAGCGCCTGGACGGCCTCGCCGTGCGAGTCGAAGAGCTTGCGCGCGTGCACCCGGGTCCAGACCTCGTACTCGACGAGGCGGCTGGCGACGAGCGTCTCCCGCCAGAGCCCGGCCGGCGGATGCCGGTCCTCGGCGAGCAGGTGGGCGAGGACCACGGAGGTGTCAACGTAGATCACCGGTCGCCTCGCTCGTCGTCCAGCTCGGCGAGCAATTGCCCCAACGACATGACGGGGGGCGGCTGGGGCGGTGACCCCGCTCCCGGTGCGGCCGGCGGCGTCAGCCAGCCCTTTCTCACCGCGTCGGCGAGCAGGGCGTCGGCGAGCAGGGGGCTCCGTTCGGCCCTCGGCGGGACGATCTCGGCCACGACACGGTCGCGATCCGTCACGAGAACCGTCTCGCCCGCCGCGGCGAGACGCACGTACTCGCTCAGCTTGTTGTTGAGCACCTTGAGCCCCACGGAGCGCATGCGTCAAAGTAGCTTCCGGTAGCCACCTATGTCAAGTCGGCGAGTCCAGGCGTTGGAGCTGATGTCGAGGATGATGGCCGCGCCGCGGTCACCGTCGACCGCGGAGGTCGCCGGCTTCCGCCGGCCTCCGTCAGGGTCTTCGGAGCCTGACGAGGTACGGCCGGCCCCCGCGCAGGAAGTTGACCACGGTGTCGGCGCTCTCGACCAGCAGGCTGAGGCGGGCGGCGGCCTCGACGTTGTCCTCGACGTCAACGCCGCCCACGCGGTAGATGACGTCCCCGGCCCGGAGCCCCGCCACCCGGGCGATTCCCCCGGGGGACACCTCGGTGACGAGGGCGCCCTCGCGGAGCTGGAGGTTGTCGGGCTCTAGGCGCTCGGTCAGGGTGCCGGTCGGAACCGCGTCGCAGATGGTGGCGCCGATGTCGATGGTGCGGGTGGCACCGGGCTCGGCGCAAACGTAGAGCGCGTCGCCGGTCTGGGCAGGTGCCGTCTGGGCGGCGCAGATGAGGGCGAGGCTGAGGCCTGCGGTCGTGAAGGCGTGGTGCAGCGTGCGCATGCCCGCAGTATACGCCGCGGTTCCGGTGTCCAGAAGCCGGCTGATCCGGTACCCTGTGCACCATGTTCCGAATGACTGCGCGTGTAGCCGGATGGCGTGGCTGTGGTCGGTGGCAGCGGGTCGGGGCGGCGGCGCTCCTCGGCGTGCTCGCGGGTCCGGCCGGTGCCTCGCAACCCGAACCGGCCGGTGCGCCGGTCGTCGAGCGGTTCGCGCGGCTCGCCCTCGAGTGCGTGCACCGCGAGTACCCCAACAAGATCGCCCACGTACTGAACGACGACGGCGATGTGCGCCCGCCGCGCGAGCTGACGCCGGCGTTCTTCGGCTGCTTCGACTGGCACTCGGCGGTGCACGGGCACTGGCTGCTCGCCCGGCTGGCGCGGCTCTATCCCGACGCCGCCTTCGCGGCGCCGGCCCGCGCGGCGCTCGACCGCAGCCTGACCGTCGAGAACGTCGCGGCCGAGGTCCGCTACTTCCAGGGGCGGGGGCGGGCCGGCTTCGAGCGGCCCTACGGGTCGGCGTGGCTGCTGCAGCTCGCGGCCGAGCTGCGCGAGTGGGACGACCCGGCGGCGCGGCGGTGGCGCGACGCGCTGGCCCCGCTCGAGTTCATCGCGTCGGCTCAGATCAGGTCGTGGCTGCCGAGGCTGACCCACCCCATCCGCGTCGGCGAGCACTCGCAGACGGCGTTCGCCTTCGGGCTGGTCCACGACTGGGCGCTGCGCGCCGGCGACGCCGGCATGCTCGATCTGCTGGAGGCCCGCATCGCCGACTACTATCTCGACGACCGGAACTGCCCCTTGGCCTACGAGCCGTCGGGGCACGACTTCCTCTCGCCGTGCCTCGCCGAGGCCGACCTGCTGCGCCGGGTTCTCGAGCCGGACCGTTTCGCGGCCTGGCTGCACGAGTTCCTGCCGGGCATTCCGATCGACGGCGACGGGGCGGGCTGGATCGAGCCTGCGGTGGTCAGCGACGCCGGTGACGGGAAGCTGGTGCACCTCGACGGCCTGAACCTCAGCCGGGCGTGGATGCTGGAGGGCATCGCGGCCGCCCTCCCCGACGGCGACGCGCGCCGGCCGGCCCTGCTCGCCGCCGCCGACCGCCACCGCGACGCCGGCCTCGCCTCGGTCACCGGCGAACATTACGAGGGCGGCCACTGGCTGGGCACCTTCGCCGCCTACCTCGTCACCGGCCGGGGGCTGCCCGCAGGCCGGTGAGCCGTGCGCGGGTCTTCCGAGTTCGAATGGCGTGAAGACGGGCGGCTGAATCGGTGCTGTCGGACCCGTCGAGGGCGGCCTCATCGCGCGACGCGCGCTCTGGATTGAGGGCCTGATGCTGGTTCCCGGCCCGTCCGACCTCCTGCACTTGGTCGGCTTTCTGACCGGAGCGGTGCTCTATGGCATGCTGCTGGCGATGGCGGCGCGGCCCTCCGCCCGCGTCGACGCCTTTGCCGTTTCGACCGGCGTGCTGGGGGTCGCTTGGAACGTCGGCCAGCTCGGGGCGTACGCGGCGCGCACCGCGAGTCTCCTCACGCTCGCCTCGTGGATCCATGCCGCTTCGTTCTCGGCGCTGGGGCTGCTGGCCTCGGTGGTGGTCCATTCCGTGGCACGCACCCCGAGACGACTCGAGAGCCAGCACCCGACTCTCGGGAGTGGGAGCGCGATCGCCGTCGTGGTCTACGGCTGCGCGGCGATCGCCGCCTCCATGCACTTCGCGGCCGCCGCCGCGGGGACGAGCCCGCCTTCGCCGTCGGGCCTGACGTGGCTCACCGTCGGCCTGATCATCACCATCCCGCCGCTCGTGGTTCTCACCAGGCAGCAGTCCAACAGCAAGCGCGCGCTGTGGATGTCTGCGCTCGCCGTGGTGGCCGTCTCCGCGCTCCATGTGGGGCGCTTCCACGGTGTGCAGGAATCGTGGCCGGTCGAGCTGTTCGGGCACCATGCGTCGATCGTCCTGGCGTTCGCCATCCTGCACCAGGACTACCGTTTCGCGCTGGCCGACCTGTTCCTCAAGCAGGCGCTCGCGTTCCTCGTGCTGGTCGCCCTCGTCTTCGGCGGCTTCTCCATCGTCGAGCCGCTCCTCCTCCCCGTCGGCGGACGAGTACCGCCTTCGACGATCGCCCTTCTTCTGGCCCTCTGGACGGGCACCGCGCTGATACTCCCGCCCTTCCGCCGCGCCGTGGCGTGGTTCGTCGACCGCGTCGTCCTCGCGCGGGCCGACTACGGCCGGCTGCTCGGGCAGCTCGCCGAAGAGACTCGGAAGCGCGAATCCGCCGAGGCGGTGCTCGACAGTGCGTGCCGCGTCGTCGCGCCGGCGGTGTCGGCTACCGCGGTCACCTGGGAGGAGCGAAAGCTCGAGTCCCCGGCCGACGTTCCACCGCATGCGGTGGCGGTGTGGACGGCCGAGACCCCACGGTACTTGCTGCGCATCGGCCCGCTGCTGGGCGGCAGGCGTCTGCTCTCCGATGATCTGGCCATGCTCGAGCGCGCCGCCGTCCTCCTCGCCCGTTGCATCGACGCCCTGCGGCTCACGGGCGAACGGTACGAGCGGCTGCTGCAGGAGCGCGAGATGCGGACCCTGGCCACCGAGGCCGAGCTCCGGGCGCTGCGGGCGCAGATCGACCCCCACTTCCTGTTCAACGCGCTGACGACCATCGGCTACCTGATTCAACAGGCGCCGCCGCGGGCGCTGAAGACGCTGATGAACCTCACGACGCTGCTGCGCAGCACGCTGCGCTCGGAGGGCGACTTCACGACGCTCGGCCGCGAGCGCGCGCTCGTCCAGTGCTACCTGCGGATCGAGCGCGAGCGGTTCGAGGAACGCCTGGCGTTCACGGTCGACATTCCGGACGAGCTGCTTGAGCTGTCCGTGCCTTCGCTCATCGTCCAGCCCCTGGTCGAGAACGCCATAAAGCACGGGATCGCCGGCGCACGCGACGGCGGTACGATCGCGATGACGGCGACGCTCGACGACGACCTGCGGATCGTCGTACGCAACACGGGCGCGCCGCTCGGCGCGCGCACCGAGCCCGGGTTGGGGGTGGGGCTCGACAACGTCAGGCGGCGGCTGCAGCACTACTTCGGCGAAGAAGCCTCGGTGACCGTCGCGCGCGACGCCGAAGGCGCCACGGTGGCCGAGCTGAGACTGCCGGCCGCGGACGCCGACGATCGGCCCGTAGAGCTGCTGCGGCGGAGCACCGCTCGATGAGCGTCCCGCCGCTTCGCGTGATCGTCGCTGACGATGAAGGGCCGGCCCGCCGCTTCCTGTCGGGCCTGCTCGAGGCCTGCGAAGGCGTCGAGCTCGTCGGGGAAGCCGCCACCGGCGCAGAAGCGGTCACCCTGATCGAGGCTGAACGGCCCGACCTCGCGCTGTTGGATCTGCGAATGCCGGAGCTGGGCGGGCTCGACGTCGTGCGGCGGCTTGCCCCCGCCTCAGTACCACTGGTCGCCTTCGTCACCGCGTTCGACGATTTCGCCATCGACGCCTTCGAGCTGAACGCGGTCGACTACCTGCTCAAGCCGGTGGACGCGGGACGACTGGAAGCGACGCTCGATCGAGCCCGTCTGCGCCTCGATCGGCGCGAGCCGGCCGAGGAGCGCGCGGCGGCCCTGGCGGGCCCCGCCCGGATCTGCGAGCAGTCGAGCCACCCCGCCTATCTCGAGCGCATTCCGATCCGAATTCGTTCGGAGATCGTCATCCTGCCCGTGAGGCGCATCGCCTCGGTCGTCTCGGACGGCGAGCTCCTGCACGTCGTGACCCTGTCCAACGAGCGCTACAGCATCACCTACCGCCTGCACCTGCTCGAGGGCCGGCTCGACCCGAAGCGCTTCGTTCGCCTCGGCCGTGGCGTGCTCGCCAATATCGATGCCATTGCAAGTGTCAGCCCGAGGTCGGGCGGGACGTATCTGGCGACCCTGTCGAACGGCCAGGAGCTGCCGGTCAGCCGCATCCAGTCGCGCATCTTGCGTGAGACGCTTCTGAAGCTCTAGCTTGGCCTGCGGCGCAGACTCCTAGCCTCGGTGAGGCCTGGCGTGGCCGAACCGCCGGAGGCCCCGTAGCACCCATTCATCTGGCAACTTGAACTGTTCGTGAGATTGCGTGGCCGTCGACCGCGCGTTGCTGCGTCTCATCAGACAGCGCGTCACTCGCGGATGTCGGCCTGTGCCCAGGATCTTCCCGATACACCCGGAACGACGGCCGAACGGGCGTCACGACCACGAACGGGCCTTCGTGAGCCGGTATCGGCTGTTGCTGCGTGCCGCGCGGCGGCTGACCGAGGGTGACTCGGAAGCCGCGGACGACTTGCTGCACGACGCGTTCGTGCAGTTCGTCGGTGCGCGGCCCGATCTCGGCGGCATCGGGCATCTCGATGGCTACCTCACGACGCTGCTCCGCAACTTGCGCGTGTCGCGGTTGCGGCGTCGGGCGAATCAGGCTGGGGCGCAAGTGGCTGTCGAGGAGTACGACTCGGTCGATCGGGCGCTGGAGCAGGTGGACCCGCATCAGGCGTTGGCCGCACGCGATGCCTTGATGCGCGTTTGCACTTTCGCGTGTCGACGCAAGGCGACCTCGAGGGGCGCCTCCATCCTCATCCTGCGGTTCTTCCATGGGTTCTACCCGACGGAGGTCGAGCGGATCGCCAACGGCCCGGCGAGGACAATCCGGCGTCTCCTGGCCGATGCCCGAGTCGAGGCCCGCGCGAGCCTGACGGCGTCGCCCCCTCTTCGTGAAGCGGGTCGAAACGACAACGTGCTCGTGCCATCGTTGCCGACGCTGACGAGCCTCGATTCTCCGGCCATGGTGCGCGCGCTTCGTGAGGCGATCTTCCGGACCCGCATGCCGCCGTGCCCCGCGCCGTCCACGATCGAGAGCTGGCATCGACGGCCGGGCACGATGCTGGAGACCGGTGACCTCGCCCACGTCGCGAGTTGCCGACGGTGTCTCACGCGGATCTGCGCAACGCTAGGCGTACCGCCGCCGGACGAAAGGTGGCCCTTCGAGCCGCCGGACGACAACGGCTCGAGCGACAGTGCGGCTCGTACGGTCTCGGCACCGCGTCCCATCCGAAAGGCCAAGCGTCGTGGTCTCCGCGATCTCCTCGAGCACCAGCCACGGGAGCTTCAGATCGCGGTGAACGGCTTGCCGGCCGGGAGCCTGCGGGTCGCGGCCGCCGACAACCACGTGCGTTGGGCCCTCTGGATCGAGGAGCCGCTCGCCTTCATCGAAGTTCACAGCGAGCAAGGCCAGCGGATGTTGTTGCTGAACGTCGCGTCACCGACGGACGGCGGTGTCGTCCAGCGCGCCAGTGTCCGCCTGACGCACGACCGGGTGATTGAAGCGACGCTCGACTTCGCCGGGGTGCATCCCACGCTGACGGTTCAGTACATCGATCCGTCTGTCGCTGACGAGGCGGTGCCGACGCCGGCGCCTAGCCAGCCGCCCTCGGGTGGGCCGATGGCGTCGACCACCGATGCCATCGCATCGCGTGCCTCATGCTGGGCGCGTCTTCGCCATTGGTGGTGTCGGCCTGTGGCATGGGTGCCGGCGGTCGTCGCGGTCGTCGTGGTCGCGCTGTCGGCGTGGTGGCTGTCCCGACCCGATGCCGAAGGGCCACCCGACCCAATCGCGGTCGTTGCCATGGCCGTCGATACGGAGACCTCGGCTGCACCCGGTGGCGATGAGGCCACGCGCCAGACACTGCGATTCCAGGTGCGTCGGATCGACACCGGCAGCGTGGACGCGGACCATCAGATCGACCGCTGGGTGTTCGGTGACTCGGCGCGACGAGTGATGCGCGTCCTCGACGCGTCCGGTCACGTCGTGGCCGGTCAATGGACGGATGCGTCCGGCCGCATCGCCACGGTCGGATTGGGTGCGTGGGACGAGGCCTGGCAGGACGGCCTGTCCCCCACGCGCTTCCGCGACCGCTATGCGTCGGGTGCGTGTGCGACCACGGCCGATGCCGACAGCCTCACGATCACATGTCGCGTGCAGCCAGGCGTGACGGGTCTCCTGGACCTGCTGACGGCCGCTCTGCACGCCCAATCGCGCCCGCTCGACCCCACGCGGTCGACGCTTGTCGTCCGTCGACGCGATTCGCGCGCTGTCCGCCTTGCTCTGCACCTGAACGACGGCGGCGTCGAGCGCATCGCCTCGCTCGAGGAGCGAGGTTTCGAACGGGTGCCGTTGTCAGACGTTCCATCCGATGTCGTCACGCCGATTGTCGCGCCCGACCCCGTCGCGACGGTGCCCCCCGTGGTGGCCCTGGGGCGCGTGACGTCCTCCCTCGAGGTGCGGCTGGTCGACCTCGTCGACCGGCTGCCCGACAACGAGTACCTGTCGGTGCTGCGACGCGACGACCGGCTGATCGTCACCGGCCTCGTGGTCGGCGCAGAACAACGGCGGGCTCTCGTGCGGGCCGTTCAGCGACTCGGCCCAGGTGCACCGGTCGGAACGGAGGTCTCCACCTTTGCCGAAGCGGCCCGCCGTCAGTCAGATTCGCGGACCCGGGGCTCCACGCGTGTCGAAGTCTGGGAAGCCACACCCGGCCGCGCGCCGATCCACGCCTACCTGCGGCGGAACGTCCCTGCCGATGTCGATGTCGCGGCCCTGGTTCACGACCTCGCGCCCCGCGTGTTGAGCCACGCCCGCCGCGCGCGTCGCGAGGCCGTCGCCCTCGGGGCGTTGATCGACCGCTTTCCCGAGAACGTGATCGTGTCGCTCGACGACGACGGGCGAGCGGCGTGGCGGGCATTGGCTCGTCGTCGCCTGGCGGCTGCCGTCGAGGCGTTCGACGCCTTGGAAGCAGCCCTCGCGCCCTACCTCGACTCGGCCACGCGTGCCGGCGCCACGACGCCATCCGACCGCGACTCCATCGAGTCCGAGGTCCGTCGCCTGTCTCTCGAGACCCTGACCATCGCCGAGCTGCTCACGGCCGCGTTCAGCGCGACCGGCACGCCGGACACCGCGGTCGAGCCCCTGCCGGGCCTCGATGTCCTTAAGCACGTCCAGCGCGCCCGCGGCACGGCGCGCGCACTTCTCGACCGGGTTCAGCCGTAGTGCCATTCCGGGAGGTCCCTCGCCAATGTCGCTCCGATTCGCAGCTCTCCTGTTTCTGCCGGGTACCGTCCTGGGCCTTGCCGTCCCGGTGCCGGCGCAGACGGCGACGGCAACGTTGGCGGGCATCGTCGTCG
Source organism: Vicinamibacterales bacterium (assembly GCA_963664545.2). Lineage (GTDB taxonomy): Bacteria > Acidobacteriota > Vicinamibacteria > Vicinamibacterales > UBA8438 > JAJEEA01. The sequence goes on along the minus strand of OY761475.2, from coordinate 6,945,599 downwards.
ACGACTCGGATGCGCTGATCTCGGACGTGGTGCTCACGCTCGTCAATGTGGACACGGCGAACGAACGAGTGGTTACGGCCGGCAGCCAGGGCCGCTTCGCCTTTCCCTTCGTCGTACCGGGCCGTTACGCCGTTACGGCCCAACGGGACGGCTTTGCTCCGGGACGGGTCTCGGACATCGTGCTCAACGTCGGCGACAGCGTGACGGTGCGAATCACTCTGGGGGTGGGCACCGTCACCGAAACGGTATCCGTTGTGGGTGACGGCGTACCGCTTCGGAACCTGTCGCCCGCCCTCGGCACGTCGGTCGATCGACGATTCATCGAGGGCCTCCCGATGAATGGGCGCAGTTTTCAGTCGCTGGTCCTCCTGGCGCCCGGTGCCGTGCCGGTGCCGGCGACAGCCAATCGCTTCGGCCAGTTCAGCGTCAACGGTCAGCGCGAGAGCACGAACTACTTCACCGTCGACGGCGTGAGCGCGAACATCGGCATCGCGGTCGACGGAGCGAGCCCGTTCGGTGGCGGTGGCCAGTATCCCGGCTTCAACGCCGTCGGCGGCACCACGAGTCTGGTTTCCGCCGATGCGCTCGAGGAGTTCACGATCCAGACGTCCACGACCGCTCCGGAGTTCGGCCGATCGCCGGGCGCGCAAATCTCGATCGTGACGCGGTCGGGCACCAATCTTCTGACCGGGTCCGTGTTCGAGTTCTTTCGAGACGACGCATTGGATGCCAACGACTGGTTTGCCGAGAGGGACGGTCTTCCGAAGGCCGATCTGCGCAACCATCAGTTCGGGGGTGTTCTCGGTGGACCGATTCGCCGCGACCGCACATTCTTCTTCGCCTCGTACGAAGGTCTGCGCCTGGATCTCCCGCAGACGTCTCTGCGCGCCGTGCCCGCGCAGGCGGCACGCGACGCAGCCGTCGGTCCAGCGGGTGAGCTGCTGCGCGCCTTTCCTCTGCCGACCGGCCAGGACTTCGGCGATGGCACGGCCGAGTTCACCGGCATCTACTCGGAGCCCTCGCGCCTCGACGCCGCGAGCCTGCGCATCGACCATCGCCTCGATTCGCGGTGGTCGTTGTTCGGCCGCTACAACCAGGCGGCCACGAGCGCCTCGACGCGCGGGCGACTGAATGCCAGCCCGAGCAGCGTAACGCGGACGGAGGTCGATACGCGAACCCTGACGCTCGGCACGACGGGCGTCCTCGGCGGGACGATGGTGAACGACCTTCGCGTGAACGTCAGTCACGTCTCCGGCGGGTCGCGGACCGATATCGACGACTTCGGTGGCGGGATTCCACCCTCGGCCTCGGTGCTGTTCCCGGCCGTGGCTCCGGCTGACGACTCGCTCTTTCGCGCGTTCTTCAACGGATTCGCGTTCCACCTGCGCGCGGGCCGAGTAGCCGCCACGACCTCCACGCAGGTCAACGTCGTGGACACGGTGTCGGTCCTGCGGGGCAGTCATCAACTGAAGTTCGGTGTCGACTATAGATGGCTGTCGCCGCGCGTCGACCATCAGTCCTACCAGCAGGTCATTGCCTTCGACACGATTGGCGCAGCCGTGCAGGGAATCGGCTCGTTCGGCTTGGTCGGCGCGAACGGCGAGCCTCTCAACCCGCGTTTCCACAGCCTGTCGGCGTTTGCCCAGGACACCTGGACGGCGCACCCCCGCCTGACCGTGACGTATGGGGCACGCTGGGAGCTGAACCCGCCGCCGCACGAAGCCAACGGCCGCGACGTGCGGACGGTTCGCGGACTCGACGATCCGGCGACGATGACGCTGGCGCCGGAGGGCTCGCCTCTCTGGAAGACACAGTACGGCACCCTCGCTCCGCGCGCGGGGCTGACGTACCAGCTCCGTTCGAGCAACTCGTTCGGGACGGCGCTGCGCGGCGGCGTCGGCGCGTTCTACGACGTGACGACCGGCAGCGTCGCGGGTGCGTACGACTCGTTCGCCTATCCGCACGCATCGGGGCGATTCTTGTTCGGCAGTGTCCCATTCCCGATCCCGGCGGACCAAGCCGCACCGCCGGCCCTGACGACCGACCCGCCGTACAACTACGTGTACGGGTTCGATCCCGAGCTGAAGCTGCCGGTCACGTGGCAGTGGAACGCGAGCGTCGATCAAGCGCTCGGAACCGGGAAGATGCTCACCGTCTCGTATGTCGGGGCCGCGGCCCGGAACCTGTATCGGGTGGCGTTCTACGGTTCGCCGAATGCCGACTTCGACAACTTCCACTCCATCCGGAACGATGACAGGTCGGACTATCGTGCCCTGCAGGTGCAATTGAACAGCCGTCTCTCGAGGGGGCTGCAGGCGCTGGCTTCGTACACGTGGTCGCTGGCCACCGACACCGCATCGGGCGACGTCAACGACTTCTCGGGTGCGCTGCCCCGGGAGATTTGGCCGGCGAGCCTCGACAGGGGACCGGCGGACTTCGACGTGCGGCACGCGCTCAGCGCGGCGGTGAGCTACGATCTGCCTGTCTTCGGCGCCGGCGGGCCTCTCGCCGCGATCGGCAGGGACTGGTCCGTCGATGTGCTGGCGAGAGCCCATTCGGCGCTGCCCGTGACCGTGGTCACCGACAATCAGGGCTTCGGATTCGATGTGCGCGCGGACGTCGTCGATGGCGAGCCCCTCTACCTGGATGACCCGTTGTTCGCCGGCGGGCGCCGGCTCAATCCGGCGGCGTTCGTCATTCCGGCCGGAGACCGGCACGGCTCGCTCGGCCGCAACACGCTCCGGGGCTTTCCTGTCTGGCAGGTGGACCTCGGGCTCCGTCGCCGCTTCGGGCTCAGCTCGGGCCTGACACTGCAGGCGCGCCTGGAGGTATTCAATCTGTTCAACCATGCCAACTTCGCCACGCCCATCGGCAATCCCAACAGCCCCTTCTTCGGCCAGTCGACGCGGATGCTGAATCGCGGCCTCGGCGGCCTCAATCCGGTCTACCAGATTGGCGGACCGCGCTCCACGCAACTCGGCGTCCGCCTCGAGTTCTGAGCAGCGCCTATGCGGTTGGTGGTATGGACGGTCGCTCGCAAGGAGACGCGTGAAATCCTGCGCGATGGCCGCTGTTGCTGGACGGCGGCGGGGCTGCTTGCCGTGCTGTGTGTGGCACCGATCGCGGCGTGGCACCAGTGGACGGCCGACACGGTGCTGCGGACCCGGGCTGCCGCGATCCAGCGTGAAGAGTGGCTGGACAAGGGGCCGATGCATCCCCACATGGCGGCGCACTACGGCACATTCGTGTTCAAGCCGATGCAGCCGCTTGCCGCGCTCGATCCCGGGGTAGACCCTCAGATCGGCGGGTTCGTCTTTCTCGAGGCGCATCGCCAGAACCACTTCTCGGGTCGAGCAGCGCACAGCGTGGCGGCGGACAGTGGGTTCGGGACGCCAACCGTGGCCCGCCTGCTGCAGCTCGTGGTGCCATTGCTCGTCTTGCTCCTCGTTTTCCCGGCGTTCAGCCGAGAACGTGAGCAGCAGACTCTCGGGCTTACCTTGAGTAGTGGAATACGCCCGAGAGATCTGGCGGTGGGCAAGTTCGTGGGATCGGCGATGCCACTGGTCGGCGTCGTGCTTTCGGCCGCCGTCATGACCAGCCTGGCGATGGTGGCGTTCGCGGGAATGCACGGTCCGGCGGGAACGGTGCCGCGGCTGGTCGCCTGGCTCACGATGTATCTGGCTTACTACGGCATCCTGATCGTGTTTGGCTTGGCGGTCTCCGCCGTTGCACGGTCGAGTCGTGAAGCCCTGGCATGGCTCTTGGCGTTGTGGTTCGCCAACTCCGTGATGGCCCCGACGGTCGCGATCGACCTGGCAGCCCGCCTGCGACCTGTGCCCACGAGTGCTCAGTACGAAGCGGGCCTCGAACGGGACTTTGCCGGAATGCCGTCGTTCGAGGCCCGCGTGGACGAGGCGACGAGCCGCCTCGTCGGCGAGCATGGCGTGGCTTCGCCCGGCGAGCTCGCCGTGGACCCGGTGGGTGTGGCGCTGGAGGAGGGTGAGCGCGAGAGCACCGAGATCTATCGGCGGCACATGGCGGCACTGTTCGACACCTACCTGGCGCAAGAGCGTCTTTATGAACTCGCGGGTGCGATCGCTCCTGGTGTGGCCGTCGAACGACTGTCGATGGCGCTCGCGGGCACCGACATCGCCCACCATCGACGGTTTGCGGAAGCGGCCGACGCCTACCGGGAGGAATTCGTGCAGCGGCTCAATCAGGCCATCGCCGTGAACGACGAGATCGCCAGTCAGCCCGGGGACACGACGTTGTACTCACGGTACCTGGCCGGGCGAGAGCTGTGGGAACAGGTGCCGCCGTTCACCTACGAGACGCCGCCGCTCTCGTGGGCGCTGGCCCACACCTTCCCAGCGCTGCTGACCGGAGTCGGCTGGGGTGTGGCGGCGCTCGCGGGGTTGAGCGTCGCCGTCCGCCGACTGCGGGCCTGCTGACCGGGACAATCCAATGTTCTGGAGAATGGTCCGTCACGAATGGCGGCTGCTGCGCGCCGACCGGACGCCGATGGTCGCGTTGGCCATCTTCGTCGTCCTCGGAGGCTACGCGGCGGTCGACGGGGTCGAGCGTGCCCGCGCGGAGCAGGAGTTGGCTTCCATCGCCACGCGGGAGGCGCGTCAGTCGCTCCAGCGGGTCCGCGAGCGGATTGCCGACGAGGACGCCCGAACATCGGTACCGTCGGGAGTGCCGTCCCGCCCGGCCTACGGCCCTCGGGATCCCGAGTACGTCCTCGCCTCGACGCGGGCCTCGAATGTCGTGCGCCCACCATCCCCGTATACGGCCCTGTCGGCGGGGCGCGGCCGGTCGATTCCGGCGGTCTACTCGGTGATGACGCTGGAGGTGGGGATCAACCCCTACGGCGATGCGCACCCGTCGCCGGGATCGGCCGCCGTCTTCGGACGCGCGGTCGAGACCGTGGCGAATCCGCTGACGCGGCATGGCGGCCCATTGGATCTGGTCTTCCTCCTCGTCTACGTATGCCCGTTGGTGATTATCGCGCTCGGGCATGACCTCGTCGCGACCGAGCGGGAGCAGGGCACCCTGGCCCTTGTCCTCGCACAGCCGGTCCCGCTGTGGAGAATGGTCGCGGCGAAGGTCTTGGTACGAGGAATCGTGGTGCTCGCTCCGCTGATCGTGCTGCCGGTCGGTGCCGTGCACGCAGCGACCGGCCTTGGCGGTCCCGACGTAGTGCAGCGCTTGCTCATGTGGTCGGCGCTCACGATCGCCTACGCCGCCTGTTGGTTCCTGCTGGCGGTGTCCATGAACGCGGCGACGCGGGGGTCGGGTGCCAACGCCATCGCGCTGGTTGTCGCATGGATTGGCACGGTCGTGGTCTTGCCCGCGATTGCGTCGATCGTGGCCGATGCACGATATCCGGTTCCTTCCGGCATCGAGCTCGCGAACCAGTCGCGAGTCTTCAGGAACGACGCTCGGGCGAGTGCCAACGAGGAAGAGCTGCGGCGGACGTTTCTCGAACGGCACACCGCCGATTTCCACGATCAGGCAACGATGGTGGAGGTGATGCGTTCGATTGTCGAAGATGCGCCCGTCGGGAGTCCATTGCTGGACGGATTCTTCGAACGCCATCCAGAGATCGCCGGCAACCGGCGCTTCACGCACACCGAACTGTTCTACGTATTGCTGGCCGCCCAGGAGGAGCACGTAGAGCGAAGGACACAGGCGCTGCGGGATCGGACGGCAACGATGATCGCGGCTCGTCACAGGTGGATGGACCGGGCCGCGGTCGTCCTGCCTCCGTTGTTGGTCGAACGGGGTCTGCGGGATGTCACGGAGACCGGGTATCGACACTACCGGCGCTTCTTCGATCAGGTCGCGCGCTACCAGACTGCCCAAAGGGCGTTCTTCTGGCCCAGAGTGGCGAGAACGACGCCGGTCGACAGCCGGCAGGCCGACTTGATCCCCGTTTTCAAGTACGAGCCAGAGTCGACGTCGGCCGTGATGGGACGAGGTCTCCTTTGCCTTGCGACTGCTGCTTGCTTTCTGGCCATTATGGTTGCCGCTGCCGCTATCGGGTACGGCAGGTTCAAGGTCGTCGCCTAGTCGAGTCGGATCCGGCCACGTACGCGCTTGTGATCGTGACCATCGTATCATCTGTCCCGTCGCCTGCTGGCTGTCCGCATCCAAGCGTCACGCGTGGAAGGCCGGGACACTCGCGCTCGTAGTAGAGCGCGGTGTCCTCCAATTTTTAGCTCGGCAAGGGTGTGGAACGAGACGCCCGTCATTCCAGGCGGGCGCGGATGTCACGAAAGACCTCCGACGCGGAACGGCCGGCATGGCCGTCCGCGTCCCACGCGCGGCCCCGCCGTTCTGCTTCTTCGGTCCAGAGTCTGGCGTTCTCCTCGTCGGAAAGCGTCTCCAGGCTGTCCAACAATCTCTCCGCCAGCCTGGCGCGTTCCGACGGGTTCAGTCGCAGCGCCTCGGACTCGATCTCGTGAATCGTCATGACGCCGCCTACCCCTCTTTGTCGGCGTACTGGTCGCGCAGCTTCGCCACCACCGTCGGGTCGGCCAGCGTCGTGACGTCGCCGAGCGCCTTGCCCTCCGCGACGTCGCGCAGCAGCCGCCGCATGATCTTGCCCGACCGGGTCTTCGGGAGGTCGGCCGCGAGCACGATCTCGTCGGGGCGGGCGATGGCCCCGATCTTCGTCACCACGTGCTGCTTCAGGACGCCGATGGTGCCGTCGTCGGGCGTCACGCCCTCCTTCAGGGTGACGAACGCGGCGATGCCCTGGCCCTTGATCTCGTGGGGCTTGCCGACGACCGCGGCCTCGGCCACGTCGGGGTGGTCGACGAGCGCGCTCTCGACCTCCATGGTGCCGACGCGGTGGCCCGAGACGTTGAGGACGTCGTCGACCCGGCCGAGCAGCCACAGGTAGCCGTCGTCGTCGATCTTGGCCCCGTCGCCGGTCACGTAGACGTCGTGCCCCCAGCGGCCGAAGTAGGTCTTCACGTAGCGCTCGTGGTCGCCGTAGATGGTGCGGAGCATCGACGGCCAGGGGCGCTTCATGACGAGGTAGCCGCCGCCGACCTTCACCTCCTCGCCCTGCTCGTTCACGACCATCGGCTTGATGCCGGGGAAGGGGCGGGTGGCCGAGCCCGGCTTCAGGGCGACGAGGCCGGGCAGGGGGGCGACGCAGATGGCGCCGGTCTCGGTCTGCCACCAGGTGTCGACGATGGGGACGCGCGCGCCGCCGATGTTGGCGTGGTACCACATCCACGCCTCGGGGTTGATGGGCTCGCCCACGGTGCCGAGCAGCCGCAGCGTCGACATGTCGAACTTCGCGGGGACGTCGGTGCCCCACTTCATGAACGCGCGGATGGCGGTCGGCGCGGTGTAGAACACGGTGACCCCGTAGCGCTCGACCATCTCCCAGAACCGGCCGCGGTGGGGGGTGTCGGGCGCGCCCTCGTACATGACGCAGGTGGCGCCGTTGGCGAGCGGCCCGTAGACGAGGTAGCTGTGGCCGGTGACCCAGCCGATGTCGGCGGTGCAGAAGAAGACGTCCTCCTCCTTCAGGTCGAACACCCACTTCGAGGTCGCGTAGGTGCCGACGAGGTAGCCGCCGGTGGCGTGGGCGATGCCCTTGGGCTTGCCGGTGGTGCCCGACGTGTAGAGGGTGAAGAGCAGGTCCTCCGAGTCCATCGGCTCGGGGTCGCAGCGCGGCGCGGCCTTCGCCATCAGGTCGTGGTACCAGTGGTCGCGGCCGTCCTGCATGTTGATGTCGGCGTCGAGCCCCTCGCGGTGCATCACCACCACCGACTCGACGCTGGGGGCGCCGTCGAGGGCGTCGTCGGTGATCTGCTTGAGGGGGATGACCCCGCCGCGGCGGTAGCCGCCGTCGCCCGTCACCACCACCTTGGCCTGCATGTCGTTGATGCGGTCGCGCAGCGACTCGGCGCTGAAGCCCGCGAACACGACGCTGTGCACGGCCCCGATGCGGGCGCACGCGAGCAGGGTGATGGGCAGCTCGGGGGTCATCGGCAGGTACACCGCGACCCGGTCGCCCTTCTCGACCCCGAGGTCGCGCAGCGCGTTCGCGAAGCGGTTCACGTCCTGGTAGAGGTCCCAGTAGGTGAGGGTGCGCCGGTCGCCGGGCTCGCCCTCCCAGATGAGGGCGGCCTTGTTGCGCCGGGCGGTGCGGACGTGCCGGTCGACGCAGTTCACGCTGGCGTTGATCTGCCCGCCGAGGAACCACTTGACGGTGGGCGGGGTCCACTCGCACACGGTGTCCCACGGGCGGCTCCACTCGAGCTCGCCGGCGAACTTCGCCCAGAACCCCTCGTGGTCGCGGTCGGCCTCGTCGTAGATGCCGGGGTCGTTGGCGTTCGCCTTGGCCGCGAAATCGGCCGGCGGCTCGAATACCCGGTCTTCCTGCAGCAACGCGTCGAATCCGTCAGCCTGGGACACGGCAAGTCCTCCTGGGAAGAGTCAGCGGCAACTCCGGCCGCGCGGGCGGCCGGGACGGCTATTCTAGCAGTCCGCGGGGCGGTGGCGCGCCGTCGCCGGCCGTCGCCGTCCGTCGCCCGTCCGTCGCCCGAGACGCAGGCGGCCGTCGTCCTCCTGATCCAGGGCGATCGTCGCGTTCCCGGAGGCCGGGCCGACTCGACCCGTCGCAGGCCCGGGTCGGACTGGGGCCCGGACTGGGCCGCGGCGGGCGCCGTTTATTCGGCATGAGACCTCAGCGGGCCTCAGGGCGCAGCCGTTTTCGCGTAGTACCGTACGCCGGAGACGCCTTCGAAGTCGGAATCCTGGGTCCACAGCGTCGCCCGGTTGGCTTGTGCGGTTGCCAGGATGATGGCGTCGCCCATCGCGAGGCCGCGCTCGTGCGCGAGCCATGCCGCCTCCAGGGCCAGCGCCGGAGACAGGGCAATCTCCCGTCCCCGGCGCATAAACGCGGCCGCCTGGAGCGCATCGTCTTCCCCCCGTTCGCGCAGGACGACCCGGAAGACTTCGTAGAGGCTGATGGTCGGGACGAGGAGCCGACTCGGATCGCCGAGGGGCGCCGCGAAGTGGCGCGCGTTGGGCCCGCCGACGAGGTACTCCAGCCAGCCGGAGGAGTCGACGACGTGCAGCCCGTCCATCGGCCGGGTTCAGAGAGGGCGGTCGGGCTCGCGCTCGAGGCGCGTGTCGATGCCGGCGAGCCAGCCTCGCATCTCGCGGATGTCGCGCACCGGCACGAGCTCGATGCGGTCCCTGTACTGAACGACCTGGAGTCGCTGGCCGGCCTCGAGGCCGAGAGATTCCCGTACGGCCTTGGGAATGACCACCTGGAACTTCGGGGAGATTTTCACTTCGTCCATGACGCGTTTGCCCGGATGACGCGTTGCCGAGTATCGATCCACGAATCGTAATACGAGTCTAGCACGCCCGCTCCGAGGCCTGCCCCGGCTCGGGATCCCCAACCAGACCGTCCGGCGACTGCTGCACGGTATCTGCGCGACGCCTACCGCGACCTGGAGGTCGCCGGGCAACGCCGTGAGTCTTCGTAGTCGGGCGGTGACTTGGTGACGGCGGCGGCTTCAGGAAGCTGACCAGGAACGGCTCGGCGACCCTTCCCGGAGGGCGGCTGACGGCCGTCGCCACTGTCGGCAGCGGCGGCCACCGCGCCCGGTCGCGCCTCCTCCTCCGCCGTCCACAGCATCCCTTCCGCCCGTTCCAGCAGGCCCCGCAGCCCCGTGCGGCGGAGGGCGGAGACCGCGAAGCCGCCGTGGCGGCGGGCCGTCGCCTCGCCCTCGCCCGCGGCCATGCGGTCGATCTGGTTGAAGACGAGCAGCTCCGGCGCCTCGACGTCGATGTCGCGGAGCACGCGGCGGACGGCGTCGATGCGGCGCTCGCAGTCGGGGGTGGCGGCGTCGACGACGTGGAGGAGCAGCGACGCGTCGGCCAGCTCCTCGAGGGTGGCGCGGAACGCGGTGACGAGGTCGGCGGGCAGGTCGCGGATGAACCCCACCGTGTCGGGGATGATGACCTCGCGCTCGCGGGGGAAGCGCAGGCGGGGCGCCGCCACCGCCGCTCGGCGATCCCCCTCGGAACGGGACCTTTGACAATCGTGCAGAAATGCACGATCGTGAGCGGGGCTGAATTCGTCAGGCGCGCGAAGCGCTACGCCCGGAAGTTCGGCCTGCCCTTCCGTTTCGACCCGAGCGTGGGCAAGGGCAGCCACGGCCGCCTTCACGTCGGTGGACGCTTCACGACCGTCCCGCGCAAGGAGCTGGGCAAGGGGCTGCTGGCCGCCATGTTGAAGGACCTCGGCGTGGACAGGGAGGCTTTCTGATGCGCTACGTGTACCCGTGCGTCCTCACGCCGGACGGGGGCGGCGGCTTCGTCGTGTCGTTCCCGGACGTTCCCGGCGCCAACACCTGTGGGGACGATCGGGCCGAGGCGCTGGAGATGGCGGAAGACGCCCTGGCCGTCGCGCTCGCCGGCCACGTGCACGAGCGGTGGGACATTCCCGTTCCGAGTCCGGCCGCGGCCGGTCAGGTACTGGTCGCGGTTCCGCCGCTGGCGGCGGCGAAGCTCGCGCTCTATTCCGCGATGCGCGAGCAGGGCATGACCAAGACCGCCCTCGCGGAACGGCTGGGGCTGAGCGAGTCCGTCGTCCGCCGGCTTCTCAATCCCGACCACCGGTCTCACATCAGCCAGATCGAGCGGGCGTTGCGGGTGGTGGGACGCCGGCTGGCCGTCGAAGACCGGGTTGCGTGAGTGGCGAAGCTCGCGAGATGGCTTGACCGGGAGCGCCGCGGAGCAGCGGCGGGTTCGGGATAGCGCGGCGCCATAGGGCAGCAGCGGCCGCCTCGAACGCATCGTCTTCTCGGCTCGTCCGGGTGCTGCGCCGACCCGCGGCGGAAATCCGTCGGTCGTCTTCGCCGACGCGGCAAGCAACTCGGCGCGCCGAGACGGACGTCTACAACACCGACATGGTGCTCTACTACCTGAACTCCGCGGTGCGGTTCACCGGCCTGGCCGTGGTGTTCCACGGGTGGGAGATGGTGGCCTGCGAAGCGGTGTCGGGTAAAGGGCGGTAGTGCAGTTCGTTGACGCCTTTGCCGACGAGCCTGATGGAGTAAACTCTGATTATGGCTGATCAGCGTGCGACGCCGGGCGAACGTGCGGTGCCCGCCCCGCTTCCAACCGATGTCGCCCAGGTGCGGACGGAGATTGCCCACGTGCGGGTGGAGATCGCGAACCTCGATAAGCGGGTGTCCGGCGAGATCGCCGATCTCCGGACGGAGATTCGGACGGGACTGGCGGACGTGCGGACGGAGATCGCCGGCGTTCACACCGCCATCGCCCGCCTCGGGGAGCAGCACGCGAAGACCGAAGCCAACCGCCTGCGCTGGACGCTCGGCGCCATCGTCGCTGGGACCTCCCTCGGCGTGGACATCCCGCGCCTGCTCGGGGCCTGACCGGCGTCCGTCACAAGACATCGGGCCGCAAGTCGCCCCGTGCCCCGGAGGGCCCACTTTCCGTCATCCCCGAGGTAGACGTCACAAGACCTCGGACTGCAAGCCGCCCCGCGCCCGGCCTCCCGGGGCCATCGGCCCGCCCGCGTGGTCGGCGCGGTCCTGGTCCTCCGTCCACAGCATCCCCTCGGCCCGCTCCAGCAGCCCCCGCAGCCCCGTGCGGCGGAGGGCGGACACCGCGACCCCGCCGTGCCGCCGCGCCGTCGCCGCGCCCTCGCCGTCGGCCATGCGGTCGATCTGGTTGAAGACGAGCAGCTCCGGCGCCTCGACATCGATGTCCCTCAGCACGCGGCGGACGGCCTCGATGCGGCGCTCGCAGTCGGGGGTGGCGGCGTCGACGACGTGGAGGAGCAGCGACGCGTCGGCCAGCTCCTCGAGGGTGGCGCGGAAGGCGGTGACGAGGTCGGCGGGCAGGTCGCGGATGAACCCCACCGTGTCGGTGATGATGACCTCGCGCTCGCGGGGGAAGCGCAGGCGGCGCGACGTGGGGTCGAGGGTCGCGAACATCTGGTCGGCGACGTGCACCTCGGTGCGGGTGAGCGACCGCAGGAGGGTGCTCTTGCCGGCGTTGGTGTAGCCGACGATGGAGAGCACCGGCACCGCCCGCCGGCCGCGCCGCTGGCGGCGGTTCCCGCGCTGGGCGGCGAGCTTCTTCAGCTCGCGCTCGAGCCGGGTCACGCGGTCGCGGGTGCGGCGGCGGTCGACTTCGAGCTTGGTCTCGCCGGGGCCCCGTCCCCCGATGCCGCCCGCGAGGCGCGACAGCGAGACCTCGGCCCGCTGCGCGAGGCGCGGGAGCAGGTATTTGAGCTGGGCCAGCTCGACCTGCAGCTTGCCGTCGCGGGTGGTGGCGTGCTGCGCGAAGATGTCGAGGATGAGCTGGGTGCGGTCGATCACCCGCAGCTCCATGCGCTCGCCGAGGTTGCGGGCCTGGGTGGGGGTGAGGTTCTGGTCGACGATGACCAGGTCGACGTCGTCCTGGAACGCGCGGATGACGAGGTCGTCGAGCTTGCCGGCCCCGAGCACGGTCTTGGGGTCGACGCGGGGGCGGTTCTGGGTGACCTCGTCGACGATGTCGACGCCGGCCGAGTGGGCGAGCTCGCGCAGCTCGGCCACGTGCACCTGCAGCTCGCGGGCGTTGCGGCCGGCGGTGACCGAGACGAGGATGGCGCGCTCGCGGTCGCCGACGCGCTGCCCGTCGGTCTCGCGCGCGAGGGCCGCCTCGCGCTCGCGGATCCACGCCTGGAAGTCGAAGTCGATGAGGGCCGGCGGCCGGGGGTCGAGGGGCTCGATGCCCGCGTTGCGGTCGCGCGGGTCGCCGTCGCCGGCGGGCCGGAGGGCGGCGGCGTGGGCGAGGGCGGGCAGGCCCTCGTGGTCTACCCCGACGGTGACCATCGCGTCGAGGCGCAGCAGCAGCAGGTCGGTGCGGTCGTCCCGCGTCAGCCCCTCGCCCGCGAGATGGGTGTGCACGCAGCGCAGGCCGCGCAGGCGCCCGCGGCCGGCCCGCAGTCGGCCCCAGTCGGGCAGGGCGATGGAGTGGGCGTCGCCCACCATCACGTGCTGGACGAGCCCGCGGCGGTCGAGCAGCACGCCGACCTGGCGGCGGATCTCGTGGCTGACCTCGGTGAGCTGCCGGGCGAGTTCCTGCGTGATCAGCCGGTCGGCGGGAACCCGGCGCCGGAACAGGCGCTCGAGCTGCCGAGTCTGGCTGGCCTTCAGGCCGTGCTTGTCTCCGAAGACTTCGATGGGGAGTGCCTCCAGTCAGGACGGTGAACGATACGAATCAGCCTGATCTCGCGAATCGGCCTGACTTGGTCACGCGCAGGCCGATTCTATCGCTGCTTGGCGCGTCCTGGACCCGGCAAGGCCCGCTTCCGTCCCGGTACCTACGGCCGCGGGGCTGGTTGGCCCGTCTTTGCTGCCCGGCGTTCGGGACCCCAGCAAGACCGTCCTGGGTCCCTACGGCCGCGGAGCCGCGCCGCCTGTGCTCTCGCGCGCGAAACCGCGGTAGACCTCGCGCGCCTCGTCGAACTGGGCGAAGACGTGGGCGCGCTCGCGCTCGGCCCGCCAGCCGGGCCACGCGTCCGCCATCTCCTGCAGCCGGTCGATCCAGCGCAGGGCGTAGTCGGCCGCCGCCGCGTCGCGGATCGGCTCGTCGCCGGCGAGCAGCCACACCGGGTTGGTGAACGCCTGCGCGTAGGCCACGTCCATCGGGAACCGCTCGGCGGGGGTGCCCTCGGCCCGCAGGTGGCACCAGCCGCTCTCGGTCACGCGCCGGCCCACGGTGAAGGCGGCCGACCGGCCGTCGGTACCGAGGGGCACCTCCTGCACGGTCTCGCCGTCGCACACCAGGAACACCCGGTCGAGGGGCGTGACCGACCGCACTCGGCCGGCAATCCGCACCTCGCTGCCGCCGGCCGGCAGGCTCACCTCTTCGCCCGGCATCCGGTCATCGACGGTCAGCTCGAGCAGCGGCCCCGACGAGACGAACGCGCGCCCCGCCCGCAGCCCCTCGAGCCACGCGTCGACGTCGAGGCCGCGGGCCCCGGTGTGGACGTAGGTGCGCACCGACCCCACCAGCTTCGAGCGGTGGAGGTTGCTGATGGAGTCCTCGCCCCCGGTGGCGGTGATCCGCAGCCCGTTGCTCCACACCGCGTAGAGCGGAAAGAAGCCGGCCCGCGCCGCGTCCGACCACTCCACCGCGTCGGTGGTGCCGAGGGCCGCGTCGACGATGAACCCCTTGCCGCCCCCGAGGTTGCCGTCGAGGGGGTCGCTCTCGCCGCCGAACGCATGCACGTAGCCGACGGTGGCCCCCTGCGCCTTCGCCTTCCGGAACATGTCGGTGTTGCTGGGGTAGAGGCTCTCGATGGCGGTGCCCTCGTAGCCCATCGTGAACGGCGAGATCAGGTGGTCGCGCATGCCGAACATGAAGACGTGGCCGTAGAACGGCGGCCGGTACTCCTGGCCCACGACCACCGGGTGCGCCGGCGTGGACGCCGAGTGCGCGCCGCCGCCGGGCTCGAACCACTGGTGGTCGAGGATGCGGTTGTCCTTGTTGGCGACCTGGTGGAGCACGATGTCCTGGTCCTCCGCCTCGGACATCATGACGAGGTTCTTGAGGGAGTTGTGCAGGTTGCCGCCGTAGTTCCCGTGGACGTGGGTCGAGGCGCTGACCCAGCCCGCCGCGGCCATGTCCGTCATCCGCTCAAGCTCGACCGTCAGCTCGGTCGTCCCGCCCGCCGCGACCTCGGCCGTCGCGGTGGCGGGGTGGAACTCGAAGCCCTTGACCACGGTCAGCTCCACCCGCCCCGCCGGCACCTCGACGGTGAACGCGCCGGCGTGGTGGAAGACGTGGTCGCCGCGCGCGCTCAGCCGGGCGTAGGCGTCGGCGGGGGCGTAGGACTTCCCGTCCGAGGCGGTCAGGTGGACCCGCGAGCCGGTCGTCTCGCCGGTGTCCGCGGCGCGGGTGCGGACCGACAGCGTGCCCATCGGCCGCCGCCACCGGCGCTCGGTGATTTCCACCGTACGCAGGGCGCCCCCGTGGGTCTCGAGGAGGGCGAGCCGCGGCAGCCCGCCCTCGTTAGTGACGAACGCGATCCACTCGTCGTCGGGCGACCAGCGGGGGTGGAAGGCGTCGTGCTCGAAGAACGTCAGCTTGTAGGGCTCGCCCCCCGCCGTCGGCTGCACGTACAGGTTGTTGAACTGGTCGGCCGCCCCGCGCGTGGACGAGTAGACGAAGCGCCGCCCGTCGCTCGCGACGTCCGGCCGGGTCCGGTACAGCGTCTGCTCGCGCAGCACCGTCACCGCGTCGACGATGCCGCCGGGGGCGGCGGGCACGCGGAGGACGTTGCCCGAGCCGAGGGGGATGTCGCGGTTCGAGACCAGCAGCAGCTCGTCGCTCTCGGTGCTCTCGGGGCCCGCGGGCAGCCATGCCGGCGTCAGGTGCATGTCCCACGGGCCGAAGTAGAGCCGGTTGGCGGGGTAGGCGTGGTCGGCGGTGACGGGCATCTCGTCGCCGGCCCACCGGCCGTCCTCGACCGGCCGCACCGCGACGTTGAAGTAGCCGTTGGGGCGGGTCGACACGTAGGCGATGCGGGTGCCGTCGGGCGAGAACGTCGGGTCGGCGTAGACGTGGCCGTCGTCGGTGAGGGCCCGGGTCTCGCCGGTGGCGACCTCCAGCAGCTCGAGCCGCACGCGGTCGCCGTCGTGATCGGCGGTGTAGACGATCCACCGGCCGTCGGGCGACCAGTCGGGCGACGAGTGGTAGGCGTCGGGGCTGTAGGTCAGCTCGTCGGCCGCCCCGGTGTCGGGGTCCACCCGCCAGATGGACCCGCTCATCGCCACCGCGATCGACTCGCCGTCGGGGGCCCAGCTCGGGGCCCACGGGGTCGAGCTCGGGGCGGGCGGAAAGTAGAAGTTGTGCATGTAGTTCCCGCCGTGGCGCGACGCGGGGTAGCGGCCCGCCTGGGCGTGCGCCTGCACGGAAACCGCCACGACCGCCGCGGCGAGGACGCCGATGAACAAGGCTCGTCGCATGGAGCTTCTCCTGGCCCGGATGTCGCCCCCTCCTCGAAGCTGCGGCCGGCCCGGCCGACGGCGCAGACTCAGGGGCCGCGGCCTAACGCCAGCTTGCCCGCAACGCCGCCCGGTCGACCGCCTCCCCGTTCAGGTAGACGTCGGCGATCTGCCGGGTGTTCGCGATGCCGAACATCGGGTTGGCGTCGAGCACCACGAAGTCGGCGCGGCGGCCCGCCTCGAGGAGGCCGGTGTCGGCGCCGAGCACCTCGGCCGACGCGCTGGTGGCGATGCGGATGGCCTCGGCCGGCGATATCCCCGCCTCGACGAACAGCTCGAGCTCGCGGTGTTCCATGAACCCCGGCACGTGGTCCTGCACGCCGGTGTCGGCGCCGAGGACGAGGCGGGCCCCGGCGTCGGCGAGCTTCCGCAGGCTGCCCTCCATCGCCGCCCACGACTCGGCCGCCCGCGACGCCGCCTCGGGCGCGCGGTTCTCGAACGACGCGCGGATGCGCGCCAGGACGTCGCCGGCCACCGACTCTAGCAGCAGCGGGTGCTCGACCCACGCCGGCGGCTCGACGTGCCGGCCGCGCTCCGAGATGCTCAGGTTCGGCATGACGAACACGTCGTTCTCGACGACCGAGGCCACCAGCGCGTCGTCCATCTCGAGGTCGCGCGGCAGGTGGGCGAAGCCGTCCGCGCCCGCCTCGACGAGGGCGCGGGCGTCGTCGAGGTAGTAGACGTGGGCGATGACCCGCAAACCGCGCTCGTGCGCGGCCTCGATGATCGGCTCGTAGAGGTCGGGGGTGAGCTTTTCGACCGAGCCGCCCCGGTCGTCGACCCAGATCTTGACGAAGTCGGCGCCGGTGGCCGCGATCTCGTCGACGGCGGCGCGCGCCTCCTCCGGCGTGGACACACCCAGGGCGGTCGGCCGCATGGTCGCCGCCCCCGGCCCCGCGTCGGGCCGCGCGATGCCCCGGAACGCGGTGTGCAGCCGCGCCCCGCCCAGCGTGCCGGCCTCCTGCTCGGCTCGGATATCGAAGGCCAGATCGCCGGGGTCGGTCCCCATCGAGACGATGGTGCCGACGCCGTGGTACGCGTACCGGTTGAGCTGGTCTATCAGATTCTCGCGCGTGTAGTTCGCGTAGTCGTAGCTCAGGCCCCGCTGGAACCCGACGTGCCCGTGCAGGTCGACGAGCGCCGGCATGACCGTCTTGCCGGCGAGGTCGATCACCGTCGCGTCCTCGGGAACCGTTACGTTGGCGGCCCGGCCGGCGGCGGCGATGCGCCCCTCGTCGACCACCAGCACCCCGCCCCCGATGGGGGGGCCGCCGTCTCCGGTGATGAGCGTGGCCCCCTGGTAGGCCGCCACCGTGCTGACCGGCACTTCGGGTGCCCCGCCGCCGCAACCGGCGGTCACGGTGGCGGCGAGGAGGGCCATGGCCGGAATCGTTCGAATGGTCATCTGCGTACAGGCCTGTAGTGGCGCGCGCATCAAGGCGCGAACGGCGTCGAAGTCGGATTATAGCGCCGGGCGGCGTGACCCCGTCCGGGAGCGCCGAGAGCCGTAGCGGTCAGGCCTCGACTTCCGTACGGAGACGGCTTCGCCGGAAGCCGGGCGGCCTACGCCGGTCGGTGTCCCGGTCCCGGCGGATCCTGCCGGGCCCGGAAGCCCGCGATGAAGCCCTCGACGGTGCCTTCGAGCTTGGCGAGCCTTTCACGAACCGCCGCGAGGTCGCGATGGATCATCGCGTGCGAGGCGACGATGGCCGCGACGACCGTGAGGAATCCGATCCACTGGTTCTCCATCCTGGTCGCTTCCTCACTGGACCATGCGCGGTTCGATGTGGTTGGGCGTGCTGCTTGGATGTTCCTGAAGTCGAGGTCTGTCGTCAAGGCTCCCCACGGGCGGGGGGCGTTCCGGCGTATCGAGGCGCTGTTCGACGCGGTCGAGGCGCTGTTCGACCTGGTCGAGGCGCTGTTCGACCTGGTCGAGGCGCCGTTCGACCTCGTCGAGGCGCTGTTCAACCCGGACGAGGGCGACCTCGACGGCGCGCAGGCGGGTGTCGAAGCCGTCCATACGGGCGTTCATGGCCCGCAGATCGGCGCGGATGTCCCGGATATCGGCGCGAATCTCGCCCGACAGCGTGACCATGACGGCGATCACGGCCACCGCGGAGGCCACGACGGCGGTGATGACCGCGACACCGGTGCCGACGATCCACTTCGTGTCGTTGGTCACGAAACCACTCTACCGCACCGCCGACTCGAACGCGCCGCGGGCGCCGGCGGCCCGCGGTCACCGCAGCAGGTCGAACAGATAGCTGTACTTCACGGTGATTGTCCGCCCAGCCCCCGGCGGGATGTACTCGCGGCCGTCGAGCCCCCGGCCGAGCCCCTGAATGTCGTTGTAGACGATGAAGAGCCCGGTGTTGGCGTCAGACAGCAGGCCGAACCGCAGGTTCGACGACCACAGGTCGGCGCGGTCGTTGTACTGGACGAGGGCCTGGAAGAACATCCGGGTGTTGAAGGAGTACGACGTGCGCAGGCGGATGAGGTTGGTGGTGAAGTCGCCGCCGGGCAGCCGCAGGGCGTTGTAGCTCCACTCCAGCATCGCGTTGAACGTCTCGCCGGCGCGGGCGGCGATGGACGGGGTGATCGTCACCCGGTCGCCGCCGAACAGCCCGCCGACGATGCTGTTGACGTTGAAGCTGACCGGCGCGCCGAGGTTCGTGTTGCCGGCGATCTGCGCTTCGCTGTGGTCGTACTTCCCCGGCGGGACCCAGACCCCCGGGAAGATCTCGAACGGGTGGAACACGCCCTCGCGGGTGACGTTCACGCCGGTGTGGATCTCGTAGCCGTTGCGCCATTCGATGTGGTTGTCGATGTGGGTGAACTGCGTTTCCTGGATGCCGCTGGCGAAGTCGAAGATCGTGTAGTGCGAGATGTGGGGCCGAAACTCGTGGACGCCCCCGAAGTTCTCGGGGCGCCACGTCGTGAACACGCTGCCGTTCATGCGCCGGTAGCTGCGGCGGGCGAGGAAGCCGACCTCGGGGTTGAAGTCGGGCGCGACCTCCGTGAAGCCGAGGCTGAGGCGGGCGCGCTCGGACTGGTGCTGGGCGCTGAGCCCGTAGGCGTGCGAGCCGCCCGGCCCCGCCGACACCAGGTCCGGCGCGGCGCTGCTGTCCGCCATGAAGCCGCTCACCGTGCCGCCCTGCCCGATGCCCCAGCGCCCGTCGAGGGCGACGGTCCGGTCGCCGGCGTCGCCCACCGCGAGGTCGCCGGTCCCGTTCCGGGTGACGACCATGGCGCCGACGTTCGACCGGTTGGCGAGGTCCTGCCGCACCCGCGCGACGGTGAAGTTCTGGCCCGGGGTGGCGCCGTCGTCGCCCGGCCCGCCGACCGACGCGGTCTGCATGTTGAGCAGTCCGATGTTGGTGTTGTTGCCCACCTTGCCCGACAGCCGCCCCCCGCCGATGATGGGAATCTGCTCGCCGCTCTCGCCGAGCCCGATGCGCCGGCTGAAGAAGACGTCGACGGCGCCGGGCTGGCCGACCGAGAACAGGCCCGCGTTCTCGAGGAAGAAGGGCCGCTTCTCGGGGAAGAACAGCGTGAAGCGGTCGAGGTTGATCTGCTCGTCGTCCACCTCGACCTGGGCGAAGTCGGTGTTGGCGGTCAGGTCGAGGGTCATGCTGGGGGTGATGCTGTACTTCAGGTCCGCCCCCAGGTCCCCGGTGTTCGAGCGGCTTCGGGTCTCGGTGCGGCGCAGGGTCGAGCCGAGGAGGTAGGGGGTGAGCTGCAGGTTGCGCTGGGGCGGCACCGCCACGCCCTGCAGCTCGCCGGCCAGCACCAGGCGGTTCAGGTTGAACTGGCGCGGCAGGGGCGACCAGTACACCTGCTCGTTGTTGAAGCGGATGTTCCGCTGGAAGTTCACGCCCCAGGTCTGGACCTCGGCGGTCGGGTAGCGGAGGGTGCGGAAGGGAATCGCGATCTCGGCCGTCCACCCGATGTCGCTCACGCGGGTGACGACCTCCCACGCGCCGTCCCAGTTGACGTTGAGGCCGCCCCCCGATCCGCGCTGCTGCCGGCTGTTGCTGGGGCGCCCGCTGCCCCCGCCCCCGAACCGGCCGCTGCCCTGGCCCTCGTTAGTGAGCTGCGCGTCGTACTCGATGCCGGCGGGGTTGGTGCCGAAGACGAACCCGTTCTGGCCGTCGAGGTAGGTGTCGAGGATGACCCGGAAGCTGTCGGTCTCGGTGAGCTCGGAGTCGCGCCGGCTGTCGGCCACGATGATGGTGCCCGGGTCCTCGGTGTAGCAGACCACCCCGAAGTAGATGGTGTCGTCGTCGTAGACGATGCGCACCTCGGTGCGCTCCGAGGCGGGTTGGCCCTCGAAGGGCCGGCTCTGGACGAAGCCGGTGGCGATCATCGCCCGGTCGTAGGCGGGATCGCCGAGGACGTCGCCGTCCACCGACGGCGGGCTCCCGACGCCTAGGGCGCGGACGAGGGGGAACCCCGCCGGGGTCAGCTCGCGCGACTCGATCAGGCGCAGGCCGGCGGACTGGGGCCCGGAGGCGGACCCCGACCCCTGGGCCGCCGCCGGCGGGGGCGGGACCAGCCACGACAGGCCGAGAGCCAGGACACAGGTCGGGACGTGGAAACGACGCGGCAGCGTGTCAGTCAAGAATCGCTTTCTCCCGTTCCGAATCTATCATGACGATTCGAAGCGGCCGCACGTTTCATGCCGTTCGCCCGCGCTCGGCGGGGCGCTCGCGCCGGTTCCGGTCCCGACGGCGTGGCGCGGGGTCGGGAACTTCGACCCCGGTCCGGCGACCTCCGGCCGCCGGGATGGCGGCCGCGCCTGTGGCGGGTCGACCACGTGAACCCTCGCTGCTGGGCGCCGGCTCGACAAGGGAGTCGGGAGGCGCAGACGGATGCGACCGTCGAACAACGAGGGCGGGTGCGATTCGCCACCGCCCGAATGCAGCGGCCGGTCCCGCCGCGGGCTGCTATCATGGTGCGGTCGGTGCGGGAACGCGGCATCAGGGAGGCGCACCATGGCCGTAGCGGCGGCGCAGGAAGCGGCGGCGGCGCGGGAAGAGGTCACGGAGGTCCGCCGGTATCTCTTCACCGTCGATGAGTTCTACCGCATGGGCGAGGCCGGCATCTTCACCGAGGACGACCGGGTGGAGCTTATCGACGGGGAGATCTGGCAGATGGCGGCTATCGGCCCGTTGCACGCGGAACTCGTGGACCGCCTGACCGAGCTGTTCGTCACGCGCTTGGCGGGGACGGCGCGCGTCCGCGTGCGGAATCCGTTGCGCGTCAGCCGGCGCACCGAGCCGCAGCCCGACCTGGTCGTGGCGCGGCGGCGCGGCGGCTCGTACGCAGACCGCCATCCCGAGCCCGACGACGTCCTCCTCGTCGTCGAGGTGGCCGACTCGTCCCTGCGTTACGACCGGGTGCAGAAGATACCGCGCTACGCCGCATCGGGCATCCCCGAAGTATGGCTCGTCAACCTCTCGGCGCGCACCGTCACCGTCTACACCGACCCGGGCCCGACGGGGTACGCCCGCGAACGGGTGCGGGGGCGGGGGGACGTGATCACGGCCGCGGGTGCGCCCGCACTCGTGGTGGCCGTCGGCGAGCTGTTCGCGTCGATCGAGGAGGCGTGATGGGGCGGTTGGCTCCCGCGGGCGGAGGGCGTACCATTAAGGGGTCGGCGCGCACGGCGAGCCCGCGTCGCCGATGGAAGGAGAGTTCTCTGATGAGCACGGCATGTCGCACAGCCTGCGCCGCGGCGGTCCTGGCCGCGGTCGCCGCCCTCGGGGCCGCGCCGGCGGCGGCGCAGCACTACACCGGCCCGCGGACGCCGGACGGCCAGCCCGACATCCAGGGGGTGTGGACCAACTTCGACCCGACCCCGTTCGAGGCCCCCGACGAGGCCGACATCGAGCGGCTCGCCCCGCTCGCCGCGTGGTTCCCCGGCAGCAACCAGCCCCAGCGCATGCCGGCGATGCCCCAGTCGGTCGAGGACCGGGCGCGGCCCCCGCAAGGCCCGTGGGGCGACGGCCCCGGCGACGCCCTGCGGAACCCGCGGCGCCGGTCGATGATCGTCGATCCGCCCAACGGGCGGCTGCCCGTCCGGGACGAGGCGCGGGCCGTCCGCGACTACAACCTGATCAACCTCACCGACTCGTGGCTGAACCACACCCCGTGGGAGCGCTGCATCACCCGCGGCGTGCCGGGGGGCATCTTCCCGCCGGGGTACGGGGCGGGCTACCAGATTCTGCAGATTCCCGGCCACGTGGTGCTCTTCTACGAGATGATCCACGAGGCCCGCATCATCCCCGTGGACGGCGCCCCGCACCTGCCCGACTCCATCCGCCAGTGGAACGGCGACGCGCGCGGGCGCTGGGAGGGCGGCACCCTGGTCGTCGAAACCACCAACTACAACGACCAGGGCACCATCGGCACCAACATCGCGACCCGCGGCGTGCGGGGCATCCCCCAGAGCCGGAACCTGCGGGTGGTCGAGCGGTTCACGCGGAGCGACGACGACACCATCAGCTACGAGGTGACCGTCGACGACGACACGGTGTTCACCGCGCCGTGGACCGTGGCCATGCCCCTGAACCGGGACACCACCTACCAGCTCTTCGAGTACGCCTGCCACGAGGGCAACTACGGCCTCGAGAACAGCCTGCGGGCGGGCCGGGCCGAGGACGCGGCGGCCGCCGCCACGCAGCAGTGACGGCGCGGTCGGCGCTTCGGTGATCGGGTCGGACGGACGGGGGATCCGCGTCGGGTTCCCCGTCCGCCGCCCGACCGGTGCCCGTCCCGCCGGCGCCGCGTCCGCGATCCGCTCGTGTAGGATCGCCGCGTGACTCACGACTACGTCATCGTCGGCGCGGGCACCGCCGGCTGCGTGCTCGCGAACCGGCTGTCGGCCGATCCCGGCGCCGGCGTGCTGCTGCTCGAGGCGGGGGGCAAGGACGACTACTTCTGGATCGACATCCCCGTCGGCTACCTCTACACCATCGGCAACCCCCGCACCGACTGGTGCTACCGCATCGAGCCCGACCCCGGGCTGAACGGCCGCTCCATCCTGTACGCCCGCGGCCGCGTCCTCGGCGGCTGCTCCTCGATTAACGCGATGATCTACATGCGGGGGCAGCGCAGCGACTACGACCACTGGGCGTCGCTCGGCAACCGCGGCTGGGGCTGGGACGACGTGCTGCCGGTGTTCATGCGGTCGGAGGACTACCAGCACGGCGCCGACGAGTGCCACGGCGTCGGCGGCGAGATGCGGGTCGAGGAGCGCCGGGTGAGCTGGGAGATCCTCGACGCGTGGCGCGACGCGGCCGAGGAGTGCGGCATCCCCAAGATCGCCGAGTTCAACCGCGGCGACAACTTCGGCAACGCCTACTTCCAGATGAACCAGCGCGCGGGCCGGCGCTGGAGCGGCACCAAGGCGTACCTGCGCCCCGTCATGCACCGGCCCAACCTGACCGTGCGAACCGGCGCGCAGGTGCGGCGCATCACCGTCGAATCGGGCGACGGCGGCCCGCGCGCCACCGGGATAGAGCTGGTGACGGGCGAGCGGATCGAGGCGCGGCGCGGGGTCATCCTCGCCGCGGGGGCCGTCGGCTCGCCGCAGATCCTGCAGCTCTCGGGCATCGGCCCCGGCGCGCTGCTGCGGCAGCACGGCATCGAGGTCGTCCACGACCTCCCCGGGGTCGGGGAGAACCTGCACGACCACCTGCAGATCCGCACCATCTACAAGGTGCAGAACACCGTCACCCTGAACGTGCGGGTGAACTCGCTGTTCGGCAAGGCGGCGATGGGGCTCGAGTACCTCCTGTTCAAGACCGGCCCCCTGACGATGCCCCCGTCGCAGCTCGGGGCCTTCGCGCGCAGCGACCCGTCCCGCGCCTCGGCCAACATGGAGTGGCACGTGCAGCCGCTGTCGCTCGACAAGTTCGGCGACCCGCTGCACCGGTTCAACGCGATCACGCCGTCGGTCGCCAACCTCCAGCCGACCAGCCGCGGGCACGTGCGCATCAAGGAGCCGGACCCGCTCGAGGCCCCGGCCATCACCCTCAACTACCTGTCCACCGACGAGGACCTCCGGGTCGCGGTGGCCGGCCTGCGGTTCACCCGCCGCATCATGGCCGCGCCGGCCCTCGCCCGCTTCGAGCCCGAGGAGTGGAAGCCGGGCCCCGACATCGAGAGCGACGACGCCCTAGTCGCCGCCGCCCGCGACCTCGGCACGACGATCTTCCACCCCGTCGGCACGTGCAAGATGGGCCGCGACCCCCTCGCCGTCGTCGACGACCGGCTCGCCGTGCACGGCGTCAAGGGGCTGCGGGTCATCGACGCCTCGGTCATGCCCCGCATCACGTCGGGCAACACCAACGCGCCGACGGTGATGATCGCCGAGAAGGGGGCGGAGTTCGTGCTCAACGCTTGAGGCCCAGGTCGGGGCTGACGCTGCGTAGCAGCTCGTCCAACGATTCCAGCGTATCCGGTCCCACCTCCTTCACGCCGGACCCCAGCTTTACGTCGAGGCGGAACTCCAGCGGTAGGCCGGCGGCGGCCTTCAGGATCTCGGGCAGGGCGTCGACGAGGTCCTGCAGGGCGGCGGGATCGAGGACGGCGGACGATGCATAACCCGCGGCGCCCGTCGGGACGGTCGGCGTGACGGAGGTCGGGTTGAACGCGGCGGGCGGTCTCAGCGAGACGGTCCCCGCGGCCGACACGTCGCACGGCCAGGTGCCGCCGGGCATCGTCTCCAGCCAGCGGGACGCGATGGCGTCGTCGACGGCTCGGCGCAGCACCGCCCAGGGCAGAGGATTGCCCTCTTGGTTGGCGAGGGCGACGGAGAGCGCCAGCACCGTGGTTTCGTCTCCTTGCCAGGCGTCCGGCACGGCGTCCTTCAGCAGGCGCTGCACCGGCAGCGGCTCCAGCGGTGCCCGCAGCGTGGCCGCGGGGGTCAGGACGCCCGCCGGCAGGCGCTCGCCCTGGAAGCTGGCCGGTCCGTTGAGCAGCCACAGGGCGCCCTGCTGCACGGCGGCCGAGATGGCGGCCTCGACGGCGTCCGCGGGGCAGGCGGGGATGTCGATCGGCTCCTCGTAGCCTTCCCGGAGCACCGTCACCCGCCGGCCGCCCGAGAAGTAGTCGATGACGGCCGCGACGGTGATCGAGTCGCCGGTCCAGAGCTCCGGCAGCACGCCGGGGGCGAGCGTGCCCGGGTCGAGGTCGGATAGGGTCGCCCCGCCGGGCAGGAAGAGCTCCAGGGCCGGTTCGGCGCGCGCCGCCTCGCCGATCGGCGTCCGCCACCAGGTCTTGACCGACCGGTCGGGCCGCGGCAGCGACGCGACGAACAGGCCGTCCTGCACGCCCCGGTCGATGGTGGCCACGATCTCCTGCGCGCGGAGCATCTTGGGCAGGCGCGGGTTCTCCGCGAACGCGCTCGCGAGGTCCTTGACGCGGCGCGAGGGCTCGTCGTCGCGCCACAGGTCGTACGGCCCGCCCGGCAGCAGCGCCTCGGCGTTGATCGCCGTCTCCTGCACGCGCGCCCGGCGGTCGGCCTTGACCGTCGCGAACAAAGGGTCGGCGCCGACGGTCACCCGGAACGCGTGGACCTCGTTCTGCGGGTTCACCGTCACCACGATGGTCCACGCCTGCCGGATCGCCTCGGGAATGCGCCGGCGCGCGTCCTCGGTCCACGTCGCCAGCATGTCCTCGCGCACCGGGTCCTGCGGCCGGCCCCGGAGCTGGCTCTGCACGTCGTCCCACCCGAGGTAGTCGCGGACGCGTGTGCGCGCCACCTCGAGCCCGTCGGTCGACGGTGCGGCGAGCACGACGGCGTTGCGGCGGATGCGCGGGCGGTCCGCGCCGGCCGTCTCGTCGAGGAAGCGGCGCGCGGCTCGGCTCGGCCGTCCCGCGTTCGAGACGCAAGGCGGCGGCAGGATGCCGAAGTGGAACTCGCCGTCGTCCTCGACGTCGCGGGGCCGCTCGGGCAGCATGTGCACGCGCGCGCCGGACGCCCGCGCGCCGTGGGTCAGGCTCTTCGTCGCGCGGATCTCGGCCAGCAGCTTCACCTCGACCGCCTCCGCGCTGACGCGGTTCGTGCACGCGTCGTGGTGCATTTGCTTCAGGTTCGGCCGGTTCCCGAGCCGCCACGCCTTCGGCAGCGGCGGCGGCGCGCCGTCGGCCGCCGGGCCGCTCCCGAACTCGTTCTCGTCGAGGAACCACGACAACTCGGTCCAGCGGCGCAGCCCCTGATCGAGCTCGATGCGGTCGGGGCGTGTCGCGCCGGTCAACGCGACCACGTCCCGCGTCTGGGCCTTCTGGCCGATGGGCTGTGAGGCGAGGAACACCGTGCACACGGCCTGTTCGATCTCGCGGCCCCTCAGCCCGGGGCGTTCGTCCTGGATGGTGCGCGCTTTCGCGAGTTCGCCCTCCAGGATGGCCGCCCAGTCGTGGCCGCGGCTCTCCGTCACCTCGCGGGTCGCGACGCCGGTCAGCTCGCGCGCCGCCTCGGCGATGCCGTCGCGGCCGGGCGCGGGCAGGAAGACGTTGGGGCCGACTAGGGGCGACGTGTCCCATCCCTCGGCGTCGCGCAGCGCGATGGCGAACGTGCGCAGGATGCCGCGCGTCCGCTGGAAGCGGTCGAGCTGGGTCCAGCGCACGTAGAACAGGTCGGTCAGGTCGGGGTGGAACGGATAGCCGCGGGCGAAGCGCTCCTCGGCGCTCCTGCGGTCCTTGCGCACGATGTCGTCGACCGCGGCGAGGTTGCGCACGGCGGTCGTCACGTGGGGCAGGAACGCGTCGGCATCGGCGATCGACGCGGGGGTGAAGAAGCGTCGGCGCAGCACCTCGGCCACGTCCCCCTTCTGGACCGGCTGCACCCCCTCTTCCTTCTGCCGGTTGAAGATCTCCGCGATCTGCGCGCTGATGGCCTTGCCGGTGTCGTCGCTCTTGTCGAGGTCCGACGCGAGCAGCGATGCCACGAGCGCGCAGCGGTCGACCTTGGTCACCGCCTGGCACAGATACTGGAAGAAGTCGGTCAGCCGCCCGCGCCACGCCCCGTCCACCGCGACCTTGCCGCGCGCGAACATCAGCACCTCGTCGATCAGCACCAACGTCGCCAGCCCCTCGGCCTGGGGCCGCGACAGCAGATCGACCAGCAGCGGCTCGGCCGGCGGCGTCTCGCGCTCCTCGTCCCGGCCCCCGGCGTGCAGCGCGCGCAGGCCGGCCGCGCCCGCTATCTGGAAGGCGAGCACGCTCCACGGGTGCTTCAGCCAGCGCAGCCCGCCGTCCGGCCCGCGCACCTCCATGCCCTTCTCGACGTCCAGCTTGTCGAAGGCGAGGGCCGCGACCCGCGCCGGCGGCAGCGGCGCGCCGACGTCCGACCTAAGCTGCTCGACCGCGGGCAGGTCCGGCAGCGACGCGGGGTCGTGCGCGAGGTGCCGCAGCGCGACCAGCGTGTGGGTCTTGCCGCCGCCGTAGGTCAGCTCGAGCTGCCGCACCGCCTTGGTGTTCCGGCCCGCGAGGCGCAGCATGACGTCGCGGGCGAGCTCGCGCAGCGAGAACGTGGGGTAGGTGAGGGCGAAGAACCGGGCGGGGTCCTCGTAGATCGGGCGCGCCCCCCGCTGCATGATCACGTCGTGGAGATCGGCGGCGAAGTCGGCTAGCGACAGCTCGCCGGTGCGCACGTCCTCGCGCAGCTTGACGACGCGGTGCCAGGGGGTCCAGGGGAGTTTCGGGGGCATCTGCCGGTCTCGCTTCGGTCGCCGATATCGGCCAATCGGGTTCCCGGGTCACGCTGTCTCGAACTGCAGGGCCGAGAGGTTCAATTTGGCGGATCGTTTCGAAAGATGGAGCATTTCCACTCCCACCACTTCGCCCGATTCGTTGTAGTCGAGCACTACGCCCGGCGAAACCTCCCTGGAGTCGACGATGTCGGAGTCGTCGATGCGCAAGTAGAGTGCGTCGGCTTCCCTGTCGACATGCAGCTTCATGGTTGCTTCCTCACGCTTCGGTCACAAAGAAGACGCTCACTATGCGCCATGCCGCGGCGCTCTCGTCAGTTGCGGCCAACCGCGGCTTGCAGCCGTCGGGCAAGGTTGTCGAAGTCCTCGGGACATTTCCGGCGGATGGCGTCGATTCGGCCGGCGGCCTCCTCGCCAAGCGGCTTCCGGCCGCCGCCCGGCGCGGTAGACCCCGCGGTCATGGGCGACTCTGTCGAAGTAGCGCTCCTTCACCTGAACCTCTGCGCGAACGTCTCGCCAACGCCATCCGTCGGGTAGCTCGAGACCTGCGAGAACCCAAGTCTCCAGCTCCTCCCAGGCGTTCTCCGCAAAGAACATGCGGCCATCGCCGAACTCCCGCTCCAAGGCTCGCAGTCGGTCGCGCCGGTGCAGTTCGCCGTCACGGTCGACGCACAGGATGAACATGCTCGTCATGCCGCCGTGCTGCCTGACAATCTCCCCCATGCGGGATGACTTCAGGGCTTCGCCGATTCCTCCGAGTACCGGGTCTTCGCAGACCCGCACCCGCGCCGTCCGCTTGCCGATGGCGCGAAAGAGGGACCTGAACAGCGGCTTCAGGATGTACTTGTCCTTTCGGGAATCCTCCGGAATGACGAGAACGTTCACGACTGATGATCCCCTTGGCCGTCTTCGGTGAAGGCGAGCGCCGTCTCCATCCAGCCCGACTCGTGCAGCCTCCCGAGTCCCTGGTCCTGCCGAAGTTCGCGGGCCTTGGGAAGATCAGCAACAGGGCGGATCACCCCGTTGGCGGTGTCTTCGAGTCGGCAGGTCACGGAGGTGTGCTCGAACGTGTCGTCCTTCATCACGGTCAGGAGGGTCGGCGAATGCGTGGTTCCGACTACCTGGGTGCCGCCTCTCGTCGGCCCCTCGAACAGGTCCATCAGCAGTCCGAGCCGGACGGGGTGAATGCCGTTGTCGATTTCCTCGAAGAAATACAGCCCGGCCGTGTTCTCCGCGAGCAGCGCGGCCAGCATCGCCAGGAAACGCAACGTGCCGTCCGAGACGCTGTGCGCCGAGAGCCTCCTCTGGTCGGACTCGCGGATCACGAGCTGGACCAGTCCGGTCACAGGGTCGACGGGAAACTCGAAGTCGGTGACGTCCATCGGCGTGAGCTCTCGAACCCAGCCGATCAGGCTGTCTGCCCGCTCCTGGTCCCCGCAGATCTGGCGCAGCACGGTCGGGAGGTTCTCGCCGCTGTCGCCCAGGACGGTCTGCCCGGGGAACGCCGCCTGCCGCATGCGGTCGGGTATCAGGTCGAGAAAACGCATATTGGCGAAGACGTCGATCACGCTTTTCGCGAAGTCCTTGTGGGCGCGGACTACGCGTTTGTGTTCTCCGATCTGCGTCAGAGCAGGCTGGTCCGGCCGGACGGCGACTCGGTCGCCGTACTTGCGCTGGGTTCCAGTCTTCTCCATACGAAGCAGCAGATGCGTGTCGTCTTCCTGGTCTCGGACAGGATCGGGGGGGTGCGGGTCGCTCGTGTAGATCGGTTCCCAGCCTCCCCAAGTCGAGAGCTGCTCTCGGGTAATCCGAAAATTGCCGGAGTCCGTCGCACTTCGGGACACGTCGATGCGGTAGCGTGCGGGCGTACCGCCGAGTTGCAGTTGGACTTCAAGAGCGAATCGGGGTCCGGTTTCGGCATCAGCCAGTCGGCCGATCTCGTTGGGGGCGCCGCGAACCGCCTGCCACTCGGCCTGACCGCCTGGTCCGTACTTGCCGCCGAGAATCTCCGCGAGGGTGTAGCCGCGGCCGATGCCGTGCAGGAACCGGAACGCGTCGCGGATGTTGCTCTTGCCGCTGGCGTTCGTGCCCACGATCACGGTGAACGGGCCGACGCGGAGCGTTTCGTCGGCGAAGTTCTTGAAGTCGACGAGTCGAAGCGAGGTGATCATGGCTACGGCCTGAAACTAGCACGGCGGGCGCGGGGGAGTCCATGCGTTGGGGTCGGCATCAGCGTTCGTCTCCGAGCCGCCGCAGCGTCGGCTGGCGCGGCGGGGCTAGGCCGGCGCGGGCGGCGACATGGTTCGAGAGCGACTCCAGTATCGCGCGTTCCTCGGAGCCGGCGTCGGCGAGCTCGATCAGCGCCTGCAGCAGCCGGGCGAAGAGGGCGTGGCGGGTCAGGCCGCGGTCGTCGAGGTAGTCGTTGACGCGCGCCTCTTCGCCGTCGCGCCAGAAGTGCATCAGGCGGTGGGCTTGGTCGATCAGCGGCGGGGGGCGGCCGTCGGGCGCGGGGTGGCCGAGCGACTTCGCGGTGCGGCGGCTCCACGGCTTCAGGGCGACCCGGCTGCCGGCGCCGCCGGGGCCGGCATCGGAGCCGGTGCCGTCGGGCGGCTCGGAGCCCGTGCCGTCGGGCGGCTCGGGGGGGTCGGCCGTGCCCGCGTCGTCGCCGAGATCGGCATCGTCGCCTTCGTCGCGGGACGGGCGCCCGCCCCGCGCCAGGACGTCGTGGCGGTCCGTCAGCTCGCGGTCGGACAGGTTGCAGGAGATGGCGTACAGGATGCAGGCGCCGGCCGGCGCGTCGCCGAGGCCGAAGTCGTTGCGGTGCAGCAGGTAGTAGGTGGTGACGTCGTCGAGCCCGCTGGTCAACTGGGTGTCGCCGTCCTGGGTCAGCACGCGGCCGACGACGAAGTCGACCACGAACCGCCGCACCTCGCGGAGGAACTCCGACACCGCGAGCCGCTCGCCGGGGGCGTCGGCCTTCTTCACGGCGGGGTGCTTCGAGAACGCCTCCAGGGCCGGTCCCGTCGCCGCCCACACGAAGTCGGGGCCGCGGATGCCGGCGGTCCAGAAGTCGCGGAGCTGGCGGGTGACGTTCTCGCGCATCTCGGCGAGCACGGCGGCGTCCCATCCCGCGCGCGCGGCGGGGCGCTTGCGGCAGACGATCCAGATCGACGAGGCGAGGGCCGCCGACTGCATGGCGCGGGTGCGCGCCAGCCGCTCGGTCTGGATGGGCCACGAGCCGACCACCACGAACCCGGCCCGGATGAGGGCGGAGACGAGCGTCTCCCAGGCGTCGGGCGACTTGTTGGCGAAGACGATGACGAGGCGGCCGTCGTCGCGTAGCGCCGCGTGGAACCGCGAGAACGCGCGCGCCATGCCGTCCTCGTAGTTGCGCTTCGACGCCGCGCGGTCGCCGCCGAAGCGGGCCGCGTCGTCGATGAGTTCGCCGTCGTTGGCCGCCGCGTCCCACTTCGGGCCGAGCGGCGTCTCGAAGGCGGCGTCGATCTCCGGCGACAGCCCCCACAGCGCGCGCCGCAGCCAGACGTGGAAGAAGTCCATCAGGTCGGAGTAGGGGATGGCGTCGTAGTAGGGCGGGTCGGTGCAGATGAGGTCGAAGCCTGGGTCCCCGGCGGCGGTCTGCGCATCGTCGTCGGTATGCGGCTCGGCGGGGGCGTGCAGCGC
Organism: Vicinamibacterales bacterium; assembly: GCA_963664545.2. GTDB lineage: Bacteria > Acidobacteriota > Vicinamibacteria > Vicinamibacterales > UBA8438 > JAJEEA01. The sequence continues at coordinate 6,914,131 of OY761475.2, read as the reverse complement.
GCGTGCGGGGTCGTCGCCGGACCCAGGTTGCTCGGCGCGGGCGGCGTTCCGCGGTTCGGCGGCGCGTTGGGACGTTCGGGCGGCGGCGCCCGCTGCGGCGGTCTGCGCGTCGTCGGTGGTCTGCGGCTCGGCGGCGGAACGGCGCAGCACGGCGGGCGCGGGCGCACCGTTCACGGCGGCGAGGAGGTGTTCGCACACCTCGGCCGTCCACTCGACCGCCTGGATGAACCCGCCGCTCGTGTCCGCCAGGGGGCAGGACTCCGCGAAGTCCCAGACCATCGGCAGCGCGAAGCGGGCGAACGTGTGTCCGATCTTGTCCGCGTCGTATTGCCAAGTCGCCAGAGTGCTCCCGCGGTCGGCCACGCGGCTGATCGTCGGGGCCAGACTCGCGACCACCGCTTCCCGCCACGTGTCAGGCCAGCCCGCCATCATATCGGGGAGGCGGCGTATCTCCTGCACCAGCGTGCCGAGGGCCAGGAGCTGGCGGTTCGTGAAGAGGGTGCGCCACGTGTCGAAACCGTAACGCGGAACCCGCATCCCCAGGTTCTCCGCCCTCGGCGTCGGCTCGTCCGGCGCGCCGAACGGCAGCTCCGCGTAGAGCGCCTCGATCTCCGCCTTGTCCACGCGCGCGGCCTCGAGCTCCAGCGCGGTCGGCCGCCGGTACTCCTTGCCCCGCGGGCCGTCGACCACCACGGCGGTCATCACCTCGCCCAGGCGTCCGGCGCGGCCGTCGAGGCGGAGGTCCTGCATGGTCATGATCGCCCCGCAGAGGGGGCACCGCACGCCCGACCGGCTCATCGTCCCCGCGGCGATCCGCCGGTCGTGCTCGCGCCGCCGCGCGGGGTTGCCCTCCCCCCGCGGGACGTCGGCCTCGACCCCGAACACCACGCCCGTCTCCTCCGCGTTCGCGGTCATCGTCAGCCGCACCCGCTTCGCGCCCGTCTTCGCGAGCCAGCGGGTCTTGAGCAGCGGGACCGTCGCGCGGCATCCCTTGCACCGCGCGGTGCGCGCCCACAGGTACGCGACGGCCGGCTTCGCCACCCAGCGCGGGTTGCGCGGGTCCTTCAGGTAGACCGCGTCGAACTTCGCGTTCAGCCCGCCCACATCCGCGTCGCCCCGCGCGTCCGGGGTCAGCAGCGTCATCGGCCGCGGCTCGAAACGCCGGCCTCCCGGTTTCAGGGCCTGAAACGCCGCGTAGGTCGGATAGCGGGACGCGAGCCGCCGCCGCGCCCCGGCCAGCACCCGGCGTCCCCACGCCCGGACTTGCCACGCGAGGTCAGCTTCCCGGGCCGGCCCGGCGTCGAGCAGCGTCGGCTCGGTGTCCCGGTCGTCCTCGAGGCAGAGCTCGGCGAGCTCCCGCTTCAGCGCCCGGCCCCTGACGCCCCCCGCCTTCAGGAAGGCGGCCATGAAGCCCGCGTCGCGCAGCGCGAACGGCGGCAGCGGCCGCGTTTCGCCCGCGAGCCGCCGCGGGTAGTCGAGCGTGCACTTCAGGATGAACCATGCGACCGGATTGATGTCGACCGCCGTCACCGCGCAGCCGAGCCGCATCGCCTCCAGCGGAATCGCGCCCCCGCCCGCGAACGGATCGAGCACCCGCGGCGCGCGCCCGCCGAAGGCGTCGCGAATCCGCGCCCGGAACCACTCGGCGTCCGGCCCGCCCTCGCGCTTCCAGTGCAGGATGCCGCCCCGTGTCTCCCGCCTCCGCCGCGCCACCGTCCGCCCGCCGACCCGCTCGTCCTCGACCGTCTCGACAACCTCGCCGGCCATCCGCCGGTAGACCGCCTGCCTCTCCCGCGCGCCGCCGGGGTCGGGCAGCAGCGTCGCGACCAGCGCCGCCCGGCTCGCCGCCAACGGCCGCCGCGCCGGCCAGATGTGCAGCGTCGAGATGTGCCCGTGCCGCACGTTCTTCTCGTGCACGGCGTCGAGCGACACCTGCTCCAGGGGGAACGCGACCTCGATGAGGCGCTTGGTGCCTTGAACGGAAAGTCCCTTCTCACGTTCTCCCATTAGTCGATTGCCCGCCTTCGCACCGCGAATCCAACGTCCTGAATGATCTCTTCCGCCATGCCACCCAAGCTTCTATAGCCGTCCAACAATTCCAAGTCTGCTCGTCGCCCCCAATGGGCAATCGCGGAACACACGGCGTCCAACACCGGAACGGACCTTTGGTCGTCGAGCCACGCCATCAACGCCGCCAGGATCTCATTCCAAGATACGTCAGCCTTGGAGTATTCCTCGATCGAGAAGTGAATAGAATGCGCCCTCTCTTCTGCAAGCAACTTTCCCCATTTCTCCATCGCAAACTCTCGACACCACACGCGCTCTGCATACGTACCGCGCAATCGACCGTCTAAGTGCTTCCTACGGACCTCAAACCACCCGCGATCGTTACATTCTTGCCACAGCGCAAAAAGGTCGCCGTCCGCTAAAAAGTCTAGGTAAGGTGCGAGAACCGATACTCGGTCCGCCCCTTGGAGGCCGGGGTGACCCGTGACCCGCACACCCATGTGCATGCTCAAATGTTCCAATAGTCGATCTGGGCACGGGCAACTCCCAATCGCCGAGGCCGCCATCTCCAGAAGCCGATCCGTCGCCACATACAATGCCGCCTGCACATAGTAGGGCGAAAAATGACCATGATCCCAGTGTTGGACTAGTAAACGCTCCGCATCTTCCCGGGGCAGTCGACAAATGAGTTCTCCGATAATCCAGTCTTCGTCAATCGACTCTCCCCAAACCTGTTCAGCATGGCCACGCCGTTCGCCGAGGTACTCATTCAACTCGTCGGTAAGGACCCGCGACCAAACGTAACGTCCGAATTGCCACCACCAGCCGTTGCCGCGCCCCGCCCTCAGCTTCCCAATCATCGCGGGAATCCCCAGTTCGTCCCCACGACGTAGTCGCTCGCGAAGAATGGAGTCGGCCAAATGCAACGGTGCCGCGACGGCTCGTAGAGTGTCGAGATCGCGGTCTCCTTTTGTTGCCGACCATAGCAGAAAAGCCGCATATTGAACGTGTTCATCGTGATTTTCGCTCGACCAAATAGCGAAGAGAACACGACGGGACTCCTCCCTCATGGGTCTTCCATATTCTTGAGCCATCTTCCATTCTTCCACTATCTGAAGAGAAAAAAGAGACCACGAGGTGGTATTCACCAGTCGTCGACGAATGGACGCCAATTCTCCAACCATGAACGACAACGTGCTACTATGGTCAACGCTCAGCAACAGCGAAGTAATCGGCCATCTCAGGTCGTCATGGGACGCCCGAGATACGAAATAGTCTATCGCCGGTTGCCGCGGCGGCCACTGACGAAACGCGAAGCGCAGCTCATGTTCCGCGATACTCACGCGGGCCGAAAGACCGCCGTCGCGCTCCGGCCGGTCGGACAGGTCGGCCCAAGCATTGCAAACCGGTTCCAAAAACCGGGCGGGATCTTCGGCGCAACATTGCCCAAATGCCCAGAGGTAGTCTGCGAGATGACCTCCTCGGTCTCCGTCGATGCGCCAACAAACCTCTAGGGATCGAGCCAACCTCGCGTCTGCGATGTGGCCGGCGATCCGCAGCGTCCCAATTCTGGCGGGCTTGTCAAGATCCTGTCGCTTGAGATAGTCCTGGAGGTCGGCGACAAGCCGCTCACGGTGGTGCAGTTTGGCGTGCGCCACGTTAGCGTCGCGCCGCGGTTCATTGATGCCTGGATCCAGATTCATGCACAGTTCAATACCGCCGCCAATGTCTCCGTTGCGTAGTCGCGCAAGCTGACCGTAGTGCGTACGGTCTCGAAACGCTAGTACGATTTGCGGTATACAAGAAGCGTCGGCCTCTGCCAGTATAGCCAGTGCTTCCCATCGGAGGAATCGAGTAGAGCGACCTTGTGCTTCGGGAGTTTGGAGCCAGCCGCGGATCGCGTGCAGTAGTCCCTCGGGGGCCGGCCGCTTTGCATCATCGACGTGTCGCATAGCGCAGAAGAGTGCCAGTGGATTGTGGGCAGCGACATATTGGAGAAAACTAGCCCCTAGCAGTCGGCGGGCGAGGACGGTGCCCAGTATTTCCGCGAAGTATGGATCGGAGATAACGTAGTCGGGCAACTCTCCTTGGGGAGCGAGCTCGGTGACGGCGTCAGCAAGGAGGTAGTCACGCACGCGATCGTGGCGAAATACAACTCGTTGACTTGAGGCTGGACCGGCCAAGCGAAGGAGTTCGCCATCGTGCGCGATGGAGGCGATCAAGTGGTGCGTGTCGCGATTTAGGGTGGGAAATGCGGTGATGTCTGACCAGCGTAGATCAACTGTGCGGCTTAGGAGCATTTCGCGGGCTAGACGGTTTAGAGCGTGACGGTACTCGGCGGAGGGGTAGTCTCCGTTGGTGACAGCAGTACGGTGGGTGGAGGCATCGATAAACTGCTCAATCACTTGATGGGGATCTGGCGTAGAGTGAAAGTCATTCAACGCAATCAGGAGCGGGTCGTTTCCGAGCTCTTGAGCAACAGACGTTGCGGTAGACGAGCTGAGTGTGTGGCCACTCAGGCGCGCCCGGGCGAGCACGGCATCCCGGGCCTCATTGTCGGCGAAAGAACCAACAGTAAAGATGAATGGTTCAATGAATTTCCTGGCTTGATCGTCCAGTAGGGACAAGATGTGTGGGCGCAATGGGCACAGAACCCGCCAAGTGGCTGCGTGGGAACCTGGTACTTTAGAGGCAGGAGCGGAGGGTGCCCACTTGGCGATCTTCACGACCTGAAGATGTGGGTGGGAGATGTGGTTGATGTCTTCTACTACAAGTAATAGGGGGCGTTGGGAGGAACATAGCGTTAAAGCTGTATCGCCAGCGTCGGCAAGTGGGGTGTGGAGTTGGCTCAATGCTGTGAGTACAGCTTGTGCGGGTGTGGTCGCGGTTAGGATGGCGTCGTGAGGGATAATGAGTCCAGCGCCACCACGGCGTACGTGGTCAAGAAGCGCTTGGTAACAGGCAACGGATTTGCCCTGCCCGGGCGCGCCTACTACAAAGGTGACGTTACGGTGGAGACATTGGCGAAGCGTTTCACTGAAGTTGCGGGCGATCCAAGCGTTGGAATCATCAAGCGGGCGGTGGTGTTGCAGACTTCGGTAGGAAAGTTCGTGAAGCAGTTCAGCGGAAAGTAGGCGCTGTGTGATGCCGAGAGAGTGGTATCGAATCCAATGTCCGGTCGGGTAATTGTCGAGAAAATGTGCCAAGCGGGAACGGGACCAGATGTCTACGTCAATTCCGTGTGGGCGTGTGATCTGCACGAGATCGCGCACGGTGGACTCAGTTGGTTCCCGGTTTGTGGTTAGTACCAAGGTAGTGCGAAGGTTGGGGTGTTTTTGGCGTTCCCGAGAAACGATCTGAAGAGTCTTGGAGACGTCGCCATCGCGCAGCCACTTTCGGCGAAGATGAGCGCGGGCAGTAATGGTGTGGTGGACGGCGACGAAGTGAGGTGGGGTGGTGCCGGGGACAAAGCAGAGCCCGTCAAGGGGACCTTTGACGGTCTTGCGGTCAGCGTTGGCACCGGTATGAACGAGGGTGGCGTAGGAGGGATTGGCGGCGCGGAGAATGCTAGTGGCAAGGTGTTCGAATTGACCTTGGTCGGTCATTGACTCGATGGCCTGTTCAGTCGTGGCAGTCATCGTAATAGTTGCGACGAATTGACAAATGTTGTGGATAGGTCCTTGACCTAGTCAGGCGGCCTCCCTCCGATGCTCTCTCTCCGTCTGGAGGACGCCATCGACGAGGATCACCGCGGCAGGGAGCAAGGGCAGCAGGTTCACCCCGTTCAGTCGGCCACAGTGGCGCTGAGCCATCGCCACGAGTTCGTAGGCCATCAGCAGCTCCCTCGTACGGGAACCCGAGTCGTTGGTCGCGCGCCGGCGAAGACGCACCGTCGCGAACACGGATTCGATCACGTTCGACCTCCGTCGGTGACGCCGGTGTTCGGCGTGTTCGGCCGGGAGGCCGAAGAACGGCAGCAGCACCTGCGGGTCGTCCACCACGCACAGCAAGCCTTCGGGCAGGTTGCCTCGAACGCGGCAACGAGGGCGTCGGTCAGGCCGACGTCCACCTTGCTGAACGCGTACATGATATCCCGGGGTGTCCGTTCGCAGGACGCGGAAGACGCTTCGGGGAGTCTGTGGAGCCCGGTGGGCAGCTTGTGGCACTAGTGGAGTTCCTCAGGACCGGAACGGGACGATCGCGAGCTCGATGGACCTGTCAACCCTGGACAGGAGTTCATCGACCCTGGCCATGGCGGTGTCGTCGAGCAGGTACTCGGTGCATCCGCCACCATGCAGGACGGGCACGCTCTTGACGATGACGATGGAGCGGTCGCTCACGTTGAGCGGAAGATCGGTCGCGGTGCGACGAAGCGCCGAGCCGCACGCCAAGCATTTCATGGTCGCCGTCTCCTCGTCTTCATGGCGGATTCGCAATCGCGCGGATCCGGGTCGTACGGGCGGACAAGGTCCCGAACGGCGGCATCCGCGTCCCGGGTGTTTCGGCGGAGGCATTCGGCTATCGGGTGATCGCGTCGGTTATCGGAGACTCTTGAGCCGCACGGCTGGGCGTCTCTTCAGGCGCTGGCTGTTGGGATCGACCTCGATCCCGACGGACTCCAGGGCGGTGACGCCGAGCAGGGGCTCGGCGTCGGCTTCACCGAACAGGATGGTGCCTCCGACGGTCTCGCCCATGAACTCGATATCCGCCGTCGTGATCTCCATCGTGATCTCGTTGCCGTCGGCCAGCTCGTACACGCGGCGGCCCTTGGGCCGGAGGCCGATCGACTCGAGGTGCGGTCGTGGGACCAGAGAATCAGTGGCGCCCGTGTCGACGAGGAACAGCCCTTCCCAGGTTCTGTCTGGATCGGCCGGGTTGCGGATGGTGACGGTGACGTGGGTTGCGCCCATGTTCGACTCCTTTCGGGTGGAGCGGACCGGCGCGGCGAACCGGATTCGGCCCGCCGCCGGAACCACTATTGTGCACTTCCTGGACTCTCCTCTGCCGCCGCTTGCACCGACGACGCCGGGATGGAGTAGGCCGACAGCTCCCGGCTCCTCACGAGCAGCTTCCCGAACGGGTCGCGGACCCGCACGAGACGCGGCCGGGGCGTGGCGCAGTCGTAGACGGCGTAGAGCCAGTAGGCGGCGCGCAGGTTGCACGCGTTGGCCCACTCGTTGTCGGACAGCTCGATGTCGCCGGTGCGCGCCCGGCCCTTGACCTCGATGGCGCGTCGGTCGCCGGCCGGGGTCACCGACAGCAGGTCGAAGCCCGGCCAGTCGCCGAGGCCGGCGTGGCGGGCGAGGTCGGGGCGGGAGACGTCGGTGGCGGTGGCGCCGGTGGCTTCCTCGTGGGCCTGGGCGACGCGCATGGCAATCTCTTCGACTTGCGTGTCGTGACGCCGGCGGTCGTCGGGGTCGGTGCTCGGCAGTACGAGCGCGTGGGCGACCAGCTCGACCGGGTCGGCGACGACGAGGGACGGCTCGAGCTGGAGTTGCCGGAGGCGGCGGTCCTTGTCGGCGGCGAGGCGGCGTTGCTCTTCCTTGACGCGGGCAAGCTCGCGCGTCGCGGCGGCGTCGCCCGCGCGGGCCTTGCGGCCGATGCGCTGGCGGCGGTCGATCAGCTCGGCCGCGCGATGGTCGCAGCCGCGGGCGACCCAGTCGAGCCGTTCGGGAAGCGACTGCTCGATGTGTGCCCGGTGCTCGTCGACGAGGCGGGCGAGCGCTTCGCCGTCGAGCCACGCGCGGGCCGCCTCGGTCAGGCGGGCCGCCATCCGGGCCAACGGCACGCTGCCGGGTGCCACGTCGGGGGAGCCGCGCAGCAACAGCAGGTGCTCGATCGGACAGGGTTCGATGGTGCCGTCGGCGTCCTGGCGTAGTCCGATCAGGCGGCTATCGAGGGTCTCGTACGGCGGTGGCTCGCGGTCGGGGTGCGGCCCGCGCGGCCCCGTCAGGTGGTTCGCGAGAGGGCCGGACGGCGGTGGTTCGCCGTCGCCGCGGTCGTCGGTGTCGTGGCCAGGTTCGCTCGGGCGGTTCTGGATGGTCTGGTGCGGCTGGGGGGTGCCGTCGACCCGGCCGCTGCGGTCGTGGATGTCGCGGCCGGCCGTTGTGCCCGCGCTGGGACGTCGCACCACGGTCACCCGCGCGAGATGGAAGAGATACGGCTCGCTGGCGTGCGGGTCGACGAAGAACGCCCCGCGCCGGGCCTCGTCCCCGTGCCGCGACAGCAGGGCGGCGCAGAACCGGTCGAACACCGGCTCGCCGGGGTGGAGCCAGATGACGTCCGCGCGGTCGGCGGGCCGGTAGACCGTGAGGCGTCCGTGCGCGGCGGCGGGGTAGGTCTCCATGGCGCCGAGGACGGGATCGAGGCCGCGCCGCCGCGCCTGGGCGAGCCGGAACACGCCGTCGGGGTCGCCCTCGACCCGCAGATCAACCAGCGGCGCCGCGGTGGTGACGAACCGCCGGACGTAGCCGGGCAGCAGCCGGCGGTATTGTTCCCGATCCATCGCCGCCCGCAGCGCGGGCAGGCTGCCCTTGACGTCGCCGCCGCCGAACCGCGCCCGCTCGCGGTCGGCGAGGGCCCGCACCTGTTCGGCCGTCAGCCGGCCGCGGATGCCGTCGACGGCCGCGCCCGCGCCCTCGTCGGTCGCCGCCATCTCCAGGTACGCCTTCAGCGGGACATCCTCGAACAGGCGCCCCACGACGTCGAACACCTTGTCCGACTGGAGCTCCCTGCGGATCGCCTCCAGCTTGTCGAGCAGCGTCTTCAGCACCCGGCCCTCGCGCGTCTCCCCGGCGACGAGGTTGACGACGACCACCGGGTCGTGCCGCTGCCCGTAGCGGTGGATGCGGCCCATGCGCTGTTCGAGGCGGGCCGGGTTCCAGGGCACGTCGTAGTTCACCATCAGCCAGCAGAACTGCAGGTTGATGCCCTCGCCCGCGGCGTCGGTGGCGACCAAGTAGTTGGCGCCGCCCTCGCCGGACGGGCGGCGGAACAGCTCGACCTGCGCCTCGCGCGCGCGGTAGTCGAGGCCGCCGTGTATCGACGCCACCTGTCCGGTGAAGCCGAGCCCCTCGAGGCGACGGACCAGGAACTCGGCGGTGTCGCGGTGCTCGGTGAACACGATGAACTTCTCGCGGGCGAACGCCGGGTCGCGCAGCACGCCGCGGAGCTTCTCGAACTTCGAGTCCCCGCCCTCGTCGGCGAGGCGCCGCGCGCGGGCGAGGAGGGCCTCGACCTCGCCGCGCTCCTCCCGGAGCTGCGCGAGGGCGGGCGCGACGATGCCGCCGAGCGCGCGGTCCTCGAACGCCTCGTGGCCCTCGCCGCCGCCCGACTCGTCGGCGTCCTCGTCCGCCGTGCGGGTCTCGAAGAAGTCGGGCGTCGCGGCCAGCCGGCGCTGGCCGCGCTCCAGCTCGTCGGCCCGGCCGGCGCGGACCAGGTCGATGGCCTCGTCGAGCCGGCCGAGGCGGCGCTCGAACGACCGCATCAGCGCGTAGGTCGAGCTGGCCAGCCGGCGCTGGAAGACGCCCATCGCCAGCCGCGCCGCCGAGCGGTTCAGCACGCGCGCGCGGTTGTAGACCTCGGCGATGTAGCGCGTCGTCGCGTCGTAGAGGGCCTGCTCGGACGGGCTCAGCCCGTAGCTGAGGGTGTCGCAGCGCCGCTGCGGATACAGGGGGCGGCCGTCGAAGCGGACCATCTCCTCCTTCGTCCGCCGGATGAAGTGCCGGCGGCGCTGGGCCTCGGGGAACGCCCGGAACGCGTCGAACGTCGGCAGCGCGTCGGGGGCGAGCAGTCGCCACAGGCAGTAGTAGGGGAAGTCCTTCCCCATGTGCGGCGTCGCCGTCAGCAGCAGGACGTGCGTCGCCGACCAGCCGAGCGCCCACCGCGGCCCGTCGGGCGGCAGCCCCGCCAGCGCCTCGGCGAGGCGGTAGCGGTCGGTCTTCTCGACCGAGAGGTCCTGCCGCTGGTGGGCGGCCAGCTTGTGCGCCTCGTCGAAGACCACGAGGTCGTACGGCGCCGCCCCCGCCGCGGCGGCGTCGCGCAGCCGCCCGAACGCGCGCTCGCCGGCCAGCGTGTCGACGCTGACGATCACCCGGTCGCCCTCCGGCCCCGTGAACGGGTTGCCGCCGCGCGCGTCGTCGCCCCGGACGATGCGGAACGGCAGCGAGAAGAGCGTCCGCAGCTCGCGCTCCCAGTTGCCGACGAGCCCGGCCGGCGGCACGACGAGCACGCGCCGGATGAGGCGGCGGGCGAGCACCTCGCGGAGGTACAGGCCGGTCATGATCGTCTTGCCGGCCCCGGCGTCGTCGGCGAGCAGGAAGCGGAGCGGCGACAGGCCGAGCATCCGCTCGTAGACGGCGATGCGCTGGTGCGGCAGGGGGTCGATCAGCGAGACCTCGGTGGCGAAGGCGGGGTTGAAGAGGTGGCCGTACGAGAGCCGCGTCGCCTCTGCGACGGCCGAGACGACGGCCGGCCGGGCGGTGAAGTCGAGCGCCGGGGGCGACCCGGCCGCCGCCTCGGGCTCCGCAGCGCCGGGCGCCAGCGCGGCCTCGAGGTCGAGAATCTGCCGCCACGCGAGCCGCGCCGGCCGGGTCTGGCCGTTCTCCCAGCGGTTCACGGTGGCGAACGACACCCCGATGCGCTCCGCGAGTTGCGCCTGCGTCAGGTCGAGGCGCTCGCGGACGGACCTCACGCGGGCGGGGTAGTCCGCGGGGAGGGCGGGGGAGGGTTGCTGCATCGTCGATGCCCAGCGGCAATCTGCAACGGCCGGTCTGACGAGTGACTTGACGCTCGCCGGCGTGCGCTCCTTGCGCAGCAAGTCGCCAGCCGGATTGTGATCTACGAGATGCAATATAACATATGCTATTCACCTTGAGTCTTCGGTGATTCGTAATCGGTGCCGCAGAACGGCGCGGACTCCTGTAGGGTTGGCTGGACGCCGGGCGAAGCCGACGGCGGTGATTGGCGGGCTTGGCTACTATCGGTGGCGGGGCACGGCGATGGAGGGGCCGACGTGAGCGTGACGATCATCCAGGTGGACGCCTTCACCGCCGAGCCCTTCGGCGGGAATCCCGCCGCCGTCTGCGTGCTGCCGCGGCCGGCCGACCCGGCGTGGATGCAGCGGGTCGCCCGCGAGATGAACCTGTCGGAGACCGCGTTCCTCGTGCGCCGCGGGTCGGGCGGGTACGACCTGCGGTGGTTCACGCCGGCGGTCGAGGTGGACCTGTGCGGTCACGCGACCCTGGCCGCCGCCCACGTCCTCTGGGAGGACGGGCACGTGTCGCGGGCCGCGCCGGCCGAGTTCCACACCCGGTCGGGCAGGCTGTCGGCGGTGCGCCGCGACGGGTGGATCGAGATGGACCTTCCCGCCGAGCCGGCCGAGCCGGCGCCCGCGCCCGACGGCCTCGCCGACGCGCTCGGCGCCGAACCCGTCTTCGTCGGCCGGAACCGCTTCGACTATCTGGTCGAGGTCGCCGCCGAGGAGACGGTGCGGGCCCTCGCCCCCGACATCCGCCGTCTCGGCGCGCTGCCGGTCCGCGGCGTCATCGTCACCGCGCGCGCCGAAACGGACGGGTTCGACTTCGTGTCGCGCTTCTTCGCCCCGCGCGCCGGCGTCGACGAGGACCCCGTCACCGGCTCCGCCCACTGTTGCCTCGGCCCCTACTGGCGCGGCCGCCTCGGCCGCGACGCGTTCACGGCTTGGCAGGCGTCGGCGCGCGGCGGCTTGGTGAAGGTGGCGGTGGCGGGCGACCGGGTCCGGCTTGCGGGGCAGGCGGTCACCGTCCTGCGTGGCGAGCTGCTGGCGTGACCTCGAGGGCGGCAGCGAGGCCCGGGAGGGCGACTACGGCGTCGAGCCGATCGTGATCGCCGCCGGCGAGACGACGGGAACCTTGTCGGGGTTTGCGGAGATTGGGGGGATGTCGCACGGCGGCCGGGGCCGAGCCCCGGGCCGTCCGGCATCGTGCTGCCGCCGGGAAACCTCGGCTATACTGGCAGTCGGAGCCTGGACGGACCGCTTGCCATGACCGACGACGAACTGAAGGCGCTTGTTGCCGGCCTCGCCGTTGCCCAGGATCGAACCGACGCCCAGTTGGCGAAGACCGACGCCAAGCTGGACCGGTTGGCGGACAAGCTGGACCGGCTGGCGGAGATGTACGGCGGCGTCGGGAACAGCCAGGGCGCGGTGGCCGAGGAGTTCTACTACAACAGCCTCAAGGCCGACCCGGTTCTCGGGGGGGTGCGCTTCGACTTCGTCGACAAGAACGTCACGCGCAGCCACGCCGGGCTGGAGGACGAGTTCGACCTGTTGCTGGTCAACGGACGGGCGGTGTTCGTCGTGGAGGTCAAGTACAAGGCGCACGGGAAGGATCTGCGGCGGCTGCTGGACGACAAGGCGGCCAACTTCCGGCGCCTGTTTCCCGAGTACGCGGACCGCGAGCAGCGCCTCGTGCTGGCGGCCTTCCACGTCCGCGACGAACTCAAGCGCGAGGCCCTGGAGCAGGGCGTGACCGTGCTGCAGCGCAAGGGCGACCTGATCGAGAGCGCCGCGGCCGCGCGCCGACGGACCGGTTGATCTTGCGCGGCGCCCCGGTCGCCCGGATGACCCGGTCGGCGGCGTCGAGGGCTCGACGGTGAATGGTCCGGCTGCTGTCCCAGCTTCCGGATACGCGGCTGTCGCAGGGTCTCAATCTCACGCATCGAAGTCACCGCGAACGATGCGCTCCCAGATTCGGGTGTATTCCCGGTCGTCTCTGCGCTCTGCGCGGGCGTTGCGTCGGCGCCTCGACGCCCTCCACGTGGAGAAGGGAACGACGCGGGTTTCGTCGTTCGTGCCCTCCGTGCGCTCGACCACGAATAGGGAGCGGCTCGGCACGAGATCGGGCAGGAACGGGTCGCGCGTCGTGACGACGTGCTGCGTGTGCAGACCGTCGTAGAAGAGGGATCGGACGGTCAGCGTCTCGGCGATCATCGGGATCAGGCGCGGATGCACGCCGGTCTCGGGCTCCTCGATGCCGGCGAGGGCCGGGGGCTCGACGACGGCGGTCAGCGCCACGAGTCCGAGCAGGCGCAGCGTGCCGTCCGACAGCAGGCGCGCCGGCATCGCCACGCCGCGTTCGGTCAGCCGGAGCTCGACCTCGCCGAGTTCGTTCACCTCGGTCTGGATGTCGTCGAACCTCGGCATTATCTCGGTCAGCTCTCCCTCGACGCTCCGGGAAGAGCTCCGGCTCCCGCGCTTTCACGGTGTTGAGGAACGCCGCCAGGTCCTCGCCGGCCGGGCCGATGCGCCGGCCTTCCTTGAGCGGGTTGGCCGCCCGCATTCGCTCCCTCGGCTAGAAGCAGAAGAACATCCAGCTTTCGAGCTCGTGCCGCGCCGCGACGAGATGGGGGTGATGCGGCGGATAGTGCGGCATCGACAGGATGCTGTGGTCCAGAAGCGGTCGTGGTGCGTGACGTGCGTCCCGCCCTCGCGCCGCAGGAAGAGCCGGTCGCCCCGGCGCTCCAGGAAGGGCTTCCGTCGGCTCGGCTCTCCGCGGGATGTCAGAGGGGCGAGGTACTCGTCGGCGACGCGCAGGGCGCCCGACCTCGGCAGCATCTCGATCTCGATGCGGTACCGCAGGTTGTGTGTATGCACGACCTCGCGCCGCCCGTCGGCGGCCCGGGACGCGGTCCGTCCAGTCGAACGGCGCATGTCCCGGACTTGCTGATCGACGGCGCTGAGGGTCGACTCGGACAGGTGCAGGTCGGCCACGATCGAGAACGCCAGTCGCTCCTGCGCGGCCAGGCCCTCGATGCCCTCCCGGCCCATGTGGAACGACTCGAGCGGCGCGCCGCGGTACGGCGGGTCGAACGCCTCCCTGAGCGTCCGGCTCGCGGCGAGCCTCGACAGCAACCGGAGCGCGTCGAGGAAGTTGCTCTTGCCGGCCGCGTTCGGCCCGAACAGCACGACCAGCGGCTCGAGCGCCACCTCGACGTCGGCCAGGGACTTGTAGCCCTTGATGTGAACGCGCTTCAGCATGCCGTGATTATCTGATCGGCCGGGTGCGGGATCGCTGCGGTGATGTGGGTCGCTACCGTGCTGCGGCACCGCGGCCGCGCACCGCTCACGGTCCGAGCGCCGTGACCGGGACGACTCCCACGCCGTCGGGGCGCCGGTAGCCGTATCCGGTCGCCACGGTTACTCCGGGGCTCGAAGGCGCGCCGCAAACGGCTTGATCCACGCGGCCGACGAATCTCAGGTTGCGCCGTGCGAGGACGACGAGGGCGTCGACTGCCGCGCGGCCGCTGCGTCGATTCGGCGGGCCGCAGACGGGGCTTCCAGGCCCCATCCGCCAGTCGCCCCTCCAACTGCGTTCGAATCCCACGCTCCAAATGGGTGCCTCCCTTCGGCGCGACCTCACGCGAGGCCCGCAGGCGGCCATTTCCACTTGTCCGCGTCTGCCCCTCGTCTGAGGAAGCCCGCGATATCCTCGATGTCAAAAAACGCAATCGATGCTTGGGGCTGTCCGTGCATGTGAAAAATCTGCCGTACATGAGCGCCCCCTCGTCGGGGCCAATACGCGCTACTTCCTCCATACCTACCATTGTTCGCTACCACAACGAGTTGAAACATGTGATAGTGCAACGCCACGGCCATCTGGTCAAAAGTAGCGACATCCGCATTAAGCGCCGGAACCGCGAATACATCCGACTTCCCGCGTAGATCGCCTGCGAGTTCCAAATCCGTGGCGTCATAGCATACGGACGCGGTCATCCACACCGGCCGCGTGCCCCGTGTGGGTGACCATGGATACCCAATTACCCATTGGCATGGGCGAAAACCACCGACCCGTCGCGCGCCACTATTGAAGCGCCGCTCCTCTGGCGCGAGGTGTGCCTTCCCCTGTCGCAAGATGCGGACCCGCAGACCGTACGCCCGCGACCACTCGGGAATAACCCATAGTGCCGAGTTGACAAGCGGTTTACCCGTGACAATCTGTTCGTACGTGAGCCCTGCAAGAATTATCGTTCTATGAGCACGCGCAAAGGGTATCAGGTGGGTCCATACGTCGTTCGGGTGTACAGCCAGCTCCGGCAGGATTAGCCAGTCCAAACCTCGTGGCCGCCCCGTTATGTGAGTACCCCGCAAAACCAACATACTCCTCACAGCCTCCAACGCCGCAGACAAGTGATTCCGATGTCTCCTCCGAATCGCCCGCTCTGACAGCGTCAAGTCAGCGCGAAAGTCCTGGTTGTCCGGAACTGCGGTCTGGATAACGCAGGCGCGTAGCGAGCGCTCGGCTGCCCGAGCCGATGGCCGTTTCGCAACCAGAGGCAGGAACAGCATCCGGGTGGCGCTTCCACGGTTGCGTTCCAGAGTCTCAATACGTTCTGCTATCTGGACCAATACCTCGTCCAGCCCGTCTTGAATCCACCGAAAGGCCGATCCTGGCCGGGCGCATCCAGGCCAACGCAATAGAGAGAGCAAAAAACCCTCCATCCAGTCGGTGATCGGAAGCCAGTTGTCGCCAAACGCTGGCTGAGCACTCACCAACCCATATAGTCGTTGATACCAATGGCCCGTCACAGGACGATATGCTGCTTCACGTTCCCTCCAGTGTGCAGGCCGCGCAGGTCGAGTAAAGTCAAATTGCCCCGACAGAATGAAGCGCATCAAGAAGCCGAGCTGAAATCGCCACTTCTCGTTTGCCTCACACCAGTCTGGTGCTCGATATAGAACACTGTATGGATGGCCACGGCCACGCATAATGTGGACCCTGTCTACCTGTGAAATACCCGCGTCGTCGCGACGTCTGAGTCGAACGTACGCCGGCGTAATTGCCTCCGGTGGTGTCTCTTGTTCCTGCCAAGCGCGGAGAAAAGCCCGCGCGAATCGCAGCAAACCAAGTTCGTTTCGGAGCGGACCCGTGGGGTGTTCAGCGCGCACTACGTCGGCAAGCACCTCGAAGTCGCCCGCGCGGCGGAGCGGGCGAGGACTGCACAGGTCCGCACGCGCGCGCGGCGGCAAACTGTCGGCGATCCGCTCATCCGCATCTAGGAGTTCCAGCGCAAACGCGGGGTCCTTGTCAACGATTTCTTGGGTGTTGGGCGCGTTGAGGCCGCGTTGCGTGAGGCGGACCGCGCGATCGCGGTCAAGAAAGGCGCGGCGAGCCAAGACAGCGAGTGTGGGAAAGTCCTTCAGACGGGCACCCTTGCCACGCAGAAAGCGGATGAGGTCACGATAAAGGCGGGTTTCGGCGTCTCCCGCCGCCATCGGGGCGGCGGTGGGCTCAAAAGTGGCTAGAAACAGTAGGGCTTGCTGTCGCACGTAGCAGGGGAGCGAGCGTTGTGGTAGTCGCGCTAGGCGGACAGCCTCCCGACCGAGCAGGGCGCGATAGCCGGCGATATCAACGGAGGCCGGCAGGAACTCGCCGTCGGATACAAACCCGGTTTCGGTAGCGCCTGCCCTGAGTAGTTCAGAGAGGCAGAACCACGCAACGCGGCGTGACGGGCCAAGTGCGGCCGGGTCAGTGAGAGGTCGGAGCAGGGCGATGATGTGTCTCAAGACCTCGACATCCGGCCAAAGGTCGAGGCCGATTCGTAGGAGGCGTACATTTGAAGGATCTTGGACCCATGCGTGAATCAGGCTGAGCGCGTAGGCTCGGGCATCATCGTCCAACTCTACGCGGGTGCGCGGCGACGGCAGGAGTGCCGAGGGGGGCGCGTGTTTCGGCGGGGGGGTGGCCGTGTCGCTTTGATCTTGGAGCAAAGGCCGTATAGACCGGAATGTGCTGCGGAAGCGCCCGGCAGCAAATCGGGCGAGGGTGGCGTCGCGGACGTCGGCTACCGGGGCCATTGGCCAGTCGAGTTCGTCGGGTTGCGTGAGTGTGTCCTGGGAACGCATGAGGGCTTGAATTGCCGCGAGAATCTCGTCGCCAGCCGCCGCGTCAAAGCCACCGGAGACGGCTGTTTGAATTCGGGTCATCCGGGTACTTTGCCGGACGATGGGCCGTTGTTCGGGACCGAATGCGATAGTTTTGCGCTTTTCGGCGGAAAGTTGGAGCCCCGACGTCGTCTGGTGGAGTAGGCCGAGTAACCAAGCGTGGACGTCATGTCCAATAGAGTCAGCATCGTGTGTGGGGGAGGATGAAGCCACGGTAATGCGGAGGTCGTCAACGTACCGGCACGCGTCAGCCAATTGGAGTCCGGGGACGATGTCGGTCCCGATGGCTTGCTTCAGTGCGTCGTCGAAGGGAAGCAGTACGACGTTCGCGAAGAAGCCTGCAGCGACGAGTCCTTGAGGTAGGGCGACATGGGTGAAGTCGTCGAGTTGCGTCGCCTGGGCGTACGCGTGAACCTCTGACGTGTCGCGGGGATGCCACTGCCAATCAAAAAGTGACCTGAGAAAGGTGAAGAACGCCGGGTCGTCTCCAGACCTGCGAAGGTGATCGACCGCGGCCGCGAGGAAAGTCGGGCGGACGCGATCGTAGAATTGGCTGAGGTCGGCATGGACTACGAAGGCGGCGGGGGCTTTGGCCGCGGACAGTAGCGCGTCAACGATTAGCTGGGGACGCTTCAGGAACGCGCGGTAGTCTTGGAAGTAGGCGCGATACAGCTTTGCGGAACCCCAGCGATGACGTAGGCGACCGCCCGGAATGGCGTCGCAGAAGAGTCGATTGCCGTAGGATACGACGCGTTTGCGGGACACGGCCGGCGGTAGGTCGGCGCGGGGGTCGCCCTGGAGGGATTCGACGCGGTCGGCTAGGCACAACATGAGGGCGGTGGCAACGACTTGGTCGCGGATGTCGACATGGGCCAGGGGTCGAAGACGGGCAGCGGTGATATCGTCCGAGGGCTGCCAGCCGTCGCTACCGACCGACCAGCGTTGGCTCTTCGGCGCTGGAACGATACGCAGCGGCGTGGTGTGCCAGGGGGCTGGAGAGGTGAGGCGCTCACGAAGCTCAGCGAGGAAGCGGGGGAGGTTGACGGCGGCGCGGTCGAGTGCGAGGGTGTCGGAGAACCAGTTGTGGTCGCGGATGTATTTTGCGGTTTTCTTCCAGGCTTGGACGAGGACGTACTCCTCGTGAAGTAGGTGCCGTAGGGGTTGGAGCGTGTCTGTAGTCATGAGCGCGGCTCGCTCCAGGACTGCGATGTGACGGAGGGAGGACGGCCCGCAAGTAGGGTGGTAGTGTGGTCGACGGCGGTGACGTCAAGGGTGGCCAGAGGCCAGAACGCCGGTGTTGCCGCCATGCTGGAGGCCCACGGGTGGGGGCGTCGCTGGGCATGCCTACCGCCCGAACTTCGCCTTCGCTTCCTGCCGCCGCGCGTGCAGGATCGGCTCGGTATAGCCGTTCGGCTGCTCCCGCCCCTTGAAGACGAGGTCGCAGGCGGCCTGGAAGGCGACGCTCGAGTCGAAGTCGGGGGCCATGGGCCGGTAGGCGGGGTCGCCGGCGTTCTGGCCGTCGACGACGGCGGCCATGCGCTGCAGGGTCTCGCGCACCTGGGCCTCGGTGCAGACGCCGTGGTGCAGCCAGTTGCAGATGTGCTGGCTGGAAATCCGGAGGGTGGCGCGGTCCTCCATCAGGCCGACGTTGTTGATGTCGGGGACCTTCGAGCAGCCGATGCCCTGCTCGACCCAGCGCACGACGTAGCCGAGGATGCCCTGGGCGTTGTTGTCGAGCTCCTGCTGGATCTCCTCCGCCGACCAGTCGGGCGACTCCTCGCGGGGGATGGTGAGGATGCGGTCGAGGTCGGCGCGCGGGCGCGACTTCAGCGCCTCCTGGCGCTCGTTCACGTCGACCTGGTGGTAGTGGGTGGCGTGGAGGGTGGCGGCGGTGGGCGACGGCACCCACGCGGTGTTGGCGCCCGCCTCGGGGTGGCCGATCTTGGCCTCGAGCATGGCCGCCATGAGGTCGGGCATGGCCCACATGCCCTTGCCGATCTGGGCGTGTCCGGGCAGGCCGCACTCGAGGCCGACATCGACGTTGTAGTCCTCGTAGGTGGTCATCCACGGGGCCGACTTCATCTCCGCCTTGCGGATCATGGGGCCCGACTCCATGGCGGTGTGCATCTCGTCGCCGGTGCGGTCGAGGAACCCGGTGTTGATGAAGAACACGCGGTCCTTGGCGGCCCTGATGCACTCCTTGAGGTTGACGGTGGTCCGCCGCTCCTCGTCCATGATGCCGATCTTCAGGGTGTGGCGGTCGAGGCCCAGGATGTCCTCGACCTGGGCGAGGGTCCGGTCGCAGAAGGCGACCTCCTCGGGGCCGTGCATCTTCGGCTTGACGATGTAGACGGACCCGGCGCGGCTGTTCTTGCGGTTCTTGAGGTCGTGGACGGCGATGACGGTCGAGATCATCGCGTCGAGCAGGCCCTCGGGGGCCTCCTTGCCGTCGCGGTCGAGGACCGCGGGGTTGGTCATCAGGTGCCCGACGTTGCGGATGAGCATCAGGCTCGTGCCCTTCAGCGTCGTCTCCGACCCGTCCGGCGCGGTGTAGGCGCGGTCGGCGTTGAGGGCGCGGTCGACCGTGCGGCCGCCCTTCTCGAACCGGTCGGTGAGGTCGCCCTTGAGGAGGCCGAGCCAGTTGCGGTACGCGACCACCTTGTCCTCGGCGTCGACGGTGGAGACCGAGTCCTCGAGGTCCATGATGGTCGTTGTCGCCGCCTCGAGGACGACATCGCGGACGCCGGCCTTGTCGTCGCGTCCCACGGGGTGGGCGCGGTCGATCACGATGTCGATGTGGAGGCCGTTGTTCTTCAGCAGGACCGACGACGGGGCGGCGGCGTCGCCGCGGTGTCCCGCGAATCGCGAGGGGTCGGCGAGGCCGGTGGTGCGGCCGTCCTCCAGGGTCGCCGCGAGGGCGCCGTCGGCGACCGCGTAGGCGGTGACGTCGGTGTGGCTGCCCGCCGCGAGGGGGGCGGCCCGGTCGAGGAACCCGCGCACATGGGCGATCACCCGGTCGCCGCGCACCTTGTTGTACTCGGCCGTCCGCTCCGCCCCGTCGTCCTCGGGGATGGCGTCGGTGCCGTAGAGGGCGTCGTAGAGGCTGCCCCACCGGGCGTTGGCGGCGTTCAGGGCGTAGCGGGGGTTGGTGACGGGGACGACAAGCTGGGGGCCGGCGATGGTCGAGATCTCGGGGTCGAGGTTGGCCGTCGCGGCCGCGAAGTCGCCGCCCTCGGGCACGAGGTAGCCGATCTCCTGGAGCACCGCCTTGTACTCGTCGAGCTCGATGGGCTGGTCGCGGTTCTCGCGGTACCAGGCGTCGAGGCGCCGCTGCAGCTCGTCGCGGGTGTCGAGCAGCTCGCGGTTGCGGGGCGCGAGGTCGTGCACGAGGCGGTCGAAGCCGGACCAGAAGGTGTCCGGGGTGATGCCGGTGCCCGGCAGCGCCTCGTCGTTGATGAAGTCGTGCAGCTTCTTGTCGACCTGCAGCCCGCCCGCGTTCACCCGCTCCGTCATCGGCTTTTCCTTTGTCTCTGTCCGTTCTCGACTGTCCAGGGCGGACGCCGGCCGGGGCGTCCGCAGGGCCTTGATCTTAACGGATCGTCGGCCCTCGGTAGTCCGGGCCCTCCGGGCCCGCGGGGTCTGCCGTCGGGTGGGGTGCTGGACGCGGGAGGCGGCGGGCGAGTCGCCGGCCGTAGCGGTCGCGGCCCGGCAGGACCGGCCATCGCGGCGTTGGGCCGACCGGACTCCGGCGGGTAGCCGCGTGACGCTTTCCCGTGGGAAGGCGGGCGCCGCCGCGGGCGCTCGGAACACGGTCCCGCCGCACGTGCGCATCCCCGCCCGCCGAGCGTGCCGCCGCGGGCGCTCGGAACACGGTCCCGCCGCACGTGCGCATTCCCGCCCGCCGAGCGTGCCGCCGCGGGCGCTCGGAACACGGTCTCGCCGCGGCGAGACTGCGACGCACGTCGGTCGCCGCCGCGAGCGTCCCGGCCGCGGCGTATGATCCCGCCCATGGAACGCATCGACCTGAACGCCGACGTCGGCGAGTCGTTCGGCCCCTACGTCATCGGCAACGACGAGCGGATGTTCCGGCACGTGACGTCGGCCAACATCGCCTGCGGCGCGCACGGCGGCGACCCGTCGGTGATGCGCCGGACCGTGCGCCTCGCCGTCGACGCCGGGGTCAGCCCGGGGGCGCATCCGGGATACGCGGACCTGATGGGGTTCGGCCGGCGGGACATCGCCATGGATCCGCGGGAGCTCGAGGACCTGGTCGTGTACCAGATCGGGGCCCTCGTGGGGGTGGCGGCGGCCGAGGGTATCCGGCTCGAGCACGTCAAGCCCCACGGCGCCCTGTACAACCGGGCGGCCCACGACCGGCCCCTCGCCGACGCGATAGCGCGGGCGGTGCGCGCGGTCGACGACCGGCTGATCCTGTTCGGGGGCTCGGGGTCCCGCCTCGTCGAGGCCGGCGGCGCGGTGGGCCTGCGCACCGCGGCCGAGGTGTTCGCGGACCGCGCCTACCGCGCCGACGGCTCGCTGGTGCCGCGGCGCGAGCCGGGCGCGGTGATCACCGAGCCCGCGGCGGTGGCGGACCGGGCGCTGCGCCTGGTACAGAGCGGAGAGGTCGCGGCCGTCACCGGCGAGGTCATCACGCTGCGCCGCGATACCATCTGCCTCCACGGCGACACGCCCGGTGCCGGGGACCTCGCCGCGGCGGTGCGGGCGCGGCTGGAAGCGGCCGGCGTCCGGCTTGCGGCGGTGGGGGCGGCGGACTGAGGACAGCGGCGACGCTGGGCCCCGCTCCCCGGTCGTCAGCCCGCGGTCGTTCGGTCGCGTTTGACTAGGCTCGGCCTCGAACCCTGAACGCGGCGGGGAGGCGGTGGGATGGCGGCAGCGGCCGGGTGCGGTTCCTCGCGGCGGGCAACTCGAACCCTGAGCGCGGCGGGGAGGCGCCGGGCGGAGGCGGGCGCGCGCCTCATCAGTCGAGCAGGTCGAACAGCCGCGTGAACTTGACGAGGAGGCGGCGGCCCGCGCTCAGCGCGACGCGGTCGGACAGCCCGTCCGTCTCGTTGTACACCACGAAGAGGCCGGTGTTGGCGCCGAGCAGCCAGGCGAAGCGGAAGTTGACGGACCACAATTCGGCGCTGTCGTTGTACTGCAGCAGCGTCTGCGCCGAGATCCGCGGCGAGAAGTTGTACCCGGCCCGAAGGCCGGTCAGGTTCGTGACCGTGCTGCCCGACGGCAGGTCGATGTGATGCCGGGAATAGTTGAGCTCGGCGTGGAAGGCCTGGCTCAGGCGCGCGCGGAACGTGGGGCTCACGGTGAAGATGGAGCCGCCGAAGAAGCCGCCGGCCTGCACCGCGATTTCGCCGCCGACCGGGGCCGAGTCGTCGTACTCGAAATCGGCCTCGGCGACCGTCCAGTCGTAGCGCCCGGGGGGGACGGTGAGCCCCGAAACCGAGAAGGCGTCGAAGACCTCCTCGCTGCGGACGTCGTAGTTGAAGTCGGCTTCGGAGCCGTCCGGGAGCTCGGTGTCCAGGCGCCCCTGCAGGAGCGCGCTCTCGGTCACCCCGTCGAAGTTCCAGAACCTGGTGTAGGCGAGGCGCGGCCGCAGTTCCCGGAGGACCCGCCGGGGGCGCAGGGTGCTCTGCGCCAGCAGGTCGTAGCTGCGGAAGCCGGTGCGCGAGGCGAACCCGACCTCGGGGTTGAAGTCCTCGCCGTTCTCGCGGTAGCCGGCGGCGAGCCGCCAGACCTCCGAGGTATAGGTGCCGGACACGCGGAGGGCGTGGTCGCGGCCGGTGAGGCCGGGGGTGTTCGTGCCGCCGTAGAAGCCCGAGACGAGTCCGTTGTCGCCCACGCCCCAGCGGCCGTCGACCGCGTAGGTGCGGTTGTGGTCGGCGAGGCCCGCGGAGGGGCCGCCGCTTTGGCGGTTGACGAAGAGGGCGCCGACGCTCGAGCGGCTGGGCAGCTCGCGGCGGATCCGCGACACGGTGAAGTTGTTGGCCGGCGCCACGCCCTCCACGGCTTCGGTCTGCATGTTGATGACGCCCACCGTGAGCCCCTCGGAGAGGGCGCCCGACAGGCGGGCCCCGGCGCGGATGGGAATCGGGGTGCCGTCGTCGCCGATGCCGATCCGACGGCTGAAGAACAGGTGGGTCTGTTCCATGCGCCGCCGCCAACTGCTGTCTATGGGAACGCTGAGGGCGAAGAGGCCCGCGTTCTCGAGGAAGAACGGCCGTTTCTCGGGGAAGAACAGCGAAAAGCGGTCGAGGTTGATCTGCTCGTCGTCGACCTCGACCTGGCCGAAGTCGGTGTTGATGGTGCCGTCGAGGGTCAGCGCCGACGTGACGCCGTACCGCAGGTCGGCGCCGTAGGCGAAGTCGCGCCGCACGGATTGGGCCTCGGCGGCGGATCCCGCGGGACGGGCGGCGCCCGCGGTGACGTACGGCGTGGCCTGGAGAGTGCGGCCGCCGCGCGGGGGGAAGAGGCCGCCGAGGCGGCCGGCCATCGAGACGCGGTACAGGTTGGACTGGCGCGGCAGCGGTGCCCAGTACGCGACTTCGGCGCGGCGGGCGATGTTGCGCTGGAAGTTGACGCCCCAGACCTGGAGGGACTGCGCGGGATAGCGCAGCGTGCGGAAGGGAATCTCGAACTCGGCGCTCCAGCCGAAGTCGCCGACCGCGGCGCGGACCCGCCAGACGCCGTCCCAGGCGAGGTTGAAGCCGCCCCCCGGGCCCGCCGTCGCGACCGTGGCGGGCGTGCCGGGGCGCTGGCCCTCGTTGACGACCTGCCCGTCGTATTCCTGCCCGGCGGGCGTGGTTCCGAAGACGAATCCGTTCTGCCCGTCGGCGAAGGTGTCGAGGATCATCAGGAAGCTGTCGGCATCCTCCAGCGGGGAGTCGCGGCTGCTGTCGGAGACGACGAGGGCGGCCGGATCGCGGTCGTAGCAGACGACGCCGAAGTAGACGGCGTCCGCGGTGAACACCGCCCGCACGTGGGTGCGCTCGGTCGCGCGGGCGCCGTCGTCCGGGAAGGTCTGCTGGAACCCGCGGACGGGCACGGCGGCGTCCCAGGCCGGATCATCGAGGACGCGGCCGTCGAGGACGGGGGCGGGATCGACCTGGACGGCGCGCAGGACCTTGAAGGACGCCGGCAGCGGGATGTCGAAACCGGCGCGGAACCCGCCGCCCGCCGTTCCACTGGGCGGGTCCGCGGGAGGCGGATCGGACGGCGGCTGGGCGGCGGGGCGGGAAGGCAGCAGGAAAAGACACGCCGCGAGAACGACCGGCGGCAGCGCCGAGCGGGAGGCCGGGGCGCGGCGCGAAACCGGATGGCGCATGGTTCAGTGCACGGTGTACGGCTCGGTCAGCGCGAACTCCGCGATCTCGGCGTCGAACGTGGCGCCGTCCGCGGTCACCATCTGGTAGGTGCCGCGCATCGAGCCGAACGGCGTCGAGAGCGGGCAGCCGGACGTGTACTCGAACGACTGGCCGGGCGAGAGGGTCGGCTGGTGTCCTACGACGCCGGGTCCCCGCACCTGCTCGACCTCGTTCGACCCGTTGGTGATGATCCAGTGCCGGCTGACGAGCTGCACCGTCTCGGGGCCCTCGTTGGTGATGCGGATGGTGTAGGTGAAGAACCACCGGTTCTTGTGCGGCTCGAGATGAGAGAAACGAGACGTGACGGCGACCCGGACGCCCCGGGTGACCGCTTCCGACGTGTGGACGCTGCTGGCCTGCATCGAGTCCTCGAGTGTCTTCGTTCAGTCGTCGGGCGGCGCCGCGGCGCCGCTCCGTGTCGCGCCTATTGTAACGATGCGGCGGGGCGTGACGGGCGCGGCGGGCCGATCATCCCCGCCGAACAGTGCGGCCGGCCATGATCCCGGTCGCGACCCTCCTCGGCGCCTACGCGGCCGGCTACTTCCCGATGGCGGTGGAGGGCGAGGTCCGCTGGTTCTCGCCGGCCCGGCGCGGCGTCATTCCCCTTGATCGCTTCCGCACGTCCCGGCGGCTCGCCCGCCTGCTGCGCCAGGAGCGGTTCCGCTGCACCGTGAACCGGGCGTTCCGCGACGTCATCACCGCCTGCGCGTCGCGGGACGACGCCGACGGCACGTGGATCGACGACGAGATCCGCGAGAGCTACTGCCTGCTGCACGAGGCGGGCCACGCCCACTCGGTCGAGGTGTGGGCCGGCGACCGGCTCGCGGGCGGCCTCTACGGCGTCAGCCTGCGCGGGGCCTTCTTCGGCGAGTCGATGTTCCACCGCGTCCGCGACGCCTCGAAGGTGGCCCTGAGCTGCCTCGTGGGGCGCCTGCGCGACCGGGGCTACCGGCTGCTCGACGTGCAGTGGGTGACGCCGCACCTGGTGCAGTTCGGCGCCGTCGAGATTCCGCGCCGCCGGTACCTCGCCCTGCTCGAGCTGAGCCTGCGGCGCGCGTGCACGTTCGACGACCGGCGCGGTCCGCCGTCCCGGGCTCAGGGCCGGACGTAGGCGGGGCGCGCCGCGTGGCCGGCGAGGTCCCAGCTCAACTGGTGCACCATTTGCACGATGCGGGCCATCTTGTCGTAGCGGAGCTTGTCGGGCGTGTCGCGCTCGGTGTGGTAGTCGGGGTGGAGCCCGGTGTGCACGAAGATCGCGGGGACCCCGCGGTGCAGGAAGGGCCACTGGTCGCTGCGCCGCAGCAGGTTCGAGGGGTTGTCGTCGTAGCGGAACCGCACGTCGAGCCGCGTCGCGCGGTTGGCGCGCTCGACCGCCCGGCGCAGGTCCGGCGACCGGCTGTAGCCGAGGACGTTGACGGCGTTGCGGTTCTCCTCGGCGGTCTGCGGCGGGAGGCCGCGGAACCGGAAGCCCCCGATCCGGGGGATTTCTTCGTCGCGGCCGATCATGTCCATGTTCACCATCGCCACCGTCTGCGCGAGCGGGTGCAGGGGCGCCTCGGTGTAGGCCCACGCGCCGAACAGGCCCTGCTCTTCCGAGTTCCACGCCGCGAGCAGGATGGACCGGCGGGGCCGGTCGCCGTCCCGCGCCGCCGCCCGGTAGGCCTCGGCGATCTCGATCAGCGCCGCCACCCCCGACGCGTCGTCGTCGGCCCCGTTGTAGACGACGGATCCCCGCGCGCCGTCGTGGTCGTAGTGGGCGCCGATGACGATCCACTCGTCCCGGAGTTCGGGGTCCGCGCCCTCGATCAGGCCGACGACGTTGCGGTTCGCCACCGTCGTCCGGCGCACCGACGTGGTCACTTCGACGCGCGGCCCCGCCAGCGCGACCGCCGCGGCCCCCCCGGGCCGCTCGGCCGCCTCCGCCAGGTCGCGGAACGACCGGCCCGCCGACTCCGCGATGCGTTCCGCGAGGTCGCCCGAGATGTGGACGACGGGCACGTCCACCGCCTCGACCCAGCTCGCGAGCGCGTAGCGCGGCACGCGCGGCGGCCGCGACGGCCACACCGTCCCCATCGGCCGGGCCGTCCCCCGCGTGCGCCCGCGGTTGTGGAGGTCGGGGGCCACCAGCACCGCCGCCGCGCCGCGGGCCTGGCCGGCGAGGACCTTGCGCACCAGCCGCGACTCCTCGGAACGGAAGGTGCCGTCGAACGGGCTGTCGGGGTCGAACTCGCCAGGTTCGCGATCGAGCATCAGGACGACGGCGCCGTCGAGCGCCGCCCCCCGGTAGTCGTCGTGGCCGAGCGCGGGGGCGTCGATGCCGAACCCCACGAACACCACGTCCCCGGCGGCGCTCGCGGTGGCGCTGGCGGGGTCGGGATAGAAGTCGCCACCGAGGGCGGGGTCCGACCGCCCGATGCCCGCGACGCGCAGGGCGTTGTCGGGGCCGAGGGCGGTCGTGAGCAGATCGAACCGGTGGAAGTGGGTGCCGTCGGTCCCCGCCGGCGCGAGGCCGTGCCGGGCGAAGCGCGAGGCGATGAAGTCGGCCGCGATCCGGTTCTCGGGGGTGTCCGTCAGCCGCCCGCGCAGGCTGTCGGCGGCCAGGAACCGGACGTCCGCCTCGAGGTCGCCGGCCCGGATGGAGGCGCCGCCCGGCGCGGGGGCCGGATGCTGCGCCACCACCGCCGCCGCGACGAGGATCGCCGCCGCCGTCGCCGCCGATGCCCAGCGGGTCGTCATCCGGCCATTGTACCGCCGTTGGCGGGCGCACTCCGGTGCCCCCTCCGGCGGTTCGCGGGCGCCGGGTGCCGACGAGCAGGGTCGACGGGGACCGCCCGGCTTCCGCAGTATCTCGGGGCGGTGGGGCCCAAGCCGCCGGTGGACGCGGCGGGGGCCCGGGCGCGGCGCCCCGGAAGCGGGGCGGACTGATGTAACATCACGGTCCACGTTACGAAGGGAGGCGACAGATGACGGAGGTGCGCACGGGCGGGGGATCCCCGTCACGGGACCGTGCCGCGGCGCTCGCGTTCGGCCTACTCGTCGCCATCGCCGCCGGGTGCGGCGGGGCGGACGACGCGCCCGGCCGTCCCGCCTTCGACGTCATGGAGCGGTCCGTCACCGAGCTCGGCGCGGCCCTCGACGCCGGCACGGTGACCTCGCGCGACCTCGTGGCGGGCTATCTCGCCCGCATCGACGCCTACGACCGGCGCGGGCCGGCCCTCCACGCGATGGTCGTCCTGAACCCGGACGCCGCCGCCGCGGCCGACCGGCTCGACGCCGAGCGCGCGGCGGGACAGGTGCGCGGCCCGCTGCACGGCATTCCCGTCGTGGTGAAGGACAACTACGACACCGCCGACATGCCGACCAGCGCGGGGGCCGTCGCCCTCGCGACCTCGGTGCCGCCCGACGACGCGACCCAGGTGCGGCGCCTGCGCGAGGCGGGGGCGATCATCCTCGGCAAGACGAGCATGCACGAGCTGGCGCGGGGCATCACCACCGTCAGCTCCGTCACCGGGCAGACCCGGAACCCCTACGACCCGGCCCGCAACCCCGGCGGGTCGAGCGGCGGCACCGGCGCCGCGGTGGCCGCGAGCTTCGGCGCCGTGGGCATGGGGAGCGACACGTGCGGGTCGATCCGCATCCCGTCCGCCCACCACGCCTTGGTGGGCCTGCGGGGGACGCGCGGGCTCGCGAGCGGCGACGGCATCGTGCCCCTCTCGACCACCCAGGACATCGGCGGCCCCCTCGCGCGCTCGGTGGAGGACCTCGCGATCACCCTCGACGCCACCGTGGGCCCCGACCCCGCCGACCCCGCGACCGGCCGGAGCGAGGGCCGGATTCCCGTCTCCTACCGGGACGCCCTCGACGCCGGCGGGCTGCGGGGGGCGCGGCTCGCGGTGCTCGACGAGCTGCTGGGCGACTCCGGGGCCGAGCGCCCCGTCAGCGCCGTCATCGAGGCCGGGGCGGAGGCGATGGCCGAGGCGGGGGCGGAGATGGTCGACATCGGCGAGACCGACCTGCGGTCGTTCCTGGAGGACGCGTCGGTGATCGGCCTCGAGTTCCGCCGCGACTTCGACGCCTACCTCGCCGACACCCCCGGCGCCCCCGTGCGGTCGCTCGCCGAGCTGGTCGAGCGGGGGCTGTACCACGAGATCATCGACGGCGGCCTCCGCTCGTCGCTCGAGGTGGAGACCCTCGACACCGACGACTACCGCGATCGGCTGGCGCGGCGGGAGGCGGCGCGGGCCGCCGTCGTGGCCCTGCTCGACGAGCACGACCTGACCGCGCTCGTCTATCCGACCATCCGTCAGACGGCCCTCCCGGTGGGGATGGCCCAGCCCGGCAGCAACTGCGCCCTCAGCGCGATCTCGGGGCTGCCCGCCATCACCGTCCCCGCCGGGTACGCCGCCGACGGCATGCCCGTCGGCCTGGAGATGATCGGCCGCGAGTTCGCCGAGTCGGACCTGATCCGGCTCGCCTACGCCTTCGAGCAGGCGACCGGCCACCGCCGCCCGCCCCACAGCACCCCGGGCCTGGCCGCGCCGCCGCCGCCGGTGGTCATCGAGGTGGAGCAGTCGGCCGCCGGCGGCGCGGCGCTGCGCGGGCGGTTCGAGCTCGACGCGGCGCGCCGCGAACTCGTCTACTCGGTCTCCGTGTACGGCGTTCTGGACGGGGACGTGCTGTTCACCCACCTCCACCGCGCGGTCGAGGGCGGCGGCGCGGGACCGGTCGTCCACCTCCTGGGCGGGCGGGGGCGCGCCCGCGCCTCGGGCCGGCTGCCCCTGTCGGCCCGCGACCTCGAGAGCCTGCGCGAGGGCGGGCTCTACGCCGCCGTGCACCTCGCCGGGAACCTCCCCGGCCTACGCGCCGACCTCGTCTGGCCGGCGGAGTGAGAGGACGAGGGCCATGACGAAAACGAACAGCCCGCCAATCGCCGCCTGCGGCTCCGCTTGGCGCCCAGACAACCCCGCTGAGCGTCCGCACCGCCTCGGAATGCGGAACCGCGCGCGGTTCGGACGCCGTTCGGGGGTGGCGGCGGTGACCGCGGCGGTGCTGCTGGGGGCGCCGGCCGCCGCGCCGGCGCAGCCGCAGACGCAGACGCAGACGATCCGGCCGACGGACCGGCCGGGCGCCGGCGATCCGGGCCCGACCTTTCGGTCCGGCGTCACGCTGGTGACGTTGGTCGTCGTCCCCCGGGACCGCAGCGGCCTCTTCCTCGACGACCTGACCGCCCGCGACTTCGTGGTCGTGGACGAGGGCGAGGTGCGCGAGGTCGCCTCGCTCGTGCGCGTGCAGGGCGGACGCATGAGCGAGCAGCTCGCGCCGGGCCTGCGGGCGCAGAACGGGATCCTCCTGCCGCCGCCGCCGCCCCCCCCTGACGAGCTGACCGGCCGCCTCTTCATCATTCTCATAGACGACCTGAACATCGCGGGGAGCCTGACGGCGCGTGCGCGCAAGGCGTTCACGGAGATGGCCGAGAACCTCATCCACGAGGGCGACCAGTTCGCCGTCATGTCCACCGGACCGTCGGCGATCGCGGTCGGCGTGACCACCGACCGCGGGCTGCTCCGGTCGACGGCCGCGCGCATCACCGGCGACGGGTTCGACCCGACCGAGATCATCCAGAACTTCCCGCCGACGCCGGGATACACGCCCGAGCTGGCGGTGCGCGGCCGCATCGCGTTCAACACGGTGCGCAACGTCGTCGCGAGCCTCGAGCAGGTCCAGCACCTGCGCAAGGTGGTCGTCTACTTCAGCAGCGGCTACGACTACAACCCCTTCCTGGCCGAGCGCAGGGAGTACCACGGCGAGGGGGGGGCGGAGCCGGGGATGACCAACGTCGAGATCGCCCGCCTCCTGCGCCAGGACGCGCCCCTGGCCGACCGGGACGGCCTGGAGGGCGACGCGGAGCTCGCGAGGCGGATCGACGAGCTCGCCCTGGCCGCGAACCGGGCGAACGCCGCCTTCTACACCGTCGATCCCCGCGGTCTGGCCGCCGCGAGGCCCGGGCCCGCGGACTTCCTTCTGAGCGGCCGGGGCTCGTTCGACTCGTGGAACTTCACGACCCAGAACAGCCTGCGGTCGATCGCCGAGCAGACCGGCGGCCGGGCCATGATCAACCGGAACGACTTCGACGACGTGTTCCGGGAGATCGACGCGGAGACGAGCGACTACTACATTCTCGGCTTCGCCCTGACCAATCCCGACCCGACGGTCCGGACCCGCCGGCTGCTCGTGCGGGTGCGGGGCCGGGGCCCCGTGGACGTGCAGCACCGCACCCACTACACCTACATCGGGGCGAGCTCGAGCCGGCTGGGCGTGCGGTAACCGCCCGGCCGCCAACGCCGACCTTCGCGCCGGCCGCAGGTGGACGCCGTTACCGATGCCGCCGGGCGGGCCGGCCGCGAAGCGCGGGACTCCGCGCCGACCTCGACCGAGTCCCTGGTTCAGACCGGCGTGCTCATGGGAGCGGGCATCGTGGTCCCGCGCCGGCCCGGCGACTCGACGCTCGCGGCCGGCGCCGTCAGGCTGACTCGGCGCACAGGCTACAGCCGCAGCCCCGCGCCCGGCCCCACCGGCAGGCCGAGCAGCATCCAGACGACCAGGAGCACCGACCAGCAGGCGAGGAACGTCAGCGTGTACGGGAGCATGGTGGCGACCACCGTGCCGATGCCCGACCGCCGGTCGTAGCGTTCGAAGAACGCCACGATGAGGGCGAAGTAGGACATCATCGGGGCGATGATGTTGGTGGTGCTGTCGCCGACGCGGTAGGCGGTCTGGGTCAGCTCGGGGGTGTAGCCGAGCAGCATGAACATGGGGACGAACACCGGGGCCATGATCGCCCACTTGGCCGACGCGCTGCCCATGACGAGGTTGATGATCGACGAGAGCACCACGAAGCTGAGCATGAGGGGGATGCCGCCCATGCCCGAGCCGCGCAGCCACTCCGCGCCCTTGACGGCCATGATCAGGCCGAGGTTGGTCCAGTTGAAGTAGGCGACGAACTGCGCGGCGAAGAACACCAGCACGAGGTACGTGCCGAGCGTGCTGATGGTCTTGCCCATGCCGTTCATGACGTCGGCGTCGTTGCGGAACGCGCCCGTCGCGGCCCCGTAGGCCACGCCGATGAGCAGGCCGCCGATGAAGATGAACGCGACGATGCCCGAGAGGAAGGGCGAGCGCAGCAGTCCGCCGTCGTCCGGGTTGCGCAGGAACCCGTCGGCGGGCACCGTGCCCCAGAGCAGGAAGAGCACGAAGACCCCGGTCGCGGCGAGGGCGGCGACCAGGCCGCGCTTCTCGACGTCGGAGAGCGCCCGCATGACCTCCGCGTCGCCCTCCTTCGCCTCGGCCGAGCCCTTGTAGGGGCCGAGGCGCGGGATGACGACCCGCTCCGTCACCCACGTTCCCGCCCCCGCGATGACGAAGGTGGAGACCACCATGAAGTAGTAGTTGGCGGCGGGGTTGACCCGGTAGCCGTCGTCGACGATGCGGGCCGCCTCTTCGGAGAGGCCGGCCAGCAGGGGGTCGATGGTGCCGAGCAGCAGGTTGGCGCTGTAGCCGCCCGACACCCCCGCGAACGCGGCCGCGAGCCCGGCCATGGGGTGGCGCCCCGCCCCGAGGAAGATGATGCCGCCCAGGGGCACGAGCAGCACGTAGCCGATCTCGCTCGCGGTGTTCGAGAGGACCCCGGCGAGGACGAGCACGAAGGTGAGGAGCCGCTTGGGCGCCGACAGCACGAGCAGGCGCAGGGCCGCGGCGATGAGCCCGCTGCTCTCCAGCACCCCGATGCCCAGCATCGCCACGAGCACCGTGCCGAGCGGCGCGAAGCTCGTGAAGTTGGTGACCATCTC
This sequence comes from Vicinamibacterales bacterium, assembly GCA_963664545.2. Taxonomy (GTDB): domain Bacteria; phylum Acidobacteriota; class Vicinamibacteria; order Vicinamibacterales; family UBA8438; genus JAJEEA01. The sequence goes on along the minus strand of OY761475.2, from coordinate 6,881,978 downwards.
GGTCAGGATGCGGTGCAGCCCCTCGACCGTCGCCAGGCTCACCGGCCGGATCAACTCGCCGGTGCCGGGATGGACGACCTCGACGCCGGTCCGGGCCGCGATGGCCGAGATGACGACGATGACCCCCGCGAGGATGGCGAACAGCGTGCCGGGGTGCGGCAGCGCGTTTCCGCCGCGCTCGACGGCGGCGAGGAAGACGGTCATGGCGCGGTCGAGGACGGCGGCGGGGCGCTTGCTCATGGCGTGCTATGCTACGCGGGTCGGGCCGTTCGTTCCAGTGCCGTCCACCCCGGTTCCGCCACCCGATCCTTCGTTTCCGCGGTTTGCCGGTGTCCCGATGGGCGACGGTTCCGCGGCTCGCCCGGTCGGGCGTGAGTGAAGACGGGCGGAACTCCTTCGTCCCTCGGTTTCCCGGTGCCTCCGATGGGGACCGTTCCCGGCAGGCCCGCTCGGGCATGAAAAAGAACGACGAGCAGATGACCGATCCCGATCCCGCCACGGGCTCCGTCGAAAGCCAGCGGCGGGCCGCCGCCGCCGTCGGGGTCGCCGCGGCCGGGCGGCACGTCCTGCTCTGCGCCGACCAAACCAAGCCGAAGTGCTGCGACCACGAGCGCGGGCTTGCCGCCTGGAACTACCTGAAGCGCCGGCTGCGCGAGCTCGGACTGTCGGAGCGGGGCGGGGTGCTGCGCACCAAGGCCAACTGCCTGCGGGTGTGCGAGGGCGGGCCGATCGCCGTCGTCTACCCGGAGGGCGCGTGGTACCGGGCATGCGACCCGCCGGTCCTCGAGCAGATCATCCAGCGGCATCTCATCGGCGGACGCGTCGTCGAGGAGGCGCGCATCCTCACGCATCCGCTGCGGCCGGACGGGCCTTCCCGCGACCGGCCGCGGTGACTCCGCCGCCCGCCCGCGCGTTCGCCGCTGCGGCCGGCGTCACGGTGCCACCGACGCCTCCGCTCCCGCCGCAACGCCCGGCGTCGCGGGCCGGTCCGAGGCGGCGTAGTCGTTCCGCCAAGTGTCAAATGTGTAGCTGTCGGAGGGCGTTGTCGACATCGTTGGTGAGCGGTGGTTCCCTTCGACGGGGGCCGCGCGCGGGCGGTGCAGGGTGGCGTGACAGGAACCTAGCCTGCAAGTTCTTTTATTTGCAATAACTTGCGGGTTTTGACGCCGGTACGGCGGGAAGTTGGCGGGACCTTTGCATAAGCAATGGGCATTCGTCACCCCGGCTTCCGCGTCCGCGGTTGCGGCGATGCGGAGTTCGGGTGAACGTCACGTCACCAAGCCCCACGCGCCGGGCCCGCCGGTAGTCAATCGGCGGTCGTCGCGGCCTGCATCCGCCCGTGAGCCCTCCACTGACCCGGCCGAGCCCGTCTTGAACGGCGCCGCCGGGTCCCGCCTTGTACGGCCGCCGTAAACGGCCGTTTGCGGTCGACGGCGCGTTGCTCGGCCTCCCACCCCCGGGCCGCCGCGACGGCCGGCGTTCTTGTTGCCCCGCCGGCCGCGGTGGCCGATCCTCCCGGGCGGCCGTGGCGTTCCGGGACGACGGACCGCGGGCGCGAGGGGTCGGTTTGACAACTGGCGTCCCTCGTCGCTACCGTAGCTTGTTCGTCCGTTCAACTCGTGCGCCGAGAGCTCCAGTCATGAAAATCCGTGGTGTCCTCGCCCCGATTCCGACCCCGTTCGCCGACGACGAAGCGATCGACCTGGCCGCCTGGCGCGCCAACATCGACCGCTGGATGGCTACGCCCCTGCACGGCATCGTGGTGCTCGGGTCGACGGGCGAGGCCCCGCTCGTCGACGACGACGAGGCCGACCGCCTGATCCGGGAGGCGCGCGCGCGGGTGCCCGCCGACCGCCTGCTGGTCGCCGGCACCGGCCGCCAGTCGACCCGCGCCGCCGCCGCCGCCGCCCGCCGGGCCGCCGCCGCCGGCGCCGATGCGGTGCTGGTGCGCACGCCGTCGTACTTCAAGAAGCAGCTCACCGCCGACGCGTTCGTCCGCCACTACGCGGCGGTGGCCGACGCGTCCCCGGTCCCCGTGATCCTCTACAACTTCTCTGCCCTCACCGGCGTGACGCTGCCGGTCGAGGCCGTCGCCGAGCTGGTCGACCACCCGAACATCGTGGGACTGAAGGAGTCGGGCCCCGACATGGGCTACGTCGGCGACCTGATCGGGGTGGCCCGCGACGGCTTCAGCGTGCTCGTCGGGTCGGCGCCGACGTTCTACGCCAGCCTCGCCCTCGGCGCGGGCGGCGGCATCCTCGCCCTCGCCTGCGCGGTCCCCGACGCGTGCGTGCGGATCTACGAGCACATGGCGGCCGGCCGTCACGACGAGGCGCGGGAGCTGCAGCGGCGGGTGGTGCCGCTCGCCCGGCTGCTGACCACCAAGCACGGCATCCCGGGGTTGAAGGCGGCCCTCGGCGAGCTTGGCTACTTCGGCGGGCGGCCCCGCCGCCCGCTGGCGCCGGTCGCCCCCCGCGCGGCGCAGGAGATCCGCGCGCAGATCGAGCAGCTCGCGGCGGCGCCGGCCGGCGCCTGACGCCCGTTCGGGCGCCCGAGGACGATCGGGCCCCTTGCCGCCTCTGCCGGCCCGGCGATCGTTGCCGCCACTCCCGGCGGCCCGGCGACCCCCGGAGTCGAACGCGGTGGAGTTCAGCCGCGGCGCCCTAGAGCACCCGCCGGGCGCCGAGGAAGCGGCTCGTCCAGTACTGCGAACCGAGGCGCTCGACCCGGACCTTCCCCCGTCGCGACGGCGCGTGGACGAACTGGTCGCCGCCGAGGGCCAGGGCCACGTGCGAGGGCCCCTCGGAGATGGTCTCGAAGAACAGCAGGTCTCCGGGCCGGACGGCGGCGCGGTCGACCCGCTTGCCGACCCGGTACTGGTCGGCCGCCACCCGCGGCAGCTCCAAACCGTGGCGGCTGAACACGTAGTAGGTGAACCCGCTGCAGTCGAACCCGCGAGGCGTGCTTCCGCCCCATCGGTACGGGGCGCCCAGATATTCGAGGGCGGTGGAGGTGACCGCGTCCGGCGCGGGCCGGCCCCGGCCGCCGGCGGCCGGGAGGTCCGCCGGCGCGAGGTGGGGTCTGGGGAACGGCTGCGGCGTCGCGCCGGGGCGTATCGCGCAGCCGGCGAGGACGAGGAGCAGCGGGCACCAGGCGAAGCGGCGCATCGTCTTCTATTGTCGGCACCTGGCTCCGGGACGATAGAGGCGGGGCCGGGGCCGTGTCATAACCTGTTACGCGGCAAGGCTTTACGAGAGCCGCGACGGGTTGACACGGCATGCCGGCTTCAGGCAGAATCGTACTTTTGGTCTGGTGGAGCCGAAGGGCGGCGCAACCATGGAGCACACTCTGCTGCTCAACGCGACCTACGAGCCGCTGAAGGTCGTCGACTGGCGGCGGGCGATCAAGCTCTGGTGTCAGGGCAAGGTCGAGGTGCTCTCCGTGTACGACCGCGAGGTGCACTCGGTCTCGCTGACGGTGAAGCTGCCCTCGGTGATCCGGCTGCTCGACTACATCACCATCAAGCGCCACTTCAACCTCGTGCCGTTCTCGCGCGCCAACATCTACGCGCGCGACGACCACGTCTGCCAGTACTGCGGCCGGGGCTTCCCCGCCGACCAACTGACCTTCGACCACGTGGTCCCGGTGCGCTACGGGGGGCGGAAGGACTGGGAGAACATCGTCACGGCGTGCGTGGCGTGCAACCGTCGCAAGGGCGGGCGCACCCCCGCCGAGGCGGGCATGCGGGTCATCCGGCCGCCCCGGCGTCCCGTGCGGCCCGCGACCGTCCGCATCGCCGTCGGTCTGCGCGACACCCCCGCGAGCTGGCGGGACTACCTCTACTGGAACGTCGAGCTGGACTCGGCGTAGCCCGATACCCTGCCCGCCGTTGTTCATGGCTGAGGCGTCCGGCCCGCGAATCACGTCCCTGCAGCCGCCGGCGGCCGTCGCCGGAGGGCGCGTCGCCGTCCACGGCCCCGGTGTCGGCGGGGACGGCGGCGCGATGCCCGAGGCGTGGGTGGGCGGCCACCGGGCGCAGGTCGTGTACGCCGGCCGGGATCGGGTGGACTGTCTGGTCCCGCCGGAGGCGGCCGGCGGCTCGATGCCGGTGCGGCTCGGCACGGCGCCCGGCGGGACCGCCCTGCTCGAAGTGGGCGCGCAGGTCGCCGCCGGCGTGCACCAGGTGGACAGCCCGGTCATCGACGCCGACGGCACGCTGTTCCTGACCTACAGCGGGACCCGCGGGGAGTCGGCGCCCGTCTCGGTGTTCCGGCTCCGGCGCGACGGCTTCCGCGAGCCGTTCGTCACCGGCATCACCAACCCGACGTCTCTCGCCCTCGACCCGCTCGGCCGGCTGGTCGTGTCGAGCCGCTTCGACGGCGCGGTGTTCCGCGTCGACGCCGACGGGCGGCGCAAGCAGCTCGCGGCGGAGCTGGGCGTGGCCTGCGGGCTCGCGTTCGACGGGGCCGGCACGCTGTTCGTGGGCGATCGTTCCGGCACGATCTTCAAGGTCGCCCCGTCGGGAGAGGTGTCGTCCTTCGCCACCCTGCCTCCCAGCGTGGCCGCGTTCCACCTGGGCATGGCCCCCGACGGCGACCTCTACGTGACCGCGCCGACGCTGGCGACCCGCGACGCGGTGTACCGCATCGATGCGGCGGGGACCGTCACCACGGTCCTCCGGCGGTTCGGCCGCCCCCAGGGACTGGCCTTCGACGTGCGGGGCGCCCTGCACGTCGTCGAGGCCCTGGCCGGGGCGAGCGGCCTCTACCGCGTCCGCGACGCCGGCGAGGCGGAGCAGGTCGTGGCCGCGCCGTCGCTGGTCGGGGTCGCCTTCGACCGGCGGGGCGGCGCGGTGGTGGCGTCCGACGATCGGGTCTACCGGTTCGAGCGCCTGCCGGGATCCGCCCCGCCGTGATAGCATCGTACGTTTGGGACGGCGCGCGGGACAGCCCGTGAGCGCCGGCCCGGAGAGCGTCGCCTACGGCTCCGCTCGTCGCCCAACCAACCCGCTGGGCGTCCGCACCGTTCTACGGCGCAGACTCCCAGGCCTGATCACGGCGATGGCTCACGATCGCATCGAGGTACGGGGAGCCCGCGTCCACAACCTCAAGAGCATCGACGTCAGCCTGCCGCGCGACCGCTTCGTCGTCGTCACCGGGCTCTCCGGGTCGGGCAAGTCGTCGCTCGCCTTCGACACCATCTACGCGGAGGGGCAGCGGCGGTACGTGGAGTCGCTTTCCGCGTACGCCCGCCAGTTCCTCGAGCAGGTCGAGAAGCCGGACGTCGACCTGATCGACGGGCTCTCGCCGGCCATCTCCATCGAGCAGAAGACCACCGGCTCGAACCCCCGCTCCACCGTGGGGACGGTCACCGAGATATACGACTACCTGCGCCTGCTGTTCGCCAACATCGGGGTGCCGCACTGCCCGCAGTGCGACCGGCCCATCACCCGGCAGTCGGTCGACCGCATCGTCGAGATGGTGCTGGGCGGTCCGACCGACGAGCGCATCAACGTGCTGGCCCCGATCGTGCGCGGCCGCAAGGGCGAGTTCAAGAAGGACCTGGCGGCCCTCCGGGCGCGGGGCTTCGTGAAGGCGCGGATCGACGGGCGGGTCCGTTCGCTCGATGACGACATCCGGCTCGAGCGCCGCCGGAACCACGACATCGCGGTGCTGGTCGACCGGCTGGTGGTCCGCGCCGGGGTGGAGCGCCGGCTGCGGAACGGCATCGATCTCGCCCTGGGCCTCGCCGACGACGTGGTGATCGTCAACACCCTGGCGGGCGGCGACCGGCTGTTCTCGCGGAAGCTGGCGTGCGTGCAGTGCGGCTTGAGCGTGCCCGAGATCACGCCCCGGGTGTTCTCGTTCAACTCGCCGCAGGGGGCCTGCGCCGACTGTCAGGGCCTCGGCGCCGTCGACGACTTCGACCCCGTCCGCATCGTGCCGGACGGCTCGAAGTCGTTGCGGGAGGGGGCGATCGCCCCGTGGACGGACGGCGACGCGAAGCTCGTCCGCGAGGCCCTCGCGGGGCTGAGCCGCTGCTTCGGCATCGATCTGGACAAGCCCTTCGAGCGGCTGCCCCGCCGGCACCGCGACACCCTGCTGCACGGCCCGCCGATCTCCGCGGCGCGGCCCGAGGCGGAGGGAGGCCGGCGCGGCCGGCGGCGCGAGCCGTTCGGGCGCGACTTCGAGGGCATCCTGCCGAACCTGCGGCGCCGCTACGAGACGGGGACGTGGGCCGAGCAGGAGCTGCTCGAACCGCTCCGCGCCCTGCAGCCCTGCCCCGCCTGCGACGGCGAGCGCCTCCGCCCCGAGAGCCGGGCGGTGCGGGTGAAGGGACGCACGATCGCCGAGTACGCGCGGCTGCCGCTGGCGGAGGCGGACGCGGCGCTGGCCGCCGTCGAGCTGTCGGACCGCGAGGAACTGATCGCGGGCCGCGTGCTCCGCGAGATCCGCGACCGGCTGCGGTTCCTCAACGACGTCGGCGTCGGGTACCTCACGCTGGCGCGGAGCGCGGCCACCCTGTCGGGGGGGGAGGGGCAGCGGATACGCCTCGCCACCCAGATCGGGGCCAACCTCACCGGCGTGCTGTACGTGCTCGACGAGCCCTCCATCGGCCTGCACCAGCGGGACAACCGGCTGCTGCTGGCGACGCTGGGGCGGCTGCGCGACCTCGGGAACACCGTGGTGGTCGTCGAGCACGACGAGGACACCATCCGCGCCGCCGACTACGTGGTCGACCTCGGGCCGGGGGCGGGGGTCCACGGCGGCGAGGTGATGTTCCAGGGGACGCCGGCGGAGCTGACGGCGAACGGGCATCCGTCGATGACCGGGCGCTATCTTCGGGGGGAGCTCGGCATCCCCGTCCCCCGCGTCCGCCGCCCCCCCCTCCGGGGCGACCTCGTCATCCGGGGCGCCTGCGCCAACAACCTCAAGGACGTGGACGCGGCCATCCCCCTCGGGCTGTTCACCGTGATCACCGGGGTGAGCGGCTCGGGGAAGTCGACCCTCGTCAACGACATCCTGTACCGGGCGCTGGCCCGCGACCTGTACCGCGCCGCCGCGCCGCCCGGCGCCCACCGGGGCATCGACGGGGCGGACCGGGTGGACAAGGTCATCCAGATCGACCAGACGGCCATCGGCCGGACCCCCCGCTCGAACCCCGCCACCTACACCGGGCTCTTCACCCACATCCGCGAGCTGTTCGCGATGCTCGCCGAGGCGCGGGCGCGCGGCTACCGGCCGGGGCGGTTCTCGTTCAACGTCAAGGGCGGGCGGTGCGAGGCGTGCCAGGGGGGCGGGGTCAAGGCCATCGAGATGCACTTCCTGCCCGACGTCTACGTCACCTGCGAGCAGTGCAAGGGGCGCCGCTACAACCGGGAGACGCTGGAGGTCCGGTACCGGGGGGCGTCGATCGCCGACGTCCTGGCCCTGACCGTCGATCAGGCCCTGCCCCTGCTCGAGAACGTGCCGCCCATCGCCGCCAAGCTGCGGACGCTGCAGGACGTGGGGCTCGGATACGTCGCGTTGGGGCAGTCGGCCACGACCCTGTCCGGCGGCGAGTCGCAGCGGATCAAGCTGGCCAAGGAGCTGTCGCGCCGGAGCACCGGCCGCACCGTCCACATCCTCGACGAGCCGACGACGGGGCTGCACTTCGAGGACACGCGGAAGCTGCTCGACGTGCTGCAGAAGCTGGTCGACCAGGGCAACACCGTCGTCGTCATCGAGCACCAGCTCGACGTCATCAAGTGCGCCGACCACGTGATCGACCTCGGCCCCGGCGGCGGCGCCGACGGCGGCCGGGTGGTGGCGTCGGGCACGCCGGAGGAGGTCGCGGCCGCGCCCGCGTCCGCGACGGGCCGATGCCTGGCGGAGCTGTTCGCGTCGTGAGCCGGTCGGCGGAGGGCGCGCCGGCGCGGCCGCGGGCGGTCCCGGCGGCCGGCGATGGGCTCCCGTCCCGCCGCGCGCCGGCCGCGCCGCCGGGCACCCGGCGCGTGACAACCGTGTTACGGTGGTTATAGGACATCGTGCATGAACTCGCGGAACGTGCCGATAACCGGTTCAGTGAAACGCACCGGACGGCGCCCCGTCGCTCCGTCGTCCCCGCCCGCCTGGAGGTCGCCGCTCCGTGACTGATTCCCAGCACACCGTCCGCCGTTCCGTCTCCTGCACCGGGATCGGGCTGCATTCCGGCCGCAAGGTCACGTTGTCGCTGCGGCCCGCCGCGGCCGGGACCGGCATCCGCTTCCGCCGCGCGGACCTCGACGGGGTCGAGATACCCGCGACCGTGGACAACGTCGACCGCCTGCATTACGCCACCGGGCTGTCGCGGAACGCCGAGACGGTGCGGACCGTCGAGCACCTGCTGGCGGCCCTGGTCGGCGTCGGCGTCGACAACGTCGTCGTCGACCTCGACCAGCCGGAGGTGCCGATCATGGACGGGAGCGCGGCCTCGTTCGTGTACCTGCTGCACGAGGCGGGGCTGCGGCGGCTCGCCGCGCCGCGGCGCTACCTCAAGGTGCTCCGGCCGGTGTCGCTGTCGCGCGGGGACAAGCGCATCGCCCTGTACCCGTCCGACCACTTCAAGGTGAGCTACAGCATCAGCTTCGACCACCCGCTGCTGCGGCACATGAGCCGCACCATCACGGTGACGCGGGCGTCCTTCGCCGACGAGATCGCGCCGGCCCGCACGTTCGGGTTCCTCAAGGAGGTCGAGATGCTCCGCCGGCAGGGGCTCGCCCTCGGGGGGTCGCTCGAGAACGCGGTGGTGCTGGGCGACACCGGCGTCCTGAACAGCGGGCTGCGGTTCGAGGACGAGTTCGTCCGCCACAAGATTCTCGACGCCATCGGCGACCTCGCCCTCGTGGGCCGCCCCGTCGTCGGCCACCTCGTCGCGCACCGGGGCGGCCACGGGCTGCACACCGCCTTCGCCCAGAAGATCCTCGACGAAGCGGACGCGTGGCGGATCGTCGAGTCGCCGGATCGGGAGCACGCGCCGGCGGCGGTCGCGGCCGAGGCACCGGACTTCGCCGCCCGCTGACCCCGCCGCCCGGCTTCCGCCCGCCGTCAGGCCTCCTCGGTCACCTTCCGCATGTACGCGCCCAGGCGTTCGTTCTCGTAGGTCACGGTGTTGAGGAAGAGGCTCTCGGCGAGGTAGGCGCGCCGCTCCTCGTCGGTCATCTGATCGAGCAGGTGGGCGATCTCGCGGACGGTGTCCTCGAACGTGCGGTCGAGCGCGTAGCGGGCGTTCAGCTCCTTGTAGAGCGTCTCGAGCATCGCCAGCAGATCGCCGTCGAGCGGCAGCGCGGCCCCGCCGGTGGTCGTGATGCTGCGCATGTCACCCCCCGAAGGCCGCGAGCGCGCCGGGCTCGTCGCCGTGGATCTCGATGAAGTGCTGCGCCCCGGTCATCGTGAGCATCGTCTCGACCCGCTTCTGAACGCCCGCCAGCTTCAGCGTCCCCCCCGCCGCCGACGACTTCCGGTACAGGTCCATCAGGCACCCGATGGAGGCGCTGTCCACGTAGACGACCGGCGACAGGTCGATGAGGACGTTGGGGGCGCCGCCCTCGATCATCGTCTTGACCGTGTCCGCGAACGTCGGCAGCAGGGGGTACACGAGCCGCTCCTCGCCGACGCGGACGATGGCGATCTCGCCGTTCTGTTCGGTGGTGAGCTTCATGGGTCACTCCTGGCCCGGGCGCGGGCGCTCTGCGCCTCGGACTCCGCCGTCAGACGGCGGATCTGCCGGGCCAGCTCGTGGCGGCCGCGGTTGATGCGGGACTTCACGGTGCCCTCGGGGAGGTCCAGCGCGCGGGCGATGTCGCGGTAGGACTGCTCCTGGATGTCGCGCATCACGACCGCGGTGCGCAGGGTCTCGGGCAGTTCCTCCAACGCCCGGCGCAGGAGCAGCCGGCGGTCGCCCCGCTCCAGGGCGGCGAAGGCGTCGGGCTCGCGGCTGACGGGCGCGACATCCTCCGCGTCGACGTTCCGGTCCACCAGCTCGCGCTCCTTCCGGACGCTGCGGTAGTGGTCGATGCACAGGTTGCGGCTGACGCTGATGAGCCACGTCTGGAAGTTGGCGCGCCGGTCGAACGTGTCGAGGGCCTTGAAGATCTTGAGGAATATCTCCTGGGTGAGGTCCTCGGCCAAGTCGTGCCGGCCCACGAACTTGTAGGCGACGTTGAAGACCCTGCGCCGGTGCTGGGTGACTATCTGCTCCCAGGCGCGCTCGTCCCCCGCGAGACACCGTTCGATCAGCTCGTCGATCGACTCGGACGAGGAGGGCGCGGAGCTCGCGAGCATGGGTCGCTGGCAGGCCGGCGGCGGCGGCTCGCCGGAGTATAGCGGCGGCGCCGGAGGCGGTCAACGCGCGTCCGCACGGCGATGCGGCAGCGGCCGGACCGTGGCGGAGGATGCCGGGGCGCCGGTGCCGCCGTCCGCCGCGGTGCCGTACAATGCGCGTTCGATGACGGGCTTCGTCCGCGGCGGCGGCGGATGGCGGTGCGACGGCGTGCCGCTGGCGGCGATCGCGGCGGAGGTCGGGACGCCGGTCTACGTCTACGGCGCGGCCGCGATCCGCGCGAGCGTGCGCCGGTTCCGGGCCGCGTTCGGGGCCTGGCCGCACGCCGTCCACTACGCCCTGAAGGCCAACTCCAACCTCGCGGTCGTCGGCGTCGTCCGCGCCGCCGGCGGCCTCGTGGACGCCAACTCGGGCGGCGAGATCGAGGTCGCCCTGCGGGCCGGCTTCGCGCCCGGGGACATCGTGTTCACGGGGGTGGGGAAGACGCCGGCCGAGATCGACCGGGCGGTCGGGCTGGGGGTCAAGGCGATCAACGCCGAATCGGCGGGCGAGCTGGAGCGGGTGGCGGCGGCCGCGCGGCGGCGGGGGACGGAGGCCCGCGTGGCCCTCCGCGTCAACCCGGACATCGACGCCGACAGCCACCCCCACATCTCGACGGGCCTGAGCCGGCACAAGTTCGGGGTCCCGATCCGCGACGCGCGGGCGATCGTGCGCGAGGCCGCCCGCCGCGAGGGGCTGCGCTTCGCCGGGCTCCACATCCACGTCGGCTCGCAGATGCTCGGGCTGGGGCCGTTGCGGAAGGCGGCGGCGGCGGTGGTCGACCTGGCGCGCGAGCTGGCCGACGACGGCGTCGGGCTGGAGCACCTCGACCTCGGCGGGGGGCTGGGCATCGCCTACGGGGGCGACGGGGGTGGGCGGCCCCCGCCGGTCGAGGAGTACGCGGCGGCCCTCGTCGAGGCGGTGCGCCCGTCGGGCCTGAGCCTGATCGTCGAGCCGGGCCGCGCCGTCGTCGGCCCCGCCGGCGTTCTCGTGGCGTCGGTCGTCGACGTGAAGCCGCGGACCGACGGGGTCCGGTTCGTCGTGCTGGACGCCGGCATGAGCGAGCTGATGCGGCCGGCGCTGTACGGGGCGTACCACCGGATCGCCCTCGTGGAGGAGAACGGGGGCGACCCCGTGACCTGCGACGTCGTCGGTCCCATCTGCGAGACGTCGGACGTCTTCGGGGTCGAGCGGAGGCTGCCGCCGCCCGCGGTGGGCGCGCTCGTCGCGGTGTTCGACGCCGGTGCCTACGGATCCGCGATGGCGTCCAACTACAATCGGCATCCGTTGCCGGCCGAGGTCCTGGTCGACGGATCGGCCTGGCGGGTCGTGCGCCGCCGGCAGACGATGGACGAGCAGCTCGCCGGCGAGGTGCCGGCGACCGCGCTGTAGCAGCCCCCGCGCCGCGGGGACCGCGCGCGCCGCAGGCCGATCCGCGCGGCGACGCCGCCGCGGGCGGGGCCGGGCGGGGGCCGGGAGCGTCGCCGGTCCGGATGGGGAACGTGCCGATGTTGATTGCGCTCGAAGGACTCGATCAGGCGGGGAAGGAGACGCAGGGGCAGCTCCTGCGCGATGCGCTGCGCGCCGGGGGCCGGCGGGCGCGGCTCGAGTCGTTCCCGGACTACGGCACCTCGATCGGCGAGGAGATCGCCCGCGCGCTGCAGGGGGAGCGGGACTACGGCCCCGACGTCATGCAGCTCCTCTACGTCGCCAACCGCCACGAGCGCAGGGCCGACCTGCTGCGCTGGCTCGAGGCGGGCATCATCGTCGTCTGCGACCGCTACGTGGCCTCGAGCGTGGCCTACGGCGAGGCGCAGGATCTGGACGTCGAATGGCTCACCGCGATGCAGCGGTTCCTGCCGCCCCCCGACCTGACCTTCCTGCTCGACATCCCCCCGGAGCTCGCCGCGACCCGGAAGTCGGTCGGGCTCGACCGCTACGAGCGCGACGTCGCCCTGCTCGCGCGGGTCCGCGCCAGCTACCTGCGGCAGGCGGAGCAGGACGGCTGGGTCCGGGTGGACGGCGGCCGCCCCAAGGCCGAGGTCGCGGACGAGATCATGGCGGCGCTCGGCGAACGGCTCGCGCCAGCGTGAGGGCCCGCACCTCGCGGGCCCCGGCGCGGCGGAGGACGCGGGCGCAGGCTTCCAGCGTCGCCCCCGTCGTGGTGACGTCGTCGACGAGCAGCACGCTCGCGCCCCCGACGCCCGCCCCGCCCCGGAATCCGAAGCGCCGGGCCGAGGCGAAGGCCCCGCGCACGTTGCGGCGGCGCTGCCCGGCCGGGAGCTCCGTCTGCGGCGCGGTGGCGCGGGTGCGGCGGAGGGCGTCGACGACCGGGAGGCCCAACTGCGCGGCCAGCTCCGCCGCCTGGTTGAAGCCCCGCCCCCGCCGCCGCCGCGGGTGGAGGGGAACCGCCACCGCGCAGTCGGCGGCGGCGAGCACGTCGGACCCCGACTCCCGCATCAGCCGGCCGAGGGGCGGCGCCAGGGAATGGCGCCGCTCGTATTTCAGGGCGTGCACGAGCCGGCGGAGGGCCCCCTCGTAGGGGCCCGCCGCCCGGCGCTGCCGAATCAGCGCCTGCGGGCGCCGGCAGCGGTGGCACCGTTCGGCCGGAGGCCCCTCCGTCCGCCCCCTGGGCAGGGGGTCGCCGCAACCGTCGCAGACGGGCGGGGTGATGCGGCGGACGGCCCGCCAGCAGGCCGGACACACCGCCCCGCGGGCGGGCGCGTCGAGCACCGTCCCGCACACCGCGCAGTCGGGGGCGAGGAGCACCGCGAGGAGCGCGTCCAGGCCCCAACGTCCCGCCTCCGCCAGCCGCCCGGCGACGCGCGCCGCGCCGGTTCCCCCGGTAGCTGTAGGAGCCGAGCTCGCGGTCGTCTCCACCGGCCGGCCGGTGATGCGGGCCGGGTCGGGGGCGATGCGGGACCCTGGCGTGCGCGCCGGCGGCGGGCTGCTACACCTCCCGACGGACGGCGTTCCCCCAGAGCCGCTCGAGTGCGTAGAAGCGTCGGGTGTCCGGCGTGAACACATGGACGATGAAGTCGAAGCAGTCGATCAGCACCCAGTTGGCCGCGTCGTAGCCCTCGATGTGCGCCGGCCGCGCCCCGAGCGCCTTGAGCCGGGCGAGGACGGCGTCGACGATCGCGGTGACCTGTCGCGGGCTCTGACCGGAGCAGATCAGGAAGTGGTCGGTGAAGGCGTCGGATCCGCGCAGGTCGAGCAGCAGCAGGTCCTCCGCCTTCCGGTCCCGCGCCGCCTCGACCGCGTGGCGCAGCGGCTCGGGCAGCGGTTCATCCGCTTCGTGCGGGGCGGCCTCGTGGTCAGTCATGCAAGCTTCTCGCCAGCGGTGTTCTCCCGCGCCCTCTTCAAGCTTGGTGCGGGGCGGCCTCGTGATCAGTCATGCAAGCTTTTCGCCAGCGGTTGTTTCTCCCGCGCCCTCCTCAAGCTTGGTCGGGCAGCCGCGTGGGCGTTCCGGCCGCGCCCTCCCGGCGCGGGGCGACGCTGGATTCGCCGGTGGGCCGGTAGAGCCGCCGCCGGTCGATGTACTCGGCCACTGGCCGGGGCACGCGCCCGCCGAGCGGGCGTCCCTTCGCCAGGCGCGTGCGGATGTCGGTCGACGAGATGTCCGGGGTGTCCGCGTCGAGCAGGAAGACGACGGGGGCGTGCGGGGTCCCGTCGGCCTGCGCACCCGCGTTTCCCGTGACCGCGCGCAGGCGCGGCCGCAGGGCCGGGAGGGCGTCGGGGAGCGACCCCACGGGGTGTCCCGGCCGCGAGACGACCACGAAGTGGGCGGCGTCGAGCAGGCGCGGATAGTCGTGCCAGGCCGCGACGTCGGCGAAGGCGTCGGCCCCGACGATGAAGAACAGGGACGTGCGGGGATGCCCCCGCCCGTGCAGCTTCCGCAGGGTCGTCGCGGTGTAGGAGGGCCCGTCGGCGGTCAGCTCCAGGTCGCAGGGCTCCAGCGACGGATCGTCCCGCGCGGCGAGGACGACCATGGCCAGCCGGTCGGTGCCGGCGGCCTCCGCCGGCCGCTTCCGGTGGGGTGAGAGCCGCGAGGGCAGCATCAGCACGCGGTCGAGCCGCAGGGCCCGCCGCGCCGCCGCCGCGGTGGCGAGGTGTCCGCGGTGGACGGGGTCGAACCGTCCCCCGAGGATGCCGATGCGCGGGGGCGCTCCACTCATACGGGCCCAGCCCGGAGAGCGTCGCTTACGGCCGATCCTGCGGGAGCCCGCGCCGCTCCTGGGCGCGGGTCCCCGGCCGGCGCGTCGTTTCCGCCGTCCGCGTCGCGGAAGAGGGTCCAGACGGCCTCGAGCAGGCCGGCGACCCCCTGCCCGGTGACCCCGGAGATCGCGTGGAGGTCCAGACCGCGGCGCCGTACGTGGGCGCGCAGCCGGTCGAGCCGCGCCGGCTCGTCGAGGGCGTCGACCTTGTTCGCGGCGACGACCTGCGGTTTGTCCGACAGCCGGCCCCCGGTTCCGCCCCGCCCGCCGTCGACCCGGAAGGCGTCGAGCTCGCCGCACACGACGTCGAAGTCGTCGCACGGGTCGCGCCCGCTGAACGACGAGACGTCGACCAGGTGCACGAGGACGCGGGTGCGCTCGAGGTGGGCCAGGAACCGGTCGCCGAGCCCGTGCCCGGCATGGGCGCCCGCGATCAGGCCGGGGACGTCGGCGACCACGAAGCTCCGGTCGTCGCCGAGGTCGACGACGCCGAGGTTGGGGCTCAGGGTCGTGAAGGGATAGTCGGCGATCTTCGGCCGCGCGGCGGAGACGCGGGCGATGAGCGTCGACTTCCCGGCGTTGGGGAACCCCACGAGCCCCACGTCGGCCAACAGCTTGAGCCGGAGCCGCAAACGGCGCTGCTCGCCCGGCCGGCCGGGCTCGGTGCGGCGCGGGGCCTGGTTGGTCGCGCTGACGAAGCGCCGGTTGCCGCGGCCCCCACGCCCGCCGCGGGCGACGACCACGCGCTGCCCGGGCTCCACGAGGTCGGCCAGCTCCGCGAGCGCGTCGTCGCGGTGCTCGAAGGCGACGGTGCCCGCGGGCACTTCGAGCTCAAGGTCCCGGCCGTTGCGTCCCGTGCGGGTCGAGCCGCTGCCGTGGGCGCCGCGCGGGGCCGCGTAGCTGGGATGGAAACGGTAGTTGACGAGGGTGTTCAGGTGGGGGCTGGCGACCAGGTAGACCGAGCCGCCGTCTCCGCCGTCCCCGCCGTCGGGCCCCCCGCGGGGCGCGGACTTCTCGCGACGGAAGCTCAGGCACCCATGCCCGCCGTCGCCGGCGGTCACGTGGATGTCGACCTCGTCGACGAACATGCCCGGAGGGGGGAATCAGGACTCGATGGGCAGCACGCTGATGGCCCGGCCGCGGCCGCCGTGGTCTTCGAACCGCACGCGGCCCGCGATCTTGGCGAAGAGCGTGTCGTCCTTGCCGATGCCGACGTTGAGGCCCGGCCGGAACCGCTGCCCGCGCTGCCGCACCAGGATGGAGCCGCCGGTGACGACGTTGCCGTCGAAGCGCTTCACGCCCAGGCGCTGCGCGTTGCTGTCGCGGCCGTTCCGCGAGCTGCCCTGTCCCTTCTTGTGCGCCATGAGTGCCTCAGTCGGAATCGGAGATGTCGCTGATGCGGACGCGCGTGAGGTCGGTCCGGTGCCCGCGCGTGCGCCGCATCCCCTTGCGCCGCTTGTGCCGGAACACCCGGATCTTCGGCCCGCGGTCGTGGGCGTCCACGAGGCCGGTGACGGTCGCCCCGGGCACCGTCGGGTCTCCGGCCGCGACCGTGCCGTCGTCGCGGCCGATCAGCAGCACGCGGTCGAAGGTGACCGTCTCTCCGGGCTCCTGGCCGATCCGGTCGATGTCGACAACCTGACCCGGCTCCACCCGGTACTGGTGCCCGGCGGCTTGAATAATGGCGTACACGCGTCAGACCTTTCGTTCCGATTCGGAGGCGCCCGTACGCCTCGTCCAGCGATCCAGGGTACTCGCGGCCGGCGGTTCTGTAAAGCCGCGTCGGATGGGCGGTCTCACCGGAGGAGCGTGCGGGTCCCCCGCACGCTCTGGGTGCTGAACGCCCCGAGCACGGACGGCAGCAGCCGGTCCATCAGCTCGAAGTAGGACGACAGCGCCGGCGTGTTCTGCGACGCGTCGTAGAGGATCTCCTCGCGGTGGCGTTCGGTGTAGAGCGTCGTGCCGGTCGAGCCGTCGATGAAGATGAACTTCGGGCTCAGGACGAAGCCGCGGCGGTCGCGGTACGTGCGCACCGGCACGGTGCGGCGCCGCCCGAACGAGTCGTAGACCTCGCGCGCGTTGGTCACCATGCCCGAGCGGGCGTGGGGCGAAAAGTAGACGGTGCCGGTCAGGATGAGGGGGTCCTGGTACTCCTCGCCGAGGTCGCGCCAGAACCCGATGTTGGCGAAGATGGTCTCGTAGCTTTCCAGCTCTTCCTCGCTCATCGAATCGTCGTCTTCGATCGGTTCGTCTTCGCCCGACCCCCCGGCCGGCTCGACCCCGTCCTGGCCGGTCCCGCGGGGGCGCTCCGGCCCGCCGCTCTGGTCGGCCGCGATCTCGAGCAGCGGCAGGACGTCCGCGTCGACGACCTGCAGGTCCGAGTTCCGGCGCAACTGGCTCCGGAGCAGCCGGGCCGTCTCGCGGTTGGCGTCGATGTCGTCCGAGCCGCCGGAGACGAAGCCCGCGATCAGCACGCGCTGGAACCTCGAGATGTCCAGCTTCGGCGTGAGGGGGGTCTCGATGGCGACGTCGTAGAACGACGTGCACCCGGCGACGAGGCCGACGAGACCGAGGCTAGCGAGAGCTTTGGCTGACACGGTCGTTCACTTCCAGGAAAAGGTCGTAGTTCTGCTCGATGGCCAGGTTGTCCGGCGCGAGGTCGAGGGCGGTTTCGTACGCCTCGCGGGCCTCGTCCAGACGTCCCTGCTGTTCGAAGGCGATGGCCAGGTTGTTCCAGGCCTCGGCATAGGTCGGATCGATGTCGATCGCGCGCTCCCAGCGGAAGATCGCCTCCTTCCAGAGACCGCGCCGGGCCACCTCGATCCCGAAGTCGACCTGCGCGCGCGCGTCGGAACGCTCCTGGGCGCGGGGATCCGCCGCGCCGGACGCGATCGCGAGGATCAGGATCGCCAGTGTGGTTCGCACCATGCCCTCAAGCCCACTATAGTCAGTCGCCCGCCGCCGGTGCAAGCCTGAAACCGGGCCGGCCGCGGGCCGGGGTATACTCGGATCGGGTCGGGCACGCCGGTTGCGCGTTGAACGCGGTCGGGTGCCGCTCGCCGGGCGGATTCGCCCGGGTCGTCTCCTCCAGCTCAACGCTGCTCATCCTGCCGTGCGCGCGGGCCGTGTGCGGTCGCCCGGAGGCCGGGGCCGCCGCGCCGCTCCCGCCGCCGTAGACGCGCCCCGGCCGGGGCTCGGGCGAGTGCGGGGGGGGCCGTTCCGTGGGTGCCTCGGGCCGAGGCGGCGCGCACGGCGGCGCGCACGGTTCCGGGCCGCTCCATGGCGCGACGGGCCGGGTCGATGCCCCTGCGTCGGTCCGCGGCCGGGCGGCTTTCTCCGCGGGTGACCGCGCGACGGGTCCGGGAGGCGGGAGAGGATGACGCTCGACGACTGGGTCGCCCTCGCCATGATCTGGTGGCGCGGGCGCGGCCGCCGCGCCGTCGCGGAATGGCTCTCGGATCCCCAGGGGGCGGCCCGGCTCGGGACCGGGGCGGACGCTGCGCTGCCCGCGGTCTTGGCGGGCATCGCGCCCCGTCTCGCGGCACCCGCCCGGCTGGCGGAGGCGCGGACCCGGGCGCGGGCGGCGCTGGCGGTGGCGCGGGCCGGCGGCATCGACGCCGTTCCCTGGCCCGACCGTCGCTATCCGGCGCTGCTGGCGGCGATTCCGGACCCGCCGCCGGTGTTGTGGCTCCGGGGCGATGCGGACGCCCTGGGCGGGCCCGCCGTCGCGGTCGTCGGCTCGCGGGCCGGTACCGTCTACGCGCGCGAGGTCGGCCGGGGCCTCGGCGCGGATCTAGCGTCGCGCGGCGTGATCGTCGTCAGCGGGCTGGCCCGCGGGGTCGATTCCGCCGCGCACCGCGGCGTGCTGGCCGCCGGCGGTCGGACGATCGCGGTGTTGGGGTCGGGCGTCGACATCGTGTATCCCCCCGAGCACGCCGGTCTCGCGGACGGGATCGTCCGGCGCGGCCTGCTCGTGAGCGAGCTGCCGCCGGGGACGACGCCGCGGCCCAAGTACTTCCCGCTGCGCAACCGCCTCATCAGCGGCCTGTCGCGGGCGGTGGTCGTGGTGGAGGCCTCCGAGCGCAGCGGCTCGCTGATCACCGCGCGGCTCGCCCTCGAGCAGGGGCGCGAGGTCATGGCGGTGCCGGGAAACGTGCTGAGCGGGCGGAACCGCGGGGCCCACGCCCTGCTCAGGGACGGGGCGCGGATCGTGGAGACCGCCGACGACGTCTGCGAGGAGCTCGGTCTTGAGACCGCGGCGGGCGCGGCGGCCGGCGCTGCGCCGGCGGCCGGGGACGGCGGTCGGCCGCCGGAGACGCGGGACGCGATACTGCGCCACATGGACGCGGGCGAGGTCTACGGCGTCGACGACCTCGCCGCCCGGAGCGGCCTCGACAGCGCGTCGCTGCTCGCCCGGCTCACCGACCTGGAGCTCCAGGGGCGGGTCGCCCGCGCCGGCGCCGGCCAGTTCGTCCGGGCGGAACGGTAACTCGGGTGCCCGCGTCGAACCGCGGGTTGCATGGTCGGCGGCGGGCGGCGGATACTCTGCCCGCGGTAGTCCGCGTTAGAGTAGAAGCCATGGCACGATCCCTGGTCATCGTCGAGTCGCCGGCCAAGGCCCGCACCATCAACCGCTACCTGGGCTCGGAGTACCTCGTCAAGTCGAGCGTCGGACACATCCGCGACCTGCCCGTCGGCGGCAAGGGAGGTGCCCGCGAGCGCCGCGCCGCGCCGGCCGGGCGGAAGGCGGCGGCGCGGACCACCCCGGCCGAGCGGCGGCGTCAGGCGCGGCGTCAGCTCGTCCGCCGCATGGGCGTCGATCCCGACAACGGCTGGCGCGCGACCTACGAGGTGGTGCCGGGCAAGGAGAAGGTCGTCGGCGAGCTCAAGCGGCTGGCCGGCAAGACCGGCCCCGTCTTCCTCGCGACGGACCTCGACCGGGAAGGGGAGGCCATCGCCTGGCATCTCAAGGAGGAGATGGGCGGCGACCCCGCCCGCTTCCGCCGGGTGGTGTTCAACGAGATCACCCGCAACGCCATCCGCGAGGCGTTCGCGCACCCCAAGGCGATCGACGAGAACCGGGTGAACGCGCAGCAGGCGCGGCGCTTCCTCGACCGCGTGGTCGGCTTCGAGGTCTCCCCGCTGCTCTGGGCGAAGGTCGCCCGCGGCCTGTCGGCGGGCCGGGTGCAGTCGGTGGCGGTCCGCCTGGTGGTCGAGCGCGAGCGCGAGATCCGCGCCTTCGAGCCCGAGGAGTACTGGGAGGTTTTCGCCGACCTGACGCGGGCGGGCGGCCGCGACCGGTGCCGGTTCCAGGTCGTCAAGGCCGACGGCGGGGCCTTCCGGCCGCGGAACCGGGAGGAGGCGCACGACGCCGTCGCGCGCCTCGGCGGCGTAGACTTCACCGTCGCGGGGGTCGAGAGCAAGCCCACGTCGACCCGGCCCGGCGCGCCGTTCATCACCTCGACCCTCCAGCAGGCGGCCTCGGCCCGCCTCGGGTTCGGGGTGCGGAAGACGATGACCCTCGCGCAGCGGCTGTACGAGGCCGGCCACATCACCTACATGCGCACCGACTCGACGAACCTCTCGCGCGAGGCGGTGGACGGGGTGCGCGCGTACATCGGCTCGTCCTTCGGCTCGGAGTACCTGCCGAAGGGGCCCAACGTCTACGCCAGCAAGGCGGGCGCCCAGGAGGCGCACGAGGCGATCCGGCCGACCGACGTGGCCGCGCTCCCCGACGCGCTGGCCGGGGCCGACGCCGACGGCCGCCGCCTCTACGATCTGATCCGCCGCCAGTTCGTCGCCTGCCAGGTGACCCCGGCCCGGTACCTGAGCACCACGGTGACGGTCGAGGCGGGTCGGTTCGAGCTGCGGGTCCGGGGCCGGGTGCTCCGGTTCGACGGGTTCACCAGGGTGCTGCCGCCGGCGTCGCGCAAGGGCGACCCCGCCGAGGTGCCGGACTACGCGGCGGGCGAGAAGCTCGACTGCGCGAAGCTCGATCCGGTGCAGCATTTCACCAAGCCCCCGCCCCGCTACAGCGAGGCGAGCCTGGTGCGCGAGCTGGAGAAGCGCGGCATCGGGCGGCCGTCGACCTACGCCTCGATCATCTCCACCATCCAGGACCGGGGCTACGTGTCGCTGAAGAAGCGGCGCTTCTACGCGGAGAAGATCGGCGAGCTCGTCACCGACCGCCTCGTCGAGAGCTTCGCCGACCTCCTCGACTACTCGTTCACCGCGGGCATGGAGCAGGACCTCGACAAGATCGCGTCCGGCGACCGCGAGTGGGTGCGCGTGCTCGACACGTTCTACCGCGGCTTCTCCGACAAGCTCGCGGCGGCGGCGCGGCCCGACGGCATGCGGCCCAACACGCCGACGGAGACGGGCATCGCCTGCGCCGCGTGCGGCCGGCCGATGCAGATCCGGTCGGCGAGCACCGGCGTCTTCCTGGGGTGCTCGGGATACGGGCTGCCGCCCGCGGAGCGCTGCAAGGAGACCGTCGACCTGACGCCGGCCGACGAGGCCGCCGACGCGGACCGCGACGACGAGGGCGAGAGCAAGCTGCTGCGGGCGAAGCACCGCTGCCCGATATGCGGGACGGCGATGGACAGCTACGTCGTCGACGCCCGCCGCAAGCTGCACGTCTGCGGCAAGAACCCCTACTGCGCCGGCCACGAGGTCGAGGAGGGGACGTTCAGCGCCGCCGCGGGTCCCGAGCGGACCATCGCCTGCGACCGGTGCGGGTCCGAGATGCCCCTGCGCTCGGGGCGGTTCGGCAAGTTCTTCGGCTGCTCGAACGCCGAGTGCGGCAATACGCGGAAGCTGCTCCGGAACGGCGAGCCGGCGCCGCCCAAGGCCGATCCGGTGCCGATGCCCGAGCTGCGGTGCGAGACCGTCGACGACCACTACGTGCTGCGCGACGGGGCGGCCGGGCTGTTCCTGGCCGCGAGCGGCTTCCCCCGCCACCGGGAGACGCGCGCGCCGAAGGTGACGGAGCTGAAGCCGCACGCCGGGGAGCTGGATCCCAAGTTCCGCTACCTGCTCGACGCGCCGGTCGAGGACCCCGAGGGGCGTCCCGCCGTCATCCGCTTCTCGCGGAAGGCGGGTGAGCAGTACGTGACGTCGGAGGAGGGCGGCCGGACCACCAAGTGGCGCGCCGTGTACCGCGACGGCCGCTGGGTCGAGGAGCAGCCGGCGGCCAAGCCGGCCGCGAAGCCGGTCGCCAAGGGCCGGCCGAAGCGTCCGGGCGGGCGCACGCGCCGGCGGGTCGCCTGATCCGCGTTCCGGGGTTGGAGTCGCGCGTGATCCACATCATCGGCGGCGGGCTCGCGGGCAGCGAGGCGGCGTGGCAGGCGTCGCGGCAGGGCGTTCCCGTCACCCTTTACGAGATGCGGCCGGTGCGGCCGACCGCCGTCCATCAGACCGACCGGCTCGCCGAGCTCGTCTGCAGCAACTCGTTCCGCGCCGACCAGGTCGAGAACGCGGTAGGGCTGCTCAAGGAGGAGATGCGGCGGCTCGGGTCGCTGGTGATGCGGGTGGCCGACGAAAGCCGGGTCCCCGCCGGCGGCGCCCTCGCCGTGGACCGGGTGCGGTTCGCGCAGGGGATCACGACGGCGATCGAGCAGGAACCGCTGGTGACCATCCGGCGCGAGGAGGTCCAGGACCTTTCCCGCGCCGGCGACCCGCGCGAGCCGGTCATCGTCGCCACCGGCCCCCTGACCTCGCCGGACCTGTCCGCCGCCGTCGCCGCCCTGGTGGGCCGGGACCATCTCTATTTCTACGACGCGATCAGTCCGATAGTCCTGGCCGAGTCGATCGATCGGCGCATCGCGTTCCGGGCGTCGCGCTGGGGGCGGGATTCTCCGGCGGCCCGGGGGCGGTCCCACCGTGATGGTGCCGCGGCCGCTGGCGCGGCCGGCGTTGCCCGGGGCGCGGGCGCCGCCGCCCCAGGCGCGGAGAATGTCGCCGAGGGCGCGGGCGATGCTGCCCGGGGCACGGGGGATGCGGCCGGAGGCGTGGACGATACCGCCCAGGGCGCTGGGGATGCAGCCGGGGGCATTGACGATGCCGGCCGGGGCGCGGCCGGTGCCCCCGTGGACGGTGCGGCCTGCGGAACCGACGACGGTCAGGGCGACTACCTGAACTGCCCGATGACCGCGGGCGAGTACCGCGACTTCCACCAGGCGGTGTGCGGGGCCGAGTCAGCGTCCCTGCACGCCATCGACCAGGGACGCTTCTTCGAGGGATGCCTGCCCATTGAGGTCATGGCGCGCCGCGGCGAGGACACCCTGCGCTTCGGCCCGATGAAGCCGGTGGGCCTCACCGACCCCCGCACCGGGCGGCGGCCGTACGCGGTGGTGCAGCTCCGGCAGGACACCCTGGCCGGCGACCACTACAGCCTGGTGGGGTTCCAGACCCAGCTCAAGTGGGGCGAGCAGAAGCGGCTATTCCGCACGATTCCCGGCCTCGAGCAGGCCGAGTTCGTGCGGTTCGGCATGATCCACCGAAACACCTACATCAACGGACCGGCCGCCCTGCTACCGACGTGGCAGTCGCGGCATCGGCCGGGCCTCTTCTTCGCGGGCCAGATCTCCGGGGTCGAGGGGTACGTGGAGTCCGCCGCGAGCGGGCTCATCGCCGGGCTGAACGCGGCCGCCCTCGCGCGGGGCCGGGTGCCCGACGCGCCGCCGAGGACCACCGCGATCGGCGCCCTTGGCCACTACGTGTCGCACGCCGACCGCGCCGACTACCAGCCCTCGAACATCGCGTTCGGGCTGATCCCCGTGACCGGCGACCTCCCGCGCCGCCGCCGCGACCGCCGGCGCGCGGTGGCGGCGCGGGCCCTCGCGCAGATCGAGGAATGGCGGGCGGCCCGAGAGGGCGCGGGTGGCGCGCATGACGACGCTTCTGCGGCAGTTCCTGGACTACCTGCGGTTCAATCGCAACCTGTCCGCGCGGACCGTCCGCGCGTATGAGAGCGACCTGACCCAGTACGTCCGGTTCCTGGAACGGCATCTCGACCGTCCCGCCGACCGCATCGCCCCCACAGAGGTCGACTACCCGGCCGTGCGCGCGTTCATGCGCGAGCAGTACGACCGCGGCCAGGCACGTTCGTCGGCGGCGCGGCGGCTCGCCGCCATCCGCTCGTTCGGCCGCTGGCTGCGGCGCGAAGAGCACGTCGAGCGCGACCCCGGCGCGCTCATGGTGACCCCGAAGCAGGACCGCAAGCTGCCGGCCCGCCTAGAGGAGCCCGAAATGGCGCGCCTGATCGAGGCCCCCGACGGCTCGACGCCGCTGGGCCGCCGCGACCGCGCCATCCTTGAGCTGTTCTACGCCTCGGGCCTCCGCCTCGCCGAACTCGCGGGGCTGGGCCTCGAGGACATCGACCTCGGCAACCGGCGCGTGCGGGTGCTCGGCAAGGGCGGCAAGGAGCGCATCGTCCCGTTCACCCGCGCCGCCGCCGCCGCCCTGCGCGCCTGGCTCCCCGACCGCGGGGCCCTCGCCCTCCGGGACGGCGGGGCCGCCCCCGCCCCGCGGCCCCGGGGCCGCGCGGCGGCCGAGCCCCTGTTCGTCAACTACCGCGGCGGCCGCCTCTCCACCCGCAGCGTCGACCGCCTCGTGCGCCGCCACGCGGCCGCCGCGGGCACCCGCCGCGGCATCAGCCCCCACGCCCTCCGCCACTCGTTCGCCACCCACCTCCTCGAGCGCGGCGCCGACCTCCGCGCCATCCAGGAGATGCTCGGCCACGCCCGCCTCAGCACCACCCAGCGCTACACCCACGTCAGCGCCGCGCAGCTCCTGTCGGTCTACAAGAAGACCCACCCGAAGGCGTAGCCCGGGGTTGCGGCGGTGCTTCTGGTCAGTTTGTCCGAGGCCGCGGTGCGGTGCCCATGTGCTCGGCGAAATCCTGGCCGGACCACCCGAGGGTCCGGCGCAGGAAACGGATCTCGGCGGAGGTCAGGCGGCTCGGCTTGCGGACCACGGCGTGGGCCATGGCGCGGTGCAGGTCGGCGATGCGGGGGATCGCCACCTCGTGCTCGCCGCAGTGGGCGCAACGGCTTACTTCGACCCCCACCAGCGTGACCCCGGGCAGCCCCGACGCGTCGTAGCTCACGTTCTCGCGGCGTGTTGTCATCGCGTGTCCGCACTGGAGACACTTCGTCGCCATTGCTCACCCCGTTCGCCACGCCGTGATCGCCGCCAGGGTGTCTTCAGAGCGAAACGTGACGCCGACGGCAATCCGTCCGCCGCGTACGAAATGGCGCCACGTACCGTTCCCTGCTACCGGTCCGCGGCGTGGTCGACGGCGCGGCTGACGAGTTCGCGGAACTCGCGGGTCGGGTTGCCGCCGCCGGGGCTCTGGGTGAGGACCATGCCGATGATCTCGCGGGCGGGGTCGACCCAGCCCATGGTGCCGTCGGAGCCGGAGTGGGAGTAGGCGCCGTCGGGCGCGATCTGCCAGCCGAGGCCGTAGGTGGTGCGCTCGCCGCTGGCGATGTAGCCGCGGGTCGCCGCCGCCACCGAGTCCTCGGAGAGGATTTGCGCGTCGGCGTAGCGCCCGCGGTTCAGGAACATCTGCAGGAACCGGGCGTAGTCGGGGGCGGTGGAGATCATCCCGCCGGAGGCGCGGACGACGGGGAAGTCGGGCGGGTCGCCGGGGGTGAAGCCCTGCCGGAAGACGACCCCGCCGTCGTCCCCGCGGCGCCCGCGGTAGACGGTGGCCATGCGGTGCAGCTTGGCCGGGTCCTCGTGGTTGAGGGTGTCGGTCATGCCCAGCGGGTCGTAGATGCTGGCGCTCAGGAAATCCTCAAGGGGCATGCCCGACGCGACCTCGATGATTGCGCCGACGGTGTTGTAGCCGGCGTTGTTGTAGCTGTAGGACGTACCGGGTTCCACCTCGGGTCCTTCGGCGCCGAACTTGGCGACGGCGCCGAGCAGGGTCGGGGTCTCGTCGGGCTCGAACGGATAGAAGATGGGGCGGACGCGCAGCCCGGACGCGTGGCTCAGGAGCTGGCGGATGGTGATGTCGCGCGACCGGACGTTGTCGAACGACTCGAGATGCTCGGCCGCGCGGTCGTCGAGTGAGAGCCGGCCGTCTTCCTGCAGGATGAGCACCGCGGTGCCGATGACGGGCTTGGTGTTCGAGGCCATGCGGAACAGCGTGTCCGGCTCCATCGGCAGCCGGTAGGCCTCGTGCCGCCAGCCGACGGCCTCGTGCAGGACGATGACGCCGCGGCGCGCGACCATCAGCACCGCGCCCTTCAGGTCGCCGCGGTCCACCGCGTCGCGGTAGAGCCGGGCCGCCTCGTCGAGCAGGGCGGCGTCCATGCCGACGGACGCGGCCGAGCCGTGGGTGAGGGTGGTCGCCGGCTGCGCGAGGCCGGGGGTCGCGCGGAGCGCGAGCACGCAGGCGAGGGCGGCGACGGTCGTCACGCGGCGGATCGATGGCTTCATGGCAGCTCCTTGGGTTTCGTCGTGCCCGTCGGACCGGGATTATACGGCCCGCCGGCCGGCGTCAGGCGGGGCCGGACTCGCCTTCGACCTGCTGCAGGGCTTCCCACTGGCCCATGAGGTCGCCGACCTCCCACATCAGGCTCTGGTGCTCGTCGACGACCGGCTGCGCGGCGGCGCGGTCGTCGTAAAAGCCGGGCGCGGACATCGCCGCCTCGATCTCCTTGATCTTGCCCTCGCGCTCGGCGATGCGCCGCTCGATCTCCCCGATGCGCTTCTCGCGGGCCGCCTGCGCCCGCTTGACGCGGCGCTCGGCCTGGGCGCGTTGGCGGCGCTCCTCCCGGCCCCGCCGGCCCGCGACGTGCCCGGCGGACTGGCCGGGCGGCGGGCGATCCGCGCGTCTGGACGGTTCGGCGGCGGGGCGCGGGCCGCCGGCGGCGGGACGCGGGTGTGCGGCGGACGGCCGCGGGCCCCCGCCGGCCGGGTCTGCGTCAGCCGCGCGCCCGTCAGCGTTGGCCCGGGGCTGAGCCCCGTCGGACGGAGCTCCGCGGTGGGCCTTGCTCCAGCGGAACTCCTCGTAGGTGCCGGGGTAGCGGACGGCGGCCCCGCCGCCGACCTCGATGACGGTGGTGGCGAGCTTGTCCACGAAGTAGCGGTCGTGGGAGACGAAGACGAGGGTGCCGTCGAAGTCGGCGAGGGCGTCGAGGAGGACGTTGGTCGAGTCGATGTCGAGGTGGTTCGTGGGCTCGTCGAGGAGCAGGGTGTTGGCGGGGCACAGGAGCATGCGCGCCACCGCGAGCCGGGTGCGCTCGCCGCCCGAGAGCACCCGCGCCGGCTTGGTCACGTCGTCGCCCGAGAACAGGAAGCCGCCGAGGATGTTGCGGATGGCCGGGAGCATCTCGACCGACGACGCGGCACCGAGGGTGTCATAGACGGTCAGGTCGGGGTCGAGACGCGTGGCCTCGTCCTGCGCGAAGTACTGCGCCACGAGGTTGTGGCCCTCGACCCGCGTCCCCGAGTCGGGGGCCTCCGCCCCCGACAGCATGCGCATCAGCGTCGACTTGCCGGCACCGTTGGGCCCCACGATAGCGATGCGGTCGCCGCGCACGATGTGCGCGTCTACGTCGTCGAGGACCACCGTCGGGCCGTAGGCCTTGCGGACCCCCCGCAGCTCGAGGGCGACGCGGCCGCTCTTGCGGCACTCGGGGAACGAGAAATGCACCCGCTTGCGCTCCGGCGGCACCTCGATGGGGGTGATCTTCTCCAGCATCTTCACCCGGCTCTGGACCTGGGCGGCCTTGCTCGCCTTGTAGCGGAACTTGTCGATGAAGCGCTGGATGCGGGCGACCTCCTCGTCCTGCCGCTTCTTCTGCTCGCGCAGGGCGGCGACCCGCGCGTCGCGCTCGACGAGGTACTCGGAGTAGGAGCCGACGTAGGGGGTCAGGCCGCGCCGGTCGATCTCGGCGATGCGGGTCACCACCCGGTCGAGGAAGTAGCGGTCGTGGGAGACGAGCACGACGGCGTGCGGATAGTCGGCGAGGTAGTCCTCAAGCCAGTTGCGGGCCTCTAGGTCGAGGTGGTTCGTGGGCTCGTCGAGCAGCAGCACGTGGGGCCGGCGCAGGATCAGCTTGGCGAGGGCGATGCGCATCTGCCACCCGCCGGAGAAGGTGTCGGTGGGCTTCTCGAAGTCGTCGGGCGGGAACCCGAGCCCGTTCAGGACCCCCGCGACCCGGAGGTCGATGGTGTAGCCGTCGCCGTCGCGGAACCGGTGCTGCAGCTCGCTGTACTGCTCGAGGATGGCGTCGTGCTCTTCGCCGGGGCAGCTCGGGTCCGCGAGCCGGTGTTCCAGGTCCTCCATGGCCCGCTGGACGTCGAGCAGCGGCTGGAACGCGCTGCGGACCTCGTCGACGAGGGGGCGTCCCGAGTGTTCGAGGCCGTCCTGCGGGAGGTAGCCGACGGTCAGCCCGCTGCGCTTCGCCATCGTCCCGCTGTCGGCCTCGTCGAGGCCGGCCAGCATGCGCAGCAGCGTCGTCTTGCCCGAGCCGTTCGGGCCGCACAAACCGACCCGGTCGCCGGCCGAGATCTGCCAGGCGACGCGGTCGAACAGGGTGCGGCCGCCGAACCCCTTGGTCAGCGCCGAAAGCTGCAGCATCGCGGTGTCTTCTTCGGGTCGGGCGCCGGATCGGTCGCCACGCTCCCGGAACCGCGGTCCGCGCCGCGGGGGAACAGTAGATCATAGCCCACGGAACCCGCGGCCGGCCGCGGTCTCCACCGCAGACCTTTTCCGGCCGCGCGGCGTCTAATCGTTCGAGTGAGTGCGACACGATGAGCGCGACGCGGGCGGCCGCGGCGGCCATGCAGAGAACCGACGAGGAGTTGGTCGCGCTGGCGACGGCCGGCGATTCCGACAGCTTCAACCAGTTGATCGTCCGCTGGGAGCGGTCGATCTTCGCGCTGGCGTTCCGCGTCCTCGGCCGGGAGGAGGACGCCCGCGACGTCTGCCAGGAGACCTTCCTCCGCGCGTTCCGCGGCATCAAGGCGTTCAAGGGCCAGTCGAAGTTCTCGTCGTGGTTGTACCGCATCGCCCTGAACCTCTGCCGCGACTGGATACGCCGGGAGCGCCGCTCGGCCAGCCTCGCGCCGCTCGACGAGGAGACCGAGCCGGCCCCGCCGCCGGGCGTGGCGGTGCCGGAGACGGCCGAGGAACGGGCGGTGCGCCGGGACCTGAGGCGGGTGATCAACCGCGCGATGTCGGCGCTGTCCGACGATCAGCGCATCACCATCGTGCTCAAGGAGTACCATGGCCTGACCTTCAGGGAGATCGCCGACCTGCAGGGATGTCCGCTGAGCACCGTCAAGACGCGGCTCTACCAGGGGCTCGGGGTGCTGCGGCGGCAGTTGCAGCGGGAGGGCCTGGACGGCGCGGCCGGCGTGTCGGGGCGGCGGGCGGCCGAGGCCGGCCCGCGCTCTCGGTCGGGCGCGGATGTCAGCGGAGCGTCGCGAGAACGATGAGCGAGGGCACCTGTATCGAGAAGGCGGCGTTCGTGTCGGGACGGCGGGCGGCCGGGGCCGGCCCGCGCTCTCGGTCGGGCGCGGATGTCAGCGGAGCATCGCGAGAACGATGAGCGAGAAGGGCACCTGTATCGAGAAGGCGGCGTTGGTCGATTACCTCTACGGGGAGTCCGACGCCGGGGCGCGGAGGCGGGTCGACGCGCACCTCCGGTTGTGCGAACGCTGCGCCGGCGAGCTCCGGTCGCTGACGGACGTTCGCGGGACCATCGCGGCGTGGGAGCCTCCCGACGCGGATCTCGGATTCCGGGTCGTGGCAGATGCGGGGAGGCCGGTGCCGGCCCGTTTCCACTGGCGCCCGGCGTGGGCCCTGGCCGGCGCGGCGGTGCTCGCGGTGGCGGTGGCGGCGGCGCTGATCGTTCGGCCGGAGATCGAGGTGAGGAGCGGCGGGAGCGTCCTGCGCATCGGCTGGAGCGGCGGCGGGACCGGCGCGCCGGCCGGGTCGGGCGGGACGCAGTCGGAGCCGGGCGGGACGCAGTCGGGGCCGGGCGGGATGCAGTCGGAGTCGGGCGGGGCGGTGGCCGAGTCGGGTCGGGCGCCGGCCGGGTCCGACGCGCGGCCGACGGCCGCGGAGCCGGCGGCCGGGCCGACCCTGCGGGGCACGCCCGCCGGGCTGCGGACCGGCGGCGGGGCGATCCCCATCCCCGCTCCCGGCCTCGGGGCGGACGCCGACCCGATGGCCGGTGACGACGTGTTGCTGCGGCAGCTTCGCGACCTGATTCGAGACGATGCGGCGGCTCGTCAGGAGCTCGCGGAGTACGTGCACCGGGTCTCGGAGCGCCGCTGAGGGTGCCAGGCCGCCCGGGTCGTGCCGGTGCCGGAACGTGCAGCGGGTCTCGGAGCGCCGCTGAGGGCGTCGGGACGGAGTCCGCGCGACGGCATGATCTACAATCTGTCTATGACTGTTGAAGCGGGATGCCGCGCCGGTGGTCGGCGGCCGTGGATCGGGGCGCTCGCCGCGCTCGTGCTGTCGATGGGGTGCGGTCCGTCCATCGACGTGCCGACGGCCCTGCAGGTCACCCAGGTGTCGAGCGGCTGGTTCGACGCCGGTCTCGACCCCCTGGGCCGGAACAAGCTCGTCCCCACCGTCTCGTTCCGCCTCGAGAACCTGACCGCCGACACCGTCCAGTACCTCCAGCTCAACGCCGTGTTCAAGCGGCAGAACGAGACGGAGGAGTGGGGGAACGCCTTCGTGCGCGCCGTCGGCACGGAGGGTCTCGACGCCGGCCAGACCACCGAGATCCTTCGGCTCGAATCGGGGCGGGGCTATACGGGGGAGCAGACGCGCGCCGAGATGCTCGAGCATCGCGACTTCGTCGACGTCACGATGGACCTCTTCGTCAAGCACCGCGGCGACCAGTGGGTGTTCCTGGACACGGTCCCCGTCGAGCGCCAGCTTCTGACCCGCTAGGCGTCTGCGCCGTAGGCGGGAGCGGGGGGCGATCGCGACCCTATCCACCGACATGTCCGGTCTCGACCGCCGTCTCGGCCCCCTCGACGGCGCCGCCGTCGTCGTCTCCAACGTCATCGGCGGCGGCATCTTCCTGCTGCCCGCGGTCGTCGCGGGGCTGACGCCGCACCCGTGGTGGATGATCGGGGCGTGGGCGGCGGGCGGCGCCCTCGCGTTCGCGGGGGCGATGGCCTACGCCGAGCTCGCCGCGCTGCGCCCGCGCGCCGGCGGCGAGTACGTCTACCTGCGCGAGGCGTTCGGTCCCCTGCCCGCCTTCCTCACCGGCTGGACCTCGTTCGTGGCCGGCTTCAGCGGGGCCATCGCCGTCGGCGCGGTGGGCTTCGCCACCTACCTCGGCCGCCTC
Source organism: Vicinamibacterales bacterium (assembly GCA_963664545.2). GTDB lineage: Bacteria > Acidobacteriota > Vicinamibacteria > Vicinamibacterales > UBA8438 > JAJEEA01. The sequence continues at coordinate 6,851,095 of OY761475.2, read as the reverse complement.
CTGCCCGCGGCGGGGGACACGGAACCGTGGGCGGCCCTGCCCCTCGGCGTCGTCACCCTCACCGTCTCGCCCCAGGCCCTCGTGGCCCTCGCCGTCATCGGCGCCCTGACCGTCGTCCACCTCGTCGGGCTGGGGCCCGGCCGGGCCGTGCAGAACGCGCTGGCGGTGATGAAGGTGGCGCTGCTCGCGGCCTTCATCGTGCTCGGCTTCACCCTGGGCCGGGGCTCGGGCGCGAACTTCGCGGAGACCGGCGGATCCGTGACGGGCGCCGGGTGGCTGCTCGCCCTGCTGCCGGTCATGTTCGCGTACTCGGGCTGGAACGCCGCGTCGTATCTCGCCGAGGAGATCCGGGACCCCGGCCGCAACGTGCCGCTCGCCCTGGGGCTGGGGACCGCCGCGGTGGTGGCGCTCTACGTGCTCCTGAACCTGCTCTACGTCTACGCCCTGCCCGTCACCGAGTTCGGTGCCGCCGGCCACATGGCCGACGGGGTGGCCGAGCGCCTGTTCGGGCCGGCGGCGGCGGCTCCGGTCGCCGCCGCCTCCGCGGTGATGATCGCGGCCAGCCTCAGCGCCATGGTGTTCGCGGGGCCGCGCGTCTACTACGCGATGGCCCGCGACGGGCAGTTCTTCGCCGCCGCCGCCTCCGTGCACCCCCGGTTCCGCACGCCGGCGGCGGCGATCGCCGCGCAGAGCGCGTGGTCGGGGCTGCTGGTGCTGAGCGGGACGTTCCAGGACCTGGTCGACTACACGGCGTTCGCCGTCGTGCTGTTCGCGGGGGTGGCGGTGGCCGCGCTCTTCGTGCTGCGCCTCCGCGAACCCGACGCGCACCGCCCCTTCCGCGCGTGGGGCTATCCGGCCGCCCCCCTGGTCTTCGTGGTGGTCAGCGCGGCCCTCGTCGTCAACGCGATCCGCATCAACCCGGGCCCCTCGCTGGCCGGCGTCGTGCTCATCGCGGCGGGCATTCCGGTCTACTACCTGACCCGGCGGAGAGCTTCCCGCGGGTTCTGAGGGTCCGCCCAGCCGGTTGAGGGCGGTCGGGTTGCAGGCCATGCCCGCCAGCGGATACGCTCGGGGGATGTCCACCACGCGGAGCACGACCATCCTGGCCGTCCGGCATCGCGGCAAGACCGTCATGGGCGGCGACGGGCAGGTGACCTTCGGCGAGACCGTCGTCAAGCAGGGCGCCCGCAAGATCCGGCGCCTCTACAACGATCGGATCCTCGCCGGGTTCGCCGGCTCCGCCGCCGATTCGTTCGCCCTGTTCTCGCGGTTCGAATCGAAGCTCGAGCAGTACCGCGGCAACCTGGAGCGGTCGGCGGTGGAGCTCGCCAAGGACTGGCGGACCGACCGCATGCTGCGGCGCCTCGAGGCGATGCTGATCGTGCTCGACGCCGACGCCACGTTCCTGCTGTCGGGGAACGGGGACCTGATCGAGCCCGACGACGGCATCGTCGCCATCGGGTCGGGGGGCGGCTACGCGCTCGCCGCCGCGAGGGCCCTGGCGCTGCACGCCGATCTCGAGGCGAAGCAGATCGTCGAGCACGCGATGGCGATCACCGCGTCTATTTGCATTTACACGAACGCCAGTGTCACGATCGAAGAGTTGTAGCGCTGCCGGCGCGCGAACCAACGGCCCCCCTCGGCCATGCCGGTCTCGACTGCCGGGCGGTGCCTCTTGGAGCGGGACGCACCCATAGTCCAGATGCCCATCTATCTCCCCGAATCGCTGGCGTCGCCTGCGTCCCCCGAGCCGGAGGCCGACGAGCCGTCGGTCGACAACCTGACCCCGCGCCAGATCGTCGCCGAGCTCGACAAGTACGTCATCTCGCAGGCCCAGGCGAAGCGGGCGGTCGCGGTGGCCCTGCGCAACCGGATGCGGCGCCAGAAGCTGACGCCGGAGCTGGCCGAGGAGGTCGCGCCGAAGAACATCCTGATGATCGGGCCGACCGGGGTCGGCAAGACCGAGATCGCCCGCCGCCTCGCCCGGCTCGCGCAGTCGCCGTTCCTCAAGGTCGAGGCGTCGAAGTTCACCGAGGTCGGCTACGTCGGCCGCGACGTCGAGTCGATGGTGCGCGACCTCGTCGAGCTCGCGGTGGACATGGTGCGCGAGGAGCGGGTGGAGGGGGTGCGGGCCAAGGCCCGCCAGAATGCCGAGGCGCGGCTGCTCGATCTCCTCCTGCCCCCGCTGCCGAAGTCGGTGCAGGAGAACGACCCCGGCCCGGCGCGCGAGCAGCACGAACGCACCCGCGCGCGGCTGGCCGCCCAGCTCGCCGAGGGGCGGCTCGACGAGCGCGAGGTCGAGGTCGACGTCCAGCAGAAGAGCTTCCCCTCGTTCGAGGTCATCTCCGGCTCGTCGATCGAGGAGATCGACATCAACATCAAGGACATGCTGCCGACCCTGTTCCAGGGGCGGGGCCGGAAGCGGCGGGTCAAGGTGCCGCAGGCCCTTGACCACTTGGTGCAGGAGGAGGAGCAGAAGCTCGTCGACACCGACAGCGTGCGGTCGGCCGCCGTGCACCGGGTCGAGGAGGCGGGCATCATCTTCATCGACGAGATCGACAAGGTGACGGGCCGCGAGGGCGGGCACGGCCCCGACGTGAGCCGCGAGGGCGTGCAGCGCGACATCCTGCCCATCGTCGAGGGCACCACCGTGAACACAAAGCACGGGATGGTGCGCACCGACCACATCCTGTTCATCGCGGCGGGGGCGTTCCACGTCGCCAAGCCGTCCGACCTCATCCCCGAGCTGCAGGGGCGCTTCCCGATCCGGGTCGAGCTCGACGCCCTCGAGACGGCCGACTTCGTGCGCATCCTCACCGAGCCGCGCGGCTCGCTGGTCAAGCAGTACACGGCGCTGCTCGAGACCGAGGGGGTCGAGCTGACGTTCCGGCCCGACGCCGTCGACCGCGTGGCGGAGTTCGCGACCCGCGTCAACGAGCGCTCCGAGAACATCGGGGCGCGCCGTCTCCACACCATCATGGAGAAGCTCCTCGACGACGTCTCGTTCAACGCGCCGGACCTCGACGAGAAGACCGTCGTCATCGACGCCGCCTACGTCGACCGGATGCTGGCCGACGTCGTCGGGAACGAGGACCTCTCCCGCTACATCCTGTGACCGATCTCGGGCGCCGGAACGTTTTGGCGATCGGGTCGCTTCTTGCCGCCGCGCACCTCTGGGGGTGCGGCATGAAGGGGCCGCCGCAGGCGCCGGTCGTCCTGGTGCCGGCGGCGGCGACCGACCTCGCGGTGCAGCGTCTCGGCGACGAGGTGTCCATCGGCTTCGTCCTGCCGACCGCGAACGAGGACCGCTCGGAGCCGGCGTCGCTCGCTCGCGTCGACGTCTACGCGATGACCACCCAGCCCCGCCTGCCTCCCGACCGGACGCTCGAGCTCGAGGAGTTCATGGAGGCGGCGACCCTGGTCGCGTCCGTCGAGGTGGCCCCGCCGCCGGACCCGGAGGAAGCCGACATGGACCAAGGCGGGCCGGACGGTGGGCGGGAGGGCGGGGAGGCCTCGGCGGAGACGGCGGCCGCCGGGGTGTCTCCGGACGAGGTGGATGCGGAGGACGAGGCGCCCCGGCAGGGCGACCCGGTGCTGCTCACGGAGGCCCTGACGGTCGAGATCGAGGTGCCCGTCGACCCCTGGGAGGAGGAACGCGAACGCCGGCTCGAGCAGGAGGCGGAGGCGCGGGACGCGGAGGAGGAGGACGGCGCGGACGAGCCGGAGCGGCCGGTCATGGTGCCGCTGATGACGCCGCCCCTGCCGGGTCCGCTGCAGCGCGAGTACCTCGTTGTGCAGGTCTCCGAGGAGGGTGACGAGTCGGAGGGCGGGGAGCGCATCGCGGTGCCGCTGGGCGTCCGGCCGCCCGAGCCGCCTCCCGCGCCGGAGGTGGTCTACACGGAGACCGCCGTCGACGTCACCTGGGAGCTGCCTCCCGGGGTCCGGGAGACGGTTCAGGGCCCGGTGACGGACGAGCCCGGGACGGGGGAAGACGCGGTGGCGGCCGAAGGGGGGGAGGAGTCGCCCGAAGCCGAGGGCGGGGCCGAGGGGGCGGGTGCGGACACGGCCGAGGGGACGGAAAGGCCCGTCGGCGCGGCGGGGTTCCCGGAGGTGCCCTCTGACGAGGTGCCGGCTTCCGACGAGGCGCCCGTCGAGGGCGGGGCCGCCGCGCCCGGCGGGGCCGCCGCGCCTGATGAGTCGGCGCCCGGCGACGGCGGCGACACGGCCGGGGAGGCCGGAACGGCGGAGGCCGGCGGCGGGGGCGATGCGCCGACGGACGGCATGGAGGAGCCGGCCGCCCCGCCGCCCCGGCTGGAGTCCCAGCCGATCGTCGAGTGGCCGCCGGCGTCGACCTACGAGCTGTTCGAGATGTCCGAATCGGATGAGGACGGGTCCGCGGCCGTCCCGGAGCGGCTCAACGAGACCCCGCTCGCCGAGCCCGCGTACACCGAGGAGCGGGGCGATTACGGCACGGAACGGTGCTACGCCGTCCGCACCCTCGACGTGGTCGCGGGGTTCGACGTGCGCAGCCGGCTCTCCCCGGTCACCTGCGTCACGTTCGTCGACACCTTCGCCCCGGTCGCTCCCGAGGGGCTGACCGCGGTCGGCAGCCAGGGCGAAGTGAGCCTGCTGTGGCGGCCGAACGGCGAGGCGGATCTCGCGGGGTATCTGGTGTTGCGCGGGTCGCCGGGGGATGAGACACTGCAACCGCTGACGGACGCGCCGGTGGCCGGGAACACCTTCCGGGACACGACGGCGGCGCCCGGCGCGCGTCACGCCTACGCGGTTCAGGCGGTCGACACCGCGTCGAATGAGAGCGAGCCGTCGGCCCGCGTGGAGGCGGCAGCGCGCTAGTGGTCTGCGCCGCCGGCGCGGCGCGGGTCGGGCCGGCGGTTTCCGGACGGGTTACGCATGGAGTCGATCTACAGAGTCGAGCACGGCGGACGGGTGCTGCACGCGGTCCGCGCGGACGGGGGTTGGCGCGCCCTGGAAGGCGATCCCTTCGGGGCGGCGCCCGTCGGCGCGCCCCTGACCGGCGGCCCGCCGCGGATCCTGGCCCCGGTCGAGCCGTCGAAGATCGTCGCGGTGGGGTTGAACTACCGCGACCACGCGGCCGAGATGAACAAGGCCCTGCCCGAAGAGCCGCTGATCTTCCTGAAACCGTCGACGGCGGTCATCGGGCCCGGGGCGTCCATCGTCCTGCCGCCCGGCGCGGGCCGGGTCGACTACGAGGCCGAGCTGGGGCTGGTCATCGGCCGCACCGCCCGCCACGTGCCCGCGGACCGCGCGCACGAGGTCGTGGCCGGGTTCACCTGCGTCAACGACGTGACCGACCGCGACCTCCAGCGCCGCGACGTGCAGTACACCCGCGCCAAGGGGTTCGACACCTTCGCCCCGGTGGGTCCGTGCATCGCCCCGGCCGACCTCGACCGGCCCCTCGGCATCGAGTCGCGGGTCAACGGCGAGCGGCGGCAGCACTCGAGCACCCGCGAGCTGATCTTCCCGCTGCGGCGGATCGTCGAGTTCATCACCGCGGTGATGACCCTGCTGCCCGGGGACGTGGTGGCCACGGGGACGCCCCCCGGCGTCGGACCGCTCGCGCCCGGCGACCGGGTCGTGGTCGAGATCGAGGGTGTGGGTGCCCTCGAGAACGACGTCGTGGCCGGCGGCCCGGAGCCGGGCCGCTAGCGCGGACGGGAACCGGCGGCACTGCGTTCTCCCGAGCCGGACCGCGCGCATCATTCCGAGGATGGCATGAAGCTGTTCGTAGACACCGCGAACGTCGAGGAGATCGAGGCCCTCGCCCCGCTCGGCATCGTCGACGGGGTGACCACCAACCCGTCGCTGCTGGCGAAGACGGGGGCCGACCCGCGCGCCGTCCTCAAGCGCATCTGCGACGTGGTGGGAGGACCGGTCAGCGCCGAGGTGGTGGCCACCGACGTGGCAGGCATGGTCCGCGAGGGCCGCGAGCTCGCCGCCATCGACCCCCACATCGTCGTCAAGGTGCCGTTCGGCAAGCCCGGCGTGCAGGCGTGCCGCGAGCTGACCGACGACGACATCCCCGTCAACGTCACCCTGATCTTCTCGGCCGCCCAGGCCCTGCTCGCGGCCAAGGTCGGGGCCGCCTTCGTGAGCCCGTTCGTGGGCCGGCTCGACGACATCGCCACCCCGGGCATGGACCTCATCACCCAAATCGTCGACATCTTCCAGAACTACCCCGTGTCGACCGAGGTGCTCGTGGCGAGCACGCGGGGGCCCATGCACATCGTCGAGGCGGCGCGCCTCGGGGCGGACGTCTGCACCTGTCCCCCGAAGGTCATCGACGCGTTGTTCAACCACCCCCTGACCGACATCGGCCTGGAGCGCTTCCTTGCGGACTGGGCCAAGGCCCGCCAGCCCGTCGCTTAGGACGGTCACGGAAACCGCCTTGCCACGCGCCAAGCGCCGGGAATCGCGAAAACGGGCTGCGTTCGCAGGCAGTTGACAGACGGGTAGCGATCACGGTCCTTGGCCCGGCCCATCGTACCGCTGCCGAATCGACCGATGGACAAGCACAAGCTGCTAGAGGACTACGAGCGCCGCGCCCACGAGGGCGGCGGCGAGGCCCGCCTCGCCCGCCAGCACGCGGCCGGCAAGCTCACCGCGCGCGAGCGCATCGACCGCTTCTTCGACCCCGGCACGTTCCAGGAGGTCGACAAGCTCGTCACCCACCGCTGCCGCGACTTCGGCATGGAGGACCAGGTCGTGCCCGGCGACGGCGTCGTCACCGGGCGCGGGCGCGTCGAGGGGCGGCTGGTCTACGCCTTCGCCCAGGACTTCACGGTGTTCGGGGGATCGCTGTCCGAGACCAACGCCGCCAAGATCGTCAAGATCATGGACATGGCGATGGAGTCGGGCGCGCCCGTCGTCGGCCTGAACGACTCGGGCGGCGCGCGCATCCAGGAGGGGGTGCTGTCGCTCGGCGGCTACGCCGACATCTTCCTGCGCAACACCCTGGCGTCGGGCGTTGTGCCGCAGATCTCCGCCATCATGGGGCCGTGCGCGGGGGGCGCGGTCTACTCGCCGGCCATCACCGACTTCACGGTGATGGTCGACAAGACGAGCTACATGTTCATCACCGGGCCCGACGTCATCCGCACCGTGACCCTCGAGGAGGTGACGAAGGAGGAGCTCGGCGGCGCGATGACCCACAACGCGAAGAGCGGCGTCGCGCACTTCGTGGTGCCCGACGACGAGGCGTGCCTCGCGCTGATCCGCGACCTCCTCGGATACATGCCCGGGAACAACCTCGACGACGCGCCCCGGGGGGCGGACACCGACCCGATCGACCGCGAGGACCCCGCCCTCGACGACCTCGTGCCCGAGCAGCCCAACCAGCCCTACGACATGCGGGGGGTCATCCGCGCGGTGGTCGACGACGGCGAGCTCCTCGAGGTGCAGGAGCACTACGCGAAGAACATCCTCGTCGGCTTCTCGCGCCTCGGCGGGCAGTCGGTCGGGGTGGTCGCCAACCAGCCCGCCCATCTCGCCGGCGTCCTCGACATCGACGCCTCGGTCAAGGGCGCGCGCTTCGTCCGCTTCTGCGACGCGTTCAACATCCCCCTGGTGACGTTCGAGGACGTGCCCGGCTTCCTGCCCGGGACGCAGCAGGAGTTCGGGGGCATCATCCGCCACGGGGCCAAGCTGCTCTTCGCGTTCGCCGAGGCGACGGTGCCCAAGGTGACGGTCATCACCCGCAAGGCCTACGGCGGCGCCTACTGCGTCATGGCCAGCAAGCACATCCGCACCGACGCCAACTTCGCCTGGCCCACCGCCGAGATCGCGGTCATGGGCCCGGAGGGGGCGGTGAACATCCTCTACCGGCGCGAGCTCGAGGCGGCCGAAGACCCCGAGGCGCTGCGCGCCGAGAAGATCGCCGAGTTCCGCGAGAAGCTCGCCAACCCCTTCGTCGCGGCCGGCCGCGGCTACATCGACGAGGTCATCCCGCCCCGCGCGACCCGGCCCAAGCTCATCGCCGCCCTCCGCAGCCTCGACGGTAAGCGCGACCGCAACCCGCCGAAGAAGCACGGCAACATTCCGCTGTAGCGCGCAGCGTCCGCGCCGACCGGGGCCGGACGCGTTCCTTGCCAGCCTGGAGATGGAGCTCCCGGCCCACGAGCGCGGGCTGCGGGGGCGGACGTGGCGGCCGGGCCGCAGGCCGGCGGCGTCGGTCGGGGCGGGTGCCGTGGCGGGCCGCGGAGGTTCGTATAATGCCGGGAGGGCGCAGGATCCGGGGGCTTCCGAATGGGTCGCATCGTCGTACAGACGTCAGTCACGAATCCCGTCGACGGGGGCAAGTCCATCCGCTGCGGCATGCTCGTGGATACCGGCGCGGGCGCGCTCGTCCTCCCGGCCGCGTGGAGAGAGAGGCTCGGTCGTTTCGCGCGTTCCGAGCCCGTGGAGCTGCAGACCGCGAGCCAGGAGGTCATCCGGGGCGAGGCGTGCGGGCCGGTGGAGGTCCGCATCGAGGGGTTCCGTCCGGTGTGGAACGAGGTCGTGTTCCTGGACATGGAGCCGGACGACGGCGGACGCTTCGAACCCCTGCTGGGATACGTCGTCCTCGAGCAGGCGCAGGCCGCCGTCGACACGCTGGGCCATCGGCTGGTCCCCGTGCGTTACATCGACATGAAGCCCCTCCGCGCCGGGCGGTGGGACTGACAGCGAGTGAGGCGCGACATGGCGACATCTATTCAACTGGCCGCGGAGACCGAGCGGCGACTCGATCTCCTGGCCGAGCAGACCGGGCGCACCAAGGCGTTCTACCTGCGCGAGCTCATCGAACGCGGCATTGAGGACCTGGAGGACTACTACCTGGCCGCCGAGGTGCTGGAACGGATCCGCAAGGGTGAGGAGCCGGTTCACGCGGCGGCTGACGTGAGGCGCGATCTTGGCCTGGAGGATTGAGTACACCGCCACGGCCAGATCCCAGCTTCGCAGGCTCGATCGGCAGGAGGCCCGGCGCATCGTCGACTTCATGGGCGCGCGGGTTTCGCGGCTCGAGGACCCACGCAGCATCGGCAAGGCCCTGGTTGGAGGGCTGGGAGGACTGTGGCGTTACCGGGTCGGGAGCTGCCGCGTGATCTGCGACATCCAGGATCGCGTGCTGCGCGTTCTCGTGGTGAGGATTGGCAACCGTCGGGACGTGTACAGATAGCGGGCGGCGTCACCCGTTCCGCGTCTGACGCGCGCGCAGCACGCCGGCGATACCGCCGCCGATGACCAGGGCGACGGCGACCGCTCCGGCCCCGAGCAGCGCGGGCGCGGCCGACATCGGCACGAACCCACGGGTCGCCAGGAACAACGCCATCCCCGCCGCGCCGCCGAGGAGCCAGCCGGCCCTCTCCACCCAGTGCATGTCGCGCAACGGATGCAACTCGCGGCGGGAGCCCCACAGGCCGGCCACCGCGGCCCAGAGCCGGTCGGCGTCCCAGCCGAGCAACCACAGGTTGGCGAGCAGCATGCCCGCGACGATGACGGCGGTGAGGCCGAAGCCGACGCCGATGGTGATGAGGAGGATGCTGCCCACCACCGGCGCGAACAGCACCGCCCCCAGCGTCGCGGTGCGCGGAATCAGCAGCAGCACCGCCGCGAGCACCTGCACGGCGCCGATGAAGCGCCACCAGGGGCCCGTGCGGTACATCGCCTCGAAGAAGAGGCCGACGGGGTTGTCGACGGGGAGGATGGTGAAGCGCTGCCCGAGCAGCTTGACGAGGCCGGCGGGCAGGAAGGCCATCGCGAGGAGGAGGCGGTTCATCAACGTGAACCGCTGCAGCACGGGCGTGGCGCGAACCCGCGCGAGGCGCTCGGCGACGGCGGACGGCAGCTCGGGGGACATCGCTCGGTGAGGTTCGGTCTCGCCGGCGGGTACGCCGGCGTTCGGCGTACCGGTCAGCGACGTACCATACGCGTGCGGGGCTTGCTCCGTTCGCGGCGCTGCGGCGGGCGCGATCCGGGTAGAATGGCTGGCGCGATCCCGTCAGGTCACCCGGAGGTCATCATGGGCTGCAACCCTGCGGCGTGTCGTCGTTCCGTCCCCTGGCTCGCGCTGGTCGGTGTCCTGCTGATTCCCCCGGTCGCCGCCGCGCAGGAGGAGCGGGCCGAACCCGAGCCTCCCGGCCTCCCCCGCGTCACCGTGCCGGACGATCCGTTCGTCATCAACACCCATGCGATCGCCGAGGTCCGGGTGGTCGTGGTGACGAAGGGGCTGTCGCATCCGTGGGCGATGGCGTTCCTGCCCGACGGGGGCATCCTCGTCACCGAGCGCGACAGCGGGCAGCTCCGGATGGTCCGCGACGGGGTGCTCGACCCCGAGCCCGTCGCCGGGGTGCCGGAGGTGTTCACCGGCGGCCTCGCCGGCCTGATGGACGTGGCCCTGCACCCGGCCTTCGACGAGAACCGGCTCGTCTATCTCAGCTACACCCGGCCGCTGGCGGAAGACGAGGCGACCATCGCCCTGATCCGCGGGCGGCTCGACGGCATGGTCCTGCGCGACGTCGAGGACGTGTTCATCGCCGAGCCGTTCGGGGGTTCGACGGCCGGGGCCCGCATGGGGTTCGCGCCCGACGGCTCGCTGTACCTGACCGTCGGCGGCGCTTTCCGCACCGACCCCGCCGAGTCGCGCGCCCAGGACCCGGGCAGCCACGCGGGCAAGGTGCTGCGGCTGCGCGACGACGGCTCGGTGCCCGATGACAACCCGTTCGTCGGCCGGGAGGGCTACCTGCCCGAGATCTTCTCGCTGGGGCACCGGAACCACCAGGGGCTGACCCTGCACCCGGAGACGGGCGCGCCGCTGACGACCGAGCACGCGGTGCAGGGCGGCGACGAGGTGAACGTCATCGAGGCGGGGAAGAACTACGGCTGGCCCATCGTGTCCTACGGGCGGCAGTACGACGGCGAGCGGGTGTCCGCCCGGTTCTGGGCACCGGGCATGGAGGAGCCGCTCGTCTTCTGGTCGCCGTCCATCGCCCCCGGGGGCCTGACCTTCTACACGGGCGACCGGTTCCCCGAGTGGCGGGGGGACCTGTTCGTCGGGGCGATGATGACCGGCCGCATCCGCGGGACCGGGCACCTCGAGCGGATCGTCTTCAACGAGGTGGGCGAGGAGCTGGCCCGCGAGTGGCTGCTGGCCGAACTCCGGCAGCGCATTCGCGACGTGCGGCAGGGGCCTGACGGCCTCCTGTACGTTCTGACTGACGAGGACGACGGGGCGCTGCTCCGGCTCGAGCCGGTGGCGGAGGCGAGCGAACCTTAGCTCTACTGCTCGGTTGCCTGGTACCAGATGGGCGAGGTCCACGCCCGCTCCTGGATGCGCCACGGCAGGTCGGCGTCCCCGCACGCGGCCGGACGCTCATCCTCGGGCAGGGCCGCGCACTGCAGCGCGTTCCAGCGGCAGCTCGGGTTCTCGAGGACGCGCGCGTAGTAGACGGCCGGGCGCGACGGGTCGAAGTCGGGGTCGGTCCAGACCGAGCACAGCGACGCTGCGCCCGTCCCGCTCCGCTCGCAGGTGTTCCGCGATACGTCGGCACCGTTGTCCGCGTCGCCGGCCACGTCGTGGATGGCCTCGTGGAATAGGCCGTCGTCGCCGACCCAGCCCTTGATGACCTGGATGCGCTGCAGCGGGGTCCCGGGATACGCGTCGGTGCCCGGGTCGGCGAGGGCGGTCACGAAGAACCGCGGCGCCTCGGCCCCGTCGCGGGGGGGCAGCACGCTGCCCATCGGCACCCCCGCCTCGTACGCGTCGGCGATCATGTCGCTGCTGGCGCACAGGTCCGGCAGGTCCCAGCCGCCGAAGAGCCGCGCCTGGATGCGGACGCCGCTGGTGCCGAACGTCTCCTTCCGCTGCATCGCGTCGAAGAGCGAGTCGCGGGAGTTCTCCTCGGCCCAGACGCCGACCAGCCCGCCGGGGTTCCGCAGCGGGTGCGGGGCGTAGGCGTCGGTGGTGAGCCGTTTCTCGAGGTCCGAGTCGACGTTCGAGTTGTGGCCCTGGTAGTCGAATTCGTCGGTGTCGCCGGGCAGGCCGTTGTGGCCGTCGGTGCTGCCGATGAGCCCGAGCTGTATCGGGTTGACGCCGATCCGCTCCTCCTGGGCGATGCCCTCGATGAGGGCGTAGCGCACGAAGTCGAGCCGCGACTGGCAGCCCTCGCCGCGCAGCCCGCCCTCTCCGGTGCCGTCCTCGCAGTCGGGGGGGCGCCCGCCGTCGATGTAGCGCACCTTCTCGAAGTCGCACAGCTCGTCCTCGCCGCCCACCACGTTCCACATGCCGCGCCGGCACTCGGACTCGCCCTTGGCCTGCATCATCTCGACCAGCGGCTCCATCTCGGTCCGTAGCGCCGCCCGCGCCCGCTGCTCGTCGAGGGGCAGCCCGCCCCAGTCGAGGGTGAACATCTGGCCGTTCGAGATGTTGGGGTTGTGGGGGATGGTGAGGGCCTCGCAGCCGGTGCCGGTGTCGTTGCAGCGCGCCTTGAGCCGGGTCCACAGGTCGCGCGGCCGGTCGGCGTCGATCCACGAGATGGGCAGCTCGGGCGCGATCTCGTTGCGGAGGATGACGTTGCGGTGCACCTTGGAGCGGCCCGGGGCGCGGGTGTACTCCCACGCGTGGAACGTCGTGAACGAGCAGTCGCTCGACCGGTCGTAGTGGCGCTCGGCCGCCTCGCGGGTCGCCTCCCAGGCGGTGAGGAGGCCGTCGCGGCAGCGGCCGCCGTCCTCGCCGCAGACGGCGGGGCCCCGGCCCGCGAGGCGGTCGGCCTGCCATGCCGCGCGATCGTCGGGGGCGCCGCCGGGCCGGAGGCCGCGGCAGGCGGCGGTGTCGTAGGCCGGGGACGACGGGTCGGTGCACACCGCGACCTCGCCGAGCCACTCCGAGTGGTCGGTGACCGCCGCGAAGTCGAGGGGGCGTTCGAGCCGCGCGGTGCGGGTCGGCCGGCCCTCGGCGTCGACCGGGCTCAGGCCGATCTCCTCGCCCTGCGCGAAGCGGTAGGCGTCGTCGGGGGTCTGGAAGCCGCCGCGCCCGAGGGCGTCGAGCGAGAACGCGGTGTGGGTGTGGAGGTCGCCGAAGAAGACCTGTCGCAGCGGGTCGTGGTGCGCGCACGGCTCGCGGGGGGCCAAGTCGGCGGCCTGGGCGGGCGCGCTCGGCGGGCTCCACTCGACGACGGGACGGCCCGCCTGCGCCGGGGGCGCCTCGGCGTCGCCGGCCGGCGTGCCGCAGGCCACGGGAACGAGGGCGGCGAGGCAGACAGCGAAGAGTCGTGGGTTCGTCATGCGGGTTCTCCGCGTCTTCGGGCAGCCGTGGCGGACTGTTGCCGCGAGCCCGGAGATCGTCGCCTACGACTCCGCTCGCCGCCCAATCGACCCGCTGGGAGTCTGCACCATACGGCGCAGACTCCCAGCCCAAGGTTCAGCGCCGGCGCGAGCGGGCCAGGAAGTCCGCGTAGTCGCGGCACGCGAGGGCCGCGGCGACGAGATCGCCCTGCGGAACGTCCGTCGGGAACGCGTCGATGCGCGCCGGGACGTCCAATCCGCGGGCGCGGAGAATCTGCACGACGGTGTCCTGCGCGGCCCGCCGCGCCGCCTGGGTCGCCGCGGCGGCCGCCGCCTCGCGGCGTTGCCCGCGCAGCCACGGGTCGTCGTCGGGAAGAGTGCCCTCGGCGTCGCCGAGGGCGCGTCCGACCCGGGTCAGCACCGCGCTCGTCTCGGCCGACAGCCTGGCCTCGTTCAGGGCGGCGTGAATCTCGGTCGCCGTCCAGCCCGGGAAGGCGACGCTCGCGGTCACCGGGTGGAAGCGGCCCGCCTGGGCGCGGTGGATGGTCAGGCCCGACCGGCGCCCCTTCGGCCGGCTCGGCGACGGGGCGTCGGGCACCTCGACCCACACCTCGGGGAAGCCCCACGCCTCGTATATCGCCAGCTTGCCGCGCCGCACGTCGGTCGAATGGTCGACCTCGAGTATCACGTCCGGAAGATGGTCCGTACCCACCTCGACGGCGGCGCCCCGCGGCTCGGTGTCGGCGGGATGCAGGTAGACGATCTGGTCGGCCTGCAGGATGCGCCGGCGCTCGCCGCGGTCGTTTCGCACCAGCAGGTCGGCGGCGCCGAGGGTGGTTATCGGCGCGCCGCGCCCTGCGGCGATCCGCGCCGCCAGTTGCGCTAGCCGCTGGCCGGGACCCTCGTGGTAAACGGTGGTCGGTTCGGACACCTTCCACGCGGTCTCGGTGTCCCCGTCCCAGTACTCGATGCGGCCGTGGAAGTCGGCGATGGCGTCGCGGGTGATGCGTATCGGGCGGCAGCCCGGGAACTCGCGTGCCCCGGGCGGCTCGCCGTCGGGAGCGCCCGCGCCGGCGCGTACCGAGGCGGATATTGATTGCGGGGAGAACATGCCGCCATCTTATCACCGTCCGCGGAACGACTGCCCCCCAATGGCTCCGGGGCTTCCCGAAGCCCCGGGGCGCGTTCGCGCACGGAAGGGGCCGCTGGCCGGACGCTCGAAGGGACCCTGCGTGGCGCGCCGTCAGTTGCGCGGCGGTCCGCCGCCGGCACCGGCCGGAAGCCGCACCTCGTAGTCTTCGCGCAGGGCGCGGTACGCGGCCCGACCCTGTTCGCGCCGGCGCTCCCCGCGCAGGTCAGCGACGACCCGGTCGCGGACCTCGTCGAGCGCGGGCGCGCGGGAGGCCGAGCGGCCCCGCACCCGCACCAGGTGCATGCCGTAGGTCGACTCGACGGGTCCGCGCCAGCCGCCCGGAGGGAGCGCGGACACCGCGTCGGCGAAGCCGGTCCCGAACAGCCCCGCGATCTCGTCGTCGGTTCTGCCGGCGAAGGTGCGCGCGAGCATGAAGGGGTCGCCGAGCCGCTTCCAGTCGTCGCCGGTGCCCAGGCGGGGCAGCAGGGCGGCCGCGTCGCCGGCCGGGTCGGTCCGGCGGTCCGCCGACAGGAAGACGTGGTCGAACGACGTCCGCGTCGGCCGCCGGTAGCGCTCGGCGTGGCGCGCGTAGTAGTCCTCGATCTCGGCCGCCGGGATCGCCGCGCCGTCGGCCGCGTCCTCCAGCAGGAACGTCAGCTTCTGCGCGAGCCGCCGCCGCACGATGGCGTCCTCGCGGTCGAGCCCGAGCCGTTGCGCCTCGCGGTAGAGGATCTCCTCGTCCACGGCCTCTTCGATCAGCGCCTCCAGCTCGGGGCCGGTCGGCGGCCGGCCCCACTGCGCCGTCCAGCGGGCGTGGAGCCGCCCGACCTGATCCTCCGTCACCTCGACGACGCGGCGCGTCTCCCCGCCGGTCTCCGCCCAGTGATCGAGGGCGAAGACGCCGCCGCCGAGCAGGAGGAAGACGACGAGCGGGTCGCGGAGCCGCTTCGACACGCGGCCGGCCGGGGCCGCGCGGGCGTCCGCCGCGCGGGCCGAACGATCGGACGCGGTGTCTCGTTGCATGGGGTCCGGGTGTCCGTACGCTTCCATTCTTGCATGCGGTACTCCGGCGGTGTCGTCCGTGCATCCGGGGGTCCGGTCTCTTCGTCGGTGCCGTGCGTACCCGCGCAGGATTGGCGTACACTGTGTCGAGGGCGGGTGCTTCGACGTCGGCTTCGCTCGTCGTGCCGTCCCCGCATCGGTGCGGCGGGCGGTCGCCGCGGTCCGATCGAGTACGTCCGCGGGCTCCGTCCGCACCCGGCGGAGGTCCGGTTTGTCGTGCCGAGCACCGCGCCATGAAGATTCTGGTCGCCAACCGGGGCGAGATCGCGGTCCGCGTCCTGCGGGCCTGCCGCGAGATGGGGATCCCCTCGGTCGCCGTCTACTCCGAGTGCGACCGCACCGCGCCCCACGTCCGCCACGCCGACGAGGCGGTGGCCATCGGGCCGAGCCCGGCCGCCGAGAGCTATCTCGACATCGAGCGGGTGCTCGCCGCGGCGGCCGCGACCGGGGCGACGGCGGTGCATCCGGGCTACGGATTCCTCGCCGAGAACCCCGCGTTCGCCCGCGCCTGCCGGTCGGCGGGGCTGACGTTCATCGGGCCCGACGCCGGCGTCATCGAGACCATGGGCGGCAAGACGGCGGCGCGGCGGGCGGCCGTCGCCGCGGGGGTGCCGGTGGTGCCCGGCACCGAGACGCTGCCCGACACCCTGTCCGAGGCCGAGCTGCGCGCGCGGGCCGACGAGGTCGGCTATCCGCTGTTCATCAAGGCGGTGGCCGGCGGCGGGGGGCGGGGGATGCGCCGCGTCGCCGGTCCCGACGGGGTGGCGGCGGGGGTCGAGAGCGCGCGGTCCGAGGCGGGGGCCGCCTTCGGCGAGTCGACCGTCTACTTCGAACGGCTGATCGAGCGCGCGCGTCACATCGAGGTCCAGGTCCTCGGCGACGACCACGGCGCGGTGGTGCCGTTCGTCGAGCGCGAGTGCTCCATCCAGCGGCGGCACCAGAAGGTCATTGAGGAGTCGCCGTCGGTGGCGGTCACCGACTCTATCCGGGCCGCCCTCGCCGACGCCGCGGAGGCCCTGTGCAAGGCCGTCCGCTACGTCAACGCCGGCACCCTCGAGTTCCTCCTCGACGCGGACGGCCGGTTCTACTTCCTCGAGATGAACACGCGGCTCCAGGTCGAGCACCCCGTCACCGAGATGGTGACCGGGGTGGACCTGGTGCACTGGCAGATCCGCATCGCGCGCGGCGAGCGGCTGACGGTGGACCGGCGGCGCGCCCTCACCCCGCAGGGGCACGCGATCGAGGCGCGGGTTTATGCGGAGGATCCGGACGCGGGGTTCCTGCCCGCGCCGGGCCGCATCACGTTCCTGCGCAGCCCGTCCGGCCCCGGGGTGCGGGACGACGGCGGCGTCGAGGCGGGGTTCACGGTGCCCGTCCACTACGACTCGATGATCTCCAAGGTCGTCGCGTGGGCGCCGGACCGCGCCGCCGCCACCGCCCGCCTGCGGCGCGCCCTCGGCGAGTACGAGATCGGTGGCATCACCACCGCGATCCCGGCCCTGCTGTGGATTCTGGAGCAGGACGCATTCGCGGCCGGCGACTTCGACACCGCCTACCTCGACCGGGTGCTCGCCGAGCGCCGCGGGCGGTCGTTCTCGGAGCTGCCGGATGGGGAGGTCGACGTGGCGGTCATGGGGGCGGCGCTGCTGGGCTATCTGTCCGGCACGGGCCGGCCTGGGGGCGGGGAATCGGCGGGACCGACGCCGTGGCGCCGCGCCGCCCGGCTCGAGGGGCTGCGCCGATGACCGTGAAGGACCGCGGCCCGATGCGGTTGGAGGTGGACGTCGCCGGCCGGCCGCGGGTAGTGACCGTCGAGCCGGTCGCGGGCGACGGCGCCGGCGCGCGGCTGGCTCTGCACTGGGACGACACGACGCGCGAGGTCGACGTGTCGTCGGTCGGCCCGGGACGCCTGTCGATGATTCTGCCGGGCTCGGGCGGGGCGAGCCGGGAGGTGCGGGGCGACGAGACCGCCGCCGGGGAGTGGGTCGTGGGCATCGGCGGGCGGCAGGTCCGCGCGCGCGTGTCGGACGGGCGCCGGCGGCGCCGCGCCGCTGCGGCGCAGGCCGGCGGCGACCACGCGGTGGCGGCGCCGATGCCCGGCCGCGTCGTCCGCGTGCTCGTCGAGCCGGGGGACCGGGTCGCGGCCGGACAGGGGCTCGCCGTGGTCGAGGCGATGAAGATGGAGAACGAAGTTGCGGCGCCGGCCGACGGGGTGGTGGCCGCCGTGCGGGCGGCCCCCGGCGACTCGGTCGAGGCGGGCGGGCTGCTGGTCACTCTGACCGCGGAGGGCGGGGCGTGACCAGCCTGAACCTGGGAGGCCCGCCCAGCCCGGCGGCACCGGCGGAGCGGGAGGTCGACGCGGCGGTCGCCCGTCCCCGGACCGGCGAACCTCCGCGCAGCCCGCCGCCCGCGGCGGGGCGGGCCGAGCGGCGCGTGTCGCAGCCGGCGCTGGATGCTCGGGCCGGCCGGTCCCCGGCAGATCCCGCGCGCCCGGTCGCGCGGGAAGCGGAATCGTCCGGCGGCGGTGTGCCGGGCCGCGCCTCGCCACCGCCGGACGCCGATTCGCCGCGCGACCCGGATGCGGGTCCGAAGGTGCGGCGGGCGCCGACGCGGCCCGCGAACAACCCTTGGCGCGTGCTCCAGAACGCGTGGACGCGGTGGTGGTTCCGCCGCTACGTGCGCCGGAGCGTCGCCGGGAGCGCCGTCGCTGTCGCGGTCGCCCTCGTGGGGCTGGTGACCATCGATCTCGGCCCCGCCGTGCGGGCCCGCGCCGAGCGGGCCCTGGGCGGCTATCTCGACCGCGAGGTCAGCATCGGCCGGGTCGGCATCTACCTGCTGCGCGGCCGGTTCGTCGTTGAGGATCTGACCATCGGGGGGTTGAACCCCGGCGACCGCCCCTTCCTCACCGCGGGCGAGATCACCGTGTCGGTGGTCTGGTCGGCGCTGCTGCGCGGCGAGTTCCTCGCCGACGGGGTGTACATGCGCGACTGGAGGATGCTGGCCGAGTCGTTCCCCGACGGCCGCCAGAGCTTCCCCGCCTTCGTGCGCCAGTCAGGCGGGGAGCCCGCCGCGGCGGCACTGGACGATCCCGCCGCGGCGGTGCCGGACGAGCCCGCCGGCGGCGCGGGGGACCCGGCGCCCCCGGACCCCGTCGAGGCGGACGCGGAGGCGGGGCGGCGGTTCGTCACCACTCTGCAGTACCTGAACGCGTCCCGCGGCGAGTTCCGCTACGAGGATCATGGGTCGAACTGGAGCGTCGACCTGCCGGACATGGACTTCACGATCACGAAGGTCCTCGACTACCGCGGCCATGCCGCCTCGGCGGGCGGCGTCCTGCAAATCGGCGACTTCGAGCCGATGTGGATCGGTCTGGACACCGACTTCCTGATCGACGGCGCCGACGTCGAGCTGACCCGGATAGACCTGCTCACCGACGGCGCGACGACGCGCCTCGAGGGGCGCGTCGACCTGTCGAACTTCCCCGAGATGTCCTACACGCTCGAATCGGACATCGACCTCGCGCGCATGCGGGAGATCTTCTTCGCCGACGACGGCTTCACCGCGGCGGGCTTCTCGCGCTTCAACGGCACGTTCCACAAGTTCGAGGGGGGCCACGACCTGCAGGGGTCGTTCACCAGCGGCGAGGCGGGCATCGACGAGCTGCGCTTCGCGGATCTGGCCGGCGACCTGAGGTGGCGGCACGACCTGTTCGAGGTCCGGAACGCCGAGGCGTCGGCCTACGGCGGGGAGGCGGGGTTCGACTTCACGATGGCCCCCCTCGGGGCGGACGAGCCGGGGCGGGCGGCGTTCGACGTCCGCTACTCGGGCGTCGGGCTCGCGCCGCTCGCGCGGGCCCTCGAGGTGCGCGGCCTCCTGCCGGCGGGCCGGGCCACCGGCCGGAACCGCCTCGAGTGGCCGATCGGCCGCTTCGCGGACTTCGCCGGCGGGGGTGCCGTCCGGCTCGATCCCCCGGCGGGGGTGCGGCTCGCCGGCCCGGAGCCGGACCCCGGCGCGGCCGCCGCGGTGGCGGGCCGGCGGGACGAGCCGCCCGACCTGACGACGCGGCGGTTCCCCTTGGGCGGGCGGATCGAGTACCGGGTGACGGGCGGCGGGCTCGAGCTGGACGAGGGTCACCTGGCCACGCCGGCGACCCACATCGCGTTCGGGGGGCGCACCGCGTGGGGGGCGGACACCCGGGTGGCCTTCGACGTGGCCAGCGCGAATTGGCAGGAGAGCGACCGGCTGATGGCCGCGGTCATGACCGCGGCGGGGGCGCCGACCAGCCCGTTCGCCGTCGACGGCTACGGCACGCTGGACGGGGTGCTCCTCGGCGACTTGGCGTCGCCGCGCGTCGAGGCCGTCTTCGCGGGCGAGGACGTGCGGGCCTGGAACGTGGAGTGGGGCGCGGGCCGCGGCGAGTTCGTGGTGGAGGACTCGTACCTGGACGTCATCGGCGGGGACTTCCGCCGCGGCGGCGCCGCGCTGGGCATCGACGGGCGTTTCTCGCTGAGCCGGCCCCGCCGCGACGGCGGCGAGGAGATGAACGCGGTGGTGCGGCTCGAGTCGTTCCCGGCGGCGAGCATCCGCGCCGCGTTCGGGCTCACCGAGGGCTATCTGATCGAGGGGCCGGCCACCGGCGAGATGCGGCTCTACGGGCCCTATCGGCGGCTGTTCGGGGTGGGACGGCTGCGGCTCGACCGGCCCACCGCCTACGGCGAGCCCTTCGACTCCGCCGCCGCCGACCTGCGCTTCGAGGGCACGGGGGTCCGGCTGAACGGGCTCGACATCCGCAAGGGCGCGGGCCGGGCGACGGGGGCCGCGTTCATCGAGTGGGACGCGTCCTACTCGTTCGACCTAGACGCCCGCGGCGTCGACATCGCCTCGCTGACGTTCGTTCCCGAGCTGCCGCGGCCGCCGTCCGGCACCATCGCGGGCACCGCGTCGGGGGTCGGGCTCCTCGACAACCCCCGCTACACGATCCGGGCCACCGTCAGCGACCTCCGCATCGGGGACGAGGAGGTCGGGCACATCACCGGCCGGCTCGACGTCCGGGACGGCGACCTCCGGCTCGACCTCGAGGGGGCGTCGTCGACCGTCGCGTTCTCCGCCGCGGGACGCGTGACCCTGTCGGGGGCTCAGGACGCCGACCTCTCGCTGCGGGTCGCGGATTGGTCGCTCGACCCCTACGTGCGCATGTTCGTCCCCGAATGGTCCCCCTATACGCGGGCGGTGCTCAGCGGCTCGCTTGACGTCGTCGGCCCGTTGCGCGACTGGGACCGCCTCGCCGCGGCGGCCACCATCCAGCGGATGAACGCGAGCCTGCTCGACTACGAGATCCGCAACGACGGTCCGATAGAGCTGAGCCTCGACCGGCGGGTCGTCGGCATCGATCGGCTGCGGCTGGCCGGCGACGGGACCGCCCTCGTCCTCGCGGGGGCGGTGGACCTCGGGGCCGACGAGGTCGCGGTGGGCGTGGACGGCAACGCGAACCTCGACATCCTCCAGGGCATGGTCCGGAGTCTGCGCGGGTCGGGATCGGCGGTCGTGGACGCCGAGATCGGCGGCACCGTGCGGCGGCCCGTGCTGACCGGGGAGGCGGCGGTGCGGAACGGGCGCATCCGGCACATCGCGCTGCCGCACGCGCTGGAGGACATCGACGGCCGCATCGTCTTCGAGCGGGGCGGGGTCCGGTTCGACGAGCTGGTCGCGTCGATGGGGTCCGGTCCCGTGCGGCTCGGCGGGCGGGCCGGGATCGACGGGTTCTCGCTCGGCGAGCTGGGCATCACCGCGGCCGGCCGGGACATGCAGCTCCGGTTCCCCGAGGGGTTCCGGTCGAACGTCGACACCGATCTCGCGCTGCGCGGCCCCCCGGAGCGGCCGGTCCTGGGCGGCGTCGTCAACGTGCACGACGCGGTGCTCCTCGGCGGGCTCGACGAGGTCGCGATCGGGCTGCTCGGCGACGGCGGCGACGCCGGGGCGGCCGGGACGGGGCTGCCGCTGCGCTTCGACGTCCGGATCGAGGCGCCGTCCACCCTGCGGATCGACAACAGCCTCGCGCGCATCGTGTCGAGCGCCGAGCTGACCCTGCAGGGGACCTTCGATCAGCCGGTGCTGCTGGGCACGGTCGAGCTCGAGCGGGGCACCGCGTTCTTCGAGGGCAACCGGTACCGGCTGAGCCACGGCGCCATCGGGTTCGCCAACCTGAACCGGATCGAGCCTTTCGTTGACATCGAGGTCGAGACCGACGTCCGGGTGCCCGGGCAGACCTACCGGGTCATGGTCCGGGCGACGGGCACGCCGGACGAGCTGGTCCCCACCCTGTCGTCGGACCCGCCGCTGCCCGAGGTCGACATCTTCTCGCTGCTGCTCGGCGACATCCGCGACCCCCTGAGCGCCGACCTCCGGGCCGCGCGCGCGCCCGAGCTGGCCCAGCAGCAGCGGTTCCAGGCCGGCGCCGCGCGCCTGCTGACGAGCCCCCTCTCGTCGAGCGTCGGCCGCGTGGTCCAGGACTCGTTCGGGGTCGACACGTTCCAGATCACCCCGTCGCTCGGCGACCCGTCCTCCCATCAGTCGGCCCAGCTCAACCCGACGGTCCGGGCGCTCATCGGCAAGCGGATTTCCGACCGGACGCACATCACGCTCTCGCGGGCGATCAGCGGGGCCAACCGCGATCTCCTCGTCGTCCTCGAGCACGACCAGAGCGACCGGCTGACGTGGATCCTGTCGCAGAACGAAGACCGCACCTACGCCCTGGACTTCCGCGTGAGGCATGCATTTTGATCCGCGCCCTCATCGCCGGCGCGGCCGGAGCCGCGCTGGCCCTCGCCGCGCCCTCCGCCGGCGCCGACGACCCCGCGGCGCTCGCGGGCCGGAACGTCTCCGAGGTGTGGCTGTTCCGTGACGGACGGCCGGTCGACGACCCCGCCCTGCTCGACTTCGTCGAGACCCGTCCCGGCCGGCCGCTGTCGATGCGGCAGGTCCGCGAGAGCGTCACCCACCTGTTCAGCATCGGCGAGTTCGTCGACGTCCGCGCCAGCGCCGCCGCGGGGGCGGCGGGCGTCAGCCTGCGCTACGACCTCGCGCCGTTCCGGGGCGCGGGCGGGATAGAGGTGCTCGACGCCCGCGGGCGGCCGGTCGAGGAGGCGGCCGACCTGGTCCGACGCCGGCTGGGAAGCCGGGTGGCGCCGGGGCAGGCCGCCGCCGCCGCCGCCCTGCTCGAAGAGTACTACCGCGGCTCGGGCCGGTTCGCCGCCCGCATCGCCCCGCGGCCGCCCGCGCCGGACGGCCCCCTCGTCATCGACGTCGATCCGGGGCCGGCCGCGCGCATCGGGGCCGTCGAGGTTCGCGGGGTCGAGACCCCGCGCCGGCCCGCCGTGCTGAATCGGCTCGGCGTGCGGGAGGGCGACCCCTACGACCCGGCCGAGCTCGACCGCCGTCTCGCCGAGTACGAGGAGGAGGTCCGGTCCCGGCGGTTCTACGCGGCGCGCTTCTCCCATGCCGCGGTGCCCGGTCCGGACGGGCGGTCGGTGTCCCTCGACCTGGACGTCCGGGCCGGTTCGCAGGTCGCGATCCGCCTCGAGGGGGATCCGGTCCCCGGCGCGCGGGTGGACGAGCTGGTCCCCATCGCCCGCGAGGGTTCGATCGACGAGGATCTGCTGGAGGACTCGGGCCTGCGCATCGAGAACCACCTGCGGGAGCTCGGCTACCGCGACGCGCGGGTGGCCCACCGCCGATTGGAGGAGCCGGGTCAGCTCGCGGTCGTGTTCGACGTCGAGCGGGGCGCGCGGTACGTCGTCGATGAGGTCGCGTTCACCGGTCATCGGGCCGTGCCGTCGGCCGAGCTGGCCGATCTCTTCGACGTCGAGGCGGGGGCTCCGCTGCTCATGGACGGCGTCGAGACGGGGGCGGCGGCGGTGCGGGCCGCCTACGAGCAGCGCGGTTACCGGGGAGTGGACGTGCGGACGGAGCTCGTCGAGGGGCCTCCGCCCGGCGACGGCGGCGAAGCTGCCGCGGCGCCCGTGCGGCTGCTGGTCCATGTGGTCGAGGGGGCGGCCACCGCGGTCGGCGCCGTCTCGTTCGAGGGCGTGACCGCGTTCACCGAGGCGGAGCTGGCCGCCGCCGTCGAGGTGCGCCCGGGCATGCCGTTCCACGCGCCGCGGGCGCGGGCCGCCGCCGCCGCGATCCTGGTGCGCTACCTCAACGAAGGATACGAAGAGGCGGAGGTGGAGGTCGAGCCGCGGTTCGACGAGTCCGGCGGGACCGCCGACGTCGTGTTCGTCGTGCGCGAGGGCCCCCAAATCTTCGTGGACCACGTGCTGGTGGTGGGCAACCGGCAGATCTCGACGGCGACCATTCGGCGCGAGCTGGCGCTGCGCCCCGGAGAGCCGCTGGGGCGGGACGAGATCGACGAGACCCGCCGCCGCCTGACCGCGCTGGGGATATTCCGGCGCATCGAGCTCCGGCAGTTCAGCCACGGCGCCGCGGACCGCCGCGACGTCGTGGTGGTGGTCGAGGAGGCCCCGGCCACCCGCGTCGGATACGGGGGCGGGCTCGAGGCGAGCCAGCGTCTGCGCGCCGCCGCCAGCGGGGCGGCGGCCGAGCGCATAGAGTTCGCCCCGCGCGGGTTCTTCGAGATCGGCCGGCGCAACTTGTGGGGCAAGAACCGGTCCATCGATCTGTACACCCGGGTCAGCCTGTGGCCGCAGGGCGCTCCGGCCGAGGATGTCTCCCGCACCGATCTCGGGTTCAACGAGTACCGGTTCCTGTTGAACTTCCGCGAGCCGCGGGCGTTCGGGCAGTCGGGGGACCTCCTCGTGTCGGGGTTCGCCGAGCAGGTCATCCGGCCCAGCTTCGACCTGATCAGTCGCGGGGTGAACACCGAGCTGCGGCGGGTCGTCGGGCCCCGGACGACGGGGCGGGTCGGCCATACCTACGGGGTGAACCGGATCGCGAACGAGCAGTTGCGGTCAGAGGACCGCCCGCTCGTCGACCGGCTGTTTCCGGAGGTGACGCTCTCGACGTTCTCGGCCGGCCTGGTGCGGGACACGCGGACCGATCCGCTGGAGCCGACCGGGGGCACCCTGCTGGCGGTCGACGTCGAGGCGTCGTCTTCCCGGATCGGCTCGGCCGTGGGGTTCGCCAAGACCGTTCTTCAGGGGTTCCTGTACCGGGGGTTGCCGGGCGGGGCGGTCTTCGCCGCCGGCGCGCGCCTCGGGCTCGCCCGGAGCTTCACGACCACGCTCCTCCGGGCGACGACGCTGGTGCTGAACGACGACGGCGTGCCGGAGCTGCGGGAGGTGGCGACGCTGACCTTCATCCACGGCCTGCCCGCGAGCGAGCGCTTCTTCGCGGGGGGGGACTCCACCGTCCGGGGGTTCGCGCTCGACCGGCTCGGCGACGAGTCGACCATCGGCGCGAACGGCTTCCCGACCGGCGGAAACGCGATGGTCGTGTTGAACTCGGAGCTGCGCGTGCCGGTCTTCGGACCGCTCCAGGTGGTGGGCTTCCTCGATGCGGGCAACGTGATCGACCGGGTGAGCAACTTCGACCTGACGCGCGTCCGCGGGGCGGCCGGCTTCGGGGTGCGGTATCGTTCGCCGATCGGCCCGATCCGGGTCGACCTGGGGTTCAAGCTGGACCGGCGGGAGTTCGCGGGCGGGCGGGAGCCCCTGACGGCGCTGCACCTCAGCATCGGGCAGGCGTTCTAGGCGTCTGCGCCGTAGAACGGCGCGTACGCCTGCGGGCGCCGGCTGGGCGCCGAGCCGCGGCGGGCGACGGTCGGCGGGCTGGAAGGCCGGGGAGATTCGTGCGGTGTGGCGCGGGGGGCGGCTGATGGCGCCGAGGCGGCGGGGGCGGGTCGTTTGGCTGTGCGCGGTCGCGGGCGCCCTGGCCGCCGGCGGCGGTTGGCGCCCGGCGCCCGGCGTCCGGCCGCCGCCGGCGGCCGAGCAGCTCCTCGACCGCGTACTCGCCGTGGTCGGCGGACAGGTCATCCTGTTGTCGGACGTCCGCCTGTTCCTGGAAACGGGCTTGGTGGAGCCGCCGGGGGCGGCCGACCCGGTTCCGCCCGCTCTGGAGCGCTTGATCGAGCGTCGTCTGATTCTCGACGAAGCGGCCCGCTACGTCGTCGAAGATCCGCCTCCGGGCGAGGTCGACGCCGGCCTGGCGCGGATCGAGCGGCATGTCGGCGGTTCGGGCGCGCTCGACGCCGCGCTCGCGGCGACGGGCTATGCGCGGCGGGACCTCGAGCAGGTCGTGCGGGACGACCTGCGTATCGAGCGCTATCTCGCGCGGCGGTTCCCGCCGTCGGCGCGGCCGAGCGGGGCGTCGGCGGCGGCCCGGCGCGCCCTGATCGACGATTGGCTGGCCTCGCTCCCGGCCCGCGCGGCGGTCATCCGGGTCGCGCCGTGATCCGAGGCCCCGTGGCGGAGGGCGCCGTTGCCTTCGACCGGCGGCGCATCCTGCCTGACGGCGTCTTTCCCCGGTCACCGATTCTCGATGGGCCTCCCTCGTCGCGCCCTGTCGGGCGGACGCCCCGCCGATCGCGGCGCAACGCGGGGTCCGCGGCGGGGCGCCGGCGCGGAGCGGGGGCTCCGCCGCCGGTCATCCTCCGCCGCCCCCGACGTAGGCGATGAGGACCTCCATCGCGTTGAAGCCGGCATGACAGGCGAACGGCGCGACCATGCTGCCGCGGCTCAGGTAGAGGAGGCCCCACAGGGCGCCCAGCAGGCCGGTGATGACCGCCGCGTCCCGGCCCTGCACGAGGTGGCCCAGGCCGAAGGCCACGCTGAACACCACCAGTCCCACCGCGGCGCCGCCGAGGTGCTGCTCGAAGCGGCGCAGGATGAAGGCGCGCTGCACCTCTTCCCGCAGCCCGCCGGCCACGACCGCCACCGCGGCGAAGGTGATCGCGGCCGCGGGCGTGGTGATGAGCGCTTCGAGGGGGTTCTCGGGGACGTTGCGCAGATCGGGGGCGACTCGGGACAGGACCGCGAACGCGGCCGCGACGACCAGGAGCGCGGCGGGCACGAGGGCCAGTCCGAGCAGCAGCTCCGACCGGATCGGGCGCCGGCCCACCATCGCGGCGACGGGGTGCTCGCCGCGGGCGCGCATCAGCATCCACACCAGAGCCAGGA
The DNA here is from genome assembly GCA_963664545.2 of Vicinamibacterales bacterium. Classification (GTDB taxonomy): domain Bacteria; phylum Acidobacteriota; class Vicinamibacteria; order Vicinamibacterales; family UBA8438; genus JAJEEA01. The sequence goes on along the minus strand of OY761475.2, from coordinate 6,824,473 downwards.
TCACCGCCGCGTCGAGCAGCGACAAGGTGACGACGTAGGCGAGCGAGAGCTCGCCCGAGCCGTCGGTCGGCCCCGCCCCCAGCAGTCCGAGCAGCACGACGAGGGTCAACTGGGTCGGGAATCCGGAGCAGAGGACGACCTCGCCCGCGGCGGCCAGGCGCCGATGGTGCCGAGGGTACGGCGACGGCTCGGACCCCGGGTCCACGGCGGCGAACTCGGCCTGATCATCGGCTGGAACGTCCGTTTCGGCGGGCGGATCCACCGTCGGCTCTCCGCACGACATGGCCGGACTGTATCACACGCCGACGCCTCCAGCGGTTGACGATGGCCTATATGACGATGGCCTATATCTAGGCGATGGGAAAGCGCGGCACCCAACATGTAGTGCTTTAGTGCTTGACATGAGAGATGCAAAGGCCTGAAGATACGCACGTTTCGAGTGCCATGCACCACGACATCGGGGCGACGCGCGGACACCGGCGGCAAAGAGTTGCGGGGCTTGATGCGGCACCCGGTTTCGGCCGAGCGCCGGCCCTGGATTCCGCGGTCCTTGCGCGTCTCTGCGACCGTCGACTCCCGGAGTCGGGATCGTCGTTAGCGGCCGGCCGAGACCGCGGTGCACGGAGGCCCCGAAGACCGCACGTCCGACGCGCCACGCGGGGTGGCGTCCCCGAGGAGTTGCTCGATGCAGGAAAGCGCCGTTCGTGAGCCCGAGGCCGTCGCGCCGCCGGTGGACGCACAGCCGTCGACGCCCGATCGCGGGGGCCTCGAGTTCCCGCGGTACTTCTCGCGCGCAGGGTCGGATCCGTTCGACGAGATCGAATGGGAGTCGAGGAGCGCGGTCATCGGCAACGAGCGGGGCGAGGCGGTCTTCGAGCAGCGCGACGCGGAGGTCCCCGCGTTCTGGTCCCAGCAGGCCGCCAACATCGTGGTGTCGAAGTACTTCCGCGGCGTGCTGGGCACGCCGGAGCGCGAGCGGAGCGTGAAGCAGCTCATCGGGCGGGTGGTCGACACCATCACCCGATGGGCCGACGATCAGCGCTACTTCGCGGCCGAGGCCGACCTGCGGGCGTTCAGCGACGACCTGAAGCACCTGCTCGTCTTCCAGAAGGCGGCGTTCAACAGCCCGGTCTGGTTCAACTGCGGGTTCGAGGCCGCCCCGCAGTGCTCGGCCTGCTTCATCAACTCGGTCGACGACACGATGGAGTCGATCCTGACCCTCGCCAGGACCGAGGGGATGCTGTTCAAGTACGGGTCGGGGACCGGCACCAACCTGTCGTCGATCCGGTCGTCGCGCGAGCTGCTCCGCGGCGGCGGGACCGCGTCGGGGCCGGTCTCGTTCATGAAAGGCTACGACGCGTTCGCCGGGGTCATCAAGTCGGGCGGGAAGACCCGGCGGGCCGCGAAGATGGTGGTGCTGAACGCCGACCACCCCGACATCGTCGAGTTCATCAACTGCAAGGTCGACGAGGAGAAGAAGGCCTGGGCGCTGATCGACGCCGGGTACGACGGGTCGTTCACGGGCACCGCGTACTCGTCGGTGTTCTTCCAGAACTCGAACAACAGCGTGCGGGTGCCCGACGACTTCATGCGCGCGGTCGTCGACGACGAGGAGTGGGAGACGCGGGCCGTGATCGACGGGAAGGTCATGGAGACCCACCGGGCCCGCGCCCTGATGCGCCTCATCGCCGAGGGCACCCACGTATGCGGCGACCCCGGCATGCAGTTCGACACGACGATCAACGACTGGCACACGTGTCCGAACACCGACCGCATCAAGGCCTCGAACCCCTGCTCGGAGTACATGTTCCTCGACGACTCCGCGTGCAACCTCGCGTCGCTCAACCTCATGCGGTTCCTGGACGGGGAGGGGCGGTTCGACGCCGCCGCCTTCTCGGCCGCGGTGCGGACGATGATCACCGCGCAGGAGATCATCGTGGGCAACGCCAGCTATCCGACGGAGGCGATAGCGCGCAACAGCCACGACTACCGGCCCCTCGGCCTGGGCTACGCCAACCTCGGGGCGCTGCTGATGTCGCGGGGCATCCCTTACGACAGCGACGAGGGGCGGGACTGGGCCGCCGCCCTCACCGCGCTGATGACCGGCGAGGCCTACGCGCAGTCGGCCCGCATCGCCCGCGACAACGGCGGCCCGTTCGCGGGGTTCGACGGGAACCGCGAGCCGTTCCTGCGGGTGATGCGCAAGCACCGCGACGCCCTGCGGGGCGTCAACGCCGAGCGCGTCCCCGGGACGCTGTTCGCGGCGGCGTCCCGCGCCTGGGACGACGCGGTCGAGCTGGGCGGGGCCCACGGCTACCGCAACGCCCAGGCCACGGTGCTCGCCCCCACCGGCACCATCGGGTTCATGATGGACTGCGACACCACCGGGGTCGAGCCGGACATCGCCCTCGTCAAGTACAAGAAGCTCGTGGGCGGCGGGTTGATGAAGATCGTGAACACGACCGTCCCGATGGCCCTGCGCAACCTGGGGTACGACGGGCCGCAGGTCGAGGCCATCGTGGCGTACATCGACGAGCACGAGACGATCGAGGGCGCGCCGAATCTCGATCCCGGGCACCTGCCGGTGTTCGACTGCGCCTTCAAGCCGGCCCGCGGGAGCCGGTCGATCCACCACATGGGGCACATCCGGATGATCGGGGCGGTGCAGCCGTTCATCTCCGGGGCCATCTCGAAGACCATCAACGTGCCGCCCGACGCGACCGTCGAGGAGATCGAGCGGGCGTACCTCGACGCGTGGCGCCTCGGTACGAAAGCGGTGTCCATCTACCGGGACGGCAGCAAGCGCACCCAGCCGTTGAACACGAGCCGGACCGATTCGCCGGCCGGGCCGGCGGCCGCCGCGGCCGGCGAGGGGCCGTCCCGGCGTCGGCTTCCGGACGAGCGCCAGGCCATCACCCACAAGTTCGACATCGCCGGGCACGAGGGGTACATCACCGTCGGGCTCTTCGAAGACGGCGCCCCGGGCGAGATCTTCCTCGTGATGGCCAAGGAGGGGTCGACCATCTCCGGCTTCGCCGACGCCTTCGCCCAGGCCGTCTCCTACGCGCTGCAGTACGGCGTGCCGCTCCAGGTGCTGGTGGACAAGTTCAGCCACGTGCGGTTCGAGCCGTCGGGACGGACCCGGAACCGGGACGTGGCGATCGCCAAGTCGATCGTCGACTACATCTTCCGGTGGATGGCCACGAAGTTCCTGTCGCCGGAGGCGCAGTACCGCGCGGGGGTCAACGTGCCGGCCGGGGGGCCGGTCGATTCCGGCGAGCCCGCGGCCCGCGCCGCGAACGACGGGTCGGGCGGGCCGGGTACGGGCGGCCGGAGCGCGCCGTTCGCGATCCAGAACGACGAGGACGCGCCGTCGTGCTCCACCTGCGGCGCCATCATGATCCGCAACGGAAGCTGCTACAAGTGCGTCAACTGCGGCGCCACCAGCGGATGCTCCTGACGGTTCGGTGGCCTCGCCCGCCCCTCGCGGCGAGTGCGAGGGCGGGACGGGAGGTATCAAGGAGAGTCGTCGCTCCGGCCGCCGAAGTAGGCTAGGGCGACGAGGACCGCCGCGAACAAGGCGCGGGCGATCTGGGGCTCGGGAGCGATCAGCCCGTATAGATGCCAGGCGTTGTGGAGAGCCAGCGACTGCAGCCCGAAGAGGGCGGCCAGCGCGAGGGCCAAGCTGCCGGGGAGGCCGACCCGGACCAGGAGCCCCGCCAGCACGAGCATGGCGCCGAGGAGAATCAGCCCGACGTTGGCCAACAGATCGAGCCGAGAGGCCCCGAACAGGTCGACCAGACCCGTACCCAGCGAGTACAGCCCGTAGCAAGTCATGCCGAGGGTGGCGGCGGTCAACATCTGAGTCGTTCCGTATTATGCCGTGTTGCCCCGCCTCTGCCCAAGTCGGCGGATGGCGGTGCTCGACAGGACGGAACGGATCAGAACCACCGAAAAGGCTGTCGGCGGGGTGAACTACCTCCATGGATTTGCAGCTCGACGGCAAGGTGGCCGTCATCACCGGATCGAGCCGCGGCCTGGGCCTGGCCAGCGCCCGCTCGCTCGTGGCCGAAAGCGCCCGGGTGTGCCTCTCGGCCCGCGGTGCCGAGCGGCTGGCCGAAGCCGTGGCCGAGCTGCGCGCCGCGGCTGACGCGCGCGCCGCCGCCGCCGGCCAGCGCGCCGCCGCCGACCCGCCCGGCGCCGCCGCGGAAGGGGGCGTCATCGGGATCGAGGCGGACTTGAGCACGGAGGCCGGGGTGGCGCGGGTCATCGACGGCGCCGTCGAGGCGTTCGGCGGGCTCGATATCCTCGTCAACAATGTCGGCAAGGCCGGCGGCGGGGGGATAACCGAGGCCACCGACGCCGAGTGGCGGGCGGCGCTCGACCAGACCCTGCACCCCGCCATCCGCGCGTCGCGGCTCGCGGTGCCGCATCTGCGCGCGCGGGGCGGCGGGGTCATCCTGATGATCGCCTCGATCTGGGGCCGGGAGTCGGGCGGGCGCATGACCTACAACGCGGTCAAGGCGGCCGAAATCAGCCTCGCGAAGTCCCTCGCCGGCGAGCTCGCGGCCGACAATATCCGGGTCAACAGCGTGGCCCCCGGCTCGATCTCGTTCCCCGGCGGCTCGTGGGCGAAGCGCCAGACGGCCGACCCCGAGGGCATGGCCGCCTTCGTCCGGCGCGAGATCCCGTTCGGCCGTTTCGGCCGCGCCGAGGAGGTCGGCGACGTGGTAGCCTTCCTCGCCTCCCCCCGCGCGAGCTGGGTCACCGGGGCCTGCGTCACCGTCGACGGGGGCCAGTCGCGGTCGCTGTTCTGACGCCAGTCGGGCACGGGGCTGAACCTGACGCGGTGTCCCACGTCATCCACTTCGACCGCCGGCGGAACCCGGCGGTCCGGGAATCAGGCCGCCCATCGCGTTTTCCACACCGGCCAGCGCCGCGGACGTGCAGGTCCAGCGGTTTGTCACGCTCGGCACGATCGAGGATAAAGATCGATCGGAGGGATTGCCGAAATGCGGCGACTGGCCGATGATCTCCCCGGCGGCGGCCCGCGGGATCGGCCTCAGCGAGCTCTCCAACGACGAGCTGATCGATCCGGTCCGCCGGACATCATGCGCGCGAATCCACGGGTAGAGGACTGACTGACAGGACGGAACGATGTACTGGTATCCACGCTACGTGCCGGTCGGCGTCCGGCGCGCCCGGGCCTTGGTGAAGATGCGCGAGTTGCGCGAACAGGGGATGAAGGTGCAGCCGGTCGAGCTGCGGGGCCGCACCATCGCCGGCAGCTTCTGGGGCCGGCGCTGGTGCGAGCACCTGGAATCGTTCTCCGACTACGCGAACCGCCTGCCGCTCGGCCGCACCTACCTGCGCAACGGCTCGGTCTGTCACCTGGCGATAGGGGCCGGCCGGGTCGAGGCGATGGTGGCCGGCCAGGAGATCTACCGGGTCGTCGTGCGCGTCAGGAGACTCGACCGGCCGGCCTGGGAGGCGATCAGGACCGCGTGCGCGGGGCGGATCGGATCGGTCATCGAACTGCTGCAGGGCCGGCTGCCGGACCGGGTGATGGAGGTCTTCACCCACCGCGACACCGGCCTGTTCCCGAGACCGGACGACATCGAGCTGACGTGCGACTGTCCGGACGGGGCCGCGGCGTGCCGGCACGCGGCGGCGGTGATCTACGGCGTCGGCAGCCGTCTCGACGACAGCCCGGAGCTGCTCTTCCACCTGCGCGGCGTCGACGAGGCGGAGCTGATTGCCGCCGACACGCCGCCGCCGCGCGGTGGGGCGACCGTGGACGACCCGGCCGACGGGCGCGTCGGTGGCGGCTTCGAGATCGATCCGACCGCGGCGGACGGCACGCCGGTGCCGCCCTCGCGGCAGCTTGGGACGGGCACGGCGGCGGCGCCGCAGCGGTCCGCGCGGCGGCCGGAGGCGGCCACGGCGCCGGTCCCGCACGTGGGGGCGCGGCGGCCGGGGGCGGGCACCGCCGCGGTCCCGCACGTGGGGGCGCGGCGTCCGGGGGCGGCCGCGGCGCCGGTCCCGCACGTGCGGGTGCGGCGTCCGGGGGCGAGCCCTGCGGCGGGAGCGAAGCCGTCGGCGCCGCCGCCCGCGGCAAGCACCCAGGTGGAGCCGGCGCCGCCGTCGCGGCCTCCCGCGGCCGGGAACGGGGCGGGACCGCAGACGTTGGCGCGGCCGCCTGCGGCAAGGAACGAGGTGGAATCGCAGCCGTCGGCGCGGCCGCCGGTGAAGACCGCCCCCGCAGGACTTCAGCCGTCGGCGCGGCAGCCCCCGGCCAGCCCCGCGGCGGGACCGACGACGCCGGAGACGCCGACGAAGGCGTCGACCCGTCGATCGCCGAATGCCGACCCGCCGGCCACGCCTCCGGGTGCCGGTGTCGGTGATCGACGGGCACGAGACCGTCAGTCACCGGTGAACGCCGACCCGCCGGCCGCGCCCCCGCCTCCCGGGGCGGGTTTCGATGATCGTCGAGACCGGCAATCACCGGCGAACGCCGACCCTCCGGTCGCGCCCGCGCCGCCGGACCGGGAGGCCGCGGCGTCCGGTTTCCGCCCCACGGGGGCGCTGATTGCGGGGCTGCGTGAGCGGGGCGGGTTCTCGGTCGCCGAGTTCGCCGACCTGCTTCAGGTCTCGGCGGCGACGGTGCGCCGTTGGGAGGCGGCGCCGGGACCGCTCGGCCTGCACGCCCGGTCGCAGGAGGCTCTGACGGCGTTGCGCCAAGTCATCGAGAATCAGCAGGAATGAAGACCGGCGGCTCGCGCGGGGCCGGCGTCGACGGGTCCCGTGCGGAGGTCGGGGGAGCGGGCCGGCCGCGGGCTTGACGGCCGTGCCGGTCACGCGGGACACTACGTCACGGCCCGGCCGCCTCGCGGCACCGGGGACCCGGGCGGGCGTCGGCACGGACCGGCGGCACCCGCCGCCGTCACTCAGTCAGGAGGCATGACGTGAAGCGCAGCATCGTTCTCGCCTTGTTGGTCGGGGTGGGTGCCGTCTCGCTCGCGGCCGTCGCCGCGCAGGACGGCCCGATGGAGATCGAGGTCGAACAGCTCCAGGACAACCTGTACGTGCTCAGGGGCCAGGGCGGCGGCGGCAACACCGCGGTGTTCGTCACTACCGACGGGGTCGTCGTCGTCGACAGCAAGAACCCGGGCTGGGGCGCCCCGATCCTGGAGCAGATCGGGGAGCTGACGGACAACCCGGTGACGACGCTCATCAACACCCACAGCCACCACGACCACGTGAGCGGCAACGTGGCGTTCGCGGACGTGCAGTTCGTGGCCCACGAAACCACCAAGGCCAACATGGAGGTCATGCGGCCGTACACGGGACGGACGGAGCCCCCCGTCAACGTGTTCGCCGATTCGGGCGGCCACGGACTGCCGACGATCACCTTCTCGGACCGCATGTCGCTGGGCAGCGGTGACGACCGGGTCGACCTCTACTACTTCGGCCGCGGCCACACCGGCGGCGACGCCTGGATCGCGTTCCCGGCCCTGCGGACCCTCCACGCCGGCGACGTCTTCCTGGGCCAGCGGGTGCCGTTCCTCGACGCCGAGAACGGCGGCAGCGGCGTCGACATCCCCGACACCCTGCAGAAGGCCCACGACAACATCGGCGGCATCGACACCATCATCACCGGGCACAGCGGCCAGATGACGTGGGCCGACCTGAACGAGTGGGCCGCGTTCAACCGCGACTTCCTGCAGATGGTCCGCGACGGCCGGGCCGAGGGCAAGTCGGTCGACGAGATCGCCGCCGGGTGGTCGCTGCCCGAGGCCTACTCGCACTACGACGCGCCCGCCGCGGCGGGGGTGCGGCGCAACATCCAGGTGATCGTCGACGAGCTGGAGTAGTCGGCCGTCGCGCGCCTGCGGGCCGCCGCAGGAAACGGCGGTCCGCTGTCTCCGGCGTCGTGCTCGCGCAGACTCGCCAGATAGCCTCTGATCGCCTCCCGGATGTTGTCGAGCGCCTCTTTCCTCGTCCGCCCCTGACTGTGGCACCCGGGCAGCGTCGGACAGCTCGCGACCTCCCAACCGTCCTCGTCCATCTCGAACACCACCAGCAGTTTCAGGACTTCGTGGTTGCCCCAGTTCCTGGCTCCGGCACCCAGCAACCGGGCGGGATTGCCATTCGCACGAGGCGGGGTCGGCGCTGGTCTTTCGTAACTCGGAGACGTTGAAGCCGAGCCGCGAGAGAATCCGATGCGCGTCTTGTGCTCCGAAGCCGAACCCCGGCCGGCAGATGACCAGCCGAAGGACTTGCTTGATCGGGAAGCGCCGTCCGTGAAGTTCGACGAAGTACTTGTTCCGCCCGTCAATCGGGGTCGGCCGAACGTCGCGCGTAGCTGTCAGGATGTCGGCTGGCGTGATCGAAAGCGCCGCGCCACGGAGCGTGAACTCCATCGAGATACCCCCCTTCGGCGGCGGCATCGACGTCGAGACGTTCCTGCTGACGCCCGTCGAGAAGCGGCTGGGCCCGTCAGACTAGCTGGCCGGCGTAGCCGGGGCGTCCGCCTGCGGGCTTGCCTCGGCGGCAGCCTTCGTCTCGGCGGCGGGCTCCGGGCGCCGGGGCTCCGGGGCGGCGGCCTTGGCGGCCGCCTTGCGGGCCTGCTGCTGGCGGGCCTTGAGGGCGGCGACCGTCTGCTGGCCGTACTTCTTCGTGAACCGCTCGACTCGTCCCTCGGTGTCGACGAGCTTCTGGCGGCCCGTGAAGAACGGATGGCAGTTGGAGCAGATCTCGAGCCGCAGCTCCTTGCGGGTCGATCGGGTCTTCCATGTCGCCCCGCAGGCGCAACGCACGTCGACTTCGTGGTATTGCGGATGAATCCCAGCCCTCACTGTCTGCTCCTCGTCAGGTGACCAAAGCACAACATTATACCATTGACGGCGCAACCGCCGGACGTCGCCGCGGCCTTCGCTAGGTCTTCGCTCTCGTGGGCTTCGGACACCGCCGCCCGCGAAATGCAGGCGGGGTCCGCACTACTCCAATCAGGGCGGCTTTCCCGGCGGCGCGATCCGGCTCGGTCGGTGGAAGCTGCTGGAACGCTACGAGGACGGGCGCGTCCAGCTCCATGACCTCTCCGAGGACCTTGGGGAGCGCGCCGACCTCGCGGAACGCGATCCGGCGCGGGTGGCCGACCTGCGAGCCCGGCTGCACGCCTGGTACGGGGAGGTCGACGCCGGGTTCCTCACCGCGAGGGACGGCGGCCCCGTCCCCTGGGCCCCCTGAACCGGAGCGAACTCTCGTCCTCACCGCGAGGGACGGCGGCCCCCGCCCCTGGACCCCTGAACCGGAGCGAACCCTCGGCTTCGTCGATGTCAGGTATGCTGTGAGGCTTCAACACCGCTGTTCGCGTTCGCATCAGGAGGAGACATGTCGCTGAGCACGTATCTGACGTTCGACGGCAACTGCCGCGAGGCGTTCGAGTTCTACCGCTCCGTCTTCGGCGGGGAGTTCCAGACGTTCCAGACCTTCGGGGACGGGCCGCCGGACATGCCCGTGGCCGAGGGCGAGAAGGACCGCGTGATGCACGTGTCGCTGCCCGTCGGGTCGAGCGTCCTGATGGGCAGCGACAGCGCCAAGGGGTTCGGGCCGCCGGTCGTCGTCGGCAACAACTTCTCCGTCTCCATCGAGGTCGAGAGCCGGGAGCGTTGCGACGAGGTGTTTGCGGCGCTGTCGGCCGGCGGCAAGGTCCTGATGCCGTTGCAGGAGACGTTCTGGGGCTCGTACTTCGGGCACTGGACGGACAAGTTCGGCATCAACTGGATGGCGAGCTACACCCTCCCCGCGAAGTGAATCGCGCTTCGCCTCGGCAGGGAGGAACGGACGATGACCTCGGAAAGGAACCGATCATGACCGCAATGCCGAACCCCCGGCGGGCCGCCTGCCTCGCCGCCGCCCTCGCCGCCGCCGCCGCCCTGGCGGCCGCCCCCGCCCGGCCCGCCGCGCAGGGGCCCGACCACCTGCTCGACGTGGTGCAGCTCCTCGCCGACGGCGAGGTCGTCTTCGGCTCGTTCGCCAACGTCGAGTCGGGGGCCTCGGGGGCCGTCGACATGTCCCGCTCCGACGCCGACTACATCTTCTTCGACATGGAGCACGGGCCCCTCGACATGGTCGAGCTGCGCGACTACATGCAGTACCTGCTCGACCCCGCGCAGATCCTGCGCCGCGGCCGGCCCGGCACCGACAAGGCGGTGTGGGTCCGCATTCCCGCCAACGGCCGCGAGATGAACGAGTGGATGATCAAGAACGCCCTCGACCAGGGGGCGCATGGCATCATCGCGCCGCACATCGAGACCGCCGAGCAGGCCCTGCACGTGATCCGGTCGATGCGCTATCCCCAGCGGGTCGGCGCCGCCGACGCCGAGCCCGAGGGTCTGCGCGGCTCGGGCCCCGGCAACGCGGTCCGCTACTGGGGCGTCCCGGGCGCCGAGTACATCGCGAAGGCCGACGTGTGGCCCCTCGACCCGCAGGGCGAGCTGCTGAACATGATCCAGATCGAGAACAAGATCGGTATCGCCAACGTGGAGGAGATCGCGGCGGTGCCCGGCGTCAGCATGCTGATGGCGGCCCCCGGCGACCTCGGGATGGCCTACGGCGGCGACGCCGAGGCGACCGAGGAGGCGCTGCAGACGGTGCTGCGCGCCGCCACCGCGGCGGGGCTGCCGTGCGCAATCACGGCGGGGCCGGGCGACGTCGAGCGGCGCATCCGCGAGGGGTTCCGCGTGCTGATCGGTGGCCCCGAGATGATCGAGGTCGGCCGCCGCGCGGCGGGACGGGACTGAGAAGGCTGCGAATGGGAAGGGCAACCGGCGCGCCGTTCTGACGCCGGTTGCTACAGGTCCTCGGGCGTGAGTCCGGTCCGGCGCGCGATGCGGGCCAGCATCCGGGGACCGATCTCCTCCTTCTCGTGAAAGGCGAATACGAAGTTCGCCCAGCCGGCGCGCTGCAACGTGCGGTGCGAGCCGCTTTGCCGCTTCATGGTCCAGCCGATTCGGAGGAGGGCGGCGAGCACGCGATGGGCTTTCGTCGCCTGCCAACGACTCACGCCGCCTCGAAGGACAATCGGAGCAGCGTCGGTCCCGTTTCGCCGTGCTCCAGCCGATCAGCGATGACCCGGAGGGCTAGCGCCTGGACCCGGGCGATGGCGTCGTCCCGCGTTTCGCCGTAGCACATCACCCCGGCGAGGGCCGGCACCTCCGCGAGCCACCGGCCATCGTCCTCGCGTTCCAACTCGATCCCCAAGGTCATGGGCAGTTCCTGCAAGAACCCACGGCGCCGGGAGACGCGCGCGGCGTGACCGGCATCACCCCGCGCCGCGTCAGAACACGGCGAGCGGGTTCAGCGGCGATCCGGTGCCGCCCACGACCCTTAGCGGTGCCCCCACGAACAGGAACTCCCACCGGCTGCGGCGGGCCGCTTCTTCCGCGACCGCGTCGAGGTCGAGGTTGTCGAGTATGGGCATGCCGAGCCCCACGATGACGAGTTCGTGGAGGGGGTTGGCGAGCCCGTCGATGCCCGAGGGCATGACGTCGCTGACGCCGTCGCTGCCGATGACGGCGACATCCCGCTCCTTCAGCCACCTGGCGACCGAGGCGTGCGAGCCGGCCGCGCGCTCCACGAAGTTCCACTGCCCGAGCTGCCGCACCGCCTCCCAGCGGCCGGTCCGGATGAGCAGCACGTCGCCGCTGCCGACGCGGACGCCGGTGGCCGCCTCCCATTCCTCGAGGTCCTCGGCGGTGAGCGCGGTGCCCGGCTCGATGTAGTCGACGCCGCGGTGCCGCGGCATGTCGATGAGCACGCCGCGGGTCACGATGCCGTTCCGCGCGTTGTGGATGCCGAGCCGCTCGGCCCCGTCCTCGCGCAGCCCGCTCACCGGGAACCCGTTGTACATCCGGCCCTTGTGGGCGAAGTGGGGCAGCCCGTCCACGTGCGAGTGCGCGAACCCGTGGTACTGCACGCTGTAGACGTCGCCCGCCACCTCGTGATCGGCGAAGCGCGAGGTCGACAGGGTGTGCTCGAACGGGTTGGCGTTCAGGGCGTCCCGTCGGGTGTTCAGGTCGAGGGCCATCGACACCGAGACGCCGTGCTCGACGAGCCCGGCGGCGGCCCGCCGGGTCTCGTCGGTGATCAGGTTGAGGGTGCCCAGCTCGTCCTCGGGGCCCCAGCGGCCCCAGTTGGAGATCTCCTCCATCCACCGGTCGAACTCGGCCCGGGTGACCGGCTCGGCGCCCTGGCCGGCTGCCGGCGCGGGCAGGACGGCCAGGGAGACGAGGAGCAGCGGGGCGACTAGGGCGGTGTAGGGCGGACCGCCACGGAGCCTCTTCGGCATCGTGACGATCACCATAACCACATCGACCCCCAGAGGTACACGAAGACACCCCAGTAGATGTAGTCGGCGGGTCCCCAGACCCGACCGCCTTGGGCGAGGTACCGCTCGGTGCGTCGCCGGACAGCGGCCATCTCGTTGTAGGAGCGCTGATAGTAGGCGCGCTCCTTCGCCGCCGCGCGGGCCGCCCGCTTGCGGTTGGCCTTGGCGGCGGCCGCCGCCCCCGGCGTGTGCACGCTTCGCATCGTGCCGCGCTGCGCCGTCACTGCTGGCCGCCTTCTTCCGCCCGCTCGCGCGCCCGGGCGCCGCTCAGGATGTTGGTCATCCCGTAGTTGCCCTCATGGCAGGCGTACTCGACCAGCTCGTACTGCTCGTCGTCCTTGTCGTACCGGAACATGGCGGTCCACGGCCGGGTCCACGTCGCGGGGTCGTCGACGGTGAACTGGTACTCGAGCACGGTGGGGCCGAGCCGGGTGAAGCGCTCGGTCAGCCGCAGGTTCTCGGTGGACCCGCGGTAGGGTGCCCGTCCGTTGAAGTTCGTGGTCTCGACCACCAGGGTGTCGCCCTCCCAGCGGCCCTGGGGGATGCCCAGCCACGAGCTCAGGCCGGGGCCGGGGGCGGGGCGCGGCTCGGTCGGGATCATCCGCGTCTCGTGGATCATCTCCTTCTGGATGGCGACGAACCCCGGCCCCTGCACGATCTGCAGGCCGTTGTTGTAGATGGACGGCATCATGAGGCCGGGCAGGCCGCGGGTGATGCACCGCACGAACAGGCTGAGGTCCTCGGGGCCGTCCGCGATGCGGCCCACGCCCGACGTGTCCACGCGGTTGGCGAGGCGCGCCTCGGCCTCGGCGGTCAGCGGCGGGATGCGCCCGTCGGGCGGGTCGACGACCATCGCGACCTGCCGCGACGGCGCGGTCTTGACGTAGCCCAGGGTGGTGTCGCGCCACTCGCGCTCGTAGCCCCAGATGCTGCCGAGGGTGCCGCGCTCGCGCCGCGCCTCGGCCTCCTCCGGGGTCAGCGACTCGATGTCCTCCAGCTCCTCGGGGCGCTCGAGGGGGATGCCGTGGGCGGAGTTGCCGGTCCACACGCCCTGGAAGTCGGGCTCGCCCCACGGGGTGCGGGGGACGTCGTAGGGCTCGAGGTCGGCGGTGGCGACCTCCACCGGGCGGTCCATCTCCAGGCCCGCCCAGCCCGTCTCGACCACCTCCAGGCGCACGCCGTCGGGGGCGACGAGGAGAGCCCGCTGGACCTGGGCGCGGGCGTTCGCGGGCACCGACGGCTCCTGCTCGAAGACGACGTCGAACTCGGCCATCCCGGCCGCGGCGGCGTCGAGGTCGTCGACCACGAACGCGATGTGATCGATGGCGCGCCCCACCGTCGACGCCGGCACGCCCAGCTCGTGCTCGGACACGAGCACCCAGACGTCGCCGAACCGCAGGGCGTCGATCTGTCCCCGCAGGCTCGCCGGCTCGCCGCCGAGCACGTCGCGGTACCACGCCAGCGTCGCGTCCGGGTCCTCGGCGCTCAACTGCACGTGGTGGAAGCCCAGGGTGTCGTGGTCCTCGACCATCTGGATGCGGGTGCCCCACGGGTCGAAGATGTAGCCGAGCTTGTACAGGCCGGGCACGTCGCGCCAGGTCGACCCGTCGGGGAAGCGCTGCAGCCGCACGCCCGAGCCCCGCACCCCGACCGCCTCGAGCTCGGCCATCTTGGCCGCGAGGTCCGGATACGAGAAGCTGATGTGGTTGACCCCGGTGCCCTGGGTGCTGCCGAGGGTCGGCTGCACCATGAAGGTCAGCTCGGCGCTGCCGCAGTCGGCGGTGTCGGGCCGGTCGGCCACGGGCTGGCAGTCGAGGTGCCGGACGTACCAGCGCACGCCCTCGGACGGGCTCGAGGCGGTGATGTGAATGTGGTGGAAGCCGGCCTCCTGGGCCGTCGCGGGCGCGGCGGCGAGCGCCGCCAGCATCCCGGCGAGCGCGAGGACGAGTCGGGTCGATTTCATCGCAGGTTTCCTCCCCATGCGCCGGGTCGTCGATCGGATTCGTTCCCAGACGCCTCGGAGCATTGTATACGAGATGCCGAGATTCCCGTTGACACTCATTGTCGGCGTCGTGCACCATGAGATCATCTGTGGGCGGTGAGCTGGGCGGTCGGAACTTCCACGTGCCATGCAAGAATCGAGCCAGAGACAGTCAGAAAGCAGAACACGGCGCGCGCGCGCGGCCGGCACGTCCGGGCGTCCGGATCAACCCCTGCTGTGGCGCCGCGATCCGCCCACGTCGGTCATCGAGCCGCCGCATCGGCTGGCGTGTGCCGACAACCTTGATTTCTTGTCCAGCATTAGAGATGAACAATGCAAGCTCGTCGTGACGTCGCCGCCGTACAACATAGGCAAGGAGTACGAGGCGCGCGGACGGTTGGACAGCTATCTGACGGAACAGGAACGGGTCATCCGTGAGTGCGTGCGTGTCCTGCACCCGCGGGGTTCGTTGTGCTGGCAGGTCGGGAACTATGTCGAGGGCGGGGAGATCATCCCGCTCGACGTGGTGCTGTGGCCTGTGTTCCGCGAACTCGGGCTGCTGATGCGGAATCGCATCGTCTGGACGTTCGGTCACGGACTGCACTGCACGAAGCGGCTTTCCGGTCGCTACGAAACCATCAATTGGTGGACGAAGTCGGATGACTATACGTGGAACCTGGATCCTATTCGGGTGCCATCGAAGTACCCCAACAAGCGCTACTTCAGGGGACCCCGCGCGGGCGAGCTTTCTTGTAACCCCAAGGGGAAGAATCCGAGCGACGTATGGGCGTTCCCGAACGTCAAGAACAACCACCCGGAGAAGACCGTGCACCCGTGCCAGTTCCCGGTGGAGCTCGCCGAACGGCTGGTTCTGTCCATGACCGATGCGGGGGATACGGTGCTCGATCCCTACATGGGCGTGGGCTCGACCGCGCTCGCGGCCATGAAGCACGATCGGATCGCCTACGGTTGCGACGTGGTGCGGGGATACGTCGATATAGCGGTCGGCCGGGTCAGGCAGCTTCAGATCGGAGCACTGACGACGCGGCCGATGAATCGCCCGATCTACGACCCGTCGCGGCCGAACGGCGGTCAGTAATGAGAATTGAGGAAAGTACTCGCATCTGAACGGATGGGAGTACTTGCAGGTTTCATCATCGGAGTTGTGGGCGGATGTCGAGCAGGTTGCGGGAGCGCAGGCTGGCGTGGAGCAGCAGTGGCGCTTTCGGCCGCGTGGCGCGGGCGCCGGCGGCCGGGCGGGTTGCCCGGGCGCGCCACCGATTCGCGGCGGCCACGCGGGAGGTACGGTCATGCCCATCATGAGCGAGTCGGAGCTGCGCAGCGTCTACGGCGAGCCGAGCGAGCGGTCGCGGCAGAAGGTCCTCGACCATCTCGACCGGCACTGCCGGCGCTTCATCGCCCTCTCGCCGTTTTGCGTCCTCAGCACCGCGGGTGCCGACGGCAGGGCCGAGGTGTCTCCCCGTGGCGACGTTCCCGGGTTCGTCGCGGTGCCGGACGAGCGGACCCTGCTGATTCCGGATCGCCCCGGGAACAACCGCACCGATTCGTTGAGGAACGTCGTCGCCCAGCCCCACGTCGGGCTCCTGTTCCTCGTGCCGGGCATGAACGAGACGCTCCGGGTCAGCGGCACGGCGGAGATCGTCACCGACGCCGACGTGCTGGCCCCTCTTTCGATGAAAGGCCGGCCCCCCGTGTCGGTGCTGCGCGTAACCGTCGAACGGGCCTTCCTGCATTGCGCCAAGGCCCTCATCCGCGCCCGCCTGTGGGACCCCGCGGCGCACGTCGAACGCTCGAGCCTCCCGACCTACGGGCAGATGCTGGCCGACCAGATCCGGGGCGCGGACGCCGCCGCCATTGATGCGTCGCTGGACGAGGCCGCCCGCAACCGGCTGTACTGAGCTTGATCGCTCCCTGCCCCAACCGGAGTACTACGAGAATCGCCAGCGCAGCAGGCGGCGCTCAAGGCGGCCGGCGAGGGCGAACAGCAGTAGCACGAACGTCATGATGATGACGATGAGGGCGAGGGTCAGGGCCGCGTTGTAGGTGCTCTGCGCGAACTGGAGCAGGTAGCCGAGGCCGCGGCTCGACGCGACGAACTCGCCGACGACGGCGCCGGTGAAGGCGAAGCCCACCGCGACCTTGAAGTTTCCCATCACCCAGGCGGTGACCGACGGGACGTAGACCTCGCGGACCAGGACGCGGTGCCCGCCGCCGAGGGTGCGGACCCGCTCGACGAGGCGGCGGTCCACCTCCTTAATGCCGTTGAAAACGGCGAAGAAGATGAGCACGGCGACGAGAATGGTGGCCAGCGCGAGTTTCGACGCAAGCCCGATGCCGAGCCAGATGACGAATAGCGGGGCGAGGATGACCCGGGGGATCGCGTTGAGCAGGATCATGACCGGCTCGAGCAGCTCGGCTAGCCGCGGGAGCAGGGCCGCCGCGAACCCGAGCACGATGCCGATGGCGAGGCCGGCGGCGAGGCCGGCGATGGCCGCGGTGGCGGTGGCCCCGAGATGCGGCCAGAGCTCGCCGCCGGCGAGGTCGAGCATGACCCGGCCGACCGCCGACGGCGGCGGCGCGTAGAACGGGTCGAGCCAGCCGATCCGGGACAGCGACTCCCACACCGCGAGCAAGACCATCAGCGCGGTCGCGCGGCGGAAGGCGGGGCCGGCGGTAGTTCCCGTCATCGGTTCGCCTCATCCGAAGCGACGGGGGGGGGCGGGCCCTCCACCGTGCCTCCCGGCGGGCTCGACGTGCCGCCCGTCGCTGCGCGGGAGGCGGCGCGCGCGCTGGCGTTCCCCTCCGTTAGGTCGTTCCACAGCGTGCGCAGCAGCGGTCCGAAGGCGGGATGCTGCTTCGCGTCGAGGACGTCGCGCGGTCTCGGGATGTCGACGGCGTGCCGCGCGCGCATCGCCGCCCGGGGGCCGTGGCCGAGCACGGCGACCGCGTCCGAGGCGCAGATCGCCTCCTCGAGGTCGTGGGTGACCAGCAGCACGGTTAGGCGGTCGCGCTCGACCCAGTCCAGCAGCTCTTGGGTGATGCGGGTGCGGACGATGGCGTCGAGGGCGGCGAACGGCTCGTCCATGAGGAGCAGCCTCGGGCGCAGGGCCAGCACCTGGGCGATGGCCACGCGCTTGCGCTGGCCGCCGGAGAGCTGGGCGGGGAAGCGGTCGCCGTAGCCGGCGAGGCCCAGCGTCGTCAGCCAGTGGTCGGCCCGGGCGTCGGCGTCGGCCGGCGGGACGTCGCGGATGCGCAGGCCTAGGGCGACGTTCTGCCGCGCCGTGCGCCACGGCAGGAGCGCGTCGTCCTGGAACAGGAAGCCGATTTCGCCGAGGGCCACGCCGAGTTCGACGGTGCCCTGCAGCGGCTCGAGGAGGCCGGTCACCACCCGCAGGATGCTCGTCTTGCCCGAGCCGGACGGGCCGATGAGGCTGACGAACTGGCCGGCCCCCACGTCGAGGTCGATGCCCTCGATGATCGGCGGGCCGCCGAAGCCGACGGACAGGCCGCGGATGTGCAGCAGCGTCTTGGGAACCGTAGGATGCACCGACCTGGCGGGGGGCGTGGACTCGGCGGGATGGGCGGATGCGGCGGGCGGTCCGGACACTGCCGTAGACGACGTTCGCGTCGCCTCGGTGGCGGCCGGCCGCGCCGGGGAGTCAGCCGGCGAGGGCATCCGCGTCGACAAGGGTGCCTAGATCGACCTGACCCGGCTCTAGGAGACCGGCGATCTCCTGGGCCCTGACCACCCGTCCCGCCGCGTCGAGGTCGATGGTGACCCGCTCGGGATACAGCGACAGCCGGTAGCGCTCGACGATCGCCTCGAGCTGGCCGAGGTCGCCGCCGGCGACGAGGGCGGCGGGCAGGGCGGCCACAATGTCGGCCGGGGGCAGGGTCCGGGTGTCGACGAGGCCGCGCTCGAGGGCCGCCGCCAGGCGGCGTATCTCGTCAAGGCGCTCGTCGCGCTCGGCCGCGCGCACCGCGACCCCCATGAACTCGTAGGCGCCGCCGACGTGCCGGCGGGCCTCGTCGAGCTCCATGAAGTTGACGAGCTCGCGGCCTCCCGCCTCGGTGATCAGCGAGAGGGCCGGCTCTTGCACCATGGCCGCGTCGACCTGCCCGATGCGCAGCGCGTCGAAGAGGTTGGTGCCGACCGTCGCGAACTGCACGCTCGCGGCGTCCGCGCCGGCCTGGTCGAGGAGGAACAGGAGCAGGGCGTGGTCGGCGTTGCCGAGGGCGGAGACGCCGACGGTGCGGCCCTCGAGGTCGGAGACGGCGTCGATCTCGGCGCTGCGGTCGGGGGCGACGGCGAGCGCGAAGAGCGGCAGCCGGCCCGTCGACGCCACCCGTCGGATTTGGGCCCCATTGGCCGCCGCCTGCAGGGCGACGTCGAACGAGCTGCCCGCGTAATCGACGGCGCCCCCGACGAGCGCCTGGACCGCCGCGTTGCCCCCGCGCGTGTAGATCAGCTCGACGTCGAACCCCTGATCGGCGAAGTGTCCCCGCGCCCGCGTCACCTCGTAAGGCACGACGCACAGGAGTTGCCCGCAGAACGCGAGGCTAAGCGGCGTCGCCCCGTCGCGCGGGCGGGGGCCGCACCCGCCGCTGACGGCGATTACGGCCCCCGCCCCGAGCAGCGTCTTCAGAGCCGTGCGGCGGTCCCAGTCCGCCCCCGGATCGGGCCGATCGCCGCCGCCAGCCCGTTCAGGATCGGTGGGGGGATCCGACACCACCCCGAGCAGGTTGGGGTTCGTCGCCTCGCAGCAGCCCATGAGTGCGCTCCACGGCCGGTCAGGACGCTGAAGGAAACGACCCCGCCGCGTAGCCGGCGCGCCGAACCGCCCAAGACGGTCCGTGCCGCGGCAGCGCCCATGACGGCCCGCGCGTGGGCGAAGTTCGCAAGTTCACGTCGAGCACCGGTCCCCTACCGGTTCGCCACGTACGCCGTCGCGAACGCCTTGAGGGCCTCGCTGCGCAGCCCGATCGTCTCCGCCTCGGCCATGGCGCGGTCGGTGTCCCAGCCGTCGCCCACCACGCGCTTGATGAACCACATCGCGCCCACGCGGTTGGCCGAGCCGCAGTGGATGTAGGCGGGCTGGTTGCCCTCGTCGGCGATGGCGGCGAGGAACGTCTCGGTGATCTCGTCGGTCGGGGTCCGGAACGGGATGTGGATGTAGTTCAGCCCGGCCTCCTCCGCCGCGGCTCGGCTGCCCTCGATGTTCGCGCCGTTCTCCCCCGCGGTGCGGAAGTTGATGACCGACGCGAAGCCGAGGTCCGCCAGAGCGGGCATCGCCGAGGCCGGCGTCGCCCCGGCGCAGGCGACGGTGGCGTCGACGCGCGTGTAGTTGACGACGCCCTCGGGCGCCTCGTCCTGGGCGTGGGCGGCGGGGGCGAGTCCGAGGGTCAGACCGGCGGCGACTAGGGCCGCCGGAAGGATCCGCGAAAGTTGCTGTAGACGTGTCATGGATTCACTCCTTGCTGTTCTCTCTACTTGCCACTTGCCGTCAGCGTTTGACTCGTGCCTGCCGCGGGGCGTCGCCGAGCCCGGCAATCGTCGCGGCCGGCTCCTGTCGCCGCCTGTCGACGCTGCACCTCCCCACGGCGCAGCGTCAGTTCGCCAGCGGGTGGGGCCGAATCTGGAACTTCACCAGGTTGCCCGGCTCCACCGGTCCCCCCTCGACGTGCCACGCGGCGTCGGCGCCGTAGGTGGCGTAGACCCCGCGTCCCTTCCAGCCGCCGTCGGGGTCGTCGATGCGGCCGTCGAGCCCGCGGCTGTGGAAGCCCTGGGGGTAGGGCACCCGCAGGGTCACCCACTCCCCGGTCTCGGGCAGCAGCGCGAGCAGCGAGTCGGAACTCGAGCCGTTGGCGATCGGGACGTTCTCGCCCAGCCCCAGCGTGTCGAACTGGTCGACCCAGTTGTAATAGTGGAAGTCGGTGCCGATGTCGGTGCCTTCGAAGTTAGGGCCCGGCACCTTGTAGAAGCTCCACCCCTCGTCGCAGTGGCGGCCGTCGCGCACCTCGGGGCCGCTGAAGACGGTGCACTTCGAGCGGTCGAAGCTGGCGAAGTGACTGCTGCCCGCGAGGGCCGCCCAGAGCACGCCGTTGCGGTCGACGTCGAGGCCACGGGTGCGGTAGCCGTGCTCGGCCGGCACCACGTAGAGCTCGGCCACGCACGTCTCGGGCGGGTTGTCGCCGCGGTCGAGCCGCACGAGGTCGCCGGGATAGCGGTCGGAAACGATCCACACCGCGTCGTCGACGGGGTTGGTGATGACGCCGTAGGCGCCGGCGATGATGCGGGTGTCCAGCGCCGGGTCGTACGCCGCCTCGGCGCCGCCGCGGGCCGGCTCGTTCCACGGCTTGGTGATGACGCCGTCGCCGTTGGTGTCGATGACGGTCGGGCACCAGCCCTGCGACGCCTGCTCGTCGCCGGTCTCGTCGTACATCTTCGTGTCGAGCCAGCCGATGACCTGCCCGCCCCCGCTGAAGTACAGCGTGTCGTTGTCGTCCTCGGCGAACTGCAGGTGATGGGTGCCGAAGCAGGTGTGGATGAGCTCGAACTCCTCGGTCTCGGGCTCGTAGTAGCCGGTATGCCGCCCGGCGCGGTCGACCGGGAAGTACCGCGCGTAGCGGTTGTCGGAGCCCTCGCGGCACCACGCGGGGTTGTCAACGGACTGCACCCGGGTGGTCAGCCACACCCGGCCGCGGGCGTCGAGCATCGGGTTGTGGGGGTTGGCGGGGTCGTTCCACACCGCCTCCTCGCCGAAGTCGCGCCACGCCTTGAAGCCCTCGGTCTGGAACATCGACGGCACCGTCGACCGGTCCACCCGCAACGGGACCTTGAGCATGCGCGACTCGTGGCGGTTGGGGTCGGTGATGAGGAGGAAGTCGTTGCCGATGTCGACCCCGTAGATGGGGCCGTTCGCGTTCACCGTCGGGTTGCGCTTGTCGGTGGCGATCTCGTCGTGGACGAAGGCGACGTTGTCGCCCCAGTTCCACTGCGTCAGCACCACGTTGCGCTCGATGCCGGACGGCCGCGGCGGGGCCGGGGGCACCGCCCCGGCGGCGATGCGGTCGCTCCAGTCGGCGACCATCTCGAGGCCGCGGCTGCGGCCGAACTGGGTGATGAAGCTGGCCATCAGCGACCCGCGCTGGCCGCGCTGCGTCCGGTCGTCCCACGCCGCGATGCTCGAGTCGAAGTCGTCGAGGTCGGGCACCACCCGGGTGCGCTCGTTGCCGACCTGGTGGCAGCGCTGGCAGCCCTTCAGCACGTTGATCCACTCGTCCTGGCTCTGCAGGCGCTCGTTGATGCCGTTGCCGTCCTCGCCGGTGCCGGGGAACTCGTGGGCGTCGGGCAGGTCGATGAGGGCGAGCCAGTAGTTCGAGGGGTAGACCTGGGCCGCCTCCTGCGGGGTGGCCGCGACCGTCGCCCGCAGGTCGAGCTCGGCCCCCGGCGCCGCCTCGACCGGGGTCGAGTCGACGAGGCCGTAGCCCCGCACCCACACGTCGTAGGTGGCGGCGGGCAGCTCGGGGAGCAGGAACCGGCCGTCGTCGCCGGTGACGACGATCTTGCGGAAGACCGTCTCGAGGTCGTCGGTCTCGGCGATCACCCACACGCCGGCCTCGGCCCCGTCGCCGCTGGTGACGGTGCCGGTGATGACCCCGTCGTTGGTCTGGGCCGAGAGCGTATCGTCGTGCATCAGGCCCGCCGCGACGGCGACCAGGGCGGCCGCGGCCGCGAGCGTGCAAATCCTTCGCATCATGGTGGTTTCTCCTAGTCCGATCCCGCGCCGAGCTCCTGGAGCAGGGCCACCGTGTCGGGCCACGCCTTTTCGGTGTTGGCCACGAAGACCCCCTGGGCGACCATCAGCGGAGTCCACCCGATGGTGTTCCGGGCGTCGATATCCGCGCCCTGGTCCAGCAGGTACCGCACGATGAGGTTCGAGCCCATCATCGCCGCGCCGTGCAGGGCGGTGCTGCCGCCCCAGCGCATGTCGCCACGGTCGCGCTGCGCGTCCAGCTCCAGGAGATTGAGCGGGTGCCGCAGCAGCAGGTCGCGGCCGTCGCCGACGAGCGGGGTGTCCCCGAAGTCGGTCGCCGCGTGGATGTCGTTGCCCAGCTCGATGGCGAGGCGGACCGCCTCCAGCCGCGTCTCCTCCGGCGTGCCGTTCAGGGGGCCGGGGCTCTCGCCGTCCCAGAAGCCGACGCCGGCCGCCGCCATCAGCGGCGTGATGCCCTGGCCGGTCGGGGTCAGCGGATCCGCCCCGTGGCGGACGAGCAGCCGCATCAGGTCGATGTCGGCGTGCTTGGCCGCGAGGTAGAACGGGGTCGCCCCCACGAAGCTCAGGAAGTTGCGTCCCACGGAGATGCCGGGCGGGGGCCTGACGATGCCGAGGTCAACCTCGAATGGGATCTCCCGCCAGTCGATGCGCGCGTTGGGCTCTGCGCCCGCCTCGAGGAGGGCGCGCGCCAGATCGAGGCTGTCGAGGGTGCCGGTCTGAAGCGGCGGCCGTCCCGATCCAGGACGCCGGATCCAGGCCAGGGCGTGCAGGACCGAGCCGCGCGGGTCGGGGCGGTTGGGGTCCGCGCCCAGCTCGATCAGCCGCCCCGCCAACTCGTAGTGCGCGTTGACGACGGCGAGGGCCAGGGGGGTGGTGCCGTCGCGCGCGGCGCCGTGGATGTCGGCGCCCGCCGACAGCAGGGCCTCCACCGCCGCGATGTGCCCCCCCCGCACCGCGAACAGCAGCGGCGTGAGACGCCCGTTCGACCGCGCCTCGACGTCCGCGCCGGCCGCGATGAGCGTGAGGACGGCATCGGCGTGGCCCTCGGCCGCCGCCCATATCAAGGCGTTCTGGCCCCGCCACGATTCCGTCGCGTGCACGTCGGCACCGGCCTCGATCAGCAGGCGCACGACCTCGGGGCGACCCGTCCGCGCCGCCATCATCAGCGGCGTGTCGCCGCCGGGGCTCGGGGCCTCCGGATCCGCACCGGCCTCGAGCAGCATCCCCACGAGCGGCGCGCTGCCGTTGGCGGCGGCCAGGGCGAGCGGCGTTACGCCGTAGCGGTTCGCGGCGTCCGCGTCGGCGCCGGCAGCGATGAGCCGGCGGGCCATTTGGCGGTCGTCCCGCTGCACCGCCCAGTGCAGGGCCGTCGTGCCGTCCGGTTCGGCGGCGTGCACGTCGGTGCCCGCCTCCAGGAGGTCGGCCACCGTCCCCACGGCGCCCTGCCGCGCCGCGTCGAGCAGCCCCCGGCTGGCCGGCTGTCCATCCGCCGACGCCGCCATCCCGATTGCGAGAAGGGTCGCGGCAACCACGGTTGCCGGCCACGGTCTACCGCCTTCGCGCCACTTCATCGATCCACCCTCGGTCGAAATCGCGCCCCTCCGCCGACCACGCGTTCGCCGCCGGTCCGCGCGAGGGCCTCGTCCCATTCCGCCCAGTGTACACGCACACTATACCGAATCCGGGACGGGCGGCGGCGGCTCGCGGCCAGCGACGGCCGCTTGGTGCTGCGGTCGCCGCCCACTCGTAGCGCGCCCGCCGCGACTGCCGGCGCGCTTCATGCATGTATTTGGAACGATGACCATGAAAACTCCCGCAACGCCCCGGTTCGGAGCCGGCTCGACGCCGCAGCCCGCGTCGCCTCCAGGAACCAAACGGAAACCGAAGTCGGAGCGCCCGGCCGCCGGATCGCCGACGTCCCCGCCGCCGCCGGCCGCGCCGGTCGCGGTGTCCTGGGGCTACGGGCCGCACGACGGCCCGGCGCGCTGGGCGACGCTTGACCCGGCGTTCGCCACCTGCGACCTAGGCCGCGAGCAGTCGCCCATCGACCTGACCGGCGGCCGGCGCGCCGATCTCACCCCGGTCGAGTTCGACTACCCGCGGACGCGCGTCGCGGTCGAGAACACGGGGCGCACCATCCAGGTGAACCCGGACCCCGGCAGCGGCATTTTGCTCGACGGGGTGCGTTACGCGCTGCAGCAGTTCCACTTCCACCACGGGAGCGAGCACACCGTCGACGGCGCGCGGTTGCCTCTAGAGATGCACCTCGTGCACCGGAGCGACCGCGGATCGCTGGCCGTGGTCGGGGTCCTGTTCACGGTGGGTGCGGCGAACGCGGCGCTCGCCCCGGTCTGGGCCTGTCTACCGGCCACGCCCGGCGGCTCGGCGGCACCGTCCGGCCGCCTCGACCTGTCGGCGCTGTTGCCCGCCGGCCACACGACGTGGCGGTACCGGGGATCGCTGACCACCCCGCCGTGCACCGAGGGCGTCGCCTGGGTCGTCCTGACCGATCCCCTCACGCTGTCGGCGGCGCAGATCGACGCGTTCGCGGCGCTCTACCCGAACAACCGCCGGCCCGTGCAGCCGCTGGGCGAGCGGGTCCTCCAGCGGGGCTGATCGGGCCATGGCGGACCGGAAGCGCGCCGGCAGCGTGCGGGAGCTCGGGGGGCGGCCGCACCCGATGCCGCCGGAGACGGTGCCCCCCGCTCCGAATCGAGCCACGCCGTATCCCTGGGTTTCCGGCGGGCAACCCGGGTTGTCGGTGTCGTATCATGGGATGGAGTCACGGATGAGTTTCGACACGTTGCGCGCCGTGGAGACCTTGCAAGACGTCGGGTTCCAGGCGCGTCAGGCGAAGGCCATCGTCGGCACGATGAACGAGGCAGTCGGCGAGCAACTGGCGCTGAAGACGGACGTCGGCGCGCTGAAGACGGACGTCGGCACGCTGAAGACGGACGTCGGCGCGCTGAAGACGGACGTCGGCACGCTGAAGACGGACGTCGGCGTGCTGAAGACGGACATCGCCGCGCTGAAGACGGACATCGCGGAGCTGAAGGCGGCAACGAGGGCTGACATCGCCGAACTGAAGGCGACGACGAAGACCGATGTCGCCGGGTTGAAGACGGACATCGCGGAGCTGAAGGCCGCCCTCACCTGGCGCATCGTGCTCGCGATGGGAGCCTTCGCCGCGCTCGTGCGGTTGCTGCCCTGATTCCCCAACCCGGTTGATCGACCAAGCGACGTTGACAACCCCGGGAATTGCGCGTATTAAAAGGGGTTCAATGGCCAACAAGTGGACAGGTGTGCTCGCCGTCGCCGCGCTGGCTTGCGGGTGGTTCGCTCAGCCGGCCGCGGCCGGCCAGCCGGCGAGTCGGACCGCCGAGCCCGGGACGCCGCCGGGGCACGAGTCGGTCCTCTCTGCGGGCGACGTGACCGCGGTGCTCGACCGCTACTGCGTGACCTGCCACAACGCGCGCGTCGTCGACGGCGAAGGGGCGGCGCCCTCGCCGCTGGTGTCCCAGCTCCGCGCCGTGGGCCTGTCCCTCGAACGGCTCGACGCGTCGCACGTGGCCGGGGACGCCGGGGCGTGGGAGGCGGTGGTTCGCAAGCTGCGGGGCGGTTCGATGCCGCCCATCGGCCGGCCCCGGCCCGACGAGGCGACCGTCGCCGGCGTCGCGTCGTGGCTCGAGGTGTCGCTCGACCGCGCCGCCGCCGCGGCCCCCGACCCGGGCCGCCGGCCGTCGCTGCACCGGCTCAGCCGCACCGAGTACGCCAACGCCGTCCGCGACCTGCTCGGGCTCGACGACCTGCCGAAGGAGCTCGACATCGCGGTGATGCTGCCGGCCGACAACGCCACCAGCGGCTTCGACAACCTCGCCGAGCTGCTGTTCGTGTCGCCGACCCTGATGGAGCGCTACCTCGCGGCGGCGCGCAAGATCAGCCGGCTCGCCATCGGCGACCCGACGATGCTGCCCATCGTCGACACCTACCAGCTCGACCGCGACCTGGTTCAGGACGGGCACCTCGAGGGGCTGCCCCTCGGCACCCGCGGCGGCACCCGGGTGCGGACCAGCCTGCCGCTCGACGGCGAGTATCTGATCACCGTGCAGTTCACCCGCGCCGCCCGCGAGCCCCACGAAGTCGAGGTGAGCGTGGACGGCCGGCGGGTCGAGCTGTTCACGGTGGGCGAGAACCCGCCCGAGCGGCTCGCGACCGGCGTCTTCGCCTTCGACGCCGACCCCGACGTGCAGGTGCGGGTGCCCCTGCGGGCCGGCCCCCGCGAGGTGGCGGTCGCGTTCCTGCCGAAGAGCGGGGCGGTCGACGAGGGGCTCGTCCGGTCGTACCGCTCGCGGAGCCGGCAGCCGTCCATCGCCAGCCTCATCGTCAGCGGGCCCTACGGCGCCGACGGGGCCGGTGACACCCCCAGCCGCGAGCGCATCCTCATCTGCCGGCCCCGGACCGGCGCCCCCGAGGCGGAGCAGACCGCGTGCGCGCGGTCCATTCTGTGGACGCTGGCGCGCCGCGCCTATCGCCGCCCGGTGACCGAGGGCGACCTCGACCGCCTGCTGCCGTTCTACGAACAGGGCCGCGGCGAGGGCGGGTTCGAGCGCGGCATCCAGCGGGCGGTCGAGCGGCTGCTCGTCAGCCCCGAGTTCCTGTTCCGCATCGAGCGCGCACCCGAGAACGTGGCGGAAGGCGAGGCGTACCCCGTCAGCGACCTCGAGCTGGCGTCGCGCCTGTCGTTCTTCCTGTGGAGCAGCATTCCCGACGACGAGCTGCTCGACGCCGCCATCCGCGGCGAGCTGCGCGACCCCGCCGTGCTCGACCGGCAGGTGCGCCGCATGCTCGCCGACCCGCGGTCGGCCGCCCTCGTCGACAACTTCGCCGAGCAGTGGCTGTTCCTGCGCGATGTCGACGCGAAGGAGCCCGACGCGGGGTTCTTCCCCGGCTTCGACGAGAACCTGCGGCTCGCGTTCCGGCGCGAGACCGGGCTCTTCGTCGACAGCGTGCTGCGCGGCGACCACAGCGTCCTCGACCTCCTGACCGCCCGGCACACGTTCGTGAACGAGCGGCTCGCCCGGCACTACGGGATACCCCACGTCTACGGCAGCCACTTCCGGCGGGTCGAGCTCGACGAGCCGGAGCGGCACGGGCTGCTCGGGCAGGGGAGCATCCTCACCCTGACCTCCTACGCCACCCGCACCTCGCCGGTCCTGCGCGGCAAGTGGATTCTCGAGAACCTGCTCGCGTCGCCCCCG
This sequence comes from Vicinamibacterales bacterium, assembly GCA_963664545.2. Taxonomy (GTDB): domain Bacteria; phylum Acidobacteriota; class Vicinamibacteria; order Vicinamibacterales; family UBA8438; genus JAJEEA01. The sequence continues at coordinate 6,797,044 of OY761475.2, read as the reverse complement.
CCGCCGCCCCCGCCGGACATCCCGGCGCTGGAGGAGACGACCGAGAGCGGCGAGCCGCGGTCGATGCGCGAGGCGATGGAGCAGCACCGGGTCAACCCCGCGTGCGCGAGCTGCCACGCCCAGATGGACCCCCTCGGCTTCGCCCTCGAGAACTTCGACGCGGTCGGGCGGTGGCGCACCGTGGGCGAGTCGAACGACCCCATCGACGCGAGCGGCGTGCTCCCCGACGGCCGGCGCTTCGAGGGGCCGGCCGGCCTGCGGGCGGCGCTGCTGCACGCGCCCGACCAGTTCGTGCACACCGTGACCGAGAAGCTCCTGATGTACGCGCTCGGGCGCCCCGTCGAGCACTTCGACGCGCCGACCATCCGCGCCATCGTCCGGGACGCCGAGCGCGACGACTACCGCTTCGCGTCCATCGTCCTCGGCATCGTCAACAGCACGCCTTTCCAACTGAGAAAGTCATGACCATCACGAAGCTCGCGCTGCCCCGTCGGACGTTCCTCCGCGGCATGGGGACCGCCGTGGCCCTGCCGCTCCTCGACGCCATGGTGCCGGCGGCGACCGCCCTCGCGAACACCGCGGCGCGGCCGGCCACGCGGCTGGGCTTCGTCTACATCCCGAACGGCGTCATCCAGGAGCAGTTCGTGCCCGCCGCCACCGGCGCCGGGTTCGCCCTGTCGCCGACCCTCAGCCCGCTGGTGCCGGTGCACGACCGGCTGCTCGTGCTGAGCGGCCTCGCCCACCGGCAGGCCGACTCGTTCGGCGACGGCAACGGCGACCACCCGCGGGCGACCGCGGCGTGGCTGAGCGGCGTCCACGCCTGGGAGCGGCGGGGGCGCATCGGCCCGACCGCCATCAAGCTCGGCACCACCGCCGATCAGCTCGCGGCCCGCGAGCTCGGGCAGGCGACGCCGCTGCCGTCGCTCGAGCTGGTGCTCGAGAAGCCGACGGCCATCTCGTGCGACTCGGGCGACTGCTTCTACTCGAACACCATCTCGTGGCGCGATCCCACGACCCCGCTCGAGATGGAGCCGCACCCCCGCGTCGTCTTCGAGCGCCTCTTCGGCGACGGCGGCACCGCCGCCGATCGCCGCGCCCAGGCGCGGCAGGCGGGCAGCATCCTCGACTCGGTGACGGAGGAGGCGCTGAGCCTCGAGCGCACCCTCGGGCCGTCCGACCGCACCAAGCTCAGCGAGTACCTCGACTCGGTGCGCGACCTCGAGCAGCGCATCGGCCGGGCCGAGGCCCGCGACGACCAGGCCGAGATCGACCTGCCCGACCGGCCCATCGACATCCCCGAGGACTTCGAGGAGTACGCCACCCTGATGTTCGACCTCACGGCCCTCGCCTGGCAGGCCGACGTCACCCGCGTCACCACCCTGATGATGGCGCGCGAGACCAGCCCCCGCACTTTCCCGCAGATCGGGGTGCCCGACCAGCACCACACCGTGTCGCACCACCGCGACGACCCCGACTACATGGCCCGGAAGGCGAAGATCGACCTCTACCACGTGTCGCTGCTCAGCCGCTTCCTCCAGAAGCTGCGGGCGACGCCCGACGGCGACGGCAACTTGCTGGACCACTCGATGACCGTATACGGCGGCGGCATCGGCAACGGCAACCTGCACGAGCACACCAACCTGCCGTGCCTCGTCGCCGGCGGCGGAGGCGGCCGGCTGAAGGGCGGCCGGCACCTCGCCTATCCGGAAGACACCCCGATGACCAACCTCCTGCTGACCGTCCTCGACAAGGCGGGGGTGCCGGCCGACAAGCTGGGCGACAGCACCGGGCTGCTGAACACCCGGCCGCTGGCGGGGGTGTAGGAGGACTGCGTCGCAGACGCGGGGCGAGGCCGTGGGCCCGGGGTCGGGCGCGCCGGGATTGTCGATGGAATCAACGTCCGGTGATGCTCGCGTGATTGTCGGAGCCACGCGGGAGGCAGAGGCGCCCACGGCCGAGCCGCAAGCCGCCGTCGCCATTCCGCGCCATCGTTTCACCGTTGAGGACTTCGCGCGTCTCGGCGAAGCGGGAATCTTCACCGAGGACGACCGCGTGGAACTCATCGATGGCGAGATCCGCGACATGACGCCCATCGGACAGCCGCATGCCTGGATCGTCAATCGTCTGGCCCGGCGACTCTTCAAGCTTCTGGACGACCGGGCCTACGTCAGCGTGCAGAATCCGCTTCGTCTGGATGGACACACCGAACCTCAACCAGACCTGGTGGTCGCGCGAGGCGGCGAGGACGACTACGCGGACCGTCACCTGGAGGCGGCCGACGTTCTGCTCGTCATCGAGGTTGCCGATTCCTCGTTGCGCGACGACCGTGCCGAGAAGATACCGCGCTACGCGCGGTCGGGCATCCCGGAAGCTTGGCTGGTGGACGTCACCGGCGGCACCATCACCGTCTATACGGATCCCGGTGTTGGCGGCTACGCCAGCGAGCAGGTCTTCCGGTCCGGGGCCGAAATCGTGTCGACCACGGTGGCCGGACTGCGCGTTACGGTGGACGAGATCTTCGGTCGAGCCGACAACCCTCGCCATTGATGCTCTCGCGCCACTGCCGTCTTCTTTTCGGTCAGGCAGTCTGAGGATGCTCGTGACGGACCGGTCGCGTCGGGTCGGTCTGGACCGCGCCGTCAAGCGCGGCGGCGTTGCTGTTCGAAGGCGCGGTCGACGAGTCGGCGCGTGGCCGCGTAGCAGCGTTGGCAGAGGTCGGTGAACGGGGCGAGCTCGGACGGGTGGGGCCAGACGCCGGCCTCCGGGGTGATGCGGCCGGTCCGGCGCTGGTAGCGGGCCAGCGTGTCGATGTAGAGCCGGCGCTTCTCCTTCGGAATCACGAGCGGCGGCAGCCCGGCGTTGAGCAAGGGGACGTTCGCGAGCAGGCGGGCGAGGCGGCCGTTGCCGTCCCAGAAGGGGTGGATGGACACGAAGCCGGCGTGGATGCGGGCGTAGGCCGGTGCCGCGGCCCCGGGGTCGTCGGGCCGGACCCGGGTGGCGTTGACGTGGTCGAGGACCTCGGCCATCAGGGCCGGGACGTGTTCCGGCGCGGCGTACTCGACGAAGACTTGGGTGCCGTTCTCGTCAACCGCGTAGGTGCCGTTGGGCTCGACCTTCCAGCTTCCGAGCGGCTTGTAGATGTCTACGACGCGCTCGGCCTGGACGCTGCGGTGGAGGGCGAACAGGTCGTCGGCGGTGACGTCCCGGCCGAGCAAGTTGTAGATCTGAGTGATGGCGGCGGCGTGGCCGATGACCTCCTGGTGGTCCTTGACGGGCTTGCCGGCGACGGTCAGCCCTTCCTCGATGACGAACTTGGTGTCGCCCAGGGTGAGGGAGTTGCCCTCCAGGGCGGTGGAGTTGTGGGTCCAGGCGTCGCGGATCTGATTCAGGAGCGACTGCCGGAGGTCGGCGTCGAGTCCGGCGAGGAACCGCAGGGACGCCGGTCCGCGGGTCACGGCGCGATCCACTCCATGGCGATGGCGGCCCGATCTGTCAGCGTCGTTCGGGAGGGCCGCCGGCCCGCGGGTCACTGGGTGATCCACGGCTGCCGGCGCGGCCACCTCGGTCCGTCCTCGAAGAAGCGCACGCCGCTGCCGATGCGGTCGTGGTCGCCCAGCTCGGCCCGCGCCCGGTCGGCGAGGGCGGTCAGGCGCTGCACGACATCGGGGTGGTCGGCGGCGACGTTTCGCGTCTCGCCGATGTCGGTTTCGAGGTTGTAGAGCTCGAGGCTGGTTACGGGCTCGAGCAGCTCGCCGATGAACGCGCCGGTCTTGGAGAGCAGCCACTCGGAATCGTCGCGCCCCGGCCGGGGGAACACGAGTTTCCAGGGGCCGCTGCGCACCGCGTCGAGGTGGGTCTCGCGGTAGTAGTAGAACGCCTCGTGGGGGCTCGCGGCGCCCGGCTCTCCGAGCATCAGGGGGGAGATGTCGCGGCCGTCGAGGGTGCGGTCGGCCGGCAGCTCGGCCCCGGCCATGGCGATGAACGTGGGCAGGAGGTCCATGTTGGTGGCGATCTCGGCCGTCTCCGTGCCGGCGGGGATGCGGCCGGGCCCCCACATCACGGTGGGGACGCGCATGCCGCCCTCCCAGGTCGTCGCCTTGGCCCCGCGCAGGGGGCCCGCCGAGCCGGCATGCGCGGTGATGTTCTCGCGGTAGCGCGGCAGCGCGTGGTTGCTCCAGGGGCCGTTGTCGGACGTGTAGACGACGATGGTGCTCTCCGCGAGGTCGAGCTCGTCGAGCAGGTCGAGAATCTCGCCGGTGCTCGCGTCGAGCTCCTCGATGACGTCGCCGTAGAGCCCCCGCCGCGAGCCCCCCTTGAACGGCTCGCTCGCGTCGAGGACGACGTGGGGCATGGTGTGCGCGACGTAGAGGAAGAACGACTCGTCGCGGTGGCGGCGGATGAACGCGAGGGCTTCGTCGGTGTAGCGCCGGGTCAGGTCGTGGAGCGGGGCCGACTCCTCGATGCGCTCCTCGTTGCGGTAGACCCAGTGGACCTCGCCGCTGTCGTTGGCCCCGACCACGCCGAACCAGTAGTCGAAGCCGCGCCGCACCGGGTTCAGCTCGGGCCGGAAGCCGCGCCGCCGCTGGGTGATGTCGGTCTTGCCGATTATCCCGGTGGCGTAGCCGGCGGCCTGGAGCACCGACGGCAGCAGGATCTCGCGCTCGTGGACGTAGGGGAAGTTGTTCTTCTGGTTGCCGTACTCGGCGACCCGGATCGGATAGCTGCCGGTGAGGAGCGCCGTCCGGGACGGGCCGCACACCGGCTGCGCGTAGAAGCTCGTGAACCGCATGCCCTCCCGCGCCATGCGGTCGATGCGCGGCGTCTCGAAGTCGGTGGCCCCGAACACCCCGAGGTCGCCGTAACCCTGGTCGTCGGCGAACACGAGGACGAAGTTGGGCCGCGCCGCCGGGGCCTGGGCCGCCGCGGGCGCGGCGTACGCGCAGAGTCCGGCGGCGAGAAGCAGCGGAATGCAGGACAGCCGTTCCGGGCGGCGTGGCATGGCTTCCTCCTGGTATCAGCGTCCGGTCCGCGTGAACCGGCGTTTCACCACGGCGGCGGTGACGAAGAGCCAGAACAGCAGCGCGCCCGTCAGCACTCCCGGTCCGAGCAGCAGCTCGCCGCCGCGGGTAGTGACGATGGCGCCCGCGTGATACAGGAGGAGGACGCCGATCGTTAGCCAGAGCAGCCACCGGCGTAACGTGCCGCGGCGGTGCAGCGTCCCTACTCCTCGCCCGGCAATCGTCGCCTGTCGGCTCCCCGTGCCGCCCAACCCAATCCCCCAGGAGTCCCCGCCTGTTTACGGCGCGGAATCCTGCTCCTTCCGGATGCTGTAGAGCTTCGACTGCGTGCGGATGAGCAGCCGGTCGCCGGCGATGGCCGGCGACGCCAGGGCCAGCTCGCCGAGGCTGTTCACCCCCATGACGTCGAACTCGCGCCCGGCCCGGATCACGTAGGTGTCGCCCTGCTCGCTCAGCGCGAAGATCTTGCCGTTGTAGGCCCACGGCGACGACGTGAAGCTGGCCGCGACGCGGATCCGCTGGCGGCCGTAGACCGGCTCGCCGGTCCGCGCGTCGTAGGCCTCGAAGAAGCCGCGGTCGAGCAGGCTGTAGTAGATGTCGCCGTAGATGAGCGGCGACGTGTTGTAGTTGCCGGCCCGCGGCTGGTACCACGCCACGTACTCGTTCGAGCGCTCGCCCTCGGCGAGGGTGATGTCCCCGCTCGCCCCCGGGCGGATGGCGTAGGCGGGCCGGTGCTCGTCGCGGAAGTAGCCCGAGTTGACGTACACCAGGCCGTGGCTCGAGAACGGGGTGGCGATGGCCGCCCACGACATCCGGCCGTCCATCTCCCACAGCAGGTTCCCGTCGAGGTCGTACGAGCGGATGCGGTTCACCGCCGAGGTCACGATCTCGGTCCGCCCCTCGTGCTCCCACACGTACGGACTCGCCCAGCTCGACACCTCGTCGCGCTCGGTGCGCCAGAGCTCCGCGCCGGTGCGCTTGTCGAGGGCCGCGATCCACGACTCCTCCTCGTTGTCGTACACGATGATCACCATGTCGCCGTGCACCACCGGCGACGAGGCCGACCCCCAGTCCGACCGCGTCAGCCGGTCGGGTATCTCGAGCCGCCAGACCTCGTTGCCGTCCATGTCGAACGTGTAGAGGCCGAGCTCGCCGAAACGCACGTAGACGCGCTCGCCGTCGGTGGCGGGGGTCTCCGAGGCGTACGAGTTCTTCATGTGCCGGGGGAAGGCGGGATGGCCCGTCTGGACCGAGCGGCGCCACAGCACCTCGCCGGTCTCGACGCTCAGGCAGTAGACCAGCCAGTCGTGCTCGAGGGGCACCGGGTCGGGCCGCCCGCGCGGCGCGTAGAGGCCGGGCTTGGGCTGCTCGAAGTCCCCGTCGGCGGTCACCGTGGTCAGGAAGACGCGGTCGCCCCACACCACCGGGCTCGACCAGCCGAGGCCGGGGATGTCCGCGGCCCACTCGACGTTCTCGGTCTCGCTCCAGGTCTCGGGCAGGTCGGGGTTGTCGGCGACGGCCGCGTTCATCGTCGGACCGCGGAACTGCGGCCAGTTGTCGTTCCCGGCCGCCGCCGGGGCGGCCGCGAGGGCGAGGCAGAGGGCGAGTGCGCATCCCGTCGTCGTGAGTCTCATTGATCGTTCCACCTGATGGGGCCCGCCCGCGGGACCCTCGGGTCGCCGCGGGCGGGCGGGTTCCGGCCGCCGCCCCCTTCCACTACGGTAGTCCGCCGCGTGGGCCGTGTCGCGCAGGCCGCCGCAGCCGGGCGAGTTGCGGCCGCCCCGCGCTTCGGCCATTGGCCGTCATCGTGCCGGCGCCGCCGGTCGCGGCCTGCCCAGGGGCGGGTTGTGGCCGCTTATTGGCCGGGCAGCATGATGTGGGCGGCCGACTGGCCCGCCTCCATGATCCAGGTGCCGGCCCGCGTGTAGCTGCCCGCGTCGGGCAGGCCCAGGGTCTCGGCCGTCGCGAACGGCACCGCGATGGTCGTGTGCAGGTTGGCCGACTCGGCGTCCGCGCCGTTCAGCGAGTAGTACACCGAGCCGAACTCCGAGACCTCGCGCGAGCCGTCGGCCTCGGCCGTGTCCCGCGTCGTCCTCAGCTCGTCGGCGCTCATGCCCGACATCGCCCAGGCCCGGTTCTGCTGGACGCGGGCGAGGTTCCCCCCGCTCGTGCACTGCACCGCGAACTCGCGGTTCGGCTCGTCCGAGCGGTCCCAGCAGATCAGCCCGTTCGAGCCCTCGCGCAGCACCGTCTCGGCGCCGTCGGGGGCGAGACGGAGCACGGTGGCGTTGGCGCGCAGCGCCGGCGGCGCGGCCATCGTGGCCTTGGCGATCTCCTCTTCGACGGTCTGGGCCGGCGCCGCCGCCGGCGCCGCCAGCAGGGCCGCCCCGACGAGGGCGATTGCGGCGATGTGAGTCTTGTGCATGACTGTAGCTCCCTTCGAGTACGTTGTGGGCCGGATGGGCCGCGGGGTGCGGCCGGCGCCGGCATCGCGTCCACAGGCGGGGCGTCCGCATTCTAGCAGTCCCGCGGCCGCCGTGCAGGCCGCGGGCAGCGGTCGGGGAGGGAGGTCGGCCGGCGGCGTAGCGGAGGTCGCCGCTGGCGGGCGGTCGCGTCGGACGCCGCGCCGGCTACGGCGCGGGCGGCGCGCCGGCATGGGCGCCCCGGAGCCGCGGTGTAGAATCGACGGCGGGGCGGACTTGCGGGTGAGGGGTGCAGTGATGGACGGACGGCATGGGTTGAGGGCGCGGCTGGCGTGCGCGGCGGCGGGCGCCTTGCTCGCGCTCGCCGGTTGCGTCGGCAGCGAGGCGGAGCGGCTGGAGATCGACGCCGGGGTCGAGGCGCTGGCGGCGGGCGGGTCGGCGCAGATCCGGATCGAGCTGCTCGACAACCTGGACACGCCGGTGCCGGGCCGGGTCGTCCGGCTGTCCACGGACACGCCGGGCGCGGTGCTGAGCGCGGAAGAGGTGGTGACGGGGCCGGCGGGAACCGCCGAGGTGACCCTGACGGCGGCGGAGCGGGTCGGGGATAACCGCATCGAGGCGGTCGCGGGCGAGCTGTCGGCGTCGCTGGTCGTGCCCGGCGTGGCCGGACCGCCCGCCGCGGTGGCGTTGACCGCCGACCCGGCGCGCACGGTGAGCGGGGGCGCGGTGGTGCTCGGCGTCACCGTCACCGACCGCTTCGACAATCCCGTCCCGGACATGCCGGTCGGGCTGGAGGCGGCTCCCGCCGCGGCGGCGTTCGACCTGCCCGGCGGCGAGACCGACAGCGCCGGGTCGCTGACGCGGATGTTCACCACCGCCCTCGAACCGGGCGACAACCGGGTGCAGGTCACGGTGCCGGGGTTGGCGCCGCGGACGCTGGTCGTCCCCACGCGGCGGCTGTCGCGGCTGACCATCGGGCCGGAGGGCGCGGAGGTGGCGGCCGGCGGCACGTTGACGTTCGAGGCGGCGGGCTTCGACGACGACGGCGGCGCGCTCGGGGTCCGGCCGCGGTGGACCCTGACGGGCGAAGTCGGCGCGCTCGACCCGTCGGGCCGGTTCACGGCGGGCGCGGCGGGGCGGGGCCGGGTGCGGGCCGAGGTCGGCGGGGTCGTGGCGTCGACGGCGGTGACGGTGGTGACGGGGCCGCCGAGCCGCCTCGAGGTGGCGCCGGCGGTGTTGCGCGTCGAGTCGGGCGAGGTGGCGGCGCTGCGCGCCGTCGTCCGCGACGCGGGCGGGAACGTAGTGGCCCTCGGCCCGGGCGATGTGCGGTGGAGCCTGACGCGCGACGTGGGCGACCTCGACGACGGCGGGGTCCTGACGGCGGGGCGGGTCGGCGAGGCGGCGGTGGTGGCGGTGGCCGGCGGCCTGCGGGGCGAGGCGCGGGTGGTGGTGACGCCGGGGCGGCTGGTGACGATCGCCCTCGACCCCGACGACCCGACGGTGGTCGCGGGGGCGGAGCGGCAGTTCCGCGCCGTGGGGCAGGACGCGGGCGGCAACGTGGTGCCGATGACGCCGACCTGGAGCCTGTCGGACGCGGTCGGCGAGATCGACGGTACGGGACGCTTCCGGGCGCTGCGGGCGGGCACGGCGCGGCTCGTTGTCGCCTCGGGCCGGGTCGCCGCGTCGACGGTGATCGAGGTCGTGCCGGGCCCCCTGGCGTCGATCGAGGTGAGTCCGGCGCGCGCCGACGTGCCGGCCGGCACCACCGCCGGCTTCACCGCGGTCGGACGCGACGCGGCGGGCAACCCGGTCGCCGTCGAGCCGACCTGGGAGCTGTCGTCGCCGGTCGGACGCATCGCCGCCGGCGGCGGGTTCACCGGCGAGCGGGTCGGACCCGCGCAGGTCGTGGCGCGGGCGGGGGAGCTGACGGGCGCGGCCGACGTGCGGGTGGTGCCCGGCGCGCTGACCGGCCTGACCCTGGAGCCGACCGCCGCCACCGTGGCGGCCGGGGCGTCGCAGCGGTTCGCGGTGGCCGGGGTCGACGCGGCCGGCAACCGGGTGGCCGTCGAGCCGGCCTGGCGCCTGTCGCCGAGCGGGGGCGGGGGGCGGCTCGACGCGGACGGCACGTTCGTGGGCACGGTGGCCGGCACGGTCACCCTGGCGGCGGCGGTGGACAACCTGTCGGTCGAGGCGCGGGTGCAGGTGACGGCGGGGCCGCTCGCGTCCATCGTGGTCACCCCGGCGCGGCTCGACATGGCCTCGGGCTCGGCGCAGGCGTTCGAGGCGGCGGGCCGGGACGCGCTCGGGAACGAGCGGCCGATCACCCCGGCGTGGACGGTGACCGGGGGCGTCGGAACCATCGCCGCGGACGGCCGGCTCACCGCGGTCGTGGCCGGGGCGGGCGCGGTGGTGGCGACGTCGGGCGGGCTGTCGGGGGTCGCCGAGGTGCGGGTCGCGCCCGGCCCCCTCGCCGCCATCGACCTCGACGCGCCGGCCGAGGTGCAGATCGGCGCCCTGCGGCCGGTGCGGTGGACCGGGGCCGACGCCAACGGCAACGCGGTGGCGGTCAGCCCCGAGTGGGAGGTCGCGGGCGGCGTCGGCCGGGTGGACGGCGAGGGACGGTTCGTCGCCACGTCCCCGGGCGAGGGCCGCATCGTCGCGCGGGCGGGGGACATCTCCGCCGAGGCGCCGGTGCGCGTGCGGTCGGGGCCGCTGGCGGCGCTGCGCATCGTCCGCGACCCCGACCCCGACCCCGACGGTGCCGAGGTGGCGGCGGGCGCGGCGGTCCGGCTGTCGGCAGTGGGAGAGGACGAGTACGGGAACGCCGTCGACGTCGAGCCGCGGTGGGAGATAGCCCGCGGGGCCGGCTCGATCGACGACGCGGGGGACGGTGCGACACGCTTCGTGCCGACGCGGGCTGGGCCCGCCGCGGTGCGGGTGACGAGCGGACGGCTGGCGGCCGAGGCGGAGATGAACGTGACACCGGGTCCCCTCGCCTCGATCGTGGTCGCGCCCGCGCGGGCGGACGTGGCCAGCGGCGCGACGCAGGCGTTCAGCGCCGCGGGCCGCGACGCCTGGGGCAACCTGGTGGACATCGACCCCGAGTGGAGCGTCACCTACGGCGTCGGCAGCCTCGACGCCGAGGGGCGGTTCACCGGCACTACGGTCGGGACCGGGGTGGTCTCGGCCACCGCCGGCGGCGTGGTGGGGACGGCGGACGTCACCACCACGCCGGGCGTCCTGGCCGTGCTCGAGGTGCAGCCGGCCGGTGCCGAGGTCCGGTCGGGCGAGCTGCTGCAGCTCCGCACCGCCGGGTTCGACGCGCGGGGGAACACCGTGACCGGCTACGCGGTCGAGTGGCGGGTGTCGGGCGAGGTCGGCACCGTCGAGCCCGCGCGCGGCATCTTCACCGCTCTCGTGGCAGGGGGCGGACAGGTCCTGGCGCGCGCGGGCGGGGTCGAAGGCGCGGCGGACGTCCGCGTCGTTGCCGGGGATCCGAGCGCGGACGCCTCGACGGTGGAGGTCGCCCCCGGGTCGGTGCCCGCGGGCGGGGGCGCGGCGGCGGGCGGGGGCGGGGCGGAGATCACGGTGACGGTGCGCGACGCCTTCCGCAATCCCGTCATCGGCGTGCCGGTCCGGGTCGTGTCCAGCCGGGCCGCCGACACTGTCCGGCCCGCCGAGTCGGTGACCGGCATCGACGGCGTGGCCCGCGTGCAGATCATCCCGGGCGTCGCGGGGCGGTCCGCGTTGAGGGTAACCGCGGGGACCGTGGAGCTGGCCGCGCCCCCGACCGTCGAGTTCCGCTGAGGGCGCGCGGGGGCGGCGGCCGAGGACGTGAGCCGGCCTCGCCGTCGCGGATCGAGTTCCGCCGAGGGACTCGGATCACCGCTTCGTGTTCTGCCTCGGCTTCCTTCTTCCGCGGACCTAGGCCGCACAGCCAGTTCGCCCGCGCCGTCCCCTCCGCCCGTGGACGCAGGCCGGCGAGCGGGTTCGCCGCGGCACCCCGGCCGTCACCCGCCCTCGCCGGGAACGGGCGGTTGCGCCGAGTCGGCCTCGGGCAGGATGCGCCGCGGCCGATTCAGGGTCGCGGGCGGGGCACGGCGCGAAGAGGCGGCGGCCGCCGGTCCGGCTGCGGCCGGCTCCTGGGCGGGGGCGCGCTCGTCGAGGGTGCGGTCGAGCTCTCGAATGCGCAGGCGCGCTTCCCGGATGGCCACGGCGTGCTCGAGCTCCATCGTCTTGATCTGCCGTTCGAGCGCATGCCGGGCCTTGGCCGCCTCGAGCTCCTGCCGGTTGAGGGCGAGCCGGGCGGTCGAGTCGCGCAGCTTGAGGTCGAGTTGCCGGAGCGCGCGCCGCGTCGCCAGCCACCCCGCCACGATGACGAGCAGCAGGCCCACCGCGGTCAGGGTCGCCGCGATCTCCAAGTACTCGGGCAGGTTCGGCGAGAAGCCGCCGAGGGCGCTGCGGAACCCGAGCCCGGCCAGCGAGATCAGGCAGGGGACCCCGTAGAGCACCAGCGACAGGCGGACCCGCCGCATGCTGCGGTCGAGGGCGGTCACGATCTGGTTCGCGTTCGGCGGGGTCACGACGTCCGTTCCGGCGGTTTCGGGGGCTCGGCCGCCCGAGACGACCCGGGCGGGTGTTCCTCCCCAGCAGTCACGATGTCGGTTCCGGCGGCTTCGGCGGCTCGGCGGGCGTCGGGGACGGCGGGCCGTAGATCCAGGTCGGCGTCGGGCTCCGCCTCCGCGGGGTCGTCGATCGCCATCGTCTCGATCTTCAGCTCGAGGGCGTGCCGCGCCCGCTCGGTCTCGAGCTCGTTGCCCGTCGCCTCGAGCTGGCGGTTCACCCCGGCCAGCGCCCGCAACTGCCGCTTGACCGTCCACCAGTCGACCGCCCACGCCCCCGCGACGACCAGCAGCAGCACGGCGCCGCTCGCGCCGGAGACGATGGCCAGCGGGCCCCGGTCGAGCAGCGCCAAGTCGGCCAACGGCGAGCGGAGCGCGAGCCCCGCCAACGACGCGACGAACGGGACGCCGGCCACGACGAGCGCGATCTGCACGCCCCGCGCGCGGCGGTCGGCGTCGATGGTGAAGGGGCGTGGATTGTCGGGCACGATTCTTCCGATCGGGCGGCGTCGTTGCCGGGTCGGTCAGGCCGGCCGTCCGGGCCGCGCTCGACCATCATCCGCGGAGCGACGCCGGCCCTCCTTCGGGCTTGAGTCGGGCCGGCCTTGCCGCCCTCGACCCGGCCATCCCGCGAGCGGTGACCGAACCCCACTCGCGTCCGAGCCGCGCCGGTTGCCCCGCCCTCGATCATCGGCGCCGGGGGGGCTCCTTCGTGCTTGAGCCGAGTCGGCCGCGCGCGCTGCCTATTGACCATCATAAGACGGATTCGCCGCCCTGGAACGCCGATCGGCCGATCTCGGTGTATAAAGGGACCCTGACAGAGGTCACGGCCGCCCTCGACCGTCCCGGAGCCTGCCTCCGCGGGAGCGGAGCCGACGAGCCGGGGCGGGGGCCGCCCCGGGGCCGCGATGGCCGAGCCGGAGCGCCGTGGCCGGGAGAACGCCGGATGCTTGAACCGAGACCACGTCGGCGACCGAGACTCTGCGCCGGTTTCGCGGGAATGCTGGCCGCCGCCGGCCTCGCCGGCTTGGCCGGCGTCGCGCCGGCCGCGGGGGCCGAGCCCGAGCCCGACGCGTACCGGGCGGTGGTCGAGCGCTACTGCCTGTCGTGCCACAACGACCGTACGCGCACGGCGGGCCTCGCCCTCGACACCGTCGCCGGCGAGCCGCTGGCCGACCACACCGAAGTGTGGGAGCGGGTGGTCCGCAAGCTGCGCGCCCGCCAGATGCCCCCGGTCCCCGCCCGCCGGCCCGACGAGCCGACCTACGCGGCGGCCATCGGGTCGCTCGAGGCGGCCTTGGACCGCCACGCCGCGGCGGTGCCCGATCCGGGGCGCTCGGAGACGTTCCGGCGGCTCAACCGCACCGAGTACCACAACGCGGTGCGGGACCTGCTGGCCCTCGACGTCGACGTGGCCGCCCTGCTCCCCAGCGACTCGTCCAGCTTCGGGTTCGACAACATCACCGTCGGGAACCTGTCGCCGACCCTGCTCGAGCGTTACGTCGGCGCGGCCGAGCGTATCGCCCGGCTCGCGGTCGGGCACCCCGGCCTCGGGCCCGGCGGCGTGACGGTACGCACCCGGCCGGACCTGACGCAGGAGGGGCACCTGCCCGGCATGCCCATCGGGACCCGCGGCGGGGCCCTGCTGTCGCACACGTTCCCGCTCGACGGCGACTACGAGATCAGTGTCCGGCTCGCCCGCGACCGGAACGAGCACGTCGAGGGCCTGAGCGAGGCGCACGACCTGCACCTGCTGCTCGACGGCGAGCTGGTGGGCGAGTTCACGGTGCGCCCGCCCGACCAGGTGGAGGAGCACGCGCTGAACTACCAGCCGTCGCACGACACCCTCGACGCGCACCTCACGCGGCGGGTGGCCGTCGCCGCCGGTCCCCACGCCCTCGCCGTCACGTTCCCGAAGAAGCCCGAGCTGCTGCTCGAGACCGAGCGGCAGCCGTACCAGGCCCACTTCAACTACTACCGGCACCCGCGGGTGCAGCCGGCGGTGTACGAGATCTCCATCGTCGGCCCGTACAACCCCGCCGGGGCCGGCGACACGCCGAGCCGCGCCCGCATCTTCACGTGCCGGCCGGACGCCGCGGTCGATGAGGACGCCTGCGCCGCCGACATCCTGTCGACCCTGATGCGGCGGGCCTACCGGCGCCCCGTGACCGAGGCCGACGTCGAGCGGCCGCTCGAGCTGTATCGGGCGGTCCGCGACGAGGGCGGGGGCGGCTTCGACGCCGGCATCGAGATGGGGCTGGCGGCGGTGCTGGTGAGCCCCGAATTCCTGTTCCGGGTCGAGCGCGACCCCGCCGGCGTCGAGGCGGGCGCCGCCTACCGCCTGAGCGACCTCGAGCTGGCGTCGCGGCTGTCGTTCTTCCTGTGGAGCAGCGTTCCCGACGACGAGCTGCTCGCGGCGGCAGAGCGGGGCGCGTTGACCGCGCCGGGCGAGTTGCGGCGGCAGGTGCGCCGGATGCTCGCCGACCCCCGCGCCTCGAACCTCGTTACCAACTTCGCGGGTCAGTGGCTGCATCTCCGGAACCTGGAGTCGATCACCCCGGACATGCGGGTGTTCCCCGACTTCGACGACAACCTGCGGCAGGCGTTCCGGCAGGAGACGGAGATGCTCGTCGAGAGCGTCCTGCGCGAGGACCGCAGCGTCCTCGACCTCCTGCGGGCCGACTACACCTACCTGAACGAGCGGCTGGCGAAGCACTACGGCGTGCCCCACGTCTACGGCAGCCGGTTCCGCCGCGTCGAGTTCGAAGAGGGCGGCACCCGGGGCGGGCTGCTGCGGCAGGGGAGCATCCTGCTCGCGACCTCCTACGCGACCCGCACCTCGCCGGTCATCCGCGGCAAGTGGGTGCTCGACAACATCCTCGGGGTGCCGCCCCCGCCGCCGCCCCCCAACGTGCCCGAGCTGGAGGAGACGGGGACGGGGACCCGCGCCCGCTCGATGAAGGAGCGGCTGAGCGCGCACCGCGAGAACCCCGCCTGCGCGAGCTGCCACAAGCTGATGGACCCCGTCGGCTTCGCCCTCGAGAACTACGACGCGGTGGGGCGCTGGCGGGACGCGGACGGGGGGATGCCCATCGACGCCAGCGCGACCCTCTTCGACGGGACCGACGTCGACGGGGTGGACGCGCTCGAGGCGGCGCTGCTGCGGCGCCCCGAGCTCTTCGTGGGCACGGTGACCGAGAAGCTGCTGACGTTCGCGATCGGCCGCGGGGTGACCCACGCCGACGCGCCGGCCGTCCGGGCCATCCTGCGGGCCGCCGAGGAGGACGACTACCGTTTCTCGTCGTTGGTCTTGGGCGTTGTCGAGAGCATGCCGTTCCAACTGAGGAAAGCATCATGATGATTTCGAAGAAGGCGTTGCCGCGGCGGACCTTCCTGCGCGGCGTCGGGGCCACGGTGGCGCTGCCGCTGCTCGACGCGATGGCGCCGGCGATGACGGCGCTCGCCAGCACCGCGGCGCGGCCGGTCCGTCGGCTCGGGTTCGTCTACATCCCGATGGGGTCGAACATCGCGCTGTGGACCCCGCCTGGCGAGGGGAAGCTGTCGCAGCTCTCGCCGAGCCTGGGGCCGCTCGCCCCGGTGCGGGACCAGTTGACGGTGGTCAGCAACCTCGAGCTGCGGAACGCGTACCCCGGCACCCACGCCACCTCGAACGCGGCGTTCCTGAGCGCGGCCAAGGCGAAGTGGACCGAGAGCACCGACTACTACCTCGGCACCACCGTCGACCAGATCGCGGCCCGGCAGATCGGGCAGGAGACGCGGCTGCCCTCGCTCGAGCTGGCCATGGACCTGCTCGACATGGTCGGCCAGTGCGACAACGGCTACGCCTGCGTCTACCAGAACAACCTGTCGTGGTCGTCGCCGACCTCGCCGCTACCGCCCGAGGCCCATCCCCGGATGGTGTTCGAGCGCCTCTTCGGCGAGGGGGGCACCGCCGCCCAGCGGCGCGCCGCCCTCGGCCGCCGCGCGAGCCTGCTCGACTGGGTGCGCGACGACATCGCGCGGCTTCAGCGCGAGCTCGGCCCCGGCGACCGCGCGCGGGTGGGCGAGTATCTCGACACCGTGCGCGAGGTCGAGCGCCGGATTCAGCGGGCCGAAGCGGAGACCGAGTCGAACGCGCTGCCCGACCTGGACCGTCCCATCGGGGTACCGGCCGCCTACGAGGACCACGCGAAGCTGATGTTCGACCTGCAAGTGCTGGCGCTTCAGGGCGACGTCACCCGGGTCATCACCTTCCAGCTCGCGCGGGAGTCGAGCAACCGGACCTATCCCGAGATCGGGGTGCCCGATCCGCACCATCCGATCTCGCACCACGGCAACGATCCCGAGAAGCTCGCGATGCTGGCGAAGATCAACCAGTACCACGTGTCGCTCTTCGCGTACTTCCTCGATCGGCTGGCCTCGGTGCCCGACGGCGAGGGGTCGCTCCTCGACCACTCGCTCTACATGTACGGCAGCGGCATGGGGAACCCCAACGTGCACGACCACGTGAACCTGCCGGTGGTGGTGGCCGGCGGCGGCGCCGCCCGGACGGCGGGGGGGCGGCACATCCGCTACGCCGAGCCGACGCCGATGGCCAACCTGCACCTGACCCTGCTCGACAAGGTCGGGGTGGAACTGGACACCTGGTCGGACAGCACCGGCACGATCGACACGCTGCTCGACCCGGTGGCGTTGTAGCAGAGCGGAGCCGCCGCCGTCCACGGGCTTGCCGGCTCCGGGGAGCGGCGGCTACGGGGCCGGGGTCAGAGTTGTGCCGCGGGCCGGTGGCGCGGTTCGCCTTCCCGCCCCGCCGCGTCGGAGGGACGGTTCCAAGCTGGGCCAGCGAGCTGCGCCGCAAACCGGCGGGGCGGTCGGCTTCCCGCCCCCGCCGCATCGACGGGGGTGGTTCCGGCCGGGAGTCGGGTTGCAGAGCGGACAGGCGAACCGTTCTCTCTGTCGCTCTCGCAGTCGAGGGACGTTTGAAAGGTCGGTACGGGAGACGGAACGATGCATCGCAGAATGGCCGGTAGATGCTTGATCGCCGCCGCACTCGTCGGTCTGGTGCCGTTCGCCGCCGCCGCGTCCGACGCGCCGTTGGCCGATGCCGTCCAGCAACGCGACGGTGCGGCCGTGGATCGGCTCCTCGACGCGCGGGCGGACGTCAACGCCGTGCAGGTCGACGGCATGACCGCCCTGCACTGGGCCGCGTATCACGACGATGCGGGTCTCGTGGGCCGGTTGGCAGAGGCCGGGGCCGACGTGAACGCGCGGAACCGCTACGGCGTCTTCCCCCTGGCGCTGGCCGCCGAGAATGGTAACGCGGCGATGGTCCGGCGTCTCCTCGACGCGGGTGCCGACGCCGGGTCCACGTTGCCGGGGGGCGAGACGGTGCTGATGACCGCGGCCCGCTCGGGGCGGGCCGGGGTCGTCCGCGCCCTCATCGCCTACGGTGCCGACATCGAGGCGGCCGAGCCGCGGCGCCGGCAGACCGCCCTGCTGTGGGCGGCGGCGGAGGGGCACGCGGACGTCGTCGAGACGCTGATCGAGGTGGGGGCCGACTTCACCACCCCGCTCGACTCCGGGTTTACGGCGCTGCTCTTCGCGGTGCGGGAGGGGCACCTCGGGGTGGTCCGCCTGCTCCTGAGCGCCGGTGCCGACGTCAACGGCGCGGTCGAGGAGGTCGTTCGCGGCGAGCAGACCTACCGCACCGGGCGGCCGGTCCGGGTCGGCACGACGCCGCTGCTTCTCGCGGTGACCAACGCCCACTGGGACGTGGCGGCGGCCCTGCTCGAGGCGGGCGCCGACCCGAACGCGAACGGACCCGGCTACACCGCGCTCCACATCATCCCCAAGGTGCGCAAGCCGGGCGTGGGCGACAACGATCCCGCCCCCGACGGGTCGGGGCGCATGACCAGCCTCGAGTTCGTGCGCACCCTGGTCGAGCACGGCGCCGACGTCAACGCGCGGATGCCGATCCGGCGCAACCTGAACAACACCCGCCACCACGAGCCGGGCTCCACCCCGTTCATGCTGGCGTCGCTGGTGGCCGACGCCGAGCTCATGCGCGCCCTCGTCGACCTCGGGGCCGACCCGCTGATGACCAACGCCGAGAACAGCACGCCGCTGATGGCGGCGGCCGGGCTCGGCACGCGGTCGCCGGGCGAGGACGCGGGGACCGAGGCCGAGGTGCTCGAGGCGGTGCGACTCGCCCTCGACCTCGGGAACGACATCGACGCCGTCGACGCCAAGGGCGAGACGGCGATGCACGGCGCCGCCTACAAGAACCTGCCGCAGGTGGTGGGGCTGCTCGCGGCGAGCGGGGCCGACATCGGCGTCTGGGCGCGCAAGAACCAGTTCGGCTGGTCGCCCCTGACCATCGCCCGCGGCTACCGGTTCGGCAACTTCAAGCCGTCGCCGGTGACGGTGGCGGCCATCGAGCAGGCGATGCTCGCGGCGGGCATCACGCCGCCGACCGAAGAGGAAGAGGCGGCGGAGGGCTACGACATCTACGCGCCGCGCCCGCCCGCCCCGCCGCGCTGAGGTGAGCCGGCCGAGCACGCCCCGGGGCTCCGCCGCGCTGAGGGAAGTCCCCGGGACCGGAGCAACGAGCACGCGTACGGAACCTTGCCGTCGTACCAAGCGCGAGGCCCTGAACGGGTTTGCGCCTGGATACCCTTGGCTCTTGTATCGAGCACTTGTCGCAAGAGACAGGACCGGCGGGCAAGAGACAGGAGGAGCACCACGATGCGTGGCCGCCATCTCGTACGGACCGCGGTGCCGATCGCCGTCATCGCACTGGCCTTGGCCGCCGGCCCGGCCCCCGCGCAGAGCGCCGGCGAGGAGTGGACCCCGCCCCGGCTGCCCGACGGCCGCCCCGACCTGCAGGGCGTCTGGCTGAGCAACACCGCCACGCCGCTGCAACGGCCCGAGGTGTTCGGGGACCGCTCGCACCTGACCGACGAGGAGGTCGCCACCCTGAGCGCGCGCGTGGAGCGCATCTTCCGGAACGGGAGGAGCGCGTTCGCCATCCCGGAGAGCGCGTTCTTCGCCGCCCTGAACGACGTGGAGACCTACGAGGCGTGGTCCACCAGCAGCTCGATCGGCATGGTCGACGTGTGGATCACCGACCGCACGTCCCTCGTCATCGATCCGCCGGACGGCCGCATCCCCGCCCTGACCCCGGCGGCGCGGGCGCGCGAAGCGGCGGTGGACACCGGATGGGAGTTCAAGACCGGTCCGGAGGACCTCAACAACATCCACCGCTGCGTGACGACCGGGGTGCCCCGCCTGGGCGGCAACTTCGGGGCGGGCCCCTACACGTTCTACCAGATGGTCCAGACGCCCGACACCGTCGCGTTCGTCAGCGAGGCGTTCCACGACGCGCGGATCATCCCCCTCGACGGGCGCCCCCATCTCCACGACGCCGTCCGCCAGTGGAACGGCGACTCGCGCGGCCACTGGGACGGCGACACGCTGGTCGTCGAGACCCGCAACTTCTCGGAGAACAGCTACTACCGCGGGTCCGCCGAGGGCCTCCATCTCGTCGAGCGGTTCACCCTGACCGGCCCCGACACCCTCGACTACGAGATGACGTTCACCGACCCGACGACCTGGGCCGCGCCGTGGACGGCGGCTCTCCCGCTGAAGCGCCGCACGCAGCCCATCTACGAGTTCGCGTGCCACGAGGGCAACTATTCCATCGTGGGGATGCTGCGCACCGCGCGTCTCGAGCAGGCGCGCCAAGGACAGTGAAAGGAAAACCGATGCTCCGCAAGATGCTCCTGCTCGCCGCGTCGTCCGCCTGGCTCGCCGGCCTGCCCGCCGTCGCCGCCGCCGCCGACTACCACCACATCCACCTCGTAGCCGAGTCCTCGGCCGAGGCCAAGGAGTGGTACATGACCCACATGGGGTGCACCGACTACGGGCGCCACAACGCCTGCGCGGCCGGCGACACCTTGATCATCTTCTTCGAGCGCGAGCCGACCGGCCCGAGCGTGGGCAGCGGGGTCGACCACATCGGCTTCTCGTTCACCGACCTCGCGGCGAAGATGGCGTCGTTCGAGGCGGCCGGCGTGAAGATCCTCGAGCCGATGCGCGAGATCGACGGCCTCTTCAAGCTCGCCTTCGTCGAGGACCCGTGGGGCACGAAGATCGAGGTCGTCGAAGACACTGAGTGGCTGGGCTTCCACCACCTGCACCTGCGGTCCGCCGACCCCGCGGCCGCCCTCGACTGGTACGAGCACATCTTCGAAGGCGAGCGCGACAGCCTGAAGGGGCGCATCGCGGGCCTGCGCTACGGCACCGTCTGGCTGCTCATCTCCCAGGCGGAGGGCGAACTGGCGCCGACCGAGGGTCGCGCCTTCGATCACCTCGGGTGGCAGTATCCCGACCTGCGCGCCGCCGCCGAGGAGATCCGGGGCAAGGGCGTCGACTTCGACATGGAGCCGCGCCCCTTCACCAACCCCCTCGGCGAGGACATGCTGATCTCGTTCGTGACGGGACCGGACGGCGTGAGGATAGAAATCGTCCAGCCGGAGGCGTAGGGGGCTACTCCGTGCGCTCGAGGAAGCGCGCCCCGCTGAGCGCGTTCGGCACGGCGTAGTTCGACCCACGGTCGGGCCGGAACCTCCGCTCAGAACACCGCGATAGGGTTCAGCGGCGAGCCGGTGCCGCCGCGAATCGGCAGCGGCGCGGCCATCAGCAGGAACTCCCACCGGTTGCGCTCCGCCGCCGCCTCGCCGAGGGCCTCGAGGTCGCAGTTGTCGAACATGTGCACGCCGAGGTAGAGCAGTGCGAAGTCGTGGACGGCGCCCGGCAGCTCCGACGGGGCGACGTAGGTGGGGTGGTCGCTGCCCATCAGCGCGACGTCCCGCTCCTTGAGCCACGGGATGACCGAGGGGTGCAGCCCCGCCGAGCGGCCGCCCGGCCGCCGACCCCGTAGCCACGGCCCCTCGGCGGCGCGGCGGGCCCACACGCCGGTGCGGATGAACAGGGCGTCGCCGGCGGAGACGCGCACACCCGCGTGCTCCTCCCAGGCCTCGAGGTCCTCGACGTAGATCGGCGTCCCCGGCTCCAGGTACGGCACGCCCCGCAGGCGGGGGATGTCGACGAGGATGCCGCGGGTCACGATGCCGCTCTTCAGGTTGTGGATGGAGTTCTTCTCGTGGCCGTGCTCCACGACGATGTCGGGGTCGGGCGCGTAGCCGTTGTAGAAGACGCCGTCGTCGTTGATGTGGGCGAGCGCGTCGAGGTGGGTGTGGGAGATGCCGTGGTACCGGACGGCGATCCGGTCCGAGCTGATGCCGACCATCTCGTGCTCGTAGGGATACGGGTTGTCGACGGCCTCGACGGTGTCGGCGTCGCCGGCCAGCGACACGGTGATGCCGTCCTCGACCAGGGCCACCGCCTGGAGGCGCTTGGCGGGGGTGACGAGGTTCAGCGCCCCGATCTCGTCGTCGGCGCCCCATCGCCCCCAGTTGGTCAGCTCCGTCTTCCACTGCTCGTACTGCGCCTCGCTGACTGTGCGATCGGTATCGGCGGGTTGGGCGGCCGACTCGATTGTGGCTATCGTCGCGGACAGCACGACGGCCAGCGCGCTTGCTCTCATCGTCATCGTGTTCCTCCCGTGCAGATTGTATTCGGAGTGAGCGTAAACCCGGTCGTTGTCAACGTCGGCCGGCGCACTCGACGTGTCCTGCGTGACTCTGCCTCCATCCACATGGTCAGGTTCAACCCCGCGCCTCGAACCACGCAAGTGGGAATCGGCACTTGACGCCGTTCTTCGCGCCGACCGATTCCGGATCGGCCGCCAGTTTACACCGCGGGCCGTGACGTTCGATTTCTCCCGGCGGTGGTCAACAGAGCGCGGATCGTACGGCTGGTCTTCGCTGCGGGGACTCGCCGGCAGCGAGCCCCGGTCCGTGCACCACATGTAAACTTCAGGTAAACTGGCAAAGAACAGACAAGAAGAGCGAAGTCGCGCGGGCCAAGGGGGTTCGGCAACAATGGGGAGGACACCATGACGACCTCTGCACACGGACGGCACACCCGGTCGCGGCCGGGCGCCCACAGGGCGCGCCACTCGGTGGCTCCTGCAGCCCGCGGCGAACGCGAAGCAGCGTTCGTCCGCGGGCTGTTTGCCGTGGGCGTAATCCTGTCTCTGGTGTTTGCGTCCGACGCCTATGGACAGGGGCGCCAGACCGGCACCGTGCGCGGCGCCGTCGTCGACGCGCAGGGCCTCGTGCTCCCGGGCGTTACCGTCACGGCCAGCTCGTCGGCGCTGCAGGGATTGCGCACGGCGGTGAGCGACGTCAACGGCAACTACCGGATCGTCGCGCTGCCGCCCGGAGACTACGCGGTGGTGTTCGAGATCCCCGGCTTCGAGGCCGTCGAGGAGGCCGCCACGGTGCCGCTCGGCGGCGAGATCGGCGTCAACGCGGTGTTGGCCCCCGAGGGGGTCACCGAGACGGTGCAGGTCGTCGCGGTGGTGCCGACGCCCATCGAGACCACCGAGACCAGCTCCAACACCACCGCCGAGCAGGTCAACGCGCTGCCCGTCAGTCGGACGCCGTTCGGCATCGCCGAGCTGCAGCCGGGGCTGACCGACAACACGCCGAACGCCGGCCAGGTGACGATCAACGGTTCGTTCGCCTACGACAACATCTTCCTCATCGACGGTGTCGACGTGAACGACAACCTGTTCGGCACGTCGAACACGCTCTACATCGAGGACGCCATCCAAGAGACGCAGGTGCTGACGTCCGGCATCTCCGCCGAGTACGGCCGCTTCTCGGGCGGCGTCATCAACGTGATCACGCGTAGCGGCGGCAACGACTTCTCCGGCAGTTACCGCCTCAACATGTACAAGCCGTCGTGGACGTCGATCACGCCGTTCGAGCGGGACGAGGGCGACGGCGAGCCCCGCGAGGGCGACCTCGCGAACAACCTGATTCACGAGGGGACCTTCGGCGGCCCCGTCGTCAGGGACAACCTCTGGTTCTTCTATTCCGGACGGTTGTCGGATCGGGAGACCTCGGAGACGTTCAACGACACGGCCATCGACTACACCGAGAAGAGCACGAACGACCGCAACCAGATCAAGCTTACCGGCACCCTCGCGCCCGGCCACTCGCTGTCCGGCAGCTACATGCTGAACCAGACGGCGCGGCGCGATTCCACGTTCGGGTTCAGCATCGTTCCGAGCACGATCACGACGGGACGCCGTCCGAACGACCTGATGGTCGCGACCTATCGCGGGTCGCTCAGATCGGACATCGCGGCCGAGGTGCAATACTCGCAGAAGCGGTTCGGGTTCCGCGACTCGGGCGGCACGTCGACCGACATCTTCGACTCGCCGTTCCTCACGCGCACGCTGTCGTTCGGACACTACAACGCGCCGTACTTCGACGCCACCGATCCCGAGGACCGCAACAACCAGCAAATCACGGGCAACGTCACGTGGTTCGCGTCGACGCCGGGGCTGGGCACGCACAGCGTGAAGGCCGGCTTCGAGCGGTACACGTCGACGCGGACCGGCGGCAACTCCCAGACCTCGACGGGCTACGTGTTCTACACGGATTACCTGGTAGACGCGGACGCCAACCCGGTGCTCGACGCCGATCAGCAGCTCACGCCCCTGTTCATACCCTACGGCCAAGGGCCTTTCTCCGTGATCCAGAACTGGCTGCCGGTGCGCGGCGCGAGGATCGACATCAACACGACGTCGTTCTTCGTCAACGACAACTGGACGCTGGGTGACCATTTCTCCTTCAACCTCGGCGTGCGCGGCGAGGCCGTCGACAGCGAGGCGACGGGCGGCATCACCACCGTGGACACGAGCTCGGTCGTGCCGCGCCTCGGCATGGCCTACGATCCGCGCGGCGACGGCCGCTTCACGATCCAGAGCACGTACAGCCACTACGCCGGCAAGTACAGCGAGGCGCAGTTCGCGGAGACCACCAACGTCGGCAACCCCGACGTCCTCGTCGGCATCTACTTGGGGCCGGCCGGACAGGGCCGCGACTTCGCGCCGGGCTTCGACCCCGACAACTACCTGACCGTCGACGGGGGGTTCGCGACGCAGAACGTCTTCAGCGATCCGGGCCTCAAGTCGCCGTTGACCAAAGAGTTCACGGTGTCGGCGGGCGCCGCGCTCGGCGGCGACGGGTACTTCAAGGCCACGTTCATCCGCCGCCGGGCCAGCAACTTCATCGAGGACTTCATCGACCTCGCGACGGGGTTCACCGACGTCACGCACGAAGGCCAGAGCTTCGGCACGTTCGACAACCAGGTCTTCCGGAACACTAACGAACTGCAGCGCAACTACGACGCGCTGCAGTTCGACGGCACCTACCGGCCGTGGAGGGCGCTGCAGCTCGACGGCAGCTATACGCTGCAGATCAAGAACGAGGGCAACTTCGAGGGCGAGGCCACGAACCAGCCCGGCGTGCCGTCTATCGCGTTCGACTACCCGGAGATATTCGACCCCGATCGGCACTTCCCGTACGGCCGGCTGAACGACTTCCAGCGCCACAAGATACGCGTCTGGGGCATCTACAACCTCGATCTCGGCGGCGTCGGCGCGGTCGACGTCGGCGGCATCTGGCGGTACAACTCCGGGCTCACCTACAGCCTCTCGGCCAGCGGCGTGTCGCTCTCGGCGGCGCAGGACGCGATTCTCGCCCCGTTGGCCTATGCCAGCCCGCCGACCTCCCAGTCGATCTACTTCGGGGGGCGCGGGAGCGGGAACTTCGACGGCTACGGGCTGCTGGACCTGTCCGCGCAGTACCAGATTCCCGTCTGGCGCGACGCGCGGCCCTATCTGAAGTTCGAGCTCTACAACGTGTTCGACAACGACAAGCTCGTCTTCTGGGACACGACGGTCGATCCCGTCTACGACGGGCCGGTGGACGCCCTCGGTCTTCCCACCACGTACGAGGAGGGTCCCCGGTTCGGCGAGGGGACGTCGGTCGGCGACTACCCGGCGTACCTGCCGGGCTTCGACGGCGGGCGCACGTTCCGCATGGCGCTCGGCTTCCGCTGGTAGGAAAGCCCCCGCGTGCGGCGAGGCCGGCGAGGGCGTCAGCGGGCCGTAGAGCACCGGAGCCCGACAAGGCCTGACGACGGAGCGCCGGGCGGGGTGACGTGTCGTCTCCCCGGCTGTCCGGAACCGCGGTGGAGCCGCCTGCAGGACTCGCAGGCGGGCTGCAAGCCGCCGTTGCCGGCGGTGCTACTCGGCGGCGCCCGCGGCCGGGGCGCCGGCGGAGGTGCGGCGGGTGACCGCCACGTCCGGCTGCAGCTCGATCGTCTCGCCGCGATGGACGATGGCGAGCGGCTCGTCGCCCCGCAGCAGGTAGGTCGCCGACTCGGGCGTCAGCTCCACCTCCAGCCGCCGGCCGCGGATCTGCAGCGGGAAGCGCAGGCTCTCGAACTGCGGAGGCACCTTCGGCGCGAAGGTGATCTGCCCGCCGTCGTCGCGCATGCCCGCGAAGCCGTAGATCAGCGTCATCCAGAACCCGCCCATCGACGCGATGTGGCAGCCGTCCTGCACGTTGCCGGCCACGTCGGCGAGGTCCATGAAGCCGGCGTCGAGCGAGTAGTTGAACGCCTTCTCCGCCTCGCCGACCTCGGCCGCGACGATGCTCTCGATCGAGCACGAGAGCGACGAGTCGCGCGTCGTCAGCGGGTCGTAGTACACGAAGTTGCGGCGCTTCTGCTCGAGGGGGAACTCCTGCCCGAGGAGGAACATCGCCAGCACGACGTCCGCCTGCTTGACCACGCGGTGGCGGTAGATGACGAGCGGGTGGTAGTGCAGCAGGAGCGGGTACTTCTCGGGCGGGGTGTGCTCGAAGTCCCAGTCCTCCTTGTCCTTGAAGGAGTCGTCCTGCAGGTGGACGCCGTCGCGCGCGTCGTAGGGCAGGTACATGCGGTCGGCCGCGCGCTGCCACGCGTCGAGCTCGGCGGGGTCGAGGCCGGTCGCGCGCACCAGCAGCTTGAACGCCGGTTCGTCGTCGTCGCGCAATGCGCGTATCGTGCGCGCCGCGTACCAGAGGTTCTCGCGCGCCATCAGGTTCGTGTAGAGGTTGTTGTTGACGACGGTGTTGTACTCGTCCGGCCCGGTGACGCCGTTGATGCGGAACAGGTCGTCATGGCGGTCGAAGAAGCCGAGGTCGACCCAGAGGCGGGCCGTCTCGACGAGGATCTCGGCCCCGACCTCGGCGAGGAACCGCGTGTCGCCGGTCACGTCGACGTACTTGCGCAGGGCGTACACGATGTCGGCGTTGATGTGGTACTGCGCGGTGCCCGCCGCGTAGTAGGCGGACGCCTCGTTGCCGTCGATGGTGCGCCACGGGAAGAGCGCGCCGCGCTGGTTCATCTCGCCCGCGCGCCGCCGCGCCTCGCCGAGCTGCGCGTGGCGCAGGCGCAGCAGGTTCTGCGCGATGCGCGGGGTCGTGTAGGCGAGGAACGGCAGCAGGTAGATCTCGGTGTCCCAGAAATAGTGGCCTTCGTAGCCGGGGCCGGTCAGCCCCTTGGCCGGCACCCCGACCCCCTCGGCCCGCGCCGTCGCCTGGCAAATGTGGAACAGGTTGAAGCGTATGGTCTGCTGCCACTCCGGCTGTCCTTGCACCACGACGTCGCTGCGCCGCCAGAAGTCGGCGAGGAACTGGCGCTGGCTGTCGATGAGGTCCGAGAACCCGCGCCGGACGGCCCGGTTCAGCAGCCGGTCGGCCCGCTCGCAGAGCTCGTCGGCCTGGGGGCGCCGCGACGAGTGGTAGGTGATGTACTTGACGAGGTGGATGCGCGCGTCCACCTTGCCGTCGATCGAGAAATCGATGCGCCCGCCCGGCCCGTCTGATCGCACGTCGGTCGTGTAGTCGCAGTCGGTCCGCAGCTCGTGGTCGACCGCGCACGACAGGGTCATGCCGCTCGACCGGGTGCGGTACCCGAGCATGAGGCGGCGGTCGGCGGCGCGGCCTACCTGCGGCTCGATGACCTCGCACCCGAACTGCTTGATGCGGGGATCGCCGTTGTCCTTCGCCGTGCGCCCCTCCGTGGAGATCTCGGAGACGATGACGACGGGGGCGTCGTAGGCGAGCAGGGTCACCTCGTAGGAGATCGCCGCGAGGTGCCGGTGCTCGAGGGAGACGAGCCGGCGCGACCGGATGGAGACGCGCTGGCCCGACGAGTGCGCCCACACGAGGGTGCGGTCCAGGGTCCCCGCCCGCATGTCGAGCACCCGCTCGTAGCGGTCGAGGGTCGCCGTCGGCAGGAAGAACGGCTCGTCGTCGACGTACAGCCGGATGATCTTGGCGTCGGGCACGTCGACGATGGTCTGGCCCAGCTTGGCGAAGCCGTACGCCTCTTCGCCGTAGACGATGGGCCACGTCTCGTGGAAGCCGTTGACGTAGGTGCCGTGGTGCTCGACCGGCTGGCCCTCGTCGCAGGTGCCGCGCATGCCGAGGTAGCCGTTGGCGGTCGTGAACAGCGACTCGGACGCGCCGACGCGGCGGGGGTCGAAGCGCGTCTCGACGAGGCGCCATTCGTCGGCGGGATAGATGTCGCGGGGGAGATCGGCGTGGTAGCGGTCGTCCATCAGCCGTCCTCCGGCCCGGCGGCGGGGGCCGGCTCCGTCGCGTGCGGTGGCTTGTCGGTGGTCTCCGGCGCGGCGTCCGGCCGGGTCCCGTCCGCCGTGGTGTCGGCGGTCCCGTGCGCGGCGTCGGTCAGGGTAGCGTCCGGCAGCGTGTCGGCGAGGTCGGTCACGACGAGGTCGGCGCCGGCGCGCGCGAGTTCGTCGGGGACGCCGGCGCGGTCGATGCCGACGACCAGGCCGAAGCCGCCCGCGCGTCCGGCCGCGACGCCCGCGATCGCGTCTTCGACCACCGCCGCGCGCGCGGGCGCGACCCCCATCGTCCGGGCGGCGTGGAGGAAGGTATCGGGCGCCGGCTTGCCGGCGAGGCCCAGCTCCGCGGCGACCACGCCGTCCACCTGCAGCTCGAAGAGGCTGGCGAGGCCGGCCGAGTCGAGGATCGCCGCGCAGTTCCGGCTCGACGAGACGACGGCGGTGCGCACGCTCTGGCGCCGTAGGTAGCGGACCACCGCCACCGTGCCGGGAATCGTGTCCGCGCCCTCGCCCGCCAGCACGTCGTGGAAGAACGCCTGCTTGCGGTTCCCGAGGCCGCAGACCGTCCCGTCGCCAGGCGGGTCGTCGGGCGCGCCTTCGGGCAGAGTGATGCCGCGCGAGGCGAGGAACGCGCGCACGCCGTCGTAGCGCGGCCGGCCGTCGACGTAGCGCGCGTAGTCGCGCGGCCCGAAGGGGCGGAACGGCGCGCCCGCCGCCGCGCGATCGGCTAGGTAGCCATCGAACAGCCGCGTCCACGCCGCCGCGTGCAGGCGCGCGGTGGCCGTCAGCACGCCGTCGAGGTCGAACAGCACCGCTTCGTAGCGGGTCCAGTCGACGGCCGCCGCCGCGCGCGCTCCCTCAGACTCGGCTGGATGTCCTGGGCCCGGCTCTGTTCGAGGCACCGCCGCGTGCGCTCTCTCACGCCCGGCTGGATGTCCTGCGCCCGGCTCTGTTCGAGACGTCGCCGCGCGCGCGGGATCAGGCATGGGCGGCCCCGTGGCGGGATTGCGCGGCCGCGCCGCCGCCGCGCGCTCGGTCAGGCACCGGCGACCGCCACGCCGGCCGGACAGGAGACGCCGGTTCCCCCGAGGCCGCAGTAGCCCGCCGGGTTCTTCGCGAGGTACTGCTGGTGGTAGTCCTCGGCGTAGTAGAAGGGCGGTGCCTCGCGGATCTCGGTGGTGATGGGCCCGAAGCCGGCCGCCGTCAGCCGCGCCTGATAGGCGTCGCGCGAGGCGAGGGCGGCGCGCGCCTGCTCGTCGTCGGCGGTGTAGATCGCCGAGCGGTACTGGGTGCCCACGTCGTTGCCCTGCCGCATGCCCTGCGTGGGGTCGTGGCCCTCCCAGAACGCCTGGAGCAGCCGCTCGAACGGGGCCGCGGCGGGGTCGGCGACCACCAGCACCACCTCGGTGTGGCCGGTCCCCCCGCTGCACACCTCGCGGTAGGTCGGGTTCCGCGTGAACCCGCCGGCGTAGCCCACGGCGGTCGTGTAGACGCCGTCGAGCGTCCAGAACGCCCGCTCGGCCCCCCAGAAGCAGCCCATCCCGAACACCGCCCGCGTCATCCCGTCGGGGAACGGCGGCGCGACGGGGCGGCGGTTGACGAAGTGGCCGCCGGCCACGGGCATCGGCTCGTCCCGGCCGGGGAGGGCCTGATCGGCGGTGGGCATCCGCAGGCTGGCGGGGTTGGCGAACAGCATCGATTCCTCCTGGGCGGTCCCGCCGATTCCGCGGTCGGTCCGGGGAGACCGCAGCCGGAGACGCGGTTCCTGACTGGCTTCCGCTAGTGTAGCGCACCGAGCCGGCGGTGGGGCTCCGGGTATCATCATGCGGTCATGGACTCTAGGGCGCTTCTCCCCGACGACGCCTTCAATCGGAAGCTGGTCGCCAACGTCCATCCGCCCAAGTGGCGGAACCCGACGCCGAGGGGCCGCTACAACCTCGTCGTCGTCGGGGCGGGGACGGCGGGGCTGGTGACGGCGGCGGTCGCGGCCGGCCTCGGCGCGCGGGTGGCCCTTGTCGAGCGGCATCTCATGGGCGGCGACTGCCTGAACGTGGGCTGCGTCCCGTCGAAGGGCGTCCTCCGGGCGGCGCGGGCGTGGGCGTCGGCGCGGGACGGGGCGGCGTTCGGGCTGGCCTTCCCCGAGGGCGTCGAGGGCGATTTCGGGGCGGCGATGGCCCGCATGCGCAAGCTGCGGGCCGAGATCAGCCACGTGGATTCCGCCGAGCGGTTCGCCGGGCTCGGCGTCGACGTCTTCATCGGCGAGGCCCGGTTCACCGGGCGGGACACCGTCGCGGTCGGCGACGCCGCCCTGCGGTTCGCGCGGGCCGCCGTCTGCACGGGGGCGCGCGCCGCGCTCCTGCCGATTCCGGGGCTGGCCGAGGCCGGCTGCCTCACCAACGAGACGGTCTTTTCGCTGACCGAGCTCCCGCCGCGCCTCGCCGTCATCGGGGCCGGCCCCATCGGCTGCGAGCTGGCCCAGGCGTTCGCGCGCTTCGGCAGCGAGGTCACCGTGCTCGAGCAGGCCCCCCGCATCCTTCCCCGCGAGGACCCGGACGCGGCCGAGGTGGTGCAGGCGCGGATGGTCCACGACGGCGTGCGGTTCGTCCTCGACGCCGCGATCGGCGCGGTGGAGCCGGCCTCGGCCGCCGAGGCGGCGCAGGGCGCAGTCAGCGGGCCGGAGACGGCGGCGCCGGCCGCGGCGAACGCCGGCGGGCGACCGAAGCGGATTCGCTACACCACCGTCGGTGGGTCGCACGAGATCACCGCCGACGAAGTACTCCTCGGCGTCGGCCGGGCACCGAACGTCGAGGGTCTCGGCCTCGAGACGGCCGGGGTGGCCTTCGACCGGAGCGGCGTCACCGTCGACGCCCACCTGCGGACGACCAACCCCCGCATCTACGCCGCGGGCGACGTCTGCTCTCCGTTCAAGTTCACGCACGCGGCCGACGCCATGGCCGAGATCGTCATTCAGAACGCGCTGTTCCCGCACCCGTTCGGGCTCGGGAAGGCGTCGACCGAATCGCTCGTCATCCCCTGGTGCACGTACACTGAGCCCGAGATCGCCCACGTCGGGATGTACGAGGCCGACGCGCGGGCGAAGGGCATCGAGGTCGAGACCTTCACGCAACCCCTCGCCGAGGTCGACCGCGCGGTGCTCGACGGCGAGGACGCCGGCTTCGCCCGCGTCCACGTCCGGAAGGGGACCGACCGCATCGTCGGCGCCACCGTCGTGGCGGCCGACGCCGGCAACCTCATCAGCGAGGTGACGGTGGCGATGAAGGCGGGCGCCGGTCTCGGCGTCATCGGCGCCGCCATCCACCCCTATCCCACCCAGGCCGAGGCCTGGCGCAAGGCCGCCAACCAGTTGCGGAAGGCGCGGTTCACCGACCGCCAGCGGGCGATTCTCGGCCGCCTGTTCGCGTGGCGGCGGTAGCGGCCTCCGGGCGGACGCCCGCGTCGCACCGCGCCCGGAGGACGCCGCCGGACGCCGACGCGGGATGCGGCACCGCCCGCATGCAGCCGGGATCATCGCCACGGGCTGTTAGGATCAGAACCATCGGAAGGCGCGTCGCGCCGGCTCCGTGCGCGCCACGGCCGGCGGGCCGGGCGTCCCCATGACGAAACGCAAGCTGCCCATCGGCGTTCAGACCTTCCGGGAGATCCGCGGCGAGGGCTACTACTACGTCGACAAGACCGCCTGGGCGCGGCGGCTCGTGGAGGGCGGCAAGCACTATTTCCTCTCGCGCCCCCGGCGGTTCGGGAAGAGCCTGTTCCTGGACACCCTCGCGGAGCTGTTCGCGGGCCACCGCGGGTTGTTCGAGGGGCTGGCCATCCACGACCACTGGGACTGGTCGGTCCGCCACCCCGTCGTGCGCCTCGACTTCGGAAGCGGGGGCTTCAAGGACCCGGACGGCCTGCGCGATGACGTGGCCGCGCAGCTCGACGCCGTCGAGCGCGGGGCGGAGGTCGTCCGGCGCTACGACGCCGCGCCCGCGCGCCTGCGCCACGTGCTGCGGGCGCTGCACGAGCGCACCGGCCGGCGCGCCGCGGTGCTGGTGGACGAGTATGACAAGCCCATCCTCGACGCGCTGGAAACGCCCGCCGCCGCCCGCGCCAACCGCGACTACCTGCACGGGCTGTATTCCACGATCAAGTCGAGCGACGCGGACGTCAGGTTCACGTTCCTCACCGGTGTCAGCCGGTTCTCGAAGATCAGTCTCTTCTCGGGGCTCAACAACCTGCAGGACATCACGTTGGACCCGCGCTATTCCGCCGTCTGCGGCTACACCGACGCCGACCTCGACTCGGTGTTCGCGCCGGAGCTGCCCGGTCTCGACCGCGGCGAGATCCGGGACTGGTACAACGGCTACAGTTGGCTCGGCGACGAACGGGTCTACAACCCCTTCGACATCCTCCTGCTGTTCGACCGCCGGCAGTTCGACGCCTGGTGGTTCGAGACCGGCACGCCGTCGTTCCTCGTCGAGATGCTCGCCCGCCGCGGCGTCTCCCCGGCCGCGCTCGACAACCTGCTGAGCGGGCGCGACCTCCTGTCGTCCTTCGAGGTGGACGACGTATCGACGGAGGCGCTGCTTTTCCAGACCGGGTACCTCACCATCCGGCGGCCCGAACCGCGCGGCGGGACGATGTACTACCGGCTGGGCTATCCCAACCGCGAGGTGCGGCAGAGCCTGAACCAGAGCCTGCTGCGCCACCTGACGGGGCGCCCGGCGGACCTCGCGGAGCGCCGCGCCCGGCTCTACGACCTGCTGGCGGCCGGCGACCTCGCGGGCCTGGAGACGCTGTTCCGGGCCCTCTTCGCCGGCATTCCCTACGAGTGGCACACGAAGAACGACATCGCCCGCTTCGAGGGCTACTACGCCAGCGTCTTCTATTCGTGCTTCGCCTCGCTGGGGCTGGACGTGACGGTGGAGGACAGCAGCAGCCACGGGCGTCTGGACATGGCGGTGCGCGCCGGCGGCCGCGTGTACCTGTTCGAGTTCAAGATGGTGGAGCCGTCGGCCGCGGGGGCCGGTCCTCGGCCCGAGCCGGACGGGCCGCCAGCCGGAGCCCGCGGGCCCGCGGGCCGCGCCATGGCCCAGTTGAAGGCTAGGGGTTACGCCGACAAGTACCGCCACCTGGGGCAGCCGATCCACCTGGTCGCGGTGGAGTTCGACCGCGAGACCCGCAACCTGGCGGCGTTCGAGGCGGCCACGCTTGACCGCCCGCCCGCCTGATTCCCCGCCCAAGCAAAGGAGACATCAGATGAGACAGGTCGAGACTCGGCTCAGCAAGGTCGTCGCGCTCTCGCTGGGCGCGTTCGTGGCGCTGACCGGCGCCGTGGGCGCGCAGGCGCCGTCAGCCGGACAGCTTCTGGTGCTGCTCAGGGACGCCAGCGCCCTCGCGATCGTCGATCCCGATAGCGGCAACGTGCTGGGGCAGGTGCCGACCGGCCGGGACCCCCACGAGGTGACCGCGTCGGCCGACGGCCGGCTGGCTTTCGTGGCGAGCATGGTGGACGGCATCTCCGTCATCGACATCGCCGCGCGGGAGGAGATCCGCCGGGTCGACCCCGGCCCCGGCAGCCGGACCCACGACGTGTTGTTCGCCGACGACAAGCTGTACTTCACCATCGAGGGCTACAAGTCGATCGGGCGCTACGACCCGGCTGCCGACGCGATCGACTGGACCCTCGGGATCGGCGAGGACGGCTCGCACATGCTGGTGCTCGATCGGGAGCGGGGCGCGATGTTCACGCCGAACATCGGCTCGAACACGGTCACGATGGTCGAGAACGTCCTGGAGGGTCCGGCGCGGGCGCGGCTCACCGACATCCCCGTGCCGGGCGTGCGGCCCGAGGGCATCGACCTGTCGCCGGACGGCCGCGAGCTGTGGACGGCGACCCGCGGCGACGGCGGCGTGTCGATCATCGACGTGGACAGCCGGCAGGTCGTCGAGACCCTCGACCTCGGCATGCGGGACGCGAACCGGCTGAAGTTCACGCCCGACGGCCGCGTGCTGATCATCGACGGCGAGGCGGCGTCCCTGGTGGTGATGGATGCGGCCACCCGCAGCGTGGTCGAGCGCGTGTCGGTGGGCGAGACCGATACCGGCGACGGTGCCGTCCTCGTGGGACCCGCGGGCCGGCGCGCCTTCCTCGGCCTGAGGGCGGCGGACCGCGTCGCCGTCGTCGACCTGGAGACGCTGGAGATCACCATGGAGATACCGATGGGCGAGGGTGCCGGGCCCGGTTGTCTCTACTGGATCGGCGCGAGCTGACGGCGGTGCCCTCGTGCGGCGCAGACCCAGCGGGGGCGGGGCAGAGCCAGGGGAACTGGTAGCTGATTCTCGAGCCGGGCGCGCGGTTGCCTTCATGGAACGAAGCGTCGCGTCGGTGCGGGCGGCGTCGGGTGTCGGATTGCGACCCGGGCGCCCTGCCGCCTTCACGGAACGGGCAAGCAGTCACGGTGGCTTGTCGCCCCGCCGGCCGTCAGCCCGGTAACCCGGCGAGCAGGGCGTCGACCTCGGCCGGCGTCGGGCTCGCCTCGCGGGCGCCTAGGCCGCGGCACTTCAGCGCGGCCGCCGCGTTCGCGTAGCGCAGCACGTCCTCGACCTCCGCGCCGTCGCCGCCGCGCAGCCACCCGGAGATGAAGCCGCCGCGGAAGACGTCGCCGGCGCCGGTGGTGTCGACGACCGGCACCCGGAACGCCGGCGTCCGCACCTCGACATCGCCGACGAGGGCGAGGCTGCCTTCCGCACCCAGCGTCATGCAGACCAGCGCCGGGCGGTAGTCGTCCCGGATGGCCCGCAGCGCCGCGCCCGGCGAGTCCTTGCCGGTCAGCGCGGCCGGGAAGTCCTGGGCGGTGACGATCACGTCGATTTCCGCCAGCAGCGCGTCGATGCCGTCGCGGGCGTGCTCGACGTCGACGACGGTCCGCACCCCGGCGCGCCGCGCCGCCCGCGCCGCCGCGGTCGCCGCCGCCGTCTCGTGACAGTCGACGAGCAGCACGCGGCCCGCGCAGACCGCGGCCGGGTCGATGTCGTCGGGGCGCAGCTTCAGTCCCGGGTCGCGGGTCCAGAGCACGGTGCGCTCGCCAGTCCCCTCGTCAACGAGAATCACCGACATCCCGTTCCGCGCTTCGCGAGCCACCCGGCATGCAGTGACGTCGACCCCCTCGTCGGCGAGGCTCGACCGCCCGCGCCGCCCGTTGTCGTCGTCGCCGAAGCACCCGACGTAGCGCGCGCGCCAGCCGAGCCGGGCGCACGCCACCATGGCGCTCGCCGCCTGGCCCCCCGGCGAGTACGCGTGCCGCCGGATCGGCTGCTTGGAGTCGGACCGCGGAAAGCGCTCGACCACGACCAGCAGGTCGGTCATGTTGAGGCCGAACCCGACCACGTCGAAGCGCCGGCCCTGCGGCGGCGGGAGCCGGATCGGCATCCGCATGGCGGGATCGTACACCTCGCGCCTGACCGTTCGTGCGCGACTCACGAGTGTCCTGTGTCGATGTCCGCGGGTCGGTTGCACGACCAGAAAGGTGAGAAGCCGCCGGAGCAGCGACAATGGCCGGCCTGACCGGTGTCAGGGCGGTCATCTCACGAATCTGCAGTGCACCCTCGCGGTCGCCGCGTTGCTTACGCGAGAAGTGCTGCACCGCGATTCCGGCGGGCTGAATCAGTCGGCAGCGAGGCATGCGGCGCCGTCGAGCGTCTGCCAACGGGGCGGGTCCGAAAAATCGGCCGCTCGCAGCCGCCCGCCGCGCGCGGTGAGCCAGCCTGCGACCGCGTCGTTTCGATTTCGCGACTCGTCGCGCTTGTCGACGCGGGAAGTGACGCACCGCGATTCCGGCGGGCCGAATCAGCCCGCGACGAGGCATGCCGCGCCGTCGAGCGTCTGCCAGCGGGGCGGGTCCGACAGGTCGGCCGCGCGCAGCCGCCCGCCGCGCGCGGTGAGCCAGCCGGCGACGGCGTCCCGGACCAGGGGCGCGGTCGCGGTCACCGTTGCGCGAGTGCCGAAGCGCGCCCGTGCGGCGAAGGAGTCCGTGGTCGCCACGACAAGCGTCTCGGCGGGGTCGATCCGCGCTCCCGACGACCGCACGATCTCGACCTCGGGCCTCTCTCCCGCACAGGTCACGCGAACGCGGATGCCCGACACGCTCGGGACCCCGCGGCGCCGCCGGGACACCTCTCTGACGAGGACCTGCCGAAGCTGCGTCCCCGTCAGCACCAGCGCGACGACGCGATTGTCGAAGGGAAACACGTCGTAGAGCGGCCCGCGGGTCAGCACCCCGGCCGGCAGATCGGTTCGCAGCCCGCCGCGCCGCGCCCCCATGCCGATCGCCGCGTCCGCGCCGGGCACGGCGGCGCGGAAGGCATCGGCGAAGAGGTTGCCGAGCGGCGATTCGAGGCCCGCTCCGGTCCGGGTCAGGGAGATATCGAGGACGATGCCGACCGGTGTCTCGCGCCAGCGGCGCACCCGCTCGAGCTCGGGCCGCATCGCCGCCGTCACCGACGCGTCGGGCTCGACCGGCGCCCCTTCGTAGTGCGGCGTCGCGCCGCCGGCCGCGCAGTCTCCGTCCGGGCCGATGGCCGCACACAGCCCCTGCGGCGCGAAGACACGCGCCGACACGACCCCCGCCTCGCGCTCGACGGTCAGATCGAGACGAGTGAACGCCGCTCCCCGCGAGTACGCCTGGATGATCGGGATGCCCGCCACGATATGAGCCACGGCCGCGTGGCTGTGCCCCGCGACGATGGCGTCCACGAGGCCGGCCGGAAGCTGCCGGGCCAACCGGAATATCTCGCCATCGGCGTCGCACGACGAGAGGTCGGCAGGGTCGTCGAACCGCGCGCACCACCCGCCGGCGTGCGCCACGACCGCCACCACGTCGACGCCGCGCCGCCGCAGCCGCCGTGCCTCTGCCTCGACGGTGGCCGCGAGCGGCGCGGTGCGAAGCCCCTGGACGTTGGCGGCGAGGGTCAGGCGGAGCCCGTCCCGGGTCATCACGCCCACGATGCCCACGCGCAGGCCCGCGGCGTGCACGACGGTGGACGGCCGGACGTTCGGCCACGCCACCGGGCGTCCCGTGACCTCGTCGATCAGGTTCGCCGCGAGGAACGGAAACCGCGCGCGGGCGGCCGCCGCCTTGAGGGCGCCGCGAAGGTCGGGCGGCGCGCCGTCGGCGGATGCGGTGTCGGCGGATGCGGTGTCGGCGGATGCCGTGTCGAGCGCTCCGTAGTCGAACTCGTGGTTGCCGATGGCCAGCGCGTCGTAGCCCAGCGCGTTGTAGGCGTCGACGACGAGCGCGCCCTCCGAGAGGTTCGACTCGATCCCTCCCTCGAAGGTGTCGCCTGCATCCAGCAGCAGCACCGCGCCGCCGTCGAGGTCCCGCGCCGCGCGGAGGTTGCGCAGATAGCCGCCGAACTGCGCGAGTCCTCCGCGCCCGCCTCTCGGAAACACGCGGCCGTGCAGGTCGGTGGTGCCCACGATCGACAGCGTCACGCGGCCGGTCGCGCCCGTCGCCGGGGGGCGCTGAAGGGCCCCGACCGCCCCCGCGACCAGAGCGAGGAAGACGACGGCGAACGCCGCCCCGCCGACCACCGCGGAATACCTGGCTGGCCCTGACATCGCTTGAGCATACTCCTCCCCGGCGTTCGCGCAAGGGGCGTGCAAAGGACAGCGTTGCCTCAGTCGCCGGCCCGTCGGCTGTCGGTCACCAGGCGATAGCTCGTGTTGCGCCCGCCGCCGGGGTTGCGGGCCAGGAGGCCGTGGTCGACCAGGATCGTGATTTCCCGCAGCGCCGTGTCCTGGGAGCACTTGGCGAGCTTGGCCCACCTCGACGTGGTGAGCTTGCCTTCGAAGCCGTCCAGGAGACGGTTCAGCACGCGGCGCTGGCGGTCGTTCAGGGTGAGACCGGCCGCGCGCTCCCAGAACCGGGCCTTCGCGAGTACGGCGGCCAGCGCCGTCCCGGCCGCGTCGATCGACCGGCCGAGGCAGGCGAGGAACCACGTGATCCAATCGGTGATGTCGGTCGCGCCGCGCTGTGTCCGCTCCAGGACGTCGTAGTACGTGGCGCGCTCGGCCCGGATCTGCGACGACATGCTGTAGAAGCGCTGCGGGCTGCCCTCTGACCGGGCCAGGGCCATGTCCGCCACCGCGCGGGCGATGCGGCCGTTCCCGTCCTCGAACGGGTGGACGGTCACGAACCAGAGGTGCGCCAACCCCGCCCTCAGCACCGGGTCGGCCTCCGCCGGCCCCTCGAACCAGTCCAGGAACGCCCGCATCTCCTCATCGACCCGCACCGCCGACGGCGCCTCGAAGTGCACCCGCTCCCGTCCGATCGGACCCGAAACCACCTGCATCGGATCGGCGCTCTCGCCGCGCCACCGCCCGACTGCGATCCGCCGCATCCCGCTGCGGCCGGTCGGGAACAGCGACGCGTGCCAGTCGAACAGCCGCGCCGCCGTGAGCGGCTGGTCGTAGCGCCGCGTCGCGTCCAGCATCATCTCGACGACGCCCTCGACGTCGCGGTCCGCCGACGCGACCCCGCCGGCATCCATGCCGAGCCGCCGCGCGACCGACGAGCGGACCGCCGCCGCATCGAGCTTCTCGCCCTCGATGTCGCTGCTCTTCACCACGTCCTCGACCAGCGTCCCGAGCACGGCTTCGCGCCGCAGGTCGAAGCCGAGGGTCTCCATGCGGCCGAGGAGGCGGCCCTGCCGATGCCTGACGTCGGCCAGCGCATCGGCCACGG
The DNA here is from genome assembly GCA_963664545.2 of Vicinamibacterales bacterium. GTDB lineage: Bacteria > Acidobacteriota > Vicinamibacteria > Vicinamibacterales > UBA8438 > JAJEEA01. The sequence continues at coordinate 6,758,614 of OY761475.2, read as the reverse complement.
CCTCGGATCTCCAGCGGAGCCGCGGCCAGTCCGCCCGTTCGTGGATGTACAATCTCCGCACGATTCGCGGAGATTGTAGCAGCGATTCACCGCATACGGCGGGGTCTGCGGCGTCCGGCGCGCCAAGCCCGAGCTTGGCCGCGCCATCAACGACAGCCAGCCGGCGATCCTGATCCGCCCGCCGCTCGGCGAGGACAGCGAGGCCGCCCGAGCGGCCGCAACGCCAGCCTGTAGGCTCGGATTCGTGCTAGAGTGGCGATGTTCACGACGACCATGAACAGTGAGTCATGCCAGAGGTATCGATCACGCAGGCTCGAAACACGCTCTCCCGGCTGATTCGCAGGGCTGAGGACGGAGAGCCCGTGCACATCACGCGACGCGGCAAACCTGTCGCCGTCTTGGTTTCCGTGGATGAGCACGAACGCCCGGAATCGGGATCAGCCGGTCGCGATTTCTGGCGGGCGATCGCGGAGTGGCGCGCGCAGGCGAGCTTCGATTGGCCGGACCTCACGCCGGAAGAAGTGGATAGCTGGCGTGACCGCCGCCCGCCCCGGGAGTTCGTATGGCCGGACTGAGTCCAACGAGCAAGAACGAAGACCAACGAAATCCATGCTTAGACCGAATACGCTTTGGCGTTACGGAAATCCCATTTTTTCACCCTCCACCTCGTTCTAGGTTGCACAAGCGATGCGCAAGCCGGGCATTGTCCGGCACCGTCTGACCGCCACGCCAATAGTGCTCCACATGATCAACAACTGCGTCGTCCAGGAGCTTGATCTCGTTTCCGCAAATGGCGCACGTTGGATTCTGGTCGAATAGCTCCTTCTTCAGTTGCCGGGAAAAAAACCGTCCCGTGCCACCCGACTCACTGTCAGCGAGGACTTCCTTCAGGCGCTTCTGCCACGTCTCAAATACGTACTCAAGCCTCGACGTCTCTCCAGTCGCCCGGCGGACATAATCCACCCACGTCGTGTCGCTTGATATCAGATCAAGATACTCTTCATAGATGCGGTCGGCGTTCCTGGTTATGCTTCCGAGGCGATGATCGGCAAACGACGTCGCAACGCACTGAAATATGGCGATATTGCTTCTCGTCGACCATTCTCCGAACGACTTCGAACTTCCGGGGTCTTCCTTCCTCAGCCTGAATCCATTCTTCCCGAAGACCGTCAGCGATGCCTTTGCGCAGCGCTTGAACACCTCCGCATATTCTTTCAGCTTTTCTTCGGGCGGATTGCGGTAAGTGTCCAGAAAATCGTTGAGGAATTTCTTGATGCCGGTCTTGCACTTCCGGTGCGTTCGTTCGTGGAATGCGAGAAAACGCAGAACGAAAGTTCGATCCTTCATTCGCTTGGATAGGGTCTTTTCACTGACGCACTTGAGAAACTCCTCGTTGGTCGCCAAGTCCTTTATCAGGTCGTTGAGTTTACCACGATACAGACAGTTCCGTATCTCCATTTCGTTCAGCTTTGTGCCGCCGGTGTTCAGTCGCTCAAATACGACAAAATGGATATCGCTATTGATGTTGCTCCGCAATTCGAAAGATCTCAGAGCGGAGTTCTTCAGCTTCCTCTGATCGGTTGTATCGAGCGATCTGAACCGCTTACCATTGAGCTCCTCGCGTATTCCCAAACCCGCGAGGGCAAATTTGTTGTCGAGAAACTCGAAGACGCTCGTCAGTCGTTGAAGTCCATCGACAACCTCGTACCGATTATCCTGTGTTGTTGCCAAGTATATCACCGGTACTGGAATATTCAAGAGAAACGACTCGATCAGTTGCGATGCTTGTTTCTTTGTCCAGACGTAGTTCCTCTGCCATTCAGGATCGACAATCAATTCGCCTTCATCATGCAATCGCTTCAGCTCGACCAAGCTCCGATCGTTCTTGTCAATCGGAACTTCCCCGGCAAATGGCGCGTGAAGCTCGCCTTCGTCCAGATCGTCGGGGCTGTCGTCAACTTCTGCATCGTCGCTGTCGTTGGCGTCAAGCAGTCGATCTCCGGGCAGAGTCCCGTCGTTGTCCACATCGTTGTCCCGCATGCGCCGGCTGTCCGTGAAACCGGTATCGTTGCTTGTCATTGGTCCTTTGAGGCGTTCAGAGTACACTACGGCATAACAATAGCGGACTGTTTCCGTTTCTCCGACAGTCCCTTCCAGCGCCTGGTGTCGAACTTAGGGGCGCGCGGGCTCTCGGCTGTCGTCGGTGGCCGGCGGCCGAGCCGATCAGTACCCCACCACCTGCCCGTCCTTTCGCACGTCCGTCCCGCCGTGCAGCATGCCCGTCTCGGGGTGGATCATGATGGCCTGGTAGCCGCCCATGCCCCCGCCGCCGGCGCGGACGACGTTGTGGCCGCGGCGCCGCAGCTCGGCGATGACCTCGTCGGAGACGCCGGGCTCGACGGCGACGGTGCCGCCGGGGCGGCTGCTCGGGCTGTGGCGCACGCGGGCGGCGTCGCCGGCCTCCTGGAGGTTCATGCCGAAGTCGATGATGTTCGACAGCACCTGCCAGTGGCCCTGGGGCTGCATGGCCCCGCCCATGACCCCGAACGACATGAACGGCTTGCCGTCCTTCGTGACGAAGCCGGGCATGTTGGTGTGGAGCGAGCGCTTGTGGGGCTCGAGGGAGTTGAGGTGGCCTTCCTCCAGCGTGAAGCCGGAGCCGCGGTTCTGGAGGGCGAAGCCGAGGTCGCCCGGCACCACCATCGAGCCGAAGCCGCCGAAGATGCTCTCGATGAGGGAGATGGCGTTGCGATCCTCGTCGACCACGGTGAGGTACACGGTGTCGCTGTGGTCGAACGGCTGCCCCGGGGCGACGTCGGTGGACGCGCGCTCGGGGTCGATGAGCGCCCGCCGCGCCTCGGCGTACGACTTCGAGATGAGGGGCTGCGTCGGCAGCTCGTTGGCGTCGGCGTCGGCGACGTAGGTGTCGCGGTCGGCCCAGACGAGCTTCTTGGCCTCGGTGTAGAGGTGGATCGCGTCGGCCGAGTTCTTGCCCAGGGCGGCGATGTCGTAGCCCTCCATGATGTTGAGGATCATCAGGGCGAGGATGCCGGAGCTGTTGGGCGGCACCTCCCAGATGTCGTAGCCGCGGTAGTTGGTGCTGACGGGCTCGACCCACACCGACGAGTGGTCCTCGAAGTCGGCCATCGTGAAGTAGCCGCCGTTGGCCTCGCTGAACGAGACGATGCGCCGGGCGATGTCGCCCTTGTAGAACGCGTCGCGGCCGCCCCGCGCGATGGCGTCGTAGGTGGCGGCGAGGCGCGGGTTGCGGAAGACCTCGCCGACGCGCGGCGGCCGGCCGTCGGGCAGGTAGGTGGCGGCCGAGTCGGGCCACTGCACGAGCGAGGGCATCGCCCCCGCCCACTGGCGCTGGATGATTTCGCTCACCGGGAAGCCGTCGAGGGCGTAGCGGATGGCGGGGGCGAGCACCTCGGCGAGGGACATCGTGCCGAAGCGCTCGAGCAGCTCGTGCCAGCCGTCGACGGCGCCGGGCACGGTCCACGTTAGCGGTCCGTTCCCCGGCATGCGGGTGTAGCCCTGGCGGACGAGGGTCTCGCGGCTGATCTCGTAGGGTGCCCGCCCGGTGGCGTTCAGCCCGTAGAGCCGCTCGGTGTCGGCGTCCCAGACGAGGGCGAAGAGGTCGCCGCCGATGCCGTTCATGTGCGGCTCGACGAGGCCGAGCACCGCGTTGACGGCCACCGCCGCGTCGATGGCGTTGCCGCCCGCCTTCAGGATGTCGAGGCCGACCTGGGCCGCGAGGGGCTGGCTGGCCGCGACCATCCCGTGCGGCGCGATCACCTCCGACCGGCTGCCGTGGGGGCTGCGGGCGGGCCGGCTGTAGCCGTGGCCGAGGGCCTCGTCGGACTGGGCGTACACGTCGTCGTCGAACTCGATCATCGCGACTCCCAGCAGAAGGCCGAGCACCAGGGTCGAGCGGAGGACCCGGAACACCGAACGGCAGGACCGCAGCGCTGACAGCATCGTGTACCCCTTTCCATCGGACCCCGCACCTCGCGGATCCGCGGCGAGACCCTCCGTCTCGGCGGCATGCGAGCGGATGTTACCGCAATTCGGCTGTCGCCGGATCCACCGGGTGGGGTATGCTCGCCTGCAGAAGCCCCTTGGGCGGGAGGTCGTCGAATGGTGTCCATCGCATCGCTGTGGCTGCCGGTGCTGTTGTCGGCAGTCCTCGTCTTCGTCGCGAGCTCCGTCATCCACATGCTGTTGACGTATCACGTCGCCGACGCCGGGCCGGTGCCCGATCAGGAGAAGGCGGCCGACGCGTTGCGGGGGTTGGCGATTCCGCCGGGCGACTACGCCATCCCGCGGGCATCGAGCATGAAGGAGATGAACACCCCGGAGTTCGCGGAGCAGCTTAAGCGCGGCCCCGTCGTGTTCCTGACGGTGCTCCCCAACGGGCTGCTGAACGTCGGCAGGAGCCTAGGGCAGTGGTTCGTCTACTGCGTGATCGTCGGCGCCGTCGCCGGCTACACGGCCGGGATCACCCTGGCGCCGGGTGCCGACTACGGCCTCGTCTTCCGCGTCGTCGGCACCGTGGCCTTCGCGGGCTACGCGCTGGCGATTCCGCAGAGCACCATCTGGTGGTACCGGAGCTGGCGTTTCACCCTGACGACGATGTTCGACGGGGTGATCTACGCGCTGCTGACGGCCGGCGCGTTCGGCTGGCTCTGGCCGGCGTAGGAGAACCGAACCATGGAACGTCTGACGCGCGTCGTCGCCGCCGCGGGCTTGGCACTGTCCCTCGGGGTCGGCTCCGCCCCCGCCCAGTCGCGGCTGACCATGCAGTGGGAGGCGATGGCCGAGCGCCTGGTGGCGCAGCTCGCGCCCGAGCCGGGCGAGCGCATCCTGCTCGTGGCGCGGCCGGGGCAGTTCGACGAGCTGATTCCGCCGTTGCGGTACGCCCTGCTGCGGGCCGGGGCCGTCGACCTCGGGGTGATCGACGTCATCGAGGAACCCCACCCAGAGGACTGGGACGCCGACCTCCTGGCGGAGGGCGCGGCGGCCGCGCGAGCCGTCTACCGCGAGATGCTGCGCGACTTCGACGGCGCCATCATGCTGCCGGGGGCGCGGCCCGACCACGCGGTGTACGCGGCGCTGCAGGACCTGCTGCACGAGGGCATCGGCCGCACCATCCACTTCCACTGGACCCAGAACGGCAGCGCGTTCCCCCTGCCGGGGCAGCCCATGCCGCCGCAGGCGGTCATCGACGCCGCCTACCAGCACGCGCTGTTGGAGACCGACTACGCGGGGCTGGCGGCGGCGCAGCGGCGCTTCGTCGACGCGATGCGCGGGGCCGAGGTGCGCGTCACGACGCCCATCGGCACGGACATCCGGTTCCGCATCGGCGACCGCCCGGTGAACTTCGGCGACGGAAACGCCTCGAAGGCGCGTACCGACCAAGGCGTCATCCTCATCGACCGCGAGATCGAGCTGCCGTCGGGGGCGATCCGGGTGGCCCCGGTCGAGGAGACCGTGGACGGCGTCATCGTTTTCCCGCCGTCGCAGTGGGACGGACGGCCGGTCAGCGGCCTGCGGGTGGAGATCGAGGCCGGGCGGGTCACCGGGATGACCGCCGCGTCGGGGCAGGAGGCGGCCGAGGCCGAGCTGGCCGGCGTGCCCGACGAGGCGCGGGCCTTCCGCGAGTTCGCCCTCGGGTTCAACCCGCTTCTCGCGGTGCCCGAGCGCAACCCGTGGATTCCCTACTACGGCTACGGCGCCGGCATCGTCCGGCTGTCGCTCGGCGACAACTCCGAACTCGGCGGAACCGTCACCGGCGGCTACGTCCGCTGGAACTTCTTCACCGACACCACGGTGACGGTCGGCGGCGAGGTCTGGGTGCAGGACGGCCGCCTCGTGCGCTGATCCGCTACCGCATGTTGACGAACCGCTGCACCCGCTTGCCCTCCAGCGTCTCGCCGACGTAGATGTTGCCGCCCGAGTCGACGGCGAGGCTGTGGGCGGCGGTGAACCCGCCCGCCATGTGGCCGCCGAAGCCGAACGACCCGAGGATCTCGAGGCTCGACCGGTCGATCAGCCACACCTTCTGGTTCATCCCGTCGATGTTGTAGAGCACGCTCTGCTCGCCGTCGGGCGAGAAGTCGACGTCGAACGCCGACCCGAACCCGCGGGTACGGCCCGCGATGACCACCTCGTTCAGGAACGTGCCGTCCCGCTCGAACACCTGGATGCGGTCGTTGACCCGGTCGCAGACGTAGACGAGACCGTCGTCGGACAGGGTCGCGCAGTGGACGGGGCGCCCGAACTGCTGCGAGGGCGGCGCGTCGGGGTCGTAGGCGTAGGGCTCGTCGGTGGGCCGGTTACCGTAGGCGCCCCAGTGGCGCTTGTACTCGCCGGTGTCGGCGTCGAACACGGCGACCCGGCGGTTGCCGTAGCCGTCGGCGATGTACACCTCGTTGGTCTCGGGGTCGACGTCGATCTCGGCCGGCTGGCCGAAGTTCGCGAGGTCGTTGCTGCCCTCGCCCCGGCCGTGCCGGCCGATCTGCAGCAGGAACTCGCCGTCGCGCGTGAACTTCAGGATGTGGGCGTCGTCGCCGCCGCTGCCCCCCAGCCACACGTTGTCCAGGTGGTCGATGAAGATGCCGTGCTCCGAGTCGGGCCACTCGTAGCCCTCGCCGGGCCCGCCCCACGCGTTCACCACGTTGCCGGCTTGGTCGAACTCGATGACCGGCGGGGCGGGGCGGCAGCACTCGGCAAGCGGCGGGTCGGCGTCGGCGCCCCGCTCCTGCACGTTCAGGCTGCCCGGACGTTGCACGATCCAGATGTGGTCGCGGGCGTCCACCGCGACCCCCACCACGTTGCCGAGCGTCCAGTTGTCGGGCAGGGGCTTCGGCCATGTGGCGTCGAACTGGAACGCTGCCGCGTCCGACCCGTCCTGGGCACCGCCGGTCAGCGCGGCCAGCCGGGGCAGGCCGGCGACCAGGGTCGCGGCGACCGTCAGCACGAGGGCGACGATTATCGAAGAACGACGCCGTGTCATCGGTGCCTCCTGACTGCCTGTCCTTCGTCCAAGCTTTCCGAACCGGGCGCAAGGAGCGCCGCGGTCCTCACGGGTTCTCCGGCGAAGCGCCCCGTGCCCGTCCGCGATGTTCCCGCCAGTGCGGGTAGGGGTCAGGGTCCAGCTCCCTGCGCAGGAACTTCCACAGCGCCACCGCGACCGGTATCAGGAGGCCTCCCCAGGTCAGCCAGTTGTCCATGGCGGCTCTCCGCGCCGGGCCGCGGTCAGGGCTCGATGGTGAAATCGGCCGCCCAGACGTGCTGGCCCCAGACGATCACGAGTCGTCCCGCATCGCCGCCCGCCGGCACCAGGGACACCCCGAGGGGCCGGTCCTCGTAGGGGCCGCCGTGGGTGTGGTCGATGTCGACCTCGTGCGCGTCGAACGCGGGGTCGTGCTGGGTCCCCCACGAGTCCGGCTCGTTGTTGAAGACGAGCGTCCAGCCCGGGCCGGACGCCCGCAGCCAGAGGCCGTACGAGCCGGGGAAGTCGGGGGCGAGGTTGTCGGTCGGGATGAGGGTGTCGCCGAACCGCAGGGGGACCTCACTGCGGAGCCGGATGACCGCGCCCTCGGTGAGCTCGACGAGGTCGCCATCGCCGATCGACTCCAGCGCCGCGAAGTCGACGCCGTCGGTGCCGAGCTCCTGCTCGAAGAGCACCTGGATGCGGGCGCCGTCCGGCGTCCGGAGAGCGGTCTCGTTGCGTGACCCGAGCGCCGCCGCCCGGTAACGCGCATCGAGGTCGGAGTCGCGCGTCAAGCTGGTGCCCGGGCTGACGTTGGACGTGCGCGGGGGGCGGGGCGGCCGCGGCAGTTCGACGAACTCGAAGTTGGCCGTCCACTGGTTGCGGCCCCAGACCAGCTCCAGGGTTCCCGCCTCGTCGGCGGCGGGCAGCAGCCGCACGGCCAGCGTCTCGGCTTCGTCCGCGAGCGGCCGGTGGGCGAGAGGGATGCGGCCGGGCCGCGGAGCAGGGGGCGTGCTCTCGGCTTCGGCGTCCGCGTCCTCGGCGTCCGCATTCTCGCCCTCGGCGTCCGCTTGCCGGGCCTCGACGTCCGCGTTCGGCTCGGCGTTCTCGGCGTCCGCCTCTGCGCCTGGCGCATCCGCATCCGCGTTGTCGGCGTCCGTCTCGGCGTCAGCCGCTTCCACATCCTCGGCATCCGCCTCCGCGCTTGTGGCATCCGCGTCCGCGCTGTCGGCGTCGGCCGCGGCACCTTCGGCGTCGGCCTCGGCACCCTCGCTCTCAGCGTCCGCGTCCTCCGCACCGGCGTTGGGCGGTTCCGTGGCGTTCTCGGCGGCGTCCGGATCCGCGGCCTCGTCGGCGTCGTCGGCCGCGTCCCCGGTGCTCTCGCCCTCGGCGGCATCGGCCGGCTCCTCGACCGGCCGGGCGTCGAGCACCCACCCCGCGCCGGTGCGCATCAGCCATAGATCGTGGTCCGGGGCGGGGGCGCGCGGCTCGTCCGGGTCGGGGGCCAGCGTCCCGATGGCCAGCGAGCGGTGGCCCTCGATGCGCCCCAGCCGCACCGCCGCCTGCGTCGAGCCCGCCCGCAGCACCAGCAGCGAGCGGTGGTCCGATGGCAGGTCGGGGTCGTAGTCGACGCTGATCGACCGTCCGTTCAGGACCAGCCCGGTGCGGACGAGGCCCTCGGCGTCTTCATCGGCCTGTCCCGCGTGGGCCGGGGCGGCGGTCTGCGTCAGGGCGTAGAGGACGACGGCGCACGCGGCGAGGCGGAATGGCAGTGCAGGCATGGCGTATCCAACCGGGGCGGGAGAGAACCGGGAGACCCGCGCCCGAAGCGGGGCGGGTCTCCCGGGCGGAAGGGTCTTGCTAGTCGTCGTCGGTGGTGTTCGCCGGCTCGTCGAGCTCGACGGCGTAGCCGATGAAGCCCAGCGTCATCTCGTCGTCGGTCCGGGGACCGTGGCCGGGCGAGTCGGTCGAGCGGAAATCGTAGCGCGCCGCCCGCTCCGGCGAGTTGTCGTACCAGAAGCTGACGTCGATGCGCGTGCCCTCGGGCAGCAGCTTCGGCTCCTTGTACTTGTAGGTCTCCTGCCACCCCTGGTCGTAGTGGGGCACGTCGAGCAGCAGCTCTTCGCTCCCGTCGGGGTAGATGGCGGTGTAGCGCGACGCGGTGCCGCGCAGGTGGGCGTGCGGCCAGTACGTCAGCACCTGGATGTCCTTGTCGAGGGTGCGGGACGTGCCGATCCGGTAGTTGGGGTGGCCCGGCGGGATCTCGAACCCGGTGTTGCCGATCGAGTCGTTGATCACTTGGTAGCGCACCGGCCGGTCCTCGAGGAAGAAGGCGATCTCGGGCTGCGTCCAGATGCCCGTGCCCTCGCCCGGCTCCTTGTGGTAGTGCATGTTGTAGGTCAGCGTCGACCCCGCCTCGAGCCGCAGGCCGTAGCCGTCGGGCAGCATGACCGCCTCGGCGCCCTCGGCGATGCACGTCAGGAGCTGGCCGCTGCCGGCCGCGCCCTCGTCGGCCGCGGCCTCCTCGATCGGCCGCTGGTCGGGGGATGGGCCGCGGACGAAGCCGCACATGTGGTGGCCGACCTTGCCGGCGTCGGTCTTGAACTCCCAGCCGCGCACCCAGACGTCCTCGGGCAGGTCCGCCTCGGTCAGGGTCTTGAAGAAGCTGATGTTCAGGTCGTAGACGTCGTCCTCGACGTGGTAGGGCTCGTCGAGCTTGAACACGAAGTCGGGGGTGCCCAGCGACCAGCCGCCGCTCGCGTTCTCGACGAACTGCCGCGGCGCGGGGGCGTCGGCGCGGTCGCCGGCGGGGGCGCCCGCCTCCACCCAGCTCAGCACGGTCTCGATCTCGGCGTCGGTCAGCAGGCGCTCGTTCGAGAAGACGCCCTGCGGCGCCGAGGCGTACCAGGGCGGCATCTCTCGCGCCTCGACCTTGTGGGCGATGGCGCGGGCCCACGGCCGGGTCTCCTGGTAGTTCATGAACGACATCGGGGCCACGACGCCGCCGAGGTTCTGGCCCTCGGGCTGGTGGCAGCTCTGGCAGTTGTCCTGGATGATCGGCAGGACGTCGCGGTAGTAGGTGACGTCGCCCTCGTTCGCCTGGCTAGGGGCGGCGGCGAGTGCTAGGGCCCCGACCGCCATGACGACCGCGACGGTGCGCGCGTGGATTCTCATGAATGGACTCCTTCGACGGTACGCGGATACGGCGAGTAATGGGCGATTATGCCATCAACCCCGCCCGCGGGCAAACCCGTTGGATCCGTGGGCCGGGGCGAATCGGGTTGCCAACGGGCGCGGCTGGCACTACAGTAGCGGAGGCGGCGACCGGCGTCGGCGGATCGACTCAGGGGGGGCAGCCGCCGGGCCGCCTTCTGGACGAAGTAGAGGCACATGATGCTGTCGAGGGCGAAGCGCGCCATCCGCGGGACGGCGGTGCGGATCATCGGGCTGGCCGTTCTGGCCCCCGTGTCGGTGTCGGCGCAGGGCTCGGCGACGGCGCCGTACGACGCCGCGTCCGCTCAGGCATTGCTGCAGCGCTACTGCCTCGCGTGCCACACCGCGGCGCGGGAGGCGCGCGGGCTCGTGCCGGTGGCGTTCGAGCGGCTCGACGCCGGCGACGTCGGGGCCGACGCTGACGTCTGGGAGCGCATCGTCCGCAAGCTGCGGCTTGGCATGATGCCGCCGGCCGGCCGGCCGCGCCCCGCCGCCGACGTCCACGAGAGGTTCCTCGGCTGGCTCGAGGACGGGCTCGACGCCGCCTCGGCCGCGCGCCCCGACCCCGGCCGGCCCGCCGTGCGCCGCCTGACCACTCCCGAGTACCGCAACGCGGTGCGCAGTCTGCTCGACCTCGAGGTCGACGACGGATGGCTGCTGTTTCCGCCCGACGACGTGAGCCTCGAAGGGTTCAGCACCGACGCCGAGGCCCTCTCGGTGTCGCCGGCCCTGTTCGACCGCTATCTCTCGGCCGCCAACCGCATCAGCCGGCTCGCGGTCGGGGACCCCGCCGTCGGCCCCGGGTTCGCCGCCGCCACCTACTCGACGCCGCGGCTGCTCTACCAGGACGACCGCATGAGCGAGGACCTGCCGTTCGGGTCCCGCGGGGGATTGGCGGTCCGCCACTACTTCCCGCTCGACGGCGATTACCGCGTGAAGCTGCGGCTGCGCCGGATGATCTACGACTACATCGTGGGCATGGGGACCGCCCAGCACCTCGAGGTCCGCCTCGACGGGCGCCTGGTGCGGCGGTTCACCGTGGGCGACGCCGACCGCTTCGGCTATCCGTCGGCCTACACCTTCTTCGGCACCATCCGCGGCGACCCGGCGTGGGAGCAGTACGTGTCGATCGACGCCGACGCGGACCTCGGGGTCATGGTGCCGGCCACCGCCGGCGAGCATGTCGTCGGGGTGTCGTTCGTGGCCGCGCGCACCGAGCCGACGGGGATTCTCGAGCGCCGCCTCTCCGGGTTCTCGCTGAGCGGGCTCGGCTTCTACCACGGCCACGCGGCGATCGAGCGGGTGGAGATCGCCGGTCCCTACGACCCCGCGGGTCCGGGCGACACCGCGAGCCGGCGCCGCATCTTCGTCTGCCGGCCGGGCGCCGGCGCGGGCGCCGCCGGTGCGGGCGTCACCGCCGCCGTTGGCGCGTCCGGGGCGCCCGCGCCGCCGCACCCGGGTGCGGTGGCGGGTGCTTCCGCCGTCGAGCGCGCGGCGTCGGATTCCTCCGCCGCGGCGGGCGCTACGGCCGGGGCGCCCGCGCCGTTGAGTTCCGCTGCCGTGGCGAACGTTGCAGGGGACGAAGACCGTTGCGCGGCCGAGATTCTCTCGTCGCTGGGACGGCGCGCCTACCGCCGGCCGCTGAACGATGACGACCTGGACACCCTGCTCGCGTTCTACGAGCAGGGCCGCGCCGAGGGCGGCTTCGAGGCCGGCATCCGGAAGGCGATCGAGCGCCTGCTCGTGGCCCCGGAGTTCCTGTTCCGCATCGAGCGTGACCCCGCCGGCGTCCCGCCAGGGACCGCGTACCGGCTGAGCGATCTGGAGCTGGCGTCGCGCCTCTCCCTGTTCCTCTGGAGCGACATCCCCGACGAGCCGCTCCTCGCCGCGGCCGAGGCCGGACGCCTCGCCGACCCGGACGAGCTCGACCGGCAGGTGGCGCGCATGCTCGCCGATCCCCGAGCCCGCGCCCTCGTCGACAACTTCGCAAGCCAGTGGCTGCAGCTCGGCCGGGTGCGGGGGGTCATTCCCGACGCCGACGTGTTCTGGGAGTTCGACGAGAACCTGCGGGCGGACATGGAACGCGAGACCGCGCTGTTCATCGAGAGCCAGATTCTCGGCGACCGCGGCGTCATGGAGTTGTTCGACGCCGACTACACGTTCGTGAACGAGCGGCTCGCCCGGCACTACGGGCGGGACGGCGTCTACGGCGAGCGGTTCCGGCGCGTGCCCGTCGAGGGCGCGCGGGCGGGGCTGCTGGGCCACGCGAGCCTGCTCACGGTGACCGCCTATCCCACCCGGACGTCGCCGGTGCTGCGGGGCAAGTGGCTGCTCGACAACGTCCTCGGCATGCCGCCGGCCGAGCCCCCGGCGGACGTGCCCGCCCTCGAGGAGAACCACGCGGGGGCGCCGCCCCGCACGATGCGCGAGCGCATGGAGCGGCACCGGGCCAACCCCGCGTGCGCCGCCTGCCACCGCATGATGGACCCGCCGGGGTTCGCCCTTGAGCACTTCGACGCCATCGGGCGGTGGCGGGCCGCCGACGAGTACGGGGTGCCGGTCGACGCGGCGGGGGCGCTCGCCGACGGCACCGCCGTGGACGGGCCGGCGGCCCTGCGCCACGCGGTCCTCGCCCACGAGACGAGCGTGGTCCGAACCGTGACCGAGAAGCTGCTGACCTACGCCGTGGGGCGGGGGATGGAGTCGTTCGACCAGCCCGCGATCCGGCGCATCGTGCGCGACGCCGAGGCGGGCGGGTACCGCTGGTCGTCGATAATCCGAGGCATCGTCGAGAGCGTGCCGTTTCAACTGAGGAGATCGGAATCATGACGTTCATCACCAAGCGGACGATTCCGCGTCGCGCGGTGCTTCGGGGGCTGGGGGCGAGCGTGGCCCTGCCGTTTCTCGACGGCATGGTGCCCGGCCTGAGCGCGCGGGCGGCGGCGGGGCCGGTGCGGTTCGGCGCGGTCTACGTGCCCAACGGCATGGTGATGCAGAACTGGACCCCCGCGGCAACCGGGCGCGGCTTCGACCTAACGCCGATTCTCGAGCCGCTGGCCCCGTTCCAGGACCAACTGCTGGTGCTGTCGGGGCTCAACTGCACGCCTCCGCCGGGCACCCGCGGCGGCAGCCACTCGCGCGCCGCGACCCGCTTCCTCACCGACGTGCATCCCGGCGCGTGGAACCCCGAGGCGGTCTCGATGGACCAGATCGCGGCCCGCGAGCTCGGGCGCCACACGCCGCTGGCGTCGCTCGAGCTGGGGCTCGAGGGCGCGAACTTCGCCGGCTCGTGCGACAGCGGCGGGTTCAGTTGCGCCTTCTCGTACACCATCGCCTGGCGCGACTCGCAGACCCCGCTGCCGATGGAGCACAACCCACGGGCGGTGTTCGAGCGGCTCTTCGGCGACAACGAGACCACCGACCCCGCCGCCCGCGAGGCGCGCCGCCGCGAGCAGCGCAGCATTCTCGACTCGGTGCGGGCCGACGTGGTCCGGCTGCGGAGCAGCCTCGGGGCCGGCGACCGCCTGAAGCTCGGTGCCTATCTCGACGCGGTGCGCGACGTCGAGCGGCGTATCGAGGTGGCCGAGGTCCAGGGCGAGCGGGAGGTGCCGCTGATGGCGCGGCCGATGGGCGCCCCGGCCGACTTCGCCGAGCACACCGGGCTGATGTACGACCTGCAGTTGCTGGCCCACCAGACCGACCGCACCCGGGTCACTACGTTCATGAGCGGGCACGAGCTGAGCGGCCGCACCTATCCGCAGATCGAGGTGCCCGACGCCCACCACCCGCTGTCGCACCACCGCGGGGTGGGCGAGTCGCTGCGCAAGCTGACCAAGATCAACCGCTATCACGTCAGCCTGTTCGCCGGCTTCGTCGAGAAGCTGCGGTCGACGCCGGACGGCGACGGCTCGCTGCTCGACCACATGATCCTGATGTACGGCGCGGGCATGAGCGACAGCAACGCCCACTCGCCCTACAACCTGCCCATCGTGCTGCTCGGCGGCGCGTCGGGGCGGCTCGCGGGCGGGCGGCACGTCGCCTATCCCGAGCGCGACCGCACGCCGCTGGCCAACCTCCACGTCTCGCTCCTCGACAAGCTGGGGGCGCCGGTGGAGCGCATCGGCGACAGCACGGGGCCGCTGCCGAGGCTCCTGGCCGGGCCGGGGCCGGATCGGCTGACGGGGATCTGACGGGGAACGTCGACGCCATGCCTGTACCGAGTGCACCTTCGCGGCGGGTCGGTTGGAGGGCTCGTGGTGAAGCCGCGTGCTTCACCAGGCGACTGTGGCGGGGAGTCCGCCGCGGGCTCCTTTTGGCCGCCGGGCTCGCTGTCACGGTCGCGGCGGCGTCGGCGCAGACTCTGGATCTGCGCCTGGTCGACGCGGTCAAGGGGCAGGACGCGCCGGCCGTCGCCGCCCTCCTCGACGCCGCGGGCGGGCCGGGCGGTATCTACGTCAACGCGACCCAGCTCGACGGTGCGACCGCCCTGCACTGGGCCGCCTACCACGACGACCTTGAGACGGCGCGCCGGCTGGCCGACGCCGGTGCCGACGTCGCGGCCGCCAACGATCTGGGCGTGACCCCGCTGGCCCTCGCCTGCGACAACGGCAGCCCCGGCATGGTCAAGCTGCTGCTCGCGGCCGGCGCCGACCCCGGCGCGGCGGTCGAGACCGGCGAGACCGTCCTCATGACCTGCGCCCGCACCGGCGACGCCGAGGCGGTGGGGCACCTCCTCGACGCGGGCGCCGACCCCAACGCCCGCGAGTCGCTCGAGCGGCAGACGGCGCTGATGTGGGCGGCCGCGCAGGGCCACGCCGACGTCGTGCAGGCCCTGCTCGACGCTGGCGCGGACGTGGGGGCGCGCTCGCGCTCGCGACGGTTCGTCATCAGCCGGCGGCTGCAGTCCGAGCTGCGCTACGGCGAGCTCGGGCGCAGCTACGGCACCGACGCCGAGGAGACGCAGATCGGCGGGTTCACGCCGCTGCTCTTCGCGGCGCGCAACGGCGACGCGGCGGTGGCGCGGCGGCTGCTCGACGCCGGGGCCGACGCCAACGACGCCGCCCCCGACGGGGCGGGTGCCTTGGTGGTGGCGGCGCACAGTGGCCACCGCGAGCTCGTGTTCACGTTGCTCGATCGCGGCGCGAACCCGAACGCCTCCGGTGCCGGCTATACGGCCCTGCACGCCGCCGTCCTGACCGGCGACCTCGCGGTAGTGGATGCCCTGGTCGCGCGCGGCGCGAGCGCGAACGCCCAAGTGACGCTGGCCACGAAGGTCACCCGCAACGGCCAGGTGCTGATGATCGGCGAGCACCTGCTGGGGGCGACCCCCCTCGCGCTGGCCGCGAAGTTCGCCGAGACCGACCTCATGCGGCCCCTCGCCGAGGCCGGGGGCGATGTGCGGCTGCCGCTGAAGAACGGGTGGACGCCGCTGATGCTCGCGGCCGGCGCGGGCTGGCGCTACGCGGTGTGGGACCGGCGCGAGCGGACGCTGCACAAGACGCCGGCGTTCCAGGCCCAGATGGTCGACGAGGCCGGCACCCTCGACGCGGTACGGTTCCTCCTCGAGCGGGGGGCGCACGTCAACGCGGTGGACGAGGACGGGAACACCGCCCTCCACTACGTGGTCGACAAGGGCTTCGACGGTGTCGTCGAGCTTCTGGTCGAGCACGGCGCCGACCTCGACATCGCCAACCGGCGGGGGCAGACCCCCTACGCCATCGTGGCCCGCGGCCGCACCGGCAACGTCGAGGCCGCGCCGGCGACGGTCCGGTTGCTCGAGTCGCTCGCAGTGCGCTAGCGCGTCGGCGCCACGTTCTCTTGCCGGCGGCGGGTTCCGGCCACGATTGGACCGTCCGCGTTCGCGGAAACGTCGCGCGAGGGAGCTCCCCGCAGGGGACACCGGCTGCTCGCCTTCGACGGGCCGCGTTCGGGTTTTGTCCGGTTGCGCTCACGGAGTCGCGGAAGCCGGTGGGGCGACGCGCCAATCCGTCGGCCGGATCCTCGGTCAATACAGGCAAACGGGTAGAATTGGCAGTCCGGCGTCGGCCGGGCGTTCACGACCACAGGAACGAGGCGGGCGAAGACGATGCGAGTGCTGATGACGGCGACGACGGTGGCGGCGATGGCGGCGGGGTCCCTGACGGTGGCGGTCGGCCAGGAGCCCGACGTCGAGACCACCGTCAAGGACGGGGTGTACACCACGGCGCAGGCCGCCCGCGGGCGCGAGCGCTACGACGCGAGTTGCCAGCGCTGCCACGGGGCCGACCTCACCGGGGGC
Organism: Vicinamibacterales bacterium; assembly: GCA_963664545.2. Classification (GTDB taxonomy): domain Bacteria; phylum Acidobacteriota; class Vicinamibacteria; order Vicinamibacterales; family UBA8438; genus JAJEEA01. The sequence goes on along the minus strand of OY761475.2, from coordinate 6,742,127 downwards.
GCGGGCCGGTCCCTCACCGGGGTCGTGTTCCTGCGCGACTGGACCGGGTTGACCCTCGACGGCCTCTACGAGCGCATGCAGTCGATGCCCCCCGACGGGTCGGAGAACCTGTCCGACGACGCGTACGTCGACATCATCAGCTACGTCCTCGAGCGCAACGGCTTCCCCTCGGGCGACGCGGAGCTTTCGGCCGGCCTCCTCGGCGACGTCCGGGTGGAGGGCGAAGACGGCCCGGGCGTCGTCCCCAACTTCGCCCTCGTGCGGGTGGTCGGCTGTCTCGCCGGCGACGGCCACGCCGGCTGGCAGTTGTCTTCGGCGAGCCCCGAGGTCCGCGCCTCCGACCCCGCCCCGTCGGCCGGCGACGCGCTGACCGAAGCGCAGGCCATCCCCCTCGGCGACCGCGCCTTCAAGCTGCTGTACGTCTTCCCGAGCCCCGAGGCCTACCTGGGCCACAAGGTCGAGACGAAGGGCCTGCTTATCCGCGACGAGAGCGGCGCCGCCGACGCCGTCGACAGCATCAACGTCACCTCCGTCCAGGGGCTCGCCGAGGTCTGCGAGTAGTCGGCGCTTTCCGCCGGGCGGGATTCAGCACGTGACGATGGCGGCGCGTGTGCCGGCCGTCGTCACGAGGCGCTGGATGTCGTCGGGGTCGCTGGTGAGTCGACGCCCGCTTGGCCGCGGGCCTCTTCGCCGAGGCCGGCCGGCGACCGCCCACCAAGCCAATCCGGATGCCCCTCGAACGCTTCATCGGCTCACCATTTGCCCCTCCTTGTCGGGTCCCCGGCCCGGGCAGTCCGTTCGAGGTCCGGTTCTAGTCCACGGCGATTCCCCCGTGGTGGAACCGCGGCGGTGCGGGACGGGGGCGGCGGGGGCCGAACGCGCCGAGGGCGATCTCGGAGTACGTGGCGCCGCGCCGCTGCGTGTACGCGAAGGCGCCGTGGTGCTGCTCCAGGGGCGAGAAGACCGCGCTCTGGTTCCCGAGCGCGCTCGGGTGCATGATGTCGGCGGCGTTGGGCGTATGGTAGAAGCCGAGCGCGTGGCCGACCTCGTGCATGATGAGCGACGGGGTCAGGCACGACCGCGAATGCGTGTTCAGGATGATGCATCCGCGCGCGCTGCCGATGTACGCCTTCCCGCAGACATACGACTCGGTCCCGATGTTCCGGCAGGCCGAAGAGGTCGGGGTCTCCTGCGGCACGACGCCTTCGATGACGATCCAGTTGTCCCCGGGCGGACCCCGCCCATCCTGCGGGGCGGTCTCGATGCGGCCGGTGTAGGGGACCCCCGTCAACTGCGGAATGGCGCGGGGAATCGTCTCCCGGATGACATCGACGAGATTCGGGATCGCGAGGCTGTCCTCCAGCAGGAAGAAGTTGGGCGACGGGGTCGGCAGCCGCCACAGCACGCGTTGAGCGAGGGGGTCACACGTCTCCTCGGGCCGGCTGCACTCGTAGTCGTTGAACGCGAACTGTCTCCAGAACGTCTCGTCGGGTCCCGGCGGCCGGATCTCGACGGTGGCGGTGGCGCTGAAGCCCTCGGCCCTTGCGGTGATGGTGACCACCCCGGCGGCGCGGGCCTCGAGGGTGCCGTCCGCGTCGATGGAAGCCAGCGCGGGGGTGCTAGAGGTCCACTCGGCCGTCACGATCCGGTAGGCGCCGTTGCTGTAGGTGAGGCGCGCCTGCAGCTCGGCCTCGTAGCCGACGACGAGGCCGCCCGGCGGGGCGCCGACGATGTCGAGGCTCTGGGCCACCGGGGCCGACGGGGTCGTGGGCGTCGGGGCGGTCGGCGTGCGGACGTCGTCGCCCCCGCAGCCGGCGTTCAGGAACGCCACGGCGAGCGCGACCAGCGTCCGGCGCTCTCTCGCGAGTCCGTCGCGGGTCTCGGTGAGACGGCCCTGGGGCATGACGGTACAATAGCACCCGCGGAGCGAACGGTCCGGGTCGCCTCGAGCGTCAGGGGATCGGGCTTGAAGGCGAGCCCGCGCCGCAGATTGGATTGCAGGATGATGACGATGCACAGGATCTCGATGTTCCATCCAGCCGGCGATCCGGTCCGTCGCACCGCGGACCGGCGCCCTCTCGCTCTCGCCTTGGCCGCCGTCGTTCTTGCGGTTCCCGCCGGGTCGGCCGCGCAGGGCCGCTGGGTGGGCACGTTGGCGACGGGGCCCGTCACGGTCGAGCCGCCGCCGTCCGAGGTGCGGGCGCAGGAGGTGCCGATGCCGGCCCCGCGCACGACGGTGCGGCTGCGGAACCAGACGATCCGGCAGGTGGTGGTCCGGACGAGCATCGGCGGGTCGCAGGTGCGCGCCACACCCCGCACCCCTTGGGGCGCGCCGGACTTGGGCGGGGTCTGGGACTTCCGGACCCTGACGCCGCTGGAGCGGCCGGCCGCACTCGGCGAGAAGGCGGTCCTCACCCCGGAGGAGGCGGCCGAGTTCCGGGCCACCGCCCTCGAGAGCCGGAACGCCGACCGGCGCGACGGCGGTGCCCGGCGCGACGTCGAGCGCGCCTACAACGACTTCTGGTGGGACTACGGCGACAGCCTGACCGCCGACCTGCGCACGTCGCTCATCGTCGACCCGCCCGACGGCCGCATCCCGCCGCGCGTCGAAGGCATCGACGAGGCCGACGACGCGCGCCGCGCGGCCCGGCGCCGGCCCGTCCGCGAGCGGGTCGTCATCGGCTCGCCCGCGCACGGGCCGGAAGACTTGGGCCTGTCCGAGCGGTGCATGCTCGGCTTCAACGCCGGCCCGCCGATGCTGCCGAGCGCCTACAACAACAACATCCACATCCTCCAGACGCCCGACCACGTGGTCATCTTCAACGAGATGGTCCACGACGCGCGCATCGTGCCGCTGGGCGACGTACCGCACCTGCCCGGCACGGTCCGCCAGTGGCTCGGCGACTCGCGCGGACGCTGGGAGGGCGACACCCTCGTCGTCGAGTCGACCAACTTCACGCACAAGACCGGCAGCTTCTACACCATCGCCCGCTCCTACGGGTCGGGCGAGACGGCGCGGCTCGTCGAGCGCTTCACCCGCGAAGACGACGACCGCCTGCGCTACGAGTTCACGGTCGACGACCCCGCGACGTTCACGCAGCCGTTCACCGCGATGATCCCGATGACGCGCACCGACGCGCCGCTGTTCGAGTACGCCTGCCACGAGGGGAACTACGGCATGACCAACCTGCTCGCGGGCGCCCGCGTGCAGGAGAACGAGGCCGCCGCTGCGGGGCGTTGACGCGGGGGTGGAAGTCTGCGTCGCGGAATCGCGGGAGCTCAGACCCCGCAGTCCGGCGCCTGACGAGGAACTGCACGGAGCATTGGCCGGGCGGCAATTGCGGCCCGCCGAGCCGAGTCAACGGGCCACCAAAGGAGCCATTCGATGCGTAGATTCACCAACAGCCGATGCCTCGTCATCGCGGTCCTCGCCGCCGCCGGCCTCCTCGCCGGCGCGGCCGGGGCGAGCGCGCAGCTCGAGCGCGTCGTCGATCCCGACTGGACGTTGCCCCGCACCCCCGACGGCCAGCCCGACCTCCAGGGCATGTGGGGCAACAAGACCCTGACCCCCATCGAACGGCCCGCCAACCTCGACGGGCGCGCGTTCCTGACCGACGAGGAGATCGCGGCCATCAACCAGCAGCGCATCATCGACGAACGGGCGCGCGACGAGGCCCCGGCGCGGCGCTACGAGGCGGGCCAGAACGTCGGCGGCTACGGCAGCTACTGGCTCGACGCGGGCGACACGGTGCTCTCGACGGGACAGACGTCGTTGATCATCGACCCACCCGACGGGCGCGCGCGCATCCGGCAGTGGGCTCTCGACGCCAAGCAGTACAACCTCGACAACAACGGCGACGACTACATCCACATGAGCGTGTGGGACCGCTGCATCTCGCGCGGTGTCCCCGGCTCGATGCTCCCGGCCGGCTACAACAACGCCTACCGCATCGTGCAGACGCCCGACCACTTCGTCATCCAGCACGAGATGATCCACGACGTCCGCATCATCCCGATCTCGGACCAGCCGCACGTCGACGCGAACATCCGCATGTGGATGGGCGACTCCCGCGGTCGCTGGGAGGGCGACACCCTGGTCGTCGAGTCGAGGAACTTCCACAACCGCGGCTGGATCGCGTCGAGCAGCGCCGGCCGCCGCCTCAAGGGCATCCCCACCAGCAAGGCCCTCGAAGTCGTCGAGCGCTTCCGCCGGGTCTCCGAGGACACCATCATCTGGACCGTCACCGTCACCGACCCCAACGTGTACACGGCGCCGTTCACCATCCAGATGCCCCTGACCGCCGACCCGACCTACGAGATCTACGAGTACGCGTGCCACGAGGGCAACTGGGCGGTGCGCAACGCCCTGAGCGGCCAGCGCGTCCTCGACGCGCAGGCGGCGATTGGAGAGCAGTAGCAGATGGGCGTCGGTGTTGTCCTGTTGTTCGGCCGGGGATCGGCCATTGTAGCTCTCTTGCTTTCATGGTTTTCCGTCGCAACAGGACAGGAGACGACCGCGTGGGACTGGGACGCCATGCGGGCCAGACTGGAAAAACAGGCAGTTGAGGTCAAGGTTTCCGGCATTCGCCGTGACGTCGTCGCCATCGACATGGAGAAGTCCGACACTTTTGAGTCGGGTCCCCTCAACTTGCTGTGGAGCAGGCGCCAGGTAGCCGAAGTCAGGCTATTGGAGATCGGGAAGGATCTGTACGTGGTTCTGAGCTCGGAAGGAACGAGCTCGGTCAAAGCTCCGCTGGGCGCTTGGCGTGTCGATGACGAAGGCGTGCCCGGCCTTCGTGAAGGGAATTGGCTTGTCGCGGGGGAGGGAACACGCGGTTTCCTTGCCATGCCCGGCGTCGGTGATCGGATTCAAGGTGACGTTCGTGGCGGTCAGAACCCGCAAGGCGGCGAGTGATGTCCGGCGTTCGGAACATGCGGGATCAGATCGCCTGGCTATTGGTCAGGTGTATCGTTTGGATTGGTTGTGCTGACGGGACTGGGCGGAGTGCTCGTCTGGATCGATCTGATTCACCGTGACGACCTGATGGATGTCGTTGAAATCGTAGGGACCGTATTCTGCTTCGTGGGTCCGGTCCTTACGGCGATTCTCGGGTACTACTTTCGTGCTCCGAACTGAAGCACGTTTATTCGATAGGGCGTTACTCCCACAAGCGGACGGTGCCCGCCTCTCCAACCTGCTTACTGACCAACCTGCTTACTGACTAGGCGTGACGCCAGCCGCGCGCATGACGTCGCGGATGGCGTCGGCGGTCGGCGGCGAGCTGAGGAGGTTCATGCCGCGGTGCATGCCGACGGCGATGCCCAGCGGCGTGGCCCCGCGCCGATTCGCGCGGTTCCAGACGTTGATATCTGCTCCTGCGTCGCCGAGCAGGGTGGCCACCCGCGGCAGGTGCTTGTAGGCGGCGCCGTGCATCGCGGTCTCGCCCCTGGCGTCGACGGCGTCGATGTCGAGGCCCAGATCGAGGGCGAGTTGCACTGCCTCGAGGACCTCGGCCTCGGTGCCGGGGTCCTCGCCCGGTGACGAGGTGCCGAGGCCGGCCGCGACCATGAGGGCGGTCGAGCTGTCCTCGTTCGTCAGGAACACGTCGGCCCCCAGTCCGGCGAGGAGCTCCATGTACTCGGCGTCGGCGGTGCGGGCCGCGAGCAGGAACGGGGTGCCGCCGATGAAGTTCAGGGCGGTGATGCCGGCGGGGGGGCGCGTGGTGACGCGCGCGTTCAGGTCGGCGCCGTGGGCGACGAGCTTGCGCGCGAAGTCGAGGCTGGTCATCTCGCCCGAGCCGCGCGGGGCGGGGTTGTTGCTGCCCGCGATGCCCGCCTTGCGGACCCACGTGAGCTGGTGCAGCGCGGTCCAGCCGCGGGGGGCGGCGTTGGGGTCGGCGCCGCGGTCGAGCAGGTAGGCGGCCAGCTCGAAGTGCGCGCTGCCCGCCGCGAGCAGAAAGGCGTTCAGCCCCGCGTCGGACGCGCGCCTACGCTCGACGCCGCCGGCGGTCAGGGTCGAGTTGATGGAGATCTGCTCGTCGAGGTCGGCCCCCGCCTCGAGCAGGGTCTGCACGACGTCGGTGCGGCCCTCCCGGGCGGCGAAGAGCAGCGCCGTGAAGCCCCGGTTCGACCGGGCCCCTACGTCGGCGCCGTAGCGCACGAGGGCGGGGACGACCGCGGCGTGCCCCTCGGCCGCCGCCCACATCAGCGCGGTCTGCCCCTTCCAGCTCTCGTGTGCGTTGGGGTCTGCCCCGGCGTCGAGGAGCAGCTCGACCACCTCGACGTTGCCCGCGCGGGCCGCGGTCATCAGGGCGGTCTCGCCTTCCGTCAGCGTGCTGTTGGGGTTGGCGCCGGCGTCGAGCAGGGCCTCGACCACGCCGGGGCTGCCCGCCATGCTCGCGAGCGACAGCGCCCGGACGCCGTAGCGGTTGCCGGTGTTGGCGACGGCACCTGCCTCGAGGAGCAGCCGCGTCATGTCGACATCGCCGGCGTACGCGGCCCAGTGGAGCGGGGTGGTGCCGTCCGGCTCGGCCGCGTTGACATCGACCCCGGCGTCGACGAGGGCGCGCACCCGCGCCGTGTCACCAGCCTTGACCGCATCGACGAGCGGCACATCCGCGGGGGCGGCGAGAACCGGGGGCGCGCCCACCAGCAGCGCCGCGAGCGTGAGGGCGAACAGCAGTCTGACCCGAGTCATGCGGTTGTCTCCCGAGATGTGCTTGTCCACGCCGCTGCCGAGGTGTCACGCGGTCGCCTAATGGACGGAGTCGGGTGCTGTCGGGCCGTGACCCGTCCGCCGCAGGGACCGGAGGCGACGAGCAGCTCGGAGTCCGGAGCTCGTCGGCTGAGTTCCCGCGGCCGTTCCACCAACTTGCCCCGGGGTCGGCACCCGTCCGTAGAGGCGCCAACCCAGGGTCCCATGCCGGAGAGCCGCGCGCCTAGAGCGACAGCGGCTCCATGACCTCGGTGGCCCGCCCGGTGCTGTCGACGAACCGGTCGAGGTGCACGCCCACGTCGTCGAGCAGCGCCAAGTGCAGGTTCGCGAGCGGCGTCCCCGGCTCGTACTTCACGTGGCGGCCGCCCCACGGCTTGTCGTTGCCGCCGCGCGCCACCACGATGGGCAGGTTGCGGTGGTCGTGCACGTCGGGGTTGCCCATGCCGCTGCCGAGCATCACCGTCGAGTGCTCCATCAGCGAGCCGTCGCCGTCCTCGGTCGACTTCAGCCGGTCGACGAGGTACGCGAAGAGCGACACGTGGTACGCGTTGATCTTCGCGAGCTTGGCCAGCTTCTCGGGGTCGTTCACGTGGTGCGAGATGGGGTGGTGCGGCTCGGGGACCCCGATCTGCGGATACGTCCGGGTGCTCGCCTCGCGCGCGAGCTGGAACGTGACGACCCGCGTCATGTCCGCCTGCAGGGCCAGCACCTGGAGGTCGAACATCAGCTTGACGTGGTCCTCCCACTCGGCGGGGACGCTGGTGGGGCGGGTCAGGTCGGGCAGCAGCGAGGTCGCGGCCTGCTCCTCGGCGAGCTGGATGCGGCGCTCGACCTCGCGCACGGTGCTGACGTACTCGTCGACCCGCACGCGGTCGGCGTGGCCCACGCGGTTCTGGATCTTCGCCATGTCGTCGAGCACCCAGTCGAGGATGCTCGCGTTCTTCTTCATCTCGGCCCGGCGCTGCTCGGCGGTGCCGCCGTCGCCGAAGAGCCGCTCGAAGACCACCCGCGGGTCGGCCTCCATCGGCAGGGGCGAGGTCGGCGACGCCCACGACAGGCAGTTCTGGTAGACGCAGGCGTAGCCGTTGTCGCACGAGCCGACCTGCACGATGAGGTCGGTGCCCAGCTCCAGGGACGGGATGGGCGTGTCCGTCCCGATCTGCTGCGCCGCGATCTGGTCCACGGTGGTGCCCAGCTCGTAGTCGCTGCCCTCGGTCCGCTTGCCCTTGAGGCAGCTCAGGAACGCCGCGTTCGACGAGGCGTGGTTGCCGGTGGTGTGGGCGTTCTCGAGGTCGAGGTGGGTGACCACGGTCACGTCGTCGAGATGCGGGGTCAGCGACGCCAGCGACGGCGACAGCCCCTTGAGCCGGCCCACCTCGCGCGGCGTCCACGGGGCGGGGTTCATCCCCATCGGGATGAACACGAACCCGAGCCGCCGCGGCGCGTTCGCGGCGGTGGCCGCCTGCGCGGTCAGCGCCGGCACCATCGCGTCGAGCAACGGCAGCGCCACCGTGGCGCCCAGACCCCTGAGGAACGTCCGGCGCGGCAGCGCCATCCTGCTGATCGTCATGACTGCGACCTCCGCATCTGGAACGGGATGCTCTCTACGATACCGAGCACGAGGGACGAGAACCGGTAGTCGTCGCCGGCGGCGTCGCGGACGATGCGCCGCACCGCCGGGCCGTCGTCGTGGTCGAGCCCGCGGCCCAACGCATAGGTGAGGAGCTTCTCGGCCACAGTGCCCGCGAAGACGTGGGGGCGCGCGAGCACCGCGTCGCGGAGTCCCGTCACCCCGTCGAACTCGCCGCCGCCGGGGATGCTGCCGCGGGCGTCGATGGGGCTCCAGTCCTCGGCGCGGTCGCGCCACCGGCCGATGGCGTCGAAGTTCTCCATCGAGAGCCCGGCCGGGTCCATGAGGCGGTGGCAGGCCGCGCACGCGGGGTTCACGCGGTGCGCCTCCATGCGCTCGCGCATCGACCGCGCGGCCACCCCGGGCTCGGGCTCCTCGAGGGGCGGCACGCTCGCCGGCGGGGCCGGCGGGGGCATGCCGAGCAGGTTGTCGAGAATCCAGCTCCCGCGCAGCACCGGGGACGTACGGGTGGCGTAGGAGGTGACGGTCAGGATGCTGCCGTGCCCCAACAGTCCCCCGCGGAGGCTGTCGGGCGGCAGGTCGACGCGCCGGAACCCGCTGCCGTAGACGCCGGGGATGCCGTAGTGCCGGGCGAGGCGCTCGTTGAGGAACGTGTAGTCGGCCCGCAGGAGGTCGAGGACGCTGCGGTCCTCGTCGACGAGGCTGTCGAACAGCAGCTCGGTCTCGCGCCGGAACGCCTGCCGCAGGTTGTCGTCGAAGTCGGGGAAGCGGCGCAGGTTCGGCGCCGCCGTCTCCAGGTTGCGGAGGTGCAGCCACTGGCCGGCGAAGTTGCTGGTCAGCGCCTCGGCCCGCGGGTCGGCGAGCATGCGCCGCACCTGCGCCTCGCGCACCGCCGGGTCGGCGAGCTTGCCGGCCTCGGCGAGGTCGAGGAGCTCGTCGTCGGGAATGCTGCTCCAGAGGAAGAACGACAGGCGCGAGGCGAGGGCGAGGTCGTCGAGCCGGTAGGGCGCGCCGGGGGCGGCGCCGTCCGGGTCCTCCTTGATGCGGAAGAGGAACTCGGGGCTCGCCAGCAACGCCCGCAACGCGAGCTCGATGCCCGCCTCGAAGCCGCCGTCGGCGCGGCCCCGCTCGTAGAACGAGAGGGGCATCTCGATGTCGCCGTAGGACACCGGCCGCCGGTAGGCGCGCCGGGCCAGGGTCGAGATGATCTCGGCCGCGCAGTCGGCCTCGTCGGCCGCCGTCTCCGGCCGGCACGTGAAGATGCGGTCGCGGCTCGGGGTGTCGCCGGCCCCGGTCGGGTTGAACGGTCCCGCGATCGACACCGAGTGCACCGCCGGCTGCTGCCGCGGATGACGGTCCTGGTTGAACTGCGCCTGGTAGGGCTGCCGCTCGGTCTCGATGAGGGCCGCGTTCTTGCGCAGGAAGGCGGCGCCCACGGTGTGCGGCCCGGCCGCGACCTGCAGCCGCAGGTTGAGGTGCCGGTCGACCCCCTCGTCGGCGTAGTAGCCGCCGAGGCGGTTGCGGTCGGGGACCACGTTGAAGAGCCTCAGGCGCTCGCCGTCGAGGAGCATCTCGACCACGTGGGGGTCGCGCAGGCCCTCGACGTTCTCGTTCCGGTTGCGGGCCAGCCGCACCTCGATCTCGTACTCGCCGTCGAGGGGGAACGTGTGGTCGACGACCACGCCGCCGCGGGTGCCGAACGGCAGCCCCTCGAGGTGCGCCTCCTGAGTGAGGTCGGGGCGCAGGACGACGACCCGGCTGCCCGGCACGATGGCGTCGCTGCCGACGGCGAGCCGGCTGATCTTCTGCGCGGCCGAGAGGTAGCGCTCCATCAGCGTGGGCGACAGCTCGACCACCCCCACGTTGTCGAAGCCGTAGCTCGCGTCGTCGCGGGGCAGCAGGGCGGCCACGTCCACGTCCAGATCGAGCAGGTCGCGGACGGCGTTGCGGTACTCGGTGCGGTTCAGGCGCCGGAACGTCTCCGTCCGCCCCGGGTTCGGGGCGGCGGCGGCGCGGGCGTCGAGCGCGGTCTCGATGTACGCGAGCAGGCCCTCGTAAGCGTCGGCCTCGGGGCGCGCCGACCCCGCCGGGGGCATGGCGCCGGCCCGGAGCTTGCGGACCACCCGCTCCCAGACCTCGGCGTGTCCGGCGACGTCGTCGAGGGGCGCGGCCTCGAGCGACAGCCCGCCCTGCAATACCCGGTCGTTGTGGCAGCCGAGGCAGTAGCGGTTGACGAGCGACTGCTCCGGGCTGCGCGTCTGGGTGCCCGCCGTGCCGGGCAGTACGAGCCCCAGCCACGCCAGCGCGAGCCCGGCTGCCAGGGCGGCCGTCTTCTGTATGCGCATGTCGACCCTCGCCGCGTTCCGTCGCCGTAAGCGGACGCACGCGCGCGACCCTCCGTGCCGGGCCTCGCGCACAGGTACAGACGCGTATCTTACACGCAGCCGCGGCGAGAGTCGAGCCGGGTGCGCTATCCTGTGCCGTCGGGACGCGGGCGGGGCAGCGAGACCACGGAGGGGACGACGTGACGCGATACGCAGGGCGGCTCATGGCGGGTGTGGTGGTCCTCGGGACGTTAGGGTTGCCGGTGCCCGCGCAGGGCCAGGAGACGGGCGCGGGCGCCAGCGGGCCCCGGAACATCGTCTTCATCTTCACCGACGACCAGCGGTTCGACGGGCTCGGCCTCCGCAACGACTACTTCGAGACGCCGCACCTCGACCGGCTCGCGGAGGGTGGCGTCCTCTTCGAGAACGCGTTCGTCACCACGTCGCTGTGCTCGCCGAGCCGGGCGTCGATCCTGTCGGGGCTCTACGCCCACACCCACCAGGTGCTCGATAACAGCACCGCCATGCCCCGCGATCTGCCGACCTTCCCCGTCGGCCTCAAGGCCGCCGGCTACCACACCGCGTTCATCGGCAAGTGGCACATGGGCGGCGCGAGCGACGACCCGCGTCCCGGGTTCGACCACTGGGTCTCGTTCCGGGGGCAGGGGCCGTACGTCGATCCGACGCTCAACATCAACGGAACCCGCGTCGAGCGGCAGGGGTACACCACCGACCTCCTGACCGACTACGCGGTCGACTTCCTGCGCGACCGTGACGAGGACCGTCCGTTCCTGCTGTACCTGTCCCACAAGGCGGTGCACGCCCCGTTCACGCCGGCCGAGCGGCACCGCGGCGCCTACTCGGACCGCGGCTACGTCCGGCCCGCGTCGATGGCCGACACCGAGGCCAACTACCGCGGCAAGCCCGACTGGGTGCGCGCCCAGCGCACGAGTTGGCACGGCGTCGACGGCATGTACGACGGCCGCACCGACTTCAACCGGTTCGTGCAGGAGTATGCCGAGGCGCTGATGGCCGTCGACGACAGCGTGGGCCGGATGGTGGCGGCCCTCGACGAGCTTGGTCTGCTCGACTCGACCCTGCTCGTGTTCATGTCCGACAACGGCTTCCAGTTCGGCGAGCACGGCCTGATCGACAAGCGCACCATGTACGAGGCGTCCATCCGGGTGCCCCTGATCGTGCACTGCCCCGAGCTGTTCGCGGGCGGGCACCGGCGGCCCGAGATGGTGCTGAACATCGACGTCGCCCCCACCCTGCTCGCGGCCGGCGGCGCGTCGGCCCCTGACAGCATGCACGGCCGGTCGTTCCTCGGCCTGCTGACGGGCGACGCGGCGGGCTGGCGCGACGCTTTCCTCTACGAGTACTTCTGGGAGCGGGCGTTCCCCCAGACCCCGACCGTGCTCGGGGTGCGCGGCGACCGCTACAAGCTCATGCGCTTCCACGGCGTCTGGGACCGCTACGAGCTCTACGACCTCGAGGCCGACCCCGGCGAGACGCGCAACCTGCTCGGGGACATCCGGCTCGACACCCAGGCGGGGACTATCGACCGGCAGATCGCGCAGCGGGCCGACCCCGAGGTCGCCGCCCTCTTCCAGCGGCTGAGTCGGCGGCTCGACGATCTCCTGGTCGAGACCGGGGCCCTCGACGAGCCGACGTGGCGGAGAGCGGCCGGCCGGTGAGAGGATGTCCGCGGCACCGATGCCTGCCGGCTGCCCGACCAGGGGGGGCTGATCCGATGCTGGCTTTGCATCCGGACGAAAGGACTTGGCTGGACGCCTATCGCAAGGCGGTCGCCGAAGGGCATCCCGACACGGTGCTGCGCATGGTCGTCTACGGTTCCAAGGCTCGCGGCGACGCGCACGAGGACAGCGACATCGACGTGCTTCATCATCGTGAAGAACGAGGCAGGAAACCTCAAGCGCACCTTGCGGCGGATCGGGTACGACCTGTCCGCGACCTCGTATGCCGTGCCCTCGATTCTCGCTTACACGCAGGAGGAATGGGACCGATACGGCAATCTCGGATCCGCGTTTCACGAGGCGGTGGAGCGCGATGCGGTGGCGGTCCTGTGAAACGGGAAACGGCGATCGTGGAATTTGGTCGAGGCTGAGCCGCGACGTGGGCGGGTCAGAACAGGGTCAACTGATCGTCGTCGCCCACCACCCGGTCGAAGTCTAGGCCGAGGGCGGCGAGCACGGGCTCGGCCACGGCCCGGACTTGCTTGTCGACGTAGTGCTCGCGGTCGGGCGCGTTGGCCAGCGCGTCGAGGGGTTCGGGGCCGGCGACGGTCATCAGGTAGGACACGACGCGGCCCGGGCGCCGCGACTTGCGGGCGGCGGCGACGTGCGGGGGCGTGCTCGCGGTGTACGCGGCGGGGCGCTTCCGCAGGCCCTTGCGGTAGACGAGCTTGTCGTCGAGCTCGCCCCGGCGGAGGGCGGCGACGGTGTCGGCGAGATAGGCGTCCACCGGCTCGCCCGCGAAGAGCCGCGCGTAGAGCTCGCGCTGCACGTCCTTGGCGAGGGCCGTCCAGTCGCGGCGCACGACCTCCATGCCCACGAACTCGACCTCCCGTCGGCCGTCGACGAGCCCCGCGTAGCGCTTGCGGGCGCCGCCCCGTCCGCGCCGGACCGACGGCAGGACGAGCCTTAGGTACAGCTTCTCGAACTCGAGGTCCAGACGGCTGGTCACCTGCCACTCGGCGGAGACATGGGCCGCGACGGCCTCGTTGAGCTCCCGGGCCAGGCGCGGGCCGGCGTCCCGGGCCTCGTCCACGGGCAGACCGGAGCGCACGAACAGGCTGTCGGTGTCGCCGTAGAGCACGTCGAAGCCGCGTTCCTCGAACCAGCGCTTAGACCAGCGCAGCAGGCGGCGCCCCATCCCGGTGACGGCGTTGGCGACGGCGACGTTGTGGAAGCGGCAGGCGGGGGTGCCGAGGACGCCGTAGAACGAGTTCATGAGGATCTTGACGGCCTGCGAGGCGACGGCGTCGCCGGCCCGTTTGGCCGCCTCGCGCTGCGGGAACAACTCGTCGAGCATGGCCGGGAGGATGGCGTCGCCGCGGCGGAACGCGGTGTCGTCGGACAGGCGCACCACCGCGTCCCCCGGCGCGGGGTGCTCCACGTAGCCGAGGGGATCGATGTTGAACGTGCGGATGACGCTCGGATACAGGCTCTTGAAGTCGAACACCCAGACGTTCTCGTGGATGCCGGTGACCGGCTCGAAGACGTCGCCGCCGGCTTGGTGGCGGGACACCCGCGCGTCGTCCGACCGCACGGTGGGGGCCACGACGCCCCGCTTGCCGAGGGCCATGAGGTAGAGGAAGTCGAACGACGCGATGCTGGCCGACACGCGGTCCGGGGTCATGCCGGTGAGGCGGCTGCGGGCCATCGCCAGGGTCACGAGGTCGAGCTTCTGCACGATTTCGAGGGCCAACCGGGCGTCCGTGCGGGCGTAGTCGATGAAGGTCTCGATGTCGTCTCGGTACCGTGCCTGGATCGCCTCGGCCCGGCCGCCGCCGCCGGGGTGGCGGCCGCCGCCGTCGGCGTCGCCGCCGCTGGCATCCGCGGAACCGCCGTCCCCCAGGGCCACCTTGCCCTCGCCGAGCACCTCGCTCGCGACGCGGTCCAGCGTGTAGTCGTCGAAGCGCAGGAAGGCGCCGCGCACCAGGTCCATGCCGTCGAGCACGAGGCGGCCGGGGATGGACGCCTCGCCGCTGCCGAACCAGCCCCGGGGCGGCCGCAGGCGCAGCGGCCCGGCGTCGCGGCCGAGCTCGAGCCGCGCGCCCGTGCGCCCCGCGATCCGGTCGAGCACCTTGAGGTCGAAGTCGACGACGTTCCAGCCGGTCAGCACGTCCGGGTCGAGTTCGCGGACGCGGGCGGCGACGGCGGCGAGGGCCTCCCGCTCGCCCGCGCAGCCGACGGCGCGGTCGGGCAGGGCGCGGCCGGCGGGATCGACGATGTACACCTCGTCGGCACCCTGGCCGTAGAGCGCGACGGCGAGGAGGCGGCGGCCCGCGGGGTCGGTCTCGATGTCGAGGGACAGCACCGACGGCGTCACCTCTACGTCGGCGGGAAGCAGGTCGGGGTCGTCGAACACGCGGGTGATGTGCTCGCCGGGGGTCGACGCGCCGGCAATCTCGCAGCCGCCGCGGATGCCGCGGTCGATCAGGTAGCGCACGGCGAAGCGGACGTCCGCCTCGAAGGTCCGGATGCCGTGTTCCTGGAGGCGGTCGCGGAGGGGCGGCGTATCCGGGGGCGTGGCGACCTCCACCCGGACGACGGGCCCGCCGTCGAAGGTCCGCCGCGCGGTGTCGCGCTGGCGCGCGGCGCCCAGCTCCCGGGCGCGGGCGGCGTCCTCCCGGCGGACGTAGAAGTGTGGGGTCTCGCGCCCGTCCCGCACGAGGAACGTGCCGCCCCCCTCCAGCACGCCGTAGAGGTGAACCACCGGCGCACCTTTCTCGATGCGGTACGTGGCCTGCAGGACGAAGCCGCGTGCCGCCTCCGTGGTTGCGGCCGTCGCACGGTCGGCGTTCCGCATCGTCTCGGGAGTCGGTTCGGCCATCGGTCCTGGCTCGGTGCAGTCCTGGAGGGGGTACAGTAGACCCAACGGAGGCCGTGGTAGAACCCTTGAGCTGAACCGGGAGGGAACGGCGCTCGACGGCAGCGGGGTTCTCGCCACGGTCAGGGGAGGGCGGCAGGGCCATGGGGCGGCCCGGAGACCGGCGAGGCGCCCGCCGACAAGACGAGGGAGCACATCGCGCCTACGTGCCCGCCGAGAGGGCGGTCCCGGGAACGACACGGTCAAGCAAGCAAGGTGGTCGGCGATCGATTGCGGCTCGGCCTGTCGCCGGCGAGCTGCCGAATCGTTCTGGAACCAACTCGTGACAGGAGCAGAGACATGCGTGCAAGGCTGTTTGTGGTGGTCGTCGCGGCGGGGCTGTGTCTGGCGGCGGGGGCCGGCTCGGGCGAGGCGCAGTGCCGGCCCGACGGTAACGTCGAGTTCGTGTGCGGTCCGGTGAGCCCGGAGGATCTCGTGGCGGTGCCGGAGACGCCCTGGGTGATCGTGGCGGGCATGGAGGACGACGGCTACCTCTACGCGACGGACAGCCGGAACCACCGCTCGACGGTGCTGTTCCCGGTCTCTTCGTACGGCTCGCGGCCCGACCCCGCGTTCGCCGACTGCGGGGGCCCGCTCACCGGCGGCTTCCGGCCCCACGGCCTCAACCTGCGGCCGGGGCCGGACGGCCGGCACACCCTCTACGTGGTGCGGCACGGCGCCCGCGAGGCCATCGAAGTCTTCGAGCTCGACGCCCGCCAGGGGCGACCGGTGCTGACGTGGACCGGCTGCGCGGAGGCGCCCGAGGGGGTCACGTTCAACTCGGTGGCGGCGTTGCCCGGCGGCGGGTTCGCGGCCACCCACTTCGCCCTGCCCCTGGGCCGGGTCTGGGAGTGGGGCCCGGGTGCCGGCTGGGCCGAGGTTCCGGGAACCGAGACCAACGGACCCAACGGCATCGTCGCGTCCCCGGACGGGCGCCGGCTGTACATCGGCGGCTGGGGCACCCGTTCGCTGATCCGGGTGTCGCGCGGCGAGACGCCGGTCCGGCAGGATGCGGTCGAGGTCGGCTTCCACGTCGACAACGTCCGCTGGGCGCCGGACGGCTCCCTGCTCGCCGCCGGCCATCTCGGAGACGGGCCCGAGTCCATCTTCGAGTGCCTGGGCCAAGGCCGCTGCGAGGGGGTGACGTCGCGGGTGGCGCGGGTCGACCCCGACGCCCTGACGGCGGAGGAGATCGTCCGCTATCCGTCGAACGAGCACTTCATCCTGGGGACGGTCGGCCTCGAGGTCGGCGGCGAGATCTGGGTCGGCGGCATCGCCGGCTCGGACCGCATCGCTCGTTTCCCGGCGCGCTGACGGGCCTAGCCCGGAGAGCGTCGCCTGCGGCTCCGCTCGCCGCCCAACCAACCCTGCTAGAAGTCTGCACCGTTCTGCGGCGCAGACTCCTAGCCCGTCCGCCGTCGCCTTCGGATCCGCCGGGCGCCTAGCCAATCCCGTAGGCGCTCCGCGCCGTTCCCACGTCGCGGACGCCTACGCGGCCGCGCCCCCGCTGGTGCCGGAGGGGTCGGTGTAGCGGTCGTTGAGGAGCTGGACGTAGCCGTTGGCTTCCGCCAGCACGTCGGCGAGGCGGTGCCGGGCGCGGCCGTCCCAGCCGGCGGGGCGGCGCCGGAAAAGGCTGCCCAGGCCGCCGGCGCTGTAGCGGAACGCGCGGGGCAGGCTGTCGGCGAAGCGGGTGCCGTGGGCGTCCGGCGGCTGCTTCGCCAGCCGCGCGAGCACCGCCCGCGCCGCCCGCCCGCGGAGCCTCGCGTGCAGGTAGCCGCCGGCCAGCAGCGCGCCCGCCAGCAGCACGATCCGCAGCACCGGGTCCAGGGCGAAGAGACCCGCCCACGTCGGGTGCGAGAAGCTCAGGCCGTCCCACTCGCCGGTCCACAGCGTCCAGCCTGCGACGGCGGCGGCGAGGAGGCCGAAGACGACGGCGTCGAGCCGCAGGACGCGGCGACGCCACTCGACCAGCAGCGCCTGGAGCTTCGGGACGAAGAGGTCCTGGATGTCCCGCGCGGTCTGTTCCAGCGAGCCCACCACCCGGTAGGCGCGGTCGACGCCCACCTGCGCCATGCGGTCGTGGATCTCCTTCATGTCGATGTCGCGCTTCGCCTCGAACCGCTCGCGCAGGGTGTCGTCCTCGATGGCGACGGCGGCGCCGGGGTTGTAGATGCGGTAGAAGCGGCCCGCGGTCAGCCCCTTCTGGGCGAGGGCGCGCTGCCACGAGGCGATGACGTCCTCGGGGTTGTCCTCGCGCGCGGTGGTGTCGATCTGGTTCAGCACGTACAGGAACTTGCTGGAGTCGGGCCGGCTGACGGTCTGGCCCACGAGGTGGTCGAGCGTGTCGCGCATGGTGCCCGCCTCGGGATGGCGGGCGTCGAAGAACACGAGCACCAGGTCGGAGAGGTCGATGATGTGGTCGGTGATGCGCAGGATGGACGTCCGCTGGTCGTCGGCGTCGAAGCCGGGCGAGTCGATGATGATCTTGCCCCGGACCTGCCGGGCGCCGCACGCCTTCAACTGCAGGTAGGCGTCGATGCGCCGGCCCTCGCCCGTCGCCAGCTCCTCGATGGAGCGGCTCAGCCGGTAGAAGGGGAAGCGCGGGTCGGCGTCGAGGGCGAGCCCCGGCAGCACCCGGTCCTCGTCCCCCTGGGCGTAGCAGATCACCGTGAAACGGTCGTCGACGGCCTGGTTCCCGGTGAGCTGCAGGTCGTGGCCGAGGTAGTGGTTGATGAACGTGGACTTGCCGGACGAGTAGGTGCCGAGCACCGAGATCATCGGCCACCACGAGATGCGGGTCGCGAGCGACTCCTCGGGCTCGAGGAGGCCGAGGCGGTGGCACACCCGGTCGAGCTTGCGGAAGCTCGCGACGGTCTTCACCAGGATCGGGTTCTCCTGGGCCAGGTGCTTCTCCAGGTTCCGCAAACGCGTCTTCAACGGGTTCGACTGCGACATGCCGGTTGTCCTCGCCGGAATCGTCCGCCGGCCGTGGCGTCCCCGCCGCCGGCTCGACGTTCGGGCCGCCGGCCGTGGCGTCCCTGCCGCCCGGGGGCGGCGTTCGGGCCGCCGGCTCGAACGCCGACGGAGGCGGCGCGGACGACCCGGGAACCGGCGGCAGGGGAGTCGCGGCGTCGGCCGCCGGCTCCCGCGCCATTATCGCCGGTCGGCGCGGGCGCGTCCAATCGGACGGTCATCACCGATGGCGCTTCGCGGCTCGCGACACGGGGCGTGACGGATCGGGATGGCCCCTTCCGAATGGCGGGGCGGAGCGTGTTTCCCCCGTATGTCGAACGCGTAACGGACCGGTAAATTAAGCGTCGTCGCCCCGCGTGGGGCGGCGTCGCGCGGGTGCTGTCGCCCAAACGCGGATACCATGTCGCCGGCAAGCGCAATCGCCGTCGCGAAGGGTGGTGCATGGCTGAGAACCAGGGCACGGACACGGACGCCGACGGGCCCGCCCCGCGCCCCGCCGCGTCGTGGGGCGTCGTGGCCGTCATGGTCTATCTGCTCCTCGTCGCGGTGGGGGTCGTCGGCGACGGCTTCCGGCTGGCCGTCGGGGGGGAGGCCGGGGCCGAGCGGCTCTTCGCCTTCGCGACCAACCCGTTCGTCGGGGTGCTCCTCGGCACACTGGCCACCGCCCTCGTGCAGTCGTCGAGCACCGTGACGTCGATCATCGTCGGCCTCGTGGCGGGCGGGCTGTCGGTGGGGGTCGCGATACCGATGGTCATGGGCGCCAACATGGGCACGACCGTCACCAACACCCTGGTCAGCCTCGGCCACATCGGCCGCGCCGACGAGTTCAGGCGGGCGTTCGCGGCGGCGACCGTGCACGACTGGTTCAACCTGCTCGGCATCGCCATCTTCCTGCCCGTCGAGGTCGTCTTCGGCCTCATCGAGCGGGCCAGTTCGGCCCTGCTGACCACGTTCGTGTCCGCGGGGTCCTACTCGACCGGGGGGTGGGACGTGCTGGGCCGGGCGGTGGGGCCGGGCCGGTCCGTCGTCGGGACGCTGGCCGATCCCCTGCCCGAGCGTTGGGGCGGGGTGCTCCTGATCGGGCTGGGCGTCCTGCTCATCCTGGTGTCGATCACGTATCTGGGGCGGGCCCTGAAGACGGTCATGGTAGGCCGGGCGCGGCGGCTGCTGCACGGCGCGATCGGCCGGGGACCGGGGGCCGGCATCCTGTCGGGGACGGTGGTGACGGTCCTCGTGCAGTCGTCCTCGACGACTACGAGCCTGATGGTGCCCCTGGCCGCGGGGGGCGTCTTCTCCCTGCGTGAGGTCTATCCGTTCACCCTCGGGGCCAACATCGGCACCACGATCACGGCGCTGCTGGCGGCGACCGCGGTGCTGGGCGACAACCGCGAGCCGGCGCTGCAGATCGCCCTCGCGCACCTCCTCTTCAACGCGTTCGCGGTGACCGTCGTCTACGGCGTGCCGTGGCTGCGGCGGCTGCCGTTGCGCGGCGCCGGTTGGATCGCGGACCTGGGGGCGGAGCGCAAGGGGCTCGCCCTCGCCTACGTCCTCGCGGTGTTCTTCGCGGTCCCGGCGCTGCTCACCCTCGCCACCCTGCGTCTCTTCTGAAGCCTCGAGCCTCGCGTCGGCGAACTCCCCGCGCGGCCGGTCGCGCCGACGTCGACGGTCGCGCCGGGCTGCGGCGCAGGCGATTCGCGCCAGCAAGAGCGGCCAACGCGATCGGGAGTCGCGGGGAAGGGGCTGCGCGGCAGGAGTTCCGCCGACGAGATTCCCAAGCGACCGCCGGAGCGTGCAGGGGGGGCGTACCCGGTCGCCCCTCACTCCATCGTGCGCACCTGGATGGCGTTGACGTAGCCGTGGCTGGTGGCGACGTTCGCCACGATCACCACCGGCTCGCCGCTCACCAGCCGGTCGTGCTTCTGCAGGCGTTCGAGGGCGCGTACCACCGTCTCGTCGGGGTCCCCCGACACGTCGATCATGAACGGCACGATCGACCGCGACAGCCACAGCCGCCGCCGCACGACCTCGGTCGTGGTGAAGGCGTAGATGATCGCGCCGCGGGGGCGGAAGCTGCTGACGAGATGGCCCAGCAGCCCCCGCATGGTGATGACCACGATCGCCCGCGAGCCGAGCGAATCGGCGAGGAGGCAGGCGCTGCGGGCGAGCTGCTCGCGGATGGTCTGCGGCTCGCGGCCGCGGTGGAGCCCGAGCCCCTGCTCCTTCTCGATGCGCCGCGAGATGCGGTCGAGCACCGAGACGCAGCGCACCGGGTACTTCCCGGTCGCGGTCTCCCCGCTGAGCATCACCGCGTCGACCTGCTCGTACACGGCGTTGGCGACGTCGGTCACCTCGGCCCGCGTCGGCATGGGGTTGTCGATCATCGACTCCAGCAGGTGGGTCGCCACGATCACCGGCTTGCCGGCGACGACGCAGCGCCGCACCATGTCGCGCTGGGCCACCGGGAGCATCTCGAACTCGACCTCGACGCCGAGGTCGCCGCGCGCCACCATGACCCCGTCGGCCTCCTCGATGATCTCGTCGAGGTTGTCGAGGCCCTCCTGGTTCTCGATCTTGGCGACGATCCGCATGGCGTGGCCGCCCGCCTCGTGGATGATGCGTCGCGCGTCGCGCACCGCCTCGGCGCTCCGCACGAACGACACCGCGAGGAAGTCGACGCCGTGCTCCACCGCGAAGCGGATGTCCGCCACGTCCTGCTCGGTGATCGACGGCAGGTTGATGCGCACGCCGGGCAGGTTGATGTGCCGGCGCGACCCGAGGACCCCGCCGTCGAGCACCCGGCAGCGCAGGTCGCGCTCGCTCGTCTCCAGCACCTCCAGGTTGATCAGCCCGTTGTCGACGGTGATGCGGTCGCCCGCCTTGAGCTGGTGCACCATGTCCCGGTAGTCGACGTGGATGCTCCGCTCCTCGGGGTCCTCGGTCGGGCCGACGGTGACGTGGAACTCCTGGCCGACCTCCAGGGCCAAGTGCCCGAGGCGGTCGCCGGTGCGGATGGCCGGCCCCTGCAGATCGAGCAGCAGGGCGATGGGGTGGTTCAGCTTCTCGTTGAGGCCCTTGACGGCCTTGATGACCTCGCCGTGGCTGGCGTGGCTGCCGTGCGACATATTCAGGCGGGCGATGTTCATGCCGGCCCGCGCGAGCTGCTCGATCTGCTCTGGCGCGGCGCTGGACGGGCCCAGCGTGCACAGGATCTTGGTGTGCCGGAAGTCCCGCCGCGGTGCCATGGGTGCCGTCCTCTTCTTCGCAACCGGGCGGTGGTCTCGATACAGCGCGGGAGCGGCGGGTGGGGCGGAAGCACCGCCCCGGTCGCCATCGGAGCGACTATAGCCCGGAACCCGCCGCGTTGCGACTCTGCACGTTCCCGACCCGCCCGCCGGGAATGTCGTCCGGTCGAGGTCGCCGGTGGGCTCGTCGCAGAGGAGCTGCACGTTCCCGACCCGCCCGCCGGGGAATTTGTCTCGGGCAGACTCCCGGCTGGCCACCGTCGTTCTCTCGCTTGCCGCTTGCCCGCCCCGTCCGCGCCGCTGCGCGGCCCGCAGAACCGTCGATCCCGCCTTCCCGGTGCCGCAGTGGCCGGTCAGTCGACCACGAAGCTGAAGACCTTGTATTCGTCCCCGCGCACGAGGGTCGACCCGTAGAGGTGCACCTCCAGCTCGCGGCCGTCCTCGTCGAGCACGCGCAGGCGGGTCTCCCGGTGCACGCGGTAGGTGCGGTAGTCGGTGGTCCCGCCGTCGTAGGCGACGCCGAGCAGGGTGAACCGGCGACCGCCCCAGCGGTCGATGAGCCGGCCGAGCGCGTTCGCGCTCTTCTGGCGCAGGTCGGCCCAGGCGTACGACACCGGGACGCCGCGCTCCGGCCGGCTCGACGGCAGCTCGGGCCAGATGACGTCGCGGAACTCCTGACCGTCGACGGCGAGCGCGGCGAGTCGCTCCCGGTCGCCGGCGGCGAGGGCGTCGAGGACGGCGGCGGCCAGGGCCGCCGACGACGGTTGGGGGTTGGCGAGGGGCGGCGGCGGGGCCGCGCAACCGGCGAGGGCGAGCGCGGCGAGGAGCCCGTACGCGACCGCCCCCGCCGCGCAAGGGGGGCCGTCATGACGCCGGTTGCGGACGAACGCCGTCAGCTTGGGGCCGTCATGACGCCGGTTGCGGACGAACGCCGTCAGTTTGTCGCGAAGTCGGTCCACCCGTGCCACCAAGTGTCCTTCCCGCCGCCGGCCGGCCCGACCGCGCCGATGAAGTTGGCGGTCTCGAAGAAGCCGTCGTTGGGGGGCATGGCCGGGGCCACCGAACCGTTCAGGGCCGGCGACGTCGCGGCCGGCCGGTAGTCCGGGCTCGACAGGTTGTAGGGGGCCGCCAGCATCGGGTCGACGAACGAGACGTTCGGGCTGTTCGTGACGATCTCCTTCGTCGCCGTCGCCCCCGCGTCTGTCCTGGCCCCGTCGTCGCTGTCGGGCCGGAACTGGCCGTCGCACCGGCTCACCACGCAGTTCCCGTGGATGATGCCGCTCCCGAGGGTCAGGCTCCCGTTGTCGACCTGATCGTAGGTCGCGGTGTGGTCGATGTCGATGGACGCCTCCTTGAAGCCGAGGACGATGAAGTTCCGGATCGTCGCGGAGGTGCCCTCGCGCAGCAGCATGCCGATGTCGCTCTCGCTGCCCTCGTTCGTGTCGGGGTCGCCGATCAGGGTCAGGTTGTAGAGGGTCGGGTTCGAGCGCGGCGTCAGGTTGTTGTTGTCGCCGTTGTTGTCCGCCTCGATGCCTTGGTCGGCGTCGTCGCCGCTCTGCATGACGATGATGAACTGCCCCTTGCCGGTCCAGCCGTCGGTCCAGTCGACGCTGTCGTCGGCGATGCCCTGCAGCACCACGTGCTTCACCGCGACGGTGCCGCCGAAGAACTCGAGGCCGTCGTCCTTGTTGTACTTGACCATCACGTGGTCGACCTCGGTGTTGCTGCCCACGCCCTGGAACGCGATGCCGTTCAGCTCGTTGTCGGGGCTGAACTCGGTGCCCGCGAACTCGACCCGGACGTAGCGCAGGTGCCCGCTGTCGTCGGCGGGGTCGCTGCCCCCGTAGGTGCCGGTGTCGCCCTCGCCCACGGCCTCGCCGCCGGGCACGTTGAGGGGCGCGCGGCCGTTGATGATGAGGCCGCCCCAGTCGGCGCGCCCCCGCTCGCCGATGGGCTGGTCGCTGCTGAACACGATCGGCGCGCTGGCCGTGCCGTTGGCGAGGATCTGCGCGCCGCGGGCGATGACGAGGGTGCCGTTGGTGGCGAACTCGCCGAAGATCTCGGTGCCCGCGTCGATGGTGAGCCGGGCCGGCGCGTCGACGAAGACGGCGCCCCGCAGCACCCAGTAGCTGCCGTTGCCCCAGGTCGTGTCGCTGGTGATGCGCCCGCTGACGACGCAGATCTCCTTGTCGATCCCGCTCACGGTCCGGCAGGTGGTCGTCGACTGGGTGAGGGCCGGCGTCCCGGTCAGCAGGACGCCGGCACCGGCGAGCAGCAGCGCCGCCGCGGCGCCGCCGAGGGGCCCGCGGCGGAACGCCTCGTCGCACCGCGCGAGGAGGGCGCCGGCGGGGCGTCCAGGCGCGGGATGCATCGCCGGTCGAAGGCCGCGGGGGCTTTCGCCGCGGGCTCCCGGGGGCTTTCCGTGCGTGGTGGTCCACATGCTTCTTGTCCTGGTTCGGTTCGATTCGAATCTCTGGCCTCGGGCTCCCCGGCGATGCGCTATGGATGCACCGAGAGGCCGAACGCCATGGTGCGGCCGAGCTGGTAGACCCGCTGGTCGAGCCCGCCCTGCGTGAAGACGTACGGCGCGTCGGTCAGGTTCGAGATCGCGAATCGGAAGCTGACCCGTTGGAAGCGCTTGGCGAAGACGAAGTCGAGCGAGTTGCGCCCGTCCTGGATGATGTCGGGCAGGCCGAGCGAGCCGACGTCGCTGATGCGGTCGTCGAAGAAGTTGAGCAGCAGGCGGCCGGAGTAGCCCGCGTTGCTCACCCCGACCATGGTGTTGAAGAGGTTCTTCGAGGTGCCCGCGAGGGGGCGCACCAGCGACGTCTGCACCTGGCGCGCGGCCGCGTCGAGGGTGACCTCGGAGTCGACGTAGGTGTAGTTCGCGCCGAGGAACAGGTACTCGCCGATGGACTTGCGGCCCTCGATCTCGAAGCCGGCGTTGCGGGCCGAGTCGGCGTTGGTGAACGAGGTCCGGAGCTGCGCCGTCGGCTCGACGATCCGCTCGATGGGGTTGTCGAAGTTCTTGTAGAAGAAGCTGGCCGCGACGACCTCCTCGCCCGAGCCGGGGAAGAGCTCCCAGCGCACGTCGACGTTCTGAATCAGCGACTGCTGCAGCTCGGGGTTGCCGACGGTGGCCCGGCCGCCGACCACGTCGGTGAACTCGAACGGGGCGAGCTCCCGGAACTCGGGGCGGTTGACGGTCTGGCTGACCCCGACCCGGAGGTTCTGGTTGTTGCGGATCGAGTACACGAGGTTGACGGCGGGGAAGATGTCGGTCTCGTCGAGGTTGGCGCTGATGACGTCGGTGGTGCCGAAGACCGCGCGCGCGAAGGGGTCGCGGGTGTCGACCTGCTGGCGGAAGTTCTCGACGCGGGCCCCCGCCACGAGGCGGAGCCGGACGGCCAGCGGGACGTCGACCATGCCGTAGGCGGACAGGGTCTCCTGCTCCGCGTCGTACTGGTCGGTCGGCCGCGTCTCCTCCTTGAGCTGGAAGTTGGGGCCGATGAAGCCCGGCGTGAACAGCTCCTCGGCCGGCCGCGAGAGGTCGAGGCCGCGCGTGTTCGTCGGGACGAACCGGAGCCGGCGCGACAGGAAGTCGCGCTCGCGGTCGATGAAGCTGGTCCCGAACTTGAACTGGGTCGGGAGGCCCGCCCAGTTCTTCACCAGCGTCGACCAGTTCGCGCTGAACTCCACGCTGTCGTCCACGAGGTCGTTGAACTGGCGCAGCCCGCTCTGCGACTCGTCGGCGAGCACGAACGCCTCGCGGGCGGGGTCGAACTCGTACAGCACCTCGCGCAGGTCGGGCTCGGCCCGGTCCGCCTGCGAGACGGCGATCTTCCAGTCGAGCCGGCTGTTCGAGGCGTTCGGGAACAGATTGTCGCCGCCCACGTGGTGCGCGCGAATCTGCTCCTCGACGAAGAAGAGCCGCTGGTCACGGATGTCGGTGTCGGCGTCGGTGTTGAACCCCTCGAACGTCCGGGTCTCGTCGGTGCCGACGTGCGTGTAGAAGTTGTCGACGGACAGCCGGTGGTTCGGGTTGAACTGGTACGCGAGGTTGCCCACGCCGCCCACCGTCGAGACGAACTGCGTCTCGTCGAAGTCGTAGGGGCCGTTGAAGCGCTCGATGCCGCTGCCGCCGACCTTGTAGAACGTGCGCTCCTCGTTGGTGATCTGTGAGTTCTGCGAATGCCGGAGGGTGCCGACGACCCCCAGCTTGCCGAACCGGCCGCCGAACAGCCCGCTGTAGGAC
Source organism: Vicinamibacterales bacterium (assembly GCA_963664545.2). Classification (GTDB taxonomy): domain Bacteria; phylum Acidobacteriota; class Vicinamibacteria; order Vicinamibacterales; family UBA8438; genus JAJEEA01. The sequence continues at coordinate 6,716,413 of OY761475.2, read as the reverse complement.
TGGTTCATCGGCTGGTCCCGCCGCACCGGGTCCCAGACGTTGCTGAACGACTCGCCCAGCCGCTCAAGGTCGCTGCGCAGGAACCCGATCTCGTCGCTCGTGAACCGGCCGCCGCGGATGACCTTGCGGTCGGGGAAGCCGGCGGGAAGCGCGCGGGCGCCGCCGTCGAACCCGTTCCACGGGCTGCCCCCGTCGTAGCCGAGGCCGCTCTTGCCGGTGGTCAGCGAGTTGTACGCGCCGCCCAGCGAGAACTCGTAGGCGGTCTCGGCGGGGAGCTTCAGCGGGATGATCTCGACGAGCCCGCCCGCGAACTGCGACGGCTTGTCGGGGGTGTAGGTCTTGCTGACCTGGACGCTGTCGATGAGGCCGGACGGGAACAGGTCGAGGGGCACCACCCGGCGGTCGGGCTCGGTGGTGGGCAGGGTCGCGCCGTTGAGGGTCGTGTTGCTGTAGCGCTCGCCCAGGCCGCGGACGAAGACCGACTGGCTGTCGACGACCGAGACCCCGGTCACGCGGCTCATGGCGTCGGCCGCGTCCGAGTCGTTGTTCGAGCGCATCTCCGACCCGCCGATGTTGTCCTGCACCCCGGGGGCGCGCATCCGCAGCATCATCTGCGCCGACGCCGTCGAGCTCTGCGCCTCGAGGGTGGCGGCGACGACCGCCACCTCCTCCGCGAAGACGTTGGTCGTAAGCGAGACCTGGACCCCGGTGACCGCGCCGGGGACGATCTCGATGTTGACGAGCTGCTCGGCGTACCCGCCGAGCGCGATCCTGATCTGGTGCCCGCCCGCCGGCAACTCCAGGTCGTAGCGGCCGTCGAGGTCCGTATAGGTGATGTAGGGGGTGCCGACCGCTTCGACGGGCACGCCGGGGAGGGTGATCGCGTTGGTCTGGTCGATGACCACCCCGGCCACCCGTCCCATGTTCTGCGCCGCGACGGGGGCGGCGCCCGCGAGCAGAGCTGCCGCCGTCCAGATCCGGAACCGTATCAACCGTGTTGGCCGTGTCGACATGTGTTGTCTTCCAAAGGATGTTCGGACTAAAGAAAGTGGCGGCTCCAAGGCCGTCCTGCGGCAGCGCCGCCAAGAGGGTCTGGCAGGATTAAGGGGGGGGCGGGACCGGTCGACCGGTGCAACGGTCGGCGACCGACCAACCTTGCCGCTGGGAGCATCTCAACGGGTTGCGATTGTCGCCGAGTCGGTGCCGAGGCGTGTTACGGGGCGATTACGCCCGCGTTAATTCGGGGCAGTTAACGCACTGTTTACCGGTCGAATTCGGAACCGCGTGCTGTCGCGCGACCGCCGAAGAATTAACATTCCTTTAACAGTGCCGGGCTCGACTGACGCTACTGTACGACCATGGCAAGCGGGGTCGGTCGTCGTGCATCGCCCGCGTCGCGGCTGCTCCCGGCCCTGGCCCTCGTCGGCCTCGGGGGCTTGGTCGGGCTGGCGGGGGCGGGCGCGTGCCGCGGATGGGGCGGCGCCGCGCGGGTGGTCAGCGTCGACGGATCGAGCACGGTGTTTCCGATCGCCGAGGCGGTGGCGGAGGAGTACCGGCGGGTGGACCCGGCGGCCCGCGTGACCGTCGGGGTGTCCGGCACCGGCGGCGGCTTCGAGAAGTTCTGCGCGGGAGAGACCGACATCTCGAGCGCGTCGCGCCCCATCCGCGCGGCGGAGATCGAGGCGTGCGCGGCGGCCGGCATCGCGTTCGTCGAGCTCCCGATTGCCTACGACGGCATCGCCGTGGTGGTGCACGCGGACAACGACTGGGTCGAGACCCTGACGCCGGACGACCTGCGGCGCATGTGGGAGCCGGCCGCGCAGGGGACCGTCACCCGCTGGAACCAGATCCGGCCCGAATGGCCGGACCGCGAACTGCGCCTCTTCGGGCCCGGCGTCGACTCGGGCACGTTCGACTACTTCACGCGGGCCATCGTCGGCGAGCCCGGGGCGGGGCGGGGCGACTTCACCTCGAGCGAGGACGACAACATGCTCGTGCAGGGGGTGTCCAACGACGAGCTGGCGTTGGGGTTCTTCGGCTACGCCCACTACGAGGAGAACCGGGACCGGCTCGGTTTATCGGCCATAGACGACGAGGACGACACCAACGGCGCCGGGGCGATCCGCCCCTCACCCGACACCGTGCGGAACGGCACGTATCGGCCGCTCTCCCGGCCGGTCTTCCTCTACGTCAACCCGGAGGCCCTCGATCGGCCTGAAGTCGCCGAGTTGGTCCGCTACTTCCTGTCGGAAGGTGCCGAGCTCGTGCGGGAGGTGGGGTACGTGTCGCTGACCAACCGCGAGTATGCCCTGGTGCGCCGCCGGCTGGAAGACCGCGTCGTCGGCACGATGTACTGCAGTCCGGGCGGCGGCGACGGCGAGGTCGCGTCGCTGGAGGCGCTGCTGAGCCGACCCGGATACTGCTGAGCCCGCCCCCGCGTCGCCGAATCATGACCCCGGCGGCTCGCGGGGCGGAGCCGGTTGACGTCGGCGGCTCACGCGCAGGAGTTTCGCGTCAGCGAAACTCCCAACGCAACCGGAGGTTGCGCCGCGACCGCAGGTCGCGCGGTCGGCGTCTCGGAGCCGCCTCCCAGAGCCTCAACATGGCGCGGACACGACAGGACCGCATCGAGGGCGTCATCGAGTGGACGCTCCGCGCCTGCGCGGGGGCGTCGATCCTCGTGACCGTCGGCATCCTGTCGATCCTGTCCGTCGAGACCTTCCGGTTCTTCCGCGAGGTGTCGCCGTTCGAGTTCCTGTTCGGCACGGTGTGGACGCCGCTCTTCTTCCAGGAGTCCTTCGGCGTGCTTCCGCTGGTCGCGGGCACTCTGCTCGTGACCCTAATCGCCCTCGCGGTGGCGCTGCCGGCGGGGCTGCTGACCGCCGTCTACCTCAGCGAGTACGCGCCCCCGAAGGTGCGGCGGACCGTCAAGCCGGTGCTCGAGGTCTTGGCCGGCGTGCCGACTGTCGTGTACGGCTACTTCGCGCTGCTCGCCGTCACCCCGTTTCTGCAGCAGTGGATCCCCGGCCTGTCCGGGTTCAACGCGCTCAGTCCCGGCTTGGTGATGGGGGTCATGATCCTGCCGCTGGTGTCCTCGTTGTCGGAGGACGCGCTGCAGGGCGTGCCGCGCGGCCTGCGCGACGCGTCGCGCGCGTTGGGGGCGACCCGCGCGCAGACCACGCTGGGGGTGGTGCTCCCGGCCGCTTGGTCGGGGATCTCGGCCGCCGCCGTCCTCGCGGTCTCGCGGGCCGTCGGCGAGACGATGATCGTAGCCATCGCGGCCGGGCAGCAGCCGCGGCTGACTCTGAATCCCCTGGTGCCGATCGAGACGATGACCGCGTACATCGTGCAGGTCAGCCTCGGCGACGCCCCGACCGGTACCCTCGCCTACCGGACTATCTTCGCGGTCGGGATGCTGCTGTTCGTCGGCACGTTCTCGCTCAACCTCGTCAGCACGTGGCTGCGGGGGCGGTACCGGGAGGCGTACCGGTGACCCCGCGGCGGCGGGGCCGGTTCTCCGACCTCGCCCTGCACGGCCTGGCCTCGCGGCCACCCTGCTCGGGCTGCTCGTGCTCGCGATCCTGTTCGCCGGCATCCTCCGCGACGGGCTGGGGCGGCTGTCGTGGGACTTCCTCGCGGGCCTGCCGTCGCGCCGCCCCGGGGACGCCGGCATCTTCCCGGCCCTGGCGGGCACGGTGTGGGTGATCGCGGTGACCGCCGCGCTGGCGGTGCCGGTCGGGGTGGGGGCGGCCGTCTACCTCGAAGAGTACGGCGACCGCGGCTGGTGGGCCCGCCTCATCGAGGTCAACATCGCCAACCTCGCGGGGGTGCCGTCGGTGATCTACGGGCTCCTCGCGCTGGGGCTCTTCGTGCGCACCCTGGGGTTCGGCCGGAGCGTCCTGGCCGCCGCCGCGACCCTCGCCCTGCTGGTGCTGCCGGTGGTCATCCTGTCGTCGCGCGAGGCCCTCCGGGCGGTTTCCCCCTCGTTGCGGGAGGCGTCCTACGCCCTTGGGGCGACGCGGTGGCAGACCGTCCGGCACCAGGTGCTGCCGGCCGCCCTGCCCGGCATGCTCACGGGGACGATTCTGGCGTTGTCGCGGGCGATCGGAGAGGCCGCGCCCCTGATCGCGATCGGGGCCCTGACCTACGTGCCGTTCGCGCCCGACGGCCTCCGGTCGCCGTTCACGGTGCTGCCCATCCAGGTGTTCAACTGGATGTCGCGGCCGCAGGCGGCGTTCCTGGAGAATGCGGCTGCCGCTATCATTGTGCTGTTGGTCCTGCTGCTCGCGATGAACGGCTTCGCCGCGTGGCTGCGGGACCGGTGGCAGCGGTGACGGCGGCGCGGCGGACGGCGTGCGGTGCGCGGTCGCGTCGGCCCGCGTCGTGCCCCCGTCGCGCCCCCGTCGCGCCCTGCCACGCCCCCGCTTCGTCGATCGGCGGGTGCCTCCGGGCGCGGTGTGACGCGGGGTTTTCACCACGACCACTAGACCAAGATGGCGTCAAGCAGCACGGCGATACCGTCCCTGGCCGACGTGGCCGCGCGCGGCGGCGACGGCGGGGGCGCCGAGACCGAGACGAAGGTCGATGTCCGGGATCTGAGCTGCTTCTACGGCGGCACGCGCGCCCTCGACGGCGTGTCGATGCGTATCCCCGCCCGCCGGGTGACGGCGTGCGTCGGCCCCTCCGGCTGCGGCAAGAGCACCTTCCTCCGGGCGCTGAACCGGATGAACGACCTCATTCCGGCCGCCCGGGTGACCGGGGCGGTCGCCATCGACGGACGGGACATCTACGCGCCCGATGCGGATCCGGTCGAGGTGCGCCGCCGCGTGGGCATGGTTTTCCAGAAGTCGAACCCCTTTCCCAAGTCGGTCTTCGAGAACGTCGCCTACGGGCTGCGCATCAACCGGCTGACGGAATCGCGGGCGGAGCTGGAGGACCGCGTCGAGGCCAGCCTGAAGACGGCCGCCCTGTGGGACGAGGTGCGCGACCGCCTGCGCGGCCCGGCCCTCGCCCTGTCGGTCGGCCAGCAGCAGCGGTTGTGCATCGCGCGGGCCCTCGCCGTCGAGCCGGACGTTCTGCTGATGGACGAGCCCGCGTCGGCCCTCGATCCGATCGCGACGCAGCGCATCGAGGAGCTCGTCTATCGGTTGAAGCGCCGCTACACGATCGTCATCGTGACCCACAACATGCAGCAGGCCGCCCGCGTCTCCGACGGCACCGCGTTCTTCTGGCTGGGCAAGCTGGTGGAGCACGACCTGACGAGCCGCATCTTCACGGCGCCGGCCCGGACGCTGACCGAGGACTACGTCAGGGGCCGGCTGGGCTAGGGTCTGCGCCGTGGAACGGCGCGGACTCCTTTAGGATGGGTTGGGCGCCAAGCGGAGGCCGTAGCGCGACCCTGCGGTCGCGTTCGGCGACGATTGGCGGGCGAGGATGCCGCACATCCAGGACGATCTGGACCACCTGAAGGAGCGGTTGCTGGTGATGGCCGGCGCCGTCGAGGAGCAGGTGCGGGCCGCGGTGCAGTCGCTCGTCGACCGCGACCACGGGCTCGCCGAGCGGGTGCTCGTCGGCGACGACCCCATCAACCGGCTGCACATCGAGATCGACGAACGGTGCTTCCAGTTGCTCGCCCTGCACCAGCCGGTGGCCACGGACCTCCGCGTAGTGGTGTCCGGCGTCAAGATCAACAGCGACCTCGAGCGCATCGGCGACTTCGCGATCAACGTCGCGGAGGCGACCCTGCGGTACCTGGACCACCCCGCCGTCAAGCCCCTGATCGACGTTCCCCGGATGGCGGACATCGCCCAGGGCATGCTGCGCGACTCCCTGAACGCCTTCGTCCGGCAGGACGTCGGGTTGGCGAGGGAGGTCCTCGACCGCGACGATTCCGTCGATCTGCTCAAGGACCGGGTTTTCCGCGAGCTGATCGGGGTCATGCGCACGGACGCCGCGGTGACCCAGCCCGCCCTGGAACTGCTGCTCATCTCGCGGCATCTCGAGCGGATCGGCGACCACGCCACCAACATCGCCGAGGAGGCCATCTTCATCGTGTCGGGGCGCGACGTCCGCCACCACGGCCGCGAGGGCGGGGCCCGCGGCGCCGACCCCGCGCCGCGACGGGAGCCGTGAGGGGGGCCGCCCGCCGTCCGGGACCTATCAGCCGATGCCTAGCCGCATACTCGTCGTCGAGGACGATCCGGACATCGCGGAGTTGGTCGAGCACCACCTGTCGCGGGCCGGCTACGAGACCAGCGTCGTCGGCACCGGCACCGACGCCCTCGAGCAGATACGCCGGCGCCCGGACCTGGTCGTCCTCGACCTGATGCTGCCGGGGCTCAGCGGGCTGGAGATCTGCCGGCTGATGCGCGGCGATCCGCAGACCGCGTCGGTGCCCATCATCATGCTGACGGCGCGGGCGGAGGAGGAGGCGCGGGTGGAGGGGCTCGATCTCGGTGCCGACGACTACGTCACGAAGCCGTTCAGCCCGAGGGAGCTGGTGGCGCGGCTCCGGGCCGTCCTGCGCCGCACCCAGCCCTACGGGCCGGACAAGATCCTCCGGTTCGGCCCGCTGGTGGTCGATCTCGACCGGCACGAGGTCACCGAGGACGGCCGGCCGGTCAAGCTGACGGCCAAGGAGTTCCTGTTGCTGAAGTACCTGATCGAGCACGCGGGCCGGGTGTTGTCGCGCGACCTCCTGCTCTCCGACGTCTGGGGGTACCAGTACACGGGCGGCACCCGCACCGTCGACGTGCACATCCGGCGGTTGCGCGAGAAGCTGCCCTCGCTGGTCGAGCACATCGTGACCATCAAGCAGTTCGGCTACAAGTTCATCGAGAGTGCGTGACGGTGGGCCGGCCGCCGCGCGCCGCCCCGCCGCGGCCGCGGCGGTGCCGTTCCGCCCGCTCGTTCGAGGTCCCGTGAGGCCGCCGACCCGTCTGTTCCTGACGTCGACTCGGTGATGGCAGCCTCTGAGCGTGCGATTCTGGCAGCGTGAGGCTGCCGACCCGTCTGTTCCTGACCTCGACCGGGGGCGACGTGCGATCACGAGGCGTAGGTTAGGACCGTGAGGCTGCCGACCCGTTTGTTCCTGACGTCGACAGGCGTCGCCGCGGCGGCGCTCGCCACCGTGGCGCTGCTCGCGGGGCCGGCCCGCCTGTGGGCGGGCGACGCCGGCCGGTCCGATTCCCTCGTCTACGCGCTCACGGCGGGGCTCCTCGTCGCCGCCGGGTCCGCCCTCGCGCTCGCCCGGGTCGCCTCGACGCGGCTCCGCCGGCGGATCCGGGCGCTGACGGAAACGGCCCGGCGCTACGCGGCGGGGGCGCCGTTCCCCGCCGGGCGCGACCACGGCGATGACGAGATCGGGGTGATGGCGCGCGCGCTCGACCAGACCGCGCGCGAGTTCGCCCGCCAGGTGAAGGACCTCTCCGGCCAGCAGACGCGGATCGACGCCATCCTGGCGGGGATGGTCGAAGGCGTCCTCGTGATCGACGACCAGGGCCGCGTGCAGATCGCCAACGAGTCGGTGCAGCGGATGCTCGGCATCGACGCCGATCCGGCGGGCCGCCACCACGTCGAGCTGATTCGGCATCCGGAGGTGACCCGGGTCATCGCGGCGGCGGTGGCCGGCGATGCGGGACGGGGGAACGAGGTGCGGTTGAACACCGACCCCCCCAAGGTGCTGCTGGCCAACGCCCGGCCCTTCTCGGCCGACGGCGAGCGGGGCGTGGCCCTCGTCCTCCACGACGTGACCGAGTTCCGGCGGGCGGACCAGGTGCGGCAGGACTTCGTCGCCAACGTGTCGCACGAGCTGCGGACGCCCCTCACCGCGATAAGGGGCGGGGTCGAGGCCCTCCTCGACGAGGCCGGACCGGCGGAGCGCCGCTTCGTCGCGATCATCGCCAGGAACAGCGCGCGGATGGAGCGTCTGGTCAGCGACCTGCTGCGGCTGGCCCGGCTCGACGCCGGGCAGGAGGAGCTGGCGCTGACGCCGTGCGCGCTCGAGGCGGCCCTCGCTTCGGTGGCCGGCGAGCTCGCGCCGCTGGCCGAGGGCAAGCAGCTCGACGTGAAGACCGCCGTCGCGCCGGAAGCGGGCACGGTTCTCGCGGACCCCCTCAAGCTCCACGACGCCGTCCGCAACCTCGTCGAGAACGCCGTCAACTACTCCCCGCCCGGCGGTGCCGTCGAGCTCGGGGCGGACGGCGGCGACGGCGTGGTCCGCATCACCGTCGCCGACCGCGGCCCCGGCATTCCGGATACGGACCTGACGCGGATCTTCGAGCGGTTCTACCGGGTGGACGACGCGCGGCCCCGCGACCCCGGCGGCACCGGGCTCGGCCTCGCGATCGTCAAGCACCTGATCGGCCTGCACGGGGGGTCGGTGCGGGCCGCCAACCGGGAGGGCGGGGGCACGGTGTTCACCATCGAGCTGCCGCACCGGCGGTCAGACGTTGCCGAAGCCGCCGGAACGCCTGCCCGCGATGGCTGACGGCGGCCTTCTCCGCCGGCGTCACCTCGGCCAGGGTGCGGCCGTAGGGGGGGTAGTGGAAGATGGGGTCGTAGCCGAAGCCCCCGTCGCCGCGGGGGGGGAGCTGCACGCGGCCCTCGACGACGCCCGCGGTCTCCCAGAGGACGCCGTCCCCGGGCCGTGCCAAGGCGAGGGCGCACACGAAGCGCGCGGTGCCGCCGTCGGCGCCCCGTTCGGCGAGCAGGCGCCGTATCGCCGCGAACTTCTCCGCGTACGAGGTGCCGTTGAACCGCGCCGAGCGCACGCCCGGCGCGCCGTCCAGCGCGTCGATCTCGAGTCCGGAGTCCTCGGCGACGGTGAGCTCCCCGGTCGCCCCGGCGTAGTAGCGCGCCTTCAGGCGGGCGTTGGCCGCGAAGGTCGCGCCGGTCTCCTCGGGCTCGGCCAGGCCGGGATGGTCGTCGAGGGTCGCCAGGGCCGTCGGCGTCCCCCCGAGGATGTCCCGGATCTCGGCGAGCTTGCCGGGGTTGGTGGTCGCCACGAGCAGCCGCGGCGGCGCCGCGCCGGTCACGCGGTCAGGTCTCCGACCAGCTCCCGCTGCATCTCGACGAGCCGGCGGATGCCGGTTCCGGCCAACCCGAGCAGGGCGTCGTGCGCGTCGCGGGAGAACGGCGCGCCCTCGGCCGTGCCCTGCACCTCGATGAAGCGGCCGTCCCCGGTCATGACCACGTTCATGTCGACCTCGGCGTTCGAGTCCTCCTCGTAGGCGAGGTCGAGGAGCGGCCGGCCGCCGACGATCCCCACGCTGATCGCGGCGACGTGGTCGGTCAGGGGCATGCGGCCGAGCTTGCCGCGCTCCCGCAGCCGGCGCAGCGCGAAGGCGAGGGCCACGAACCCCCCCGTGATCGACGCGGTGCGCGTGCCGCCGTCGGCCTGGATGACGTCGCAGTCGATCCAGACGGTGCGCTCGCCGAGGGCGGCGAGGGTCGTGACCGCGCGCAGCGAGCGGCCGATCAGCCGCTGGATCTCCTGGGTGCGCCCGCTCGGCCGCCCCCGGCTCGCCTCGCGGGCGGTGCGCGTGGACGTGGCGCGCGGCAGCATGCCGTACTCGGCCGTCACCCATCCCTTGCCGGCGCCGCGGAGGAACACCGGCACCCGGTCTTCGACGCTCGCGGTGCAGACGACCCGCGTGCGCCCGGCTTCGATGAGGACCGACCCCTCGGGGTGATCGAGATAGTGCGGGGTCAGGCGGGTGGGTCGGAGCTGATCCGGGGGGCGGGCGTCGCCGCGGGCGGTCTGGGTCATGACGAACGGTCCGGATCCGGGTCGGCGGGCCCGCCGTCGACCGGCGCCCAATCGGCGGGGGCCTCCAGCAGGTCGAGGTTCTGCCTCAGCGGACGCTGCAGATCCACGTGCCCGACGAGCGTGTCGACCTCGACGCCGTCGACCAGGATCTGCACCGCGTCGACGGCGGCGAGGTTCAGGGTCAGGGCATTTACGATGGCGTACACCGTGAACAGCTCCTCCCTCGACCCGCCCGAGTGGCCGAGCGCGACCTCCTCGCTGAGGTCGACGAACGCGTCGCCGTCCCCGGTGAGGTAGACGGCGCGCAGGGCGGTGCCGGGGGGGATGGGCGAGAGCAGCCGCGGCGGCGGCGCGCCGAGCTGGGCCTCGAGGATGACGCGGGCTTGCGCGGTCGGGTTCGCCCGCCGCGGGAGCTGGCGGGGGGACCCGACGAGCCGCGTGCCGTCGTCGGACACGTAGAACAGGGTCGCGACGGTGCGCGACCCCGCCGCCCCGCCGCCGGCGGGGTCGCCGGTCGGGACCGCGGACTCCCCGGCCGGGTACCAACGCGGGAGCCCGACGAAGAGCGTCCACGCGCCGCCCACCGCCGCGGCGGCCAACACGATCCTGGCGAGCCAGCCGGAGCGGTTCACGGAGCGGGCCTCCGCATCGCCTCCGGCGCGTCGTCGGGCGACGGTTCCCCGTCGAGCGGGTCGAGCGGATCGTCGACGGGGAAGCCCTGTTCCACCAGGTCGCGGAAACGGACGATGCTCTGCAGCAGCGCCTCGACGACCGCGTTCTGAAAGGCCGGGGAGACGAGCTGGGCCTCCTGCCCGGGGTTCGAGATGAACCCCATCTCCACGAGGGCGGCCGGCATGTTGGTGCCGACCAGCACCCGGAGCGGCGCCCGCTGCACGCCCCGCGGGCTCATCGGCAGCCGGGCGCGCAGCTCCTCGGCCACGGTCTGCGCCCACACCGCCGACCGATCCACGAAGCGGAGCTGCGCCCGTTCCCAGGGCACGATGTCGAGCACCCGGGTTCCGCCTCCGACCACCGGGATCGGCTCGCCGCCGGTCGGCGCATCGTCCGGGTCGCCCTCGTACTCGACGGGGCTGAGATAGAACACCTCGGCCCCCGCCGCGTTCTCCCGCATCGACGCGTTCGCGTGGAGGCTGATGAACAGGTCGGCGCGGTTGTTGTTGGCGATGGCCGCGCGCTCGTCCAGGGTCACGTCGGTGTCGCCGGCGCGGGTCAGCACGACGCGCAGCCCGAGCCGGCGCTGGATGGCCGCCTGCAGCCGGCGGGCGACGCCGAGGGTGACGTCCTTCTCGAGCGTGCCCGCGGGGCCGCGCGTGCCGACATCGGCGCCCCCGTGTCCCGCGTCGATGGCGACGGCGCGGACCGTCGACGGCAGCGCGAGGTCCGCGAGGGCCGGCAGGTCGGGGTCTCCCTCCGCCCCGCCCTCCGCCCCGGCGGCCGGAGCCGGATCGGGCTCGGGCGGGGGGGCGGCGCGGGCCGCCGCCGCCGGTCTCAGCTCGATGACCACGTCCAGACTGTCGCCGAGCCCCGGCGAACTGCTGGCCGCGAAGCTGCCGAAGGCGTCGCCCACGTCGGCTTCGAGCCGGGCGCGCCGGTCGTCGACCTCCACCCGCCGCAGCAGATCGTCGGACGCGAAGTCGCGCAACACGAGGTCCACGGCGTCGGCCTCGAAGGTGACGAACAGCCGTCCGGCCGCCCGCTCGACGCGGGGTTCGATGTTCGGGGTCACCGTGAGGCGCAGCCGCGCCCCGCGTCCCGCGCGCTGATAACGGGCGACCACCCGGGGGACCCGGACGTCGCCGACGATCACCAGTCCCGAGCCGGCCCTGAGCTCGACCGGCCGATCCGAGATGAGGGGGAGGGCCCGGCCGATGAAGTCGATCGGCACGTACCAGGCGCCGCCGCGCTCCACCAGGGGCGAGCTCAGCGACTCGAGGCGCCCCGCCACCGATACGATCCCGTCGCCCGCCGTCAGCACCATCACTGCCGCGCCCCGCAGGAGGGTCACGCGTCCGGGTTGCCGGTCGCCGCCCAGGCGCAGGCCGAACGGCTCCAGGAGCTCGGTCAGGGCGACCATGGGGCGCCCGCCCACGTCGACCGTGGGCAGGGGGCGCCGGCCGTCCCGCGAGATGACCGTCAGCGTGTCCGGAGCGGGCTGAGCGTCGAGCGGGAGGGCGGTCGCGAGCAGCAGGCCGAGCGCCCAGCCGATCCCGCGCGTCGGCCGCGCCGCGACGCGGGCGCATCGCTCGACCGGGGGCGGGGGGTGTGGCCACGCGGGCATGGCTCTAGACGGGTGTGGGCTGCGGCCGAAGGCGTTACAAGCATCATAGCGTACGGACCGGTCGCGTTCGACCGGCGCGCGTCCCGCGGTCGTGCTAGAAGATCCGCGTGCGCATCGAGAGCCTCGAGCCGGAGGCGTACGCGCGGTTGCTGCAGCCGATCTGGAGCTACCTGTGCCCGGGCGGGGCGCCGGCGCCGAGCGACGTGATCTTCGTGTTCGGCAGCCGGGGGATGGAGGTGCCCCGGCGGGCGGCGCAGCTCTATGCGGCGGGGTGGGCGCCGCGCATCCTCGTGTCGGGACGGGCCGGTCCGCGGACCGAGCGCGTCTTCGACAAGCCGGAGGCGCTCGTTTTCCGGGACGAGATGGTGCGCCGGGGCGTGCCCCCTTCGGCCATCCTCACCGAGGTGGACGCGCGCAACACGCTGGAGAACGTACGGTTCGGCATGGCCGTCCTTGAGGCCGCGGGGCGGATGCCGCGGTCCGCGCTGCTGACCGCCAAGGCGTTCGCGATGCGCCGGTGCCTGGCGACCTTCGCCCGCTGGCATCCGCGCGTGGAGGTGCGGGCGTGCCCGCCCGCCGGATCGCTGATCGACCACTTGGACCGTAGCCGGGCCGACTTCGCGGCGCGGCTCGTGGCGGAGGTCCGCCGCCTGGACGTGTACGGGGCGGCCGGCGACATCGCGCGGTGCGCGATTCCCCCGGCGGTGCGGGCGGCGTCGCGCGAGGTCGCGCGTCTCCTCGAGTCTGCCGCGCGTCGCCCCGACGCCCCGTCGGTCCGCGCCCCGCGCACACAAGCGGCGTCAAAACCCGTACAATCGTAGGCGACCGCCTCGGGGCGAGGCCGCCCGCGGCGCCTGCGGAAACCCGGTTGCCCACATGTCCGGCGTGAAGCTCTCGATAGTCGGCCTGCTGTTGCTGTCGGCCCCGGCGCTTGCCGGGCAGCGCGCGGTCGGCGCGGTGACGCGGGATGCGGCGCCGGTCTTCAGCTCCGGCGTCGACATGGTGACCGTCAACGTCACCGTCCGCGACCCCCGGGGGCGCGTCGTCCGCGGTCTCGCGTGCCGCGACTTCCGGCTCGTCGACAGCGGGTTCGGACGTCCCATCCGAGCTGTGTTCGAAAGCGAGGCGCCGCTCCGCGTCGCGGTCCTGCTCGACATGAGCGGCAGCATGGCCGTCGACGGCAACATCGCCCGCGCCCGGCGCGCCGTCCGGACCATCATCGGCGCGTTGCAGCTTGGCCGCGACGAAGCGGCGCTCTTCTCGTTCGACCGCGCGTTGCGGGAGATCGTGCCGTTCACCCGCGAGCTCGACCGCTTCGACGCGGCGGCCCTGACGGGCCGGCCGTACGGCCGGACGTCGCTCTACGACGCGGTGGCGGACACCGCGACGCTCGTGGGCGGGAGCGGCAACCGCCACCGGGCGCTGCTCGTGGTGACGGACGGCGTGGACACCGGCAGCCGCCGCACGGTGGAGGAGGTGTCGGGGGTCGCGAGCGCCATCGCGGTGCCCGTGCACCTGTTCACGGTGGGCGGCCCCCTCGATCGGCGCGACGGGCCGGGGGGGGCGGGCGGGGCCGACGGCGCCGCCCTGTCGGCGACCCTCGCGGACCTTGCGCGGTGGACGGGCGGCAGCGTGCGCGCGACCGGCGGCGGAGGGGATATGCTTGAAGCGGTCGGCGAGTTGCTGCCGGGCCTGCGGCATCAGTACGTCGTGACGTTCAGGCCCGGCTTCCGGCGGGGGTGGCACCCCATCGAGCTGCTGACGGTGGACGATCGACTGACGGTACATGCCCGCCGCGGTTACGTGGCGGGACGGGCGAAGCTGGACAGACGGCCTGCATCAAGGGAGAGACCATGCGAGTGACGATGTTGAGACTAGTGGCGTTGGCGGCGTTGATCGCGTTGGTGGCGCCGGCCTGCGCGACGCGGGGATTCGTGCGGACCGAGACCGCGGTGGTCGACGCCAAGATCGATTCGGTGGCGGTGGCGGTCGAGGAGGCCCAGGAGCGGGCCCTCCAGAACGAGGAGCGGATCGGCGAGGTCGACCAGCGGGCGATGGCGGCCGGGCAGGCGGCCCAGATGTCGCAGGCGGCGGCGGACGGGGCGGCCGCGGCGGCGGCGCAGGTCGGCGTCCGCGTGGACGAGATGGCGGCGGCGGCCGGCCGCTTGATCCTGGAGGTCACGCTGAGCGAGAACCAGGGGAACTTCGCCATCGGCCAGGACGGCCTGCCGGACGCGGCGCGGGCCAGGATCGACCAGTTGATCGGCCAGCTCGCCGGCGACGGGGAGAACGAGTTCATCGAGATCGAAGGGCACACCGATTCCATCGGCGACGCCAACTTCAACCTCAGGCTGGGCATGCGCAGGGCCGAGGCGGTGCAGCGCTACCTGTACGAGCAGCACAACGTGCCGCTCCACAAGATGGGCGTGTACAGCTACGGCGAGGAGCGTCCCGCGGCGCCGAACGACACCGCGCAGGGCCGCGCGCAGAACCGCCGCGTGGTCATCCGCGTGCGGACGTAACCGGGTCGCCGCGCGGGGACGGCCGACCGTCCCCGCGCCCTGGCCGCCGGACCTGCGTTCGCGGGGCGTAATGGGGTGGAGGCCGTGAGCAGCGATACGAAATGGGATCAGACGGGCTCGGAAGGCTCTCCGCCGTGTTCCCGGATCACCTCGAGCACGATGGGTCCGAGGTCCTCGGCCTTCTTGGCGCCGATGCCGTAGACCTGCACCAGCTCGGCCGGCGTGGTCGGCCGCCGCCGGGCGAGGTCGCGCAGGGTGTTGTCGTGGAAGACGACGTAGGGCGGGACGCCGCGCGCCCGCGCGACCTCGAGGCGGCACTGCCGCAGGGCGTCGAACAGCTCGCGGTCGACGCCGTCCCAGGTCGCGGGGTCGGCGGTGGGCCGGCGGGCGCGCTGGCCGGGGGCCGGCCGCGGCTGGCGGTAGAGTTCGACCTCGGCCCGGCCCTTCAGGGCCGCCACCCCGCGCTCGGTGAGCTGCAGCACGGGGAAGGGTCCCGCCGTGCGCAGCAGGAGCTCCTGCTCGGTGAGCTGGTCGAGATAGCCGCGCAGTTCGGCGACGGGGACGTCCGCGAGCAGGCCGAACGTGCTGAGGGCCTGGTGGTGCGCCCGGCCGACGGCGTCGGTCGCGCGGCCGCGCAGCACGTCGATGACGTGGCCGACCCCCCACCGCTGCCCCAGCCGGGCCACCCCCGACAGGATCTTCTGGCTGAGCACGAGCGCGTCGTCGACCCGCTCGAGCTCCTTGAGGCACCAGTCGCAGGCGCCGCAGGCGTCGCGCCCGTAGGGCTGGTCGAAGTACTCGACGAGGGTGCGGTGTCGGCAGCGGGTGCCCGCCGCGTACCGCGACATGCCCGTCAGCAGCCGCCGCGCGGTGTCCGTGAACTCTCCGCTCTGCTCGAGCATCTGCCGCCAGCGCGCGAAGTCGGCCCCCGAGCAGAACAGGATGCACTCCGCCTCGAGGCCGTCCCGTCCCGCGCGGCCCGATTCCTGCTGGTAGTGCTCGAGCGACCGCGGCGCCCCCGCGTGGATGACGAACCGGATGTTCGAGCGGTCGATGCCCATGCCGAAGGCCACCGTCGCGACCATCACGTCGGCGCGCTCCTGCAGGAACTCCTCCTGATGCCGCCGCCGCGTCTCGTCGGCGAGGCCCGCGTGATACGGCCGGGCACTGTGTCCCTCGCCCTCCAGCCATTCCGCGAGCGACTCGACCTCGCGCCGCGAGAGGCAGTACACGATGCCCGCCTCCCCCGCGTGGCGGTCCAGCACCTTGCGGATCTGGTCCTTGAGGCCGGTGCGGGCGCGAACCCGGTAGATCAGGTTGGGCCGGTCGAACGAGCCGACGAGCACCTCGGGATCGCGCAGGGCGAGCTGCGCGACGATGTCCTCGCGCACGCGACGGGTGGCGGTCGCGGTCAGCGCGTGCAGCGCCGCCCCGGGGAAGTCGTCCCTGACCTGCGCGAGCTGCCGGTACTCGGGCCGGAACTCGTGCCCCCACTGGCTGATGCAGTGCGCCTCGTCGACCGCGACGAAGCGGACGCCCCAGTTGCGGAGCCGGGTCCGGAACGCCTCGCCGCCCTCGCCGACGAGGCGCTCCGGGGTGACGTACAGCAGCCTGCAGCGCCCCTCGTCGAGGTCGGCGTAGACCCGGCGCCGCTCGTCCGGCATGATCGAGGCGTTGAGGGCGGCGGCCGACACCCCGATCCCCACCAGGCCGTCCACCTGGTCCTTCATCAGCGAGACGAGGGGGGAAATGACGAGCCCGACCCCGCCGCGGGGCTCGACCAAGGCCGGAAGCTGGAAGCACAGTGACTTCCCGCCGCCGGTCGGCAGCACGACGACGCTGTCGCGGCCCTGTAGGTTGGCGCGTATCGCCTCGCGCTGCAGGGGGCGGAACCCGCGGTAACCCCAGTACCGTTCAAGGGTCGAGAGCAGGAACGATTCGTCGACCTCGGGGGTCAGCGGACGGGGCGTCTCGTCGGGAATCGGCACACGTGAGAGGTATGCAAGGAACGGGCCGGCCTGCGCGGCGTTACCGCCCGAGCCGACCCGGGTACCGGGGCGGGGTCGCGGCGGCCCGCCGACCGGCCCGTCGGCGGCTCGGTCGCGCGCGGTGGTCGGACGAACCCTCGCCAGTCCGTCGCTCGACCGATTATAGTGCGCTTGCGGAACGGTGCCGAACGGATTGGACTGAACTGGGCCGGCCGCATCCGCGAGAGCGGGTTGCGGCCGCGGGCCGTAAACGGACGTTGACCGCAGGAGGACACGCGTGAACGGTGCGGGATACTTCGGTTCGGTGGCGGGGATGCTCCTGTTCGCGGGGCTCGCGTCCGCGCAGCGCCCCGATTTCTCCGGGATGTGGACGCTCGACCCCGCGGCGAGCGACTTCACCGCGCCCGCGTTCAGCGGCGGGCGCGGCGGCGACGACGTCGGGCGGCTTTTCATCACCCACGCCGCCAACGGCACGGTGGTCGTCGGGGCCGAGACCAACGGCGTCAAGGCGTGGTCCTTCACGCCGGGGCGCGAGCTCACGATCCCGGTCGGCCGCGACACCACCATGCGCGCCGCCTCGAGGTGGGAGGGCGACCGGCTGGTGGCGGAGGGAACGCAGGGCGGCATGACCATGCACGAGGTGATGTGGCTGAGCCCGGACGGCGGAACCCTGACCATCGAGGTGACCACGAGGACGCCGGACGGGGAGGCCCGCAACCGGCTCGTCTATCGGGCGGACCGGCCCGTCGGCCCGTGCGAGGCCTGGGCCATGCCGTGCAAGGAGTTCCCGCAGGACGTGCCTCCGGCCGCCGGCGCGGACGCTGCGCGCGGCGGGAGGGCGCCGCGATGACTAGGCGAAGGAGGGCCGCGATGACGGTATGCGGGACGGCGATCCGGGCGGCTCTGGCCGCGATCCTCGGCCTGGCCGCCGCGCCGGCCGGCGCGCAGGAGGGCGAGTGGCGCCAGTGGGCGGGCGCGAACCGCGACTTCACGGCCGAGTCGACCGGCCTCGCCGAGCGCTGGCCGGCCTCGGGGCCGCCCGAGATCTGGGGCCGGCCCCTGGGGGCCGGACACTCCGCCATCCTCGTCTCCGGCGGCAAGCTGTTCACCATGTACCGCGTCTCCCACGGCGACGGCGGCGGCACCCCGTGGACGCCGCGCGAGGCGGTCATTGCGATGGACGCGGCGACCGGCGCGACGCTCTGGGAGTACGAGTACGCCTCGAAGAACCAGGACTTCGGCCAGGGGGCGGGTCCGCACGCGACGCCGCTGCTCGCCGGCGGGCGGCTGTTCACCGTCGGCAGCAACAAGGAGCTGCACGTCTTCGACCCCGGGACCGGCGAGCTGCTGTGGTCGAGGAACCTCATCGACGACTTCGGGGCGCCGCCCCTGCTCATCCGCTCGATGATCAAGCCGGGCTCGGGCATGAGTCCGACCCCCTACCGGGACACCATCCTCCTCCAGGTCGGCGGACCCGGCCAGGCGGTGATGGCCCTGCGGCAGAGCGACGGCGAGGTCGTCTGGAAGAGCGGCAGCTTCCTCGTGTCGCACGCCCCGGTGGGACTGATCCCGGTCGGCGGCCGGACCCACGCGGTGGTCTTCGCCGGCCAGGCGGTGGTCGGCATGGACCCCGACACCGGCAAGGTGCTCTGGGCCCACCCCCACGACGCCGGCAACGACTTCAACTTCCAGATTCCCCACTACGACCCCGAGACCGGCGTGCTGTTCTTCTCGTCCGGCTACATCGGGGGCAGCCAGGCGATTAGGCTCGTGCCCGACGGCGACATCGTGCAGACGGAGCTGCTGTGGGAGGACCGCCGCCTGCGGTTCACCTTCCTCAACGTCCTCCGGCTCGGCGGCTTCATCTACGGCACGAGCGGCCAGGGCGCGGCCGCGATGCTCACCGCCACGCACATGGAGACGGGGGAGACCGCGTGGCGCGAGCGCGGCTTCAGCCGCGCCACCATGGTCTACGGCGACGGCAAGGCGGTCATCCTGGAGGAGGACGGCGACCTCTCCCTCGTCCGCCTCAGCCCGAGCGGCCTCGAGCGGCTCGCCACCACCCAGCTCTTCGACACCCGGTCGTGGACCGTCCCGACCCTCGTCGGCACCACCCTCTACGCCCGCGACCGCGCCCGAATCGTCGCCCTCGACCTGGGTGTTGGTGGCGAGAAGGCAGGGGCTCGGTAGGGGGAACTGTCGGCGAACAACGGAGTTGTGGTCTTCGCGGTGGCGCGACGTTACTCGTGGCCGTATTGGTGAGGTAACTGGGCACGGCGGGGCTGCTGTTCCCAGTGCGTCTGGCCGGGACGGGGTTCGCCGGGATCGGGGTAGCGCGGGTGGGCCCAGCCTGCCGGTGTCTGGCGGCGGGGATGGCGGGGAGCCGCCGCCCGGGCATCCGCGTCGTTCGTGACGCGGACGCCCGGGCATTCGGGTGGGCCTACCGGTTCGCCCGCTGCCGGTCGAGGAGGTCGACCTCGAAGGTGAAGGCCAGCGGCAGCGAGACCGGGTCGTAGCAGAGCCGGTCGTCGCACGCCTGGTAGTCGAGCGAGCCCGAGAGCGTCACGCTGTCGACCTCGGCCAGGGCCTCCTCCACGCCCGGGGCGCCGGACACCACCGCCTCCTGCAGCAGGGTGAACGGGGCCTGGTAGACGGGCACCCGCTCGTCGAGCGGCTCGAAGTGGTAGATCTCGGACGCCGGGAACTCCACCGGCTCGAACCGGATGTGGGGCACCGGCTCGAGGGTCAGCCCGATCACCCGGTAGCCGAGCTCGTCGGCCCCCGGGGCGTAGACGTGCATGCCGGGGTTCGGCTGCACCTCGACCGCGACGGAGAAGCGGGTCCCCACGGTGATGGCCGTGTCGCTCGGGTACGCGGTGAACTTCAGGTGCGCGGTCGAGCCCTCGAAGGCCTCGATGGGGGAGAGCCCGTCGCCGAGCCGGAGCATGACGTTCGCGGTGGTGTTCCGCTCGCGGTAGAACTCTTCGAAGAAGCGCGCGGTCACGCGGCCCTCGCCGTCGAGCAGGAACGTGCCCGGGAACGGCGTCCCGATGATGTTCGAGCCCGCGCCGAACACCGAGACGTACTTCGCCACGTCAGCCACCACGTCGGGGTGGTCGCCGTTGGGGCCCTGGGCCTCGATGGCGACGGTGTTCAGGATGCCGAAGTCGGTGATGACGGCGGAGTCGTCGTCGGCGAGGAGCGGGAAGGTGACGCCCCGCCGGCGGCTGAAGTCGGCGAGCACGGCCTGCGAGTCATAGCTGATGGCGGCGACCCGGAGGCCCCGGCCCCGCAGCTCTTCCAGACGGTCTTGCAGCTCCACGAGCTGCGCTTTGCAGTACGGTCACCAGTCGGCGGACCGGTGGAACAGCAGGATCGCGCCGTTGGGGCCCAGGATCGAGTCGCGGGTCCAGATGCGCCCGTTCTGGTCGGGCAGCGAGAAGTCGGGGACGATCTCGCCGACCTGCGGTCCCAGCGATGCGACGTCCACCGGCGTTCTCTCCTGTCCCGCCTGGGTCGTGGCGGCAAGCGGCGCGGCGAGCAGCGCGCCCGCGAGGGCGACGTGAAGCAGTGTTCGTTTCATGACGCCGCATCCTATCACGGGCGGGTGCCGCCACCTCGATCCGGGCCGGGCGCCGGCGGGCGGGCCCTGTCGGGTGGCCGCTGCCCGTCGGTCGGAGGCCGGCCGCGCCACGGACCGGGCGGGGCCGGTCTGCCAACGCGTGCCCGGCGCGGGCTGGCTATAATCCGCGGCGGGAGGACGAGACGACATGCGAACAGCCCAGAAGCTGACCCTCGACGACGCCCGCGTCATGATGGCCGCGGCCGAGGCCAAGGCGCGTGAAATCGGCGTCGACATGGACATCGCGATCACCGACGACAACGGCAGCCTGTTGATGTTCCACCGTATGGACGGCGGGCGCATCACGAGCATCGACGTCGCCATCAACAAGGCGTTCACGGCGGCGGCGGCGCGGCGCTCGACGCGGTCCTACGGGGAGGTGAGCGGGCCGGGCGGCCCCGCGTTCGGCATCCACGTCAGCAACCAGGGCCGCTTCATGATCGTCGCCGGCGGCCTGCCGGTGTTCGTGAACGACGAGATCGTGGCCGGCATCGGCTGCAGCTCCGGCACCCCCGACCAGGACGAGGTCGTGGCCCAGGCCGGCGTCGACGCGCTCCTGGCCAGCCTAGCGTAGCCTACTGTTGCTGCTCGCGCGCGGCGAGGATCTCGCGGAAGTTCGGCCCCAGATCTTCGCCCAGCGTGGTGTCGGCGCCGAGCTGCTCGAGGATCTCGCCCGTCTCCTCGTGGGTGTAGAACGAGCCGGACCGGTACTCGCCCTCGGCCGCGACCATCCACGGCGTCTGCCCGCGGACGTTGACGACGTCGATCTCGGCCCCCCGCTCGACGAGGTAGGGGACGAGCAGGGTGCCGCCGAGGTAGACGGCGCCGTGCAGGGTGGTCTGCTCGTGGATGTTCCGGGCGTTGATGTCGAGGCCGAGTCCGAGCAGGTACTCGACCGCCGCGAGGGCCGACTCCTGCAGCGGCAGGTTGTCGCCGAACCAGCGGACGCCGTACTTGTCGGCCCCCTCCACGTAGTCGCCGCCCGCCGCCACCATCAGCGCGGTGGTCTCGTCGTCGGCCCGCAGCATGGGGTCGGCGCCGCCCTCCACGAGGATCTTCATGCTCTCCAGGTCGTTGTAGCTCGCGGCGAGGAAGAACGGCGTGGCCCCGATGTTCGAGGGCGTCATCCCGTTGTTCTGGGTGATGCGCCGCGACACGAACGGCAGCCGCTTAGTCAGCCGGGGGTCGGGGTCGGCGCCGTGCTCGAGGAGCGCCGCCACGACCTCGGGCATCTTGCGCTGCACGGCCGCGTGCAGGGCGGTGCGCCCCGCGCCGTCGTGGTCGGGGTCCGCGCCCCGCGCCAGCAGGAAGCGGGCGAGCTCGGCGTGGCCGCTGTCGATGGCCACGAGGAGGGCGGCGGCGTCGGTGTCGGGCACGTAGCGCGACCGCGCGTTGGTGTTGCCGCCGATGCCGTCCGGCGCCGACTCGTTGACGTCGGCCCCGGCCGAGAGCAGCAGGTCGGCCGCCTCGACGTTGCCCTGCTGGGCCGCGAACAGGAGCGGGGTGAACCGGTTCGTCGAGCGGGCGGAGGCCGCGGCCCCGGTCTCGAGCAGGAGGCGCGCCACCGGGGTGTGGTTCTCGGCCACCGCGAGCATCAGCGCGGTCTGACCGAGGGTGGCCTCCCGGGCGTTGGGGTCGGCGCCCGCCGCGATCAGGCTGCGGACCACGTCGAGGCCGCCGACCCGCGCCGCCGTCATCAGCGGGGTCTCGCCGCTGGTGCGCGGCGCGTTGGGGTCGGCGCCGGCCGCGAGCAGGGCGTCGACGACCAGCCGGTTGCCGTTGAGGGAGGCCAGCGACAGCGGGGTGACGCCGTGATCGTCGCTGGCGTTCACGTCGGCGCCGGCCGCGAGCAGATCGACGACCATCGCGTGCGCGTCGCGGTGCGCGGCCCAGTGGAGGGCGGTGGTGCCGTCTCCGTAGGCCGCGTCGGGATCCGCACCGGCCTGGAGAAGGGCCCGGACCGCTCCGTGATCGCTGTTTCTCGCCGCCGCCACGAGATCCGGCACGCCGAAGGTCGGCTGGGCGTGGGACGTGATGGCGAGCGCGACGGCGAGGGTGCCGATCGTGGCCGCGGCCGCCGTCGATTCGCGTAACTGCATGGTTCTGGGTCTCCGCCCTGCACGTTCGTGGTCAAGTCGGGCGATGATGCTCGATCTCCCGCCGCGCCGTCCGCGCCGTCGCTTGACTGCCGCCGCCGCCTTCATGATAATGCAGCGGCGGGTTTCGAATACAACTCCATCGACCGGTTGAACATGGCATACCGTTGCTTCCGTACACGGATTGTACCGTTGGTCTGTACACGGGGCGTACCGGCGGTCCTGGCGTGGGCGTTGCTGGCGCTGGCGGCGGGCGGGCCCGGTGCCGCGCTGGCGCAGTCCACACAGGACGACCGCGCCCTCCTCACGCGCTACTGCGTGGGTTGCCACAACGACAGGACCCTGACCGCGGGCGTCTCCCTGCAGGGCGTCGACTTCGACCGGGTCGGCGAGCACGCCGGCGAGGTCGAGCTGTGGGAGAAGGTCATCCGCAAGCTGCGGACCCGCGCGATGCCCCCGGCCGGCCGGCCGCGGCCGAGCGAGGCGCAGTACGAAGGCGTCGTGGCCCGCCTCGAGACGGCGATCGACGCGGCGGCGGCCGATCCGAACCCCGGCCGGCGCCCCGCCGTCCACCGCCTCAACCGCGCCGAGTACGCCAACGCCATCCGCGATCTCCTCGCCCTCGACGTCGACACCCGGGCGCTGCTCCCGGCCGACGACTCCGGCTACGGGTTCGACAACATCGCCGACGTGCTGTCGGTGTCGCCGATGCTGACCGAGCGGTACCTCTCAGCGGCCCGGAAGATCAGCCGGCTCGCGGTGGGCGACCCGAATCTCGCCCCGTCGACCGAGATCTTCACCGTCGACAAGTACCTGAAGCAGGACGCCCGGGTCAGCGACGACCTGCCGTTCGGGTCGCGGGGCGGGCTCGCGGTGCGCCACACTTTCCCCGTGGACGGCGAGTACGTCGTCAGGATCTACCTTGCCCGCACCTACGACGGACGGCTGCGCGGCCTCGCCAACCGGCACGAGCTCGAGGTGCGGCTCGACGGCGCCCTCGTCGAGACCCTGACCGTGGGCGGCCCCCTCCTCGACGCCTCGGGGGCCGAGCAGCGCCGCGACTACCGGAACTCGGCCGACGACGCGCAGGAGGTGCGCTTCACGGTCCCCGCCGGCCCCCACATGCTCGCGGTGACCTTCGTCGACCAGGCGGCGGTGCTCGAGGGCATGCGCCGGCCGCACTACGCGGTGACCAGCTACGAGTACGCGGGCGACCAGAGCCACGACCCGGGCATCGGCCGCATCGAGCTGCGGGGGCCGTACAACGTGACCGGGCGCGGCGACACGCCGAGCCGGCGCGCCATCTTCTCTTGCCGGCCCCCGGCCGGCGCGGTGCCGTCCGGCCCCGAGGAGGTGGCCTGCGCCCGGGAGATCCTCGGGGCGCTGGGACGCCGCGCGTTCCGCAGGCCCCTCGACGGCGGCGACCTCGACATGCTCCTGCGCTTCTTCCACCTCGGGCGCGAGGGCGGCGACTTCGACGCGGGCATCGAGATGGCCCTGCGCCGGGTGCTCGTGAGCCCCGACTTCCTATTTCGGCGCGAGCGCGACCCCGAGGGGGCGGCCCCGGGGGCGCCGTACCTCGTCGGCGAGCACGAGCTCGCGGCGCGGCTGTCGTTCTTCCTGTGGAGCAGCATCCCTGACGACGAGCTGCTCGACCTCGCCGACCGGGGCGCGCTGCGCGAGCCGGGCGTGCTCGAGGCCCAGGTGGAGCGGATGCTGGCCGACCCGCGGGCCGCGTCGCTCGTCGACAACTTCGGGGGGCAGTGGCTGTACCTGCGCAACATGGCCCTCGTGGCCCCCGACCCCTACGCCTTCGCCGACTTCGACGCCAACCTGCGCGAGGCCATGGCCCGCGAGATGGAGCTCTTCCTCGACCGGCAGATTCGCCGGGACCGCAGCGTCCTCGAGCTGCTGACGTCGGACGAGACCTTCGTCAATCAGCGGCTGGCCGAGCACTACGGCATTTCCAACGTCTACGGGAACCACTTCCGGCCCGTCGTCCTCGAGGGCGGGCTGTCGCCGCGGCGCGGCCTCCTCGGCAAGGGCAGCCTGCTGACGGTGACCTCCTACGCCCACCGCACGTCGCCGGTGGTCCGGGGCAAGTGGCTGCTCGAGAACATCCTCGGCTCGCCGCCCCCGCCGCCCCCGGCGGACGTGCCCGCGCTGGCCGAGAACGACGACAGCGGCGAGCCGCCCCGCTCGGTGCGCGAGCGCCTCGAGGTGCACCGCGAGAACCCCGCGTGCGCGGGCTGCCACCGCGTCATGGACCCCCTGGGCTTCGCGCTCGAGAACTTCGACGCCATCGGCCGCTGGCGGACGCTGACCGAGGCGGGGACCCCGGTGGACGCGGCCGGCGAGCTCGCCGACGGCACCCCGGTGGACGGGCCCGAGTCGCTGGCCGCGGCCCTGCTCAAGCGTCCGGAGAGCTTCGTGACCACGGTGACCGAGAAGCTGATGACCTACGGGCTCGGGCGCGGTGTAGAGTATTACGACGCCCCGGCGGTGCGCCGCGTCGTTCGCGAGGCCGCGGACGACGACTACCGCTGGTCGGCGATCGTCGCGGGCATCGCCCGCAGCGTGCCGTTTCAACTGAGGAGAGGTCCCGCGTCATGATCATCACCAAGATGGCCCTGCCCCGGCGGACGTTCCTGCGCGGCGTCGGCGCCACCCTGGCCCTGCCCCTGCTCGACGGGATGGTGCCGGCCCTGTCGGCGATGCGCAACACCGCGGCGCGGCCGCAGGCGAGGCTCTACGTCGGCTACGTCCCCAACGGCGTCATCATGGACCAGTGGACGCCGGCGGCCGAGGGGCGCGACTTCATCCTGCCGCAGACCCTCGCGCCCCTGGCACCGTTCCAGGACCAGGTCACGGTGGTGAGCGGGCTCGAGAGCGAGCCGATGTTCCCGCTGCCCGGCGAGGGCACCGGCGACCACGTCCGCGCCGCCTCCGCGTTCCTCACCGGGGTGCACCCGAAGAAGACCGAGGGGCCGGACATCCGCGGCGGGACCTCGATGGACCAGATCGCGGCCGCGAAGATCGGACAGGACACCCAGCTCACGTCGCTCGAGCTGGCCCTCGACCCGAACGAGCTGATCGGCGCGTGCGAGGCGGGCTGGAGCTGCGCCTACGCCAACACCCTCTCGTGGCGCAACCCGACCACCCCGCTGCCGATGGAGAACCAGCCGCGGGCGGTCTTCGAGCGGCTCTTCGGCGACACCGACGACACCAGCCAGGCCGCCCGGCTCGCGCGCATCCGCGAGGACCGCAGCATCCTTGACTCGCTCGTGCACGAGGTCGACAGCTTCCGCCACACCCTCGCGCCCGCCGACCGCGACAAGGTGAACCAGTACCTCGACGCGATCCGCGACATTGAGCGGCGCATCCGGCTCGCCGAGCTGCAGAGCCACGTCGAGCTGCCGGAGCTGGCCCGGCCCACCGGGGGCATCCCCGACACCTTCGCGGAGCACGCGCGGCTCATGTTCGACCTGCAGTTGCTGGCCCTGCAGACGGACATGACCCGGGTCATCACGTTTATGATGTCGCGCGAGGTCAGCCCGCGCACCTATCCCGAGCTGGGCATTCCCGACCCGCACCACGGGCTCTCGCACCACCAGAACCGCCCGGTGCAGATGGAGAAGCTGGCCAAGCTGAACCGTCACCACATCGAGCAGTTCGCGTACTTCGTCGGGCGCCTCGCGGAGACGCCGGACGGCGACGGCAGCCTGCTCGACCACATGATGATGCTCTACGGCTGCGGCATCAGCGACGGCAACCAGCACCTGCACATGAACCTGCCGATCCTGCTCGTCGGCGGCTCGGCCGGCCGCATGCGCGGCGGCCGCCACGTGCGCGTGGCCGACGAGACACCGCTGACCAACCTGCAGCTCAGCCTGCTCGACAAGGTCGGCGTGCCCACCGAGAAGCTCGGCGACAGCACCGGGCAGCTCAAGCACCTGTCGGATGTGTAGGAGCCGCACCGTGGAACGGTGCGGGCTCCTGCCGGTTGGGCTGGGCGGCAAGCGGAGCCGTAGGCGACGATTGCCGGGCGAGCGAGGCGTGGATGGTGGACTACATCACCCCTTGGATGCTCGTCATGCAGTTCCTCACGCTGGCGGCGGCGTTGGTGGGGGCAATCACCGGCGTCTGGAACACCCTCCAGTTCCGGGAGTTGAGGGGCAGGGTGGATACACTGGAGACGGCGCACAACGCGCACGTCAACACGCCGGGTCTGCACGGGCACGCGTGAGCCCAGCGGGGCGTTGAGGCCGACACGCGCCTCCGCCCGCCCGTCGGCACATTGCGCCGCGAGGGTCCGCCGGCCTCAGTGGTGATGGTGGTGGTACGCCTCGTGCTCGGCGTGCGCCTTGTCGCGCTGAATCTTCTTCGCGGCCTGGCGGGCTAGGCCCAGGTTGCGCTGCCGCGTCCCGTCCGAACTGACCGACGAGATCGACAGCAGCTTCTCCAGGTCGGCGCTCCGGCACGTCGGGCAGGCGGGATCGGTGCCCGGCAGGATGAGCAGCTCGAACTGCTTCCGGCACGCGCGGCATTCGTACTCGTAGATCGGCATCGTGTCCTCGCTTCGGCGAATCAGGTCGACGCGACGGGCCGGACCGGGATGACGGAAGGCGCCGCCTGCCGCTGCCGCCGCTTGGCGCGCAGCAGCAGCAGCCAGTGCGGGCACTTCTTCACGTCGGCGTAGAGCCGCTCGCAGTCGTCGCAGCGGACGCACTCGGTCATGACGATCCGCGGCCCCTGGATGGCGCCCCATTCGCACGCCTTCTCGCAGATCTTGCAGGTGTCGCACTCCTTCCACCGCTTGATCCGGAAGACCGTCGCCTTCGACAGGATGCCCAGGAACGCGCCGACCGGGCACAGGAAGCGGCAGTAGAGGTTGCGCACGAACACGGTGGCTGCGAGTAGCACCGCGAGCCCGATCCACATCGCGGTCGTGCCCCGGAGGGTGAACATCCAGAACGGTTCGACGAATCGGAAGGCGGGGATGTCGGCGGTCGCCAGGAAGTAGGCCAGCGTCGCCGCCAGCAGGCCGTACTTGATCCAGGCGGCGCGCGGCTCGAGCCACGCCGGCACCTCGACGCGCAGCTTGGCCGGCACCACCCGGTCCATGAGCTGGGTGAGGGCCCCGAAGGCGCAGACGCGCCCGCAGTAGAGCCGGCCCCAGAGCACCGTGGTGACGACGGTGAACCCCGCGAACAGGTACCAGGCGAGGTTGTAGCGGAAGACCGGCATGTTCCCGGTCATCAGCCCGTAGACGTTGACGACGGAGATGAGCTGGCTCTTCGTGAATCCCAGGTAGGCGACGGCGGCGGCCAGGGTCGCGTACTTCATCCAGACGCTCTTCCGGAAGAAGCCCACCATGACCAGCGCCGCGAAGCCGGTGAAGAACACGAGGTCGGCGGCCTGATCGCGGAGCAGCGCGCCCCACGTCTCGGCGTCCTCCTCCTCGTCTCCGAAGCTCCAGGCGTCGCCGCCCTCGTCGTCCTCGAAGCCCCAGCCGTCGTCGCCCTCCTCGTCGTCCTCGAAGTCCCATCCGTCGTCTTCCTCCTCGAAGTTCCACCCGTCGGTGGACGGCGGCTCGTCGGCCCCGTCCGCAGATTGTTGGGTGGAAACCCCGGGTTCAGGCTGCGCCGCGGGGGCGGCGGCGGATTCCGGCGGCGCGGCGGCGGCCGCGGGTTCCGGCTGGACCCCGGGAACCGCTCCGGGCGCCGCCTGCGTGGTGCCGGAAGCGGCCGGCTGGGCTCCGACGAGGAGCAGCGCGGCGGCGAGGAGCCATCGGCAAGAGCCCGGCGCGGTTGGGCCGGGGGCTTCCTGCCGGATCATCGCAGCCCCCCGTCGGGGCTCAGGAACTGGCGCGCGATGCGCCTAGCCCCGTTGCGCACCGCCCGGGTCGCGCTGCGGACGGTGATGGTGGCGGTGGCCACCGAATCGATGTCGGCGCCGACCCGGAACCGGTCGCGCACGCTCTTCCGGACGAACTGCGCGCCGTACTCGGGGGTGTCGATCGAGAAGTAGCCGTAGGGCTCGTGGTGCCGGGCGACGATGATGCCGGTCAGCTCGGCGTCGAGGTCGACCCCCACCAGCACCTGGATGGGGCCGTCGTAGCCGCGCTCGAGCGGCTCGAGCTCGGTGGTCCAGAAGGCGAAGCCGACGATGTCGCCGTTGCCCGCGAACGCCTTGAAGTGGGGCGGCGACCCCTCCTTGGGCGAGAAGGAGGCCGCGTCCGGGAACAGCTTGCCGAGCTGCTCCCGCAGCAGCGGATCGAAGGGCGACTGTCCTTCCATGACGACGACGCCGGCCAGCAGCAACGCCAGAATCGGAATTCTCATAGAATGCTCGGCAGCCTCCTCACGCCTTGTCAGGCGGGCACCGCGCCGCTCGATGCGACGCGGGGTTCCACCACGGGGCTGCCGGAGAGTTTATCCCAACGGGAGGACCCATGCCGCGTATCAGACCCGGCGCGACCGCCGTCGCGTTGCTGCTCGCCGCCCTCGCCGCGTCCCCGGGCGCTTTCGCCCAGGACCTGTACGACGCCACCGCCCTCGACTGCTCGTTCACGGTGATCGCCACCGCCGACTGGGCCGACGGCGCCGCCGAGGCCGGCGTCGAGCCCTCCACGCTGTCGCTGCGCTTCGAGGAGATCGACGCCGACGGCGCGACCGCCGCGATCGTCGGCCCCTACGGCGCTTCGCACATCATCGTGCGCCAGACCGGCGACTACCTCCACCTCGTCCAGATGTTCACGGTGGGGCCGCTGTACACGACGACGGTGATCGATCGCGAGACGGCGGACGGGCGGTTGATGGCGGTGCACACGCGGCACGAGTACACCGACACCCGGCTCGTCGGCTTCACCTCGAGGCCGGAGCAGTACGTCGGCGACTGCGCGGTGGAGTTCTGAGCCGGCGAGCCGGGGAGGGTATCCGGCGTCGTCGGACGAGTTCCGTTCGTTGTTCCGTCGCGCGGAGCCGGATGAGGGTCCGCTCCGACGTCCTCGACAGCCCGCGCTTGGAACCGGTGACCGAAGCCGGCGGGAACGCGGGGGCTAGTCGGCGCGAGGAGTCCGGAGAACGGCGATGATGCCATCGAAGCATGCGGTCCGGTGTCTCGTGGTCGCCCTGGCGTTCGGGCTGAGCTCCGCGCGGGGCGTGTCCGGGGAGCAGGCCATGCCGGTGATCGACATCGACGAGGGCGTGTCCTGGGACCTGGCTGAGCATCGGGCCGCGACGCTGTCGGATCTGCGGTACCGCTACCACCTCCGGATCCCCCGCGAGCGGAGCGCGCCCGTCTCGGGGACGGTCGCGATTCGTTTCGCGTGGTCCGATCCCGGGGGCCGCGACTTGGTCGTGGACTTCAAGGACCCGTCGCGGCGGGTCGCGGCGGTCCGCGCGAACGGCGCGGCCGTCGACTGGGCGCCCCGGCACGACCACGTCGTCGTCCCCGCCGCCGCCCTGCGCCCGGACGTCGGGAACCGCATCGAGATCGACTTCGAGGCGGGCGACGAGGCCCTCAACCGGAACGACGACTTTCTCTACACCCTCTTCGTGCCCGACCGCGCGCACTTCTCGCTGCCTCTCTTCGACCAGCCGAACCTGAAGGCGCGATTCGGGCTGACCCTGGAGGCGCCCGCGGACTGGGTCGCGGTCGCCAACGGGGAGACCGTCGAGGCGCCGGACGGGGCCGGAGGGGACGGGCCGGTCTCGTGGCGATTCGCCGAGACGGAGCCGATTCCCACGTATCTCTTCGCGTTCGCGGCCGGCCGCTTCCAGGTCGAGGCGGCGGAGCGGGCCGGCCGCCGGATGCGGATGTTCCACCGCGAGACGGACGCCGCGAAGGTGGCGCGCAACCGGGACGCCATCTTCGACCTGCACGCGGCCGCCCTCGACTGGCTCGAGGACTACACCGGGATTCCCTATCCGTTCGGCAAGTTCGACTTCGTGCTCGTCCCCCCCTTCCAGTACGGGGGAATGGAACACCCCGGCGCGATCTTCTACCGCGCGTCGAGCCTCATGCTGGACGAGTCAGCGACCCAGGCCGCGTACCTCGGCCGGGCCAGCCTCATCGCCCACGAGACCGCCCACATGTGGTTCGGCGACCTCGTCACCATGAACTGGTTCGACGACGTCTGGACGAAGGAGGTGTTCGCCAACTTCCTCGCCGCCAAGATCGTGCACCCCTCGTTTCCCGAGGTGAACCACGACCTCCGGTTCTTCCTCGCGCATCACCAGGCCGCCTACGGCATCGACCGCACCGCCGGGGCCAATCCCATCCGGCAGCCGCTGGAGAACCTGAAGGAGGCGGGGGCCCTCTACGGGCCGATCATCTACCAGAAGGCGCCGATCGTGATGCGGCAGCTCGAGCGGCTGGTGGGGGAGGAGGGGTTCCGCGACGGCCTGCGCGAGTACCTGCGGACGTTCGCGTACGGCAACGCCACGTGGCCGGACCTCATCGACATCCTCGATCCGCGCACCGCGACCGACCTGCGGTCGTGGAGCGCGGTGTGGGTGGAGGAGCCGGGGCGGCCGACCGTCACCGTCGGGCGCGGAGCCGGGGGCGGCGACGCCGGCGGCCGGATCACGCTCGAGCAGTCGGACCCGGCCGGCCGGTCGCGCCTGTGGCCGCAGCGGCTCGAGCTGCTGCTGGCCTACGACGACGAGGAGGTCCGGGCGCCCGTGCTGCTCGCCGGTGCCGCGGCGTCGGTCGGGCTGGAACGGCCCGCGCCGCGCTTCGTGCTGCCGAACGGAAGCGGGGTGGAGTACGGCCGCTTCCGGCTCGACGCGGACAGCGTCGGGTTCCTGATGACGGCGGCCCCGGACATCGCGGATCCCCTGACCCGCGGCATCGCCTGGGGCACGCTGTGGGACGCGGTGCTGGAAGGGGAAATCCCCGTCGGGGACTGGTTCGAGCTGCTCCTGCGCGGACTCGGGTCGGAACCCGTCGAGCAGAACGCGCAGCGGCTGCTCGGGTACCTCTCGACCACGATCTGGTCCCTCATGGGCGACGAGGCGCGCCGGGCCGCGGCCCCGCGGGTCGAGGCGGTGCTGTGGGCCGGCGTGTCGGACAGCCCCGAGTCCACGCGCAAGGCCGCCTACTTCCGCGCGTGGCACGGCCTGGTCCGGACCCCCGACGGTGTGGCGAAGCTGCGGCGCATCTGGGCGGAGGACGAGACGGTGCCCGGCGTGACCCTCTCCGAGCGCGACTTCACCGCCCTCGCGGCCGCCCTCGCGGTCCGCGGGGTGGCGGGGACCGAGGAGGTCCTGGCCCTGCAGGCGGCCCGCATCGAGAACCCGGACCGGCTCGCCCGCTTCGCCTTCCTGCGGCCCGCGCTCTCTTCGGACCCGGGGGTCCGGGAGCGGTTCTTCGCCGGCCTCCGCGACGCCGCCAACCGGGAGCGCGAGCCCTGGGTGCTGGCGGGGCTGGGCTATCTGCACCACCCTCTGAGGGCGGAGGACTCCCGGCCGTTCATCCGTCCCGCCCTCGAGCTGCTGGTCGAGGTGCAGCGCACCGGCGACATCTTCTTTCCCGCCGGCTGGCTCGGTGCCACCCTCGGCGGGCACAACTCCGCCGCCGCCGCCGAGGTCGTCCGCGGGTTCCTCGACGGGCTCGACCCCGGCTATCCGCCCCGCCTGCGCGCGAAGATCCTGCAGTCGGCGGACCTGCTGTTCCGGGCCGGGCGCATCGTCGCCGGAGGTGCCCGCCCCGGGGCGTGACGCGTTCGGCGTGCGGCGCCTCAGCCCTCCGGCGGGGCGGCGCCCCGGTCCGGCACCGCGCAGGCGACGGTCCGTTGCCGCTCGCGCGTAAGCTTCGCGCCGAGCCGCTCCAGTTCGGCGGGCGACGCGGCCTTCTGCACCGCCTCGAACAGCACGCGCTCCTCGCTCCGCACGTGGGCCTCGAGCCGGGCGCCGAGCGCGGGCAGGCGCACCGCGAGGTCGGCGTCGGAACGGGCGGGCAGGGCGAGAATCTCGGCCCGCAGGTCGGCGTGGTCCTTCCGCAGGGCCTTCACGAGATCGGCGTGGTCCGGGAGCAGGCGTTCAGCCAGCGGGAAGACCTCGGCTTCTTCGGCCGCGAAGTGGGGCCGCAGCGAGTCCTCGAAGAAGGCCGTCAAGCGTTCGGCCTGGGCGCGCCGGTCCGTCGGCCAGTCCGACCGGGGGGCGGTGGGGCGTCCCCGGATGAGCCCCTGCGCGACGACCAGGGTGTCGTGGTGGTCGTGCGACAGGGGGATCAGGCTTCGGTGTCGCTTCATCGGCGTTCTCCGGCTCCGGGGCGGCGGGCGCCAATATACAATACGGCCTTCGCCCGGACGTCGCGGCCGATCCGCCCGGCCGCAGAAGGAGATTCCCCGAATGCGTAGCTGGTTGCCGTTCGTGCTGCTGACCGTCCTGAGCTGGGGCACCTACATTCCGACGTTGCACAAGGGTCAGGTCGCGTTGGGCGGGAGCGGCGTGCACGCCTTCCTGATGGTGGGCGTGGCCTACCTGCTCGTCGCCATCCTGATTCCCGGAACGATGATCGCCCGCGCGGGCAGTTGGGACTTGTTCACGGCCGGCGGGGCCGGCTTCACGTTGGCGGCCGGCGTGCTCGGCGCCCTCGGGGCCCTCGGCATCGTGTTCGCCCTCGTCAACGGCGGCCGTCCCACCGTGGTTCCTCCCCTCGTCTTCGCGGGGGCGCCGGTGGTCAGCGTCTTCGTGGGCATGCTGTACAACCCGCCCGAGAACCTGCCGTCGCCGGTCTTCTTCCTGGGCATCGTCATGGCCGCGGTCGGCGCGGGGCTCGTGCTCGCCTACCGGCCGAGCTGAAGGTTGTCGGAGCGGGGTCCGGCGGGCGGGCAAGACCGGTTAAGATCACCTGGACGAGTGCTCGAATCGACAAGACGAAAAGGGGGAGAGCGTGCACGTGGAGATGTCACTGAGGTCGAAGGGGATGCTGGTCGTCGCGGCGTTCGCCATGGTCGGCGTCGCGGCCTGCGGGGGCGGCACCGAGGAGGCCGCGCCGGAGAGCGCGGCGGAACCGATGGAGGAAGCGGCGGCCGAGGAGTCGTCGGGAGAGCCGCGGGTGTTTTTCGTCGCCCCGATAGACGAGACCGATCACGCGACCGAGATTCCGCTCGGCATCACGTTCGGCATTGAGAACTTCGAGATCGGCGCCGTTCCCGAGGAGGTGACCGCCGTGCGGGAGGGCGTGGGGCACTACCATCTCGCGCTCGACACCGAGTGTCTGCCTCCCGGCGAGATCATCCCGTCCGCCGATCCCTGGGTGCACTTCGGTGACGGCTCGGACGGTATGGAGATGCAGCTCGAGGGCGGCGAGTATCGCCTGACGGTGCAGATCGGCGATGACGAGCACCGCACCCTCGAGGGGTTGTGCGACACCATCGTCGTCCGCATGGAAGACGGCATTTAGGGGAAAGCCGCCACCCGCCGGGCGGCGGCTCCACCCTCAGCGGTCGAACTCGAGGGCGTGTCCGCCGGCGCCGGGGAGGAACGCGCCGTCCCGGTACCGCAGTTCGCCGTTCACCCAGGTCGCCCGCACCCGGGCGCTGAACGCGAACCCGCTGAACGGGCTCCATCCGCACTTGGCGTGAATCGGCTCGTCGCGGCTCCCCGCCGCCGGGTCGACGAGGACCAGGTCGGCCCAGTACCCCTCGCGGATGAACCCGCGGTCCCGGATGTCGAACAGGCGCGCCGGGGCGTGGGCGGTCTTCTCGGCCACGGTGGCGACCGTGCACCGGCCCGACCGCACCTGCTCGAACAGGACGAGCAGGGCGTGCTGGACGAGGGGCAGGCCGGCGGGGGCGGCGGCGTAGGGGCGGGCCTTCTCTTCCGCGGTGTGGGGCGCGTGGTCGGTGGCGATGACGTCGATGCGGCCGTCGTTCACCGCCGCCCACAGCGCGTCGCGGTCGGCCGCCGACTTGATGGCGGGGTTGCACTTGACGCGCGCGCCGAGCGCCGGGTACGCGGAATCGTCGAAGAACAGATGGTGCACGCAGGCCTCGGACGTGATCCGCTTGCCGGCGAGGTCTCCCGGCTCGAAGAGCGCGAGCTCGCGCGCGGTGGTGAGGTGCAGCACGTGCAGACGCGTGCCGTGGCGGCGGGCCAGCTCGACCGCGAGGCTCGATGACCGGTAGCAGGCCTCGGCCGAGCGGATGCGCGGGTGCTCGGTGAACGGTATCTCCTCGCCGTATCGCTCCCGCGCGCGGGCCTCGTTCGCGAAAATGGTCGGGGTGTGTTCGCAGTGGGTGGCCACGAGCAGCGGCGCGTTGGCGAAGATGGCCTCGAGGGTCCGTTTGTCGTCCACCAGCATGTTGCCGGTGCTCGAGCCCATGAACACCTTGATGCCGCACGCGCGGTGGCGGTCGACCGCCTTCACCGCGTCGAGGTTGTCGTTGGTGGCGCCGAGGTAGAACCCCCAGTTCGCCATCGAGCCGGCGGCGGCGCGGGCGTGCTTGTCCTCCAGCGCCTCGGCCGTCACCGTCAGGGGCCGGCAGTTGGGCATCTCCAGGTAGCTGGTGACCCCGCCCGCGACGGCCGCCCGCGACTCGGTCGCGATGGTGGCCTTGTGCTCCAGGCCCGGCTCGCGGAAATGCACCTGATCGTCGATCATCCCCGGGAGCAGCCACGCCCCCGCGGCGTCGATGACGGCGGCCCCGTCGGCGGCCCCCGCGTCGATCCCGGCGACGCGCCCCCGGGTGATCGACAGGTCCCCCTCGACGACCGCGCCTTCGTTGACGATGCGGGCGTTGACGATGCGGTAGCTCACGGTTCCAAACCGGCGCGGCGGGCCGGGGCGCTCGCGCGGCGGGCCGGCTCTGTCGGGACGGCGATCCCCATGCGTTCGCCGACGGCGCCCGGACGCGGCGCGTTTCCACGTGTGCCCTGCGCCAGGGCACGTGGCGGAATGGTCTCTGTCACCGCCCGGGCTCGGCCAGCAGCAGCCGAATCTCGGCCTCGATCGCCTCGCGGCTCACCAGGCCCACGTGCTCGGCCGCAATCCGGCCCTGCCTGTCGATGAGCCAGGTGGTGGGCAGCACGTTCTTCGGACCGAAGGGGGCGAGCCGGTCGACGGTGTCGGCCAGGGCGATCCGGTAGTTGACCGGCGAGCGATCGAGGAACGGCTCGACGATTTCCCGCCCCGGCTCGTCCACCGAGACGCCGAGCACCGCGAAACCGTCGTCCCCGAACCGCGACTGGAAGTCGACGAACCAAGGCATCTCCGCCCGGCAGGGGAGGCACCAGGTCGCCCAGAAGTTCAGCAGAAGGACCCGCCCCGAGTAGTCGGCCAGCGTCGCCGTGCCCCCGTCCAGGTCCGGCAGGGCGAAACCGGGGGCGGGGTCGCGGCGGGAGGCGGGAATCAGGCGCGGTTCGGCCGACCGGCCGCGTACGTCCGACGCGCCGCCGCCGGCCCGGGCAGGCGCGACCCCGACGGCGGCGTCGAGAGGGCCGCCGGCCGACTCTTCGGCGGGATCCGCCGGTCCCACCATCAACAGCATCACGCAGAGCCACAAGCCGAGTGCGGCCGCGACCAGCCAGAGGCCGATCGATCTGCTTCGCGGCTCGTCCGTTCCCGTGCTCGTTTCGGGGGAATCGCCGAGCGGCGGCGCGGATCCGACCTCGGTGTCGCGTGCGGCCATGGCGGGTTCAGGGCACCCGTGGCGGGTAGCGGCCTATCGATGAAGGCCGGGCGCGCTGACGTGCTTGGTCAGGATGCGGCTGATTTCGTCGACGCGTCCCTTGATCTCTCTGATGTCCCGTCCGTTGACGTACCCGAAGACAGCTCCAAGTAGAGCTGCGACGGCACCGATGGCCGCGACGAAATCCATGATGTGCATTTGCTGTGACCATCCTATCACATGGGTGGAAGATGAGCAGGAACACCCGAAAGACCCTTCCATGATCCGCCGATCTCCACGGTCGTTTCCTCCGGTTCCTCCAGTGACGGCCGCTCGCCTGGAGCCCTTGCGCTAGCCCGGAGAACGTCGCCTACGGCTCCGCTTACCGCTCAATCCCGCTAGGAGTCTGCACCGTTCTACGGCGCAGACTTTAGGCACGCTTCCTCGTCAACCGGCGGGCCGGTAGGGCCGGAACGGCGGCGGGGTTCCCGCGCCCGCGGCGACCAGGTCCTCCAGACGGTCGAGCCGGAAGCAGGACGATATTCGCCCGTCGAGCCCGGCTCCGGTCGGCGCCTCCCGCTCAAGCTGGTCGAGAAGGCGGGGACTCAGGAAGGCCCGGCTCAGCCAGTCTAGGTCCCGCGGAGCGGCGGGCCGGGCGCCGAGCGCGCCCGTGAACACCGCGACTGTATGCGAGAGCCGCCGGATGCTGTCGAGCAGGCTGCGCCGAAACCACCCGTCGTCGGGGATCGATTCGAACGGCACGAGCGTGAAGAGGTCCGCGAAGCCGCCGTCGATGCAGGCGCTGGCGGGGTCCACGCAGGATCCGCGGGCCGCGTTCCAAGGCGCGAACGGCATGAACCCCAGGTGCAGCAGCCGCGCGAACTGCCGGCACCAGCCCGCGACCGTCTCCTCGCCGGCCTCCGGGGCCGCCGCCAGCCGCGGGTCGGCGGTGGCCAGGAGCCGCAGGTCGTCGACGCGGATCGGCGCCGTGGGGTAGTACCACACCGCGACCCCGCATCCCGGGCGCGCGCGGACCGCGGCGCGTTCGAAGGCCGGCGGCGGCAGACGCCAGCGCATGGCCTCCACGTAGCGCGCCGTGTCCTCGGCCGAGCAGCGATGCACGGCGAGCGGAACCGGCGCGCGCGCCAGCTCGCCGTAGAGGGCCAGGTGGCGTTCATGCAGCCCGGCGGCCAGCCGCTGGGCCCGCTCGCACTCGTCCAGGGGCATCGCACCGGGCGGGACGTCGGCGACGAGGGGGAGGTGCAGCCCGATGGGCAGGTCGCCTTCCCGGAACGGGGTGGTCATCATCCACCGCAGGTAGTCGTCAAAATCGGCCATCAACGGCTCGGCGCCCTCGAAGGCGACGACGTCGCCCTCCCAGAGCCGTTCCGGCCCGTCGAGGTCCGGGATGGCGCAGCAGAGGCTGCGGTGGTGGCCGGGCAGCCGGTAGAACTGTCCCGTGATCCCCCCGCCGGCGTGGCGGGCGACGGGCAGCCGCCGCCGCAGCCCCGAGAGGATCGCGCGGACGGGCGGGCACCGGCGCTCGACGGCGCGGACGAGCCGGGGGCGCTCGCGCTCGGCATCGAAGGCGAGGTCGGACGGCACCTGAACGAACCCGGCGCGTTCGGCGTGGCGCTGGAGCGGGTCGGTCACCGCAGGCTCTCGATCACGAAGTTGAAGATCGGTCCCGCCATGCAGATGACGAACAGGACCGTTCCGACCGCGACGGTGGCGCGGACGGACAGCGATCCGACCACCTTGAGGGCGATCGCGAGCACCGCCGAGAGCCAGAGGCTGGAGTAGTGCCCCAGCAGCCGTCCCGTCGACATCAGCGGCCCGGACTGGAGGCTTCGCTGATAGCCGGCTACCGCTTCCAGGATCTCGGTGTCCGTGGCGCCCACCGGCACGCGCATGGGCTCCGGCGTCCAGTGCCAGGCGATCGCGATCATCACGATGCACCACGGCACCTGGGTGTAGAAGCTCACGGCCGTGAACTTGGCCAGCAGACGCGGTTGCTCCGACCCGCTGACCAGAATGTCGATGGCCAGCACCGCGAGCAGCATCACGCCGTAGAACATCGGATACCCCAGGAGGCTCCCGACGACCGCCAAGCCCTGGACGGGGAACTCGGCGAACGGGGTGTCGACGAGCGCCATGACCCTCTCCACCTCCGGGAGCACCTTGGCGATGGTCATGGAGCCACTGACGGCTTCCAGCGCGCCGCACGCTACCAGCCCGCCGGCCGCCGGGAGCCAGTGCAGGCCGCCGGCGCGGCGGGTCTCGAAGAAGCGAACCGGACTCCAGAACAGTGTCAACATGGCGGTCCCCGTCGTCGTTCAATCGACGAGCTGATAGGTGTCGGCGCGCTCGATCCAACGCACCGTCGACCAGACTATCGAGACGTATATGAGCAGCAGACCGGCGGCGGCGAGCGGGGGGCCGTACGGGGCGTTCCACCATGCCACCAGAGCGGCGCGCCGGGCCGTGTCCTCGCCCACGAGCGCGAGGAAGATCAGGATGGGCCCGACGAAGACACCCACGGCGGCCATGGGGGCGTAGCGCCAGTTGGTGCGCCAGCGCGCTCCGATCAAGAGCGCCCCCAGCACGAGCAGGCTGCACTGCAGCACCAGCCCGGTGCTCCAGGGCGACCACAGCACCGGGGCGAACAGCGCGGAGGAAACCGTCCACAGCGCCACGGAAACGACGGCGGCGTAGAGGAACTTGCCGACGGCCACGGTGCGGTCGTCCACCGGCAGCGAGCGCAGCCATGCGAAGGAGCGCTTGGCCCGCTCTCGTGCGATCAGCCACTCGGACAGGAGGAGGGGTGCGAGCATGTTCATGTTGAACACGAACCCCGGGATGGGCCCGCGGCGCGGCGCGAACTGCGCCACCCCGGCGCACGCGGCGAGCAGCACGCTGATGAGCAGCAACAGCGGCAGGCCGTGCAACCACAGGTCCTTGGCGAGGAGCGTCATGAGAATCCGTGCGTTCATCTGTCGTCTCTCCGGCGGTGCCCGGTGCCGTGATACAGGGCTGAGAGCAGGCTGGACGGGCGCTCTTCCGCATGGTCCGGCCGCTGGCGGAGTTCGGCGTCGAGTGCGCTCCCCCCGAGCACCAGAAGCCACTCCGTATCCTCGTGCTTCCACCGGGCCAGCACGTCCGATGAAGGGCCCACGGTGCCCGCGGCGCCGGTCCGGTAGAGCGTCGACGTCGACAGCACGTCGGCCGGCGCTTCGAAGACGAGACGGCCGTTTCTCAGTATCAGGAGGTCGGTGGCGGTCTCTTCCAGGTCTTCGAAGATGTGTGACGAGAAAACGACGCAGAGCTGCGGATGGTCCCGCGCCATGTCGCGCACGATGGCCTGCACGTCGGCCCGGGCGGAGGGGTCGAGACCGGCCGTCGGCTCGTCGAGCAGCAGCAGGTCGGCGTGGTGCGCGAGGGCGCTGGCAATGCCCAGCTTGACCTTCGTGCCCTTCGACAACTCGCGGACCCGGCGGTCCAACGGCAGCTCGAGGGTGTCGACGAGCCGAGCGGCCACGGTCGGGTCCCAGCGTCCGTAGAGCCTCGACGCCAGCCGGAGAGTCTCGGCCACCGTCAGCCCGTCGTAGAAGGCGACGACCTCGCGGACGTAGCTGAGCCGCGCCTTCCAGGCGCGCGACCCCCAGGACAGGGGCTCGCCCTCCGTGCGGAGGGTGCCGGCGGTGGGTCTGGTCTGCAGCGCGATGAGGTCGAGCAGCGTCGTCTTTCCCGCACCGTTCGGACCGAGCAGTCCGTAGGTGCGGCCCCTGCGCAGCTTCAGCGACAGGGGACCCAGCTCGAAGGCGGGAAACCGGCGCTGGATGTCGACGAGATCGAGGACGGTGTCTGCGTTCACT
Organism: Vicinamibacterales bacterium; assembly: GCA_963664545.2. GTDB lineage: Bacteria > Acidobacteriota > Vicinamibacteria > Vicinamibacterales > UBA8438 > JAJEEA01. The sequence continues at coordinate 6,676,621 of OY761475.2, read as the reverse complement.
GGGCCCCTCCCGTGGGCGGTGTCTGCGTGACGATCGCGGTGATCGCCGGGATCACGCTCGCTTCGACGACGGCGGCGACGACCAGCAGGGCCCCTGCCGCGGTCAGGGCGACGATCCCGGCCCGGGGCCGCACGGACTCGCCGGTCGCGAGACAACGGACGACGCCGAACGACAGGTGCTGCGTCGCGGTGACGACGAGAATGAACGCCAGGAACTCCAGCGGCGCGTAGCTGGCCAGGAACGGCAGGACCTCGCTGGCCCCGCGCGCCAGCGCGGCGGTGCCGTACCCCAGCACGAATCCGTTGTAGAGCAGCCCTGCGAGGGAGAACAACCCCAGCGTGCACGCCCCCGCCAGCATGCCGCCTGCGACCCGCAGGTTGGCGCGCAGGATGTAGGCGGCGTCCGAGTGGATGCGGTCGGCGGTCACCTCGGCGAACGGGCGCACCTGAAGCTGTTCTCCCCGCAGGTCGGCGCTGAACCAGCCGGCGCCGACGGTGAGGCCGAAGAGGAGGACGTTGGCCGCGAACAGGGCCCACCACGAGCGTGACCATCGGTCGAGCTTGTCCATGTCGCAAGTCCAGTCCTCAGTCGGCCCTCACCGTTCGGCGTGCCCGGCTACGCCGCCGCGACGAAGCCGCAGGCGATGCCGCCCGGGCCGCTCAACGTTGCGCAGACGAGGATGGCGGTCGCGTCCCACCAGATGCCCCAGTCAAAGGCCTTGCCCCACTGGGGGCCGGCCGGTGCCTCCGCCGACTGCACGGTCTGCGCGCCGAGCGCGTGAGGCGCGGGTCCCGCCTCGACGCCCGTCGGGGCGGTCTGCAAGCTCCCCGCCGTGAGCAGGAGCGCGGTCAACGTCGCGGTGGCCAGTAGTGTTCGTTTCTGCACGATTCCCTCCTAGGTTATGTTACAGCGGCACCATTGCCGCTTGCTTCGAACGGCCGAGTTCCGAGTCCCGACAGCGGGTGCCGGGGTCGCCGAGTCGCGGGCGGGACCCTCGCCTGCGCCCGTTCGCCACGGTCGACGCCTGCCCCGCCGCGTCGTCGCCGCTACAGCGCGAGGGCAACGCAGGCGGCTGCGCGCCACGGGGAGCCCGACGAGCAACCGAGCACCAGGTACGGACCCGGTTCTTCGCCCGTCACGTACATCCACCGGGGGGCGGCCGTGTGTTCGGCGGCGTTCCGCGCGTCGGCGGCGCCGCCCGCCCGGGTCGCGCCGGCTTGCATGGCTCCCGACGCGAGCAGCAGCGCGGCGAGCACGCCCTTGGCCAGTAGGGTTCGTTTCGTCATTGATTGCCTCCTTTTCGGGTGGCGCCGCCACCCCGGGGCGGCGGCGCGTCTCTCGATCGAGCAGTGCCTCGCCTGAAGTCGCTCAGAGCGCGTACACCCTGCACCAGACCTCGGCCCAGCCGCTGAGGATCCAGCAGCCCGTCCTGTCGCCGTCGTCCCTGCCTAGGACGAACGACCACTGGGGTCCGTTCCGGCCTTCGGCGGCGTCCCGGGCGTGGGCGGCGGCGTCCGCCGCCGCGACCGGGGCGCTATGCAGGGTTCCGGTGAAGAGCGGGAGCGCGGCCAGCGTCGCCGCGGCCAGCAGCCTTCGTGTACCGGTGGTCCGTCTTCCCATTGGTGATCTCCTCCCTCCCGGTGCGCGGCCTCCCGCCGCCGGGGGGGACTGTCGGGGCCTACAGGGTCGTGAGCGCCCCGAGGGTCGGGTTCAGCGAGCCCACCCCCACCGCGACGCCGACGATGATCGCGGTTTCCTGGCCGAAACCGACGCTGTACAGCACCCGCGGCCCGCCCGCGCCTGCGGTGATCCGCCGATCCTCGGCGGCGTCCTCCGCCGCGGGGGGCGGGACGGCCCGTGCGGCTCCGGCGAGGAGGGGGAGGGCGGCCAGCGTGGCCACGGCCAGTGCCTTGCGTGTCTTCATGCGTGCCTCCTTGGGTTTGGCGCGGCGCCATGTCGCGCCATCGGGCGTCGAATCGGCTCGACCGCCCGTGCCCTGAACGACTACAAGGGCCGTGCCAAGCGGCGCAGCGGCACGGGTGGCGGCGAAACCGGGGGCGGAGGTGCCCGCGGGTGCGCGTTGAGCCGGGGTGCCGCCGCCCGCCGGACAACTCCCGGAGCCCGAGTGCGCGGCGCGGGGTCCCCGTCGGCCGCGAGCGACGCCGGTACGTCGTGTCGAATCCGGCCCGCGCTCCGCCGTCAACCCGGGTTGACGTGCGAACCGCCGGTTGCTCCACCGGTCGGCCGCCCGCGGGCGCCATTCCTCACCGGGCGCCGCCGCGCCGCGCGGCCGGCGGTGGTATGCTCCCGGAGGAGAGGGTCATGACCGAGACGAGCCTGGCGTGTAGGAAGACGCCCGAGGAGTGGCGCGCGCTGCTGCCGGCGGAGTCGTTCGCGGTTCTGTTCCGGGAGGCGACGGAGCCGCCGGGGTCGAGCCCCCTGAACCGCGAGAAGCGGGCCGGGACGTTCGTGTGCGCCGCCTGCTATCAGCCGTTGTTCGAGTCGGCGACCAAGTACGAGAGCGGCACCGGCTGGCCGAGCTTCCATGCGCCCATCGAGGGCAGCCTCGGCACGAAGCGCGACTTCAGGTTGATCCTGCCGCGGACCGAGTATCACTGCGCCCGCTGCGGGGGGCACCAGGGGCACGTCTTTCCAGACGGGCCGCGGCCCACCGGCCAGCGGTACTGCAACAACGGCGCGGCCCTGCGCTTCGTCCCCGCGGGCGAGCCGTTGCCGGAGCGGTGATCGGGGCGCGGCCGGCGTCCGCGTCGGCGAGCTCGGCGGGTCCCGGGCGGCGCCGGCGGCCAAGGCCGTCGGAGGCCGTCGGCGAACACTCTTGAGACCGGCTCCGGGACCGCGTTAGAATGAAGGCCCGTTTCCGAGATCGGCATGTCCATGGCTCGCGTGTCCCGTCGCTCCGTCGTGGTCGGGGTTCACGGCGTCGGCGTCATCATGGCGCCGACGGCCGATGGATGATGTACTCGACGGACGCAGCAGGTTCGAGGGCCATCATCCGCAGCCGGGTGATGGCCCTTTTTTTGTCGGAAGGCAACGCACATGACGGCCACGCCAGGCAAGACTCGCAGCGGCGCGATCACCGACGGTCCGTCCCGCGCCCCCGCCCGATCGATGCTGAAGGCGGTGGGGTTCGACGACGAGGCGCTCGGCCGGCCGATCATCGGGGTCGCGAACACGTGGATCGAGATCGGGCCGTGCAACTTCCACCTGCGGCGGCTCGGCGAGCGCATCAAGGACGGGATCCGCGCCGCCGGGGGCACGCCGATGGAGTTCAACACGGTGTCGATCTCCGACGGCATCACCATGGGCAGCGACGGCATGCGCGCCTCGCTGGTGAGCCGAGAGGTCATCGCCGACTCCATCGAGCTCGTCGCCCGCGGCAACCTCTTCGACGGGCTCGTCGTGCTCGTGGGCTGCGACAAGACCATCCCCGGGGGGGTGATGGCGGTGGCGCGGCTCGACATTCCGGGCCTCGTGCTCTACGGGGGCTCCATCGCGCCGGGGCGGTGGGAGGACCACGACGTCACCATCCAGGACGTCTTCGAGGCGGTCGGCGCGCACGCCGCCGGCACGATGACCGATGAGCAACTGAAGGCGCTCGAGGACGCGGCGTGCCCCGGCCCCGGCGCGTGCGGCGGCCAGTTCACCGCCAACACCATGGCGACGGTGTGCGAGCTGATCGGCATCTCGCCGATGAGCCACAACGCCGTGCCCGCGATGAACGAGGAGAAGGACGTGGTGGCCCGCGAGTCGGGGCGTCTCATCATGGACCTGGTCCAGGCGGACCGGCGGCCGCGGCGGATCATGACCCGGGCCGCCCTCGAGAACGGCATCGCGTCGGTGGCCGCGACCGGGGGGTCGACCAACGCGGTGCTGCACCTGCTGGCGATCGCGCGCGAAGCGGGGGTCGACATCTCCATCGACGACTTCGACCGCATCAGCGGCGTGACGCCGCTGCTCGCCGATCTGAAGCCGGGAGGCCGCTTCGTGGCCACCGACCTCTACCGGGCCGGCGGCAGCCGCCTGGTGGCGCGGCGGCTGCAGGAGGCCGGCGTGCTGCGGTCCGACGAGGTCACGGTCACCGGGCGCACGATCGGAGAAGAGGCGCAGGCGGCGACCGAGGCCCCCGGCCAGGAGGTGGTGCGGCCGGTGTCCGAGCCGATAACGCCGACGGGAGGACTCGTCATCCTCAAGGGCAACTTGGCCCCGGACGGGTGCGTGGTGAAGGTGGCCGGCGGCTACGGCACGCGGCGGCACCGCGGCCCGGCGCGGATTTTCGACAGTGAGGAGGCCTGCTTCGAGGCGGTCGAGAAGGGTGCGCTGCGACCGGGAGACGTCGTCGTGATCCGCTACGAGGGGCCGCGCGGCGGGCCCGGCATGCGCGAGATGCTGGCGGTCACCGCGGCCATCGTCGGGGCCGGCCTCGGCGATTCGGTCGCGTTGCTGACCGACGGACGGTTCTCGGGCGCCACCCGGGGGCTCATGGCGGGGCACGTGGCGCCGGAGGCGGCGCGGGGAGGGCCGATCGCGGCGGTGCGCGATGGCGATATCATCGTGTTCGACCTGCAGGCGCGGGAGTTGCGGCTGGAGGTGGGCGAGGCCGAGATCGCCGAGCGCTTGCGCGGCTGGCAGGCCCCGGCGCCGCGCTTCGCGACCGGGGTGATGGCGAAGTACTGCCGCCTCGTGGGGTCGGCGGCCGAAGGAGCGGTGACGACGGCGTGAGGGCGCGGCGGTCGCGTCCGTCGCCGGCAGGTACGGGTCGATGGGAAACATGAGGACCGGCGCGCAGATCCTGTGGGAGTCTCTCGTGCGCGAGGGGGTTACCACGGTGTTCGGGTATCCGGGCGGCGCGATCCTGCCCGCCTACGACGCCATGCTGGAGTACCCCGTCCGCCACGTCCTGGTGCGGCACGAGCAGGGGGCGACCCACATGGCCGACGGCTATGCGCGGGCGAGCGGCGAGGTCGGGGTGGCCGTGGCCACCTCGGGGCCCGGCGCCACGAACATGGTCACGGGCATCGCCACCGCGATGCTCGACTCGTCGCCCATCGTCTGCATCACCGGGCAGGTGGGCAGCCGGCTCATCGGGTCGGACGCCTTCCAGGAGACGGACGTCACCGGCGTCACCCTGCCCATCACCAAGCACAACTACCTGGTGTCGCACGTGTCCGAGGTGGCCCCGACCATCCACGAGGCGTTCTACGTCGCGCGCTCCGGGCGCCCCGGGCCGGTGCTCGTGGACATCACCAAGGACGCCCAGCAGGCCTCGGCCGAGTTCGTGTGGGACGGCAGTCCGGTGCGGCTGCCCGGCTACCGTCCGGATCTCCGGGCGTCGGACGCCGAGCGCCGGCAGGCGGTGGAGCTCATCAACGGCGCCAAGCGTCCGATCATCTTCGCGGGGCACGGGGTGATGCTCTCGGGCGCGATGGACCTGGTGCGCGAGCTCGCCGAGCGGGCCGACATCCCCGTGGCCATGACCCTGCTCGGCATCGGGTCGTTCCCCGCCCTGCATCCCCTGAACCTGGGCATGATGGGCATGCACGGCGAGGCGTGGGTCAACCAAGCCATCCAGGAGGCGGACCTCCTGCTCGCCTTCGGCATGCGCTTCGACGACCGCGTCACCGGCAACGTCAAGACCTACGCGCCCAACGCGAGGAAGATCCATATCGACATCGACCCGGCCGAGTTCAACAAGAACGTCATCGTCGACGTCACCCTCGCCGGCGACCTTTCCGGCGTGCTGCGGGACCTGCTGCCGCGGATCGAGCCCGGCGACCGCGCCGCGTGGCTCGGCGCGATCGCGGAGATGAAGGGCGATTCGGCCGTCCGCGACGTGCAGAACCTGCCCGACAGCGGCCACCTGTACGCCGCCCATGTCATCAACGACATCTGGCGGATGACGGACGGGAAGGCGGTGGTGGTGACCGACGTCGGCCAGCACCAGATGTGGGAGGCGCAGTACTACCACCACGAGAAGCCGCGGACGCTCATCACGTCGGGGGGGCTCGGGACGATGGGGTTCGCCCTGCCCGCGGCCGTCGGCGCCAAGCTCGCGCGGCCCGAGGCCGAGGTGTGGGCGATCGTAGGCGACGGCGGCTTCCAGATGACGATGTGCGAGCTGGCCACCATCGCGCAGGAGAAGGTGAAGGTCAACGTGGCCATCATCAACAACGGCTATCTGGGCATGGTGCGCCAGTGGCAGGAGTTCTTCTACGAGCGGCGCTACGCGGCGACGCCGTTGCTCAGCCCCGACTTCGCGAAGCTCGGCGAGGCCTTCGGCCTCCGCAGCGCGACGGTCTCGCGCCGCCGGGACGTCGAGCCGACGGTGGCGATGGCGCGGGCCGAGCCCGGTGCGGTGGTCATCGACTTCCGGGTCGAGCAGGAGGACACGGTCTATCCGATGGTGCCGGCCGGGGCCGATCTCCACGCCATGATTCGGCGGCCGAGCCCCAGCCCCATCGTCGAGACGGCGGACGACTAGAGACCATGCGGCGTACCTTCGTCGTGCATGTCGAGGACCGGCCGGGGGTGCTGAACCGGGTGGCGTCCCTGTTCCGGCGCCGGGCGTTCAACATCGACTCGTTGACGGTCGGCCGCACCGAGGTGGCCGGCGTGTCGCGCATGACGATCGTCGTCGATACCGACGACAACGGCGCGAGGCGGCTCGAGGCGAACCTCTACAAGCTCGTCAACGTCCTGCGGGTGACCGACCTGACCGGCGACGCCGCCGTCATCCGCGACCTCACCCTCATCAGGGTGGCGGCGACCCAGGAGACCCGCGCGCAGGTGATGCAGATCGTGGATACGTTCCGGGCCCGCGTTGTCGACGTGGCGCCCGATTCCCTGATCGTCGAGGCGACCGGCACCGAGGACAAGATCGACGGGTTGTTGGGCGTCCTGCAGCCGTACGGCGTGGTCGAGATAGTGCGGACCGGCCGGGTCGCCATGGCGCGGGGGCAGCAGAGCGCGGCGACCGAGTCGCCGGGCGCCCCCGCCGAGGTCGAGCCCGGCGATCACGTTTCCTATTCCGTGTAATCGGCGCAATCCGGCAATCCACAATCCCGAGGGTTCTTCGGGATCATCCCGACTGACGAGGCGGAAGACAGAATGGCAACGATTCACTACGACGACGCGGCGGATCTCTCACTGATACAGGGCAGGAGGGTCGCCGTCTTCGGCTACGGCTCGCAGGGGCATGCGCATGCGCTGAACCTCAAGGACAGCGGGGTACCGGTGCAGGTGGCGCTGGCCGGGGGCAGCCGTTCGCGCGCCCGCGCGGAGGCGGACGGGCTGGCGGTGAAGAGCGGGGCCGAGGCGGCGGCGTGGGCCGACGTGATCATGATCCTCGCGCCGGACACGAAGCAGCGGGCCATCTACGACGACTCGATCGCCTCCAATCTCGCGCCGGGCGACATGCTGATGTTCGCGCACGGCTTCAATATCCGGTTCAAGACCATCGCCCCGCCGCCGGACGTCGACGTGACGCTTATCGCCCCCAAGGCGCCGGGCCACCGCGTGCGCGAGGTGTTCCTGGAGGGAGGCGGCACGCCGGCCCTGATCGCGGTGGAGCAGGACGCCACCGGGAACGCGAAGCCCCTGGCCCTGTCCTACGCGAAGGGGCTGGGGCTCACGCGGGCGGGCGTCATCGAGACGACGTTCGCGGAGGAGACCGAGACCGACCTCTTCGGCGAGCAGTCGGTCCTGTGCGGCGGCGTCAGCGCGCTGGTCAAGGCGGGCTTCGAGACGCTGGTCGAGGCCGGGTATCAACCCGAGGTGGCGTACTTCGAGTGCATGCACGAGCTGAAGCTCATCGTGGACCTCATGTACCGCGGCGGCCTCAACTACATGCGCTACTCGGTCAGCGACACCGCCGAGCACGGCGACTACACCGGCGGCCCGCGCGTCGTGACGGACGCCACCCGCGAGGCGATGCGGGGCATTCTGAAGGACATTCAGGACGGGGTGTACGCCGACAAGTGGATCGCCGAGGACAAGGCCGGCCGCCCGTGGTTCATGGCGCAGCGGCGGGCGGAGCAGGAGCATCGGATCGAGAAGGTCGGGGCGGAGCTCCGGGGGATGATGCCGTTCCTCGATGCGGTCACCGTGAAGGAGCCGGTCTAGCCGTCCGGCCGGAAAGGTTGCGACATGCCGCGAGTCAACTTCGACGAGCTGCCGCCGGAAGCGCGCGTATGGATTTTCGCGGCCGAGCGGCCATTGGCCGGCGACGAACGCGCGCGCGTGACCGGCGAGGTGGACGCGTTCATCGACCAGTGGACGGCGCACGGGGTTCCCCTGAGCGCGGCCCGCGACGTGCGGTACGACCAGTTCGTCTTCGTGGCCGTCGACGAGCGGGCGGCCGGCGCGTCCGGTTGCTCCGTCGACGCCCTCGTGCGCCGCATGAAGGTGCTGCAGGCCGAGCTGGGCGTCGAGCTCGTGAACCATGCGCCGGTGCTCTATCGCGGCGGGACCGGCATCGCCAGAGTGTCTCGGGAACGGTTCGCCGACCTCGCCGAGAGCGGGGAGGTGAGTCCCCGGACGGTGGTGTTCGACAATACTCTGACGAGGGTCGAGCAGGTGCGGGCCGGCCGGTGGGAGCTGCCGGCCGGCGATGCCTGGCACGGCGCCGCTTTCTTTCGGTAGCCCGCGTCGGTAGCCGGCGGCGGGGGGTGGTCGGGGCGCCCGGGTTCGAACCGGGGGCCTCCTGCTCCCAAAGCAGGCGCGCTACCAGACTGCGCCACGCCCCGACGGTCGCCGCCGCACCACTAAGTTACCACAACCGCGGCCGTTTCCCCATCCGCGCCGCGGGTTCCGCGCGGGCCGTCCGCCGCCGCCGCGCCGCCCGGGGGGCCACCTTGCATTTGACATTCCCGTAATGTGCCACTACGCTTTAGCGCCATGAGTGTGATAACCGACGCAATTGCCGAACGTCAGAGCGAGATCGAGCGCCTTCAGGCGGAGATCAAGGCGTTGACCGACGTCGAGAAGATGCTGGGAGACAGCGCCCCGCAGCCTCGGCGGAGGACCCGGCGCTCCCCGTCGCCGAAGGCGGCGGCGGTGCCGGCCGCGGCCGCGGCCGCCGAGGCTCCGGCCGAGGCCAAGCCGAAGAGAAAGCGCCGTCAGATGTCGCCCGAAGAGAAGAAGGCGGTGTCCGAGCGGATGACCGCGTATTGGGCGGCGCGCAGGAAGAAGGCCGGCAAGTAGTCCGGTTCTCGTTCCGCGGGTCGCGCCGGCCGTACGGACGGGTGCCGCCTTCACGGGGCGGCGAGCGGAGCCGTAGGCGACGCTCTCCGGGCTAGGGAAGCATGGCGCCCGCCGGCGTGGGCGTCATCCCGGCGCGGGCGGCGAGGCGGAACAATCCCCCCGGCCAGGCGCGTTGAACGAAAGGAAGTAGCCCCGCGGGGCGTCGTCCAGGAACCGGTCCCGGTTCCGCCCGGCGCCCCCGACAGCCGCCGGAACACCAGATCGAACTTGGGACGCAGGATCGCGGCGTACTCACGTATGTGCGCCCGGACGTGGTCCGTGTCGCGCAGGAGACGCGACCCGGCGCGTCGTTGCCGGCGTCCTCATTGCAGGGTCCGGGCGGCGGTGGGATAATCGACCGCAGCCCGCGACCTCCCGGCGGTCCGATGTGAGTGCGACGCACGTGAACCCAGGACCATCGATCCGGACGGCCGTCGGCGCGGGGCTGCTGTGCCTCGCGGCGGGGGGGTGCGCCCCGCCGTCGGGCTCCACCGCCGTCGGCGCGCCGGGCGCGGACGCCGCCGCCGGTCCCGCCCCCGGCGAGTGGTTCACGGAGGAGGCGGCGTCGTCGGGGCTGGACTTCGTGCATTTCAACGGCATGACCGGCGACTTCCATCAGACCGAGATCATGGGTCCCGGCGTGGCGTTGTTCGACTACGACAACGACGGCGACCTCGATGTCTACGTCCCGCAGGGGCGCACGCTGGGGGGGGGCGAGCCGGTGATCCCCCCGCCCGAGGGCCCCCTCGCCGACCGGCTCTACCGCAACGACCTGGAATCGTCGCCCGACGGGCCCCGGTTGCGGTTCACGGACGTGTCGGCGGGGAGCGGGCTGGACGCTGGCGGGCACGGCATGGGGGCCGCGGCCGGCGACTACGACAACGACGGCTGGGTCGACCTCTATCTGACCGGGTTCGAGCGGAACCGGTTGTTCCGGAACAACGGCGACGGGACGTTCTCGGACGTGTCGGAACAGAGCGGCGCGCACGACCCCGACGGCTGGGGGGTGTCGGCCGCGTTCCTCGACTTCGACCGCGACGGCTGGCTCGATCTCTTCGTCGGCAACTACCTCAGCTTCAACCTGGACACGCACATCCCCTGCTTCAACCGGTCCGGGCCGCCCGACTACTGTCCGCCCGAGGTCTACCGCGCGCAGCCCGACCGGCTGTACCGCAACCGCGGCGACGGCACGTTTGTCGACGTCACGGCGGAGGCCGGCGTCGCCTACGAGTTCGGACCGGCCCTCGGGGTGGCGACCGCCGACTTCGACAACGATGGCTGGCTCGACATCTTCGTCGCCAACGACCAGCAGGAGAACCAGCTCTGGATCAACCGCGGCGACGGCACGTTCGTCAACCGGGCGCCGCTGTGGGGCGCGGCGCTGGGGGCCGCCGGCGAGGCGAAGGCCGACATGGGGGTCGACGCCGGCGACTTCGACAACGACGGCGACGAGGATCTCTTCGTCACCGAGCTCATCGGCCAGGGCAGCACCCTGTACGTCAACGACGGCGCCGGCCTGTTCGAAGAGCGGAGCCTGCAGACCGCCGTCCGTCTGCCCACCCTGCCCTATACCGGCTTCGGGACCGCGTGGTTCGACTTCGACAACGACGGGCGGCTGGACGTGTTCTCGGTCAACGGCCACGTCACCCGCGACATGGACGCGTTCGGGCCGGACAACCCCTTTCCCCTGCAGCAGCGCAACCTGCTGTTGCGCAACCGCGGCGACGGGCGGTTCGATGACGTGACGGACCGCGCCGGCCGGGCGTTCCGGCTTTCTGAAGTGAGCCGCGGCGCCGCGTTCGGCGACATCGACAACGACGGCGACATGGACGTGCTGGTCGGCAACGGGGCGGGGCCGCTGCGGCTGCTCGTCAACCGCATCGGCGGTGACAACGGGTGGGTCGGCCTGCGGCTCCTCGGTGCGGAGGCGCCGCGGGACATGCTCGGCGCGCGGGTGGAGGTCGTCTGGGGGGACGGCTCGCGCGTATGGCGCCGCGCGAGGTCGGACGGCAGCTACGCCTCGGCGCAGGATCCGCGCGTCCTGGTCGGGCTGGGGGGGTCGGCGGTGCCGGTCGAGGTGCGCGTCACCTGGCCGGGCGGGCGCACCGAGACTTGGCGCGACGTGCCTGCCGGCCGCTACACGACGCTGCGCGAGGGCGGGGGCGGCTGACACGGCGGGATACCGGCTCGGCGTTGGTTCCCGACGCTGCGGGAAGGCGGGGGCGGCTGACATGGCGGGATACCGGCTCGGCGCGTGGTTCCCGACGCTGCGGGAAGGCGGGGGCGGCTGACATGGCGGGACACCGGCTCGGCGCGTGGTTCCTGGCGGGTGCCGCGGCTCTCGCGGCCGGCTGCGGCGCGCCGGAGGAGGGCGCACTGGCGCCGGGTCTCGCGGGCGACGGCCGGATCATGCGGGCGGGCGGCCCCCGACAGCCCATCGCCCTGCCGGACCTCTCCGGCGTGGCCGAATCGGTCCAACGCCAGGTGCGCGGGCGCCACGCCCGCCTCGACGCGCTGCTCGCCGACCCCGGCGCCCCGCTGGCCGATCTCGCCGGCGCCTTCGGCGAGCTCGGCCTGGTCCTCATGGCCGCCGAGTACCGCGACGCGGCCGCCGACTGCTTCGCCAGCGCCATCGATCTGGCGCCCGACGAGATGCGCTGGCCCTACTATCTCGGCCACCTCCACGCCGTCGAGGGCGACCGCGCGGCGGCGGCGGAGCTCTTCGCCCGCGCCCACTTTCTGCGGCCGACGGATCTGCCGGCGCTGGTCCGGCTGGGCGGGACCTTGCTCGACCAGAGCCGGCCCGACGAGGCCCAAGAGGCGTTCATGCGCGCCCTCGCCCTCGACCGCGGCTCGGCCGCGGCCCTGGCCGGCATGGGGCGCGCGGCCCTCGCCCAGGGCGACGCGGGCCGCGCCGTGGACTACCTGCAGCGGGCGCTGGCCGCGGACCAGCGCGCGACGAGCCTGCACTATCCGCTGGCCATGGCCTACCGCCGGCTCGGCGACCTCGACGCGGCCGAGGCGCATCTCCGGCGGCGGGGCGGAGGGACCGCGGTGCCGCCGGACCCGTTGATGGACGCCTACGCCGAGGTCCTGGAGAGCGCCATCACCTACGAGACGCGCGGGCTGCGGGCGTTGCAGGAGGCGCGACTGGGGGCGGCGGAGGACCTCTTCCGCCGGGGCCTCGAGCTGGCCCCCGACGACCCCGCCCTGCGGCACCGGCTCGGCACGGTGCTGATGATGGCGGGAGACCCGGCCGGCGCCGTCGAGGCGTTCGAAGAGACCGTCCGGCGGTCTCCCGACTTCGCCAAGGCGCACTTCGGCCTCGGCATGGTGGCGTGGCTCGGCGGCCGTCACCCAGAGGCGGTCGAGCGCTTCTCGGACGCGGTCGGGCATCAGCCCGACTACCTGGAGGCGCGGGTCGGGCTCGCCGACGCGTTGCGGGCGACGGGCAGGGCGGAGGCGTCGCTCGCGCACTATCGGCGGGTGGTGGCGGCGGATCCGCGGTTCGCCGACGCCTGGGCGGGCTACGTGCTGGCCCTCGCCGACGTCGGGCGGGGGGCCGAGGCGCGCGACCGGCTCGGCGAGGCGCTGTCGGTTCTTCCCGGCCACCCGCGGCTGACGGGGCTGCGGGCGCAGCTTCGGTGACGGGTGCCTGACCGGCCACGGGCGGCGGACCCGGGCCGAGTCGCGGGCGGGGTCGAGTTCTTCCGTTTCCGCGGCCGGAACGGCGGCGGGGCCGGTGCCGCGTCGGCGGGGTCGCGCCGCAGGCGCGTCGGCCGCGCGTCTCATGCGTCGACAGCGACGGGCACGCACTCGGCCAACCGTAGAAACATGGCCGCAGGCGCGTCGGCCGCGTGTCTCATGCGTCGACAGGGACCCGGCACGGTGGGGGATGGAATGAAGGGGCGCGGCATCGGTCGGGCAGGGCTCGCGGTGGCGGCCGTTGTCCTCGCGGCGGTTCCCGCGGCGGCGCAGCCGGACGACCCGCGCGCGCCCGGCACCGCCGCCATGGCGGCCCGCCTCGCGGCGATCTCGGCCGCCGAGTCGCAGACGAACGCCTATGCGGGCTCGTTGCGCGCCCAGGCCCTGGCCGCGGTCCCCCCGCCCGCCGCTCTGCCCGATTTGCTGCGCTACCGCTCGGAGATCGCGCGGTACCTGCTCTACGCGGGCCGGAGCGAAGAGGCGGCGGCGTCGCTCGAGGACATCCTGCGCCGGGCACCCGCCGACCCGTCGGTCTCGCCCACGTTCATCAGCGCGGTGCGGCAGCTCCTGGCCCTGTCCCACCTGCGGGCGGCCATGCAGCGCAACTGCGTCTCGGGGGCCGCCGCCGCCCGCTGCTCGGCGCCGCTGACCCGCGGGGCGGCGCACCCGGACGACGGCGCGGCCCGGCGCGCCATCGAGGAATACGCGCGCATCCTGGGCGATCCCCCCGACGAGTCGACGGCGCTGGCCGCGCAATGGCTGCTCAACCTCGCCTACATGATGGTCGGCGAGTACCCGTTCCACGTGCCCGAGCGGTGGCTCGTACCGCCGGGGGCGTTCCGTCCGGCGCACGACTTGGGCCGGTTCCCCGACGTGGCGGGTCGGCTCGGCCTCGACCATGCGGGCCGGAAGGGCGGCAGCGTCATGGACGACTTCGATGGCGACGGCCGCCTCGACATCGTCGCGTCGTCGGCCGGCCTGTTCGACGTCGCGGCCGGCGCGAACCCCAACCAGCTCCGGTTCTTCCGCAACGAGGGCGACGGCACGTTCTCGGACCGTACCACCGCGGCGGGCCTCGACGGCCTCGTCAGCGGCCTCCACGTCATCCACGCCGACTACGACAACGACGGATTCCTCGACCTGCTGGTCCTGCGCGGGGCGTGGCTCGACGCCGGGCACCCCAACTCGCTCCTGCGGAACGACGGCGACGGCACGTTCACCGACGTGACCGAGGCGGCCGGCCTGCTGATGCCGGCCCCCACGCAGGCCGCCGCGTGGGGCGACTACGACAACGATGGCTGGGTCGACCTGTTCATCGGCAACGAGTCCCGGCTCCCCCCCGGCGGCGCTGGCGCTCCGGGCGGCGGCTCCGTCTATCCGTCCCGCCTCTTCCGCAACAACCGCGACGGGACGTTCACCGACGTGGCGGTCGAGGCGGGGGTGGCGGTGGTCGGCTTCGTCAAGGGCGCGGTCTGGGGCGACTACGACAACGACGGGCGGCTCGACCTCTACGTGACGCGGCTGCGTCCCGACGAACCCAACCTGCTCTTCCGCAACGAGGGTCCCAGCCCCGGCGGCGCGTGGTCGTTCCGCGACGCGGCGGCCGAGGCGGGGGTCGAGGGACCGCCGGTCAGCTTTCCCACGTGGTTCTTCGACTACGACAACGACGGGTGGGAGGACCTCTTCGTCAGCGGGTTCAGCGGGGGCCTCGCCGACGTGGTCCTCGAGCGCCTCGGGCAGCCGCACCGGGGCCAGTTGCCGCGCCTCTACCGCAACGACGGCGACGGCACGTTCACCGACGTCACCGCGGCGGTGGGCCTGGACCGCCTCATGGTCGGCATGGGGTCGAACTTCGGCGACCTCGACAACGACGGGTTCCTCGACCTCTACCTGGGCACCGGCGACCCCGACTACCGCATGCTCATCCCCAACCTGATGTTCCGGAACGCGGGGGGGGAGCGCTTCCAGGATGTCACCTCGTCCGGGGGTTTCGGCCACCTGCAGAAGGGGCACGGGGTCTCGTTCGGCGACCTCGACGCCGACGGCGACCAGGACCTGTACCACGTCCTCGGCGGCGCCTTCGAGGGCGACACCTCCCCGAACGCCCTCTACCTCAATCCCGGCCACGGCAACCGCTGGATCACGCTGCGGCTCGATGGCGCGGCTTCGAACCGCGCGGCCATCGGCGCCCGCATCGCGGTCACCGCGGCCACCCCGGACGGCGACCGCGGGGTCCACGTCACCGTGGGGGCCGGCGGCAGCTTCGGGGGGTCGAGCCTGCAGCAGGAGATCGGGCTCGGGGCGGCCACCGCGATCCGGTCGGTGGCGATCACGTGGCCGGCGACCGGGGAGACGGACGTGTACCGCGGCGTGGAACTCGACCGCGCGTACCGCGTCCGCGAAGGCGACGCGGCGCTGACCCCGGTCCGGATTGAGCCGATCGACCTGCTCGGGAGCGCCGACGACCCCGGGGGCATCCCGGCCGACGGCGCGGACCCGCGGACGCGCGGTCTCGACGCCGCCGCCGTCGGCGATTGGCCGGAAGCCCTCGCCCGGTTCCGGCAGGCCCTCGCCTCCGCCCCCGCCGACGCGATGCTCAACTGGTACCTGGGCATGACCCTACACCTGTCGGGCGAGGATGCGGAAACGGCCGTCGCGTATCTGGCCGAGGCGGCGCGGCTCGATCCGGCGCTGACGGCGCGGACCCAGCTCACCATCGGCGCGGTGCGCGAGGCGGCCGGCCGCGTCGACGAGGCGATGGGCCATTACGCGCTGGCCGCCGAGGGATCGGCCGGCGGCGAGGCGCGCTTCCGCCTCGCCGAGGCGCTACGCCGGTCGGGCCGGGCGGCGGCGTCGCTCGCCTACTACGAGCAGGTCCCCGACCGCCGCGACGCCCGCTTCGGGGAGGTCCTCGCCCTCGCGAAACTAGGGCGCTACCGCGAGGCGTACGACCGCGTGCTCGCCGGTGTCCGGCGGCATCCGTGGGAACCCGCGTTTCCCATCGCGCTGGCGCGCCTGCTCGCCGCCGCCCCCGACGACACGTTGCGCGATGGGGGGCGGGCGCTGGTACTGGCGCAAGGGTTGGCCGAGAATCTCCGCACCACCGCTGTCGCCGAGACGATGGCGATGGCCCACGCGGAGCTGGGGCAGTTCACGGGCGCGGTCGAGTGGCAGCGCCTCGCGATGTCCGTCGCCCAGGAGGCGGGCCAGTCGGCCGCGGTGCAGCGCATGTCCGCCAATTTGGCCGGCTACCTCCGCGGCGAGCCCAGCCGCACGCCGTGGCAGGACGACGAGTTGGAGTAGCCTGCGGGTCGGCGTAGCGCTTTGCGGCTTCGCGTGCGGCGTCGATTGCGCGTCCGTGGTTGGCAGCGAATTTGCACCGACGTATCGTCGATGGAAACCGCCGCATCGACGTCGGAACGGGGTATAGTCTGGCAGGCGCTCGGGTTCGCCGTCGTGGGTTGCGTCGGCGTGGTGATTCTTGAGTTCTGGCCGGAATCGGGTTCCTGGGTCTACCAGAGCTTCGAAACGGCGGCGACCCGTTTGTACTGGGCATTCGTGGTTCCGCTGGCGGCGCTGTTCGATTGGGGGCGAAGGATGTTCGAAACACGTCAGGAGATCAGAAAGGCCGCACGCAAGAAGATGATAAAGAAAGCGGTCAAGAAGGCGCTTGAAGACGAACGCCGGCGGATTCGGGAGCGTATCGCGGCCGCGACCTGGAATATGCCCGCGGCGGAGGTCGAGAGGCAGCTCTTCGGCAGCGACCAGCCTAACTAACTAAACTAACGGTTCCGGAGCGCAGCCAGCGCCGCTTCGAGCCGGGCCTGCAGGTCGGGGTGGTCCGGGGCGATCCGCAGCGCCTCGCGGAACCGCGCGACGGCTTCTTCCAAACGGCCCTGCAACTGTAGGGCGGTGCCCAGATTGGCGTGGGCGTCGATGTGCCCCGGCTCGAGGTCGATGGCGCGGCGGAACTCCGCCGCCGCCTCGTCGAGCCGGTCCCGCGATCCGAGCACGATGCCCAGACGGTTGTGGAGTTCGGCCGAGGCCGCCCCGAGATCGATGGCGCGGCGCAGGTGGACGATGGCGTCGTCGAGTTCGCCCCCGTCGTGCAGGGCGATGCCCAGGGCGGCGTGGGCCTCGGCCGAGGCGGGGTCGATGTCGATGGCCCGCCGCAGGCTCGCGACGCCCTCCGCGGTGCGGCCCAGCGACAGCAGGGCGTTGCCGAGGTTCGAGTGGGTGTCGGCGTCGCCGGGGGTCAGCGCCAGCGCCCGCTCGTAGTGGCCGACCGCCTCGTCGAGCCGCCCCTGGGCGGCGAGGGCGGTGCCGAGGTTGCTGTGGGCGAGGGCGTCGTCGGGGGTCAGCGCGAGCACCCGCCGGTACTGCTCGACGGCCTCGTCGAGTTGGCCCGCCGCCTGCAGCTCGGTTCCCACGTTCAGCGCGGTGATGGCCCGCATGTCGCTCATCGACAGCACCGGCCAGTTGCAGACGACGAGCAGCCCGGCCGCCGCCGCCCCCGCCCAGGCCGCCTCCCGGGTCCATCCCTTCCCCTTGCGGCGCTTGGCCGTCTCCCAGACCGCGACCACCCCCCCCGCCGCGAACAGCATCAGCAACGGCGCGAGGGGAAAGCGGTAGCGCCCCATCACCGCGAACGCCACCACGCTGGCCGCGTAGGCGGCCAGCATCAGGTGGAACGGCCGTAACTGCCGGCGCCGGTCCCACGTCAGGCAGATGCCCGCGACCCCAAGCGGCGCGAGCAGGCCGAAGTGCCACACGTAGCCGGCGAGGCGCAGCGGCAGCGACCAGTCGGCGTGGCTGAGCTGGTCCTCGGTGTCGGCCACCTCCGACCCGTTCAGGGTCAGCATCGCCTTGCGCCCCGTCAGCTTCAGCCAGTCGCCCGGCTGCGTGCGCACGTACTCCAGCGCCCGGCCCGTCCAGTAGCTCGACACCTGCCCGGGGGTCAGCGGCGTCCCGACCTCGCGCTCGGCGATCTGCGTCGCGTCCCGGCGCTCGAACCGGGGGTCACCGCGCCCCGGCACGAGGGGGCGGTAGGTGCCGTCGGCGTCGGGGTTGTTGCCGATGTAGAAGTTCGGTCCGAACTGGGCCGTAGTCAGCAGGAACTCGCCCCCGACCGCCTGGTTACGCGCCGCCGCGGGCACGAGCACTAGGGCGAGCCCGAGGGCCAGCGCCCCCGCCCGCGCGAGATGCCGCCGGCCGGTGTCGCGCGACAGGGCCAGCCAGCCCAGCAGCACCGCCGCGAAGACGAGCGCGTTCTCGCGGGTCAGCACGAGGGTGCCGAGGACCACCCCCGGCCACAGCCACGCCCGGGGCCGGCCGGGTTCGGTGACGAGCCGGGCGACGAGAGCGAGGAGGAGGCACAGCAGGAACAGCCCCACAGAGGTCTTCTGGATCAGGCCGTCGAAGAAGATCGCCGGCGCGTAGACCGTGAGCATGAGGCCGGCGGCGATGCCCGCCTCTTTCGAGAAGAGCCGGTTCGCGGCCAGCGCCAGGAGGGCGCAGGCGGCGGCGCCCAGCACGATCTGGCACAGGCGCACGGCGAGCAGGCTGGGGCCGAAGAACGTGTAGACGAGCCCGAGGAAGTAGGGGTACAGCGGGGCTTGGTAGAAGGTCTCAGCGCCCAGCCAGTCGCCGCCCGCAATCTCCATCCCCCATGCGTGGTAGCTCTGGGCGTCGCCCATCGCGAGGCCGAAGAACGGTGCCGAACTGAGCTGCCACACGTGAACGAGGCGGACCGCGAGGGCGAGGCCGAAGACGACAAGGGCGATGCGGCCGAAGCCGCCGCCGGCCCACCGGCCGCCGCGGGCGCGGGCCGGCACCCCGGCCGCGCCGCGCGGACGCGCCGGCGCCGCCGGGGGGCGGGACCGGGGCGCGGGGCGGCGTCGGCGGCGGGATGACATGCGGCGGCTCGATCGCGCGCGAGGGCTACCGGCGCGGGGCGGGCGGTGCCGCCAGGGCGCGGCGGTAGCCGTCGAGGCGCTGGCGGATGATCGCGGCCACGTCGCCGCGGTCCGCCGGCACGACGCTGAGCGCCTCCGCCGCGGTCGCGACCGCGCGGTCGAGGCGGCCGGCCGCGGCGTAGGCGGCGGCGAGCACGTCGAGCACCGCCGGCTGCGCGCGGCCGGTCAGGGCCGCCGCCCGCTCCGCGAGGGCGACGGCGCGGGCGGGGTCGCGCCGCGCCGGGTCCGGGTGGGCCGCGAGCAGCCACGCCAGCTCGGCGGCCGGCTCGGGCGCGTCGGGCGTTGCCTCGACCGCCCGCCGGTACAGCGTGACCGCCTCGTCCAGCGCCCCCTGCGTCATCAGGACGTTGGCCAGGTTGTAGAGCGCCTCCCCGTCGTCGGGGCGGGTCGCGAGCGACCGCCGGAAGTGCCGCGCCGCGTCCCCCAGCCGGCCCTGGAGCCGGAAGACGGCGCCGAGGTTGTTGTGGGCGAGGGCGTACTCGGGATTCCACCGCAGCGCCTGCTCGAAGTGCGCCACCGCCTCGTCGAGTTCGCCCGCCTGCAGCAGCGCCGTGCCCAGGTTGTAGGCGGCGGCGGGAGACTCGGGCTGCAGGCGCAGCGACTCCCGGTAGTGCCCCACCGCCTCGTCGATCCGCCCGAACTGCATATAGAGCGACGCGACGTCGTCGTGCATCATCACCTGGTCGGGGTCGGCGGCGAGCTCCATCTCGAAGCCCACGATGTCCTCGGCGAGCTCCGTCGGCCGCCGGTCGCGGATCAGCGGCTCCAGATCGGCGGGGCGGACGGGCACCACCTGGATCCACAGGTCGCCCATCTCGTTCGACGAGTCCTGGCCCCACCGCACGGGGCGGGGCGGCGCGAAGCGGTTGTCGGGGTTGCCGACCGAGTTGTCGTAGGTGAACTCCATCGCCAGCTCGGTGCCCCGGGGCAGCACGAACGGCGTCTCGTAGCGGTAGAAGTCCTGCCAGTGGAAGTCCCAGTCGTCGATGCGGATGAGCGACCGGCGGGTCCCGTCGGGCAGGGTGGCGTACCCCCGCACCTCCTCGGCCAGGTAGTGGGCGTGCGGCTGCACGCCGTGCACCTCGACGTCGACCGGCAGCACGTAGCGGTCCACGCTGCGGTAGTCGGCCGCGCCCGGCGGAATGACCAGGTCCTGCTTGCCGAGCCGGATCGTGAACGGGTTCTTGGTCGGGGCCTCGTCGGTGAAGAAGAAGCCGATGCGGGGCTGCACCGGCTCCGGCTCCTCCCTCGGGGTCAGGTGCAGCTCGACGAGCAGGTCCGAGCCGGGGTCGAGGCGCCAAGCCATGCCCTCGGCCTCCAGGGGGCGCGCCTGCCCCGGCGTCCACCCCAGGAAGTAGCCGCGCGGGAACCGGGCGGAGAACGGCGTGACCCCCTCGTAGCCGGGCTCCGGGTCTTCCGCGTCGAGCCGGCGCGACGCCGGGGTCGGGTCGATCTTGAGGTTGGCGTGATGGACGACCCGCGGGTTCCCGGGTTGGAACTCCAGGCCTTTCACGTAGCGCGTCTCGCGCACCGGGATGGGTATCGCGAAATTGCGGAGGATGTCGTCCCCGTCGCCGCCCGCGCGGAGCGTGTACGGCTCGGGCATCTCGACGACGAGGTCCGGGGTGCCGAGGCGCCATCCCCCGGCCGCGGCGTCGCCCCCGCGCATCGTCGGCAGGTCCGTCGGATCTCCCTCCGGGGCGCCGGCGTCGACCCAGTCTGCGATGAGGCCGATCTCGGCGTCGCTCAACCGCCGCTCGCCCACGAACGGGCCGCCGTACCCCGGCTCCGGCTTCCACGGCGGCATCGAGCGGGTACGGACCGACTGCCGGATGGCCCGCGCCCAGGGCCGGGTCTCGCCGAAGGTGAGCACGCTGAACGGGGCCACGCCGCCGGGCTGGTGGCAGGCGGCGCAGTGCGTCGCCAACAGGGGGGCGATGTTCCTCGAGAACGTGACGGCTCCGGGGGCGGGCCGGCCCTGGGCCGTCGGGCCGGGCTCGAGCGGGCCGGCGGCGTGTCCCGCGCCGACGCCCGACCCGAGCCACGCGGCGAGGGCGGCGCCGGCGGCGAGGGCGGCGCCGGCCGCGAGGGGCCGCGCGCGTTTCGCGGGGCGGACGGTGCGCAGCCGGTCGATCATGCCGGCGCCCAGTGTAGCAGACGCCACCCATCAAGATTCTTGTTGACCTGCGGGCCCCGAACGGGTAGGGTGCACCGTTAATTGCGTGTTAAGCGGGAACTTTGCGCCCGTCGGAACTGGAACTTTCGGTTGGTTGGAGTGCTTCCTCGCTCCGGCGGTGTCGAGTCGTCCGTCTACGCTTCCGACGGCGGGACGGCTCTTCGGCTTTCGGCAGTGCCGTCAGTCGCCAAATCGTTGGATGAATATCCAATGTTTTGGATTGACGGTCGCGCTCGGTCCCCGGGAACGCGGCGGTACATACGTGAATTCCGGGGCGTGGGTTCCGGCATGCGAACGGCACGGTGCTTGCTTGTAGTGGGAGCGGCATCGGCTCCACCGGCGTCGGGAACAGCGCCCGGTCGCGTCGTGGAGTCCCAGCCCGGCGGCTGGGTGCGAACGGTGGATACGGCTCTCGGAGGAGGTTGTGGATAATGCGTAAGCGTCTTGTTTTCGGTTGTGTGCTCGCGGCAGCGGCGCTCAGCATGCCCCAGCCGGCGTCGGCGCAGGTCGGCGGCGACCTGGCGGTCGGGTATTCGTTCCTGACCAACGACCAGTTGGCCGCGAACGCGTCGAACCTGCCCTACGGCTTCTTCTTCGACACGTCGTACGAGGTCAACAGCGGCCTGTCGCTGGCCCTCGACGTGAACGGGCACTACCGGCGGGGCATCGCCGCGAGCGACACGTACTCCGGGGGGCCCAACGACATGCCGGTGCGGCCCAACCCGAACAACGACTTCCAGGCCCTCTCGTTCAACCGGCCGGAGGCGGAGTACTGCTCGCCGCTGTTCGTGGACGAGCACGCCAACCTGTGCCAGGTGCACATCCAGACGGCCAGCGTCGTGGGCGGCCCGCGGTTCCACATCCAGGCGGGCGGCGTGCGGCCGTACTTCCACGCGCTGTTCGGGGTCGCGCGGTCGCTGCGCAAGATCGGCTTCTTCGCGCACACCGCGACGCACTGGGCGATCCAGCCCGGCGGCGGGGTGGACATCGACATGACCCCGAACACCGCGTTCCGCATCCAGGCCGATTACCGGCTGACGATGTACCCCAACGAGGACGCCCAGACCGATCTGACCGGGACGTCGTCGCTGGTGAACCCGGGCGGCGAGGACTTCAAGGAGCTCTCGGTCTCGCTCGGCTTCGTCGTGAGGCTCGGCGAGCGCCGCAACTGACGGCCGGGCCGCGTTGAATGGACAGAGCAGAGATGAATCACCGGTTGTTCTCTGATGGAGGAGGTGCACGCATGAGGTTGGGTAGGTTCCTTGCGGTCGGGGCGGCGCTGCTGCTGCTCGCGCCCGCGGTTGCCGTGGCGCAGAGCTCGATCGCGGGCACGGTCACGGACGACACCGGGGGCGTGCTGCCCGGTGTGACGGTCGAGGCGTCGAGCGACGTCCTCATCGAGGGGTCGCGTGTCGTCTTCACCGACGGCACCGGCAACTACAACATCATCGACCTGCGGCCGGGCGTGTACTCCGTCGTCTTCACGCTGCCGGGCTTCGGCACCCAGGTGCGCGACGAGCTGGTGCTCGGGGCCGACGTGGCCCTGCCCATCGACGTGCAGATGTCGGTCGGTTCGGTCGAGGAGACGATCACGGTCTCGGGCGAGACGCCGGTGGTCGACGTGCAGCAGGTGCAGCGCATCGAGGTCATGACGCGCGAGACGCAGGAGGCGATTCCGACCGGGCGCAGCATGTGGTCGTACGCGCTCCTGATTCCGGGCGTGAAGGTGCACAAGCCGGACGTGGGCGGCACCGCCAACGTGCAGCAGTCCGAGATGATGGGCCGGGGTCTCGACGCGTCGAACACGACGATCGAGATCGACGGGATGATGATCAACACGATGATCAGCGACGGCCGGTACCAAGCCTACATCAACCCGATGCTGGCGGCGGAGACGTCGTACACGACGTCGGGCCAGACGGCCGAGACCCAGACCGGCGGGCTGCGCATCAACATGATCCCGAACGAGGGGGGCAACCAGTACAGCGGGCGCTGGTTCACGGGCTTCACGCCGGGCAACTGGCAGTCGAAGAACCTGCCCCAGGCGGCCGCGATGCAGGGCATCCAGCAGCCGACGGGCGTCGCTCTCATCTACGACAACAACGGGTCGATCGGGGGCCCGGTGTTCCGCGACCGGCTGTGGTTCTTCTCGACGGGCCGGTGGAACGGCGTGAACAACGAGATCACCAACAGCGTGAACCCCGACTACACGCAGGGTCTCGACAACAACACCATCCACAGCGCGAACATGCGGCTGACGTGGCAGATGACGCAGCAGCACAAGATCTCGGCGATGTTCGACAAGGTGCGGAAGCGTCGGTTCAGCAACCACGGCTCGGCGACCGACCTGAACACCGGGGCGTCGTCGTGGACGTCACCGCACTACGACACGGGGACCGCGAAGTGGACGGGGACGCTGTCGAACCGGATGCTGGCGGAGTTCGGGTTCTCGCTGATCTACGAGGACTGGGACCCCGGTTACTTCCGGTACCGCGAAGACGGCAACCTGATCTTCCAGGAGAAGCCCGACGCGGCGTCGCTGGCGACGTGCTACGAGACGCCGTGCTTCCCCGACGTGGGCTCGGCCCGCCATCTGGCGCAGATGGCGCCGGCGATGGGCGGCGACCCCTGGTACAGCCAGGTGCCGATCTGGGACACCCGCAAGGGCATCCACTTCGGCGCCAAGGGGGGCGGCGAGAACAACAACTACGCGCACCGCTGGGCCTACCAGAGCGCGCTGTCCTACGTCACCGGCTCGCACAGCTTCAAGTTCGGGGGGAACTTCTCGAAGGGTCACAACCGGCACACGAGCAACAGCAACGGCAACCTGATCCAGTACTACGACGACGGCATCCATCCCTTCGCCGACCCGAACTGGGACCCGAACGGTACCTGGGGGGCCCTGGGCAACCCCTACCGGGCGGACCACGTGAACACGAACGCGTACATCCAGAACCAGAACATGCTCTACGGCGTGCCCTGGTTCAACTGCGACCATCCCCTCGCCGTCCCGAACACGGACGCCGGGACGACTCAGGGGAGCTGCGGCCTGATGGGCGCGCCCGACCGGGTGACGGTGTACCCCCACCCGTCGAACCTGGCCTACAAGCTCGACTACAACGGCGGCTTCTACGCGCAGGACTCGTGGACCATCGACCGGCTGACCCTCAACTACGGCCTGCGGATGGACTTCGCGGCGATCTCCGTGCCCGAGGCGCCCAAGGGCTCGGGCCGGTTCGTGCCCGCCCTGCTCCAGCCGGGGCGCGACCAGAGCGAGCTGCCCAAGTTCGGTCCCGACTTCTCGCCGCGGCTGAGCGTGGCCTACGACGTCTTCGGCGACGCCCGGACGGCGCTGAAGTTCGGCTGGAACAAGTACGTGCGCGACGTGGGGGGCAACCTCGCCGCCCGCTACGCCTACGGCTTCTCCGGCGGGGACGGCCGCGACTGGTGGGACTGCCACATGAACGCGGCCGGTGACGCCTGCTCGGGGATGAACCCCTACGGGAGCAACCTCGACGGCATCGCCCAGAACTGGGAGATCGGCCAGCGCGAGTCGCAGACCTTCGGGTCGATCACGAACCCCACCCGGATACCCGACATCACCGCGCGCGAGTACAACCGCATCTGGACCGTCGGCATCCAGCAGGAGGTCTTCCCGGGCATCTCGCTGAGCGGCGAGTACCGGCAGCGGACGTACCACAACACGTGGTGGGACGACAACCCCAACTGGGACATGCACCACTTCGGGGCGTTCCCCGACGGCAGCCCCGATCCCGCGTTCGCGGGCATCCGGCACTACCAGATCGCGCGGCCGTACCCGATGGTCGGGCACTTCACCGGGTTCAGCATCGACCCGGACGTGCGCACCAACACCCTCAACTTCACCGACCGCAGCCGCAACCCGGGGGCCTACAGCAACGTGTACCGGGGCTTCGAGCTGAGCATCCAGGGCCGTATGCCCGGCGGCGGCACCCTGTTCGGCGGCTGGTCGATGGAAGACACGGGCCGCAACACGATCTACGGCTACGACACCAACAGCGGCGCGTCGAGCCGGTACGGCGGCGAGGCCAACAACTGCGGCGACATCCGCGACCGGGGCGACGAGCCCTATCAGTTGCGGTTCTGCGACCAGAGCCAGTATCCGCGCCAGTACCGGAACGAGTTCAAGCTGTCGGGGACGCAGCCGTTCTCGCTGCCGCTCTTCGGCGACATGCAGGCGGGCTTCTCGCTGCAGGCGTATCCGGGCGGCCTCGGCGACTGGGGCGGCCTGCAGGAGGGCCTCTCCGTCAGCCGCACGTCGAGCAACCACAAGTACCGCACCTACTCGCAGGAGCTGTACGGTCAGCCCGGCCACTGCGTCGCGCCGTGCGTGCTCGGGCAGAACATCGTGCCGGACAACTTCCCCACCGTCGAGCGAAGCACCGGCGGCGCGTGGTACCCGATGGTCCCGCTGAGCAGCGTGAAGTTCCTGCCGTACTGGACGCAGCTCGACGTGAACATGCAGAAGGTGTTCAACATCGGGAGCTGGCGCTACGACGCGCGGTTCTCGTTCTACAACGTCCTCAACAGCGGCGTGGTCCTCGACCACAGCTCGCGGGAGGCGAGAGGCAGCACCGGCGCCGACTACCAGGCTCTGACCGCGTGGGAGCGGGGTAACCGGATGCTGGAGGGCCGCGTCGTTCAGTTCGCGGTCACCATGCGCTTCTAGCGCGCGTTTCGTGACCGCCCGCTTCACGCGGGCGGTCGTTCCTGCCTTCGTCGGAGCCGGGAGAGAGCCCTCTCTCCCGGCTCCGTTTTTTTGTACGCCGCCTCGATTCGCGACGTCCGCGCCAGCCGAGCCCGCCAGAGCGCCGTTGCTGTCGGACGGCGGTTGACCTACACTGTGTGTCGTGACACTGGGGGTCGTGGTCCCGGACGTGTTCAAGCCCGGCGACGGCGCATTCCCGCCGGCGCTCACCGGACGCGAGCGCGAGCAGGCGGTATTGACGCGGTGTCTCGCCGACCTGTCCGGCGGCGGGGGCCCGCCGCACAACATCGTGCTGACCGGCCCCCGCGGCAACGGCAAGACCGTGCTGCTTCACTGGTTCGAGCGCGCCTGCGGGGAGGCCGGCGGTGTGGACGTCGAGCGGATAACGCCCAGCGAAGTACGGACCGGGCAGGCGTTGGTCGACCAGTTGCTGCCGCCGACCGGCATCAGGAAGCTCCTGCCGGCGCGGTTCAGCGTCGGCCTCACCGGGGTCGGGAGGGCCGAATGGCCGGCGTCGGGTCTGTCCGAACGGAGCCTGACGAAGGGATTGATCGCCCGGTGCCGCAGGAGAGCGCTGGTCGTTCTGGTGGATGAAGCGCATACGCTCGACCTCGACGTCGGACGCCTGTTGCTGAACGCCAGCCAGAACGTCCGCGTCGACGCCCCGTTCCTGCTGATCCTGGCCGGCACGCCGGGGCTGGCGGAGCATCTCGGGGCCATGAACGTGTCCTTCTGGGACCGGTTGGACGACGGGCGCCTGGGCATCGGTCTGCTGAGCGACGCGGCGGCCCGGGCCGCGCTGGTGGAGCCGCTGGAGGCTCACGACGTGACCATCGACGCCGAAGCCCTGGATGCGGTGGTCGAGGACAGCCAGCGTTATCCGTACTTCATCCAGCTCTGGGGCCGCGCGCTGTGGCGGCAACGTGCGACCACCGGGGCGACTCGCCTGACCGCCGTGCACAGCCGTGCGGCGCGGCGCGACGTGTCCGCCCGGGTCGCGGACTACTACGAAGATCGGTATCTGGAGTTGGATCGGTCAGGCCATCTGGCCGCCGCCGAGCGCGTGGCCGCCAGGTGCCGCACCACGTTGTCCTACGAAGAGCTGAAGGCTGCCGTCGCCGAGGGTCTCGCGCCGCCGGATCCGCCGCGACAGGCGGTGCACGAGGCCCTGGCCGACCTGCAGCGTCTGGGCTTCGTCTGGCGTCGGCCCGGACAAATGCCGCCGGCCCGCTACGAGCCGGGTATTCCGTCGCTGATGGATCACGTGCTGGGCCACGCTTCGCCTTCTCCACGCCCCGGTGCCGCTCCGGGGGTGCACGATAGTCGCTGATGGTTCATGTGGTCGGCCACGCTTCGCCTTCTCCACGCCCCCGTGCGTCGGCCGCTTCGGGGGTGAGCGACAGATGAGGCCGGAGACTCGGAAACGGCCGGCGGCTCGAGCGAGACTGCCAGTGTGGGGGCTGGCTGTCCTGACGGCCGCCTGCGGTCAGCCCGCGGGATCCCCGCCCGGCGTTTCCGCCGATGCCGCCCCCGCGGGCGCGACCGGGGCCGGGGAGACCTGGTTCACCGACCGGGCGGCGGCGGCCGGCATCGACTTCGTCCACTTCAACGGCATGTCCGGCGAGTACTACTTCAACGAGGTGTTGGGGTCGGGCGGGGCCCTGTTCGACTTCGACAACGACGGCGATCTCGACGTCTACCTGCTTCAGGGACAGATGCTCGGACCCGGCCGGACGCTGGACGACGCGCTCTTTCCGCCGGCGCCGGGGCGTCCGCTGACCGACCGCCTCTATCGGAACGATCTGGATGTCGACCCGGACGGCTCGCGCACCCTGCGCTTCACCGACGTCACCCGGGGCAGCGGCCTCGACGTCGCCTCGTACGGCATGGGCGTGGCGGCGGGCGACTTCGACAACGACGGCTGGACCGACCTCTACCGCACGCGGCAGGGGCCGAACCAGTTGTTCCGGAACAACGGCGACGGCACCTTCGCCGACGTGGGCGCGATCAGCGGCACCGACGACCCCCTGTGGGGCGTGGCCGCCTCGTTCGTCGACGCCGACCACGACGGCTGGCTCGACCTCTACGTGGGCAACTACGTCGACTACGAGCCGGGCGACGGCGACCGCTGCCGGACGGCGACCGACGAGCCGAGCTACTGCGCGCCGCAGAGCTATCTCTATCAGCCGGACCGCCTCTATCGGAACCGCGGCGACGGCACCTTCGCCGACGTGACGGCCGAAGCGGGCATCGACGCCGCGTACGGCCCCGCCCTCGGCGTGGTCGCCGCCGACCTGAACGCGGACGGCCTGGTCGACCTCTACGTGGCCAACGACGGCGAGCCCAACCAGTTGTGGTTGAACGAGGGGCGGTGGCGCTTCCGGGACGACGCGCTGCTCGCCGGCGTCGCCGTCAACGCGCTCGGGGCGGCCGAAGCGAGCATGGGGGTCGACGTGGGCGACGTCGATGTCGACGGTGACGGCGACCTCTTCATGACCCACGTCAGCGCCGAGACGAACACGTTCTACGTCAACGACGGATCGGGGTTCTTCGACGACCGGAGCGCCGAGGCCGGGCTGGGGGCGCCCAGCCTGCCCTACACCGGCTTCGGCGCGGCCTGGTTCGACGCCGACAACGACACCTGGCTCGACGCCCTCGTCGTCAACGGGGCGGTGCGGACCATCGAGGCCCTCGCCCGCGTCGACGACCCCTTTCCCCTGCACGAGCCCAATCAACTGTTCCGCAACCTGGGCGGCGGACGTTTCGAGGAGATCTCGGGCCGGGCCGGCGGGGTGTTCGCCCTTTCGGAGGTCAGCCGCGGGGCCGCCTTCGGCGACGTCGACAACGACGGCGACGTCGACGTGCTGGTGACCAACAACAACGGGCCGGCGCGTCTCCTGATCAACGAGATCGGTAACCGCCGGCATTGGGTGGGGCTGCGCCTCGTCGGCGGGCCCGAGACCCCCCGGGACATGCTCGGCGCGCGGGTCGGGGTCTTCCGCCCCGGCGGTGCACCGCCGCTCTGGCGCCGCGCGCGCGCCGACGGGAGCTACGCCTCGGCCAACGACCCCCGTGTGCTGGTCGGCCTCGGCGCGGAGGCGGCGGTGGAGCGGGTGCGGGTGATCTGGCCGGGCGGCCGGGTCGAGGAGTGGACCGGCGTCGAGGTCGACGGCTGGACGACGCTGGACGAGGGCACGGGCACGGTCGGGAGCCCGCGGTGAGGGCCGCGGCCGCCGTCGACCGGCGGTGCATCCCGCCCGACCGCGCCGCGCCTCGGTGACATGGCCCGAAACGCGCTCTCGACACGCCGTGTCCGGCAGGGCCCCTGCCGGTCCCGGCGCAACCACGGGTTCCCGGTGATGACCATGTGGCACAAGATTCTGCCGTGCGGCGCGCTCGCGGCCTGCCTCCTGGCCGCGTGCGGGTCGCCCCCGATCGGCGTCGACGACGCCGAGATTCTGCCGGTGGCGCTGCCCGACCTGTCGGGCATGCACGAAGCGGTCCAGGCTCAGCTCCGCGACGCCCACCGGGCGCTGGAGTCCGACGGCTCGTCGCGGCCGGGCGCGCTCGCGGACGCCTACGGCCGCTTGGGCGTGCTCCTCATGGCCGGGGAGTACTTCGATGCCGCGGAGGCCTGCCTGCTCAACGCCCGGCGACTGGCGCCCGAGACGTTTCGCTGGGCCTACTACCTGGGCCATCTCTACGAGCGGCGCGGCGACCTCGAAGAGGCGGCCGAGGCCTTCGAGCGCGCGCACCGGCAGCGGCCGCGCGATTTCCCCACCCTCTTCTGGCTGATCAACGTCAACGTCGATCTGGGCCGGTGGGATGCCGTGCAGCCGTGGCTGGAGCAGGCGCGCGCACTCCGGCCGGGCTCCGAGGCCGTGCGGTTCCAGCTCGGCCGGGCGGCGGCGGCGGCCGGCGACCACGCGGCCGCCGTCGATCACCTGGAGGCCGTGCTGCGCCTGAACCCCGGCGCGACCATCGTGCACTACCCGCTGGGCCTGGCCTACCGCGGCCTGGGAGACCTCGACCGGGCCCGCCATCACCTAGACCGGAGCGGCAACCGCGCCGACGGCGGCTACTCCGCCGGCGTCGGCGTCTCCGTGTCGGATCCGCTGCTGGAGGAGCTGCGGACCGCGCTTCGCAGCCCCCAGCGCCATCGGACCCTCGCCCTGCAGGCCGACGCCGACGGCGACCTCGGGGAAGCCGTGCGCCAGTTCCGCTTCGCCCTGGAGCTGGAGCCCGACGACGCGGACCTCCAGCTCAGCCTCGGCATGGCCCTCGACCGGGCCGGACGCGCCCGCGAGGCCCTCGTCGAGCTCGAGGCGGTCCTGCGGCTCGACCCGCGGTCGGCCCAGGCCAACTACATGATCGGGACCATCCTCGAACGGGCGGGCCGGGACGCCGACGCGGTCGCGCGCTACGCCGCCGCCGCCGAGCACGCCCCGGAGTCGGTCGAGGCGCAGCTCCGCCTGGCCGACGGCTACAGCCGCACGGGGCGGGCGGACGAGGCGCTCGCGCGCTACCGGCGCGTGCTCGAAGCCGCTCCCGACTCCGTCGCGGGCCGTTTCGGCGAGGCCATGGCCCTGGTCCGCCTCGGCCGCCACCGCGAGGCGCGGGACCGGTTCGCGGCGGCGCGCGAGCGCCATCCCGACCAGCCCCCCTTCGCGATGGCCCTCGCCCGTCTGCTCGCGGCGTCTCCCGACGCCGGCGTGCGGTACGGACCCGGTGCCGCCGCCCTCGCGGAAGCCCTCGTCGCCACCGTCAAGACCACCGCCGCGGCGGAGACGATGGCCATGGCCCTGGCCGAGATCGGACAGTTCGCCGGCGCCATCGAGTGGCAACAGCTCGCCATCGACGTGGCCCGCGACGCGGGACGCAGCGACCTGGCGCAACCGATGTCCGCCAACCTCGCCGCGTACCAGCGCGGAGAGCCCTGCCGGACCCCCTGGCGCGACGACGAGCCCGAGTTCCGCCCCGGCCTTCCCGTGGAGCCGGGCCTGCTGGGCGGGTGACGGGCTGGCCCGTCGACCCTTCCGGGTCGGGTTCGACCCGAGCAACCCCTGCCGTTCCTCGCCCGCCGGCGTCCCGTCACGCGATTGCCAGCGATGTCGAATGGAACTCAGCCGCCAAAATTTTGGCCTACGACGCTTCCCTTCGATTGGATGTCGGGTTCCTTCGGGAGCCCCGCCGCGTCACTCGAGGCGGCGTAAGTCCAACTCGCTCCAGGCAGTTGGCGGGCCGGCGGGGTCTTCCGCAGTCGATTGGCATGGGGTTTGCTTCCCTGACTGCTTCGATTGTCGTTCTCGTCCGGCGGTTCCCGCGGCGGGTTGGCGGGCCGACGGGACGGGTCGCCGTCGTCCGGATTCCATGAGCGCTTGGGTCAAGGAGATTGGTCATGCGTAGGTTGGGTGTTTGTGTGTGTGTGCTGGCGACAACGGTGCTGTTCCTGCCCAGGCCGGCGGCGGCGCAGGTCGGCGGCGACCTGGCGGTCGGGTACTCGTTTCTGACCAACGACCAGTTGGCCGCGAACGCGTCGAACCTGCCCTACGGCTTCTTCTTCGACACGTCGTACGAGGTCAACAGCGGCCTGTCGCTGGCCCTCGACGTGAACGGGCACTACCGGCGGGGCATCTCCGCGAGTGACACGTACTCCGGGGGGCCCAACGACATGCCGGTGCGGCCCAACCCGAACAACGACTTCCAGGCGCTCTCGTTCAACCGGCCCGAGGCGGAGTACTGCTCGCCGCTGTTCGTGGACGAGCACGCCAACCTGTGCCAGGTGCACATCCAGACGGCCAGCGTCGTGGGGGGGCCGAGGTTCCACATCCAGGCGGGCGGCGTCCGGCCGTACTTCCACGCGCTGTTCGGGGTGGCGCGGTCGCTGCGCAAGATCGGCTTCTTCGCGCACACCGCGACGCACTGGGCGATCCAGCCCGGCGGCGGGGTCGACATCGACGTGACCCCGAACACCGCGTTCCGCATCCAGGCCGACTACCGGCTGACGATGTACCCCAACGAGGACGCCCAGACCGACCTGACCGGGACGTCGTCGCTGGTGAACCCGGGCGGCGAGGACTTCAAGGAGCTCTCGGTCTCGCTCGGCTTCGTCGTGAGGCTCGGCGACCGCCGCAACTGAGGGCCCCGGGCCGTGTTCGAGAGTTGAATGAACAGAGGAGAGAGATGTCTCACCGGTTGTCTCTGATGGAGGAGGTGCGCGCATGAGGTTGGGTAGGTTCCTTGCGGTCGGGGCGGCGCTGCTGCTGCTCGCGCCCGCGGTTGCCGTGGCGCAGAGCTCGATCGCGGGCTCGGTCACGGACGACACCGGCGGCGTGCTGCCCGGTGTGACGGTCGAGGCGTCGAGCGACGTCCTCATCGAGGGTTCGCGCGTCGTCTTCACCGACGGCACCGGCAACTACAACATCATCGACCTGCGGCCGGGCGTGTACACCGTGGTCTTCACGCTGCCGGGCTTCGGCACCCAGGTGCGCGACGAGCTGGTGCTCGGGGCCGACGTGGCCCTGCCGATCGACGTGATCATGTCGGTCGGCTCGGTCGAGGAGACGATCACGGTCTCGGGCGAGACGCCGGTGGTCGACGTGCAGCAGGTGCAGCGCATCGAGGTCATGACGCGGGAGACGCAGGAGGCGATTCCGACCGGCCGCAGCATGTGGTCGTACGCGCTCCTGATTCCGGGCGTCAAGGTGCACAAGCCGGACGTGGGCGGCACCGCGGGGGTGCAGCAGTCCGAGATGATGGGCCGCGGTCTCGACGCGTCGAACACGACGATCGAGGTCGACGGGATGATGATCAACACGATGATCAGCGACGGCCGGTACCAGGCCTACCTGAACCCGATGCTGGCGGCGGAGACGTCGTACACGACGTCGGGCCAGGGGGCGGAGACCCAGACCGGCGGGCTGCGCATCAACATGATCCCGAACGAGGGCGGCAACCAGTACAGCGGGAACTGGTTCACGGGCTTCACGCCGGGCAACTGGCAGGCGAAGAGCCTGCCGCAGGCGGCGCAGGCCCAGGGCCTCTCGCAGCCGACGGGCGTCGCCCTCATCTACGACAACAACGGGGCGATCGGCGGCCCGGTGTTCCGCGACCGTCTGTGGTTCTTCTCGACGGGCCGGTGGAACGGCGTGAACAACGAGATCACCAACAGCGTGAACCCCGACGGCTCGCAGGGCCTCGACAACAACACGATCCACAGCGCGAACGTGCGGCTGACGTGGCAGATGACGCAGCAGCACAAGATCTCGGCGATGTTCGACAAGGTGCGGAAGCGCCGGTTCAGCCAGCACAACCCGGGCGAGGACCTGAACACGGCGGCGTCGTCGTGGACGTCCCCGCACTACGACACGGGGACGGCGAAGTGGACCGGGACGCTGTCGAACCGGATGCTGGCCGAGTTCGGCTTCTCGATCATCTACGAGGACTGGGACCCCGGCTACTACCGGTACCGCGAAGACGGCAACCTCATCGTCCAGCCGAAGCCCGACGCGTCGGCCCTGGCGACCTGCTACTCGACCCCGTGCTTCCCCGAGGTGGGTTCGGCCCGCCATCTGGCGCAGATGCCGGCGGGGATGGGCGGCGACCCCTGGTACACCCAGACGCCCAGCATGGACGGCCGGCTCGGGCTGGAGTACGGCGCCCGGCAGTGGGGCGAGAACAACAACTACACGCACCGCTGGGCCTACCAGAGCGCGCTGTCCTACGTCACCGGCTCGCACAGCTTCAAGTTCGGGATGAACATCACGAACGGCCACAACCGGCACACGAACAGCAGCAACGGCAACGTACAGTTGTTCTACGACGACGGCGCCCATCCGATGGGGAACCTGATCCAGAACTCGCCGCTCGTCTACGGGATGCCCTGGTTCAGTTGCGACCATCCGCAGGCGACGGCGAACAAGGACGCCGGCACCACGCAGGGGAACTGCGGTCTGCTCGGCACGCCGGACAGCGTCAACGTGATGTCGGACCCGTCGTACCTGGCCTACAAGCTGGACTACAACGGCGGCCTCTACGCGCAGGACTCGTGGACTATCGACCAGTTGACCCTGAACTACGGGATGCGGGTCGACTTCGCGGGGGTCTCGATTCCCGAGGTCCCCAAGGGCCCGGGCCGGTTCGTCCCCGCGTTCATGCAGTCGGGTCGACCTGGGAGCGAGCTGCCCAGCTTCGGCCCCGACTTCTCGCCGCGGCTGAGCGTGGCCTACGACGTGTTCGGCGACGCCCGGACGGCGCTGAAGTTCGGCTTCAACAAGTACGTGCGCGACGTCGGCGGCAACCTCGCCCGCCGCTACGCCTACGGGTTCCTGCGCAGTGACAACCGCGACTGGTACGACTGCACGATGAACGCGGCCGGTGACGCCTGCGCGGTGGACGCCATGGGGAACCTGCTCAACCCCTACGGCAGCAACTGGGACGGGGTGGCCCAGAACTGGGAGATCGGGGCCATCTCGAACTCGAGCTTCGGCTCGAGCTCGGACCCGACCCGGATTCCCGACATCAGCGCGCGCGAGTACAACCGCATCTGGACCGTGGGCATCCAGCAGGAGGTCTTCCCGGGCGTCTCGCTGAGCGGCGAGTACCGTCAGCGGACGTACCACAACACGTGGTGGGACGACAACCCCAACTGGAACTTCTCGGACTACGGCGTGATGCCGGACGGCACGCCCGATCCCGCGTTCGCCGGCATCCGGCACTTCCAGGTGGCGCGGCCGTACCCGATGGTGGGGCACTTCACCGCGTTCAGCATCGACCCGGCGGTGCGGACCAACCAGTTGAACTACACCGACCGCACGCGGGGCCCGGGCTTCACCAACGTCTACCGCGGCTTCGAGCTGAGCATCCAGGGCCGTCTGCCCGGCGGCGGCACCCTGTTCGGCGGCTGGTCGATGGAGGACACGGGCCGCGTGTCGATCTACGGTTACGACACCAACGGCGGCGCGGGCAGCCGGTACGGCGGCGAGGTGAACGCCTGCTCCGACGTCATCGAGCGGGGCGACGAGCCGCACCAGCTCCGGTTCTGCGACGCCGGCGCGTATCCGCGGCCGTTCCGGAACGAGTTCAAGCTGTCGGGCACGCAGCCGTTCTCGCTGCCGGGCATCGGCGACCTGCAGGCGGGCTTCTCGCTGCAGGCGTATCCGGGCGGTCTGGGCGACTGGGGCGGTCTGCAGGAGGGCCTCTACGTCCACCGCACGTCGACCAACGACCTGTACCGGACCTACTCGCCCGAGCTCTACGGGCAGCCCGGCCACTGCGTGGCGCCGTGCGTGCTCGGTCAGAACATCATGCCCGACGGTCTCGGCATCATCGAGCGGAGCACGGGCGGCGAGTGGTACCCGATGGTTCCGCTGAGCAGCGTGAAGTTCGAGCCGTACTGGACGCAGCTCGACGTGAACATCCAGAAGGTGTTCAACATCGGGAGCTGGCGGTACGACACGCGGTTCTCGTTCTACAACGTCCTCAACAACGCCGTCGTCCTCGACCAAGGGGGGTCGCGGAACGCGCGGGG
Organism: Vicinamibacterales bacterium; assembly: GCA_963664545.2. GTDB lineage: Bacteria > Acidobacteriota > Vicinamibacteria > Vicinamibacterales > UBA8438 > JAJEEA01. The sequence goes on along the minus strand of OY761475.2, from coordinate 6,641,231 downwards.
CAGCACCGGGGCCACCTACCAGGCGCTGACGTCCTGGGAGCGCGGCAACCGGATGCTGGAGGGCCGCGTCATCCAGTTCGCGGTCACCGCCCGCTTCTAGGGCGCGGGTCACCGTCCGTTTCCGGCGGACGGTGAGTCCTGCCTTCCTGCCGGAGCCGGGGGGATTTCCTCCCGGCTCCGGCTTTTCTTCGCCGCTTCTTGTCCGGCCATTCCCTTTTGCGCTTCCCGACGGAACCATCGGCGTGTGCCGGACGTCTTGTTGATCGGAGCGTCGCGCGGCTCCGGCCTGCCCGGTCTTTGCCGGCGCCGTGGGCTCGGGCCCGCGGAGTAGCCCGGCCGATGCCCCTCTGCTTGACGGTAGACCGTAAGACCCGCATGGGCGCCCCGCTCTCGTGAGCGGGGTGCAACTCATCGACGGACGTCGTTCGCGTCGAAAGAACGGAAACACATGCCCGAGCATCGTATCGAAGGAAAGAACGCCCCGACGACGGCCGACTGGTTGAGCTCGATCGCCAGCCTCGTCCTCGAGAAGCACATTGGTGCGGACAAGGCCGCCCCGGCGGTTCGGGCCGGCGATGGCCCGACGCAGGCGGGCGGCACGTTGCGCAGCCGGTGGGAGGTCGTCGCGCCCCGCGTCCGGTTTCTGTCGCCGCGCCAGCGGCAAGTGGTCGAGCTGCGGTTCCGGGAAGGAATGTGCTACGCGGACATTGCGGCTCGCCTCGGTATTCCCGTCGGCACCGTCCGCTCACGCCTGGCGCGTGCCCGGATCGTCATGGAGGACCGTGCGCGGCAACGGGCGGGTCGTGCACACGCGGGTTCAGGGAACGCGGCGGACCTGGGTCCCGGCGGGCCGGTGGACGTGTGTCCGGACGGCCCGGTCGCCTCGACGCCCGGCCAGGCGTAGCGGGTCGGCGCCGGCGACGGAGCCGACCGACCCGCGCCTCAACGGAGTTGCCTGCGCCGCGGCTCCCGTGCTGCGGTCCGCGGGTCTCACCGCGGTTGGAGGTCCCGTAGCCCGGTGCGCGCGGGGGCGTGGTCCGGGTCGAGCCGCAGCGCCTGTCGGAAGGCGCGCGCCGCCGGTTCGCGCTCTCCCGCCCCGGCCAGCGCGTGGCCGAGGTTCGCGTGGGCGTCCGCGTTCCCGGGATCGACGGCAATCAGGCGTTCGAAGTGGCGCGCCGCCTCGCCCATCCGGCCCTGGTTGGCCAGCGCCACCCCGAGGTTGTTGAGCGCCGGCAGGTGGTTGGGGTTGCGGTCGAGGGCGCGCCGGTATTCGGCGACGGCCTCGCTCAGCCGTCCCGCCCCGTCGAGCGCCAATCCCAGCTCGTAGCGCGTGGGGGCGTTGTCGAGGCCCTCCAGCGCGCGTCGCAGCATCTCCTCCGCCTCTGCGTAGCGTCCGAGTCCGGAGAGGCACCGGCCGATGTCGGCGAGCACCCCGAAGTCGCCGGGCCGCCGGCGCCGCCGGCGCTCCAGCAGCTCGATCGCTTCTTCGTAGCGCCGGAGCACCCGGTACGTGGTGGCCAGCTCCGCGAGGGCGACCGGGTGGTCGGGATCGAACTCCAGGGCCCGCCGAATCAAGTACTCGCGCCAGGCGGCGTTCGTCGTGAGGTCGGCGGTGGCGGCCTGCTGGAGCAGGAACGTCGTGCTCCGCGACTCCCGGACGAGGGCCTCGGCCAGCGGGTCGAGATGGACCTCGTACTGGGGCAGGCCGTCCGCGGTGCGGACCGCCCGCGCCGCATCGTCCGTCCGGCCCAGCGTCGCGTACGCGTCGCCGAGCAGACGGAACGCGGGGCCGAACCCGGGGGCCGCCGCCGTCGCGTCCTCCAGCCGTCTCACCGCACCGTCCGCGTCCCCTTCGACCAGCGCGATCCGGGCGAGGCCGAGCGCCGCGTACGCGGACACCGGCGGGCCGGGTACGCGGCCCGCCGCTCCGTCCGGCCCTTCCGGGGCCGCCGCCGTCGCGGGATCCGCCGCCGCCGGCCCGCCGGGCGCCGGGACCCGGCGCCACGCCTCGGCGGCGCGGTCGTAGCGCCCCGCCTTGAACTCCGCCTCGCCGAGCCGCCACCAGGCGGGGCCGAAATCGGGCGCGGCGCCCACGACCCGTCGCAGTCCCTCGGCCAGGGCGTCGGTGTCGCCGCGCGTGCCGGCCGCCAGGGCGCGGTAGTACGTCCAGCGCCACGCCCCGCCGCTCAGGGCCTCGGCCGCGGCGTAGGCGCGGTCGGCGTGGTCGAGGAACAGGTCGGCGTGGTACGCGCGGCCGAGGGCCCCGACCGCCTCGGCGGAGGTGGGCCGGTCGCGCGCGGCACGGTCCGCCGCCTCCAGGTGCGCGCGCAGCGCCGCCGGCTGGTCCGACAGCTCGGGAAGGTCGGGCAGCCGCGCCGCGTAGACGGCCCGCCTCGCCTGCGAGACGCCGGCATAGACCAGGGCGCCCGCCACGACGAGGGCGGCGGCCCACGTCAGCCACCGGCGCCGGGGTGGTCCCGGGCGGACGGCCGCAGCGGGCGGCTCGGCCGGCGCGGCGCGCCGGCGGCTCTGGTCACGGCGCCGGCGGGCCACCGTTGCTCCAGACCGTCACCCGCGACATCCGGTCGTAGGGACCGCTGATGTGCATGCCGCCGGTGACGAGGTCGGGGTCGCCGTCGCCGTCGAGGTCGCCGGCGGCCAGGGTGATGAGGTGGGTCGGCGAGCGCGCGACGCGGCGCATCGCGAACTGCATCCGCCCGTTGTTCTCCAGCCAGACGAGGCTGTGGGCGGACTCGTCCTCCCACTCGTTGTAGGCGCTGACCACCGCCACGTCGAGGTCGCCGTCGCCGTCGAGATCGGCGGCCTGGGGGCTCGACGCGCCCTGGAGGTCGGCGATGCGGTGCGGCTCGAACTGCAGGCCGCCGCGGTTCTCCAGCCACTGCACGCCGTGCCAGGGGCGGCTGTTGGCGGGCGCGTAGTCGAACGCGTCGCCGTTGCTGTGCAGGAGGTCGAGGTCGCCGTCGCGGTCGAGGTCGACGAGGGTAATCCAGCTCGACCCGTAGTCGGGGTTCGTGGTGCCCCAGAGCAGCCGCGGCCTCAGCTCCGGGCCGGGGAAGGCCCAGATCTCCTCCCATTCCTGGCTGACGAGGGCTGCGATGTCGAGGTTGCCGTCGTCGTCGAGGTCGGCCGCGAGGGCGTTGATGGCGCCGGAGAAGCGCTGCAGGACGTGGGGTTCGAACGCCCATCCGCCCCGGTTCTCGAGCCACAGGGTCTCGCCGTGGTCGTAGCCGAAGGCGGCCACCGCGAGGTCGAGGTCGCCGTCGCCGTCGAGGTCGCCGGCCCGCACGTCGGCGACCCGGGGGATGCCCTCGGCCGCGACCCGGCTCGTGAAGCGCTGGCCGCCGTCGTTCTCGAGGACGACGACCGAGCCGATGCGGAGGTCGCTCGGGAAGAGCTCGCCGAGGCCCGCGACGAGCAGGTCGAGGTCGCCGTCGCCGTCGAAGTCGGTCGGCTCGACGTGGGCCGGCGCCCGGATCTCTTCGGTGATGGGCTGTTCGGTCCAGACGCCGGCCGGGGACTGGCGGATCCAGGCCACCCGGTTCCGGACCGCGTCGCAGGCCAGGATGTCGGGGAGGCCGTCGCCGTCGAGGTCGACGATCTCCACGTGGGCGATCAGGGGCCGCTCGCCGTCGCCGCGCGGCTCGCCGACCGGCTGCGGGGTGAAGGCGTCCGAGGGCGCCCCCTCGGGCAGGATGCCGCGGCGCGGGTCGGCGGCAGTTTCCTGGTCGGCCGTACCGCCGCACGTCCACGCCAGCGTGCAGAGAAGGCCGGCCCCCATGCCGCGGACGACGGCAGGCGGGACGATCGCCCTTGCCCGAGCCGGATAGCGTGACACGGGATTCGACTATATCAGACGCCCGGTGCGGGAGGCGCGGGAGGGCCGACAGGGGGGGCCGCCCGCGAATCGCCCGCGACCCGGCGTCCCGGCCGCCCGTCGACCGGAGTCTCCGCGCCGCCCTGGCCGCGGCGCTGTCGTATAATCGCCGCGACATTTCCGTTGCGGCATGCTCGCGAATCCAGCCGCTTCACGCGGACCTTCCGTTGTGCCGTCTTCGCCAGCGACGTCTTCGTTGCGGCATGCTCGCGAATCCAGCCGCCCGCCCGGCATCCCCCGGGCGGCGTTCGATATCGTGAAATACGAATACACCGGGAACTCGAATCCAGCCGCCCGCCCGGCATCCCCTCGGCCGCGCTACCGATGGCCTCGCGACCGGGTCCTGTCACTGGCGGCCGAAACGCTCGCCCGCGATCGGACGGTGCCCCCGATGCCCTCCATCGCCGCGGCCGGACGCTGCCTGTACTCCACCGTCGGCTGGCTCCTCGCCGCCCTCTGCGCCTGTTCTCCGGCCCCCGACGCCGACGGCCTCCGCCTCGCCGCCGAGCAGGGCGACGCCGAAGCGCAGCTCGAGCTCGCGTCGATGTACGACGAGGGCCGGGGGGTCTCCGAGGACGACGCCGAGGCGGCGCGGTGGTTCCGGCTGGCGGCCGAGCAGGGGAGCGCCGCCGCCCAGGCCCGGCTCGGCGAGATGTACGCGGAGGGCCTCGGGGTCCCCCGGAGCGGCGCCGAGGCGGTGCGGTGGCTCCGCCCCGCGGCCGAGCGGGGGGACGTCGCGGCCCAGGGGCGGCTCGGGGCCCTCTACGCCGGGGGCGGCGGGGTCGGGCGCGACGACGCCGAGGCCCTGCGGTGGCTCCGGCCCGCCGCCGAGCAGGGGGACGCCCGCGCGCAGGGTCAGCTCGGGGCGATGTACGCGGGAGGGCGCGGGGTCCCCCCGGACGACGCGGAGGCGGCGCGCTGGATTCGGCTGGCCGCCGACCAGGGTCTCGCCGAGGCGCAGAGCCGCCTCGGGATGCTCTACGCGGGGGGGCGCGGCGTCCCGCAGAGCGACGCGGAGGCGCTGCGGTGGGTCCATCTGGCCGCGGACCAGGGCCTCGCCGAGGCGCAGTTCCAGCTCGGGATGCTGTACGCCGAGGGGCGCGGGGTTCCGCGGGACCTCGCGGAGGCGGTGCGGTTGTACCGTCTCGCGGCGGAGCAGGGGGACGCCCAGGCCCAGGTCAACCTGGGGTTCGCGTACGGCGAGGGGCGCGGCGTCGCCCAGGACGACGCCGAGGCGGTGCGCTGGCTCCGGCGGGCGGCGGAGCAGGGACACCCCGTCGCCCAGGGCCAGCTCGGCATGATGTACCTCGTCGGCGGCGGGGTCCCCCCGGACGAGGCGGAGGCGGCGCGCTGGATCCGGCTGGCGGCCGGGCAGGGCCTGGCCGAGGCGCAGTTGCAGCTCGGGATCCTGCATGCCCAGGGCGCCGGCGTTCCCCAGGACGACGCGGAGTCGGCGCGGTGGTTCCGTCTCGCGGCGGAGCAGGGGCACCCCCAGGCGCAGGGCAGCCTCGGGGCGATGTACGCGGCGGGGCTCGGCATGCCGCAGGACTTCGCGGAGGCGCTGCGGTGGTTCCGTCTCGCGGCCGATCAGGGGGATCCGCAGGCGCAGGCGAACCTCGGGGCGATGTACGCCGAGGGGCGGGGCGTCGGGCGGGATCCGGCGGAGGCGCTGCGGTGGTTCCGCCTCGCCACCGAGCAGGGGCACCCGCAGGCGCAGTACTACCTCGGGCTCGCCTATCTGGAGGGCGGCGGGGTCGGGCGGGACGACGCCGAAGCGGTGCGGCTGATTCGGCTCGCGGCCGACCAGGGATACCCCGACGCGCAGTTCACCCTCGGATTCGTCTACACCGAAGGCCGCGGCGTGCCCCTGGACGATGCCGAGGCGGCGCGTTGGGTGCGCCTGGCCGCCGAGCAGGGCCACCCCTTCGCGCAGGGCGAGCTCGGCCGCCTGCACGCCGAGGGCCGCGGCGTCGAGCGCGACCTCGTGGCCGCCCACACCTGGCTCAGCCTCGCCGCCCGGCAGGTTCCCGGCCCGCAGGGCGCGGCCATCGCCCAAGCGCGCGACGCGGTGGCGGCCGGGATGACCGCCGCCCAGATCGCGCGGGCGCAGGCCGACCTGGAGGCGATGTCGGGCGGCGGTCCCGGCGTCCGGTAGGGGGGCGGCGGCGTTCGCGTTGCCGGTGTCGTGGGCTGCTCGCCTTCCTGGCGCTGCGCTACGCCGCTCCCGGCCGACCTGTATCCAGGCCGTCGTTCGGTGTCGTTCGCGCGGCAGTACCTGGACGAGGCCTGCGCCCGGTACGGGTTGCCCCCGGTGCCTGGCGTACCCCCGGCGCGATAGCCGGGCGCCCCCCGCCGCAGAACGCCTTCCCGCCTCGACTACGTAGCGCCGGCCGGGCCGGTGTCGGTTTCCGTTTCCGGTGTGATCGGGCGGCTGTGGAGGGCCCGGAGCCGTTCCCGCACGCGCCGGTCGAGATCTGAGAGCTGCTGCGAGGTCTGGGCGTTGAGCACGGCGACCTGGGCGTCGACCCGGTCGAGCCGGCTGTCGACCTGGCCGACCCGGGTGTCGAGTTCGCCCAGGCGGGCGTCGAGGCCGTCGAGGCGGGTGTCGAGCCCTTCGAGCCGGGCGTCGAGGTCGTCCAGGCGGCGGTCGAAACCGTCGAGGCGGGCACCGACCTCGTCTGTGCGGCGTTCGAGGCGGTCGAGCCGCGTGTTCACGGGATTCGAGGGATCGTTGAGCCGCTGGTCCACCGCCTTAGCGAGGGCCGCCGGAATCCGGCCGTTGACCCAAGCCTCGATCACGAACAGCAGGAGGACGAGATTGACGATGCCGACCACTAGCTCCATGGGCCGATCATAACCGAGGCTGTGCGACCCGCGGTCGCGTTGGGAGTTTCGCCGGCGCGAAACTCCTGGCGCGGAAGCCCCGGCCGGATCGGATCCAGCGCGTCGGCGTTAGTCCGGCAGCGCGAAGACGAACAGGTTGTTGCCGTTGCTCGGGCGCAGCTCCGGCGTCAGTTGGAGAAAGCTGCGCGTGGTCGCGGCGCCGCCGGTGCCCACCGCCACGTACTGGCGCCCGTCCACCGCGAAGCTGATGGGGAAGCCGCTGACCGGCGAGCCGAGGTTGATCTCCCACAGTACTTCGCCGGTCTCGTGGTCGAAGGCGCGGAACCGGCCGTTGGCGTCGCCGCCGAAGACGAGCCCGCCGCCGGTCGCGACGAGGGACAGGGTCGCGGCCCGCTGCTGGTGCAGCCAGCGGGTCTCGCCGGTCTCGGCCGAGATCGCGTACACCGCGCCGAGCTGGTCGCTGCCGGGCGCGTGCTCGTGGCGCACGGCCAGCGCGTAGATGCGGTGCGAGGCGTCGGGCGAGGTCGTCGCGAGCAGGCGCTGGCACATGTTGCGCATCGGCATGTACAGGGTGTTCGTCAGGGGGCTGTAGGCGCCCGCCTCCCAGTCCTTGCCGCCGTGCATGTTGGGGCAGGCGAGCACCGTCTGGCCCTCGGCCGTGAAGATCACCTCCGCGTTCTCGGTCACCGCCCCCGTCGCCCCGTCGATGTGGTCGATGACGTTCTGGGCGACGGTGGGGGTGGCCCACAGGAACTCGCCGGTCGCCCGGTCGAGGGTGTAGACCACGCCGGTCTTGCCGGGGATGCCGGTCATCACCTTCCGCACCTCGCCGGGCTGGATGCGCGGGTTGATCCAGCTCACCGCGTCGGGGTCCGGGGCCACCGCGGTGTCGACGAGGATGCGCTCGAAGGGGTGGTCGAGGTCCCAGTGGTCGTTCATGTGCTGGTAGAACCACCGGATCTCGCCGGTGTCGACATCGAGGGCCAGCGTCGAATTGTGGTAAAGGTGCGTGTTCTCGACCCCGCCGAGCATGAACTTCGGGGCCGGCGAGGTCACCGACGTCCCTTGGTAGATCAGCCGCAGCTCGGGGTCGTAGCTCGCCGGCATCCACGTGCCGACGTGCACGCGCTCCTCGTAGGGCACGCCGCCCCACGTCTCGTCGCCCGGCTCGCCCGGGGCGGGCACCGTCCGCCGCCGCCACAGCTCTTCGCCGGTCAGCGCGTCGTGGGCGACGACGACGCACGACTCGGGTCCCCCGGCCGGCCGGCAGCTCCGGCCGGAGATGACCCGGCCGTCGGCGATGATCGGCCCCGAGCTGTGCCCCGCCGGCGTCTCCCGGTAGTCGAAGATCCGCGTCTCCCACGCGATTTCGCCGGTTTCGGCGTCGAGGGCGAACGCGTAGTTGTCGTCGCTCGTATTGATGATGAAGCGGTCGTAGATGGCGATGTTCCGGTTGTTGCGGGCGTTGCCGCCCACGAAGTCGTAGACGTCGTCGGGCAGGTCGCGGCGGTGCTGCCAGATCAGGTCGCCGGTCGCCGCGTCGATGGCCTCGATGACGTCGCTGGCCTGGGGCATCTAGAGGACGCCGCCGTAGGCGAGGGGCGTGCCCTCCTGGCGGCCCGGCGCGAGGGCGCGCGACCACACCATGCGCAGGTCGCCGACGTTGCCGCGGTCGATCTGGTCGAGTGGGCTGTAGCCCCACCCGTCGAGGGTGCGCCGCCACGTCAGCCAGTCGCCGGGGGCGGGGTCCTGGAGCATGGCGTCGGTGACGGGGACGAACGCGTCGGCGGACGGGGCCTGCCCGGCCGCCGGCCCCGCCGTCAGGCAGACGGCGGCGAAGGCGGCGGCGAGCGCGCGGCGGAACGGCGAGCGCGCGGAATCGGCCGTTCCCGAGCGCCGATTCCGAGTCGAGAGCGTCCAGAGGGGCGTCGTTGTCGGAGGCATGGCTCCACCGTAGCACATTGGGGCCGACTCACCGGCCCTGCGCCGCCGGCCGGCCCCGCTTGGCCGAATCCCCTGGGAGCGGGTAGCATTGGGACGAGGGGAGTCTGAATCGTGGGCTTGATGGATCGGTTGTTCGGCCGGAAACCGGAGGACGACGCCCCCGATCCCCTGGCCGACCTCGTCCTCGGGAAGCTCAAGGTCGGCTATCTGGTCGACTACGACCTGCGCACCTGGAAGGTGACCGGCTATGCCCGCTACCGGTTCTCGGGCCTCGACGACGACCTCGAGGAGTGGGAGCTGACGGCGGGCGACGATCAGCGCTACCTCGAGCGGGCCGGCGACGCGTGGTCGCTGTCGCGCCGCATCGCCGTCGGCGACATCGCCGGCGACGTCCGTCGGCACGTGCTCGACCACGACGACCCGCCCGCGACCATCGTCTTCGAGGGCGCCGCGTACCGCCTCGACGCCTCCTACGCCGGGCACCAGTTCCCCGACGGTGCCGGAGCCGGCGAGCCGGTGGTCCGCTGGGAGTACGCGGACGAGGCGGAGACCGCCTTCGTCGGCGTCGAGCAGTGGAGCGAGACCGAGTTCACGGCCGCCGCCGGCCGCGTGGTCGAAGAGTACCAGTTCACCCACATCCTGCCCGGGAGTCCGGAATGAAACGCCGCCCTTCGCTGCCTTCGTGGACGGGCCGCCGCCGCATGGCGCCGGGGGCCCCCGGTGCCGACGCGCGCCGCACCGGGACGGGCCCGGCGCCCGGATGGCGGGGCGGGACGACGGCGCTCCTCGCCGCCGCCCTGCTCGCCGCCGCGTCCTGCGCCACCCAGACGCCGCTCGAACGCATTGAGGAGCAGCTGGACCGGTACCCCGAGTACTCGGTGGTGCTGCAGGACATGAGCGACGAGGGCTTCGGCTACGCGCACCAGTACCGGGTCGTCGTCGGCGAAGCGCAGGACGGCTCGGACGAGCCCGTGTACCGCGAGACCGTTCTCGACTGGCTGGACGTCGATTCCGGGACCTACGACCGCTACCGGTCGTCGCTCGGCATGGTGGTCCTGTCGAAGGGGTCCGACGGCGCCGTCGACCGGGGCGAGCATCCGCCCGGCTACCAGCAGGTCGGCGACGAGCGGTACGGGCAGTGGCGCGACGACGGCGGAGGCCGGTCGTTCTGGGAGTTCTACGGCCAGTACGCCCTGCTGAGCAACCTCATCGGCGGCTTCGGGCGCCCCGTCTACCGCGACGACTGGGACGGCTACCGCGACGCGCGGAGCCGGGGTCAGACCTACTACGGCCCCGGCGGCGGCGCGTACGGCACCAACGGGTCCACGACCCGGCAGACCAACCCCGACTTCTTCCGCCGCCAGCAGGCGCGTCAGGCCGCCCAGAACCGGTCCTTCGGCCAGCGCGTCCAGAGCCGCATGGCCGGCGGCGTCCGCAGCTTCGGCAAGTAGGCACGTCGTTGAACCAGGACCCGGCGAGGCGCAGGACGCATCGTCCGTCGAATGCAGCTTTCGTCGCGGGCTGATTGGCTTCGGGAGGGCGTGAGATGTCCGTGGATCAGATAGTGGCCGGCTTCGTCTACTTGGCCGTCATCCTGGTGCTACTCGCCGTCGGCAAGTGGGTCTACGACGCGCTCCACCGGCGTTTCGTGCTCCGGGTCGAGCTGCTTGAGAAGGACAACCTCGCCCTCGCGGTCACCGTCGCCGGCTACTATCTGGGGCTGGTCATCGTGCTCGGCGGCGTGGTGTCCGGGCCCGCCTCGGTCAGCCTTCTCGACGACGTCATCGGCCTCGTCATCTTCGGCGGGCTCGCCATCGTGCTGCTCAACCTGTCGGCCTGGGTCAACGACCGGCTCGTGTTCTCGCGCTTCGACAACGAGCGCGAGATCGTCGAGGACCGCAACGTCGGCGTGGGCATCCTCGAAGGGGGCAACTACGTCGCGGTGGGTCTGATCACGGCCGGCGCGATGTCCGGCGAGGGCGGGCTGGCGTCGGGGCTCGTGTTCTGGGTCACCGGCCTCGCCGCCCTCGTCGTGGCCGGGGTCCTCTACGACCGCATCACGGCGTACGACGTCCACGACCAGATCGAGGCGGGCAACGTCGCCGTCGCGGTCGCCTTCGCCGGGGTCCTCGTCGGCTTCGGCAACGTCATCCGCCTCGCCGGCGAGGGCGACTTCGTCTCCTGGAACGAGAGCCTGACCGAGTTCGGGTACTACTTGGCGGTCGGGTTGATTCTGCTGCCGCTGGTCCGGCTCTTCGCCGACAAGGTGCTGCTGCCCGGCGCGCGGCTCGCCGACGAGCTGGTGCAGGAGCGGCCCAACCTGGGGGCCGGGGTCATCGAGGGCGTGACCTACCTCGCCGCCTCCATGCTGATCGGCTTGACGCTGTAGTGAGCCCCCGCCACCGCCGCGCTCCCGCCACCGCCGGTATGTTCCCGCGGCGGCGCGGGCCCGGGAGCCCGTGGCTGGCGGCCGGCTCCGTGACCGTCGAGGCCGGCGCCGCCGCCGCGCCTTAGGACATGGGCATCCTCACCTCCGCGGTGGCGCAGACCTTGCGGCGGTTTCTCGGGTTCATGCGCCGCGAGAACCTGTTCCGGCTCATGGGCGTCATCGCGGCGCTGATCCTGGGCGGGACGGCCGGCCTGGCGTACTTCGAGGGGCGGTCGCTGCCCGACGCGCTGTGGTGGTCGGTCGTCACCCTGACCACCGTCGGCTTCGGCGACATCTCTCCCGTCTCGCTCGGCGGCCGCCTGATCGGCGTCGTGCTGATGTTCTTCGGCATCGGCGTGCTCGGCATGTTCACCGCCACCATCGCCGGGGTCTTCGTCGAGCAGCGCATGAGGAAGGACCGGGGAATGGAATCGTGCACGTTCGAGAAGCACATCATCCTGTGCGGCTGGAACGGCCGGACGAAGGAGATCCTGGCCGACCTGCGGGCCGACGCGCGCTCCGCCGGCAAGGACATCGCGCTGGTGGCGGACGTCGACGCGAAGCCGGTCGCGGACGACCACCTCCACTTCGTGCGGGGCGACGTGACCGAGGAGAACCTGAAGCGGGCCGGCATCGACACCGCCGCGACCGTCGTCATCGTGGGGGACCGGTCGCTCGACTACAGCGCGCGGGATGCCAAGGCGGTCCTGTCGACGCTGACCGTCGAGAGCCTCAACCGCGACGTGTACTCCATCGTCGAGCTCGCCACCGAGGCGAACGTGCGGCACTGCGAGCGGGCCCACGCCGACGAGATCGTGGTGGGGGCCGAGCTGTGCAGCCGGGTCATGTCGACGGCGGCCCTCGACCACGGCATCTCCACCGTGCTGCGCGAGCTGCTGAGCGCCCGGGTGGGGCAGGACCTGGTCACCGTGCCGGTGCCGTCCGCGCTGGCCGGCCGGCCGTTCTTCGAGGTGTTCTCCGCCCTGAAGCGGGACGAGGACAAGATCGCGGTGGCGATTCAGCGCCGGGGAGGCGGGACCATCGAGACCAACCCCGGCGCGGACGCCGTGGTCGCCGCCGAGGACCGGCTGGTCGTCATCTCGGCGCGCGAGCGCCGCGCGGCCGCCGCCCGGTGAACAAGGCGCACCGGCCGAACGTAAGTCAAAGAAGAATCCCGTCCCGCCCCGAGCGACCGGGGGGGCGAGCCGCCCGCGGCCGACTCCCGCGGCGACTCGGCGGCGAACCCGCGTCACGGGCGGCGGAGCCGGCGCGGACGGGAAGCGACGCGCGAGGAGGCGCGATGAATGTCTGAGCATCTGGAAACGGTGAAGGGCCACGTGCTCGATCTCGGCCTCACGATCACGGCGGAGAACGAGGCCGACGATCTGGTGGTGGTCGACGACGAGGACAACGGCATCAAGCAGTTGGTCATCGACTGCGAGCCGCCCATCGTCATTCTCGAGCAGTTGATCGGCGAGGTGCCGGCCGAATCCGGCGACCTCTTCATGCGGCTGCTGCAGATGAACAACACGCTGGTGCACGGCGCCTTCGTCCTCGACGAGACGGGCCGGCGCATCTTCTACCGCGACACCCTGCAGCTCGCCAACCTCGATCTGAACGAGCTCGAAGGTTCGATCCGGGCCCTGACGCTGGCCCTGGCCGAGCACGGCGCCGAGCTCCTCGCCTACTGGAAGAAGTAGCCATGAGTATCTTTCGCAGAATGTTCAAGGTCGCGCAGTCGAACGCCCACGCCGCGGTGGACCAGCTCGAGGATCCGATCAAGATGACCGAGCAGGGCATCCGCGATCTCAAGAAGAACCTCCAGGCCGCGATGGTGAGCCTCGCCCAGGTCAAGTCGCTGGCCATCCGCCTGCAGAAGGAGACCGAAGACCACAAGAAGCGGGCGGCGGACTACGAGCGCAAGGCGATGCTCCTCCTCCGGCGCGCCGAGGCCGGCGAGATGGCCGCGGCTGAGGCGGAGCGCCTGGCCACCTCCGCCCTCGAGAAGAAGGACGACGCGGTGCGGCAGGGGGCCCGCGTCGGGGGCGACTACGAGACCCAGCGGCGCATGTCCGACCAGCTCCAGGCCAAGGTCGAGGACCTCAAGCGGCAGATCGCCAAGTACGAGAACGAGCTGATCACCCTGCGCGCCCGCGCCCGCACCGCGTCGTCGATGCGCAAGATCAACCAGCAGCTCGCCGGCGCCGACGCCTCGGGCACCGTCGCCATGCTCGAGAAGATGAAGCACCGCGTGCAGGAGGAGGAGTCGCTGGCCGAGGCCTACGACCAGCTCGCCGACGTCGGCGGCACCATCGACGAGGACATCGACCGCGCCCTCGCGGGGCCCTCGCCCAGCGCCGGCGCCGACTCGCTGGCCGAACTGAAGAAGAAGATGGGCATCGCGGCGACATAGCCGCGCCCCGCAGTGCATCCTCGGTCCGAAGTCGTCGCCTCGCGGCTATGCTGCCGCGGGGCGGCGCCGCCGCCTCAACCAGCCCCCAGCGGGCGTCCACGCTGACGGCCCAGCAGGTGCCCGCCATTCGACAGAAACCCCGCGAGGAGGTAGCCGCCCCGAGCCCTCAAAGTGACGTCGCGTGGGCATGGCCCAGCGGGTGCCCGCCATTCGACAGAAACCCCAGCGAGGAGGTAGTCGCCCCGAGCCCTCAAAGTGACGTCGTGTGGGCGTGGCCCAGCGCCCGCATCACCTCCTCGGCCGCCCGCACGCCGTGGTACTGCGCCTCCTCGAAGACCGAGATGCCGCTCATGTCGGAGTGGGCGAAGCGGACCGCGCCGTACGGCGAGGCGGCGAGGCGGCGCGCCTCGCCCCAGATGAAGCCGGGCACGGGCCGGATCATCGCGTGCCCCCACAGCATAACGTTGATGCGGGACACCCGCGACTCGATGTCGGGGTGGGCCTGCACGAGGTCGGCGAGTATCAGCGACGCCCAGTCGCGCCATTCCCGCTCCAGCATCCAGGCGCGGGCGGCGTCGGGGTTGGGGACGGCGAGGGGCAGGTACCACGTGAGCACGCTGGGGCCGGGCGCCGTCCGCAGGCTCTGGTGGGTCGCGACGACGTAGCCGAGCGACGGGCTGTCGTAGAGCACGTTGTCCCACGCCGCGCCGTCCGGCGCCCGGTCCACGGTCAGGTTCGCGACCACCCAGGGGCCGTAGGTGAACGATTCCAGGCCGGCCAGCGTGTAGCCGTCGATCACGTAGGGGGCGGTGAACCGGGGCAGCGCGTAGATGCAATGGCGCGCGCGGAACCGCACCGCGGTCTCGGTGCGCGTGTCCAGCGCGTCGACCTCGACGCCGCCGGTCCCGGCGCTGCTGGTCGGGCGCACGCGGTAGACCAGCATCCCGGGGAGCACGTTCCCGCCCACCCGGTCGAGGAAGTGCCGCACGATGCGGCCGTTGCCTTCGGGCCAGGTCAGGTACTCGACATCGTCGGGGCGCGAGCAGAAGTAATGCCACCCCGCCCACGCCGAGGTCGTCTCCAGGGTGCAGCCGTAGTCGTCGCGGCAGCAGTAGTCCACGTACCAGCGGAGGCGGGGGGACGACCAGCCGGCGCGGTCGAAGTACTCGCGCATCGACATCCGGTCGAGTTCGGTGATGGCGGCGTCGTCGGTGCCGGCCGCGACGGGCAGGGCGAACGCCCGGCGACTCCGCGCGTCGCGGTAGTTCTGGTAGCGCCGCATGTCGGCCTCGAACGCCGCGAGCTCCGCCGCCTCTGCGGAGCCGGGTGCGGGGTCCACCACGTCGCGCCCCGACAGCCCCTCGCGCCACCCGCCGTCGACGAACAGGCGCTCCTGCGGGGCATGGCAGAGATGACGTGGGTCGTAGACCGGCTCGCCGTCCGGGCCGGTGTCGAGGACCAGGCCCATTTCGGCCACGAGCTCCCGCGTCGCGGTCGCCTCGGCGGTGGGGACCGGCAGGTAGTGCGCGCCCCACGGATAGGCCGAGACGTCGTTCTCGCCCCACCGCGAGTTGCCCCCCGCCTGGGCTTCCAGCTCCAGCACCACGAAGTCGCGCATGCCGCTCCGCGCGAGCTTCCAAGCCGCGGACAGCCCCGCGACGCCCGCCCCCACGATGACCACCGGCACGTCGCGCACCTGCCGCGGCTCGGGCCGGGTGCCGTCCCGCAGCCGGTGCCCGAGCCGGTGCGAGGCGCCCACGACGGCGCCGTCGATGCGGCCGGCGTCGAGGGCCCGCTCGGCGGAGGCGGGCAGGCGCGGCCCGCACCCGAGCGCTGTCGCGGCGGCGCCGGGTGCCAGCCGCAACACGTCCCGGCGAGTCAGCCCGCGTCGGGGGGCCGTCGGTGCTCTCTTCATCGGTGTCCCGGTCGGCAGATCGCCGCCTCGCCGCGCCACCTGCCGCCCGGCCGCCTGGGCCGGGTGGGCCCGATCATCCCTCGTCGGGGGTGCGCCCAGCGGCTGCGGAGCCGGGAAGACTGCGTCATGAGCGCCTACGGAGCGGATTCCTGCTCGGGCCCCGCTCGGCGCATCCTACTGCCAGCCGTCCGCGTGGTACTGCACCAGGATCTCGCGCACGGCCATGCCGTCGCTGCCGCCCAGCACGAGCATACGGCAGGGCCGGTCCGGAAAGCGGTCGTCGCCCCAATATACTGTGCCGGGGTCGCGGGTCCGAAGGGGCCGCCCCGGCCCTGACCGGGCTTCGAGTAGCGCCCCGGCCGACCGGGACCGGACCGGGGCGCGCCGAGCATCCTCCAAACACGGCTTGTCTAAACACGACTTGTCCAAACACGACTTGACGAAGCGATGGAGTCGCCACTTCGTGCGCCGCAAGCCGGCCGTTCGAGCCACGCCGCCCGGCTGGGACTCGTTCGCGAATCTGTACGCGCTGACCGGCGGGCGGTAGTTCGTGGCGCAGAACGGCGCGGACTGCTGTAGGATTCTGCCGGGCGCGGCCAAGCGGACCCGCAGATGGAGTTCATCCACCAGCCCTCGCCGTCCGGGCGGATCGGCGATTACCTCACGGACAACCTCGCCGAACCGTGGACGTCCTTCCGGGCCGCGGTCGCGTTCGTCAAGCGCTCCGGAACCAGGCACATCGCCCCGGCTCTGGCGGCCTTCGCCCGCACCTCCGCTGTCGAGATCATCGCCGGCATCGACCACGGCGGGACTTCGGCCGAGGGCCTCCGCGATCTCTTGGACGCGGTGTCTCGGGATGGTCGTGTGATCGTCTTCCACAACCGCCTGCCGTTCACTTTCCACCCGAAGATCTACCTGTTCAAGTCTGACGCCGCCGCCGACGTCCTGGTCGGCTCTGGCAACCTGACCGAAGGCGGGTTGTTCACCAACTACGAGGCCGCCGTCCGCGTCTCTCTGGACATGGCCGAGCCGCGCGACGCCGCGGTTCTGCGCTCGATCGAGCAGAGGCTGGACGCCTGGGCCGATCTCTCCACCGGCACCGCGCGGGTTCTCGACAACCTGCTCCTCGCGCGCCTGACCGTCGCGGGTCTCACGCCTTCGGAAGCCGACGCACCGGCGGCGGACGGGGTGGAGCGGGACGACCGCGTTCGATCCGACCATGCCGATCACCCGTTCGGCGCCCGGACGGAGCCTCGAGCCCCGGCACCTGCGGAACGTGACGGTGCTCGAAAAGGCCCGGAGGCGGTCGTGCCTTCCACCGTCACGGATCCGCGCGGGTTCGTCATGACCCTGCAGCAGACGGACGCCGGCAGTGGTCAGACATCGCCGGGAACCTCGCGGCGGTCGCCCGAGCTGTTCGTGCCGCTCGCCGCCCGCGACGCCCATCCCGGCTTCTGGGGCTGGCCCGGCGCGTTCCGGGAGGACTCCGAGAAACGCGGTAAGCACGACCGGACCGCGGTGCGGATGCGCTTGGGGGACGACGTCATCCTCGTGAACATGATGACCTGGCCCGACAAGCACGACTTCCGGCTACGGAGCGAAGCGCTCCGAAGCGCCGGCCGGGTCGGCGACATCCTGCGTATCGAGAAGGCCGGCCCGGCCGCCGGCCATGACTACGACGTGGAAGTGATCCAGCAGGGGACGGACGAGCACGCGGTGCACCTGCTGCTGTGCCGTCACGCCGTGCGCAATTCGGAGAAGCGGTACGGCTACTACTGAGGCTTGTCGAGCCGCACGATCCGTTCCGATGGGACGGCGTTCTTCCTGAAGATGTCCCGCGAGACCAGCATGTCCATCGCCATGTCCCCCGCGGGCCGGAATCCGATTCCCCTCCCGATCTCTCCGAGGTAGTCCGCGGTGCGAATCTCGACCGGACGTCCGCCGGCCGTCGTGCGGTTGTTGCCGATCACGAGGAACAGCGTGCCGCCCGGCCGGAGCAGCGAGAACGTCTGCCGGAGGACGTCGCGCATGTCGAAGAAGTACTTCGACAGCAGCGCCGGCAGATTGCGACGGCGAAAGCCGGCGTCACCGCCCGCGTTCAGCTTGTCGATGCGTTGGATCACGCCGCGCACGTTCCGGGGTAACTGCGACTTGTTCTCCGCGTAGAACTTCCAATACTCCGTGCGGGTGCCGGTCGTGACCTCGCGGTTGCCGATCATCGTCGTGTCCCGGGTTCGATGGTGCTCGCGCGGCAACAGGCCGAGATAGACGAGGCTCAGCCGATCGGTGTCGAGATAGGGCAGCGCGGTGGCGTAGGGCGGCGAGGTGACCACCGCGTCGACCTTGCCGGCCAGCGACGGCAGCGCGTCCGCGGCTTGGCGGGCGTCCGCCTCCCGTACGGCATGCCGGCCCATTCCCGCGCCGCCCCGCTCGGCGAGGAAGGCCGCGACGGTTCTCGTCGAGCGCGCCGCTTGGTCGAGAAAACGGGCGATCGTCTCGCCGGCGGCCAGCTCGGTCTCCTCGCGCCGGACCCGCAGGTCGTCGTTCTTCTGCTGGGAGACGCCGCGCAGGATGTTGCTGAGGCAGACTAGGTAGAAGCTCCTGAGCGTGGGGGTCGGGAGCTGCCGTACGGCCGCGTCTATGCGATCCAGCTCCCGGAGCGTGCGGCCGGCGAACCACCGCTCGAGATACTCCCGATCCCGTGCCGCCAGCCCGGCCAGGCGTCCCGTACCACCGCACCGCTTGGGCGGCGCGGTGAGATCCCCCCGGAGAGCGTCGCAGGCGTCCGTAAGCGCCCCCGGGTCGAGCGTCAGCGCCCGGCACTTCACGTCGGTGATGAACACCGACAGCGGGTTCATGTCGAGTCCGTAGGCGGTGCGGCCCGACAGGCGCGCCTCCACCAGTGTGGTGCCGCTCCCGCACATCGGATCGAGGACGACGCCGCCCCGGGGCAGCTTCACGATGTTCATCAGGGCGCGCACGAGCTGCGGGAAGAACTTGCCCCGGTACTCGTGCAGCCCGTGCGTGGCGTAACGCAGGCAGCGCTTGTTCGGCAGCTTCGCCAACAGCCGGGCGCGCATGATCTCCGCCAGCCCGCCGCCCGTCGCCCCGCTCCGGGCGAACTCCACGGTCGCCTCGCGCCGGAGCTGCGTCGTCATCCCGTCCATGCGGTCGCCGACGGAGTGCCAGTACGCCAGGGCGTCACGCAGGGCCGCGGCGTCGCGGGCCCGCGCGACCGAGAAGATAGACGCCGTCGCATCGTCGCCGTCGACCGGGATCACCGGGCCGCCGGCCAGTGCGCGCAGCTCTTCCAGCGCGAGCCGGCGCTCGAACGGCTGGATGTACTCCTTGATTCGGCACGTCAGGCCATCCATGACCGCTACACCTTCTGGAGGATCAGGATGTTCTCCTTCTTGATCCGTCCTATCCTGGGGTTGAAGCTCTTGCGCGTCGGCGCGATGGTTCTCGAGATCCGGGCCGCCTCCTGAAAGCCGGCGTCCGCCCCCGCCGCGGCGAGCAACGACGCGTTGTCGACATGTGCGCCGTCGACCCTGGAGTCTCCGATGACGAAACAGGCGTAGCCCCGAACCTTCAGCCGCTCCCGCAGCCACGGGAAGATCGCATCGAACTCCCGCCGGAACGTCTCCGGCGTCGCCCGGTTCCTTCCCTTGGCGCTGTACTTCCGGTGACTCCCGATCTCGACCTCCTTGAACCGGGCGGGATCGTGTCCGAGCCACATCAGGCGGGTCCGGTGATACAGGTGGTAGCTGTAGGCGTTCGGGTACGGGGGCGACGTGACGACCAGGTCGAAGGGCATCGTGAGGGGGGCGTCCAGCGCGTTGGCGCCGATGACCTCGCACCGGAACCGATCTTCGATGAGGGCGCTCATTTCGCGCACCGCCCGCGTGGCGGTGTCGAGCTGGCTCAGATAGCGGCGCACCGCGTCGCCCGGTTCGATGGCCTTCTCCCGTCGGACGTATCGGGTGTCGGAGTCTTGCTTCGAGACCGACACGATGATCGCCGACAGGGCGACGGTGCAGAGCGTCCGTGCCGGCTCGCTCGACAGGCGGCCGACGAGAAGCCGCAGCTCCGCCAGCTCCTCGACGACGTGCGGCGCGAACCAGAACTCACAGACCTTCCGCGCCGGCCTCCACCCCGACGATCGGAGCGGCCGTCCGTCGTGGAACAGATCACCGGTCGGCGACGCCGCCCGCATCAGGGTCTGCTCGCAGGCCCGGCGGTGTTCGTCCAGCTCGGCGAACTCCGGATCCGTCAGCGGCGTCGTCTTGGCGCGGCTGATCAAGGCCGCGAGCGGATTGGCGTCGATGCCGATCGCGTGCCGCTTGAGCTGCAGCGCCTCCAGCAGCGTCGTGCCGCTGCCGCAGAAGATGTCGGCCACCGTGTCGCCCACCGACGACAGCTCCTGGATCAGGGCGTTCGGGATCTGGGGAATGAACTTCGCCGGATAGGGGTGCAGGCCGTGGGTCAGATAGTCGGTCTTGGCGGTCGGGAAGTCCCAGTCGATCCGCCTCAGCCGGGCGAGCGGAGTGTCGACCACATCCGGGGCGTCGGCCGCCGGGAACGACGTGTCGCCCTTCGCGTAGTCCGTGACCGCCGCCGCCTCGCGGACGGTGAAGACGCGCCAGCCGTGACGGTCCCGGCGCGGCTCGGGCACTCGGCGCTCTCGCAGCCAGCGAAGCAGCGTATCCCGATGCACGCCGGCCATCGCGGCCACCTGGGCGGTCGTCAACGGGCGTTCCGTCGCGTCTGCCATGATCTGCATGCCTATAGTTGCCTATACTTGGATTGCACCACGCACGCGGCCGCGCTGTCAAGCCGTGACGCGTGCAGTCGGTGCCGACCCGCGTCAACACGGAAGCGGTACTGGAACTTCAGGAAGACCGCGCGGTTCGTGCGCGCTGGGGCCACAGGTCGGGTCCGGGGGGCGGGCGCCGACCTCGTGCCAGTCCAACAGGTCGCCCCGGATGAGGTCGGCAGATGCTGGTACGCCTCGTCCGGCCGCTGCGGCCAGCGGCGTCGGGGCGGGAGGACTTCGTCATGAGCGCCTACGGCGCAGATTCCTGCTCGGGCCGGCTCCGCGCGTACTGCTCCCAGCCCGCCGCGTGGTACTGCACCAGGATCTGGTTGTTCAACTGGTTGACCTCCACCGGCAGCGCCGCCATGTCGGCGGGGAACTCGAACAGCGACCGCGCGATCGCCGGCGTCAGGTAGCGCAGGCCCGGCGGGAACGCTTCGGACAGCGGCAGCGGCTCGGGCGACGCCAGCACGTAGCCCCATTCGCCGAAGGTCGGGACCGGCGCGTGGTAGGGCCGGGCGTGCAGCCCCGCCGCGCGGACCGTCTCGACGACGCACCAGAACGCCCGACGCGAGACGAGGGGCGAGGTGCTCTGGACCGCGGCGGCGCCGCCCGCGTCGAGGCGGCCCGCGAGCCGCCGGTAGAAGGTGGTCGTGTACAGCTTGCCGAGCGAGTAGGTGCGGGGGTCGGGGAAGTCGACGACGATGAAGTCGTATCGGTCCGCGCTCGACTCGAGCCAGACGAAGGCGTCGGCGTTGATGACCTCGACGCGGGGCGAGCGCAGCGCGTGGCCGTTGAGGGCCGCGAACGCCTCGTGGTCGCGGAAGATGTCGGTCATCACCGGGTCGAGGTCCACGAGCGTGATCTCCTCGACGCGGTCGTCCTTCAGGATCTCGCGCACCGCCATGCCGTCGCCCCCGCCCAGCACGAGCACGCGGCGGGGCGCGGCCACCGCGGCCAGCCCGGGATGGACCAGCGCCTCGTGATAGCGGTACTCGTCGAGGGTCGAGAACTGCAGGTTGCCGTTCAGGAACAGGCGGACCCCGTCGTCGCCGCGGGTCAGCACGATGCGTTGGTAGGGCGACGACCGCGACAGGACCACCGGGTCGTCGTAGAGCCGGCGTTCGGACCACGCCGTTAGGTCGTCGGCGAACACCGCGCCGAGCCCCAGCACCACGAGCGCGCCGTACGCCTGGGCGGTGAGCCGGGGCTGGCGATGGCGCCGCCGGAAGTAGTGGCAGGTCCACACCGCGACCGCCACGTTGAGCCCCCCGAACACGAACGACGACCGCATCAGGCCGACCTGCGGCACGAGCCACAGCGGGAACAGCAGCGACGCCGCGAGCGCCCCCAGGTAGTCGAGCGAGAGGACGCGCGAGACGAGGTCGTGCAGCGGGAACTCGTCCTTGAGGATGCGGATGAGGAACGGGATCTCCAGCCCCACGAGCACCCCGGTGACGAAGACCCAGCCGTAGAGCACGACCCGGAACGCGTCCACCTCGGAGAACGCGAAGAAGAGCGCCGGCGACGAGAGGCCGCCGACGAGGCCCACCAGAATCTCGACCTCGATGAACCGCACCAGCAGGTCGCGGCGGACGTGGCGCGACAGGTACGACCCCACGCCCATCGAGAACAGGTAGGCGCCGATGACCGTCGAGAACTGGGTGACGCTGTCGCCGAGGAGGTAGCTCGCGATGGTGCCCGCGAGCAGCTCGTAGATCAGGCCGCAGGTGGCGATGGTGAAGACCGCGATCAGCAGGACGCCGGTCCCCGCGCCGACGGGGCCGGCCGGGGCGTGGCGCGGGTTGTCCATGAGGCGGTCGGGCCGGGCGTCGGCGGACGCGGGCCCCGGTGTGGTCGTCACGTCCTAATATACCGTGGCCGATGCCGCGGCCCGAAGCGGGCGGGTACCGGCGGCCGCCGCCCGCCCGGCCGCTGGCTACGACTACGACGCTGAAACCCGCGTCGGTCCAGGGGCGTGCAGTTGCGCCCAATGGCGTCAGTAGCGGAAGAGGTACTGGAACTTCAGGAACACCGCGCGGTTCGTGCGCTGGCGCCAGGTCCAGCTCGATCGTCCGCCGCCGACCTCGTGCCAGTCCAGCAGATCGCCGTCGAGCCGGTCGGCCTGCTGATAGTGGTCGTCGTAGCCGGCGTAGAAGACGGTGCCCGCGTTGACGCGGTAGGTGAGCAGGAAGTTCAGGTCGAGCTTGCCGCGCAGCGTGTTGTACTCGCTGATGTTGCGGAAGAGCAGGCGGTTGCTGAACTGGTAGGTCGTGAGGGCGCGGTAGATCCGGACGTCGAACACCGCGCCGCCCCCGTGGCGGGGGTCCGTGAACCGGTTCGTCGTGACGTTGATCGCCGATCGCAGGCGGGGGACGGGGCGCAGGTTGAGCCTCGCGGTGATGCCCTGCTCCCGGCCGAGGTAGGGCGCGTCGGCGTCGAAGCGGATCTGCTCGCCGCGCCGGTACTCCAGGGACACCCCGACCCGGCGGCTGGTGTCGACCCGGCCGAACACTCGCGCGCGCGTCTTGTGGAAGTCGATGCCGCCGAACCGCTCGAGCTCGCGGCGGACGTTGCTGGCGACGAACATGTTGCGGGCGAGGGCGAGGTTGATGCCGGCGTCGGCGATCTCGTCCTGCAGGACGCCCGCGAAGTCGTAGTTCCGCCCGTAGACGAACTCGGGCCCCCAGTTGCGGAGCCAGTGCTCCGGCCACCAGCGGTAGCCCCCGGTGACCGACGTGTAGCGCTGGTCGGTGCGGCGGACGAAGCCGATGTCGGTCCTGAACTCGGGCGACAGCGAGTAGGACGACAGGGCGTAGCGCAGGTTGCGGCCGCTCTTGCTGAACCGCGCGTCGAGCAGGCGGCCCGTCGTCTCCGCGCCCGCTCGGTCGCGGTGGTCGGTGGCCATGGCGCGGAAGGCGACCGCGTGGGTGTCGCCGAGTCGGAAGTTCGAGTCGACGCCGGCGAGGCGGCTGTAGCCGTCGAGCAGCTCCCGGTCGGTGAAGACGGCCCCGACGTGCGACTCGGCGTAGAGGTCGTAGCGCGCCCGGCCCACGAAGGTGTGCGCGGCCTGCCCGAAGGCGGGGTCCGCGCGGTCGTCCACGTTCCCCGGCTCGGCGTCGTTGGCGTACATCAACCCGAGGGTGGTCCGTCCGACCTTGCCGGTCAGCTTGGCGCCGTACGCCGGGTCGACGATGGTGCGGGTGTGGACGGCGGTGATCGGCGCGCGGATGTTGAAGATCTCGGCCCCCTCGAGGAAGAACGGCCGCAGTTCGGGATAGAACAGCGCGAACCGCTGGTTGACCTCGATCTGCGGCAGGTCCGACTCGATCTGCGAGAAGTCGGGGTTGAACGTGACGTCGGCGGTGAGGTTGGACGTGACGCCGTACTTGATGTTGACGCCGGCCTCGGGCGACAGGTCCCCCTCGTCGAACCGGCCGGTGCCGCGGTCGAGGGCGCCGAACCGGGTCGCGGTGGCGGTGGGCAGGATCTCGAGGTTGTGGCTGCGCGAGAGGTTCGTCATGCCGTCCAGCCGGCCCATCTGGGGCAGGAAGCCGGCGATGTCGCGCGACGTGGGCGACCACACGTCCGCCTCGTCCTTGCCGCCGATGGTGCGGGCGATCTGCAGGCCCCACTGGTGCGGGGCCCCCGCTTCCCGCTGCGGATAGCGGAGGCTCTTGAACGGGATGGCCATCTCGGCGACGAAGCCGTCGGCGACGAGGCGGGCGGCGGTGTCGAACAGCACGTCCCACGAGGGGTCGC
Source organism: Vicinamibacterales bacterium (assembly GCA_963664545.2). Classification (GTDB taxonomy): domain Bacteria; phylum Acidobacteriota; class Vicinamibacteria; order Vicinamibacterales; family UBA8438; genus JAJEEA01. The sequence continues at coordinate 6,617,214 of OY761475.2, read as the reverse complement.
CGCGGGGGACGCCGAAGCGGCCGCCCCCGAGGGCCCCCGCCCGCAGGATCGCGTCTCCCTGCACCCCGTAGCCGTTCACGGTGAAGACGTAGGCCCGCTGCTGGTCGAGGAACGGGTCGAAGTAGATCAGGAACAGGTCGTCCTCGACGGTCTGGTCGCGGTCGCGCCGGTTCGCTCGCATCATGCCGGGGTCCGTGTAGTGCGCGTGCAGGCCGATATAGAGGTGATCGTCGTCGTAGGCGAGGTAGACGTCGCTCGCCTCGGTGGCTGGCGGGCCGTCGAGGGGCCGTCGCTGCACGAGCTCGGTGATGTGGGCGGCGCCGCGCCACGCCGGATCGTCGAGGCGGCCGTCGATGACCGGCGGGTCGGCCACGCGCGGCGGCCGGACGACGGGGCGGACGATGCCGGCGGCGGTCCCGGGACCGGACGGGTTCGCCGGTGCCGGCTGCGCGCCCGCGGCGGGAACGGCCGCGCCGGCCAGCAGGAACGCGAGGGCCGCGCAAAGAAAGTGCGGCCGGCGGGGCGGCGTCATGTGAAGTTCCGAAAGCGCCGCGCCGATACAGTCAGTAATCCCGCCGTGCGGGATGCGTCCCGGTGCCGGCCGCCGCCGCCCACGCTGCCGGCGGGGCAGGGCGGAGGGACATGGGCAAGGCGGATCGGACCCGGCAGGGAGGACCCTCATGCGAGTAACGGCATCGGTAGCGGTGGTGGCGGGCGCGGCTCTGCTCGGCGGCTGCATCGCCACGACCGGTCACGTCGAAGAGACCGCCGCACAGATTCAGGCGCAGGTCGGCGCGCAGATCGCCGAGGTGCGCCGCGACCTGGACGATTCGGAGGCCATCGTACAGCAACAGGCGGCCCGCATCGACGCGGTCGAGCAGACCGCCCAGAACGCGTTCGCGGTCGCCAACTCGGCGCAGATGGCGGCGGACATGGCGCAGCGGACCGCCGACCAGTTGGGCAACACCATCGAGAACGCGAACCGGCGTCTCGTGTACGAGATGGTGATCGACGAGAACGTCGCCGGATTCAGGATCTCCCAGTCCGCCCTGCCGGACGAGGTCCGGGCCTATCTGGACCAGTTCGTGGCCGACCTGCGGGCGCTGCCGATCGCGTCGTTCGTGGAGATCGAAGGGCACACCGACGGCACCGGCTCGCCCGAGAACAACGCGCGTCTCGGCATGGCGCGCGCCGACAACGCCCGGCGCTATCTCCACGAGGCGCACCAGCTTCCTCTGCACAAGATGGGCATCATCAGCTACGGCGAAGACCAGCCGGTGGCGCCCAACGACACTTCGGAGGGGCGGGCGCGGAACCGGCGGGTCGTGTTGCGCGTCCTCGCGTAGCCCGGGCCGCGCCCTCCTCACGCCTCGTCAGGCGGGCGCCTCGGCGGACGAGGCGGGCGGCGGCGACGGGCTCACGCGCGGTTGCCCGCGCCCGCCGCCGGCTCGCCTCCTCCGCCGTCCTGGCGGCGGAGAACCGACGCTCCGCCGTCCTGCTCTCTCGCGGCCACGCCGGGGCTACTCCGCGATCGACCGCCAGTTGTCCACCACGTGCTCGGCCGTGCGCCACGCCAGGGCCTGCGCCGTCAGGGTGGGGTTCCGGGTGCCGCTCGTCCCCATCACCGAGGCGCCGAGGACGCCTAGGTTCGGCACCTCGTGCGATAGCCCGTAGCGGTCGACCACGTTGGTCTCGGGGTCGTCGCCCATCCGGGTCCCGCCGTAGGCGTGGGTCGAAACCCCCATCTGCCCGCCGAGGCCGCCGCGCTGCACTTCGACCGCCCCCGCCGCGCGGTACCACCGCTCCATCTTGTCCTGCAGGAACTCCGCGATGGCCAGCTCGTTCCGCTTGTACTCGGCCGTCACCCGGATCACGGGGTCGCCGACGGGGTCGGTGACCGTCGGGTCGAGGTCGAGGTAGTTGGACTCGTAGGGCAGGGTGGTCTTCTGGATGTAGGCGCTGTTCGTCCGGTCCGCGTTCTCGCGGATGAACCTCTTCCACGCCGAGCCCCAAGCCGGGGCGCGCCCGAACGTGCTCATGCCCGCGGCGGCGATGGGGCGCCGGTCGGAGTAGACCCAGAGGTTGCCGCCGCCGATGAAGTCGATGCCGCCGTGGTCGAAGTTGTCGTCGGCCCAGTCGTCGACGGCGACGCCCTGCGCGGGCAGGCCGTACCAGGCGTGGGTGTCGTAGGGGAAGAGCGCCGTCACCCCCGCCCCCTGATGGTGGCTGAGGTAGTGCCGGCCGACCTGCGCGCGGTTGTTCGAGAGGCCGAGGGGCCACGCCCGCGACTTCGACAGCAGCAGCAGCCGCACGTTCTCGTACGTATAGCTGGCGAGCAGCACGAACCGGGCGGGCTGGAAGAACTCCTCCCGGTCCTGCAGGTAGGTGACGCCGGTCACGCGGCCGCGGTTGTCGGTCTCGACGCGCCGCACGTGGGCGTGGGTGACCACCTTCAGCCGCCCCGTCGCCTCGGCCCGCGGGATGGTCGTCACCGCCGGCGAGTTCTTGGCGTCGACGTGGCACCCGCCCCGGTTGCAGTAGCCGTGGTACATGCAGCCCGAGCGGCCCTGGTAGGCGCGGGAGTTGATGGCGGCGGGGCCGGGGAACGGCTGCCACCCCAGCGAGCGCGCCGCGTCCGCCATGCCTTCGAGGAAGCCCGTCCAGCGCAGCGCGGGCATCGGGTAGTCACGTCGGCGGGGGCCCTCGAACGGGTTGCCCCGCCCGTCGCGCCGGCCTTCGACGTTGCCCGCCTGCCCCGAGACGCCGATCTCGTGCTCGACGCGATCGTAGTACGGCTCGAGCTCGGCGTAGCCGAACGGCCAGTCCTCGACCGTCGTCCCCTCGGGCAGCCGCGAGCGGCCGTAGCGCCGCGTCGTCGCCGAGACCACCTCGAAGTCCCACGGGTTGAGCCGCCAGCTCTGCGCCCAGTAGTGCAGGGTGGTGCCGCCGACCGCGTTCATCATGGGGTGGCCGCCGCCCTGGGCCGCGGTCTCCGACCGCGTGCGCCGGAGGGTCGGCACCTCGGTGGCGCACTTCTGGACCGAGAACGGCCACGCCCGCACGTTGTTGCGGATCTCGTCGGGGGCGAAGTCGCGGCGGGTGAGGCGTCCCCCGGCCTCAAGCCCGATCACGTCGAGCCCGGCCTCGGCGAGGGGGAGCGCGGCGACGCCGCCGGCCGCCCCGAGCCCCACGATGACGACGTCGGTTCCCGGCAGTCTAGTCGCCATGGCGCGCCTCCCCGGTCGCGGCGTCGACCACCGCCTTGTCGAAGTACTCGGTGTCGTAGGCCGACCGGCGGCGCGGCGGCAGCTCGCCGGCCTCGAGCTGCGACTGCAGCCGGGGCCACACCGCCGTCCGCACGCCGGGATAGTCGATGAGGTCCCAGCCCACGTAGTCGCGGTTGCCGCCGTAGTAGGGGTCGCCGAAGGTGCCCTGCAGGACGTGGCCGCGCACCATGTTGAAGAACGCGGCGGAGCTGCCCGCGAAGCCGGTGCGCGCGCCGGTGGCGGCGCCGGTCTCGACGTCGATGAGGGCCGAGACCTGGTCGACGTGGGGCAGCTCGCGGAACGGCGCCCCGCGCGAGGCCCGGCAGTAGCGGTCGAAGGCGGCCAGGCCGGCGCGGTAGGCGTCGCGCGACTCGGAGAGCGCGCCCCCGAGGGCCCGGTCGATGTAGACGACGGCGCCGGCCGCCACCGCGCCGGGGCCGAGGTCGTCGCTCGGGATCAACTGGTCGGCGATGGCTTCGAGCAGGTCGGCCTCGTCGGCCGTCAAGTGCTCATAGGCGGCGCGGGGCGGCGCCGGCGCGGGGGCCTGGGAAGCGCCCGGGGCCGGTGCGGCCGGCGGTGGCGTCGCGGCGGCTACCGCCGGCGTCTCCGCCGCCGGCATGCCCGCGCCGGCCGCCGCCCCGGCCGCCGCCGCCGCGCCCGCGCGGCGCAGCAGGGCGCGCCGGGAGATGAGCTCTGGACTCTTTTGCTTCATCGGTTGCTCCTGTCGCGTCTCTCGCCGGACCGCGGTTCTGCCGCTTCCGCCCCGCGTCGCCCGCCCCCGGTCACCCCGGCGGAGTGGACCGGTCGGTGGCGCACGTTCCTGGTCGAACCGCCGCGGGGACAAGCCGCCGCCCGACCGTCATCTCTCGGCATGCCGGCGTCCTTCCACCGGCAAAAACGGTTCCGGCGCGCTCCCTAGAACCGCTCGTAGATCGGCACGAGGTCTCCGCGCCCGATGATATGCCCGTCCATGGCCTCGATCAGCTTCCGCCGCGTCAGGCCGGGCTCGAGCCCCAAGGCCTCGTCGAGCGCGTACACCGTGAAGTGGTACAGATGCGGCGTGCCCGCCGGCGGTGCCGGCCCCCGGTAGTAGGGCCGCCGCCACCCGTTCAGCCCCTGGATCGCCCCGCCGAGATCCGTGGGCATCGGGGTCTCCGCGAGGATCGGCAGCCCCTCGGGCAGCCCGTCCGCGGTCGCGGGGATGCCGTAGACGATCCAGTGCACCCACGGCGGCGGGCTCCCGGCCCCGAAGTCGGCGCAGACCACGGCGATCTCGCGGGTGCCCTCCGGCAGGCCGCTCCAGATGATGGGCGGCGACACATTGTGTCCGTCCGGCGTGTACCGCCGGGGCATCGTCTCGCCCGAGGCCATGGCGGGGCTCTCGACGCGGATCTCGTGGACGCGCGGCTGCCCCGCGGCGGACGCCGCGAGCAGGCCGGCGGCGAGGGCGAGACCGGCGATCGCGAGAGGGTTGGATGCTGTCATGGCGGTACTTTACCCCCGAACCGGTTTTTCGTAGACTTCGCGGGAAGGCGGGTCCACCGCCTTTCCCGATCCGGCCGCCGGCAGCCGCCGCGGTCCGAGACCCCGCCAGCGGTCTCCGGTGCGGATCGGACGGCGGCCGGCGGGCCGCCGAACCCACAACCTCGGAAGCGCGGACGCCCGGGAGCGGCGGCGCCTTGAGCCGAGGGCGGTCCCATCGTCCGCGGCGCGGATTCGGCGCGTCCCTGGGCGCGCCATCGTGGAGGACATGGCCATGAGAATCGTCCAAGCCGGTTTCCTGCTGGGAGCGTTTCTGGTGACCCTGCCGGCCTTCGCGCAGAACGACGCCCTGCGCGGCACGTGGTCGGGGCAGTGGATTCCCGAGTCGGGCTACGACGCCTCGACGGTGCGGTTCGAGGTCGATGGCGACACCATCACCGGCGAGATGCTGAACCCGGCGACGGTGGCGTTCGACGTCATCGAGTTCGATCCCGACACCCTCGATCTCGTCGCCGAGGCGACCCACCCCGAGCACGGGCATTTCCGGATCGAGGCGCGTATCGAGGAGACCACCCGGCTGAACGGCACCCTCTCGCACGACGGCGTCGGCGGTGCCCTGCGGCTGACGAAGTGGACCTACCGGCCCCGCCGGTAGGCTGCTCCGCCGCGCCCGCCCGACCCGCCCGGCCGTCGGCGCGGTTGCCGCGGCGCAGACTTCCCACGTGCGGTCGCGCCGTTGTCGGCGGCCGGCGGCGCGAGGCCGGCGGATGCCATCGGCGTCCCGGGCAACCCGGCGTCGGCTCACTCCATGTAGGGCATCGGCGGGGTCTTGCCGCGGAGCCGCGCGTACACCGTCAACGCGCCCCGGTGGTGCGCCGTGTGGTCCGTGATCGCCCCGAAGATCGCCGCGCGCGGCTGGTCGCCGAGGATGGGGCCGGCCGGCAACGGGCGGCTCCAGTCGTCGTCCGACGTCGATTCGATCGCCTGGCGGGCCTGCTCGACCGCCCGCGCGAACCACGCGCGGGCGTCGGCGAGCGACGTCACCTCGCGCACCTTGCGATCGAGCGCCTCGAAATCCAGGCTGAACCCGGCCGGACTGAACGCGCCCTCGACGAACCAGTCGATGGTCTGGGCGGCGTGCGCCACGTGCTGGGCCGCGGTGAACGTGCCGTCCGCGGGGGCGTAGCCCGAGTCGTCCTCGGTCAGGGCGCGGGTGCTGCGGTCGAAGTACTCCTGCGTCTCGTTCAGTACGCGGAGCAGGCGTTCCTTCATCGGCTGTTCTCCTTCACGCGGCTATAATAGCGCCAACATGCGAATAGCCCGGTTGTTGGTGTCCGTACTCTGCGCGGTCGGGGTCGGGGCGCAGGCCGCCGCCCAGTCGGCGGCCGCGGGAAACGACGACCCTCCGGCCGCCGCCCAGTCAGCGTCCGCTGGCGGGAACGGCGGCGCCCCACAGGGCGGCGGCCAGTCGCTGGTCCTCGAAGGGAGCGACGCGCCTCAGGCCGGCTTTTCCTTGGGCCGGTCCCTGCGGGTGGAGCCGCAGCGCGTCGATTCGCCCCCGGTCATGGACGGCCGGCTCGACGAGGAGGCGTGGCTCACGGCCGCCGTCGTCGACGACTTCGTGCAGCAGGAGCCGGCCGAGGGCGAGCCCGCCACCGAGCGCACGGTGGTGCGCCTGCTCTACGACGCCGACGCCCTGTACATCGGGGTCGAGGCCTTCGACTCGGTCCCCGACGCGGTCATCGCGACGGAGATGCGCCGCGACTCGCTGCGGCTCCTCGACGAGGACAACTTCCAGGTCATCCTCGACACCTTCCACGACCGCCGGTCGGGCTACATGTTCGTCACCAGCCCCCTCGGGGCGAAGCTCGAGCAGCAGGTGTCGGAGGAGGGCGAGGGGGGCTGGCGCGGCACCAACACGTCGAACATCAACGTGAACTGGGACGGGGTCTGGGACGTGGTGGCCCGCCGCACCCCCGAGGGGTGGACGGCCGAGATCGCCATCCCCATGATCACCCTGCGCTTCCCCGAGAACGAGGAGCAGGTGTGGGGCGTCAACTTCATGCGGAACATCCGCAGGAAGAACGAGCAGGTGTACTGGGCCCCCATCTCGAAGGAGTACACCCTCACCCGGGTGAGCCTCGCCGGCACCATGACCGGCATCACCGGCGTCGACCAGGGCATGGACCTGCGGGTGACCCCCTACCTGCTGACCGGCGGGCGGCAGGACCGCGGGGAGAGCGGGCTCGACGGCAGCGGGTTCCGCGACCTCGGCCTCGACGTCAAGTACGGCCTCGCCTCCGGCCTCAACCTCGACGTGACCCTCAACACCGACTTCGCCCAGGTCGAGGTCGACGAGCAGCAGGTCAACCTGACCCGCTTCCCCCTGTTCTTCCCCGAGAAGCGCGACTTCTTCCTCGAGAACGCGGGCATGTTCAACGTCGGGGCGTCGTCGGGGTTCAGCCGCTTGGCGGACCTGTTCTTCACCCGGCGCATCGGGCTGTCGGACACCGGGCAGCCCGTGCCCATCGTCGGGGGCGCCCGCGTCTCGGGCAAGGTGGAGCGCCACAACGTCGCGGCGATGAACATCACCACGCAGGACGCGTTCGGCAGCCCCGGCGACAACTTCTTCGTCGGGCGCTACAGCCGCGACATCCTCGCGCGGTCGAAGGTCGGCGGCATCGTGATCGACAAGAGCGCCGTCGGCGACGCGCACTTCAACCGGACGCTGGCCGCCGACACCACCCTCGCCGTGCACCGCAACTTCACGATCAACGGATTCCTGGCCAAGACCGACACCGCGCTCTGCGGCGCGAGCGCCGTGACCCGGAGCCGCTGCCCCGGCGAGCGGGGCCGGGACATGGCGGGATACGCCCGGGCCACGTGGCTGAGCCCGTCGTGGAGCATCTACGGCGAGTACATCGACCTGCAGGAGAACTTCAACGCCGAGGTCGGCTTCGTGCCCCGCACCGGCATCCGCACCTCGAAGTTCCACGGCGAGTGGGATCCCCGCCCCGGGCGCTGGGGCATCCGCATGTTCGACCCCATGTGGAACATCACCTACACCACCGATCAGAACAACCGGCTGCTGACGCGGCGCATCCACCACATGATCGGGACCTACTTCGAGAACGGCTCGTCGATGACGGTGTGGTACAACGACCACTTCGAGCAGCTCGACATCCCGTTCACCATCTACGGCCAGGGCGTCACGATTCCCCCCGGCACGTACCGCTTCGGCGAATGGAACTACCGCTACCGCAGCGACCCGTCGCGCCGCCTCTACGGCGAGGCGGGCTACTCGCCGCAGACCTTCTTCGGCGGCACCCGCGTCAACACCACGGCCACCCTCGGGCTCCGGGCCACGAGCCGCATCGCCACCGAGCTGCGGTTCGACCGCAACGAGGTCGAGCTGCCGTGGGGCGACTTCGTCGCCGACCTCGCGTCGCTGCGCTTCGACTTCGCCCTCTCGCCCGAGATGACCCTGCGCACGCTGACGCAGTACAACTCGACGGCCGGGGAGCTCAGCACCAGCGTCCGGTTCAACTGGATCTACAGCCCGGGCAGCGACATCTACATCGCCTACGACGAGATGCGGCTGTACGACCAGATGTGGCAGTACACCCCCGGCATCTACCGCCACTACGACGCGCCGTGGCTCCGCAACCGCCAGCTCGCGGTCAAGATGACCTACCTCTTCTCGCGCTGACGGTGTGCCGGATCGCGGGGTTGCCGAAGGGGTGCCGTTGTGTGGCTTCGCCGCCCGGGGGGGGGCGGCTCCGACCGGTCGCTCCGGGCCGTCCGGCCTCTGCCGGAGCCTCTGAATCCATGAAACCGGCAGGTCTGTTGCCGAAAAACAGTGTTTTTCCGCATGAGCGTCGCCAGGATCGCCCTTGTGGCGGGAGGGCGCCGATTCCGAGGGGCGTCGCGAGGGGATATCAGATGCACAGATTGATTCGCGTGCTCGCAACCGTGCTCCTGGCGGGATCGGCGGCGACGGCGTCGGGGCAGATCGCGGCTCCGAACGAGGCCGGGGTCGCGATGGGTCACCTCCACTACCACGTGCGGGACGTGGAGGCCAATGCGCGGTTTTGGGTCGCGCTGGGCGGCGAGCGCGGCGCGCTCGGGGAGACGACCGTGATCATGTTCCCGGACGTGCTGGTGTTCCTCGACGAGGGGGATCCGTCGGGCGGGACCGAGGGGTCGATCCTGAACCACATGGCGTTCAGGGTCCAGTCCCTCGAGGCGGTCGCGACGGCCGGGTTCGAGTTCGATCCGCCGGCCCCGGCGCGGGGCGTGGGGAACGTCTTCACCCCGGAGGGCGAACGCATCGAGCTGTTCGACGAGACCGCGACCAACCTGACCTTCACCGGCGACGACGGCCCCCTCGACGCGGTGGCGCAACGGCACAACGCGCGGCTGCCGGCTCCCATCGTGTCCCACCACCTGCACCTCTACCTGATCGACGACGTGGTCGAGGAGGCCCAGCGCTGGTACGTGGAGACGTTCGGCGGCACCCCGGGCATGCGCTGGCGCTACGACGCCGTCGACCTGCCGGGCATCAACTTCAACTTCTCGTACAACCCGGACGCCGGCGGCGCGCCCACCCGCGGTCGCATGCTCGACCACATCGGCCTCGAAGTGAACGGCCTCGAACGGTTCTGCCGCGACCTCGAAGCGCGGGGCGTCGTCTTCGACATGCCGTACCGTCGCGGTCCGTCCGGCATCGGATACGCCTTGCTGACCGACCCGTGGGGAGTGTCCATCGCCCTGACGGAAGGGCTGCGGGGGCTCTGAGGCGTCAAGGCCGTGCAATCCGGCACGGCCGCCAGTTGCGGGTCCAGTGCTCGTCCGTCTGGACGTGGCCGACGCGGACGCTCTTGCAGACGTTGTCCAGAAACTCCGTCGCCGGGAATCCCCGCGCCAGCCGCAACACGACGCCCTCCCGCTTCCCGCCGAGAGAGGACGGCTCGCCATGCGCCCTGTCCACGAACGCGCGGATCTCGGACACCGAGCTGAAACACCCCCTGAACAGGACGGGCACGACCGGTATGTCACGGTCGCCCGCGTATTGCTCGACCTCGGCGAACGAGCCGAAGCGGTCGCCGTCCCGAAGCGCAAAGGCATGGAAGGTCCGATCCTCCGCCACGGGCTCGTACGCGATGCTGTGCACCGCGTAGATGTCCTCGCCGTACAGATAGACATCCGGCTCGGTCACCTTCCAGGCATGGTGCTTCTTCACCATGGCCATCCACTTGCCCTCGGAAGGCACCGAGACGCTCCGCGCATAGACCTTGCTGGCGTGGAGGAGCGTGTTGCCGCCGTCCAGCTTCTCGGTCACCACCACGGTGTCTCCGACGAATCGATCGGGATTCCCGTGCACCGCGTCGCCACGACCGACCGCGGGCGACCAGGGCCAGTACGGAGTGCTCGGGTACTTCGGAACCGACCGGGGCCCGGACTCACCTTCCCGCGTCATCGGTGCCCCGGAACCGCCTTCTGGGCATGCTGTGGGCAGAGCTGGCGAACTTGCACGTCCAGTTGGCTAAGCAGTGCTGGCTGTTCGTCCCAGTCGCTGTCGGTCGCGTTCAGGATAACGGCCTGTGCGGCGGCAGCCACGGCCAGGAACTTACGATCCGAAGGATCGAAGGTGTTCTCCGGCAGCTCTTCGAAGCCCCGCCGGGTGTCGGCGGAGCGCGTCCGCGTAACCCTGCGGATCCGACCAAGTCGATACTGATGGTCGAACACGTGCTTCAGGAACAGGTCGCCCACTCCCGGCTGACCGGAGCGCCTGAGGTGCTTAGCGTACTCCTCGAAAATCAAGCCGGCGTCGTCGATCGCGATGGTCTCCTCTTTGACGACGGCCGCAAGTGTCTCGACGCAGGATTTCTGACATTGAAGATCGGCATGGGTCCCACGACCGTTTGCGGCTATCGCGACGTTCGTGTCGACAACGAAAATCGTCATCTGGCTCCCTCCATCTTTCTCCTCAAGCCGGCTTCCGTGATCGCCGCGATCTCGCCCATCTCGTCGCCGAAAAAATTGTCCGGCCAGTTCTTGATCTCGCCGTACTCGTTGACTTCAAGGTCGGCGTGTGTCGCCCCGTCTTCGTTAGAGGATACGAAGTACAATTTCACGTCATCAGAACTCACAGCCCCTTCCGCCACCCGCCGTTGCAGGCGCCGCAACAAATGCTCGCTATGGCTCTCCACGATAATCTGCACTCGTCTATCCTCGGCAACTTGCAGCATGACGTCGGCCAAGTCGCTCTGGACCGCCGGATGAAGATGGATCTCTGGCTGCTCCATGAGTACCGTAGAGCCTTCTGGAACGTAGTGGAGCAGGACCAGCGCGGGCAGGACCTGAGACACGCCGAATCCAATGTCCGTCAGCGCCGTGGGTACGGTCGATCCAGGAGTCTTGATCATTGCTCGATATAGGTTCGTTCCACCGGCGATCTCCTGGATTCTGAATTCGTCAATCAACCCTAGTCTCTTCAGCCATTCGGAGAGCATGTGCTGGAAGGGAATCTCTTCGTCCTTGGCGTGCCCAACCAAGTTGCCGTTCTCGTCGGGCTTCCGAGGCATGAGGCGCATCTCTCCGGATCGGGTGGCGGCGAGGATAGCGTTCACCGTCCGCTCGCCACGTTGACCAACGTCATCTGGAGTTGCTTCACCCCACTGATACCAACGTTGCGGGTACTCTCGTAACGGACCGAGATAGTAAAGCGAGTCCATCATGTCTTCGTACTTGCGTTCAAAGCAATGTAGTACATCGGCGTTCCGGTAATTCGCTACTTCTCGGGGAAATAAGTGGGTCTTGATCGGTCCGTGATCAAGAGCTTGAGTACGCCCGTGTTCTGTCAGGGTGAATCCATCGTGGTCGGTTGTCAGTGTGAAGTTGCCCGTGTCCCTTTGCCGCTGCAACAGGAATGTCATACCGCCGAATCGGTACAACAACTTGTTTGGTAGGAGAACTGTTGCATCGTAGCCGACCTCAAACTCCGTCGTGAGATCCCCGCCAGTGAGCGATTTCCGATGTTGACCGTCAATTAAGTTGTACAGTTGCAGTCGATTAGGTAGGGTCCAATTGAGGCGCCATCGCATGAATCGACTTGTGTCGTGGCGGTGGATTACATCCGCGAAGGTGCCCAAGTTTATGAGCCCAGCCTCATCGCCGAAGTCCAGCACGAGCGAGCGATCGGTAGCGTTGCGGGTTTGCTTGAGCAACAGAAGGAATTGCAGGAGGCTGCTCTTTCCCGCGCTGTTGGTGCCGAAGAAGCCGGTGATCTTGCCGAACGTCAGATCGGCTTTACGCCACGCCTTGAAGTTCCAGAGCTGCAGGCGTTTTAGCATCGCTCCAACTCCTAGCGGGAATCTGGGAACATGGGAGAAATACTGTATATCACGTGTATCGCCTCGGTCACAGTAGGGAGATCGTCATCGCTCGGCATCGGAGAACGGCGAGATGACGATGTCATCACGGCTAGAACTCCTGGTTCTTCAAACAGAAGCCTTCCGGGAGGTCGGGTTCGCGGTCGAAGCCCAGCGGGTGGTGGGCGATGTAACGCGCGATCACGCGCGGCTAGCGGAAGGCCTCCACGGATCCGGCTGGCCAGTAGCTCGGGAAGAACGTTAGGGAACGATGGAGCGCGGGCGAGGATGAAGGTCTGCGGCGACAGGGCGTCGCGCGAGCTGAGGCGCGGGTCCGGCAGAGGCAAGCGGTCGCGTACGCCGAGGGCGGCGCGGGGTGGGGCGTGGCCGCCACCAGCGGCGAGGGCGGTTCCGGGCGGGGTGCCCAGCGGCGGCAGGAATGGGCGAGGCGCGACGGGCGGGGCGAATCGGCGGGCAGTGGTCGCTGTGCGGTGGGGCTTGGTCAAGGACGTCTCCTCCATGAAATCGTGCTTGAGAATCTCGTGCGGATGAACCGGTTGCAGTCGATTCATTGATCCCGCGGTTGCCGCGAGAACTCTGAGTCGCGATTATATCGTAGGTCGGCGGCCGACAGCGGCGGCGGGCAGGGTGTTCGCGTGGTGGGTCACGGCGTGATAGCCTGAGTCCGGCCGGTTCGGGCCGGTTGGTGCGCCCGGCGGCGATGTCCATGACACTGGCTCCAGGCGTGAGGCTCGGGCCCTACGAGGTGGTCGGCGCCCTCGGCGCGGGCGGCATGGGGGAGGTGTACCGGGCGACGGACACGCGCCTCGAGCGCACCGTCGCCATCAAGGTCCTGCCGTCGCACGTGGCCGCCGACCCCGCGGTGCGCGAGCGGTTCGAGCGCGAGGCGCGCGCCGTGGGGGGCCTCAGCCACCCGAACATCTGCACCCTGCACGACGTCGGCCGCCGGCGGCCCGCGGGCGGGGCGGCGGGGCCGGACGAGGCGGAGCCGCCGGTCGACTTCCTCGTCATGGAGTGCCTCGACGGGGAGACGCTGGCCCGGCGCCTCGAGCGGGGGGCGCTGCCGCCGGACGAGGCGTTGCGCGTCGCCGGCGATATCGCCGAGGCCCTCGACGCCGCCCACCGGCGGGGCATCGTCCACCGCGACCTGAAGCCGGGCAACGTGATGCTCTCGTCCAGTGGCGTGAAGCTGCTCGATTTCGGGCTGGCGCGGCTGCGGGAGCCGGGCGCCCTGGAAGACGACCCGTCGGGGGCGCGGACGCGCGCCGCGTTGACGGCGGAGGGCAGCCTGCTCGGCACGCTGCAGTACATGTCGCCCGAGCAGCTCGACGGGAAGCCGGTCGACGCCCGCTCGGACGTCTTCGCCTTCGGGGCCACGCTGTACGAGATGCTGACCGGCGCCCGGCCCTTCGACGGCGACGGGCAGGCGAGCGTCATCGGGTCGATCCTGAAGGACGAGCCGGCCCCGCTGCGCGAAGTCCGGCCCGGCCTGCCGCGCGGGCTCGACCGGTTGGTCTGGACCTGCCTCGCTAAGGACCCCGACGACCGCTGGCAGACGATGCGCGATCTGAAGCGCGAGTTGCGCTGGCTCGCCGAGGCCGGCGGCGACGTGGACGAACCCCGCGAGACGGCGTCCGCGAAGGCCGGCGGCTCTGGCCTGACCGGCTGGCGGCCCGCGCTTGCCGCGACCGTGTCGGCGTTGATCGCGGCGGCGGCCGCGTGGACGCTGAAGCCGGCGCCGGCGCCCCCGCCGGCCACCGTCGAGCGGTTCGTGATCGAGGTCGGCGAGGGGCAGGAGCTCGGCCGCCAGCTCGCGTTGTCGCCGGACGGGCGGCGCTTGGTCTACGTCGTCCTGGAGGACGGCACGACGCAGTTCTACCTGCGCGATCTCGACGCGTTCACGTCGGTGCCCATCGCGGGGACGGAAGGCATCGACGCTGGCTTGCTGTTCTTCTCGCCGGACGGCCGCGACATCGGCTTCGGACGAATCGTCGCCGGCGAGAACTGGACCCTCAACCGCATTTCCGCGTCCGGCGGCACTCCCCGCGAGATCGTCCGGGTCCCCGGCCAGTTGTCGGGGGCGGTGTGGCACCCCGACGGCACCATCGTCTTTGGCGTCCTCGAGACCGGGCTGGCCCGCGTGCCGGCGGCGGGGGGAGACGTTCAGTTCCTGACGAGGGTGAGCGATCGACCCGGCGATCTGGGGCACACCGCTCCGATCCCGGTACCGGGGCGGGAGGAGATCATCTTCCGAATCGCCAGCGGCTCGGTGGGCGAGCCGCGGTGGGAGCAGGCGGTCTATGCAGACGGCACGGTCAGCGTCCTGGGGGAGGGCGGCGGCTTCGGGTTGCATCTCGATTCGGGGCACTGGCTGTACGCGGGGCCCGGCGGCGCCCTGACGGCGCGCGCGCTGGATCTCGACGCGCGGGCCCTCGACGGCGAGCCGATCCGGATTCCGGCGGAGGCGCTCGACAGCCTGGGCCCGGTCGTGAACCAGAGCTTCGCGGGTGCCACGCGCGCCTGGATTCGTCCGCCGGACGACGGCCGGCTGCGCACGTTGACGTGGGTCGATCGGGCCGGCAACGAAGAGCCGTTGCCACTCGACCCGGCCGTGTACCGCGTCGCCCGCCTGTCGCCCGACGGGCGGCGCATCGCCCTCGATCGGGGCCGGCAGGAAGAGCGCGACCTGTGGGTCTTCGACCTGGAGCGCGACACGCTGAGCCCGCTGTTTCTCGATCCGGGCGACGACGAGGCGCCTGTGTGGACCCCGGACGGCCGCCAGATCGTCTTCACGTCGGGACGCGACGGCCTGGCCAACCTTCATCTGCGGGCGGCCGACGGCACCGGGCCGGTCGAGCGGCTGTCCACGAGTTCGGACCTGCAGTGGCCGCAGTCGTGGTCGCCGGACGGCCGCACGCTCGTCTTCAGCCGCCGCGTGCGGACCGGCCCGGCGGCCGCGCAGACGTTGGACACGATGATGATGAGCCTGGATGCGGATCGCACCGTCGTCCCGCTGCTCGCGACCGAGTTCACCGAGAGCAACCCCGCGGTGTCGCCGGACGGCCGCTGGATCGCGTACCGCTCGGACGAGTCGGGGCGCAACGAGGTCTACGTGCAGCGCTTTCCCGAGTTGGGGGGCCGTATCCAGATCTCCACCGCGGGCGGCACCTCGCCCCTCTGGTCGTCCGACGGAACCGAGCTCTACTACCGCCAGGGGCAGGCCATGATGACGGTCGCCGTCGACGGGTCGGGCACCGCTTTCGGTGCCGGCCAGCCGGAGCGGCTGTTCGAGGGCCGCTATCTCGATGACCTCACGCGCAACTACGACATCGCCCCCGACGGGCGCTTCCTGATGATCAAGCAGGCCGACACGCTGAGGCAGATCCACGTGGTGGTCGACTGGCTGGAGGACCTGCGCCCGTTCCTGGGGTCGAACTGACCTGTGCCCATGCCCGGCCTCGCCCCACCCCGTTCCGACACTGCCGTTCCCGCCGATTCCCCGGACGCCGACGGGGGTGACCAGGCGCTCGACCCGGCGTCGGTCACCGCGGCGCGGCTGGCCGGCGCGATCGGGATGGCGGTGGGGATGTCGTCCGCCCTGTTCGCGATCCTCGTCGCCGCCGTCGCGACGCCGCTGGGCGGGCTGGCCGCCGCCGCACTCGGCGCCGCGGTGCTGGTGCTCTCGGCGGCGGGGGCCGCCGCGTGCTACCTGTGGCCGGCGGTGCGGTACCGGCACATCCGCTACCGCCTCGACGCCCACGGCGTCACCATCCGCCGCGGGGTCGTCTGGCGCACGGTCACGTCGGTGCCGACGTCGCGCGTCCAGCACACCGACGTGTCGCGCGGCCCGGTGGAGCGCTACTTCGATCTCGCCACGCTGGTCATCCACACCGCCGGCACGCGCGACGCGTCGGTCGCCCTGAGCGGCCTCGGGCATCGCGAGGCGATCGCCCTCCGCGACCGGCTGATCGAGGCGGGAGGCGGCCGTGGCGTCTGACGACCGGCGTCTGCATCCCCTGTCGTGGATCTTCACCGCCGCGCAGTTCGCCAAGGGGTTCATCGTGCCCGCCCTCGTGCTGCTCGTGGCCTCGGGCGGCGGCAGCTATGAGCTCTGGGGAGCGCTGTTCATCGGCCCCGTGATCGCCGCCGCCCTGGTCCAGTACCGGGTCTACCGCTACCGCCTCGCCGCGGACGAGATGGTGGTGCGCGACGGCATCCTGACCCGCGTCGAGCGACACATCCCCTACGAGCGCATCCAGAACATCGACCTCGTGCAGAACCCCCTGCACCGCCTCTGCCGGGTCGCGCTCGTACGGGTCGAGACGGCCAGCGGCACCCGGCCCGAGGCGGTGATGCGGGTGCTGTCGCTCGACGCGGTGGCGGAGATGCACGCCCGCGTGTTCGCGGGCCGGCCGGCGGCGGAGGATGGGACCGGGGCGGGTGGGGCAGCCGTTGCCGCGGCATGGCCGGGCGGCTCGGCGGTGACGGACGGGGCCGAAGGGCCGGCCGGAGCGCCGGGAGCGCCCGCGCCGGCGGCCGCGACCGGCGGGCTGGCCGGGGGACGGGCGGAGGCGCCCGCAGCCGCCGGCGAGCCCCGCGATCGCCTGCTGCTGCGGGTGCCGACCGGCGAACTGGTGAAGCTGGGCGTCATCTCGAACAAGGGCATGGTGGTGGTCGCCGCCGCCCTGGGCCTGCTCGCGCAGAGCCGTCCGGACGGGAACTTCGTCGAGCCGGTGCTGCGGTCCGCCGCGGAATGGCTGCCGCTCGGCGCGGCGGCCGAGTGGCTGACCGGGCTCCGCCTAGCCAACCCGCTCCTGACCGGCGTCCTGCTCGCGGTCACGCTGGTGGTGGCGGCGTTCGTGCTGCTCCGCGTGCTGTCGGTCGCCTGGTTCCTGCTGCAGCTCCACGGCTTCACCCTCACCCGCCGGGGATCGGACCTCCGCGCCGACTACGGCCTGCTCACCCGCGTGCGCCGCACCATTCCGACCGGCCGCATCCAGTCGCTGACGGCGACCGAGTCGCCGCTGCACCGCCGGTTCCGCCGCCAGTCGCTCGAGCTGCGCACGGTCGGCGGCGGCGCCTCGACCGACGACGACGTCGACTTCGACCCCTCGTCCGACGGCGGAAAGGCGGAGAGCCAGTGGCTGGCCCCGATGGTGGAGACGGCGCAGGTCCCGCATCTCCTCCGGCAGGTCCTGCCGGAGGTCGATCTCGCCGGCGTGGCGTGGCGGCGGCTCGCGGCGGGGGCGCGGCGGCGCGTCCTCGTCCGCGGGCTGGCCGTGGCTGCCGCGTTGACCCTGCTCGCCACCCTGCCCGCGGGCCCGTGGGGGCTGGCGCTGGCTCCCCCGGCCGCGCTCGCGGCCTTTCTGCACGCCCATCGCTGGGTCGCGCACGCCGCGTGGTCGGTCACGGCGTGGGGGGTGTTGTTCCGGTCGGGCTGGTGGACCCGCAGGCTGGCCATCGTGCCCCTCGCCCGCATCCAGACGGTGGGGCTCGGCGAGTCGCCCTTCGACCGCCGTCACCGCATGGCCTCGGTGCGCATCGATACCGCCGGCGGCGCGGCCAGCGGCTACACCATCGCGATCCCGTACCTGGAGAAAGCCGTCGCCGCCGACGTCGCCCGGCGTCTCTACGCCGAGGCCGGCGGCCGGGCGTTCCGCTGGTGAACGCTCGCGTTGGCCTCCACGGTGCGAACGCGTGTCTGCGCCGTGGAGCGGCGCGGTTCTTGAGGGTTGTTGGCGTGCCAAGCGGCGTCGCGGGCGATGATTGACGGCCCTACCCTCCCGCCATCGCGCCGACGATCAGGAACGGTTCGGTCCCGCCGGCCACGGCGGGCGGCAGCGGCGTGTCGGGCGGGTCGTTCGAGAGATCCCGCCGGCACGCATAGAAGCGCACCAGGGCGCGGCGGCGGTGGGTGACCTGATCGCGGATCGCGCCGCGGAGCACCGGGTAGCGCGTCTCGACCGCCTCCAGGACCGTGCGCTGCGTGACCGGGCCGTCGACAGGCAGCTCGACGTCGCCGGCGATGCCGGCCAGCGTGCGCAGGTGCGCGGGGAGGACGACCTGGATCAGGGCCATGGTTCGCGTCGCTTCGTTAACTCGCCCGCCAATCTTCGCCTTCGGCTCCGCTTGGCGCCCAACCAGCCCTCCAGGGAGTCTGCGCCTCCTCTGGAGGCGGCGCCGTTCCACGGCGCAGACTCCTAGCGCAGCGTCTGCACCTCGACGGACAGCACCGCGGGGAGGTCGCGGGCTATCGGCGTCCAGTGGTCGCCCCCGTCGGGCGAGACGTAGACCTGGCCGCCGGTGGTCCCGAAGTAGACGCCGCACGGGTCGAGGGCGTCGACGGCCATCGCGTCGCGCAGCACGTTGACGTAGCAGTGCCGCTGCGGCAGGCCGTCGCCGAGCGCCTCCCACTCGCCGCCCCCGGTCCGGCTGCGGTAGACGCGCAGCCGGCCGTCGGGGGGATAGTGCTCGGAGTCGCTCTTGATGGGGACGACGTACACCGTGTCGGGCTCGTGCGCGTGGACCTCGATGGGGAAGCCGAAGTCGGACGGAAGGTCGCCGCTGATCTCGCGCCACGAGTCGCCGGCGTCGTCGCTGCGCATGACGTCCCAGTGCTTCTGCATGAAGAGGACGCGGGGCCGCGCGGGGTGCCGCGCGATGCGGTGCACGCAGTGGCCGACCGCCGCCTCGGGGTCGGCGATCATCCCCTCCGACCGGAGCCCCCGGTTGGCCGGTGTCCAGGTCTGTCCGTGATCGTCGCTGCGGAAGACGCCGACCGCCGATGTCGCCGTGAGGATCTGCCCGCCGCCCGCCGGGTCCAGCAGGATCGTGTGCAGGCACATGCCGCCCGCCCCCGGCTGCCAGTCCCGGCTCGTGCCGTGACCGCGCAGGCCGGCCAGCTCCTGCCAGCTCGCGCCGCCGTCGGTCGAGCGGAACAGGGCCGCGTCCTCGACCCCCGCGTAGACGGTGTCGGGGTCCGCCGCCGAGGGCTCGAGGTGCCAGACGCGCTTGAACTCCCACGGATGGGGCGTGCCGTCGTACCAGAGATGGGTACCGACCGCGCCCTCGTAGGCGAAGTGCTTGCCTACCGCGTTCCACGTCTTCCCGCCGTCGTCCGAGCGCTGAATCACCTGGCCGAACCAGTCGGTCCACTGCGCCAGGTAGAGGCGGTCGGGATCGGCGGGCGAGCCCTTGGCGTGCAGGATCTCCCACCCCCCGAACTCGGGCCCGCGGATGTTCCAGTCGGTGCGGGTTCCGTCCGACGTGATGACGAAGGTGCCCTTGCGGGTGCCGACGAGCACGCGCACGCGACTCATGGGACCGGGGCTCCACCGGTTCGAGTGATGGACATGGATATCTTGTACCACGTTCCAGCTCGCGGCGCGCGGGCGGCGCCGGCCGCAGGGTCATCCTGAAGTACAGTGGGCTCCTCGGCGAGATCGACGAGAACCCCGAAGATGCGGAAAGAGGATGCGGGCAGCGTCGACCGCGACCGGATCGAGCCGGGCGTCGTGCGCGGCTCGTGGTGGCATCGCCTGGACGACGGCCGGGTGCAGTGCGACCTGTGCCCGCGCTTCTGCCGCCTCCACGACGGCCAGAAGGCGTTCTGCTACGTGCGCGAGGCGCGCGGCGGCGAGGTCGTGCTCGCCAGCTACGGCCGGGCCAGCGGGTTCTGCGTCGACCCCATCGAGAAGAAGCCGCTCAGCCACTTCTACCCCGGGTCGAGCGTGCTGTCGTTCGGCACCGCGGGCTGCAACCTCGGCTGCCGCTTCTGCCAGAACTGGGACATCTCGAAGGCGCGGGAGGACCACGCGCTGTCGGCCGCCGCGTCTCCGGCCGGGGTGGCCGGGGCCGCCGCCCGCGCCGGCTGCACGAGCGTCGCCTTCACCTACAACGACCCGATCATCTTCGCGGAGTACGCCATCGACTGCGCGAAGGCGGCCCGCGCGCGGGGGGTCCGGAGCGTCGCGGTGTCGAGCGGCTACGTGTCGCCGGCCGCCCGCCGGGACCTCTTCGCCCATATGGACGCGGCCAACATCGACCTCAAGGCGTTCACCGAGACGTTCTACCACCGCGTCTGCTTCGCCCACCTGCAGCCGGTGCTCGACACCCTCGAGTGGCTCGTCCGCGAGACCGACGTCTGGCTCGAGATCACGACCCTGCTCATCCCCGGGCAGAACGACTCGCGTGACGAGGTCGACCGCCTCTGCGGCTGGGTGGTCGACCACCTTGGCCCCGACGTGCCGCTGCACTTCACCGCGTTCCACCCCGACTTCAGAATGCGCGACACGCCCCCCACGCCGCCCGACACCGTCCGGCGGGCGCGCGGGCAGGGCCTGCGGGCGGGGCTGCGCTACGTCTACACCGGCAACATCCGCGACGAGGAGGGGCAGTCGACCCGTTGCCCCGGCTGCGGCGACGTGCTGATCGGCCGCGACGGCTACCGCATCACCCGGTGGCGCCTCGACGCCGGGGGACGCTGCCCGGCCTGCGCCGAGGCGCTGCCGGGACGCTTTCTCCCGCAGCCGGGCCGGTGGGGCCCGCGGCGCCAGCCGGTCGCGATCGAGTCGTAGGGCGCCGCGGCCCCCGGACCCGCAGGCTCCCGGAGCCGGAGCGCGTGACGGACGGCGCGCCGGTCCCATGAGGCGCGTCGGCTGGCTCGTGGGCCCGCAAGGGCCCGCAAGGTTGCCGGCGTTGCGGGCGGGCCGCTGGTCGCGGTAGGCTAGGAGCGGGCGCCGCGGAACGGTGCGGAATGCTGGCAGGGTTGGTTGGGCGGCGAGCGGAGCCGTAGGCGACGCTCTCCGGGCCAGGGAATCCGAGGCTCGCGTGTCGGACCGCGCGTCGGGGTCGGGCAGAGGATCGGGGTCGGGCGGAGAGCAACGGGCGAATCCGGGAGGGAGCAGGTGAGACTACGGCGTGGGTTGCTTGTAGGCGCGACCGCCATTCTCATGGCCGGTTCGGCGAACGCGCAGTTCTTGGAGAGCTTCGAAGAGACGTTGTGGGGGGTGCAGGGATCATTCACCCCGACTTGGCATTCGCTGGAGCAGTTCCGGACCTTCATTTCGGCCACTTCCGTCAACATGTCCGGCGCCGAGTACACGGTCGGATTCGCCCGCGGCCGCATGTCCGGCGGCCATTGGGGTCTGTCGCTGGTACGGCAGCGCGTCAGGAGCGGGACGGTCTGCTATGCCGGCGAGCCGGAGTGCATCGACCCCACGGACGCGGCCCTGCAGGGCCTCGAGTTCAACTGGTTCTTGCCGTTCGGGAGCCCGTTCGCGGGAGATCGGGTTCAGGTGGGCATGAACGTCGGCTTGGGCGCCGGGTGGTACAAGGGCACGATTGAGGTCGGCGGCTACGATGTCGCCGCCAACACGTGGCTGCGTTTCCGTGACCAGAAGAACGTTCCGGTACCCATGATCCGGGGGGAATTCGCGGTCGCCGGCAGGTTGGCCCCCGGCTTCAAGTTGATCGGGACCGGCGGGTACGGCATGCCGGGCAATCGCCGGATCAGCCTGAACTTGGCCTTCTTCCCGCTGGCCGGTCGCTAGGAGTCCGCGCCGCGGAACCGCCATGAGACACACGCTCGCCGCCGCCGTCTGCGCCGGCCTGCTGCTGGCGCCGGCGGCGGGCTCCGCGCAGGCGGTGTGGTTCGACGTGACGGTGGACGGATCGCTCGAGCAGGTCGCGGGAGTCGGGGCTCGGGCGCTCGGGCCGCGTCTCCTGCGCGACCTGATCGGCGTCTTCCACGACCCCGCGGTGGCGATCGCCAACCGGCGGGGAGCCGAGGCGTTCGGCGCCTGTCTCGCCGACCTTCAACGGTTGCGCACGCGCTGGCGCGCGGTCCGGCGGGCCGCGGGCGAGGTGGGGCTGCACGCCGCGGCGGAGCGCGAAGACGCCCGGCGGGCGCTGGAGGAGTTTCTCGAGCTGTTCGATTTGCGGCTCCAGGGGGACGCCGCGACCCGGCGGGTCGCCCCGAACCGCGAGGAAGCGCGCCGTCGGCGGGACGCGGCCCGGGCGGAGGCCGACGGGGACGGCCCGGCCGCCGCCGATCAGGCCGTTTGCGGCACGGACGCCGGCTGGCGGTCGGTCGAGGTGGAGCGGCGCCTGAACGCGGGCGAAGCGCTGGCCTGGAACCTGCCGCAGTTCACCGTGTCGTTTCCCCTGTCCCCCGGGGCGTGGCTGACCCTGGTGTACGAGGAGGAGTCCGAGACCGAGGCGACGGCCGCGGCGCGCATCGCCGAGCGGGCGGCGGATCTCGTGGGGCGCGTCGTGACGGATCCCCGTGCGGCGCAGCTCTACGTCGGCCTGTCGGGGCTCGACGATCCGACGCTCGGTTGGTTGCGGCGGAATCCGCGGGTGCTGTCGCTCCTGTCCGGTCGGCGTCTGGCGGCGTTCGCGCAGTACGGCGGCGGGCTGCGCGTGCACGACGGCGAGGTGCGCGTGCCGGGCGGGGCGGACGCGGCCGCCTTCTGGGAAGGGCTTGTCGACGCGCGCGTCACCGACCCCGAACGGTTCGTGGATCGATTGTTCGAACGCTCGTCGGCGCGCGTGGCTCATGCCTACCACCTCGTGTCGCGCCTGCCGGAGAGCCACCAGCGATTCGTGCTCGGCGCTTGGCAGCCCGATTCCCGCGACCGCCGGCGCGGCCTGGAGACGCTGTGGCGGGTTCTGGAGGCGCTGCCGCCGCCGGCGCCCCGGTTCGCCGACGCCGCTTCCGGGCGGATGACGGAGTTCGGCTTCGGCGATCGACTGAACGAACGCATCTGCGGCGTGCCGTCGGGCGAGGCCGTCGCGCTCACGTGGCAGATCATCGAGACGTCGGACCAGGCCGACGCGGAGAGGTTCTTCGCGTGCGGTCCGACTCAGTGCACGTCCCAGGGACAGCCCAACGAGAGCGTGGCCCTCGACTACGTTCACAGCGGTCGCCGCGGCGGGCGGATGCTGTACGTGTGCGAGGTTGACGCGGTGATGGACTTCGTTCGGGACTCGTTCGGTGCCCGGGCGGGTCCAGCACCCGTCGGCTCGTTCGGTGGCGGGCCTCGCACGTCGGCGCAGCCCGCAAGGATGTACCGGCTCGGCTACCCGCTCACGGGCCGCGATCAGGACGTGCGGCGGTTCATCGTTCGATAGAGCCCGTCATGCACCGATCAGGGGGCGCGCCCGCGGGTCGATCGCGTCGGCGAATCGGAGGGGCGGCCGCGCGCGGGGTGCTTTCGGTACTGCTGCTGTCCGGGGCGGTCGCGTCCCCGGCTCCGCCCGCGCGTGCTCAGGCCGCCGGTTCCGAACCGCTCGAGCCGGCGGCGGTGCTGCGCGCCCTGACCTTCGACGAGTCCGGGAGGCTCGCCGGCCCCGCCGCGCGCGATTTCTGGGAACGGGTGTTCCGGAACGACCGGGTGCCCGAAAACCCCGAGCGGGAATTGGGCCGCATCGACCCGACCCCCCTCGTCGACGCGGCGTTCGTCCTCGCCGCGACCTGCACGGGACCGCCCGAGATCGGCCGAGCCCGCCTGCGCGCCCTCGCCTTCGTGCAGCGGGTCTTCCGCGAACCGCGGGTCGCCGATCTGCCGGCGGTGCTGGCGGCGGCGCGGGGGGTCGTGCGGTACCCCATGCTCATGCTGTCGACGGAACGCATGGGCATCGGAGACCCGCGCGTCTACATGAGCCTCGCCCGCGCCGCGCGACGCTTCGACGAGATCACCCAGCCCCTGCGGCTGCGCGACGCCCTGTCGCAGTTCCAGGGCGCGGTCGCGCTCGTGGAGCGCGCGCGGCTGGCCGGGACCCTCACGCCGGATACCGCGGGCGCCGCGCTCCTAGCCCTCGCGGCCATGCCCATGACCCGCGAGGGGAGCTTCGACGGGGCGGTCGCGGGCTGGCTCGCCGACCAACTGCTGCCGCGTCTGGGCGTGCCGAGGGCGTTCTCGTTCGAGTCCAACGTGACCGACCAGCGGCTGCTCGCGGCCCTGGCGGGAGCCTCCGCGGGCGAGAGCCCGGTCGTCGACTGGGAGGGGCTGAGGTACCGGTTCGACCCCCGCCTCGCGCAGTTCGAGCGCTTCCTGCTGGTCCGCGGCCGGCTCGGGGGCAACCACCTCGACGCCGTTCTCGCTCTCTGGGCGCTCACCGCCGACCTGACGACCGGCGTCCGCGCCGCCGGCGATCTGCCTCCCCTCGTCGAGCGGCTGGAGGCGTCGGTCGGCGGCATCCGCGAGCCGAACGTCGGGTTGTACGTGCCGGGCATGCGGAACGTCCCGTACGCCGAGCTCGTCCGGCCCCTCGTCGAAGAGATGCGCGAGATGGCCGGTCGGGGACGTCTGCGCGGGTTGCCGCGCGTGGTCGAGCGGCTGCGCTACGTCGTCGACGTGCTCGTCGCCGACCTGCTGCGGACGCTGCCCTACGTGGTGCACCTCGCGAACGCCTACGGGGCGGCGGCCCTCGGGAACGACATCGCGGCGCGCCACGAGTTCGGGGTCCGCATCGCGAACCGGGAAGACCGCATGCGGGCGCCCTGGACGATGCCGCGGGGCCGGCCCGCCCCGCCGCCGCCGTTCCACGTGCTCGGCGAGTTCTGGATCGCCCCGGACGAGGATCCGTACACCCTGGCCTGGCACGTATACGGCGGGCTGATGTCGCTCGACCTCGCGCTCGCGCCCTTGTACCTGTCGCGCCTCTCCGGCGTGATCCCGCCGGCCGAGCCCGCGTTCACGGTGCCGGAGGAGGAGCACTTCGCGCGCGGGGTGGCGCTGTTCAATCCCGCCGCGGCGACCCCGGAGCAGGTGGCGACGATCGCGGAGGCGGTCCGGCGGGGCCGGGCGCGCGTGCGCGGGCTCGCCGGCGACACCGCCGCCGTCGCGGACGTCGCGCGCGAGATCCGGTTGAGCGCGGAGCGCCGCAACGACTTCGCGTGGGTGCTCCGGAACCGTCCGCACGCCGTGGACCGGTTCTTTTCGCGCAGCGAGATGTTCTGGCTGGGCCTGCGCGGCGGGAGGCCGCCGGCCGGCTGGGGGGCCCCCGCCGTCTGGCTGGAAGAGTGTCTCTGCATGCGGATCCCGGCGCCGGACGCCTGGGACCTGTCCACCTCGCCGGCGGGGCTCCTGGCGTCCCGGTTCGCGGAGCTGCAGCTCGCGTTGGCGGAGGCGGTGGACGACTTGGCCCTTCCGGCCCCGATCGTCGCCGACTTGTTGCCGATCGCGACGCGCGAGCTGCTGGACGGCGTCCGGGCCACCTACGCCGGCGACGTCACGGACGCGGGGGGGACCTACCCGGGTGCGGGCGAGGCCCTCGATCTGCGGTCCCGCCGCGGTCGTTTCGCGGCCCTCGTGCGCTACGTCCACGGCCTGCCGCGGTCGCGCATCGAGGACTACGTGGCGACGCTGGTCGGCCCCGGCCGGCCGTTGCGCCCGGTCGAATGACGGTACGGGAACCGTGACCGCCACCTGCGTCCGTTCGGCGGTCGCGGCCGCGATCGTCCAGGCGATCGATCTGCACGCGTGGGCCGGCCGCGCCCGCCCGCGTCCGGCGGCGGCGCCGGTTCCGGCCCGCGTCTGACCTGTGCACGCGCTCCGGATCCGCCCGGAACCGGACTGCCCGCCGGCGCGTATCATGTGGTTATGGTGCCGCCGATAGTTCGAGTCGATCGCTCGGCGGGCGGCGGCGCGCGTAGCCGGACACCGGAAGTACGGAGTCGCCGCGGCGGCGGCTCCATTCGGCCGACCACCGGACTGGGAGGGCGGCAATGAGCTCATCCACGAGTGATTCCCCCCGCGATCTCGCCGGTCGTTTCCGCGTCGAGTCCCGACTGGGGCGCGGCGGCATGGGCGACGTCTACAGGGCGTACGACACGGTGCTGGAGCGCACCGTCGCCGTCAAGACCGTGACGCCGGGGAACGCCGACGCCCAGGCCGTCGAGCGCCTCCTGCGGGAGGCGCGCGCTTGTGCGCGGTTGACGCATCCGGGCATCGTCACCGTCCACGATGTGCTCCAGGCGGAAGGGAGCGTCCACATCGTGATGGAGCATCTCCCGGGAACGAGTCTGGAGTCGTTGCACTGCTTCCCCCGCTTCTCGACCCTCGACGCGAAGATCGACATCATCATCCGGATTCTCGACGCCCTGCACTACGCCCACGGCCGGGGTGTCGTTCATCGGGACATCAAGCCGACCAACGTACAGCTCCTTCCCGACGGTTCGGTGAAGCTGCTCGACTTCGGCATCGCGCACCTCGCGGGAGCGTCCACCGTGACCGTGACCGGCGCGATGACGGGCACGGCGCACTACGCGTCTCCCGAGCAGTTGCGCGGCGAGGAGAGCGACGCGAGCACCGACATCTACTCCACCGGGATCCTGGCCTACGAGCTGCTGACGCGGCGGCGGCCGTTCGACGGAGACTCGCTGGCGACCGTGTTGACGAAGGTGCTGCACGATCCGCTGCCGGCGATGGAGGTCCCGTTCAGCGAGAGCTTCCCCGATATCGAGCGGATCATCCGGCGCGCCACGGCCAAGCGGGGTCGGGATCGCTACGGCAGCGCCGAAGACATGAAGAACGCGTTGACCGCGTTCCTGGCGTCGTCGCGCGAGGCCATCGTCGCCCGGCAGGCCGAGGTCGCGGCGACGACGCACCCCCCCGATGCCGCGACGGCGGCGGTGCCGGCGTCCGCCGAAACGGCGGCGGTGCCGGCGTCCGCCGAAACGGCCACGGCGGCCCGCGCTACCGCGGAAGCGGCGGCGGCGCCTGCGGAAGCCGACACTTCCGCGCCGGCGGCTTCCGCACGCTGGCCGGGCTACGGACGGCTGGCCGCCGTGCCGGCGCTCGTCGTCCTGGCCGGCGGGGTTCTGCTCGGGCTGAGCTGGATGTCATCGCTGTCTCGGGACGACGCGCTGTCGGCGGCCGCCGCCCCCTCCTCCCCCGAACCCGAGCCCGTCGAGCCAGGTGCGGCAACGTCCTCGTTAGCGGGTTCGTCCGAGTCGGGTTCGTCCGTCTCGGCGTCGTCCGTCTCGGCGTCGACGGAGGAGACGGCGACCGGCGGGCGCGAGAGCGCGGCCGGCGGGGCGGCGGCGCCGCCGCCCCCCGCCGCGGTGCCCGCGCCCGCGCCGGCGGCGCCGGTCCGTGCCGCGGCGCCGCCGCCCTCCGCCGCGCCGTCTCCACCCGCGCCGTCGGCACCGGTCCGTCCGTCTCCCCCGCTGGCGGCTCCGGCGGCGCCCGACCCGGTCCCCGGCGCCAAGGATCTGTACTACGCGGCCACGCGGCCCGGCCCGGGTTCCCCGGCGGCGGGAGCGACGCCGGCGTCGATCGCCGCGGCCAAGGCGGGCATCAAGTACAGAGTCCTCCGCGAGGAGCCCAACGGCGACGCCGTGGAAGTCAGCGCCGACACCCTGTTCCGTTCCGGCGACCGCATCCGGTTCGCGTTCGAGCCCAACATCGACGGTTTTCTGTACGTGATCCAGCGCGGCTCGACGGGCCGTTGGTCCGTCCTCCTGCCCCACCCGGGGATCGACGGCGGCCGGAATTCGGTGACGCGGTTCGACGAGGTCGTCGTGCCCCCGGACGGGGTGGGCTGGTTCAGGTTCGACGAGAATCCGGGATCCCAGACGCTCTTCGTCTACCTGAGCGAGGCGCCCCTCGTCACGCTTCCCTGGGGGGTCGGGCCGGTCGTCGACGCGCAGTCACTCGATCAGCCGACGGTCATCGCGCTGGCCAACTCCGTGAGGTCCAGGGACCTGGTGTTCGAGCAGGAGGACGCGCGGGGCGGCGCGGATCCGGCCGCCTATGTCGTCAATCAGGACGACGCCGGGGGCCCCGTGGCCTGGACCCTCGAACTGCGTCATCGGTGAGCCCCGCGGTCGAGGGAGCCGCGGACGGCGGACGGGGTTTGACTTCTCTCCCGGTTCCGGCGAAACGTGAGGCCTCCGCCGCCCACTGTCCCGCGCCTGGACGCCGTGTGGTCCCCACGCCGCCGGCGATCGATCGTCAGGAGGCATCGCATGAACCCTCTGTCTCGGCGGGCCGCTATCCGGTGCTTCACGGCGCTCCTCTGCGCGACGGTGCCGGCGGATTCCTGGGCCGGGGCCGGCGGGACCGCGGCGCAGACGGCGCAGAACCAAACGCGCGGTCGCGATCTGGTCTTCGAGCCCGCCGACCGCCGGACCGTGCGGCTCCCCACGATACCGCGCGGCTACGCCCTCGTCATCGGGGTCGGGGAGTACCGCCACCTCGACGAGTCCCGGCAACTGCTGTTCGCGCAGAGCGACGCCGAGGCGATGTACCGCGTGCTCATCAGCCACGAGGGCGGGGCGTTTCCGCCCGAGAACGTGCGGTTGCTGACCGGCGCGCAGGCCACCCTGGCCAACATCCGCGACGCCCTCGAGGAATGGCTGCCGTCGATGGCGGGGCCGGCCGACCGCGTGGTCGTCTACTTCGCGGGGCACGGGTTCGTGCAGAACGGCCGCGGGTATCTGGCTCCGACGGACGTCGATCCGCGGAACCTCGAGGGGACGGCGTACCCGATGGCGGCGCTCGGCGACGTCATGGCGAACCGCGTGCGGGCGCACTGGAAGGTGCTCCTGACCGACTCGTGCCATTCGGGCAAGATCAACGCGGAAACGACCAACGAGGCGCTCGACCGCCAGTACGGCAGCCTGCCGCGGAGCTTCCTGACCCTGACCGCGACCCGCGAGCGGGAGATGAGCCATGAAGATCCGGCCTTGTCGACGGGGTTCGGGTTCTTCACCTACTTCCTGACCCAGGCGTGGCGGGGCCACGCCGACAACGATCCCTGCGACGGCCGGATCACGGCCGACGAGGTCATCGAGTACGTCCGGGCCAACGTGCGGCGGTACGCCCGGGACCGGCAGCTCTCGCAGACGCCGACGGCGCGGGGCGACTACGATCCCGCGATGCTGCTCGGCGTCGGCACGGTGTGCCTCGGAACGGCCGCCCCCGAGTCGCCGGCCCTGCTGGGGACGGCGATCGTCGAGGCCAACATGAACGACGTGGATCTCTATATCGACGGCGAGCTCGTCGGGACCGTCTCCCGCGACCGGCCGCTGACGATTCCGCGGCTCTCGTCCGGGATGCACGAGTTCATGGGGGTGCGCGAGGGCTACGAGCCCGACACCAAGCAGATCATGATCGCCCCGGACCAGGAGGTCACCGTCACCCTGCGCATCCGCTACGTGCGGCGGATCAACGAGGCCGCCCTGGAGCTGAACGAACGCGGCGAACGGCTGCTGTTCACGCGCCGCTCCACGGTGAATCCACTGAACATGCTGCCGGTGGCGCGGGAGCAGAGCCGCGAGGACCTCGAGCGGGCCCGCGAGCTGTTCGAGGCGGCGCTGTCGGAAGACCCGGGGTACGGCAAGGCCGCCTATCACCTCGGACAGGTCCAACAGCTCCTGGGCGACTACCGGCGGAGCCAGGAGGCGTACCGCCGGGCGCTGCGGATCGATCCGAGCGACGTCGACGCGCGCGTGCAGTTGGCGGCGGTGCTGCTGGAGTCCGGGGATCCGGACGCGGCGATTCGGGAGCTGACGGACGCGGCACGGCTGGAGCCGACCGACGAGCTCTACGCGATGCTGGCCCGGGCGTACTGGGACAAGGGCGTCTGGGAGGACGCCGTCGAGTGGGCGACGGCGGCGATCGCGCGCAACGAATCGAACGCCCAGGCGCACCTCTGGAAGGCCGACGCCCTGCGTCAACTGGCGGCGGCGGCGCGGCCGGGCGCGGGGCGGCTGGCCCTGTACGAGGATGCCCGCGACGACTACCGGGCGTTCCTGAACCTGACCAACTTCGAGTCCTCCCTCGGCGAGAGGCTCGCGTTCCACTTCATCGGCTTTGGCGTCGGCCGGCGCCGGCACGCCGACCGCGAGGAGGCCTGGCGGAACCTGCGCACGTCGGGGTACATGGGCCTCTGCATCACCGAGCGACGGACGCGCAACCCGTTGCGGGCGCGGGAGTACTGCCGGCGCGCCGTCGACTACGACGACCAGAACGCCATAGCCCACTTCCTGCTGGGCAACGTCAACCGGGACCTCTTCAACGTCTACCAGACGTGCGACTACCTCAGGGCGGCCGCCGGCAGCTACACCCGGATGCTCGAGCTCAACGAGTACCTGGCCGAATCGGACAACGCCCGGAACTACCGCGAGCAGATCACCGCGTTCGCCCGGCAGCTCCGCTGCTGAGCGGTGCCGGGGCGGCGGCGGGGACGCACGGCCCGGCCGCGGCGCCGCGCGAAGGCGGGAGCGGATCCCGGCCATTCCCCCGCGTCCCCGGCTTTCCCGCCGCCGCCGAACTCTGACATCATCGTCGGCGATCGGGGAGCCGGCCCGCTCCTCCGGCGGCGGGTCGGTCGAGAGGACACGGGCCGGGCAACCGGCCGAAGCCGGCAGTGAGGGCGCCATGCAGATTCGTGGTCGAGAAACGTCAGCCGCGGCGTGCGCGGGGCTGCTGCTCCTGACGGCGGTCGAGCTCCGCGCCCAGGACCCGGCGCCGCTCCTGACCCTGCAGGAAGCGGTGCTGGCCGCGCTGGCCAACAACGAGCGGATGCTGAGCTCCCGGGAGACCATCGAGCAGGCCCGGCTCGGCCGCACGCTGGCCGAGTCCGCGTTCGGGACCCGCATCACGCCGAACGTCCTCGGCTCGTTCGGGCAGTCCGACGTCCGCAACCAGACGTACGGCCTCGGGGCGTCGAAACGGTTCGCGACGGGAACCGAGGTCCGGATGGACGTCGGGGCGTCGACGTTCCGCAACCAGATCGGCAGCTTCTACGCGGCCGATACGACGCTGCTCGTCAGCCAGTCGCTGCTGCGCGGCTTCGGGCCGGCCGTCGGGCGGCGGCAAATCGAGCGGGCCGACGATCAGATCGCGGGCACGGAACGCCAGCACCTCCTCGCGGAGCAGCAGCTCGCCATCGACGTCGCGGGGACCTACTACCGGCTGATCGCCCAGCGCGAGCTGGCCGTCGCGGCCCGCACCGCGCTGGGGAACGCGCGGCAGTTGCTGGCCGCCTCCAAGGCCAAGCTGCAGGCCAACCTGGTGTCGCAGTTGGACGTGTTCCGGGCGCGGCAGCTCGTGGCCGAGGCCGAAGCGCAGCTCTTCGACGTCGAGGGCGTGGCCGAGGACCTGAAGGACCAACTGCGGTTCCTCCTGGACCGGGACGTCGACTACGACTTCCGCGTCGCCTCGGCGATCGACATCCGGGCCGAACCGCTGGCCCCCGACGTCGCGGTGGCGACGGCGCTGGAAAACCGTCTCGAGCTCCGCGACGCCGACGCCGCGGTGGAACAGGCCGAGCGCGACGTCGGCTACGCGCGCCACCAGATGCTCCCGCAGGTCGACGTGAGTCTGGCCCTGACGCGCCGGGAGACCGCCGACAACCTGCGGACCGCCTTCGGCGTCGACCGCTTCGAGCCCGTCACGTTCTTCTCGGTCTCGACGCCGCTCGACCGCACCGCGGAGGCGGCGGCGGTGCGGAGGGCGGCGATCGAGCGCAACCGCCGCGT
This sequence comes from Vicinamibacterales bacterium, assembly GCA_963664545.2. Lineage (GTDB taxonomy): Bacteria > Acidobacteriota > Vicinamibacteria > Vicinamibacterales > UBA8438 > JAJEEA01. Next base: position 6,585,577 of record OY761475.2, on the reverse strand, counting down.
CCGCGCCCGCGACACGCTGCGGCGGCGCATCGCGCAGGAGGCCCGGCGGGCCCTCCGTCTGCAGCGGCGGCTCGCCAACCGGCTCGACAACGCGGCGGTGACGGTGGAGTTCGCCGAGCGCGAGGTGGAGCTGGCCGACCTGAGGTTCCAGCGGGGTCTGTCCAACAACCTCGACGTGGTCAACGCCCAGGCGGCCCTGTTGAACGCGACCACCCGGCGGCTCGCGGTGCTGGCGGACCTCGCCGTCGCCCGGCTCGCCCTGCGCGCCGCCCTCGGGACCCTCGACGTGCGCGCGGACGTGCGGTAGAGTCGCGTATGGCCGCGACGCGGCGGCGGGCGCTCGGCATCGTGGGTCTGGCGGCGGTCGGCGCGGCCGCGCTGCTCGCGGCGCGTGCCGTCCCGGACGGCGATCCCGCGCCGGCGTGGACCGTGGACCGCGGCGACCTCGTCGCCGACCTCGTCCAGCCGGGGACGCTCCGGGCCGCCGGGTCCGTCACCTACCGGTCGCCCGTGAACGGCCGCGAGCTGGAGATCGTTCACCTCGCCCCGGAGGGGCGGCGGGTCGCGGCGGGCGACCTCATCGCCCGTCTGGAGACCCGCGACCTGGAAGCCGACCTGCAGCAGGCCCAGGACAACGTCCACGACGTCGAGTTCGCGCGGCAGGTGGCTGACCTGGAGCTGCTCGAGGCGACGGCGGCCTACGAGTCGACGATAGACGGCGAAGACGCGCTGACCCTGGAGGAGAGCCGGACGGGCCTGGCCCTCACGGAGAGGAAGGTCGAACGGCTGCGGCGCGAAGTCCGGAACCTCGAGCCCCTGCTCGATAAGGGCTTCATCACCGGCGACGAGCTCGAACGTTCGCGGGCCGAGCTCGAGGCCGCGGAGGCCGAACTGGCGATCGCCCGCCGCCGCGCCGGCGTGCTCGTCGAACGGACCCACCCCCTCAACCAGCGCCGCGCCGAGCTGCAGTTGGCCCAGAAGCGCGCGCAGCGCGACGGCGTCAACCGCCGGCTGACCGCGGCCCGGCGGCGGGTGGCGGAGATCACGGCCTTGATCGAGCGATCCGCCATCCGCGCCGTCGGCCCGGGGCTGGTCGTCCACGAGGAGTTCATGGCGTCGTCGCCGCGGCGGAAGATCCGGCTCGGCGACCGGGTGACGCCGAGCCAGGGAATCGCGCGGGTCGTCGAGGTGGACCGGATGCTGGTCGACACCTCGGTGCCGGAGCGGTCCGTCCACCGGGTGCGCGCGGGGCAGCCGGTGACGGTGCGCCTCGAGGCGTTCCCGGATCTGCGGTTGTCGGGCCGGGTCGCGACCCTGGGTGTGCTGGCGCGCACGACGCGGGAGCGGATGGTCGAGACCAAGCGCTTCGACGTGACGGTCGCGCTCGACCCGACCGACGCGGAGCTGCGGCCGGAGATGACGGCCCGGGTCGACATCCGGGTGGGCGAGCGGCGCGGCGTGGTCCGGCTGCCCGTCAACGCGCTCTTCGGGCGCGACGGCCTCACCCTGGTCAACGTCGTGCGCGGCGGCCGGGTCGAGACGCGGCGGATAGAGATCGGAGAACAGAACCAGCGGTACGTCGAGGTGCTGGCGGGCGTCGCGGAAGGCGAACGCGTGATGCTCGCGGGGGAGCCGGCGGTCGGCGACGCGCCGCCGGCGATGGCCGAGCCCGCCGGCGGGCTCGATGCGCTCGCCCGGGGTCCGCTGTAGCTGCTCCCGATCGTTCCTCGAACCGACTGCGATGGCCGGCTGGGATCGACGCTCGGAGGCGCTCCGAATCAGCCTCGAGGCGCTGGGCCGGTACCGGCTTCGGACCGCCCTGAGCACGCTGGGCATCGTCCTCGGCATCGCGGCGGTCATCGCCATGCTCTCGGTCGGGGAGGGTGCCCGCGAAGACGTGCTCCGGCAGGTGGAGCAGCTCGGCCTCGACAACGTCATCGTGCGGTCGCGGGCTCTCGGCGGCGAAGCCGCGCTCCGCCTCGACGACGCGGATCTGCTGGACGACCTGCTGCCGCGGGTGGTCGCCGTCAGCCCCTTGGTCGAGCGCCCGGTCGCCGCGTCGGGCCCGCTCGCGACCCGGCGCGCGTCGCTGCTCGGCGTCGCGCCCGTCTACGGGGCGGTCCTGGAGCTGGACGTCGAGCACGGGCGGTTCCTCGCCCCGCTCGACCGGCGGGCCGCCCCGCCGGTGTGCGTGCTCGGCGCCCGGCTGCGCCGCGCGCTCTTCGGCTACCGCGATCCGGTCGGCGGGCACGTGCGGATCGACCGGGCCTGGTGCGAGGTCGTCGGCGTGCTCGCCCCCCGCTCGACGGGGGGACGCGCGGGACGCACCGCGGCCGCGCGCGACCTCGACGAGGCCGTCATCGCGCCGATCTCCGGCGTACTCCCCGTCAGCCCGTCCGTGGCGCCCGGACAGCGCGTCGACGAAGTCTGGATTCAGGTCGCCGACGGCGACGACGTGCCGGCCGTCGCGGGCTCGATCTCGCGCACCCTGACCCGCGCCCGCGGGGTCGCGCCCGACATCGAGGTCGTCGTCCCGCGCGACCTGCTGAACCAACGGGTGCGGACCCAGCGGACCTTCAACGTGGTCGTCGGCAGCGTGGCGGTGTTGTCGCTGCTGGTGGGCGGCATCGGGATCATGAACACGATGCTGACGGCCGTGCTCGAGCGGACGCGGGAGATCGGGCTGCGCCGCGTCGTGGGCGCGACGGCCCGCGACATCGCGGTGCAGTTCCTGACCGAGAGCCTGATGGTGACGATGACGGGCGGCGTCGTCGGGGTCGCCGCCGGCGTCGCCACGTCGTACGCCATCACCGCCTACGCGGCCTGGAACACCAGCGTGTCGTCCGTCGCCGTCGTCCTGGCCTTCGGCGTCGCGGCGGCGGTGGGTCTGGCGTTCGGCATCTATCCCGCCATGCAGGCGGCGAGACTGCAGCCGGTCGACGCCGTCCGGTACGAGTAGCCTTCCGGGTGCCCACTCCCGCCTTGGCAACGGTTCGGCGTCCGACGTCGCCAAGCTCCTGCCATCCCCCCCGGCCCGCCGCGGGCTCCGCGCCCTCGCGGGGCCCCGGCTACCGCCGTCGCCGACGCCTGGTGCGGGCGGGTCGATGAGCTCCAACGCGCGCGTCCACACCGGGCCCGGCGACGGCGACACCGACCTCCCGCTCGTCCCGCGCGCGTCACGACAAGCTTGTCAGCGGCGCGGAAGGCCCGCGGTTCCGCCTATGATGCAAGGGCGTCCAGCGATGCGGGCGGCGTCGGGTCGGGGTTTGAGGGATTCGAACCGGGGCCTTGCACCGGTCTACGGCACAGACTCCTCGACCGGCATCGAGTAGTAGTATCTGCCAATGGGCAACGACACCACGCGTATCGTCGGCGCGGCGGTGGTGCTCGCCGCGCTCGCCGCGCTGTTCTCGGTGCCGGCCGCGGGCGGCGCGGCGGCCGCGCCGCAGCCGGCCGGCCAGGACGGGGGCCTGCGCATCATCGTCATCGAGGGTGAGGACAGCGTCAACATCATCGGCCAGGGCACGGCGGTGCCGACGGTGGTCGAGGTGCGCGACCGCAACGACCTGCCGGTGTCGGGGGCGTCCGTGCTATTCCTGCTCGGCGAGGGCGGCGCGGCGACGCTCAACGCGGGGCTGTCGCAGGTGGCGGTGACGACGAACGCGCTGGGGCAGGCGGCGGTGACGGTGAACCCCCTGACGACCGGGGCGGTGCAGCTTTCGGTCAACGCGACGTTCCAGGGGCAGACGGCGGCGGCCACCATTCTGCAGACCAACGCGGCTTCGGCCGCGGCGGCCGGCGCCGGGGGGGGCACCGCGGGTGCGGGCGGCGGCGGTGGTGTCGGCGGGGGCGGTGCGGGCGGCGGCGCGGCGGGCGGCGCCGGGGGTGGTGCGGGCGGCGCCGGGGGCGGCGCGGCGACCGGCGCGGCGGCGGGCGGCGCCGCGGGCGGCGGGCTCGGTACCGGCGCCATCGTCGGCGTCGTGGGCGCGGGGGCGGGCGCGGCGGCCGCCGGCGCCGCCGTGGCCGGGGGCGGGGGGACGGACGACGGCGCCCCGCAGAACGCGCCGGTGGCGGCGTTGAGCATCTCCCCGTCCGGGACGGGGATGGCGCGGGCGACCCAGTACCGCTTCGACGCCGGCGGCTCGTCCGACCCGGACCGCGACGCGCTGACGTTCACCTGGGACTTCGGCGACGGCGGCAGCGGCACGGGGGAGACCACCACCCACATCTACGACGCGGCCGGCGCCTACACCGTCACGTTGACGGTGAGCGACGGGAGGAACCAGACGACCGCGACGGGGTCGGTCACGGTGGCCCGGAGCCTCGACGGCGGCCGTTTCGTCGGTTCCGGCGCGGTGGCCGCGCTCGACCCGGTGCTGGAGCTGACGCAGACCGGCTCGTCGCTGAGCGGCCAGTTCTCCCGGGAGACCTCGTCGACCAACTCGGCGCGGCGCTCGTGGAACGTCAGCGGCAGGCTGACGAGCCCGGAGGACTTCGTCTGCCCGTGCGGCCTGGAGGTGACGTTCCACGGTGCCACCGCCGGCACGACCGACCACGCCTACCGCGGCACGGTGAACCAGGGCGCCTCGGTCATCGAGCTGGACATCGGCGACGGCGGCGGCGCCTGGATGTTCACGCGGCAGTGAACGCCGGGTTCGCGGAGGCCGGGCCGAGGGTGCCGCCGCCGGGGTGCGGACCACGGCCGACGCCGTCGGCAGCGAACGCCGGGGTTCGCGGAGGCCGGGCTTATGGCGCTCCTCCCCCACTGACCATGGCTCTTCCTGACTAAAGGCAGGTGAACCGTGATGACAGCATGCCGGCCGGTGCCGTCTCGCCGTCCCCGAGGCCTGCCCGCGCCCACGCGGTCCGGCACCCCGGCGCGGCACCCCGGCCTTCGGTGGCGGCGCCTGGCCCTCGCCGGCATGGTCGCCGCCGGTGTGGGGGCGCACCCGGGGGACGCCCGCGGGCAAGGGAGCGTGGCGACCGACCGGGCGGCCCTTGAAGCGCTGTATCGGGCCACCGACGGACCCAACTGGACGGACAACACGAACTGGCTAACCGCCGCCCCGCTGGGCGACTGGTACGGGGTCGAGACGGACGGGGACGGCCGCGTCACGTCGCTCTCGTTCGGCGACTGGGACGACGTGCTCGGGCCCGTGGGCAACGGCCTGAGCGGATCGATCCCGCCCGAGCTGGGCAATCTGGCCCGACTTCGTCGCCTGCGGCTTTATGGCCATTGGGATCGGGACGCCGACGCGGAGGGTGCCGATCCGGCCCGCGTGCTGACGGGTGCGATCCCCGGCGCGCTGGCCCGCCTCGCCAATCTCGAGCGGTTGAATCTCAGCTACAACGAGTTGACGGGGGCGATTCCGGACTCGCTGGGCCGCCTGACCAGCCTCCGGGGTCTCTATCTGGGTGGCAACGCCCTGACCGGATCGATTCCGGACGCGCTGAGCAACCTGACCAACCTCGAATCGCTGTGGCTCTGGGGAGACTCGTGGACCGGGGGAGGGCCGCCCCCGGCGTGGCTGGGCACGCTGACCAATCTGCGGAGTCTCCATCTCGGGGGACACCGCTTCACGGGCGAAATTCCCGACTGGTTGGTGAACCTGAGCAATCTCCAGTCCCTGTACCTCTCGGGGAACGAGCTGACCGGGCCGATCCCCGCGTGGCTGGGTTCCATGACCGAGCTCGATTGGCTTTCACTCGGCGACAATGCCCTGACGGGGCCGATCCCGAGCTCGCTGGCAGGCCTGGACAACCTCAGGAACCTGAGTCTCTGGCGGAATCAACTGACGGGAACGATTCCCGGTGCCCTGGCGACCCTGCGCAATCTCCAGTACGTGAGCCTAGGCGGCAATCAGTTGTCGGGAACGATTCCAGACTGGTTGGGGTCCCTCGACAATCTCGTTGGCCTGAGTCTCTCGGGGAACGAGTTGACGGGAACGATTCCCAGCTCCCTGGGAACCCTGGACAACCTCGAGTGGCTGTCTCTGGACGGCAATCAGTTGTCGGGAACGATTCCGGACCTGGGGTCCCTCGACAACCTCCGGGACCTGAGTCTCGGGGGGAATCAGTTGACGGGAGCGATTCCCAGCTCCCTGGGAACCCTCGACAAGCTCGAGTACCTCAACCTCGGCCCCAATCAGTTGACGGGAACGATTCCCAGTTCGCTCGGAGCGCTCGACAAGCTCGAGTACCTCAACCTCGGCACCAATCGGTTGACGGGAACGGTCCCCGGCTCGCTGGGAGCGCTCGACACGCTTGTGTCCCTGTATCTCGACCGCAATCAGTTGAGCGGGGCCATTCCGGGCGCGTTGGGCTCCCTGGCCAACCTCGAACGGCTGGATCTCTGCTGCAATCAGTTCAGCGGGCCGATTCCGAGCTGGCTGGGGTCGCTCGACCGCCTCGATTTCCTGCGTCTCCACGACAATCAGTTGACGGGGCCGTTTCAGGGCAGCCTGACGGCGCTGTCGCTCGAGTCGTTCTCGCTCGACATCTGCGTGCCGCCGCTGTACAAGGTCTGGGTGGACACGATCACCTACTTCCGCGGGACCGTCTGCGGGGCCCTGCCCCACATGCCGGGCATCGCGGGGCCGAGGGGCGCGGGGGGCCGCGGGCCGGGCGTCCGCCCCGGGGGCGGCGCCCCGGTGGTCCCGCGGCGATGAACGCGCGGCGGTCGTGCGCGGAGGTCGAGCGATGACGTTCCGTTCGGTGGAGTCTTGTCCCGTGGCGACGCGCGCAACGCGGCCGACGCGGTCTCGCCGGTTCTCGGGGGCACCCCCGGCGGCGCGGGCCGGGGGCCGGGGGCCGGGGGCCGGGGGCCGGTGGGGGTGCCGGCTGCTCGTCGGCGCGGTCGCCGTGGGTCTCGGCGCGCCCGCGGGGGACGCCCGCGCGCAGGGGAGCGTGCAGACGGACCGGGCGGCGCTGGAGGCCCTGTACCGCGCCACCGACGGTCCGAACTGGACGGTCAGGACGGGCTGGCTGACCGCCGCCCCGCTGGGCGACTGGTACGGGGTCGAGACGGACCAGGACGGCCGCGTCACGGCGATCTCGTTGGGCTACTGGGACGACGCGCTGTCGGAGCCCGTGGGCAACGGGCTGAGCGGATCGATCCCGCCCGAGCTGGGCAATCTCGCCCGCCTTCGTGACTTGCAGTTGTATGGTCACGAGGACCGGGACGCCGACGCGGGAGGAGCTGATCCGCCGCGGGTGTTGGCGGGATCCATTCCCGACGCGCTGGCCCGGCTCGCCAGCCTCGAGTGGCTGCACCTCGGCCACAACGAGCTGACGGGGCCGATCCCGTCCTGGCTGGGCAGCCTGACGAACCTCCGGGGTATCGGGCTGGGCGGCAACGCCCTGACCGGATCGATCCCCGACGCGCTGCGCAACTTGACGCACCTCGAGTACCTGTCGCTCTGGGGCGATTCGTGGACCGGGGGCGGCCCGCCCCCGGCATGGCTGGGCACCCTGACCAATCTGCGGAGTCTCAATCTCGGGGGGCACCAGTTCACGGGCGCGTTTCCGGGCTGGTTGCCGAACCTGAGCAATCTCGAGTACCTGAACCTTTGGGGGAACGACCTGACCGGGCCGATCCCGGCGTGGCTGGGCTCGCTGACCGGGCTGAGGATGCTCTGGCTCGACGGCAACTCCCTGACGGGACCGATCCCCAGCGCGCTGTCCGCCCTGGGCGACCTCGAGGAGCTGGGGCTCGGCGGCAATCCGTTGACGGGAGGACCGATTCCCGACTGGTTGTCCGCCCTCGACAACCTCGAGTGGCTGTCGCTTTGGGGCAACCAATTGACGGGGGCGATTCCCAGCTCCCTGGCGGCGCTCGACAAGCTCGAGCACCTGAATCTCGGCCGCAATCAGTTGACGGGACCGGTTCCGAATTGGCTGTCCGCCCTCGACAACCTCGAGTCGCTGTCGCTTTGGGACAACCAATTGACGGGGGCGATTCCCAGCTCCCTGGCGGCGCTCGACAAGCTCGAGCACCTGAATCTCGGCGGCAATCAGTTGACGGGGCCGGTTCCGGATTGGCTGGGATCCCTCGACCGCCTCGAGCGCTTGTATCTCTGGGGCAATCAGTTGACGGGGGCTATTCCCAGCTCCCTCGCGACCGTCGACAAGCTCGCGAGGCTGTCTCTCGACGGCAATCAGTTGAGCGGGACCCCGCCGAGCGCGTTGGTGTCCCTCGCCGGCCTCGAACGGCTGTATCTCCACGACAACCAGTTCAGCGGGCCGATTCCGAGCTGGCTGGGGTCGCTCGACAGCCTCAGGTTCCTGCGTCTCCACGGCAATCCGTTGACCGGGCCGTTTCCCGGCAGCCTGACGGCCCTGTCGCTCGATGTGTTCTCGCTCGACATCTGCGTGCCCCCGCTGTACCAGGCCTGGGTCGAGACGATCGCCGACTTCCGGGGGACCGTCTGCGGGGCCCTGCCGCATATGCCGGGCGTCCGGACGCCCGGGGAGCTGGGCGCCGGCCGGCCGGGTGTCCGGGGAGGGGGTGACGCCCCGGGGTTCAGCCGGCCATGATGGTTGCCCGCGTCCGGGCGGCCCTCCGGTCGATTCGCGGGGATGGCCGGCCGCGGCGTCGCCCGGTCAGCGGATGAGGACGGCGCCTTCGCCGCGCTCGTCGATGAGCCCGTCGAAGTGCCGCACCAGCAGGTCGCGCCGGCGCATCAGGCTGCCCCGTTCGGCCCCGCTGAGGCTGTCCCCCGCCGCTTCCCGGAGCTCCTCGGGGGTCAGGCTCCGCAGGCGTTCGAGGAGGTCGGCGGGCACCCGGTTCATCAGCTCGGGCCGGCTCAGCTCGACGTCGAGGCGGAACGCCCGCGTATGGTCGATGAGCCACATCTTCCAGTCGCTCGTCCAGAGGGCGTTGCCCTGATTGCGGTCGCGGTTCTTGATCAGCTCGTCGAACACGTACATCGTGTAGACCTGCTGGGAGGTCGCGGCCGGGTTCGGCCCGAAGGTCCGCCGCTCGATCCGCTCCCCCTCGTCCATGGCGACGTCGTCGACCCACCACGTGACCGCCGACGGCATGCCCCGGACCGTCCGCCGGACGGACATGGGCACGTTGTCGAGACCCAGGAGCACGGCCACGCGGTAGGCGGCGACGTTGTAGAGGTAGAAGTCGCGGAAGTTGATCTCCCCGGCCGCCACCCGCCGGCGCTGGTCGACGTTCTGGATGTGGACGTCGTGGGTCAGGTCGCCGTCGGAGGCGGTCGCGCGCTGCGAGCCGGTCACGCCGATGTTGACGTTCTGAAAGTCCGACAGGTCGGCCTCGAGGAGGAACGCCTCCATCGCCTCCGGGGAGGGCGGCGCCGCCGCCTCCTGGGCGGACGCCGCCGGCAGGCAGAGCAACGCCAGCGCGAGAGCCGTCCGGAGAGTCCTGTGCATGGTGTGCATGGGTGATCTCCTCTACCGATCTACCTACGTGAGCCGACCGCACGGCCGCCCGCCGGAAGGCGCCGACGGCCCGTCATGATTCGGCCGCCGGGGCCCGCGAATCCGCGGGGGCGAGAATGCCACAGAACAGATCCTGCAACAACGTCGTTCGATCCGACAGCACCCTGAACAGGGCGTCCCGCTCCGCCTCCAGGACGCTCGACCGCCGGTCGGCGGTACCGCGCCACCCGGCCAGGGAGCCGGTCAGGGTCTCGGCCACCAGGAGGGTCCCGCCCGGTCCCGCGACCACCGGCGCGGCGCCGTCCGACTCGAGCCGGACGGCGCCCTCGACGACCAGGCACAGCGAGGCGGGGTCGTCCTCCAGGAACAGCCGTTCTCCGGCGTCGAGCGTCCGCTCGCGGGCCCCCGCCATGAGCGCGATCAGGTCGGCCGCCCCTGCCCGGGACAGCAGGGGATGCTGTCGAACGAGCATGGCCCGGTCGAACGGCAGCGCGGCGTCCGGGCGCGCCGCCGCCGGCAGATGCGCCGGGCTGCCGGGCCGCCGGTCGGCGCCGGGGGGAAGCAGGAAGCGGAACAGGCCCTGCGCCAGCAGGATGTCGTCGGACACCATGGCCAGGAAATCGGCCGAGGTGATGCGGAGGCACACGGACGGCTCGTTCGCCGACATCGCGTGCCGGGCGGGGACGCCCTGCAGCACCTCCTCCAGACCGAGCACGCAGGGCGCCGGCAGGTCGCGGTGGCGGTCGGCGGCGACCGTCCGCCGGACGGAGCCCTCGATCAGCAGCTCGACGGCCTCGGCCGACCGTTCCGGGCCGACGGCGTGGCCGGCCGCGTACCGCACCTCCTGGCCCGACTCGATGATGCGGAACAGCTCGTCGATCGACAGGAACTCGAAGATCGGAATGCGGCTGAGCCGGTCGGCGAGCTCCACGGTGGGCAGCGCGTGCCCGCTCGCCTGCCCGCGGTCCCCCCCGGGCGCGGCCCGGGACAACGCCCATGCCGCGGTGCCGCTGACGTGCGCGTCCGTGGCGGCGGGGTGCCGGCTGACCCACCGGAGGTCGTCGACGAGCGATTCCCGCCCGGCCAGGTGATGGGCGACGAAGTGGATGGCGCTGGCCGCGATGACCGGATTGCCTTCGTGGATGAGCTGGGCCAGGGTGTCGTCGAGGTCGCGGGGCGTCGTGCCGAGCATGACGTTGGCCTGGTACACCTTGTCCGCGAGCGGCGTCTCGTCGATGAACGGCAGGATCCGCTTGCGCACGTTGGCGCTCAGCAGGTTGTCGAGGTACTCGAGGCCGTGGGCGCGGCGCTTCGCGCCTCCGCTCTCGATCGCGTGCCGGGCCGCCGCGACGTCGTCGACGTCGTACAGCACGCCGAGCAGCCGGTACATCCGGTCGAGCGTGCGCTCGAGGCGCTCGCCTATCGCGCGTTCCAGCAGCGTGTCGTGCGGCGCGAGCAGGGCCGCCCGGTCGCGGTCGCGCAGCTCCGCGCCGCGGGTGCGCTCGAGCTCGTCGTCGCCCGGCGCCGGCGCGTGGCGGAAGAGGTCGTTCCGGAGCGTCAGGAACCGGCAGTAGCGGGTCGACTCCTTGACGAGGAGGGCCTCGACGGCGTCGCGGGGGACGACCAGCGGGGTCTCGCGCCTCAACCGTTCGATGGCCGCGATGACCTTGTAGCGGAGGAACCCGTCCTTGGCGTCGAGGCTGCCCACCAGCGCGTCCATGGACGACTGCAGGGGCAGCAGGGCCAGGGTCGACGGAATGTGCCGCCGCACCCAGATGTGCTCGTGCGGGTTCTCGAGCGCGTAGCGGAGGGCCGGGACGATCTCGTCGCCGCAGGCCGCCAGGGCCTCCCGTGCCACCTGCTTCAGGCTGCGGTGCGCCAGCCCCGAGAGCAGCCCCGGCAGGAACAGGCCGTCCGACGCGCCGAGCGTCCGCGCGCTCCGGATGGCCTCGCGGACGACCTCGACGTGGGGGTCGTACAGCAGGGGGACGAGCAGGACCCGGAAGCGGGGGTTCCCGATTCTGGCGAGGGCGCGGGCCGCTTCGCGGCGTCCCTCGGCGGCCGTGTCCCGGGCGTCGTCGATGAGGTGCTGGAAGCTCGAGAAGGCCCGGTCCACGTCCGCCTTCCGATCCGATCGCGCGAGGGCGGCGGCCGCCGCCACCGCCACCCGGGGCTCGGGGTCGTCGAGGTGGCTCGACATCACCGCCGCCGCGTCCTGGCGCGCCAGGCTCGCGAGGGCCGCGAGGGCCGCCGCCCGCACGTCGACGTCGTCGTCGCGGGTCATCCGCTCGACCGTGCCCTTCCACCGTTGCGCGACGCGCGAGCGGCCCGACGCCAGCGCCTGCAGGGCCTTCACCCGGACCGTCTCCGACTCGTGGCGCAGCAGCAGCGGGGTCACGAGCTGCGGCTTGTCCATCGCCTCGAGCATCTCGATGGCGTACAGCACCGGCGGGGCGTCGGGATGCGAGAGCTCCTCGACTAGGGCCTCGACGGTGGCGGCTTCGCCCGCGGTCGTCATGACCGCGTCGGGGGTGATGGTCCGGGTGTCGAGGCTCGCCCGGAACGCCCGGAGGTACTCGCGCCGCGCCCTGATCGCGACCGCGATCCAGACGCCGATGATCGCGAGGCTGGCGTAGCTCAGCCGGCGCCAGTCGAGGGCGAGGCCCCACGGCTGGATGAGCGCGAGCAGGGCGACCGCGGTAAGGGCCTTCGCGAACCGGTCCATCGTGACGTCGATGAACGGCTTGACGCGGTGCCGCAGCTCGGTGGACAGGGGCACGAAGAGGATTTCTCGCGTCGTCTTGTCGAGCGTGTAGCGCAGGGTCGAATCGAGCACCCGCGCCCCCGCCACCGCCCAGAGGGCCCCGGTGAACAGAATGACCAGGGCGCTCGTGGTGAACCCGATCGGCAGGAGCAGGAGGGCGACGCCGATGCCGACGGAGCGGTGGATGCGGCTGATCAGGGCGACCTGGACGACGAACCCGGCGATCGAGAGATAGGCGGTGACCTCGGCCAGGAAGGCCGCGATGCCGTCGCCGCCGCCGTCGCCGCGCATGGCTTCGGCCGCCATGCTCAACTGCTGGTCGAGCACCGCCGCGCCCGCGGCGGCGCACCCGACGGTCAGGGCGAGCACGCGCAGCGAACTCGACCCGGCGATCAAGCGGATGGCCTCGCGGCCCCCGACGCCGCGGTCGGAGGCGTCGAAGTCGGCCTGCTCGCCGACCCGGTGGCGGCGCAGGACGAGCATCACGATGCCGGCGCAGGCGGCGAGGGCGGCCGCGCTCACCAGCACGAGCTGCTCCGAGCCCACCTCCTCGACGATGGCCGCGGTCAACCCCGACCCCAGGGCGCCGCCGAGGCTGGCCCCGCCGCCGATGAACCCGAACAGGCGCTTCGCCTGCCGCGCGTCGAAGATGTCGTTCGCCAGGGTCCAGAACTGGCTGATCAGAAGGATGCCCAGGATCAGGCCGAAGAAGTAGAACGCGACCGGCACCCAGACGGCCCCGGTGCGCAGGAGCGCCCAGAACACGACGAGCAGTGCGACGATGGCCGCCTGCGTGACCGGTATGACGTGCTGCCGCGGGACGCGCTGGATGGCGTTCGTATAGAAGTGCATGACGACGCCGATGAGGATGCCGGCGGCGAAGAGCACGTACGGCAGGTTCTCGGACCCGAGGGTCGCGATGAACTGCGACCGCGTCAGCGGCTTCAGGATGTTGTACGACGTCATCGCGAGGAACGAATAGGCGAACATCAACATCGCCGGCATCGCTTCCTCGTCGCGAATCGAGGTCCACCAGCCCAGCCGCCGATGCAGCGGTTTCCGCAGGGCCATGGGTCAACTGCGCCGACGCCGCGGAGCGCGGACGCCGGCGTCGAGCGGGTTCACGACCGGATCCACCCGCGGGGGAGGGGGCTCGGGAGCCTGCGGGGAACGTCGGGAGGGCGCCATCACGAAGCGGGGGTCACAGCGGTCCGTCGGCCCAGGGGCCGGTCACCGCGAACGTGATGCCGGGCCATTGGGCGTTGAAGAAGAGCCAGCGCCCGTCGGGGCTGAAGGCGGCGCCCGCGAACTCGCTGTAGCGGAAGTCGCCGACGATGCCGTTCCTTCGGCCGTTCAGGACGACGTTGTTCCCGGCGAACGGGAAGATCGCCCCCTCCCGGGTGAGCCCCATGACGAGGTTGCCGGGGTGTTCATCCGGGCACGGCACGACGCGCCCGCCGGGAGCGACGCACTCGGCGCCGGTGGGGCCGTCCTCGCAGAGCACGAGGCTCCCGCGGGGGCTGACGCAGATGTTGTCGGGCAGGTCGAGCACGTGGGCTCCCGGCGACTCGAAGAGCAGGCGCAGCCGCTCGCCGTCCGGGTCGTATTCCCAGACCTGACCCGCCGCCGCATCGCCGCCGGTGGTCGAGACGACGTAGATCCGGCGGTTCCCGTACCAGGTCCCTTCCAGCCGGCCGAACGTGGCGCCGCCGGCGGCGAGGCCCTGCGCGTAGACCGCGTCCGGCGCGGCGCGGGCCGGGTCGGGGTCGTCGATGGGCGCCCATGAGACCGGCCGCCAGACGCCCTCCGCCTGGCCGGTGCGCAGGTCCGCCCGCGGCGCGTCGACGAGCGCGAGCATCTCGAGGCGGCCGCCGGCCGCGAGGTCGCCGGGGGCCGCCGGCAGGAACCGGTAGAAGCCGGCCGCCGGCTGATCCTCCGTCTCGTAGACGAAGCCGGTGTCCGGGTCGACGGCGACCGCCTCGTGGACGAACCGCCCCATCGCGGTCAGCGGCTCCGCGGAGGCCGCGCCGTCGGCGGGCACCTCGAACACGTACCCGTGCGGCCGCCGGTAGGCGTTGTCCCCGCCCGGCCCCATCACGATCTCTTCGCAGGTGAGCCACGATCCCCACGGCGTGCAGCCGCCGGCGCAGTTGACGGCGGTCCCCGCGAGGCTCGCCCAGGCGTCGCCGACGGCGCCCGTCGCGGTGTCGAACTCGATGGTCGTGGTGCCGCCGCCGCCGTTGCGGTCGTACACGGGCCGGCGGGCGAAGGCCCGGCCGCTGCGGAGCTCGTGATTGCGCACCAGCCGGATGCGGCTTCCGCGCGCGGCGAAGGCCGCCATGCCGTCGTGCAGGCCGGGCGTCGCGAGTCCGCCGGCCAGCCGATCCCCGTGCCAGCCGAACGACAGGTAGCGGAAGCCGGCGGGAAGGTGCAGCAGCGGCCGGCCGGTGGTCTCGTCGTTCACCGGCGCCAGCGGTCCGTACCCGTCGGCGGACGCCGGGCCGGCGCCGGGGGCGACCGCGCCGGGCCCCGCCGCGGACCGGCAGGCGAGCGACTGGAACGGCAGCGCGCCGGCCGCCGCCGCGGTCAGGGACAGGAACCCGCGACGATCCAGCCCGCTGCGGCGGCCGCCAGACTGTCCGTTCACGCCGGCAAGTGTGACAGTCGTACCCGCGCGCCGTCAATACGCCCGGTTCCGGGCGGCGATCGCGCTGGCCGACGACACACTCGCCAGAGGTGGGGTGACCTCTGAACGGCGCTGCTTCCCGCGGTCACGGTGCGGGCACAGCCCGCGCTGACCCGTGCGGTTTGTTGCCCTGCGTCCGTCGCTGTCGGGACGCGGGCTCCACCGGCGGCTGGATTCCGTTCTTGATGCGGTGCTTCCCTGCGGGCGCGAGCGGCGCTCGCCACCCGGGCCGACGCGAGCGGGTCGGACTTGGCCGGACGGTGACGAAGGGCGTAGACTGATCCAATCTCCGCGCGTGAGGCACGGGCAAGGGACTTCCGGACGCGGCGCCGCGCCATTGAGGACATGACCGACCGTCGACGACTGCAGCGGAGTTCCGACCGGGCGCGCCCGGGTGGACCGCATCGCCGACAGCACCGGGCGGCTGGTGGGGGTGTAGGGCCGGGCACCCTGGTTCCAGGTCGTGGATGATAGTCGGCTATCGTGACAGGAGGACGGCGCGCTTTGCGGACGGTCAGTTCGTCAAGGAGTTCAAGGAGTTCGAGGCCCAGGCGGCCAAACGACTCGCGGTTCTGAACGCGGCACCGTCGATCGACACCTTGAGAGCCCTGCGTGGCAATCGGTTGGAGAAGTTGCGCGGCGCGCGGACAGGGCAGTTCTCGATCCGGATCAACCGGCGATGGCGCGTGTGCTTCGAGTGGCCTGATGGCGAGTCCGGGCCGACCAACGTCGAGATCACGGACTATCACTGACAAGGGGACGACACCGTGCTGAAACGCGCTGTTCATCCCGGCGTGGTGCTGAAGGACGAACTCGGTCACCTGCGGATCACGCCGGCCGAGCTCGCACGCCAGATCGACCTGCCAGCCAGCCGGGTGAGGGCGATCATCAACGGGAAGCGGTCGGTCGACGGAGACGCCGCCTTGCGCCTGGGTCACTGGTTCGGGATGGAACCGCAGTTCTGGCTCAACCTGCAGGCGCAGTTCGATCTCGCGGTGGCCGCCAGCGAGACCGGCGACTCGCTCGACCGCTTGCCGACCGCGCGCGGGCTGCCCGACATCCGGGCGACGTAGAGCCATGAGCGCGCGGCGGCGGGACCCTTGGGGCGAAGAGCGGGTGTCGGCGCTGATCGGTCATTACGAGATGCAATCCGAAGACGAGGCCGTCGCCGAAGACTAGGCCGCGCGCGCCGATTCCGGGCAGACCGTGATGGTGGCCGAGAGTGACGCGGGGCTGCGATAGTCTCCACGAACTACAGCGAGCAACACGCCAGATGTCCGTCACGAAGCCGACGATCCTCGTCTTCCAGCACATCGCCGTCGAGCATCCCGGCGTCTTCCGGGACTTCATGCGCGAGGACGGCGTCGAGTGGCGCGCCGTCGAACTCGACGCCGGCGAGTCCGTTCCCGATCTCGGCGACTACGACGCCCTGTGGGTCATGGGGGGCCCGATGGACGTCTGGGAGGACGACCTCCATCCGTGGCTCGCGGCCGAGCGCGCGGCCATCCGGGAGGCGGTGGTCGAGCGGAAGCTGCCCTTCCTCGGGTTCTGTCTCGGGCACCAGCTCCTGGCGCAGGCCCTCGGGGGCGAGGCGGGACCGGCGGCCGAGCCCGAGATCGGCATCTTCGACGTCGAGCTGACGGAGGCGGGCCGGGCGAGCGCCATCTTCGAAGGCGTGCCGACCGTGCATGGGTGCCTGCAGTGGCACGGCGCGGAGGTCCTGCGGCCGCCGCCCGGCACCCGGGTCCTCGCGGCGTCGCCCGCCTGCGCGGTGCAGGCCCTCGGCGTCGGCGACCGTGCCTTCAGCGTGCAGTACCACGTCGAGATCACGGAGAGGACGGTGCCGGAATGGGGTGCCGTGCCCGCCTACGGACAGGGCCTGGAGCGCGCGCTGGGCCCGGGCGCCCTCGCGCGCTTCGAGGCCGATGCGGCGGCGGGCATGGCCGGCTTCAACCGCAACGCGCGCCGCCTCTACGACAACTTCATGCGGATCGTCGAGGTCGCCCGGGCCGGCTCGGATGAGGTGGCGGGCCGGCGCGCGCTGGCCGCCCGCTGAACGCACGCCATCCCATGCGGCTCGCGCCGATCGACGAAGATCCGTCGGTCCGTCGACGTGCGCTTCGACTCCCGCTGAGAGCGTACTTCATTTGTGCAGCCTGCATGGATGCCATCGAGCCAAGCCGGGATTTCGCCGATACCGCGAGTCGCAGCGCTCCTCAGTGCTCCTGATCGTCGCTTTCCCCGTTTCTCCCCGCGGCGTCCGCCAGCACCGCGGCAATCTCGGGAAACAGGATCTGCGGCAGCGAGCGGCGCGAGCGGGTGGCCTTACCGAAGCCGGTCGCGCGCTCGTAGCGCTCGACGGTGCGCAGGGCGGCGGCGAGCGACTGCTTGCGGATCGCCTCGAACTCGACGCATTCGACGGCGCGCGCGCCGGTCGAGGCGCGGTAGTAAGCCACCTCCATATCGGGGAAATACCAGACCGTCAGGTCCTTGTCGACGACGCCGCTCCAGATCACCCCGAGCCGGTCGACGAACGCGTCGACGGCCGACGCCTGGTCGCCCGCGTGGTGGCCGAGGTCGAGGTTGACCTCCGAGCGCACCTCGGTGTCGCGGGCCAGCGACTTCAGGGTCAGGTGGTGCAGCTCCGGATCGTAGCGGTGACGGAGGATGAACCGGCCGCGCCGCCCCGCCTCGGTCAGGAAGTACCGGTCGCGGACCCGTAGCGCGGTGGTCCGCGTCGGATGCAGCCGCTCGACGGTGGCGCGGAAGCCCGCCAGGTCGAAGTCGTCGCCGACCACGAACTTGTGCTCGATCTCGGTGTGGCGCAGGGCGTCGGGCATCACATCCACCGCTCGAGACCCGGGTCGGCTGCGTGAACTGAGCTGAGCTAGGCCGCACGCCGCAGGTCGTCGGTCATTACATCCACCGCTTGAGGCGGCCGAGCAGCGCGAGGCGCAGCCGGAGGCCGGCCGGCAGATCCCGGCGAAACCCGCGGCCGACCGGCGTGTTGGCCGGGTCGGCCCGGAGCATGTCGAAGATCTCGCGCGCCGGGGCGACCGCCGCCGGGTGACGGGTGGCCAGCATCGCCTCGGCGAGCCGGTCGTGCGCCGCGTCCTCGAAGTTGTAGCTGCCGAAGGCGGCCCAGGCGTCGTCGACGAGCACGATCTTCGAGTGCTCGCCGGCCCGATTCTCGTAGATGCGGACGCCTGCGTCCAGCAGCTTCGGGTAGCCGGCGGCGGCGGCGATCCAGGCGAGGTCGGTGGCGGGCAGGGCGTCGCGGTGCGAATGGTGGATCTCGATGGCCACGCCCCGCCGGGCCGCCGCCAGCAGCGCGTCGAGCAGCGCCGGGGCGGGCTTGAAGTAGAAGGTCGTGAGCTCGACGCGGCGCCGCGCCGCGTTCAGCATGTCGATCATGCGTTCGGTCACCACGTTCCGGCCGCGCCATCCGAGCGGTCCGCAACGGCCCTGGTGCAGGTTGGGATTGCACAGCCAGTAGTCGAGTTCCATGTCTCCGCGTGCTCCCGCGGCGCACCGGTCGAGGTCGCGCAGGTGGGCGGGGTCGACCTCGCCGCCGATGGTCCGATAGCTCCAGAGCAGGGTGCTCACGACGGGACCGCGCAGCGCGACCGAGTACTCGTTCCAGCCCTCGAAGGAGGTACGGGTGACGTTGCTGCTGCCGAAGATCGCCTCGCCCTCCTCCGAGACCTGGATCTTGACGTGCTGGCCGCCGCCGAGACGCCGCTGCACCGCGTGGGAAGGGCGGTAGACGGTCACCACGGCGCCGGCGGCGCGCAGGGCGTCGAGCCGGTCCCGCAGGGTCGCCTTGACCTCGGGGGACATCAGGACTCCGCCGAGGCGCTGGCCGAAGCCGTCGATGAGCAGGTTCACCGCGACCCCGCGTCTTTGGGCCTCGAGCAGCAGCGCCAGCAGCTCGGCGCCGTAGTCGTCGTACTCCAGGTAGTAGGTGGAGAGGTACAGGAACCGCCGCGCCTCGCGGATCATCCGCAGCCGACGTTCCCACTCCGCGGCCCGGTTCCACAGCGCGCAGAACGCCGTCGCGGTAAGGGGGTGCGACTCGTCGCTCTCTGGCCGTGCCTCCGCGGTCGTTCCGCCGGACTGCGCTGCTCCCCGGTCACCGTGCTTCATCGTCGCGCTATCCCGCCCGGGCGACCGGCGGGCCGCGCGGGCGCCCCCGCCATTCGTGGTGCGGACATGGGTCTCGCCACGGTCCGTCAAAGCCGGTAGCCGCCGGAGACGTCGATGTTGACCCCGGTCACGTACGACGCGTCGAGCAGGTACTCGACCGCCTGCGCGACGTCGTCCAGCTTGCCCGCGCGCCCCAGCGGGACCCATTTGCCGATGGCGTCGGGCGGCGGCAGGTCGACCGAGTTCTCGAGCTGCCCCGGCGAGACCATGTTCACCCGGATGCGCCGCTCCGCGTGCGCCTTGGCGAGGGCGCGGGTCAGGACGAGGAGCCCGGTCTTGCTGACGTAGTAGTCGGCGCCGTGGACGTTGGCGCGGATGCCCTCGAGGCCGGCCATGCCGATGCTGACGATGTTGCCGCCCTCGGGCATGAGGCGCAGGGCGTGGTGGCAGCAGTAGAACGCGCCCGACAGGTTGGCGGCGAGGGTCGCGTCCCACCCCGCGGGGTCGAGCCGGGTCACCGGCTGCGGGTTGTAGTTGCCGACGTTGTTCACGAGCAGATCGACGCGGCCCTCCGCCGCCGCGACGTCGTCGAACACCGCCGCCACGTCGCGCTCGATGCCGATGTCGGCGGCCAGCGCCCGGGCGCGCCGTCCCGCCGTTTCCAGCTCGCGCACCAGCGACCGCGCGTCCCCCTCCGACGTGCGGTAGAGCACCACGAGGTCGTATCCCCGTGCCGCGAGCATCGAGCACAGGCGGCGTCCGAGCCGGCGCGCGCCGCCCGTCACCACCGCGACCGGGGTGTTCTGCGTGGGGCTCACGAGCGCGCGCGCTCCACCCGGACGAAGGCGCAGGCGGCGGCGGGGACCGCCCGGGGCTTGCGGACCTCCAACCGTACGCGTTGCGCGCGGTCGATCCGGTCGAGGAGCAGCGCCGCCGCCTCCTCCGCCATCGTCTCGAGGAGCGCGAACCGGCGCCGCCGGACGAGCTCGCCGATGTCGGCGGCAACACCGTCGTAGTCGACGGCGTCGTCCAACGCGTCCGACTTCGCGGCCGGCGCCAAGTCGTAGTCGACCTCGATGTCGAAGAACACCGGCTGGGCGCGCTCCCGCTCGTACGGGTAGACGCCGACAATGCCGGTCACTTCCAGGTTCTTCAATCCCGCCGTTCCGACCATGCGTTGGGTTTCCGTTCCGCTGCCCGCTACCCCGGCTTGCGGGCGATCCAGATCTGCTCGGCCGCCGTGTCCATTGAGAACGGCGTCCCGTCGAAGCTGCCGAGGCAGGCGTCGATCGTGAATCCCGCCCCGAGCAGCAGCGACCGGGCCTCCTCCGGATCCAGCCAGCTCAGATCGAGCCGCCGGTAGCGGCGCCACTCCGGCCGCCCGTCGGCCGTGAAGTGGTCCTCCCAGGTGACGACGGTGATCAGCCGGGTCTCCTCGTCCACGCGGGAGGTGACCCATAACAGGATATCCCCGCCCGCCGCCGACGGGTAGGCGGCCCGGAGCTGCACGCGACGCATGCGGGCCGCGGCGTCGGGGGTCATCACGAAGTCGTCGAAGATGAACCGTCCCCCCGGCCGGAGATGGCTGAAGACCCGTTGCGCCGCCTGCTGCTTGTCCAGCAGGCTCGTCAGATGCCCGATGCTGTGGTACGGCAGGGTGACGAGCGCGGCCGGCTCGTCGATGCGAAACGTACGGAAGTCGGCTTCCAAGAGCGCGATCCGGTCGCCCACGCCGGCCCGCTCGGCGCGTTCGCGGCACCGCCGCAGCATCACCGGGGAGACGTCCACGCCGATCACCCGGCACCCGCGCGCCGCCGCTTCGACGGCGATGCGCCCGTCGCCGACGCCGAGCTCCACCACCGGCCCGCCCGCCTGGCGATACGCATCGACGTAGAACTGCCGGTTCGACTGGGCGGCCGGCGCGGTCTCCGTCCAGACGCCGTAGATGTCGGCGAAGCTGTCGTACTGCGCGGCGGGCCGGGCCGCCGGGGGGCGCAGGGTTGACACGGACCAAGTTTATCCACTGGCCGGTCGTTTGCCGATCCCGCGGTGCGGGCCGTGCGGGCCGCTTTCACCTTCGGCTTATGCACACCGCGTTGCCCCGACCCGGGCCGCGCAGACGGGCCTCTCGTGTTCCGTCCCTCTCCGTGTCCGCGTGCTGCGCCCCGTACCCCGCCGAGACCCCCCGCACGTGCGCCGCCGGACCGGGGCGCGGGAGACATGGCCTTCGCCGTGACATGAGCGGCTCGGCTCTCGGATTGTGAATCTGTCGAGGCTGCAGGCTTCACTTCATGTTGCGGCCCGCGGACTTGCTCCCTCCGAAGAGGCTTTCGACACCCCGCTCGGGCCGCGGCCGTCTCCGGCCGCGCCTGGGGTCTGCTACCCGGCGCTCCGGCGCTTACCGGGGCGGGACTTGCACCCGCTGGAGAAGAACAGCGTGACGCGGACGGTCTCCCGTCCGCATCGTCACGACGCACCATGAGGTATTCTACCGGCCCACTGCACCGGGTCGAGCCCGGAACACGCTGGACGCGACGGTCATGACCTGGACAGCGCCGGGGTACAGTCGGAGCCAAGTGAACGACGCGGGCGTGACCCTCGTCGATTCATCCGCTTCCCGGCAGGACAAGTCCCGGGCCCGCACAATCGTCAACAACTGGCGCGCCTCGCACAGCTTCCCCCTGAACGCGCTGCAGATGAACCTGCGGAACACCGTCGCCGGGTTCGGCGAGGCGGCGCTCGTCGCTCAACGGCTCAAGCGCCTGTCGTCCATCGAAGCGAAGCTCCGGCGTTCCCACCACATGCAGCTCGCCCGCATGCACGACATCGGCGGTTGTCGCGCCGTTCTCCCGTCCGCCGACGACGTGCTCGACATGGTCCGAAAGTACGACAAAAGCCGGGCCATGCACGAGCCGCTGAGGCGCTACGACTACCTCACGTCCCCGCGGGACAGCGGATACCGCGGCGTCCATCTCGTCTACGGCTACCGGACGAAGAGCGAGGCGCATGCCGCGTACAGGGGGATGCGGATCGAGATTCAGCTTCGCTCGCGGCTCCAGCATGCCTGGGCCACCGCTGTCGAGACCGTCGGGACCTTCTCCGGCCAAGCGCTGAAGTCGAGCGAGGGGAACGAGTCGTGGCTGCGCTTCTTCTCGTTGATGTCGACTGAGCTCGCCTGCACCGAGGGGCTTCCGCCCGTCCCCCGCACGCCCGCCGATCGAGAAACGCTACGGCGCGAACTCGTGCAGCTCGCCACAGAAATCAACGCGGTCGCCCGTCTCGAGGCGTACGGCCGTACCCTCAAAATACTCGAGGGCGACGTCCGAAACGGCCGAGCCGCCTACTTCCACATCTACCTGGATCTCGCCGGCCAGAACGTCCGCTGGAACGAGTACTCCGCGGACGAGCGCGAGGAAGCGATTCGCGCCTACGAAGAGATCGAGACCGCCATCCGACGCTTCCCCCGCGCCGAGACGGTGCTCGTACAGGTCGGCTCCGTCGAGGCGCTGCGACGGGCCTATCCGAACTACTTCGCCGACACGAGCGTCTTCGTCGCCGAGCTCAAGAAGGCAATCGAGAGAAACGCGCACGCCACAGACTGAAGCGTGCGCTAGATCAAGCGGATCGCACGAAACCAAACTATGTGCTCCCTTGCGCGCGGTGTCCGGGTTCGCTGTCTTCGGTCGCGCTACGCAGTCCTCGCACTACCTCCGCGAATCCTCCAAACAGTGTTGCTCATCTGGCTCGTTGACGATCTGAAACAACAAGGGCGGCTTCGCGTCGGGAAGTCATCGACTTCCGCGCACGCGAGGCCGCCCAGGAAGAGTCCGGCACCCCACCCCCCAAGCAGGAAGGGCGGGGCCCGAGGGAATCACGCGAACAGGCCCATCGTCTTCATCTTCTCGCCGAGCACCTTCTCCGAGTCGGGGTGGCCCAGGAACTCCTCGATGAGGCTGGCGTAGACGCGGCGGAAGTCGACGGTGTGCTGCAGGTTGTCGCCGTGGACGAGCTCGGTGAGGCTGGGCGGGGTGCTGTACTGGCCGCCCTGGACGCCGCCGCCGACCACGAACGAGACGTTGGCGGTGCCGTGGTCGGTGCCGAGGTTGGTGTTCTCGGGCACGCGGCGGCCGAACTCGCTGTGGATGAAGACGGCCACGTCGTCCTGCTTGCCGAGGCGCTTCATCTCCTCGAAGAAGGCCCAGACCGCGTCGGAGCAGTACTGCACCTGGCGGTTGTGCGGGCTCTCCTGGTTGACGTGGGTGTCGAACAGGCTGCCCTGCAGGCGGACGTAGTAGAGCCGGGCGGGGAAGTCGTTCTCGATGAGGGCCACGACCTTGTCGAGGTCGAGCAGGCGCAGGTCGGGGTTGCGGGTGCGGCTGTAGTTGTCCCAGGCCTGGCTGACGAGGGCCGAGGCGTCGCGGGCGCTCCGGTTGACGTCGAGCAGGAACTTGTGGGCGGAGGTGCGCGCCTCCTGCCCCGTCCCCAGGTGGTCGACGAACGACTGCTGGGGGTGGAAGACGGCGCGGGTGAACGCGGACGGCTGGTCGAAGACGACCGGCACGTGCTGCCGCGCCCGCACCGCGAGGCTCTGGGTGGCCGAGATGTTGACGAGGTAGTTGGGCGTCCCCGACGGGTCGAGGGCGTCGGCGGTGCGGCCGTACCAGCCGTACTCCTCGCCGCTGTTGGGCGCGCCGGTGTGCCAGTACGAGGCGGACGTGAAGTGCGAGAACGACGGCTGGTCGTAGCCGGCGCCGTGGATGACGGCGACGTTGCCGTCGTTCCACAGGCGGTGCATGCCGAGCATCGACTTCTGGAAGCCGAAGTGCTCGTCGACCTTGAGGACGTCGGCCTCGCGCACGCCGAGGTTGGGCCGGTGCCGATAGAGCGCGTCGTTGCTGTAGGGCACGAACGTGCTCAGCCCGTCATAGCCCCCGAACCACTCGAAGACCACGAGGATCTTGCCGGGGGTGGCGGCGACCGCCTTCGACGCCGCCCCGAACAGGGGGGGCAGGGGGCTGACCGCCCCGGCCAGCCCGAGGGCGATGCCGCGGGCGCCGATCTTCAGGGCGTCGCGACGGGACACGCCGCTCGCCTCGCACAACCGCCGGCCTCGATTCGTCATCGTCATGTCCCACCTCTAGTTGATCTGGTACTCCGGCGTGCTCATGATGAGATGCGCCACCATGCGCAACGGGTCTTCCATGTACGTCTCGGCCCGTCCGATGTCCGACGTGCCCAGCTCGTCGTCCAGCAGCGCCACCAGCGCGTCGCGCATCGACGGGGCGATGGGCACCCGCAGGAACCGGCCCAGCAGGTAGTCTACCGCCTCGCCGGTGGTCGCCGCACCCGCGTCGCGAATCATGTGGGTCATGTCCACCCGGGCCCCGCCCCGCGGGGTCGGAATCAGCTTGCGCACCGCGCGCTCCCACCCGCGGTAGGTCGACACGCGGGTGTTGAACAGCTCGTCCCGATCGAGCGCGGCCAGGTCGAACGCCGACATGTTGGCCGGGTCGTCAAGGGCGATCGCGCTGCCGAAATCATACCCCTCCCGCAGCCGGTTGCCCACCTCGCCGGCGCCCCGGCGGGACAGGAAGTTCGGGTCGCGGAAGTTGACGATGTCGGGGAACAGGTAGTCGAAGGCGACGTTGCCCCGCTCCTGGATGAGGGCGGGGGTGATCCAGGCGCGCCCCTGCGCCCACCCCGCCACCGACGGCGGGTTCAGCAGGTGCTGGCCCAGCGCGGTGGTGGTCCGGTTGAAGTCGGGCACGCCGGGAACGTCGTCGGCCCCGAGGTGCTTCAGCAGCGTGACCACGTGCTCGACCGGCCCCTTGATGTGGGCGCCGTAGCTGGCCGCGCTGTAGAAGTCGCGCGACCGGAAGATCGTCGTGAGCAGCGGCCGCAGCTCGTAGTCGTTGTCGCGCAGGAGCGCCCCGAGCTCGCGCCGGAGGTCGTCGGACAGCTCCTCGCGCACGAAGAAGCGGTAGATCTTGGCCGCGATGTACTCGGCCGTGACCGGCTGATCGAGGATGATGCGGAGCACGTCGACGCCGTCGAAGTTGCCGGTCCGCCCCAGGAACGTCTTGGGGCCGTCGTCGTGCTGGGCGGGGTGGACCACGAAGTCGAGGTTCTCGAAGTTCCAGCCGGTGAAGGCGCGGGCCGCCTCGCGGATGTCGGGCTCGGTGTAGTTGCCCACCCCCATGGTGAACAGCTCCATCACCTCGCGGGCGAAGTTCTCGTTGGCCGAGCCCTTCACGTTCACCCCGGCGTCGAGGTAGTAGAGCATCGCGGGGTCCTGGGCCACCGCGACGAGGAGGTCGCCGAAGTTGCCCGTCGCGTGCCGCCCGAACGTCTCGATCTGGACGAGCATCTTGCGGTAGTCGCGGACCTTGCTCTCGGCCGTCGCGAAGTGCCCGTGCCAGAACAGGGCCATCTTCTCCTCGAGGGGCCGGTTGGTGTCGAGCATGCGCTCGGCCCACCAGTAGCCGACCCGGCGGGTCTCGAGCAGGGTCGCGCGCAGCCAGTAGAAGAAGCGGTCGGAGATGGGCTGGGCGTGGCGGTTGACGTGGCCGGGCTTGACCCGCACCCCCATGCTCTCGCCGTTCCGCAGCCCGAGGTCGGTGGCGGCGGGGCGGCTCGGCGGGAAGTTCAGCAGGCCCTCGTCCCAGAGCCCCGAGTGCTCGAACGGCGCGAGATGGCCGTTCGCGGTGTCGTCGTAGTAGACGAGCGACCGCACCGCCTGCTCGGGGCCCAGGCCGGCGAGCTCGGCGATCTCCTCGGGCGTGCCGCCGAAGCCGGCCCGGCCCAGGAGGTGCGCGGCGCGGTCGGCGTTCCAGTCGGCGGCGGTGATGGGGGCCAGGTCGTCGACCCACGACGCGGGTCCGGGCGACCAGGCGGGGCCCTGGGCCGACGCGGCGCCGGCGGCGAGCACGCATGCGAGCAACGCACCGGCCACGGGCACCGGCGGGTGGTGTCTTGTCGTCATCGGCGAATCCTCACGACCTTCGATCCGGCCAATCTGCCCGGATCATGCCTTTATACCTCAAGGTCGGGCATCTGAATAGCCCGATCTGGCCCGATCCGCCCGATCCGGCCCCGGAAGGCCCGGGACGGCCCGTTGCGGCCGGCTGCGGGCCGCCTTGCTCCTGGCGACCGGCGGGTCCGCCCGACGGACGGGGCGTGCCGCGAGGCGGTGGCAGCCCGAACCGCCACGCGCGTCGACGCGCCGGTCGGCTACAATGGCCGCAGGAAGTGGACGTGATCCGCGCCCCGCGATCACGGAGAGTCCACGAAGAAGGAGCCACGAAATGAGAGTTGCATCCTCTACCCGAAGGTCGTCCATCGGGCGTTTCGCCCGAGCGTCGATCGTCGCCGCCCTCGGCCTGATCCTGGCGTCGGCGCCCGGCCAAGCCCAGGATCTGAACGTCGACTCGGCCGCCGCCATGAAGGCCGCGTTCATGGCCGACATCGAGGTCATGCGCGGGAAGTTCCTCGGGCTCGCCGAGGCGTTCCCGGCCGAGACCTACAACTGGCGGCCGATGGAGGGCGTGCGGTCCGTCTCGGAGGTCCTGATGCTCATCGCCAGCGAGGGCTACGGCTTCGTGCCGATGGCGGTCGGGGCCCCGACGGCCCTGAGCCGCGCGGAGTCCCAGGGCCTGAACGCGATCACCGACAAGGCCGAGGTCATCGACCACCTCAACAAGGGCTTCGACTACGCGCGCGAGCAGCTCGAGGCGCTGGACCCGGCGACGCTGACCAGCGCCCGCAACCTGTTCGGGCAGGAGCGGACCACCCCGGCGATCATGTTCTTCGTGGGCGGGGACATGCACGAGCACCTCGGGCAGTTGATCGCGTACGCCCGGACCAACCGCATCGTGCCGCCCTGGAGCCGGTGAGGACGGCAGATAACCCCGCCGGGGCGATGATCTTGACCCGGCGACAGGAGGAATCATGAAGCGACTGTTTCCCGTGTTCTTCTTGGCCGCCGCCGGCCTGCTCGCGATGCCCGCGACGGCCGCCGCGCAGTGCGAGGCGGACGGCGACATCGAGTTCGTCTGCGGGCCCGTCAGCCCCGAGGACCTCATCCAGATACCCGACTCGCCGTGGGTGATCGTGGCGAGCATGGTGGACGACGGCTACCTGTCGGCCGCCGACAGCCGCGACAGCAGCACCGTCCGCCTTTTCCCGACCACGACGACCCCGTCGCGGGGGCGCCACGACATGGCCCGCTACGGCGGGTGCCCGGGCATGACCACCGAGCAGTTCCGGGCGCACGGCGTCAGCATCCGGCCGGGTGACGACGACACCCACACGCTGTACGTCGTCCGCCACACCGAGCGCGAGGCCATCGAGGTGTTCGAGGTCGACGCCGGCGGTGCCGTCCCGTCCCTCACCTGGGTCGGGTGCGTGGTGGCCCCGGAGGGCCTCGGGCTGAACGCGGTGGTGCCGCTGCCCGAGGGCGGGTTCGCGGCGACCAGCCCCGCCACCGGCGACATCTGGGAGTGGCAGCCCGGCGGCGACTGGACCCGCGCGCCCGGCAGCGAGGGCATCGGCCCCAACGGGCTCGAGATCGCGCCCGACGGGCAGTCGTACCTCGTCGCCGGCTACGCGGCCGAGTCGATCATCCGCCTGCCCCGCGGCCCGGACGCCATGCCGACGGACCGCATCGAGGTCGGCTTCTACATCGACAACGTGCACTGGGCCCCCGACGGCACCCTGATCGCGGCCGGCCACCGCGCCCCCGAGCGCGCCCGCGTCGGCGAGTGCGTCCGCGGCGTGAGCTGCGAGGGGGTCACGTCGCACGTCGCCCGCGTCGACGTCGAGGCCCTGACCGCGGAGACGATCTTCACCTACCCCAGCAACGACAACCTGCGGCTGGGCACCGCCGCCATCCAGGTCGGCGATGAGCTGTGGGTCGGCAGCGTCGGCGAGAGCATCCGCATCGCGCGCGCTCCGCTGGACTGACGTCCGCCGATGGCGGCCAACCCGTACGGCGGCAGGATCGCGGACTCCTCCTCGATTCTGCCGCCGGCCCTTGCTGTGCATGCCAGTGCGTGCCGACACTTGACGCGGCGTGGGCCAGTGTTCTGCGGACCGGCGCGCACCAACCGTGAGCGTGTCCCGTTTGCCGGTCTGATCGAAGAGGACTCGATGGCCGGCGCATCGAGCAATCGTCCCCGCAGCCGCCGAGGTGGCAGATGATCAATGGTGGTCGAAGCGAAGTCGCCGCGGAATCCGCGAATCTCCCTGCGAGCGCTTGTTCCGCCAAGGCCGTGGCCAACTACTTTCTGGATGTCGCCGAGCGCCAAGGCGAGACGCTCAACCAGATGAAGCTCCAGAAACTCGTCTACATCGCGCACGGCTGGCACTTGGCCATCAGGGAGCGTCCACTGATTCAGGAATCCGTTGAGGCATGGACATATGGCCCCATAATTGCCGACTTGTATCACGAGTTCAAGAAATTCGGGAACATGCCCATCACGGAGCGCGCAACCGAAATCAAGTCGGGCCAAACAGCCGGCCGACCTTTTTCCATCAGCTTCAGCATCGAGGAACCGACTATCGACCGCGATTCCGACGATCCGGAATACACTCGGAGATTTCTGGGCAGAATATGGGAAGTCTATGGGGACTTTACGGCTGTGCAGTTGTCCAACTTGACGCATGAACCCGACACACCCTGGGACCAGACAAGACAATTGTACCGAAACAAGCGGAGCGTGAGCATTCCAGACGAGACCATCGCGGCGTACTACCGCAAGCGGGTGGAGATGAATGCCAACCGAAATCGGGGATGAGCTGTCCAGCGTAGTTGAACAGCCAACTCCCGCTCCCGGCCCGGACGACAAGACCGAGAAGGAAAGCGACCGGTTCGATCGCGCACGAGAGCAACTCGCCATCCAGGGACTGCAACAGGACATCAGCGAGAGGAAGACGTACGCCGGTCGCATATTCCGCCTCGTCGTCTGCTGGCTTTCCTCCATCCTTCTGATAGTCATCGCTCAGGGCATTCGATGGCCGTGGTTGTCTCAGTACATCGGCTTCTATCTGCCTGAAGCGGTGTTGATCGCCCTCGTCACGACAACCACCGCCAGCGTCGTCGGCATTCTGCTGATCGTGACACGGTACCTGTTTCCCCAACGATGAGCGCAACGGCTTCTGGGAGCGACCACCGATGCCGAACGCACGACTCACCGTCTCGACAGCCGACATCACGACCCTCGCGGTCGACGCGATCGTCAACGCCGCGAACACCCGCCTGCTCGGCGGAGGCGGGGTGGACGGCGCCATCCACCGGGCCGCGGGGCCGAGCCTGCTCGCCGAGTGCCGCAGTCTCGGCGGCTGCGCCACCGGCAGCGCGAAGATCACGGGCGGTTACGACCTGCCGGCCCGCCACGTCATCCATGCGGTGGGGCCGGTCTGGCACGAGGGGACGCGCGGCGAGGCGGAGCAGCTCGCAGGCTGCTACCGACGGGCCATCGAGCTGGCGGGCGAGCGCGAACTGAAGACCATCGCGTTCGCCGCCATCAGTTGCGGTGTCTACGGATACCCGCCGGAACAGGCAGCGGCGGTGGCGGTCGACGCCGTCCGAGCCGCGCTCGCGGGCGCGCCGTCGATCGAGGAGGTCACGTTCGTCTGTTTCGAACCTCGCGTGAAGACCGCGTTCGAACGGGCGCTGGCGTCCGGACGTCGGCCGCCGGGAATTGTGACGGCCGATCCGTGAGGCGAACAGGCCGGGCTCTCTCCGCAGAATCCTGCGCCGAGCCGTGGACCGGCGGAATCAGCTTGGCGTTGCGGTGGAAGAACCTGCCACGTTCGCCTGTCGAAAAATCGTACTCCGGTTTCATTGGTCCGATTGTACGGTCGGCTCGGCCCGTCGTGCCAGGATTC
The DNA here is from genome assembly GCA_963664545.2 of Vicinamibacterales bacterium. Classification (GTDB taxonomy): domain Bacteria; phylum Acidobacteriota; class Vicinamibacteria; order Vicinamibacterales; family UBA8438; genus JAJEEA01. Next base: position 6,555,686 of record OY761475.2, on the reverse strand, counting down.
CTACGCGAGCACTTGGGTCGGATCGGCCAGCGCCTCGGCGACCGGCAGCAGGCCGATGCCGTCGCGGTGCTCGCCGCGCTCGCCGCCGAAGAGCAGCACGCAGCGGGCCATCGGGTAGTCGTCCTTGAACTGCGCGAGGCCGCGCAGATCGGTGCGCCGGGCGGCGCGGGTCCGAAGAGGAAGAAGCTCTGGCCAGCCTCGGCCGGGACTTCCAGCATTCTGGGATACACACTCCCATTTTATATGGATATTCGGGAGTATCGCTCCCAGAATGCCTCCCCCGGACCCTCGCCGGGCGGTCGATGCTGACCGCGGTCAGGGCAGCCGCAGCGCCGCGAGCGCCCCGGGGAGGCCGGGGCCGGCCACCTGCACGACGATGTACTGCCGCCCCTCGTGGAGGTAGCCCATCATGCCGTACTGGCCCGAGGCGGGCAGCTCGACGGTGCCGACCCGCTCGCCGGTCCGCTTGTCGAGGGCGTGCAGGCGCGGGGTGCCGCCGGTGCCCTCGGCGGTGACGACGAGGGTGCGGGTGACCATGGTCACCGGGTGCGAGAGCAGCCCGGTGTTGGGCAGATCCACCCCCTGCAGCGCGGGGTGGTTGCGGATGCGCTCGGGGGTGTCGCCGTTCGGGGTCTCCCAGAGGTGCTCGCCGGTGTTCATGTCGATGGCGACGATGCGGCTGTACGGCGGCTTGAAGATGGGCAGCCCCTGCGGCCCGCGGAAGTCGCCGCGGTTCAGCACCGCGAACTCGCTGATGGTCCGGCCCGTGGTCTTGATGTCCTCGGGCACGTCGATGAGGGCGCCCGGCACGATGTTCTCGGACCGGCAGCCGCGGCGGGTCCCCACGTAGAGGACGCCGGTCTCGGGGTCGGCCGACGTCGGCCCGTGGATGTTCGACGCCCCGCTCGGGCAGCTCACGAACGACCGGAGGCCCGACGGGTGCCCTCGCTGGATGGGCGGGTTGAAGATGGGCCCGAGGCGGTAGTTGCTCGCGATCTCCAGCGCCTCGGCCCGCAGCTCGGGGGTGAAGTCGATGAGGTCGTCCTCGGTCAGCCCCTGCATCTCGTAGGCGGCGGGCCGCGTGGGCATGGGCTGGGTGGGCGAGAGGCGCTCGCCCGGTACCTCGGAGGGCGGCACCGGCCGCTCCTCGATGGGCCAGACGGGCTCGCCCGTCGCCCGGTCGAAGGTGTAGGCCCAGCCCTGCTTGGTGGCCTGCACCACGATGCGGCGCGGTTGCCCGTCGACGGTCACGTCGAGGGCCACCGGCGCGGTGGGGTTGTCGAAGTTCCAGATGTCGTGGTGCACGGTCTGGAAGTGCCAGCGGCGTTCGCCGGTGCGGACGTCGAGGGCGATGACGCTGGTGCCGAAGAGCCCGTCCCCGGGCCGGAACCCGCCGTAGAAGTCGATGGTGGGCGGGTTGGTCGGGATGTAGACGAGCCCCAGCTCGGGGTCGGCCGACATCGGCGCCCACGACGAGACGTCGCCGGTCCACTCCCAGGCGTCGTTCTCCCACGTCTCGTGGCCGAACTCGCCGGGCCGCGGGATGACGTTGAACTTCCAGAGGTGCTCGCCGGTGCGGGCGTCGTAGCCCAGGATGTCGCCCGGCACGTTCTCGATGCGGGTCTGGTTGTAGCCCTGCTCGGCCGAGTTGCCCACCGCGACCACCCCGTTGACGACGATCGGCGGCGACGAGCTGGTGATGTAGCCCAGCTCGCGGGGGATGCCGAAGTCGGGGTCGTAGGGGCCGTCCCAGCTCAGCCACGGCCCCCAGTCGGCGATGAGGTCGGGCAGCAGGTCGACCACGCCGGTGCCGGGGAACCCGGGCAGGGGAACCTGCGTCCCCCAGTCCTCCAGGGGAAGGCCGGTCCGCGCGTCGAGGGCGTAGAGGAAGAAGGCGGGGCTGATGGTGTAGATGACGCCGCGGCCGTCGATCTCGCCGTAGGCGACGCCCTTGCCGTAGCCGTTCCTCATGCCCCGGTCGAAGCGGGTGGTGTGCGGCTCGCGGAACGTCCAGAGGGTCTCGCCGGTCGCGGGGTCGATGGCGACCACCGTGCGGCGCTCGCCGGCCACCGTGTACAGGGTGCCGTCGACGTAGATGGGGGTCGAGCGGGACACCGCGAGGCGCGAGGGGCCGAAGTTGTCGCCGCGCCAGACCCACGCCACCTCGAGGTCGTCGAAGTTGTCGGCGGTGATCTGGTCTAGCGCGGAATAGCGGGTGTGCGCGGCGTCGCCCCCGATGTAGCGCCATTCGCCGGCGTCCTGGGCGGGCACCGAGGCCGCGGCCAGGAGGAACCCCGTGACGGCGATGCCGGTCAGTACTCCACGGCCGGACTGCGCAATGGCTCTCATCCGCTCAACCCCTTCATCTCGTTCGTCCGCCCGGGCAACCGGCACCCCATCCGCTGGCCGAAAACCGAGCGGCGCATCCTGCCGCGCCGCGTCGTTCCGTGGGCGGCCCCACCGAGACCGCGTTGGGCTCGCGGTCACGCGTGCCCGCTATTGTGCTCCGCCCGTCTCGTCGCGCGGGGGTTCTTCAGCCCGTCGCGCCCCCTGCCGCCCCCCGCCTCCGAGCAGCCCCGCGGCCTGACCCGCCAGTCGTCGCCCGACGGCTCCGATGCGCGCCCGATGACCCTGCGAAGCCCGCGCCGTTCTGCGGGCGCATACCCTACGGCGCGGGCGGCGAAACGATCTCCAACTGTCCGAGCGCCCGCTGGTTCGTGGGCAGGGCCGCGTCCCCGGCGGGATAGCCGTTGACCTGCAGCAGATAGGCGACGATGGCGGCGTACTCGGCGGGGCTGAGGCTGCCCGGATCGGCCTCGGGCATCAGCGTCGAGATCGTGTCGAACAGATCGCCCACCGGCCGGCCCACCCAGCTTATGCGGAACCGGCCGCCCGAGAACTCCCCCGTGTCGTGGCAGGCGGCGCACACGTCGCTGAACGTGCGCTCGCCGCGCGACGCCTGGGCCGGGGTGAAGACGCCTTCCAGCAACGAGCCGCCTGACGACTGCGCGGCAGACCGTGGCTCGGCGGCCGAGGCCGACCGTCCCGCGGGGGCCGGCAGTTCCGCGGGCTCCGGCGCCGCAACGGCCGGCCCTCCAGAGGCGGTCGGCGGTTCGGCGGACTCCGCCACCGCCGCGGCGATGGTTCCAGCGGCAGCCGGCACCTGCGCGGCGGCCGGCGCGCGCCGGGCGGCGCCGGAGGCCTCGCCCACGTCGGGGCGCGCGTCGGGCACGAAGCCGTCGCGGTTGGGCATCGCGACCCCCGGCAGGGTGGCGGGGTCGATACGGTCGTCCTCGCCGACCAGGTCGTTCAGGTAGAGCACGTAGGCGACCACCGCGTAGACCTCGTCCACCGCGAGCGAGCCGGGCTGGTTGAAGGGCATGGCCCGGTTCACGTAGTCCCACAGGGTGGTGGCGGCGGGCCAGTAGCTGCCCACGGTCTTGCGCGCCCCGTCGCCGGCCAGCGATCCCTGCCCGCCCGCGAGGCGGTCATCGGGACCCTCCTGCCCCGTCGGCCCGTGGCAGACGGCGCAACGACGGTCGTAGAGGGCCCGACCCTCGGCCGCGGTCCCGCCGCCCGCCGGCAGCCCCTCGCCGTCCGGCCCGACGATCGGCCCCCAGGCGGCGATCTCCTCCGGCGTCGCCAGTGTTCCGAGGTTCGTCAGTCGGGCACCGTCGGACGTCTGCGCCCACACCGCGCCGGCGCAGAGCATCGACAGCACGGCACCGGCAGCAACGGTCCGCGCGTTCCAGTCAGACATCGACGTTCTCCACCCCGCCGTCGGCCCGGATGCGCCAAGCCTGCAGCGCGTTGTTGTGGTAGCTCGAGCGCGTGCCCCGCGCCGCGATCAGCGCGTCGCGCGTCGGCTGCCGGTCGCCGGTCTCGTCGATGCACCGCGAGACGAGGGTCACCGGCGAGCCGTCCCAGCGCCAGTCGAGGCGGAAGCGGGTGTGGGCCAGGGGCAGCACCGGCTCCTGGAGCCGCGCCTCCGCCCACGACCCGCCGCCGTCGGTCGAGACCTCGACCCCGCGCACCCGGCCCCGGCCCGACCACGCGAGCCCCGAGATCTGGTAGAAGCCCGGCCCGTCGAGCCGCTGCCCGCCCGACGGGCGCGTGATGACCGACTTGGCGTCCATCACGAAGGTGAACTGCCGGGCCTCGCCGTTCGGCATCAGGTCGGTGTACTTCGAGGTCTCCTCGCGGGTCTGCCAGGCGCGGTCGACGAGCTGCATCCGCCGCAGCCACTTGATGGAGATGTTGCCCTCCCATCCCGGGATGAGCAGCCGCAGCGGGTACCCCTGGGCCGGCCGCAGGGCCTCGCCGTTCTGGCCATACGCGACCAGCACGTCGTCCATCGCCTTGTCGAGGGGCACGCTGCGGGTCATGCGGCACGCGTCGGCCCCCTCGGCCACCAGCCAGCGCGCCTCGGGCCGGACCCCCGCCTCGCCGAGGAGCACCGACAGCGGCACCCCCGTCCACTCGCTGCAGCTCGTCATGCCGAACGCGGCCTGGGCGTCGGTGTCGGGCTGGGCGGGCGACCACTTCACGCGGCCGTTGCCCGAGCACTCGATGAAGTACACGCGGTTGACGGCCGGCAGCCGCCGCAGCTCGGCCATCGTGAACACGAGCGGCCGCTCGACGAGGCCGCCGATGGCCAGCCGATGCTCGGCCGGATCGATGTCGGGAATGCCCCCGTGGTGCCGCTCGAAGTGCAGCGCCGACGGCGTGATGGCGCCGTCTAGGTGCTGGAGCGGGGTCAGACTGCCGGCCGCCTGATCGTAGCGCCCGCCACGCACGCGGCGGGTCGCGACCTCGAAACGGGACCGGCCGCCGTAGGCGCTGACCCCCGCCCCGAGCCGCCGCCCCGCCGGCTCCTGAGCGGAGACCGGCAGCGGGGGAAGGGCCACCGCGGCGGACCCCAGGGCCGCCGCCTTCAGGAACCCCCGGCGGCTTCGCCGGGACGGAAGCAGGGTGTCACGCTCTGGCATCGGTGCACCTTTCGGGCCGGACCCCGCGGCCGCGCGGGATCCCGCAATCTGCACTGGAGCAGTCCAGGGCGGACGCCCACCCGCGTTCGTCCGGTAATCCAGGCGCGACGCGGGGTGCCGCCGCGGGCCGCTAGAGCACTCGGCGTCCCGGCGCCGGTGGACGGAGCGACCCTCGCGGGCCGCGGCAGCCCCCCCGTCGGGGCCGGGACCTGACACGATTTCCCATAGCGTATGGGGCCGGCCGGGGGCTGTCAACGCTCAGCCGGGCCACGGCACGACGGCACGGCGCGGGTCAGCAAGGCACCAAACCGAGCTCCGGACAGGGCACGGAGTCGGTTTTGGTGACAGTTAAGACGATTTTTTGTATACTCAAAAAATGCCCGACCCGGTCCTGGCCCTCCTCGTGTTCGCCGTGCTCGCTGTCGCCGCTGTCGGGCTCTTCTGGCCGGCCGGCGGCCTCGTCGGCCGCATTCGCCGCTTCACCGACCTCGACGAGCGCGTCCGGCTCGAGGACGCCATCAAGCACATCTACAGGTGTCAGCGGACGCGCCAGCGCTGCTCGCTCGACAGCCTCGCGGGGCGGCTGGGCGTGTCGCGGGCGCGCGCCGCGACGCTGATCTCGCGGCTCGCCGAGCTGCGGCTGGTGCGCACCCCGGGCACCGGGCCCGCCCTGACCGCGGACGGCGAGCGCTCGGCGGTGCAGATCGTCCGCACCCACCGCATGTGGGAGCGCTACCTCGCCGACCGGACCGGGGTGCCGGCCGGCGAGTGGCACGCCGAGGCGGAGCGGATGGAGCACAGCCTGTCGGCGGCGCAGGTCGACGCCCTCGACGCCCGTTTGGGGCATCCCGTCTGGGACCCGCACGGCGACCCGATTCCGACGCCGGCCGGGGAGATGCCGCCCGAGCCCGGCTTCGGTCTGCCCGGGGCGGAGCCGGGACGGACGGTCGAGGTCCTGCACCTGGAGGACGAGCCGCGCGAGATCTACGACGCCCTGCTCGAGGACGGGCTGTCGCTGGGTGCCCGCCTGGAAGTGGTCGAGCGCACCGACCGCGCCATCCGCCTGCGCTCGCACGGCCGCGCCTGGGACCTCGACCCGGTGACCGCGGACAACGTTACCGTCCGCTACCTGGCCGAGGACGAGGCGGCCGACACCACCCCGACCACCCTGCTCGACGCCCCGCCGGGGCGGACGGTGCGGGTGGCCAGCATCTCACGCGCCTGTCAGGGGGCGCAGCGCCGCCGTCTGCTCGATCTGGGGCTGGTGCCGGGCACCGCGGTGACGCCCGAGCTGACGAGCGCGGCCGGCGACCCCGTCGCCTATCGCATCCGGGGCGCTCTGATCGCGTTGCGCCGCGCCCAAGCGGGGCTGATCTGGATCGACCCGCCGGACGTGCCGGTACCGCAGGAGACGTGATGGCGAAGACCGTATCCGGCGCGGAACAGAGCAGCGCGGGTGGCCGTCGTGCGAGCGCCGCAGTAGGCGGTGTGATGGCGGACGGCCTCATCCGAGGCGCCCTCATCCCGCTACGCCGCGCCCAGGCGGGGCTGATCCAGATCGAGCCGCCGGACGCGGCGACCCCGCAGGAGGCAATGTGATGGCGGACGGCGGATCGCGAGGGCTGCTGCCCCAGTTCGGCGGATGCGCGGAGCACCGGGCCGAGAACCTGGTCCGGCTCGGGCTGAGCCCCGACCGCTGGGACGTGCTCGTCGCCCTCGCCGGCAACCCCAACGTCGGCAAGAGCACCGTCTTCAACGCCCTCACCGGCCTGCGGCAGCACACCGGCAACTGGCCGGGCAAGACCATCGTGCGGGCCGAGGGCGCGTTCGCCCACCGCGGCTCGCGCATCAAGCTCGTCGACCTGCCGGGCACCTACTCTCTGCAGGCGGGGAGCGCGGACGAGGAGGTGGCGCGCGACTTCCTGCTCTTCGGGCGTCCCGACGTCACCGTGGTGGTGGTCGACGCCACGCGCCTCGAGCGCAACCTGCACCTCGTCCTGCAGATACTGGGCATCACCGACCGGGTGGTGGTGTTCCTGAACCTGATGGACGAGGCCCGCCGCCACGGCGTCGCCGTCGACGCGGGCCGGCTCGAGAAGGAGCTGGGGGTGCCGGTGGTCGCCGGCGCGGCGCGGAACCGGTTGGGCATCGACGAGCTGCTCGACGCCGCCCACCGAGTCGCGACGGGCGAGGCCCGCACGACCCCGTTCCGGCTGGTCCGGCACGCGCCGGCCGTCGAGCGGGCGGTGGCCTCGCTGTCGGAGACGGTGGAGGCAGAGTTCCCGAAGGTCGCGAACAGCCGCTGGGTGGCCGAGCGTCTGCTCAACGCGGACGACGCGGTGGTGACCGCGGTGCGCTCCGGTGAGCTGGGCCAGATCGGCGCCGACGCCAACGGCGCGGCAGACGCCGAGGGTGGTGCGGACGCCAACGGCGGCGCCGACCCGCCGGTCCCCGAATCGGCCCGCGAGCAGGTGCTGCAGACGGCGCGGCAACTCCAGTGGGACCTGCCCCCCGACTTCCACGACACGGTGACGGAGCGGACCTACCACGCCGCCCAGCGAATCGCGGAGGGGTCGATGCGCCGCGGCCTGAGGCGGGCCCGCTTCGACCTCGACCGGCGGCTCGACGGCCTGCTGACCAGCCGGTGGCTCGGGTTCCCGCTGATGCTCGCGATCCTGGCGGTGGTCTTCTGGCTGACCATCGAGGGCGCGAACGTCCCGTCGAGCCTGCTCGCGACCCTGCTGATCGACACCGTCCATCCGTGGCTGACCGGCATCGGCGAGGCGGTCGGCATGCCCTGGTGGCTCAGCGGCTTCCTCTTCGACGGCATCTACCTCGCCACGGCGTGGGTCGTCGCGGTGATGCTGCCGCCGATGGCCATCTTCTTTCCGCTCTTCACCCTGCTCGAGGACTTCGGCTACCTCCCCCGCGTGGCGTTCAACCTCGACTCGCTGTTCCGCCGCGCCGGCGCCCACGGCAAGCAGGCGCTGACGATGTGCATGGGGTTCGGGTGCAACGCGGCGGGGGTGGTGTCGACGCGCATCATCGACAGCCCCCGCGAGCGTCTCATCGCCATCATCACGAACAACTTCTCGCTGTGCAACGGGCGCTGGCCGACGCAGATCCTCATCGCGTCGATCTTCATCGGGGCCCTCGCGCCGGCGCACCTCGCGGGGCTCGTCTCGGCCGCGGCGGTGGTGGGCATCGCGGTGCTCGGCATCGCGATGATGCTCGCGGCCTCGTGGCTGCTCTCGCGCACGGTGCTGCGGGGCGAGGCCACGAGCTTCAGCCTCGAGCTGCCGCCCTACCGCCCGCCCCGCGTGCTGCAGACCCTCTATACGTCGGTGATCGACCGCACCCTCATCGTCCTCTGGCGCGCGGTGCTGTTCGCGGTGCCGGCCGGCGCGGTCATCTGGCTCATCTCGAACGTCACCCTCGGCGACGCGAGCCTCGCCGCCCACTCGGTCGCCTGGCTCGACGGGCCGGGCCTCCTCATCGGGCTGAACGGGGTGATCCTGCTCGCCTACATCGTCGCCATCCCCGCCAACGAGATCGTCATCCCGACGGTGCTGATGCTGACGGTGCTGACCGCGAACGTGGCGGGGGCGGGTCAGGGGGCGGGGGTGATGTTCGAGCTCGACAGCACGGAAGCTACCGGCGACCTGCTGCGGGCGGGGGGGTGGACGCTGCTGACGGCGGTGAACCTCATGCTGTTCAGCCTGCTGCACAACCCGTGCTCGACGACCATCTACACCATCTACAAGGAGACCCGCAGCGCCCGCTGGACCACGGTGGCGGCCCTGCTGCCGGTGGCCATGGGCGTGACCGTCTGCTTCCTGCTGACTCAGGTGTGGCGCCTGCTCGCGTGACCGGCGGCCAGGGGTCGGCGGACCCGCGCGCGATGTGATGTAGCATCACGTCGGTCTACGAGAGAGGAGCGCATGCAGAGAATCCGCCCCCATGTCCTGCCCGCCCTGCTCGCCGCGACGGCGGCGTTCGGTCCCGCCGCCCCCGCGGCCGGACAGCCGCCGCCGGAACGCCCGAACATCGTCCTCATCATGGCCGACGATGTCGGCTACTCCGACATCGGCCCCTACGGCTCGGAGATCCGCACCCCGAACCTCGACCGGCTCGCCGAGGGCGGCCTGCGCTTCACGCAGTTCTACAACATGGCGAAGTGCGAGACGACGCGGGCGGCGCTGCACACCGGGCTGTTCTTCGCCAAGCGCGACGCCGGCAACGCGCGCTCGCTGGGCGGGCTGCTGCGCGACGCCGGCTACCGCACCGCCATGACCGGCAAGGAGCACTTCAGCGCCTGGGTGCCCGAGCACGTCTACGCCCGGCACAACTTCGACGACGCGCTCACCTACCCGGTCATCAACCAGTTCCTCATCCCCCCGGACGGAGCGTGGCAGAACCCGTTCTTCCTCGACGGCGAGGAGATCGCGGTCGAGGACATGCCGGTCGCCGACCCGCCGTTCTACAAGACGGACGTCCTGACCGACTACGCCCTCCGCTTCCTCGATAACGCCGAGGCGGGCGGCAAGCCGTTCTTCCTCTACGTGCCGTACCACGTCGCGCACTATCCCCTGCAGGCCCGCGAAGAGGACATCGCGCGCTACCGCGGCTCGTACCGGCGGGGCTGGGACGCGGTGCGGGCGGAGCGCTACGCGCGCATGCGCGAGCTGGGGGTCATTCCCCCGAACGCGCGCCTCAGCCCGCCCGAGGACAACGTGAACCGCTACCGCGGGCCGTTCCGGGGCGACGTCTACCACTATCGGCCCTGGGAGAGCCTGACCGACGCCGAACAGGACGCGCTCGACCTGGAGATGGCCGTCTACGCGGCGATGATCGACCGGATGGACCAGAACATCGGCCGGCTCCTGACCCGGCTCGGCGAGATGGACGCGCTCGACGACACCCTCGTCCTGTTCCTGTCCGACAACGGGTCGTGCCCCTACGACAGCAACCGGGACTTCTCGATTCCCCCCGGCGGACCGGCGTCGTACCGGACCCTGTCGGCGGCGTGGGCCAACGTCGGGAACACGCCGTTCCGCTACTACAAGCAGTACGGCCACGAGGGAGGATCGCACACCCACTTCATCGCGCACTGGCCGGCCGTCATCGAGCCCGGGCTCTCGGACCAGCCCGCCCACGTCGCCGACCTCCTGCCGACCCTGCTCGACGCGGCCGGCGCCGTCTATCCGGCGTCCGCGAACGGACGGCCGACGCCGGCCCTCGACGGCGGCAGCCTGCTACCGGTGTTCCGCGGCGACATGCGCCCCGCCCCCGGCATCCTCGTTTCTGGGTTCACCGAGCGCTTCCGCATGGTCCGCATCGGCGACTGGAAGCTGGTGCGCGTCAACGCCGAGCGGTGGGAGCTGTACAACCTAGCCGAGGACCCCACCGAACTCGACGACCGCGCCGGCGACGACCCCGCCACCCTCGACCGGCTCGTCGCCGCCTATCACGCGTGGATTCGCGAGCACGCCGCCGTCGTCCCCCGCTTCGACGAGGTGCCGTGACCGAGGACGTGGCTGGGCCCGGCCGGCGGTAGCCGGAGGCGAGGCGGGCCGCGTTCGGGGCGCAGGATTGTGCGCCGTGGAACGACGCCGACTCCCGCAGGGTCGCGGTAGTCGGCGGCGCAGACGGCGGTTGCGGGCTGGGCGGCCGTTGCGGACTGGGGACGCCGACGCGGGCGGGGCCGCTACCCTGACCCGTTCGGTGCGTTCGCCGCCGGCGCGAACCAGGAGACCAGGAGACGCCCGAATGCCGGTAGTCGACGTCGACGGGCTGACCTTTACCTACGCGTCGGGCAAGAGCCCCGCCGTCCGGGACCTGTCGTTCCGCATCGACCGCGGCGAGATCTTCGGGTTCCTGGGGCCGAGCGGCGCCGGCAAGTCGACCACCCAGAAGGTGCTGATCGGGCTCTTGCGGGGCTACCGCGGCGCCGTCTCGGTGCTGGGCCGCGACCTCGCGGCGTGGGGGGCCGACTACTACGAGGAGATCGGCGTCTCGTTCGAACTGCCCAACCATTACCTGCGGCTGACCGGCCTCGAGAACCTCGGCTACTTCCGGGCGCTGTACCGGGGCGAGACGCGCCGGCCGGAGGCGCTGCTCGAGAGGGTGGGGCTGGCCGGCGACGGTCAGCGCCTCGTCGCCGAGTACTCCAAGGGGATGAAGACGAGGCTCGGGGTGGCGCGCGCCCTGCTGAACGACCCGCAGCTCATCTTCCTCGACGAGCCGACGGTGGGGCTCGACCCCGCGAGCGGGCGGGGCGTCAGGGGCCTCGTCCGGGAGCTGAAGCAGGCGGGCCGCACGGTGTTCCTGACGACCCACGACATGACGGTGGCCGACGAGCTGTGCGACCGCGTGGCGTTCATCGTCGACGGGGAGATACGGCTCGTCGACTCGCCGCGCGACCTGAAGCTGGCCCACGGCGCGCGGTCGGTGGTGATGGAGTACGACCACCACGGCCGCCCCGGGCGGCGGGAGTTCCCGCTCGACGGCCTCGGTGACAACGCCGACTTTCTGGCCCTGCTGCGCGAAGCGACGGTCCGCACCCTGCACACGCAGGAGGCCACCCTCGAGGACGTCTTCCTGCGCGTCACCGGCCACACCCTGCGGTGAACCCATGCACCGGCTGGCCGCGACCGTCCGCCTCGACCTCCGCCTGCAGTGGCGGAACGGCTTCTACTACGCGGTGGCGTTCGTGCTGGCGTGCTGGTTCGTGCTCCTCACCCGGCTCCCCCCCATCGACTGGGGCTACGTGCTGCCCGCCGTCGTGTTCGGGAACCTGGTGATGGTGAACTTCTACTTCATCGCCGGCCTCGTCCTCCTCGAGAAGGGCGAGGGGACGCTGGAGGCCCAGGTGGTGACGCCGCTCGCCGACTGGGAGTACCTCGCGTCGAAGACGGCGACGCTGACCGCCCTCTCGCTCGTCGAGCAGGTCGTCATCGTCTGGTCGGCCCACGGCGGGGGCTTCGCGGCCGGTCCCCTCGTCGCGGGCATCGCGCTGGCCGCGGTGCTCTACACCCTGGTCGGCTTCCTGCTCATCGCCCGATACCGCTCGATCAACGAGTACATGTTCCCCTCTATCCTCTTCACGGCGGTGCTCTCCCTGCCGATGCTGCACTACTTCGGCCTGTGGGACACCTGGCTGCTCTATCTCCATCCCTTCACGGCACCCCTCGTGCTGCTGGCGGGGGCGTTCCGGCCGATTCCCGCGTGGCACTGGGCCTACGGCCTGCTCTACTCGGCGGCGTGGACCGGGGTACTGCTGCTCGCCGCCCGGCGGACGTTCGACCGGTTCATCGTCGCGCGCGAGGGAGGACGCTGATGCCGACGGCGGCCGCGGTGGTCCGGGCCCTCGGCCCGATCGACGCCAGGAGCGTCGCGCGCGACAGCATGCTGCGCTGGCTCGTGGCCACGCCCATCGCCTACGCGCTCGCCTTCCGGTGGGGCGTCCCCGTCCTCCGCGCCTGGCTCGACGAGCGCTACGGGTTCGACCTCACCCCGTACTACCCGCTGCTCGCGAGCTTCCTCGTGCTGATCACCCCGGCCCTGATCGGCGCGGTGGTCGGGTTCCTGCTGCTCGATCAGCGGGACGACCGCACCCTCACCGCGCTCCAGGTCACGCCGCTCACGGTCGAGGGCTACCTCGCCTACCGCATCGCCGCCCCGATGCTCGTCAGCGTGCCCGTCATGGTGGCGTGCATCGCCATCTCCGACCTCGTGACGATGGGCGTCGTCCCCGCCCTCGCCGCCGCCGCCCAGGCCGCGCCCACCGCGCCGCTCTTCGCGCTGTTCGCCGGCGCGTTCGCCTCGAACAAGGTGCAGGGGTTCGCGCTGCTGAAGGGCGTCGGCGTCCTCGCCTGGCCCCCGGTCATCGCGTGGTTCGTGTCCTCGCCGTGGCAGGTGGCCTTCGGCCTCGATCCGCTCTACTGGCCCCTCAAGGTGTTCTGGATGCTCGAGGCCGGCGAGCCTCGCGTCTGGCTCTACTTCCTCGCGGGCCTGGCCCACCAGTCGCTGCTGATCACCCTCCTCGTCCGGCGCTTCAAGGCGGTGATCGCCCGGTAGCGGCCGGACGGTCAAGCGCGGTGCCGCGTGCTACGATTCGGTGGTGGGCAGGGTCTCCGGAACGCCAAGCGAGATGAACGGCGACGCACGGATCGACGCCTTCGTTCCGGAACGGCTCCGGCACCTAGCGGCTCCTTCGCGCGACCTGCCGCGGATCGCGAAGGACCCGTCGGCCATGAGGATGATCAGCGCCGCCGTGGGACAGGTCCCCACCCGGCATCGGCTGTTGCTCGGAGACGCCAGACACGCCGTTCTGCCCCCCGAATCGGTCCACCTCGTGCTCACGTCGCCGCCCTACTGGACCCTCAAGCAGTACCGCCGCACCACGGGCCAGCTTGGCTGGGTCGCCGACTACGACGAGTTCCTCGACCAACTCGACATCGTCTGGCGCGCGTGTCACCGGGCGCTGGTGCCCGGGGGACGGCTCATCTGCGTGGTTGGCGACGTCTGCCTGTCGCGGCGCAGGAACGGCGGGCGCCATACCGTGGTTCCCCTGCACGCCTCCATCCAGGACCGCTGCCGGGCCATCGGGTTCGACAACCTGGCGCCGATCCTCTGGCACAAGATCGCGAACGCGGCCCACGAAGTGGAGCGGGGGACAGGCGGCTTCCTCGGCAAGCCCTACGAGCCCAACGCCGTGATCAAGAACGACGTCGAGTTCATCCTGATGCAGCGGAAGCCCGGCGGCTACCGGCGGCCGAGCGTCGCCGCCCGCACCCTGAGCCTGCTGTCCGAGGCGAGCTTCAAGACGCTGTTCCGTCAGGTGTGGACCGACATCGCCGGGGCGTCGACCCGGGACCACCCCGCGCCGTATCCCGTCGCCCTCGCCGAACGCCTCATCCGGATGTTCAGCTTCGTCGGCGACTCGGTGCTCGATCCCTTCACCGGAACCGCGTCGACCCAGGTCGCCGCCGCCGCGTGCGGCCGCCACAGCGTCGGCATCGAGGTCGACCCCGTGTACTACGGGAAGGCGCTGACCCGCCTGCGGAACGAGACGGCCAGCCTGCTGAGTGCCGCCGACGTGAGCACCGGCGAGATCGACGCGTCCGGCCTGCCCGAACCGGCGCAGGCGGTCTCCGCATGATTGGCGCCCAGGACGCCGTCGACGCCCTCTACCGGACCGCCGTCACGGAGGCGAAGAAGACATCCGGGGCGCGGCTCGGCGCGCTGGCGGACTTCTGCGTGCAGGAGCTGACGCGTCTCGGTCTGAAGGATGTCGAGAAGGAGGCGTCGATTCCCGGCGCCGGCCGTGAGAAGAAGTGGGACGTCGCGTGGCGCTACGACGGCAAGTACCGACTGGGCATCTCCCTGAAGTCGCTGTTGAAGAATCTCGGCGGTACGGTTCCCAACCGAATCGACGACCTGATTGGCGAAGTCACGAACGCCCAGCTTCATTCGCCCGAGATCGTGATCGGCTACATCATGATCTTCAACGTCGCCGAAGACGGCTTCTCCCAGAAGCACGGCTCGACATGGTGCGACCTCTTCCGTGAACGGGCGACATCCCTGTCCGGCCGCAGGCCGCCCTCGTGGACCACCGGGACCGTGGAGGATTTCGTGCTGGTGGAGGTGGACTTCAGCTCGGGGTCGTCGATTCTGGCGACGTCGCAGCCGTTCGATGCGTTCTTCACCACCTTGGTCGCGCACCTCCGCGCACGCAACCCCGGTGCCATCACCTCTTGACCCGGCGCGCGGCTCATTATCGAGCCTGCACTGAATGCCGCCTTTCGACGTGCTCGGGAAATCGACACGGGCCGCTGGGCGTGATCGGGGCGCCCGCGGCCGGCGCATGCTCTCCGGGATCCGAATGCGGTGGACCGATCCCTACTCCGAGTCGGACCCGCCGGACCGGGGACCGCGGCCCTCGAACGCCGCGCCGAACGCCGCCCCCAGGGCCAGCCCGATCGCGAGCCATGCCCCCACGTTGTCGGTCGCGGCCCCGATGACGATCCCGAAGGTCATGCCGAGGGCGGCCCCCGTCCCGGTGCGGTGATGCTCGTCGCTCATGCGCGTCCAGCGTACCACGGTCGCCCCGACGCTCTCGGGGACTCAGTGGCCCTTCAACGCGATCAGGCGATCGACGCGGGCCGGCAGGAGCGAGGCGACCGACGTCCCGGGCTCAGCGACAGGGTCAGGTCCCGAACCGCCGGCAGGAGCCCCGACGGGTCGCCGGCGGTGCGCGCCACCAAGTGCGCCAGCCCCATCGGCCGGTGCCGCCAGGGGACGTAGATCGACGCGTCGGGCCCCGCCTCGAGTCCCGCGTACTTCATGTCGGCCACCACGCCCTGCACCGTCGTCTCGCGGGCGATGCTAAAGCGATCGAGCGCGAACCCGGACCGCGGCCGAGGGCGTCCGCGTCCGCGTACAGAAACCGCGCCGTCGACGCGATCACGACGACGTCCGGCGTCTCGGCGCGCTCGTCCGCCGCGTCGAAACGGCGGCCGGCGTGCAGCGGCGTCCCCAGCGCCTCGAAGAAGCCCGGCGTCACCGCGCCGAACGACATCGACAGGGTGTCGTCCCGGGTATCGCTCCAGACCGCCGCCGGCCGTCCATCATCGCCCGGTCGTGACGTCTCCCTGCGCCTCCGGGGATGCAACTGTCGATGATTGGACACCGACCGCCGAGTCTCGTTCCGGTCCGAGACGATCGCCATCAGACTCGTGCTCGCAACCCTGGCGGCTCCCGACCGAGCCGGCCGCCCAACGGAACTCCCCACGGGCGGCGTCACTCGGCCGGACGCAGGACCCACTGGACCCCGGCGACCACCACCGCCGCGTTCAGACCCAGGTTCTCCCCCGCGGTGCCGGCGTTCGAGATGTGGTGGTTGCGTAGCTCGACGACGAGGCCGGGCCCCCGCCGGGGCACCGTCCGAATGCCCAGACCATAGACGATCGTGAAGTTGAAGACGCGGTCGATCTCGGGCACGTCCAGCGACGTCCAGAGCAGCCCGGCCCCGCCGGCGACGTAGGGCGTCCATCGCTGGTCCCGCCAGACGTGATAGCGACCGCCCAGCCCGAGCCCTCCGCTGACGGCCGGGGCCGGCCGGCCGTAGGCCAGCAGCGCGGCCTCGCCGTGGATCTCCAGGTGGTCGGTGACGAACCGGCCGAGCTGCGGGTGGAACGCCGCGAAGCGGACGTCGCTCTCCGTCTTCCCCCAACCTGGAACGCCGTACTTCCAGGCGTCGCCCCAACCGCCGGACAGCCCCCGGGTCCAGTAGCCGGCGGCCAAGCGCGGTTGCTGGCCGGCGGTCGAGACCGGTACCAGGGTCATCAGGAGGACGCCAGCCAGCATGCGCCAGCCGTAGTGGGGAGCGGATGCCATGAATCGTCATGATAGAGCGCAAGGGCGCTTCGTGCCCCTCGACGAGGCCGCCCCGCCGTCGATCAGCGCTCCCGCGGGTCGGTCTTCCTGAGTACATCCGATGTATATAGAATGGCAGCCAGCGTCCGATCGGACCGGCGGGGGCGGCTCTTCGGCTCTCTGCTGAACGACCTAACCGACTGTACAACAAGCACTTGGCGGAAGGACCGCCCGTTGGCATCACTTGTGCGTACTATGCAGAGAGTCGTTCGGGGGCCGGTGCCAAGCGGGTGTGCGGTGTCGGGCTCAACGCGAGGAATACATGAATGCCGTACGTGCCAGCAAGCCGGCCGGCGTCTTCTGGAGCGCCGCATTCCTCACCCTGCAGATCGACGCGGCGCGCGACCTCACGCGCGACCTCCGCGGCGGCACCCGCCTGCACGTCGGATACATCGGATACGGGGTGAGCGTCCAGCGAAGAAGGGAGGCCCTGATGGGAACGGACGGTGTGCAAGGCGTAGGGGGTTGGCTGCTGGTCTATGTCATCGGCTCGATTCCACTCATGTTGTTCTATTCGGCGGGCCTGTCGGGATGGTTCTTCGACTATCCCCTCCCGCTCATGGCCGTGATCTTTCTGGCGTTTGCCATTCCGCTGCTGCTCATTCCATTGAAGTCTCCCGCGGCGCCGCAGTGGAACATCGCTCTGCTGTGGGTTTCATCGACCCTGATTGTCCTGCGCATGGCATATGGCGTGTTGTTTCAGAGGATTCTGGAGGGCCGGCCGCGATTGAGCAGTGAGGAACTGCTCGACGCACTGCCGATTCTCCTGGGAATAGCGGTTTTCTCGCTGGGATGGGCGCTGGTCTGGACGAAGTACTTCCAGCACTCGGTGCGAGTCGGAAACACGTTCCCGTGAAGGACGCCGGATACGCGGCAGGAGCCCCCCGGCGCTCGTGAGCCGGTCCGGGGCGCGGCGCCGGATGGACGATGCCCGAGCGGCTATCCCGACGAAGGAACCACCGCCGGCACCCGCACGAGGACGTAGGTCACGTGCCCGCCCTCGGGCACGAGGTAGCCGTGAGGAGCACGGGCGGGGATGTGCAGCACGTCGCCGGCCGCCACCGGATGCCGCGTCCCCCCGGCGATGCCGGAGCCGCGGCTCCCGTCGCGGTCGAGCATCTCGCCGCCGACGAGCACCCCGCCCTCGCCGCTCGTCACGAACACCACGTCGATGATGTCGTCGTGGATCTCGGGCACCCCGTCGGCGTCGCGGTGGATGTGGCGGAAGCGGTGCGACCTGGTGGGGCTGCCGTAGTCGGCGAGGGTCTCGCGGGCGGAGCGGTCGGGGCCGATCCGCCGGTCCAGGTCGGCGCGGCGCCGGTCGAGCTCGCGCGACCGCCACAGGGCGAATCCGGGCGGCTCGAAGTCGAGGGCCGGGGCGTCCGGCGGCGGGACGCGCTCGCCGGCGAGGGCCGGCAGCCGCACCAGCACGTAGGTCACGTGCCCGCCCTCCGGGACGAGGTAGCGGTGGGGCGTGTCGGCGGGAATGTGCAGGATGTCGCCCCGGGCCACCGGATAGTGCGCGCCCCCCGCGATGCCCGTCCCCCGGTACTCGCCGTCGCCGCCGACGCGGTCGATCAGCTCGCCGCCCACGACCAGGGTCGCCGACCCGCTCTGGACGAGGACCACGTCCTCGATGTTCGCGTGCTGCTCGGGGAAGCCGTCGGCGTCGCGGCGGATGAACCGGAACCGATGCGACCCGCCGACCTCGTAGTCGGCGAGGGTTTCGCGCGCCGACCCGTCGGGGCGGATCGCCTCCGACAGGGCGACGTTGCGCCGTTCGAGCTCGGCCGCGCTCCAGCGCGCGAATCCGGGCTCGGCGGGCTGCAGGGTCGGCAACGAGACGACGGCGAGGGCGAACAGCGGTGCGATGACGGCCATGGGCGCACTCCTTCCGATCGTAGCCCGCGCGTCAGGCCTCGGACGGGCGCTCGCGCCCGTGCAGGCGGTCGGCGTGGTGGTGCTCGTCGCAGTGGTCCGGCGACTGCTCCACCTGGATGGTGACGTGGTGGATGCCGAAGTCTCGGGACGCGACGGTCCGCAGGCGGCGCAGCACCGGCTCGAGACGGTTGCCCGGGTAATCGGGATCGACCACGACGTGGGCGGCGAGCGCGTCGTAGCCCTCGGCGATGGTCCAGACATGCATGTCGTGCACCTCGACGACGCCCTCCACCCGTTGCAGCTCACGGCAGAGACGGGGCACGTCGATGTGGTCGGGGGCGCCCTCGAGCAGGACGTGGACCACCTTGGCGAGGAGGCGCCACGTGCTAAGGAGGATCAGGACGCCGATGACCACGCTCAGAATCGGGTCGGCGAGGGTCCACCCGAAGGCCCAGACGAGGACCCCCGACACCACGACGCCGACCGAGCCCAGCAAGTCGGCCATCACGTGCCGGAAGGCGCCCTCGACGTTGACGCTGTGTCCTGCCGAGCGCCGGAGAATCCAGGCCGCGAGCACGTTGACGACCAAGCCGACGGCACCGACCGAGAGCATCAGCGCGCCGTCGACTTCCGGCACGTCCCGGAAGCGGTGCCAGGCCTCGACGACCACCCAGGCCGCGATGAGCCACAGGGTCAGCGCGTTGAGCAGGGCGGCCAGGATCTCGATGCGGCGGTAGCCGAAGGTGCGCCGCGCCGACGGCGGCCGCTCCGCGAAGTGCATGGCGAGGAGCGCGAGGCCGATCGACGCCGCGTCGGTCAGCATGTGCCCGGCGTCGGCGAGAAGGGCGAGGCTGCCCGAGAGGATGCCGCCGGCGACTTCGGCGGCCATGTAGCCGGTGATCAGGACGAGCGCGGTGACCAGGCTCCGCTTGCTCTTCCCGCGCAGCTCCCCGGCGTGGTCGTGCCCGGCGGCGCCGTGCCGGCCATGCGCGTGGTCCGGGCGGTCGTGCGTTCCTGCGCGCAGGTGATTCGAGCTCATGAGTTGCCGGCCGTCCCCAGCCGGACGCCCCTGAACGGCCGGCAGATTATTGTCGGTCGCCGTCCGTCGGTCGATCAATCCGGAACTTCGCCGGTTGCGCCCCCGAAGCCCTGGCCGCGGGCTATCATGGGCGCGGAACGCGAGAAGGAGACGCCATGCACATTCGAGCGCTGTTCGCCGGAACCGTCGTCGTCCTGCTGTGGGCCGGGACCGCGGCGGGGCAGATCACGCGGATCAACCTCCCCGTCGTCGAATCGCCGGCCCTCGGGGGCGAGTCCTACGGCGCCGCCGGCCGGTACGAGCGCCTGCGCGGCACGGTCACCGGGGAGGTGGACCCGGACGACCCCCGTCACCGCCACATCGTCAACCTCGACCGCGCCCCCCGCAACGGCCGGGGCCGGGTCGAGTACCGCGCCACCGTCGAGATCTACCGGCCCATCGACATGACCCGGTGGAACCGGGCCATCTACCACACCGTCCCGAACCGGGGCGGGGCCGGGGCGGCCGAACGCGCCCTCCTCGAGCGCGGGTTCGCGCTCGTCCGCGTGGGCTGGCAGGGCGACATCGCGCCGACGGACACGAACATCGTGGCCGAGCTGCCCGTCGCCACGCAGGCCGACGGCTCGCCCATCGTCGGCGCGGCCCTCGAGGAGATGATCTTCGACGACGACGCGTCGCGGTCCCGTTACCGCCTGACCTATCCGACCGCCTCGCGCGAGCCGTCGGGCGGGATGCTCTCGGTCCGGGCCACCCAGACCGGCCGGCGGCAGGCACCCGCGGACCTCGCTTGGACCTGGGCGAGCGACCGCGAGATCGAGGTCGCGCGGCCCGCCGGGTTCGACGGCGGTGCCATCTACGAGTTCATCTACCAGGCGAAGAATCCCATCGTGCTCGGCCTCGGGTTCGCGGCGATGCGCGACGCCATCTCGTTCCTCCGCTACGAGGCGGCGGACGCCGGCGGCAATCCGAACCCGCTCGCGGAGACCGGGCTGCCCCGCACCGCGATCTCGATCGGCATCTCCCAGAGCGGGCGCATGCTGCGCGACTTCCTGTACCAGGGCTTCAACGAGGATGTCGCGGGCCGCATCGTCTTCGACGGCATCCATCCCAACATCGCCGGCTCGCGGAAAACCTTCACCAACTACCAGTTCGGTCAGCCCGGGCGCTGGCAGAAGCAGCACGAGGACCACGTCTACCCCGGCGACCAGTTCCCGTTCACCTACGTCACGCTGACCGATCCTTTGAGCGGCCGCACCGACGGGCTGCAGGAGCGGTGCTCGGCCTCCGGCACCTGTCCGAAGATCGTCCACAGCGACAGCGAGGCCGAGCTCTGGCAGGCCCGGGCGTCCCTCGTGGTCACCGACCCCGCGGGCGGGCCCATCGAGCTGCCGGACAACGTGCGGGCGTACCTGTTCGCCGGCACTCAGCACGGCGGCGGCCCCGGCGTGCACGTGGGGAGGCCGAGCGCGGGCCTCTGCCAGAACCTGAGCAACCCGCTGGCCCTGGCCCAGAGTCGCACCGCCCTCAGCCTGGCCCTGCACGACTGGGTGGAGAAGGGCGTCGCGCCGCCGGAGAGCCGCTTCCCCACCGCCGGAGGCGGCGGGCTGGTCCCCGCGTCCGCCGTGGACTTCCCGGCCATTCCCGGGGTGACCTGGTCGGGGTCGTACAACCCGCTCCACCTGGCCGATCACCGGTCGCTGCCCCCGATGCGGGGCGACGCCTACGCGGTCCTCGTCGGCCGCACCGACGCCGACGGCAACATGGTCGACGGCGTCCGGCACCCCAATCTCGTCGCGCCCGTCGGCACCTTCACGGGGTGGAACCTGCGGCGGGAGGGGTTCGCGGAGGGTGCCCAGTGCCGGGGCACGGGGTCGTTCATCCCGTTCGCGGCGACGCGGGCGGAGCGCGAGGCGTCCGGCGACCCCCGGCCTTCCCTCGCGGAGCGCTACCGGGACCACGCGGCCTACGTGCGCGCGGTCGGCGAGGCGGCGGAGGCCCTCGTCGAGGACCGGCTGCTCCTGCCGGAGGACGCCGACGAGATCGTGTCACGCGCGCGCCGGAGCCGGGACCGAACAGCGGGGACCATCAATGATGACGGCGCCGTTCACTGAAATCCCACGGGCTAGCGCGTACGGCCGTTCCGTGGGGTATGCTTGAGCGGATGGAGATTTTCATTGCGACTACCGCTGCCGTCGCTGCCGTTGGTGCCGTGGTCGGTGCCGTGGCCGGGTTGTACTCGGCTGTCGGCGTGCATCGCGTCGAGAGGAAGCTGGACACGCTGACCGGCCGCGTTGACGAGCAAGGGGAGACCCTGAGGTCACACGTCAACGCGCCCGGACTGCACCGGACCGCCTGAGCGGCCCCGGCGCTGTCGCATGGCCGAAACTGAGTTCGTCCGTCCTGAGCGAACGTCGCCAGCCTCAGCGGATCCAGGCGCAAACGGGACCTCGGGTCGATTCGCCGCCTCACGCCGGCGGCAGCCCCGCCAGCGCCTCCCTGATCAGGGCGGGAAGGCTGGGAGGGCCGCCCGGGAAGCTGTCCGCCGGTACGCCGGGCGGAAGTTCAATCTCCTCGAACCGCCCCATGGGCCTGGCCAGGATCCGGCCGTTCTCGTCGACGAGCACGTAGGTCGGATACGCCTGGACACGGAGGAGCCGGGCGATGTCGCTCCCCAGGCCCGCGTGCCAGTTCGTCCACGGCATCGGCTCGTCCTCCATGAACCGGGTCACCGTCTCGACCTCCTCGTCGACGCTGATCGCGACGAGGGCGAACCGGTCCGCCGGCAGCTCCTCCACCAGCTTCCTGAGGTCTGGCAGCACGTCGATGCACGGCGCGCACCAGGTCGCCCAGAAGTCGAGCAGCACGACCCGGCCCCGATAGTCCGACAGCGACTCCTCTACCCCGTCGACCCGCGTGCCCGTCACCTCGGGCGGCAGCGTGCCGCCGACGGTCCCGTGGCGGATGCTGCGAAGCAGGTCCGCCTCGGCCTCGGCCAGGGTCATCTCGGCCGACGGGCCGCGGTCCGGGAACATCCCCAGGAACCGCTCTTCCTCCACCCCCGCGCTCAGGCCCGCCGCCGCCTCGAGGGCGCTCCGCCGCTTGGCCTCGCTCTCCGCCAACGACGCGGACAGCGACGTCCAGCCCGAAAGCATACCGAAGGGGGATCCGTTGGCCGCCTGCGTGAGCCCGGCCGCCACGTAGTACCGGCCGGTGGCGCGCAGCGCGGGATCCTCGGCCCCGGACGCCATCTCCTCGAAGAACGCGCCGATTTCCGGTCCCAGGAACGAGCGGCCCTCCATCGCGCTCAGCACCCGCGGCCAGCCCTCGTAGCCGGGCGCGTGCCTGAGCAGCCCCGTCGCCCCCGCGACCATGTTCTGGGCGACGCTGCCGCCGGACTGGACGCGCAAGGCGAGGAACTCGGCCGCCTCGACCGTGTTCTCGTGCGCGCCGTCCTGAGCCAGGATGGCCTTGGCCGCCGCCACGGCGCGGCCCACGTCGGGCCGTTCGGCCATGCGCGCCATCATGCTCCTGGCGAGCTCCTCGCCCGAGAGGTCCCGGGAGGGGCGCGGACGCTGCCGGTTGCTCTCCATCCACGCCCGCTGCTCGGCGAGATACTCCTCGACCACCGACCAGTCCGGGCCGACGTCGTCCGGCGACGGCGCCGCCTCGGCGTTCGGACCGCGCCGTCCCGGCAGTCCCTCCGCGAACTCGACCGACAGCGTGGACCCGTCCCCCATGGCCTGCCGGAAGGCGGCCGCGAGCTCGGGCGGCAGCTCCTCGCCGTTCAGGATGATCGTGTCGGGGCCGGGCGACGCCGCGGCCGCGCTCCCGTCGGCGGGCTCGGCCGCGCCGCCGTCCCGAACCGCGTCCGGAGGCGGCGGAGCGCCGTCCGCCGCGGGCGCGTCGTCGGGGCCGCCCGCGCCCCCGCACGCCGCGATCGCCGCCAGCAGCAGCGCCGTCGTCAGGAACCCCGCGGGCGGGCACGCCCTAACCGGCCGCCGCCCGTCGATCGCCGTCGCTGCCATCAGTCCCTCCGTTGGAATGATCCCGTGCTGCACAGTATGACGCAAACCGCGGCTACGCGGTCGGCGGTGTGCGCGAAGTAGAGTGGAGACCGTCGAGAACCATACCGAATCGCCGGCCGAGCACAGTGCCCGGCGGTCATCTCACGAATCCGTCGTGCGCTCAACGGCGGTACGCGCGAGCCCGAGGCGCAGCCCGTGAGGTTGCGGTCGGTCGAGCTGCGAACGACGGCCGATCGCTTCAAGTTGGGAGATACTCCCCCGGGGTCGCGGCCGCGGCGCAGCGGGAGTCCGAGGGGGCCATAGTACCGGCGAGGGCCGCGCGGCAGAACGCGGCCGGAGGGAAGGGCCTCTGCGGTGGACACGGCGTTGACGCGAGGACGCGCGAGGGCATGGCCGGCGAGACCGGACCCAACTCCCCCGGGAGGCGTACGTCTCCCGCCAAAGTGCGCCAATTGCAACGACGCCTCTGGGCCGCGGCCAAGCGGTCCCCGGGTCGGCGCTTCCACGCCCTGATGGACCGGATCTGGAGGGATGACGTCCTCCGGGAGGCGTGGCGGCGGGTGAAGCGGAATCGTGGCTCTGCCGGGGTCGATTCGGAGACGCTGGCGGAGGTTGAGCGGCGCGGTGTCGATGCGTTCCTGGCGGAACTCGGCGCGGCGCTGCGGGCGGGGACGTATCGGCCGCGGCCGGTCCTGCGGCACTACATCCCCAAGGCCGATGGCCGACGGCGACCGCTCGGGATACCGACGGTCCGCGACCGGGTGGCGCAGATGGCCGCGACGCTGGTGTTGAACCCCATCTTCGAGGCGGACTTCCGGTCCTCGTCGTATGGGTTTCGGCCGAAGCGGAGCGCGACGCAGGCACTGGAGGTCCTCCGCGTCCGCGGGGCGCGCGGGGGCTGCCACGTGCTGGACGCGGACATCCGCGACTACTTCAGCCGCATCGACCGTACGAAGCTGCTGACGCTGGTTCGCCAGCGCGTCTCGGACCGGCGTGTCCTCCGGCTGCTGCGGCTGTGGCTCGCGGCGGGGGTGATGGAGGAGGGGCGGGTGCGGCGCACCCTGGCGGGGACACCGCAGGGGGGCGTCATCTCGCCGCTGCTGTCGAACATCTTCCTGCACGTTCTCGACCGGGTCTGGGAGGACCGGTGGGCGCACCTCGGCACGCTGGTGCGCTACGCGGACGACTTCGTGGTGATGTGCGACACGAGGGCGGCCGTCGAGGCGGCCCGGGAGCGGGTTGGCCTGGTGCTGGCCCGGCTCGGGCTGGAGCTGCATCCGGAGAAGACGCGGGTGGTCGACCTGACGGACGGCCGTGAGGGCTTCGACTTCCTGGGGTGTCATCTGCACAAGCGCATGAGCGGACCCATCTGGGCTCGCAAGCGGCGGCGGGTGTACTTCCTGCACCGCTGGCCGTCTCGGCGTGCGATGAAGCAGGTTCGCGCCCGCGTTCGGGCGCTCACCCCGCGGGGCCGCTGCCACACGGACCTGCGTTCGGTCATCGCGGACGTGAACCGGGTTCTTCGGGGGTGGAGGCAGTATTTCCGAACGGGAAATGCGGCGAACCACTTCGTTCAGCTCGACCAGTACGTGGAACGGCGCCTGCACGGCTTGCTCCTGAAGCGTGCGGGGTCGCGTCTGGCGGCGGGTCGGGCGCGGGCCTGGAATCGTCCGTTCTTCGAGGCATTGGGGCTCGTCCGCCTGCGCGGCACGATTCGGTATCCGGGGGTGGTGCATGCTGCGACCTGAAGTCCACTTGGTAAGCCGTGTGCGGGAAATCCGCACGCACGGTTTGAACGGGGGTCTTGCTCTCAGTCGGTCGGTCAACCCGGCCGATGTCCAGTAGGATCTACCAATGACCGGAGCCCCCTATGCAAGATGACGTTTCAGCACTGCTGAAGCGAGTCACGATCGACCCCGATGTCTGCCACGGCCGGCCGTGCGTTCGTGGGCTGCGGTATGCCGTGGAGATGATTCTGACGCTGTTGAGCGCGGGGATGAGCCATGAGGACATTCTGTCCGACTACGACGACCTGGAACGAGAGGACATCCGGGCCGCCTTGGCCTTTGCCGCACGGCTGAGCCGAGTGAAGCGCGTGCGCGAGGTCGTGTCGTGAGGTTTCCCGGTCGACGCGCAGCTCCGGCGGCGGCTGGCCGTCTGGTTGGTCGCGCAGGACACGAGGTTCAGGGAACTGCTTCCCCGCTGCGTCGGCGTGGCCAGCCGGGCGGCGAACCGGCGGTGCTCGGGTGAGTCGATGCTCCGGTTCACCGCGTCCAGGGCGGCGGCGAGGTTGCCGCCGAGCAGGGCGGGGACGGCGATGCGGAGACCGGGGAACAGCCGGCAGCACGCAAGGCAGGGTGTGACTACTCGAGCGCCACGACCGCGGCGCGCAGCTCCATCAGGTGGGTGGCCCTGATGGCGGTCGCCCCGGCCGACAGCTCGGGGTCGGTGTAGGCCGGCGGGGTCTGGCCCGCGGCGCGGTACGCCTGATCGAGGGCGGTGCGCAGGTCCGTGAGATGGATCCGTCTGACCGGCGTGACGCCGGGGACGGGGATGGGATCGGTCCAGGGGAACGACGGCAGGCCGAGGTCGCCGCGCACGCCGTCGATCCGCGCCCGGAGCTCCAGGAGATGGACGGCCCTGATCGGAGTCACCCCGGGCCGGAGGGGGTGGTCGGTGAAGGCGGTGGCGGACGGCGTCACGGTCACCACGAAGCGTTGCGCGGTGGTGGCGTTCGAGCCGGCGGCGTCGGTCGCGACCACCGTGATGGTCGTCGCGCTGGCGGCGGTCGGGACGAGGGTCACCTGCGCCCCGGCCGCCTGCACCCGGGCCACCGCCGGTGCCGATGACGTCGCCGCGTAGGTGAGGGCGTCGCCGTCCGGGTCGCGGAACGCCCCCGCGACGTCCACGATCTCGACCCCGCGGTCCAGGTGCAGCGTCCGGTGCGGGAGCCTCCCGAGCGCCGTGGGCGGCCGGTTGGCGCGGTTCCGGCGGAGGTTGGCCACGGTCGGGGCGGTGGCGTCGATCACGGCGGCCGCGTCGGCGGGGCCGGTCCAGCCCATGGAATCGGCGTCGGCGCGTACGCCCAGCACGTCGCCCAGCCAGGCCTGCCGCGGGTTCGAGAAGCGGAGCAGCGAGGTGCAGCGCACGTCGTTGGCGCGGCATTGGGTCCAGTAGGACATGATGGTCAGCCAGCGGCTGTCGTCGTCGGCGCCGGGGCCGAACGCCCGCTGGTTGACGTAGCCGTAGCCGGGATGCAGCGACAGCGCCCGTTCTTGACGCACCGACAGCTCGTACCGGTCGTGGTGCAGCCCGAGGTTGTGGCCCAGCTCGTGGGCGAAGGTGCGGCCGCCGCAGCCGTGGCGGGTGATGCCGACCGGGCCGCCGAGGGCGGCGACGCCGCACACGTTCAACTCGGCGACGATCAGGTGCACGAGGTCGGCCCCGACCCTGTCGCGGACGGTGTGCACGGCGTCGAGGTAGCCGTCGGACGGATCGCGCAGACGGTCGATGTCGGTCCGGTACTCGCCGGTCTCGGCGTAGTCCACCTCTTCCCGGGCGACCAGGGCGACGCGGGCGCGCGCCCCGCTCGCTTCGAGAGCCCGGTTGGTCTCGGCGACGTAGAGTTCGATCGCCGCCGCGATCCCGTCGGGTCCGCCCGCGGCGTCCCGCGCGGCCGCTGTGTGGAAGACGGCCACGTCGATCACGTCCGACGGAGAGCCGCAGACCGCGCCGTGGTAGGAGAGCCCCGCCATCCGGGCCAGCCACGCGGCGGGCGCGCAGGCGCGGGTGGCGAAGACGCCGAGTCGGTCGAGGTGCGACAGGTCGAGGCTCGGGGGCAGTGGTCCGACCAGGTCCCAGTTGTAGGAGAGGTCCAACCGCCGGAGGCTGGTCAGGTTCCCGAGCCAGGCCGGGAGGGGCCCGGTCACGTTGGCGCGGGAGAGCGACAGGGCGACGAGGCCGGTCAGGTTGCTGATCCACTCGGGAATCCGCCCCGCCGCCAGGTCGTTGCCGCCGAGGTAGAGGGTCTGGAGTCCGGTCAGGCGCCACAGCGACGCCGGGATCGGGCCCGTCAGCCGGTTGCGGTCGAGGCGCAGCCGCCGCAGGCCGGTCAGGTTGCCCAGCCCGGCGGGGATGTCCCCGGTTAGTCGGTTGCGCGACAGGACGAGGTCACGGAGCCGGGTCAGCCGGCCCAGGGTCGCGGGGATGGGACCGGTCAGGTCGTGGTCCCAGAGGTCGAGCCGCGTCAGATTGGTGAGGTTCCCCAACGCCGCCGGGATGGTCCCGGTCACCCCGTCGTCGTCGGGGTCCAAGGGGTCGTCCTCGTTCCAGAGCGACAGCTCTTCGAGGTCGGCGAGGTTGCCCAGCTCGACGGGGATCGTTCCGCCGAAGCGGTTGCCGCCGAGGTCGAGCCGCCGCAGGCGGGTCAGGTTCCCGAGCGCGGCCGGGAGCGTCCCCGCCAGGTTGTTCTCGGGCAGCGCGATCTCGGTGACTCGGCCGTCCGCGCCGGTCGCCACGCCGTGCCATGCGTCGAGCGGGGCGGCGGACGTCCAGTTCGCGCCGTCGATCCAGTCCGGCCCGGCGGTCGCGTCGTAGAGCGCCACCAGCGCGGCCCGATCGCCGTCGACGCCCTGAGCGGCCGCGTCGACAGTCGGGCCCGCGCAGGCGGCGGCGACCGCCAGCCCGAGGGTCCGCAAGACCGTCGGCACCGGCCGCCGCGTTCCGCCCGTTCCGGCCGGCATGGATGGACCCCGCCGCCGTGCGCCGCCCGCTCAGGCGAGCGCCGGCTCGCGGTCGAGTACCTCGAGCTGGTCGAGCCAGTAGGCCTCGTCGTTGCGCCGGCGGACGAAGAAGCGCCCGAGGTCGCCGGGGAACTTCGCCTGGTGGTAGCGCAAGTACACGTGCTCGTGGTCGATGCCCAGCACCTCGACCTTGCCGGTCTCGTGCGACATGCAGTAGCGCGCCCGCCGCGCGAGGCCCGACCCGCGGGTCAGGGCCTGCTGGAAAATCGACCAGCCCTGGACGATGGGAATCTCGTAGGGCTCGTTGCCGGCCGTCGGGCGCCCCTGGAACAGGTAGTAGGGCGGGCAGCCGATGTACGACAGCTTGCCGTACATCTCGCCGAGCACCCGCGGGTCGTCGTTGATGCCGCGGATGAGGGGGCACTGGTTGACGCAGATGACGCCGTTGCGGATGCAGGTGTCGATGCCCTCGATGGCGAGGTCGGTCAGCTCGCGGGGGTGGTCGAAGTGGGCCATCAGGTAGATGCGCTGCGTGGGGGTGGAGTACTTGCGGAAGGCGGCCTGCAGATCGGGGTCGCGCAGGACCCGGTAGGGGTCGAACGCGGGCATCTTCGAGCCGAGGCGGATGATCTGCACGTGGGGAATCGCGCGCAGGGCGTCGAAGATCTCCACGAGCCGCCGGGTGCTCATCAGCAGGGGGTCGCCGCCGGTGAGCAGCACGTTGGTGACCTCGGGGTGCTCCGCGATGTACTGCAGCCCCGCGCTCACGTCGTTGGTGGCCTCGTCGTTCTCGTCCATGAACAGCCGCTTGCGGAAGCAGTAGCGGCAGTACGCCCCGCACACCTCGTTGCAGAGCAGCAGCACCGTGTCGGTGTACTTGTGCTGGACCCCGCGGGCCACCGTCACCGACTCCTCGTTGCTGGCGTCGAGCTTGCCCCACTCGGTCAGCTCCTCCTCGCGTGGGATGATGAGCTGGCGGATGGGGTCGGCGGGGTCGTCCCAGTCGATCAGACCCAAGTAGTAGTCGTTGGCGCGGAAGACGTAGCGGTCGGCCACCGGGGCCAGCCGGTCCCGCTCCTCGGCGGAGAGCTGCTCGATCTGGTCGAGCTTCCGCACGTACTTCACGCGCTTCGCGCCGCCGTCCGCCGCCGAGCCGGTCGTCACGTGAGTCGCATCGAGCATGTCTGGATCTCCCGCGCCGACGGTCGGCCCGCCCGCCGGGCGGGGAGCCCGGCGCGTTCGACGGGACGTGCGGCGCAAAAGGGCGTCGGGTCCGGGGGCCTCGGCTCCGCGCAGCGGGAAGCCCGTCAGGCCGCGTCTCCGTGACCGGGGACGCCAGAGTTCACAATGCGTTCGCGTACGTGTCCGTGAGGACGTGTCCAGCGCCGTCCGCGCACCGGTCCGCGGGGGCTGGACGCACCGTGTCGTCACCGACGCGATCCGAACCCGGCAGGTCATGGGCGGGCGTTCGGCCGCCCGCGTTCCCGATCCGTCCATGGGGGGACGCGGGGCCGCCGACGCCTGTCGGATCGGAAGCAGCCTCGGCTCGTCGGGGGCCGCCGGCTGCGTTCGGCCCCTACTGTATCACTTCCCCGGCTCTCGCCCAAACCCGCCCGGCCCCGCCGGTCCGGCCCGCCGACCGGCCCGCCGTGCCGGCTCAACCCCCGGAATGGCCCGCTCGGCGCGAAAACCACGTCCAGCTCCCGGCGGCACCCACCAGCGATCCGGCATGGCCGGCCCGGCCCGGAACCGCACCCCGGGGCCGCCGGTTCGCCGGGCCGCCGACCCGCCGGTAGCGAGCGTCGTTCCCGGTTCCGACGGCTTCCCCCGGCGATCCGGCATGGCCGGCCCGGTCCGGAAACGGCCCCGTTGCGCGGCCGGTTCGCCGGGCCGCCGACCCGCCGGGAGCGTGACTCGACCGGATCGCGGCGGCGCGCGGCCGGCGATCTGGTAGAGAATGGACCCCATGAACGGGGAGGAGCCTGTGAATCGAGACCGAGTCGAACGACCGCGGCGGGCATCGGGGGCGTGGCGCGGGGCGGCGGCGCTCGCCCTGCTGGCGTGCGGCGGGGCGCCGACGCCGGCCCAGGGCCAGGGCCCCGACGTCTACGCCCTGCGGCAGGCGGCCGAGGCCCGCGCCCGCGCCGTCGAGCCGCAGGTGGTGACCTGGCGGCGCGACATCCACCAGCATCCCGAGCTGAGCAACCGCGAGTTCCGCACCGCCGCCCTCGTGGCCGACCACCTCCGCTCGCTCGACATGGAGGTGCGGACGGAGGTCGCCCACACCGGCGTCGTCGCCACCCTGCGGGGCGGCCGGCCCGGGCCGGTGGTCGCCCTGCGCGCCGACATGGACGCGCTGCCCGTCACCGAGATGGTGGACCTGCCGTTCGCGTCGCGCGAACGGGCGATCTACAACGGCCAGGAGGTCGGCGTCATGCACGCCTGCGGCCACGACAACCATGTCGCCATCCTCATGGGGGTGGCGGACGTGCTCGCCTCCATCCGCGAGGACCTGCCGGGGACCGTGAAGTTCATCTTCCAACCGGCCGAGGAGGGGGCGCCCGAGGGCGAGCGCGGCGGGGCCGAGCTGATGCTCGAGGAGGGCGCGTTCGAGAACCCCCGGCCCGAGGTCATCTTCGGCCTGCACGTCGGCCCCGCGCGGGTGGGGCAGCTCTCCTACCGCGCCGGCAGCACCATGGCCAGCGCCGACTGGCTCCGCATCGTCGTGCGAGGCCGGCAGACCCACGGCGCCGCTCCCTGGGGCGGGGTCGACCCGATCGTCGTCTCGTCCCAGATCGTGCTGGGGCTCCAGACCATCGCCAGCCGCCAGCTTCCGGTGACCCTGACCCCGTCCATCATCACCATCGGCAGCATCCACGGCGGGGTGCGGGGCAACATCATCCCCGACGAGGTCGAGATGGTGGGCACCATCCGCACGTTCGACGCCGGGGTGCGCCAGGACATCCACCGCCGCATCCGGCAGACGGCGGAGCAGATCGCGGCGAGCGCGGGGGCGACGGCCGAGGTCGAGATCACCCACGGCTATCCGGTGACCGTCAACGACCCCGCCCTGACCGAACGGATGGTCCCGACCCTGCAGCGGGTGGCCGGCGACGACCCCGTCGTCGTGCAGGACCTGATGACCGTCGCCGAGGACTTCTCGTACTTCCAGCACGAGGTGCCGGGCCTGTTCTTCTTCCTTGGCGTAACCCCCGAGGACCAGGACCCCGCCACCGCGCCGGTGAACCACTCGCCGTTGTTCTTCGCCGACGAGAAAGCGCTGCTGGTGGGCGTGCGGGCGCTGACGAACCTGACGCTCGACTACATGACGGCCCGCTGAGATTCGCCGCGGCGGTCCGGCTTCCCGGTGTCAGGGTCGCGCCCGGGATGTCCGCCGGGCTCGACCCGCCGCCGGCACCCCCGGGGGCGCGGCGGGATACGGCGCGTGCTCCTCCCGCACCCGCACGCTGCCGTGCTGCCGGCGGCGCACGATGCGGGCGACGGCCGCGGTGCGCTCGTCGCGGGTCAGGCCGCGGTGCATGGCGTCCACGGCTTCGCGGACATCGCCGGGCGTGAGGGCGCCGACCACCGCGGAGGCGGCGAGCCGGCGCGGCACCGCCCCGGGGGCCAGGGCGAGGAACTCGACCTGCAGGTCTCTGGAGCCCTTCCGGCCGCGCAGCCGCCAGAGCTCGCGGACGCCAATGTCGCCGTAGCGTCCGATTTTGCCTTCGTCGGCATGGGTGATCTCGGCCTCGACCACCAGGTCGGGCGGCGTGCGCTCGAAGTACGCCTCGGCCGCCGCCTCGCCCTCGAGCCAGGCGTTACGATAGCCGCGGGCGCGCTCGCCGACGTAGAAGGCGCAGTCGGGCTCCATGCCTGTGCCGGGGGGATCGTCGGGTCCCCGGAGACGGGCGCTGCGGAGGCCCTTCGCGGCGCCGGTGACGGCGCTGGCGGCGGCATCGATGATGTCGTCGAGGATGACGGCGAAATCGTCGTGCAGGCGCGAGGGACTCATCAGGGTGATGAGCCCCCGGACGGGGTCGAGGCAGACCCGGCTGAACGACGCGTTCCAGTCGATGGCGGCGAGCGCCGCCACGGTGCCGGGGTCGGCGCGAAGGATGTGGATACGGGAGCCGAGCGGCCCCGTGTGCGTCGTTGCTGGACAGTTCATGGTGGCGACTCCCACGCCCGGAGAGCGTTGCCGCTGGCTCCGACCGCATCCAACCGGCCATCCCGGGCGTCGCCGTCTCCCGCCGGAAGGCGCCGCCGCGGCGCGGAGGCCTGGCGGCGCGGTTGGCCGCGGATGGTCCCAACCCCCAAGTTATCATGACACGTGTTGCCGATCCGCCGCCGCGCGCGCCGGGCGGCCGCGGGACGGCGGCCACCCCGGACGTGCGCGGCGGCGAACCCGCGGCCATGACCAGACGCAGACTGCCGGTCGGCATGCAGACGTTCCGGGAGGTCCGGCAGGGGGGGTGCTACTACGTCGACAAGACCGCCTACGTCCGGCGGCTGCTCGCGGAGGGGAAGCACTACTTCCTGTCGCGCCCGCGGCGCTTCGGCAAGAGCCTGCTCCTGGACACCATCAAGGAGCTGTTCGAGGGCAACCGGGCGCTGTTCGAGGGGCTGGCCATTCACGACGACTGGGACTGGTCCGCCCGGCATCCCGTCCTGCGGCTCGATTTCGGCGCCGGGAGCTACCAGGAGCCCGGGGGCCTCCACGAGGACGTGATGGCGCAGCTCGAGGACGCGGCGGAGACGGCCGGCGTCGAGCCGCGCTACGACACCGCGCCGGTCCGGTTCCGCCATCTGATCCGGGCGCTGCAGCGGCAGACCGGGCAGACCGTCGTGGTGCTGGTCGACGAGTACGACAAGCCGATCCTGGATGCGCTCGAGACCCCCGGGATGGCCCGCGCCAACCGCGGCTATCTGCGCGGGCTGTACTCGGCCATCAAGTCGAGCGACGCGCACGTCCGCTTCACCCTGCTCGCGGGGGTCAGCAAGTTCTCGAAGGTCAGCCTGTTCTCGGGGCTCAACAACCTCAGGGACATCACCCTCGACCCCCGCTACTCGGCCATCTGCGGCTACACCGACGCCGACCTCGACGCGGTGTTCGCGCCGGAGCTGCCGGGGCTCGACCGCGACGCCATCCGCGACTGGTACAACGGCTACGGCTGGCTCGGGGAAGAGCGCGTCTACAACCCGTACGACATCCTGCTGCTCTTCGACAACCGCCGGTTCGACGCGTGGTGGTTCGAGACCGGCACGCCGGCGTTCCTGGCCGAGACGCTGTACGCGCGCCGCGTCAGCTCGCCGGCACTCGACGGGCTGATGGCGGGGAGCGACCTGCTGTCGGCCTTCGACGTGGACGCCATCGCCACCGAGGCGCTGCTGTTCCAGACCGGCTACCTGACCATCCGGGCCGTGGAGGACCTGGGCGGAGAGCGCCTCTATCGACTCGGCTATCCCAACCGGGAGGTGCGGCAGAGCCTGAACCGGAGCCTGCTGCGCCACCTGGTGCAGGACGCGTCGAGGCAGACGGCGAACGGCGTCCGGCTGTACCGGCTCCTGGAAGCCGCCGACTTCGCGGGGCTGGAAACGCTGTTCCAGGCGTTCTTCGCGAGCATTCCCTACGCCTGGTACACCAACAACGACATCGCAAACTACGAGGGCTACTACGCCAGCGTGTTCTACTCGTACTTCGCGGCCCTAGGGCTGGACGTCACCGTCGAGGACGCCACCAGCCACGGCCGGCTGGACATGGCGGTGCGCTTCGGCGGCGCCGTGTACCTGTTCGAGTTCAAGGTGGTCGAGACGGCCGGGGAGGGCGCGGCCCTCGCGCAGTTGAAGCAGAAGCGCTACGCCGACAAGTACCGCGGCCGCGGTCAGCCCATCCATCTCGTGGGCGTCGAGTTCAGCCGGGACGCTCGCAATCTGGCGGCCTTTGAGGTGGAGCGGGCGTGAGCGCGTGCGGCGCGTATCGCCGGCAGGCGACGGCCGGGAGTTCCGTGCGCGTCTTCCCGTGACGGCGCTTCCGCGGCTGCTTCAGCACCGTTCAGCGGTCAGCACGGGGCGGATTGTCGTTGACGGTGCGTGCACCCAGGGCGCGGAGCAGGTCGCCGGTGCTCGACCGGGTCGCCGTGGTGGCGCTGCCGGCCCGGGACAGCTCGGCGACGGCCAGGGGGGTCTGGCCGCGCGCGTTCACCGGGTCGAGCGACGCGCCGTGCTCGACGAGCAGGCGCACCAGCGCGTCCGACTTGACGTGGGCGGCGCCGTGGAGGGCGGTGCTGCCGGTCTCGTTCGCCGCGTCGACGTCGGCGCCGAGCTCGATCGCGAGGGCGGCGGCTTGGAGCGAGCGCGCCTCGGTGACGAACGTCTCGGCCATGTAGCGGCCGAGGCCGGCGGCCAGCATGAGCGGGGTCGTGCCGTCGTCGGCGGCGAGGTTCGGGTCGGCCCCGGCCTCGGCCAGCACCCGCATCACCGCGACGTCGGCGGCCATCGCCGCCAGCAGGAACGGCGTCGCGCCGGGAAACGGGCTCACCCCCCCCACCCGGTGCTCGACCCGCAACTGGCTGTAGCCCGCCCGGGGCGGGATCCGCTCTAGGCGGGCGTCGGCGTCGGCCCCGTGGTCGAGCAGGGTCCGCACGAACCCGGCCCGGTCGCCGGGGACGCCGCGCAGCCCCCGCCACTCGGCGTCGCGGTCGGCCGCGATGCCGTTCGGGCCGCTCAACTCCGTCTGCCAGGAGCCGGCCGCCCAGTGGAGAGGCGTGTAGCCGGGGCCCGCGTCGTTCGGGTCGGCCCCGTGCTCGAGGAGGAGCGCGGCCGTGCCGACGTGGCCGCGCACCGTCGCCACGTGCAGCGCGCTCGTGCCGTCGTCCATCGCGTCGCGGGCGTCGGCGCCCGCCGCCAACAACAGGCGCGCCGTCGCCGCATCGCCTTCGCGCGCCGCGAACAGCAGCGGCGTGAACCCTCCCGTGGATCCGGCGAGGACGTCGGCCCCGTGGGCGATGAGGCGCGCCGCCGCGGCGGGGCGGCGGGCCGAGATCGCCCACATGAGTGGGGTCTGTCCCAGCGCGGGGTCGGCCCGGTTCACGTCCGCGCCGTGCGCGACGAGCGCGTCCACCGCTCCGACACTGCCCGTGCTCGCCGCCCGCATCAGGGGGGTCTCTCCGGTGGGGCGCGCGAGGTTGGGGTCGGCGCCGGCCTCGAGCAGGCGATCGACGAGGGGGGCGCCGCCGTTGGCACAGGCGATCGAGAGCGGCGTCACGCCGTACTCGTTCGTCGCGTCTACGGTCGCGCCGGCCAGCAGCAGCCGGTCGACGATCGCGGCGTCAACCAGATGGACGGCCCAGTGGAGCGCGGTCGCGCCGTCCGGTTGCGCGGCGTCGACGTCGGCACCCGCGGTCAGGAGCGCCTCGACGGCCGCGGCGTCGTGCCTCTTCACCGCATCCACGAGCGACGTGTCGGCGCGGGCCTCGAGCGTGGGTCTCGACGGCAACAGTACCGTGCTCAGCATCACGAGCGCTACGGCGCTGCGTCTCATCTGCGTTCCTTTCCCCGACCGGGAAGGCGGGTGCCCGGACGCTCCCTCCTGGCCCCGGCAATCGTCGCCAGCGGCGGCGCCGCAGCCTCGCGGCACCCTCCCACCAGCCAATCCTACAGGAGTCGGCGCGCCTCGTGCGGGGTCAGCGCCTCCTGCGGAGTCAACGGCCTTTACCCGCGGAGTCAGCGCCTCGCGCGGGAGTCAGCGCCTCCTGCGGAGTCAGCGCCTCCTACGGGGGGAG
Organism: Vicinamibacterales bacterium; assembly: GCA_963664545.2. Lineage (GTDB taxonomy): Bacteria > Acidobacteriota > Vicinamibacteria > Vicinamibacterales > UBA8438 > JAJEEA01. The sequence continues at coordinate 6,519,788 of OY761475.2, read as the reverse complement.
TCGGCACCCCCGCGGAGGTCAGCCTCCTGCGGAGTCGGCGCCTCCTGCGGAGTCGGCGCCTCCTGCGGCGCGGGCTTCCGGCAATGCGCCGGCCTGTGGGGTGCGGTCGAGCCGCGTCTGGCTGCAGGTTTCCCGTGGACACCCCTCGTGCGGGGTCGCTATCATGGGCGCAACCCGCACGACCGATGCGACAGGCCGCTCGAAGAACTCTGCCGGCCGGCCTCGCCGGCGCCGCGCTGATCGGCGTCTGGGCATGCGTCTGGCCCGGGCCGCCGTCTGCGGCGGCAGCGCCCTCCGGAGAACAGCCCGAGGCCGGCACGCCGACCCCCGTCCCATCGGAACACCGGGCGTTGCTCGACCGCTATTGCGTCACCTGCCACAACGACCGGTTACGGACCGGAGGCCTCTCGTTCGAGGCGGACGGCTTCCATCACGTCGGTCGTGACACCGAGGCGTGGGAACGGGTGATCCGCAAGCTGCGGTCGGCGACGATGCCGCCGGCGGGGCGGCCGCGGCCCGAGCCGGCCCGCTACGCGTCCTTCGCTTCCTGGCTGGAAGCCACCATCGATCGGGTCGCCGCCGCCGACCCGCGGCCGGGCCGGCCGACGGCGCGGCGTCTCAATCGGACCGAGTACACCAACGCGATCCGGGACCTGCTGGACCTGGAGATCGACGGCCGCGCCCTGCTGCCTCCCGACGGCATGGCCTACGGCTTCGACAACAACGCGGACATGCTGCCGATGTCGACGGCGCTGCTCGAGCGCTACCTGTCGGCGGCCGCGAGGATCAGCCGGCTCGCCGTCGGCGACCCCGCCCACCGCCCGTCGGTGACCTCCTATGACGTCTCGCGGCTCCGGCGGCAGGACGGCCGGGCCGGCCCCGATCTGCCGTTCGGGAGCCGCGGCGGCGCGGTGGCGGAGCACTACTTCCCCCTCGACGCCGAGTACGTCGTGACCGCGCGCCTGCGGAGACGGCGCTTCCGCGAGGTCCAGCAGCTCGATCTGCGTCTGGACGGCGAGCGTCTCGAGCTCTTCCAGCTCGGGGGCGCGCGCCGGCCCCCGTCGGCGGAGACCCCGGCGCGCGGGCCCGACGATCCGCTGCAGGTTCGCCTCCGCGTCTCGGCCGGGTTACGCCGCGTCGCGGCGACGTTCGTCGAGAGGATGGTGGCGCCCGAGGGGGTGAGGCCCGCGTACCTCCCGGTCGGCAGCATCAGCTTCGGCGGGATCCGTGGGGCCGAGGCCCGCGTCGAGGCGATCGAGATCGCCGGGCCATACAACGCCACGGGTGCGGGCGACACCGCGAGCCGGCGCCGGATATTCGTCTGCCGCCCCGCTGACGACGCCGGCGCCGCCGAGGCGGAGGCCTGCGCGCGCGAGATATTGTCGGCGCTCGCCACCCGCGCCTACCGCCGCCCCGTGGCCGAGAGCGAGTTGGAGACGCTGCTCCGGTTCTATCGCGACGGGCGCGAGGAGGGCGGCGCGTTCGACGCGGGCATCCGGTTCGCCCTCGAGCGCATCCTCCTGGATTCGAGCTTCCTCGTGCGGATCGAGCGCGACCCCGTCGACGCGCCCGCGGACGCCGCGTACCGCCTCGGCGATATCGAGATCGCGTCGCGGCTGTCGTTCTTCCTTTGGAGCAGCCTGCCCGACGACGAACTGCTGGCGGCGGCGGCGGACGGGACGCTCGGCGACCCCGCGGCGCGGCGGCGGCAGGTCCGCCGCATGCTCGACGACCCGCGCGCGTCGGCCCTCGTCACCGACTTCGCGTCGCAGTGGCTGCACCTGCGCAATCTGCGCGCGGCGGCACCCGACGTCAACGCGTTCCCCGAGTTCGACGACGACCTGCGCGAGGGGTTCCGGCGCGAGACCGAGCTGTTCCTCGAAGCACAGATTCGGGAGGACCGCGGCCTGCTTGAGTTGCTGGCGGCCGACTACACCTTCCTGAACGAGCGCCTCGCGCGGCACTACGGGATCGACGGGGTCCACGGCAGCCACTTCCGGCGCGTGACCCTGGCCGGCGACCGGCGCGCGGGGCTGCTCGGGCACGGCGGCATCCTGACCGTGACCTCCTACGCCAACCGCACGTCGCCGGTGGTGCGCGGGAAGTGGCTGCTCGAGAACATCCTGGGGGCGCCCCCGCCGCCCCCGCCGCCCGACGTGCCGCCCCTCGACGCGGCCGACGTGAGCGGCGTGCGCTCGATGCGCGAGCGCCTGGAGCGGCATCGCGCCAGCCCGGCGTGCGCGAGCTGCCACGCGCAGATGGACCCGCTGGGCTTCGCCCTCGAGAACTTCGACGCCGTCGGGCGGTGGCGCGACACGGCCGGGGACGGCGGCCCCCTCGACGCGGCCGGCGCGTTGCCCGACGGCAGCCGCTTCGAGGGGCCGGCCGGGCTGCGGCGGATGCTGCTCGACCGCGGCGACGAGTTCGTGACGAACGTCACCGCCCGGCTCATGACCTACGCGCTCGGCCGGGGCCTCGAGGCACACGACATGCCCGCCATCCGCCGGATCGTCCGCGAGGCCGAGCCGGGCGGCTACCGCTGGTCGTCGATCGTGCTCGGCGTAGTCGAGAGCGCGCCGTTCCTGATGAGGAGCACGGAGCCATGATCATCACCCGAAAGGCGTTGTCGCGTCGGACCGTCCTGCGCGGGATCGGCACCGGCGTAGCCCTGCCGCTGCTCGACGCCATGGTGCCCGCCCACGCGGCGCTGCGGACCACCGCGGCGCGGCCGACGCCCCGCTTCGCCGTCGTCTACGTGCCCATGGGCGCGGTGATGGAGAACTGGACGCCCGCCACGGAGGGGGCGGGGTTCGCGCCGTCGCCCATCCTCGGCCCGCTCGCGGCGATGCGCGACGAGCTGATCGTCGTGTCCGGGCTCGACAACCGGCCCGCCGTCGCCCTGCCGGGCGAGCCGGCGGGCGGCCACGGCCGCATCGGCGGCGCGTTCCTCACCGGCGTCCACGCCAAGCCGACCGAGGGGGTCGACTTCCGGGCGGGGGTGTCGATCGATCAGATCGCCGGCGCCGAGCTCGGGCGCGAGACCCAGATTAGAACGCTCGAGGTGGGGCTCGAAACCACCGAGCTCGCCGGCGCGTGCGACGTCGGCTACAGTTGCGCCTACGTCAACACCCTGTGCTGGCGCACCCCGACGTCGCCGCTGCCGATGGAGAGCAACCCCCGCGCGGTGTTCGAGCGGCTCTTCGGCGACAGCGAGAGCACCGACCCCGCGGCGAGGGCGGCCCGGCTGAGGCGCAACCGCAGCCTGCTCGACTCGGTGCGGGACGGCGTGGCCGCGCAGCGCCGCGATCTCGGTCCGCGGGACCGGGCGAGGCTGGACCAGTACCTCGAGGCGATCCGCGATGTCGAGGTGCGCATCCAGCGGGCGGAGGCGCAGAGCGACCGCGAGCTGCCGCGGTTCGAGCGTCCGGCCGGCGGCGCTCCCGAGCGCTTCGAGGACTACGCGAAGCTCATGATCGACCTGCAGGTCCTGGCGTTCGAGTCGGACCTCACCCGCGTCATCACGTTCATGATCGGCAAAGAGCTGAGCAACCGCACGTTCCCCGAGATCGGCGTGCCCGACCAGCACCACCCGCTGTCGCACCATCAGAACAACCCCGAGCGGCTCGAGAAGCTCACCCGCGTGCAGATGTTCCAGACCGGGCTGCTCGCCTACTACCTGGAGCGGCTCGCGGCGACGCCGGACGGCGACGGCTCGCTCCTGGACCAGGTCACGCTGCTCTACGGCAGCGGCATGAGCGACAGCAACCTGCACATCCCCCTCGGCCTGCCCATCCTGGTCGCGGGCGGCGGTGCCGGCACCCTGAAGGGCGGCCGGCATCTCCGCTATCCGGACGGCACGCCGTTGACGAACCTCTACCAGACGCTGCTGGGCAAGCTCGGCGTGCCGGTCGAGCGCATCGGCGACAGCACGGGGACGTTCCGGGAGCTGTCGGCTGTGTAGCCGGGTCGCGCCCCTCCCTGGAGCCTCGTTCCCGGAAGGGGTAGGATGACGGCGACCTTCGGGACACGAACACGACACGCTCACGAGTGAATGGAACCCATCATGTCTGAACGCTTCACATCGCGGGCGGCGATCCGGTTCGCGGCCGGCGCCGCGGTGCTGCTGCTGGCCGCCAACGCTTCAGCGCAGCGCCTGACCGGCACCGAGAACGGCGAGTGGCGCTACCTCGGCGGCGACGCCGGGCACACCCGCTCGTCGGCCCTCGACCAGATCGACGGCGACAACTTCTCGGACCTCGAGGTGGCGTGGATCTGGCGGGGCGACAACTACGGCCCCAACCTCGACTACTTCAACCGGGCGACCCCGATCTACGTCGACGGCGTCGTCTACACCGTGGCGTCGCCGCGGCGGCAGGTGGTGGCCATCGACCCGGCCACGGGCGAGACGCTGTGGTCGTTCCGCGAGCCCGAGACGGTCCGCCACCTGCGCTCGCCGCGGCAGGCCTACGGCAAGGGCGTGGCCTACGCCGAGGTGAACGGCCGCGGGGTGATCTTCGTCACCAGCCCCGCGTTCTTCCTGTGGGCCCTCGACGCCGAGACCGGACGCCCGCTCGAGAGCTGGGGCAGTCCGATCCCCCTCGACGGCTTCCCGCGGTCGGGCGGCCTCGACCTCATCCCGCCCCTCGTCGAGGACTGGGGGCGCTGGCTCGACCGCGCGGCCAGCTACGACCCGGGCTACGGCATCCCCCGCGAGCTCGGCATGGTCACCGCCTCGGCCCCGCCCATCGTCGTCAACGGGGTCGTTGTGGTGCTCGTCGGCCACCAGCCGAGCTACGGGCAGACCCGCATCGAGAACGTCCCCGGCGACATCATGGGCGTCGATGCCGCGACGGGCGAGGTGCTGTGGAAGTTCCACACCATCCCGCGCCCCGGCGAGTTCGGGCACGAGACGTGGCACAACGACGCCTGGCAGTGGTCGGGCGACATGTCGACGTGGGCGCCGGCCTCGGCCGACCCCGACCTGGGGCTCGTCTACCTGGTGACGAACGCCTCCACCGTCCAGAGCTACGCCGGCCACCGGCCCGGCGACAACCTCTTCGGCGGCAGCGTCCTCGCCCTCGACGTCGAGACCGGCGAGCGGCGCTGGCACTTCCAGATCCACCGCAGCGACCAGTGGAACTACGACCTGCCGACGCCACCGATGCTGATGGACCTGACGGTCGACGGCGAGGAGATTCCGGCGCTGATCCAGAACACCAAGCAGGGCCTCGTCTTCGCCTTCAACCGCGAGACCGGCGAGCCCATCTGGCCCATCGAGGACCGGGACGTCATCCAGACCGAGGTCCCCGGCAACTACACCTCGCCCCGGCAGCCGTACCCGACGCGACCCGAGCCCGTCGACCCCATCGTGCTGACCGGCCTTACCGAGGAGTTCGTCATCGACTACACGCCCGAGCTGCGGCAGGAGGCGCTGGCCATCCTCGAGCACTACCGGATCGGCGGCCTCTACGTCCCGGCGCTGCCCGAGAACCACGCCAACGACTTCTACAACAACGTCGGCTGCCTCGGCGGCGGCAACGTCATCCCCCACCCGCCGGTCGCGGACCCGAGCACCGGGATGATGTTCAACTCGCACCGCCGGAGCTGCAACGCCCCGTCGTTCATGCGGCCGACCGGCGGCGTCGACGAGGACAACCCCGACTACGCCCGGCCCGGCCCCGGCGGCGCGACCCCCAACTCGACCCCCACCACCGGCACCACCGTCGCCGCGTGGCTGCCCGGCGGCTTCCGCCGGCCCACCCCCGAGCAGGAGCCGTTCGTCTCGGTCGCCGGCCTGCCCCGCATCGACGGACTGCGGCTCTACAAGCCGATGGACAACCAGCTCACCGCCTACCAGATGAACACCGGCGACAAGGCGTGGTCGCTTCCGGTGGGCGAGACCGCGCAGGTCATTCGGGAGAACCCGCGCCTCGCGGGCGTCGACGTCCCGAACGTGGGCGGCGCCGGCTTCTCGATCCAGATGGTTGCGGGCGACCTGCTGGTGCAGACCCGTTCGCTCAGCGAGGGGACACGCCAGATCGTGCCCGACGCGCCGCTGCTGCTGCACGGGCGGGACAAGTACACGGGCGAGATCCTCGGCAGCGTCGAGCTCCCCGCGCCCGGGCAGTACGGCATGATGACCTACCTGCACGAGGGCAAGCAGTACATCGTCGTGCAGATCGGCAGCATCCAGACGGGGTTCCCGGGGTCGCTCGTGGCCTACGCGTTGCCGTAGCGGAGGGTGGTCGGAATCATCACCCCGCCGCGTCTCCGGCTGCCGGCAGCGAGAGACGCGCTACGTGCGGTTGTTGTCCATTCTGCGGATGGGCTGCATCCCGCAAAGCGGGAGCTGTGATCCACCGAGAAGGTGCCGAGCTCAACCTCACTGACAGCGATCGATTGCGTCGCGCAAACGGAGCGTGTCTTCATGGTTCGGTGGACCTGCGCTTCCACTGTGCTTCGCAGCAATCACGGTAAGCCCGCCACTTCCTCGCAGGACAATGACACTCCGGCTCTTGACGTGGCTTCGATAGGGAACCCCGCCGACGCCTAGCCGCTTGACGACGTCCAGACCGAGAAACGGATTCTGGAGGATCGAAAACCAATCAGCACCAAACGCGAACACGGGGGCACCGAGTTCCTCCACAGGCTTCCAGATGTACTCGTAGATGAACTCTGCTGCACCTTCACCGCCCAGCGGTGCGGTGATGCCCCGGCTATGCCACGGATAGAGCTCGAACGAGACCATGTCGTTGCAGGGCAAGTCCTTCTCCCCGGTCCAGTCGCGCAGGAACCGAAGGCGGGACCGATGGTGGTGAGGGGTCCGTTTCTCCTCAGTCTTGATCCAAGTGGCCCAGGGATTCCGAAGATACGGCCACGACGCCGCCCACGCCGAGTAGGAGCCATACTCCTTGCGAATTTCATCGGCAAAGACGCCGGCTCGTCCGTGCATGTAGGAATACGACTTTCCGGGATTGAGAGCGAGGAACACGCCGCGCGGCTTTGTGAGTGGGCCGAGAAAGAGCTCGGGCAGAGCATCCCACTGAACGGCACCCTCGCTCCGGCCCTGATACGACGCGGCCCAGGATTCGAGGTGCGGCGACACGCCGCTGCCGCCGCCCAGGAAGTCCTCCACGAGGCCGTCCCATAACTCGGACACGGCGCGGCACGCGGGACCGAGGTCATCTGTCGTCATCGGCTTGCTCTGGAGCCGGCTCAGGCAATCGCGCGATCGTCGACGACCAGCACCCTTCCGACGGCGCGCAGCGCCCGCTCCACCTGCTCGATGTGCGAGCGGTGCTGGGGATCGACGATTCGGCGGGCAGTCGTCACGCTCACCGCCAAGCGCCGCGCCAGCTCAACCCGGGTGACCCGATTGCGACGCATCGTGGAGTACAGCGCCAATTTGCCGGCAACCAGAGCCGGCACCGGGATCAGTATCTCACCGGATGTACGCGCACCCGGCGGCGGGAGCTCCCGTCGGCGCTCGATGTAGCTGCGGCTCAGCGCGCTGACCAGCGCATCGACGGCGAGCTCGACGGTCTGTTCGTAGTCACTGCCGCCAGTGAGCGCTTCCGGGATGTCGGGGAAGGATGCCACCCAGCCGGCACCATCCCGCTCGATGCGACAGGGGTAGCTGTAGTGCATCAGAAATCCTCCTTGCGGATGCGCAATTGGTCCAGCATCTTCCGCAGCAGGCCGGGGCCCAACTCGCCCCGCTTCAGGGTCGTGTCGTGCGGCCCGACCTGAACGACTCCGTGACTCCCCTTGCCCTTGGCCGGCAGGAACCGGACAGTCAGGTCAGCCTTCTTCGCGTACCGTCTGACACGCCGCAGGAACTCCCTGTCGTTCATGACACGCGTGCGCGGAGAAGCTCACTCTTGATCAATTCTAGAACACATATGTGTCGTCAGCAACGCCCCGAGGGGCCCGATCCGAACCACCCCGAGTGACAGCGGCACTCGAAGGTGACGACAGGATCAGCCGCGCATCGCCGAGTAGACGGCCATGTGCGCCCTGACGATGAGCCGCAGCGCCTCCTGATTGGGCTCCTGCGACCACACGCCCCGCTCCGACGTGCCCCCCAGCGCGATGCCGTCGCTGCGCGGCTGCATGTGGACGCCGAGGACGCCGCGGGGGGCGCCGTCGGGAGGGTTGCCCGAGATGCCCCAGTCGACCTCCTCCTGGGGCAGGAGCACGGTGATCTGCCCCTTCAGCGGCAGCAGCTCGTCGTCGCCGAAGAGGTCGCGCGCGCCGAGGCCGGTGCAGTTGACGACCAGGGGCTCGCTCAGCGCCGCGAGCTCGCGCGGCTCGGTGAACTTGCGGATCTCCAGCCGCCCGCCGAACGCGATAAAGTCGCGGACCAGCGCGTCGAGGTAGATGGACGGCTCGATGCGCAGGTGGTTGCGGCGCACCGCGTAGCGGGTGGCGAAGGGATGCTCCCCGGGGCCGAGCGTCACCTCGCCGGTGCGGACATGGGCGGGCAGCAGCAGCTCGCGACCCCCGCCGGCGTCGGCCCGCGCGGGGGCCGGCGGGGTGTCGCGGAGGCCGTAGCGGTCGATCCACGAGACGCCGTATCCCCGCCCCGTCAACTGCTGCAGCTCGCGGTAGGAGATCTCCGCCGCCTCGCGGAACTGCGCGTCCCAGGCCGCCGTCCTGAGGTCGCGGTCGATCAGCCCCGAGGTGGGGGTGAAGCCCGCGAACGACATGTTCGAGGTCGTGTTCGGCGGCACCGACATGGCGTAGATGGTCACCGCGAACCCGCGCCGCTGAAGCTGGCGCGCCGCGGTCAGGCCCACGGCGCCGCAGCCGATGACCGCGGCCCGGCGGCTGTCGTGGGCGAGGGCCATCTCGGCCGCCATCCGGCCCGTGCCCCACGAGAGCGACATGCCGGAGCCGCCGTGGCCGTAGTTGTGGATCACGGTCGCGTCGTCGAGCCGGTCGGCGCGTAGCAGGAAGCCGGACGGCCGGTGCGGCCGAAGCCCGACCGTGGTGCGGATGATCCGGTCCCAGTCGGCCCGCACCGGCGCGAGCCGCAGGGGCGGTCGCTGCGGCGCGGGTGCCGGCCCGCTCGTCGGCGGGGCCGATCTCGTCGAGCAGCCGACCAAGCCAGCGCCGGTAAGGCCCATACCGGCCATCTTCAGTAGCGCTCTTCGGTCCACAGTCGCCTCCCGGTTCAGTCGTTCCACGGCACGATCTTCACCGACGCCGATTTTGGATCGTCCGCGCATGTCGGGCAACCTCCCTCGGTCGGCCGGCACGCTCGTTGTCGAACTTGCCGCCAGCGTGTAGGACGGTCAGCACCACCTCGGCCGCCGGCCCGCCTCCGCACCGTTTGGAATGTGTGGTTGATGGAACGTGGCATATTCATGCCATCGGGTTGGCCATGTGGAGGTTGAGCGAAGGCACCAAAACAACGCAGAGCCTCACCAACCAAGAGCTTCCGGCGCTTTCGCGAAGAGTGCCTCAAGGTCCGGCACGAACGGGTGTTGTCGCTTCATTTCCGCCCAAACGGTGGCGTGCGGCATCGCCTTGAGACTGTCGACCAGCCGGCCCATCTCTTCGGTGGCATCCTCGGCGGACGCCACTTCGCGCATGCTCACATATTCATGAAGCCGCGCGCGATAGGACACAAAGGCGGTGGCACGGGCTTGAAGCAGTACGTCACGATTCAGTTTCAGCGTCTCAATCGTGAAGTCGGTTCTCTCTCGGTCGATGTTCGGCAGGCCGTCACGGGCAAGCACCATGAAGGTGTCTTCGAGATCGAGATCCAGAAAACGGAGCGGATCCTCGACACGCGGATTGAGGAAGGCCGGTGCACCTGGCTTTGGCGGAACCACCGGACCGCCCCGCAGCCGGGTGACGTCCACGAGGCGGTTTCCCGAGATGACGGCGAACTTGTTGCTCTTGCCGCCGTTGCAGTGTCCGCAGGCATAGACATAGTTGGTCCAGACGAACACCAGACACGGATACAGGTCCTTCGGTTGAATATGCTCCACTTCATCGCCGACGGAGTCTTCGCAATAGACGCAACGCTGGGCACCTGAGCACACGCGCGTCAGTGATTCCCTGACCCGTCGAAAGGTCCGATTCGAGCGGTGGTTCCGTCGGGAAAACCACTTCTTGGCGCTGCCCACGCGATCCTCGTAGCTCCCTGCCTCGTCAACCTGCCTCTGGTATTCCCTCAGTTTCCGCGTCGCTTCCAGATCGAGGCCGGGGTCGGGAAGATGGATCATGGCGGCTCCTACTCGGAGATCGCGGAGACACTGGGCAACGTGCGCTGGAGCTCCCGGTGCCGCTGATCCTCGACTATGGAAAGCCGACCGCGCCGTCGCTTCATGTTGAGCTCCGCGAGCTCCTTCATCATTCTGCGAGAGGCGTCCGACCGGGTAACGTTTTCGCCGAAGTACTTGGTGTCAAGCGCGTCCAGAACGCTGCCGTTGACGAGCCGGTCGAGGGCCTGCCCCTCGATCCGATGGGCCTCCTTTCCGGTTCCCGGTGTCGGCAGGCACCAAATGGTGCCCTTTGCGGCCGATTGGCAGATGATGGGACTGTGCGTGGTGACAAAAAACTGGACCATTGGAAAACGCTCAACGAGCCAGTCGCCGATCCGTTTCTGCCAAGCAGGATGCATATGGGCGTCGATCTCGTCTATCGCCACCACACCGGGCAGGTTGACGGTGCCTGTTTCGGCATCAAGGGCGTCGAGGAACGTCGACTCGCCATAAGCGACCACCATTCCTCGCAGCAGTTCGAAGGTCATGCTGAGTATCGAACGAAACCCGTCGCTGAGCTGTTCCACGGGAAGAGGCACGCCGGCACCGTCGCTGAATACAACGGCATCGGATGTGATTTCCTTGATGTGCGCGCCATGAGGCAGCAACTGAGATCGCCGCAGGAAATCGAGCAAATGGTCCAACAAGCGAATCGCGACGGCGTCCTTCTCATAGTGCTTGAACTGCAGGTCCTGTAGCCATCTCAATGCCTCGCCGAGGGCCACATCTTCTCCGAATGCGGAAAGGTGGCGCGCCAAGCCGGGATTGCTGTAGAAGAGCCTGTCGTGTTCCTTGTCGCCTCCAGAAAAGCGGCGAAAGGGTCCGAAGGATGCGGAGAACCAGCCGGCATCTCCGCCCCAGATCGTGCGGTCGGCATAGCGGCTCACCATCTCGGGTGCTGGCGAGTTTGCGCTGTCGCCCGCCACGGGAAGCGTGACGGTCACTGTGATGGGGTTAGTGGATTGACGGCCGGTCCCTTTCCATTTGTCGAATTCCGTCTCTTGGGCCACATCGATCTCGACGCGCGCGCTCAAGGCAGTCTTGCGGATCCAGGCCTGCCAATCTTGCCGTGTAGCCATCGCGTCCAATGGGCCCATGAGCGCGAGCGCCATCGCGCGGATTACGCTCGACTTGCCGGATCCGTTGTCGCCAAGAATCACATGCCAACCCGCGCGTGGGTCGGGGATCTGGACTTCGAGGTTCGTGATCGAGCGGATGTCCTGAATGCGCAATCTGCGGATGTGCATGCGTCTTCCCTCGGGAACGCCGGGATTCGGAGGTCCCCGGGAGAGATTATCACCCATCGACGACCGGGAGGCTCGGCGGTGGGCGAACTCGGCATCGAGTGCGTGGAAGCGCGCCGGCAAGCGCAACCGGGCGCCGTCGGTCGGCGATGCCGCCGGTGGTGCACGGCTGCGACGCGCGGGTCGCCGGCCGCGGCGCCGGAGGTACGCGGTCGGGGCGACTGACGTCGGCCGTCAGTCCCTCAACTTGACTGAGGCAATGGCGCCGCCCGTCCCGGCCTCGATCGCGGCCTGGATGGCGCTTGCAATCAGGGTCGGCGTGTCGACGCCGCGGCGCGCCGCCGCCTTGGCGGCGAGTGCATCGATCCCCACCGTCCAGCGTATCCGGTACTCGACCAGGCCGGCCTCGTCGTTGATGTACTGGGTGATTCCGACGCCGCCCGCGGTCAGGTTGCTCATGAGCGTCCTCCGCTCGATGTCCGTCCGGCGAACCGGATATGGATGCCATTGTCCCATGTAGAGGGCGCGGGCCGGGGGCTCGGGAGCAGTCCGCGGCCGGTTGTGGCATGATGACCTGTCCGCATCGGGGCCGGCGGCATCTGTGGGTGCGGATCGGGACCACCGGACCGGCCCTGCCGGCTCGCTCGTCGCGTACGCGCTGCCCTGGCCGCCGCGCATCCGGAGAACGGAGGGAGGAGGGCGTCATGCCTGAGCGTCACAGTTCACTCGTCGCCGTCGCGTCGGCGGTCATGGTCGCCGCCCTCGCGGCCGGCCTCGCCGCCCAGGTCCCCGAGCCGGGCCGCGGCTATCCCTCGACCGACTGGCCCTTCGCCGGCGGCAACTGGTCCAGCTCGCGCTACACTACCCTCGACGCCGTCACCGCCGACACCGTCGACCGCCTCGGCGGCGCGTGGGTGACGCCGCTCCCCGGCGGCGCCGCGTCGCGCGCGACCCCGGTGGTCGACGGCGGCGTCATCTACCTGACCGGCGGCGCCAACGTCTTCGCGTTCGACGCGCGGACCGGCGACCCGGTCTGGCGCTGGGAGCCCGACCCCGAGGCGGGGCGCGTCCCCTCGTGGCAGGGCGTGGGGCTCGACGGCGACCGCGTCTTCTTCGGCACGCGCAGCGGCGAGGTCATCGCCCTCGGGCGCGACACCGGCGAGCTGGTCTGGGCGACCCGGGTCGGCAGCGAGGAGCGGACGCGGGGCGAGGTGGTGACCACCGCGCCGATGGTCGCGCGCGGCAAGGTGTTCGTCGGCCTCGCCAACGGGGACATCGGCGGGCAGGGCCGCGTGCTCGCCCTCGACGCCGCGACCGGCGAGGTGGCGTGGACGTTCTTCGTGGTGCCGCGCCCCGGCGAGTTCGGCCACGAGACCTGGCCGCAGGACAGCGACTCGTGGGAGTACGGCGGGGGCGGCGTGTGGCTCGTCGGCACCGTCGACCCGGACCTCGGCATGGTCTACTTCTCGACCGGCAACCCCGTGCCGATGTTCGGCGGCGAGCTGCGCGACGGCGACAACCTGTTCACCGCCTCGGTCCTCGCCCTCGACATGGAGACCGGCGAGCGCCGCTGGCACTACCAGGTCGTGCGCCACGACATCTGGGACGCCGACATCGCCACCCCGCTCCTGCTCTACGACACCGCCGTCGACGGCGAGCCGGTCAAGGCGGTGGCGGCCATGCGCGCCGACGGCTACCTGTTCCTCTTCGACCGCGAGACCGGCGACCCGCTCCTGCCCATCGAGGAGCGCGAGGTGCCGCAGGACCCGCACCAGCTCACGGTGCCGACCCAGCCGTTCCCGACCCAGACCGAGACCATCCTCTTCGACTGCTCGTACTGGCGCGACCGGGTGCCGCCGCCGTTCCAGCTCAACTGCAGCAGCTACACGCCGCCGTCGGTCGACGAGCAGACGGTGGTGGCGCCGGGGGTGCCGATACCGCTGGTGCGGGTCACGCCGCTGGCGTTCTCGCCCGACACCGGCTACATCTACGCGCAGGGGCGCGCCCACGTCGGCCGCGCGCGCCGCTTCGCGGACCCGTTCGTCTGGAACACCGCGCGGTTCCACCTCACGCTGCCCGACGACGTCGGGGTGCTCGCCGCCGTCGACACCGCGACCGGCCGCGTGGCGTGGAAGAACGAGTTCCCCGCCGCGTTCCTCGGCACGAGCGGTCCGCTGGTCACCGCGGGCGGCCTGCTCTTCCGGGGCTCGCCGGGCGGGCAGGTCGAGGCCTACGACGTGCGCACCGGCGAGCGCCGCTGGGCGTTCCGGACGAGCGAGGAGGGGGCGCGGCTGCGTCCCGGCCCGGCGTCGGCCTACGAACTCGACGGCACGCAGTACATCGCCGTCGCGATGGGCCCCCAGCTCTGGGCGTTCGCCCTCGACGGCGCCGTGCCGCCGCGCGGCGAGCCCTCGCCCGACCCGCCGGTCGACGACCGGCCGCGCGGCCCCGCCCCGCGCGAGACCGACGAGATCGAGACCGCGACCCTGCTCGAGAACCCGCGCGGCTCGGTCGGCGGCCGGCGCTACGCGTTCGACGAGTACAACTTCAACCCGGTCCGCGCGCGGGTCACCGCGGGCACGCGCGTCCGGTTCACCAACAACGGCGAGATCCCCCACACCCTGGCCGCGCGCGACGGAAGCTGGCACCTCGGCACGCTGAACCCGGGCCTGTGGGACTTCGTCACGTTCGACGAGCCGGGGACGTTCCTCTATCACTGCGAGGACCATCCCTGGATGGTGGGGGAGATTACCGTCGATCCGTGATGCCGTCCGCCGTCGTCGGCGTAGCGGCGTGTACGATCTCCTGGACCGCCGCTGGTAGAAGGAGCGGGAACGAACAGGGAGCGGCGGGGTCAGACCAGAGGCGCTGCCCCGTCCGATGCGGCGCGGGTCAGACGGACTCGACGTTGACCGTGGTCGCACACTTTCAGCCCCGAGACGGTTCGTCGGCGGCTGACACCGTGGAGGAAGAAGATCGTGCAAGCGAGGAAGCAGACCGGGTTGGTGCTCCTGACGACGCTGTTGCTGGCCGCGGCCGGCCCTGGTGCCGCCGCCCAGGACACCGGGCTTCTCGACACCGCCCGGGCGGCGGACGCGACGGGCGTGCTCGCCCTGCTCGAGCAAGGTGCCTCCGCGGACACCCGGCAGGCGGACGGCGCGACCGCCCTGCACTGGGCCGCCCACTGGGACGACGCGGCGATGGCGGATGCGCTCATTCGGGCCGGTGCCGACGTCGACGCGGCGAACGACTTCGGCGCGACGCCGCTGTGGCTGGCCTGCCTCAACGGCAGCGAGACGATGGTCGCGGCCCTGCTGGAGGTCGGTGCCGACGCGAACGCAGCGCTGCCCTCGGGCGAGACGGTGCTGATGACCGCGTCGCGCACCGGCTCGGCCGCGGCGGTGCGCCTCCTTGCGTCGCATGGGGCCGACCTGAACGCCCGGGAACACACGCGGGGGCAGACGGCCCTGATGTGGGCGGTGGCCCAGCAGCATCCCGACGTCGTGGAAGCGCTCATTGCGCTCGGGGCCGACGTCCACGCCCGCTCGGCCCCGCAGCCACGGCGCATCCACACGCGGACCGCCGGGTTCAACCCCATCGGGGTGGTCGACACCGTGCTGGGTGGCAACACGCCCCTCCTGTTCGCGGCCCGGCAGGGCGACCTCGACGCCGCTAGGCATCTAGTGGCCGCGGGCGCCGCCCCGAACGACACGGCGTCGACGGGCACGAGCGCCCTCGTCGTGGCCGCGCACAGCGGCCATACCGCGCTCGCCCTGTTCCTGCTCGATCAGGGCGCCGACCCGCGCGCGGCCGGGGCCGGCTACTCCGCCCTGCACGCCGCCGCCCTGCGCGGCGACGAGACGCTGGCGGCGGCGCTGCTGGCGCGCGGCGCCGACCCGAACGCGCCGGTGGTCCGCGGCAGCCAGGGCCGGCGCAACAGCCCCGACTACGTGCTGGACCACGACGTGGTCGGCGCCACCGCCTTCTGGCTGGCCGGGCACTTCGCCGAGCCCGGCGTCATGCGGGCGCTGGCCGACGGCGGCGCCGACCCGCGGTTCGCCATGGAGGACGGCACGACGCCGCTGATGGCGGCCGTCGCCGCCCGCCGCCGCCGGGAGCCGGGGCTGGCCCCGAACCCGGCCGCGGACGAGCGGCTCGTGCTGGAAGCCGCCCGGGTGGCGATAGGCGCGGGGGTCGACGTGAACGCGGCCGACTCGGCAGGAAACACGGCGCTGCACAGCGCAGCCAGGAGGCACCTCGACACGGTCGTCCAACTGCTGGCCGACAGCGGCGCCGACCTGGCTGCCCTGAACGACAGCGGACAGACGCCGGTGGACGTGGCCGGCCGCCGCGGGGGCGACGACAACAGCACCGTCGAGCTGCTGAGACGCTTGGGACAGTGATTGATATGACCTTGCCAACTACGTCCACGACGTCCCGCTATTGTGCGGTCTCTGCGCGCGGCACTTGGCAAAGGTAATTCGCGGAAATACTACAGGTAGGTCAACGGTTGCGTGCACTGCTCCTAGGCGTCGCGTTCTGCCCGGCCGCGCAGGAACGCCACGTCAGCGCGGAGGTCCGCGACGTCGGCGGCCACCTTGCCCAGTGCGCTCTCCAGCCGGTCCATCCGCGTCTCCAGCCGCTGATGATCGGCCCGTAGCGCGATGTTCATCGCCGCCATGTCGCTCCGCAGGTGCTTGATGGACGTTATCGCCCACACGCCGACGCCGACCATGATTATCGGCATCAGGGACCCGTCCTGCGACAACCCGATCAGTCTCAGCACCTCAGTCATCGTCCCGCGATCTCTCCTGCGCCACGCCGTCCAGTCGCCGGTCGGTACCCGCCGACCGGCCTCGTCGATAGGATACAGCACTGTGCGCCGGAGGCGTACGATCGTCGATGCGCCCCGGAGGGCAACGCCAACTCCGGCCGGCGGAGTACGTCCTCGTACTCGCGGCGAATCGCTATGTCGAGGACAGGCTGCACGTCCGGCGAGCGCGGCCTCGACGATTCGGCCCGGTGGGCGGGCAGCGGAGAGCAAACCGGAAACGAGGACATTCGCGTCGAGGACGGTCTGCATCCCCGCGCTCAACGGGGCCGAGAACGACGCGTGCGGGTGACAAGCGCGTCGATGTCGGCCGGTGTCATGCGCGCGGCACCGTTCGATTGGCTCTCGCGACGTATCGCCCGAAGCGCTTCGAGACCGCGGGCGCGAACCACCTCCAGCGTCTCGTCGACGGTGCCGGCGTCGACGGGCAGCAGTACGGCGACCGGCCGACCGTTGTTGGCCGTCAGCAGGGTCTCCTCGCGAACATGAGCCCCCTGCGCATGCGTACGCAGATCCCGAAGCGCGATGGTCTCCACGACCGGAGATCGCATCAGAGAGGCCAGCCGGCGGGTGCCCGCGGCGCCCGCGCGGAGCTCCAGGGCGATGTAGTTCGCTCGCGGCCCGGTCGGTCAGGAGCCATCAGGAGCGACGAGCCTGCTTTCGGTAGGCAGGCTCGATGCCGCTGAACATGGGGTAGTGCTTGACGTTGAGGGTCATCAGCTCCGCGTCCTCCGCGGCTGCCGTGGCCGCGACGATGCCGTCGGCCAGTCCGACGCCGTGCGACTTGCCGTAGTCGCGCTTGTAGAGCCCGCCGAGCCGGGCGATGTCGCCGCTGACGGGCACGATCCTGAACAGCGAAAGCAGGTTTGCGAGCCGGGTCTGCTCGGTGCCGTCCGCGCCGCCTCTCACGCCCGCGTAGAGTTCGGCGACGCCGATGGATGACACCATGAGGCGTTCCGAGCCCGCGGCAACCAGCGACATCGCCTGCGCCTGCCCTCGCAGGAAGTCGATCAGCACGTCGGTGTCGAGCAGGAGTGGTCTTGGCACGGCTCAATCGCGGTCCCAGCCGCGACGCAACGCGTCGAGGTCCGGGAGATCGGTTCGGTCACGCCAGATGCCAGCCGCTTCCCGGAGGATCGCCTCGCGCCGGCTGCGGCTCTTCTGCTCGATGAAGCGATCGACCGCCTCGCGAATGACCTCGCTCTGCCGCTTGCCGCTCTGGTCGGCGATCGCGGCGACCGCGGCCCGCTGGTCCTCGGTCAGATAGATCTGCGTGCGCACCATGTCGGTAGTCCTTGGTTGGTGTATACACCAACACTATACATCGTAGTGCCCTCCCGCCAACTCCCGCCAACCTCCCACCAACTTGAGCCGACTTGTCGTTCGGCTATGATGAGCCCGGGAATTCTGTCTCGCGGCGGGCGTTCCTGAAGGCGAGCGTCGAAGGGAGCAACGTGACCGACCAACAGCGCGCCACGGGCGCGGTCGTGGATTTCGTCGGCCGGGCCCGCTGGCAGGATTTTCCGGCCGAGGCCGTCCGAATCGCGAAGCGGTGCGTCATCGACGGGCTCGGCGTCATGCTGGCCGGGTCGACGCAGGACGCAGGACGCATCCTGCGCGGCTACGTCCGGACGGTCGGCGGGAAGCCGGAGTCCACCGCGTTCGGCCCCGAGCCGTTCAGGAGCGGCGCGGCCTCGGCGGCGCTGCTCAACGGGACGAGCGGCCATGCGCTCGACTGGGACGACACGCAGCTCGCGACCAGCGCGGACCGGATCTTCGGGTTGCTGACGCACCCGACGGTGCCGCCGATGGTCGCGGCGCTGGCCATCGGCGAGCGGCGGCAGGCGTCCGGCCGGGCGTTCCTCGAGGCGTTCCTCACCGGCTTCGAGGTCGAGTGCAAGATCGCCGAGGCGATCAGCCCCGACCACTACATGAAGGGGTTCCACTCGTCGGGCACCGTCGGCACGTTCGGCGCGGCGGTCGCCGCGGCCAAGTTGCTGGGCCTCGACGGCGACCGGATCGCGCACACGCTCGCCATCGCGGCGAGCTCGGCCTCCGGCATCCGCGTGAACTTCGGGTCGATGACCAAGCCGCTGCACGTGGGCCGGGCGTCGCAGAACGGGGTGGTCGCGGCCGAGCTCGCCGCGAGGGGCTTCACGGGCGGCGGTGACGCCCTCGATCCGCCGTGGGGCTTCTTCCAGGCCTTCAGCCACGGCGAGGGCTTCGATGCCGACCGCATCGTCGGCAAGCTGGGCGACCCGCACACGATCGTGTGGCCCGGGGTGTCGATCAAGCCGTATCCGTGCGGCGTGCTGGGGCATCCGACGATGGACGCCATGCGACGGCTGGTGATCGCGCACGACGTGCGGCCGGAGAGCATCGCGGCCATTCGCGTGCGCGCCGGGTCCAACATCCTCAACCCGCTGCGGTACCCCATCGCCGCCAACGAGCTCGAGGCGAAGTTCTGTCCCGCGTTCATGGTGAGCGCCATCGCGCTCCGGCGGAAGGCGGGCGTTCACGAGTTCAACGACGAGTTCGTCCGCAGCCCGCCGGTGCAGGCGATGATGCGGAAGGTGGAGCGCGTGCTCGACCCCGAGATCGAGGCGAAGGGTTGGGAGAAGATTCGCAGCACCGTCGAGGTGGATCTCGACGACGGCCGCACCCTCGTCGAGGAGGCGGACGAACGCTATCGGGGCGGGCCGGACCTGCCGTTCACCCGCGAGGAGCTCCACGAGAAGTTCAGCGACTGCGCGTCGCTCGTGCTGCCGCCGCCGGCCATCGACGAGACCTTCGGCCTGGTCGAGGCGCTGGAGGACCTGTCCGACGTGGGCCTGCTTTCCCGCGTCCTGAGCCCGGCCCCGGCGGCTGCGGCGCTCGCGCCATGACGCTCGCGTGGGCCTCGGTCGCGGCGCTCGTCGTGGCCGTCGCGCTGAGCGTCCTCACGAAGATCAACGTCGGCATCCTGTCGCTGGCCATGGCCTGGCTGGTGGGCGTCTACCTGGGCGGCATGTCGGTCAACACCGTCCTGTCGGGTTTTCCCGTGCCGCTGCTGGTCACGCTCGTCGGCGTGACGCTGCTGTTCAGCATGGCCGACACCAACGGCACGCTGTCCCGGTTGACGGGGCGGGCGGTCCGGCTCTGCCGCGGGAACGCGGGGCTGCTGCCCCTCATGTTCTTCGCCCTGGGCGTGGTCGTGTCGACGATCGGTCCCGGCGGCACGCCGGCCAGCGCCCTGCTGGCCGCCCCCGCGATGGCCGTCGCGGGGCGGGTGGGCATCTCGCCGCTGCTGATGGCGATCATGACCGGCAACGGCGCGCTGGCGGGTACGCTGTCGCCGTTCGCGCCCGGCGGCGTCATCGCCAACGAAGTGATGGCGCGCATCGGCCTCGGCGGCCTCGAGTGGCAGACCTACGGCTACAACGTGCTGGCGCACGTGATCGTCGGATCCGGTGGCTTCGTGCTGTTCGGCGGCCTGAAGCTCTTTCGCAGACGCGGGGGGGAAGCCGGAACGGCGGAGCCGGCGGTCGAGCGCTTCGAGCGCCGGCATTGGCTGACCGTCGCCGGCATCTCGGCGCTGATCGTCGCGGTCGTCGGCTTCGACGCGCACGTCGGCCTGACGGCGGTCTTCATCGCCGCGTTGCTCACCCTCCTCGGGGGCGTCGACGAGCAGCAGGCCATCCGCCGCATGCCGTGGGGCGTCATCCTGATGGTCACCGGGGTGACGGTGCTGATCGCGCTCATGCAGGAGACCCAGGGCATGGACCTATTCACGAGCGGGCTGGCCGGCATTTCCAACTCGGAGACGGTCGTGCCGACCATGGCGTTCGGGACGGGCCTGATATCGGTGTACAGCAGCACGTCGGGCGTGGTGATGCCGGCGTTCCTGCCGATGGTGCCGGACCTCGCGCAGCAAGTCGGCGCCGTCGAGCCCGTCAACCTCGCGTGGTCGATCACCGTGGGCGGCGGGCTCGTCGATCTCTCGGCGCTCTCCACCGTGGGCGCCCTGTTCCTGGCCGCGGCACCGCCCGGCACCAACACGCGCGCGCTGTTCAACGCGCTCCTCGCGTGGGGGCTCTCGATGTCGGTGGTCGGTGCCGCGCTCTGTTGGTTGCTGTTCGGGTAGGCGATGCGCGTCGCGATTCTCGACGACATTCACCGGGCGTGGGAGGGCACGGAAGGCGTACGCCGGTTGCGCGAGCGCGCCGAGGTGCGGGTGTTCACGGGGCCGTTCGGCGAGCCCGCGGCGCTACGCGGCTTCGACGCGTTGATCGCCAACCGCGAGCGGACGCGCTTCACCCGCGAACTGCTCGAGCAGCTCTGCGACGTGCGGGTCCTCGTGCAGACCGGCAACCACGCGAACCATGTCGATTTCACCGCGGCGCGCGACTGCGGCATCGTCGTCGCCAGGGCGTCGGCCGGGCATTCCATCGGCACCGCCGAGCTCACGTTCGGTCTGGCGATGGCGGTGATGCGGCAGATCCCGGCCAGCGACGCCGCCCTCAGACGGGGCGAGTGGCCGGCGCCGTCGACGCCGGTGCTGCACAGCAAGACCCTGGGGGTCGTGGGCCTCGGCCGAATCGGCCGGCATGTCGCGCGGATCGGCAAGGCGTTCGGCATGCGGGTCGCCGGCTGGAGCCGCACGCTGACCGACGACGCGGCGGCGGACGCCGGCGCCGAGCGCCGCGAGCTCGACGACCTAATGGGCGAGGCGGACGTCGTGACGATTCACGCGTCCCTGTCGCCCTCCTCGCGCGGCCTGCTCGACGCGCGGCGCATCGCCCTGATGAAGCCGACCGCGTTCCTCATCAACACCGCGCGAGGCCCGATCGTCGACGAGGCGGCCCTGGTCGACGCCCTCGCGGCGGGACGCATCGCCGGCGCCGGGCTCGACGTCTTCGACCGGGAGCCCCTGCCGCCCGGGCATCCCCTCACGACCCTCGGGAACGTCGTGCTCACGCCGCACATCGGCTGGCCGACCGACGACGGCTACCGGCGCTTCGCCGCGGCGGCGTGCGACGTGCTGCTCGACTACCTGGCCGGCCGCCCCGTGCCGGCGTTCGAAGGACACTGAGACGTCTTGGTCGGTCAGGGCCCGGGCGCGTCGACCACGCGGCTGTCGGTGACGAACCGCCGGTAGTTCGAGAACCGCTGCGTGCGGAAGTACCTGGGAGTGAACGCGCCGCCCTCGATGGCCCAGTTGCGCTCGATCGACCGGGGGAGCATCAACGTCTCGTCGGGATCCTCGAACGCGATGCGCTCGTAGCGGGTGCTGGTGTCGTCCCGCTGCAGCCGGCTCCAGCGCCGGCTGCCCCCCGGGCGATCGACCGGCTCGCGGAACTCGAACGGCCGGGTCAGATGCTCGTCGAGGCGCAGCACGTCGCCCGAGCCCACGTCGACCCAGGCGTCGCCGCCGTACCAGCCGTCGAGCTCGATGCGGGCGCAGTCGCCATCCCACTCGACCTCACCCGGCTGCGCGTCGATCGGCGTGAAGGACAGTCTCGCGATGGGACGCCCGTCGACGATCTCCACGTCGCGCAGCCGGAAGTCGAACTCGACCTGCCGGGCGGGCAGGAGCACCGACAGCGGGTCGTCGCCCTCCGCCTCGGGGGCCAGACAGGCGTTCTCGTCTTCGGGGCCGGCGGGACGGCCGTTCACGGAGCGGACCTCGCGCATGACCCGCACCGACGGCACGCCGTCGGCGCCGGCGGCGTCCCACTCGACGCGCCGCTCGTACTCGATTTGCCGCGGCCGCCCGCGCGGCCGCATGGCCCGGTCGAAGGCGCGCACCCATACCGTTTCGGTGGCCACGATGCTCTGCGCACGCTGGAAGTAGCGCTCAAGCCGGCCGCCGACCCGCCCGAGCAGCGCGTCGAGGTCGAACTCGGGCGTCTGGGCGGACGCCGCCGCGGAGGCCAGCAAGAATCCGGCCCACAAGAGGGCCGGTAGGGGCCGAAGCGCGGGCATCACAACGTGATACTGTGCCCGAATCGGCCCGGCGTCAATGACGTCAATGACTCGGGGGCGGCGGTCCAGGCCGCGTCGGCGGCGCTGACACATGAGGCCGCGAGTCCTGCCTCGGGCGGGTGGTGGAGATGAAGGTCTTCGCGGGGTTGTGGGGATGCCTCTTGATCGCGGTCGGTTGCGTGCTGTGGCTGGACCGCCGCGACGACTGGGAGCACGCGTGGCTCTACCTCTCCCTGCCGCTCATCTGCGCGGGAGGGATCGCGTGGGAGCTCTGGACGCACAAGGGGCAGACCCTTGAGCCCGGCAAGGAGTTCAGAGAGGCGCTGCTTGCCCCGAGGGTGCTGTTGTTGTCCGCCGCGTGGCTTCTGCTCGGATTGGTCCCGTACATGGACGACGGCAATTGGGCCTACCTTACCCTCCCGCTGTTCGCGGTCGCCGGTGCATGGCTGCAAGCCCGGAAGCGTCAACGTGAGAGGCTCGTGGATCACGCCGGCAGCCGTCAGCGAGAGTAACGCCGCGCGGGGCCCGATCGTCGACGAGGCGGCCCCGGGGACGCGCGCGGCTACTGGACGTCGTTGTCCTCGAAGTCGAACGACGAGCGGTTCGCGCCA
The DNA here is from genome assembly GCA_963664545.2 of Vicinamibacterales bacterium. Taxonomy (GTDB): domain Bacteria; phylum Acidobacteriota; class Vicinamibacteria; order Vicinamibacterales; family UBA8438; genus JAJEEA01. The sequence goes on along the minus strand of OY761475.2, from coordinate 6,496,864 downwards.
GGTCAGGATTCAGGGCGTCGTCGCCGGCGGCGGGCCGGCCGCTCACGCCCCCCACACGGTCACGGCGCGTCCGTCGAGGGACTCCCCGCGCCGGTAGAGCTTCTCGTCCCACGGCTTCGACTCATCGCGGTCGAAGACCACCAGATGGCCCGACTCGGCGCGGCACCGGTCCATGTAGTCGAGCGTCTGCGCCACGCCCTCGCGGATCGTCGCCTCCAGGCCCGGTGGTGTTGAAGAAGCGCTCGGCCATCGGCGTGGTCCCGTCCGCGGGACTGCGTACCGCGTCATCGTAGCGCATTCGGCCGGAAGGCGGCGGGGCGCGCCGTCGTCGCAGTCGAAGGCCGCCAGGCGGCCCGACTCGCGGCGGCGCCCCCGGGCAGACCCCAGTTCAACGGACCGGCGGGCTATCCCTACGCGCGCTCGGTGGACCCGCCGCTGCCTGCTTCCGCGGCGGCTCGCTCGCCCGTCGGCGTCTCGGTGCTCCGGATCCGGTCGCCGGTGACAGGTGCTTCAGCCCGAGGTGCTCCGCTCCTCGGGCGTCGTGCCTGCCACCGCGGCGCGTACGTCGGCCGTCACTGCACGCCGCCCTTCGGCGGCACCGCCGCGGTCATGACGCGGGCGGCGATCTCGTCGTCCTTGGGCCAGATCACCCGGGCCCTCGGCGTCCGCCGGATCGCCGCGAAGATCGCGAGCGCCAACGTGTGCATGTAGATGTCCTCGACGAGCTCGCCGGGGGTGCCCGGCTTGAAGAGCCAGTTCACGTACAGCAACCGAAACTTCCGAGGGGTCCGATCATGGGCTTCCGCGTCGTGCGGCGTCGGTCGGGCCGTGCGTACCGAGCGTGGTGATTGTCGAGATCGGCGCTGCAGCCCGGGAGCCACTCCCGTCCCGGCGATTTCAGCGTAGCACGCATCCGGCAGGGCATCCTGTCGTCGACCGCCGACAAGGACCGGGGAATCAAGCGCGACCGCGCCGCTCTGTGGGCGCATCCGGCGTTCCGCGAACGGCCACGTTGTCGCGCGTTCGCCTCTGGTAGGATGAGACCCCAATGCCGAACCCGATACGGACGGACCGGGAGGTGACCAGAGGGTGGCACCCCGACGAGCAACGCTGGCTCGAGCGGTTCCGCGAAGCCTTGGCCGTCGACTACGCCGAGGTCGTCAACAAGGCGCTGCTCTTCGGGTCGAAGGCCCGCGGCGACGGGACGGCCGCGAGCGACATCGACGTGATGGTGATCGTCAGGGACGAGGCGGCAGACGCACAGGAGCGCATCGCGGACATGGCGGACGAGCTGGTGTTCTCGGCCGAGTGCTGGCAGGCGGCCCCGTGCGTGCTGACGAGGACCGAGTCCGAGTGGACCAAGGGCCTCGGTTGGGGATTCGCGTTTCACGAAGCCGTCGAAGGCGAGGGGATCACGCTCCTATGAACGCGGAGATGATCGCCAAGAGGCACTGGAAATGGGCAACCAATGCCCTCAAAGCGGCAAACCGGGACGCCGCCAGCCGCGATCCCCAGAACGCCGTGTCCCGGGCCTACTACGCCATGATGCACGCGGCAAACGCCGCGCTCGCGACGAAAGGTCTGCAGGCGAAGACGCACAACGGAACGCAGACCCTGTTCAATGAGCACCTGGTCCAACCCGGAGAGGTCGACAGGCAGCGCGGGAGAGAACTTGCCAGGGGCCAGCGACGACGCACGAGCGCGGACTACGACGTGTCGCGGGACGTCTCGGAAAGCGAGGCGTACGAGCAGTGCACGGGAGCCACGACGTTCCTGACCGAAATCCGGATACTGCTGCGGAAGGCCGGACTGCGCGAGGACGAACTGGCTCCAGTGCCGCCACTGCGGGGAGCAAACGAATAGAGCGCGGTGGCGGTCCGAGCGTCAGCGGTCTCGGGCAGCAGCACGAGGGGTGTCCTATTCGCGGTCGACGACCCGCTGGGCGAGGCGGACATCGTGACGATCCGGCACCGGCCTCGACGTCTTCGACTGGGAGCCCTGCCGCCCGGGGCATCGTGCTCGCACCCCACATCGGCTGGCCCACCGACGACGGCTACCGGCGCTTCGCCCTTGCACGTGCTCTCCGAAGTTCATAACATTGTTATGGATTGGGCTCTGGAGGAGGATCCACGATGCCGAGAAGTCGTCTGGGAGAGCTGGAGGAACAGATCCTGCTGACGGTGCTGCGTCTCGGTGGCGAGAGCTACGCGGTGCCGGTGGCCAGGGAGCTCGGCCGGTTGACGGCTCGGGAGGTCTCGCCCGCGACAGCCTACATGGTCCTCCGGCGCCTGGAGGGCCGCGGGCTTCTGGTCTCGTCGGTCGGGACGCCGGCGCCGGAACGAGGCGGCAGACCGCGCCGCTTCTACCGGGTGGTCGACGAGCAGGCCCTGCCGGCACTCCGGGAGTCGCGGAACGCGATGCTCGCGCTGTGGGACGGCCTCGAGGCCAGGCTGGGTCCGTCATGACCGCCTGCGACCGCGCGCCGTTCCTGCTCCGGCTGGCGGTTCGCCTCCTCCCCGAGGAGGTGAGGGCTGAGGTGCTCGGGGACCTGATCGAGCACTGGTCAGAGGATGTCGGCCGCCGCCCCCGGGCGGCCCGGAGCCTGTGGCTGTTGCGACAGCCCGTCGCCGCGCTGCACGCCCGGTTGCGGTACGGGCACGATGGAGAGGGCCTGCTCTCTCCGGCGTCGTGGGGCGGCCTCGGCGTCTCCCGGCTCGACCTGAAGCTCGGGATCCGGATGCTCGTGAAGCACCCGTGGCTCACGCTGGTGGTGGTCTTCGCCCTCGGCATCGGCATCCCGGCGAGCCTGACCCCCCACCATCTCATCGACGCCGTCCTCGACGAGTCTCCTCCCTTCGATCGAGGCGACCAAGTCGTCGGCGTGGTGGGCCGCAACCAGGAGTCGGGCGCGCAGGAGCTGCTGCGTCTCGGCGACTACGAGTCGCTGCGGACGCGCCTCACCTCGTTCGCATCCGTCGGGGCCGCGCTGCTCCGGCAGGTGAACGTGATCTCGGACGACGGCCGGGCGGAGGGCGCGCGCGGGGCGGAGATGAGCGCGTCCTCGTTCGCGTTGACGCGCGTGCCGCCTGCGCAGGGGCGCGCGCTAACGGAGGCGGACGAGGTCGTCGGGGCGCCCGAGGTCGTGGTGGTCGGGCACGACTACTGGCGCTCGCGGCTCGGCTCCCGTCCCGACGTCGTCGGCTCCACGCTCCGCATCGGCGGTGTCCCCACGACGGTCGTGGGCGTGATGCCTCCGGGCTTCGCGATGCCGAGCCGGGAGCAGCTCTGGCTGCCCCTGCGGCGGCGGGCCATCGACTACGCCGATGGCCTGGGTCCCGCCGTGTGGATGTACGGCCGCCTCGAGGAAGGGACGTCGAGGGGCGAGGCGCGCGCGGAGCTGGCGGCCGTCGGCATCCGTCACGACGTGCCGGACGATCGGGGGCTGGTCCGGGCCGACGCGGTGGCGTTCTCGGCCTTGAGCATCGGGACGCCGACGGGCATGCTGGCGGCGTTTCTCTTCGTCGCCCAAGGCGTGCCTCTCGTCCTGCTGCTGATCGCGTGCGGCAATGTCGCCATCCTGCTGCTCGCGCGGACCGCGAACCGTTCGAGCGAGCTCGCGCTGCGGACGGCGCTCGGCGCCAGCCGGTCCCGCATCGTCGCTCAGCTCTTCATAGAAACGCTCGTCCTGGCCCTTCTCGCGACCGGCGTCGGCCTGCTGGGCATGCACCTGATCGTCGAGCGTGTGACGCCCGCCATCGATCTGCCGTTCTGGGTGGATCTGGGCGTGACGCCCGAGGTCGTGTTGAAGGCGCTCGCGCTCGGCGTCGCGAGCGCGGTGTTCGCTGGCGTCCTGCCCGCGCTGCGGGCCACCGGGTCGTCGCCCCAGCGCACCCTGCAGGCGGCGGCGGGCGGCCTGGGCGGCTTCCGCTTCGGCCGCGTCACGGGCGCCCTGATCATCGCCGAGGTGGGGCTGGGCGTCGGCGCCCTGTTCGCGGCGGGGATGACGCATCGCATGTTCGCCGCGATCGACCAGGACACGAGCGTCGCGATGCAGACGAGCCGGGTGATCGTCGCGTCGATCGACGTCCCGTCCTCGGCGCGGCCGGGAGACGACGGCGACGGCGCCAGCGAGACCCGGATCGCACGCATCGCATCGATGCAGGAAGCGATTGCGCGCGAGTTGGCGGCCCGGCCCGGGGTCAGACGTTGGGCGTTCTCGGACGCCACCCCCGGGGACGGACGATTCGAGAGACGGGGACGGGTCGAGGGGGACGGAATGCCCCCGGACTTCCCGGGGCTCCCGGTGGTCACGTCCCGGGTCGAGCCGGGCTTCTTCCGCACGCTTGGCATCGACCCCCTCCACGGGCGGACGTTCGAGCGGGGAGACGTCCCGGTCGAGGCCGGTCAGACGCCGACCCGGGTCCTCGTGAACACGAAGTTCCTCGACCGCCGCGGCATGGACTACCGCAGCGCCGTGGGGCGAACGATGCGCATCTCCGACCCGGGAGAGGCGCCCGCCGGCCCGTGGATGGAGATCGTCGGCGTGGTGCCCGACCTGGAGGCGAGCCTGGGGCAGGCCATCTTCGACGGCACGCCGATGGCCTACCTGCCCGCCGTCCCGGGAGGCGTGCATCCCCTCACGCTCGTGATCGATCTCGGCGACGACCCGACCGCCTTCGCGCCCGTGCTGCGCCGCCTGCTCGCGGAAGCGGACCCGACCGCGATCCTCGGCGACGTCGTGGCCCTCGACCAGCTCCCGAACACCGCGGCCCTCGTGCAGCGTACGGCTTCCGGCGTCCTCGTGGGCCTCTCGCTGATCGCCATCGTCCTTTCCACCGCGGCCCTGTATGCGCTCATGTCGTTCACGGTCGCCCGGCGCACCCGGGAGATCGGCGTGCGCATCGCTCTCGGCGGGAGATCGAGCCGGATCGTCGCGTCGATCGCGCGCCGGCCGCTCCGCCAGCTCGTGCTCGGGGTCGTGCTCGGCGCCGGGTTCTGGGCCGTCGTCTTCACGTCGCTCGGCGGGGCCGGCGCCTTCCAGGGCGAGCTCGGGGTCGCCGTGCGGTCGTGGCCGACCGTGCTGTCGATCACGGCCGCGATCGTGGTGGCGACCGGCCTGCTGGCCTGCCTCGCGCCAATCCTGAGAGGGCTCAGGATCCGTCCGGTGGAGGCGTTGCGCGTCGACGCGTAGTCGGCGGTGACGGGTGTGAGCCGGCCATGCGGTCGGGGAACCTCCCGCGGACCTCCGCCCCGATGGTTCGGCTGTAGAATCGAGACGTGGCTGATTTGGAGGTCCGGCCGCATGTTCCGCGCGCCGGCGCGCCGGCGGCCCCCCCGCGGGAGTCGGCGCCGCTGGCGGGCGCCTTCCCCGGCCGCACGGCGCTGATGGACCGGATCGCCGCCGAACGCGGGTCGGCCGATGCCGGACGGGCTCCTGAACAGCTTCGAGTCCGTCAACCTCGGCCAAGAGACTGAGCAGAGGTAGTTCACCGTGGCGGAATGGAAGAGCAGAGTAGTCGACCTGTCCGACGATCACGGATGGAGCGCCAAGCCCGGCAACAGCATCTTCGTGGCGAACCGAGGAGCGGTGCATTTCGAGTACCCGTCGGGCTGGGTGATCAAGCCCGACGGGGATTCCATCTGCCTCTATGACGCGGCGGTTCCCGACGACAACATGCGGCTGCAGGTCTCGGTGCTTCGACTCGGTCCCGATGGATCGAGCGTGGACTGGAGCGCCATGCCGTCGCTCGCCGACATGATGGAGAACGCCGTGCTGGCCGGCGATGCGCGCCGGCGCACGCGCGAAGGACCGATGCAGGGCGCGTCCCGCCGCAATCTGGAGTACCTGTGGCTGGAGATGGACTTCGTGGATCCGGCCGAGAAGCGCAAGGCGCATTCCAGGGCGTGCCTCGCCCGCGGCGGGAACGTCCAGGCGTTCATCACGATGGAGTACTGGCCCGAAGACCGCCGGGCCGCCGCCAAGGTCTGGAACGACATGCTCGAGTCGCTGAAACTCGCCGAGTACCTGTACGACGACAACCCGCACTGATCGGGCTGATCGGGGCAAGGCGACGGCCGTCTTGCCGGCCTGCCTCGCGCCAATCCTGACAGGGCTCAGGATCCGCCCGGTGGAGGCGCTGCGCGTCGACGCGTAGTCGGCGGCGATGGCTTGCCCCGAGGGTGCTGCACGGCGCACCCTGTCACAATCGACGGACTCGCTCATGCCCGCGGCAACGGACATCCGAAACGCCATCCGCGCCGCGCTGCGCGCCGCCGCCGACCCCGAGAGAGCGCCGCAACAGCAGGCGTACATGAAGTCGGAGATGCCGTTCCTCGGCGTGGCGGTCCCGCAATGCCGGCGGATCGCGGCGTCGGCGTTCAGGGCTCATCCGCTGCCCGACCCGGACGCGTGGGAGGCCGCCATCCTCGGCCTGTGGCGCCGGGCCGCGTTCCGCGAGGAGCGCTACGCGGCGGTCGAGCTCCTGAACCTGCCGCGCTGCTCGCGCTGGATCGAGCCGCGGCGCGTTCCGCTGATCGAGGAGCTCGTCGTCACCGGCGCCTGGTGGGACTACGTCGACGTGATCGCCGGCCGCGCCGTGGGCGCGATGCTGGCCGCCCACCCGCGGCCGACGAAGACGCTGCTGCGCGGATGGGCGCGGTCCGGCAACGTGTGGAAGCGCCGCACCGCGATCCTCGCGCAACTGCGCAGCAAGCGGGCGACGGACAGGAAGCTGCTGGCCGACGTCATCGAGCCCTCCATCGCCGAGCGGGAGTTCTTCCTGCGCAAGGGCATCGGCTGGGCGCTGCGCGAGTTCTCGAAGACCGACTCCGACTGGGTGATGGAGTTCATCGCCGCGCACGGCGGCCTCTCCGGCCTGAGCCGGCGCGAAGCGCTGAAGCACCTGGAGCGCGGGCGGCGTTGATGGTCGCTCGGGCTACCGCGCGTCGCCGCGGTGTTGCGGGGAGACCAATGTTCAGCAGTTCATCGCTCCGCGTCCCGCCTCATCTTCTTCGTTCGCTCCGGCCGGTCACCCATCGCTCCGGCCGATCACCCCATTCCCAGCGCCATGATGGCCGCCCGGGTGGGCGAGTCGAAGAAGCGCCACTCCGTCGCGGTCAGAATGGCGTCCGGGACCTCCGCGACGTCGCGCTTGTTGTCGCTCGGGATCAGGATGCGCCGGGCCCCCGCCTCGACGGCGAGCTGCATGCGCTCGGGCAGGGCGTTCACCTTCAGCAGCAGGCCCTGGACGCTCATCTCGCCGAGGACGACGGTGCGGTCGAGGACGGGCTTGTCGAGAATCGACGACACGAGCGAGAGGAAGAAGGCGACGGCGGTCTCCGCCCCCTCCTGCGCCTGGTTGAGGTGGATGGCCTGGACGCTGAAGTCGTACGCCTTGAGGTCGTGGTCGATTCCGAGGTTGTGGACGTTCGCCTTGAGGTAGGCGTCGGCGGTCCTGATGGCCTCCTTCATCTTGGCGGAGAGATTGCCGAGCGGGATGATGCGTCCCGAGCCGCGGTTCATCTGCGTCTGGAGCAGGAAGAGCGCTAAGCGGTTGTCGGCGGCGTCCGAGCCGATAGTGTAGACGCTGCCGGGGGGCAGGCCGCCTTCGGCGATCAACGACCCGCCGCCGCTCTCGGGCACGGGGACGAAGGTCTCCCGGCCGGTTTCCCGGTCGGTGTAGGAGAAGCTGGTGTCCCAGTACTCGAGGCCGCCCATCTTCTTGAGCTGCTCCTTGACGCGGCGGCGCATTTCCAGGGCGTAGGCTAGGTACTCCTCGGCCTCGTCGCGGCCGACCTCGCCGTGCGGGTGCAGCAGCTTGACGAGCCCGGAGACGATCTTGCGCACCGCCTTCTGGTCGCGGCCCCCGAGGTGGCCGCCGAAGGTGAAGTGACGCTCGGCGTAGTCGACGTAGCTCTGCTTGCGCAGCTCGCGGAAGACTTCGGCCAAGTAGTCGGTGACCACGCCGTAGTGGTCGGTGTAGGCGGCGTCCGACGTCTTCTGGAACTCCCAGCCGGGGATGTAGGCGTGGATGCGGTCGTAGAACGCCGTGTCCATCTCCTTCGGCAGCGGATGGAAGAGGTTCGAGGTCCGCACGATGGTCTCGATGTCGCCGTCGAGGTTGCCGACGAAGACGACGGATCCCTCGGCCGTGATCACGTCCCGGCCCCGGCTGAAGGCTCCGTCCTCCATGTAGCCCTTCATGATGTTCAGGCCGCTGCGGTCGGTGAACGGGACCCCGGCCGCCTCGTCGAACGCGACGACGTCCCAGAGGCAGACCAGCCCCCGCTGCCCCGACGCGAGGTTGACGAACATCTGCGCGGTGGTGGTCTGCCCGCCGGACACGAGATGGCAGTAGGGGCTGAGCTGCTGGTAGACGAAGCTCTTCCCCGTGCCGCGGGGGCCGAGCTCCACGGAATTGAAGTTCTTCTCGACGAACGGCACGAGGCGCAGCATGTAGTGCAGCTTGCGCCGCGTCGTGTAGTAGGGATGCCCCGGCTCGTAGCCCAGCGAGCGCATGAGCAGGTCGAGCCACTGGTCGCGCGTGAATCGGCGGCGCCCCTCGACGAAGTCGTCGAGCTTGCGCGACGAGAGCTGGATGGGGCGGATGCGCTCGACGAAGAACGGCCGGTTCTGGGTCCTGAAGACGTAGGCGTCGTCGTAGCGGAGGGTGATCTCGGCCCAGATGCCGCCCAGCAGGAGGCGGTCGTGCCGGCGCACCTCGCTCTCTTCGATGTTGATGTAGTCGAGGTCGAGGTTGGAGAGCCGCGCCCAGTACTTGTCGTGGGTCTCGATGAGGCGCACCGAGATCTTGTCGATGATCTCGAACGAGGTGTGCTGCTTGATGGCCGACTTGACCGCTTCGCGCTCGTCGGGCTTGACGTATTTGCTCGCCAGCGTCTCGCGGACGAATTCGAGGCCCTCGCGGATCGCCTCCTCGTCGGTCGACGCGCAGTACTTGCCTAGCAGGAACTCGATGACGAACGCGGGCACGCCGAACGCGCTGCGCATGCGCCGCAGCAGGTCCTTGCGGACCACGAGCCCCGGATAGGCCTCGGTCGCCAGGGTGTCGAGCTCGTCGAGCACGAATCGGTGGTCGCTCATCGGCGCCTCGCCGCTACAGATCGCGTCCCACGGTCAGCTTGACGCCGCCGGGCGGGAACTGCTCGGTCGTCTCGACGTCGCGGATGTCGAGATCGAGCAGCTCGCCGGCGGCGAACGACTGCGCCGAGTCGAAGAAGAGGGTGGCGTTCCGTTCGCCCGCATCCGCATCGACGCGCAGCTCCTTCGGGCGGCCGGCGGCGAGCACGGAAACGCGGGTTTCCGTCTCGCCGGTCCGCAGCACGTCGAGGCGCAGGGTGCGCCCCGCGGCCGGGAAGAGGGCCATCTGTCCGCCGCCGCCGGCGCCCGGCGGCACGGGCCGCAGGGTGACCTTGACCGCCGCCCGCAGCAGCTCGAACGTGGGCAGCACCACCTCGACGCCGATCCGTTTCCCGGCCGCGACCTCGCTGCGCGAGACGAGATGCGGGATGACCAGCTCCTGGAGCGCGGCGCCGCCGTGCGAGAACGCGTCCTCCGCCTGGAAGAAGGCGAGCCCCGGCGGCAGCGCCACGCGCAGCGTCGGGTCCCACTCGAACGGCAGCGTCGCGACCGGCAGATCCGCCTCTGCGGAGACCAGCGCGAACCGCGCCTTGCGGACCCGGCACCAGTCCCGGTCGCAGGGAACCTCGTCGGGGAGCCTGTCCTTGTCGAGCAGGATGAAGCCGTGATCGGTGACCACGTGAACCTCCGGGTACCCCCAACCATGCAATTTGCGGACCAGTCGCGCGATGCGCTCGATCTCGCCGTGGACGTGGCGGACCAGGGCGTCGGCGTTCCCGTGCCCGAGGTGGTCGACCTCCTCGTGCCCGAAGACGACGAGCAGCTCGCCGGGCGCGTCCGGCGGGTCGGCGCGCGCCTCGACATCGTCGATCCGCCGGCAGTCGGCGCCGAACGCCCGCAGGAACGCGATGCGGTTGCCGCTCACCGCGGCGTCCTTTCCGTCGAGTTGCGGGTGCAGGCCGTTGCCCTTGACCTTAAAGGAAACTGCGGTTGTCGACAGCGGCAGCAGCGCGGTCATGCCCACGGGGGTGACCGTCGGCAACGCCGCTCGCAGGGGCTCGAGCTGCACGTCGAGATTCGGCAGGGCTTGGCGCACGAGGTGGGCGCAGTCGTAGCGCAGGGCGTCGACGACGAGCACCGCGCGCCGGCCCCGCGCCTTCCAGAGCCGGGCTTCGAGATGCTCGGTCACGTAGGGCAACTTCGGGATGTCGGGGTTCCCGCTGTCGATGTAGCGCTCGAAGAAGCGGCGGTTGAGGGTGTTCGCGTAGGTCGCGTAGGCGCGGTCGGCCACCGCGGCGACGGCTGGCTGGTTCTGCTGCTCTGCCTGCCGGCGCACGTCGATGTGCGCCGCGTCGACGGCCTGCGCCTCGCCCACGAACACCTGCGCGAGCGCCATGACGGTCTCCGCCCGCTCGGCGCGCCGGGTGGCGCGTTCGCAGGCGCTCACGAGCGTCTGTAGCCGACGCAGCAGCACCCACGCGCCGGCGGGGCTGGGGCTCGCCTTGCTGTACTCCGCCTCGCGGGCGATCAGTTCGCCGTGCTCGGCGAAGAAGGCGGCGGTGGTCGACGACTTCGGCGCCGCGGCGGTGAACGCCTCCTCGACCTCGCGCCAGCGCATGCGCACGAGGTGGGGGAAACCGAAGCAGAACCCCGGCTTGCCGCGCGCCCACGCGGTCAGGTCGACCGTCGCCTCGACGTCCTCAATCCAGCGGTCCCACGCGGTCCGGCTCTCGCTGTCGCGCAACCAGCGTTGCAGCAGCTCCCGGTGGTGGGGGCGCAGGGCGGCCGGCGGCAGGCGCTCGGCCAGCGGAAAGTCGGCGCGCTCGCCGTACCCGAGAAACGTCTCGGTCAGCGCGAGCGCGGCGACGAGGGCGGCGACCCAGTCCGCCGGCCGGTCGCGCGGCCCGTCGAAGCCGTAGCGTTCGCGGACCAGGGCGGCGAACTCGGGGACGAGGCCCTTCTTGTCGAGGTCGCGCCAGGTTGTCTCCGGCGACACCGCCAAATCGAGAATCGTCCGATCGACGTCGCCGACAAGCCGCGACTGCGCCAGCTCGGGGCTCAGCATGCCCCGCCAGAATGTCGCCGGCTGGTCGGCGAACTTGGCGGCGTACTTCGCCAGCAGCGAGTCGCGTCCGCCCTCCCAGAGCTGGCGCTGGTCGCCCGGCGCGCCGGGCAGCGCGACGCCGGCGTGCTTGAGGAAGCGGAACAGCGTCGGCCGCCTGCCGTCCACGCGCCACATCACGCCGGCGACGCGGTACTCCGCCATCAGCTCGAGAGCCGGTTCGCCGTCGGGGCCGCCGCGCTCCAGCCGGTCTTCCGCCAGCGGCAGCCACACGACGAAGCGCTGGCGGGGCCGCTCTTCCGCGGGCAGCGCCTCGAGGGTTCGATGGATGCGATGCTTGATCCAGATCTGGCCGTGGCGCTGTCCGGCGTCGTACTCCAGGACCCGGAAGGGCGGCGCCTCCATCGCCTGAAGATGACCATCGAGGGCGGGCAGAAGCCGCAGGAACTCCGCCTTCTCGTCGAACCACAGGCAGACCTGCGCGCGCTTCTCGTGCTGGAAGCGCTGGCGGAGCTGATCAACGAGCGCTGGCAGAATCATCACACCACCTTCGCGCTGCGCAGCACGCCGGCCTTCTGCAGCGGCGCGATGTTGACCTTGACACCGTCGTCGATGTCCGGGTCCCAGCCCCTGGGCCTCTCGTCGGCCGACTTCCACGGGGTAAGGATGCGGTAGTCGCGGTCGCCGCCCTCGGGGTCCTCGCAGTGGCCCTCCTGCACCGCCTGGAGCTTCCCGTCGAGGGCCTGGGCCTCTTCGAGTCGGGCCTGAAACTCGACGCGCTCGTCGGCGCGGCCCTCCCGGCCGGCGAGCGCGGCCTCGCGGCGGAACGTCTCGATGGCGTCGCGCAGGTAGCCGGCGCGCAGCTTGGCCATGCGGTTGGCGTCGAACCGGTGGTAGTGGCACAGGGCGCCGAACGCGAACGGCGCGGTGCCCTGGCTGCTCGCGACGTGCCAGATGATCGGGCGCTTCTTGTAGAGCCCGGCATGGTAGTCGAAGTAGGCGTTCTCCAGCCACTCGCCGATGCTCGCCGCCGGCCGGTAGCCCTTGACCCGGCGTTTCAGCTCGTTGGCTATCTCGACCTCGACCTGGTTGACGTCCTGCTCCGGGAACAACCCCGCCAGCTCCTCGTGCACGCGGTCGAGCAGGCTCGTCTCGCCAGACAGGGGCGCGAACGGAACGAGTCCGTCGGCGTCCGCCTCGACCACCCGCTTGACCACGTAGGACAGAAGCCGCCACACGTGCTCCATGCGCTTCTGCTCGGCCGTCTTGCGCTTCATCTGCGGCCAGAGGGTCTCCGGCGGCCGTTCGCCGAGGGTCTCCTCAATCATCGCGCGGGTGTCGTCGGAAATGCCGTAGAGTCTGTACACTTCGTCGTTGATCGCAGCATACAACCGGACGATCCGCGCCTCCTCTCTCTGTTCCTGGGTGGCAAGCCCTGAAAGCCTGCGTGATATCGGGGCATCGGCACCGAACCACGCATCGTGGAGGAGCCAGGGACGGCCAAAGTCAGAAGAGATCTCATTACCAAGATCCCAGTTGGCTTTCGCTGAATGGATGTCTTCCGCGTGCCGAGCGATCGAAGCGGCCGACTCCGTCCCAAGTGGCGGCATTGGAAGCGCGCCGATAGCGGTGGCACCCCAGTGTCGAGTCCCGACGCAGCGCGCGAGCGCGTCGAAGACCACGCTGTTCATTACGCCCAGGAGACAATACTGCTTCTTGGGGTCGCTGGGAAAGAGGGTCGGTGACTTCGCTCCAAATATGCCGGTAGCCGGCAGGACACGGGCATTGAGGCCAAGGTTCGTCGTTTCGACCCAGGTGATTCCTTTCTTGAAGTAATCGTCTTCAGACTTCACGAATCGGGAAGCGCTACCGTATTTCGATGCGACCACCTGCTTGTATGCGGCACCGTCATCGGTCCAGTCGAAGACAAGGTCCCAATCCGCATAGAACCGACAGAAGTCGCCGCCCTTCGCGAAAGTCACCCATCGACGGTGAGAAGCGTCGACTTCCGTTTCCCAACGCTGGCGGACGAAACGTTCGATCTCAGTGGTGTTGAGTCCGCTTCTGGTGTGTCCGTGCTGAGGAGCGAGCGGGGCGAACCTCCGAACGAGCGGGGCAAACCATCCCAAGTCCTGGAATGCGAGAACGCTTCCATCAACGAGGCCAAAGTCACGCCGAGCGACGTCGACACGCACCTCGTTTGCTGCGCCACGCAGGCAACGGACGAGCACTTCGTTGCGGGTGTCTATCCCGTTCTTGCCGGCTCCACGAAATGGTCGCAAGGCAAAGAATGCAGCTCTCTCCCCCTCGGTCACCACGTAGTACGCGCGCTCGGCCTGCGCTGTCGTCGTCTCGATTCCCTCGCGCGCCTGCATCGCCTGGATCGTGCGCACCATCAGCTTCCGGCGCAGATCGGGGTCCGCCAGGATCGCCCTTACGTTGACGCGCTCATGCCGGGCCATTGCTTGTCCTCCAGTGCACGAGCGCGGCATTTTCCCACTCCGCGATGAGTGCGGCCAGTGGTGCGTAGTTCTTGTGAATGCGCGCCGCTTCGCAGGCGGCGTAGTAGCGCTCCTCGTCCCGTCGCCGGTCGTAGATGTCGAGGGGCAGCAGATCGTTCTGCATGAGGACGAGATTTCCCAGAACGAACGCCGTACGTCCGTTGCCCTCCCGGAAGGGGTGAATCGCGATGAACTCGCCCATCACCTCGGCGGTGTAGCGGAAGACCGCGTCGCCGTCGGAGGAGATCAGCGGCGATCGACTGAGCACGTCACGTTCGAGGAGCTCCATCTGGGGCGGGATGCCGCCGGGTGGCAGCGGCCATTTCGTCGGTCCCTTGCCCTTGTGCAACGCTACCGTCCGCCAAGCTCCGGCGAACGGATAGATTTCGCCCAGCAGCGCACGGTGCATCTGCTGGACCAGCGGTACGGTCAACGGCGCTGGTTCGGGATGGGCGAGCAGGTTGATCACGAGCTCGTTGACCCGGGCCACGCCTTCGTCTTCCCGTCGCAGGATTTCTTCGGGTTGCAGACACCCGGCGTAGTTGAGCAGGATGCCGTTCGGCCCGGTGATCCAGTCCCAGTCCCGGTCGTAGTCGGTCCAGGGATTGGGTACGACGCGCGGTGCCGTGGGAAGCTTCGCCAGCTTGGCCAATGCGTCGGCCCGAGCCTTGGAGAGCTTGCGCTGGCCAGCGGGGACTACATAGTAGTCGCCGGGTGCTGCCGCCTGGTAGTGTTCGGCCGCGTTCGGCCCCGACCCCGCCCGGAAGCGGAAGCCGAAGTCCCGCTCTTCCCAGCGCCACTGCGGCCGCGACCGGCTCACGGCGTCCCTCCGCGTAGGGAGATGGCGGCGGCTGACACGTTCGCGTCGTCGAGAATGTCAAGACCGAGTTCGAACATCAGGATGAGCGGGTTTCGCTTGAGCAGGATCTCCGTGCGGAGCCTCTCGAAGCTCTTCAGCTTCGTGAAGGTGGATGAGACCAGCGCCCCGACGTAGCCCTCCGGCTCAGTGAGTTGACACGCGCGGTCGATGAACGTCGCGTAGATGTCGTTGGACGTGAGTGGATAGGCGGCTTTGACGAAGTCCCGGACCCTCGGGACGAAGGCGCCGTAGGGCGGGTTCATCACCGCGATGTCGTAGCGGCGCGTCAGGAGCTGCACGAGCTTGAGGCCCCGCGCAGTGTCTTCGGCGAAGAGCCGGTCCGTGGGGTCTTCGGCGATGGCGGCGGCGGCCGTCTCGACGGCCGTCAGAAGCTCGCGGCTCAGCTTCGCCGCTTCTTCTTCGAGGGCCGTCCGCTCCAGCTCGAGCTGCTCGGCGCGGTCACGGGCCGCCTGGGTCCGGAGATCGCCGAGCTCCAACTGCTGTTCATGCGCCGGCTGGAGGATCTTCGTGATGCCCCTGGAACGCGCCTCGGCGTCGACCCAGTCGTCGAGGACGCGCGTGACCCCTTCCCGCACCTGGACCAGACTGCCGAGTTCGCCGACGTGGGTCAAGTTGTCCCAGAGGGTCTCGAAGAGTCGCGCGCGCAACGCGGGCGAGCCGGCGGGACTCCCGAGGCGATCGACCAGCCCGCGCAGGCGGTCGGTGCCGAGGTCGACGGCGTTGGCGACGACCAAGTTGGTGCGCTTCACCTGCACGTCGGTGGGCGGGAAGCCGTGGCGCAGCGCGGCTTCCTTGGCGGTCAGCAGTAGCGACAGCGACGCGATCTGGATCGCGCGCGGGTCGATGTCGACGCCGAACAGGTTGTTCTCGAGGATGGCGGCGGGGATGTGGGCGGGTTCGGCCACGGAGGGCTCGGCCGGCCAGCCGTCCTGCCCGGCATGCTCGATCTCGTCGAGATACATGCGGTGGAAGAGCCCGAACGCGTACTGGCCGAAGTGCATCGTGCCGCAGGCCGGATCGATCAGCGTGATGTCGCAGGCGCGCTTGTACGCCTCGACCTCGCCGGTCTCGGTAAGCCGCTGGAAGCGGATTTTCTCGCCGGTGCGGGGGACGAGGTAGTCCGCTACCGGCCCGGCGCTACTGGGCTCGCCGGGCAGGGGCGGCGGCTCGGTGGCCTGCAGCGACGAGTCGGGGTGCATCTGCAGCCACAGGCGCCCGAGCGTGTTGTCGACCAGCGCCTTCACGATCCAGGCCGGGGTGTAGAACTGGTTGATGACCGCGAGCTCCCAGGACGAGCGCGGCGTGCCCTGGTTCTCGTCGCGGATGCGCTTCTTCTCGTCGCGG
This sequence comes from Vicinamibacterales bacterium, assembly GCA_963664545.2. GTDB lineage: Bacteria > Acidobacteriota > Vicinamibacteria > Vicinamibacterales > UBA8438 > JAJEEA01. Next base: position 6,480,977 of record OY761475.2, on the reverse strand, counting down.
TTGAAGAACTGGTAGACCCAGCCCAGGAAGTCGGGCGCGCGGCAGGCGTCGGGAGGCAGGTCGTCGTTGATCTGCCGGATCGCCTCGACGAGGGCGGCGTGGGTCGGCCAGAGGCAGGCGCACTCGTGGTCGGGGTCGAAGAGCACCCGGATGTCGCGGGTGACGTGGCGGAAGGCGGCGGTCAGGCCGTCGCGCAGGAGGGCGCTCTCGGCGTCGGCGGCGTACTTGTAGCGTTGTCCGCCCGCGGCGCGGAAGTCCCGGAGATAGCGGGAACGACTTTGGCCCTGGATGAGGCCGATCACCGCGGTCGCCTCTGGACGCGCGCCGGGTTCGCCGGGCGGCGGCAGGAAGAGGAGCCCGCGCGCCTCCATGGCCTTGAGCCCGACGAGCCGGTTGAGCAGCGTGTACGTCAGCTCGCGCAGCACGTTGGCCAATCCCCGCTCAGCCGATCCCTCGGCCTGCACCTCGCGGGCGAGCAGCGCCTCGACGCGGCGACGAATAGCCTTCGTCTCGTCCGGGAGCCGCATCGCGTCGAGCGGCCTGTGCTGGCCGTCCGCCTGCATCCCGAGTCGGTCGAGCTGCGCGGCAAAGTCCTCTTCGAGGGTCTTGCGCACCCGGGGCGTCCAGGATCTCACCGCCTCCTTGTGGCGGTCGGACAGGGCTTGCGCGTCGGCCGTCACGTGACCACCACCGTGAAGTTGTCCCGGATGCGGCCCTGCCGCGCCTCGGCCGACCGAGAGAACATCTCTTGCCTGTCGCCCGTCATTTGACCGCCGCCGTGAAGCCCTCGCGGATGCAGCCCCGCGAACGAAACGGCGGATCGGCGCGGACTTGTCATTTGACCACCACCGTGAAGCCCTCGCGGATGCGGGCCTTCAGGTCCTCGGCCGATCGTTGCAGCTTCGTGGTCTCCTGCGCGAATGCCTCGTCGACCTCCCGCTCGGTGGCGAAACGACGACCCGTCAGGTCGGTGCTGGTTCGCCACTCGAAGACCTTCTCGTCGGGGTCGGGCAGCGGCGTGGCGAGCCGCCGGAGCTCCGCCTCGACCTGCGCGCAGTAGCCCGGCAGCGCGACCCGCGCCTGGTCCAGGGCGGTCAAGCTGCGGCGCCCGGCTGCCTCGATCAGTTGCGCGGCGGAGCCGACGTCGACCTGGGGGTAGTGGCAGACCCGTCCCGGTCCGAACACCGCGTCCACGACCGGATCGCGCTGCTCGCCGGGCGCCTGGGCGTACGCATCCCCGTCGCGGATGGCCGCCACCGCCTCGTCGACCTCCCGCCGGATCCGTTCGTGCGCCTGCCGGTAGATGTCCCGATAGGCGCGGCTGGCCGTGTCGAAAGCGCTCCGGTAGTCGGCCCACCGCTCCACCACCGCCTTGTCACGGACGATGGCATCCATGTCATCGCGGGCCTCGGCGATGACCTTGGCGTTCGGGTGCGTCTCGGGCGCCGGATGGTTCGCGATCAGCTTGAGGAGCCGGCGGGAGACGTCGAACTCGCGATGCCGGTTGGCGTCCAGGAAACGCTGCAGCGCTTGGAGGCGTTCGTAGACCTCCTGCCACGTGTCCGCGACGGCGAGGAACGCGTCGACCGCCGCCGTGGGGTTCCTGGCCGTCGCCGGCTCGCGGAGGGCGGCCTCGTTCGACAGCAGCACGTCGTGCGCCGGCAGGCCCTGCTGCGACCGCCGCCGGGCGTCCTCCGTCCCGGCCTGCAGCTTCGCCCCGAGCTCGCGCAGCGCCTCGGCGATGGCGTTGCCCGACTCCGGCGTGCCGGTGACGTCCAGGGCGATGAGCGCCTGCGACGCCTGCCTGATCTGCTCGACGCTCAGGCTGGTTTCGGCGACCCGGAAGGTCGTCTTCTTGAACACGGTGATCTTGGCGAAAACGTCCGTCGTGCCCGTGTAGTCGTAGGTCGGGCTCGGCCCCGTGCTTGTCTGCCGCTCCAGATAGATGGCGCCCGCCCGGAAACAGGCGGCGAGCACGAGCCGCACGATCTCGCTCGGCCAGCCGAACGGCGGGCGCTCGAATCCCTTGAACCCGCTGTTGTCTCTGGCGTCGATCAGCAGGCCGCCGGTCGGCTCGACGCCCTCGTCCGCCAGGTCTCCGATGACTTCGAGCACCTGCGAGACCAAGCCTGACTCGCGCTGCAGGGTCCCCTGCGTATCGAACAGGTCGAGTTCCGGCGCGACGGTGTGGAGGGTGGAGGTCGAGGGGTTGAGCAGCGCCTTGAGATCCTTGGCGAAGTCGAAGCCCCGGTCCGCGAGGCCGAAGCGCGGATAGAGGTTCGGAATGAGGCTGGTCAGGGCGGCGTCGAGCGGCCCGTTGAGGTCGGGGGCGTTCTCGAGCTCGACCTCCTGCCCGCCGTAGAACAGCGTGCCGCCGCGGAACGCGCCTTCGAGGTCGTCGCTCAACCCCTTGCGCAGCTCGTCGCGCTCTTTGCGCTTCTCCGACAGCGCGTCCTGCGTGTCGGCCGACGTATCCTCCGTGAAGCGCCGGTCGCCCGTCACCTTCACCAGCGCTTCGTAGCGCCTGCACCGCGCGTCGAGGTGGTCGGGGGTGGACGCCACCCACCACACCGCTCGCCCCGTCGCCCCGCCGGCTTGATTGCTGCGCCGGATCTCGTCTATCTCCTGAGTCCGGCCGGGGGCCAGAGGACTCACGAAGGCGACTTCGATGTCGGGGCCGGTGGCGACGGCCTCGCCGTCGAGGCGCACGCCGAAGCCGAAGGGCGCCTGTGTCGTGCCGTACGGCGTTGCGAAGTTCCCGAGCTTCCGCCGGATGACGACGCTCTCCTTGGCCAGTTGCTGAGAAGTCCGGCGCACCGCGGCGATGCTGATGCTCCGGGGCCCGCCCGGCCGGGTCAGCTCCTGGATGGCCTGCTCGATGGTCCGCTCGCGCTCGTTCAGGAACTTCCACTCGCCGGTGGCCTCGTCGCGCGCGACGTAGCCGGCCGCCTGCAGCGCGGCGAGCGTCGCTTCGACCCGTTCGCGTAGCGGGGCGATCTCGGCGTCGAGCCTGTGCACCAGCAGCTTGGCGAGGGTTTCCGGCACCCGCGGCACCCACGGGATCCGCTGCAGCAGCCACAGGACCTTCAGGACCCGCGCGGGGGCGATGGGCGTGTTGGATACCCGCTCATCGGAGTCGCGGATCGCGCGGACCCCCGGAGCGCCGAGGTACTCCTGCGACAGCAGGTCGTCCTCGACGGCGTCGAAGACCTGGTCGAAGCTGACGACGGTGCCGAGCGCTTCGTCGGCGACGTCCTGCAGGGCCTCCATGACGACGGAGATCATCGAACGCACGCCGCCGGAGACGCGGAAGCCGGAGATGGCCTCGAAGATGTCCTGGGCGAGCCGGATCTGGTGGGGCAGGAACGGGTAGCAGTCGACGAACGTCCGCTCGCTCACCGTCCCGAGATGGCGGCTCGCCCTGACGTCGGCGAGCTGCGCGATGGGGCCCTCGTGCGCCTGGAAGAGCGCGCGCAGCGCGGGCTCTTGCGCCGGGCGCTTCTTCAGGATGCGTTCGGCGACGACCTTCTCGATCTCGTCCGAAATGAGGTGGGGCTTGAGATCGAAGCGCGCGTTCAGGCGGCCGACCAGGGTGGGCTGGAAGCTCGTGCGGTCGACCACCTTCTCGAGGTCCTGCTGGCTGGTCGCGATCAGCCACACCCGGCCCTTGCCCTTGTTGCCGATCATCTCGGCTAGGCTGTTGAGCTCGCCGATGCGCTCGGTCGAGTCCCCGATGAAGGCGCCCATTTCGTCGATCACGAACACCAGGTGCCCCACCCGGCCGCCGGTCGTCGGTTGCGCCTCGACCCAGGCGACGAGCTCGTCGGCGATGCCCTCGGCCGTGATCTTCTCGTGCCCGAACATGTCGTCGAGGGCGTTCTTCGCAGCCTGCCGGTCGCCGTACTCGGCCAGGTCCACCTGCGGGAGCACCGCGGCGAGCCGCCGCCGCACGGTCAGGAGGTCGTCGCGCCCCTGCGCGCTCCGCCAGGCAACGTCGAACTCCGCCTCGTAGGCGTTCGCCAGCGCGTCGAGCAGGCCGCGCCGCCGCAGGCGCTGTTCGATGCGGGCGACGACGAAGTGCTCGGCGAGCCCGATGTGCCGGTAGAACTCCGAGAGGAGGATCTCGCCGACGGAGTTGGGGTTGCTCAGCGATTGCCGGCTCTTGATCTCGAAGGCGATGGTCCGGACCTGGGTGCCGAGCTTCACTTCGCCCAGCCGCAGGCGAACGTCCTTGCCGCGCGGCGTGTCCGAGAGGTGCCCCACGAAGGCGTCGTGGCAGGAGTCGCCCGAGCCGTCGGCGAGCGGATCGTTCTGCAGGAGGTGGCCGAGCACCTTGGCGAAGTGCGATTTCCCCGACCCGAAGAAGCCGGAGATCCACATGCCCACCACGTCGCGGGAGTTGCCCCCGCGCCGCAGCGTTTCGCTGACCTGGGTGAAGGTGTCGAAGATGCGCTTCAGCTCCTCCTCGATCTTGTCGGTGACGACGTACTCGCGCAGCTCGTCGGCGAGGGCGGCCTGGTCGAAGACCTTGACGACGCCTTCGACCTGCCGGCCGAGGTCCCGCTGAATGACCTCCCTGACTGTCGCCATCTGCGCCCGTCTCCTGCCGCGCCGCGTCCCGGTCAGCGCCAGAACAGCTTGACCGCGAGGTAGTTGCCGCCGTCCGGCTGGTCCATGAAGTGGAGCTTGCCGCCGCGCTCCGCGCCGGGGAAGGCGAGCGCGATGCGGCCCTTCAGTTCGCGCAGGCCGCGGAGCACCTCGCCGTACCGCACCAGCGGATGCAGCGCGACGGTGGCCGAGACCAGGAGCGTCGCTTCCGGCGCGGCCGACGTCAGCGCCTCGAATCGCCGGACCAGCGCCGCCTCGACGCGCTGCGAGAGCCCCTGCCGCATCCAGCGGTAGTCGTCGAACTCGTCCTCCTGAAGGAGCTCGACGTCGCCCGGGTCGAGATCATGGAACAGGAAGCCGGTCAGGTCCAGATGCGTGAACGGGATCTGCGCGGCCCGGAGACGCGGAAGGAACGATTCGACGAGTTGCTCGCGGAAGTCGAGCTCCTTTTCCGGCGGGTAGATCAGGAGGATGGAGCTGTCGGTCCTGACGCCGCGGTCGGGACGGTGGGGCTCTTTGATCCGCTCGAGGAGATCGGCGAACAGGCTTTGCATCAGGCGACCTCCTCGAGGAGATCGGCGAACAGGCTCTGCATCAGGCGACCTCCTCGAGGAGATCGGCGAACAGGTTCTGCATCAGGCGACCTCCTCGAAGAGATCCGCGGACAGGTTCTGCATCAGGCGACCTCCTCGATGTCGAGCTCGACCACGTCCCCCTGCATGCGGAAGCGGACGGCTTCGCGGCGGTTGAGCTCGCCCAGCGCTTCGACCACCTCGTGCCCGTCGAGAGCGAGCAGCCGGAAGATCGGCGCCCGCACCAGGTCGAGCGGACGGACCCCGGCGAGGCGCAGAGCCCGGACGAGCAGGCGAACCGGCGCGCCGTGGAGGGCGGGGCGGATCGTGACCTTCCTGACCGTGCCTCGGGCCAACCCGAAGTCGCGGACGCTGGCGGCGTACTTCTGCGCCACGGCCTTGCGCGTGTGGTCCGACCAGGCGGCGACCTCGGCGCGCTTCTCCGCCGCGCTGTCGAGGAACGCGAGGACGTCGGCCACGCGCAGCTCCGCGGGTGCCCGCCGCAGCCGCGGAAACAGCCAGCGGGTGCCGAGGTCGGCGACCAGTCGATCGTGCAGGGCGAGGAGCAGGTAGGCGGTCAGGCCGCGTTCCGGTTCGGAGCGGCAGCGGCGCCACTCCCGCAGGAACGCCGCGAAGATCGGGTGCCCGGTGTCGAGGATGTACCGCGCCTTCAGCTCCTTCCAGATCTTCCGGCGCGCCGCCGCCGACTTGCGCGCCACGCAGTTGTCGTCGATCACCAGCGACCGGTAGGCGGCGGACGACGGCCGTCCGCACTTCGCATCCAGCAGGACGCGCAGATCGGCGTAGAGCGCCGACCGCGCCGAAAGACGCGAAGACCACGGCGCGTTCGCCTCAAGCGCCCGGACCGGCCCGGAATCTCCTTTCATCAGCGTGTTGCTCGGTCCCCAGCCGCTCCTCCCCCGCGTCGTCGACGTCGACAACGTGTGGCGTCCGACCAGGTCCCGCGCCAGCTTTCATCGCCTTCCACACTCCACTTCGACGAGGCTGCGGCTGGACCGCCCGACTGTTGCGTCAGGGCTTCGGCCGATCATCCGACGACACTACACGGCGCGGCGGCAAGCGGACGTACTCGCGCCCGGAAGCCTCCTGTTGGGCCTGGATGTCCCGGAAGATTTCCTCGACATCGTAGTTGAACCGAGCGGCGTGCTCGTCGCGCACCGCCCGGAGTTCATCAATGATCGGATCGGTCTGCGTCTCTCGCATGGCGTGTCTCCAGGAGCTCGTTGGGGGTGCAGATGACGGGCGGTCCATAGCCCGACTGCCGACAAACGTCTTCGATTCGAGAGCGCATCGTCGCATTGGCGATGTGCCGAGAGTTCCAGGTGACCAGATAATCGACACCGTTCGCGGCCGCGATGGCGATATGCGCCGCATCTTCAGCCGCGGAGCGCGGCACGGCTCCCCGGTCCAGCAGCTCTCCGGTCAATTCGACTGCCGGCCCGGTCGCGTCGAGCAGAGGGAGCGTCTCTAGGATTGCCAAACGACCGCGCGCGGCTTCCGGGTCCCGGTGCGGGCCTCGGACATGACAAGGGCCGAAGTGTAGAGCGTGAACCGGACGGGAGCACCGCGCCACCAGTCGCGCGTCACCTCCTGATAGGCCGCGACCACAACATCGCGAGAAGGCCGGGCCGTGAGGTAGCTGACGACGGACGTCTCGACGTATACAGTTGGCTTCACGGTTGCCTCATGTCGGTCGTCGAGCCTCCTTGCTGTACCTGCTGCCGGCGACATCCCGAAGGTAGTCGGTCAGAACGACTTCGGTACGCGGGTGAACTGCGGTCTACACTCCGGTCAGCCGCTCCACGCTGAGCCTGCCGTCGCTCTTGCCTAGGCGCTCGACGGGCACTCCCAGCTTGTCCATCAGGGTCACCAGCAGGTTCGGCATCAGCGGGTCGCCCTCGTAGCGGATGTGGCGGCCGCCCTCGAGCTGTCCTGCGCACCCGCCGAGCAGCAGGACCGGCAGGTCGAGGGGGCTGTGGGCGTTGCTGTCGGACATGCCGCAGCCGTAGAGGAGCAGCATGTTGTCGAGCAGCCAGCCGTCGCCGTCGGGCGTCGCCCGGAGCTTGGCCAGGTAGTCGGCGAACATCGACGCGTGGTACGCGTTGATCTTGGACATCAACGCGATCTTCTCGGGCTTGTACTCGTGGTGCGACAGCGGGTGGTGCGCGTCGGGGATGCCGATCTCGGTGTAGGTCCGCGAACTCACCTCGCGGCCCATCATGAACGAGGTCACGCGGGTGAGGTCGATCTGGTGGGCCAGCACCTGCATGTCGAACATCAGCTCGACGTGCTCGGCGAAGGTGGGGGGGATGCCCTCGGGCTGGGCGAGCTCGGGCACGTCGAAGTCCTGCCGCTGCTCGGCCCGCTGGATGCGGCGCTCGATGTCGCGCACGCCCTCTAGGTACTCGTCGACCTTGAGGCTGTCGGCGGGCCCGACCTCGTTCTTGAGGTCGGCGACCTTCCCGGTCACCGAGTCGAGAATCGAGCGGTCGCGCGCCATGCGGGCGCGGCGGACGGCGGGGTCGGTGCTGCCGCTGTCGCCGAACATCTGCTCGAACACCACGCGGGGGTTGTTCTCCATGGGTAGCGGCGTCGTCCGGCTGCGCCAGCAGATGGTGTTGGTGTAGACGCAACTGTGGTTGCCGCTGCACTGGCCGGCGTTGGCCCGGCTGTCGATGGCGAGCTGCAGCGACGCGAGCTCGGTGTGCCGGCCGTACTCGCGGGCCAGCAACTGGTCCATCGAGATGCCGGCGACCGGGGCGGTCTCGCCGGCGACGCCCGCCGCGCCGGTCAGGAAGGTGGTCGACGCGCCGGCGTGGGCCGGGGTCCAGTAGCCGCGGAGGCCCGAGACGACCGTGAGCTGGTTGCGGAACGGCTCGAGCGGATGGAGGATCGGAGTGATCCCGAACCCGCGGCCCTCCTCGGCCGGCGTCCAGTACTCCATCGAGATGCCGTTGGGCACGTAGACGACGCCGAAGCGCCGGGTGGGCGCGGCCGCCGTCCGCGACAGGGCCGACGCGGCGGGGACCATCGAGTCCAGCAGGGGCAGGGCCACCGCGGCGCCCAAGCCGCGCAGAACGGTCCGCCGGGGCAGCGACATCTTGGTGATCATCATGATGTGAACCTGCTCGTCGTAGTGTTAGCGCTGGCGGCGCACGCTCTCTGCCAGCCAGTTCAAGAGACCGCTCACGGCTCGACGTTCTCGATCTTGGGCGCCCCTCTCAACAAGGTTGAGATGATCGCTGGAGCCGATGCGCCAATGTTGGCCGCCAGAATCGAGTTCACCTCGATTCCCGAACTCTCGTACATTTTGACCAAGCCACCCCCGATCGCGATCATGATCGAAGTGATAACCCAGTAGCCACGATTCGCCCATGCCGGCAAGCCAGCATGGAGCTCGTCCCGAATGGTGTACCAACGTACCGCCTCAGCGATACTCCCGCCAAACAGGCCCCACAACCACATCGGGTTCTCCATGTCAGCGGCTTGCGAGAGTCAGCAGGGAGTCGATTATCTCTCCGGTGGTGACCGGCTTGGACTTCAGCGCGTAGACCACTCGCCGGTCACGCGAAAGGGTCGTGCGAATAAAGCGCGAGTTTTGCGTTAGCAACTCCCTCACGCGCTCCGGGGTGAGCCCGATCTCCTTGGCGATCCCGGCGACGCTCCGGAAGTCCCACTTCTTGGACTCAAGTGCCCGCTGCACTTTTTCCCATTCCTTTTGACTCAGTACTTGACTCAACGTGTCACCTCCACGATGACGCCGATGGTCGGCCAATCGACAGGTGGCGAGGTCATCGCCCGCCCCTGCTGTCCGCTGGCTGATTCACTCGCGCCCTCGCCAAGGGGACGTCCGCGGCGACGGCGGGGCCGCGCGACCGCCGCCACTGGAACGGCGTGCTCTCGACGATGCCGAGCACGATCGACGACCAGGTGTAGTCGTCGTCCGCGGCATCGCGCAGGATCCGGCGCACCGCGGGGCGGTCGGTGTACTCGAGGCCGCGCCCCAGCGCATAGGCCAGCAGCTTCTCGGTGACCGTGGCGGCGAAGTCCTCGCCCCGGCTCAGCAGCACCCGCCGCAGGCCCGCCGGCCCCTCGAACGCCTCGCCGCTGGGCATCGTCGCCGATGCGTCGATGGGCTGCCCGGCCTCGCTGGTGGCGCGCCAGAGGCCGATGGCGTCGAAGTTCTCGAGGGCGAAGCCGAGGGGGTCCATCGGCGCGTGGCAGCCGGCGCACGCGGGGTTGGCGCGATGCCGTTCGAGCCGCTCGCGGACCGACGCGGGCTCACCGCCCTCGCCGCGGTCGGGCAGCCCCGGCACGTTCGGCGGGGGCTCGGGCGGCGGCGCGCCGAGGAGGGTCTCGAGCAGCCACTTCCCGCGCACGACCGGCGACGTGCGGTTGGGATAGGAGGTCACCATCAGGAGGCCGCCGTGGCCGAGAAGGCCGCCGCGCGGATGGTCGGGGTCGAGGGTCACCCGGCGGAAGCGGTCGCCGTAGACCCCGGGGATGCCGTAGTGCCGGGCGAGCCGCTCGTTGACGAACGTGTAGTTGGCGCTGAGCAGCTCGAGGAGGCTGCGGTCCGCGCGGATGTTGCTCTCGACGAACAGCTCGGTCTCGCGCCGGAACGCCTCGCGCAGGTTCTCGTCGAACTCGGGGTAGTCGGCCGACTCGCGCTCCTGCGACTCGAGGTTGCGCAGGCGCAGCCACTGGCTCGCGAAGTTGTCGACGAGGGCGCGCGAGCGCGGGTCGGCGAGCAGCCGGCGCGTCTGCCGCTCGAGCTCGGCCGGGTCGCGGAGCCGGCCGCCGGCCGCGGCCTCCAGCAGCTCGTCGTCTGGGATGCTGCTCCACAGGAAGAACGACAGCCGCGACGCCAACTCGAGGTCGCCGAGCCGGTAGGGCGTGCCCGGTGCCGCGTCCCCCGGATCGCGCTCGATGCGGAACAGGAACTCGGGGTCGACCAGCATCCGCTCGAGCGCGAACTGGATGCCGTCGTCGAAGCCGCCCTCGCGCCGCCCCGCGCGGAAGAAGCCGAGCAGCGCCTCGACATCGCCGTCGTGGACCGGCCGGCGATAGGCCCGGCGGGCCAGCTTGCCGAGAATACGGCCGGCGCAGGCCTCCTCCGCGGCAACTGCGCCATCCGCCCCCGGCTCCTGGGCGGCCGTGGCGTCCGCCCCAGGCCGGCAGACGAAGATCGCGCGGCGGCTCAGCGTGTCGCCGGGACCCTCGACAGTGTAGGGGCCGCCAATCGCGACCTGCTCCACCGCCGCATGGTCGTCGTAGCGCTCGTCGACGAAGCGGCCGTAGCCCCGGTTGCGCGGCTGCAGCACCCCCTCGGGCTCAGACGCCCGCCTGACGAACGAGACGCCCACCGTCCGCTGGCCCGCCTTCGCCGGGAAGCGGACCTCCAGGTGGGCGTCGCCGGTGTTCATGTAGTACTCCCACTCGGGGTCCCCGGCGATGTTCCCCGAGAAGCTCAGCGGGGCCATCTGCCCCACCGAGTCGGCGTCGCCGACCGCGAACCGCTCGACGAGGGCGCCGTCCACGCGCACGTCGAGTTCCTGCGGCGCCGCGTAGCCGATGATGTAGTCCGAGAAGTTCCGGTGGAGGCGGATCCGGACCGTGTACTCGCCGTCGACGGGGAAGTAGTGCCGAATCGCGATGCCGCCGCGCGAGCCGAACGACAGCAGGTCGTCCTGCCGCTCGTCCTGCAGCAGGCCGGGATGCACCCGGTAGGTCGCGACGGTGGGGCCGACGGGGGGGATGCCGACGGCGAGGCGGCTGATCCGGCGCGCGGCCGAGAGGTACCGCGCCACCAGGTCCGGCGAGATCGAGAGCACGTCGCCGTTGTTGTCGAAGCCGTGCTCGTAGGTGTCGTCGGCCGGCAGCAGCTCGGCCACGTCGACGTCGACCGCGAGGAGGTCGCGGACGGCGGCGTGGTACTCGGCCCGGTTCAGACGGTGGAACGTCTCGCCCCGGCCGGGGTCGGGAGCGGCTAGCGCGAGGGTGTCGATTTCGGTCTCGAGCCAGGAGGCGACGTTCCGGTACGTGGCCTCGGCGGGTCGCGGGCTGCCCGCCGGGGGCATCGTCCGCGAACGGAGCTTGACGATGACCCGCTCCCAGGTCTCGGCGTCCGCGCCGACGTGCGCGAGGTCGTGGGTGTCGAGGGCCAGCCCCGCGGTGAGCGTCCGCTCGTTGTGGCAGCGCACGCAGAACCGGTCGAGCGTCTCGCGGACCGACGCCGCGGACGCTTGCGACGCGGGCTCCGTCGCTTGGGCGGCGGCGATCTGCGGGTGGCCGAAGCCGGCCAGCACGCCGATCAGGACGACCAGGACTCGGGCCAGCGAACCGGCTCTGGCGACCATCAACGTCTGCATCCAGCGATCATAACGCCGAACGCCTGCGCTTGCGCCCCTCTCCCCGCGCTTTTTCGAGGGGCATGTATGGTCGCGGGTCGCGCGTCAGGGAGTGCGGCGCGTCATTCGCCCCGGGGTTTCACGAACGCCACGATCAGCGTGTCGACCTTGCCCTCGAGCCGGGCGAGGCGCTCGCCCCGTCCGCGGACGTGGTCGTCGAGGCGGCTGATCCGGGCGTCCATGCGGATGAACAGGCCCACGATGGCGACTCCCACCGCGATGACGGTCCATGCTTCGGGCGTCATGGCCGAATGTTAACGCCAACCTGGCGATCTTGTGTCAGGGGTACTGCAAGGGTACGGAATCCCAAAGAGAGCTGCCGTCGGGGCGGGTGGGCGCGATGGCGAAGCTTGGTCCGCCAACCGGTGTGCGCTACACTGCCCGGTCAGTATGCACAAGAGATTTCGGGCGCTGCCGCATCGAGACGCCGCGGTCGGCGTCGACTGGCTGCTCGCTTTGGGTGCCCTCCTAGCGCTGGCCGTCGGCGTCGCCCCGCCGGTCCGCGCGCAGGAGCTCCCGCCCGAGGACCTCGAGCACTTCGAGTCGAGGATCCGCCCCGTCCTCGCCGAGCGCTGCTACCAGTGCCACGGCGCGAACCCCGAGCGCATCCAGGCGGGGCTGGCCCTGGTCGACGCGGCCGGGCTGCGGGCGGGCGGCGACAGCGGGGCCGCCGTCGTGCCGGGCTCGCCGGACGAGAGCCTGCTCATCGACGTCATCCGCTACGACGGGCCGATCAAGATGCCGCCCGACGGCCGGCTGCCGGCCGCGGTCGTCGCCGACTTCGAGCGCTGGGTGGCCCGCGGCGCGGTCGACCCGCGAACCACCGACGCCCCGGTCGTGGCCGCCCGATCCGACAGCGGTGCCGCCTACGACTTCGGCCCCGGCCGCGAGCACTGGGCGTTCCGGCCGATGGCCCGCCCCGAGCCGCCCGCCGTCGGCGACCCCGCGTGGGCGCGCAGTGCCATCGATCGTTTCGTCCTCGCCCGGCTCGAGGCCGAGGGGCTGGCCCCCGTCGCTGCCGCCGGCCGGCGGCAGCTCCTGCGGCGGGTCACGTTCGACCTGACCGGCCTGCCCCCGACCCCGGAGGAGATCGACGCGTTCCTCGCCGACGAGCGGCCCGACGCCTACGAACGGGTGGTCGAGCGGCTGCTCGCGTCGCCGCGCTACGGCGAGCGGTGGGGCCGGCACTGGCTCGACGTCGCCCGCTACGCCGACTCGAACGGGCTCGACGAGAACATCGCGCATCCCAACGCGTTCCGCTACCGCGACTGGGTCATCGACGCGTTCAACGCCGACAAGCCCTACGACCGCTTCGTGCGGGAGCAGATAGCCGGCGACCTGATGCCCGCGGCCGGCGACGACGAGCGGTTCGGGAACCTCGCCGCGACCGGGTTCCTGACCCTCGGCGCGAAGGTGCTGGCCGAGCAGGACGTCGACAAGATGGTCATCGACATCGTCGACGAGCAGGTGAACGTCATCGGCCGGGCGTTCCTGGCCGAGCCCATCGGCTGCGCCCGCTGCCACGACCACAAGTTCGACCCTATCCCCACCGCCGACTACTACGCGATGGCCGGCATCCTGCGCTCGACCACCACGATGGAGAGCGACCGCAACGTCGGCCGGTGGGTGGAGCGGCCCCTGGCCGACGAAGATACCGTCGCCCGGTACGAGGCGGCGCAGGCGCTGGTGGAAGAGGCGCGGGAGGCGGTCGGTGACCTCGTCGACGAACAGAACGACCGGCTGCGGCGGCCGCGGAGGCAGGCGCTGGCCCGCTATCTCCTCGCCGCTGAGGAGGCCTACCCGGCCTGGGCCGACGACGAGGCGGCGGAGAGCCGGAGAGCGGCGGCGGGCCGGGGAGCGGCGGAGAGCCGGGGACCGGAGGAGGGCCGGGGACCGGAGGAGGGCCGGGGAGCGGAGGAGATCGCCCGGATCGCCGACCGCGACGGCCTCGAGGCGGCGGTGATCGAGCGTTGGGTCCGGGCCTTCTTCCGCTATCGCGAGGGTCCCCCGGTGCAGGGCGACGGGCCCAACCCGAGCGTGGTCTTCCAGATATGGAACGCCTACGCGGCGGCGCCGCCGGAACGCTACCAGGAGGTCACTGACGAGTTGCGGGCGCTCATCGCCTCCGAGAAGGTCCTCATCGCGCCCCTGACCCGGAGCTTGGTCCGGGGGCCGGCGCCCTGGAGCCTCGAAGAGGTCGCCTGGCGCTACGCCGGCCTCTTCGCGGTGATCGAGATCGCCTGGGACCAGCACCTGCAGCGGCTGGGCCTAGAGGACGAGGAAGAGCTCTCGCCCGCCGACTTCCGGCTCCCGCGCGAGCAGGAGGAGTTGCGCCGCCTCGTCTACGACGGCCGGCTGTGCATCCTCTGCCTCGATCAGGAGACGGAGGAGGCGCTCTATCCGGCCGACGCGCTGGCCGAGCTGGCCCGGCGGCGGGCCGTCGTCGAGGAACGCGAGGCGGCCTCGCCGCCCGAGCCCCCCTACGCGATGTCGGTCGAGGAGGGCGAGATCGTCGATCTCCCCGTCCACATCCGCGGCAGCCACCTGAACTTGGCCGACACCCCGCAGCCGCGCGGGTTCCTGCGCGTCACCGACCACATCGTGCCGCCGCCGCCGATTCCCGCCGGCGCGAGCGGGCGGCTAGAGCTGGCCCGGTGGATCACGCACCCCGAGCACCCGCTCACGGCGCGGGTCATGGCCAACCGCATCTGGCACTGGCACTTCGGGCGCGGCCTCGTCGACACCCCGAGCAACTTCGGCGCCACCGGCTCGGCCCCCACCCATCCCGAGCTGCTCGACTGGCTCGCGCGGCGCTTCGTCGACGGCGGCTGGTCGGTCAAGGCGCTCCACCGCGAGATCCTGCTGTCGAGCACCTACCGGCTCGGTACCGGCTACGACGCGGCGAACGCGGCCGTCGACCCCGACAACCTGCTGCACTGGCGGATGAACCGCCGGCGGCTCGAGGTCGAGCCGATCCGCGACGCCCTGCTGCATCTCGCCGGCACCCTCGACCTGACGATGGGGGGCCGCGTCGACGAGTACAACCAGCGCGGCTACGTGTTCAGCGAGGGCAACACGTTCGGGCGTTTCGACTTCTACGGGGCCCCGCGCCGCTCGGTGTACATGCCGGTGGTGCGGAACGCCATCTACGAGATCTTCGCCGGCTTCGACTTCGGCAACGCCAGCGACTCGGTCGGCGCCCGTCCCGTCACGGTGGTGCCGTCCCAGGCCCTGCTCATGATGAACAGCGCGTTCGTCGAGGAGCGGGCGGGCGAGTTCGCCGGGCGGCTGCTGGCGATGCCGCTGGCGGGCGACGCGGCGCGGGTCGAGCGGGCGTTCGTCGAGGCCTACGGGCGGCCGGCGGCCGACGTCGAGATCGACGAGAGCCTGGCCTTCCTCGCCGCCATGCGCGAGACCGCGCCCGGCGGCGACGCCGAGCGCTTCGCGTGGACGCGGCTTTGCCACGTCATCCTCGGCGCGAGCGAGTTCATCTACGTCGACTGAGGACCGAGAATTATGCGCCATCCCCACTACCAGGCACCGCCGGTGACGCGCCGGGACATGCTCAAGACCTGCGGCTGCGGCTTCGGGGGGCTGGCCCTCTCGTCGCTGCTCCAGCACGACCTGGCCGCCCAGGACAACCCCCTGGCCCCCCGGGCGCCCCACTTCGCGCCCCGCGCCAAGCGCATCATCTTCCTGCACATGCACGGCGGCCCGTCGCAGCACGACCTGTTCGAGTACAAGCCGCTGCTCGTCCGCGACGACAACAAGCCGCTGCCGTTCGCCAAGCCCGACGTGCAGTTCAACGAGACCGGCAACCTCTTCAAGAGCCCCTGGGAGTTTCGGCGGCACGGGCAGTCGGGGCACTGGGTGAGCGAGCTGCTGCCCAATCTGGCCGGGGTGGCCGACGACCTCTGCTTCGTGCGCTCGATGTACGGCACCAACGCCGCCCACGGCGGGGCCATCCTCGCCATGAACACCGGCAGCGACCGCTTCGTGCGGCCGTCGATGGGGTCGTGGATCTCGTACGGGCTCGGCACCGAGAACGAGAACCTCCCCGCGTTCATGACCATCTGCCCGTCGTACCAGCACGGCGGCGTGCAGAACTACTCGGCCGCGTTCCTCCCCGCCGCCTACAACGGCACCGCCATCGGCAACACGCGGATGAACACCGCCGAGGCGACCATCGACTTCCTCGAGAACCAGGCCGTCACCCCCGCCGTGCAGCGCGCCGAGGTCGACCTGCTGCAGCGCTGGCAGCGCCGGCAGCTCGCATCGACCGGCCCCGACCTCGCGCTGGAGGGCCGCATCGAGTCGTACGAGCTCGCGTTCCGCATGCAGACCGAGGCGCCCGAGGTGATGAGCGTCGAGGGCGAGTCCGAGGCCACCCGGCGGCTCTACGGCCTCGACGACCCGGTGGCCGGCGACTTCGGCCTGCGCTGCCTCCTCGCGCGGCGCTTCTCCGAGTCGGGGGTGCGCTTCGTGCAGGCCACCCACGGGCCCGACACCAAGTGGGACCACCACTCGGGGCTGATCACCGGGCTGCCCCGGAGCTGCGCCGAGATCGACCGGCCGGTGGCGGGGCTCATCACCGACCTGAAGCAGCGGGGCCTGCTCGACGAGACCCTGGTGCTGTGGGGCGGCGAGTTCGGCCGCACCCCGGGGGCCGAGGCGGGCGCCCGCAACGGCCGCGACCACAACCCCCACGGCTACACCATGTTCATGGCCGGGGGCGGCGTGAAGGGCGGCCACAGCCACGGCCGCACCGACGACTACGGCTACTACGCCATCGAGGACAAGGTCCACATCCACGACCTGCACGCGACCATCCTGCACCTGCTCGGCCTCGACCACGAGCGCCTGACCTACCGGAGCCAGGGGCGCGACTTCCGGCTCACCGACGTGGCCGGCGTCGTCGTCGACGACATCCTGGCCTGACCCCGGCCTGGGCGGGCTGCCATGGGCAGACCGATTCCGCCCGCGCCGAAGCGCCTAGATAGATAGATATTCGCCTTGAAAGGCGAAAGTGTGCGCGTATGCGGATGTCAAGGACCTGCTGATCGGGCAGGCGCGCAAGGGGCTTCCGGGGGGCAGGTAACAGGCACCTGTCGGCGTTTCGGACCCCTTGGTAGACAGGGAATAGTGGGGCCGCACAGGCGACAAGCTTGTCAAGTTCGCCAATCGGCCGGACGGGCCTTCCCGTCGGTCGACAAGCTTGTCGGGTCCGCCGTCGGCCGGTCAGGCCTCGACACTCGATGACAAGCTTGTCGGATCCGCCGACCGGCGGGCCCGACCTTGACACCCGATCTTCGGAGTCGCAAGATAGCGGGCAAGCGGTTTGAGAAACCGATGTCCGCCTCCACTGACCAGACGTTCACGGGGGGTACCGGCCCGCCGCGCCTCGTGGGCCTCGTCGGGACGATCGAAGGACGCCGCGTTCCCATCGACCGTCCTTCCATGACTCTCGGCCGCGGTGCCGACTGCGAGATCGACGTCGACCACGCCTTTCTTTCCCGGCGCCACGCGGCGTTCGACACCGACGGCACCGGCCGCGTGGTGGTCCGTGACCTCGGCTCCACCCAGGGGACCTACGTCAACGGGTCACGAATCGACACGAGCCCCCTTGATGACGGCGATGTCGTCGGGTTCGGTCCCGGGGGCCTCGTCACGTTCCGGTTCGAGGCCACGGCTCGCGAGTCGTCCGCCCGCGGCGCCGAGCCGACCTTGCTCGATGCGGCGGGCACGCGCCGCAGCGCCGGGTCGTCCTCGGTCGATGCGCTGCGCGCGCGCTTCCGAACCGCCGGCTCGGCCGCGGTCGGGACGCAGCCGATGCCGGAGGTAGCGGCCGGCCCGCCGCCCGCGGTCGATCCGGCGGCCGGCCCCATCATCCTGCGGATCGGCCGCGCGTCCGACAACGACGTCGTTCTCGATGGGCCCGGCGTCTCCCGCCGCCACGCCCAGATCGACTACGCGGCGGGCGAGCCCCGCCTCTCGGACGCCGGGAGCCTGAACGGGACGTTCGTCAACGGCGAACCCGTCCGCGGGGCCCGGCCCCTCGCCCCGACCGACCTCGTCTTCCTCGGCGGGTTCGTGCTTCGGGTGAACGGCCGCGAGATATCGAGCCACGATCTCGGGGCCAGCCGCCTGACCGCCTCCGGCATAACGAAGAGCTACGGCGAAAAGACCGTGCTCCACGACGTGTCGTTCGCCATCCTCCCCCGGGAGTTCGTCGGCCTCATGGGGCCTTCCGGCTGCGGCAAGTCGACGCTGATGGACGCCCTCAACGGGCTCCGCCCCGCGACCCGCGGCGCCGTCCTCGTCAACGAGCTCGATCTCTACCGGAACTTCGACGCGGTGCGGCGCTCCATCGGCTACGTGCCGCAGCAGGACATCCTCCACGACGCGCTGACGGTCGACCGAACGCTCCACTACGCGGCGCGGCTCCGCCTGCCCGAGGGCACGCCGCCGGAGGACGCGCGGCAGGTCATCGACGGCGTGGTGCGGGACGTGGGGCTGGCGGAGCATCGGGAGACTTCGTTCAAGCAGCTCTCGGGGGGGCAGCGCAAGCGGCTGAGCCTCGCGATCGAGCTGCTGACCAAGCCGACCTTCCTGTTCCTCGACGAACCGACGTCGCCGCTCGATCCGGAGACGTCCGAGAACCTGATGGTGCTGTTCCGCAAGCTTGCCGACGAGGGCCGAATCGTCGTCATGGTGACGCACAAGTTCGAGAAGTTCGAGGAGATGCACCAGATACTGCTGCTGACCAAGGGCGGCCATCTCGCGTACTTCGGCCCGCCGCGCGACGCGCTGAAGTACTTCGAGTGCCGGGAGCCGAGCGAGCTCTACCGGCAGGTGAACGCGCGGAGCCCCCGCGAGGTGAGTCGGGCCTTCCAGACGTCCGGGGACTTCCAGACCCACGTCGCCGCCCGCGTCGCGGAATCGAACGACGCCGCGGCGGCGGCGCGGGACTTCGGCGCGGCCGCGGACTCGCCCGGGCCGGCGCGTTCGTCCGGTTTCCGGCAGTGGACGATATTGACGCGGCGCTACCTCGAGATCAAGCTGAAGGACGGCCTCAATACGCTGGTGCTCGTGGGTCAGGCGCCGGCCATCGCGTTCATCCTCGCGCTGATTGTCGGCGATACCGTCAACGATTCGAAGACGCTCTTCATCGGCGCGATCATCGCGGTCTGGTTCGGGGGGAACAGCGCGATACGCGAGATCGTCGCGGAACTGCCCATCTACAGCCGGGAACGGCTGGTCAATCTCAAGATCCCGCCGTATCTGGGGTCGAAGTTCGCGGTTCTGGGCGGCATCGCGGTCGTGCAGTGCCTCCTCTTCGTCGGCACGCTCGTGGCCATGGACCGGGTGCCGGCGGACGATGCCGCCGCCGTCGCCGCCACGCTCTGCCTGACCGCGTTCGGCGGCGTCGGCCTGGGCCTTCTGAGCTCCGCGGTGGTCAACTCGACGGAGAAGGCCATGAGCGTGCTGCCGCTCATCCTGATTCCGCAGTTGCTCCTCAGCGGGTTCATGAAGCCCCTGGACGACTTCTACGTGAACGCGTTGAACCAGGCCCCGGCGAGTGAAGAACAGTATCTGGACTATGAACGTCTGACCGAGGCGGACGGGCCCGGCGGTCCGGGGGCGGCGCCGGATGCGGCCAGCGATCCGGCCCTTGCGGACACGCCCGGCGCGGCGGCCGCGGACGTGCCGGGCGGGGCGGCGGCGGGTGCGTCCGGCGGGCCGGCCTCTGGGCAAGCGGTGCCGGTCGCGGCGGCCGAGCCGGTCGCGATGGTGGAGGGGCTCGGCAACGTCAGGTTGGCGAGCGCGCTGATTCTCGCCCGGTGGTCGGTCGACGGCTTGGTTCACTGGGTGAGCCGCACGGACGCGGAGACCCGCGACCGGTTGGCGGGCCAGTTCTACGTCGCCGCCTACGACCGGGTCTGGGACGGCGGGTCGTCGGCGGGGATCGAAGAAGCCTTCATGCGCCGTACGTATCTGAACTGGCTCGTACTCGTGCTCACGACGGCGGCGTACCTGGGGTTGGCGGGGGTGGCGCTGAAGAGCAAGGACAGCTTGTGAAGCGGTGTCCGCTGAAGAGCAAGGACAGCTTTGTGAAGCGGCGGCCGCGGGACGGCGTCGGACGGGCGGTCGCCGTCGGCCGCGGCGGGAGCGCGGCGGTCGTCATTCCTGGAGGCAGGCCATGATCTGTGCGAGCTGCGGCGGAGACATGGGCGAGGCGGCGCGGTTCTGTCCGCACTGCGGGAGCCATCGGCCCGCGGTCGCGGGGCCCGAGACCGACGACGATCCGCGCATCGGCACGACCCTGGAGGGGAAGTACCGCATCGACGCCAGGATCGGCGCCGGCGGCATGGCGACGGTCTACCGGGCGACGAGGCTGATGATCGGCGACGCCGTCGCGGTGAAGATCCTGCATGCCGGCACCCTGCAGGACTCGGGGGCCCCCGAGAGGTTCAGGCGCGAGGCCCAGGCGGCGGCGCGGCTCAAGCACAACAACGTCGTCACCGTTCACGACTTCGGCGTGGCGGACGACGGCACGATCTATCTCGTGATGGAGCTCGTCGAAGGCGAGTCCCTGCGGCGCGTGATCGAGCAGGGAGGATCGTTGCCGCTGGCCGACGCGGCCGAGATCCTCGATCAAGCCTGCGCGGCGTTGGATTCGGCGCACGCCCAGGGGGTCGTGCACCGGGACTTGAAGCCCGACAACGTCGTCGTCTCGCAGAGTTCGGCGGGATTGCACGTGAAGGTGCTGGACTTCGGCATCGCCCGTCTGCAGGACGCGGCGGGGGTCGGGACCCTGACCCAACAGGGCAGCGTCCTGGGCACGCCGCACTACATGTCGCCGGAGCAGTGCCTCGGCGAGAAGCTCGACGGGCGGTCCGACATCTACAGCCTGGGCGTCGTGCTGTACGAAATGCTGTCCGGGGCCGTGCCGTTCGATGCGACGACCTCGATGGCGGTCGCCGTCAAGCACGTTAATGTGGACCCACCCCCGCTCCGCGCGGCGAATCCCGACGTTCCGGCGCCGGTCGAGACCGTCGTCCGGTGGGCGCTGCGGAAGCGACCGGACGATCGGCCGGCGAGCGCCGGGGCGCTGGCGACGGCGATGAAGCAGGCGGTGACAGCGGGGACGCCGGTGCCGGCCTCCGGCGGGACGGGCGCCGCGCAGTCCGCGGAAGAGATGAAGGCGACGGTGCGGATGCCCGCCCCGGGCGCCGCAGGGGCGGTGCCACGGCCGGGAAGGGGCGCGCCGCTGTCGGGCCGGGGTGGGCCGCGGGCGCGCGGGGGCGCCCGGCGGCGGCCCGTGAGGGCGGCGGCGGTGTGGATGGTGCTGATCGCGGCGGCCTGGGGGTTGCAGTCGTTCGGCCCGGACTGGGAGTCGTGGTTCGGCACGGACCGGGAGGAGGTCGAACCGGCCGGCGTCGAGGTCGATTCGTCGGCGGTCGGGGAGGAGGTTGCTGCGGGCACCCCCCCGGGGGGCGGAGAGGCGTCGGGTGCCCCCTCGGCGGCGCCGGGCGGGGAGCAGGCCGCGGCCGCCGTTCCCGCGGACCGGGCGGCGGCGGCGGGTGCCGGGCGTGCAGCGCCCGGCGCGTCGGGGCGTGCCGATGCGGCGTCGGGGCGTGCCGATGCGGCGTCGGGGCGTGCCGATGCGGCGACGGCGCGCGCCGATGCGGCCGCGGGAGGGGCGGCGGCGCGCGCGCGGACGGTGCCGGCGCCGGGCGGGGCCGGCGCTTCGTCTCCGCGCAGGGCACGCGGTGCGCGGAATCCGCCGGCGGCGCGCCCGGCGCCGCGGCCGGTGAGCGAAGGCAGGCTGACGATCCGCACGCTGCCGGAGAGCGTCGTGGAGCTGGACGGCGTGGAGGTCGGCACGACGAACGCCGCCGGCATCCTCGCCGTCGATGGGATTGCGGCGGGCAGGCACGTGGTGGTGGCGCGGAAGCCGGGGTACGGCGACGCGACGGCCACCGCGGGCGTGATGGCGGGCCGGTCGGAGGTCGTGGAGCTGTCGTTGGTGGAGCTGCCGGGGAGGCTCACCGCCACGACCAACACGCCGGGCGCCACGTTGCTCGTCGACGGCGTCGGCGAGTATCCGCTACCGGTGAGGGGGCTGGAGTTGCCGGCGGGCCGGCGGCGGCTGACGGCGAGCCGGCCGGGCTTCATGCCCGCGATGGAGGAGGTGGACATTCGGCCGGGCGAAGCCGCGGCGTTGTCGTTCGTGCTCGAGCGCGTTCCCGTGGAGGTGGCGCTGCGGGAGGCCCAGGGGCACTTCAACCTGCGGCGCTACCGGGAGGCGGCCAACGGCGCGGAGGCGGTGCTGAGGGAGTACGGCGAGGCGGGCGAAGCGTATCTGCTGCTCGGGCGGTCGCTGCACGCGATGGGGCGGTTCGAGGAGAGCGCCGATTTCCTGGGACGGGCCGTCGAGGCGGGCCAGGAGGTCGAGCTGCCGGCGAAACACCGACACGGGGGGCTGGGGCTGCGGGCCGGCTTCTGCGACGGCGTGATTGCGGTGAGCCGGAGGAGGGTCGTCTTCCGGTCCGCCGAAGGTGCGGACCACAGCTTCGCCGTCACGCCGGACCGGATCAGGTCGGTGGACGTCAGTCGGGATCGGATCAACACCCAGATCGTGGTCCTCGAAGGTGGCCGCGAGCGGGAGCGCGACTTCGACTTCATCCACACGGACACCGTGCGGCAGTCGTCACGCGACAGCTCGTTCTTCACGGAGACCTCGTGCCGGAACTGCGACGACTCGCTGCTGGTGCTGGGCGTGGTCCTGCAGAAGGCGCGGGGGTTGTAGCGCCCCGCTGGTCGCCGACCGGCGTGTGAGGGCGCGGCGCCCGTGGGTCTCACGCGGTCGGCGGTGGGAGGCGGTCCGCGCAGCGTCCCGTCGGCCGGGGCTCGTCTTGACAAGGCCGTGGATCTTGAAGACAGTCTCGGATCGACATGGATGGACTCAAACGCGCAGTCGTCGTCGCATTGGCCGCCGTCGCCGCGGCCCTGGCCGGAATCGCGGAGGGGCAGCCGCCCGAACCCGGGAGCCGCTTCGCGGCCGAGGACTGGCCGCTGGCCGGCGGCGACTGGACGAGCTCGCGCTACTCGACGCTGGACCAGATCTCCACCGACACCATCGACCGGCTGGGCGGGGCGTGGGTCACTCGGCTCGAGGGCGGCGGGTCGTCGCGCTCGACGCCGGCGGTGAAGGACGGCGTGCTCTACCTGACCGCCGGCGCGAGCGTGCTGGCCGTCGACGGCGCCACCGGCGAGACGCGGTGGCGCTGGCAGGCCGAGGACGCCGCCTCGCGGATGGTGCCGTCGTGGCAGGGCGTCGGGCTGAACGACGACCTCGTGTTCGTCGGCCTGCGCAGCGTGCAGGTGGCGGCGCTCCGGCAGGACACCGGCGAGCTGGTCTGGGCGACGACGGTCGGGAGCGTCCCGGCGGTGGCCGGCGAGACCGTCACCACCGCGCCCATGCACGCCGACGGCAAGGTGTTCGTGGGCGTGGCCAACGGCGACAGCGGGGGACAGGGACGGGTCGTGGCCGTCGACGCCGCGACCGGCGAGGTGGCCTGGACGTTCTTCGTCATCCCGCGCCCCGGCGAGTTCGGCCACGACACGTGGCCGCAGGACTCCGACATCTGGCAGGTCGGAGGCGGCGGCGTGTGGCTGGTGGGGACCGTCGATCCCGCGCTGGGGCTGGTCTACTTCGCGACCGGCAACCCGGTGCCGATGTTCGGCGGCGAGATCCGGGCGGGCGACAACCTCTTCGCGGCCTCGATGCTCGCCCTCGACATGGAGACCGGCGAGCGCCGCTGGCACTTCCAGGTGGTGCGGCACGACATCTGGGACGCCGACATCGCCACCCCGATGCTGCTCTACGATGTGGAGATGGACGGCCGGATGCGGAAGGGCGTCGCCGCCATCCGCGCCGACGGCTACCTGTTCCTGTTCGACCGGGAGACCGGCGAGCCGCTGATCCCCATCGAGCAGCGGCCGGTGCCGCAGGACCCGGGCCAGCTCACCGCCGACACCCAGCCGTTCCCGGTGGGGGCCGAGCGCATCATCCCCGACTGTTCGTACTGGCGCGACCGGGTGCCGCCGCCGTTCGAGCTGAGCTGCAGCTTCTTCACCCCGCCCACCGTCGACCGGCAGCACGTGGTGGCCCTCGGCTCGCCGATTCCGATGGTGCGGGTGACGCCGATGTCGTTCAGCCCCCAGACCGGCCTGATCTACGCGCAGGGCCGGAGTCACGTGGGGTTCGCCAAGCGGTTCGACGACCCGTGGATCTCGGACAACCGCCCGGCCGGCTACCTGCGGCTCGGCCTCCCCGAGTCGACCGGGGTGCTGGCCGCCGTGGACCCGCGCACCAACACGGTGGCCTGGAAGCAGGATCTGGTGGGCGGGCGGCTGGCCACGAGCGGTCCGATGTCGACGGCCGGCGGGCTGGTGTTCTGGGGCTCGGCCGACGGCCAGCTCGACGCCTACGACGCCGCCACCGGCGAGCGGCTGTGGGCGTTCCAGGCCGCCCCGGCCGGGCTGCGGATGCGGCCGGGGCCGGTGTCGACCTACGCGATCGACGGGCGGCAGTACGTGGCGATGCCGATGGGAAGCGAGCTCTGGGCGTTCGCGCTCGACGGCGAGCTGGCGCCGCGGGACGAGCCGGTGGCCGACCCGCCCGACCTCGTCCGGTGGACGGGCCCGGCGCCGACCGAGACCGACGAGATTCAGACCGGCACGCTGCGCGAGAACCCGTCCTGGTCGCTGGGCGGCAACCGGAGCGCCCTCGACGAGCATGCGTTCAACCCGCAACGGATCCGGGTGAGGGCCGGCACGCGGGTGCGGTTCGTCAACAACGGGAGGACGGAGCGCACCATCGTAGCGCAGGACGGGAGCTGGACCACCGGTGTCATCGAACCGGGGCTGTTCGAGTACGTCGCCTTCGATGCGCCCGGGACGTACCGGTTCCACAGCGCCGACCACCCTTGGGCGCTGGGTGAGATCACGGTCGTGCCGTGAGGCGCGGGAGCCCAGATCCTTCCTGAAGACGGCCCCCCGACGCGGCCCCTGAGAGGTAAACGACATGCGACGTCTGGCACTACTGCCGTTCACCGCTCTCGCGCTCGGGCTGGTCGCCTGGACCGCCGGCATCGAGGCGCTGCAGGAGCCGAACCCGCCGATCGAGGTGCACCGCATCACCGACAAGCTGCACATGCTGGGGTCGGGGTCGACGACCGGCGGCAACACCGCCCTGTTCATCGCCGAGAGCGGCGTGGTGCTGGTGGACACCAAGAACGAGGGCTACGGGGCGGACATCCTCGGGCACGTGCGGCGGCTCACCGACAAGCCCGTGACCACCATCATCAACACCCACGTCCACTTCGACCACAGCGGCTCGAACACCGAGTTCCCCGACACCGTGCACTTCGTGGCCCACGAGAACATCCGGCGCCATTGGGCGCGCACCGACTGCCGGCCGATACCGACGAACTGCGACGACTTCCAGGGCGAGAACGCGAAGTACCTGCCCTCGACGACCTTCTCCGACCGGCTGACGCTGTTCGCCGGGGGGCCGGATCAGATCGACCTCTACTACTTCGGCCGCGGCCACACCGACGGCGACACCTTCGTCGTCTTCAGGGCGGCGCGCACCATGCACACCGGCGACATGTTCCTGGGCAAGGTGCTCCCGTTCATCGACGCCGCGAACGGCAACGGCGGCAGCGCCGTCGAGTTCGGGCGGACCCTGACCCGCGTCGTCAACACCGTCCCCGACGTCGACACCATCATCACCGGCCACTGGGACACCCTGCTCGCGT
This sequence comes from Vicinamibacterales bacterium, assembly GCA_963664545.2. GTDB lineage: Bacteria > Acidobacteriota > Vicinamibacteria > Vicinamibacterales > UBA8438 > JAJEEA01. The sequence continues at coordinate 6,455,537 of OY761475.2, read as the reverse complement.
GGAGCGACCTCGTCGAGTACCGGGCGTTCTACATGGACCTGTACGAGCAGACCCGGCGGAGCATCGACGCGGGCCTCAGCGCCGACGAGGCGGTCGCCGCGTACACCAAGCCGGCGAGGTTCGCCGCCTACACGGCGCCCCGGGAGGGCACGTTCAGCGTGACCGCCATCGTGAACCACATCTACGAGGGGCGCTGACATGGACCAGCGTGGCCTTCTCCCAGAAAGTGCGCAGCGGAGAGAGGACCGTCACGGTGGCGGCGGGGTAGCCGAGGTCGGGGGTCAGGGTGGCCATGTCGGGGGCGATCGTGTGCCGCCCGTTCGGATCGATGACGTTGCGTCCACCGAATTCCAGCACGACTTCACTCCGGACATAGCTGTGCGAGTCTTCGACCGCGGACGGATAGCCGAAACGGATCGTCTCGCCGTCGTCGCCGATGCGGATGTCGTGCCGGCCGTCAGCCGCAAGGCGGTCGGCGGCGGCGCCGAGGGCGGGCGCCATGACGTCGTGGATGTAGTCTGCGACGCGGTCCTTGAGGCGTTCGCCGAAGAGCCTGATCTGGTTCCGGCTGGTACCGTCTGCGAAGGGGTCGAAACCGTCGTTGAAGGCCCTGTAGTCAAGGATGACGTCCACGTCTTCGGAAAACCGGTCGATGACGCGGTAGACCTTGGAGAGCGAGGTGCCGCCCTTGAAGGCCATGGGATGGGGGTCGGGCATGGAGAAGAGGGCCTGGAGGACCCAGCAGACCCAGATGTCCTTCTCCAGGATGATGGCCGCCCGCCCGGACCGGGCGGCGACGGTCTGGAGTATGTCGGCGCGCTGGCGGGCATCGAGAGACAGGAATGCCTCAGCCATGGAGTCTGTCCCGGGGGGCGGCGAGCGCCTTGGTCATCCACGCTGGCATGTCTGCCGAGCAGAGCTTCCGGAATTCCGCCGGGCCGAGGGCGGCCTCGATCGTGGCGACCGTTTCCGGGGTCACGTTGTTCTTGCCGAGATACCAGAGGGCGGAGAGCGCGGTGCCCGCCGCCTCGCCAGCGAATTGCAGCCGCCGGCGGTTCGAGGTGTGGACCATCCTGACGGTGATGTTGGTGATCCGGATGGTGCGGCTCGATGCGCTGGTATGGAACACGGGCGCGGTCGGCACCTGGGTGCTGAGCTTGAACCGGCGCGCGGCCTCCGCGCCGTGGACCTGGACCGTCTCGCCATTGTTGCGCGCGATGGCCTCGACGACCTCGAGGACGTCAGGGAGGACGGCGCCCACGAAGCGGCTCGTCCGGAGCCGGACGAAGACGCCGCGGGCAAGACGCTGGATTTCGCCCCGGCCGGCGAGGCGCGAAAGCGTCCGGTCGACGGCGCTGCGCGAGCCGTGCTCGAGGAAGCGCTCGCTCGTGAACGGCTTTCCCTTCGGTAGCTTGCGTATGGCGGCTCGAACGGCTCGTGCGGTGGACATGTTATGACGCTCCGTTTGTCCGAAATAATACTGATATTATGGACAGATTTCAAGCCGCGGTTGCGTGCCCGCCGGAGGAGCCCGGCGGGCCCTGGAAGTTCCACGACAGCCGGGGAGGCCGGCAACGGGTTCCTCGGGCGGGCCACCTTCGGCTGGTGACGCGGCTTCGGCAGGGTAGCCGGGCGCGCCGCGCAAGCCCGGGATCGAGTGCCCGGCGGACGGGTGCCATCGTCAATGACGCGGGGCAGTTGAGCGTCTGCGCCCGTCTGCACCCGCAGGCGTTGCGGATGTCAGTACGTTCGGCGGTATCCTTGTGGGGCGGCCGCGGTTCCGAGGAGTCCGCGTGTTCAGCCGATGAAGTGTCGGTGAAGGAGTCGAGATGCGGTACTTGCCTGTCACGTTCGCCGTTGTCGGTGCCGTCGCCGCCTGCCTGATGTCCCTGCCCGCCGCCGCCCAGACGGAGCCCGAGCCGGCGCCGCGCACGGCCTGGGGCCAGCCCGACCTCGGGGGCGTCTGGGAGTACAAGACGCGCACCCCGCTCGAGCGCCCGGAGCGCTTCGAGGGCCGCGAGTTCCTGACCGCGGAGGAGGCGGCCGAGATCGAGGAGAACGAGCGGGCGCGAATTCAGGCGATGGAGGAGCGGCCGGCCCAGCGCACCGTCGCCATTCCCACCGCCGGCGAGCGTCCCGGCCGGTGGCTCGACTCGCCGGACCACCCGAGCCTGCAGGGGCAGACCGGCTCGTACAACATCTTCTGGTTCGATTGGGGGACGGGTGCCGTCAGCACCGGGCGCACGTCGCTCATCGTCGACCCGCCGGACGGCCGCATGCCCGCCCTGACCGAGGCGGGCCGCGAGCGGGCGCGGACCATGGGCGCGCGCTCGTCGTTCAGCCAGACCGTCGAGTCGGCCGAGTCGCACCTCGACTTCAGCAACTCTGACCGCTGCCTGATGAGCGGCAACGCGGGGCCGCCGATGCTGCCGGGGGTCTACAACAACAACATGCAGATCTTCCAGACCCCCGACCACGTCGCCGTCATGAACGAGATGATGCACACCGTCCGCGTCATCCCCCTCGACGGGCGCCCCGCCCCGGCCGGCGGCATCCGCCAGTACGTCGGCGACTCGCGCGGCCGGTGGGAGGGTGACACCCTGGTGGTCGAGACCGTGAACTTCAACGACGACCGCACCCACAACACGTGGCGCAACACCGGCCGGAACCGCACGCTGGTCGAGCGCTTCACCCGCGTCGACGCCGAGACGCTGCTCTACGAATTCACGGTGACCGATCCGGACACCTGGGAGCGGCCGTGGTCGGTCGAGCTGCCCATGCAGCGGAGCCGGCTGCCCATCTTCGAGTTCGCGTGCCACGAGGGCAACTACGGCCTCGAGAACATCCTCGCCGGCAACCGCCGGCAGGAGGCGGAGGCGGCGGGGCGGTAGGACACCCGCCGGAGGAGATCATGCGTTCGCAACCCAACGTTGCCGGTCTGGCCGTGGCGCTGCTGGTGACCGTGACGTCGGCCGGCGTCGCCACGGCCGAGAACTGGCCGGCATGGCGCGGGCCGACCGGCGACGGCGTCAGTACCGAGACCGGCCTGCCGGTGGAGTGGGACACCGACCGGAACATCGCGTGGAAGCTCCCCATGCCCGCCTGGTCCGGATCGACCCCCATCGTCTGGGGCGATCGGATCTTCCTGAACGTGGCGGTCGACGACGACGACATCGCGCTGTGGTGCCTCGACCGGGACACCGGCGAGCCGATCTGGCAGCGTCACCTCAGCGATGGGAACCGCCGCCTCCGCAAGCAGAACATGTCGTCCCCGTCTCCCGTGACCGACGGCGAGCACGTCTGGGTGATGACGGGCACCGGCATCCTCAAGGCTTTCGATCTCGACGGCACCGAGCTGTGGATGCGAGACATCCCCGCGTCCTACGGCCCGTTCGGGTTGAACTGGGGCTACGCCTCGTCGCCGCTGCTGCACGGCGGAGCCCTCTTCGTGCAGGTGCTGCACGGAATGCGGACGGACGACCCGTCCTACGTCCTGCGCATCGATGCGCTCAGCGGGGAGACGGTCTGGCGGGTGGAGCGGCCGACGCTGGCCGTGCGGGAGTCTCCGGACTCGTACTCGACGCCCGCGCTACTCGAGTATGACGGGACGACGGAGATCGTCGTCACGGGCGGGGACGCGGTGACCGGGCACGACCCGGAGACCGGGCAGGAGCTGTGGCGGGCCGACGGACTGAACCCCACGCGGCAGCGCGACTACCGCATCGTGGCCTCGCCGCTCGTGCGCGACGGCGTGATCTACGCCCCGACGCGGGTCCGGCCGCTGCTGGCGCTGCGACCCGGCGGGCGGGGCGACGTGCTGGACACGCACGTCGTCTGGTCGTCGGACGACGGGCCGGACGTGCCGACGCCGGTGACCGACGGCGAGTACTTCTACGTGGTCAACGACCGCGGCATCGTCTACGTGACCGACGCCAAGACCGGCGCGCCGGTCTACGGACCCGAGCGCATTCGCCGGGGCACCTACAGCGCGTCGCCGGTGCTGGCCGACGGCAAGATCTACGTCACCAACGAGAACGGCATGACCACCGTCCTGCGGGCCGGACCCGAGTTCGAGGTGCTGGCCGAGAACGACTTCGACGACTACGTCCTCAGCTCGCCCGCGGTGTCCGAGGGACAGTTGTTCATCCGCACGACCGGCCATCTCTATGCCATCGGGGACCGCCGCCCGCCGGCCGCCGCCACGAACGACGTCGCGGCCGGAGCGCTCGCGGAGGCGAACGAGCTGCCTGCCCCCCTCGACGAGCCGCAACAGGCTGTGAGCTGGCGGACCATCGTCGTCGTCGCGGGAATCGTGCTGGTCGTAGTCGTACTGGTGGTTGCGGGATGGCGATGGGGGCGGCGGTGAGCGGGGGAAGTCTGTGCCTCACGGGACGGCAGCAGGTCGTCCGGAGGTGGCGATAGCGAGGACGTTTTTTCGCCCGCCTCCGGGGCACTTCTTCCTGTTCGGCCCGCGTGGAACCGGCAAGAGCGCCTGGCTGCAGGCCGCGTTACCGGAGGCCGTCCGGGTCGATCTGTTGGCGCCGGCCCAGCAGCGGCAGTACGCGGCGCGGCCGGAGCGGCTGCGTGAGCTCGCGGCGGCCACCGGGGCCGCCGACATCGTGATCGACGAAGGCAGCGGGTTCCCGAGGTGCTCACCGTCGTCCACCAGCTCATGGAGGAGCCCGGTAGCCCGCGCTTCGTGCTGACGGGATCGAGCGCCCGCAAGGTCAAGCGGGCGGGTGTGGATCTGCTCGCCGGTCGCGCGCATCCGGCCGGCGGACCTCAGGTCGTTGAAGAGCTTCGCGCAGGACTACCCGGAGGCGCAGGCCCGGCTGGCCCACCTCGGCGACGAACGCCTGCTGATCGACGGCATCCTGTGCCTGCCGGTGACCGAGCTGCTGCACGGCATCGTCCCGGGCACTCCGCTGCCGTGACGGACGGCAATCGGGCATCGCGGTGCGCCGCGGCGCGATGCCCGCGGCGGTCGGGGCGCGTGTTCGGGCCTACCCGCCCGGCGCTCGGGAGATAGACCCGGATTTGCCGGCATCGCGGCTGTTCCGCGGGCGCGGAAAGCCTCGCTTGCGCCGCCCGTATTTTTTCTCTATAGTGGAACAAATGGCGAGCCGAGCTTACCTGGGGAACTTCGAGTTGATGGTGCTGCTGGCGGTCATCCGGCTGGACGACGCCGCGTACGGGGTCACGATCCTGCGCACCCTCGAGGCCGGCACCGGCCGCGAGATGGCGATAGGCAGCGTCTACGCGGCGCTGGAGCGCTTGCAGGAGAAGGGCCTCGTCAGCTCCCGGCTCGGAGAACCCACGCCGGAACGCGGGGGCCGCGCGAAGCGGTACTTCCGGGTGACGCCGGACGGCGTGCGCGAGGCCCGCTCCACCCGGGCGGTGCTGTCCGTGCTCTGGGAAGGCCTGCCGCAACTGGAAGGCGGACGTGCATGAGCCCACCGAGATTGGCGAGGCGGATCCTAGACCGGCTGGAGGGCAAGAGCAGCCCGCTGGTCGGCGACTTGTACGAAGAGTGGCAGGACGGTCGCTCGGCGGGGTGGTTCTGGAGGCAGACGATGAACGTGTTGTACGGACGCGCCGCGAGATTCCTCGCGGAGCATCGGCCGCTGGCGTTGCTGAGCTTGGTGGCCATCGGTCTCTACTGGGTCGGGACGTACGTACCCCTGCCCGGCGTGAACACCGACGCGCTTGCGCCGATGAACCGGCACGGCGTGTCCGGGCCGCTCGGGCTCTACGACCTCTTCACCGGCGGCAACCTCGGACGTGCCACGATCTTCGCTCTCGGCATCATTCCCTACGTCACGGCACTGTTCATCGCCTATCTCGCGACCGAGCTCGGATTCGCGCGTGGCTGGAGCGCCCGCGGGCGCCGGGCGCTGGCATGGTCCGTGCGGGGTCTCGCACTGCTGCTGGGTGTCGCGCAGGCGTCGGCGATCGCGATCTGGCTCGAGCGGCAGACCGCCATCGCAGATGGTTTGCCGCTCGTGGCCCAGCCCGGCTGGAGCTTCAGGCTCGTTCTCGTCCTGACCGTCACCGCCATCACCGCGTGTCTCATCTGGCTGAGCGACGAGATCAGCAGGCGCGGACTCGGCTGGGGCGTCTCGCTGCTGTTCTTCGCGGGGCTGGCGGCCGGGCTGCCGGGTGCCGCATCGGCCACCCTGGAACAGATGGAGGCCGGATACAACGGTCCCGCCGAGCTCGCGGCACTCGTCGCGGTCCTGCTGTTGAACTCGGCGCTCGTCGTGCTCGTCGATCCCGCCCGGCGGCGCCGGCTCGGGAATGCAGGCAGCCAGGTGGCACGCGAATAATTTCCTTCAAGATGCCATAATTGCTCTCATTGTGGCGATAGCGAGAGCATTTTTCCGCCCGCCGCCGGAGCACTTCTTCCTGTTCGGTCCGCGCGGAACCGGCAAGAGCACCTGGTTGCAGGCGGCGTTCCCGAACGCGGTCCGGGTCGATCTGCTGGCACCGGCGCAGCAGCGCCAGTACGCGGCGCGGCCCGAACGGCTGCGGGAGCTCGCGGCGGCGCCGGGCGCGGCCGACCTCGTGATCGACGAGGTGCAGCGGGTTCCCGAGCTGCTCACCGTCGTCCACCAGCTCATGGAGGAGCCCGGCGGGCCGCGCTTCGTGCTGACCGGGTCGAGCGCGCGCAAGCTCAAGCGCGTCGGCGTCGACCTCCTCGCCGGCCGCGCCGTCGTGCGGTCGATGCATCCGTTCATGGCCGCCGAACTCGGCGCGCGCTTCGATCTGGGAGCGGCCCTCGAGCAGGGGTTGCTGCCGTTGATCTGGGACGCCGGCGACCCCGCCGACACGTTGAGCGCCTACGCGGGGTTGTACGTCCAGCAGGAGGTCCAGACCGAGGGGCTGGTCCGCGACCTCGGCGCCTTCCACCGGTTCCTCGAGGCCATCAGCTTTTCGCACGCGGCCGTGCTCAACACCAGCGACGTCGCGCGGGAGTGCGCGGTGCGCCGCAAGACGGTGGAGGGGTTCATCGAGATCGTGGAAGACCTGCTGCTGGCGTTCCGGCTCCCGGTCTTCGCCCGCCGCGCGCGCCGGCAGGTCACGGCGCACCCGAAGTTCTACTTCGCCGACGCCGGCGTGTTCCGCTCGCTGCGCCCCGCGGGGCCGCTGGACCGGCCGGAGGAGGCCCGCGGCGCGGCGCTCGAAGGACTGGTCGCGCAGCACCTGCGGGCGTGGATCGACTACTCCGGCGCCGCCGCCGCTCTTGCGTTCTGGCGCACCCGGGCCGGCAGCGAGGTCGACTTCGTGCTCTACGGCCGCGACGTGTTCTGGGCCCTCGAGGTCAAGCACGCCGCGCGCATCCGGCCGGCGGACCTACGGCACCTGAAGAGCTTCGTGCAGGACTACCCGGAGGCGCAGGCGCGGCTGGCCTACCTCGGCGACGAACGCCTGCAGATCGACGGCATCCTGTGCCTGCCGGTCACTGAGCTGCTGCACGCCATCGTGCCGGGGAAGCCGCTGCCGTGATGGAAGTGCGACCTTGAACTGGTCGGAAGGGTGGGCCGGGCGATCGCGGTGTCCGGGAAGCCGCTGCCGTGATGGAAGTGCGACCTTGAACTGGTCGGAAGGGTGGGCCGCGCGGTCGCGGTGTCCGGGAAGCCGCTGCCGTGATGGAAGTGCGACCCGTCCCGGAGGCAGAGCAGGTGCCTCGTCGGGTGCCGGAGGCGGTGTGCGACCAAGCGCGGCACGGGCCGGCGTCGGGGGGCGGGGGACAGAGGAAGGGTGCCGATGCGTCGGTCGGCGCGGTGAAGTGAGGACGCCGGGCGCGGTGGTCGCCGCGTCTGGCGTATCAGGAGACGGATGCCCGCTCCGGCCTGCGGCTCGCATTGACTCACTATATTTAGTCGTCTATCCTCGGCCTTTGGAGCTGATTCGCACGATCCGCGGCCGGCGCGGGTTGTCCCAGCGGGCCCTCGCGCAGCGGGCGGGGCTGTCGTTCCGGGGCGTGCAACTGCTGGAGTCGCCGGAGCACGATGCCCGCGTGTCGAGCCTGGAACACGTCGCTCAGGCGTTCGGATTGCCGAAGAGCGGCGTCAGGCGCGCGGTGTCCCGCGTGCTGCTGGAGCCGCCGGGCTCGCTGTTCTGCGCGTCGGTCCGCATGCTGGAGGACGGAGAACGGTCGTGGCGGCGCCACCTGATGGACAGCGTCGACGCGGTGCGGCGCTCGCGGTCGGCGGCCGAACTGGAGACGGCACCGTCGTTGGAACTGCCGGCGCGGCTTCGCGCGCTGCTCGCCGGGGTTGCCGACACCCTCGCGGCCGAGTGCGGCGCGGGCGCGCCGGAATGGACCCACGGCGTCGGGCCGCTCGATCGGCCCTGGTTCGTCTCCGGCTACGAGAACCTCAAGGCCTCGGCCCTCGTGGAGAGCCCCGTGCCGTTCCGGTCGCGCAACGTGTTCGTCCTCGCCAACTTCCTCGACCGGGCCTGACCGTGCTGAGCGCCGACCGCATTCGGGCTCTCTTCGAGGCGCTCGACCGTGAGCTGGCCAAGCGCTCGGTCGTGGGCGAAGTCGGCATCCTGGGCGGCGCGGTGATGTGCCTGGTCTTCCAGGCGCGCGAGAGCACCAAGGACGTCGATGCCGTGTTCGCGCCGACGCGCGAGATCCGCGACGCGGCCCGCGCGGTGGCCGCCGCGTTCGGCGTCGCGGACGACTGGCTGAACGACGCCGCGAAGGGATTCCTCGTGTCGTCGCCGCCCCGGATCCAGGTTCTGGAGCTTCCGAATCTGCGCGTCTGGGCCCCCACCGCCGAGTACCTGCTCGCCATGAAGTGCATCTCCGCGCGGTTCGACACGCACGACGCCGACGACGTCGCGTTCCTCGTGCGGCACCTCGGGCTCGCGGCGCCGGAAGAGGTGTTCGAGCGCATCACGCGCTACTACCCGCAGGAGCGGGTGCCGCCCAAGACGCGCTTCCTCGTCGAGGAGCTGTTCGACGCCGGAATCCGCTCGGCGTCAGCTCGCGAATGAACAGGGGGCGGAGGCTCGCGCCGTGCGGAAGGCAGTCGCCGCCGTGTTCGACGGACGGGACATGGAGGAGAAGACCCTCCGTCGCGAACCCGCCGCGGCCGGCCGGTCACCGTCTCGGACACGTGACGACGGGCCGACCCCGCCGTTCCACGGCGCCGACGCTACCGGCGCGCCACCGGCTCGAGGCGCACGACCTGGCTCGGCCGGCCGCGCTGCTCGACCGCCAGGTAGATGTAGCCGTCCGGCCCCTGCCGGACGTCGCGCACCCGGCCGATGCCGTGGGCCAGCGTCTCCTCGAGCTCGATCCGTCCCGGCCGGTCGACGCTCGGCGTGAGGCGCGCGAGCCGGCGTCCCGCCATCCCGCCCACGAAGAAGCTGCCCCTCCAATCCGGGAACCGGTCGCCCGTGTACACCATCAGGCCGGACGTGGCGATCGAGGGGACCCAGAAGTGCACCGGCGATTCCATGCCCTCGCCGCGCGTCCCGGCGTGGATGGCGGTCCCGCTGCCGTAGTTGACGCCGTAGCCGACCACCGGCCAGCCGTAGTTCAGGCCGGGCCGGATGAGGTTGAGCTCGTCGCCGCCCTGCGGTCCGTGCTCGTGGGCCCACAGGTCGCCGGTCTCGGGGTGCACGAGCAGCCCCTGCGGGTTGCGGTGTCCGTAGCTCCAGATCTCGGGCAGGGCGCCGGGCTGTCCGACGAAGGGGTTGTCTTCCGGCACGCGGCCGTCGTCGTGGAGGCGGACGGTGACGCCGTGGTGGTTCGACGGGTCCTGCGCCGGGTGCGCCGTCAGGTCGCCCCGCGTGCGCGCCATCCGATCGCCGACCGAGGCGAAGAGGTAGCCGTCGGGGTCCCAGGTGAGCCGCCCCCCGTAGTGGCCGCCGCCCCGGGACTGCGCCTCGAAGACGTCCACGACTTCGGTGAGCCGGTCGTCCTCGAACCGGCCCCTGACGACCGCCGTCGTCGAGCCCTCGTCCGTCGGCCGCGCGTAGCTCAGGTACAGCAGGCGGTTGGTGGCGAAGTCGGGGTGCGCGAGCACATCGAACAACCCGCCCTGCCCCCGCGCGACCACCGGCGGGACGCCCGGAACCGGGTCGGGCAGCAGCGCTCCGTCGCGCACGATGCGCAAGCGTCCCGGGCGCTCGGTGACCAGCATGTCGCCGTCGGGCAGCCACGCGATGGACCAGGGGGTGTCGAGACCGTCGGCCACGGTGACGGCGCGGTAGTCGTGCAGGGCGGAGCGCTGTACGTCTTGGGCGGCGGTCTGGCTTCCGGCGAGCACGCACGCCGAGGCGGCGCAAGCGAAGGCAGTACGGATCATCGTTGACTCCCGTGATCGCGCGCGCTCCGGCGCGCGGTTGTGCAGCTCCTGAAGGACGAGCGACCAGACGCCTGGTGCCGGCGACGAGGTTTCATCCGCGTGAGCGCTCCGCCTTGTAGTCGAACGTCGGATCCCAATCGAGCGAGTCGAACAGCTCGATCAACCGGCGTTGTTCGCGCCGTGCGATGAACTCCCGCAGGGCCAGCGTCACCGCCGCGGTCTTGGTCTTCTCTCTGCTGAGCTCGACGGCGCGCTCCAGCAGGTCGGGGCTGATCGCCAAGTTCGTGGCCATGTGCCTATGGTCGCATAATCCAGCGCACGCCGTCAGTGAACGACGCCTCGACGCCTCCCGCCTGTCATCGGTGCGGGCACTGTCGACCCGCGACCGCGTTCGGCGGTATGCTGGCCGTGTTCCGCCCCGCGGCCGACCGAGTTGCCGGCGGTGCGGGCGCGGACGATGGGCGCCCCGCACGCCGAGGCGGCGCGGCGGCGCCGCGACTGGACTTCGACACCCCGCAGCCGCTTCGCAGGACATGACATGCCGACAGCCCTCACCCGACGCGACGTTCTCACGACCGGCGCGGCCGCGGCCGCGTGCCTGGTGAGCCGCCCCGTGTTCACGCAGACCGCCGATCCGACCGACCTGACCATCGCCGAGGCGCAGCGCCTCGTGCGCCGCCGCGACCTCTCGCCGGTGGAGCTCGTGGAGGCCTACGCCGCGCGCATCCGGCGCTTCGACGCCCGGCTCAACGCCTTCGTGACGGTGACCGAGGAGCGCGCCGTCGAGCGCGCGCGGGCGCTCGAGGCGGAGCTGGCGGGCGGCCGGTGGCGCGGTCCCCTGCACGGCATCCCGATCGGGCTGAAAGACAACATCGACACCGCGGGGGTGCGGACGACGGCGGGGAGCGCGGTCTACGCGGACCGCGTGCCGGACGAGGACGCCGAGGTGGTGACGCGGCTCGAGGCGGCGGGCGCGATCGTTCTCGGCAAGCTCAATCTGCACGAGTTCGCCTACGGCGGGACGTCGGCGTTCACCCTGTCGGGTCCCGTGCGCAACCCCTGGGACGTGGACCGCATCCCGGGCGGGTCGTCCGGCGGCTCCGGCGCGGCGGTGGCGGCGCGGCTGTGCGCCGGCGCCCTCGGCACCGACACCGGGGGGTCGGTCCGCATCCCGGCCGCGCACTGCGGCATCGTCGGCCTGAAGGCGACCTACGGGCTGGCGAGCATCCGCGGCATCGTCCCCCTCGGCGTCTCGCTCGACCACGTCGGCCCCATGTGCCGGTCGGTCGCCGACGCCGCGCTGATGCTGCAGGCGATGGCCGGCTACGACCCGGGGGGTATCGCCAGCATCGAGGCGGAGATTCCCGACTACGCGAGTGCTCTCCGGCGCCCGACGTCGGCGCTTCGCCTCGGCGTGCCGCGCGGGTACTACGACGACGTGGACCCGCAGGTCCTGGCCGCCGTCGAGGCGGCGCTCGGCGTCCTGGGCGACCTCGCGGCCAGCACGCGGGACGTCGAGCTGCCGGCCCTGCCGGCGATCCGCACGGTCGGGGTCGAGGCGTACGCTTATCACGCGGAGCTTCTCGAAGAGAGCCGCGACCTCTACGACGAGAGCACGCTGGCGCGCATCGAGGGCGGGGCCGAGATGTCGGCGGCCGACTACGCCGAGGCGCGGTACCAGCTCGCGCTCGTGAGGAAGGCCATCGCCGCGGTGTTCGACGACGTCGACGTGCTGGTCACGCCGACGCTGGTGGAGCTTCCCGTCAGCATCGAGGCGGCGCGGGAGTCGCCCCTCGAGGCGACCGCGATCCTGATCCGCAACACGGCGCCATTCAACGGGTACGGCACGCCCGCCATCAGCGTCCCGTGCGGCTTCAGCCGCGAGGGCCTGCCCATCGGGCTGCAGCTCTGCGGCCCCGCCCTCGGCGAGGTCGACGTCCTCGCGCTGGCGCACGCCTACGAGCAGGCGACGGACTGGCACGAACGGACGCCGGTGCTGTGACGGGTGTCTAGCGACCGGGCTCGACACCGAGAGAGCATATCTGGGCGACTGAATACGGGCACGCAAGGACGTGCAATCGAAAGGAGCGAGGATGTTCGATCTCCGTGAGTACGGGCTCGATGTCGAGACGGTCCACAGAAACGCTGCCCCCCCGGTGCTGTATCAACAAGCCTTCCTGCACGACGCGCGGACGACCCTGTCCGATACCGGCGCCTTGATCGCGTACTCCGGCGACAAGACCGGCCGTTCGCCGAAGGACAAGCGTGTCGTGAGGCATCCGGAATCGTCCGGCGACGTCTGGTGGGGCAGTGTCAATATCGGTCTCGACGATCTGACCTTCTGCGTGAATCGCGAGCGCGCGCTCGATTACCTCAACAGCCGGCCGGTACTCTACTGCGTGGATGGTTTCGCCGGCTGGGATCCGGCGTACCGCCTGAAGGTGCGCGTCATCTGCGCCCGCCCGTATCACGCGCTGTTCATGCACAACATGCTGATCCGGCCCACGCGGGAAGAGTTGCGGGCGTTCGGCGCTCCCGACTGCGTCATCCTCAACGCGGGGGCGTTCCCGGCCAACCGGTACACGACCGGGATGACGTCGAAGACCAGCGTCGACCTGAGTCTCGAACGGCAGGAGGTCGTGATTCTCGGCACGCAGTACGCGGGCGAAATGAAGAAGGCGGTCTTCACGCTGATGAACTATCTGATGCCGAAACGCGGCGTCCTGTCGATGCACTCCTCGGCGACCGCGGACCCGGCGACCGGCGAATCGTCCGTGCTGTTCGGTCTCTCGGGGACGGGCAAGACCACGCTCTCGGCCGACCCGAAGCGCGCGTTGATCGGCGACGACGAGCATTGCTGGAGCGACACGGGCATCTTCAACATCGAGGGCGGCTGCTACGCCAAGGCCATCTACCTGACCCGGGAGGCCGAGCCGGAGATCTTCGAGGCCCTCCGGTTCGGCGCGGTGCTGGAGAACGTCGTCTACGACGAATCCGACCATCATGTCGACTTCGCCGACAGCAGCATCACGGAGAATACCCGCGGCGCCTATCCGATCGAGTTCATTCCGAACATACGCCGTCCGTGCGTCGCGGACCACCCGAAGCACATCATCTTCCTCACCTGCGACGCGTTCGGCGTGCTGCCGCCGGTCAGCCGGTTGACGCCCGAACAGGCCGAATACCATTTCATCAGCGGCTATACGGCCAAGGTGGCCGGGACCGAAGTCGGCGTCAGCGAACCGCAGGCGACGTTCTCGCCCTGTTTCGGCGGACCGTTTCTCGTCTGGCATCCGGGAAAGTACGCCTCGCTCCTGTCGAAAAAGATCGTCGAACACGGGGCGAGCGTCTGGCTGGTCAATACCGGCTGGAGCGGCGGGCCGTACGGCGTCGGCCGGCGAATCAGGCTGGCCGACACCCGGGCCATCCTGAACGCGATACACGCGGGCGCGCTGACGACCGCGCCGACCGAGCGGGAACCGTTCTTCGGGCTGCGGGTCGTCACGGCATGTCCCGACGTGTCGAGCGAGATCCTCGTCCCGAAATCGACCTGGAGCGATCCCGGCGGCTACGATGAGGCGGCGGCGAAGCTGGCGGCGCTGTTCCGGGACAATTTCCGGGCCTACGCCGACAACGTGAGTGAAGCCGTGCGCGCGGCCGGCCCGGCCTGATCGCCGGGACGTGCGACTCTCGGGCTCGTTACGGCTCGTCTTCTGTGCAACAATCCTGGGGCGGTACGCGATTCTGACCGGGAGCCCTCGACTCATGACCATCAGCTCGACGATACTTCATCACGCCGCGCGGCATTCCCTCTGGTTGCTGGTGCTGGCGGGGCTCGCCGCGCCGCCGGCGCACGCGCAGGACGACTGGCGGCACTGGGGACGCGACGCCGGCAACCAGCGCCACTCGCCCCTGACGCAGATCGACACGGGCAACGTCTCGACCTTGGTGCCGGCGTGGCGGTACGAAATGACCAAGCCGGGCGTGCCGTCGCGGCCCGCCCAGTCGACGCCGCTCATGGTCGACGGCGTGCTGTACCTGTCGTTCCCGTACTACCGCGTGGTGGCGCTGGAGCCGGAGACCGGCGACCTCATCTGGGAGTACACCGCGCCCGGCGACTGGAACTCGCCCGAGCACCAGCTTCACTGGACGGGCGGCTCGATGAGGGGCTTGGCTTGGTGGGAGGGCGACGACCGGACGCCCCCGCAGATCGTGTTCGGCACCGAGGAGGGCGAGCTCATCTCGCTGAACGCCGCGACCGGCATCCCCAACCCGCGGTTCGGCAACGACGGCTTCGTCGACCTGAAGACCGAGGACGTGATGAACGGCTTCCCGAACATGCACTACGGGATTTCGTCCGGGGTTGCCATCTGGAGGCACCTCGTGTTCACCGGCGTCCACAACGCGGACGAGACGGGGTCGAAGGGGCCGGCGGGCGACACCCGCGCGTGGGACCTGCGGACGGGCGAGCTCGTCTGGACGTTCCACACCGTGCCCCATCCGGGGGAGTTCGGCAACGACACCTGGCACGACGACTCGTGGCAGAACGTCAGCGGCGCCAACACCTGGTCGTTCTTCACCATCGACGAGGAGCGCGGCATTCTGTACATGCCGCTGGGGTCCGCCCACAACGACTTCTACGGCATGGACCGGCCCGGGGACAATCTCTTCTCGGACTCGATCGTCGCGGTCGACGCCCTGACGGGAGAGCGGCTGTGGCACTTCCAGGCCGTCCATCACGACCTTTGGGACCTGGACATGCCGGCGCCGCCGATCCTGTTCGACGTCGAGCGGGACGGCGAGACGATTCCCGCCGTCGGGGTCGTGACGAAGTACCCGGTGCTGTTCATCTTCGACCGCGTCACCGGCGAGCCGATCTACGAGATCGAGGAGCGCCCGGTGCCGGCCGGGGACATGCCCGGCGAGTACTACTCGCCGACCCAGCCCTTCCCGGTGAAGCCGCCGCCCTTCGGGCGCATCGATTTCACGATGGACGAGATAGCGACGGTGACGCCGGAGCACACCGCCGCGTGCCGCGAGCTGCTGATGCAGTACGACGGCGGGCGCAACCGCGGCCCGTACACGCCGCCGTCCGAGGAGGGCGCGCTCGTCTTCCCGTCGACCGGCGGCGGGACCGAGTTCACCGGCGGCACCTTCGACCCGAGCCTCGGCTACTACATCATCAACTACGCCGACACCGGCCACATCAGCCAGCTCGTGAAGGTGGAGGACGATCCCGACCGCCGCGGCTACGTGGGCCCCCCCGAGTCGCGCCGCATCTACTGGCACGTCGTCACCCGGCCGTCCGTCGACGGCTGGCCCTGCTGGCAGCCGCCGTGGTCGAGGCTCGTCGCGGTGGACGTGAACAGCGGCGAGATCGCCTGGATGATCCCGTTCGGCACCGTCGAGGGCGCGCCCCCCGGCCTGCTCACCGGCGCCCCCAACTCGCAGAAGGGCGGCCCGACCTCGACCGCCGGGGGCGTGCTCTTCATCGGGGGGGCGAGCGACCGGCGCTTCCGCGCCTACGAGACGAAGACCGGGCGCGAGCTGTGGAGCGTCGAGACCGAGCAGATGATCAGCGGCGCCAATCCCATCACCTACATGGGGAAGGACGGCAAGCAGTACGTGACGGTGGCCGCGGGGACCACGCTGCTGGCATTCACCCTGCCGTGACGGCTCGCGGCGCGGTCGTCGAGCCGGCGGTCGAGCGTCTACGCGGCCGGCGACGGCGAAATCCCGGATTGCAGGCACCTGCGGGGGTTGGGACGTTCCGGGCGGCGGCCATGCGGTGGTCGCGCGGACAATCGGGTAAACGGGGGACATCTACATGCACTCGGGCGTTCGGTCGGTAGCGGTGAGAGGGGGATTCGCCAGCACGCAACGTCGGGACCGATGGTGGGTGACCCCGGCGGCCACGGCATGCGGTCTGGTCCTGCTGTTCGGCGGGAAGCTCGACTGCTTCTCGTGCAGGGGCGTGGTCTCGCCGCGCCACGGCTTGTGGAAGGGCTCGACCTGGCTGAACGAGCGGCACATGCTGTTCGCGTGGATCAGCCTCGTCTGGGTCGTCTTCACCGATATCTACATCTATCTGGTCTCGACGGGGACGGTTACGGATCTCAACACCTGGTAGGTGGTCGGCTACGGCCGCGGTCTCGTCGCCCTCCTGGTGGAAGCCGAGGGTCGCGACCGGCGGCGCGTGTCGTGCGCGACCAGGGTCGCCGTTTCGTACCGCGTGACCGGACTGGTCTTGACATTTCAGGAAATGAGAAGTCTGATCGTTCGATGCGTGCAGGAGAAGCCACGATGCCGACGCGCCGAAAATTCGCGACCCAGGTGGACAGCCGCCTCCTCGACGAATTGCGGACGCTGGCGAGGGACGAGGGCCGCCAGATTCAGGCGTTGGTCGACGAAGCGATCGCCGCGCTCCTCGAGCAGCGCAGGCAGGGCACGGCCCGCCCGCATGTGATGGCCGCCTATCAGCGCAGCCACGCCCGGTTCGCAGCGCTCTACGAGAAGCTTGCGAAATGATGCGGGACTACCTGACCCTGGGGGATGTTCTCGCCATCCACGCCGACCAGATCGCGACGTACGGCGGCGCGGACGGCATTCGAGACCCCGGCCAGCTCGACGCCGCCCTGTTCCGGCCGCAGACCGGCTACTACGCCGACATCGTCGCCGAGGCGGCCGCGCTCTGGGAGAGCCTCTCGCAGAACCATCCCTTCGTGGACGGAAACAAGCGCACGGCGTTCGCGGCGATGTTCACGTTTCTGTCCATCAACGGCGTCGACGTCACCGCCGCCGCCGACCAGGCGTGGGCTTTCGTGTCGCGTCTCTATCAGGAAGGCGACTTCGACTTCGTCGCCCTTGATGCATGGCTCCGCGACAACACCGAATCACGTCGGTGAGCCTGTCCGGCTGCCTGCCGCCCCACCGCTCCGGCTTCCGCCCTTGCGGTTGCCGGCTCAACGGGAAACAGCAGGAGTACCCGCTGTGCCATGTCGGGGCGGCAATCGGACATGCATCGCAACATCGTGTCCGGCCGTCTGGTTCCGACTACCGCACGTGGCGGTGGCCGCGGGGACCACGCTGCCGGCCGACACCTTGCCGTGACGGCTCGCGGCTGCTCCGCGGCAGCGCCGCCCCCCTCCTGTCGGCGATTGCATGACGTTGCATTACAATCGCGTTGGGGGGGTAGAGCGAGTGCGCGACCACTTGAGCGTCAGACTGCCCCACGAGTTGAACGAGGCCGTGGGGGAACGAGCGAAGCGCGACGCGCGGCGGCCGTCGGACGTCGTGCGGTTCGCGCCGCAGGCGTACCTGCAGGGTGCTCCAAACGACGGGGTCGGTGGAGCGGACCGCGTCCGCGAGACCAGCGCGGCAGCGTGGGGTGAGTCCGAGAGCCGGAACCGGGGCGTACGATCGTGCTCCGTCATGTCCCCGAAGATCTCTACCAGGCGCTGGAGAAACCAGCCGCCACCGAGCGCCTGTCCGAGGCCGACTACGCGCTGGACATCCTGGCCCGCAGGCGGTTCCTGGAGCGCCTGCAAATCGCGTCCTCGCGTCGAGCTCAGCGTGCCGGCCGCCGACCTCGTCCGCGAAGGTCGGAAGGCGACGATTCGGCGCTGGCAGCGGTCGCCGGGCATCGCGCCCAAGTCGTGCTCGTGTAGCCCGTCGACGCGATCAGCGGGCTGTCGACGACCCTCGGGACCGACGCTCTCAGCCGACATCGGCGAGGCGCTCGGGTTGAAGGGTCTTCAGCTTCTCGAAGATTCCCTCGATGACGTTGCTCTTGCCGGCGAACAGCGCCTCGGGGCCGCCGGCGTGCACGCTGCTGAACGGGGCCTCGTAGAGCGCGGACGGCTCCATGACGCCCCGCGCCGTGAGCTGGTCGATCACCATCTCGATGAAACGGATCTGCGGCGTCGTCAGGCTGCGGTTGGAGAGGAACTCCGAGAAGGCCTCCTGCGCGGCGGCGCGGTCCATCCCCACCATGCTCCGGACGAAATGGGCCAGTGAGGGCGCGTCGTTGCGGGCCAGGAGGCCCGTCAACAGCGTCCGGCCGTCGTCCTCGCCGATCTCGACCAGCGTCTGCTCGAGCCCCCGCAGGTCGGTGGCCGTGAGCGGCTGGTTGGTCCGGAGCCGATGGATCACGATGTGGTCCAGGTGGTTCTTCAGGTACTCCTGCACCTTCTTCTCGTACTGGACCCCGGTCATCTTCGGCAGGTAGACGGCGGCGTCCTCGCGCACAGCCGTGATCTCGTCGCGGAAGTCGGTGTAGACGAGGTTGCGCGTCTTCTTGTCGAGGAAGGGCACCAGGCCGCGCAGGCGCAGCCGCAGCTCCTCGAGACCGTTCAGGGTGGTGCCTTCCCAGAAGGCGTTCTCCTGCACCGAGGCGAGGTAGGCGAGCTGAGCCGCCACCGAGGGAATCGTGCTCTTGTCTTCGAGCAGCACGGCGATCTCCACCACTCGGCGGCGGTGTCGCTCGAACGTGCCCGCGTCCCCGTCGGCGAGGGCGAGCTGCATTCTCAGCGCCGTGAGATCGAACAGGCGCGACTCGATCTGGTCGGTCTCGACCTTGCTGGGCAGCCCGGCCACCTCACGCTGCAGGATCTCGATGTCTGACGCGGTGAGCCGCTCCCATGACTCCCGCTGCCGGAAGCGCTCGACCGCCTCGAGCTGCATCCGCACGATGAAGTTCTCGCGGTTCATCGCCGCGACTTCCCTGTGAAGCTCCGTCGTCAACGCCGCGGCCAGCGCCGCCTCCGGGTCCAGGTCCGGCGTCGCCTGGACGCCGAGCAGCAATTGCACCCGCGTCCGAAAGAGCCGGGTGCGGAGGGAGACGTCGCCGCTGTCCTCGATGCCCTCCGGATGTTCGCGGAAGAAGTCGAAATTGAAGCAGCAGTCGAAGACGCGGAAGTCCTGCTTGTCGTCTTCGGGTCCGAACAGGTCGGGGCACAGGCGCGTGCCGCGGCCAATCATCTGCCAGAACTTGATGCGCGAGTAGACCGGCTTGAAGAAGACGAGGTTGGCCACCTCGGGCACGTCGATGCCGGTATCGAGCATGTCCACGGAGATCGCGATGTGCGGCGCCTCGTCCTTCCGCGCGAAGTCGTCGATCAGGTTCTGCGGATAGGTGGCCTGGTGATCGATGACGCGGGCGAAGTGCCCGGCGTACCGCGGGTAGTGGTGGTTGAACCGCTCCTCGATGAACGTCGCATGCGCGTGATTGCGCGCGAAGATGATCGTCTTGGCCAGCCGGTCGCCGCCGTCCACCGTGTGGCCGTGCTCCATGAGATGGCGCAGCACCTTGTCGACCGTGTCGTTGTTGAAGAGCCAGTTGTTGACGGCCGACGCGTTGACCCGTTCCGGCAGCCCGCCGCCGTCCTCGTCGTCGCCCCAGTCGAGGCTCTCCCACTGCGCCTGCTCTTCCTCGGTGAGCTCGTCGTAGTCGATGCCGTCCCGCGGAAACCGGAGATCCACCTGCTGAACTTTCGGCGGTACGAGAAAGCCGTCCGCCACCGCGGTCGCCAGCTCGTACGCGTCGGTGGGCACGCCGGGCTTCAGCTCGAAGAGCTCGTAGGTGTTCCGGTCGACCTGATCCCGAGGCGTCGCGGTCAGGCCCAGGAGCAGCGAGTCGAAGTACCGGAAGATGGCGCCGAACTTCTGGTACACCGACCGGTGCGCCTCGTCGATAATCACGAGATCGAAATGCCCGATCCCGAAGCGGGCCTCCGTGCCCACGGTGTCGTTGATCAGCCCCATCATCGTCGGATACGTGCAGACGTAGACCCGGCCCGTCTTGTCCTTCTCGGTCACCAGGTTCACCGGGCTCGACTCCGGCAGGTGGGCCTTGAACGCCCCCACCGCTTGGTTCACCAGCGACACCCGGTCGGCCAGGAACAGGGCCCGCTTGACCCAGCCCGCCCGCTGCAGCAGGTCGACCAGCGCGATGGCCACGCGCGTCTTGCCGCTGCCGGTCGCCATCACCAGCAGCGCCTTGCGCCGCCCTTGGCTGAACTGCTCGCCGATGCTGCCGATGGCCCGCTTCTGGTAGTACCGCTCGACGATGGCGTTCCTCACCCGGGCCACGTCCAGCCGCTCGCGGTGAGCCCGGCGATGGAGCAGCGCCGCCAGTTCGTCCTTCTTGTGGAAGCCGGCGACGGCCCGCGGCGCGTAGGCCCGGTCGTCCCACAGGTAGGCCTCGTACCCGTTCGTGTAGTAGATGACCGGGCGCTGGCCGTGCATGGCCTCCAGGCAGTCCGCGTAGAGCTTGGCCTGCTGGCGCCCCTTCGCTGCATCGACGGTGGTCTTCTTCGCCTCCACCACCGCCAGCGGCTTGCCGTCGTCTCCCCACAGGAGGTAATCGGCGTAACCGACCCCTGAGGCGCTGGGCATGCCCGTGAGCTTGTACTCACGGACGCATCGCTGGCCGAGCGTCCAGCCGGCTCGTTCCAGAGCTAGGTCGATGATCAGCCTGCGCGTCGTGCTCTCGCTCCAGTCGCGCGTCTCGGGGACGGCGTCGTTCTCCGCCTTGATGGCGGCGAGCCGCTCGCGCAGCGCCTCCAGCTCGCCTTCGAGGTCCTTGCGCGCCTCCTCGGCGGCGTCCAGGTCGCGCTTGAGGGCGTTCAGTTCCTCGACGCTGGCGGGCGCCGCGCCCGGTCCCGCCGTGGGGACGAGGGACTCGTCGAAGGTCTTCCCCTGGAGGCTCTCCGCCCCCTTCCGCAGATAGGTGCGGCCGGCCCAGTAGAGGACGTGCGCCAGCTCCCGCACCACGGTCAGCGCGTGCTCCGGCGCGGGCGTCTTGTTGCCGTGCACCGCGACGTTGCCCGCCTGCCGGATGTACTCTGCCTTCTGCCACACGACTTCGGGCACGAGCGCACGGAACGCGGGCTCCGCGAGGTAGGCGTCCAGGTTCGTGACCTTCGGTGGGTTCAGGGTCTTCTCGACCCTGTAGACACGCTTGACCAGCCGCTCGAGCGCATGTCTCGCGTGGAAGCAGGAGGCCCGCGGGTCGCCGTAGATGTGGTGCTCCGCAAAGGTCGCGCTCTCCGCCGCGTGCGGGAACTCCTGCTTCAGGAACGCGAAGTTGGTGGAGATTTCCATGGCGGCTCAGAGACCTCCCCGGAACGCGCGGGACTGAAGAGAGGCGAAGAGGCTGTCGAGTTCTGCGAGGTGAGCGTGATGATGAGCCCGTTGTTGTTCGGCGGATTGAACGATGGCCGCGAAGCGATGTTGGAGGTGGAGCGGAGGGAGCACAAGCCGCGCCCTGTTGAGTTGAGCTTGGTTGAGCTTGGCGCGCGTGGAGCCATTTATGTACGGGCCGAAGTCATAGTGACGAAGAGCGCGGTGCAAGTATTCTACGTCAATTGTTTTTGCCGGTCGCAACACGTGGGCGTGGTTGTTGACCCATGATGGACCGTCGATTCGGTACGCCACTCCCCTGGCAGGATCACCAAAGTGCCCTCCATCCTCGGCGACCAAGACCAGCGGCTCATCGAATAGTGCTTCGTGAATCCAACCCTGTTGGCCGTTGGCTCCGTAGTAAGGGACTGCGCCATCTATGCGATCTGCCTTCTTGACTGGTTGCCGCAACCGGTCCAAGCAGGTCGTCACCTCTCCGATGGTCGCCATCCCCCATCCCATCGGGTCGGTAACGGGGTCGCCGAACATGTCGAGGAAAGTAGAATGGACGAGGGTATCGAGCTGGACGATGGCCTCGCGACGCTTCGCGCGCAAGGCGTCCGCCGCATCCAGAATCTCGGCAACGCGCCTCTGCTTGGCGAGGGGAGGCATGGGGATTTCGACCTTGCCCAGATTCTTGCGCGAGATCCGCTGGCGGGTTGTTCCCGCGGTATGTCTCAAAATATTCCGTCGGCCGTGCGGCGTATTGATGACATGCATCAGGTATCTATTGTCGACCCTGCTCCGATTGGGGCGAATCACGCAGACGTCGACAACTGTCACGCAACGCATCGAGTCCCCCGGAAACACACAGCACCGGCCCAAGGGATCGGGCATTCGAGCGACCAAGAGATCGCCAGGCCTCAGGTAAGTGCATTTCAATTGCGTAGCTTTCTCGGAAGTTATGAATCGAGCCGATTTGTTGATCCACCGTCCATCACCGACATCCGCCAACTGAGTCAGCCTCACATCGCCATTGGGATCTTGATCTTTCGTTTCGACCCAGTCGCCGTCGGTAAAGACGTCAGCATCAAAGAGGGCATCGGCGAGGGGTATGAGAACGCTCATCGTAACAAACCTGCCAACTGAGAGCGACCCTTCGCGATTTCCATCTCCAGTGCGGCCAGCCGTTTGATGATCACCAGCGGCGGGTCGTACTGCACCGCCTCGTAGTGGGCCTCCTTGTAGCGGTTGATGGAGAGGTCATAGTCGTTGCCGGCGATCTCGGCCTTGGGCACGAGGAAGCTCTGGTCCGTCCGCGCCCGCTTTCCCTCGGCCTCGCGGTTCCGCCAGCGGGCGAGGATGTCGGCGAGGTCGCTGTTGTCCGGTTGCGGCGTGCGCTTGTCGTCCAGCGAGTAGCCGTCGGCCTGCATGTCGTAGAACCAGACGTCGTCCGTCCCTCCGGAGTTGGTCTTGGTGAAGACCAGGATGGCGGTGGAGACGCCGGCGTAGGGCTTGAAGACGCCGGAGGGCATGGAGACGACGGCGTCGAGCTTCTGCTCCTCGACGAGAATCCGGCGCAGGGTCCGGTGCGCCTTGCTCGACCCGAAGAGCACGCCGTCGGGCACGATGACGGCGGCGCGGCCGCCGGTCTGGAGGAGGCGCAGGAACAGGGCGAGGAACAGCAGCTCGGTCTTCTTCGTCTTGACGACCTGCTGCAGGTCCTTGGCGGTGGACTCGTAGTCGAGGCTGCCGGCAAACGGCGGATTGGCGAGGACGAGGGAGTACCGCTCGGCGTCGTCCTCGGCGGCCGTCAGGTCAGCCTGGGCCAGCGAGTCCCGGTAGCGGATGTCCGGGTTCTCGACGCCGTGGAGCAGCATGTTCATGCTGCCGATGCGGAGCATGGTGGTGTCGAAGTCGTAGCCGTGGAACGTGCCGTCGTTGAACCGGCGGCGGGCCTTCGCGTTCCTGTAGATGCGGTCGCCGTGGTGCTCGAGGAGATGCTCGGAGGCGGCGACGAGGAAGCCGGCGGTGCCGCAGGCGGGGTCGCAGATGACGTCCTTGGGGGTGGGCGCGGTCATGTCCACCATCAGCCTGATGATGTGCCGCGGGGTGCGGAACTGCCCGTTCTGGCCGGCGGTGGCGATCTTGCCGAGCATGTACTCGTAGAGGTCGCCTTTGGTGTCGCGGTCGGCCATGTCGATGTCGTCGAGCTGGTCAACCACGTTGGCCAGCACGCGGGGCGTGGGCATCATGAAGAGGGCGTCCTTCATGTGGTGGGTGTAGGTCGATCCCGCGTCGGAGTCCCCGGTCTGACGCAGCGACTTGATGAAGGGGAACACCCGGTCGCGCACCGTCTCGAACATCCGCTCCGGCGCCAGGTCCCGGAAACGCGACCAGCGGAGCGCGTTCTGGCGGGGGGTGAACAGCGGCGTCGGGATCGGGCGGCCGGTGCGGGCGGCCTTGTGCTCGTCGCGGGTGTGCAGCTCGTCCAGGCGCTTGATGAAGAGCAGGTAGGTGAGCTGCTCGATGACGGAGAGCGGGTTCGAGATGCCGCCCGACCACATGGTGTCCCAGATTCGGTCGACCTTGGACTTCAGCTCGCCGGTGATCATGATTCCATCTCTCGACCGTCTGCATCGAGTCCTGGAAGCGGCGGGACATCGGGGCGGAACGCCGCCGGGGATGTCGCGCACGGTGGTGGTCTCGAGGAGCGACGGGTCGTTCGGCGATATGGTATCAGGCGACTTGCGGCCCCGCATCGATGGGTGCGTCGGACGAGCCGCTTGGGTTGGAGCTGGCGTCTGGGGGAACGGTCGGACGCGGCGAAACTCGAGCGGGCGCAAGGAGGTTCGGTTAGCGCCGGGGCGGTTTCGAGGGTGCCGGACCGCCCGGCGAATCGTGAGAACCCCTCGGGCTTCGCGCCGGCCAGCTCTGCGCGCGGCCGGTGGGTCATCCGTGCGCGCCGGGCCACCCGCCCACGCTCGCATGCGGGAGCATCGTCTCCACGAACCGGGGGCGATGCCATGTACGCGCGTGGTTCATTCCGACACGGGCTCGCGGCGCGGCCGCCACAGCACGTGCATCGCCCGGTCGAGGTCGAGTCGCTCGCCGCCCCACGACGGGGTCGCCGTGTCGGGGGTCGATCTCGATGCCGCCCGCCGCCAGCGCGTCGTTCGTGGGCTGCAGCGCCGGACCCGTCCACGCCGGTGTCGGCGGCGCTTGCGGCAGCGGGTGGCCGTCCGGTCGCAGGAACTTCACGTCACCGCCGGCGTCGATCGTGACCCGGTACCCTTCTTCGTGCACCGCCCGATGATGCCGGCGACACAGCAGCACGAGGTTGTCGAGCGCGGTCCGGTCGCCGTCGGCCCAGTGCTCCATGTGGTGCGCATCGACGCGGCGGTTGCCGCAACCCGGAAAACGGCACTGCCGGTCGCGGGCCGCGAGCGCCCGGCGGCAGGGCCGGCGAGATGGTGCGGGTGCGGCGGCCGACGTCCAGGATCGAGGTTTGTCGCGCCTCGGGGCGAGAACGTGCGGCCTGGCGGGCGGAGCGACGCTCGGGAAGACGATTCTGGGGACCTTCCGGAGCTTCGGGACCTCATGCCAGGGCTCTCGCGGGCCGATTCCCTCACCCTCGATCCGCACAAGGGCCTGTTCCTGCCGTACGGCATCGGCGCCCTGCTCGTCCGCGACGGCGCCGCGTTGCGACGGGCGCACGAGGCGACCGCGAGCTACCTGCCCGGCCGGACCGACGACGACGAGTACGACCCTCACGTGCACGGGCCCGAGCTCTCGCCGGGTTCCCGGCCTCCGCGTCTGGCTTTGCATGAAGCTGTACGGCGCCGGGCGGCTCCGCGCCGCCCTGGCCGAGAAGCGGACCCTCGCCCTCGAGGCGGCGGCGCGTCGCCGAGGTCCCGGGGATCGTGATGGCGCCGCCGCCGCAGGCGTCGCCGTTCCGTGTTCCACCTTGCATGACGTTGCATTACAATGACGTGGGGAGGGAGGAGCGAATGCGCGACCAGTTGAGCGTCAGACTGCCCCGCGAGTTGAACGAAGCCGTCGGGGAACGGGCGAAGCGCGACTCGCGTCGGCCGTCGGACGTCGTGCGGCTGGCGCTGCAGCAGTACCTGGTGGGTGCTGCGAGCGACGGGCGCAGAAGGGCGGACCGCGTCAGCGAGGCCGGCGCAGTGCCGGCGTGGGGCGAGTCCGAGAGCCCGAACCCGGAGCGTACGATCGTGCTCCGTCATGTCCCCGAAGATCTCTACCTGGCGCTGGAGGAGCGAGCCGCCGCCGAGCGCCTGTCCGTGGGCGAGTACGTGCTGGACATCCTGGCCCGCAGGCGGTTCCGCGAGCGCCTGCAATCGCTTCCCCGCGTCGAGCTCAGCGTGTCGGCCGCCGACCTCGTCCGCGAAGGTCGGGACAGCCGGTGATCGTCGTCGACGCTTCCGTCGTGGTCGAGGTGCTTCTCCGCTCCGAGGCGGGCGCCGCGCTCGAGGATCTCCTCTTCGAGAGCGACGAAGCGCTGCACGCGCCCCACATGCTGGATGTCGAGGTCGCCCACGCGCTCAGGCGTTGTGCCCTGCACGGCGACATCGACGAGCGCCGCGGCCGCACCTCGCTCGGAAATCTGGCGGCGATGTCCATCGAGCGCCACGGACATCAGCCGCTGCTGGAACGGATGTGGCAGCTTCGTCACAACCTGACCGCCTACGATGCCGCGTATCTGGCGCTGGCGGAACGCCTGGACGCACCGCTGCTGACGCGCGATGCGGCGCTGGCATCAGTCACCGGGCACCACGCCCGGGTCGTGCTCGCGTAGCCGTTCCGCCGGACTCTCGCCTGGTAGCCGGTTCGAGAGCCGCCACCCATGTCCACGGACCCCGCCGACCTGGAGTTCACCGCCGACGAGATGCGGCGCATGGGGCACGCCACCGTCGAGCGGCTTGTGGAGCACGTCCTGAGCCTCGGGACGCAGCCGGCGCGGGGCGACGTGGACGCCGCCGACCTCTGCCGCCGGCTCCGCGAGCCGGCGCCCGAACAGGGTGTCGCGTACGAGCCGCTGCTCGACCGGCTGCTCGACGAGTGGGTGCCGCGGTCGTTCACGTCGTCGGGGCCCGGCTATCTCGCGTACATTCCGGGCGGCGGGCTCTATCCCGCGGGGCTGGCGGACCTGATTGCCGGCGTGGTCAACCGCTACACCGGGGTGCGGCTGGCCGCGCCGGCCCTCGTGCAGCTCGAGGCCAACGCACTCGATTGGCTGCGCGAATGGATGGACTTTCCCGCCGAGGCCCGCGGGCTGTTCACGACCGGCGGATCGATGGCGCACTTCAACGCCGTCCTCTGCGCGCGCGAACGGCATCTCGGCGCGGACATCCGCGCGGGGGTGCTGTACGGCTCGACGCAGATGCACCACTCGATGGCCAAGTCCGCCCGGCTCGCCGGCATCATGCCGGACCGGTTCAGGGCGGTCCCCGTCGACGAGCGGTTCCGGATGGACGTGGACGCCCTGGCCGACCTGATCGCCGCGGATCGCCGGGCCGGCCTCCGGCCGTTCTGCGTCGCGTCGGCGGCCGGCACCACGAACACGGGTGCCGTCGATCCGCTGAACGACGTCGCCGACCTGTGCGCCCGCGAAGGGCTCTGGCATCACGTGGACGGCGCGTACGGGGCATTCTTCCACCTGTGCCCGGAGCTTCGCGATCTCATGCCGGGACTGTCGCGGGCCGATTCCCTCACCCTCGATCCGCACAAGGGCCTGTTCCTGCCGTACGGCACCGGTGCCCTGCTCGTGCGCGACGGCGCCGCGCTGCGCCGGGCGCACGAGGCGACCGCGGGCTACCTGCCGGGCCGGACGGATGACGACGATTACGACCCTCATCTGTACGGGCCGGAACTCTCGCGCGGGTTCCCGGGCCTCCGCGTCTGGCTCTGCGTGAAGCTGTACGGCGCGGGGCGGTTCCGCGCCGCCCTGGCCGAGAAGCGGGCCCTCGCCCTCGAGGCGGCGGAGCGCGTGGCCGCGGTGCCGGGGATCGCGATGGCGGCGGCGCCGCAGGTGTCGCTGTTCGCGTTCCACCTGCGCTGGCCCGGCTCGAGCCTGACGGCGGAGAACCGGGCCACCGAGCTGCTGGTCGAGCGCGTGAACCTGCGCAACCGGGTGATGCTGTCGGGGGCGGTCGTGGAGGGGAGGTTCCTGGCGCGGGTCTGCGTCCTCAGCTTCCGGACCCGCGCGCGTCACGTGGAGGCGTGCGTGACGGACTTGGCGGAGGAGGCGGCCGACATTCTGGCGACGGTTCCGGCACTCCGCCCGCGGACAACCGGCATCGAGCCGTGACGATCGTGCGGCCGGTCGCGGCGACGCCGTCCGCCGTCAGCGACTGCATGACATCGCGTCACTCCGCCGCTCCTCCCCGCGCTTCTACTGCTCTTGGCGTCGGCCGACGAGGCCCCGCCGCAACGTTGCGGCCGTCCGGTGCCTGTTCGTGCCGCTCCTCCTCCTCGAGTTCGCGCCGAGCTTCCTCCAGCATCCGCTCGCGCTCCTCCGGCGTGTAGTGCTTCCTCATCAACTCGCTCCACGGGTGGTGCCCTGTCATCGTGATCGCTCTCCCGCGGCCGCTCGCGGTTACGGAGCCGCCGCCTCACCGATCCGGTATAGCTTCGACCGCGTCCGGATGAACAGGCTGCCGTGGGCGATGGCCGGCGTGGCCATCGTGAACTCGCCGAGCGGGTTGCGGCCGACGACCTCGAACGTCCCGCCGGCGCGGATCACGTAGGTGTCGCCGTCCTCGCTCAGCGCGAAGATCCGGTCGTCGTAGGCCCAGGGCGACGCGGTGAACGCGGCGCCGACCGCGATCCGCCGCCGGGAGTAGATCTCCTCGCCGGTGCGCGCGTCGTGGGCGGTGAAGAACCCCCGGTCGAGGAGCGTGTACAGCACGTCGCCGTAGAGGATCTGCGACGGGTTGTAGGGCGCGGCCTGCGGCTGCGACCACGCGATGAACTCGTTGGCCGTCTCCGAGCCGCGGAGCGAGATGTCGCCGCCGGCGCCGGGGCGGATGGCGTAGACGGGGCGCTGCTGATCGCCGAGATACCCCGAGCCGAGATAGAGCAGGCCGAACTCGGCGAAGGGCGTGGGGACGGTGATCGACGACATGCCGGCGAGCTCCCACAGCAGGCCGCCGTCGAGGCCGTAGGATCGCACGCGGTCGGTCCCGGTGGTGACGATCTCGGTCCTCAGCTCGTTCTCCCATACGAAGGGGGTCGACCAGTTGGTGCCTTCGTCGCGCGGGATGCGCCAGACCTCGTTGCCGGTCTCCGCGGAGAGGGCGAGCAGGTACGACTGCTCGTCGTTGTCGTTCACGATGTAGACGCGGCCGTCGTGGAGCACCGGCGACGCGGCGGTGCCCCACCCGAGCCGGGTGGCCGCGGGCTCGATGTCGCGCGACCACCGCAACGCGCCGTCCGCGGCGTCGAGAGAGAAGACGCCGAGGTTGCCGAAATAGACGAACAGGGAGTCGCCGTCGGTCACCGGCGTCTCCGTCGCGAGAGTGTTCTTCATGTGGTAGCCGCCGGCCGGCGCGCCGCGGTGCACCTCGCGCTCCCAAGCGCACGGCGCCGGTGCCGGCGTCGAGCGCGTAGACGAGCCACCGGTGTTCCGCCGTCGAGGGGGCCCACGTCTCGCGTCCGCGGTAGAGGCCGCCCAGGGGCTCCTCGACCGGTGCGGCGCTGACGACGGTCGTGACGTAGACGGTGTCGTCCCAGACGACCGGCGAGCTCCAGCCGAGGCCCGGCAGGTCGGCGACCCAGGCGACGTTCTCGGTGGTGCTCCAGCTTGTCGGCAGGCCCGAGGCCTCGGAGACGCCCCGGGCGCCCGGTCCCCGGAACTGGGGCCACCGATCCTGGGCGGCGGCGGGTGCGCACAGGACTACGGCGAGCAGCGGCGCGAGTATGTATCGACTCATCTGGTCTCCTTCGCTTGGTTCGTTCGCCCGGGCGCCCGCGTCTCATCCCCAGAATCCCACCACCCGCTCGATCACCCAGAAGCTCGCGACGGCGCCTAGGCCGTACGCGGCGGCGTGATCGAGCCGGGCGCGGCGGGCCGGCGTGTCGAGGAGCCGGTAGGCGGTCCACAGCACGACGCCGCACGCGGCGGCGAACGCGATCTGCCCGATCTCGATGCCCACGTTGAAGAGCAGCAGCGTCATCGGGATGTCGCGGCCCGCCAACCCGGTGTCGAGCAGGGCGCCGGCGAAGCCGAACCCGTGCATGAGCCCGAACGCGAACGCCATCGTCCACGGCTTGGCCGAGCCGGCGGCGTCGTCGGTGCGCCGGAGGATCTCGAAGGCCAGATAGACGATGGACAGGGCGATGAACGCCTCGACCGGCGGGCCGGGCACGCGCACCACGTCGAGGACCGTCATCCCGAGGGTGATGGAGTGCGCGACGGTGAACGCGGTGATGGTGGCGACGAGCCGGCGCCACCCGCGGACGAGCAGGATCATGCCGGCGACGAACAGTAGGTGATCGGCGCCGCCCAGGATGTGCCCGACGCCGAGCGCGAGCCGGTCCCAGGTTCCCGCCGCGCCCGGACTCAACGGGATCTCGGTCAGCGCGCCCGACGCCACCCGCGTCAACCGGTTGCCGTGCTCGTCCTCGACCCGTACCAGGACGTCGACGAAGCCGCCCGCGAGGCCCGCGAGGCCCATCGTCGGCGCGGTGGCGGTGATGTCGCAGAAGAACCGCTGCTCGACGACGAGGCTGTCCGCCTGTCGGAAGCGGCGGTCGGGGCCCCGGGGCGCGCAGGTCGCGGGCAGCCGCACCTCGATCGGCCACGCGGTCGCGCCGGTCACCGGGATCTTCAGCACCGACACGAAGTCGCCGGCCCCGAGCGCGCGCACTTCGAAGAACGCCAGGCGCGTCTCGTGGCCGTGCGCCGGCGAGGCCAGCGACAACAGGGCCAGCGCCGTCAACGTGCGGCCCGCCAGCCTCATGGGGGCACGGGGTCGCCGACCGAGCCGCTCCGGCAGCTCCGTCCCCCCTCCACCGGTCGGGTCGCCCGCGCTCACGGTTGCACCAGGTCGCCGATAGAGGCGAACGGCGCCACCTCGACCTCGTAGCGGGCGCGCATCTCCGCGTAGCGCTCGGCCTCGCGGGCGGCGACGTGGTCGCGGCGCCAGTCGTCGACCACGGTCCCGCGGACCTCGTCCAGCGTCCGTCGGCGTCCGGCCCGGTAGGCATCCACCCGCACGAGGTGCGCCCCGTATGCCGAGCGGACGGGTCCGAACCACGCGTTCCGCGACCGGGGCCGGGCGGCGTGTTCGACCACCGCATCGCGGAACTCGCTGCCGAAGATCCGCTCCAGCCGGCCGGCGTCCCGCAGCTCCAGCGTCTTGGCCGCGTGGAAGCTGTCGTCGTCCGGCGCCCGGCCGGCGACCAGCGCTTCGAGCGCCGCCCGGGCGTCCGCTTCGGCCGAGTCGCCCCGGCGATCGCGGCTGAAGAACCGGTGGGTCAGGGTCAGCCCGGCCGGCTCGACATACCTGTCGCCGTGCGACTCGAAGTACCGGCGGAGGTCGTCGGCGCTCGGCTCGGCCGTCGCCGCCACGTCGTTCAGCGCCATCTCGAGCTTCTCCGCGAGGCGGCGCCGGACGAGGACGTCGTTCTCGTCGAGGTCGAGGGCCAGGGCCTCGCGATAGAGGACCTCCTCGCGCACGCGGTCCCCGACGAGCCGCGTCAGCTCTTCCCGCGTTGGCGGACGCCTCCACTGGGCCTGCCACAGGGCGGCGAGGGCCTCCAGCTCGTACCGGTCGATGACGATGCGGCGGTCGTCGGTCGGCGCGCGGCCTCCCGCCAGTGCGTACAAGACGAAGAGCCCGGCCCCGGCCGCGAAAAACCGGGTCAGGGGCTCGCGCCAGAGCCGCCGCCACGGGGATACGTTCATGACGCGTCCGGCAAGGGTACGCCGCCGCGTCGCCCTTTCACCGAACGTCCATCAGTCGATGGCGAAGCAGTAGAACAGGCCGGCCCCGCCCGTGGCCACCAGATCGTCCTGCGAGCAGCCGCGCGACGGGTGGGCGGTGTTCCAGGGCGAACCCGGCGTCGTGAAGGAGTAGCGGTCGGCGTGGCCGAGCATGGCGCTGCCTTCGCCGTTGCTGGTCCAGTTGCCGCAGGTGCGGTCGTCGCCCTCCGGAAACGCCGTGCCGTCGATCTGGGTGCCCGTCAGCACGTCGTGCTCCGTGAAGTCGGGGTCTCCGTCGATGCGTGACGCGAACTGGTTGCCGTTCTCGTCCAAGCTGTGGGTCCAGTTGAAGGTGGAGTTGTCGTAGTGCAGGCGTTCGACGCTGGTGGCCATGACGAGGCCCTCCGCGTTCGCCCACGGTCCTTCCCCGATCCGATCACGCGCGTCGACGGCCCCGGGGCCCTGCGTGCTCAGGTAGGCCCGCCAGGTGCGGTCGCCGGCGCCCACCGCGGCGGCCAGCGTCTGGCAGTGGGCGTCCGCGCCATCGAGCCCACCCAGGTTGGCGCCGTCGCCGAGGCCGGTACTGGTGACGAAGAAGCCCATCGGAGGCGGCTCCTGCGCCTGCGGCTCGGCCACGAACGATAGCCCGGCCAGCACCAACGCACCGAAGGCCGCCGAAGCTGCAAACGGGATTCTTCTGTTCCTCATCTGAGCACTCTCCTTTCAGGACGGCGAACGGACCGCTGTCGGCGCTCGAGCGCCTCGACAAGCTCGTCAACTCTCAAGGTCGCATTCTACCCCACCCTCGTCCGGACGCCGCCGCGCCGGGAGCCTGGAGACCGGTGTTGGGCGGGGCACTAGTTGTCCGGCATGTACCAGATCGGGGACGTGTACGCCCGCTCCTGCAACGTCGGCATCACGTCGCCGCGCGGGGGGAGGCCCGCCGCCGCGGTGTCGTAGGTCGACCAGCGCGGGGTGGGGATCTCGATCACCCGCACGTAGTAGACCGCGTGCACGTCGGGGTCGAAGTCGGGGTCCCGCCAGACCGCCTCGAGCGACGCCGCGCCGATGTCGTTGGTGTACGTCGCGCGCATGACGTCGACGGTGTTGCCGACCGGCGGCGCCTTCCCGGTGGGGCCGACCCGCCGGCCGTCGGACAGCGCGACGTCGTAGATGCGCTCGAACGTCCCGCCGTCCGCGCTCCAGCCCTTGATGACCTGGATGCGGTCGAGGTTGGCCGCCACCGGGTCCTTCGCGGCCCGGATGACGAACGTCGGCGCCTCGCCCTCGGCCCCGCGCAGCACCCCGCCCATGGGGACGCCGCCGGCGTACCCCCGCGCGACCCAGTCGTCGCCGTCGAGCACGTCGTCGGCGTAGTCCCAGCCCCCGAAGAAGCGCACGGTGATGCGGGTCCCCGTCGTGGCGTAGGTCTCCCGGCGGCGGAACGCGGCGTAGAGCTCGTCGCGGGTGTTCTCGTTGGCCCAGGCCGCGGTGAGGCCGGAGGCGCTGCGCGCGACGAACGGCAGCCGGCTCCAGGTGTTGGTGACGAGCCGATCCTCGAGGGTCCCGTCGACCAGGTCGCCGGACAGGCTCGTCATGTTGTCCTCTTCCACCGCCGACGTGCCCGAGTGGAAGTCGGTCGCGCCGACGAAGCCGAACTGGTACGGGTTGAACCCCCGCTCGGCCTGCATCCGCACCCCGTTGACGAGCGCCTCGCGCGCGTAGCTGCCGGGCACGAGCCCGTCGACGCGGACCACCCCGGCGCGGGGGCCGTCCCCGCCGATGGGGCGGTTCGCGAGGAGGAGCTCCGGGAACAGCTCGAAGTCGGCGAACTCGTCGTTCGGCGACAGCACCGGGTGGGTCTCGGACGTGCCCTTGGCCTGGGTGATCTCCACCACCGGCTCGTTGCGCAGGCGCTGGGCGGCGTAGTCGGCGGTCATCGGCGCCCCCGCGAAGTCGACCAGCGCGAACATCTTGCCGTTGCTGACGTTCGAGTTGTGGGGAATCGCCAGCGCCTCGACGCCGCGGGCGCGCTGCGCGTCCAGGAAGTCCCAGAGGTCTTCCGGGTTGTCGGAATCGAGCCGCGAGAACGGGAAGGGCAGGTCGTCGGTACCCGCGAAGATGACGTTGCGGTGCAGGTTGCCCTCGCGCGTGCCGACCGTCCACTCGTAGGCGGCGAACGTGGTGAACTCGCCCGGCGCGTAGTGCCTGACCGCCGCCGCGACGATCTCGGCCCAGACCGCGCGCCCGAGGTCCGGGGGAGGATTCGGCCCCGCCTGCCGGCGGCCGAGGTTCTCGGCGTGGTCGGTCACCGCCAGGAAGTCGAGCGGCGTCCGGAGCTGAATCTCGATGCCGCCCACGTGCGGGACCGCCTCGCCCTTGGCGTAGCGGTAGGCGTCGTCCGGGGTGCGCGTCGTGCCGAACGTCGCGGCGTCGTTCGAGTAGCGCGTGTGCAGGTGCAGGTCGCCGAAGTAGACGTTCTCCGACACGGCCGGGCCCTGGGCCTCCGACACGGCCGGGCCCTGGGCGGCGACGCCTGCGACGAGCAACGTCACCGGCCACAGCTTGGTGGCGACTTTCCTCATGGTCTCTCGCTCTCCGTGGACGGCAACGGCCTGGTTCCTTCGGTCCGATTCGCGCTCATCGTAATCCGCACCGAACGGTCCGGCAAGATCCGACGGGCGCGTGAAGGTCTGCGGCATGCAGACTGGTCGCGCAGACGAGGGGCCGCCGCGGGTCCGGCCGCGGGTCCAGCCGCAGGTCGTCGAGCCAAACCCGGCACCACACCAGCGACTCGTCATGCCGGCACCCTTGGCGCCGTTGATCGGGTCGGCGAGCCAGACCCGGCGCCACGCCAGCGCGACTCCGCCCACGAGGCGAGGGATGGACCGACGGACGAGTGGCCGACTGGCGAGAGCTGCCCTGAGCTGCCGGTCGTCAGTCCTTGCCCTCGTCGTCGCCACGCTTTCCGCCGGGCTGGTTGAAGTAGTCGCTCTTGTGCGGGTAGTCGTCGCCCACGACCCCGCCCTCGCGCCCCCGCGCCGACGGCACGACCCAGTCGCAGCCCGGCGTGTTCTCCGGCCCCGCGAGCCAGCAGTCGACGAGCGCCTGGTAGTCGTCGGCCATGCTGCCGGGAGCGTGCGGGGGCATGAAGCTGTTCACCTCGAGCTGCGCGGCCTCGAAGACCTGCGAAATCTCCATCGGGGCGCTGTGGCAGCCGAGGCAGCGGTTGCCCTCGATGTAGATGGTGCGCATGTCCCAGTCGGAGCCCCCGACCACGTAGTAGGGCACGTCCCGGCCGGTGATCTCGGGCATGACGGGGCGGCTGGGGTCGTCGGGGTCGCGGGCGCTGTCCATGAAGGGGTCGTGGATGAATGGGCCGGACTGGTGGCACTGGACGCACTGCACGACGTCGGGCTCGCCGTCCCCGTTCATGTCGGCGGGCGGCGGGGGCATGAAGGCGTCGTTGAAGTCGGGGTCGTCGGGTCCGGGCAGTTGACCCACCATGCGGTGCCCGTCGAACGAGACCCACGGCCGCTGGTCCTGGATCTCGGCGTTGGCGGGATGATCCTCGGGCAGCGACCGCCGGCCGTCGGCGGCCTCGAAGAAGCAGGTCGCGCCCGACCGGCGGTTGTAACCGATCATCTGCACCGAGCCCCAGCCGTAGCGTTCGAGGTTCTCCGGGCCCACCGAGCGGCAGAAGTACACCCAGGAGACGTGCGGCAGGGGGTTGCCCGCGGCGTCGCGCCCCTCCACGTGCCCGAGGCGCGAGCCCGGGGAGCAGCCGCCCCGCAGCCCGTCCGGGTGGTCGCAGGCGTGGTTGCCGGGATCTTCGGACACCTCGACGCCGTCGACCAGGATCGGGATGAGGACGCCGTCGTCGCAGGCGATCTTCGGGATGCGGCCGAGCTCCGGCTCGCACATGGCGGCGTACTCGGTGGCCAGGAAGGGCATCGGCCTCCCGGGGTTGGGTGATTCGGTCGCGGGCGCCTGCTCCGGGGTGCCGGCCGCCTCGATCTCGGCGCTCAACCCTGTCCCGGTCGCGGGGGACGACGGGCCAACGGCCGACGACAGCAGGGCCAAGGCGACCAGGAGCAGGGAGCAACAGGCGAGGCGCGATATGAGAGGCATGGTGAGATTATCGCGCCGCGCGCCGATGGCGTCCATCGGCAACCGAGTGACGAGGCACGGCCGGCGGCCCTTCCGGTCATCCTGTATGTAGTCCGGTCAGGCGTCTCGCAGCCCGTCGCGAAGGCCCGTCCGACCGCGCGCGGAGGGAGACCGCGCACCGCCAAGCGCGTCCGCCCGACTGCCGAAGCCGGAACAGCCTCCGGCACCGAAGCCGGAACAGCCTCCGGCACCGAAGCCGGAAGCGTTGCGCTCGGCGCGGCAACGACGACCGGCCGGCGAAGCGCGGGGAGGGCGTCAGCACCCCGGCCGGCGCCACATCGTAGATGGTGCGCAGCCGGGTACGGACTGCCGAGGCGGGGAGAGCGCGTCAGCACCCCGGCCGGCGCCACTCGCCGTCCGGGCGGGGACCCTCGTCCCCCGTCCCGCGGTTGAAGCGGGCCGCGGCGTGCGGGTAGTCGGCTCCCACGACGCCGCCGTCGCAGTCGCCGGCCGGCGGGATGACCCAGTCGCAGCCGGGGGTGTTCTCGGGGCCGTTCTCCCAGCACGCGACGAGCTCGGCGTAGTCGTCGGCGAGGGAGCCGGGGGCGTGGGGCGGCATGTGCTCGTTGGGGTCCCAGTGGTCGCCGGTGTACTCGGCCAGGGTCTCCATGCCGATGCGGTGGCACCCGAGGCAGCCGTTGCCCTCGATGTGGATGGTCCGCATGTCCCAGTCCTGCGCGCCCACGACGTAGTAGGGCGGGTTGGGGCCGCGCAGCACAGGAAGCACGGGTTGGCGCGGGTTCTCGGGCAGGCGCGCGCTGTTGATCCAGGGGTTGTGGTTGAACGGGTCGGCCTGGTGGCACCGCACGCACTGGACGCCCGGCACCGTGTAGGCCTGGTCGAACGCCGGGTCGTCGGGCCCGGGGAGCACGCCGAGCAGACGGTTGTTTTCGTCCACGTGGGTCCAGGGCCGGTTGTCGCCCGACTCGAAGAAGCAGGTCGCCCCGGTGTCGTAGTTGTAGCCGATCAACTGCACGGAATCGGGCATGTCGAAGCCCACCACGTCGTCGCGCCCGTCGTGGCGGCAGAAGCTCACCCACACCACGTCGGGCCTCGGCGTGCCGTCGGCGTTCCTGCCCTCGAAGCGCTGCAGGCTCGAGCCGGGCATGCAGTCGCCGATCTGCAGGCTGGCCTTGTCGCACTCGTGCAGGCCCGGGTCTTCGAACACCTCGACGCCGTCGACGGTGATCGGAAGGAGGACGCCCGCACCGCAGTCGACGGTGGGCGCGACGCCGAGCTCCAACGCGCACATCGCGGCGTACTCGCGGGCGCTCGACGGCAGGGGGCCGCAGGTGGTGCCCGGCGTGCACTCGTCCGGCGGGGCCTGGGCGCCGCGTTCCCCGGTGGCGCTGCCCGCGAAGAGGGCCAGCGTGCACAGCGCCGTCAGCGCGGCGTTGCGAGCGAGGTTCCGTCGAAGTGTGGTCATGGCGCTCCTCGATCGGTCACGGTCTGCGTACGAAGAATGCCCGCGCGATCGCCGGAGGTCAAGGCCGAATCCAGCGGCCTCAGAGGGGCGGCGCCGCGCGGGTCCGTTCGATCACGCCGCTGCGGCCCGGACCTGCCGCCGGGGCCGGCCCATCCAGGGGAATCGTAGGGACTTCGCCCGGGGTTGCGGGAGACGCCTCGCGCGGCACTCTCGCGGCCGGCCGGGTCGACCGCCGGCGCTCGGGCGTGGTACTCTCCGCCGGCCGGTCCCGTCCTTCGCCCGCCATCGAGACGCTTCAGGAGCCCGTGATGTCCATCGCCGCCCAACGCATGAGCCGCATCAAGGCCTCGCCCGCCGCCATGATCTCCGGGAAGGCGATGGAGATGGCGCGGGCCGGCCGCGACGTCATCGCCCTTTCGGCGGGCGAGCCGGACTTCGACACGCCGGACCCCATCAAGATCGCGGCGATGCGGGCGATCATCGACGGGAAGACGAAGTACCCGCCCATCGCCGGCATCCCCGAGCTGCGCGAGGCGGTTTGCCGCAAGCTCGAGCGCGAGAACGGACTGCGCTACGCCCCCGACCAGGTGATCGTCTCGAACGGCGGCAAGCAGGTTATCTACAACGCCCTCGCGGCTACCCTCGACCCCGATGACGAGGTCGTCGTCCCCGCGCCGTTCTGGGTGAGCTATCCCGACATGACCCTGCTCGCGGGCGGGAACCCGGTGGTGGTCGCCGCCGACGCCGCGAACGGGTTCCGGATGACGCCGGAGCAGCTCGACGGCGCGATCACCGGGCGGACGAAGTGGCTGATCCTGAACAACCCCGGCAACCCGTCCGGGGCGGTGTACTCGCCGCGGGACCTGGAGGGGCTCGCCGAGGTGCTGCGCCGCCACCCCCGCGTGTGGGTGCTCGCCGACGACATCTACGAGCACATCATCTACGGCGGCGGGCCGTTCGCCACGATGGCGCAGGTCGCGCCGGACCTGTTCGAGCGCACCCTGACCATGAACGGGCTGTCGAAGGCGTACTGCATGACGGGCTGGCGCATCGGCTACGGGGCGGGGCCGAAGCCGCTCGTCGCGGCGATGTCGAAGGTGCAGTCGCAGACGACCAGCGGGGCGTCGAGCATCAGCCAGTGGGCGGGGGTCGAGGCGCTCGACGGCGACCAGGCGTTCATCCGCGACAACCTGGCGGTGTTCGAGCGGCGGCGCGACCTCGCCGTCGAGATGCTCGGCCGGGCCGACGGGCTCTCGTGCCGCGCGCCGGACGGCGCCTTCTACCTCTACGTGGACTGCGGGGGGGCTGTCGGCCGGCGGACGCCGGACGGCGGCGTCATCGAGAACGACGGCGACTTCGCGAAGTACCTCCTCGACCGCGAGGAGGTCGCGGTGGTGCACGGCGAGGCGTTCGGCCTCTCGCCGTACTTCCGCGTCTCCTACGCGCTCGCCACCGACCGGCTCGAGGAGGCCTGCCGGCGCATCCAGCGCGCGTGCGCGTCGCTCTCCGGCTAGCGTGACGCGCGGCGGTGCGCTGCCGCGGTGCGGGTGCCGCGTGCGGCCGGACGGCCCGACCCCGGCGCGGATCGGCGGCGGTGTCCGCCGCCGGGCCGGGACGAGCGCGACCGCGGTCGCGGCGCGCCGGGCGGTGGGGCCGGCGTGTCGGCGGGTGCGAACCCCGGGACGATCTCCTGCGGAAGCGCCCGTCCCACGAGCCGCTCGATGGCCGCGAGCTGCGGCCGTTCCTCGGGGGCGGCCAGCGAGATCGCGTGGCCGCTCGCCCCGGCGCGGCCCGTGCGCCCGATGCGGTGCACGTAGTCTTCGGGCACCGTGGGCAGGTCGAAGTTCACCACGTGGCTGATGCCGTCGACGTCGATCCCGCGCGCCGCGATGTCGGTGGCCACGAGCGTGTCGATGCGCCCGGCGCGGAAGCCGGCCAGCGCGCGCGTCCGGGCGCTCTGGCTCTTGTTCCCGTGAATGGCCGCGACCTGCCGCCCCGACCTGCCGAGGCGCTTCGCCAACTGATTGGCCCGTGCCTTCGTGCGGGTGAAGACGAGGGTCTGCCCCATTTCCGGCTTCCGGAGCAGCCACGCGAGGAGCTCCTTCTTGCCGGTCGTCGCCACGGGGTGGACAATCTGGCTGACCGCGACGACCGGCGTCGCCCGGCGCGCGACCTCCAGCATCGCGGGGGCGTTCGTCGTGCGTCGGATCAGGTCCTCGATCTCGTCCGGCATTGTGGCCGAGAAGAACAGGTTCTGACGGGTCGCGGGGAGCGCGCCGAGGATGCGCCGCACGTCGGGCAGGAAGCCCATGTCGAGCATGCGGTCCGCCTCGTCGAGCACGACGACCTCGACATGGCCGAGTTGCGCGTGCCCCTGGCGCACATGGTCGAGCAGCCGGCCGGGGGTCGCGATCAACAGGTCGAGCCCGCGTCGGAGGCGGCGGGTCTGCGGCTCGATGCCGACGCCCCCGAAGATGACGGTGCTGCGCAGGCGCAGGTGAGCGCCGTACTGCTCGGCCATCTCTCCGATCTGCGCCGCCAGCTCGCGGGTCGGGGTGACGACGAGGGCGCGCGGGCGCCGCGTCGGCGGCCCGCCAGCGAGTCGGTGCAGGATCGGGAGGAGAAACGCGGCGGTCTTGCCGGTGCCGGTCTGGGCGCAGGCGATGAGGTCTCGCCCCTTCAGCGCCAGGGGGATGCCGCGTTCCTGTATCGGGGTGGGCGTGGTGTAGCCGGCGCCGCCGACGGCGCGGACGAGTTCCGGACGGAGGCCCAGTTCGGCGAACGTCATCTGTATCGTGGCTCCTGGGCCCGCGTTCACCCTGCGCGGAACCCGAGTGGTCGTCGCCCGCCTGCATGGGGGGCGGATATCGAGAGAATCCGGGAGGAGGAGGGAGGCTTGGCGGCCCGCCAAGCGATACCCGCTGCTCTGAGCGGGGGCTTCTGGGTGGAAGAAACCTGCTCGTGATTCGGCACCTATGGTAGCACGGGTCCCGGGCCGCGGGGCCGCGGGGCGGGTGGGGGGTCCGCCGGCTCGTGAGGAGCCCCGATCGGAGGTTCCGTCGCTCCGGATTCCGTGTCCGCCATGCTGTCGGTGTGCGGATGGGGAAGAGTCTTCAAGTTGCCCGCGCGAACCAGATGCCGCCGACCGCGGCGGCGAGCGCGAGCGTCGCGGTCAGGTAGACGACGGCGCGCGCCCGCCCGTAGTCGACGGCCGTCCCGCCGGGCGGGTGTCCCGCGTCGCCGAGCCATATCTCGGTGACCAGTCGGCCTTGAAGCCATATCGGGCCGGCGAGGCGGCGTGCGAGGGCGCCGGCCATGGCCGCCTCGCTCCAGCCGGGGTTCGGTCCGGGCACGACGGCGTGTTGCCGCCAGCCGGTTACGAAGGCACCTCGGCCGGAGCAGCCGGGCAGCGCGCCGGCCGCGAGCGCGATCAGGAGCCAGGTCGCGCGGGCGGGCGCCGCCTGCACGGCGTCGTCGAGGCGCGCGCCGCACCAGCCGAATCGCAGATAGCGCGGCGTCCGGTAGCCGACCATCGAGTCCATGGTGCTGACGACCTTGCACAGCACGAGGCCCGGCACGCCGAGGACGGCGTACCAGGCGATGGGGGCGACGACGCCGTCGACGAGGTTCTCGGCGAGGCTCTCGATGGCGGCGCGCCGGCAGGCGGCGGCGTCCATGCGGTCGATGTCGCGCCCCACCAGCCGCGCGACGGCGCGCCGCGCCGCCGGCAGATCGCCCGCGGCGGCGGCGCGGTCGACGGCGGCGCCGTGGGCGAGCAGGTCGCCGAGGGCGAGCAGGCTGTAGAGCACGAACAGGTGCAGGGCCGCGCTGGCGGCCGGGTGCAGCCGTGCCGCGCCGAGCAGCGCGAGGGAGAGGCCGCCCACCGACAGGGCGACGAGCAGCACGAAGAGCAGGCAGCCGCCGACGCGGCCGTCGCATCCCGCGGCGCGCAGCATCCGCTCGCCCGCGGAGAGCGACGCCCCCATCAGCCGCACGGGATGGCCGCGGTAGACGGGATCGCCGAGTGCCCAGTCGAGCGCGGCCGCCGCCACGAGCAGATCGGCGCGCGGCAGCAGCGGGCTCAGGTCCACTTGGCGCTCCAGCCGGCGGCGAGCGCGCGCAGCACCAGCTCGACCGGATCGTCGGAGGCCTGCGCGAGCCGCGCGCGGAACGCCGGCCAGTCGAGGGGGCGGGCGGCGAGCGCGCACGCGAGGCACGCGGCCTGCTGCCGCAGCGCCTCGGTGGCCGCGCCCGGGGGAAGCGTCCCGAACGCCGCGCGGTCGAGCACGGCGGCGAGCGCGTAGGCGGCGGCGGCGACGCCGGGCTCGTAGAACACCGCGTTCCGGTTGCGGTCGAGCAGCGCATACTGCTCGGCCGGCAGCAGCTCCGCGAGCCGCGCGAGCGCGCGCGGCTCGGTCACCCCGAAGCGTCCGAGGGCGTGGAATAGCCCGCGGGTGAGGGAGGGTTCGAGGCCGTTCTGCCAGCGCAGCGCCTCCTTGACCGCCTGCATCACGGCCCGGCCGATGAGCTCCCCGAGTTTGGCGTGGGGGCCGGTCGCGGTCCGGGGCGTCCGGCCCGGGTCGAGGGGGGCGGCGAGGCAGAACTGGTCGGTGCCGGTCCCAGTGGCGATGGTGGGCGAGTACCGGCTGGGCGCGGCCAGCTCGGCCAGGGCCGCGGACTTCGCCTCGGTCAGCGTGACCGCGGCCCGCGTCTGGGCGGCCGGGGTGACCGGACAGTCGAGCAGCAGGATGATGTTGATCGTCCCGTCGCGGGGCGCCGTCCCGGCAGCGGGGGTGTCGGCGACGTCGTCCTCGACCCGCCGCCAGCGCCCGTCCCCGCCTTCCGTCCAGCGTGCGGGGTCGCCGGCGCGGGCCGCGTTGCCGGCGACCCCGGCGGTGGCGAAGGCGTCCACACGAAGCTCGTCGAAGTCGGCGGACCCGTGGGCCGCGCACGCCATGTTGGCGGCGGTGCCCATGAGCGCCGTGCGGTCGGGAGGAACGCCGATCTCGGCGCAGGCCGCCGCGTGGTACGCCGCGGGTCCGAGCCGCGCGATGTGCTCGTAGCGGACGGCGTCGCCCGCCGCCTCGCAGCTCTGGTGGTTGACGAGAAACGAAACGTCCTCGCGCTGCCCGCCGCCCACGGCGGAAGTGCTGACGACGCGGTGCGGCGTCAGCAGCTCGACGAGCAGGAAGCGCCCGGCCCGCCGGGCCGCGAACCGATCGGTCCGCAGGAGCACGTCGGACGTCGAGTGTCGCTCCACCGGGGTCATCGATCGACGGGTGGTGAAGCCCCGCGTCGCGGCGGCCCCGTCCCGGTCGCCGGCGAGGGGGCGGGCGCCGGAGCGGCAAGGCGTGAAGACGAGGTGCTATACTGCCGGGCGACAGTTCTGCTCCCGACGATTCCGGGAAGTGGGTGAGAATCCCACACGGTCCCGCCACTGTATGCGGGGAGCGGGCGGCACGCGGGCGCCGATGGGCGCCGGTCACTGTGCTCGGCGCGGCGAATGCGCCGCCGGAGTTTCGCGCCAGCGAGACTCCCAACGCGACCGGAAGGTCGCGCCGGCATGGGAAGACCTTGCCGTTCCGCGTCGATCCGCGAGTCAGGAGACCGATCGACGGGAGGGTCGCACAACCCAGCGGACGGGTCTGCCCGTCCGCGAACTTCGGCGCGTGGACACGCCGAGAGGAGGTTCCCGCCTGTCATGGCTCGTCGCACTGCTTGCGTGCCCCTCGTCGCCCGGGTGACGAGCCGGCATTCCGCGAGCTGGTAGTCGGACATTCCCATCGGTTGCCGGGGCGTCGCGCTCTACGGAGGGCCTCCTGCGCACCCGTCCCGTCCGCGCGCAGCGGCGGGGGCCGGGCGTCGGGCGGCGCGGGTGCGCCGAGCGCGGGGCGCGACCCACCAAGGTGCACATCATACGCGGAGCGGCCGCGGCGTGCCGGTGGCGGGAACGGCAGCGGCGAGAACGGCAGCGGGCGGGAACGGCAGCGGGCGGGAACGGCAGCGGGCGGGAACGGCAGCGGGCGGGAACGGCAGCGGGCGGGAACGGCAGCGGAGGCATCGACATGAGCATCGTCACCAAACACGGCGACCGCGGCGAGACCGGGCTGGTCGGCGGCGGGCGCGTCTCGAAGGCGTCACCGCGCGTCGAGGCCTACGGGGCGGTCGACGAGCTGAACAGCCAGATCGGCCTCGCCCGCGCGACCTGCGAGGACGACGGGGTGGGGGAACTGCTCAAGAGCATCCAGCGCGAGCTGTTCGCGGTCGGCGGCGAGCTGGCGACCCCGACGCCCCGTCCCGGCCAAGCGCCGGCGGTCACCGCCGCGATGGTCGAGCGGCTCACGGCCGAGGTCCGGCGCATCGAGGCGATCGAGGGCGTGCTGGGCGACTGGGCGATTCCCGGCGAGCACGCCGCGTCGGCCGCCCTCGACGTCGCGCGGGCGGTGTGCCGCCGGGCGGAGCGGCGGGTGGTGCAGCTCGCGGAATCGGGGGAGGAGGTCGGCGCGGACCTGCTGGCGTACCTGAACCGGCTCTCCGACCTGCTGTGGATTCTCGGCCGGCAGATCGAAGTCGAGGCGGGCGCCGACGCGGCCCTGCGGACCGGAGAGGCGGGCGGCCCGAAGTGGTCGCGCGCGTGGTGAGCCGATGAAGCTGTCCATTCCTCTGTCGCGCGGACGGCTGCGGGCCGGGCTCGAGGTCGCGCTGTGCCTCGCCCTGCTGCTGGCCGGCTGGCTCTGGAGCGCCGACATGCGCGCAGGCCGGACCCTCGCCGGACAGACCGCGGCCGCGCCGCTCGGGTTCCCGCGCACGGTGCGCGACCACGCCGGCGACGCGCTCCGGCTGCCGCGGCCGCCGGCGCGGATCGCGTCGCAGGCCCTGGTGACCGACCACTTCCTGTTCGCCGTGGTGCACCCGTCGCGCATCGCCGCGGTCAGCGCGGTCGCCCACGACCGGCGCTACAGCTTCGTCGCCGACGTGGTGGACGAGATGGACGTCGCGGTGGCCGGCGAGCCCGAGGCCCTCCTGCGGCGCCGTCCCGACCTGCTGATCGCGTCGAACACGGCCCGCGCCGACTACGTGGCGCTGGCGCGGGGCGCGGGCATCCCCACTTTCCGCCTGTTGACGGTGTTCGAGGACTTCCCGCAGATCGCCGCCGGCCTGGAGACCGTGGGCCGGCTCACGGGTGAGGAGCGAGCGGCCGAGCGGGTGATACGGCGGTTCCGCGAACGCATCGCGGCGGCGGTGGCGCGCCGTCCGG
Organism: Vicinamibacterales bacterium; assembly: GCA_963664545.2. Classification (GTDB taxonomy): domain Bacteria; phylum Acidobacteriota; class Vicinamibacteria; order Vicinamibacterales; family UBA8438; genus JAJEEA01. The sequence goes on along the minus strand of OY761475.2, from coordinate 6,411,288 downwards.
CCGAGGGCCCGCGGCCCCGTGTGCTCGTCTACGTCGCCTTCTCCGGCACGTTCGGCGCGGGCTCGCTTTTCGACCATATCCTGACCGAGCTCGGCGCGGTGAACGTCGCGGCCGAGCGGGGCGTCGGGCCGCACGGCGCGATCGGCAGCGAGCAGATCGCCGCTTGGGACCCGGACTGGATCATCGCCGACGCGCCGGCCGGCGCGGAGGACGCTGTGCGGCGGCGCCTTCTCGACCATCCGGCGGTGGCGGTGACGGCGGCGGGGCGGACCGGACAGGTCCTCGTCATCGACCACCGGCAGTTCATCACCATGTCGCAGTACGCGGCGGGGCTGACCGAGACGGTGGCCGCCGCGCTCTATCCGGACGCGCCGTGACCGACACCGAACGCCGGCCGGGAGTCCGCGGCGCCGCCGCAACCGGACGCGCCGTGACCGACACCGAACGCCGGCCGGGAGTCCGCGGCGCCGCCGCAACCGGACGCGCCGTGACCGACGCCGAACGCCGGCCGGGAGTCCGCGGCGCCGCCGCAACCGGACGCGCCGTGACCGACGCCGAACGCCGGCCGGGAGTCCGCGGCGCCGCCGCAACCGGACGCGCCGTGACCGACGCCGAACGCCGGCCGGGAGTCCGCGGCGCCGCTCGGGTCGGCCTGCCGCTGCTGGCGGTCCTGCTCGTAGCGGCGGCGGTGGCGGGGATCGCCGTCGGCAGCACCGGCATCGCCTGGGGCACGGTCGTCCGGGTGCTGGCGTCGCGGGCGCTGCCGGCCGGCTGGATCGACCTGGGAGAGATCTCCGAGGCCGAGCAGGTCATCGTCTGGCTCATCCGCACCCCGCGCGTGGTCGTCGCGGCCCTGGTGGGGGGCGCCCTCGCGGTGGCGGGGACGCAGATGCAGGGGCTCTTCCGCAACCCCCTGGCCGAGCCCAGCGTCATCGGCATCAGCCAGGGCGCGGCGCTGGGGGCGGTGGTGACGTTCGTCAGCGGCCTCGCGGCCGCGGCCGTCTTCTGGCTCCCGCTGTTCGCCTTCGCGGGCGCGCTGGCCGCGCTCGCCACCGTCTACGCCGTCGCCACCCGGGCGGGGCGTACGCCGATCGCGACGCTGCTGCTGGCCGGCATCGCCCTCGGATCGCTGTCGACGGCCGTCGCCACGCTGTTGATATCGCTGAGCGTCGTCAACTGGCAGGTCGCCAACGAGGTGGTGTTCTGGCTGATGGGCGGGCTCGACAACCGCACGTGGACCCACGTCTGGATGTGCCTGCCGCCGGTCGCGCTGGGCGCGGTGGCGGCGCGTTGGCACACGCGCGACCTCGACCTGCTGCTGCTCGGCGAGGAGACCGCGGCGAGCCTCGGCGTCGACGTCGAGCGGGTGCGCCGGACGATGCTGGCGACGGCGGCCATGCTGACCGGCGCCGCGGTGGCGGTGAGCGGGGTCATCGGCTTCGTCGGCCTCATCGTGCCGCACATGCTGCGGCTCGTGCTCGGACCCTCGCACCGCACCCTGCTGCCGGCCGCGATGCTCGGCGGCGCGCTGTTCGTCATCGTCTGCGACCTGCTCGCCCGCACCGTCCACCCGCCCACGGAGATCCGCCTCGGCATCATCACCGCCGCCTGCGGCGCGCCGTTCTTCCTCTACCTGCTGCGCCGGCAGCGCGGAGGGATGGCCGCGCTATGAGCCTGCGGCTCGATCGGTCCGAAGTGGACGGCCGGGGTCCAGCGGGGCGCCGCGGTGGGGACGCCGCGCCATGAGCCTGCGGCTCGATCGGGCCAGCCTCCGCATCGGGAACCGCCACCTCGTGCGCGACGTCACCGTCGAGGCGTTGCCCGCCCGCGTCACCGCGCTCATCGGCCCGAACGGGGCGGGGAAGTCGACGGCCCTGCGGCTCATGGCCGGGCTCTGGACGCCGACCGGCGGCCGCGCCAGCCTCGACGCGACCGACCTGTCGGGATTCTCGCGCCAACTGCTGGCGCGGCGCATCAGCTTCGTGCCCCAGGACACCCACGTGGACGTCCCGTTCACGGTGCGGGAGCTGGTGACGATGGGACGGCACCCCCACCTGGGCCGGTTCGACGACCCCGGCCCGGCCGACGCCGCCGCCGTCGCCGCCGCCATGTCGCGCGCGGACGTCGCGCACCTCGCCGGCCGCCCGGTCACCGAGCTGTCGGGCGGCGAGCGCCGGCGCGCGGTCATCGCGCGCAGCCTCGCCACCGGCTCGAACGTGATCCTGCTCGACGAGCCCACCGCCAACCTCGACGTCGACCACGTCATCGAGACCCTTACCCTGCTGCGGGAGCTGGCCGAGGGCGGGGCGACCATCGCCCTCGCGCTGCACGATCTCAACGTCGTCTCGCGCTGGGCGGACACCGTTGCGGTGCTTCAGGACGGGCGCGTGCGGGCGACGGGTCCTTCCGCCGAAGTGCTCGACGACGACCTCGTGGCGTCGGTGTTCGGGGTGCGGGTGGAGCGGCTGACCGCCGGCGACGGCCGGCCGGCGCTCGTGTTCCACCGGCGGCGGGCAGGAACGCCCACGAACAACGTCACGAGAAACTGGGACGATTCTCAGCGCGGCAATCGAAGGCTCAGCCCGGCGCCGACGAACACGTCGTCGGCGGGACCTCGGAGCGCGCGGCCGACGGAGACGTCGAGTTGAAGGATGTCGGTCACCAGAAATGTCAAGCCGGCATCCGCGGACGCGGCGGTCGCGACCTCGTCCGTGACCTGCCGGTCGCCGAAGACCTCGATGAACGCCCCTAGGCGGTCGGTCAGGCCGGTGCCGAGGGCCAGCGAGTACACGAGGAAGGCGTCGCGCTCCTCCCGATCCGGCGAGGATTCCCACGCCGCCCCGGCGTTGTAACCCAAGGATAGCCGTGGCCCGAGCTCGTGGGCGAACGCCACGAGGAACGACGGGTCGGTACCGCCGCTCGAGAAGCCACGGCCGCCGGTCGGCAACGACAGGTCGCCAAGGAGCGCAAGCTCGGGCCGCCAGCCGTCCGCCTGGGGGATGAGGTTGACCTTGGCGCCGAGCTCGCTGTCGCCGGCGCCGCGGCGTCCTTCCGTTCCCATGACGCCGGCGTGGCCGAGTCTGAGCTCCGTGCGCCCGCCGAGGCCGATGCGGAAGAGCGTGCCGGGCGCGGCGTGGCTGTCGACGTCTCCTTCGCGGGTGAACAGGTAGCCCGTCTCGACCTGCAGCAGGCCCCGCGGCACGACGGTGGCCGACTCGGTCTGGTCGGGACGATCCGTCACCAGCTCCGGCGACTGCGCGCTCGCGCCGACGGCGCCGGTCAGCACCGCCGCCCCGAGGAGGGGGGCCCTCGCGACTCGACACCCTCCAGCGACGCCCTGGAGGCTCGTGGCGAAACGCCGTCTCGCGATGAGACCGGCGACGCGCCATCGGACAGCAGGCAGACAGCGGGCAGGTCGCTCCCGCGACGAGGCGTGACAACAGAGCATGGAACGGGCCTGGGTGACGGCGCGGCAGGGACTGTTGAAGTTGGACCGGCGGCAGGGGCTCGGCGCACGGGCAGTGACTCGTCCGAGCGTCGAGCCCTGACCTCTACCGGTCCCGGCCGCCCGCCTCCGCGGCGCGCGAGCCGGCGAGGATGTTTGTCATCCCGTAGTTGCCCTCGTGGCAGGCGTACTCGTAGAGGGGCTGGTCGCCGCGCGCCCACGGGGAGGAGCCGGTCCACGGCGTGGTCCAGACGTTGGGGTCGTCGACCGTGAAGGCGTAGTCGAGGATTCCCGGGGCTACGCGGGTGAACCGCTCCACGACCCGCAGGTCGGGGCTCAGGTCCCAGTTGGTGCCGCCCTGGGGGCCGGGGCCGGACGAGAAGAGGTAGGCGCGGTCGCCGAAGCCGGCCGTCTCGACCACCAGCGTCTCGCCCTCCCAGCGCCCCAGCGAGTGCCCGCCGAACTGGCTGACGCGCCCGTCGATGCGCGGGCGCCCGTCGAGGTGGATGAAGCGCACGTCGTGGATGTGCTCCTGCACGATGGCGATGACGTCGGGGGTCTGCACGATCTGGTAGTTGTTGTTGTAGGCGGTGGGCAGCGAGGGGACGCCACGGTACCAGATGCACCGGTCGCCCCAGTCGAACTGCGCGTAGGAGTCGGCCGGCACCGCGCCCTCGCGCACCGCCTTCAGCCGCTGCCGCGCCGGCGAGTTGACGTGTGCCTCGGCCTCCGGCGTGAGGGCGGGCAGCCGTCCGTTCGGCGGGTCGACCACGAGCGAGGTGCGCCGCGTGGGGACCACGGTCGTCCCGCGGTCGATCCAGAACGCGTTGTACGCGCCGACGTTGCCGCCCACCGGCAGGGGCTCGGTGCGCACCTCGCTCGGCGCGTTCGCGCGGGCGTTGGCCTCGACGACGCGCGCCTCGACCGCCGCCGCCTCCTCCTCGGTCAGGAACGCCTGGTCGGCCAGGGCCTCCGGGCGCTCGAGCGGCGTCACCGTCGAGCTGTTCCAGACGCCCCCGATGTCGGGGTCGCCCCAGGGAGTGCGCGGGGCTTCCCAGGCTTCCGGCGACGCCGGCTGGGCCCACCCCGCGGCCGGGGCCAGGGTGACGCATGCCGCCAACAGCGCGCCGATCCCGACGCGCCCATGAGAAAGACGATTCATCACTGGCTCCTTCGCTCGCGCAGGTCATCCATCAGGGCCGCAGCTCGCGCCCGAGGCGCTCGAGGTTCCGCGCGCCGGCGAGGATGCCGTACAGTCCGATGTTGCCCTCGTGGCAGGCGTACTCGAAGATCTCGCCGTCGGTGCGCCGGAACGGCAGCATGACGGTGTAGGGCGCGGTGTACCGCTCGGAATCGTTCACCGTGTACTCGTAGGCGACGGTGTCCGGGTCGAGCCGGGTGAACCGCTCGACGAGGCGCAGGCTCGGGCCGATGGTCCCGTTACCCCAGTCGCGGTACTGCGCGGTCTCGACGACCAGCGTCTCGCCCTCCCAGCGCCCCCGCGACACGCCCGCGATCTGCTCGATCCGCGGCTTCTCCACGTCGTCGAGGGGGATGATGCGGTGCTGGCGCGCCTGCTCGGTGAGGATCGCCACGTGGTCGGCGGTCTGGAAGATCATCAGGTTGTTGTTGTACGCCCCCGGCCGCATGGGCGGGCCCGACTTGGTGAACGCGATGCAACGGTCGCCCATGCTCCGGTTCTCGTACGAGTCGTACATGTGCTCGCGCCGGTACGCCCTCCGCTCCGCGTCGGCCTGCCGGGCCGCCTCGGTCAGCGGGGGGTAGCGCCCGTTGGGCGGATCGACGATGAGGGACGTCCGCTTGTCCGACGTCAGCTCGATGCCGCGCTCGTACCAGAACTCGTTGTAGGAGAGCACCCCGCCCGCCGCGCGCGGCTGGTAGCCCGCGTTCGGCGCCCCCGCGATGGGGTCGAACAGGTCGCGGTTCTGCCGCGTCCGCTCCGATGCCTCGAACGCCGCCGCGGTCTCCGGGTCCAGGGTCTCGCGATCCGCGAACTGGGCCGGCCGCTGCATTGGCGTCAGGGTTCGGAACGTGAACACGCCGGAGATGTCGGGGTGCCCGTCGGGGGTCCGCATCGGCATGCCGCCGTCCGACTGGGCGAGGGCCGGCGAGGCCGCGAACGCGAGCACGAGGGTCGGAACCGCGAACGCCGCCAAGGCTGACTTGCGCATCTGCTACCTCCGGTGCGAGAGGTGTCTGGACGAGATTATGGCGATTATACGCGTTCGATGCTTCGGCTGTCGGGGGTTGCGTGACGCGGTCCCCAATCGGGGATAATCGGCGGAAGGCCGGACAGGCGCGGCCGCTCAGGCGGCGAGTCGAGCCGGCCCGGCCAGCGCGGAGCAGCACGAGGAGGACAGGATGAGCCATCGAATGACCGCGGTGTCTATCGCGGTGTGTCTGTTTGCCGTCGGGGTGGGCGCGGCCCCTGCCGGGGCCCAGGACGACCCGCCGCGGACCGCGTGGGGCGCGCCCGACTTGGGCGGCGTCTGGGACTTCCGCAGCATCACCCCGATGCAGCGGCCGGAGGCGCTCGGGGACCAGGCCTTCCTGACCGAGGAGGCGGTGGCCGCGCTGGAGCAGCGGGCCCTCGACCGTCTCAACAACTTCCTGAACCTGCCCGCGCAGCGGACCGAGGCGGGGACCAACGTCGACCGGCGCCCCGACGGGGGGAACGGCTCGTACAACCACACGTGGCTCGACCAGGGCCTGCAGGCGGTGGGGACGCGGCGCACGTCCCTCATCGTCGATCCCCCGAACGGCCGCTACCCCGCGATGACGCCGGACGGCCAGGAGCGCGCCGCCGCCCGCGCCGCGCACCGGCGCGCGCAGCCGGCCGACTCGTGGCTGGACTTCAGCACCTACGACCGCTGCATCCTGGGGTTCAACGCGGGGCCCCCGATGAACCCGAGCGCCTACAACAACAACATGCAGGTGTTCCAGACCCCCGACCACGTCGCCATCATGACGGAGATGGTGCACACCGTGCGCATCGTCCCCCTCGACGGGCGCCCCGCCCTCGACCCTTCGTTCCTGCAATGGTCGGGCACTTCGCGCGGGCGCTGGGAGGGCGACACCCTCGTCATCGAGACCGCCAACTTCGACCCCCGCCGGCAGTGGCGCAGCACCAGCGGGAGCATGCGCCTGACCGAGCGGCTGACCCGCGTCGACGCCGGCACGCTGTCGTACCAAGCCACCGTGGACGACCCCGGGACGTGGGAACGCCCGTGGACCTACGAGGTGCCGATGCTGCGGCTCGACGAGGACATGTGGGAATACGCCTGCCACGAGGGGCACCACTCGATGCCCCTGATGCTCGGCGGTGCCCGCGCGCTGGAGGCCGAGGCGGCCGCGCAGCAGTAGCGAGACCGTCTGCCGCACCGGGTGGGGGACGTCGATGGGAAAGACGAGACGCCGTTCGCTGACCGGCATGCTGGTCGTCGGACTGCTGCTGGCCGCGCCCGCGGCCTCGCGCGCGCAGCCGCCGGGCGGCGACGTGGGGCACCCCACGTTCATGAGCCCGCACGCCGCGCCCATCGCGGTCAGCGGCGGCCGGGTCTTCGTCGCCAACACCCCGGCCGACACCGTCGACGTCATCGACGCCTCGACCCTCGCCGTCGTCGCGCGCGTCCCCGTCGGCATCGACCCCGTGGGCGTCGCGGTCCGGCCCGACGGCCGGGAGGTGTGGGTCGCGAACCACGTCTCCGACTCGGTGAGCGTGATCGACGCCGATCCCGCGAGCCCCACCCACCTGCAGGTCGTCGCCACCGTGCAGGACCTCGGCCCCGCCGGCCGGATCACGCGGTTCGACGAGCCGGTGGGCGTCGCCTTCGCGAGCGACGCCAAGGCCTATGTCACCCTGTCGTCCGAGAACCGGGTCGCGGTCGTCGACGTGGCGGACCGCGAGCCGGTGGGCAGCCTCGCCATCACCGCGCAGGACCCGCGCGCCCTCGCCGTGCGCGGCGACCGCCTCTACGTCATCCCCTTCGAGTCCAACAACCAGACGCAGATCTCTGGCTGCCGCGGTCCGATCGACGGCGACCTCTGCACGTTCGACGCGCAGGTGCACGTGGTCGACAACAACAACGTCCTGTCGCTCGGCATCGACGTCGACATCGTCCGGCACCCCGAGGTGCCCGACCGCGACCTGTTCGTCTTCGACACCGCGACCGACGAGCTCGTCGAGGTCGTCGACACCGTGGGCACCCTGCTCTACGGGCTCGCCGTCGATTCGGCGGGGCGCGTCTTCGTCGCGCAGACCGAGGCGCGCAACGACGCCAACGGGCGCGCCGGCACCCTGAAGCACGGCCTCGCGGAGATGGAGAACCGCGCGTTCCTGAACCGCATCACCCGCGTCGACTGCGGCGGAGGCGCGTGCGGGGCCCCGGAGTTCATCGAGCTGGAGCCGTTGCCGCCGGCGCATCCCGAGCCGGGCGCGGCCCTCGCCACGCCGTTCGCGATCGAGGTGAGCGGCGACGACTCGACGCTGGTCGTGTCGGCGGCGGGGTCGGACACCGTCTTCACCGTCGACGCCGCGAGCGGCGCGGTGCTCGGGCGCGCCGAGGTCGGCGCGGTGCCGCGCGGCATCGCCCTCGAGTCGGACGGCGAGGGCCGGCCGCGGCGCGCCTGGGTGCTCAACGCCGTCGCCAACACCGTCTCGCTCGTCGACGTCGGCGACCCCGCCGCCCCCCGCGTCGTCTCCACCGTTGCCCTCGACGACCCCACCCACCCCGCCGTCAAGCGCGGGCGCATCGCGTTCAACGACGCCGGGGCCTCGTCCACGGGCACCTTCTCGTGCGAGAGCTGCCATCCCGACGCCCACACCGACCAGCTCGTCTGGGTGCTCGCGACGCCGATCTGCGACCAGCGCGGGTGCACGCAGATTCCGCCCCGCTCGACGATGCCGGTGCGCGGGCTGCGCGACACCGCGCCGTACCACTGGGACGGCATCCCCGGCGACCCCTACGGGGGCAACAACACCGCCAACATCCGGGGCGAGAGCCCGCCCAACTGCCGCGCCGACGACGAGACGACCTGCACGCGCGACTTGGTGGACCGCACCCTCGCCACGACCATGTGCCTGGTGGGCGGCTGCCCGGTCAACGACGAGGGGAAGGCGGGCGCGCTGACCGGGGCCGAGCGCGACGACCTGGCGGCGTTCCTGCTCGCGGTGCCCTATCCGCCGGCGCAGCGGCGCGCTTACGATAACGTCCTGACGCCGTCGGCGGTGTTCGGGTTCGAGGCGTTCCACATCGACGGGGTGCCGGACGGCGACGACCGGCGCGTCAACGTCTGCGGCAACTGCCACCGCATGCCGTTCTGGGTCAGCACCAACACCCCGGGCACGGGCATGGACGCGCCCACGTGGCGCGGCGCCTACGACCGTTGGCTCATCCTGCCGCAGGGCCGGTGGAACGTCATCGACCTCCGCGGGCGACGCGACCGCGAGAACGGCTTTCCCGAACGGAGCATGTGGGGGGCCACCCTGTCCGCGCGCCAGAACTTCTGGAACATGGTGACGGAGGGCAGCACGGGCTTCTCGGGGTCGTTCGCCCGGCAGGTCACCCTCAACGCCGCCTCGGCCGGTGCCGCGCAGACCGACGACCTGCTCGACGCGCTGGAGCTGTCGGCCGCCGAGGGCGGCATCGTGCTGCGGGGCGAGGGCGTGCTGATCGACGGCGGACACGCCTCGCCGGCGGGCGCGCCCGCGCGGGGGGCGGCGGCCCGGGCAGGGTCGGTGTCGGGGCCGCGGCCGGTGCCGGGGTCGGGGTCGCGGGCGACGCCGGCATCGGGGCCGCGGGCATCACCCGTGGCACTGCAGTTCGACGGCGGCGTCTACCGGGAACGGGGCGCCGGCGGCGCGGGCGCGCGGTCGTTCAGCCGGCCGGAGCTGACGACCCTCTCCGCCGCCGGCCGCTTCGTCGGCACGTTCACGGGACGCCTGGGCCCCAACGTGGACGTCGACCACCCGCAGCCCGCCCTCTGGAGCGTGGGGCCGATCGAGGCGCAGCGGGGGCCGCAGGAGTTCCCGGTGCTGTCGAGCGCGGACAACACCATGGTCCTGAGCGGGCGGCACGTCCGGGACGGCGCCCACCTGTATGTCGACGGCCGGCGCGTGCCGGGCTCGGTGCGGTGCGAGCGCGGCACCCTGCCCGACTGCGACGGCGAACGGCTCGTGGTCGAGGTCGTGGCGGGACCGGGCATGCGCTTCCTGCAGGTGCAGAACCCGGGCGGGCTGTTCAGCAACGACTTCATCTTCTTCGGGCGCGGCGGCGACGGCCGCCCGCCGATCATCCGTCCGCCCGGCGCCGCGGCGCCCGCCGCGCCCGCTACGCCCGGCCCGGGGGCGCCCGGCGGGCGGGAGGGGGCCGCGGGACGGGGCGCGGCCGGCCTCGGTGGAACCGCGGCGGGCGACCCCTTCGGCGCGGGCGGCGACGCCTCTCGCGCGACCGTCGACGTCTTCACCGCCGCCGACGGCACCGTGTTCCGGGCGGAGACCGTGGTGACGGGCCTGGCGGCGCCGGCGAGCCTCGACTTCGCCCCGGACGGGCGCCTGTTCGTGGCGGAGCAGGGGGGCCGGGTCTGGGTGCTGCGGCCCGGGGCGCGGCGGCCCGGGCTGGCCCTGTCGGTCGGGCGCGGCCCGAGCCGGCGGGCCGGCGCGCCCGCGCGGGTTCGCGCCGGGGCGGGGGGGCTCGCGGGGGGCGGGGCGGCCGCGGGCGAGGGAACGCGCCTGCTCGATCTCGCGCTCGACCCCGCGTTCCCGGACAACGGCCTCGTCTACCTGCTCCAGGCGGGCGAGCGGCCGGGCGCGGCGGCCGGCCGCCTCGTCCGGTACCGGGAGGTCGGCGGCGTCCTGGCCCAGGCCGCCGTCCTGCTCGACGATCTGCCGGTCGGCCTCGCCCCGCCGGCCGGCCGGCTCCGATTCGGCCCCGACGGCCTGCTCTACGCGGCCCTGGGGGGCGCGGGCGAGGCGGGCGGGGCGCGGGACATCGCCTCGTACGCCGGCAAGATGCTGCGCGTCCGCGTGAACGGCGCGGCGCCCGCCGGCAACCCCTTCGCGTCGCCGGTGTATTCGCTCGGCCACTTCGGTCCCGGCGGTTTCGACTGGCATCCCCTGACCGGCGCGCTGTGGGCGGCCGAGCCGGGCGGGACCGGCCCCGGCGAGATCAACCGCATCGAGGCGGGTGCCGACTACGGCGGGCCCGCCGCCGACGGGTTCCGCCCGCCGCCCGGGACGCGCCCGCCGGCGCTGAGCCTCTCGCCGTCTGTCGCGCCCGCCGGCGCGTCCTTCTACGCCGGGGCGGCCATCGCGGGCTTCCGCAACGACCTGTTCGTCGCCGCCCTCGACGGCGCCCACCTGATCCGGATACGGTTCGATCCCACCGATCCGGACCGCATCGCCGCCGCCGAGCGGCTGCTCGACGGCCGGTTCGGCCGACTCGCGGACGTCGCGACCGGCCCCGACGGCGGCCTCTACGTCGCGACGAGCAACCGGGACGGCCGGGGGACGCCGGCCCCCGGCGACGACCGCGTCGTCCGCATCGTGCCGGCGCATTGAGCGGGAAGCCGGCGGGGCGGCCCGCGGGAGGTGACCGATGGATCGACGGGTTCCGATGCTGTTCCTGGTGCTGGCCCTGATCGCGGCGACCGCGCCCGCGCAGGAGGCGGAGCGTTTCGATCTGATCGTGCGCGGCGGCCGGGTCGTCGACGGCACCGGCAATCCGTGGATCCACGCCGACGTCGGGGTGCGCGGCGACCGCATCGCGCGCGTCGGCGACCTGTCCGGCGCGGCGGCGGACCGCGTGGTGGACGCCGCGGGGCTCATCGTCGCGCCCGGGTTCATCGATCCGCACACCCACGCGGTGCGCGGCATCTTCGACGTGCCCACCGCCGACAACTACCTGCTGCAGGGCGTCACCACCCTGACCGAGGGCAACGACGGCAGCTCGCCGTGGCCCGTCGGCGAGCACCTGGAGGAAATCGACGCCACCGGCATCAGCCCCAACTGGGCGGTCTTCGCCGGCCAGGGCACGATTCGCCGCGAGGTGCTCGGGACCGAGGACCGCGAGCCGACGCGCGACGAGCTCGACCGCATGCTCGCGCTCGTCGCCGAGGCCATGGAGGCGGGCGCGCTCGGCCTGTCGACGGGGCTCTTCTACGTGCCGGGCAGCTTCACGCCGATCGAGGAGGTCATCGCGCTCTCGGAGGTGGCGGCGCGCTACGGCGGCATCTACATCTCGCACATGCGCGACGAGGGGCAGGGGCTGCTCGACTCGGTGCGCGAGACGATCCGCATCGGCGAGGAGGCGGGCATCCCCGTGCAGATGACCCACCACAAGGCGATCGGGCGCCCCGCGTGGGGGCGCAGCGCCGACAGCCTCGCCCTCGTCGACGCGGCGCGGGCGCGCGGCGTCGACATCACCATCGACCAGTACCCCTACACCGCGTCGCAGACCTCGATCACCGCCATCGTCCCGCAATGGGCGCAGGAGGGGGGCGCGGCCGAGCTCGTCGCGCGGCTCGCGGACCCCGAGACCCGCCGGCGCATCCGCGGGGAGATCGTCTACCGCATCGAGCACGACCGCGGCGGCGGCGACCCCGCGAACATCGTCATCGGCCTCTGCCCGTGGGACCGTTCGCTCGAGGGCAAGAGCCTCGCCGACATCCTCGCCGACCGCGGCGAACCGGCGACGGTGGCGGCCGGGGCCGACCTCGTGATCGAAATCATAGAGAACGGCGGCGCGCGCGCCATCTACCACGCGATGGACGAGGCCGACGTCGAGCGCATCATGCGGCACCCGGCCACCGCCATCGGCTCGGACGGCGGCGTGTCCGTCTTCGGCGAGGGCGTGCCCCATCCGCGCGAATACGGCACCTTCGCGCGCGTCCTCGGCCGCTACGTGCGCGAGCGGGGGGTGCTGACCCTCGAGGCGGCGGTGCGCAAGATGAGCGGCGCGACCGCCCAGCGCATCGGTCTGCGCGACCGCGGGCTGGTGCGGGAGGGGTTCTTCGCCGACCTCACGGTCTTCGATCCGGACCGCGTCATCGATCACGCCACCTTCGCCGAGCCGCACCAGTACTCGGAGGGCGTCGAGTACGTGCTGGTGAACGGGACCCTCGTCGTCGACGGCGGCGGGCACACCGGCGCCCGGCCGGGGCGCGTGCTCTACGGCCCGGGCCGGCGCTGATCCGCGTTCGGGCGCGGGTCCGAAGCGCGGCGGGGTTCCCGTCGCGCTTGTCTTCGGACGGCTCGACCATCAAAATCGGACGATGACACGACAGACGGCGCGTCTCATGGGCGCGCGATGCGTTACCGGTCTCGCGGAAGCCGACCGGCGCGACCCGCGGTCGCAGCCGACCAGGGCCGCGACGACAGCTCGCCGGAGCCGGTGGCTGCCGGCGGTGTTCCTTCTTGCCGCTGTCTCCGTTGCCGCCGGGGCCCTGGGACTCGCCCCGCCCGCCCATGCCCAGGAGGCGGCCGGCGAGCCGCCGGTGGTGTGGGTGCTCGCGACCGGGGGGACGATATCGGGCGGCGGGCAGTCGGCGACCAGCCTGACGCAGTACCGGTCGGGGGCGTTCTCGGGCGAGCAGCTCGTCGCGGCGGTGCCGGCCATCGCGGAGCACGCGACCGTGCGGGTCGAGCAGGTCGCCAACATCGGCAGCCCCAACATCACCTTCGACGACTGGCTGACCCTGGCCCGCCGCATCGACGAGATCTTCACCGGCGATCCCGGCGTCGCGGGGGTCGTCGTCACCCACGGCACCAACACCCTCGAGGAGACCGCCTACTTCCTCAACCTGACGGTGCGGCACGACCGGCCGGTGGTCCTCGTCGGCGCGCAGCGGCCGGCGACCGCCATCGGCACCGACGGCCCCCTCAACCTGCTGAACGCGGTGCGCACCGCCGTCTCCCCGGAGGCGCGGGGCAAGGGCGTGCTGGTGGTCATGAACGACGAGATCAACGCCGCCCGCGACGTCACCAAGACGAGCACCTACCGGGTCGAGACGTTCCAGTCGCGCGACCTCGGGTTCCTCGGCTACGTCGACGGCGACCGGGTGGCCTTCTACCGCGCGCCGACGAAGCGGCACACCGCCGGCTCGGAGTTCGACGTGGCCGGGGTCGACGGGTTCCCGACCGTCGACATCGTCTACTCGTACGTCGAGCCGAACCCGGTGCTGATCGAGACCCTGATCGACATCGGGGTTGACGGCATCGTGCTGGCGGGCACCGGCGCGGGCCTCGTCTCGCAGGTCGAGCGCGCCGCCCTCGACCGCGTCATGTCGCTGCCCGAGGCCCGGCGCCCGGTCGTCGTCCGGTCGAACCGGACCGGCAGCGGCCGCGTCGTGCCCCTCCCCGGCTACGACGCGCGGGGCATGATCGCGGGCGACAGCCTCAACCCGCAGAAGGCCCGCATCCTCCTGATGCTCGCCCTGACGAAGACCCGCGACCTCGACGAGATCCGGCGGATCTTCCGGGAGTACTGAGGCCGTAGAAGCGCGTGGGATCTCAGCAGGCTCTAATCGCCGGAGCGTGCCGGCAGGATCGCGTCGATGCGTGCGTTCATGGCGCGAATGTCGGCGCGAACCTCGGCGATTTCACCGTGCACCTCGCCGATCTCATGGCGCAGGTCGGCTCGCAGACCGCGCCGAATCCACAACAAGGCGCCGACGACGGCCAGCGTTGCGCCGATCACTTCATAGTCCATGCTCCTCAACTCTACCCGAGGAGTCTGCGCCGTAGAACGGTGCATTCCGTCGATCCGCTCCACGTTATCAACGCTTGGAGCGCCCGCGCAAGGCCAGCGGTTTCCGCCCCGGCATAGAATCTTGGGAGCGGGCATGGGCGTTCGCATCTTCACATTGGCGCTGGCGGTCGGCGTTTCGGTACCGGTGGCGGGGCAGCATCTCGACGAACCGGCGGAGGAGCCTGCCGCCGTCGCGTCGAGCCCGCGGCGCGCTGGCGCCGGACCGGCGGCAAGGCCGCGGGACCGCCGTTTGGAAATCGGCGGGTCCTGGCGTTTCCGGCCCGAGACGCGTCGCGACATCGGGTTCGACCCGCGGGCCGACGAAGCCTACGTGCTGAGCCGGCTGCGGGTGCGGCTGACGGCGCGGTTGACGGACACCCTGCTCGCGGTCGCCGAGATGCAGGACTCGCGGTCGCCGGGGCTGGCGGCGTCCAGACCGGCGCTGCGCGACCCCGCCGACCTGCATCAGGGCTATGTGGACATCGCGGCGCCGGGCGGCGCCGTCAGGGTGCGCGTCGGGCGTCAGGAGTTGGTGTACGGTGCCGAGCGCATCCTCAGCCGCAACGACTGGCGCAACACCGGGCGCTCGTTCGACGCGGTGCGCCTCTTCCTCCAACGGCGGTACGCCGGCCTCGACCTGTTCGGCGCCGCCGAGGTGCGGCGCGAGCCGGCGGGGCTCAATCCGTTCCACGAACTGGGAGACCTCTACGGGGCCTACGGCTGGCTCGAGCCCCGGACCGGCGTGCGGGTCGAGTCGTACCTCCTGAGGCGGTCGCTCGACGCCGCGCACGACCGCGGAGAGGCGGTCGGGCCCGAGCGGCGCCGCACGATCGGCGTGCGCGTCTTGCGGCAGGTGCCGACGGGTCTGGACCTGGTGACGGAGGCCGCCTGGCAGGGCGGTCGTTCGGGACCGGGGCGCATCGGCGCCTGGTTCGGTTCCGTGGTGGCCACGTGGACCATCGATGCGCCGATGCGGCCGAGCGTTTCCGTGGAATTCACGGAAGCCAGCGGGGACCGCGACGCGGCGGACGGTCTCAGCTCCACCTTCGACCCCATGTACCCGACCGGCCACCAGCACTCCGGCTTCGCGGACTTGTTCAGCGCGCGGAATCTGCGCGAGATGAGGGTGGGGTTCGCGGTGCAGCCGACGGCACGCACGTCGGTTCGCGTAGACGTCCGCAACTTCGATCTGTCGACCCCGGGCGACGGCCTCTACGCGCCGTCGCTAAGGCAGATCGTACCGTCGCACGCCGCCGGCGGCGCCACCCGCGTCGGCGTCGAGGTCGACCTGACGCTGCGCGTTCGATTCAACGAGCGCCTGCTCCTGGGCAGCGGCTACGGCCACCTCGCCCCCGGGGCGGTGATCCGCGAACGGACCCCCGGCGGCGTGAGCCGCTACCCCTACGGCTTCCTGGTCGTCGACTTCTGACGGAATCCGCCGGAACGGCCCCGGCTGTCCACCGCGTTGCGCCCGCCCCGAATTGCAGCATAATCAACCAGATGAAGCTCACGGCACTTCACGGACCCGGAAGATCGGCAGCGGCTGAACCCGGAAGGTCGCCGCCAAGTGGCGGGACGCGGGTCTCTCTGCCCGAGGACAACATGCCCGCCCGCGAAGCCGCGAACCGCACGACTATCGACACGGACGCCAGCTCCGAGGCAAGCCCACGCCCTGGGGTCACCTGGGTATGGAGCAGGGAAGAGACCCGGCGCCGGCACGAGGCCTCCGTTACCGACCCGGTCCTGGAGTCCGCTCAGACGTTCGACGACCGGTACTCCACGCGCTTCGAACTCGCGGCGATCCGCCCGGACGCCGACCCCGCCCGGACTGGAGCGCACTCCCAGACGATCCGCGGACTGCTCTGCGGTGCCTGCGCAGGCTGGCGGACCCGGCCCACCAGCGTCGAGCTCCACGACGCCATGCGGGCCGACAACCCCACCAACCGGCAGCAGTCCATAGCCGCCGTCCTGATCAACGAAGCCTCCTTTGAGGACCTCGTCAACGCACATCTCGAAGGGGCCTTCACGTGGCGGCAGCTCGCGCGGGCAGCCCACCGGCAAGGCCACGTCCCGCCGCACCGAGTCCGCCAGATCAACGCCTTCTCGACGCCCCGCACGGAGAACCGATGGAGAACCTGACCCTGCCGGAACCGGCGGGCAGCCTGTGGGCCTCGAAGCGGCACATCATCCATGCGATCCCGCCCGAGATGTTCCGAAGCGCCATCCCGCCCCACCTGGGCGGCGGAACCGTCCTGGCCGCCCGCTGGCGACATCGCCTGAGCACGGACATCGACGTGCTCCTCCCCGGCAGGAACAGCCTGATCGACGTACTCCAGGACAACGACCGCAACATCGTGACGCAGTTGGGCGGCACCCCGGAAGCCGTGGCCGGCGCCCGAGTGAAGGTCGCGTTCGAGCACGGAAGCATCGATTTGTCCACCTTCCGGCCCGACCCGCCCTACGGTCAGTGCGAAGCCGCCGTCGACCACCACATCGAGCAGGTCCTCTCCAGCACGCAGATCCTGCACGGCAAGCTCCAGCGCGTCGGCCAGATGCTCGTGCGCGACGTTTTCGACATCCTCACCGCGGCCGACGAGGACCCGGCCGCCCTCGCGACCGCGGCCAGCATGGTCTCGAAGCAAAGCGCAGCCGCAATCGAAAGCGCTTGGCGCAACGCTGGCGGCACGCTCGCCCGCCGCTTCGACGACGCCATCCAGGGCTCGGAACGCACCGACGGCGTCACCCTCGGCCGCGACGCCGCCAAGGCGTTCCGGGATCACCGGTACACCCGCCTCCGGATCGACCTCGACGATAACCGTCTCACGATCCGCAAGACCGCGGCCATCGGCGCTCTCGACCCCGAGTCCTACGACGCCGCCGACCCCGGCAGAGCCCTGATGCAATCGGGCGTCGGCTCCCACCTGAACAACAACGGTCCCGTGACTGCGCCCCAGGTCCTCGGAGCCATCCGCGCCGCGATCGACGCCGGCGGCCGCGACCAAACCGTGTTCGACACCGCGAGCCGCGGGAACATCGCCCGGATCAACGCGATGGACCACATCGCCGCGCCACCAGCCTCCGCACCCCCGCCGGAACCCCGAGCACAGACTCCCGAGGGCTACGAACGCTGACCTCGCCACAGCGCTCCTCCGTGGGCCACGAGCACTTCCCGTGGATCGCCTTGACGGCGGGCACCGTCGGGTGCACGAGCGGCGGCATCAAGACAGCCGCCGGAACAAGTCGGCGTTCGTGCGGATCAAGCCGCGTCGCGGTCTCCGCGGCCCTCCCGGGGCCGATGGCGGCGTGCCGATGTGCACGTGCGAGCAGCGCGTCCTCAATGGTCTCCTTCGTTCCGCTGATGATGAGCAGATGGGCGGCGCGGGAGATACTCAGGCTCAGCTTGCGCGATATGCCGACGAGGTGGTGATACGCGGCGGGCGAGATCCAGATCGAGCGGGAATCCCCGTCGGCGGTTGCGCCTACGGTCCGAACCGTCCCTTCGGCGATGAGCAGATTGGCCGTGAAGGAGATGCCGGTGTCCAGTTGACGCGCCACCTCGGCGAGATGGGAGTACGCGGCCGATGAGATCCGGATCGATCGGGTGCGGTCGTCGGTCGTTGCGTCTGTGACACGAACCGAAGTCATCTTATTCTCGATCTTACCGCAGGAAAGTAGCTTGCTCGACCGGATGGACCGGATGGGGAGGTCTCCGATGACCGCGCCTACGCCGGGATTCTGAACCCTCGTGCTAAAGTCGTGCAGGCGGCGGAACCTGCCGGAACGGAGGCTGACATGCACCCGACGTGTCTCGTTGCGCGCGGCGTTGTGCTCGTGGCCGCGGCGCTCCCGATGCTGCTGACGCCGGTCTTCGCCAGCGCGCAGGCCGAGTCCCCCACGTCGTTCGTCCCCGTCACCGACGCGATGCTCGAGGACCCCGCGCCGGCCGACTGGCTGTCGTGGCGGCGGACGCCGGACGGCTGGGGCTACAGCCCCCTCGACCAGATCGACCGCGACAACGTCGGGACGCTACGCATGGTGTGGTCGCGCGGCCTGACCGCGGGCAGCCAGGAGGGGACGCCGCTCGCCTACGACGGCGTCCTCTACATGCCGAACCCGGGCGACGTCATCCAGGCCATCGACGCGGTCACCGGCGACCTCGTCTGGGAGCACCGGCGCGAGTCTCCCGACGATGTCGAGGAGTACGTCGGCGGTCTGACGACCAACCGCAACATCGCCATCTACGGCCGTCACATCATCGACACGAGCGTCGACAACCACGTCTTCGCCCTCGACGCGGCGACCGGCCGGCTCGCGTGGGAGACCGCGATCCTCGACTACCGGACCAACCCCGCCCGCCACTCGTCCGGCCCCATCATCGCCGGCGGCAAGGTCGTCTCGGGACGGAGCTGCATGCCGCGGGGAGGCCCCGACGCGTGCGTCATCACCGCCCACGACGCCGCGACGGGGGCCGAGGTGTGGCGGCGGCGCACCGTCCCCGCCCCCGGCGAGCCGGGCGACGAGACGTGGGGCGGCATCCCCTTCGAGGAGCGCGTCCACGTCGGCTCGTGGATGGCCCCGAGCTACGACCCCGCCCTGAACCTCGTCTACATTGGGACGTCGGTCACCTCGCCGGCCCCGAAGTTCATGCTCGGAGGCGTCGGGAACCAGCACCTGTACCACAACTCGACGCTCGCCCTCGACGGCGACACCGGCGAGATCGTGTGGTACTACCAGCACCTGAACGACCACTGGGACCTCGACCATCCCTTCGAGCGGCTGCTCGTCGACACCGCCGTGGCCCCGGACCCCGAGGCGGTGAGCTGGATCAACCCGCGGCTCGAGCCCGGCGCGGTGCGGCGGGTGCTGACCGGCATCCCCGGCAAGACCGGCGTGGTCTACACCCTCGACCGCGCCACCGGCGAGTTCCTGTGGGCGCGGCCGACGGTGACCCAGAACGTCATCAGCGCCATCGACGGCGCGACCGGGGACGTGACCGAGAACGCCGAGGTCGTCTTCAGCGCCGAGGGGCAGGAGGTGCTGGCCTGTCCCACCTGGATCGGCGGCAAGGACTGGGAGGCGGGCGCGTACAGCCCGCGTACCAACACCATGTACATGCCCCTGCGCAACGCCTGCGCGCGGATGATGGCCACCCGCGAGGGCGGCATGGCCCTCTACGCCCTCGCGGTGCGCAACCAGTTCGCGCCGGGCCACGACCAGCTCGGCACCGTGCACGCGATCTCGGCCGAGACGGGGGCCACCGAGTGGCTCCACGAGCAACGGTCCGCCACCATGTCGCTCGTCGCCACCGGCGGCGGCCTCGTGTTCGGCGGCGACGTCAACGGGCGCTTCCGGGCCTTCGACGACGAGACCGGCGAGGTGCTGTGGGAGGTGAACCTCGGCTCGGCCGTCACCGGCTTCCCCATCACCTACGCGGTCGACGGCCGGCAGTACGTGGCGGTCAGCACCGGCACCGCGGGCACCGCGTCGGGGTTCATCCGCCTGACCCCGGAGATCAGCCCGAGCGCGGGGAACAACCTGTTCGTGTTCGGGCTGCCTTGACCCTGCTGGCCTCTCCCCGAGGCCATCCAGAGGCGGACGACTGAAACACGACCGCGTCCACTCGAACCGACGCCCCTTGCGCCTCGTCCATCAACTGGAGGGGGGTGAGGTGGACGGAGACTTCCAGGGGCGTCTCGAGGCCCGCGTGCGCCGGTTGCGGGATGAGACCGGGCTGACCGGGGTGGCCGTCGCCGTGATGACCGACGGGCGGCTTGTCGGGGCGGCGGCCAGCGGCGAGCGGCGGCGGGGCTCCGGCATCCCGGTGACCGTCGACGACCGCTGGCACGTCGGCTCGATCACCAAGTCGATGACGGCCACGCTGCTGGCCGTGCTGGAAGACGACGGATTGCTCTCGGCGGACGACACGGTGTCGGCGCTGCTGCCCGACATCGAAATGGCGGGCGGCTGGGGCGCCTGCACGCTGCACCACCTGCTGACACACACGGCGGGCGCCCGTGCGAACTTTCCGATCAAGATGCAGCGCGTCTGGCCCGACACCGCCGGGGAGCTGGTGGCGGCGCGGCGCCGCTTCATCGCGGCGGTTCTCGCCAAGGAACCCAAGTCCCCCGCCGGCGAGCGCTTCGCGTACTCCAACGTCGGCTATACCATCGCCGGCCACATCGCTGAGACGGTCGGCGGCAAGCCCTACGAGTCCCTGCTGCGGGAGCGCGTATTCGTCCCCCTGATGCTCGCGAGCGCGGGTTTCGGCCCGCCGCGGGGCGATGCGCCGAACCGGGAGCCGATCGGGCATGCCGTCCGCTTGCGCTGCTTCCGATGGCGCATGGACCCGTTCGAGACCCGCGCCGACAACTCCCCGGTGATGGCCCCCGCCGGGTGTGCACACATGACCATCGGCGACCTGGCGCGCTACGGCGCGGCCCACCTGGCAGGAGAATCCGGGACCCCGCCGCCCCTGCTGCCGCGGTCGGCTTGGCAGCGGTTGCACACGCCGTTCCGCGACGACTACGCGAGCGGGTGGGTACGCTACGAAAGCGACCGGGTTGGCGGGCCGGTGCTCTGGCACAACGGCAGCAACACGCTGTGGTACGCGCTGCTCATCCTCGTGCGTTCGCGGAACATGGTGCTGGCGTTCGCGACCAACGACGGAGCCATCCGGAGGGCCGAGACCGCGTTCGGCGGGTTGGCCCGGGAGTTGACCGCGCCGACGCCGGGATTCTGAACCCATCTTGCTCGCCGACTTGATCCAGGAACTCGGCCACGGTCTGGATGGGGACGCCTCGCGTTTCCTCGGGTCTCGGGCCGGCAGCCAACAGGCAAACAGCGCTACGGCGACCAGCACGAGCGGTACCGCGATGAAACGTCAGCCGGTCAGCGGTGGTGACGCCGAAGAGGAAGCTCCCCAGCATGCGGCTCGATGCGGTCGCTGCCCTCGTGCGCGGCTACTCCGCGCGCAGCGCCGCCATGGGGTCGGTGCGGGCGGCCCGCCGGGCCGGGAGCCAGGCTCCGGCGGCCCCCGCCGCGAGGAGGAAGGCCGCGGCCGCCGCGAACGTCGCTGAATTCGTCGCCGTCGTCGCGTTTAGCAGGGGTGCCAGCAGCCGGGTCAGGGCGGCGGCCCCGAGCAGCCCGAGGGCCGCGCCGGTCGCGGAGTGCAGCAGGGAGCGGCTGAGGACCTGCCGGATCACCGCGCCGCGGGTGGCGCCGAGGGCGACGCGCACGCCGATCTCCTGCGTCCGCGCGCTCGTCTCGTAGGCCACCACCGCATAGAGGCCGGCGCCGGCCAGGAGCACCGCGAGCAGGGCGAACGCCGCGAGCAGCGTCGTGAGGAAACGCGGCTGGGCGAAGGCGGCCGCGACCACGTCGTCCATGGCGTGCACGGTGACCGGCAGCGCCGGGTCGAGCCGCCACACCTGTTCCTTGAGCAGCCCGATGGGGTCCGCGCCCTCGGCCGTCCGGACCAGCACGAATCGGGGCTGTCGCCACAGGCCGCCCCGGCTG
Organism: Vicinamibacterales bacterium; assembly: GCA_963664545.2. Lineage (GTDB taxonomy): Bacteria > Acidobacteriota > Vicinamibacteria > Vicinamibacterales > UBA8438 > JAJEEA01. Next base: position 6,389,562 of record OY761475.2, on the reverse strand, counting down.
GCCCAGGGCAGGTAGATCTCGTACGGATCCGGCCGCTCCGCGCCGCCGAAGGCGTTCGTATGAACGCTGCCGGCCACGCCGACCACGGTGAGCCAGTCGCCGTCGTTCAACGCGGCCAGGCCGGGCATCCGAAAGCGCTGCCCGACGGCGGCGCCCGGCGGCCACAGCCGGTCGGCGAGGTCGCGGCTGACGAGGGCTGCATCGGCCGCGGCGGCGTCCGCATCGAACCCGCGTCCCTCGAGAATCGGGATCCCGGCCGCGGCGAAATAGCGGTTCGGGACGTAGTTGGTGGTGACCACGGCCTGGGCGATGTCGGCGTCGTCGGTGTCGAGCCGGCCGAACGAGATCATGGAGGCAAAGGACGGGACCTGTTCGGCCGGCGCGGCGAGCTCGACGCCCGGGACCGCCGCGGTCAGGTCGGCGAGTTGCGCGAGGAAGCGGGAGCGCGCCTCCACCCCTTCGTAGCGGGGCCCGGCCAATCGGGGCTCCAGCGCCACGGCGTTCTCGGCCGTCCAGCCGAGGTCGACGTCGAGCAGCGTCCACAACGCGCGCCCCATCAGCAGCGTGCCGATCAGCAGCACCACGGCCAGGGCGTTCTGCACCGCGACGAGCCCGCCCCGGAGGCGGCCGTGGCCCCTGGCCGGGTCAGACGCGCTCCCCTGCATCGGCTGCATGAGGTCCCGGCCGACCGTGCGCAGCGCCGGCGCCAGGGTCGCCGCGACGCCGGCGAGCAGCGCCGCCACCGCCGCCCAGGACACCACCCGGCCGTCCACGTCGATGGGATTTAGCACCCCCCGGCCGAACTCCGGCGGCACCGCGGCGTCGGCGAGTCCGACCAGCCACCCCGCGAACGCCAGCCCCAGCAGCCCCGCGAGGGCGGAGACGAGCACCGCCTCGGTCAAGAGCTGACGGCACAGCCGCAGCCGGCCCGCCCCCGCGGCGGCCCGGATCGCGAACTCGCGCGTGCGGGACAACGCCTGCGACAGGAACAGGTTGGCGGCGTTGGCGCACGCGATGAGCAGCACGCAGGCGGCTAGGCCGAACAGCAGGAACAGCGCGGCCCGCCGCTGCTGCACCCACGCGAACTGGCCATCGACGCCGAGCCCCGCGAGCTGGTTCAGCGACCTGAGCCGGGTGGTGTACCCGGTCGAGAACCACTCGGGATTCCACTGGGGGGCCAGCGCCGCCGCCCGGGCATCGGCCTGCTCGAACGTCACGTCCCGCCCGAGTCGCGCGACGACCGAGACCCGGTGCCCGCCCGCATCGCCGGAGGCGGCCCGGCGGCCCACGTCCAGCGGCTCCCAGAAGACCGTGTACGCGTCGGGGAACCGGAACGACGCCGGCATCACCCCCACGATCGTGAGCGCGCCGTCGGTGAAGCGCAACGGACGGCCGACGATGTCCGCGTCGCCGCCGAAACGGGTCAGCCATGTCGAGTGGCTGACGATGGCGACCGCGTCCGCCGCCTCGTCCAGCGCGAACGCCCGCCCGAGCTCGGGCGCGACGCCGAGGAGCGGAAGCAGGCCCGGCGATATCCGCGCGCCCTGCATCGTCTCGGGCTCGCCGCCCCCGGTGAAGACACGCTCCACGCGGACGTACGCTTCGACGCCGTCGAACAGCGTCCGCTCGTCGCGCCAGCTCTCCACCATCGCCGCCGGCTGGCTCGGGCCGCCGCCGGTTGGTCCGAAACGGTGCAGCTCGACCAGCCGGTGCGCCTCGGCGAACGGCACCGCGTTCAGCAGCACGCTGTCGACGATGGCGAACACCGCCGTGGTCATCCCGACGCCGAGCCCGAGGACGAGGACCACCGCGACGGTGAAACGCGGCGACCGGCGCAGGACGCGCGCGCCGTAGCGGAGGTCCTGCAGCAGCGTGTCGAGCCAGTACAGGCTGTCGGCCTGGCGCCGCGCCTCCTTGACTGCGGTGACGCCCCCGAGATCGCGGTGCGCGGTCCGCCGCGCTTCCCGTTCGCTCATCCCCCGCGCGAGGTTCTCCTCGACCGCCATCTCCAGGTGGGTGCGGAGCTCGTCGTCGAGCTCGTGCTCGGCCGCCGCGCCCCGCAGGCGCGTTCTTGCGCTCGTGAGCCATCGCCGGAGAATCATGGTGCCGCCTCCAGGAACAACGCGACGATCGCGGCCGTCCGCTCCCAGCTCTCCACCTGCCTCTCGAGCTGTCGGCGGCCGGCGTCGGTCAGCGCGTAGTACTTCGCGCGCCGGTTCTTCTCCGACGTGCCCCACTCGTGGCGGATCCAGCCGTTCTGCTCGAGCCGCAGCAGGGCCGGATAGATCGACCCCTGGTTGATCTGGAGCCGCTGGCCGGAGGTCTGCTCGATGCGGCGGGCGAGCCCGAACCCGTGGAGCGGCCCCATGGCGTCGAGGGTCTTCAGGACGAAGAGGTCGAGCACGCCGTACGGCACGTCCGCCCGCGATTCGGCCATGTTGTCTCCCTACATGGGCATGATGAGCCTTTTCGTGTTGTCCGTCAACATGAAATTTCGCCGCGGGGCCGGGGGCGGTCGGCGAACGCCCGTGGACACGGAAGCGGGTGAAGCGGTACGCTGAGGCAACGACGGGCTACAGGACGGCAGGAGGATCTTCGATGTCAAGCACCGACCGGGGCATGAGGCGGCGGGAGTTCCTGGCGAGCGGTTCCGCCGGGCTGGTGGCGGCGGCGTTCGTGCGGACCGAGGCGTTCGCGGCGCTTCCGGCGCGGCAGGAGTTGAGCGAGCGCATCCGGGGCGTGCGGGCGATGACGTTCGACGTCTTCGGCACGGTGGTCGACTGGCGGACGAGCATCACCCGCGAAGGCGAGGCGGTCGGGCGCCGCAAGGGCATCGAGGCCGACTGGGCCGCGTTCGCCGACGACTGGCGCGGCGGCTACGGCCCCGCCATGGGGCGCGTCCGCCGGGGCGAGCTGGGGTGGACGAAGATCGACGACCTGCACCGGATGATCCTCGACGAGCTGGTCCTGAAGTACGGGCTCGAGAGCCTCACCGAGGAGGAGCTCGACGACCTGAACCGCGCTTGGCACCGCCTGACGCCGTGGCCCGACACCGTCGAGGGGCTGACCCGGCTGCGCCGCCGGTACGTGCTCGCGTCGCTGTCGAACGGCAACGTGGCCCTGCTCGTCAACATGGCGAAGAACGCGGGCATCCCGTGGGACGCGGTGCTGTCGGCCGAGCTGGCCCGGCACTACAAGCCCGACCCCGAGGCGTATCTGACGGCGGCCGACCTGCTGGGCCTCGAGCCCGAGCAGTGCATGATGGTCGCCGCCCACAAGGGCGACCTCCGGGCGTCGGCCCGGCTCGGATTCCGGACCGGCTACGTCCCCCGGCCGACGGAGTTCGCCCCCGGCGTCGAGCGCGACCTGACGCCCGACCCCGACTTCGACCTGGTGGCCACCGACTTCAACGACATGGCGGGCCAGCTCGGCCTGTGATGGGGCGGCGAAGTCGACCCGACGGAGCCGCACGGGCCATGGGTGACCGTGAGCCGCCGCGCGTCGAAGAGAACGACGGCGCGATCCTGAGCCGCCGGGTCGAGCCGCCGGGCATTGCCGCCCGGCTGGTACCCCTGGCGTTCATGGCCGCCGTCGCCGCCGGCTTCGGGGGCCTGTTGTACCTCACTTGGCCCGCGGAGCGGCCGACCGTCGAGAATGACCTGTTGATCTTCCTGCTCTCCGGGGCCGCGCTGGCCCTGCCGTGGTGGTTCCGGAGTGTGGTGTGGCCGGACGACCCGCGCGATTCGGTGCGGCGCGACGAGCTTTGATGACGCGTGACCGCCTGGGCCTGCGGCGTCCTCTGATGGTCTGCGTTCCGGCCGGAGGCTCCCTGCATCCGCGACAGCTTCGCGTTCCTGCTCGGCAGGCCGCGCATCCGAATCCCGCCCCAGTGAGCGACCGACAACGTTTGGTTGACGGTCGCATCGACGCAATAGTGGCCGATAAACAGCGTTGACGGTCATGCGTGGCCGTCAAGACACCTGCCTGCCTTCCGCGACGTTCAGGAGGGCGGGGAACGCCAGCACGGTCGTCCGGCGGCCGCTGCCGGGGTTGATGATCCGCAGGACGCCGCCCTCGCACAGCACGTCGAGGATTCGGCGCGCCGTCCGTTCCGCGATGCCCGCGGTGGAGGTGAAGTCGGCGCTACGGAAGATCGGATACTGGAAGATCCAGTCCAGCGCATGAATCGCGTAGCGGGAGCGCGTCAACTCTGCTACGTGACGTTTCAGGCTGTCGTACAGATCGATGATGCCCTGCGCCTTGGTCAGGTTCTCCTCGGCCTGCGCCCGCATCGCTTGAAGGAAGAACCGACACCATCCCGTCCAGTCGCGGTCGCGCGAGACCGCCAGCAAGCCGTCGTAGTAGGCGTCGCGGTGCGCCTCGAAATAGGCGCTGATGTAGAACATGGGCGCCCGGATGAGACCCTGCTGCCATAGGAACAGCGGTACCAGCATGCGTCCCACGCGGCCGTTGCCGTCCAGGAACGGGTGCAGCGCCTCGAACTCGGCGTGCAACACCGCGAGTTGAACCAGCCGGTCGGGTTCGTCCCGATGGACATACCGTTCCCAGGCGCTCATCGCGTCGGGGAGCGCATCCACCCCGACAGGGACGAACGTGGCGTCTTCGACCGCGCATCCCGGCGGCCCGATCCAGTTGGGTATACGCCGGTACTCGCCGGGGGCCTGGCCCTCACCACGGACCCCGGTCATCAGCACCCGGTGCGCCTCGCGGATGACCCGCTGCGAGAGAGGCAGCTCCGTCAGCAGGTCCTCGGCGCGGCGCAGGGCACCACGATAGTTGAGCACCTCGCGGATGTCATCCCGGCGGGCGGGCGAATCCGGTTCCCGCCCGGCCTCGAACTCCAGCACCTCGCTCATCGTGGTCTGCGTTCCTTCGATGCGTGACGAGAGCACTGCTTCCCGTGTCGTCAGGGGTGCGACCAGGATGTTCGGGCTCGGGGCCGCAGCAAGCGTGCCATCGTAGCGCGCCACCGCGGCGGCGGCGGGACCGAGGAAGGGAATCAGGGCCGGCCAATCGAGATCGGAGGGCGGAAACCGTCCCGCGTGATATCGAACCGCCGGCGTCATGCGCTGCCCGCCTTGCCGGCCGGCTCGGCACCGTGGCCGGTCGCTCCGCGTTTCGTGCACCCTGCTGCGCCGTCGGGCTGCTCCTTCAGTCTTCTTCGACGAGCCACTTGTGTTTGTCTCCTCGTTGAAGGACACACGGCACAGCGACCCCCCGTCGATGGCCGGGACCTCGTCCATTGGACGCACGGCCGAGCTGCGTTGTCGGCCGTGCGTGACCGACAACGCAATTTGACAGCCACATTATATCAAAAATGACCGACAAATGATCTTGTCGGCCGTGCGTGACCGACAACGTGGCTGATGGCTCTACACCCGCGACAGCTTCGCGTTCTTGATCGGCAGGTCCCGCACCCGGATCCCCGTCGCCGCGTAGATGGCGTTGGTGACGGCGGGTGCCACCGGGGGCACGCCCGGCTCGCCGAGGCCGCCGGGGCGCTCGCCAGAACGGATGAACGCCACCTGGACGTCGGGGGCGTCGGCCATTCGGATCATCCGGTGGTCGTGGAAGTTGCTCTCGGCGACGCGGCCCCCGTCGATGGTGATCTCGCCGACGAGGGCGGCGGAGAGGCCGAAGACGACGCCGCCCTCGATCTGGGCGGCGGCGCTGTCGGGGTTGACGACGTCGCCGCAGTCGACGGCGGCCCAGACGCTGCGCACGCGGAGCCCGCCCTCGGGCGACACCGCGACGTGCGCGGCCTGGGCGACGATCGAGCCGAAGCTCTCGGCGACGGCGATGCCGCGGCCCTCGCCCTCGGGCAGGGGGCGGCCCCACCCGGCCATCTCCGCCGCGTGGTCGAGGGCGGCACGGAACCGGGGGTGGCCGTCCATCAGGAGGTGCCGGTACTCGTAGGGGTCGCGGCCGGCGGCGTGGGCCAGCTCGTCGATGAACGACTCCTTGAAGAAGCCGTGCTGCGAGTTCAGCACCGAGCGCCACGCGCCCTCGCGGATATGGTGCGACGCCCCCCTGGCGTCGAAGCGCCGGTCGGGGATGGCGTACGGCATGAACAGCGATTCGCGGTCGCCGCCCCCCGCGTAGTGGGCGCCGACCGCGAGGGGCCGGCCGTCGGCGGCGAGGGCGCCGGCGTAGCGGCACATCGCGGCGGGCCGGTAGTAGTCGTGCTGAATGTCGTTCTCGCGGCTCCACACCAGCTTGACCGGGGCCGGCGACATCGCCTTCGCGATGCGCGCCGCGAGGTCGACGTAGTCGAAGCAGAACGGCAGGCGCCGGCCGTAGCCGCCGCCGAGCATGAGGTTGGTGAACTGGACCTGACTGGTGTCGAAGCCGAGGGCGTTCGCGGCGGCGCTGCGGGCGTTCAGGGGGTCCTGGGTGCCCGCCCACACCTCGGCGCGATCGCCGTCGACGCGGACCGTGCACGCCATCGGCTCCATGGTGGCGTGGGCGAGGAACGGCACGCGGTAGTCGGCGGTGACGACCTGCGCGGCCTCCGCGGGCATCTCCGGCGCGTCGCCCAGCGCCTCGTCGAATGCCGCGAAGATCGTCGCGCTGGAGACGTCGCCGTGGCCGGCGTCGTCGTACACGGGGTTGAGCGCCGCGAGGGCCTTGCGGGCGCGCCAGAAGCTGTCGGCGACCACCGCGACCGCGTTCTCCAGCTCGACGACCTGCCGCACGCCGGGCATCGCCCGCGCCGGCGCGGGGTCGACCGTCACGAGCCGGCCGCCTTCGACGGGCGCGATGTCGACGGCCGTGTGGAGCATGCCGGGCAGGGTGAAGTCGATGCCGTAGATGGCGCTGCCGTCGACCTTCGGGGGGATGTCGAAGCGCGGCTTGGAGGTGCGGCGGATGGTGTACGCGTCCGCGTCCTTCAGGGGCGGGTTCGAGGGCGCGGGGACGGCCGCCGCGGCCTTCGCCAGCTCGCCGAAGCCCGCGCTCTGGCGCGACCACGCGTGGGTGACGCGCGACCGCGACACCGTGCACTCGGCGGCGGGCACCCCGAAGCGCTCGGCCGCGGCCGCGAGCAGCATCTCGCGCGCCGCCGCGCCCGCCAGCTTCATGCCGTAACCGGTGCCGCGCACCGCCATCGAGCCGCCGGTGGCCTGGGTGCCGAACCAGCGCGCGAGGCGGTAGGCGCCGTAGTCGACGGCGCGCCCCACCGGCGCGGGCATCGAGTCGCCGGTGAACGCGCGCAGCATGTAGGCGTTGGCGTAGGCGTCGAGGGCCGGCGCTTCGCGGATGCGCACGCGGTCCCAGTCGGCCTCCATCTCCTCGGCCGCCATCATCGCGAGCCCGGTCTGCGAGCCCTGGCCCATCTCGCAGTGGGGAACGAGGATGGTGACGAGGTCGTCGGGGGTGACGGTGATCCACGTCGTCAGCTCACCCTTGTCGGCGGCGTCGGCCGAGACGATGCCGTGGCGGCCGGGCGCGACGGCGACGCCGGCGATGCCCATGACGAACCCGCCGCCGACCAGGGTCCCGGTCCCGATGAAGGCGCGGCGCGTCCACTTACCCATGGCTCGCCTCCTTTCCATGGCCGTCGGCGACAGCGTCACGCGGGGCCGTCTCATTGCCGCCGGTGCCGGCGTCATGCCGGGCGGCGATGCCACTTGTCGCGACGGCGTGGCCGGGGGCGGCAGCTTCGCCGATGGTGACTGCGTCGCCCTCAACAGAAGCGCGGCCGCGGGCGACGGCCTCGCCCGCATCGGCGTCGCCCCCGGCGGCGAGGGTGCCGCCCTTGGCGGCGGCGTGAATCGCGCGGCGCACGCGGACGAAGGTGCCGCAGCGGCAGATGTTGGTGACGGCGGCGTCGATGTGCTCGTCGCTCGGGTCGGGCCGCTGCGCGAGCAGGGCCGAAACGGCCATGATCATGCCCGACTGGCAGTACCCGCACTGCGGCACCTGGTGGTCGATCCACGCCCGCTGCACCGCGTGCAGCCAGCCGTCGCCGGCCAGGCCCTCGATGGTCGTGATGGGCATGCCCTCGGCCGCCGACACCGGCAGCGTGCAGGTCCGGACGGCGCGGCCGTCCAGGTGCACGGTGCAGGCGCCGCACGCGGCGATGCCGCAGCCGAACTTGGTCCCGGTCAACCCGAGCGTGTCGCGCAGCACCCACAGCAGCGGCGTGTCCGGCTCCACGTCCACTGTGCGGGCCTCGCCGTTCACGTTGAGCGTGATGGCCACCCCGTCCCTCCCGTCGCACGATGTCTCTCCGCTGATCGTAGCGCATCAGGACGCCGGTGCTGTCGGCCTCTTCATGGACCGTCAGCGAGAGGTCTTCGGGCATGCGGTAGCCGACGCCGTGCTCGGTGAAGATGTAGTTGGCGGACCCGCGCCTCCCCGCCCACGACCGGAACGCCGCGAGCCCGGGGGTTCCAGAGGGGGACCGCCCTTGCTACGTCGCGCACACCGCGATCGACACGTTCGCGCTGATCGAGCCGGACGGCGGTCTGGACGGGTCGGACGGTGGTTCGCGACCTTTGCGTTGGTGGACCCGAACGCAAAGGGTTCGCACCGGGTCCGAGCTGCCGATCCTCGCCGACCTCCGTCGTCCCCAAACGCGGCCAGTGTACCAGCGCATCGCCCGCAAAGCCAAGCAAATGCGGGACTTGGGATTCTCCGACGCAGCGATCGCCCGCCGTTTCGGCGTCTGCGCCCGCACCATCGTCAAGGCCATCCTCTGGCTCCGGGACGCCGCGTGACGTCTTTGGCGGCTGGTGCCGGCCGCCCTGCCGTCCCGCGCCGTGCGCCGTTCGACCTCCGTCGGTCGAGCCGACTCGGGCGCGTCGGGGGGCCGCGCTCGCGCGGGCTCCCGACGTCGTCGGGAGCCGCGAGGTATCGGGCGCGCCGTCGCACGTTCGCTGCGGGGCGCCGTTTCCAGTCTGTCCCGAGGGGTGCCGGAGCCGGGGCGACGACCGCGGTACGCGGTCGAAGTCAGAACATCCCCCGGTCTCCGGGTTGACGCTGCGCGGCGGTGCCCGCCGCTGAGGTCGCGGTTATCTCTGACTCGAACAGCAGATCCGTGGCATTTCCCGCCTGTGTTCTGCTCCTGTGCTGAATGTCCGAATCACTTTCCGAAACCCGGCTTGGTCCCGCTCGCTGCGGTCGGCCGTCTCCGAACCTGCTACCCACGGGGTATCCGCTCACGCTGGGCGTTGCGGAGCCGTCAACCCGCGCCTCCCGCTGGACCGCTTCCCGCAGCCCGCATTTCCATCCGCTTGCGGTTGGCGCGGCGGCCAGACCTGGTCGCCGTCCAGCTTTGTGCCGTCCCGATTTCTGAGCTGGAGTGCGGCACGTCCGTGGTGCGCTGCCGCGACGACGTCGTCGTAGTCGTCGTCGTCGATCACTCGCCGGATCGTCTCGCCCATTGTTTCGGACTTCCCGTAGTCCTGCATGTCGTAGAGCGCGTGGGCGAATTCGGCCGCCTTCGTGGCGTGTTGGTCCCGCGTCACCGTGCTCTCCCCTTGGTGCACTCCAGGATCGGCCGCTCCGTGTACTCGGTGTCGCCGGGTCGGTTCTCGACCGGGTTCCCGGTGCCCCGCGTCTCGGATGGTCCCGCGTTCGACGGGCGCGCGTCAACCCGTGCCCGGCCGTCTTGGGCACCGCGGGGGCGGTTCGCCGCCCGACCGGCCTTCCGGTGCTTGGCCCCGGTCCGTCGCGGCCTTTCTCCGGCGGCGGTTCGGTGCTGCTGGCGGTCAGCGGATGGTGCCGGTTCCGCTTCGTTCAAGCGCGCGAAGTCGTGCGGGGCAGGGGGGCGTCATTGCGCCGGTTCCTTCAGCCGCGGGTCCGCATCGAGGATCTTCTTCACGAGATTGCCGGCCCATCGGGGCATCGGTTTCGCCGGCCCCTGCTGTCGCTTGCGGCTCAGCGTCGCGATCCGGCGGATCTCCCGCGTGTTGTCGAGCACCTCCACCGTCGTGACGTACCGCGCCGTCGCGGCGAGGTTGGCCTGCGCGGCGTGCCAGCGCCGCCTGACCTCGTTCGCTGGCACGTCGTGACCCGTTCGCGACGCGCTTCGATTCTTCACGCGCTCGATGTTGATTTCGGGCCGGTTCGTGCCGACGAAGATGGCCTCGATCTCGTAGCCCCGCGCGGCGGCGGCCTTGATGATCCCCGGCCGCGACCGTCCGGAGTACGTGCTCTCGAAGCCGAAGCTCTCGTTGTTCTCAAGGTGCCGCCGGATTTTGGCGTCGACGAGGTCGCGGGCCTCCCGCTGCCGTTCGGGGTTGTTCCAGTCCCCGAGTCCGCGGGCTATCGAATCGGCGTCGTAGAATCGACCGGGAAGTCGTTCGCGGTGAGCCTCGCACCAGGTGGATTTCCCCGCGCCGTTGCCTCCGATCACGATCGTGAGTTTACGCATTGCGCTTCATGGAATCACGGGCGGCCGACGCGCTTCGGCGTCGTCGGCCGCGAACGACTCGGTGGATCCATCCGGCCGCCGGCGGGTCACTTGGTTCGTCGGGATGTTCATGCGGTCAACGACGCCGTTCGGCCACTCGGTGATGATGGAATCCGGATCGGTGTCGGATTCGTAGGTGCACGGCTTTCCTTGAGCGAAGCACATCGCGCGGCCGTCCTCGTGGGCGGGTTCTGGTGTTTCGGCCATGGTCGGGTTTCCCTTGTCGTTGACGACGCCCCGATGGTGGCGCGTTCGACGGGCGCGCGTCAACCTGTGCCCGGCCGTCTCCATGCGGCGGGCGGCTGCCGCGAAGGCCGCGGTCAGGGCGGGACCCGATTCCCTCGACCCTCTCCCCTCCAGTGTTCCTCGTGCCCGCCGGCGGTGCCGAGGCGTCTGCCGCGGATCCGGTGGGGCGCGGTCGCGGCGGCGGTGGCGCGGGCGGGCGGCGCGGACTCCGCCGCGGTGTCGTCGGCCCACCGCGACGCGAGGGAGGCCCGACGCCGGCGGTCACGGCTCCCGCGGGGTTCGGTCTCCGGCTGTTCCTCTTCCCACCTCCTCGACGTGTCGTTCCGGCCCGGTATCCGCTTGGGTGGTTGCGTGGTCTTGCCGCCGTGGTGGGGGTTGAGGCTGGCCATGTTCGACGGGAGTCCCATTCCGCCGCGGTGTGCCGCGGCGGTTTCCTGTTGGCGTCGTGTGTTCGCGGCGGGAGCGGCTTGCCCCCGCCGTCGGCTGGCTCGCGTCCCGGTGTTCCGGCCGTTTACTCGGCCTTCCAGACCTTCGGGCTGATCACCAGCGGCGGACTGGCGGCGGCCCGCCGCAGACGGCCGAAGGCCTGCCTCACGCCTTTCGATTGCAGCAGCCACGCCGCGTGCTGGTCGCTCAGCGCCCGGCCGGCGCGGATGCACAGCGCGAGTTCCGTAGCGGTGCTGATCCATCCGGCTTTGCAGCCGTCGCCGTTCTGGCTGGCGGCCCGCCGCGGTGCGGCGTTCTGCGCGCCGGTCAGCCGGACCCCGCCGTTCGTCGCGATGTCGGCGAGGAACGCGCCGGTCGGCGTGCCGGTCGCGTGGTCGACCACGGGCATCCAGTTGTGTTGGGCCGCCTCGGCGGTCGGCGTGCCGTCGGGCCCGTCCTGCCCGGCGGCCATCCCTACGGTCGCCAGTCCGAATGTCGCCGCCATCAGCACGAGCAGCGTCTTCCGCATGCGCTTCTCCCTTCGTTCCCGCGGTCCGCGGGCGTAGAGGGCCGGCCGGTCCCCGTCCGGAAACCGGGCCGGCCCGTCGGCCACCAACCGGGTGGTGTGCGCCCCCGGCGCGCGGAACCTCCGCGCACGGCCGATGTCGTGTGGGGTTGGCGATGGACAACGCGTTCTACGCGTTGTCCATCGCCGGTGTGCCGTCGGCATTCGCCCACGTCACGAAGTTGCCGTGGCGGTGGTCGCCGTCGTGGCCGGGCTCGTCGCCGCAGCGCCAGCCGGTCGGCGAGGTCGCGCCGCAGGTGCCGGGTGCCGCCGGCGGCCGTTCGCGGTAGCCCCATCGCTCTGTGATGCGCGTTCCGCTTGTGTCGGGACGTGTCATCCGCGGTTCCGATCGGCCTCGTGGTGGGGGGACGGCCCGTCGACCTGTTCCCGGCCGCCCCCTCCTGTCCGTCCCTGACCCGCTCCTCAGACGCAGAGGATCACCACCCAACTGCACGCGGGCTCATCCGGCGGGACGGAACCTTCGGTCTGCCGCTGGTGCCTTGCCTCCGTCATCGTTTCAATCCGCGGCCTTCGGTCGTCCGCCGGCGGGCTGGCGGTTGCGGTTGCCCGCGGGGCGACGCGCCGACTGGTGTCTCCGTTCCTGCCGCAGCATCCGGATCGCGATGCCGCTGTCGCCCTCGTTCATGCCGAGCCTGCGGGCGATCTCGCCCCGGCTTGCTGCTGCGGATCGGTTGTGGCTTCCGGGAGTGAACCCGCGAGTTGGCCGGCGTTTCGTGGACATCGTTCGGCGGTCCGGTGCAGCCGATTCTGTGGTCGCTGGTTCGCCGGCTTGATCACTTGATGGCGAGGTTACGCCCACAGCGCGCGCTCGAGCTCTACCGTCCGCGGGCGTTCGAGTGGTCGTTCGAGCCAGAGACGCTGGCGACCGCTGGAGGACCTTGACGTCGACTTCGGGGGCGGCGTCGTGGCGGATTGGGACCCCGACTCACCGTAGGCGACGGGTTCAGCCCCGTCCGAGGGCAAAGAGACGCACCTGCACGGTATCTGCCGGCCTTGATGACGCGTATAGTTGCGGCCATGTTGAGCATGTTCCGCTGGCCCGCCCTCTACGCCGCGTACGCCTCCCTGGCCGACGTCAGCGTCGCCGAGCAGGCGGCGCAGTTCTCGCTGTTCAAGCGCGTCGCGCTCCAGATGATTGAGACGATGATCGGCATCCTGAAGGAGCTGACGTCCGTCGTGGCCGGCCTGTAGGGGGCCGTCGATCTTTCCGCGCTCGCCTTCGGCCGCCGCGCCTGCTGGCGGCTCGACCTCGTGCCTCGGTGCCCGTTCCCGGTCCTCCACCTCACTTGTAGCCCGCGCCGCTGGCGTCGCGCCGGCGGGCTGGCGTGCCCGCCGGTTCGCCGGGTTCCGGCCGGATTCCGGGCGGTGTTCGCCCGCTCCGGTCCGGGCGGTCCCGGCCCTGTAGGGTTCGGCCGGGTCCCGGGTCCGGGGGCGTGTCCGCGGCTGCGGCCGCCACCGATGCATCGGCCTGGGGCCCTTTCCGACCTTTCGATGCCTGGAGCCGTCCGTGAGGCTTGATCAGCGTCCGTAACTGTCTCTCTGGCAGGGACTTGCGGTCGCACCCCGGCGCTCGTCCCACGTTTCGTCCCCCTTTCCGCCGTCGTTGGCTGTACGCACTGCGTACAGGTGCGTCTTCCTCCGGGCGTTCGTTTGCGTAGTGGTTCCTGTCGTTGCAAGTCGTTGATCATCAATGACTTGTGGTTCGTGTTGCCTGAATCCTCTACGCGTAGTCTACTGTCAAGCGTCTCGTGACGCGTAGACAGCCGCGTAATTCCGATCTGATCAGCGTGGAGCAGCTCTCGATGTTGAGCCGGACCCTGGCGGTCGCCGACGGGGTGAGGCCGCCGTGGCGGGCGGCGGTGTCGTCGAAGGAGCGGTCGGCTTCCGCTCGTCTCGGCCGCGGCGCGGGTTTGACGGCCGCGCGGCGGCCGTGGCTGCCGTTCGGCGGCGCCCGCGTCGCCGCGGTGCGTCCCTGGGTTCGGTCGGCGGCCCGTTCGGATGCGCCACTCCTCTTCTTGACCGTGCGCGGATTAGGCAGGCGTCCGGCGCCCGGCATGTTTGGCGCACGCCGTTCAAGCCCGCCGCCGCCTTTGCAGCCTTCGCTGTCTTCGCCGTTCTCTCCTTCCGCCGCGGCCGCGGCTTCGACGATAGAGGTGCTCGGCCGGGCGGTGGACCTTCCCCGTCCGGTCTGCGGACCTGAACTCGATTCCGCCCGGCGAGTTGAAGTCGAAGACGGTCGCTGACATGCGGGCTGTGCACGCCGCGCACCATCGTCGTCCACCATCGGTGCCGGCATCTGCTGGGCGCTCTCGCACATCCGGTTCCCGTGCAGGCGCGTGGGCGCCATGGGCGGGCTTGACGCCGAAGCCGACGGCTGAGCCGTCGTCGACGGCCGACCTCGGGAACTCGGTCGCGCCGTGGGCCGCTTGGGCCGTGGTTCCGCGTTCCCCCTGATCGGTTCGGCCCGTCTCGTTTTCCGCCAGCCGACGGGCTGGCGCGGGGTGGACTCCTGACCGGCGTGTATAGTTGCCGCCGTGCTCAGCATGCTCCGTTGGCCCGCCCTCTACGCCGCCTACGTGTCGGCGGTCGACGTCTCAGTCGCCGAGCAGGCGGCGCAGTTCTCGCTGGTCAAGCGCACGGCCCTCCAGATGATCGACCTGATGATCGGTATCTTGAAGGAGCTGATGTCGGTCGTGGCCGGCCTCTAGCCCCGCGTCGGGGACCGTTCGCCTGGCCGGCGGATCGTGCTCGGTCGCCCCGCCGGCCTGCCTTCCCCGATCTCCGGTTGCCGATCCGTTCGGGTCGCGCCGCGCCGGCGGCCGTCTCCAGCCTTCAGGCGTGCCGCCCACACTTGTAGTTCTCGCCCGGCGGGTTCTCGCCCGGCGGTTGGCGGGTCCGCCGGTTCCGGTCCCGGCCCGGTAGGGTTGTGGCTGTCCTGACCGACCGTCCGCCCGTCCGTGTCGGGGAATGCCGGACCTGCCGGTGGTTCCGGCCGCGTGTCGGCGACCGCCCGCCGCTTCCTGGCGATTCGCCGGATTCCGGCTTGTGCACGCGGTACCCGCCGGCGCCGGTACTCCTGCCGAACGGCCGTCGGATGAGCGTCCGGCCGAACGTCGCTCCCGACGATTCGTGCGGCGAGTGGACGCGCTGACGGCGTCGCTCCGTCGTCGCGGCGGCGCGTCGGGTCTCACCGTCGGCGGCTGAATCCGACGGCGCGGAGGAGCTGGCGGCAGCGGACGGCCCGCCTGGCCTTCATCCACTTCGTCCGACGCGTTTTTGCGATCGCTCGGCGCAGCTTCGACGCCGCGCCGTGGTTCGTGAAGCACCGCCGGCATTTCCCGGCCCGCGGCCGCAGGAACTCGCGCGCCAGCCGGTGCCGCGGGAACTGCATCACGAGCTCGCGCTCGAACGAGCGCGCGTGGTACTCGGGTCCGCACTCCGGGCATTTCAGCATCGCTCGTCTCGCGTCGGCCGCCGTTCCGGGCGGTCCCGGCCGGTGGCGTGTTTTCGGGCGGTCCCCCGCGTGTAGCGTTCCAGCCGGGTCCCGGGTCCGGGGCGTCTCCGCTGCAGCGGGACGTCCCGGGGCATCGGGCCCGGGGCCCGTCCGAACCTCCGATGCGGGGAGTTCTCTTTCATGCGAGTCCGTGGCTTCCTTGCGCTCTGCGCGCTTTGCTGCATCCTGCCGTCGTTTTCGGCGGGCCAGACGGGTCAGTCGATTACGTCGGTTCGGGTTCTTCAGCCCGGTCCGCAGGAAATCAGGGAGGGATACCGGTTCGGGACCGCCGTTCAGGTCCGGGTGGACGTTCTCAGCGATCCCGAGGCCGTTGGGGCTAGCTTGTGGTTCGCGATGTCTCCTGGGCAGTCTCAACCGGTTACACTCGCGTCGTCGTATTCTGGTTCCGCTTCTCCCTTGTATTGTAAGGACAGTGCTCTCGGAGATAGTACCAACCGGCTAACTTTCGATGCCGACCTTCTTGTTCGGGACCACAGATGGGTTTCCGACCCCGACACCGGCTCTCCTTCAGATCCTCAAAACAACAAGCTCACGTCCGATAGTAAAGGCTTCTGGTCCGGGGTGTCGGACATTCCCGCCAATCAGACGGGTACGGACCCTGGTGATCCGCCCGCCGTTCCACGGTCGACGAGCCGCACGTTCACTTTCGCCGAGATTTGCGATGACATTCTCGTTGAACCCGACGAGCAGCTGACTCTCCACGTCTGGTTGCGGGGTGCCGGCGTCACGACTGGTCGTGCGTCTCCTTCCGGTGTCACCTCCTCCCAGATCTTGTTGATCGATGACGACGTGGAGCCGCAGGCCCCCCGTGAAGTTGAGGCCGCCGCCACTTCGGACTCCGTTTCGGTCTCGTGGACGGCCCCCGGCAATGCTGCGTCGTCTCGCATTCGCAAGTACGTCGTCGACGGTAGTTGGTCCGCCGGGAAGAGCGCTACCGGTGGTTCCGAGACGACGTTTTCACAGACCGGTCTCTCGCTGACTCGCTCCACCACGTACACGGTGTCGGTCTGTGCCAGCCTCAGCTCCAGTTCCGTCCTCTCTGAGGTCGAGCAGCACTGTGGCCCTTGGTCGTCCCCCCGCGTTGAGGTTAAATTCCCCTGTCTCGATTGTCCCGCCGTCCCGTCGGGTTTCTCCGTTTCCCCGGCACCCGTGGCGGGGGCTGTCGATGCCGAGTGGACCTCGGTGGAATCAGCGTCCTATCGTGTCGCGTATCGACGCACCGGCTTCTCCTGGTTTTCCGGCTCGGAAGTTCCTGTGTCGGCGTCGACGGCGTCCCGCCGGTTCACCGGGCTTGTGCCGGGTGCCCGCTACGATTTTCGCATTCGGTCGGTAAAGTCTGGCGATACGGCCAAAATGTCGGATTGGTCTGGCCTTGAAACGGTGACCGTTCCGGGCGGTTCTTCCGGTGCGCGGCCCAGCGCTCCTTCGAATGCCGAACTGCGTCTCGTCGGCACCGTTCTGGTTTTTTCCTGGGACCCCCCGTCCAATTCTGTCGCCGTTCCTGTCTCGGGCTACCGGATCCAGTGGCGCGGACCCAGTGATTTGGGCTGGACTCCCGTGACGCCCCACGTTGCCGATTCGGATACTCGGTCCCACCAGTACTCGGGTAACCTGCTTCCGGGGAACGACTACGAAGCGCGTGTTCTCGCTTTTTCGTCGTCCGGCGACGGTCCTTGGTCGACGGCGTCGCTCACGGTGCCTGAAGATCAGTCGATCGGCGTTCCGTCCCAGGTCGAGGCCTTCATCGATCCGGGCCGCAATCCCCCGGCTCCGGCGGTCATCTGGGAACCTCCGCTGAACGCTGATTCTGCCACGGTCACCGGCTACGATGTTCAGTGGCGGGATTCCGTCAACCGTCGCTGGTCTTTGGATCATGCCGTCGGCCCGGCGGTTCGGAGTCACGTTCATACGGGCACGTCGTTCACGGCCGGTCGGACGTACGAAGCCCAGGTTCGAGCCCGTTCGGCGGCTGGGGCCGGGCCGTGGGCTGGTGCGTCCATCGAGTACGCCCAGGGTTCCATTCCTGGTCCGCCGACGGATGTCGAGCTTCGGTCCGGCGGCGGGAAGTTGAGTCTTTCCTGGTTGGAGCCCACCGGTTTCTCGTCCTCCGGTCTTTCCGGATACAAGGTCCAGTGGCGTGGTCCTGACCAGGTGCTTTGGTCGCCCCGTACGCCCACGGTTCTGTCGGATCCCAACCAGACTAGTGCGGATTACCCGAACGCCCTCGAGCCGGGCGGTGCGTACGAGGCGCGGGTCCGTGCGTTCACGCCCGCGGGTGACGGCCCTTGGGCCGCCACGTCGCACACCGTGCCCGTCGCTCCGTCGGTCGGCGTTCCCTCGTCGGTGGAGGCCTTCTACGACGCCGCCCGGAAGGCGCCCGCGGTCATGTGGGAGCCGCCGACCTCGACGGCCGTCGTTCCGACCGGTTATGACGTCCAGTGGAGGGATTCGGTCAACCGCCGGTGGTCCAGCGTGCACGCCCTCGGCGGCAACGTCAGGAGCCACGTGCATCTCGGCTCCTCGTTCGTCGAGGGCCGCGTTTACGAGGCCCGCGTCCGTGCTCGTCCGGGTCCTGGCGCGTGGTCCTCCCCCGCGTCGGTCGTGTTCCCCACGCATCCCGATGTCGGCGTGCCGTCCGACGTCGAGGCGTTCTACGATGTGGACGCTGCGGCGCCCGCGCTTCGGTGGGCGCCGCCTGTGGGTTCCCCGGTCCGGGTGGTCGGCTACGACGTGCGGTGGCGAGACGACGTGAACCGTCGCTGGTCCACTGTTCACACGCTCGGCGACGTGCGGAGCCACGTCCACACCGCCGGCTCGTTCCGGCCGGGTGGGACCTACTCCACCCAGGTCCGGGCACGTTCGTCGCAGGGTTCGGGTGCTTGGTCGACGGAGGTTGAAGTCACGCTCCCGGACATCGCCTTGCCGGGGCAGTCCATCAACGTTGAGGCGTTCATGGACCGCGGGTTTCCATCCGTCACTTGGGAGCCGCCGCTGCCTGTGGCCGGTGTCACCGTCACCGGCTACGAGGTCGAGTTCCGCACGACGGCGAATCGCGTCTGGGCGCGTGTCTGCGGCACGCTCGCCCCCTCGGTGCGGAAGTGCCGCGCGTCGTCGGCCACGGTCGGCCAGACGTACGAGTTCCGCGTCAGGGCCCGGTCGGACCCCGGTCCCGGGCCGTGGTCGCCCGCGGTGAGCGTCGTCGTTCCGGCGAAGCCGCTTCCTGGCGCGCCGTTGAACGTCGAGGCGTTCATGGACGACCGGTTCCCATCCGTCACTTGGGAGCCGCCGCTGCCTGTGGCCGGTGTCACCGTCACTGGCTACGAGGTCGAGTTCCGCACGACGGCGAATCGCGTCTGGGCGCGTGTCTGCGGCACGCTCGCCCCTTCGGTGCGGAAGTGCCGCGCGTCGTCGGCCACGGTCGGCCGGACGTACGAGTTCCGCGTCAGGGCCCGGTCGGACCCCGGTCCCGGGCCGTGGTCGCCCGCGGTGAGCGTCGTCGTTCCGGCGAAGCCGCTTCCCGGCGCGCCGTTGAACGTCGAGGCGTTCATGGACGACCGGTTCCCATCCGTCACTTGGGAGCCGCCGCTGCCTGTGGCCGGTGTCACCGTCACTGGCTACGAGGTCGAGTTCCGCACGACGGCGAATCGCGTCTGGGCGCGTGTCTGCGGCACGCTCGCCCCTTCGGTGCGGAAGTGCCGCGCGTCGTCGGCCACGGTCGGCCGGACGTACGAGTTCCGCGTCAGGGCCCGGTCGGACCCCGGTCCCGGGCCGTGGTCGCCCGCGGTGAGCGTCGTCGTTCCGGCGAAGCCGCTTCCCGGCGCGCCGTTGAACGTCGAGGCGTTCATGGACCGCGGTTCGCCCGCCGTCGTGTGGGAACCGCCGCTCGCGGTGCCCGGCGTCACCGTCACCGGGTACCAGGTCCAGTATCGGACCGGTGCCGACCGCGTTTGGCGCGATCCGGCGTGCAAGGCCGCCGATCTCAGCTTGCTGAAGTGCACCGCACCGTCCGCGTTGGTCGGCGAGACGTATGAGTTCCGCGTCCGTGCTCTCACGGCCGGTGATCCCGGCCCGTGGTCGCCGGTCGTGAGCGTTACGGTCCCGCGGGCACCCCTGCCCGGCGTCCCGACGGCGGTCGAGGCGTTCATCAACCTGGGGATGCCCGCCGTAACCTGGGAACCGCCCGTTCTGGTCCGCGGCGCGTCGGTCACCGGTTACAAGGTGCAGTACCGCACGTCGGCTAACCGCGTCTGGATCGACGCGCTTGGTTGCGTGTCGCTTCCCGCGACCGCGCGGGTGTGCGCCCTCACGTCGGCGGTTCCCGGCGAGACCTACGAGTTCCGCGTGCGGGCGCTTTCGGCGGCGGGTCCTGGTCCTTGGTCGGGTTCCGTGAACGTCCAGGTGCCGGCGGTTCCGGTCCCGGCAGCACCTCAGGGCCTCCGTCTGGAGGCCGACGGGCTGGCGCTGGTCGCCACGTGGGACGAGCCGGCGAACGTCGAAGAGGCCCCTGTCGAGGGCTATCGCCTGCGTCTCCGCGGCACCGGTCTTGACGACCGCTGGTACGAGCGCAACACGGCGGCCAGCCAGTTGCGGCTGCGGATCACGAATCTTCCGTTCGAGCGCGGCGGCATCTACCGCGCCCAGGTGCGCGCCCTCGGTACCGGCGGGGACGGCCCGTGGTCGGCGGAAGCCCAGGCGGAGATTCCGGAGGCGATTGTCCCGGGCCTTCCCGAGTTCGACCCGCCGAGGCTTTCCGCAGGAGGGGTCCTCCTGTCGTGGTCGGCACCGGCGAACGCGGCGGTGGCGCGCGTGGTCCGCTACGAGGTGGCGGCGTGGCTGACGGCGCGGGCGGAACCGCCGGCGTCGGCAGATGTCGAGGTCGCTGCCCGCACCGACCATACGGTCACCACCATCGGGTCCGGCTGCGAGTTCCGCGCCCGCGTCCGCGCCGTCGGCGCGCACGGTGCGGGCGGCTACGCCCGCCTCGACCCTACGGTTCTCGGCACGGGCGACTGCGAGGCGATGCGGCCGACTGCGCCTACGGCCGTCCGGGCTTCGCTGGCCGACCGGCTGGCGACCGTCCGCTGGACCCCCGGGACGGGCGACATCGAGGTGGCTGGTTTCGAGGTGGAGGCGAGTCCGCAGTCCGGTGCGGGCGACTCGTTCACGGCGTCGGTTGGAACCTCGCCAACGTCGTGGACGTCGCCGACGCTGCTCGCTGGCGACTGGCGGTTCCGCGTCCGCGCGGTAGGCTCGTCGCTCCTCAGCGAGTGGTCGGCTTGGTCGAACACCGTGAAGGTGGGCGGTGCCGCCTTGGCGACTGTGTCCTTCGTCGCCGAGGAGACGTCGATTTTCCGTGCGCAACAGAACCCGGCTGTCGTCGTGCTGTCCGAACCACTCGACCACGAGGTCCGGGTCGACTTCTATTCGCCCAATCGCAACCTCTACGTCCTGCAGCTCATGAAGGATCGTCCCGGCTACGACGGCGAGGGCTGGGCCCCGTACACGGTCGTTTTCGAGCCGGGCCGTGTCCGGGCGGTCCTCCACGTCGAGCCCGCGGACACCCGCGACCCGTTCATCCCGGGGCAGTACGTCGACTATCAGCTCGCGTCCCCGGAGCCCGACGGCGACGTCGCCCTCGGGCATCCGTCCACGTTGACCTGCGTGGTCGATCAGCCGCAGTGCTTCTCGGCGACCGTCCCGGCGTTGCCGGGGTACGCGCTCTACGTCCTTGCCGGGTTGCTGGTGCTTCTCGGGATCCGCGCGGCGAATGGCCGGCGCCGTGGGGGGCGGTAGGGTGGTCGGGGTGCCTCCGCGTCCGCCCTGGTGGGCGACCGGGTTGACCATCGTCGGCGCGGTAGCGGTCTTTGCGCTCTCGCCGGATTCTCCCGGCGGCCGGATGGTCTCGGACTTCGCCGCGGAGTGGGCGGCGTGGCGGCGCTGGTGCTGGCCCCGCCCGTGGGCGCTGTGGCCGTTGCTCGTCCTCCACTTCGTCCTCCAGGTTCACGACGCCCGGTCGACGGTCCGGGCCGTCGGTCGGAGGTCCGACGACGGCGAGTGGGTGATCGTCGAGGCGAATCCGCTGATGCGCCCGCTCGTGCGTCGCCCGGCCCTCTTCTACGCCGTCAAGGGCGGTGCGGGGGTACTCGCGTTCCCGATGGTCGACTGGATGGCGTGCTACTCGCCGGGGTACGGGCTCGGACTGGCGGCGGCGCTCTGCGTCGTGATGCTGGCCCTTACCGTGTGGAACGTCCGGGCGGACGTCAGCCTGAATGCGTCACAGGGGGACCGGTGCGGTTCCGACTTCACTTCTTTGGGACGAGCGTCCGTGTCGCGTTCCTCAGCCGCCGCAGCGCGGCGACGCCCCATGTGGTCAGCTCCTCGGCGTCGTTCTCGGGGTCCGGCGTTCGGCCGGACCAGTACGTTTCGATTCGCGAGTGCGCGGTCTCGTCGTTCCGGTGCCACTTGAGTTCCGCATTCCCGTGAGCCTCGGTGATTTCCGCCTTCCGGGCTTGGAGCGCGTCGAGCTTCGACTTGTCGTTCCCGGAAGCTTCGCCGCTCGACGAAGGCGCCCGCATTAGCGGGGCTGACGTCCCGCCGGTCCTGGCCGTCCTCGGCGTCCGCGGCGTCATCGGACCGCCCGGCCACGCTGTCACGCTGGCTGCCCTGGTTCTGCGCTTGGGAGGAGCTCTTGGAGTGCCTCCTTCAGCGACTCCCGTACGGCCCCGGCGGCGCGGCCGTCGAGGGCGAGTGGTCGCGGCCGTTCGCGTTCGCGATCCCGCCCGCGGGCGCTTGCGGCGCGGCCCCGTCGGTCCTCCGGCTCGATCCCAAGGACGGCCTGCTGTTCGACCCCGGGACCGCGTTCGCGTTCGGCGTCGAGGCCAGCCCGCCCTCGGCGTTTGAGCTCGAGGTGGAGCTCAGCGCCCGGTCCGGCTTCGTGCTCCAGGCGGCCGGCGGACGCCCCGCCCGGCGGCTCTCCCTGCTGCTGCCGCCGGGATCCCCGGGCGTCGACGTCGGCCGCCGCCTCCCGGGCGGTCGGTCGTTCGACCCGTCCGGGTGGCTCCCCATCCCGGAGGGAACGCCGAAGGTCGAGTTCCAGGTGCGCCTCGGCCACGCCGAGGACGTTCCGGGCGGGTGTCCGCCGGTGACGTCCGCCACGCTGTTCATCGAGGAGGAGGTGGAGGGCCGCCTGCTCGAACTCGGCCGCGCCGTGGAGCTCCGCCTGAGCCCCGACGGCGGCATCCCCGTCCCCAGCATCGGGTCCTGGGGCGCGATCCTTCTGGGGCTGCTCCTGGCGGCCGGTGGCGCGGCCCGGCTCCGCGCGCGGCGGGACCGGGGGTGCGGCCGTGAAGCGGGTGCCGCTCGACCTCGACTTCGGCGTGTTCCAGCTTCCGCGGTGGGGCGCGGTCGTCGGCGTCCCCATGCTCCTGTTCTTCCACGTCCTGATACCCGTCGTCTGGCCGCACCTGCCGGCGCGGCCGGCCCTCGTAGACCGGGTGCCGGAGTTCCGCGAGTGGTCGATCACGCGGTCGGGCTGGCTTGAGGAGTGCCTGGCCGAGGCCCCGTCCTACGGCTGCCGGTCCTCTGCCGTCGGGGCCAGGGCCACGGCGAACGCCGAGATGACCCTCGTGCGGCGGGCGGCGGAGCTGGCGTTGGCGCCCGTCTGGGCGTACTGGGAGGCCGCGGCGCGGGCGCGGCGCGCGATGGACGTGGCGTGCCCGCCGGACCTGCCGCGGCGGGAGCGGGCGGAGTGCAGGCGGTTCGAGATGTTCTAGGGGGTTCGGGTGACTCGTCGCAGATCGGCGGGCACGTGCTGTGCCCGCCGGGCACGCTGCGGCGGGACCGCGCGTGCCGCCGGTTGGAGGCTGTTCCAGGGGGTTGCTCGCCGGTCGTGCGTCGACGGACCTGCGTCCGGTTCGTTTGGCTGGGGACCCGAACGCAAATTTACAGTTGCCGCCAACACCGCCGCCTTGATCTGCGTGGCGGTCCCCCCGTACCGTGCGGTCCTGCGACGTCCGTCGGCACCCTGCTGGGGTTCACGGCCGTGCTTCTCGGGGCCGTGTTGGCCGGTATCGGCGTCCGCCGTACTGCGTCTGGACGCCGGCGGTTGCGGGGGCGGCCTCCGCCGCCCCCCACTCGGTGGAAATCCGGCTGAGCCGTGTTCATCTGCTGGCTCGTGTCGAGGTTTCATCGAGACGCACCGGCTCCTGAGCCGAGCGGGTCTTGTGTGGAAATACACACAAACTTTGACATGCAACTCACATTTTCGTCACGGCGATGGTGTACCGTGTAAATCCGTTTGTTTGGGTCCCGGGATCGCTCGACGGGGTTGTCGTCGAGCGGCCCTCGCCATTGCCGCGTAATTTTCGCCGGGCCGGCTGGTGGGCTTGGGGGTGTATTGTCGCCAACCACCCCGGCTGCGGTGCCCGCCGCCGGCCTTGACGGTGGCGGCCTCCCTGGACCTCGCGGGAACGGGAACAGCTATGTCAGCGTCATTGGACGGGCTGAAGATCGAGCGATCAGAAAACGGTCGCCCGCTGTGGCGGTGGGTCGCGGCGGCGCTGGTGGCGGCGGCGATAGCGGGGGGAGGTGCCGCCGGCTGGCGCTGGTTGAGCGAGTCCCGGGTTCCCGTTGTCCGCGCGGTGGCCGTGCGCGTCACCGTGGCCGGCGGCGGTCAGCCGGCGGTTCTGAACGCGTCCGGCTACGTCACGGCGCGGCGCCAGGCGACCGTTTCCTCAAAGGTTACGGGCAAGGTGGTGGACATCCTCGTCGAGGAGGGGATGACGGTCCGGACCGGCCAAGTGCTCGCGCGTCTCGACGACACCACGGAGCGCTCGCAGCTCGCGCTCGCCGAGGCGCAGTTGGGCGCCGCCAGGAGCGCCCTCGCGGAACTGCGGGTGCGGCACCGCGAGGCCCTCCTCGACCTGGACCGCCAGCGGCGGCTGCTGGCCGCGCGCTTGGCCCCGCAGGCTGACTACGACGCCTCCCGCGCCGAGGCTGACTGGTTCGAGGCCCGCATCGCGAATCAGCTCGCTCAGGTGGTGGTGGCCGAGCGCGAAGTCGATGTCCGCAGGACCTCGCTCGACGACACCGTCATCCGGGCCCCGTTCGGAGGCGTCGCCGTCTCGAAGAACGCGCAGCCGGGAGAGATGGTCTCGCCGGTCTCGGCCGGCGGCGGCTTCACCCGCACCGGCATCTCCACCGTCGTCGACATGGATTCGCTCGAGATCGAGGTCGACGTGAACGAGGCGTACATCAACCGCGTCTCGGACGGTCAGCGCGTCGTCGCGAACCTCGACGCGTATCCGGACTGGGACATTCCCGCCAGCGTCATCACGACCGTCCCCGCCGCCGACCGCCAGCGCGCGACGGTCCTGGTTCGCATCGCCTTCGACGAGCTGGGCGATCCCCGCCTCCTGCCCGACATGGGCGTCGACGTCGCGTTCCTGGAGGACGACCCGCCGGCCGAGGCGGCGGCCGCGTCGCCGCGCCTGTGGATTCCCGCGGCGGCGGTCCGCCGGGACGGCGGCGGCCCGGCCGTCTTCCTGCTGCGGGGCGACCGGGTGGAGCGCCGCGCCGTCGGCTTGGGGCTGGAGAACGGCGGCGAGGTCGAGGTGACGTCGGGCGTCGGGGCCGGGGACCGCGTCGTGATCGACGCACCGCCGGCGCTGGTCGACGGCACCCGGGTCGCGACCGGGCCGAGCGCCCGCGCGGTGGCTCCGAATCCCGCGCCCCCGGGGGGAAGCGCAGGTCATCGGGCCGGGCCCGGCCTCTTCGCCCGCGCGGGGCCGGGCGGCGCGTACCGGGCGTCGGCGCCGCGGGGCCGGGGCGTGTTCTCCGAGGGGGGCGGCGCATGAAGTTCCTGCCTCTGATCTTCAGCAACTTGTTCCGGCGCAAGGTGCGCACGGTCTTCACGATGCTGTCGATCACAGTGGCGTTCGTGCTCTTCTGCGTCCTCGGCGCCGTCAGGGCCGCGTTCAGCGGCGGCGTCGAGGTCGCCGGAGCCGACCGGCTTCTGGTCACGCACAAGATCTCGCTGGTCCAGTTCCTCCCCGAGAGCTACGCGCGGGAGATCCGGGAAATCGACGGCGTCGTCGACGTCAGTCACCAGACGTGGTTCGGCGGCGTCTACCAACGGCCTTCCAACTTCTTCCCGCAGTTCGCGGTCGATCCGGAGAGCTACCTGCGCCTATATCCCGAACTCGTCCTCAGTCCGGACGAGCGCGCCGGCTGGCTCTCGAACCGCGCCGGCGCCGTCGTCGGCCGCTCCACCGCCGACCGCTTCGGCTGGGAGGTCGGTGACCGCATCCCGCTGCGGGGGGCGCTCTGGCGCAACCGCGGAGCCCTCGGCTGGGAGTTCGTCATCGAAGGCGTCTACGAGGCGGGCGCCGAGGGTTACGACACGTCGCCGTTCTACTTCCACCACGACTACTTGGCCGAAGGCAACCCGATCGTCAGGGGCGCGGTCGGCATCTTCGTCGTGCGCGTCGACGATCCGTCGGCGGCAGCCGACGTCGGGGAAGCGGTCGACCGCCTCTTCGCCAATTCGCGCGCGGAGACCCGCACGTCCAGCGAACGGGCATTCCTCCAGGGCTTCGCCAATCAGGTCGGCAACGTGGGCGCCGTGGTGACGGCGATCCTCACCGCGGTCTTCTTCACGATCGTCGTCATGTCCGCCAACACGATGGCGCAGGCGGTTCGGGAGCGCACGGCGGAGTTCGCGGTCCTCAAGACGCTGGGCTTCGGCGGAGGCGCCGCGGTGGGCCTGGTGCTGGCCGAGTCCCTCATCCTGGTCGGGGCGGGAGGCACCCTCGGCCTTTGGATCGGCCACGCGCTGGTCGCCGTCGGCGACCCCACCGGCGGCTTCATGCCGACCTTCCTCCTGCCCGCGCGCGACCTCGCGGCGGGGGTGCTCTTGGTGATCGGGATCGGGCTCGCCGCCGGAGCCCTCCCCGCGTGGGCCGCGACCCGGCTGCGGATCGTCGACGCCCTGCGGAAGGTGTAGACGTCATGCGCTTCCTCTTCGAACTCGCCGCCGTCGTCGGGCTCACGCTCCGCACGATCCCGCAACGTACGGGTTCATCGGCGATCTCCGTCATCGGCGTGGCGGGCGTCGTAGTCGTGTTCGTCGCGGTGCTCTCCATGGCCGAGGGGTTCCGGGCGGCGATGACCGGCACCGGCTCGCCCGCCACCGCCGTCGTCATGCGGGGCGGGAGCGACAGCGAGCTCAGCAGCACGCTCGGCCTGGAGGAGGTCCGGATCGTGAAGGACTCGCCCGGCGTGGCCGCCGGCGCGGCCGGCCCGGCCGCCTCGGCGGAGCTCTTCGTCGTCGTGGACGCCGAGAAGCTCAGCACCGGGACGCCGGCGAACGTCCCCCTGAGGGGGATCGAGCCGGCGGCCTTCGAGGTCCGGGAGGGCGTCCGCATCGCGGAGGGCCGTCCGTTCCGGTTCGGCACCAATGAGATCGTGGTCGGGCGCGCCGCCTCCGCGCAGTTCGCGGGGCTCGGCCTCGGCGAGGCCCCGCTCTGGGGCGACGCGCGCTGGACGGTGGTCGGGATCTTCGAGGCGGGCGGAGCGGCCGCCGAATCGGAGGTGTGGGCGGACGCCGTGGTCGTGCAGGGCGCGTACCGGCGGGGCAGCACCTTCCAGTCGGTGTACGCGCGGTTGGCCTCGCCCGCCGCGTTCGACGCGTTCAGGACGGCCCTCGGGGACGACCCGAGGCTCAACGTCGCCGTCGTCCGGGAGAGCGACTACTACGCGGCCCAGTCGAGGGCGCTCCACGCCGTCATCTCCGGCATCGGCGGCGGCATCGCGGCGCTCATGGCGATCGGGGCCGTGTTCGGCGCCGTCAACACGATGTACGGCGCGGTCGCCGCCCGCACCCGCGAGATAGCGACGCTGAGGGCGCTCGGTTTCGGGAATCCCGCGGTTGTGCTCTCCGTCATCGCGGAGTCGGTCGTCCTATGCTTGGCTGGCGGCGTCCTGGGCGGCCTCCTAGCCTACGCCGGGTTCAACGGCTATCAGACCGCCACCCTCAACTGGCAGACCTTCAGCCAAGTGGCGTTCGCCTTCCTCGTCACCCCGGCGCTCCTCGCGCAGGGCGTCGCGTGGGCCGTCGTCATGGGCGTGCTCGGGGGGCTCCCGCCGGCCGTGAGGGCGGCGAGGCTGCCGGTGGCGACCGCGCTGAGGGAGAATTGACGGCGGCGGGCGGACGGTTTTTCGGGATACCTTCGATGAACACCGACTTCTCCGCGCCCACGCTGGCCTCCCTCGTCTCGCCGTTCTCCAAAGAGGCGTTCCTCGCCGAAGCCCTCCACCGGCGTTTCGAGCTGATGCCGGGTTCGGAGGATCGTTTCGACGGCCTGTTCGGCTGGAACGACGTCAACCGGATCCTGAAGTACGGACGCCTCGAGCCGCCCCTCATCCGCCTCGTCCGCGGCGGCGGGGACGTCCCCGCGCACCGGTACACCGTTCAAAAGCGCCGCAGCTACGGCGGCGAGCCCGCCTACCGCGAAATCGTCCCGGAGCGCCTCGAGGCCGAGCTGCGGGCCGGCGCCACCCTGGTCCTCAGCCACGTTGCCCAGGTCCACCCGGGCCTCTGCGAGTTCGCCCGGGGGCTCGAGCGCGAGCTCGACGCCACGGTCAACATCAACCTCTACGCCGGCTGGCGCACCGACAACGGCTTCGCCAAGCATTGGGACGACCACGATGTGTTCATCCTGCAGCTCGACGGCCGCAAGAAGTGGGAGGTATACCCGGACACCCGGCCCAAGCCGGTGAAGGGCGACCCGTCCGTCGAGCGCGTCCCCACCCGCCCCGTCTGGAAAGGCCTCCTCACCCGCGGCGACGTGCTCTACATGCCCCGGGGCTACTGGCACGTGGCCTATCCCGTCGACGAGCCGTCCATCCACCTCACCGTCGGCCTCGGCTCCTGCACCGGTCGGACGGTGCTCTCGTGGCTCGATGGCCGGTTGACGGCCTCCGACCACTTCCGCGCCGACGTCCCGGTCATGTCCGGGGCCGACGGCGTCGACGCCTATCTGGCCCTCCTCCGGGACAAGATCAACGATCTGCTCGGGCCGGGCGCCGGTGCCGATTTTCTCGACTGGAGGCGGCAGGCGGCGCCCCGGGGCCTGGACACGGCTCTCCCGGGTTCCGCCGCCTCGTCGGATCCCCCGGCCGCTCCCGCGATCCTCGAGGCCGCGTCCGCCCGCGCCTTTTTCGTCCGGGACGCGGACCCCCCGCTGTACGTCTCCATCCGGGTGAACGGCGCCCCGAGGCGGTTCCCCCGGGGCGTCCGGCCCATGCTCGCCTTCCTGGGCGGCGGGGGCCGCGCCGACGCGGACCGCCTGGCGTCGCTCTGCGACGCCTCGGTTCCGGAGGCCGACCGCCGCCGGGTCGTGCGGACGCTGTTTCATCAGGGCGTCCTGCGGGTCGTGCCTCCAGAGGCCCGATCCGACGGCGAGCCCGCGTCCCCGCGGGGCCTCCCCCAGTCGCCGCCGGCCCACGATTCCCCGGCCGGGACGTCCGCGTGACAGGCGGACGTCCGTGCTCCGCCGGCCCGTCCTCCCCGGTGTCCGGCGTCCGCCGTTACCGGGTCGCGGGTCTGGTCATCGAGACGGCGCTTGATGTGCCGCATTGCGGGCCCGTTCTGACCCGCGCCCTTCCCGATGTGAGGTTCAATCACGGCGTCCCCTGGAACCGCGCCCCCGGGCCCGCCCGGGCCTTGGGCCCGTCGCCGGCGGGCACCCGCCACCGGGTTTCCCGGTCCGTGTGGATCTCGGCGGATCAGCGCGGCAACTGGGTTGAATGCGGTCGATTCGGCCGAGTGCGGGCCGGCTTCCATCCGTCCTTTGACTGGCGCAGGCGGCAGGCCCCGGGCGCGGAGCAGTACTGGGCGGCCGTTCTCGCGGCCGGTTTGACCGGCGTCTTCATCGGGGCCTACGGCGCGCCGGGCCGCGTCGGCGTCCACGCCGCGGCGGCCGCCCCCCATCCCCGGGGTCCGGGGATCCTGTTGACGGGCCCTTCCGGGGCCGGCAAGTCGACGATCGCCACCGCGCTCCAGATGACGGGATGGTGGTGGATCGCCCGGGAGGCCACCGCCGTGACGGCTCCGGCCGCCTCCGCAGGGCCTTGGCGGGTGGAGTCGGAGTGGCCCGTCAAGCACGTCTCCACGCCCGGCCGCCCCAAGTGGCCGACGTTCATCCCGGCCGGACCCCGGTTCCTCCCGGGGGGTGCCCCCCTGGGGGCCGTATACTCGCTCGCCGGCAGGCGCCGTCCCAACCGGGTCCGCATCACCCCGGCCTCGTCCGCGATGGGGGTGCGCCTGCGCAGGGAGGCCCGCCTTTACACGCTCCTCGGTCGGCAACAGCCCGGCTGCCGCTTCTGGATGTCGCCCCGGTGGGTCGACTGGGACGCCCACGGGCCGCCCGTCTTCCTCGTGGAGCGGCCGCGGTCGTACAAGGCCACCGACACGGCCCGGTACGTCGCGGAACACGCCTTGGAGATTCTGTCCGCGACGAGTCCGCAGCTCCGCCGCGCCGGCTCGCTAAACGACCTTGGTTCGTTTCGGGCGTTCCACTAGAAAGTTGACGATTTGCCATCAGGGGTATCGAGCGAGCGCTGATCGGCCGATTGCTCGGTTGGGACGGTTCCACCCGTGCCCGAGGCGCAGGCGGGACGGCTCGATCACGCGGCCGAAAGGGGGCTTCGAGGAGGAGATGTTCGCCGCGTTGGAGGCGGTCGTCAAGGCCGACGTCGGCCGCACCCGCCTTGGCGGGGATGCGGGCGCGATACCGGCCGCCACGCTCCTCCGCCGGGATCCCCGCTTGGCACGGCCTCGAGCGCGCCGGGATCTACCGCGTCAGGCTCACGGCCGTCGCCGAAGGCGGCGACGAGGGCCCCTGGACGGAGGCCGAGGCGGGCATCTCCGGAGTTGGTGGTCCGGGCCTGCCGTCGTGGCGGCGTCCGAGGGCGGCGTGCTCCTCAGCTGGCTGCTGCCCGAGAATGCGGAGGAGACCGCGGTCGAGCGCTACCAGGTCGCGCCGTGGTTGACCGCGCGGTCCGAGCCGGCCGCCTCGGCCGCCGTCTCCGTCGCTGGCGGTCGCCTCGACCACACCGTCCGGAGCGTTGGGGCCGGCTGCGAGTGCCGCGCCCGCGCCCGCGCCGTCGGGGAAAGCGGCGACCCTCACGAAATCCACACAAATTACACCCTATCGATCACATCCAGGTCACGGCAATAGTGTATCCTGCAATCGTTGTTTCGAGTGCCGGGAAACGCTCGACGGGGCGTCGTCGAGCGGCCCTCGCCATCGCCGCGGAGTTTCCGGCGGGCCGGCCGATGGGGGATGCGGGGGTGTGTTGTCGCTGGCGAAGAGTGTGGCATTCCGCATAGGTGCATCCGCGCGTTCAAGCGATGAACGGCATGGGTCGTCGGCCGGTGCTGCGGCGGCACCCAGGTCGCAGCGATCGAACCGCGGTCACGCCCTCCATGCGCCCGGTCCACATGGTGTTTCACAGCAACGCCGCTGCGGGCGAGTCGCACCGCTCCCGTGCCGCCGGAACTGAGGTTCCGCCGACGGCCGTCTCCCTCCGGCCGGTCCTGGCCGGCCTTCAACCCATCATTCCGGCGGGGATGCTCTCGGGGCCCGGCCTCGACCGGGTGCTGTCGGTGGCGGACCGGCTGCCCGCCGTCGCGGCGGGCTACATGGGTTTCGAGTTGCGGCTCGATCGCCCGGACCCGGCGGCCGACCTCTGCGCCGCCTTCTATCCAGGGGGGCCGCTGGCCGGCTGGCTGTCATCGTCGGGCCGCGGGGCCCGGCCCGGAACCCCGCCGGCGGCCTTGGGCGGCTTCGCCGACCGCTACACCCGCCGGGAGGCGGCGTGGGCCCGGGCGTCCCGGCTCGCGATCCTGGAGTACGACGCGGCGGACGATCCCCCCGCCGACGGGCTCCCGGGGGTCTTCCTCATCTTCGCCAGGCCCCTGCCGATCCGGGGCCGTGCCGCCCCCGGCGTCGCGGCAGCCGCCGCGGGCGGGCTCCCCGGCGCGCTCGGCCTGCCGGCGCTCCCCGCGGTGCGTCCCCGCGTGGAGGGGGTCCTCTCCGCGTTCGGGGACTCCGCGCTGGTCTCCAACGTGGGCGTTTTCCCCGCCCGCTCGCGCGACAGCGTCCGTCTCGTGTTCGCCGGTCTGAACCCGTCTTCAGTACCCGGCATGCTGCTGGCGGCCGGCTGGCCGGGTCCGTCCGGGGAGATCACGCGGGCGCTCGGAGACTTCGGCGGCCTTGTCCGGTCCCTCGGGCTGTCGCTCGATGTCGACGCCTCGGGCGTCGGCCCCCGGGCGGGCCTGGAGCTCTTCGCCGGTCCCCCGGACGGATGGGCGGAGGATTCGCCTTCCGACTGGACGCCGCTGCTCGACCGTTTGGAGGCCCTCGGCCTGTGCCTTCCGGCGAAGGCGGACGCCCTGCGGGGGTGGACGGGCCGGAGCCGCGTTTTCACGAGTTGGGGTGTGAGGGTGGCGTGCAGGGGCGTCAACCACGTCAAGATCACGTTCGGCGTCGGTGCGCCGTCAGTGAAGGCGTATGTCGGACTCGCCCTCCTCGACCCCGCCGGCGGCGGCCCCGCGGGGCCGGGGGTTCCGGCGTCCGGCGGCGCTCCGGCGGCCGGTCCGCCGCCGGCTCGCCGCCCGGCCCCGCCGCCGGGCGGCTCATCCCCGCCGGCGGTCCGCCGCCGGGACGGCTCGGTTACCTGCTCCGCCGCCCGCGGGGGCGCGGGGATTTCCGATGGGTGCTGATTCATGCGATTCCGCTTGAGCGCGGTCGCGTCGATGTCGGACAGCGAACGGCTCCATTCGCTTCTGCAGGTCACGGCCCCGAGGGAGTGGGCCGTCTTGGCCGCGGTCTTCGCGCTGGTCTCCGCCCTCGGCCTTTGGGGCGTCTTCGGAACGGTCGAGCGGCTCGTCTCCGCGGATTGCCTCGTGGCCCCGCCGGGCGTCCGGCACGCCGTCGTGTCGCCCGCCGCCGGGGCCGTGACGGCGGTTGAGGCGTCCGCGGGGGACGTCGTCGACAGGGGGGGCGTCCTCGCCCGGATCGGCCTGCCGGCGGTCGAGCGCGACCTCCGCATTGCGGAGTCCCGGCTCGAGTCGTTGGAGCTGCAGGTAGAAGCGGCCGGGGGCGGCGGTCCAACGCCCCGCTTGGACGAACTCCGGGA
This sequence comes from Vicinamibacterales bacterium, assembly GCA_963664545.2. Taxonomy (GTDB): domain Bacteria; phylum Acidobacteriota; class Vicinamibacteria; order Vicinamibacterales; family UBA8438; genus JAJEEA01. The sequence continues at coordinate 6,357,150 of OY761475.2, read as the reverse complement.
GCGGGCCGCCGAGCTTCGGTCGACGGTCGAGGCCGGCGGGGTGATCGGTTCGCCGGTTTCGGGCGTCCTGGAGGTCCTCCGGCTGGCCGAAGGGTCTCCGGTCGCCGAAGGCGGCGCCGTCGGCTGGGTCCGGGCCCCGTCCCCCGGACCTTCGGAGGTGTTCGCGTTCGTTCCGGAGGCCGACGCTCCGGACGGCGGCGAGCCGGCCTGGGTGGGCCCGGCGTCGGGCGGCCGGGCGCTGCCGGCCGTCGTCCGGGAGCCGGCCGCCGCGGCACCCGCGCCGCCGGCTTGGCTGGTCGATTTGGGCCTGCTCCGGGATCCGGCGTCCGGTCCGGGACGCCTGGTCAGTCTGGCACCGGCGGCGGGGCCCCCGCCGCCGTCCGGGCCGTGCCGGGCCCGGATCGTCGCCGGGACGCACGCGCCGATCCTCCTCCTCGCCCCGTCGGGGGCTGATTGATGGGCGTCCGGACCCGCGTCCGGCGCGCGCTGGCGGGTTTCCCGGCCCGGGTGACGGGTTTTTTGAAGCGGGTCACCCGCCGCCGGCGCACGCCGGTGATGCTGCAGTTCGAGGCGACGGAGTGCGGGGCGGTTTGCCTGGGCATCATCCTCGCCCACTACGGCCGGTGGGTCCGGCTCCAGGAGCTGCGCGAGGCGTGCGGGGTCACCCGGGACGGCTGCAGCGCCATCGACATCGTGCGGGCCGCCCGCCGCTACGGCCTCAAGGTCACCGGGTGGCGGAAGGAGCCGGAGGAGCTCCGCAAGATCCGCCTCCCCGCGATCCTTTTCTGGCAGTTCAGCCACTTCGTCGTTCTCGACGCCGTCGGCCGGGGCCGCTACCACATCAACGATCCGGCCTTCGGCCACCGCACCGTCAGCGCCGACGTCCTCGACCGCGCCTTCACCGGCGTCGCCCTGGTCGTCGAACCGACGGCGGTGTTCCGCCCGGGCGCGGAGGACCGGCCCGGCCTGCGGCTGCTGTGGCCGTGGTTCTCGAACGCCCCGGGGGCGCTCGCGTTCGCCGCCGCCTGCGGCCTTCTCCTCCTGGCGCCCATGCTCGGGACGCCGATCCTCGTCACCCTGCTGGTCGACTACGCGCTCGCCGTCCCCAATCCGCCGCCCTGGGCGGCGGCGCTCGCGGCCGCGGCGGCCGGATCGGCCGCGCTCGTCTACCTGCTCTCCTGGCTCCAGCACCGCTGCCTCCAGCGGCTCCACGTGCGCCTGTCGGTCGTGCAGGCCGACCGCTTCGTCCGACGGCTCTTCCGGCTGCCCGTCCACTTCTTCACCCACCGGCTCGCGGGCGACCTCATGGCCCGCCTCCACGTCGTGGGCCGGGTCGCGGCCCAGGGGTCCGTTCAGCTCGTCGGCATCCTGCTGGAGATCGTCGTCAGCGCCTTCTGCCTCGCGCTCATGATCTTCTACGACCCCCTGCTGGCGGCCGTCGTCATGGTCCTCGCCGGGGGGTCGGTCCTGCTCATGCGGTTCTTCTCCGGGCTCCGCACCGAGGAGGGCTGGATCATGCGCCGCCACCAGGCCATGCTGAGCGGCCTGGCCGTCGCCGGCCTCCGCAACGTCGAGCTTCTGCAGGCCACCGCGGCCGAGGATGACTTCTACGGCCGCTGGTCCGGGCACCAGGCCCTCGAGCTCGGCGCCCGCCAGCGGTACGCCGAGCTGGGCCACGTCATCGGGGCCCTCCCCGCTGTCTTCTCAATCCTCGGCGGTGCCGCCGTCGTCGGGGCCGGCGGCTGGCGGGTCCTCGACGGCAGCATGACGGTCGGCATGCTCATGGGCTTCTACATCGTCGCCGGCAACTTCCTGCGGCCGGTCGGCCGCCTGGTCGAGTTCGCCGACATGCTCCAGGTGCTCGACGCCGACCTCCAGCGGCTCCATGACGTGTTCGACGCGGCCGAGGACCCGCTCCTCACGGCGGACCGGGAGCGGCGGAAGGCCCCCGTCGCCCACCTGGGCGGCCGGCTCCGGCTCGCCGGCAGGCTCTCGCTCCGGGACGTCACGTTCGGCTACCGGACCAACGGCGGCCCCCTCGTCGAGAAGTTCAACCTGAACCTCGAGCCCGGGCAGCGGGTCGCCCTCGTCGGGGCCACGGGGTCCGGCAAGTCCACCGTCGTCATGCTCGTGGCCGGCGTCGCCCAGCCGTGGTCCGGGGACATCCTGTTCGACGGCGTGCCCCTCCGCGACGTCCCCCGGGACGTGCTCACGGCGTCGCTCGCCGTCGTGTCCCAGCGGCCGTTCCTCTTCGCGGGGACGGTGCGGGACAACCTCACGCTTTGGAATCCGACGGTGTCCGAGGAGAAGCTGGTGTCGGCGGCCCGGGACGCCCTCATGCACGACACCATCTCCGCCCGGCCCGGCGGGTACGACTCGTTGGTCGAGGAGGGGGGCCGGAACTTCAGCGGCGGGCAGAGGCAGCGGCTGGAGATCGCCCGGGCCCTGGTCCGGGATCCGTCGATCCTCGTCTTGGACGAGGCCACCTGCGCGCTGGACGCGGTGAGCGAGGTCCGCATCGACGACGCGCTGCGGCGGAGGGGCTGCACGTGCCTCATCATCGCCCACAGGCTCAGCACCATCCGGGACTGCGACCGCATCGTGGTCCTCGACCACGGGCGCCCGGCGCAGTCGGGTACCCACGAGGAGCTTCTGGCCGACGAGGGCGGCCTCTATCACCGCCTCGTGCAGGCGCATTGACGCCGCGCCGGCGCCGGCGCCGGCACCGGCGCCGGCAGTGAGCCATAATGGCGAATCAGCCCCATCCTCAACCTCCGAACCCTCCCCGGGGGCCGTCGGAGAATCCGGCGGACGCCGTCTCGAACCACTTGGCGGGCGTCGCGGCCTCCATCGGCAGGCCGTTCCGCAGCGCGGCCAACGCGCCGGTGAGCCTGGGCGACCCCGCGGTCGCCTGGTTCGTCGAGGAGGGCGCCCTCGACGTCTTCCTGGTCGAGCTCTCGGGGGAGAAGGTCACTTCCGCCTTCAAGCACATCCTCCGGGCGGCCGCCGGCCGGCTTGTCTTCTGCTTCCCGCCCGGAGAAGGCCCGGAAGACCACGGCATGGTCGCCGTCGGCAAGGGGCTTCCCGGGTGCCGTCTCCGCCTCGTCCGCATCGCGGAACTCCTCGAGCGGGGCGTCCACGCCGAAATCGCCGACCAAGTCGACGAGTGGGTGCAGACGGTCTCCTCGGCCCTCTCGGCGGGCGTCGAGACGCACCCCGCCGCCGACCGCCGGGTCGCGCCGGGGGACGACGTTCCGGCGGACGCCGGGGCCGTGATCTCGGCCAAGGCGGGGCCCGCGTGGGTCGGCGCGGACGGCGGCGTCGCCTTCCTGGGCTCGGAGGAGCCGGATCCGGACGGCCCGGGCCTGCTCCCCGTCGCGGCCGAGTCGTGGGTCACGGCTTCGGCGGAGGGCCGCGTCCGGGCGGTCTCCTCGTTCTCGCTCTGCGGAGACGGCCGCCTCGAGGCGGCGCTCCGCTCGTTCCACCGGGCCGCGGTCCGGTTCGAGGAGATGAACGAGAGGCTGCTCCTGGCCGATCAGGCCAACGTGCAGCGGGCCGGCGCGGCCCACCGGGCCCGGGGGGTGCGCGAGGCGCGCCGGGGTCTCTTCGAGCTCCTCACGGGGCTCCCGCCCGGGTCGTCCCCGCTGTCGCTCGCCCTCGACATCGTCGGCCGGGCCGAGGGCATCCGGTTCTGCGTGCCCGCGGAGGCCGGCGACGGCGGCGCCGAATCCCCCGTGCGGGCGGCGGCCGCCGCCTCGGGCGTGCGCTGCCGGGACGTCAAGCTCGGCGGTGCGAGCCGCTGGTGGAACGGCGACAGCGGCGCCATGCTCGCGTTCATCAAGGATGACGGATCCCCCGTCGCCCTCCTGCCCGGGGCCCGGGGCTACCGCATGATCGACCCGCTCACGGGCCGCGCCACCCGGATGCACCGGGGCAACGCCGCCATGCTGGCCCGCACCGCCTGGTCGTTCGTCCGGCCCCTCCCCGGGGACCGGGGGGTCGGTCCGTCGGACTTGGCGGCGTGCGCGGGCGGGCGCATGGCGTTCGACTTCGTCAGGTACCTCGTCGGCGGCCTCCTCTGCGGCCTCTTCTCGGTCCTTCCGGCGGTGGTGCTGGCCCTCGTGGCCGACTCCGTCCTGCCGTACGGCGACGCCCGGGGCCTTGTCCGCTATACCGCCGTCCTCGCGGCGCTGGCGGCGGCCACGGGGGTGCTGTCGGTTTTCCAGGGCACGGCCCTCATGCGCATCGAGGGGCGCATCGCGTCGCGGCTCGCCTCCGCGGTCTGGGACCGGGTGCTCCGGCTCAGGCCCGAGTTCTTCCGGGAGTACACGGCCGGGGACCTCTCGGCCCGGATCGGCGTCTTCGACTCCCTCCGGGACAAGTTCTCGGGCACGGTCGGCGGCCCCCTCCTCTCGGTGCTCTTCCTCGCGCCGACGTTCCTCGTGATCTTCGCCTTCGAGCCCCTGCTGGGCTGGCTCACGCTGGGGCTGGGCGCGTTCGCGCTGCTCCTCGCCCTGGGGTTCGGCTTCGTCCAGTTCCCGCTCCAGCGGCGGCTGCTGAAGGTGTCGAGGGACCTGTCGTCCGAGTTCTTCCAGTTCATCACGGGGATCGCGAAGCTCCGGTCGGGCGGCGCGGAGGCGGCCGCCTTCACGGCCTGGGCCCGCCGGTACCGGGACCAGCAGGCGGCGGCCTTGGACGTCGCCCGCCTCAACGGGCACTTCGTCGCCGCGAGCGCGGCCCTGCCCGGCGTCGTGACGGCCCTGCTCTTCGCGTACTCGCTCCGCCCCGGGGCGGGGCTCGGGGTCGCCGCGTTCCTCGCGGCCTACGGCGTGTCGATGACCTTCTTCTCGGCCGTGTCCCGGCTCGGCCACTCGTTCCAGGCCGTCGCCAACCTCGCGCCGGCGGTCATGCAGGTCGCGCCCCTCCTCTCGGAGGAGCCTCCGCCGGATCCCGAGCCTTCGGCCGGCGCGCCGCCGGACGCCGGGCTCGCGGGCGGCGTCCGGTTCGACGGCGTCTCCTTCCGGTACTCGGCGGACTCCCCGGTCGTCGTCGAAGGCGTGTCCATGCGCGCCGACCCGGGCGAGTTCGTGGCCGTCGTCGGCGAGACGGGCTGCGGCAAGAGCACGCTCCTGCGGCTCGCCCTCGGCCTCCACGATCCGACCGACGGCGCGGTCCTCTACGACGGCCGGGATCTGCGGCGGCTCGACCGGCGGGCGGTGCGGCGCCAGGTCGGCGTCGTCATGCAGAACGGATCGCTCCGCCAGGGGACGATCCTGCAGAACATCCTCGGGGTGTCCCGCCTGGTGGACATCGCGGCGGCTTGGCGCGCGGCCCGGCAGGCGGCCGTCGCCGCCGACATCGAGGCCATGCCGATGCAGATGTTCACGCCGGTCGGCGAGAACGACGCCGCGTTCTCCGGCGGACAGGCCCAGCGCATCATGATCGCGTCGGCCCTCGTGCGGGAGCCCCGGATCATCTTCCTCGACGAGGCCACGAGCTGGCTCGACACGGCGTCCCAGAGCGCCGTGATGTCGGCGATCCGCCAGCTCACCATCACCCGCTTCGTCATCGCCCACCGCCTTTCGACCATCAGGGAGGCCGACCGCATCTACGTGATGCACGCCGGCCGGGTGGTGCAGACCGGCGGGTTCGACGAACTGTTCGAACAGGAGGGGCGCTTCCGTGAACTCATGCTGCGGCAGACCCTATGAACGGGGCGCCATGCTCGACGTCTGCGTCGTCGGCGGCGGTTTCAGCGCCGTGCCGCTCGTCCGGGAGCTCCGCCGCCGCACCGGGGTCGATTTCCGCGTCGTCTCCGGGGAGGGCGACACTGTGTGGGACCGCCTCAGCGCGGTCGGCCGCCTGGACTTCGACCTTGTTTCGAGCGCGCTGACGAGCTTCTATTCGTTCGCCCCGGCGGCCGACGGCCCCGGGGACGCCTATCCGACCGCCGCCGAGTTCCACGCGGCGCAGCGGGGCTGGCGTCGGGAGTTCGCCGCCCGGATCCTGAGAGACGTGGTCGTCCGCGTGGAGAACTTCGACGACCACAGCGTGGTCTTCACCCGTTCGGGGCTGGAGTTCAAGGCGCGGCATGTCGTCTTGTGCACCGGCTTCAGACGGCCGGTCATGGCGGACCTCGCCTCGATCGACTACTCCGTCTCGAACAGCACATTCCTCTTCGACACGATGGGGGACTCCGCCAACCTCCTCATCTCGAAGCTGGTTCCGAACAACAACCGGATCATCGTCAGGACGAACGGCTTCTTCCCGATCGACAAGGCGTTCGCCTTGGGCGGCGGGCCCGCCCCGGCTCTGCTCGCCCTCGACCAGTTGGAGTTCCACAACTTCCGCTACGCCTCCCATGACGACTACGCCTCGATCATCTACGGAGGTCCGCACGCCGACGGGCGGAATCCGATACTCCTGTACGACCGTTTCCCGGCCGCCGCCCGCCGCGGGGCCCCCGTGACGACCCGCTCGTTTCCCGCCAGCGGAAAGGTCGTCGTCAAGTACTGGCCGGTCGACGCGTACCGCCGCCGCTTCGGCGGAGACCTCGAAGGCGCGGTCGCCCGGGGATACCTCTTGAACGATATCGCCCTGTGGCTCGACGCCGGCCGCGTGATACTGGCGCCGAAGGATGCCCCGGTCGACTTCGACCGCCGGACCGTCGTCTGCGCCGGCGTCGAGCGCCGTTTCGACCATTACGTGCGGGGAGGTCCGGAGGAGCCCCGGCTGCCCCCCGTCCTGATCGGCGGGGTCACGCCGTGGCGTTACCGTTACCGGGACTGTTTCATGGGCGTCGTACCTCGTCGCCTGAACAACGTCTATCTGATGGGCTACACCCGGCCCATGACCGGAGGCCTCGCGAACATTACGGAGATGCAGGCCCTGTTCGTCCACAAGCTGATCACCCGGCCCGCCTTCCGGCACCGCATCGCCCGCGGCCTCGAAGGCCGTATCGCCGCGTACGACGCCCACTACTACGGGGACGCCGAACCCCGCGACCATTACGATCATCTGGTCCACTACGGCTTCTACACCGACGACATCGCCAGGCTGATGGGGATCGACCACAGGCCGGATCGGTGCCGGACGCTCCGGGATCTGGTTTTCTACTACGCGTTTCCGAACAACGCGTTCAAATACCGGTCGACCGGGGAGTACGCGGTCGACGGCGTACCCGCCCTGATCCGGAGGGTCAACCGGCAGTATCTCGATTTCCTGATGATGTTCGCGTACATCGTGGCCGGGAGCCGCGTCCCGCCGGATGAACGCCCCTCGTGGCTCCGGACGGCCCGGCGGATGTTCATCAACGACATGCGGCCGAAGCGGCCGCACCGGGGGTTCTTCGACCGCTACGTCCAGGCGTACCGCCGGGTGACGGGCGCTCGCGTCCGCGACGCCGCCGACGCCGAGTGGGAGGCCATGGCGCGCCGTGCGGGAGCTGATCGGGACCGGGCGGTGCGCGTCACCCGCGCGCCGGAGCGCTTCCGTTTCGACGAGGACGTCGGCCGCGAGATGGCCCGTCTGACGCCGTTGCTCGACGTCGACGCCCGGGCCCTGGCGTCGGGTTCGGCGGCGGGGTTCGACGGACCCGGCCGCCGGCTCCTCGCTTCCCTGCTCGATCCCCCGGAGTACGATCTGCCGTACCTCCGGCCGTGACCCGCGGTCCGGCCGGCGTTACCGGTGGTCCGTCACCACCACCGTGCCGTCGGTAATCATCGCGCGCAGCAGCTTCGTCTTCTCGGCCTCGTCGACGCGCGCCCCGGCGCACCGCGCGCGCAGCTCTTCCGCGGTCTCCCGCGCGCCCCCGGCGAGCGCGTCGAGGATCGGCCGGGACCACGCCGGATAGCGGCGGCGGACGCCCCCCAAGGCGAGTTCCGGGATGTCCGTCCCCTTCACCGTCTCCACGGTGACGATCCTGTCGACGGCCAGCTTGAGCCTGGCGTCGGCCGGGGGCATCCGGGCTTCCGTGGCCGCCTCCGGCAGGCCGGCGTCGACCGACCTCGAGGCCGCCCGCTCCCGGCTCCGCAGGTACCGGCCGGCGAGGTCGCCGGTCCAGAACGCGTCGAGTTCCGTCTTGAGCTCGTCGATCCGGGCCGCCACGGCGGCGTCGCCCCCGACCAGCGGAATCTCCCTCCGGAACGCCTCCAGGTCCACGAGCCGGCTTCCGAGCCACCTCATGAAGTCCAGGCCGGTCTCCTTGGCCACGCCCACTGTGAGGTGCAGACACGGCTCGTCGGCCGGATGGGCGACGTGCCACCATCCCCGCGGTATGTAGAGCACGTCCCCCGGCGTAAGGTCCCCGGTCCATACCGGCTCCTTCGGCTTCCGCCCCAGGCGGTCCAGCTCGTTCAACGGGTGGGGCGCGGTGTCCGGATACACCTCCCACTGTTTCCGGCCGTCGATCTGCAGGATGAACACGTCGTGGTCGTCCCAGTGCCGGTTGAAGCCGTGGTCGCTCCGCCACGCCGCGTAGAGGTTGATGTTGATGCGCGCGTGGAGCCGGCGCTCCATCGCGCGGGCGAGGACGTCCAGCCCGGGGTGGCGGTCGCTGACGAAGCTCAGCACCAGGGTCGCCCCCTCGCGCAGCGCGCGGTGGAGCCGCTGCGACGCGATTTCCGCGTAATGAGCGCCCCGTCGGTCGCCGGGCCTCCGGGTCAGCACGCGCTCGACGTTGATGCGCTCCCCGTTCTTGACCAGGCGCATCTCCGGCGGACCCGGATGGTGGTACTTGAGGAGGTGGTTCAGGTCCGTCCAGCCGAACAGGTCGGCGAAGCGGTCGTCCGCCCCCCCGATGAACCGGAAGCTCCGGTGCCAGTCGGTGGAGAGAAACCGCTCCTCGTCGACCGGGTGCAGGATGTCGGCTAGATCCGCGGCCGTCCGCCGGCCGTCCCGTCCTCGGGCCGGGGGCTTCCCGTGATGGTCGCTCATTCGTCGCAGGGCCTTCAGGTTGCGGCGGTGCCCCGGGCGGGGCGCCGGGGCCCGGTGGAATGGACGGGCTGGCGACCGCCGCTCCCCCGGGGCGCGCCCGGCCCGGGGGCGTTTAGGTCATGTCGTCGTCGTCGTTGACGTCGATGTCGGGATCGTCGACGCTCGTGTAGTTCCAGCCGCCGCCGGCGACGCCCTGCAGCTGGCCGGCGTCGAGCTCGATCGGCGCCGGGAGCACGAGGTGCAGGCTGTCGGCGTCCTCCTCGTGCACGATGAGCTTCATCCCCGCAGGCAGCTTGATCCCGGCCTCCGTCTCGACGGTCCCTTCCGGGTCGGCGAGCAGCGTCTTCCGGAAGTCCTCGTCCTGGCCCGCCTTCCCCGCCAGGTACTGCCGCAGCGTGGCTTCGGTCACGGCCTTTCCGCCGGCGTCTCCGACGTAGGCTTCGAGCGTCGAGTAGTTCGGTTTTTCGGACATCTGCATGACCTCGTTTGGTGAAAAGCCTCGGTGTTCCGGCCGCGCCGGCCCTCCGGTGCGCCGCGTTTCGACTGTTAGAACGAAACGAAACCAGTTGAAGGGTCCGTCTGGAGGCGGCGAACCTCAGGTGCTGCCACGCGGGTTGCGAACATCCGCCACCTTTGCGCCAGTCTACCACAATTGTGTCTGTTCGTGTCCGTTCGTGTTGCGCCCCCGGTGGAGCTGTTGGCCACCATCAAGAAATGGCGTTTGTGACCATACAACCATAAACGCCACTATGGCCTTCTGGTTACAATGCGAAGTTATGATTATCTGCTCACAATTGGTTTGAGTGCGCCGGGCATGCACCGGACCGTAACGTGCACCCTTTGCCACCCCGTACTTTCCACGGCAACCCGCTGTGTGATACATTCAAACCGCCCCGTCGGGCCCTGGAGAGGTCGCCCTCCGCGGGAAGGGCCGTCCCGAGGGAAGCCGACCGTGCGGGCGGACCAATCTGGTCTCCGGACCGTACCCCCGTTCGAGGAGACAGCGCATGTCAGAGCGCAAGTACGGCTCGTTCAGCGAGTATCGGGAGTCCCGCAAGGGCGGGGCGGTCACCGAAGAGGCCGTGCGCGAGTTCATCGTCGGCAAGGCCGGCGAGGACGACGGGTTCCGGAAGGCCCTGCTCGCCGACCCCGCGGCCGTGGTCGCGGCCGAGATTGGCGTCGCCCTGCCGGCCGGCCTCAAGTTCACGGTCCACGAGGAGACCAACGACGAGCTGCACATGGTGCTTCCCGCGTCCGTTCAGCTCACCGCCGCGCAAATGCAGTCCGTTACGGGCGGGTGGCCGCCCGCCGTGCCGGGCTCGGTGACGCACGACGACGCGCTCTACGACAACGACGGTGGCCAGGATTACGACTGAGTCCCCCGGTTCCCCGGACTCGGTCCGCCCGGGCTGAATCACCCGCGGTCTGGAGACCGCCCCCTCATTGGAGACGCATGATGTCAGATCCCAAGTACGGCTCGTTCAGCGAGTATCAGGAGTCCCGCGAGGGCGGGGCGGTCACCGAGGAGGCCGTCCGCGGGTACATCGTCGGCAAGGCCGCCCAGGACGACGCGTTCCGCAAGGCCCTGCTCGCGGATCCGTTCTCGGTCGTCCAGAACGAGGTTGGGATCCAGCTCCCGGCCGGCCTCAAGCTCACGGTTCATGAGGAAACCAACGACGAGCTTCACATGGTGCTTTCCGCGCCCGTCCAGCTCACGGCGGCGCAGCTGGAGTCGGTGAGCGGCGGCTGGCCGTACCCCGACCCCCAACCCGCCGACGACGCGTTCAACGACGCCGACGGAGGCGTTGACTACGACCACTGATCCGGTTCCCCGGCTCCGCCCGCCCGCGGGGGCGGAGCCGCCCCGGCGGGCCGGTCCCCTCGGCCGTCCCCCGATCTGCCCGGGGATGTGTTCCTGGCGTTGTTTTGGAATCCGCCGGGACCGGCGGACCCGGCCGCTTCGTTCAATCCGGAGCCGCCCGCCCCCCCTTTCCCCGGCCCGTGCAGCCATGCCCGAAACTTCGACCACCGTCTTCTCCGACATTCCGGCTCTCGCCGACCGCGTGCAGAAAGCTTGGAACGCCGTCAACCGGGACGAGAAGGCGTTCCCCGACATCGCCTTCGACGCTCTCGGCCGGTTGGACCCGCCGGCGTTTCGCCTCGACGACGTCTCCCGGTTCCTCCTGACGACGCACACGCCGCAGCCCGCGGCCCCGCGGGTGTTCTCCGACATGCCCGTCAACGTCCACCGGGGCGACGGCTTCTACGTCGAGCTCCTGATCTGGGTGGACGGAACGACGGCCATCCATCAGCACAGCTTCTCCGGGGCCTTCCGCGTCGTGCACGGATCGAGCCTCCACAGCGTCTACCGGTTCGAGGAGGCTCGCCGGATTAACAGCCGGACCCGGATGGGCCGGGTGGCCTGCGCCGGGATGCAGTACCTCCGGAAGGGCGACCGCCGACGGATCACCTCCGGACCGGGCGGACTGGCCCACGCGCTCTTCCACCTCGAGCGGCCGTCGGCGACGCTGGTCATCCGGACAGATAACGACCCGGACGCCGGGCCCCAGTTCTCGCTGCACCCGCCGGGGCTGGCCGTGGACCCCCGCACACCGGACCGCCTGGACGAACCGCTGAAGCGGTGGGTAAGGGTGCTCGAGACCCTGGGCGATCCCGTCGAAATGGACGATCCGCTGGTGGACCGGCTCTTCAGCCTGGACTACGGGCGGTTCGCCCGGTTCGCGCTGACCTACCCCGACTTCGCAGCACGGCTGGACGCCAGAACCCCCTGGGAGCGCGCGCTGGGCGCGCCGGGAGCGGGGGCGAGGCGGCTGGCTGAACGGTTCGGCGCGGTACCGGCGGACGCCTTGGTTCGGGCGATCATCGAGGAGCAGCGCTGCGAGTGGCTGAGGAGGACCCGGGCCGGGATCGCCGATCCCGGACTGAGGTTCTTCCTGGCCCTCCTGCTGAACGGCCGGTCGAGGGGGCAGGTGTTCACCGCGCTGCGGGATCGCGACGCCTCCGTCGACCCCGCGACCGAGTGCCGGGATGCGCTGGTGGCTCTGGCGGAGGCGGCGGACGACCCCGCCAACGGCGACCTTCTCGAGCGCTGCCCTTGGCTGGACGAGCTCCGGGGCGTCATGAAGCCGCTCGGGGCCCACGCCGGAAAGGCGGCCGCCCTCCTGATGACGGCGGGGTTCACGGGACGGGACCGACGGGAGAACGGGGATCCGGTGGGGCGGGCCGCGTCGGCGCTCGCCGGGCTCGCGCCGCTGCAGGCGCTCCGCGACGACTGACCGGAGGCGGCCGGGCGGAAGCACGGAATGACGGGGGCGGCCGGATCCGCGGCACCCGGGCGCATCGACGATGCCGGAGGGAACGGATCGGGGCGCATGGACGATGCGGGAGGGGACCGGCGCGCCGGGGCGGCTCCGCCCCGCCCGGCGGGTTGTCGGCGGAGTCGGCGTCCAGGAGCGCGTACCGTATGTTGGGCGTGGGCGGCCAGCCGGCCGCGGCCCGCCGGAGCTCGGAAGCGCCCGGCTCCATCGGGGCCGGAAGGACGAGGCGCCGTTCCGTTCCGGTGGCCTCATGCACCGCGATATCCACGTCGCCCGGCAGCGGCGTCCCGACTTCGGCCTCGACGCTCTTCTCGGATCCGCGAGCACAGCCCGCGGGAATTCGCGGTGCTTCTCGGCCTTGCCGATCAGGAACGCCCGTACTCGGGGCTCGCTCGCCGCCCCGGTCTTGTCCGTCTGCCGGCGGTCCTGGAACGATTCGTACCTGTTCTTCGCCACGAGCATTGGAGCTCCCCGGCATGCGCCGTGCGGTCGGCGGTCATCACCGGCTGCCGGCGACTTAGAAGCCGGCTCAGAGAATCATCCCCCGAAACCGGACCCGCGGCCCGCCGCGCGGCCGCGGCAGGTGCCGGAGCCGGCGGCCGCGGCGCGGACGGGGGGAGGAAGGTATGCAACCGAGGGACCTGCGGCTGAGGGCTATGGCCGCGACGACGCTCGACCCCCGGGCGCGCCGCGCCGCCGCGGTCGACTCGGGACGGCTCGTGCGCCGGGTGCCCGACGCGGTGTGCCGCCCCGCGGACCCCGAGACGGTGGGCCGCGTCATGGCTTGGGCGAACCAGACCCGGACGCCGGTGACCGCCCACGGGCTCGGCCACAGCCAGAGCGGTCAGGGACTCGCCGATGCCGGCGTGCTGCTCGACATGACCCGCATGAACCGGGTCGGGGCCTGCGGCGACCGCGTGATCGACGTCGAGGCCGGGGCCACGTGGCGGGACGTCGTCGAGAAGACGCTCCCGGAGGGGATGGTGCCCAGGGTGCTCACCAACAACCTCGACACTACCGTCGGCGGAACCCTCTCCACGGGCGGGATCGGCACCGCCTCCCACCGCTACGGCACGCAGGCCGACAACGTCGAGCGGCTGGACGTCGTGACCGGTTCCGGGGTCGCCGCGCGGTGCAGCCGGGACGAGAATCCGGTCCTCTTCGACGCCGTGCGTTGCGGCCTCGGACAGTTCGCCGTGATCACCAGGGCGCGGCTCGCCCTCCGGCCTGTCCGTTCCTTCGTCCGCACCGAGCGGCTGGTGTACCACGACCTCCCCGGTCTGCTGGCGGCGGCGAACCAACTCGTCGCCGGCGGGGCCTGCCACTACGTGCGGGCGTGGGCGCGTCACCGGTCGCATCGGAGCATCTGCGGTGAACTCGACTTCCGCGAGGGCTCGGAGTGGTGCTTCCCCGTCCATGCGTCCGTCGAGTACCACCGGGGCCGGGAGGCCCCCGGCCCGTTGGGCGGCTTGCGGGCGGACGCCCGCTTCCCGCCCCTGGAGCAGACGATCTCGGCTTTCGCGGATCAGCCGGAGGCCGGCCCCGGCGAGCCGGAGGCGGGGAGCAGGGTGGTCTGCCCCGTGACCGAGGCGTACGTGCCGTGGAACCGCGCGGGCGACGCTGTCGAGGCGGTGCTGTCGGCGCTGCCTCGGACGCTGGTGTGCACGACGAACGTGATGATCCGACCGCTCGACCGCCTGGGCGGCGGCGGGCCGCCGCTGTTGATGACCCCGCGCGACTCGAGGATCGTGGGTGTCGGACTGATCCCGTTCATCGCGGCGGAAGACCGGGAAGCGCTGCTGCCCGCCGTCGAGAACGCCGGGGAGGCCCTGGTTGCCCATGGCGGCAGGCGCTACCTCACGGGCTGGCTGTGCTGGAACCGCGAAGCTTGGCGGCGCCACTACGGACGACGCTGGCACGACGTTTGCGACTGGAAGCAGCGCTTCGACCCCGCGGGCGTCCTGGGGGCGCGGATCATCCCGTTCGAGGAACCGCAGTTCGAGTGATGGGCGGCGGGGCGGCCTCGGTCCGGCCGCTCGGACTCGTCGTCGAACGCCGCCGGCGCAACTCGATGTGTCGGACCCGTCGGCCACCCGCGGTGCCGGCGCCGGATTGGAGGGGACGGATCGAGCGGCTGGACGAAAGCGTCGAAGCTGGCGATGGCGGCCGGGTGGGCGCTTCCCAGCGGCAACGCCCCGGCGGACCCGCGGGGGGCACCCATTGAGAAGCGCCCACCGGCGATGCGGCCACGGAACGTGAAGTCCGTTCCGTGGGAGTCGTGCTCGACATATTCCGGGAGGGGGTGGGCCTGCATTGCCAGCGCCCGCGACCGCCTCTACTTCGGCTTCCACCTGCACTACGCCGACCCTGGCGTCATGTGGGCCAGCTGGACGGACCGCGACATCGCGGTCGAGGAAGACCTGATCACGGTGTACCTCTCGATACGTTCACGGACCAGCAGCGGAGCTACGGCTTCGACGTCAACGCCTGTAACGTCCAGGGCGACGCGGTGCTCAACGCGGCGACGATTGAGGGCCGTGAAGCGCGGGCCGGAAAACAAACGGGTGGGATGTCTCGGTGCGCCCGCTCGGTTGGCGGGGGCACGCGGGCGGGCGGCATGACCTCGGTCCCGCGCGGCCGGGACCTCAAGGCGCGCCGCCCGGTTCGGGCATGCGGTAGCCGACGCCGTGCTCGGTGAAGATGTAGGTGGGCCGCCTCGCGTCGTCGCCCAGCTTGCGCCGCACTTGCTTCACGACGGACCGCACTAAGCGCGTGTCGTCCCCGGGATTCCGGTCCCCCCACGCCTGCCGCAGCAGGCTGCTGTAGGTCGTCACCCGGCCGGCGCGGATCGAGAGCACGCGCACCAGCTCGTACTCGGTGGCCGTCAGCGGGACCACGCGGTCGGCCACCGTCACCCGGCGCCGCTCGTAGTCGATGGTCAGCTCCCCGACCACGAAGGCTTTTGACCCGGCGCTTCGGCGCAGCGCCGCCCGGACCCTCGCCGTCAGTTCCGTCGGCGAGAACGGCTTGACGATGTAGTCGACCGCGCCCGCCTCCAGGGCCCGCGCGATCGTCTCCTCGCGGCTGTAGCCGGAGAGGAAGATGACCGGCAGGTCGGCCAGCCCGGGGATCCGTTCCATCAATTCGATGCCGTTGGCCCCCGGCAGCATCAGGTCCAAGAGGACCAACCGGGGCTTCTGCTTCTCAATCAGATCGGGAACCTCCCGGGGGTCGCCCGTCACGACCGGGACGTAGCCCGTCCCGTCGAGGGCGTCCCGCACGGCGCGCAGTGCCTGCGGGTCGTCGTCGACCACGAGGATTCGCCTGTCCTGCCGCCGTTCCGCCGGTCCCGGGACGGGCGGAAACCGCCCGGGGGCGGCGCCGGCCTCGGCGTCCGGCCCCGTGTTCTCGGCCACCGGCAGCGTGAACGTGAACCGGGCACCCCCGTCCGCCGCCGCGGTCTCGGCCCGGATGCGGCCCCCGTGGGCCTCCACCAGCCCCTTGCAGATGGCCAGCCCCAGGCCGTAGCCGCCGAGTCCGCGCCCCCCCTCGCCGCCGCCGGCGGCGCCCGCGTGCTTCCGGAACAGGTGCGGCAATTGTTCGGGCGGTACCCCCCGGCCCTCATTCGAGACCGAGACCGCGACGTGCACGCCGTCAGACACCGCCGAGACGCGGATGGGGGAGGACTCGGGGGAGTGCCGGGCGGCGTTGGCCAGGAGGTTGTTGAGGACCTGGACGATGCGCTGGCCGTCGGCCATCACCCGCGGCAGGTCCGGCGGCAGGTCGACTCCCACGGGGCGCTGGGCGCCGGCTTCGCCGCTCAGGAGGGTCTTCCGGGCCTGCTCCACCAGCCCGGCCACGTCCGCCGCCTCGGGGGCGACCGACAACGTGCCCGTCTCGATGCGCCCGGCGTCGAGGAGGTCGTCGATCAGTCCGCGCATGTGATGGGCCTGCTCGTCGATGATCCGGAAGTACTCGCGCATCTCGGCGGGGTCCAGCCGCCGGGAGGCTCGCAGCAGGGTGGTGGTCGAGCCGACGATGGAGGTCAGCGGCGCCCGCAGCTCGTGGCTGACCATGGCCAGGAACTCGGTCCGCAGCCGCTCCAGCTCCTCGATGTCGGCCAGGTCCTGCAGGGTGACGACGACCGAGTCGACGCGCCCGTCCCCGTCCCGGATCGGCGTGGCGTTGACGAGGGCTCTGACGCGCCGGCCGTCGGGGGTCGAGAGCTCGATCTCCTCGGCGCGGACGGTGTCGGCGTTGGTCAACTGCTGCGCCAGGGGGAACTCTCCGAGGGAGACCTCCCGGCCGTCGGCGCGCCGACACGTGATGATGCCGAGCAGCGCCTCCGGCTTGCCCTCGGGCGGGTGCAGGCGTCCCACGATGCGCCGGGCCTCGCGGTTGAGGGACACGGGCTGGCCGCTGCGGGCGTCGAAGACCGCGACGCCCACCGGGCACGTGTCGACCAGCGCCTCCAGGTCGGCCCGGGCCCGCCGCTCCCGCCGATGCGTCCGGGCGTTGGCGATCGCCGCGGCCGCCTGCGACGCGAACAGCAGGAGGGTCTCTTCGTCCTCGTCGGTGAACTCCCGCCCGCCGCTCTTGTCGGCGAGGAAGAAGTTGCCGATGTGCGCGCCCCGGTGCCGCATCGGCGTCGCCTGCAGGGTTCCGGACGGCAGCAGCTCGGTGGAGAAGCCGAGCGAACGGACGTAGTCCCGCGTCTTCCCGAGCGTCAGCGGACCCGGCAGGTCCCGGAGGTGCTCGAAGAGCCGCCGCCCGTCGGACCAGGCGGCCAGTTGACGGTGTTCTTCGGCCGTGATGCCGGAGGTGACGAAGTCGCCGACCCCCCCCGTGTCGTCGATGGTCGTGATGCAGCCGTATCGGGCCCCGGTCACGGCGCGGGCGCTCTCCACGATCTCGTGCAGCACGGTGTCGAGGTCGAGGCTGGCGCTGATGCGGAGGACGGCCGCGCTCAGCCTGGAAATGCGGTCCCGCAGCGTCTCGTTCTCCCGCCGCTGGTCGTCGGGACCGGTCAGTTGTTCGCTCGGTTTCATCATCGATCATCCGGGAATAGTCGGCCATCACAAAATACGCACAGAATACCACCCTGCCGGCGCATTTACCCCACAACGATGGTGTATCGTGCCGTTCTTGAGTTCGGCAGTGCCGGGCGTGTGCTTGCGGCCCGCGACAACGCCTCCGGAAACGTGCTGACGGTTCTCTTTGGGGAAACACGTATACCGTCCGCCAGGATGGCGGGCTGGAACCCCTCTGCTGCGACATGCACGGCACGAGACCACTGCCGACGACGACCGTGCGGCCCGCCGTCCACCGCCGCAGTCGCGGACGTGGCTCCGACCCCGACCTGACCGGACCCCTTTGGGGCCCCCGTCGATTGACGCTGCAGCCGACTGCCGCCGCTCTCCTTCTCTGCGCGGGCTTGGCGGCGGCCGCCGCCCAGGGAAGCCCCGCGGCGGACCGGGCCGCCCTTGAGGCGCTTACGACGCGACCGGCGGACCGGATTGGACGGACAGCACGAACTGCAAGACGTCGGTGCCGCTCGGCGAGTGGTTCGGGGTCACGACCGACGGCGATGGCCGCGACTTGGCCCGTCTCGAGGAGCTCTCGCTGTGGGAGAACCGCCTCACTCGGTCGATCCCGGCCGCGCTGGGCCGTCTCACTAACCGCGACGCCCGGCGCGCCGGAGCGCCGACGGTTCGACGTCAGCGACGCTACACGCAGGTCCTCGAACGGGCATCGCCCAGACGCCGAACGCCGCCGCCGCGGAACGAGTCCATCGGACGGACGTCCGGGGGCGCGGCGGCGCGCCGGCACCATATCCCGCACCGACGATCAATGTCGGCTCCGTCACGCCATCCACTCGGACTCCCCGCCGGCCACCGCGGTCGTCCGCACCGCGACGGCCCCACAGCCGGCCCGCGGTTCGCGTACCACCCCGCCGGGCCTCCGCCTGCGGGCGTCGGACGGCGGCGGAACGGCCCCGTTCTCCACGGCCCGGCCGCCCGATCCGCCGGCCGGGCCGCCGGTGAACACCCGTCCGGGCTTGAACGCGCCATGAACCGCCCCGGCCCGGACGAGATGCGGTCGGCCTTCGGGCCCGCGGCGACGCGCGCGAGTACAACGTCTACATCCAGACGGCCGCCGTGGTGGACGCGTGGCCCGACATCGCAGGCTGGCCGCCCGGGCCGCAGATCGGGCCGCTGCTGGTCAGTATCGAGGTCGCGCTCAAGATCCTCGACGAGACCCTGGACGAGGCCGGGACCCGCGCGTACCTGAACGACGCCGCCAAGGCCGAAGTCGTCGCGGCCTCCATCGGGGCCGTGCTGACCCTCGTCGCGGACCTCGCGTCCGACCAGGAGCGGCCCGCCGACGCGCCCGAGGACCTGTTCGGGCCGCGGTCGCGCGGGTCGGTCTGGAGCCGCGTCCTGAAGAAGCTGGACCGGATCGGCGGCGGGGCGCGGCTCGCGGCCGACCTCCGTTCCCGGTACGACCTCGCGGTCCGCGCGCTGTGCTTCGACCTGGGGCTGGCGCGCACGCGGGGCGGGCGCCGCTTCGACTACGACAGGTGGCTGCGGCCCAGCGAAGCCCATCGGCTCTACGCCCCGGATCGCCGGGAGCGCTACGTCGAGGACCCGATCTTCGTCCGCGTGCATCAGGTGTGCGAGGGAGCCCGGACGAGCTGGCCGAGGAGATGATGCGGCGCCACCGCGCCGCCCTCGCCGCCCCGAAGACGCCGGCGGCGAAACGCCCGCCGGCGGCTCCGGCGGGACGGGCTGAGGACGGGCGGTCGACAGCCGCGTCCACCCGCGCTTCGCGCGTTCGTCGGGACGATCCCGGTAGGCCGACGCGCGACCGACACACGGGGCATGCGCTTGATGACTATGCCGACGGCGGGACCCGACCGGGGCATCGACGAGCGCTGGGCGCTCAGGCGAACCTGTTCCGACCGACCCCACGGGCGGCCGCGCCACGCGTCGCCACCCATGTGGCACCCGACGTCCGACGACGGAGACGCCGACCGACGAGGGCGTGCCCCCCGAACGGCGAAGAGTACGGATGGAGCGACTACGCTGGAGGCTGTGGTACTGGCTCGCGCGGCTCTTGAGGTGCACGGGCTACGTGAAGCTGTCGCGGGCCGCCGGCCTGCGGGGCCATCGCCTCGTCGAAGCCGCCTCGGCCCGCGCGGCGGCCGAGGCACGCGCCGAAGCCGAGGGCGGCTCCACGCCGACGGGGACCGTTGCCGGTGCCGGCTGATTCAGAAACGCGCGGCGGCCGACGCGGCGCGCGGCTGGGGAGGCGCCGCGCCCGGAGGCCGCAGGAAGGACACAGATGAGGTTCGCCGCACCGGTCGCCGTGATAGCCGCCGTTCCGTTGAGCCTCGCCCCGGCCGGGGTCCGGGCCCAGCCCGGGGGCGGACTCTACGTGAGCCAGGAGCTCGGCCTGAACCTCGCCCCGGGCCTGGCCATCGTCGCCGACGCCAACGACTTCGGCAGCATCTGCGACGAGTACGTGAATCCGTTCACCGACCTCATGCCCGGCTTCTGCGGCGACCCCGGGTCGCCGCCCACCGCGTGGACGAACACCTTCGAGGGGGCGGGGGGCGTTCTCGCCGGCGGTGCCGTGGGGTACGGCTTCGGGGACGCGGGGCGGCTCCGCCTCGAGCTGGAGTACTTCTTCCGCGAGACGGCGCACAACGAGACGTCCCCCATCCAGGGCAGCGGCGGCGTGACCGTGGCCAAACTCGACGGCGAGGTCGTGATGGCCGTGGACCGGATCGGCAGCGTCACGTCGCACAACCTGTTCGGCAACCTGTACTTCGACTTCCCCGACCGCGGTCGGGCGACCCCGTACGTCGGTGCCGGTGCCGGCCTCGGGTTCACGAGCATGGACCACGGCCTGTTGTGGGTGCGGAACAACGACCCCGGCCTGATCACCTCGGTCGTCCAGTACTTCCCGCCCGACCGCCTGGACGACCTGCGGACCGTCCAGCGGAACCTCGCGTCGACGGCGAGCAGCAGTCAGACCGAGCTCGCCGGCCGGCTGTTCGGCTACCAGGTCCTGTTCGGGGTGGACTACGCTCTCGCCGACGGGGTCTCGCTCGGGGTGAAGGGCCGTTGGGCGGCCTTCGGCTCCTTCATGGACCGCGGCGCGCTCGATCGGCTGCGGAGCCATCCGTCCAACAAGCGGCGGGACGGCGGCGACCCGGTGACCACCCGCGTCACGGCCGACGGCATGGCCCTGTTCGGCGTGGGCGTGAACCTGAAGTACCGGTTCTGACGGCGGCCGCCGCGGCGCGGTGGACGGCCGCCCGCGCGGGCCGCACGTTTCACGACCCGGACGACCGCGTCGATCAGTCGAGCAGGTCGAACATCCGCGTGAACTTGACGAGGAGGCGGCGGCCCGCGCCCGGCCCGACACGGTCGGACAGCCCGTCCGTTTCGTTGTACGCCACGAAGAGGCCCGTGTTGGCGCCGAGCAGCCAGGCGAAGCGGAAGTTGACGGACCACAAGTCGGCGCTGTCGTTGTACTGGAGCAGCGTCTGCGCCGAGATTCGCGCCGTGAAGTTGTACCCGGCCCGGAGGCCGGCCAGGTTCGTGACCGTGCTGCCGGATGGCAGGGCGATGTGATGCCGGGAATAGTCGAGCTCGGCGTGGAGGGCCTGGCCCAGGCGGGCGCGGAACGTGGGATTCACGGTGACGATGGAGCCGCCGAAGAAGCCGCCGGCCTGCACCGCGATTCCTCCGCCGACCGGGGCCGAGGCGTCGTACTCGAACTCGGCCTCGGCGACCGTCCAGTCGTAGCGCCCCGGAGGGACGGAAAGCCCCGACACCGAGTAGGCGTCGAAGACCCGCTCGCTACGGACGCCGTAGTTGAAGTCGGTTTCGGAACCGTCGGGGAGCTCGGTGTCCAGGCTGCCCCGGAGGAGCGCGCTCTCGGTCACCCCGTCGAAGTTCCAGAACCTGGTGTAGGCGAGGCGCGGCCGCAGTTCCCGGAGGACCCGCCGGGGGCGCAGGGTGCTCTGCGCCAGCAGGTCGTAGCTGCGGAAGCCGGTGCGGGAGGCGAACCCGACCTCCGGGTTGAAGTCCTCGCCGTTCTCGCGGTAGCCGGCGGCGAGCCGCCAGACCTCCGAGGTATAGGTGCCGGACACGCGGAGGGCGTGGTCGCGGCCGGTGAGGCCGGGCGTGTTCGTGCCGCCGTAGAAGCCTGAGACGAGTCCGTTGTCGCCCACGCCCCAGCGGCCGTCGACGGCGTAGGTGCGGTTGTGGTCGGCGAGGCCCGCGGAGGGGCCGCCGGCTTGGCGGTTGACGAAGAGGGCGCCGACGCTCGAGCGGCTGGGCAGCTCGCGGCGGATCCGCGACACGGTGAAGTTGTTGGCCGGCGCCACGCCCTCCACGGCTTCGGTCTGCATGTTGATGACGCCGACCGTGAGCCCCTCGGAGAGGGTGCCCGACAGGCGGGCCCCCGCGCGGATGGGAATCGGGGTGCCGTCGTCGCCGATGCCGATGCGCCGGCTGAAGAACAGGTGGGTCTGTTCTATGCGCCGCCGCCAACTGCTGTCTATGGGGACGCCGAGGGCGAAGAGGCCCGCGTTCTCGAGGAAGAACGGCCGTTTCTCGGGGAAGAACAGCGAAAAGCGGTCGAGGTTGATCTGCTCGTCGTCGACCTCGACCTGGCCGAAGTCGGTGTTGATGGTGCCGTCGAGGGTCAGCGCGGACGTGACGCCGTACCGCAGGTCGGCGCCGTAGGCGAAGTCGCGCCGCACGGCTTGGGGCTCGGCGGCGGGCGTTGCGCGACGGGCGGCGCCCGCGGTGACGTACGGCGTGGCCTGGAGGCTGCGGCCGCCGCGCGGGGGGAAGAGGCCGCCGAGGCGGCCGGCCATCGAGACGCGGTACAGGTTGGACTGGCGCGGCAGCGGCGCCCAGTACGCGACTTCGGCGCGGCGGGCGATGTTGCGCTGGAAGTTGACGCCCCAGACCTGGAGGGACTGCGCGGGATAGCGCAGCGTGCGGAAGGGAATCTCGAACTCGGCGCTCCAGCCGAAGTCGCCGACCGCGGTGCGGACCTGCCAGACGCCATCCCAGGCGAGGTTGAAGCCGCCTCCCGGCCCGGATGTCGAGGCCATGCCGGGCCTTCCGGGGCTCTGGCCCTCGTTGACGACCTGCCCGTCGTACTCCTGCCCGTCGGGCGTTGTTCCGAAGACGAATCCGTTCTGCCCGTCGGCGAAGGTGTCGAGGATCATCAGGAAGCTGTCGGCGTCCTCCAGCGGGGAGTCGCGGCTGCTGTCGGAGACGACGAGGGCGGCCGGATCGCGGTCGTAGCAGACGACGCCGAAGTAGACGGCGTCCGCGGTGAACACCGCCCGCACCTGGGTCCGCTCGGTCGCGCGGGCGCCGTCGTCCGGGAAGGTCTGCTGGAACCCGCGGGCGGGCACGGCGGCGTCCCAGGCCGGATCATCGAGGACGCGGCCGTCGAGAACGGGGGCGGGATCGACGTGAACGGCGCGCAGGACCTTGACGGACGCCGGCAGCGGGATGTCGAATCCGGCACGGAATCCGCCGCCCGCGGCCCCGCCCGGGCGGTCCGCGGGAGGCGGATCGGACGGCGGCTGGGCGGCGGCCGGAGACGACGGCAGCAAGAGGCACGCCGCGAGAACGGCCAGCGGAAGCGCCGGGCGGGAGGCGGGGACGTGGCGCGGCGCCGGACGACGGAGTGCCGGGCGCGAGACGCGCCGAGTTGTTACGGCACCGGATTCGAAGCCGGGAACCGCGCGGCGGGGGCACCGAAACATCGGTCGCCGCCGGCACCGCCCGCACGCCGGCGGCCGCCGGCCGGCCCGCGCGATCCGGGTGTTGTTCGGCTTCATCGTCTCTCTCGGCGTCAGCCTGCCCCCGAGTGCTGTGGCCATCGTCTCTGACGGTGGTCCGTGGTCAGAGGGACGCGGCTTCTCCGGCGCAGGGACCGCCCGCGGCGCCCACGGACTTGTCCAGGCCGAACCCCAACGACCAACGCGGTCGCGGCAGCGGCCGCGGTGCCGGACGCTTCCCCGCCGGCGGACGTCCTCCCAGCCCTTGAACGCCTGAAGAAGGCACCCGGCGGGCTCCTCAAGAGGCTCGTCGTGTACGGGTCGGAGGACGGGACCGGTGCCACGACGGGATTCTGAACGGCACCGCACGATCGGACGGAACGGAGCGCGGTACCGACACCGCAGGAGGACACGATGCGGCCTGAACGATCCACGGGTTTCAAGATCGCCCGGACTACGCACCATGAGCCGCCGCCAGGGGCATTCCGCCACGGTGGCGACCAGCGTCCCATCCGCTTTTCGAACGGTCAATTCCTTTTGAATCAAAGATTTAGCGTCGTTCCCGGAGTTTGGCACACGCCTTGCGTACTCAGCGGTCATGACCTACGCTTATCCCGATTCGCTGACAGCCCCGCATGCCGAGTTGCAGGCCGAGACCACGATGGCAGGAGCCGCCGTCGGACGGCCAGTGTCCATCACCGACGCCGAGGCGATGAAGATCGTGGGCGGCCATGGGAAACTGTCCGACCCGCGCTTCCCCCCGCTCTGCGAGTCGTGTGAACGGCAGGGTCGCGGTCTCAACCTTGGGGGCGGCTTCGACCCCGAGCCCGAACCGATTCGATGCACATGCCCGCCGGGTCAGCGTCCAAGGTAGCCGTTCCGGCGGGCGATCCGGCCCGGCCGATTGAAGACCGAGACGCGCCGCGCGACCAGTTCGCCGGTCCGATTCGGCACCGGTCCGCCATCGCCGCCTTCGAGACTCCCGAAGAGATGGACCAGGGGCTGCTCCGCCGAGGGGTGAGCGCACCGCGACGATGACGGTGACGGTCCCCGACGCCGGCGGCTCCAACGCGCCGGCGGAACTGCGGCCCCCCGCTGGGCGGGTACCGGCCGGCGAGGCAGACCGGGGCGGTCACGTACGGCGTGGCGGCGGCGGGCAGTTGCCAGACCGCGTACTCGGAGTTGCCGGGGCCGCGCCGGCGCACCCGCAGCTCGTACCGGGGTGCCGAGGCCCGCGTCCCGTCCGACGCCGCGTCTCCGATCCGCGTCCTCGCGGTCCGGCCCCGTGCGCCGTCGTCGGCCCGCGGGCGGGTCATCGTCTGCATCGCTCCATCCTGGTCCGCCCTCGCGCGACGCCCGCCGCGCCGGCCGCCGGTGGCCGTGCCGGGGCAGCGTACCACGTCCGGTTTCACGGCGTGCGCCGTAGGCAACCCCGGCCGCGGGCGCTGCACCTCGTCGACGCCGCCGGACAGCTCGGGCCACACGAACACCGAGGCGAACGACGTGTGCCGGCGCGCCGCTGGCGCTGGGATGGATGGTCACGATGGCGTTCCTGTCGTCGTGCTCGCCGCCGAGCGTCTTCTTGACCTCGCCGGTCTCGATCTCGGCCGCGAGGGCGTCGAGGGCGGCAGCGATGTCCTCCTCGACCGGCTCGCCCTGCCTGATCCAGTCGACGAGGACGCCGAGGTCCTCCGCCTTCCGCTGCGCGGATTCCGCGAGGTCGCGCTCGTCCTGCAGCCGCCGGCCGTGCCGCAGAACCCCCTGCGCGCGGTCCGGATCGCTCCAGAAGCCGGCGGCGGTGGCGCGGGCCTCGAGCTCGCGCAGCTCCCGATCCGCATCGGGCGTGTCAAAGACAGCCGCGCAGGGCGAGCGCCCGTTCTACGAGGTTCCGGCAGCGCTTGAGTTGTTCTTCAGTTCCGGTGGTCGCGTCAGTCATTCTGTCTTCTGCCCTTTCCGCCGGTGCTCCGGTGCGGGTGCCCGCTGTCGGGTACCTGATGGTGGACGTCGTCCCGGCGTCGATCTTTAACTTGACCGTGTCCATCCGCTCCGGTCCGGACCGGACACGCCGAGCCTGTCCTCCGGCCGGGGGACTCCGTCCGCGTCCGGACCCGCGGCGTCGGCAAGCCCGCGCTGCCTCGTCGAGCCTCGACATCGCGTCGTCCGCCGCCGTCCTTGCCGCCGACATGGCGGCCCGCGCGTCCTCGCCCGCTCCGTGCTCCGGTTCGGTGTCGATTCAGGCGCGGGCTCGTTCCCCATTCGGAATCGCCTACTCTAAACCCGCGCCCGGCCCGCGCAGTCGGCCGGGGGGGAGGACTGCGGTGGAGATTGACGACGGAGCCGGGTCCGTGGGTAGGGCTGACAAGTTCGCGGCCCGCGGCGGACAGGCGGCCGACAACGCCCGCCACGCGGCGGCGTACGTCATCGGCGAGCTCGACGCCCGCGGGGCGTCGGGCGACGACCTCGCGGTGTCCCTGCTCAGGCTCCTCGACCTCGTCGAGCACGCCCGGCGCGAGAACCCCGGCATGGGGGGCTCGGACTTCATGCCGAGGGGCGGCCCGTCGCCGGCGCGGCGGTTGGTCGAGATGATGTTGAGGGGCGTCTACAGCCTGAAGGGCCGGGCCGCGGGTCGGCGCTGAGCGGTCGCACGGCTTCTCTTCCGGGTTCCGGGGACGTGGCTCCGTCCAGGGCCCCGGTCCATGCCGTCCGCCCCGCGGTTGTCCATCGGTCTTCCGGTCCGGTCAGATCAGGTGGACTCGCGCGCCCCGGTACCCGGGCCGCGGCGACCCGCCGTCGGCGGTGCCGCGGAGCCGCACACGCGCGTCCTCTTCGACGTCTTCGGGGCGGGCCCGCTTCCAGCAGCCGTCGCATTCGACGCGCACGTAGTGTCCGTGGCGCAGTCTTCCGGGCATGCCGCAGCCTTCGCAGACTAGGGTGCTCGTCGTTTCGACGTACCTGACGGCGCCCCACTGGTAGGGCGTCTCGCCGGTCGTCCTGACGTCCAGGCGGCCCCATTTCTCCTTCATCCAGCGGAGCCGCCAGGGTTTGTGACCGGTCTCCTCCGGCCGCTCGTCCTGTTCGGGGCGCATGACGGTCAGAAGCGCCCGCATCAGCCCGGCCCAGCCGGCGCCGCCGGCCCAGAACCGTATCGCCCGCCCGTCGTCCCGTTCGGCCATCAGTTCGGCGATTTCATCGGCGTACCGGTGCTTAAGCCGGCCGTAGCACCGCCAGTCCCGGATGTCCGGGTTGTTCCCGGTGATTCCCCCGCGGAGGTCCTGGGTGTGCTGGCCGGGCGACACCCCGGCCATGTCCGGGGTGTTCTCCGCGGGGGTCTAGGCGCGGGGCAGCGGCGAGTGCCCCGCGTCCCGGCATCCGGCGCAGCGGCACGCGTCTGGCGGTCCGCCGGGCGGTCCGCCCGGCGATCCCTTCCCGCCGCAGCGGTCGCAGGTTTCGGCGCTCACCGCCCGCGCCGCGGCCATCATGCCGGCGGTAGCCGGCGGCGGGTCGGGGCACTCGAGGATCAGGGCTCCGCCGGCCGCCCGGGCGCTCAGCGTGCGCCGCTTGGAGGCGTCCTCGTGGCCGTGCCCGGCCGCGTCGGCGGCCAGGCCGGTGACCGCGGCCCATCCGGGGTGGTCCCGTAACGCGTCTTCGAACGTCGGCGGTTTCACAGTGGGCTCCTGGTGGGCGCGTCGCCGAAGGCCCGCCACTCGATCACGGCCGCGCCCGTAGGCGATGCCTCACGGGGTGCGGATGTGGCGGCCCCACAGGTCGTTCGGGGGGAACACCGGGTCGGCCATGCGGCCGAGCGGGGTGTTCAGTAGGACCTCGTCGCCCGCACCCGCCTCCGATCCTCGGTCGTCGGCGGCGGCGTCATCGCGCCGAGCAGCTTCTCGACGGCGCGGCCGTCGGGGTTCGCGGCGAGCGCCTCCAGGGCCGCGGTCGTCTTCGGAATCCGCCGCTCGCGGGCTATCAGCGCGTCCGCGGTGTCGGCCCCGGCGTGCCGGGCTGCCAGCTCGGCGGCTTCGCCGTCGCAGGTCCACGCGTAGTCGGCCATCGACAGATGCAGGCGCAGGCATTCCGCGGCGTCGGCCCGGATGGCGGTCTTCGCCGGAAGGTCGATGTCGACCTCGTTTCCCTCGAGCGCGGCTTCGCAGAGGATGTCGGTCGTCTTGACCGCGCGGGGTCCTTTCCCCACGGCGGCCGCCAGCGTCACCGCTGTCGGCCGGTGGTGCCGCAGCAGCTCCCGGACGGCCGCGATGCGGCCGTTCCGGGCGGCGGCGTCGAGCGGCGTGGCTCGGCCGGCCCGAACCGCGCCGGTCGTCCGGTACACGGCCCGGAGCATCGCGACGTTGCCGTCCTCGGCGGCTCGGCAGGCGATCACGTAGCCGGCGGGCTCGCCTTCGCGGCCGCGGGCGGCCTGGCCGGCCAGTTCCGTCGGGCCGCAGTCGCCGGCGTCGACAAGGGCCGCCTCGAAGGCGGCGGTGTCCTCCTGATCGAGGGCGTAGTGCAGCCGGGTCTCCAGATCGGCCCGCCGTTCAGGGGCACCCTGTCGGGTCATGGAGTTCTCCTCCTTCGACGGAGTCTTGTCGTTTGCAGTCGGTGCGACGGCCGCTGCACGGCGCCTTGCGCGGGCGGTTCTCCTTCTCCAGCCGGCGGTGGAGGACGCCCGGGGGCGAGCCGATGGAGACGTACTCGAAGGCGTCGGTTCGGTCCGCCTCTTCGAGGCGCCGTTCGATCGCCGGACCGGTCAGCTTGGCGTTCGGGTAGTGGAACCGGCCACGCTCCCGCTTCGAAAATCGTACTCGGGTTTCATCCGACTGATTGTACGGTCGATCCGCGCCCGTAGGAAGCCGGGTCTGGCGTCCGCGGTCGCGGCGCGGCCGATCACGCCCGCTGGGTGCCGTCGACGTTATCGGCCTGCCGTACGTTCGCCGGCCGTCGGTCGACGACCCCCGCGGCCTCGCGGTTCGACCTTCTCGGCTCGCCGAGCACGCCAAGCGCGAGAACACCGGCATGCGGGGATCGGATCTGCTCCCCAAGGGCGGTCCGTCGCCCGGCCGGCGGGTGGTCGGGATGCTGCTCCGGGGCGTTTACAGCCTCAAGGGCCGGGCTGCGGGTCGAAGTTGAGCGGCGGTCGGCTTCTGTTCCGGGTTCGCGGACGGGTCTCCGTCCAGGGCCTCGTCCATGCTGTGCGCTTGGCGGTTGTTCCTCGGTCTTCCGGTCCGGTCAGATCAGATGGATGCGCGCGCCCCGGTATCCGGGCCGCCGGGCGTACGCGCCGGGGCCATTCGGTCGGCAGCGCGCGGTTCGTGCGCCTGACGTTCCGGAACGGCCGGCTCCTCGGTTTCAACGACCGAGCGGCCGCCCGAGTGGAGGTCGCACCGGATCTATGTGCGGCCGGGGTACGGCTGTAGAATGGGGATCGTCGTCTTCGCCGGGAGATGCCGCGCCAGGTGTTCGCCCGCGGCGCCCCGCCCGCGGGCCGCGTCCGGCTCTGCCGGCCGCTCCGACATCCACTGGTCGCGTACATGCTCGGCGGTCATCCGCCTCCCCCGGGCCGCCCGGGTCACTGTAGCCGATCCGGAGTCGCCGCTGCGGGGGCCGTCGACGGCTCCCGCGGTCCGGGCCACGCCGTTCCGCGGCGGGTGCGCGGCATTCGCGGGCCGGGTGCCCTCCGATGGAACGGGCATGAACGAGTTCGAGCTTCAACGGCTCTACGAGGCGCAGTTGACCGCCCAGGTGGCGGACCCGCGCCTTCCCGCCCACGAACGGAACGCCGCTGCGGCCGTGCTGGCCGTCTCTGACGGCCTGCTGGGCGCGGGGCTCAGCCCCGCCGACGAGTCCCGGATGTGGGTGTTCTCCGACCCGCACTTCGAGCACGAGGCGAGCGTCGGCATCTTCGGCCGCCCGTTCCGCGGCTGCCACCATGGCGACGGCTACCTGCTGGAGCAGTGGACGCGCGACGTGATGGATCACGACACCGTGATCTGTCTTGGCGACGTCGCGATGGGCCGGCCGACGGACGGCCTGATCGACCGCCTCCGGCGCCGGCCGGGCCGCAAGGTCCTCGTGGCCGGGAACCACGACCACGTGCACATCCGCCGCCTCCGGCGGGCGTTCGAGGTGGCGGCGTGCGCCCACTTGGCGGGCGAGCCCGACCTACTGTTCACCCACGTGCCGCTTGACGACGTCCCCGCCGGCTGCGTGAACGTCCACGGGCACGTCCACTGGAAGACGTCGGTGGACGTGTGCCGGATCAACGTGTGCGTCGAGCAGATCGGGTACCGGCCGATCCGTGTGTCCGACGTGTGCAGGCTGGCCCGCCGCCTGGACCGGGTGCCCTTGGGCGGGAACGCCACGACCGATCTCTTCATCGCTTGGGCGAAGGGCTGGCCGGACGCCGGAGAATCCGTCGCACAGGGGGGGGCGCCGTGAGCGGCGCGCCCGGCGCTGCCGGGCGCGGAAGTGCGGCGGCGGAGCCCCGCGGTCTGCCGGCGCTCGAACCGGACGAGGCGCTGTGGCTCGAGGGCTACCTCGACCGACTGAAGCGGGCGCCCGGCGGGCTTCTCAAGCGGCTCGTGGTGTACGGGTCGAAGGCGCGGGGCGACGCCGAACCGGCGAGCGACGTCGACGTCCTGGTGCTCGTTGGCGACGTCCAGGACGGCGTGCGCACCGCGGAGCGCTTGATCTACGGCGGCGACGACCCCGATGTCGAGCACGAAGTCGTGGTCCGCACCGAGGCCGACTGGCTGCGGGACCTCGACAGGGAGTTGCCGTTCCCGAGGAACGTCGAGGCCGAGGGCGTCCAGCTCTACCCGGTTTACCGGTCGGCGCGGAGGTTGCCGGGCGACCTTCCGCCGGTGACCCGGAAGGGCGTCCGGCACGCCGTGCCGATCTGGCTGAAGAGGGCCCGCTGGCATCTCGAGGTGCTCGAACACCACATCGAATGGCTGAAGGACGGCCGGGTCCGCCACCCCGGCAACGCGGCCCGGCCCGCCTTCGACGCCGTCTTCTTCTCGGCGATGGCGTGGTGCCTGACGAGGGGCGTGGGCGTCGTGCGGCGCAGGGACCTCCCGGTGACCGTTGACCGCCATCTGATCGAACCCGGGCTGCTGGATCCCCGTTGGCGGGATCGCATCCGGACGCTCTGGGAGGCCTGGAACGCGGAGGTCGACTGGAGCCCGGACGGGGACGCCGAACCGACGATCGAGGACGCCGCCGGGTGGGCCGGGACGGCCCGGGAGTTCTGCCGGCTCGCCCGCGAGGCAATCGCGGCCGACGGGATCGACGTCGACCCGCCGGACGACGCCGGCGCGGGCGGGGATGCGGTGGGCGCGGCGGTGCCGTGAGTGCTGGAGCGTTGCTCTATCCTGTCGCCTGCCCGGTGCGCTCTCAGCTTCTGTCCCCGACGATGGGTCTTCCGAGCGTCGGCGCTTCGGCGCTCCGGATCCGCTCGGCGGTGGTTGCCCCTCCGGGCACCTTGCCGGTCACCAGGCGTTTCGCTAACCCGACCAGCGTCTCCAGCTGCAGGGGGCCGGTAGTCCGTGTGCTCCACACACACGTTGATGTGAGGCGTGCCGCTGAGGGGCGCGTGGTTGTGGACCCGCTCGGAAAGGTTGCGAACCCTGGCCGCGTTGCCCCTCGATGTCGAGCTGCGGGACGTGCCGACGACTCCAGTTTACCAGCGCATAGCGGCCGAGGCCGCCGCGATGCGCGATGGCGGCGTCCGCGTGGCGGCGATCGCCCGCCACTTCGGCGTCGACCACCACATGGTCGACAAGGCGCTCGGCTGGTTCAGGCACCGGTGACGCGGCGGTCGGCCGGTCGAAGGCCAAGGGATCGGGCGCGCCGATGGCGCTTTCGCCGGACGTCCTGGAGTACCGGGCCCTGGCGGGCTTCCCGTCGGCCCCCTCGTCGTCTCGGTCGAGGCGACGGAGCCGGACGCTGCCGTCGCCGAGACGCTCCACTCGGACAGGACCGAGCTTGCCGTCACCGCGCCGTACGGCGCGGTCGTCAAGCCGTACGTCATCCGGCCGGCGGTGTAGGGAGTTTGGCTCCGGCGAGTCGCGGCGGCCTCCAGTTGCCGTCGGCGCGCCCTCTGGACGCGCCGACCGTGAGGGCACGGCATGTTGAGTGCGGTGCTGTCCGTTCCGTTGTCCCGCTATCCGCCCGCTCCGCTCCCGGCTGCAGCGGGTCGGACGATCACGGCCTCCTCGAATACGGGGCAGCCCCAGCCGTCACAGTCTGTGAGTACGAGTCCGCTTCCGTCGGCTCTCTTCCAGCAGTGCGGCCCCGAGGGGCCGCGCCAGAAAGGCTTCGAATCGAGCCACCAGCGGATGACGGTGTCCGCCGAGGCGGCCTTCAAGAAGCCGTCCCGGCGCAGGTGCCGGGACTTCCACGGCAGCTTCTCGAACGGAATCCGCCCGAGGCCTGCTGAGAAGGAGTTGATTTCCGTCATGGACGCGCGCCCCGGACCGCGCATGCGGTTGGCGTCTTCGCCCCCGGCCTCGACCTCCTTGAAGTGGATCAGGCCCCCGTCGAGCCGGTGAAGGAACCCGCGGATCGCGCGCAGCGGCTTCGGCCGCAGTCGGTCGGTTTCGTGCAGCGGCGCGATCCGCCCCGCCTTTCCAACCGGCCCGAGCCAGTGGACGGAGAACCCGAGCACGTCTTCAGGGGTCAGCGGTCGGAGCGGGCTGCCTAGCATCGCCTCCACGGGGTCGCCGGCGGCGGCGAGCGCGATTGCCTGCTCGATCTTCTCTTCGGTGCTCTGCGGGGCCGCCGGCCGCTTTTTTCTTGCGGGAGCCTTTTTCGGGAAGCCGGAGATGTCCTCCGGGTCCCCGATCAGGTAAACGGCGGCGTCCGGGGAGTGCCAGCTTTCCCATCCGTAGAACGCGGCGCGGAGGCCCGGATCGAACGCGTGTGCCTCGGCCTCGAGCCCCCGCGCGACCTCGGCCTCCCGTCCCTTGGAGCCGTAGGGCTGCGTCGCGAGCACCGCCCGCCCGGATGCGGGGGACCGGAATAGGTGCATGTGGTCGAAGTCCCGCGCCCGTCCTCCGCCGCCGCATGAGGGGCATCGTGCTCCCCCCTGGCTCGGGGTTCCCCGTCCGCCGTGATGGGCGCAGACGTGCTTCTGGCGGATCTGCGGCTTCCGCCTGTTCCTGAGCGTTCGCAGGCAGCGCCGCCGGCTTCCGTACTCGAGCCATTCGAGTCCAGTCTTCGATGTGAACTCCTCGAGTTTCGGTTCGATTAGGCATCGTTTCATCGACACGCTCCCCGGCGCGCGTTCCGCGCCTGCGGTCCTCGACCGACTGGTCGGCGGTGCGACGCCAACGCCGACGGCTGAGCCCTGCGGCATCGAGTTCCGGCGTAGCACGCGCCCTTGGTCGGGCGGTTTGGGCTGATGCGGGTCGTACGGCGTTTCACTCGCAGACCCATCCATCCCTGTCCCCGTCCCGCATGTAGCGGTAGGCGGGGTGGCTCCGCGGCACCGGCGCGATGCCGTGGCGGCGCGCCTCGGCGCACGTGATCCGGCCGTTGCCGTTGTCGTCGTACAGCGCGAGCGCGTCGGCCCCGCTGGCGGCTCCCGCCGTTCCGCGGTTCGGCGGCGCTGCCGCGGCCGCGGCGGTTCCCCGCGGCGTCATATCGATGTCGGTGTCGGCGCATCCCGCGAGGGTGCGGGCCAGGGCGTCGCGCTCGCGGCGGTCGACGGTCAGGCCGTAGGCCCGCTTCACGTCGATGATGCGCGCCGCGAACCAGCAGCGGTTCATCGGCGGCAGCCACTCGCCGGCGTCAAGGGCCCGCTTCTGGTGGCGGTTGACGCGCGGCCCCGCGAGCGTCAGGTTCCGCAGGTCCTCGGAGAAGCGGCGTCGGGTCGCCTGGTCGGCCCGGCAGAGGCCGCTGTCATGGGCCTCGGACCGCGCCACGATGTGTTCGATGTCGGTGTCGAGCTCCGACCCGAACCACCGCCCGGTGTACGGCCCGTACACGCCGCCGAGCGTGCGGATGATGCGGTCCTCGACGGACGGGCTGTACCGGTAGTCCCCGGCGTCGTACGGACTGCATCGCGCTTCGGGGGCGACCGCGAGCCCGTTCCAGGTCGTGTCCTGGGCGTGCGCGGGGGTGGGGGTTCCCAATGCGGCGGCGGTGAGCGCCGTTAGCATGCCGATGGCCGCCCTGGGCGGCGTGAACTTCGTTCGCTTCGATCTCATCGTCTTGTCGGCTCCGGTCGGTCACTTGCCGGGCGGGGGCGCGCCCGCGCTGGACCGAGTGATTGTACTAGGCGGAGCGTGGCGGGGCGCCGTCTGACGCGGTGCTCGCCGGATGTCCGTCCCGTCCGGACTGGGCCATTGCTTGCGTCGCTGCCCGGTCACACCCCGGCTGGGTGCCCCGGCGGGCTACCCCCTTCCCGTCTGGGTGCGGCCGCAGCCGTTTGCGGCGGCCTCGGACTGCTTGGCCGTGGCGCCTTCGGCGCTCCGGATCCGGTCGACGGTGGTCGCGCCCTCCGGTACGTTGCCGGTCAACAGGCGCTTCGCGAGCGTCACCAAGCTCTCCAGCCGGATGGGCCGGTAGTCCGTTTGCTCGACGCACACGTTGATGTGCGGTGTCGCCCGCAGCGGCTCGTTGTTGTGGACGTGGCCGTGCAGGTTGACCCAGCCCGGCGGGATCACGCCCATCGGGACGTGCGTCAGCACCAGCGGCGGATCGGTGTCGACCGCCAGGATTCCGGTCGCGAGGTCGTGTCCGGCAAGCTCCAGGACTCCGGTCCTCCTGCCGAAGTCGTGGTTCCCGACCACGAGCAGCTTGCGCCCCGGGGCCGCACCGACCCGCGCCCGTCCGCGTTCGCCGAGGCTTCCGGCCAGTGCGACGTCGCCGCCGTCGAGTACGGTGTCGTCGGGGCCGCCGATCGACGTCCAGGCCGTCAGCAGAGTCCGGTCCATCTCGCGGGCGTCCGCGAACGGCCTTCCGCAGTGCTTGATGATGTTGGCGTGACGCAGGTGCAGGTCCGACCAGACCCACGTGCGGTGCGCGTCGGGTCGATGTACGGCGACCGGGTGGCTGTCCGTGTGCTTGATGATCCACTGGATGCCGCGGGGCCGTGCCCGCGGCTTCTCGGACGCGAGGACGCTCTGGAGCTCCTCGAGGTACAGGTGCTTCAGCTCGAGGTGGGTCTGATCCTCGGGCGCGGGGACCGTGACCGGCAGGCGGAGGTCGTCCGTCACTGAACACTGCCCTTCGGCGGCACCGCCGCCGTCATGATGCGGGCCGCGATCTCGTCGTCCGAGGGCCAGATCACCCGGGCCCTCGGGGTCCGCTGGATCGCCGCGAAGAACGCGAGCGTCAGGGTGTGCATGTAGATGTCCTCGATCAGCTCGTCGGCCGTGTCGGGTTTGAAGAGCCACGTCATGTAGAGCGTGCCGGGCGTGTCCGCTTCCGGTTCCTTCGACACGTCGGCTAGCACGACGACGTGCCGCTGGAGGTGCGGGGGCGTCCCGGCTGCGAGCACGCGGCGGATTCTTGCGATGGCCTCGGCCAAGCCGTCGCCATGTCCGAAGACGGCGATCACGCATCGGAGGTCGTCGGACGAGGCGAGGGGGTCGTCGCGGGCGACGAGGCGCGTGGTCCGGTCCCAGGACTCGCGCGCCAGGTCGGGCTCGATCCGGCCGATGGAGACGACCGACGGGCCGGTCATCGGCGGCTCGATCCAGTCTGCCCGCGGTTGCATCCGAGCGGCCGGGCACGCGCGCGGCGCTCACCCGTGCTGGCTCGGTCTATCGGGATTAGCATCGAATCCAGCGTACCACGGCCGCCATGGGGGCGCCCGCGCAGTGTCTGTGGGTGTCGTCGCCAACGCCGGCGTCGGCGCGCCGAATGCCGCCGGGCGGATACGCCGACGGCTCCGGCCGCTAGCCGTTGGCGCCGGACGGCCGTCTTTGCGGGCCGGGCTCGAGCCGGCCCCTCGCCTGCACCGGCCGTTGCGTGCTTGCGGTAGAGTACGCCGGATCGACCATTATGAGGAGGAACCTCTGTGCGACGCATCGTGATGTTCGGACTCTTGGTGTTGGCCGTGCCCGTGCTGGCCGCCGGGCAGACCAAAGACGATTTTGCGTACTGGGATCTGAACGCCAACGGCGATTTGACGTGTTCTGAGGCCCTCGGCCGTGATGAAGGTCTGCGGCTGCCCGCGTATCGGGACGACCGCGACGGCACCGGCATCATCTACGAGTGGCTCGAGCGGAGCCGATCGAGCGACAGCGACGACGACGGTATCGGGTGTGACTCCGCGTCGAATCCCAACGGCTACATTCCGCGGGCTCAACCGCCGGTGGACCCGCAGGGCTGTCCGGCGGACGCGCCGGTTTGGCGCGGGCTTCAAGTCTGCGAGGAGCAGTCCCGGGACGGCTATGAACGTGACGCCTTCGGGACTGGATACCGGACCCTGGAGGACGACATCATCGCCTCGTTGCCGGCGACCATGAAGGCGGGCAGTCAAGTCTATACGCCGTACTCGTGCCGCGCCTTCGACATCACCCCGGACGGGACTGCTGCGACGGACATCGAGCACATCGTCGCCCTGGCGGAGGCGCACGACTCCCGCATCGCCGATGACCGACGTCGGGACATCGCGGCCGATTTGGCCAACCTCACGATCGCGGCCCCGTCCGTGAATCGGTCGAAGGGCAGCCGGGACGCCGCGCAGTGGATGCCGGAGCGGCACGGCCGCTGGTTCGCGGAACAGGTCGTCGCCGTCAAGCTCAAGTACGGGTTGAGCGTCAATTCCGCCGAGCGGGACGCGCTCGAGGCGCTGCTCGCGGGCGACGGGGCGACGTTGAACTGCGTGGACGCGGACACCCTGTCCCCGACGGTTGTCGTGAGCACGGACGCCACCGCCCCGGTCACCGGGCCCTTCGTGATCACGATCACCTTCTCGGAGCCGGTGACTGGCTTCGAGCTCGCCGACTTCGTCGTCGGGAACGGCGGCGCGTCGGCCCTCCGGGGGAGCGGCCCAATCTACGGCGCGACGATTACGCCGGCGGCCTCGGGCACCGTGACGGTTGACGTGGCAGCTGGAGCTGCAGAGGACGACGCCGGGAACCCGAGCCTCGCGGCGGACCGCTTCTCGATCGTTGCGGACTTGACCGACGTGCCGACGAACCGGTCACCGGTGCCGGCGGCGGCGTTGCCGAATCGCGCGTTGGCGCCGGACGACACCGTGAACGTGGACGTCTCGCGGGCGTTCGTCGACCCCGACGATGACGCGTTGACGTACTCGGCTTCGTCGTCGGCCCCGCAGGTGGTGACGGCGGGCGTGACAGGTGTCGCCGTGAGGCTGACGGCCGTTCGAGAGGGTGTGGCCACCATCCGGGTGACGGCGACTGATCCGGGCGGCTTGAGCGCGATGCAGTCGTTCACGGCGACCGTGGAGGTCTCGGTATCCGAGCCGTTCACCGACCATCCGATCCGGCCCGGGGTGACGCCGGTCAAGGCCATCCACTTCAGGGAGTTGCGGGTACGGATCGACGCCGTGCGAAGAGCGGTCCGCCTGCCGGCTTTTTCGTGGACCGACACGGTCCTGACGCCAGGGGTGACGCCGGTCAGGTTCGTGCATCTGCGGGAACTCCGGGAGGCGCTGGGGGACGCGTACGTCGCGGTCGGGCGCGTCGCGCCGGGTTGGACCGACCCCGCCCCGATGGCGGGATCGACCCCGATCAGGGCGCAGCACGTGATGGAGTTGCGGGCCGCAGTGGTGAACTTGGAGTGACGTGACCTTCGTTCACTCTGGGGTCGGCGACGGCGCGTGTTCGGTGTAGTGTGCGCCGCCCATGGCGGCTCAGGGGTGGACCGCTCGTTCGCGCTATGGTGATGCGGGTCGTCGAGGATGACACTCCAACTCCGCATCGGTCCGATTGGCTCGAGGCTCACGCCTCGTTGAGGCTTGGGTAAATGACGAGATTCCAGAGAGCGACACAGATATGGTCTCTGCTGGTTTGCGCGGCCAAAGACCGCAGGACGTACACCTATGCACAGCTTGCGACTGCGCTCGGAATGGGCGATGTCGGGGTGGTGGTGGTGCCATGCCTCGATCCCATCATGCAGTACTGCCGGGAGCACCAACTCCCTGCCTTGACGATTCTTGTCGTCCAACAGGGTACCGGTCGGCCCGGCTCGGGGCTGACGACGGTTGAGGGGGAGAATCTGGATCGGGAGCGGGAGCGGGTGTTCTCCTATAGGTGGTTCCAGTTGGAGCCTCCGGAGACCGGCGATTTCGAGAAGGCTGTCCAAGGCTCTTCCGCTTGATGTTGCGGCTGGGCCGCGCGGTACCGGCTTCGGGTTCCCAGCCCGGCCAGCCGGTTCGCGGGCCCGATTGCTGCAGTTCATCGGCCGCTTGGTCCGGGGTGCGTGCGGCCGTATACGGGGGCCGCGCACGCGCGCGGCGCTCGCTGTGCGGACGCGTCGGATGGGGATCGACATCGCGCCCGGCGTATCACGCTGCCGTCTCGGCGCCGCTGTCGCTCGGCGCGATCAGGTGGGCGGACCCCAGGCGGATGGTCTCCATCTGCGTCAGCAGCGGCTCGGGCTCAAGCCCGTACCCGTCGAGCAGTAGGCGGTCGATCTCCTCGCCGAGCCTGCGCGACTCGGGTGCCCGCTCGGAGTGGAAGTTGAAGTTCGGCCAACGCGTCCCGCCCCGGCCGGAGTGCACTTCCTCGCACGCCTTCAGGTTGGCCGGCGACGTCAGCGCCCTGCCGAGCCGTTCCGCTTCGGCCGTGAGCTCGGCGTCCGTCCATCCGTGCGGCGCCTTGGCGATTGTGTACGGGCGGCCGGTGACGTGGAAGGCGTCCCCGGTCATGAGCCACAGGCTGTGGAACAACCGGCTATTGTACAGCGCGGTCCACGCGTCGAGCGGTCCGTCGTGGGCGGGGTGGACCGGCACGCGGCTCCCGTTCGAGAGGTGCTCCGGGCGCAGCGTCGTTAGGAAGTAGCAGGCCGTCTGCGGTCGCGTCAGTGCCTGGGCGTGCCGTTCCGCGGCCGGACCCGTCGTCATCGCCGCGAGCAGCTGCGCGAGCTCCGGGGTGCCGGTCGCCGGCCACGCGCCGTCCGTTCCGGCGGGGCTCGGAGCGGGCCCTCCCGTCGGCGTCAGGCGTCTCAGCGCGTCGGCGCGCGTCTGCGCCGTCAGCCGGATCAGGCCGGTCGACTGCACCCGCCGCGTCCCGCGGCACCTTTTGCCCTCCGCGTGGACGACTGACACCCGCTGGCGGTTCTCGGCGTTCGTCGTGTCTTCCAGCCATGACGTTTTCGGGAAGACGGGGGCGGGTCTGTTGTCGTACGTCCGGACCCGGATTTCCGGGAAGTGCTCCTTGATGATCCCGCGTAGCGTTTCGGTTCTGACCGACCACTGGATCGAGTGCGGGACGATCATCATCAGCGACCCGTTCCGCTTGACAAGCCGCTCGGCTCCGGACTCGATGAACGCTTCGTACAGGTTGCCGGGCCCGGCGGTGTAGCCGAGCCGCTTGAACACGCGCGCCTGCTCCGCCGGCACGTTCATGTACGGCGGGTTGCCGATCACCACGTCCCACCCCTCGGGCATGCCCGCCAGGGCGGGGAGATCGCCCCGGAACGGGGCCGTCTGGTGCGCTGGGTGGCCGTCCCACCGGTGCTCTCTGCCGTCCGCCAGCATGCCCGGATACAACCTGAGCAGCGCCAGGTTGGCCGCCTTCAGCGCCTCTCCTGCGTTCTCCTTTTCGGAGGGGCTGTCGGCCTCGACCCACTGGGCCTCCGCACGGCGGCGACGCTCGAGCGCATCCTGCCACTCGGGGTCCCGGATCAGCGTCGGCGGCTTGAGGGGCGTCCACAGGCTGTCGGCGCAGAGGACCCGCGTCTCGAGGTTCGGCAGCGGATCGACCGTCGAGGGTTCGGCGTCCCGTTCGTGCTGGATGGCGATGTAGAGCCTGAGCTTCGCGATCGTGGCGGCACCGGCGTCGAGGTCGGCCCCCTGGATCTGCCGGGCGACGACGTCCTCCATCAGCGTGCGTCCCGAGCCGTGCATCGGCCGGTCTCCGAGTCGTCGGCGCGCCGTGGCGAGCATCCGGGCGCACGTCAGGAGGAACGCCCCGCTCCCCACCGCCGGATCGAGGACCGTCACCGCCTTCACCGCGTCGAGCACCTCGCGCCTCCGCGCGTGGTCGTTCCAGGCCTTCCGGCCGGCCGGCTCGAAGAGCCCGCGTATCTCCTCCTCGCACACCGGTGCTCCGGAGAGCTTCCGCCGGACCGCGCCGGCGAGGGCCTCGGCAGTCATGGCCTCGGCCATGTCGGCCGGCGTGTAGTAGGCGCCGAGCGGCATCTGGGGGTTGGGCGTCGCCCCCCTGGTCTTCTGCCCGTCGCTGGACGGCTTCGTGGTCGCCACCAGCGACTCGAACATGCAGCTCAGCACCGCGGGGTCTATCGCGTGCGTCCCCGCCTGCGAGCGGTTCTCGACGGTGGTCCATTCGTACCTGTCGAGGATGTCGAGGAGCCCGCGCCGGTCCGGGCTCCGGTACTCGCGGTCGAGCCGCACCGGCGGGTCGTCGCCCCGCGGGGGCGTGAACAGCGACCCGTTCAGCCAGGGCAGGCCCGGACGGCCGCCTGGCCGCGCGAGGTCCTCCCGGAAGAGCTTCAAGAGCGCCTGGTGTCGGCCGATGCCCTCTCCGTCGTCGCCACCGTCTTCGGGCGCGCCGCAGTTCAGGATGTCGTCCGGCAGCACGCCGCGCTCGACCATCAGCCTGCAGAAGATGATGCGGAGCAGGTGCTGGAGCGCGGCCTCGGTCGCCGCCGGGTGCCCGTCGGCGGCGGGCGCTTGGAACCAGTCCCGCATGTCGCTGTAGAACTCCTTCTGCAGCGTCCGGGTGTCTAGTCCGTCCTCGATCTCGCGGATGGTCGTCCCGAAGTCGAACACCCGGTCGACGTGCTTCGCCGCGGCGCGCTTGGTCCCGTCGCAGACGGGATGCCACGCGGTCGTCATGGTGAGCCGGCCGTTGTGCCGGACCCATGCGCGCACGGCGGGTCCGCCCTCGTGCCCGTTCTTCGCGACGGCCGCGCCGCGCGCGTTGGCGCAGGGGCGTAGCGCGCCCTTCGCCTCGAGCTCCGCCAGCGTGTCGGCGACGTCGTCCGGCCCGGCGGCTCCGCCTTCGAGCCGGATGACCCATACCCCGACCGAGCGGGGCTGGTCCCGGTCGATCGGCAACGTGGGTTGCCCCGCACCGGCGTCTGGCTCCCCGCTCTCGATGTAGGCGGCGGTCCCGTAGGCCAGCTCCGGCGTCGCGGGGTTGCCGCGTCCGGTCACCTTGGCGAGGATCGTTCCGGCGTTCGGAAGCCGCTGCAGCCCGCACAGCCGCGCTAGCGTCTCGGCGGCGCCGTCCGGCTCCGGGTCTAGGGCGGCGCGCTCGGCCTCCAGCCACTTCCTGAGGGCCTCGTCGTCGCGGGGGTCGATGTCCGCTCCGGGCAGTCCGTCCGCTCCGATTCGGATCCATGTGAGCCCGTTGGTGACGAGTCCGGTCGCATCCGCCCCCTTGTCGCGGCGTCCGCGGATGTAGGACCGGATCTGTCTCAGGGCGTCCGCGCGTCTCCGCCCGGTACGCAGGTTCTCGCCGGCGGCCTTCGCCTCGACGACGAGTTCCGTCGTGCCCCTGCTGGCGAGGGCGTCCATCCGCTTCTTGGCGCCGCCGTCCGGGTGGGCCTCGAACCGGATCTCCTCGTGCTTGTAGCCGACCATTTCGACTAACGCGGGTACGACGACCCGGTGCACGAGGGTCGCCTCGTTCCCTTCCGGGTCCGCTGCGAGGGTCTGCGCGGTCTTGATGAGCTTCGTGGTCTCCATAGTCGTGTCCGTCCCTCCGGGGGCGGATGCACTCCGCCCCGGACCGGCGGTCGCCGCGGTGGTGCCCGCCTGTTCGGTCCGGCCGGTGACGCCGGCTTCGGCCGCGGGGTTGCTGTCGGTGGCCGCCCCCGCGGTTCCGCGCCGATGCGGGTGCCTGGGTTCTTGTGGGGTGGTCCCGCCGGGCCGCGGCCGCGGATGAAGACTGCCGGGGCGGTGCCGTTGGGGATGTCTGCCGGGGCGCGGTTGCGCCCGTTGCGCCCCGGTCTACGGTGTCGCTGGACGCCGGCGGTGCCGCCGGCTCCCGGTGAGGTTGACGGGGGTTGCGTGCACTCCCGCTCTCGGTGCGTTCTAGCCGCGCTGTGGAGCGCTTTGCCTGGACGCGTCCCGCGGCTGGGCCGCACCGGTGGGTCGACGGCTACGGGATGGCGGTCTGTGGAGCGCCCGCGGTCGCTAGCCGACCGGTTGGAGCAGACGACGAGCGAGTCGTGGGGCTGTGTGGTGTGGCGCAGCCACTCGCGGCAGGTCTGCGACAGCAGGGCGATGGTGGGGGCGGCAAAGGGGATCCGGCCCCCTGTCGGCGACGATCCTCTCGGCGGTGCGCAGCGACGTGAAGGTCCTGCCGGTGCCGCAGGCCATGACGAGGCGCCCGCGGTCGTGGTTGCCGAGGCCAAACACGACGTCGTCGAGGGCTTCGGCCTGGCGGGGAAGCAGCGGCCGCACCGGCCGTGCGGCGTCCTCCTCCAGGATCGGCCGGTCTAGGTAGGCGCGGAAGTCGATGTGGGAGACGCCCGGTTGTAGGCTCTCGATGGCCTCCTGGGCGTTCCGCCCCCACCGGCAGGTGCTGACGATCCACCGGTGGACGAACACCGGCCCGCGGTCGTTTCCGCGCTGCGACTCGGCGAGGAACGAGTCGATGTCCCGCTTGCCGAGCACGTGCCCGTCGTCGTAGCACTTGCACTGGACGGCCACCAGGCCGCCGTCGCGGCGCTTGGCGACGAGGTCGATGCCGATGTCGCGGCCGTCGCGGCCGGTGAGCCGCTCCCGGTCGGGCTAGTCCGGCCAGCGGTGGATTTCGTCGATCTCGAACTCGGGCTCCTGGAGCGCGAGCCGCATGACGAGCTGCTCGAACCAGAGCCCCTTCTCGGACTCGTCGCGCGATTCGCGCCGGATGCGGCGGAGCACCGCTCCGGCCGTTGCCGGGCCGCCGTCGGCGGCCGGCAGGGTGTTCGTCGCGCTGTCGGTCCGCGTCGTCTTGGCGGCCTGCCGGCCGCCGAGGTCGATCTTGATCTGCGAGTGGTCGTCTTGTCGGTGCACGGGCGCTCCCTCCGCCTGCTTCAGTGCAGTCGGCAGAAACGTAATGACGGGGGGCCGTCCGTCCCGTCCGGTTCCTGACGCGCGTCGCGGCGTTCTGATCCGCACGGCCCCCGGTCGGGCTAGCCGGGATCGTGTAGGTCTTGGTCGTGCGTGTTCCGCGGCGGTTTCGGGTGGTGGCCGGTCAGGCCCGATCACCGTTCAGCGCGAGGAGTTCGCGGAGCGTGTCGTCGGCGGTGATGTCGGTCGACCAGCCGTAGGCACCCGCACCGCCGCGCCGTGCACCGCGTGGGCGTCCCCGAACCATTGAGTCCGCGTTCGCGCAGTTCGACGGGCCGCCGGGCCGCGTCGGCGATCGCGGCGCGGCGGCGGTCGACTGTGTAGTCGGCGGCTGCCGGCTCCGGTGCCAGGCCGGGACCCGCTGTGGACGCCGCCGATCTTGGCCTTGCCGGCGACCGTCAGCGTCGGGTATAACTCTGACGCATGCCGTTCCTGCTTTCGCAGCCGCACTACCACCGTCTCGGAGACGTGCTCAACCGTGGTCTACGAGATCGGACATGGACGACATTCCGAGCCGCTGTCGCGTTCGTGAAGCGTTCCGGAATCAAGGGTATCGCCGACAGCCTGCGAGTATTCGCACAGCGCGGGCACATCAGGATAGCCGTCGGCGTTGACGTGCACGGAACGTCCGTCGAAGGTTTGGAGTCCTTGCTCGACTGCGTCGGTGATCGAGGCGAGGTCTTCGTCTTTCATAATGAAAACGGGTGGACGTTCCATCCGAAGATGTACGTTTTGAGTAATGATACGAGTGCCGAGGTCATTATTGGGTCGGGTAACCTCACCCACGGCGGGCTTTTTGATAACTACGAGGCGTCTGTTGTGCTCTCATTGGACTTCGCCGACGATGACGACCAAGCGTTCTTCATCGACCTTAAGGCCATTCTCGATGCTTACTTTGATCTGCGTCCTGGAACGGCAGTCGCGTTGACCGACGAGACGCTTCAACGTCTTACCGCCGACGGCTACATCCTACGGGAGGCGGAGATGCGTCCTCCTGCACGGAGACCTCCGGCTCCGCTTCCCGAGGATGGAGTTCGGCCACCGGTCACTCAACTTTTCAAGAACGTGCCTGTTCCCGCGCCGCCCGCCGTTTCAGTGATCGCTGGCGGCCCTCCTCCCCCTGCCGCTCGTGCCGGTGCGCGTCGCGGCTTCGTGATTCAGATAAAACCGCACCACAACGGAGAGATCTTTCTGAGTAAGAAAGCGGTGAACGACAATCCAGAGTTCTTCGGCTTCCCGTTCCGTGGCCGTACCACT
Source organism: Vicinamibacterales bacterium (assembly GCA_963664545.2). GTDB lineage: Bacteria > Acidobacteriota > Vicinamibacteria > Vicinamibacterales > UBA8438 > JAJEEA01. The sequence continues at coordinate 6,313,583 of OY761475.2, read as the reverse complement.
CCAAAGAGGGCTGGTAATCCATCGTATCCTCAGCGCGTTCCAGATCCGATCGTCAACATCAGGGTGTATGGCAAGGCGCGGTCGCCGATGCTGAGCCTGGACCGCTACGGGCTCAACACTGTCTACTATGAGCCGAAGAGCGAGATTCGCATTACCGCTTCGCCGCTCAAGACGGTGCCACCTTATTCCGTTATGATTCTGCAACATTCCGATGTCGACGGTGTCGATTACGAGATCACCATTCATCGTCTAGAGAGTCCCCGCTATTTAACTTGGTTGAAGCGTTGCGATAACCCCATGCCGGGTGGTGGGAAGCGAGAGCGTTATTTTGGTTGGTTTTAGACTGGCTTCTCAAAAACCAAAATGCTGTTTTTCGTGATGGCGTTCCGAACGTGCATCCGGTTCTCAGTCGTCACATTGATGGCGATCGATTCCACGTGTCGTAGCCCCGCTGAGGTGGCGATTTCGATGAGGTGTTGGCACGTATCGATGACCTCCCATCGCTCTCCGGCTTTGGTCCTGCCGTTACCGACGATGTAGAAGGCTTTTCGCCCCGGCGCTAGTACGCGCTGCATCTGCACGAGGTTGTCCCGCATGTCCATGAAATAGCGCCACAACAGTGCCGCCATGTTCTCTCGTCGGAAGCCGACATCGCTCTGCCTGTTGGCGTCGTGGATCTTCCGGACTGCCTGTACGACGCCGATCGGCAATGAGTCAGTGGCCGTTTGGTTGCACAACGCCGTCTCGGCCGCTTCGCGCGTTCCGCGTCGAATCTCCCGAGAGCCGGTCAGGTCGCGCTCTAGACTTGAGCGGGCCCTCGACTGTTGTCCAAGCAGGGCAAGCAGCGACAGCCGATCTGTGTCGATGTACGGTAGCGCAGTTGCATACGGCGGACTTGTCACCACGCAATCTACGCTGTCCGACTTGAGGCTGAGCGCGTTTAGCGCTTCCGCGGTCCGCGCGTCGCCCGTTCGTACCGTGGCGGGGATCAGCTGCCCGGGTTGTCTGCCTGCGATTCCCCAGTACTTGCGAAGTCGCTGGTGCGCCTCCCGAACGCGTTCGCCGAAAAACTCCAAAACGGGCGCGTCTTTGAGTGCTTCTTTTCTCCGTCGGATTCGCAGGTCCGCGGGTTCTTGCTGGGAGACGTCTCGGATGATACTGCTCAAGATCACCTCGAAAAACTCCACGAGTGTTTCGTGGCCGATCAGGCGGATCTGTTCCAGAATCCAGTTTAGCTTGTACAGAACGGGTTCTGCGAACCATCGCCGTAGTTCGTCGTGTGTACCTTCGCCGAACTGGTCCAAGCAGGTCGGAACCCGTGCTGTACGCCGGGCCACGCGCTCGCTCAGCGCTCGCATGGCGTGGTCGGCGACGTCTCGCGGAATCGTCAGTATGGCCGTCTTGGCCCGTGCGATTTTTGCTGCTAGCGGATTTAGATCGCACCCGTAGGTTGCGAATCCGTTGAGCATCCCTTCGAGCAACGTCGTACCGGAACCGCAGAACGGGTCGAGCACGCGATCCCCGAGCCGTGCGCCGGAGATGTTCAGCAACGATTTGGCGATCTGGGGGTAGAACTTCCCCTTAAACGGGTGTAGTCCGTGGGTGACGTACTTGGGGTCTTTCCTCTTCGCGTAGATACCGGCTGGCGTCGCACCGTTTTCCAGGGCTGCCTGCCATGTGGATTGCGGCACTGTGTCGGCTGTTTCCGCAATAACGGGGGACCCGACGGCATAGTCCTTCGTGAACGTCAAGCGGCGCACGGCCCACAGCGCGGGCTGAGTGAGCTCGACTACGACGGGATCTGTTTTCGACTCGTTCTCGGGGCGGTAGCCCGTCAGTTCCTCGATCTCGCGATGTCGGAGCACGGCTTCATGCGTCCACATGCGATATGCGGGTGGGTTCAGAACAACCGTCGCAGTTCGGTCGGCCCTTCGGAGTACAACGAGCCGCTCCTCGCGTGCTCGTCGCGCTGGTTTCGCGAACGATCGCCGAGTGTCGTGGATCCGACGCCCGATTGTGCCGCACACGGAGAACCCTGCTCTCCGCGCCGCATCGCAGATGGCGTCGGATGTAGAGAAGTGTTCACCTTTGAACAGTGCATCGCCGACTATGAAGACTGCGTAGCGTCCCGGTAGGAGAATCCGGAAGCAGCCGTGGAGAACAGCCGCCATGTCCACGCAGAACTCGTCGAATCCTGTACGGTTCCGTTGGTGCCGGAGGTGTGATCCGATTTCGATGCGGCCCAGGGCGCGCGGGTCGAAACCGAGCCAAAACAACCGGAATCGGTGATAGAGGTGATAGTCCGTGGCGTTGGCGTACGGTGGTGAGGTGACGATGAGATCAACGGTGTTGTCTCCGACAACGCTCGGCAACTCCGTTCTGGCGTCCCCGGTCAGAAAACGCGCGTCGGCGCATTGTAGGTCAAGCGCCGCCGTTTCAAGTCGGCGCGTGACCGTTCCCAGAGATTCTAGGAAGGCCGTGAGCGTCAAGCCGGGACGGACACTCTTGGGAACGGAGACGTATCGAGTTTCCGAATCCTGATTCGACACCCGCACGATGATGCGAGAGAGCGCGAGCAGTGCGGCGTCCTGCGCTAAGCCTTCTGTTGTCCGGTCGATTAGATGGCGGAGCAACGCGAGTTCACCGATTACGCACGCCTCGAACCACTTCTCAAAGTTCGGGATGTCCGGAACGTAGCGCTCGTGACGCGTACGCAAGTCGTGGGACCAGTCGGGCCGTTTCTCTCTGATACCAGCCACGTGGCCGTGTACGGCCGCAGTGAGTTGATCTAGATCGGCCCGAACGTCCGAGGTCATGTATCCGGTCTTGACACGGCCGATCAGGGCCGATAATGGGTTGGCGTCGAACGAGACGGCGCGGCGTCCAAGCCGGACCGCTTCGATCGCCGTCGTCGCGCTTCCGCCGAACGGGTCGCAGATCACGTCGCCACGGACCGATAGCCCGGCGATTAGGTGTGCTGGAATCTGCGGGATGAACTTGGCCGGATACGGGTGGAGGTCGTGGGTGAGGTATCCGGTGTCGTCGTTTGTAAATGACCAGTTGAGCGCCTTGAGTGATGCGATGACAGATTCTGGATCTTGAAGGTCCGACGGACCAGCGACTTCGCGAACTGCCGGTACCGGATTCGAGCGTCGCCGCATGGCGACGAGGAATTGCTCTTCGATCCAGTCTGTGAGGCTTTCACCTTGGAGGTCCGCAGCCTTCAGCATTGCGGACTTCTGGTCGTCGGACGTTTCAAGAACGATTCGGCTGCGGCTCATGTGAGATCCTGGATCCGGCGCACCGCGAACGGTACTGAAAAAATGTAGAAATGTAAAGAACGACCGCTTGCGGTCCCTGTTCCGGCGGGAACGTCTCAAGCTTGGAGTCAAGCCTTCGTGCGGTGGTCGTCTAGTGTCCACCGTCCGCTCGGCGGCGTTCTCGCGGCGACCACGCGGGCGGCGATCTCGTCGTGCCGCCGCCACTTGACCCGCGCTGGCGTTTCCCCGAACGTGGCGGCCGGAAGGGCGACCGCTAGCGTCTACATGTCCAGCTCGTCGGCAAGCTCCTTCGGTGTTCCGGGGCGGAAGAGGCAGTCGCTGTACAGCGTGCTGGGCGTGTCGGCGTCGGGATTCGCGGAGGGGGCGGCCTCGACGATGATCCGGCGCTCGAAGCCCGCCCGCGCGGCCGTCGCGAGCGCGCCGCGCACCCGCTCGATGCCTTCCGGGACGCCGTCGCCGTGTCTGAACACGGCGATGAAGCAGACAAGGTGGTGGGTCCGGCGTCCCGGGTCCGCGAGCGTCTTGATGAGCTGCGGCCAGGATCGGCGCGCCAACCGCGGCGCGATGCGGGAGACGGAGACTATGGCCGGGCCGCTCATGAGTCTGTCCGGCGGGCTCCCGGCGTAGCCGTGTGCACTGGCCGCCCGGGGTTCCGCGCCTCGAACGGCCGCGGCCGTCGGCCGTGGCGGTGCCCGGCCTCGGCCGGATTCAGCACGGGGGCTTGGCGGGCGGCCCGGTCATCGCGCCGACGACCACCCCGACGATTTCCCAGTCCTCGGTGTCCGCGTTCACCACGATCGGCCGGTGCTCCGGGTCGTCGCTCCGCGGCTGGAGCTCGATCCGGTCGGCCGACGGCCGGTGGAAGCACTTCACCGTGATCTCCGTCCCGATCCGGGCGATCACGATCTCGCCTTCGTTGGCGTCCGGCGTGCGCTTCACCGCGACGATGTCGCCGGACCGGTACCCCACCGACGACATGCTGTCGCCCCGCACGACCAGGTAGAAGTCGGCCTGGGGGTGGATCTGGCGGGCGAGGTCGTCCGGCACCCGCAGGACGGCTTCGCTCTCGTCGGCCACCGTCGGGGTCCCGGCGGCCACCTCGGGCAGCCGCTGCGGGTCGAACACCGGCGCGCCTTCGCGGAGCAGCTGGATTCCCCGCTCCATGCCGGTGTTGATTTGGATCCAGCCCTTCTTCTCGAGCGCCTGCAGGTGGTAGGCCACGGCCGATCCCGACGTCAGCTTGAGGCTGCGCGTCAGCTCGGTCCGCGACGGCGGCACGCCGTACTTCCGGATGTGTTCCCGGATGCGGTCCAGCACGTCCCGCTGGCGGTCGGTGAGGGTCTCTCCCCGCATGCCCGATTTTTGTGGTTGACAGGCTCCGTCAAGTACTGGTTCAATTGCCCCGGTGCAAACAGACCAGCGGTCAGAACAACCCGGGGTCAAGTCTACCACGCCGGGGTCCGGCGGGGCGTCGTGCCGTCCCGCGCCCGGGACGGCGGCGCGGGAGCGACGCGCGGACTGCGGGCCCGGCACGGCTGAATCCCGCGGCTGCCGGCCCCGAGGGCGGTCGGGTGTTCCCGCGTCGAGGCGGGTCTCGGAAGAAGAGGCGGTCATGCGCATGAAGTTCCTGAGGGCGACGGAGGATACGACGGTCGTGCTGGTCTATCCGTCCACGTTGCAACAGTACCGGCAGGCCATCGGCATCTTCGGCGCGTCCGGACCGGACCGGCGGGGTGGTGCGGTTCCGGCGGGCGGGCCGCGCTTTCAGCGGGGGGTCGAGTAGTGGATGCCGTCTCCGTCTACCGCGTCGGCGCCGCCGGCGCGGATCAGTCGTGCTTCTTCGGTCCCGAGGCCCGCGGCGGCGATCTGCTTCGCGCCGAATGGCTCGGCTGGCTTCCCCTGTCCCTGGTGGATTTCGCCGGGCCGGGCGTCGCCGAGGCCGGCGACGCGTGGCTCACCGCGCCGTCCGGCGGGTCCCGCGCTCCGCGGCCCGTCGTCCCCGGCGACGTCGTCATCGTCGACGACGCCGCCGCCGAACTCGCCGCCCGCCGGGAATGCGGCCTAGAGGCGTTCACCCACCGGTTCCCGCCGCTGTCGGGGGACGGTTCGTTGTCCCGGCGGTCCTTGGCGATGGTGGTGGCCGAGGATCTGGCCGACCGGCTGGCGCGCGTCCGCGCCGCGTGCGCGGCCGTCGGGGAGGCGGCCGGCGCGGTCGAACCCGGGCCGGCGGTCCCCGGGGAGGGCGACGCCCCCGTTTCGAGCGACGCCCCGGCGCATCGGAGCCGCGGTCGGGCCCTCCGGGACCTCGCGGAGAGCGGGCACCGGCTGCACCTTTTGTTGTACGCGACCGCGCGCCTCGGGACGTTCGGTTCCGCCGCGCCGTGCCGCGTGCTTTCCGGCCCGTCGCAGACGGCCGGGGGAGGGACGCCGTGAGTGAACACGTTCGCAGGCCGCGCCGCCGCCGACGGCGGCCCGCCGCGCCCGGTTTCCCCGCGGCGGGCCCGGCCGTTCCGGCCGTCCTCGTCTCGGTCATGTACTGGACCGACGACCTCGTCGCCGAGTACGTGACGCGCCCGGAGCTGCCCGGCCGCGACGCGGTGATCGACCGGGCGACCGACCTCCGCGCGGCCTGCAGGTGCCTTGCGGCGGAACTGCGCCGCTCCGGCGGACCGGTGCCCGGGTTCGGGAACGTGCTTCGTTTTCCGCGGTCGGGCGCGGGCTTTCGGCGGGCGGATGGGCCGCCCGCGTTGAGGAGGAGACGATGACGATTCACTATGTCACGCCCGTCTACTACGACGGGCACCCCGACGAGCACTACGCGCTCGAGCCGTGGGTCCAGCCGATGAAAGGCTTGGCCATCGACACCCGGGGTGGCTACGCCCGGTCCGAACCGGTCGTCCTCGACGTGCCGGAGGGCTCGACGGTCCGCGAGACGGAGCGGGGGCTGGCCGTCACTCGGCTGGACGGCGCGGTCAGCTACTCCAACACGTGGCCGCCGCCCGTCGACGGCCGGGTCAAGCCGACGCGGTGGATTCACTCCGAGCCGGCCGCGGCCGGCGTTCCGGTCGGAGGAGTCGCTGAGTGATGGTCAAGACGTTCCCGTGCGCCCTCGGCTGGCGTCCGACGGCGTCTAAGAAGCGGCGCTGGCGGCTGCAGGACTGCGTCGACGCGGTCGAGGCGGCGGGTATCGCGGCGTTCCTGCCCCGCCTTGATGGCGGCGGCCGCTGGCGGGTCTACGACGTGGTGACGGTCCCTGGGCGGGCGGGTTCGCTGGTGCTCGCGCGTCGGAACGTGGTCGCGGAGGGCGTTGCCCCGCCGGATGTCCGGCGGGGCGGCGGTGCCGGTTCCGCCGCTGTCGGTCCGTGACGCGGCCCGGCTCAAACCTGGAGTGGAGGTTCGCCCGTGGGTCCCGCTTCCATCGGTCGCGTCGGTGCCGGCCTTCCGCCTCCGTTCGGCGGTGCCGCCGGATTCCCGGGGACTGTGTCCGTGAGGCTAGACGAACGCCCGTCCGAGCCACTTGACCTCGCCGACGACGGTGGCGCCGTCGGGCCACGGCTGGGTGGGCCACGCGGCCTTGTCGGGGTTGTCGCTCGCGACGAGCCAGCCGGCTTCGGGGTCGTCGATGATCCGCTTCACGACTTGGCGGCCGTCCATGCGGACGACGGCGATGGCCCCGTCCCGGCGGTCCGTCGCCGCCGTGTCGATGAGGATGGCCGATCCGTCCGGTATCGTCGGCTCCATGGCCCCGCCGGTCATGCGGACGATACGGCAGGCGTGGGCCCTGAGCCCGTGCCGGCGGAGCCACGGCTGGGGGAACTTGAGGCGGCGGACCACGGTCTCGTCGCGGACGGTCCCGTCGGCGCCGACCGTGGTGTCGACCTGGTCGATGCCGACGTGCTCCCGCCAGTCGGGGTCGAGCGGTTCCGCGCAGCCCTCTTCGAGGTCGCGGACGCGGGCGGTTTTCGCCGCCAACTCGGACACGAGTTCGCGGGTCGGCCTCGGGTCGTCGACCCGGCCCACGAGGTGGTCGAGCGAGGTGTCGAGCGCGTCGGCGAGCGCGACCGCCGTGCGGAGCGAGGCTCCCGCCTGCCCGCATTCGATCGTCGAGAGGTGGTTGCACGAGGTGCCGGTCATCTCGGCGAGTCGGGTTTGCGACAGGCCCTTCCGCTTCCGTTGCGTTCGGACGTTCTCGTTGGCGAGTCGTTTTTGTGCTTGATCCATCGATATCCTCGAGGTTACGATCGGAATGTCTATGGGGCCGACTTGTTGGCCCCGTGTACACGCATCCAGCCTTTGTGCGGTCTGGCCCGATCGCACTTCCCGGTTCCCGGGATGGCTGCTCCGAGGATGCTCTTTAGTTCGCGGTGCTCCCGCTTGGCGGGGGTTTCCGCGGCTGTTCCGCGCAGGTTGTCTGCGCGGGAAAGGGCTCTCTCTGTGGGGCGGTCGTTGATCCGTTTATCCGGCGTTTGGCTCGCCGTGCCGTGCTGCGGTCCGCCCGCTTCGGTGGAGCGTGGTCGCGCGGGGTCTCTTCGGACCGCGCGGGACGCGCTTGTCGTTGCCGGTTGCTATGGGGGCCAAGCCGGTGGCTTGGTTCTCTGGAGTTGTTGTTCTGGCGGGGTGCGCCGGGGCCGCGTCGCGGTCCCCGGCGCGTTTGTCGCAACGGCGGCTCCGGGGTTGTTGGCAGCAACTTCCGGAGCGGAGGGCGGTGCGGGCCGTGCGGCCCGGTTCGCCGTTCCTGTGGGATGTTCCCCTTTCGGGGGCGGTTCCGTCAAGGGCGGCCCGCCGGGTGCCGGTCCGCGCCGCCGGAGGCGCGGGCGATGGGTAACTGTGTCGAGGGTTCCCCCGGAGGGGACGATCGACCTCCGGGACGGTTTCCGGTGGGGCTGCCCCGGGAGTCCGCGGAGGCGTTCCGGGCGTTGATCGAGCACATCGGCGAGGATCTCGCGCGCGTTTACGCGGAGCTGCCCGGGGGGCCGGCCCCCCGCGGCCCGCGGGATCCGCGGGATGGGGAGGGCTGATCATGGCGGACCGTACGGCGGCCGTGTACGCGCGGTACAGCAGCGAGAATCAGAGCGCCACCAGCATCGACGACCAGGTGTCGTCGTGCCGGCGCTACGCGGAACGCAACGGGTTGCACGTCCCGGCGGCCCACATCTACACGGACTCGGCCGTTTCCGGGGCCAGGCGGAACCGGCAGGGGTGGTCGGCCCTGCGGTCGGCGGCCGAGCGGCGGCTGTTCGAGGTAGTTCTGGTGGACGATCTGTCGCGGGTGTCCCGTGATCTCGCGTTCCTCCTGGGCGACGTCGCCCGGCTGCGCTACCTGGACGTCGAGATCGTATCGGTGGCGGACGGCATCAACACCCTGGACGCGGAACAGCTCATGGGTCTGCAGGTCCGCGGCGTGTTCAACGAGCACCTGCTCCGCGACCTCCGCAAGAAGACCCACAGGGGTTAGTTGATCGAGCACATCGGCGAGGATCTCGCGCGCGTTTACGCGGAGCTGCCCGGGGGGCCGGTCCCCCGCGGCCCGCGGGACCCGCGGGATGGGGAGGGTTGATCCATGGACGACCGTACGGCGGCCGTGTACGCGCGGTACAGCAGCGAGAATCAGAGCGCCACCAGCATCGACGACCAGGTGTCGTCGTGCCGGCGCTACGCGGAACGCAACGGGTTGCACGTCCCGGCGGTCCACATCTACACGGACTCGGCCGTTTCCGGGGCCATGCGGAACCGGCAGGGGTGGTCGGCCCTGCGGTCGGCGGCCGAGCGGCGGCTGTTCGAGTTCGTCTTGGTCGACGATCTGTCCCGGGTGTCCCGTGATCTGGTGTTCCTCCTGGGCGATGTCGCCCGGTTCACTTACCTGGACATCGGGATCGTGTCGGTGGCGGACGGCATCCACACCTTGGATGAGGAACAGCTCATGGGCCTTCAGGTCCGTGGCGTTTTCAACGAGCATATGCTCCGCGATCTTCGCAAAAAGACCCACCGGGGTCAGCTGGGTCAGAAGCAGCGCGGGTTCTCCGTCGGCGAGGCCACGTTCGGCTACCGCTCGGAGCCGGTCGGCGAGGTCCGCGAGCGCAAGACCGGCAGGGCCCGCCCCGACGGGCACGTGATGCGGATCGACCCGGTGCAGGCGGAGGTCGTCCGCCGGGTTTTTCGGGAGTACGCCGACGGCTCTTCGCTTGCGGCGATCGCGGGGCGTCTGAACGCGGACGGCGTCCCCGGCCGCTACCGGACTTCGAAGGGCTGGTCGGTCGGCACGTTGACCCGTATGCTGTGCAACAGGAAATACGAGGGGGTCTGGATCTGGAACAAGACCCGGAATGTGCGGGACCCGTCCACGGGTGCGTGCCGGCAGGTTCCGAGGCCGGAGTCGGAGTGGCACGTCGTTGAGGACGAGGGGTTGCGCATCGTCGACGCGGAGCTGTGGACCAGCGTCCAGGCCCGGCGGAAGCGCGTCCGGCGGGCGTGGCCGGGCGGCCGCGGGCGGCGGGGTTTCTCCGCGGACCAGCGCGGCGTGGCCGGGACGTGTCCGCGGTACCTGTTGTCCGGCACCTTGGAGTGCGGCGTGTGCGGGCGCGCGGTCTGCCTGCTGAGCGGCAAGGGCAGCGGCTACTACGGCTGTTCCGGGGTGCCGATCCGGGCCTGCGAGAACCGGGTGCGGGTCCCCCGGCTGCTCGCCGAGGAGGTCGTCCTCGGCGCGGTCGCGGAGCTCCTCCGCGATCCGGAGGCCATCGCCGCGGTCCTCTCGGCCGTGGAGCGGCGCTTGCGGAGCTTGAAGGGCGGGGTTCCGGAAACCCTCGCGGCGAAGCGGGAGGAGCTCCGGCGGGCGGAGCGGGAGCGGGCGAACCTCGTGGCGTTCGTCGCTCGCGGTGCCGACGACGTCGGCGCGCGGGCGGTGCGGGAGGAGTTGGAGAAGCTCGAGCCGCGCGTCCAGCGTCTCCGCGACGAGATCGGGCGCCTTGAGCGCGTTTCGGAGACGGAGATGCGCGCGCCGTCGCCCGGCTGGATCCGGGAGAGGGTAGGCCACCTCCGCCAGGTGCTGGAGTTGAGGACGGCGAAGTCGGCGGAGCTGCTGCGCCGGCTGCTGGGGCCGATCCGTCTGGTGCCGGTGGTTCCGTCGTCGGGGCGCCCGTACTACCAGGCGCGCACGGCGCTGGACACGTTGGAACTGCTGCCCGGGTCCGAGTCCGGGGGGGACTCGGACGCCGGTGCGAAATCATTGCGTTGGTGGAGGCGCCGGGAGTCGAACCCGGGTCCGAGAATACGTCCCCACGGGACTCTACATGCGTATCCGCGCCTGTTGCTTCGCCTCCGGCGTGAGAGCGCGGCGAAAACCGCCGGAAGCTGAGCGTCGAAAGATCTCGCCGCGGCCCGTCGTCGCCCCGGGCCGAAGCCAGCCTGCTGGATGACGTTCCGTTCCGCCCCGCAGGCGAAGGCGGAGGGAACGTCGCCGCCTTAGGCGGCGAGAGCGAGCTGCGTGTTGTCCGCAGTTATGGTGTTTTCCATCGGATTAACGAGTCGATGGTGCTCGGCATGCATCCCGTGTTCGCCTATCCCCGTCGAAGCCGTGTCGCCCCCTTCGTCAACACGCGCCGGGCCGGCCGTCGAGGTCGGACCGCGTCCGGCGCTGGAGTCCAGTATACCGCGGATTCCGCGTATACTCTGATCGACGATGGTGCTCGAGGACGCGGTGCAACGGTCGGGCGAGAAGCTGCTGCGGCGAATCCGCGAGCAGTCCGAGCCGGAGATCCGCGGTTTCGTCGGCGAGCTGCTGACGGCGGCGGCGCGCGAGCGGGCGGCGGCGCTCGACGAGGCCCGTCGGCACGCCGACGCGGACCGGGAGCGGGCGGTTCGCGACGGGGTCGCCGACGTGCGGGCCGAGGCCAAGCGGGCCATGGACGAGGCGCTGGCGGCGGCCCGCGCCGAGGCCGACCGGGTGCTCGCGGAGCGCGTCGGCGAAGTGCGGGCGGAGGCGGAGCGGACCCTGGGCGCGCTGGCCGAGCTGGAGGCGACCCTGGACGCGGCGCCCAGGCCCGAGGAGGTCCTGGGCCGGGTGGTCGACGGCGTGCGCCGGCTCGACCGGGCGTCGAGCCTGACCGACGTCCTGAACGCCCTGGCCGAGGTCGCGGGCAGCGAGGCGCAGCGGGCCGGCGTGGTGCTCGTCGAGGGCGAGCGCATCCGCGGATGGCGCTTCGTGGGCTTCGAGCCCGCGCTGACCTCGGCGGAGCAGGTCGACCTGGCCCTCGTCGACGCGGGCATCGTGGGCGAGGCGGCGCAGTCGGCGGCGTCGCGGTCCGTCGAGGCGGGCGCGGAACCCGCGGCGGGCGGCGGCGTGCCCGCGTTCATGACCCTGCCGTCGGGCGCGAACGCGGTGGCGGTGCCGGTGATGGTCGGCGGCGACGTGGGCGCCATCGTCTACGGCGACGACGGCGGGGGGGAGCCGGCGGCGGGCTGGCGCGAGTCGATCGAGATCCTCGCCCGGCACGCGGGGCACTGCCTGGAAGGGCTGACCGCCGCGCGCCTCGCCCAGCTCGCGCGCGCGGAGGCGGCCGGCGGCGCGCCCGCGCTCGCCGTCGGGAACCCGCACGGCGGTCCGGAAGGGGCCGCCCTGGCCGCGGGCGGCGGTCCCGCCTGAACCGCCCATGCCCACCCCCGCGGGCTCGCGCAAGGCGGCCCGGTTCACCGAGTCGGTGATCCGCGAGATGACCCGGCTCGCCCACCGGCACGGGGCCATCAACCTGTCGCAGGGGTTCCCCGACTTCGCGGCGCCGGCCGAGCTGAAGGCGGCGGCGCAGGCGGCCATCGCCGCCGACATCAACCAGTACGCGGTGACGTGGGGGGCGAAGCCGCTGCGCGAGGCGGTGGCCCGCGAGTTCACGCGCCGGTACGGCGTGGCGGTCGACGCGGAGGCCCAGGTCACGGTGTGCTGCGGCTCGACCGAGGCGATGATGTCGACGATGCTGGCCGCCGTCGACCCCGGCGACGAGGTCGTCGTCTTCGAGCCGTTCTACGAGAACTACGGGCCGGACGCGATCCTGTCGGGGGCGGTCCCCCGCTACGTGACCCTGCACGCGCCGGACTGGACGTTCGACCCCGACGCGCTGGCCGCCGCGTTCAACCCCCGGACGCGGGCCGTCATCATCAACACCCCGAACAACCCGACCGGCAAGGTCTTCACGCGCGGGGAGCTGGAGACGATCGCCGAGCTGTGCCGCCGGTGGGACGTCCTGGCCATCACCGACGAGATCTACGAGCACATCCTCTACGACGGGGCCCGTCACGTGCCGATGGCGGCCGTCGACGGGATGGCGGACCGGACCGTGACGATCAACAGCCTGTCGAAGACCTACAGCGTGACGGGCTGGCGCGTGGGGTGGGCCATCGCCCCCCCGGGGCTCACGGGGGCGGTACGCAAGGTGCACGACTTCCTGACGGTGGGGGCGGCGGCACCGCTGCAGGAGGCGGGGGCGGCGGCCCTCTCGCTGCCCGACGCCTACTACGCGGATCTGGCGGAAGGCTACCGGCGGCGACGCGACACGCTGCTGGGGCTGCTCGAGCCGCGCGGATTCAGATGCTTCAAGCCGCGCGGGGCCTATTACGTCATGACCGACATCGGCGGTTTCGGGTTCGCCGACGACCTCGAGTTCGCCCGCTACCTGGTGGCCGACGTGGGGGTCGCGGTGGTCCCCGGCAGCAGCTTCTACCACGACCCCGCCCTGGGCCGGACCCAGGTCCGCTTCACCTTCTGCAAGCGCGACGAGACGCTGCGGGCGGCGGGACGCCGCCTCGCGGCGATGTCCGTGCCCGCGTAGGCGCCTGCGCCGCGGGAATCCGCGTCCACGGAGCGCCCCACGCGATCCGCCAGTGTCCCGTAACCGTGGTTCGCGAAGCAATGTTGTGTGGGCTATGTCCTGCGTTCACAGCTAGTTGTGGCGATCTAGAGCCTTCGCGAACCCCACCTCGGGACACTAGAACCGCAGCAGGGCGCCCACGTACACGCCTTCCAGCTTCAAGTCGGCGTCGTGGTCCGCCGTCCGCAGGCGCAGGCCGCGGGACCGATAGCCGATCTGCAGCCCGAACGCCTCGATGAAGTTCAGGGCCGCGTGGATATCGTAGGCGAGGTGCTCCCCCGTGTAGCCGAGGATGTCGCCGGCCCAGTCCGGCATGCGGAGCAGGCTCGCCTCGGCCCCGAGCATGATGACCGGCGACGGGTACAGCCGCACGACGCCCCCGGCGGCGGGGACCGGCCGCCGCAGGCGCGCGAGGTCGCAGGCGCCGGACGCGGCGTCGCACCCGGTGCCCGCCGCGTGGTCGAGCACGACCTGCACGTCGGTGAAGGCGGCTTCGGCGAAGAGGCCCAGCGAGGCGCGGGTTACGTGGATGGCGTCGTACTCGTAGGCGAGCCGCCAGGTCTTCCACGTGAGCGTCGCGGCGGCGGGGACGCCGGGCTCGAGGCCGGTGCCGTCGGGGGCCGGTCCGCGGTCGAGGGTCGTGGCGGCGGGGTAGCGGACGGGCAGATAGTCGAGATGGACCCGCTGACGGCGGCTCAGCCGCAGCCGCACCCGCAGGTCCGTGAACCGCGGGGCGGCGATGTCCTCGTCGGCGGCCGTGCCGGTGGTGGCGCCGGGAGCGCCCGATCCCCGGCTCGAGACGGTCAGGTCCTGCGCGGGCGGCCACAGCGACCCCAGGAGCTCGATGCGGTACAGCTCGCCGACCGGGAAGGCCGGGGCGGGGGAGAACTGGGCCGACGCGGGGCCGGCGCAAGCCAGCAGCGCGAGCAGCGCGTACCCGCCGCCGGCGGCCCGGCGGCGAGACGCGTCTGTTGCGGTTCGGGACATGGCGGAGCCAGGCCGACCGGAGGGCAATCCCCCGCCGCGCCGGGAGGGGTGGAGCCGCGGGGCCTTCTGCCGCGGGCTGCCCGGAGGCGACGGGGACCGTCGCGCGCCTCGGTGACACCGCCTCGACGCGGGACTGATTCACGTTGTGTATCGACATTTCCGATTCACTGCTGCAGGCGTCGCGGGGGTGCGCCGGCGCGGCGGGTTCGGCGCGGCGGGTTCGGCGCGGCAGGCTGACCGGGAATCGCCCGGCCGAATCCCCGCAAGCTGATATCCTGAGTATCGCGCTCCCGGCCCCCGCCGGCGGCCGCCTGTCCGCGTGCGACTTCCCGTTTCCATGTCTCCGCTCGCCCGACTCGTTCCCTGCGTCCTGCGCTATCGGCGGCGGTTCCTGCTGGGGCTGCTGTGCCTGGTGCTGACGACCGCGTTCTCGCTGCTCGGGCCTTGGGTGCTGCGCTACGCGGTGGACGACCTGACGGCGGGCGTCACCCGCGCCAAGCTGGCCGGGCATGCGGCAGCCCTGCTCGGCCTCGCGGTCGCCGGCGGCGGGTTCCGGTTCCTCATGCGCCGCATCCTCGTCGGCGCCTCGCGGGCCATCGAGTACGACCTGCGCAACGCCTTCGTCGCCCACCTGCAGAAGCTGCCGCTGGCGTACTACCACGCCACGCGCACCGGCGACCTCATGTCGCGGGCCACGAACGACCTGAACGCGGTGCGCATGATGGTGGGGCCGGCCGTCATGTACATGGCTAGCACCGGCCTGGTGTTCGTCGTTGCGGTCGCCCTCATGCTGTCGATCGACCCCGTCCTGACCCTGGCCGCGCTGGCGTGCCTGCCGCTGGTCTCGGTCGCCGTGAAGCTCTTCGGCAGCGCCGTGTACCGCCGGACGGAGCGGATTCAGGCCCAGCTCTCGACCCTGAGCGCGGTCGTGCAGGAGGGGTTGGCCGGCGTGCGGGTGGTGCGTGCGTACTGCCGCGAGGGGGTGGAGGCGGAGCGGTTCGGCCGCGAGAACCGGGAGTACTACGCCCGCAACGCCCGGCTCATCCGCATCCAGGCGCTGTTCTATCCGAGCCTCGGGTTCATCCTGGGCCTGGCCGGGGTGCTGGTGCTGTGGCTCGGCGCGCGGCACGTCATCGAGGGGCGCATCACCGTCGGGCAGTTCGTCGCCTTCAACGCGTACCTGCTCATGCTGAGCTGGCCGATGATCGCGTTCGGCTTCGTGACCAACCTGTTCCAGCGGGGGATGGCGGCGTGGGGCCGGATGTGCGACGTCCTCGACGCGCCCCCGGCCGAGGCCGCGCCGCCGGACGCCGCCGTAGCGCCGTCGGGCGTCGGCGGCATCGAGTTCCGCGGACTGTCGTTCGCCTACGACGGCAGACCGGTGCTGCAGCGAGTATCGGCCCGCGTCGCACCCGGCCGAGTGCTCGGGGTCATCGGCCCCACCGGTTCCGGCAAGTCGACGCTTCTTTCCCTGCTGCCGCGGCTGTTCGATCCGCCGCGCGGGACGGTCTTCATCGACGGCATCGACGTGCTGGATCTGCCCTTGCCGATGGTGCGGCGGCGGATCGCCATGGTCCCGCAGGACCCGTTCCTGTTTTCGGACACCATCGCCGGCAACGTCTCGTTCGGGGTCGAGGCCGCCGTCGCCGCTGAGGTGAAGGTGGCGGAGGCGCTGGCCCTGGCCCGGCTCGACGCCGACCTCGCGGCGTTCCCCGACGGGGCCGGGACGCGGGTGGGCGAGCGGGGGGTGACCCTGTCGGGCGGGCAGAAGCAGCGGACGGCGCTGGCCCGCGCGATCGCCGCCGACGCGCGCATCCTGCTGCTCGACGACGCGCTGTCGGCCGTCGACGCGCGCACCGAGGCGGACATCCTCGCCAACCTGCGCCGCGTCCTGCGCGGGCGCACGACGGTCGTGGTGTCGCACCGCATCTCGACGGTGCGCGCGGCCGACCTGATCCTCGTGCTCGACGGGGGCCGCGTGGTCGAGCGCGGCACCCACGACGAGCTGGTGGCGCGCGGCGGGCCGTACGCGGGGCTGCATCGGAAGCAGTTGATCGAGGAGGCGTTGGAGCGGGGATGATCGAGACGGACGACGAGGTCCTCGGCAAGGCCTACGACGCGCGCCTGATGCGCCGGCTGCTCGGCTACATGCGGCCCTACCGCGCCCGCATCGGGCTGGCGTTCCTGGCGATACTGGGGCTCTCCCTGCTGCAGCTCGCGCCGCCGTACCTGACCAAGGTCGCGATAGACACGAACATCGCGGCCGGGGACGTCGACGGCCTGACCCCCCTCGCCCTGCTGCTGCTCGGCGTGCTGGCGGCGTCCTACGTGCTGGAGTCGGTGCAGACCTACACGCTGCAGATCACCGGACAGCGCATCATCTTCGACCTGCGGACGCAGATTCACGCGCACCTGCAGCGCCTCGACGTGGCGTTCTTCGACCGCAACCCCGTCGGCCGCCTGATGACCCGCGTGACCACCGACGTCGACGCCCTGAACGAGCTGTTCGCGTCGGGCGTGGTGTCGGTGTTCCGCGACGTCTTCATGCTCGCGGGCATCGCCGTCGTGCTGTTCGTCATGGACTGGCGCCTCGCCGTCGTCGCCCTCTCGGTGCTGCCCCTCATCGCCGGGGTGACGCAGTGGTTCCGCCGCAACGCCCGGCAGTCGTACCGCGAGGTGCGGGGCTGGATCGCGCGCATCAACGCCTTCCTGCAGGAGAACGTGACGGGGATGGCGACGGTGCAGCTCTTCCGGCGCGAGGCGCGCCAGTACGAGCGGTTCGACGCCATCAACCGGGGATGCCGCGACGCGCACCTCGCGTCGATCTTCTTCTACGCGGTGTTCTATCCCGCCGTCGAGGTGCTGGGGGCCCTCGCCCTCGCCGCCATCATCTGGTTCGGCGGCGCGTGGACCCTGCAGGGCAGCCTCGAGCTCGGCTCGCTGGTGGCGTTCGTGCTGTACTCGCAGCGCTTCTTCCGCCCCATCAGCGACCTGTCCGAGAAGTTCAACATCCTGCAGGCGGCGATGGCGTCGTCCGAGCGCATCTTCGCGCTGCTCGACACCCCGGTGGCGGTCACCGACCCGGCGGAGTCGCGGGCCGTGGACTCCGGTGCCCGGATCGCCGCGGTGCCGGGGGCGGGACACATCCGGTTCGAGAACGTATGGTTCGCGTACCGCGGCGACCAGTATGTGCTGGAGGACGTCAGCTTCGATGTCGCGCCCGGCCGGCGGGTCGGCGTGGTCGGCGCGACCGGGGCGGGGAAGACCACCGTGCTCAACCTGCTGATGCGCTTCTACGACGTGAACCGCGGGCGCATCACCATCGACGGCGTCGACATCCGCGACCTGCCGCTCCACGACCTGCGGTCGCGGTTCGGCCTCGTGCTGCAGGACGTCTACCTGTTCTCGGGCACGGTGGCCGACAACATCCGGCTCGGGAACGAGGCGGTCATCGACGACGACGTGCGCGCGGCCGCGCGCGGCGTGCACGCCGACCGGTTCATCGCGTCGCTGCCGGACGGGCTGGAGACCGCGGTGGCCGAGCGGGGGGCCACCTTCTCGGTGGGGCAGCGCCAGTTGCTGTCGTTCGCGCGCGCCCTCGCCTCGCGCCCGCCGGTGCTGCTGCTCGACGAGGCCACGTCGAGCGTCGACACCGACACCGAGCGGCTCATCCAGGACGCGCTGCACGTGCTGATGTCCGGCCGGACGACCATCGCCATCGCCCACCGCCTGTCCACGGTACGGGACATGGACACCATCCTCGTCTTCCACAAGGGCCGCCTGCGCGAGCAGGGCAGCCACCGGCAGCTTCTCGCCGAGCGGGGCCTGTACCACAAGCTCTACCAGTTGCAGTACCGCGACCAGGAGATCGAACTGGCGCCGGCCGCGTCGTAGACGCGCACCGAGGAGACCCGGCACGGACGCCTGCGGGTCTGGCGGAGGGAGGCGCCGCACCGGCCGCTCGGCTGCCGGTGGATGGACGTCGAGGCGCGGGCCTGCGGGGGCGGTTGAGCTTCCCGGTGGTCGGGTAAGGCGAGGGCGGCGACGTTGCGGGGAGGGCCGGCGTCAGCGGGGGCGGACGGGGCGTGTGCGCTCGTGTCCTTCCGGACCAGCCTCCACACGCCCCGTCCGCGAACGGGCTAGAGCCCCTCGGCCTGCTTCATGAAGCCGAGGTGGGTGTTGGCCACTTCGAGGCCGCCCTCGCCCTCCTGCCAGCCGGTGCGGCCGTCGCCGTTGGCGTCGACGCCCGACAGCAGGGCCTGCGCGAGGTCGTTGAGCTCGGCGACGAGGGGGGCGGCGTCGGCCGCGGTGGTGGTCCGGGCGATGCGCTGCGCCAGCGCGACGATCTGGTCGGCGCGGGCCACGGTGTTCTGGGCCGACGTCGCGACGTGGACGGCGTGGGTCTGGACCGCGCCCGACGCGCCCTCGGAGTTGGCGGCGGCGGTGATGTGCTGCGCCGCGCCGGCCGCCCCGCGCTTCACGCCGTAGCCGCGGCCCGGGCCGCTCTCGATCTGCGAGGGATCGACCGCGTGCAGCACGTGGGTGGTGTGCCGCTTCATCGACGCGAGGTTGCTCGGGTCGCTGGCCGCGAGGCCCGCGTGGCGGGCCGCGATCTCGGCCTCGGCGATTGCCGCGGGCAGCAGGCCCTCGCCGTCGGGCGTGTCGCGCCACGCGTCGGCGACGTGGCCGATGTGGTTGTGCGCGGGGTTCTGCGCGGCGGCGTTGGTTCCGGCCAGAAGCGCCACTGCGAGCAGGGCGGCGAGGGCGGCGTAGGTGGTTCTCTTCATCGGTTTCCTCCGGTTCACGACAGGGGGCGGGACCGTGGGGTCCGCCCGGATCCCGCGGCGGCTCCGGCCCGGCCGGACAACCGCGGCGACCGCATTCGGGACGCTGCCCGGACGCGCCATTGACGATCTGCCTTTATACCGTGCCGGTCGTCCGGCGGCAAGTGATCTCGCCCCCCGGTAGGGTCTGAGCCTGCTGTTCGGGGAACCTTGGGGCGTTGCGCGACCGATCAGGATTGACCCGACGGGGCTGGCGGCGGCGTGGTCCGGTGGTCTTGCCAGCCCGTGATCCGCCCTTCGAGCGTTGCGAGGCGGCGATCGATGTTGCCGACCGTCTTGGCTAGGTCGGCGATGCGGCCGTTGGTGTCACGCCAGAGCAGCACGACTACCGCGATCACGATGGCGGGCGACAGAATGTCCGTCCACGGCATATGACAATGGTATCACCCGCACACCGCCAGTCAACCCAGTCAACCGTTCGATCACGGCTGTCGGCGTCGTGCTCGGCCGTGCGGGAGGTCACGTGGGGCGGCCGCCGGCCGCCGGCGCCTCCCGGAAGTGCTCGTAGCCCGGCGGGAGCGGCCGTTCGCCGTCCGGTGTGCGCAGCACGACGTCGGAGGTCTTCGTCAGCTCGCCGATGCGGGTGACGGGGACGCCCTGGAACAGGCGGGCCAACATGCGGAGGGCGCGGCGCTGGCGGCGGGGCACCGCGATCAGCAACTCGTAGTCGTCGCCCCCGCGGAGGGCCGCCTCGACCGGGTCGCTCCCGGCCCCGGCGAGCCACCGCCGGGCCCCGGGATGCACCGGTATCGCGGCCGCGTCCACCGCGGCGCCCAGGCCGGCGGCGCGGGCGAGCTGGCGCAGCCCGTCGGCGAGTCCGTCGCTCAGGTCGATGCCGGCCCGCGCCACGCGGTTCCGGCCGAGCAGGGTGCCGATGCGGACCCGCGGCTCGGGCCGCCGGTAGCGTTCGATGCAGTCGTCGAGGTCGGGCTCGGACGCCCGTTCGGTGGCCGGCGGTCCCTCCCGTCCGTCCGCGGTGGGCTCCGCGGCCGGCCCCTGCCGCCCGTCGACGGCCCCCGCGGTTCCGGCGGCGGGGTCGGGTCGGGCGCGGCCCGTTTCCCACCCCTGCCGGAGGGCGGCGAGCCCGGCCGCGGCGGCGCCGACGGCGCCCGTCACCCACAGCTCGTCGCCCGGCCGCCCGCCGCCCCGCGTCAGCACCCGGCGGCGCCGGACCGCGCCGATCGCGGTCATGTCCACCACCAGGGGGCCGTGGGTGCGGGTGACGTTGCCGCCGACGAGGGCGACGCTATGCTGCGCCGCGAGGGCGAGCAGGCCCTCGATCAGCCCGTCGAGGTCCGACACGCCCATTGTCCCGGGGAGGACCAGGGACAGCACCGCCGCCCGCGGCGTCGCCCCCATCGCCGCCAGATCGCTCAGGTTCACGGCGAGGGCGCGGTGCCCGACGTCGGCCGCCGACATGATCGACCGGTCGAAGTGGACGCCCTCGACGAGGGCGTCGGTGGTGACGACGTCGAGTGCGCCGCGGGCCGGCTCGACGACCGCCGCGTCGTCGCCGATGCCGGTGGGGACCCAGTCGGGCGCCGCCGGCGTCCGGCGCCGTATCCGCTCGATGATGGCCGCCTCGCCCAGGTCGGCGACGGCCGGCCCGGGGGCGGCGGGGTTACCTGGCGTAGTCCACCGCCCGGGTTTCGCGGATCACCGTGACCTTGATCTGGCCGGGGTACTGCAGCTCGTTCTCGACCCGCTTCGCGATGTCCTTCGACAGCCAGACCGCCTCTTCGTCGCTCACCTTCCCGCTCTCGACCATGATGCGGACCTCGCGGCCCGCCTGCAGCGCGAACGCCTTCGAGACCCCGTCGAACGAGTCGGCGATGCTCTCGAGCTGCTTGAGCCGCTTGATGTACGACTCGAGGATGTCGCGCCGCGCCCCCGGCCGGGCCGCCGAGATGGCGTCCGCGGCCTGCACCAGCATCGACTCGAGCGACGGCCAGTCGATGTCCATGTGGTGGGCGGCCATCGCGTCGACGACCGCCTCCTTCTCGCCGTGCTGGCGCAGGAAGTCGATGCCGAGCGAGAGGTGGGTGCCCTGCAGGTCGCGGTCGATGGCTTTGCCAATGTCGTGCACGAAGGCGCCCCGGATCGTGGTGTGGGCGTCGAGCCCGACCTCGCGGGCCATGATGCCGGCCAGGTACGCGACCTCCTTCGAGTGGCTCAGCACGTTCTGGCCGTAGCTGGTGCGGAACTTCAGCTTCCCCATCAGCCGGTGGATCTCGGGGTGCATGTCGAAGAGCCCGAGCTCGAACGCGGCCGCCTCGCCCTCCTTGAGGGCCAGCTCCTCCTGTTCGGCCCTGACCTTCTCGACGACCTCCTCGATGCGGGCGGGATGGATGCGGCCGTCCGCGATGAGCCGCTCGATGGCCTGCTTCGCGACCTCGCGGCGGAAGGGGTCGAAGCTCGACAGGATGATGGCGCCGGGGGTGTCGTCGACGATCAGCTCGACCCCGGTGGCCTGCTCGAGGGCGCGGATGTTGCGGCCCTCGCGGCCGATGATGCGTCCCTTCAGGTCGTCGCTCGGCAGGTCCACGACCGAGACGGTGGTCTCGATGGTGTGCTCGGGGGCGCTGCGCTGGATGGCCTGGGTGATGATCTGCTTCGCCTTCTCCGCCGCCTGCTCGCGCGCCTCGGCCTCGAGCCGCTTCACGAGGTTGGCGGCGTCTCGGCGGGCGTCCTGCTCGATCTGCTTGATGACGAGCTCCTTCGCCTCGTCGGCGGTGAGGCCCGAGACCCGCTGCAGGGCCTGCTGCTGCTCGCGCACGAGCTCGTCGCAGCGGCGGCGCTCGTCGGCGAGGGCGCGGTCGCGTTCGTCGAGCTCCTGCCGCCGTTCCGCGAGGAGGGCCTCGGTGCGCTTGGCCTCGCGGTCCTGCTCGGTCAGCTCCTGGGTCCGGCGGGTGAGCTGCCGCTCGATGGACGCCAGCTCCTCCTGCCGCTCCCGGCTCCGGCGCTCGTGCTCCTGCTGAAGGGTGTGGGCCTGCTCCTTGGCCTCGAGCTCCGCCTCCTTCCGGTACGCGTCGGCCTCCCGGCGCGCGTCGACCACGAGGCGTTCCGCCTCGTCCTTCGCCTGCGCGACGGTGCGGGCGGCGCGTTCGCGGGCGAGGAACCAGACGAGGCACGCACCGGCGACGGCCAGGATGATGGCCGCGGTCGAGACAAGGTCCATGGGTGGTCCCTCGGACCCCGCGGCTGTCGCAGCCGGAGGTCGCGGGGAGCGCCAGACACGCGGCGCGGCGGGCAGCCCCTCGACGGGAGGCGCCGGGGCCGGGCGGTCCACGCGTCAGCGACGGACCGCCGGGCCGGCGACGCCTGGAGAGGCGAGGCGTAAGGCCCCGCATTGCCGTGTGGGGAGGTCGAATGAACCTGCCAAAAGCAGGTGGAGCCGCTCCTGGTGGAACCAGCTTCGCTTTGCGCTACCTCGCGCGGAGGCGTGCACGCCGCGAAGCGTCGCGGCTCTCTTGGGTATAGCGTTGGCTCAAACGAGCCTCCAGAACCATCACGAACACTGCAGGGATCTCGTAATTCCACATGGCTGCCAACTGCCAGCCGACACATGCGGCAGAGCGTGACCGCCTGTCTGAGTCGCTCTCGATGCCCCCATCTTAGAACGAACCCGGACCGCCCGCAAGGGCCGGCGGCCCGCGGCGGACCCCGCGCGGCGCCGGGCCGGAGGCGCGGGTGAGCCGCCGGCCACCCCCACGGCCGGGCGCGCGGGGGGCGCGACGCGGCGTCCGCGCCCGGTCGGGGTCAGGTCTCGGACGCCGGTCCGGGCGCGGCGTCCGCGAGGGCGGCGTCGACCATCCGTTCGATCTCGCCCGCCCGCGCCTTCAGCGCCGCCTCGAGCGAGGTCTCCGTGTCGCGGCTGCGGAAGTACTCGTCGGCGATGTTCATCGCCGCCAGCACCGCGATGCGCACGGTGTCGCCGCCGGTGGAGTGCTCGGTCGCGACCTGGATCTTCTGGTCGACGTAGCTGGCCAGCCGGTTGACGTACTCGGTGTCGAGCGAGCTCCGGATCGCGAAGCGCTGCCCCATGATCTCCACGGTCACGACGCGCGGCTCATCGCCGGTCGCGGGCCCGTCTTCGATGTCGGTCACGGTGGCAAGCGCTCGGACGCGCGGGGCGGCGGAGCCGGCGGCGCGGGGCGCGGCTCCGGGTCATGGGCTTCTACACGCTGATCTCGTCGATCTGCGCGAGCATCGTCGTGATGCGCTCGCGGATCTCGTTGCGCTCGGACTGGAGCTCGCGGCTCTGCGTCTCCTGCCGATCTTCGGCCGCCTGCAGCTTGCCGCGGAGCTCTTTGACCTCGTCCGACAGGCGGGTGTTGTCGTCGAGGGCCATCTTCAGCTCCTCGCGGGTGGTGCCGAGCACTTCGATGAGGGATTGAACGCGGCCGGCGAGTTGCTCGATGGGCTTGAGCTCCGCGGGGGCTTCCGTCGTCATGATGTCCGACTCCTCGGGGCGCGGGCGACCGCCGTCGTTGGCGTCCGAACCGCGCCGCTTCGATCTTCCGGTGCGTCTAACGTTGTCTCGCGTTATGGGTGTCCGCCAGCGCCCGCAGCGCCGCGCCGGTGCTCTCCTGGACTTCGGCGTCGGTCAGCGTCCGGTCGGGGGCGCGGAACGTCAGCCGGAGCGACAGGCTGACGGTGCCCGCGGCGACCCCCGCTCCCGTGTAGCGGTCGACTTCGGCGACCCCGGCCAAGGCCGGCCCGGCCGCCGCCCGGATCGTGTCACGAACCCGGGCGGCAGGCAAGGCGTCGTCGATCTCGACCGAGATGTCGCGCGTGACCGACGGGTACCGGGGCACCGGGGCCGCGCGCAGGCGATCGAGGGTGCCGGGGTCGAACCGCCGCAGGTCGAGCTCGGCCACGTATATCGGATCGGATCCGGTCATGCCGCGCGCCGCCGCGAACGCCGGGTCGAGCCGGCCCGCCTCGCCCAGCGCGACCCGGTCCGCCCCCGCGTGCAGGACCACGCGGGCGCTCTGGCCCGGCACGAGGTGGCGGGCCGCCGCCGGCTCGAACGACGCCTCCAGGCCGAACCCCGAGCACAGTCGCGCGATGGCCCCGGTCATGTCGAACAGGTCGGCGGGCCGCGCGGGGGCGCTCCAGTGCGCGGCGGCGGCCGAGCCGGCGAGGGCCATCCCGAGGGCCGGCGTCTCCCCCTCGCCCCGGCGGAACCGGCTGCCGGTCTCGAAGAGGCGGACGTCGTGCCGCTCGCGGCGCCGGTTGTGGACGACGGCGTCGACGAGCCCGGGGAGCAGCGAGGGCCGCAGCACCGCGCCGCGCTCCGACAGGGGGTTGCGCAGGGCCACGACCTCCCGCGGGTCGCCGCAGACGGCCTGCGCGGCGGCCTCTTCCACGAAGCCGTAGGTGACCGCCTCGGAGAAGCCGCCCCCGGTCAGCAGGCGCCGCACGAGGCGGTCGCGGGCCCGCCAGGGGCCCGGCGCCCGCGCGGGCCGGGTCAGGGCCGGGAAGGTGGTCGGAATCCCGTCGTAGCCGTGGTGGCGCGCGATCTCCTCGATCAGGTCCTCTTCGCGGCCGACGTCCACCCGGTGCGTCGGCACCCGGACGCGCCACGCGGCGCCGCGGTCCCCCGGAGCGGGCGTCGGCTCGAAGCCGAGGCGCGTCAGCGTCGGCGCCACGAAGCCCTCGTCGATGGTCTGACCGAGCACGCGCTCGAGGCGGGCGTGCCGCAGCTTCACGTCGATGGGCGCGTGGGGGGCGGGATGGCGGTCGACGAGGCCGCCGCGCGGCGTGCCCGCCCCGATGTCGGCCAGTAGCCGTCGGGCGCGGCGGATGGCGGCGGGCGGGGCCCCGACGTCGGCGCCGCGTTCGAACCGGTACGAGGCGTCGGTGGCGAGGCCCAGCCGCCGGCTCGTGCGCCGCACCGAGATCGGGTCGAACCACGCCGCCTCGAGCACGATCGTGCGCGTCGCCGGGCCGACCTCGGACGCCGCGCCGCCCATGATGCCGGCCGCCGCCTGCGGGCGCTCCGCGTCGGCGATGACCAGCATTTCGGGGTCGAGGGGCCGGTCGGCGCCGTCGAGGGTGCGGACGGCCTCGCCGGCGCGGGCGCGGCGCACGCGGATCTCGGGGCCGGCGAGGCGGTCCCGGTCGAACGCGTGCATGGGGTGCCCGAGCTCGAGCATGACGTAGTTGGTGACGTCGACGACGTTGTTGATGGGCCGCACGTCGGCCGCTTCGAGCCGCCGCGCCAGCCACGGCGGCGAGGGCGCCACCGTCACCTCGGCGAGCGCGCCCGCGTAGCGGGGGCAGAGGTCCGGGTCGTCGATGGTGATGGCGACGGCGTCGCCCCCGTCGGCGCCGGTCTCCGGGGCCTCCGGCATCCGCAGCTCCGTGCCGTACGCGGTGGCCACCTCGCGCGCGATGCCGAGCACCGACAGGCAGTCGGGGCGGTTGGTGGTGATCTCGAGGTCCAGCACCGCGTCCGGGCCGCCGCCGGGGTCCCGGGGGTCGGCCGGCCAGGGCTCGACCGCGCCGACCTCGAACCCGCACCGGGTCAGCCGGTCGGCCAGCTCGTCGACGCCCACCGGCACGTCGACCAGCTCCCGCAGCCACGACACGAGGATTCTCAATGGGGAAACTGCTCCAGCAGACGCAGGTCGTTGTCGTAGAAGAGCCGGATGTCTTCGACCCGGTACTTGAGGAGGGCGACCCGGTCGATGCCGAGGCCGAACGCCCATCCCGTGTAGCGCTCCGGGTCGTAGCCCACCGCCTCGAAGACGGCCGGGTGCACCATGCCGCAGCCGAGGATCTCGAGCCAGCCAGTCTGCTTGCAGACCGCGCATCCCCCGCCTTCCCGGCAGAAGACGCAGCTGATGAACACCTCGGCGCTCGGCTCGGTGTAGGGGAAGAAGCTCGGCCGGAACATCACCCGGGTGCCGGGGTCGAAGAACGCCTTGAGGAAGCCGACGAGAATGCCCTTGAGGTCCGCCATCGTGACGCCCTCGTCGACCAGCAGCCCCTCCACCTGCATGAACATGGGCGAGTGCGTCAGGTCGGGGGTGTCGCGGCGGTAGACCAGCCCCGGAGAGATGATGCGCACCGGCGGCTCGTGCCGGTCCATGTAGCGGATCTGCATCCCCGAGGTGTGGGTGCGGAGGAGGGTCGCGGGGGCGTCTCCGCCGCCGGGCATCGAGCCCTCTAGGTAGAACGTGTCCTGCATGTCGCGGGCCGGGTGGTCCGGCGGCATGTTGAGGGCCTCGAAGTTGTGGTAGTCGTCCTCGACCTGGGGGCCCTGGAGGATCTCGAACCCCCACGACTCGAAGATCGACTCGACCTGCTCGCGGATCAGGGTCAGGGGGTGGCGCCGCCCGAACGGCGCGGCGCGGCCCGGCAGGGTGACGTCCACGGCGCCGGCCGGCCGCGCGGCGGCGCGCAGGGCCTTCCGGCGCTCCTCGACGGCGCGCTCGATCTCGCGCTTCAGGACGTTGGCGCCCTTGCCCAGCGCCGGCCTCGCCTCGGGGGCGGCGTTCGCCACCTGCTTCATCAGCGCCGCGACGGCGCCGCGCTTGCGGCCGAGGTACTGGTCGCGCAGCGCCTGCAGGTCGGATTCGGACGCGACCCCGCCCAGATCGGCCTGGAAGGCGGCGCGGATGCCGTCGATGTCGTTCGGGGCGGTCACGGGTGCGCGCTGCGGTCCTGCAGCGCCGCCTGGGCCGCGAGCTGCGCGAAGGCGGCGGGTTCCGCCACCGCGAGGTCGGCGAGGCTCTTGCGGTCGAGGGCGACCCCGGCCGCCCCGAGGCCGTGCATGAACCGGCTGTAGCTCAGCCCGTGCTCGCGCGCGGCCGCGTTGATGCGCTGGATCCACAGGCGGCGGAAGTCGCGCTTCTTCAGGCGGCGGCCGACGTAGGCGTACTCGGCCGCCTTGTCGCCGGCCTCCTTCGCGGCCCTGTACAGCTTGCTCTTGGTGCCGAAAAACCCCTTGGTGCGCGCCAGCAGCTTCTTGCGCTTCGCGCGCCGCACCGATCCACGCTTGACTCGCGGCATCCGTATCGCTCCCTGAATCCGTCTCTCGCGGGCGGTTCCCGCCGCCCGTCCCCGAACCCGTGGCGGACGGCCGCGCCGCGGCTCCCCCCCGGGATCCGTTATCCGTTCGGCAGCAGGCGCTGGACCCGGCGCGTGTCGGCGGCCGAGATCAGGGCCGGCTTCCGCAGGTTCCGCTTCCGCTTGGTCGTCTTGCTCGTCAGGATGTGCTGCTTCAGCGACTGGCTGCGCACCACCTTGCCGCTGCCCGTCGTCTTGAAGCGCTTCGCGGCCCCGCGGTGTGTCTTCATCTTCGGCATTCGAATCTCCAGCAGCCCGTGGCGAAATCCCCGCTGCATTCGAGCGGCGATGCATCCCGCCTGACTGCGTTGCTCCTCAGTCACATATGCCCAATATGCTCCCTCGTCGCGCCTTGTCAGGCGGGCGCCTCGCCGCTCTCGATGCAACGCGGGGACTCGCCACGGGCTGCTAGCCCCCGTGTCCCTTCTTGCCGCCGCCGACCCCGGACAGGATGATGTGCATCTGGTTGCCCTGCATGCTCGGGTGCGTCTCGGCCGCGGCCACCCCCTCGAGGTCCTCGACGAGGCGGTCGAGGATGCGCCGCCCGAAGTCGGGGTGGGCCATCTCGCGCCCGCGGAAGAAGATGGTGGCCTTCACCTTGTCGCCTTCCTTGACGATGCGCTCGATGTGCTTCTTCTTGAAGTTGTAGTCGTGCTCGTCCACCTTGGGGCGGAACTTGATCTCCTTGAGCTCGATCGACTTCTGGTTCCTGCGCGCCTCCCGCGTCCGCTTCTGCTCCTGGTAGTGGTAGCGCCCGTAGTCCATGATGCGGCACACGGGCGGCGACGCGGTCGGGGAGATCTCGACGAGGTCGAGCCCCTTCTCGCGGGCGATGGCGAGCGCCTGCGGGGGCGACATGATGCCGAGCTGCTGGCCCGTATCGTCGATGACCCGGATCTCGCGCACGCGTATCCGCTCGTTGGTGCGGGTCCGGACCTCACGTCTCTGGTTGCGAACGAAAGCGATAACGTCCCCCTTGGTGAAAGTGGTGCGGTGCGGACGCCGTTACTGGAGCGTCGCGCCGCCGACGCCGCGCCGCCGCACCTCGTCGAGGGCGGCGGCGATGAAGTCCTCGACGGGGCTGGCCCCGCGGTCGCCGCCCCGCCGGTGCCGGACGGCCACCGCGCCGTCGGCCGCCTCGCGGTCGCCGGTGACCAGCATGTACGGGATCTTCCGGAGCTGCGCCGAGCGAATCTTATACCCCATTTTCTCCTGCCGGGCATCCACCTCGACCCGCAGGCCGGCCGCGCGCAGGCGGTCCCCCACCGACTCGGCGTAGCCGCGGTGGCGGTCGGCGATGGGCACGACCACCGCCTGCACCGGGGCCAGCCACAGCGGGAACGCGCCGGCGTAGTGCTCGATGAGCAGGGCGATGAACCGCTCGAAGCTGCCGAAGATGGCGCGGTGGATGACGATGGGGCGGTGCTCGGCGTTGTCCTCGCCGATGTACTTGAGCTGGAACCGCTCGGGAAGCTGGTAGTCGAGCTGAATCGTCGCGCACTGCCAGTTGCGGCCGATGGCGTCGACGACGTGGAAGTCGATCTTGGGCCCGTAGAAGTTGCCCTCGCCCTCGGCGACGCGGTAGTCCTGGCCGGCCGCCTCGAGGGCCGCCTTCAACTGCGACTCGGCCTGGTCCCAGGTGGCGGTCTCGCCCAGGAACGTCTCGGGCCGCGTGGACAGCTCGACCGAGAACTCCAGCCCGAAGTCGGCGTAAACCCGCTGCACGAGGCGCAGCAGGCGCTCGACCTCGCCCGCGATCTGGTCGGGGGCGACGAAGCAGTGCGCGTCGTCCTGGCAGAACTGGCGGGCGCGGGTCAGCCCCGCGAGCACCCCCGACGCCTCGTCGCGGTGCAGGACGCTCTGGTCGTGGTAGCGGATCGGCAGGTCGCGGTAGCTGCGGACCTCGCTCGCGAAGACCAGCATGTGCCCCGGGCAGTTCATCGGCTTGAGGCTGTAGGTCTCGCCCTCCGACTCGACCCGCAGCATGTTCTCCTCGTAGTGCGCCCAGTGGCCCGAGGTTTCCCAGAGCTGCTTGTTGTAGACGAGCGGCGTGCGCAGCTCGACGTAGCCCTCGGGGAACAGGGCCTCGCGCATGTACCCGGCGAGGAGGTTCCACAGGGTGGTGCCGTGCGCGAGCCAGAACGCCGCCCCCGGCGCCCATTGGTGGAACGTGAACAGCCCGAGCTCGCGCCCCAGCTTGCGGTGGTCCCGCTTCTTGGCCTCCTCCAGCCGGTGCACGTGCTCGGCGAGGGCCTTCTCGGTGAAGAAGGCGGTGCCGTAGATCCGCTGCATCGGCTGGTTGCGGGCGTCCCCCTTCCAATACGCGTTCGAGCTGCTCAGCACCCGGAACGCCTTGAGGGCCCCGCTCGAGGGCACGTGGGGGCCGGTGCAGAAGTCCATGAACACGCCGTCGATGGTGTAGCAGGAGACGACCGGTCCGCCCTTCTCCTCGATCAGCTCGACCTTGAGGGGCTCGCCGCGGTCGGCGAAGTACTGCTTCGCCTCCGCCTTCGGCATCATCCTGCGCTCGTAGGCCCGGTCCTCCCGCGCGATCTCGCGCATCTTGGCCTCGATCGCCTCGAGGTCGTCGGGCACGAAGGGGCGGTGCACGACGAAGTCGTAGAAGAAGCCGTCCCCGGTCGGCGGCCCGATGCCGCACTGCGCCTTGGGGAACAGGGCGGTGACGGCGGCGGCCAGGAGGTGCGCGGTGCTGTGCCGGTAGAGCTCGAGGGCGTCCGGCCCGTCCCGGGTGACGATGCGGACCGGCGCATCCTCCTCTAGGGGATGGCTCAGGTCGACCAGGCGGTCGGCGACGGTGGCGGCCAGCGCCGCCTTGGCGAGGCGGGGCGAGATGCCCTCGGCGACCGCGCGCACCGGGGTCCCCGGCGGCACCTGCCGCGTCGAACCGTCCGGGAGGGTCACGGTCACCTGGTCCATGGTCGTCTGGCGCGGTGGCGCCGGTACGGGGGCGGTGGAGATGGTAGGCACGGGCGGACTCGAACCGCCGACCTCCTGCGTGTCAAGCAGGCGCTCTAACCAGACTGAGCTACGCGCCTAGAGCGAAGCAGAGCAGGGACAACCCCGGGACACCCCGAACACTGCAATATAGCAATCCGCCGTCCGGTCCGTCAACGGAAGGCGTTCCGGCCGGGGTCCGCCGCCCCGCGCTCCGCCTGCCGCCCAGCCATTCCTAGGGCGCGGGCGCTTGGTCGGCGGCCTCCGGTTCGGCGGTTCCCGCGAGGTGCTCCAGCGCCCGCTCCAGCACGGGGTCGCCGGGGTCCTCGTCGGGCGCCGTCGGCGCCGCCGGATCCAGCTCGACCGCCGGCTCCTGGACGGGGACGGCGACCGGCACCCCTTGGCGGTGGATCGGCTCGCCGGACGCGGTCAGGTAGCGCGCCGACGACAGCAGGAGCCCGCCGCCGTCGGGCAGCCGCACCAGCGTCTGCTCGGCCGCGCGGCCCGCGGTGCGGACGCCCACCGTCTCCGCGCGGCCCGCGTCGCTGAGGGCCGCCGCGAACAGCTCCGCCGCGCCGGCGGTGCCGAAGTTGGTCAGCAGCGCCACCGGCGCCGCGATGGCCGCCGGACGGGGGCCGCGGGCGACGGGTTGACGTTCGTCGGACGACTCGCGCATCACGAGGGGGTCGGCGTCGGTGAACAGCTCGGCCGCCGCGATCCCGGTCTCGAACGCTCCCGTCGCGGTGCCGCGGAGGTCGATGACGAGGCTCTCGGCGCCCTGTCCGGCGAGGGCGTCGGCGGCGGCGCCGACCGCGCCCGCGGTGGTGGCGTCGAACTCCGCGATGCGGACGTAACCGACGCCCGGGGCCGCGATGCGGCTGGTGACGTTGGCCGCGCGGGCCCCGCCGCGCTCGACCTCCAGCGTGACCGGCTCGGCCGCGTTGCCGCGGATGATCTCCAGGCTGACCGTCGAACCCGGCGCCCCGCGCAGGAGCTGGCGGGCGCGGACGATCGACATCATCCTCGTCGGGTTCCCGTCGATCTGCCGGAGGTAGTCGCCGGGCCGGAGGCCCGCGGTGGCGGCGGGCGAGCCGTCCCGCGCCGCCACGACCTGGACGTAGTACTGGCGGGTCACGGTCAGGCCGACGCCGGCGTCCGCGTCGTCGGGCCCGGCGTCGTGGAGCCGGACCTCGTCGGGGGTCAGGTACGAGCTCTCCGGGTCGAGCCCCTCCGCCAGCCCCCACAGGGCCCCCTGCATGATGAGGTCGGCGTCGACCTCCTCGACGTAGTTGCTGGTGACGAGCGACACCACCTCCTCGAAGATCCGGAGGTGCCGGTAGGCGCCTTCCTGGGCGACCACGCGCCCCAGCACGCTGCCGACCAGCGTGTAGGCCATGATCGGCAGCGTCAGCGCGAGGACGACGAAGCGGGTGCGATCGGTCACGGGCAACCTCGATGCTTGCGGCCCGCGGGGGCGCGGGCCCGTTGCGTCCGAATCCCGCCATTCTATCGAATCCGCGGGACGGCCGTCGATCCCGGTCCGCGCGGCGGGGTGACGGCGCCCCTTCCGGCATGGAGATGCGCCCATTCGTTTACGGTGGGTCCCGGCTGGTCACGGTTGCCGGGGGAAGTGACGACGCCCCTTCCGGCATGGAGATGCGTCCGTTCTGCAAGGAGGCACCGACTCCCTGTAGGATGGTGGGACGGCGGGCGACGCCCGCCGGGTCGGTCGGAAGGCTGTCGGCGGGGTCCGGGCGGCCGTGGCGCTGGCCACCGCGGGCGGCGCCCGCCGGGTCGGCCGGAAGGGGACGGCGGTCGGGCCGTCACGCGGGCCTGCGGTGTGAGAGCGATCGGATTGGACCTCGGCCGGCGTCGGATCGGAGTCGCCGTGAGCGACCCGTCGGGCACCCTCGCCACGCCGTGGCGGACGGTGGCCGGCGCGGGCTCGCCGGCCGCGGTGGCGGAACGGATCGCGGCGCTGCTCGCCGAACTGGCCCGCGACGACGTTCCCGTCGCGCGGGTCGTGGTCGGCTGCCCGTCCCACCTCGATGGCCGTCCCCACGAGGAGGAGGGCGCGCGGACGGCGGCGGTGGCGCGGGCCGTCGGGGAACGGACCGGCCTGCCCGTGACCCTGCGGGACGAGCGGCTCACGAGCGTCGAGGCCGAGCGGCGGCTCGCGTTGCGCGAGCGGGACTGGCGCCGGCGCAAGGCGAAGCTCGATGCGGCGGCGGCCGCGATCATCCTGCAGGACGATCTCGACGCGCGCGACGGGAAGGAACCCGCATAAGGGCGATGAAGAAGTTCCTCGTGTTTCTCGCCGTCTTCGTGCTGTTCGCGGGCGGACTGGCCGCGTACGGCGCGAAGCGCCTCTACGACGGCGCGGACGAGGCGTACCGCGGCTACGAGGGGGGCGAGGTCTTCGTCGACATCCGGCCGGGGACGTCCGCCCCGGGCATCGGCCGGCAGCTCGCGGACGCGGGCGTCGTCCGCGACGAGACGACCTTCCGCCTGGCGCTGTGGCGGAGCGGCCGGGACCGCGGGCTGCAGGCCGGCGAGTACCGGTTCGCGGCGCCCCTGTCGGCGATGGCGGTCGTCGACACCCTCGCGGACGGGCGGGTCCACCTGCTGCGCATCACCTTCCCCGAGGGGCTCACCCGGAGCGGGATGGCCGCGCGCTACGGCCGGTCGGGGTTCGGCTCGGCCGAGGCGTTCCTGGCCGCGAGCGCGCGGGCGGAGCTGATCGCCGACCTCGACCCCGGGGCGGCCGACCTCGAGGGGTACCTGTTCCCCGAGACCTACGCCCTGCCGCGCGGGGCCACCGCCGACGACCTCGTCGAGGCGATGGTCGCGCAGTTCCGGCGGACGTTCGACGAAGACCTGCGGGCGCGGGCGGCGGCGCGCGGCCTCGGCGTCCGCGAGGTGGTGACGCTGGCGTCGCTCATCCGGCGGGAGACCGGCCTCGACCGGGAGCGGCCCATCGTCTCCGCCGTCTTCAACAACCGCCTCGACCGGCGCATGCTGCTGCAGTGCGACCCGACGGTCATCTACGCCCTGGAGCTCGCGGGGCTCTACGACGGGAACCTCACCCGCGAGAACCTCCGGTTCGACTCGCCGTACAACACCTACGTGTACCCCGGGCTGCCGCCGGGCCCCATCGGCGCGCCGAACGCGGCCGACCTGCGGGCCGCCGTCGCGCCCGCGGACGTGCCCCATCTCTACTTCGTCAGCCGCAACGACGGCTCGCACGTGTTCGCCGACACCCTGCGCGAGCACAACCGCAACGTCCGCGAGTACCAGATCGAGTACTTCCGCCGCCGCGGCCGCTGACGGCCGTCGGCGTCCCCGCGCCCATGCACGACCTCGCCGTCCTCGGCAACCTCGCCCTCATCGTCGGCCTCGCGATCCCCGTCGCCGCCCTCGCCCACCGCCTGCGGGCCCCGACGCTGGTGGGGTTCCTGCTCGTCGGCGTCGCCATCGGCCCCCACGGCGCCGCGTTCATCCCCGAGCCCGACGCGGTGGCCGCCCTCGCCGAGATCGGGGTGGTGCTGCTGCTGTTCGAGATCGGGCTCGAGCTCTCGCTGTCGCAGGTGCTGCGGTGGGGGTCGTCGATCCTGGTCGCGGGCGGCCTGCAGGTGCTCGGGGTGATGGGCCTCGCGGCGGCGGCCGGTGCCGCGCTCGGCCTCCCGCCGGGGCAGAGCCTGTTCTACGGCGCCCTCGCGGCCCTGTCGTCCACCGCCGTCGTCAGCAAGACCCTCGCCGACCGCGGCGAACTCGACGCCCCGCACGGCCGCGAGGCCATCGCCATCCTGCTCTTCCAGGACCTCGCCATCGTGCCCCTGATGCTCGTCGTGCCCCTGTTCGCGGCCGGGGCGGGTGGGGGTGGGGACGCCCTCGCCGGCGGCGGGGTCGGCACCGCCCTCGCCGCGGGCGAGGCCGGCGGCCTCTGGCTGCGGCTCGGGCTGGGGCTCGCCGCGATGACCGCGCTCGTCGCGGGCGGGCGGCTCGTCGTCCGGTGGACCCTGGACCGCATCGTCGAGACCCGCGACCGCGACCTGTTCACCCTGTGCGTGGGCTTCTTCGCCATCGCCACCGCGCTGGCGGCGTGGACGGCGGGTTTCTCGCTCGCGGTCGGCGCGTTCCTGGCCGGGCTGATCATCTCCGAGTCCCAGTACGGGCTGCAGGCCCTCGACGACGTCATGCCGTTCCGCGCCCTGTTCAGCGGCGTGTTCTTCACGTCGATCGGCATGCTGCTCGACCTGACGGTGGTGGGGGCGCACCTGCCCCTGCTTCTGGGGGGCACGGTGCTGGTGCTGGCCGTGAAGGCGGCGGTCGCGGCGGGCGCGGTGATGGCGCGCGGGCGCCCGCCCGTTACCGCGCTCGCGACGGGGCTGAGCCTGGCCCAGATCGGCGAGTTCTCGTTCGTGCTCGCGGCGGCGGGCCTCCCCCTGGGGCTGTTCGGGCCCGGCCACTACCAGGTGTTCCTGGCCGTCGCCGCCCTGTCGATGATGGCGGCACCGTTCCTGGTGACGGCGTCCCGGTCGTGGGCGGTCCGGCTCGCCGCGGGGGCGGCCCCAGCCCCCGCCGCGGACGAGCCGGCGCCGGCCCCGCGGGACCACGCCATCGTCGTCGGCTACGGCCTCGCCGGCCGCTACTTGGCGAGGATGCTGCAGGCGGCGGGCATCGAGTGCGTCGTCATCGACCAGAACGCGGAGCTGGTCGACGCGGCCCGCCGCGACGGCCTCGCCGCGCTCTACGGGGACGGGGCCGGACACCCCGTGCTCGTGCGCGCGGGGGGCGGCGGCGCGCGGCTGGTCGTCTTCGCCATCTCGTCCCCGTTCGACGAGCGCCGGGGGGTGGCGGCGGCCCGCCTGGCCGCGCCGGGGGCGGCGGTCGTGGTGCGGACGCGCTACGTCCAGTCCATCGACGAGCTGATGCGCCTCGGGGCCACCGAGGTCGTGGTCGAGGAGTTCGAGGCCTCGCTGGAGCTGTTCGCGCGCGCCCTGGAGCGCTACGAGATCCCCGCCGCCCGCATCGCCCACGAGCTCGACGCGGTGCGCGGCGAGCACTACGGCCTGCTGCGGGGGCGCGGCCGGCCCGACCTGCACCTCGACACCCTGAAGCACCTCGGCATCCACCACGCCCTCGAGCTCGCGGAGGTCGAGGCGGGCTCCGCGGCGGTGGGCGGGAACGCCACCTCGCTCGACCTGCGCCGGGCCACCGGCGCGGTGCAAATCGCCGTCATCCGCGACGGCCGCCCGCACTACCAGCGCGAGGCCGCCTTCGCCTACCGCGCGGGCGACACCGCGGTGCTGGTGGGCGACCGCGACGCCCTCGACCGCGCGGCGGCGCTGTTCCGGGGGTGAGTGCGCGAGTTTCGCCGGCGCAGGAGTCTGCGCCGTCGGGTATCATCGAATCGGGGGACGCGATGGCGGACGGAAACGGGAATCGACCCACTTGGGCCGCGTTGTCGGGGCGTTGGTCTTTCGGGGGCTCGGGCGTGGACGCGGAGTACGCGGGGTCGGAAGAGGCGCCGCAACCGGTCGGCGTGGCGCTGGCCTCGCGGCGACTT
This sequence comes from Vicinamibacterales bacterium, assembly GCA_963664545.2. GTDB lineage: Bacteria > Acidobacteriota > Vicinamibacteria > Vicinamibacterales > UBA8438 > JAJEEA01. Next base: position 6,278,014 of record OY761475.2, on the reverse strand, counting down.
CGAACCGGCCGTACGTCCGCGGAGATAACGTTGGACAATCCGGAGGAGAACGCCGGACGCCTGCTGATCGGGCACAACACGGTCACCGGGGGCTACTATTCCGCGGGACTGGGGGGCTACGACCGCGCCTACGTGATCGACGAACACGTGCCCGGACGGGGCTGGCAGGCGGTGGGGCTGCGAGGGCGGGCGCGCCACCTCGATGGATCGAGGGCGTACTCCGTCACGGCGGACGTCAAGGGTCAGAGGCTGATCCTCACGGTCGACGGGATCCCCGTCATCGACCAGCACCTGCCCCACCCCCTCGAGGGCCACCAGGCCGGGCTGTTCGCGTGGGGGCCGGGACCGGTCGCGTTCCGGAACGTCGACTGGTCCATGGATCGTCCGACGGCCTTCGTCGTCATGCAGTTCACGGAGCCCTTCGACAGCCTGTACGCCGAAGTCATCGGTCCCGTATGCGAGAAAATGCAGTTCCACGCCTACCGGGCCGACGAGGTGTTCCGTCCCGGCCCCATCCTGCAGGACATCGTGGCCGGGCTGGTGGAGTCTGACGTGATCATCGCGGAGATCAGCCCGACGAACCCCAACGTCTTCTACGAACTCGGGTACGCGCACGCGCGGAACACCCCCACCGTGCTTCTCGCGCGCCGCAACGGCGAGTTGCCCTTCGACCTCAATGGGCAGCGCGTCATCTTCTACGACGACTCGATTGCGGGCAAGTCCGAGGTCGAGGAGTCGCTGAAGCGACATCTTTCCAGCATCCTCGGGGGGCGCTCGGGCCGCTCTCTGCCCGGCCCGGCCCCGCACGCCGTCGGCGTTGGGGGTTCGTAAGCGGGCCGTTGCGGCTCATCGGCCGCGGGGCTCGTCCGACCGCCCGGACCAGCCGTCCACCTCCGTGTAGAACAGCGCTGTCGCGTCGCGGTCGGCGGCTGCGTTTTCCCGGATCGCGTCGCCCGCGGGGCCGGGCAGCCGGCCGGCCTGCGAGAGCAGCAGCGCGAGCGCGCCCAGGGCCAGCAGGCAGGCGGCGAGCCTTCGGCCGCGCCCCGCGCGTCCGCGGACGCTCCCCCGGCCGGGCGAGTGGCCGTTCTCCCCGCCGCGCGTCATGACACCGGATCGAAGAGGACCCCGCCGAACGCGAGCCAGGCCGCGAGCAGGGTCAGCACGAGGTTGAAGGCCTGGCCCACGACGTAGAGCTGAATCGGCCGGCCCCCCGCGACGTGGCCGGCGAGGGCGCGGAAGTTCGACTCGAGCCCGATGCTGGCGAACGCGAGGCAGAAGAGCCAGCCGCGGAGGTCGGACGTGAGGTCGATGATGCCGGCCACCGCGTCGTCCCCGAGGGCCGGCGTCAGCACGAACGAGAACAGCAGCGACGCCCCCAGGAAGCCGAGGATGAACTTGGGGAGGCGCCGCCAGATCTCGGCCGTGGCGGGGCGGTCGGCGGCGCCCGGCGCGTCCACGCGGGTGACCCAGTAGACGGCCACCAGGAACGCCACGACGCCGATCAGGATGTTCTGGATCATCTTGACCACAGCCGCCACCTGGCCGGCCTCTTCCCCGAGCATCGCCCCCGCCGCCACGACGGCGCCGGTGGCGTCCACGGTGCCCCCGATCCACGCCCCGCCGACGGTCGGGTCCATGCCGACGGCGCGGATGCCGAGGGGCATGACGATCATCATGAGGACGGTGAAGATCAGGGTCATGCTCACGGCCAGGGTCAGCTCGTCCTTCTTCGCCCGCGCCGCCGCCGCGGTGGCGATGGCGGCCGAGACGCCGCACACCGAGGTGGCGGCGGCGATGACGATGACCAGCGAGGGGCTCGTCATCTTCAGCACCCGGGTGCCGAAGCGGTACATGAACACGATGACGACGGGGGTGACGAGCCAGGCCACGACGAGCCCCGGCGGGCCCAGCGTCAGGATGCGGTTGAAGAGGATCTCCGCCCCGAGGAGCACGAGCCCCGTCTTGATGTACAGCTCGCTGCGCAGGGCCGGCTTCAGCCAGCTTGGGACGCCGGCGGTGTTCGAGACGACGAGGCCGAGCAGGATCGCCCAGAAGGCGTAGCCGACCCCCGCCGCCCGGATGCCGGTCTGGTTGGCGAGGAAGTAGGATAGGACCGCGAGCCCGAACAGCCCGAAAAACCCGGCCTGGTGCTGGATGAACCGTCCGCCCATGGCCTGGGCGGCGAGGGCGGTCACGAGGGCGAGCCCGAGGCCCAATATGGCCAGCCCGGCCACCCGCCCGTCGAAGGCTTCGAGGGGGTTGGCGGTCCAGCGGCCGAGCCCGGCCACGCCGGTCAGGAGCCCGAGGGCGGCGACCGCGATGAGGAGTCCGCCGAGCCAGATGGCCCACCAGTCCTCCGAGGCCAGGAGCCCGCGCCGGGGCGGGGCGGAGGCGTTCGGCCGGCCGGCGGAGCCGTCGGGCGGCGACGGGCGGTTCGGGGGCGCGGACCGGCCCGGGGCCGGCGAGACGTCGTCAGTCATGATCGATGGGGGGAGCGGTTCACGAAGAGCGCGGATTGGACAGCGCCGGAATTACCGGCCGCCGGATTATAATGCGTCCCGCCTCGATATCGACGGCCGACATCCGAACGGAGGAAGCCACGCCATGACCCGCAGCACCCGCGTCCGGATGGCGGCCCGCCCGTCGTCCCCCGGCGGTTCCGGGGGGCCGACCGACCCTCCGGGAGTCCGCGCCGTTCTGCGCCCGGCGCTCCTAGCCCGCCAATCGTCGCTTGACGGCTCCGCTAGGCGCCCAACCAACCCTGCAGGAGTCCGAGCCGTTCTACGGCTCGGACTCCTGGCCGCCCTGGCGTTGACCATCACGGGCCACGGCCCCGCGCTGTCGGCGCAGACCGAACGCCTGGAGCTCGCCGGCCTGCAGGCGCCGGTGGAGATCGTCACCGACCGCTGGGGCATCAACCACATCTACGCCGAGAACGAGGCGGATCTCTTCTTCGCCCAGGGCTACGCGGCGGCCCGCGACCGGCTGTTCCAGTTCGAGATCTGGCGCCGGCAGGCCACCGGCACCGTCGCCGAGATTCTCGGGCCGCGCGAGCTCGAGCGCGACATCGGGGCGCGGCTGCACCGGTTCCGCGGCGACATGACCACCGAGATGAACCACTACCACGACCGCGGGGACCAGATCATCCCGGCCTTCGTGAGGGGCATCAACGCCTATGTCGACCGGGCCAACGCCGATCCGTCGCTGCTGCCCGTGGAGTTCGAGCTGCTGGGGATCACGCCGGGGCACTGGACCCCCGAGGTGGTCATCTCGCGCCACCAGGGGCTGGTGGCGAACGTCACCGCCGAGATCCGCAACGCCCGCGCGGTGGCGCTGCTGGGCGAGGACGCGGTCAAGGAGCTGAACTACTACTACGGTGACCCCGACCTGAGCCTCGACCCCGCGATCGACCCGTCCCTGCTGCACGACGGCATCCTCGACCTCTACCGCGCGCACCGGCGGTCGGTGCGGTTCGAGCCCGACGACATCGTCCAGGCCCACCGCGGCGACCGCGCCACCTACGAGCGGCTCGCCGCCGCCCTGCCGAGCGAGATCGACCTCGAGCGCCAGGACTACGAGGCCATCGGCAGCAACAACTGGGTGGTGGCGGGCAGCCGCACCCTGACGGGTTTCCCGCTCATGGTCAACGACCCCCACCGGGTGCAGAGCGCGCCGTCGCTGCGCTACTGGGTGCACCTGGTGGCGCCGGGGTGGAACGTCATCGGCGGCGGCGAGCCGGTGCTGCCGGGGGTGTCCATCGGCCACAACGAGTACGGCGCGTGGGGGCTGACCGTCTTCGGGCAGGACAACGAGGACCTCTACGTCTACGACACCAACCCCGACGACCCGAACCAGTACCGGCACCTCGGGCGCTGGGAGTCGATGACGGTCATCGCGGACCGCGTCCCCGTGAAGGGGCAGGACGCGGTGGACGTCGAGCTGAAGTACACCCGGCACGGCCCGGTGCTCTACGAGGACACCGAGAACCACAAGGCCTACGCCCTGCGCGCGGCGTGGCTCGACTACGGCGGCGCCCCGTACCTCGCGAGCCTGCGCATGGACCAGGCCCGCACGTGGGAGGAGTTCGTCGAGGCGTGCAGTTACAGCCGCATCCCCTCCGAGAACATGGTCTGGGCCGACCGCGACCGGAACATCGGCTACCAGGCGGTGGGCGTGTCCCCCATCCGGCCCCTCCACAGCGGACTCGTGCCGGTGCCGGGGGACGGGCGCTACGAGTGGGACGGCTACCTGCCGATCACCGCCCTGCCGAGCGTGGTCAACCCCGACAAGGGGTTCTACGGGACCGCGAACAACTACACGGTGCCCGACGGCTACCCCTACTGGGAGGCGCTGCACTATACCTGGGGCGACCAGATGCGGGCGGCGCGGGTCGAGGAGATGCTGGACGAGAGCCGGCACATGACCGTCGTCGACATGATGCGCATGCAGCACGACGACCTGACCGTGGCGGGCCGCAACATCGTTCCTTTCCTGCGCGAACTCGCGATCGACGATCCGAAGGTCGCCGGGCTGAGCGACCGGCTGCGGGGCTGGGACTTCGTGCTCGACAAGGACTCGGTCGAGGCCGCCGTCTACGTCAGCTTCGAGCGCCGGCTGCGGACCAACATGCGCGACCTCATCGTGCCCGAGGCGGCGCGCGAGTTCATCGGGGGCCTCAACACCAAGCGCATCATCGACTGGCTGGCCGCCCCCGACGGCCGCTTCGGGGACGATCCGATCGCGGGGCGCGACGCGGTCCTCGTCCGCAGCCTGTCCCAGGCGCTGGCCGACCTCGAGGAGCGGCTGGGCCCCGATCAGTCCAAGTGGCAGTACGGTCAGGAGAAGTTCAAGCATGCCCTGATCCGCCATCCCATGACCGCGGCGGTCAGCCCCGACATGCGGGCCCGGCTCGACGTGGGGCCGCTGCCGCGCGGCGGCTACGGCGGGACCGTGCACAACACCGGTAACGGCGACAACCAGACGTCCGGGGCGTCGTTCATGATCGTCGCGGACACCGCGAACTGGGACAACTCGGTCGGGCTGAACACACCGGGCCAATCCGGCGACCCCGACAATCCGCACTACCGCGACCTGTTCGAGCTGTGGGCGCGCAACAAGTACTTCCCGATCTTCTACAGCCGCGCCAAGGTCGATTCGGTCACCGAGAGCGTGACAATGCTGCACCCGGCGGCGGCGGCGACTCAGGGCGGCGGGAGGTAGTCGCCGAGGTGCGCGCGACAACGGCGGGGTTCGCTGGAGGTTGGACGCGGGAATCGTGGACTGGGGCACGACTCCCAGGATCGGCGCCGGCGGCACGGAGGCGCCGGCGGCAGGAACGGAAGAGCGGACGTCGGCGCGGGCCGGCGCAGTGACCCCGCGGCGGCCGGAGGGCCGCGGCGGAGAAGCAAGAGGGACACCATGCAGAGAAGAAGACTCGCGGCGGCGGTGGTGGCGGTGGCGGTGGCGGCGGTGCTCGGGGCCCCGGCCGTCGCCGAGGCGCAGCTCGACTCGACGGCGGCGTGGGCGTCGCACCTGTCGAACACCTACCGCGTGGTGCCGAACGTCACCTACCACACCGCCAACAACCGGGACAACCAGGTCGACCTGTACCTGCCGCGCGGCGCCGACGGGCCGACCCCGGTGCTGATGTACATCCACGGCGGCGGCTGGCGGGCCGGCTCGAAGGAGGGCAACGTGCTGCGCCTGCTGCCCTGGCTCGAGAAGGGCTGGGCGGTCGTCAACGTGCAGTACCGGCTCGCCCAGGTATCGCTCGCCCCGGCCGCGGTCGAGGACTGCCTGTGCGCGCTGCGCTGGGTCATCCGCAACGCCGACCAGTACAATATCGACGCTTCCCGCATCGTCGTCACCGGCAACTCCGCGGGCGGGCACCTCGCCCTGACCACGGGGATGGTCCCCGCCTCGGCCGGGCTCGACCGCGAGTGCCCGGGGCCGGAGGAGCTCTCGGTGGCCGCGATCATCAACTGGTACGGCATCACCGACGTCGGCGACCTGCTCGACGGACCGAACATGAAGACCTACGCGGTGACCTGGCTCGGCAGCATGTCCGACCGGTTCGAGGTCGCGGAGCGCGTCTCGCCGCTGACCTACGTGCGGGCGGGGCTGCCGCCGGTCCTGACCATCCACGGCGACGCGGACGGGGTCGTGCCCTACGCGCACGCCACCGAGCTGCACGAGAAGCTCGAGGCGGCGGGCATCTCCAACGAGCTCCACACCGTGCCCGGCGGCGGTCACGGGGGCTTCAACCGCGAGGAGACGGTGGCGATCTTCGAGACCATCCAGCGCTTCCTCGCCGCCAACGGCCTGACCGCGGTCGGGTCGGGCAGCACCACCGGGGGGCAGTAGCCTCTGATGGGCAAGCGGCAAGGGCGGAGCACTCGGATGGCGCTGGCGGTGTTTCTGGCCGCCGGCCTTGCGTGGGGAGGGGCGGTCGCGCCCCTCCTCGCGCAGGACCTCGATGCGGCGGTGGCCGACTTCTGGGCGGCCGGTTCGCCCGAGGAGGTCGACGCGGCCGTCGACCGCATCCTCGCCCTCGATCCCGGCATCGAGGCGCTGTTCCCCCTGGTCCGGGCGGGGGGCGCCTACGACCCCGGCGTGCCGCGGGGCCGCCGGGTGCTGACCCGGCGCAACCCCGAGGGCGTCGAGTACCGGACCATCGCCTGGATCCCGGACGACTACGACCCCGCCCGCCGCTACCCGGTGCGGGTCTACCTGCACGGCGGCGTCAGCCGCCCCCGCCGCGACGAGGCCGCGTGGTGGCGGAACCAGGAGCGCTACGCCCGCGACGACGCGATCGTCCTGTTCCCCGAGTCGTGGCGCGAGACCATGTGGTGGCAGGCGAGCCAGATCGAGAACCTCGCGGGCGTCGTCAACGACCTCAAGCGGACCTACAACGTCGACGAGAACCGGGTCCACCTGATGGGGGTGTCGGACGGCGGGACGGGGGCGTTCTACCACGCGTTCAAGGCCCCCACGCCGTGGGCCGGGTTCGTGTCGTTCAACGGCCACCCCGCGGTGCTCGCGAGCCCGTCGACGGCCGCCGACGGGCAACTGCACGTCGCGAACCTGCGCAACAAGCCGTTCTTCGTGGTGAACGGCGGCCAGGACCGGCTGTACCCGATCTCGTCGGTGGTGCCGTTCCTGCAGCTCTTCGTGAACGCGGGCGTCCAGATCGACTTCCGGCCGCGGCCCGAGGCGGGTCACAACATGCAGTGGTGGGACGAGGAGAGCCCCCGGCTCGACGCGTTCATCGTCGCCCAGACCCGCCGTCCCCTGCCCGAGCGTCTCGTCTGGGAGACGGAGTCCCCGGACCGGTTCAACCGCGCGCACTGGCTCGTCATCACCGAGCTGGGAGGTGTGGAGGGCGAGAGCGGCTTCGACGACTTCAACGAGATCGCCTCGACGCCGCCCAGCGTGCCGATCGGCTTCAACCAGCTCGGCCTGCTGGAGGGCGGCGGCATCGTGCTCATCGACATCGTGGCGGGGTCGCTGGCCGAAACCGCCGGCGTCCGCGCCGGCGACGTGCTCGTCGGGGTGAACGGCCGGGCGGTGGCCACGGTGGACGACCTGCGCGAGGCGGTGCAGGCGCCCCGGGACGGCCCCGGGCTCGACCTCGAGGTCGAGCGGGAGGGCGAACGCCTCGCCTTCGTCCTCACGCCCCCCGACGACCTCCCCGCGGGGCCGGCGCGGACCGCGTTTCCCCGGCCCGACCCGGCCGGCCGCGTGCAGTTGGTCCGGAACGGCAACGAGATCCTGGTGGCGACGCGCGGCGTCCGCCGCTACGCTCTGCTCCTGTCACCCGAGCAGTTCGACTTCCTGCAGCCGATACGGGTGGTCACCAACGGCGTGCCCTCGTTCGATGGCGTCGTCGAGCCCGACCCGGCGGTCCTGCTCCGGTGGGCGGCCCGCGACCGCGACCGCACGATGCTGTTCGGCGCCGAGCTCGACATCGAGGTGCGCGCGCCCTGAGCCCGCCGCCCCGCCGCCCAGACACGCGCGGGTTGCGCCGCCGTCCGCGGTTGTGCAAGGTTGTTCACGGCCGTCCGCGAGCTGCGGATCGAACAACGGAGGCCCCCATGAGTGAAAAAACGTACCGGTGGGTGTCCGTGCTGCTGATGGCCGGCACGTTGATAGGCGTCCTGTGGACGCGGTACGAGGTTGCGGTTCTGGCGGGGCGTGTCGATGAGCTGTCGCAAGGACACCGCGACCTCGTATCGTCCCTCGTGCGGCCGGACCGATGAGGTGCCGCGAGCGGAGCCGTAGGCGACGCTCTCCGCGCTAGAACCTGAGCCGCAGCCCGCCGCCGATGTGGAACCCCCCCGCATCGACGGGGACGGCGCCGCCGTCGGTCGGCACGTCGACGGACGCGGCCGAGTAGCGCAGGAGCGCGCCCACCCCGACCGCCTCGGAGAAGAAGAAACCGACATCGGCGCCCGCGTGGAAGCCCATCGCCGACGCGCTCAACGCCGACGTCGACGCGGAGCCGTAGGCGGCCTCGTTGTAGGGATAGCTGTGGTCGTACGCGATCGACGTCACGAGATCCTGCTGGAGGTTGAAGAACGTCGGTCCGCCGAAGACCGAGAGCTCCACCGCCTCGGTCACGGGGGCGAACCAGCGGACCTCCACGTGCACCGCCGTTTCCAGGCGCGTCAGGTCGGGCGCGCTGCCGTTCAGCGACCGGGGCCGGTCGAAGAAGAACGGGTGCGGAATGCGCGCGTCTATGGCCGCCGGATCGAGCCTCTCGAAGCGGCTGACGCCGATGCCGAAGCCCAGGCCGTTCGGCAGCCGGACGCCGCCGCCGCCGTCGAAGACCGTGCCGGTGCCGACGCCATAGGCGGCGTTGAAGTCCGCGTCTTCGTGGAACTCGGGGAACACGACGTTGTCGTCGAAGGTGGTGGAGGTCGCCTGGTTGCCCCCGTTGAAGCTGACGTAGCCCCCGACCTGGGCGTCGGCCGCCGTCGGCGCGAGGACCGCCGCCGCCAGCGCGGCGGCCGCGAGCGGGGGCGCGGCCGACCGGCCGCCCCGGCCGTGCTCGCCCGGCGGCGGCGACGCGGGTCGGCGTCCGGGCCGGCGGGACGCGGCGGCGGCGCGGCGGGCGGGCGGGAAGGGGCGAATCGCGGCATGCAGGCGCGGGGTCATCGACAGTCTCCCGATATAGTGGATGTTCTCGCCGGAGTCACGGCAGGATGCCGACGGCCCGCAAGGCCTCGGCGAGCGCCCGCGTGGAGTCGGCGTCCGTCCCGAACAGGTCGCGGGCCGACTGCACGAGGGCCTGCGCCGCCACCGCGTGGTCGGCGAACGCCGGCAGCAGACCGACCCAGGCGTTGAAGAAGATCCGTTCGATCTCCAGGCGCCGGTCGTGGCCGACCCCGGTCACGGTCCGGCCCGACGTGCGGTTGGTGCCGCCCTCGACGGCGAGGAAGTACGCGTGTCCGAGTATCGTGGCGTTGATGTGGACGCCGCCGGCGTCCTCGTCGCCGCGGAACAGCATGTCGTAGTGGTCGGGGTAGGGGCCGCCGGTGATCGGGTCGGACAGCTCCTGCGGATCGCGCAGGGAGCGCAGGTACAGTCCGGCGTCCTCGCCAATCAGGTAGTCCGCCCGCAGCGGGCCCTCGCCGGGCTCCTCGACGTAGAACTCGGCGGCGGTGCCGATGATGTCCGAGAACGCCTCGTTGATCGCGCCGGGCTCGTTGGGCGGCGGCGTGAAGGCCAGCCCCGCCGTGAAGTGGGTGACGCCGTGGGCCATCTCGTGCGCGATGATGTCGAGGGCCGTCAGCGGCCTCTGGAGGAGAGACAACGGTTCTCCGAAGACCATGAGTCCCGTCGACTCCGTGTCGCCGGGGAAGGGCGGGATGTAGGCGGCGTTGTCGATGAAGGCCAGGAGCAGCACGTACTCGATGCAGTCCGTGAACGGGTCGTCGGTGGTCTCGAGACACGCCTGCAGGCTGCTCAGGACCCGCTCCGGGGTCAGCGGGTGCACGAAGGCGGTGACGGCGCCGTTGCGGCCGTCGATGCCGGCCCAGCCGAGCTGGGTGGCGAGATAGTCGTAGGTCCATCCCATGCCCGCGTGGACATCGACGACGACGCCGTCCTCCCACACGTTGTCGGCGTCGACGGCGAAGTCCTGGAGCGGCAGGGGCACGCCGTTGAACAGGGCGAAGAGCGTGGCGAGGAACCGGTTCTCGTCGTAGGCCAGGTCGAGGGTCCCGATCGCCGCGGGCCGGAGCGCGTCCCGCGCCCTGAAGGCCCCGCCGGACGACTCCGTCGCCATCTTGCGCAGATCGCCGAGCTGGCCGGTGCCGAGGCCGACGGCCTGATGGTGGATCCGGCTCGCCTCGAACAGCGTCTCGCCGGTGCCGGCGTCGATGAAGACGTCGCGGAAGCTCCCCAGGGTTCCCCGCCAGGCCAGCGCGTATCGCTCCCCGCCGAGGGGGAACACCCACAGGCTCGGCGCGTCGACCAGCCCGAAGGGCGGCTCCGCCATTCCGTCGAACACCGCCCGCGCCTCGGCCGCCGAGAGGCCCGGCGTCGCGTCGATGTCGATGCCCGTGAACAGGGTGCCGAGGATGGCGGTGGCGACGCCGCCCTCGGTCTGCCGGATCAGGTCCGCGCCGTAGACGGGGACGCCCTCGTGGTGCTGCGCGAAGCGCTCGCTCAGGACGTCCGGCCGGTAGGGATTCGGCCGCGTATCGTAGCGGCGCAGGCCGCCGGTCCGGAGCTCCCGATCGACGGCGTCGTCCCAGTCGCGCAGGGTCGAGAAGCCCACCGCGGCGACCGTCAGGCGGCCCTCCGCGGGCTGCGCGCGCGCCGGGGCGCAGCCGAGCAACAGAACGAGGGCGGCGAGGGCGGCGGCGCGGCGGCCGGGCCGGCGGCGGCCGTCCGTCGGATTGTCCATCAGGTGGAGACGCGTCATGCGGGTTCCGTCCGTCGGCGATCCGGCACCCCGACCCCCGACGGCTTCGCGGGAGTTCCGCGCAGTCGCGGCGACTGTGCGCGGGCGCAGGAACTGCGCGCCCCGGCTGCGTCCGGGTGCGCGCTTTCTGCGTACTAGCATAGCGTACCGGCACGACCCGCCGGCCCGAGTCTGCGCCGTGGAACGCCGCCGACGCACCGCCGCCGGTGTAGAATGGCGCGGTGATGCCGACACCCACCCGCCGCGCGTTCCTCGGTGCGCTTCCCGCGTTCGCCGCCGTCCCCGCGTTGGGGGCCTCCGCTCCCGCGCCGCCGCGGGCCGCGCCCGCCGTCTCCGCCCTGCCGCTCGGGCAGGCGGAGCGCCGGCTGCGCATCACCGGCATGGAGCTGGTCGTCGTGCGCGTCACGGGGCGCACCAACTGGATCTTCGTGCGGCTCGCCACCAACGACGGGCTCACCGGCCTCGGCGAGGCCTCGATGGGGCGGCGGACGGAGTTCCCGGAGATTGGGCCGTTCTTCGATCTGATCCGGGATCGGTCGCCGTTCGAGATCGAGAGCTACCGGCAGCGCGGCCGGGCCGCGGCGGGCGGCGGCCGGGTGCCGGCGACCGCGTTCAGCGCCCTCGAGCAGGCGCAGTGGGACCTCGTCGGCAAGGCCCTCGGGGCCCCCGTGTACGAGCTCGCGGGCGGCGCGGTGCGGCGCGAGCTGCCGGCCTACGCCAACATCAACCGGGCTACCGCCGACCGGACGCCCGAGGGGTTCGCGGCGAACGCGCGGCAGGCGGTCGCCGACGGCTTCCGCGCCATCAAGGGGGCGCCGTTCGACGGCTTTCCGCCGCTCGACGGGCCGGCCGGCGAGGTGGAGGCGGCGACCGAGCTCGGCATCGCCTGCATCGAGGCGATGCGGGCGGCCATCGGCCCCGACGTCGACCTGAAGATCGACGTCCACAGCTTCTTCGACGTGCCCCTCGCCATCGAGGTGGCGCGGCGGCTCGAGCCGCAGGCGCTGTCGTGGTACGAGGAGCCGGTGCCGCCGACCGACCTCGAGTCCACGAAGGCGATAAAGGACGGCATCGCGCAGACGATGGCGGGCGGCGAGTTCCTCTTCGGCATCGAGGGGTTCGCGCCGCTGTGCCGCGAGCGCGCCGTCGACATCATCATGCCCGACGTGAAGCACTGCGGGGGCATCACCGAGCTCGAGAAGATCGCCACGGTGGCCGAGCTCGACGGCGTGCTCGTCTCGCCCCACAACCCGAGCGGCCCCGTGAGCACGATGGCGTCGGCGCAGGTCTGCGCCTACCTGCCCAACTTCGACATCCTCGAGTACCAGTGGAACGAGGCCCCCTGGCGGGGCGACCTCGTCGACCCCCCGGAGCGCTTCGAGAACGGCATCCTGCAGGTGCCGGACGGCCCCGGCATCGGCTGCACCCTCAACGACACCCTCGCCCGCGAACATGCGTGACCGGCGCATGAAGATACGGAAGATCGACGCCCTGGAAGTGCTCGACTCGCGCGGCAATCCCACCGTCGAGGCCCGCGTGCACCTCGAGGATGGGACGGTGGTGGAGGCGCGGGTGCCGTCCGGCGCGTCGACCGGCGAGCGCGAGGCGGCCGAGCTGCGCGACGGGGGGCCGCGCTACGGCGGAAAGGGCGTGCGGCGGGCGGTGGCCCACGTGGAAGGCGAGATCGCCGACGCCTTGGTCGGTTGCGACGCCGCCGACCAGCGGGACGTCGACCGGCGGCTGATCGCGCTCGACGGCACCCCGAACAAGGCGCGGCTCGGGGCCAACGCCCTGCTCGGCGTCTCGATGGCGGCGGCGCGGGCGGCGGCGGCGTCGGCCGGCGTGCCGTTGTACCGACACCTCGGCGGCGCCGACGCGGCGGTGCTCCCGGTGCCGTGCCTCAACGTCATCAACGGCGGGCGCCACGCCGACAACACCGTCGACTTCCAGGAGTTCAAGATCGCCCCCCACAACGCGCCGTCGTTCGCCGAGGCGCTGCGGATGGGCGTCGAGACTTTCCATGCCCTCCGGGGGCTGCTCAAGGCCCGCGGCAAGTCGACGGGGATCGGCGACGAGGGGGGCTTCGCGCCCGACCTCGCGGGCAACGAGGAGGCGGTGGCGCTCATCCTCGAAGCGATCGAGCGGGCCGGCTACCGCCCCGGCGCGGACATCGCCATCGCCCTCGACCCGGCGACGAGCGAGATGTGGCGCGACGGCCGCTACGTCGCGTTCAAGTCGGGCGGCGCGGCGCGGACGACGGCGGAGATGATCGAGCTCTGGCGGGGGTGGGTCGACCGTTATCCCATCGTCCTGATCGAGGACGCCCTCGCCGAGAACGACTGGGACGGCTGGGCCGACCTCACCCGCGCCCTCGGCGACCGCATCGAGCTGGTCGGCGACGACGCCTTCTGCACCAACCCCGCGATCCTGCAGCAGGCCATCGACCGCGGCGTCGGCAACTCGATCCTGATCAAGCTGAACCAGATCGGCACGGTGTCGGAGACCCTCGAGACCGTCCGTCTCGCGCAGCGCCACGGCTACGGCGCGTACATGTCGCACCGTTCCGGCGAGACCGAGGACACCTTCATCGCCGACCTCGCGGTGGCCACTGGCTGCGGCCACATCAAGACCGGTTCGGGGTGCCGCGGCGAGCGGACCGCCAAGTTCAACCGGCTGCTCCGCATCGAGCGCGACCTCGGCGGCCGGGCCGTCTTCGCGGGCCTCGGCGGCTTCCGCCAGACGCGGGTCGGGTCGTCGGCGGCGTAGGCGGGTCGGGTCGCCGGCGGCGTGGGAAACGCCCGCCCATTCCCGCGGTGCGTCCGGGACCGGCGCGGCGGGTGGTGGGGTCCCGGCCGTACGCGGTTGGGCGGTCGGCAGGTCGGCCCCGGCGGACAGCGCCGCCGTTCGCGTGTGGCGCGGTCCCGCCCGGCCGTTCGATCCCGGCCTCCAACGGGCGAACGCCCCCGCCGCCGGCCTGTAGTGCGCCGGACCACGCGGAAGCATGTCGGACCTGAAGCGAATCTACGTGGCCGCGAACGCGGTCGACGCGCACATGCTGAAGGACCTCCTCGCGCAGGAGGCCATCGAGGCGGTGGTGCGCGGCGACGACTTCGTGCCGCTTCAGGGGGGCGGCCTGTTCCGGATGGAGGTCCGCCCGTCGGTCTGGGTGCTCGACGACGAGCGCCTGCCGCGCGCCCGCGAGCTGGCGGCCGAGTTCGGGAGCGGCCCCGCGGAGCGCGGGCCCGGGACGTGGCGCTGCCGCTGCGGCGAGACGGTCGAGGCGCAGTTCTCCGAGTGCTGGAGCTGTGGGCGGGCGCGGCCGGAGGAGGCTTGAGGCGCCGCCGACGGGCGAACCGAACCGGGCGAAGTCGGGAGGGCGGTGGCGGCGGTCGGGCGCGGCCGGAGGGGGGTCTGAGGTGCCGCTGACGGGCGAACCGAACCGGGCGAAGTCGGGAGGGCGGGGTGGCCGCCGCCCGTTCCGAGCCGTGTAGGGCGGGAGCCCGCGGCGACATCGCATCTCGGCGTGTTGCCGCGGGCTCCGACGCCGACCGCCGGGGGCGGACCGTCAGAACGGCTGCAGAACGCCCTCGTAGGTGATCGTCTCGCCCGGCAGGATCATCACCTCGAACTCCAGCGGCACGTAGCCGGGGTAGCGGATCTCGATGTGGTGCGGCCCCTCCTCGAGCCGCAGCCGCTGGAAGATGCCGTCGTAGTCGTCCACCTGCCCGGCGTAGTAGCCGTCCACGTACACCTCGGCGAAGCGGGGCCGGACCTTCAAGCGGAGGCTGCCGGTGTAGTAGTCGTAGCGCGCCCCCCAGTCCCAGGCGGCGTAGCCGTACCGGTGGCCGTAGTAGCCGTACCAGTACGGGTCCCAGTACGGATCGTAGTAGCGCAGGCCGGACCCCACCGCGACCCCGAGGCTGAACGTGCTGTAGCCCGGGAAGTAGAAGTAGCTGCCGTGGATGTGCGGGATGCCGTGGCGGTGGCGGCCGCGGTAGCTGCGGAATCCGCGGTGCCCGCGCCGTCCGCCGTCCACGTAGTTGTTGATGACGATGGGCCGCGACGCCAGCCGGGCGTCCGACCGGCGGACGGCGTTGCCGCGCGGGCCGCGCCGGTCGACGACGGCGGCCCCGCGGCGTCCGGTCCCCGCGTCCGCGATCCGCCCGCCGCGCCGCCCGCTGCCGGCGGTGCCGATGCCCGGGCCGCCGCCCCGCCGCGCCCCGCCGAGCCGTCCGTCGCCGGTGACGGCGGCGTCCGGCGCGCGGCGCGGGACGGCGCGGCGCCCCGTAGCGGGGGAGGCGGCGCGCCCGGCGGTGCGGCTCCCGATCCGCCGGCCGTCGTCCCGCGTCGTGGCCGCCCCGCCGCGGCGGTCGGGCGTGCGCCGCACGGCCCCGGCCCGGCCGGCGCCCGCCGCGGTTCCGCCGCCGCGGCGCTCGGCCGTGCGCGGAACCGCTCGGACGCGCCCGCCGTCCCGCGTCGTGGCCGCCCCGCCGCGGCGGTCGGGCGTGCGCCGCACGGCTCCGGTCCGGCCGGTGCCGCCCGCGGCCGTCCCGCCGACCCGGCGGCGGGTGGCACCGCGCTCGGGGACGGCGCGGGTGGCCCCGCGCGGGGCCGTCGTCTGGATTCGGCGGCCGGCACCGCGTTCGGCGGCGGGCCGTCCCGCGGTGCGCGGCGCCGTGGCGCGGGCGGCGCCGGACGTGCGGGGAGCCGCCCGCCGCACCGCGCCGCGGCGGCCGGCGGAGGGGGCGGCGACGCGTCCGGTCCCCGTCGCCCGGCGCGGTTGGCTCGCGCGCCGGGGCGGAGCCGCCCGCTGGGGTGCCCGCTGGGGCGCCCGCTGCGCCTGCGCGGGCCGCGACCCGCGTTGTCTGGCCTGGCCCGGGTCCGCCGCCGCCCCGGCCGGCATGGACCAGGCGGCGGCGAGAACCGCGATGAAGAGCGCGGGTGCGAGACGTTTCATGGCGATTCCCTCCCTCTGAACGACCCGCTTGGTTCACGACGCGTGATCGCCGTCAGATTGACAAGCACACTGCGTGCCAACTGTCGGCCGGCCCGGTTCTCCCGGACCGTTTCGCGCGCCGCGGGCTTCCCGCCCCGCCCGGGGTGTCCCTGCCGGGGGGCAGAGTGTCCGCTCGGGAGCACGGCCGCCGAGGACCACTGTACCATGCGCGGCCGCGCGCCGGATGACGCGCCCGGCCCTGGAGGGGCCCCGGAGTTCCCCCGCGTTGGCGCGCTTTGTGCTATTGTTGGGCCGGCGGCCGCCGCCCATGAGGGAAGTCCCGCGAGGCCATGGGCTCGCAGGTGGAAATGCCGGACCAGCCGCTCCGTCGCCGGAGCGACGACGAAGGGGACAGCCATGGGTTTCTGCGAGCATTGCGAGGGCCAGCGGTTCGACAGGGCGCAGGTGCTCCGCCACCTCAGGCAGACGCGCGCCCGGCTCCGGAACGACGGGGTGTCCTGGACCGCCGACGAGGCCCTGACCATCGCCATCAAGTCGGTGCGCGCCCTCGAGATTCCCCATCTCGAGCCGGTCGAGGACCTGCTGGACGAGACCATCGACGATCAGGTCATCCACTGAGTCCCGCCCGCCCGCGCCTCCCGCGGCCGGTGCGGGGCCGGCCGTTCAGCGGGCCGCTGCCTCCGTCACCACCGCACTCCCGGCAACCGGCCGCCGTCTCCGTCACCACGCGGTACAGGTACTCCCTTCAACGGGCCGCCACCTCCGTGACGACCCGGTACAAGTACTCGAGGAAGATGCCCAGCGCTTCGATCGAGACCCTCTCGTCCGTGCCGTGCACGCCGCTGCGCTCGTCCCGGATCATGCCGATGCCGTAGGTCTGCACGCCCTTGGCGCGAACCTGGGCCGAGTCGGTGGCCGCCGCCAGCATCGTGGGCAGGGTGACGGCCTCCGGGAACATCCGCTGCTGCACCCGTTCGAGGGCCCGGAACATCTCGCTGTCGAGGCGCGAGGGGGGCGCCGCCGGCCGCATGCTGGTGGGGCGGGTGACCTCCACCGCGGGGTCGTCGATGAGGTCGCGCAGGGTGGCGAGGAAGCCGTCGAGGTCCTCGTCGGGCAGGGCGCGCACGTCGAGCACCGCCTCGGCCTCGGCGGGAATCACGTTGCGGCGGAACCCGCCCCGGATGATGTTGGGCGAGATGGTGGTCTGGAGCATCGCGCTGACGCCGATGTCCGTCTCGCGCAGCGTCCGGCGGATCGTCTCGCTCCACCGGCGGCTCTCGAGGTTCCGGTAGCGGAACGCGACGTCGGGCGGGCTGACGTCCGCGAGCCGGTCGAGGTAGGCGCGGGTGGTCTCGTTCAGCCGCATCGGGGCCTGGTAGCTCCCGACCTTAGCCACCGCCGCGGCCAGCCGCACGACGGGGTTGTCCAGCCGGGGGGCCGAGCCGTGGCCGGCGGTGCCGCGGGCCACGAGGCGGATGCCGCGCCACGGCACTTTCTCGGTGGTGGCGACGTTCACGATGTCGACGGCGCCGTTCGGTGCCGTCATCTGTCCCCCCTCGTTCAAGGCGAACTCGGCGTCGATGGCGTCGAAGTGCCGCTCGACGACGAAGTCGATCCCGACCTCGGTCGTCCCCTCCTCGCCCGCCTCGGCGAGAAGGATGACGTCGCGGGCCAGCGGCACCCGGTGGCGTTCGAGGAGCAGCAGCACCTGCACCATCGCCGCGAGCTGGCCCTTGTCGTCTACGGCGCCGCGGCCGTAGAGATAGCCGTTGCGGATGACGCCGCCGAACGGGTCGACCGACCAGTCGTCCCGGTCAACGCCGACGACGTCGGTGTGGGCCATCAGCAGGATGGGGCGCTTCGACCCGTCGCCGCGCAGGCGCGCCACGAGGTTGGCGCGGGCCGGGTCGAGGGCGAGGACCGTCGAGTCGATGCCCGCCTCGTCGAGCACCGACTCGACGAGCTCGGCGACCCGGGTCTCGTTCCCCGGCGGGCTGCTCGTGTCGATGCGCACCAGGGCCTGCAGCAGCGACACCGCCTCGTCCCTGGCCCGCTCGAAGTCGGGCGCCTGGGCGGCGGCGGAGCCGGCCGCGGCGGCCGCCCAACCCAGGACGAGGGCGGCCGCCGCACGCCTGATGCGGGGCGTCGCCGCCGAGGGCGTCTCGACGGCGGGGTCCGGGCGGCGCGATCGGGCTGCTCTGGGCATGGGGCTGCTATTGTGCCGCGCCTCCCGACCCGCGGCAACCTCGGGGGGCGCGCCCGCCGGGTCTCGGCGCATGGCCGCGCCTCCCGCCTGGACGGGACGGCCCGATGATGGCACAGTGGGCCCATGACCGACGCCACCCTGCCGTCGCGGCTCGCCGGCGACTTCCTGCGCGTCTCGCGGCATCAGATCGACGCCCGCCGGCAGCGCATCGAGGCGTGCCTGGGCCGGTTGACCGAGGCCCAGATCTGGACCCGTCGGCACGACGCCGAGAATGCCGTGGGCAATCTCGTCCTCCACTTGTGCGGCAATGTCGAGCAGTGGATTGTCGGCGGCGTGGGGGGGAAGGCGGTGAGCCGCGACCGCGACGCGGAGTTCGCGCGCCGCGACCCCATTCCGGCGGCGGAGCTCGCGGCGCGGCTGGGTGCCGTCCTCAGCGCCGCCGACGAGGTGCTCGCGGCCCTGACGCCGGACGACCTCGCCCGGCCCCGGTCCATCCAGGGCTACGACGTGACCGTGCTCCACGCCGTCTATCACGTCGTCGAGCACCTCGCCGAACACACCGGCCAGATCATCTGGGCCACCAAGGGCCTGACCGGCCGGCAGCTCGGGTTCTACGACTATCTGGACGACGACGACCTCGCCGGCCGCATGCCGTAGCCGCCCGCCGTCGCCGTTCTTCTCCGGGCGGGGCCGCCTTCGGCAACCAGTCCGACGGGTCGCGGAAGCAGACTCGCGAGAGGCCGTCGGCGACGGGCCGAGCAGCGGATTCTGCAGGCCGGGGCGGACCGGGTCGTGAACCCCTATCAGATCGGCGGGGCGCGGCTGGCCCGCCTGCTGGTCGAGCCGCCGGGCGCTCAACGCGCCCCGTCGAGCGGCTCGTCGGCGCCGGGCGGCTCGTCCGGGCCGGCGAGCGGCCAAGCCGGCGCGTCCGAGCCCGCTTCCGACAGCGCCTCGTTGAGCGACCCCCGGCGGTAGCCCCGCGGGTCGACCGTCACCCGGTCGAAGCCGGCGTCCCGGAACCGCCGCGCGACCTCGGTCCGCACGCCGGCGCTCCGAAGGCGGGGAATCTCGTGCGGCTCGACCTCGATGCGGGCGGCGGCGCCGTGGAACCGCACCCGGCACACCCGGAACCCCAGCCCGCGCAGGGCCCGCTCGGCGGCGGCGACGCGGGCGAGCCGTTCCGGCGTGATCGCGGTGCCGTAGGGGAAGCGGCTCGACAGGCAGGCGAGGGCCGGCTTGTCCCACACGGGAAGCCCCAGCCGCCGCGCCGCCTCGCGGACGTCCGCCTTGCCGAAGCCGGCCTCGTCGAGGGGCGAGCGCACCCCCTGCTCGCGCGCGGCGCGGCGGCCGGGCCGGTGGTCGCCGCGGTCGTCGGCGTTGAACCCGTCGAGGACGTGGGCCGCCCCGAGGCGGGCGGCCTCGGCCACCGCCACCGAGTACACCTCGTTCTTGCAGAAGTAGCAGCGGTTGACGGGGTTAGACGCGTACCGCGCGTCGTCGAGCTCGTGGGTCTCGACCAGCACGTGGCGCGCGCCGAGCTGCCGCGCGAGGTCTTCGGCCCCGGCCCGCTCCTCCGGGGCCAGGCTCGGGGAGACCGCGGTGAGGGCCGTCGCCCGGTTCCCGAGGACGCCCGCCGCCTCCGCGAGCAGGTAGCCCGAATCGACGCCGCCGGAGAAGCAGACCACCGCGCGATCGAGCGCCGCCAACAGGCCGCGCAGCCTGGCGATCCGGTCGTCGAGGCCCCCGGGCGCGGCCTCGCTCGGGGCCGGGCGGGAGAGGGTGGCGGCCGCACCGCCCGACCGCCGCAAGTCGGCATCGCACATGATCTCCAGTATAGACCCCGGGCGTCCGGAGTCCGCGGGCCGCCCGGGATCGGAGACCCGCGAGGGTGGACTCCGTGCTCCCGGCGGTCTGCCGAGCTGATCCGCGGCGGCCTGCCGACGCGCTGCCCGGGTCCGGCCTCGACTATAATCAACGCCGCGCGGCGCGATGAGCCGCTGGCGCGGGGCGTTCCGCACCGGATCTGCGGCGGCGAGGCGCTCGTCGCGTAGCCGCGTGACGTCCGTTCCCACACCTTCAACCCGCCCGCCCCAGGCAGGGGGGGCGCCGCCGGCCCGTGCTCTACGACATCGTCCTCATCGTCCTCGGTCTCGGTCTGGTCGCCAAGGGCGGCGACCTGTTCGTCGACTCGAGCATCTACATCGGCCGGGCGCTGCGCATCCCCCGGTTCGTCATCGGGGGGACCCTGGTCAGCCTCGCGACGACGACCCCCGAGCTGGTGGTCTCGGCGATGGCGAGCAGCGTCGGCGACACCGGCATCGCGCTGGGGAACGCGGTCGGGTCGTGCATCTGCAACGTCGGGCTGATCGTCGGCACCGTCTCGCTGCTGACCCCGGTGGAGGTCGAGAAGCGCGACTTCGTGCGGCGGGCGGCGTGGATGGTCTCGGCCGCGGTGCTCGTGGTCGTCTTCACCTGGGACCGGACCCTGAGCCGGCCGCTGGCCGCGGTGCTGCTGGCCCTGGCGTTCGCGTACCTGGCGTGGGACTACCTCGGCATCCGGCGGCGCCGCGCCGAGGCGGCGGGCGGCCCCGAGGCGGATACGGGCGGGCTCGCCAGGGCCGTCGGCCTGTTCGCGCTGGGGGCGGCCCTCATCGTGGTGGGCAGCCGCCTGCTGGTCGACTCCGGGCAGTCGCTGGCCGCGGCCCTCGGCGTGCCGTCGGTCATCATCGGGCTGTCGGTGGTGGCGATCGGGACGTCCCTGCCGGAGCTCGTCACCGGCGTCTCCGCCGCCCGGAAGGGGGTGCCGGACCTGTCGCTCGGCAACATCATCGGCGCCAACGTCCTCAACCTCTACCTCATCGTCGGCCTGTCCGGCGCCATCAACCCGCTGACCCTCGACGTCTTCACCCAGGTCTACTCGTACGGGTGGCTCGGCGTGTTCTTCGCCGCCGTCCTCGGCCTCGCCGCGCGGACCGGACGTTTCCACCGCGGCGGCGGCCTGTTCCTGCTGGCCCTCTACGCGGTCTACGTGACCGGCCTCGTCCTCGTGCCCGTGCTCGGCGCCGGCGGTTGAGCCGACCGTCCCGACAATCGCGCGGGCGTTGTCGTGGATCCTCGCGGACCCTCCGGCCGACCGGTCACCGCGCCGACGCGGCCTCCGCCCCATCGTTCCCGCGCGCGGCGGCGCGGACGGACCCGCCCTGGATTGTGGCCGCGCGGGTGCGCCGGTCCGCCGATGCGCTCGGTGCCCGCGCTCCTAGGGTGCAGGAGCCTGCGGCGGTGGCGCCGGGCGACGGAGGATGGGATAGATGGAGCCGGCCGCGCCGACGTGGTCGTCGACCACGTTCCAGTTCACGACGCCGTCGTCCGACCTCGGTTCGAGCAGGGCGAACACGAGCCGGCCCAGGGGCTGGTCGAGGGGCACGACCAGGGTGCCGGCGGGCACGACGCGCTCGACGGCGGTCCAGTCGCCGGTGACGGTGCGCTCGCGGTGGCCCTGGAAGGGGCGGTCGGCGATCGACGACGTGCGCACCGCGAACTCCTCGACGTTCAACGTCGTGTCGTCGTCGAGGGGGGCGCCGTCGACGCCGTGGGCGGCGAGGAGATCGACGACGGCGGCGAGATCCGCGGGCACGTAGTAGGCGGCCGGGGCGGGCTCGACGCCGTCCTCGTCGGCCGCGAAAGTGCCGTACTCGTACATCTCCGTCGGCTCCGCCACGTCGAGGCGGCGCCGCATCGGGGCGCGCGTGTAGGGGTTCGCCACCTCCTCGGTGCGCCCCAGCAGGATCTCGACGGGGGCGGCCGAGCGCGCGGGAACGGCGCGGGTCGCGAGCCGGGTCCCCGCGACCGGCGCGGCGTCGGCCGCCTCGACGAGGGCGGCGATGGCGCCGGCGTTGCGGTGCGCGAAGGCCAGGGCCTCCTCCGTGAACCGCAGCGAGGCGCGGATGCGCTCGTCGAACGGCGCGTAGGCGTAGGCCTCGCCGAGCAGGGCGACCCGGTTGCGGAGCCCCACGTAGTTGTTGTTGAAGCGCGGGCGGTGGTCGAACGTGCGCCAGCCCGGCTCGGCCCCGGCCGCGAACGGCAGGTTGCCGTAGTAGTAGAAGCGCCAACCGTCGGAGCGCTCGACCGCGTGGGTGACCGCGGGCAGCCACTCGTCGCGGAGCAGGGCGTCGATGGCGGGATGGGTGTTGGGGTGGAGCGGCGGCGAGTACGTCAGGTGATAGGCGTGCTCGGTGCCGTTGGTGGTGTGCAGGTCGATGACGACGTGCGGGTCGTAGTCGTGATACGCGCGGACGAGGGCGCGGGCCTCGGGCGACTCCAGCTTCATGTGGTCGCGGTTGAGGTCGAGGCCCTGGGCGTTGGCGCGCTCGCCGGCGCCCGCGAACGGCCCGAGCTGATAGGGGCGGGTGTCGGGCCCCATGCGCTCGTGGCCGTCCGCGTTGTAGACGGGGGCGACGAGCAGGATCATCGACGACGACCACTCCGCGTGGCCGCCCGCCGCGAGGTCGCGCAGCAGCATGAGCAGCGCCTCCTTGCCGGCGACCTCGCCGCCGTGGATGGCCCCCTGCAGCCACACGCGCAGGCGGTCGGCGGCGGCGACCGAGGCGGGTCCCGCGTCGGCGGCGTCCCCGACCACGGCGAGGGGCAGGGGGCGGCCCTCGACGGTCGTCCCGAAGGTCGTGGCGTGGATGCGTTCCGAACGGTCCGCGGCCAGCGCCACGAACTGCATGACTTCGCCGTAGCCGGTGGTCTGGTCATGCCCGGTGCGCTCCGCCCGCGTGGGCGGCAGCGCCCCCGCGTCCCGGTCCCCCGGGGCGCACCCGGCCGTGGCGCAGGCGGTCAGCAGGGCCGCCGCCAAGACGGTCCACCCGCCGCCGCGGGCGGCCGGGGGGCGCTGGTCGCGGCGCGGTCGGATGCGGGTCGGTTCGTGCGGCACGGGTCTCTCTCCTCCAGGAGCCTCGTGCGGCCTCGGCCGTGCCGACCGGCCGGAAGCCGAGTGCGGTTCCGCGGGGAGGCGGAACCGGCCGGCGCTCGACAACGGCAGCCTGCCGGGGAAGCTCGCGGAACCTCCGGCCGCAGGCTATTGTATCGGCAACGACGACGGCCGCCGCCGTCGGACGGTGCGGCGGGAGGGGCGGCGGCCGGCCGGCCGCCGCCACATCCGCTCCCCGCAGAATCGGCCCGCGGGCGACGTCCCCGCCGTGGCCGCCCCTCGCGTCTACGCCCCGCGGCGGCGCCGCCGGCCGCCGCGGACGCGGAGGTTTGACGGCCGGGCGGTTCAAGGGCAGGATGAGGGTGCCGCGCCTGCGGGCGCCGAGGTGGTTTCGTCCCTTAATCGTGGAGCAGCCATGACTGACCGTCGTTCTCCGGTCCGGATGACCGTCGCGATCGCGGGCGCGGTCGTCTGCCTCGCCGCCGCCGGCCCCCGCGCCGAGGACTGGCCGCAGTGGCGCGGCGTCGACCGCGACGCGGTGTGGCGCGACGGCGGCCTCGTCGAGCGGTTCCCCGACGGCGGCCTCGCCGTGAAGTGGCGGGTCCCCGTGCGGGGCGGGTTCGCGGGGCCGGCGGTGGCCGGCGGGCGGGTCTTCGTCCTCGACTACGCGGAGACCCCGGGCAGCCGCACCATGGACGGCCACGAGCGGCTCGTGGTCCTCGACGAGGAGACCGGCGAGCGGTTGTGGACGCGGGAGTGGCCGGCCACCTACCGCAACATCCACTTCAAGTTCGCGACCGGCCCGCGCGCCACCCCCACGGTGGACGGCGATCACGTCTACATCCTCGGGGCGGCGGGCATGCTGTCGTGCTTCGACACCGCGACCGGCGACCTCGTCTGGCGCATCGACACCCCGGCCGAGTACGGCGTCACCGTGCCCGTCTACGGCGTGTCGCAGTCGCCGCTCGTCGAGGGCGACCTGCTGATCGTGGTGCTCGGGGGCGAGCCCGACGCCAAGATCGCCGCCTTCGACAAGGCCACCGGGGAAGAGGTGTGGCGGGCGTTGGAGAACACGTCCGAGACCGGCTACTCGTCGCCGATCGTCATCGAGGCGGGCGGGGCGCGGCAGCTCGTCGTCTGGCACGCGACCGCGATCACGTCGCTCGACCCCGCCACCGGCGAAATCTACTGGGAGCAGCCCTTCGCCATCGGGGGCGGGCTGTCGATCACGACGCCGGTGCGCAGCGGGCGCTACCTCGTCGTCAGCCAGTTCTTCAACGGCGCGATGATGCTCGCCCTGAACTCGGATCGGCCGGCGGCGCGCGTGCTGTGGCGGGGGCGCAACCGCGGCGAGTTGCCGGAGCAGACCGACACGCTGCACGCCATCATCTCGACCCCGATCGTCGTCGGCGATCACCTCTACGGCGTCGGGAGCTACGGCGAGCTGCGGGGCATCGACGCCGCCACCGGCGAGCGGCTCTGGCAGAGCGACCGCATGAACGCCCAGGACCGCTGGGCCACCGCGTACTTCGTGCGCAACGGCGACCGCTACCTGGTCACCAACGACTCGGGCGACCTGATCATCGCGCGGTTCACGCCCGAGGGCTACCGGGAGATCGACAGGGTCAGGCTGCTGGAGCCGACCACCCGCACCCAAGGGGGAGCCACCGGCCGGTGGGGCGACCGGGCCGTGCTCTGGGCGCACCCCGCGTTCGCGAACCGGCACGTCGTCGCGCGCAACGACGCCGAGGTGGTGCGGCTGTCGCTCGACGCCGCCGACTACGAGTAGGCCATCGGGCGGGCGGCTGTGTCTGCTGTCGCCGAAGGCTTGGCGGGTCCCGGCCGCGATGGGTGTCGTGACCTCGCGGGGCCGTCCGCGGCCGTCCGGCGCTTCGCATGGAGACGCAGCCGGAGCGCCGGGGGCCGCGCCAGCCCGCGCCGCGCGGGTGCGCCGGGACCTTCAAGAGGAACCCATGCTGGATACGCTGACGCGGGACATCCGTTACGGCCTGCGCTCGCTGCTCGGCTCGCCGGGCTACGCCCTGACGGTGGTGCTGACCCTCGGGCTGGGCATCGGCGCCAACACCGCCATCTTCAGCCTCGTCGACGGGGTCCTGCTGCGGCCGCTGCCCTACGCCGACGGGCACGAGCTGGTGCTCGCCCGCCAGCAGGCGCAGCGGGCCGGGTCGGCCAACATCCCCTTCTCGGTCAAGGAGATAAGCGACTACCGGGAGCAGCTCGCGACCGTGGACGGTTTCGTCGAGTACCACGGCATGTCGTTCACGCTGCTGAACCGCGGCGAGCCCGACCGCGTGCTGACCGGAGTGGTGTCGGCGAACTTCTTCGACGTGCTCGGCGTGCGGCCCCTGCACGGCCGGACGTTCCGCGACGCCGACGACGACCTCGGGGCCGAGGCCGTCCTCGTCCTCAGCTACCCCTACTGGCAGCAGCGCTTCGGCGCCGACCCCGACATCGTCGGCCAGGTCTTCGAGATGAACGACCGGCCCCACACGGTGGTCGGGGTGCTGCCGCCGGTCCCGCAGTACCCGCGCGAGAACGACGTCTACATGCCCACGTCGGCCTGCCCCTTCCGCGCCCGCGCCGAGGCCCGGATGGAGGAGGACCGCACCGCGTTCCGCGGCATGACCGCCTTCGGCCGGCTCGCGCCCGGCGTCGACGTAGACCGCTTCGGGGCGGAGCTGGCCACGGTGGCGGGCCGGCTGCAGCGCGCCCATCCCGAGACGTATCCGGTCGACTCGGGCTATACGGCGACCCCGATGCCGCTCGCCGACGAGCTGACGCGCGAGGCGCGCCCCACGCTGCTGGTCCTGCTCGCCACCACCGCCCTCGTGCTGCTCATCGCGTGCGCGAACGTCGCCAACCTCACGATGGCGCGGATGAGCCGGCGCGAGCGCGAGTTCGCCCTCCGGTCGGCCCTCGGGGCGGGGCGCGGCCGGCTGCTGCGGCAGCTCGTGACCGAGTCGAGCCTCCTCGCCCTCGCGGCCGGCGCGTTCGGCCTCCTCGTCGCATGGCTGAGCCTCGACCTCCTCGTGGCGTTCGCGGCCCTGTTCACGACCCGCACGACGGAGGTGGCCGTCGACGGCCGGGTGCTCGCGTTCACCCTCGGGCTGTCGCTGGCGACCGGGGTCGCGTTCGGCGCCGCCCCCGCCCTGGGGGGACGGCGCGACGTGTCGGCGGCCCTCAAGGACGCCGGCGCCCACGCCACCGACACGCCGGCGCGGCACCGCGCGCGGGGGCTGCTGACGGCGTCGCAGGTCGCGGCCGCGTTCGTGCTCCTCATCGCCACCGGGCTCCTGCTGACCAGCTTCTACCGGCTGCAGCGGGTCGACGCGGGGTTCGACGCCGAGCGCGTGCTGACGGCCGAGGTCTTCCCCAATTGGTCGAAGTACACGACCCAGGAGAGCCGCCGCCGGCTCTTCGCCGACGTCCTCGCGCGCCTCGAGGGCCGGCCCGGGCTGGCCGCGGCGGCCGTCGCCAACGGCTTCCCGATGGCGAGCGAGGTGGGGCAGCAGCAGCGCTTCGCCATCGAGGGCCGCACCTACGAGGACCCCGACCTGCGCCCCGAGCTGGAGACGCGGGTGGTCAGCCCCGACTACTTCGCGGCCGTCGGCGTCCCCCTGCTCGCCGGCCGCGCCTTCACCCGGCTCGACGACGCGGAGACGACGCCGGTCGCCCTCGTCAGCCGGTCGCTGGCCGAGCGGCACTGGCGCGACGGCGAGACGCCGCTCGAGCAGCGCGTCACCCTGGACGACGGCGAGACCTGGGTGACCATCGTCGGCGTCGTCGGCGACGTGCGCGACCACGGGCTCGACCGCGAGCCGCCCGACCAGCTCTACCGGCCGTTCCTGCAGGGCGCGGGCTCGCCGACCCGCGTCCTCGTGCGGGCGCAGGGCGACCCCCGGGCCCTGAGCGCCCGGGTGCGGGACGCGGTGCACGCCGTCGACCCCGAGCAGCCGGTCGAGAACTTCCGCACCCTGGCCGAGACCCGCGCCGCCACCACCGCGACGCGGCGGCTCTCGGTGGTGCTGCTGAGCCTGTTCGCGGCCCTCGCCTTCGTCATCACCGTCAGCGGCATCGCCGCCGTCATCGCCACCTCCGTCAGCCACCGCACCCGCGAGTTCGGCCTCCGGCTGGCCCTGGGGGCCGAACGGCGGTCCATCCTGGCCATGGTGCTGCGCCAGGGGCTGGTCCTGGTGCTGGCGGGGCTCGCCGTGGGTGCCGCCGCCGCGGCGGCGCTGTCGAGGACGCTGTCCGCCTTCCTGTTCGAGACCCGGCCCGCCGACCCCGGCGTCTATGCGGCCGTGGTGGCCGTGTTCGTCGTGACCGGGCTCGCCGCCTGCTACCTGCCGGCGCGCAGGGCGATGGGCGTCGACCCCCTCGTCACCCTGCGGGACGAGTAGGAGTCTGCGCCGACGATCAGCCTCTGGCTCCTCGTGCGCCACGCTCCCGCGACGCGGCGGATCGACGCCGACGACTACGATTGACGAGGGCTCGCCGCCTCGGACCGGCGGAGCGGACGGCTTGGCACGCTTGGCCGACGGCCGTCGCCCGCGGCGCGCCGGCCCCGGTGGAGCGGTTCCCGCGGCGCGCGGATGGGCCGGGCGGGTTTCGCGCCGGCCGTGCAGACGGCCCGCCTGGGCGACCTATACTACGTGGGCCTCAATCCTGGAACTGCTTCCGGCCGGAGCGCGCTTTCCCGGTCCGTGAGGCCGCGAACCTCGTCCGGCGGCGACCTGGGAGGGCGGGACGTTGAACGCGCGAATACTGATCGCCAGTGACGATTCCGCGGCGGCGCGGGCCCTGACGGACCGGCTGCGCGGCCTGGGCCACACGGTGTGCGGCGCCGCGTCCGCGGGGGTCGGGGCGGCGGAGCGGGCGGCGGAACTCCGGCCCGACTTGGCGCTGGTCGATCTCGACCCGCCGGCCGGGGGCGTCGAGGCGGGGGCCCGGATCGGGGGTCTCGATGTTCCGGTGGTGTACCTGGCCGGCGACCTCGATGACGACGCGCTGCGGCGGGCGCGCGAGACCGATCCGTTCGGCTACGTCGTGAAGCCGCCGGACGACCGTCAACTGCGCCTGACCCTCGACGCCGCGCTCGCCCGGCACGCCGGGGACCGGCGGGAACGGGAGCGGCGCGATGCGGAGCGGCGGCGGCTCTCGGCGCAGCAGGAACGCGGCGACTTCCTGGAGGCGGTGGTCGAGAACCTGGCCGCCCCCGTCATGGTCGCCGACCGGACGGGGCGCATCGTGCTGCGCAACCGCGCCCTTCTGGACGTGTTCGGCGGCGAAACGCGGCAGTTGAGCGACCTCGCCCAGGTGTTGAGTCAGTACGAGCTCCTCGAGGCCGACGAGAGGACGCCCCTGGCGGGGGAACACGCGCCGCTCTCGCTGGCCATGAAGGGGACCTCCGCGGACGCGCACATGTTCGTCCGGCGCCGGGGCGGGACCGACGGCCTCCACATCGTCAGCAGCGGCCGGCCGCTCGTCGACCTGCGGGGGCGGCGCCTGGGGGGCGTCGTCGTCGTGCGCGACATCTCGCATCAGGTGAGGGTGGAGCGCGAGCTGTCGGGGACGGTCGCGAGCCTGCGCGATCAGACCGCCCTCATGGAGAGCGTTTTCGACAGCATGAGCGACGCCCTGGTCGTCTTCGGCGCGGACGGCCGATCGTTGATGTTCAACCGGCGGGCGCAGAAGATCGTGGGCGCCGGCCCGGATCCCGCGGAATTCGAGCGGGTGCGGGAGGCGAGACAGTACTACTACTCGGCGGACGGGTCTCCGTGTCCGCAGGATGAACGCGCGGCCGCGCGGGTCGCGCGCGGGGAGACGTTCGACGACCTGGAGCTGTTCAGGGTCACCACGAGTCCGCCGGGCCGGATCTTCCTCAGCATCAGCGGCAGGCCGCTGCGGAAGGCGGACGGCGGGTTCCGGGGGGGGATCGTCGTCTTCCGCGACGTGACGAAGGACCGGCAGAGGGAGGCGAGGCTCCGGGATCTCGCCGGGGAGTTGGCCGAACGGAAGCGGGCGATGGAAACGGTGTTCGACAGCATCGGCGAGGGCGTGGTGGCGGTCGACGAGCACGGGCAGTTCACCCTCTTCAATCGGAGCGCGGAGGCCATCGTCGGCAAAGCGGCGGCGAACGTCGCTCCCCGGGAATGGGCCTCCACCTACGGTTTGTTCCGTTCCGATCGGACGTCGCCGCTTCCCCTGGAGGATATGGCGATATCGCGCGCCATGCGCGGCCAGGAGACGGACAACGCCGAGGTGTTCGTGCGGAACGCGAGCAGGCCCGGCGGGACCCTCGTCAGCATCAACGGGCGGCCGTTGCGGGACGCGGGCGGTCGGTTGAAGGGCGGCGTCATCACGTTCCGCGACGTCACGGAGCTCAAGGAGGCGGAGACCCGGCTGCGGCGGACGACCGAGGAGCTGAGGCAGAAGAATCAGTTCATGGACATGGTGTTCGCCAGCATCAGCGACGGCGTCGTGGTCGCCGACGCGAAGGGGCGGTTGACGGTAGCCAACCGGAGCGCCGAACGCATGGTGGGCATGGGGATCACCGACGACGATTCCGCCGATTGGGCCGAGGTCTACGGCACTTTCTTCCCGGACGAGAAGACGCCCTTTCCGTCCGACCGCCTGCCCCTCGTGCGCGCCATCCAGGGCGAGCCGACGGACGACGTCCACCTGTTCATACGCAATCCGAACATGCCGGAGGGCGTCCACGTCAGCGTCAGCGGGCGACCCATCCGGGACGCGGCCGGCGACCTGACGGGCGGCGTCATCGTCCTCCACGACGTGACGCGCGTCGTCCGGTCGCGCGAGATCGTGACGCAGGCGTTCGCGCAGGGGCGCCTCGACGTCATCGACACCGTGCTCCACAACATCGGCAACGCCATCAACAGCGTGGCGGTCGGCGTGGCGACGCTGCAGGAGGCGACTCGGGACGACGAGCTGCTTGCACGGTTCACGGCCCTCGCCGGCGCGGTCTCGGCGCACCGGGACGACTGGAGCGACTGG
The DNA here is from genome assembly GCA_963664545.2 of Vicinamibacterales bacterium. Lineage (GTDB taxonomy): Bacteria > Acidobacteriota > Vicinamibacteria > Vicinamibacterales > UBA8438 > JAJEEA01. The sequence continues at coordinate 6,247,953 of OY761475.2, read as the reverse complement.
CTGCGCAACGACCCCCAGGGCCGGGACGCGTTTCCGTTCTTCCTCGCCCTGGTCGAGGATCTGCGGAGCCGGAACGGGTCGTGGTCCGCGACGGTGGGGCGGGTGTCGGAACGGGTCCGTCACATCGTCGACATCATCCGCACCCAGGAGTCGTTCGCGGACGGCACCGTCGAGCGCAAGGCGGTCAAGCTGCGGCCGGCCATCCTCGAGGCCGTCAAGATGCTGGAGGACTCGCTGGCCAAGCGGGGCATCTCGTGGGACGTCGAATGCGCCGACGCCCCGGCCGAGGTCCTCCTGCAGGAGAGCAAGTTCCATCAGATGCTCGTCAACCTCCTGAAGAACGCCATCGAGGCCATCGACGCGCTCGCCGGCGCCCGGGGAGGAGACGCCGCGGAGCCGCGCATCCGGGTCGTCGCCAGCGAGCGGAAGGAGCGCCTCGTCATCGACGTGAGCGACAACGGCATCGGCATCAGCCCGGATCGGCTGCCGCGGATCTTCAACGCCGGGTATACGACGAAGGACGGCGGCAGCGGCATCGGCCTGCATTCGGTGGCCAACTACGTGATCGCGGCCGGCGGGAGCATCGAGCCCCTGAGCGAGGGCGTCGGGCGCGGTACGACCATGCGGGTGACGTTGCGGCTGCCCGGGGCGCCGGAGGCGCCGCGGAACCGGGCGGACGCCTGACCAGATGCGCCGGCAAGTTTGCCGGCGTAATTAACCCGGCCCATTGACATTCCTCCCGCCGTCACGTCACGATGTCGGGGATGCTCGATCACGCCGCCGGCTCCCCGGTCGAGGCCCGCGCCGTCAAGGCCGGGGTGAGGTTCGGGGACCGTAGCGTCCACACCAGCCGGACGATCATGCTGGCCGAGCTGGTCGACCTCCTCGCCGCGGTCCCGCCGGGCGCCGCCCGCGCGGACTACCGGGCCGCCATCCTCGACGAGAACGTGCTCGGCAAGGCGACCGCCGCCACCCGGCGCTGGACGGGGCAGCGGCTGGGCGAGCTGTACGCGCTCGACCCGCGCGTGCCGGTCTTCCGGGTGCTGCGGCGGCTCTGGCCGGTGGACGCGGCGGGGCGCCCGCTGGTGGCGATGCTGTGCGCCCTGGCGCGCGATCCGCTGCTGCGCGCGACCGCGCCCGCCGTGCTCGCGCTGCCGGCGGGGGCCGAGCTCGTCAGGTCGAGTTTTCTGGACGAGATGCGGCGGGCCGTCGGCGCGCGGCTGAACGAGGCGGTCCTCGACAAGGCGGCGCGGAACGCGGCCAGCTCGTGGGCGCAGTCGGGCCACCTGCGGGGCCGAATGCGGAAGCTGCGGACCCGGGTCGAGCCGACGCCCGGCGGCCTGGCGATGGCCCTCTGGCTCGGCGCCGTCGAGGGGCTAGCGGGCCGGGCGCTCCTCGACTGCCGCTGGACCCGCGTCCTCGACCGGGCCGGCGACGACCTGCTGCCGGCGGCGTTCGAGGCGAAGCGGCTCGGCCTGATCCACGCGCGGGCCGGCGGGGGCGTGGTGGAGATCGACGTCCGCCGCCTCGATCCCGCGGCGGCGAGGACCTGAGCGTGGGCAGGATCGAAGACCTGGCGGCGGTCTACGAACGGCACGTCGGCGTGCCGTGGCCGCGCGGCGTGGCCGGCGCGCAGCGGGTGATGCTCGTGGTCTACGAGAAGGAGCTCGAACGCGCGCTGCGGGCGCGCATCGGCGAGTTCGAACAGGCGACCCGGCGCGGCGGGCACGACTGGACGCCGGTCGACTGCACGCGCTGGTTCGCCGAATGGATGGCGGCCGACGAGTACCGGGAGTCGTGGTTCGAGGACCCGGATCTGCTGGGGATGAAGCTGGAGGGCGAGTTCCGCGAACACGTCGCCGACCGGCTGCGGGCCGAGCTCGAGGCGGTCGGCGAGAACGGCGTCGCGGCCCTGCTCGGGGTCGCCTCGCTGTACGGCTTCCTGCGGGTGTCCGAGGTCATCCGCGCCGTCGAGCAGTCGATTCGCGGACGGCTGGTGGTGTTCTTCCCCGGCACCAAGAACGAGAGCAACTATCGGCTGCTCGACGCCCGCGACGGTTGGAACTACCTCGCCCAGGGCATCACGCTGCACGGTGGGGGACCCGTCCCGTGAGGATTCACGAAGCGCTCGATCGCGCCCAGGGCATCACCCCGCACGGCGGGGGGGCCGTCGCGTGAAGATTCGCGAAGCGCTCGACCTCGCCCAGGGCATCACGCTGCACGGTGGGGGACTCGTCCCGTGAAGATTCACGAAGCGCTCGACCGCGATCCGCGGACGGCGCGGCTCGCCAACGGCGGGCAGGCGCGCATCGCCGACAAGGCCGACGAGCCGGCCATGCGGGAGCTGCGGGCCGAGCTCGAGACCTTCGTCTGCGACGGGCAGTTCGGCGACGCGCTCCAGCGCATCCTCGACCGCTACCTCGCGAACCTCGGGACCCCCAAACAGGAGTCGGCGTGGGTCAGCGGCTTCTTCGGCAGCGGCAAGTCGCACCTGCTGAAGATGCTCACCCACCTGTGGATGGACACCGCGTTCCCCGACGGGGCGACCGCCCGCGGCCTCGTCCGCGGCGGGCTGCCCGACGAGGTTCGGGCCCAGCTTCGCGAGCTCGACACCCACGCGCACCGGGCGGGGCGGTCTCCCGTGGCCGCGGCGGGCACTCTGCTCGGGGGCAGCGTCGATCACGTGCGGCACACCGTGCTGTCGATTCTCCTCCGCGCCTGCGGCTGGCCCGCGCAGTACCCCCAGGCGCGCTTCTGCTTCTGGCTGCGCGGGCGGGGGCTGCTCGACGGGGTCCGCGGGGCGGTCGAGGCGGAAGGGAGGGACTGGCTGAGCGAGCTCCACAACCTCTACGTCAGTCCCGTCATCGCCAAGGCGCTGATCGCGTCCGACGCCAGCTTCGCGGCCGACGTCAGGTCGGCCCGGCAACTGCTGACCCGGCAGTTCCCGCCGCTGAGGACCGACATCTCGACCGACGAGTTCATCGCGGCCGCGCGGCAGGCCCTGTCCGAGCCCGCCGGCCGTGGCCCGACGGCTGCGCCCGGTGCCCAGCCGGCACCGCCGTCCGCGCCGTTCCACGGTGGAGACTCCTCGCCCGCCGCCCGCCGCCCGACGGCCGCGCCCGGCGCTCAACCGGCACCGCCGTCCACGCCGTTCCGCGGCGCGGACGCCGGCAACCGCGAACTGCCGCACACCGTCCTCGTGCTCGACGAGGTGCAGCAGTACATCAACGAGGCGCAGGACCGCTCGGCCGCGCTGACGGAGGTGGCCGAGGCGGTGCAGACCCAGTTCGACAGCCGCGTCATGCTCGTGGGCGCGGGGCAGTCGGCGCTTTCGGCCGGCACCCCGGCCCTGCTGTGGCTCCGCGACCGCTTCCGCATCGCCGTCGAGCTGACCGACGCCGACGTCGAGGCGGTGACCCGCAAGGTGCTCCTGCACAAGCGGCCGGGCGCCGGCCCCGAGATCGACCGGATGTTCGACGCGCACGCCGGCGAGGTCGCCCGTCAGCTTCAGGGCACCCGGGTGGCGCCGCGGCCCGAGGACGCGGCCGACCGGGTCGCCGACTATCCGTTGCTGTGCACGCGGCGGCGCTTCTGGGAGGCGTGCTTCCAGGCCGTCGACGCCGCCGGCAGCCACAGCCAGCTCCGCTCGCAGCTTCGCATCCTGCACGACTCGCTCGCGAAGGTGGCCGACCGCCCGCTCGGCGCGGCCATCCCCGCCAGCGATCTCTTCGACGCGCTCGCCCCGAGCCTCGTCAGCACCGGCGTGCTGCTGAACGAGCTCAACACCCGCATCCAGAAGCTGGACGACGACAGCGACGAGGGCCGGCTGCGCCGCGGCCTCTGCGGGCTCGCCTTCCTGATCGGCAAGCTGCCGCGGCAGGAGGGCACCGACCTCGGGGTCCGCGCCAACGCGGACACGCTGGCCGACCTGCTCATTGACGACATCACCACCGATTCCGGTCCCCGCCGTCACGCCATCGCCGGCACGCTGGAGGCGCTGGCCCGCGACGGCGTCCTCATGAAGGTCGGCGACGAGTACCGGCTGCAGACGACCGAGGGCGCCGAGTGGGACCGCGCGTTCCGCGAGCGCCGGCAGGCCCTGACCGATGTCGAGATCGCCACCCGCCGCGAGCACCTGTTCGCGCAGGCCGTCCAGGAGGCCCTCGGCGGCATCAGGCTCCTGCACGGCCAGGCCAGGCTGCGCCGCAAGCTCGCGCTGCACCACGGGGCCGAGCCGCCCGCCGCCGGCGGCGACGTCGTCAACGTCTGGCTGCGCGACGGCTGGTCGTGCGGGCGGCGCGAGGTCGACAACGAGGCGCGGCGGCTCGGGGCCGGCGACCCGACGCTGCACGTCCATCTACCGCAGCGAAGCGCCGACGTCCTCCGCGGCCACGTCCTCGACGCCGAGGCGGCCCGGCAGGTGCTCGACCACTACGGCGTCCCCGCCTCGCCCGAGGGCCGGGAGGCCCGCGAGAGCATGGAGAGCCGGCGGGCGCGCGCCGCGCAGGAGCGCGACGCCATCGTGCGCGAGCTGCTGCGGGCGGCGACGGTCCTCCAGGGCGGCGGCACCGAGGTCTTCGGCGACAGCCTGACCGAGAAACTCAAGACCGGCGCCGTCGCCTCCCTCGCCCGCCTCTTCCCCCGCTTCGACGACGGCGACCACCGCGGCTGGGAGGGGGCGGTGACCCGCGCCCGCCAGGGGTCGGACCAGCCCCTCAAGGTGGTCGGCTGGGACGGCGCCACCGACGCCCACCCCGTGGCCAAGGAGGTGCTCGGCACCCTGGGGGCCGGCGCCCGCGGCACCGCGCTGCACAAGGCCCTGAAGGCCGCCCCCTACGGCTGGCCGCAGGACGCCGTCGACGCCGTCCTCATCGCCCTGCACCGCGCCGGCCACCTGCGCGTGACCCGGAACGGGCGGCCGGTGGCCGCGGACGCCCTCGACCAGGCCGGGGTGAAGGCGGCGGAGTTCCGCCCCGAGAGGGTCCGGCTGACCACGGGCCAGCGCATCGCCCTGCGCGGGCTGTTCGGGAAGCTGGGCGTCAACGCGAAGAGCGGCGAGGAGGAGAGCCGCGCGCCGGAGTTCCTCGGGGCGCTCGGGGCGCTCGCCGGCCGGGCGGGCGGGGATGCGCCGTTGCCGCCGGTGCCCGACACCGTGGCCATCGACGAGCTCGGGCGGCTGGCGGGGCCCGAGCAACTCGCGGCGATCCATGCGCGGAAGGACGAGTTGGCGCATGGCATTGAGGACTGGACCCTCCTCGCGGAGCGCGCCGAGTCCCGGATGCCGGCCTGGCGCCTCGCTGTGGCGTTGCGCCGTCACGCCGAAGGGCTGGCGGTGGTGGCGGGCGCCGGCGCGGACATCGACGCCATCGCCGCTCAGCGCTCGTTGCTGGTGGAAACCGACCAAGTCCGACCGATCGTCGCCGCGCTGGCCGCCGGGTTGCGCGAAGCGCTCGCCGACAAGCACCGCGAGCTGACCGGGACGGTCGAGGCGGCCTGCGGGACACTCGCCGGCGATGCGACCTGGGCTAAGCTGGACGATGCGGCTCAGGACGGGATTCGGGGGCACCTCGCCCTCGACGCGCCGCCGTCGCCCGCAGTGGCTACCGACGAGGATTTGCTGCGGGCGCTGGAGGCGCGATCGCTCCCGGCGTGGCGATCCGAGATCGACGCGGTGGCCACGCGCGTCGGGCAGGCGTTGCAGGAAGCGGCTAAGCTGATCGATGCCGACAGGCCGCCCGAAGGCGGAAAGGCGGCGGACGGCGCGAGTCCGCCGTCGCCTCCCCGCACGACGACGGTCGACGTTCGTCGCGGCACCCTGTCGGACGAGGCCGCGGTGCGTGAATGGCTGCGAGAGCAGGAGGGCAAGCTGATGGAGGCCGTCCGAACCGGTCCGGTGATCGTCCGGTAGGCGTCATCGAGATGCCTCTGCGCTGATGGGAGAGCTTCGATGCTTCGCAACCTCAAGCTGGAAAAGTACCGCAGCTTCGACGAATACGAGCTGAACAACCTGTCGCGCGTCAATCTGCTCGTCGGCAAGAACGACTGCGGGAAGACGTCGATCCTGGAGGCGATTCACTTCCTGGTGTCGCGGGGAGATCCGTTGGTTCTCGCCGAGTGTGCGGGTCGGCGCGGGGAAGGCACGGATGTCGCGCCACGGAGCGCGGCTCCGTCGTTCGCCGAAGTTGGCTCCGGATCCCGGCAAGTCGGTGCGAGCATCGCCCGCTTCTTCTTCGGTCACCGTTTCGTACCGGGCGCGACCCTGCGGGTTTCGGGCGAGGGGCACGGGTGCGCTTCCGTTGCGGTCCGTCTCCCTGACGAAGCCGACGATGCAGATCCCTCGGCGTTCCAGCTACTGATCGAGAGCAGCACGCTGGGCACGACCTTCGCCATGCCGGTCACCGAGAACGGCTACATGGTGAACTATCGGCGTCAGCGATTCCGAGGACGGTGGTTCGACCAACCTTCTCCGCCGACCGTGCAGTTCGTCACCCTCGATTCGCTCGACGGTGAGGCCCTGCGCGAGGCGTGGGATACCGCATTGAAGGAGGGACGCGAGACCGAAGCGATCGATGCCGTCAAGCTCCTGCACGAAGACGTCGAGTCGATCGTCTTCCTGACGAGCGACGCATCCCGCGCCGAATCCGGTCGCGGCGGGGTTCTGCTCGGATTCGGCGGGAACGGTCGACGCGAACGCGTTCCGCTCGGAACTCACGGGGACGGTATGCATCGACTGCTGGCGCTTTCTCTCGGCCTCGTACGGGCCGCGGGCGGATTCCTGCTGATAGACGAGATCGACACCGGCCTGCACTGGACGGTGCTGGAGGACGTGTGGCGGCTGGTCGTCGAGACGGCGCGCGAATCTTCGATGCAGGTATTCGCGACCACGCACAGCTTCGACTGCATCCGTGGGCTTTCGTCTTTCGTCGAATCGCGTCCAGATTTCGTGGAAGACGTGTCCATCCACAAGATCGAGAGATTGCTCGACAAGGCCGTGCGCTTCGATGCGGCTGACATACGCGCGGCGGTCGAGCGCAACATCGAGGTGCGGTAGTGGCGGAACGATCTCAACTGCGTGTCGAGGGACGCGACGACAGCCATGCCATCCGTCATCTCCTCATGAGGCACGGCCTCGATTACGACCGGACACCATGGCCGACGTGGTTCCCCTTCATCGAAGACACCGGCGGCACGGAGGAGTTGCTTGACGACGTGGAGCGTAGCGTACGGGCAAGCAGCGGCCGAGCGGTCGCGTTCGTGTTGGATGCGGACTTCCGGGTTCAGGATCGATGGCAGGCGATCTCGGCGCGCCTTCGGGCTGTGGGCGTCGAGGTGACGCAGGGCATTCCCCGCGACGGTTTCATGGGCGAGTCCGGCGAATACAGGGCGAGAGTGGGTGTATGGCTGATGCCGGACAACCGGCAGGAGGGCGAGCGCGGAGAGGGAACGCTGGAGCGCTTTCTGGAGACGCTCATCCACGATGGTGATCCCCTGTTGCTTCACGCCCGAGAAGCTACCAGACGGGCGAAGAGCGATCACCGGGCGCGCTATCCCGACCGAGACGTCAAGAAGGCGGAACTCCATGCGTGGCTCGCGTGGCAGCGGGAGCCGGGGCTGCCGTACGGCACGGCAATCAAGGCCCGCTACTTTCGCCACGACAGTCCGGCCGCTCGGACCTTCGTCGACTGGTTCCGTCGGGTGTTCGAGAGCCGCTGAGAACGGTCCCAGATGCGAGTCATTCAGCGAATCCGCATGCCAGGGCTGTTGTCCTTTCCGCCCGATATGGACTTCTTCGACCTGCGGTCGCTGAATGTCCTCATCGGCCCGAACGCGTCGGGCAAGTCGAACTTCATCGACACCTTGGAGCTGTTGCACGCGTTGCCGACGGACCTCGCGATGGTGCTGCGGAACGGCGGCGGCGGGGCGGAGTGGTTGTGGAAGGGCGGCTTCGGGGCGTCACCGGCGGCAGTCGAGGTCGATGTCGATATCGGCGACGACTCCGGCCGGCAGTTTCGTTACCGCCTCTCGTTCGAGGCCAATGGGCCGGGGGTCAGCATTGTCGACGAATTGATCGACGAACCGAACGGCCGCCTCGCGGTGGATGGACCGTACTACCACTTCCACCGGGGCCAATCCGAAGTCCTCATCCGCGTGCGAACGGCGGATGGGCCACGGCTGGAGAGGCGGACGGTGCGATGGGCCGATCGCTCTCTCGATCAGTCGGTCCTCGCGCAACGGAGGGATCCGGACTTCTATCCGGAGCTGTTCCGGCTCGGCGCGATCTTCGGCTCCATGCGTACGTTCCGTGAGTGGACGCTCGACCCGCATGGCGCGCGGCAGCCGCAGCGAACGGATCTTCCCGTGGACTGGCTGTTACCCGACGCCAGCAACTTGGCGCTGGTGCTGAACCACGTAGAGCACAAGGTCGGTCCGATTCTCGACGACTACTTGAGGCGCTTCCTCCCGCGATTCGAGCGGATGACGACCTCGATCGAGGGCGGAACCGCGCGGTTGTATCTGCACGAATCGGGCATGCAGGCGCCAACTCCGGCCACGCGGCTGTCGGACGGCACCATTCGCTTCGTTGCGCTGCTGGTTGCGCTACTTCATCCGTCTCCGCCGCCGCTCGTGTGCATCGAAGAGCCGGAGCTCGGATTGCATCCCGACGCGGTAGCTCTGCTCGCAGACCTGCTGGTCGAGGCCTCGGACCGCATGCAGCTCGTCGTGACCACGCATTCCGCCGCGTTGGTGTCGGCGTTGACCAGCCAGCCGGAGGCGATCGTCGCGTGCGAACGTCCCGGAACCGGGACCGAGCTGCGGCGGCTCGATCCGGCGCGGCTCGCCTCGTGGCTTGACGAGTATCGGCTTGGCGACCTGTGGCGCATGGGCGAACTGGGGGCGAACCCGTGACCGGCGTGGCGATCTGGCTCCGGTACTCGCGCGCCCCGAGCGCCGAGGACACCGACTCTTGGAGGTGTGCAGGATGGACGATCGAATCACGGTATCCGTAGACGCCGACGTCGCGGACGCGTACCGCGCGGCGTCCGACGGGGACGGCCGCAAACTGGATTTGCTGGTCAACCTGCGCTTGCGAGAGGCGACACATTCCGAAGGAACGCTGCGCGACATCATGCGGGACGTCAGCGACAGCGCGCAGCGGCGCGGGCTGACTCCCGGGATGCTGCGGTCGATTCTGAACGAGGAGTGATGCGGGTCGTGGACGAAGACGTGCTGGCCGGCGCGCGCACCGCGGAACGAGGGGTCCCGGTGGGTGTGGGCGCTGTGCGAGCTGGCGCGGCGCAGCATGCGCCCCTTGACGATGGAGCGGCGGTGGATGCCGGAGATAAGTCGTTTTTTCGGGATCGTGGTCACGATGTACTACACGGACCATGCGTTGCCGCACTTCCACGCAAGGTATGGCGAACATCGGATCAGTGTGGCAATAGAGCACGCCAGCATTCTCTCGGGCGACTTTCCCAGACGTGCGGGGGATCTGGTCTTCGAATGGGCGGCATTGCATCGAGACGAGTTGTTGACCAATTGGGAGCTTGCGCGGGAGCGGAAACCGTTGCGGAGGATCGATCCGCTGGAGTAGGGCGATGATCCCGAGGCTGAGTGGCGCGGAGTACCTTCGCGAGTACAAGATTTTTGTGACGTTCGATGACGGCAAGCGAGGGGTCATCGATCTGGAGCACGAGCTCTGGGGCGAGGTGTTCGAGCCGTTGCGCGACATCGGGCTGTTTCGGCGTTTCAGGTTCGATTCGGAGCTTGACACGATCGTATGGCCGACCGGCGCGGATCTCGCGCCGGAGTACCTGTACGAGAACGCCGTTGTCAGCGAACGGGAGCTGTTGGTCGAGCCCCCGGCCGATCAGCCCTTCTTCCCGGTGTCGAAGGTGCGCGTCCGGGCGACCGACACCGGCCACGTGTTCCCGCGGCACTGGGCGGTCGTGTCCGACGACCGGCGGGAGGTGTTCGCGATCGTCACCGAGGACTATCAACTAGTGTCGAACCTGCGTGCGTACGAGCTCGGTCGCCGCGCGTTCGCCTTGGTTTTCGGTGCCGGCGCGACGGACCGACTAGAGCTGTTCAACGTCAACATGCCCGCTACGCGGTCGTGGGCGAGCCTGGACCTGACGGCGGAGGGCGTCGGGTTCGCCCCGCGGGAGGGGGACCACTGGCTGCCGTTCCTGCGCGTGACCAACAGCTACAACCGGAGCCGCGCGCTCGGGTTCACGGTCGGGGTCTGCCGGTGGATCTGCAGGAATGGCATGATCTTCGGCGAGCAGTCGCTGAAGCTGAACGTCGCGCACGCGAAGGACGTGGACCTCGATGGCCGGGTTGTCGAAGCGTTCGCACATCGGCGGTTCGACATGGCTGGATGCAGGGACAAGCTCCAAAAGCTCACCAGTCTGCGCGTGCCGAAGGAGCGATTCCTGGCGGGGATGCTGGATATCCTGGAGGTGAGGCCGCCGGCCGAGCTTCCGAGGAGCGCCCGACGCCGCGACGCTTGGTCGCAGCTTGGACCTTGGCTGCGTGGTCTTGGTGACAAGTACCGAAAGGAGCTCGGCGCGACGGCGTACGCGCTAGTCAACGCAGCAACGGACTACGCGGGAGATTCGAACGCTCCGCTGATGAACCCGGGGCGCGTCGACGCGCTCCAGGTTCGTTGCGGACGGTGGGTGGACCGGACCCTGGAGCGGTACGGACCGGCGTTGGCGTCCCGGCCCACCTCCCAGCCCGCGGCGAATGTCGAGGTCACCACCGAGAGTCTGAACGCTGCCGATCGCCTAGCGGCGATGGAGGGGGCGGGGACATGATTCGGGCGACGGACGTGGAGCCACGGGACGGCTACCGCATATGGCTCCGATACTCGGACGGTACCGCCGGCGAGGTGGACCTCTCGGACATGGCGGGGCGGGGCGTCTTCAAGGTCTGGCTCGATCGTGCCTTCTTCGATGGCGTGCACGTGTCCGGGCACGGGTCGATAGCCTGGAGCGACGACGTCGAGCTGTGCGAGGACGCGCTCTACATGGCGCTGACCGGCAAGTCCGCGGAAGATCTGTTTCCGGCGCTGAGGAAGCGGGCCGCCGATGCCTGAGCTCAGCACGCGCGAGGGGACCGCCCCGCTGGAGTGAACGGCGATGGATTCGCTGCCGGTCGACATCCGCAACCAGCTCGCCAGGACCGTCCAGGCGGCCCGCCGGGCCGGCGAGGCCGGCGCGCGCGGCGCGCTGGGGGTGCTGGCCGTCGGCGACGCCCGGGCGCACCCGTCGCTGTCGCCGGACGGGCAGGACCTGCGGCGGCGGCTCCGCGCGCACGGGCGTCAGCTCGGCGACCGCCTCGACGCGGAGACCGGCGCGCAGCAGGTCGACCGCCTCACCCACGAGGTCGCCTACGAGCACTGGCACCGCATGCTGTTCGCCCGCTTCCTGGCCGAGAACGACCTGCTGATCGAGCCCGACTCGGGCGTCGCCGTCTCGCTGACCGACTGCGAGGAGCTGGCCCGCGAGCGGTGGCAGGACTGCTGGACGGTGGCCGGGCGCTTCGCCGAGCGCATGCTGCCCCGCATCTTCCGCGGCGACGACCCCGCCCTCGCCGTCCCCCTGGCCCCCGAGACCCGGCAGGCCCTCGATCGGCTGCTGGAGTCGCTGCCGCCCGCCGTCTTCGCGGCGCGCGACTCGCTCGGCTGGACCTACCAGTTCTGGCAGGCCGAGCGGAAGGAAGCCGTCAACAAGAGCGGCGTGAAGATCGGCGCCGACGAGCTGCCGGCGGTGACGCAGCTCTTCACCGAGCGCTACATGGTGCTGTTCCTGCTGCACAACACCGTCGGCGCGTGGCGGGCGGGCCGGGTCCTGGCCGCGCGGCCCGAGCTGGCCGCGGCCGCCGCGGACGAGGACGAGCTGCGCCGGGCCGTGCGGCTGGAGGCGGCCGGCGGCTACGACTTCTCGTACCTCCGATTCGTCCGCGAGCCCCGTGAAGACGACGGAGAGGGACAGCCCACCGGCCCCTGGCGCCCGGCGGCGGGGACCTTCGCGGGCTGGCCGAGCTCGACCGTGGACCTGCGCGTGCTCGACCCGTGCTGCGGCAGCGGCCACTTCCTGGTCGAATGCCTCGACCTGCTGGCCCGCCTGCGCATGGACGAGGAGCGGCTGGCTCCGGGCGCCGCCGTCGAGGCGGTGCTGCGCGACAACCTGTTCGGCCTCGAGATCGACCCGCGCTGCACGCAGATCGCCGCGTTCAACCTGGCCCTCGCCGCCTGGACGTGGCCCGGTGCCGGCGGCCATCGACCGCTGCCGGCGCTGAATCTCGCGTGCAGCGGCCTCGCCCCCAACGCCACCCGGGACGATTGGACGGCCATGGCGGAGGCGGCGGCCGACGCCGGCGGGCTGCCGGCCCGGCGCGACCTGCTCGGCGTCGACGACTCGCTGATGTCGGCGCCGCTCCGCCAAAGCCTGGGCGCGCTGCACGACCTGTTCGTCCAGGCGCCCGTGCTCGGCTCGCTCATCGACCCCCGCGCGGTGCAGGCCGACCTCTTCCAGCACGACTACGAGTCGGCGAGCGCGCTGCTCGGCCCCCTGCTCGACCGCGAGGGCGCGAACGACGAGCAGACCGAGCGCGCCGTGGCCGCCCAGGGCATGGCCCGCGCCGCCGAGCTGCTGGCCGGCCGCTACCACCTGGTCATTACCAACGTCCCCTACCTCGCGCGCGGTAAGCAGGGCGACGCGCTGAAGCAGTTCGCGCGCGACCGGCATCCCGCGGCGAAGGGGGACCTGGCGACCCTGTTCGTCTCGCGGGGTTTCGACTGGCTCGACAAGCACGGCGCGCAGGCTTTGGTGACGCCGCAGAACTGGCTGTTCCTCACGAGCTACCGGAAGCTCCGCGAGACGCTGCTGAAGCGGCGGACGTGGAATCTCGTCGCGCGATTGGGGCCGGGGGCGTTCGAGACCATCGGCGGGCATGTGGTGAACGTCGCGCTGAGCGTGCTCTCGGCCGACCGGCCGACCCGAGAGTCGCGCATGGCGGGCATCGACCTTGCCCCTCAGCGGGGCGGGCGACCGATTCTGGCGGCCGAGAAGGCCGCGCTGTTGCGGGGCGGCAGGCCGTCAGTAGCCCGGGAGGCTCCGTGTGGCGACCATCCCTCACATGACATTCATCTGACGCTACAGCGTCAGCAACTCAGTAACCCCGCATCCGTGGTCGCAACTGCAATCACCACCGGTGACCTACTTGCCGATGTGGCCTCTTCGATGCAAGGAGTTAAGACGGGCGACGACCATAGGTGGTGCAGATCGGTTTGGGAAGTCCGATGCTTAGGCAACCGATGGCGTCCCCTACAAAGTACGGTTGAAGACACAGTTCACTACGGTGGAAGAAGGGGTCTTGTTGATTGGTCCACGATGGGCGCGGGCATCGCTCGGTTGCAGGGAATGCAGAGCTGGGGCCATCGGGGTGTCGCCGTCAAACTAATGGGGTTGACTCCGGCGACCCTCTACACGGGCGAGATATTCGATAGCAACATCACGCCCATCGTGCCCAACGCCGAAAAATATGGAACGGCTCTTTGGTGTTTTTTTCGATCCGGTGAATTTGCGAAGCTGATAAGGCAAGCCAACACCAAAATTGGCATTGCCGAGGGAAGCGTCGTGCGCGTGGCCTTTGACGCTGCACGTTGGCTTCGAGCAGCCCGCGAAGAATACCCCCATGGGCTACCGGAACCGTACGCTGACGACCCAACTCAATGGATCTTCCACGGCCACCCTTGCGGCAGCGTCATCTGGGATGCGGAGACGCGACGCACCCGAGTCGGACCGCTTCGTGCCGATGCGACCGTCCTGCAGGTTGCCGTTGCCCGGCTCGTCGGCTACCGCTGGCCGGCGGAGCGGGACCCGGCCATGCGCCTAGCGGGGGAGGCGCGTACGTGGGTCCGACGATCGGCTGAGCTCACGGAGTTCGCCGATGCGGACGGCATCGTCTGCCTCTCATCCGTCGGCGGCGAGCCCGCGGCGGCCGACCGGATTCGCCGACTGCTCGCGGCCGCGTACGGCGCGGACTGGTCGTTCGCGACGGAACGGGAGCTCCTGGTCGCAGCGGCGGATGGCGGTCGGCCGGTTGAGACCGTCGAGGCGTGGCTGCGCGACCGGTTCTTCGAGGCGCACTGCCGGCTCTTCCAGCAGCGCCCTTTCGTCTGGCACGTGTGGGACGGCCGTCGCGATGGGTTCCATGCTCTGGTGAGCTATCACCGCCTGGCGGGCGGCGATGGAGAGGGGCGCCGCACGCTCGAGGCCCTGACCTATCGACATCTCGGCGAGTGGATAGCGCGTCAGCAAGCCGACCGGGACCAAGGCGTGGACGGCGCGGATGGCCGGCTCGCCGCGGCGCAGGAACTGCAGAGCCAGCTCACGAAGATCATGGCGGGGGAGCCGCCGTGCGACCTCTTCGTCCGCTGGAAGCCGCTCGGCGAGCAGCCCATCGGCTGGGAGCCGGACATCAACGACGGCGTCCGCGTCAACATCCGCCGGTTCATGTCGGCCGAGCTCACGCGGGGTGGCCGGGCGGGCGCAGGCGTCCTCCGCGTCAAGCCGAAGATCGGCTGGAGCAAGGATCGGGGCAAGGAAGCGCTCAAGCCGCGCAAGCGCTGGCGGCCACCCTGGGTCGAGGATGACGACAACGGGGGTGTCGAGATCGACGAAGACCTGGAGCTTCGGCCGCGGGAGGACTACCCCTGGTTCTGGGGCTGCCCCGGCGATGGTTCCCGAGCCGAGCGCACGGATTTCCGCGGCGGCTCCGATTTCGACGGCAACCGCTGGAACGATCTGCATTACACGAACGCAATCAAGCGTGCCGCGCGGTCAACAGAACGGCTGGAGGCTACCCCATGACAGCCGCATCGCTGGCGACGCCGGTCGGAAGCCAGTGGGAGGGGGGCGATCCCGCCGCGTCCGGTCCGGTCGTCTCGCTGGCCAAGGCCGAGGGCGCGTTTCTGGCGTTTGCGGCGGGAGACGCGCTCGGCTGGCCGCAGGAGATCGAGCGGAACCTGCGGGGCGGTGCCGACGTAGCACGGCCGCGGATCGAGTTTCGGTCGTGGACGCGGCAGAGCGGGCGGCATCGCCCCTACGAAGAGACCATCGGGGCGGGAGAGTACAGCGACGACACGCAACTCATGCTGGCGGTGGCGCGCAGCCGCACGAATCACGGTGGCGACTGGTGGAAGGCGTTCATGCGGGTGGAGCTGCCTCGCTGGACAATGTACGAACGGGGCGGCGGCAGCGCGACGAAGCGGGCGGCGCGTGCTTGGCTCGCCGGCCGCCCTCCGTGGCAGTCGGGCGAGACCGGTGCTGTCCGTCGGTACTTCCACGCTGGCGGTAACGGGGCCGCCATGCGCGTGCTACCGCACGCCCTGTTCCTGGCGGGCCAGGAGGACCCCGCGGGCTTGGCGCGTGACGTCGTGCGTGACGGCGCGGTGACCCACGGCCACCCCCGGGCTCTGGTCGGCGCGACCGTCTCCGCATATGCGGCGTGGTCGCTGGTGCGACGGAACCGGACGCTCCGCTTCGGAGAACTCCTGGACCTGCTGATTGACGAACACGACGCATGGGCCGCGTTTCCCGAGGTGGGGCGCGGCGGCGAGGCATGGTTCGCTGCGGCGACCCGCGTGCTCGACGAGCCCTATGGCCGTCTGTGGGCGCGCACCGTCGACGAGATGCGGCGACTGCTTGAGCAGGCCCGCAGGGGAATCCGGGCGGGCGGGTTGGCCGATGACCGCGCAGTGCTCGCTGACCTCGGATGCTTCGGGCACCTCAAGGGCGCAGGCACCGTCACGGCGGCTGCGGCGGCGTACCTCGCGTCGAGGCATGCCGCGCAGCCAGCGCAGGGGGTGCTGTGGGCCGCCTCCGAGCAGGGCGCCGACACGGACACCCTCGCCGCTGTGACCGGCGGGCTCCTGGAGTGTCTCGCCGGCGACGAGTGGCTGCCGGCTCCATGGCGGAAGGTGCAGGACGCCGGGTACTTGGGGTACATCGCCGGTCGGGTGGCCCAAGGACCGGAGGGTGCCGACCAGCGGCCGATAGAGTCAGCCACGCCCCCCCACACCATCCTGACCGACCTCGCCCGAAACGAGGACCAAGAAATCGCAATCGGAGAATACACGCGAGGGCGCCCGACGCCACTACCTGACCGCGAAACGGGCTCAAAATCGAGCAGGGTTCGCGCATGGTGCCTCCGAACGCGCGATGGACAGACCATGTACGTCACCAGTGTCGAGGAGCTGCGTACTCGGGGACCCCAGGCGTCCACAGCCGGATCCGTCCTCGATCAACGGACGGCCGCGACTGCCGAAACCGCAACTGACGACTCCCGCGAGCCCGCCGCTGGCCGTCGTGGGCCTGAATCCGGCGTGGTTCCCGATTGCTCACCCTGCGACGAGTTCCGGCAGCGGTTGCGTACCCTGCTGAAAACCGGGCCTAAGCGGTCGCGCGAAATCGAGGTGGAGGTGCAGCTCGTTCCCCGTCAGGCCCGCAAGTGGCTGAAACGGGCCGAGCAGGAGGGGGAGATCGAGCGGGCACCAGGGCATCCCCTGAAGTTCACGTTGCGCCGGAGGTCGCGGACATGAGGGGGGCAGAAACGACAGGGCACCCGACCCAGGCAGCCAGTCTTGTCCGACCCAGCCGTGCCGGCGACCAGTTCCACTATCTGTGGGCGGCCCGACGCTGCCTCCCGTTGCTGTCCCCGGCGCAAGATCTCGTCGGCGTCAGCATCGAGGGGGTTTCGCCAGCCGAAAACTCCCGACACTCAGCGGGTCCGGCCGGAGACGCCGTAATCGACATCGCCGAGTACTACGGCAACACGGACCCGAAGTGCGCACGGCGGATCAGTTACGTGCAACTCAAGCATTCCTCCCGCCTCATCTCAAAACCCTGGTCACAGAGCGGCCTCGCAAGGACGTTGCGGGGTTTCTCCGTCATCTATAAGGCCTGGCTTCAGGAATTCGGGGCTGAGGACGTGGCCAAGCGCTTCGATTTCCGTTTTGTGACGAACCGTCCCATCAGCGCAAAGACTGCGCGAGCCGTGCAAGACGCGGCGCAACGCACGGCACCGCGTGATGAAGGAGAACTTGCGAAGCTCAAGCGTTCCACGGATCTGGCGGACGCTGAACTCTCGGCATTCTGTAGTCTGTTGTGCTTCGAGAGCGAGCAGGACGACGTTTGGAATCAACGCAACATTTTGTTTCAGGAGGTACGCGACTATCTGCCGGGTCCAGACGTTGACGCGCCGACCCAACTCACGGAGCTCGTGACGAGAAAGGCGCTTCCCGAATCCGAACAGAATCCCCTCATTGAGAAACCCGACGTACTGCGCGCACTGAAGACGGATGAGAGCAGTCTGTACCCGGCTCCATGCCTGATAACTTACCCTGATAATGTGATCATTCGGGAGCAGGAAGCGGATCTGGTTCAGGAAATTGTCCAGGCCGAAGGACGGCCCGTCGTCGTCCACGCCCTAGCGGGCGTCGGCAAGTCGGTATTCGCGACGCGAATTCAAGCTGGCCTGCCAGCGGGTTCCGTCTCGATCCTCTACGACTGCTACGGCAATGGTGGGTATCGCAACGTATCGGGGTTTCGGCATCGTCATCAAGATGCGCTCGTCCAGATTGCTAATGAACTCGCCGCAATGGCGCTTGCCATCCGCTTGTGCCTGCGGTTCACGCAGAAGCCACAGCCTACGTTCGAGCCTTCCTGTTCCGCCTCCGACAAGCCATCACGTTGATTCGCGGCACCAACCCTCGCGCCGTGCTCTGTATCGTGGTCGATGCCGCGGACAACGCACAACAGGTCGCCGAGGAAAACGGCCAGTCGAGGTCGTTCGCTCGTGACCTGCTCCGAGAGGTGCAGCCCGAAGGCGTTCGGCTCGTGGTTCTGTGTCGTAGCCATCGACAGAATCTCCTGAATCCTCCGCCTAGTGCCTTGCGGTTGGAGCTGGGCACCTTCACCAGAACAGAGACCGCAGCTCATCTTCGTCAGAGTTTTCCTGGCGCGTCTGGCCATGACGTCGAGGAATTCCACCGTCTCAGCTCCCGGAACCCTCGCGTTCAGGCCCTCGCACTCTCCCAGTCAGCGGAACGCAACCGATCGCTACCAGAGACGCTTCGCAGTCTCGGTCCGCACCCGACGACCGTGGACGACGCGATAAAACGGCTGCTGGAGGATGCCGTTTCGGCGCTTCAAGATAGCGCGAGTGAAGTTGAGGCGAGACAAATCCAACGCGTATGCGTGGGCCTAGCCCTGCTTCGCCCGCTGGTTCCCATATCCGTGCTTGCTGAGGTGTCTGGTGTTTCGCAAGCGGTAGTGCAGAGTTTTGTTCTCGACATCGGACGACCGCTGCTTCTGACAGATAGCGCGGTTCAGTTTCTTGACGAACCCGTCGAGACGTGGTTCCGAGACCGGTTCAAACCGCAGCCGGATGAAATGCGCGAGTTCATACATGGTCTGATACCGCTCGCCACTGGCAGCGCCTATGTCGCGGCGACGTTGCCGCAGCTCATGCTAGAAGCTGGTCAGCTCCCGGAGCTGGTCGAACTGGCTCTCAACTCGGCCGCCCTTCCGGAAACCAGTACGATCGAGAAGCGCGACGTCGAGGTTCGACGTGCCCAGTTTGCATTGAAAGCCGGTCTTCGTTCCCGGCGCTATGTCGACGCTGCCAAGCTTGCGCTGAAGGCCGGCGAACAGACCGCCGGTGACAGTCGGCGGCGCAGGTTGATTCAGGCCAACACGGATATCGCCGCGCGCTTTCTTGAGCCCGACCGCGTTCAGGAGATCGTGTCCCGCCGGATATTCGGTTCAGGGTGGCGCGGTTCACATCACGTCTACGAGGCTGGCCTCTTTTCCGGCCGCCGGGAATTCGCCGCCGACGCGCGCAGTCGACTTCGGATGGCGGACGAGTGGCTGAGGAGTTGGAATAGATTGGCCGCCGACGAGCGAAAGGAGGAGCCGGTTTCTGAAAGCGATATTGCGGAACTGGCAACCGCGCAACTGAACGTTCACGGGCCCGGCGCGGCGGTGCGCGCCATCGGCGCGTGGAGGCCGCGTGGAATCTCTTTCACGGTGGGTCGCATGGTGGCTGGGCGCCTCATCGACCACGGCCGTATCGAC
Source organism: Vicinamibacterales bacterium (assembly GCA_963664545.2). Classification (GTDB taxonomy): domain Bacteria; phylum Acidobacteriota; class Vicinamibacteria; order Vicinamibacterales; family UBA8438; genus JAJEEA01. The sequence goes on along the minus strand of OY761475.2, from coordinate 6,228,808 downwards.
GACGCGAAGGCCCTTGCGAACGCTGCCGGGAAAAACTTTCGCTTGGTTCTTGCGGTCATCGCCGAGCTTCGTGAAGTTCAGGAGACACCATCTGCGGAAGTCGTTCAGATGACTTTCCGGCGTGCCGTGCGCGGGAAAACTACGGCGAGAAGTCCGAGCGTTGCGGATCGGGAAGGAATTCTGGTCGCTATCGTTGCGCTCGTCGAGGCTGCGTTGAAGCGGTCTGTTTGCTCCCGCAGTGAGGCCGCCGGGTTGCTGACACGGTGCCTGCCATCGACCCCACCGCAGGGCTTGACGTTTCGCTATTCGTGCGCGCCGGTGGGTCTGTTGCGAGTGTACAGCTTGCGGGCGGCGCTGACAGGTGAGACTCTTGAACTTATCGATCTCGCTCATCCGGAACTGAAGGCCGAGATCGAGACGAAAAAATCTCATTCCTTGTCCCAGGAAGCGGAGGAGTTCAAACGGGATGTGGGTGCCCTGCTGACCTGGTGCCGTGTCTGGGCGGCGGCTTCCGTTGGAAAGGTCACAAAGCGAGAGTTGCCCGACCGCCTTGCGGAGGCGCGTGACGCATCGAAATCGGCGATGGGATCCTACCATGGTGACAACCGCCATGTCGCTGGAGAGGTCGCGCTGATCTGGTTCGATATCCTCAACCAGATGGACGCCATCGACGCAGAGTCGATCAACAGGTTGGCATCGTGGCTCGGCGACTTGAGCAAGCCGCTCTTTACGCCTGTGCTGAACCAGATGGCAAGACTTGGCGTTCGACGAAGGGAAACGAGGGCCTTCGCGCTCGGACTTGCAGCACAGGCCTTTGGCCTCATCAGGGACGAGCGCATGGATGCGGAGGCGAAGTTAGAGAGCTATATCGACACCGCGCGTGCCGTGCTGGCGGGCAGTACTGCCGATGCCAAGGCATATTTCGACGAGGCGGTGGCAGTCGCAAGCAGGGTCGGCGACGAGAACTTGCCGCGCTGGGAGGCGATGCTTGATCTCGCGGAGCGGGCTGGGCGGCGGGAGGCACCGGTGTCCGCCGTCGCGTACCAGGTCGCTCGCTGCGCTGAGTTGACGCATCACTACGCCGTCGATGACAAGTATTTCGACTGGGCGGCGACGGTTCGCGTTCTGTCGCTTCTCTGCCCGCGCTCTTCTTTTGCGATTCTCAGTCGCTGGCGCGATCGGCGCTTCGGACGGACAGGAGAGATCCTGCCGGCCGTCGTGGAGGTGTTGATCGAGCACGACTACGTCGATCCGCGCGATGCGTTACCGCTAATCGGTTTCGAGGGACAGTGGGAGCACGCCAAGCTGCTCGATGCTGCGTTGACGAAGTGCGAAAGCGCGCAGAAAAAGCGAGCCGCTAAAGAGCTGCTGTTCCGTTATGCGAAATACTGCCCGGCGAGTGCGTCGACATGGACGCGACTGCGGGAGGTGATCGAAACACACGGGCTGTCCGCATCCGATCTTGACGCGTACGTTGCATTCGCGGAACTGAAGGAACGCACTGCCAGTCAGACGCGTTCCGTCGATGTGGAACCACGAGATGATTCCCGCAAACGGAACTGGGACGAGGTCTTTGTCGAACACGACATGACTACCGCCAATGGCATTGCTGCAGCCTACGCGGCGTTCAGGTGCACACCGCCGCCCTTTGAGAGCGAGCGGTTTTTCGCGGAGGCGATCAGGCGAGTTTCGGCGGGTGCGGAGGCCGATTTCGTCATTGCAGCCAGCGATGTCCCTGTCTTCAGTCGGTACTGTTATTCGGATCTCTTCGGCCAGATCCCGGAAGAGTGGTGCCACCGCCCGGCGGTTAGGATGAGTCTGGAACGCGCCGTCAAGACGGTTTGCCGGCGGTTCTGCATGGAGGTCTCGAAACACCGCCATTGGAAGTTTGCGCCCTTCGACGACGCCTTCAAGCGAACAGGCGTGACGGAAGAAGACATCATCGACGTTGTACTCGATGGCGTCAGCGAGTCGGTGGAGATTGCCGACTCGGATCGTCTCTTTTCGCTGGTCGGTCTACTCACGTCGAAGCTCAACGGCGACGGGGCTCTCGAGGCTCTGACGTTCGGATTGGGACTCTTCGAGCCGGCATTGGAGAGCACGGACGGTGACGGACCTTGGTCGAATATTCTGGCACCGCCGGCCACGGTAGAGGAGTCGATCGCCGGCTACGTTTACGCTGGCTTAGCCGCACCGGCCGCAGCGGTTCGCTGGGAGGCGGCTCACGCGGTTCTGGGACTATGCGCACTCGGCCGAGCCGATGTACTTCGACATCTGCTGGCCTTCGCGGAGTCGGGTACCGGCGTGCCGTTCGTCGACGCCGGGTTGCCGTTCTACCGGTTGCATGCATTCCAGTGGCTGATGGCCGCGTGCGCGAGAGCGGCGACCGACTATGCCGCTTCGCTCGGACCCTTCGCTCAGCGCTTCGTGGACTGGGCGCTGAACGACCAACCTCACGTCTTGATCAGACAGTTCGCTGCGCGCACCGCGCTCGCGCTGCTGCGACAAGGTTTCCTGCCGACGGGTGATTGGGGTGGTCACCTCGATAGACGACTTCGACATGTCAACGTCACGAGGCTGCCGGTCGTGGAATCGAGATCCTTCCAGCGGGTTTCACCTGATACGACGGAACGGCATGCGCGTGACGACAAGGACCGTTTCTATTTCTATATGGATATAGGACCATACTGGTATGAGCCTTTAGGTCGGGTGTTTGGACTGCCGCAGAGCCGCGTCGAGACCGAAGCATTGGAAGTCATTCGCGGGGAGCTTCATCATTCGGCCGACGGTCGCACGTGGCGGGACGATGAGCGCAGACGTCGCAGCCTCTATAGCCGAGACCGCTACGGCATGGGACGGACGCACGCCTCGCACGGTTCGTACCCCGATACGGATGACTACGATTTCTACCTAGCATATCACGCGATGATGATTGTGGCGGGAAGATTGCTCGAAACGATGCCGACGCATCGAGATAGGGAATCCGGTGAAACCGACGAATTCGCGGAGTGGCTTTCGCGACACGACGTTACGAGGAACGACGGACGCTGGCTTGCGGACCGGCGAGACCCCGTACCGTGTGAACGGCCGGTGTGGCAGGAGCGGAAGGAGGACGATCCGGAATATGACGTGATAACTTCGATAGATCTAGAAGATGCGCTTGGTACGAGGGATGTTCTGACCGTGTGGGGGTATTGGACCACGACCAACTCGGGCCGAGTACAAACCGTTTGGGTGCGGAGTGCGTTGGTGTCTCGGGGGAACTCGATGGCTCTGCTCAGGGCGTTGAGTACGGTGGACAACGTCTACGTTTACTCGATTCCAAGTGCTGACGCGGAGCAGCAGATCGACCGGGCGGGGTTCGTGCTGAAGGGGTGGATAGCGTGCCACGCGGGCGATGGCGGGATCGACGGCAAGGACAAGTGGTCCGGTGGCGTAAGCCACCCGCCGCCGGTGCCGGCGGCGGAAGTCGTTGAGCTGATGGCTCTGCAAACCGACGCCGACAAGCGTATATGGCAGCGCAAGGACGGTAGACAGGTCTTGTGGTCCCAGGTGTGGGGTGAGTTGGAACGGAGAGACGAAGACAATCGTCCGGAGGGGGGCGAGAGGCTTCGTGGTTCCATTGACTTCGTGACGGACCTGTTGGCGACGTATGAACATGATTTGATCGTCGAGGTGCAAGTGGAACGGAGCCGCCAGCGGTGGCACTACGAGTTTCGAAGGGGCGACGATGAACAACCAGCTAGGAGAACCAGACTCTACCTCGTCACAGCAGACGGACGCGTTGCCTCGCTGTGAGCAGGTGGTGGCGTTGGGCAGGAAGCTCGTTGACGAGCTCGGCGCGGAGCCGGTGGACACGCTCAGCCGGTGGATGGCGCACTACGTGGCCGAACTTATCGATGCTGCTTCGAACGCTGCGCCGGAAGAACGCGCAGCAGCGGAGAGGAAGTGCTTCGAGACGATTTTGGAGCTTTGGGGACATCGAGCGGAGCTGCCTGATGGCAGGCGGCCCTTGGAGAACTTGGAGCCGATTGTTCGGGCTTTGGAGGGCCTGGATCCGGAGAATGATATGCCACGGTTCTTTGGATCCGTCAGACAGTCCATCAATGAGGTGGAGGAGAGTGCGCAAACCGTGTCGCTTTTGGAGTGCGTTAACGGTATCGACTCTACTGCAAGAGTTCTTATTGGATACACGCTCGTTGACGCCGCTCGCTCGGCATTGGACCAAGCGAAGGACTGGGTTGCGGCGGCAGAAAGGGCCGGAAGCGGCCCGGGCTTCGTGCGCCTACTGACGTCGTTTGTTGCCGACGGGCGGGATGGGGACGAGCAGTCGGATGCGAGCAAGGTGGAACGCGAACGCCTTTCGGATTATTTGGAGCGCCTTGAGACCTTTACCAACGCGGCAACATTGCTGGCCGATGATGTCAGGGCGCGGTTGGATGCATTGATGTCGAATGACTTGGCGGAAGGTGGCGGCGATGGAAAGGCTGGCTGAAGATGGGCCTGTCAGCCGAGAAGCCGGTGTACGTGCTGTTCGGCAACGAGCTGCGATCGACGATCCACGCCGCGGACCCGGCCGGCGAGCGTTCCACATGACGAGGGTGCGCAAGCGATGGCTGGCGGAAGCGTTCATGCAGGCGGTGGCGTACCGCGGCGTCAACGGTTCCGACGCGATGGGCTCGCCGCGCTACCAGCTCGACTCCAAGGACAATGGCGGACGGCTAGACGATCAGATCGAGCACGCGTGCCGGTTCGTGGCGAGGAATCAGCGGGTCGGGACATTGAAGCACGTGGGGCCGATCAACTGGCCGCAGTACGACTTGACGGCAGTCTTCGAGGGCGTCGGCAATGGCGTCGTCCACCGCGACTACGCGCGTCGCAGGTCCAAGCTGCGCGTGGGGATGTACCGGGATCGCGGCGAGCTGTACTTACGTGGCGCGCCGACCGACGGCATGGGCCGCGGGGAGAGCGCCTACAACCAGAATGCGCGAAACCCCGCCATCGGGAGCCTCCTTAAGCGGTGCGCGGTCGGGGATGAAATCGTGGCACCGCGCGGTGGGATGATGGATCGGTGCGGCGCGGGCGTGCCGGCCATTGTCGCGCGGAGTCGGCGGGTTTCGGGCAGACAGCCGGTGTACGAGCTCTTCGGGGATGAGCTGCGGGTGACCATTTGCGCGGCGGACGCGGCCGGTAGCGACTCGGCGTAGCGGAGCGGGCGGACCATTCACCATGGAGACGCCGCGGCATGTCCATCCTTGACGCGTCGTTGCGAAAGACCTGGGACTCGCGGCGGGCGAGGAAGCAAGTGGAGGGCAACTTGTCGGGGCAGTTCCGTCGTGTCGTTTCACTCGCGGAGGCCGAGGGCGCGTTCGTCGCGCTGGCGGCCGGGGACGCGCTGGGTTGGCCGCAGGAGATGCCGCGGCGCGTTCGGGGCGGGGTTGGCGGCGGCGCGCCGAGTCTCGAGTTCCGGGCATGGACGCGGCGGAGCGGCGGTCGGTTCGGGCTCTACGACGAGACCATCCGGGCCGGCGAGTACGGCGACGATACGCAGCTCGCGGTGGCGGTGGCGCGCTGCCGTGCGGACCACGGCGAAGACTGGTGGAAGGCGTGGGTGCGGATGGAGCTGCCGCGCTGGACGCTCTACGAGCGCGGCGGCGGGGGCGCGACGAAGCGGGCGGCGCGGGCTTGGCGGGTCGGCGCGCCCCCGTGGCTGGCGGATACGGCCGACGACCTTAGCCGATACTTCGGCGCGGGCGGCAACGGGGTCGCAGTACGGGTGCTGCCGCACGCCCTGTTTCTGGCGGGGAACGACGATCCGGCGGTGCTCGCGCACGATGTCGTGCGGGACGGCGTCGCGACGCACGGCCATCCGCGGGCGTTGGTGGGTGCCACCGTCAGCGCGTTCGCCGCGTGGTCGCTGGCGCGCCGGCGTGCGACGCTGAGGTTCGGAGAGCTGCTGGACCTGCTGTTGGACGAACGGCGTGCTTGGAGCGCGTTTCCGGAACGCGGGCGCGGTGCCGGTGCGTGGTTCGCCGCGGCGGGTCGGGTGTTCGACGCGCCCTACGAAGATGTCTGGAGGCGCACCGTCGAAGAGATGCAAGCATTGCTGGACAAGGCCCGACGCGGGATTCGGGCCGGCGCGCTGGCCGACGACCGGGCGGTGCTCGACGACCTCGGGTGCTTCGGCGCCCGTAGGGGCGCGGGCACGGTGGCCACCGCGGCCGTCGCGTATCTCGCGGCGAGGCATGCGGCGCAGCCTGTGCAGGGCGTACTGCGGGCGGCGTTCGAGTCGGGCACCGATACCGACACACTCGCCGCGATGACCGGCGGGCTCCTGGGATGTCTCGCCGGCGACGAGTGGCTGCCGGTGCCATGGCGGCGGGTGCAGGACTCCGCCTACCTGTGCAGTCTCGCGGGCCGGGTCGCACGGGGACCGTCGGAGTATCGCGAATCGGTAGAGGCTCCCGCACTTCGGGCCATCCTGGCGAACCTTGAGTGGAACGTGGACCACGACGTGTCTCTTGGCGGGGGGATGCTTGCCCAGGTGACCGCGCTGCCGGATCTCAAGCCGATCTCGAAGTCGATCACGGTGCGCGCATGGCGGCTCAGGACGCGCGAGGGGCAGACGCTGTACGTCACCCGGGCCGAGAAGCCGAAGGCGCGGCGAGACGCGCGTCCGGGCGTCACCGCTTCGCGGCAGGGGTCTGCACATGCCGACCACTCGTCCGCTGCACGTCGAGGGCGGGTCGCCGCCGACGTCGGAACGGGGTACGCCGGGGACCACGGCGACCTGCGCGGAGCCTCGCCTCGGCGTCGGCGCGGGCCATCGTGAGGAGTGGCGTGACAGCATGACGGATTGGCATGACCGAAGCACCGCGCGGGTCCTGCGGGGCGAGGACACTCATCACCATGGAATGGCCTGACGTGCGGCGGCGCATCGCGGCCGGCGAGGACGCCCGCACCGAGTTCAAGCGGAAGCTGGGGGACCTGCGCGGGGTCGGCAGGACGGTCTGCGCGTTCGCCAACGGCGACGGGGGACTCATCGTCATCGGCGTCGATGATGCCGGTGCCGTCGTCGGCGAAGACGAGAACCCGGAAACGGTTCAGGAGCGGTTGGCGAGCTTTCTGCAGACCGGTTGCGGCAAGCCCGTGACCGCGGAGTGCGGCAGGCATGAGACGGAGGGCGGGTGGGTGCACTGGATCGACGTGCACCGCCATCAGCGCGGATACGAGCCGTTCTCCTGCGACGGCCGGTTCTGGATCAGGCGCGGGCGGAGCACGGGGGCACCGTCGCCCTCGGAGTTGCAGGAGCTGCTGAACGCCTTCGGACTCGTGCTGACGGAGAAGCAGATCATCCCGTCGGCGACGGTCGATGACATCGATTTCGGCGCCGTGCGGGCGTTCATGCGTGCGCAGGGCCTCGATCCGGACGAAGCTCCCCAGCCGGCCCGGGAGGACGATCTGAGGAACGGCAGCATTGTCGACGAGCTGGACGGCGTACTGCGGCCGACGCTGTACGGCCTGATGGTGTTCGGCCGCGACCCGCAGGCGTACGCGCACACGCTGAGCCTGTTCGTGCAGTGCACGGCGTACGGGGGTACGGACCAGGGCACCGAGGTGTTGAGTGCGGGGGAGGGGAAGGGCCGGTTGCGGGACCAGGTACAGCGGGCGATGGGGTGGTTCCGCAGTCTCGGTCGGAGGGAGACGTACGAGGGCATCCGGCGTGTCGACATCCCGCCCGTGCCGGAGGCGGCGTTGCGGGAGGCGCTGGTCAACGCCGTCATCCACCGCGACTACGCCATCACCGGGTCGCAGGTGCTGCTGGAGGTGTTCGACGACCGCATCGTGGTGACGAGCCCCGGCGCGTTGCCCAATCACATGACCGTCGATCAGGCGCGCAAGGGCGGTGCTCCGCGGTCGCGCAACGAGATGATGGCGAACGCCATGGTCGTCGGCGGGCTCATGGAGCGCCGCGGCCGGGGCTGGCTGACGATGCGGCACGCCATGCGGCGCTTCAACGGAACCGAGCCGGAGCTGGTCAACGACGAACGCAACCGGTTCGTTCGGGTGACGTTCGATCGCGGGGTACGCAATGCCTGACCCGGCCGGGGAGTGCATCCGCCAGATCCAGCTCGGCGAGGACGGCTCCCTCGCCGTCGCGTAGGCGGTCCCGGCGAGTAGCCGAATGGAGAGGCCGGGTCGGGGGCTTTGGCGGAGGAGCTGGCCGCGTTCGCGGGGTCGGCCGCGTAGATGTTCGGACGCAGCGCGCCCCCGAACTCGGCGTAGCGGAGCGGGCAGACCATTCTCCAAGGAGACACCGCGGCATGTCCATCCTTGACGCGTCGTTGCGAAAGACCTGGGACTCGCTGCGGGCGAGGAAGCAGGTGCAGAACGACTTCCTCGACGAGGTCCGGCTGAAGGGCCTGCGCGGGATTCGCAGCCTGCGGGTGGCGTTCGACTATCCGGTGTCGGTGATCGCGGGCGCGAACGGGTGCGGCAAGTCCACGGTGCTGTTCGCGTGCGCGGCGGCGTATGCGCCGGCCGGGCGGAGCGCCCGCACGCACACGCCGGCGGCGCTGTTCCCCGGCTTCTCGGACGGCGGGCGGGGCGGGTTCGTGGACGAGGCCGGCGGGACGGGGCTGGAGTTCTACTACCTCGCGGCCGGCGTCCGCTACTCGATGGTGTGGAAGAAGGGCCGGTCGTGGAGCCGGGGCTTCATGGGTCGGAAGGGCGTGCGGCAGCCCGAGAGGGAGCTGTGCCTCCGGACGTTGGCCAACCTCACGAATCCGTCGGAGGTCCGCGGCATTCTGCAGCTCGGTCGGGGGACGTTCGAAGCGGAGGAAATCACCTCCGACCTGCTGCTGTTCGCCCGGCGCATCCTGCCGCAGAAGTACCGGGGCGTGTCGTTGATTCGCGGCCGCAGCCGCGATCTCCTGTTCGCGGGGCTGGAGCATCGCGACGCCGTGCGCTACTCCGAGTTCCACATGTCGGCCGGCGAACGGGCCATCCTGCGGATGTCGAAGGACATCTCGGGGCTGAGGCGCGCGCTGATCCTCATCGACGAGGTCGAGGCGGGGCTGCACCCCTGGACGCAGCAGCAGCTCATGCTCGAGCTGCAGCGCATCGCGTTGTGCAACGACCTGCAGGTGGTGGTGACGACGCACAGCCCCGTGGTGCTCGACAGCGTGCCGCCCGAGGGGCGGATCTTTCTCGAACGGGATGCCGCCACGCTCGACGTCGCGCGCGCGCCGGCGTACCGCGACATCTTCCGGAAGGCGCTGTACGGCCAGTCGGCCGACCGGTTGTCGATCCTCTGCGAGGACGAGGTGGCGGAAGGCGTGATCCTGGGCGTGCTCGACGTGCTGAACTACCGGAACGGCACCCGCCCCGACGACTTCGTCGTCGGCTGCGATACCGGGAGCGGCGAGTTCAGGGGCCACATCCACGCGTTCGGCAAGTTCGGGAAGCTCGCCGATTTCGTCTTCGTGCTCGACGGCGACGCGGCCGCCACGGCGCCGGCCCTGATCGAGGCGGCGGGCCAGTACGGCCACAAGCTGGAACCGCTGTTCCTGCCGGGCGGGAGTTCGCCGGAAGCCTGGATATGGAGCGCGGTCGGCGACCGACCGGACGAGTACGCGCGAGAGTACGGACTGTCCGCGTCGGACCTGCGGGCACGTCTCGCCTCGATCGAACAGACGTTCGCCGGCGACGCGACCGCCCGGCCGCGGGACGTGCCGAAGGTGATGGTGAGAGCCCTGTCCGACGAGCTGACGCGGACGGTTCCGGACATCGCGCGGATTGCCGGCAGGCTGGAGACCGAGGCGGCTCGGGGCGAGATGGCCGCGTTCAGCGTCGGACTGACCGAGCAGATCGACGCGTGGCGCCAGGCGGGCGCCGGCTGAGCTCGACTCCCGGGCGACGCGGCACCCCGCGCGCGGTTGCATGGAGCCCGGCGGATGGCGACGCGGGGTGCGGCTGCTCTGTCGCGAGTCGGCGCGGCCGATCCGGCGCGCGGGTGTCGGGCCGACCGCGGAGCTTAGCCGCGACGGAGGCGGCGTGGCAAGGCGGCCCGCGGCGAGGGAGGCACAGGCGAGCATGAACGCAACGGAACGCCCCGGCCCGGGGCCGGCACCCGGCACCGTCCTCGACCGGCTGGTCGCGGGCCTGCGGGCGAAGGCGGCACCGCTCGACGGCGAGACGCGCCCGGCCGCGGTCCTGTGGACGGACCCGAAGGGCGAATGGCGCCCCCTGGTCGACGTGCTGCTGCAGAGCGTCGAAGAGTGCGTCGTGCTCGGCGACTACGCCCCGGCGCGCCGCACCGGTCCCGCCGTCTGGCTGCGCTGCGTCGTCGACGGCGCGCTCGACGAGCCCGCGCTGCCCGGCGACCGTCCGCCCATCGTCTACCTGCCGGGCGTGGCGCGCCAGGATCTGCGCGCGGGCGGGGAGTGCCCGGACGGGTTGAAGCCGCTGGTTGAGCTGCTGTTCCGGGGCGCGCTGTGGCGTCAGCCGAACGGCGGCGACTGGACCGTCAACGCCTTCCTGACGTCGCGCAAGACGCTCGGCCTGGACGTCGCCGGCGACCGCGCCACCGCCGAGGCCCTGCTGCGGGCGCTGCCCGAGGTCGCGCTGACGCCGGTGGCGCAACTGGAGGGGCGCCGCCTCGAGGCGGACGACTTCGACCGCATGCTGGCCGGCGACGTCATCCGCGACCTGCTGCGGTGGATGGGCGACCCCGAGACGACCCGCGCGCGCCTCGGCGGGAACGGCTGGCACGCGTTCTGCAACCGTTGTCAGGACGAGCTGGGGTTCAACCCGGCGGAGGAGGCGGACGTGGTCGCGGGCGAGCGCATGGCCGGGGGCGGGGGGGCGTGGGCGGCGGTGTGGGAGCGGTTCGCCGAGGTGCCGGGCGGCTACGGGGACATGGCCGGTTTGCTGCGACGCAGCGCGCCCGCGGGCGCGCTGCGGTTCGAGGAGCGCGAGCGGTGGCCAGACCTGAACGACGAGGACGAGGGCGCGGTGCGCGACGCCCTCGGGAAGCTGCCCGCGCTGCCGCACCGCGAGGCGTGCGAGGCGGTGGCGGCGCTGGAGAGGCAGCACGGCGAACGGCGCGCGTGGGTGTGGGCGCGCCTCGGGCTGGCGCCGATGGCCGGGGTGCTGAAGCCGCTCGCCGCTCTGGCCGCGGTGGCGCGGCGGGCCCTGGGCGGGACGGAGCCGGAGGACGTGGCGGCGGCCTACCTGGAGCGCGGGTGGCAGGCCGACCTCGGCGCGTGGCGGGCGGTGGCGGCGGCCTCCGTCGCCGACGAGGCGCGCGTGTCGCGGGCGGTGCGGCGCCTGCTGGAACCGTGGCTGGACGAGTCGGCGCGGGCGTTCCAGGCCGCGGTCGAACGCAGTCCGCTGCCGGGGCCCGGGGGGCAACCGGCGGTCGAGGCGGGGAACGACGGTTGCCTCGTCTTCGTGGACGGCCTGCGCTACGACCTCGCGCTGCGCCTCGCCGAGCGGCTGGAGGGCCGCGGGCTCCGCGCGGACCTCGGCCGCCGGTGGGCGGCGCTGCCGGCGGTGACCGGGACGGGGAAACCAGCGGTGACGCCGGTGGCGGGCGACATCGAGGGCGACGCCCTCGGCCGGGCGTTCGGCGCGAAGCTGAAGGCGGGCGGCCGGCCGGCCGATGCGGCGGCCCTGCGCGCCGCGCTGGAGGTCCGCGGCTACCAGCTTCTGGCCGGCGACGGTGCCGACGCCCCCCGCGCCCATCCCGCGCGCGGGTGGCTGGAGGCCGGCGAGTTCGACACCCTCGGCCACCAGCGCGGCGCGCGGCTGGCGCGCGACCTCGACGGCGAGCTGGAGCGCGTGGCGGAGCGGATAGCGCGCGTGCTCGACGCCGGCTGGACGTCCGTGCGGGTGGTGACCGACCACGGGTGGCTGCTGCTGCCCGGCGGGCTGCCCAAGGTGGACCTGCCGAAGCACCTGACGGAGACCCGCTGGGCCCGTTGCGCGGCGATCGCCGGGGAATCGGCCCCCCAGGTTGTCCGCGCCCCCTGGCACTGGGACGCCCGGCGGTGGTTCGCGACGCCGCCCGGCATCGCCTGCTTCAACCGCTCGGAGGAGTACGCGCACGGCGGCCTGAGCATCCAGGAGTGCCTGATCCCCGATCTCGTGGTGACGCGCGCCGAGGCGTCGGAGACGGCCGCCGGCATCACGTCGGTGACGTGGCGCGGCCTCCGCTGCTTCGTCGAGGCGCAGGTCCGCGGCGGCCCGGTGACGGCCGACCTGCGCTTGGCGCGGCCCACCGGCGAGTCGGTGGCCGCCGCCGCGAAGCCGGTCGACGCCGAGGGCGCCGTCAGCCTGGTGCTGGCCGACGATGAGCACGAGGCGGCGGCGCTGGTGCTCGTGCTGACGGACGAGACGGGCCGCGTGCTGGCCCATCGGCTCGTCCGCGTCGGAGTGGACGCATGAGCGAGTTGAACGCTGCCGGCCGCCGACGCGCGCGGGGCGGCGGCTTCGTCGGTTGGACCGCGACGATCCGCCGCTGCCGGCCGTCGACGCGCGCGAGGCGGCGGCCCTGGTTCCGGTGCCGCCGGCCCGAAACGAGCCCTGTGCCGGCCCGCCGGCCGGCCTAGGTGGGGAGAGAACGCATGAGCGATTCGGTGGCAGTGGATCGGCCGTCGGCGCGGCGCGCAAGCACGCGAACTCGTCACGCGCAGGAGGACGCATGAGCGAGCCCGTCGCGATGGATCAGTTGGACACGCTGGCCGCGGAGGCGTTCCCCGGCTACCTGGTGCGGAAGGACTTGGTGCGGCGCTACGCGCGGCAGTACCCGGTGCCGACCTACGTGGTCGAGTTCCTGCTGGGGCGCTACTGCGCGAGCGTCGACGACCGCGAGATCGACGAGGGGCTGGCCATCGTCGAGAAGCAGCTCCAGGGCCGGACGGTGCGGACCGGCGACCGGGAGATCTTCAAGTCGCGCGCCCGCGAGAACGGTTCGGTCAAGCTGATCGACGTCGTGCGCGCCAAGCTGGACGCCCGGAACGACTGCTACGTCGCCGAGCTCCCCAGCCTGAACCTGAACGACGTGCAGGTGGCGGATGCCATCGTGAAGGACAACGAGCGCATGCTCGGCGACGGGTTCTACGCCGAGGTGACGCTCGGCTACGACCCGGTCGAGTCGCAGGACGCCTCGGGCCGCCCCTTCCGACTCGTGCAGTTGCGCCCCATCCAGCTCTCGAAGCCCGACGTGCTCGACGTGCTGGCGCGGGGCCGCCGGGCGTTCACCACCGACGATTGGCGCGACTTCCTCATCCGGTCCGCCGGCCTCGAGCCGTCGAGCCTGGACGACGCCGCCAAGCGCGTCGTGCTCCTGCGCATGGCCCCCTTCGTCGAGCGCAACTACAACCTCGTCGAGCTCGGCCCGCGCGGCACCGGCAAGAGCCACATCTACCAGCAGCTCTCCCCCTACTCGCACCTGCTGTCGGGCGGCAAAGCCACCGTCGCCCGCATGTTCGTGAACATGGCCAACGGGCAGCGCGGCCTCGTCTGCCAGTACGACGTCGTCTGCTTCGACGAGGTCGCCGGCGTCTCCTTCGACCAGAAGGACGGCGTCAACATCATGAAGGGCTATATGGCCTCGGGCGAGTTCAGCCGCGGCAAAGAGAGCATCCGCGCCGAGGGCGGCGTCGTCATGGTCGGCAACTTCGAGGTCGACGTCGAGCAGCAGCAGCGCATCGGCCATCTTCTGAGTCCGCTACCGAGGGAGATGCGCGACGACACCGCCTTCCACGACCGCATCCACGCCTACGCTCCCGGCTGGAACTTCCCGAAGCTCAACCCCGCCGACCACCTCACGAACCACTTCGGGCTGGTGAGCGACTTCCTCAGCGAGTGCTGGACCCGCCTGCGTCAGACGAGCCGCGTCTCGGCCCTCCAGAACCGCGTGTTCTGGGGCGGGGCGCTGAGCGGCCGCGACGTGGAGGCGGTGCACAAGACGTGCTCGGGTCTCGTGAAGCTGCTCTTCCCCGACCCGGACGCCCCGGTGCCCGACGACGACCTGGAGTGGATCGTCCGCCTGGCCCTCGAATCGCGCCGCCGCGTGAAGGAGCAGCAGAAGCGGTGCCTGAAGAGCGAGTTCCGCAACACGCACTTCTCCTTCACCCTCGGCGTCGACGGCGTCGAGCAGTTCGTCTCGACCCCCGAGCTGCACAGCGACGAGGCCATCGACGGCGATCCGCTGCCGCCCGGACAGGTGTGGGCCATCGGCCCCGGCCGCGGCGAGGCCGGCGCCGGCCTCTACCGCATCGAGATCGCCGCCGGCCCCGGCAGCGGCACCCGGGTCCTGAACCACCCCGTGCCGCCCGCCTTCCGCGAGAGCGTCAAGGTGGGCGAGCAGAACCTCTACGCGCGCGCCAGGGAGCTCGTCGGCGACCGGGACGCGCGTGCCCACGAGTACACCATCCAGCTCCGGCCGTTCGACGCCGACACGTCGGGCGCGGGCCTCGGGCTGCCCGTCCTCGTGGCCTGCGTCGGCGGGCTGCTCGAGCGCAGCACGCGCGGGGGGACCATCATCGTCGGCCCCCTGAACCTCGGCGGGTCGATAGAGCGGATTCCCAACCCGGTCGCGGTGGCGGAGCTCGCGGTGGACAAGCAGGCCGCCACGCTGCTCATGCCGGTCTCGGCCCGCCGGGCCCTGAACGACTTGCCCGACGACCTGTGGACGAAGATCAACATCGAGTTCTACCGCGACCCGGCCGACGGCGTGTTCAAGGCGCTGCTGGAATAGGGGCGCGGGCTCGTGTCCAGGGCGCCGCGGCCAGTCGTGGTCGCAGGCGCGCTACCATGATGGAGAGCGGAGAGGCGAATGGGCATCATGCACGTCAACGTCACCATCCGGAACCCGGCCGATCCCGCGAGGAGCTGGGAGGGGCCGTTTCTGGTCGACGCCGGGGCGATAGACTCGCTCGTCCCGCGGCCGCACCTGGAAGCCATCGGCCTCACCCCGAGGGCTCAGCGGGTGTACGAAACCGCGGACGGCCGGGAGATCACGATGGACGTCACGACCGGAGAAATCGAGCTCATGGGCGAGCTCACGGCCGGGCTCATCATCTTCGGGGACGCCGATGCCGAGCCGCTGCTGGGCGTCACGGCGCTGGAGTCGGCCGGCATCGAGATCGATCCGCAGAACCAGCGGTTGAAGAAGCTGCCGTCGGTGCGGCTGAAGGGACTTCGATGAACGGGAGCTTGCGGCAACTTCGGACAGTCGCGCTGGCGGCGTTGACCCTCGTCGCTCTGGTCCCGTCGGGCGCCGCGGCGCAGAGCGAGGCCGGGGCGTCGAGCGAGTGGCCGTACTTCGGCGGTACCCGCGCCTTCACCCGCTACGCCCCGCTCGACCAGGTCGACAGGACCAACGTCGCCGGCCTGCGGGTGGCGTGGCGGCGGCCCGCCGTCGACGCGTCGTTCACCGGCGCGTTCCCCGAGCTGGAGCCGTCCGGCTATCTGCGGTCCACGCCGATCCTGGTCGACGGCGTGCTCTACGCGTCGAACGCGGTCGGCCTCGTCGAGGCGTTCGATCCGGCCACCGGCGAGACCCGCTGGCTGCAGCGGCCGCGCGAGCCGACCCTGGCGGGGGTCGCGGGCCGGGGCGCCCACGGCGTGGCGTTCTGGTCCGACGGCGCAGACCGCCGCATCTTCGCGTTCCGCAACCGGTTCCTCTACGCCCTCGACGCCGCGACCGGCGAGCCGATCGCGGGGTTCGGCGACGGCGGCCGGGTCGACCTGACCCCCGAGGGCGCCCGCAGCGCGCACGGCGGCGCGAGCCCCATCGTCGTCGGCGACGTGGTCGTGGCCGCGGGCACGGTGGACGGTGCCGGCGACAGCGGCGCCCGCTGGCGCGGCAGCGCCCCCGAGAACGTGCGGGGCTACGACGCGCGGACCGGCGAGCTGCGGTGGACCTTCCACGTCGTGCCGCGGCCGGGCGAGTTCGGCGCCGACACCTGGGGCGCCGGCTCCCTGGAGGCGTCGGGCGACCTCGGGGCGTGGTGCTGCCTGAGCGCCGACCCCGAGCTGGGCATCGTCTACGTGCCCCTCACCGCCCCCACCGCCGCCTACTACGGTGGCCACCGGCCCGGCGACAACCTCTTCTCGAACAGCCTCGTCGCCCTGGACGCGGCCACCGGCGAGCGGGTGTGGCACTTCCAAATGGTGCACCACGACCTGTGGGAGTACGACACCGTCGGCCCGCCGACGCTGGGGGAGATCACGGTGGACGGCCGCCGCATCCGCGCCGTCATGCAGCCGAGCAAGACCGGGTTCCTCTACGTCTTCGACCGGGTCACCGGCGAACCCGTCTGGCCCATCGAGGAGCGCCCCGTGCCGCCGTCCACGGTGCCGGGCGAGCACGCGTCGCCGACCCAGCCGTTCCCGACCCGCCCGCCGCCGTTCGCGCACCAGGGCGTCGGCGAGGACGACCTCATCGACTTCACCGCCGACCTCGAGGAGCGCGCGCGCGAGGTCGCCGGCCGCTTCGTCCTCGGCCCCCTGTTCACCCCGCCGTCCCTCGTCGGCGACGGACCCGGCGGCACCGACGGCACCCTCGCCCTCCCCGGCTCGTGGGGCTCGGGCAACTGGAACACCGGGGCCTTCGACCCCGGGACGGGGCTTTACTACGCGTTCTCCCACGTCGTGCCGCGCGTGTACCGCCTCGCGGACGCCTCGGGCGAGGAGAACGCGGAGATGATGTACTACAGCCCCAATCGCGACGCGCCGTACCTGGACGGCATCCCCCTCGTGAAGCCGCCGTGGGGCCGCCTCACCGCCATCGACCTCAACCGCGGCGCCGTGGCGTGGCGGGTCGCCAACGGCCGCGGGCTGCGCGACCATCCCGCCCTGCGCGGCCTCGACCTGCCCCGCCTCGGCATCGCCAGCCGCCCGGTCGCCCTGGTCACCGCCACCCTGCTTTTCATCGGCGAGGGCGGCAACGTCTTCGGCGGCATCCAGGACAACATGTGGGGCACGGCCTTCCGCGCCTACGACAAGGCCACGGGCGCGGTCGTGTGGGAGACCGAGCTGCCGGCGGGGACCACCGGCGGGCCGATGACCTACCTGCACGAGGGGCGGCAGTTCATCGTCGTCCCCGTCGGCGGCCGCGACCGGTCGGCGGAGTGGGTGGCGCTGGCGTTGCCCTGATCCGACATCAGCGTCATTGTTGTAATCGGATTGTATTTCCACCCTGCAGCGCGCGGGGAACGAAGGTGCTCGGGTGATCGATTGCGGCTGCTCGTGTCAAGCTCGGTCGTCTTTGAGCATCTCCCCCAGGAGGTCGTCGTCCTTTCGCAACGGTCTCGACACGCGGCCCACTGAGACCGGGTTCACGTCAGCCAGGGTGGTGGAGCGGGCGATTCCTCGCGGGGGATGTTCCTCCATCACGTCGCGGTCGTATTGCCAGAGCGCCTTGTCGATCACGCGCGGCGAAACGTCCTCCTCTACCACGGCACTCCATCGCCTGAGAAGCCGGGTATAGAGCCGAAACTCGTCACGCTTGAACAGCGTGCGCGTGCCTCGGTCGAAGGCCGACGAGCCCGTGAGGCGATGCAGCGCGCGCCAGGTGCGTGCGTCCAGGATTCCGAACATGTCGGGGTTCCACGCGGTGAGGAATACCGAGGCGGTCGGGTAGCTGACGGCGTTCAGCTCGTTCAGGGCGTCCGCCGCCTGCTCGGGAAATTCGGGACGTTCGTCGGCGCATCGGGCGGCGGCCGCCGTCGCCCGCTTGACGGTCTCATCCGAGTTCTTCGTCGAGAAGTTCCCCGCTTGGCGATCCGTCTTCCATTTCACGAGTTCGGACGCCTGCGGACCCGTCAGGTACCCCTGGTTCCGGAAGTCGGCGGCCCGTTCGAGGAGCGTTTTCTCGCCCTTGCGGTAGGAGAACTTCTCCGCCAGCGGCAGGAGTGCGCCGCAGGGGAGCTTCCTCCTCAACCGGTCCACGAGCTCGTCGATGCTGGCGTCGGCGAACGGATCGACGGGCTCGAAGGAGATCCGGAGACGCGTCCCGGTACTTCTGGCGAGCGCCTCCAGGGTGCGGGTCGAGGGATTCCCCTGCCCGCCCTCGAGTCGAGCGACGACCGATTGGGTCGTTTCCATGCGTTCGGCCAACTGAGCCTGTGTCAGCCCGGCGGCCAGGCGCGCCTCGATCAGCGAGCGCGTCAGCGTGAACTCGGTATCGAGAGCGTCGTAGGCTTCACGATACGCCGGGTCGCGGCTCCACTTCCGGTGCAGGTCTCGCAGGTTGCTCATTCGATCACCTTGCGCGCCCGCCGCAGGGCCAGTCGAACCTCGCCAGCGGGCGTCTTGCGCGTCTTCTTGACGAATACCCTTACGATCACGACGCGTCGATTGCGGACCGTGACGTAGAGGGCTCGGGCTACCCCGGCGCGGCCGGTCAGGCGCATTTCCCAGAGCGGACCCTGCACGTGCTTGACGTACGGCTCACGCAGACGGTCGAGTCCGACCGCAGCGATCAGTTCGCTGATGCGCACGAACCGGGCGCGCATGTCGGCGGGCAGGGCGTCGAGCTCCCTTTCGACAGTGTCGTTCAGGGCCTCGACCGACCAGCGCACAGACCGGAATATAGCACATATGCTATGAACACCGGACGGCGATCTCGAGGTGCGGCGCTTGGTCGGCCGGAGCTTCAGCGTGGACGAGGCGAGGGCCATCCTCGCCGGCGGCGGCGACGCGGACGGCAACCGGGTGCCGATCAACGAGCTCCCGCGCCTGGACGGCCGGGCGGTCAACTCCGGCAACGCTCAAACTCTCTTGTCGTGCGCCCGACGGCTGACGGCGCCGATTCGAGATCTCGACAACGGTCGCGGCCGCTGCGACCGCCGGGACCGCCCGGCGTCGCAGTTCCTGCGCCGTCGGCCCTCCGTCGGGGTCCGTTCCCCGTGTCCGCGGGCTGTTCCCGCGTTGGCCCCTTTCTTGCTCCTGGACACCCCGTCGGCGGGCGAGCGGCCTCCCGCAATCCGGCGGGGGTGCCGCACGCCTCGCACGCCGCGCGCCCGCGACGCGGGACGCCGCCGGGAGCACGCATGCACGACCCCGCCTACAAGCTGCTCTTTTCGCGCCCGCGCATGGTCCGCGACCTGCTCGACGGCTTCGCCGCCCGGGGCTGGAGCGACGCGCTCGACTTCGACACCCTGACCCCCCTGCCCGCCTCGTTCGTCGGCGAAGACCTGCGGCAGCGCCACGGCGACCTCGTCTGGCGCGTCCAGTTCCGCGACGAGAGCTGGCTCTACCTCGTGCTGCTCCTCGAGTTCCAGGCCACCGTCGACCCCGCGATGGCGGTGCGCATGCTCGCCTACACCGCGATGGTCCTTCAGCGCCTGGTTGCCGACGGCGTGCTGAGCGAGCACGGCGCGCTGCCGTCGATCCTGCCAGTGGTTCTCTACAACGGCCCCCGGCGTTGGACGGCGCCGGTCGAGGTGGCGGACATGTTCGCGGCGGCGGCGCCGTCCCGGCCGTCGCTGCGATACTATGTCCTGGACGTGGGGCGGGCGCCCGCGGCGGACCTGCCGGCGGACAACTTGGTGTCGGCGCTGGTCGGCCTGGAGCGGGCGCGCGACGCGCCGGGCCTGGACGCCGCGCTTCGGGCGCTGGGCGAGCTGGTGCGGGCGGCGGGCGACGAGCACCTGAGGCGGGCGTTCGGGGCGTGGCTCCGCGGGAGGCTGGGGGCGTCGGGCCGGCTGCCGTCCGGGGCGGGGGACACGCTGGCGCGGTTGGAGGAGGCGCAGACGATGCTGGAAGAGACCTTGGGTGAATGGACGCGTGACTGGCTAGAGCGGGGCCGGGCGCAGGGCATCGAGCAGGGGCTAGAGCGGGGCCGGGCGCAGGGCATCGAGCAGGGGCGCGACGAGGGCCGCGCCGAGGAGCGGGCGCTGCTCTGCCGTCTGGCGGCCCGGAAGTTCGACGACGCGGCCGTCGAGGGCCTAGCGGCGGCGCTGGCCGGCGTCACCGACCCGGAGCGGCTCGGGCGTGTCGGCGAGTGGATCATCGAGTGCGCGACGGCGGAGGACCTGCTCGCCCGCGTCCGCCGCGACCACGGGTCGGACGGCTGATTGGCGACGGGTGCACGTCAGATTCGTGAGATGACCGTCAGTCGCTGACCGCGGCCGACTTCACGCCCTAGGCGGACGCGCTTACCGACGCCCTCCGGGAGGTCACGGAGGAGGGCGGCCACGTCACATCGGACCAGTTCAAGGCCGGTCAAGCCGAGGTCCGGGCCGAGATCGCGCGGCGCCGTTCGAGCCCGACCGGCGCCGACGAGGTGTTCCGCGTTGGCGCGCACCCACGTCGGCGCGACGTCGGCCGACTCCTGCCACAGCGGTCGGTCCCGGCGGTTCGCGGGCTTGTCTGGAGCCGGTGAGGTCGGTGAAGCGCGCCGGAATCGCCGTCCGGCCGCTGATCTTGACATCCAACATTCGTCGGGGCATGGTTGACCCTTCAGGAGGGGCGATGACCACTGACGGCGCGCGGCCTCGAAGAATGCTCCGGGCGGGATCGTGCGGCGCCGGCTTGGCCGCCCTTGTGCTGACCTCCGTGCTGGCCGGCACCCCACCGACCGCGGTCGCCGAGACGCGCGGCTACGTGGTCTCCATGGTCCACACCGCGACCTGGGCGAACGCGGACACCTGCCCGCAGGGGGACAACGGCGGGCTCACCGACCTGAAGGTGCGGCGCCTCGTCGGCCGGGGCTTCAGCGAAGCGGAGGCCAGGGGCATCCTCGCCAACGGCGTCGACGCGGCCGGCAACCGGGTGCCGGTCAACGAGCTCCCGCGCCTGAACGGCCGGGCGGTCAACCCCGGCAACGTGCCCGTTCTCGTCGCCGACCCGCAGGTCCGGACGGCGCAGGGCCGCTTCGCCCACGGGTTCAACCTGAACGGCGTGGTCGAGCCCGGCTCGTTCGAGGATCCGGTCAGCGGCGAGCTCGGCGTCGACAACCAGATGTGGCGCGCCCTAGGCTGCTTCGAGGTCTACCAGGTGCGCCGGCCGGTGCGGCCCTACAACGAGGACATCGCCTGGGACACCGCGCTCGACGCGATGCCCGCGTGGCTGATGTCCGTCACCGGGGACGATCTGGACGGCGACGGCCCCGTCACCGTCACCTTCGACCGATCGCTGAACGTGGCCATGCGCGACGCGCGCGTCGGCGTGCTGTCGGGCGCCACCTACGTCGTCGACCCCGACCCGCGCTCGCACAGCGAGTTCGCGGGCCGCATCGAGGACGGCGTCCTCACCATCGAGCCCGGCGACTTCTCGATGCAGGGCGAGTCGCAGTTCTACGCGATCCTGCGGTTCACGGGGACCCGGCTGCGCCTGGAGATGGCCGACCACGGCGGCGCGTCGGGCATCATCGGCGGCTACCAGCCCTGGCGCGACTACTTCCACTACCTCGCGATCCGCGGCGAGGAGAACGCCCAGGTGGACCTGCCGGGCGTGTACTACGCGATGAAGCGGTTGGCCGACGCCGTGCCCGACCCCGAGACGGGGGAGAACACCGCGATCTCGGCCGCCTACTTCCTGGAGACGGTGCCCGCCTTCCACGCGACCCTCGCGGGCGAGGTCGTGGCGCAGGCCGTCGGCCCCGGGCCGGCGCTGAGCGGGCCGGCGGTGCACGAGAACGTGACGCTGGACCCGGAGTGAGGACGGGAGCTTGCAGATTCGGCGACGCCGATGACAAGTCGGGTGCCGCCGCCCCGCCGCGCCGCGGAAAGGACAGCAGCGTGGGCTTGCAGATTCGGCGACGCGGTGCCCCGCGCTTTCGCCCGCCGGATGTCGCCCTGGACCGGAGTGAGGATATGCACGTCAGGTTGGCTGCGGCAGATCCGGCGCCTTGCGGCGCTGGTCGGCGGATGAATCGCCGCCCAGGAGTGGGGACCATGAACGCGAGGTTTCGGCTGTGGGGGCTGCGGCGTTTCGCGGCGTTGATCGTCGGACTGACCGTCGGCGCATCGGCTGCGCCGGGCGCGGCGGAGGAGCTGACGTTCGTGCGGCTCACCCCGGCCCAGTACCAGCGCGCCGTCCACGACGTCTTCGGGCCGGGCATCCGGGTCGACGAGGGGACCGCCGTGCTCGGCGTGCGCGACCGCGGGCTCCTCGCGGTCGGGGCGCGGCGAAGCACCCTGACCGCGGCCGAGGTGGAGCGCTACGAGGCCCTCGCGCAGCAGATCGCCGAGCAGGTGACGGATCCGGCCCGCCGGGCCACCCTCATCGCGTGCCGGCCCGCGGCCGAGGACGCCCCCGACGACGCGTGCGCCGCGCGGTTCGTCACGCGGGCGGGGCGGTTCCTGTTCCGCCGCCCCCTGACCGAGGGCGAGACCGAGCTCTACGTCGCGGTGGCGCGCGCCGCCGCCGAGACCCTGGGCGGCTACTACGCGGGGCTGCGCGCGGCCCTGGCGGGGATGCTGGTGGCACCGGAGTTCCTGTTCCGCGTCGAGCGCAGCGAGCCGGACCCCGCCGACCCCGGCAAGCTGCGGCTCGACGCGTGGTCGCGGGCGTCGCGGCTCAGCTTCTTCCTGTGGGACCGCGCCCCCGACCACCTGCTGCTCGACGCCGCCGAGTCGGGCGAGCTGCTCACCCCCGAGGGGATCGAGCGGCAGGTCGGGCGGCTGCTGGCGTCGCCGCGGGCCGAGCAGGGGGTGCGCGCGTTCTTCTCGGACCTGCTCGAGCTCGACCGTTTCGCGACGCTCTCCATCGACTCGAGCCTCTTCCCCCGGTTCACGAAGAACGTCGAGGACGACGCGCGCGAGCAGACCCTGCGGACCGTCGTCGACCACCTGCTGAACCGCAACCGCGACTACCGCGACCTGTTCGTCACCCGCGACACCTTCCTGACCCCGCCCCTCGCCGCGATCTACGGGGCGCCGCTGCCGCGCTCGCAGGAGCTGGGCGGGGCGGTGCCGTGGGTCCCGTACCGTTTCCCCGAGGGGAACAGCCACGTGGGGCTGCTCGGGCAGGTGAGCTTCCTCGCCCTCCACTCGCATCCGGGGCGGTCGTCCCCGACGCTGCGGGGGCAGGCGGTGCAGCAGATCTTCCTGTGCCGGACGGTGCCGCCCCCGCCGCCGGACGTCGACTTCAGCCTGCTGCAGGACACCTACAACCCCGACCATCGGACCACGCGCGACCGGCTGGCCGTGCACCGGCGGAACCCCGCGTGCGCGAGCTGCCACAACTTGACGGACCCCATCGGGCTCACCCTGGAGGTGTTCGACGCGGCCGGCGGCTACCGGACGATGGAGAACGGGGCGCCCATCGACGCCAGCGGCGCGCTGAACGGCCGGACCTACGCGGGCCCCGAGGGGCTGGCCGAGGCGCTGCGGGACGACCCGCGGGCGGCGTCGTGCTTCATCGAGCGGGCGTTCTCGTACGGCGCGGCGCGCCCGCCGACGGACGGCGAACGGGCGTGGCTCGCCGACGTCGAGGCGGAACTGGCGGACGGCGGCCTGAAGTGGCGCGCGCTCATGCGCCGCATCGCGCGGCATCCCGGCTTCTACACAGTTGTGCCCGGCGCGTCGTGACGGGCGGGGGTGTCGCCCAGGATTTCGAGAACGAAGAGGAAGCGACATGAATGGGACACGCGAGATCGGCCGCCGCACCGTGCTGCGGGGCATGCTGAGGGGCGGCGCCGCGGTCACCGTGGGGCTGCCGGTGCTGGAATCGTTCCTGAACGCGAATGGGACGGCGTACGCGGCGACCGGGGCGCCGCTGCCGCCCTGCTTCGGCACGTGGTTCTGGGGGCTCGGGCTCATCCCCAACCACTGGGAGCCGGCGATCGCCGGTCCCGACTACGAGATGCCCGAGCACCTCGCGGGCCTGCAGCCCATCCGGTCGAAGATGAACCTGTTCAGCGGCATGCAGGTGTTCCTGGACGGCAAGGTCAACCAGAACCACTACTCGGGGGCCCAGGGCCAGGCCACCGGCATAGTGTCGCGCAACGGGGGCGACTACTCGACGAGCATCGACACCCTCATCGGCGACCACATCGGCCGGGGCACGCGGTTCCGCTCGCTCGAGGTGACCTGCGACGGCGACCGCAGCGCGAGCTGGAGCGCGCGGGGGTCGAGCGGCCTCAACCCGTCCGAGACGTCGCCCCTCGCCCTCTACGCGCGCATCTTCGGCGACGGCTTCCGCGACCCGAACCTCGCCGAGTTCCAGCCCGACCCGGCGGTGATGGTTCGCCACAGCGTGCTCTCCGCCGTGTCCGAGCAGCGCCGGAAGCTGATGTCGTCGGTGTCGGCCACGGACCGCGCGCGCCTCGACGAGTACTTCTCGTCGGTGCGCGACCTGGAGCAGAAGCTGGCGTTCGAGCTCGACCGGCCCGCGCCGCTGCCCGCGTGCAGGGTGCCGGAGGCGGGGACGGAGGAGATCGGTGCCCTCGTCGAGCAGGTCGAGCGCACCCACCGGCAGTTCGCGCGGCTTCTCGCCCACGCGATGGCGTGCGGCCAGACGCGCATCTTCAACCTGACGATGGGCTCGGCGTTCTCCCGGCTGCGCCTGCCCGGCGAGGTGAACGCCTACCATGCCCTGACCCACGAGGAGCCGATTCATCCCGAGCTCGGATACCAGCCCGGCTGCAAGTGGCTGGCCGAGCGGATGATGGACTTCTTCCGGGAGTTCGTCCAGACCCTGGACGGGGTCCAGGAGGGTGAAGGCACCCTGCTCGACCGCACCGTGGTCTTCGCGTTCACCGACCACGGCGAGGCGCGCATGCACTCGATGAAGCGCTACCCCATCCTCACCGCCGGCAGCGGCGGGGGCCGCATGAAGACGGGGCTGCATGTCGCCGCGGAGGGCGACGCGGCCACCCGCGTCGGGTTCACCATCCAGCAGGCGCTGGGGCTGGTGAACGGCAGTTGGGGCACCGAGTCGAACCAGGTGTCGCGTCCGTTCACCGAGGTGCTGGCCTGACCGCCGGCCGGGGTGGCGGCGCCCGCTTCGACGAGGGTTCGAGATCGTGCCGGGCGCGCGTGACGAGATACCGCGCCGCGCCGGGTGGGGTTCGGCAGCTCCCGCGTTCGACGCGAGGGCGGTTTGAGGTCGTTCTCGGGGCGTGTGGGCGGACGTTGCGCCGCCAGGAGCCCGTGCGAGTCGCAGGATGCGTCGCCAGGGGGTAGGGGCGGGGCCGGTCGCCGTCGGCGCCGAGGCTGGAGAGTGGTCATGATGGGTCTGCACTGCTGCAAGTCGGTCTTTCGTGAGCCGGCGCTCCGGTGGCTGGTGGTTGCCATGGCGTGCGCGGCCCTCGGGCCGTCCGCCGCCGTGGCGGAAGAGAAGAAGACGGCACCGCCGACCGTGCCGCCCGGGGTGACCCTGGTCGAGGTCGTGCGCGAGCTGTCGGCATCGGCCGCCCAGTTGCTCTGGACGCGGCTCGGCGACGAGGAGGGCCGCACCCTCCTGTTCGCGGAGGACTATCGGACCGGCGGCTCGGCCTGCGTGGCCGCCTGCGCGGCCGAGTTCCCGCCCTTGCTGGCGCGGGACGACGCCGAGCCCTTCGCCGACTGGTCGCTGCTGCGCCGCCCGGACGGCCGGTTGCAGTGGGCCTACCAGTTGCGTCCGCTCCACACCTGGTCGCGGGAGGAGGAGCCGGGCGAGGTCGCGACCAACGTCGGCCTCGCCGAGACGGCGAACCTGAAGCTGGCCGAGCGGCCGGAGGCGGCGGGGGCATTGTTGCCGCCCCCGGAATGGCGGGTCGCCCGCTTCGAGCCGCACCGGTCCATCGCCGCGCCCGACGGCATCGAGGCGGGGCTCGTGCTGTCGGCGCAGGCCGTGGTCCTCACCGACTTCGCCGGGTTCACCCTCTACGCGTTCGACGGTGCCGCCGCGGACGACGGCCAGGGCTGCTCCGACAGCGGATGCGCCATGGACTGGCGCCCGGTCGCGGCCCCCGCCCTCGCTCTCGACGTGGGCAACTTCTCGGTGGCGAGCCGTGCCGACGGCTCCCGGCAGTGGGCGTACCGCGGTCGGCCCCTCTACCGCTACCGCGGCGACCTCCTGCCCGGCGACGCCCACGGCCGCGCCGCCGACCCGCGCTGGCGCATGGCCGTGCTGACCGAGAGCTTCCGCCCGCCGCGGGTGGCGGTGACCGCGCTTGAGGGCTACGGCGACGCCTTGTCGCTCGACGGCATGACCCTGTACTCGGGCTCCGCGTTCCAGAAGTACTGGGGCGGGCGCAACCTGCGCGACAGCTTCAAGAACGCGTGGCACCGGGGCAAGCGGCTGGGCGGCAACGCGTGCGCCGACGACGAGTGCCTGAAGCTCTGGCGTCCGTTCCATGCGCCCGCCGACGCCCAGTCGACGGGCTTCTGGGAGGTCATCGCGCGCGCCGACGGGACCCGCCAGTGGGCCTACAAGGGCTACGCCCTCTACACCTACGCCGACGACGAGGCCCCCGGCCAGAACCGCGGGCAGGCCACCTACAGCTTCGCCAAGCCGGACGGCGGCCCCGACGACATCGAACGCGCCGTCTGGCTCGCCGAGCTCGGCGACACCTACGGCGGGGCGGGCGTGTACTGGAACGTCGCCAAGCCGTAGGGGACGCTGAACGAGACACTCTGCCGTGTCCCGGTCGGCGCGATACTGCGGGAAGTGATTTGCGCCGGCCGCCGCCAGGCAACCCTGCATCGCCGGCCGTCCGTCACCGTGGTCGCGCCCGTTCACGGGTGCAGTTCCGCGCGGGTATTGATCTCCTCCGGCCGGCCATCGTCCGTCTGCGCCCAGCCGCCGCCGTCAGACGTGGTTCAGCAGCGCCAGCTCCTTCGGGTGGGGGTGGAGGTAGGTCTGGTCCTGCAGGTACTGCACCTCCAGCCGCCGCGCGTGGTGGCGCACGAGGGTCAGGGGCACGATGCGGGGGACGAGGCCGAGGCGGTAGTCCTCGAGCACCGCGAGCAGCTCGTCGCGCGATGCGGCGTCGATGCGCCGCTTGAAGTGGCCGACGGCGTGCATGAGGGCGTTGGTGTGGCGCGCCCGGGTCGCCCGAATCCGCATCGCGGACATGAACTCGTCCTCGTAGCGCCGCCCCAGCTCGGCCCGCGGAATCTCGGCCGCCTCGGCCACTAGCCGGCCGAGCTCGCGGTAGCGGATGGGGGAGTGGGCCATCAGGGCGAGCTTCTGCGCGGTGTGCCAGCGCACGAGGGCGCCGACGTTCCACCGCGACGAGAGGAGGGCGCGCAGGCGCCGGTAGGCGAAGACGCGCTCGAAGAAGTTCTCGCGCAGGGCGGGGTCGTGCAGCCGGCCCTCCTCCTCGACCGGCAGGTTCGGGTACTGCCGCAGCAGCTCGGCCGCGAAGAGGCCCCGGCCGTTCCGCTCCGACGCCCGGGCGTCGTCGGCCCACACCTTCACGCGCTCCATCCCGCAGCTCGGCGAGTCCTTCTTCAGGACGTACCCGCTCAGGTCGTCCTTCGCCAGGGCGCGCACGCGGCTGCGGGCGAACTGCTGCATCCGGCCCGTCAACCGGACCCCGCTGCGGCCGACGAGCCGGACGCCGTCGGTCCGGCCGGCGTCGCGGACGAGGCGTATCGGCTCGCGCGGCGTCCCCAGGCCCAGCTCCGCCTCGGGGCAGACGGGCACCCACTCGACCAGCCGGCCGATCGTCTCGACCAGGTAGGCGTCGCGCTTGTGGCCGCCGTCGTAGCGGACCGCCTCGCCGAGCAGGCAGCTCGAGATGCCAAGCCGGACGGATTCGCCCGACGCCGTCGCGGCGCGACCGCGCGGCTGCGACCGCGCAGGGGTCCGTTCGTGTCCGCTGTCCCGCATTGGCCCCAACCAAGGGTAGCGTAGCAGCAAGTAGCCGGAGCCGCCGCTGGCGGACAGGGGTCCCGCGTGCGGTCTGGGCGCGCGGCGAGAGCACCGCAGGCCAGGGACGTCCCGTGGGGACCGCGGCGGCGTGGTGCCGCGTGCGGTCTGGGCGCGCGGCGAGAACACCGGCCCCCGCAACGGGCCCGCGGCCCGCAGCATCAGGGCAACGCTTCGAGGAAGTGGACCTCGCCGTCGAGAGCGCCGGCCTCGACGCCGACCGCGGCCGCCTCCGGCGACGCCATGTACGCCTCCGCCCGCTCACGATCCTCGACGTCCAGCAGGAAGAAAACCTGGTCCGGCGCGTCAACCGAGCGCCACACCTGGAGAACGGTCAGCCCCGCCGCGGTGCCCGCGGCGGCCTGTGCGTCGAAGACGCGCTTCCACCGGTCGACGTCCTGCACGCGATTGCGAACCAGCAATACCATCGTCCCTCCCACCGTGAACTCGACTGACCCTCCATCCCGCACCGGGCGCGTGCGCCTCAGGAACAGCAGGTGGCTGGTGCCCCGTCGGTCCCGGTGCCGGTGGGCCGGCCGCCGGTGACCGTCTTCTCGAGCTGGCCGGCGTCGCCCGACTTGACGTACCACTCCCAGCGCGCCCCATCGGGGTCGGCGAGCCAGGTCTCCGTCTTCTCGGCGTAGCAGCAGACGGTGTCCTCGACGCCGGTCGTCTCGAGGCCGGCTCCGCTGAGGCGCCGTTCCGCCGACGCGACCTCCCCGGCCGTCTCGACCTCGACGCCCAGGTGGTTGAGGGTCGCGCCCTCCGGACCCTCGAAGAGGACCAGCTTCAGCGGCGGGTCGGCGATCGCGAAGTTCGCGTAGCCGGGCTTCACCTTCGCGGGCGGCGTGTCGAACAGGCGGGAGTAGAAGTCGACCGCCTTGTCGAGGTCGGTCACGTTGATCGCAAGCTGTACTCGGGACATGGTTGGCTCCTTCGGGGCGCGATCCTACCGCGCGCGGTCGCTTCGCCTGCCGACGCCGGTTCGTCACGGCGGGGTGAAGCCCGCGCGTCGCACCGACATCGCTCAGCCGGGACTCGGCCACGGCCGCCTACGCCTGCCGGCGGACGGCCTCGTTCCCGGTGATGATGGCGTCGCGCAACTGCGTGGAGATGTCGCCGACGTGGCCGGGCGAGTGGGGCAGCAGGATGGTGTTGGCCTTCGACGACTGGCCGATGTCCTTGAGCATGTCGAAGTACTGCGTCATCAGGATCAGGTTCATCACGTCGTGCGGCGAGGTGCCGGGGACGGTCCGCTGGAACTCGTCGACCGACTCGCGGAGCCCCTCGACGATGGCCTGCCGCTGGTCGGCCACGCCCTTGCCCGAGAGGGCCTTGGCCTCGGCGTCGGCCTCGGCCGCCTTGACCTGCATGATCTTCTCCGCCTCGCCCTTCTCGGTGGCGGCGGCGCGCATGCGCTGCGCGGCGTTGATCTCGTTCATGGCCTCCTTGACCTTGGGGGCGGGGTCGATGTCGGTCACGAGGGTCTTGACGATGCCGTAGCCGAAGTCGTCCATCACCTGCGACAGCTCGTTCTTGACCGCGCCGGCGATCTCGTCCTTCTTCTCGAACACGTCGTCGAGCTTGATCTTCGGCACCCGCGCCCGCACCACGTCGAAGACGAACGCCTTGATCTGGTTGACGGGGTCGTCGAGCTTGTAGAACGCGTCGTAGACCTTGTCGGCCAGCACGTAGTACTGCACGGAGACGATGACGCGGACGAACACGTTGTCGCGGGTCTTCGTCTCGACCTCGACGTCGAGCTGCTGCACGCGCAGGTTGACGGTGCCCGCGACCTTCTCGATGAACGGCACCCTGATGTGCAGGCCGGCCTGGGCGAGCCGGTCGAACTTGCCGAGCCGCTGCACGATGGCGACGGTCTGCTGCTGCACGATGAAGAAGAACGGGCCGACGGTGGCGGCGAAGTGGTCGCGCCTCGGCATCAGACTGGGCATTCGCGGGTCTCCCTCCTGTGGGGGGTCGTCGGTGGGGCGGCCCGGCGGCGGTTCCACGCCGCGCGCCGGGGCCGGCCGTTGCTCAAGGATACGCCGCCGTGCCGGATTTGTTCGCGGCGCCGGCCGTGCGCCGCCGGTCTCCGCGGCGACGGATCCGCCCGAGCGTCAGCCGGCCGGGTCTTCCTTCGTCGGCCGGATTGCGTCTCGACCGGCGCGGGTGTACCCTGCGGCTACACGCGTGGTTTTCGGGACGGCAGGAGGTCTGGGCAATGAGAATGCTGTGTGTCGGCGTCGCGGCTCTCGGGGTGCTGCTGGCGGGGGCGGTTGTGTCGGCGCACCATTCGTTCTCGGCCGAGTTCGACATCGACCAGCCGGTCACCCTGAAGGGGACGTTGACCGAGCTGGAGTGGGTGAATCCGCACGGGTGGATCCACATGGACGTCGCCGGTCCCGACGGGGAAGTGGTGAACTGGGCGGTCGAGTTGGGCAATCCGACCGCGTTGCTGCGGCGCGGCCTGCGGCGGAGCGACTTCCCGCCGGGCCTGGAGATCGTCGTCGATGGCTACAAGGCCAAGGACGCGACGCCGACCGCCAACGGCATCACCATCACCTTCCCCGACGGCCGCAACCTGTTCGCGGGCTCGTCGGGCACGGGCGCGCCCGAGCCGAACCGCTAGGGCTCCGCGGGGACCGGTGCGGACTCCAAGCCGGTTGGGCGGATGCCCAAACGGAGCCGCCCGGCGACGATGGGCGGGTCGGGCGGCGGAGGCGGCGAGGGCCCCGGGCGGAGACGCGGGCCGCGGGCGGCGAGCGCCGCGCGCGGATCCGGCCGCCGGGACGGCGGGCGGGGTAAGGCCTTCCTCTGGCGGACGGCGGCGCGGGCGCGTGCAGGTAGCAGACGTAGCCAGCGCGTTCCAGGCGCGCCGGGTAATCCGTGGCGGAGTTGCTGATGACTGATTTCGGACGGTGGGTGCGGGGGTGCGGTGCGGCGGTCCTGATGCTGAGCCTGTTCGCCGCCCCGGCGGCCGGCCAGGCACGGGAGTCGGGCGGGGAGCCCTACGTGCCGCCGCGGACGAGCGACGGCCAGCCCGACCTGCAGGGCGTCTGGCAGGCGCTGAACACCGCCGCGTGGGACCTCGAGGACCACTCGGGCAGCCGCGGCATCCCCGCCGGCCAGAGCGTGGTGGTGGGCGGCGGGATTCCCTACCAGCCGTGGGCCCTCGAGCAGAAGCAGCGGAACTTCGAGAACCGGGCGACGGCCGACCCCGAGGCCCGGTGCGCCATGCCGGGGGTGCCGCGCATCACCTACATGCCGTATCCGTTCCAGATCCTGCAGTTCTCCAATCGGATCCTGATCCTCTACGAGTACGTCCATGCGAGCCGGACGGTCTACATGGACGGGACGCCGCACCCCGAAGGACACATCGACTTCTGGATGGGCGACTCGCGGGGCCGGTGGGAGGGGGACACCCTCGTCGTCGACGTCATCCACTTCAACGACGAGACGTGGTTCGACCGGGCCGGCAACTTCCACAGCACCGCCCTGCACGTGGTGGAGCGGTACACGCCGACCGGCCCCGACCACCTACTGTACGAGGCGAGAATCGAGGACCCGGAGGTGTTCACCCGGCCGTGGACCATCCGCATGCCGCTCTACCGCCGGCAGGAGCCGGGGGTGCAGTTGCTCGAGTACGAGTGCTACGCCTACGCGGAGGAGGACTTGGCGGTCGGGGCGCGGCCGGACGAGCCGCGGTAAGCCGCAGGCACGATTTCGGGCCGGGCGTGTGCGCCGTAGAGAACGGCGCAGAGTTCAGGCAGGGTCGGCGGGCGGAGCCGCGGGCGACGCTCTCCGGGCGAGGGAGAGGCGACGATGATGAAGAGCAGACACGCTGTCGCGGGTGTCCTGGCGACGGCCGGCCTGATCGCGGGCGGCCTGCTGCCGTCTTCCGCGTTCGGTCGGTCCCCGGCGGGGGCGGGGGCGGAAGCCGAAGCGCAAGCCACGGCCGGCGCGGAGACCGCGTCCGGGGCGGCCGAGGCCGGCCAGCCCGCCGAGTCGGCGTGGTCGCCGCGGCGCACCGCCGACGGGCGCCCCGACCTGCAGGGGTACTGGGACGGGGGGCCGGCCAACGCCTCGCACAGCATCGAGGACGGATGCTGCGACGCGATCCACGCGCGCATGCAGAGCCGCGGCCCCGAGCGGCTGGGCCTGCCGTTTCAGCTCATCGTCGACCCGCCGGACGGGCGCATCCCTTACCAGGCGTGGGCGGCGGAGCGGCGCACCGAGATGCTCTACGACATGGAGACGCCGACCGAGCTGGCCCACATCGACCCCGAAGACCGGTGCCTGCTCCTCGGCGCGCCGCGCAGCAACTACCGCGGCGACCTGGAGATCCGCCAGAACGAGGGCCACGTGGTCATCCTCTACGAGTGGGCTCACGCCTACCGCATCATTCCCACCGACGGGCGCGCGCACGTGGGCGGCGGCATCAAGATGTACAACGGCGACTCGCGCGGCCGTTGGGAGGGCGACACGCTGGTCGTCGAGGTGACCAACTTCAACGACGAGCCGTGGCTCGACTCGCACGGCAGCTTCTACAGCGAGAACCTGCGGGTGGTCGAGCGCTACACCCTGCTCGACGACGACACGCTGCGCTACGAGGCGACGATGGAGGACCCCACCGTGTTCACGAGCCCGTGGACGCTGCGGTTCGACATGGGGCGCATCGGGCGCGACGGCGAGTACGAGTTCTTCGAGGAGGCGTGCTCGGAGGGCGTCACCAACGAGCACCGGCTCGCCGCGGGCCGGCTGGCGGTGGCGCGGGGCGAGCGCTACATCCACACCCACGAGGAGCCGTGAGCCGTGTTCCACGCGTCCCTGACCGGATGCCCCGGCTTCCTGCCGGGGCCGCCCGCCGTCTCCATCGTGGTCGAGGACCATTGGAGCGAGGTGGCCGAGGTCGTGCCGCGGGACCGGTTCTCGCCGGTGCGCATCGCCGCCGGCCTCGAGGTGGGGCCGGTGCCCCCGCCGCGGGCGGTCCGCCGCGAGTACGCCACGCCGCTGCTCGGGGCCAGCGTCGTCGTCGATCCGCCGGCTGCGGGTGGGCGGTGAGTCGGCCCCGTCTTCCGCCTGTGCCAGGGGAAACCCGTTTCCGAAGGATGACGTGCCCGGCGCGTGGCAGGGTGATTCTCGCTACCGTCCTGATGGTGCCGTGCGGACTCAGGGAGAAGGCGTGGCGCGCCGCGGAAGAGAGTTTCGCGGGCTTGTGAACCGATGCCGGGACATCGGGCGGACATCGGGCGGTGCCGGCGCGAAGGAGTGTCCATGCCGAGACGGTTGACGGCCGGTCTGACGGCGGCGGTGGTGGCGGCGCTCACGCCCGCCGCCGCCGGGGCGGGTCAGGTGGCCGAAGGGAACGGGTTCACCGAGGCGCAGGTCGCGCTGGGCCGTGCGGTTTACGCCGGCGCGTGCGCCGAGTGCCACGGGGCGGCCCTGGAGGGCGGGTCGCACGGGCCCGCGCTGACCGGCCTCGGCTTCGAGAGCCGTTGGGTCGGGCGGACCGCGGCCGAGCTGTTCGCGTACATCCGCGACGAGATGCCCCCGGGCCTCGGCGGCACGCTGAGCGAGGACGCCTATGCCGGCCTCGTGGCCCTCGTGATCCAGTCGAACGCGCCGGCGCCGGGCGGCGTGCCGCTGACCGCGGCGGCGGACCCGGCGGCCGGGCCTGAGCCCCAGGCGGACCCGGCGGCGATCGCGGCGGCGTTGGGGCTCGGCGGGGCGGCGGGGACCGGGGCGGCGGAGGACGCCGCGGCCCGGACGACGCGGTACGGCCCCCGGCGCGCGCCGACGCTGACCCCGGTCACCGACGCGCTGCTGCAGGACCCCCCGGCGGCCGACTGGCCGAGCTGGCGGCGGACCCTCGACAACCACGGCTACAGCCCCCTCGACGAGATCGACCGCGACACCGTCGGCGGCCTGCGGCTCGCGTGGGCGGTGGCGATCGAGGACGGGAACAGCCAGACCACCCCCCTCGTGCACGACGGGATGATGTTCCTCGCCCACCCCGGCAACGTCGCCCAGGCCCTCGACGCGGCCACCGGCGACGTGCTGTGGGAGTACCGCCATCCCCTGCCCGACGACGCCGCGCGCTGGGGCGCCACCCGCACCCTCGCCCTGTACGGCGACAAGGTGTTTCTGGCCACCTACGACGCCCGCCTCGTCGCCCTCGACGCCCGCACCGGCGCCGTGGCGTGGGAGACCGTCAAAGCCGACTACACCCAGGGCTTCATGCAGTTCGGCGGCCCCGTCGTCGCGAACGGGGTGGTGGTGAGCGGCATCAACGGCTGCCAGCGCTACAAGGACGAGACCTGCTTCATCACCGGCCACGACCCCGACACCGGCCGCGAGCTGTGGCGCACCTCGACCATCGCCCTCCCCGGCGACCCGAACAGCGGCTCGTGGGGCGACGTGCCGCCGCACCTGCGGGCCGGCGGCGACACGTGGATTCCGGGCAGCTACGACCCGGGCCTCGACCTCTTCTACATCGGCACCGCCCAGGCGAAGCCGTGGGTGGCCGCGAGCCGGGGCATGTCGACCCGGAACGACGCCCTCTACACCAACTCGACCCTCGCCCTGAACCCCCGCAGCGGCCAGGTCGAGTGGTACTTCCAGCACGTGCCCGGCGAGACGCTCGACATGGACAGCGTCTACGAGCGGGTGCTCGTCGACGTCGACGGCCGCGAGCTGCTCTTCACCATCGGGAAGGACGCCATCCTCTGGAAGCTCGACCGCCGGACTGGCGCGTTCGTCGACCTGCGGGAGACGCTGTTCCAGGACATCTTCGAGTCGATCGACCGCCGGACCGGGCGGGTGACGTACCGGCGGGACATCCGCGACGCCGGCGTCGGCGACACCGTGTCGGCGTGTCCCGGGCTGTACGGCGGCCACAACTGGCAGGCGACGGCCTACGACCCCGGGAGCGGGGCGCTGGTCATCCCCCTCCACCAGATGTGCATGACGATGACCGGCATGCCGGTGGAGATGGTAGACGGCGGGGGCGGCGAGGCGGGGCTGCCGCAGCTCCTCGAGATGCCGGGCACCGGCGGCAACGTGGGCAGGCTCGCCGCCTACGACGTGCGCACGATGGACGAGCTGTGGAGCCGCGAGCAGCGCGCGCCGTTCCTGACGTCGGCCCTCACGACGGCGGGCGGCCTCGTCTTCGCCGGCGACGCCGACCGCCGGTTCCGCGCCTTCGACGTCCGCACCGGCGAGGTCCTCTGGGAGACCAGACTCGGCCACGCCGCGCACGGCTTCCCCGTCACCTACTCGGCCGGCGGCCGGCAGTTCGTCGCGGTCCCGACCGGGCTCGGCATCTTCCGGGGGCTGACCGCCACGTTGAACCCGGAGATCCATCAGGCCCGGACCGGCAACGCGCTCTACGTCTTCGCGCTGCCGGAGTAACCCATGCGTCTCCGTCGGAGTCCGGGGGTGTGCGGTTTTCGGCCCGGCGGCGGCTCACGGCCCGCGCCGCCCCGAGGTTCCCGAGAGGCCGCCCGGCGCGGTGGGCATGCCGCGCGCAGCCCGAGAGTCATGACCGGGAACCTCGGCTTCCGTACGCTCTGTCTGCTCGTCTTCTTTCTGGCCGCGGCGGCGGCCGGCGCCCAGGACGGGACCCTGAGCGGGACGGTGAGCGACGCCACCGGCGCCCGCGTGCCCGGCGTCGCCGTCGAGGCCTCGAACGAGGACGCGCGCGGCGCCGCGGTCACCGACGGCAAGGGGCGCTACGTCATCAGCGGGCTGCCGCCGGGCGTGTACGCCGTGCTCGTCACCCGATCCGGGTTCGCCCCGGTGGTGCGCGGCGGCGTCACCGTGACCGCGGCCTTCCCCGCCACCCTCGATGTGACCCTCGATCTCGGCGACGTGACCGAGGACGTCACGGTGACGGTGCCCGCGACGGGATCGCTGATCGCGCCGCGGGCCGATTTCGACGAGCGCGCCCCGGTGCGGACGCTGGCCGCGGACCGGCTCGCCCTCGGCGGCGCGGTGCAGGCGGTGGACGTGCTGCGGGACGTCACCGCCAACACCGGGTCCACGCTGGCCAACGAGCAGAGCTTCATGCAGGGCACGTCGCAGTTCAGCCTGCGGGGGCTCGGCCAGGCGTCGACGCTGACCCTGGTGAACGGCCGGCGCGCGGGCATCGCGCCGGTGGGCGACAACACCGCCAACGACTTCTTCGACATCAACACGCTGCCGTTCACGATGATCGACCGCATCGACGTGCTGCTCGAAGGCGCGTCGTCGACGTACGGGTCGCAGGCGGTGGCGGGCGTCGCCAACATCGTGACCCGCAAGGGGTTCGAGGGCTTCGAGGTGGTGGGCGGGTTCCGGGACGCGTCGAACCGGGCGGCCGACGTCGGGTTCGCCCTCGGCCAGGGGTTCGAACGCGGGCGGTTCAACGTGTACGGCGCCCACTACCGCCACGACGAGAACTTCCGCACCGACTTCGACTGGCTGGTCGACCGCGCCATCGATCCCGACGGCGACGGCAACATCGTCGACGGCTCGTTCGACACCGGCGTCGGGTCGCCCGGCAGCTACCGGCGCGCCGCGCGCGGCCCCGGCGGCACCTATGTGCCATACCTGGTGACGAACCCGCAGGGCGCGTCGGTTATGGCCGGCCGGCACCCCGACGCGGACTGCGCGGCGGCGGGCGGCCATCCGGACGGCCGCGACTGCCGCATGGACTTCTCGGACCAGCGGACGGTGATCGCGGCCGAGAACCGGTACCAGTTGTTCGCCGAGGCGGACTACGCGCTGAACGACGCGGTGACGCTGTTTACCGAGCTCGGCGGCTCGGCCAACGTGGTGACCGACCGCCAGGGGGCGATGTGGTTCCGCAACGGCAACGTCGCCGGCACCGGCGAGGTGTTCATCCCCGCCAACCACCCCTTCAACTTCTGGACCGACCCGGACGGCGACGGCGTGCTGACGTACGTCGATCCCGACGACTGGGACCCGCTGAAGCACGAGGCGGTCGACCTGGGCTGCATCTGCCGCCCCCTCGGCGCCGACGGCAACGGACCGGACGGGGGGTTCGAGCGGCGTTCGTTCAACAACCTGCGGATGATGGGGGGCCTGAACGTCGATTTCGGTCCGCGCTGGCGCGGGACGGGCTACTTCTCGCACGCCGCCTCGAACTTCATCGCGACGTCGGAGCGGCGCTGGATCGCCGACGCCTTCAACGCGGTGGTGCTCGACGGCCGGTGGAATCCGTTCGGGACCCGGCTCGCGCGCCCCGGCCTGGTGACGCCCAAGACGGTGGAGGGCGACGGGCTCGACCCCGCGTCGGTCGGCCGGACCGCCGGCAACGACCCCCGGACGCAGGCCCTGTTCGACGGGACCGGCGTGGCCACCGCCCGGACCGTCGAGCAGGTCGCCGAGTTCGTCGCGGCCGGCGACGCGGGCGGGCTGCGCGGCCGGCCGGTGGGGCTGGCCCTCGGCGCGCAGTACCGGTCGATCGAGTACGACCGCCGGCCCGACCCGCTGCAGGCGGCGGGCGAGGGTCCGCTGCCGACGCGCGACTTTCCGGCCGCCTCCCGCCAGCAGGCGTTCGCGCTGTTCGCCGAGACCATCCTGCCGGTCTCGGAGCGGCTCGACGTGCAGGTCCCGCTGCGCTACGAACGGTACGACGCGGCCGGCTCCACCGTCGACCCGAAGCTCGGCGCGCGGTTCGCCGCGGCCGACTGGCTGGCCCTCCGCGGCTCCGTCGGCACCGCGTTCCGGGCGCCCAGCCTTCTGCAGCTCGCCGGCCACATCACCACCATCAACCTGAACGATCCGTTCACGGAGGCGGGCGTCTGCAGCGTCGTCGGAGGCAACATCGAGCCGACCGGCCTCAGCTTCCTGACGGTGTCGGTGCTCGAGGGCGGCGATCTCGAGCCCCAGACGGCGGGGGTCTACAACGTCGGCGCGGTGCTCACGCCGCGGCCGGGGGCGCGCGTGAACGTCGACTTCTGGTCTTTCGACTACGACGACGTCATCGCGCAGGACCGAAGCTTCCAGGCGATCCTGGACGACGACTGCTACGACGACGGCGTCCCCAACCACCCGCGGGTGCAGCGCGACGCCGCGGGCCAGCTTAGCGTCGTCACCGCCCGGTTCGCCAACGTGGGCGTCGTGCGGACCCACGGCGTAGACTTCGGCGGCGGCTTCGACGCCGAGTGGGGCGGCGGCCTCCTCAGCGTCGACGCCGGCCTCACCCTGATCACCCGCTTCGACATCGACGCGGGCGGCGGCGGCTTCACCGACCAGCTCGGCAACCGCAACTTCCGCAACGGCTTCGGACCGACGCCGCGCATCCGCTACAACGCCGGCGTCACTTGGACGCGCGGGCCGCAGGCGGCCAACCTCACCACCCGGTACATCGACTCGTACCGCAACGACGCGGTCGGCACGCTGCCGTTCATCGACGACTGGATGACGGTCGACGCGTACTACGCCCGGCGGCTCGACCGCCGCCTCACGCTGGTGGTCGGGGCCAACAACCTGCTCGACGCCGATCCCCCGGGGCTGCCGAGCGGCAAGGAGGGCTCGCAGGCCTACAATCTGCGCCCGGCCTACGACGGGCTGGTGCACGACATCCGCGGACGCACGTTGTACGTGCGGTTCCGCTACCTGCTGTAGGCGCGGCGCCAGGCAACGGCGCGGATGCCCGAAGGGCCGGGTCGCTCGTTCATGAAGCGGTGTCCCTTGTCGGTTCTTGCCGCGCCTTCGGGCCCGACTGCGGTACGTGCATGCACGTCGCCGGGCCGCGCGGCCGATACAAGACTCGTGGCTCTCCTCATGGACCGATTCCCCCGCGTTCGCGCCGCTGCGCAGCGCGCCGCCGCATCCGTCACGGTGCTCCTCCTGCTCGCGTTCGGACCGCTCCTGTCGGCGCAGGTCACGACGACGGGCAACATCCGGATCACGGCCACCGATCAAGACGGCCTGCCGGTGCCCGGCGCCACCGTCACCGCGGCGGCGGAGGACGCGGCGACCACGCGCGTCGGGTTCACGGACGCCGCGGGTCTGGCCGAGCTGCGCGCGCTCGGCCCGTCGGCGCGCTACGTGGTGACGGTGGAGCTGGCCGGCTTCCGGACGAGCCGGCAGGCGGACGTCCTGGTCCGCGCGGGGCAGACCGCCTCGCTCGCGGTGCGCCTCGCGGTCGGCGACGTGGCCGAGACCGTGGTGGTGACCGCCGCCCCGCCGGTGGTCGACGTGACGAGCGCGGTCGTGGCCGAGGACATCACCCTCGAGCTCACCGAGGCGGTCCCGACCGGCCGCAGCTACCAGAGCTACCTGCAGTTGGTGCCCGGCGTGCTGCCCGACGACCCCGACTCGCCCGGCAACCCGGCGTCGAAGTCGGGCCTCAACTACCGCGACATCGGCGGCGAGGCGGGCGTCTCGCGCGACAACTTCTACTACATCGACGGCATCAACGTCACCGACGGGGTCAGCGGCACCTTCGGCGCCAACCTCAACACCGAGATCATCCAGGAGCAGCAGGTGCTGACCGGCGGCATCCCCGCCGAGTACGTCGGGGCGCCCGGGCTGCTGTCGAGCGTCGTGACCCGGTCGGGCACCAACCAGCCCGCCGGCTCGGTCAACTACTTCTTCCAGAACGACGGCCTCGTCGCCGAGAGCCGCAACGCCTCCGACCAGGAGTTCTCGCGCTTCGACACCGCCGTCACCGGCGGCGGCCCCATCGCCGCCGACGAGGCGTGGTTCTTCGGCAGCTACCGGCGCGTGGCGCGCAACGACGCGGTGGTCGCCCTCGACGGGGCCGACGTCATCCGCACCGTCGAGCAGACCCAGGACCAGTTCTACGGCCGCGGCACGTGGGCGCCGGGCACGAACGACACGCTCTCGTTCACGTTCCTGAACGACCCCACCGACGTCAGCGGCAGCCGCGACCGCGACGTGACCAACGCGCGCGACAGCCGGCGCGTGCAGGGCGGCGACAACTACCACGTGAAGTACACCCGCCTCTTCGGCGGTCTGCTCGTCGAGGGCTCGTACAGCAAGCACAACGGCGAGCTGTCCGACTTCGCGGCGGTGCCCGGTCCGCGGAACAGCGTCGTCTTCCGCGACACCGACGTCCGCACCCTCGCGGACGAGCAGCTCGGCGGCTACGGGCTCGACGACCTCGACCAGCGCGACACCGAGGGCTACAAGGCGAGCGTGGTCGCCCAGGTCGGCCGTCACGCGGTTCACGGCGGGTTCGAGGTCATGCGGAACACGAACCTGCGCGACACCGTGTACGACGGCGGGCTGTACACGTCGCTGGCGGGGCCGCTGGCCGGGCTCACGGCCGGCGAGCTGATCGCCGGGAGCTTCACCGACACGCGCTTCGACCCGACCAACAGCAGCGACTACAACGGCTTCATCCGCACCGTCGACGGGCTGCCGGACCGGACCGCGTTCTACGCCCTCTACGACCTGAACGGGGACGGCGCCATCTCGCAGGACGAGCTGGCGGCCGGGCTGGCGTTCTCGAGCACCGCGGGCAATCCCCACGGGGCGGTCAACTACGACCGGCTCTTCCAGTCGGCGCTCGGCGCGCAACACACCCGCTCGAACGGGCTGAGCTTCTTCCTGCAGGACACGTTCAACGCCGCCGGCCAACTGTCGTTCAACCTCGGCGTGCGCGCGGAGCGGTTCGCCCACTTCGCCACCGACGGCGCGAACATCTTCACCTTCGACTGGACGGCGGCACCGCGCCTCAGCGTGTCGTACGACCCGACCGGCGGGGGGCGGCAGCGGATCAGCGCGTTCTACGGCCGGTACTACGACCCGATCCGCAACAACCTGACCAACTTCGCGGGGACCGTGACCGGCTCGGTCCGCGAGGAGCAGGTCTGGGCCAACGACCAGTGGGTGACCTACCGGGTGCGGGGCGGACCGCAGCAGGCCGACGCGCTGTTCGCGCCGACGACGAAGACGCCGTGGACCGACGACCTGCAGCTTAGCTGGGAGGCGGACCTCGGCGGGGGCGGCAGCGTCATGGCGCTCTTCACGAAGCGGCGGACGCGGGACATCATCGAGGACTACGACATGGCCCTCTACGCGTTCCGCGCCGACGGGACGACCAACTATCCGGGGCCGGTCGACCACCCCGACTCGCTCTTCCTCGGCCTCGACTACTTCGGCTACGACGTCTTCCCCGAGTCGAACTTCGTCATCGCGACGCTGGCCGGCGGCGCGCGCGACTACCAGGGTCTCGAGCTCACCTTCCGGCAGCGGCTGCGGGCCAACTGGCAGGCGCTGGCCGCCTACACCTGGGGCGCCGCCACCGGCAACACGAACTCGGATTCGAGCGCCGACTTCCAGGGCGACGTCATCTGGCTCGACCCGCGGGCCCCGAACCAGGCCGGCGACCAGCCCGGCTCGATCGCCCACCTGTTCAAGATCAGCACCTCCTACCACTGGAGCCGCGGATTCCAGATCGGCGCGAACTGGCGGTGGAACTCGGGCACCCTCGCCAGCCGCACGTTCCGGGCCTCGCGCCGGAACCTGCCGGTCCGGGTGGAGCCGGGCGGCGAGTTCGACTTCGCGGGGATCACGCGCCGCTGGCTCTCGGCCGACGCCGTCGGCACCCTGCGCAACCCCGCCTACGGAATCGTCGACCTCCGCCTGCTCTACAACTTCCGGCTCACCGGCTCCCGCCTGGAGCTGTTCGCCGACGTCTTCAACGTGCTCGACAACCAGGACGCCAGCCGCAACCAGGACCTCGTGGCCGGCGCCGGCGGCAACGCCTTCGGCGACGGCATCCGCTTCACCCCGCCGCGGCGGGTGTTCATCGGCGCCCGGCTGCGCTTCGGCGGGAGCGGCGGCTGACGGTCCCGGGGGTGCAGGGGACACCCGCGCTCCCGCGGGGCTCAGGGCGTTGTGGACGTGCGTTATTTTGTCGAACCGCACCTCGGGCCGCACCGCGTGGACGAGCTGGTCGAGTACCCGGAGGCGCGCACGAGCACCGACATCGCCGCCAACTGGAAGATCGTCGTCGAGAACTACATCGACGGCTACCACTTGGCGCACCTGCACGCCGGCACGCTGGCGATGTACGACCACTCGAAGATCGAGTCGGGCTTCGTCGGGCCGCACTTCGCGTTCTGGGAGCCGGCCACCGCGGACTACCTGGACGGCATCGAGGGCAACGCCGCGCTGCCGCTCATCGACGACGTGCCGCGCGACCGCATCGGCGCCTGGGTGCCGATGCTGTTCCCGGGCATCGGGTTGTCGGCGACCGAGAGCTCGTGGTCGGTGTTCCACGTCACCCCGCTCGCCCCGCCCTGACCCGCGTGGTGACCCGGACCCGCGGGCGCGGCGGACGGTCTACTTCTTCGCCGCCGGGAGCGGCATCACGCCGCTCTACGCGATGGTGCGGGCGCTGCTCGACGGCGAGCCGCACTCGGTCGCGCGTCTGGCCTACGGCAACGTCGATGAGGCGTCGGTCATCTTCCGCGGGGCGCTCGCGCAGACCGAGGCCGACGCGGGCGGCCGCCTGATCGTGCGGCACGTCCTGTCGAAGCCGGGCCTCTGGCCGTCGATGGACTACTGGCGGCGCGGCCGCGTCGACGCCGCGGCCGTCGACGCGTTCATCGCCGAGCATCCGCCCGAGGCGCAGGATGCGCGCTATTACGTCTGCGGCCCCGGCGGCATGAACGCGGGCGTCCGCGAGGCGTTGCGGAACCTCGACGTGCCGGCCGACCGGATCCTGATGGAGAGCTACGGGGGGCCGGGGGCGGGCGGGATCTGTCGATCCCGGGCGTCGCGGCGGTCGCGACGGTCGCCCTCGACGGGCGGACGGTCGCCGTGCCGGTGGCGGCGGGCCGGACGCTGCGCGACGCCGTGCGCGCCGCCGGCGGTTCGCCGCCGTTCTCGTGCGAGTCGGGCGTATGCGGCTCGTGCCGGGCGCGGCTCATGGGGGGCCGCGTGCACCTGCGCGCCCGCATGGCGCTGGCCGACGACGAGATCGCCGACGGTGCCGTCCTGACCTGCCAGGCCGTGCCGACGACGCCGGCGCTGGCCGTGTCGTACGACTGACCGGGGCGGCGCAGTTTGCGGATCGAGGCGGAGAACGTCCTATTCCGGGACGCCGGCCCCGGGGCTGCCGGGCCCGTCGCGCCCCCCCGTCGGGCTGAGGCGGCACGTCACCGGGTTTCGATCGTCCAGGGAGGAGCGGGGACCGGCGGGCGCCGGCATCGCGAGGTCGGCGTCAAGGGCGATGTCGGTGTCCGAAGCCGTCCTTATCGCTATATTGTCGCTATGTGTCGACATACTTATCGCAAATTAGCCACTTAAGAATATGGTAGAATTCAGAATCGTTCCTTGAACTTCCAGGCGCGCGCGGTGTTTCCGTCGGTTTTCGCCCGCCGCCGTCGCGCCGTATCCGGTTGGCCTCGACAGCTCTACTGCCACACTACGGCCGTTTCGGGGAATCCGGTTCCGAATCCGACGCCCGTTTCTCGGGACGGTC
Source organism: Vicinamibacterales bacterium (assembly GCA_963664545.2). Classification (GTDB taxonomy): domain Bacteria; phylum Acidobacteriota; class Vicinamibacteria; order Vicinamibacterales; family UBA8438; genus JAJEEA01. The sequence goes on along the minus strand of OY761475.2, from coordinate 6,185,514 downwards.
CGCATGACTGCCATCTCACGACCCGTCATTTCGACAATCCTGACCGGAGCGTTGGTACTGTCCGCCGGCCGGTACGCCGCGCCCCAGCCGCCGCAGCCGGCGGCGACGGTGTCCGTCGGATACGCGTCGAACCTGGACGACCTGCGGCGGTGGGACGCGGCGATCGATTCGCTGGTCCGCACGGGGGGGCTGGTTGTCGCGTCCCGCCGGGCCGACCGCATGGTGGAGGGACGGGTTCACGAGTACCTCGTTCAGTACGTCGGCGGCGTCCGGGTGATTGGCGGGGGCATCGCGCGGCAGTTCGACCGCGGCGTGACGGTGTCGCTGGCCGGAACCGTCCATCCGGATATCGGCATCGACACCGCGCCGGCGCTTTCCGCCGCCGCGGCGGGCAGGCGCCTGGAGCAGGCGGTGGGCGCGCCGTTGGCGAACGGCGGGGCGCCGGCGCCCGCGCAGGCGCAGGAAACGGGCCGGATGCTGCTCGAAGGAGGCATCGTCGGCGGGAACAGCATCGCGTGCCCAGGACACTACGTCGGCGTCGAGGGGCACATCAGGTACGGCGTGTCGGCGTGGGGCATGGTCGAGAACTACCGGTGCGACGGGCCGCCGCAGACGTCCAGCCGGGCCGGACTGTCGCTGATGCTGGCCCGGGACGAGTGGCGCGTACGGCCGGCGTTGCGGAGCGGGCTGAGCTACGACGACGACGGCAGCGTGTCGCCGACGGTGGGCGCGAGTCTGACGCTCGGGCACCAGTACGGGGCCCGGTTCATCGTCGACCGCTGGACACTGCCCAACGGCGCAGGCCTCGTGCTCATGCAGGTCGGCGCCTTCTTCAGCTTCTGAATTACACCCGATCTCGTCGCCGACCAGCGCGCACACCCGCGCCAGACTCGCGTCGACGTAGCGCGGGTCGCGCTCCGGAACAGTTCCAGGAAGACCGCGGCTATTGCAGCGGCGGGTCCGGCCTCGGCAGCAGCTCGTTGAACGACGCCCCTTCCATGCGGTCGAACTTCTGCGTCCGCCCCATCTGCGTGTCGACCCCGTACCAGCTTCCGTTCGAGTCGACCGAGATCTGGTGCAGCTCGCGGAACTGGCCGGGGCCGTCGCCCTCGAGGCCGAACGTGAAGAGCTGGTTGCCGTTCACGTCCAGCTTGACCATCCGCGGCGGCCGGTTGTCCACCACCCACACGTCGTACCCGCTCGTGTAGATGTCGCTCGGGAACTCGAAGCCGGGCCACGTGCCGATGGGCGAGATGTTCGGGTGGTACCACACCGAGCGGGTGGTCTGGTTGAACACCTGCACGCGGTCGTTGTTGCGGTCGGCGACGTAGATGTTGCCGCGGGTGTCGGTGGCCACCGCGTGCACCCCGTCGAACTGTCCCCGGCCGCCGCCCGCCGACCCCCAGTGGGTCACGTAGGCGCCGTCGGCGTCGAGCTTCACGACGCGGGAGTTGCCGCTGTCGGCGACGAACATCGTGCCGTCGGCGAGGAACGCGATGTCCTGCGGGCGGTCGAAGTGCGTTTCGTCGTCCGCCGCGACGCCCTCCTCGCCCAGCGTCGTCAGCAGCTCGGCCCCGTCGTTCGAGAACGCGTAGATGACGTGCTGCGTCTCGTTGACCACCCACACCCGCCGGTCCGGGTCGTAGGGGTTGATCTGGACCCGGTGCGGCCCGTTGGTGCCCTCGAAGAGCGAGTCCCACTGCGTCCACGACTCGGTCATGTTGCCGTCGCCGTCGACGACGAAGATGCTGTTGCGCCACACCCGCTGGCCCTCTTCGGGCTGCACGGCGTCGATGCCGATGGACCCGACGAAGCCGGCGAAGCCCGCGGGCACGGGATCGGGCAGCCGCATCTCGCCGCGTTGCACGATGAAGATGCGGTCGGGCGACTCGGCGAAGACGCCGGCGTGCGAGCCGAAGGCGAAGCCGTCCTCCGCGAACGGCTTCAGCCAGCCGTCGACGACGTTGTAGGGGCTGTCGCCGACGACGAGGCGCTCCTGCAGGGCGGCGGGTCCGGCCGCGAGGCCGGCGCCGACGATGACGGTCAGGACGAGGACAGACGTGCGCATGGTGATCCTTCCTTCCCCCTCTATCTCGTGATCGCCCCCGCCGGGCTACTTCGTGCCCTCGACCGGCTGCGTGTTCAGGCGCCGGGCGCCGGCCATGATGCCGTAGAGCCCGTAATTGCCCTCGTGGCACGCGTATTCGAAGATGGGGCCGTCGGTGCGGCGGAACGGGATGGCCGCCGTCCACGGCCGCGTGTAATTGTTGGGGTCGTCGATGGTGAACTCGTACATCACCGTGTCGGGGTCGATGCGCGTGAAGCGCTCGACGAGCCGGGTGTCCTTCGACGATCCGCTGAAGTTGGTCGCCTGCCGGAAGTTCCGGGTCTCGATGACGAGCGAGTCGCCCTCGTAGCGCCCGCGCGAGTCGCCGACCCACTGGGGGATGGCGCCGTGTCCGCCGTCGCCGACGGGAATGATCCGCGTGTTGTGGATGTGCTCGTTGAGGATCGCCACGTACCCCGGTGCCTGCAGGATCATCACGTTGTTGTTGTACGACCCCGGCCGCATCGGGGGGCCGGAGTTCGAGCCCATGAGGCAGCGGTCGCCGAGGCTGCGGTCGGTGTAGTGGTCCGCGAACCCGTTGCGCAGGTTGAGGCGCCGGATGCGGTTGGCCTCGGCGAACTCCGCGGTGTAGGGGATGCGCCCGCTCGGGGGATCGACGACGAGGGACGTCCGCTTGTCGCTCGTCAGCTCGATGCCGCGCTCGTACCAGAACTCGTTGTACGACAGCACCCCGCCCTCGGCCCGCGACTGGTAGCCGGCGCTCGGCGCCCCGGTTATGGGATCGAAGAGGTCGCGGTTGAGCCGCGTCCGCTCGGACGCCTCGAAGGCCGCCGCCTCCTCGGGGTCGAGCGTCGCTTGGTCGGCCAGCGCTGCGGGGCGCTGCAGCGGGGTGAGGGTGCGGAAGGTGAACACGCCCGAGACGTCGGGGTACTCGTCGGTCAGGGCGGTCGCCTTGGGGCCGTCCGGGGCCTGGGCCGTCGCCGCCGCCGGCGCGAGCACGAGCGCGAGGATCGCGAGCGATCCCGCCAGGCGTCTTGTCGTCATGGGTGGCCTCCGATGGTTGGGTGGATGCTTGGTGCAGGGCCGCCGCGGCCACAGGTCGCCGGCCCGGCGGTACGTTCGAGTTCGGTCGTCCGGTGCCGATCCTATCGCCGGACGCCGCGCCGTTCAACGCTCCGGCTGGGGATCGGTGGACCGCGGTTGCGTCCGGCGCAGCGCTGGGCGATCATGCCCGATGGGGTGCCGGCCTGAGAGGCGCGCCGCGGTGCTGGCGGTTCGGCCGCGGCGTGGCGCGGGAGCGGTTCGGCGCGGATGGCGGAGGCGAACGGCCGGACGCCATGCGTCGTGGCTCGGATGGGGCGGGGCACGTTGACGGGCGGGCCGTCGGTGCAGGGCGCGGGCGGCCGAGGCGAGACGGTCGGGCGCGATGCGCGGCTGGAATAGGGCGGGGCACCTTGCTGCGGCGGATCCGGTCGGGCCCGTGAAGCCGGGAGCAGTGCTCCGAGGAGATCACGCAATGAAGAGGCATGGGTTCGCACGGTGGTGGCTGGTGCCGGTGGCGGCGGTCGCGGGCGTCGCCTGGATCGGGCCGGGGGAGGCGTCGGCCCAGCCTAGCGAGAGGAACATCGCGGCGGGGCGCCGCCTGTACCACCAGAAGGCCGACTGCCAGTCGTGTCACGGGTGGTCGGGCGACGGCAGGAAGATGGACAACCAGGCGCCGGACGGGGCGAACCTGCGCGAGAGCGCGCTCAACCGCGAGCAGCTCGTCTTCGTCATCAAGTGCGGGCTCCCCGGCCGGGAGATGCCCGCGTTCGACCGGCTCGCCTACACCGACGACCGCTGCCTCGGGCGCACCCGCCGCGATCTCCGGCGCATGGGGCTGCGGCTCCCGGAGCCCGGCGCGACCCTCCAGAACCGCGAGGTCGAACGGCTCGTGGACTTCCTGCTCGCCAAGGTCGTCGGCCAGGGCGAGATGAACCGCGAGCGCTGCATCGACTTCTGGGGCGAGGAGGTCAACGTATGCAACACCCTGCCGTGAACCGGGCGTTCGCCGGCGTGACGAAGATTGGCGTCGGGAGACTGGAGGCTGTTGATGGGGCGTCGAATCGGGGCGGTGGTCGCGGGGCTGTTCGGCAGCGTCATCCTCATCATGGTGGTGCAGGCGGTGAACGGCTGGCTCTATCCGCCGCCGCCGGACACCGACCTCACCGATCCCGAGGCCGTCGCGGCCCTGATGGCGCAGATGCCGCTCGGCGCGCTGCTGATGGTCGAGCTGTCCTACGTCGTGGGCAGCCTCGGCGGCGGCGTCATCGTTCGGCTCGTGAGCGCGGACCGGGCCGCGGTCCAGGCCGTCGTCCTGGGCGGCCTGCTCACCCTCTTCGGCTTCGCCAACCTCGCGGCCATCCCGCATCCGCTCTGGTTCGGCGTCCTGTCGACCGTCACCTACGTGCCCTGCGCCCTGCTCGGTGCCGCAGCGGCGGCGCGGCTGCGGGCGGGATGACCGCGGGGCCCAGCTTCGGTACCGGCCGCCCGCGTGGCGACCGGTACCCAAGGAGACCGGAGTGGCGCATTTGCCTTTGCCGAGCGGTGGTCGCTAGAATGAACTCAGCGCTCTGATTCGGCCGCGGTGCGGGAACATGCCTCTGCAGAACGATTCGCAAAGCGAACTGCCGCTCATCTTCACCTATCGCGATCTCGTGTACGGCACGGGATTCCTGGCCGACATACGCGTCCGCGGGCGCGTGCTCGCCGTGACGGAGCAGGACGGCGTCTGGATGTACGGGGTCAACCCAGGCGGTCTCGCCGCCTCCGGGGCGACGATCCCCGAGGCCCATGCCGCATTCCGCCGGTCGTTCAGGGCGGTCTTGTTCGATATCGCCGAAGACGCATCGGGCTTCGATGATTTCACCGCTCAGACGAGACAATTCGTCAACGAGGCCACCACGGCGGTGGAAGTCGCATGGCAGGAGGCAGTCGAGGCCCACCGCGCCAGTCGGTTCGTCCTCGGAACCGTCGCTCGCGAGATGGAGAGGTTGCCGGCCGAAACCCCCGTCTCGGTCGACATCGTGCTGAAGACCGAGGCTGACTTCACCCCGGCCCTCAACGAGCTCGACGAGGAGCCCGCCCTCGCGGCATAGTCGTGCCATCCTTCGCTACGGTCCGGTTCAAGCACATTCGCCGGATGCTCGATCTGTGTGCTCCTGGGGCTCGCATCGAGAAGAAGAAGCACCGGCAGTGGGTCCGCTACCGCGGAATAACTTACCCCGGGCTACCCCTCGGGCCTCACGGCAAGCGTGAGAACCCCGAGATCGAGATCGGGCACGTTCGTCAACTGATTCGCTACCTGGGAATCGATCAAGAATGTGCCCGACGGGCCATACCGGCCCTAGGCTGAACCTCGTCGTCGTGTGAGTTCCGCGCCAAGGGCGGCTCAGAGCCCGGCGCGCAGGCGCTCGACGGCGGCCTCCAGCGTCTCCGTCGACCGGCAGAACGCGAACCGGAGATAGCGGTTTCCTTCGTCGCCGACGGCGTAGAAGTTGTCGCCCGGTACCGTCGCCACGCCGACTTGCTCGACCAAGTGCATCGCGGCGTCGGTCGGCGACAGCGCCGCGAGCGCCGGTACGGTCCGGTAGTCGGCGAAGAGGTAGTAGGCGCCCTCGGGAGGGGTCACGGCGAAGCCGACCTCGCGCAGCCCGCCGACGAGGAGGTCGCGTTTCCGCCGATAGTCGTCGGCGATGCCCTCGAAGAACGCCCTGTCCTGACTGAGCAGCGCCACCGCGCCCTTCTGCAGGGGCGTCGGCGCCTGCACGACGAGGTTGTCGTGCACCGCGCGCAGGCGGGCGGTGTAGCGGGGCGGGGTCAGGACCCAGCCGATGCGCCAGCCCGTCGCGCGCCCCGTCTTCGAGATCGAGTTCACGACGACGGTGCGCTCAGCCATGCCCTCGAAGCTCGGCAGGAACAGGTGTCGGCGGCCGTCGAAGACGATGTGTTCGTAGATCTCGTCGGTGATCGCGAGCAGATCGTGGGTTCGGCAGAGCGCGGCGATGAACGACAGCTCGTCGCGGGTGAGCACCTTGCCGGTCGGGTTCTGCGGCGTGTTCACGATGACCGCCTTGACCGACGGGTCGGCGGCGGCCGCGGACAGCTCGTCGCGGTCGAGCCGCCACGTCCCCGCGCGGCGGTCCTCGCGCAGCGTCACGTACCGCGGCGAGAGCCCGAAGATCGCGGCCTGCGACGCGTAGAGTTCGTGGCAGGGCTGCATCACCACCACGCCGTCGCCCGGTTCGAAGATGGCGCAGAACGCCGCCGTCATCCCTTCGGTGGCCCCCAGCACGACGGTGATCTCGTCCTCGGGGTCCGGCCGCCGTCCGTAGAGCCGGTCGGTGTAGTCGGCGATGGCCCGCCGCAGTTCGGGCAGCCCGAACGGGTACGAGTACTGGTTGAACTGGTCGCGCGGGTTCCGCACGCCGGCCAGCAGCTCCTTCAGGGTCAGATCGAGCCCCCCGCCGCCGGTCGCGCCGCGCGCGGCCAGCAGGTCGCGCACGGTCATCGACTCGACCTCGCGGCGCCGCGCCTCGGTGCCGCCGAGCATCGCCGCGATCCCGGCCCACACCAGGTCGTAGACCGGCGCCTCGTCGGTGAAACCCTGCGACAGGTTCACCGCGCCGTGTTCGACGGCGAGCCGGGTCATCCGGCGGATCAGGGTCTCGTTGACGGCCACGCTGCTTCTCCCGCCTCATCGTAACCGCAAGCGGGGGGCGGGTCGTGGCGGGCGACGACATCAGTGCCCTCCGGCGGTGGCCGCCGCCCGGCATTCCCGGCTTCCTCGGCCCGCAACACGCTCAGCGTTCCCTCAACGGAACGACACCGATGCCGCCGCGGCCACGTTCCCTCCTCCGGCGGACAGCTCGACTTGGCACCGGGAAGACGTGGTGACCGTGGCGGAACCTCGAATCGCGAATCCCCGGGTCTCGCCCGCCGCCATGTCGCCCAGGGCCTGTTCGCCCAGTTCCTGGGCATCCAGGTACGCGATGACGCGCGCGGACGACAACGGCGTCACCGCGCGGACGCTGCCCTCCACCACGACGTTCGCAAGCCCGATGCCGTCGGCCTGACACGTCGTCACCTCCAGCTCTGCAGAGAGCCTTCCCAGCTCGACGGTCACCGCGAACGCCTGCGTCGCGCTCAGGCCGCCGGGGTCGCTCGCGCCGACGGTGACGTTCGCCGTACCGAGCGCTCCCGCCAGCAGCGTGAGGGTGCCGTTCGAGACGCTCGCCGTCGCGATCTGTGTGGCGCTGGAGGTGGCCTCGAAGGTCAGCGGGTCGCCGTCGGGATCGGTGAAGTGCAGACTCAGGTCGACGGTCGCCTTCTCGCTCTCGTTCAGTTTCAGGGTACGGCCGAGGATCGGTGCGGAAACCAGCGGCGCGCGGTTGGCTTGCGGTTCGGTGGTGGCGCGGAAGGACTGCGCGGCGGTGAGTCCGTCGGGGTCGGCTGCGGTGACGGTGACGTCGGCGGTGCCGGGGCCGACGGCGGTGATGGTGAGGACGCTCCCGGCGACGGCGGCGGTGACGACGCGGGTGTCGGCGGAGGTCGCGGAGAAGGTCAGGGTGTCGCCGTCCGGGTCGGTGAAGTGGGGGCGGAGGTCGGCGGTGTCGGTCTGGTTCAGCCTCAGGGTCCGGTCCGGCATGGGCGCGGCCGGGCGCGGCGGGCGGTTGGGCCTCGGTTCGGTGGTGACGGCGAAGGACTGCGCGGCGGTGAGTCCGTCGGGGTCGGCTGCGGTGACGGTGACGTCGGCGGTGCCGGGGCCGACGGCGGTGATGGTGAGGGTGCTCCCGGCGACGGCGGCGGTGACGACGCGGGTGTCGGCGGAGGTCGCGGAGAAGGTCAGGGTGTCGCCGTCGGGGTCGGTGAAGTGGGGGCGGAGGTCGACGGCGGCGGTGTCGGTCTGGTTCAGCCTCAGGGTCCAGTCCGGCATGGGCGCGGCCGCGCGCGGCGGGCGGTTGGGCCTCGGTTCGGTGGTGACGGTGAAGGTCTGTGCGGCGGTGAGGCCGGCGAGGTCGGCGGCGGTGACGGTGACGTCGGCGGTGCCGGGGCTGATGGCGGAGATGGTGAGGATGCTCCCCGTGACGGCCACGGTGGCGACCCGGGTGTCGCCGGAGGTCGCGGAGAAGGTCAGGGGGTCGCCGTCTGGGTCGATAAAGTAGCCTTGCAGGTCGAGTTGCTTGTCGCTGCCAGCGAGTACAGCTTGGTCCGGAATGGCCTGGGATGCCTGTGGCGCCCGGTTGGTGGGCGTCGTAGGTGCTGTGGGCGAGATCGGGTTGCCTTCGTCGCCGCCGCACGCCAGCGCCGCAGCAAGCACGCCGCCGGCCAGGAAGAGAAGGGGTGGATGCGTCACGGAGTTCTTCGTCATGGCATGGCCTGCGGGTGTCGATCCGGTATAGGATGTCCGTGCGACGACGGTGCACCCTTCCCCGGAAGAAAGTGGAAAAAGAAGTTCGGCCCGACGAATCGACTTGGTATTGCCTGCGGCGGGGCGGCGTTTCGCAACGCCGAGGCTGGATCGCCGACACCGTGTCCCGCCGGTTGCCGGACCGGCTCGGGGCGCGCGAGGGCGACATCGTCGAGGTCTGTGTGTCGAGTGCCTATCGCCTCGTCGCGCCCGAACGGGTCGGTCGCGTGTTCTGCAACCGCGCGCGGGGGGTGGTTGGCATGGAGATCGAGTATCGGGGCGAGGTCCTCCGCCTCGCCCCGACCCGCATGCTCGCCGCCAACCTCGGGTTCCCGCGGGCGCTCGAGAAATTCCTGGAACGACGGAGGGCCAGCACGGCGGACTTCGTCGCGGCCGGCCGCCTGCGTGTCTTTTCCGCCCGCCAATTCCTGCTGACCCGCAGAGGCGGCACCGAGGTGACCAGGATGTTTCGCGGCGGGACGCTTGTGTCGCCGTCGCAGGATGCCGGGGAGGACCGCGCGGCCGACCTCGCGGCGGGTATCGCCGGATGGATGCTCCGCAATCAGTCGACCGACGGCTCGCTGCCGTACAAGTACTGGCCGAGCCGCGGGGTGGTGGCCCGCTCGGACAACGCCATCCGGCGTTTTCTGGCGACCCTGGCCCTTGCCCGATGGGCGCGACTGCGGGGTGATGCGGCTGTCCGTGAAGCGGCCTTGCGGAACTTGCGCTCCAACCTGTCGCGGTACTTTCGACCTCTGGGAAACGGGCGGGGTGCGATCGTGGAGCGCACGGGAGCGAAGCTGGGCGCGGCCGCGCTGGCCGGCCTCGCGATCCTGGAGACCCCGGGGGCGGAGGAGTTCGCGCGGGAGCTGGAGTTGCTGGCGGCCGGCGTCGAGTCCCTTGTAGATGAGGAGCGGGGATTCCGCACCTTTTTCTTTCCGCCGGAGCGCGACGGCCAGAACTGGAACTTCTACGCTGGCGAGGCGATGTTGTTCTGGGCGGAGGCCATGCGGCGGAGAGCGCCGTGGGCCCCGGTCCCGGAACGTTGGGCGACGACGTTCTCGCGCTGCCGTGCCCGGCACTTCGAAGCCAGGAATCCGGCGTTCGTACCGTGGCATACGCAGGCATGCGCCTCGATGTACGGACAGACGGAACGCCGGGAGCTCGCGGACTTTGCGCTTGAGATCAACGACTGGCTGCTGCCCATGCAGCAATGGAACGGGTTGGCGGGCGACCTGCGCGGACGCTTCTACGACCCACGGCGACCGGAGTTCGGGCCGCCGCACGCGGCCTCGACGGGGGCGTACCTGGAGGGGTTGGCGGACGCGGTGAGGGTGGCCCGGGCGGTCGGGGACGGGAAGCGGGCGGCCGCCTACGAGCGCGCGATCGAGCGTGGACTGAGATCGCTCCGACAGTTGCAGTTTCGTGACGAGCGGGACGCGTTCTATGTTTCCAGGAAGGGCCGGGTCATGGGCGCGCTCCGCACGGAGGCGTACGACAACACGGTGCGAGTCGATTCGGCGGCCCATGCTTTGTTGGCAGCGGTGAAGATATCGGGGCTTGGCCTTCAGTCCGCCAAGGGCAGGACGTAGTAGCCCCGGCCGTCGGCGGGCAGTACATCGAATATCAGGTGGACCCGGGGCTCGTCGGTGGGGTTCCTCGCGTCGTGTCTGGTCTTGTTGTCGAAAGCCCAGAGCTCGCCTGTGCGCATCACCAAGGTTTCGCCTCCGCAAGTCAACGGGCTGCCTCCGGGGCTCCGAAGCACAAGGTGGAAGCGGTCGCGTATGCGGTAGTACGCGCCGGCATCGACATGCGGGCGGACCCATCCCCGGGGCTGGAGGGAGACGAGCGTGGCCCGCCCGAGCTCGCCGTCCTGGAGGCCGGCGGTCCTCTGACAGAATTCCAGCGCGTGCGGGAACCGGTCGGCGAATCGCGCGGTGCGGCTCTCGTGCACATCGTTCGCGTTGGTCGCGCCGGGCGGCAGCGGCTTCTTGGCGACGCGCAGGAATATGTTGAGCGTGTCGCGTTGGCAACGGACCTTCCGCTGGCGACTCGTGTCGGCCAGCCAGAGATCGGACGCGGCCTCCAATTCGGAGAGAAACGGCTCGACGTCGATGTTCTCGGCGATGCGGATGAAGCGCGACACGACGTTCGAAGTTGAGGGAGTGCCGCTCATGCCGTCAATACCTTTCCGATTCCGCGGGGAACCTCGTGGCCAGCAGCGTGCGCGGCAGCCCAGCTAGTCGTCATCGTCATCATCGTCATCTCCATCGCCGTCTCCATCCCCGTCACCGTCTCCATCGCCGTCTCCATCCCCATCGCCGTCGCCGTCCCCATCGCCGTCGCCGTCCCCATCGCCGTCGCCGTCCCCGTCCCCATCGCCGTCCCCGTCCCCATCGCCGTCCCCGTCCCCATCGCCGTCCCCGTCTCCATCGCCGTCACTGTCCCCATCGCCGTCCCCGTCCCCATCGCCGTCGCCGTCCCCATCGCCGTCACCGTCGCCGTCTCCATCGCCGTCCCCGTCTCCATCGCCGTCGCCGTCTCCATCGCCGTCGCCGTCCCCATCGCCGTCGCCGTCCCCATCGCCGTCGCCGTCCCCATCGCCGTCGCCGTCGCCGTCGCCGTCACCGTCCCCATCGCCGTCACCGTCCCCATCGCCGTCCCCGTCTCCATCGCCGTCGCCGTCTCCATCGCCGTCGCCGTCCCCATCGCCGTCGCCGTCCCCATCGCCGTCGCCGTCCCCATCGCCGTCTCCATCGCCGTCACCGTCGCCGTCACCGTCGCCGTCTCCATCGCCGTCCCCGTCTCCATCGCCGTCACCGTCCCCATCGCCGTCTCCATCGCCGTCGCCGTCTCCATCGCCGTCGCCGTCCCCATCGCCGTCCCCGTCTCCATCGCCGTCGCCGTCCCCATCGCCGTCACCGTCTCCATCGCCGTCACCGTCCCCATCGCCGTCCCCGTCCCCATCGCCGTCGCCGTCCCCATCGCCGTCGCCGTCCCCATCGCCGTCGCCGTCCCCATCGCCGTCGCCGTCCCCATCGCCGTCGCCGTCCCCATCGCCGTCTCCATCGCCGTCACCGTCGCCGTCTCCATCGCCGTCCCCGTCTCCATCGCCGTCACCGTCTCCATCGCCGTCGCCGTCCCCATCGCCGTCGCCGTCCCCATCGCCGTCGCCGTCCCCATCGCCGTCGCCGTCCCCATCGCCGTCGCCGTCCCCATCGCCGTCGCCGTCCCCATCGCCGTCGCCGTCCCCATCGCCGTCCCCGTCTCCATCGCCGTCGCCGTCGCCGTCGCCGTCCCCGTCCCCGTCTCCATCGCCGTCGCCGTCTCCGATGAAGACGACAGGCACAGACCGAACGATGGTGACGGTGTCGTCGCCGTCCTCGAACTCGCCCGAGGGCAGCACGCCGAGCGTGCGCGCATCCGCGCCATCCCCGCCCCAATCTCCGTCCCAGTCCCCGCCCCAGCCGTCGTCGGGGTCGCCGTCCCCGTCACCGTCACCGTCCCCGCCGCCGCCGCCGGCGGATGGGCTCCGGGGTATGGCGCTCGGAGAGGTGGGCAACAGGGGATCGCTGTCGTCCCCGCAACTCGCGATGAAGAAGATCGAGATCAGGAGACAGCAACAGGTTCTCGCCCGAAACGAGAACGCCTGGCCGTCGGCCACTTCCTCGGTTTCGGTATCGGAGTCCGGCCGGAGATGAGCAGTCATGAGGTCGTCCAGTTCACATGGCGGGTCGCAACCCGCCTGCATGAAGCATCGGAGTCTAGAGAGTCGGGGCAACGGATTCAAAAGCATGCCACAACGAGTTCATAGTTCCAAACCTGCAACTGAGACTCAATTTAGAGTGATACCTGCAACTGAGACTCATTCGCGCAATGGCTCGAGTACTCCGATTGTGGGCGTCCGTAGGAAGCCTATGGTGGTCGCGAACGACAGGTCCCGTTGCCAACTCGAAGAGTTAAGTTAAGTGACATCTGCGACTGAGACTCATTCGCGTAACGGCACAAGCACTCGCGATGGTGGACGGGCGCGGAGGCGTTGGAGCGAGGACGTGGGCTTCAGCCGCGGTCGGAGGGTCGCCCGGCCACGTTCGAGCAGGGTGTCCGATTCCGCGGAAGCCTGACCGGCCTTGACCCACGCGAACGCGATGGAGGCGTCCGCGCCGAAGGCGTTGGTCAGCGACGTCCCGCCTCGGGCGCCTGTTCCGGCCCGCCGACGTTTCGTCACGTGAGGGACGATGGGCGCAGGCTTGCCGCGCGGAGGCGGGGCAGGCCGGCTATAATCGGGGGCGCGTCACAGCAGCGGTCTGCGCCCTTGACGCGGCGCGGGCTGCCGGAGGGTCGGTTGGGCGGTGGGCGGAGCCGCGGGCGACGCTCGCCGGGCCGGGAGGAAGTCAGATGAACCATCGAATGCTCGCCGCGGGGCTGGCCGTGCTGGCCGCGGTCGTGTTGTCGGCGCCGGCTTCGGCGCTGGCCCAGACGGAGGCGCCGAGGACGCCGTGGGGAGACCCCGACCTGCAGGGGGTCTGGGACTTCCGCACGATCACGCCGCTGCAGCGACCCGAGGAGCTCGGCGACCAGGCGTTCCTGACCGAGGAGGAGGCCGCCAATCAGGAGCAGGCGGTGGTCGAGCGGAACGCCCGGCTCTGGAACCAGGCCGCGCAGCGGACCGAGGCCGGCGGCAACGTCGGCGCCTACAACAACTTCTGGATGGACCGGGGCACCCGGACGGTCGGCTCGCGGCGGACGTCGCTGATCGTCGACCCGCCCAACGGGCGCATCCCGCCGCTGTCGGCCGAGGGGCAGGCGCGGGCCGACGCGCGGGCCGAGTACCGGGCCGCGCACCCCGCCGACTCGTGGGAGGACCGCAGCGTGGGCGAGCGCTGCGTGCTCGGCTTCAACTCGGGGCCGCCGATGGAGCCGCGGGCCTACAACAACCACATGCAGCTCTTCCAGACCGCCGACCACGTGGTGATTCTCAACGAGATGGTCCACGACGCGCGCATCATCCCCCTCGACGGCGGCTCGCTGCACGAGGGCGTGACCCAGTGGATGGGCGACTCGCGCGGCCGCTGGGAGGGCGACACCCTGGTCGTCGACACCACGAACTTCTACAACAAGAACTCGTTCACCGAGCGCTACGGGGCGACGACGGCGATGACCCTGCAGGAGCGGTTCACGCGCGTGGACGGCGAGACGCTGCTGTACGAGTTCACGGTCGAGGACCCCGCGACGTGGACGGTGCCGTGGACGGTCGAGGTGCCGATGCTGTACTCGGCCGATCAGGTCTGGGAGTACGCGTGCCATGAGGGCAACTACGGGATGGACGGCATTCTCGCCGGCCACCGGGCCGAGGAACGCGATGCGGCGCAGGACCAGTAGCGGATTGCGACTGGCCGTCTGCCTCGCGGCCGGCGCGCTGAGTGCCGTCGTTCCCGCGGCCGCGGCCCAGGATCATCCAGGGTCCGAGCCCTACCAGCGGGTTTGCCAGCTCTGCCACGGGGCGGGAGGCCGCGGCGACATCGCCCCCGGCCTCGTCCCCCTCGGCTACGACACCGAGTACGTGCTCGCGGTGGTGCGCGAGGGCTACAGCCAGATGCCCCCGATCTCGACGCGCGAGCTGAGCGACGACGAGGTCCGGCAGGTCGTCGGCTATCTCGATGAACTGTCCGGCCCGCCGGCTGGCGCTGAGGCGGTGACGGCCGCGGTCGCGCCGCCGGCCGCTGCCACCGGAGCGGCGACTGCCTCCGCACCGGCCGAGGCCGGAGGAGAGCAGCCCCGGGCCGGCGCCGCGCCGGCCGAGGCCGGGGGAGAGCAGCCCTCGGCCGACACCGCGTCCGGCTACGACGGACCCCGCACCGCGGAGGGGAATCCGGACCTCAGCGGCTTCTGGCAAGTGCTGAACTCGGCGGCCTGGGACATCCGCCCCCACAACGCCCAGGACGGCATTCCCGCCGGCCTCGGCGTGGTCGAGGGGGGCGAGATCCCCTACCAGCTTTGGGCGGCCGAGCAGCAGCAGGAGAACTACGCGAACCGGCTGACCGCGGACCCCGTGCGGCAGTGCTTTCTGCCGGGGGTGCCGCGCATCACCTACATGCCGTTCCCGTTCCGCATCCTGCAGACGCCCGACCACATGGTCGTCACCTACGAGTTCGCCCACGCCGTCCGCATCATCTACACCGACGGCAGCCCGCATCCCCTCCCCAACGACTTCTGGATGGGCGACTCGCGCGGGCACTGGGAGGGCGACACCCTGGTGGTCGACACCACCCACTTCAACGGGCGCACGTGGCTCGACGCGGCCGGCAACTTCCACAGCGACGCCCTGCACGTGGTCGAGCGCTACACCCCGACCACGCCGTACCACATCGACTACGAGGTCACCCTCGAGGACCCCAACGTGTTCACCCGTCCGTGGACGATGCGCATGACCCTCTACCGCCGGATGGACGAGGGCCTGCAGATCCTCGACTACGACTGCGTCGACCATCTCCTGCAGATAGCGGTCGAGCAGGGGGAAGGAGCAAGATCAAGATGATGAGCGCTCGACGACTTCTCGGCGCGGCGCTGCTCTTCGCGTTGGCCGCGGCGCCCGCCGCCGCGGGACAGGACGGCGACTACGAGCCCCCGCGCACGCCGTGGGGCGACCCTGACTTCCGCGGCTACTATCTGCCCGGCGCGTCCCAGCCGATGGAGACCGCCGCGAACGACTCGTGGCGGCAGGCCGAGGGCGTCAACCGCGGCCAGGGGGCGGCGTTCTCCCGGTTCTTCGAGCCGGACCCCGACGCGCCGCCGCGCCCGGGGCGCGTCCAGAGGCCGATGGTCATCGACCCGCCCGACGGCCGCATTCCGTTCCAGCCGTGGGCGTCCGAGCGCCGGGGCGAGGTGATGGCGCGGCAGGACGAGCTGGAGCACCTCGACCCGCGCGTCAAATGCCTCCCCGCGGCCCTGCCCCGCGCGCACCTGCCGGTGGGCTACAACACCTACCAGATCCTGCAGGTGCCCGGGTACGTGGTCATCCTCTACGAGTGGAACCACCACTCGCGCTACATCCCCCTCGACGGCAGCCCCCACCCCGACCCCGAGATCCGCCTCGGCATGGGCGACTCGCGCGGGCGCTGGGAGGGGAACACCCTCGTCGTCGACGTGACCAACTTCACCGACAACACCTGGCCGGTGGGCCACGGCGCACCCCCCGAGGGGGCCCCGGCGAGCGCGCTGACGTCGGGCCACGGGACGTTCCACAGCGGCAACCTGCACGTGGTCGAGCGCTTCACCCTGGTCGACGACGACACCATCCGCTACCGGGCGACCATCGAGGACCCCGAGGTCTTCACCCAGCCGTGGACCATCGAGTTCGACGCCCTGCGGCGGGCCCCCGACGGCCACATGCTGTTCGAGTACGCCTGTCACGAGGGCAACGGCCGCAACCTGTCGCTCATGACCGGCGCCGACCTCGACGACATCCGGGTCAACCCCATCAGGTGAGTTCGGGTGAACCCCATCAGGTGAGATTGCGTGAACCCATCAGGTGAGACCGGGTGAACCCCATCAGGTGAGACCGATGAGAAAGACAGCCATCTCGTTCATCGCCGCGGCCGTCGCGTCCGTCCTGCTCGCGCCCGCCGCGCCGGCGTCGGCGCACCACGCCTTTTCGGCCGAGTTCGACGCCAACCGGCCCCTGCAGCTCACGGGCACGGTGTCGCGCACCGAGTGGATCAACCCCCACTCGTGGATTCACGTCGACGTCACCGCCGACGACGGCACCGTGACGACCTGGGCCATCGAGTGCGGCGCGCCCAACTCGCTGATGCGGCGCGGACTCAACAAGAACTCGATCCCGAACGGCACCGAACTCGTCATCGACGGCTTCGGCGCCAAGGACGGCTCGAACACCGCGAACGCCCGCGACATCACCTTCCCCGACGGGTCGCGCTTCTTCGTGGGGTCGTCGGGCACCGGCGCGCCGTACGAGCGGAACCGCTGATCGGCCGGCCGTACGGCGGCGGTAGCCAAGCGGTCGAATTGGGTGGGGTGCTTTCCTTGAAGGCCTCCCCTTCCGATCAGCTCAGGTTATGACGGGTCGGTCAGGCCGTATTGGACGCCCCAGATTCGAAGCAGCTCGCGGCATCCATCGTCGATACTGCGGGTGAAGTCGACTATTTGCATCTGCGGCAGGGTCCAGGACAATTGGTCGTAGGCGCACGCTCGATGCAGCAGCGGAGCGATGCGTCCTTCAAACCGGTCTTGCTGGAGGGTGTACAGCAGCTCTCTCTTTACCCATTTGGAATCCACGGCAGCGGGGGAGAGCACGACGATGAACCAGTCGCAACGCTGGAGCGCTCTGCCGATCTCGTCGTGCCACTGCTGGGCGCCGCGGATGTCCGTGTTGCTGTACCAGACCGGAACGTGATGGCGGCGCAGAACATCTACCAGCCAATCGACGAACGCCTGATCCTTGTGCGAATGCGAGACGAAGACTTCGGTCGGCACGCGTGCAGACCGCCTGCGCGGGCTCAGGCCCGGGCGAGGAGCGCGTCGGCGATTGGCTTGACTTCGGGATCGCCGGTTTCCGGGTTCGGTAGATCCACCCAAGGCAGCTTTCGGACTATCCAGGGAATCTCGGCCGTCGGAAGCTGGTCGCGGTCGCCGACCGCGACGGGAATCAGCCGGTTGCTGTAGCTCTTCGAGCCCAGCGCGTACGCCATGTCGGCCTTGACCTGCGGTGAACTGACGGAGTTGGGCGTCAAGAGAACGACCATGGCATCGGATTCTTCGAGAGCGCGGCCCACCTGGGCTGGCCAGTTGTCGCCCGGGAGCAGGTTGACGTCGGGATCCCACACGTTCAGCCCGGTCTTCCGGAGCGCCTCGGACACGCGGGCCGCCAAGGGCGAGTCGGAGTTGGAATAGCTGATGAAGACCTGCATGGGAACTGGTTCTCAACATACCCGAGGGGCTGCGACTTGTCAACGCGCTGGGAACTCGACCTCGGCCCTGAGAGACCGACGCCGGCTTCCGCGGCTGACGCGGGAACCGACCGGCGCGGTCGGGGCGGGCGGCGGCGCGGAGAACCAGTCCGCCGATGCTGCGGCGGTCCAGCGTGCTCGGGCGGGTCGAACCGGTCGGCGTGGTACCATGCCCGAGCGCCTGACTTCACGTGCCTGAGGAGTTCACGATGTTCCGACAGCGTCTCGGATTCTCTCTCGCGGTGCTTGCCCTCGTTCCGTTCGCGCCGCTCGCCGCTACGGCGCAGTCGGGTGAAGACGCCGGCTTCGTCCCCGTCACCGACGCCATGCTCCAGGACCCCGCCCCCGGCGACTGGCTGATGTGGCGCCGCACCCTCGACGGGTGGGGCTACAGCCCGCTCGACCAGATCGACCGCGGCAACGTCGGCGACCTGCGCATGGTCTGGACCCGCGCCCTCACCGAGGGGCGGCAGCAGGGCACGCCGCTCGCCTACGGCGGCGTCCTCTACATGCCGAACCCCGCCGACGTCATCCAGGCCATCGACGCGGTGACCGGCGACCTGATCTGGGAGCATCGCCGCGAGGTGCCCGACGACATCGCCGACTACGTCTTCAACACCCTCTGGCAGAACAACCGGAACATCGCCATCTACGGCTCGACCATCCTCGACACCAGCGCCGACGACCACATCTTCGCCCTCGACGCCGAGACCGGGCGGATGGTGTGGGAGACGCAGGTGCTGGACTACCGGACCCATCCCGCCACCCAGAGCTCGGGGCCCATCGTCGCCGACGGCAAGGTCGTCTCGGGCCGGAGCTGCATGCCCGCGGGCGGGCCCGACGCCTGCGTCATCACCGCCCACGACCCCGACACCGGCCGCGAGCTGTGGCGGCGGCGCACCATCCCCGCGCCCGGCGAGCCCGGCGACGAGACGTGGGGCGGGGTGCCGTTCGAGGAGCGCCGGCACGTCGGGGCGTGGATGGTGCCGAGCTACGACCCCGCCCTGAACCTGCTCTACATCGGGACGTCGGTCACGTCGCCGGCGCCGAAGTTCCTCATCGGCGGCGCCGACCTCCGGCACCTGTACCACAACTCGACCCTCGCCCTCGACGCCGACACCGGGGAGATCGCCTGGTACTACCAGCACTTGAACGACCACTGGGACCTCGACCATCCCTTCGAGCGGCTGCTTGTCGACACCGCCGTCGCCCCCGACGCCGCGGCCGTCGACTGGATCAACCCCGGCGTGCAGCTTGGCGAGACGCGCCGGGTCATCACCGGCATCCCCGGGAAGACCGGCGTCGTCTACACGCTGGACCGCGAGACCGGCGAGTTCCTGTGGGCGAGGCCCACCATCACCCAGAACGTCATCAGCCACATCGACGGCGCGTCGGGCGCGGTGACCGAGAACCCCGAGCTGATCTTCAGGGGGGCGGGGCAGCAGGTGCTCACCTGCCCCCACGCCAGCGGCGGCAAGGACTGGGAGGCGGGCGCCTACAGCCCGCTGACCAACACCATGTACATGCCGCTGCGCAACGTCTGCGCGCAGATGATCGCCGAGGGCCCCGAGAGCACCTCGATCTACGCCATCAACTGGCGCCCCGAGATCGCGCCGGGCACCGACCAGGTCGGCGCGGTGTGGGCCATCTCGGCCGAGACCGGCGAGACCGCGTGGGTCCACGAGCAGCGCGCCGCCACCATGTCGCTCGTCACCACCGGCGGCGGCCTCGTCTTCGGCGGCGACGTCAACGGCCGCTTCCGCGCCTTCGACCAGGAGACCGGCGAGGTGCTGTGGGAGGTCAATCTCGGCTCGTCGGTGTCCGGCTTCCCGATCACCTACGCCGTTGACGGCCGCCAGTACGTGGCGGTGAGCACCGGCACCCAGCGGTTCGTCAATCTCACACCCGAACTGAACCCCAGCCAGGGGAACAATCTGTTCGTTTTCGGTTTGCCGGAGCGCTGACACGATTCGGTATTGCCGTACGCTTGGAGATGGTCGTCGGTTCCGTGCGTCACCGAGGACTGCGTCGCCTGCTCGAGGACGACACCGTTCGGTTTCTGCCGCCGGGGCTGGCGGGCCGCGTGCGCAGGATCTTGACGGTCCTGCTCCTGGCGGAAGACATCGAGGGCTTCATCGCCGGTGCGCCGCGCGGATGGCGAGTGCATCGGCTCTCGGGAGACCGCGGACACGAATGGAGCGTGTCGGTCTCGGGCAACTGGCGAATGACGTTCGAGGAAGAGGGCGGCTGCATCGAGCGCTTGCACTTGGAGGACTACCACTGATGGCTGTGAAGGGCATCCAGGTGAACATGACGCCTTCTCACCCGGGCGACTTCATCCGCGCGGAGGTCATCGAGGAGCTGGGGCTAAACGTAACCAGGGCCGCTGCCATTCTGGGGGTCCGCAGGGCGACGCTCTCCTCGCTGCTGAACCGCAACGCGGCGCTTTCCCCGGAAATGGCGCTGCGCATCGAGAAGGCCTTCGGCGTGAGCATGGACATGCTGCTGCGGATGCAGGCCTGGCATGACGCGGCGCACATGCGCGCCCGGGCGAGCGAGATCGCCGTCGACCGGTACGAGCGGGCCTGAGGCGCGACGGTGGCCACGGAGGATTCGGTCAGACATCGCGACACGGGAGCGGAAGCGGGGTTCGATAACCTGAGCCTGGCCGTGGGCGTTCGGCAAGCAGACTGCCGGGTGCGGGCCGCGGCTTGCGGCCGTTGCCCGCACCCATTCCCGTTCAGTAGATCGCGACCGGCGCGACGGTCGACCCCGTGGCGCCCTCGATCTTCAGCGGTTGGACCACGAAGGCGAACTCGTGGACGCCGGCCGCGGCGAGGTCGGCCAGCCTCATCCGCTCGACGAGGTGGATGCCGTGGACCACCAGCATCATCTGGTGGATGGGCAGCGACACCTCCGGGTCGGGGTTGGGGGAGACCTCGACCGGCTGGTTGTCGGCGCCCAGCAGCATCGGATCGTGCTCGACGAGCCACTCGGCGGCCGCGACCCCGATGCCGGGGTTGGTCGCCATGAAGCGGTCCGGGTCGGTGTCCCAGAGCACGCCCCAGCCGGTGTGGATGAGCACCGCGTCGCCCGGCTCGAGCGCCACCCCCTGCCGGTCGAGGGCCTGCCGCAGGTCCTCGACGGTGATCTCGTAGGTGTCGGGCAGCATGTCGACGCCCTTGAGGGCGGCCACGTCGATGAGCACGCCGCGGGTCATCAGGGTGCCGACGTTCTCGACGCCGAGCCGCGTGAACCCGTCGCGCGTCATGACCTCGTTCATGTCGACGCAGTTGTAGAGGCTGTCGCCGATGGTCTGGTGGGTGAAGCCGTCGAACTGCGTGCCCACCTGGCCCATCTCGGCGACGACCAGCTCCTCGTTCGATCCGCGCCGGTTCGTGCCCGCGAACGGGCCGGTGGGCTTCACGTAGAGGTCGAAGTGGCGGGCGCCGAGGGGCATCGACGGCCTCAGGACCTGTCCGAGCTCGATCACCCGGCCGGTCCGGATCAGGCCCGCCGCCTTGAGCACGGTCTCGGGGCCCATGTGGTTGGCCGCGCCCCGCTCGTCGTCGGCA
Source organism: Vicinamibacterales bacterium (assembly GCA_963664545.2). Lineage (GTDB taxonomy): Bacteria > Acidobacteriota > Vicinamibacteria > Vicinamibacterales > UBA8438 > JAJEEA01. The sequence continues at coordinate 6,164,457 of OY761475.2, read as the reverse complement.
CCCCACTTGCTGGGACAGCGCTCGTCGGGCGGCGGCGGGCTCCATGACTGCGCGGCGGCGGGGGCGGCGCCCGCGAGCAGGACGGTGAACGCGGCGACGGCGACGGTGGCAGCGCTGGCGAATCGCATGATCTCCTCCGTGGACGGTGTCGTCAGACTGCCGGTGATTCTACCGAAACACGCCGCCCAGCCGTCAGCGGGGCCGATCCCGACCAAGCGCCTCAGCAACGGGCGCCGGGGCTACGGCCAGCCTTCGGGCCACCGACGGCCCGTGGCGAGCAGGGGTTCCGCCGCGGGTAGCCGGGCGGATGGCGCCCCGCCCCAGCGGCTCCGGTCTCTTCGCCGAGGGCCGGCCGTCAGCCGGACCGCTCGCGGAGGAGCGCCTCCAGCTCGGCCATCCGCGCTTGGGCGGCCCGGCGGCCTTCTTCTGCGGCCCGGCGGCCTTCTTCTGCGGCCCGGCGGTCCTCTTCTGCGGCCCGGCGGCCTTCTTCTGCGGCCCGGCGGCCTTCTTCTGCGGCCAAGCGGGCCTCCGCTTCCTCGTCGTGGCTGCGCAAGTCGCCGCCGGTCGCCGGGTCTCGGAAGCGCAGCTCGCGGCCCGGCACCGCCCGAAGCTCCAGCCCCAGCGTCTCGCTCGGCAGCGTCAACGTGCCGTCGAGCGCTGTCAACACCGGTTGACGGACGTAGCCCGACGGCGTCAGGCGCTCGCCTTCGAGCCGCGCCGGCAGGTGCTCGCCCGCCGGGTCGTACCGGCAGTACTCGCGCACGCCGAGCCGGGCGTACACTGAGCGCTTCCGACCCAGGTCGTCCCGCCACGTGCTGGGGGAGGCCACCTCCAGGACGAAGGCCGGCACGCGGCGCTCTTCCCACAGCTTGTAGTTGGGCCGCTGGCGCTTCTCGACGCCGAACACCACGAAGACGTCCGGGGCGATCGACACCAGCGGGTTGCCTTCCTCGTAGTAGATCAGCAGGTCGCCGGAGACGTACACGTCCGGGCGGTCCCTGAAGTGGCGGGCGAGCGCGCCGATGCCGTACATGATGGCGCTGCGCTGGGCGTCGTTCTCCGCCATGGGCTGGCCGTCCGAGCTCGGATAGTGGATGGGCGCGGCGGCAGGTGCAGGCCGGATCATCGTCAAGGGCCCTCCCGGGGACGCGGCGGTGCGCACGACTTCCCCCAAGCTACCACACGCGGCGACGCCGCCTCCATGTCGAGGCGTTCGTGCGGGGAAGATATGAAGGTGTCGTGCCAACCGCCGGCGAGGAGCCCGCGCACGCCGCGCGAAGCGGAAGCGCGGCTCGCGCCCCGCCGCCCGACGCTGCCCGCTCGACAGGAGGGCCACCGAGTCCTAGCCCGGAGAGCGTCGCCTACGGCTCCGCTCGCCGCCCAACCAACCCGCTGGGAGTCTGCACCGTTCTACGGCGCAGACTCCTAGCGCGGATTCGTCCCTCCCGGGTCGAGGCTGCTCGGCCGCGGCGGCGACCTTCGCACCGGCGGCGTCGGCCGGCCGATGGCCCGCCGCACCGGCGATGCCCTCCGCGTTCGGGGAGTCCAAGTGAATGGGTGAGGCGAATCCGGGTCGGACCGGCGCTCTCAGTGGTCGCGCCGGTCGGGGTTGTCGTAGAGCCAGGGTCGGAGGCGCCGGTCCCGCTCCCTCATCGCGTCGGCGCGGTCGCGGTGATCGAGCCGCTCGTCGAGCGTCGTGTCCACCCCCTGGAGCAGGCTCATGCGCCGTCTCGGGTCGATGTCGAAGGGGACGGGGGCCATGCCGGGACGCTCGACCGCCTGTCTCGCGAGGTCGACCGTCACCTCGATCCCGGGGTCCGCCCCGACCCGAAGGGCGAGGCCGGCGACCACCGGCTCGTCGAGGGTCACCGGGAGGAGACCGAAGTCGAAGCAGTCGTCGTGGAACACCGGGCCGAAGCTCGGCGCGATGACCACGCGCATCCCGCACTGCCGGAGCCGGATGACCGCGAACGCCTGCTGGCTGCCCTGGCCGAAGTTCCGTCCGGCGATGAGGATCGACGCGTCGCGATACGGTGCCTGGTTGAGGACGAAGTTTGGGTTCTCGGTGCCGTCGGGTCGGTAGCGGAAGCCGTGGAAGGCGTGCCGGCCGGCCCAGGACCCGTCGTGGGGGTGGGTTTCGAGGTGCACGTTGCCGGGGTCCAGGTGGACGGCGTGCAGATCCTCCAGCTCGGCTCCGACCGGGGCGATGAGCTCGCTCTCGAGGTCCGGCTGCCGGAAGGGCGCGGCGATGCCGGTATGACGCACGAACCGGAGCGCCGGTCTAAGTGCGGCAGCGATCTGCCTCATCGCCGGGGGTCGCCCGACCGGTAGATCCAGGGGCGCTCCTGCTCGTCGCGCTCCCGCATGGTCCGCGCGGCCGGGAGGTGAGGCTCGATCTCCTCGAGGTCGTGCAGGCCGTTCAGCAGCTTGTTCCGCACCCGGGGGTCGGTCTCGAACGGGATCGGGTCGCGTCCCGGCATCTCGATCAACTGCCGCTCCAGATCGACCCGCATCCTGACGCCGTGGTGCGACTCGACCCACGCCACGATCTCGTCCAGGGTCTCGCGGGGCAGCTCGACCGTCAGCACCCCGTACTGCACCGCGTTGGTCAGGAAGATCGGCCCGAAGCTCTCCCCGATGTAGACCCTCACGCCCCAGGCGGCGAGGGGCCGCGTGACCCCGGTGACCCGCGAGCTGCCGGTGGCGTAGTTCTTGCCGACGATCATGATCGACGCGGTGCGGTACGCCTCCTGGTTGAAGACGAAGTCGCGCCTCGGCGAGCCGTCCGCGTTGTAGCGGATGTTCGCGAACGCCGTCGCGCCCCGGTTCGACCCGAGGCCGCCGCGGGGCGCGTCGAGCCCCTCGGTCAGGTTGGTCAGGGCGGGGGCGATTACGTCGGTGCTGACGTTGTCGAACATGAACGGCGCGGCTAGGCCCTCGTGCATGTCGAAGGCGTGCCCGCCGCGACGAATCTCCTGTGCCATGCTTCGGGTCCTCTCTGTAGCAGGGCGCGCGTCTCGCCCGCCAATCGTCGCCTGTGGCTCCGCTTGGCGCCCAACCAACCCGTCTACAGGAAAGTGCGCACGTCGGCGACGCTGCCGGCGATGGCCGAGGCGGCGACGGTGGTCGTGCTCGCCAGAATGGTGTTCGTCTCCCGTCCCTGGCGGCCGATGTAGTTGCGGTTCGAGTTGGAGATGCACCGGTGCCCGGGCTCGACGTAGTCGCCGTTCGACCCGTAGCACTTCGAGCACCCCGACTCGCGCCACTCGAATCCCGCGTCCGTGAAGATGCGGTCGAGGCCCTCCGCCTCGGCCTGGGCCTTCACCGCGTTCGACCCCGGCACGACCCAAGCCGAGGCGATGGTGGACGCGACGCGGCGGCCCTCGACGACGGCCGCGGCCGCGCGCAGGTCGCTGATGCGGCTCTCGACGCACGACCCGATGAACACCTCGTCGACCGGCGTCCCCAGGATCGGCTCGCCCGGCGTGAGCCGGCTGTACTCGATGGCCTGGCGGTAGGTGGCCCGCTTGCCCGCGGGGGCCCGGTCGGGATCGGGAATCCGCTCGCCGATCCCGATCGCATGCTCCGGGTTGATGCCCCACGTGACCTGCGGCTCCACCCCGGTCATGTCGATCGTCTCCTCGCGGTCGAACACCGCGTCGTCGTCGGTCGCGAGGGTGCGCCAGAACGCGAGCGCCTGCTCCCAGTAGCGTTCCGAGGGGGCGAACTCCCGGCCCGCGAGGTATTCGAAGGTGGTGTCGTCCGGGCTCACCATGCCCGTCGGCGAGGCCATCTCCACCGCGAGGTTGCAGACCGAGAAGCGGGCCTCCTGCGACAGGGCGCGCACGACCGGGCCCGCGTACTCCACCGCGTAGCCGGTGCCCGAGTCCGTGCCGAGCCGGGCAATGGTGTGGAGGATGACGTCCTTCGCCCGGACCCCCGGGCCCAGGGCGCCCGTGATGGTCACGCGCATGGTCCGGGGCCGGTGCCGGATGACGGTGCCGGTGCGCAGGATGTTCTCGGAGTTCTCGCCGCCCCACGAGATCAGGCCCATCGCCCCGTGCGTGCAGGTGTGGCTGTCGCCCGCGCAGAGCACCATGCCGGGTTGGCTCAGCCCGGTCTCGGGGCCGACGATGTGCATGATGCCGTAGCGCGGATCGGACTGGCCGAAGGCCTTGGTGAAGCCCAGCGCCCGCATCTCGTCGGCGAGCTCCTCGTACGGCTGCCAGCCCCATCCCAGCGACGGGTCGTCGTAGCGGTCGGGCGACGTGGAGACCGTATGGTCGGGCACGCTGTAGAAGATCTCCGGGTTCCGGAGCTCGACGCCCTCCCGGACGAGCCGCATCACCTGGGTGGGGCTGCCGCCGATGCAGCGGTCGACCTGCAGCAGGTCGGTCTCGCCGCCGAGGTTGGCGACGACGTGGGCGTCCCATATCTTGTCGAACATGGTGCCGCGACGCCCCTGCGACTGGGAGCGGGCGAACAGCGACCTGGGGTAGGCCGACACGAGAAGCCCGGCGCCGACCGACGTCCTGATGAAGTCGCGTCTGTTCATGGGTGTTCTCCGCTACGGAACCCGACGGCGGGCGGTTGGCCTTCGTCGGCTGACGACGACCATGATAGCAGTCTGCGCCGTGCAGGCGGCTCGGAGACGCCGGCTTCGGTGGTCATGCGCCCGGCGCGGGGCCAGGTGATCGGTCAGCGTCCTCCCGGCCGGGCGGCGGGACGGGATTCGCCGGACCGGGTTCGCACCAGAGGATCGCCGATCCGGAACGGCACCACCGCGCCGCGGGCCCGCGCGGGACCCCGGGCCTCGGCCTCGGCGACCTCAAACGGCCGCCCGATGCGGTTGCCGGCGATGTCCTCAAGGGTCGGCGCCGCGACGAGTCGGTACTCGCCCGGCCGCCATGGCGCGCGCGGCGTGAGGGTCCAGCGCGTCTCGCCCTGGTCCACCCGGAGCTCCCCGGCCAGCGGCCGGCCGCTGTCGTCCGCTACGTGGAGAGCGCGATGCAGCAGGCCGTAGTCCAGCGGCACCGGAAAGCGCACCGCGAGGGGGTCCCGCGTGTCCCCGCCCGGGACGTCGAGCTGCCAGGCGGCGGGATCGAGGGCGCGCTCCCGAGGCGGACCCACCCGGTACTCGCGGCGGAACGGCGCGACAAGCGGCTGGCCCGCCGCGTCGCGCCAGGCGGCATCGATCACCAGGGTGTACCGGCGGTCCGCCGACAGCGGGCGGCCCATCTCGGCGTTCGGCAGGATGCCGCGCTTGACGCGCCCGGGGTCGTAGAGAACGGTGTAGCGCGTGCGGTCCGCGTTCCACAGGTCGACGTCGAGCGGCAGGAACGGGTCGGCGACGGGCTGACCGCGCTCGTCGAGCAGCCGGACGTGCGCGCCGCCCGCGCCCAGCCCCATCGGGGCCGAGAAGACGACGTACAGGCGGAGGTGGTTCTCCGGGATATCGGGACCCGTCGGATACACGGCGACGACGCGGGTCGACGGCTCACGCTCAGGCGCGGGCACCTCGACCATCGTGCGGAGCGCGCGCGGCGGGGTGGGTGCGGAACCGCCTCGCGCGGACGGGAGGGACGACGGATCGAACACCACCGTGTAGCGCTGACCCGCATCGAAGGGAAACCGCGGCGTGAAGCGCAGCACGCCGTCGCGCACGGCATGGTCACCGAGCACCGGCGGCAGGTCTGCGGAGGCGGCGGGATCCGCCTGCGCGACATGGACGCGCAGGATGGCCTGCCACGCGTCGCGCGACAGGGCGGCGCGCTCAAGGTGCGCGAGGTCGGCGACCGCCAACCCCGCGACGTCGATGGTCCGCTGCCCGGAGGGCGAGGCGGCCAACAGGATGCGCGGCGCGCCCGCGGCGGGTTCCGGCGCCTGGCCGTCCGTCAGCGAGCATCCGGCCGCGAGCGCGAGGGCCGCCACCGCGGCGGCGGCCCTCGCCCCTTGTCTCATCGGATGCAGGCGCCTACGGCAGCGCCACCGCTTCGAGGTCCAGCCCGCCGCCCGCGGCGTCCACGAGCAGCATCGCCCGGGAGGCGTCCAGCCGATCGAGCTGCCGCACCCCCTCGAGCGACTCGATGGTCTCGAACGGCACGCCGGCCGTGTCGGGGATCGGGTCGGCGATGGCGTCCGCGGCGCCGAACGGCTCCGTCGGCACCTTCATCACGCCGCGCTGGTTGTTCGACAGCAGGATGTAGTCCTCCCCGTCCTTCTCGTAGACGATCATGTCGATGGGCCGGTTGCGGTTCCCGAACTCGGCGATCGTCGTCCCCTGGATCTTGCTGCCCGGCTCGAGCGCCGCGATGGGGAACTTGACGAGCGGCGTGCACAGGTAGCTGGCGACGATCGACGGCTCGCCGTCGATCTCGTAGGGCACGAACGTGAACACGGGCGAGAACGTCTCCATCTGCCCGTGCGACCCGTGGTAGATCTCGACGCTCGTCCCCGCGTCCGCCACCTGGAACGGGTAGGGGATGACCCGCATCTTGGACGCGAACTCCTCGTTTGACAGGCCCGAGACGAAGAGGTTGCCGTCGATGAAGGCCATGTGGGTGATGGTCTGCACGCCGATCAGCCCCGCGGGGTCGACCTGGTCGGGATAGTTGGCGATGGGGATCTCCCGCCCCCCGGCGAGCACCAGCGGCGTCTCGGCCGGCGGCGGATTGGGCACGCCGATGCGCGTGTAGCGGACCTCGTCGAGGGAGACGACCTCCAACTCGCCCGCGCCGTCCACGCGCAGCAGGACCGGCACCGCGCCGTCGCCGAGCCCGCGCATCACCGAGAGCCAGGTGTTGCGCGTCCGCGGGTCGACCACCATGTCGGTGATCAGCAGGTTGCCGGCGTCGATGCCGAGCAGCGCGGCGACCTTCCGATCGATCGCGGGCACGTCCCGCGTCCCCGGCGTCCCGCCGGCCATCTCCTCGCCGAGATGCAGGGCGGTGATGGACACCTCCTGGGCGTCGGCCGCGAAGAGCACGCCTTCGGGTCCGAACGCCAGCTTGCCGATGTACTGGAACTCGGGCGCGACGCCGGTCGTCGCTTCCGAGTTGGCCGCCGGCCGGGCCCCGGCGACGGCCAGGCTTCCGACGATGACGAGCAGCAGACAGAAACGAATCGTGGACATGCGGATCTCCTTCCTGCGCATCATACCGTTTGTCCAGTCCCCCGGCATGGCCAGGGAAGGAACGGATCGGAGCGACGAGATCTCCACGGGCGCCGCGACCCCCGCTCTCCACGCGTCAGGGCGCCGCGACGGCCGCCCTTCACACATCAGGGTGCCGCGACGGCCGCCCTCCACGCGGCGGCGGCAGACGCCTTGAGCGTTTCGGCGTCGGCGGGCAGCAGATACCCCTCGGCGGCCAGCGCGTCCGCCGCCTCGCCGTAGCGCCGCACGTACTCCGCCTCGCCGCCGGGATAGCGCTCTTCCAGGGAGAGCCGCGAATCGCCCGACGCCGCGCGCTCGTCCTGCGTCCGCGGGAACGGAATCGTGGAGCCGTTCACGCCGCACAGGTCGCCCTCGGCGAAGCCCGCCGCGCGCACCGCCTTGCCCATCGTGGAGAGCGGGGCCGCGACCTCCGGCACGATGACCCCCGCCACGATGTTGCCGTCGGCGTCGAGGCCCGGCACGAACAGCGGGTACCGCTCGTCGCTCTCTTTCGGCGGCCAGACCGAGAAGTCGCGCACGCCGAGCGTGCTGATCGCGTCGTTGTAGGGACGGTCCGGGATGGTCGGATACTGCTCGCCCTGCCGTTCGACGGTCACCGCGGTGCCGTCGGCCACCGAGGGCGCGCGCGTCGCCGGCGGCTCGACGCCGTCCCGCACCCACCGCACCGTCGCGTCGAACGCGGCCCGGTAGTACGGCCACGGCCGCACGGGGTTGGCGGGGTCGCGGCACCCCGCGTCGCCCTGCAGGTGCGCGGTCCCGAGCATCCAGTAGCGCACGTTCGCCGGCAGCTCCAGGGCCCGGCCCCTCGTGTCGGTGACGATGAGCGAGGCATGGGCCCCGTAGTACTCGGAGTCGGCGTCCACCTGGATGATGCGGGGGCACGTGCCCGAGGCGGTGCACGCGGCCAGCAGCCCGTCGGTCCTGCCCGTCAGCGCGTCGGTGGTCGTCGCGAACGTGAACGGGAACTCGTCCATCGGGTAGTTGTGGTCTTCGTGCTGGCGCGTGTAGCGGCCCGTCTGCGCGAAGCGGGCGTTGACCCACGTGAGGCGGGCGCCCGCGACGTACGGCGTCATGCCGTCGAAGACGCGCCGCCCCGCCGGGTCCTCGTTGAAGCCCTGGTAGACGAAGTCCCTGATCATCCGGCCGCTCTGCGAGGAGCCGACGGCCACCACGTGGTCGAGCGCCGGCATGCCGTCCACGAAGAGCGGGTTGGCGACGCCCCGATCGTCGGCGGGACGGTAGCGCGCGAACGACACGAGATCGCGCATGGCGCTGAAGCCCAGGCCGTGGACGATCGGATCCCGGGCCTCGTACACGAACTCGTAGATGGTCCCCGCGTCGGTTCCCGCGGGCGGCGTGACCGCGACCGTCGTGTCGTCGACGTAGCGCCAACCGTCGGCCGGAACCGCCTGGCGGGGATCGTCCTGGAGCTGGCGGTGCGTGAGGGTCGCGGCGCTCTCGTCGAGCGTCGCCGCCGGGTACGTCAGCCGCCCGAACGCGGGGCTGCCGGGGTCCTGCCACTCCTCCATCGAGACGCCGGTGATGGTCCGGCCGTCGTCGGTGGCGGGCGGCAGGGTCGCCAGCACCGGGCGCGGGTCGCCGGCCCCCGGCGCGCCGTGCAGCCAGCCGCTCGAGACGTACGTGTAGCCCTGGTTCATGAGGAACGCGCTGCCGGCGTTCTCGGCCGCGTAGCCCCGCCCCGCCTCGTGGAAGTAGCCGAAGACGATGTTGCGGCCGCGGTTGTTGACCTCGTACGCGAGGACGCCGTTGCCCCGGGCGATGTCGACGGGCTTGAGGATGTCGACCTCGAAGGTGTACTCGACCAGCCCGTCCGCGTTGCGCGGGGCGTTCTCGAGATCCACGATCCCGGCGTCGCGGGGGGCGCCCGGATCGGCGACGGCGGTGGCCGTCCCGAGCAGAATCTCGTACTCGCCCACGGCGCCGAACGACCGGCCGCCGAAGGCGGGCCCGCGGCTGGTGATGTCGAGCCGGGTGACGCGCGAGCCCTCCAGAGCCGGCGTCGCGGATTCCTGCGCCTCGGCGACGCCCTGAAACCCGCTCAGCCCGATCCCGAGTACGACCGTCAACAACTGGCGTCCTAACCGCATCGCTCACCTCCGGGCCGCATGATACCGCCTGCCGTCACCGGCCGCCAGCGACGCGAGCGGGCCGCGCGAGCGCCCGCCGCTCCATCGCACCGAACGAGTGGATCGTGCCCCGAGTCCGACGTCGGTGCTCGAGTGCGTCCTCGGACCCGGTGGAGGCTCCACCGAAGCCAACTCGGGAACCACTCGTCGAACGGCGGGAAGGCCTTCGTCGCTCGCCCACACGAGTCCCTTCGTGGTTGCCAGTGCCACCGCGGGGTGATAGCTTGGAGCCGCCGCGGCGCGGGCGACCCGGCCCGGCGCGCCGTGAACGGGGAGGGGCCGCAGCGAGGGGGACACGATGGTGGATCCGACCAGACGCACGATACTCAAGACGGGCGCGGCGGCGACGGTCCTCGCGGCCACGCGGGGGTTGGCGGGGCGGGCCGGCCAGGACGGCGCGGGCATGGCGTTCTACGAGAGGGGTCCCGTCCGCATCCGCTACGAGGAGGCCGGGTCCGGCTTCCCGCTGCTCGTCATCGCCGGCGGAGGGTTGAACTCGTCGATCGCCGGTCTGGCCACCCACCCCTTCAACCCGTTGGAGGAGTTCAAGGGAGAGAACCGCGTCATCGCGGCCGACCTGCGTAACTCCAACCGCGGCCAGTCCTCAGGTCCCCTCGAGATCGATCGGCCTTGGGATTCCCATACCGACGACCATCTCGGCGTGATGGATCACCTCGGCATCGACAAGTTCATGGTCCTTGGCTTCTGCATCGGCGGACCCTTCATCTGGAACCTGCTGCGGCGGGCCCCCGATCGCGTCGTCGCGGCCGTGCTGGCGCAGCCGAGCGCGTGGAGCGCGGAGCATCCCACCCTGTTCTACGACAACAACATGGGGGGCTGGGGGCCGGATCTCGTTGCGCGCCGGCCCGAGATCACGATGGACATGGTCGACCGGTTCCTGACCAGGATGTACCTCGCCAACGCGGACTTCGTCTTCACCGCGACGCGAGACTTCGTGCGCGAGCTGCAGACGCCGATCCTCATCCTGCCCGACGACATCCCGGCGCACCCGTACGACGTCGCCATCGAGGCCGCGATGCTCGCGCCGAAGTCCGAGCTGAGCATGTTCCCGTGGAAGCGGCCCGAGGAACGGATTCCGCTCGCGGTGCGCCAGATACGGTCCTTCCTCCGGGCGCATCGGCCGGCTGCCGATTGAGGGTCCGTCGTGAAGTTCCGCCCGGACTTGCAGCGCAAGGCAACATGGTCGCGCTGCCCGGACCCGTTCGGGACCATTGAGGAAGGGCTCGTCGGTGCCCGGTCGACGGCCGTGATCCGGCCGCAACCCGTGCCCGGCGGGAGGGGCGGGCCTTCGGGTATACTGCCGGCTGCGGCGGACGATTTGCGGGCAACCCCAGGCTGCGAAGGAGAGACCGATGGCTGCGAAACGACCTGATCGACGGGAATTCCTGCGGGGCGGCGCCGCGTTGGCGGGCGGCCTGACGGTGGGTGCGGCGGAGCCGGCCCTCGGCCAGGCGCCGCCGGAGCCGGAGCGGTTCGTCCGGGGCGACCCCGACATGATCGCGTACGGCGAGCGCTCGCGCTTCGTGACCTCGGTGCGCATCCCGCACCCGCCCGGCGGCCGCGAGTCGCCCGACTCGTTCGGGCTCGTGTTCCACGTGGCGGCGCCGCTCCAGGATTCGGTGGGCACCATCACGCCGTCGTCGCTCCACTTCGTGGGCACCACCCGCGGCTCCCTCATGCCGGAGATCGATCCTGCCGAGCACCGCCTGATGATCCACGGCATGGTGGAGCGCCCGCTGATCTTCACCATGGAGGAGCTGAAGCGCCTCCCGTCGGTGACCCGGCTGCACTTCATCGAGTGCGCGGGGAACCGCGCGAGAAGCACGCACAAGGATGTGCAGGAGACGCACGGGATGACGAGCTGCGCCGAGTGGACCGGCGTGCTCCTGTCCACGCTGCTCGAGGAGGCCGGCGTCAAGGACGGGGCGGCGTGGGTCGTCGCGGAGGGGACCGAGAACGTGAAGGGCGCGTCGAGCTTCCCGCTGGCCAAGGCCATGGACGACTGCATCGTGGCCTACGGCATGAACGGCGAGCCCGTGCGCCCGCAGAACGGATTCCCGCTGCGGCTGCTGATTCCCGGCTTCGAGGGGATCTTCAACACGAAGTACCTCCGGCGCATCAAGGTGACGGACGAGTACTACCTGAATTACAACGACTACGGGCACCTCAGCCGGGACGCGACGCGCGCCGCGTTGGGCTACCAGGTCGGGCCCAAGTCGGTCATCACGCGCCCCTCCGGCGGCCAGCGGCTGCCCGGTCCCGGATTCTACGAAGTCTCCGGCCTGGCGTGGTCCGGCGGGGGCGCCGTCAGCCGGGTGGACGTGTCCACCGACGGCGGCCAGAGCTGGAGCGAGGCCGAGATTCAGGGGACGGCGCACCGCATGGCGCACACCCGGTTCCGCCATCAGTGGAACTGGGACGGCCAGGAGACCGTGCTCATGTCGCGCTGCACGGACGAAGTGGGCCAGGTGCAGCCGACGCAGGCGCAGGTCGCCGAGCACTTCAACCGGCCCGGCGGCGTGCCGGGTCTTGACAACACCATCCAGCCGTGGCGGGTCGCAGGCGACGGGAGCGTTCACAATGGGCGCGCTTAGTAGTCTGCGCCGTAGAGCGGTGCAGACTCCTAGCAGGGTTGGTTGGGCGCCAAGCGGAGCCGAAGGCGGCGATTGGCGGGCTGGGACGGTGATCGCTGTGAAGTCGCCGGCCCCACACGGCGATGGCCCATCGTTCGGCAGAGGGTGCCCGGCAGGTGGCAAGGCCGTTCTCGTCAGCGCGCTCGGGGCCTGCGCGCTGGCGATGCTGACGGCGGGCGCGGCGCTGGCGCAGGGGCCCACCTACGGGGTGGGACGGACCCCCACTCCGGAGGAGCTCACGGCCTGGGACATCTCCATCGGTCCCGCGGGCGACGAGCTCCCGCCGGGGAGCGGAACCGCCGGCGAAGGGGAGCGGATCTACCGGATACGCTGCGCGGGCTGCCACGGGAGGGAGCTGGAGGGCGGCCGGCCCCCCCGGCGCGCGCCCCGGCTGGTGAAGAGCGAGCCGGGGTCGGACGTCGACCCGTGGGCGGCCGGGCGCATACTGCCGTACCGCTCGCCGTACGCGACGACGGTGTGGGACTACATCAATCGCGGCATGCCCCTCTACCAGGAGGGGTCGCTGACCGCCGACCAGGTGTACGCGCTGACGGCGTTCCTGCTGTACAGGAACGAGGTCATCGCGGAGGACCTGGTGCTCGACGCCGAGAGCCTGCCGCAGGTCGAGATGCCGAACCGCGACGGATGGGCCCCGCTGCCGGATTGGCAGCCCCGGTCGCGGAGGCTTCCGGGTTACCCGTTCTAGGCGTCCGCGCCGCAGAACGGCGGGCTCCGGTACGGTTGGCTGGGTGCCCAAGCGGCGCCGAAGGCAACGATGGGCGGACCAGGCGGATGGTCGGCGGTCACCGCGCGGATGAGTGCCGGTGATCCGCGAGTTGCCGGTGGACGCCGGCGATCGACGGGACGGAACCTGGGGCGCGTGCCCCGAGTCAAGGAGTGCAGCGTGAGACTGTCAACCAAGCGGCGCGGCCGGATGTGGATTCCCTTCCTGTCGCTGCTCTGTGTTCTCGCCGTACCGGCGGCCGCGGCCGCCCAGGAGGGCGCGGCCGGCGACCCGGCGCAGTGGGTCATGCCGAACGCCAACTACGCGGGCTGGAACTACAGCCCGCTCGATCAGATCAACGTCGACAACGTCGATCAGCTCACGATGGCGTGGACGATGCAGCTCGGCATCCACGATTCGTACGAAGCCCAGCCGCTCGTGATCGGCGACACGATGTACATCGTCACCCCCGAGCCGAACTACGTCTACGCGCTCGACCTCGCCCGGGACGGCTTCATCAAGTGGGAGTTCCGGCCCGAGGTGGCCGACTCGGAGCTGACCCGGCGGAGCGCCTGCTGCGGCGCGCAGACCCGCGGCTTGGGCTACGACGACGGCCGGCTCTTCTTCGCCAGCCTCGACGGCCAGGTGTTCGGGCTCGACGCGGAGACCGGCGAGCAGCTCTGGCAGGCCGAGAACGCGACCGTCGAGACGGGCGAGACGGTCCCCGGCATGCCGCTGGTGGTCGGCGACAAGGTCATCGTCGGCGTGGCCGGCGGCGAGCGCGGCGTCCGCGGCCACGTCACCGCCTACAACCTCGACGACGGCCGGTTCCGGTGGCGGTACTACAGCATGGGGCCGAACAACGAGGTGGGCATCGGATCCCGCTTCGCCCCCTTCTATCCGGACGACCAGATCGACAACCCCGCCCTCGACACCTGGTCGGGCGACTCGTGGCGGCGCGGCGGCGGTGCCGTCTGGGGCTGGTTCACGTACGACGCCGAGCTCAATCTCTTCTACTACGGCACGAGCAACTGCGCCCCCTGGAATCCGGACTACCGCCGGGAGTGGGGCGTGGTCGAGCTCGACGAGGACGGGGGCCTCACCGGCTACCGCAACAACTACTGCGCGTCGATCCTGGCCCGCGACGCCGACACCGGCGACCTGATCTGGGCCTACAACATGACCCCCCAGGACCAGTGGGACCTCGACGAGCCCAACGTGAACCTCCTCGTCGACCTCGAGATCAACGGCGAGGTGCGCAAGGCGCTGGTCCGCCCGGCGAGGAACGGCTACTTCTACGTGTTCGACCGCGCGACGGGCGAGATGCTCCTCGAGCCCTGGATGTTCGTCTACAACGACATCTTCGACGGCATCAACATGGAGACCGGCCGTCCGCGCTACGACATGACGAAGATGATGTTCACCGACGTCGAGGATCGGCAGCGGTACCTGCCCGACGCCGAGAACGTCGCCATCGGCTGGTGCCCCGGCATCGCCGCCCGGAACTGGCAGAACGACGCGTACTCGCCGCGCACCGGACTCGTGTACACCCCGACCTCGAACAGTTGCGACCGCCTGAGAATGGTCACGGGCGAGTACGTGCCCGGGAACGACTACACGCTCCGCGAGCGCGGCGGCCGCGCCCCGGAACCGCCCAACGCCGAGGTCGTCAACGAGCTGCAGGCCAACGATCCGGTGGCGGGCGAGACGGTCTGGCGGGTCCAGTTCACGACCGCCAACAACGCGCCGGTCATGGCCACCGGCGGGGACCTGCTCTTCCAGGGCGGCCCCAACGAGGGCGTGGTGCGCGCGTTCGACGCCCGGACCGGCGACATCGTCTGGACGTTCCGGACCGGGACCAACTTCCGGAACTCGCCCATCACCTACCTCGGGCCCGACGGCCGGCAGTACGTCGCCATCATCGGCAGCCAGCGCCCCGGCAGCGTGCAGATCACGCCGGACGCCGAGCCCGACGCGGTCGCCCGCTTCCGGCGGGCGGGCAGCGCGCTCTACGTGTTCGCGCTCCCGCCGTCCCGCGACTGAGTGGCCGGGGGAGTCCGCGCCGTAGCACGGCGCGGACTCCCGCAGGGTTGTGGGGTGCCCAGCGGAAGCCGCTGTGCGACCTCGCGGTCGCGTTGAGAGTTCGTCGGCGCGAACCCCTACGGTGACGATTGGCGGGCGAGGAGTCCCCGGAGAACGGCGCGGACTCCCGTCGGGTTGGTTGGGTGCCCAGCGCGGAGCCGAAGGCGACGATTGGCGGGCTGGGGGGAGATGCGCGGTGAGGCGCCTGCGGCCCGGCCCCGGGAGCCGCCGGCGCTTCACCGCTTCCGGCCACGCGGGGGTTCGCCACGGGCTCGTGGACAGCCGATGCCCAGACTCCCGGCGAGCCTTCCGGTTCAGCGGTGTTCGTCGCTCTGGACCCGTGCGCTGGCGCTGATCTGCGTCTGCCACTGCACCGTCGGGCTTGTTCCGTCCGTCACATCCGCCCAGCAGGCCGCCCAGACCGACCCGGTCCGATCGGCCGCCGTGACGCGGGTCGCCACGGAGATCGTCATCGACGGGTCGCTCGACGAGGCGGCGTGGCGGCAGGCACCGACCATCGGCGACCTGGTCCAGAGAATCCCCGTGGCCGGGGCGGTGCCCACGGAGAGGACCGAGGTCAGGCTGCTCTACGACGAGGAGAACCTCTATATCGGCGTGATGTGTTACGACTCGGAGCCCGACCGCGTGCTGGCGTCGCAGATGGCGCGCGACGCGAGCCTGAACGCCGACGACCGTCTCGCCATCGTGCTCGACACCTTCCGCGACCAGAGCAACGCCTTCCACTTCGCCACGAATCCGGCCGGTGCGATGGTCGACGGCCTGGTGTTCGCCAACGGCGAGACCAACGACGACTGGGACGGCATCTGGATCGTGCGGACCGCGCAGACGGGCGCGGGGTGGATCGCGGAATTCGCCATCCCCTTCAAGACCCTCAGCTTCCCGGCCGGCGAGACCGTCTGGGGCTTCAACATCGGCCGCACGATTCAGCGGAAGCTCGAGGAGAACCGCTGGACGGGGGCGCGCTTCCAGACCGAGTTCTTCCAGATCTCCGAGGCGGGGCAGATCACGAACCTCGAAGGCCTGCAGCAGGGTGCCGGGCTCGACGTCCGCCCCTTCATGGCGCGGCTGTGGCCCCGCCCGGACACCGGCGGCGACACCGTCGTCGGCAAGCCGGGCGTGGACCTGTTCTACAACATCACCCCGAGCCTCAAGCTGTCGTTCACCGCGAACACCGACTTCGGCGAGACGGAGGTCGATGCGCGGCAGATCAACCTCACGCGCTTCTCCATCTTCTTTCCCGAGAAGCGGACGTTCTTCCTGCAGGACGCCGGCGTCTTCAACTTCGCCACCACCGGCATCGATCCGCCGGGCGGCATTCCGGACACCGGGGCCGAGATCTTTCCGTTCTTCAGCCGGAGAATCGGCCTGCTCGGCGGGCAGGAGGTGCCCATCGACTACGGTGCCAAGCTGACGGGGAGGGTCGGCAGGACCGAGGTCGGCATGCTCGACGTGCGCACCCGCGGCGTGGCCGACGCCGGCGCCGACGCCGGCAACCTGCTGGTGGGGCGCCTCAAGCGGAACTTCCTCGAGCAGTCGTACGTGGGGGCCATTCTCACGCACGGCGACCCCGCCTCCGCGCTCTCGAGCAGCACCGTGGGCGTGGATCTGCGGCTGGCCACGTCCGATTTCCTGGGCCGCGGGCAGAACCTGGTCTTCAACGCCTTCGGCCTCCGGAGCGACAACGAGGGCGTCGCCGACAACAATGCGTCCTTCGGCTTCGGGGCGCATTATCCCAACGACCGGTACGAGGCCCAGATTCTCTGGCGGGAGATTCAGGACAACTTCGACCCGGCGATCGGCTTCGTGCAGCGCAGCAACGTGCGGATGCTGCGCGTCGCCGGCAGCTTCAACCCGCGCCCGAATCCGTCGACCGGCATTCAGCAGATGTTCCACGACGTCTTCTACACGCGCTTCACCCGGCTCGACAACGGACAGGTCGAGAGCTGGGACATCTACGCGACGCTGGTCGACTGGCACTTCAACTCGGGAGACTCGCTGCACAGCCTGTTCGACCTGAACCCGAGGTACGAGCGCCTGTTCGAGCCCTTCGAGATCTCTCCCGGCGTCGTGCTTCCCGTGGGCGAGTACCGCTTCATGCCCATGCGCATCTTCTTCACCTCGGCGCAGAAGCGGCGGGTCCAGGGCAGCGTCGGCCTGACGTTCGGCAACTACTGGTCGGGCACCGCGCAGACGCTCCGGACGGGCATCAGCTACAAGCTCCCGCCCAACTTCCTGGTCAGCTTCAATGCCGACCAGACGTTCGCCAGCTTGCCGGAAGGCGATTTCGTCGCCCGCATCTACAGCTCGGAGGTCAACTACGCGGTCTCGCCCTTCCTCACGTTCTCGAACCTGATCCAGTTCGACAACCGATCGGGGAACCTCGGCCTCCAGAGCCGCGTGCACTGGACTATAGAGCCGGGAAACGACCTCTTCTTCGTCTTCGGCCAGGGCTGGGTGCACGACCTCGAGCGGGGCTACCGCGAGTTCCGGAGGCAGGACTCGAGGCTGGCCACCAAGCTCCAGTACACGTTCCGCTTCTGAGGAGACGGCGGCCGCGGGTCGCCATCACGTGAGGTGCCTCATGGGGAGGCGCGGGAGGTGACCACATGATCAGCCGACGCCGGTTCAACACGCTGCTCGCGGGAACGGCGGGCTGGGCCGCCGCGGGCCCGCTCGGCACCGCCGCCGCGGGTCCGCTCGGCACCGCCGCCGCGGGTCCGCTCGGCACCGCCGCGGGTCCTCTCGGCACCGCCGCCGCGCAATCGCCGCCGCCGCGCGGCGCCGTCTATGCCAGCCTGGGCGCCCGGCTTTACCGGGTTCGCCGCGACGGCGATGCCCTGGTGCGGGAGCCCCGCCCGGTGGTTCTGCCCGCGCAGGTGCAGGAGGGGTGGCAGCACCCGTCGGGCCGCTACTTCTACATCGCCAGCAGCGACCAGCGCACGTCGACGGCCCGCGTGCGGCATCACTACCTGAACGCGTTCCGGGTCGATTCGTCGGGAGATCTCCAGCCGCACGGCGGGGCGGTGGAGCTGCCGCACCGGCCCATCTTCATCACCGTCGACCAGCGCGGCGAGTACCTGCTGTCGGCCTACAGCTTCCCGAGCTCCCTCTCGGTGCACCGGCTCGACGCCGACGGGTCGATCGGCGACAGGGTCGAGCAGCGGGCCAGCCTCGACGCGGGCTACTATGCGCACGCGGTGTACGTCATGCCCTCGAACCGCGCGGTCCTGCTGCCCGCGCGCGGCAACGAGCCCGAGCCCGGCGTCCACACCGAGGACCCGGGCGGCCTCTTCCTGTACGGCTTCGAGAACGGCCAGTTGACCAACAAGCAGACGGTGGCGCCCGACGGGGGGCTGGCGTACCGCGCGAGGCACGCCGACTTCCATCCGTCGGGCCGCTGGGTCTACGTCGATCTGGAGACCCAGAACCTGCTGCACACCTATGCCATCGGGGCCGACGACACGCTGTCGGAGGAGCCGGTGTTCGTCAGCACGACGCTGGCCGCGCCGGAGGCCTATCGCGGCGGACAGACGACGTCGTCCATCCGCATGCACCCGACCAACGGCCGCACCCTGTACGTGGCGAACCGGGGCCGCGGAACGGAGATCTTTCGGGGCGAGACGGTGGCGAACGGTACCGAGAACACCATCTCGGTGTTCTCCGTCGATGCCGCCAGCGGCGAGCCGACCCTGGTGCAGACCATCGACACCCGCAGCATCGCCGTGAGAAACATGGCGTTCCAGCCGGACGGCCGGTCGATGGTCGCCTCGAGCCCGGAGCCGGGGCAGGTCCGCGCGGGGGGGCGCCTCCAGACCGTGCCGGCCGCGCTGACGCTGTACGACATCGAGTCGGACGGCCGGCTGGCGTTCAGGTCCACCCTGCCCGTCGACACGCGGGGCGAGTCGATGTTCTGGTCCGGGATCGTCCGCTATTGAGGTGGGGACTCGGCATGGGGCCGCCGACGCCGAGTCTTCCCGGAACTGCGGCCATCGTCTGATAGAGTGCCGCCGCGCCTCGAGCCGAGGCGTGGGCGGAGGCACCCGACTTCACTTCCCGGGGAGCGTGCGATGTTCCGACAGCGTCTTGGACTATCTCTTTGCGTGCTTGCCTTCGTGCTGTTCGTGCCGTTCGTCGCGGCGGCGCAGTCCGATGAGGATGCCGGCTTCGTGCCCGTCACCGACGCCATGCTCGAGGACCCCGCGCCGGGCGACTGGCTCATGTGGCGCCGCACGCAGAACGGCTGGGGCTACAGCCCCCTCGACCAGGTGAACCGCGCCAACGTCGGTGACCTGCGCCTGGTGTGGACCCGGGCCCTGGCCGAGGGCGCCCAGGAGGGGACCCCGCTGGCCTACGGCGGCGTCCTCTACATGCCGAACCCGAGGGACCACCTGCAGGCCATCGACGCCGTCACCGGCGACCTCCTGTGGGAGTACCGGCGCGACATCCCCGAGGACGTCCCCGAGATCATGGGCGGCCTGACCGACAACAACCGGAACGTCGCCATCTACGGCAACCTGATCCTCGACACCAGCAACGACGACTACGTCTACGCCCTCGACGCCGAGAGCGGCGATCTGGTCTGGGAGACGCAGATCTTCGACTACCAGGTGCACCCCGCCCGGCATTCCTCGGGGCCCATCGTCGGCGGGGGCAGGATCTACTCGGGGCGGAGCTGCCGCCCGCGGGCGGGGCCGGTCTCGTGCGTCATCGTCGCCCACGACGCCGCCACCGGCGAGGAGCTGTGGCGGACGGGCCTCGTGCCGGCGCCGGGCGAGCCGGGCGACGAGACGTGGGGCGGCGTGCCCTACGAGGAGCGCATGCACGTCGGCTCGTGGATGGTGCCGAGCTACGACCCCGAGCTCGACCTCGTCTACGTCGGCACCTCCGTCACGTCGCCGGCCCCGAAGTTCATGCTCGGCGGCGTCGACAACCGCCACCTCTACCACAACTCGACCCTCGCCCTCGACGGCGGGACCGGGGCCATCCGCTGGTACTACCAGCACCTCAACGATCACTGGGATCTCGACCACCCCTACGAGCGCCTCCTCGTCGACACCGCGGTCGCGCCCGACCCGGACGCCGTCGCCTGGATCAACCCGCGCCTCCGCCCCGGCGAGGAGCGCCGGGTCATGACCGGCATACCCGGCAAGACCGGCGTGGTGTACACCCTTGACCGCGAGACCGGCGAGTTCCTCTGGGCCACGCCGACCATCGCGCAGAACGTGATCAGCGACATCGACGGCGCCACCGGCGCGGTCACCGAGAACTCGGAGCTCGTCTTCACCGACCTCGGCCAGGAGGTGCTGTCGTGCCCCTCATGGGGCGGCGGCAAGAACTGGCCGGCCGGCGCCTACAGCCCGCTGACCAATACCATGTACTTCCCGATGCAGAACACCTGCGCGCGGGTGCTCTCGACGATGGACGGCGGGCTCGCCATCTACCGCCTCGCCGCCCGCTTCCAGCTCGCGCCGGGGACGGAGGATCTCGGCAGCGTGTGGGCCATCGACGCCGCGACCGGCGCGACCACGTGGCTGCACGAGCAGCGCGCCTCCACCTACGCCTTGGTCGCGACCGGCGGCGGGCTCGTCTTCGGCGGCGACGGGAACGGCCGCTTCCGCGCGTTCGACCACGAAACCGGCGAGGTGCTGTGGGAGATCAACCTGGGGTCGGCGGTCAGCGGCTTCCCGATCACCTACGCGGTCGACGGCCGGCAGTACGTGGTGGCCAGCACCAGCGCGCGGCGGTCGGGCCTGACGCCGGAGCTGACCCCGAGCGCGGGGAACAATCTTTTCGTTTTTGCCTTACCGGATCCCGAGTAGAGGGTTCGCGTAGTGTTCGCGGCCTGGACTCTGCGTTGCCTCGCCGATCCGGTGACCAGGTTCATGTTCGGGTCGTTGCCGGTCCGGCACCCTGCGATGTGCCCATGGTCGAGCGTCCTGCGCCGGGCCTGATCGAGCGCGGCGTGCTGAGCGCGGACACCGCGCCAGCGATAGAGCGTCTCCAGATCGAAGCGTGGCGGCGGATGTCGCCGCTCGACAAGGCCCGGTGCGTCGATGCCCTGTCGCGGCAGGTCCAGGCGCTGGCCTTGGCCGGCATCCGACATCGTCATCCGCAAGCCTCGGAGCGCGAGTGCTTCCTGCGACTCGCGGCCATCAAGCTCGGTCGCGGGCGCACGATTCAACTGTACCCGGACGCAGCGGTTCTGCTCGAGCCGTGAACATGGTCTTCGAGCCGTTCCAGGTCGCCCTGTCCGTGGCGCGTGCCCTCGACCGGTGCGGTCTCCGCTATGTCGTCGGCGGGTCCGTGGCAAGCTCCCTGAGCGGCGAGCCCCGCTCGACGGCGATCCGGAGTCCGAAGACCTGCGTGTGAAGCCGCACGGCTGACATGCAAGTGCGCGCTTGCGTATCATGATCCGAGCGGGCACCTGCCTTGGACCGGTCTTGTGGACGTGTATCGGGCGATCGCCGACCCAACGAGACGAGCCATCCTGGACGAGCTCGTCGATCGGTCAGGTCAGTCGCTCTTCGAGCTCTGCGCACGCCTGACCATGAAGCACGGCATCGAGTCGTCACGGCAGGCGATCGCGCAACACCTCGACGTCCTGGAGGCCGCCGGGCTGATTCGCACGAGGCGCGAGGGGAGGTCGAAGCTCCATTGGTTCGAGGGCGGACCGCTGAAGGCCATCGCGGAACGTTGGCCCATCCCGACAGATGAAAGGGCATTCGAAAGATGAGAATCAACGCGGTCAGCGTCATGGTAGACGACCAAGAGAAGGCGCTTCGCTTCTACACGGAAACGCTTGGCTTCAAGCTGAAGCACAACATCCCCCTGGGCGAGCATGCCTGGATCACCGTCGTGTCCGATGAAGCTCCGGAGGGGACGGAGCTGGTGCTCGAGCCTGACGCCCATCCCGCGGCGCGTCCGTT
The DNA here is from genome assembly GCA_963664545.2 of Vicinamibacterales bacterium. Classification (GTDB taxonomy): domain Bacteria; phylum Acidobacteriota; class Vicinamibacteria; order Vicinamibacterales; family UBA8438; genus JAJEEA01. The sequence continues at coordinate 6,142,729 of OY761475.2, read as the reverse complement.
CAAGAGGGCGCTCGTGGAGGACGGCATCCCCTGGACCGGCTTCGCGGTCGACGACGTCGAAGCCGAACACGAGCGTCTCGTGGCAAAAGGTGTGCGATTCGTACAGCCGCCGACAGACCTCGGGACTGTGATTACCGCGGTATTCGACGATACGTGCGGCAACCTGATCCAGATCGCAGAAGAGAAACGTCAACCGTGACGATCTCGATCGGTCACACCCGTCCCGGCGTGATGCCGGCTCGCGATCCCTGACGAGCGTCGGCCGGGTGGCCTTTTGCGCCGTCGCCGCCGCCGCGACGGCTCGCGCACGGTGCGCGACAGCTCCGTCCGGCTCGCGCTCGCAACCCCACCGAAGAGCGGGTGTCCGTCGCCATCAACGAGGGACGAGGGTTCCCGTGCCGACAGGGGCCTTGACAAGAACTGATAATCGAGTATCATTTCTCCCATGCAGAGAGCGAAGCAGCAGTTGACCGTCTTGCAAGCCCTCATGGCGGCGGACGGCCCCCTGTCCGCCAGGGAACTGTGGAGCCGCCTGAGCGGAACGGGTGTCGGCATCGCCACGGTGTACCGCGCCCTCCAACGGGGTGTCGAGGAAGGCACGCTGGAGTCGGTCGAGGTGTTGGGCGGCGGCGTCCGGTACGAGCCCAAGGATCGCGAGCATCACCATCACTTTCTTTGCTCGATCTGCAACCACGCGTTCGACCTCTTCGGTTGCGTCGAGGGCCTCGAGTCCCTGGTTCCAAACGGGTTTCGAATGACGGGACACGAGGTGGTGTTGCTCGGAACCTGCGATGCGTGCGGCAATGCGGCCTGAAGGTCGCCGGGGAGCGGTGGAATCAGTCGGGAATCGTCGGGTCGACCGCTGCTCCGTCCACTGTCTGATCGCTCCCCTCCTGTTCCTGTTCTTGCCTCGATTTCCACGCCGGGGAGGGCGCTGATGCATCTGGCAGAAGGTGTGCTGCCGCTCGGCCAAGCCGTGGCGTGGAGCGCCCTGGCCGCACCGACCGTCTATTGGAGCCTTCGTCGCGAGCAACGGACCCGACGCGACACGCCGTCGTCCTCGGTCGTCATGGCGGGGGCCACGAGCCTGCTCTTCGCCGGCACTCTGCTGCCGCTGCCGGTCCCCGTCGTGGGCGCCACCAGCCACGTCTGCCTCACGCCGGTGCTGGGCCTAGTCGTCGGGGTCCGCCGCATCGTGTGGCCCACGTTCTTCGTGCTCTTGCTGCAGGCGGTCTTCTTCGCCCACGGCGGGCTCACGACGCTGGGGGTCAACACCCTGACGCTCGGACTGCTGGGGCCTCTGACCACCGCCGGGCTCTGGGCATTGCTCCGGCGGCTCGGTGCGGACGGGGCTCTCGGCCTCGCGCTCGCGTGCGGCGTCGGCGGCCTGAGCGTGTACGTGGCGGACGCCGTGGTGCTCGCCGCGGCGTTGTCCGGCATGACGGCGCCCGCGGCGACGTTCGGCGCGGTGCTGCTCGGGTTCGCCCCGGTCCAGATCCCCCTGGCGGTTCTCGAAGCCGTCGCCTCCGTCGGCATCGTACGGCTGTTGGCCACGCGTCGGCCGGACCTCCTGCCGAACTCGCTGAGGAGTCTTCGCACCGTGTCCGCGCCGCTCGCGTCCGCCATGCTCCTGTTGCTCGCGACCGGCCTGTCCGGATGCGCCTATGAAGGCATCGACGGCACCGTATTCGGGGCGACCGCGGAGGGGGCGGGGCGACCGCCTACAGAGAGCATCGTCGACCTGAGCCAGGGGGAGCTCGGGCTCGCGATGTCGATTCTCATTCTCTTCGGCTTGGGATTCGTCGCGGGGCGTACCTGGGAACGAGTGCTCGCAGGAGGGCGCGATGCACCTCCACGCTGAGCACGCTCTGTTCTTCGAGCGCCGCCAACCGCTGTGGGTGGCGACGTTCGGTGTCGCGCTGACCGCCTGCGTACTGATCTTCAACGCAGGCGCACGCAGTACGGCCTTGTCCCTGATCGGTTCGGGGATCGGCGCGGTGCTTCTGCTGTTGGCGCAGGCCCGTGGACACCGGAGGATCAAGCCCGCCCTCGTGTGGACGTCGGCCCTCGTGGCCCTCGCCCTGCTCGGCGGGGCCGTCCTCGATTCCAACGCGGACGTCGTCGTCCAAACCAGCGCCAGGGTCTTGTGTGGGGCCATCTGGATCCTCTGGCTCGGCACGCAGGTCGACTGGGCGTCGCTGCGACAGCTCCTGCTCCGGCTTCGGATTCCCGAGGGCGTCGTGGCCAGCCTCGACCACGCGCTCATGCACGGTGTGCTCACCCAGCGCGAGTGGGTCCAGCGGCGCGACGCGGCCCGCCTCCGCCTGGGGTCGCCGCGCCTGCCGCTGGCCGCCTGGGGACCGCTGCTCGGCGAGGGCGCCCTGCACGCCTTCGCGCGCGTCGAACGCGCCGAGGAGAACGCGCTGCTGCGCGGTGCCTCCCGCGAAGACGTTCCGGCTCATGGCGGCGTCCACCTTGATGCCGTCGACGTCGAACGCGAGGGGCAGTTGGTGCTCGAGCGTCTCGACATCCGCCTGCCAAGGGCGGAGTGGCTGCTCGTGTGCGGGGCAAGTGGCGCCGGGAAATCGAGCCTGTTGCGCCTGCTCGCGGGGCTCGATGGGCCCGCGCGAGGGACCATGACTCGCCTCGGAAGACACGTGTCGCCCGATGCGACGCTGCGGGCCCGGCTCCACGGACGCGTGGCGCTTCTCGGCCAGAACCCGGAACACCACTTCATCGCAAGCACCGTCGCCGAGGACATCGCCTGGGGCCTGCTTCGTCGCGGCGTCGAGCCGGGCGAGGCCCGACGTCGCTCCCGCGAGTTCGCGACGGCCTTGCGCGTAGACCATCTGCTGGAGCGTCCGTGTCATCAGCTTAGCTTCGGGGAGCAGCGCCGGGTGGCGCTCGCCGGCCTCCTGGTGCTCGAGCCCGCGTTGCTGCTCCTCGACGAGCCCACGGCCGGGCTCGACCCCGTCGCGGCCCTCGAGCTGCGCGCGCTCGTTGTGGAGGCTGTTCGTCGGGCGGGCGCTACGTGCGTCTGGGCGACCCATTGCCTTCACTCGGTGCCGTCCCAGGCGACGCGCGTCGTCCTGCTGCGAGACCGGCGGGTGCTCTTCGATGGGTCCACGGCGGAAGGGCTGTCGAAACCGTGGCTCATCCGGGCCGGCCTCGCCTGGAGGGAGAACAGAGCGTATGTTGATCAGCACATCACCACCACGCCACCCGAACCTCGAACGGGCTCGACGTATCAAGAAGGCGCTGCGCGAAGCGCTGAGGCTTTCGGATGACGTGACGGTCACGGTCACCGAGTTGGCTTGTCTCGAAGAAGGCTGCCCCCCCGTCGAAACCGCGATTGGCGTGCTTCGGCCGGATGCGCCGCAGCTTCAGTGCAAGCTGCACAAACCCATGGACGCGGTTGACGCCGGCGACTTGGCCCAAGTCTGCACGGCGTGGGGATTCGACGTAGAGATTCCGGCGCTCGCGCCGCTCAAGGAGGAATAGATGGACACGCCTCGAAACATACCGGTCACGATCCTCACCGGCTTCCTCGGTTCCGGCAAGACGACCCTGCTGAACCGGGTCTTGAAGGAGGAGCACGGCAAACGCATCGCCGTGATCGAAAACGAATTCGGGGAGGTCGGCATCGACCAGGCCCTCGTCATCAACGCCGACGAGGAGATCTTCGAGATGTCGAACGGCTGCATCTGCTGCACGGTGCGCGGAGACCTGATTCGGGTGCTCGGCAACCTCATGAAGCGCCGGGACAAGTTCGACTACGTGCTCGTGGAGACCACAGGGCTCGCCGATCCCGGCCCCGTCGCCCAGACCTTCTTCATGGACGATGAGATTCGCGCGGAGTTCGCGCTGGACGGGATCGTCACGCTGGTCGACGCGGCCCACATCGAGCAGCAGCTCGGCCGAAGCGACGAGAGCACGGAACAGATCGCGTTCGCGGACGTCCTGGTTCTCAACAAGACGGACCTCGTCGACGACGACGCTCTGGACAGCCTCGAGGCCCGGCTCCGGGACATGAACCGAATGGCGCGAGTCATCCGTAGCGAGCGGGCGGACGTCTCCGTCGATACGGTGCTCAACCTCAACGCCTTCGACCTGGACCAGGTGCTCGAGCGCCGTCCCACTTTCCTCGAGCCGGAATACCCGTTCGAATGGACCGGAGTCTATGCGCTCGATGTCGGCCGCTACGAGCTCAGCCTGGACGACGGGCCTGATCCGGCGATGTCTCTCGTCGTCGTGCCGGGCCAGGGCACGGATGACCCCGCACTTCGTGAGAGCGCGGAGTTGTGTGTGCGCCGGTACGCCGAACCCGCGGATCTCATTCGCCCGGGGGACGAGATGCCCGTCGGAAAGCACCTGAACCTCCAGCTCGACTCCCCGGGGCGCAAGTCGTTCTTCCTGGAGGTCGATACGCCGGAGAGGGTCGGCCTCTACGCCCAGCACACCGCGGAGGAGTTCGACCTGCGACTGACGAGCGCGAATGGAGCGACGAGCGGGGCGGAAGACGGCCCGCGCGCCGAGCCGGCGACCCCCGCGGAGAGCGGCGCTCCGCACGTCAACGGCGCGGTTCCCGTCGAGGTCGAGCGAACGTGGGTCGCGCAGCATGAGCATGACGACGAGGTGGGCTCTATCGCCATCGAGAGGGAGGGCGACGTCGATCCCGACCGGCTCAACGAGTGGCTGGGCGAGCTGCTCCGTGAACACGGGGTGGACATCTTCCGAATGAAGGGCTTCATCAGCGTCGCGGGCGAGTCGCGTCGCTTCGTTTTCCAGGGGGTCCACATGCTCTTCGACGGGCAGCCGGATCGTCCGTGGGGGGACGCGCCCCGCCGCAATCAGCTCATATTCATCGGCCGCAACCTCCCCGAGCGGTCCATGCGGCAGGGATTCGAGGCATGTCTGGTTTGAATGGCGACGCCCCGGCGGGTGTGCTTCGCTCGGGCTGGTCGGCGAGGGTGGGCGACTACGCCATCGCCGGGGGCTGGACGCTGCGCGGTGAGGCGCTGGTGGTCGGTGATGCCGCGGGCGGCGTCTACGCGTTCGAGGGCAAGTCCGGCGCGGCCATTTGGGCGCAGCGCGGGGTCCATGAAGGCGGGGTGCTCGCGATGGCGATTCACCCGAACCGGCCGGCGTTCGCTACCGCCGGCCAGGACGGCCGCGTCCTGGTCTGGAGTGCGGCGGAGGGTCGGGTCACCCTGGCCGTCGACGTCGGGAGCGATTGGGTGGAGAACGTGGCCTGGTCGCCGGACGGAAGGTGGTTGGCGGCCTCGTGCTCCCGGCAGGTTCACGCGTATGGGACGGATGGCGTGAGAGTCTGGCGGTCCGATGATCATCCCAGTACTGTCAGCGCGATCGCGTGGTCCGGCACCGAGGAGCTGGCGACGGCCTGCTACGGCCGGGTGACGTTCTTCGACGCGTCCACCGGGAAGCCCCGCCAGAAGCTGGAGTGGATAGGGTCCCTGGTGTCGATGGTGCTGAGCCCGGACGGGGATATCGTGGCCTGCGGCAGCCAGGACAACTCGGTGCATTTCTGGCGCCGCTCCACGGAGCAGGACTCGGAGATGTCGGGATATCCCGGGAAGCCGTCGGCCCTGGCCTTCGACGACACCGGCACCCTCCTCGCCACCGGCGGAGGGGAGGCGGTGACGGTCTGGAGCTTCCAGGGACGTGGTCCCGAAGGCACGCAGCCCGGCGTTCTGGAACATCATGCTGAAGCCGTTACGACGCTCGCCTTCGCTCGCCGCGGGATGCGCCTAGCCTCGGGAGGTCGGGACGGCGGCGTGGTGGTGTGGTCGCTTGGGCGCGATGGACAGGGCGATGCGATAGGAGCCGCGCCCGTGGCGGATGTGGTCGGTGCCTTGTACTGGCGGCCGGATGGGCGCGCGCTTGCGGCGCTCGACGCTCAGGGCGGCGCGACGGTTTGGCGGGTGGGCGACTAGTGGAGCGCGATCGCGGTAGGGTGCATTGCGGAGCCATCGCGTTCGTGTTCCCCGGCAACCGGGTCCGGTTCCGCCTCCAGCGGACAAATAGGCATGTCGATGAATGCTCAGACTCAACGCATCCGGGAGACGCTCGGCAGAGGCGAGCCATTGGCGACGGCCCGGGGGCGCGTTCTCGGGCAGATCGTGTGCTGCGAAGGCTGTTGCTGCGGTCGGACGGACAAGGGGTTCGGGCCGTTCCCCCGCGACTGGATCAAGCAGCGGTGGAAAGACGAGAAGCTCAACAAGTCGGTGCAACTGACGATCTCGGGATGCGTTGGCCCGTGCGATCTGGCCAATGTCGTCTGTGTCATCTCGCCCAAGGGGATGCAGTGGTTCGGAGGCCTCCAGGAACAGCGGCAATACGACTTGCTCCTGGATTGGGCCAACGCCTCGCGTGATGCGGGTGTTTTGCTTGAATGCCCCGCTGAACTGAATCGCCACCGGTTCGAACGGTTCGCGGTTGGGTGGGGCTCTCTTGCACAGAGAGCCATCTCACTCATTCACAAAGGGGTATGGCAACGGGCACTTCAGCCTGCCGTGAAGCTGCGCGACGGGTGGCGGGTCGCCATCCGCCGCATGTCCTGGTAGACTGAGGCATGCCTGCATCGCCGCCCCGCCCGGGTCGCCGGGCCTTCCTGGCGCTCACCGGCGCCGCGCTGGGTGCCGCGCCCCTTCACGCGCTCTCGAGTCGGGCCGCCGCGGCGATCCGCGGCCAGGAGCCGGCCGGCGGGCGGACGCGGGGCGAGGCGGGCTACGGCCCGCTGCGACCCGTCCGCGACGAGACGACGGGCCTGCCGCTACTGCACCTCCCCGCGGGTTTCCGCTATCTGACGTTCGGGTGGACCGGGGACCCGCTGGTCGACGGCAGGCCGACGCCGCCCGCGCATGACGGCATGGCCGCGTTCGCGGCCGGCGGAAGCCGCATCCGGCTGGTCCGCAACCACGAAGTGCGGAGCGGCGGCGCGTTCGCCGACCGTCCGCTGTACGACGAGATGGGCGGGGGCGGCACGACGACCATCGAGTTCGACACCGCGACCGGCTCGGTGCACGACGCGTGGACCAGCCTTGCGGGCACCGCGGTCAACTGCGCCGGCGGTCCGACCCCGTGGGGATCGTGGCTCACGTGCGAGGAAACGGTGTACGGGTCGGGCTTCGACCCTTCGTTGGCGCCGTCGTCGGCCCGGCAGAACGTCCCCGACTACCGGCGGCCGCACGGGTACGTCTTCGAGGTCCCGGCTGACGGCGCGGCGACGGCCGAGCCGCTCCGGGCGATGGGCCGGTTCGTCCACGAGGCGGTGTCGGTCGACCCTGCCACGGGCATCGTGTACGAGACCGAGGACCGCCGGGCGTCGGGCTTCTATCGCTTCCTGCCGAACGAGGCCGGCAATCTCGCGGCCGGCGGCCGCCTCGAGATGCTGGCCGTCGCCGGCGCGCCGCGGAGCGACCTGCGCAAGGGCCAGACCGCGGGCACTTGGCGTCCCGTGTCCTGGGTGCTGGTTGAAGATCCGGATCCGCCTGAGATTACCGACGACAGCGTCTTCGAGCAGGGCGCCGCCGCCGCCGGCGCGACGTTCGCGCGGCTGGAAGGAACGTGGTACGGCGACGGTCGGATCTTCATCGTGTCGACCGACGGCGGCGAGGCCGAGGCCGGTCAGGTCTGGGAGTACGATCCGGGCCGCGAGCGCCTGCGGCTGATCTTCGAATCGCCGGGCAAGGACGTGCTGGACATGCCCGACAACATCTGCGTGAGCCCGCGCGGCGGGCTGGTGCTGTGCGAGGACGGCGGCACGGACAACTACGTCCGCGGCCTTGCTCTCGACGGCGGGATATTTCCGTTCGCCAAGAACAACGTCGTCCTCGACGGCGAGCGGAACGGCTTCGCGGGCGACTTCCGCGCCCGCGAGTTCGCCGGTGCCGCCTACAGCCCGGACGGCCGCTGGCTCTTCTTCAGCGCCCAGACCCCCGGGATCACGTTCGCGGTGACCGGTCCGTGGGCCGGCGGCAGCCTCTAGTGCAGCGTCACAGCCAAGAGTTCGGGTATGCGGTGCTGGCAAGTCGTTGACAATGCGGGCACAGGGTCAGGTCCGTGTCCGAAGATTGTGGCGTGACGCACCACTAGGAGTCCGCGCCGTAGAACGGTGCAGACTCCCAGCGGGTTGGTTGGGCGGCGAGCGGAGCCGCAGGCGACGCTCTCCGGGCTAGCGCGGGCGTTGGCCGGCGCTGGTATACTCCAAGCCGTCACGACAATCTGGAGGTGCGTTATGTTGCGAGTGTTCGTGCTCCTCGCGTCGGTGTTGGGTCTTGTCAGCGGGCATCCTCTCGGTGCCCAGACCCCCCCGGCCTGCGATCCCGCCGGAGATGTGCAGTTCGTCTGCGGTACGACCAATCCGGAAGATCTCTACGCGGTTCCGGGCGCCCCGTGGGTAATCGCATCGGGACGATACTCGGCTTCGGAAGGCCCCGTCTACGCGGTGGACCTTCGCGATCACCGCGTCCAGGAGATCTTTCCCGCGGGCGCGCTCCCGCCCGAGCACGACCGCGACACCTACGGCGCGTGCCCCGGTCCGAACGACGTTTTCCAGCCGCATGGACTGACCCTGCGGGAGGGCGGCGGCGATGTGCATACGCTCTACGTGGTCGGTCATGGCGCGCGCGAGGCCATCGAGGTCTTTGCGCTGGACGTCGGCGGCGCCGTGCCCACGATGAAGTGGATCGGATGCATCCCGGCCCCGGAGGGCACCGCCCGCATCAACTCCATTACGGCGCTGCCGGACGGCTATCTCGGCGCGACGAACTTCGACCGCGCGGGCGGGGAGCTCTGGGAATGGCATCCCACGACGGGCTGGGTCGAAGTGCCCGGCAGCCGGATGCCCGGTCCCAACGGTCTCGTGTCGTCCGACGACGGGCAGTGGTTCTACATCGGGGGCTGGAGCGATCGGGCGCTGGTGCGGCTGTCGCGCGGTCAGAGTCCGCCGCGCCTCGACCGGATTCCGGTCGGCTTCAACGTCGACAACGTGCGCTGGGGGCCCGCCGGTCAAGTCATCGCCGCCGGTCACGTGACCCAGTGCGAAGGCGTCGATCCTTGCGAGCTGTCGGCCGCCCGCGTGGCCGAGGTCGATCCGACGACGTTCGAAGTCCGGCAGTTGGTGGACTACAAGGGAAACGAGTTCTTCCAGGTCGGCACCGTGGCCATCGAGGTCAATGACGAGATCTGGATTGGCGGGATCAGGGGGAGTTACGGGATCCCCCGATTCCCACGCTAGCCGCCCCCGGCGGGCAAGGACGTTGACGGGCAACGCCGGCGCGGCGGCGTCGTCTTCGCCCGAAGTTGCCCGCGTGGCGCCGCAGTCGGCGCCACGCGGGCACGAGCGTGGTGGCGCTGACGACGGCGCCGCCGATGCTCAGCACGATGACGACGACGTCCCAGAGCGGGCGCTCGTAGTAGAGGAACGGGAAGTCGAGGCTGTGCAGCCCCTGGTACAGCCAGCGAAGCTGCCGCCGGCTCTCGTCGGTCTTCAGGGCGATGCCCGCGCGGGCCGGATCGAGGTAGAGCCAGGTCGCCTCCGGGTCCCGGTAGCGCACCCGCAGCACCGGCAGCGGCCGGGTTCCCCGCGCGTCGTAGTAGTGGTCGTCGAACTCGTCCAGCCACACCGCGTCCCGCACCGGCACGCCGGGCATCGCGGCCTTCGCCAGTTCGACCAGCGACTCGCCCCCGAGGTGCCTCTCTTCGAACGCGGCGAATGCGCCGGTCTTCGGCCGCGTGGCCGATACGTAGCGCCGCTCCAGCACGGGCCGCGGCGTCCGCGGCCTCAGCCCGACCTGCATCCACGGCGCCGCCTCCTCGTCCGAAGGCGCGCGGTAGCCGAGCCAGTACGGCTCGCCCCGGACCTGAACGACCTCGAGCTCCTTGAGCGATCCGGCCGACCCGAACGCCTTGCCGATCTCGGCCGCGGCCGCCCGCAGGTCGTCGAGGGCCAGTCGGTCGACCCGGAGCGGCCCGCCGGTGAACACTTCGCGCTGCTCGCGCGAGACGCCCGGAGACTGAAACCAGTCGAAAGGCCCCACCGAGAGCAGGCCGCTGTACGCCCAGGTGAAGGTGATGACGCCGAAGAACAGGCCGGTATAGTGATGCCACTTCATCAGGCCGGCGTACGGCGACGCCGCCGGGACGCTGCGCGAGCGCAGGCGGAACCGTCGAATCGGGGCGTAGCGCCAGACCCCCCAGACGAGGCCGGTGAGGCACATCACGCAGCCGAGGAGCGACGTCCAGATGATGACCTCCAGCCACACCGATCCATGCTGGCGGAGCGGCGTGAAGTAGATCCAGTGGATGACCGGCCCCAGGTATCCCCAGAAGCGCTCGCTCCGGGTCGTGCGGAGCACCACATCGCCGGTGAGCGACGACACGTACAGCCGTGTGGCGTCCGCGTCGTCGAGGGCGAAGCGATGCATCGGCAGTTGCCCGCGGGCCTGCAGCGTCCACTGATCGGGCTCGGTGAGATAACCGTCGTAGTGGAACGGCCCGTCGTATCCCGGGGCGTAGCGGCGGGCGAGTGCCTCGGCCTCGGTCCGGCCCACGTGGCCAAGCACCTCGCCGGTGTCGGCGAAGACGATCTGCTCGTTGCGGCGGCCGCCGAAGCGGTAGACGGCCCGGTCGGCGCGCATCCCGATTCTGACGCGATCGACGCGGCCGCCCGCCGGGCGGGGCGCCGGGTTCCCGTCCGCGGTCCGCGTCAGCCCGGCGCGGGCCCCGCCGTCGGAGGCGAGGCCGGCCGCGCGCGCAGCCTCGAGCGGCGTCAGGGTCACGCCCGCGAGATCGAGCGCGGGGGCCCGCGCGAGGCGCTCCTCGTTCGCCAGTCCCGGCATGCGGGCGTACATCATCACTACGCCCGACACGAACCAGGCGACGAAGAGGACGCCCCCGGCTATTCCGAGCCACCGGTGAACGTAGACCATCCACCTGCGCCAGTCGAGCCAACGCGTCATGGGTCGTATGGTCCTCGATGGAATATCCGAACGCACCACTATGGGGGCGGAAGAGGGTCTGCCCGCGGGGCAGGTCAGAACCCGACGAGGAGCGCGACCTCGGCCGAGCGCGGCATCCCGAGGAACCACTGCGGCTCGACGTTCCCGTAGTAGGTGGTCGCGTACAGCTCGTCGAACAGGTTGTTCACGCGCACGTCGAGGTCGACGTTCTCGCTCAGCCGGCGCCGCACGCCGGCGTCGACCACGGTGTAGCCCGGCACGATCCCGGTGTTCGCGTGGTTCCAGAACCGGTCGCCCACGTGCTGCACGCCGCCCCGGAGCCCCCAGCCGCCGGGCGAGTTCCAGGTGAGCCACAGGTTGAAGAGTTGCTCGGGGATGTTCCGCGGCGTGTTGCCGTCGCGCGACACGAGCACGCCGCCGACGGTTTGCGCGAAGTCGTCGTAGCGGGCGTCGAGCAGCGCAACGCTGGCATCGAGGCCGACGCCCGCGGGCAGCGACAGGCCCAGCGTCATCTCGACCCCGCGTGAGGACTGCTGCCCGATCTGCAGCCTCGTCCCCGGGTTGAGGGGGTCGGACGCCAGCAGATTGTCCTTCACGATCCGGTAGCCGGCCAGGGTCCACTGGCCCCGGTCGTCCAGGAAGCTCAGCTTCACGCCGGCCTCGACCTGCCGGCCGACGGTCGGCTCGAGGGCCAGTCGTGTGGCCGTGTTGCTGATGACGTTGCCGATGATGTCGGTGGCGGTCGAGTACTGCCCGTAGAGGGACAGGTCGGGCCGGACCGAGTAGACGGCGCCGCCGCGCCAGCTCACCGGGCTGTACAGGCCCCCGGCGGTGGCGTCCCGCAGCAGCTCCATGCGATCGACGTCATAGCGGTCGACGCGAAACCCGCCGACCAGCGAGAACTCGGGCGTGACCTCGAGCCGGTCCTCGGCGAACATCGCCACGCGGTGGGTGCTGGTCCTGTACTTCGGGAACGTGCCGGCCACGTTCAGGAACTCGCCGGGCACGGGGTCGACCACGTCGACGACGCTGGTGCCGCCGTAGGGGCTGTTGTTGGTGTGCTGGAAGCGGACGCGCGTGTAGTCGAAGCCGGCGCTGAACGTGTTCGGCCGGCCGAACAGGGGACGGTCGATGACCGCGTCGGTCCGGTTTCCGTACTGCGTCTGATCGTGGAGGATCTCGAGATAGAACTCGCGGAACACCGTCTGCGCGGCCGGGTCGATCAGGTAGTTCTCGAGGTTGCGCCAGTGGCGGTCCGCCTTGAGGTACTGGGCGCCGGTGCGGACGCGGATGCCCTCCGACGGCTCCCACTCGAGCCTTGCCTGGGTCCAACTGTCCTCGTACCGGATCCGGCCGTCGCTCACGTTGTAGTTGGTCGTGCGGACGTTGTCGTCCACCTGGCCGGCGACCGACGGCGTCCCCCAGTAGCGCTCGGGCTGCTGGTCGCCGTAGTCCTCGGAGAGCGTGAAGGTGAGGTTCGGCGTCAGTTCGAAGCGGAACGACGCCGAGAGCGCGGTGCTCGACATCTCGCCGTAGCGGTCGAGCCAGCCGTCCGCGCGGTTGTGGCTGAGGTCGACCCGGTACGCGGCCCGTTCGTTGATGGGGCCGCCGCTGCCGAGGGCGGCTCGCCACGTGCCGAACGAGCCGGTGACGATGCGGACGGCGTTCTCGCGCATCTCGGTGTTCGGCCGGCGGGGGACGATGTTGATGACCCCGCCGATGGCGCCGGTTCCGTACAGCACCGACGACGGCCCGCCCATCACCTCGATGCGCTCGACCGTCCACGGGTCGAACGGGAAGGTCACGGTGCCCGCGCCGACGAAGAACTGCTCGCCGTCGAAGAGCTGCATGACCGATCCGGTGCCGCCGAACCCGCGCGAGCTCACCGAGCCGCCGCCGTTGCCGGGATTGGCCTGCGTCGCCACCCCGACCATTCGGCTCTTGGCCTGCGCCACCGACGCGTCGCCCCGCTCGCGGACGGTGTCACCGCTCACCACGTGGACGCTGGCCGGCGTCTCCAGCATCGACATGCCGAGGCGGCTGGCGGTGATGGTCGGCTGGGTCAGCGCCACCACGGCCGGCGCGGTCACGCTGACCGCTTCGGCGAGGCCCGCCACGTCGATCACCACGTCGACGGCGACGGGGCCGCCCACCACGGCGACAGGCTGCCGCCACGGTTCGAAGCCGGGCGATTCGACCTGCAGCGTGTAGTTTCCGACGGCCACGCCCTCGAACGAGAAGGTGCCGTCGTCGGCGGTGCGGGTGGAACGCGCGGTGCCATCGACCGACTCGAGAGAAACAGCGGCGTCGGCCACGACCGCCCGCTGTGGATCCGTGACGGTGCCGCGCAGGCTGCCGATCTGCGCCTGGGCCACCGCCCCGGACAACCAGAACGCGAGCGCGAACGTCACGCCGCACCGCCGATGACACCGTTGTCTCCTGTTCCTCGTCATTCAGTACGGACTCCCGGAAGCGAAAGAATTTGATTCAATCGATGCTACGATGAAGCCCGTTGCGACATGCCTGAAGACTCGCTGAAGATTTCCTGAAGCGGCGCTTCAGACTAGGCCGCATGATGACTCGTTTGACGGTCAGTGGGATTACCCGGGAAGGCGGGCGAAGTCGCCCCGCCCCCGTGCTCATGCTTCAGGGCACGGGCTCCGGCGTCGGCAAGTCGCTCCTGACCGCGGCGTTCTGTCGACTCGCCCGCCGCCGCGGCATCGCCGTGGCCCCCTTCAAGGGGCAGAACATGTCCAACAACGCCGCGGTCACCGCCGACGGCGGCGAGATCGGGCGGGCGCAGGCCCTGCAGGCGCGGGCCGCGGGACTCGACCCCACCGTCGATATGAACCCCGTCCTGCTGAAGCCGCTCGCCGACACCCGTTCCGCCGTCGTCCGCCTGGGGCACGACGACCCGGCGGCGACCGATCTTCCCTGGCGCGCCCGCAAGCCCCGCCTCTGGCCCGTGGTGACCGGCGCCCTCGCGCGGCTCCGCGACCGCTTCGACCTCGTGATCGCCGAAGGCGCGGGCAGTCCCGCCGAAACCAACCTGCGCGACTCCGACATGGTCAACATGGCGGTCGCGCGCCACGCGGACGCGGGCGTTCTCCTCGTCGCCGATATCGACCGGGGCGGCGCCTTCGCTTCGCTCTACGGCACTTGGGCACTCCTCCCGGCCGCTGACCGCCGACTCTTCCGCGGCTTCATCCTCAACCGCTTCCGCGGCGACCCGGCCCTCCTGGCCCCCGCCCCCGAAACGCTCCGCGAACGCACGGGCGTCCCCGTACTGGGCGTCGTCCCCTGGATCCGCCACAACCTCCCGGAGGAGGACGGCGGTCCCGTCCTCGCCTCCGGACGCGACAGCACGCCCGCCCTGGCCGTCGTCGCCTACCCGCGCGCGGCCAACCTGGACGACCTCGATCCCCTGCGCCGCGAGCCCGGACTACGCCTCCGCTGGGTCCGCCGTCCGCGCGACCTGGCCACTCTCGCCGTTCCGCCCGGACTCGCCGCCGTCATCCTGCCGGGTACCCGCAACACCCTCGGCGACCTCCGCTGGATGGGACGCACCGGCATGGCCGACGCCGTCCGGGCCTTCGCCGCCGACGGGGTTCCGGTGGTCGGCCTCTGCGGCGGCTACCAGATCATGGGACGCCGCGTCGCGGACCCCGGCGGCATCGAGGACGGAGGCGAGGAGGCGGGCCTGGGACTACTCGACGTGAGCACCGAGCTGGCTCCCGCAAAGGAGGTCCGGCGGACGCGCGCGCGCATCACCGAGTCTCCGCAACCCTGGCTGAAGGACGAGGTGGGGCAGAGCGTCGTCGGCTACGAGATCCACCACGGGCGCACCCGGGCCGCGCCGAACGTGCGACCGTGGCTCGCTGACGGCCGGCGCGCCCTCGGGCACGCCCACGGCCCGCACTGGGGATGCTACCTGCACGGCACGTGCGAGAACGACCGCCTCCGCACGGCCTGGCTGCGCTCGCTCGGCCTCGTCGACGGCGCCGCCGCATGGCGCGGCGAGGTCGACCGCGAACTCGACCGCATCGCCGACGTGGTGGAGCGCTGCCTCGACGTCGACGCCGTCTTCACAGGGGTCTCGGGAAGGCACCGCGGTGCGCGGGATCGGCGCGGCGGTCACGACGCCGGTGATCGCGCTACCGATAGCCCGGCATGAACCAGGTCTACGTGCCGGTCTCCTCAAAGGACTGGACAGGGCGCTGGACGGGCGAGTGGACGAGGCTGCCGGCCGCCGCTGGTATACTCCAAGGCGTCAATGGTCTGGAGTTGGACAGACGGAGAGGCACTTGAAAGATGAGAATCCACCTAGCCAGCGTCGCCGTAGACGACCAACAGAAGGCGCTTCGCTTCTACACGGAAACGCTTGGCTTCCGGTTGAAGCACAACATCCCCTTGGGAGAGCATGCTTGGATCACTGTCGTATCCGAGGAAGCTCCGGAGGGGACGGAGTTGGTGCTCGAGCCTGAGGGCCATCCCGCGGTGGGTCCGCTCAAGAAGGCGCTCGTGGAGGACGGCATCCCCTGGACCTCCTTCGCGGTCGACGAGGTCGAAGCCGAACACGAGCGCCTTGTGGCAAAAGGTGTGCGATTCGTGCAGGCGCCGAAAAACCTCGGGACGGTCATTACCGCGGTATTCGACGATTCGTGCGGCAACCTGATCCAGATCGCGGAGGAGAAACGTCAACCGTGACGGTCGTGTCGGGCGGGGACGCCCATGGGATCGAGCTGAACCGTCGGATGAACGCGACGTTGGAGACGATGGCGCGGACCCTGTTCCGGTCCTGGTTCGTCGATTTCGAGCACGTGCGGGCCAAGATGGAAGGCCGCGACACCGGCTTGCCGAAGGACATCGCCGACTTGTTCCCCAAGCGGCTCGTGGACCCGAAGATGGGGCGAATCCCAATCGGCGAGCGAGCGTGAACGTGTTTCACCGGGCCACCTCCACGAAGGTGGACCTGTTCGTGCTCGGCGGGTGCCCGCTCGACGAACAGGCGTTGAGCCGCCGGGTCCGGCTGCGGGTCGCGACGAACCCCGAGGGCTTCCTGTACGTCTACACGCCCGAGGATATCCTGTTGCAGAAGCTGCGCTGGTACCGTCTCGGCGGCGAGGTCTCGGACCGGCAGTGGCGTGACGTTCTCGGCATCGTGGCCGTGCAGGACCGCGGATTGGACCAGGAGTACCTGCGGCGCGGCGCGGAACGGCTGGCCGTCACCGACCTCCTCGATCGGGCGCTACTGGAAGCGGGAGGAACGTGAAACCCAGGGGGTTGAGCTCGTACTACCTCAAGCCAAGCCCTCTGAGCCAGGCGTCAACTTGTCCGAAGGCGTCTCGCTGCCATTGAGCGGCGGTGCGATCACCGAGAAGTGGGGAGCTTTCCACGAACCTCCGGACGCACGTCGGCCCGAAATCCCCGACGTCGCGGAACTTCCGGGAGATCAAGTCGTAGCCGTTCCGGGCGGCGTCCACACGGAGGAGTGGCCGGGTCACCTCGACGAGCGCTTCGATGCCCTCGGGGAAGTTTCGGATGGAATAGTAGATGTCGTAGGCGTCCTTGCGCTTCTGGCGGTTGGCGAGCGCGTGGCCCTTCATGCCCAGAAGGGCCGGGATCGACGCGACGGCGAGACGGACGAGGTTCGTGCCGCCGTCGGGCATGGGACCCTCGACGGGGACCGTCCGGTGGAAATCGAGCGCCAATTCGCCGCCGTCGGCACGCTGGGCGGCGAAATCGCGGATGAGCGGCGGCGTGTTTCTGGCGATCTTCGCGTGGCGCGGCATCAGGAAGTCGACCACTACGTCGGTGTCGGGCCCGTCGTCCCGGGCCGGTACGGTGCGAACGAGCTGGAAGCGGCGGAGATCGTGCCGTTGTCGGTAGCCGTGGGCCAGGAGGGCTTCGACGAGCCCAACGTATTCGCCGTCGGCGAGGGCGGACGGGTCGAGAACGAGGTCTACATCGACGGTGCCGACATGAGGCATGTCGGTCTGGTCCAGGAGCAGCCAGGGTACGGCGCCGCCGATAATCGCGAACTTCCCTCGGAAGCTGCCGAGGATCTGCCCGATCTCGACCAGCACGGATCTGGCCGCCGTGGTGCCCCGATCGGTGTAGCCGGCCGCCGATTGAGGTTCTGTCAGAACCATGGGAAGCACTTGGCGGCGAGGTGGTCGGCGGACTCGCGGTCGCGGTCGTTGCCGTTCCAGAGATCGAGGTAGGCGATGATCGGGCTGACGCAGAACGTGTCCGGTGCGGGCTGAACGGCATCCTCGAAGAGGCTCTCGTCGCTGATGATGCGCAGGACCACGTTGGCGCCCATGGTGGCGGGCGTCAGCGCCAGGGCGTCACCGAGCGCGCGGGCGCCGGGCTCATCGGCATAGAAGCTGTGGGTGGCGCTGCGGGCGAAGGGGGCTAACCACTGGGCGGCCGAGTGCGAGGCGTAGATGGCGCGGGGACGCCGCGGTTCGGGATTCAGGGTTCCCGACAGGCGTTTACGGAGCCGTTCGCCGTGAAGAGTCGTGTAACCGGTGATGCGGTCGCCCGGCGGATGGCGGTAGTTCTCGCGCCAGGTCGTCAACAGCGCGCCCGGCTGCGCGAGGATGAAGCCGTTGTCGGTCTTTCGGCTCCATTCGCGTTCGAGCAGGGCCTTGCGAACGTTGCTCACGTGGCCGAGGCTGGCGTTGGCGGCTCTCGCGAGGTCGGCGACGCGCCACGGGCGCGCGGGGTCGCGAAGGAGGACGCGCAGGATCGCGGCGGCCTTGGGCGTGAAGATCGACCGCAGAGCGCGGGTCTCGGCCTTGGGCCGATCCGGAACCGCGCGGTCGATGTAGACGCCGTCGAAGGCGAGATGAGCGTTCCCGACGAGATCCAGGTAGGCGACGTCATGGTCGGTGCAGATCGAGCGGGAGTCGGGCGATAGGTACGGGCTCACGATCATGGGGATCCAACGTCGGCCGGGGTCGCCGTGGCCAGACTGACGAGCATCGGCGATGTAGCCCTTGAGTTGATAGACGGCGGAACGGACGGAACGGGGAGCCCCGTTCGACTTGATTTCGATGATGAGGGCATGGGGGTCATCGCCGTGCCGGAAGTCGATCCGTGCGTCGATGGGGGTACCGTCCTGATTGGGCTGTTCACGGCGAACGGAAACGGCCTGGAGACGCGGCACGTGGTTGAGCAAGTCACGAGTCGCGGTCAGGGCGGCGGACTCGAGAGCCGGCATCAATGCATCGATTTTCATCGCATGCTGAAAATAGCAAGAATAGTGAAAATTCGTCAAGGGAGCTAAAGTACCCGCGCCGCCGCCGCGCATCCGAGTACTTGTGCCGACGGTTGGGGCCGGGACCGGATGTGCAGGGCTTGCCGACCACAGCCGACCACAGCGCCTGCCGCGCATTCCTAGTACCTGTGCCGACGGTTGGGGCCTCATTGACTGGGGCGACCGAAATGCCGAGGCGTCACTCTCGTTCCGGACGTTCGGAAGGCGCGAGGTCGAGCGCGTCGAGCACGTCGCGCCACGAGACCAGCTTGAAGTTCTGGTTGGCCTCCGCGCCGTCCGGGGCGAGGTTGACGCCGTCCTGCACGACGAGCAGGCCCATCGGGTAGCGCGGGCCGAGCGGGGCCGAGACGACGTGCAGGCCGTCGGTGTCCTCGACGGCATCCAACGCCCCCGCTCCGCCCACACGGAACGTCCCGCGGTAGGCGTGGGGCGGGGCGCGGTCGTAGATGACGTAGGTGTGGTTGCCCTGGCTCGACGCCACGAGGAAGCCGTCGCCGGGGCCGCCGCCCGGCGGCGCGTAGATCGACAGGCCCTCGACGTTCGACGCCAGGTGACCGCCCGCCGGCTCGCCCACCCCGACCCGGTCGACCGCGACCCGCTCCGCCGTCGACAACCCCGGCTCGGCGCGGTAGCGCCAAATGCCGACCTCCTCCTCGCCGATGAACAACCAGCCGTTGGCGTCGTCGGCGACGCAGCCTTCCGTCTGGCTGCCGACCGCCCACGACCGGACCCGGGTGCCGGTCAGGCCCGCGCCGCCGGCGCCCAGGCGCCACTGCTCGACCGCGCCGCCCTGGTCGTTGGCGAAGACGTACAGGTCGCCGTCCACTGCGCTGCGGTAGAGGCAGAGGCCGTACGGGTCCTCGTCGAAGTCCGGCGAGATGGGGGCGTCGAGGAGCGGGGTGAGGTCCCCGCTGCCGGGGTCGAGGGCGAGGACGTCAATCGTCCAGGTCGTGCGGTTGGTGGCCGCAACGACGATCGTCTCCTCGCCGCCGACGTCCACGCCGTCCCGCAGGTCGACGTTGTTCACTCGCCCCACGTCGCTCGCCGAGACGACCTCGCCGTCGAGCCCGTAGACGACGAGGCCGCGCAGCTTGTTGGTGGCGACGATCAGGCTCGCCTCGGGGTCTTCCTCGTCGACCCAGACGGCGGGGTCGTCGGCCGCGTCGCAGGCATCCGGGACCGGCGCCGTCTCCGCCGCCGCGGCGACGGTCCGGGTGTCGGCCGGCTGCGGCCCTGGCTCGGGGGTCATCAGGTCCGTCAGAGCGCATCGCACTACCATCCCCGGACTGCACCCGGCGACCGAGAGGGAGCAGAACGCCAGCGTCGCCGTGAGCATGCAGGTCTTCATGTGGCCTCCCGGATGTGCAGGTGTCGGACCACCGCCCTCGGTGGTGTCTTGCTCGGCCGCGGTCGTTGCCAGCCCCGGAGGTCGCGACGAACGGGCGAGTGGGAACGTCATGGCTGTTGAGAGGATACGGTAGCTTCGCCTCGCAGGTTGCGTCGGTGCTGCGAGGCCGACGGCAGCCAGTCGCCCGGCCGCTGAATCGCGGGGCTCGGTTCCCTGTCTCCACCGTTCCAGCCCGAGCGGCCGGGAGGAGAGGCGGGTCCTACGCGGGCGGTGTGGCGTCTCGTCGGTAGGGCTGGGCGCTTCGAGGGCGGCGCCGGGGTCCATCGCCCGAAGGGGGCGGGGGCCGTTGGCCGCGGCGCTCTCCGTTCGCCCGCTCGCTTGGCGTGTGGTATGGTTCGCGTGATGATATTGAGTTCTCACGAACGAGGGTGCCGGCGACCGGCGAGGTAGCGGGGCGGAGCTTCAGCGTCGAGCCGGCCCGGTGGCGGGCTCTCGAGGTCGGGGCGGATGAGGCGAACGCATCGGTTCGGGCGACAGTCAGACGAATCCGGGCGCCTGCGCGGGGTTCTGACGGTCGTCCGGTGGACCGAAGCCAGACCGCATCGCGGCGGGGTTTCCTCGGCGGTGCGATTCGGGAGGAGAGAGGCATGACAAGACGGCGGAACACGGCGGCGGCAGCGGTCTTCGCGGCGGTGATTCTCGTGGGTAGCGGCGCCTCGGCGCAGGGGATCGAGGGCCTCGACGGAGAGTGGATGGGGCACATCCACGGGGACATCATCGAGTCGGACGCCCTCAAGGTGGAGATGCACCTGCACGGCGACCATGTGGACGGCGAGTGGTCCATTCCGATGCCGCCGGACCTGGCCATCTTCTTCCCTGGCGAGGACGAGCTCCACGGGGAGGTGTCGGGCGGGCATGGCACGCCCCCCGAGCTGACGTTCGAGGTCCACGGTGTTGAGGGGTGCGAGATCGAGGTCCATGCCGAAACGATCGAGCCCAACAAGTGGAGCGGCGACTGGCACACGCACGACTGTCCTGGCTTCAGTGATGAAGGCACCCTGGATGTCATGCGGGCGGGGGCCGTGCCGGCGCTGCCGCTGGTCGGCGTGCTGGTGCTTGCGGCGATCCTCGCGCGGCGCGGCTGGCGGGGGCTTCAGGACCGTCGCTGAGGCGGGGCTGGAACGGAGGGCCTTCGCCGCTCGTCGCGCGGGGCCGCCGCTCCGCGTCCTCCGTCGAGGCGGTGGCGAGGGTCCTCGAAGGCTTCAGGACCGTCGCTGAGGCGGGGCTCCTGAGGGGGGCCTGAAGCCGCCTTCAGCGGGGCGTCGCTTTGCGTCCTCACTCGAAGCGGCGGCGAGGGCTCTCGAACCGTGTGGCCCTCGCCGCCCCTCGATCGGTCTGGCCGCTACGGCAAGGCGAAGGCCACCAGCTCCGCGATCCTCTCCTCATCGAGGGCCGCCACGACGAGGTGCTGCCGGCCGTCGGCCCGGTAGGTGATCGGGAACCCGGTGGTCGGCCCGCCCGGCAGCGCAAGCTCGTGGACGACGTCGCCGGTGCGCTTGTCGTACGCCCGGAGCACCGGCGCCCCCCGTTGTCCCTCGCCCGCGAACAGCAGCGTCGCCGTCGCAAGCAGGCCGGAGCTTTGCGTGAGGGTCCCGGTCTGCGGCACGTCCACGTCCTGCAGGTCCGGATGCCGCCGGACGTACTCGGGCGTCTCGCCGTGCGGGATCTGCCACAGAATCTCGCCCTCGGTCAGGTCGATGGCGGTGATCCGGCCGTAGGGCGGCTTCAGGAGCGGCAGGTCGCGGACGGTGGGCACCCCCCG
The DNA here is from genome assembly GCA_963664545.2 of Vicinamibacterales bacterium. Classification (GTDB taxonomy): domain Bacteria; phylum Acidobacteriota; class Vicinamibacteria; order Vicinamibacterales; family UBA8438; genus JAJEEA01. Next base: position 6,121,292 of record OY761475.2, on the reverse strand, counting down.
CGAGAACGAGATGTGGTAGCGGACCCCGGTCCCCTCGGTGCCGTCCGTCAACCCGAACAGCGTCGGCCGCGTCTGCGACGGCACGAAGAGCAGGCCCGCCTCGACGTCCACCGCGCCGCCCGGCCAGTTGACGCCGCCGCCCGCGCCGGGGGCCCCGAGGGTCCCGAGGTTGACGCCCGGCTCGATCAGGGACGGGGGGGTATAGAGGGGCCCGAGCCGGATCTGCTCCACGATGCGTAGCGCTTCGGCCCGGAGCTCGGGCGTGAAGTCGATCAGGTCGTCCTCGGTGACGCCCTGCTGATCGAACGCGGGCGGCCGGGTGGGGAAGGGCTGTGTCGGTGAGGTCCACTCGCCGGGCACGTCCGACTCGGCCACGGCCCGCTCCTCCATCGGCCACACCGGCTCGCCGGTCTCGCGGTCGAGCACGTACGCGAACCCCTGCTTCGAAAGCTGCACCAGCGCCTTGACGGGGCGGCCATCGACCTCGATGTCGACGAGGATGGGGGCGGTGGGGATGTCGTAGTCCCAGAGCTCGTGGTGGGTGAGCTGGAAGTGCCACCGCCGCTCGCCGGTCTCCGCGTCGAGGGCGAGCACCGAGTTGCCGAACAGGTTGTCGCCGGGCCGGTAGCCGCCGTAGTAGTCGTTGGTGGGCGTCTCGGTGGCCACGTAGAACAGGCCGAGCTCGGGGTCGGCGGTCACCGGCGCCCAGTGCCCGACGTTCCCGGTGTACTTCCACGAGGCGTCGAGGAGCTCCGGCTGCTCCCGCACCCAGTCGTGGGTGCCGGTCGGCACGTCCCAGAGCGATTCGTCGGCCTTCAGCCAGGTGTCGGCGCCGAACTCGCCCTCCTTGGGGACGGTGTTGAAGCGCCAGAGCCGGCGGCCCGAGCGGGTGTCGTAGGCCACCACGTCGCCGGGCATGTTCATGGGCCAGACCTCGTTGGGGGAGGCCCGGGTGGGAATGCTGCCGGTGTGCAGCGAGATCGAGGCGATGAGGGCGTCGCCGAGAATGGCCGGCGGCGACGTGTTGGCCACCCGGCCCGCCCGCTCCGCGGCGGGGCGCTCGTCCCAGCGCAGGTCGTCCATCATGTCGACGACGCCGGCGGTGCCGAAGTCCAGCACGCGCTCGCCGGTCTGCGCGTCGAGGGCCACGAGCTGGAAGCTCGGCGTCACCACGAAGATGCGCTCGTCGCCGGCCCCGTCCGTCCAGTAGGACACGCCGCGCCCCGCGCTCCGCGCCACGGGCTCGATGATGTCGCCCCACCGGCGCTCGTTGTCGCCGGGGTGCCAGTTCCACACGGGCTCGCCGGTGGCCGCGTCGAGGGCGATCACGCTGCGCTGGTTGCCGATGGTGGTGTAGAGGATGCCGTTGACCACGATGGGGCTGATCTGCGTCCGGCCCGACGGCGGCGGCGTGCCCTGGTCCCGCGCGCTCCAGCGCCAGGCCACCTCGAGATCGCCGACGTTGCCGGCGTCGATCTCGTCGAGCGGCGAGTAGCGGGTGGCCCCCGCGTCCGCCCCGAACACGCCCCATTCCCCGTCGGCGGCGCCGGTCTGGGCACCCGTGCCGGTGGCGGTCAGGCACGCGACGGCCGTGACCGCCGCGACAAGGATGGCCGGGCACCGGCCCGGCCCTGCAAGCTGTTGTCTGTCCATGCGCCCCATTCTACCCTTGCCGCCGCGGCGCGGGTGGTCGGTCGCGACGATCGGTCTGTGGTACCATGCGCGGGCTCGCGCCGACGGCGGAGCGCTTCGAGGGAGGTTGGCCGTCTTGACGGAGGTGCTCGGCGAAGGGGTCCGGCTCATGCTCGCGGGCATGGGCGTGGTGTTCGTCCTGCTCGCCCTGCTGGTGCTGGCCGTCAGGGGCATGTCGCGCCTCGCCCTCGCCGTGGGCCCGCCCGCCCCGGTCGCCGACGCCCCCGCCGCGGTCGGCGTCGACGGCGGCGGGACGGAGCTGATCGCCGCCATCTCTGCGGCCGTGACCGCCTATCGAAGGGACGCCCGGTAGCATGAAGAAGCCCCTGGCCCTCACCGAGCTGGTCCTCCGCGACTCCGCGCAGTCGCTGCTGGCGACCCGCGTCCGCATCGACGACATGCTGCCGATCTGCGACAAGATCGACAAGGCGGGCTTCTGGTCGGTCGAGCTGTGGGGCGGCGCGACGTTCGACGCGTGCATCCGGTTCCTGGGCGAGGACCCGTGGGAACGGCTGCGCCGGTTCCGCAAGGCCCTGCCCAACACCAAGACCCAGATGCTGCTGCGCGGGCAGAACCTGCTGGGCTACCGGCACTACGCCGACGACGTGGTGGACGCGTTCGTGGCGAAGGCGGCCGAGAACGGCATGGACGTCTTCCGCGTCTTCGACGCGCTGAACGACATGCGGAACGTCGAGGGGGCGGTGCGGGCGGTGCTGAAGACGGGCAAGCACGCCCAGGGCGCCATCTCCTACACGATCAGCCCCGTCCACACGATGGACACGTGGATCGACCTCGGGAAGCGCCTCGAGGACATGGGCTGCCACTCGGTGTGCATCAAGGACATGGCGGGCCTCATCAAGCCCTATGTGGCCGAGGAGATGGTGTCGCGGCTCAAGGAGACGCTGTCCGCGCCCATCTCGCTGCATTCCCACGCCACCACCGGCATGAGCACCGCGGCCATCGTGAAGGCGGTCGAGGCCGGCGTCGACATGGCCGACGCGGCCATCTCGTCGATGAGCCACACCTACGGCCACTCGGCGACGGAATCGGTGGTGGCCATCCTGGAGGGCGGCGACCGGGAGACGGGCCTCGACCTCGGGCTGCTTGAAGAGATCGCGTCCTACTTCCGCGGCGTCCGCAAGAAGTACGCGAAGTTCGAGGGCTCGCTGCGCGGCATCGACGCGCGGATTCTGACCGCGCAGGTGCCCGGCGGCATGCTGACCAACATGGAGAACCAGCTCCGGGAGCAGGACGCGACCGACCGGTTCGACGAGGTCCTCGAAGAGATGCCGACCGTGCGCGAGGAGCTCGGTTTCATTCCCCTGGTCACGCCGACGTCGCAGATCGTCGGGACGCAGTCGATCGTCAACGTGCTGTCGGGCGAGCGCTACAAGACGATCACCAAGCAGACGGCGGGCGTGCTCCGCGGCGAGTACGGCCGCACCCCCGCCCCCGTCGACGCCGACCTGCAGAAGCGGGCGCTGAACGGGGACGACCCGGTGACGTGCCGGCCGGCCGACCTGCTCTCGCCGGAGATGGGGAAGCTGACCGCCGAGGTGGACGGTCTGGCGGGCAGCGAGGGCTTCGGGCGCGCCGGCGATCCGGTGGAGGACGTCCTGACCTACGCGCTGTTCGCTCAGGTCGGGCTGAAGTTTCTGAAGAACCGGAACGACCCGTCGGCCTTCGAGCCGCCGCCCTGGGAGGAGGTGCCGGCGCCAGCGGCCGCGCCCGCTCCCGCGCCGGCCGCCGCCCCGGCGGCGGCGGCCGACGCCGGCCCGGCCCGGTACCGGGTCAACGTCAACGGGACGGCCTACGACGTGGAGGTCAGCCCCGAGGGTGCCGTCGATTCGGTCCAACCGGCGCGCGCGGCGGTTCCCGCGCCGCCCGCCGTCCCCGCGGCGGCCGCCGCCCCGGCTCCCGCCCCCGCGCCCGCCGCTGCCGGCGAGGCGCTCCCGTCGCCGCTCTCGGGGACGGTGCGCGCCGTGCGGGTGCAGCCCGGGCAGGCGGTCGCGGCCGGCGACGTCGTCCTCGTGCTCGAGGCGATGAAGATGGAGACCAACGTCAGCGCCCCCCGCGCGGGCCGCATCGTCTCGGTCGCCGTCCAGGAAGGCGTCCAGGTCCGGAAGGGCGATCCCCTGCTCCACATCTCGTAGGGACCCGTGGCGAAACCCGCGTTGCACCGCGTCCGGAGGGTGCCAACGGACGGCCGAGGTGCCCGCCTGACAAGGTGAGGATGGCGCATATGGGGCGTATTCGACCGACGAACAGCGCAGTCAGGGGGAATGCACCGCCCGTCGAGTGCATCGGGGCCATTCACCACAGGCTCCCAGGGCGTGAACCCCGAGTTGCACCGAGGCCCCGTTCGTAGAGCCGTGGAACGCGCCGCATGCCATCCGATCTGCTGCTGAGGCTCTGGGAAACGACCGGCCTCGCGAACTTCGGCGGGGTCGGGCCGATCGCCATGATGGCGGTCGGCGGGGTCCTCATCTACCTCGGCATCGCGAAGCGGTTCGAGCCGCTGCTGCTGATCCCCATCGGGTTCGGGGCCATCCTCAGCAACATCCCCGTGGCCGACATCGGCGGCCCCGACGGCATTCTCGGCTACTTCTATTCCGTGGGCGTGTCGACGGGCATCTTCCCGCTGCTCATCTTCCTCGGGGTCGGCGCCCTGACCGACTTCGGCGCGCTGATTGCCGACCCCAAGACGCTGATCCTCGGCGCGGCGGCGCAGTTCGGCATCTTCTTCACCCTGCTCGGCTCGCTCGCCATGAGCGAGGCGGTGCCCGCGATCGACTTCTCGCTCCAGGACGCCGCCGCCATCGGCATCATCGGCGGCGCCGACGGGCCGACCGCGATCTTCCTCGCGTCGCGGCTGAGCCCCGACCTGCTGGGGGCGATCGCCGTCGCCGCCTACTCGTACATGGCGCTCGTGCCCATCATCCAGCCCCCGATCATGCGGGCGCTGACCACCGCGGAGGAGCGCGCCGTGGCCATGGACGAGCTGCGGCCGGTCTCCACGACCGAGCGCATCCTCTTCCCGTTCACGGTCCTGCTGCTCGTCGTCCTGCTGCTGCCCGCGGCGTCGCCGCTCATCGGCATGCTCATGTTCGGCAACCTCCTGCGCGAGGCTGGCGTGGTCGAGCGGCTGTCGCAGACCGCGCAGAACGAGCTCATCAACATCGTCACCATCCTGCTCGGCCTGACCGTCGGCTCGCGCCTCGCCGCCGACACCTTCCTGAGCGTCGAGACCCTCGGCATCCTCGCCATCGGCCTCGTCGCGTTCGCGGTGGGCACGGCCACCGGCGTCCTCATGGGCAAGGCCATGCACCGCCTGAGCGGCGGCCAGGTCAACCCCCTGATCGGCGCCGCGGGCGTCTCCGCGGTCCCGATGGCCGCCCGCGTCGTCAACCGCGTGGGCCTGGAGTCCAACCCGAACAACTATCTTCTGATGCACGCCATGGGTCCGAACGTGGCAGGCGTCATCGGCTCTGCGGTGGCCGCCGGGTTCCTACTGTCGCTGTTGGGGTAGTCGTCTCCCCATCGGCCCGGCGGTGGCGGCCGGGTTCCTGCTGTCGCTGTTGGGGTAGTCGTCTGCCCCGTGGAACGGGTGCGGATTCCTGGAGGGTCGGTTGGGCGCTAGGCGGAGGCCGCCACACCACCCTGCGTCGGGTTCGGCGCAACATCATCTTTACCCCCGAAGCTGTCCGGCAGGACTATCCCGCGCTATGCGACGTCGCGTGGGGTGCGCCGCTGAGGGTTCCCGTTCAGCCATGGCGATGCGGGACCGGCGTCGTGAAGCCGTGTTTCTGCGGTCGGCAACACCGGCGATCTCCCGGTTCGGCTCGTCGCCGGGGGGACGACGGCAGGGCGGAGTCAGCGTGGGACGATCCTGCTGTCCGGGTAGCGCCGGCAATTCCGTCGCGATAAAATGACGTTTACGGCATTTTATCGCCATGAAATTCGATCAACTGCTGGAGATCGTCGGCGACGAACCCCTGTTCGAAACCGGCCTCCTGCTGGCCGGCGCCGTCGACCCCGCCGATGTCCGGCGCCAGCTCGCGCGTTGGACCCGGACCGGCCGGCTCCACCGGTTGCGGCGGGGGCTGTATGCGCTGGCGCCGCCCTATCGCCGACGCGCGCCCCACCCCTTCCTCGTCGCCAACCGCCTCGTGCCGGGATCCTACGTCAGCGGCCTCTCCGCGCTGGCGCACGCGCAGCGCATTCCCGAGTACGTGCCCGAGGTGACCAGCGTGGCCGCCGCGCGGCCCGGGCTCCGCAGCACGGCGCTCGGCCGGTTCTCGTTCCGCCACCTGAAGGGCGATCTGCTGTTCGGCTACCGGTGCGTGGAGGTGGGCGGGCATCAGCAGGCGTTCGTCGCGCGGCCCGAGAAGGCGTTGCTCGATCTCGTCCACCTGTGTCCGGGCGGCGACGAATCGCTCCATCTCGCCGGGTTGCGCCTCGACCTCGACGCCCTCGACCTGGACCTGATGGACCGGCTGGCGGCGACCGCGGCCCGGCCGAAGCTGCGGCGGGCGGCCCGGCGCGTTCGCGCAATGGCCGGTGATCAGGCGGACAGCTTCGAGGTCCTGTGAAGGCCCATCTTCTCGACCTCATGCGCGCGGCCGATCCGCTGCGGGGTCGCAACCGGGCCCGCGAATACCTGCAGGCCCGCATTCTCGGCGTTCTGCAGAAGGCGGGCGCGATGGTGCCGCTCGCCTTTCACGGCGGGACCTGCCTGCGCTTCCTCTTCGCGCTGCCGCGCTATTCCGAAGACCTCGACTTCACGCTCGAAGGCGACCCGTCGCGGTACGATCTACGGGCTTGGCTGATGGCGATCCGCGCGGAGCTGGCGCGAGAAGGCTACGTCGTCGACCTGTCGATGCGGGACAGCCGGACGGTGCACAGCGCGTTCGTGCGCGTCAGGGGCATTCTGCACGAGGCGGGCCTGTCGCTTCGCCGGGAGGAGGCGATCGCGGTCAAGATAGAGGTCGATACGCGTCCACCGGCCGGCGCCGTGCTGGACACCCGTCTCGTGCGCCGCCACGTCACCCTGCGCCTCTGCCATCACGACCGGGCGTCGCTGCTCGCCGGCAAGCTCCACGCCGTCCTCCAGCGGCCCTACACCAAGGGGCGGGACCTGTACGACTTGATCTGGTACCTGAGCGATCCGACGTGGCCGGCGCCGAACCTGACCCTGCTGAACGCCGCGCTGCGTCAGACCGACTGGGCCGGCGCGGAGCTGAGCCCCCGAACCTGGCGGGAGACCGTGGCCGCCCGAATCGACGTCCTCGACTGGGACCGCGCCGTCGCCGATGTCCGCCCGTTCCTCGAGCGCACCGAGGACGTGGAATCGCTGACCAAGGAGAACGCGGCGCGGCTCCTCGTGCGGTGAACCGAAGAGGCCGAAGCTCCCAACCCACCCGATCAACCCGTACAATGGCCCGACGGCACGCGACGATGAAGGTTCCCACGACGCCTGAACGACCACGGCAGAACGCAGAAAGACGCGAAGCGTGGATCGAACGCGAGACCAGACGCAGGCTCGCCGAAGAAGATCCCGACTCCCCGCGGAACCTCCTGCCGATCGAGCAGTTCCCGACGACATCGGTGTTCGCCGGAATGCTGAAGGAGAGAGCGCAGAAGAGAAACCCGGGAGAGCCGTGCCAAGCACTGGAGGTGCTGATCGCGGGATCATGCAACGGCTGGGTGAAGAGACCGACCGCGGAAGAGATGGAGCAGGCCGTCAAGAGCAGACAGGCGACCCGGAGAGCACGGTGCCTCGCACGGGTAGTGCTGAGCGAGGCCAGCACGATGTGCATCGCGGAAGCCGACGCAGCCGGAGCGTTCACCCTGCAGGACCTCGCGTGGTGGATCAAGGAGATCGGCCTGCCCTGCTACCGCCGGATCAAGTGGCTGAACGCGATGGGCCGCGCCTGGCGGCTGCAGGAACGACGGAACGCGAGACGAAGCCGCAACCAGGACCACCGATGGCCAAGCTGACGTTGCCGGAACCGGCGGGCGATCTGTGGCTGCAGACGCGCGACATCCTCACGCGCCTCGGCCCCGCCGGAAACCCCTGGGCCGTTCACCTGGGCGGAGGAACGGTGCTGGGGGCGCGGCTGCACCACCGCGAATCGACGGACATCGACATCGTCGTCCACGAGGTCCCGGCGCTCGGCGCACTCGCCCGGCCCGGACCGGAGAACCTGACGACGCGCTTGGGAGGGACGACGATCAAGGAGACCCAGGGACAGATCAGGGTCCGGATGAAGACCGGGGTCATCGACGTGAACACGGCCCCCGTAGTCCCCGAGGACGACCACGAAGAAGCGGAGATCGAAGGCAGGCCGCAGACCGTGCTGTCAACCGTACAGATACTGCGGGGCAAGTTCGAACGGGCGACCGAGCCCGCACCGGTCAGGGACGTCTACGACGTGATCCGAGCCGCCGCCGACGCGGACGCCGCAGGATCGCTGGCAGCCGCGTACGGACTCCTGATCGAGGACCGACAGGACGCCATCGAGACCGAGTGGAGGATGCTCGACGCCCTGTACGAACAGGAAGCCAGCGACGAGCTGAGGCTGACGGAAGAACCCCGGGCCGATCCGGCGATGCTCGGATCGGCGGGAGCGCTGGCGCTGAACAGCCACCGCCTCGCCCGACTCGTAGTGAGCCTGGAAGGCGACGAGATCGGAATCGCGCGGACGACGCGGAACGGCAGAGTCTTCACGGACAGCACGAGCCAAGCAACGGTCGGACGCCTGATGAACCGGCTCGGCGTGAAGATGCACATGGCGGAGCACAACGCGACGCAAGGACGCGTCGAGAGGCGGATAGAGGAGCACGTCCGAAACCGACGGAACGGCGTCGTCTTCGACACGGCCGACAGCCACCCCGAACGACGGCTCGACGGCCGCAACGCCTCGATGAAACGGGCGGACGCCCCGATAGCAACGGAGTAGGCGGGCGGACACCAATCCCTCCTGCCATCGAGTCCGGCGGTCTTCTCGAAAGCCGGAGATCACCGTGGCTGACTCCGGCGCTGAGCGGAGGTAACACGGTACATACGATCGTCGAGGTCGATGTGATGGTCGTGGATTCCGAAGAGGCCTCCGACCTCGATTCGCTTGAGTCGACGGAGTTGCGGTGAGTCCATGGGAGTGGACGTGTAGTCTGGGAAGACGAGAGTGGTCCGTCCGCCTCCCCGGACGGTCGACGTCCGGGGAGAGCGGCGGCGACGGTCAGCGCTGGTCGAGCGCGAAGACGAACAGGTAGCTGGAGTTCTCGAGGTTGTCGTACCGCACCGGGTGCAGGTGGCGGCCGCTGGATTGCACGGCGACGTACTGCGTTGGCCCGATGGCGTAGGTGACGGGGGCGCCCTTGAGGGGGGTGCCGAGGTTGAAGCGCCAGAGCTCTTCGAGGGTCTCGTCGTTGTAGGCGACGAGCCAGCCGTCCTGCAGGGCCGTGAACACGAGGCCGCCGGCGGTGGCGGTCACCCCCGAGCGGATCTCGATCTCGGTCACCGCCTTGCCGAGCACCTCGTGGCCGACCGCGTCGAACGCGGTCAGGGCCCCGTAGTAGAGGTCGCTGTCGTACTGGCGGCGCTCGCTGCGCTGAGGGTCGATGTCGCCGTCGGGGCTGGCGGGGACCATGGCCGCGCCGGTCTGCTCGAAGCAGCCCTCGGTGCCGACGCCGTAGGCGATGTGCTTCACGGGGTTGTAGGCCATGGGCTGGTGGGCGACCCCGCCGTGCCAGGTCGGGCAGGCGCGCTTCATCTCGTCGCGGTCGCCGCGCATGGCGCGGGCCTCGGGGTTGTAGATCTGGACGTCGAGGTTCGGGTCGTACTCGACGGGCTTGCCGGTCACCGGATTGAGCCCCGCCGTCCAGTTGAGGTCGTTGACGTACTGCGCGCCCTTGATGAAGCTGCCGTCGGTGCGGTCGAGGGTGTAGAAGAAGCCGTTGCGCGCGTAGTGCGAGACGACCTTTCGCATGCGCCCGTCGATCTCGAGGTCGTAGAGCATGTGCACCCCGACCTCGTCGTAGTCCCACGAGTCGTTCGGGGTGTACTGGAAGTACCACTCGAGTTCGCCGGTGTCGATGTCGAGGGCGACGGCGCTGTTGGTGTAGAGGTTGTCGCCGGGGCGGAACTCGGCGTCGTAGCCGGGGAACGGGTTGCCGGTGCCGACGATGTAGAGCCGCGTCTCGGGGTCGTAGGATCCGGTCTGCCAGATGCCGCCGCCGCCGGTCTTCCAGGCGTTGTGGTCGTCCTTCCACGTCTCGCTGCCGGGCTGGCCGGGCTCGGGAACGACCCACCAGCGCCACAGCTCGTCGCCGGTGTCGACGTCGAGGGCCGCCACCCACCCCCGGGTGCCGCCGTCGCCGGCCCCGTTGTGCACGAGGACCTTGCCTTCGGCGACCATCGGGGCGGTCAGGAAGCGCTCGCGGCGGCCGAACTCGTTGACGCTCGCGAGCTCCACGTCCCACATGATCTCGCCGTTCTCGCGGTCGATGGAGATGACCCGGCCGTCGGGCAGGTTCGTGATCACGCGGTCCTCCCAGAGGGCGATGCCGCGGGTGCGCGAGGTGTTGCCCTCGTGGTCGACGCCGGGGTCGGCGATCCACACGAACTCGCCGTAGTTCGGGTTGCGGGCGTCGATCTTGTAGACGGTTCCCCACCCGTCGCTGGTGTACATGAAGCCGTTGTCGATCAGGGGGTTGAGCTCTGCCTCGGGGCCGTTCCGCCCGGTGTCCTGCATGCCGCCGAGGGCGAGGGCCCACACCATGCGGAGGTCGCCGACGTTCTCGCGGTCGATCTGGGTGAGCCGCGAGTAGCGGGTCGCGGTGTAGTCGCCGTTCATGAGCAGCCAGTTCTGCGGCTCTCTCGCGGCGTTGACGAGCCGGTCGCGGTTGACGGTGAGGCTGTACTGCGCGTCGGCGGTGACCGCGGCGGCGACCACGAGGAGGACGGCGGCGAGAGCCGTGTTCACCGATGAGTGCTGGCGCATGCGGGATCCCCTTTCTGGACGGTCCGATCGGTTTAGCTTACACCGAAAGCCGGCTTGCGGCCGGCGCTCGCGGGCGGCCGTCTCTGTCGCGTACAGGCCGTCGAACTCGATCTGACGGCAGTCGCGGACCGACGGTGGGGCCGGTGCCCGTCTCCGACGGGGACCCTCAGCCGAAGATTTCGTAGAGCGTCAGGAGGACGCCGCCGGCGATGACCGAGCCGAGCTGGCCGGCGGTGTTGGCCCCCATGGCGTGCATGAGGACGTGGTTGGTGAAGTCCTCCTCCTGCGCGACCCGCTGCACGAGCCGCCCGCTCATGGGGAAGGCGCTGATGCCGGCGGCGCCGACGAGGGGGTTGACCTTGCCGCGGGTCGCCGTGCACAGCACCTTGCCGAACAGGATGCCCGCGATGGTGTCGAGGGCGAACGCGAAGAGCCCGAGGCCGAGGATGAACAGGGTCTGGGGCTGGAGGAAGGTCTCGGCCTGCATGAGGCTGCCGACGGTGAGGCCGAGGAAGATCGTCGAGAGGTTGGCGAGCTCGTTCGACGCGGTGCTCGCGAGCTGGGCGACGACGCCCGACTCTTTCAGCAGGTTGCCGAACATCAGCGTCGCCACCAGCGGCGCCGAGGGCGGCACGAGGATGCCGATGCCGATGGTCACCACGATGGGGAAGGCGATGACCGCGCCGCGGGAGACGGGGCGCGGGGCGTACTCCATCCGGATGCGGCGCTCCGCCCGCGTGGTGAACAGCCGCATCAGGGGGGGCTGGATGATGGGGACGAGGCTCATGTACGAGTAGGCGGTGACCGCGATGGGGGCCAGCAGCTCGGGGGCGAGGAGCGACGAGACGTAGATGCTGGTGGGGCCGTCGATGGCCCCGATCACGGCGATCGACGCGGCCTCGTTCAGCGGGAACCCGAAGAGGGTGGCGAGGATGAGGGTGGCGAAGATGCCAAGCTGGCCCGCCGCCCCGAGGAGCGCGAACATCGGCTGCGAGAGCAGGGGGCGGAAGTCCATCATCGCCCCGATGCCGATGAAGATGAAGAGGGGGAAGAGCTCGGTGTCGATGCCGAACGACTTCAGCAACTGGAGCATCCCCTCGGGCTGGTTCATCGGCGAGTCGGGCAGGTTGCCGAGCAGCACCCCGAAGCCGATGGGCAGCAGCAGGGTCGGCTCGTACTCCTTCGCGATCGCGAGGTAGATCAGCAGCCCGCCGATGGCGAACATCAGCAGCGCTTCGGGGGCGATCGACGGGACCATCGAGGGAGTCATGAAGACGGGGGCGCCGCCGCGGGAAGCGGACGGCGGCGCGCGGGAAGCGGCGGCCGGGGGGTGGCACCGGCGCGGTCAGGCGGGCACCCCGTCGGCTGGTCGGCGTCCTCCGGGCACGGTGCGACGGGGGGCTTCGCCACGGGCTGATCAGGGCACGAAGGACACCAGCGGCTCGCCCTGCGCGACCCGGCTGCCCTGCGCCACGTGCACGGTGTCGATGCGGCCGTCGCGCGGCGACCGGATGACGTTCATCATCTTCATGGCTTCGAGCGTGAGCAGTTCGTCGCCGCGGGCGACGGTCTGCCCGGCCGCGATCGCGATCGACGAGACGACCCCGGGAATCGGCGCGATCATGCGGTCCGGGTCGCCCTGCGCGGCGGCCGCGACGGGGGCCGCGGGCCGGCTCTCCGCCGCGGGCGGCGCCGGGTCGGCGAGGGGCACGTCGGTGCTGTCGGACGGCTCCACGTCGACCGTGAACGTCGTGCCGGACACCGTCGCGGTGACCGGGCTCGCGTGCGGGTCGTCGATCTCGACGTAGTACCGCCGGCCGTCGACGGTGACCCGGTAGCGGCTCACGACCGCGCCCTCGTCCGGTGGGTCGGCCGGCTGCCCAAACGCCGCGCGAGGTGCACGTACCGCCACTGCGACGGCGTCGGGTCCAACGCCGCGGGAGCCGGCACGGCGGTCGCGCGCGCCACCGCCACGGCGATCGCCACGGCGCGCAGGCGGCGCTCGCGCTCGGCGTCGGTGATGCGGCCGAACGTCGCGGGCTCCGAGCCGGGGACCGTCTCGAGCAGCCACTGCGCGGCGCGGGCCGGCCACTGGGCGGTCAGCAGGTACATCAGGCCGAGCAGTCCGGCCAGGGCCACAAACAGGGTGACGGTGCCCCAGGCCGAGATCCCCAGCACCGTCTCGAGTTGGGCGAGCATCAGAGCGGAATGTTGCCGTGCTTCTTGGGCACGGCGGCGGTCTGCTTGTCCTTGAGGAAGTCGAGGGCCGCCGTCACCCGCGCGCGGGTCTCGCGCGGATAGATGACGTCGTCGATGTGCCCCGCCGCCGCGGCCACGAACGGCGAGTTGAACTTCTCCTGGAACTCGCCCTCGAGCCGGGTCCGCTCGGCTTCCCGCGCGGCGGGGTCGAGGGCGGCGAGCTGGCGGGCGTAGAGGATGTTGACGGCGCCCTTGGGGCCCATGACCGCGATCTCGGCCGACGGCCATGCGAGGCACACGTCGGTGCGGATCATCTTGCTGCTCATCACGATGTACGCGCCGCCGTAGGCCTTGCGCAGCACGACGGAGATCTTGGGGACCGTCGCCTCGGAGTAGGCGTACACGATCTTGGCCCCGTGGCGGATGATGCCCTGGCGCTCCTGCCCGCTGCCGGGGAGGAAGCCGGGGCAGTCGACGAGCGTCACGATCGGGATGTTGAACGCGTCGGAGAACCGGATGAACCGCGCGATCTTGTCCGACGCGTCGATGTCGAGGACCCCCGCGAGGTGCGCCGGCTGGTTGGCGACGAACGCCACCACCCGGCCCGAGAGCCGGGCGAACCCGACGACCGCGTTCGGCGCGAAGTCGGCGTGCACCTCGATGAACGAGCCGCGGTCGGCGATGCGGCCGATGGCGTCGCGGACGTCGTAGGACAGCTCCGCCGACTCGGGGATCAGCCCGTCGAGGGCCGCGGTGTCCGGGGTCAGGGCGTCGTCGGGCGGCAGGGCCGGCGGGTCGTCGACGTTGTTGGACGGCAGATAGCCGAGCAGCCGCCGGGTCAGCGCGAACGCCCCGTTCTCGTCGTCGGTCACGAAGTGCGCGACCCCCGAGCCGGCCGCGTGGGTGGTGGCGCCGCCGAGCGTCTCGACGTCGACCTCCTCGCCGGTGACGGTCTGGATGACGTCGGGCCCGGTGATGAACATGAAGCTGTTGCCGCGGGTCATCACCACGAAGTCGGTCAGCCCCGGCGAGTAGACCGCGCCGCCCGCGCACGGCCCGAGCATCAGGCTGATCTGCGGCACGACGCCGCTCGCCTGGGTGTTGCGCCAGAACAGGTCGCCGAACCCCGCGAGGCTCCACACGCCCTCCTGGATGCGGGCGCCGACCGAGTCGAGGAGGGCGACGACGGGCAGCCCGCCGCTCGTGGCCGCTTCGATCAGCCGGCCCACCTTCATCGCCTGGACCTCGGAGAACGAGCCGCCGAGCACCGTGAAGTCCTGGGCGAAGACGGCGATGCGCCGGCCGTCGACGAGGCCGAAGCCGGTGACCACGCCATCGCCGGCGTGCCGGTTCTTCTCGAGTCCGAAGCCGGCGTGGCGGTGCTCGACGTAGGGGGCGAGCTCCTCGAACGAGTCGGCGTCGAGCAGGCGCTTGATGCGCTCGCGCGCGGTCAGCTTGCCGCGGGCGTGCTGCGCGTCGATGCGGTTCTGCCCGCCGCCCCGCCGCGCGGCGGCGCGGCGCTCGGCGAGGGGGTCGCGGTCGGCGGCGGAAGGCACGCTCTCCGGCGGCAGGTCGCCCGTGGGCGGCTCGGGGGCCGCGGGCGGATGGTCCGCGGCCGCCAGAAGGGGTCCCGTCGCGGCGTCGGCGGCCGCGGCCTCGGGGACCGGCGGCGGGGCCGGGTCCGATGCGGGGCCGGGTTCTTCTCCCGGCGCGGCCGGGGGCGGCGGCCCGTCCAGTTCGGTCTCGGCTCCCGGGGGCTCCGCCGCTTCGCCGACGGGCGCCGCCGACGCACCGGTGGCGGAGCGCAACTGACCATTCGGCCCGTCCACGGCCTCGGGCGCCTCGTCCAGAGCGTCGGGCGCGGGCGGCTCGCCAGCGTCCTCCCGCTTCCGCGACCGTCGGCGGCGGTTCCAGTTGCGCAGCGACGCCAGCACCGTCCCGCCCGTGCCCGGGGCGCCGGCCGGCACCACCAGATTCAGCGCCTCGCCGTCCGCGGCGGTCGCGCGATCTCCGTCGCCGGTAACGGGGGCCGCCGCCTGGGCCGGCTTCTCGTTCCGGGGCGCGTCGACGGGAGTGTCAGCCATGTCGGCTACCCATTATACCGGGGAACGGGCCGCCACACCTGATGGACGGTTCGTCAACCCCGGGCGGTCGGTGGCGGGGCGGCCTTCGGAGCCGCCCGTACGGTTCGGCGCTGGCGAGCCGATCCTGAACTAGTCGATGGGGCATCGTACCACGACCCGTCGGGCGGTGCGGAGCGGCCGGCGCGCCGGTCGGAGACGCCTAGCATGGCGCGCCGCGGCGCGCC
The DNA here is from genome assembly GCA_963664545.2 of Vicinamibacterales bacterium. Classification (GTDB taxonomy): domain Bacteria; phylum Acidobacteriota; class Vicinamibacteria; order Vicinamibacterales; family UBA8438; genus JAJEEA01. The sequence goes on along the minus strand of OY761475.2, from coordinate 6,106,088 downwards.
TCGCGCCGGTAGGGCCGTGGCGGGGACCTTTAGTGAGCGCGGCGCGAACATTTGGTGTCGCGGCGGCGCCCATGTTGGGTGATAATTGCGGGGGTTCGTGACCCGTGCGCATCGGCATTCGGCGGATGCCGCGCGGAGCAAGGAGCGTACAGATGCCTCGTCGACACATCGCGGCCGGGAGCTGGCTGGCCGTCGCCGCTGGGCTGGCGTTGGCGGCGCCGGGTCAGGCCGCGCAGGCGCCGGCCGCGTCGGGCCAAGCCGACGAATCGTACCAGGTGCCGCGGACGCCGGACGGCCACCCCGACCTGCAGGGGTTCTGGTCGAACCAGACCTACACGCCGGTGCAGCGGCCGGAAGGGGTGGAGGCCGAGTTCTACACGCCCGAGGAGGTGGCCGCGATCGAGGGCGGCCGCGCCGCGCGCGAGAGCGCGCAGACCGAGCCCGGCACCATCCCCGACGTCCACTACGACTTCACCCAGTTCGGGCTCGACCGCAGCCAGGCGGCGCGGGCGCGGAACCTCCGCACCTCGATGATCGTCGACCCGCCGGACGGGCGGCTGCCGCCGGTCAACGCCGCGGGCGAGCGCACGGCGGCGGCGCGGGCCGAGGCGCAGGCCCGGCTCGGGGGGCGGTGGGACTCGGCCGAGGCCAACCAGCTCGACGACCGGTGCATCATGATGCGCGGGGTCGGCCCCCCCATGATGCCCAACGGGTACAACGCCAACTACCACATCGTGCAGGCGGCCGACCACGTGATGATCCTGTCCGAGATGATCCACGACGCGCGCATCATCCCGATCGACGACGCGGCCGCCCCGCCGTCGGCGGTGCAGCAGTGGATCGGCCTGTCGCGGGGGCGCTGGGACGGCGACACCCTCGTCGTGGAGACCACGAACTTCAACGGCAAGAATCCGTTCCAGGGCTCCGGCGACCGGATGACGGTGACCGAGCGCTTGACGCGGGTCTCCGACGACGTGATCGAGTACCGGTTCACCGTCGACGACCCGGGCACCTGGGACCGCCCGTGGACCGCCGTGAACCTCATGCAGAAGACCCGGGGGCCGCTGTTCGAGTTCGCCTGCCACGAGGGCAACTACGGGCTCTACAACACGCTGGTCGGCGCCCGTCTGGAAGAGCGGCTGGCGGCCGAGGCGGCGGCGGAGCAGGCCGAGGAGTCCGGCAGGGACAGGTGACATGGCGATGCGCACTTTCGTAGCGACGATGACGTTGGCGGCGGTCGCGCTGGCGGCGGCCCCGGCGGCGGGCCAGACCGGGGAGTACCAGGCACCCCGCACGCCGGACGGCCGCCCCGATCTGAACGGGATCTGGCAGGCGATGAACTCCGCCCACTGGGACGTCGAGCCGCACTCGGCGGGCCCGAGCGTGGTGCGCGAGCTGGGGGCGCTGTCGGCGGTGCCGGGCGGCCTCGGGGTCATCGCCGGCGGCGACGCGATCCCGTACACGCCGGAGGCGCTGGCCGAGCGCGATGAGAACCGCGCGAACCGGCTCGAGCGCGACCCCGCCATCAAGTGCTATCTCCCGGGCACGCCCCGCGGCATGTACATGCCCTTCCCGTTCCAGATCATCCAGAGTCCGGCCCACGTCATGATGCTCTTCGAGTTCGCCGGCGCCGTGCGCACGGTGTACATGGAAGACCAGATGGACGCCCCCGCCGACAGTTGGATGGGGTGGTCGAATGGGTACTGGGAGGGCGACGCCCTCGTCATCGAGACGACCGGGTTCTACGGCCAGACGTGGTTCGACCAGTCCGGGAACCACCACAGCGAGGCGATGCGGGTGGTGGAGCGCATCACCCCGCGGAGCGCCGACACCCTCTGGTACGAGGCGACCATGGAGGATCCGAACGTCTTCACGCGGCCGTGGACGATGCGGATGCCCCTGTACCGGCGGGTGGAGGAGAACGCGCGCATCCTGGAGTTCCGGTGCGTCGAGTTCGTGGAAGACTTGATCTACGGGCATCTCCGCAAGCAGCCCGAACCCGAAGAAGCCGGCCGGTGATAGACCAGGTTCAGGAGGGAACCATGCGCACGAAGCTCGCTTGTGTCCTCGTCGGTGCCGGGGTGCTGCTCGCGGCCACGCCGGTGTCTACCCACCACGCCTTCTCCGCCGAGTTCGACATCGAGAGGCCGCTCACCCTGACCGGCAAGCTCGTCCGGTGGGAGATGATCAACCCGCACTCCTGGTTCCACATGGACATCGAGAACGACGAGGGAGAGATGGTGCGGTGGATGATCGAGGGGGGGAGCCCCAACGAGCTCATCCGCAACGGGGTCACCAAGAACACCCTCGACATTGGCATCGAGTTGACCGTCGAGGGCTACTACGCCAAGGACGGGACGCCCAAGGGGGTGGGTAGGAACTTCCTCCTCGCCAACGGCGACCGGCTGTTCCTCGGCGGGTCGGCCCCGCCGGTCGCCCCCGCAGTTCGCTAGCCAATCCGTGAACAGGGAGACATCGATCATGCGATCAATCATCGTGGCGGCGGGTGTCGTCGCTTTGTCGCTGGCCGGCGCGGCTGGGGCGGCGGCCCAGGACGTCCCGACCTACAACCAGCACGTCGGCCCCATCCTGCTCGACAACTGCGCGGGTTGCCACCGGCCGAACCAGGTGGCGCCCATGTCGCTGCTGTCGTACCGAGACGCGCGCCCGTGGGCGCGTGCCATCAAGGCGAAGGTCGAGGCGCGCGAGATGCCGCCGTGGTTCGCCGACCCGCGCTTCGGCGAGTTCTCGAACGACACGAGCCTGAGCGACGAGCAGATCGAGACCATCGCCGCGTGGGCGGACGGCGGTGCCCCCGAGGGCGCGGGGCCGGCCCCCGAAGCGCCCCGCTTCTCGGCCGCGGGCTGGAGCCATCCGGAAGGCCGGGAGCCCGACTACGTCATCGAGTTCCCCATCGCGTGGCAGATCGACGCGGAGGGGGAGACGCCCAACTTCAACCTCTATACCCCGCTGCCGTTCGACGACGTGATGACGGTGTCGGCGACCCAGGTGCGGCCCGGCAACTACGCGGCCACCCACCACATCACCACCGGCCTCGTCAACATGCCGACGGGCATGGTGCTCGGCCGGGGGCCGGCGTGGGCGGGCGGCCCCGAGGTCGACTACGTGCCGGTGCGGGATCCGAACGTCGACGCCGAGGAGGTGGCGCGGCTGACCGCGGACGGGCGGGCCCAGCGCCGCGAGCTGACCCCCGAACAGCGCGACGAGGCCGCCGCCCAGCGCGCCGGCTTCGGCCCCTACATCCCCGGCGTCGGCGCCGACGTGGCCCGGCCGGGCCAGGTGCGGGAGATCCGCGGCGACCTGTTCGACTACATCATCTGGAACCTGCACTACCAGGCGACCGGCAAGCCGGAGACGTCGCGTCCCTCGATCGGGGCGTGGCTGGCCACCGAGGAGCGGTCGCAGCGGGTGCGCAGCCTCAGCCTCAACGAGACCACGTCCGAGAACGAGCAGTTGATCGCGCCGCCGCCGCTGACGCCCGAGGAGCGCCGCGCCAGAGCCGCCTCCCGTCAGGTGGGGCAGGGGCTGAACCCGCTGCTCGCGCCGATTCCTCCCAACGACGGGAACTGGACGGTCACCGGCATCGGCGGCTTCCAGAACGACGCCGTCATCCAGTCGATGTTCGTCCACGCCCACGTCCGCGGCAAGGACTTCACCTGGGTGCTGACGTACCCCGACGGCCGCGAGGAGATCCTGCTGCGGGTCCCCAACTACGACTTCGACTGGCAGTTCGAGTACGAGCTGGCCGAGCCCATCCGGGTGCCGGCGGGCACCACCGTGAAGTCGGTCGCCCGCTACGACAACTCGCGCAACAACCGGCGCAATCCGGCCCCCCACAAGGAGGTCTACTGGTCGGAGCAGAGCTGGGACGACATGTACCTGACCAACGTCAACTACACGCTGGTCGACGAGACCCCGGCCGACGACGACTAGGCGTCTGACGTTTGGAATCGGCGCCGCCTCCAGCGAGGGGCGGCACCGATTCCCCGGCGGCATTGGTCGGGGCGGGGGTGCCGCCCCCGTCTCGTTTGTCGGCGCGGCCCCGGTTTCTTGCCTCGGGTATCAGATTCCCACCGGTCTGCGGGGGCGACAGGAGACATCATGCGGAACGCGGCCTTGACGGTGTGCCTGCTGCTGACGCTCGCGGCGGCGGGGGCGGCGCAGACGCCGGCCGAGCTCGAGGCCGAGCCCATCCTCAAGCTCCAGCCGGGCGAGACCGAGGTCGACGGCCAGTGCTTGACCGAGCAGGAGCTCGACCTCATCGCCGGGCTCAACGCCCTGCGCCGCCCGACCCTCGGCGTCGAGGGCGACAACGAGGGCGACGACCCCGCCCCGTTCGATCCGCACTACTTCGTCGGGACCTGGGAAGTGGAGGGCGTGCTGCCCGACTCGCCCCTGGCCGAGTCGAGCGAGTTCGTGGGGACCGAGACGGTGCGTCACGTGGACGGTTGCACGTACGCGAGCACCATCGAGGCGTCCACCTTCGACGGCGACGTGACGGTCGAATCCACCCTCGTGTACGACCGGCGCATGAAATACCTGGTGCGGCTCGAGGAGGACAGCCGCGGCTGGGAGCTCCTCAAGGTCGGCCGGCTCGGGGGCGACCCCGGCGGCTACTTCTCCCACCACTGGGAGGCGGCCCCCATCGACCGCGGGGGCAGCCGCATCCGGCTCGCCGGCCGCACGTTCATGCTGTCGCCCTTCCACTACGATGTCCGCATGCGCATGTCCGTCGACGGGGAGCCTTTCGTCAACTACGGCACCCTGCGCTGGCGGCGCTTGGACGAGCCGTGAGCACGGGGCGCGGACCCCTTGACCGACGTGACGGCCCGCGTCTCATGCGCCGCGGTCCGACTTGGTTCCCTCCCTCCGGCGTGCGAACAGCCAGCGGACGTCTACCGCGAACGAACCGGCGAGCAGACCCAGCGTGACCGCCGCACCCGCGGCGGCGAGGCGGACGGGGATGACGGGGGCGAGGCAGACGACGAGGGCGACGCCCTGGGCCACGCAACCGGCTTTGCGGCGCAGCCGTTCCGGCAGGGGCGCGCGCAGCCACGGCAGCAGCCATCCGGCCGCGACGAACACGTAGCGCGGCGCGCCGAGCAGCAGAACCCAGGCGTCAAGCCGCCCGCTCCGCCACACCAGCGCGGCCAGCACCAGCATCAGCACTGAGTCGAGCTCCATGTCGAATCGGGCGCCGAAGTCGGTGCCGGTGCCGGTGCGCCGCGCCACGAGCCCGTCGACGCCGTCGAGACAGAGGGCGGCGATGGCCATGCCGATGATCCACCAGAGGCCGGCGTTCGGGAGGGCTTGCGCGTGCGGCACCAGCGCCGCGAGCGAAAGGACGAGCGCGGCGCGGCCGACCGTGACCCGGTTGGCCGGGCCCAGTCCGGGCCACGGCTGGGCCGGCAGGAGGCGCTGGACCGCGGCTGCGAAGAGGCCGTAGGCGGCCACCGCCGTCGAGAGGTAGTCGCGCGGCAGATCGAGGTGCCGGGTCGTGGCCCCGGCGACGAGCAGCAGCGGCACAAAGCCGAGGGCCAATTCCACGGCCACGCGCCCACGTCCGTGGGCGGGGAGACCGGCCTTCCTTGCCGTAGCGGGTTGCACCGCGTCGCCGTCAGGGGTCCCCGCGGGGAGGTGCCGGGTCAATCGGCGAATCCGACCGCGTCAGCTCGGTGACGACCGCGTTCACCACGGCGATGATCTCGGCTCGCATCTCGGCCATCTCGGCCCGCACGGCCGCGATTTCGTTTCGCAGTTCCGTCCGGATCGCGGCGCGGTCCAGCGCGGCCTCTTGCAGTTCGGTCCGCAGGCTGCCGAGCGCGAGCCGCGTCTCGAACCCTTGAAGCAAGAGCGCTAGGAACAACGCGACCATCAGCCCCACGATCCATCGGCTGATCCGGTCGGCGTCCCGGGCTCGCATGTCCGCCCGGTCGGCGGCGCGTTCCGACTGAGTGGCGGCGCGGTCCGCCCGGCTCGCCGCCTCGTCGGCCCGTTTGGCGACGGTCATCATGATTCCCATGATACTACGCCCCCGCACGCCGGCGAACACGGGGGCGAGGTCAAGGTCAGTGCTGGGTAGTGGAGGTGGTGGACATCGTGGACGTCATGGCCGGCATGGTCTGATAAGGTGTCGGCGCTTGGATTCGCGATGGCGAAGCCGATCACCGCACGTCAGTTCTGGATCGAGGCGCCCGGCCGGGGCGCCGTCGTGGACGCGCGCCTGCCCCCGCGCGGGGACGACGAGGTGTCGATCCGCACGCTCTACTCGGGCATCAGCCGCGGCACCGAGGCGCTGGTGTTCCGCGGCGGGGTGCCGCCATCGCAGTATCGGGCGATGCGGGCGCCGTTCCAGGAAGGGGAGTTCCCCGGCCCGGTGAAGTACGGCTACAGCAGTGTCGGCCGGGTGGTCGAGGGGCCGGACGACCTCGCGGGGCGGGTGGTCTTCTGTCTCTATCCGCACCAGGACTGCTACACGGTTCCGCGGAGCGCGGTCACGCCGGTGCCGGCCGACGTGCCGACAGGCCGCGCGGTGCTCGCCGCCAACATGGAGACGGCGGTGAACGTGCTGTGGGACGCCCGCCCGGTGGTCGGCGACCGCGTCGTCGTGGTGGGCGGGGGAGTGGTGGGGCTGCTCTGCGCCTGGCTCTGCCGGGGCATCCCCGGCGTCGAGCTGACCCTGGTCGACCCCAACCCCGCGCGGGGGCCGGTCGCCGACGCCCTGGATATTCCGTTCAGGACGACGGCGCCGGCGGGGGCCGACGCCGACCTCGTCATCCACGCCAGCGGCCATCCCGACGGGCTGGCCGCCGCCCTCGCCGCGGCGGGGGTGGAGGGGACCATCGTCGACGCGAGCTGGTACGGCGACCGGCCGGTGCCGCTGGCGCTCGGCGAGGCCTTCCACTCGCGGCGGTTGACGGTGCGGAGCAGCCAGGTCGGCCGGCTCCCGCCCGCCCGCGCGCCGCGATGGGACCATGCGCGCCGGCTCGCCCTGGCCCTGGAGCTGCTCGCCGACGCCCGGCTCGACAGGCTGATCACGGGCGACGACCGGTTCGAGGCGCTGCCGGACGTCATGGCCCGTTTGAGCCGGGAGCCCGGCGACACCCTCTGCCATCGGATCCGCTATTGATCCCCGCCTCCGGTGCGTCGGGCAATGGCATGAGTCAGAATGGGTTGCGTAGCGGCCCGTGATCGGCCCTTCGGAGCGTCGGGCAACCGCATGAGTCAGAATGGGTTGCGCGGCGGCCCCGACCGGCGGTCTCGTTCAGACGGATTCCGGACCATCGCGGCAGGACGCCTGGAACCATGTACAGCCTCAACGTTCGCGACCACTTCATGATCGCCCACAGCTTCGAGGGCGAGATATTCGGCCCCGCCCAACGCCTGCATGGGGCCACCTACGTCGTCGACGCCACCTTCCGCCGCGCGGAGCTCGACGGCGACGGCCTGGTGGTGGACATCGGGCTAGCGGGCCGGCGCCTCGGCGAGGTCCTCGCGGCGCTGAACTACCGCAACCTGGACGAGGAGCCGGCGTTCGCGGGGCGGAACACGTCGACCGAGTTCCTCGCCCGGCACATCTTCGACCGGCTCGCGGCGGCCGCGCGGGAGGGCCGTCTGGGGGAGGGCGCGCGCGGCCTCGCCTCGATCTGCGTCACCCTGCGCGAGTCGCACGTCGCCTGGGGCAGCTTCGAGGGTCCAGTGTGAGCCCGGCCCGCCTTCACATCGTCGTCCCCGGTCCCATCGACCAGCAGACCGGCGGCTACATCTACGACCGGCGGATGGTCGAGGGGCTGCGCGCCCGCGGCTGGCGGGTCGACGTGCACAGCGTCGCCGGGGCCTTCCCCGCGGACGACGCGGGGGCCGGCGCCCGGCTGGCGGCGGCGCTCGCCGGCCTTCCCGACGGTGCGCGGGTGCTCATCGACGGGCTGGCCCTCGGGGGGCTGCCGGCCCCCGTCCACGCCGAGCGCGCCCGCCTGCGCGTTCTCGCCCTCGTGCACCATCCGCTCGCCGACGAGACGGGGCTCGACGCGCCCCGGCGCGCCCGGTTCGAGGCCCTCGAGCGGGCGGCGCTGGCCGCCTGCGCCGGCGTGCTCGTCACGAGCGAGTTCACCGCCCGGCGGCTCGAGGCCTATGGCGTCGCTCTGGACCGGGTGCGCGCGGTCCGTCCCGGCACCGACCCCGCGCCCCTCGCCGATGGACCGGAACCGGGAGATCCCCCGCTGCTGCTGTCGGTCGGGTCGGTCACGCCGCGCAAGGGCCAGCGGGTGCTGGCGGCGGCCCTCGCCCGGCTCGGCGACCTGCCGTGGCGCTGCGTCTGCGCCGGCAGCCTCGAACGGGATCCGGGCTACGCGGCCGAGGTGACCGCTTTCGCGCGCGAGACCGGGCTCGGCGACCGGCTGCGGTTCGCCGGCGAGTGCGGCGCGGCCGAGCTCGACCGCCTGTATCATCGGGCCACGCTGTTCGTGCTGCCGTCGTACTACGAGGGCTACGGCATGGCGCTGGCGGATGCGCTGGCGCGAGGCCTCCCCGTCGTCAGCACCACCGGGGGGGCGATTCCCCACACCGTGCCGGCCGATGCGGGGGTGCTGGTGGCTCCCGGAGACGAGGCCGCGCTGGCGGGCGCGCTGGAGCGTCTGCTCGTCGAGCCGGACGGCGCCGAGCGCCGGAGAACCCTGGCGGCGGCGGCACGCCGCCGTGCAGGAGAACTGGCGGACTGGCCCGAGTCGGCGAGCCGGTTCGCGGAGGCGATAGTGGCATTGACGCCGGATTGATGCGTCTGACGCCGACCGGCGGCGGGGCGCGACGCCGGGTCAGCGGGTGCGGGAGCGCTGCCGGGGCCAAGAACTGGAGACGGTGCGCCGACTGACCGGGGTCGCGTGGTGGCTGCGGCGGCGCTCGGGCGCTCCCGGCCGCGGGCTGGAGACGTTGACGCCGACTGGCCGGCGTTGCATGAGCCGGTGGATCGGCGAGCGGGACGGGCCGCGGCCGGAACGGTTGCGTGAAGATCTTCGACGCCGACGGATTGGCATGGTGCGAGCCGGCGGACTAGGCGCGGAACGAGACGCTGCGGAGCGGGTATGGAGACGTTTGACGCCGACTGGCTGACGTTGCGCGAGCCGGCGGACCGGCGGGCACGCGCCGGGAAGCTGACGGAGCGTTTGGGTGAGGCGTGGCGGCGGCACGGCTGGAGTCGGGTGGTCGACCTGGGGAGCGGGACCGGCGCCAATCTGCGGTACCTCGCTCCGAGGCTGCCTCCCGGCCAGCGGTGGACGCTGGTCGACCACGATCCGCGGCACCTGGACCGGCTGCGGCGCCTCGACGCGCCGCCGGAGGTCGATGCGGTCGCGGCCGTGTCCCGCGATCTCGCGGCGGACGGGCTCGCGGTCGCCGAGGATGCGGATCTGGTGACCGGCTCGGCCCTGCTGGATCTGGTCTCCGAGTCGTGGCTCGCGGAACTGGTGAACCGGTGCGTCGATGCCGCGTGCGGCGCGTACTTCGCGCTGACCTACGACGGCGAGGTGCGGTGGATGACGGAATCGGCGGCGGGGTGGCGGGTCGACGAAGACCCCGACGACGGCTTCGTGTCGAGCGTCTTCAACCGGCACCAGCGGATCGACAAGGGGTTCGGCCCGGCCCTGGGGCCCACGGCCGCCGCCTCCGCCGCGCGCCTCTTCCAAGAGGCGGGGTACCGCATCTGGCTCGCCTCGAGCGCCTGGCGGCTCGAGGCAGGCGACCGTCGGCTCGCCGATCAACTCGTGGAAGGATGGGCGGAGGCGGCAGCCGACCTCCGGCCGGAACACCAGGCCCGGGTGGAAGCGTGGGCGCTGCGCCGTTGGGACGCCCTCGCCCGCGGGTCGTTCCGGGTGACGGTCGGGCACCGCGACCTCCTCGCGCTGCCGGGTGGCGCCGAATGAGCGGGCGCGCGATGCCGGCGGCCGAGCTGCCGCGGCGCGGCCCGGGGCGCCTCCCCCTGCTGTTGCGGGCGGCGGTCAGCGTGGGGCTGCTCGCCGGCCTCGCCGCGTGGCTCGACGCGGGCGCGGCGGCGTCGCGGCTGGCGTCGATGCGGCCGTCCTGGGTGCTGGCCGCCCTCGCCCTCTCGGTGGTGCAGGTGGCGGTGCTCGCCTGGCGGTGGAGCTTCACCGCCCGCCGGCTCGGCGTCGACCTGCCGTGGCCGGTCGCGTGGCGCGAGTACTACCTGTCGATCTTCCTCAACCAGGTCCTGCCCGGCGGGGTCCTCGGCGACGTGGCCCGCGCGTGGCGCCAGGCGCGGTCGCAGGTCCGGGCGCAGGCGCCGCGGGGGCCGGCGGTGCGGGCGGTGGTGTTCGAGCGCCTGTCCGCCCAGGTGGTCATGACCACGGCGGCCGGCGTCTCCCTCCTGTTTCTGCCCGTCACCGTGGCCCCGGGGTCCCGGCCGGCCATGATCGGGGCCGGGCTGCTGGCCGGCGGCCTCGCCGTCGCCACGATCGCGTGGATGCGCCGCCAGTCGTCCGAATGGTCGCTGTTCGGGCCGGTTCTCGCCGAGGTCGGGGCCGCCCACCTCACGCCGGGGGCGTTCGCGGCGCAGCTCGCGAGCGCCGTGGCGGTCGTGGCGACGTATCTGGCGACCTACGTCCTGGCGGCGCGGGCGGTGGGGGTCGAGACGCCGCTGCCGGTCCTGCTGCCGCTCGTCGCCCCCGTCCTCATGTCGATGCTGATTCCGGTGACGGTGGCCGGGTGGGGGCTGCGCGAAGGGGCGGCCGCCGTCCTCTGGGGCGCGGTGGGCCTGACCGCGGCCGACGGCGTGGTCGTGTCCGTCGCCTACGGCCTTCTCGTGCTGGCGGGCAGCGCGCCCGGCGCCGTGTTCCTGGCCTTCGGTCTCCGGCGCGGGCGTTCCGGCGCCGGGGCGCCCGCGTCGTCAGCGCAGGTCGAAGTCGAACAGCACGTCGTCGCCGAGCGGGAACCGCCGGCACGGGGGGCGCAGGGCGCGGTCGAGCGAGGGGACGGGCGGCAGGGTCAGGGCGGGCCGGCCCGACCCGATGAGCAGCGGCGCGACGGCGACGTGCAGGCGGGTCAGCGCGCCGGCCTCGAGGAACCGTGAGACGGTCACTCCGCCGCCCTCGACGAGGATGCGCGACAGGCCGCGCGCGCGCAGGGCGGCGACGATGGCGGCCGGGGCGACCCCACCGCCGGGGGACGCCGGATCGGCCGGCAGCTCCAGCGTGTCGTCCCCGGTCCGGGCGCCGGGGCCGCCGGCGGGGGCGCGGCGGACGACCAGGGTCCGCGCCGCGCCGTCGCGGAACACCGCGCGGTCGGCGCCGAGGCGCCCGCCGGGGTCGATGACGACGCGGACGGGGTTCTCGCCCTCCACCGCCCGCACCGTGAGGCGCGGGTCGTCGGCGGCGACGGTGCCCGCGCCGACGACGACGGCGTCGACGAGGGCGCGGAGCCGGTGCAGGCGCCGGATGTCGGCCGGACCCGTGATGTAGTGCGAATGGCCCTGCTCGGTCGCGATGCGGCCGTCCAGGCTCTGGCCGATCTGGCCGATAACCAGGTCGGGGTCGAGCTGCAGCGGCAGGTAGAGGTCCAGCAGTTCCTGCGCCGCGTCGCTCGGCGGGACCGAGGTCCGCCAGCCGCCGCCCGGGTCTACGTGCAACCGGACCGCCCCGCTTGCATTATGATCGTCCCGGACGGTGCGGTTCGTACGTTTGTCGCGGGGCACCGCCCGTAGCAGCCGCCAGGCGGCGTCTTCGGTCACGGGCGGCGGCACGGGTCCTCCATCGTCACGCGGGGGGCGTCGCTTGCCCGGGGCGGGCGCGGGAGCGCGAGAGAGTGGTTCGAAGCATGTACGACGCGGAACGCGGGCTGTTCGACCTCCAGCAGGGGCGGCCCCTCTATGTCACCGAATCGGCCGGCGCCGCCGGCGGGCCGGGCGTCCTGCTGGCGACGGTCGAGACGATTAGCCAGCGGACCCTCGAGACCCTGCGCGGGCTCGAGACCGCCCCGCGCCTCGCCGTCACCCATCACCGGGCGCAGGCGATGGGCCTGGTGAACGGCGGTCCCCGGCACAATCTCAGCCTCGGGCTGAACGGGGCGACGCGGCCCGAGCAGATCCTCCGCCTGTGCATGACGGCGGGCCGGTTCAGCGCGCCGGACCTCGATCCCCGGCCGGCGACCACGCCGGAGACGAGCGGCCTGGCCCTGGCCCGGCTGGGGGGGCTGCTGCCCGCGATCGTGGGGGTCCCCGTGAACGGCGGGGCGGCCGGCGAGTTGGGCGTGGGACTGGCCAGCCGGGAGATCCTCTCCGTGACCACCGTGCAGGTCGAGGCCCTCGCCGCCGACGAGCGCGTCGAGGTCACCCACGTGAGCGAGGGGCCGGTGCCCCTGGAGCACGCCGAGGACGCCCGGTTCATGGTCTTCCGCGAGAGGAACAGCTTCCGCGAGCACGTCGCGGTGCTGATCGGCGACCCCGCCGGCTGGCCCGACCCCGTGCCGGTCCGCCTGCATTCCGCCTGCCTCACCGGCGACATCTTCGGCAGCCTCCGCTGCGACTGCGGCGACCAGTTGCGCGGCAGCCTGCGCCGGTTCACCGCCGGGCGCGGCGGGGTGCTGCTCTACCTCGCCCAGGAGGGGCGCGGCATCGGCCTCGGGAACAAGATGCGGGCGTACTCGCTGCAGCACACGGGCCTCGACACCGTGGACGCCGACGAGGTGCTCGGCTTCGGCGACGACGAGCGGCGCTACGGCGCCGCGGTCGAGATGCTCCGGCATCTGCGGGTCGAGCGGGTCCTGCTGCTGACCAACAACCCCAACAAGGTCGAGGCGCTGCGCGACGGGGGCATCGACGTGGTCGAGCGCAAGCCCCTGTTCGGCACCCTGAACCGTCACAATCTCCCCTACGTCAAGGCCAAGGTCAACCGGGCCGGCCACTGGCTCACCGACATGCTCTCGGGCGCGCCGGGCCAGGAGTAGCCGGGCGGGGCTCGGGTTCTGTTGCGCCGCCGCCGCACCCGTGGCCCGTGGTCGGGCCTCCCCCGCCGAGGGGGGACCCGTCCAGCTTCGGCCCGCCCCGGTCGGGCCGCCGGTGCCGCGAGGCAGGTCCTCCCCGTGCTCGGCAGGCTCCGTGGCGGCTACTCGGCCGCCCCGAACAGGTCCTGCATCACGAGATAGCCGGCCATACGCATTCCCAGGCCGGCATAGGTGGCCTGGGCGACCGCGTTCTCGCGTTCCACGTAGAGTCTCAAGCCCACCACTCCCGGATCGGAAGCGGCCAGCGCCTTCAGATGCTCGTACAGCGCGCGGCAGACGCCCCGGCGGCGGTGGTCGGGGTGCACGTACACGCTCTGGATCCACCAGATGTCGCCGTTGCGCCAGTCGCTCCACTCGCGCGTGTGCATCATCTGGCCGGCGACGCCGCCGTCGCCGCACGCGACGTGGTACGAGCCGCGCGCGGCGTTCGACAGGATCGCCCGTACGCCGTCGCGCAGCGTCGCCCGATCGAGGAGGGTGTCTTCACTCTCCTCGGCGAGCCGGGCGTTGAAGTCGACGATCGTGTCCAGATCGCCGAAGGTCGCCTTGCGAATCGCGAACTCGCTCATCGGTGTCTCCCTGACCGAACCGGGTCGCCCCGGCCAGCGGTGCTGCTCTCGGCCGGCGGCGCGGTCGGCGTGACGGTCATGCCCGGCCGGAGTCCTGCTTTCGCCCGACACGTTCCGTGTGACGGTCATGCCCCGGCCGACGTGCCCGCCGCGCCGTCGTCTCGCCTCATCGCACCGACGCCTGCGGTTCCCCCTTGCGCTCCGTGCCGGCAGCGGGCGCGGGCGGCCGGCCGGAGCCGGTGACCGTCATGCCAGCCGGTCTAACGGAAACCGGCTGGCGTCCCGTATCACGTCGGCGAGCACCTGCCCGTAGTGCGCCACCAGGCGGGCACCGAGTTCGGCGGTGGCCAGCGTCGCATCGCCGGTGACCCCCCGCCGGCCGAGGTCCTCGGCGAGCCAGGCGAACGACGCGCCGCCCTCGGCTGAGACGTGATGCAGCGTACCGCTCAGCTCTTCGTCCAGCGACGGGAACCGCTGCACGGCGTCGGGGCGGACGAGATCCGGGCGGAGGTGCCGCATCATTGCGGTCTCGACGGCACCACCGTGCAGTCCAAACCGCCATTCCTCGTCCGGGAGCGCCGCATCGTCGGGGCGCGGGCTGTCGAACCAGCTTGTCTTGATTACCAGCACGCCGTGCTCTTCCCTCAGCCGGAGTGCCGCGATGTCGACCGCCGACTGGTTTCCGCCGTGGCTGTTGGAGACGACTAGGCGGCGGACATCGACGCGCCGTACCGCCGCGCCGGTCTGGACCATTGACTCGATGAGCAGTTCGGGCCCGAAGCTGAGCGTGCCCGCGAACCGCTGGTGCTCGCCGCTCGCGCCGACCGCCTGCGGGGGCAGCGCCCAGACCGGGAGGTCCGGGGGCAGCCGGCGGAAAGCCTCCGCCAGCAGGCCGAGACCGATGTCGAGGTCGGTGGACAGCGGCAGATGCGGCCCGTGCTGCTCGATCGCGGCCACCGGCAGCACGAGCACCGGGTCGAGCGAGGCGAGTTCCGCCGCCTCGACGGTGGTGAGGCTCTGCCAGTAGCGGACGGGATCGTGTGACATCGAATCTGTGTGGTGGGGCGCTGGCGTCACCCGCGGTTCGCCGCCCGGCGAAGGAACAGGCTCGAATCAGATATCATATCGTATCTGATGCGGGTCGTGCTCGATACCAACGTCATCGTTGCCGGCCTGCGGAGCCCTGCAGGTGCCTCGGCCGCGCTGATCGACCGCGCGTTGGAGGGTGTGTTTACGCCCCTGCTGTCCGTGGCGCTGGCGCTGGAATACGAGGCGGTGTGCCGCGAGCCGGTCCACCGGATCGCGTCGGGTCTGACCGAGCGGGAGGTCGAGACCATCGTCACGGCGCTGTGCGCGGTCGCGAGGCCCGTGCCCACCTGGTTCCTGTGGCGCCCGCAGTTGCGCGACCCGGCGGACGAAATGGTACTTGAAGCCGCCATCAACGGTGCCGCCGACGCCCTGGTCACCTTCAACCGGCAGGACTTCGGCCAAGCGCCGGCCCGCTTCGGCATCGCACTGCTGTCACCCCGGGAGCTATTGAGGAGGCTCTTGTCATGAAGAAGCCGCTCAGCACCTATCCGTTGCGGCTGCCGATGTCGCTCAAGACCGCGGTAGCCGAGATCAGCAAGGCCGACGGCACGAGCATCAATCAGTTCGTGACGACGGCGGTGGCCGAGAAGCTCGCCGCCATGAAGACCGCGGAGTTCTTCGCTCACCGTGCGACCCGGGCCGACATTGAGGCGGCGCGCCGGCTGCTGCGAAGGGACGGCGGACAGCCCCCGGAACCTGAAGACCGGCTTCCATGAGCGCCCGCCGGCCCGGCGGCGCTCAGACGGAAGTCTGTGGCAGGCGACCGACGGCGCCGCGCGCGGGCGCGGCCGGGTCGTCCGCAACGTCGGCCCGGCGGAACAGCGCTAGATCGTATCCGAGCCAACCGTTCGCCAGACAGGTTTGCAGCGCGGTTCCCCCCACCAGATGCCCGAACCGCGTCCGGTCGAGGGGCAGCCATCCGCAGGCGGCGATGAACAGGGCGGCCACGCGGTCGCGGGGGCGTCCGAGGCGCAGGTGCGGCGTGAGGTCGTCGGTGGAGACGTGCTCGAAACCGGCCCGCGCCGCGAGCGCGCGCAGCTCGTGCGGATGGAGCAGGGTGTTGAGATGCCACCCGCGCCGGAACCGGCCGACGGCCCGCCGCGCCGCTCGGCCGTCGGCCGGCCGCAGGAAATCGTCGCAGATGGCCAAGAGGCCCCCCGGCCGGACGATACGCGCGCACGCGGCGAAGAAACCGGCGGGGTCGGGTCCGTGCACCAGCGACTCGATCGCGTAGGCGAGGTCGGCGGGCGGAAGGTCCGGCGGCGGGTCGCAGTAGTCGGCCTCCAGGCACCGCACGCGGTCGGACAGCCCCGCCTCGTGGATGCGCCGCTCCGCGTGGCGCACCTGCACCGGGCTCAGGGTGAGTCCCGTGCCGCGGACGGGCAGGCGCGCCGCGAGGTGGCAGAGGCTGCCGCCGACGCCGCAACCGAGGTCGACGATGTGCGCCGGCCCTGCGCCGGGCGCGGGCTCCCGCAGGTGGGCGGCGAGCCGGTTCTCGACGTAGTGGACGGCGGCGTCCGCATCGTCGACGCCCGGGCCCCAGACCGCGCGATGCAGCGCACCCTCCGCGCCGCCCTCGCCGTGGGCGACGAAGTTGGCGGTGTTGCGATCGTAGTACCGCCGAACGTCGGCGGTGTCGAAATCGGGCATCATGCGCGATGCTAACCCTGAAATCTCGACGGTAAGCGTCGAGATTTCAGGGTTTACGGTCGGCGTGGGCGGATCATCGTGCTTTCCCCTCTGGATTAGAGGTCCTTCCCCATGTGCACCACGGCCATGCGGTGGTCGTTGGGAAGCGCCACCTCCGTCCTCGCGAGAACCTCGTAGCCGACGGCGGCGTAGAACCGCTCCGCGTTGAGGGAGGCGTGGAGCGTAAGGCGGGTCACGCCGTTGTCGCCGGCGATCCGCTCGATTTCGCGCACCAGCGCGGAGCCGCAACCCCGCCGGGCGCCTTCCGGCGCGACGTAGACCGCCCGCAGCTCCGAGCTCTCCGGCACGACGGCCCCGATCCCCACGGGGCGACCGTCCAACTCGGCTACGAGGCGGATCTCCCGGCCGGTGTTGAGGGCCAGCCGGCGCAGATTCTCATCGGTCGCCGGCACGACCCAACCCTTGATGTCGTCTCCGGAGTAGTGACTCGCGGCGAGCCCCCGAATCGCCCGTTCGTGAATCTCAAGATACAGGCGAACTTCATCGTCGCGAAGTGGGCGAACGGTTACGGCCATGCTGCGGATTGTAGCCGACGGTGGCTGCGGGCGGGTTGTCCGCCTCGGCTACGCTGTTTCCAGCCGCGCGTAGACGTCTCCGGACCGGCGGCGGGCGGGGCCGGTGCGGAGGCTGGCCAGGAGGGCGTCGCCGTCCACCCAGCCGGGGGCGGCGAGCCGGTAGGACTCGCCGACCGACCAGTTGAAGCGGTAGGCGCCCAGGGCTCGCAGACGGTCGACGCACGCCCGTGTGTAGTCGAGCGTGCCCGGCAGGTACTCGAACGACAGCGCGGGGACGGGGCGCGTGAGCCCGGCGAGCACCGCCGGCTCGGCCCCCTCCACGTCGATCTTCACGAACGCCGGCGGGCCGAAACGGGCGATGAGCGCGTCGAGGGTGACCAGCTCCACGTCGATGTCGCGGTTCCACCGCACGCCGTCGAACACCGGGTCGCGCTCGCGGGCCGCGCGCCAAGCGGCGGCGAGGGTGGTCATGGTCGGGGTGCGGTCGCTGACGGACAGGGTGGCGACGCCCGCGCGGTCGCCCACCGCGGTCTCGAGAATCGTGACCCGCGGATGCCGGCCGAACAGCCGGCGGAGCAGCCCCGCGAAGTCCGGCTGCGGTTCCAGCGCGACCACCCGGCAGCCGAGGGCGGCGAGGGCGCGGGTGCGGTTGCCGGCGTGGGCGCCGATGTCGAACACGAGGTCGCCGGGGCCGGCGAAGGCCGCGTAGAGCCGCCGCAGCCGGCGCTGGCGCAGGGGAATCGCGTGGTAGACGGCGAGGGACCGGATCAGGCCGTAGAGGCGGCTCGGCGGCGTCGGCTTCATCGCCGTGCATTCTGCGGCGGACCGGACGCGGTTACAATGCCCCTGAGATGCCGACGACAAGCGCTGGCGGGCTGCGGCTGCTCTCGGTGGTCCTGGGAATCTTCCTGATCGCCATGGGATGGGGCAAGCTCGGCTGGGTGGCCGACAGCGGCGCGCTCGAGGACCAGCTCCGCGGCTGGTGGGGGCCGGCGCCCGCGATCAGCAAGTTCTACATCGACTGGTTCGCGATGCCCCTGCGCGGGGTCCTCGCCCCGCTCGTGCTGCTGGGCGAGCTGACCACCGGCCTCGCGCTCGTCGCCGGGTACCGCCCGCGGCTCGCGGCCCTCGCGGCGCTGTTCATGATCTTCAACTTCCACTTCGCCATGGGCCTCCTGTTCTCGTCCGCGTACCTCACCAACGGCTACGCGCTGCCGGTAGTGGGCGGACTGGCGGCGCTGGCCGTCGGCGCCGAGCGGCTCCCCTACTCGGCGGACGACTGGCGGGGTGTCGCCTCGGACGACGAGACGGGTGGATGATCCGGCCGCCGGGCGAGCGGGCAAGACGCGATCGGGCGCTCCGACTCGACGATGAAGATCCCGGCCACTCGGGGGGCTGGAGTCCACCCGGCGGCATGGCTCTTGAGCGACCGGTCCAGGCCGCGGCGTCGCGGGGCGGCGGATGCGCGGGGGCGGGTCCCGGAGTTCGACGCTAGGCCGCGCAGCGCCACGGGTTCGCGCCGGGGCTTCCTGATTCACGACGACGATGAAGACCGACGCGCCGGCCTGGGGCGGAGCGGGGTTCGCCGCCGTGCGGCGCGCCGCGGTGCTGTGCGCGGCCCTCCTGCTCGTGAACGTCTCGCTCACCTTCGCCAACGTCTGGCCGACCCTCGGGGTGCGCTTCAACCGAGACTTGTCGGCAGAGGCGGCGGCCGGCGTGCTCCTCCTCGTGGCGCTGCATGCGCGGGGGCGGTGTCCGCCGCGCGCGGCGGTGCGGTGGCTGGCCGTCGCCTGGCTGCTGCTGGCGGGGGGGCGGTATGTCGAGGTGACCGTGGCCGCCCTTTACGGCCGCGAGGTCAACCTGTACTGGGACCTGCAGCACATACCGAAGGTCGGCGCGATGTTCGCCTTCGTGGCCGATCCGTGGCTCAAGGCGGGGTTCATCGCCGGGCTCGTCCTGGTGCCGCTGGGCCTCTACTTCGTGGCGCGCTGGGCGTGGGGGGGCATCGCGGCCGGCGCCGGCCGGCCGGCGGCGCGGCGGGCGTTGGGCGGCGCGGCCGGCGCCGTGCTGCTGCTCGGGCTGGCGCAGTGGGGCGGCGTCGAAACGCCGGGCGGCGTCCGGGTGGCCGAGCCCGTGTCCCCCGCCTTCGCGCGCGAGCTGGGCGAGCTCGCCTACGAGGCGAGCGGGGCCGGCCTGCGCGACCTCGGGCCCCCGCCCGCGATGCGCTCGGATTTGTCGCGCGTCGCCGGGGCGGACGTGTTCGTGGTCTTCCTCGAGTCGTACGGGGCGGTGAGCTGGGACCGCGGCGCGTTCGCCGAGGCCCTCGCCCCGGCGCGCCGCGGGTTCGAGGCGGCGGTGGCCGAGACCGGCCGCCGCACCGCGTCCGCCTTCGTCGAGTCGACCACGTTCGGCGGCGAGTCGTGGCTCGCCCACATCAGCCTGCTCTCGGGCACCGAGGTGCGGGACCCCGCCGCCAACGTGCGGCTCATGGCGCAGGAGCGCGACACCCTCGTGAAGGTGTTCGGGCGCGGCGGCTACCGCACCGTGGCGATCATGCCGGGCCTCCTGGTGGGCTGGCCCGAGGGCGCGTTCTACGGCTTCGACGAGATCTACGACCACGCGCGGCTCGACTACCGGGGGCCGCCGTTCGGGTGGTGGGACGTCAACGACCAGTACTCTTTGGCGAGGGTCGACGCGGCCGAGATCGCCCCCGCCGACCGCCGGCCCGCCTTCGTGTTCTTCGCCACCATCACCACCCACGCGCCCTTCGTGCCCGCCCCGCCCTACCAGGCCGACTGGGCGCGCGTGCTGAGCGATGACCCCTACGACGCGGACGACCTCGACCGCGCGTGGTCGGCGTGGGCCGACTGGACGAACCTCGGCCCGAGCTACCTCGAGGCGATGCGGTACGCGTTCGCGAACGTCGGCGGCTACCTGCGGCTGCGGGCGGACCGCGACTTGGTGATGGTGCTGGTGGGCGACCACCAGCCGCCGGCCCTGGTGAGCGGCGTCGGCGCGTCGTGGGAGGTGCCGGTGCACGTGGTCGCGAGCCGCGGCGCCCTGATCGACCGGCTCGTCGAGGGCCACGGGTTCGCCCCGGGGCTGGCCCCGCGGCGGCCCGTCGTCGCCCGCATGGACGGGCTGCTGCCGATCCTGCTCGACGCCTTCGGCGACGACCCCGCCGCGAGGGATGCGCCCGCGCCGATCGGGTCGGAATGACGACGGCGCGGACCGGCGATACGCGGCCTCGGTGACGACTGCGCCGTTCGGGAGCCATCCGGGTCGATGGGGTCGGCGTGAGACCGTAGGCCGCGGCGGCGAATACCCCGGCCCCGGCGGGCGTAATGACATCGTAAGGAGCGGCCGGCCGGGCGTGGCTGTGATCCCGCGGTGCGGGCAGACCGCAGGGCGGGACGGGCGCTCCGGGAGCATGACGCATGGCGCGGGCATTGGAGCTCTTCTGGGACTGGTCGAACCTGATGGCGCTGGGCGGCGACGCCGTCACCTACTCGGCGATGGCGCTGGTGGGCACCGTCCTGTTCCTGCTGCGCCTCGCCCTGGCGATGTTCGGCGACGTCCTGGGCGACTTCGAGATCGACGCGGACACCGGCACCGACGCCTCGTTCACGCTGTTTTCGCTGCTGTCGGTGATGGCGTTCATCATGGGCACGGGGTGGATGGGGCTGGCGTGCCGCTTCGACTGGGGGCTGAGCCGGCCGGTGTCGGTGGTCATCGCGGTCGGGTTCGGCGCCCTCATGATGGTCCTGGCCGCCGGCCTGATGTACGTGACGCGGAGCCTCAACCGCACCGTGACCTACGACCTGCAGACGGCGGTGGGGAAGACCGCCCAGGTGTACCTGGCCATTCCCCCCCGCGACGCGGGTCACGGACAGGTGCAGGTGACCGTGTCGGGACGGCTGATGACGCTCGACGCGGTCAGCGACGGCCCCGCGCTGGACGCGTTCACCGACGTGCTCGTCGTCGACGTGCGGGACGATCAGACCCTGGTCGTCGCCCCCAATCGATAGAGCTGGAGAGCCGGCGCGCCGGTCCGGCGGCGGGTGACGCGGGAGGCAGGTGACGGATGACCCAGATGATCAACTTCGGCACCCTCGGGGTGGTGGCCACCATCGTTCTGTTGATGCTGTTCGTGCTGACGATGCTGACGCGTCAGTACCGGCGGTGCCCCTCGAACCGCGTGCTCGTCGTCTACGGCAAGGTCGCGGGGGCGCGAGCCGCCCGCTGCCTGCACGGCGGCGGCACCTTCATCGTGCCTCTGCTCCAGAGTTTCGCCTACCTCAACCTGGAGCCGATGACCATCGAGATCGACCTGACGAGCGCGTTGTCCAAGAAGAACATCCGGGTCAACGTGCC
Source organism: Vicinamibacterales bacterium (assembly GCA_963664545.2). Classification (GTDB taxonomy): domain Bacteria; phylum Acidobacteriota; class Vicinamibacteria; order Vicinamibacterales; family UBA8438; genus JAJEEA01. The sequence goes on along the minus strand of OY761475.2, from coordinate 6,084,805 downwards.
GTCGACGTTCACCATCGGCATCTCGACGCGCCCCGACATCATGAACAACGCGGCCGAGCGCCTGCTCGGCCTGAACGAGAAGGCGGTCGCGGCCCAGGCCAGCGACATCATCCTCGGCCAGATGCGCCTCGTCATCGCGACCCTCTCCATCGAGGAGATCAACCAGGACCGCGAGAAGTTCCTCGACCTCGTCAACAAGAACGTCAGCACCGAGGTCAACAAGATCGGGCTCGAGCTCATCAACGTCAACGTGCGGGACATCACCGACGAGTCGGGCTACATCCTCGCCCTCGGCAAGAAGGCGGCGGCCGAGGCCATCAACCAGGCCAAGATCGAGGTGGCCGACGCCGACCGCTCGGGCTCGATCGGCGAGGCGAGCGCCAACCGCGAGATGGCCGTCGAGGTCGCCCGCCAGCAGGCCGACTCGGCGGCGGGGCAGAAGCAGGCCGAGCGCGACCAGCGCATCAAGGTGGCGAAGCTCGAGGCGGAGGGCGTCACCGGCGAGGCGAACGCCACGCGCGAGCAGGAGATCGCGGTCGCCGAGCAGAACGCCCTGTCGGCGCAGGGCAAGAAGCAGGCCGAGATGGACCAGCGCGTCAAGGTCGCCTCGCTCGAGGCGTCGGCGGTCGAGGGCGAGAACGAGTCGAAGGCGAACATCGCCGACTACGAGGCGACGCTGGCGGAGCGTCAGGCCGAGGCCAAGCGGCGCGGCGAGGTCGCCCTCGCCGACGCCGCCCGCGACGTGCTCCGGGCCGAGAAGGAGCAGGAGCTCGCCCGGCTCGAGAAGACGCAGATCGCCCAGCAGCAGATCGAGCGGCAGAAGATCGAGATCGACGCCGAGGCGGAGGCGGAGAAGATCCGCCGCGTCGCCCAGGGCGAGGCGGACGCCGTGCTCGCCAAATACCTCGCCGAGGCGGAGGGCGTCCGCAAGGTGCTCGACGCCAAGGCCGCCGGCTACGAGAACCTGCTGCGGGTCTGCGCCGAGCGGCCGGAATTGGCCCCGTCGCTGCTCATCGTCGAGAAGCTGCCCGAACTGGTTGCCGAGCAGGTCAAGGCGATCCAGAATCTCAAGATCGACAAGGTCACGGTATGGGACTCGGGCGCCAACGGCCAGGACGGCAGCGGGGCGACGGCGGGCTTCCTGCGGGGGCTCATCGGGTCGCTGCCGCCCCTCCACGAGCTGGCCGAGCAGGCCGGCATCGACCTGCCGTCGGCCCTCGGCCGCGTGCAGAACCCGCAGGCGCGCGACCGGCGGGAATCGGCGTGAACGCGGGCCGGGGCGCCGCCGGTCGGCGCGGCGGGGACCTCGCGGGCACGGTCCGCCGGTGGCGCGGCGCGGGGCTCGCCGCTGGCGCGGCGGGCCGGTGGCGCGGCGCAATCCCTGTCGTCGGCGCCGTCGTCGCGCGCTGCGTCAGGGACGCCGCGGCCGGCGGGCGGCGCGCCCGGCGGTCCGGAGCCGGACGGGTCCGTCGCGTCGGCGCCGGGCTTCTGGTCGCGGCTGCGCTCTGCGGGCCGCCGGCGCCGGCGGCCTCCGCCCAGGTGACGCTCGACGTGATGACGTTCAACATCAGGACGGCGAGCGTCGACGACGGTGAGAACGCGTGGCCGCACCGCCGGGATCTGGTGGTCGAGACGATCGCCCGCGCCGCGCCGCACATCCTCGGCCTCCAGGAGGTCATCGACGAGCAGATCGAGTACCTCGACGCGATGCTGCCCGACTACCGGTGGCTCGGCGTCGACCGCGGCCTGAACGGCGGCGTCGGGCTCAGCGAGTACACGCCCATCTTCTACCGCCACCGCGAGCTGAGCCCCATCGCGTCGGGCAACTTCTGGCTTACCGACACCCCCGACGTCCCGCCGCCGCCCCGGCGCCGGGAGCCGGGGCGGCGCTTCCGCCGGCCGCGCGGCCGCATCGTCACCTGGGCCCGCTTCTACCACCAAGCGAGCGGCCGGGAGATATACGCGTTCAACACCCACCTGACGCTGCGGCGGGGTTCCCGCCAATACCAGTCGGCCCGCCTGATCGCCGACCGCGTCGCCGCCCTGCCCGCCGGGAGCGCCGTCGTCGTGACCGGCGACTTCAACGCCAGCGCCGGCGACACCGAGACCTGGCGCATCGCGACCGGACAGGGGCTGCGGGACGCGTGGTTCGCCGCGGACGAACGACGGGGCCCGCCGTTCACCAGCAACGGCTTCGGACCGCCGCCGCCCCACCACGAGGTGTGGCGCATCGACTGGATCCTCGTCGGGGGTCCCCTCGTCGTTCGTACCGCCCGGACCGTCCTGTACAGCGAGGATGGCCGATACCCCTCCGATCACTACCCGGTCGCCGCCCGCCTCGACTGGCCCTGATTCCGTCCGTGCGGTCTGGTCCAACGAGGAGACTTGGTTGACCAAGTTAGGGTCGCCGGACTATTCTCGACGTCATGACCATGGTGAATGTCCACGAAGCCAAGACCCAGCTCTCCCGGCTGCTCGATCAGGTGCATGCGGGCGAGGAGGTCATTATCGCGAAGGCGGGCACCCCTTGGGCGCGGCTCGTGCCTTTGGACCCCCCGCCGGAACGCGTGCTCGGACGCTACCGCGACAGCATCGGCGAGGTTCCGGACTCGTTCTTCGAGCCGCTCGACGAAGCGGAGCTGGCCGCCTGGGAGGGCGGCGAGTGAACGTCCTGCTGGACACCTGCACGCTGCTCTGGGCCTGGGGAGAGCCGGAGCGGTTGAGCCGGCGTCTGCAGGGGCTGCTGCGCGACCCGCGGAACCCGGTCTGGATCAGCGCCGCGAGTGCGTGGGAGATGGCCGCCAAGCACCGCGTCGGCAAGTTGCCGCGCGCGGGGTACATCCTCGCCGAGTGGGACAATCTACTGGCGCGGGACGGCTATCGGGAACTCGCGGTATCGTGCCGGCACGCGTTGCGCGCCGGCTCTCTGCCCGGCCCGCATCGGGACCCGTTCGACCGCATGATTGCGGCCCAGAGTCTGCTCGAGGGGCTGCGGGTCGCGACGCCCGACGAGGAGATTGGTGCCTTGGGTGCCGACACGGTCTGGTAGGCGCAGGCGGCATCCATCGACAGTGACGCCCGCCGCCGGGCGGACGCTACAGATAGCGCGGGGGTAGGTCGAGGATTACCCGCCGCCGTCTCAACTCCGCGTAGCGCGGCCCGAGCTGCCGCGGTTCGATCGGTCTTCTCAGGTCCGCATCCACCGTTACCTGATCCGGCAGATAGCGTCGGCAGTCGCCGAACTCGGCCTCGTACTCCGGCGTGGGGAACCGCAGGGTGAGCGCCGAACGGCCGTTGTGGACGTCGACGGCGTAGAGGGGGTTCACCGCCAGGACCCCGGCGATTCCGGCCGGTTCCGGGGCCGCCGCGCGCCGGCGTGTCCCGGTCCGCCGGCTTGCGACGAGGGTCAGGGTCGGCTCGCCGCGGAGCTGAGCGGGCGACCGGTCGTCGGCGAGATCGACGTACGCGTCTTCGAGGAGTCCGTCGAGGAGCCGCGCGTCGCTGAACAGGGCGGGGTCGAACGGCGCGAAGAGATCGCGGTAGGCGGACGGGCTGAGGGGGTCGCCGGCCGCGTAGTTCTCGCCCTCGGAGCTGTGGAGGTGGGGCAGCGCGATGACCCCGTCGGGGCGCGCCACCCGCATCATCTCGTCCGCGCAGAGCCGCTTGTGCCAGATGTAGGGGAACGCGTCCATGAGGGCGACCATCGAGAAGCGGCCGGTCGTGAACGGCAGCGGGGCCTCGGCGCTGCAGCACACCGCGTCGGCCGCGGGCGCGGTGACGCGGGTCGCGAGCCACAGCTTCCAGAAATACAGGTCGGCGATGACGGTCTCCGCGCGCCCCGGCCCCGGCTCTTTCCCGATGCCGGCGAGGGCGTGGGCCAGATGGCCCGTGCCCCCGCAGAGGTCGAGCCAGGGGCCGCCGGCCGGCGCCGCGGCGCGGCTGAGCACCCTCACGAGCGCTTCGGCCGAGAGGAACGTCGGGTCCGAGAAACGATGCAGGAAATAGGTGCCCTCGGCGTCGGGGGCGAGCACCGCGATCGCGTCGCGATAGGTCAGCGCCGCCGCCTCCGCGGCGCGGCTCAGGGCGGCCGCGTCCGCGCGCGGGACGTCGAGGACGGTCGCCAGCGCCCCGTCGCGGTCGCCGCGCTCCAGGGCGTGCATCGCGTCGCGGGTCGCCTCGTCGGCGATCAGGACGGGGATGCCGGCGATGATCGGAAAGGCGCAGCACTCGCAGCCGAGCACGCCGGCCTCGATGCGCGTGTCGTCGCGCGCGAGGGCCGCGTTGTCGACCAACTGCAGCCGCGTGCCGCAGAAGGGACATCGAATCCAGTCGAGGAGCGTGGCCTGCATTGATTCCCCCGGGGCGCCCGACCCGTCAGCCCGCGGCCAGCCGATCGACGATGGTCTCGCCCCGCGCTCCGACCTCGGACCGCCGGTAGTGCTCGGTCCCGAGTAGCCGCGGCGCGTCGTCCTCGCCGACGAACCTCAAGGCGCAGTCGTCGAACTGCGTGCGGTGGCAGCGCAGCGCGCGCAGCTTCCGCACGGCATGGTCGCGCGCGTGCACGACGAGGGTCGGCGGCGGCGCCCCGGCACCGAACGCGTCCGCGTCGGCGACGCCGAGGATGGACCGCACGAACGGACGCGCGAGCCCCCGCGCCGCGCTCGCGCGGGCGGCGTGGTCGACGACCGCCCGCATCGCGCCGGGCGGCATCGTGACGTGGAACAGCGCCGGCGCATCGCCGCGCAGGGCGGCCACCATCGCGGTGGTCCGCTCGTGGACGGCGATGTGGTCCGGATGCCAGTACAGCCCGTCCGCGTCGAACGTCACCACGACGTCAGGCTGGGTACAACGAATCTCGTCCAGGATGTCGCCGTCGAGCCGGTCCGGGAGAATCCACGGCAGCATCCCGTCCTCGTGGTCAAGCAGGCGCACGCGGCGGACGCCCAGCACTTTCGCCGCTGCCCGGAGCTCGTCGGCGCGCACCTGCCGAAGGGGGCGGGCCGCCGCCCCGGGCGCGCCGCCGCCCGCGTGTCCGTGCTCGCCGTGGGTCAGGCAGAGCAGCGACACCCGCACCCCGACAGCCGCGCTCCACGCCAACAGCCCGCCGCTCGCGAGGGACTCGTCGTCGGGGTGGGCGAACACGGCGAGCAGCGAGGGGGGGCGGCCGGCTGGCGACCCGGGCGGCGCGCCGTCGTCGGGCGGGCGTCTAGGTCGTGTCAATGCCGTGCGCCTCCGCGTAGGGTCGCCCCGCGAGTGCGGGCGTGACGGTGGGCGGGAGGGCACGGCGGGGTCGTCGGCGCCGCTTGCGTGGCGGATGCGGCCCTCATGGCTGCCGCTCCTGGACCGCGGTTCCCCGCCGTGCGCGAGCCGGGCCGGCCGGTCCCGGAAGCTGGAGCGGGCGGGCGGCCGTCTTGCCGGGTTGCGCGCGGTGCGCCGCCACGATGCGCCGGTACGCGTCGACGTGGGCGTCCACCATCCGTTCCGGTCGGAACCGCTCCAGTGCGCGTGCGCGCACCTGCCCGCGGTCGAGAGCCAGCACGTCCTCGATGCCGACGGTCAGGGCGTCGAGCGACGCATAGGCATGGCCGGTCCGCCCTTCGTCGACGATCTCCCGGACCGCCCCCCGGTCCAGCGCGGCGACGGGGGTGCCGCACATCATCGCCTCGATCAGCACCAGGCCGAACGACTCCGCCTCCCGCAACGGGTAGAGCAGCGCCCGCGCGCCCCGGAGCAGCGCGATCTTGGCCTCGATGTCCGCCTCGCCCGCGTGCTGGACGCGGTCGCCGTCCACGAGCGGTGCCACCTCCCGGCGATAGTACTCGTTCTCGGCGGCGGCCAGGATCAGCCGGTGACCGGTGCGGCGCGCCGCCTCGACGGCTTCCAGCACCCCCTTGCCCGCGGTGAAGCGTCCCAGAAAGAGCAGATAGTCGTCGGGGTCCCCCCGGTAGGCGAACACGTCGGGGTCGACCGCGTGATGGATGACGCCAGCCACGGCCAGTCCCGCCATCCGCTCCGCCTGCGCATGCGAGACGGCGATGAACGGCGCCTCGGGATAGCGCGACCACAGCGCCGCCTCGGTCGGGGACGGCGCGTGGTGCACGGTCTGCACCACCGGTACCGGCGCGGTCCGGGTCCAGGCGAGGGAGAGGGGGGCGTACTCGGCCTGGTAGTGGATCAGGTCGAACGCGTCGGCGCGCTCGACCGCGGCGGCCAAGTTGAACAGCTCGCACAGCTCCCACGGCCACAGGTCGGTGTCGCGGTTGTAGCCCTCGTCGAACACCGCGTGCAGGCGCGCGCCGGTGGTCGACGCGGCGGTGGCGAACAGGGTGACGTCGTGGCCGCGGCCGGCCAGCCCGTCGGCGAGCATCGCGGTCACCGTCTCGACCGACCCCGACCGCGCCGGGGGGATGGACTGGGCCACCGGCCCGACCAGCGCGATGCGCAGGGGGGGCGCGGCGGGTCGGGCCGCCCGCGGGGTCACGCGCCCGGCCACGGAATCCTCCTGCGGCAGTTCCGGCGGGAAGGCGGGGCCGGCCGCGTCGGCTGCGGGGTCACCCGCTTGGTCACGGAGTGCTCCTGCGAGGACGCCGCCGCGGGGCGCGGCCGATCCCGGCCGCCCGCGGGGTCATGCTCCGGCCCTTTCCAGCAGCGGCGGAAGCACGCGCGACGCGTCGAAATGGTCGCGCGCGACGCCGGCCGCGGCGCGGGCGTGCGCCGGGTAGTCCGCCTCGATCCGCGCGAGTCCCTCGACCGCCTCCTCGACCGTCGAGAACGCCAGCAGCCCCGCGCCGGCGGGCACGTGCGCGCTCCAGCCGGTGTCCTGGACGAGGGCGGGCCGGCCCGCCGCGAGGTAGCACTCGGTGCGGTCGCTGAACCAGCCGGAGCGGTGCGCCACGTAGGCGTGCTTGGCCACCCCGAACTCCGCCTTCGAGCCCTGGATGAACGCGCGGTAGGCGTCCGCGGTGCGCGATACCTCCATCGCCGGCACCGGCCCCCAGCCGTGCTCCGCGAGCAGTCGGTCGGGTCCGTTCACCGCGAGGCCGAAGCGGCTCGGGGTGCGCCGCGGCAAGTCGAGGAACCGCAGGAACTCGCGGTCCTTGTTGCCGTCGACATCCTCGAAGCTCTCGGTGCGCCACGTCATCACCGTGGTGAACCGGTCCCGCGCGGCCGGGGCGTCGGTGCGCCACAGCCCGGTGACCACGGGTTGCCACGTCTTCTCCCAGCGGAACTCCCCGGTGGGCACGTCGCAGTCGGACGTCCCGATGTTGGCCCCGAAGGTGAACAGGTGGTCGAACCCCCGGAAAAAGTCGACGTACCAGGGCACGCCCTTGGTGATCGCGAGCTGCGTGAAGACGGGGTCCGAGTCGATGAACACCCGCCGGGGGATGCGCGCGTACTCGTCGCGCCAGAACCACGTGCCGCCCGACAGGTTGATCAGCAGGTCGGCGTCGGCGCAGTACGCCCGCACCGCCTCCTTCGACAGGCCGTGGTACGCGCCGTCGTAGTTCACGAAGCTCCAGCGGTCGCCGAGCCCGTGCGGCGCGAGCGTCTCGTGGATGTGCCGGGTGCCGTACGACGGGTCGAGCGACACCGCGTCCTGCGCGGGGTCGTAGACGCACTCGCCAGTGTCCTCGATGTAGCACACCTCGTGGCCCAGCGCCCGGAGCCCGACGAGGTACATCAGGGAGCACCACGCCACCCCCCCGAACGGATAGCGGCCGATGATGCCCGCGAACAGGATTCTCATACGTCGAACGCCCGCCGGTGCGCCGCCGGCGGCAGAGGGCGGCCGACGCCCCCCAGGACATCCAAGGGGCGCCCGGAACTCCGACGAGTCCGTCGACCGTCGTCGGTGCCCGCCGGGCCAGGTCCGCGCTGGGGCAGTTGTCCGTCGCGCGGCAAGCGGCCGACGCCCCCCGCGAACAGTACCTTCATGAGACGGCCAGGTCCTCGACGAGCTCGTCGACGGTCGCCGGCTCGCGCCGCGGCAGGCCGAGGCTGAGACGGTTGCACATCGCGCGGTACAGCCCGTTCGTCCGCATCAGCTCGTCGTGCGATCCGCTCGCCGCCACCCGCCCCCGCTCCATGACCACGATGCGGTCGGCGTCGCGGATGGTCGACAGCCGGTGGGCGATGACGATCGTCGTACGGCCGGCGCGCAGCCGCCGCAGGGCGTCGATCACCGCCGCCTCCGACACCGCGTCGAGGGCCGACGTCGGCTCGTCGAGGATCAGGATGGGCGCGTCCTTGAGCAGCGCGCGCGCGATGCCGATGCGCTGCCGCTCGCCCCCCGACAGCGAGGCGCCGTCCTCGGCCACATCCGTCCGGTACCCGCGCGGCAGGCGGACGGCGAAGTCGTGGACGCGGGCGGCGCGCGCCGCCGCCTCGACGTCCGCGTCGGAGGCGTCGAGCCGGCCGTAGCGGATGTTGTCGGCGATGGTCCCGGTGAACAGAATCGGCTGCTGCGGCACCAGCGCGACCCGTCGGCGCAGCGACCGCAGCCCGTAGCGCGCGGCGTCGACGCCGTCGATGAGAATCCGGCCGCCCTGCTTCTCGTACAGCCGCGGAATCAGGCTCGCCGCGGTGGTCTTGCCCGCGCCGGTGGGGCCGACGAGGGCCACGAGCTCGCCCGGACGGGCCTCGAAGCTCACGCCGTCGAGCACCGGCCGGTCCGGCTCGTAGGCGAAGTCCACCCCCTCGAACCGGATGTGGCCGCGCAGCCCGTCGGCGGCGAGGCTGCCCGGCGCGTCGGCGACCTCCGGGGTCAGGGCCAGCAGCTCGCGCACGCGGCGCGCGCTCACCACCGCCTGCTGCAGGGTCCCCGTGGTCCGGGCGATCTCCGAGATGGGGGTGTAGACGGCGGCGAGGTAGGCGACGACGACGAGCAGGCTGCCCACCGTCAGCCGCCCCTCGATGACGCGCAGGCCGCCGACGCCGAGGACGAGCGCGGTGCCGACCAGCGTCACCCCGGTGACGGTGACGGAGAATAGCGATTCCTGCCAGGTCAGGTCGAGGCGCGCGCGCCGGGTGCGGTCGCCCACGTCGGCGAAACGCTCGAGCTCGTGCCGCTCGCGCGTATAGCTCTTCACGGCCGCGATGGACGAGAGCACTGCGAGGATGCGCTCGATCAGCCCCGACTCCAGGTTCTTCACCCGTTCGGCCTGGTCCGTCATCGTCCGCGCGTGGTGCCGGAGGCAGAGGTACAGGAACGGCGCGACGCTCAGCGACAGGAGGGCCAGGGTGGCGTCGAGATAGAGGAGCACCCCGAACATCAGGGCCAGATTCATCGCCGCGACGGTCAGCGGGAAGACCCCGCCGATCACCAGATCGTCCACGCAGTAGGCGTCGGCGTCGAGGCGGTACACCGAGTCGGCGGTGCGCGCCGCGACGTGGTGGCGCAGGGGCAGGGCCTGCAGGTGGTGCAGGAGCTGCTCGCGCAGCCGGTACACGACGCGCTGCGCCATGTCCACCTGCATCTGCGTATGCGCCATGCGCGCGACCTCGGCGCCGAGCTGCACGACGAAACCGGCCGCGACCACCGCCAGCAGCAGCATGACGGCGCTGTCGAGGGCGGCCGGCAGCCACGCCGCCACCGCGGGGGGGAACGGGGCCCCGCCGAGCACGTTGTCGACCAGGACCTTGAGCGGCCAGGGTGCCAGGGCGGTCAGACCGGTCTCGGCGAGGACCAGGAGGATTACCGCCACGGCGTGCCCCCGGTACGGCCGGAGGTAGCCGAGGATCCACGCGGCGAGGTTCACCACGGGATTCTACCAGCCCCGCCGCGGCGGGCGGCGCGGGCCGGCGGCGCCGCGCCGTCCGCGGGACGGTTCCCGAGAAGGGCGGCGGAATCCCGGTCAGGAGAGCGACGGCGAATCACCGGCCACGAGCCAAGCGCAGAAGCGGCGCAGGCGGTCGACGTCTGGGTGCAGTTGGCCGACTTGTATCGATCACTGTCCGTAAGGATCCCCCGCGCGGGATGCGTTCAGCTCGGCCCGCAGGACGTGCTTCTGGATCTTGCCGACGGCCGTCCGGGGGAGGGCGTCGCGGAACACCACCCGTTGCGGCACGCGGAACGTGGCGAGCCGGCCGCGGCACCAGGCGACGACCTCGTCCTCGCGCAGGGCGTCGTCGCGCGGCACGACGACGGCGAGGATCGCTTCGTCCCGCATCTCGTCCGGCACCCCGATGACCGCGCAGTCGAACACCCCCGGGTGGTCGCGGATCGCCGCCTCGACCTCGCTCGCGGCGACGTTCTCGCCCGCCCGCTTGATCATGTCCTTGGCGCGGTCGATGAAGTGGTAGTAGCCCTCGGCGTCCTGCCGCGCGGTGTCGCCGCTCCACAGCCACCCGTCCCGCAGGGTCGCGGCGGTCGCCTCGGGGTTCTTGTAGTACCCCTTCATCAGGATGAGCCCCGGCGTCCCGCGCACCACGATCTGCCCCGGTTGCCCCCGCGGCACGGGCCGCCCCTCGTCGTCGACGAGGGCCGTCGCGTAGCCGGCGACGGTCCGCCCCATCGACATGTTGCGCCGTCCGCCGTCGAGGGGGTTCATGATCGGCGGCCCCATCGTCTCCGTCATGCCCCAGAGCTGCAGGAGCTGCGGCCCGAACCGGTCGCCCCACTCGTCGAGCTGCGCCGGCGTGACGTTCTGGGCGAAGAGCACCACCCGCAGCGGGTTCGCCCGGAGCTCGGGACGCCGCGGCTGCGCCAGGAGCATCCGGATGGGGGCCGCGAACAGGCTCGACGCCGTGCACCGGTGGGCGATGGCGAGGTCGAAATAGCGGCTGGCGCTGAACCGGGCGGTCATCGCCATGCTCGCGCCGGTCACGAGGGTGCTCATCGTCGAGTAGTACTGGGCGTTGCCGTGGAAGAACGGCAGCACGACGAGGTGCCGGTCGGCGGGGGTCAGGCGGATGTGGTCCGCGACCGTCCGCCCCGCGTACAGGTAGTTGGCGTGGGTGACCTGGACGCCCTTGGGCCGCGCCGTCGTGCCCGACGTGTAGAGGATGGCCGCGTCGTCGGTCGGATCCGGAGGCGGCCCCGGCGGCGGGGTGTCGGGGCGCGCCGCCGCGAGCGCGTCGAAGCCGGCGGCGGGGGTCGGCGCCCCGGGCCCGCAGACGATGACCGACTCGACCCGCGGGCACCGCCCGGCGGCGGCCTCGGCCGTCTCCAACTGCGGTGCCTGTGTGAACACGAGCCGGCTCTCCGAATGGCCGGCGAGGTACTCCAGCTCCGCCGCCGACGAGGCGGTGTTGACGGGCACGACGACCGCGCCGATCGCGGCGGTGCCGAACCACAGGTCGAGGAACTCGGGGCAGTTGCCGAGCAGCAGCGTCACGCGGTCGCCGCGGCGGATGCCCAGGTCGCGGAGGAGGCGGGCGGCGCGGTTGACGTCGCGGGCGAACTCGCCGTACGTGCGTGCCGACACCCCGCCCTCGAGATCGTCGAAGATGACGAACGGCGCATCCGGGGTGGTCCGGGCGCGCTCCTCCACGAGGGCGGGCAGGGTGGACGGCATGTCGGTGCCTCCCTTCCCGTCCTCACCGGCGTCCAGCCGCGCGGCCGATGCGCCAGGCGGCGCAGGCCCCGAGCGCGGCCTTGAGCATCTCGAGGGTCGTGTACGCCGCGTGCAGGACGCCGAAGGTCGCGAGGCTCGGCGGCGGCGGGTCGCGGGGAACGAAGTCGAGGCCGCGCCCGATGGAGATGATGGGGGGCGTGACGACGAACGTCAGGACGAGCGCGATGGCGAGCATCGCGCCGGCGAGCCACCGGACCGCGCGATCGGGTAAGCCGAGGACCAGCCAGAGGACGACGGCCCCCAGGGGGATCTGGAAGACGTTCCAGTACCGGAAGAAGAGGCGGTTGAGTTCGGACGACAGGTAACGCAGCAGGTCGCGGGCGGCCGGGGCCCCGAGCTGCTCCACGCCGTCGGCGAACGACGGGTGCCCGCCGGCCGCGAGCAGGCGGTCGATGGTGTAGAAGTTCTGGGTCGCGGCCACGCTGATGCAGACGGTGCCCATCACCCACAGCCCGAGGCAGAACGCCGCCGCGCTAGACTTCATCCGCGCCCCCCTGACCGCGCCGTCGGTAAAAAAGGCCATTTTGCAGCGAATCGAACGGAAATCGCGGCGCTGACAGCGTATAATACGGGTTGCGTCGAGCGTGACGGGGTCGGATGGTCCGCGGGCGTCGGTTTGGACGGGCGGCGCGCCCGCCACTACAGTCTCACGACAGACAACCGACAATCCGGTTATAGCGCGCCGTTTCCGTGGGCCGCCCGCCGCTGGACCCGTCGGACGCGGGTCGCGGCTGGCCCGCACCGGGCTCGTTCGTCGCCGGGGCGGGTTCGGGGCGGGGCGCCGGAGCGGGGAGCCGCCGGCGCGGGCGCGAAGAGCGGAGCGGCGACGGGACGAGAGCACGAGAAGTCGAGTCGGTACCCATGGCGTCCCAATTGAACCTGCGCGCCGAGACCCTGCGGCAGGTCGTTACGACCGATCCCATCTGCCTCGAGCCGGGCGCCCCGGTGCGCGAGGCGTTCGAACAGATGAAGGCGCAGGAGCGCGGCGCGGTGCTGGTCTGCCGCGAAGGCCGGCTGGTCGGCATCTTCACCGAACGCGATGCGCTGCCCCTGATGGCCGACGCCGCCGACCTGGATGCGCCGCTCGAGCGGGTGATGACCCGCGATCCGGTGGCGTTGTCCGAGCACGATACCGTCGGCGAGGCCATCACGAGGATGGCGCAGGGCGGCTACCGGCGGTTGCCGATGGTCGACGCCGACGGCCGGCCCGTCGGGTTCGTCAAGGTCGGCAGCATCCTGCGGTTCATCGTCGATCAGTTTCCTTCGACGGTCTACAACCTGCCGCCGGCCCCCCACCACTCAACCGAAGCCCGCGAGGGAGCCTGATCGGACCTCGCGTCAGGTGCAACTGCGAGTACCAAGAGCGATGACGCGCGAGTCGACCGTTGCGGCGCCAACCGAAGACGTACCCGCTCCCCCGGGGCTTCCGCCCTCCGAGAAGGGGACCATCCGCCTCGACGGGGCGACGGTCCGGCTGGCCGGCGACTCCGGCGACGGCATGCAGGTGGTGGGCGGCCAGTTCACCAACACGTCGGCCCTGCACGGCAACGACGTCGCCACGTTCCCCGACTTTCCCGCCGAGATCCGCGCGCCCCGCGGCACCCTCGCCGGGGTCAGCGGGTACCAGGTGCAGTTCGCGTCGCGCGACATCTTCACGCCGGGCGACACGCTGCAGGCGCTGGTGGCCATGAATCCGGCCGCCCTCGTCACCAACATCAAGGACCTCGAGAAGGGCGGCATCCTCATCGTCAACGACGAGAGCTTCAAGGCCAAGGACCTGAAGCTCGCCCGGCTCGAGACCAATCCGCTCGAGGACGGCACCGTCGACGACTACCGCGTCATCAAGGTCCGTCTCGACACCCTGAACCGCGAGGCGGTCCGGGAGGTCGGGGGCCTGACCTCGAAGCTGCAGGACCGGTGCAAGAACTTCTTCGCCCTCGGGCTCATCTACTGGCTGTTCGGGCGCGACATCGAGCCCACGCTGCGGTTCGTCCGCGACAAGTTCGGCGGCAAGCCGGAGGTCGCCGAGGCCAACGAGAAGGCGCTGCGCGCAGGCTGGTATTACGGCGAGACGACGGAGGCGTTCGACCACAGCTACCAGGTCGAGCCGGCGCGGCTCGCCCCCGGCACCTACCGGAACATCATGGGCAACCAGGCCCTGGCCTGGGGACTGGTGACCGCGGCCAAGCTGAGCGGCAAGGAGCTGTACATCGGCTCGTATCCGATCACCCCCGCGAGCCCGGTCCTCGAGGAGCTGAGCGCCCTGAAGCACTTCGGCGTGCGCACCGTGCAGGCCGAGGACGAGATCGCCGCGATCTGCTCGGCCATCGGGGCGGCCTTCGGAGGGGCGATGGCGGTGACTAGCTCGAGCGGCCCGGGCATCGCCCTGAAGAGCGAGGCGATGGGGCTGGGCATGATCCTCGAGCTGCCCATGCTCGTCATCAACATCCAGCGGGGCGGTCCGAGCACCGGCCTGCCCACCAAGACCGAGCAGTCGGACCTGCTGCAGGCGATGTTCGGGCGCAACGGCGAGTCGCCGCTGCCGATCATCGCGGCGCGCAGCCCGAGCGACTGCTTCGAGGTGGCGCTGGAGGCGTGGCGCATCGCGACCCGCTTCATGACCCCGGTCATCCTGTTGTCCGACGGGTACATCGCCAACGGCTCGGAGCCGTGGGCGATCCCCGACATGAACGATCTGCCGCGCATTCAGGTGACGCACCCCGGCCCGCCCGCCAACGGCAAGCCGTTCCTGCCCTACGAGCGGAACGAGCGGCTGGCCCGCCCCTGGGCCCTCCCGGGGACGGCCGGCCTGATGCACCGGGTCGGCGGGCTCGAGAAGGAGGACGTCACCGGCAACGTCAGCTACGATCCCGAGAACCACCAGCACATGACCAACGTCCGCGCCGAACGCGTGGCCCGCATCGCCGGCGACATTCCGCCGCAGACGGTGGACGGCCCGGCGCGGGGCGAGTTGCTGGTGCTGAGTTGGGGGGGCACCTTCGGCGCCTGCACGAGCGCCGTGGAGGAGTGCCGGGCCGGCGGGCTCTCGGTGGCGCACGCCCACCTGCGGTATCTGAACCCGTTCCCCGCCAATCTCGGCGAGGTCCTCGCCGCCTACGAGCGGATTCTCGTGCCGGAGCTGAACACGGGGCAGCTCCGCATGCTGGTGCAGTCGCGCTACCTTCGCGAGTGCGTGGGGTTGAACAAGGTCAAGGGCAAGCCGTTCACGGTGTCTGATGTCGTATTCAAAATTCGAGAGCTGGTGGCGTAGGGTTGCCCTCGGGCAGCGGGAGACGGCAACGACGGGCGACGCGCCGGCCGCGGCGGCCGAGCCGCCGCCGGGCAACGGCGGCGGGCCGTCGGCTGGGGCCGTAGCCGCGCCGGTGGAGGCTCCGCCCGCACCGGTCGAAGCGGCGGCCGCGGGGGTCGAGGCTCCGGCCGTTTCGGCCGAGTCTGGGCCCGCGCCGGTCGAGGCTCCGGCCGCCGGGGCCGCCGTGGCGCTGGCGGAGCCGCCGGCAGCGCCCGTGGGGGCCTCCGTCGCGCCGGCCGCGCCGGCCGCGCCGGTGAAGCTGCCGGTGCTGAAGGCGGCCGACTTCGCCAGCGATCAGGACGTGCGCTGGTGCCCCGGCTGCGGCGACTACGCGATTCTCGCGCAGATGAAGAAGATGCTGCCGTCGCTGGGCGTGCCGCGAGAGAACATCGTGTTCATCTCCGGCATCGGGTGCTCGAGCCGGTTCCCGTACTACATGAACACCTACGGCATCCACAGCATCCACGGCCGCGCGCCGGCCTTCGCGACCGGCCTCAAGGCGGCGCGGCCGGACCTGATGGTGTGGGTCATCACCGGCGACGGCGACGGGTTGAGCATCGGCGGCAACCACCTCATGCACGCCATCCGGCGCAACCTCGACGTCAACATCGTGCTCTTCAACAACCGCATCTACGGCCTGACGAAGGGCCAGTACTCGCCGACGTCGCCGCTCGGCAAGAAGACCAAGACGTCGCCGATGGGGGCCATCGACAACCCCCTGCATCCGCTGTCGATCGCCATCGGCTGCGAGGCCACGTTCGTGGCGCGCTCCATCGACACCCACATCAAGCACCTCGAAGGGGTGCTGCGGCGCGCCGCCGAGCACCGGGGCACCGCGTTCGTCGAGGTGTATCAGAACTGCAACGTGTTCAACGACATGGCTTGGCAGTACGCCAGCGACCGGCAGACCAAGAGCGAGCACACCATTGAGCTCGAGCACGGGGCGCCGCTCGTCTTCGGCCGCGACCGGCAGAAGGGCATCCGCCTGAACGGCCTCGACCCCCAGGTGGTCGAGCTGGGCAACGGCACGACCGAGGCGGACTTGCTGGTGCACGACGAGCAGGCGTCCGAGCCGAGTCTGGCCTACCTCCTGAGCCGGCTCCGCCACGAAGACGGGTTTCCCGAGCCCATCGGCGTCTTCCGGGCCATCGACGCGCCGCGCTACGAAGAGGAGCTGGTGACGCAGGTGGCGTCGGCCCGCGAACGCTCGGGCGGCGGCGATCTGAACGCGCTCTTCAACTCGGGCGAGACCTGGACGGTTTCATGACCTGCCCCTGGTGCGGGGCCGACAACCTCGACGGGGTGGACGACTGCGCCGCCTGCGGCCAGTCGCTGAGCGAAGCCCACCTGTCGGACCCCGCGACCGTCGTCGAGCGCGGGCTGCTCGCCGACCACCTGCAGGTCCTCGCGCCGCAGGCCCCGGTGGTGGTGGCGGCCGACACGCCGGTCCGCGACGTGCTGCGGGCGATGGTGGCCGGCGGCACGGGCTGCGTCGTGGTCGCCGCCGAGGGCCGGCCGGTCGGCGTCTTCACCGAGTACGACGCCATCATGGGCCTGAACACGGAGGCGTCGGCGCTGGGCGACCGCCCCGTGTCCGGGTTCATGACCGCCCCGGCCGAGACGCTGGAGCCGGACGCCAAGGTCGCGTTCGCGGTGCAACGCATGGCGGTGGGCGGCTACCGGCACATCCCGGTCGTCGGCCAGAGCGGCGAGGTGGCGGGGATCGTCTCGGTCCGCGACATCCTCCGCTATCTGACCGACCGCATGGGCGAAGGGGAAGCGCGGCCGACGTAGCAGTCCGAGGGGAGGCCGGCATGGTGGCGGGATGGTTCGCGGCGGGCGCGGCGATGGCCGGGCTGGGGGTCCTGCTCGGGGCGTTCGGCGCCCACGGGCTGCGCGAGCGCATCGCCCCCGACCTGCTCGCCGTCTACGACACCGGCATCCGCTACCACCTCGTCCACGCCCTGGCCCTGCTGGCCGTCTCGTGGGCGGCGGATCGCTGGTCCAACGCCTGGGTCGGCGCGTCGGGCTGGCTCTTCCTGGCCGGCATCGTCGTCTTCTCCGGCAGCCTCTACCTGCTCGCGGTCACCGGCACCCGCTGGCTCGGCGCCGTCACCCCCATCGGCGGCCTCTGCTTCCTCGCCGGCTGGGTCGTGCTCACCGTGGGCGTCCTGCGCGCCGGCGGGTGATCGGGACATTGCCGCCCCCTCGGAGACGCACCCGATGTTCGATTCCCGTCAAGCGGCCGGGCACGGCGGGCACGTCACGCCCGCCCACCTCGATGCAGGGCTCGCGAAGCTCCGCGCCGACCTTACGTGGCGCATGCTCGCCGTCGCCGGTCTGATCATCGCCGCGTTGCGGATCCTCGGCTGACGGTCGACTAGCTGCGGTGACGCCCTTCCGAAAACCCCTTCATGAAGCCGTCTACCGCACCTTCGAGCTTTGCCATTCGTTCGCTTAGGCTGGCCATTCGTTCGCTCAAGCCGGCCACCCGATCCTCGACGCGACCGATCCGCACATCAAGCCGGAAGAACATTCCCGCGATTCCGAGACCGACACCGATGATGGCCCAGAACTCAGGAGTCATCGTTGACGCCTTTCCGACATCCCTTCATGAATCCGTCTACCGCACCTTTGAGCTTCGCCGTTCGTTTCGCGCGAGCCGGCGATGTCACGGTGCGCCATCAGGCGTGAGCCCCTGTCCATCATATCTCAACGGTGACCCGTCGGCGGGGTCGGCGGGGGATGGTGGGGGCGGCATTCCGGGTGCGTCATCGTCAGTACAGCCGCAACGGCGCTGCAGCGGCGACACCGGCCCGTCGGGCGCGGAGGTCGAGGGTCTCGATCGCGCCCCGGCCAGTGTCACCGAGGTCGGTGGTCCAGTCGTTCACGTACAGGTCGACGTGCTGGAACATCACGTCGTCGCTCAACTCCTGGGCGTAGCGGCGCATGGTGGGGACGGTCTCGGCGCGGTGGCCCCGGGCATGGGCGAGCGAGTCGCGGATCACGTCGGTCACGGTGCGGATCGTCTCGGAGCCGAGGGCGTGCCGGGCGAGGATGCCGCCGAGGGGGAGGGGGGTGCCGGTCGCGCGCTCCCAGACCGTGCCGAGGTCCTCGACGAGGGCGAGCCCGTGCGCGCGCCAGGTGAAGCGGCCCTCGTGGATGCAGACGCCGAAGTCGGCGGTGCCCGATTCGAGGGCGGGCATGATGTCGGAGAACACCACCTGCTCGACCGCGCCCTCGCCCGCGTGGAACAGCTCGTAGAGCAGGGCGGCGGTGGTGTGGGCGCCCGGGCAGAGCACGCGGGCGGGCCGGGAGCCGCCGTCCGGCCTGGGGACGGGGTCGCGGGGGTGGACCCCGGGGCGCGCCGCGAGCAGCAGGGGGCCGACGCCGAAGCCGAGGGCCGAGCCGACCGGCAGCACGCCGAGGTCTCCGCGCAGGAGGAGCGCGGCGTGGAAGCTGGCCTTCGCGACGTCGAAGTCGCCGTCGAAGAGCCGCCGGTTCAGCTCTTCGACATCGAGCAGTTCGACGCGGAAGTCGAGGCCGCGCGGGTCCACCTTTCCCTCCAGGATGCCGTGGAACGCGAAGGTGTCGTTCGGGCAGGTGGAGATGCCGAGATGGATCGGCGTCATGCGGCGGGGCTCCAGTCGGGCCGGTCGAGCAGGTCGGCGGCGACGAGCCAGGCCGCGTCGAGGGCTTCGGGGATCTGCCAGCGCTCGAAGCGCCGGTCCCCGACCGCGTTCGAGATGCCGCGGACGATGGCCAGCGGCACATCCGCGAGCCGGCACGCCAGCGCGACCGCGAACCCCTCCATGTCTTCGGCCGCCGCGTCGGCGAACAGTCCCCGTCGCTCGCCGGCCTCGGCCTCCGTCGCCGACGCCGTGCACACCGTCAGCAGCGGCCCGGCCGCGGGGGGGACGGGGCAGGCGAGGGCCAGCGCTTCGGGCCCGTCCGCTTCGGCCGCGCCGCTTCGCGGCCAGTGGACGAATCCGAGGGTGGGCGCGGGCACGAACGAGGCGACGCCGACCCCCACCCCGTGCATCAGGACCGACGGAAAGACCGCGGCGGTGCCGACCGGGAGCCCGTCGGCGTCGAATGTGCCGGCGATGCCCACGAGGACGACCCGCTCGGGCTCGTGCACGGCGATCGCGTCCCGCGCCCGCGCCGCCGCCGCCACCGGCCCGAAGCCGCACAGCTCGCACGGCGCATCGACCCCGAAGCCCCGCTGCCGGGCGAGGTGCCGGCGCTCGATCTCGGTGGGGACCAGCACAAGGGTGTCGGGAGCGGCCACGGCTACCCAGTGTATCGCGGGCCGCCCTGGTTCGTGCCCCGCCCTCGGCGGCTACGCCCGCAGGTCGTAGCAGCGCAGGCGGGGCCCGGCGCCGGTGAGCAGGTCGCGCGAGTTCTGGACGAAGTAGAGCAGGCCCCGGCTGAGCACCGGCAGCGTCCACGACTCGTAGGCGGCGGCCAGCCACGCGCGGGAGACCTCGCGGTAGCCGTCGGGGGTGAGATCGAGCCACAGCAGGTGGCCGATCTCGCCGAGGGCGAGGAACTGGCCGTCGACCGCGAGCAGCGACCCCCGCGCGGTGCCGAGCTGGACGCGGCGCTGCCGTCCGCCCTGCGCGAACGTCTCGGGCCACAGGGGCACTTCGCGCCACACCACCTCGCCGGTGGCGGCGTCGACGCACGCGAGCGAGGAGTCGCCTTGGTTGCGGCCGTCGAAGCCGTAGAGGTAGCCGTCCCGGTGGATCGCGGTGTTCCAGTGCAGGGCGAACTCGCGGGTCGTCCACACCACCTCGTGGGTGAAGTCGGGAAGGACCCGAATCAGGGCGCCGCCGGCGCGGTAGCTGGCGGAGACGAACACCTTGTCGTCGAACACCACCGGACACGAGGCGTTGACCGACTCGTAGGTCCGGCTGCGGAACGGGAACGCGAAGTCGACGGCCCCGTCCGCGGGGTCGATCGACAACAGCCCCCCGGTGGGCGGGGACGACTCGCCGCCCGCGAACACGAAGACCCGCCGCCGCCCGTGTACCGTCGCCGGCACCGGGGACGCGTAGCTCGGGCCCCAGTCGCCGGCCCGCCACCGTTCGCCGCCGGTGGCCGCGTCGAAGGCGACCACGCACGCCCCGCGCGGCGCCCCGACGTTCACGATGACGCGCCCGTCCTCGACCAGCGGGGTCGACGACGTGCCGAAGAAGTCCTGGTGCACGCCGTAGTCGGTCCGCAGGTCGCGGCTCCACAGGCCGCGGCCGGTGGCGAGGTCGAAGGCGTGCAGCCTGCTCTCGGCCCCGAGGGTGAACACCCGGCCGTCGGCGATGACCGGGCTCGATCGCGGGCCGTTGTTGTAGCCGTAGCGGTCACGGTAGCGGGTCGGGTAGCGGAAGTCCCACAGGAGCGCGCCGGTCTCGGGGTGCCGGCACTCGACCACCTCGTGGCCGCCCAGCCGGTGGAGGAACACGAGGCGGTCTCCGGCGATGGCCGGCGACGTATAGCCGGTGCCCTTCTCCATCTCCCACACCAGCGGCGGGGGGAGCGACCGGCTGAGGCGGGTCTCGGTGGACACCGCGTTGTGGGTGGGGCCGAGGAACGACGCCCAGTCGTGGGTCACGGCCTCGGGCGACAGCGGGCGCGGCGGGTTGCGCACCGCCGGCTGAGCGGCGGCCGCCCCCGCCATTCCGGGCAGGACCGCCCCGCCGGCGAGGGCCTGCAGGAGGCTCCGGCGCGAGAGGGCTCTCATGGGCGGCGATCTTAACAGCCCGTGGTCGGAGCCCCGCGCCGCTCTCCGTGCGACGCGGGTTCCACCGCGGGCGGTCACCCGTGCGCGGGCGCCGAAGGAAAGGCCGGGCGGGCTATAATCCCGGAGCCCCGCCCCGGCGCGGAGGAGCCGGAGGCGGGCGGGAGACGCAACCGGAGGAGAGGACGGACGTGGCGGACACGGGGCCCAAGAGCGCGGTCGAGCTGGCGATGGAGCGGCTGCGGCGGCGGGACGCGGAGGCCGGCGGCGACGCGCCGGCCCGGCCGTTGAGGGACGACCAGAAGGCGGCGATCGCCGCCGCCCGCCGCGACTACGAGGCGAAGGTCGCGGAGGCGGAGATCCTGATGCGCTCCAAGCTCGCGGCGGTGATGGACCTGGAGGGCCGGCGCGAGGTCGAGGCCAACCACCGCCGCGACCTCGCCCTGTTCGCCTCGTCGCGCGACCGGAAGATCGCGGCGATCCGGGAAGGCGGCGGGTCGTGACGAAGGCGGTCGTCGTCGCCCTCACCCTCGTCAACTTCGTGCTGCTCGTCCCCGGCGTGCTCCTGCCCGTCTACAGCGTCACCATCACCACCGAGGTCGCGGCCGCCATCATCCCCGAGCCGGTCGAGGTCACCGTCTACGAGCAGACCCGCTCGATCCTCGGCACCGTCCGCGAGCTGTGGCTTTCAGCCGACTACCTGGTGTCGTTCCTCATCCTGCTCTTCAGCGTCATCGTGCCCGTCACCAAGGCGGGGATGCTGCTGGGGTCGATCTACGCGGCCGGCGACGCGGTCCGGAGGCGGCTCGTGCTCGTCGTCGACGTCATCGGCAAGTGGTCGATGGCCGACGTGTTCGTGGTCGCGGTGTTCCTGGCGTTCCTCGCCACCCGCGACCAGGCCCAGGCCAACAGCTTCAGCGTGCCGGTCCTGATGCGCCAGGTCGACGTGGACATGCAGACCCAGCTCACCTCCGGGCTCGGCGCGGGCTTCTACTGCTTCCTCGCCTACTGCCTGTTCTCGGTCGCTTGGACGCAAGTGCTGAAGTACCGCCGGGCGGCCTGATCCCCGCCCGGCCCAACAGAGAATGGAGACGTTCATGAAGTTCCGCACCATCGCCGGCGTGACCGCCGGCATCGCCGTCGCCATGTCCGGCGCCGTGTCCGCGCAGGACAGCCCCGTCGTCGTGATGGAGACCAGTCTGGGGGCCATCACCGTCGAGCTCGCCCCCGCCGAGGCGCCGATCAGCGTCGACAACTTCCTGCAGTACGTCGACGCCGGGCACTACGACAACACCATCTTCCACCGCGTCATCCAGGGGTTCATGATCCAGGGCGGCGCCTACTCGCGGGAGATGCGCACCCGGCCGACCCGCCCCGCCATCGAGAACGAGGCGCAGAACGGGCTGCTCAACAACCGCTACACCATCGCCATGGCGCGGACGAGCGAGATCCACAGCGCCACCGACCAGTTCTTCATCAATACGGTCGACAACAACTTCCTCAACCACGGCGTGCGCGACTTCGGCTACGCGGTGTTCGGACGGGTGACCGACGGCACCGATGTCGTGGACCGCATCGCCGCGGTGCCGGTGTCGAACACGGTGCCGAACGAGGCGGTGGTGATTCAGTCGATACGGCGGCGGTAGACGAACGGGGGGATGCCGCGGGCGTGCCCGCGACCACCGGGAGGATCTACCGCGCGGCCGGCTACCCGGTCCGGGAGCCCGCCGGCGGGCCGCGTGCCGCACGGTGACCGGTGACGGCGCCTCCGGCTCGAAGGTGCCCGCGTGGCGGGGTCCGGCGAAGCGCGGTGGTTGAAGGGCACCGCCGACTGGACGGGCTCCTCGGGCTGTCGTCACGCGGCCGGGTCGAGCACGATGCGTGACCGTTGGTACGGCGACGACCGCGATGTCGTCAAGTGGAGCGCCGTGCTGCATCTCGCCCGCCGCGAGGAGGTGGCGGACGTGCTGTACGCGGCCTTGTACCGGCCCGACGACGACTGGCCGCCGCTCGCCACCGCGCGCGGACCGGCGGCGTTGCCGGACGAGGTCGTCCGCCACTTCCGTGACCTCGACGACCTGCAGCGGCTGGGGGCACGGACCGGACTGCGCATCGCGACCGTGAAGGAGCCGTTCGTCGATCGGGCGCGCTACTTCCGGCGTCTTTGCGGGCGGGTCGGGCGGTACGCGGCGCCGGTGCTGGTGCTGCTGGACCCCGACACCGGCCTCGCGCCGGAGGGGGGGGCGGGTCCCGAGCACGTGACCTCGGACGAGGTGGCTGCCTTGTTCGCCGCATTGCGGCCCGGCGACCTACTCGTCTGCTATCAGCACGCGCGGCGGCAGAAGGACTGGCGGGGTCGCGCCCGCCGCGCTTTCGCCAACGCGCCCGGCGTGCCGTCGTTCGACGTGGAGGCGCTGCGCTCGGACCTGGCCCGCGACGTCCTGTTGCTGTCCGTGAGGAAGGGGGGCTAGGATTCTGCGCCGTGGAACGGTGCAGACTCCTAGCAGGGTTGGTTGGGCGGCGAGCGGAGCCGTAGGCGACGCTCTCCGGGCTGGCGGTGGGCTGGCGGTCGCACCGGGCCGGCACCGTCGCGGCGCGGGATGCGGCGGCGGGGAGGGTGGGCGTGCGGTACCGGTTGCTGATCCCGGTTGCGGCGTTGGCCATCGCGGCGGCGGCGCCCGCGGCGGCGGGCCAGTCCGACTACTGGTTCACCGACGAGCTGGCGCCGTACCGCGAGCTGGTCGGGGCGTACCGCGAGGGAGACGCGGCGGCCGCGATGGCCGGCGTGCGGGCGATGGTCCCGTCCGCGGTGCACGCCCTCCTCGACCGGGTGCGCGAGCCCGACACCCGGCTCACCGGGACCGACGCCGAGCCGGCCCTGAACGAGCGGCTCTTCCGGACGGCGGCGATGCTGCACCTCGACGTGGCCGACCTGCTCCGGTCGCGGGGGCTGCACCGCGGCGCCGAAGAGCAGGTCGAGATCGCGATCCGCTGGGTGAACCTGAACGCGCGCGAGCCGGAACCGTTCGGGTCGTTCCGGCGCCGCTGGTTCCTCGGGGCGGCGCTCCTCGCCTTCGAGCACGGCGGATGGCAGGACGGGGTGACTTTCACCGACCTCGCCTGCGAGCTGCTTCCCGACGACGTGCCGCTGCTGACGGCCGCCGCGTGGTTCAACGAGGGCCTGGCGCTGGCGCCGATGGACGCGGCCGGGCTGGAGCGCGGGGGCCTTTCACGGCTGCAGGAACGGAAGCGCACGCGGCTGCTGGCCGCGGCCCGGCGGGCCGGCGCGGCGCTCCGCGTCTCGCCGGCCGCGCCGGAGGCGGCCCTGCGGCTGGCGCGGGTCCGGATGCTGCTGGGGCAGGGGGAGTCGGTGCGGGGGCGGTTGACCGACTTCGTGGGGCGCGACTGGGTTCCCCTGGCGCACGCCTATCTGGGCCGGCTGCTGCTGGGCCGGCTGCACCTCGAGGCCGGCGAGACGGCCGAAGCCGAAGGCCGGTTCCGCGACGCGGTCGCGTTGCTTCCCGAGGGTCAGGCGGCCCGGGTCGCCCTCGCCCGCCTGCTCGAGGGGCGGGGCGACCGCCGGGGCGCGGCGGCGGTGCTGGAGCCGGTGCTGCACGGCGCCGGCGGCGCCGCCATCGATCCCTGGGTCGACTATCTGCTTGGCCTCGGCAACGGCCCCGACCTGCGGGCGGCCCTGCGCCGGGAGGTGCGTCGGTGATGCGGATGCGGCGCGTCGAACGACGCTCGCCCGCCCGCGTCGCGCGTCGGGGCGGTGAGCGGGCGCGGCCTCCGGTGCGCCTGAGCGGGCCTGCCGGGAGCCGGCCTGCGGAGGAGGGACGGCGGTGATCCAAGTGTCGCCGAACTCTCGTCGGGCTGTCGCGGGGGGGCGCAGGCCCGGTGCCCCGGGCCGCGCGTTCAAGCGGATGCCGTGCGGCCTTCGTCGAGGGTTCACTGCCGCGATCCTGGTCTCGATCCTGATCCCGGTTCTCGGCGGCGTGGCGGCGGCGGGGCAGACCTTCCGCAGCGGGGTCGACGCGGTGGCCGTCGACGTGCTCGTCACCCGCGGGCGCAACGCGGTGACGGGCCTGACCGCGGACGACTTCACGGTCCTCGACAACGGCGTGCGGCAGGATCTGGCGGCGGTCTTCGTCGAAGAGGTCCCGGTCACCCTGCTGCTGGTCCTGGACACGAGCGGGAGCGTCCGCGGCGCGCCCCTCCGCCAGCTTCTCGCCGCCGCCGAGGCGGCGGGCGAGGCGCTGCGGCCGGGCGACCGGGTCGGCCTGGTGACCTTCTCCGACAAGCTGCGCCTGGTCGTCGAGCCCCCCGCGCCGCCCGCCGACCTCCCCGCCGCGCTCGGCCGCGTGCGGGCCGGCGGTGCCACCGCCCTCTACGACGCCACCTTCGCGGCCCTCGCCCTGCGCGATCGGACGGTGGGGCGCACGGTGGCGCTGGTCTTCAGCGACGGCTACGACACGGCGAGTTGGCTCGAGCCGCCCGACGTGCTCGACGCGGCCCGCCGCAGCGACGTCGTCGTCTACGGCGTGCGCCACGACCACCTCGCCCGGGAGGGCTGGCAGCGGCGCGAGGGACGCGGATTGGCGGCCCGCTGGTTCGCGGACGATCCGCATCTCTTCCGGCAGGAGTACCTGGCCCAGCTCGCGGCCGACACCGGGGGATCGGTGTACGTGGCGGCGGACCTGGACCGGCTCCGCGAGGTGTTCGCGCGGGTCGTCGACGAGTTCCGCAGCCGCTATCTGTTGACCTACACGCCGCAGGGGGTCGAGGCCGGCGGGTGGCACGAGCTGGAGGTGCGGGTGCGTGGGCGGGGCCGCCGCGTGCAGGCCCGCCGCGGCTATCTGCGCTGACGCGGAGATGCGCGGCGGGCAAGGCCGTTCCGCGCCCGCCGGCGTCTAACCCTCGGGGCGTCGCTCCGGCGCCGGAAGGGACATCGCGACCGCATGGATACGCTGCTGCAGGACGTCCGCTCCGCCGTGCGCCGGCTCGCCGGCCAGCGCGGCTTCACGGTGACCGCGCTGGTCACCCTCGCCCTCGGCATCGGCGCCAACGTCGCGATGTTCGGCATCGTCTACGGCCTGCTCCTGCGGCCGCTCCCGTATCCGGAGCCCGAGCGCATCGTCCGGGTCGGGGAATCGTCCCGCGAGCGGGGGGGCGCCGGCAGCCTCACGAACCGATCGCTGCCCCTGCTCGAGGACGCCGAGTCGTTCGAGCACCTCGCCGCCTACCAGGCGACCTCGCTGGAGTGGGCGGGTCCGGAGGGCGGGGTGACCCTGAGCGGCACCCGCGTGTCTCCGGCGCTGTTCCCGCTGCTGCGGGCGACGCCGCACCTCGGCCGGCTCTTCACCGACGAGGAGGCGCGGGAGGGGGCGGACGCGGTGGTGCTGCTGAGCCACCGCGCCTGGACCAACCGCTTCGCGTCCGATCCGGACGTCGTCGGGACCGTCCTCGACCTCGGCGAAGACCCGCGCACCGTCGTCGGCGTGCTTCCCGAGGGGTTCTACTTCCCCGGCCCGGACGGCGAGTTCTGGACGCCGTTGGTCGTACCCCCGTTCATGCCCCCGGCCGCCGCGGAACCGGGGCGGCCCGTCATGTTCGTCATGCTGGCGTTCAGCGCCATCGGCCGCCTCGCGCCGGGGGTTTCCCTGGAGCAAGCGTCCGCCGAGGCCAGCACCCTCCTGCAGAGCGCCGCCACCGCGTTCGTCACGCGGCCCGCCGGCGGGAACCGTCCGCCCGGGGGGCCTCCCGAGACCCGCGTGGCGCTGACGCCGTTGCTGGAACAGATGGTCGGCGAGTATCGGCCGGCGCTCATGGCCCTGACCGCGGCGACCGTCCTCGTGCTGCTGATCGCCTGCATCAACGTGGCGGGGCTGCTGCTCGCGCGCGGGGTCGCGCGGCAACGGGCCCTGGCGGTGTGCGCGGCCCTCGGCGCGGGCCGCTGGCGGCTCGTCCGCCAGCTCCTGACCGAGAGCGTGATGCTGGGGGTGGGCGGCGGCGTGCTCGGTCTCGCCGCGGCCGCGATCGTGCTGCGCGCGGTGCCGGCCCTCGTCCCCGGCGACGTCGCGCGGCTCGACGAGGTCGGCGTCGACGGCGTGGCCGTGGCGTTCACGCTGGGGCTGTCGATCGCGGCGGGGCTGCTGTTCGGCACCGCGCCGGCCCTCCAGTCGTCGCGGCTCGACCTGGTGCGGACCCTGAACGAGGGAGGTGCCCAGTCGCCCGGCGGCTTCCGGCTGCTGCGCTCGAACCGGGCGCGCGCGGCCCTCGCCGTGGCCCAGGTCGCCCTCGCCCTCGTGCTCCTGGTGGGGGCGGGGCTGCTCCTGCGCAGCTTCGTGCGGCTCGTCACCATCGACCGGGGCTACGACCCCGCCAATGTGATCGCCGCCCGCGTCCGCAACCCCGACACGGCGTTTCGGCCGGACCTCACCCAGGAGGCGATCGCCGGTCTCCAGGCCGCGGGCCGGCGTTTCCAGGAATCGCTCCTGGAGGGGATGACGCGCCTGCACGATCTCTCCGGCGTCGAGGCGGTGGGGGTGTCGTCGGGCCTGCCGCTCGTGTCCAGCGGCGGAGGTTCGACCACGTTCCGCGTGGCCGGCGCGCCGCGGCCGACCGATCCGCGCGAGATTCCGCGGGCGTCGCTCAACATCGTCAGCCCCGGCTACTTCGACGTGATGCGGCTGCGTCTCCGGAGCGGGCGCACCTTCACCCGGCTCGACGGGGAGGAGGCCCCGCGGGTGCTGGTGGTCAACGAGACCTTCGCCCGCGCGCTCGGCGACGAGCCGGCGGTGGGCCGGCGCGTGCTGCTGGCGGGCTCGGGCGAGGACGAACCGTGGGAAGTGGTCGGGGTCGTGGGCGACGTGCGCTATGGCGGGCTGACCATCACCGAGTCGTCGGCCGAGGCCTACGTGCCGGTGCCGCAGCAGGAGCGGGTGATGGCGTTGGGCGGGCTCTTCACCGGCTCGATGGTCTCGGTCCGAACCGCCGGCGATCCGCTGGCCGTCATCCCCTTCCTCCGCGAGGCGGTGTCCGCGGTGAATCCGAACGCGAGCGTCAGCGAGGTGATGACGATGGGCGCCCGGCTGTCGGCGGCGGTCGAGCAGCCTCGCTTCTACGCCGTCTTCGTCGGGTTCTTCGCGGCCCTCGCGCTGTTCCTCGCCGCGTTCGGCATCTACGCCCTGCTCAGCTACACCGTCTCGCAGCGCCGCCGCGAGATCGGGGTCCGCATGGCCCTCGGCGCGCAGCGCGGCGACGTTCTCGCCCTCGTCGTCCGGCAGGGGGCGGGCCTCGTCGCGGCCGGCACCCTCCTCGGCCTCGTCGCGGCGGCCGGCTCGGCGCGGCTCCTGGAGAGCTTCCTGTTCGGCGTCTCTGCCGACGACCGGCTGACGTTCGTGGCGGCCCCCCTCGTGCTGGCCGGCGTCGCGCTCTTGGCCTGCTGGCTCCCGGGCCGCCGCGCAGCCCGCCTCGACCCGATGGACGCCCTCCGGGTGGAGTAGACGGGTCAGCGACAACGGGATGCTCGCGTGGGTGTCCCGCCTCCGACCGCAGGCGTTGCAGCGCTTCCCGCACGATGTCGTCGAGACGTTGGCCGCGCCGCGCAGCCTCGGCCTTTCGCAAGGCGAAGCAGGTGCTCGGGGATGTCGATGGTCGTGCGCATCGGTCTCGCCGTAAGAGCGGGCTCCAGTTCTCAGTGGCGTGGCGCGTACGGAGCTGTGCGGACGCTGAGGCCGCCCCGGTCCACGTGCACTTGGGGCGGCGGTACTTCTGCGCCACCGGGCGCGACGGTCAACACGTACTGCGCCCCCAGCTCCCGGCCGATGCCGGCGAGGGTGTCTCCCAGCGCCGCGGGGTCCTCTATCCGCTCGAAGCGGCCCCCGGTGGCGGCGGCGAGCCGCTCGAAGTTCGGGAGGGGGACGCTGGTGACGGAGACCCCGGAGAACAGCACGCCGCGGGCGGTCATCAGATCGGCGAGCCCGTCGAGGTCGCCCGACAGGTCGGCCGCGCGCCGCCGGCCGCGCACCTGTGACGACTGCAGATCCGAGCGGGTCATCTCGGTGGCCTGGCCGAGCATGACGACGACCGGGCGGGCCGCGCCCCGGGCGTGAAGGTCGTTCACCGCCTCAAAGAGGGCCGCGTCGAGTTCGCCGTCGACGCTCTGCATGTCGAGGATGCTCTCGTCGTCGAGGGCGCCGATGAGGCGGGCGATGCCGGCGTTGAGCTGCCGCTGGGTCACCGCGAGGTTGTCGAAGACGGCGACGATCTGGACGGCCGGGGGCGCCGGGGCCACGTCCACCACGTCGAGCTCCACGCCGTCGGCGCGCACCGTGAAATCCCCGCGCGTGAGGTCCGCCACCGGCGCGCCGTCCCCGTCCGTCACCGTCACCAGCAGGCGGGTGGGCGTCTGGGCTGCCGCGGCCGAGGCGACGAGAGCGAGCACCAGAGACGCCGCGGCCGCATGCCGTGAGGCAAAGATCGAAGTCATCGGTCGTGATGCGAGGTCTGGATCGTGCATGTGCGGATTGGGTGTCGACGGTGCGGGTCAGGCCGGCGTCAGGAGCTCGGCGAGCAACTGCGCCGGGTGCACCGCCCGGGCGTCGGCGAGGTCGTGCACCTGGTGCCGGCAGGATACCCCCGCCGCGATCAGGCGTTCGTTCGGGCCGAGGGCGCGGGCGGCGGGGAGGAGCCGTCGCTCGCCTATTCGTTGCGAGAGGTCGAAGTGCTCGCGGGCGTAGCCGAACGACCCGGCCATGCCGCAGCAGCCGGCGTCGAGGTCGACCACCTCGGCGCCGGGGACGCGGGACAGCAGGGCGCGGGCCGGGGGCAGGAGGCCCAGCGACTTCTGGTGGCAGTGGCCGTGCAGCAGCAGCCGCTCGGGGCCGGGCCGCAGGTCGAGGCTGACGGTTCCGGCGCCCAGCTCGCGCTCGAGCCATTCCTCGAACAGCACGCAGGCGTCCGCCACGTCCCGGGCCTGACGTTGCGCGTCGCCGCGCAGCAGCGACGGCAGGTCGTCGCGCAGCGAGGACAGGCAGCTCGGCTCGAGGACGATGATGGGCCGCCCCGCCGCCGCCAGGGGGTGAAGGCGGGCCACCGCGTCTTCGCCCCGCCGCCGCGCCTCGCGCAGCAGGCCCTGCGAGATGAGCGGGCGGCCGCAGCACACGTTCGGCCCGAGCGCGACCCCGACCCCGGCGCGGTCGCAGACGGCGGCCGCCGCCATGCCGATCTCCGGGTGGTAGTAGTTGGTGAAGGTGTCGGCGAACAGGACGATGGACGCACCGTCGCCCGCCGGGCGCTGGGGACGCGCGCGCCACTGCGTCCGCAGAGTACGGCTGGCCCACCGGGGCAGAGCGCGGCGGCGGTCGAGCCCCAGCAGCCGCTCGTTCAGGGCGCGCACCCAGGGCATCCCGAGCCAGGGGTTGACGAGCCGCGCCAGCGGGCTCGCCGCGGCCGACAGCTCCCGGATGTGCCCGAGCAGCCGCGCCCGCAGCGGCGTCCCGTGCCGGGCGTGGTAGTCGGCGAGGAACTCCGCCTTGAACCGCGCCATGTCCACCCCGACGGGGCACTCCGCCTTGCAGGCCCGGCACTCCAGGCACAGGTCGAGGGCGTCGTGGACGCCGCGGTCGCCGAGCCCTGACTCGTCGAGGCGGCCGGTCATCGCCGACCGCAGGGCGTTGGCCCGTCCCCGCGTCGAGTGGGTCTCGTCGCGGGTGGCCATGTAGGACGGGCACATGGTGCCGTCCAGGGTCTTCCGGCACGCGCCGACGCCGCTGCACATCTCGACCGCGCGCCCGAGGCCCCCGTACGCCGCGTAGTCGAAGAAGCCCTCCGGCTGCGGCGTGCGGTAATCGGGGCCGTAGCGGAGGTTGGCGGCGAGGGGGGGCGCGTCGACGATCTTGCCGGGGTTGAACAGCCCCGCCGGGTCGAACGTCCGCTTGACGGTCCGGAACGCCTCGTAGAGCTCGGGGCCGAACATCCGCGCCATGAACGGGCCGCGCACCAGCCCGTCGCCGTGCTCGCCCGAGAGGGCGCCGCCGTACTCGAGCACCAGCTCGGCGATATCGTTGGCGATGGTCTCGAACTGGCGCACCCCCGCCTCGGTCTTCATGTTGACGACGGGGCGGACATGCAGGCAGCCGACCGAGGCGTGGGCGTAGACGCCGGTGGTGCTGCCGTGGCGCTTCACGACGTCGAGGAAGCGGGCGATGTAGTCGCGCAGCCGCGCCGGGGCGACCGCGGTGTCCTCGACGAAGGAGATGCTCTTGGCGTCGCCCTTCATCGCCATCGACAGCCCCAGCGACGACTGCCGCAGCCGCCAGATGCGGGCCTGGGCGGCGGCGTCGAGGGCCCGCGACGTGCGGCACGCGATGCCCCGCCCGGCGAGGTCCTTCTCGATGGCCTCAAGGCGGCCGGGCAGCTCGGCCGCGTCGTCGGCGTAGATCTCGACGCAGAGCAGGGCGCCCGGCGTCTCGTCGCCCTGCAGCACGGCCCGGCGCAGCGCGTCGAGGGCGGGGCTCTCTCGGGCGTGGTCGAGGATGAAGCGGTCCATTACCTCGATCGCAGACGGCCGGTGCTCCAGGAGCGCGGGGGTCGCCCCGAGGGCGTCGAGGAGGTCGTCGAACTCGAGGGCGAGCACCGCCTTGGCGTCGGGCAGGGGCACCAGGTTCACCCGCGCCTCGACCACGAGGCCGAGGGTGCCCTCGGAGCCGACGATCAGCTCGGCTAGGTTGAAGGGCCGCGAGGGGTCCGTGAACCGGTCCAGGTTGTAGCCGCCGACCCGGCGCAGGATCTTCGGATAACGGCGGTCGATCTCCGCCGCGTGGGCCGGCGCCAGCTCGCGCACCGTGCGGTAGCACGCGCCCTCCAGGGTGTCGGCGGCGGATGCCGCGTCCAACTCCTCCGGGGTGAGGGGGTGCAGGTGGGCGACGGACCCGTCGCTCAGCGCCACGTGCAGGTCGAGCACGTGGTCGATGGTCTTGCCGTACAGCACCGAGCGGGCGCCGCTCGAGTTGTTGCTGATCATGCCGCCGACGGTGGCCCGGTTGGCCGTCGAGATGTCGGGGGCGAAGCGCAACCGGTGCGGCGCGAGGTGCGCGTTCAGCTCGTCGAGGACGATGCCGGGCTCGATGCGCGCCCACCGCTCTTCCGGGTTCACCTCCAGCACCCGGTTGAAGAACCGCGACGTGTCGAGCTGCAGCCCCTCGCCGATGGCCTGGCCCGCCTGCGACGTGCCGCCGCCCCGCGCGGTGATCGACACGCCGTGCCGGCGCGCGATCCCGATGGTGCGCAGCACGTCGTCGCGGTTGCGGACGACCACCACCCCGGCGGGCTCGATCTGGTAGACGCTCGCGTCGGTCGAGTAGAGCGATCGACTGATGCGGTCGAAGCGCACCTCGCCGTCGATGGCCGCTTCGAGGTCGCGCCGCAGGCTGTCGCTCACGGGGGGAGTATATCCCCGCGGCGGCGCCGGACCGCGTGGGGCCGGTCAGGGATGATAGATTGTCCCGGTTTCGTTCGACCCGTCCCGCAACCGGAGAGCGCGCGCATGTCCTACCGAGCCGGCCGTCATTTCCTGCAGATCCCCGGGCCCACCAACGTCCCCGACCGCGTGCTGCGCGCGATGTCGCAGCCCACCATCGACCACCGCGGCCCCGAGTTCCAGGCCCTGGGGCGCGAGCTGCTGGACGGGGTCCGCGAGGTGTTCGGCACCACCCGGCCGGTGGTCATCTTTCCGGCGTCGGGCACCGGGGCGTGGGAGGCGGCGCTGGTCAACGTGCTGTCGCCCGGCGACCGCGTCCTCATGTTCGAGACCGGGCACTTCGCGACCCTCTGGAAGCAGATCGCCGAGCGGATGGGCCTCGACGTCGAGTGGGTGCCCGGCGACTGGCGGCGCGGCGTCGACCCCGCCCGGGTCGAGGAGCGGCTTCAGGAGGACCGCGGGCACGCCATCAAGGCGGTGTGCGTGGTGCACAACGAGACGTCGACGGGGGTGGCGAGCCGCATCCCCCTCGTCCGCCACGCCATCGACCACGCCCGGCACCCCGCCCTCTTCCTGGTCGACACCATCTCGTCGCTGGGGTCCATCGACTACCGGCACGACGAGTGGGGGGTCGACGTCACGGTGGGGGCGTCGCAGAAGGGCCTCATGCTGCCGCCGGGGCTCAGCTTCAACGCCGTCGGCGAGAAGGCCCTCGCCGCCCACGGCCGCGCGACCCTGCCGCGCGCCTACTGGGACTGGACCGCGGTGCTCGCGGCCAACGAGAAGGGGTTCTTCCCTTACACACCGGCCACCAACCTCCTCTACGGGCTGAAGGAGGCGCTGGCCATGCTGCGAGAGGAGGGCCTCGCGCAGGTGTTCGCCCGACACGCGCGCCACGCCGAGGCGACGCGGCGGGCGGTGCGGGCGTGGGGGTTGGAGATCCTGTGCGCCGTCCCCGAGGAGTACAGCGACTCGATCACCGCGGTGATGATGCCCGACGGCCACGACGCGGATCGGGTGCGGTCGGTGGTGCTCGACCGCTTCGACATGTCGCTCGGGGTGGGGCTGACGAAGCTCGCGGGCCGCGTCTTCCGCATCGGCCACCTCGGCGACCTGAACGACCTGAGCCTGCTCGGCACCCTGGCCGGGGTGGAGATGGGCCTGCGGCTCGGCGAGGTGCCGGTCGCCGCGAGCGGCGTCGAGGCGGCGATGCGGTATCTGGAGGAGTGCGCGCAGGCGGCACCGCGGCCCTGACGGGATCGCCCGCCATGTGCAGCAGACCGGGGCTGGCGGGCGTACCGTCACGCCGGATCGGTCAGCAGCGCGCGCTTCACTGCCTCGGGCTCTCTTGCGATCACGCGCAAGAGGGTCTCGGCCGGACCGCTCACGCGCCGCGTTCCCTGTTCCCATTTCCGGTAGCCGGAGAGGCTCATGCCCATCAACGGTGCCATCTGCGCCTGCGTGAGGTGCGCCTGCTTCCGAACCTCGCGGGGAGTCACGGAGGCGTGGACGACGGCGGGACCCTTGCCCCGGGCATGGGAAACGGCCTCCTCGAGAGAGCGGATCAGGTCATCGCCGAATGTGCTCATGTCTTCTCCGTTCGTACGGTCCTGAGCGCGGCCGCGAGGGCCGAGACCGCCCGCCGCTCGTTCGGCGTCAAGTCGACCTTGCGGGCCTTCGCGTACACGAGCAGGGCGTAAATCGGCATCGCTTCGTCCGCGTAGTAGTAGTAGATGACCCGTGCGCCGCCTCGTTTCCCACGCCCGGAGGCGGCGAATCGGAGCTTCCGAAGGCCGCCGGTGCCGGGGATTTCGTCGCCCGCCAGAGGATTCCGCGCCAGAAAGTCGATCAGTTCAAGTCTCTCGTCCCGACTGAAGATCTTGTCGGCCTGGCGGGAGAACGTCGGGGTCTCCGCCACCGTCTGCACTGCAACGAGTATAACCCATCGGGTTACCCTCGCCACCCACGCCTTCACACCCGCACCGCGTCGTCACGAGGAGCACGGCCCGAGCATCTAGGTTACGTGCCGGGCCGGATTGCGGCGCAAGACGCGACCGAGTGGACGGCGTCGGGCCAGCCTGCTTCGATATCGGCTCCTGTGTCGATTCCGCCGAACGGGGCGGAGACCTCCGGCGTTCGGGGACATTCGGGTTGATCGGGCGTCGGCCCTGACGGAGAATGCTCCGAGTTGCGGTGACCGCGTGCGGGCGGCGGCGAGACGGGTGCCGCAGCAAGCGCCCGGACGAGTTGGGAGAGCAGAGATGAACGGCACGCAGAGACGGTGGAACGGCGGTTTCGTGACGGGCGTCTGCACGCTCGCGGTCGCCGGCGGCGCGCTCCTGGCGCCCGCGGGCGCGGCGGCCGCCCAGGCGGCGGACGGCGACGTGACGTTCACCCGCGACGTGCTGCCGATCCTGCAGCGCGCCTGCCAGCAGTGCCACCGGCCCGGATCGGTGGCCCCGATGTCGCTCCTGACCTACGAGGAGGTGCGGCCGTGGGCGCGGGCCATCCGCGACAAGACCGCGCAGCGCGAGATGCCGCCGTGGTTCATCGAGCGCAACGTGGGCGTCAGGCGCTTCAAGGAGGATCCGTCGCTGTCCGACGCGGAGATCGCGGCCATCGGCCGCTGGGTCGACGCCGGCGCCCCGCGCGGGAACCCCGCCGACGCGCCGCCGCCGATCGAGCTCGAGTCGCTCGAGGAGTGGCGCATCGGCACCCCGGAGTGGATCGTGGAGCTGCCCGAGCCGGTGGTGGTCGGCGCCGTCGACGCGGACCGCTGGCTCGACATCTGGGCCGACTCGCGGCTGACCACCGACCGCTACATCAAGGCGGTCGAGACGAAGCCTTCTCCCGGCGCGCACCGCGTGGTGCACCACGTGGCCACGTCCATGACGTGGGAGGACGAGGACGGCGAGGAGGGCGGCGGCTTCCTCAACGAGTATGCGATGGGGAAGAACGGCGACATCTTCCCCGACGGCACCGGCCGGCTCATCCGGGCGGGGACGCAGATCCGCTTCAACATGCACTACAGCTCGGTGGGGGAGGAGATCGCCGACCGCACCCGGGTCGGCTTCCAGTTCTATCCCGAGGGCCACGTGCCCGAGCGCGTGCTCATCTCGCGGCACGTCGGCGACAGCTTCGACACCCTCGACATCCCCGCCGGGGCCGACAACGTGCGCAGCGACGGCTACTACGTGCTGCCCGAGG
This sequence comes from Vicinamibacterales bacterium, assembly GCA_963664545.2. Classification (GTDB taxonomy): domain Bacteria; phylum Acidobacteriota; class Vicinamibacteria; order Vicinamibacterales; family UBA8438; genus JAJEEA01. The sequence continues at coordinate 6,049,493 of OY761475.2, read as the reverse complement.
CGACCCAGGTCACCGGGTTCCAGCCCCACATGCACATCCGGGGCAAGCGCATGTGCGTCGAGGCCATCCACCCCGACGGCCTCATCGAGACGCTGAGCTGCACCGGCCACAACTTCGGCTGGCACATCGTCTACAACTACGCCGACGACGAGGCGCCGCTGCTGCCGGCGGGCACCATCCTCCACGTCATCGGCTGGCACGACAACACCGCCGCCAACCGCTACAACCCCGACCCCAAGAACTGGGTGGGCTTCGGCAACCGCTCGATCGACGACATGAGCTTCGCGTGGATGAGCTTTTTCCACATGCCGGACGACGTCTACGAGGCGAGGCTGGCCGAGCGGCGGCGCGCCGGCAGCGACTAGCGCGGAGGGCGACGTGCTGATTCTGCACCGTGTCGAACGGGTCGTCGCGGCGGGCCTGTGGGGTCTGCTGATGCTGGCCGCGGTGCCGGCCGCGGTCGCGCAGACCTACCACAGCGGCCAGAACCTGCAGCCGGTCTTCGAGGGGTGGGTGCAGAACCCGGACGGCACGTTCGACATGCTGTTCGGGTACCTCAACCGGAACTACGAGGAAGAGCTGAACATCCCCGTCGGGCCGGACAACTTCCTCGAGCCGGGCGACATCGACCAGGGGCAGCCGACCTACTTCTACCCGCGCCGCCAGCGCTTCAGTTGGCAGGTGACGGTGCCCGCCGACTGGGGCGACAAGGAGCTGGTGTGGACGGTGACCGCCCACGGTCGCACCGACCGCGCGGTCGGCTGGCTCGTGCCCGAGCAGATCATCGACGAGCAGGTCATCGCCATGAACCGCGCCGGCGGCGGCACCCCCGAGATCGAGAACGACGCGCCGACGATAGAACTGCCGGAGGGCCGCCGGCGCACCGTCGCGGTGGGCGAGACGCTGTCGCTGACCGCGGTCATCGCCGACGACGGGGTGCCGGCGATGCGCCCCGCCCGCAACAGCCGCCCGCCGGGCCGCCGCAACGCCCTCGGCCTGCGGCTGGCCTGGATCCAGTACCGCGGGCCGGGGACGGTGGACTTCGACCCGTTCGTCCGGCCGATGGTCGACCACACCCCAGGGTGGACCCCGCCGCCGCTCCCCGAGGACGGCCGCATCGTGACCACGGCCGTGTTCAGCGAGCCGGGCACCTACGTCATCCGGGCGATGGCCGACGACGGCTACCTCTACACGCCGGCCGACGTGACGGTGACGGTGACGCCGTAGGCGGCTCGAAGGGGGCGGTCCGGCCGAAGCCCGCAGGGGTGGTGGCGCGGTCCGGCGGCTTGCGCCGGAAAACCTGCGGCCGCGCTCGCGGGAAGGGGCGGGAGAGAAGTCGGCGACGTCAGGCGGCAAGCCGCCGAGGGGTCGTCGGTAGTTTCGAACTGTGGCAGACGGTGGGGAAGGAGAGAGCGATGCGCAGGACGCTATTCGCGGCGCTCGGTGTCGTGGGCCTGATGTTCTTGGTGCCCCTGGCCGGCTGCGGCGACTCCGCTCCGGCGGAGGAGGCGGTCGACGACGCGGCGGCCAACCCGATGGACCGGTTCGCCGGCGCGTGGTCGCTGGTGCGCAGCGAGCGCCGCGACGCCGAGGGCGAGCTCGTCGGCGAGCCGAGGGAGGACCGGGTCGGCTACATCATGTACGACGCCACCGGCTACATGGGGGTCACGCTGATGAGCCCCGACCGGGAGCCGTACTCCGAGGGCGGGCCGACCCCCGACGAGGCGCTGGCGCAGCTCGGCAGCTACTCGTCCTACTTCGGGCGCTACAGCGTGAACGAGGAGGAGGGCTACGTCACCCACCACCTCGAGGGCAGCCTGAATCCGGACGGCGCGGGCTCGGACTACCAGCGGTTCTTCACCTTCGAGGGCGGCAACCTGATCCTCCAGCCGCCCGCGGGCGAGGACGGGGCGCGGTCGTACATCACCTGGGAGCGGCTGCCCGACCTGCCCGAGTCGGAGCTCACCGACACCCACCGGCGGCTCTTCGGCTTCTACCGGGTCGAGTCGGTGACCCGCGAGACCAGCGACGGCGAGTCGGTGCCCGCCGACCAGTACGAGACGGCGTACATCGCCTACGCGCCGTCGGGGCACATGTCGGTGCACCTGATGCGGGCGGGCCGCCAGCCCTACGCCGGCGACGAGCCGACGGCGGAGGAGGCCCTCGCCGTCGTGGACACCTACGGCAGCTACTTCGGACCGTTCTCGGTCAACGAGGAGGAGGCGTACCTCGTGCACCACCGCATCGGCAACGAGGACCCGGGCCAGAGCGGCACCGACGCGCAGCGCTTCTACGAGCTGACCGACACGCACCTGAACCTGATGCCGCCCCCGGCCACCGACGACGAGGGCCGCGAGGTGCAGAGCACCATCCGCTGGGCCCGCATCAGCGATTGAGCCGGGAGGATTTCATGCGCGGCACGTCGCTCACCGGCTTGGTGCTGGTTTCCACTCTCGCGACCGGGCTGGCCGTCCCCGCGGCGGCCCAGCCGGGCCAGTGGCCGGGGTTCCGCGGACCGGCCGCCGGCGCGGTCGCCGACGACCCCCGGCTGCCCGAGACGTGGAGCGAGACCGAGAACGTCGTCTGGGTCGCCGATGTGCCCGGCCTCGGGTGGAGCTCGCCCGTCGTCTGGGACGACCACGTCTGGGTGACCACCGCGGTCAGCGCCGGCGACGAGCCGCCGCCGCAGCCGGGGCTCTACGACCCCGGGGCCGATTTCGGGGCCACCCCGGCGGCGGCTGAGCACCGGTTCCTCGTCCGCGACGTCTCCTTCGAGACCGGCGAGGTCCGCTGGACGCGCGAGCTCTCCTCGGCGGTGCCCGCCATCGAGCGGCACATCAAGAACAGCTTCGCGTCGGAGACCCCGGTCACCGACGGCGAGCGGCTCTACGTCTACTTCGGGACCGTCGGCCTCGTCGCCGCCCTCGACTTCGCCGGCGAGGTGGTCTGGACCCGCGAGGTCGGCGTCTTCAACGGCTGGCAGCGCTTCGGCACCGCCGCCTCGCCCGCCCTGCACGACGGGCGGCTGTACATCGTCAACGACAACACCACGGGGTCGTTCCTGCTCGCCCTCGACGCGCGCACCGGCGACACCGTGTGGCGCATCGAGCGCGACGAGAACGAGAACTGGTCGAGCCCGTTCGTGTGGGAGAACGACGTCCGGACCGAGATCGTCACCGCGGGCCGCCGCCGCGTGCGGTCCTACGACCTCGACGGTCGCGAGCTCTGGGACATCGGCGGCATGACCGTCAACGTCGTCCCAACTCCGTTCGCCCGCGACGGGCTCGTCTACATCAGCTCGGGTTACCCCGGCGGGATGCCGCGGCCCGTCTACGCCATCCGCGCCGGCGCCTCGGGCGACATCTCGCTCGCGCCGGGCGACACCGGCAACGACTACGTCGTCTGGTACCAGCCGATGCTGGGCACCTACAACACTTCGGCCCTCGTCTACCAGGGCGCCTACTACACTCTGCTCGACCGCGGATTCCTGCTGAGCCACGACGCCCGCACCGGCCGCGAGATATACGGCCGCACCCGCATCCGCCCCGGCACCGGCTTCACCGCCTCGCCGTGGGCCTACAACGGCCGCGTGTTCCTGCTCGGCGAGGACGGCGACACCTTCGTCGTCCGGGCGGGGCCCGAGTTCGAGCTGCTGCACACCAACTCGCTGAACGAGATGGCTCTCGCCACCCCCGCGGTGGTGCGCGGCAGCCTGATTCTCCGGACCCAGTCGAAGCTCTATCGCATCAGCAACGAGGCTGCGAGCCCGCGTTGATGGCCCGGCCGAGTTCGCAACGGGGGCTTCCGCCCGCGCATTAGCAACGAGGCTGCGAGCCCGCGTTGATGGCCCGGCCGAGTTCGCAACGGGGGCTTCCGCCCGCGCATTGTGCACTCACGGCTTACGTGAACGAGATGATGATGGAGACCGGCAGGGTCACGCTCTGCGGTCGTGGGGTCGCTTCCGCCGGCAGTTGTCTGGCGCTGGCCACGGTAGTCCTCATGGTGGCGACGCTGGCCGCCGCCCAGCTCCCGGACGGCTTGCGCGAGCGGGCCGAACAGGGCGACGCTGCTGCCCAGGCCGAGCTCGGCCGGCGCTACTACGTCGGGGAGGGGGTGCCGCAGGACGACGCGGAGGCCGTCGGCTGGACCCGGCTGGCGGCGGAGCAGGGCCATGCACCGGCGCAGTACAGCCTGGGCCTCCTCTACTTCCGCGGCCGCGGCGTCGACGGCGACGACAGGGCCGCGGCCCGCTGGTACCGGGCGGCGGCCGAGCAGGGCCACTCCCCGGCCCAGGCCGCGCTCAGCTCCCTCTACGTCTACGGGGCCGGCGTGGAGGAGGATCCGATCCTCGCCAGCATGTGGATCGAGCTGGCGTGGCGGGCGAGCCTCGACGGTGGCGACTGGCGCCTCTACGCCCGCCAGCGCGCCGAGCTGGCTTCGTGGGTGACCGCCGAGCAAACTGCGGAGGGCCGCCGGCTCGCCCGGGAGTGGACGCCGGCACCCGAGCGGTGACGCCTGGCTTGGGGTCGGCTCTTCCGGGACCAGTGTCCTGAACCTTCGTTCGCGGAACGATTCCAACGCGGCAGTTCTCCTGTGTCTACGGGCATTTGCGTCGATTCATAGCTTCCGCGAACTTCACGGCCGGGACACGAGGGCGGCAGAGAAGGCGGCGCGGGCATCAAGGCTGGCCCGCCCATCTTCGCCTTCGGCTCCGCTGGGCGTCCGACCAACCCTCCAGGAGTCAGCGCCGTTCTACGGCGCAGACGCCTACGGGACGGGCTGCGAGATGATCCGGAACGGCCGGCGCACCCGGGTCACCTCGGCGCCGTCGCGCATCACGCGGGCGCGCGCCATGTAGCGTCCCGGCGGCAGGTGGGGCACGGCGACGACGGCCGTGGCCCGGCGGCGCCGGGTGCCGTCCGGACCATTCAGCACGGCCGGCCCCCGCGCGAGGACCGGCCCGCCCGCGCCGTCCACCACGTCGACCTCGACCCGGGTGCCGTCCCACCGCAACCGAGACCGCGCGTACAGCTCCGTGAAGGCCAGCAGGCGCCCGCTCGTCACCTGCGCCTCGACCTGCGGGAGGATCCGTCCCGACGGCGCCGAGGCCTGGTCGGCCAGCATCAGGTCTCCGGCGGCGAGCGGTTCGCCCGACAGCCGGGGCACGCGCACCGGATGCTCCACGCTGCCGCGCCGCCCGGCCGCGTCGATCGCGGCCAGCTTCAGCGAGTACGCGCCCGGCTGCTCCAAGGGCAGCGCGAAGGCGACCTCGAGCACCGGTCCGTCCGGCTTCCGCACGAGCCTCGGAGCAATCTCGACCATCACGCGGGCCGCCTCCGCGCCGGCCGCGTCGCGCACCAGGTACCCCACCTCCAGCGTCGCGGGTACGCTGCCCGGGGCATCGACCTCCGCGCCGATCAGGATCCGCATCGGCTCGCTGTAGCTCGTGGCGTTGCGGTAGGCGTACGTCGCCACGCGCAACGGCAGCTCGCGCGCCGCCACCGGCGATCGCAACAGGCGCAGGAGGCGCTCGGCGGTGTCGGATCCGGTCTCCTCCGGCGGGACGTGGAGCCGGCGGTGCGAGCGGACGCGGGCGCCGTCGCGCCGCACCGACACGTCGATGTCGCGGAACTCCCCGCCCCGGTCCCCCGCGGTCGATTCCACGCCCAGCAGGTAGTAGCCCGAGAGCTCCCTTTCGAGCCGGTCGAACAGCGGCCCGGGGTTGTAGTAGGTGCGCAAGAGGCTGCCGCCGGTCATCGACGCCGCCGCCATCAGGCCCTGCTCCTGTACCCGGCGGTTCGGCGGGCCCAGCCGCAGCCCCACATCTGCCGGCTCCACTGCCACGAAGGTCGTCTCGGCTCCGCCGGGTCCTCCCCCCCGCATGGGCGAGTTCTCCACCACGAAGGCGTCCGGCAACGCCCCGGACGCCGCCCGGGACCCGTCGACGAGCAGCTCGTCGAGCATGAAGATGTACAGCGTCGTGCGCGAGGCGGCGGCGAGGTCCGCGATCCTCTTCAGGCCCAGCTCCTCGCCGTCGATCACGAGGCCGCCGGAGAGCCACACGAGGGCCTTGGGACCCTCCACCCGCCGCATGCCCTCGAGGATGGACTCGATGCCGTGCAGCACGGCCGCGGTGCGGCGTCGCGTCTCCTGCAGGATCTCGAACTCGATCGAGGCCCCGCCCATCGGAGGCACGCCCAGACCCGACATGCCCTCGACCGCGCGGCGGACCCGGTCGTGGTCGGACGTGAAGTCGATGTAGACGCCGGGCTGGGGCATCGCCACCACCGAGACGCGGTCGCCGGGGCCCAGGCTGTCGACGAACCCGGCCGCGGCGTGCATCAGGCGGTGCCCCTCTCCCCACGGCATGCTCTCCTCGTCGACGAGGATCACGATGAGCCGGCCGGGGTCCGCGTCGGCGTTGGAGGTGTACCCGGCGTCCTCGATCGGGGAATCGGCCGGGACGGAGCTCCCCTCGGGCGCCCGCAACGAGATGAACTGCGCCTGGACGACGGCGCGCGGCTCCCCGTCGACAGTTACCGAGAAGTCCGCCGCCCGCAGGTCGGGAACGGGGTTGCCGTCGCCGTCGGTGACGGTGGCGTCCACCTCGATGAGCTCGACGCCGCTCCGGAAGGTGGGGGCCTGCTGGGCCGACGGCGCCACGCTCGAGGCGATCGTGGCGACGATGAACACGCCGAGCCCCACCCGTCGACGGTCGCCCATGGAAACCCCTCCGCGGCTGCTTCGATGCGCCTGCGGTTGACGCCGGGCAGCGATTCCGAGGTCCGTGATGACCTCCGGGGGAGCGCGCCGCCGCGCGGCGGCCGGCGCGAAGAGACTCGGCCAGTCCAGCTTACCCGCTTTTCCCGGAACCGGACAGTTCGAGTGCCGGCGACCGGGACGAGCCCCGGTCTCACTCCCACCGAAAGACCCGCGCCGCGACCAGGGTGCACACGGCGAAGACGACGAGCAGTACGGCGACATCGCCCAGGTGGGCCGACCACGGGTCGCCCTGCCAGATGCCCGAGAGCAGGGAGACGGCGTAGGTCAGGGGAATCACCCTCGATACCGCCTGCATCGCGGGCGGGAGCGCGTCAACCGGGAAGAACAGCCCGCAGAACGGCAGCATCGAGTAGAGGAAGAGGCTGCCGAGCGGCGGCGCGAAGCGCGCGGTGCGGACGAGGCTGGCGACGATGAAGCCGATGGACAGGATGCTCCAGGTGCTGAACAGCAGCGCCAGCGTGAACGAGAACAGCGGCACGTCGGCGCCGGCGGGGTAGTAGCGGCGGCCCGCGAGGAACATCAGGACGACGGTGACCGCGGTGAGGACGAGCTTGACCAGCACGTGGGTCACGAGGATGGTGACGGGGCTGATGGGGGTCGCCCGCAGCCGCTTGAGGATGCCGCCCTCGCGGTAGATGGCGATGACCGCGACCAGCGACAGCACGGCGCTGATGGCGATGAACACGGCCACGAACACGGGGAGGCCGGTGCGCATCTGGATCGCGGTGGGCGACGCCGCCTCGGCGAGCCGCGGGCCGAACGTGCGCCCCAGCACGAGGAACATCAGCACCGGGATGACCACCGAGCCAATGAGGCCCATCGGCTCGCGCACGAAGATCTTGATCTCCAGCCAGGTGAGCTTGCCGAGGCCGCGCAGAGGAAGGCGTGGGTTCATGGACATCGGGGCCGCAGTCTCCGTCCCGGTCAGTCGCGGATGGAGTGGCCGGTCAGGGTGAGGAAGACGTCCTCCAGCGTCGGCTCCTCAGTCCGGAACGCCGTCACCCGCATGCGGTGCTCCGAGAGGCAGTGGATGACCTCGGTCACGAGGTCGTCGCCGCGCCCGCGGATGGTGTGCCGGTCCCCGTCCCGGTCGACGGTGTCGACAGAGGCCAGCCCTGCGAACCGGGCCGCCGCCCCCTCGTGGGCGGTGGTCACCACCACGCTCCGTTGCGGGCAGTGTCGGGCGACGAGGCCGGCCGGCGTGTCGTGGTCGACGATGCGCCCGTGCTCGATGATGGCGACGCGGTCGCACAGCCGCTCCGCCTCCTCCATCAGGTGCGTGGTCAGGAAGACGGTCTGCCCGCGGTCGCGGATGCCCCGCACGAGGTCCCAGATGGCCCGCCGCGCCTGGGGGTCGAGCCCCGTCGTGAGCTCGTCGAGGAACACCAACTCGGGCTGGTTGATCAGGGCCAGCGCGATGAACAGCCGCTGCTTCTGGCCCCCCGACAGGGTCATGAACCACGCGTCACGCCGGTCCGTCAGCCCGAGCTGATCGAGCAGCCGGTCGCCGTCGACCGACGTGTCGTAGAGGGCGGCCCACAGGTCCACCGCCTCCCACACCTTGATGCGCTTCTGGAGCTGCGCCTCCTGGAGCTGCACGCCGATGCGGGGCTGCAGGGCGCCGGCGTCGCGGACGGGGTCGAGCCCGAGCACCTCGATGCGCCCCCGGTCGGGCCGCCGCAGGCCCTCGACGCACTCCATGGTGGTGGTCTTGCCGGCCCCGTTCGGGCCGATCAGGCCGAAGATCTCGCCCGCCTCGACCGTGAACGAGACATCGTCCACCGCCACCGTCGCGCCGTAGGTCTTCCGGATGCCGGAGACGCGGACCACCGGGGTGTCGCCCATGCGGGCGTCATGGTATCAGTGCGCGGTCGGCTTGACACCGGGGCCGTAACCGTTTGCAATGACGCAGCACCCGCCGGCGCGCCGGGCGCTCGCCGGAGGGGTTGGAATCGGAGACACGAGACCGGGAGGGTCACGATGAGGCTTTGGAAGACACTGGCGGCGGCGGGTTGCGCGTTCGGCGTGTTCGGCATGGCGTGGGGGCTGTCGGCCCAGGAGCCGGAGTCGCGGGTGTTCGAGCTGCGCATCTACAAGGCGGTCGACGGCAAGCGCGCCGAACTGTCCGACCGGTTCCGCGACCACACCGCCGCGATGTTCGAGCAGGCGGGTATGGAGAACATCGGCTACTGGGACGCCGCCACCGGCGACGACACCGACGACACGTTCATCTACATGCTGGGGTATCCGACGCTGGAGGCACGCGACGAGATGTGGGCGAGGCTCGGCGAGAACCCCGAGTTCCAGCGCATCATCATCTCGGCCGAACGGTCCGAGGACCGGGCGCTGGTCGACACCATCGACGCGCGGATGCTCGTGCCGACGGAGTTCTCGGCCATCCGGTAGCGGTCTGTGCTGCGGGTGCGGCGCAGCGAGAGCCTCAAGCAGGAACGGGGAAACCGATGAGCAACAGGACGACGACGAAAACCGGCCGCGGCATGGCGGTTGCGGCCCTGCTGGGCATGTTCGTCATGGCCGCGACCGCCGCGGCCCAGCACGGCACCGACGGCGAGTGGCGCGTCCACGGGGGCGACAGCGGGTTCACCCGCTACGCGGCCCTCGACCAGATCGATGCCGAGACGGTCCACGACCTCGAGATCGCGTGGCGCCGCCCCGCCGTCGACGCGAGCCTGCACGCGCGCTGGGACAGCCTGCGCTACTCGAACAACCTTCGGTCGACGCCGCTGATGGTCGACGGCGTGCTCTACGCCTCGAACGGCATCGGCATCGTCGAGGCCTTCGACCCCGCGACCGGCGAGACCCGCTGGGTGCAGGACCTGCCGTTCCTCACCGACGACGAGACCCCGCGCGGCGCCGCCAACCGCGGCGTCGGCTACTGGGAGGACGACGGCGGGGCCGGCCGCCGCATCCTGTCGGTGCGGCCGCCGTACCTGCTGGCCACCGACGTGGAGACCGGCCGGCTCGTCTCCGGGTTCGGCGACGACGGCATGGTCGACCTCCGCGTCTTCGAGGACACCGACGAGCTGGTCGACTTCAACTTCACCTCGCCGCCCCTCGTCGTCCGTGATGTCGTCATCGTCGGGCAGGCCATGGCCGACCATCCCCTGACCATGGAGAACCGCCCCGGCTACGTCCGCGCCTACGATGTCCGGACCGGCGCGCTGCGGTGGACCTGGAACCCGATTCCCCGGGCCGGCGAGCCGGGAGTCGAGACCTGGCTCGACGACTCGTGGGAGTACTCGGGCATGGGCAACGTCTGGACGATGATGAGCGCCGACGAGGAGCTCGGCCTCGTCTACCTGCCCACCGGTGCCCCCAGCAACGACATGTACGGCGGGCACCGGCCCGGCAACAACCTCTACGCCAACAGCCTCGTCTGCGTGCGGGCCGAGACCGGCGAGATGGTGTGGCACTTCCAGATGGTGCACCACGACCTCTGGGACTACGACAACAACGTGGCCCCCATCCTGATGGACATCGTCGACGGCCGCGAGATCAAGGCGGTGGTGCAGCTCACCAAGCAGGCCATGGCCTACACGTTCGACCGGGTCACCGGCGAGCCGGTGTGGCCCATCGTCGAGCGCCCCGTGCCCGGCTCGGACACCCCCGGCGAGTGGATCTCGCCCACCCAGCCGTTCCCCACGAAGCCCGAGCCGTTCGACGTGCACGGCATCTCCGTCGACACGCTCATCGACTTCACCCCCGAGCTGCGGGCCGAGGCCGAGGAGATCGCCGCGCCGTTCGTGCTGGGGGAGATCTACACCCCGCCGTCGATCCGCGGCGACGGCGACGGCGACACCAAGGGCACCCTGCAGCTCCCCGGCTCGGTGGGCTGGGCGGAGTGGGGCGGGGCCGGCTTCGACCCCGAGACCGGGATGCTCTACGTGCCGTCGGTCACCGGCACCTTCGCGGCCGACCTCACTCCCGGCAACCCCGACCGCATGAACGTGCGCTACACCCGCGGCACCCGCGCCTTCCCCCAGGGGCCGCAGGGGCTGCCGCTGCTCAAGCCCCCCTACGGCCGCATCACCGCCATCGACATGAACACCGGCGAGCACGTCTGGATGGTCGCCAACGGCGACGGCCCCCGCGACCACCCGGCCATCGCCCATCTCGACCTCCCGCCCCTCGGCCAGCCGGGCCGCGCGATGACCCTGCTCACGAGCACCCTGCTCTTCGTCAGCGAGGGCGACCCCATCATGGTCCGCACCCCGCCCGGCGCCGGCCCCGACGCCGGCAGGGGGTTCCGCGCCTTCGACAAGGAGACCGGCGACGTGGTGTGGGAGACGACCTTCCCGGCCGGCAACGTCGGCTCGCCGATCACCTACATGCACGGGGAGAAGCAGTACATCGTGCTGCCGATAGGCTCGTTGGACCACCCCGGCGAGTGGATCGCGCTGGCGCTGCCGTAGCGCGGCGGACGAGTAAGTCCGGCCGGTCCGGTCTCGGAGTCGAGATCACTGTGCCCGGTCGATGGCCATGATGAGCGGTGAAGTGGGCCAAGCGTTGCGGATGGCGTCGTGATCGGTGATCACTCTGCGCGCGCCAGGGCCGACTGTGGTGCCGGTCTCGGTCAGCTCGAACATCGCGTCGTAGCCCGGATCGCCGGGCATGAGCAGCATGTACGCGAACGAACGTGCGTGCAATTCACGGTACACGGCTATCGGGGGTCCGCCATCCGGATACGGCTCGCCACGATGCGACGCGATTTCGATCTTCAGGTTCATGTTGGCGTCGCTGTACACGCACGGACGCACTTCCTCGTCGCCAAGCGTACCATCCTGTTTGCATTCCACGAGATAGACCCTTTGCGTGGTGTTCGGTCGGACGCGAAAGAACCGGTCGATGACCGGCACGTTGAAGTGGACCTGATGCCAACGGTTCCCCGCCTTGGGAACTCGGGCGACGAGGAACCGCCTGGAGCCGGCCAGGACAACCGCGGTGTCGGACGCAGAGTCGCGGTCGGCGGATTGAGTTGGCGGCGATGCGCCCGACGCCGGCTCGATGTCTCGTCGGGGCCTGCGGGCCACGTTGCGAGCTGCCCGGTCGAGGGCGTCCTCATCTATCGGGCGAACCTCGTCCGCATGGTCGGCCAGGAAGCGGTCCCAGGACGAGGAATCCATCGTCTCGGTCGGCTCGGAGCGAACGACGCTGAACGCCTCGAAGTTCTGTCGAAGTCCGCCGGGGGTGAGGTTGCCGGAACCGACAATCATGGACCGGCTTCCATCTGCGTACTTGAACCGCGCCACCTTGGGGTGGAACAGGGCGTTCGTCGGGTTGCGGAAGACACGCACTTGTAGGTCAGCGTGCTCGACTTCGAGCTCCCGGAGACGTTGCAGCGTCTCGCGATTCGTGATGGCGTCGAGGCCGATCAACAGCGACATCGCCGACCCGTTCAGGAAACTGCGTATCTCGGGGTCACCGAACAGCGAATCGACTCCGGCGCGCGACGCGAAGGCAAAGATGCCGTCGAAGGAGGTGGCTTCTCGGACCGCGCCGACGATGGCCTCGAACAGATATACGGTATCCGGCGTCGTTGGGTCCTGAACGTGAAACTCGTACTCCACGGATACCCCTCAAGTCGATGACCGGTCGGCGCTATCGGCCATGAGGACGTCGTACGGGACGACCTTGGGCCCTTTCGATTTCCTCGACGGCGGCTTCGAAAATACCAGAATGTACTCGTGGACGTTTTTGAACAGGAAATTCGGCGGATACGGGTAGCTGCCGAAGATGGGGCGCTGTCCGTTGGCAGAGCCCCACCGGCCGCCGGTGCCGTCCTTGGACCAGACGATTTCGGTGACCATGACGAAGCCGATATCGCGGAGAATCGTGCCGAAGTCGGCGGCCAGGGGGAACGTCAACAGGCCCCGGTCGGTGTGCTGGTTGACGTTGGCGGTCACGAGGCAGCATTTGCGGCCGGGCTGAAGCACGCGGAAGCACTCCTCGAAGACGGGGCGGATTTCCTGGAGGAAGCGGCGGTAACCCGAGATCCGGCCGAGGTTGGCGCGGGCCGAACCGTAGTGGGCCTTGTTCCAGTACGGCGGGCTCGAGACGACGAGGGAGACGGATTCGGTCTCCATGAAGGAGAGGTTGCGGCTGTCGGCTCGATGCACATCGAGCAGCGTCGAGGCCGTCGCTCGGCCGTTCTTGAGGTGACTGCATTCACGACGGATGATGTCGGCGTATTTCGCGCTCTGGTCCACGCACACGGCCCTGCGTCCGAGGGGGATGGCTGCCGCCGCGGTGGTGCCCGTTCCGGCGAAGGGATCAAGAACCGTCTCGCCGTGCCAACTGAAGAGCTTGATGAGCCGGCGCGGGATATCGACAGGGAAAACGGCTGGATGCTGGTCGTGCGTCGTGTTCGCAATGTGCCAGACCGTCTTCGTGTATTCGCGCCACTCCTCTTTGGTGAGCTTGCTCTTCACCTTGATGGAGTCCGTTACTCGGGCCATGGTTTCCCTCCATCGTCGAAATGGTCGGTGAAGCGTCGGCGCGTGTCGTCATGCTCGTCGACGAACAGCAACGTCCGCGTGAAGCGGCGCAGGTAGTCCAGGAACGCGGCTTCCAGGTCGAGGGCTTCTAGCAGCAGCGCGTCGATCCCGTCGCGGAGATCCTCGCTGGCGTGGGGTCGATAGGAGACGGTCTGGCGACCGCCGTTGATGCTGATGATCCGTTGGGCCTGGACGCTCTCCCAGAGACGTGAGCCGAGGTCGGCGAGGGCACCCTTCGCGGGCTCGGCGAACAGTCGGTCGTTGACCGGCAGGTCGAGGACGAAGGACCGGGTGACGTGGAATCCGTCGGCGGTCACGTGCCAGAGCCAGTACGCGAGCCGGCTGCCGAGGATGGCTAACACGCGGTCCGCTTCGGCGGCGGTCGGCAAGCCGAGGCGGATCAGCTTGCTGGCGCTCCAGGGGGCGCGGGGCTCGGGCAGGTCGCGGTGGGACCGGAAGGCGTTGAGGAAGTTGTAGGCCGTACCGGCCACGAAGACGTGCCGGTCGGACCCTTCGGCGGCCGCGTCCTGGGGCGGACAGGCGTCGACGGTGGTGCACATGTCGCGCAGGCGGACGGTCTGTCGCCGCAGTCGGCGGTATGCTCGGGCGCACATGTCTCCCTCGAGCTTGGGTACGCCCGCCGCTATCGGGACGCCCGGCAGCGGCGTGAAGTCCACGGTGTCGAACAGGGTCGCGCGCTGGCGGCTGGTCCAGCGCCGGAGCGGTCCCGTCTCGATGGTTGTTTCGGTCTTTGGACGGCCCGAGGCGTCGGCGCGGAAGACGATGGCGTTGCGGGTCTTGACCTCTTCTCCGAAGAGGGCGTGGGGCTCGCGGTCGAAGAACGCGAAGCGCCAGCGACCGCCGCTCCGCATGATCACCCGGCGCGTGGCCGTCATCTGGGCGCGCCGGCTGCAGGCGAGCGACAGCGGGACGACCATGCCGGAGGAGCCGCGGCCGGGAAGGGCCAGGCGCCACATCATTTCCACGAACGCGGGGAAGTGGTCCCAGCCCGCGCGGTGGCTGGCGGGCAGTGAGGCGAAACGCTGCGTCAGCGCGGGGGCGTCGTCGCGGGGGCCGATCGCCGCGTACGGGGGGTTTCCGATGACGACATGCGCTCCGTCGGCGAGAGTCGGGAACACGGTGCCGAGGGGGAGGCCCTGGGAAAACAGGGGCACCGTGGTGGCACGGGGCGCCGGGGGTGGTTCGACGTAGCGGTTGTCGAGCTGCCTCCGCAGGTCGGTCAGGGCCCCGGCGTCGTCGGCGTGAGGGCCGGCGGGCGCGGCGAGGCAAAACGCGAGGGCGTCGGCCACGCACAGGTTGCATCGGATACGATGCCACTGGGACCACGGAGCCGCCGCCGGACGGCGATGCGGGGAACGCAGGCATTCGTGGAGCAGGACGAAACAGGCCGCGTCGACGGCAAGCGGGTCGACGTCGATGCCGTGGAGGCTGCGTTCGACGAACTCGAGGCGGTCGAGGCCGGGCCGTCGGTCGGCGGCGAGGTCGAGCACCGCCTTGAGGAAAACCCCGGAGCCGCACGCCGGATCGAGGACGAGGGGCGTGTGGGCCTCGGGCGGGATCGCCTCCATGGCCTCGCGCACGATGTACTCGGCGACGTCGGCCGGAGTGTAGAACACGCCCGCGTCCTTCTTCGCGCGCCGGGCCTTCCCCGTACGGGGATCCCGCATGACGCTGGCTCTGCTCCCGGGGCCGTGCGCGTCGAGGATGTAGGGCAGGAGGTCGCGGAGGTCGTCGTCGTACTCGATCGTCTCAAGCTTGCGGGCGGCCTCGCGGTCGGCGAATTCGACGACGGCGTCGGAGAGGCGGCTCGGCGTGGGGATTGCACCGACGAACCAGGTCTCGGCATCGCGCAATGACGCGGTGCGGGGCAGCGCTCCGACGCTGCGGCCGACGATGCGCATGCTCACGAGGGCCCAGGCCGCCTGCAGGGCGGACCGGGCCTGAGGTCGGCGGGGCTCTTCCCGCCAGCGGCTCGCCAGGACATGGGCGTGCGAGACGTCGAACGAGGGCCGCTCGTCGAGACAGCGCCGCACGCACTCGACGGCGGCCCGGACCGGGCCGGCGAACGTCTCGGTGGCGGCGACGAGCGATGTGCCCGGGGCCGGCACGGAGGGTCGGCGCCAGCGCGGCAGCTCGAAGAGCGAGGGGTTCATGAGCGAGTGTCCACGTCGTTGCGCGGGAGCAACGGGGTGCGGGAGTTGAGGTAGCGCGCGACCGCCTCCCGAACGACCCAGGCGACCGACACGCGTCCGTTTCGCGCGATGTTCTTGATGTCGGCGTAGTCGCCCGGGTCGAACGACACGGAGACGCGCACCGGACCAGCCTTCTTCACCGTGGTGTCGGGCTCGATCTTCTCCATCTGTTCGCTCCTGTCTCCCATATTCCACCACAATGCACCACCGTGGTGCAAGAGGCGAGTGTGGGGAGGGGCAGGAAGACATCTTGCGGTCCCGGCCGGCGCTGGCCCGGCTCTCGGGTGGGCGCGGCCGACTCCTGTCGGCCGGTTGACTGTCGGAGCCGCGGGGTCTGCCGCTGAAGCCGCTACGGCCGCATCACCGCCATCGACATGAACACCGGCAAGCACGTCTGGATGGCCGCCAACGGCGACGGCTCCCGCGAGCACCCCAAGCGGCTACGGGTTCCAGGTCGCCTGCCACGCGGCGAATTCGGACGGGCGGATGCGGTAGCGGGCGAAGTTGCCCTGGTGCAGGCTCAGCAACTCTCTTTCGGCGATTTCGCGAAACCGCTCCCGGTCCCCCGCGTCGACGTGCGTCTCCGCCCACGCGTTCACGTGAGCGGTGGCGTGCTTCTGATCCATGCGCCCGCGGACGACCGCGCCGACGACCTCATGCAGCTTGTCCCGGTAACGCATCCGGAACGGATCCGGCTCGCCCAGCGACTGCCTGACCGCGGCGTAGTGGGCGGCCGACCGCTCGTAGGCCCAGATGAACACGTCGCGAAGCAGTTCGACGCGCTTCAGCTCGTATACCCCGAGCGTGGCGTCCGCATATAGCTCTCTCGATACGTCCCCGAACGAGAGCGGCGATAGATTGGCCCTGATCAGAGGGATGTTGGCGGCGAGTCTCGATACCCGCTTGTTGACATCGTCGAACGGCTGCAGGTAGGGAAGCTGAACCATCACTAAAAACGCCTGCTCGAACGGATCGACGATCGCCGAGGACGTGGCCAGCAACTGGTCGAAGCACTCTTCGATGACATGAGGCACCTCCAGGGGATGAAAGACAGAGCGTTCTATGCCCACAGGGATGCGACGGAGGCGACCCACCGCCGCCGGGTCGCCAAGCAGGTTGTCGGCCAGCAGCGCATGGAGGTTCAGGATGGTGTAGCGGTTGAAATCGATTTCTTCCGCCGAGCTCACCAGAAACTCGATGGCGGCCTTGTGGTTCAGGATCATCTGCGCTTCGTGTCGCTGCTTTCCTTCCGCCTCTTCGCCCACCTCGATGAGGCGCTTCGTGTCGAGCAGGGAATAGGTATTGCCTTCGAGGCGGCTGGAGTTCCACGAGAGATCGAGCAGCAGCCTGCTCAGGAGCTGCTTGGCGTAGGTGCCGGCCGGCTGTTGTCGACCGGTCGCCGGCCTGCCGACGCGATGGAGAAGCTCCCTTTCCGTCTCGGGTAGGTAGAACGTCTCGTTGGGCCGGTACGAGTGGAGGAACTCCTGGTCGTAGCCAACCGGAGCGCGCAACGACGGCGGCTGGCGGACATGCTTCCGAATCGCGTCGCCGGCGTCGGACAACGCCGGCAGCACTTCGGTCTCCGCAGGCGCGGTGCGGGAACGGCCGACGGCTTCCCCTGTCGCCGAGATCACTCGAGGCGGGCGGTAGCGCGCGCAGCGGCCCGTGCCCTCCATGACCAGGCGCTCGCGCCTCACGAGAAGCCTCAGCCGGTATTGCAGGGTGCGGCGCGGGGGTGCGGACGGCAGAGCGTCGTCGATCTGCTGTGCAGTCAAGCCGTCGGGGTGCTGTCGCACCACCCGCTCGATCTCCCGCAGGTCCTCTTCCGGTATGCGGCGTGCCACGATGCCCCCTGAAGTTGCGCGTAGAAGATTTTACACGCAACTATTGGTTGTCGTGCGCAAGGCGGTGGCAACTTTGGGCGGCATGCGCGGCAGTCGGGCATTGACATCGAGAACATCGCCCGACACAACTGGTGTCGGTCGCCGGCGTCGTTCGCCGGGGCTGTGTTCGGGTCTGCGGAGGAGCGATAGCACGTCGGTGTCGACGAGGAACATCAGAAGTCCACCAACGTCAAGAATGAGGCGGCGGCGCGCGGTCTCGTGTGGGGGCGCCGAAGCCCCCGGGGCTGGCGGGTTGTGGGGGCGCGAGCCGTCTGCTAGGGTTTCCTGGAAGGCGGGCTGCGTCCGGCCGGCAAGGCGGGACGTTCACGACCGGATGCAGCCGCGTCGGCGTGTCGCGGGGTTGCCGCGGGCGCCAGGATGGACGGGTACCGGCGTCGGCGGCGCGGCCCTGAAGGAGCTCGACGCCGACGGCGCAGGCACCCCGATCGGGAACCTTGTCTGGAGAGAGCCGAATGCGCATGTCCAATCAGCCCGCGACCACCCTCCTGGCACTGGCGCTGCTCCTGGCGCCGGCCGCCGCTTCCGCCCAGACCGCCGACGTGCCCCGGACCCCGTGGGGCGCGCCCGACCTGAACGGCGTGTGGGACTTCAGGACCCTGACGCCGCTCGAACGCCCGGAGGAGTACGGCGACCGGGAGTTCCTGACCGAGGAAGAGGTGCGGGCGCTCGAGCAGGGGGCGGTCGAGCAGAACGAGGCGGCGGATCGGGCGCCGGCCCAGCGCACCGAGGCGGGCGGGTCGATCGGCGCCTACAACCGCTTCTGGATGGACTTCGGCACCGAGGTTGTCGAGACCCGGCGGACCTCGCTCATCGTCGACCCGCCGAACGGCCGCCGGCCGCCGCGGACCGACGAGGGCCGCACCCGGTTCAGCGCGCCCGGGTCGTTCGGGTCGGCGCCGCTGGAGCAGATCGAGGACCTCAGCTACTTCGACCGCTGCCTGGGGACGACCGGACTGCCCATCTATCCCGTCGCCTACAACAACAACGTCCAGATCTTCCAGACCGAGGATCACCTGGTGATGCTCGTCGAGATGCTGAACACCACGCGCATCATCCCCATCACCGACCGCCCGCACGGGGGCATCCGGCAGTGGCTGGGCGACTCGCGCGGCCACTGGGAGGGCGACACCCTCGTGGTCGAGACCACGAGCTTCGACCGCTGGCTGCCCCTCGTCGGCGCCAGCCGCGAGGCGCACCTCGTCGAGCGGTTCACCCTCGTCGGCCCCGGCGTCATCGAGTACGAGTACACCATCGAGGACCCGACCATCTGGACGGCCTCCTGGACCGCGGTGCAGACGCTGCGCAGGAACCCGCTGCCGCTCTTCGAGAACGCCTGCCACGAGGGGAACTACGCCGCCGCGAACATGCTCGCCGGCGCCCGGCTCGAGGAGGCCGCCGCGGATGCCGGCCGCTGAGTCCGAAAGCCGGTTCCTTCGGGGTGGAGGCGGGCAGGAAGGCCGACCGACTCCGGGGACGAACGGGACCGCGCCGGCGGACGACGGTCCCGTTCCCCAACCCGTTGCGTTTTACTCCTTCAGCGCGAACACGAACATCGAGTGCCCCGCGGCGAGGGCCACGTACTGCCGGCCGTCGACCATGTAGCTCATCGGGCCGTTGGCGATCATGCCGCCCAGCGGCTTGCGCCACAGCACGTCGCCGGTCTCGGCGTCGAGGATGTGGAAGTCGCCCTCGCGGTTGCCGGTGAACAGCAGGTTCGAGGCGCTGGTGAGGATGCCGCTGCTCGTGACGTCGGTCATCGCCACCCGCCACTGCTGCTCGCCGGTGCGGGGGTCGATGGCGATGACGGCGCCCCCGCCGGCCGCGTCGGTCCAGTTGTTGATGTGGCCGCGGCGCAGGCCGGGCACGTTGGCGCCGGCCCCGAAGGGGTTGGCGGGCCGGCCCCCGAGGAAGACGCGGCCGGGCTGGTACTCGGCCTCCTCGGCCTCGAACACCGAGCCGTAGGCCTCCCACGCCGAGACGTAGAAGAGCCCGGTCTCGGGGCTGTAGGACGGCGAGTACCAGTTGGTGCCGCCCTGCACGCCGGGGAAGGTCGTGGCCCCGGGGGGCTGCGGCGTCTGCACGGGCCGGCCGCTGTCGTCGAGCCCGCTCGCCCAGTTGACCGGCACGAATTCCGTCCCGTTGAGGAAGCGGCCGTTCTCGCGGTCGAGCACGTAGAAGAAGCCGTTGCGGTTGGCCCAGAGCATCAGCTTCAGGGTGCCGCCGGCGCCGTCGGGGGCGTCGACGAGCACGGGAATCTGCACCGCGTCGTAGTCGTAGGGGTCGTTCGGCGTGAACTGGAAGTGCCACTTGAGCTCGCCGGTGTCGGCGTCGAGAGCCACCACGGAGTCGGAGTAGAGATTGTCGCCGGGACGCTGCGCGGGGTTCCAGTCGGGGCCGGGGTTGCCGATGCCCCAGTACGTGAGGTTGAGATCCGGGTCGTACGAGCCGGTGAGCCACGCCGACGCGCCGCCGGTGCGCCACGCGTCGTTCTCCCACGTCTCGTGCCCGGGCTCGCCGGGGCCGGGGATGGTGTAGAAGCGCCACGCCTGCTCGCCGGTGGCGGCGTCGTAGGCGTCGATGTAGCCGCGGATGCCGAACTCGCCGCCCGCCACCCCGACGATGACCTTGTCCTTGATGACGAGGGGGGCCAGGGTCAGGGCGTAGCCTTGGGCGGGGTCGGCCACGGTGGTCTTCCAGATCGGGGCGCCGCCGATGGCGTCGACGGCGATGAGGTTACCGTCGATGGTGGCGAGGAAGAGGGTGTCGCCGAGAATGGCGACGCCGCGGTTGACCGCGCCGCAGCACGGCCGCGCCAGGGGCGATGGCGTGTACTCGTACTTCCAGAACACGCTGCCGCGCTTCGCGTCGAGGGCCACCACGTTGTTGACGGGCTCGGTCAGGTACATGATGCCGTCGACGACGAGCGGGGTGGCCTGGAACGGCTCGAGCGAGTTGGCCTGGAAGATCCACGCCAGCTCGAGCTGGTCGACGTTCTCGGGCGTGATCTGGTCGAGCGTGGTGTAGCGGTTGCTCGAGTAGGTGCCCGAGTAGGTCAGCCAGTTGTGCGGCTCGGCGTCGGCGTTCAGCAGGCGGTCGAACGTCACCTGCGCGGCGGCACCGGTGGGCAGGGCGGCGGCGAGCAGCAGGGCCGGGAGCGCGTGGCGCAGAACGGCGCACGCTCCCGCGCGATGGGTCGGGCGGCGAACCGCGCCGCCGGACGACGATTGCGGGGCCGAGGTCGTGGTCGACATGGTGTTCAAAGTCCCTTCAGCGTGAGTCTGGCGGCGGGGGCCGGCGAGCCGGTCGCCCCACCGCCTGGAATCGTGGGCGACGCGGCGCCTACAGTCCCTTCAGCGTGAGCAGGTAGGCGAGCACGTCGGCCACCTCCCCGTCGTCGAGCGCGTCGGTCGCGGGCGGCATGGTCGACTCCGCGCCGGCCGTCAGCTCGCGCAGGCCGGCCTTCTCGAGCGACCGCAGGCGCTCGTCCTGGTCGATCATCTGAATCGTGTAGGTGTCCTCGTTGAGCCGGCGCCCGGTCAGGACCGTGCCGTCGGCGAGCACCGCGCGCACCGGCCGGTTCACCGGCAGCATCGAGCCGGTGGGGTCGAGCAGCGACTGCTGCAGGTAGGCGGCGGTGCGGACGGCCCCGATCGAGCTGAGGTCCGGGGCCACCCGCGACCCCTCGCCGTAGACCCGGTGGCAGGACGCGCACGCGCCCTTGCCCGCGAATAGCGCCTCGCCCCGCGCCTCGTCGCCGAGGGTGACCGCGCTCAGGTCGAAGTCGCGCATCGTCCGCAGGTACGACACGAGGCCGGTGAGCTCCGAGGCGGTGAACTCGTTGGGCGGCATCGCGGTCCCGGGGATGCCCGCGCGCAGCAGCCCCATCAGCTCGGCGTCAGAGCCGGCGCGGCTGTAGACGCCGCCGGCGAGATCGACCCCGGCCACCGCGTCGCCGCTCTCGGCGTGGCACTGCACGCAGTTCGCGTCGTAGAGCCGGGCGCCGAACTCGATGTCGGCCTGCTCGTACTGGCCGACGTGGTCCTGGGCCGCGGCCGGCGCGCCGAGCGCCAGGGCGGCGACTAGGCCGAGCGCGCCGGCCTTCCATCCTGCTGTCGTTCGTGCTGCACTGTTGAACATCATGGGTCCTCGAACCCGGGAATCCGCGGCGGCGGTCCCGCCGCGTGCCGACCGCGCCACCGGGGCCGGCCGGTCTCGTCGACGCGGGTTTCGTTCCGGGCTCCCGGTCGCGTACGCCCCGACAGCCCCCACAGTCTGCACAGACACGCCAGTCTGTGGGTACACGCGGGGCCTTGTCAATTGCCGCCGCCCGCGGCGCCCGCGGCGCCGACGGCCCTGCCCGTCCAGGCCGACGAGCGGCGATTCGGATGCACGGATTATGGCCATCGACCGCGCACGGTTCAAGCTGCGGCGGCGCTTCCCGGCGCGTGACTCGGGCCGGCCGGCAGTGTTATCGTGCATCGGTGCGGCTGGCCCCGCCGCGGGCGGCCGGGCATCCGGTCGGCAGATGCAGGCGTAGCGGCGCGGTTTCCAGGGGACCAGGGAGAACGACATGCGCAGAAGCGCTCGAGTACTCGGGGTTCGGATCGCGGCGGTGTGGGTCGTCTGCGTGCTCGCGGCGTCGGGGGCGGCGGCGCAGGGCGGGGGCGGCGGCACCGACGCCGAGGCCGGGTGGCAGGTTCCCCGCACCGCGTGGGGCGCCCCGGACCTGCAGGGGGTCTGGGACTACCGGACGATGACCCCGCTCGAGCGCCCCCGCGAGTTCGCGGGCAAGGCGGTGATGAGCGAGGAGGAGGCCGCCGCCTTCACCGCCCGCACCCTCGAGGAGCAGGCCGACTACGACCGCGCCCCCAGCGTGCACGCGAAGTGGTGGCTCGACTACGGGAAGGAGCTGACCGAGGACCGGCGCACCTCGCTCGTCGTCGATCCGCCCGACGGGCGCGTTCCCGCGCTGACCGACGACGCGCGGCGGCGCAACGCCGAGCGGTCGGCCCGCCGGCGCGCGCATCCCGCCGACGGCGCCGACTACCGCGGGAACACCGAGCGCTGCCTCAGCTTCGGGACGCCGCGGCTGCCGGGCGCCTACAACAACAACTACCAGATCCTGCAGACCCCGGACCACGTCGTCATCGTGTCCGAGATGATCCACGACTCGCGCATCGTGCCGCTCGACGGGAGGCCGTACGCGGGCATATACCAGTGGCACGGCGAGGCGCGCGGGCGGTGGGAGGGCGACACGCTGGTCGTCGAGTCCACCCACTACCGCGACGGCGCCGGGTTCCGGGGCTCGACCGGAGCGGTGCGCGTGACCGAGCGGTTCACCCGGGTGGGGCCGGACACCGTCCGCTACGAGATCACCGCCGACGATCCGTCCACCTGGGTGGCCCCCTGGACCGTGATGTTCCCGCTGAAGAAGACCGATCAGGCGATGTACGAGTACGCCTGCCACGAGGGGAACTACGGGCTCGCCAACATCTTGCGGAACGCGCGCCTGGAGGAGGCGGCGACGGCAGCGCGCGCTGCTGCGCGGTGACATGGGCACGGGACACGACCCCGACGCCATCCGGCGCGTCTTCAAGGAGGGCGTCTATCCGTACGCGGATCGGATGAAGCGCGGCGCCTACGAGCGGCGCAAGGCGGCCCTCCAGGTCGAGCTGCTGAA
Organism: Vicinamibacterales bacterium; assembly: GCA_963664545.2. Taxonomy (GTDB): domain Bacteria; phylum Acidobacteriota; class Vicinamibacteria; order Vicinamibacterales; family UBA8438; genus JAJEEA01. The sequence continues at coordinate 6,026,398 of OY761475.2, read as the reverse complement.
GGTGCAGCGGTGGGTCCGGGCGTCGGGCACGAAGGTCGTCGTCCTCTTCGAGGGGCGCGACGCGGCCGGCAAGGGCGGCACCATCAAGCGGTTCATGGAGCACCTGAACCCCCGCGGCGCCCACGTCGTGGCCCTCGAGAAGCCCACCGAGCGCGAGCGCGGCCAGTGGTATTTCCAGCGCTACATCCAGCACCTGCCGGCGGCGGGCGAGATGGTGCTCTTCGACCGGTCCTGGTACAACCGCGCCGGCGTCGAACGGGTCATGGGCTTCTGCACGCGGTCGGAGTACCTCGAGTTCATGCGCCAATGCCCCGAGCTCGAGCGCATGCTCGTCAACAGCGGCATCCGGCTCCTCAAGTACTGGTTCTCCGTGTCCCAGGAGGAGCAGGCGCGCCGTTTCGGGAGCCGCCGGAACGACCCCCTGAAGCAGTGGAAGATCTCGCCCATCGACCTCGCCTCTCTCGACAAGTGGGACGACTACACGGAGGCCAAGGAGGCGACGTTCTTCTACACCGACACCGCCGACGCGCCGTGGACGGTCATCAAGTCCGACGACAAGAAGCGCGCCCGCATCGCCTGCCTGCTGCACTTCCTCTCGAAGATGCCCTATCCGGACAAGAACGCTGACGTGGTGACCGCGCCCGACCCGCTGATTCTGGGCCCGGCGACCCAGGTCGTCGGCCGCGACGAGCCGATGGCGGCCGAGGGGTAGGCCGCGGACTCCGCTTCGCGTGGCCGGACACGCCGCGACCCACGGCCTGACCGCCGCACGGTCCCGCAAGCGCTGGCGTGCTCAACCCGTCTTCCATGGATCGACAAGATCGACACCGGTGACCTCGAAATCGCGGACGTTGCGCGTGACGATGCTCAGGCGATGCCGGAGCGCAGTGGCGGCCATCAGTCCGTCGATGGCGGGGACGGCTCGGTCGATTCGCGCCATCATGCGGCCCCATTCGTCGGCGACGTGCCGATCGACGGCAAGCACGCGGTCCTCGAACCACGCGGGCAGATCGACTTCCAGCCAGGCGGCGATTCGGGACCGGCGCGGGCCGGCGCGGAGCCGTTCGACACCCTTGCGGATTTCCCCCAGGGTCAACGTGCTGATGAACAGCGATTCTGGTGGCGTGGTATTGAACCAGCCGACCAGGCGTGGGGACGGCCGCGGCTTCACCAGCTCGGACAGCGCACAGGTGTCGACCAGGAAGCTCACACGTCCACCTCGCGCGGGAGGGATCGGTCCCGCTCGATTTTCAGCGTGACGCCGGCGAGGGGAGACGCGTTCAGGAATTCGACCAGAGAGGCTTTCGGTTTCACCATCCGGTCGAACGTCCTCTTCGAGAGGACGACGGCGGCGGGCCGCCCGCGCACCGTCACGGTCTGGGGTCCGCGCTGGGCATCGCGAACCAGTTCACTGAAGCGCGCCTTGGCCTGCTGTACTTGCCAGTGGGACATCTCATTCTCCTGACTATTCTGACCATAACTGACCAATAGTACCCCAGGCGCCCCAAGATCTCCAGCGGGCTTCCCCCGCGGCGTGCACGACAGGAAAGTTGAGGATTCGCCGTCAGGGGTATTGAGCGAGCGCTGATCGACCGATTGCTCGGGTAGGAGGATCCGACCATGCCCGAGGCGCAGGCGACGAGACCGTTCGGTCACACGGCCGAAAAAGGGGGCTTCAAGGAGGAGGTGTTCGCCGCGTTGGAGGCGGCCGTCCAGGCCGACGTAGACGCGTTCCTGCGACGCGGAAGGGGGAATGCGCAGGACTTCGAGGCCCTCGAGCGGACGATCCACCGTCGAGCCCTCGACGCCGCCGACCAAGTCATCCAGGCGGCCGGGGCGCGGCGTTCGTAGCCGCTCTCGCGGCCGAAGTCGATGCGGTCATCGGGCCGGGGAGCGTGGAGTCGCAGGACTTCGAGGCCTTCGAGGCGGCACTCCGTCGCCGAGCCCTCGGCATCGCCGCGCAGATGGCGGCGGCGCGGTTCAACGCGGACCACGGCGACCGGTCGGGTTCGACCACCGCGTGCGCGTGCGGCCGGCCGGCGCAGTACGCAGGCCGCCGCCCGAAGACGTTCATCACGCTGATGGGCCCCGATGAAGCTGGAACGGGCCTACTACTACTGCCGCGCCTGCCGCCGGGGAAGCTGTCCGCGCGACCGGGCCCTGGACCTGCGGGACACCTCGCTGTCACCGGGCACCACCCGGCTGGTGGGCATGATGGCGGTCGAGGTTAGCTTCGCCAAGGCGAGCGAGTTGTTGGCCCTGACCGGGGTGGAGGTCGAGGCCCGGCAGGTCGAGCGCTGCGCCGAGGCGCTCGGCCGCGAAATCGCCCGTGACGAGCGCGCCGCCCGCGGGCAGACCGCACCGGCACCCGCGCCCACGATGTACCTGGGACTGGATGGGACCGGCGTGCCGGTCCGCCCGGCCGAGGTCGCCGGGCGCCGCGGCAAGCAGCCCGACGGCTCCGCCAAGACCCGCGAGGTCAAGCTCGCGACGGTGTGGACGGCCGAAGGGCGCGACGACGAGGGCCGGCCTCGCCGCGACCCGGGGTCGGTCAGCTACAACGCCGCCGTCGAGAGCGCGGCCAGCCGCGACACCGACCCGCAGCCGGCCGCCTTCCCCCAACGCGCCCAGCGCGAGGCGCAACGGCGCGGCTTCGACACCGCCGCCCGACAGGTCATCATCGGCGACTCAGGGATCCCCTCATTTTCATTAGAAGTCAACAGAACGAGCCCTTTCCTTGACCGGAGATTTTTCCCTGCAAGACGTTGCAAAATGTTGCCCGTCCGGGTAATATATTGACCCATGCGCATGCATCAGAAACCGTCAAAGGCCGGTGCCCGACTGATCGAGAGACGAGATCTCATGAACTTCATAACCACGTTGTACGACGGTGATTTGCATGCCAAACGCGTGCTATCGTTGGCCAATGCAACCTTGGGTGTGTTGGCGAGTGCCTCTCTCGCGATCCACGCTGTGGGACGTGGCTTGGCCCAAGCTATGGGCACGTTAACCAAGCACGGTGTGAAACAGGTGGACCGGCTCCTGAGCAATCAAGGCGTTGACGTCTGGACTTTCGTCGCCTGTTGGACGCCGTACATCGTTGGTGCTCGCGAGGAAGTGGTTGTCGCGCTGGATTGGACTAGCTTTGCCTCGGACGGGCAGGACACGATCGTGCTGTCGATGCTGACCGGCCATGGCCGCGCGACGCCCCTGCTGTGGAAGACCGTGGAGACATCGACTCTGAAGGGCAACCAGCGGCGCTACGAGTACGAAGTGCTGTCCCGGTTGCGGGAGGTACTGCCGGCTGGGGTGAGGGTTACGGTCGTCGCGGATCGGGGCTTTGGGATTGCAAGCTGTTCTACCTGCTGACGGAGGAGCTGGCCTTCGAATACGTGATTCGGTTGCGCGGAGACATCTACGTAACGAATGCACGGGGCGACCAGCGGCTGGCGGCGGACTGGGTCGGCTCTCGGGGCCGTGCGCGCCGATTGGTGGGTGCCCGGGTGACCGATGCTCACGAATGGCCCGTGGGTGCCGTCGTGTGTGTACATGATCGGAAGATGGACGAACCGTGGTGCCTAGTGGCCAGCGACGCGAAGGTACCCACGCCGGTGTTGATCCGGTACTACGGCAAGCGCTGGGGCATTGAAGCGGGCTTTCGGGACATCAAGGACATGCGCTTCGGGATGGGTCTGTCGTCGATGCGCGTTTCGAGCCCGGGTCGGCGAGACCGGCTATTGCTGATCAGCGCGCTGGCCATCGCGGTGTTGTCGTTGCTAGGTGCAGCAGGCGAGCGCATCGGCTATGATCGCTGGCTGAGGGCGAACACAGTGAAGCGGCGCACACATTCTCTTTTCGACAAGGTTTGATGCTGTATCACCATCTTCCCAATTGGTCCGACGACCGGGTTCGCCCATTGATGGAAACGTTCGGAAAGATGCTGCTGGAACACCGGGTATACCGAGAGGTCTTCGGCGTAATTTGACGTTGAAACGGAAAATGAGGGGATTCATGAGCATCGGCGACGGTGCCCCCTGGAACTGGAATCTGGCCGACGAGCAGTTTCCCGACGCCATCCGAATCGTCGACATCTACCACGCCAAGCACCATCTGAGCGACGTCGCCAAGGCCATCTACGGCCCCGGCACGGACCTGGCCGACCGGTGGGGCAAGGCCCGGCGGGACGAGTTGGACGTGGGGCGGATCGACGCGATCCTGACCGAACTGCGCGCCCACAGCGAGACTTGCGAGGAGGCCCGCAAGTGCATCGACTACCTGACCCGCAACCGCCACCGGATGCGCTATCCGGAGTTCCGAGCGGCGGGTCTCTGCGTGTCGTCGGCCGTCGTCGAGTCCGGCTGCAAGCTCGTCATCGGCGCCCGGCTCAAGCGCGCCGGCATGCGCTGGACCGTGGCCGGCGCCAACGCCATCACCGCCCTGCGCTGCTGTATCCTCAGTGGCCGCTTCGAGGACTTCTGGGCGCGACGAGCCGCGAAGGCCGCCTGACGCCATCCAACAATGGTGTCGTGCACCCTCCCCCGCGTCCCACGTTCGACCACATCATCGGCCGCAGCCCGCTGATGGAGCGGGCGAAGGCCCACGGCCGGCGGGTCGCCCCGCGTGTCGTCACGGTACTGATCGAGGCCCGTCCGGCACCGGGAAGGAACTCCTCGCTCGTGCCATCCACGCCGAGAGCCGTCGAGTCCATGGTCCTTCAGGGACGTCTACTACGGCACCCTGTCGGACGGACTGGTCGCGTCGCTGCTCTTCGGCCACCAGACGTTCACCAACTGGCTGGCGCGCTTGACGCGCTGGCCCGCCCGAGGCCCGCCCGACGGCAGGGTTGCAGACGTCGCGTCGAATCGGGTAAAATAGGCGAGTTCCGGGCCGAAACAGGAGGTTCTTTACTCGCGAAGTCGGCACCGAAGGAGACAATCCGCGGTTGGCGTTATCTCGGACCGGACCCAATAGACCCTACCAATGCCGGAACAGAATCAACGCGACGACACTGCAGAGCCGGCAGCCGACGAACTAATGGGCGGCGAGCGGGAGCAACAGCCTGCTGTATCGGTACCGGAAGACACTTGGTCACGGCTGCGCCGGCTATTCAGGCGCTTGGTGTTGTGGCGTTTCAGATCGGACCTGTCGGAAGAGAGGGAATTCGCCGGGCAGGCTGCGCTGCGGTCCGTCCGGGCCGAGCAGCCCGGCACGGACTCCAGACCTCCCACTGCGGACACAATACCGCGGCCGGCGAAGTCGCCGCTGATCACCGCCGTCGCGATCGAGAACTTCAAGGGTATCGGTGGGCGGATCACAATCGAGCTTCGGCCCGTCACCCTACTGTTCGGCCGCAACAGCGCGGGCAAGAGCACCGTGCTGCACGCGCTCTGCTACGCCCACGAGATTCTGAGTCACGGCGACATCGACGCGCACAAGACCGGTCTCGGCGGCGACCAGATCGACCTCGGCGGGTTCCGACGGTTCGTTCACGGGCACGATCTCAGTCGCGCGGTGTATCTCCGCTTCGACTTGAACCTGAGACATCGGAGGCTGCCCGAGTTCCTGGACGAAGGCAACCTGCCGGCCAATGCAGAAACGGGATGGTTGGCGCTGACCGTCAAAATGGTCCAAAAGTTTGCAAAGACCGATTGTCGTGGTTTACGAAGTGGGTGTGAATGGAAAGATTCTCGGTCGCATCATATCATCCCTCCGCGGCTGGAGCGTCGGTAGGACGGCGGCTCTGGAACCCAACCTGTCGCATCCGTTGCTCGGAGGTGAAACGGGCGGACAGAGTAACGACAGTTCGATAGAGGCAAAAGTAGAGGTAAAGCCGGCACCCTTTTGCGCCCTTCCGTCATTGGAAAAGGTGCTCTCGATCGAGCTGGGCGGAGCTGGCCACGATCGGCTGTCGGCGCTGCTTCCCGGTATCGGGAGTCTTCTGCGCGACGAGTTGGCCGCGTTCAGATATCTGGGCCCGTTGCGTGAGGTGCATCCGACCAATGGACGCGAACGAAGACGGTCCGACGTCCTGCATTGGGCCGAGGGCTCCGCGGCATGGACCTGTTGAACCGTTGTGCTCGCGCGCGCTCAAGTGAAGACAATAACGGCCGCCAACGCCGTTTTTTTGCCGTCCCTATGCAGAGCTCTGCATAGCGACGGCTATGCGGAGTTCGGGACTATGCTGAGTTTGGTTCGGCGGCCCGCGGGAACACGGACGATTGCGTGGAGCGGTACTCCGCATAGTCAGAGGGCTTCCAGGAAGTCGAGGAGCCGGTCGGTGGCGGTGAAGCGGAATGGCTGAGGTGCGGGATCGTCAACGCGCCGGAGTGCCGCCTCCTTCATGGCGAGGTCGGCTTCGACGTACTGGTGGGTGGTGGCGGTGTCCTCGTGGCCGAGCCAGAGAGCGATGACGGTGATGTCGACTCCGGACTGGAGGAGATGCATTGCGGTCGTGTGGCGCAGCGTGTGGGGCGAGACCCGCCGCGTCGCGAGCGACGGGTGACGCTCGGCGGCCTTTCGGCAGGCAACGCGCAGTTGATGCTCGACCCCAGACCGCGAGAGGGGCTTGCCCGCGCGATTGGGGAACACGGGGGCGTCGGGGTCTCCATCGATTCGGGGGAGCCACCTGCGCAGTTGCGCCGCGGTGCTCTTCCAGAGCGGGACGACACGCTCCTTGCGTCCCTTGCCGTGGAGAAGCAGCGAGGACGCCCGGTCGAGGAGCACATCGGCGACGTGCAGCCGGATGATCTCGGAGACGCGGGCACCGGTGTTGTAGAGCACGGCGAAGAGGACGGCGTCGCGCTGCCCGCTCCAGGTGGACCTGTCGGGCGCGTCGATGATCGCGGTGGTCTCGTCGCGGGACAGGTAGCCGAGGACGGGCCGGTCGAAGCGCTTGACGGGAATCGCGAGGACGCGTTGCGCGACGGGCAGCAGGGATGGCTCGCGCAGCGAGGCGTAGCGCATGAAGGACCGGATGGCGGTGAGCCGGAGGTTGCGGGTGCGCGCAGAGTTGCCGCGTTCGGTCTCGAGATGGTCGAGGAAGTCGAGGACCACGGGCGCGTCGAGATCCGAGAGGGTCAGCGCCGAGGGGGTGCGTCCGGTGCGCTCTGCGGCGTACCCGAGGAACAACGTGAAGGTGTCGCGGTAGCTGGCGATCGTGTGCGTGCTGGCACCCCGTTGCGCGATGAGGCGCCGGTGAAAGAACTCTTGTAGGAGTGCGGGGAACGCCCGCTCGACGGAGGTCATGACGGGCGCTCCGACGCTTGATGGGCGAAGCGTTCGAAACGCTGTCCGGTGCTGGCGAGCAACTCGGGGACGGCGGTGCAGTACCAGTAGGTGTCGGCGACCCTGCCGTGGCCGAGGTAGGTGGCGAGAGCCAGGATTTTGTGATCGACATCGGCACCCTCTTGGTACCAGCGCAACAGCCGGCGCACGACGAAGGTGTGTCGCAGGTCGTGGATGCGCGGTTGGTGGGTGCGGCCGTGCCCGATCCAGTCCAGACGCTGCCTGATCCGGCGGAACGTCTTCCCTACGGCGGTGCCCGTGAGTCGGGGTGCTTGCTCGGTGCGGAAGAAGTAGTTGGACCGAGGTGCGGCACGACACGCGTCGCGCCGGTCGGCGTAGCGGGTCAGCGCCTGGGTCGTGGTCGGATGGAGCGGGACGAGTCGGGACTTGCGGAACTTGGTCTCGCGGATGGTGAGGATGCCGTTGACGAGGTCGACGTCGTCGGTCGTGAGGCGGCAGGCTTCGGAGAGCCGCAGACCGGTTGAGGCCAGCAGCGCGAAGTAGGCGACATAGGTGGCGGGTCGCAGCCCGTTTCGGGGCGCCAAGCGGCCCGCCTGCTGCAGGAGTGCAGCCATCTCCGTCTCGCTGTAGATGTGGGGCGGCGAGCGGCGCGGGATGCGTCCCAGGAGCCCGACCGGCGGCACTTCGGTAGCCGGGTCGAAGATCGCGCGATACCGGGCGAACTGCCGCACGACGGCCAACCGCCGTGCGGCCTGGGCCGGATTGCTGGACCGTGAGGATCGTGCCCACTGGACCGCGAGCTCGATTGTCACGGGCCCGATGTGTCCGATCCCGTCTGCATGGCTGGCGAAGTTTCGCAGCAACCCCTCGGCCGTTCCGAGGTGGAAGCCCAGTCCGCGGCGCGCGGTGAGGTACTCGTCGACCAGATGATTGAAGCTCGGGGGCGTCATCGGAGCACCTCCGGCCAGGGGAGCGCGACCTCGTGCAACCTCGGCAGATCGAGCTTGGCGTAGACCATCGTGGTGTCGAGGCTGCGATGGCCGAGGACGTCAGCGACTTCCTTGAGGCTGGCTCCCTCTTGCACCATGCGGCTGGCCACTGTGTGCCGGAAGACGTAGGGGCCGGCGAGCGGCGTGTCGACCGCCGCGCGGCGAAGGGCGCGGACCACGGCGGCTGAGACGGCAGGACTCGAGAGCGGCTCGCCGCGACGCGCTCCCAGGTGCTGCACGAACACCCGGCGTTCGCTGGTCGCCGGCCGCCCTCCGCTGAGGTAGGCGACCAGCGCCTGCCCCAGCACGCTCGGCAGCGGCAGCATGGCGCCCCGCCGGTTCTTCCGGGCGCGGATCTGAATGGTGCCGTCGCGCCAGTTGATGTCGTCCAGACACAGGTCGGCCACTTCGCCGGGCCGCAGCCCCAGGGTCGCCAGGCACTGCACGATCGTCCGGTCCCGTTGCCCGCACGGGGTGGGGGCGTCGAACGACGCGAGCACCTGCTCGACTTGCTGCTCGGTCAGGGAACGCGGCAGCGTCGCAAGCCGCCAATGGGCCACGGTCGGGAGAGCCGCCTCGAGCGCGTCGCCGCAGAATCCCTCGAAGCGCAGGAACCGGAAGAACGGTCGCAACGTCGACAGCACGGTCCGCATCGACCCCGGCGAGAACCGGTGCCGTAGCGACGTGATGAATGTCGCCACGTCGGCCGGCGTAAGGCGGCTGGGCTCGATCGGGTCCGTACCGAGAGTGGCCCGGACGAGCGTCCGGGCGAACCAAGCGCGGTTGCGCAAGGTCTGAGGACGCAAGCCGCGCGTACGTCGTTGGTGGTGCGTGTACGCCTCGACCAGACGGTCGAGGGTCCACGGGCCGTGAACGGTCATGGGATGCTCCTTTCCGGCCAATCAGGCCGGACGAGAGCATCTCAACTATGCGGAGTCCTGGGAACCGGTCAGCTCACGCAACCCCCGCTTCAACAGGCACTTGAAGTTGAACGCCTCAACCGACTCAGCATAGTCCCGAACTCCGCATAGCCGATGTAAATAGGTGGCTGTCGAAGCCCGAACGACTGGACACCGGTTACAGAATCGAAGTCCGGTCGGATGTATCGGTTTCTGGGCCATTGGTGGCAGGTCTGAACAGAGAAATGAGGCGGCGTATTGCACATGGCAAGAATCACCACAATTTAGGGGGATGGGCAGCAACGCAACTTGGTTTGACTATGGATGACCTCCACCAGATGCCTCCGATGGAGGTTTTGCAGGAGGCGCAGTCAGAGGAAGGGGAGGAGGCTGGTAGGAACTTGCTGGGTGATTTGGCGGAAGAGATCGCTGATGCCCCCGTTCGACAGGAGATCCAACTCGTCTCCACTAGGGCCGACCTGCCCGTGCGAACGTCCGACATCGGCGTCGGGATCTTGCAGTTGCTCCCGGTGGTCGTGGCTGTGCTCGACCCCGATCGACCGGGCATCACGGCTATCGAGCAGCCGGAGCTGCACGTCCACCCACGGCTGCAGGTCGAACTCGGGGATCTCTTGGCAGAGGGAGCTGCCGAGGGCAACCTGTTCCTGGTCGAGACGCATAGCGAGCATCTGCTTCTGCGCATCATGCGGCGCATGCGGGAAACGAGCGCGGGAACCTTGCCCGAAGGAGCACCCGCGGTGCGGCCAGAGGACGTCAACGTGCTGTTCGTCGAACCGGACGGTGCTGCGACGCTGATTCGGGAGATGCCGCTCAACGAGAGGGGCGAACTCGTGAAGGCGTGGCCGGGGGGGTTCTTCGAGGAAGACCTGCGGGAGATTCTCTGATGGCTCTCCTAGCGGGCTACGCGATCACCCCGGACGTGTTCGACGTGAACTCGTACTCCACCGAGGACGAGTATAGGGTGTGTCTGGGGACCATCCGGGAAGCGATGCGGAACGAGGGGCTGGTGCGTGACCTCCGGGACGGTGCCTGGAGCGATCTTCTCCACGAAGAAGGGCGGCACCGGTGGGGCCGGGAACTGCTCAAGAAGATGGCCAAGCAGGGTCGGCTTTTGCGCTGTAGGCCGGTTCTGCCCGGGCCACCGGCCGACGACCTCGGCTGGTGCGCTGAGGCCCTCGCGACGGAGGATCTGTGGCCGTTCGACGGCGGCGTGATCACGACGGAATCCGTCAAGAAGGTGTATTCCGCGGACTCGCGAGTCGCCCGTATCGACCGGCTGGCGAGCGCGCGGTGGTGGGCGTCGCGTAGCCCCTCAGTCCGGCTTGGCCGCAGGCTTGCGGAGGACTACGAGCGGCATCTCGGTCCGGTGTTGAGGTTCTCCAACTCCCTCATGTTCATCGATCCGCACTTGGATCCAACACAGCGGCGGTACGGTTCTTTCGGAACGCTCTTGCAACGGGCGGGGAACAGGGTGCCGGCACCGCAGATCGAGATTCACCGCGTCTGCTACGAGGGATCAGGTCCGGGACGACGGCTGCCGATGAGGGAGGATCACGACTACTTCCGGCGGGCGTTTCGTGTCCTTGCCGGTCCGCTGAGGGACGCGGGCCTGGGTGCTGAGGTGTTCATCTGGAGCGACTTTCACGACCGCTACTTGCTGAGCAACTTGGTCGGAATCTCGCTGCCGAACGGTTTCGACGTCTCAGGGGCGGCCGGCGTCGCCACGACATGGACCCGCCTCGGAGGAGAAGACCGCGACGACGTGCAGCGCGAGTTCGATCCGGATGCCCGACCGGACGCGCTGGTAGACCGTTTCGCCGTGCGGCCGTAGGCGTTCGCCAACGCCGCCGCTTCACCGCCCGCGCTCGGCCCGGGTCTCGTCGACGGCGAGCGCGATGGCGTCATCGCCGCTCAGCCCCGCTCGTTCCCCGGCGGCGGCGACGAGCGCCGCGGCGCTCTCGGTTGTGTCGACGCCGCAGCAGTCGACACTCCCCTTAATGATCGGCCGGGTCGACTTGTTGCGGCGGGCCGCCGAATCCTGGGGCGGCCGCTGACGCTCTTCGGGGGGCCTGACGGTCTGTGACATGACGATTGCACCGCCTGCTGTGGAGCGCGTCAGTACACCCTATCACGGTCCCCGGCGCGGATTTGCGATCGTCGGGCGTCCGAGCGGCGGCGGAACGGCGTATCATCTTCGCCAGCCATGCCGAGCACATCCGACTCTTCCCCCGCCGGCCGCCTGTGGGTGGCGTTCGGCCCCGGCATCCTGTGGGCGGCGACCGCCATCGGCGTGTCGCATCTCGTGCAGTCGACCCGCGCCGGCGCGTCGGCCGGCTTCGGGCTGGCCGGGGTCATCCTGATCGCCCTCGTCCTCAAGTACCCGTTCTTCGAGTACGGCCCGCGCTACGCGGCGGCCACGGGGCAGAGCCTCGTCGAGGGGTACGCGCGGACGGGGCGGTGGGCGCTGTGGCTCTACTTGATCATCACGGTGCTGACGGGCGGCGTCATCCAGGCGACGGTGGTCATGTTCACCGCGTATCTGGTGGGATTCGCGCTGGGGGTCGACTGGCCCCTGGCGGCGCTGGCGGCGGCGGTCATGGCGCCGGGCTGCGCGCTGCTGTGGTGGGGGCGGTTCCGGGGGCTCGACCTCACCATCAAGCTCGTCGTGCTGCTGCTCGCGGTCTCCACGTTGCTGGCCGCCGCGGTCAGCCTGCCGCGCGCCGACTTCTCGACGGTGGCGCTGTGGCCGGGCGACCTGATGGGGTCGGCGGTGCCGTTCCTGTTCCTGCTGGCGCTGGCGGGGTGGATGCCGTCGGCCATCGACATCTCGGTGTGGAGCTCGCTGTGGACGCTGGCCAAGAACGAGACGTCCGGGCGGCGGTGCTCGGTGGAGACGGCGCGGCAGGACTTCCTCATCGGCTACGTGGGGACGGCGGTGCTCGCGTTCGCCTTCGTGATCCTCGGGACCGCGGTGATGTTCGGGTCCGGCGAGGAGTTCGCGGCGCAGGGGACGCTGTTCTCGACGCAGCTCGTGAACCTCTACTCCGCGACCCTCGGCGCGTGGACCCGGCCGGTGGTGCTGGTGGCGGTGGTGACGACGATGCTGTCGACGACGCTGACGGTGCTCGACGGCGGCCCCCGCGCCATCGAGCGCTCCATCCTGGTCCTGCGATCTCCCGGCGCGCCCGTGCGCCCCTGCGGTCCGCTGTACTGGTGGACCCTGGCGGCGCTGGTCGCCCTGACCCTCGTCGTGATGGCGCTGTTCATCGGCAACCTCACCACGATGATCGACTTCGCCACGACCCTGGCGTTCCTGACCGGCCCCGTGCTCGGCTATCTCAACCTGCGCGCCGTGACCTCGCGCGAGATGCCGCCCGAGCACCGGCCCGGCCCGGCGATGCTGGCCCTGTCGTGGATCGGCATCGTCCTGCTGGGCGGGACGGGGATCTTTTACCTGATCACCCTCGTCGGCTGACGGTGCGCGAGCGGCGTCCGGCCCCGTCGTGGCAGGGGGCAGTGGCGGCGCCGTCGTGCGCCGGCGCCGGCGCCCGGGTCCGGCTTGGAGTCGCGGGGCCGGCCGCTCGCCGCCGGTCCTGCGGGTGCGCGAGCTCGCCCTTCAGCCGAGCACGACGGGGTAATGAGGAACCGATCGTCGTCGAGATGGCGAATCAGGTTCCGGCTGCGGCCCCGCGTCGAAGCCGACGTCGGCGGCCGGGGTGTCCGAGACGATCGTCGGTCACCGCGCGCGAAGGTGCGACGTGATAGGGCGTTGGTGCCGAAGGCTCCGAGACCACGGCCCAGCGTTCCTTCCACCCGCACCGATTCCCGCCGTAGCGGGGCGGGACGACCTCGACGGGTCCCGTCGGGGAATCGCATGATGTTTCCACCCGCGCCATCGCACGGCGGTCCATCCGCGCCGGCTCCCGCCCGTGAACGGTCGGCCGATGGTCGTCCTGAACCACGATCGAGGCGGTCCTGAACCACGATCGAGGGGGCGGCGTGCCGGCGAAGGCCGAAAAAAGCGCGCGCGGGGCGAACGGGCGGGTGTATAACAGGCCGTGGCGCAGGGAGCGTTGGCGCGGGTCGAGAGGAGGTCGTGATGGGCACGCGGTTCAGGGGCATCGCCCGGATGCCGACGTCGGTTCTGGTGGCGGTCGCGGCGGCGGCCACGGTCGGCCTCTCACTCCCGCCCTCGACAACCTTTGCTCAGACTGCGGAGGCGGAGTACGCGGCCCCCCGGCTGCCGGGCACGGACCACCCGAACATCAGCGGCATCTGGCAAGCGTTCACCACCGCCAACTGGAACCTGCAGGACCACGGCGCCGAGGCGGGGCCGTTCCCCCGGCTGCTCGGCGTCTGGGGGGCGCAGCCGCCGGGGCAGGGCGTGGTCGTGGGCAACGAGATCCCCTACCGGCCCGAGGCCCTCGCCCGCCGGCAGGAGAACCTCGAGCGGCGGCTCGCCGTGGACCACGACAACATCAACACGGTCGGCGACCCCGAGGCGAAGTGCTACCTGCCGGGGGTGCCGCGGGCCACCTACATGCCGTTCCCGTTCCAGATCATCCAGAGCACCGACAAGATCATCGTCGCCTACCAGTTCGCCAGCGCCAGCCGCACCATTCCCCTGAACCGGGACAGCGAGGCGCCGGTCGACAGTTGGATGGGCTGGTCGAACGGGCGCTGGGAGGGGGACACGCTGGTCGTCGAGGTGAACGGCTTCAACGACCTGTCCTGGTTCGACCGGGCGGGGAACTACCACGGCGCGGCGATGACGGTGGTGGAGCGGTACACGCCCATCAGCCCCTGGCACATGATGTACGAGGCGACGATCGACGATCCCGAGGTCTTCACCCGGCGCTGGACGATCCGGCTGCCGCTGTACCGCCGCATTGAGGACAATCTGCGGCTGCTGGAGTTCAAGTGCGTGGACCTCGCCGAGGAATACGTCTACGGAGGCCTCGTCGACCCGGAAGGAGGTGCACGGTGAGACTGCGAGGATGCGCGCTCTTGGCCGCGGCGATCGCGCTGGCCGCGGCGGCGGCGATGCCGGCCGGGGCGGGGCAGGCCCAGGAGCCCGGCCGGGCCGACTACACGGCGCCGCGGACGGCGTGGGGGGATCCCGACCTGCAGGGCATGTGGGACACCCGCACCTACACGCCGATGGAGCGGCCCCCCGAGTTCGGCACGCGCGAGTTCATGACCGAGGAGGAGGCGGCCGAACGCGAGCGCCTCGGGCTGCGCCGGGTCGTCAGCGACGACGATGACGACGCCATCGCCCAGGAACTGGTGCAGCAGGACGTGGTCCGCTACGCCCGGTCCGACGCCCCCGACGACGGACGCCCCGGCTACCGCATCGCCGGGGCCGAGTACAACGCGTTCTGGAGCGCCGACCCGACCCAGCCCCCGATCTCGCTGCGCACGTCCCAGATCGTCGACCCGTCCGACGGGCGCATGCCGCCGCTGACGCGCGACGCCCTCACGATCTGGGAGGCGCGGGAGGAGGCGCGGCGCACGCGCAGCCAGGCCGACGACTGGGAGGACCGCGGGCTGTCGGAGCGGTGCATCACGCGGAACGGGCTGCCCGGCGAGATGCTCGGGAGTAGCCAGCAGCCGCTCAAGGAGATCGTCCAGACGCCGGGGTACGTGAGCATCGTGATGCCCTACGGCTATGTCCGCATCATCCCCGTCGGCGAGGACGCGCCGGGGCCCCTCGGGCCGGACATCCGCCAGTGGAACGGCGACTCGATCGGCCGGTGGGACGGCGACACCCTCGTCGTCGAGACCGCCAACTTCAAGAACACCGTGAGGAACGCCGTGCCTGCCCACGGCGGGCCCTTCGGGGGGTCGGCCCACGTGCACTACTACCCCGGCACCGGCGAGACGCTGCGCCTCACCGAGCGCATCCGCCGCCTCGACGCCGAGACCCTGGAGTACCGCTACACGGTGGAGGACCCGAACGTGTTCGTGCGGTCCTTCACCACCGTCAACTACTTCGCGCTCGACCCGTGGGCGACCGCGGGCAACCAGGACCGGCTGTTCGAGTACGCCTGCCACGAGCACAACTACGGGATGACGAACGCCATCCGCGGGGCGCGGGTCGACCGCCGGTGGGCGCTGGACGAGGCGGCCCGCGAGGCGGCCATCCGCAGCCGAGAGCTGGAGGAGAAGAAGGCGCTGTTGGACGCGTGGGAAGCCGCGCGGGAGGACGACGGCCGCTAGAATCTGCGCCATAGAACGGTGCAGATTCCTAGCAGGGTCGGCTGGGCGGCGAGCGGAGCCGTAGGCGACGGTCGCCGGGCTAGGGCCGCGCGCGCGACCCCTGCGGCGGCGTTCGGAGTTCGCGGGCGCGAGGCTCCTGCCGCGCGCACACCGTTGCGAGGCGGGTGGTAACGGAGACCGCGGCTGATCGGAGCGTCCATCGGCGATCGGACGGGGGCGCAGGAATCGATGTCCGGGACCGCGATGGCGATGAGGAGGTTGGAGATGAGAGCACGAACAGCCGTGTCGATTGCCGTTGTCGGCGGGCTCGCGGCCGCTGCCGGGGCGCAGGCGCTGGCCCACCACGCGTTCGCGGCGGAGTTCGACGCGGACGCCCCGATCGAGCTGACCGGAACGGTGGTCAGGATGGAGTGGGTCAACCCCCACACCTGGATCCACATCGACGTGGCGCAGCCGGACGGTTCCGCCGAGCGGTGGATGATCGAGGGCGGGCCGCCGACCTCGCTGCTGCGGCGCGGGTTCACCAAGCGCTCGCTGCTCGCGGGCACGGAGGTCTTCGTCGAGGGGTTCCGGTCCAAGGACGGGTCGAACAAGGCGAACGGCCGCGACGTGACGTTCGCGGACGGCAGCAAGCTGTTCCTCGGCTCGTCGGGCACCGGCGCCCCGCGGGACGGCCGCGACCCGACGGAGCCGCCGAGGTAGCGGTCCGGGAGCCGGACGGCCGCCGCCCGCGCGGCCGGCGTCGCGCGGGTGGCCGTGGGGCGCGATCCTCCCGGCGGGGCGGTGCGGCTCGGTCGCCGCGGCCCGGACCGGTGCCGCGCGGGAATGCACTACAATGACGACACGTCGTCAACCATAAGGGAGCCAAGTCCATTGCGTACCGCCATCATCGCGTTCCTCACCGTCGTCCTCGCAACGTTCTCAGTCTCGCCGGTGGCCGCGCAGTCGCCCGCGCCCGCGCCGGAGCAGGAGGCCGGCGGGCAGATCCGGTTCTCGCAGGCGCCCGCGCCCGGCCCGATCGATCCGGAGCGTCTGCGGCAGATCAGAACCGAGCGTACGCGCCAGTTCCTCCTGGGCGCGGGGTTGATCGCGGCGGGCGGCGCGGTGGGTTTCTCCAAGCAGAACTGGCCCGTCGAAGAGGGCGTGATCGGTATCGCCCTCGCCGCCCTGGGCGTCGCGGCCATCATCGAGCCCGTCACCTGGCAGGGTCTCGAGGTCAGGACGTCGGCCAGCGGGCTGGCTCTGGCCTGGTGAGGCGGACACCGGAGGGTCTCCGGGATCTCCAGCCGCGGCGACCGGCGGGCCGCTGACCGCGGGCGCCCGGGGCCGCACCGACGGCTAGGCTGTGCGTCCGGTCGTCTCGGCGCGCGCGGCGGAGCCGTACGGTTCGATCCGGTCGCCGGAGGAAAGAGCGTCGGTTCTCGCGCGGACGATTAAGGAGAAGCATCATGCGGAACCGGAAGATCGCCCCGATCGTCGCCGCCGTCGTGGGTCTGCCCTTCATCCTCGCCGGCTGCGCGGAGATGCCCGCCCCCGCGGCCGAGGGCGCGGCCACGCCCGAGCCTGCCCCGGCCGCCGAGGACGCGGCCGCGCCGAGCGGCCTCCCGCGCGGCCCGATCGTCGGGACCTACCGTCTCGCCGGCCGCAACGTCAAGGACGAGAGCGGCGCGTGGGTCCCGGTGGCCGACTTCAACTCGCTCGGCTACATCACCTACAGCGACACCGGGTACATGGCGGTCAACGTCATGCCCCTCGACCGGGAGCCGTTCTCCGACGACGGGCCGACGCCGGAGGAGGTGCAGGCGGCGCTGGAGGGCTACACCGCGTACTTCGGCCCGTTCAGCGTCCAGGAGGACGACGAGGGCGGGTTCCTGGTCCACCACCGGATCGGCCAGATCAACCCCGGCGCCGAGGTCGACGCGAAGCGCTTCTACGACCTCGACGGCGACCGGCTCATCCTCACGCCGGCGGCGGCCGACGGGACCAAGAGCGGCGGCACGCGGCAGGTCGTCTGGGAGCGGCTGCCCGACGCCGAGCTGTCGGAAGAGGCGCAGCGCTTCGTCGGGTTCCGCCAGCTCCTCTACACGGACCGGTACGAGGACCGCGGCAGCGAGTTCTGGCGCGGGGACCGGAACTACGGCCGCGCCGGCTCCTGGATCATCTACACGCCGACCGGCCACATGATGGTGCACCTGATGGCGCGCGAGGGGCGCACGCCGTACGCGGACGCCACCCCCACGCCGGCCGAGGCGATGGCCGCGTACCGGACCTACGGCGGCTACTTCGGGACGTTCACCGTCCACGAGGACGCCGAGCCGCAGTACGTCGTCCACCACCAGGAAGGACGGACGCGGCCGGTCGAGGGGGTGACGGACGCCGAGCGCCTCTACCTCCTCGAGGGCGATGTCCTTCGCCTCGGCGGGCGGCCGCGCACCACCGACGAAGGCGATCTCGTGGGCGGCAGCCTGTACTGGGAACTGCTGCCGCACCGACCGGAATAGCAGTCTGCGTCGCGGCCGGGCGCGCCCTGGGGACGGGCGCGCCCGGCACGCGGCGATGCGCTCCGTGTGACGCGCTACGCAGCCTTGCGGACGCGCTACGCCAGCGCGCGCTCGAACAGGGCGAGGAGGCGGCTCCACGCCCGCTCCGCCTGCGCCTCGTGGTAGACCTGGGTGTCGGGCGGGCACCAGCCGTGCAGCGCGCCCTCGTACACCTCGATCTCGGCCGGCAGACCCGCCTCGTCGAACGCCTCGCGCAGGACGTTCTTCGCTTCGGGCTCGTTCTCGTCGTCGTTCTCGGCGATCGCGAACAGGTAGTGCGCGGTCATCTGCGGCACGAGGAGGTGCGGGCTGTCGTCCCCGTCGGTCACGAGGCCGCCGCCGTGGAACGACGCGCCGGCGCCGATGCGGTCGGGCAGGGCCGCCGCGGTGCGCATGGTGATGGGGCCGCCCATGCAGTAGCCCATGGTCCCCATCTTGCGGCTGCTGTCGACCGACGCCTGGTCGTCGAGGAAGCTCACGAACGCCCGCGCGTCCGAGACGTGGGTCTCGGGGTTCAGCGTGGCCATCAGCGGCCTGACGATGGGGGCGACCTCGGCGAAGTTGGTGCTGTCCACGATGGGCGTCCGCTGCGACCGGTAGTACTGGTTGACGACGAGCACCGAGTAGCCCGACTCGGCGAGCCGCTTCGCCATCTGGCGCTTCGCGGGCCGCAGGCCGAAGGCGTCGGGCCAGATGAGGACGCCGGGGTGGGCGCCGCTCGCGGGGTGCACGAAGTAGCTGTCGCAGACCCCGTCGGGGGTCGTGACGTCGATCTCGGACTCGGTGACGGCCTGGGCGTCAGCGGCCCGGGGCAGCAGCATCGCCAGTCCGGCCCCCGCCGAAACGGCCCCGAACTGCCGGCGGGTCATCTCCCGCGCGCGCAGGTACTTCTGGGTGGCGAAATCGGTTCTCTCATCGCACATGTCGATCTCCTTGGTGGAAAGCCCTCTCGGGGGGCGCGGGTCCTTCCTGCGCCGGCCCTGATTGTACGTGAAGACCGCGACGGCGGGGAGCCGGGATCGGCCGGCGGAGGCCATCATGCCGCCGCCGTGAGTCCCTCCGGCGGTCATCAGAATCGGTAGCTCAACCGGGCCGTCACCTGGGCCAGGTCGAGGGCGTCGTAGTCGCGGAGCACGCGCAGCCAGCGGATGTCGCCGCCGACCGCGAGCCCCCGCCACAACCGCACGTCGACCCCGCCGCCGAGCACCAGCGCGAGCCCGATCTCGGAGTACGCGGCGGGACGCGGGAACACCCCGAAGTCGCTGAAGTGGAGGCTGCCGTCGGCGTCGACGGCGTCCACGGCGTCGACCGCGTCGTGAGGCAGGTCATCCCACGGAATCAGCGGGAAGGGAAAGGCGTCGTAGCCTTCCGTCGTGCGGGCGACGCCGCCCCCGCCGCTGAGGTACGGGAACAGGAGGCCGTCGGCGACCGGGAACTCGACGGTGAACTTCGTCAGGAACGTGGTCATGCTTCTTCGCGGGGGCGCGAACGACAGGTCGTCGATGTCGACATGGAAAGGCGGGTAGTCCTCGGCCGGGGGCATCGCGTTGAACACCGAAACGGCGCCGGACCACCCCGGCCAGTAGTCGTCGTCATCGCCGTCCAGGTAGGTCAGCTCCACGTCCAGGCCGACGCGGCTCGTCAGCCGGAGCCCCGCGCCGACCCCGACCGCGGCGAACTCGCCGGGGCCGATCGCCCCCCCGACCAAGCCGTATACTCGGCCGCCCGCATCCGGCACGTCCTGCCGCGCCGCCGCGGGTCCCGCGTCCGGGACCTCCTGCTGCGCGGCCGCGGGTTCCGCGGCCGGCGCGAGCACGACAATCGCCGACAGCACCGCCGGCCGGAAGGTCGTCACGGTGTCCTCCTTCGCGTCCCCGGGACCGAGCTCGATGATCGTTGCCCTGCCGGCCGGAAGATCGTCACGGTCGTTCTCCCTTCCCGTCGCCGGGACCGAGCTCGGCGATGGTGCCCTGCGCGGCCGCGCACAGCCGTTCGACGCCGTCTTCCGACACGAACACGTCGCAGCGGCAGACGGCCTGGGTCCGGCCGCGGTGGACCACCGTGGCGCGGGCGACCAGGAAGTCACCCTTCGCCGGCCGCAGGAAGTTGATGGTGAACCCCGCCGTCACGACGCTGCCGCCCAGCACGGTGCCGCCCGCGAAGGTGAGCGCGGTGTCGGCGGCGGCACCGATGACGCCGCCGTGGACGAACCCGTAGTGCTGCGTCAGGTCGTCACGGATCGGGACCCTGATCTCGGCGCTGCCCTCCGCCCCGGCCAGCAGCTCGGCGCCCAGGAGCGTGCTGAAGGGCTGCCGGGCGAGGATTTGCCTGCCGAGGGCGAGCAGGTCACGCATGGTCGGGATCGTACCATGGCGGCGAGCCGGGAGACGTCGCGGGGCCTTGCGGTCGCCGCGGGCACGGACCATGATGGTGCGTTCGGGCGGGCCGCGGCGGCCGTCGTCGCGGCGAGCCCTCGGCGCGGCGCTGGAGTACCACCGTCTGCTGCGGGCGGACTGAGCCGCGCCCACGCGTCCAGGGCACGTGGATCCGGTCTCGACGCGGCCTTCCGGGCATCCTCGTGCTCTCGATTCGGGATGGTGTCACAATGACATCATGCCTGGCATCCATGTGCGCGAGCTGTCCGAGCAGACGATGAGGGCGTTGAAGCGACGAGCCCGGGCTCATCATCGATCCGTTCAGGGCGAAGTGCGGGAGATATTGGTGGAGGCGGCGCAGACGGCGCCTCCGGAGGGAGGATACCCGCCCATTCGGCTCCATCATGTCGACATCGGAAACGAACGCCCATGGACGCGCGAGGACATCTACGGCGATGACGGCCGGTGACGCTCAATCCGTGTGACCCGGGAGTTCCGAATCGCCAAGACCGAGGAACAGTCTCAGTCCTTCGTCGACCGCGAGCATTTCTTCTGGGCGAATCCGTCCGAAGACGCGGCGCACCCGCCGCTTGTCGACTGATCGCACGTGATCGACGAGTGCGCAGGATTCTCGAACGAGTCCGCTCGCTCCGGGTTGCAGCGCTGGGTAGAGCGCCCCTCTGCCCGGCGTGCCGGTCACTGGTACGACGCCAATCAGCGGAAAGCGTTGATCCGCGATGACGTCGGCATCACTGACGATGATGCACGGCCGAGTGCCCCTTTGCTCGTGGCCGATGGTGGGATCGAGAGCGAGCAGCACGACGGAACCGCGACCGAGCGTCACGTTCTACTCTCGGTCCAGCCGTGGCCGTGTCGCCAGCGGACCGGTCGGCCGGCCGATGGGTCGACCAGGGCATCGGCGTCTTCCGTCGGCATACGGGACGCCCATTCGTCGAACCCCGCCTCGGCGAGCCGGGGGGCGTCGACGTGAGGGTTCTCGACGGACGCGCGCAGGGCGTCGCGGCGTCGGCGGTCGAGTTCGTGCCGGACCGCTTCGCGCACGAAACGGCTCCGATCCGATTCCTGCCGATCGATCTCGCGAACGACGGTCCCGGACAGCGTCACGGTGACTGGCTCGGTAGGTTCCATGGTTGACCGCGGGCTTCGATTTTATCAGGAGAGCACTCCGGAATGCCGAAAATGCGCTACGCTAATCATGTCTATGTTCGGGAGGACAGCATGGTCGGATTGCGACGCATCGCAGGAATCGTCGGCATGGCGTTGATGGCCGTCGGCGCCGGGCAGTCGGGAATCGACGTGCCGCCGCCACCCCCCACCGACGTCCGGGAGGTCGTCGACACGCTGCACGGCGTCGAGGTGCCCGACCCCTACCGCTGGCTCGAGGACCAGGAGGCACCCGAGACGCGCGCCTGGATCGACGCCCAGAACGCCTACACCGATGCGGTGCTGGGCACCCTGCCCGGCCGCGACGAGCTGCGGGCGCAGGCCGCGTCGGTGCTCCAGCGCGACGTGGTCGGCCTGCCGAACGAGCGCGGCGGGCGCTACTTCTACAGCAAACGGGGCGCCGACCAGGACCTGTCGGTGGTCTATGTGCGCGAGGGCCTCGACGGCGAGGATCGCGTGCTCATCGACCCGCACCCGATGAGCCCCGACCACTCGACGAGCGTGGCCCTGTGGGACATCTCCGACGACGGGACGCGGGTGGCCTACGCGGTCCGCGAGGGGGGCGTCGACGAGGTCTCCATCCGCGTCCGCGACGTCGATACCGGCGGGGACCTCGACGACGTGCTGCCGGCCGCCCGCTACGGCGGGGTGACCCTGGCCGCGGACGGCGGCGGGCTCTACTACGAGCGCTACGGCGACGTGACGCCGCGGGTGATGTTCCACGCGTTCGGGACGCCGATGGCCGACGACGTGCAGCTCTTCGGCGAGGGCTACGAGCGCCACCAGATACCCGTCAGCGTCATCTCCGACGACGGGCGCTGGATGGTCGTCCACGTCATCGAGGGCTCGTCGGGGCCGACCGAGATCCATGTCAAGGACCTCCGGCGCGACACGCCGTTCGTGACCGCCGTCGCCGACGGGGTCTCCGAGTCGTGGGCCTCGTTCGCGGGCGATGAGCTCGTCATCGTCACCAACCTCGACGCCCCGAACAAGCGGGTCGTGCTGGCCGACCCCGCCGACCCCGCCTTCGAGCGGTGGCG
Source organism: Vicinamibacterales bacterium (assembly GCA_963664545.2). GTDB lineage: Bacteria > Acidobacteriota > Vicinamibacteria > Vicinamibacterales > UBA8438 > JAJEEA01. The sequence goes on along the minus strand of OY761475.2, from coordinate 6,003,885 downwards.
CGAGGTCGTCCCCGAGCGCGACGACGTGGTCGTGGAGGGGGCCGCCGCCCTCGGCGGGAGGCTCGCCGTGTCGTACCTGCAGGACGTGCAGCCGCGGGTCGCCGTCCACGAACTCGACGGAACCCACGTCCGCGACATCGCCTTCGACACCCTCGGCTCGGTCGGCGGCGGCGCGGGCCGCTGGACCAGCGACGAGGCCTTCTTCACGTTCCAGACCTTCCACGTGCCGAGCACCATCTATCGCTACGACCTCGCCACCGGCGAGCAGTCGGTGTGGGCCGAGCCCGAGCTGCCTGTCGACCCCGCCGCCTACACCGTCACGCAGCGCCGGTTCGCGTCGAAGGACGGCACCGAGGTCCCGATGTTCGTCGTCCACCGGCCCGACGTCGTCCTCGACGGGACCAACCCGACGCTGCTGTACGGTTACGGCGGCTTCAACAACAGCATGACGCCGTCGTTCTCGGCCCTCGCGACGACGTGGCTCGAGTCGGGCGGCGTCTTCGCCCAGGCGAACCTGCGCGGGGGCGGCGAGTTCGGGGAAGAGTGGCACCGCGCCGGCATGCTCGAGAGCAAGCAGAACGTCTTCGACGACTTCATCGCCGCGGCCGAGCACCTAGTCGCGGAGGGCTACACGAGCCCCGAGCACCTCGCCATCCGCGGGGGCAGCAACGGCGGGCTCCTCGTCGGCGCGGTGTCGAACCAGCGGCCCGACCTGTTCGGGGCGGTGGTCTGCACCTATCCGCTGCTCGACATGGTCCGCTACCACCAGTTCCTCGTGGCCAGCTTCTGGGTGCCCGAGTACGGGTCGAGCGACGACCCCGAGCAGTTCGCGTACATCCACGCGTACTCGCCGTACCACAACGTCGTCGACGGCGGCGACTACCCGGCGACGCTGTACCTGTCGGGCGACGGCGACACGCGCGTGGCACCGCTGCACGCGCGGAAGATGACCGCCCTGATGCAGGCGAGGAGCGGCTCTGACGAGCCCGTCCTGCTCCGCTACCACACCCAGGCCGGCCACTCCGGCGGCCAGCCGGTGAGCCAGCAGATCGACGAGATGGTCGACACCGTGAGCTTTCTGCTCTGGCAGGTGGGGCGGGAGTAGCGGCGTCTCCCCGGAGCGAGCGCGGTGTTGCCGGGTTGGCGGGACGGTGCCCGGTTCCGGCGATGGCCGCTATTCCCCGGCGCCCGTCCGCGCAGGGCGCCGAGGCTACCGGTTCCGGCGGTTCGGCCCGATGGCGATCTCGGTCACGTGCAGGCTGAGGCCGACGCCGGCGCGCAGTCCGATGACCCCGTCCAGCGGCAGCCCATCCCGGGCAAGCTCGGAGACCAGCGCATCGTTGACGTAGAAGTTCACCGCATCGTCCCGGATGTCGACGGCGAGCACGTTCTCCGCCGGGCCTCCGGCGGTCTCGCCGAGCGTCGCGATGGCCTCGTGCGTGGTCCACGGGACGAACTCGGTCGTGTCGCCGCCCGCATGGCCGGCGACGCGGAACCGCCGGTCGTTGCCGATCAGGAATGACAAGTAGGCGGGCGTCTCGCCGTCGAGGTCCCGGCCGCCGAGGAACAGGCCGTAGGCGCTGTCGAGCCGCGTCGAGCCGGACTGGTCGGGGTCGCCCTCCGGGAACAGATAGACGGTGCTGCTCACACCGTAGCTGCCCGACGCGAAGCGCCCGCTGTCCCACAGCAGGCCGCCGGGGCCCGCGAAGATGTGCCAGCCGGGCCGCATGACCACGAAGCGGCGCTCGGCGGCGACCGTTCCGTCGTCGTACCGGACCTCCCAGTGTCCGGGGCGCTCCAGGTTGCGCCCGGATTGGGCCGTTCCCGGCGCCGCGGCACCCGCGAGGACGGCGACCGCGACCAGGCCCGTGAGCCCGGCGGGAGCCCGCCCCGCCGTTCGGAGCCGCGTGTCTCCCATGGCTCAGGGTCCGACGGTGACGGTCACGTCCTGATGGGTGGCGAGGCCCCCGTCGTGGGCGAGGGCGCGGATGACGTAACGGCCCGGCCGGTGGAAGGTCGCCTCGACCGCCCACGTCCCGTCCTCGGGCGGCTCCGGCGTCTTCCAGCCCGGCGCCCACGGCGAGTCGGCGCCGGCTCGGTAGTCTTCCCAGACCTTGAACTGCGGCGGGTCGAAGGTGACCGCGCCAGGGCCGCGGTAGACGATCCAGGCGACGCGCAGGCCGCTCGCGCTGTTCGGGGTGCCCGCCCCGATGCGGGTCGTGCCGATGCGCGGGGCGGGCATGTTGCGCGTCCTCGGCACGCCGTCGTCGGTGGCGCGCGCCCGCAGGACCACCGGTTCGCCGACGGTGGTGCGGCGCACCGACAGGTCGTCGACCGCCAGATCCGGCCGCTGGTTGCCGAAGATGTTGTAGGCGCCGCCGGCCGGGCCGCCGGCGCCGTTGTTGTTCATGATCGCGATGTCGTCGAGGAAGTAGTCTGGATGCAGGGTCGCGTAGGCGCGCTCGATCTCGCCGCGCCTGACGACCGTCCATACCAGCTCCTGATCGCCGAAGTCGGCGGGCACGCGGATGCGGAACACGTGCCGGTTCCGCCGCGGCTGGAAGCGCGTCGGCTGGCCGCGGTCCGGGTTGCCCGGCTCGATGCGGTTGTCGAGGCCGATGGGGATCTCGGCCGGGTCCCAGCTCCGGTTCATGTAGCCGAAGACGAGGTTGAACGAGCCGTCGTCGTTCCTCTCCCAGCCCTCGTAGGCGGGGGAGATGCTCAGCTCGCGCCCCCGCCGGTCCCCGGCCCCGCCCTGATCCTGGGCCTGGACCGCGACCGGGGCGGCGACGATGGCCGCGGCCAGGAGGAGCGCGGCGGCCGCCGCGGTTCCCGTCCCTCGCAGTGCCGGCGTCGGCGTCGTGCTCGCCATCGTTACTGCCCCTCGGTGTTGTCGGCCGCGGCCGGCACCAGCTCCGACGGGTCGGGGTAGCCGCACAGCGGGCACCCGATGACCGTCTCCCCCGGCGCGAGGCCCAGGCGTGCGCGCCGCGCCGCCATCTCGTCGGCGAACTCCTGGTCGGTCAGCGACACCGCCTGCCCGATGTTGATCATCATGTTGTCGATCGAGCGGTGGCCCAGCCCCGACCAGTTCCGCGGGTCGGAGACGTTGGGGTTGCTCGGGGTGTTGTCGAAGTAGCCCCTGATGCGGAGGATGGTGCCCCGCGGCAGCAGCGGCGCCGCGTCGTCCTCGAAGGTGTACACGCGCACCCAGTTGTGGTTGTAGCCGGCGCAGCTCAGCGTCTCGACGTTGTTCTGCCAGATGGCGTCCAGGCACATCCGCACCCCCGCCGCGTGCATGTGGGGCTCGTACACCATCATCTTGGTGTGCTCCATCAGGGTGCTGAACGCCTCGAACTCCTGGTCGGCCTCCATCGGCCGGATGTCGAGCTCGACGGTGGCGGGGCCGATGATCTGCACCGTGCGCGACGGCTCGTAGCCCTCGGGGTGGAACCTGAACCCGATCTCGAGCTGGGCGCGGGTGTGCCGCCCGTTCGAGTGCAGGTGGGCGGACGGGAAGAGGATCTTCGAGCCCGCCTTCAGCAGCTTGCCCGCGTCGGGGTGGAAGACGTCGGGGTTGCGCCCCACCTCGTGGACGGGCCAGAAGCCGGCCTCCTCGACCGGCCGTCCGTCGGGGCCGACGGGCAGCACGACGAGGTGGTGGATGACGTAGAGCCCGCCGATGGTGTCGCGCTCGGGCAGCCCCTCGTAGGTGCTCAGCTCGCGCATCTCGACGGCCGAGACGTAGCGGTCCTCGGTGAGGCCGGTCTCCGACTCGCCCATCGGCCCCCACCAGTCCGGGGCCGTCGCCGAAACCTCGATCTCCGGGGACCGGACCACGAGATCGGGCTCGCCGATCTGCCAGCCCGACGCGTCGACGACGCGGGCGACGGCCGGCCGGTCGACGGGCTCGCCGCGCGGGGCGCCGTCGTCGACCCACGCCGCGATGAGGGCGATCTCGTCGGCGCTCAGTGAGATGTCGCCCTTGTAGTCCTGGATGCCGACGTCCTTCTCGATGTACCACGGCGGCATCACGTCGGGCTTGCCGATCCGCCCCGTGCGGTACTTGATGGACCGCGCCCAGGGCCGCACGTCTTCGTAGGTCAGCAGCGACATCGGGGCCACCGACTCGGGCTGGTGGCAGTGCTGGCAGCTCCGCTCGAGGATGGGCGCGATGTCGCGGTGGTAGGTGACGTCGGCCTCGTTCCCGGCCCCGGCGGCAGCCGGCGCGGCGGTCACGGCGATGGCGGCGGCGCTCAGGCCGGCCGCGAACCAGCGTCCCCGAAGGCTCGATGCAGGCATCAGGACGGTCTCCTCGCTTGGCGGTGTGACGGCGGCGCGGCATGCGCCGAACCCCTATCGTAGTGGACCGGTCCGGCGGAATCAACGTGCCGTCGCGGCGCGCCTGCGGTAGGCTACCGGGAGGGCGGCGGCGCGAGTGGCTGGGCTCAGGACCGCGTCCCTCCGGGTCGAGCGTCCCGATGCCCGACCGGGGCGGCCGGATGTCGGTGGGCGCAGGGCCGCCGACACGCCGCAGGCGCCGAGGACCTCGTCGCGTAGCGGAAGTGGCGCGCTTCGTCGGTGCAGGCGGTCTGCGTCGCGTGCCGGCCGGGGCCGTCGTCGGCCGGTCCGTTCGCGTCCGCCATTCCCCGACTAGGGGCGATCTCGGCGGTCGGAGACTGTGATGACGATGGACGAGTGGCGCGTGCTGCGTCGGCGGGCGAAGGCCGTGCACCGCGACGAGGAACCCGACGTCCTGGCGCCGGCCGAGGCCTTCAGCGACCGCCGCGCCGACGAGGGCATCCGAAGAAAGTACCTGCCGGGACACGATCCCGAGGCCATCCGGGAGCGGAGCGCCACGGTTCGGAGCCGCATCGCCAGCAGTTGCTGCGGTTGGCCGGTCCGGCCGACCACCGGGGAGTTCTACGACGCGGTCCATGCCGAAGCGCCGACGACGCGCCAGCGGGTTCTGATCCGCATGTGGGCCCGGGAGGCGGAGCCCGCGCAGATCGTCCTGGCCTGGGTGGAAGAGGTGTACACGTTCCGCGAGCTGGTCGCTGCCTTCCACCGGGCGGAGGCGGACCATCCGCAGGTCGCGAGGGCATTCAACCGGCTGGCGCGAGCATGAACACCCGGAAAGTGGGCGGAAGGTGGAGGACCTGACGCTGCCGGAACCGGCCCGGACCCTCCTCCGCCGGACACGCGCAATCCTGGACGCGTACGTGACGCCGCGCACGCCGGAGCGGAGCGGTTGGCAGATCGGGGGAGGAACCATCCTCGCCGCGCGCTGGCGCCACCGGGCGAGCCACGACATCGACTTGCTCGTCCATCCGCAAACCGAGACGCGGTTCCTGCACCCCGGAGCCGCACCGGAACTTCACCGTCGGCTCGCGGCGGCCGGGGCCAGGAAGATCACGTTCGGTCGATTCAGCCAGATCCTGTTCGAGGAATCGCGAATCGAGATGCTGGCCGCCGAGCCGCAACCGCAAGTCGGTCATCAACGGGCGGTCGTCGACGGCGGAGCGGCCACCGTGCTGGCGTCGAGCCAGATCCTGACCGGAAAGTTCATCAACCGCTCCCTGAACCCGCCGGTCCGCGACCTCTACGACCTAGCAGTGGCCGGGACCGCGGCGCCGCGGGCGCTCGCCATAGCCGTCAACGCGTTGGCGGGAGACGATATCCGCTGGCGGCTCGCAAGCTGGGAGATCGAGCGTGAGAAGTTCGCGGAGGAGGGGCCCCGCGGGCTTCATGGTGTGCCGCCCCGGCTCGAAGCGATACGGACCGATCCTGCCTCTCACGCCAGCAACGCAGTGATGGGGGTAGTCTACCGACGCGTACGGTTGCTCGCGCGCAACGGCGCCGCAGTCGTCGAGACCGAGACCGGACTCGGCGGTGAGACACGGACCTACGAGAGGCCGGGCGACCTCGCGGAGCGATTCGAGGAGGACGGGATCAACGCATTGCTCACTGCGGCGGGGGCTGACGCGGAGAGAATCCGCCGCGAGACGGCGGCCGCGATGCGGAACGGCGGGAGTACCACGGTTCTGGAGCTCGATCAGAACCGGGCGGCATGGGGATGGTAGCCGCGGAGAAGCGGCGGCCGCCGGAGCGAGGGGGAGACGGCGAATGGCACGAGAGATGAATGTGCGTGATGCGGGAGCGTGCGCGGCGGTGGCGGCGATGCTCCTGCTCGGGGGGGCGACCGCCGGCTTCGCCCAGCACGGGGCGGCAGGCGGGGAGTGGCGGACCTACGGCGGCGATCTGGGCAGCACGCGGTACGCGCCGCTCGACCAGATCGACGGCGACAACTTCGACGACCTCGAGGTGGAGTGGCGCTTCCGCACCACCAACCTCGGGCCGTTTCCCGACTTCAACTACCAGGCCACGCCGCTGATGGTCGACGGCGTGCTCTACGCGACGGCCGGCAGCCGCCGCAACGTGGTGGCGCTGGACGCGGCCACCGGCGAGCTGCTGTGGGTCTACCGGCTCGACGAGGGGCAGCGGGGGATGAACGCCATCCGCCGCATGTCGGGCCGCGGCGTCGCCTACTGGACCGACGGCGAGGGCGACGAGCGCATCTACCTGGTGACCATCGGCTACCAGCTCGTGGGGCTCGACGCCCGGACGGGGCGGCCGGTGCCCGGGTTCGGCGAGGACGGCATCGTCGACCTGAAGCGCGACAACGACCAGTTCATCGATCCCCTGACCGGCGAGATCGGGTGGAACAGCGCCCCCGTCGTCGCCCGCGACGTGGTCATCGTCGGCGCCTCGCACCGCTCCGGTGGCTCGCCGCCGAGCCGCGAGAACGTCAAGGGCTACATCCGCGGCTACGACGCCCGCACCGGCGAGCGCCGGTGGATCTTCCACACCATCCCCCGGCCCGGCCAGTTCGGGCGCGACACGTGGCTGAACGATTCCGCCGTCTACACCGGGAACACCGGCATCTGGACCAACCTGACCGTCGACGAGGAGCTGGGCATCGCCTACCTCCCGATCGAGATCCCGACCGGCGACTACTACGGCGGCCACCGGCCCGGCGACAACCTGTTCGCGGAGAGCCTCGTCGCCGTCGACCTCGAGACCGGCGAGCGGCTCTGGCACTTCCAGTTCGTGCACCATCCCATCTGGGACTACGACGTGCCGTGCCCGCCGATCCTCGTCGACATCACCGTCGGCGGCCGCGAGATCAAGGCGGTGGCCCAGCCCGTCAAGCAGGGGTGGGTGTACGTGTTCGATCGCGTTACCGGCGAGCCGGTCTGGCCCATTGAGGAGCGGCCGGTGCCGGCGGGGAATGTCCCCGGCGAGTGGTACTCGCCCACCCAGCCGTTCCCCACCAAGCCCCCGCCGTTCGAGCGGCAGGGGTTCACCCTCGACGAGCTGATCGACTTTACCCCCGAGTTGCACGCCGAGGCCCTCGAGATCGCGTCGCGCTACCGCACCGGACCCGTCTTCACCCCGCCCATCGTGCGCGGCCAGGACGGGCTGCTCGCGACCCTGTTCGTCCCTAACGGCGCCAACTGGCCGGGCGGCTCGTTCGACCCCGACACCGGCATGCTCTACCTGTACTCCCACACCCTCAACCGGGCCATCGGCCTTGTCAACGACCCCGAGCGTTCGGACATGGACTACGTCAGCGGCCGGCTCCGGCCCCCCACGGTGCGCGGGCTCCCGATGATGAAGCCGCCGTGGGGCCGCATCACCGCCATCGACCTCAACGAGGGAGAGATCGTGTGGCAGATCGCGCACGGCGAGACCCCCGACTTCGTGCGCAACCATCCCGCCCTGCGCGGCCTCGACATCCCGCGCACCGGCCGCACCGGCGGGGCCGGCGGCAGCTCCGGCGGCATCGGCACGCTGACCACGAAGACCTTGGTCATCAGCGGCGAGGGGGGGACCGTCACCACGCCGTCCGGCGCGCGCGGGGCCATGCTGCGCGCCTACGACAAGGCGACGGGGGAAGATCGGGGGGCGGTGTATCTGCCCGCCGCCCAGACGGGGTCGCCGATGACGTACATGCTCGACGGCCGGCAGTATCTGGTGCTCGCCGTCGGCGGCGGGACCTACCACGGGGAGCTGATCGCCTTCGCGCTGCCGTGAGGGGCTCCGCATCCGTCGGTTCGCATGAGGACGAGGGTCGACGGGTGCGGTTGGGGTCGCGATCGACAGCAATGGGTTGATGGCAACGGCCAACCGCGCTCGCGGTCATGGGTGGTTGGGCGCCTGCGGCCATCGGCCCGCATGAGGGCGGGCGTCGACGGCGGGCCCGGCGTCGCGGTCGTCAGATATCGGCAGGCGATTCCGATGCCGGTGCCTCCGATCGCAGCGCACGGTGCAAGTCAGACGTCACCCCCCGCGCTCGCGGTCATGGGTGGTCGGACACCCCGCTGCCCGCCGGCCGCCTCTGCCGTCGGGCGCGGACGCCAAAGCTGGTGGATCACCCAATCCAGGTCCAGATGCTCGCCGCGCCAGTCCGGCGTGAGGGTGTCGGGATCGATGTCGATGCCCTCCCGCTCGAGCCGCGCGCGCACCGGCGCCAGCGGCCTGCCCGTCCAGTCCGGCGGCGCCGGCGCTTCCGGCAGCGGACGGCCGTCCGGCTGGAAGAAACGGACGTCTCCCTGAGCGTCCAGGGTGACGCGGAACCCCTCCTCGTGCACTGCCCGGTGGTGACGGCGGCACAGCAGCACGAGGTTGTCGAGGGCCGTCGCGCCCCCGTGGGCCCAGTGCGCCAGATGGTGAGCATCGCAGCGCCGGTTCCGGCATCCCGGAAACCGGCACTGACGGTCGCGGGCGTTCAGCGCCCGCCGCAGGGCCGGCGAGATGGTGCGGGTCCGGCGGCCGACGTTGAGGATCTCGCCGCCGGGGCCGTGCCGCATGCTGACCGTCGCCGCGTCGCAGGCCAGCCGCCGCGCCGTTTCCGCCGAGATGTGGATGCCCCCCGCCTCGTCCAACACCGTCTGCGCGTGGGCGGCCGGGATGGGCGCGGCCGAGTGCCGGCTCGGACACGGGGCCGGCGACCGGCGAGACGGGCCGCCGCGTTCCGCGCGTCGGATGGCCTCCGGACGGGTCTCCTGACCGCCGGTCGCCGCAGCCGGCGGTCCCGTGGCCGCGTGCCCGCCGTCGCGCGGCTCCGATCCAGTTGCGGCCGTCGCCGACGTTCCCGCGGGAACGTCCGCAACGGTCGCGTCCGGACCCAAGCCGGTGGCCGGCAACCGCGTTCCCGCGGGAACGTCCGGCACCTCGGACAGGGCGTCCGCGTCCACGTGCACGACCACCTGATACCGGTCGCCCGCCGTTCCCCGGTCGAGTCCGCCCGACAGCGCGCACTCCGCGACCACCCCCAGCGCATCCGCCTGCCGCTGCGCCAGCGACGGCCCCTCCGGCTCTGCGCCGGGGACGGCTTCTCCATCCGCGTCCGCCGTCGGCGTGTCGGCGGCGCGGGCCTGGTCGCAGGCCGCCTCGAGCGCCCGCCGCACGACCGCTCCCACCTCCGGCGTCAACCGTCCCCGCACCACCACCATCCCGTTCTCGTCCACCCACGTCCGTAGCGATCGCGTCTCGTGCCGCCGCCGGTCTTCGGCCTGCTCCGCCAAGCCGTCGACCCGCCGCCATGCCCTGATGATCTTCTCCACGTGGGCGGCCGTGCCCGACAGCGCCAGGTTCAGCAGATCGTCTTCGGTCTCGGGCGTCGCCACCCGCGTGATCGCCCGCATCTTCGAGTAGGAGACCCGGCCGCGCCGCATGGCGTCACTCAGCTTCGGCAGGTCGGCAAGGGCGCGGGCCACCCGCACGTGCTCGCGGGCCGCGCCCGGGGCGAGCCCGGCGCGCCAGCCCAGCCATTCGGCGCACGATGTGCAGCCGGCCCAGCCGTTTCTCTCGTCGAACTGGCGTATCAGGCTCAGCAGCTCCCAGGTGGCGGCCTGAATGCGGGCGGACAGCTCGGCGATGCGGTCGCCGAGGGCGACGACCTCGGCCTGGGGACCGTCGGGGCACCAAGGTCGCAGCGCGGGTGGGTCGCTCTCGAGCACAGTGGTGTAGTCGCCGAGCGCCACGACTTCGGCTTGGGGACCGTCGGGGCACCAGGGTCGTGGTGCGGGTGCGTCGCTCTTGGGCACAACGATGCGGTCGCCGAGCGCTGCGACCTCGACGTATGGATCGTCGGGGCACCGGGGCCACGGTGCGGGTGCGTCGCTCTTGGGCACAACGGGGTCTGTGGCGTGCAGCGGGGACGCAGAGACATCGGGTGTCGCTTCAGGGTGCATACCCCATCGTAACCCACTGATTTTGGGCGGCTTGTGCGCCGGTCAGGGCACCGAACGGGCCACGGTTCGGCGGATTCGGGTCCGGCGCCCGGCTTCGTGCAGCCTGCCGTGTCTGAGGGGCGGCAGAGGGCATTCCTGGCCGGGTGCCGGAATCGGGCCGGCTGGCTCCCAAAAAGCTGTCAAGCAAAAAACGCAGGTGGTCGCGGAGTTTTTCGAGTGCGTGGAGATCCGAACTGTCGAGACGAGGACTCCTCTCATGCCGACGGCCACGACACACTTCTGTGCAATCTCGCGCGGTGCCGACATGGCGTAGCCCTCATTCGCGGACCGGTTCCGACGTGCTCCCGGCACCGCTTGGCCGCGCGCCCGCACTTCGCCACGGCTGGTATGATCGACGACGCTTGGCCGGCCTTCCGGTCTGGTCGGGGATTGCGCTATGGCAGTCGCAGGCATCGTTCGCTTCACGGTCGAGGACTTCGCGCGCATGGGCGAAGCCGAGATCTTCACCGAGGACGACCGCGTAGAGCTGATAGAGCTGACCGACGGAGAGACCCGCGACATGGCGGATACGCCCGCGAGCAGGTGCTGCGGTGCGGGGACCGTATCAAGGCGAGCGCGGTTGCCGAACTCGACTTTCCGGTGGAGGACATCTTCGGGTGAGCCGGCCGTTGTGTTCAGCCGCCGGCCGCCGATCGACCCTACGCGCGATGCCGTTCCGTCGTTGCCGGGCGGCGTGTTCGCAGCCTTCGGTTCTTCCGCTCCCTGAAGGGACACGTGATGAGCAAACAACAAGCGGCCGCCATACTCCCCGCCGCCGATCGGTGGAAGCAGCAGTGCCTGCTGGCCGGCGGATCGCTGTTCGGCGACGAACGGCTGTGGACGGGACAGAACTTCGAGCAGCTCCGCGTTCACTTCGTCGAAAACCCCGACGAGGGTTCGGATCCCTTCTACGAGAAACTGCGGCGGCAACTAGATCCCGCTCCTCCAGAGGCGAAACGCCTGTGGTCCGAGATGACTTGGACGTTCTATCTCATCGTGAGGGACGTTAAGCCGAATACGAAGCGTGAACGGATCACCATGGTCTGGGAGTGGTCCGGGGCGCGACTTCCCAAGGATCACTGGGCGCTCGCCGACGATGTTCTGACGGGATGCGCGAACACCGGCTCCCTTCGAGCGCAGCAGTGGCGCGACCTGAAATTCATCGTGTTGGTGATGCTTGACTGGTTCGCCCTTTCTGGGCAGCAGCGCGCAGAGCTCGTGACCGATCCGTGGAAGTTCGCCGGCTGGCTCGCCGGTCGCGAACGCGCCCAAAGACGCCAGTTTCGGCATGCGCTACTGTTCTTGCTGTTTCCAGACTGGTTCGAGCCCATTGTCGTGGGGAGTAACAAGCGGGAGATCGTCAATGGGTTTGCCCGGAAGTGGGGCGAGGCGTTGCCAGCCGACGACGATGACGATATTTCCATCGATCGGAAGTTGTTGGAGATTCGCAAGCGGCTTGAGGCCGATCGCCCCGGCGAGGAGATCGACTTCTATCAGTCGCCGTTCGAGGACGTCTGGCGGAAGGATTCGGATCTGCCCCCGCCACGGCCAGGCGGAAGAGAGCGGAAGCCGTACAGCGTCGATACGGCACTTGACGGCGTCTTCATTCCCCGTTGGCAGTTCACCCGCATGCTGGACGCGCTAGCAGGGCAGAAGAACCTGATCCTGCAGGGTCCACCCGGGGTCGGCAAGACGTGGATCGCCAAACGACTCGCATGGTGTCGAATCGGACGAAAGGACCCGGATGCGATCGAGATGGTGCAGTTCCACCAGTCATACGCCTACGAGGACTTCGTGCAAGGCTGGCGACCGACCGAGAGCGGCGGGTTCACGCTCAGGAACGGCGTGTTTTTCGAGTTCTGCAAGCGGGCCGAAGCGCGGCCGGACACGCCGTTCGTGTTCATCATCGACGAAATCAACCGGGGGAACCTGTCCAGGATCTTCGGCGAGCTGCTGATGCTCATCGAGCCGGACAAGCGCGGGCCGGCTCACGCGATTCCGTTGACGTACAGCCGTACGGGGGAGCGCTTCTGCGTGTCCGACAACGTGCACGTGCTCGGCATGATGAACACCGCGGACCGGTCGCTGGCCATGGTCGACTACGCGTTGCGGCGGCGGTTCGCTTTCGAGATGCTGACGCCCGCCTACGGGACCGAGAAGTTCCGGGAGCACCTTCTCGACGCAGATGTGGACCTGAAGCTCGTCGACCGGATCGAGAAGAACCTGACGGCACTGAATGCGCACATCGGCGAGGACAAGGACCTCGGACCGGGATTCCAGATCGGGCACAGCTTCTTCGTGCCTGGTGACCGGGCCGAGAACGTGGATGAGGGCTGGTACGACGCTGTCGTCGAGACGCAGATCGCGCCGCTGCTGCGCGAGTACTGGTTCGACCGGCCCGACCGTGCCGACGAACTGGCGGAGCTGCTGAGGCGGTGAACATCCCCATCGCCAACGTCTACTACCTGCTGTGCTACGCCTGGGGCCACGCCGAGGAGTCGGACGTGGTCCGGCTGGAGGACCTCGAGGGCCTGAACCGGGTCCAGGATCTGCTCGGCCATCTGCTCGGCAGCGGGACGCTTCGGCTGGTTCGGCGCGGCCTCGATCGCGGCTATCGCGAAGTACGGGAAGATCTGGCCGGCATCCGGGGCAAGGTCGCCCTGAGCGACACGGCGGCGCGGGCGTTGCGGTCGCGCGGCCGCGTGGCGTGTGACTTCGAGGAGCTGTCGCACGACGTGCTCCACAACCGCATCCTCCGTTCCACGCTCGCGGCGCTGCTGAGAATCGCGGATCTGGATCGCGACGTGCGGGACCGCATCAGGCTGGCGTATCGCACGCTCGATGGGGTGAGCGTCGTGCGGCTGAGTCGGCGAGTCTTCGGACGGGTGCAACTGGATCGGAACCGCCGCCGCTATCGGTTCCTGCTCTCGGTGTGCCGGCTCGTTCACGAGTGCCTGCTTGTCAACGAGACCACCGGCGATGCACGGTTCACGGACTTCCGCAAAGACCAAGCACGGATGTGGAAGTTGTTCGAGGACTTCGCGATTGGGTTCTTTCGGCACGAGCAGCGCGACTTCCGGGTGAACCGCGGTGGGCGCGCGATTCAGTGGGACGACGAGGGGACGGCGGAGCGGCATCGGTCGGCAATCCGCAGGATGGAGGGCGACTTGCTGCTCGATTCGCGAGAGCGACGCATCATCCTGGACACGAAGTACTACGCAGAGCCGCTGGCGGGCCGGTACGGCACCAGGAAGCTCCCTGCGGACAACCTGTATCAGTTGCTGGCCTACCTTCGGAACCGCGAGGCGACGACAGCGCCCGGACCCCGGCACGAGGGCATCCTGCTGTATCCGGCGGTCAAGGAGCGTCTGGCGATCGACCTCCGCCTGGAGGGGTTCTCGATCCGGGCGCGAGCCGTCGACCTCGCCCAGCCCTGGAGCGGCATCCATCGGGACATGCTGGCGTTGACAGGCAACTGACGCTGCACATGCCTGACTCCCGACGCGTTCCCGCACGGGCTGGGCGAACAGTACAATCATCACGTGTTCCAAGGCACGCTCTTCACGCGTGATTTCCTCGTCGGGTCCATCGACCGGCTCGACGAGTGGCGCGCCCTCGACGACGCGACCGTCGACCGTGTCGAAGGGGACCTGCGGTCACTCTTCGACCGCTTCCCGACAGTATCCAGGACGAACGAGAGTCAGACCGAGGGCGACCTGATCTGGCCGGTGCTGGCGCGCCTGGGGTGGGCGGCGAGCCTGCGCCAGCAGAACCTGACGGCTCAGGGCACCGAGGACGTGCCCGACGGCCTGCTGTTCGCGGACGAGGCGGCCAAGGACCGCGCCAACCGCATCGACGAACAGTGGCGGCGCTACGGGTTGGGTCTCGCCATCGTCGAATCGAAGCGCTGGGCCCTGCCGCTCGACGGCCGTTCCGACCGGCGCGCGAGCACCGCGCCGTCCACGCAGATGCTGCGCTACCTGCGGCGTGTGGACGACCTGACCACGGGCCGCTGCCGCTGGGGCATCCTCACCAACGGCCGCGGCTGGCGGCTCTACCATGCCGGAGCGCGTTCCGTCGCGGAGCAGTTCTTCGAGGTCGATCTCGCCGCCGTGCTCGACGTGCCGGGCTGCAACGAGGGGCTGTTCGCCCTCTCCGAGGCGGACCGCCGTCACGTGTTGCGGCTTTTCGTCCTGATCTTCGGGCGCGACGCCTTCCTCCCGGGCGCCACGGATTCCCGCACGTTCCATCAGCGGGTCATCGACGAGGGGGCGTACTACGAGCAGCGCGTCGCCGAAAGCCTGGCGGAGCTGGTCTTCGACCGCGTTTTCCCCGATCTCGCCCGCGCCGTCGCCGCCGTTGCTCCCGAGGCGCCGTTGCCGGAGGTGCGGGACGCGGCCCTGACGCTCCTCTACCGGCTCCTGTTCATCCTCTACGCCGAGGACCGTGAACTGCTCCCGGTGCGCGACGCCCGCTACGACGACTACAGCCTCCGGGCGCGGGTGCGCGACGATGTCGGGCGGCGCAAGGACGAAGGCGACGCGTTCTCCGCCCACGCTGCGGGCTACTGGTCGGCCATCGACGATCTGTGCCGGATCATCGACCGGGGCGACGCGTCGATCGGCCTGCCGCCCTACAACGGCGGGTTGTTCGACGGGCGGCGGACCCCGCTGCTCGGCGCGGTCCGGCTGGGCGACGGCGTCGTGGCCGACGTCATCGACGCGTTGTCGTTCGAGCGGACCGCCGCCGGCCGCCGGCACATCAACTACCGGGACCTCAGCGTGCAGCAGCTCGGCTCGATCTACGAGCGGCTGCTGGAACGCGAGCTGGCGCGGGACGGCGACGATGTCGTCGTCCGCCCGAACGCGTTCGTCCGCAGGACGACCGGCAGCTACTTCACGCCGCCCGAGCTCGTCGGCCTCGTGCTGCGGGAGACGGTCGAGCCGCTGGTGCAGGCCCGGCTCGATCGCTTCGCCGAGCGGGCCGGCGATCCGGCCACCCGCCGCCTCGGCGAGGCGCGGCGTGCGCAGGCGCTGACGGAGTTCGACCCGGCCGAGGCCATCCTCGCCCTCCGCATCTGCGACCCGTCGATGGGCTCGGGGCACTTCCTGGTCGGTCTCGTCGACTACCTCGCCGACCGCGTCATCGCCGCCATGGCGGAAGCGGAAGCGAGGGTGCCGGGGTACGCCTCGCCCGTCACCGAACGCATCGACGAGACGCGTCGCACCGTCCTGCGGAACGCCAAGGAGCGCGGCTGGACGGTGGACGCCGACCGCCTCGACGACCGGCGCATCGTGCGGCGCATGGTGCTCAAGCGCTGCGTCTACGGCGTGGACCGCAATCCGATGGCGGTGGAGCTGGCCAAGGTGTCGCTGTGGCTGCACACCTTCACCGCCGGCGCCCCGCTCAGCTTCCTCGATCACCACCTGCGCTGCGGCAACAGCCTCTTCGGCTGCTCGGCGCGCGAGGCGTTCGACAAGACGGAGGCGCGGGGCAGCCCGCTCTTCCTCCACGAGCCGCTCAACCGGGCCACGCGCGCGGCGATGGCGATGCAGACCATCGAGGATCTGTCCGACGCCGAGATCGAGGAGACCAGCCAGTCGTCGGGCTTGTTCGAGGAGATCGTGGCCATGACCGGACCGCTCGACGCGTTCCTGGCCGTGATCCACGCCTTCGAGTGGCTCGACGTGCGGGACGCCGACGGCCGGGCCGCGCTGCGGCAGTTCCTGCAGGGTGCCTTCGGCGACCCGGTGGGCATCGCGGCCGGGCAGATGGCCGTGCCCCCCGCCTCTCCCCTCCACGAACGCTTCATCGGCCTTCTCGACGCCGCGCGCGCGGTCGCGGCCGAAGAGCGCTTCTTCAACTGGCAGCCCGCGTTCCCCGGCGTGTGGACCGACTGGGACGCCGCCGCGTGGCGGGGCGGCTTCGACGCCGTGATCGGCAATCCCCCGTGGGACCGCATGAAGCTGCAGCAGGTGGAGTGGTTCGCGGCCCGGCGTCCGGAGATCGCGCGGCAGCCGCGCGCGGCCGACCGCAAGCGGATGGTCGCGGCGCTGGAGGAGACCGGCGACCCGCTGGCGCCCGAGTACCGCCACGCGGCGGGGCGCGCGGAAACCGCCGCCCGCGTCGCCCGCCGGGGCGGCAACTACCCGCTGCTGTCCGGCGGCGACGTCAACCTCTACTCGCTGTTCGTCGAGCGGGCGCTGTCGCTGGTCCGGCCGGACGGACTGGTCGGACTGGTCGTGCCGTCGGGCATCGCCGCCGACAAGACGGCGGCGCGCTTCTTCCGGAGCGTGGCGACCGAGGGACGGCTACGGGCGCTGTACGACTTCAAGAACCAGAAGGTGTTCTTCCCGGACCAACATGCATCGTTCAAGTTCTGTGTCTTCGTCGCCGGGCGCGCTCCCGCAACGACTCCGGCGGATTGCGCGTTCTACCTGCACGACGTGTCGGAACTCTCGGATCCCGATCGCCGTTTCCAACTGGCGGCGGGCGATTTCGCGCGCGTGAATCCGAATACGGGCACCGCCCCGGTCTTCCGCACGCGCCGCGACGCCGCGCTGACGACGGCGATCTACGGACGCCTGCCGGTGCTCGTTGACCGGTCGGGCGATGCGGCGGTCGCCGCGTGGCCGTTGCGCTACGAGCGCATGCTCGACATGACGAACGACTCGCACCGGTTTCGCCGCCGCGACGAGCTGGAGGAGCGGGAGGGGGCCTGGGCAATCGGCGGCAACCGCTTCGACAGCCCGGCGGGCCGCTGGCTGCCGCTGTACGAAGGCAAGATGGTGCGTTCGACCACCGGGCCGCCGGCATCGTCGTCAACCCCGGCAACCTCCATCGGCCGGCGCAGCCGCAACCCGCGACGGCCGCGCAGCACGCCGACCCCGCCTGGTTGCCGCCGCCGCAGTACTGGGTCCCGGAGTCGGCCTGCGGCTGGACGTCGGAGACCTGGGTGCTCGGCTTCAAGGAGGTGACGGCGCCGACCAACGTGCGCACATTCATCGCCGCCCTCCTGCCGGCCGTCGGCGTTGGCAACACGATGCCGATCTGGCGGCCCACGACGCCTGGACGCGACGAGTGGCTGCTGCTGGCCAACTTCAACGCCGCGATCTTCGACTTCCTAGCGCGCCAGAAGGTGCAGGGCCAACATCTCAACCTGTACATCGTCGAGCAGCTTCCCGTCGTGCCCGCCGAGCGCTACGCGCAGGTGCGCTTCGGAGCGAAGACCGCGGCCGAGATCGTCCGCGAGGCGGTGTTGGCGCTTACCTACACGGCGCACGACATGGCGCCGTTCGCCCGTGACCTCGGCCACGTGGACGAACGGGGCGCAGTCCGGCCCCCGTTCCCGTGGGACGAGGAGCGCCGCATGCACCTGCGGGCGAAGCTCGACGCGCTGTTCTTCCACCTCTACGGCGTCACGGATCGCGACGACGTGCGGTATGTCTGGTCGACGTTTCCGATAGTCGAACGGCAGGACCGAGCCGCCTGGGGGCGCTTCCGGTCCCGCGACCTGTGCCTCGCCTACCTGAACGCGCTCGCCGCCGGCCGCCCGGACGCCATGCCCGTTGCATGACGGCGCGCGGCGTCACGAGCGTGTTGGCCGGCTGACGCCACGACGGTTCTCGGGGGGGCGGAAGAAGGCGTTGGCGGCGTGGGTTGCTCACGCGCGGGTGGTGTTCGACCGCTTTCGCGTCAGTCGGTCAGCCGAGGACTCGGAAACCGGCCGACCCGGGCTCCATGTGTGATCTCGCGAGCTACGCCGGGTTGGTCACGGCGCTGCTGGGCGGAGCTGGTCAGCTTGCGGAGTCGGACACGGGGGCGCTGCCGTCAGCTTGCTCTGGTTCGGTTTTTTCCCGTTCGTCGATGTCGCTGAGTACCTCGACGACGGGATCGCCGGTTTTGACGTAGCTGTCCATTTCGTGGAGATCCTCCCAGGTCTGCTCGTCGGTCTTCAGGGTTTCGTGCTTCGTGACCCACTTGGCGGGCATGAACAGATCGGACATGCCGAGGCGCAAGCCTTGCCCGCCGACGTTCACTCGCGTCTCCTTGTAGGTAGACGCCACCGCGAGCTTTTCCTGGACCTTGGTGATCTCGACTCTGACCTTCGGGCGTTCTACGGACCCCAGCAGTTCCCCGGTGTCGGGATCCGTGATGTTCTCGCCCGTAGTGGCCATTACATCGAAGCGCATGCCGATGACTACGCCTCTCCTGGAGCCGATGTTGATGACGACTTCGCGCGAATTGAGAATACGCGCGACCCTTCCCCGGATCGGTCCCGTCATTCCCTTCCCCCTCTCGACCCCCGTCTCGCAGACCTGTACAGTTCCTCGACATCCTCCGGAACGATGTCGCGCCAGTCCGCCAGCGCGTCGTCCGCCGCGCTGATCTGTTCGATGGCGATCACTTCGAGCTTGGCCAACGTCTCTCTGTAGTCTTCGATCTGGCCGGGCCTGCCGGACTCCGCGATGATCGTGGCCATGCGGTGAAGACTCCCGTATAGAGAGAGAAGGCGTCTGAATGCAGATCGGGCGTGTGGCTTGATGACGTCCGCCGCCGCACTCTTCGCCGACAGTCGCCCGACCATGAACGTCCCGAGAAATCCTGTCGCGACGGAGAAGAACTGCAGAAAAACGCTCTCAAGGTCGGTCAGAGGACGTGTGGTCGCCACGTAGGCAAAGACGCTGAAGCCGGTCAGGGAGAGGCCGACCAGCAGCGCGGCCGAGATGTGTTCGACGTTCTTCATGGTTCGTCCGGCGGTGACGGGACGGTGACGGCCGCAGCCTCCCAGCCCGCACCCTGATTCTACTCCCCCTCGATCAGCCGCATGAAGTCCACGTGCGACCCGACCAGCCCGTGGACGCCGACGTGGCGGGCCACGTCGAGGCCGAGCTGCTCGATGTTGTGGGCCAGGCTCCGCATGTTCGCGGTGACCGCGGGCGGGTCGGCACCCGGCGCGGGGGGCGAGTAGAGGTCCGCGTTGATCAGGATGCGCTCGGCCGGCAGGTGCACGATGAGCATGGTGCCGACGTGCCCGAGGCGCAGGACGGGATGGATGTTCACGACGCGGTCGCCGTCGGTCAGGGTGTGGCCGTCGTCGCCCACCAGCTCGTAGGACGGGATGCGGTTGGGGGCGAACCAGGGCATGCGCGACGAGAGCAGATCGGGCGCGAGGGCGCGGGTGCCGGGGTGGAACACCACGTCGTCGTAGAACGCGTGGTTGGCCTCGTGGGTGATGACGGTGGCGCTCTGGGCGACGTAGGTGCGCAGGCCGCCCGAGTGGTCGGCGTGGTGATGGGTGTTGACGACGTAGCGGATCGGCTTGTCGGGCACCCGCCGGCGGATCTCGGCGATGACCGCGAGCGACCGCGCCTCGTTCTGCGGCGCCTCGACGACGGCGATGAAGTCGGCGAACTCGATGGCGACGCTGTGGTGGCTGCCGCCCGAGATGCGCCAGACGCCGGAGGCCATCTGGGTGGAGCGGACGACGACGGGGGGAACCGAGGCGCCCTGGACGTTGTCGGGCACCGCCAGGGGGTCGGCGTCGACGTCGGCCGCCGCCTCCGTCACCGTGATCTCCATCGAGTTGTGGCCGGGGTTGACGCGCGGATCGCCCTGGTGCGAGTGGATGACGGTCGGGAACATCACGCCGCCGAAGTCCTGGTAGCCGGTGTAGCGGTGGTCGTAGATCATGTCGCCGAACAGGGGGTTCCCGACCCACGTGAGGACGCGCTCGACCAGGTTGTCCTCGTTGATGGTCCCGTTCAGGCGGCGGCCCATCGCCGTGAACGAGACGATGGTCAGCTCGCGGCCCTCCAGCACGACGTTGACGGCGCTGGCGTCGTCCGCGGCGGCCGCCGCCCGAAGGAAGCCGTGTGGCGACGTCCAGATGTCGAGTTGCCGCACCGCGGCCGCGGCGGGCTGGGGCACGGCGTCGGAACCCCGCATCGTCCAGGCGTGCCCGCCGCTCGTGAGGAGCGTCCGCTCCTGCTCGCCGACGAGCGGCGTGCCGCCGCCGAGGGCGGGGTAGTCGCCCTGGCGGCGGGTGTAGGTCTCGCGGGACGACCCGGCGTCGTAGTCGATGGTGCGCGTGTAGGCGGTCATCTCGAATCGTGGCCAATCGTCGGCGGGGGTGTGGCTCTGACCGACGTTGGCGACCCATCCGGTGCCGGAGTACTGGATGGAGCTCGGATTGCCCATGGCCTCGACGGCGGCCTGCAGCACGCTCTCGACGTCCTGGGCCGCCGCCGGCACCGCCGGCAGGGTCGCGAGGGCGACGAGGAGCGGGAGCATTCTACGCATGGATTCCTCCTGACGTGCGCAAGTCCAAGCGGATCGAATCGATGATAGTCGTAGACCGTCGGCGCGGACAAGATCGCGCCGGGCCCGGGAACCGTTGCTGCTCGGCCCGGCGCCGGGGCGGGCCGGCGTCGCGGGAACTGTCCCGTCGGGATCAGGCTTGCGCGTTCTCGGCCGCCAGGACCTGAACCCATCCACTGCGTCGTTCCCGCAAACCGCCTTGCGCCTCGATCTCCCGTGATCGCGGGTCCGCGGGGTGGTAGAATCCGATGATCGCCGTCCGCACGGGCGGGGCCGGACCACCGGGAGGGGCTGACGTGGCTGACTACAAACTGCTCGGAAAGAACTACCAGTTGCCGGACCTTCACGCGAAGGTCACCGGCCGTTCCCGCTACGCCGAGGACCATCGGGCCGAGGGCATGGTCTTCTGCAAGCTGCTCGTGAGCCCGATGCCGCATGCGCGGGTGGTGTCCATCGACACGAGCGCGGCCGAGGCCCTGCCCGGCGTCGAGGGCGTCCTGAGCGCCGACGACCTGCCCGAGGTCGACGCGCCGAACGAGGCGGCCCTGACCAACGAGCCGCGCTACGAGGGCGAGCCGATCCTCGCGGTGGCCGCCGTCGACGAGGAGACCGCCGCCCGCGCCATCGAGCTCGTCGACATCGACCTCCAGCCGCTGCCGTTTGTCCTCGACCCCCTCGACAGCCTCCGGCCGGGGGGGCCGAACGCCCGGACCGACGGCAACACCATGAGGGGGCGCGAGCTCGCCGAGGTCAAGTGGACCGAGGCGGACCTCGCGGGGCTCGCGCCGGGCGAGATCCCGATGGACTCGGAGGCGACCGACGAGTGGTCGTACGGCGACCTCGAGGCGGGGTTCGCCGAGGCCGACGTCGTCATCGAGGAGCACTCCTACCACCAGTCGCTCTCGCACCAGCCGCTCGAGAGCCGCACGACCATGGCCTACTGGGAGGGCCAGAAGGTCTACGTGTACCCGTCGGTGCAGAGCACGAACCGTAGCGTCGGGCCGATCGCCCGCTGGGCCGGCGTCGAGCCGTCCAACGTGGTCCTCATCAACGAGTTCACCGGCGGCGGCTTCGGCAGCAAGGCGGCCGGCTACGTGCAGGCGCAGATCCCCATCCTGCTGTCGAAGAAGATCGGCAAGCCCGTCATGATGCGGGTGACCCGGCGCGACGAGACCTCGTTCGGCAAGGCGCGGCCGGGCATCCAGGCCCGCATCCGGCTCGGCATGCGGCGCGACGGGCGGATCACCGCGCTCGATGTTCACGCCATCGGCGACATGGGCCCCTACGCGCGGTCGGGCGACCACATGAACCTCGGGGTCATGGGTTCGCTCGCCTATCAGCCGGCGGCCATGCGCATGCGCGGCACCGGCGTCTACACCAACACGCCGCCGCGCGCCGCCCAGCGCGCCCCCGGGGGCGAGCAGTCGATGACGATGCTGTCGCCGATCATCCAGAAGGCGGCGAAGGCGCTGGATCTCGACCAGGTCGAGGTGCTGAAGGTCAACGCGCCGGAGGGGCAGGCGACGTTCGGCGCGCCGGGCGTGGACGGCGTCCAGGGGCACGTGTCGAGCGCCTTCGCGCGCGAGGCCATCGACAAGGGGGCCGAGCTCTTCGACTGGCGCGAACGGGTGCAGCGCAGCGGCCGGCGCGACGGCCCGAAGGTGACCGGGGTCGGGGTCGCGCTGAGCACGTTCGCGGCCGGGGCCTCCGGCGTCGACGGGCTGTTCGTCATCCGCCCCGACGGGCGCATGTCCATCCAGTCGGGCGTCGGCAACCTCGGCACGGGGTCGACCTTCGACATGATGAGGCCCGCCGCCGAGGGCATGGACATCCCCTGGGAGAAGTGCGACGTGGTGTGGGGCGACACCAGCCGGCACCTGCCGTGGAGCTCCCTGCAGGCGGGCAGCTCGACGACCCACGCGCACACCCGCGCCAACTGGGCGGCGGTGCTCGACGCAAGGCGGAAGCTGCGCGAGATCGCGGCCCGCGACCTCGGGGGGGTGCCCGACGACTACACCGTCGGCGGCGAGCGCGTGTTCCGCACCGGCAACCGCTCGGTGGGCATGAGCCTCGCGCGGGCGGCGCAGCGCGCCATCGACATCGGCGGCCGATACGACGGCCACGAGCTGCCCGAGGACATCAACGGGATGACCGCGGCCGCCGCCACCGCCCTCGCCGGCCAGGGCCTCATGGGGGTCGCCCGAGACAACTTCGAGGAGGGCGGCCGGCGCATGTCGTTCGTCGCGGGGTTCGCCGAGGTCGAGGTGGACGTGGAGACCGGCGGCATCCGGCTCGTCGACTACGCGGCGGGCTGCGACGCCGGCACCATCATCCATCCACGGGCGTTCGGGGCCCAGGTCTTCGGCGGAGCCATCCAGGGGTTCTCGGTCGTCCTCAGCCAGAACTGGGTGTTCGACCGGCGCTGGGGGCTGCTGGTGGCCAAGCGCTTCTACAGCAACCGCCCGCCGGGCATCCTCGACGTCCCCCACGAGCAGCCCATGAAGTGGGCCGCCGCGGACCTGCCCGACCCGTTCAATCCGCTGGGCGCCAAGGGCATCGGCGAGGCCGCGCAGGGGGCCGGTTCGGGGGCGGTGATGAACGCCATCGCCGACGCGCTCGGCCGGAACGGCGACCTGTTCCGGTCGCCGGTGACGCGCGACCTGATCCTGACCAGGCTCGAGCAGGCGCCGAGCGGCCACGACCGGCTGATGGCCCACGTCTGACGAGAGCCGCGTGACGCGGGGGCCTCGCCCACGGGGCCCCCGCCGCCGCGACTGCAACCCGCCGCCCCCTCGCCGATGCTCGGTAGCCACGCGTTTTTGTCGCTGCTGGCCGACGAGGGGGTGACCCACCTCTTCGGGAACCCCGGCACCACCGAGCTGCCGCTGATGGCGGCGCTGCCGGACTTTCTCCAGATCGACTACGTGCTCGGGGCCCAGGAGGCCGCGGTGGTGGCGATGGCCGACGGCTACGCGCGCGCCAGCGGGCGTCTCGCCGTGTGCAACCTCCACGTCGCGCCGGGGCTCGGCAACGCCATCGGCTCGCTCTACAACGCGGCCTGGATCGGGTCGCCGCTCATCGTCACCGCCGGCCAGCACGAGATCGGACACGGGCTGACCGAGCCCATGCTCTACGCGCCGCTCGAGCCGATGGCGCGGCCGCACGTCAAGTGGGCGGTCGAGGCCACCCGGCTCGAAGACCTGCCCCGCATCGTGCGCCGGGCCGCCAAGATCGCCCTCGCGCCCCCGACCGGACCGGTGTTCATCTCGCTGCCGGGCAACGTGCTGACCGACGACGTCGAGGTGGACTTGGGCCGGCGCAACCGCGTCGAGGCCCGCACCCGGCCGGCCGACGCGGTCCTCGACGCGCTGGCCGACCGCCTGCTCGCGGCGCGCCGCCCCGTGGTCGTGGCGGGGCACGAGGTGAACACCCGCTCCGCCCTCGCCGAGGCGGGCGAGCTGGCCGAACTGCTCGGGGCCGGCGTCTATCAGGACACCATTCACACCGCCGCGCCGTTCGTGTCGTCGCACCCGTGCTTCCTCGGCGCCCTGACCCGCAACCAGCGGAACGTCGCCGAACGGCTCGGCGCCTACGACCTGCTGGTCTGCCTCGGGACCGACGTGCTGCGCACGTCCGTGCCGGGGCCGCCGCCGCTGCCGCCGGGGATGCCCGTCGTGCAGGTCGGGGAGCGGTCGGCCGACCTCGCCAAGAACTACCCGACGGAGCTGGCGGTGCAGGCGGACGTCCGGGAAACCCTCGCCGCCCTGAACAGCCGGCTGCGCGCGCGCCGGCCCGCCGGCTACGAAGAGGCGGCGCGGGGGCGCATCGACGAGCTGCGGCCCGCGAACTGGGCGGCTGCGCGCGAGGCGTTCGTCCGCTCGCTGCCGCCGCGCGGGGCGACGCCGATGCACCCCGACCGGCTGATGCAGGTGCTGAGCGATGCGCTGCCGGCCGACGCCGTGGTGGTGGACGAAGGGCTGACGTCCTCGCTCGCGCTGCCCCGGCTCTGGGCCTACCGCGACGAGCGCAGCTTCTACGGCTTGGCCAGCGGCGGCATCGGATTCGCGGTGGCCGGGGCCGTCGGCATCCGCCTCGCGGTGCCCGACCGGCCGGTGGTGGCGGTGATCGGGGACGGATCGGCCCTGTACAACATCCAGGCCCTGTGGACGGCGGCCCACCTGCGGCTGCCGCTCGTGTACGTCATCGCCAACAACCGCGGCTACCGCATCCTCAAGCAGCGGGTGCGGGCCGGCCACGGCACCGAGCGCTTCGTCGGCATGGACTTCGACGACCCGCCCATCGACTTCGCGGGGCTGGCCGCCGCGATGGGGGTCCGGTCGCGGCGCGTGGTCGAGCCGGATGAGGTCGGGCAGGCCCTCGGGGAGGCGCTCGCGCATCCCGGGCCGACCCTGCTGGATGTGGCGGTGGACGGACGGATCTGACGGGCGACCGGATTCCGCATCGGATGTTGACCCTGGGATCCGAGCGTCGAAGACCGCCGGGGGCGTCCCGAGCACGGAGACCGGGCGTATAATCTGCATCAGACACAGCGCTCCAACGTGGGGATGCAGCGCGCCGCGGGGAGGCGCGATCAGGAACCAGACGGGAGGTACCACATGACTCGAACACGTTTCGGCGCGGCCGCCCTGGCCGCGCTCCTGCTCGTGCCGGCGGCGGCCGCCGCCCAGGACGCGCCGCGGACGCCGTGGGGCGACCCGGACCTGCAGGGCACTTACACGAACAAGACGATCACGCCGCTCGAGCGCCCCGAGGCGCTGGGCGACAAGGCGTTCCTCACCGACGAGGAGGTGGCGGCCCAGGAGCAGGCGCGGGTCGACCGCAACCAGGAGCTGCTGGTGGCCCCGCCCCGGCGGACCGTGGCCGGGGGTAACGTCGGCGGCTACAACAACTTCTGGCTCGACGGGGGCACGCGGCCGACGGGCCGGACGTCGCTGATCTCCGACCCGCCCAACGGCCGGCTGCCGGTGCGGACGGCGGACGCCGCCGAGCGCAAGACGGCGCACGACGCCGCTTTCCCCGTCGAGGGGCCGTTCGATTCGTGGGAGGACCTCGAGCTGAACGACCGCTGCCTGGTGTGGTCGGCGGGTCCGCCGATGCTGCCGAGCGCCTACAACAACAACTTCATGATCATGCAGACGCCCGGGTACGTCGCCATCTACGTCGAGATGATCCACGACTTCCGGATCATCCCCGTCGACGGGCGCGCGCACGTGCCGACCAGCATCCGCCAGTGGCACGGCGATGCGCGCGGGCGCTGGGAGGGCGACACCCTCGTCGTCGAGACCACCAACCTGCGGCGCACCGAGGCGAACGCGGGGGCGGTGGGCGGCGACCCGGTCCTGCTGCGCATGGCGAACGGCCGCGACGACGACACCATCACCGTCACCGAGCGCTTCACGCGGACCGGCCCCGGCACGGTGCACTACGAGTTCACCGTCGAGGATCCCACGCACTGGGAGCAGAGCTTCACGGGCGAGTTCCCGTTCACCGCGTTCCCGCCCGACGAGCTGCCGTTCCTCTTCGAGTACGCCTGCCACGAGGGCAACTACAGCATGACCAACATCCTCGGCGGCGAGCGCGCGCTGGAACTGGCGAACGACGAGCAGTAGGCCGGGCGCGCACGGGGCGCCCGTGGCGCCGACGGCAATGAGCGAGGGCCGGGCATCGTTGCCCGGCCCTTCGTTTATGTGCGGTTCTTCCGGGTCGAGGGGGGCGATGAGCCCCGCGGGTCAGTGCTGTGCCGTCGGCACCCACGCGGTGGTGCGGCCGCCGAGGGTCAGGTGCTCGATGCGCTCGCCACGGGCCGTCCGCGCGTCCGCACGCTTGCCCCAGCGGCGGTGGAAGAGCCATGTGCGCGGGTAGCGCGTGTCGTCGGCGTTGGCGTCGACCGCGCGCTTCACGATCGCGGCGAGCCGGGCTCGCACGCGCCGCGCTTCGGCGTCGGTCAGTGAGGCGGCGCGGCGCCGGGGATCGATGCCGGCTTGATAGAGCACCTCGTCGGCGATCCAGTTGCCGACCCCGGCCGCGAAGGACTGGTCAAGCAGCAGCGACTTCACGTTGGTGCCGCGGGCGCGGATCAGCTCGGCGAACCGCTTCGGCGGGGGCATCGCCAGCAGGGGGTCGAAGCCGAGCTTGGCGATGGGAGGCTCATGCTCCGGGTCGTCCCGCAGCAGGATGCGGCCGAGGCGGCGCCCGTCGGTCATCGCGAGCTCGCCGCCGTCGTCGAAGCGCATCCGAATCTTCAGGAACCGCGGCGGCCACACCGCGGCGTCCTCGCGCGGCCCCGACTTGAGCTGAATCGGCGTCGACGCCGGCGTCTTGAACCCGCCGGCCATGCCGAAGTGGAAGAGCGGATGCGGCGGCCGGTCGAGGACGAACCAGAGCTGCTTGCCCCAGCGCCGCGCCGCCTCGACCCGCCGGCCCTCGAGCGCGTCCCGCCAGTCGTCCGGCGAGACGCCGTCGAACACCAGCGGGTCGGCTTCGCACCAGACCCGCGCGATGCGCCGCCCCGCCGCCACCGACTCCGCGAGCCTGCGGCTCCGCTCGACCTCCGGCAGTTCCGGCACTGTCGTTCCTCACCCACACGCCGCGCCCCGGTTCCTCGGCCTTAGCCCGGCCAACCGGTCGGGAATGCGGGCCGCCCAGCTTGTGGGGACTCCGGCCGGCTCGCCAAGCGTCGTCTGTCGATTCCGCTTGGCACCCAACCCAATCCCGCAGGAGCCCGCGCCGGCTACGGTGCGGGATCCTATTCGGGCAGCCCGAAGGTGAACACGACGTTGCCGGCCGCGATGGTCACGTACTGCCGACCGTCGACGGCGTAGGTCATGGGGGCGGCGTGCACCATGGCCCCCACCGCGACATGCCACAGCTCGCGGCCGGAGGAGGCGTCGAGGGCGTAGAAGTAGCCGTCGACGCTGCCGCTGAACACGAGGTCGCCGGCCGTGGCCAGCACCCCGGCCGTCGAGCGCGGCTGGACGGCGTACTCCCAGCGGATGTCGCCGGTCCGCGGGTCGATGGCGCGGATGGCGCTGTGGTAGTTGTCGACGGGCAGCGGACGCTGGAAGCCGCCGCCCGTGAATTGGTCGCCCTCGACGTACTCCTCGTCGCGCTTGTAGAAGATGTCCTCGCCGTCGTAGGCCTGCACGTAGAAGAGCTCGGTGCGGGGGCTGAAGGCGGGCGAGAACCAGTTGGTGGCCCCCACGACGGGCGGCGAGGCGAGGGTGCCCTCGGGGGTCGGCGAGGTGTCGGGCACGCGGATCGGCCGGCCGTTCGAGTCGAGCCCCACCGCCCAGGTCTGCCTGGCGTACGGCACGCCGAGGAGGAACTCGCCGGTCTCGCGGTCGAGGGTGTAGAAGAAGGCGTTGCGGTTCGCCCACATCATGACCTTGCGCTCCTCGCCGTCCCAGGTCAGGTCGGCGAGAATCGGCACCTGGATGGCGTCCCAGTCGTGCACGTCGTGCGGCGTGAACTGGAAGTACCAGTCGAGGCCGCCGGTCTCGTGGTCGATGGCGAGTACCGAGTCGGAGTACAGGTTGTCGCCGAGGCGCACGTCGCCGTTCCAGTCGGGGCCGGGGTTGCCGGTGCCCCAGTAGACGAGGTCGAGGTCGGGATCGTAGGCCCCGGTGATCCAGCTCGCCGAGCCCCCGGTCCGCCACGACTCGCCGGCCCACGTCTGGTTGTCGGGGTGGTCGGGGCCGGGAATGGTCCACGCGCGCCACGTGAGGTCGCCGGTGGCGGCGTCGTAGGCGTCGACGAAGCCGCGGATGCCGTACTCGCCGCCGGCGATGCCCGTCACCACCTCGTCCTTGACGACGAGGGGCGCGGCGGTCTTGCTGTAGCCCGAGCGGTGGTCGGCGACCTCGCGGTCCCACACGAGGTTTCCGGTGCGCGCGTCGATGGCCACCAGGTGCGCGTCGAGGGTGCTCATGTAGAGCGTGTCGCCGAGGATGGCCACGCCGCGGTTGTTCCGCCCGCAGCAGATGCGGAGGTCGTCGGGCAGGGGGTGGTCGTAGCGCCAGTACTGGCGGCCGGTGGCGGCGTCGACGGCGACCACGTTGCTCGGCGCCTCGGTGATGAACATCACGCCGTCCACGACCAGCGGCGAGGTCTCGGCCCGGTCGAGCTGCGGGATCTGGTAGGCCCACTTGAGCTCGAGTCCCCCGACGTTGCGGTTGTGGACCTGGTCGAGCCGGCTGTAGCGCTGGGCGTCGAGGGTGCCCGAGTACATCAGCCAGTTCTCGGGCTCGTCGGCGGCGTTCAGCAGCCGCTCCCAGGTGACGGGCGAGAAGGACGGCGACGCGCCGGCCGCGTCGTCGGCGGGCTGGGCGGACGCGGCGGCGGCGAAGGCGAGCAGGGCGAGGGCGGTGGCAAGCCGTTGCATGTCGGTCTCCCGGTGTCGGTCGTTGGTCGAGCGGGCGCGGCCCGCGCTCCGCGGGTGCGGCCCCAACCGATGAAGATACCACGCGTTCGCGACACCCCCAAGACGGATCGCCGGGCCGATCGCCGGCGCCGCGCGCCTCGTCCGGTCGTACCGGCGTTCCGGTCGGGCGGGTCGGGCGGACTATGATCGGTCCTTGATGCCAGCGCCGTTCGGGTCCCGCCAGTTCTTCCGGTTCCTGCACAAGGGGCTCGGCCTGAAGAACCTCGTTGACTACATCGAGCAGCGGCAGAAGCTGCTGGGCCTCACCAACCTCGACATCCGCACCGTCATCGACGTCGGGGCCAACAAGGGCCGGGCCGCCCGCCGCTTCCGGCGGCTCTTACCCCAGGCCCGCGTCCATTGCGTCGAGCCGATACCGCGGCTGTGCCGCCGGCTGGAGCAGTGGGCGGAGACGCAGGGCGGCGCCGTCCGGGTGTACGAGCTGGCGCTGTCCCGCGCCCCCTCGGAGCAGCTCCTGTACGTGCACCGACGGTCCGACATCCTGTCGACGCTCGCGACCCCGCCACCGGGCGAGGAGGCCGAGTACGAGCCAATTCCGGTCCGGGTCGAAACCCTGGATCGTCTGACTTCGGACCTGAGCCTCGAGCCGGACGTGCTCGTCAAGCTAGACACCGAGGGCCTCGACCTTGAGGTCATCCGCGGCGGCGGGGAGACGCTGCGCCGCGCCGCCGCGGTCATCGTCGAGGCGGCGTTCCACCCCAACCCGGCCGGGGACGGCGCGCCCACCTTCGAGGACATCGCCGCCGCCCTCCGCGACCTCGGCTACGTCTACCGCGGCAACGTCCGCCTCGGCTGCCGCCACGGCACCCCGATGCTGGCCGACGTCCTGTTCGCCCGGCGCGAGGCGGCGCAGCGGTTGGCGGACCGGGCGTAGCACGGTGCTCGTTCGCCCTTGGTGGCCGCCAGTCGATCGGATGGCTTGTCCGACGCGCTCCATTGCCGATTCGACGGCCGATCGCGTAGCATATAGACGCACAAGCGGATATATGCTGAACGCGAATCTCAAAGCCCGGAAGATCCAATGAGCATCAGGTGGAGCCTCGTCGTCTCAGAAGAGACCGACCGCAGTCTGCGGAGCTACCTCGCCAGAACCGGGGGCCGAAAGGGAGACCTGTCCCGTTTCGTCGACCGGGCGGTCCGGCAGGCCATCTTCTGGGAGACGCTCGAATCGGTCTGGGAACGCAACCAGCACCTGTCGGCCGAGGCGGCTCAGGCCCTCGCCGACCGGGCAGTGGCGGACGCCCGTGCGGATCGTGCTTGACACCAACGTGTTGGTCAGCGCCCTGATCTCGCGGGAGGGACCTCCGGGCCGTTTGCTGGCCGCGGTCAGGCGTGAGCGCCTGACGCTCGTCACGTCCGAGGCACAGCTCGCCGAGTTGAGGACGGTCCTGAGCCGTGAGCGCCTCCGTCCCTACGTCCGCCCCGGAGAAGCGGAAGACCTGATTGGCAACCTGGAGGCGATCGGCGAGGTCGTCACCGACCTGCCGGGGGTGGACGCCTCGCCCGACCCGGATGACAATCGAATCCTGGCAACGGCGATCGCCGGGCGGGCCGACCTGATAGTCTCCGGCGACAAGAGGCACATGCTGGCTCTCGGTCGGGTCGACGACATCCCGATCATCGCCGCCGCCGCGGCGGCGGACCGGGTTGCCCGCGGCGCGGGTTCGGACGAGAACGGGTAGAATCTCCGTGATCCCGGTACCCAACCCTTGGAGGAGCAGCGATGACCCTCTCACGACGCAAGGCCCTCTCCCTGTCCGGCTCCACCCTCGCGGGGCTGTCCCTCGGCGTCCTGCGGCCCGGGCGCGCCGCCGCCCGGCCGGCGCAGGGCCAGGACGACTGGCCGGATTCGCTCGTGGAACGGCCGCTGCGCGAGAGGTTCCCCGCGCCGCTGCCGCTGAATCCGGACGGGTCGGCTCCCGAGCATCCCGAGAGCGCGGCCGGGCCCATCACCGACCCGCTGATGTGGCGCACCCAGGGGCGGCGGACCCCGCAGATCGAGTTCGACTACCGGCGCATGGCGATCCGGGTCGACACCCGGGGCATGGCGCGGCTCTCCGGCACGTTGCGGTTCTCTGACCTGGAGCAGTTGCCGGTCGTCTCCGGCACCTACCTCCTGCAGTGCGGGGCGCCGAACCCGCGCGGCATCGTCAAGTGGACCGGCGTCCGCTTCAGCGACTTCGCGGACATGCTGGGGGTCATCCCCGGGGTGCACTACTGCCGCTTCGTGGGGTCCGACCGCTTCTACGCGGACGAGCCGATGACGACGCTGCGCCACCCGCAGGTGATGCTGGCGTGGATGATGAACGACGAGCCGATCCCGCCGCGGCACGGCGCGCCCCTGCGGCTGGTCGTGCCGTTCCGCTACGGTAACCGGAGCGTGAAGGCGATCACCGAGATGACGTTCAGCACGCCGGGGCCGCGCATGCCGCCCCTGCCGGCCTGACGCGCGGCGGCGGCTACGCCGGCACTTCGGGCGGCGGGCCGCCGGCCCGCCTACCGGCTCGGCGCGCGACGCGATGAGGTCGGACGATGTCCGCCTCACTCCAACGCGACCACCGCGCGGCGCAGCTCCGTCAAGTGAAGCGCCTTGACTGCGGTCCGGCCCGCCGCCGGGGCCGCGTCCGCCCAGGCCGGCGCGGCCCGGTCCGCCTCCGCATACGGCGCGGCCAGCGCTCGCCGCAGCTCCAGCAGATGCGCGAGGCGGATCGGTGTCACCCCCGGCGTCAGGACCGGATCGGTCCAGGGGAACCGGGCTAGTCCCGCCGCCTCGCGCAGGGCGTCGATCCGCGTTCGCAGCTCCGTGAAGTGGACCGCCCTGATCGGCGTCACCCCGGGTTCGATCGGGCTGTCCGTGAACGGTGCCCCGCCGAGGGGGCGGACCGCCGTCACCGCGAACGACCGACTGGCCGACAGACCGCCGGGGTCGGTCGCCCTCACGTGAATCGTCGCCGCGCCCTCGCCCACCGCCGTCAACGCGACGCGGGGGCCCGCCGCGAGCACCGTCACCACCTGCGGCGCGGACGACGCCGCCGCGTATCTCAGGACGTCGCCGTCGGGATCGGCGAACGCCCGCGACACGTCTACGGCCAACTCCGCGTCCACCGCCACGGTTCGATCCGGCAGGCTTCGCACCGCCACCGGTGCCCGGTTGGCGTCCGGAGGGCGGTCACGCCACTGCGCCGCCGCGGAACCCGTCGCGGCGAGCACCGCCGCCGCATCGGCCGCGCCGTCCACGGCCAATCCGCCGGTGCCGTAGGGCACGCCGAGCGGGTCGCCGTTCCAGCGCTGGCGCGGGTTCGAGAAACGGAGCAACGCCGTGCATCCGATACCGGCGTCCGTGCATTGGTCAGCGTACGACATGATCGTCCGCCATCGGGCCGATGGCGGCGCCCCTACCGCGAACGCGCGCTGATTCACGTAGCCGTAGGCCGGATCCGCCCGCGCCCGGCCCCCGTAACTTTGCTGGTAGCGGTCGTGACTCAGCCCCAGGTTGTGGCCGATCTCGTGCGTGAACTTGAGGCCGCCGCAGCCGAGCAGGCTGATGCCGAAGGGGCCGGTCTGCGCTATCCCGCAGGCGTCGTAGCGGCCGCCGACGATCAGGTGCACGAGATCGGCGCCGGTCCGGTCGCGCAGGGCGTGCAGCTCGTCCAGGTGGCCGTCGGTCGGATCCTCGAGCCGGGGGAGGTCCACGAAGGCGCCGGCCTCCTCGTACGGCACCTCGGGCCGGGCCACGAGGGCCAACCGCAGGCGGACGCCGCTGGCCGCGTAGGCTTCGTTCGCCTCCGCGATGAGCAGGTCGATCTCGGCCTCGACGGCGGCCGCGCCCCCCGCCGCCTCGCGCGCCGCCGGCGTATAGGCCACGGCCACGTCGATGGTCACGTCCGGTCCCGCCCCGCACAGAGGCCCCAGGAAACGGATCGTCGCCAGCCATCGCCGCCAGTCGGCCGGCGCGCAGGTCCGGGTTACGAAGAAGTCCAGAATATCGAGGTTCGACAGCTCCAGACCGGCCGGGAGCGGTCCCGACAGGCCCCAGTTGTAGCCCAGGCTCAGACGCCGGAGGTTCACGAGGTTGCCCAACGACGCGGGTACCGGGCCCGCCAACGCGTTCTGGCCGAGAGTCAGCACCGTGAGCCGCGTCAAGGCCCCCAGCTCGCCCGGGATGGCTCCGGTCAACCGGTTGTCGGAAAGGAACAGTTGCTGGAGTTTCGCGAGGTCTCCCAACTCTGCCGGAATCGGGCCGCTCAACTCGTTCCGGTCGAGCTCTAGCACCGCGAGGTTCACCAGAGCTCCCAGCTCGGCCGGGATGGCCCCGGTCAATCCGTTGTTGCTGAGGTACATGAACCTGAGGTTAACGAGGCTTCCCAACTCTGCCGGGATCGGGCCGCTCAACTCGTTCTGGCCCAGGTCCAGCACTTCCAAGTTCGCGAGGCCTCTCAACTCTGCCGGGATCCGGCCGCTCAGCGCATTCGAGGGCAGAAGCAACTCCGTGACCCGGCCGTCGCCGCCGGTCGTCACGCCGTACCACTCGCCGAGCGGTGCCGCGGTCTTCCAGTTCGTGCCGACCGTCCAGCCGTCGCCGCCGGTCGCGTCGTAGAGCGCCTCGAGCGCCCGGCGATCCGACTCGACGCTCTCCTGCGCGGCCGCGCCGGCCGCGAACGCCGCCCACAACGCCAGGACCGTCGGCGCGGCGATGCGCGCCGGCTGCCCCGTCCTGGTCGGCGTCCTGCAGAACATCTTCATCGCCGTCGGTTGTTTCCACGGGAGTACTCGCGCGGCGCCCGACGAAACGGCGGATCGGCTGTTGGGGTGCCTCTCGGGCGGAACCTCGGCTTGGCGTGTTCAACATATCACGCCGCACAATCGGCCGGGACGTGCCTTGATGTGCGGTTTCACGAACGGGAAGTTGGCGCGAGGCAGCGGGTCTTCAGACCCGCTGCGGGGGGGGGCCACATCTTCGCTTGTCCGCCGGTGCGTGCCGGGGCAGATTCGACTCGCCGGCTCGGGGACCACGGTGCTGCGTCACCGGCACCCGGGCCGCGCCGCACTTCGCCGCGGGATTCGACTCGTCGGCCTGGGCGGCCACGGTGTTGCGGCGGGCGGCGCCGGGGCGGATGTCGGCGCCGACGCCGCTCAGGCCGTTTCCGCGCCGCGGTCCAGCGCCGCCTGCAGCGCGCGCTGCGCGAACACCCCCACCATGGCGCGGCGGTAGTCGGCGCTGGCGTGGATGTCGGCGTTAACGTCGGCGAGGCCGTCGCCCGCGCGGGCCGCCGCCGCGGCGAGGCTGGCGGCGTCGGCCGGCAGTCCTGCCAGCGCCTCCTCGACCGCGGTCAGCCTCACCGCGTGCGAGAGGGCGCCGGTCAGCCCGAGGCGGGCGCCGCGCACGGCGCCGCCGGCGACGTCGAGGGCCGCCGCGACCCCCACGATAGCGAACCGCGACGCGCGCTGATAGAGCTTGGCGTAGGCGGCGGCGCGCACCGGGGCGAACCGCACCGCGGTGATGAGCTCGTCGCCGGCCAGATCCACCGTGAACAGGTCCTGGAAGAAGTCGCGCGCGGCCACCGCGCGCGCGCCGCGCGGACCCTGGATGCGGACCTCCGCGTCGAGCGCGAGCAACGTGGCGGGGTAGTCGGCGGCGGGGTCGGCGTGGGCGATGCTGCCGCCGAGGGTGCCGCGGTTGCGCACCTGCGGGTCGCCGATGGTCGCCGCGGTCTCCGCCACGACGGGGCAGCGCTCGCGCAGCAGGGCGGAGGTCGCGACGGCGTGGTGCACGGTGCCGGCGCCGATCTCGATGGCCCCGTCCGCCTCGCGGATGCCGGCCAGCTCGGGGATGCGCGCGATGTCGATGAGGGTCCCCGGCTCGTTCAGCCGCAGCTTCATCAGGGGGACGAGGCTGTGCCCGCCCGCGATGAGCTTACCGGCCCCGCCCGCGGCGGCGAGCCGGGCCACCGCGTCGTCGACCGAGGTCGCACGTTCGTAGTCGAATGCGGACGGGATCACGCCTGGCCTCCGTGGATGATCTGCCACAGCTTCTCGGGCCGCAGCATCATGTCGACGTGGGTGACGCCGAACCCGCTGAGCGCGTCGACCGCGGCCGACACGATGCAGGGGGTCGACCCCAGGGTCCCCGCCTCGCCGACGCCCTTGGCGCCGAGCGGGTTGACGGGGGTGGGGGTGACGGTGGCGTCGAGCTCGAACCGCGGGAGGTCGGCCGCGCGGGGGATGGCATAGTCCATGAACGAGCCCGTCAGGGGCTGCCCGTCGCCCCCGTAGCGGACCTCCTCGATCATCGCCTGGCCGATGCCCTGGGCGAGGCCGCCGTGAATCTGGCCCTCGACGATGAGCGGGTTGATCAGGTTCCCGGCGTCGTCCACCGCGACGAGCCGCAGGAGCGCGAGTTCGCCGGTGTCGCGGTCGATCTCGACCATCGAGATGTGGCACCCGAAGGGGTAGGTGTTGTTGGCCGGCTCGAAGAACGCCTCCTCGCTCAGCCCCGGGTCGACCCCGGCCGGCAGCGGCACGGGGACGTAGGCGTAGGCGGCGACCTCGGCGAACGACTTCCCGGCGTCGGGCGAGCCCTGCACCGAGATGCGCCCGTCCTCGAACACGAGGTCCTCCTCGTGCGCCTCGAGGAGGGCGGCCGCGAACTTCGCCATCTTCGTGCGGACCTTGGCCCCGGCGAGGTGGAGGGCGGTGCCCCCGACGGCCTGCGAGCGGCTGCCGAAGGTGCCGATGCCCTGCTTCACGACCCCGGTGTCGCCGTGGTGGATGCGGACGTGTTCGAACGGCACTCCGAACTGGTCGGCGAGCATCTGCGCGAACGTGGTCTCGTTGCCCTGCCCGTGGGGCGAGGCGCCGGTGGTGGCGCTGATGCGGCCGTCGCGCTCGACGGTGACTTGCGCGTGCTCCCACCCCCCGGTGGGCAGCGAGGCGGACGGGCCCAAGCCGCAGACCTCCACGTACATCGCAAGCCCCAGGCCGACCAGCCGGCCCTCGGCGCGGGCGGCGTCGCGCTCCGCCTGCAGTTCCTGCCACCCCGCGTTCTCGAGGGCGCGGTCGAGGGCCTTGGCGTAGTCGCCCGAGTCGTACACGGCCCCCATCTGGGTCTTGTAGGGGAACCCGTCGGCGGGGATGAAGTTGCGGCGCCGCAGCTCGGCGGGGTCCAGGCCGAGCCGGCGGGCGAGCATGTCCATGCCCCGCTCGACGAAGTAGGTGGCCTCGGGCCGGCCGGCCCCGCGGTAGGCGTCGGTCGGGGTCTTGTTCGTGAACACCTCGGTGAGGGTGGTGCGGATGGCGGGGATGTCGTAGGTGGCGTTCGCCATCAGCATCGTCAGGGTGGGGATGGCCGCCGTCAGCAGCATGTTGTAGGCGCCGACGTCGGCGATGAGGCGCAGCTTCAGCCCCAGCACCTTGCCGTCGCGGTTCGCGGCGATGTCGATGTAGCCGATGATGTCGCGCCCGTGGATGGTGGCGAGGAACGCCTCGGAGCGGTCCTCGATCCACTTGACGGGCAGGCCCAGCCGCTTCGACAGGGCCGACACCACGTACTCCTCGCCGTAGATGTTGATCTTGGCCCCGAACCCGCCCCCGACCTCGGGCGCGATGGCCCGCACCGCGTCCTCGCCCATCCCGTTCAGCTTGGCGATGAACGTGCGGAGGATGTGGGGGTTCTGGGTCGACGACCAGACGGTCATCGTGCCCTTGCCGGGCTCGTAGTGGGCGACGACGCCGCGCGGCTCCATCGCCGTCGGCGCGAGGCGCTGGTTCACCATGCGCTGCGACACCACGACCTCGGCGTCGGCGAACGCCTTGTCGACGGCGCTGTCGTCCACCGTCTTCCCGTCGGGGGAGACGCCGGTGCCGCTCGGCACCAGGGGCACCGCGAGGTTGTTGTCGAAGTCGGCGTGGAGCACCGTCGGGTGGCCGGTCATCGCGACCTCGGGGTCGACCACCGCGGGCCGGGCCTCGTAGTCGACGACGATGGCGTCGGCGGCGTCCCGCGCCGTGTAGCGGTCCGCGGCCACCACCACCGCCACCGGCTCGCCGACGTAGCGCACGACGTCGGTGGCGACGGCGTGGTGGTCGGGCGAGGGGAACGGGGTGCCGATGGGCATGGGGTCGAGGAACTCGGCGATCTGCGTCCCCGTGAGCACCGCCTCGACCCCGTCCATCGCCTCCGCCGCGCTCGTGTCGATCGAGCGGATGCGGCCGTGGGCGACGTCGCTGCGCTTGAACGCCGCGTGGCGCAGGCCGAAGAGCTTCACGTCGTCGACGTAGGTGCCCTGCCCCCGGATGAGCCGCGGGTCCTCGCGCCGCTTGACGCGTTCGCCGACGAGCTTGGGCAGCACCGGGGCGGCGCTCATGACGACCTCCGCGCGGCCGCGTTCTGCACCGCGTTGACGATGTGCTGGTAGCCCGTGCAGCGGCAGAAGTTGCCGTCGAGCCCCTCGCGGATCTCCGCCTCGGTGGGCGACGGGTTGTCCTCGAGCAGGGTCGCGGCGGACATGATCATCCCCGGCGTGCAGTAGCCGCACTGCAGCCCGTGCTCCTCCCAGAAGCCGTCCTGCAGGGGATGGAGGTCGTCGCCCTTGGCCAGCCCCTCGATGGTGGTGACCTCCGAGCCGTCCGCCTGCACCGCGAAGATCGTGCACGACTTGGCGCTGCGCCCGTCGACGAGCACCGTGCACGCCCCGCACTGGCTGGTGTCGCAGCCCACGTGGGTGCCGGTCAGGTCGAGATGCTCGCGCAGGAAGTGCACCAGCAGCAGCCGCGGCTCGACCTCGGCCGTGCGCTGCCTGCCGTTGACGGTGATGGAAACCTGAGCCATATGCGTCCTTTCGGGGCGGCCGGGCCGGCGCGTGCGCCTGAGGCACCCGCCGCCGGCCGCCGATTGCGGCTGGCTCGACCGGCGCCGCGCCGGTCGGAGCGACCGCCGGCCGATATGGTGACTCGGGATGCCCGGCCGGCGCAAGCCGGGGCCGGTGATTGCCGGCGGTTCCGCACGGCGCGTACAATCCACGGGCACGTCGACACGGTGTCGGACGAGGAGCCCGCGGTGCGAAGGAGCGGGGCTTCTCCCGGGTTCCCGGATATCACCCGCCCCGACCGCAGTGAGGCGCCGGGGTCGGGAGCGCAGGGAGGTTCGCGATGAGACAGCGGCAGACGAGGCGGGCGATGGCGTCGGGGTGGAAGCGGATTCACGGGCTCGTCCTGGCGGCGGCGGTGGCCGTGGCCGGGCTCGCGGCGGCGCCGGCCGAGGCCCAGCGGCTGAACAAGGTGATCGAGGCCCTGGAGGGCGGCGGCGCGGCCATCGCCAACCGGGAGTGGCGCTTCGTCGACATGGAGCACTCGCCGTTCTCCGGCGAGCGGGTGCAGCGGGTCCTGGCGGAGATGAACGAGGACCGGGACGCCGACGGCCGGCTCAGCC
This sequence comes from Vicinamibacterales bacterium, assembly GCA_963664545.2. Classification (GTDB taxonomy): domain Bacteria; phylum Acidobacteriota; class Vicinamibacteria; order Vicinamibacterales; family UBA8438; genus JAJEEA01. The sequence goes on along the minus strand of OY761475.2, from coordinate 5,965,379 downwards.
TGACCCCCCTCATCCGCATTCCCCAGGACGGCGACGAGGACTTCAAGTGGGCGATCAAGCAGGTCCTCGACCTCGGCGGCTTCGGCATCATCGTGCCGCACGTCGACACCGGCGCGGAGGCGGTGCGCCTCGTGCAGGCGATGCGCTACCCGCCGGCCCGCGGCTCGTCCGCGCCCGAGCCCCGCGGCGAGCGCGGCTGGGGGCCGGGCGGGGCGACCCGCCTGTGGGGCCTCAACAGCGTCGAGTACCACGCCGTGGCCGACGTGTGGCCGCTGAACCCCGCCGGCGAGCTGTTCGCGGTGGCGATGATCGAGTCGCAGGAGGCGGTGGACAACATCCAGGACATCCTCGCCGCCCCGGTCAGCGCCATCATGGTCGTCCCCGGCGACATGGCCATCGACCTTGGCCTCGGCCCCAATCCGCCCGACCGGAACCACCCCGAGGTCGACGCCGCGTTCCAGACCGTCCTCGAGGCGTGCCAGGCCCAAGATCGGGTGATCTGCGGCATCGGCGACGGCGCGAGCCGCCTCCAGCAGCGCCTCGACGAGGGCTGGCGCTTCGTGCTGCCGTTGGGTGGGTAGCGCCCGGGAGCCGGCGCCGCGGCACGGCCTCTGATTGCCGTGCCACGGCGCACGGCTTGTTCGAGGAGACTCCTCGTGGCTGACAACGACACGCTGTTGGCGCACTTGGCCCGCTGGTTTCCGTCGGGTTCGGAGAATGCGGCCACGGAAGCTCTGGCATACATCCTGAAGCGATCCGCCAATGCCAGGGAAGCACTGGATGACCTGATACGGTCGGGCGTGGAGAATGTGGCGTCTGTGGTCAGGGTGCGCACGCAAGCAGTTGGCCCGGGCGGGACTATTCCAGACCTGGTAGGCGAAGACGATGCCGGCAAGGAGAGAGTGCTCGTCGAGGTCAAGTTCTGGGCGGACCTTACGGATAACCAACCGAATGCCTACCTTGAACGGTTGCCTGACGATGGACCGGCGGTTCTGGTGTTCCTGATACCCGACGAGCGGGTTAGGACCCTCTGGCCTGTCTTGCGCCGGCTGGCGGAGTTGGGCGGCAAGAAGCTGTCCGATGTGAACGCCGAGCGGAAGTGTATGCGCGTAGATGAGAGCCACCGTCACCTGATGGTGATCGGTTGGACGGGCTTGTTGGACTGCATGGCGACCCGTGCCAGGGATGCCGGGGAATACGGGACGGAGGCCGACATCCGCCAACTGCGGGGCCTCGCCGATTACGCGGATGAAGGTGCCCCCCGACTGATCGGTGGCCGTAGCGAGACGGCACCGGAGGCCGTTCGTCGCAACCGTGACTTGCGTAGGCTCCTCGATTCGGCGACCGAGCGCGGAGTGTACCTGGGCTGGCTGAGCAAGAAAGGTCTGAATCGGGCCTCAAGACCGTACGGCTACGGAAGGTACGTGCAGTTTTCGAAGTCTGGAGCCCAGCCGTGGTTTGGCATCAACGACGATCTGTACAAGAAGCACGGTGAGACGCCGCTGTGGCTCGAGTTCGGACCGGCCAGACCAAACACGGGGTACCTCAACCAGCCCCAGTTCGACGCATTGCGCAAGCAGTGTCGATTGCATGGCAAGACCGGATGGGTTCCGCTAACCCTGAAGCCGGATGTCGAGTTTTCTGAAGCTCTGGATGACGTGTTGGACCAGCTCGTACGGATCTCGGAGGTCATTGACAATCCGGCGTAGCCGAGGTCCTGCGTGACGGCACGCGGTTGCCTTCGGCCGGTCTCGTATGCAAAGCCGACCATGCCACAGCGCGCTTGGCGGATTCGACTCCGACCGGATTTGACCCCGGTTCTTGTCCGAGCTTGAGGCCGTTCCGGATCGATCGGACCAGCCGAGAGGAACAGACCTTCCTCGCCGTCATGGCGTCGTTGGGGGAAGCGCCTCGCTACGTCGAGGTCGTCCGCGCCATCGAAGCGTGAACCGATGACGACTCGTGGATCGGGAAAGCGGTGGCGGACATCAAGGGACGCGCGGGAGGCGCCCGGCCGGGCGTCGTGGAACGGCTCCGCGACTAGCTGCTCGCGAAGGGCTGTGTTACTCGCCGCGGGAGGGCCGAATCGATTTCACGGTGCCGCTCTTCGGCGAGTTCCTGCACCGGCAAGAGGGCAGGGCCGGAGGACTGGAATCGGTGCCTCCGTCGCCGTGATCGACGCCCGCGACGACCCCCGCGGGTGACGTGGCCGCGCGACGACGAGATCGCCGCGCGCGTCATGACCGCTGCGGGGCGGCGCGGACACGGCCGCGGACGGCGCGAGGCCCCGACGGCGGTTGGACACCGACCGCGCCGAGAGGAACGGCCGCCCGCACGGCGCACCCGCCCGAAGAGGCGATACGGTCAGGCCGCGGGCACGGTGCCGGGACGGCGCCGAGGACGGCGCCGGCGGCAGCAGGTGCCGCCACCGAGGAGATCAACACCCATGACCACGGCGGCGGACAGGAAGCGGGATCCCGAGGGCACCATCGAATGGGCGCGGCGCGAGACGCGGCGCCGCGCCATCGAAGAGACGACCTGCGGACCCGTGGAGCTCAAGCCCGTGGAGAGCTTTCCGCACGGCCGGCCGATCTTCAACAACGCGATGCGTGGCCTGATGCCGCGCGCGCCGGGGGAACCCTGCCGCGCGCTGGACATCATGGTCAACTCCTACTGCTGCGGCTGGAAACGGAAGCCAACGCCGCTCGAAGCCGAGAAGGCCATCAAGAGCAGGTTTCCGACGAGCCGTAACGGCTCCATCGCGTTCATGGTGCTGACCGAGCCGCCGAACCGGCTCGTCATGGAAGGAGAGGCCGACGGCGCGTACAGCCTCCAGGACCTCGCCTGGTGGCTGCACCGCCGGCGGATACCCGCATACGGCCGGATCCGGTGGCTGAACGCGTTCGCACGACGAACCGGACGCACGCCGGAGCCGTGGGACCCGGGTCGATGAGGACGCTGACGCTGCCGAGCCCGGCGGCGGAGCTCTGGACCGCGGCGAGGGGCACGCTCACCCAGCTCGGCCGGGGGCCCGAGCGTTGGAACGTAGGAATGGGCGGCGGCACGGTGCTGGCGGCGAGGATCGGACACCGCGAATCGACCGACATCGACCTCGTAGTCGTGAACAAGAAGGTCCTGGGAGCACGGGGGCTGCTCGAAGAGGGCGACCTGGCGGACAGGCTCGGGGGCCGGGAGGTGACGAAGAACCCCGGGCAAATCACGATCGAGATGCCGACCGGCATGATCGATCTGAGCACCGCGCCGGTCGTCCCCTCCGTCGGATCCCGGGCGCACATCATCTCCGGGCGCCCGCAGGACGTCCTCTCCAACACCCAGATCATGCGCGGGAAGATGTCCCGCGCAGACCGCCCGGGACCCGTGCGCGACGTCTACGACGTCATCCGGACGAGCATGGACGACGCGACGGCCGCCGAGTTGACGGCCGCCTATAACATGCTGATCGAGATCGAGCAGGACGCGATCGAGTCCGCATGGGTCGCGATGGACGCGGCATATGAAGAGGACGCGCAGGACCAACTGCGGCTGACCGAGCCGCCCTGCTCGGACCTCTCGATCCTCGGCTCCACGGCGGCGCGCATCCTCCACGACCACCGCCTCGAGCGGGTCGTCGTGGCGATAGACGAAGGGCGTCTACGGGTCGACCGCACGACCCGCCACGGACGCCGCTTCACCGACTTCCCCGGGCCGGAGAACCCGGTCGAAACCGTCGGGGCGCTCGGCGTCTACGCGTGCATCGAGGAGCACGGCGGCACCGCCGCCGGCATCCTCGAGCACGCCGCGCGGATCCGGGACGCCGGCGCCGAAGGCGTGATCTTCGACACCGCCGCGGACGCTCCACAGGCAAGATCGTTCTGATACCCTGGAAGAAGGACGTACGGCACCGATGGGAGGAACCGACCGACGACGTTACTGCACTCCGACGAGTTGATCCACTTCACCGTAGTCGCCGATCCGCATCCCGGAATCGGTGATCCACTTCAGCGGAATACGCAGTCCAGCAGCGACGAGGGAACAAGGCACATGGATCCGACCGAACGATTCGTAGTGCGTCGCGGGGGCTACGTGGAGCAGCCGCCGGACCTCGAGTACCGCCCGACCGGCACGACGCTCGCGCAAGCCGTCGAGCGCGAGCTCGACGCGAAGGCGTGGGCCGCGGGGGCCGTGCACGGGGACTTCGAGCTGACCGTGGACGGAGAGGAGACGGTCGATACGCTGGAGTGGAAGAGCATCGAGACGCTCGCCGCTCTGGGCCGCCCCGCCCCGTTCGGACGAGGCGAGCGGACCGTCTACGACGAGTCGGTACGGCGCTGCGCACAGATCGAGGGCGGACGGGTGCGGGCGGGCGGCGCCGGATGGCGGGGCGCCTGCGACGCCATCCGCGCCGCCCTCGCCACCGAGATGGGCCTGGCCGGGTGCGACATCGAGATCGAGGTGCACAAGCTCCTGCACTACGACGTGTCCGGGCACTTCGACAGCCACGCGGACACCGAGAAGAGCGAAGGGATGATCGCAAGCGCGGTGGTCGTCGCCGAATCCGACCACGCGGGCGGAGCGCTCGTGATGGCGCACCGGGAAGCGGAGGCCCGGCTGATCGACGGGCGGGCGCCCCAAGGATACGTCCAGTGGGCGGTCTGGTATGCCGACGTGACGCACAAGGTCGAGCCCGTGCGGAGCGGACACCGCGTGGCGCTCGCGCTGAACATACGGCTCGGCGCGAGCCGGCCGCTCGAAGCGCGGCCAATCCGGGACCGGCGGCTCGACGAGAGCCTGTGGACGCGCACCTACGAGGACCATCACACCCTGTGGGCGCGACGTGCGGGGCTGCACGGAACGGGCGCCCGGCAGTACGCACGCAAGCTCGTGTGGCTGCTCGGACACCGCTACACCGAGCCGGGACTGAAGGCGGAGCTGCTGAAGGGGGCCGACCGCCAACTCGCGGCCCTGCTCGGCGCCGGGCGGGGCTCGGAGCGGGCGCTGCTCGGCTGGATCGAGATCCGCACCGTCGGAGACGCCCGCACGGTCCAGGGATGGGACTGGAGCGACGACGACGGATGGGGCGGGGGCGGCAACGCCCGGGAGGGCCTGGAACGACAAGAAGAAGAGGAAGATCGGGCGGGTCTCGAGCTCGGCCGCGAGGACGAGTACCGGGGCGGCGGGTGGGGCATGAGGCGGATCGATCCGCCGGCGGATCTCCCGGTGCTCGAGATGGGCCGCGCACGCCGGAGGGACATCTGGGTCGAAGGCCTGCGCAGCATGGACGGCGGGCGCGCGGACTACGGGCGGATCGCGGTGGAGGCCTGCGAGCTCGCCCCGGCCGAAGCGGTGAAGGGTCTCGAGACCTGCGGCGCGCGCGTCTACGAGGCCACCGGCAACGAAGGGGCGATCCTGGAGCTGCAGTACAGGCATGCGGCGCTCGTCGTATGGCAGCCCAACGCGAGCGCGCTGGACATGCTCGCGGACTGCGGAGGGAGGACGGCGCTTGCGGGGGAATTCGCCACCGTGCGAAGGCTCGACAGGAACCGCTACGCGTACGCCACGAGCCTGAGCGACGTGGCCGAGCGGTGGAGCCGGGCGATGGCCGCGGACGGCGGTGGCCCGGCCCCGGAGGCGCACCGCACGCTGCTGGCCGCGCTGCGCGAAGGCGAGGAGAAGACGTACGCGCACGAGATCGCCACGATCGACCTCGACGAAGCCGGCGCCCGGATCGTGGCGCGCGAGCTTCGGGCGACGGTCGGGCGGGAACGCAAGGACCGGCCCGAAACGCTGCGCCAGTTCCTGGACGGCCCCAAGCGGCGTCGCGACGAACACACGAACCGCAGCGGCGAGGCGGCGGTGCTCGAGCACCTGCTCGCCGACGACGCCGGACTCGCGATCGCCGAGCGGATGTGCGACTGCGAGGGTCGCGAGGCGGTCGAGGAGCGGATGGCGAAGTTGAAGCGCGAAGAGCACGGCAGAACGTACGATCGGCGGCGGAACGCGCGAATGACCCGCGACTACCCCGGCGACGGGTTGCCGGTCGAGTCGGAACGCGGGGAATAGGCATGGACGGGGAGTCGCGGACCGGACAGCCGCTCAAAGCTGCGGTCAAGTCCACGTATGAGGACTACCGGACGACGTCCGACGACCAACGCTACGAGCTGCTGGACGGCGATCTGATCTCTCGTGAGGGGAGGCGGTCGAACACGCACCCGCGGACCGCACGGACCCGGGTGTCGCACGAGGCCGTCGGCGTCAGGCCGTCAACAAGCCGGCCGGAATGACGCCGATGCCGTCGGCGCGCCGGTAGGCCTCGTGACCGGTGGTGACGACGGCGGCGTCGAGCAGGTCGGGGCCGAGGCGCTCGGCGAGCCACGCGAGGTGGCGGGTGTCCGCGTCGTCGACGGTCGCCGAGAGCTTCACCTCCAGGGCGACGACGCGGCCGTCGCGGCGTTCGACGATGAGGTCGACCTCGTGCTCGCCGCCGCGCGTCCGGAGGTGGCCGACGCGGGCCTCGTTGGCCTGGGCGTAGGTCCGGACCGAGAGCGTGACCAGCGACTCGAACAGGGTGCCGAGGAGCGTGCCTTTGCGCGGGATGCGAGGTCCCGCGGGGGCCCCGTCGATCAGCGCGCCGGTGTCGACGCCGAGGAGCGTGGCGGCCAGGGCGGGGTCGGCGAGCTGGTGCACGGGAGCGGCCGCGAGTCGCCGCAGCCGGTTCCGGGTGGGTGCCCAGGCGGGAAGCGGCTCGATGATCCACAGTTGTTCGAGGGCGACCCGGTAGGGGCGGGTGGTCGTCTTGGCCGGTTTGTCGGACTCGCCCGCGGACGCGGCGTCGCGGATCACCTCGTAGGACGCCGTCGTCGAGCAGGCGGCGGCATAGGCCGTCAGCCACCGGCGCAGCGCGCCCGGGTTGCGTACGGACTTGCCGAGCTCGACGAACTCCCTTTCCACGATGCGGTCGACGTAACCGTCCAACTGGGCGCGAAGCAGGCGTCCGTCGTAGTTCCGCAGCGCCGGGAAACCCGACCGGGTGATCTCGTCGGCGTAGTCGGTGAGCGAGAGGCGGGTGGCGCCGGCGAGCGCCGGTCGGCCGCCCCGCAGCAGACTGGCGAGACGCGCCGTGGGCGTGGTGACGGCGCGCTCGGCGAGCGCCATCGGACGCATGCGCACGGTGACGATACGGCCGGCTCCGGAGTGCGTCGGCGCGTCGCTCGGCGCGGCGGAGCCGGTCAGCAGGAACCGTGCCGGGCGGGGGTCGCGGTCGACGGCGCGCCTCACGAGGTCCCAGGAGGCCGGCAGACGCTGCCATTCGTCGATGAGGACGGGCGAGTCGCCCGTGGTGAGCCGTTCCGGTTCGCCGCGGACGATCTGGAGCTGACCGGGGTCGTCCAGTCGGTGGACGGTCCGGGCGCGACGCAGCGCGGTCTCGGTCTTGCCGACGGCCATCGGGCCTTCCAAGGACACCGCCGGCAGTCCTTCGAGGAGCGCGTCGAGTTCGGCGTCCACGATGCGCGGCCGGTACTCCACGCCCTCTACGATACCAGACGGACGGCGTTTACGCTCCCGATCGGACGGCGCTTACGCTCCCGATTGGACGGCGCTTACGCTCCCGATTGGACGGAATGGCCTGCCGATCATGCGGGTAGCGCCCGTCGGATTACAAGCTTGCCGGTGGGCGACAGCCAGCCTGACGGGATGCGATCCGCCCTGGGTTCCGGGGGGGCTGTTAGCCGGCACCCCCACCCAGCGGCAGCGGGCCGGTGGCGTGGCTTGAGGAGCCAACCCGAGGGTGCCCCTTTTCTGGTTGCCATTTTCGACGCGACATGGTTGGCTGTACCATTAAAGGTGCAGGGTGGCCGACAAGCCGACGCCACAGAAAACCCCGCTGATCTTCTACCGCACGGCGGCCGGTCGCGAACCCGTGAGGGAGTGGCTGCGGCGGCTGGATGAGGCCGATCGTCAGGAGATAGGGAAGGATCTGCTCCGGGCGCAATGGCGGTGGCCAATAGGCATGCCGCTGTGCCGCGCGATGGGCGACGGCCTCTGGGAAATCCGAACGGACCTGCCGACGAACCGGACGGCGCGCGTGCTGCTGTGCCTCTACCGCCAGCACTTGGTGGTGCTGCACGGGTTCATCAAGAAAACGCGGGCAACGCCGGATTCCGATCTGGCGACGGCGCGAACCCGCCAGAAGGAGTTGGAACGATGAGCAAGGCGCATATGGGATCGAGCATCGACGCCTTCCTGAAGGAGGAGGGCATCTTCGAGGCAACGCAAGCGCAAGCGATCAAGGAGGTCGTCGCGTGGCAGCTTGCGGAGGCCATGAAGCAGCAGAACATCTCCAAGAACAAGATGGCGAAACTGCTGAAGACCAGCCGCACCCAGGTGGACCGGCTACTCGATCCGAAAAACGACATCACGCTTGGCAGCTTGCAACGGGCCGCCGCAATGGTCGGACGCCGCGTGAACGTCGAGTTGGTGTAGCCCTAGTCCGGATTCCCGCTCGGCAGCAGCGGGCATCTCGTTGGTCAGCTAGCGCCCGCACCGAGCAGCAGCGGGCCGGTGGCGTGGCCGAGCGAGTCGACCGGCACGCCGAGGCGGTCGAGCAGGGTCAGGTGCAGGTTGGCGAGGGGGGTGTCGGCGGGGTAGCGCACGTGGCGTCCGCCGGGGCCCGCTCCGCCGCCAGCGAGGAGCACCGGCAGGTTGTCCGAGGCGTGGGCGTTGCTGTCGGCCATGCCCGCGCCGTAGACGATCATCGCGTGGTCGAGCAGCGAGCCGTCGCCGTCGGGCGTGTCGCGCAGCCGGTCGAGGAAGCCGGCGAAGAGCTGCACGTGGTAGAGGTTGATCTTCGTCAGCCTGGCCAGCTTCTCGGGGTCGCGCTGGTGGTGCGAGATGGGGTGGTGGGCGTCGGGCACTCCGATCTCGGCGTAGGTGCGGCCGGTCAGCTCGCGCCCCATCATGAAGGTGCCGACCCGCGTGAGGTCGGTCTCGAAGGCGAGGGCGAGCAGGTCGAACATCAGCTTCGCGTGCTCGCCGAAGGTGTCGGGCACGCCCTCGGGCCGGGCGACCACCGGCAGGTCGCGGTCGGCCTGCGCCTCCGCCGTCTGGATTCGCCGCTCGACGTCGCGCACCGCGTCCAGGTACTGGTCGAGCTTGAGGTTGTCCCGCGGCCCCAGCCCGCGGGCGAGGTCGCGGGTGCGCTCGCGCACCGAGTCGAGCAGGCTCGCGTCCTTGCGGCGCCGGGCCCGCCGGACCGCGGCGTCGGTGCTGCCGGCGTCGCCGAACAGCCGCTCGAACACGATGCGCGGGTTGTTCTCCATCGGCAGCGGGGTCGTCTCGTCGGCCCACGCGATGGTGTTGGTGTAGGCGCAACTGAAGCCGAGGCCGCACGAGCCCGCGAAGTCGCGGCCGTCGAGGGCCAGCTCGAGGGTCGCAAGCTGGGTCTCGCGGCCGAGAACGCGGCCCGCGATCTGGTCCATCGACACGCCGGCGAGGACGTCGGCCCCGTCCCCCCGCCTCGCGGGCACTCCGGTCAGGAACCGCGTCGACGCCCGAGGATGCGGTCCCGGCCCGGCCGCGCCGTGCATGCCCGACAGCACCTGCACGTGGCGGCGCAGCGGCTCGAGCGGCTGCAGGATGGCGGGGAAGTCGAAGGCGGCGCCCTCGGCCGCCGGCACCCAGTGCTCCATCATCATGCCGTTCGGCACGTACACCACGCCGAGCCGGCGCGCCGGCCGCGCCGCGGTGGTGCGGAGCGCCGCGGCCGCCGGGACCATGCCGTCGAGCAGGGGCAGGGCGAGCGAGGCACCGAGCCCGCGCAGCACCGTCCGCCGCGGCAACGCCTTTCGGGTCAGGAACATGGGTGCACCTCAGGTGAACAGGTCGCGCACGTGGACGTTGCGCGAGGAGCGGGCGGGTAGCTCGGTCGCCGTCACCAGGGCGGTCCGGGCGGTCGAGATCAACGGTTCCTCCCGTGGCACTGGGATTGCGCCCACATTCTACCAGCGGCGCTCTGCCTCCGGGCGGCGACATTGGTATTCCCGCCGCTTGGGCGGTCGTCGCCGAGGCGGGCGCGACCGCGACGGCACTTGTCCGGATGGTGCGGCACCAGGGCTCGACTCAAGGACCCGCGGGACGATGCTGCTCAAGGGACGGGACCGGGAACCGTGAAGAGGTCCGGCGCGGGCACAATGCGTCGAGCCGAAGTCGCTCGAACCTCGAAGCGCGCGCCGGTGTCAAAGAAGGTGGTCATCTCGATGACGATCGGCGGATCCGCGGCGGTCTCCATCATGGGTGGGTCGTGTACCCAGTACTCCGTACGACCGGACCCCTCTCGAACCTGTGCCCGACCTCGCAGTCGAATCGGACCCAGCGTCTTCTCGCCGATCTCCGTGGTCTCGGTGCCCGCGGGCGGCGTGGCTGAACTCCGGGCGACGGGCGACGCGACGTTGACAGGGGGGATCCGTCCACTGCGCACGGCCTCGAGAAGAGAGTGATTCACGGAGACGTGGACGCCGTCGCGGGGGAGCCGGTACTCCGACGTCGTAGTACCGCCGGCGGGTGTCTGGTCGTGCCGGTGGCGCCCGTCCGACGCAATGAAGTGCACTCCCTCGAACTGTGGGGATTCGGTACCGTCGGCCTGCACGAGGACGGCAACGTAGTCCACGCGCACGACGGTGTCGTCCTGCGCATCGACAGTCACCGCCAACGCGGACAGGATCGCCGCGACCAGGATCGCCGAAGCACGAATCATCATCTCTTGTCTCCCGTGTGAGGCACGGACGCGGCCTCATTCGCTCTTCAGGGTCGCGAACGGGTCCGCCCGCGAGGCGCGCCGGGCGGGGACGTAGCTGGCGAGGAGGGCGATCCCCAGGAGCAGCACGGTCGCGGCGCCGAACGACGCGGGGTCCGTGGGGCCGATCTCGAAGAGCAAGCTGTCGAGCACGCGCCCCGAGGCGAGGGCGCCGCCGACGCCCAGCGCCGCCCCGACGAGCACCGGTCGCAGGGCTTGGCTCACCACCAGGGTCACGAGCTGCCGGGCGGTGGTGCCCAGGGCCAGGCGCACGCCCAGCTCGTAGCGCCGTTGCGCGGCGACGTGGGCGGCGATGCTGTAGACGCCGACCGCCGCGAGCAGCAGGGCGAGGGCCGCGAACGCGCCGGCCACGAGGGTGTTCAGCCGCTCGGAGCCGACCGACTGCGCCACCCGGTCCTCTACCGTGGCCATGTCGAACAGGGGGACGTCGGCGTGCAGATTCCTGAGCTCGGCGCGGATGGCCGGTGCGAGGGCGAGCGGATCGGCGCTCGTTCGGACGAGGAACGCCGGCTCGCCCCGAAGAACTGGGCGATCGGCTTGAACAGGTGCGGCGCCGCCTCCTCCGCGAGGCCGACGGTACGGGCATCCGCCGCGATGCCGCCGATGGAGACCTCCTCGGTGCTGAAGCTGCGGACGGGCATCTCGAGCTGCGGGCGATCGAGGATCCGCGCGTCCGGCTCGCCGGGGAAGAAGCGCCGCGCGAAAGCCCGGTTGACGATCACGACCGGCGGCGCGTCCGCGCCGTCGCGCGCGGTGAAGTCACGACCGGCTTCAAGGCGCATGCCCAGCGTGGCGAAGTAGCCGGGGCTGACGGTGTCGGCGGGCGCCCGCGGCGGCCCTTCGTCGGAGGCGTCGCGCCCGACGAACCGGAGGGCGGTGCCGGTCGACGTCGATTCGAACGGCAGGCGATCCGTCATGGCGACCGACTCGACCCCCGGCAGGGCCCCGACACGTTCGAGAATCCCGTCGACGAATGCCGCCTGCAGGGGCATCTCGTGCAGGTGCGACACCGCCCGGAACGTCAACAGATATCGGTGATCGAACCCCACCGCCGTCGCGGTGAGTCGGGTCAGGCTCGTCAGGAGCAGCCCGGCGCTCACGAGCAGGACCAGGGTCAGCGCCACCTGCCCGCCGAGCAACGCGCTCTGGAGCCTTCGGCGGGGTGCCGCGGCGCCGCTCTGCAGGCCGGCCGCCGCGCGGTGGAGGAAGCGCGGCAGCCACGCGAGGGCCGCGCCGACGCTGACCAGGCACATCAGCACGACCACGGCGACGGCGAAGCCGAGGGTCGCGCCGTCGAGCCGGATGGTGTCCGCGAACAGCGCGGTGTCTGCGATCAGCGCTCGCATGCCGCCCATGCCCAGGCCGAGGGCGGCGAGGGTGACGACGGCGGCCAGGCTTCCCAGCACCAGCGTCTCGGTCAGGAGCTGCGCGGCCACGCGCGGCCGGGTCGCGCCCATCGTCAACCTCACGGCGAGCTCCCGCTGGCGGCCGAGGGTGCGGATGACCTGGAGGTTCGCCACGTTCGCGCACGCGACGAGCAGCAGCAGGGCGAGCGCGCCCGACAGCAGCCAAACGCGGCTGCGGACGTCGCCGACCAGTCGCTCGTGCGGAGCGCGTCGCGCGTCATGACGGACGCGGCCCTGGACAGCCCGGGACCCGGATAGAAGGTGGCCGCGGCCTGCCGCCGGACCACGTCGAGCTCCGCCGCGGCGCTCTCGACGGATTCCCCCGGTGCCAGCCGCCCGATGACGCGGACCGCCACCATGAAGATCCGCCCGTCGTCGGAGACGACCGGCGGGAAGCTGTGCGGGTGGTACACGTCCACCCGCTCGCTGCCGGGGAAGCTGAAGCCGGCCGGGGCCACGCCCACGACCACCCTCGGACGGCCGTCGATGCTGACCGTCTCGCCCACCGCCGACGGGTCGCCGCCGAAGCGCCGCATCCAGAATTCGTGGCCCAACACGACGACGGCCTCCGCGCCGGGTTCCTCGTCCGCCGCCACGAATCCGCGGCCGGCCGCGAACGGCCCGTCGACCAGCAGCGGAAAGAACCCCGAGGTCACCATCACGGTCACGACGCGCTCCGGCTCGCCGCGCAGGGTGAGGTTCGCGTCACGCGACGAGAACTGGAACGCGGCGACGGCGTCCAGCGTCTCGACCTCGTCGCGCCACGCGAAGAAGGAGGGATGCCGAACCGTCCCCGGCGGCCCCGTCTCTCGCACCGCCTCGACGGCGACGAGGCGATCCGCCTCCGGGTAGGGGAGGGGGCGCAGCCACAAGGCCCACGCCACCGCGAACACCAGGGTGGTCGCGCCGATGCCGACGCCGAGGGTCACCAGCACCATCGTGGTGAAGCCGGGGGCGCGCGACAGCCCGCGCAGGCCGTGGCGCACGTCGCGGGACAGGTTCTCGACGGCCTGGAATCCCCACGCGTTGCGGCAGTCGTCCTTGGCCGTGTCCAGGGAGCCGAACGCCAGCCTCGCTTGGCGCCGCGCCTCCTCCGGGCTCAGGCCGCGGGCGAGGTTCTTCTCGACCTCCTGCTCGAGGTAGAAGGCGATCTCCGCGTCGAGGTCCCGGTTGGCGCGGTCGCGCCGAAGAGCCGTGCGGAACCGCCGGACGATCGCGTCGAGCCAGCGCATGCATCCCCCTTTTGCTGCCTGCCGAGAGAAGATATATGATTCCAATATCGGATGTCTATACTCATTCGACACCGGAGCGACGACATGAGACCGCGATCCGACAAGGCCGACCTCCTGCGGGGCACCCTCGACCTCCTCATCCTCCGCACCCTCGAGCTGCGCCCCCTCCACGGCGTGGCCATCGCCGAGCGCATCCGCCAGGTGACGCGGGGGACGTTCGTCGTGCAGCCGGGGTCGCTCTTCCCGGCCTTGCACCGTCTGGAGCACGAGGCGTGGATCGCTGGCGAGTGGACCACCAACGCCGAGAGACGGCGGGTGAAGTCCTACGTCCTCACCGCGGCCGGCCGCCGCCAGCTCGCGGCCCAGCGGCGGGAGTGGGACCGGGTGGTGACCGCCGTCACGCAGGTGCTGGAGACCGGTTGAGCGCCCGGAGCGGCACCGGTCGATCTATGATTGGCGTGATCAGAAACGCCGAATAGCACCGGACCGTTCCGGACCGGGAGGACCCTGACCATGACCCGTCCTGTTTCCGCGCTCGCGACCGTGTTCCTGCTGCTCGCGGCCACCGCGTCGGCCGACGTGGTGCGCATCGAGGTCGACGCCCGCCACGACGTCGCCGACGGCCGCGCCTACGGGCTGGCCGGCCCCTATGAGGCGTTGAGCGGCATGGTGCACTTCGAGGTCGACCCTGCGAACCCCGCCAACCGGGTGGTCACCGACATCGACCTCGCGCCGCAGAACGACCGCGGCATGGTCGAGTTCCGCTCCAACTTCTACCTGCTGAAGCCGGCCGACGCCGCGCGCGGCAACGGCACGGTCCTCTACGAGGTGTCGAACCGCGGCGGGAAGGGCATGCTCGGCTACTTCAACAACGCCGCCGGCAGCCGCTACCCGCGGAGCGCCGAGGAGATGGGCGACGGGTTCCTGCTCGAGAACGGCTTCTCGCTGCTATGGCTCGGCTGGCAGTTCGACGTGCCGGTGCGCGAGGGCCAGATGCGGCTGCACACGCCGGTGGCGACCGACGACGGGGCGACCATCACGGGGCTGGTGCGGAGCGAGGTGGTGGTGAACGAGCGCACGTGGGACCGGTCGCTCGCCGACCGCAGCCACATCGCCTACGAGGTCGCCGACCCCGACGATCCCGCCAACGTGATGACCGTCCGCGACGGCGCCGGCCAGCCGCGGCGGGTGGTGCCGCGCGACCGGTGGCGCTTCGCGCGGCGCGAGGCGGGCGGCGAGGTCGTCGACGATCCGACCCGCGTCTACCTGGAGGGCGGCTTCGAGCCGCACAAGCTCTACGACATCGTCTACGTGGCGAAGGATCCCGCGCTGGTCGGGCTCGGTCCCGCCGCGGTGCGCGACATGATCTCGCGGATGAAGTACGGCGAGAGCCCCGAGCTGGGGCTGGCGGCCGGCTCGATCGACCACGCCATCGCCTGGGGGGTCTCGCAGAGCGGGCGCTTCCTGCGCACGTTCCTCTACCACGGCTACAACCGCGACGAGCGGGACCGCCGCGCGTTCGACGGGATCATGTCGCACGTCGCCGGCGGGGGGCGCGGCAGCTTCAACCACCGGTTCGCGCAGCCGTCGCGCGACGGGCACCCGTTCCTGAACAAGCTCTACCCGAGCGACATCTTCCCGTTCACCGACGTCGCCCAGCACGACCCCGAGACGGACATGCAGGACGGGCTGCTCTCGGCCATCCAGCCCGGCCACATGCCGAAGGTCTTCTACACGAACTCGTCCTACGAGTACTGGGGCCGCGCGGCGTCGCTCATCCACACCACCATCGACGGCGCGTCGGACGCCCCGCTGATGGACAACGTGCGCATCTACTCGTTCGCGGGCGGGCAGCACGGTCCCGGCCGCTTCCCGCCGCGCCGCACGAGCGGCCAGCAGCCGAGCAATCCCAACGACTACTCGTGGTTCCTGCGGCCGCTGGTGCTGGCCATGAACCATTGGGTCGGCGACGAGTCGGCGCTGCCGCCGGCCAGCGTGTACCCGCGCATCGCCGACGGCGACCTCGTCGCGTGGGACGCGGTGGGGTTCCCCGAGCTGCCGGGCGTCGGCCAGCCGGCCGAGCCGCACCTCGCGTACCGCGCCGTCTACGGCCCGGAGTTCCGGACGCGGGGCATCGTGACGGAGCAGCCCCCCGAGGTGCTCTCCGCGTTCCCGATCCTCGTGCCCGCGGTCGACGCCGACGGCAACGAGACGGGCGGGCTGATGATGCCGGAGGTCGCGGTGCCGCTGGCCACCTACACCGGCTGGAACCTGTTCCGCGACGGGGCGGGGCCGACCGACGTGCTGTCGAGCATGCAGGGGTCGTACATCCCGTTCCCCCTGACGGCCGAGGACCGGGACCGCCGCGGCGACTCGCGGCGCTCGATCGAGGAACGGTACGGCAGCCGCGCCGCCTATCTCGGCCTCGTGACGGAGGCGGCGCTGGCCCTCGTCGACAAGGGCTATCTGCTGGCCGGCGACCTGGCGCCGATCCTCGGCCAGGCCGCGCGTCACTGGGACTACCTGATGGAGGAGGACACCGGCGACGAGCAGCAGTGACTCGCTGAACCGCGCGCCGCGTTCTTCGGCTGCCGGGGGCCGGTGTCCCCGGCGGCCGGGAGCTGGCCCGTCCCCGCTGCGGGAGGCGGCTCCGGTGACCGGGATCCGGTGGCGGGAGGTCGGCGTCTTCACCGAGACGGGGAGCCGGCGTCTCCCGGTGCCGGCGGCCGTCGGCGAATCTCCGCGGTTGGTGCCGGGCGCTCCCGTGGAGGCGGGGCTCCTGTTCTCATCGCGCGATCGGTGGTTCCGCCGCCGCCTGCGCCGCCTCCAGCCATCGCTTGCGCGCCGCGGCGAGCCGGCGCGGCAGCTCCTCTCCGGTTTCGACCCGCGGACACGTGTCCGCAACGTAGGCCAGCCAGTTCTCCAAGTAGACGTCGAGCCACCGCCGGTAGTCGTCGAGCGTTTCCTCGTCCGACACCGCCGACAGCGCCCGTTCGGCCCAAATGTCGAAGCGCCGGAGCGCGAGGTCGAGCAACTGCGCGCGGTAGACGACCGGGTCGAGAGTGACCCGAGCCGTCGCCGCGATGTGGGCGTCGCAGCGGTCGAGCGCCCGCCTCGCGTCGCGGGTGGCGGCGTCCCAGGTGTCCCGCCGCGGATCCCCTGCCGGGAACGGATTGCCGTCCTCCACCGGGTCCCGGTGCGACCAGCGGGGGACGGCGGTCGGACGGCGGACCTCCGGCGACACACAGAGAGTATAATTGGCCGCCAACGTGCGCGGCCGCGGTCCTCCCGACCGGTCGCGGACCGCGATGTCGTGTGTCGTCGGCCGGCGGATGCCGGCCCGGGCCCGGTCTTGTCCCTAGAGTGAGGTGTATGACGATGTCGAGAACAATCCTGAACGTGGTGGTCTTGGCGGTAGCCCTCGCGGTGGTCGGAACCAGCGTGCACCGGGCCCAGGTGCTGCCCAATCCGTATCGACAGGTCGAGGGCTGGGCGAAGCTGCCCGACGGCCGGGAGATGGGCGCGGTCGGCAAGGTGACCATGGATCCGGACGGCGAGCACCTGTGGGCGGTCATCCGGTGCGACGCGCCCGGCGAGTTCTTCGGCTTCGAATGCCTCGACTCGGACCTCGACTCCGTCGTCAAGTTCGACCTGGAGGGCAACACCGTCGACAGCTTCGGCGGCGGGATGTTCATCTGGCCGCACGGCCTCGACGTCGACGACGACGGCAACGTGTACGTCACCGACGCGGTGTCCGAGGCCCGGACGCCGGAGGGGGACAACCGCGGGCACTATGTCGTCAAGTTCAGCCCCACCGGCGAGGTGCTGATGACCCTCGGCACCCCCGGCACGGCGGGCGACGGCCCCGACCACTTCAACGCGCCGGCGGACGTCGCCGTCGCCGACAACGGCGACATCTTCATCGCGGACGGCCACGCCAACGACACCAACAACCGGGTCGTGAAGTTCGACAAGGAAGGCAACTACCTCATGGAGTGGGGGCAGACCGGTTACGCGCCGGGCGAGTTCCGCACCCTGCACGCGATCGACATCTACGAGGACGGGCGCGTCTTCGTCGGCGACCGGTCGAACAACCGCGTCCAGATCTTCGACCAGGAGGGCAACTTCCTCGCGCAGTGGACGCAGTTCGGGCGTCCGAGCGGCATCGCCTTCGACGGCCACGGCCGCATCTACGTGGCCGACTCCGAGTCGGACGATCTGCAGAACCCCGGCTGGGAGATGGGCATCCGCATCGGCGAGGTGGCCACCGGCTGGGTCACCGAGTTCATCCTCTACCCGTGGGGCGACCCCCGCGACCCCGCCGGCAACGGCGCCGAGTTCGTGGCCGTCGACCTCGAGGGCAACATCTACGGCGGCGAGCCGCGTCCGCGGAAGATTCAGAAGTACATGCGGGTGAGGCCGTAGGGCGGTCCGTGTCGTCTTGCCGGGGGGTGACATGACATGGAGAGACACCTGTTCGCAGTCGTGAAGCACATGGGCATGCCGCGCGGCCTCGCGGCGGCGGCCGCGGTCGTCGTGCTCCTCTGGTCGGCGGGAGGTCCGGACCGGTCGGTGCTGCACGCGCGGCCGGCTCCGGGTCAGGCGGCGGTGCCCGCCGAGGCGGCGGCGTCCGTCCAAGAGCCGGCGGCGCCGACAGGAGGACAGCCGGCGCCCGCCGCGGAGCCGGCGCAGCCGGGCGCTACGGCCGAGCCCCGGGGGCCGGTCGAGCCGGCGGCGATGCCGTTCCTCGCCGCTCGCCACCAGGCGGACCTCGCGGCGATGGCCGAGCACCGCCCCGCGCATCCGTTCTGGGAGCATGTCTTCATGATTCCGGACGGTCGCATCCTCTATGCGAGCGGGGTCGACGGCCGCCTGCTGGCCTCGTTCCCGGCGAACGCCCGCAACTGGGCCGCGGAGGGCGTCTGGTACGAACCGGCCCTCAGGGCGGCCCTCGACGGGGTCCGGCTGCCGTCGGGTCTGGGGCGCCGGCGGGACCGCGTAGCCGACCTGCTGGAGCCGCTGGCGGGGGGGCGGGTCATCCACAACGCCACGCGGGGCGGGTTCATCGCCCCGAACGCCGACCGCTACGGCCGCTTCATCCAGGAGTGGGTGACGATCTACGAGCGGTTCGGCGTGTCCCCCGACATCGGTCTGGCCAAGGCGCTGCTCGAGTCGGGGCTGAACGGCAGGGCGCGGTCGCGGGCCGACGCGCTCGGCTTCTGCCAGTGGCTGCGGAGCAACTGGAACTCCCTGGATCGGCTCGATCCGAACGTCATCGAGGTGTACAACCAGACGACGCAGGCACCGTACTGCGCGGCGCATCTCACCATCCTGTCCACGATGTACGGCAGCGTCATCCCGGCCCTGTCCGAGCATCACGCGGGCGGGGTCAACGTCGGCCGGGTGGTCATCAACGGCATGCGGCTCGGGGGGGCCGATACCCGCGAACAGTATTTTCTGGGGTCGCGGTACGCGCGCGACCTGCGGGGCGTCTCGATTCGCCGTTTCCGCAATCTGTTCCGCTCCTACGGTCCCGTCTCGTACCTGTATTCCGAGATGGTGTTCGGCAATGCCGTCAACGTGAGGCGGTTGATGGCCAATACGCCGCAGGCGCCGATCTTCGCGATGCGCACGCCGCGCAGCCTGTCCCTCGCCGAGCTGCGCCGGACGACCGGACTGTCGACCGACGAGCTGAAGCGGTTCAATCCGGCGCTGGTGCGGCGCGTGCCGGCCGGCGCGAACGTCTATCTGCCGTCGTACGTCGAGGAGTTCGGCCCCGATGTCGCGTTCTGGCACCGGCCGCCGCCGGCCGAGTTCGTCGAGGTGCTCGATGAGTTCGTGCGCCTAGAGCCGGGGGTGGAGCGCTGGCACGAGCCCGCTTTCGCGGCCACGCTGCGGGACTTCCAGCGCCGGTTCGCGGCGACCGGCACCGAAGAGGGCACGGTGATGTCGACCATGCTGCGGTTCATCATCGGGAGCTTGCGCACGAGCCGCCGCGCGGAGATACTCGCCGACTTCCGCACGAGCGCGCAGATAGAGCGCCTGTTCCAGCGCGGGGTGACGGCGCTGCGCGCGAGCAACTGAGGCGGGGGACCCGCCAAGGGCCGACATCCTGGACCGCCTAGACGCGGCTTCCGCGGCGAGGCGGGCCGGCGGGTCACCGCCGAGCGGCGTGGGCGGTCGGGCGGGACGCGTCGGCGCGGCCACGTCCCGCCCGGGCGCGGACAGGCGGGGGGGCTGGCTGCTTCGTCCGACGGGGTGCCCGTTTCGGGCGGCAGGGACGGGGACGGGAGCTACCCTGCCAAGCGCGGCGCGCGGGAAGAGCGGGACCGCCCTGGACGTGGTTGGCAAAGCCGTATCGCTCACTGTCCTGACGGTTCAACACGGAAGGAGCATTCCATGGCTCGTCGAATCGCACTCTGCCTCGGCTTTGCTGGCCTGATCTGGGCTGCGGGACCGGTCACCGCGACGGCCCAGGTCGGTGCCGACATCCCCCGCACGCCGTCCGGCCGCCCGGACCTCTCGGGCACCTACGACACCGCCACCGTGACCCCGCTGCAGCGGCCGCGGGAATTCGGCGACCGGCTGACCCTGACCCAGGAGGAGGCCGCGATCATCGCGTCCGACCCCGACGGGCTCGCCCGGGTGTTCGGCCTCGCTCCCGCCGGGTCGGACGAACGCGCGGCGGCGCGGGCGGAGCAGCAGCGGGCCGGGTTCGAGACCGGCGACGGCAACCGCGAGGCGCCGCCCGTCGGCGGCGACGGCTCGGGCGGCGCGGCGGGCAATGTCGGCGGCTACAACACGTTCTGGATCGACCGCGGCGACGCCGCCTTCCAGATCGACGGGCTCATCCGCACGTCGATCATCACCGACCCCCCGAACGGGCGGCAGCCGCCGCTGACCGAGAGCGCCCGCGCCGCCCGCGCCGCCCGCGCGGGCGGCGCGCGGCCCAACGACGGCACCGCGTGGTGGCTCGATGACGACCTCGATGCCCCCGGCCCCTACGACAACCCCGAGCAGCGCCCCCACGCCGAGCGGTGCCTCATGGGGTTCGGCTCGACCGCCGGCCCGCCGATGCTCTCGGTGCTCTACAACAACATGAAGCGCATCGTGCAGACCGAGGACACCGTGGTGATCCTGGTCGAGATGGTGCACGACGCCCGCATCGTCCGCATGAACGCGGAGCACAACCCGCCCGAGATCCGGAGCTGGCTCGGCGACTCCGTCGGTCACTGGGAGGGCGACACCCTCGTCGTCGACACCACCAACTTCACCGACAACCCGTCGTTCGGCGCCGCGTCGCGGAACCTGCACGTGGTCGAGCGGTTCACCCGCCTCGACGCCGACACCCTGCTCTACCAGTTCACGGTGGACGACCCCACCGTCTGGACCGCTCCCTGGAGCGGCGAGTACGTGTGGCCGGCCTCTGACGACCGGGTCTACGAGTACGCCTGCCACGAGGCGAACTACTCGTTCGGCGGCATCCTGCGCGGCGCCCGGGTCCTCGAGGAGGACGCCCGGCTCGCGGCCGAGGCCGGCGCGCGCGACTGACGGTCGTGCCTTGGCGGGGCGACAGCGCGACCGAGGGGAAGCCGACGAAGGGCCGGCGGGTGCCGGGGGCCGCCGCGCGTGGTCGTGTGCAGGTGTCGCTGCGGGTCGGTGTCCCGTCAGCTCGCTCGGCCGGCGGCGAAGGTGTCTGCGGCACCTCGCGCATCTCGACAGTCGAACGCCTGACCCTGGGTGTGGGCGTGGGATTGTCCGAGGTTGGACGCAGCGATGCGATCGGATCGCCGCGGGAGTATGATGGGAGTGCTGTGACTGGCTCGTCTCCGCAGAACCCCTTCAGACCCGGGGCCGGGCGGCCGCCCGCCTACATGGGGCGCCGCCCCGAAGTCGAGCGCCCGCTGCTGAAAGTGCTCACGGGGCTGCGAACCGGCGAAGCGGACAATCATCTCGTCTACCTGTACGGACCGCGCGGCAATGGCAAGACCGTGCTGCTCGGGTGGCTCCGCGAGCAGGCGAATCGGGAAGGCGGGGCCGCGATCGCGTTCGTCCGGCTCATCCCGGAAGATCTGGAATCGCCCGAGCAATTGTGCCGGCGCGTGGTGGGCGCTCTCCGACGGACACCCGGCGTCCTGGACCGCCTCTCGCTCGACCTGGAGACCGGGATTCCGGGACTGTTCAAGGTCAAGCTGGGCGAGACCGGTCGTGATGACCCGATTCTCGGTTTGTTAGACTGGTTGGACCGGGATAGTCATCCGGTACTGTTCGCCGTGGACGAGGCGCACGAAGCCGACCCGACGAGGCTCGGCCGGTTTCTGAACGCCGTGCAGCGCGCCGGCGAGCGCCGCCCGGTCTGCGCGGTCCTGGCCGGCACGCCGGGGCTGCAGGATGCTCTGAGCGCGGGCAAGGCGTCGTTCTGGACTCGGGGACGGAGTCTGCCCGTCGGACTGCTGCCCGAATCGGAAGCACAGGCGGTGTTGGCGCGGCCGTTCATCGACGCCGGCTTCGGCGTCGACGACGACGCGGTCGCCGAACTCGCGCGCGCCGCGGACCACTATCCGTTCTTCCTTCAGCTCTATGGAGAGACGGCATGGGATGTCGTGATGACGTCGGGGTCCCGCCGCCTCGTGACGGATCACGTTCCCGACGTGATCCGGGCGACGAGCGCCGTCCGGCGGCAGTACTACGCCCACCGCTACGACGAGTTTCTGAAGGTCGGCGCTCTGCCGTTGGCGATGGACGTCGCGTTTGCGTTTCGGCGTTCCACCGCCCCGATGACCAACGCGGAGATCAATCGTCTCTTGGCCCGTCACGCGGGGAATCCCGCCGAGCTGCGCTCGCTGCTGAACGCCGGGGGCTACGTCTGGAGGGACGACGACGATCGTTGGACACCGGGTATTCCGAGCCTCATGGACTACGTGATCGAGGAGACGGCACCGGAACCGGATCGTCAGCCGGCGACGTCGGCCGCTGTGCGCGACTGACGTTGGTCACGGGGCCGCGGTGATCACCCCCACGTCTTGCAGCCTGTTCGCCAAGCCCGTCCGGCCGTCGCCGGGGGTAGGGGTCTCGACGATCTTCACGTAACGGGCGCTCCCTTTCACTGTCGCGACTCCTCGACCGCTCGACGGACCGCGAGCATTTGGTACGGGCGCGCGTCATCGCCAAGCCGTCCCGATATCGTAGTGGGTCGGGATACGCCCGGGTGTACGAATTCCGCTGATCAATTCGCGGATTTTCGCCGGCACGACGGCCTCACTGACGACGACTCCAGATCGATCCGTCACTCGGCCGCAGACCGCGCAACGGCATCGCCGACGAGCGGCGGCGAAAGGGCCACCCGGAAGCCGATGAAGGGCCGGCGTGCGCCCGGATCGGCGCCGCCGCGGGTGGTCGTGCGGAGGTTGCGGGGCGGGTCGGTGAACGAGCCGCCCCGCATGACCCACAGGGCGTCGGCGTCCAGATCCCCGCGGTCTCCGTCATCGAAAGGATAGGGCTGGAGCGGGCTCCGGGTCCACTCCCAGACGTTGCCGCTCATGTTGAGCAGGCCGTAGGCGCACTCGGGGCACGGGACGCCGCCGGCCGGGCCGGCGGTCCCGCCCTGCGGGTTCGCGCGGTCGCGGCGCATCTCGTCGCCCCAGGGATAGCGCCGCCCGTCGGTTCCGCGCGCCGCCTTCTCCCACTGCGCTTCTGAAGGAAGGGTGACCTGCCAGCCACCTTTCAGGCGCTCCGCCAGTGCCTCCGGCGTGTCCGGCGCGTCCCGCAGCGTGGCGGTGAGCCACCGGCAGTAAGCGAGGGCGTCGGGCCACGACACGTTGGCGACGGGATGGTCGGGGGGGGGCTCGAGACTCCGAGGGGCCGCGGGAAACCCGGTCGCGGCGACGAAGGCCGCGAACTGCGCCACGGTGACCTCGTAGCGGCCGATGAAATAGGCGGGCAGGTCAACCGTTCCTTGGGCGGACGACGCGGACCAGCGCTCGTTGTCGAACGCCTCGGCGTCGGTGGTCGGGTCCGCGCCCATCGGGAACGGTCCGTCCGGGACCTCGACGAAGCCGAGCTGCGCGTCGTCGGGCAGGAACCAGGCGTCGGCGCGGAATCCCGGCAGCTCGGCCGGCATCGCCGCCGCCGGGGGAGCGGCTCCGGTTCCGGGGCCTTCCTCGCCCGGCACCGGTTGGATGCCCAGCCAGGTAGCCGCCGCCAGGACGAGCAAAGCCAGGGCGACCGGTCCGGGCACGCCGGGGGAGGGGCCGTCGGGGGGCTGGAGAGCCGCGCGCGGAGCATTGGAGGTAGACGTCATCGGCGATCCTGGCCGACCCCCGTGGTCGAAGCGCCGCGCCGCGCGATGGCGTGGCGCGGCGGTCGTGGATGGTGGTGACCGGTCCGGCCGGCGGCGATCTGCGGGCGACTGGATGCGAGCGGCATGACGTCCTTGAACGGGTCTAGCCTCACGGCCGGCAGGCGAACGACCAGCCGTGGTCGCAGGCCCGCGCGTAGAGCGTCGGCTCGGGCATGTCGAGCAGGTTGGGGCCGGCCTCGCGGAGCAGCAGCCGGAGGTCGAGGGCGCGCGGGTCGGCGCGGACCGTCGACACGGGATCGAGCAGGTTGACGCAGCCGGCCTGGAAGCGCAACTCGCAGGCCTGGGCGAAGTACTCGAGCGCGCGCTCGGGGTCGGCGGCGACCACGGTTCCCGCCCGGTGGTGCAGGCCGAGCTCGTTGCACGCCCATCCGGCGTTGTCTCCGCAGTAGTTGGTTTCGATCTGAACCAGCCGCGCGCACGCCTGCGGCCGGCCGGCGGCGCAGGCGTCCTCCCAGAAGGGGACCGTGTCGCCGCGGTGTCGGCCGTCGGTCGCCCCCGCCACCGTCATCGCCCCGAAGAACAGTGCCCATACCGCCATGTGGAGGGGATTGGCCTGCAGCAACCCGGCCGTCGCGGGCGCCCGCGCTTCCGGGCGACGCGAGTCGTGAGTGTGCTCGGAGGTCTTCTCGAGCGCCGGGACACCTTCGCGGCGGGCCCGGACGGCGGCGGCGAGCCGGTCGATCCGCTGCACGCTCAGGTTCAGCAGCGGCACGCACAGCAGCTTGTCGTAGAACGTCGGGAGGCCCGCCGCCCCCAGCAGCGCGTAGAGCGCGAACACCCCCGCCCCGTAGAGGGCCCCGAAGATCGTCTTGCCGAGCGGCGACCGCGGCGAGGTCGACGGATCGGTCACCAGCAGGTGCAGCCCGAGGAACACCGCGCTCGGGATCTCCGAGTCGATGAAGTACGGCACCCCCGTGACCGCCGAGTACAGCGCGCTCGACCCGAAGAGCACGATCGCGGCCGAGCCCGCGACCAGGGTGATCGAGAACGCGTACATGACGACGAGGCCGATCAGGAACAGGAACAGGTAGATGCGCGGGGCGAGGGTCAGGGTCGAGGCGATGTCCTGGCCCCACGTCAGGTCGGTGGTGCCGGTCGCGAGCAGGATCAGCGAGAAGAGGCCCAGCGAGAAGGCGGACGGGTTGAAGATGTGGGTGCTGCGCCCCTCGCGCCGCCAGCGCACGAACTCCTTGCCCATGAACCCGGCCGCGAGCATCGCGAACTGCAGGTAGAACCAGTCGTCGCGGAACCAGAGGAACAGGTTGGTGCTGAAGATGATGGGGAACGGCCCGAACCCCAGCACGTAGCGCTCGCGGCGCGACCACGACAGCAGGAGGTCGAACGCGTAGGCGAAGAGGAGCTGGCCCACGAGCAGCCACGCGTGGTCGTAGACGGGCCGCCAGAAGTACCCCCAGTAGAGGAACACCGAGAGCTGGACCGCCGCCTGCAGGTAGTGCTGGGGCCGCAGGACGACCTGGAACGACCGGCCGGCCGGCTCCGCCCGCAGGCGTAGCCAGAGGACCGCCTGCCAGACGGCGAGGGCCGCCGCGGCGGCCTGGAACGAGCCGGCGAGGATCGCGTTCGACTGGACGCGCGGCACCAGCGACATCGCGAGGAGCGCGAGGGTCAGGCCCAGGGGGACCGCCCAGATCGGGAGGGGCGAAGGCGTCCCGACCGGTGCGGAGACGGCGGTCCGCCCGGCTCCGGCCGGGGACGGTGCGTGCCGTTTCGGCTGCCGGGAGCGCCGGCGTCGCGCGGCTGACATCCGCGATCATGATAGCCCGTCGCCGGGCGGTGCCGCTTGCCGCCCGACGGACCGCCCCGGTGTCTCGCGCCGCGGTGCCGCGGACTACCCGCGCCAATCGCCGCTCGGCGGCCACGGGGGCCGCCCGCTCCCGAGGTGAGTTCGCCGTTCAGACCCGACGGCCGTTCCGGCGGCACCCCGGAACGTCGCCACGCCGTATAATTGTCGCGGTCCCGCCGCGCGGCCGGCGGGGGAGCATCCCGTGACCACGGCTACCGACATCTTCGTCAACGGCGTCGTCGGGGTCTTCACCGGCATCGCGGTCCTGTACGTCCTGATGCGCGTTCTCGCGGCCGTCCTCGGCCGCCCCGCCCCCGAATCGGCCCCGGCCGACCCGGCATCCGACTAGTGGCGTTCCTCGATCAGCTCGGCGTCCTGGCCGTCACCCCGGGCATGGTGGTCATGTGGGCGATCGGGCTGACCCTGATCCACCTCGCGATCCAGCGCCAGTACGAACCGCTGCTGCTGCTGCCCATCGGATTCGGCATCCTCGTCGCCAACCTGCCCCTGACGGGGCTGATGACCCCCGGCGAGGGCCTCCTCTGGCGCTTTTACCACTACGGCATCGAGTGGGAGGTCATCCCCCCCCTCATCTTCCTCGGGCTGGGCGCGCACACCGACTTCGGCCCCCTGCTGTCGCAGCCGCGCCTGATCTTCCTCGGCGCGGCGGCCCAGGGCGGCGTCTACGTCACGTTCTTCGCCGCCCACGCGTTCGGGTTCACGCTGGAGGAGGCCGCGGCCATCGGCATCATCGGCGGCGCCGACGGGCCGACGACGATCTTCCTCGCCTCGCAGCTCGCCCCCGAGCTGCTCGGCGCCTGCGCCGTCGCCGCCTACTCCTACATGGCCCTGGTGCCCATCATCCAGCCGCCTATCATGCGGCTGCTGACGACGGAAGGGGAGCGGAAGATCCGCATGAGGAAGGCGCGCAAGGTGACCGCCCGCGAGAAGCTGGTCTTCCCGATCGCGGCGGCGATGGGCATCGTGCTGCTGGTGCCCGCCTCGGCCCCGCTGATCGCGATGTTCATGCTCGGCAACCTCTTCCGCGAGTCGAAGGTGGTCGAGCGGCTGACCGACACCGCGCAGAACGCCCTCATGAACATCGTCACCATCCTCCTCGGCGTGAGCGTGGGGGCGACAATGGACGCGCCGACGTTCCTGCGGGCCGACGTACTGTTCATCTTCGCGCTCGGGCTCGCCGCCTTCGCCCTCGGCACCGCGAGCGGCGTACTGCTCGCCAAGGCCATGAACCTGTTCACGAGCGATAAGATCAACCCGCTGGTCGGGGCCGCCGGCGTGTCGGCGGTGCCGATGGCCGCGCGCGTCGCCCACAAGGTGGGGGCCGAGGCCGACCGCAAGAACTACCTGCTGATGTTCGCCATGGGCCCGAACCTCGCTGGCGTCATCGGCACCGTCATCGCGGCCGGCATCTTCCTGACGATGCTGCGGTAACGGGAATCGAGTCGCAGTCGGTGCCGCGGGCGACGGTTGCCGATGCGGGATTCTGCGGCGTGGGGCAGGGTCGAGCTCCTGGACGGACGGTCAGGACGGTTGCGCCGCCGGGCGGGGGCCGTCGGACGGCGATAGCAGACCTGGACGGCAGGCAGAGGCAGGGAAGGACGACGACATGGCGGAAGACGTGACGGCCCCGCTGGCTGGGAAGGTGCTGTCGATCGCGGTGGCGGTCGGCGACACCGTCGAGGAGGACGACGAGCTGCTGGTCCTCGAGGCGATGAAGATGGAGACGGTGGTGTACGCGCCGTGCGACGGCACGGTGACGGCGCTGCGGGTGGCGGTCGGCGACCAAGTCGACGAAGACGATCCGCTGGCGACGATCGGGGAGTGAAGACGGGCATGGACTTCGAGCTGACGGACGAGCAGAAGCTGGTGCAGGAGACGGCGCGCGAGTTCGCCGAGAACGACATCGCGCCGACCCTGGTGGAGGAGGAGAGGAACCACGAGTTCCGCCTGGACCGCGTCCAGCGCATGGGTGAACTCGGCTTCTTCTCGTGCGCCCTGCCGGAGTCGCTGGGGGGCACCGGGTTCGGCTTCATGGAGTCGGTGCTCATGGCCGAGCAGATCGCCAAGGTCTCGGCGTCGTGGCGGCTGCCGTTCAATATGCAGAACCTCGGGCCGGCCCTGACGGTGGCGAAGTTCGGCACCCCCGAGCAGCGGGAGCGCTTCATCCCCGGCTGGGTGGCGGGCACGCGGATCGGCTTCTTCGGCATGACCGAGCCCGAGAGCGGCTCCGACGTGGCGAGCATGACCACCGTGGCCCGCGACATGGGCGGC
The DNA here is from genome assembly GCA_963664545.2 of Vicinamibacterales bacterium. Classification (GTDB taxonomy): domain Bacteria; phylum Acidobacteriota; class Vicinamibacteria; order Vicinamibacterales; family UBA8438; genus JAJEEA01. Next base: position 5,937,475 of record OY761475.2, on the reverse strand, counting down.
CACTGGGAGTTGACGGGCAGCAAGATCTGGGTCTCGAACGCCACCCAGGGCGACGCGGGGCTGCTCTACGTCATGACCGACCCGGAGCGCAAGCACCGGGGCATGAGCGCGTTCATCCTCGAGCCGAAGAAGGTCGAGAACTTCGTGGCGACGGACATCGACACCAAGCTCGGCCTGCACTGCGCGCCCACCGGGGAGATGGCGTTCCACGGCACGAAGCTCCCGAAGGAAGCGCTGCTCGGCGAGCCCGGCGACGGGTTCAAGATCTGCATGTGGCAGCTCAACAACACCCGGCTGGGGTGCGCCGCCGGGGCCCTCGGGGTCGCCGGGGCCGCCCTCGACGCCGCCGTGAGCTACGCCAACGAGCGGACCCAGTTCGGCAAGCCCATCTCGCAGCACCAGATGGTGCAGGCGCAGATAGCGGAGATGGCCCTCGAGCACGAGGCGGCCCGGATGCTCGTGTATCGGGCGGCGTGGCTCAAGGACAACGGCCGGCCGAACCAGTACGAGACGTCGCTGGCCAAGCTGCAGGCGAGCGAGGCGGCGGTGCACGCGGCCAACGAGTGCATGAAGATCTACGGGTCGTACGGGTACTCGACGGAGTATCCGGCCGAGCGGCTCTACCGCGATGCCAAGTCGCTGCAGGTGGTCGAGGGCACCTCGAACGTGCAGAAGCTCATCATCTCGGGCATCGCGTGCGGCCACGCGCCGAACCGGTGAGGGCGTCCGGCGGTTCGCGGTCGGTGGGGCCCGCACCGCAGGCCGCGGGGCCTTGAGTCGATGAGCGTTACGACAGCCCTGGGTCGAACTCCACGGGATTCCGCGGGACCCCTGGAATCCGTGGCCGCTTCGGGCGCTTCGCGGTTGAACCCCGTGCCAGATTGCCGGGTCGTGGGTTGGTGAGCGGTTCCGGGATAGCGCGGTCGCATCCTGCACCGGGTTGGCGCGGTTTCCGCCACGGGCCGCGAGTATCGAGGATCGAGCAGTGAAGCCGTATTTCGAGACGATGGACCGGTTCGGCAAGGCGTTGAAGCCGGGCCGGGTGAAGCGGGCCGCCGCGAGCGCGGAGGCGCTGCGGGCGGTGGAAGCGGAGATCGCGGCGGCGGCCCGTGCGGCCGAGGAGGCCGGGTTCCCGACCGAGAAGATCAACCAGCGGGGCTGGATGACCGTCTACCAGCGGCTCGAGTACCTGCTGGACGCCGGCACGTGGCGCCCGCTGCACACCCTCTACAATCCCGCCGAGAACGAGGAGGGCGTCACCAACGTCGTCGACGGCCTCGGGCGCATCGAGGGCCGGTGGGCGGTGGTCATCGGGTTCGACAACAAGGTCATGGCGGGGGCGTGGCTGCCCGGCCAGTCCGAGAACATCCTGCGCGCCACCGACCTCGCGCGGCGGCTCAACGTGCCCCTCGTCTGGCTCGTCCACTGCAGCGGGGCAAAGCTGCCCGAGCAGGAGAAGTTCTACGCGAACCGGCGCGGGGCGGGGACGCCATTTTTCCGGCACGCCGAGCTCGAGCAGGCGGGCATTCCCGTGCTCGCGGGCATCTACGGCACGAACCCCGCCGGCGGGGGGTACCAGTCGGTCAGCCCCACCGTCCTCCTCGCCCACAAGGACGCCAACATGGCGGTCGGCGGCGTCGGCATCGTCTCCGGCATGGCCCCCAAGGGCGGGTTCGACACCGCCATGGTCGAGGAGATCATCGCGAGGACCCGCGAGTTCACGGCGCGGCCCCCCGGCGACGTCGCCACCCATCACGACGCCACCGGGTTCTTCACGCGGGTCTACGACGAGGAGACCGGCGTCCTCGACGGGCTGAAAGAGTACATGCGGGCGATACCCGCCTACGGATCCGAGTTCTTCCGGGCGGCGGCGCCGAAGGACCCCGCGTTCCCTGTCGACGACCTCTACCACCTGCTGCCGGCCAACCAGAAGGAGGTCTACGACTTCGACGACGTGCTGGCCCGGCTCGTCGACGGCAGCGAGCGCCTCGAGTTCCGGCCCGACTACGGCCCCGAGGTGTTCACCGGGGTCTGCAAGGTCGACGGGCGGCTCGTCGGCTGCATCGGCAACCGGCAGGGCTACCTGGGGAAGGGCTATCCCGACTACGGCGACTACCCGGGCATGGGGGGCAAGCTCTACCGGCAGGGGCTCGTCAAGATGAACGAGTTCGTCACCCTGTGCGGCCGCGACCGGTTGCCCGTCGTCTGGTTCCAGGACACGTCGGGCATCGACGTCGGCGAGCGGGCGGAGAAGGCCGAGGTGCTCGGGCTCGGCCAGTCGCTCATCTACTCGATCCAGCAGACCGACGTGCCGATGATGCTGGTGGTCTTGCGGAAGGGGACGGCGGCGGCCCACTACGTGATGGGCGGCCCCACCGCCAACCGCCACAACGCGTTCACCCTCGGCACGTCCGCCACCGAGATCGAGGTCATGCACGGCGAGACCGCGGCCGTCGCCACCTACGCCCGCCGCGCCGCCAAGGAGCACGCGGCGGGTCGGCCCCTCGACCCCGTCATCGATCGCATGAACGCCCTCGTCGACCGCTACCGCGAGACGTCGCGGCCCGCCTACTGCGCCCGCCACGGCTTCGTCGACGAGGTCGTGGCCCTCGCCGACCTGCGGGGCTACCTGCAGGCGTTCACCGCCGCCGCCTACCAGAACCCCGTCTCGATCTGCCCCCGCCACCACATGCTGCTGCCCCGCGTCATCCGGGGGTGAGCCGCGGCATGGCGCGGACCAGCGAATGGGGCCTCGTTCGGGAGCACTTACCCCGGCTTCGCCGTCCAGATCCAGCCCTCTTGCTCCGCCCGGCAGCGATTGGGTGGTGGCATCGCACGACCGGTGATGAAGTCCATCGCCGCCAGGACACACACGACTGCGTCCAAGAGATGCTCGTTTCGAGCGAGATCGCCGATGTGCTTCGGAACGGTCAACTTCGCTTGCAGCGCATCGGCGATCTGGCGTCTTTCCTGCTCATTCTTCTTGTCAGTCGGGATGCCATGGACCCTCAATGTGGCGGCAGGGTATACCTCGATCGCTGCGTGCTCGATGACTGTCGCCGGGTCCCAAGCCAGGGGAATTGCGGTGCCGAGCCTAGTTCGCAACGTACCGAGAAAATGTAGCGCCGCATGAGCCGTCCGGGCAATCCTGTCTGCGCCGACATCAAGCGGCTTCTGTCTTGTTTCCCGATGAATGAACACTTCGGTTTCACGGCGAAACATCTCGTCGCGTGACGTGTCGATTCTCGCGCCGGCGGTGTGCGACATCAAGGTCGTGGCCAACGGCCGCGGCCAGCCAAGCGGTGCGTCGATAGCGAGCAGCGCTGCTTCGCTGGATTCGTTCAGCCAATCCTCGACGATGGATGAAGCCGGCCTTCGACGGCCACAGACGGTCGCCTTCTGAAGCGAGTAGTCGTCTTCGTCGCGAACTGCGAGGGCGAGACCGATCTTCTGGTCGTTGGTTGAGTAGTCGATGCCGATGATTCGGGCGGGGAAGCCGGAGCGGCCGGTCCGGCTGCCTGCGGCCGCCCAACGTTGGGCCATCTCAACCATCAGCGGTCCAGTATCGGGCCAGTCGTGGAGGGTTGCGGGATCGAAGTCCGCGCCGTTCGGCCATACCAGAGTATGTGCGTCGGGATCGATCTCGACCCGTTTAAATACGGCGGCATCTCGAAGAGGGCGGTACAGCTCGCCATGCAACACGGGTTGAAAGTCGATCCGCTGGCGGGTTCCGTCCTCGAAGCTGACGTCGAGAACGAACGGCTCGACGATCTCGAAGGCGGTGACGCGATGGATAGGATGCTCCATGTGGTTCATGCCTACCGCAAAGGCTCGATCTTGTACGGCGGCTCGCCAGCCTGTAGGCGCTTCCAGTCCGCGGCGAGTTCCGCATGGTGGATCTCGGCCCATGCCTCGACGAGGCGTTGCTGCGTTCTCGGGAGACGGCCGCTGAGCAAGTCGACCGGCTCGATCGCAAAGACCGCGGCAGCATCCTGATAGCTTGCGTGGAAATGCGGCCGCTGGTGCCGCGCTCCTGGCTCGGCGAACATCCTGATGACAATCCCGAAGAACCGGGAGATCTCCGGCATGGCAATCGCGTTGTACTTCGCGCTGTTTCCGTTCCTGCGCAGGCAATCCGGGGCTCAACCCCCGAGGCGGTCGAACTTCTGCACGCGCTGGCCGACGTTGACCTCGGTGGTGTACAGGTTGCCCCGCGAGTCGACGGCGAGGTTGTGGAGCCGGTAGAACTGGCCGGCCATCTTGCCGAGGCGGCCGAAGCGGCCGCGCACCTCGAGGGTGTCGCGGTCGAGTATCCAGATGACGTTGTTCGTGCCGTCCGGGACGTACAGCCATCGCTGCTCGGGGTCCTCCGACAGGGTGACGCCCGAGACCGAGCCGCTGCCGAGGGTCGCGGGGCGCACGAACGCCTCGCGGATGAACGTACCCTGCTTGTCGAAGACCTGGAGGCGGTTGTTGGTGCGGTCGGCCACGTAGACGAGCCCGTCGTGGGCGATGCCGACGTCGTGCACGGGGCTGCGGTAGTGGCGGATGGGCTCGGCGTCGGGGTCGTAGGCGGGCAGCGGGGCGTCGTCGGGGCGCTCGCCGTAGGCGCCCCAGTGCCGGCGGTACTCGCCGGTGTCGGCGTCGAACACGATGACGCGCCGGTTGCCGTAGCCGTCGGCCACGTAGACCTCGTTCGCCTCGGGGTCCACGCGGATGCCGGCGGGGCGCCCGAGGTTCGCGGTGTCGTTGCTGCCGCCGCTCTGGCCGGCGCGGCCGATCTGCAGCAGGAACTCGCCGTCCTTGGTGAACTTCAGGATGTGGGCGTCGCCGGCCGCGTTCCCGCCGATCCAGACGTGGCCTTGATGATCGATGTGGATGCCGTGCTCGCTCTCCGGCCACTCGTAGCCGTCGCCCGGCCCGCCCCACGAGCGCAGGATGTTGCCGTCGGGGTCGAACTCGATGACCGGCGGCGCCGGCACGCAGCACATCCCCTCCTCGCCGCGCTGCCGGGCGTCGAGGGTCCGCGGCCGGTGCAGCACCCAGACGTGGTCGTCGGCGTCGACGTCGATGCCCGAGACCTGCCCGAGCATCCAGTTGTCGGGTAGGTCGCGCGCCCAGAACGGGTCGATGCGGAACTGCGGGACGTCCCCGCCGGCGGTTGCCGGCTGGGCCTGTCCGGCCCCCGCCGTGCCGGCGGCCAAGGTGAGCGACAGGAGCACGCCCGAAAGAGCGATCCGGCGATGTCGTTTCGTCATCATGACGCCTACAATAGCACCACGACGCCGCGCGGGGAGCGGTCGAAGGCAGGGCGGTCTGTTCCAGACGACCGTTCGGCTTCCCGGCGGGCGGTCCGGGCGCTCGGGGGCGCTCGGGCCACCGAACGGCGGCGATGCACTACAATTCCAGACCGGCGCACCGTTGCGAGTCCCGCGCCCGCCCGTCGGATCGCGAGGATCGCAGCATGGCACCCGGATAGCGGCCGGCGCCGCCGAGGAGGAACGCAGAATGAAGTGGCTACTGACCGTCGTCGCCGTGCTGGCCCTCGTCGCGCCGGCCCAGGCCCAGCTCGCCGTGCCCAACGAGGCCGGCATCACCTACGGGCACGTGCACCTGAACGTCAGCGACGTCGAGGTCCACAAGAAGCTGTGGGTCGAGTGGTTCGGCGGCGAGGTCGTCGAGAGGGGCCCGCTGACCACCATCAGGCTGGCGAACTTCATCATCGCGCTGAACGAGCGCGAGCCCACCGGCCCCATGCAGGGCTCGGTGCTCGACCACTTCGGGTTCAAGGTGCGCAACACCCCCGAGTTCGTGCAGCGGTGGCGCGAGGCGGGCATGGAGGTCGGGCCGGAGTTCATCGGCTCGGAGGGGATGCCGAACGCCTACGTCATGGCCCCGGACGGCGTCTGGGTCGAGCTGCAGGAGGACCCGTCGCTGCACGTCCCCATCGCCGGCTACCACATCCACTTCTTCACGCCGCAGTACGAGGAGCTGCTGGACTGGTACACGGAGGTCTTCGGCCTCCGCATCCGGCCCCGCGGCCGCATTCAGACGACGACCGACGTGCCCGGCATGAACATGAGCTTCGGGGCGGGCAGCGTCGACGAGCCGGTGGGCACCCAAGGTCGCTCCCTCGACCACATCGGCTTCGAGGTGGACGACCTGGAGGCGTTCTGTGAGAGGCTCGCAGCCATGGGTATCGAGTTCGACGTCGAGTACCACGAGGTCGACAGCACCCAGATGAAGAGCGCCTACCTCACCGACCCGGCGGGGACCTACATCGAGCTGACGGAAGGCTACGACGCGTACTGAATCCGCGTCTTCATCACCGTGGCCGCCGCCTGTCCCCGGGGGCGGCCACGGGCCGCCGTTCGCAGGGCTCCGAGTGCGTTCGCCGCCGCGGAGTCTCCCACCCCGCCAGCCGTCCGAAGGCCGAGGCTGAAGCCTGTCCGACGATCCATGCGTCCTGGCCGCCGCGACCTCGGCTGCCCCGCGATCCGGTCGCCTACTCGGACGCGCCGCCGACCCAGGCGGCGCTGAGCGCCTCGCGGTCGACCGCCGCGCCCCGCAGGTAGACGGCGACGATGCCGCGGGTGTTCGTGATGTCGTCGAGGGGGTTGGCCTCGAGCACGATGAAGTCGGCGCTCTTGCCGGCCTCGAGGGTGCCGAGGTCGTCGAGCCGCATCATCGCGGCGGAGTTCCGCGTGGCGGCGACGATCACGTCGGCGGCGGTCATGCCCGTCCGCACCATGTCCTCCAGCTCGGCGTGGGGGCTCCAGCCGGCGCCGCCGTCGGTGCCGAACGCGATGGTGACGACTCCCTCGGCGCTCAGCCGCTCGAGGTTGCGGGCCTGGATGCCGAAGGCCTCCTGGGCCTCGGGCCGGTCGACCTGCTGCGCCTGCATCTGCTCGAGCTGTTCCGCGGGGATGGTGCTGCCGATCCAGCTCAGGTCGACCGGCACGCCCGGCCCCGGCAGGTTCGGCACGAGGTAGACGTCGGGGCGCTCCGCGAACATCTCGACCACCTCGTCGTCGATGTCCATGTCGCGGATGCCGTGCGCGAAGCCGTCGACGCCGGCCTCGAGCAGCCCCTTGGCGTCCTCGAGCGTGAAGACGTGGGCGGTGACCCGCAGGCCGTTCTGGTGCGCCTCGTCGATGACCGCCCCGTAAAGCTCGGGTGTCAGCTTGTCGAACTGGCCGCCGCGGTCGTCGACCCAGATCTTGATCCAGTCGAGGCCCAGGGTGGCGAGCTCCTGCACGGCGGCGCGCCCCTCCTCCTCGGTCGTGATCCAGTAGGGCACCTCGGTGCGCCCCGGCTCGGGCGCGGTGATGCCGCGGTCGACGGTGTAGTAGCGGGCGGCGTCGGGGATGACCTCGTCGCGGACCGCGAACGCCGTCTCGCCGGTGCCCCGGCCGAGGCTCAGCACCGCCGCGACCCCGTAGTAGGCCTTGCGCTGGAGGTCCTCGACCAGGGTGTCGCGGTCCTCGGGCCGGAGGTGGACGTGGGTGTCGATGAGGGCGGGCATGACCGTCCGTCCCGACAGGTCCACCCGGGCCGCGCCCTCCGGCACCTCGACCGAGGCGCCGTCGCCCACCGCGGTCAGCCGGTCCTCCTCGACGAGGAGGGTGCCGGCCTCGATGACGTCGCCGTCACCGACGATGACCCGCGCGCCCTCGTAGGCGGTCACGCCGGCGCCTTCCTGCTCCTCCGGCGCCGCGCCCCCGCAGGCCGCAGCCAACACGGCGAGCAGCGAGCCGACCACGGCCGACGACTTCGCACTCTTCACTGGATGCATGTGCTGTCTCCCCGCCCGCTAACTAACTAAACGAAGGGCCGGCACCGCGGTCGCGCGCGATGCCGGCCCGTTTCTCCGATCCGGTCCGTAGTCCCGAAGCTACGGCCGCAGCTCGCGGCCCTGGCGCTCAAGCTCGCGGGCGCCGGCGAGGATGCCGTAGAGGCCGATGTTGCCCTCGTGGCACGCGTACTCGAAGAGCGGGCCGTCGGTGCGGCGGAACGGCATCAGCACCGTGTGCGGCGCGGTGTAGACGGTCGGGTCGGTGACGGTGTACTCGTAGGCCACCCGGTCGGCGTTGATCCGCGTGAACTTCTCGATGAGGTGCTTGTTGGGGCTCGTGCCGCGGCTCTCGCCGCCGCGGAACTGGGTGGTCTCGACGACGAACGTCTCGCCTTCCCAATGGCCGCGCGACACCCCGGAGAACTGGCTGAACGGGGGCTTGGCGACGTCGTCGATGGGGATGATGCGGGCGTTGTGCACCATCTCGTTCAGGATGACGACGTGATCCGGGGTCTGGAAGATCATCACGTTGTTGTTGTACGCGCTCGACGACATGGGCGGGCCGGCGTTGAAGCCCATGATGCAGCGGTCCATCAGGCTGCGGTTCTCGTACGAGTCGTACATGTGCTCGCGGCGGTAGGCCGCGCGCTCACGCCCCGCCTCGATGGCTTCCGGCGTCCGGGGCGGAAGCCGCCCGTCCGGCGGATCGATGATCAGCGACGTCCGCTTGTCGTCGGTCAGGTCGACGCCCCGCTCGTACCAGAATTCGTTGTAGGACAGCACGCCGCCCTGCGCGCGCGGCGCGTAGCCCGCGTTCGGGGCGCCCGCGATGGGGTCGAAGAGGTCGCGGTTCTGCCGCGTGCGCTCCGACGCCTCGAACGCGGCGGCGGTCTCCGGATCTAGGGTCTCCTGTTCGGCGAACTGCCGGGGGCGCTGCAGCGGGGTCAGCGTCCGGAACGTGAAGATCCCGGAGATGTCCGGGTCGCCGTGCGGCCTGCGCATCGGCTCCTCGGACTGGGCCAGCGCCGGCGCGCCGAGCGCCAGGACCGCGGCAAATACGAACAACCCCGCGACGCATCTGGTCTTCATCTGTCGTTCTCCTGCGGGCGGACGCCGCGGTTGCCGGCGTGTCGACCCGATGGCTCCCGGGCCGCGCCTGGGCGGTCCGGCACCGGTCAAGCTGCTCTGACCGCCTCGGGCCCGCGTGGACCCCGGCCAGACACAGAAGTTCAATTCGGCAGCATACGCACCCGGCCACGCGAATGCAAGCCGGGGTCGATGCCCCCGGTGCCGCGCGCGGAACGAGCGGCGCCTCCGCCCGTTCGTTCACTCCAACCCCACCACCGCCGCGCGCAGCTCGGTCAGGTGCGCCGCCCGGATCGGGGTCGCCCCCGCCGCCGGCGCCGCGTCCGTCCAGCGCGGGGGCATCCGACCCGCCGCCGCATAGGCCCCTTCGAGCGCCGCCCGCAGCTCCCGCAGATGCACGAGACGGACCGGCGTCGCCCCCGCCGTCAGCACCGGGTCCGTCCAGGAGAACGGCGCCAGCCCCGCGTCTCTCCGCAGGGCGTCGATCCGCGTCCGCAGCTCCGTGAAGTGGACGGCCCTGACCGGCGTCACCCCGGGTCGGAGCGGGTCGTCGGTGAAGGACCCCGCCGGCGTCACCGTCACCGTGAACGACCGGGTCGCGCGCAGACCGCCGGGGTCGGCGGCCGTCACCCGGATCGCCGCCGTTCCCGCGCCCACCGCCGTCAGCGTCACGCGGGCGCCGGCCGTTCTCACCGTCACCACCCGCGGCGCCGACGACGACACCGCGTACGTCAGCGCGTCGCCGTCGGGGTCGGCGAACGCCGCCGACACGTCGACGTGCAGCACCCCATGCAGCGCCATGCTCCGGTCCGGCAGGGTTCCCACCACCGCCGGCGGCCGGTTGGCGCCGCCGCCGGGGGGGTCCCGCCACGCGGCCACGGCGGAACCCGTGGTGTTGAGGACCGTCGCCGCGTCGGCCGCGCCGGCCACGCCCGCTTCGCCCTCGCCGAAGGCGACCCCCAACGGGTCGCCCTCCTGTTGCTGGCGCGGATTCGAGAAACGGAGCAGCCACTGGCAGGAGCCGAAGCCGGCTTCCCGGCACTGGTTGTTGTAGGCCATCACGGTCATCCAGCGGCCCGACGGCGCGGCCCCCGCCTCGAACGCGCGCTGGTTCACGTAGCCGTACGCCGGGTGCGACCGCACCCCGCCTTCGTAGTGGTGGGTCACGTAGCGGTCGTGCCGAAGGCCCATGTTGTGCCCCAGCTCGTGCGCGAAGACACGGCCGCCGCCCGTGTGGACGGTGAGTCCGAAAGCGCCCGGGAGGTAGGCGATGCCGCGGACGTTGGCCTGGTCCGCGTCGACGATCAGATGCACCAGGTCGGCCCCGACCCGGTCGCGCAGGGCATGCACCTCGTCCATGTGACCGTCCGACGGATCCCGGAGACGGCGGAGATCGAGCCTGGAGTCGCCCGTCTCGGCATATGGCACCTCGGACCGCGCGGCCACCGCCACGCGCTGGCGCACCCCGCTCGCCGCGTAGGCCTGGTTGGTCTCGGCGACCAGGCTGTCGATCACCGTCTCGATGCCGAGCGTCCCGTGCGCCGCCTCGCGCGCGGCCGGCGTATAGACGACGGCGACGTCGATCGTCACGTCCGTTTCCGCCTCGCACAGCGGCCCGTAGAACGCGATCGCCGCCAGGCGGTCCCGCCAGGCGCGGGGGGCGCACGTCCGGGTCACGAAGATGTCCAGCATCTCGAGCCGCGACTCTTCCAGACCGGCCGGGAGCGGTCCCGACAGGCCCCAGTTGAAGGCCACGTCGAACCTCTCGAGGTTCGCCAGGCTCCCCAGGTCGGCCGGGATCGGGCCGGTCAGGTCGTTCCGGTAGAGCCACAGCTCCCGGAGGTCGACCAAGTTCCCCAGCGTGCCGGGAATCGGGCCGGCCAACCGGTTTCGGCTGAGGCTGAGCTGCTGGAGACGGGTCAGGTCGCCCAACCACGGCGGGGCGGGGCCGGTCAGCTCGTTCCTCCAGAGGTACAAGAGCTCCAGGTTCACGAGGTTTCGCAGCGTGCTCGGGATCGGGCCGGCCAGCTCGTTTCCACCGAGGTTCAGCCGCCGGAGGCGGGTCAGGTCGCCCAACCACGGCGGGATGGGGCCGGTCAGCTCGTTCTCCCAGAGGTACAACTCCTCCAGGTTCACGAGGCTTCGCAAGGCGGCCGGGACGGGGCCGGTCAACGCGTTGTCGCCGAGGCTCAGCCGCCGGAGACGGGTCAGGTCGCCCAACCACGGCGGGACGGGGCCGGTTAACTCGTTCCCCCAGAGGTACAACAGCTCCAGGTTCACGAGGCTCTGCAGGGCGGCCGGGACGGGGCCGGTCAACGCGTTGTCGCCGAGGCCCAGCCGCCGGAGACGGGTCAGGCCGCCTAGCCACGCCGGAATGGGGCCGGTCAACGCGTTATCGTCGAGACGCAGCACCTGGAGGTTCGCCAGATCGTCCAGCGCGTCCGGAATCGGGCCGATGAAGTCGTTGTCGTCGAGATATAGCTCCTCGAGGTTCGCCAAGCTGCCCAGCGCGTCCGGGATCGGGCCGACCAGGTCGTTGCTCCTGAGACTCAGCGCTTCGAGGTTCGGCAGGCTGCCCAGCGCGGGGGGGATCGAACCGGCTAGGCCGTGGGCGTCGAGAGACAGCCGCGTGACCCGGCCGGCCGTATCGGTCGTCACGCCGTACCATTCGGCCAGCGGGGCGGCGGTCTTCCAGTTCGTGCCGTCCGTCCAGCGCGCGCCGCCGGTCGCGTCGTACAGCGCCTCCAGCACCTCGCGGTCGGTCTGCGGGCGGGGAGACGCGGCGACGGTCACCTCCAGGGTCTGGGCTGCGCTCAGACCCGCCGGATCGCGCGCCGTCACCGTGACCGCCGCGGTCCCCGCCGCCCCCGGCTGCAGCCACACGACGTCGGCCGATACGAGGACGGTGACCGTGCCGCCATCGCTGGACGCGGCCTCGTAGGTCAGCGGATCGCCGTCCGCGTCGCTGAAGTAGGCGGCCACGGACACGCCCCGCGCGGGCCCCCACGCCGACAGCGCCTGCGCCGGGATCGTGTCGACGGCCTCCGGCGCGTTGCACGTGTCCCCCGAGAAGTCGATCGTCGCCAACCACGCCTGGAACGCTTCGTCGGGAGGCGCGCACACCCCCGTCTCGCTGATGTTCAACCGCGTGAGTCGTGACAGCCCGGTCAGGCTCCGGGGCAGGGCTCCGGTCAGGGACGGGTTCTCGGAGAGGTCCATCTGCTCGAGGTTCGCCAGGCTGCCCAACTCGCTCGGAATCGGCCCGGTCAACGCGTTGCCGGGGAGGTGGAGCATCTCCAGGTTCGCCAGGGTGCCCAGTTCGGGCGGGATCGGGCCGGTCAGGTCGTTGTGGCCTAGCGTCAGCCACTCGAGGCTCGCCAGGCTGCCCAACTCGGGCGGGATCGGGCCGGCCAGGCCGTTGGCGTTGAGAGACAGGCCCCGGACCCGGCCGGCGGCGTCGGTGGTCACGCCGTGCCATTCGTCCAGCGGCGCGGCCGTCTTCCAGTTCGTGCTGAACGTCCAGCTCGCCCCGCCGGTCGCGTCGTAGAGCGCCTCCAGCACCGCCCGATCCGACGCGGCGTCCTGCGCGGCGGCTTCGGCCGCCAGCGCCGCCCAGCATGCGGCGGCGGCCAGCGCGGCGAGGCGCGCCGTCCGCGGTGTCCTGCTTGTCGCCATCCTGCCTCCGTGCTGCCGATGCACCGTGTCGACGCCTCGCCACCCGCCCACGGAATGGCGTGACGGAAGACCGGGCCCGCGCCGTCGGACGGGTGACCGCCTAAGCGTCGTCCGAGTCGGTCTCGCCCCGCCAGTAGCGCTCCTCGATTTCCTCGATCTCCTCCTCGCTCAGGCCGAAGTAGTGGCCGAACTCGTGGATGACGGTCTCGCCGATGGCCTTGACGATGTCGTCCTCGTGCTCGCAGTCCTCGAGGATGGGCTGCTGGAAGATCGTGATCCGGTCGGGCAGCATGTTGCCGTGGGTCCAGTCCCGTTCGGGAAGCGGGATCCCCTGGTAGAGGCCGTACAGCGTGTCCGGCGGCTCGATCTCCATCTCCTCCAGGAGCTCTGGCGACGGCCGGGCCTCGACCACCACCGCCACGTTGTCCATCTCCCGGCGGAAGCGCGCGGGGATGCCGCGCACCGCGCGGGCGACGAGTCGCTCGAAGTGCTTGCGGGTCATGTCTCTGTAACCAGCGATGACAGCGATCGACACGGATGCGCCGACTATCGGCGGGCGCGCCTGCGATTCCCTTCCCGGACGCCCGCGACACCGGCAGTGGTCTTCAGAGCCCCGGGGCCGGAACGGTTGATCCGCCTCTCATCGTCCTCGATCCGTCGCGTCTCGGTTCGTACGAACCCGGCCCATGGATGAGGCCGGCGCGTATACGATGCTATTCTCGTTCGCGCCAGTCAATCGGCCCGGCACGTGCCGCGGACGCGCGCGGCCTTCGCCCCGAGCCGCTGGAGGATGCACCGATGCCGCGCAAGCTCGTTCGGGAGACCGCCCGCGAACCGTCGCCCCGCGCCTCCGCCCGTCACTCGCCCCGCTCTCCGGTCGTTCGCGCCGTTCTCGCCCGCACGCTGGCCGCGGTGCTGGGCCTGGGGGCGTCGGCGCCCGCGGGGGCCCAGCCCGCCGGCGAGTGGCGCTACTTCGGCGGCGACCAGGCGTTCACGCGCTACTCGCCCCTCGACCGGATCGACGGGGGGAACGTCGGCGACCTGGAGATCGTGTGGCGGCGGCCCGGGGTCGACCCGGCGCTGCGGGAGGCGTTCCCGGACCTGCGCGTCGGTGCCTATCTGCGGTCCACGCCGGTCATGATCGACGGGGTGCTCTACGCGCCCAACGCGGTGGGGCTGCTCGAGGCGTTCGATCCCGCCACCGGCGGGACGGTCTGGCGGCAGGCGCCGTTCGCGGCGACGCTCGAGGAGGTCGCGGGCGGCAGCACGCGGGGAGCCGCGTACTGGACCGACGGTTCGCTCCGGCGGCTGCTGTTCGTCCGCGGCGGTTACTTGTATTCGGTCGATGCGCGGACCGGGCGCCCGGCCCCCGCGTTCGGGCTCGCCGACCAGGGCCGGGTCGACCTGCGGTGGGACCACCCCCTCGCGGGCGACTTCGACTGGACGGCGGGACCCATCGTCGTCGGCGAGGTCGTGGTCGTGGCCGGCATCACGGGCGGGGCCGGCGACGGCGGGGTCGTCCGCGAGGCGGCGCCCGAGGACGTCCGCGGCTTCGACGTCCGCACCGGCGAGCTGCTGTGGACGTTCCATGTCGTGCCGCGGGACGGCGAGTTCGGGGCGGACACGTGGGGCGACGGCGCCGCCGGCTACTCGGGCGACCTCGGGTCGTGGTGCTGCCTCGCCGCCGACGGGGCGCTGGGCCACGTCTACGTGCCCCTGTCCGCGCCGACGGGCATGGTCTACGGCGGGCACCGGCCCGGCGACAACCTCTTCTCGGACAGCCTCGTCGCCCTCGACGCGGCGACCGGCGAACGGGTGTGGCACTTCCAGATGGTGCACCACGACGTCTGGGAGTACGACACGGTGGGGCCGCCGACCCTCGGCGACATCACCGTCGACGGACGGCGCATCAGGGCGGTGATGCAGCCCAGCAAGACCGCGTTCCTCTACGTGTTCGACCGGGAGACCGGCGAGCCGGTGTGGCCGATCGAGGAGCGCCCCGTGCCGCAGTCGATCGTGCCGGGGGAGCGGACGTCGCCGACGCAGCCGTTCCCCACGAAGCCGCCGCCGTTCGACCGCCAGGGCGTGACCGAGGACGACCTCATCGACTTCACCCCCGAGCTGCGGGCGGCGGCCCTCGAGGCCGTCGAGCAACTGGTTCTAGGCCCGCTGTTCACCCCGCCGTGGCCGCGGACGGGTGCGCCCGACGGCAAGCTCGGCACGTTGACCGCCCCCGGCGGCTGGGGCGCGGGCAACTGGCACACCGGGGCGTTCGACCCCGAGACGGGGATCTACTACGCGGTGTCGCACACCATGCCGACGGTGTGGAGCGTCGCCCCTACCACGGACGAGGACGCGACCCTGGCGTGGGCGAGCCCGCAGGGGGAGCTGCGAGTGCAGACGCCCCGGCCCCACGGGCTCCCCATCACCAAGCCGCCCTACGGCCGCATCACCGCCCTCGACCTCAACCGCGGCGAGCTGGCGTGGATGGCCCCCAACGGCGACGGGCCGCGCAACCACCCGCGCCTGCGGCACCTGGACCTGCCGCCGCTCGGCATTCCCAACCGCCCCGCGCCCCTCGTCACCGGCAGCCTGTTGTTCCTCGGCGAGGGCAGCGACGCGGTCATCGGCACCCAGCGCGGCGACGGCGACCCCTCCGACCCCGAGCAGGACCAGTCGTGGCGCTGGGGCCGCAAGTTCCGCGCCTACGACAAGGCGACGGGCGCGGTGGTCTGGGAGACCGAGCTCCCGGCCGGCACCACCGGCGGCCCCATGACCTATCTGTACGAGGGCCGCCAGTACATCGTCGTCGCGGTCGGGGCCCGCGGCGAGGTCCCCGAGTGGGTGGCCCTCGCCCTGCCCCACGAGCCCGCGCGGTAGCGCGGCGCGGCTCCTGCGGGGTGGTTCGGCGCCAGACGGAGCGGTCAGACGACGATTGGCGGCTGGCTCACCGTGCGACGAGCCGGGCCGGCAGCCCGGCCCGTGGCCCCCGCGGAGATCGGCCCGTCACCGAGGATCGGCGGGCAGCGGCGCGGACCCCTCCGCCTCCTGCAGGATGTCGCGCAGCACCGGGATGTCCTCGGCCTCCGGCGATGCCGACGGCAACGACACGAGATAGGCGTAGATGTCGGCCAGCTTCTGGTCGGAGACGTCGTCCTGCCGGTACGGCGGCATCTGCCGGGGGTTCGGCGGGTTCCGCAGGTACGCGATGAACTGCGCCTGCCGCAGGCGGGGCGGGTTCAGCCGCGGGCCGCGGCCGGTCTCGCCGGTATAGCCGTGGCAGCCGTAGCAGGTGTAGTCGGTGAAGAGCCGCTCGCCGTTCGCGGCGTCGCCCTCGAGAGCCGCGGGGTCCTGCGCTCCCGCCGCGGTCGCTCCGGGCCCGGTGACGGAGCCGGTTGCGGCGGCGGCCAGCAGCAGCCCGGCGAGGCCGGCCGCGACGTGCGGGCGGTCCCGTGTTCCGGTCGTCATCGCGCACCTCCTCACCGTGGCTGGCTCACCACGTCGATCAGGGCCGGCTCGCCCGCCTTCACGCGCTCGACGCCGCGCCGGAGGGCGGGGGCGAGGTCGGCGGGGCGCTCGATGGGGCCTTCCGCGTACATGCCGTAGGCCTTCGCCATCTGCGCGTAGTCGATGTTCGGATCGGTGATCGTCGTGCCGATGGCGGCGCGGTCCACGCCGCGGTTGCGGGCCGCGGCCTGCTGCTGCAGGTACATGACCTCCTGGTGGTAGGCGCGGTTGTTGTGCACGACGGTCAGCAGCGGAATCCGGTGGTGCACCGCCGTCCACAGCGCCCCCGGCGCGTAGTTCAGGTCGCCGTCGCCGTTGATGTTGACGGTGATGCGTCCGTGCCCGCGGTTGGCGAGGGCGGCGCCGACGGAGGCGGGCAGGGAATAGCCGATGCCGCCGCCGCCCTGCGCCCCGAGGGCGTGGTAGCTGCGCTTCATGTCCCACAGCCGGCCCGGCCACCCCCCGATGAACCCCTGCGGCGACGAGAACGACCAGTCCTCGTCCTTGATCAGGGGCCACAGCTCGGCCGCGATGCGGGCCAGGCTGACGGGGCTGGCGTCCCAGCCGTGGCGGGCGCTCCGGACGTCCCGCCGGCGGCGCTCGGCGTGGGCGGCGGCGGTGGCGGCCCCGCGCTCCTCGAAGAGCCGCCGCCGGTCGGCCGTCACCAGCTTCCGGACCTCCTCGATCAGGGCCGGCAGGGTGGCCTGCGCGTCGGCCGCGACCAGCAGGTCGGCGGCGCCCGGGCCCGCCTCGTAGATGCTGAAATTGCGGCTGACGAGGAACTCGGCCGAGCTGATGGTGATCGTGCGCATGCCCGGCCCCGCGGGCACGCGCGGGCCGCCGCGGCCGGCCGGCTCGAGGTTCAGGACGAGGTCGGGGCGGCCGGTCCCGTTGCCGGCGAGGGGATGGCGGGACGGGAAGTTCAGGCGGGCGCCGCCGCCGTCGACCGGGGCCTGCAGCAGCTCCGCCAGCTCGACGAGGAGGTCGATGCCCGCCTGCGTGCGCGCGGCGAGGCCGGCCGTGATGAGCGGGCTGTCGGCCTCGACGAGCATCCGCGCGATCTCCCGGACCGATCCGGCGTCGGCGCTCGGGAAGCGCGGCGGCGAGACGGGCGGAAGCCCCGGGTCACCGTCCGCGGGGTCCTTCTGCAGCTTCGCGTCGACCACGAGCAGCGCCGGTGCCATCGGCGGCGTGGTCGCGACGTGGTACGCCCGCACCGCCGACGGCCCGAATTCCCCGAGGGAGGCGGGCTGGCCGTCCCACTTGACGAACTCCCGCACGAGCGCGGCGAGGTCGGTCGCGTTGTGGGCCGCCACCGGGCCGTCGTAGTCGAGGCCCGCCACGAGGTAGACGGGCACGCGGTCGCAGTAGGCGTTGTAGATCGCCATTGAGGCGTGCTGGATGCCCACCGTGCCGTGCAGCAGGGCCATCATCGGCTTGCCCGCGACCTTGGCGTAGCCGTGGGCCATCCCCACCGCCGTCTCCTCGTGCAGGCAGGTCAGGAACTCGGGCCGGCGGTTGCCGCCGTGGTTGACGATCGACTCCTGAAGCCCCTCGAAGCTCGATCCGCAGTTCGACGCGCAGTACTCGATGTCGAGGGCCCGCAGCACGTCCGTCATGTGGTCCGAGCCCGGACGCTCCACGAGGTACGCGTCGACCGCCCGCGTCGGCGGCGGCAGCGCCGTCTCGCGCGCGAGCTGGGTCCGCGTCGGCGGCGGCGCGGCCGGCGGCGCCGCCGGGGACGGCTCGGCTTGGACGCCGCGGTCGGCCAGCGTCGCCGCCCCCGCCGCCGCGCCCGCGGCGGCGCCCTTGAGGAATCCGCGGCGGGTCACCGGAGCGGTCTTCGCGGTCGCCGAGATCTTCTTCTTCATCGCTGGTCTCCTGCGCCGTCCACCGGCGTCGCGAGCCGAGCCGGGGGCTGGGCTCGGCGGGCGCCGCCACGGCTCCCGGCGCACCCCGGGCTACGGATCTACGAAATGGAAGTCGGCCGGTCCGTCCCGGCGCGCGAGCAGGACCGCGTCGGCGTCCTCGTGGGTGAACCACGCGTGGTGCGCCTTTCCCGGGATGATGACGTAGCTGCCGGCGGTGGCGGTGTAGCGCGTCCCGTCCATGACGATGTCCACCGCGCCCTCGATCACGACAACCGTCTCGGTGTGGGTGTGCCAGTGCATGGCGAACGCCGACCCCGCGGGAAACCGGGCGAGATAGGTCGGGCCGCCCGTCTCGGGGTCCGTCGCGATCGGCGCGTTGCGGAGGCCGGCGGGGAAGCCCGGCGTGTCCGTCGGCGGTCCCCAGTCGGCCGTCTCCCACTGCAGAACGAGCGGCGTCACCCCGTGCTGGACCTCCTGGGCGGCGGTCGGCGGCGCCGCGAGCGCGAGGACCGCGGCGACCGGGCAGAGAGTCATCCGATTCACGTTCTCACCCCTCGGTGTGCTCCGTTTCGGCGACCAGCCTATCGCCTCCCCCGGAACCGTGCAACTCTCCCGCGGGCGCGCGGAACGCGCGATCAAGCTGGAGACCCACCGCGACGACCCGGGCGTGCAACTCTCCCGCGGGCGCGCGGAACGCGCGGCTGGCGAGGGCGCCCGGGTTCCAGCGCCAGTTGGCGCCGATCTGGAATCCGCGGCCCCGGTGGTACGCGGTGCTGATGCTGGAACAGGCCGGGACGGCGGGTGTGGCTTGGCGCGCCGGGGCCGGCGGTTTCCGCGCGCGCCGTTTTTGGTGTATCGTGTTGAGCGTGACACTTCAGAACGTGGACAGTCTGGTGGAGGCGGTCCGGCGGAGGATCCAGACGGAAGGACTGAGGCCCTTCGCCCTCCGGACCGGGATTCCCCTCGGACAGCTTCGCAGCGTCGTTCAGGGCCGGGCCTCGCGATACACGACCCTTGAGTCGATCGCGGCGGTGATGGGGATGCAGTTGTTCATCGGACCCGCCGCGGAGGGCGGCGAGGGCGTCCCGCAGTTGCCCGAGGAGATCACCCGGGCGCTGCAACTGCCCTCGGACGCCAGCGTCGTCGATGCGGTGGACCTGATCGAGAAGGACGCCATGGCGTCGCAACTCCGCGACGGGATGCGGGCCGTGCAGGAGCTGACGCAACGCGCGGCGGCGGCGGCGGAGCTGCTGCCGCGTCTGGCCGAGGACTCGTCGACGCCGCGGATGATGCCGTTCGCCGAGCGCGTCCGGCTGAGGGCGGGGACCGACGAGGTCGAGTTCGACGAGTCGGCCCACCTGTCGATTGTGGTCGCCGAGGAGGTGCTGCCCGCGTGGGCGCGGGCGGATCGACTGACCTGCGTCCGGGCCGCCGGCGATTCGATGGAGCCCACGATCCACGACGGCGACCTCGTCGTCGTCGACAAGGACAGACGGGTCGCCGTGGAGGATCAACTCTTCGTCGTGCGCACCCGCGACGATCTGGTCGTCAGGCGCGTGCGCCGAGCCGGGGACCACTGGGATCTGGTCAGCGACAACCCCGCTCATCCCCCGAGAACCATGACGACGACCGACGTTATCGTGGGTCGGGTGGCATGGCGCGGCCCGCGCGGCGACGCCGGCGCCTGATGGGCCTCCGTCGCCGACGCGGCCGTTGACCGTCAGCGCACGTGCTGTTTCGCGCGACCGCGTCGCGGGGCGTCGGCGGGCGGCGACGGCCGGGGGATGTCGGCCGGCCAACCGACCGTATCCGGCCAGTTGTCGCTCAGGAAGCGCAGAGCGCGGTCCACCCGCCTGGTCGTTATCGTTCCGCCCCGCCGCAGCCGGGCGACCGTGTCGCCGCTCCCTGTCGCATGCCGGGACACGGTCGAGACGCTACGTCCCGTGTGCTTGGCGAACAGTTCCGTCAGGGAAACCAACCGGTCAGCTGTTCCATACATTGCATCGTCAGCGTGACACGGTGATCTCCTGGCGGCAAGCCTTTTTTGGCGTTATGCCTAAATTGTCACGATGCCGGTGGCTATTGTCGCGAAATCGGCGCACTCAACGTACTTCCGCGTCGACGCCGTCCTCGCCCTCCGAGCGTGCGATGATCGCCGCGCCGCACGAGTCGCTGAAGATGTTGATGGCGGTGCGGTACATGTCGAGGGGCCGGTCGATGGCGAGCATCGCGAGGACGATCGCCTCGGCCTGCGGGTGGCCGCCGAGCCCGATGGCGTCGAGGACGATGAAGATCACCACGAGGCCGGCCGAGGGCACCGCGGCCGCCCCGATCGACGCGAGCAGCGCCGTCATCACCGCCACCACCTGGGTCCCGAGCGACAGGTCGAAGCCGATCACCTGGGCGATGAAGAGCGCCCCCACGCACTCGAACACCGCGGTGCCGTCCATGTTGACCGTCGCCCCCATGGGGAGGACGAACGACGACACCTTGTTCGAGACCCCCACCCGCTCCTGAACCGTACGCATCGTCACCGGCAGGGTCGCGGCCGACGAGCTGGTCGAGAACGCGATCAGCAGCGGGTTGCGCATGTTCTTGAAGTGGATGGCGGGGGAGATGCGCGCGATCACGATGAGGACGAGGGGCAGGGTGACGAACAGGTGGACGGTGAGCCCGGTCCCCACCGTCAGGAAGTAGCGGATCAGGGGGGCGAACGACTCGAACCCGGTGGTGCCGACCATGCGTGTGATGAGCGCGAACACCCCGATGGGGAGCAGCTTGATGATGCCGGAGGTCAGGGCCACCATCACCTGGAAGAACGCGTTGAAGAAGCCGACGAGGGTGCCGCGGGCGCCGTCCGCCTTCAGGGTGGTGATCGCGGCCCCGAGGAGGATGCTGAAGAAGATGATGGGCAGCATGTCGCCGCCGGCGGCCGACGACAGCACGTTCGTCGGCACGATGTCGAGGAGCAGGTCGACGCCCGACGTGGGGATGTCGAGCTGGGGCATCTCGCCGCCGGCGTCGACGTCGCCCAGGTTGGCGCCGACGCCGGGCCGGAACAGGTTGACAACGATGAGCCCCGTGGACGCGGCCAGGAAGCTGGTCATCAGGTAGTAGCCCATCGTCTTGCTGAACAGGCGTCCGATGGCCCGTCCGCCGCCGATCGAGGCGACCCCGGAGACGATGGAGGCGATGACCAGGGGGACGATGATCATGCGCAGCAGCCGCATGAACAGGTCGCCGATCCAGCCGACGGCGTTGGCGCCGCCCTCCCCGAAGACGAGGCCGGCGAGGGCGCCGAGGAGCATGGCGCCGAGCACCTGCCAGTGGAGCTTGAGATACCAGATCCGGTCTTGGTTGATGTCCATGGTTTCAGGGGCGGCCGCGGGGGGCCGCGGCGGTGACGGGTGACCAGGCCGCGGCGCGCCGCTCGGCCGCGGCGACCTCGCCGGGCGTGAGCCGCGTCGCGACCACGGCGCGGGCCTGCAGCAGGCTGCCGCGCGCCGGTTCGGCCGCCTGACCGGCCGCGAGGGTGAGCCACAGGTACGCGGCGGCCGGGTCCTGCGGCACGCCGTCGCCGTTGGCGTACATGATGCCGAGGTTCTGCTGCGCGGCCGGATCGCCCCGGTCGGCGGCGCGGCGGAACCAGCGCGCCGCCTCGGCCGCGTCCCGCGCGACCCCGGTGCCCGTATCGTAGCTCATCCCCAGGTTGAACTGCGCCCGCACGTGCCCCTGCTCGGCCGCGAGCCGGACCAGCCGGACCGCCTCGGCGGGGTCCCGCGCGACCCCCCGGCCGTTGAAGTACAGGTTGGCGAGCGCGAACTGCGCCTCGGCGTAGTGCTGGTCGGCGGCCCGGCGGATCCAGCGGACGGCCTCGGCGTCGTCCTCGGGCACCCCCGCGCCGGCGTCGTAGAGGTAGCCCAGGGTGACCTGGGCGGCGGGGTCGCCCTGCACCGCGGCGAGGCGGTACCAGCGGGCGGCGAGGGCGGGGTCGCGGGCGACGCCCGAGCCGGTCTCGTACATGCTGGCCAGGGTCACCTGCGCGGTGGGGTTGCCCTGCGCCGCGGCCATCCGCACCCAGTGCGCCGCCCGCGCCCGGTCCCGGGCGACGCCTCGGCCGTTGTAGTGCATCCGCCCGAGGTTGAACTGCGCCTCGGCGTGGCCCTGTTCGGCGGCGCGGCGGAACCAGCGGACGGCCTCGGCGTCGTCGCGGTCCACGCCGGCGCCGCGGGCGTACAGCCGTCCCAGCCGGAACTGGGCCTCCCAATGGCCCTGTTCGGCGGCGCGGCGGAACCAGCGGGCGGCGCGGGCGTCGTCCGCGGGCACTCCGAGGCCGGCGTCGTAGCGCACGCCGAGGCCGTGCTGGGCGCCGGCGTGGCCCTGCGCGGCCGCCAGCCGGTACCAGTGCGCGGCGCGTTCATCATCCCGGGGGACGCCGGTGCCGGTGACGTGGAGGCGGGCGAGGTTGAACTGCGCCGACGCGTCGCCCGCTTCGGCCCGGCCGCGCAGGTCGTCGACGGTCTGTTGAGCCCCGGCCGGTGCCGCGAGCAGCATCGCGACCACACCGATTGCCTGCGTTCGCGGGGCGTGGGCCATCAGCGCAAGCATCCGCTTCAACCTCGCCACTACTGCTGTAGTCGGCGTCAAGCCTCACCGGCGCACCGCACGAGACGACAGGCGCCCCCGCGTCGGCTTCGTCCGCGGATCGGCGGTCGGCGGGTTCTGCCGGTTTCTATCTCGCGGCCGGGATCGTCTCGGTGGCGACGATGCCCGCGCCCTCCTCGACGGTGATCGTCCGGTTCGCGGGAACCGCGCCGAGGCGGTCCACCGCGCCGCTGGGCCAGGTCACCACGACCGAGTCGGCCCGCGTCCGGCCGCCGAGGCCGAACGTCACCGGCAGCTCGCTCTGCGACAGGTAGCTCGACCCCGTCTTGACAAGCTGCCACTGGTCGCGCCCCCCCGCCGTCACGTCGATGCGGGCCCCGATGCCGTCTCGGTTCGACGCGGTCCCCACGGTCCGGACGCGCAGCAGGCGGTTCCCGTCGCCCCCATCGTTGCGGAGCAGCCGCGGCGGCCCGCCGTTGGCGGTGACCAGCACGTCGAGGTCGCCGTCCCGGTCGAAGTCGGCGTAGGCGGCGCCGCGTCCGACCTGGGCCGCCCCGAGGGCGGTGTCGGGGGCGTTCACTTCCTCGAAGCGCCCGTCGGCGTTGCGGAAGAGTTGCGGCGGCTGCGCGTAGGTGATGCGGGCCTGCACCCGTTCGACGTCGTCGGCGACGTGGCCGTTGGCGGCGAAGATGTCCGGCCAGCCGTCGAGGTCGAAGTCGAAGAAGAAGCAGCCGAACGTCAGGGTCAGCAGGGTCGCCCGGCCGATGGCCGAGCGCGGCCCCTCGTCGATGAACAGGCCGTTGCCCTCGTTGTGGTAGAGGGCCATCATCTCGGTCGAGAAGTGGCCGATGACGAGGTCGGGCCAGCCCGATCCGTCGTAGTCGGCGGCGTCGACCCCCATGCCGGCGCGGGCCACCCCGGCGTCGCTGAACGCCACCCCGGCGAGGACCCCGATGTCCTCGAACGTGCCGTCGCCGCGGTTCTCGAAGAGCTGGTCGGGCTGGGTGTCGTTGGCCACGAACAGGTCCATCCAGCCGTCGTCGTTGTGGTCGAGCATGACGACGCCCAGCGCCTTCGACGAGGGCGCGCGCAGGCCCGCCGCGTCGGTGACGTCCTCGAACGTGGAGTCCCCCCGGTTCCGGTACAGGGTGCCGCTCTGCCCCTGGTACGACTCGGGCGTGCAGTACGACTTGGTGTCGCCGGACAGCGAGCAGAACAGGTCGGTCTCCGGCGTCCAGTGCACGTAGTTGCCCACGAACAGGTCGAGGTGGCCGTCCTCGTCGTAGTCGAACCAGAGGGCGGCGGTCGAAAACCCCGGGTCGCCGACTCCCGCCGCCGCCGTCACGTCGGTGAAGGTGCCGTCGCCGGCCCCCTTGAGCAGCCGGTTGGGCCCGAGCACCGTGAGGTAGATGTCGACGTGCCCGTCGTTGTCGAAGTCGGCGGCGGCCCCGCCCATGCCGTAGAGGGGGACGTCGAGCCCCGAGCCGCGGGTGACGTCGGTGAACGTGCCGTCGCGGTCGTTGCGGTACAGCGCGGCGTGCGTCGCGGGTTCGCCCCGGCCCGGCCACGCGGTGCCGTTGACGAGCAGCAGGTCCTGCCATCCGTCGCCGTCGACGTCCAGCCAGAGGGCGCCCGAGCCGAACGTCTCCGGCATGTACTTGGCGCCGAAGGCGCCGGTGTTGTGGGTGAAGCGGATGCCGGCCGATTCGGTGACGTCGGTGAAGACGACCGGGGCGGCCGCGGTCAGGACGAGGGCCGGGACGGACGCGGCGAGGGTCGCGGCGAGTAGGCGTGTCATCGGAGTCGGAGCTGGGAAGCGTGTCATCGGGTCACGGGTCGGGAAGCGTCATCGGGGGTCACGGTCGGAACGCGCATCATCGGGTCACGGTCGGGACGCGCATGATCGGGTCGCGGTCGGGGCGCGCATGATCGGGTCACAGTCGGGACGCGTCATCGGGTCGCGGTCGGGGCGCTTGTCATCGGGTCGCGGCCGGGAGGCGCGTCATGGTGTCACCGGGCGGGGGGCGGTCGGCCGCGCCTCCGCGTGCCGGTGCTCGTGGATGGCCTGCCGCTCGTTGTTGTCCTCGGGCGAAGCCCGGCGGAAGCCGCCGGTGATGGCCTGGGCCGCCTCGTCCGCCTTGAACCGCTCGTAGAGCGCGCGCTCGCGCATCGCCTCCTCGCGGTTGCCGGTGCCCTGGTGGGCCAGCATCAGATTGTAGTGGGCCGCCACGTCCTCGGGGTCGATGCGGAGCACCGCCTCGTAGGTGTCGATGGCCGCCTCGTACTGCCGGTCGAGGAACTGCAGGCGTCCGATCTGGCCGAGGACCACGCGGTCGCGCGGATACTGCCCGCGCGCCACCGCCAGATGCTCCAGCGCCTCCTCGTAGCGGCCGAGGGCCCGCAGAGCGGTGCCGAGGAAGAAGTGGGCGCGGGCGAGGTCCGGCTCGAGGGCGAGGGCCTGTTCGAGCAGGGGGATCGCGGCGTCGACGTCGCCCTCCTGCAGACGGGCCCGCGCCGCGTTCACCGGTCCGTCCGGATAGTCGGGGTCGATCGCCATCACCCGCCGGAACGCCGCCTCCGCCCCCCGCAGGTCGCCCTGCAGCAGCAGCCCGATGCCGTAGTCGTTCCAGCGTCCCCGCTGCCGCGCGTCGCCGGGCGGCGCGACCGGCGCCGGGGGCAGCGTTGCGTCCGCGTCGACGACGGCGAGGGTCGCCGTAGCCTCCGCCATCACCGTGGTGGGGATGTCGGGAATCGCCTTGATTTCGCCCGACACGCCGCTCGTGTCGCCGGTGAACACCCACTGCCCGTCGTCGTGGGCGCTCGTCACCGACGGTGCCGGGTCGGACGGATCGCGGACCCCCGCGAACGCCCACTGGGTGAACCACCACGCGAACTTCCGGTAGTTGACCTTCGCGCGCACGGTGATGCGGTCGCCGGCATCCTCGGGAATCTCGAGCCGGTAGTGGACGGTGTCGGCCGCGCCGGGGGGGATCAGCCGCACGTAGGCGACGGACCGGGTCGCCCAGGCGTTCCGCTTGTTGATGGGGTTGCCGTGCTCGTCGAGCTGCAGGCTGCGGTAGAAGTGGGCGCCGGGGTCGACCGGCCCGCTGCCCCCGTCGGCGGCCTCGCCGCTGTGGAGGAGCACGCGGCCGCGGTCGTCCACCGCCTCGAGCTCGACCCACACGTCGAAGGCGTCGACGGTGCCCCCCGGGAAGAAGTGGCCCACGTTGCGGGTGCGGACCACCACCTCGAGGCGCAGCGACTCGCCCCGCCGCACCGCCACCGGCGTCAGGTCGAGGGGCGCGATGACCTCGGCCGGGGCCGGCCCCCCGGGCAGCCGCCGGCCCGCGCCGAACTGCAGCGACTCCTCGCCGACCCCGAACGTGCTCGACAGGGCGGGGTCGCCCCCCGGCAGGATCATCGCGGCGGGGGGCGGCGCGTCGGCCACGCGGGTGATGCCGAACACGTCGATGCTCACCTGCCCGGCCCGCAGGAAGTCCTGCACCGCCTCGAGCTGCGCCTGGTCGCGGTTGACGAACGGCACGGCGGTGTTGGCGCCGGGGAAGCGGTGCGACCGCACGTAGCCGTCGCGGGCGGCGGGGTCGTCCGACCGCACCAGGGGCATGTGGCACGAGCTGCACGTCTGCGGCGTCTCGGGGTAGTAGAACGAGCGCGCGCCCTGCCCGGACACCCCCGACGCCTGCCAGTTGTCGTACTCGTTGAACCCCCGCACCCACCGGTAGTCGTTGACCGGCAGGTCGAGGTGCACCTTGTGGCACGACGAGCAGAACTCGGCGCTCTGCTCGGTGTGGAACGGCTTCATGAACGTGTCGCGGTGGGGCTTCGGCGCGAGCCGCAGCAGCAGGTCGTGCACGCCCCGCAGCAGGGGGTGCCCGCTCGCCGCGAGGTCGTGCAGGGGCGGGTACTCGATGGTGAAGTCGCCCTGCCCCATGGTGCTGCCGACGTGAACGATGGAGTGGCACGACATGCAGCCGAGCCCCGCCTGCGCCTCGGGGGTGTCGATCTGCTCGACGATGGGCGTGTCGAAGCGCCCGTTGAAGAACACCGCGTGGTCGTGGCAGCCGGCGCACCACTTCGACGGCCGGGTGCCCACCACCTCCTGCATGTACTCGATGGACCGCCGGTACCACTGGTTGTTGAACGACGAGAAGTGGTGGGCCGACGCGTTCCACTGCTCGTAGATGTCGGCGTGGCACCGGCCGCAGGTCTCGCTGGTGAGGAAGAAGTCGGCGGGAATGGTGCCGCCGGTGTTCGTGGTGGCCGACGACGGCGCGAACGGGCTCGACGCGCCGTCCCCCTCCTCGTCCATGGTCGCGGGGGGGCGGACGGGGTTCTCGATGCGGTGGGCCTCGCGCCACTCGGCGTCACGCGACGCGCGCAGAAGGGGCGCTGCGAGGCCGGCCACGGCGGCCGCGACGAGGCCGATTCGCACGACCCGGGTCCATTCGGGCGTCCCCTCGACGGCGCGCCACAGGTGCATGCCCCACAGCAGCGCACCGACGGCCGAGACCGCGACGTGGATCTGCAGCAGCCAGGCGGTCTGCCGGGTGACTCCGATGGCGGCGACCGCCAGCCCGAGGGCCAGCCCGGCTCCCAGCAGGCCCGCCCCGGCCGCCGCCGGAACGTTCCCACGCCACGGGTGCCGCCACGCCTCGCGGACGAGCGCGCCCGCCAGCGCGAGGCCCAGCAGGGGATGCAGGGCGACGCTGGCGAAGTACGCGAGCGAGGCGGCCGGCGCCGCGACGAGATGGGCGGCGGTCAGCAGCAGGGCGATGAAGCCAAGCGTCGCCAAACGGGACGTGCTCATCACCCTTCATCGTAACGCACGACCGCCGTCGTGTGGTGCGACGCGTCGGGCCGTCCGGCGGGGCGGCCAGGGGCTGCGGCCGGAGGCTCGGTGATAGAATCACGCGATGCCTGCGCCGCGAATTGTCTCTCCGCGCCTCGTCTGGTCCTGCGTGCTGGCCGCGGCGGCCGCCCTCGCGCTCTCCGCGCCCGCCGGCGAGCGCGAGTGGCTGGCCGGCGACTCGCACATCCACAGCCACTGGAGCGCCGGCTACGACTACCGCACCAGTCCGCCGACGCCTATCAAGGCGCGGGACGCGCTCTACTCGACGCCGCGGAACGCGGCGATGGCCCGGCGCTTCGGCCTGCGGTGGATGGTGACGACCGACCACGGCGGTCCGAACCACGCCAAGCTGAACCTGGAGCAGGCGTACCGCGAGCTGACCCTGTCGCGCGAGCTCGTGCCCGAGGTGTTCCAGTTCTACGGCATGGAGCTCAACATGCCGGGCATGGACCACCACACCCTGATCATCCCGCGGGCCGACGGCGAGGCGCAGGTGCTCCACGAGATCGAGAGCCGCTTCGACGCCAACGAGGACTGGGCCCGCCCCCCCGATCCGCGCCGGCAGTCGGCGGCGCTCCGGCGGGAGGCGCTGGCCCACATGCAGGGGCTCGAGCGGCTGCCGATCCTGTTCGCGAACCACCCCTCCCGCTCCGCGACGGCGATCGGACGCTACGGCCGCGACGAGCCGTGGGAGTTCCGCGAGAACAACGACCTCGCGCCCGACGTGTACCGCGGCATGGAGGGCGCGCCCGGCCACCAGGCCGCGACCCTCACCGACCGGAACACCATGGTGTACCGCGGCGCCTACTGGAACCCGGGGGCGCAGACCCTGGGCGGCTTCGACCAGATGACGGCCATCCTCGGGGGCCTATGGGACGCGCTTCTCGGCGAGGGGCGCCGCTTCTGGATCGTGGCCTCGTCCGACTCGCACTTCCATTACACCGAGCCGGTGCGCGCCGGCAGCGACTTCTGGCCCGGCGAGTTCCACAAGACGTGGGTCCACGCCCGCCCCACCTACGCCGACATCCTCGACGGGCTCCGGCGGGGGCGCATGTTCGCGGTCGCCGGCGATCTCGTCACCGAGCTCGAGTTCGGGCTGAAGAGCGCCGGCGGGGGCGAGGCGGGGCTCGGCGGCACGCTGAAGGTCGCGCGGGGGACGCAGGTCACCGCGACCGTCCGGTTGCGCGACCCCGAGGCCCCGAACGCGGCGGGGCGGAACCCCGCCGTCCGGCGCGTCGACGTGATCGTCGGCGAGGTGCTGGGGCCGGCGACCGATCCCGCCAACGACCACAATCCGACGACGCGCGTGCTCGCCCGGTTCACGCGCGACGCGCTGACCCGCGACGGGGACCGGTTCACCCTCGAGGCGCCGCTGCCCGCCGTCGACCGCGACCTCTACGTCCGGGTGCGCGGTACCAGCACCGAGGACCTCGAGCCCCTCGTGGACGGCACGGACGAGGACCCCTGGCGCGACCTCTGGTTCTACTCGAACCCGATCTTCATCGAGGTCGAGTGACCCGCGCGTCACGCCGTCCCCGTCATCCGGCCGGACCACGCCGTTGATTGCCGACCCCTGGTTCTACGCGGCGGCGACGGTCGCCGTCCTCATCGTCGGCATCGCCAAGGGCGGGCTCGGCGGCGGCGTCGCCGTCGTCGGGGTGCCCCTGATGGCGATGGTCATCAGCCCCGCCCAGGCCGCCGCGGTGCTGCTGCCCATCCTCATGGTCATGGACGTCCTCGCGGTCCGCGCCTACCGCGGGGCGTGGGACTGGCCCAACCTCCGCGTGCTGGTGCCGGCGGCGCTGGGGGGCACGGCGCTCGGCGCGGCGACCTTCGGCTACCTGACCCCCGACGGCCTGCGCGCGCTCGTGGGGGTCATCGCCCTGACCTACTCGCTGCAGTACTTCGCGCCGCGGGCCGAGTCGACCCGCACGCCTCCACGGCGCGCGGCCGGCGTCCTCTGGGGGGCGCTGGCGGGGTTCGCCAGCTTCTCGGTGCACGCGGGCGGCCCGCCGCTCCACGCCTACCTGCTGCCGCAGCGCATGGACCGCACCACGTTCCAGGCCACCGGGGTGGCGTTCTTCTTCGTCGTGAACTGGTCGAAGGTGGGCCCCTACGCGTGGCTGGGCCAGTGGAACGCGGACAACCTGCTCACCTCCCTGGTGCTCCTGCCCCTCGCGCCCGTGGGCATCTGGATCGGCCGCCGTCTGCACGAGCGCGCCACCGACGAGCTGTTCTTCCGCATCGTCCACGCCTCGCTCTTCGTCATCGGCGTGAAGCTGCTGTACGACGTGATGTTGTAGTGTTCACCAGGGTGTGGTAAGGTTTACAACATGGAAGCGGATCGACTCATCGCACTGGGGCATTTGCTGATTTCGTTGGCCACGGCCATCGGTCTCGTCATCGGCATGTGGATGCTCAACGGGAAGATCGACGAGATCAACGGCAAACTCGACCGGCTGGCCGGTCGCGTCGATACGCTGGAGGCCGGCCACACCGCTCAAGTGAACAGCGGCCTGCACGCACGCTGAGAAGATCCGGTCACGCCCGGCCCTCCCGTGGGCTCTCCGCCACCTGCCCGCAAGTCATAGCCGCGGCGCCTGCCCGCGGTCTAATCTTCGTCCAATTCCGTGTCGGAGCCGCCGCCATTGTAGAATCGTCGGTGAGCCGACTTTCAAGGAGAGCATCCGTGAGCAACCGAACCGTCGTGCGGTGTCTGGCAGTGGCGTTGGTGAGCACGGCGGCGTCGCCCGCCTTCGGGCAGGAGCCCGGCGGGACGTGGGAGCCGCCCCGGCTGAGCGACGGCCGCCCCGACCTGCAGGGCGTGTGGGACTTCCGCACCGCCACCCCGTTCGAGCGTCCCTCGGGGCTCGACGAAGTGCTGACCGAGGAGCAGGCCGCCGCCGTCGAGGCCGGCGCGGCGGCGTTCGCGCGGGCGGCCGACCAGCCTCCGCCGGAGGGCAACGTGGGTGCCTACAACGCCTTTTGGCTCGACTTCGGCACCTCCGTCGGTGACGACCGCCGCTCGTCCCTCATCGTCGAGCCGGCGGACGGGCGGATGCCCGAGCTGGTCGAGGGCGCCGCCCGCCAGGCCGGATCGCTCGACGTGGACCTGCCCGGCGAGCGCCCCTGGCGCGTGCGCTCGGCCGGCATCGGGGCCGACGGTCCCGAGGACCGCGGCCTCGCCGAGCGGTGCCTCGTCGGCTTCAACTCGGGCCCCCCGATGATGCCGAGCGCCTACAACAACAACATGCAGCTCTTCCAGAACGAGGACCACGTCGTCATCCTGAACGAGATGGTCCACGACGCCCGCATCATCCCCCTCGAGCCGCGCGACCACCTGCCCGAGACGCTGCTCCAGTTGAACGGCGACTCCCGCGGCCGGTGGGAGGGCGACACCCTCGTCGTCGAGAGCCGCAACTACTCGGACATGCGGGCGAGCTTCGAGCCGAACGCGCTGGTGGCGCTGGGGCTCGGCTCGACCCTGCGGCTGACTGAGCGGTTCACCCGGGTGAGCGACGACACGCTGCTCTACGAGTACACCGTCGACGACCCGGCCACGTTCACGGCGCCGTTCACCGCCGCGTTGCCGATGCGGCTCTCCGACTCGCTCATCTACGAGTACGCCTGCCACGAGGGCAACTATGGCATGGTCAACGCGCTGAGCGGGGCGCGGGCGGCCGACGCGTCGTCGGGGCAGTAGGCACGACGGATGGAGGTTTCGGTGGCGACGGACGTTCCGCCGTTCGACACGCGGCAGGAGACGGCTAGGCTCGGCGACGCCGGGTTCCACCAGGAACAGGCGGACGCCATCGTGGGGACCGTGCGTCGGGCGACGGCGAATCTCGTCACGAAGGAGGACCTTGACGAGGCCGTCGCCGGCCTCAGGACCAGTGTCCAAGCGGACATCAATCGACAGATGACCGCGTTCAAGGACGAGGTCCGGGAGTCGCTTGCCGAAAGCGGTCGGCAGATGACGGCGCTCAAGGACGAGGTCGGCAAGGCCCTCGCCGACAGCGGTCGGCAGATGGCGGCGCTCAAGGACGAGGTCCGCGAGGCCCTCGCCGACAGCGGTCGGCAGATGACGGCGCTCAGGGACGAGGTCCGCGAGGCCCTTGCCGAGAGCGGCCGTCAGATGACGGCGCTCAAGGACGATAACAATCAGCAGACGGCCGCGCTCAAGGACGATCTGCATCGGCAGACGGCCGCGCTCAAGGACGATCTGCATCGGCAGACGGCCGCGCTCAAGGACGATATCCACAAGGGCGTTGCCGGGATATACAAGACCGAGACCGATATCCACAAGGCCCTTAGCGATGTCCACGAGGCCATCAGCGGCCAGACTTGGCGTTACGTCGCGTTCACCGGTACCCTGCTCGCCGTTTGGGCCGCCGTCCTGCTCGGCCTGGTGCGGTTGTTGGTGCCCACGTCCTGACGAGGCTCCGCCTCGTCGGACCGACGGGAGACGTGGGTGACCTGATCGCCGAGCGAGGTTGCGCGACGGGGGCGGAGGGCCTACCATCCCTTGCGGGAGATGACATGCGGATGACCATTCTGCGGATGTTGACGGTGCTGGGCGCGGCGGCGGTGGCGGCGGGGCTCTGGCCGGACCGCGGTCCGGAGGTGGTGCTGGCCCAGGCGCCCGAGCGGGTCGAGTTCCACCGCGATGTGCGGCCGGTGCTCGCCGAGGCCTGCTTCGCGTGCCACGGGGCGTCGGAGGCGACCCGCCAGGCCGAGCTGCGGCTCGACACCGCCGAGTTCATCGAGACCCACGTGCGGCCCGGCGACGCCGAGGGCAGCCCGCTGTTTCAGCGGCTGACGACGGACGAGCCGATCGGCCTGATGCCGCCGGCCTCGTCGGGGCGCTCGCTGACGGCCGGCCAGATCCAGCTCGTGCAGGCGTGGATCGACCAGGGCGCGCACCTCGGCGCCGACCCCGCGGCGACGGGCGTCGCGCCGACCGGGGTGGCCGGGCGCACCGTCGACTTCGCCCGCGAGGTGCGGCCGCTGCTCTCGCAGAACTGCTTCTCGTGCCACGGCCCCGACGAGGCGTCGCGCCAAGCCGGCCTGCGGCTCGACGTGCCCGAGGGTCCGTTCGCGGACCGCGGCCGCTACGGCGGCCCCGCCGTCGTCGCGGGAGACTCGGCGGCGAGCCTCCTCGTGCACCGCGTGTCGGCCGACGATGCGCGGGTGCGGATGCCCCGCGGCGGCGAGGCCCTCGACGAGGCGGAGATCGAGACCCTCAGCCTGTGGATCGACCAGGGCGCCCCGTGGGAGTCGCACTGGGCGTTCATCCCGCCCGAGCGGCCGGTCGTCCCGCCCGTCGCCGACGCCGAGTGGCCGCGCAACGACATTGACAACTTCGTGCTGCGGCGGCTCGACGCCGAAGGGCTGGCCCCGTCGGACGAGGCGGACCGCGCGACCCTGCTGCGCCGCGTCACCCTCGATCTGACCGGCGTGCCCCCGACCCCGGTCGAGCTCGTCGACTTCCTGAACGACGACTCCGCCGACGCCTACGAGGAGGCCGTCGACCGGCTCCTCGCGTCGCCGCGCTACGGCGAGCGCATGGCCGTGGAGTGGCTAGACGCGGCCCGCTACGCCGACACCAACGGCTACCAGACCGACGGCGAGCGGTCGATGTGGCGCTGGCGCGACTGGGTCATCGACGCCTACAACGCCAACATGCCGTTCGACCGGTTCACCATCGAGCAGCTCGCGGGCGACATGCTGCCCGGCGCGACCCTGGAGCAGCGCGTTGCCACCGCGTTCAACCGCAACCACAGCCTGAACAGCGAGGGCGGCATCGTCGTCGACGAGTTCCTCGCCGAGTACGGCGTCGACCGCGTGTCGACCACCGGCACCGTATGGATGGGCCTGACCCTGGGCTGCGCCCGCTGCCACGACCACAAGTTCGACCCGATCTCGCAGAAGGAGTTCTACGAGGTCATGGCGAACTTCAACAACATCCCCGAGCGGGGCAAGGGCTTCAAGTACGTCAACTCGCCGCCCCTCGTCACCGCCCCCACCGGCGAGCAGCACGCCGAGCTCGACGAGCTGGACGCCGAGCTCGCGGAGGCGCGGGCCGCGCTGGCCGCCCTCGACGCCGAGGCCGCCGCGGCGCAGGCCGAGTGGGAGGCGTCGCTCGAGCGGGCGGGGCCGGTCGACTGGAACCTCCGCGACGGGCTGCTCGCGTACCACGCCTTCGAGGGCACCATCGACGGCATTCAGACGTCGACCGACGTGCCCGCGGTGCTCGAGGACGGGCTGCCGCAGTTCTATCCCGGCGTCCTCGGCTACGCCGCCAGCTTCGACGGGCGGCGCTTCGTCAACGCCGGCAACCACCCCGACGTCGGCTACGACGACGCGTTCAGCCTCGCGGCGTGGATGTACCCCACGGCGGAGAACGGCGTGGTCGTCTCGCGCGCGGCCGGCGGAGACCAGGGCGAGGTGGGCTGGGGCCTCTACCTCGAGGACGGCAAGCTCCGCATGAACCTGTCGACGCGCGTCCTCGACGACGGGGTGGCGGCGGAGACGGTGGAGGACGTCGCCCTCGGCCGGTGGCAGCACGTCGTCGCCACCTACGACGGCTCGAAGACCCCCGAGGGCATCCGCATCTACGTCGACGGCCGCCTGCAGGCGACCAAGGGGCTGCTCGACCTCGTCGGCAACCGGCTGCCGGCGACCCGCTATCCCCTGCGCATCGGGGCGAGCGGGTCGGAGAAGCCGCGGTTCCGGGGCAACCTCGACGAGGTCCGCGTCTACGAAGGGGTGCTGACCCCGGCCGAGGCCGCGGTGGTGGCGACCCGCGAGACCCTCGGGCAGATCGCCGCCCTCGAGCCCGGCCAGCGGACCGCGGCCCAGGCCGACAAGCTGCGCCTCGCGTTCCTCGACCAGTACGCCCCGCCCGCCGTCCAGGCCGCGGTGCGCGAGGTGGCCCGGCTCGAGCGGCAGCGCGACGAGCTGTGGGCGAGCTTCCCGACCGTCATGGTCATGGAGGAGCGGACCGTCCGCAAGCCCACCTACCGGCTGAACCGCGGCGCCTACGACAGCCCCGCCGAGGAGGTGTTCCCGGGCGTGCCCGCGGTCCTGCCGCCGCTGCCGGAGGGGGTCGAGGCCAACCGCCTGTCGTTCGCGCGCTGGCTCGTCGACCCCGGGCATCCCCTGACGGCGCGGGTCACCGTGAACCGCTTCTGGCAGATGTACTTCGGGACCGGCCTCGTGAAGACGGCCGAGAACTTCGGCACCCAGGGCGAGTTCCCCAGCCATCCCGAGCTGCTCGACTGGCTCGCCACCGAGTTCGTCGACTCGGGCTGGGACGTCAAGGCCCTGCAGCGGGCCATCGTGACGAGCGCCGCCTACCGCCAGGCGTCGCACGTGACGGCCGACGAGTTCGAGAGCGACCCCGAGAACCGCATGCTCGCGCGAGGCCCCCGGCTGCGCCTGCCCGCGCCGATGATTCGCGACCAGGCCCTCGCCGTGTCCGGCCTCCTCGTCGAGAAGGTCGGCGGGCCGTCGGTCAAGCCGTACCAGCCCGAGGGCCTCTGGGCCGACATGGTCGAGGGCGGCTACGGCGACTACGTGCAGGAGACCGGCGACGACCTGTACCGCCGCAGCCTCTACACGTTCTGGAAGCGCACCCTCGGGCCGCCGACGATGATGACGTTCGACGCCTCGACCCGCGAGACCTGCATCGTGCGCACCGGCCGCACCAACACGCCGCTCCAGGCCCTCAACCTGATGAACGACGTGACCTACGTCGAGGCGGCCCGCCGCCTCGCCGAGCGCATGATGATCGAGGGCGGCGAGACGCCCGAGGACCGCATCGGCTACGCGTACCTCCTGTCCACCGCCCACCGGCCCCCGCCGGCCGCCCGCGACATTCTGGTGAACGGCTACCGGCGCCACCTCGACCGCTACCAGGCCGACCGCGGTGCCGCCCTCGAGCTCGTCAGCCAGGGCGAGTCCGGGCGCGACGAGACGTTGGACGTGGCCGAGCTGGCGTCGTACACCATGGTCGCCAACCTGATCCTGAACTTCGACGGCACGATCACGAAGGAATAGGGCGATCACGAAGGAATAGCGCGAACCCGAGCGCAACGAGACCCCTGGCGCGGCCGGGCGGCGTCGCACGCGACGGTCGCCACCGATCCTGAATTTCGACGGCATGATCACACCCGAACTTCGACGGCAGATCACGAAGGATCAGGGTCGGTCGCCAACCCGATCCGAACCTCGGCGGCACGATCACAAAGGAATGACCATGGACGCGCATCTCGAACAGCTTCTGAGTCGGCGGCGCTTCTTCGAGCTCGCGGGCACCGGCATCGGGACCGCGGCCCTGGCCACCCTCTTCGGGCAGGACCTCGCGGCCCAGGCCCCCGGCGGCGGCGCCCCCGGCGCGGCGGCCGGCTTCGGCGCCCTGCCCGGCCTGCCGCACCACGCGCCCAGGGCGAAGCGCATCATCTACCTGTTCCAGTCCGGCGCCCCCTCGCAGCACGAGTTGTGGGACTACAAGCCGGCCCTCGCGCAAATGGTCGGCGAGGACCTGCCGCCGTCCGTCCGCGGCGACCAGCGCGTCACCACCATGACGGCGGGGCAGGAGCGCTTCCCCCTCGTGCCGTCGATGTTCCAGTTCCAGCAGCACGGCGCCACGGGCACCTGGGTCAGCGACCTCATGCCCCACACCGCGAAGATCGTCGACGAGCTGACCTTCATCAAGTCGATGCACACCGAGGCGATCAACCACGACCCCGGCATCACCTTCTTCCAGACCGGGGCCCAGCTCGCGGGCCGGCCCAGCATGGGGGCGTGGCTCTCGTACGGCCTCGGCAGCATGAACGCCGACCTGCCGACCTTCGTCGCCATGATCTCGAAGGGCTCGGCCCAGACCGGGCAGCCCCTCTACGACCGGCTGTGGGGCAGCGGCTTCCTGCCCACCCGCTACCAGGGCGTGAAGTTCCTCTCGACCGGCGACCCCGTGCTGTACCTGTCGAACCCGCCGGGCGTCGACCAAGGCACGCGCCGCCGCTACCTCGACGACCTCGGCGCGCTGAACCGGTTGAAGGAGGCCGAGTACGGCGACCCCGAGACGGGCACGCGCATCGCCCAGTACGAGATGGCCTACCGCATGCAGAGCTCGGTGCCCGAGCTGACCGACCTCTCTGACGAGCCCGACAGCACCTTCGAGCTCTACGGCCCCGACTCGCGTACCCCCGGCACCTTCGCCCGCAACTGCCTGCTCGCCCGCCGGCTCGCCGAGCGCGACGTCCGGTTCATCCAGTGCTTCCACCGCGGCTGGGACCAGCACACCCGCCTGCCCCGCGGCATCCAGCGCCAGGCGAAGGACGTCGACCAGGCCCAGGCCGCCCTCGTCACCGACCTCAAGCAGCGCGGGCTGCTCGACGAGACCCTCGTCGTCTGGGGCGGCGAGTTCGGCCGCAGCGCCTACTGCCAGGGCGTCTTCAACGAGGACACCTACGGTCGGGACCACCACCCCCGCTGCTTCACCATCTGGATGGCCGGCGGCGGCGTCAAGCCCGGGGTCACCCACGGCGCGAGCGACGACTTCTCGTACAACATCGCCCGCGACCCCGTGCACATCCACGACCTGCACGCCACCATGCTCCACCTGCTGGGCATCGACCACACCCGGCTGACCTACGCCTACCAGGGGCGGAACTTCCGGCTGACGGACGTGGCGGGGAGGGTGGTGAACCCGATTCTGGCGTGAGCGGGCTCGACGAGGGGCGCACATGGAGTGCACGGCGGTCGTGAAGCACTGCAGTGAATGGTGGATCGGCTGGATCGCGGAGGTTCCCGGGGTGAACTGCCAGGAACGCACCCGCGAGGAGCTGCTGCGCAGCCTGGCCGGCGCCCTCGCGGAAGCCCTCGATCTCAACCGGCAGGAGGCCCTGGCCGCGGCCGGCGACGACTATCGGGAGGAGAAGGTCGTCGTTGCATGAAGCGGAGCGCGCTCATCCGGCACCTGCAACGCCGCGGGTACCGGCGCATCCGCGAGGGAGCGCGCCATTCCTGGTGGCGAAACGAGCGCAGCGGCCGCCTTTCCGCGATCCCGCGGCACCGGGAGATCGACGACATCCTGGCGCGCAAGATCTGCCGGGACCTCGGCATCGACGTGATCGGACGGGAGTCGTGAGCCGAAGGACCTGATGGAGACGCGGTTCTTCGAGCGCCCCATCCTGAACTCGCCCTACGAGTATCCCTCCCGCCACTGGGAGCTCGACGCGAGCGGGCAGCCGACGAACTGCGTCGTCGACAGCCGGCGCCAGGTCGCGTTCATCACGCCGATTCCCAGGCCGAAGAAGCAGAAGCAGGCGCAGCAGAAGATCGTCTTCGACGCGTCGGCGGAGGCGATCGAGTCGGACGCCCAGCAGTACGACCTGACCGCGTTCATCAGCAACATCCGCCACCGGGTGGACCGCTGGCGCGAGCTTCCCGACCCTGCCGCGTGGCGGGTGACGCCCGAGACCGAGCGGCTGCTGCGGCACTGGCGCGGCCACCGGTTCGGCGACATCCGGCCGTTCTTCTGCCAGGTCGAGGCGGTGGAGACGCTCATCTGGCTGAGCGAGGTCGCCCCCCAGCTCGGGCGGGAAGAGCGGAAGATCCTCGACGACCTCAAGCAGGCCAGCGACGAGGCGAACCCCGGGCTCGCCCGGCTGGCCCTGAAGCTCGCGACCGGGGCGGGCAAGACCACGGTCATGGCGATGATCATCGCCTGGCAGACCGTCAACGCCGTCCGCCGGCCCGGCAGCACGCGGTTCACCCGCGGGTTCCTCGTGGTCACCCCGGGCGTGACGATCCGCGACCGGCTCAGGGTGCTGCTGCCGAACGACCCCGACGCTTACTATGCGAGCCGGGAGCTCGTGCCCGGCGACATGCTGCGGGACCTGGAGCGGGCGAAGATCGTCATCACCAACTACCACGCGTTCATGCCGCGCGAGCGGCTGGAGCTGTCGAAGGGCGGCCGCGCCCTGCTGCAGGGTTCGGGGCCGGATCTGGCGACGAAGGAGACGGCGGGGCAGGTGCTCCAGCGGGTCATGCCGGGCCTCATGAGCCTCAAGCGCATCCTCGCCCTGAACGACGAGGCCCACCACTGCTACCGGGAGAAGCCCCGCGGCGAGGACGAGGAAGGCGCGCTCAAGGGCGACGACAAGAAGGAGGCCGATCGGAACCGGGAGGCGGCGCGGGTGTGGATCTCCGGCCTTGATGGGGTGCAGCGC
The DNA here is from genome assembly GCA_963664545.2 of Vicinamibacterales bacterium. Classification (GTDB taxonomy): domain Bacteria; phylum Acidobacteriota; class Vicinamibacteria; order Vicinamibacterales; family UBA8438; genus JAJEEA01. The sequence goes on along the minus strand of OY761475.2, from coordinate 5,898,826 downwards.
AAGCTCGGCCTCCAGCGCGTGATCGACCTGTCGGCGACGCCGTTCTTCCTGCGCGGGTCGGGCTACGCCGAGGGGACGCTCTTCCCCTGGACGGCCAGCGACTTCTCGCTGATGGACGCCATCGAGAGCGGCATCGTCAAGCTGCCGCGGGTGCCGGTGGCCGACAACATCCCCGGCGGCGACACGCCGAAGTTCCGGAACCTGTGGGAGCACATCCGGCCGAGGATGCCGAAGAAGGGGCGCGGCCGGGCGGGCGGGCTCGACCCCCTCAGCCTGCCCGTGGAGCTGCAGACCGCGCTGGAGGCGCTCTACGGACACTACGAGACGACGTTCGAGCTGTGGGCGAAGGCGGGCATCGCCGCGCCGCCGTGCTTCATCGTCGTCTGCAACAACACGTCGACCTCGAAGCTGGTCTACGACTACATCTCCGGCTTCCACCGCGGGAACGAGGATGGCTCGACCACGGTGGTGAACGGCCGCCTCGCCCTCTTCCGCAACTTCGACGAGCACGGCAACCCGCTGGCCCGCCCCCGTACGCTGCTCATCGACAGCGAACAGCTCGACTCGGGCGAGGCCCTCGACAAGACCTTCCGCGCCGCCGCCGGCGACGAGATCGAGCGCTTCCGGCGCGAGATAGTCGCCCGGACGGGCGACCGGCGGCAGGCCGAGCACCTGTCCGACCAGGACCTGCTCCGCGAGGTCATGAACACCGTCGGCAAGCCCGGCACGCTCGGCGGGTCGATCCGCTGCGTCGTCTCCGTGTCGATGCTCACCGAGGGCTGGGACGCGCGGACCGTCACGCACGTCCTCGGCGTCCGCGCCTTCGGCACGCAGTTGCTGTGCGAGCAGGTCATCGGCCGCGCGCTGCGCCGCCAGTCGTACGATCCGAACGAGGACGGCCTCTTCGACGTCGAGTACGCCGACGTGCTCGGCATCCCCTTCGACTTCACCGCGAAGCCGGTGCCGGTCAAGCCGACGCCGCCGCGCGAGACGGTGCTGGTGAAGGCGGTCACCCCCGAGCGCGACGACTGCGAGATCCGTTTTCCGCGGGTCGCCGGCTACCGCGTCGAGCTGCCGGAAGAGCGGCTGACCGCCCGCTTCGACGACGACGCGACGCTCGAGCTGACGCCCGATCTCGTCGGCCCGTCCATCACCCGCAACGAGGGGATCATCGGCGAAGGGGTCGACCTGAACCTGGTCCACACCGGCGACCTGCGGCGGTCGACGCTGCTCTTCCACCTGACGAAGCGGCTGCTCGAGACCAAGTGGCGCGACCCGGACGAAGAGCCGAAGCTGCACCTCTTCGGCCAGCTCAAGCGGATTGCCCGGCAGTGGCTCGACGCGCACCTCGTGTGCAAGGGCGGCACGTATCCCGCCCAGCTCATGTACCAGGAGCTGGCCGACATGGCGTGCGAACGGATCACGGCGGCCATCACCACGACGCTGCTGGGGGAGCGGCCCATCAAGGCGGTGCTCGACCCCTACAACCCCGTCGGCTCGACCGCCCACGTGCGCTTCACGACGTCGAGGAAGACCCGCTGGCAGACCGACGCCGGCCGCTGCCACGTCAACTGGGTCGTCTGCGACAGCGACTGGGAGGCCGAGCTGTGCCGGGTGGTCGAGGCGCACCCGCAGGTGCGCGCCTACGTCAAGAACCACAACCTCGGCCTGGAGGTGCCGTACCGCTACGGCTCCGAGGCGCGCCGCTACCTGCCCGACTTCGTCGTCCTCGTCGACGACGGCCGCGGCGACGACGACCTGCTGCGCCTCGTCGTCGAGGTCAAGGGCTACCGGCGCGAGGACGCCAAGGACAAGAAGAACACGATGGACGCCTACTGGGTCCCCGGCGTCAACAACCTCGGCGCCTACGGCCGCTGGGCCTTCGCCGAGCTGACCGACGTGTACGAGATGGAGGAGGATTTCGAGGACGCGCTGAAGGCGCGGTTCCAGGCGGTGGTCGAGCGCGCCGCGCGCTGACCGCCGAGTCGACTGCCGGACCGGTCCGGGCCGGCAGGATGTCGGCCTATACTGTGGCTTGGAGATCGCCATGAAGTTGAAAGTCGTGATTCACGAGGCTGAGGAGGGCGGCTTCTGGGCCGAGGTGCCGTCCATCCCGGGATGCGCCACGCAGGGAGACTCGTTCGAAGATCTGCTGAGCAACCTCTACGAGGCGGTCGAAGGATGTCTCTCCGTCGAGATCGAGGAGGTTCCCCTGTCGGATACCGACCGGGTGATCGAGATCGCGGTGTGAAGAGTGTCACCGGCAAACGGCTCTGCACGATTCTCGAGGCGCGGGGATGGCAGTTGAGGCGCATCAGCGGCAGCCATCACATCTACACGAAGCCGGGTGTTCGCGCTCGCATCTCGGTGCCGGTGCACGCCGGCGAGGTCCTGAAGCGCGGCCTGCAGAGACACCTGATGAAGATCGCGCGGATCGACGAGTCCGAGCTGTAGGACCGGTATGGCCTCGCGAGCGGCAGCGCAAACCCGGATCGAGCATGAAGCTCCGCTACTACCCGGAGACCGACAGCCTCTACGTCGAGCTGAAGGCCGGCCCGGGCGTGGAGGCGCGCGAAGTCTCCGCCGGGATCAACGTCGACCTCGATGCCGCGGGCAACGTCGTTGGATTCGACATCAACCGGGCTTCCACGAAGCTCGACCTGGCCACGCTCGAGACCGAGGGCCTGCCCGTACGGTCGTACAAGGCCGGATGAGCCATCCGCGGTTCTGATGCCCATGCCCAAGAGGCGATCCCCGAAAGCCGTCGAGACCCTCACCCACGGCGAGGCGTCGCGGAAGAACATCCCGACCGCCGAGTTCCGGTCGGTGATGGACCGGTCCGAGCAGAGCCCCGTCCGGGTCGCCTACGAGCGCCGCAACCGCGACCTCGACCCCCAGCTCGTCTGGCGCGGCAAGGACGAGCAGGACTGGTCGGCCCTCGTCGTGCAGGCGCCGCCCCTCTACATTCAAGAGAAGGTCCACCCCAAGGTGCTCGTCGACGACCTGCGCCGTCGCACCCAGGACCGGTCCCGGGACCGGGAGGACGCCGCGGGGGAGACCCAGCCCGACCTCTTCGCCGACTTCAACGGCCTGCCCGACGAGGGCGCGAAGACCGAGTTCTACCAGCACGACGCCAACTGGTCGAATCGGATGATCCTCGGCGACAGCCTCCAGGTGATGGCGTCGCTCGCGGAGCGCGAGGGCCTGCGCGGCAAGGTGCAGTGCATCTACCTCGACCCACCCCACGGCATCAAGTTCAAGTCGAACTTCCAGTGGTCGACGACGAGCCGCAAAGTAAAGGACGTCGACGAGGGCACGCAGATTACACGCGAGCCGGAGCAGGTGAGGGCGTTTCGGGATACTTGGCGCGATGGTGTTCACTCCTATTTGACCTACCTACGCGACCGGTTGGAAATAGCGCGAGACCTGCTGACGGACACTGGCAGCATCTTCGTGCAGATTGGAGACGCGAACGTACACCGGGTCCGGAGCCTGATGGAAGAGGTCTTTGGTGATGATAATTTTGTGTCGGGTATTCACTTTAGATCCCGGATGCCGATGTCGTCGGGTGACATAGAGAACGTCTATGATCATATTCTGTGGTTTGCACGAAACAAATCGTTGTTCAAGTATAGGGATCTAAAGCGTCCCAAGAGAACCGGAAGTTCGTCTGAGTTTAGCTTGTCAGATCGTCGTCCAGGAGGATTTGTGAGGCTTAGCCGATCTGAGGCCGCACGAGACGACGTTACTGATGCCTATCCGAACTTGTTTAAGCGCAGTGACTTGGCATCTTCTGGCTATACAGTGAGTTGCACTTTTCCTCTCGATTACCTTGGCCGGACATGGACTACCTCATCTGGCAAGTCGTGGCGTACGACCGAGGTCGGCGTCGAGAGGCTAAAAAAGGCAGATCGGCTGTTCTCGCTAGGATCGAAGCCCTACTACAAGTTGTACTTTGGCGACTACCCGTACACGTCACTTGAGAATTCATGGTCGGACACGATAGAATTCGAGACAAAGACGTACGTCGTCCAGACCACGAGAACGGTGGTTCAGCGCTGCATCCTGATGACCACGGACCCGGGCGATCTAGTGCTGGATCCTACTTGCGGTTCCGGCACTACCGCCTACGTTGGCGAACAATGGGGCCGCCGCTGGATCGCCGTTGACACCTCTCGCGTAGCGCTGGCTCTCGCCAGAGCACGAATAATGGGGGCGCGCTATCGGTACTACTTGCTCGCTGACAGCCGGGATGGACAGCGCAAGGAGGCGGAGGTCGGCGGCGGGGCGATGACGGCGGCGGAGACCCGCGCTGACGTGCGGCAGGGTTTCGTCTACGAACGCGTTCCGCACATCAAGCTGGAGTCCATTGCCAACAATGCCGAGATCGACGCTATCTGGGAGCGGTGGCAGGAGACGCTGGAGCCGTTGCGCGGGGACCTGAACGCGAGGCTCGATTGCGACTGGGAGGAGTGGCAGGTTCCGCGGGACGCGTCCGACGACTGGCCGGCGGAGGCGGCCGAGGCGCATCGGCTGTGGTGGGAGGCGCGAATCGCCCGGCAGCAGGAGATCGACGACTCCATCGCGGCTAGGGCGGACTACGAGTACCTCTACGACAGGCCTTACGAAGACAAGCGCAAGGTGCGGGTGGCGGGGCCGTTCACCGTCGAGAGCCTGTCGCCGCACCGCGTGGTGGCCAGCGAGGAGAACGACGAGCTCCTGGACCGCGTGGCGGAGGCGAAGGCGGACTACGGCCCCGAGCAGGACTTCGTGGGGATGATCCTGGAACAGCTCGCCACGGCCGGTGTGCAGCAGGCGCACAAGGAGGACCGCATCGACTTCGCGGCGGTCACGTTGTGGCCGGGCTCGTACATCTGCGCCGAGGGCCGGTACGCGGAGGGCCGAGGAGCGACGGGCCGCGGGAAGCGAGCCGGCATTTTCGTCGGCCCCCAGTTCGGCACGGTTTCCCGTCCAGACCTCGTGGCCGCGGCGCGGGAGGCGGGGGACGCGGGCTTCGACGTTCTGATCACCTGCGCGTTCAGCTACGAGGCCCAGGCGTCCGAGTTCGACCGCCTCGGCCGCATCCCCGTCCTCAAGGCCCGCATGAACGCCGACCTCCACATGGCCGGCGAGCTGAAGAACACCGGCAAGGGCAACCTCTTCGTCGTCTTCGGCGAGCCGGACATCGACATCCTGCCGGCGACGGGGGACGGCGGCGGGGACGACCGGCTCCAGGTGAAGATCAACGGCGTCGACGTCTTCCACCCCAACACCGGCGAGGTCCGCAGCGACGGTGCCGACGGCATCGCCTGCTGGTTCATCGACACCGATTACAACGAGGAGAGCTTCTTCGTCCGCCACGCCTACTTCCTCGGCGCCAACGACCCCTACAAGGCCCTCAAGACCACCCTGAAGGCCGAGATCGATCCCGACGCCTGGGCGTCGCTCCACAGCGACCTGTCGCGCCCGTTCGACCGCCCGGAGTCGGGCCGCATCGCCGTCAAGGTCATCAACCACCTCGGCGACGAGGTGATGAAGGTGTTCCGCGTGTGAGCCGTCCCATGAAGCCGCGTGTGTACGTGAAGACGAATCGGCGGTGATGACCATGAAGCTTCAGACGATCACGAAGGTGCCGGTCGGCCGGCTGCGGCTGGACCGAATGAACCCGCGCCTGGTCGGCGAAGGCGTGAATGCGTCGGATGAGTGGATCATCGGGCGACTCTACGACTCAGCGGAGTTGAAGGAGCTGCTGCAGTCGATGTCGGAGAACGGCTATCTCGACATCGAGCCGCTGGTCGTCCTGGCGGGGGCCGACGGAGAAGCGCTCACAGTTCTTGAGGGCAACCGGCGGTTCGCGACGCTCCGGCTACTTCGGGAGCCGGAACTGGTTAGGAAGCTCCGCATCACCGTACCGGCGGTGAAGGACGACCTGCGGGAGACATTGGACCATGTATCGGTCTATCCGGTGGCGAATCGCCAACGCGCGCGGGCGTTCATCGGTTTCAAGCACATCAACGGCCCCGCGAAGTGGGACGCCTACGCCAAGGCCCGGTTCGCGGCGGAGTGGTACCAAAGGGAGCGAGACCATGGCGTCGGACTCGAGGACATAGCGAAAGCCATCGGCGACCGGCACGATACCGTCAAGAGGATGGTGGCTGGGATCTACGTGCTGGAGCAGGCTCGAAGGGAACGACTCTTCGAGATCGAGGATCGCCACTCCAGGAAGTTCAATTTCTCGCACTTGTACACGGCGCTCGCGCGGTCGCAGTACATGGACTACTTAGGGCTCGAGACCGCCTGGTCGCGCTACGACCCGGACGTGAACCCGGTCCCGCCGGAGAGGCTGCCGCGGCTGAAACAGGTGCTCGTCTGGATCTACGGGTCGAAGGCCGATGACGTGGAGCCGGTCGTACGAAAGCAGAACCCCGACATCAAGTACCTCGGCGAGGTAGTCGCCAACGCCGAGGGGCGACACGTCCTAGAACAGGGGAGGAGTCTGGAAGTTGCGCGGGCCAGTACGGAGTCGGCGGATCGGCGCTTCACGGCGTCGCTGCTGCGCGCGCGTGACGAGCTCAGGGACGCGGCGGGAGCGATAAGGGCCTACGACGGACGGGACCAGTCGCTGCTCGACATCGCCGAGGACGTCAAGGAAACGGCGGATGTGGTGTACGCGCGGATGGCGAAGAAGCGAAGGGAAGCGACGGAGTGATGGCCCTCTATCTGCCTATGGACGAGGTGACGGGCTCGTCCATCGACGCCGACCGGGCGGCTGACTTTTTGGAGCTGAATGCGTTCGTGGCGACGGATTCGTCGGTCAGAACGTCGGAACTGGCGGGTACGGCTTCGGTCGGCGCAGCGGAGGATCACCACGACGTGGACAGCGAGATGCGGGAGGGCGAAGAGGACATCGTTCGAGAGACGGTGGACCGCATCGAATCGCGCCTTTCTGCGCTGGGTGAAGCTTATCCGTTTGCACTCGACGCGAGCGGGAACGTGCTGACGTGGGAGCCGCAGGAACCGTCGTTCGGGCAGGCCGCCTACCTTTTGAGCTTGGTGCTGTCCAATCTCCGAGCCGTGACGCCTGTGCTCGATGACTCGGGGATTCACCCGGACGATGCGGAGGTCCGACGACTGCGGGCGCACTTCCAGTGTTGCGCCACCGTTGCTCTGGCGGCGGAACTGCAGGGAGACGCGTGGTGGTTCGGGTCGCCGAGGCCGGACGGGTCGTCGTTTCTCGGCAAGCTGGATGAGATATGGGGCCGATTCGGCGACGGAGTCGTCAGCGCCCGGATCGGCGCGCCGCCGCAGCCGAAGGACGATCAGGTGGACGTTTTCGCCGCCCGTACGCATCTCGATGGCCTGCCGGGGTTCCTGCTCGCCGCGGCGCAGGTCGCCACGGGTGTGAACTGGAGAGACAAGTCGCTCAAGGCGCATCTTCACGCGTTCAGGAGCCGATGGTTCAGCACGCAGCCGATGACCTGCTTCATCCCCTACATGATCGTACCCTTCGCTACCGACGACCGGCGGTTCATGGACGACGTTCGGGTGATGGGGAACGTGTTGCACCGTCTCCGCGTACCCCGTCGTGTAGCCGAAGCCGCGCAGTTGGCGGAGGCGGGGGGCCGGATCGAAGGTTACGATCGTCTGCCCGAAGTCGCGCGATGGGTGGGGGACTACCGCAACCGGGCGAGGGCGGCATGAGGCATCGATTCCACTCGATCTGTCCGTACTTCGCAATGTTCCCGGAGACCTTCGTCGAGAAGCACCTTGCGGCGACTCCGCACGACGGGATCGTCTTCGATCCGTACTGCGGGCGGGGTACGACGGTGTTCCAGGCGCTGTTGCAGGGACGGGCGGCGGCCGGCTCCGACCTGAATCCCGTGGCGGTCTGCGTCTCGGGGGCGAAGGGTGATCCGCCCGCGTTGGCGGACGCCAGGGTGCGCCTCGAAGAGCTGCGACGCGGCTGTCAAGTGCCGAATGACGGAGGCTGGCAGGGCAATCTCGATCAGTTCTTCGACCTCTGCTTCCATCGAGACACGCTGCTGCAGGTTCGCTACCTGCGGTCGGTCCTGGACTGGCGGAACCGAAAGGACGACCGGTTCATCGCGGCGCTGTGCCTCGGCGGGCTGCACGGCGAGTCGCACAAGTCGCCGAACTGCTTCAGCAACCGCATGCCGCGGACCATCAGCACGAAGCCGGACTACTCGGTTCGGTGGTGGACTCGGCGCGGGTACGCGCCGCCGGCGCGGGACGTCTTCGGGATCCTCGAACGGATGCTCGAATACCGGTTCGAGAGCGCTCCCCCGGATGGTCGCGCGGCGGTGGTCGAGACGGATGCTCGCCGGGTGGCCGATGCGTTCCCGGCGCTCAAGGGCCGCGTGACGGACGTGATCACGTCGCCGCCGTACCTCGACACCACGAACTACCGCGAGGACCAGTGGCTGCGCCTCTGGTTTCTCGGCGGCGAGGCGCGGATGCCCCGGGGCCGGGGCGACGACCGGCACTACAACAAGGACATCTACTGGACGTTCATCCGGGAGTCGATGGAGGGGTTGGCGCCGCTGCTGGCCGAACGCGCGAGGATGGTCCTCCGAATCGGTGGACGCCGACTGCAGAAGTCGGAGTTGAGAGAGGGGCTGGTGCGGTCTCTCAGCCGTGGCCTGGGGCGCGACGTGCGGCTCATCGACGACGGCGTCACCACCGAGGTCGGCAAGACCCAGGCCAACGTGTTCCGGGGCGCGAAGGTGTCGCGCTTCGAGGAGCACGACTTCTGCTTCGCGGTGTAGGGCATGCAGTTCCGCATCGCCGACACGTTCACCGACAGCCTCGCCAAGCTGACCGGCGACGAGCAGAAGGCGGTCAAGACCACCGCGTTCGACCTGCAGATGGAGCCGGCGCGGCCGGGGCTGAAGCTGCACCAGGTCGAGGGGGCGAAGGACAAGGGCTTTTGGTCGGCCCGGGTCAGCCGCGACATCCGGCTGATCGTCCACCGCACCGCGTCGAGCTTCCTGCTCTGCTACGTGGACCACCACGACGCCGCGTATCAGTGGGCCGGGCGGCGGCGGCTGGAGCCGCATCCGACCACCGGGGCGGCGCAGCTCGTGGAGATCCGCGAGACCGTTCGCGAGATCCCGGTGCCGCGGTACGTGGAGGTGGACGTTGCGGCGGATGCCCGACCCGCGGCCCCCGGCAGGCCGGCGGCGTCGCGGGTAGCGATCTTCGGCGGGGCGTCGGACGACTACCTGCTCGGCTATGGTGTGCCGGCTGAATGGCTGGGCGACGTGCGGGCGGCCACCGAGGACACGTTGCTCGACCTCGCCGATCATCTGCCGGCCGAGGCCGCCGAGGCTTTGCTGCAGATCGCGACCGGGGGTGCTCCCGCCCCGCCCGTCGCGGCCGCCGCCTCCGCGGATCCGTTCGCGCACCCCGACGCTCAGCGGCGCTTCCGGGTGATGGCCGACGTCGAGGCGCTCGAACGGGCCCTCGACTATCCCTGGGAGAAGTGGACGGTCTTCCTGCATCCGGCCCAACGGCAGCTCGTCGAGCGCGAGTACAACGGCCCCGCGCGCGTCTCGGGGTCGGCCGGCACCGGCAAGACCATCGTCGCCCTCCACCGGGCCGTGCATCTCGCCCGTCGGCATCCGGAGAGCCGCGTGCTGCTGGCGACGTTCTCCGACGCGCTGGCCGCCGCCCTGCGGGTGCGGCTCACGCGCCTGATCGGCAACGAGCCGAAGATCGCCGAGCGGCTCGAGGTGCACGCTATGAGCGGCATCGGCCGGCGGCTCTACGCGGCCCGCGTCGGCCGGCTCGCTCTCGCCCGCGACGAGGACGTCCGGACGCTGCTCGACCGGGCCGCGGCGGGCGTCGAGGGCCACCGGTTCAGCGCCCACTTCCTCTGGACGGAATGGAGCACGGTGGTCGACGCTTGGCAGCTTGAGACCTGGGAGGACTACCGCGACGTGCCGCGCCTCGGCCGCAAGACGCGGTTGGCCGAGAAGCAGCGCGAGGTGCTCTGGTCCATCTTCTCGCGGGTCCGGTCGGCGCTCGCGGACGAGGGGCGGCTGACGGAGCCCGCCATGTTCACCCGGCTGGCCGCGCAGATCGCTGAGGCGGCGCATCCACCGTTCGACTACTGCGTCATCGACGAGGCCCAGGACGTCGGCGTCGCCGAGCTGCGCCTTCTCGCCGCCCTCGGCGGGGGCCGGCCGAACGGCCTGTTCTTCGCCGGCGACCTCGGACAGCGGATCTTCCAGACGCCGTTCTCGTGGCGGTCGCTGGGCGTCGACGTGCGGGGGCGATCCCGCACGCTGCGCATCAACTACCGGACCTCGCACCAGATTCGGCGGCAGGCGGATCGGCTCCTGCCCCCCGAACTCGCCGACGTCGACGGCAACGCCGAGAATCGGGGCGCCACGGTCTCGGTGTTCAACGGCCCGGTGCCCGAGATCAGCGTGTTCGACTCGCCGGAGGAAGAGGCGGAGGCTATAGCGGAATGGCTGCGCGCGCGACAGGCCGAGGGCTACGCGCCGCAGGCGATCGGCGTGTTCGTCAGGTCGGAGGGGCAGGTCGAGCGGGTGCTGACGGCGGTGCGGGCGGCGGGGATGCGGCCCGTGCGGCTCGACGCGGCGTCCGGCGGCGTGTCCGGATCCGTCGGGGTCGGCACCATGCACCTCGCCAAGGGGCTGGAGTTCCGCGCCGTCGTCGTGGCGGCGTGCGACGACGAGGTCATTCCGCTCCAGGGCCGGATCGAGCATGTCGCGGACGAGGCGGATCTCGAAGAAGTCTACAGCACCGAGCGGCACCTGCTCTACGTCGCCTGCACGCGCGCCCGCGACCGCCTGCTGCTCACCGGCGTCGAGCCGGCCTCGGAGTTCCTCGACGATCTGCGAGGGGGGGCGTAGGCCGCGATGTACAGCCCCGGCGCGTTCATCCGTCACGGTGCGATTCCCGATCCGCGCGAACTCGACGCCCGCGGCGGGGAGCGGTTCGACTGGATGGCGGGACCATGAACCCGACCCTCGACCGGGCGGCCATCGTCGAGGCCCTGGAAGCGCTGGACCGGGAGTTGCGCAAGCAGGGGCGGCGAACTCACATCTACGTCTACGGAGGCGCGTGCGTGAGCCTCAGCTTCGACAGGAGCCGGGTCACGGGCGACATCGACGTTCACGTTCGGGAACAGCATGGAGCCGTTCAGGAAGCGATCCTGAAGATCGCACGGGAGCGGGCGTGGCCGACGACGTGGATGAACGAGCAGGAGTGGCGGTCGTGGGAAGCGGGCGGGGGCATGGGATGATGCGGCGGGAGGCGTGATGCCGGAAGACACCCTTCTCGTCATCAACCTCGGGCTCGGCGCGGTCTTCCTGTTCCAGGGGGTCATCCTGACCGCGGTCCCGTTGCTGGCGGGTTCCTGGCGCAGGCTGCCGGCGGTGCCGGCGTTCGGGCTCGGCCAGCTCATGTTCGGCGTCGGGGAGCTGTCGCGGCTCCCGCTGGTCCAGAGCGCGGTGGCGCTGCCGGACCCGGCGTGGGAGTACGTCGACGTCTTCGCGATCTACTTCATGATCGTGCCGCTGTACCTCTTCAACACGTTCTTCTTCGGCCCCGGGCTGTGGCGCTCGTACGAGCGCGTGTGGCGGTTCCAGGCGGGGTTCACGGTGGTCGCGATGGCGGCGGGGGCGACGCTGGGGGAGCCTGCGGCGCTGCTCGAGGTGCACCTCGGGCTGTCGGTGCTCTACTTGGCGTTGACGGCGGCGAACGCCCTGACGGGGCACATGCACGCTCCCGAGGTGGGGAACCTGATCCGGAACGCGGCGTTGTTGATGATCGTCGGGACGGCGAACGACGTGCTGGTGCTGGCGGGGGCGCTGCCCTGGGACGTACGGGCGATGCGGTTGGGGGCGCTGGCGGTGATGGCGGCGATGGCGTACGCGCTGGTGCGCCGCGCGGGCGAGAACCAGGCCCGGCTGGCGACGCTGCACGGCGAGCTCGAGGCCGCGCGCAAGGTCCAGCGGGGGCTGCTGCCGCAGGAGGGGCCCCGGCTGGCGGACTCGGCGTACTGCTTCCGGTACATCCCGGCCACGGTGGTCGGCGGGGACCTCTACGACATCCTCGCCCCGGAGGCGGGAGGGTTCGGCGTGCTGGTCGCCGACGTCGCGGGGCACGGCTTGCCGGCCGCGCTGGTGGCCTCGATGGTCAAGTCGGCGGCGGCCGCGCAGTTGCAGGTGGCGGACGAGCCGCGCAGGGTGATGGAGGGGATGGGCCGCCGGCTGTACGACCATCTGAACGACAACTTCACCACGGCGAGCTATGCCTGGGTCGACCTGGCGGGGGGGCGGCTGGAGGTTGCGACCGCGGGGCACCCGCCGGTGCTGGTGCACCACCGGCACGGCAACACGGCGTCATACGTCTCGGGGTCGGGCATGCTGCTGGGCGTGGTGCCCGACGACGAGTACGCGACCGCCGAGATCGCGCTGGCGGAGGGCGATCGGGTCATTCTCTACACGGACGGGCTGACCGAGGCGGCGTCGCCGCGGGGCGAGCTGTTCTCGGCGCGGCGGCTGCAGGAGGTCGTGCTGGCGAACCCGGAACCGGGGGCGGGCGTTCTGGCCGACCGGATCCTGTCGGCGCTGAGGGAGTGGACCGGCCGGCCGGCGCTGGACCTGGAGGACGATTTGACGCTGGTTATCATCGAGGTGCCGGCGTCGGCCGCGCCGCGGCCGGACGCTACGACCTGAGGAGAGTGGCAGGCCCGCCAGCGCCGCGGGATCGCCGGAGCGCGAATGGAGAAACCCGCGCGAGCCCGTATAATGGGGCGCGTTGAAGTGGTCTGCCCGCACAAGTGGTCGAGACTCGCCCACGGGGATGGATGATGAGGAACAGGCTTCGTCGCGCGGCGGTGGTCACCTTGGCGCTCGTCGGCGCGTTGGCGACCGCCGCGGCCGCTTTCGCCCAGACCGACGCCGAGGCGCACGCGGTGGCGCCCCTCGCCGAGCAGTACTGCTTCCGCTGCCACGGCCCGCAGACCCAGACCGCCGGCATCAACCTCGCGACGCTCGTGACCGAGCGCCCGCTCGTCCGCAACCGCGGGACTTGGGAGCGGGTTATCGAGGCCCTAGACGAGGGCGAGATGCCGCCGGCCGGTGCCCCGCCGTTGCCGCCCGAGGTGCGGCGGCGGATGGCCGCCCTGCTGCACCGGGACATCGAGGAGTTCGACTACTCGACCCTCGACGACCCCGGCTTCGAGCTGATGCGTCGGCTCACCCACACCGAGTACGACAACACCGTCCGCGACCTGTTCGGGGTCGCCCTGAACGTCACCGACCGGTTTCCCGACGAGCTGACGGGGTCGAGCGGGTTCGACAACTCGTCGAACACCCTCTTCCTCCAGCCGGCCCTGATGGAGCGCTACATCGCGGCGGCCGAGCGCGTCGTCGAGCTGGCCCTGCCGGCCGAGCCGACCGACGTCCGCCACCTGGCGTCGCGCGAGCTGATCTTCGTGGCCGAGCCGGGCGACGGGCGTAGCGAAGATGACGCGGCCGGGGCGGTGCTCGAGCGGTTCCTGGGCCGCGCCTACCGGCGGCCGGCCAGCGCCGGGGAGGTCGAACAGGCGGTGGACCGGTACCGCGTCGGCCGGGCGGCGGGGCTCGACCACGAGGGCGCGGTCAAGCGGGTGCTGCAGTCGGTCCTGATCTCGCCGAAGTTCCTGCTGCGGGTCGAGCGGGGCCGCGAGGGCGGCGACGCCTACCGGGTCGACGACTGGGAGCTCGCGTCGCGCCTGTCGTACTTCCTGTGGGCCTCGATGCCCGACCAGGAACTCTTCGACCTCGCGGCAGGCGGGGAGCTGAGCGACCCGGGGGCGCTGCGGGCCCAGGTCACGCGCATGCTCGCCGACCGGCGCGCCGACACCTTGGGGACCGTCTTCGCCGCCCAGTGGCTCGGCTACCAGCACGTCGGCACCCGCATCTGGCTCGACCCCATCGACAACCCGTGGTGCACCGCGACGCTCATGACCGCGATGCGCGACGAGTCGTCGCTCTTCTTCCTGTCGCTGCTTCGCGAGGACCGGCCCATCCGGGACCTCATCGACGCCGACTACACCTACGTCAACGAGGAGCTGGCGGGCACGCTGTACGGCATGGACGGCGTGCGCGGCGGGCACATGCGGCGCGTCGCCCTCGACGACCCCAACCGCGGCGGGGTCCTGGGGCAGCCGAGCATCCTCGCCCTGACCTCGAACTACAAGGACACCAGCCCCGTCAAGCGGGGCAACTACGTGCTCGACGTGCTGCTCGGTACGCCGCCCCCGCCCCCGCCGCCCAACGCCGGGGTGCTGAGCGAGGAGGTGGCCGACCTGCGCGGGCTCAGCTTCCGGGAGAAGCTCGAAATGCACTCGAGCAACGATACCTGCGCGGCGTGCCACCGGCGCATCGACCCCATCGGCTTCAGCCTCGAGAACTTCGACTACTTCGGGCGCTGGCGCGAGACCTATCACTTCCGCCAGCGGGTGGAGGACCCGGCCGAGGCGGACGAGACGGTCGAGTTCGAGACCGAGACCAGCCCCGACCCCATCGTGCGGCACTACAAGAACACCCACCGGGTCATCGCCGCCGACGGCGCGCTGCCCGACGGCACGCCGTTCGTCGGCCCCGCGGGGCTGAAGCGGGCCCTCCTCGAGCACCGGCACGACGACCTCGTGCGGCAGGTGACGTCGAAGATGCTCGCCTACGCCCTCGGCCGCCAGCTCGAGTACTACGACGAGCCGGCGGTGCGCACGATCGTCGCCGCCCTCGAGGCCGACGGCTACCGGTTCCAGACCCTGCTGCAGGAGATCGTGGCCAGCTACCCGTTCCAGTACAAGAAGAACCGCGTCGAGGAGACCGACTGATATCGTGGCCAGCCATCCCTTCGGGTACAAGAAGAACCGCGCCGAGGAGACCGACTGATGCAGTCCCGCCGCCTGTCTCGCCGCACCGTGCTGCGCGGGCTCGGGGCCACCGTGGCCCTCCCGCTGCTCGACGTCATGCCCGCCGCCGCGTCCGGGCTCGGGGGCGGGGCGCCGGCCGCGCCGGCTTCCGCGAACCGGCTCGCCTATCTCTACTTCCCGAACGGCATTCCCCGCGGCGCGTGGTATCCGGAGGAGACCGGACCCGGGGGCCGGCTCGTCAAGCTCAACGAGTGGATGAGCCCCTTCGAGCCGTTCAGGGAGCACCTCGTCATCCCCACGAACATCTGGACGCCCAGGGGCAACGGCCACGTGGGCGGCCCGCCGACGTGGCTGACCGGCGGCGACTACGACCGCCTCGCCGTCAACGCCGGCGGGGTGTCGGCCGACCAGGTCGCGGCGCGTCGCCTGCGCGACGAGACGATGCTGCCGTCGCTTGAGCTGTCGGTGCAGGGCGAGGGCTTCTTCTCGAACTCGCTGCCGCGCAACGCCATCTCGTGGTCGGCCCCGGACCGGCCGATGTCGCGCGAGATCGAGCCCCGCGCGGTCTTCGACCGCATGTTCCGCCCGCCGTCGGGCGGCGCCACCGACCGCTCGGTCATGGACGCGGTGCTCGCCGACGCCCGCGCCCTCGGCAACTACGTGAGCGCGGCCGACCGTTACCGGCTCGACGAGTACTTCGAGTCGATACGGGCGCTGGAGCGCCGCATCGAGTTCGCGGAGCGCCGCTCGGCGGAGGTGCGCGACGACGGGGCGCTGACCGACACCCTGACCACGCCCACCCCGGGCATCCCGGCCGAGCACGAGTCGTACATGCGGCTGATGATGGACCTGATGGTCGCCGCGTTCCAGTCCGACGCCACCCGCGTCTGCACGTTCATGCTCGACCACGGGCAGTCGAACCGCTACTTCAACTTCATCGAGGGGGTGCGCGGCACGTGGCACGCCCTGTCGCACTACAAGAACGCCTCGGGCAAGACCGAGGACGACGACGGCGTCACCTCGTGGGACTCGGTGGAGCAGAAGCGGGCGATGTACGCCGAGGTCATCCGCTGGCACCACCGGCAGGTCGCGTACCTGCTCGAGCGGCTGAGCTCGGTGCGCGAGCCGAACGGCGGGACCCTGCTCGACAACAGCGCGATCGTCTACGGGGCGACCCTCGGCGACGGCAACGAGCACGACGCCCAGCACCTGCCGACCCTGCTCGCGGGCGGCGGGGGCGGGACCATCGCGACCGGCCGCTTCCTTGAGCACGCCGAGCCGACCGACCTCGCGCGCATCCACGTGTCGCTGCTGCAGGGCATGGGCGTGCCGGTCGACAGCTTCGGCACCGCCGACGGTCCGCTGGAGGGGCTGGCGGGATAAGGGTGAAGCCGGAGCGATGAGTCCGGCGCTGGCGGTGGAGCGTTCTCGGTGACGGATGGCGTGGTGGGCTCCCGGCGGCGCGTGGTTTGTGGTGGCGTGCTCCGCGGGGAGAGTCGCGGCGGCGGGAAGTCGTGGAGACGCCGGCCGTGCATCGTCGTGCCCGCGGGAACGGTTCGAGACGCTGACGTGAATCACCTTGCCACGTACCGACGGCGTCGCCCCGCAAGGGACGGGGTCGACCCCGGTGCAGTTGGCAGTTCTATATCGATCACTGTCGTCAGTTGGCGGCGGATGACGTGGAGGGTCTGGAGATGATCGCCCGGAACATCGCGATGACGTTGGGCGTGGTGGGAGCCGCAGTTTGCGCCGCATCGCTGGCCGTCACCCTTGGCGCGCAGTCGGAGCCCGGCGACGGCCCCCGCTACGTCAACGGCGACGAGCTCGTCCGCCCTGACGACTACCGCGAGTGGATGTTCCTGAGCTCGGGCCTGGGGATGACCTACGAGGCCGAGCAGGTGCAGGAGGCCGGCAGCGGCGCGCGGCCGATGCGGTTCCAGAACGTGTTCGTGAACCGATCGGCCTATGCGGGGTTCGCCGAGACGGGGGAGTGGCCGGACGGCAGCGTCTTCATCCTGGAGATCCGGCAGTCGGTCTCCGAGGCGTCGATCAACATCGCGGGGAGCTTCCAGAGCGACCTGCTCGTGCTCGAGGCCGAGGTGAAGGACTCGCGCTTCGAGGACGGGTGGGCGTACTACAACTTCGGGGCGGCGGGCTCGATGCCCGACGCGGTCGCGCCCCTGCCCGCCCAGCAGGCGGCGCGGTGCGTCGAGTGCCACACCGACCACACCGCGGTCGAACGGACGTTCGTGCAGTTCTATCCGACGCTGCTGGACATCGCGCGCGAGAAGGGGACGTTGAATCCGGGCTTCGAGTGATCAGCCGAGGCGGGCGAGATGCTCCGTGCACTCGTCCACCCCGGCCTTGATGGAAGCCACGCCGTAGAGCACGCGCGCGCGCCGCCACAGGGTCCTTGCCTCGTCGACCTGACCCAGCGCCTCCTTGAGGATCGCCATCGGCCGGAGGGCGTTCGCGTGGTCGAGCGGCGGCGGCTGGTCGTGCGCGCCGTAGAGGCCCAGGGCTTCCGCGTAGCAGTCTTCCGCCGCGGTCAGCCGCTGCCCCTTCCGATGCAGATCGCCGAGTTGACGCAGCGCATGGGCGAGCTCCAGCCGGTGATCCGCGCCGCGCGCGACCGCCACCGCTTCCTCGTAGCAGGCCAGGGCGGCGTCGGGGCGTTCGGCGTTCTCCTCGGCGTGGCCCAGCTTTCCCAGCGCCCCCACCAGCTCGCGGGTCGCGCCGACCTCGCGCAGCAGGCTCACCGCGTCGGTGAGATACCCGCGGAACCGGGCGATGGCCCGCTGCAGGTCGGCCTCGCTGGCCGGCGGCGACTGCAGCGCCTTCCAACGGAGCGTCCAGGCTTTCTCGATCAGCTTCCGCGCCTCGGCGACGGCGGAGCGCGTGTTGGTGTTGTCCATGGGAGGTTCCCCGTGGCCGTTGTCGGATTTCCACGGCGGGGATGACCGCAGCCCCCGGTAGCATACTGTAGGAATGGCGACCGCTTCAGTGACTCCCTTCGAGCTCCAGCTCCGGACCCGCCTCGTGTGCGGACGGGGCGCCATCGACCGGCTCGGAACGCTGGCCCGCGAGCTCGGCCTCTCCCGGCCGTTGCTGGTCACCGACCGCGGGCTCCGCGACGCCGGCCACGTCGACCGCGCGCTCGGGCGGCTGCGCGACGCCGGGGTCGAGGCCGCCGTCTTCGACGCGTGCGAGGCGAACCCCGACGCCGCGATGGTCGACCGCGGGGTCGAGTTCGCCGCCGCCTGGCGGCCCGACGGGGTCATCGGGCTGGGCGGGGGCAGCCCCCTCGACTGCGCCAAGGGCGTCAACCTCATCCTCACCAACGGGGGGACCATCGCCGACTACAAGGGCTACGGGCTCGCCCGCAAGCCGCTGCTCCCGATGATCGCGGTGCCGACCACCGCCGGCACGGGCTCGGAGGCCCAGAGCTACGCGGTGATCGCCGACACCGCCACCCACATGAAGATGGCGTGCGGCGACCCGAAGCTCGCGTTCGCGGCGGCGGTCCTCGATCCCGATCTGACCGTCTCGCAGCCGCGCGCGGTCGCCGCCGCCGCCGGCTTCGACGCCCTCGCCCACGCGGTGGAGACCGCCGTCACCACCCGCCGCACCCCGGTCTCGACCCTGTTCTCGCACGCCGCGTTCCGACTGCTCGACCCCCACTACGAGCGGACCCTCACCGACCCGGAAGACCTAGACGCGCGCGCCGCGATGCAGCTCGGGGCGTTCTACGCGGGGGTGGCCATAGAGCACTCGATGCTCGGGGCCGCGCACGCGTGCGCCAACCCCCTGACCGCGCGCTACGACCTCACGCACGGCATCGCGCTGGCGATTCTGCTGCCGCACGTCGTGCGTTGGAACGCGGAGGAGAACGCGGACTGCTACGCCGACCTCGCGGCCGGGCTGCCGCCGGCATCCGACGGCGGATCCGCGGGCGACCGCCTGACCCGCCGCCTCGCCGACGCCGCCCGGTCGGGAGGGTTCCCGTCCGACCTCCGGGTCGCCGGCGTGCCGGCCGACGACCTGCCGTCCCTCGCCGAAGCCGCGGCCACGCAGTGGACGGGCACGTTCAACCCGCGTCCCTTCGGGGTCCGCGAGGCACTCGAACTGTACCAACGCGCCTACTGACGTTTCATGACCGGAGTCACCACGACGATGCCCATAGCCCACCTTCGCGTCTACACCATCAATAAGGGGCAGATGGAGAGCTGGCTCGATCTGTTCCACGGCCACATCGCGCCGCTGCTCCGCGAGCACGACATCACGGTGGAGGGGGCCTGGGTGAACGCGGCCCGGACGCAGTTCATCTGGGTGCGGAGCTACGGCGAGACCGAGGCGGACCTCGAGCGGAAGGAGAAGGCGTTCTACGGCTCGGACTGGTGGCGGGCGAACGTAGACCGCGTGCGCGGCCATCTCGCGCACCGCGAGATCACGGTGATCCGGTCGGCGGGGGACCCGTCGTGAAGATCACCGGTGAGACTGCCGACGGTTCGGTCCCGGCGTCCGCGCCCAGCGGCGGACCCGGCGGCAGAGGCATGCCGCGGCGATGCGGATTCTCCACGTCGCGGATCGGCTGAGTGACCGGGGGGGCGCCGACCTCGCCCTGCGCGACCCCGTGTCGGACGTTCACGAGCCGCACCGCGCGTGAGATCACGGTGATCCGGTCGGCCGAAGTGTCGCCGGGTAAAGACGGCGGGGACGGCAGCGAACGGCGATGCGGATTCTCCACGTCGCGGATCGGCTGAGTGACCGGGGGGGCGCCGACCTCGCCCTGCTCGGTCTGCTCGACGCCCTGGCGGACGGTCACGGGCTGCACCTCGCCGTGGGCCGCGATGACGGCGCGGCGCGCGCGCCCTGTCCGGTGACGGTTGTGCCGCGGCTCGACGCCCGGACGCGCGCCGACGCCGATCTCGACCCCGTGCTGGCGCGGTTCTGCCCCGACCTGGTGCACGTCCATAACGTGGTGAATCCCGCCGTGCTGGCGTGGGCGGCCGGTGTCGACGCGGTGGTGACGGTCCAGGACCACCGCTTCTTCTGTCCGGGGCGCGGCAAGTGGACCGCGGACGGCCGGGTCTGCGGCGACCCGATGGGGCGCGAAGTGTGCGCCGGCTGCTTCGACGACCCTGCGTATTTCGAGAACACCCTTGGGCTCACCACACAGCGGCTGGAGTCGCTGAAGCGAATGCGGGTGACGGTGCTGTCGTCCTACATGAAGCGCGAGCTGACCCAGGCCGGGGTCCCTGCGGACCAGGTTGCGGTCGTGCCCCCCGTCGCCTACGGCCTCGACCCCGCCGCGCGGGCCGACGGCCCGCCCTGCGTCCTCTTCGCGGGGCGTGTCGTCGAGGCCAAGGGCATCCGCGACGCCATTGAGGCTTGGCGGCGCTCGGGGTCCGAGCTGCCCTTCGTCGTGGCGGGAACCGGCCCGTTGCGCCGCGAAATCGAGGCCGAAGGCGTCGAGGTGCTGGGCTGGCTCGACCGCCGCCGCCTCTCCGCCGCCTACCGCCGCGCCGCCGTGCTCGTCATGCCCTCGCGCTGGCAGGAGCCGTTCGGCATCGTCGGTCTGGAGGCCCTCACTCTCGGCACCCCGGTCGCCGCCTGGGACAGCGGCGGCGTGCGCGAGTGGCACCCCGGCGGAGGGCTGCTCGTGCCTTGGGGCGACGTCGACGTGTTGGCCGGGGCCGTTCGCGCCGGACCGGAGCACGGCGTCGATGCCCCTTGCGGCTTCAGGCCCGACGTTCTCGTCCGCAGGCTGGAGGCTGTGTACCGCCGGGGCGCCCCGGATCGGCGCCAGTAATCTGCGCCGTAGAACGGTGGGGCTCCCGTAGGATGGGTCGGGCGGCGAGTGGAGCCGTAGGCGACGCTCTCCGGGCTGGTGCGGTCTACCCGGCCCGTCCACCCTTCCGGGCCGCCGGCGACCGCCGGTGTCGGCGTTGTCGTCATATGTCATGATATTTGACGACTATGCCGACACCCGCAGACCCCATCCTCGACCGCGCGTTGGACCTGCCCGCGCTGCTGGCCCGGAAGTCCCACTTTCTGCTCGGCCCCCGGCAGACCGGCAAGACCACGCTCATCCGCCGCGCGCTTCCGAGGGCGCGGGTCTACGACCTGCTGGACCACGCCGTCTTCCTCGATCTCAGCCAGCGGCCCGGCCGGATACTGGAAGACCTCACGCCCGACGACGACATCGTCGCCATCGACGAGATCCAGCGGCTGCCGCTACTGCTCAACGAGGTCCACCGCATCATCGAAGAGCGAGGCGTGCGCTTCCTCCTGACCGGGTCCAGCGCCCGCAAGCTGCGCCGGGGCGGCGTCAACCTGCTCGGCGGCCGGGCGCGCACGAAGGTGCTGCACCCGCTCACCTGGATGGAGCTGGGCGGGCATTTCGACCTCGCGCGCGCGGTCTCCCGCGGGACCCTCCCGTCGATCTACTTCTCCGACGATCCCGACGCCGACCTCCGCGCCTACACCGGGACGTACCTGCAGGAGGAGGTGGTTGCCGAGGGCGCCACCCGCAACATCCCGGCGTTCGGGCGGTTCCTGCATGTCGCGGCGCTCGCGAACGCCACCATCGTCAACTTCACCAACGTCGCCAACGACGCCCAGACGCCGCGGACCACCGTCTACGAGTACTTCGGCATCCTGCGCGACACGCTGGTGCTCTTCGAAGTGCCCGCCTGGCGCCAATCCGTCAGGCGCAAGCCGCTCGCGTCCTCCAAGTACTATTTCTTCGACATCGGCGTGGCGTCGGCGCTGCAGGGACGCCGGCCGCGGCCGGGCACGCCCGAGTTCGGCCTGGCGTTCGAGACGTGGCTGCTGCACGAGCTCAGGAGCTGGATCGACTACCGCTCGGGCGAGGACCTGCGCCACTGGCGTTCCACGTCGGGCTTCGAGGTCCACTTCATCCTCGGCGACCACACCGCGATCGAGGTCAAGGGCAAGGCGAACGTGTCGCCCGGCGACCTGAAGGCGCTGCGGGCCTTGGCCGAAGAGGAGAAGCTGCGGCGCTATCTCTGCGTCTGCCTGGAACCGCGCCGGCGGCGCGTCGGCGGGGTGGACGTGCTGCCGTACGGGGAGTTCCTCGAGGCGTTGTGGAGCGGCGAGTACCGCTGAGGCATACGCGCCGCACCGGCGTCGGTCGTCGAAGACCGCCCGGAAGGACGTGACGTGAGCGAGATCGATCGGATCACGACCGAAGCGGACCTCTGCGGGGGACGACCCTGCATCCGCGGCCTGCGCGTCCGCGTCACGGACGTGTTGGACCTTCTGGCGGCAGGGGCGACGCGCGAGGAGATCCTGGAGGACCTACCCTAGAGGCCCGGTCCGGTCGCCGCGGTCGCAGACCCGCCGGGGTCGGGTGGGGGGATGTCAGGCATCGGACCACGTGAAGCCGTCGCCGCGGAGCGCCACGAAGATCGGTTCGTGTCGCCGAGCGAGATGGTGGCGCGGTCGGGCAGCGGCATGCGCTCTTCGATCGCCGCGTCGTTCAGCTACGCCGTTCCCGGGGGCGCGGCGGGTCAGGCCGCGGTGCTCTCGATCAGGTCGCCCTTGCGCTGCAGCACGGTCACGCCCTGCGCCAGGGCCGCGCGCTTGAGTTCGTCGTGAACGTGGAAGGCCGCCAGCACAAGACGCTGCTCGCGGTCCGCGTACTCGGGAAACAGGTGCCGGAAGCTGGCCGCCTTGTCGTCCAGCAGCCGCCGCAGGTCGTTCCGGTGCGCCTTGTACTTGACCTCCACCACGAACACCGCCCGCCCGTTGACCAGCAGCAGGTCGAACTCGTCCTCCAGCCCGGCGTGGCTGCGCGTGATGTTCTTGTCGACGAAGTCGAAGCGCACCCCGCCGAGAACCGGGTCGGCCTTGAGGCTGTTGTAGTAGAACTCCTCGGCGACCGCGCCCTGGCTGTTTCCCACGCCGCCGTACATCTCCGCCAGCCGGTCCAGCTTGTCCGCCAGCCGGTCCAGCTTGGCGTCGGTCTTTGCCAGTTGCGCGGCGGTCTCCGCGAGCTGGGCGTCGGTTCGATCCTGGGCAACGGCGATGCGGGCAACAAGCGCCTTCAGTTCGTCGTTGGTCATGGCAGGCGGTCCGGCTGGATCCTGCAGGCCAGTATAGCGGAGGCGGGGTTCTTCCCGGTGGCGGCAGATATTCCGGCCCTTCGATGCGGTCGTCGGCAGTCGTCGCCGCTCCGTCGCGGAAGTCCGCGGCCCAGGACGAGGACAAGACGAACGGAGATGCCGGACGGCCCGCTTCCGCATGACGGTGTCGAGGTCACTCGTGTGCCTGTCCGTGCGTAGGCCGAAGAGCATGCGCGCGCCGCCAACGAGGTAGATCTCCGCTCGCCCGCCACCTCATGGAGTGCCTTGTCGAGGCTCTCGATGAGCCCCATGATGTTCTCGGAGTTCAGCGGTCCATCGCCGGCCATCCCCGGTCCTCCAATCCAGGTCCCGGCTGTCGACGTTCACGCCGTGGCGCAGGAACGCGCCGGCCTGCCAGGCGGAGTCGCTGTCGGTTTCCAGTCTGGTCAGCTTTATCGGCTCGTCCAGGAAGCGCTCGGGCTCGTCTACCCAGGTCGGCGGATCGTAACCGTGGACCCGGGCGGTGTGCTCGACGACGGCCGCCATCGCCGCGTCCCACTTCGTGCCGGTCAGGTGTGGTCGGCTCGCGAGCATTGTCTGCCGGTCGGCCTCGGTGCCCGAGTGGAAGCTGCGCTGAATCTGTCGCACGATCAGCCGGTACAGTTCGACATCGTTCCAGCCGTCGTCGACGCCCGTGGCGTAGACGTCCGGATAGACCATGTTGTCGGCGAGCCACCGTCCGTCGATCCGAGCCAGCACGCGTTCGTCGGTCACGGCTTCCCTCCCGCAGGGTCGTCGCGGTTGTCCCGACGTTCCCGCCACCGGGCGACGGTGCCGTCGGCGATTCCGGCGATCACGAGGGCCGGCTCGTCCCAGACGACAGGGAGCGGCGTTCGCGGCGTCGCCAGGCACCGTCCGGTTTCTGCGGCCTCATCTAGGAACTCCCGGCACGTTGAGCCGGAGGCTCTGAGTGCGTCGGTGATCGCCGCTTCTGTCTCAGCCTGCGCGTAGACGTGCATCCGGCTGTCGATCTCGTAGCTCGCGTGGATCAGGAACGGTTCAGCGTCGCCGTCCGCCATCAGGGCTATTCGAAGCCTCGTGCCGATCCGTTCCATCGCGTCGATCAGGGCGCGGCATTTGGCGTCGAACCCGGTTGGGGCTTCTCCGGTCCGCCGGCCCTTGCCCGGCCCTGCGGCCGTGCCGCAGCTCTCGGTCACCTCCGCATTATCTTCCGGTTTCGTGCGATCCGGTGCGCGGTTCAGGATGGAGGTCGTCGGATCGGCGAGTGATCGGGCTCGGGGGCTGGTTGCTCTGCCCTCGGAGGGCAGGGGTCGGGGCGTCTCGGTCTCCGCCATCGCCGCTGTCGCCGCCGGGGCGGCTGCCTTGAGCCGAGGGAGTGACCGGGCCGGGCGGCGCTGAGAAGGCGCGCCCGTCTCAGCCGTCGAAGAACGGCACGCAGGATCGTCACCGACAGCGACGCGTTCTCGTCGGCGCGGACGAACTGCCCGCCGCCCGCTTCGGCGACGCGCTGCATGAACGCCGCGGTATCTGGATAGGCCGGGCCGGCGAGGGCGCTCGTGTCGACGAGCACGGCCGAGACGGTGTGCCGGGCACCGGGGGCCGCGCGAGAAGCGCCGGGCGTCGGCGACGGCCTGCTCTCGGAGATGGGCGTGGGCCGGGTTGTCGGAGATCAGGACGATCGACCGGAGCTCGCTGTCGGGGCGCCAGTCGGCGCCGACGGCCGCGCGCAACGCCTCGGCGAAGTCCTCGTCGGCCGTCGTATTGCACGGCGGCGAGCCGGGGCGCATCGAACGGGTGAAGGCGGCCAGCCGGCGGACGGACTCTTGGTCGATGCGCTGGAGCGGGGCGATGCGCAGGGCCGGCGGCCCCCCGCAGCCGTCCTTGAAGTCGATGATGCCCACCGCCGCGTCGTCGGTCAGGTCGGCGAGGAGGGCGGAGAGGCCCGCGATTTCCTCGCGCAGGCTCGCCACCTCGCCGGTCATGCTGGCGGTCGTGTCGAGGGCGATGACGAGATCGATCGGCGGCAGCGTGCGGACCGACGACATCGCGGCGTCGAGCGCCCGCGCGAGCTCGCGCTCGCGAGCGCGCGCCGCCCGCAGCTCCGCCTCCGAACGCGCTATCCGGTCCTGGAGCGTCGCCACGTCGGCGGGCGAGATGGGGTTCGGCGTTGCCGGGGCGGGTGCCCCCGCCCCCGCCCGGGCCGCTTCGAGCGCCTCCGACAGCTCGCGCCCGCGCCGCTCCGCCTCGGCCAGGGCGGCCTCGGCCCGCGCCGCCTGGGCGCGCAGCGCCTCGACTTCGGCGGGCGAGATGCCGGGCGACGACGGCGGGTCGACCGGCGGCTCCGCGCCGGCCGCGGGGGCGTCGCCGGTGTTGGGGAAGTAGGGCAGCAGCACCAACGCGACCACGATGAAGGCCCCGAGCGCCGACGCGAACAGGTCGATGGCCGACACGCTGAAGATGCTGGCCTCCCGGCGGGTCGGCTTCACGGCGTCTCCTGGTCGTTCGACGGCGTCGGGCGAATCGTCGCGCTACTCATCGCGCATCCGCGGCTGGCGGTGTGCCCCCTCACCGTGACAGGCTGGCGATCTCGATGAGTGCCCGTTCGACCCGTGTCTTGGCGGCTCCGAGCCTGTTCTCGTGCAAGAGTCTCAGCCGGCGCATGCAATCGACGAACGCGTCCATGGCGTACTCGCTCCTCTCCCACTCGTCGAACCAGGCAGCGGAGGTGGACAAACGCTGGGTGGTGCTCCACGTGGATGCCTCGATTTGGGCGACCACTTCCGAGATATCCGATTCGAGTTTGTCGGGACTCGCAGGCTCGTCGCGAAGATCCCGGCACTCGGCGAGCCAGTCGTCGACGGAGCTGAAGTAGCCACGAATTTCGGTTCTATCCTCGCCACAGCGCTCAAGGCCGCGAACCAAGTGACCTTCAATCTCTCTGAACTCCTCGTCGCGCCACGATTCGTACGCGTCGTAGTCATCGTGGTCGTCATCGTCGCCCAGGGAATCCAGCACGTCATCCGCGATTCTGTCAAAACCATGATCTCCAGACTGGAGAGCCGAATACATGCTGTAGAAGGTCATCAAGAGACTCTCCTCCTGTTCCGACAACGACAACTCGGGCTCCTCACCGGTCTCAAGATAGCAGGTTTCCATCAAGTCCACGTAGCCGTTGTATGATCCGAATGGAGAATCTTGATCGATGGGAACCGCGTGTGCGCCGCCGTACGCAATCATGCGCCCGGTCAATCGGCTGAAGCTCTCGAATTGCGTCGGAGAGGTATCTCGTCGGGTGGAGTCGGGTTTCGGCTCAACCGCGACGCAGCGGCTCGTGGTCGCCGACGCACCATTGGTCTCGACCCCGTCAATCGAGCCACAGCCTCTCCAGAATCGGTTTGCGGCCGGGGACGTCGCGGACAGCTCACGGGTCAATACCCCGAACAGCTTCGCGCATTCCTCGTCCGGCCACCAGAGTCTCTTGCGACTCAATGAAGTCCGCAAACGCGCGGCACGCGCGGCGACGAATCCGGTCATCCGCGCCTTCCAGGACAGGCTCGGTCCGCGATCAGATCCACGTTCCGCCTCCCGTTCGTCGGCTTTCGTCTGCTCCTCAACGAAGCGGCCGACGGTGTCGAAGGCGGTGTCCACGTCGATGCCCGCGCGGAGCATCTGGTCTACGGCCCATTCGATGAACGCGGCGAGATCGTGGCCCGCCTCTTTGGCGTGCTGCCACGCCTTCTCGAAGTGCGGCTTCGCAGCCTGGTACTGCGCCGCCGCCGATGGCGCGGTCCCAGCGTTCCTTCTCGCTGGTTCGTTTTCCGCCTGGAGCAGTGCGGCACGCCACTCCGTCACCGTCTGTGGCCGATCAGACGGCTGCGGCGACAGGCCCTGGTCGATCGACGCTAGCCAAGTCCGGTCGGCGGCGGCCACTCGCGCCGACAGCGGCTCGTACCGATCGTCGAGCATGCGGTCGGGCGCGCTCGGCGGCGGCGCGCCGGTCAGCGCTTCGTACGACACCGCTGCGAGCGCGTAGATGTCAGTGGGCGGCCCTTCCACCGCGTTAGCCGAGTGCTGTTCCATGGGCGCGTACCCCGGTGTCAACACCTGTGTATGGGTCCGTTCCTGCGTAGCCACGCGTGCGGCCCCGAAGTCGACGAGAACGGGAATGGTCCGGCCGTCTGCATTGGTGCGAATCACGATGTTTGCGGGCTTGATGTCCCGGTGTAGGTAGCCATGGTGGTGGAGGTGCTCGAGACCGTCGAGGATCGGATCCATCCAGGAGCGCCATTGCTCCGGTGTCAGCGCGCCATGCGTGTCCAGCACGAGCTGCAACGAATCGCCCTCGGCGTAGTCCATGACGAAATAGGCGGAGTCGTCGTCTTCGGAATACCGATGGACGCGCACGATGTTGGGATGGGGTTCCAGTCGGGCGAGGAGGCGTGCCTCCTGACGGAACCGATGTCGGCTCCAAGTGAATTCGTTCGTGTGCTCGTCGTCGGCGGATACGACCCTGCCGTCGGAAGCTCGGGCGGCCCAGCGGGCGGGGAAGTGCTCCTTGATGGCGACCGGCGCGTTCAGGTTGTGGTCGAACGCCAGGTAGGTGATGCCGAAGCCGCCCGCGCCGAGCACGCGGACGATCTCGTACTCGCCGATGCGGTGGCCCTTCGGCAGCGCGGCGGGATGTTGATGCGCGGTCACGGCGTCCCGATTCTACAACTCGAGGCGACGCTCGGCCCGTTATCGGACCTCTCCGACGACGGACGATCAGGACAAGTGGCTGGAGATGCCGGCCTCCCGGCGGGTCGGCTTCACCGCGCAACCTGATCGATCGACAGGGTGAGGCGAATCGCGGCGCCGACGCGAATCTCGTCGCCGGGCGTGAGCGCAGTCACCGCGTCGGGTTCGAGCTCCATCCCGTTCACGAAGGTGCCGTTGGTCGAATGCAGGTCCACGATGGAGAGGGCGCCGTTCGTCGCGGCCAGCCGGAAGTGCTCGCGGGACGCCTCGGGGTGGTCGAGGACGACCCCGGCCTGCGCCGGATTGCGGCCGATGACGACGCCGTCGGGCGACCCGAGCTGCTCGGCGCCGACCTTGACCACCACGCTCCGGCCGTCTTCGTCGCCGCCTTCCAGCAGGCACGAGAACGGCGCGGGCACGACCGCGGCGGCGAGGCGTTCGTCGGTCGCCCGGCGCGCCGCTTCGGATTCCTCCAACTGCACGCGCCGGCGCTTCGCGAAACGCCACGCGGTCAGGACCACCGCGAGCAGCAGGACCGCGCCGACGGCGAGGGTCGCGTAGAACCGCCGCTCCTGTCGCGCCAACCGCTGTTCGAGCGCCGCCGCCTCCGCCTGGGCGTCTCGCGCCCGGTCCTCTGCCGCCTCCGCCTGCCGGGCCAGGGCGGCGCGGGCCGTCTCCTTGTCGGCGGCCTCGGCCCGCAGGACCTCGGCTTCGGCGCGCGCCGCGTCCCGCTCGGCTTCCGAGGTGCCGGCTCGGGCTTCCAGGGTGCGGGCGCGCTCGGTTGCCGCGTCGGCCCGCGCCTGGGCCTCCGCGGCCTCTTGCCGGGCCGCCTGCGCCGCCGCCTGCGCCGCACGCGCCTCCGTGTCCCGTTCCCCGGCGATGCGGACCGCGATGGCGACGGTGTCCTCCAGATCGTCGGCGGCCTGGGATGACTCGGGCTGTGCTCGCGCGGGGCTCCATCCGGCCGCCACGAGGACGAGGGCCGCGGCCCCGATACGGGCGCGGCGTCCGGGTCGGCTCGGTTTCATGAGGGTCGGTCGGGTATCTCGACTATCGCCACCGTCGCGTTGTCCTGAGTCGGGACGGCGCGGGCGGTGACGGCGGCCAGAAGCGCGTCCGTCACCGCTTCCGGCCCGTCGGCGCGGCAGTCCGAGATGATCGAAGCGGTTTCCTCGACGTTCAGCGTGTTCAGACCGTCGGTCGCGGCCACGACCAGATCGCCCGGCAACAGCAGCTCGGGCATCGGCGACGCGTCCACCTTCCTGATTGCGAATCCGACCAGGGCGGAGCGCAGCTCGTTCGGGTTCATCCCGCGGGCCGTCTCTGGGTCGTCGTTCTCGCGCAGGGCTTCGATGACCGGTGCCATGGAATGGTCTTCGTTGAGGCGCTTCAGCCGCCCGCCGCGATAGAGGTACAGCGGAGAATCGCCGACGCTGATCCACTCGAGTCCGTCCGTGGTCACCGCCCCCGCCACCAGCGTGGCGCCCATGCCGTCGAGCGAGAGGTTCTCGCAGACGGCGGCGTCGATGGCCCGGTTGGCGGCGTCGAGCCCGGCGCGCAGACGGCCGGCGGGGGCACCGTCGAGGCCGTACGCGTCGATGAACGCGCGCACCGCGACTCTGCTCGCCATTTCGCCGCCGGCGTGGCCGCCCATCCCGTCCGCCACGATCACCACCGGATGCTGGCCGTCGGGGTCGAGCGTGGCCCCGTCGATGAAGCCGTGCTCGTCCTGCTGGACCTCTCGCGCGCCGAGGAGCTGCCCGCCGGCGCGGCGCAGAGGCCCCGATTCGGTCGCCACGGTGGCAGACCCGTCGGGGTCGGGTGGGGGGAAGTCAGGCATCGGACCACGTGAAGCCGTCGCCGCAGAACGCCACGAAGAGCAGTTTCGTGTCGCCGACGGAGAGCGTGGCGCGGTCGGGCAGCGGCATGCGCTCTTCGATCGCGGCCTCGTTCAGATACGCCAAGTTTGCGCCGCTCCCCGGCGCGACCGAGAACGCGCGGTTCAGGGGATCGTAGTTGATCCACAGGTGGGTCCGGCGAGATATCTTCCTGTCGCCGAAGGGGAGGGCGATGCGGTTGGCGCGGTCGCGGCCCAGGTCGTTGCGCCCGACGCCGATGCGCAGGTCCCGGCCCACGCCCGGGCCCGAGACAATCACGAGCCAGCCCGTGACGGGATCGGCCTCCTCCGACCCGGCCGCATCGGTCGGGACGGCGCCGGCGAGCCGGGTGGGCTCGTCCTCCGGGGCCGCCGACGTCCCGGCCGACGTCCTGCCGGGCCGGCGTACGACCGTCGGTTCCGTGTAGCCCGTTCCGCGCCGCTTCTCGGCCGCGGCGTCCGGGGCGTCGCCGGGTGCCGCGCCGTTCTGGACGGGGTCCGGCGCGGCGCGCCGGGGGTTCAGCGTGGTCTTCTCCTCGACGATCCGGCCGTCCGGGGTGCGGTACACGGGCATCGCGGCGCCTTTCACTCCTCGTAGAGGCGGTTGATGAGATTGTCGAGGCAGTACTGGCCGGCCCGGTTCAGCGCGCCTTCCTCGCGCGCCTGCGTGACGTTCTGGGCGAGCACGAGCACCGCCGACTGCACCAGCGCCAGCATCGTCGTGTAGAAGGCGACGCCGAGGCTCCGGGTCAACTCGCCCAGCAGCGCCGGATCCTGGAAGTCGTCGGCGGCGCCGGCCTCGTTCAGCGCCGCCGCGATGCCGACCACGGTGCCGATGAAGCCGATGGTCGGGATGACCCACACCAAGTATCTGAGCAGGCTGTACTTCGTGTCCACCTCGTGCTGCATCAGGTCGAGCGACGAGTTCAGCAGGGCGTTGGCGCGATCTGTCGACTGCGAGCTCTGGAACTGCAGGACGCAGCGTGCCACGAGCCGCTGCAGGAAGAAGTCCTCCCGACCGCGGACGCGGGTGCGGATGGCACCGAGGTCGCGAAGCCGGAGCATCGTCTCGTCGTCCTCGGGCAGCAGACCCTTGTCGAGCTGGAGCGCCTCGGCGCGGGCCCGCTGGTGACGCGCCCCCACCTCCCCCAGCGCCCCGAAGAAGATCAGCCACATCAGGTTCTGGATGGTGAAGGGGTAGTCGAACACGGTCGAGTTGCGGTCGAGCAGGAAGGCGGCGGTCCGGCCGTCTGTCAGGAGCAGGCTCATGACGCCGATGAACCCGAGCCCGGTCGCGAGAGCGATGGCCCAGGCGATCAGCCGGCGGGGCAACTCGCTCGTGCTGCTCATCCTTCCGGCAGGTCGCGTGCACGACGGCGCTTTGCACCGGCTTCCCGGTCATGCGCGTAGAGGAGCACGTTGGTGTCAACGAAGGCCTTCACGGTTGTGGGCCTCGCTGCGGCTCAGAGGAGGCTCCCCGCCCATGTCGTAGCCCTGTCTCAGACGAGCCAGTGCTCGGCGTCTGGCCGCCGCGTAGGCCTGATCGCTCCCGACCAGCGTCTCCAGTTGTTCGGCAACTAGGCGGCTGAGCGAGGTTCCGCGCTGCGCTGCGTACGCCTTGGCGTCGCGGGCGAGGTCCGCATCGACCTTGATGGTGATGTTGATGCCATGCATGGTCTTGAAGCCCCGGCGTGCGTTCGGGTGCGCGTAAATCGTGTGGCACAGTTTACGTGCTTCGCGGGCCGAGGACAATCCCGGGGGAGATTGGCCGGCGGCTTCCGGCAAGGCCGCTTCACTCCCCGGCCCTTTGGAGAACGGCTGAGATGAGCCGCGGGGACAAGCGATAGCCGACGTTCGAGAGCTCTTCGATGATCGGTCCGACAGCGACCACGGCTCCGCTCGCCTTTGCGGACAACAGCACACCGGCGACACCGGTCATGGGAACGCCGCGTCGGCGCGCGATCCGTCGTCCTGCCGCCTCGTCGATGAGCAGGAACCGCGCTTCGAGTTGCTCGGCCAGCGCGATCGCTTCGGCTTCGCCGAGGTCGAGATCCTGTCCGAGTTCCAGCACCGCCCGATGATCCGCCACCGGTTGGACGGAGATCCACCCTGCTACCAAGGTGCCGGCGAGCGCCGTCGCGCCAGGACGGCCGGACCCGATCGCGAGCTCCCCGTGCACAGCCGGCGGGATGACGACCTGCCGGTACAGGCACCGCAGGAGGTCGAGTCGGCCGACGCGGGCGAGGGCGATGAGAGGCCCGGTATCGGCGACGATGGGCGTCACGACGCGACGCCGACCTCGTCGTCGAGTTCCTCGGGCGGATAGTCGACGGCCGGAATGCCGGCCGTACCCAGCAGGTCGACGAACTCCTCTGGAGTCGTCGCCGCCAGTCTCGCGCCCTGAATCAAGGTCACCAGGCGCTGCTCAAACAGGCGTAGCGCCATGGCGCGATGGACGCCGAACTCGATCAGGCGCTCGTCGAACGGAACGGCCAGGATTGCGGGACGGCCGTGTTTCGTGATTATCGCCAGACGTCCGTGCTCCGCGTCGCTGATGAGCTCGCCGGAGCGCTGTCGGACGTCGCGCGCGCTGAAAACACTGAGGGAACCCACGCGGCCTCCTTGGTTGTACTGCAAAACGTAGCATAATCGATTCTCGGGGGAACCCCAGGCCGTCCCGACCGTGTTGCTCCTGCGTCGGTCACCTCGACATCGGCGTCACGGTTGACGTGCGGCCGTGCGGCTGGGCGATGCGGCCGGCCGCGAGCCCGGCGACGAGACGCCCACGCGCCGCGTGTGCACGGCGGCTGGGGACCCGGCCAGACCGATTTCAGCAAATCTTCAGAATGCCGCCAGGCACCAGCGGCTACGATGCCGGGCAGGGCGGCGGCCTGTCCACTGCATCCGGCGCGCCCTCGTCCGCGGCCGGGCGGGCGCGCTGGGGAATAAGCGGCCGGCCGGCGAGGTGGTCATGCGACGAGAGGCGATGCTCGGCCTGGCGGCGGTGGGGCTGGCGGCGGCGACGCTCGGGGGGCAGCGCGCCGCGAGCGACTACCCGTGGGACCTGCGGCCCGGGGTGCCGCCGCCCCGGCTTCCCGCCGGCGCGCCGATGACGGAGGCGCGCGTGGCGCTCGGCCGGCACCTCTTCTACGACACGCGGCTGTCCGGCAACGGAGAGCAGTCGTGCGCGACGTGCCACATCCAGGCCCTGGCGTTCACCGACGGTCGCCCGCGCGGGCTCGGCTCGACGGGGGAGCGCCACCCGCGCAGCGCCATGTCGCTCGTGAACGTGGCTTACCGCGACGCCCTGACGTGGGCGAACCCGACGCTGCGCTCGCTCGAGGAGCAGGTGCTGGTCCCCCTCTTCGGGACCGATCCGGTCGAGCTCGGCCTGGCCGGGCACGAGCCGCGCGTGTACGCCGCGCTCGCGGCCTCGCCCGTCTACCGGCGCCTGTTCGCGGCGGCGTTCCCGGCTCCCGCGTCGGCGGACGGCGGCGAGGGCGGCGTCGAGAGGCTGGTCACCACCGGCAACGTCGCGCTGGCCCTGGCCGCGTTCCAGCGGTCGATCGTCTCGTTCCGCTCGCCCTACGACCGCTACCGCTTCCACGACGACGAGACCGCGCTGTCGTCGGCGGCCCGGCGCGGGATGAGGCTCTTCTTCTCGGGCCGGGCGCGGTGCGGAGGCTGCCACCTGGGGCACACGGTGTCGACGGACCTGGGGCTCAACCTGGACGGCGGCTCGAAGGCGGCGACGAGCCCGGTCAGCGACCCGCCGGTGTTCCTGTTCCACAACACCGGGCTCTACAACCTGCCCGGCCCGATGCCGTATCCGGCCGACAACCCGGGGAAGTACGCGCACACCGGCGACCTCGAGGATGCGGGCCGGTTCCGCATACCGACCCTGCGCAACGTCGCGGTCACCGCGCCCTACATGCACGACGGCAGCATCGCCGCCCTCGGCGAGGTGCTTGACCACTACGTGGCGGGCGGACGCGCCCCCAATCCGCGGCAGAGCGACTCGATCCGGCCGCTGAGCCTGCGCGAGGACGAGCGGCGCGACCTGATCGCGTTCCTGCAGAGCCTGACCGACGAGGCGCTCCTGAGCGATCCGCGTTGGAGCGACCCGTGGATCGTCAGCGCTCCATGACGATGACCGTGCCGGGCGCGTCGGACCCGGTGACGAACATCGTCGGGCGCGGCGTCTCGGGGCTCGCCTCGACGTAGTTGAGCCGGAAGAAGTCCGGCGCGGCGACATAGATCGCCTCCCACAGGAGCCCGTCGTCGTGGACGAAGTCGAGGTGGCGGGGCGACGGCGCCGCGTCGAGCCGTATCTGCCCGGCGAGCTCGTTGCCGGTGGCGGTGACCAGCCCGAAGCGGTTGCCGGTGATGGTGAGGACGCCGCCCACGATGACGTCGAACGGGCTGCCGCCCTGCTCGGCCGCGGCCACCGTCCATTCCCCCTGCAGGGTCTGCAGGTCGTCCTGGCCGGCGTCCTGCGCCGCCAGCGGACCGGGGTTCACGAGCAGCAGCGAGAGAATCAGTCCGGGAAGCGTCTTGCGCATCGGGTTCTCCTGGGTCACGCGCTCACGACGGGGAACGAGCCGACCGCGGGGCCGAGAATCGGGGCCGGGTCGACGCCGAGCCACCGCTGCAGCACGTCGGCGTAGATGTCGCGGAAGTCGACGGTGGCGTCGAGGCCGCCCCGGGTAACCCGGCCGAGGTCGGCGGGCTCGCCGAGCAGGCCCGCCCGCGCGCCGCCCCCCGCCACGAACAGCACCCCCGCGTCGCCGTGCTCGGTGCCGCCGGTCCGGTTCTCGGCGACGAGGCGGCCGAAGTCGGAGAACGTCAGCAGGAGCACGCGGTCGAGCTGCCCGGCCCGGCGCAGGTGGCGCGTGAAGGCGCGCAGGCCGCGCCCGAGCTCGGTGAAGAGGACGCGGTGCTTCGCGGGCTGGTCGACGTGGGTGTCGAACGAGGCCGAGTCGGGGCCGTCGAACGAGCCGAGGGACACGTAATAGACGCGGGTCGGGCCGCCCGTCTCGATCATGTCGCCGGTCCAGCGCAGCGACTGGCCGAAGGCGGTGTCGGGATAGTCGAAGCCGCCGCCGGTCCCGGCCCGCGCCCGGTGGAGCTGGCGCGCGGCGTGGGCGAGGCCGTTGTCGACCTGCCGGAGGTAGTCGAGCCGTCCCGGACGCGGCCCGCGCGCGGCGGCGGTGGGCGGCGGGGCGGCGTCCATCCCGAGCAGCAGTTCGGGGTGGCCGATCGACGTGCTGCGGCCCGAGGCCGAGGCCAGCGTCCGTCCCAGTGATTCGTCGAACTGCACGCCGGCCAGCGGCTCGTCGCCGCACTCGCAGGCGTGGTCGAGATAGCGTCCGAGCCAGCCGTGGCGCGGCGCCTCGGCCGCCACCGAGCCGGTCTCCCAGATTTCGGTTGCCCGCGCGTGCGACCGGGACGACCGCGGATAGCCCACGCCCTGCACGATGGCGGCGTGGCCGTCGTCCATCAGCCGCCGCACGTCGCCGAGCCAGGGGTTAAGGCCGAGATCGCTCCCATCGAGGGAAAGAGTCTGCCGCCGGGGAATGGCGATGGTCGGGCGGGCGCGGTAATACCGGTCGTCGCGCACCGGCACCACCGTGTTCAGCCCGTCGTTGCCGCCCCGCAGCCGCAGGACGACCACCACGCGCCCGTCGTGACCCGCGGCGGCTGTGGCGGCAGCGGCCTCCGCCCCGGCCGCGGCGCGGGCGCTCTCGCGAACGAAGAACGGAACGGTCGGCGTCAGGGCGAACCAAGTCAGCAGGTCGCGTCGGCTGATGGTGCTCATCGGTCTCCTCCACGCTGGGTGTCACGCCAATTGGTATTCCGGGGACATCATCACGCGCCGGATGAACGTGCTGCGGCCTTCCGGCGACGTGACGCCGGCCGCTTCCCGCTCGATCGCGGCCGGGTCCAGACCCGGTGCCGGATCGAGCCGGGAGAGCAGCTCGGACGCCGAGGCTTCGCGGAGCGTCGCGTCGACTGGGCCGTCGGGTGTCCCGGCCGTTCCGCCGTCGCGCGGGCCGGGGTGCCCGAGGCCGAGCGGCGGCAGCCGACCCGCCAGGGCGGCGGCGAGGTGGTACCGGACGGTCAGCCGCGCCGGGGGCGACACCCAGGCCTCCTGCCCCGGCCAGCCGCCCTCGCCGTTGTTCGGGGTGTCGAACAGGGTCTGGCCGCTCGCCTCGAGCCACCGCGCGACCTCTGCCACCGGCGGCGACGCGATGCCGAGCTGGCGGCAGGCCCCCGCCGCGAGGTGGACGGGGCTCTTGATCAGCGTCCACCGCGACGCCTCGGACCAGAAGGCCTCGGACCGCACGACCTCGCGGAGCAGCGCCTCGATGGATCCGCCGGTCGCCCGATAGACGGCGGCGAGCCGCGTCTCGACGGCGGCGCCGGGGTCCTCGACGCCGAGGTGGGCCAGCAGCAGGCGGCCGAAACGTCGGCCCGTCGCCTCCTGCGCGGCGAGCCAGCGCACCGCCGAACGCGCGTCGAACGGACGGGTGCGGCCGAGAAGGGTTTTCGGGCCGTCGTCGAAGTCGGCCGGGCCGAACGTCGGCACGAGGCCGGTGCGCCGCGCCGCGAGGGGCGCGCGGCGCGCGACCTCGCGGGCCGGCCCGCGGCCCTCTGGGGCGACGAGCCGCCAGCCCGTGAGGGCCCGCGACAGATCCTCGAGGTCGCGCGGCCCGTAGGCCCCCTCGCCGACCGTCCAGTGGTCGAGGATGAGCTTGGCCGCGCGGTCGGACACCCGCAGCCGCCGGTGCCCGTCCATGCCGATCTGGATCATCATGGCGGGGTCGACGACGAGGGCCGCGAGCAAGTCCGGGACGGTGCCCAGGCACCGCCGGCGGAGCAGGGCGTTGCGTCCGTGAAGGGCGTGGGGGGCGTCGACCGATTCGGTGCTGCTGCCGAAGACCCCGTGCAGGAAGATGACCAAGTTCTCCCGCAGCGGTGCCGGCGAGGTGAGCAGCTCGGCCAGCCACCACCGCCGCACGTCGTCGACCGCGGCGCGCACGCCGGGGGCCAGCCGGTCGAGCATCGCCTCGAAGTCCTCGTCGGAGACGCCGGCGAACCGCAGCCCGGGATTGCTCCAGACGCCGCGGGCCGCCTCGGGGCGCTCCGGCTGGGGCGTGTCGCGGGCCGCGCGCACGAGCACCGACAGGGCGTCGTCGGCCGACCGCCCGCTCACAGCTTCCTCCAGCGCCGGCGTCGCCGCGAAAGCGAGGCGCCGCAGCAGGTGCCGGCGCTCCACCTCCGTGAGCACGCGGTCCGTCGCAGGTTCCTGGGTTCGGGTCATTGGGGCCTCTCAGGTGCTCATGTCATCCCGCGCCGGCGTCGCCGCGAAGACGAGGCGTCGCAGTAGGTGCCGGCGCTCCGCGCGGGTGAGCACGCGGTCGGTCGCGGGTTCCTGCGTTCGGTTCATGGGGCCTCTCAGGTGCTCGCGTCATCCGGCACCGGCACCACCGGCGCGGGGGGATGGGGCGCGGCGTTCCGGGAAGTCATGGTGGTTGGTGTCGACTGGGTTGCCGGCACCGCCGATGCCGGGGGCCGGATCGTGGTGTGCCGGGAAGACACCGGGGTTGGCGTCGACCGGGGCACCGGCAAGACCGGCGCGGGGGGCCGAGGCGCCCTCCGGCGGCGCCACGCCGGCGCCGCGACGCGCGTCCACCACAGGAGGAGGCCGGTGACGGCCAGCAGGGCGGGCGCGAGGCCGGTGATGAGCCAGACGAGGCGGACGCCCACGCCGCCGAAGTTGCCGAAGTGCACGGGGCCGACGAGGGCGATGACCGCGTCGCCGAGGGTGCGGCGGCCCGCCGGCGGCGCGTCGAGCCGCTCGCCCGTGTACTGGTCGAGGTAGACCGTCCGCAGGTGGCGGGCACCGAGCCGGGTGGGGCGGTGGTCGGTGAACAGCACCCGGAACGGCGCCTCGTCGCCGGCCGGCACCACGACCCGCGCGACGAACGCGTCCGGCTCGGCGGGGCGGGCGCGGTCGATGAGCTCGCGCCACGTCGGCCGCAGCGAGGACCCGGCGCCGTCGGGATTCGACTGCGGCGGGCGGACCGGGGCGGTCAGCGGGGAGACGCGGTTCACGGCGGCGCGGAACTGCTCGGGAAACACGAAGTACGCCCCCGTGACGGCCCAGCCGGCGGTGAGGACGAGCGTCCAGACGCCCACCGCGCCGTGCAGCTCCCACGTGACACGACGCCAAGGGCGGCGCCAGTCGACGCTCAGGGCGCGCCGCCACCCCGCCCGTTCCGGCCACCAGACGAACACGCCGGTCAGGCAGAGGAGCAGCAGGCAGAGCGCGCCGATGCCGTTGACGACGCGGCCGGTGCGGCCGGCGAGGAGGTCGAAGTGCAGATCCTGCAGCGTGCGCACCACCGAGTGCTCGGGCAATTCGCCGAGCACCGCGGCGGTGACCGGGTCGATGAGCACGGTATGGAACCGGCCGCCCTCGGTGACGTAGGCGAGGTGGGTTGGCCGCACCGTGGTCGGCGCGTCGACCCCGGACACGCGGGCGCCCGGGTACGCGTCGCGCACGCTTTCGAGCACGGTCGCGATGTCCGCCTGGGGGCCGTCGGTGCTGGCCGTGAGCAGCTCCGGGTGCGCGGCCCGCTGCAAGTGGATGCGGAAGACGAGGGCGGCGCCGGTGACCGACGCGACGACGACGTAGAGGGCAATCGCGACACCGGTCCACAGGTGGACCTGGAACAACGCGCGCCGCAACCATCCCGAACGGTCCAGCAGACTCACGCCGATCAGCTCCCTCCAACCTGCCGCCGCGCCCGACGCGGGTGCGGCGTCACCCGCCGAAGTCGAAACGTCCGCCCGCCACGAACGCGCGGGGCAGGCCCGGATAGCCGAGCGCGCTCTCGTACACCGCGTCCGTCAGGTTGTCGATCCTCATGAACAGCGTCAGCTCGGGGCGCACCCGGAACTGCCCTCCGGCGGTGACCACCGTGTAGCCGGGGTTGACGGTGATGTCGACCCCGCGGCCGTCCGAGACGCGCTGCAGCCCGAGGAACGCGCTGTCGTGACGGTCGCCCGTCACCCGCATCGCCACGTGCAGGCTCCCGCGGCCCCGCGCATAGCCGACTCGCAGGTTGGCCGAGTGCCGGGGCCGCCGCAGCAGCGGCTGGCCCGGCTGGAACTGCTCGCTCGTGCTCGCGTTGGTCACGACCTCGGTGTCCACCAGCGCGTAGGACGCGCTGGCCGTCAGCCCGCCGACGGGCCGCTGCATGCCGAACTCCAGCTCGACCCCGCCCGCCCGCGACCCGTCGATGTTCACGTAGTCGGGGATGCCGTCGCCCCCGCGGCCGGGCGAGGGCGAGTACGCGATCTGGTCTTCGTAGTCGTTGTTGAACCACGTGAAGCTCGCCAACCAGCGCTGGTCGTCGAAGGTCAGCTCGGCCCCCGCGTCGACGGTCAGCGCCTGCTCGGGGCGCAGGGCGCGGTCGCCGTCGACCCACTGCGAGCCGTAGACTTGCGAGAAGTTCGGGTTCTTGATGCCCCGCCCGACGTTGGCCGAGACCTTGACCGACGACAGGGCGCCCTCGCGGAACGGCAGGGGATAGCCGCCGGCGGACAGCTTCGGGTTGACCGCGGTCCCGTAGTGGACGTTGTCGTCGACCCGCGCGCCGCCAGTGACGAACCACGCGTCGGCGACGTTGAACTGCTGCTGCAGGAAGTACGAGTGGTTCTCCACCGTCTGCAGCTCGTCGAGCGTGTTCGTCTCGCTGTAGTAGTCGTAGCCGGCGCTCAGCACCTGGTCGTCGAGCCAGGTCGCGTTGGCCTGGTAGCGCACGGCGGGCCGGCGCAACTCCGCCCGGTAATCGCCCGGCCAGTCGCGGCCGCTGTAGGGGCCGGTGCGCGCTAGGAACTGGCCGGGGCCGAGCCCCGAGGGGTCGGCCATGAGGGCGTCGAAGGCCGGCTCGTCGAGGAGCCGCGCGAGGCGCGGGCCGGCCGGATAGAGGGCCCCGGGCTCGCCCTCGAGGAGCGCGAAGACGCGGTACTGGGGGTCGGCGATGGTGTCCACCGACCGGCGTCCGGAGCGGAAGTGGCTCACCGTCGCGGAATGGTCGAAGCGCGGGGAGAGGGTCTGGTCGAAGTCGACGTGCCAGGTCAGATCGTCGGTGTCGTAGCCGGTGCCGGTGTCGCCCCGGGCGTAGACGATGTTGCCGACGGTGCTGCCGCGGCGGTTGCTGTAGCGGATGCCGCCGCGTACGCGGGTGTTGTCGCCGACGATGGCACCGAGGTTGGCGTCGACCGTCTGCTGGTCGAAGCGGTCGGGCTCGAGGAGCCGGTCCTGGAACGCGCCGTCGGTCCCACGGTGGGCGACGCCGAGCTGGTAGTCGACGCGGTCCGCGGCGCCGCCGAGGACGCGCAGGTCGCCGCGGGTGGTGCCGAACGAGCCGCCCTCGAAGGAGCCGGACATGCGGGGTCCGCTGTCGGGGGCTCCCCGCTTGGTGAATATCTGGATGACGGAGCCGATGGCGTCGGAGCCGTAGAGGGCCGACTGGGCGCCGCGGACGACCTCGACGCGCTCGATCTCGGTGGCCGAGACGCGGTCGAAGTCGAAGTAGCCGCCGTTGTCGTTGACCCGCACGCCGTCGATGAGCACGTGGTTGTAGTCGGACTCTCCGCCCCGGGCGAAGACGGAGGTGAGGGAGCCCTCGCGGCCCGTCGACTCGACGTTGAGGCCGGGGACGTATCGGAGAACGTCGGCGACCGAGTGGCTGCCGAGGGTCGCGATGTCGTCGGCGGTGAAGACCGAGTGCGACTCGGTGACCGACGCGGCGCCCTCGGCGGTGCGGGAGGCGGTGACGACGACGGTGTCTCTGACGGGGGCGATGTCGAGTAGGAAGTCGGCGGTCGCGGGGCCGCTCGCCGCCACCTCGGCCGCGGCGGTTGCGAAGCCGTCGAGACGCGCGGTCACACGGTAGGTCGCGGCCTCGGGCAGATCCAGGCGGTATCGCCCGTCGTCGCCGGTGGACGCGGTCGACACGAGGCGGAGCCCGCGCCGCGCCTCGACGGTGGCGCCCGGCAGAACGCCGCCGGACGAGTCGGTGACGAGGCCCATCACCGCCGCCGGCTCCTGGGCGGCGGCCGGCGCGATGGCCAGCGAGCAGAGCAAAACGCCGAGCGGGGCGCGATACCGCGTCATGGTGACTTGTTCCTTCCTTGGGCAGTTTCTTGCTGTCTTTCGGGTTCTTGCTGTCTTTCTGGCTTGCCACGTGCCGGGCAGTCTCGGTCGGCGTCTTGGTCCGCGACCGCGACATCCGCCCTCATCACCAGACCGGGGCATCGTGCACGCGGGCGTCTACGATGCCGCCGTGCTATCGCCGGGCAAGAGTCAATGACGACACGGGCGATCCCGGCCGCGCCGCGGGCGCACGGTGCGCGGCGGGTTCGACGCACACCGCGCAAGAGTATAGAGAGTCCGCTCTCGCCGGAGCCTGAAGACTTCCTGAAGAGTTCCTGAAATCGGGCCGCGGGTCCGCCGATATCTTAAGAATTCCTGAAGAGTTCCTGAAGTTGGGGTGCCGGTCACCGCCGTTCGGGCACGGTGTTCTAAGGTACACCGTGCCG
Source organism: Vicinamibacterales bacterium (assembly GCA_963664545.2). Taxonomy (GTDB): domain Bacteria; phylum Acidobacteriota; class Vicinamibacteria; order Vicinamibacterales; family UBA8438; genus JAJEEA01. The sequence continues at coordinate 5,857,566 of OY761475.2, read as the reverse complement.
GCCGGTGCCGGGCACGGGATTTCGCTAGGAGTCCGCGCCGTAGAACGGTGCGGACTCCTAGCCGGGTTGGTTGGGCGGCGAGCGGAGCCGTAGGCGACGCTCTCCGGGCTAGGAGGAGATGCCGCAGGGCACCCACGCCAGCCTGTCGAACGACGGAAACCGCGAGCCGGGGACATCGAGTTTGCTGCCACACGCCGTCGGTCTGCTGTGCGCCTTGGCGGCGGCGATCTTCGCCACCACGGCGGGGGACCGTCGCGGCGTGCTAGCCCTCGCGGGCGGCTTCGCCTTAGGTGCCCTCTGGCTCGAGCCGGAGGCGCGCTGGACCGGCGCGATCATCGCCGCCGCGGCCGGCCTGTCGCTGGCTCGCCCGCACGGCGCGCTGGCGTCGCTGGCCGGCGCGTTGACGGCGGGGCTGGCCGGCGGGCTGTGGACCCGGGTGCTGGCCGGCTACGGCCTGCCGCCATGGACGGCGTGGCTGCTGGCGGCCGGGGTCCTCGCCCTCGCCGCGTCGTCGTCGCGCCGCGATCCGCGGTTCGCCCCGTCGGCGGTCCGCGACGACGCGCTGGCCGCGCTGGCCGCCCTCGGCATGGCCGTCGCGGCCGCGCCGGCGGTGGCGATGGGGTGGCGCGCGGCGGCGGCGATGAATCTCGAAACGGACGGCCTGGTCCGGCCGGGCGTCCATCCCTGGGTCGTCGCGGGGGTCGCGGCGATGGTCTCGCTCGGCGGACTGCATTCGCTCCGGAGGCGCCGTTGAACCTGCTCGGCACGCTCGAGAACGGCCTGTTCGCCCTCGCCCAGGTGCTGCGTTTTCCCGTCATCGCGCTCCTGTGGGCGGCGGTCGGGGCCGCGGTGTTCATGGCCGGCGGGTGCGTGATGGAGTGGCTCGCGCGCCGGCAGGAGCGCAGCGGCTTCGATCTCAACGCGTGGCTCGACGCCGGCCCGGTGCTCGGTTCGGACTCCGCGCGCAGGGCGGCGCTGCCGGCCCGGCTCCGGGGGCTGCTGCGCGACGTCGAGGCGGAACGCTTCAAGCCGTCGTTCGGCGACGGGGGCCTCGAGCACCTGGTCCTCGAGCGCGAGGAGCGGGTGAGACGGACCCTGAACGGGTCGCGGCTGCTCGTCAAGGTGGGGCCGAGCCTCGGCCTCCTCGGCACCCTCATTCCGATGGGGACGGCCCTCGCCTCGCTGACCGCGGGCAACCTCGAGGCGATGGCGGGCCAGATGGTGGTGGCGTTCACCACGACCATCGTCGGCCTCTCGGCCGGGACCGTGGCCTATGTCATCCAGGTCGTCCGCCACGGCTGGGTCAACGAAGCGGTGCGCGAGCAGCGCTACCTGGCCGAGCGGCTCGCCGCCGAGCTGAGGCGTGGCGCGCCCGGCGACGGCGACCCGGCGGAGGTTCTCGCGGAGGAGGAACGACACGATGGGACGCTTTCTGCACCTGCCGTCGCCGGCTGACGCCGAGGACGAGGACCCGCTCTCGGGCGTGGCCAACATCTTCGACGTGTCGGTGGTGTTCATCGTCGGCCTGATGATCACCCTCTTCTCGGTGTACCGCATCGGCGACCTCGTCGATCCCGACAGCGAGGTGACGCTGGTCAAGACCAACGCCGACGGGCTGAGCGAGATCATCGTCAAGCGCGGCACCGAGATCACCGCCTACGAGCTGACCGGCGAGACCCTCGGCGGGCAGGGCGAGCGCCTCGGCACCGCCTACCGCCTCGCCGACGGGCAGATCGTCTACGTGCCCGACTGACGTACGGACGTCCGGGCGCGGAGAGCGGCAGGCGCCGGGATCGGAGACGCCAGTGCCGTCGGGGCCGGTCGCGGTCGAGCTGGCGCACGCGGTGCCGGCCGTCGCCGGGGTCGCGGGGGCGTGACCGCATTCTTCTGGAGTCGGGGGACGGAGAGGACGCCAATGGGTGTGACGAGCGAGCGCGTGACCGGGGCGGAATGCCGGGAAGTGGGGAAGGACCCCGGGCGCGGCGCAATCGTTGCGAGGGAGTTGGACGTTGGGCTTCGCGCGGTCGCCGGGCGGACGGCAGACGTCGGGCGCGCCGCGCGGGTGCGCGCCGGCCTGGCGCTCGTCCTGCTGTTCGCAATCGGCGTCGCCTCGGCGGCGACCGCCCAGGAGGCGCGCGTCACCTACCTGTTCTCGGACGGCAACCTGTCGGGTACTCTGAGCGCGTACCAGGCGCTTCTCGGCGAGCGCCCCGACCTGCGCGGCCCAGTCGCGGTCGAGTTCCTCACCGAGTCGCTCTTCGACGACGCCGATGTCGACGCCCTCCTCGAGACCGACGTGCTCGTCCTTGACGTCATGAACCAGCAGATGCTGGAGCGCTTCGAGGCCGAGCACGGCGTCGACCTAGTCGAGCAGGTCACGGGCCGGGGGCTCGTGCTCGGGGTTGGCGAGGGGCTGCTGCCGCGCGAACACTACGTCGACCGCGGCGTCGCGTGGAACGAGCGCGCGCGCGCGTTCTGGGCCAACCAGGGGTTCGAGAACCAAGTCGGCCTGCTCAAGCAGGCGCTGTCGGCGGCGGGCGTCGCCGGCCTCGCGGTTCCCGACCCGCAGCCGAGCCTCGACGCCGGCTACTACTATCCGGACGGCGCGACGGGGCGCGCGTTCGCGACCTGGGAGGCGTTCGACGCGTGGCGGCGCGCCGCCGGGAAGCTCCGGCCGGGCGCCGCGCGCGTGGCCGTCGGGTTCTACAAGTCGCAGTACTACGCGGGCGACACCGCGACCCTCGACGCCGTCATCGCCGAGATCGAGCGGCAGGGCGCCGAGGCCATACCGGTCTTCGGCTATCCCGCCGCCGTCGCCTTCGAGTCGCTGCTGCGCGACCCCGCGGGCGCGGCGCGGGCCGATGTGGCGCTGGCGTTCGCGTTCCGCTTCGCCGGCCCCGACGCGGGCCCGCCGCTCCAGCGGCTCGACATCCCCGTCATCAACCTGATCACCCTCTACGGCCGCAGCGAGGCCGAGTGGCGCGACTCGCCGCGGGGCCTGTCGATGTTCGAAGGGACGTTCCAGATCGCCGTGCCCGAATTGGCGGGGCTCGTCGCGCCCACGGTGGTGGGCAGCAAGGAGCGCCGCACCGATCCCGACACCGGCCTGACCATCGTCGCGGGCGAGCCCATCGCCTCCCGCGTGACGACGGCGGTCCGGCGCGCGCTGCGCTACGCCGCCCTCGCCGCGACCCCGAACGCCGACAAGCGCGTGGCGGTCCTCTTCTACAACTACCCGCCGGGGAAGGCCGGCATCGGCGCCAGCTACCTGAACGTGGCCGAGTCGCTGGCCAACATCCTCCGGCGCATGCGGGCCGACGGCTACCACCTCGGACCGGGCGACGTGGACCTGTCCGCCGGCGCGCTCCTCGAGCGCATCACGACGCGCGCGCGCAACGTGGGCGGCTACGCCCCCGGCGAGCTCGACGAGCTGCTGTCGCACGGCGGCGCGGCGCGCGCGTGGATGGGCGACTACCTGCAGTGGCTGGACGACTACGCCCCCGAGCTGCGCGAGAAGGTCGTCGCCGACTGGGGGAGCCCGGAAGACGCGACCCTCATGGCGCGCGACGGCAGCCTGATCATCCCCGCCCTGCGGTACGGCAATGTCGTGGTGCTGCCGCAGCCCGCGCGCGGGTGGGGCGAGGACCAGGAGAATCTGTACCACGCCGACGACCTCGCGCCGCATCACCAGTACGTCGCGACCTACTCGTGGCTGCGCGCGCCGGAGCCGGTGGGGTTCGGCGCCGACGCGGTCGTCCACCTCGGCACCCACGGCACCCTGGAGTGGCTCGACGGCAAGGACATCGGGCTGTCCGCGGCCGACGCCCCCGACGCGCTCATCGGCGACCTGCCCGACCTCTACGTCTACAACGTCGACGTCGTCGGCGAGGGCCTGGTGGCGCGGCGCCGCGGCATGGCGACGCTGGTCGACCACATGGTGCCCCCGTTCGTGAAGAGCGGGCTGCTGCCCGAGATCGCCGCCCTCGGCGAGAGCGTCGACGACTATCACGGTGCCGTCCACCAGAACGAACTGCTCGCCGAGGCGTACGCGGACCAGATAAGGCAGCAGGCGGCCGACCTCGGAATCGTCAAGGACCTCGGCCTCGACTTCGGGACGGGGGCCGAGATAGACCACGACACGCTGCACGCCCTCGAGGACTACGTCATCGAGCTACGCGGCCAGCACATCCCCTACGGGCTGCACGCCTTCGGCCGCACCCCCGCGCCGGAGATGCGCGCGAGCACCGTCGAGGCCATCGTGTCGGTCGACCGCGACCTGCTGCCCGACGACGCGACGGTGATGGCCGACGACATGGAGCGCCGCATCGTCGAGTCGGGGCCGCGCGAGCTCGACCATCTGCTGCACGCGCTCGACGGCGGCTACGTGCCGGCGGGCGGCGGGGGCGAGCCCATCCGCAGCCCCGACGCCTATCCCACCGGCAAGAACTTCTACGGCATCGATCCCGACAAGGTGCCCAAGCCGGCCGCGTGGGACCTCGGCGTCTTCCTCGCGGAGCGGATGCTGAGGGACCACGTCGCCGAGCACGGGCGCTATCCCGAGAAGGTGTCGTTCGTCATCTGGGGGGCCGAGACGCTGCGCCACGAGGGGATCCTCGAGTCGCAGATCTTCCACCTCCTCGGCACGCGCCCGGTGTGGGACGTGCGCGGCAACGTCGTCGACGTCGAGGTCGTCCCCGCCCGCGAGCTCGGCCGGCCGCGCGTCGACATCGTCATCGCGTCGGCCGCCGAGGGGATGTTCAACAACGTCACCCGCCTGATGGACGAGGCGGTGCAGCGGGTGAAGGTGCTCGAGGAGGCCGAGAACTACGTCCGGCGGCACTACCTCGCGACGCGGGCCGCGCTCGTCGACCGGGGCTACTCGGAGGAGGACGCGGAGCGGCGCGCCGGCGTGCGCATCTTCGACGAGCCGCCGGGAACGTTCAACCTCAACACGTCGCGCATCGCCGCCGCGAGCGGCACCTGGGATAGCGACGCGCCGATGGCCGACGAGTACCTGTCGAAGATGGGGCACGGCTACGGCAACGGGTTCTGGGGCGAGCCGATGGAGGATGTGTTCCGCCTCGCCCTCTCGGGCACCGAGAAGGTCGTGCACAGCAGCTCGACGATGCTCTACGGCACCCTCGACAACGACGACTTCTTCATGTACATGGGCGGCCTCGCGGCGGCGGTCCGCAGCATCGACGGGGAGACGCCGGAGATGGTCGTGACCAACACGCGCGACCCCGGCCAGCCCCAGATGACCGGCATCGACAAGTTCATCGGGGCGGAGTTTCGGACGCGCTACGTCAACCCCACCTGGATCGAGGGGATGCAGCGCGAGGGCTACGCCGGCGCCGGCGAGATGCGCGCGTTCGTCGAGTACCTCTGGGGCTGGGACGCGGTGGCGCCGGAGACCGTCGACGACGCGATGTGGCAGGAGTCGTTCGCGGTGTACGTCGAGGACCGGCACGACCTCGACCTCGAGGTGTTCTTCGACGAGCACTCGCCCCACGCCTACCAGGACATCACCGGCCGCATGGTCGAGACGATCCGCAAGGGCTACTGGGAGACCGACGCCGCGACCCTCGAGCGCCTGCTGCGCGAGCATGTCGACAGCGTCGCCGAGCACGGCGTCGGCTGCTCCGTGCAAACCTGCGCCAACCCCCGGCTGCTGCGCTACGTGCTCGATCAGGGCGCGGTGATGAACATCCCCGGCCCCGCCCTCGACGCCTACCGGGCGGCGATGGAGGCGGCCCTCGGCGCCGACATCGAGTCGGCCGCGGCCGCGGCCGAGGCGTTCGTCCGCTGGAACGAGTCGCGGCCGGCGGTTACGACGATGAACATCGAGGGGCTGCGGATGGAGGAGTCCGCGGCCGACGCCGAGCCGTTGCCGCCGGCCTCGGAGGGCGGCGAGGGCGTCTGGACGCCCCTCTGGGTCGGCGCCCCCCTCGTGGGGCTGCTCGCGGTGTGGCGGTGGCGCCGCCGCCGGCGGGAGTCTACGCCGTAGACAGCCGCGGACTCCGGCTGACCTCCAACTCCACGGAGTCTCGCCCATTCCCGCCGTCCGCGGTGTCCGTTCGCGCTTCGCGCTGCCGCGGACGAGTAGTCGTCGAGGCGCGCGGGGACCACCTGGGCGGCGGCCGTTCGGAGGTCGTGTTCGCTCCGGCTACCCGATTCGGCGCGTCGAACCACGCCGGGATCCGCCGTCCCGCCGTCCCGCCTTGCCGCCGTTGCTCCGGAACTCCCCGCGGCACCGCCGCCCGACGGCCTGCACGCCTTCCCGATCCCCGGATGGACCGCGGCCCACGACCCGGGGCAGGAAACGGTATCATCAGTGCACACGAGGAGGGAGGGAGCCATGTCTATCCGTTTCGGCCGCGGCGCCGCGGGCGCGTTGGCCGGTCTGCTGCTTGCATCTTCCCTGGCCGGCGCGCAGGCCATCGGCGGCACCGTCACCGACGACACCGGCGGCGTGCTGCCCGGCGTCGCCGTCGAGGCGCGCAGCCCGGCCCTGATCGAGCAGGTCCGCACCGCGTTCACCGACGGGTCGGGGCAGTACCTGATTACCGGCCTCGTCTCCGGCGAGTACACGGTGACGTTCACCCTCTCGGGCTTCTCGACCGTGCTGCGCGAGGGCGTCAACCTGAGCGCCGGCTTCACTGCCAACGTCGACGGCGTGCTCGCGGTTGGGTCGGTCGAGGAGACGATCACGGTGACCGGCGAGGTCCCGGTAGTCGACATCCAGAACGTGCAGCAGAACATCGCCATCGACCGCGACGTCATCGACGCCATTCCGAGCGGCCGCTCGTTCCAGAACCTCGGCATCCTCATCCCCGGCATGGTCGGCGACGGCGTCGTGGGGTCGACGCTGGCCGTCGACGTCGGCGGCCAGGGCGGCGTGAACTACCAGCGGCTCGCCATCCACGGCGGCGAGGGCACCGACCAGATGGTGCAGATCGACGGCATGGGGGTCGAGGCGGCGACCCGGAACGGCGACTCGTCGAACCTGTTCTTCGCCGACGGCAACTACGCCGAGTACTCCATCGACTATTCCGGCAACACCGCCGAGGTCGAGTCGGGCGGGGTGCGCGTCAACATGATCCCGCGCGACGGGAGCAACCTGTGGGCGGGCCAGTTCTTCGGCAGCTTCTCGTCCCCGGGGCTCCAGTCGAACAACGTCGACGACGCGCTGGTGGCGCAGGGCATCGAGAAGGACCAGGCCAACCGGCTGAGCCGCCTCTGGTTCGCCAACCCCGCGGTGGGCGGGCCGATCGTCCGCGACCGGCTCTGGTTCTGGGCCAGCCACACGTCGCAGCGCACCGACCAGTACGTGGCCAGCGTCTTCCACGACCAGGATCCGAGCGACCTCGCGTATACGCCCGACCCCGCGCGGCAGGCCGTCGACGACCAGCTCGCGCAGTCGACCACCCTGCGGCTGACCGCCCAGGCGACGCCGCGCAACAAGTTCACGTTCTTCTACGACAACAACTACAACAAGCGGAACCGGTTCCTCATCGGCAGCACCCTGACGAGCGCGCTCAACGTGATGCCCGAGGCGGCGGTCGACTCGACCATCAAGGTGCAGGTGTACCAGGGCACGTGGACCGCGCCCATCACCAGCCGCCTGCTGTTCGAGGCGGGGGTGTCGCTGCATCCGCAGCACCAGAACTGGCGGAACACGCCCGACGCCGACCCCGTGCGCCCCGGCGCGCTCATCATCCCCGGCAACGTCGCGGTCCGGGGCATGTCGAGCTGGTTCTCGGGGACGGTGTTCCAGGACCGGCACGCCGACACCAACGCGGCGCGGGCGTCGCTGTCCTACATCACCGGCAGCCACGCGTTCAAGGTCGGCATGAACCTGACGAACGTGGCCGAGAACGAGTACATCGAGAGCGTGGCGTACCAGCGCTACATCATCCTGCAGGGGCTGCCGGTCGACCTCGTCGACTTCTACGCGACCCCGTCGCTGGTCGAGAACGACGTGCCCGCCAACCTCGGGCTGTACGCGCAGGACCAGTGGACGCTCGACCGGCTGACCCTCAACCTCGGCGTCCGCTGGGACTACTTCAACGCGGGCTACCCCGACCACGACACCGGCACGTCCCGCTACCGGCCGGTGTCGGCGAGCTTCCCGGGGCAGCAGGTGGTGGGGTTCAAGGACATCCAGCCCCGGCTCGGCATGGCCTACGACCTGTTCGGGAACGGGCGGACCGCCCTCAAGGCGTCGTTCGGCCGCTACGCCGACCGCGACTCGAACACCCGCGCCGGCAACGTCAACCCCGCCGACAACAACAACGCGCAGCGGCGCGCATTCATCGACTTCAACGGGAACGGCGGGGCCGACTGCGACCCGCTGAACCCGCTGCCCAACGGCGAGTGCATCGCGCCCTCCGACAACCTCGCCTTCGGGCAGCCGGTCATCAACACGTTCTACGACCCCGAGTGGGCGTTCGGTTGGGGCACCCGGCACGCCAACTACGAGTCGTCGGTCAGCGTGCAGCACGAGGTGGCCGGCAACGTCTCGGTGAACCTAGGCTGGTTCCACCGCGCGTTCGTGAACTTCGACGTGCAGGACAACCGGGCGGTGGGGCCCGACGACTTCGGCTACTATTCGCTGACCGCCCCCGCCGACGACCGGCTGCCCGGCGGCGGCGGCTACACCCTGAACGGCTTCGCCGACGTCAACCCCGACAAGCTCGGGCAGTTCGACACCATCACCACCGGTGCCAACGCCTTCGGCGGCCGGTCGCGCACCTACGCCGGCTTCGACTTCTCGGTCGACGCCCGGCTCGACACCCTGCTCCTGCGCGGCGGCGTCAGCACCGGCCGGACGAGCCACGACAACTGCGCGTACCTGTCGGCCCTGCCCGAGATCCACATGGGCTCGGTGGACGGCAACGTCTCGCCGGCCTTCTGCGACTGGTCCACGCCGTACCTGACGCAGGTGAAGCTGCTCGGCTCGTACACGTTCCCCGGGGGCATCACCTTCGCGGGGACCCTGCAGAGCATCCCCGGCCCGCAGCGAGACGCCATCGTCACCTACTCGAGCGACGCCATCGCCGCCTCGCTCGGGCGTCCGCTCGCGGCCGGCGGCGCCATCCAGGTCAACGTCATCGAGCCCGGCACCGCCTACGGCGCCCGGTGGAACCAGGCGGACATCCGCCTGTCGAGGACCTTCGACGTCGACGGCCGGCGCATCCAGGCGATGTTCGACGTCTACAACGTGCTGAACGCGAACTCGATCATCGAGGAGGACCGCAACTACGGGCCGAACTACCTGCGGCCGACCGCCATCATGCCCGGCCGCCTGGCCAAGTTCGCGCTGCAGTTCAACTTCTGACGGTGCGGGGTGGGGGGGCGGCGGGGCGGCGGCCCCACCGCCCCGCGTCGGCGGATTCCTTCCGGGCGGCGTGATCGTCCGATCGTTAGCCGGGCTATGCCCTCGCTTGGTGTACTCCAGGAGGGCTATCACGCAATATGCCGGCTATCAAACAGGCAATCGGCCGCTTGCAGAACAGGCAATCAGACGCTACGCTGGCCGGCAGATGGACGCGCCCCTGCCGCTGTTGCCGCGCGCGCTGGCGCCCGCCGTCGAGGAGGCGTTGGCGGACACCCCGGTCGTCTGTCTGCTCGGTCCGCGCCAGAGCGGGAAGACGACCCTGGCGCGGAGGCTGGCCCCGGACCGCGCGTTCGTCAGCCTGGACGAGCACAGCTACCACGAGACGGCCGCGAACGACGCGCCCGGCTTCATCGCCAGTCTGCCGGACGTCGTCACGTTGGACGAGGTGCAACGGTTCCTGCTGACCGGATCGGCCAGTATGCTGCTGGTGCCGACGGTCGCCGAGTCGCTCGCGGGGCGGATGGAGGTGTGCAGTTGCACCCGCTGACGGAGTGCGAGAAGGCCCGCTGTCCCGGCGCTTTCTTGAAGGCCCTGCTGGAGGGTGCGTTCGAACCGCGCATCGGCTCCGGGGCCGGCCCCGTCGATCCGGCGGCCCTGGCCCACCGGCTGGTGGCCGGCGGGTACCCCGAACGGCTGGCGCGGCCGCCGCGGTGCGCCCGTCAATGGCCCGACCAACCTGAATCCCGGCTCTATCCCGGTCTTAGCGGCTTGCCGGACACCTGCTCGAACAACGTTGAGGCCTCGTTCAGGCCCACCTCCGCCTCTTGCAACAGGCGGTCGATGGTCTCGGTGGGGTAGCCCGCCTTGTGCTCGAGCGCGGCGCACAGGGCCCGGCTGGCCATGGCGCCCGTCACCACTAGGGCCGGGCTGTTCCATAGCGCCGGGGTCGGCGCTCGCGTTCGCCCGGCCGCCTCGGCGTGCAGGTGCCTGAGCCAGCGCCCCGGTTCTTGTTCCGGGCCCAATATCTCGCGGAGGGCGCGTCTGACCGGCTCCGGCCCGACGTTCCGGTCGAGAGGCCTGTCGGCCCGCGTCCAGCGCGTGGCGAACTCGACGACGGCGCGCTCGGTCAGGTAGATGTGGGCGCGGAGCCAGCTGTCGGCCATGCGCGTTTCGAGCCGGCGCATTACCGCCTCGCGTTCGACGGGTCCCGGCCGGGCGAGGTCTGCGGGGACCCGGCCCGCCGCGGTGGGGTCGTCGCGGGTCATCGCGTCGGTCCGGGATTCCGGTGAGGCGGCCGGCGGACGTAGCGCTCGATGAGGAATACGTCGGCTTCAGCGGCCATCGGCTCGGTGCCGTAGGTCAGCTCGTGCAGGCGCTCGGCTTCGCGGCGCGTGATGACGCCGGCGGCTCTCAGCAGGACGTCGAGGTCGGCCAGGTCGGGGGGACGGCCTGCGTGGAGCTTCATAGCGATCAGCCGGTTCATGGAGGCGCCGTGGACGGTCAGGTGTGTGTTGGCGTAGACCCGCCGCTCGCCCCGGTCCGGATCCTCGGGCAGGTGGCGCAGGGTCACGGCTCGTTCAGCCAGTACTTGCTCAGGCCGTCCTCGTCGGCGATCTCGGCAGCCGCCTCGGTAGCGGCTTCGCGCCCGTGCCGGATGTGGAGTCGACATCGTCGGTCACCCGCCGGGCGTCGTGGGCGAGGGTCATCATGGCGCCGCCGACGATGTAGATCTCGGCCTGGCGATCAGCCTGTTTCAGCTTCTCGTTCAGCCGGTCGAACAGATCGAGGAGCCGCGCTTTCGTGAGGGGCCCAGACATGGCGCTCTCCGCCGCGGTCGTCGAGGTTCCGCGGTTCGACGAAGGTGTTGTGCCGGATGAAGGCGGCCGGCGCGTTGGCCAGCGCCGTGCCTCGCTCGATGGGGCCGCGCCGGTAGACCCAGGGCCGTTTCAGGAAGCGCTCGGGCGCCTGCGTCCACGGGGGCACGTCGTCGCCGTGGGTGGTGCAGGCGTGCTCGACGGTGGCCGCGATGACGGCGTCCCAGACGGTGCCGGTCAGGGGCGGCTCGGCCGCGGCGAGGGCCCTGCGCGCATCGTCGTCGATGCCGTGGTAGTAGCGGGTGAGGCCCTTGACGATGATCCGCTCCAGGGTCGTCTCGTCCCGGCCGGCTCGGGCTTCGGCGGCGAGTTCGCTGAGCCTTGCCGCCGCGGCCCTCGCGTGAACGCCCGTGCCGGTCTGCTTCGGTTCGGTTGCTTCCATGCCCGTCCGCGCGGGGTTGAGGGTGTCCAGAGTATCGCACGTTTGGCCGCGTCGTCGGCGCGCGGGTCAGCGGCCGGCGGTTTCGTCGCGCCGTCGTGTCGACGGTCTCGGGGCTGCGAGGGTGAGCCCCGTGTCGATTGAGCAGCCGGTTAGGAACTCGACCATCTCCGTGCTGTCTGCGGTGTCGTAGAAGCCCAGCATCTTTGTGTTGAATTCGTGGCGCCTCTTGGCCGGTACGGTGATGACGTCGTGGCCGGCGGAGAGCAGCAGCCCGTTCATCAAGAGGCGGCCCGTCCGTTTGTTGCCGTCCCAGAAGAGCTGGTTGCGGGCGACGAAGAGGAACGTTGCGATCGCTTGGGTGTGAATGCAGTTCACGTCTTGAATTGCCCGCGCCCCCTCCCGGTAGAGGCTGTGGAGCGAGTCCGCCGCGGGCGGTTGGTGGTTCGTTCCGGCGATACCGACGTCGCCCGTGCGCAGCTTGCCCCATTCCAAGGCTTCGTCCTTGGCGACCAGCGAGTGTAGTCGGAGGGCGGAGTCTAGCCCGTCCGTGAACGGTATGAACGTTCCGGCCTCGACCTCGCGGAGAGTGGCCTTCCACGATTCGGCTTGGTTCAGGACCTGTCGTTCGTCTTCTATCTTGTGTCCCCCTACCGTGATGCCGTCCATCAGCGTCTTCACTTCCGGAAATGTGAAGGGGTTGTTCTCTAGAGCGACGGTATCGTAGACGAGTTCCTCGAGCACCTTTCGGGCGCGGAAACATGCCCGCCGGGTGTCCGGCGGTGTCGTGCTCTCCACCTTGAAATCCGGGAGCGTGAATCCGAGGTTCCCCGTTGTTGTCATCGTGGTTTCCTTGACCGCGGGGTCGGGCACCGCCGCGGCGGCGGGGGCCCAGCGCGCGTTGTCGTCGATGCCGTGGCAGTAGCGGGCGAGGCCTTGACGACGAGCCGCTCCCGGGTCGTCTCGTCGCGACCGGCTCGGGCTTCGGCTGCGAGTTCGCTGAGCCTTGCCGCCGCGGCCATCACGTGAACGCCGGTGTCGGTCTGCTTGGGTTCGGTCGCTTCCATGCCCGTCCGGGTGGGGCTGAGGGTGTCCAGAGTATCGCACGTTGGCCGCGTCATGGTCGGTCGTCATGGCGGCTCGGGTCCGTCGGCCGGGGGCGTCGAGTTCGGGTTGCGGGCCGACGCGGGGTGGGCCGAGCTGCGGACGGAGGCGGGCGCGGAGAGCATCGACGGCCAGACGGCGGCGGTGAACCAGGCGCGGGTCGGGGCGGAGGCGTCCCGCCGGATCCGGCTGGGCGGGCTCTCCCTGGCCCCGTTCGGCGAGCCGCACGTGCAGTATGGCGGCGGCGCGGGCGAGACGAGGGCCGGTGTCGAGGTGGCGGTGGGGCTGCGCGCGGCGGCGGGCAGGCTCGCGTCGACGCGCGGGGCGGATGCTGGCGGAACCCGTCGTCGGCGGGCCGGCGCTCGGCGCGTCTCCGGGCAAGCTCAGAAGCCGACGACGGCCCGGACCGCCGCGCCGCCGGGTTGCGGCTGGAAGCTGACGGACGGCGCCGTCGTCGACGGCCTGGACAGCACGGTCATCAGCAGCGTGCCGACGGCGAGCCCGGCGGCTCCGGCACCGGCGGCCCACGCGCAACGCGCCCCCCCGGATTCGCGGCAGTCCTTGTCCTCGAGGCGGTACCACAGCAACCGCCCCCCCACGGTGACCAGCGCCAGCCCGGTCATCATGCGCTCCAGGGATCGCGGCGGGGGCGCCCCCTTGGTCGTGTCCCTCCCGAGTTCGAAGGCGGCCGTCTTGGCCTGCTCCAGCACGCCCGCGCCCGCGTCGCCGACGAGCAGGACCACCCCGATCACGGCCGAGAGCACGCTCGTCCTGACAATCATGCCGCCCCTCTGGTGCAGCGCTGTCGCCGCGTTCTGGTTCATGGAAGGGACTCGGGTATCCTGGTTCGCCTGGCGGCGGGGGGTCAGGCCCCGGCGTCGACGGGCTCGCCGTCCGCGCCCAGCAGCACGATCTCGTAACCCAGTCCTTCGAGCTCGTCCTCGATCGCCGCGCGGTCGCCCACCACCACGATGATCATGTCGTCCAGGGTCATGTGCTTCGCGGCGAGGCCGTTCAGCTCCTCGGCCGAGATCGCGGCGAGGATCTCGTTCTGCCGGTCCACGAAGTCGTCTTCGAGGTCGTAGGTCAGGATGCGGGACAGGAAGCCGAGCTTCTGGAACGGGGTCTCGTAGCTCAGGGCGTCGCGCTGGCCGATGGCGTTGCGGGTGAAGGTGAGCTCGTCGGGGGCGATGCCTTCCGCCGCGTAGGTGCGGATCTCCTTCTCGAGCTCGACGATGGACGCGGCCGTGGCGTCGGTGCGCACCGCCGCCGAGGCGGTGAACGTGCCGTAGTCGCGGTTGCCGCTGAACCCCGAGCGGGCGCCGTAGGTGTAGCCCTTGTCCTCGCGCAGGTTCATGTTGATGCGGCTGTTGAACGCGCCGCCGAGGGCGAAGTTGGCGAGGCGTGAGCGATAGTACTCGCCGGTGGCGTCGTAGGCGGGGGCGCGCTTGCCGATGCGGATCTCCGACTGCGCGGCGCCCGGCTTGTCGACGAGGTAGAGCCGGGTCGCGCCGGTGTCGGGGAACGGCGCGAGCGGGGCGGGCTCGACGGCGGGGCCCTGCCACGCCTCGAGGGCCGCGAGCTTCGGCAGCAGCTCGGCTTGGTCGAGGTCGCTGACGACCACGAGGCTGGCGATGGCCGGCGAGTAGCGCGCGTCGTAGAAGGCGCGGGCGTCGTCCACGGTCAGGCCGGGGACCGTCTCGGGGGTGCCCATGTCGAGATGGGCGACGGGGTTGTCGCGGCCGAGCAGCAGGAGGTTGTAGACGGTCTGGGCGGTGGCCCCGGCCTGGTCCCGGCTGAGGGCGATGGCCTGCATCGTCTGCTGCTGCACGCGGGCGAAGTCGGCGGGGTCGAACTTGGGCTCGAGCAGCTTCTCGGCGAAGATGGCCAGCGTCTCGTCGAGGTTCCGGGTCAGCGAGCGGACGGTCGCGGTGGTGGCGTCGTCGCCGGCGCCGAACCGGACGGTCGAGCCGAGCATCTGCAGCCGGTCGCTCAGCTCCTCGACGGTCGATCGCTGGGTCGACTCGTTGAGCAGACCGGCCGTCAGCGCGGCCAGCCCGAGTTGGTCCAGCCCCTCGTCGCGCTGGCCGGCCTCGATGCGCAGGCTGATGGCGGTGGTCGGCGTCTCGGCGTTGCGGGCCCCGAGCACGCGCACCCCGTTGGCGAGCTCGGCGCGCCAGATGCGCGGCAGGGTCAGCGCGGGGTTGTCGCCGGCCGGCGGCATGACGCTGCGGTCGAAGTCGTCGGTCGCGGGACGCTCGTCGAGGTCTCCGGCGGCGGCGCCGTAGTCCGGCAGCGTGCGCTCGGGGCGCTGCCAGGTGTCCTCGGCCGCGCGCAGCGCGAGCTGCCCTTGGGGCACGATGCTCATCACCACCGCCGGCTTGTCCACGAGGTACTGCTGATAGACGCGCATCACGTCGTCGATGGTGACGTTCTCGTAGCGGGCGACGTCGTCGCGGATGTAGTCGGGCCGGCCGGTCATCGTCTGGTAGTTGGCGAGCTGGCCCACCTTGCCGGCCACGCTCTCGAGCCCGTAGATCATCCTCGAGACGATGGTCGTCTTGACCCGCTCGACGTCGGCGTCGGTCACCCCGCGGGTCCCGAGCTCGGCGAGCGAGTCGCGGGCGATGCGCTCGAGGTCGGCGAGGGTCTGGCCGGCCGCCGGGTTGGGCAGGGCGATGATGGCGAAGGTGCACGACAGCTCCCGGCAGCCGTGGTTCGCCTGGGCCTGGACGGCCAGGCGGTTGCTCACCATGTTCTGGTAGAGCAGCGACGTCTCGCCGACGCCGAGCACGTACATCAGCACGTCGAGGGGCGCCTCGTCGGGGTGGAAGCGGTACACGGTGGGGAAGGCGATCTGCATCAGCGGCAGCGCCACGTTGTCCTCGAGCGAGATGTAGCGGTCGGCGTCGAGGGTGACGGCCGGCTTCTCGGGCGTGGCGACGTGGGGGCCCCGCGGGATCGAGCCGAAGTACTTCTCGATCCAGCCCAGGGTCTCGGCCTCGTCGAAGTCGCCGCCGATGGTGAGCACCGCGTTGTTGGGCCCGTACCAGCGCAGGAAGAACGCCTTCAGGTCGTCCACGTCGACCCGGTCGAGGTCTTCGACGTAGCCGATCACCGACCACGAGTACGGATGCCCCTCGGGGAAGAGCGCTTCGCCCACCCGCTCGCTCATCAGGCCGTAGGGGGCGTTGTCGACGCGCTGGCCGCGCTCGTTCTTCACGGTGTCGCGCTGCACCTCGAACTTCTCCTGCGTGACCGCGTCGAGCAGGAAGCCCATGCGGTCGGCCTCGAGCCACAGCAGCTTCTCGAGCTGGTTGGCGGGCGCGGTCTGGAAGTAGTTGGTGCGGTCGTTGTTGGTGGTGCCGTTCAGCCGGCCGCCCGACTCGGAGACGATGCGGAAGTGCTCGTCGTCGCCGACGTTGGTCGAGCCCTGGAACATCATGTGCTCGAAGAAGTGCGCGAAGCCCGACTTGCCGACCTCCTCGCGGGCCGAGCCGACGTGGTAGGTCACGTCCACGTGCACCAGCGGGTCGGACGCGTCCTCGTGCAGGATCACGGTCAGGCCGTTGTCGAGGACGAACTTCCGGTAGGGGATGAACACCTCGTCGCCGGGCCGCCGCTCGGCCGCCTCGACCAGGGTGATGCCGTCGGGCAGGGCCGGGGCCGCCGCGACGGCCGCGGGCACCGGCGGCGCGGGGGTGGCGACCTCCTGCCGGACCGTGGTTCGGCAGGCGGAGACGGACATCACGAGAAAGGCGATGACGAGAAGGACGTTCGTGCGTTTCATGGCTGGACCTCGAGTGGGTTCCGTCGAAATGGCCGACGCGGCTGCCTGCGAGTGGTGCCGACGTGGTGATCTACGAACCGTGGCACGGCTTGTTCACTGCGGCCTCGCCTCGCGCCCGTGCGCGACGCCGTCGTTGCCGTCTCCGTGCGGCAGCCTCATCGGAACCCGGGCCGGCACGCGGGCGGCACGGCGGGCCTCGCCGCGTGCCCGTCCGGGCGCGCCATTTTAGCGCAGACGATCCGCTTGTCGATCTGATGTAGCGCAGGTTTGGATGCTCCGATGGCCGCCCCGGGGTGATGCGTCCGGCCAGTGGTCTGAGCCGTGGGATGGCGCGGACTCCTGGGGGGGCGGGCGTCAAGCGGAGCCGAAGGCGGCGATTGGCGGGCCAACGGCCCCAGCGGACTCTGCGTCGGCGAGGGCCACCGGGCGAGCAGACGCGCTCGCCCGGTGGCGTGGGCAGCCCGCTGACGCCGTTCCCGGGTCAGTCGTCCGACGGCGCGGGGCCGAGGCCGTGCGCGTCGAGGAACGACCGGATGGTCGCGTAGATGTGCAGGTTCTCCTCGAGGCTGAACCCGCCGTGGCCGCCGCCCTCGATGGTGAGCAGGCGGTTCGGCAGGCCGGCGCGGTCGAGGGCCTCGTGCAGGCGGACGGCGTGGGCGTAGGGCACGATGCTGTCGGCGTCGCCGTGGATGGTCAGGATCGGCGGAATGCCCTGCCGCACGTACGTCAGCGGCGACACCCGGGCCGCGACCTCGCCGCGGTCGCTGCGGCTGCCGAGCCACGCCTCGGTGAAGTTGCCGGAGGTGCCCGGCGGGCCCTGCATGAGGTCGACGACGTCGGTGATGCCGTACCAGTTGACGATGGCCGCCACCTTCAGCTCGGCCGTCGATCTGGTGCCCGTCGACCACGTCCGGTTGCGGTCGCCGGGGCACTGGCGGTCGAGTCCGGCCGACGCCGGCAGCATGCCGGTGGTGAGCGAGAGGTGCCCGCCCGCGGAGTTCCCGCTGACCACGATGCGGTCGAGGTCGAAGCCGTACTGCTCCGCGTTCCGGTAGATCCAGCGGAGGGCGCAGCGGCAGTCTTCGACCGCGGCGGGGGCGTGGGCGTCGTCGGCCATGCGGTACTCGGCGTTGACGACGTTCCAGCCCATCTCCAGGTAGGGCAGGAAGGTCAGGGCCGAGCTCTCCTTGTTGCCGTTGGTCCACCCGCCGCCGTGGATGTAGAGCAGGGTCGGGCTCGGCCCCGCGCCCCGCGCCTGGTAGACGTCGAGCTTGAGGTCGACGCCGCCCGCCCGCAGGTAAGTGACGTTGGGGACGAGCCGGTAGCTGCTGGCGACCTGCACGAACTTCGCGGCCGCGTCCTGCGCCACCGCGGGCGGCGCGGCCGAGGCGACGAGCGCCGCCGCGGCGAGACTTCCGATCCACGCGTGCTGCTTCTTCATTGCGTTCACCCTCGGTGCGGCGCCGGCGCGCCCTGAAATTCGATATGTCGTCAATCCCGGAATCCGTGGTTCGTTGGCGGGCCCCGCGGCCGGTGCCGCGGGGCCCGCGGCTCGCGCTGCTACTCCAACCCGGCGGCGTCGATGCCCGCCTGGGCGCAGATGGCGTCGTTGGCGCCGGTGTCGCCGCTGACCCCGATGCCGCCGATGTGCTGGCCGTCGCCGGTCATGATGGGCAGGCCGCCCTCGAAGTAGTTCAGGCCGGGGACGAAGGCGGCGGCGGAGACGCCGTTGCCGAACGCCATCTGGCCCCACTGCAGCGTCGACCGCGGGCTGGCGGCCGAGCTGTGGGCCTTGGCCATGGCCACGTCGTGCGACAGGAGCTGGGCGTCGTCCATCCGGAGGTACGCCTTCAGGTTGCCGTGGTTGTCCATGATGGCGATGTGCATGCGCCACCCTTCCTGCTGGGCCCTGGCCAGGCAGCCGTGCAGGATCGTCATGGCGGCGGCGCTGGTGAGCATGGGCCGGTCCTCGGTCTGAGCGGCGGCGGGGCCGGCCGCGGCGAGCGCGAGGGCGGCGAGACAGAGCGTGACGAGAGTGCGGCGTGCGCGCATGGGACGTTTCCTCCTGAGTGGGTGTGATATGGGGGGATCCGCTACCGGCCGGCCCGTGGCGAAGCCTCGGGGCGTCCGCCGGGCTCCGGATCGGATCAACGTCAAGCGCCGTGAGTATATCCGCGTGACCGCCCCCGCGGGAAGATCGGGCGCGGAGCCCCGGCGAACGCCGCCGCCCCGCCCAGCGCCTCCTCGATGCGGAGCACCTCGTTCCACTTGGCCATCCGCTCGGACCGGGAGAACGAGCCCACCTTGAGCTGGCCCGCCCGCCAGCCCACCGCGAGGTGGGCGATGGTCACGTCCTCGGTCTCGCCCGAACGGGCGGAGACGATGGCGCCCAGGCCCGCCCGGCGGGCGGCGTCGAGGGCGGCGCGGGTCTCGGTGACCGTGCCGGCCTGGTTGGGCTTGACGAGGAGGGCGTTGCACGCGCCGTCGCGGGCCGCGCGCTCGACCCGCCCGGCGTCGGTCACCAGGTAGTCGTCGCCGACCACCTGCACCCGGCCGCCCACCGCGGCGGTGAAGCGCCGCATGCCGGCGTGGTCGTCCTCGGCCAGGGGGTCCTCGACGGAGACTATGGGGTAGCGGTCGATCCAGTCGGTCAGCAGGTCGCCGAGGCCGTCGCTGTCGACCGACTGGTCCTCCAGGCTGAGGTGGTAGCGGCCGTCCCGGTAGAACTCCGACGCGGCGACGTCCAGCGAGATCGCCATCTCGTCGCCGGGGATGCGCCCGCTGTCTTCGATTGCCCGCACCAAGTGCTCCAGGGCCTCCTCGTTGGTGTCGAAGGCGGGCCAGTAACCGCCCTCGTCGGCGACGCCGTGCAGGCGCCCGGCGTCCGCCAGTCGCGCCCCCGCCGCCCGGTACACCTCCGCCGTCCAGTCGAGGGCCTCCGTGAAGCTCGACGCGCCGACCGGCATGACCATGAAATCCTGCACGTCGACCCGCCGCCCCGCGTGGGCGCCCCCCCCGAAAACCTGGATCTCGGGCAGGGGCAGCAACGCCGGTTCCCCGCCCAACAGGTATCGCCAAAGCGGCTGCCGGGCGGCGTGAGCGGCGGCGTGCAGCGCCGCCATCGACACCGCGATGCAGGCGTTGCCGCCGAGCCGGCGCTTGTCGGGCGTGCCGTCTAAGTCGATGAGGGCGCGGTCGAGCCCGGCCTGGTCGGTCACGTCGCGGCCGCGCAGGGCGGGGGCGACGGCTTGCCGGACCCGGCCGACGGCGCGGGTGACGTCGTAGCCGCCGAACGCGCCGCCCCCGTCGCGCAGGTCGACCGCCTCGCCGCTGCCGGTCGACGCGCCGGCGGGGGCCGTCGCGCGGCCCACGACGCTGCCGGGCAGGTGGACCTCGGCCTCGACGGTGGGACGGCCGCGGGAGTCCCAGACGCGGCGGGCCGAGACGCGTTCGATGCGGTGGGCGGGGTCGGTCATGGGCGGTTGTCCGCAGGCATGGAAGTTCGTCCTCCGCGCGGGCCGGAGGGGCCGGTTATCGTGATGCGGAGACCGGAACCGCGGGTGCGGCATCAGCTTGCCACGTCTCCAGCGTTCCAGGAAGGGAGTGAGTGCGGTTTCGCTGGGTCGGCAGGTCCACGCCGCGCCGCTCTCCCGGCCCTTGGGAACGGTAAGTCCGCAGTTCCGACGTCGGCTTTGCCCCCGCCGCCCGGCCGGCAGCCTGCGCCGTGCCAGCCTGCCATCGCCGCGGTTCCGCTGGGTGCCCAACCGACCCTCCAGGAATACACGCGTCGTTCTACGGCGCAGACTCCCTGCGCGGCGGCCTCCGCACCAAGCTCGACGCCCAATCGTCCCGCACCGCGGCGAGACCGGCGACCGGCTCCCGCAGGAGGCGGCCCGCGACCTCCCGCACCAGATTCCGGTCGCCCTCGTCGGTCACGTACTCGACCGGCGACTTCCCATCCACGCGGGCCAGCAGCAGGCCGGGCAGGAGCGCCGCCGCCCGTGCCTCCAGGCGGTCGCGGGGTTCCCAGTCCACGCCCCGCAGATAGGCGCCGGTCAGCGCGTCGAAGCACGCGAGGAAGCGGGGCGTCGCGGGCGGCGTCCACAGGCACTTCAGCAGCAGGTGGTTCAGACAGAACGCGAGGTCGAACGCGGGGTCGCCGTACCAGGCGCACTCGGCGTCGAGGAAGACGGGGCCGCGGGGGCCGACGAGGATGTTCTTGGGGCTGACGTCGCCGTGCACGAGGGCGAGCCGCGTCGCCGTCGTCGCCGCCGCGAGGCCGGCGAGGCGCGGGCGCAGGTCGGGATGCCGTTCGCCGGTGGCGAGCAGGTACGGCTCGAGACGGATGGCGTGGAAGATGGGGCCGGTGTCGAAGCGGCCGCGCAGGTCGTCTCGGCCGGCCGTCGCGCGGTGAATCGCCGCGAGCCGCTTTCCGACCTCCCGCGCCGTCCCCTCGTGCGCCTCGCCGCGGCGGAGCTGCTCCTTCCACAGGGGATGACCGGCGGGGTCGAGGAACCCCATGACGAGGCAGCTCGACCGCGGGTCCTGGCCGACCAGCGGCGGCACCCACGCCGGGTCGACGCGGGCCGCCTCGTTCAGCCACGCCCACTCGTAGCGGCTGCGCTCGACCGGCACCTCCCACACCGCGTCGACCTTCAGCTTCGCGAGGGCCCGCTTCACGCACACCGGTCCGCCGGGGAGGTCGACGCGCCAGATGTCCGACGATACCCCGCCGGGCAGCGGGGTCATCGCCGGGGTCGCGTCCGCGCCGACGAGCCCCAGCCGGCGCAGGGCGTCGACGATGGCTGGGTCGGGTTCCGGCACGGTGCCTTATCATATCGACGCTGGCGGTCGGCTGCGACCGCCCCGGCCCCGGTCAGGATTCAAAGCATGAGTGATGTGATGCGCGCCGTCCGTTGCCACCGTTACGCCGGTCTCGACGACCGGGGCAAGCCCGTTCCCACGCCGGTTCCGCTGCGCGAAGTTCTGACCCTGGACGAGATTCCCCGGCCCGCGAACGAGCCGGGACACGTGCTCGTGCGCGCGCACTATGCCGGGGTGCAGTACCCCGACGCGCTGCAGGCGCAGGGGCTGTACCAGCACAAGCCGGGCCTGCCCTACGTCCCGGGCATGGACGTGTCGGGGACCGTCATCGAGGCCGACGCCGACCATGTGCGGCCCGGCGACCGGGTCATCGCCCAAATGAGCATCGGCGGCGTCGCCGAGGTCGTGAAGGTGCCCGCGGCATCGGTCTGGCGCGTGCCCGCGGGGGTCGATCTGGCCGCGTGCGCCAACCTGGGCCGCAACTTCTTCCCCGCCTACTACTCGCTGAAGGTCCTCGGCGAGGTGACCGCCGACAGCCTGGTGCTGGTCGACGGAGCGTCGGGCGGCGTGGGCATGGCCGCGGTGGAGCTGGCGAAGGCGATGGGGGCGAAGGTCATCGCCGGCGTCAGCACCCCCGGGAAGCGGGAGCTGCCGGCCGCCGCGGGCGCGGACCGGGTGTTCTGCTACGGCGCCGATAGGGACGGCCACCGGCGGTTCAAGGACGAGGTGCGCGGGGCGTCGGCCGAACTCGGGCATCCCGCCGGGGTGGACGTCGTGCTCGACATGGTGCAGGGCGACCTGTTCGAGGCGGCGCTGCTGTCGGTCATCCGGCCCCTGGGCCGGATCTGCCTGGTGGGCTTCACAGCGGGCCAGCGGCCGGTCCGGCCGGGCATGATCCTCATCAAGCAGGCCGTGCTGATGGGCAGCATGTGGGGCGCTTGGGCGGTCGGGCATCCCGAGGGCCACCAGCGCAACGTGGCCGAGATCCTCGACTTCCTGGCGAGCGGGGCGGTCAAGCCGCGCGTCGACCGTCTCTTCCCGCTGGAGCGGTTCATCGAGGCGTTCGAGTTGTTCGAGCACAACCGCGGCCGCGGCAACACCGTGGTCAGCATTCAGGAGTAGCCCCGGCGGGCCGCCCCGCCGGGACGTCGATTCCCACGCGCCCGCGCCGTCACGTGCCAACCACTTGACGTAGCCCCGGCGGGGCCGGCCCGCCGGGACGTCGATTGGGCGACGGTGGAGCCGACGGGCGGCGCCCTTGGAGCCGGGGGCGGCTACTCGCCGCGGGCAGTCGGCGTGGGCAGGTGCAGGCGCTCCAACGTGGCGAGGCGCTGCTCGACTTTCCCGACCGCGATTTCGACGGCGTGCAGACGGGCGTCGAACCACGCCGGCGCGCCAGCCGGCCGCACCTGTTCCCGGAGGTCACCGCGGCTTCCGCGACAGGGCGTACAGCGCGATGCCGGCCGCGGTGGCGACGTTCAGCGAGTCGACGCCGTCCGCGATGGGGATGCGGACACGCCGGTCGATGCCGGCCACCGCTTCGTCGCTCAGTCCGGCACCCTCGGTGCCGAACACTAGGGCCGTCCGGGGCGGCGGGGCGGCCGCGAGCGCCTGCAGGTCGCCGGCGTCCCGGTCCGGCGCGAGGGCCACCGTCGTGTAGCCGTGGGCGCGCAGCCGGTCGAGTCCGGCCGGCCAATCGGGTATCTCGCCGTAGGGAGTCCGCAGGGTGGCGCCGATCGAGGTGCGGATGGCCTTGCGGTACAGCGGGTCGCAGCAGCCGGGGCTGAGCAGCACGCAGCCGGCGCCGAAGGCGGCGGCGTTCCGGAAGATGCTGCCGACGTTGTCGGGGTTCCCCACCTGCTCCAGAACGACGACGAGGCGGGCGGCGGCGAGGGCCGGGAGGTCGGTGTCGGCGGCCGGCGGGGGCCGTTCGCCGATGGCTAGGCACCCCCGGTGGACCCGGAACCCGGTGATCTGCTTCAACACCGGGGGCGGGGCCACGTACACTGGGAGGGCGTCGAGGGCCGCCGCGTCGAGCAGGTCGCCGAGGCTGTCGAGGGCGGCCGGCGTCGCCAAGAGCGATCGCGCGGCGAGCCGGGGATGGGCCAGCAGCTCGCGCACCACGAACCGGCTCTCGGCGACGAACAGGCCGCGGCGGCGGAGCAGGACCGGGTCGGGCACGGCATGGAAGTCGCGGAGCCGCGGATCCCGGGGGTCGTCGACGGGTACGATCGGCATTGGTCCCCGTCAGGATAGCGTCTCGTCCGGGGCGATCTTCAGAATCGGTCCTCGTCGGGGTAGTTTCTTCTCGTTCGGGGTGATCTTTCAGACTTGGTCATTGCCGACCGCGGAGTCGCGCTCGTACGTCGGGACAATCCTTCCCGTTGGGGGTGATCGCGCATGTCCTACTCGGCCCGCATGGAAGCCATCGCGCCGTTCCTCGCCATGGAGGTGATGGAGCGCGGCATGGAGATGGCCCGCGCGGGTCGCGACGTGCTGCAGCTCGGGGTCGGCGAGCCGGGGTTTCCTCCGCCGCCGGAGGTCGCCGGGGCGGTCGCCGCCGCCGTCGCCGCCGGCGAGACCCACTACACCGACAGCCGCGGACTCCACGCGCTGCGCGAGGCGATCGCCGCCGACTGCGAGGGGCGGCGCGGCACGGCGGTCAGCCCGGACCGGATCGTGGTGACGAGCGGCACGTCGCCCGCCCTCCTCATGGTTGTCAGCCTGCTCCTCGACCCCGGCGACGAGCTGATCCTGCCCACGCCGCACTATCCGTGCTATCCGAACATGGTGGCGGCGTGCGGCGGACGGCCGGTGTTCGTGCCGACCTCGCCCGACGACGGGTACGTCATCGATGTCGACCGCGTGCGCGCCGCCGTCACCCCGCGCACGCGGGGCATCCTGGTGGCGTCGCCGGCCAACCCGACGGGGGCGGTGCAGCCGCCCCTCGTGATGCGCGGGCTGGCGGATCTCGGCGTGCCCATCCTGTCGGACGAGGTCTACGACGGCCTGCTCTACGACGGCGCGGTCACCACGTCGCCGCTCGGGATGACCGACCGCTGCTTCGTCTTCGACGGCTTCTCGAAGCGTTACGCCATGACCGGCTTCCGCCTCGGCTACGTCATCGCCCCCGAGTCGGCCATGCGCCACCTCGTGTCGCTGCAGCAGAACCTGTTCATCTCGGCGTCGCACTTCGTGCAGACGGCGGGCCTGACCGCGCTCGAGAAGGGCGGGCCGCACCGCCGGATGATGGTCGCCGAGTACGACCGGCGCCGACGCGTGCTGGTCGACGGCGTGCGCCGCCTCGGGCTCGGCGTGCCGGTCACCCCCGCCGGGGCCTTCTACGTGCTCGCCGACGCCCGGCACCTGGGGCGCGACTCGCTCCGGCTGGCCTTCGAGATACTGGAGCGGACGGGGGTGGCGCTGGGGCCGGGCCGCGACTTCGGCGAGATCGCCGAGGGCTTCCTGCGCTTCTCGTTCGCCTCCGCGTTCGACGACATCACCGCCGCGCTGGAGCGGCTGGGGGAGGGGCTGCCGGCGCTGGCGGCGTCCGGCCGGGCGTCGGGCTGTGATTCGTAGGACGGGCGGGAATTGCATTTGCCACGTGCCCGCTACGGGCAACCCGCAGAAGGCGGTCAGCGTCCGGGTGCAAAGGACAACTTCGATCACTGTTCTTGGTTGCCGCGCCACCGAGCAGCCGGTCCCATCCGCCCCCCGCAACGGTGCCACGCCGAACCCGTGTCACCCGTGTCGGACCCCGGGGATCAACCGCGGTACAATGCCCGGGCGGCCGCGGTGCCACGGAATCCGACGGCAAGGGTCGGCTCGATAATGCCGGGGCGGCCCCAGCGCGACGGATCCGACCGCAACGGTCGGCTCGATGAAGCGCGCCGGGCGGCGCAACGGGACGGCGGGGAGGCGGCATGGCGCAGTGGCGCCGGGCTGCCACCGGTCGCCGTCGCGGCCGACGCCAGGCGCAACGGGACGGCGGGGAGGCGGCATGGCGCAGTGGGTTCGATTCGAGCACGCGGGGACGACCGGGTTCGGCACGTTGTCGGGCGACACGATCGCCGTGCACGCCGGCGATATGTTCGGCGAGCCGGCCCCCACGGGTGCCACCCTGCGGGCCGGCGAGGTCGCGCTGCTGCCCCCGGCGCGGGCCGGCAAGATGGTGGCGCTGTGGAACAACTCGCGGGCGATGGCCGAAAAGACGGGGCAGACCGAGCCGCCCGAGCCGCTGTACTTCATCAAGGCCGACGGCTCGTACCTCGGCCCCGGCGGCACCATCCGCAAGCCGCGCTCGTACGACGGCAAGGTCGTGTTCGAGGGCGAGCTGGGGATCGTCGTCGGCCGGGAGTGCCGGGCCGTCGACGCGGCGGGGGCCGCCGCGTGCATCTTCGGCTACACGTGCGTCAACGACGTCACCGCGGTCGGCATCCTCGGGAAGGATCCGTCGTTCACCCAGTGGACGCGCGCCAAGAGCTTCGACACCTTCGGCGTCTTCGGACCGGCGGTGGCCACCGGCCTCGATCCCCTGTCGCTGTCGATCCGCACCGTGCTGAACGGACAGGAGCGGCAGAACTACCCGGTCACAGACCTCTTCTTCCCGCCGGACCGCATCGTCAGCGCGATCTCGCAGGACATGACGCTGCACCCCGGCGACGTCATCTGCTGCGGGACCTCGGTGGGGGTCGGCTCGATGAAGCCGGGCAGCACCGTGGAGGTGACCATCGACGGGGTCGGGACGCTCAGCAACCGCTACGAAGAGTAGAGGCCTGCGCCGGGGACGCGGTGCCGATGGTGCGGTCGGTCGGCGGCCGCGGGGGCGCGGGCGACGACCTGGGAGTCGGAAGTTCAGCACGGCGGACGCTGCCATTCGGGAGCGCAGTCGGTGCCTCCTGGCGCTCCGGGAGGGGAGTCGGAAGCTCAGGCACCGCGGGCGCTGCCACGGACCGCCGGGCGACGCCCGTCGGTAGGGAGCGATTCGCGCACCGGTTGATTCGGTTCGGGAGGTCGCCTGCGTGCGGCCATCGGAATCACCTGACACACGGCGTCCGCCGCGACGCGGGCGAGCGAGGAGGACGGGCGATGAGGACGCGACACGCGATCTTGAGTCGGATCGGATCGGGAGCCTGCGGCATGCTGCTGGCGGCAGGGGCGGCGGCCGGCCAGGCGGGGCAGGGCGGGGCGTCGGCGCGCGACCTGCAGGGGGTCTGGGACTTCCGCAGCGCCATCCCCTTCGAGCGGCCCGACGACTTCGCGGGGCGCGCCACGCTGAGCGAGGAGGAGGCGGCGGCGTTCGCGCAGGAGCGGGTGGACGCGCAGAACGTCGACCTCTGGCGCGACGAGAACGGCCGGCTGCCGGTGTCGGGCGGCTACAACAACTTCTGGTACGACCGCGGCACCTCGCTCGGCGAAGAGCGCCGGACGTCGCTGGTGGTCGACCCGCCCGACGGCAAGATCCCCGCCCGCAGCGACGAGGCGCGGGCCCGCGGCGAGCGGCGGCAGACGCTGCTCGGGCGCGACGCCTTCGGCCCCGAGGACCGCGGGGCGTTCGAGCGCTGCATCATGGGCTTCAACGCCGGCCCGCCCATGAACCCCAGCGCCTACAACAACAACATGCAGCTCTTCCAGACCGGCGACCACGTCGTCATCCTCAACGAGATGGTGCACGACGCCCGCGTCGTCCCCCTCGACGGATCGCCGCACCTGCCCGGCCACGTCCGGCAATGGAAGGGCGACTCGCGCGGCCGTTGGGAGGGCGACACCCTGGTCGTCGAGACCCGGAACTTCACCGACAAGACCAGCTTCCGCGGGTCGGGCCCCGACATGCGGCTGACCGAGCGGTTCACGCGGATCGACGCCGACCGCCTCGCCTACGAGTACACCGTCGACGACCCCGCGTCGTTCGCGCAGCCGTGGTCGGTGCGGGTGGTCATGCAGCGGTCCGACAGCCCGATGTACGAGTACGCCTGCCACGAGGGCAACTACGGCATGGAGAACCTGCTCGTCTCGGCGCGCGCCCGCGACCGCGAGCGGGCGCAGCAGTAGCCGGACGATGAGATACCGGGACAAAACACAGAGACGGCGGCAAGCCATAGCCGGCCTCGTGGCTGCCGCCGGCATCTTCTGCCCGGCGCCGCCGGCCGCGGCGCAGGACGGCGGCGCATCCGCGGCCACGTACGAGGTGACGTTCCAGGGCAACTGGACCCTCGAGAGCACGCCGGGCGGCGTCGTCTCGAACGCGCACTTCACGACGCTGATCGGCGCCGTGCACAACGACGGCGTGACCTTCTGGCAGAGCGGCGGCCGGGCGACGCCGGGGGTCGAGGAGGTGGCGGAGACCGGCGGCACCACCAGGTTCCGGTCCGAGCTCGAAGCCTCGCCCCACGCCGCGGCGATCATCAGCCAGCGCGTCGCCTTCGGCGGCACGGGCACCGCGACCTTCTCGATCGACGTCGCCACGGACCATCCGCTGGTCACCCTGCTGTCGATGATCGGGCCCAGCCCCGACTGGTTCGTCGGCGTCAGCGGGCGGTCGCTGCTGGACGCGTCGGACCAATGGGTGCCGCGCGTCGAGATCGACTTGTTTCCCTACGACGCCGGCACCGAGGAGGGCGACGAGTTCTCGCTCAGCAATCCCGCCACCGACCCGCAGGGCGTCATCACCAGCATCCGGGGCACGGGCAAGTTCTCGAACGAGCCCATGGCGCGGCTGACCTTCGTCCGTCAGCAGCGGCCCGTGCCCGCGCTGCCGGTCGCGGGCGCCGGCCTACTCGGCCTGTTGCTGGCGTGGCTCGGCGGCCGGCGGCGGGCGTGGGGGAGGCGCCCGTAGGTGTCGCCATGCCGACCCTCGCGCCGGGCGATCGGCTCGGGCCCTACGAGGTGGTCGGCGCCCTCGGGGCCGGCGGCATGGGCGAGGTCTACCGGGCCACGGACACCCGCCTCGACCGCACCGTCGCCGTCAAGGTGCTGACCGTCCACGTCGCCGACAGCCCCGAGCAGCGCGAGCGCTTCGAGCGCGAGGCGCGCGCCGTCGCCGCCATCAACCACCCCAACATCTGCACCCTCTTCGACGTGGGGCGCGGGCGGCCGTCGTCGGCCGGCCCGCCGATGGACTTCCTGGTCATGGAGTTCCTCGACGGCGAGACGGTCGCGCAGCGCCTCGAGCGCGGCCCGATGCCCGTCGCCGAGGCCCTGCCCATCGCGGTCGAGGTCGCCGAGGCCCTCGACACCGCGCACCGGCGGGGCATCGTCCACCGCGACCTGAAGCCGAGCAACGTCATGCTCACCGACACCGGCGTCAGGCTGCTCGACTTCGGGCTCGCGAAGCAGCACGAGGCCGGCCCCCCGGGGACGCTCACGTCGGCGCGCACCGCCCTGACGATGGAGGGGAGCATCCTCGGCACCCTGCACTACATGTCGCCCGAGCAGCTCGACGGCAAGCCCGCCGACGCGCGGTCCGACGTCTTCTCGTTCGGCGCCACCCTCTACGAGATGGTGTCGGGGCGGCGCCCGTTCGACGCCGACAGCCAGGCGAGCGTCATCGGTGCCATCCTGAAAGACGCCCCGGCCCCCCTCCGCGAGATCGAGCCGGGCATCCCGCGGCGGCTCGACCGGGTGGTGAGGACCTGCCTCGCCAAGGACCCCGAGGAGCGCTGGCAGACCATGCGCGACCTCAAGCGCGAGCTGCGATGGATCGACCCGACCGGCGAGTCGGACGAACCCGAAGCGGAGCCGGCCCGCGCCGCGGCTCCGGCGCAGGTCGCCGCGGGGAGCCCGATCCCGACCGGCCGCGGCGCGGCGGCGGGATGGCGCTTCGCCCTCGGCCTGCTCTTCACCGCGGCGGTGACCGCGGCCGCGGTCTGGACGCTGAAGCCGGCGGCCGACGCGCCGCCGCCCGCCGTCCAGCGCTTCACCATCGACCTCGCCCCGGACCAGTCCCTCACCGGTGCCCTCGCCGTCTCGCCCGACGGCCGCCACGTCGTCTACGGCGTGCACGAGGACGGGGAGACACGCCTCCACGCCCGCGCCCTCGACGCCTTCGACGCGGCCCCGATTCCCGGCACCGAGGGCGCGGCGGCGCCGGTGGCGATTGCGCCGGACGGCGGGAGCTTGGTGTTCCAGCTCCGGGACGGCGATCGATGGACCCTCAACCGGATTCCGCTTTCGGGCGGCACGCCCTACCGGATCGCCGGGGGCCCCGGGCGGCTGTACGCCAAGGCGCTGTGGCTGCCGGACGGCACCATCGTCTACTCCGTGCTGCCCGGCGAGGACGGGAGTGGCCTGATGCAGGTGCCGGCGGTTGGGGGGACGCCGCGCGCCCTCACTTGGCTCGACGGGCGGCGGGGCGACTACGCCCACCTCTGGCCGCTCGCCGTGCCCGGCCGCGACGAGCTGGTCTTCACGATCGTGGGCGAGGGAGCCGCCCTGGAGGATGGCCGGGTGGCCGTCTATTCGCCCGCGAGCGGCGGGGTCCGCGTCGTGCTCGAGCCGGCCCTCGCTCTCGGCTACGTCGAAGCCGGCTACCTGCTCTACGGTGACCGCGGCTCGCTGCTGGCGATCCGCGTCGACCCGGAGGCACCGGCCACCACGGGGGACCCGGTGCCCCTGTTCTTCGACACCTCCGGCGACACCGTCACCGGCAACACCATGTCCGACAACGGGACGCTGGTCTATACGCTCGCACCCGCCGCCGGGACGGGCGCCGGGGACCCGCCGCCGCGCCGGATCTACGTGGTCGTCAACTGGTTCGAGGAACTGAAGCCGTCGCTTGCGGCCGACTGACCCGCCCGTGTCGGAGCTCGCAAATGACGTCGACTTTGGCTGACGAGAGCCGGCTCGGAACGCTGGCCGGTCGTCGTGTCCGGCTGCCCGGCCATTTCGCCGGCGAGGTCACGGTCGAACACGCCCGTCCGCTGGGCTCGGGCGCCGAGCTCCGCGTCCGGCTGGACACCGGCGAGCTCGACGAGGCCGTGCTGTCCGGCGACGACCTAGCACCGCTGCTGGCGGCCGACCCGCCGGCTCCTGCCGGTCATCCACCGGCGGATCCAGAGAAGATCCGCCTGCTGGTGGAATCGACCCGCATCCGCCTCGCGTATGCCTACGACCGCCAGTTCGCGGTGAGCCTGTCGGGCATCCGCACGTTGCCGCACCAGATCGAGGCGGTCTATCGGAAGATGCTGCCGCAGCCCCGGCTGCGCTTCCTGCTCGCCGACGACCCGGGCGCCGGCAAGACGATCATGGCCGGGCTTCTCGTCAAGGAGCTCAAGCTCCGCGAGGCCGTCGACCGCTGTCTGATTCTGGTCCCGGCCCCGTTGACCATCCAGTGGCAGGACGAGCTTCTCCGGTTCTTCGGCGAGCCGTTCCAGATCATCCATTCCGCGAACGACCAGCAGCAGCTTCTCAATCTCTGGGAGCGCGAGGCCCAGGTCATCGCCTCGATCGACTACGCCAAGCAGGACGGCGTGCGAGAACGCGTGTGGCAACAGCGATGGGACCTGGTCATCATCGACGAGGCCCACAAGTGCAGCGCGCACACGAAACGCTCGGCCGGGCGCGGCGACGAGGTCGAGCGCACCAAGCGCTACCAGCTCGCGGAACGACTCTCCGGACACTGCGACAACCTGCTGCTGCTGACGGCGACGCCCCACCACGGCGACGACGACCGCTTCGCGCACTTCGTCCGTCTGCTCGACCTCGATCTCTTTCCCGAACCGCATCGCGTCGGCGCGGACGCCGGGCGCGTCCGCCGAGAGATCCTGCGCCTCGGCGACGACTGCCCCTGGTCTCTGCGGCGCCTCAAGGAAGACCTGAAGGACCTCCACGGTCGGCGGCTGTTCCCCGACCGCCACGTCAGGACGGTCAGCTTCGCGCTCGGACCCGACGAGTACGCCATCTACGAGGCGGTCACGGCGTACATCAACGAGTTTCTGCCGCAGGCGGCGGGCAGGCGCAAGAACAGCGTGGCCCTCGTGCGGACCGTCTTCCAGCGGCGGCTCGCCAGCTCGACGAGGGCCATTCACGAATCGCTGCTGCGTCGGCGGGCCTCGCTGACGAAGCTCGTCGAAGATCTGGAGGGGCTGACGCCGGCCCAGCGCGCTAGGCGGCTCGCGCAGCTCGCGGGGCGGCTGGCCGATGCGGAGCAGGACGAGGACGATCTGGACGAGAACGCCCGCGACGCGCTGCTGGACGGCACGACGGCGGCGGTCGAGCTCGACCGCCTCCGGGCCGAGATCGCCGCCGTCGGCGATTTGGCGGCGCGCGTCGGCCGCGTGCGCGACGGCGGACGCGGCTCGAAGCTGGTCGCCCTGCGCGAGTGTCTGCAGCGGGCGGAGTTCAACGAGCTGAAGGACGGCCGCGGCAAGCTCCTCATCTTCACCGAACACCGCGACACGCTGAACCAGTTGCGGGAGCACCTCGGGGCGTGGGGCTATTCGACCTGCGAGATCCACGGCGGCATGAACCCGCGTGAACGCAAGCGGGCACAGGAGGACTTCCGGACCGCCCGGCAGGTCTGCGTGGCGACGGAGGCGGCGGGCGAAGGCATCAACCTCCAGTTCTGCCACCTGATGGTCAACTACGACCTGCCCTGGAACCCGACGCGCCTGGAGCAGCGTCTCGGGCGCATCCACCGCATCGGGCAGCCGCGCGACGTCTACGCGTTCAACTTCGTGGCGACGTCCTCCGAGGACGGCCACCCGGTCATCGAGGGGCGCATCCTCGAACGGCTCCTGCGCAAGCTCGACCACATGCGCGGCGCGCTCGGCGACCGCGTGTTCGACGTCGTGGGCGAAGTGCTGGCGCTGAACCGGGTCAACCTGCCGGAGATGCTCCGCGAAGTGGCGTACGAGCCGGGGCGCCTCCACGACTGCCTCGACGAGATCGACCGCATCGACCCGCGGCAGCTCGAGCTGTACGAAGACGCCACCGGCATCGCCCTGGCGCGGGCGCACGTCGATTTCTCGTCCTTCGCCCAGGCGAATCTGGAAGCGGAAGAGCGCCGTCTCATGCCGCGGTACGTGGAGTCCCACTTCCTGAGCGCGGCCCGCGCCGTCGGACTCCGCACCGAGGCGCGGGCGGACGGCCTGTGGCGGGTCGAGCACGTGCTCGCCGATCTCCGTTCGGAACGGCTTGACGCCGTGCGGCGTCTCGGCGCGCCGGACCTGGCCTACCGCAAGCTGACCTTCTACAAGGAGCATCTGGAGCAGGACCGGCACCTCGACGCGGTGCTGCTCGGTCCCGGCCACCCGCTCTACGGCGCGGTGGACGAGAGGCTGAGGGAGAGCCTCGGCGATGTGACCGCGGGCGCCGCGGTCTACGTGGACCCGGGTGCCGAGGCCCCGTACCGACTCCACTTCCTGGATATCGCGGTACGCGGTCAGACGACCGCGGGCGGCGCGGCGACGATTCACGCCGAACTCGTAGGGGTGCGCGAGGCGCTCGGCGACGGCGTCGCCGCGTCCGACCGCTACCGCCTCGTGCCGGCCGACGTCCTCATCGACCTGCCGGCGCATCCGCACCCGCCGGAGACAGTGCCGGCGTTCGACCAGGAGCCCGTCGCCGACTTCGTGAAGTCGACCATCCAACTGGAGCGGAGACGCGAGGCGCAGGCCGAGCGCGGCCGCTACGCCGATGTCGCGCGCGATTACCTCGGCCGGTCCTTCGACGCCCGCGTCAGGAGCGCGCAGAGCCGCGTCATGGCGTTGCGGGCGCGCGAAGGGAAGGAGCCCGAGGTAGCACTGGCCCGGCAGCGCGCCGAACACGAGCTTGAAGACCTCCGTCGTACCCGGCGGGAACGCCTCGCCGGCATCGAGCACCTCTGTATCGCCCGCCACGGACCCGTGCGTCACGTCGCGTGCTGTCTCGTGCTGCCGGCGGACGCGGAAACGAGCGACGTTCCCATCGCCGCCGGCGAACCCGACGCCGGGCTGCGGCGGCGCATCGAGTTGGCCGCCGAAGACGTCGCGGTCGACCACGAAGAGAGCCGGGGCCGCACCTGCGAACGCGTCGGCCACCTGAAGATCGGCTTCGACGTCCGCAGCCTCGCGCCGCCGGACCCCCAGACCGGCTACCTGGATCCGGTCAACGGGGTGCGCCGCATCGAGGTCAAGGGCCGCCGGCGCGGGCAGCCGGTGCGACTGACCACCAACGAGTGGTACAAGGCGCAGCAGCTCGGCGACACGTACTGGCTGTACGTCGTCTGGGACCCGCTCGAGGATCCCGATCCCGTCCCGCTCATGGTGCGGAACCCGGCCGCGTGCCTGGACCACGCGAAGCGAGAGATCGTGGCCGCCCGCTACTACGACCTGCCGGCCGACGCCGTGGAGCAGGCCGCCCGCGGGCAGCGGGCGGAGTCGCCGTGAAGAGGAGCCGAGCGGGATGCGCGTAACGCGACTCGAGATCAGGAACTTCCGCTCGATCAGGCATCTCGCCCTCGATCTGGGCGAGACCACGGTCTTCGTCGGTCCGAACAACGCCGGCAAGACCGCGATCCTGGACGCGCTGCGCATCGCCCTGACGCGCCGCTGGGGACAACGCGGAACCGGCTTCACCGAGTACGACGTGCACCTCGCCCGCGATACGGACGATCCGAAGGCCTCGCCCGGCGTCAGCATCGAGCTCGCCGCAGAGGAGGCCGAACCGGAAGAATGGCCGGCCGTCATCTCCGAAGACCTCGACCAAATCGTTCAACTGGACCCGCACACCGGCCGCCGGTCGATC
The DNA here is from genome assembly GCA_963664545.2 of Vicinamibacterales bacterium. Lineage (GTDB taxonomy): Bacteria > Acidobacteriota > Vicinamibacteria > Vicinamibacterales > UBA8438 > JAJEEA01. Next base: position 5,823,532 of record OY761475.2, on the reverse strand, counting down.
TCGCTTCGCACGCGATGTGCGTGGAGCGAAGAGAGTGGCGCGTTCGAACCGAGTTGGGAGTTCCTCGACGCCCGGCGTGAGCCGCTCGTCGGGCGCAGTGCACGCCGCATCAACCTCGATCGCTTCTGGCGCTATCTGCCGGTGTTCTATCTCGACGCATTGCGCGACGTCGACGACGAGTTCTCGCCGCGTTCGCAGTTCTGGGGGCGGTTGCTCAAGGCGCTGGAGATTCCCGCCGACCTGGAGTCGCGGGCGTTGCGGATCCTCGATATGCTCAACCGCCGCCTGCTCAAGGCGGATCAACGCCTGCAGGAGATCGCCGACACCCTGTCCGGAACCACGAGGATCGCCGCCCGCGATCGAGACGGCAGTGTCGATCTGCGCATGGTCCCGCTCAAGATGTGGGATCTGATCTCCAAGGCCGAGATCATCCTGCGCAACGAGCCGGACTCGCCGTGGCTGCCGCTTCCCCGACAGGGCCAGGGTATTCAGAGCCTCTCGGTGATCTTCCTGTTCCAGGCGTTCGTCGAACATCTCGTCCGCGAGCTGTACGAACAAGACAGCGAGCCGGTGCTGGCCCTCGAAGAGCCCGAGACGCACCTCCACCCGCAGGCCGCCCGTACGCTGTGGGACCATGTCCGCGCCCTGCCCGGCCAGAAGATCGTCACGACCCACTCGCCCTATTTCGTTCAGCACGTCCCGTTCCGGGATCTGCGCTTGGTGCGTCTGAAGAAGCAGGGAACGGAGGTCAGGTCGCTGCCGGCGAGCTTCTCCGCCCCGATTCCGAAGCTCGACGGCCTGGAGGCGGTGGTCAACCAATCGGCCGGTCTGCTCCAGTACGAGAACGCGGTCGGGACGCTCACGGTGAACGGCGTGCTCGACGAACAGCAATATCGAGCCCTGCTCCGACTCTACGGCTCGCATGAAGACCGCAGCGAGATCGAGCGCGCGCTGCGTGACTTGCGGGATCGGTCGACCCTCTACATCCCGGACGGAGAGCTTCAGGCGCTCGAGACGTTCGCCCGGCGCACGCGCGGCGAGATCTTCTTCGCCGTGCGCTGGATGATCGTCGAGGGGCAGGCCGACTATCTCGTGGCGCATGCGGTTGCTCAAGCGCTGAGCTACGATCTCGACCAGCACGGCGTCGCGGTCATCGACGCCAAGAACAACGGCAGTCCAGCCGCGTTCGCGGCGCTCGCGCGGGCGCTCGGCATCCCGTGGCTGGCCGTGTTCGACGGTGACGATGAAGGTGAGAAGTACATTCGCAGCATCCGGAATCGTGGGTTCGGCGAGGATGACGTCAATCGACGGTGCCGGCGTCATCCCGATGGCGACCTGGAGGCGCAGTTCGTGGCGGATGGGCTCGGCCCAGAGCTGCGGGAGATCCTGGCCGAGTTGGGTGTCGCCAACCCGGACGAGCTATCTCACGAGGCCTTTGCTCGGCGCCTGAGAGACCACAAGACGGCTTGCGCAGCCGCGCTCGCGACGAGGCTTCGCGCCGACCCGGACATCGTGCAACGCGCGCCGGCGGCGTTCCGATGGGCGGTCGAGCAGTTGCGGGAACTGACGTGATGGAAGACCTGCTTGAATCGGCTCTCGCCGAGCTGACGGACATCCAGCGCCGGGCGGTGAACTGGCCCGCCGGCCCTCTGCTCGTCCTGGCCGGGCCAGGTTCCGGCAAGACGCGGGTGCTGACGTGCCGCATCGCTCGCTTGCTGGATTCATCCCGGGATCAGCGGTTTCGTGTTCTGGCCCTGACGTTCACGAACAAGGCGGCCCACGAGATGGAGCGCCGGGTGACCGGGCTGGTGCCCGGACTGGCTGAACGCGCCGACATCGCCACGTTCCACGGCTTCTGCGCCCAGGTGCTGCGGCAGCACGGCGTGCACTTGGGCATCAAGCCGGACTTCGCGATCTACTCGCAGACGGCGGATCGGCGCGCCGTGCTGGACGATGCGTTTCGGCGTGATGGCGTACGGGACGCCGCAGACGCGGGTGTCGTTGCCCTGAAGGCGATCGACGATCTGAAGGCTCGGCTCGTGCCGCCCGAACAGGCGGAACGGCATCTCGTCAGCCTGAACGGATCGGTGGCCGAGGACGCCGGCCGAATCGCGCATGCCTATCGGTTGTACGAGGATGAGCTGCGCCGCACCAACGCCCTGGACTTCAACTCCCTCATTCTCGAGGCGAGCCGGTTGTTCGCGTATCCGGCCATGGCCCGGCACTACCGGACCGTGTACCGGCACTGGCTGATCGACGAGTTTCAGGACACGAACGGGGCGCAATATGCATTGTTGCGCGGCATGGCCGGCGGCGACTTCCGGGACCTCTTCGCCGTCGCTGACGATGACCAGACAATCTTCGAGTGGAACGGTGCGAACGTACGTCGAATCGGCGATCTGGTGAGGGACTTTTCGTGTGACGTGGTGCAGTTGCCGGAGAACTTCCGCTGCCCGCCGCGCATCGTCGAGGCGGCGAATCGTCTCGTGGTCTACAACACGGTGCGCGCCCCCGCAAAACACCCGGCAATGCCCGCCCCGGCCCGGGCGGCCGGTTCGGACGAAGGACAAATCCGATACCTGGAGTTTGAGACGCACGCCGACGAGGTCGCCGGCATCGCCGACGACATAGCCGGGCTCGATCACGAGGGTCGAGGCGGTACGGCCGTGCTGGCCCGAAGCCGGTTTCTCCTGCAAGAGATGCACCGGGCGCTCACGGCCGTCGGGGTCTCCGCCTCGATCGCCGTGCGGCGCGACGAGTTCGTTTCGCCGCAGATGCGGTGGCTGGTCGCCTGTCTGAAGCAGATCGACCGCCCGCTGGACCGGCGCAACATGGCGGTGCTCGTCAACACGTTCGAGGGTTTCGCGTCGCCGCTCGATCGGGAGGCGCTCGCGTCGAGGTGGGAGACCGACGACATCGGTTTCCTGGAGGCGTGGACGGCCGCCGTGCGCGCTGCCGAGATGACCGAATCCGTCACGGAGCTGGTTCAGGGGATTGCGGACTTGGCCGCCGGGCGGTCCAAACTGACGGTCGCGGTCCCGCGGATTCTTGAGCTCTTCGAGCGTGACGCTACCGAAGACGACGACGTGAAGGACGACCTGAACGCTTGGCGCAGGATCTGGCGCGAGCTCAGAGCCACCCGGGGATTGAGATCGCTCGACCGCTTCCTGCAAGAGCTGCAGCTCCGTCCCAAGGAGCCGACACTCGCGGCCGGCACCGTGACGCTGACGACCATCCACGGTGCCAAGGGCCAGGAGTTCGACACGGTGTACCTGATCGGCCTCGTTGAAGGAGTACTGCCCTCCTGGCAGAGCGTGCAGAAGGGCGACGGCAGCGGGGCGCTCGAAGAAGAGCGTCGCGGGTGCTTCGTCGCCATCACCCGCACGCGGAGGTGTCTGATCCTGTCGCGGGCTCGGCACTACCGGGGGTGGCCCAAGGATCCGTCACGGTTTCTGACCGAGATGGGTTGCGCGGGGGGCGGGCTTCCAGACAACGGGGGGCGGTGCCTGCGATGACCGCGAACGACCGTCGGCTCATCGAGGACTACCTGCCGCTGGAGGTGCTGAATGCTATCGCGTCCAAGGAGAAGCTCCATCCGCGACGGTACGTGGAGCTGGTCCACTACTGGCCGGCCCGACGCCCGATCACGGCGTCGCGTGCGGCCGTGTATGCCGCGCTGGTGCCGGCGCCGAAGTCCGATGCGGAGCGGGAGAAGGCCGGCTCGTTCGTGGCGAGGCTCGCCGCGTACGAGCCCGATCCGACAGTGGTCAGCGAGGCGCGCGAACGGATTCGGGCGGCGCACGGCGGGCGCGGGCCGAAGGTGCTGGATCTCTTCGCGGGAGGGGGTGCGATTCCGCTGGAGGCCGCCCGCCTGGGGTGTGAGAGCCACGCCGTCGACTACAACCCGGTCGCCCACCTGATCGAGCTGTGCACGCTGGTGTATCCGCAACGGTTCGGTCGGAAGCTGGCCGACGATTTCGAGCGCTGGGGCGAGGTCGTTCTCGCGCGGACGCGGGAGGACGTCGGCGATCTGTACCCGACCATCCCCATCACCGAGTCGCGGGAAGTCGCCGAGCAGGCCACGCTGTTCGGCCGTCTTGGCGGCAGGAAGAGCGGTACTCCACGCGAAGCGGACCCCGTCGCCTACATCTGGGCGCGTACCGTTCCCTGTCGTCGGCCCGGTTGCTCGGCTCCCGTTCCGCTGGTTCGGCAGGCGTGGTTGCGCAAGAAGGGCGGCGCGGTGGCTGCGGTTCCCCGCGTCGACGAAAGCCGTCTGTGCTGGGACATCGTGTCCGGGAAGTCCGTCGGGGACGTTGCCCAGCATGAGGAGCAGACGGGCGCGGGACAGGCGGTCTGCGTGGCGTGCAACACGCCCGCCTCCTCCGAACACGTCAAGGAGATGGGGGGCGCCGGTCGCATGGGGGAGTCGCTCGCGGCGGTGGTCGCCGCGTTGCCTCCGAAACGACCCGGGTCGAAGAGGCGGCGCAAAGTGTATCTGGGTCCGGAGTGCCCCTCCGTTTCGCCCATTCCGTCGGAAGAAGAAATGCGGCAGCGCCTCGCGATCCTTGGGGACGAGCTCGATTGCGAGCCTCCCGGCGACTCCTTGCAAGGTAAACTGCGTGATCAACTGCCGGCCTACGGGGTAGCACGCTATCGCGACCTATTCACGTCACGGCAACTGCTCGTCCTCTTCACGCTCATCAAGCACGTCCGGCAGGCCCACGTTGAGATGCTCGACGGCGGTATGGCGGAAGATCGCGCTCGGGCGCTCGTGACCTACTTCGGCATGGCGTTCGGACGACTGGTCATCGTGCTCAACAAGTTTGCGCGGTGGGAGCCGGCGGTTGGGCGAACCAAGGGCGCCATCGGCGATCGTCAGGCGCTGAAGATGGTGTACGACTTTTCCGAAATCAACTGTCTGGCGCGTACGGAGGGCAGTCTGCCCTTCGCGCTGGAGCGGGAAGCGTTCTGCATTCGGAAGCTCGCCGAGGTCGAACACCCGTCGATCGTCACGCGCGGCAATGCTGAGAAGCTGTTCTACGACGACGAGAGCTTCGACGCGGTCATCACCGATCCGCCGTACTACAGCAGCATCTACTACGCCGATCTCTCCGCGTTCTTCTACGTCTGGCTCAAGCGCCTGCTCGGCGACCTGCACCCTGAGCACTTTACACTGCCCGCGCCGCCGAAACGCCGGGAGGCGGTTGCGCAGCCCAGCGAACACGACGGCGACACGGAGAAGGCGAAGGCGCACTACCAGGAGCTGATGCGCGGGTCGTTCGCGGAAGCGCGGCGGGTGCTCAAGCCGGGCGGGCCGCTGGTGTGCGTGTACGCCCACCGCACGACGGAGGGCTGGGCGACGCTTATCCGCGCGCTGGTCGACGCAGGACTCACCGTGACCGAGGCGTGGCCGGTGCAGACCGAGTCGCGCGGTCGCGTCAACGCCCTCGGTGCCGCCGCGCTCTCGGACAGCATCTTCTTCGTCGCTCGGCGGCGGGAAGACGCGGCCACGGGGCGCTACGAAACGGACGTCGAACCGGAGCTGCACGCCATCGCGCGGGAGCGGGTGACCACGTTGTGGGCCGGGGGCAAGGGCATCGGCGGTGCCGATCTGCTCATGGCCGCCGTCGGGGCGGGACTGCGCGCCTACACGCGGTTCGTGCGGGTCGAGTACGCCAACGGCGACCCCGTGCCGGCCGAGCGTTACCTGCGCGAGGTCGAGGGGGTGGTGCTCGACGTGATGCTCGAGGAGATTTTCGGCCTGCGCGGATCGGCGGTGGCGGCCGTGGACGCGCTCACGCGCTTCTACATCCTGTGGCGGTTCACGTATCGCGAAACGAGCATCGAGGGCGGCGAGGCCTACGTCTTCTGCTATCCGCAGGGCATCGAAATCGACGGACTCGCGGGTCCGCCCCCGGCGCTGGTAGAGAAGACCGGCGGCAAGTTCCGTGTGCGCGGCTTCGAGGAGCGGGGCGGCGCTGACGGTCTCGGGCTTGGCACGGACGGAGGGCCGGCGTCGCTGGTCGACGTCACGCACCGTCTGCTCTGGCTGCTCGACAACCGCCCGGGCGAGCTCCAAGCCTTTCTCGACGCCGCGCGCCCGAATCAGGAACAGCTTCGTCTGGTCACCCAAGCCCTCTGCGCGCCGGTGCTCGGGCGCTCAGACGTGCTCGATTCGGCTTCGACGGCCGAGCTGCGCGCCCTGGCCAAACTCAACGCCAATTGGCAAGGCGTCATGGGCGGGGCCACGCTCACGCGGGAGATTGAAGAACGGGTGACCGGCCAGCCGGGCCTCTTTCAGGAGAACGACGCTTCATGAGCGCGACACCCCGCCCGTGGCTGGAACGCGTGGAATTGCATCCGGACGTCCTGTCGCCGACGTTCTCCGAGGACGTCTTCGCGCTCGACCTCGGCACGCTGGCCGACTACGTGGTCGGAAGGGACCTCGGCCTGCCGGCGTCGGCGTTGCCGCGGGTGCCGGCCGTCTACCGCGATGCCGACAGCTTCTTCCGCGCGTCGTACCTGACCAGCGGCCTCAAGTCGTTGCTGGAGGACGTGCTCGGGCGGCTGGCGGGCGCCGGCGGCAACCGCGTGCTCAAGCTGCTGACGCCCTTCGGCGGCGGCAAGTCGCATACGCTGGCCGCGCTGCTGCACGCGGCGCGGGTTCGGACCGCGCTCGACGCCGTGCCGGAGGCGGCGGGGCTGCCGCGGCCGGCGGGGGTGCGCGTGGCGGTGGCGGACGGCCAGTTCTTCGATTCGACGAACGGCAAGCGCGCGCCGAACGAGGACTTCGCCGCGCAGACCCTGTGGGGCTGGATCGCGTGGGCGCTCGGCGGGCGCGACGGCTACGAGGTCGTCCGGCGGCAGGATGCGGCGCGCGTAGCCCCGGGCGCGGACGCGATCATCACGCTGCTCCAGCGGGGGCCGAGCCTGATCCTGCTCGACGAGGTGCTGGGGTACCTCATCAGCGCGGGCGGAGTGCCCGTCGAGAAGACCACGCTGCGCGACGAGACGCTGTTGTTCCTGCAGCGGTTGACGGTTGCGGTCGGCAACGTGGACGATGCGGTGCTGGTCTACTCGCTGCAGTCGAGCCGGCGTGAGTCGCTCGAATACACCAGCCTGCTGCGCACTGTCGAGCACCTCGCCGCGCGCAAGGACCAGCGCCGCGAGCCGGTGGAGGGCAACGAGATACTCAACGTGATCCAGCGGCGGTTGTTGGCGAAGCCACCGGATCGAGAAGCGGCCGCCGCCGCGGCGGAAGCGTGGCGCGACGTGTACACCCGGATGCGCCGCGCCCATGCGCAGGACGAGCCCGAACGGCGGCAGGCGGACGAGGACGGGTTGTCGCTCCGCGACCGAATTCAGGCGTCCTATCCGTTCCACCCGGCTCTGGTCGACCTGATGCGGGAACGTTGGGCGGCGGTTCCCGAGTTCCAGCGTACGCGCGGCGCCCTGCGGTTCCTGGCGTCCTGCCTGCGCGCGGCCCACCGTGCGGGCCGGTCGCGGCTGCTGCTGGGCCCCGGCGACGTTCCCCTGCATGACAACGACGTGCGTCTCGCCTTCTTCAGGGAGGTCGGGCAGCGGGAAGATTTTCAAGCCTGCCTGGAGCACGACTTCGTCGGTGCCAACGCCCGCACGCGGCGCATCGACGACCGGCGCGCGCGGGAGTTAACCACCGAGGCGGGCCGGGAGCCCGCGCGCCGCTTGGCGACGGCCGTTCTGCTGTACTCGTTCGGCGGGCTGAGCCGTTCCGGGAGCGAGGAAGGCGACGTGCTGCCGCCGGGTATCGGCGAGCCCGAGCTACTGGGCGTCAGCGTCGGCCCCGACCTCGACAGCACGACGGTGCAGGCGTGCCTGAAGGAGCTCAGGGAGCAATGCCTGTATCTCCACTTCGACGGCGTACGCTACTGCTTCAAGAAGGATCCCAACGTGACCCTGCTCGTCGAGCAGGAGGCGGAAGCCGTGGCCCGCGACGACGGCCCCTTACGCGACGGCATTCTGAAGTTGATCGACGAACGGCTGGCCGGTCGGCGGGGGGCGGTGGTCTGGCCCGCGAAGTCCGGGGAGGTCGCCGACCGCGACGCGCAGTTCCTGATCGCGTATCTGCCCATCGAGTTCGCCGCGCTCGGCCGCGAGGAACAGCGGCGGCGGGCGCGCGACCTCTGCGAGCACTGCGGCAATCAGACGCGGGAGTTCCGCAACGGTCTCGGATTGGCCGTGCCCGCCGCGGATCAGGTGGAAAGCCTGAGACGGGCCGTCCGCTACCTGCTCGCCGTCGAGCGCGTCAAGCAACGGTGGCGCGAACACAACCTTACCGCCGCGCAGAAGAGCCAGCTCACGGAACGCGCCGCTACTGAACAGGCGGCGGCGGAGTCGGCGTTGCTCAAGTTGTACAACGCCGTCTGGCTGCCCGCCTCCGGCGACGGCGGGCTCGTCCTGGATGTCGTCGGCATGGGCGGCCGTCCTCTCCAGACGACGCTCGACCACAAGAAGCGCGCCCAGATCCACGAGCGCCTGATGGAGCTGCTGACGACCGTCCAGCGCCGGATCTTCGGCACGCTCGCGCCGGGGAAGATCGTCGATCTGTTCCGGCTCGGCGCGGACGCACCGGGCGGCCCCGGCATCGCGACCGACAAGGTGGTGTCCGGGTTCTTCTCCTTCCTCGGATTCCCGCGGCTGCAGTCCGACGACGTGGTGCGCAAGGCGATCGCGCGCGGGGTCGAGACGGGCCTGTTCGGGTACGTCACCGGCCGACCCGAGCTGGGCGACGACGGCCGCTACCGAGTGGACCGCAGCCGCGTCGCTTTCGAGAGAGCCGTGGCGGACGACGAGATCGACCTCGACTTGGGCTTCCTCATCGTGCCGGCCGCCCTGCCCGAGAGTCCGGTTGCGACCACCGGCTCGGCAGGCGGTACGGCCGCCGGCGAGACCGGCGGGTACGGCGGACCGGGCGGTGCCGGATTGGTTCGAGAGAAACCTGACGCCGACGACGACCGGAAGCCGTCCACGGTGGAGAAGCCCGGCGAATTCACCATCTCGTTCACCGCCGACCGGGACGAGCTGTTCAACGCCTGGAACGCCCTCGCGAACCTCGCCGACCTCGCCGGCAGGGTCTCCGTCAGCGTAGAGGCCAAGTCGGACACCGTCTTCGACGAGGCGAGACTGGAGAATGGCGTGCTTGAGCCGCTACGGGAGCTGGGGTTGGTCGATGACTCGGAAACGTAAGGACGATAGAGGAAGGCAGCGATGAAACTCAGCAAGGTACACATCACGGAATTCCAGAGCATCCGGGACTCTACGGAGTTCGATATTGGCGACGTCACCTGCTTGGTTGGCAAGAACGAAGCGGGCAAGACCGCGTTACTGAAGGCGCTGTACCGTCTGAATCCGGTCTCCGAGTCAGAGGGCGCTTTCGACGTTACCGAGGACTATCCTCGTCGAGCGGTGAGCGATTACGAGGATGCCGTGGTAGCGGGTAGCCGTGAGCCGGCATTGGTCGTTCGCGCCACGTACTCACTGGAGACCGCGGACATCGAAGCCGTACGCGAAGTCTATGGTCCAGACTGTCTCTGCGATCACAATCCCGGTCTGGTTCTCTGTAAGGGATACTCAAACGAAGTAACATTCTCGGAGCTGAACATTGATGACAAGAAGGCAACCTCCTATTTGGTCGAAAGGGCGGGTCTTCCGGATCCAATTGCGATCAAGGTACGGGCATGTACGTCATTTAGCGGGATGGCGGACGTTCTTGCCGACAGCGAACAGACCGAGGCAGTGCAGGCCCTCACACCGAAGTTGCAGGAAATATCCGATCATGATGTGGCTCACGTCATCTATACCAGCATCCTCAAGAAACGTATTCCCAAGTTTCTCTATTTTGACGAATACTATCAGATGAAGGGGCAGGACAGTCTTGATGCACTCAGGAGCCGATTGGCGAGCGGCAGCCTTGATTCGGCGGATAAGCCGCTGCTCGGCTTGATCTCCCTCGCTGGTCTGGACCTCAACAGGCTGGTCGATCCGCGCAAAACGCAGGCACTCATCGCGAAGCTTGAGGCCGCCGAGAATCGACTGACGCAGAAGGTTCTCAATTACTGGTCGCAAAACAAGCATCTGCGGATGAAGTTCGATATTCGGCCAGCACAGCCGGAAGACGGTCCAGGCATGACCAATGGCATGAACATTTGGGGTCGGGTGCATGACACTAGGCATATGGTGAGCACGGGGCTCGGAACTCGCTCGCGGGGCTTCGTGTGGTTCTTCTCGTTCCTGGCCTGGTACTTCAAGCTCAAGCAGGAAGGAGAGAACCTCATTCTACTCCTGGACGAACCGGGCCTGTCCTTACACGCGAAGGCTCAAGCCGATCTTCTAAGGTATTTCGAGGAGGATCTCAAGACCCGGCACCAACTTATCTACACGACGCACTCGCCCTTCATGGTCGATCCGCAACACTTCGACCGTGTGCGTATCGTCCAGGATCTCAGCATCGAACGTGGCTGCGATGACCTGAACGAGGAACGGCAGGGCACTCGAGTTACTGCCGAAGTCCTGGACGCCACGCCGGACAGCCTGTTTCCGCTGCAGGGTGCTCTTGGGTACGAGATTTACCAGACACTTTTCGTAGGACCTAATTGTCTGGTCGTTGAGGGTCCATCGGACCTCCTGTATATCCAGACCATGTCCAGTCTCCTGCAGGAGCGAGGCAGACCGGGTCTCGACCCCAAGTGGACCATCACTCCGGTCGGAGGCTCGGACAAAGTTCCGACTTTCGTGGCCCTTATGGGTGCCCAGACCAACTTGAACATTGCGGTCCTCATCGACTACCAAAAGAAGGACCAACAGAATACCGAGAACCTGTACAAGAGAAAGCTGCTCGCGAAGAACAACGTATTTACCTATGCAAGATACACTGGGACCGATGAGGCTGACGTCGAGGACATGTTTCATTCAGAGTTCTATTTGAGGCTTGTAAACGGCGCGTTCGGAGCAACGATTGCAGTGTCGGACCTGAAGCGAGGCCATCCGCGAATCTTGCGTCGTATTGAAGAATACGTGAGAGGGCATCCGCTTCCGGATGGTGCGAGCTTCAACCACTATCGGCCGGCGCGCTATTTTGCAGCGAACGCGGGGGCGGTTGAGAGCGGACTGACCGAGGCAGAGCTGGATCGTTTCCAGCGTGCGTTCGATGCGGTGAATGCTCTCTTGCGGCGGAAGAGCTGAACTCAAGAGGCGACGGGGGAAAGCGAGGATGAAAGACAGACGAGGTGCTTGGGAAGGTGTGATGGCGCGATGGTCGTGACGGTCTCATGGGGGAGCGGAATGATGGAGAATTGCTCGACAGTGATTGCAATCGGCGATGATCAGAGTCATCTCGCGGCTCTGGCGAGCGGGCTTGGACGCAGAGGGGTGATGTGCCGGCCGATTCACTACAAGGGTGACGCGAGCGTCGTACCGCGGTGCCCGGACGTACGGCTTATCGTGGCCGATCTTCACGTTGGGGCGGGTGTGCCATCGTCGGATGGAAGTACGGGTTTCGATGCGGACTTTAGCACCATCGGTCATCTTCTGGAGGATCGGATCAGACCGGCTAGCCCGTACTGCGTTGTCTTGTGGACGAGGTATCCGAACGAGGCGCAGGCTCTGGCGGCGTTTCTGGAACGTCCTCACGCGGTGCCAAGGCCGGTAGTTGTGCGGGCGCTTGACAAGTCCGTGCATCTCGATGCGGGCGGTAGTGTCCGGGACGAAGGAGCGCTGATGCGGGACTTGGAGGCGGTGGCCGGGGGTTGGTTGCGTCCGGGGGGCGCGCTGGCGTTGGCCGGGGCTTGGGGCGATATCGACGATCAGGAAGTGGACGCGCTGATCGAGGAGATCTACGCGAGTCGTCGGCGGGACTTCGGTCGGCGGTTGGAACAGTGATGTACCTACTGGATACGGACATCCTCAGCAACCTGATGAAGCGCAAGCCGTCGATCAGACTGCAGGCGAGAGTCGCCTCCGTGCCCGCGGAAGCGCAGTTTTCTTCGAGCATCACCCTGGGCGAGTTGGTCTTCGGCGCGAAGAAGAAGCGGTCGAGCAGGTTGATGCAGGAGGTCGAAGACCGCGTGGTGTCGTACCTGCCCATGTTGCCCTTCGACGCCGACGCGGCCAGACGGTACGGGGACATACGGGCGGAACTCGAGCGGCGGGGAACGCCGATCGGCGATGCGGATATCAGGATCGCTTCGATTGCGCTCGCTCGGGGACTGATCGTGGTCACCGGGAACACGAAGCACTTCGAGCGGGTGCCGGACCTGGTGGTGGAGAACTGGCTCATGTGAAGCCGAGCGTCCGACGCCAATCAGGCCGACGACATCATGGGACGGTGCAGGAAACTCCCCGGCCTTGGGCGTCAGACGCTATGGTCGATGGCCCCACGCGGCTTGTCGGCTTCGCGGGAGACGTAGAGAGGGGTCAACCGGTACACACGGTCCGCGATCCTGGATGCACGGGCGATGTCGCCGGCGCAGAGGGCGTCGCGGACATCGTCGAGCTTGTCGGCGTCCTCCAGCCGCAAGTACGGGGCCCAGCCGCCATCGGCTTGCAGCAGCTCGACATCGACTTCGGCCGCGAAGTCACCGCCTCGCACGAGTCTCGACGTCGATCGCGCATTCAAGGTCGTCTCCTGACACGTCTCGTCCCATCACGCGAGATCGGCAGTACGCCCTGACGACAACGGCCAGGCGATTCCGTCCGCATGACGCACATCGCTATCCAGCGAGGCACAACCGCCCTACGGCTCCGGCAGCCCGAACACGAACAGGTTGTTGCCGGCGCTAGGCCGCAGCTCGGGGGTGATGCGGAGCTGGGTCGACGACTGGGCGGCGCTGCCGGTGCTGACGGCGACGTACTGGCGGCCGGCGGCGGCGAAGCTGATGGGGTAGCCGGTGACCGGCGAGCCGAGGTTGATCTGCCACAGCACCTCGCCGGTCTCGTGGTCGAACGCGCGGAACCGGCCGTTGACGTCGCCGCCGAACACGAGCCCGCCGCCGGTGGCGACGAGCGACCAGGTGGCGGCGCGCTGCTCGTAGAGCCATGTGGTGGCGCCCGTTTCCACGGAGATCCCGCGCACCGTGCCGAGCAGGTCGGTGCCCGGCGCGAGCTGATGCCGGGCGGCCAGCGCGTAGGTGCGCAGGCCGCTGTCGAGCGTCGACAGCATGCGCGCGCAGGTGTTGCGCATGGGGAAGTACATGGCTCTCGTCAGGGGGCTGTAGGCCCCGGACTGCCAACCCCGGCCTCCCGCCCAGGTGGGGCAGACGAGCATCTCCTGCCCGAGGGCGCTGAACGTGACCTCGCCGTTCTCGGTGACCGCGCCGGTGGCGCCGTCGATGTGGGTGATGACGTTCTGGGCGATGGTCGGGGTGGCCCAGAGGAACTCGCCGGTCGCGCGGTCGAGGGTATAGACGACGCCGGTCTTGCCGGGCACGCCGGTCATCACCCGGCGGACCTCTCCGGGCTGGAGCCGCGGGTTGATCCAGTCGACCGCGTCGGGGTCGGGGGTGACCGCGGTGTCGAGCAGCATCCGCTCGAAGGGGTGGTCGAGGTCCCAGTGGTCGTTGAGGTGCTGGTAGTACCAGACGATTTCGCCGGTGTCGGCGTCGAGGGCGAGCGTCGAGTTGTGGTACAGGTGCGCGAGGTCGGCGCCGCCGAGCATGAACTTGGGGGCGGGGGAGGTGACCGACGTGCCGGCGTAGATCAGGTTCAACTCGGGGTCGTAGCTCGGGGGCATCCAGCTTCCGACGTGCTTGCGCTCGGCGTCGGGCACGCCGCCCCACGTCTCGTCGCCGGGCTCGCCGGGGGCGGGGGTGGTGCGCCGCCGCCACAGCTCGGCCCCGGTGAGGGCGTCGTGGGCGGTGATGACGCAGGCCTCCGGCCCGCCGGCGGGGCGGCAGCTCCGCCCCGAGACGGTCTTGCCGCCGGCGATGATCGGCCCCGCGCTGTGCGTCGCGGGGTGGGTCCGGTAGTCGAGGATGCGGGTCTCCCAAACCAGCTCGCCGGTCAGGGCGTCGAGGGCGAAGGCGAAGTTGTCGGCGCTGGTGTCGATGATGAGCCGGTCGTAGATGGCGAGGTTGCGGTTGGTGACGGCGAGCCGGCCGACGTGGTCGTAGATGTCGTCGGGTAGGTCGCGGCGGTGCTCCCACACGAGGTCGCCGGTCGCGGCGTCGAGGGCCTGGATGACGTCGCCCGGGTTCGGCATGTAGAGCACGCCGCGGTAGACGAGGGGCGTGCCCTGCTGGCTGCCGGGGGTCAGCGCCCGGGTCCACGCCATGCGCAGGTCGCCGACGTTCGACCGGTCGATCTGGTCGAGGGGGCTGTAGCCCCAGGCGTCGAGGGTGCGCCGCCACGTCAGCCAGTCTTCCGGCGCCGGGTCCTGGAGCATGGCGTCGGTCACGGGAACGAAGTCGGCCGGGGTCGGGGACGGGGCTTGCGCCGCGGCGGGTGACGGTGCGAAGGCGAGTCCGAGCACGGCCAGCGCCGCGCCCAACGTCCGCGACTGTCGCTGTCCCGGCGGCCGCGCCTGTGGCTCGTCGACCGCGGTTTGAGTCCCCGGCTCGTCGTCTCCCCGGTGCGACGAGGGGCTGGCCGCGGTGACCGGGATGCGGGCGGCGGCTCGATTCTCCGGCCCGCGCGTTCCTCCGTGCGACGATCGGTCAGGCGTCGACGGACGGACCCCGGCTCGAGTCATTGCCCCGCCAACTCCTCGGCGCGATGGCCGGCGAGAATTCCCTCCATGCCGTAGTTCCCCTCGTGGCAGGCGTACTCGAACATGCCGCCGCCGTTGGCGATCATGGGCAGCACCACGGTCCAGTCGCGCGTGTAGGTCGACGGGTCGCTGAGGGTCATCTCATAGTCGATGCTGCCCGGCCCGGTGCGGGTGAACCGCTCGACGAGGCGGAGGCCGCCGACCGGGAACCCGCGGAACATTTGCTGGTCGCTGAAGTTGGTGGTCTCTACGACCAGCGTGTCGCCCTCCCAGCGTCCGCGGGAGTCGCCGTTCCACAGGCGGACGCGGGCGGCGACGTGGGGGCGGCCGTCGAGGGGGACGACGCGGGTCTCGTTGATCATTTCGTTCAGCATCACCACCGCGTCCGGCGTCTGCAGGATGAGGATGTTGCTGTTGTAGTTGTTCGGCACGCGGGGCGTGCCGCGGGTGATGCAGCGCTCCCACAGGTTGCGGTCGGTCCACGAGTCGGCGGGATGGTCGCGTCGGCGCGCCGCGTTCTCGGCCGCGCGGCGCTCGCCCGCCGGCGTGAGGGCGGGGATGCGCCCGTCCGGCGGATCGACGATCAGCGACGTGCGGGTCAGGGCGTTGCGCGACCCGTCGCGCCACTGCGAGCCGTAGTTGCCGGGGCTGCCCGCCCGCGGCGGCGCGTCGAACGCCGCGAACCGCCGCCGCTCGCGCTCCGCCGCTTCCTCCTGGCTCAGGAACTCGCGGTCGCCGGCGTCGGCCGCCCGTTCGAGGGGCGTGCCGGTGGTCTGGTCCCAGACGCCCTGCAGATCGGGGTGTCCCCACGGGGTCTCCGGCGGGGCCCACTCGGTGCCCGTGTCCTGGGCGGTGCCAGGGGCGGCCGCCAGTCCGATGCTCAACGCCGCCGCGAACGCCGCGATCAGGGGATAGCGCATCGTCGACCTCCTTTGCTGCGCCGCCGGACGGCCCGGATGGCCCGGACCCTCGCTTGCAGCTCCGATTCCCGCGGCACCGGATCCCATGTCGCGCCGCTTGGCGGCGCAGCCCGGCCTGGAAGCCCTCGCCTTGCGGTCCGTTCTCGGCGAGCCAGACCCGCGAGGTGAGCCAAGCCGGCGATTCCGCGCCGCTCGGCAAGGCAACGCCTACTGGTTGCCGACCGCGTTCACGCGGATGCGGTAGAGCCCGGTCCGCGCGGTCATGTACAGCGTGCGCCGGTCCGCGTCGCCCCACGCCACGTTGGCCGGCACCTCGTTCGGCTTGATCGTCCCGAGATGCGTCCCGTCCGGCGCGATCACCCAGACGCCGCCGGGGCCCGTCGCCCACAGGTTGCCCTGCTCGTCGATCTTCAGGCCGTCGGCCGAGCCGCTCTCCTCCGAGGCGCTGGCGTCGAGCAGCAGCCCGGCCTCGCCGAGGGTGCCGTCCTCGTTCACCGGGTACGCCATCCACTGCCGGGTGGCGCTGTCGGCCACGTACAGGGTCGACTCGTCGGGCGAGAACGCGATGCCGTTCGGGCCGGTCTGCTCGCCGAGGCGGGCGAGCTCGCCGTCCGCGCTCAGCCGGTAGATGCCGTTCACGTCCTGCTCCCGCGCCTCGGGGCTCGGCAGCCCGTAGGCGGGGTCGGTGAAGTAGAGCGAGCCGTCGCTGTGGTAGTCGAGGTCGTTCGGGCTGTTCAACCGTCCCCCCTCGAAGCTGTCGACGACCACGCTCCGCGTCCCGTCGGTGCCGATCCGCGAGATGCGGCCGTTGAAGTGCTCGGTGAAGACCACGTTCCCGTCGGGGTCGACGGTGATGCCGTTCGAGCCGACGAGCCGCCCCTCCTCGTGCTCGCCCTCGTAGACCGGGTTCAGGAAGTCGCTGACGGTCCCGTCGGGGTCCCACCTGACGATGCGGTTGCCGGGGATGTCGCTGAAGAGCAGGTAGCCGTCCCCGTCATCGATCCACCACGGCCCCTCGGTGAAGCCGAACCCGCCGGCCAGCTCCTCGATGACCGCGTCGGCCGGCACCAGCGCGTCGAAGGCCGGATCGAGCCGCTCGATCGTCCCCGCGCTCGGCGGCGCCTCCGGCTCGGCCGCCGGCTCCGGCTCCGCCCCGCCGCCGCACGCCGCCATCGCGAGAACGCCTATAACCGCCCATGCACGCATCACGCATCTCCTCCTGCAATCCGTCGTTCCGAAGCGCCCCAAGCGTAGCACGGCGGGCGGCTCGGCGGGCGGGGGAGGCGGTTTGCTCGCCGTCAACACCGGCGACGGCCTCGCGTAGCATGCCGGGCGGCTCGGCGGGCGGATGGAGGGGCGCGGGGGGCCGCATTTGCGCTGGGACGGCTGGACGCGTGTGGTCGAAGTCGGATTCCGTGTCACACTGTTTCGGGTTCGGGGAAGGCCGGAGGATCGCCATGGAGAACGTCACCATTGCGTTGGCCGACGATCTCGCCCGATGGGTGGAGGTTCGGGCGGCGGAGAACGGTCGTAGCGCACCGGAGTGGATTGCCGCGCAACTCGAGAGGGCGCGACGCGGCGAAGACGAGTACGACGTTGCGATGAATCGCTTCATGGGGCGGGCCCGGGAACCGAGAAAGCTGGAGTGGGTCGACGGCCGCAAGCCGACGCGGGAGGAGCTGCACGACCGGTCCGATCGTCGTTGACACTCGGCCGGGGAAGCTGCGAGAGATGGGCGAAGCGGACGATCAGGCAACGGTGCTGTTCCCGGAACACGTGCGGAGAGAGCTCCCCAGAGAACTCCCCGCGGTACGGACAGGAGTCCTGCCGTACCAGCGGATCAAGGCCCTTTATCACGACAACCGCATCGTTGCGACCGAGCCGCTCGCCGACGATCAGATTCAGCCGGCGAGCCTCGATCTGCGCCTGGGGGCGGTCGCCTACCGCCTGCAGGCCAGCTTCCTGCCGGGCCGCGATTCCATGGTGAAGCGCAAGCTCGACGCGCTGTCCATGGCCGAACTGGACCTGTCGTCGCCGGCGATTCTAGAGAAGGGGTGCGTCTACCTCGCGCCGCTGATGGAGAGCCTGCGGCTGCCGCGGGGGGTGTGGGCGAAGGCCAATCCGAAGAGCACCACCGGCCGGCTCGACGTGTTCACGCGCCTGATTGTGGACCGGGGCGTCGAGTTCGAGCGCGTGCCGGACGGCCACTCGGGTCCGCTGTTCGCAGAGATCGTCCCGCGGACGTTCTCGGTGATCGTGCAGCAGGGGGTGCGGTTGTCGCAGTTGCGGTTCGTGCGGGGCAACCCGCCGCCGACGGACAGCCTGCTCGAACGCCTGAACGAGGAGGAGAACCTCATCGTCGACGACGACGGTCCGGCGCAGGCGGACATCGAGAAGGGCGTGAAGCTCTCGGTCAACCTCCGGGGCAGGAACGCGGCGGACGTCGTCGGCTACCGGGGCCGGAAGAACGCCCCCCTCATCGACCTGCGCCGGGTGGATCACTACGATCCGGGCGACTTCTGGGACGAGATTCGGAACCTGCCCGACGACCGGCTCATCCTGAATCCTGGAGACTTCTACATCTTGGGTTCGCGTCGGCGCGTGGTCGTGCCGCCCAATTGCGCGGCCGAGATGGTGCCGTTCGATCCGACCGTGGGCGAGTTCAGGATCCACTACGCGGGCTTCTTCGACCCGGGGTTCGGGTACGGGGAGGCCGGCAACAAGGGGACGCGGGTGGTGCTCGAGGTGCGGGCGCACGAGGTGCCGTTCGTCATCGAGCACGGCCAGGTGGTCGGCCGGGTCGTCTACAGCCGGCTCCTGGAGGTCCCGGACAAGATCTACGGGACGTCGATCGGCTCGTCCTACCAGCGGCAGGGACTGGCTCTGAGCAAGCAGTTCCGGAGGTGACGGTGTTCCGACCTCCGCTTCGCGCTTCGCGGCCTCGTTCACCTAGCCTCGGCGGTGGCGATTGCCACGCCGAGCCTCGGCCTTGCGCCGGTGACGGCGTGATCCAGGCGCGCCGCGGGCGGTGTATCCTTGGTGTATGTCACGCACCAACATGGACATCGACGACGAAGCCTGCGCGGCGATCATGAGACGGTACCGCTTGGCAACCAAGCGGGAAGCGGTCAACCTCGCCCTGCGGTCGCTCGCATCAGAGCCGTTCAGCCTCGAGGAAGCCCGGCAGATGCGCGGATCGGGCTGGGACGGCGACCTCGACGAGATGCGCGGACGCCGCGATGATCCTCGTTGACACCTCCGCCTGGATCGAGTTTCTCCGCGACACGGGATCGCCGGCTTGCATCCGAGTCGGGGAGCTCCTCGGCACCGACCTCGCGACGTGCGACGCGATTCGCATGGAGCTGTTGGCGGGAGCCCGGAACGAGCCGCACCGGCGCGACTTGGCGCGTCTCATCGCGCGCGCCGCGCTCGTTCCGATACGGCCCGGCGACTTCGATCAGGCGGCCGCGCTCTATCGGCAATGCCGCCGTCGCGGCGAGACCGTCCGCGTTCTCATGGACTGTCTCATCGGCGCGTTGGCCATCCGCGTCGACATGCCGGTCCTGCACTGCGATGCCGACTTCGATGCCCTGGCACGGCACACGCCGCTCCGCGTCGAGGCGGCATGAGCGTCTCCTCGCTCGACGAAATCCCGGGCGTCAAGGAAGCGCGAAGACGAACAGGTTGTTGCCGAAGCTCGGCCTCAGCTCCGGGGTCATCCGCAGGTTGATCGAGGCGTTGGCGGAGGTGCCGGTGCCGACCGCGATGTACTGCCGGCCGTCGACCGCGAACGTGACGGGGTAGCCGCTGACCGGCGAGCCGAGGTTGATTTCCCACAGCACCGCGCCGGTGTCCTGGTCGAACGCGCGGAAGCGGCCGTTGGCGTCGCCGCCGAAGATGAGGCGGCCGCCGGTGGCGACGAGCGACATGGTGGCCGCGCGCTGCTCGTGCAGCCAGCGGGTGGCGCCGGTGTCGACGGCGATGGCGTGGACGGTGCCGAGCCGGTCGGTGCCGGGGGCGAGCTGGTGGCGGGCCGCGAGCATGTAGGTCGAGCTGCCGCCCTCGGTGGTCGTGAGCAGCCGCTGGCAGGCGTTGCGCAGGGGGAAGTACATGGTGTGGGTGAGGGGGCTGTAGGCGCCCGCCTCCCAGTCCTTGCCGCCGGCCCAGCTCGGGCAAGCCAGCCGCTCCTGGCCGAGAGCCGAGAAGATGACCTCGCGGTTCTCGGTCACGTCGCCGGTGGCCCCGTCGATGTGGGTGATGACGTTCTGGGCGACGGTGGGGTTGGCCCACAGGAACTCGCCGGTCTCGCGGTCGAGCGTGTAGACGACGCCGGTCTTGCCGGGGATGCCGGTCATCACCCGCCGCTCCTCGCCCGGCCGCAGGCGGGGGTTGATCCACGCGACGGCGTCGGGGTCGGGGGCGACCGCGGTGTCGACGAGCAGGCGTTCGAAGGGGTGGTCGAGGTCCCAGTCGTCGTTCAGGTGCTGGTAGTACCACACGATGTCGCCGGTGTCGGCGTCGAGGGCGAGGGTCGAGTTGTGGTACAGGTGCGCCAGCTCGGGGCCGCCGAGCATGAACTTCGGGGCCGGCGAGGTGACCGACGTGCCGATGTAGACGAGGTTCAGCGCGGGGTCGTAGCTCGGGACCATCCACGTGCCGATGTGCTTCCGGCGCTCGAACGGCACGTCGCCCCACGTCTCGTCGCCGGGCTCGCCGGGGCCGGGGATGGTGCGGCGCTGCCACAGCTCGCGGCCGGTGAGGGCGTCGTGGGCGGTGACCACGCAGGCGTCGGGGGTGGCGTTGGCGCGGCAGCTCCGGCCCGAGACGACCCTGCCGCCGGCCACGATGGGCCCCGCCGTCTGGAGGGCGGGGTTCACGGTGTAGTCGAGGACCTCGGTTTCCCAGACCATCTCGCCGGTGACCGCGTCGAGGGCCATCAGGTAGTCGTCGCCGGTGGTGTCGAGGAGCAGGCGGTCGTAGATCGCGATGGTGCGCTTGGTGGTGGCGAGCCCGCCCATGTGCTCGCCGAGGTCGTCGGGCAGGTCGCGCCGGTGCTCCCAGATGAGGTCGCCGGTCGCCGCGTCGATGGCCTGGATGACGTCGCCGGGGTTGGGCATGTAGAGCACGCCCCGGTAGGCGAGGGGCGTGCCCTGCTGGCTGCCCTGGTTCAAGGCGCGGGTCCACACGAGGCGCAGGTCGGCAACGTTCGAGCGGTCGATCTGGTCGAGGGGGCTGTAGCCCCAGCCGTCGAGGGTGCGCCGCCACATCAGCCAATCTTCGGGGGCCGGGTCGCGGAGCATGGCGTCGGTCACCGGCACGAAGTCGGCCGGCGGCGCCTGCGCCGCGGCGGGGGCGGCTTCGAGGGTCAGCCCGAGCAGGATCAGGGCCGCGGCCGAGGCCGGCCCCGCCGTCGCGGACCTTCGGAATCGGACACGTTCGGTTCGAGTCATCGGGGCAGAGTACGCCACGTCGTCATGGCAGGCAAGATGACCTACAGGCGGAACCGCACCTCGCCGACGACCGTTCGGCGCAGGATGTCGCCGAAGATGTGCTGCTGTATGCTCTGGTTGAAGAGGTTCGTCACCTTCAACAGCGTCGTGATGGCGCCGCGGTTCCATTTCACGCCGAAGCTCCCGTTCACGAGGGTGTAGCCGTCGGAGTAGCCGTGATACTCCGGCCAGAGCACGTCCGGCCAGAACGCGGCGGTGGCCGTGCTCACCGACGCGTTCCCCAGGAATCGCGGCCCGTCGAGCGAGGCGCCGACGTTGACGCGGTGCGTCGGGGGCAGGGTGAGCCTCTCCGGCAGGAAACGGTTGTCCGACTCGAGGATCTGCGGATCGCCCTGCCACGAATAGTTGATCCAGGCCGAGGCGGATCGGGAGATCCGCTGATTCACCCAGAGCTCCGCGCCGATCTGGCGCGTCGGCCCCAGATTGACCTGGGTGAAGGCGGTCCGCGGCAGGACGACCCCGGCCAGCGCCATGAACGAGAGCGCCTGCGGCGGCAGCACCCACCCCGGCGGCGGGTTCTCCGCCGTGTACGGGTCGGCGGTCGGGGGCAGCTCGACGCCGTGGATGGCGTTGTCCCCCTGGTTCAGGTAGACCGATCCGCCGGCCGTCGTGCTCCCGAACGTGCCGGTGTAGCTCAGCTCGTAGGCGGTCAGCGACTGCGCCGTGAGCCCGACGCGCGGCATGTCGCCGATCGACACGTCGCTGCCGGTTACGCGGATGGCCAGCGGAAACGGCTGCGCGGTGGTCTGATCGAGCTGCTGCTCGAGCTGCTGCAGCGCCCCCTGGGCCACCGCCGGCGGCAGGCCCGGCGGCAGCAGCGCCCCCAGGAAGGGCCGGAACGCGGCCAAGCCGCTCAGGTCCACGGGCTGAACGAGGTTCATGTCCAGGAAGTTGTCGATGAGCGACGGCGACCGGAACGCGCGGTTGTAGGAGAGCGTCACCGAGTGGTCGACGCCCGGCTTGAACATGAACGACAGGCGCGGGGAGAAGAACGGCGTGGACAGATTGCCGAACTTGTCGATCCGCCCGCCGAGGACGAGGCGGAACCGGTCGAAGAAGATCTCGTCCTGCAGGTAGGCGCCGAGCTCGAGACGGTCGTCGGCCAGCGGGGCGATGGTGATGTCGAAGGTGTTCCGGCGCACGTTGCCGCCGTAGGTCAGCAGGTTCCGCTCGCCGAGGAACGTCGAGTGGCCGAGTTCGGCGTCGAACGTCTTCCCCTTGAACCCGAGATGCACCGGCTCGCCGGGTCTGGCCGGGTCCGGCAGCAGGAGGTTCGGCGCGTCGCCGTCCAGGATGTTGGTGAAGACCTGGAACCGGAAGTCGCCCCGCGTATAGCCCAGCTTGCCGTAGCCCATGTACGATCCGCGCTGGATGTCGAACGGCCCGACGCCGGTGTGCGACAGGCCCTCGGTGCCGGCGACCCCGCCCGAGTACGAGAGCCGGGCGCCGTTCGCCAGCTCCTGGTCCACCCGCGCGTCGAACTTGGGCTGGCTCGTGCCCCGGTTCGCGAACGCGGCGCCGAACGGGCCGGCCCCGTCCAGGGGGTACCGCCCGCCCCCCACCGTGCCGCCCGGAATCCGCGGATCTTCGATGACCGGCACCTGGCCCGTCGGGCGGGGGAACGCGTCGGAATGGAAGTACCCGGCGCTGATGCGGTACGCCAGTCGATCCGTCGGCGCCCGCGTGATCGTGGCGTTCGTGCCGAACGTCGTCCCGGCGTCCTGACCGATGGTCGACCCCGCGTTCCGGTCGATCCAGCCGCCGCTCATCGTCACCGTCGTCCCGACCGATTCCCGCGGCGGCCGGGTGATGATGTTGACGGCGCCGGTCATCGCGTTCGCGCCCCAGGTGGCCGACGCGGGCCCGCGGACCACCTCGATCTGCTCGATGTCGCCCTGGTTGGCGGGGAGGAGGTCCCACATGACCATGCCGAAGAAGTCCAGGTAGATGCTGCGGCCGTCCATCAGAACGAGCTGCGAGTTGGCCAGCGTGCCGGTGGACTGGCGGCTGGTCACGTTGACGTCGCGGGCCGAGAGCTGGATGACGTTGACGCCGGGCACCGACCGCAGGACGTCGCCGACGTTGGTGCTCGCCGTGGTCTCCAGCGTGGCGGCGGGGATTACCGACGTGGTGACCGGCGCATCGACGACCCGGACCTCGGTGCGCGAGGCGGTGACCACCACCGTGTCGCCGAAGCTCGCGATGGAGAGCGTGATCGGGGGCGCCTCAACGAGCGTGTCCGTGACGACGATCCCCTCCAGCGTCGCGTCCGAGAAACCGGACAGCGTCGCGCTCACGGCATGCGTGCCCGGGGACACGCCCGCGAACGCGTAGCCGCCGCCGCCGTCTGACTGCGTGACCCGCGCCCCGTCCGGACCGCTCAGCGTGACCGTCGCGCCCGGCAGGACGGCCCCCGTCTCGTCGGTGACGCGGCCGGCAATCTCTCCGTCCTGCGCGGCAGCGGGGGCCGAACACAACGTCAGCAGAAGCACGGCCAAAGTAGCCTTCTGAGTCACGTTTACCTTTCAGGGGATTCGAGACACGTGCACGATTGGTCTCATCCGTCTGTTCCCGTCCGGTCGCTGCGCTCGGGAAAACGGGAGGACCAGCCGGGCCGGACGGCGCATGCGGGCAGTTCAGCGTCTTCCGACAATTGTATTGCGAACACCCATCCGGCGCCAGCCCGCGGCGGCTTCCGGGTGCGCGACAAGAGAGTTGAGGATTTGCCGCTGTGGGCCGCCGTCCGGGACGTCGTCCACCGGATCGCGCCGTACCGCGAACGCGAATCCGCGGTCCCGCCGCACATCGGCGGCGGCACCGCGCCGGCCGCCCACTGGCGCCACCGGACGAGCACGGACATCGACATCGATTCCCGCGCTGCGGCGCACTGACCGATCTCCTGCAGGACGGCGTCAACCACATCGCGGATCGACTTGGTGGCCGCCCCGAGATCGTCGACCACACCCAGGTCGTCGTCGCCCTCCCGGCTGACCGCCGGGAGAACCAGCGACGACAACCTGCCGTATCGTCCTCGAGAGCGGGACGCGGTCGCGGGATGCGCCGCTCTCGCTCGACCATGCGCCCTCGATCCACGTCGACGACCCGAGCGTTGCGACGCGAACCGGCGAGAGGTACGATCGGGAGCGGGTTCCCACGCGCCGAGGCCAGGGCTCGCACGGCGCAGTTGTGGATGTGTGCCGGCCGTTGAGTACGACGAGCGACACCGTGATCGCACACGTCAATTCGCCGGGACTGCACGCGAGCGGCAACGCGACCGCGACCGAGGGGCGCTGACCACGCAACAGGACGGATCACACGTCGAGCAGGCATTGCGGCCATACAATGGTGACGTCATGCCGCCGGCGAGGAACGAGCTGGACCTGTTCAAGCCGGGCCCCGGGGGCCTGCCGCCGTACTTGGCCGGCCGGGAGCGGGAGCAGCGGACCTGCCGCGCGTTTCTGGACCGTCTGCGGCAGGGCACCGCCCCGGCGCGCGATCTCATCCTCTACGGACCGCGCGGCAACGGCAAGACGACGCTGCTCTCCTGGCTTCACGAGATCGCCCGTGAGCGCGATGCGGTCGACGTGATCCACTTGACGCCGGCGGCCGTTCCCACGGAAGAGAAGCTGGTCCGGCGCCTGCTGTCGCCGACGTGGTGGCGGCGGCTGCTGCCCGGCGAGGTCTCCATCTCTGGCGTCCGATGGCGGGCGCGGCAGTCCCCGGACGCGCCCGCGCTGGACGAGGTCCTGGCTGCCCGCACCGGGAAGAAGCCGCTGCTGCTGTTGCTGGACGAAGCGCATACGCTGGATGCCGGAGTCGGCCATGCGCTGCTGAACGCCAGCCAAATCGTGGGGCGGAAGCAGCCTTTCCTGCTGGTCCTGGCCGGCACGCCGCAGCTCGAGTCGCGCCTGAGCGAGATGGACGTCTCGTTCTGGAGCCGTTCGGAGCTCCTGCCCATAGGCCGTCTGGACGAGGCGGCGACGGCCGACGCGCTGCGGCTGCCGCTGGCCGGCGAGAAGGTGACCGTCGACGACGACGCGCTGGCGCAACTCGTGGCCGCCAACCAAGGTTACCCGTACTTCGTGCAGTTGTTGGGCGAGGCGCTGTGGCGGCGCGTGGTCGCGGGCGGGCCGTCGGCCGGCCGGCGCATCACCCGGGCGGACGTGGAGGCGGTCCGGACGGATTTCGAGCAGAAGAAGGGACGCTACTACCTGCAACGCTACAACGAGCTGCACGACCAGGGGCTGCTACCGGCGGCGCGCGCGGTGGCCGAGGCGTTCGAGAACCGCGAGCGCCTGGACGGCGCGCAACTCGAAGCCGCGGTCCGGCGCGGCCTGGGCGGACGGGGTAGTGAGAAGCGCACGGCGGCGACGGCGAAGACCCTGGGTCACCTGGGCTACATCTGGCGGCCCGACGCCGTGCCCACCTGGGAACCCGGCATTCCGAGCCTCATGGACTACGTGCGGACGCACACGCCGGTCGCCGGACAGCCATGATTCAGGACTAGGCGGCGGACCGGCTGCCGCCTCATTCCCCCGCCATCACCGCAGCGCGCAGCCTTCATCAAGTGCGCCGCCCGGATCCGCATCGCCCCGCCATCGTAGCCGCGTCGGTCCACAGCGGCACCGGCCGCCCCAATGCTGCATGCGCCACGACGAGCGCCGACCGCAGTTCCAGCGTTACATCAGCCGGACTCGCGTCACCCGCCTTTACCGCGCCGGCCAGTCGCGGACGCTGCCACCGCAGGGGCACTTCTTGACCGTGAAACCCCGGCACCGGAGAAACTCGTTGGCCTCTCGGCCTCCCCAGAATCGAACCTTGAGCGGCCTGCCCGTTGCGACCTGATAGGCCAGTGCAATCGTGTACTTGGGGGGAAGATGTCCGTCCTTCGTCACCAGGCAGTAGCCTCGACTCCTCTCTTCTCGGTGGCACGCCGTCACGGATGATGAGCCGTATGGCCTCCTCGATGTGTGCGTGGGTGATGTCCTTCGGGATCATGCGTCTCCAGGGCGGAAGCCGTTACCACGTGAGCTGCGCGCCGAACTTGACGAACCGCGCGAGCAGGATGTTCACGGGTACCTGCCACGCCGGGCCGTAGGTGTCGTTGATGGCGAGCGGCGCGTTGTCGTTGAGCATGTTGTAGGCGTCGAGCATCAGCCGGAGCTCGCGGTCGGCGTCGAAGCGGAAGAGCTTCGAGAGGCGGATGTCGAGCTGGTTGAGGCGGTCGGCGAACATCGTCCCCGGCTGGATGAGGTGGATCTCGGCGGTCTGCTGCCCGCCCGCCAGCGGCCGGCCGAGCGACGGCTCGATGGCGTTGGCCGGGGCGTTCCACGTCGCGAGAATCGGCACCCCCGGCAGGTTCTGCAGGAAGCCCGAGAGCTGCACGTCGTACCACGGCAGCGTATAGGCGCCGCTGAGCTTCCAGGCGGGCCGGAAGAAAGGCGGGCTGATGCTGCAGTGATGTCCTTTGGGCAGGATGATCCCGGCCGCTTCCTCGCTGTCCCAACCGCCGCCGGTGCCCGCCCCGCCCGCGGTCAGGGCCAGCGTCGGCACCGCCGCGGGGTTGTCCGGGCGGGCGTCGCAGTCGTTGAAGCGCGAGCGGCCGAGGCCGACCCCGCCGTAGACGAAGAGGTCGCCGCTGATCCGCGAGTTGACGACGACGTCGAGCCCGTCGAACACCTGCTCCATCGTGTAGCCGTTCGGCTCGGCCGGCACGATGTCGTTCTGCACCTGGCCGAACTTGGCGGGATTGACGTCGTAGAGGCCGCAGACCTCGTAGCCGCCCCCGTTCGGCAGTCTCGGGTCGCTGGGCGCGATTACGCAGTAGGGGTCGAAGTCGCCGGGTCCTACCAGCGTGTTGTCGGTGATCGAGAAGTTGCCCTGCACGCGGCGCCAGTACGACACGTCAAGGGACATGCGGGGCAGGATCTCCTGCTCGATGCCGAGCGAGTACTCCCAGTTGTTGCGCCGGGTCCCGAACCCCGAGTAGACGTCGGGGGCGAAGACGTTGGTCAGCACGCTGCGGCCGAAGTTGGCGTTCGAGTACGGTCCCAGCTCGTTCTCGTCGGGGAAGAAGTCGCCGTTCGCGTCCTGCCAGAACCGCGTCGCGCTGGTGACCGACGCGTTGACGGGGTTGCGCGACGCCGCCATTCCGATGGTGTCGACGCGCAGGTAGCGGCTGACCGACCCCTTGATGGCGGTCCGGCCGTCGCCGAACACGTCGTGCGCGACGCCGATCCGCGGCGACAGGTCCTTCCAGTTCGCGGCGTTGGGGATGGCGTCCCAGCGGCGCGTCGGCGCCCACGTGCCCGGTGCCACCGAGCCCGTGGGCGTGTCGACGAAGCGCGACGTGTCCTGGGCGGGGATGTCCTGCCGGACGTAGTCCCACCGCAGGCCGAGGTTGAAGGTGGTGCGGTCGATGGTCCAGGTGTCCTGCACGTAGAGGCCGAGGTCGGCGGCCAGGTCGACCTCCACGTTGTAGGGGGTGGCGAAGGCCGCGATCAGCAGCGGCTGGCCGCCCAGGGTGAACAGCAGGCTGTCGGTCGGCCCGATGATGTCGGTGCCCTGCCGCCAGGTCCCCTCGTCGAGGGTCATGCCGAACTTGAGGCTGTGCGAACCCGTGACGTAGGACATCGCGGCCTTGTAGGCGCGGTGCACCTCGTTCCACCGCCGCATGAAGCCGATGCCGCGGAAGTCGATGCCGGTGGTGAGCTCGCGCACCGCGTGGAGCTGGGGGGCGTCGGGCTGGGGGTCGATGGTCGCGTCCTGGATCTGGATGCCCATCCCCGCCTCGAGGAGGATGCGGTTGCCGACGGTGCCGGTCCAGGTGGTCGTTCCGTGCCAGTTCAGGGGGTTGCGCTGGTCGCGCGACGCCTCGGGGGTGCGGCGGTTCGAGATGCCCTGGAACGGGCGGTGGCGCGGCGCCCCGTTGTAGTAGACGGCGAACTTGTTGCCGGGCGTGGCCTGCCACGTGAGCCGGATGCTCGCGCTCTGGTCGTACTGCTCGTCGATGCCGGGCCGCGTCGTGTCCGGCTCGAAGACGTAGTCGTTCGGGTCCAGGTCGTAGAACGTGTTGGCGGGCAGCAGCTTGAGGCCCCAGTTGCGATAGGCGGCGTGGAACCACAGCCGGTCCCTGACGATCGGCCCCCCGAGATCGACGCTGCTGTCCCAGATGCTGCTGACGACGTCCGGCGTACGCAGGCCCGCGTCGAGCAGGTCCTGGCTGAGGTTGTCGCCCTGCAGCCCGCTGTTCGAGAAGTTGCCGAAGGTCGATCCGCTGAACGTGTTCCCGCCCTCCTTCGGGATGATGTTCACGCGGACCCCGCCGATGGCCACGTCGGCCGAGACCGCCCCGATCTCGTAGGTGAGCTCCTGGGTCTGGGCGTCGTTGGCGTTCAGGGTCGTGCAGGAGTAGCCGCACGACAGGTTGCCCATCGTCAGCCCGTCCATCTGGCGCATGCCGTCGCGCGTGTCGCCGCCGTGCGCGGCGAGGTACGGCATGTACGACTCGCGGACGCCGCCGACGTCCTGCGACTCGGGGGCGACGCCGACCGTCAGGGCCCCGATGGCCCCCCAGTCCTTGTTCATCGGCAGGGCGTTCAGCACGTCGTTGGTGACGACGGTCAGCTCCTGCACCCGCTGCACGTCGATGACCGGCGACTGCCCCGAGACGGTGATCGTCTCCTCGAGGGCCCCGACCTCGAGCTCGACGTTGACGGGCGCCGTGAACCCGGCGGTGAGCTCGATGCCCTCGCGCACCACCGTGGCGAACCCGGTCAGGGTGAACGTGACGGTGTAGACGCCGGGCCGCAGCGCCGTGAACGCGTAGCGCCCCTGCGCGTCGGTGACGGCGAGCCGCGACCCCTCGATGAGGGCCGGGCTCGCCGCCTCGACGGTGACGCCGGGGAGGACGCCGCCGGTGTTGTCGTTCACCGCCCCCGCGATGCCGCTGTCCTGGGCGGCGGCGGGGGTCGCCGCGACGAGCAGAAGGGTTGCGAAGCATGCGCCGCTGAGCCTCATCGGTCGTCCTCCCGTCTCAGGTGTGACGTGCGCCGGGTCGATCCGCTTGCGTGACAGTGTAGCGCCTGACGCCGGGCGGCGTCCCGGCCGCCGGCCGGAGCTGCGCCATGCGGAGCGCCGCGTCGTCCCGCCCCCACTGGTGTCGGCGGGAGCCCGTCAAGCCGGAGTTCCGCGGGGACGAAGCGGTTTCTGCCCGTTGCTGGCCGCGTCGCCCTCACCCGCGTGTCGATCGTCGACGGGCAGTGCGACCTTGATCCGGTCGGCGTTCTTCATCGCCTGCGCCAGGTCGTAGGCCGCCTGCAGCCGGTACCACGTGCTCGATCCGCCGCCGAACGCCTTGTCGAGACGGATCGCCATCTCGGGCGAGATTCCCGCATGACCGTTCACGAGATCGGACAACTGCTTCCGGCTGACGCCGAGCATCCGGGCCGCCTGCGTCACGGTCAGGCCCAGCGGCTCCAGGCAGTCGTGACGGATGGACAGGCCCGGATGGGGTGGGTTCTTCATCGGCATCTCATGGTCCTCTTCCGGCCGCGAGTCTCGGGAGCACAGCGGTGCGGACCCGTGGCCGGGCTGGTCGGGCGGCGAGCGGGTCCGTCGGCGATGCTCTCCGGGCTGCGGGTCCGTCGGCGACGCTCTCCGGGCTAGTGATAGTCGACGAGGTCGACATCGCAGGCATGGAGCCCCTCGAAACGGAAGACGACACGCCAGTTGCCGGACACCCGGACCGACCAGCAGCCGTCAAGGTCGCCCTTGAGCGGGTGAAGCCGGAAGCCGGGGAGGTCCATGTCCGCAGGTTCCGTCGCCTCGTCGAGACGCGCGAGAATCCGTTCAATCCTGCTGACCTGGGCCGGCGGCAGCCGGCGGGCGTCCCCCTTTCGTAGAGAAGCTGGAGGCCCTTGTGGCGGAAACGGACAACCACTGCATGGAGTGTAACCCGTCACCTATCACGTGGCAAAGTGTTCCGTCCGATGCGCGGCGCGTGTAGGCTGTCTGCACGCGGTGCTCGGCGCGGATCGACGGACGATCCGGCAGCCGCAACACCCGATCGACGCATGCGCATCTGGAGTCTGCACCCCGAGTACCTCGACGCACGGGGGCTCGTCGCGCTGTGGCGCGAGGCGCTGCTGGCGCAGGCGGTGCTGCGGGGCGCGACCTGCGGCTACCGCCACCACCCCCAGCTCGCCCGGTTTCGCCGCCAGCGTTCGCCCGTCGGCACCATCGCCGAGTACCTCCGGCACGTGCACGCCGAGGCGCTTGCCCGCGGCTACCGGTTCGACCGCGGCCTCATCGCCTCGGCGGCCGCGCGCGGCAGGATTCCGGTCACGCGCGGCCAGATCGAAGTCGAGTGGGCGCACCTAAAGGCCAAGCTCGTACAGCGCGATCCGGCGCGGGCGGCGCGCTGCGAGGCGGTGGCTTCTCCCGCACCCCATCCGCTGTTCCGGGTCGTCCCCGGCGGCGTCGAGGCGTGGGAACGGGCCGGCATCGTCCGCTGACGGCCGGGCCGCAGCCGGTGTCGGTCGGGACGTCCAGCTTGGGCGGCCTCGCGCTCGGGCGGCTCGGGGTGTCGGCCATGTGTTAACGTGTGCATATCGACAGGCCGCGCAGGTTCGACACCATGACCACGACCCTCTCGGTTCGGATCGACGTGCAGACCCGGCAGCGTCTGGAAGCCTTGGCCAAGCGGTCGCGGCGCCCGGAGGCGCTCCTCGCTGCCGAGGCCATCGAGGCCTACGTGGAGACCGAGGGCTGGCAGCTCGACGAGATCGCAGCCGGGCTGAACGACATCGACCAGGGCCGAACCGTCGAGCATGACGAGGTCGCCCGCTGGCTGCGATCGTGGGGTGGCCCGCATGAACGGCAGGCACCCGACCATTGACCGTCGTCTGGTCCGCACGCGCGGTGCGGCACCTCGCTCGGCTCCGCGCCGTGATCGGCAGAGATCGGCCCTTGGCAGCCGGGAACGTGGCGGCCACGATACTCGCAGGAGTCGATCGGCTCGCTCGACATCCCTGGCTCGGTAGGGCTGGACGGGTGCCGGGAACCCGGGAGCTGGTCGTGCGGGGAACGCCGTACGTGATTCCGTATCGCGTACGCCACGACGAACTCGAGATCCTCGGCGTTTTCCACGGACGGCGGCGGTGGGCCGGAGACTTGGGTGCGGCCGGGCTCAGGTTCTTGATGCCGCCCGCAGGAAACGAATGGCACGCATGATTCCTCCGGTTCCGGCTCTGGAGACGCCGGACTCCGAACGGCACGTGTACGAGCGGTTCCAGTCGGTGCTGCCCGACTCGTGGACGGTCATCCACAGCCAGCGCTTCCTGCTTCCGATGCGCGGCGGGAAGCGTGAAGAAAGGCTCCACCGGGAGGGCGAGCTCGATTTTCTTGTTCTGGACCCGTTGCGGGGGGCGATCGGCCTCGAGGTCAAGGGTGGAGGCGTGCGGAGGACCGCCGACGGCTGGTGGTCCACGGATCGCCACGGTGAAGAGAACCGCATCAAGGACCCCGGGGCACAGGTGAGTAGGGGCGTTCATGCCATCCGCCGGTACCTCGACGACGCTCCCGGCTTCGGGGGCAATGGGTTGCGCTGCCGCTTCGGTTGGGGAGTGGTGCTGCCCGACATGGAGTGTCCGTTCGATCTGGGGCCCGATCTCCCTCGGGACGTCATCCTGGATCGCGGTGACTTCGTGCGGTTGAGGAAGGCGGTCGATCGCGTGTTCGCGCGTTGGGTCGGCGATGGACAGCCGCTATCCGAGGCGGGTGCCGACGCGTTCGTGGCCGCGCTGGTCGAGCGGTATCCGCCGGCCTCGAGGCTCGCTCTTCAGTTCAAGGAGGAGAATCAGGAGCTCCTGCGCCTCACCGAAGAGCAGATGCGCCTTCTGGACAGCCTCGCTGCCCATGACCGCGCGGCCATCGCCGGGGCGGCGGGAACCGGCAAGACGGTGCTCGCGATGGAGAAGGCGCGGCGTCTGGCTCTTGGCGGCCAACGCGTGTTGCTGCTGTGCTTCAACATGCCGCTCGCGGGAGAACTCGCCGCCGGCGCGGACGGTTTCGAGGTCGAGACGTTCCATGCCTTCTGCCGCCGCCTCGCGCTTCGAGCGGGGCTGCGGTTCGAGCCCCCGGGGCGCGGCCGGGACACGCGCTTCTGGGCGGAGGAGGCACCGATGCTGTTGCTGGAAGCCCTGCAGCAGCTTCCCTTGGAGGTCCGGTACGACGCCATCGTCGTGGACGAGGGGCAGGACTTC
Organism: Vicinamibacterales bacterium; assembly: GCA_963664545.2. Lineage (GTDB taxonomy): Bacteria > Acidobacteriota > Vicinamibacteria > Vicinamibacterales > UBA8438 > JAJEEA01. Next base: position 5,791,098 of record OY761475.2, on the reverse strand, counting down.
CTGCCCGACTGGTGGCCGTGCCTCGACGAGGCGTTGCGGGGCAACCGCGAGGGAACGCTCTATGCGTTCTACGACTCCAGCCAGAACATCTACGGCGGCGGGCCGCCGGGCACCCTGGAGGTCATGGAGACGCGACTGGTCGACAACTGCCGCAACACGGCGCGCATCGCCGAGTACGCGGCGGGCCTGATCGGAGCCGAGGCACACGTCAAAGCGGGCGCTCCACAGGGTCAGCCGGTCGAGGTGGTCACCTGCGCCGCCGGCGGGGAGGTGGTTTGGCAGGTCACCGCCAAGCTCGAGCAATTGGTGTTGCGCGAGAACGTCGATCCCGACGGGATCGCCATCGTGTCCACGCGGAGGCTCCGGAACTCACCGTTCGCCTGCAACCATCGGGCCGGCTGCTTCGAGTTGGTGAACCTCGATGAGCGGGGGCGGCCATCGAGCACGGGCTCGCGCCGCGTGGTTTTCGACACGCTGCACCGATTCAAGGGCCTCGAACGCGACGTGGTGATCCTGCTCGATCTGCCCGAGAGTGAACTCACCGGGGTCGGGCGTGGCGCGGCTCGGCGCTCGGTGAGCGCCCGCGAGCCGTCCCACGTCACGGCGTCTCATCGTTACGTCGCCGCGTCGCGCGCCAGGAACCTGCTGATTGTCGTCCGTCTGAACCCGGAGCCGCCATCGTGAGATTGCCCTACGACATGGGAAACGCCGGAGACCTGCTCAAGCACGGCGTGCTGGCCGAGTTCGTGCGGTGGCGGTGCGAGTCGGGTCGCGCGGGTCGCTTCATCGATCTGTTCGGCGGCGAACCCCAAGAAAATGCCTGCGATTGCGAAGTGGCGAGGCGGGTTCGAGCGTTGCCGGATGGAGCGTTGCGGGCGGCGCAGAAGGACATCGACAGTCGCGTCTACTACGGCAGCGGATTCGTCGCCCGGCATGCGGCCGAGGACGCCGACGGCAGCATTCGAGTGCTGACTGACGATCGGGATTCTGAACGTCGAGAGCGGCTCCAGAAAGCGGGATTCTCCATGCTCGACGAGGAGTTCCCGCGATGCGGCGTTCGCTCGGGCGAGTACGACGCCTGGGACGCGTTTGCGGAGATCGCGTCCGTTCTGGACGACGACGACTTGGTGTTGCTCGATCCGTACAGCGAATTTCTGCGCGACAGGGCTCCGTCGGTGGTGCCGCAAATGGCGGAGGCGGCCGCACGCGGGGCCGTCCTGCTGTTCGCGTTGAACTTGGATCCCGGGAACCGCAAGGGCCGGCAGTTCGATGCGCTTCTTGCACAGCACCTGCCCGGTGCGTGGCGCATGACGTGTCCACCACTTCGCGAGACCGGGGTCTGTGGCGAGTCGAGGTTCCACGCCGACGTGGTGCTGGCCGCACGCCCGCTCCTCCAAGAAGGCGGCAGCCCGGACGTCCAGCGCTTGCGAAAGACACTCACAGGATTCACGAGAGGCCTCGCGAGTGTTCTCGGCCTGCCCGCGGGAAGGCTCGATCCCGGCGACGTGCCGTCTCGGAGGCTCTGCACCTGACGCGTCTCGAGCCGGGCGGGCATCAGGGCAACCTGGAGCCCACGCCGGGTCGACGCAACCGCAGCCCGCAGGAGCGTTTCGACGTGTCGTCGGTTGGACCCGGTGTCCGAGCATCGGTGGTGGAGCATGAAGACCCTCGGCGGTACACTGGCGGTACACTGAAGGCGGCGATGGCGGTTCCGGTGCCCGGTGCGGCGGCTCTTTCCGTAGCGGAGGAGGCCGCCTGGGTGACGACGCGGCACGCACGATGAACGAGATCGGTTCCGCGCTGCCCGAGCCGGCGCTGCCGCCGGCGCTGGTGGCCGCCCTGCGCCGGCAGAATCCCTGGTGGGCGGGTGACCCGCCGCCGGTGACGCCGGGCCCGCGGCGGCACTTGGTCGGGCAGATTCGCCGTCGTCTCGACCTCGCCCTCGCGCCGATCGTGGCGGTGCGGGGACCCCGGCAGGTGGGGAAGACGACCGCGCAGCTCCAGATCATCCAGGACCTCCTGGCGGCGGGCGTTCCCTCTCGGACCATCCTGCGCGTGCAGTTCGACGAGCTGGCCTCGCTGCGTGACCTCGCCGATCCCATCCTGCGCATCGCCGACTGGTTCGAGCATCACGTCGCCGGCGCGCATTTCAACCGGTTGGCCCGCGCCGGACAGTGGGCGCATCTGTTCTTCGACGAGGTGCAGATTGTCGACGGCTGGCACGTTCAGTTGAAGTTCCTGGTCGACAACGCCTCGGTACGCGCCGCGATCACGGGCAGTTCGGCCCTGCGCATCGAGCGGGGGCGCGACAGCCTGGCCGGGCGGATAAGCACCATCGAGGCCGGCGCGTTCTCGCTGACCGAAATCGGCCCCCTGCACGGACTGGCGGCGCCGGCACCGTTCCTTCCCGCAAACGGTCCGGGCGCGGTCGTCGAGAAGGAGTTCTGGCTCGCACTCCGCGAGCACGGCCGTCGGCACGCCGACTTCCGCACCGCCGCATTCCGTCGTTTCTCGGAGCGCGGCGGCTATCCGATCGGGCACAAGCACCGGGACGTCGCCTGGGCCGAGCTGGCGGATCTCCTCTACGAGACGGTGATCAAGCGGGTCGTCCGGCATGACCTGGGGAACGGAGACGGTGGGGGGGACCACGACGCGGCGCTGATCGAGGAGCTGCTGCGCCTCGTCTGCCGCTACGCGGGGCAGGCGCCGTCGGCGTCGGAGTTGGCCGGACAGGCGGGCTTGGCGCTGCGGGCGCCGATTGAGGGCGGCAGCGTGGTGCGCTGGCTGGGGGCGCTGGCCGACACGCTGCTCGTGCGGCTGATACCTCCGCTGGACATCCGCCTCAAGAAGAACCGGGGCGGCGCCAAGCTGTGTCTTGCCGACCACGCGTTGCGGGCGTGCTGGCTCCAGGAGGAGATTCCCCTGACACCGGAAGCGCTCGCGGCGCGGCCGGCGCTGACGGTGCAGGCCGGACACTTGGCCGAGAGCGTATTCGGGGCGGCGGCGTCGGCGGTCTCCGGTCTCGACGTGGGGCATCAGCCGACCCGGGGCACCGACCGCGAGGTCGACTTCGTCCTGACGGTTGGCGTCCGGCGCGTGCCGGTGGAGATCAAGTATCGGCGGCGGATCGATCAGCACCGGGACACGTCCGGGCTCCGGGCCTTCCTGGAGAAGCCCGCGAACAACGCGTCGTTCGGCATCCTGATCACGCAGGCCGCGTCGGGGGTCGTGGACGACCCGCGCATCGTCAGCCTGCCTCTGTCGACGTTCCTGCTGTTGCGGTGAACCGCTCCCCCCATCGGCAGCGTGCCGTCGGGAGGTGTCTGGGCGCTTGGGCGATTTCTGCTCCAGCTCGAGAAGGCCTGCTACGGGCTACTGGACCCCCGTCATCGGGAGCCCACCGCCCGACGGCTGACCGTCCGGATCGCCGTCGCGCCCGCGGCGGCGGCGGGGCGAACGGTGGCTCGCGGTAGCGCCGGACGGGCGGTGGATGGACAGCCGGCCTCCCGTGGTAAGGTGGCCGGGAGGGCTCGCATACCCTCCAGTCGAAGGAAGGCGGCGTCAGCACCGATGGCGGATACCGAAACCGCAGTCAGCGGCGCGGCTTGGTCCGCGCGTCCACTGGAGACGCCCCCGCCGCGCCGGGACCGGCGCGCCGGGCGCGCGGACCGCGAGCCGGCCGCGGGGACGCGGGAGCCCGTCCGCGAGTTTCCGGGGTGCCGGCCCGTGCACATCTCCCGCGAGGCCATCGCGGACCATAACGGCCGCATCGAATACTGGGACGGGGACACCGAGACCGCGATGGTGGTCTCCGAGCCGACCAGCGTCTATCACGAACAGCCGTCGCAGCGCCTCGCGCAGATGACGGCGCTGATCGCGGCGGCGCGGGGCGCCCCGATCGCGACGTTCGGGACCGCCGACCTGCTGCTGCGCGACGAGCGGGGCCGGCGGCGGCGCATCCTGCAAGCCGACCAGACGGTGTACCTGCATCCGGACCGCGACGGCCCGGGCGGGCCGTACATGGAGGTGGGCGCGGACGTCCTGCCCGACGTGGTCGTGGAGGTGGACCACACGACCGACGCGCGCCGCGGCAAGCTCGGCCTGTACGAGTCGTGGGGGCTACCCGAGGTGTGGATCGACGTGCCCGAGGCGCGCGCGCCGAGCCGGCCGGCGGGCCGCGCGCCGGGGTTGACGATCCACGTGCTGGGACCGGACGGCTACCGCACCTCGGAAGAGAGCCGGGCGTTTCCGGGCTGGACGGCGTCCGAGATCCACCACGCCATGCATGAGCCAACGTTGTCGGCGGAGACGGTCGCGGTGCTCGCCCGGGTCGGCCGGACGCTAAGCGACCGGGAGGGCCGGCCCCCGGGCGGCGGCCCGTTCCTGCGGCGCGTGCGGCGAGACATCCGCGCCGAGGAGCGTGTGCAGGCCCGCGCCGAGGAACGGAAGCGACTCTGTCGTCAGGCGGCGCTGCGGTTCGAACCCGATACGGCGGAACGACTGGCGTCCCTGATCGCCGGTGTCGATGAGGCGGGGCTGCTGGCCGACGTGGCCGACTGGATCGTCGTTTGCGACACGGGCGGCGAACTGCTCGATCGCGTGCGCCGCGCGCGGGCCGAGGACTGATGCGTGCGGGCGGGGCGACCCTGGAAACGCGACAAACGCGACCCTTCGCGCGTGCTATTCTGACCGCGGACGGCGGCGGCGTCAGGGCTGGAGACTGTCCGGAGAGGTGACATGAGCAATCGAACATTCTGGAGCGTGGCCGCGGTTCTCGGCATCGTCATCCTCGTGCTGGCCAATCCGCGCACCCCGGAGGAGAGCGTCGTTCACGCCCCCGGCACGGCGGACGACGGGCACGCGGCGGCGGCCGACGCGCCGGCCGGGCAGGCGTCGGCGGAGCCGGCGTTGGGGGCGGAGCCGTCGGGGGCGGCGCCGGCCGAGGCGCCCGCCGACTGGACGGCGCCGCGCACCGCGTGGGGCGACCCCGACCTGCAGGGCGTCTGGACCAACGCGACCCTCACCCCCATCGAGCGGCCCGCCGATCTGGGCGACCAGGCGGTGCTCACGGCCAAGGAGGCGGCTGAGCTGGAGATCCGCACGGCGGAGAGCCGCGCCGCCTCCGACCGGTTCATTCCCGGCAATGTCGGTGCCTACAACCAGTTCTGGATGGACAGCGGCAAGAACGTGATCGAGGACCGGCGCACCTCGCTCATCACGGATCCGCCCGACGGCCGCATCCCCTGGACCGACGCCGGGCGCGAGCGGCTCGAGAGCGACCTCGCGCGTTACGGGGTCGGGCCGTTCAATACCTACGAGGACGCCGACACCGGCGAGCGCTGCCTGACCGACGGGCTGCCCCTGGTGCCCCTGCAGGGCTACAACATGAACTACCACATCCTGCAGTCGCCGGGCTGGGTGGCGATTCTCAACGAGATGTTCCACGAGTACCGGATGATTCCGGTGGACGGCCGCGGGCCGCTCGATGCCGACATCAACGCGATGCTCGGCGACTCCCGCGGCCGGTGGGAGGGCGACACCCTCGTCGTCGAGACGACCAACTTCTCGGACAAGCGGCACTTCCTGTGGCGCGCGACGTGGCGGGGGGCGCGGCCGTCGCTGCACCTCGTCGAGCGGTTTACGCGGGTCGACGACGAGACCATCGACTACCAGTTCACGATGACCGACCCCGACATGTTCACGCAGCCGTGGACGGCTAGCGTGCCCATGACCACCAACCAGGAGTCGCGCGGGGTCACCTCGGGGCCCCTGTTCGAGTACGCCTGCCACGAGGGCAACTACGGGCTGCTGAACATCATGCGCGGGGCGCGCGTCGAGGAGCTCGAGTGATGGCGCTCATGTACGTGTCGTTCCAGGACGACGACCGCATCGCGATTTTCACGCAGGACCCCGTGACAGGGGCGCTGAGCCGGAAGGAGGACGTCGCGGTCGAGGGCGGCCCGGCGCCGATGGCGCTCAGCCCCGACAAGCGCGTGCTGCATGTGGGGCGGCGGGGGAGCCAGCAGCTCTCGAGCTTCGCGGTCGCCCCGCGCACCGGCGGCCTGTCCCTCATCGGGACCGTGCCCCTGCAGGGCGAGCCGGTGTACGTGGCGACGGACCGGTCGGGCCGGTACGTCCTGTCCGCCTACTACTACCAGAGCACCGCGGCGGTGCACGCGGTGGGGCGCGACGGGGCGGTGACGTTCCCGCCGGTCGAGTGGCGGTTCACCGCCCACGGCGCCCACGCCATCCTGACCGACCGGTCCAACCGGTTCGCCTACGTGCCGCACATCGCCAACCGGGGCCCCAACGCGATCTTCCAGTTCACGTTCGACGAGGCGACGGGGCGCCTGACTCCGAACGCGCCGGCGCACTACGCCCCGGATGCCTATCTCGGCCCGCGGGCGCTGGCGTTCCATCCCGCCCTCGACGTCGTCTACTTCTCCGACGAGCAGGGGGGCAGCGTCAGCGCCTACGCCATCGACGCGAAGAGCGGGACCCTGGCCCCGCTCCAGACGATCTCCACGTTGCCCGACGGCTACGCCGGACCCAACACGTGCTCGCAGATCGCGATGCACCCGTCGGGGCGGTTCCTCTACGCGCCGAACCGCGGGCACAACAGCGTGGCCAGCTTCGCCGTCGATCCGGGGTCGGGCCGGCTGACCGCGACGGGGCGGGTGGCGACCGAGCCGGTGCCGCGGGCGTTCAACCTCGATCCGGGGGGCGGCTTCCTCTACTCGGCCGGCCTCGACTCGGGCCGCATCGCGTCGTACCGCATCGACCAGGACAGCGGCGAGCTGACCCCGCTTGAGACCTACGAGGGCGGAAACCGGCCGATGTGGGTGCTGCTGGCCGACCTGTGAGTCGTGGAACGTGCGCGTGGGTGAGCTCCGGTCGAGTTCGTGGATGGCGAGCTGGTTCGGTGCCGGCTCCGTGAATCACGAATTCGGGTGGCGTTCCGGCGCGCCGAAGGCGGCGACGCTGGGCCGCGGGTCCCTGGCCGGGCCGCGCCGGCTCTATATCCCCCTCGCGTCGGCCGCACGGAGCAGGGTGACCGCAACGGCCGGTGCCCGACGCGATGTGGGGAACGCGGCGATGCACGGTGTGACGACGGACGATCCCATCAGCGAGGACGAACGATGCACGGCCTGATGATGGACTACCCGCTGACGCTCGACCGCATCGTCGAGCATGCGGCCCGGATGTTCCCGCACAAGCGGATCCGCACCCGGCAGCCCGACGGCGGGATGCACGACTACACCTACGCCGACCTCTGCCGCCGCAGCCGGCGGCTCGCCGCCGCCCTCGCCGGCCTCGGCGTCGCCCCCGGCGACCGCGTCGGGACGTTCGCCTGGAACCACCACCAGCACCTGGAGATGTACTTCGGCATTCCCGGGGCCGGCGCCGTCTGCCACACCCTCAACGTCAGGCTCTTTCCCGGACAGCTCTCCTACATCGTGAACCACGCCGAGGACCGGGTGGTCTTCATCGACGCCACGGTGCTTCCCCTCTTCGAGCGGGTGGCGGGCGACATCGACTGCGTCGAGCACTACGTGCTGGTGAACGCGCCGCGCGACGTCGAGACGAGGCTGCCCGACGTGCTGCACTACGAGGACCTCGTCGACGGCGGCGCCGACGACTTCGAGTGGCGGTCGACGGACGAGCGCATGGCCATGGGCCTGTGCTACACCAGCGGCACCACCGGCGACCCCAAGGGGGCCCTCTACAGCCACCGGTCGATGTTCCTGCACACCCTCGGCGAGAACCAGGCGATGGGGCTGGCCCTCACCGAGACCGACGTGGTGCTGCCGGTGGTGCCGCAGTTCCACGCGATGGCGTGGGGGCTGCCGTACGCGTGCACGCTGGCCGGGGCCGACGTGGTGATGCCGGGGCCGAACCTGCAGCCGGCGGCCCTCGCCGAGCTCATCGAGACGCACGGGGTCACGGTGGCGGCGGGCGTGCCCACCATCTGGAACGGGCTGTACCACGAGCTGAAGGCGAGGCCGCGCGACGTCTCGTCCATCCGGTCGCTGGTCGTCGGCGGGTCGGCGATGCCGCGGTCCCTCATCGAGGCCTACGAGCGCGACCTCGGGGTCAACGTGCTCCACGCCTGGGGCATGACCGAGCTGTCGCCCCTCGGCACGGCGTGCAAGCTGCAGCGGCAGCACGGAGACCTGTCCGAGGCGGAGCGGTGGGACGTCAAGGCGCGGCAGGGCACGCCCCTCGGGGGGGTCGAGCTGCGCATCGTCGGCGACGACGGCGCCGAGCGCCCGTGGGACGGCGAGACCATGGGCGAGCTGCAGGCGCGGGGGCCGTGGGTCATCCGCAGCTACTTCAAGCGCGAGCCGACCCCGGAGAACTTCACCGCCGACGGCTGGTTCCGCACCGGCGACGTCGGCACCATGAGCCCCGACGGCTACCTGACCATCACCGACCGCACCAAGGACCTCGTGAGGAGCGGCGGCGAGTGGATATCGTCGGTGGCCCTCGAAGGGGCGCTGATGGCCCATCCCGACGTGCTCGAGGCGGCGGTCATCGCGGTCCCCGACGAGAAGTGGGGCGAGCGGCCGCTGGCCGCGGTGGTGCGGACCGAGGGGAGCGCGGTCTCGGCCGACGAGCTGCGCGCGCACCTCGCGGAGAGCTTCGCGAAGTTCGAGATTCCGGACACGTTCGCCTTCGTGGACGAGCTGCCGAAGACCAGCGTGGGGAAGTTCGACAAGAAGGTGCTGCGCAGCCGCCACGCCGAGGGGGGCTTGTGACGCGGCCCGCGCGCGGGGATCGGAGGCAGCCCGTCACCACGTTTACGAGGGCGCCGCGGAGAGCGGACGCCGGAGCGCGAGGAGGTTCCATGTCACGGTCCGGACGAATCGGGTGGATGTCGGCGACGGTTCTGGTGATTGTCCTGCTCGGCGCGGGCGGGGTCTGGGCGCAGTCGTCGACGACGAACCCCTGGCGGGCCACCTTCGGCTGGGAGAAGCTGCCCGAGGGACGCGTCATGGGGACGGTGAGCGGCGTCTTCCCCGACCCGGACGGGCGGCACCTCTGGATCCTGGACCGGTGCGGCGCCAACGAGTGCGCGGGCACCGACCTGAACCCCATCATGAAGTTCGACCTCGAGGGCAACCTCGTCGACAGCTTCGGGGCCGGGCTCTTCGCCTTCCCCCACGGCTTCTTCCTCGATCACGAGGGCTTCCTGTGGGTGACCGAGGGCGGGTCGCACGGCGACCGCCGGGCGATGCTCGGCGAGAGCATGGGCATCGGCCATCAGGTGCTGAAGCTGAACCAGCGGGGCGAGGTGGTCATGCGCCTCGGCGAGGCCGGGGTCTGGGGCGACGACGAATCGCACTTCAACGGGCCGTCCGGGGTGGTGGTCTCGCCCGAGGGCGACATCTGGGTGTCTGACGGGCACCGCGGCGGCAACAACCGCATCGTGAAGTTCTCGGGCGACGGCACGTTCATCTTCGCCATCGGCGGCGGCGTGGGCTCGGAGAGCAAGGAGGCGGCCCGCTTCAGCGACCCCCACGACATCAAGATGGACTCGCAGGGCCGGGTCTACGTGGCCGACCGCGGCAACAGCCGCATCCAGGTGTTCGACCCCGACGGCAACCTGCTCTACATCTGGACCCACTACGGCAAGCCGAGCGGGCTCTTCATCGACCGCAACGACATCCTCTACGCCGGCGACGGGCTGTCGGGCATGGTCCGGACCGGCCCCCCCGACAACTGGCGCAGCAACCTCGGCTGGGAGAAGGGCGTCCGCATCGGCGACCTGAAGACCGAGCAGGCGTGGGTGACGCACTTCATCCCCCAGCACGACGAGGACGTGGGGGCCGGCATCGAGTTCCTCGGGGTCGACTTCGACGGCAACATCTACGCGGGCGAGGTCAGCCGCCGCCGGCTCGTGCGCTACGTGCTGCACCGGCCGTCCGAACTGATGAAGCGGTGAGGGGAGCCGGCCGCGCGGAGCCGCGGGCGAGGATTGGCTAGAATAACGGCGCGGAACGGACACTCGACTTGGAACGCACTCTCGACCAAAGGAAAGTACTCATGCGCAGACTGCACAAGTTCACGGTTCTCACCCTCGCCATCGGCCTGCTCCTGGGCGTGACCGCCGGGTCGGCCGACGCGCAGTTCAGGGCCGCCGACTTCGAGTTCGGCGACCGGTTCGACCTGCCGGAGGGCGAGGAGGCGCCGATCTGGAACCCCGCGATGCGGAAGCTGCTCGACGGCGGCCCGATGATCGGCGGCACCATCAGGGCCACCGACGCGCGCACCTACTGCGCGATGGCTGCGGCCGGCTACGACTTCATGTGGGTCGAGATGCAGCACGAGGCGACCTCCTGGGAGCAGGTGGCGCGCCTGTGGCGCACCTGCCCCGGGCCGGCGGCGCCGGGCGCCCGGGTGGCGTACGCGGACGAGCGTGAGATCCAGCACGCGACGGACATGGGCGCCGCGGTCATCGTGGTGCCGACCGTCGACAGCGTGGAAGAGGCGCAGGCCGCCGTCGACTGGACGTACTTCCCGCCGATGGGCCGCCGCAGCTCCGGCGGCGGACAGGGCCCGGGCGAGCTCTGGAACGACGTGCCCGGCGGCTACCGCCAGACCTGGAACGACAACGTCGTGCTCCTCCTGATGATCGAGACGCTGGAAGGCGTCGAGGCGGCCCGCGAGATCGCGCAGATCCCCGGCGTCGACGGGCTCTTCGCGGCGAGCGGCGACCTCGGCAACTTCTCGGGCTACGGCGAAGGCGACGCCGAGTACGAGGCCCTGATCACCGAGGTGTCGACCGCCGCCAAGGAGGCCGGCATCCACGCCTGCGCCCCCCTGCGCTGGGCGAACCGGGCCGACTTCACGTGCTTCCAGGCGGGCACCGAGGCGGCCAACATCCGCCGCGGGGCGGCGGCCGAGATCGCGCAGGCCGAGGCCGCGTTCAACTCGACGGGCGGGGGCGGCGCGTCCTCGAACGCGGCGGCCTTGCTCGCCAACCTGACGGCCGAGTGCGGGTCGATCACCTACGAGGCCGACTGCTACGCGGCGGTCGAGGCCGCGGCGTCGGCGGCGGGCTCGCTGTCGGACGAGGATCGGGGGCTCATCGTGGGCCGTCTTGGGGCCATCGCGGCCGCGAATCCGAACCAGGCGGCCCGCATCCGCGAGATCGCGGCGGGCGGCGGGCTCGAGGTGCAGTAAACAGGAGCCTGCCCCGGTTCGGCGTCTTCTCCGGCGCCGGACCGGGACGGGTTCACCGGGGTAGTAGATGGTGCCGTTGTCGTGGGAGGCGGCGCTGTTCCGGCTGGCCCCGGCGCAGACCCCGCGTGGCGTCGAAACCGGCGAGGGTGCCGGGTCGCGCGCGGGCGTACTGGCGAAGAAGCACCGGGCGGTCCGCTCGGCCGGCCGGCGGGTGCCGGGTCGCGCGCGGGCGTACTGGCGAAGGGCGTCGAGAGGGCCCCGATTGGGGCAGGCTGGAGCCGAGTAACGGTGCTTCGCTGAACCGCGTGGTCGGGACGCATGCGTGGCCGGTCGAGGCAGTTACTGGGCCCTGGCCACGGACGGCCCCACGGACGGCCGGACGCGCTGGCGGCGAAGGAGAGGGTCGAAGGAGAGGTTCGATGAACAACCGATGGCTCGTGCCGGTAGTTGGCGTGTGTGCGCTGCTCGCGCCGCCGATGGTGGCGAGCGCCCAGTCCGGCGATGACGGGTGGGAGCTCCCCCGCACGGCGTGGGGCGACCCGGACCTGCAGGGGGTGTGGACCTCCGCCACCCTGACGCCGCTGGAGCGGCCGGCCGCCCAAGCCGGGCGGGAGCAGCTTACCGACGAGGAGGCGGCCGAGATCGAGCAGCGGACCGTCGCGACCCGGGCCGCGAACGACGGCAAGTCGGCCCCCGGGACCGTCGGCGGCTACAACCAGGTGTGGCTCGACGCGGGCACGCGCATCACCGGCAGCCGGCGCACCTCGCTGATCGTCGACCCGCCCGACGGCCGCATCCCCTGGCGGCCCGGCGAGCGCGAGGCCCACGACCGCGAGCGGGCGCGCTACGGGGTCGGTCCCTTCCTCTCCTACACCGACACCGACACGGGGGAGCGCTGCATCACCGACGGGCTCCCCAACATGGTGCCGCTCCAGCCCTACAACATGAACCTCCAGGTCCTGCAGACGCCGGGGCAGGTGGTGATGCTGCACGAGATGTATCACGAGCTGCGGGTCATCCCCCTGGACGGCCGCGCCCTGAACGGCATCGCGCAGTGGACGGGCGAGGCGCGGGGCCGGTGGGAGGGCGACACCCTCGTGGTCGAGACCGTCAACTTCGTCGACAAGCCCGACGCCTACTGGAGCTCGCCGTGGCGCAAGGCGCGCTCGACCCTGCGGCTCGTCGAGCGGTTCACGCGGGTCGGCCCCGAGTCGATCGACTACACGTTCACGCTGGAGGATCCGGAGGTCTTCGAGCGGGCGTGGACGGCGTCGGCGCCCATGACCACCGACCAGGCCTCGCGCGGCGTGACGGCGGGCGAACTCTGGGAGTACGCGTGCCACGAGGGCAACCACGCCATGATCAACATCCTTAGCGGGGCCCGGGCCGAGGAGGCGCGGGCGGCGCAGGAGCAGGACTGACCGGTTCGCTCCGCCCCCGCGCTACCGCTTCGGCAGCGCGAAGCTGAGAATCAGGTCGCCGCCGCGGCGGCCGCGGGAGCCGCCGCCCGAGGCGACGGTGACGAACTCCTCGCCGTCGACCATGTAGACGGCGGGCGAGGCGAAGATGCCGGCCCCGGTGTTGTAGCGCCACAGCTCTTCGCCGGTGCGCGCGTCGTACGCGAAGAAGTAGCCGGCGATGTTGCTGCCCGTCCCCACGAAGACCACGCCCCCCCGGGTGACCACCGACCCCGCCTGCCCGTAACCCTCGAAGATCTGCCGCCACACCAGCTCGCCGGTGGTCGGGTCGTAGGCCGAGAAGTAGCCCTTGGGGCCGCGCCCGGCGTTGAACGGCCGGTCGATGGCGTTGACGTAGAGCAGGCCGGTGTCGGGGCTGTAGGCGATGGGTCCGTAGCTGGCCCCGCCCCCCATGCCGGGGGCGAAGATGACGTCGCTCGTCACCCGGGGAATCGGGGTGAACTGCTCGAGGAAGCGCTTGCCCTCGGCGTGTTCGGGGGGGATGTCGGTGGGGAACACGGGAGAGACCGGCTCCATCCGCTCGCCGTTCGCCTTGTGGGGAATCGGCTGGGTCGGGTAGGGCACCTCGCCCTCGCGGTCGGTCTCGGTCGGCACCGGCGTCTCGATGATGGGGTGGACGGGCTCGCCGGTCTCGCGGTTCAGGATGTAGAGCCAACTGTTCTTGTTGGCCTGGGCGAGGGCCTTTACGGGTTCGCCGTCGACGACCATGTCGAAGAGGACCGGCTGCTGGCCGTTGTCGTAGTCCCAGACGTCGTGGTGCACCTGCTGATAGTACCAGGCGAGCTGCCCCGTCTTCAGGTCGAGCGCGATGATCGAGTCGGTGAACAGGTTCGCGCCCGCGCGCATCGTGCTGTCGCCGAAGGGGTTGCCGACCGCCGCGTAGAGGAGGCCGAGCTCGGGGTCGATGGACGGCGTCTCCCAGATGCCGCCGCCGTTGCGCCCGCCGCCGACCCAGGTCGGGCCGGCGATGTCCCAGCCCTGGTCGCGCTCGTCCTGGGGCACGGTGTTGAAGTGCCAGATCACCTCGCCGGTCTCCGCGTCCACCGCGAGCACGTGGCCGCCGGGGATCATGCTCTCGCTGCGGGTCGAGCCGACGTAGAGGATGCCGTCGTGGATCTGGGGGGCGCTCGTGAACCAGTAGCCCATGGAGATGGCCGTCTCCACGTCGGGGTAGCGCTGCCGCAGCACGTCGAGGATGACGCTGGCCTGGCCGTTCTCGCCGAAGCCCTCGACGGGCTCGCCGGTCTCGGCGTCGAGCGCGAAGATGAACGAGCCGGCGGCGCTGTAGACGACCCCGTCCGCGTAGGTCACGCCGCGGTGGCGGAAGATGTAGCCCTCGCGCCGGCCGCCGCCGAGCAGCTCCGTCACGTCGTAGATCCACAGGAGGTGGCCGTTGGCGCCGTCTACCGCGTAGACGCTGCCCCGCGAGTCGGTGACGTACATGACGCCGTCGACGATGACCGGGGTGGTCTGGTTGCTGACGCCGTCGATGACCCCGTGCTGGAAGAGCCACCGCGGGGTGAGGAGGTGCGCGTTCTCGGGCGTGATGCGGTCGGTCTCGGCGAAGCGGCTCCCGGCCAGGTCGAGGTTGTGCAGCGGCCAGTCGACGGTCTGGGCCGCCGAGGGACCGGCGAGGACGGCGAGGGCGAGCAGGCCGACGGCGGCGGCGCGGGGAGCAGGCATCGGTTCCTCCAACCGCCTGGGGCGGTATCGAGTGTCGTTCGCGGACTAGGCGTCGGTGCCGTAGAACGGTGCAGACGCCCAGCAGGGTTGGTTGGGCGGCGAGCGGAGCCGTGGGCGACGCCCTCCGGGCTAGTACCGGGATTGTAAACGCGCCGGTCCATTCGGGACAACGCGCCCGCAACGTCGGCCAGGATCGTCCCACGCTGACGCCCACACCGCCGCTATCGGAATCGGCTAGACTGGCCCGAAGGCCGGGGTGGTTCGGACGAATCGCCCCGGGCGGGCAAAGGCGATCTGCCGCGCGCGGATTCGCCGTCGGAGAACCGAAATGCAGATCCGGGACTCGGTCTTCTTCAGCCAGCTCGTCGTCGGCCTCCGTTCCGAATCCGCCGCGGCGGACCTTTCCGTCCGCCGTCGGTGCGGCCGACGCGCTCCGAGCCCCCCGGATGAGAGCAGAGCGCACGGAACGACCGCGCTACGCGCGAGCCGCCCCCGCACCGCGTTGGGCGCTGGCGAAGATCACCAGCAAGGGCAACCGAACGACTTGCCCGGATTCAGGAATCTCCGGAAACGACTGGCGGAACGCGGGTTTGCGGGGCCCGGTCACGCACCGCCGAAAGGCCGGACCGACTCGGGGAGCGCGGGCGGACGGAGCCGAAGACAGGAGGACGGACATGACCATCGGGATCGACGAACAGATCAAGCGCTACCGGGACCTCGCGGAGCGGTCGCTCGCCCTGCGCGGCTATCTTTGAAACCACCCACACTCACCGCGAGCTGCGCGAGCTAGAGACCCGCGCCGCCACCGCCGATTTCTGGAGCGATCCGGACCGGGCGCAGGACTTGCTGCGGCGCCGCCGGCGGCTGCAGGACGACCGCGACCTCGCCGAGTCCCTGCGGCGGAAGACGGAGGACCTCCGCGTCCTCGTCGATTGGATCGACCAAGGCGAGCCGGTGGAGGACGACTTCGCGGCCGCCCTCGACGCCCTCGCGGCCGAGGTCGAGGCCGGCGAGGTCAAGAAGATGCTCGGCCGTTCTCAGATTCCCCCCTTGACAGGAGCACGGTCCGGTAGTACAAATCAGATGCCAAGGCGCTCGATCGCGGTCGAGCGTTCCGACGGTTCTCCGAGTTGGGTGCCTCGCCATCCCTTCGGATCCTCCTCCGGGAGGCGCGTCGGTGTTCCTTGACGGACCGCAGAGTCCGTGCCGTGCGCCCCGCGTGGGCCCGGCGACTTAGGATGCCTTGTCATCCATGCGGGAGCCTCCCTTGGGAGGCGCGTCCGCACCATTCGGACCGCAGGGTCCGTGCCGTGCGCCCCGGGTGGGCCCGGCGACTTGGGATTAGGCCTTAGCCATCCCGCGGGATCCTCCCCGGAGGACTTGGCCGCTAAAGTCGGCCCCGCAGTTATATCGGACGCACCCGTCCGATCCCATCACAGCAAACGTCGGCGGCGGTCACCGGGAGACCGTTGGCAGCATCGAATCCTGGGTGTTCCCGGGCGCGCCGCAGCCGTTCCCGCGGTGGACTTCCATCGGGATGGCCGGCCGCGCTCCGGGTGCCCGATCGGCAATCCTTGGAAGCGGTCCGTCGGAGACCGCCGGAGGAAATGGGATGCGAGACAGGATCAGACATGCGGAATTCAACATCCAGGGCGACCCGTTCCCGGATCGGTTCGACGCGTCGGAGCTCCCGACGCTGGAACTGCCCGACGCGGTGCTGTTCCCGAACGAATTGGTGACGCTGGCCGCGAGCCGGACGGACCCCCTCGTGTGGGCCCTGGAGCAAGCCGGAGCCCCGCCCTTCGAGTCGACGATCGTCAAGCTCCACGGCGGCTCGGGCCGGCCGACGGGCGACGGCGGCGGAGCAGGCGGCGAGGTCTGCACGCTCAGCCGGGCCAGATTCGCCGAGGAGCCCCGTGCCGGACTCCTGTTGCAGCCGCTCGCGCGTGTGTATGGGGACCGCGCCGGGCACTTGTCCGGCCGCAACCCCGCCTACCCCGTCTTCGGCCCCTGCCCCCACTATCCGCAGTTCCGACGCAACTTCGTGGAGCTGATCCGCCGGTCTCCCGGCCTCGACATCGACGCGGGGATCGACGTGTTGGACCGCCTGGTCGCGATCGAGCGGCTCGCGCGGCGGGACGACCCCCGCGTCGCGCCCGCCGCCGGCGCAGCCGCGGACGCGCCGGCGGAAACGGCCGCCCTGCCCCTGGACTTGGCGGCCGACTTCATCGCCGTCAGTCTGATCAGGCGCCTCGCGGATCTCGACGTCCCGATCCGGCTGCAGCGGGAATGGCTCGAGACGCTCGATCCGCGCGAACGCCTGCGCGCGCTGAACAGGTTCATGGTCGGCGTGCTCCGCGGAGTGATGACGCCCGACAGAGCGTACGCACGCGCCCTGATGGCCAGGAAAGGACGCTGTGTGAAGCTGCTGAGTTCCAGGAGCGACGACTCCCTCGGCGGCCGGTTCCTGAAGGAGCAGATCGGCGAGGTCGAGAAGCAGTTGGGCGATTCGGTCGCCCGCCTCCGCGGCAGGTTGGCGGCGTGCGGCATGTCCCGGGAGGCCCGGAGCCGGCTACAGCCCGAAATCGACAACCTGTCGGCCAACACCGACGTCAAGACCTTGGAGTACTACCGGAGGCTGGCCGAGCTCCCGTGGCGCGGCGGCCCGGTGGAGACGATCGACGTCGAGCGCGCCCGGCGGACCCTGGACGAACGGCATGTCGGGCTCAGCGACGCCAAGAGGCGCATACTCGAGTACCTCGCAGTCCGCCGCCGCACGGGCAACGCGCTGGGACAGGCCCTCTGCTTCGCCGGGCCGCCGGGTGTGGGCAAGACGTCGTTGGCGGCGAGTATCGCCGATGCGCTCGGCCGCGGCTTCGCGGAGATGTCGTGCAACGGCCTGAGGGAGTTGGCGGACGTACGCGGCGCACGCCGCGACTGGAACGCATCCGAGCCCGGACGGATTGTCCGGCAGTTGCAGCGGGTCGGCGCGAGGAATCCGGTGTTCGTGCTCGACGAGATCGATAAAGTGGAATGGAACGCGGGCATGGCTCTCCTCGACGCCCTCGATCCGGCGCGCAACGCCAGGTTCCACGACCTGTACGTGGACGTGCCGTTCGACCTGTCGGAGGTGTTCTTCATCGCTACGGCGAATGTGCTCGACCGGATTCCGGGCCCGTTGCGGGACCGTCTGGAGGTGATCGAGCTCGGCGGCTACAAGGAGGCCGAGAAGATCGAGATCGCCCGGCGGCACGTCGTGCCGGATCAGGTCGCGGAGCACGGGCTTTCGAACGGTCTGATCGAGTTCGAGGACGGGGCGCTGCGGACCCTCGTCCGCGACCACGCGAACGACATGGGCGTACGCGACCTCGTCCGCGGCGTCTCGGCGATCTGCAGTCGGGCGGCGCTCGGGTTGGAGACGCCGCGCGGCCGGACCCCGTCGAAGGTGACGGTGCGGGAGGATATGGTCCGCGAGGTGCTCGGCGAGCCCGCGGGGCGGGCCGGCGGCCTGCCGGGCGTCGAGGGGCTGCGGGCGAAGATCGAGCGCGGCGGCCTGCCGCCGGGGGTGCAGCGCCATGCGGCGCACGAGCTGCAGTTGATGCTGTCGAAGTCGCCCGGCGACGCCGAGTACGGCGACCGGTTCACCTACCTCCAGCACCTGACCGGCCTGCCGTGGAACGCGCGTGACGAGGAACGGCTCGACCTGGCCCGCGCGCGCGCTCTCCTGGACGAGCGGAGTTGGGGGCTCGCAAAGGCGAAGGAGCGGATTCTGGAGCACCTGGCGGTGAGGAAGCTCGGCGGCGGCGGCGGCGCGGTCCTGTGCCTCGTCGGGCCGCCCGGGGTCGGCAAGACGGCGCTGGCCCGCAGTGTCGCCCGCGCCATGGGCCGGCAGTTCGTGTCGATCTCGTGCGCCGGCATGAGCGACGGAACCGAGCTCCGCGGACACAACCGCACGTGGCGCGCCGCGCAGCCCGGACGGATCGTGCGCGAGCTGACCAGGGTGAAGGCGAAGAACCCGGTGCTGATGCTGGACGAGATCGACAAGATCTCGCGGTTGCTCCATAGCGGCGGCGACCCCGAATCGGCGCTGCTCGAGGTGCTCGACCCGGAGCAGAACCACGGGTTCGTCGACAACTACATCGAAGTGCCGTTCGACTTGTCGGAGGTGTTCTTCGTCGCCACCGCGAACGTGCTGGACGCGACCGCCGGCCCGTTGCGGGACCGCTTGGAGGTGATCAGGCTGTTCGGCTACTCCGAAGACGAGAAGTTCGAGATCGCCCGGGCGCACCTGGTGGAGCGCCAGCTTGAGAAGAACGGGCTGACGTCCGCCCAGGTGCGCTTCAGCGACGGCGCGCTGCACGCGCTCGTCCGCGGCTATACGCGCGAGGCGGGCGTGCGGGAGCTTGCACGCCGCATCGGCGCCGTCTGCCTCAAGGTGGCGCGCCGGCGGGCCGAGGGGGAAGGGGCGCCCGCCGAGATCACCGAGCGGGTCGTCGCCGACCTGCTGGGCGCGCCGTCGCACGCCGATGAAGCGCTTTCGGACCGCATGACGGGCCCGGGCGTGGCGATGGGTTTGTCGGTGTCGGCGACCGGCGGCGACGTGCTGTTCATCGAAGCCCGCCGGATGAGCGGCGGCGGCGACCTCAGGCTGACCGGTCAGTTGGGCGATGTGATGAAGGAGTCGGCGAACGCGGCGCTGACGTGGCTGCGCACCAACGCCTCCCGCTACGACATCGACCCCGGATTCTACGAAGCGTCCGAGGTGCATCTGCACGTACCCGAGGGCGGTATTCCGAAGGACGGGCCGTCGGGCGGGTCGGCGATGGTCGCCGCGCTGGCCTCCGAGCTCACCGGGCGCACCGTGCGCGGAGACCTCGCGATGACCGGCGAGATCACGCTGTCGGGGAAGGTACTCCGGATCGGCGGCGTCAAAGACAAGCTGCTGGCCGCGTGCCGGGTCGGCATTGCTGAGGTGATCCTCCCGAAACGGAATGCGAAGGACGTCGAAGAGTGCTTCGGCGGGGACCCGCCGCGTGGGCTCGCCGTGCACTACGTGTCCACAATCGACGACGTGCTGGCGCTGGCGCTCTCGCCGTCGGCTCCGGAGCGGACGCCGGTACAGACGACTCGGTCCGCACTCTCAACGGCTGTCACTGCGAACGCCAACGACTGCCAAGCGCCGTCCGCGCGACCGGCTTGAGGACGACGGGCCACGGGAGCCCCGCGGCGTCCGTCGGGAGACGGGGAGCTGTCGGCGCGGCCGACAGCTCCCCGCCCCGCGGAACGGAGAACATCCGGCCGAGCGGCGGCTCTACCCACGCGCGTTTTCCACAGCACCTTGGACGGCAGGGGCGCCGCCAGGGCGCCGCCATACGCTCCACAGGCAAGATCGTTCGGGTACCCTAGAGGAACGACGTACGACACTGATGGGAGGAGACCGACCGACGACGTGGCTACGCTCCGACGAGCCGGTCCCCTTCAACGTAATCGCCGATCCATATCCCCGGAACCGCTGATCCACTCAGCGAAGTACGCGGTCCGGTAGCGACGAGGGAACATGAATCCGACCGAACGATTCGTCGTGCGTCGCGGGGGCTACGTGGAGCAGCCGCCGGACCTCGAGTACCGTCCGACCGGCACGACGCTCCGCGCAAGCCGTCGAGCCCGAGCTCGACGCCAAGGCGTGGGCCGCGGGGGCTGTGCACGGCGACTTTGAGCTGACCGTGGACGGAGAGAAGACGGTCGATACGCTGGAGTGGAAGAGCATCGAGACGGGTGATCGGTTTCGGCCGGAATGGGTGATCGGTTTCAACCGGAATGAGTGATCAGTTTGCGCCGGAATGGGTGATCGATTTAACCGGAATGCGCGCGCTCGATCATCGAACCTTGGGACCCCGAGCTTGCGGGGCCCGCCGAGCGGAGCGGGCCGGCCTGGAGCTGCCCCTTCAGCACGCGGCGCGCCCCGGGCGGGCAGAAGGCGACCTCCAGCCCGCGGACTCGCCGCGCCGCCGCGAACGCGCCGACGGCCTACCTCGGCGCGCCCTCCCGCTCAGCTCCGTTGTTTGACATCGAGCAGGTATAGCGGTAGTGTAGATCCGCGATGCGGGTGGTGGGCGGGTGAGGGACTGCGCGAGGGACCTGGCGGGGATGCTGGCGTCCGTCCAACGCCTTGGGGGAGTCCGGTGACGGTCTGTCGGGCGTTGATGCCGGGCGGCCTTCCAGGAGGAGCTACTAATGGACCTGCAATCTCTAGTGAAAAAGCTTGATGAGTACGCGAAGCCAAAGGACAAACTCCAACCCCGCGAGGTCATCGTGCCCACGGCCGGGATCAAGGACGACATCCTGTCCGCGCACGCGAATTGGAAAAAACAAGAGGGTGCCGCGTCCTGGCCGGTGCCGATTATTCGTACCTGGGATGAACATCTGCAATATACCTGGGACCGCTGCCGACACGAGTTCCCGGACTACCGTCTGCTCACACGTCAAGAATTCCGGTACCACTGGATGAAGGCAGGCTTCCACGCAGCCCGCTTCCACGCAGCCCCTGCCAAAGACGAGGTCCGCGACCGCAAATGGATGAATAAGTACGTCTCCCGGACCTGCGACAACGCGATCACGATGTGGAAACGGCTGAACGACTACAGGATCATCCCCCTTCCGAAACCAGAACAACCCGACGACTCGCTGCAGGCCCTTTTCTATCGGTGGGTCCACCGGTACCGAGAGACTGCTCGCGAGCAAAAGTGGCTGTCGGAATCAGAGCTCCCGGGCTTTCTCGCGGACAAGTTGAAATCGCCAGGTCTTCTTTGCAGGTACGCGACACCCGCCCTGTTCCTCACGCTGCCGTGGCAGGAGACAATCAGGGACTACTACATCAAGAAATGCGTAGAGGCGACCCCCGAAGCACGACAAAAGCCGGAGACGGAGTGTCTGATGGAGCTCGCGGGGGAAAATGGAGGTGCCATCACGTTCGGGAATCACGCCTTTAAATTCACGGATACAAACCGCGAACTCCAGGCTGTCGCGACTCAGGCCCGAGAGTGGCTCACCAAGGAGATCGAAGTACCGCCGACCGTACGCATCGGCATAGTAGTTCCCAATCTACCGGCGGTCCACGCCCGCATGCGGCGTCAGTTTTTGGCGACATTCTGTCCGAATGGACACTGGGCTTGGCAGTTTCCCCGCTTCAAGATCCACGTCCGTCAGTCACTGGGCGACACGCCACTGTGCGCAGAAATACTGTCCTATCTCCGGCTTCGACACGCCGGGTCGATTGTCTATTCCAAGGCGCGAAACTTGGTCCACTCTGGCCAATTATCGGGTGTCGTTCCGGAAGAGGACCTCGAGGAGCTGCGAAAATCAACAAATCACGACCGGGAAATCGACTCGGAAATACCCTCTCCTTGGCACAACCGGGAAATCGACTCGGAAAAAACGAGGAAAGTCTCTGCGTGGATGAAGCACGTCGAATCTCTCTTGGAGAACTGTCGCGCCAGTTTGAAGATCCACCGAGACGCTGAGTTTCTGCAGTTGATCGAGGAATTCCGTGTGGCACCGAAATCCGAGGAAACGGCCGACCGCCTGGATAAACTATTCAAGGATCGCGACGGGAGTCGGGTGCCTGAGTGCTTGTCCAGCTTGGCAGAAGAAATTGCGGACGCCGGAACGAAGCGTAATGGCTCGGGGGAGGACGTTCTGCAGGTCGACGAAGATGCCAGGCTGAGCCGGCTCGACTGGTTGATCGAGCGGTTCAGACAGGACTCGGTAGTTCGCCGCATGCAGGAGATTGCCGAAGACCTGCGGGACGCGGCTCGTCGCGACCACTCCCCTGTGCCGTTCGACGAGGCGTACGAGCATTTCTCTTCCGCTTGTGCGATGGCGGAATCCGCTCAACCCGCTACGGCACGCGCACCTGTGGAGATTCTCTCGTTGCAGCAGGCGACGGGGCGACGCTTCTCTCACCTCTGGTTTGTCGGCATGCGGGACACTGATTGGCCGCCGCCCGTGCGGCCGAACCCATTGGTGGACCTGAAGGTTCTCCGGAAACGTGCACCATCGCTCTTCCGTCTGGACTGCGTGGCCGAGGGTGCGATGCGTGCCTTTAGGGCACTGGTGAACCGCTGTGATAACCCGGACAACATACGACTAAGCTATGCAATTCGGGATGCCGCGGGCGAGCGAAAATACTCCGCTATTGACAGCGGTGATATTCGGGAGGACGGGGTGGACGCCGACGAGGACGGGATGTACGGCGACGCGAGCTGGCAGGACGCTGGCGTCAACGACTCTCCGGAGCATGCCGGCGCGGCACTGGAGGGCATGCAGCCGGAACGGCCGCCCCGGGAGGACGAAGACGATAAGGAACGGCCGCCCCGGGAGGACGAGAAGGATAAGGAATGGCCGCTCCGGGAGGAAAAGATACGCTTTCATCCCTCGTATTTCCCTTACGAAGCGAAATCCCCTTACGAAAAGGCGGTCGCGCTGAGCACCGGCCTTAACGACTGCGTCAAGCCGCAGAAGTCCGAAAAGAGTTGGGATAACGCGGAGTACGAGACACAATTCGAATGCCCTTTCAGGGCTTGGGCGATCCATAGGTTGGGAATTGCGCGGCCGGCGCGGTTATTCGGGTCGCCAGCGGTGAAAAAGCGCGACGCAGTGGAAGACTTTAGGAAGCTCCATCGTTCGCAGGACGCACATCTTGGTGTTTTGGAGAAGGTGCCCGCAAGCCCGGGCGCGCCGAGCGGGCTCTGTAAGTTCACTGTAGGGCGGGAGAATTACGTGATAGACTGCGGTATCGACCACTGGGGACGTCATGTCCGCGAGACCCTTAGGCCTGATCCGCCTGCGCGGCCTGAGCAGGGAATTGTTCAGCCTTCAGGAATAGCGCGGATAGGGATAGCATCCAACGACAACCCATACAACCCATACCCGGGCTTCACGGATAGGAAAAAAATGTACCCAATGCGGGTTCTGCGTTGGGCAGTGGCGCGTAAATCGATCATTCCAGGCTACGTGACTAGCGATCGGTTGAACAGTGTGCGGTTCTTCGGTTACGAAACAAAAAAAAGACCAAGGGGGTTACAGTGGTCAGTACACACGGTGGGCCCCAAAGAACGCCCATCGCGATATGGCATAGCCGTCATCGAAGAGATACTGAAAAAGGCGGAGGTCGGCTACAACAAGGGGCAGCTTGAGCCAAGTCCGGTGGGGTTCCAGCCGTCCGAAGGCGGAGTTAAACGCGTAGCCCCAATTTGCAGGGACTGCCATCTACAGGCGTCCTGTCGATTCAACTACGTCGATGAACCGGACCAGTGACCGCTGTGAAGCCGGTAGAAGGGTTATTAGCGACGCGCGGAGGGAGAATGACATGGCCACGCAAGAGTCAAAGGATCCGCAGGACCAGAAGACACGGGACGAGGTGGGAAAACCAGCGGGGTCTTATCTGGTTCGTGCACCGGCGGGGGCGGGCAAGACTGAGTTGCTTGCAGGGCGATATGTGCGTTTGCTGGCGGTACCGGGGGTCACGCCGGAGAATATCGTCTGCCTTACGTTCACGCGAAAGGCAGCCGGGGAAATGCGCACGCGCATTGCGGAGCGCCTTGCCATGGTTCTGGATGAGACTACGTCGGACGAGCGCGCCAAACGGTTGAGGGGGTTGGTGAAGGACGACGGCCTGACGGTCCTGAGAGAACTTGGGGAGCCGTTTGAGGTCAAGAGGCGTATCAACGTGCGCACCATAGATGGCTTCCAGAGTAGTGTGGTTCGGGCGGACACCCTGAGAGCGGGTGTAATGACCAATTTCGGTACGGCTCAGGAACGGGCGTACTACGACAGGGCCGTGGCTCGAAACGAAGGCATGCGGGAGATTTTCAAGAGCGCGTCGGGAGCGCTGTCGGGGCGAGAATTGCACGGTAAGGTGGTGCGAATGCTGGAAAAGCGGGATCAGTGGTTGGCGAAGGCGGAGCCGAGTCAGGGAACGGTGCCGAGCCCGCCGAAGGGGATGCCGAGCGTGGCGGTGTTGAAGGACGTCGCGACGAAAGAGCTGGAGCGAATCTACGGAATGGAGGGAAAGTACGACTACAAGGCAGTGTCG
Organism: Vicinamibacterales bacterium; assembly: GCA_963664545.2. GTDB lineage: Bacteria > Acidobacteriota > Vicinamibacteria > Vicinamibacterales > UBA8438 > JAJEEA01. The sequence goes on along the minus strand of OY761475.2, from coordinate 5,766,657 downwards.
AGGGCCGCGGAACGGTTGGTGACGCGGGCAACGGCGGATGAACTCGAAGGGGTTTTGGGATACCGGATCAAGCATCTCTTGGTTGACGAGTTTCAGGATGTATCGGCGGCGCAGTGCGGGTTCCTGGAGGCTCTCGTTAGGAAGTGGAAGGACTGCGACGATACGAGCGTTTTTGCGGTGGGCGATTCGATGCAGTCGATCTATTTGTTCCGAGGGGCAGGTACGGATGTCATCTTCGACTTGTTCGACAAGGACGGAGGCGAAAAGGCGCATTTCGGAGGCCGGGAGCTCGACGTGAGGGTGCTGGAGGTCAACTTTCGATCGGTGTCGAACATCGTGGGGGGGGTGGAAAAGTTGCTGAGGCTGAAGGAACCGAAAGGAAGAGAAAGGTTGGACGAATTGTGGAAGTGGGCGCGATTTTCGGAGCAATTTTCGGAGGGGCTGAAGGAGTTGTCGGATGGGGAAAAGCTGAAGGAGTTGTCGGATGGGGAAAAGCTGAATAAATTGTGGAGGTGGGCACGATCGTTGAGACAAGATTCGGATGGCGAGGGGCTGAGGAAGTTGTCGGATGAGGAAAAGCTGAAGAAATTGTGGGGATGGTATAGACGGACGAAGGGCGTGGCGAAGCTGGGCGACTCTGTGGCGCACCAAGGCAACGACAATGGAGAAGGGGGGATCGTTATTGTGGAGTACACAGACGTGAGTGAAGAGGCGCAGGCGGTAGCGAACGAAATCGAGCAGTGGCGGTGTCGGTACGGAAATAATAAACAGGATAAAAAGAAGTTGGCGGTCTTGGTGCGGGCGAAGTCCTATTATTACGAACACATTCGGCCGAAGCTGAAGAGTCTGGAGCACATTGACGTTGGCTTTACGCCTCTGGACCGGCAGGCGTCCGTGGGCGATTTGGTGACCCTGGGGCGGTGCATCGAGGATGCGAGCGATGGGGCGGCGTGCCTTGCACTATTGCGCTCACCGCTGATGGGTCTGAGTAGCGCGGAGATAGCGGGGTTGTACGAGTGGTGGGCGCGGGATTGCAAGAAGCGTAAGGACGACGCGCGGCAGATCCGGACGCCGTTGGAGGCGGTTATTAGGAACGGAGTGGGGGTAGAGTTGCCGGCGTGCGTCAATAAGTGCGGCAGGGCGGCGCTGCGCGAGTGGGTGGCGGCGGTGTGGCGGTGGAGGGCGGAGACGGGGCGGATGTGCATCCGCGGAAGGTTGGAGCGAGCGTGGCTGAGGATGGGTGGCGGTTTGGTGTATGGTCGGAAGGAGGATGTTCAGAATGTCGAGCAGGTTCTGGATTTGGTGGAGGAGCTGAATGCGGGCGGCGGATACTGTGACTGGGATGAGTTGAAGAGGCGGATGTGGGGGAGGGGCGGCGCATCGAGTTATCCGGACGGTTGTGTGAGGGTAATGACTATTCACGCGGCCAAGGGGCTGGAGTTCGAGCGAGTGATAGTGCCGTTTCTGCACAAAGAAGCAAATTTGCCGGTGCGGGACTTGATGATGTTCGAGAGAATGCGGAACGGAAGGACTGGAGATGTCCGGGGAGCGGTGTACGACGATGGCCTCAAAGTTGAGTGTAAGCAAACGCGAAAGGAAGGGACGTACGAGTGGGCGCGGTGCGCGGAGCTGGACCGGTACAGGGAGGAGTTGCGGAGGCTACTTTATGTGGCGGCGACACGGGCCGAGAAAGTGTGTCGGTTGACATATACGCATACGAATACGAAACAAAACTCGAAGGCGAATACGAAACAAAACTCGAAGGCGAATACGAAACAAGACTCGAAGGCGAATACGAAACAAGACTCGAAGGCGGAACTGCCAGCGCGGTCGCTAATCGGATCGGTTTTACAGAATCCGCCCGAAGGTCATAAGTTGAGGGATTTTGAGCCTGGTGGAGATCAGGGGTGTCCGGGGGAGGCCAGTGGCTCAGCTGAGGGCCGCGGTGGCGACAAGGCGCACGGTGATCGACGGAGAGTTGGGGACTGGGAGGCGGTGAGGCGGTGGATGGTAAGTGAGGGCGGTCCGGTGCTGTGCGGGCGGATGAAGGCCAAGGGAACTGCCGGGAGGCCGGGCCAGGCGGCGGTTGGAGAGGTGGTTCACGAAGAATTGGCGCTGATGCTTGAGGAGTGGCCGGAGGATGGGATAGGTGGCAGAGTGGAGTCGGAAGAGTGGCAGAGAGAGTGCGGGAGAAGGCTGCGGGCGAAGGGCTGGAGTGCGGTGGGCGGGGGAGATCCGGAGGGTGTGCAGAAGGTGAGGGATCACTTGAACGCGGCGTACAAGGACGAGAAAGTGAAGAGTTTAGCGAAAATTGTAGCGGGGGAAGACTTGGAATGGGTGGGAGAGTGTGAAAGGGAGTTTCGGGACGACGGGAGTACGGTTGACGAAGGGGAAGTTGGTCTGTTTCGGTTGGACGTGCTGATTTCGAGCAGAAGCGGAAGCGAATACGCAATCCTGGACTTCAAGACGGGGAAGGAAGATCAGTGCCATAAAAAGCAAGTGGAGAAGTACCGGGAGGTTGTGATGAAAGCATGGAGTGGTTGTTTGGTTGGGACGGCATTATACTATATCGAGACCAACAAATGGTGTGTTGTGAACGGGCGGCCCATCATAGAGAAGATCTTCGGCCAGATGGGTTGTGAAGTGCTATATGGGGAGTGATGGGATGGGCATTGCCGCAAGGGAGGCAATCCCGCCACGCATGGTGGTTGCCGCTGGCTGCTTCAGGATGCGGGGATGGGCGTGTTTGATGAAATTCTGGGGTTCAAGCCGAAGGAGTGGAAGGGGGAGCAGGAGTAGCCGGTGGGAGTGAAGCGATGGGCATTTCTACAAATAGAGTGAATCCCGGCACGCATGTTGGCTGCCGCTCTCTGCTGCAGAAAGCGGTTCGACGGGGTTATGTGGGCCTTGTCGAGAATACCATCGCGCACCTGGAGGCCGTCGGGGACTTCACGTGGCTGAAGGGTCGCGTCGGTATTATCGTTGCGGAAGAGTGCTGGCCGGAGCTCGCGACTTGGCGTCTTCCCCAAGCGACGGGTGGGGGTTTGTCAGGAGACCGACGCCGGTTGCAGCGGCAAGCGATTGTCGACAAGTTGAGCGCGGTTGCGAGGTGTCGGAAGTTAAAAGATGCGGCGGGTTTGGGGACGCTGGCATTCGCTCTGTCCACAGGCGACAAGTCAGTGCTCACGGGGCGGTCGGAGGATGTGCATATCCAGGGCCTTTGCGAGGCTATTTTGCAGCCACAGGCATACTGGATGGGAGTTGCTCGCCGATCGGGAGGAAGTATGCTGCGTTTTGTCGAGAATGCGAATGCGGCATATCGGAAGGCCGGCTGGCCTTGGGACCGGGCTTTCATTCAGGCGTCGGTTTACCTAGCGGTATTGAAGGACGGTATTCCGCCGACAAGCGACGCAGTAGACCGCTTGGGTGGCGGTGACTTTCCGTTTTACGTCGCTTTAGACAAGCACACCGGTGAAGGTAAAGTGGCGCTACGGATGGTGTCGCAGGAGATTGGCGTGTCGTATCGGCTTCTCAACTGGGTTAGCTTTTATTGCGAGAGTGGGCGGGTAAATGACCGGCACCCTTCACCGTGGTGGAAGAGAGAAGTAGACTGGCGGCTGGCGAAGGTTGGGCTGACGCCGCACGAGGCGGAGGCGATTTGGAACGGCGCGCGGTCGCGATTCATGGAATTGCTCAACGACGAGGCGCGGGTGCTTCGCGGGCACGTGTTGAATGGAGCTTTAGGCGCGGTGCAAAGGCGGTTGCTCGGTGGGACCGGTGACAGGAGAGAAAAGGAGGAGAGATGATAGAGGGGCGGGATATCGAGCGGCTAGTGGAGTTATTGGACGAACGTGACGTGAGGTTGCACCACGCATGCCAACTCATGGACTTTGAGTCGTACCTTGAAGTGGGGGGAGTACCGTCGCGCGCTCTTCTGGAGAGGAGGGGCCTTCCGTTCACCACGTTCCAAACGGATGAACGAGATCGCGACAACAGCGTATGGGACAAGGTGTTTTTTAACCTAGAGGACTTCGGCGGTATATTCGCTAGGTCGTGTGCTGAAGGGAAAGCCAACAGTGTTCCCAATCCTTTTGGGGCAGTTCTTCTCGTGCTTCGTCCGGAGGCTCTTCTGGGTGCCACAGACGTTGGGATTTCATTGCTGTCGGCGGGCGCGATGGGGTTCGACCGAGGAAGGGAATCACTCAATCTGAATGACGTGCCGCGACTTTTCTTGGGTGAAACCAGCAAGTTAATCAAGTACTCGGACAAACTTGCGGTGGAGTTCAATGTGGAGAAGAGTCGTATTTCGGCTCCAGAAGTGAGCTGTACTGTTCCTGACGGGAGGATTGCTTGGGATCACGTGATGTACATTCGCGTGGATCCCTACGAGTTTCATGCTATGGCGTTGGCGGATCATGTGGAGGAGTTGGTCGAACGGGCCGACCTCGACCTCAATGTCTACGAAAGAGACGGTGACCGGCTGTACCGGGACCTCGGGGAGGCGCTTCGTGCTGGCTATCGGGACCTTGAGACCCTTGTTCATGATACGGCTTGCAGTGACGGGCTCCGTAAGTGGGCGGGTGGGCTTGCGGCATGCGAGCCGCGGGTTACGCGTCAATGGCCGAGGTATGCTAGATATCTTGTGGAGGGGACGATTGGTTGGCTTGAGAGGAAGGAGAAGGAGTCGAGGGAGAGGAGCCGGGGGGTGCCAAGGGTGGTGGATCTGGATGAGATTTGGTGATCTCGGGCGGTCAGGGCGATCTGCCGGGGCACGGCGGGCCCGGTGGGAGCGGTGACCATCGCCACGCTCCCCGATGGCCCGTGCTTCGGGATGCCGGCAGCCGGCAGGTGTAGGTGCACTTCGGCGGCCTCGTAAAACGCCGGGGGCGACGCGGTGGGGGGCGGCGGGGAGGCCCGCCCACGATGTCGCCGCGTGCGGCGACTCCTTCATCATGTCGCCCAACTGTCCGGTCAGGGTCAGCGTTCGGCGGCGGGGCATCCGGCTGGCTTCGACGAACAGGGCGTCGCCGCCGACGGCGTGGACGGGGGGTCCCGGCCGTCCACGACGCGCTGAACACCGAGCTGTCGCAGCGTTCAGTCCCGGTCGGCAGGAACAACACGTCCAGGAGTCGACGCGAAGCGAGATTAGATGCGATAGCCGCACTGACCGGCGGGGAGAAGAAGTGGGAGAACGGCGAATCATGATTCAGGTTCCGGGTGGCCGCTCCGACGTTGATCGGTTTCGGCCGGAATGGGTGATCGATTTCAACAGGAATGAGTGATCGGTTTCGGCCGGAATGGGTGATCGATTTCACCGGAATGCGCAGCTTGGCACGACGACCCTGGCGCGGGGCAAAGAACTGACCCACAGCACCGTGGAGGGCGCGAAGCGGCTCAGCGAGGCGGGCCGGGCGAAGCTGCCCTTGATGCGGAGGTCACGGAAGAACGCGGCACGCGCGGAGCCGCGGGGCGCGCCGCCGGAGGCGCAGTCGAGGAAGGAGCCGGCACCAAGGAAAGCGGCGTCCACGACGCTGGAGACCGCCGAGAACTCACGCGACCGGCAAGCGGATGGGGAGCCGTCGGCGGCAACACCAGGGGGAGGGATAGCAGGGAGCCCGCGGAGGGGGCGCCGCGCGCCGCTGCGCCCGGGCGGCCGGGGCTCCACCCCACAGGTCGCACGAACTGGCCCGCCGGGAACCCAAGTCCACCACGGCACTCTACCTCCAGAAGCGACATCCTGTTTCGCTGCGCCGAACGGGCAGGTGCTCGGAGCGTGAACCGGGGCACGGGCCGAACCCGGAGACGGAGTCACCATGAACGGGACCATGAACGCGTTGGGCGGCGAGAGCGGCGAGAGCGACCGGGTGGAGTTCACCGCTTCCACGACCGATCTCGACAAGGTCCGGCAAGCGATCTGCGCCTTCGCCAACGACCTCCCCGGCAACGGAGAACCCGGGCTTCTCTTCATCGGACTGGAGGACGACGGACGCTGCGCCGGCTCGACCATCGGCGACGACCTGCTCAAGACGCTCGGCGGCCTGCGGACCGACGGGAAGATCCTGCCGTTCCCGTTCATGCAAGTGGCGGGTAAGCGCCTGGGCGACCGCGATGTCGCGGTCGTCCAGGTGGAGCCGTCGGACAACCCGCCCGTCAAGGTGGACGGCCGCTGCTGGATTCGCATCGGCCCCCGGCGGAGCCAGGCCACGGCCGAGGAGGAACGCCGCCTCACCGAGAAACGCCGCTGGGGCAACCTCTCGTACGACATGCGGGGCGTGCCCGGAGCGACCGCGGCGGACGACCTGGACATGCGGGCGTTCGAGAACGACTACCTGCCCTGCGCCGGGTCGCCCGAAGTGCTGGCGGAGAACCGGCGCGACCGGGGGGAGCAGTTGAGGGCGCTGCGTCTCGTGGCGCGGAACGGCGAGCCGACGGTGACGGCGATCCTCGTGCTCGGCCGGGACCCGCGGTACTGGCTCCCGGGGGCCTATCTGCAGTTCGTGCGCTACGGCGGAGCCGCCGTGACGGACGAGGTCCTCGACCAGGCCGAACTGTCCGGGCCGCTGCCGCAGCAGCTGCGCGACGTAGACCGCCTGCTGAAGCAGGGAGTGGCGCAGGGCTTGGCGGGACCGCGCCGCGAGGAAGCAGGAGGCGAACCGTCCCATGTTCCTGCTGAAACCGGCCCACGGCGCCATCGGTGCGCATCAACAGGCCGTCGGTGCCTGTTACGCGGATTTCCTCGACCTTGCTTGGGAACTCCTGAGACGCCTCGAAGACGGCTGTTGAACGTCGCCATCCACGACCGGCTCATCATGGCCACCAGCCTCGACGACTACGCTTCGCGCTCGACGCGGCGACCGGCGGGCTTGCCTGCGAGACGGGGCCGTCGGGGGCTGAACCGTGGCTGACGCTGTGTTGACGCCATGTTGACGCACGGGAATTCTGCCGGGTCGTTATTGCCGTAAGTTGTTGATTCTATTGGAGCCGGCGAGCGGACTCGAACCGCTGACCTGCTGATTACGAATCAGCTGCTCTACCAACTGAGCTACGCCGGCACTGGCAGGACGACTACTCTCCGGGTGCGGGGGCGGCGGGCAGCACGACGCGCTCGAAGGTCAGGAGGCGCTGCTGGACCGCGGCGAAGCCGATCTCGACCGCCCGCAGACGATCGTCGAGACGGTCGAGCCGGGTGTTCACGGCGCCGATCTGCGCGAGCAGCAGGCCGGCGAGCACGCCGCCCGTTCCCACGACGGCGGTGATGGCGACGCCGGTCCCGACGATCCACTTGGTGTCGCTGCTCACCCTTCCAGGATAGCACAGCGCGAGGCGCGGCGGCGCGGGGCCGTCTCCCGCCGGGCCAACCCGCATCGTCCACCCGCGTCAACCCGGGAAGCAGGGCCCGGCGGCGCAGGCGGGACGGGCGGGGTTCCGGTCGCCGGGAGTACCGGACGCGGGACGCGGAGGACGCGCCGCGGCGGGGACGCCGTCGGGTTGGACGGGCGGGACCGGCAGGCGGTACACTGGCCCGTTACGGCACCGCCCGGGACGGCGCGCGGGGGACCGGCGGCTCGGCCGGTCGCGGCGCGGGCCGGCGGGCGGCGGACTGGCATGTCAGAAGCGGCAGCCGCGAACGGGCATCTCGTCATCCGGGGCGCCCGTACGCACAACCTGAAGAACATCGACCTGACCCTGCCCGCGGGCCGGCTGATCATCGTCACCGGGGTCAGCGGGTCGGGGAAGTCGTCGCTCGCCTTCGACACGATCTACGCCGAGGGGCAGCGGCGCTACGTCGAGTCGCTGTCGGCCTACGCCCGGCAGTTCCTCGAGCGGATGGAGAAGCCGGACGTCGACCGCATCGACGGCATCTGCCCGGCCATCGCGATCCGCCAGAAGAACAGCGTCCGCAACCCGCGCTCGACGGTGGGCACGACCACCGAGATTCACGACTACCTGCGGCTGTTCTTCGCCCGCATCGGCCGGACGATCTGCCGGCGGTGCGGGCGCGAGGTGGAGCGCGAATCGGCGGAGGCGGCGGCGCGGGAGCTCGCGGCGTTGCCGGTGGGGACGCGGCTGCTGCTGGGGTTCGACTACGCGGTGGACGGCGCGGACGGCGCGGTCCCCGACGGCGGCGCCGGGGCGGACGGGGCGGAGGCGGGGTTCGGCGGGTCGCCAGATAGCAGCGATTCAACAGCTCACGGAGGCGCGGGGTCGGACGCGGCGGAGGCGGGGGAGCGGTCGGGGTCGGAGGAGCGGTCGACGTCGGAGGAGCCCGCGACGCGGCAGGAACGGCCGGCGGCGCGGAAGCGGTCGGCGACCGAGGAGGCGGCCGGGTCCGAGGACCGGCCGTCAGAGGCTCCGCCCGGCCCCGCGGGCGACCCGGTCGCGGCGGCCATCGCCGGCCTGCGCAAGCGCGGCTTCGCCCGCATCATCGTCGAGGACGGCGAAGGCGGCGGCGACCCAGACGCCGGCGGCGGCGAGGTCGTCCGCCTCGACGAGGTCGACCCGGCCCGGCTCGCGGGCCGCCGGTCGCTGCGCGTGGTGCTCGACCGGGTGCGCGTCGCCCCCGACCTCGCGGGCCGGATGACCGACTCGATCGAGACGGCGTACCTCGAGGGCGGCGGCTCGGCGTTCGCCATCGAAGTCGGCCGCGACGGCCGCCCCGCGGCCAAGCACCGGTTCAGCGAGCGGTTCGAGTGCCGGGACTGCGGCATCGGCTACGAGCCGCCCGAGCCGCGGCTCTTCTCGTTCAACAACCCGTTCGGGGCCTGCCCCACGTGCCACGGCTTCGGCAACGTGATCGAGCTCGACCTGAATCTGGTGGTGCCCGACCCGGCAAAGTCGCTCCGGCGGCAGGCCATCGAGCCGTGGAGCAAGCCCGAGTACCGGTCCCAGTTGACGAAGCTGGCGCGGGCGGCGCGGGGCGGCGAGGTCCGGCTGGACACCCCGTGGCGCGATCTGACCGACGCCGAGCGCGACTTCGTGCTGGAGGGCGACGGGGCCGGCTATATGGGCGTCCGGGGATTCTTCGCGTCCCTCGAGCGCAAGAAGTACAAGATGCACGTCCGCGTCTTCCTCAGCCGCTACCGCGGGTACGTGACGTGCCCCGGGTGCGACGGGACGCGGCTGCGGGCGGAGGCGCGCGGGGTCCAGGTGGCGGGGCGGACCATCGACGGGGTGTGCGCCCTCACGGTGGGAGAGGCGGCGGGGTTCTTCGAGGACCTCGCCCTGAGCGAGAGCGAGGGGGCGGTCGCCGACCGGCTGGTGCGCGAGATCCGGCGGCGGCTGTCGTTCCTGCGCGACGTGGGCCTCGACTACCTGACCCTCGACCGGCTGTCCTCGACCCTGTCGGGCGGCGAGGCGCAGCGCATCAACCTCGCGACGGCCCTCGGCTCGGCCCTCGTCGGCACCCTCTACGTGCTCGACGAGCCGTCGATCGGCCTGCATCCGCGCGACAACGAGCGGCTCATCGCCATCCTGCGGCAGCTCCGCGACCAGGGCAACACGGTGCTGGTGGTCGAGCACGACGCCGACACCATCCGCACCGCCGACGTCGTCGTGGACCTGGGGCTCGGGGCGGGCGAGCAGGGGGGGCGGGTCATCCACGCGGGGTCGTTCGACGCGCTGCTGGCCGAGCCGCAGTCGCTGACCGCGAAGTACATGCGGGGCGACCTGACCATCCCCCTCCCCGCCGCCCGCCGGAAGCACCCGCAGCCCCTGGCCATCCGCGTGGCCGGCGCCCGCGAGCACAACCTGCGGGGCATCGACGTCGAGATCCCCCTGAACACCCTGACCTGCGTCACCGGGGTCAGCGGGTCGGGGAAGTCGACGCTGGTGCACGACGTGGTGTACGCGGCCATCAAGCGGCGGAAGGGGGCGTGGGACAAGCGGGTCGGGCACCACGACCGCCTCGACGGGGCGGAGCTGGTGACCGACGTCACCCTCGTCGACCAGACCCCCATCGGGCGGACGCCGCGGTCGAACCCGGTCACCTACCTGAAGGCGTTCGACCCCATCCGCGAGCTGTTCTCGCACACCCGCGACGCCCGCGCCGCCGGCCTGACCCCCGGCCACTTCTCGTTCAACGTGCCGGGGGGCCGGTGCGACGCGTGCGAGGGCGAGGGGGTGGTGCGGGTCGAGATGCAGTTCCTCGCCGACGTGTTCGTGCCCTGCGACGAGTGCGGGGGGCGCCGGTTCAAGCCGCAGGTGCTCGAGGTGCGCTACCGCGGACGCGGCGTCGACGACGTGCTCGACATGACGGTGCGCGAGGCCCTCGCGTTCTTCGCGGGGTCGGCCAAGATCTGCCGCCGGCTGCGCCTGCTCGACGAGATCGGGCTGGGCTACCTGCGGCTCGGCCAGCCCGCGACGACGCTGTCGGGGGGCGAGGCGCAGCGCATCAAGATCGCCTCGCACCTCGCGGCGCGCCGGGCCGACCGCACGCTGTACATCCTCGACGAACCGACGACGGGGCTGCACTTCGACGACGTGGCCAAGCTGCTCGCGGCGTTCGGCAAGCTGCTGCAGGCGGGGAACAGCATCCTCGTCATCGAGCACAACCTCGACGTCATCAAGTCGGCCGACTGGGTGATTGACCTCGGGCCGGAGGGCGGGGAGGCCGGGGGCCGCATCGTCGTTGCCGGTACCCCCGAGCAGGTCGCCATGGACGAGGGGTCGCACACGGGCCGCCACCTGCGCCCGGTTCTCGCCGATGGGCGGGCGTCCGGGGGGTGACGCCGACGGCCCCGGTCTGGCGCACTTAGGACGGGGCGGACGGGACGCGAGGCGCTGCCGGCCGGGGGGTGTCCCGAAGGGCGGAATCCTGCTGCGCGCTCGGGGCCGGGGCCCTTGAAGCCCTGGTAGATCCCGCGCAGCCAGGACTCGCTCCGCTGACGCGCGCGTGGGGCACGTGGTGCGTTCGCGGAGCGGCAGGAGCCGGCGGCGTGTGGTACGATCCGCCGTTCGTACCTCGGGCTCACTCATCGTCGGCGCGGGCCGGTGCGCCGCCCGCGCTCCGTATGGTCGTCATGGAATCGATTCAAGCTACGCGCCTGCGCAAGGGCATGCTGGTCAAGCACAACGACGAGCTCTACCGCGTGATGGACGTCACGCACCTCACGCCGGGCAAGGGGAAGGCGTTCGTTCAGTCGCGGATGCGGAACGTCAGGGCCGGCACCCTGCTCGACCACAAGTTCCGGTCGGCCGAATTCGTCGAGCGGGCGGCCCTCGACGACCGCGAGATGCAGTTCACGTACCGCGACGGCGACGCGTTCCACTTCATGGACCTCGAGACCTACGAGCAGATCGAGATGACCGCCGACACGCTCGGCGACTCGGTCAACTACCTGCTGCCCGAGGCGACCATCCGGGTGTCGCTGTTCGAGGGCGAGCCGGTGGGGCTCGACCTGCCGATGACCGTCGAGCTGGCCGTGCAGGAGACCGCCCCCGCCATCAAGGGGGCCACCGCCAACGCGCAGCTCAAGCCGGCGACCCTCGAGACGGGCCTCGTCGTGCAGGTGCCGCCGTTCATCAGCAACGGCGACCGGATTCGCGTGAACACCGAGACCGGCGAGTATCAGTCGCGGGCGTGACCGCCCGCCGGCGGGAGGCGGATGCCGTGGCCGACGGGGAGCTGTTCGCCGGGTTCGTCGAGTCGGTCCTGCCCGCCGCGCTGTGGGTCCTGGGCGCGGGGTTCCTCGTCGCCAACGTCCGCCTGCTCGGCCGGTTCCTGCGGTTCCTGCGCCTGCGGTCGGGCGCGGTCCTGACGTGGCCGGGCCGGCGCACGTCCTTCTACGAGGTCTCGCTCGGGCTGGGCATCCTGCTCGGCTTCCTCGCGTTCCTGAAGCTCGTCGTCTGGGACCGCCCCCTCGCCGACGCGTTCGCCGAGGCGATGGGGTTCATCTACTACGGCTACGCCTTCCCCCTGAGCCTGCGCATCGGGCGCGGCTTCTACGACACCGGGGTGTGGTCGAACAAGGGGCTCGTGCCCTACGACCGCATCGGCGGCCTGTCCTGGCAGGAGGGTGACGAGCCGCGGCTGGTGCTCATCGACCGCGTGCGCAACCTGGTGCGGCACCTCGACGTGCCGCGGGAGCACTACGGCGAGGTGCGGCGCCTGCTGCGCGACAAGATCGCGGCCCAGGACATCCGCTTCGAGGGGAAGGGGCTCGACCTCGGCTTCGACGAGCGGGAGGTGGTGTGAGGGCTACCGCAAGCGCTCCAGAATGATGCCGATCAGCCCGGGGCCGCTGGCCGTGGGGTCGCCGATCCAGTCCGGGGGGGTGAGCCAGACGAACGCGAGGATGGCGATGACCATCAGGTCGTACTGCCACGTGGCCCGCTCGAAAGTCCAGAACAGGGCGTGCCACACCGCCCGCGCCGGCAACGTCAGCAGCCGTTGCATGCTCATTGCGCCTCCGCCTCCTTCAGCGCCCGCCACGTGAAGTAGATGCGGTCGAGCACGGTGACGATCGACAGCACCAGGATCACCCAGAGGACCGCCCCCATCCGGTTCGTGAACGCCCCGATCATCACGAGGACGATGCGCTCGGGGCGCTCCATGAACCCGACCTTGCACTTCTCGATCATCGACTCGGCGCGGGCCCGCGTGTAGCTCGTCATCACCGAGAACATCATCGCGAAGGCCGCGATCATGACGTAGTCGGTGCGCCCGAGCTGCGCGTAGAGGTAGATGACGCCGATGAACAGCGACAGGTCCGAGAACCGGTCCATCACCGAGTCCCAGAACCCCCCAAACCGCGACGCCTGCTGCGTCGCCTCGGCCACCTTCCCGTCGATGAAGTCGAAGATGTTGGCGACGAGCATGATGAAGCCGGCGGTGACGAACTCGCCCTGCGCGAAGAACCACGCGGCGACGAAGTTGATGAACACGCCGATCAGCGTGAGCAGGTTGGGGTGGATGCGCAGCGCCACGCACGCCCGGATGATGGCGCGGAGCGGGAACATGCAGGCGGCGCCGATGGCGCCCGTGAACGTCATGGTGGGAGATGCGGCCCGGCGCGGCGGACGCCGACCTGCGGCCCCGCCCGCCGTCCGGCCGACCCTGCGGCCGGCCCGCCCCGCATCCGCGGCGCGGGTTGATAGGATACTGCCGGTGCGCCGGCCGACCGGTGCGGCGCCCCCCGGGAGCACGAACCCCTCAGTGTAGTCCATGGCCATTCGCGATCTCAAGGCGCGCATCGCGGCGCTGCCCGAGCAGCCCGGCGTCTACCTGTACCTGGACGCGGCCGGCGAGACCCTCTACGTGGGCCGGGCGCGCTCGCTGCGGGCGCGGGTGCGCAGCTACCTGGGGGCCTACGGGTCGAGCCCCAAGACCGACGCCCTGCTCGACGAGGTGACCCGGCTCGAGGTCATCGTCACCGACTCGCTGGTCGAGGCGCTGGCCCTCGAGGCCCACCTCATCAAGCAGCGGTCGCCGCGGTTCAACATCCTGCTCCGCGACGACAAGAACTACCCGTACCTGCAGCTCACCACCGGCGAGGCGTTCCCCCGCGTGCTCGTCGCGCGCCGGGTCGACCCCCGCGACGGGCACACCTACGCGGGGCCGTTCCTGCCCGCGACCTTCGCCCGGAAGACGATGTCGCTGGCCCACAAGCTGTTCGGCATCCGCTCGTGCAACGAGGTCATCAACGGCCGCCGGGGGCGCGCGTGCCTGGAGTACGACATCAAGCGCTGCGTCGCGCCGTGCGTCGAGGGCCTGTGCACGCCCGAACAGTACGGCGAGGCGGTCGAGCACACCCGGCTCTTCCTGGAGGGCCGGAACGACGAGCTCATCGCCGACCTGAAGCGGCGGATGCTCGCCGCCTCGGACGACCTGCGGTACGAGGAGGCGGCGCAGACCCGCGACGCCATCCGGACCGTCGAGACCCTGCGCGACCGCCAGCAGAAGATGTCGTCGGTGCGGCTGGGCGACCGCGACGCCTTCGGGGTCAAGGTGGGGCCGTCGGGGGCGGTCATCCAGGTGTTTCAGATGCGGGGGGGGCGGGTCATCGAGCGGGTCGAGCTGGCCGCCGACGTGCCGGCGGGGTCGGGGTCGCCGGAGGGGGAGACGGTGCAGGCGGCGGTGCAGCAGTTCTACGGGGAGCGGACCGCGCCGCCCGAGATCCACGTGCCGGTCGAGATCGACGAGCCCGAGGCGCTGGAGAGCTGGCTGAGCGAACGGGCGGGGCGCAAGGTGCGCATCGCCGTCCCCAAGCGGGGCGAGAAGCGGGGGCTGCTCGACCTCGCCACCCGCAACGCGGCCTTGGCGTACCGGTCGCGCTACAGCGACGAGGCCCGCGCCGGGGCCGCCGCCCTCGACGAGCTGCGGGCGGTGCTGGCGCTGCCGGGCGCCCCGCGGCGCATCGAGTGCTTCGACATCTCGACCCTGCAGGGGGCGGAGACGGTGGGGTCGATGGTGGTGTGCGAGGACGGCCGGGCCGTCCGCAAGGAGTACCGGAAGTACCGGGTGCGGGGCGGGACGTGGGGGGAGGAGCGGACCAGTCCCCCGGGCGCGCCGCCCCCCCGCCGCCGTCGCGGCGGGAAGCGCCCGGCGGCCGACGCCGACCCTCGCCTGCTGGACGACTTCGCGGCGATGCGCGAGGTCGTCGGCCGCCGCTACCGCCGGCTCCTCGACGACGGCGGGCCGCTGCCCGACCTCGTGGTCATCGACGGCGGCCGCGGGCAGTTGTCGTCGGCCTACGAGGCGTTCGCGTCGCTCGGCCTGTCGAATCTGGTGGCGGTGGGGCTGGCGAAGCAGGAGGAGCTGATCTTCACCCGCGACGCGGCCGAGCCCATCGCCCTCGACCGGGCGAGCCCGGCCCTGCTCCTGCTGCAGCGGATGCGCGACGAGGCGCACCGATTCGCGGTCACCTTCCACCGCAAGGCGCGCGCGGGCCGCGACCTCCGGTCGGCCCTCGACGGCATCCCCGGCGTTGGCCCGCGCCGCCGCCGCGTGCTGTTGACCCGCTTCGGCAGCGTGGCCAACGTCCGCCGCGCGACCCGCGAAGAGCTGGTGCCGGTGGTCGGGGCCAAGGTCGCCGACGCGGTGCTCGCCCACTTCGCGGCGGGGCCGTAGGTACGTTATCCTGACGAGTCTTGCCCGATATCGGTCAGCTCCTCGTCATCCTGCCGGTCCTGCTCCTGTCCCTGACGATCCACGAGACGGCCCACGCGGTGACGGCCGACTGGTACGGCGACCCCACGGCGCGGCGGCTCGGGCGGATCTCGCTGAACCCGGCCGTCCACATCGACCCCGTGGGCACGGTGATGCTGCCCCTGCTCGGGATCCTCCTGGGCGGGTTCGTGTTCGGCTGGGCGAAGCCGGTGCCGGTGAACCCCGCCAACCTGCGGCGGCCCCGCCAGGACTTCCTGGTGATCGCGGCGGCGGGGCCGGCCAGCAACATCGTCCTCGCGGTCGGGGCGTCGTGGGTGCTCGCCTCCGTCGGCCTGGAGGCGGCCGAGGGGTGGGCCGGCGCGGTCGCGACGTTCGCGTTCGCGATGCTGCAGTTGAACCTGCTGCTCGCGGTGTTCAACATGATTCCGGTGCCGCCCCTCGACGGCGGGAACGTGCTGGCGGGGCTGCTGCCGGAGTGGCTCGCCGAGCCCTACGACCGGCTCGTGCGGCCGTACGGGTTCCTGATTCTCCTCGTGCTGATGGCGACGGGCTGGCTGTACCGGCTGATCGGCCCGCCGATGTCGTTGTTGATGGGATGGTTGCTGCCGTGAAGCCACGCGTCGTCTCCGGCATGCGTCCGACCGGCAAGCTGCACCTCGGCCACTTGGTGGGGGCCCTGCAGCAGTGGGCCCGGCTGCAGGACGACTACGACTGCCTGTACTTCGTCGCCGACTGGCACGCGCTGACGAGCGAGTACGCCGACACCGGCGGGCTCGTCGAGAACGCCCTGGACAACGCCGCCGACTGGATCGCGGCCGGCGTCGACCCCGAGCGGAGCACCCTGTTCATCCAGTCGCAGGTGCCCGAGCACGCCGAGCTCTACCTGCTGCTGCAGATGGTGGTGCCGATTCCGTGGCTCGAGCGCGTGCCGACCTACAAGGAGCAGATCGCGCAGCTCGCCGAGAAGGACCTGTCGACCCTCGGCTTCCTCGGCTACCCGCTGCTGCAGGGGGCCGACGTCATCATCTACAAGGCCGACTACGTCCCGGTGGGCGACGACCAGGTTCCGCACCTCGAGCTCGACCGCGAGGTCGTGCGGCGCTTCCACGGGTTCTTCGGCGAGCTGTTCCCCGAGCCCCAGCCGCTGCTGACGAGCTTTCCGCGGCTGCCCGGCATCGACAACCGGAAGATGAGCAAGAGCTACGACAACGCCATCAACCTGTCGGACGACGCCGCGACGGTGAAGAAGAAGGTGATGCGGATGTACACCGACCCGAAGCGCGTCCGCGCGGACATCCCCGGCACCGTCGAGGGCAACCCGGTGTTCACCTATCACGACGCGTTCAACCCCGACACCGCCGAGGTCGACGACCTGAAGGCCCGCTACCGGGCGGGGACGGTGGGCGACGTCGAGGTCAAGAAGAAGCTGGCCCGCGCCCTCGACGCCGCCCTCGGCCCGCTGCGCGAGCGCCGGGCCGAGGTCCTCGCGCGGCCGGGACGGGTCCGCGAGATCCTGATGGACGGGTCGTCGCGGGCGCGCCGCATCGCGCAGGAGACGATGGCGCAGGTCCGCGAGGCGGTCGGGCTGGCCTACCGATGACGAACCGAGCCGCGGCCGAGACGGAACGGGGGCCGGACGGGGCCGGCCGGACCGTCGAGTTCGAGTCGGTCCTCGAGGACTATCCGGTCCGCCTCGACAACTTCGAGGGGCCGCTCGACCTCCTGCTGCACCTGATCCGGAAGAACGAGATCGACATCTACGACATTCCCATCGCCCTCGTCACGCAGCAGTACATCGAGTACATCGAGCTGATGAAGGAGCTCGACCTCGACACCGCGGGCGAGTTCCTGGTGATGGCGGCCACCCTCATCCACATCAAGGCGCGCACCCTGGTTCCCCGCCCCGAGACCGCGGGCGAGGACCCGGAAGAGGAGGAGGATCCGCGCGAGGCCCTCGTCCGGCGCCTCATCGAGCACCAGAAGTTCAAGGCCGCGGCGGAGCTGCTGCACGAGCGGCAGACGGTGCGCAGCGCGCAGTGGGGCCGCGCCGACGAGCGGCTCGCGGACCTCGCCGGCGAGCCGTTCGAGCGCGAGCTGGAGGTCGACCTGTTCGGGCTGCTCCAGGCGTTCCAGTCGGTCCTCAAGCGCGCGCGGGCGCGGCCGGGCGTGCCCCTGCCGGCGGCGGAGGTGTCGATCGAGACCCGCACCCGGCAGTTGATGGAGCGCCTCGCGAACGCCGGGTCGTGCGGCTTCGAGGACCTCTTCGCCGGCGACGCCGGCCGCGCCGAGCTCATCACGACGTTCCTCGCGGTGCTGGAGATGATCCGGCTGAAGCTGATACGGGTGTTCCAGTCGGGGTCGTGCGGCCCCATCCGGGTGTACCGCCGCGAGACGCCGGACGATGCGCCGAAGCCGATCGAGCACGCCGACGGAGGGGGAGGGGGCGGCCCGGCATCGTGATCGAGTCGTGGGCCCGGCGGCGGTTCCTGCTGTGGGCGCGGCTGCTCCGCTGGGTCTCCCGGGTGTTGGAGTTGGTCGCTAGTAGCCTGCGCCGTAGAACGGTGCAGACTGCTGGCAGGTTTGGTTGGGCGGCGAGCGGAGCCGCAGGCGACGCTCTCCGGACTGGGAGTCTGCGCCGTGGAACGGTGCAGACTGCCGGCAGGTTTGGTTGGGCGGCGAGCGGAGCCGCAGGCGACGCTCTCCGGGCTGGGAGCGCGGTCCTGCGGCTCTGGACGGGTCTCGGGGCGGGGAAAGCGAGCATGTCGGACGATCTCAAGCCGATTGTGGAGGCGCTGATCTTCGCGTCTCCGGACCCCCTGACCCCGGCCGCGATGGTCGAGCTGCTCGACGACACCGGGAAGGAGGACGTCGAGCGGGCGCTGGCCGCGTTACAGGCCGAGTACGACGAACGGGGCGGCCTGCAGCTCGTGCAGGTGGCCGGCGGCTACCAGATCTGCACCCGGCCCGAGCTGCACGAGTGGGTGCGGCGGCTGTTCCACCAGCACTCGAAGCAGCGGCTGTCGGTGCAGGCCCTGGAGACGCTCGCCGTCATCGCCTACAAGCAGCCGATCACCAGCGCGGAGATCGCGGAGATCCGGGGCGTCAACGTCTCGGGGGTGGTGGGGACGCTGCTCGACCGGCAGCTCGTGAAGGTGGTCGGCCGCAAGCAGGTGGTGGGGCGGCCGTTCCTCTACGCGACGACGCGCGAGTTCCTGAACCGGTTCGGCCTGAGCGATCTCGACGACCTGCCGAAGGTCGAGGAGATGGCCGAGGCGCTGGGCATGGAGGTGCCGTCGGCGCTGGCCGCGGGCGCGCCGGAGACGCCGTCCCTCCCGTTCGACGGTCCGGCGGAGGCGCTCGGCGACGCCGGGACCACGCCGCCGGGGCAGGTCCACTGAGCGGGGGATCGACGGTTCGCGGCCGGTTCCGAAGCGGCCTGTCTTCCCAGGCGCGAACGTGGACGCTGGCGTTCCGCGGGCTTCGTCGACGGGATGGAGGAGTCCGTGGTGAGGGCCCCGGCGGAATCGGGCGGTGTCCGGCTGCAGAAGCTGATCGCCGCGGCCGGCGTCGCGTCGCGCCGCGCGGCCGAGGCGCTGATGCGCGACGGCCGGGTGACCGTCAACGGGGCGGTGGTGTCGACCCCCGGCGCGAAGGCGGACCCCGCCGCCGACGACGTCCGGGTCGACGGGCGGCGCGTCGACGCGGGGCGGCGGCGCCGGTACCTGCTGCTGAACAAGCCCCGGGGGGTGGTGACGACGCGGGACGACCCGGAGCGGCGGCGGACGGTCATGCACCTGCTGTCGGGGGTGCGCGAGTCGGTCTATCCGGTCGGGCGGCTCGACTACGACAGCGAGGGGCTGCTCCTGCTGACCAACGACGGCGGGCTCGCCGCCCGCCTCACCCATCCCCGGCACCGCGTCGAGCGTGTGTACGAGGCGCGCGTGCGCGGCGTGCCGGACGCCTCGGCGTTGAGGCGGCTCGCCCGCGGGGTCGTGGTCGACGGCCGGCGGACGCTGCCCGCGACGGCCAGTTTGGTCTCGGCGGGGCGGGGCCGGGCCGGGGATCAGTCGGTGATCCGGATCGCCGTCACCGAGGGGCGGAAGCGCCAGATCCGGCACATGTGCGAGTCGGTCGGGCATCCGGTGGTGCGGCTGCGCCGGGTGGCCATCGGCCCCATCCGGGACCGGACGCTGCGCCCGGGCCAGTTCCGCGACCTCACGCCGGGGGAGGTGACCGCCCTGCGGCGGGTGGTGGAGACCGGCCGCGCTTGACGGGAGGCCGGGCCGGCTTGCCGGTGCTGGCCACGGAGACGGCGCGAAGCCGCCTGCGCGCGGTTGACGAATCCGGGCGATCGCGGTTTGGACGGTCCCCGGGCGGGCCTTCCGCGCGCGATGCGTCGCCGATCCACGGCCGCCGGGCCGCGGCTCCCGTTCGTCCCCGCGGACGTCGAGTTCGCCGATGAAACCGACTGGAGACCCGATTCGTCTCAAGCCCGTGATCGCGATCGACGGACCCTCCGGGGCCGGCAAGGGGAGCGTGTCGCGCGCGATCGCCCGCGCGTTGGGGTGCCGCTACGTCGACACCGGCGCGATGTACCGGGCCGTCGCTTGGCTGGCCTCGCACCGGGGACTCGCGCCCGACGACGAATCGGCGGTGCGGAAGCTGGCCGAGCAGGCCGCGCTGACGCAGGACGGGGGCGTCGTGACGGTCGCCGGCCACGACGTGACGCACAAGATCCGCAACGCGGCCATCGACGCCGCCGCCGCCCGCGTGGCCCGCATGCCTTCGGTGCGGGCGGTCCTCGTGGGGCGGCAGCGGGCTTATGCGTCGGCCGGCGGCCGGGCCGGCGGTCTGGTGATGGAGGGCCGGGACATCGGCACGACGGTGTTTCCCGACGCCGACGTGAAGATCTACCTGGACGCGTCGCCGGAGGAGCGGGCCGTCCGCCGCGCCGCGGATCCGGCGCACGGCCTGGGCCGCAACGCGTCGAGCCTGTCCGATGTCGCGAGCGCGCTTCGGGCGAGGGACCACTCGGACCGGACCCGCGGCAGCTCGCCCCTCGTGATGGCCGACGACGCCGTGCGCATCGACACGACGGGGCTGGTCCTGCAGACCGTCATCGAGCGCGTGCTGGCCGTCGTGCGCGGCCGGCTCGCGGCGCACGGGCGGGCGGGGCGGTCGGGGTGATTCCCGGCACCGAAGCGCATTTGACGCGTCTCTGATAACTGTCGTATAGTCTGCGGCTTATCGCCAATCGGCGCGCTGTCGGCGGCGGGGGCGGCTGGCCCCTGCCAGGGGCGCGTCGGCGGCGCCGCCGCGCGGCGGCGGGGCCCTCACAGGAGGATTCGCAATTCCATGACGAAGGTAGAAGACGTCGAGGTCAGCCGCTCGGAGAAGACCGCGGGACCGGCGCCCATGATGGTCATGGCCGGGCCGCACGACGACGACGACGCGTCGAGCCGCGAGGAGTACGAGCGGTTGCTCGCGATGTACGAGGGCAGCTTCCGCAACATCGCGGAGGGCGAGGTGATCACCGGCACCGTGCTGAAGGTGTCGTCGTCCGAGGTGGTGGTCGACGTCGGCTACAAGTCGGAGGGGATGATCGCGCTCCAGGAGTTCCTCGACGAGAACGGCGAGTGCATCGTCCAGCCGGGCGACGCGGTCGACGTGCTGCTCGAGCGGACCGAGGACCGGGACGGCCACATCGTGCTCTCGCGCGAGAAGGCCGAGAAGATGAAGATCTGGGACGAGGTGGAGAAGGCCTACGACGAGCAGAAGGTCGTCATCGGCCGCGTCATCGAGCGGATCAAGGGCGGGTTGGCGGTGGACATCGGGGTGCGGGCGTTCCTGCCCGGCTCACAGGTGGACGTGCGCCCGGTGCGCAACCTCGACGCCCTGCGCGGCCAGGAGCTGCGCATGCGCGTCATCAAGGTCAACAAGAAGCGCGGCAACATCGTGCTGTCCCGCAAGGCGTTGCTCGAGGAGGAGAACGCCGAGAAGAAGAAGCACACCCTGGCGACCCTCGAGGAGGGCAAGGTGTTCCGCGGGGTGGTCAAGAACATCACCGACTACGGCGCGTTCATCGACTTGGGCGGGCTCGACGGGCTGCTGCACGTGACCGACATGTCGTGGGGCCGGGCCGCGCACCCGTCGGAGCTCTTCAAGGTGAACGACGAGGTGGACGTGGTCGTGCTGAAGTTCGACCGCTCCACCGAGCGCGTGTCCCTAGGCTACAAGCAGCTCCACGCCGACCCGTGGACGGCGGTCGAGGAGCGCTACCAGGTCGGCATGCGGCTGAGCGGCAAGGTCGTGAGCCTGACCGACTACGGGGCGTTCATCGAGCTCGAGCCGGGCGTCGAGGGCCTCATCCACGTGTCGGAGATGTCCTGGAGCAAGCGGGTCAAGCATCCGTCGAAGCTGCTCACGGTGAGCGACACCGTCGAGTCGATGGTGCTCGGCGTCGACCCCCAGGCGCGCCGCATCTCGCTCGGGCTGAAGCAGATCGAGTCGAACCCGTGGCACCAGCTCGCCGACAAGTACCCCATCGGGGCCCGGTTGCGGGGGCGTGTCCGCAACCTCACCGAGTTCGGCGCGTTCGTCGAGGTCGAGGAGGGCATCGACGGGCTTATCCACATCTCGGACATGTCCTGGAGCAAGCGCCTCAAGCACCCGTCGGAGGTCGTCAAGAAGGGGGACGAGGTCGAGGCGATGGTGCTCAACGTCGATCCCGACAACCAGCGGCTGTCGCTGGGGCTGAAGCAGCTCGCGACCGATATATGGGACGAGTTCTTCGAGGCCCACAAGGTCGGGTCGGTGGTCGAGGGCAAGGTGGTCCGCATCACCAACTTCGGGGCGTTCGTGGAGCTCGCCGAGGGCATCGAGGGGCTCATCCACGTGTCGGAGTTCGACGACGAGACGGGCCGCGACAAGGTCGAGTTGAAGGTCGACCAGGTCACCAGCATGAAGATCATCAAGCTGAGCCCGTCGGAGCGGAAGATCGGCCTCAGCATCCGGGCCCTGAAGTCGGACGACTACGAGGCGGACTGGGAGGCCTACGGCGCGGCGTCGGGGTCGCCCGAGGTGACCCTGGGCGACCACTTCAAGCATCAGACCTAAGCCAACCTAGCCCGGGCAGCGCCGCCGGCTCGGCCTGTGGCGGCGAGGGAGGTCCTGGTGGCAGGCGGCAGCGTGACCAAGGCGGCGCTCGTCGAGGAGGTGTCCCGCGCCGCCGACCTGACGAAGAAGCACGCCGAGGTCATCGTCGATGCGGTGTTCCGCAGCATCATCACCGCGCTGCACCGCGGCGAGAAGATCGAGCTGCGGGGCTTCGGCAGCTTCCGCCTCCGGCAGCGCGAGCCGCGCCGGGGCCGGAACCCGAAGACCGGCGACCGGGTGGACGTGCCCCCCAAGCGGGTCCCCTACTTCAAGCCGGGCAAGGAGCTCAAGGAGCTGATCAACCGCGGGCCCGCGCCCGTCGCGGGGGTTCCGGGGGACCCGAGGCTCTCCGGGACGGCGCCGTCGGCGATGGCGGAGCCCGGCGGGAGCCCCGGCTTCTGAACGGCGGCCCGCCCCGTCCGACCGCCCGGCGGGCGGCCGCCGCGCCGCGGGATCCGCCCGGTCCGCCCATGGAACGACTCTGGTCTCCCTGGCGGCTCGACTACGTGACCGGGGGCGCCGGCGCCCCGGACGGCGGCTGCGTCTTCTGCGCCGCCCTCGACCGCGCCGGGAGCCCCCCGGGGGACCCGTCCCTGATCGTGGCGCGCGGCGACACGTGCTTCGTCATCCTCAACCTCTACCCCTACAACAACGGTCACGTGATGGTCGTGACGAACCGGCACATCGCCTCGCTGGCCGAGGCGTCGGCGGCGGAGCTCGGCGAGCTGATGACGATGGCGCAGCGGGCCGAGGCCGCCCTGACCGAGGCGTACCGGCCCCACGGCCTGAACCTGGGCATCAACCTGGGTCGGCCGGCGGGGGCCGGGATCCCGGGCCATCTCCACCTGCACGTGGTGCCCCGCTGGAACGGCGACACCAACTTCATGACCGTCGTCGGCGGGACCCGGGTCGTGCCCGAGACCCCGCCCCGGACGCTGGAGCGCCTAGTCCCCATCTTCGAGCGCTTGGCCGGCGGGGGCTAGGAATCTGCGCCGTAGAACGGCGCGGATTCCTGTAGGGTTGGTTGGGCGCCCAGCGGAGCCGAAGGCGACGATGGGCGGGCGAGGAGTCGCCGTAGAACGGTGCGGACTCCCAGCGGGTTGGCTGGGCGGCGAGCGGAGCCTCACCGCCCAGCGAGGAGATCGGCGGCGATGACCATGCGTTGCACCTCGGAGGTGCCCTGGTAGATCTCCGTCGCCCGGACGTCCCGGAACAGCCGCTCGACCGTCGAGCCCCGGCGGTAGCCGGCCGAAGCCAGGATCTGCATGGCCTTGTCGGCGGCGCGGTGGGCCGCCTCCGACGCGTAGAGCTTGGCCATGGCCGCCTCCGCGGGGCTGCGCTCCCGGGTGTCCTTGGCCGCGGCGCTCCGGTACACCAGCATGCGGGCCGCCTCGATCTCGGTGGCCATGTCCGCGAGCATCCACTGCACCGCCTGGTAGCGGGCGATGGGGCGTCCGAACGTCCGGCGGCGGCGGGCGTGGGCCAGCGCCTCGTCGAAGGCGGCCTGCCCGACCCCGACGGCCTGGGCGGCGATCGCCACGCGGCCCCCGTCGAGCGCCCACATCGCGATGCGGAACCCGCCGCCGGGGTCGCCGAGCATGGCCGCGGCGGGGACGCGCACCCCGTCGAGGTCGAGGTCGCGGCACCCGAGGCCGCGCACGCCGAGGGTGTCGGGGGTGGCCGAGGCACCGAGCCCCGGCGCGCCGGCGGGGACCAGGAACGCCGAGACGCCGCGGCCCCCGATGCCCGGCTCGGTGGCCGCGAATACGATGAACACGTCGGCCGCGGCCCCGTTCGCCACCCACACCTTGCGCCCGGTGAGGCGGTAGCCGTCGCCGTCGGGCGCGGCCCGCGTGCGCTGGTTGGCGGCGTCGGTGCCCGCGTCGGGTTCGGAGAGGGCGAAGCCGCCGACGGCGGCGCCGCCCGCGAGCGGCCGGAGCCAGGCCCGGCGCTGGTCGGCCGACCCGAACCGGGCCACGACCTCGGCGACGAGCGAGTTGTTGACGGACAGGATGGCGGCCAGGGTGGCGCTCGCCCCCGCGATCGCCTCGATGGCCGCCGCGTAGCCGACGTAGTCGCGGCCGGCGCCGCCCGCCGCGGCGGGGACGGTGACCCCCATCAGCCCGCGGCGGCCGGCGCGCTCGACGAGGTCGCCGGGGAAGCGGTCGGTCGCGTCGATCTCCGCCGCGCGCGGTCGCACCTCCTCGTCGGCGAACCGCTGCACGGAGGCGCGGAAGGCCTCCTGGTCGGCCGTGAGCTCGAGGCGCATGGCGGTTGCCCTGTTCGTTCGGTTTCGGAGCCCGCCGTTCAGGCGCGGTTCCGCCGCGGGCCTCCCGGCTCGGTTTCCGCCGCCGCGGCGGGACGCGCGGTTGGCCGCGGGCATGCCGGTCTCGGGAGCCCGCCGCCGCCCGCGAAGCGCCGGGGCTCGTAGAGGATCATACGCGAGCGGCGTCGACGCCGGGCGGGGCCGCGCGGGCCGCCGCGGCCGGAACCGGACGGCGGGATCCGGGTGGTATGATGGCACTAGATTTCCTTGCAGAGGAAGGCGAGCATGTCGAGCAGTCGAAGGCGCGTGCGCGAAGGTGCTGGCGTCCGGCTTGCGGCGCGGCGGCCGGGATGGGCGGCCGTGGCGCTCGTGGCCGCGTGGGTGCTCCTGCCGGGCGCCGGCGCGTCCGCCCAGGAACAGCAGGCTTCCCCGCCCGATCGGGCCGGCGGAGCCGACGCCCCGGCCGCGGACGCGGCCGACGGGCAGCCCCAGTCCCCGGTGTTCCGGACCGGCGTCAACTTCGTGCGGGTCGACGCCATCGTCACCGACGGGGACGG
Organism: Vicinamibacterales bacterium; assembly: GCA_963664545.2. GTDB lineage: Bacteria > Acidobacteriota > Vicinamibacteria > Vicinamibacterales > UBA8438 > JAJEEA01. The sequence goes on along the minus strand of OY761475.2, from coordinate 5,741,573 downwards.
CAACCCCGTCCTCGATCTGACCGAGGACGACTTCCGGGTCTTCGAGGACGACGTCGAGCAGACCATCGAGTCGTTCCGGCTGGTGGAGATCACCGGCGAGCCCGACCCCGCGCTGCCGCCGCCCTCCAGCATCCGCAACGACTACGACCAGGAGCGCGAGGCGGCGCGGTCGGACTCGCGCATCTTCGTGTTCTTCCTCGACGACTACCACGTGCGCGACATCAACGCCATCCGGGCGCGGGCGACCCTCGTCGAGTTCGTCAAGACGCAGTTGCGGCCGACCGACCTCGTCGGGATCATGTACCCCCTCACGCCGACCATGGACATGCGGCTCACCCGCGACCACGACCAGGTCGTGCGGGCCCTGGAGCGCTTCGAGGGCGTCAAGTACGACTACCAGCCGCGCAACATGTACGAGCACGTGTATGCGAACTTCCCGACCCAGACGGTCGAGATGATCCGCAACGACGTCAGCCTGTCGGCCCTGAAGGCGCTGGCCATCCACCTGGGCGGACTGCGCGAGGGGCGCAAGTCGGTGATCGTGCTGAGCGAGGGGTACACCAACTACGTCCCGCCCCAGTTGCGCAACATCGACGCCCTGGCCGGCGGCGGCTTCCTCAATCCCGCGAGGTTCGACCCGCTGGCGGCGGAGTCGCCCATGGAGGAGACCCAGCAGTTCTTCGAGATGTCGTACATGCGCAACGAGCTCGTATACACCGCCGACATCGCCAACCGGAACAACACCAGCTTCTACATGGTGGACCCGCGGGGGCTGGCCGTCGGCGAGTACGACTTCAGCCAGGCTACCATCGACATCCAGACCGACTGGCGCATGCTGCGGGAGCTGCAGGACACCCTGTACGTGCTGGCGGACGAGACGGACGGCCGGGCCATCGTCAACCGCAACGACCTGCTGCCGGGCCTCACCCAGATCGTGGCCGACCAGAGCGCTTACTACCTGCTCGGGTACACCTCGTCGGCGGCCCCGACCGACGGCGAGTTCCACGAGATCGAGGTGGAGGTGCTGCGGGACGACGTGCGGGTGCGGGCCCGCAAGGGCTACTACGCGCTGACCGCGGAGAACGCGTCGCGGGTGCTGGCCCCGCCCAAGCCGGAGCCTCCGCGGGCCGTCGACACCGCGCTGGCGACCCTCGCGGAGCCGCGGCGGGGCCGCTACGTCCGGACCTGGGTCGGCGCCCGGCGCGGCGACGGGGGCAGGACGGAGCTGACGTTCGTGTGGGAGCCGATCGGCGGCGACCAGGCGCGCCGCCGCCGGGAGTCGGCCTCGCAGGTGATGCTGATGGCGATGAGCGACAGCAGCGCGTACTTCCGGGGCGAGGTGCCGGGGCCGGGGCGGGGCCGGATGCCGCGCGTGCGGTTCGACGTCGATCCGGGCGAGCTGGAGCTGAACGTCGGCATCGAGGACGAGTACGGCGACGTGCTCGACCGGGACATCGACGAGCTGGTCGCGCCCGACTTCACCGGTCCCGACGTCGCCCTGAGCACGCCGCAGGTGCTGCGGGCGCGGAACGCGGTCGAGATGCGCGGGCTGCTCGCCGACGCCGACGCCCTGCCGACGGCGTCGCGCTTCTTCCGCCGCACCGACCAGCTCCTGTTCCGGGTCGAGGCCTACGCGCCCGGCGACGTCGCGCCGCGGGTGCGCGCCCGGCTGCTGAGCCGCGAGGGCACGGCCATGATGGAGCTGCCGGTGGCGGCGCCCGAGGGCGACCGCCCGTACGAGGTGCTGCTGCAGCTCTCGCCGTTCCCGCGCGGGGACTTCCTGATGGAGCTGTCGGCGGAGGCCGGCGGCGGGACCGCGTCCACGCTCGTGGCGTTCCGCGTGCAGCCGTAGCGAGCGATGGAGCCGATCCGCGTCGTCATCGCCAAGCCGGGGCTCGACGGTCACGACCGGGGCGCCAAGGTGATCGCCCGCGCGCTCCGGGACGAGGGGATGGAGGTGATCTACACCGGGTTGCGCCAGACCCCGGAGCAGATCGTCGAGGCGGCCCTGCAGGAGGACGCCGGGGTCATCGGGCTGTCCATCCTGTCGGGGGCCCACAACCACGTGTGTCCGCGGGTGATGGAACTGCTGCGCGAGAAGGGCCTCGACGACGTCCTCGTGGTCGTGGGCGGCATCATTCCCGACGCCGATCTCGCGGGCCTGCGGGCCATCGGCATCGAGGGCGTGTTCCAGCCCGGGACCCCCATGCGCGACATCGTCGGCTTCATCCGCGAGCACCGCCGGGCCGCGCCGGGCGCGGCCGGGGGGGAGCCGGCGGCGGTCGACGCGGCCGGCGACCGCTGACGCGGCGAATCAGTTGCACATCCTGTCGAGGGCCGGACTTCCGATGTCAGTCACGCTACTGCTTGCCGACGACAGCGCCACCATTCAGCGCGTCATCGAGATGACCTTCGCCGACGAGGACGTCCGGGTGGTGACGGTCGGTGACGGGCGCGAGGCGATCGAGCGCATCGCCGCCGACCCGCCGGACATCGTGCTCGCCGACACCAACATGCCGGAGACGGACGGCTACGACGTGTCGGCCTTCGTCAAGGCGGACGGCGCCCTGTCCCACATCCCGGTGGTGCTGCTGACGGGGGCCTTCGACCCGGTCGACGACGCGCGGGCCCGCGAGGCCGGCTGCGACGCGGTGCTGGTGAAGCCGTTCGAGCCGACGGCGGTGGTCGGCCGGGTGCGCGAGCTCCTCGGCGCGCCCGCGCACGTCGGCGCCGGACCGCCGGATGGGGCGGCCGCGGCGCCGGAAGCCGCGGTCGGCGACGGCGCGCCGACGGCGGTGGAGGCTGCCGGGCCGTCGGAGTCCACGGTGCCGGAGGCTACTGCCGGCGCGGTCGAGTCCGCGGCGCCGGAGGTTGCTCCCGGGGCGGTCGAGTCCGCGGCGCCGGAGGTTGCTCCCGGGGCGGTCGAGCCGGAGGCGCCGGAGGCCTCGCCCAACGCGTCGGAAGCGGCCGAATCGCCGGCCCCGCCGGCCGGGGCCGGAGCGTCGCCCGCGGCGCCGCCGCCGGCGGTTCCCGCGGTCGAGGGCCCGGCGCCCCCGACCCTGGCCGACGCCTTCGCCGCGCTCCTCGCGGCCGAGCAGGGGGACGTCGCCCGCGCCCGCGCGGCCTACCCCTGGCCCCGTCAGGCCGCGGATGACGAGGAGCTCGTCGAGCGGGTGGCCCAGCGGGTCGTCGAGCGCCTGTCGGAGGAGGTGACCGGCGAGCTCGTCTCCGAGGTCGTCGCCCGCGTCGCCGAGCGGCTCGTGCGCGACCAGATCGGCCGCATCGAGCCGGTCTGAGGTCAGCGGCCCGGGCGCCCCGGCGGCCGGGCCGCCATCCGGCATCGGCACCGTCCACCGAACATTCCAATCCGCCCGGTCGGGCCGCCGTCGGCGCGCTCCGGCCGCCTGATACGATGAGTGACCATGCGTGAGTTGAGCAAGGGGTTCGACCATGCGACCGTCGACCCCAAGTGGTACGAGTTCTGGGAGTCGAGCGGCGCGTTCAAGGCCGCTCCGGCGTCCTCCCGACCGCCGTTCAGCATGGTGCTGCCGCCCCCGAACGTCACCGGGGTGCTGCACATCGGCCACGCTCTGAACCAGACCCTGCCGGACATCGTCTGCCGCTGGAAGCGGATGACCGGCCACGACGTGCTGTGGCTGCCGGGCACCGACCACGCGGGCATCGCGACCCAGAACGTCGTCGAGAAGCAGCTCGCCGACGAGGGGACGGACCGCCACGCCCTCGGCCGCGAGGCGTTCCTGGAGCGGGTGTGGGCGTGGAGCCGGCAGAGCCACGGCACCATCACCAGCCAGATGCGCACCCTGGGGTCGTCGGTCGATTGGAGCCGCGAGCGCTTCACCCTCGACGACGACCTGTCGCGGGCGGTCCGTCGGGTCTTCGTGACCCTCTACCGCGAGGGTCTGATCTACCGCGGCAAGTACATCGTGAACTGGTGCATCCGTTGCCGCACCGCGCTCTCCGATCTCGAGGTGGTGCACGAGGAGCAGGCGGGCCGGCTCTACCACGTGCGCTATCCCGCCGCCGGCGGGAGCGGCGCCGACACGGTCGGCGGCGTCACCGTGGCCACCACCCGGCCCGAGACCATGCTGGGCGACACCGCGGTGGCCGTGCACCCGGACGACGAACGCTACCGCGGCCTCGTCGGCGGGACGCTGCGCCTGCCCATCATCGGCCGCGAGCTTCCCGTGGTCGCCGACGGGTTCGTCGACGCCGGGTTCGGGACCGGCGCCGTCAAGGTGACGCCGGCCCACGACCCCAACGACTTCGAGATGGGCCGGCGGCACGAGCTGCCCCAGGTGGCGGTGATCGGCGAGGACGGCCGGATGACCGCCGAGGCGGGGCCGTACGCCGGCCAGGACCGCTTCGCGGCGCGCGAGGCCGTCGTCGAGCGGCTCGAGGCCGAGGGCCTGCTCGAACGGGTCGAGGACCACCGGCACGCGGTGGGGCACTGCAGCCGCTGCCACACCGTGGTCGAGCCGCTGGTGTCGACCCAGTGGTTCGTGCGCATCAAGCCGCTCGCCGAGCCCGCCATCGCCGCCGTGAAGGACGGGCGCACCCGCTTCGTCCCCGAGAACTGGGCCCGCACCTACTTCGAGTGGATGGACAACATCCACGACTGGTGCATCTCGCGCCAACTCTGGTGGGGCCACCGGGTGCCGGCCTGGTACTGCGACCGCTGCGAAACGGTCGTGGTGGAGGAGGGGACGCCCGAGGCCTGCGGGTGCGGCGGCGCCCTGCGCCAGGACACCGACGTGCTCGACACCTGGTTCAGCTCGGGGCTCTGGCCGTTCAGCACCATGGGCTGGCCCGACGCCACCGCCGACCTCGCGCGGTACTACCCCACCAGCGTCATGATCACGGGGCTCGACATCATCTTCTTCTGGGTCGCGCGGATGATGATGCTGGGCATGAAGTTCGCCGGCGACGTGCCGTTCAAGGTCGTCTACATCACCTCGCTCGTGCGCGACGCGCACGGGCGCAAGATGAGCAAGTCGAAGGGCAATGTCGTCAACCCCCTGCAGGTGATGGAGGAGATCGGCGCCGACGCGTTCCGGTTCACCCTCGCCGCCCTCGCCTCCCCCGGCATGGACATCTCGCTCTCGGAGGGGCGCCTGCGCGGCTACCGGCAGTTCGTCAACAAGATCTGGAACGTCTCGCGCTTCGCGCTGATGAACCTGCCGGCGTCGATGGCCGAGCGTCCGCCGGTGCCCCCGACGGCCGGGCTCGGGACCATCCACCGGTGGGTGCTCCACCGGGTGAGCGAGCTCACGGCCGAGGTGACCCGTGCCCTCGAGGGGTACCGGTTCGACGTCGCCGCCGACCGGCTCTATCACTTCATCTGGCACGAGTACGCCGACTGGTACATCGAGCTGGTGAAGCCCCACCTGCAGGACGACGCGGAAGACCGCGACCGCGAGCGGGCGCGGGCCGTCCTGCTCGCCGTGCACGACCGGGTGCTGCGCCTCGCGCACCCGTTCATGCCGTTCGTCACCGAGGAGCTGTGGCAGACCCTGCCCGCGCCGGCGGACGCGGCCGAGGACGGACGCACGCCGGACGGGGCCGCGCGGACCGTCACCCGCGCCCCCTGGCCCCGGCCCGTGCCGGCATGGGCCGACGACGAGGCGGTGTCGGTGCTGTCGCTCCTCCAGGAGGTCATCACCGCGGTGCGCACCGTCCGGGCCGAGCTGGGGGTGCCGCCGTCGCGCCGGCTGCGGCTGCGGATAGAGCACGCGGACCCCGCGGAGCGTGCGGTGATCGAGGGCCACGGCGACTATCTGCGGCGGTTGGCGGGTCTCGAGGCGTTCGAGTTCGTGGCGTCGGCACCGGCCGACCCCGACACGATCCGGCGCCTCGTGCGCCGCATGCGCCTGTATCTGCCGCTGGCCGGGGTCATCGACCGGGCGGCGGAGACGGCGCGGCTCCGCCGCGAGATCGACAAGATCTCGAAGCAGCTCGGCTCGCTGGAGGGCAAGCTGGGCAATCCGAAGTTCCGGGAGCGCGCGGATCCGGAGGTTGTGGCCGAGGCGGAGGCCCGGCACGCGGAGGCCCGGCGGCGCCGGCGGCAGCTCGACGAGATGCTGGCGGAGCTGTCTCCGTGACTTCCGGCGCCGTGACCGGCGGCGTCGTGACCACTGGCGTCGCGACCGTCGGTGCCGCGACCGCTCCGGTCCCCGCTCGCGCCGGGTCTCCCGTGGCCGCCGAGGGCGGATGGGGCGGCCAGTGAGCGGTCCATCCGCCGGTGCCTTCGAGGCGCGCCTCCGGGACGCGGCCTCCCGGCTTGGGCCGTTCGCCGGCCGAGTGCATCACCGTCCGCGGGTCGGTTCGACCAACGACGTCGCCGCCGCCCTCGCCGGGGACGGCGCGCCGCACGGCACGGTGGTGGTGGCCGACGAGCAGACGGCCGGCCGGGGACGGCATGGGAACCACTGGTTCTCTCCACCCGGCACCGGCCTGTACGTGTCGGTGCTGTTGCGCACCGTCTCTTCCCCCGTGCTGACGCTGGCCGCGGGGGTGGCGGTGGCCGAGGCCCTCGGCCGGACGGCCGGGCTCGCCGCGATGCTCGAGTGGCCGAACGACGTCGTGGTCGAGGACGCCGGTCGCCGCCGCAAGGTGGCGGGCATCCTGGCCGAGGCATCGACGGTGGGCGACCGGGTCGACCGCATCGTCGTGGGCATCGGCGTCAACCTGCGCGACGGGGCCTGGCCCCCCGAACTGGCGTCCCGGGCCGGTTCGGTCGAAGGCCTGTCGGGCCGCCCCGTCGATGCCGCGGCGCTGCTCGTGGAGATGCTGGCGGCCTTCGGCGCGCGGTGCCGCGAGGTCGAGTCGGGTCGGGTCGCGGCCCTCCTTCGGCGGTGGGAAGCGCTGGCGCCGTCGAGCCGCGGCGCGGCCGTGGAGTGGTCGGCGGGGCGGGTCCGCCGCCGCGGCGTCACCGAGGGGGTGGATGAGCACGGCGCGTTGATCGTCCGGGTGGAGGGGCGCCGCGAGCGGTTGTCCGGCGGCGAGGTGCACCACGTCGGACAAGGACGCTGACGGAATCGCCCCGCCGGGCGCGTGCCGGCTCCGCCGTGGCGGGCCGCGACCGGATGCGGTCGGCGACCTCATGTCTGACGCTGTCCTGACGGACGGGGGGCCGATGCTGCTGGCCATCGATGTCGGCAACACGAACATCGTCTTCGGCATCTTCGACGGGGAGCGGCTCGGCGAAAGCTGGCGGCTGGCGACCCTGCGCGGCCGGACCGCCGACGAGCTGCGGGTGCTGGTGAGTCGGCTGTTCGCCGAGGCCGGGCTCGACATGGGGCGGGTGTCGGGGGTGGTCCTCTCGTCGGTGGTCCCTCCGCTGACGGAGACCTTCACGAGGATGGCGCAGGACGCGTTCGGGGTCGACGCCCTCGTCGTCGACGCCGCCAACGCCGGCCTGCGCGTCCGTTACGAGCCGCCGGAGGACGTCGGGGCGGACCGGCTCGTCAACAGCCTCGCCGCGCTCGACCGGTACGGGAGGGCGGGCCGGGCGATCGTCGTGGTGGACTTCGGCACCGCCACCACGTTCGACGTCATGTCCGCCGCCGGCGACTACGTCGGCGGCGTCATCTGCCCGGGGGTGGAGGTCTCGGCCGACGCCTTGTTCCAGCGAGCCGCGCGCCTGCCGCGGGTCGACGTCCGGCGGCCCGCGCAGGCCGTGGGGGCGAGCACCGTGGCGTCGATGCAGTCCGGGCTGTACTTCGGCTACGTCGCCATGGTGGAGGGGCTCCTGACGCGCCTGCGGGCCGAGCTGGCGGGCGACGGGCCCGCGGTGAGTGTCGCCACCGGGGGGCTCGCGGCGGCCATCGCGGCCGAGACCGGGTCCATCGACCACGTCGACCCCGACCTGACCCTGCGCGGCCTGCGTCTCGCGTGGATCCGCAACCGGGGAACGGGCCGATGACGGACGCGGGCGCGTACTGCCGCGAGATCGAGTCCTATCTCTGCCGCCGCAACGACGGGCACCTGATCCGTATCGTGGGGCCGGCCTTCGAGCGGGTGCGCGGCTGGGCCGAGGCGGGGGTGCCCCTGCCGGTGGTCAGGGCCGGCATCGACCGGCGGGCGGCCCGGTACCGGGCCACCGGCCCCCATCGTCGGCCGCTCCGCATCGAGTTCTGCGAGGCCGAGGTGCTCGACGCGTTCGACGAGTGGCGGCGGGCGGTCGGACCGGCGGCGGTGCCGGCCGGCGGCCACGGCGCCGCTACGGCCGGCGGCCGGCGCGCCCGGTCCGGCCGGCGCCGGCTCAGCCTACCCAGGCACGTCGACCGGATACTCGAGGGCGTTTCCAACCGGCTCGCGGGCGATGAGATGCCGGAGGCGGTGCGGGCGATCCTGGAGCGGCTCGTCGCCGACGTGGACGCGTTGCGCCCCGCCGCGCGCGCCGCGCGCGGCGGGGCGCGGCGGGCGGTGGTCGACCGCCTCGGCGAGATCGACGGGGCCCTGCTGGCCTCGGCACGCGGCGCGGCGGGCACGGTCGTCGACGAGGTCGAGACCGAGGCGCGGGCCGAGCTGGCGTCTTTCAGGTCGCGCCTGGACGCCGACGCGTTCGCCCGCGCCGTGGACGCCAGCGTGGACCGGCTGCTGCGCGACCGGCTGCGCCTGCCGGTCGTTCGGTTCGAGGAGTAGGGGCCGGTGACGACACCCGCGCGTTCGACCTGTTCTCCAACACCGCCCACGTCGAGACGCCCGCGACCGCGTGCAGGGCCCGCGGGACTTTTGTGCCGCCGCCCGGGAGTGTGTTACAGGTAACGTTCTGAATCGGTGGCCCGGGGATCACGACCGTGCCGAGCCGAACCGTGGGCAAGCGCGTGCGGAAGCCGAGGCGTGCGCCCGACAGACCGCCCTCGCGGCCGCCGCGGACCGCGCCGACCCCGGGCTGATGAGCTTTCCTCGACGCGGCCCTCCGCGATCTCGGGGACTGGCACCTCCCTACTACATCCGGTCGGGCACCTCGCAGCCCATGAGGGTGAGGGCGCGGGTCAGTTGGGCCTCGAACCAGGCGACGCCCGCCGCGCGCCAATGCCGGGTCGCCTCGTCGGACTCCGCGACGACGTGGCTGCTGTGGTAGAAGGCGTTGAAGCGCTGGGCGAGGCCGAAGGCGTACTTGGCGAGGACGGACAGCTCCAGCGTGCGCACCGCCTGATCGGCGATCTCGTCCAGCCGCGACGCCTCGAGGACGAGGCCCCACAGCTCGTCGCCGGCGGGGTCCGCGAGGGGGGCGTCGGGTAGCGTTCCCAGATTTTTCACGATGTCCGCGGTCGCGACGCCGTGGCGGTCCCGCAGCTTCTGCAGGATCTTGCGGGCGCGGACGGCGGCGTACTGCAGGTACGGCCCGGTCTCGCCCTCGAAGCTGAGGGCCTCGTCGATGTCGAACGCGATGACCTTGCCGCGCGAGAACTTGATCATGAAGTAGCGGACCGCCGCCGTCGAGATGATCTCGGCCGTGCGCCGGCGCTCGCCGTCGGCGAGGTCGGGATGGCGGGAGCCGACCTCCTGATCGGCCCGCGCCGTCACCTGATCGAGGAGGTCGTCGGCCTTGACCCCGAGGCCCTTGCGGCCGGAGACCTCGACGAACGGCCTTCCGTCGTCGCCGCCCGCGGCGTGGCCGAGGGCGCGGGCGGTGTTGCGCGACAGCGCCACCATCTCGTAGGAGAAGTGGATGGAGCGCTCGGCCTCCTTCGGGTGGTCCAGCGCGCTCAGCGCCTGCGCCAGGAGCCGCTGCAGGTAGCTCTGGCGCGTGTCGATGACGTTGTAGACGGCGGTGGCGCGGCCGAACGGCGCGGGGGCGTCGCCGCCGCCGTCCCGCGTGGCCGGGTCTCCGGTGCCGGCGGGTGAGGGCCGGTCGGCGCGGGCGGGCGCGGGCCGGTCTCCGCCGCCGCCCGGGGTTGCGGAATCGCCGCCGCCTTCCGGAGGCGCCGGACCGCCGCCGGTTGCCGGCCCCGCCGGGTCGCCCGCGTCCGTCGGCGCGGCGGTGGTCGACGTGGTCCAGAGGGGGCGGCCCGAGGGCTGGGTGTCGAAGCGCCGGTAGTGGAAGTCGCGGCCCAGCAGGCCGAACTTCCAGAGCTGGTACGCGATGTCCTTCCCGACGTAGGTCACGGTGCCGTTCGAGCGTACGATGACCTTCAGGCGGGCGTCCGGGTCGGGGTCGCCGGCGTCGGGGTCCGCGGGCGGGTCGGACTCGCCGGGCTCGTCGATCGGCATGACCCAGCACCCGGCGAGCCGCCCGTCCGGCTGGAGATGAACCGCGCCCGAGGCCTTCAGGATCTCGAAGGCGCGGTCCCAGAACGCGAGCCGCAGGATGTCGCCCTCCCAGCTCAGCAGGTCGTACTCGACCCCGAGCCGAGCCATCGTCCGCAGGTGGTGGCGCACGATGCTGCCGGTGACGGCGCGGGCCATCGCCGCGGCGGGGTCCGCGCCGTGCTCCAGGTCGTGCAGGGCTTCCCGGCGGTGCACCAGCCGCGCATCGTCCTCCTCGTACCACTGCGTCACCCGTGCGTAGAGGTCCCAGCAGTCATAGTCGAAATGGGGCTTATCGGCGAGCCGGCGGACGCCGTCGACGTCCTTCCTTTCAAGCTCCCGCAGCCCCACCACCACATCGGCCACCTGCACGCCGGTGTCGTCGATGTAGTTCTGCACCTCGACGTCCGCCCCGCGGAAGCGCAGCAGCCGGCACAGGGTGTCGCCGAGGGCGGCGTTGCGGAGGTGCCCGACGTGGGCGGCCTTGTTCGGGTTGATGGCGGTGTGCTCGACGATGGTCTTGCCTCCGTCCCCGGGGGCGGGGGTCGGCGGGTCCCCGCCGATGCGGGCGCGAGCGAACCGGGGCCGGTCGAGGAACAGGTTGAGATAGCCGGCGCCGGTCGCCTCCAGACGCCCGAGGTCGGCCAGTCCTTCGGCCGCCGCGCGGGCGATCTCGGCCGCGATCACGCGGGGCGCCTTGCGGAGGACGCGGGCGAGGTCGAAGGCGACGGTGACGGCGAGGTCGCCCATCTTCCGGTTCGGCGGGTACTCGATCACAATCGGGGGCACGGCGTCCGGCGCGAGGCCGTACAGCTCGCCCAGGACCGACGTGACGGCGCGGCGGAGGTCCGTGTGCAGGGGCAGTATCATCGCTCGGTTCGTTCGGGATGCGACGGTCCGTTCAGGCCGCCTCCATCACTCATTCAGGGCGGTCCCGGGGCGTGCGCGCCTCCGGGCCGGCGCGGCGGGCCGCCCACGAGACGGCGCGCGCCCGATCGCCGGGCGTGTTCACGTTGAAGAGCAGCATGCCGTCGGGGTCGAAGGCGGCCACCTCGTCGGGTCCCACCTCGGTCACGCGCAACCAGCCGGCCAGATCCACCAGACGGCGCCGTCCCGTTTCGAGCCGGGCGCGGATCGCCTCGGCGCAGCCCCGATCGTAGACCGCGCAGAGGGGCTGCAGGCCCGCCGCGTTCCGCGGGACCACCGCGTCCGCGTGCGGCGCCCGGCCCGCGAGGTGGCGGAGGAACGCGCCCGACAGGAACGGCAGATCGCCGGCGACGACGAGGGTCCGGCGGCCCGGCGACCGGGTCAACGCGGTGTGCAGACCTCCCAGCGGACCCGCGCCCGGCAGGACGTCGTCGCACGCGTGAAGGCCGGAAGCGCGGAAGCGGTGATGGTCGTCGGTGACCACGAGGACGCGCGGGGCGACTTGGCCGAGCACCGCAAGCTGTCTGTCGATGATCCGCCGGCCGCCGATGACGAGCCGGCTCTTGTCGAGCCCGCCGAGGCGCCGCCCCCGGCCCCCCGCGATGATCGCCGCCGCGACCCCGGCCGCGGTCACCGCCCGTGGACGGTCAGGCGGCTGAACCGACGCGGGTTCCATCGGCCGGCCGTCGTCCCGGCGCCGTCGCCCGCGGCCGCGCGGAGCGGCAGAAAGCAGTCCATGAGGTCTCCCTGTCGGTCACCGTGCGTCGCCTTCGGTCTGACGCCCCAGCATGAGATCGCAGAGTCTGTCGATTCTGTTGTCGATGGACGCCATTCTGTTCTCGAGGGATGCCATTCTGTTGTTGAGGGACGCCACCCAGGGGACGTCGCCGGTCAGCAATCTCTTGACGTCCGCGCGAAGCTCCGCGTGCGCCGCATCGTTGTTCTTGATCTCCCGCCGCAGGAACCACGCTATGATGCCGAGCAGGACCACGATGGCGGCAAGCGCGAACGAGACGGCGGCGCTCAGCTCGATCGACAGGGAGGGCGCGGCGTTCGCGAACAGACAGACCATGCGTCGACTCCGAATCTCTTGCGCCATCGTTTGTCGACGGCCCGTAAACATCCTAGCACGGGCAACCCGGGCAACCGGTCCTTTTGCCGCGGACGGCTAAGCGTTACCATTGGAGACAGGGGTGCGGGGCGGCCGGCGTTCCCGATCGCTCGACCTCCGAGGAATCGACATGATCGCGCCACGGTTTCGTTTGCCGATTCGCCTGATCGCGATCGGGACGATCCTGACCGCGCTTGACGGCCCGGTGCCCGCGGGCCAGCCCGGCGACCCCCTCGGGACGCCCGCGGTCGAGGAGAACGAGCGCCTCGAGGCGGGCGGCGCGGGCGGGGGCGGGGGCGGCGGAACGCCCGTGGTCCACGTCGCGGAGGTCGACGCGCTCATCCACCCCGCGTCGGCCGAGTTCATCGTCCAGACCCTCGACGGCGCCGACGCGGCGGGGGCCGACGTGGTCGTCCTCGTGCTGCGCACGCCGGGCGGGCTCGTGGACTCGACCCGTGACATCAACACCGCGATCATCGAGTCGCGGGTGCCCGTGGTGGTGTTCGTGGGCCCGAGCGGGGCGCGGGCGGCGTCGGCGGGGTTCCTCATCACCATCGCGGCCGATGTCGCGGCCATGGCCCCCGGGACCCACATCGGGGCGGCGCATCCGGTGGCCGGCAGCGGGCAGCCGATGGACGAGACCGCGTCGGAGAAGGCCGCCTCCGACGTCGCCGCCTACGCCCGGTCGCTGGCCGCGCAGCGCGGCCGGAACGTGGAACTCGCCGAGGACGCGGTCGTTGACAGCCGGTCGTTCACCGAGGAGGAGGCCCTCGAGGCGGAGCCGCCGCTGATCGACTTGGTCGTCGACGACCTCGACGCCCTCGTCGAGGCCCTCGACGGGCGGGCGGTCACCCGGTGGGACGGACGGGAGGAGGTGCTGCGCACCGCCGGCGGGCAGTTGGAGCGCATCGAGATGACGTGGCGGCAGCGCCTGCTGAGCGCGATCGCCCATCCGCAGATCGCGGTCCTGCTGCTGAGCCTCGGGACGCTCGGGCTGACGATCGAGCTGTGGAGCCCGGGCGCGATCCTCCCGGGCGTCGTGGGCGGGCTGTGCCTGCTGCTGGCGTTCTTCGCGCTGCAGATCCTCCCCGTCAACTACGTCGGGCTGCTCCTGCTGCTGTTCGGGCTCGTGCTGCTGGTCCTCGAGATGGTGACCCCCACCTTCGGCGCGCTGGCCGCCGGGGGGGTGGTGAGCATGGTGTTCGGGGCGCTGATGCTCATCGACTCGCCGCTGCCCGAGCTGCAGCCAGGCTGGCCGTTCGTGCTCTCGGTCATGGGGGCGCTGGCGGTGCTCGTGACCCTGCTCGGGCGCCTCGCGGTCCGCGCGCACCTCAACCCCGCGGTGACCGGCGTCGACGGCATGGTGGGCAAGCGCGGCGAGGTGATCGAGGCGATCGAGCCGGGCGCGGGCGGCCGCGTGTCGACGCACGGCGAGATCTGGTCGGCGACGGCGGCCGAGCCCGTCCCGCGCGGCGCGCGCGTGCGGGTCGTCGCCGTCGACGGCATGACCCTGACGGTGTCGCCCGAGCGGCCCGCGGAAGGGAGGGAGAGACTCCAGTGACGACCCTGCTCAACAACCCCCTGCTGATCGTGGGCCTGATGGTCGCGTTCTATCTGGCGAGCTCGATCAAGATCCTGAACGAGTACGAGCGCGGGGTCATCTTCCGGCTCGGCAAGCTCCTCCCGCGGCCCAAGGGGCCGGGGGTCATCCTGGTGTTCGCGCCCATCGACCGGATGGTGCGCGTGGGGCTCCGGACCATCGTCATGGACGTCCCGCCCCAGGACATCATCACCCGCGACAACGTGTCGGTGAAGGTGAACGCGGTCATCTACTTCCGGGTGATGGACCCGCAGAAGGCGATCGTCGAGGTCGAGAGCTTCAACTACGCGACGTCGCAGCTCGCGCAGACCACCCTGCGCAGCGTCCTCGGGCAGGTCGACCTCGACGACCTCCTGTCGGAACGGGAGCGGCTCAACCGCGACCTGCAGCACCTGCTCGACCAGCAGACCGACCCGTGGGGCATCAAGGTGTCCGCGGTCGAGGTGAAGCACGTCGACCTGCCCGACAACATGCAGCGGGCGATGGCCAAGCAGGCCGAGGCGGAGCGCGAGAAGCGGGCCAAGATCATCCACGCCGAGGGCGAGTTCAACGCGTCGGAGCGCCTGTCGCAGGCGGCCGGGGTCATCGGCACGCAGCCGCTGGCCGTGACGCTGCGCTACCTGCAGACCCTGACCGAGATCGCGGCCGAGAAGAACTCCACGATCCTGTTCCCGGTGCCCGTCGAGTTCATGAACCTGCTGCCGAAGGCGGGGACGGCCGAAAAGACGGACAGCGATGGGAAAGACGGATCGGCTTGAGGTGGCGGTCAGTCCGAAGCAGATCGTGTTCCTGACGATGATCGCGGCCATGGCCGCGGTCGCGGCCTTCCTGTTCGGCGTGCAGGTCGGGCGGGGGGTGGGGGCCCGGGAGGCGGGGGGCGCGGAATCGCTCCCGGCCTTCGCGCCGCTCGACGGCGCCGACCGACTCGACGGCGCGGGGCCGCCGTCCGAGGAGGGCGACCCGTCCGCGTTGCGGCTCGGCGGTCTGAGCTACTTCGAGCGGCTGCGCGGGGCCGGGCCGGTGCCCGAGACGCTGGACTTCGGCGCCGACCCGCCGTCGGCGGCGGAGCCGACCGCGCCCGCCGCGTTCGGCGGCGCGCCTCCGGGGTCGTTCCTGGTGCAGGTGATGAGCGTCAGCGGCGCCGCCGCCGCGCGGGACGTGAAGGCGGGTCTGGAGGCGAAGGGATACCCCGTGGTCGTCGAGCCGATGCCGCGGGCGCCGGGCGCCCTGCACCGCGTCCGGGTCGGACCCTTCGCGGACCGCGCGGAGGCCGAGCGGGTCAGCCGCCGTCTCCGGACCGAGGAACGGTTCGAGCCTTGGGTCACCCAGCCGTGATCCGCACCGCACGGCCGTGCGCCCGCGGCGCCGGGCGGCGGTTGCGCGCGGTGCCGCGACCGTTCCGGACGCCCGGAGCATGTGGCCTTGGTCGCCTTTCGGCTCGAACGCCGCGGTCAAGGCGCGGCACCGTCGCGCGCGCCCGCCGACGGTTGACCGGCGGTGCGCGGGGCGGACGGTTCCCCGGAGGCGGGCATCCTGGTCTCCACCCTGTTTCTCGCGCTGCTCGCCGGTTATCTGCTGGGATCGTGCCCGACGTCGGCGCCGATCAGCCGGCGGGTGTACGGGAGCGACGTCCGCGGCCACGGCAGCGGCAACCCCGGCGCCGCGAACATGCTCCGGACGTTCGGCTGGCGGCCGGCGCTGGCGGTGCTGGCGCTGGACGCCGCGAAGGGTTACGTGCCGGCCCTGCTGGCCCCCGCGCTGCCGCTCGGCGACTCGGCGCCGGCGGCCGGGCTGGGGCTGGCGGCCGGGGCGGCCGCGACCCTCGGGCACTGCTATCCGCTCTTCGCGGGCTTCCGCGGGGGGAAGGGGGTGGCGACGGCGGCGGGGGCGTTCCTCGCGGCGCATCCGGCGGCCGCGGCGGGCGGCGTCGCGGTGTTCGCGGCGCTCCTGGCCCTGACGCGCTACGTGTCGGCGGCCTCTGTCGGCGCCGCCGCGGCGATGCCCGCGATTCTGCTGGCCCTCCGGCACGGGCCGGACGGCGGGGCGCCGCCGTCCGACGTATACCTGGCGGCGGCGCTCGCCGCCTTCATCGCGTTCACCCACCGCTCGAACCTCTCGCGGCTGCGGCGGGGCCGCGAACCGCGGGTTGGTGCCGCCCGGTGACGGGCGCGCCGGGGCCGGCGGCGCGGGCGGACGGGGACGAAGACAGGAGGACGGACGTGACCATCGAGATCGACGAACAGCTCAAGCGCTACCAGGACCTCGTGGAGCGGTCGCTCGCCCTGCGCGGCTATCTTTGACACCCCCGGCGCCGACCGCGAGCGGCGCGAGCTCGAGACCCGCGCCGCCGCCGCCGACTTCTGGAGCGATCCGGACCGCGCGCAGGAGGTGCTGCGGCGCCGCCGGCGGCTGCAGGACGACCGCGACCTCGCCGAGTCCCTGCGAACGAAGACGGAGGACCTCGGCGTCCTCGTCGACTGGATCGGGCAGGGCGAGCCGGTCGAGGAGGACCTCGTGGCCGCCCTCGACGCGCTCGCGGCCGAGATCGAGGCCGGCGAGATCAAGAAGATGCTCGGCGGCGAGCACGACGACAAGAACGCCATCGTCACCATCCATCCCGGCGCCGGGGGCACCGAGTCGCAGGACTGGGCGGAGATGCTCGCCCGCGCCTACCTGCGGTGGGCCGAGCGGCGGGACTTCAAGGTCGACGTGATCGAGTGGCAGCCCGGCGACGAGGCGGGCATCAAGGCGGGCACCCTGACCGTCGCCGGCGACTACGCCTACGGGCTGATGCTGGCCGAGGCGGGGGTGCACCGGCTGGTGCGCATCTCGCCCTTCGACCAGGCGTCGCGCCGGCACACGTCGTTCGCCTCGGTGTTCGTGTGGCCCGAGCTGCCCGACGACGTCGAGGTCGAGGTCGACGACAAGGACCTGCGCATCGACACCTACCGGTCGAGCGGGGCCGGCGGGCAGCACGTCAACGTCACCGATTCGGCCGTCCGCATCACCCACCTGCCGACCGGCATCGTCGTCTCGTGCCAGAACGAGCGGTCCCAGCACCGCAACCGCGACGCGGCCATGAAGGTGCTCAAGGCGCGGCTGTACGACCTGAGGCAGAAGGAGCAGCAGGACAAACTCGAGGAGATCGGCGGCGAGAAGAAGGCGATCGGGTTCGGCAGCCAGATCCGCAGCTACGTCCTGCATCCCTACCAGCTCGTGAAGGACCTGCGCACGAAGGTCGAGACCGGCGCCGTCGACCGGGTGCTCGACGGCGACTTCGACCCGTTCATCAAGGCGTACCTGATGCAGAAGGCGGGTGGCTCGCCGCCGGCCGGGAGCGGGCCGTCCGCCGGCCGGTGACGGGGCCGCCCGGCGGACGGGCGGCCGTTCCCGGCGTCCGTACAGGCTTTACATTAGACAACTAAGATTATATAATTCGTCCACTGTTAGTATGGTTTCCCGCCGGTGGCGGGTGCGGGTTCGTAAACTCTTTCAGGACATGGTGTTATGGGCAAGGTAATCGGAATCGACCTCGGAACGACGAACTCGGTGGTCGCGGTGATGGAGGCCGGCGAGCCGGCGGTGGTGACGAACCCGGAGGGCGGCCGGACCACGCCGTCCGTCGTCGCGTTCGCCGCGTCGGGCGAGCGGCCGGTCGGACAGGTGGCGAAGCGGCAGGCGGTGACCAACCCGGAGAACACCGTGTTCTCGATCAAGCGCTTCATGGGCCGCAAGTTCGACGAGGTCAGCGAGGAGATGAAGATGGTCCCCTACCGGGTGGTCCGGGCGTCGAACGGCGACGCCCGCGTCCAGGCCGGGGACAAGGAGCTGTCGCCGCCCGAGATCTCCGCGATGGTCCTGCAGAAGCTGAAGCAGGCGGCGGAGGAGTACCTGGGGCAGTCGGTCGGCGAGGCGGTGATCACCGTGCCCGCGTACTTCAACGACGCCCAGCGCCAGGCCACCAAGGACGCCGGCCAGATCGCCGGCCTCGACGTGCGGCGCATCGTCAACGAGCCCACCGCCGCCGCCCTCGCCTACGGCCTCGACAAGAAGAAGGACGAGACCATCGCCGTCTACGACTTCGGGGGCGGCACCTTCGACATCTCCATCCTCGAGGTCGGCGAGGGCGTGGTGGAGGTCAAGTCGACCAACGGCGACACCCACTTGGGCGGCGACAACCTCGACCAGCGCATCATCGAGTGGATCGCCGACGAGTTCCGGCAGAGCGACGGCATCGACCTGCGGAAGGACCGTATGGCCCTGCAGCGGCTGAAGGAGGCGGCGGAGAAGGCCAAGATGGAGTTGTCGACGGTGGTCGAGACCGAGATCAACCTGCCGTTCGTCACCGCCGACCAGTCCGGTCCCAAGCACCTCGCGATGAAGCTGAGCCGCGCGCGCTTCGAGCAGCTCGTCGAGGACCTGCTGCAGAAGACGGTGGCGCCGGTCAAGCGCGCCCTCGCCGACGCGGGGGTCGACGCGTCGCAGATCGACGAGGTCGTCATGGTCGGCGGCTCCACCCGGGTGCCGCGCGTGCAGGCGATCGTCCGGGACCTGTTCGGCAAGGACCCCCACAAGGGCGTCAACCCCGACGAGGTGGTCGCCGTCGGGGCGGCCCTCCAGGCGGGGGTGTTGGCCGGCGAGGTCAAGGACCTGCTGCTGCTCGACGTCACCCCGCTCTCGCTCGGCATCGAGACCCTCGGGGGCGTCCGCACCACCCTCATCGAGCGCAACACCACCATTCCCACCAAGAAGAGCGAGATCTTCTCCACCGCGGCCGACAACCAGACGAGCGTCGAGGTCCACGTGCTGCAGGGCGAGCGGTCGATGGCCCGCGACAACCGGACCCTCGGCAAGTTCCAGCTCGTGGGGCTGCCCCCGGCGCCGCGCGGCGTGCCCCAGATCGAGGTTACGTTCGACATCGACGCCAACGGCATCGTGAACGTGTCGGCGAAGGACAAGGGGACCGGCAAGGAGCAGAAGATCACCATCACCGCCTCCAGCGGCTTGTCCAAGGAGGAGGTCGATCGGATGATGCGCGAGGCGGAGTCGCACGCCGACGAGGACAAGGCGCGGAAGGAGTCGATCGAGGCGCGGAACCAGGCCGACCAGGCCGTCTACGCGGCCGAGCGGATGATGCAGGAGGCCGGCGACAAGCTCTCGGCCGACGACCGCGCCCCGATCGAGGGCGCGGCGGCGGACGTGAGGAAGGCCCTGGAGTCGGAGGACGACGCCGCCCTCAAGTCGGCGATGGAGAAGCTGACGGCGGTGCAGCACAAGGCGGCCGAGGCGATGTACAAGGCGGCCAGCCAGACGCCGCCCCCGCCGCCGGATGGCGCGTCCGGCGCCGGAGACGGCGCCGGTTCGGGGTCCGGCCGGGGTGACGCGGCGGGCGGCGACGGCGAGGTCATCGACGCCGAGGTCGTCGAGGACAAGAAGTGAGGCCGGCCGCGGCCGGCGCCCCGCGCCGCCCGAATGCGGCGGGCACGTTGTCGCGGGCGGCCCGGTGCGGCGTGAGACGGGCGGATGGACCTGTACGTCATTCTCGGCGTCGAACGGAGCGCGTCGGCGGGCGACCTGAAGCGCGCGTACCGCCGGCTCGCCCGCAAGTACCATCCCGACATCAACCCCGGGGACCGCGAGACCGCGGCCGTCTTCCGCCGGATGACCGAGGCGTACGAGACGCTGATCGACCCGGAGCGGCGCCGGGACTACGACGCGCACGGCCTCGCCGCCGCCCGCCCGCCCGAGGCCGGCGTGGCGTTCGAGGGCTTCGACTTCTCCGGCGCGCCGGCCTCCGAGCCGGCGTCCAGCTTCGGCGACCTGTTCGCGGAGGTCATCGCCGAGTCGGGCCGCCCGCCCGGGGACGCGCCGGCCGTCGACCTGCACGCGACCCTGCGGATCACCTTCGAGCAGGCGATGCGGGGCGGGGCGCACGAGGTCACCGTGACCCGCGTCGCCGCGTGCGGCGCGTGCGGGGGCGCGGGGGTCCGCCGGGTCGCCGAGAGCCGCTGCGCGAGCTGCGGGGGCGCCGGCCAGACCCGCTGGACGCGGGGGCACATGGTGTTCTCCCGCCCCTGCGGCGACTGCGGGGGGACGGGACGCCGCCGGCGCCGGCCCTGCGGCGCGTGCGGGGCGGAGGGGGTTCTGTCGCGCATCGAGGCGATCCCGGTGCCGGTGCCGGCGGGGGTCGCGGGCGGGACCCGGCTGCGGGTCTCGGGCGCCGGGAACGCGGGTCGCCGCGGCGGCCCCACCGGCGACCTGTACGTCACCGTCGCCGTCGACCCCCACCCGTTGTTCCGGCGCGAGGGCGACGATCTGCATCTCGTGCTGCCGATCGCCGTCCACGAGGCGGCGTTGGGGGCGCGGGTCGAGGTGCCGACCATCCGGGACCGGGCGCGCATCCGCATTCCGCCGGGGGCCCAGTCGGGTCAACGGTTCCGGCTGCGCGACCGCGGCGCCCCCTCGCCGCGCACCGGCGCCCCGGGGGACCTGATCGTCGAGGTCAGGATCGTCCTGCCCCGGGTGCTCGACGAGCGATCGAAGGAGCTGATGCGCCAGTTCGCCGCCAACAGCGCCGAGGACGTGCGCGCCGGGCTGTGGTGAAGCGGGCGGAAAGCGGGGGCGACATGCCAGGCAGGGGATCGGGGCAGGGCTACTACATGATCAGCGCGGTGGCGCGGCGGTACGACATCCATCCGCAGACGCTGCGGCTCTACGAGCGCGAGGGGCTGCTGAAGCCGTCCCGGACCGAGGGCAACACCCGGCAGTACTCCGACGCCGACCTCGAGCGGCTCGAGACGATACTGACGCTGACGCGGGAGCTGGGCGTGAACCTCGCGGGCGTCGAGATCATCCTCAACATGCGGAGCAAGATGGACCGCATGCAGGCCGAGGTCAACGAGTTCATGGCCTACGTGAAGCGGGAGCTCGCCCGCGGGCTCGACGATTGGGAGCGGCGGCTGGGCACCGCGCTGGTAAGATCGTCGCCGACGGATCTGGTCCGCGTCGAGGGCCGGCCGGAGGCCGCGAAGGGCGGCGCCGAGCGCGGGGACGCGGGTTGAGCGGCGTCGTTCCCGCGCGGCCGGCGGCCGTCCGCGAACGCCGGGAGACGCGATGGCTTCCATGTCCTGCCCACACTGCGACGGCACGCGCTGGCGCCGGGTGCCCGACGGCGGCGTCGTCCGGGTCGAGCGTTGCGAGTGCTGGAAGGCGGAAGCGGCGCAGACCCTGCTGAAGGCGGCGAAGATTCCGACCCGCTACCGTTCTTGTGGCCTGGACACGTTCGTCACGTACGAGAACGACGGTCTCCTGAAAGCGCTCGATCGGGCCCGCCGGTTCGTCGAGGCCTTTCCGTCCGTGGACAAGGGGCTGCTCCTGGTCGGCCCCCCCGGCATCGGCAAGACCCACATCGCGGTGGCGGTCCTCAGACAGGTGGTGTCAGAGACGCGGGCGCACGGGCTGTACTACGACACGCGGAGCCTGCTCAACACGATTCGCAGCACCTACGACCCGGTGACCCGCACCTCCGAGGTGGACGTGGTTCGCCCGGTGGTCGAGGCGGAGCTGCTCGTGCTCGACGACCTGGGCGCGGAGCGGTTGACGGACTGGGTGGACGAGACCATGAACTTCATCGTCAACAGCCGCTACAACGACCGCCGTCCCACCATCATCACCTCAAACTACGAGGATCTCGAAGATCCCGAGGAGCTCGACTCGCTGCTCGTGCGCGTCGGTTCCCGCATGTACTCTCGGCTTCGCGAAATGTGCGAGTTCCTGAGGTACGACGGTGCCGACTACCGCGAGTTCAACAACCCGCCGAGCCGGGAGGCCCTGATCGCCGAGTGGAAATCGAGGCCCCGGCGGAAGCTGCCGGGCAGGACGTCCTCGCGGGCGAAGGCCCGCCTGAACGCGGGGAACGCCGAGTTGAGCTGGCCGGGAGGGCGCAGGGGTGCCTGATGGGGCCGCCGCCCGCGCCCCCGCCGGTGACCCACCGCGCCGCTCGCAGAGCCCATCGGGCGCCATGCCAGAACACGCCATCCCCGCCGCCGGCCCGCTGGGCATCTACCTGCACGTCCCGTTCTGCGAGGCGATCTGCAACTACTGCAACTTCAACCGCGAGTTGGTGCAGACGGACCTGAGGCCCCGGTACCTCGCCGCCCTGGCGCGCGAGATCGAGATGGCGGGAGACGGTGCCCGCGCCGACTCGTTGTTCTTCGGTGGGGGCACACCGTCGGTCCTCGCCCCGGAGGAAGTCGGTGCCCTCCTCGCCCGCTGTCGATCGAGCTTCGCGCTCGACCCGGCGGCCGAGATCACGCTCGAAGCCAACCCCGAGACGGCGTCGAGGCCGCGGCTGGACGGCTACCGGGCCGCCGGCGTGACCCGCCTCAGTCTCGGCGTGCAGTCGTTCCGCGATGCCGAGCTGCGGCGGCTCGGCCGCGTGCACACGGCGGCGCGGGCGGTCGAGGCGTTCGAGTCGGCGCGGGCCGCGGGGTTCGACGACCTCAGCGTCGACCTGATGGTCTGGCTGCCGGAGCAGACCCCCGAGGACTGGCGCGAGACCCTCGAAGTCCTGCTGCGGCTCGACCCCGGCCACGTGTCGTTCTACCTGCTCGAGCTCTATCCCAACGCCCCCCTTCGGGAGGACATGGCGCGGGGGGGATGGACGCAGGCGCCGGACGACGTCGCGGCCGAGATGTACGACGAGGCCCTCGACCGCCTCGAGGCGGCCGGGTACCGCCAGTACGAAATCTCGAACGCGGCCAGGCCGGGCCGCCGCTGCCGCCACAACCTCAAGTACTGGTCGGACGGCGCCTGGGTCGGTTTCGGATGCGGCGCGCACTCCACGCGGGGCGGCCGGCGCTGGCGCAACGTGAGCGCGACGGTGTCCTACGTGGAGAGGGTCGCGGGCGGCGTTAGTCCGGTGGTGCAGCAGCAGGTCCTGTCCATCGACGATCGCGCGACCGATGCGCTATTCCTGGGCCTGCGGCTCACCGACGGCGTCGACGTCCCCGCCGTCGAGCGGCGGTACGGGGTGCGGGTCTGGGAGCGGTGGGGCGGCGAGCTGGCGCAGTGCGTCGAGGCCGGCCTGCTGGAGGACGATCCGGCCCGCCTGCGCCTCACCCGGAGGGGCCGGCTGCTGGCCAGCGAAGTGATGCAGGTGTTCGTCTGACGCAGAAACGCGTGTCAGGGTTCGCCCTTTTTCGAACGCTCCTGGTAGGTCTTGAGGCCGTAGCCGCCCGCCACGCCGGCGCCGAAGATACCGAGGCTCTTCAGGATTTCGATGTACAACGCCGCGTGATCCGGCAGCAGGTAGAGCGTCAGAAAGGCGAAAACTGCGGTCGCGAGCAACACGTAGACGAGCCGAAACCACCGATCGCTTCGTCGAAGCTGCCTCTCCTGCGTGTCCGCTTCGGCTGTCTGTTTGAGGAACTGGGTGACGTGCTCGGTCTGGAACTTGTCGAAGATCGGGTGGTACGCAGCGCTGCTTCCTTGGAAGAAGCTCGCCACTACGTCCTGAAGCGCGCTCTCCGCGCCCGAATTCCGGTGCCCGTCCTCGACCACCTCTGGAGCCGCCGGTCTCTGCTCGTCGGTCAACGAATGAGGTCCTTGAACGAACCGACCGCCTTTCTGAGCCTGCCCGCGAAGCGGGGCAATGACCCATGTTGCCGGTGGTGCAGGCGTGCGAGCATCATGTCGTGAATCAGACGGCGGGTCAGTGCCTCAGCAAGCACTTTCGCTTTTTCATCACCACTTGCTATGAGCGGACTCAAGGCCTGCAGCGCCCCGCGGTGTCTGCCGACATCCTTGAGTACGCCCCGCGGCCTGTCACGCAGAGGTCGCCGAAGGTCTCGCAGTAAAGTCAATGCTTGACACCTGCCCGTTGACAGAGCATATCAGATGTCGCAGGCTTGGAGTGAAATCGGGTTGTCGAGGCGCTGATCCGACGTGAACAAGGGAGGTGGGATGAGTCGTTTTGTCGTGTCTGGAGGAGTCTTGGTGGTCGCGTTAACGGTAGGATCGGCGGCCGGGCAGACAGCTCAGGAGAAGATCACGGAATTCAATGAGCTCGTCTCGGACTCGGACCGCTTGGTCGAGAACATCAACCGGAAGTGCTCTGGTGAGTGGCCCAGCGATTTCGTCATGCAGAGGCACTGCCGCGAGCAGCAGCACGAGGGGTACTCGGACTTGGCGGACATTTGGGCCGCCGCTACGCAGAACATCCGGACGGCTGCCGGCCAATGTGTCCTGGATTGGTCGGACGATCTACTGTTCGACTGGACCATGATCCACTATTGCGTGGATCAGCAGCTCACAGCTTGGAGAGCGTTGCGCTGACGCCGACGAGGCACCAACGTGATGAACGGGGGCTGCCCAGGAGGACGGGGCGACATGCGCATGATCGGCCGGCGGCGACGACGGGCGGGTGGCGTTCTCGCGGTTGTCGCGGCGTTCTGGATCGGGTTTGTGAGCGGGGGGGGGGGCAGTCCTTCCGACGTGGCGGCAATCCGGGCGCCCATCGAGGCGGGACGGCAGCAGGATCCGCCGTCGGCATCGCAGGTGCCGGAGGTGTCTCCGGTTCCGGAGGAGCCGTCGACGTTGGGGGCGGATCCACAGGCGGATGCACCGCCCGGTTCGGACGCGGATCCGACGGCGGACGCACCCGGACCGGAGCCGCCGCTGGTGCAGGACCGGCCCCGCGAGTTCACCGCGGACACCGGCGTCATGCTCTACTTCCTCAGGCCGGAGGGAGAAAGCGCTTTCGAGGACACCATGAGGCGCGCGGCGGAGGCGCTGGCGGCCAGCGAGAGCGAGGAGCGGCGGGCGCAGGCGGAGGGCTGGCGCACCTACAGGGCGGAGGAGCCCCTCGCGGACGGCGTCCTCCTGTACGTTTCCTGGCTCGACCCTGCGGTTCCGGGGGCCGACTACTGGATACCGGACATCCTGAACGAGGCCTTCCCGACCGAGGCACAGGCGTTGTACGAGACCTACGCGGGCGCGTTCGCGGACGGGCAGATCCTGCTCAACCTGCAGCCAGTGGCGGGACCGTGACGGAGCCGCCGGCCGGGTCGTCGCGAGCCGTTTGGCCGAAAGCGGTAGCTGCGGTAGAGTAGCTGGCTTCGACGTTGCGCCGACAACGTGCAGGAGCGGGCGCATCCGCGCGGCGGCGCGCCGGGCGCGGTGGGGACCAACGTGGTTGGCACGGCGGAGCACTTGCGGTAGAGTAGCGCTTTTCCGTGCGGTGGTTGCCGGTGAAGCCGGTGTAGAGGAGGAGCAGATGCGGACGATGTGGCGAGAGCGGAAGACTCCCGTTTGGGTGGGCGCGGCGGTGGTGTCGGCGCTGGTCGTGGGTGTGGTGCTCGGAAGCTGGATGGCGCCGCGGCCCGCGCTGGCGCAGCCCCCGACCGTGAACTTCAACGGCAATGTCGGGGTATGGCAGTGGGTCGTGCAGCAAGGCCAGACCGCCGAGTTCGAGCGGGCGGCCCGAGGGTACGGCCAGGCGCTTGCGGCGCGGGGCGGAGGCAGCGCCGGATTCACGCTGTATCGTTCGTCGACCCCCGGTCCGGGAGGATCTGTCATCTATTTTGGACACATCAACTCGGTCTCGGCTGGTGACGACTACCAAGTGATTACGGTTCTGGCCCAGAGCTTCCCGCCGGGGCCGCCAGGGAACGGTGACGAAGTCCGCGACCTGTACGGTGCCTACAGCGGCTCACTGGCCGGCAGCGTGACCTACGACCTCAGTGTCGTGGCGTCGTTCTAGTCGTGAGACGGCAGACCCCCGGCGCGCCGCGCCCGGCCCGGTCCGGCGGCGCCCGGGGCGTCCCCGAATCCCGGATCGCCCGGTGCCCGGAGCGTCTCGCTCAGAAGGCGAGGTTCACCCCGGTGTAGAACCGGTGATGCGTCTTGTTGGGCGACGACGCGCCGCGGAGCTGGAAGACGCGGTAGTCGAAGCGCATCCGCAGCGGCCCGACGAGGCCGATCTTGACCCCGCCCCCGGTGTTGGTCGCGCCGCTGGTCTCGAGCAGCGCCGTCCCTTCCTCCCGGTACAGCCCCGCGCCGGCGGTGGCGTAGAACTGCAGGCCGTACACGGTCGGCGTCTGCCCCAGCACGTTGAACATGCCGGCGCGCCGGCGCGCGTTGCCCGCCGCGTCGGCGTTCGTGTCCGAGTACTCGAACTCGACGCCGAGGAGGAGGAGCGACAGCCCGGCGGCGAAGCCGCGGACGGGGCGGTTGGTCGGGGTGGTGTTGGCGCCGATGAAGGCGGTCAGGTCGGCCTCGGCGGCCGGCGCGCCGGCCGCCAGCACGCCCAGGAGCATCAAGGCAACGGCAAGGGGTCGCAGGGACATGGTCGGACCGCGAACGGCGGCGTGACGGCCGCGGGGAGACGGGCGACGGCGCGATCATAGCAGAGCGGGCGGCGGCGGGCGGGCGGTCCGGGGCGGTTCCGCCGGGGCTGCCCGGCGTCCCGGGCGCCGCGAAGCGGTGTGGTACAGTGCCGCATAACCCCCATGGACTTCCGGCCGACCGACGATCAGCGACTGCTGCGGCAGTCCGTCCGCGAGTTCGCGGAGACGGAACTGGCCCCCGGCGTCATGGAACGGGACGAGGCGCAGGCCTTTCCCCCGTCGCTGCTGCCGAAGCTCGGCGGGCTGGGGCTGATGGGCATCCAGTTTCCGGAGCGCTACGGCGGGGCCGGCCTCGACGCCGTCGACTACTGCATCTGCATCGAGGAGCTGGCGCGGGTCGATCCGTCCATCGCCCTGACGGTGGCCGCGCACAACGGGCTCGCGTCGGCCCACCTCCACCTGTTCGGCACCGAGGCCCAGCGCGCCCGCTGGCTCGCCCCCCTCGCCGCCGGCCGGCATCTCGGGGCCTGGGCCCTGACCGAGTCCGGCGCAGGGAGCGACGCGGGGAGCCTGCGCACCAACGCGCGGCGGGTCGAGGGCGGGTGGAAGCTGAACGGCTCGAAGACCTTCACGACCCACGCGACCCTGGCCGGGACGTTCGTGGTCATGGCGGTCACCGACGCCGCGCGGGGGGCGCACGGCATCTCCGCGTTCGTCATCGAGGGCGGCGCTTCCGGCCTGACGCCGGGCCGCAAGGAGAACAAGCTCGGCATGCGGGCCAGCGACACCGCGGGGCTCTCCCTCGACGACTGCTTCGTCCCCGACGGCCAGTTGCTGGGCGAAGCGGGGCGCGGTTTCATCGACGCCATGCGCGTCCTCGACGCGGGCCGCATCGGCATCGCCGCGCTCGCCGTCGGCCTCGCGCAGGGCGCCTACGAGGCGGCGCGGCGTCACGCCGTCGGGCGCGAGCAGTTCGGGCACCCCATCGCGTCGTTCCAGGCGATACAGTTCAAGCTCGCGGACATGGCCACCCGGATCGAGGCGGCGCGGTGGCTCACCTACCGCGCCGCGTGGCTGAAGGACGGCGGCGCCGCCACCACCCGCGAGTCGGCGATGGCCAAGCTGCTGGCGAGCGAGACGGCGGTCCGGGTCGCCGAGGAGGGCGTGCAGATCCACGGCGGCTACGGCTTCGTGAAGGACTATCCGGCGGAGAAGTTCTTCCGCGACGTCAAGCTGACGACCATCGGCGAGGGCACGAGCGAGATCCAGCGCCTCATCATCGCCAGACAGTACCTGGACGCCGGGGCATGACCGCGGCGACGCGCGAGCTCGCGGCCGCGGTGTTCGGCGGCGACCGGCGGGCCGTCGCACGCGCGATCTCCCGCGTCGAGGCCGGGGGGCCGCCGGCCGCGGCGATGGTGCGCGCCGTCCACGCGCGGAGCGGCCGGGCGTACCTGGTCGGGGTGACCGGTGCCCCCGGGGTCGGGAAGAGCACCCTGGTCGACCGCCTGACCGCGGTCCTGCGCTCGCGGGGGCGGACGGTCGGGATCATCGCCGTCGACCCGAGCAGCCCGTTCAGCGGGGGCGCGTTGCTGGGCGACCGGGTGCGGATGCAGGCGCACGCGGGCGACGACGGGGTCTTCGTGCGGAGCATGGCGAGCCGGGGCCGGCTCGGCGGGCTCTCGCGGGCCACCGGCGACGCCGCGCTGGTCCTGGACGCGGCGGGGTTCCACGTCGTCGTCATCGAGACGGTGGGGGTGGGGCAGGCGGAGGTCGAGATATCGTCCGCCGCCGACGTCACGCTGGTGGTGACGATGCCCGGCGGCGGCGACGGCGTGCAGGCCTTGAAGGCGGGGGTGATGGAGATCGCGGACGTGTTCGTGGTCAACAAGGCGGATCAGACGGGGGCGGACCGGGCGGCGGCGGAGATCGAGGCGGTGCTGCGCCTGAACGACTACGGCCCCGGGGAGTGGCGCCCGCCGGTGCTGCGCACCCGCGCCGCCGAGGGGCGGGGGCTCGACGAGGTCCTCGCCGCGGTGGAGCGTTTCCGGGCGCGCGGCGGGGACGGCGCGGCCGAGCGGCGCCGGGCGCGGGTGAGGACCCGGGTGCGGGAGCTGGTCTCGCGGCGCTTCCTGGAGCACGCCGAGCGGCGGGCGCTCGAGCCGGGGGGCTTCGAACGGCTCGTCGACAAGGTGGCGGACACCGAGATCGATCCGTACACGGCGGCCGACCGCATACTGGATCTGGCCGTCCGCGGGAGCGATTCGCCGGACCCGCGCGGGGTCCGGCCGGGGGGACGGGAGGCGGGATGAAGGCGACCCTCGACCACATCGGCATCGCGGTCCGCGACCTCGACGCGGCCCTCGCCTTCTACCGGGACGCGCTGGGGCTGGAGGTCGGCGAAGCCGAGGAGGTGCCCTCGGAGCGCGTGCGCGCGCAGTTCCTCCCGGTCGGCGAAACCGCCCTGGAGCTGCTGGAGGCGACCGACGAGGGCTCGGCCATCGCGCGGTCCATCGAGCGCCGCGGCCCCGGCATCCACCACATCACCCTGCGGGTGGCGGACATCGAGGCGGCCCTCGCGGGCCTCCGCGGCCGGGGGGTCAGGCTGGTGGACGAGCATCCGCGGCCCGGCGCGGGGGGCAGCCGCGTGGCGTTCATCCATCCCTCCGCGGCGCAGGGCGTGCTGATAGAGCTCAAGGAAGATCCGGGCCGGTGAGGCGGCCGGGACGCTGCGCCGGTGAAGGGCGCGGACGCCTGGAGGGCCGGTTGGGCCCCCGGCGGAGCCCACGGGACGGTGGGCGGACCGGGGGGGGCGGCGATCCGGGAAGTTCGGCCAACGCCGGAGAGCGGTTCGGCGCCGCCGCGCCGGTCATGAGGGGAGAGCCGTGGAAGAGGTGGCAGACGTGGAAGAGCGGCCGTCGGCGGTCCGGATCGGGGTCATCGGAGGCAGCGGCCTGTACGACATGGAGGCGCTGACGAACCGGGAGACGGTCGAAGTGTCGACGCCGTTCGGCGAGCCCTCGGCGCCGTACGTCGTCGGCGACATCGAGGGCCGGCGCGTCGCCTTCCTCGCCCGGCACGGCGAGGGGCACCGGCTGATGCCGTCGGAGCTGAACTTCCGGGCCAACATCTTCGGGCTCAAGACCCTCGGGGTCGAGTGGATCCTGTCGGCGAGCGCGGTGGGCAGCCTGCAGGAACGGTACCGGCCGCTCGACATCGTCGTCCCCGACCAGTTGCTCGACCGCACCCGGGGGCGCGTCGGCACTTTCTTCGGCGGCGGCATCGCCGCCCACGTCGGCTTCGCCC
The DNA here is from genome assembly GCA_963664545.2 of Vicinamibacterales bacterium. Classification (GTDB taxonomy): domain Bacteria; phylum Acidobacteriota; class Vicinamibacteria; order Vicinamibacterales; family UBA8438; genus JAJEEA01. Next base: position 5,712,007 of record OY761475.2, on the reverse strand, counting down.
ATCCGTTCTGCCCGGCCCTCGGCGACCTCGTGGTCGAGGCGGCGTCGGGGTCCGGGGCCACGGTCCACCGCGGCGGCACCTACGTGTGCATGGAGGGGCCCCAGTTCTCCACCCTCGCCGAGTCGAAGCTGTACCGTTCGTGGGGGATGGACGTCATCGGCATGACCAACCTGCAGGAGGCCAAGCTGGCCCGCGAGGCGGAGATCTGCTATTCGACCCTCGCCCTCGTCACCGACTACGACTGCTGGCACGAGGGGCACGACGACGTGACGGTGGAGATGGTCATCGCCACGCTGCAGCAGAACGCGGTCACCGCGCAGCGGGTCGTGCGGAACGCGGTCGCGCGCCTGCCCGTCGAACGCGGCTGCGAGTGCGCGACGGCGCTCGCCTCGGCTATCATTACCCGGCCGGAGCTGATTCCGGCCGCCGTGAAGCGGGAGCTCGCGCCGATCATCGGCAAGTACGTGCCCCAGGAGTCTGCGCCGTAGACGCTCTCCGGGGCTAGGAATCTGCGCCGTAGAACGGTGCAGATTCCTAGTAGGGTTGGTTGGGCGGCGAGCGGAGCCGTAGGCGACGCTCTCCGGGCTAGCGGGCCGGGAAGGCATTGCGTCCGTGCATCCGATAGTGACCGTCGGCTCCGTCGCGTTCGATTCCGTGAAGACGCCGTTCGGCGAGGCGTCCCGGGTCGTCGGCGGGGCCGCCACCTACTTCAGCGTCGCCGCGTCGTTCTTCACCGACGTGCGCCTCGTGGGGGTGGTGGGCGACGATTTCTCCGACGAGGAGATGGGCGTCTTCGCGGGCCGGCGCATCGACACCGCCGGCCTGCAGCGGGTGCCCGGGGAGACGTTCCGCTGGAAGGGGGAGTACGGCTTCGACCTCAACACCCGCGAGACGATCTACACGCAGCTTAACGTCTTCGACCGGTTCCGCCCGGTCCTGCCCGACGCCTACCGGTCCACGCCGTTCGTCTTCCTCGCCAACATCCATCCCGCGCTGCAGACCGAGGTGCTGGCCCAGGTGGATCGGCCGCGGTTCGTGGCCGCCGACACCATGAACTACTGGATCGAGGGGACGCCGGACGAGCTGCGGGGGGTGCTGCGGCGCATCGACGGCCTGCTGATCAACGACGAGGAGGCGCGCGAGCTCGCCGGCGAGTCGAACCTCGTGAAGGCGGCGCGCGCCATCTGCGGCATGGGGCCCCGGCTGCTGGTGATCAAGCGCGGCGAGCACGGGGTGCTGATGACGCGCGAGGACGGTTTCTTCGCGGCGCCGGCCATGCCCCTCGATACGGTGGTCGACCCGACCGGCGCCGGCGACACGTTCGCGGGGGGGTTCATGGGGTATCTGGCGTCGGCCCGCGAAGTCACCGACGAGGTGCTCACGCGGGCGGCCATCGCCGGCAGCGCCCTCGCCTCGCTCGCCGTCGAGGACTTCGGGCTCGACGGGTTGCTGAAGGCGTCGTCCAAGGCCATCAACCGGCGGTTCCAGGCGTTCAAGCGGCTGACCCATTTCGAGGCGCTGTGACGGAGCGGGCGCGGCGGTGGATCGGCGGTGCGTTCACGGCGTTCACGCTGGCGTGGCTGGCGCTCGTCGTGCTGGCGCCGGCGGCCTTGGCCCGCGACGCCGGCGGGCGCGCGGTAACGCTCGTGTCGGCGGGCGCGTACCTGATGGGCGGGGTCGTCTGCCACCAGCTTCCGGACCGGTCGTTCCATCCGGGCGGCGTGCAGATGCCGGTGTGCGCCCGGTGTTTCGGGCTGTATCTGGGCGCGGGGCTGGGCGTGCTCGCGGCGGCCGGGTTCCGGCGCCGCGGCGCGGGTTCCGGCGCCGGCACGGCGGCGCCGCGGGGCCGCCGGCAAGTCGGGCCGGACGCGGCCCGGACTGGTCCGGCGGCGCTTCCGGGGGATTCGCCCGGCGGGGCGCGCGGTGCCGCGGCCCGCGGGGTCCCCGCGTGGCTGCGGTGGGCGGTGCTGGCGGCGGCGGCCCCGACGGGGATCACGTTCGCGGCCGAGATGGCGGGCTGGATGCCGTCGATCGGGGAATTGCGGGCGGCGGCGGGCGTGCCGTTGGGAATGGCGGTGACATGGGTCGCAAGTCTCGTGATTCGCGGCGATCTCGCGTGACCGCCCCGGCCCCGGCCCCCGCGGCCGAGGCGGGCGGAGACCGGAACCGGGCGCTGGCGGCGGCGGCGCTGGGCTGGGTCGTGCCGGGGGGCGGGCACCTGTGGCTCGGGCGCCGCCAGAAGGGTCTGGTGTTCCTGGCCGCCATCCCCCTGATGTTCGCGATCGGGTTGGGGCTCGGCGGACGGCTGTTTCCGTTCGACGGCGGCCAGCCCCTGGTCCTGCTGGCCGCGTTCGCCGATCTCGGGAACGGCCTGCCCTATCTCGTCGCCCGGATCGCCGGACTCGGGGAGGGCCGCGTCGTCGCCGAGTCGTTCGAGTACGGCAACACGTTCATCATCGTCTCGGGCCTGTTGAACATGCTGGTCGCGCTCGACGCCTATGACGTGGCGCTGGGCCGGCGGTGACGGAAGATGTCGAGCCATCTCCTGGTGATGATGCTGTTCGCGGCGTTCGTGTCGCTGATCTTCGCGGTATTGATGAAGGACCAGCCGGCCGAGCAGGTGAAGCTGGGCGGCCGGCTGTTCGCCGGCTTCGTCGGGGCCGCCCTCGTGCTCGGCTGGATCCTGTTCCCCTTCCCGCGGTGACCCGCCGTTCGGATCCGATGGCTCGCGGACCGCGGGGCGGCGTCCGGTCACATCTTCGGGTCTGGGGGCCCGTGTGGGCGGCCATGGCCCTGATCTTCGCCGCGTCGGCCGTGTCGTCCGTGCCCACGGCGGCCCGCGCGATCGACGACGGGCTGTGGCACGGCGCGGGATACGGGGCGCTGGCGGCCCTGTTGCTCCGCGCCCTCGCGGCGGCGCGCTGGGAGGCGGTGACGGCCCGCACCGCCCTGCTCGCGGCGGCCCTGGCGACCGCGTACGGCGCGACCGACGAGCTGCATCAGTGGTTCGTCCCGGGGCGCACCGCCCAGTGGTCGGACCTGGCCGCCGACGCGACCGGTGCCGCGGCGGTCTGCGGCGCGCTTTGGCTGTGGCGGGCGCGCGCGGTGCGCGGGCGCGCGGACGCGGAACCGGAAGGGACTCCATGAACGACGACCCGATCCTGACGGAACGGACCGGAGCGGTGGCCACCGTCACCGTCAACCGGCCCAAGGTGCTCAACGCCCTGAACGCGGAGACGGTCGCCGCCCTGACCTCGGTCTTCGCCGATCTTCAGAGAGACGGCGAGGTCCGGGCGGTGGTGCTGACCGGCGCCGGGGACCGCGCGTTCGTCGCGGGGGCGGACATCGGCGAGTTGTCGAAGCTGACGCCGCAGACCGCGCGCGCCCTCACCGACGGGGGGCACCGGATGTGCGGCCTCATCGAGGGCCTCGGCAAGCCGGTCGTCGCCGCCGTCAACGGGTACGCCCTCGGCGGCGGATGCGAGGTCGCGATGGCCTGCACGTGCCGGGTCGCCGCGAGGACCGCCAAGCTGGGCCTGCCCGAGATCACCCTGGGGATCATTCCCGGTTACGGGGGCACGCAGCGGCTCCCGCGTCTGGTCGGGCGGGGGCGGGCCCTCGAGATGATGCTGACCGGCGCGCCGGTCACCGCCGAGGAGGCGTGGCGCATCGGGTTGGTGAACCGGGTCGTCGAGCCGGAGGCGCTGGCGGAGGAGGCCCTCGGGCTGGCGGGGGCCATGGCCGCGCAGGCGCCCGAGGCGGCGCGCCGCATCCTCGACGTGGTGCACCACGGCCTCGGCGTGTCGATGGCCGACGCCCTCGCCCTCGAGGCGACCGCCTTCGGGCTCGTCTGGGCGACCGACGACGCGCGCGAGGGCACGGCCGCTTTCCTGGAGAAGCGGAAGGCGAGGTTCACGGGCCGGTGAGGGGGCGGGCCTCGACGGGGGGCGGCGCGCCCGCGGGCGTCCGCGTCGGCCTGGTGGTGTCGCGCTATCACGAGTTCGTCACCGATCGGCTGCAGGCCGGCGCGCGGGAGGCGCTCGGGGCGGCCGGCGTGGGCGAAGAGGCGATCGTGGTGGCGCCGGTCCCCGGGGCGTTCGAGGTGCCGCAGGCGGCGCGGCGGCTCGCGGCGGCGGGAGATGTCGACGCGGTGGTCGGCCTCGGCTGCCTGATCCGCGGCGAGACGCCGCACTTCGAGGTGATCGCGGCGGCCGTCGCCCACGGCCTGACCCAGGCCGCGCTCGACAGCGGCGTTCCGATGGCCTTTGGCGTGCTGACCACCAACTCGGTCGAGGAGGCGGAGGCCCGCGCCGGGGCCGGTCCGTCGAACAAGGGGTGGGAGGCGGCGGACGCGGCGCTGGCGATGGTCCGTCTGTTCCGTGAACTGAAGCCGCCCGGCGCGGGGGGGGGGCCGGCGTGAGCGCGGGCGGCGCCGACCCCGCGGGCCGCCGCCGGGGACGGGTGGCGGCCCTGCAGTTGCTGTATCAGCGCGAAGTCGGCGGGGCCGGGGGACCGCGCTTCGACGGTGCGGTCGCCCTCTACTGGCGCGAGCACCCGGCCCCGGACGGCCCCCGGCGCTTCGCGGACCGCCTGCTGCGGGGCACCCTGGACGCGTTGGACCGGATCGATCCGCTCATCGAGTCGGCCGCCGACAATTGGCGCCTGTCGCGCATGGCGGTGATCGACCGGCTGGTCCTCCGGCTCGCGGCGTACGAGCTGCTGGCGGCGGAGACCCCCGCCGCCGTCGTCATCGACGAGGCGATCGAGCTCGCCCGGACGTTCAGCGACGAGCCGTCGCCGCGCTTCGTGAACGGAGTGCTCGACGCGGTCCGGCGCCGGCTCGAAGAAGAAGCCGGGCGGGAGGCCGATCCGGCGACCTGAGCCATGGCCGATTCTCCGGAGAACGATCAGCGGACGCAGCGGCGCGCCAACCTCGCCGCGCTCGGCGACCTCGGCGTACCCGTCTACCCCCACGCCTTCCGGGGCGCGGACGGGGACCGGGACACGGTCTCGGCCCTCGTGGACGCCCACGGGGGCGCCACCGGCGAGGCGCTCGAGACGGCGCAGATCCGCACGGCGACGGCGGGCCGGGTCCTCATCGTGCGGAGCTTCGGCAAGGCCCGATTCCTGGTGATCTCCGACGGCCGGAAGCGGATACAGGTCTACGTGCGCAAGGACTCGTTGCCCGAGCGGGACTTCCGGGTCGCGGCGCTGCTCGACATCGGCGACCACATCGGGGTCGAGGGCCGCATCTTCCGGACCCGGACCGGCGAGCTGACGGTGTGGGCGGCCCGCATCGAGTTCCTCGCCAAATGCCACCGGCCGTTGCCCGAGAAGTGGCACGGCCTGACCGACGTCGAGACCCGCTACCGCCAGCGCTACCTGGACCTGATCGTCACCCCCCCGTCCCGCGCCGTGTTCGAGGCGCGCGCCCGCGTGATCGCCTCGATCCGCCGGTTCATGGAGCACCCGGACCGCGGCTTTCTCGAGGTCGAGACGCCGATGATGCAGCCGGTCGCGGGCGGCGCCCTCGCCCGGCCGTTCGTGACCCACCACAACGCGCAGGACATGGACCTGTACCTCCGGATCGCGCCCGAGCTCTACCTCAAGCGGCTCGTGGTCGGCGGCATGGAGCGGGTCTACGAGATCAACCGGAACTTCCGCAACGAGGGCATCTCGACGCAGCACAACCCCGAGTTCACGATGCTCGAGTTCTATCAGGCGTACAGCGACTACCGCGACCTGATGACGATGACCGAGGAGATGCTCGAGACCGTGGCGAGGGACGCGGCGCCGTTAACCCGGGATGTCGGCGCGTCGGCCGGCGGCACCGGCGTGCCCGAGGCTCCGCCGGGGGGGCGGGGGCGGATTGGAACGGACGGCGCTCCCGGACCCGGCCGCGACGCTCCCGCGCCCGCCGCGGAGGACGGCGCGTCGGTGACCTTCGGGGGCCGCGCCCTCTCGTTCCGCGGCCCCTACCCGCGCGTCAAGCTGCGCCAGGCGGTGTGCGAAGCGGCCGCGGAGCGGCTCGGGACCCCGGTGGCCGAATCGGACCTGCGGAGCCGCGCGACGGCGGCGAGGATCGCCGCGCGTCTCGGCGTCGAGACGGCCTCGGACCAGGGACCGGGCAAGATCAGCCTGGAGATCTTCGAGCGCCTCTGCGAGCCGGCCCTCGTCCAGCCGACGTTCGTGCACGACTTCCCCACCGAGGTGTCGCCGCTCTCGAAGCAGCGCGACGACGACCCGGACACCGTCGAGCGGTTCGAGCTCTACGCGGCCGGCATGGAGCTCGCGAACGGGTTCAGCGAGCTGAACGACCCCGTCGAGCAGCGGCGGCGTTTCGAGGCCCAGATCCGCGATCGGGAGGGGGGCGATGCCGAGGCGCACCGCATGGACGAGGACTACGTGCGGGCGCTCGAGTACGGCCTGCCCCCGACGGCCGGCGAGGGCATCGGCATCGACCGCCTCGTCATGATCCTGACCGGCAGCCGGTCCATCCGCGACGTGATCCTGTTCCCCCTCATGCGCGCCAAGTGATGGGGCAAGTGACGGGGAACGGCCCCGACGGCGGTTTCCGCCAGGGAGTCTGCGCCGTAGAACGGCGCGGACTCCTGTAGGATTGGTGGGCGGCGAGCGGAGCCCTAGGAGTCTGCGCCGTAGAACGGTGCAGACTCCCAGCGGGTTGGTTGGGCGGCGAGCGGCGCCGAAGGCGACGCTCGCCGGGCTAGGCGACGCTCTCCGGGCTAGACGGCATGACCCTGCCCTTCGAGCTCTACGTCGCGACCCGCTACCTGGTGGCCAAGCGTCGCCAGGCGTTCATCTCGGTCATCTCCGCGGTCTCCGCGCTGGGGGTGACGGTCGGCGTCATGGCCCTGGTCATCGCCCTCGCCCTGATGACCGGCATGCAGCAGGAGCTGCGGGACCGCATCGTCGGCTCGGCCGCGCACGTCTACGTGCACAAGCTCTACGACGGCGGCTTCGTCGATCCGGAAGCGGAGGTGGCGAAGCTCGCCGCGGTTCCCGGCGTCGTCGCGGCCGCTCCCGCGACGCTCGGGTACGGGTTGGCGACGGCCCACGGGGTCAACGCGTTCATCACCCTCAAGGGGGTGGATCCGGTGCTCGAGGCGCAGGTCACCGAGGTCGCGGACTCGATGCGCGCGGGCCGGTGGTCGGCGCTGTCCGAGCCGCGCGACGGCGCCCTCGGCGGCGTGGTCATCGGCGACGACCTGTCGCGCTCCTTGCGGGTCTCGGTCGGCGACACCATCTCGGTGTTGACGCCGGAGGGCGTGGCGCTGTCGCCCTTCGGACCGATGCCGCGGTCGCGGCGCCTCGAGGTGGTCGGCATCTTCAGCCTCGGCCTGCGGGAGTACGACAACTCGTACGGCTTCGTCAGCCTCGACGTGGCCGGCCGCCTGTTCAACCGGGACCGGGTCGACATGATGGAGCTGCGCATCGAGGACCTCGACGACGCCCCGGCGGCGGCCGACGCGGTCACCGAGACCCTGGGGCCGGGGTACTTCGCGCAGGACTGGGGCCGGCTGAACCAGGCGCTGTTCCAGGCCCTGTGGCTCGAGAAGCTGGCGATCGGGATCACCATCGGACTCATCATGATAGTGGCCGCCCTCAACATCGTGGCGTCGCTGGTGCTCCTGGTCATGGAGAAGAGCCGCGACATCGCCATCCTCAAGACGATGGGGGCCTCGTCGGGCAGCATCCGAACCATCTTCGTGCTGCAGGGCGGGATAATCGGGGCGGTGGGGACCGCCGTCGGCGCCGCGGGCGGGGTCGTATTGTCGTACTGCGCCGACCGGTACCGGTGGATCCGGGTGCCCGACGGCGTGTACGAGATGGCCTGGGTGCCGTTCCGGGTCGAGCCGGGCAACTTCCTGCTCGTCGTGCTGGGCTCGCTCGCGGTGTGCCTGCTCGCCACCCTGTACCCGTCCCGCCAGGCGTCGCGGCTCGATCCGGCCGAGGCCCTCCGGTACGAGTAGCCTCTCTTTGCTCCCGCTTGCCGTTCATGGCTTTCCTCGACGTTCGCGCCCTCTCGAAGTCCTACGCCGTGGGCGACCGGCGGCTCTCGGTCTTGCGCGACCTGGATCTCGCCGTCGACGAGGGCGAGATGATCGCCGTCGTCGGGGCGTCGGGGGTCGGCAAGAGCACGCTGCTGCACTGCGTGGGCGGCCTCGACGCCATCGACGGGGGCCGCATCGCCATCGCGGGCACGGATCTGTCGGCCGCCCGCGACGAGGCGCGGGTGGCGTTCCGTAACCGGCACGTCGGTTTCGTCTTCCAGTTCCACCACCTGCTGCCGGAGTTCAGCGCCGTCGAGAACGTGGCCATGCCGCTGCGCATCGCGAGGGCGGCGCGGGGGGAGGCGCACCGCCGGGCCGAGGCGCTGCTGAGGGAGGTCGGGCTCGGCGAGCGGCTGACCCACCGTCCGGGGATGCTCTCGGGCGGCGAGCAGCAGCGCGCGGCGGTGGCCCGCGCGCTGGTCATGCAGCCGGCCCTCCTGCTGGCCGACGAGCCCACCGGCGACCTCGACGAGCAGGCCGGCCGCGACCTCCACGCGCTGCTGCGCCGCCTGCACGAGGCGCGGCGGCTCACGTCGTTGATCGCCACCCACAACCCGCAGCTCGCGGCGGCGTGCGACCGCGTGCTCCGCCTCGAGGACGGCCGCCTGCGGCCGGCCTGAGCGGCCGGGGGCCTCCGCCCCGGGGCCGCATCACCGGGGCGGCGGCCGGGGGCGCCGCCTCGGACACCCTGCCCGCCTTGGTCACGCCGGGACGCGCGTTTGGGGGGAGACCCGAAAGCTTGCCTTATAATGGCGAAAATCGCCTTCGTGCGGTCTCGCGGGCGTCCCGCGGCCGTGCCGCCGGTTGTGTCTGCGCCGTGGAACGGGCAGACTCCGGGGAGGGTTTGGTTGGGCGGCGAGCGGAGCCGTAGGCGACGCTCTCCGGGCTAGGGGTCAACGGATGTTCGAGCGCTATACCGAGCGGGCGCGCCGGGTCCTGTTCTTCGCCCGCTACGAGGCGAGCCAGCTCGGTAGCATCTCGATCGAGACGGAGCACTTGCTGCTCGGGCTGATCCGGGAGGGCAAGGGGCTGACGAGCCGCATCTTCGCGCGCTCGCACCTGTCGATCGAGGGCATCCGCAAGGACATCGAGGGGCGGACGGTGTTCCGCGAGAAGGTCTCGACCTCGGTGGAGATCCCCTTCAGCACCGAGACCAAGCGCGTCCTGCAGTTCGCCGCCGAGGAGGCCGACCGGCTGCTGCACAACTACGTGGGGACCGAACACCTGCTGCTCGGCATCCTCAGGGAGGAGCGCTGCGTCGCCGCGTCGATCCTCGTCGAGAAGGGCATGCGGCTGAACACCGTGCGCGAGGACGTCGTCCAGCTCCTCAACGAGAAGACCACCCTGACGCGCGTCAAGGAGACGCCGCTGCTCGCCGAGTTCAGCCGCGACCTGACCGAGAGCGCGATGAAGAACCGGCTCGACCCGCTCGTCGGGCGCGCGCTCGAGCTGGAGCGGGTGCAGCAGGTGCTGTGCCGGCGCAACAAGAACAACGCGGTCCTCATCGGCGAGCCGGGGGTCGGGAAGACCGCCATCGTCGAGGGCCTCGCGCAGCGGATCGTCGGCGGCGACGTGCCGCACTTCCTGGCCGACAAGCGGATCCTCGCCCTGGACATCTCCCTGATCGTCGCCGGCACGAAGTACCGGGGACAGTTCGAGGAGCGGCTCAAGGCGATCATGAAGGAGCTGGTCGAGAACCCCAACATCATCCTGTTCATCGACGAGCTGCACACCCTGGTCGGAGCCGGCTCCGCCGAGGGGTCGCTGGACGCCGCGAACATCCTGAAGCCGGCCCTGTCGCGCGGCGAGATCCGGTGCATCGGGGCCACCACCCCGGCCGAGTACCGGCGGCACATCGAGAAGGACCGGTCGTTGGAACGCCGGTTCCAGGCCGTCAAGGTCGAGCCGACGAGCGAGACCGACGCCCTGGAGGTGCTGCTCGGGGTGAAGGACCGCTACGAGTCGTTCCACCACGTCACGTATACGCCGGAAGCCCTCGAAGCGGCGGTCTACCAGTCGAGCCGCTACATCACCGAGCGGTTCCTGCCCGACAAGGCCATCGATCTGCTGGACGAGGCGGGGTCCCGCGCCAAGCTCCGCCAGGCCCGGTTCAGCGCCGAGCTCGGCGACATCAGCCGCGACATCCGCGCCGCCGTCGAGCAGATGGAGAACGCGGCGGCGCAGAAGGACTTCGAGAAGGCGCAGTACTTCAAGGAGCAGGAGGTCGTCGCCCGCGAGAACCTCCAGGTCGTGCGGGAGCGCTTCGACGAGCGGATCGGCGCCGCCCCGATCGAGGTCGGCAAGCAGGACATCGACGGGGTCGTGGCGACGTGGACCGGCGTGCCCCTGACGTCGATCAACAAGGACGAGGGCGACCGCCTGCTGCAGATGGAGAGCGAGCTCCACCGGCGGGTCGTCAGCCAGGAGCACGCCACGTCGGCGCTGGCGCGGGCCATCCGCCGCTCCCGCGCCGGCCTCAAGTCGCCCAACCGCCCCGTGGGCAGCTTCGTGTTCCTCGGGCCGACCGGCGTGGGGAAGACGGAGCTCGCGCGGGCCCTCGCGAACTTCCTGTTCGGCAGCGACTCGGCCCTCGTCCGGTTCGACATGTCCGAGTACATGGAGAAGCACTCGGTGTCGAAGTTGATCGGGTCGCCGCCCGGCTACGTGGGGCATGAGGAGGGCGGACAGCTCACCGAGAAGGTCAAGCGGCATCCCTACTCCGTCGTGCTGCTCGACGAGATCGAGAAGGCCCATCCGGACCTCTTCAACATCCTGCTGCAGGTGTTCGAGGACGGGCACCTCACCGACGGGCTGGGCAACCGCATCAGCTTCAAGAACGCGATCGTCATCATGACCTCGAACATCGGGGCCCGCTTCATCCAGAAGAAGGCCTCGCTGGGGTTCCAGCCGTCCGGCGCCGGTCAGATCCAGCGCAACGTCAGCGAGATGGTCCTGGGCGAGGTGAGGCGCACGTTCAACCCGGAGTTCCTCAACCGCCTCGACGAGATCATCGTCTTCGACGCCCTCGCCGACGACGACCTGCGGCGCATCACCCAACTGCTGGTCGACCGGCTCAACGAGCATCTCGTCGACCGCAAGCTGCACATCAGCCTCGCCCCGGAGGTCGTCGACTGGGTGATCGAGATGACGTGCAAGGACCGTTCGTACGGGGCGAGGCCGCTCCGTCGGGCGATTCAGCGGTATGTCGAGGACCCGCTCTCCGAAGAGCTGATCCGCGGCCGCCTCCGGGACGGGGAGATCGAGGTTTATCTGGAAGGCGGCGAGCTGAGCTACCGCGACGCGGCGCGGACCTACGACGGCCGCAAGCTGACGGCGAGCGTCTAAAGGACCAAGGGCGGCGCCGCCCGCCCCGGTCGACGAGGGACAGGGACGGACGGGAAAGATCATGAGACGTTCAGTAATGACGGCGGTTGCGGTCGCCCTCGCGGCGATCGGCTTGAGTCCGGGCGCCGCGGCGGCGGCCGGCCCGCGTGCGGCGGGCGAGCCGCGTGCCGGGGGCGGCCAGTTCCAGCCGTCGCCTCTGCCCCCGCCCGACTCGCCGACGCTGTTCACCACGCTCGAGCTTCGGGCCCCCACCCAGGGCAACGTCCTCAGCGTGGAAGGCAACACGTATCTCTACTACATGGAGATCGACGAACTCGTCAGCGCGCCCTTGCAGGGGCGGTGGACGCCCTACGACGAGACCATCGAGCAGGTCCTGCTCGGCGACTTCCAGCGGCTGTGGGACACCGGCTTCCTGACCGACCTGACCATCGAGATCGTCGACGATCCGTACCCCAACGGGGTCCAGGGCCGCCGCGCGATCTTCCTGCTGGAGGAGCGCGAACGCGTCCGCATCGTCAACTTCGAGGGGTCGGAGGAGTACGACCGGGCCGAGATCGACGACGCGATGGAGTCGGTCGGCATCGAGCTGCGCCTGGACAGCCGCATCGGGCCGGGCGTGATCCGGCGCACCGAGGGCCTGCTGCGGGAAATGTGGGCCGAGAAGGGCTTCCAGTTCGCCGAGGTGACCCACGAGATCACCCCCTTGGCCGGCGGGCCCCGCGTCGTCCAGCTCACGTTCCACATCGACGCGGGTCCCAAGGTCCATGTCTCGGACATCTCCTTCGTCGGCAACGACAACCTCAGCGAACGGTCGCTGAAGGGCCAGATGAGGAACACGAGGGAGCGCTGGCTGTTCTCCTTCCTCAGCGGCCGCGGGACCTACCGGCCGTTCGGGTTCGAGCAGGACGCCGACCTGCTGGTGGCGCACTACCGGAACAACGGCTACATCGAGGCCCAGGTCGGCCAGCCGGAGCTGGAGTACCTGGACATGGCCGAGAACGCCGAGAGCCGTCCCGTGCGGCTGCGGATCCCGGTGAGCGAGGGCGAGCGGTACCGCGTCGGCACCCTGGACTTCGACGGGCACGACGTGCTGCGGGCCGACGCCCTGGCGGGGATCTTCTCGGGGCTGGAGCCGGGGGACTACTACTCGGAGCAGGTCGTCCGCGACGCGTTCGACGTCGCCCGCGAGGCCTACGGGGCCATCGGCTACTACGAGATGACGGTGTTCCCCGACCTCGTCCCGCGCCTCGAGGACGACGGGTCGCCGGCCCGGGTGGACGGCGATCCCGTCGTCGACGTGACGATCCGCGTGCAGGAGGGGGAGCAGTACTTCGTCAACCGCATCACCTTCGTGGGCAACAACACCACCCACGACGAGGTCATCCGGCGCGAGATCAGCCTCTTCGAGCGGGGCGTCTTCAACACCGAGGCGCTCCGGTTCAGCGTCCGGCGGCTGAACCAGCTCGGGTACTTCGAGCCCCTCGACGAGGACACCGCCATCCAGATCGAGAAGCGCCCGGGCGTCGACAACGAGGTCGACCTGACCCTCGAGGTCGAGGAGACCAACCTCAACCAGTTGACGTTCGGGGCCGGGGCCTCGCAGTTCGACGGCTTCTTCCTGCAGTTGGCGTTCCAGACCACCAACTTCCTGGGCCGCGGCGAGTCGCTCTCGCTGTCGCTCCAGAACGGCGAGCGCATCAAGAACTACGTCCTCGGCTTCACCGAGCCGTATCTCTTCGGCCGGCCGATCACCGCCGGGTTCAACGTGTTCCGCCGCGACATCCGGTTCATCAACCAGTTCACGCAGAGCTCGATCGGCGCGACCACGTCGCTCGGGATGCGGGCGGGGCGCTGGTCGCAGGTGTTCCTGGGGTACTCGTTCGAGGAGACCGACGTCGGCGAGCTCAACCCCGCGTTCCTGAACCCGCGGCTGCTGCAGTTCAACCCGTTCCTGCAGGACGCCCTGCTGCTCGGCGAGGGCGGCGCGCGGACCATCAGCTCGGTCACCCCGTCGTTCGTCTACAACACCGTCGACCACCCGATCTTCCCGATGACCGGCCAGCGGTACACGGCGGCGTTCGAGCTGGCCGCGGGCCTCGGCGGCAACACCCACTTCTACAAGCCCTCCGTCGAGGGGGTCTGGTTCCTGCGCCACCACCCGAAGCTGACGTTCGGCCTGCGGGCGCGCGGCGAGTACGTCGCGCCGATGGCGGGGACCCAGACGCTGCCGATCTTCGAGCTGCTGGCGATGGGGGGCGAGTTCAGCCTGCGCGGCTTCGACATCCGCACCGTGGGGCCGAACGACCCGCTGGTCTACGACGCCGCCGGCAACATCGTCTCGGGCAGCGGCCTCGTGATCGGCGGCAACAAGAGCCTGCTCTTCAACGCCGAGTACATCTTCGCGATCGCCAACCCGGTGCGGCTGCTCTTCTTCTACGACGCCGGCCAGGTCGCCGACTTCGGGCAGCGGTTCTCGGGCGATCTGTTCAGGACCTCGACGGGCGTCGAGCTGCGGTTCTTCATGCCGGTCCTGAACGTGCCGTTCCGCCTCATCTACGCCTGGAACCCGCAGCGCGAGGGCATCCTCAACGATCGGTTCCAGCCCCAGGAGGCGACCGTCTTCAAGTTCGCGGTCGGCGCCACGTTCTGATCGGCGCCGCGTTCCGATTTCGCGTTCGCGGGTAGCCGGCGGAAGCTGATATCGTATTGGGTGCTTTCGGGGCGGGCGGCGGGCGCCGGTGTCCGCCGTCCCCGGGTTTCGGTGGCAGGGGTCGAGACGATCGAGGGACAGGTCTGATGAGATTGCTGAGTGCGGTTGCGGCGGCGATGGTCGCCAGTGTTGCCATGATGCCGGTGTCCGTCGGCGCGGAGGAGCAGGCGCCCCAGGCCCGGCTGCCGTTCCCGGCGGACGCGAGATACGCCTACGTCGACCTGGCGCGCATCGCCGCCGAGTCGGCGGAGGGCCGCGCCGCCAATCAGCAGTTGCAGCAACTGGTGCAGCAGAAGCAGCAGGAGCTCGCGGGGCGCCAGCAGGCCCTGCAGACCCGGCAACAACAGCTCCAGCAGAACGCCAGCGTGATGAGCGCCGCGGCCCAGCTCGCGGAGCAGCAGGAGATCCAGCGTCTGGACCTGGAATTGCAGCGGCTGAGCCAGGACGCGGACGCCGAGCTCCAGCAGCTCGACCAGCAGCTCCAGCTCGCGTTCCAGAACAGGCTGTTTCCGGCCCTCAACCAGGTCGCGACGAGCAGGCGGCTCCACTTCATCCTCAACGCCAACACGGGCATATTCGCCTGGGCGGATCCCGCGCTCGACGTCTCCGCCGATGTCATTCAAGAGCTCGATCGCGCCTCCGGAGGGGAATAGGAGTCGGCACCGCAGCACGGCGCGGACTCCTGTAGGATTGGTTGGGCGGCGAGCGGAGCCGTAGGCGACGCTCTCCGGGCCAGCGTCCGCCGTCCCGTAGCCGCCACGCCGCCCGAGTGGCGGCGGTCGGGCGGCGTAGCGGCCGATCGACGGCCCGCGGATCGCCGTCCGTCGTCGGTCCACCGCGCGACGGCCGGACCGGCGCGGCCCGCCGTTGCCCTTGGGTTTCGCCGGCGCGGCACTCCCGCAGGCGCCCGATCCCGGGCGAGCCAGCGGCTTGGGTCCGCGCCGCGGCGTGGGGCGCGGCGTTCACCGTCGGTCATTTCCGACATGGCCAGCCTCCCGTCGTCGACTCCGGCCGCCTCGGCACCGGCCGCCGCCGGTCTCTCCGGCGGGTCCGGCGGGTCCGACGGGGCCCTCGACCGCCTCTGCTTCCGCTATCCCTCGGTGCTGCTCGACGACGTGATCGAGCACGAGCCGGGGGTGCGGCTCGTCGCCGTCAAGAACGTCACCGTCAACGAAGAGTTCTTCCAGGGCCACTTTCCGGGCAACCCGGTGATGCCCGGGGTGCTGATGATCGAGACCTTCGCGCAGGCGGCGGCGGTGCTGCTGCTCGAGCCGGACGGGGGGACGGCGGCCCGGCGCGCGGTGCTCCGCGGCGTCGAAGGCGCCCGGTTCCGGCGGCAGGTGGGGCCGGGCGACCGGCTGCAGGTAACGGTGTCGATTCGCCGGCGCCGCCGGCGGATGGCGGTGGTGGCGGCGGCGGCCCGCGTGGGCGGCCACGTGGTCGTCGAGGCGGATTTGCGGCTGGGGTTGGTGTTCGACGAGGCCCGCATCGACCCCACCGCCCGGGTCGCCACGGGAGCGCGGATCGGGGCGGGCACGGTGATCGGGCCGAACGCGGTGATCGGCCCGAACGTGCGCATCGGGCGGGGCTGCGTCGTCGGGGCGTCGGCGGTCATCGACGGGTGGACCGAGATCGGCGACGACACCCGGGTGTTCCCGTTCGCGTCCATCGGCCTGATTCCCCAGGACACGAAGTTCAAGGGCGAGCGCACGACCCTCGTCATCGGCCGGCGCAACGTGTTCCGCGAGTTCGTCACGGTCCACCGCGGGACGGGGCAGGGCGGCGGCGTGACCCGCATCGGCGACGACAACCTGTTCATGGCCTACGTCCACATCGCCCACGACTGCCGGGTCGGCGACCGGACCATCCTCGCCAACGCGGTGATGCTCGGCGGCCACGTGACGGTGGAGGACCACGCGTTCATCGGTGCCGTCTCGGGGGTGCACCAGTACTGCCGCATCGGCCGGCACGCCTTCGTCGGCGGCGCCTCGGTGGTGACGCTCGACGCGCTTCCCTACGCCCGGAGCGTCGGGAACCGGGCGCGCATCTATGACCTGAACACGGTGGGGCTCGAGCGCCGGGGGGTGCCGGCGGAAACCATCGGCCGGCTCCGGCGGGCGTTCCGCCACCTGCTCCAGTCGAAGCTGAACACGACCCAGGCCCTCGAGCGGATCGAGCGGGACCCGACCCTGGGCGGCCCGGAGGTCGCCTATCTCGTCGACTTCATCCGCTCGTCGCGGCGGGGGGTCCATCTCCGCCGGCGCACCCGCCGGATCGAGGCGGCGGCGGGCGATGACTAGTCCGCCGATCGCCGGTGGCGGTTCCGCTCGGCGCCTGACCGACCCCCACGGGAGTCCGCACCGTCCGACGGCGCAGACTTGTGGCGGCGGCGTGGAGGGGTCGGCCCCGGGGCCGGCGGGCCCGGGGGCGGGACCGGGAGGCGTCATGCGTCTGGGGCTGATCGCGGGCAACGGCCGTTTCCCTTTCCTGGCCCTGGAGGGGGCGCGTCGGCTCGGCCACGACGTGACCGTCGTCGCCATCCGGGAGGAAGCGGGCCCGGCCCTCGCCGAGGCGGCCGCCGGCGACCCCCCGGCCGCGGTGCACTGGGTCTCGCTGGGGCAGGTCGGCAAGTGCATCTCGATCCTGCGGGACGCGGGGGTGACGCGCGCGGTCATGGCGGGGCAGGTCAAGCACACCCGGTTGTTCGCGGACATCGTGCCCGATCTGGGCGGCCTGAAGGTGCTGGGCCGGCTGAGGACGAGGAACACCGACGCGGTGATCTCGGCGGTGGCGGACGTGCTCGCCGACCACGGAATCGAGCTGGAGAACTCGACCGCCTTCCTGGGGCCGCTGCTCGCCGGGAGCGGCGTGCTGACCGCCCGCCCCCCGTCGGCGGACGAGCGGGCGGACCTGGACTTCGGCTACCGCATGGCGGACGCCGTCGCCGCTCTCGACATCGGTCAGACCGTCGCGGTCAAGGACCGGGCGGTGGTGGCGGTCGAGGCGATGGAGGGCACCGACGCGGTCATCGCCCGCGCCGGGGAGCTCGCGGGCCCGGGGGTCAGCATCGTCAAGGTCGGCAAGCCGGCCCAGGACATGCGGTTCGACGTGCCGGTGGTGGGGCTGCCGACGCTGGCCGCGATGGAGAGGGCCGGCGCCGGGGCGCTGTCGGTCGATGCCGGGCGGACCCTCGTGCTCGACGGGCCGCGGTTCTACGCGCAGGCCGACGCCCAGGGGGCGGCGGTGGTGGGACGGGAGCCGGAGGCGGCATGAGCGCGCCCGCGGCCTTTGCCGGCGACGCGGCGTTCCGCGCGGCCCCGCGCCGGCGGGCCGGGCGATGACCGCCGCGGCCGGGGGCGGCGGCCCCCGGATGGCGGTGGTCGGGGTGGGGCACTTCGGCCGGCATCATGCGCGCATCCTGTCCGCCTCTCCGCGCGTCAAGCTGGAGGCGGTCGTCGACGTCGATCCGGAGGCGGCCGCCCGCGCGGCGTCCGAGGCCGGCGTCCGCCCCGAGACCGACGCGGCGGCCCTGCACGGCCGGGTGGACGCGGTCACCGTCGCCGTCCCCACCGATCGGCACCGCGCGGTCGCGGTTCCGTTGCTGGAACGGGGCATCTCGGTGCTCGTCGAGAAGCCGATGGCGCGGTCGCTCGACGAGGCCGACGAGATGATCGCGGCCGCGGAGGCCGGGGGCGCGGTGCTCGCGGTCGGACACACCGAGCGCTACAACCCGGCGGTGACCGCCGCCCTGCCCGTCGTCGAGGCGCCGCGCTTCATCGAGGTCCACCGCATCGGCGCCTTCTCGCCCCGCAGCCTGGACGTCGACGTCATCTTCGACCTGATGATCCACGACCTCGACATCGTGCGGACGGCGGTCGGCGAGGACGTGACGGCCATCGAGGCGGTCGGGGTTCCGGTGCTGACCGACCACGTCGACATCGCCAACGTCCGTCTGCGGTTCGCGTCGGGATGCATCGCGAACCTGACGGCCAGCCGGATCAGCCGCGACCGGGTGCGCAAGCTGCGGTTCTTCCAGCGCGACGCGTACGTCTCGGTGGACTGCGTGCGGCGGGAGGTGGAGACGTGGCGCGTCCGCCGCACGGGCGGGGGGGTGCCGGTCATCGACGGCGGGCGGCTGGAGGCGCCGCCGGGCGAGCCCCTCGCCCTCGAGCTCGACGACTTCGTCGCCGCCGTCTCCGGGGGGCCGCCCCCGCGGGTCGACGGGGCGGGGGGGCGGCGGGCCCTCGCCCTGGCGGTGCGGGTGGCGGCGGCGATGCGCAGCGACCCCGCGGGCTCTCCCGCGTCCGCGCGGTAAATGGCAAGGAAGTTGCTTCTCCAAGTGGAGGAAGGCGGCATGAGGCCGCGGAGCGGGGAGTCGCGGAGAGGATGACGTCCATGCATGACGACTTGGCGGCGGTCCTGGACAAGGTCGAGGCCGGCGCCGCCCTCGACGACGGGGACCGGCGGGCGCTGACGGGCGGCCGGGACCTGATCGCCCTGGGCATGGCCGCCGACGCCGCGCGGCGGCGCCGGCACGGCGACCGGACGACCTTCGTGCACGTCGTCCCGGTGCCGGTCTCCGCCCCCGCCGACGGCCCCTTCGCGGCCGAGGCGGGGGAACTGCGGTTGACGGGCCGGCCGGAGACGGCGGAGGCGGCGGTCGGCGCGGTCCGGACCCTCGCCGAGCGGGCCGGGGGGGTGCCGGTCACCGGCTTCGCCTACGCGGATCTCGACGCGCTCTGCGGGCGCGACGCGGGCCGGCTCGGCGAGCTGCTGGCCGAGCTGCGCGAGGCGGGGCTGGCGCGGCTGGCCTCGCTCGCGGCCGACGCGCCGGACCCGTCAACCGTGGTTGACGTCCTCGGCGGCAGCGGCGTGGCCGTCTCCAGCCTGACCCTGGACGGCGCCGCCGGCGACGACGCCTGGCGCCTGCTGCAGCGGGTGAGGGCGTGGGACGGCATCGGCGGCGTCTGCCGCGCCCTCGCCCCGCTGCCCCCCGTCGAGCCGTCGCCGCCGTCCACCGGCTACGCCGACCTCCGGCAGGTTGCGCTGGCGCGGCTCCTGGTTGACAATATCGGCTCGATTCAGGTCGACTGGTCGCGCCACGGCCCGAAGCTGGCCCAGGTGGCGTTGACGTTCGGCGCCGACGATGTCGACGCGGTGCCCGCCGCCGCGGCGCACGACCAGGGGTGGCGCCGGTCGCCGCGGGAGGAGATTCGCCGGAACATCACCGCCGCCGGCTTCGTTCCCGTCGCCCGGAACGGCCGTTTCGAGGCACTCCAGTCATGAGTCCAGTTCGCGTCAGCGCGGTCGAGTACCTGAACGCGAGGCCGCTCGTCGAGGGTCTGGAGCAGAGGACGGATCTCTTCGACCTCCAGTTCGACGCGCCGGCCCGGTGCGCCCACCATCTCCACGATCGCTCGGCCGACCTCGCGCTGATTCCCTCCATCGAGTACCTGGAGAACGCCGACTACCGCATCGTGCCCGACCTCGCGGTGGCGTCCGAGGGCGAGGTCGCCTCCGTCGCGCTGTTCACCACCCGCCCGGTGACGTCGCTCCGGTCGATCGCGGTGGACAGCAACTCGCGGACCGCCGCCATGCTCCTCCGCATCCTCTGCGCCGAGGCGTGGGAGATAGAGCCGAAGCTGGTGAAGCTGCGCCCCGACCTGCCGGTCATGCTGAAGCGCTGCGACGCGGCCATGATCATCGGCGATGCCCCCCTGTTCTTCGATCACGAGGAGCAGGGTCTGGAGAAGGTCGACCTCGGAGAGGAATGGACCGTCCTGACCTCGCTGCCCTTCGTGTGGGCGGCGTGGGTGGGGCGCCGCGGCGCCCTGACGGCCGAGCACGGCCGCGCCCTCGCGGCGGCCCGCGCCCAGGGCGAGCGGGTCGTCGACGAGATCGTGGCCCGCCACTGCCCCGGCGACGAGGAGCGGCGCGAGATCGGCCGGCGCTATCTCCGCGAGAACGTGTCGTTCGGCCTCGACGAGCGCGCGCAGGACGGCCTGCGGAAGTTCTACGAGTACGCGTACGAGCAGCGGCTCGTCCAGGTGCGGCGGGACCTCCGCTTCTACGATTGGCCGGCGGAATGAGCATCGCGTCGATCGCGGAACGGGTGCGGGACGGCCGCCGGATAGACGCCGCCGAGGCGCTGCGGCTCTACACGGGGGCGTCGACGGCGCTGCTCGGGTGCCTCGCGGACGGCGTCCGGGCCCGCAGGCACCCCGACGGGGTGGTCACCTACATCATCGACCGCAACGTCAACTACACGAACGTCTGCGTCGCCCGCTGCAACTTCTGCGCGTTCTACCGGCCCGTGGGCTCGGCCGAGGGCTACGTGCTGGGCTTCGACGAGCTGTTCCGCAAGATCGACGAGACGCGCGCGGTCGGGGGGGGGCAGCTCCTGCTGCAGGGGGGGCACAACCCCGACCTCCCCCTGGCGTGGTACGAGGATCTGTTCTCCGCCGTCAAGGCCCGGTATCCCGACTTCAAGCTACACGCCCTCTCCCCGCCGGAGATCCTGCACCTGTCGCGGTTGTCGCAAGAGCCGGTGCCGGAGGTGGTCCGGCGGCTCGTGGCGGCCGGCCTCGACAGCGTCCCCGGCGGGGGCGCCGAGATCCTCGTCGACCGGGTCCGCCGCGAGCTGAACTGCTACGGCAAGGCCACCTCCGACGAGTGGCTCTCGGTGATGCGCGACGTGCACCGGGCCGGCCTGCGGTCGACGGCGACGATGATGTACGGCAGCGTCGACACCCCCGCCGAGCGGGTCGAGCACCTGTGCCGCCTCCGGGCGCTGCAGGACGAGACGGGCGGGTTCACCGCGTTCATCACGTGGAGCTACCAGCCCGCGAACACCGAGCTGTCCGGGGTGGAGGCGACCGGCGTCGACTATCTGCGGACCCTCGCGCTCTCCCGCATCGTCCTCGACAACTTCGACAACCTGCAGGCGTCGTGGGTCACCCAGGGCGGCAAGGTCGGCCAGCTCAGCCTCGCGTTCGGCGCGAACGACATGGGCAGCGTGATGATCGAGGAGAACGTGGTGCGCGCCGCCGGGGCCGAGTACTGCATGGACGAGGCGGAGATCGTCCGCAACGTCGAGGACGCCGGCTTCGTGCCGAAGCGGCGCAACATGACCTACGACATCCTGGGCGACCCCCTCTTCCGCCGCCGGGCGATACCCCGGCGCACGACGCTCGCGGTCGCCCGCGCGGCCGGCGACACCTCCGTGCCCGACGAGCTGTCCCGCTACCCGGCGCGCAGCCGGCCCGGCAAGGCGCGGCGGGCGGCGTCCGGCGCGCAGCCGGCGTGAGCCCGCGCCGGGCGGGACCGCCCACACGGCCGACGGTCCCGCTTCCGCACGATGCGCTACATCGCCGACTGGGTGCTGCCGATCGCCGCGCCGCCCGTGCCGCGCGGGCGCGTCGACGTGCGCGACGGACGCATCGTCGGCGTCGGTGCTGCGGCGGGCGGCGGCGGGGCTCGGCGACCGGTCGTCGAGTTCGGACGCACCGCGATCCTGCCGGCGCTGGTCAACGCGCACTGCCACCTCGAGCTGTCGGGCCTGCGGGGCGCGGTGGCACCGGCTCCGTCGATGCCCCGGTGGGTCGACAGCCTTCTCGAGCGCCGGGCGGAGGCGGGACCGCCGGATGCGGACGCGATGCGCCGGGCGGTCGCGGCGGCCCGCGCGTCGGGGACCGGATTGTTCGGCGACGTCGGCAACACGGTGGCGGCGGCGCCGGTCCTGGCCGAAGCGGCCATGCCGGCGCGCCTCTTCCGGGAGGTCCTGGCGTTTCCCGCCCGTGCCGCGTCCGCCGCCGTGGACGCGGCGGCGGCCGACCTCGGCTCGGTGGAGCGGGCCGGCGGCGTCAGGGTGGGGCTGGCCGCGCACTCCCCCTACTCCGTCGGGCCGGCCGCGTTCGCGGCCTTGGCCGCGGCGGCGCGGGAGCGTTTCCCGGGTCCGCGGTCGATCCATCTCGCGGAGTCGCCGGAAGAGATCGAGTTCCTGCGCACGGGGCGCGGCCCGTGGCGCGATCTCCTCGAACGGCTCGGGCGCTGGGACCCCGCCTGGACGCCGCCCGGGTGCCGGCCGGTGGAGTACCTCGACCGCCTGGGGTGGCTGCGCGGGGGGCTGGTGGCGGTCCACGGCGTCCAGTTGACGGACCCGGAGCTGCGCAGGCTGGCCGAGCGCGGCGTGTCCCTGGTGACCTGTCCGCGCAGCAACGCGTGGACCGGGGTCGGCCATCCGCCGATCGAGCGGTTCCTGCGGTCGGGGGTGCGGCTCGCCGTCGGCACCGACAGCCTCGCCAGCGCGCCCGACCTCGACCTGTTCAGTGAGCTGGCCCTGATGCGCCGCCTCGCGCCGTCGGCGCCGGCCCGCAGGTTGCTGGCGTGCGCCACTCGGCACGGGGCCGAGGCGCTCGGCTTCGGCGACGAGTTCGGGACCATCTCGCCCGGCCGGCGCGCCGATCTGATCGGGGTGCGCATTCCCCCCGGCGTGGACGATGTGGAAGAATACCTGGTGGGCGGGGTCGCCCCCGACCGCATCACCCGGCTTGACGGAACCGCCGCGTGAACGCCGCCGGGCCGCGCGCGTCACGCCGTCGCGTTCCGGCCGAGGACCCCACATGCTGTCTCCGGCGCTCCGGTACGCCCGGTCCTGCTTCTCCCTCGTGCGCTTCGGCCACTCCGTCTTCGCGCTCCCGTTCGCGCTCGTCGGCGCCCTCCTCGCGGCCGAGCAGCATCCGTTGACCCTCGTCCGCATCGGCTGGATCGTCGCGGCGATGGTGACCGCCCGGACCGCCGCGATGGGGTTCAACCGGCTGGTCGACGCGCGCTACGACGCCCTGAACCCGCGGACCGCCGGCCGCGAGCTGCCGCGCGGGGCGCTCTCCCGCCGCGACGCGGTCGGCCTCGTGGCGCTGTCCTCGGTCGCCTTCGTGCTCGTGACGACGCAGCTCGGGTGGATCTGCCTGGCGTTGTCGCCCCTCGCCCTCGCCATCGTCTTCTGGTACTCCCTGGCGAAACGGTTCACGACGTGGACCCAGCTCTTCCTGGGGTTGGCCCTCGCCGTCGCCCCGGTCGGCGGCTGGCTCGCCGCGGGCGGGGGGGCGGGGTGGGCGCCCTGGCTGCTGGCCTTGGCCGTCGGCACGTGGGTCGCGGGCTTCGACATCCTGTACGCCTGCCAGGATCTGGAGTTCGACCGCGCGCACGGCCTGCGTTCCATCCCCGCGCGTTTCGGCGTCGCCCGCGCGCTCGCGATCGCGCGCGGGCTGCATGTCGCGACGGTCGCGGCGATGGCCGCGGTGGCCCTCGCCGCGCCCCTCGGGGGCTGGTACCTCGCGGGGGTGGCGGGGGTGGCGGCGCTGCTCGCGTGGGAGCAGTCGCTGGTGCGGGCCGACGACCTCTCGCGCGTGAAGCAGGCGTTCGATCTGAACGGCTACGTGGGCCTCTTCTATCTTGCCGCGACGGCCGGGGCCCTGTATGGCGGTTGATCGCGGGCGTTGCGCCTGGAAACGGTCGCCGGTGCGGGCCGACGACCGCTCGCGGATGAAGCCGGCGTTCGATCTGAACCGCTATGCGGGCCTCTTCTTTCCCGCCGCGGCGGCCGGGGCCCCGCATGCCGGTTGATCGCGGGCGTTGCGTCGCGGTGGGCATCACCGGGGCGAGCGGCGCCCTCTACGCGGTGCGCACCGTCGCCGCCCTTCTCGCCGACGGGTTCCGGGTCGAGCTGGTGGTCTCGGACTTCGGCCGCCGGCTGCTGCGCGAAGAGCTCGGCGACGCCGCCTCGTGCGACCGGCTGGTCGAGTACCTGACCGACCGCTACGGCGCGGACGTCGGGGCCGGGACCTTGGTCGTGCACGGCAACCGCAACCTCGGGGCGTCGATCGCCAGCGGCAGCTACCCCTGCGCGGGGATGGCCATCGTGCCCTGCTCGATGAAGACCCTCGCGGGGGTGGCGCACGGCCTGTCGCGGTCCCTCGTCGAGCGCGCCGCGGACGTCATGCTCAAGGAGCGCCGCCCCCTCGTGATCGTGCCCCGCGAGACCCCCATGAGCCTGCCGCAGCTCCGCAACCTGGTGGCCTCGGCCGAGGCGGGGGCCACCGTCCTGCCCGCGATGCCGGCGTTCTACCAGGGCCCCCGGACCCTCGACGACCTCGCCGACTTCATGGCCGGGAAGATCCTGGACGCGCTGGGCGTCCCGCACGCCCTGTATCCGCCATGGACGGGATGACGGGCGGCCCCGCGCGCCGCGGGCCCGGCGACGGCGCCCCACCCCTCGACAAGACGCCCCGACGCATCGCCGGGATGTTCGACGCGATCGCGCACCGCTACGACCGCCTGAACCACCTGCTCAGCGCGGGGCTCGACCGGCGGTGGCGGCGGCGGGCGGTGGCGGCCGTCGGGGCCCCGGCCGGCGGCCGCGTGCTCGACGTGTGCACGGGCACCGCGGACCTCGCGATCGCCGCCTGCCGCGGGGACGCGCCGCCGGGGGCGGTCCTCGGGGTCGACTTCGCGGGGGCGATGCTGGCCATCGGGCGCCGCAAGGTGGGGGCGGCGGGGCTCGGCGGGCGCGTGCGGCTGGTCCGGGGCGACGCCTGCAAGCTGCCCTGCGCGTCGGCGACGATGGACGCGGCGACCGTCGGGTTCGGCATCCGGAACGTGGTCGATCCGGCGCAGGCGGTGCGCGAGATCGCCCGCGTCCTCAAGCCGGGCGGCCGGCTGGCCATCCTGGAGTTCGGCGAGCCGAGCCTGCCCGTGATCCGCGGGGCCTATCTTTGGTACTTCCGCCACGTGCTGCCCCGCATCGGCCGCTGGCTGTCGCGCCACGCCGACGCGTACGCCTACCTGCCCGCCTCGGTCCACGCCTTCCTCGGGCCGCAGGCGCTGGCCGGGGTGCTGCGAGACGGCGGGTTCGAGGACGTGCGCGTCGACCGCCTCGCCCTCGGCATCGTCTGTCTCTACGTGGCGCGCAAGCCGATGCGACCCTGAAACGGCCCGCGGCGGGATTCCGCCGTGCGCCGCTGGCGCGGCGTCCGCGGGGCCGCCCGCTCGACCGACGCGGCGTCGGTGGCCGTGGGGCTTCTGCCGGGCCTCTGCCGCGGACGGTTGAGCCCGCGGTATACTGGGGGGCACGCTCCCGGCCCATGTACTTCGATTTCGAGAGCCGCCGCTTCGAGACGCCGACCGTCGAGTCGGCGATGTCCTACCGCGAGTGCGCCCTCCTCTCGTTCTTCACCCACCTGCTGCTGGCGTTGCTGGTGCTCCTGGGGCCGCGCCTGCCGTTCGTCCAGGAGGCGATGGAGCGGCGGGCGGAACGGCTGGCGGAGCTGGCGGAGGTCGCGGTGGCCGAGCGGCTGGCGTTGCGGCAGGTCCCCGTCGACGCGCCCGAGTTCATCTTCGTCGACACCCTGGTCGACCCGCCCGCGCCCGCGCCGCCGCCCGAGGCGGACCTGTCAGACCTGGACCGCGTCGCCCAGTCCCCGACGCAGGCGGAGGACCCGCTGAACGACCTGCCCAACGCCGACGGCAACTCGTTCGAGTTCGTGCAGACCCCGGACCCCGCCGACGGGCTCGACCCCCTGACCTCGCTCGGCGAGGATGCGGAGGCGGTGGAGCCGGCCCCGGCGGAGGCCGTCGCCGGGTTCGAGGACGGCAGTCGCGAAGCGGTCGAGCCGGAGGAGTCGGAGCCGGAGGCCGGGGAAGAAGGGGAAGACGAGGAGGGCGAGACCGCGCCCGCGTTGGGGGAGCGCTGGGCGCGGCGGCCCCTCGGCGACCGTCCGGGGACGATCCTGAACCGGGCGTTGCGGGGGCTCGACAGCGTGGCCCGCAATCGGACGTACTACAACCTGCGCGGCCGCACCGACAGCTACGGCCCCGACATCCAGTTCGATTCGCGGGGGGTCGACTTCGGCTCGTGGCTGCGGCGGTTCCGGTCCCAGATCTACCGCAACTGGTTCATCCCCTACGCCGCGATGTCGATGTCGGGCAACGTCGTCCTGACGTTCAACGTCCACATGGACGGCACGTTGACGGACCTCGCGGTCGAGCGGCCGTCGACCGTCGACGCGTTCACCAACTCGGCCTACAACGCGATTCGCGGGTCGAACCCGACCTACCCGCTGCCCCCGGAGTATCCCGAGGACAGCGTCTTCTTCACGGTGACGTTCTACTTCAACGAGCGGCCGCCGGGCGGTTGACCCCGGTATGACCGAGCCGCCGAGGCTGACCGGGCGCCAGCAGCTCGGCCTCCTGATCCTGTTGACGGTGGTGCTGGCGATGGCGCTCCTGGGGTGACGTGCGGCAGCCCATCGGCCCGCGGGACCCGGACGGCCGTCCGGTGCTGCTGGCCGTCGTCGGACCGACGGCGACGGGCAAGAGCGCCCTCGCGCTCTCGATGGCCGCGCGGGCCGGCGGCGAGGTCCTGGCCTGCGACTCGACGGCGGTCTACCGCGGCTTCGACATCGGGACCGACAAGGTCCCCGCCCGGCGGCAGCGGGGGATTCCGCACCACCTGACGGACATCGCCGATCCCGTCGAGGGGTACTCCGCGGCGCGGTACGGCCGCGACGCGGCGCGGGTGGTGCGCGGGGTGACGGCCCGCGGCCGGCTGCCGATAGTCGCTGGCGGCACGGGCCTCTACTACCGGGCCCTGACGCGGGGGCTGTTCGCGGGTCCCGGCCGCGACGCGGGGCTGAGGGCGCGGCTGGAGGGGGTGGCCCGCCGTCGGGGGACCGGCGCGCTGCACCGGCTGCTCGCCCGCCGCGATCCGGCGTCGGCACGAAGGGTGCATCCGTCCGACGAGAAGCGCCTGGTCCGCGCGCTGGAGGTGTACCTGCTGACCGGCCGCACCCTGACCGACCACTTCGCCGACACGCGGTCGCCGATCGCGGGCCATGCGGTGGTCGCGGTGGGCCTGCGGCTGCCCATGGCGCAGCTCGAGGTGCGCATCGCGGACCGGGTCGACCGGCAGTTGGCCGGCGGTCTGCTCGACGAGGTCCGGGGGTTGCTCGCGCGGGGCGTGCCCGAGGAGGCGGGGCCGTTCGGCGGGCTCGTGTACCGGCAGGCCCTCGAGCACCTGCGCGGCGAGCGCGACCTCCGCGCCACGCGGGACCTGATCGTCCGCGAGAACCGGCGTTACGCGCGACGGCAGTTGACGTGGTTCAGGAAGGAGGCGGGGGTGCACTGGATCGAGATGCCCGGCGAGCATCCCGCGGCGTGCGAGTCGGCCGCGGAGCGGATCGAGGCGGCCGTGCGCGACGGGACGGGGCGCGTGCTCTCATGATTCGGCGCGAGCTGGAGGCGCGCGAGGCCGAGTACCTCGCGCCTTACGCGTCGCTGAGCCGCGAGTCGAAGGGGCGGCTCCGGGCCGAGCCCGAGGATCCGATCCGGCCCGCGTTCCAGCGCGACCGCGACCGGATCCTGCACAGCAAGGCGTTCCGCCGGCTCAAGCACAAGACCCAGGTGTTCTTCTCGCCGGCCGGCGACCACTACCGGACGCGCCTCACCCACACCCTCGAGGTGGCCCAGATTGCCCGCACCGTGGCGAAGGTCCTCGGCCTGAACGAGGAGCTCACCGAGGCCATCGCCCTCGGCCACGACCTCGGCCACACCCCGTTCGGCCACGCCGGCGAGGCGGTCCTGAACCGGCTGGTGCCGGGGGGGTTCAGCCACCACGGGCACAGCCTGCGCATCGTCGACGTGCTCGAGCGGGGCCGCCGCGGCCTCAACCTGACGTGGGAGGTCCGGAACGGCATCGCGAAGCACTCGAAGGGCAGGGACGGCGCGCCCCTCGGCGGCGAGCCCGCCCGCCGCGCCGCGACCCTGGAAGGGCAGGTCGCGCGGGTCGCGGACATGATCGCCTACGTGAACCACGACATCGACGACGCGGTCCGCGCCGGCGTGATCGCGGCGTCCGACCTGCCGGCGGCCCCGCTGGAGCGGCTCGGACGCACCTCGTCCGAGCGCATCGGGGCGCTGGTGTCCGACGTGGTGACCGCCACCCGGGCGACGAGGCCCGACGTCGAACTGCGCATGAGTCCGCCGGTCCTGAAGGCGCTCACGGCGTTGCGGGCGTTCCTGTTCGAGGCGGTGTACGAGAACCGGGTGGCCAACGCGGAGGTCGCCAAGGCCTCGGGCATCATCGGCGGGCTTTGGGAGCGGGTGCGTCAGGCCCCCGACGCGTTCCTCGACCGGCGCACGCTGGAGTCGGAGGGCGTCGACGCGGCGGCGCGCGACTTCATCGCGGGCATGACGGACCGGTTCGCCGTGCACCTGTACAAGCGCCTGTTCATCCCGCGGCCCTGGGCGACGGAGGCGGCCGGCCGGGAAGATCCGCCGGCGGGCGGATGATCGGCGCCGGCGTTCCCTGTCATTACCCCCGTTTTGGGTGTTACGGGAAGGAAACCTTGCGGTTATAATGCGGGATTCGTCCGGCGCCCGGTCCGTGAACCGGTCACGACCGTGGTCGGAGTCGATTGAGATGGAGCCGAGGGCAGTCGGAACGGAGGGGACGGCGGCCTCCGGGTATCTCGATCTGCGGGCCATCGAGGGACCGCGGACCGACGTGCAACGCCGGTTCCCTCCCGGATCGCTGACCCCGGACGGGGGGCGGCAATACCGGGTGCCGGGGGTCGTCACCCTCGATCTGCTGGTTTCGAAGGGAGCGGGCGACTATCGGCTGTCGGGCCGCATCGGCGGGGAGCTGGAGATCGACTGCGGTCGCTGCCTCGAGCCCTTCCGTCTCGACGCCGGCGTGGACGTGGACCTCCTGTATCTGCCGGCTTCCGAGAACCGCGGCGAGGGCGAGGTCCGGATCGAGGAGGAGGACCTGAGCACCGCGTTCTACCGGGACGACCAGATAGACCTGAGGCACCTCGTCCAGGAGCAGTTCCAGCTCGCGCTGCCGATGAAGCCGCTGTGCCGCGCGGACTGCCGGGGGCTCTGCGCGGTCTGCGGCGGCAACCGGAACACGGTGCCGTGCGGATGCGTCGCCGAGTGGGAGGACCCCAGGCTGGCCGGGCTGAAGCAGCTCCTGGAGCACTAGCGCGCTCCGGTCGTTCCCGTCGGCGCGGTTCCGCGGCGCGGGAGAGTTCGAGAATCACATGGCCAATCCGAAACGACGTCATTCCAAGTCGCGCACGGCGAAGCGCCGCACGCACCAGAATCTCGATCCCGTGCCGCTGGGCGAGTGTCCGCAGTGTCACGAGCGGAAGCCGCCGCACCAGGTGTGCCCGCACTGCGGCCACTACCGGGGCCGCCAGGTGCGGCGCGTCGAGGAGGCCTGATCCACCGCCTTTGACGGCCGGGGCCGCCCGCCCGCCGCCACCGCCGAAACCAGTCGATGACCGCATTCGTCTTTCCGGGCCAGGGTTCGCAGCACGTGGGAATGGGGCGGGCGCTCGCCGACCGGTTTCCCGAGTGCCGGGAGGCGTTCGACCAGGCCGACGCGGCGCTCGGGATCCCCATCAGCCGGCTCTGTTTCGAGGGGCCGGCCGAGCGGCTCGTGCTGACCGAGCACACCCAGCCGGCGCTGCTCGCCGTGTCGACGGCGGCGGCGCGGGCGTTGACGGCGCGGGGCGTGCGGCCCCGCTGGCTGGCCGGTCACAGCCTGGGCGAGTACTCGGCGCACGTGGCGGCCGGCACCCTGTCGTTCGGCGACGCGGTGCGCACGGTGCGCGGCCGGGGCCGCTACATGCAGGACGCGGTGCCGGTGGGGCGGGGGGCCATGGCCGCGGTGATGGGGCTGGACGGGCCCTTGGTGGAGCAGGCGTGCCGGGAGGCGGCCGGAGACGACGTGGTGAGCCCGGCGAACCTGAACGCCCCGGGGCAGGTCGTCATCGCCGGGGACGCCGGGGCGGTGCGGCGGGCCGGCGAACGCGCCAAGGCCCTCGGCGCGAGACGCGTCCGCGCCCTGCCGGTCAGCGCCCCCTTCCACTGCGCGCTGATGCAGCCCGCACAGGATCGCCTCGAACGGGACCTGCGCGCGCTCGTGGTGTCCGATCCGGGCGTCCCCGTCGTGGCCAACCTCGACGCCGAGCCGAAGCGCGCCGCGGCCGCCGCGGTCTCGGCCCTGGTGGATCAGGTGACGGCGCCGGTCCGGTGGGAGCAGGTCGTGCGGCGCCTTGCGTCGGAAGGGGTCGACACGTATGTTGAGGTAGGTCCGGGCAGCGTGTTGAGCGGCCTGATCAAGAGAATCGACGGCGGCGCGAAGCTGCTGTCGGTCGCGGATCCGGACGGCGTCGATCGGGCGGTGGCGGCCCTGGCGGCGTGACCGGGGGCGCCGCGCCGGGCCGTCTGGCGGACCGGGTCGCCATCGTCACCGGTGCCTCGCGCGGCATCGGGCGGGCGGCGGCGGAACGCCTCGCGGCGGCCGGCGCGGCGGTGGTGGCGGCGGCGCGCGCCGACCGCGGCGAGGAGGTGGCGGCGGAGATCCGCGCCGCCGGCGGGCGCGCGGTCGGCGTGAGCGTCGACGTCACCGACCCGCAGCGCATCGACGCGATGGTGCGGGCCGCGATGGACGAGTACGGCCGCATCGACGTGCTCGTGAACAACGCCGGCATCGTCCGCGATCAACTCGCGCTCCGGATGTCGCCGGCCGACTGGGACGCGGTCGTCGCGACGAACCTGACCGCCGCGTTCCACTGCGCGCGCGCGGTGCTGCGTCCGATGATCCGGCAGCGCGGCGGCCGCATCATCAACGTCGGCTCGGTGGTCGGTCGGATGGGCAACGCCGGACAGGCCAACTACGCGGCGTCCAAGGCGGGTCTGGAAGGGTTCTCGAAGGCGCTGGCGCGGGAGGTCGCCTCGCGCGGGATCACCGTGAACGTGGTCGCCCCCGGCATGATCGACACCGATATGACGGCGGGGCTCAACGAGGCGGCGCACGCGGCGATGCTCGCGCAGATACCCATGGGCCGGTTGGGAACGACCGGGGACGTCGCGGGCGCCATCTGTTTCCTGGCGTCCGACGAGGCGGCGTACGTGACGGGGCACGTGCTCGCGGTGAACGGCGGAATGTACATGTAGGAGGCGAGTGAATGGCGGTTGACGAGAAGGTGAAGAGCATCATCGTGGAGCAGCTCGGTGTCGACGAGGAAGAGGTGACGTCGGACGCGTCGTTCGTGGACGATCTCGGGGCCGACTCGCTCGACACGGTGGAGCTCGTGATGGCGTTCGAAGAGGAGTTCGGCCTCGAGATTCCCGACGAGGACGCGGAGAAGATCACCCGCGTGAAGGAGGCCGTCGAGTACATCGAGGCGCACTCGAAGGCGAAGTAGGGGCGGCTCCGCGGGAGAGACTGTGAGCAGGCGGGTTGTGGTGACGGGCGTCGGCCTCGTGTCGCCGCTCGGTATCGGAACGTCGGCGACGTGGGAGGCCCTGTGCGCGGGCCGGAGCGGGATCGGCCCGATCACGAAGTTCGACGCCTCGGGCTATGCGGCGCGCATCGCGGGAGAGGTGCAGGGGTTCGACGCGCTCGACTTCCTCCCGAAGAAGGACGTCAAGAAGATGGACGTCTTCATCCAGTACGCGATCGCCGCGTCGGACTTCGCGCGCGCCGATGCGCGGCTCGAGGTGACGCCGGACATCGCGCCGCGCGTGGGGGTGTACATCGCGTCGGGCATCGGCGGGTTCAGCACCATCGAACGCGAGCACAAGGCGCTGC
Organism: Vicinamibacterales bacterium; assembly: GCA_963664545.2. Taxonomy (GTDB): domain Bacteria; phylum Acidobacteriota; class Vicinamibacteria; order Vicinamibacterales; family UBA8438; genus JAJEEA01. The sequence continues at coordinate 5,680,221 of OY761475.2, read as the reverse complement.
TCAAGGGGGGGCCGCGCAAGATATCGCCCTTCTTCATCCCCGCCGCGATCATCAACCTCGCGGCCGGGCAGGTTTCTATCCGCCTCGGCGCGAAGGGGCCCAACTCGGCGACCTGCACGGCGTGCTCGGCGTCGGCCCACGCCGTCGGCGACGCGTTCGAGACGATCCGCCGGGGCGACGCCGATGTCATGGTGGCGGGCGGTTCCGAGGCCGCCATCACCCCCATGGGCGTGGGGGGGTTCGCGGCGATGCGCGCCCTGTCCACCCGCAACGACGAGCCGACCCGCGCGTGCCGCCCCTTCGACCGCGAGCGCGACGGGTTCATCATCGGCGAGGGCGCCGGCGTGGTGATCCTCGAGGAGCGCGGCCGGGCGCTGGCGCGCGGCGCGCCGGTTTACGCGGAGCTCGTCGGGTACGGCATGTCCGCGGACGCCCACCACGTCACCGCGCCGGCCGAGGACGGGGACGGCGCCCTCCGCGTGATGCGGGCGGCCGTCGCCCAGGCGGCCATCGCGCCCGACGAGGTCGACTACGTCAACGCCCACGGCACCTCCACGCCGTTCAACGACCGCATCGAGACCCTGGCCATCAAGCGGTGCTTCGGCGACCACGCCCGCCGCCTCGCGGTGTCTTCCACGAAGTCGATGACCGGCCACCTGCTCGGGGCGGCGGGCGGGGTCGAGGCCGGCATCGCGGCGTTGACGATGCGGGAGCAGGTCATTCCCCCGACCATCAACCTCGACAACCCGGACCCCGACTGCGACCTCGACTACGTGCCCAACGTGAAGCGATCGGCCGCGATGGAGTACGTCCTGTCGAATTCGTTCGGATTCGGGGGGACCAACGCCTCGCTGCTGTTCAGACGGCACCATGCATGACCGTTCGCGGGGGAAGCGCCGCGTTGCACCGCGCCCGGACGGCGCCGGCGGATCCGCCGAGGCGCCCCGCCTGACAGGGCGCGACGAGGGAGAATGCCGGACATGTTCGACCGAGGCGTAACGCAGGCGGGCGGGATGCATCACCGCTCGAATGCGGCGGGGGCTTCGCCGCGGGCTGTCGACGGCAGCGAAGCCGCGTCGCGCGAGAACGAGAAGGGGAGCGGATGAAGATAGCCGTCTGCGTGAAGCAGGTCGTCACTCGCGAGTGGCCGCTGAGGGTCGACGAGGCCCGCACCTGGGTCCAGGATCGGGACGCCAGCTTCGAGATGAACGAGCCCGACGCCTATGCCCTCGAGGAGGCCCTGCGCCTCAAGGAGCAGCACGGTGGCGAGGTCGTGGTCTGCTCGGCCGGGCCGGCCCGCGCCGCCCAGGTCGTCAGGGAGGCGCTGGCCCGCGGGGCGGACCGGGCGATCCGGGTCGAGGGCGACGGCCTCGCCGCCGCCGACGCGTCCATGGTCGCGGAGGCCCTCGCCGGCGCCGTCCGCGACGAGCGGTTCGACCTCGTCCTGACCGGCCTGCAGTCGGACGACCAGGGGTTCGCGCAGACCGGCGTCGTCCTCGCCGAGCTGCTCGGCATTCCCCACGCCACGATCATCATGGAGGTGCAGGTCGCGGAGGGGCGCCTGCGGGTGAAGCGGGAGCTCGAGGGCGGCTGGTTCCAGTGGGTCTCGATGCCGACGCCGGCCCTGCTGACGATTCAGAGCGGCATCAACCAGCTCCGCTACGCGACCCTGAAGGGCATCATGGCCGCGAAGCGGAAGGAGGTCCGGGTGGTCGAGGCGGCGGCCGACCTCGCCCCGCGGCAGGAGATCCTCGAGATCCGGGTGCCCGAGAAGACGAAGCAGACGCGGATGATCGACGGTTCGCCGGCCGACGCGGCGGCCGAGCTGGTCAAGGCGTTGCGGGAAGAAGCGCGGGTTATCTGACCCCGGGAGACCGCGTCGGCGACGGTGCGGACTCCTGGCGGGTCGGTTGGGCGGTGAGCGGAGCCGCGGGCGATGCCCTTCGGGCGAGGTGAGCGTACCGACATGGTGCTGGTGATCGCGGAGCAACGAGACGGCGTCCTCAACAACGCGAGCTGGGAGGCCCTCGTGGCCGCGCAGCAGATGGGCGGGCCGGTGCGGGTCGCGGTCGCCGGGGCGGACCTCGGCGCGGTCGGCACCGAACTGGCCGCCGCCGACGTCGAGTCGGTCCTCACCGTCGACCACCCCGATCTGGCGGCCTACACGCCGGACGGCTTCGTGGCCGCGTTCGCGGCGGTGGTCGCCGACGCCGCTCCCGATCTGGTGTTCCTCGCCCACACCTATCAGACCCGCGAATTCGCCCCCCGCCTCGCGGCTCGGCTCGGCCGCCCGTTCATCGCCGACTGCGTCGGGGTCGGGTCCCGGAACGACCGGCCGGCGTTCGTGCGTCCGATGTTTCAGGGGAAGTTCGTGGCCGATGTCGCCCCCACGGGTCCCGCGCCGCACTTCGTCAGCTTCCAGATCGGCGCGTTCCGGCCCGACGCCTTGAAGCGGGGGGCGGCCCCGGCGCCGGTCGCCGCCTTCCCGGTGACGATCGAGCCCGGCACGATTCGCCAGGAGGTCGAGGCGCCGTTCCAGGAGGCGAAGCAGGCCGTCGACCTGACCCAGGCCGAGCGCATCGTGGCCGTCGGACGCGGCATCAAGGGCCAGGAGCATCTGAAGATCGTCGAGTCCCTCGCGGCCGCCCTCGGGGCCGAGGTCGCGGCGTCGCGGCCCATCTGCGACTCCGGCTGGCTGCCGATGGACCGCCAGATCGGCAGTTCGGGCCAGACCGTCGCCCCGAAGCTCTACCTCGCCCTCGGCATCTCCGGCGCCATCCAGCACCTCGTGGGCATGAAGGGCTCCCGCACCATCGTGGCCGTGAACAAGGACGCCGAGGCGCCCATCTTCGAGGTCGCCGACTACGGCATCGTCGGCGACCTCTTCGACGTGGTCCCCGCGATCATCGCCGCCCTCGACGCCTGATGGAGCGCGAAACCCTCGAGGTCGACGTCCTCGTCGTCGGCGGCGGCCCGGCCGGCCTGTCGGCGGCCATCCGCCTGGCCCGCCTGCAACAGCAGGAGGGAGGCGACCCCCTCGCCGTCGCGGTGCTCGAGAAGTCCCGCCAGAGCGGCTCGCACATGCTGTCGGGGGCGGTGCTCGACCCGTCCGGCCTCGACGCCCTGCTGCCGGACTGGAAGGAGCGGGGGGCGCCGGTCGAGACGCCGGTGCGGGATGACCGCATCTACTACCTGACCGCGAAGTCGCGGTTCCGGGCCCCCATCACCCCGCCGCCGCTGCGCAACCACGGGAACTACGTCATCTCCCTCAACCGCTTCGTCCGCTGGCTCGCGGAGCAGGCGGAGGCGGAGGGCGTCGACGTCTTCACGGGGTTCGCGGGCACGGAGGTGCTGTACGAGGGCGACCGGGTCGTCGGGGTGAGGACCGGCGACCGCGGCCTCGACAAGGAGGGTAGGCCGAAGGGCGCCTTCGAGCCCGGTGTCGACATCCGGGCCGCCGTCACCATCTTCGCCGACGGCGTCCGGGGCAATCTCACCAAGAGCCTCGTGCGCCGCCACGGGCTCGACGCCGCGGCCCCGCAGACCTACGCCATCGGTATCAAGGAGCTCTGGCAGATTCCGCCGGAACGGGAGGCGCCGGGCACCGTCGTGCACACGCTCGGGTACCCGTTGCGGCACGAGGAGTTCGGCGGTGGTTTCATCTACGTGCTGCCGGAGGGACGCGTCGCGATCGGGCTCGTGGTGGGGCTCGACTACCGGGACCCGCGCTTCGATCCGCACATGGCGTTCCAGCGGTTCAAGCAGCATCCCCTCGTCGCCGGCCTTCTCGCCGGCGGCGAGATGACCCGCTACGGCGCGAAGGCACTGCCCGAGGGGGGCTGGTACGCCATACCGCGATGCCATCTCGACGGGGCGCTGATCGTCGGCGACGCCGCGGGGTTCCTAAACTCCATGCGGCTGAAGGGCATCCACCTCGCGATGCACAGCGGCATCCACGCCGCCGACGCCGCCTTCGCGGCGGTGCGGGCGGGCGACGTGTCGGCCGCGCAGCTCGTCCGGTACCGCGAGCTCATCAACCACGGCGGCATCCGCCGCGAACTCTACCCGGTCCGCAACGTACATCAGGCGTTCGGAGCGGGGCTGGCCGCCGGAACCGCCGTCGCGGGGCTGGCGTGGCTGACCAACGGCCGGTGGCCGGCGCGGCCCCTGTCGAGCGAGCCCGGCCACGAGCGGCTGGCGTCGCTGGCCGGCTACTATCCCGGCGGCCCCGCCGATCCCGATACACCGAGCAACGCGGTCAAGGTGGACCGCGCGCTGACCTTCGACAAGCTCACCAACGTGCACTACTCGGGAACCCGCCACGACGAGGACCAGCCCGTCCATCTGCTCGTGCGGGACACCGACATCTGCCGCACCCGCTGCCGCGAGGAGTACGGCAACCCGTGCGTGCGCTTCTGTCCCGCCAACGTCTACGAGATGGTCGACGACGGAACGGGGAACGGCCGCCGGCTGCAGATCAACGCGTCGAACTGCGTCCACTGCAAGACCTGCGACATCATGGACCCCTACCAGATCATCGACTGGGTGCCGCCCGAGGGCGGCGGCGGCCCCGAGTACGAAGGGATGTAGCGTGGGCGCCGGCCCAGCCGCGTCTTCTTCCAGCCTCACCGCCTGGCAGCTCGCGCAGGCCCGGACCATCGCCGGGGTCGGCGCCCCCCTCATCGGGCTCCTCTGCCGCACCCTTCGGTGGCGCGTCGAGGGCATGGAGCACTACGACGCCATCGTGGCGCGCGGGCGCCAGCCCATCTTCGCGTTCTGGCACGGGCGCATTCTCCCCGCGACGTACTTCTGGCGCGGCCGCGGCATCGTGGTCATGACGAGCCGGAACTTCGACGGCGAGTGGATCGCCCGCATCATCCGGCGCTTCGGCTACGGCACCGCCCGCGGTTCGACCTCCCGCGGCGCCCGGCGCGCCCTCATCCAGCTCAAGCGCGACGTCGCGGCCGGCCGGCCCGCCGCGTTCACCGTCGACGGCCCCCGCGGGCCGGCCCGCCGCGTCCAGCCCGGCGCGGTGTGGCTCGCCGGGGTGACCGGCAGCCCCATCCTGCCCTTCCACATCGAGGCGGAACGGCACTGGTCGGCCTCGAGCTGGGACCGGACTCAGGTTCCGCGGCCGTTCAGCTCGATCGCGGTGGCCATCGGCGCCCCGTTCGAGGTGCCCGATCCCTCGGAGGACGGCGTGGTCGAGGCGCATCGATCCGCCCTCGAGCAGGTGCTCGCTGCGCTGGCCGACCGCGCGGCGGCGATGCTGCGCGGGTAGGGGCCGGACTTGTTCACCCGTCGGCCGGCGGTCTTGGCCGGCGGGCCTCGGGCCGCCGTACCCGCAGTTTCCGATCCGTGGCGACGACAAGACAGCCCGCCCACGTCGAGACGTCTTCCACGGCGAACAGCGACTGGACACGACCGAACAGCGCGGTTCTGCCGGGGGAAGCGAGGCGGACCAGCAGCAGGCCGCGGTGGGTGCCCGGCGTATACCGGCGCACGTCGGAGAAGTCGAGATCCTGCGTGATCAGGAAACGGCCCGCCCGCTGAGCCGCCTGCCACACGGCGCGGTCGTCATGTCCGGCGAGTCGTTCGAGGACGACCGTATCGACGTCGTGACCGAGATCCGTGAGGGCCTGGACGAGTCGGCCGGGCAGGTTCTCGTCGAGCTTGATCTTCACCGCTTGACGTGCGTCGCAGCCGGCGGAAGGTCGTCCTGCGCAGAGGCCGCCCCGAACGCGATCGCCGCGCGAACGTCGTCTGCGGTGAGTGTGGGGAAGTCGCGGAGAATCCCTTCGACAGGGGCACCCTCCGCGAGGCTCGCGAGGATGGTCCGGACCGTCACGCGCGTGCCGCGGATCACGGCCTCGCCACCGACGATCACCGGATCTTGCACGATGCGTTCCCGATGGTCGCTCGCCACACCAACCCCCGGTTCCATTCTACCGTCACGTGAACTCGGGCACCGGGCTCCCGCGGCGGATGTAGGCGATGGCAGGAACTGCCGGCGTCCCCCCGGCGCGCAAGCGCACCCTCACGAGCGATCGTCCGCGAGGACCTCATCCGCCTCGGCCAGCACGTCGTCGAGATCGTGTCCGGCTCCGGCCATCTCCTGCTCACCGCGCACTAGGAGTCGAAGCAGTTCGCGCTCCCGCTCGCCGCGTTCATAGGCCCCCACGCTGAGCATGACTGCCGCGCTGCGCCCGCGTTGCGTGATGACCAGCGGCCGGGCGGACGACTGCAGGCGGTTCAGCACAGCGGCCGTGTCCCGGCGCAGGTCCTTGACGGGGATGATCTCCGGCATTCTAGCCACGGTCGCTACTCCCCGACAGTATATTCAAGCGCTCGACAGGAGAACCTGTTTTCGCGCTCCGGCGCTACCGCATCTCTGACTGCGGCGCAAGCCGAATCCGGCGGCGTCACGCCGGCGGCCGGCAGGCGAAGCTCGCGGCGTCGTCGACGTCGCCGGAGCCCGCGTAGCGGGCGACCTCGGGGTACGGGCAGACCGGCCGCGTCATCAGCACGTCGCCGTCGCGGTCGACGCGCCGGCCGATCAGGCGGTCGGGCGCCGCGCCGTTCTCGACCCACGCCACGAGGTCGGGCAGCGCGTCGATGGTGTTGACGCCGCGCCCGCCCGCGCAGTGGAACATGCCGGGGACCATGTAGAGCCGGTAGAAGTCGGCGGCGTCGGGCGTCTCGGCCAGCACGTCCTCGTAGTAGTTCACCGCCATCATGGGGTTGAGGGCGGTGTCCGACCAGCCGTGATAGGTGATCATCCGGCCGCCGGCGTCGCGAAACCGGGCGAGGTCGGGGTCGGTGGCGTCGAGGATGCCGCGGATGGCGTCCATGCGGTAGGGATCTTCGTCGAAGTCGAACTGATCGAGCGACCACTCGGGATCGTCGCGGGTGAACGCCATGTAGCGCATGAAGGTGACCCCGAAGAGCTCCAGACGCGGTGTCCGCCCCGCCGGGTCCACGAACCAGCCGCCCCAGCCGCTCGTCCGCGAGGCGGGCCCGCCGAGGGGGTCGCCGAGCTCGGCCCCGAGGGGCTGGCCGGGGAAGTACGGCTCGCCGCGGCTGACGACGCCGCCGTAGACCTTCGCCAGCGTCTCCGCCTGTCCCTCGGTGAGGCAGTCGACACGGTCGGCGCCCTCGCACCGCGGGTAGTCCGTCCGGGGGTCGAAGCGGCACTGCCGCGGATCGTCGATGAGGCCGTCCTCGAGCCCGTCGAGGCCGTCGCACGCCGCGTAGACTGCCTCGCCGACCCTCGCGATCTTCTCGAGCCCGAGGGGGTTCTCGCGCATCGCCCGCGCGAACCACACCCCCCCGATCTGGGTGTTGGTGAAGTCGAGCACGGGGGCCCCCGCGACGATGCCGTCGAAGTCGTCGGGGAAGCGCTGGGCCGACATCAGGCCCTGCCGCCCGCCGGTCGAGCAGCCGAGCCAGTAGTCGTAGTCGGCGGGGCGGCCGTAGTACTCGGCGACGAGGGCCTTGACCTCGACCGCGGTCAGGTGGACGGCGCGGTAGGCGTAGTCGATCTCGCCGGCCCGGTTGTCGTACGCGAAGCTGGCGAGGGGGAAGCGCGCCGCGTCGTGCCCGGTGTCGGTCGAGGCGGTGACCCATCCCTCGTCCCGCAACGCGTCGTCGCGTCCCTTCACCGGCTGCTGCCCGGCGTAGCCGCCCCCGCCGCGCATGACGAACCGCCCGTTCCAGTTCGTCGGCAGGCTCGCGGCGAAGCGGATGTTGGGGCGGATCATCGCGTCGACCCAGCAGTACTCCGTCTCGGCGCCCGGGTTCATCAGCTCGGCGTCCATGACGCTGACGTCGAAGCCGGTGCGCGACAGGAAGTCGGCGCAGGCCCGCGGGCCGGGGGGCTCCGCCTCGGGGGGAGCGGTTCCGCAGCCGAGAGCGGCGGCGGCGAGGCCGGCCGTCAGGAGGATGTGCGTGCGCACATTGCGTGGAATCATGTCAGCGCCCTCCGCGCTGCCGCGCGCAGGCGTCCCGCACGAAGGTCTCGACGCGGGCGAACTCGGGCTCGACGGGAATCGCGTCCGGCAGGCCCGGCAGATCCGCGCGCGCGTCAAGATAGGCTATCGACGGCCGTCCGTAGTGTAACGCCAGCTTCGCCTCGCTCGCGGTTCCGGCGGAGCCCGGCAGGAAGATCAGGACATCGGACGATAGGACGTTCACGTGGTTGCGCGAGCGTTCGTCGCCGCCCCGCTGCCCGAGGCTGTCGAGATGCGTGGCGATCGCGATCTCGACCCACGGGTTGGGGTACCCCGGGCGCGGCCGGCCCGCGGCCCCGTCGATGCCGCCGCGGCCGCTCGCCGGCAGGATGCCGATGGCGAGCCCGCGACGGTCCGGCACGCCGACGAACGCCTCCGTGACGGCCGCCATCACCCCCGGGCCGCCGCCCGTCAGCAAGTGATAGCCGGCGCGGGCAATCCACGCGCCGACGCGCCGCGACCGTTCCGCATGCGGCGCGCCGCTCGCGCCCATGACGCCGACGACGGGCCGCCGCGTTGGTGGATTCATCGAGGCGTAAAGCTATGGTTCGCCGGGCCGCAATCGCGGACGCCCTGTGCTGCCGGGACCGTCCGGCACCTCGCTACCGGTCCTGCTCCTGCTCGGCCGCCTGTCGCTCGACGTTCCTCGCCACCTCGAGGATGTGCCGGATGTCGTGGTTCCCCTCGTGGCACGCGTACTCGAAGAGCGGGCCTTCGCGCTTCATCAACGGGAACTCCACGCTCCACGGCCGCGCCCAGGTCTTGTCGTCCTGGACGGTGAACTCGTAGCGGATCGTCTCGGCGTCGACCCGGGTGAAGCGCTCCACCACGCGCAGGCGAGCTCGGCTGCCTCCTCCTCGGTCAGGAACGCGCGGTCGGCCACCGTCTCCGGGCGTTCCAGGGGCGTATAGGTGGCGCTTGTCCATATCCCCTGCAGGTCCGGATCGCCCCAGGGCGTCCGCGGGTGGGCACCCTCGCTCGGCTGACCCGCCGCCGCGAGGGGAAGCGCGCCCGCGATGACCGCGGCCGGCAGAGAGAGACCGTATCGTCGGCTCATGGCACGTCCTCCACGCACATCGTTCACGTTACGCGCATGATGCCCTGCCGCGGGCGGCGCGCGCAATACCCGCCGTGGGCCTTGCGGGCGCGACGCCGGTGGGCGATCATGCAGCCTGCGCTCGCCCCGCGGCTCTCCGCAACTCTGGAGGACTACATGGCCCAGCGATGGCTCGCCGCCCTGATCCTTATCGTCGCACCGGCGTCCGCGCCCGCCGCCGGCCAGCCGCCGGCCGCGGAACCGGCGGCGGCGCCCCGCACGCCTTGGGGCGACCCCGACCTCCAGGGGCAGTGGAACAGCCAGACCTCGACCCCGCTCGAACGGCCGGCCGAGGGACCGCTCGCGGGACGCGAGACCCTGCCGCTCGAGGAGGCGGCGACCATTGAGGCGACCAACCGGGCCAACTTCGATCTGCCGCCGCCGGAGGGCAGCGTCGGCAACTACAACGCGTTCTGGCGCGACGTCGGCCGGGCCCTGCCCCGGACGTCGCTCATCGTCGATCCGCCGGACGGGCGCATCCCGCCGCTGTCGGCGGAGGGCCGCGCGAGAATCGAGGCCGAGCGCGCCGAGCGGAGCACGCGGGGGCCGTCGAACTCGCCCGACACCTACAGCGACCTCAGCCCCTGGACGCGCTGCATCTCGCGCGGCTGGAACGGCATCGGGAGCTGGTACAGCAGCAACTACCAGATCTTCCAGACGCCCGGCTACGTCGTCGTCTTCCAGGAGCTCATCCACGAGCCGCGCATCATCCCCCTCGACGGGCGGCCGCACCTGCCCGGGTCCGTCACCCAGTGGATGGGCGACTCGCGCGGCCGCTGGGAAGGGGACACCCTGGTCGTCGAGACCACCAACTTCGACCCCAAGACGAGCTACCAGGGCTCGCGCGACACCCTGCACCTGACCGAACGCTATACGCGCGTCGACGCCGACACCATCGACTACCGGTTCACCGTCGACGACCCCCGGACGTTCACCCGGCCCTGGACCGTCTCGCGGCCCATGAACCGGATCGCGGACCGCGTGTCGATCTACGAGTACGCGTGCCACGAGGGGAACTACTCGATGGCCGGCATCCTCGCCGGCGCTCGCGCCGAGGAGCGGGCGCCGGCGTCGAGGTGAGTCGAGGTGATCCGATGCGCGGTCGGTCGGATACGATAGCCGAGCGCATGGAGCCGAAGGCCCGGAGCATCGATCCGCCTCGAGTTACGGGTGCCACGGCGGGGACCGTTCGACGGCCGGCATGCTCGCTGGCCCGCGCCGAGGAACGTGCGGCCGGCGCGACGGCGCCATCGAGGTGATCCGATTTTGTGGAATCTGGGGTAGAATACGGGCGGACTCGACTACCCGCACGCTGGAGGCCTGGATGACCGGAGGCCGGGAACGGATGCCGAGAGGTCGGTTCGTGCGGCGCGCCTTCGTCCTCGTCGCGTGTCTCCTCCTGCCGCTGGCCGGCGCGGACGCGCAGCCGGTTTCGTCGGCCTCCGCCGGCGTCGGATCGCCCGCCTCGGAGCGGGCGGTCATCGACCGGTACTGCGTCACCTGCCACAGCGACCGTCTGCGGACGGGCGGGCTGTCGCTGGAGGGCGTGGACCTCGCCGACATCGCCGCGCACGCCGAGGTGTGGGAGAAGGTGATCCGGAAGCTTCGCGCGGGCGCGATGCCTCCCCGGCCCCGCCCCCGCCCCGACGCCGACGCCCACGACCGGCTGCTCGCCTACATCGAGACCGCCCTCGACGAGGCGGCGAGGGCCAATCCCGACCCCGGCCGCACCGAGACCTTCCGGCGGCTGAACCGGACCGAGTACCAGAACGCCATCCGCGACCTGCTCGCCCTGGAGATAGACGTCACCGCGCTGCTGCCGCGGGATGACGCCGCCTTCGGGTTCGACAACGTGAACACCGGCGGGTTGTCGCCGACCCTGATGGAGCGGTACCTGGCCGCCGCCCGGACCGTCAGCGAGCTCGCCGTGGGCAGCCGGGCCCCGGCCCCCGACAGCTTGGTGGTGATCGTGCCGGCCGACCGCACCCAGGAGGACCACGTCGACGGCCTGCCGTTCGGCACCCGCGGGGGCACCGTCGTCGAGCACGTCTTCCCGTTCGACGGCGAGTACGAGATCCAGGTCCGCCTGCAGCGCAACCGCAACGAGAACGTCGAGGGGCTGACCGAGCCGCACGAGGTCGAGCTGACCCTCGACGGCGAGCGCCTGGGCCTGTTCACCATGGAGCCGAGCACGAACATGGTGATTCAGGCCAACGCCGAGTACTACGCGGACGAGGGCATCGACAACCACCTGAACGTCCGCCTCGCGGTCACGGCGGGGCCGCACCGGGTGGGCGCCGCCTTCATCAAGAAGAACTCGGCCCTGCTCGAGACGACCCGGCAGCCCTACGACGCCCACTTCAACATGGACCGCCACCCCCGGCAGCAGCCGGCGGTGCGCACCGTGTCGATCGCGGGGCCCTTCGAGCCCACCGGCATCGGCGAGACGCCGAGCCGCGACCGCGTCTTCTCGTGCCGCCCCGCGGACGACACGGCCGAGGAGGCGGAGGCGTGCGCCACCGCCATCGTCGCGTCGCTGGCCCGGCGCGCCTACCGGCGTCCCGTCACCTTCGCCGACATCGAGCAGTTGACCGGCTTCTATCGCGAGGGCTACGCCGAGGGCGGGTTCGAGGCCGGGGTCGAGACCGCGCTGCGGGCCCTGCTGACGAGCCCCGAGTTCCTGTTCCGCATCGAGCGCGACCCCGCCGGGGCGGAGCCGGGCACCGCGTACCGCGTCGGCGACCTCGAGCTGGCCTCGCGCCTGTCGTTCTTCCTGTGGAGCAGCCTGCCCGACGACGAGCTGATCGACGTCGCGGCGGCCGGCCGCCTGCGCGAGCCGGAGGTGCTGCGGGCCCAGGTGCGGCGCATGCTCGCCGACCCCCGCGCCGGGACGCTGACCACGAACTTCGCGTCGCAGTGGCTGCACCTGCGGAACCTCGACGCGGTCACCCCCGACGCCCGCGCCTTCCCCGACTTCGACGACAACCTGCGCCAGGGCTTCCGCACCGAGACCCAGCTCCTGTTCGGGAGCATCGTCGACGAGGACCGCAGCGTCACCGACCTGCTCACCGCCGACTACACGTTCCTCAACGAGCGGGTCGCGACCCACTACGGGGTGCCGGGCATCTACGGCGACCACTTCCGCCGCGTCGACCTGCCCGAGGGCAGCCCCCGCGCGGGCGTGCTCGGCCACGGGAGCATCCTGACCGTGACGTCCTACGCCACGCGGACCTCGCCGGTGCTGCGCGGCAAGTGGATTCTCGAGAACCTGATGGGGACGCCCCCGCCGCCCCCGCCCGCCAACGTGCCGCCCCTCGAGGAGAGCGCGTCGTCGACCGGCGTCCTGTCGATGCGCGAGCGGATGGTCGCCCACCGGCAGAACCCCGCCTGCGCGGTGTGCCACCGCATCATGGACCCGGCCGGCTTGTCGATGGAGAACTTCGACGCCATCGGCCGCTGGCGCGACGTCGAGGGCGAGGGCGGGGCGGCCATCGACGCGTCGGGGAACCTGCCCGGCGGCGAGCTCTTCGACGGCGTGGCGGGCCTGCGGCAGGCCGTGCTCGACCGCCCCCAGGTGTTCGTCGGCACGGTGACCGAGAAGCTTCTGATCTATGCGCTGGGGCGCGGCATCGAGCCTGCCGACGGCCCCGCCGTCCGGGCGATAGTCGACGCGGCGTCCCGCGACGACTATCGCTTCTCGTCGTTGATCCTTGGAATCGTCGAGAGCCCGCCGTTTCAACTGAGGAGATCGCAGTCATGATGATCACGAAGATGGCCCTGCCGCGGCGGACGTTCCTGCGCGGCGCGGGCGCGACGCTGGCCCTGCCGCTGCTCGACGCCATGGTGCCGGCGGCGTCCGCCCTGGCCAACACGGCGGCCCCGCGGCGGCTCGGCTACGTGTACATCCCGATGGGGATGAACCCGGTGCCGTGGACGCCGGCCGAGACGGGCCGGCTGACCACGCTGTCGCCGACGCTGTCGCCGCTGCTGCCGAACCTCGAGAACGTGACCATCGTGACCAACCTGGAGATCAACGACGCGCACATCTCCGGGAACCACGCGTCGGCGAACTCGGCGTTCCTGACCTGCGTGCGGCCGAAGCGCACCGAGGGCAGCGACTACGTCAACGGCACCTCGGTCGACCAGATCGCGGCCCGCAAGGTCGGCCGCGACACGCCGCTGCCGTCGCTCGAGCTCGGCACCGACCTCATCGCCCAGGTCGGCAACTGCGACAACGGGTTCGCCTGCGCGTACATGAACAGCCTGTCGTGGGCGTCGCCGACCGCCCCGAACCCGACCGAGGCCGACCCCCGCATCGTCTTCGAGCGCCTCTTCGGCAAGGGCGGCACCCCCGAGCAGCGCAAGGCGCAGCTCAACCGCGACCGCAGCATCCTCGACTGGGTGCTCGACGACATGTCGCGCCTGCAGTCGCAGCTCGGCGCCGGCGACCGCAACCGGGTCGCCGAGTACCTCGACACCGTCCGCGAGGTCGAGCGGCGCATCGAGCGGGCCGAGGCGTCGGCGTCGTCTTCGCCGCTCAGCGACCTCACGCGGCCCACGAGCGTGCCCGACGTCTGGGAGGACCACGTCAAGCTGATGTTCGACCTGCAGGTGCTCGCGCTGCGGGCCGACCTGACGCGGGTCGTCACGTTCCAAATGGCGCGCGAGGCGAGCACCCGCACCTATCCGCAGATCGGCGTGCCCGAGCCGCACCACCCGACGTCGCACCACCTCGACAACCCCGAGAAGCTGGCCCAGCTCGCGAAGATCAACCAGTACCACGTGTCGCTCTTCGCCTACATGGTCGACCAGCTCGCGGCGACCGAGGACGGCGACGGCAGCCTGCTCGACCACACCACCTACATGCTCGGCAGCGGCCTCGGCAACCCGAACGTGCACGACCACCGCAACCTGCCGATCGTGGTGGCGAGCGGCGCGGGGTCGCGCATCGCCGGCGGGCGCCACGTCAAGTACGACGAGCTGACGCCGATGGCCAACCTGCACCTGACCCTGCTCGACGACGTGGGCGTCCACCTGGACGACTTCGCCGACAGCACCGGCCGCACCGGCGAGATCGTCGAGCCGTTGTCGCTGTAGCGACGGGAGGCTGCAGCAGCAGTATCGCGGGCTGTCGGCTGCCGGGGCCGGCAGCCCGCGAGTCGTTTTGGGTCGCGGTGGACCGACGGCGGCGGCCGGGTCGAGCTTGGCGCGGTCCTGCCGCCGTACCGGGTGCGGCGAGGGAGCGGCGGCCCGAAGGGGTCTTGCGAGGCTGCCCGCGTGCTGTTGGCGATTGCATCCACGCGGTCGGCACGTTCGACGACAGGGTGAACCGCGTTCCGTTGCGGGCGGTTGGCATCGTTCACGGGAGGCATTCCATGCGTTGTTCGATTCTCGGGCCTGTGACCCGTCTCATTGTCACCTTGTTGCTCGCCGCGGGCGTCGCGGCCTCCGGCGCCGCCGCCGCGGTCGGGGCGGTCGACGCCGGGCTGCTCGATGCCATCAAGGCGGTCGACGAGGCCGGCGTGCGCGCGGCGGTCGACGGGGGCGCCGACGTGACCGCGGCGGAGCCGGACGGCACCACGCCGCTCCACTGGGCGGTGCACGCCGACGACGCGGGCATCGTCGAGCTGCTGCTGGCGGCGGGGGCGGACGCCGCCGCGGCAAACCGCTACGGGGTGGCACCCATCGCGCTGGCCTGCGTGAACGGCAACGCCGCCATCGTCCGGTTGCTCCTCGACGCCGGGGTCGATCCGGACACGACGCTGGCCGAGGGGGAGACGGCGCTGATGACGGCGGCGCGAACGGGGGCGCTCGACGTGGTGGAGCTGCTGCTCGACCGCGGCGCCGACGTCAACGCGGCCGAGGCGTGGCGCGGGCAGACGGCGCTGATGTGGGCGGCGGCCGAGGGGCATGCGCACCTCATCCCCACCATGCTGTCGCACGGGGCCGACGTCGGCGCGCGGTCCGAGCGCGGCTGGACCCCGATGCTGTTCGCGGTGCGCGAGGGCGAGATCGGCGTCGTGCAGACGCTGCTCGAGGCCGGGGTCGACGTCGAAGAGTCGCTGCCGGTCATCGAGGAGCGGCGCCGCGGCGGCACCAGCGCCGAGCGCGGGGCGACGGGACTGAACGCCTTCCTCCTCGCCGCCGCCAACGCCCACTACGAGCTCGCCACCCTCCTCGTCGACCGGGGCGCCGACGTCAACGTCGCTTCGCGGGGGTGGACGGCCCTGCACCAGGTGTCGTGGGTGCGCAAGGCGGGCATCGCGGGCAGCAACAACCCCGCGCCCCAGGGCTCGGGGGCCATGACGAGCCTGGAGTTCGTGAAGAAGATCGCCGCCGCCGGGGCCGACCTGAACGCCCGCGTCACGACCCGGCCGCCGGCCGGCATCACCCGCCTCAACTTCATCGGCGGCACGCCCTTCCTCCTCGCCGCCCGCACCGGCGACGCGCCCCTGATGCGCCTGCTCGCCGACCTCGGTGCCGACCCGCTGCTGGCCAACGAGGACGGCACCACGCCCATCATGGTGGCGGCCGGCGTCGGTACCTCGTCGCCGGGCGAGGACCCCGGCACCGAGCCCGAGGTGCTCGAGGCGGTCGAGGTGGCCCTGGCGCTAGGCGGCGACCTGAACGGGGTCGACGACCGGGGCGAGACCGTCATGCACGGTGCCGCCTACAAGCACGTGCCGACGGTGGTGGCGTTCCTCGCCGAGGCGGGGGCCGACCCCGCGGTCTGGAACCGGCCGAACTCGCGCGAGTGGACCCCGCTCGACATCGTCGAGAACGTGCCCCTCGGCCGCGGCATCCAGGACAACCCCGCCACCGCCGCCGCCATCCGCGCCGTGATGGAGCGGGCCGGCGTGGCTCCGGCGGCGAGCGCCCCTTAAAGGTGCCCTTGGGTGCCTTCCGACGGCGTGGACGACGGCGGAGTCTCGCCGCTGGTGCCGTCGCGGGTGGCCAGCCGCGGGGGAGCGGCGCGTCGAGTCCGGGCGGGACGGGGTGGTCGAGGCGCGAAAGCCGGCTAGAAAGACAGGGGGGTGCCGGTGGGCGGTACGGACGTGGTCGATGACCTACTCGGATGTCGAACTCGAAGCGCTGATGGCGGATCTGGAGTCGGATCTCGTCGAGCGCAAGGAGTCGTTCGGCGGCGACGCGCCGCGCAAGGTGAGGCAGGCCATCTGCGCCTTCGCCAACGATCTGCCGGATCGCCGCCGGCCGGGGGTCGTGTTCATCGGCGTGCGGGACGACGGCGAGCCTTCGGGACTGGAGATCAACGACGCGCTGCTGCTGAATCTCGCGCACTGCAAGACGGACGGCAACATTTCTGCCGCCGCCGGCCATGACCGTCGCGAAGCACAGGCTGCGCGGCGCGGAGGTCGCCGTCGTGACCGTCGCCCGGGCGGACTCGCCGCCGGTCAGGTACGGCGGGCGCATCTGGGTGCGGGTGGGTCCGCGCCGCGCGGTGGCCAGCGCCCAGGACGAACGCATCCTCAACGAGAAGCGGCGCCACGGCGAGGCGCCGTTCGACGCGCGGCCGGTTCGCGGCGCGACCCTCGCCGACCTCGACCTGCCGCGGTTCCGCTATCTCTATCTGCCGCGCGCCTTCGACCCCGACGTGCTGGCGCGCAACGACAGGACGGTGGAGGAGCGCCTCGCCGCGACGAAGATGATCGTCGGTGCCGCCGACCCGACGCCGACCGTGCTCGGGGTGCTGATGCTCGGTCCGCGGCCGATGGACTTCCTCCCCGGTGCCTACGTTCAGTTCCTGCGCTTCGCCGGCGCCGGGCGGCTGACCGCGGCTCATGTGGATGCGGCGCGGCCCGGCGTGACGGCGCGGGTTGCGGACTACTATCAGGACCGTTACCGCGAGCTCGAGAGACACAAGCTGCTGCCCGCCGCCGTCGCGACCGCGCCGTTGTTCCTGGCCGGTGCCGAGGCGGCTTCCGACTGCGACATCGACGAGGCCCTCGCCACGACCGGCGCCGATGCCGATGCCCGGCTGGCCGCCCGCGAAGCGCTGAACCGGCTCGGCTACATCTGGGAGCCGCCGGGCCAGATTCCGCCCATCATGTGGAGGGCGGGCATCCCGTCCCTGACCCACGTGCTCGAACGCGCCGCGGGTCACGGGTAGCGCACCGGGACGCCGCAGGCGCGGACCGGCGCGGACCTGCGGAATCTGGACATGGACCCTCCGTACTGAGAGAATCGCCCATCATGCGCAACGGGGCGACACGGCCCGGAGGCCGGTGGGTGCGTACCGGCGTGGCGGTGATGGCGGCCGTCGGTCTGGTCGGTTCCGCGGCCGCCGACGCGCAGGTCACCCGGGCCGGCGGCCTGATCCGGCATGACCGCGGGCAGAGCGTGTCGCCGGTCTACGAGGGCTGGTACCAGCGGCCGGACGGGACGATCGTCGCGTCGTTCGGCTACTTCAACCGCAACCACGTCGAAGAGGTCGCCGTTCCGGTGGGGCCGAACAACCGCGTGGCCCCTGGTCCCGAGGACCAGGGCCAGCCGACGTACTTCTTCCCGCGGCGGAATATCGGCGTGTTCACCGTCACGGTGCCGGATGCGGAGACCGAGGTCACGTGGAGCCTGATCTCGCGGGGCGAGACCCTGGAGATCCCGGTCAACCTCGACAGCGAGTACTTGATCGAGCCGTTCCGGGCGGCGGCCGGGCCCAGTCCGGGGAACGGTCCGCCGGTGGTCAGGTTCGACCCCGCCGACGCGGGGTTCTCGGGGCCGGGGGGCGGCGTCGCGGAGCGCACGGTCGCGGCCGGGGTGCCGCTGGCCCTCGATGTCTGGGTCGGAGACGACGGCCTGGGCTCGGGCCGGGACGAGCCCGTGCTGACGGTGACGTGGCGCAAGTTCCGGGGACCGGGTCCGGTCAGCTTCGAGGACGAGAGCCCGGACGTCGAGGTCGAGGAAGGACCGGCCGGCGTGACGGGGCGGGCGGGCACCACCGCGACGCTGTCCGAGCCGGGCGACTACGTGCTCTACGCGGTCGTCTCCGACGGGTCGCGGCAGAGCAACCAGTGCTGCTGGACGAACGGTTACGTCCGCGTGCGGGTCGGCGACGGGACACGGTGAAGGAGAAGGCGATGAGGCATCGACAGCTTGCGGAGACGGGGCGACGGGCGGCGATCGGTCTGCTGCTCGGGGCGGCGGTAGCGCTGGTCCCGGCGGGAGCGGCGGGGCAGACGGCCGGCGAAGAGGTGACCTTCACCCGGGACGTCGCGCCGATCCTGCAGCAGAAGTGCCAGACCTGCCACCGGGTCGGCAGCATGGCCCCGATGTCGCTGGTCACCTACCAGGAGACGCGGCCGTGGGCGCGGTCCATCCGGGCCCGCGTGCAGTCGCGCGAGATGCCGCCCTGGCACCTCGACAAGACCGTCGGCATCCAGCACTTCATCAACGACCGCTCGCTGACCGACGAGCAGATCGAGACGATCGTGCGCTGGGTCGACGCCGGGGCCCCGCAGGGCGACCCCGCCGACATGCCGCCGCCGGTGGCGTGGCCGGCCGGCGACCGCTTCGAGCTCGAGGACCGCCTGGGGCCGCCCGACATCGTGGTCGAGTCGCAGCCGTGGACGATGCCCGCCGACGGTCAGGACGCGTGGTTCCGGCCGCGGGCCGAGGTGAACCTGCCCGGTTCGGTGTGGGTGCGGGCGTCCGAGACGAAGCCGTCGCTCGAAGGCCGCCGCATCGTGCACCACGCGTCCACCTATCTGATTCAGCCGAAGGGGGCGGAGCTCATCGAGGCCGAGCGGGCCCTTCGGGCGGGGCAGGTCGGGGTGGACGCGGTTATCGCGGCCGCGCAGAAGCGGGCCACCGACCCCGAGGAGGTCCGCGAGCTGTTCACGGAGTGGGCGCAGGGCAAGCAGGGCGAAATCTACCCCGAGAACGTCGGCAAGCTGGTGCGCGAGGGCTCGCGCGTCGAGTTCGACATCCACTACCACGCGGTCGGCGAGGAAGTGACCGACGTGCTGTCGGTCGGCTGGTGGCTCTATCCCGACGACGCCCCGCCCAAGTACAGCGCCGAGTTCGTGGGCATGGGGGCGAGCGCGGCCCAGACCCTGGAGATTCCCCCGCACTCGGTGGTCCAGCACCAGGGCACCTACGTGCTGCCCGCGCCCGCCATCCTCCACAACTTCCAGCCCCACATGCACTACCGGGGCAAGGCGTTCCTCCTCGAGGCGCTGTACCCGGACGGCGACCGCGAGGTCATCAACTACTCGGACCGCTTCGACAACACCTGGCACCTGAACTACATCTACGACCCCGACCACGCCCCGGTGCTGCCGAAGGGCACGGTCATGCAGATCACCACGTGGCACGACAACACGCGGGCGAACCGGAACAACCCCGACCCGCGCCAGTGGGTGAGCTACGGGCCGCGCACCGTCGACGAGATGGCCCACGCCAACCAGCAGGTCATCTTCATCACCGACGAGGACTACGACCGGATCACCGAGGAGCGGAAGGCCCGGGCCGAGCTGACCGACAACGACTGACCCGGAGGTCGCACCATGCAGTTTCCCACGCTCGGCCGTTCAGGGCGGACGGCGCTGTCGTCTTGCGTCTGCGCACTCCTCGTCACCGGCATCTCGGCCGGCCTCGCTTCCGAGGCGGCGGCCCAGGTCGGCCAGCGCACCACCGCCCTGAGCGGGGTGCCCGCGGTGCCCCTGCCGGAAGGCCCGGTGGTGCTGTACAGCGCCGAGCAGCCGCGTATCCGCGTGGTGCCGGTCGCGACCGGGCTCTCGCATCCCTGGGGGATGGCGTTCCGCCGCAACGGCGACATCCTCGTCACCGAGCGGGACAACGGTGCCCTGCGGCTGATTCGGGACGGCGTGCTCGACCCGCGGCCGATTCCCGGCACGCCCGAGGTCTATTTGGGTACCCGGCTCGCCGGCCTGATGGACATCGCCCTCCATCCGGACGACGACCGCCTCGTCTATCTCACGTACTCGAAGCCGATGGAGCAGGACGGCCGCCGGGGCGCGACCATTGCCCTTGCCCGCGGCCGGCTCGACGCGGGGGCGCTGACCGAGGTGCGTGACGTCTTCGTGTCCGAGGGGTTCGGCCGCGGCGTCGCCGCCTCGCGCGTGACGTTCGGCCCCGACGGCAAGATCTACATGACGGTGGGCGGAGCCATCCGGTCGCAGACGACGGGGCAGCGCGCGCAGGACCCCGGCACCCACGTGGGCAAGGTCATCCGCTTGAACGAGGACGGCGGCGTGCCCGCCGACAACCCCTTCGTCGGCCGGTCCGGCTACCTGCCCGAGATCTACTCGTTCGGCCACCGCAACCAGCTCGGCCTGACGTTCCACCCCGACACCGGGCAGCTCTGGGCGACCGAGAACGCGCCGCAGGGGGGCGACGAGGCCAACGTCATCCTGGCCGGCCGCAACTACGGCTGGCCCGTCGCCTCCGACAGCCGCGAGTACACCGGGGTGCGGGTGTCGGACACCCCGTGGCTCGACGGGTTCGAGCGGCCCGAGGTCCTGTGGTGGCCGTCGATCGCGCCGTCGGGGCTGACGTTCTACGACGGCGACCGGTTCCCGGCGTGGCGGGGCAATCTCTTCGTCGGCTCGATGACGGTGGGACGGATGCAGCGCACCGGCCACCTCGAGCGCATCGTGTTCAACCAGCGCGGCGAGGAGATGCGCCGCGAGTGGCTGCTTGCCGAGCTGAAGCAGCGCATCCGCGACGTCCGGCAGGGGCCCGACGGCTTCCTCTACGTGCTGACCGAGGAGGACGACGCGGCCCTGCTGCGCATCGAGCCGGCGCGGGCGATCACCGGGCTGCCGGGCAGCGTGCTGCCCCAGCGCCGCCTGCGGGTGCCGCGAATCGGACCGCTCGCGGAGGCCGAGTGGACCGCCGCGCAGCGTGAGGTCGCAGAGCGCCACGCGGGCGGCGCCGGGCTCGGGAACGCCCTGCGGACCCTGGTCCGGGTGCCCGCCCTCGCCGACCGGATCTTCGCGTTCAGGGACTACGTCACCACCGGCTCGACCCTGCCCCCGCGCCACCGCGCGCTGCTCGTCCTGCGGACGGCGTGGCTGACGCAGAACGCCGCCCTCTGGGCCGCCCACGCCGCCGCCGCGGTCGACGCCGGGTTGACGGACGATGACCTGATGAACCTCGCCGAGGGGCCGTCGCTTGAGCGGTGGGAGCCGTTCGAGGACGCCCTGGTGGGGTTCGCCGATCAGCTCTTCCGCAACTCGTCGGTGACCGACGTCACGTGGGCGGCGCTGGCCGAGCGCTACGGCGAGCACGAGCTGATCGACGCGGTGGCGACGGTGGCCGACACCACCGCCGTGGCGATCGTGCTCAACGCGCTGGGCGTCCAGCCCGACGACGGGACGGCGGCGCGCATCCCCACCCGCGACGTCGCCTACCGGGTGGTGGTCCCGGTGCGCGAGCCGCCCCTCGCCACCCCGCGGATCGAGCCGGTCGAGGGCCCCGGGCTTCGCGTCTCGCGCACGTTCCGCCGCCATCCGGCGATGGCCGACGCCTTCAGCGCGACCTCCGGCTTCGTGCTGAACCCGGAGCTGTCGGGGCTGACGCCGCACGACCGCGAGCTGCTCATCCTGCGCACGGGTTGGAACGCCCAGGCCGTCTACGAGTGGGCCAAGCACGTCGGCAGCGTCGGCCGCGCCCGCGACCACGGTCTCGACCCCTACTGGATCGCGCAGGGGCACGACGCGGCGGGCTGGAACGAGACGGAGCGACTGCTGATCGACGCCGCGAACGAGATGTACCGGGACACCGCCGTCTCGGACGAGACCTGGAACGCGCTCGCCGAGCGCTACGACACCCGCCAGATGATCAGCATCGCCGCCACCACCGCGCGCTACCGCATGGTGTCGATGCTGCTCAACGCCTTCGGCGTGCAGCCGCTGCCCGACGACGAGGGCTTTCCGGTGCTCGAAGGGTACTGAGGAGTTGCCATGTCCAAGAGACTGTTCGTCCTGTTGATTCTCGTGGCGGCTGCGTCAGCTTGGGGCGTTCACGCCGCCCAGACCGCGAACACGGAGGCGGCTCCGGGCGGGGCGGCGCCCGCCGCCCTCAGCGCCGCCGACCACGTCGAGATCCGGAACCTCGCCGGCCGGTACAGCCACGCCCTCGACCTCGGCGAGCCGGCCGCGTGGGCGGAGGTGTTCACGGAAGACGGGGTGATGGACATGGTGGCTCAGGGCTACACCATCAAGGGCGACGCCCTGCGGTCGCTGGCGAGGGACGGCGAGCCGTCCGGCAGCCGGCACATGCCGTCGACGTTCGTCATCGACGGCGCCGGCGACGAGGCGACCATGCGTTCGTACGTCACCGTCGTCAGCACCCGCGACCCCGCCCGCATCGTCTTCCAGGGCCGCTACGAGGACCGCCTGCGCCGCGTCGGCGGGAAGTGGCGCATCGCGCAACGGCGGATCCTCACGGACTGGATCGATCCGGCGGTCGCGGCCGGGGTCTCGAACGCTCCCTGACTCCGGCACGGCTCTTGCTCCCGCGGCACGACATCCGGCTGGTCGAGGAGGCCGTCGCCGCGCTCTCGGAACGGGTGCGGTAGCCGCCGACCGCCGCTTTCGCCCTCCGAAGACCCCCGGGTCTTGCCGGCCGGGGCTTCCTCCCTGCGCTCGTCGCGCATTGAGCAGGTCGATCGGATCCTGCCGAAGCGGGTGAGCCGTCGGCCACCCGGGGGGCCATTCCCGCGAATGCGCCGCTTGACGCAGGAAGCGGGGCGACTCGCGGTCCGTCCGCGAGCCGCCCGCACCTGTCTTCGTCAGAACCCGTACCGGATGCCCGCCTGGAACTGCCGCGGGTAGCCCCCGGCGAGGAGCCGGGTCGTCACGAGGTAGCTGCCCGACCGCCGGTCGCCCGACGGGTTGACCCAGTTCACGCGGTTGGTCGCGTTGAAGAGCTCGCCGAAGACGTCCACGGTCTGCTCGCCGGCGCCGCGGAAGCGGTAGCCGATGCGCAGGTCGAGCTGGAAGTAGTCGGGCCCGTAGGCGCCCCTCAGCCCCCCCGCGTTGTCCACGCTGATCGCGTTCGTCCCGGTGCCGCTGTAGGTGCCCGCCGGCAGCGGGTCGAGCAACTGTCCGTTCATGTCCGGATCGAAGTTGCTGTCGTGGATCGTGAACGGGGTGCCGCTCATGTACCGGGCGACGGCGCTGAGGGTCACGCCCCCCGTCCCCGGTATCTCCATCTGCCCGCTCAGGGTCAGCAGGTGGCGCCGGTCGTACTGGCTGGGCCCCCACAGCAGGTCGAGGTTGCGGTTCTCCATGACCTGGGCCACGTTCACTTCGTCGTTCGGGTCGCCGTCGTTGTTGCCCCGCGCGTAGCCGAGGGTGTAGGCCACGCGGGCGCTCCAGTTGTCGGCGTAGCGCTTCTCGATCTGGAAGTTGAGGCCGTCGTAGGCCGAGCTGGCGTTGTTCTCGATGATCCACACGTCGCTGGCGAACGGCGCGATCCCCAACTGGTCGGCGAGCCCCATGAAGTCGACCCGCGTGACCGGGTCCGTCCTGTTCGTCCCCGCCCGCACCCGCGGCGTGAGGTTGTAGCGCAGCGGGAGGTCGCGGCCCCAGAGCTTGACGTAGTCGATGCCGAACGAGACCTGGGGGCTGAGCTCGCGCTCGTAGCCGAACGAGATCGAGTCCTGGTGGGCGATGGGGCGTTCGGGGGTGTCCAGCCACACCGCCCCGAAGTTCCGGAAGGACGAGCCGATGGGCACGAGCTGGGAGATGAGGGCACGGTCGAGCATGGGTCCGTTGACGAGCAGGGGGTGGGTGGGGAACATCCCCTGGCTCGGACCCGGATCGATGTCGTCGAGCGGGAAGTCGACCTGCTGCGACGTGGCGTAGACCCCGCGCCGGACGAAGTTCTCGAAGCGGTTGACCCAGAGCCGCTCGTAGAAGCGGCCGTAGCCGCCGCGGACGACCGAGTTGCCGCCCATGTCGTAGGCGAAGCCGAGTCGCGGCGCGATGTTGTTCTTGTCGACCGGGTAGGCGTCGGGGTCGTCGAACAAGGGGTTGAAGAACGCCTTGATGGGGGCGATGTGGACGTCGTAGCGCACCCCCAGGTTGAGGGTCAGGTTGTTGATGCGCCACTTGTCCTGCAGGAAGAGCCCCCCCGAGTGCACCGACGTGAACGGCCGGTCCGGCACCGGCATGCGCACCGTCAGCCGCTCCGGGTAGGTGAAGGGGTTGTTCGCGTCGAACGGCATGTCGCTCGCCAGTTGGAAGACGCCGTTCATCGCGATCTGGTCGACGCGCCGATGCTGGGCGTTGTTGTACTGGATGCCGAACTTGAAGTCGTGGTCCCCGCCGTCGGTCGGCACGAACCAACTGAAGGCGTTCTGGAACGCGTACGACTGCATCTTCCGGTCGAGCGCGAACGAGTCGGCCTGGGTGATGATGCCGCTCTTGAGCAGGATGGTCGGCGGCTCCAGGGTCTGGTCGTTCGTGTCGTGGTACCCCAGCGAGCCCCAGTTGGGACGCTCGTAGGTCCACGACGCCCGCATGGTGTTGACCGCGTTCGTGCCGACGATCCAGTTGTAGGTCCCGACCAGGGTCCAGTCGTCGTCCCGCTCGTTGGTCACCGTCTGCTGCGTGCGGTTGCCGGCGGGGTTGCCGTTGGTGGGCTGGTGGTCCCAGAGATAGCGGATCGAGTAGTTGTGATCGGAGTTGACCTGGTCGTCGAAGCGGAGCAGGTAGTTGTCGAAGTTCGACTCCTGCACCCCCGTGAAGCTCAGGTCCGGCCGCTCGGGGTAGAAGCGGCTCTCCCCGAGGTCGAGATCGAGGCGCTCGTAGCTGAAGAAGAAGTGGGCCTTGTCCTGCACGACGGGCCCCCCGATGGTGCCGCCGAGCTGCCGCAGCGCCGTGTCCGGCTTCTCGCCGCCCCGCTGCTTGACGAGGTAGTCCGGCGCGGTGAGGGCCGCGCTCGTGTAGAACCCGAACGCGCTGCCGTGGAACTCGTTGGTCCCCGTCTTGCTGATGGCGTTGATGACCCCCGACGTGGCCGACTCGTACTCGGCGTCCATCTGGTTGGTGACGACCTGGAACTCGGCCACCGACTCGAGGGCGGGCTTGGCCTGCGACTGGCCCCCGCGCAGGTCGTCGTTGTTGGCCCCCCCGTCCAGCATGAACATGATGCCGGTCTGGTTCTGGCCGTTGATACGGACGCCGGACGAGCTCGGGCTGCTCGACGGCGTCAACTGCACCCCGGGCAGCAGGGCGATGAAGCTCGTGAAGTTGCGGCTCGACGACGGCAGGTCCCGCAGCTCTTCGGTCGAGACGTTGCCGCCGACCTGGGCCGACGTGAGGTCGACGAGCGGCGACTCGCCGGTGACCGTCAGCGATTCCTCCAGCGCCCCGATCTGCAGCGCGAGGTCGATCTGCACGGTCGGCCCGACCTGCAGGACGATGTTCTCGGTGTTGAGCTCGCGGAAGCCCGCGAGCCGGGCGGTGAGGGTGTAGGGGCCGGGCTGCAGGCTGGCGAGGAGGTACTCGCCGCCGGGTCCCGTGACGGTCTCCCGGAAGGTGCCCGTCTCATCGTGGGTGGCGAGGACGGTGGCGCCCGGTAGCACACCGCCCTGCTCGTCGGTGACGATTCCGCGAATCGCGGAGGTTCCCTGCGCGAAGGCCGGCGTGGCCGGGGCGCAGGTCAGGAGGACAGCGAGCGATGCGGCGACGACTGTACGCATGGGATCCCTCCAACGGAAGCACGGATCAACGCCGCCGCCGAACGGCCGCCGACCGAACATCCTTCAGCGCGTCTATCCCTCGCGCGTCGCTGTCAATTCACTTGTTTCTCTGGACGATCCCTCCTGCGAAGCGGCTACGACGAACCTGCTTGCCCTGCCGGACGAACCTGTCCGCAGTGCTAGGCGTACCGCCCATTCTTGCACCGATCCGCCGCCCACACAAATCGGTTCCGATTTGCGACGGGCCACCACGATCAGCTATCATTGGTCGGTATTGCCGATGCGTTCCGTCCGAACCCGCCGTACGGGCACAGTGGCCGCCGTCATCGCCTGGAAGCTCACCGTCCTGGCGTTGCTGCCGGCCGCGCTCTGCTGCCGGGCCGCGATGGCCGCGGACGGGGCTGGCGTGCCCGCGTGCTGCGAGGGCGGCGAGCACGGGGCGATGTGTCCGTTGAAGCGCGGGCATGCCGACGACCCCCCGCCGGACCAGCCGCGCATGGCCGGCTGCAACACCCTCGACGACGCCCTCATCGGGTTGCTGGGCCTCGCCGGCTTCACGCCCGACTCGTTCGAGCTGACCGCCGACCCCGCCCCCGCGGGCCGGGTAGGCGACCCCGGCCGGGCCGCTGACTCCTTCGTCGGCCTCCTCGGCCCGCCGCCCCCGCGGGCCTGATCCTGCCCGCACCTTTCCCGTTCTGTTCGTGACCGCGGTTCGTTTGCGCCTTCTGCCGGCGGCGTCCGGGCTTCGCCCGTTCGACGCGCCGGCGGCCGGTGCCCAGGGAGATTCGAGGTGTACAGGGTCGTCCAGGACCTCGCGCAGTCGCTTCGAAGCCACCCGGGGGTGACCGCGCTCCGCCGCGGGGCCATCAACCTCGACCCGTCGGTTCGCGGGCTCTACGCCGAGCAGATCGGCGTCTTCGTGGACGGGACCCGCACGTTCGCGGCGGGCCCCGCCCGCATGGACTCGGCCCTGAGCCACGTCAGAGGCCCCCACCGACGGCTGGACCACCATCGACCTGATGGGCGGCGTGCGGATGCGCGAGGGGCTGACGCTGCGGGCCGGCGTGCAGAACCTGACCGACCGCTACTACGTCAACCACCTGAACTCGTTCGATCCGTTCACGCGCCTGCGGATCGCCGAGCTCGGGCGCAGCGTCTACGTCGGCACGGAGATGGGGTTCTGAGGCGCGCCCGGCGTGTTTCGCATGATTCCGGTTCGGAGGATATTCAGGGGATAGAGCGGAGAAACAAACGATGTCTAAGATGAAGACCGTCGGTTGGTGTCTCGTGCTGGTCGTCGCGTCGGTCGCGATCGCGGCCGCGCACATGGCGGTGCAGAAGACGATGCCGGAGGCCGACGCGGTGCTGTCGGAGTCTCCGCAGCATATCCAGATGTGGTTCACGCAGTCGCCCGACCCCGTCATCAGCCGGTTGGCTCTCGAGAGCGCGCACGGCGATGTGGCCCTGGGGAGGACCGAGGTGCGGGACGACAAGTCCCTGGTGGCGATGCTACCGTCCAGGCTCGCGGCCGGCGACTACACGGTGAGGTGGCGGACGGCCGGCGACGACGGGCACACGCAGCGCGGGGAGTTCGCGTTCACGGTTCGTGCCGCCGACTGACCCGAAACGAACCGGCGGTCCGGCCCCGAAGCTGTCATGGACGGCGAATCGTTCGCACTGGTCCTGCTCGTCGGCGCGAAGTGGGTCACCTACCTCGGGCTGATGGGGCTGACCGGCGCCGTCGCCGTCAGCCGTCTGCTCGTGCCGTCGCCCGGCGTCGTCGAGCCCCGGGGCGGCGCCGTCGACCGGCGGCTCCGCCTCGTCGCCGCGGTCTCCGCGGTGGTCCTGGCGCTCGGTGCCGCCGCCCGTCTCTACGCGCAGACGTGGTCCGTGTTCGGGGTCGACGAGCCGGTCACTCTTGAGCTGGTGCGCCTCATCGGGATGGAGAGCCGGTGGGCGGGCGGTTGGCGGCCGCAGGTGGGTGCCGCCGTCCTGGCCGTGGTCGGCACCGCCTGGTGGACCCGGCGGCCCAAGGCCGGCTGGTGGCTGACTGCGCTCGCCGCGGCGGGCGCCTGGATCACGCTGCCGCTGACCGGTCACGCCGCGAGCTTCGACACTTCCCTGCCGCACCTCGCCCAGGTCGCCCACGGGGTCGGCGCGGGCCTGTGGGTCGGCGCCTTGGCCATGGTCGTCGCCGTCGCGTCTCCCCTTCACCGGGAGCCGCGGGGACAAGGGCGCGTCGCCGATCTCGTACGGCGCTTCTCGCCCATGGCCCTCGCCGCGGTAGTGACGATCGCCCTCTCCGGCGTCGTCACCGGCGTGTTCTACCTCGCCTCGTTGGACGACCTCTGGATGACCGGCTACGGGCGCGCCCTGCTCCTGAAGGTGGTTCTGTTCGTGGCGACCGGCACCGTCGGGGCGTACAACTGGCGAAGGCTCACTCCGCGCCTCGGAGACGCGGCGGGCACGCGCGCGCTGCTGCGCTCGGCGCGCCTGGAGCTGCTCTTGGCCGCTGGCGTGCTGCTGGTCACCGCCGTCCTCGTGCACCTGGCGATGCCGCGCGAGACGATGTAGCCGGGTCCGGCCGCGCGCGGTGGTGCACCGCGCAGGATGCGATTCTCCAGCCAATCCTCCGTCCGCCGACACTTGCCGCCATGTTCTCCATATGAGAACATCAGGAGGCGGGGTCGGGCTCGTTGAGCATCCAGTGGACGATCAGGGCGGTCCGGGACATGCGCCGTCTCGGCGCTTCGGAGCGCAGGCGGATAGCGGCCAAGGTCGAGCAGTACGCCAGAGATCCGAAATCGCTTGCCAACAACGTGATCCAACTCGCTGGCGGCACCTATCGGCGGTTGAGGGTGGGCGACTACCGGGTACTGTTCACGATGGAAGGCGGTACCGCCGTCGTCATGGTCGTGGTGAGAGTGCGGCACCGGAGGGAGGCCTATGACTGAGGCGGCGTCCGTCACGCTGACGCGACGGGAGTACGATGCCCTGCTCGCCCGCACCGAGGAGTTGGAGGACGCGTTGGCCGCCCGGATGGCAGATGACGGGAGCCGGATTCCCCACGAGGTCGCGCTGGCCATCATGGATGGCGAGCGGCCCGTGGCGGCGTACAGGCGACATCTCGACCTGTCGTTGCGCGATCTGGCGGCTCAAACCGGTCTCGCCGTCGGGTACCTCTCTGAAATCGAACGTGGCCTGAAGCCGGGGTCGGCGAGTGCACTGTCGCGAATCGCCGCCGCGCTCGGGACCACCATCGACACGCTGGTTCGACTCGACTGAATCCGGGAGCGATCGGGCTGGAGTGCGGGCCGTCAGGCGGGTGTGCGGAGTCGGGGTCAGGAGCCGTCTGTCAGCTCCGACAGGTTCAGGCCCGCCGCCGCCTTCATGCGCCGGATCAGCTTGCGGTGGAGCCGGTCGGGGTCGCGGCCGTTGGTCAGCACGGCGCGCTCCGAGAGGCACGTGGCGTGCATGCCGCAGAGGACGAAGTCGTTCATGCCGCGGGCGCCGAGGAAGTGCGCGCCGGCGAGCAGCGAGGCGGCGTCGATCAGCACGCCGTAGGCGCTCCTGCCGATGCGGTCCTTCACCTCGTCGGCGAGCATGGCCCAGTTGTTCTCCGTGAACCGCTTCATCGCCTCGTCGTTGGCGGCGCGGTGGCACTGGAACTCCTCGTCCGAGGTGATGCCCCATTCGTTGTCGAGCCAGTTGCCGGCATCGTCCTTGAGTCCGATGTCCCGCAGGGCGGCGAGGGTCATCTGGTAGTAGCCGATGGCCGAGCTGTTCGACGGGCTGCGGGTGCAGCCTCGGCGCGCCTCGTGCCGGCTCGCCAGGTCGAGATAGTCCCGCACTCCGGCGTCGTTCCCCGCGGCGGGGGCGGGGGCGCACAGCAGGGCGGCCAGCGCCGCGGCGGCGGCGAACCGGCGGGGGGGCGCGGCGGGACGGAGACGCGGGAGCGCGGATCGTCGATGTGACATCGGTCAAGGCGGAACTGTCCCCGAAGTCGGGAGGCAGCTTCAGAGTTGTTGGGCGACGGTGCGGCGAAGGTCGATTGGGATGGTCGCGCGAGTGAAGGACGTCGGAGGCTCGGGTCGGGATACGGTGAAGGAGCAGGGGCGTCTAGGCCCCTGCTCCCGCCGGGAGTCGTGTGCCGTACTGCTGTTGCTGCGCCTACTGCTGCTGCGCCGGCCGCGAATACTGGTCGATGTGCACCGGCCGCGGCCCCTCGGTCGACAGGCCCTCCCGCGCCATGACGAGCTCGAGGGCGTCGATGGTGGGCCGGGACATCCTCGGCAGGCCGTTCCGGAACCCCTCGGCGATGAACAGGGGGGTGCGACCCCGCGCGTTCGTCTGGCTCCAGACCGCCGAATCGGCACCGCTGGCCGCCAGCAGCCCCACGACGGCGGGGAAGTTGCCGTACGCCGCGCCGTGCATCGCGGTGTCGCCGTTGATGTCCACCGCGTCGATGTCGGCCCCGAGATCGAGCAGCAGTTGGGTGGCGATCAACGCCTCGGCCTCGCTGCCGGCTTCCTCGTCGGGCGCGTTCGTGCCGAGGCCCGCCGCCGCCATCAAGGGGGTGCTCAGCTCGGCGTTGGGCAGGAACGGGTCGGCGCCCAGCTCGATGAGCTGCTGCATGAGGCCCGCGTCGGCGCGGTCGGCGGCCATGAGGAAGGCCGTCGCCCCTTCCATCTCCAGCCCCGACGCGGTGTGGGGCGGGCGCCGGCCTTGATCGAGGCGCAGGTTCACGTCGGCCCCCAGGGCGACGAGGGCCCGCGCGAACTGCAGGCTGGTCAGGCGGCCCGCCCCCTCCGGCGCGGGGTCGCCCCGGTCGCTGGCGTCGGGTTTCCGCACCCAGCTCAGGGTGTGCAGCGGCGCGAAGCCGGTGCGCTGGTCGTTGGGGTCGGCACCGGCCCTGATCAGCTCGACGGCCAGCTCGAAGTGGCCGTTGCGCACCGCCAGCAGCAGCGGGCTCATGCCGTCGTCGACCGGCCGGTAGGTCGCGTTGTTGACGGCGCGGTCCGGTCCGTCCTTGATGCGGGTGAGTTCCGCGTTCACATCCACGCCGGCGTCCAGCAGGACCCGGGTGGCGACGATGTGGCCGCCCCGCACCGCGAAGAAGAGCGGCGTGAAGCCGGAGCGCAGGGAGGCGTGCACGTCGGCGCCGGCCGCGAGCAGCGTCTCCACGATCCGCGTGTGCCCCTCGGCCGCCGCCCACATCAGGGCGGTCTGGTCGCGGGCCTCGCGCGCGTTGGCGTCGGCGCCCTTCGCCAGCAGGGCCTCGACCGCGGCCAGGCTCCCGGTGCGGGCCGCGGTCATCAGCACCGTCTCGCCGCCGCGAAGCGTCGCGTCGGGGTCGGCGCCGGCGTCGAGGAGCAGGGTCACCAGCTCGGCGTTGCCGTTGGTGGCGGCCAGCGACAGCGGCGGCACGCCGTAGCGGTTCACCGCGTCGACCTCGGCACCCGCCCGTACCAGCAGCCCCGCGGTCTCGATGTCGTCGCGGTACGCCGCCCAGTGGAGGGCGGTCATGCCATCGACCTGCGCCGCGTTGACGTCGGCCCCGCCCGCGTGCAGCAGGGTGCGGACCAGCGCGGCGTTCCCCTCCTCGGCCGCGTCCGCGAGGGGTGCCTCACCGGCCGCCCACGCGGTGCCGGCCAGCCCCAGCGCCAGCAACGACAGTCGGACAATTCGTCCTGAATGCATCGGTTTCTCCCGGCCCGCCCCCCGTCGCCTTCCGGCTCCGCGGTCGGGCCAACCAACTTATAGGAGCCGGCGCCTCCGTGGAGACGCCGGCTCCCGACTGCATATCGGCTGTCCCGCTACACCGCGACAGCGTCGAAGAGCGTGTCGACGGTGCCGGTGCTGTCGCCGAACTGGTCGAGCTTCACGCCCACCCGGTCGAGCAGGGTGAGGTGGAGGTTGGCCAGCGGCAGGCCGGTCTCGTAGCGGATGTGCTGCCCGCCCCGCAGGCCCGCCGCGGCCCCGCCGGCCACGAGGATCGGCAGGTTGACGTGGTCGTGCAGGCTCGGGTTGCCCATCCCGCTGCCGTACATGTAGACGGTCTGGTCGAGCAGCGACCCGTCGCCGTCGGGGGTCTCCTTCAGCTTCTTCAGGAACTCGCCGAACAGCGAGACGTGGAACGTGTTGATCTTGGCGATCTTCGCGAGCTTCTCGGGGTCGTTGCCGTGATGGCTCGTCGGGTGGTGCGGATCGGGCACCCCGATCTCGGGGTACGTGCGGTTGCTGAGCTCGCGCGTGAGCTGGAACGTGACGATGCGGGTGATGTCGCCCTGGAACGCCAGCACCTGCAGGTCGAACATCAGCCGCGCGTGGTCCGCGAACGAGTCGGGCACCCCCACCGGGCGGTCGAGGTCGGGGAACAGGTTGTCGCTGGCCGCCGCCTCCGCCCGCTGAATCTGGCGCTCCACCTCGCGGATGCTGTCGAGGTACTGCTCGACGCGGGCCCGGTCGGCCGCACCGACGGCGCCCTTGAGCCGCGCGATGTCCGCGCCGAACGAGTCGAGCAGGCTGGCCCGGCTCTCGAGCGCGGCCTGCCGCTCCTCTGCCGTGCCGCCCTCGCCGAAGAGCCGCTCGAACACGATGCGCGGGTGGGCCTCGGACGGCAACGGGGTCGTCGGCGACGACCACGACAGGCAGTTCTGGTAGACGCAGGCGTAGCCGTTGTTGCAGACCCCCGCGAGCGGGTTCAGGTCCATCGACAGCTCGAGCGACGGCAACTGCGTGTCCTGGCCGATCTGCAGGGCCGCGAGCTGGTCGGCGGTGGTGCCGAGGAAGTAGTCCGAACTCTCGGTGTGCTTGGCGTAGGCGGCGCTCAGGAACCCGGAGTTCGAGGTGTCGTGCGTCCCCGGGTAGGAGAGCTGCAGCTCCGTGTTGGTGACGACCGTGAGCTGCTCCTTGACCGGCTCGAGCGGGCTGAGGATCGGGGTGAGCTGGCCCAGCCGGTCCTTGTCCGAGGGCGTCCACCGCTGGTGGTCGCAGCCCATCGGGATGAACACGTACCCGAGCCGGCGGATCGGCTTGGCCGGCGTCCGGGCGAGGGCGGTCGCCGCGGGGATCATCGCATCGAGCAGGGGCAGGGCCAGGGTCGCCTGCACGCCCTTCAGGAACGTACGCCGCGGTAACGCCTTCTTGGTGATGATCATGTGGAGTTCCTCATCTGAAACGGAACGCTCTTGACGATGCCGAGTATCAGCGACGAGAAGCGGTAGTCCTCCGCCTCGGCGCCGCGGACGATGGCGCGGACGGCCGGCGCGTCGTAGTACTCGACGCCCCGGCCCAGCGCGAACGTGAGCAGCTTCTCCGTCAGCCGGCCGACGAACAGGTCGGACCGGCTCAGCAGGCCGTCCTCGAGGCCGTCCACCCCGACGAGGGCCCCGACGCCGGGCAGCCCGCCCGAGACGTCGATGACGCCGTTGTCGCCCTCCTGGTCGCGCCAGCGGCCGAGGGCGTCGAAGTTCTCGAGGGCGAAGCCGACGGGGTCGATGGTCCGGTGGCAGCTCGCGCACGCCGGGCTGTTGCGGTGCTGGGCCAGCCGCTCGCGCATCGGCAGGTTGGCGGCCACCTCGTTCTCCTCGAGGGCCGGCACGTCGGGGAGCGGCGGCGGGGGCGGGGCCCCGAAGATGTTGTCGAGGACCCAGACGCCGCGGATGATCGGCGACGTCCGCGTCGCGTAGGAGGTCACGGCGAGGACGCTGCCGTGCCGCAGGAGCCCGCCGCGCCGGCTGTCGGGGTCGAGGTCCACCCGCCGGAACCGGGTGCCGTAGACGCCGGGAATGCCGTAGTGCTTGGCGAGGCGCTCGTTCAGGAACGTGTAGTCGGCCCGCAGGAGGTCGAGCACGCTGCGGTCCTCGTCGATCACGCTGCCGATGAACCGCTCCGTCTCCTCGCGCATCGCCTGCCGCAGGTTGTCGTCGAAGTCGGGGAAGAGGCGGCCGTTCGGGCTCAGCGACGCGAGGTTGCGCAGCCGCAGCCACTGCCCCGCGAAGTTGCTCGCGAGGTTGAACGCGCGGGGGTCGGCGAGCATCCGCCGCGTCTGCCGCTCGAGCTCGTCGGGGTCGCTCAGCTCGCCGCGTATCGCCGCGTCGAGCAGCTCGTCGTCGGGCAGGCTGCTCCACAGGAAGAACGACAGCCGGGACGCCAGCTCCAGGTCGCTGACGTGATACGCGGGAATGGCCCCGCCGCGGTCGGGGTCGAGCTCGACCCGGAACAGGAACTCCGGATTGATGAGGACCGCGCTCAGGGCGCGGCCGATGCCCGCGTCGAAGTCGCCGCCGGCCCGGCCCTCCCGGAAGAACGCCATCGGGCCGTCGAGATCCGCATCCGACACCGGCCGCCGGTACGCCCGCCGCATCAGGGTGGACAGGATCTCCCGCGCGCAGCCTTCCTCCTCGCCGGCTTCGGCCGGCCGGCACACGAACAGCCGCTCGCGGCTCGGCGTATCGCTCACCCCCTGCGGGGCGTAGGGGCCGGTGATCGACACCTGGTATATGGCTGGGGTCAACCGCGGATGGCGGGTCTCGTTGAAGTGCGACTGCCCGGGCCTGCGCTCGGTCTCCATCAGCGACGAGGCGCTCTTCAGGAACGTGACGCCGAGGTCGTGGGGGCCGGCGGTCACCGAGGCGCGCACCTTCAGGTCGCGGTCGACCAGCGCATCGTCCCCGCGTTCCGGTCGCTGGACCGTGAAGTTCGCGACGGGGACGCGGTCGAGCAGGATCTCCATCTCGTGCGGCCGCCGGTCGCGCAGGCCGCCGATGTTGCCGGTGCGGTTGCGGGCGAGCCGGACCTGGATGTCGTAGTCGCCGTCCTGGGAGAACGTGTAGGGAATCACGACGCCGCCGCGGGTGCCGAGGGGCAGCCCGGGGACGTGCTCCTCCTGCGTGGTGTCGGCGGGCACGCGGATCACGTCGGCCTGCATCGAGGTCTGGGTGGTGCCGATGACGAGCCGGCTGATCTTCTGGGCGGCCGAGATGTAGCGGTCGAGCAGGGCCGGCGGGAGGTCGCCGACGGTCACGTTGTCGAAGCCGTGGCCGCTCTCGTCGGGGGGCAGCAGGGCGGTGGCGTCGACGTCGAGGGCCAGCAGATCCCGGATGGCGTTCTGGTACTCGGTGCGGTTGAGGCGGCGCAGGGTCTCCGTCCGCCCCGGGTTGGGGGCGGTCGCCGCCGCCTCGTCGAGCGTCGACTCGAGCCACGAGGCCATCGCGCTGCGGGCCGCGGCCGGCGGCTGCGGCCGGTTCGGCGGGGGCATGGTGCTCGTGCGCAGCTTGCGCACCACGTTCTCCCAAATCTCGGCCTCGGCCGGCACGTGGGCGACATCGATGTCCTCGAGGCTCAGCCCCGCCGTCTCGAGACGTTCGCTGTGGCAGGCGACGCAGTAGCGGTCGAGGAGCTCGCGGGCGGCGGAGGCCGAAGGCGACAACTCGGCCGCGGCGGGTGCCTCCGCCGGCTCCTGCGCGTGCGCGTCCGCCGCGACGGACAGACCCAAACCGAGGAGCAGCGCCCCGGCGGGCAGCATCGCGGTGCGGAACATGACCCGGGAAGACGCAAATCTCATCCGCGCATTGTAGGCCCCGACGGGTCGAATTTCAAGGACGTTCAGACGTTCAGCGCGTCACCAGGACCATCCCACTCTCTGCGACATCGCGTGGGGTGCGCCGCTGAGGGGTCCTGTCTCAGCCATGGGGATGCGGGATTGGCGTTGTGGATCCGCGTTTCTGCGGTCGGCGGGGCTAGCGATCTCCCGTTCGGCTTGCCGCGGGGGGGACTACGGTCGGCGGGGTCAGCGTGAGACGACCGTGGCGCGTCACGGCTGCCGGGAGAGCGGTTCCGTCAGCGGTCCGAGCGGCTCCCGCACCCACCACGCGCCGTCCGCCCCCTCCGCCCGGGTGGTGAACCGGTAGCGGTACAGCATGAGCCGGACGTAGCGGGGTGGGCCGTGGGGGAACGGCGTGCCGCCGAGCAGGCCGAGGGCGGCCGGGTCGTCCTCTAGCAGGCCCTCCGCGAGGGGCAGCAGCCAGTGGCTGTTCCCGCGGGGGTCGAGGGCCGCGAACCACATCCGCCAGTCGAGCCGCGGCATGTGGGTCAGCGCGAAGCGGGGCGCCCGCGCGGGGTCGCCCGGCTTCCACCTGAACGGGTACTCGAGCCACGTCGAGCCGTCCGCGCTGCCCTCGACGACGATCTCGGGCCGCTCGGTCGTCATCACCCGGAACAGCCCGTAACCGTTGACGGAGCGGAACGGACCGGCCCAGTCGTCGAGCGCGACATCGGCCCAGGCGGGCATCGGTGCGGGGCCGCGGACCTCGCGGACCAGGGCGAGGATGCTCAGCCCCGCCAGCAGCGCCGTCACCGCCGTCCGCGCGCATCCCCGCCACACCGGGGCGCGCCGGAACGGGTTCCGCACCATGCCGGCGGCCGGCCGGAGACCGTCACCTTCGGCTCCGACGGCCGCCCGACCGCCCCGGCCGGGCGTCCGCAACGCTTCACGGTGCAGACGCCTGGGGACGGCGAGCCGGAGCAGCCGCGCAACGGCGTCGTCGTCGAGGAGCGACACGTAGAGGACGACGGCGAGCAGGTTGAAGAAGCCGTAGTTGCCGGTCGCGGCAATCAGGACCTGCAGTAGGCAGAGCAGGCCGCAGCCGGTCAGCCGCACGCGGCGGAAGCGCGCCGGGAGGAGGATGACGAACGGAACCGCGATCTCGATGACGAACATGATCGCGACCGACAGCGTGCCGAACCAGTCGGGGGCGTTGTGGGCGTACCAGCCGACCCAGGTCGGCAGCGGCTGCGTCTGGTAGTGGTGCTCGAGCGCGGTCATGCCCCGCCAGGCCGCGTCGCCGCTCAGCAGCTTGGTGGCCCCCGAGAGGAACGTCAGCTTGAACGCGAGGCCCCAGACCAGCCACCGCGCGCCCGCCCTCGGCTCGCCGCCCGTCCCCAGGGGGACGCGCCATCCGGCCGGGGAGTACAACGAGGCCAGCAGCCCGGCTTCCAGCAGCAGCGTGTCCCACTGGAAGGTGAGGAAGTCCTGGCCCGCGACGGAGAGGCCGAGGTAGCAGACCCACAGGGCCGGGAACACCGCCCGGGGCGCGACCCCGGCCATGGCCGCGATCGACAGCGCGATCCCCAGCCAGCACGTTCCCACCAGGAAGCCGTCGCTCGGCCAGAGCCAGAGCAGCGTCGGCAGGTCGTGGTAGGCGGCCCGGCCCCAGATCTCGTACGCGCGTTCGAGATACGCGGCGGCGGGCATCAGGCCCTCGGTGCCGACGAGACCGAGGATCTGCGGCGCGAGCGAGGCGAAGGCGGTGAGGTGGACGAAGCCGAGCAGACGCAGGAACAGGTCGCGCGACAGCGCGAAGTGCGGCGGGCCGCCGCCGGCCGTGGGGTGGACGAAGCCGAGCAGGCGCAGGAACAAATCGCGCGACAGCGCGAAGTACGGCGAGCCGCCGCCGGCCGGGAGGATGCCGGGCACGGGCCATTGTAGCGCCGGCCGCTCCTCACCCCTCGCGGTCCAGTCCGGCCGCATCGAGGTCGAGGGCGTCCAGCAGGGGGCGGAAACGCCGCTCGAAGTTGCCCATCTTGCCGCTGGCGACGGTCAGCCGCTCCCCGCCGCAGCGGAGCACGAGGTCGTCGGTCAGGCGCCCCCGTCGGCGGGCGAACCGGACCGGTGCCAGGGGGTGGAGCTCCGGACTGAGGGGATGGACCTCCGCCTCGCCGTCGTCGATGGCGAGCTCCTTGTCGGGGACCGAGCCGACGACGACCCGGTCGCGATGAAACGCCAGCCACCGCGCCCGTCCCGCGCCGGTGGTCGCGGTGAGCACCGCGAGGCCCGGCCCGTCGTCGCCGAGCTGGCGGAGGATCGCCGGCGCCGCGTGGGCCGGCCAGGTCGAGAGGTCGGCCAGGCGCAGCCGTTCCCGCAGGCGCTGGGACGCGGCGTCGACGTAGCGCTTCCAGGCCGCCGCGACCTGCTTGCGCTCGGGCAGCAGCACCGACGCGTACAGCAGCACCAGGTGGTCGTGTTCGACTGGCCACGGGGCCGCCGAGGCGCACAGCAGGTCGGCCACCGACGTCAGCAGCGGCTCGGCCAGGGCGTCTCCCACGAGGGTGGGCGGGGGCGCGGCCGGATCCCGTTCTCCCGGACCGCTGGCGGCCTCGTACGCCGCCGCCACCGCGCGTTCGAGGATCCGTTCCGCTTCCTCGTCGTCGTCCAGCGTCTCTCTCACGCGCGCGTTGAACACGCCGCCTCGGAGGAGCCGGGCGGCCTGCGCGCGGTCCGCGTCGAGGCGGTCGCGCGCCAGCGCCGCGAGCAGCGCGAACCCGTCGGCCGCCCGCGCCGCCTCGGGGCGGTCCGAGGCCGCGAGGTCGACGGGCAGCGGCAGGCGGCGCTGCAGGGCCTCGATCGCCGCCCGCGCGGCCGGCGCCTGCAGGCCGCGCATGCCCGAGAGCAGGTCGGCGAGGCGCTCCCCGACCGCCTGCCGGTCGGCCGGCCGCAGCCCGTCGAGGTCGACCGGCGGCACCGCCGGCGGCGCCGGCGCGCGGTCCTCGGCCAGCGCGCGCAGCAGCGCCATCTTCGCGAATTCGTCGGGGATCGGCGCGCGCAGGACGCGGTCGAGCAGCCGCCGCCGGTTGTGGTCGATGCCGGAGACGAGGGCGTGGATCCGGATCGCCTCCACCAGTGCGATCCAGTCGGGCCCGCGGTACGGGCGCCGGGGGTCGTAGATGCGCGCCACCCGCAGGTAGACCAGCGCCACCGAGCTCTCCAGCAGCGCCTTCACCCACACCTCCGCGCGCGACTTGATGAGCCGCTTCCCCACGCGCTTGGCCGCCTGCGTGCCCAGCGTCCACGCGACGACCCCGATGGGGTTCGAGCCGGCGGCGAGCCGCGCCGCGAGGATCGCGCCGTTGACGTAGTGCTCGTAGGGCTCGATCTTCCGGTACAGGGCGAGACCCTGCTGGGCCTGCTCGAGCCGGGTCACCACCGTCTTGACCGACCAGTCCGCGGGGTCGACGAACGGCGCCTGCCGCGCCGCCTCCAGCAGCTCGCCGACGGCCGACCGCACCGCGAGGGCGATGTCGCCGGTGCGCGCCTCCAGCACCGCGTTGTCCGACCCGGCGTGGTACAGCTCGGCGACCTCCTGCACGATGTCGCGGAGCTCGACGAAGATGGCCGCGCCGTCGAGGTCCACGACGCGCCCGTCGTCCCGCCGGACGTAGCGCCGGTCGCGGATGCCCTCCCACACCCGGTCGCAGCGGTCGCGGATCATCTCGCCGAGCCGGCGCTCCCGCTCGTCGAGGGCCGCGGGCGGGGTCGCCGCTTCGGGGCGGCGGCGCAGCAGCTCGTCGTAGGTGCGCTCGACCGGCGACACCCCGGCCGCGGTCAGCCTGGCGTCGAGCGTCCTCAGGTCGTCGAGCCGGCGGTCGATCTCGGCCGTCGTCCGCGGGTCGGGAGCGCTGCCGCGCCCCAGGGCCATGGCGCCGGCTCCGGTTGCGCCCGCGCCGAGCAGGACGAGGGCGGCCCCCGCCTCGAACGACAGCGAGAAGGCCAGCGCGACGCCGGAGGCCAGGCATCCGAGGCCGCCGGCCAGCCAGATGACCGATGCATGCCGCATGCGCCGCCGCAGTGTACCAGGACGAGCGCGGCGGGCAGGTGCGGGGGAGGACGCGAAGGAGCCTCGGACAGGCCCGGTTATCATGAGGGGTTGTGTTTGTCGTTTCGACGATCCGATCCGTGGTCGCTGGTCTGGTTCCAGCGGTGTTCGCCGCATTCGCGCCGCCGGTCCTCGGCCAGGGCGCGACGCCGCCCGCGGGTGCCGCATTCGCGCCGCCGGTCCTCGGCCGGGCCGCGCCGCCGCCCGTCGGCACCGCCGCCCGCCTCGATGTCGCGCCCTTCACCAACCTGTCGGGCGACCCCGCCGACGCCTGGATCGGCGACGGCATCGCCGAGACCCTCGCCGCCGATCTCGGCCGCACCGGGACCGTGCCGGCGGGGGTGACGGTGGCGGGGGCCTACCAGCGGGTGGGTGCCCGCCTCCGGATCACCGCACAACTGCTCGACCCCGCCAACGGGCGCGTCCTGGCCGGCACGCGCGTCGACGGGGCGCTCGCGGACCTGTTCGGCCTGCAGGACGAGCTGGCCGCCCGTCTCGCGGAAGCGGCGGGCGGGGCGAAGCGGCCGCGGGCTGGGGCCGGTGCCCGATCGCGGCGGTGGGGGGCGGCACGCGCGGGAACGCCCGACTGGGTTCTCGCTCCACCCCCGGCCGCGTTGCGCCCCATTCCTGCTCCGGCTCCGCCCGCGACCCCGTCCGGGCCACCCGAGCCCGCCCCGCCCCGGACCGGCGCGGAGGCCGCCGCCGCGATTCCGGGAACGGGGGCGTCCGCCGCCCGTCCGCGGGGTGCCCCGTCCGGTGCCGGTCAGGGAACGGGGCCGGCCGGGTCGAGTCCGGCGAGCGGGCTGGCGGGAGAGGGTCGGTCGCCGGGGGCGATGCCGAGATCGACCCTGTCCCCGGCGTCGAGTCCAGCGGGAGAGGGTCGGGGAGGGGGGACCCCCGGTGCGGGCGGGGTGCCCGGGCGGATCGCCCCCGGCCGGCGAGCCGGGACGACGACCGCCGCCGGGTTCGCGGCGGTGCCGGCCATCATCCACGGCCCGCCGCCGCCCCTGCCGCCCGAGGTCGCGGCCCGCGACGAACTCGGGCGCCTGACCCTGCGCGCGATACGCCTCGACGCGCCGCTGCGGCTCGACGGCCGCCTCGACGAGCGCGTCTACCTCGACGTCCCGCCGGTGACCGGCTTCATCCAGCAGGAGCCGGTCGAGGGCGAGCCCGCCGTCGACCAGACCGAAGTGTGGATGACGTTCGACGACGACACGCTGTACGTGTCGGCCCGCTGCTGGAGCGCCGAGCCGGAGCGCATCGTCGCCAACGAGATGAGGCGCGACAGTTGGGGCATGTACGGCAACGACACCGTCTCGGTCGTCCTCGACACGTTCTATGACCGGCGCAACGCTTTCTCGTTCACCACCAACGCGCTCGGGGGCCTCTTCGACGGGCTCGTCACCGACGAGCGCAGCCAGAACATCGACTGGAACACGGTGTGGGACGTCCGGGCGGGCCGCTTCGACGGGGGGTGGACGGTGGAGATCGCCATTCCCTTCAAGTCGCTCCGGTACCGGCCGGGACCGGCGCAACTGTGGGGCGTCAACGTGCAGCGCCGGGTGGCGTCGACCAACGAGTCGTCGTTCCTGACCCCGATCCCGGCGTCCCTGAGCTGGGCCGGGACCTACAAGATGTCGTCGGCCGCGACCCTCGTGGGGCTCGAGGTGCCCGCTTCGGGCACCCGGCTCGAGGTCAAGCCCTACGGCATCTCCGACGTCACCACCGACCTCGCCCGCGCCCCCGACGAGCGCACGACGACGGGGGGCGACGTGGGGTTCGACGTCAAGTACGGCCTGACCGAGGGCCTCACCGCCGACTTCACCTACAACACCGACTTCGCGCAGGTCGAGGTCGACGAGCAGCAGGTCAACCTGACCCGCTTCAGCCTGTTCTTTCCCGAGAAGCGCGAGTTCTTCCTGGAGGGGCAGGGCATCTTCGACTTCGGGGGCGGCTTCAGCAGCGACTCGACGCAGTTCTACTTCGGGGGCGGCCAGTTCTCGGGCACCGCCCCCATCCTGTTCTTCAGCCGGCGCATCGGGCTGCAGGACGGCCGGACCGTGCCCATCCGGGCCGGCGGCCGGCTGACCGGCAAGACCGGGCCGTACAGCGTCGGGGTGCTGAACGTGCAGACCGACGGGGCCGGCGGGGCCGCGCCGACGAACTTCTCGGTCGCGCGGGTCAAGCGCGACGTCCTGCGCCGCAGCGCGGTCGGGGCGCTGTTCACGGGCCGCTCGGTGTCGCTCGACGGCGGCGGGGCGAACCAGGTGTACGGGGTGGACGGGCTCTTCTCGTTCTACGACAACCTGAACATCACGACCTATTTCGCCGAGAGCCGGCTGCCCGGCGTCGACCGTGGCGACGCCATGAGCTATCAGGCGAAGCTGGACTACCGCGGCGACCGCTGGGGGCTCGTCGCGGAGCGGCTGGGGGTCGGGGCCGACTTCCGGCCCGAGGTCGGCTTCGTCCGCCGGCACGACTTCCGGCGCAACTTCGTGGAGGGCCGGTTCAGTCCGCGGCCCCTGTCGATCGCGTCGATCCGCAAGTTCCTGTTCCAGGGCAGCCTCGACTACACCACGGACGGCGGCGGCCTCCTCGAAACGCGGGCGCGGCAGGGGCTGTTCGGCATCGAGTTCGAGAACAGCGACCTGTTCTTCGCCGGCGTCACCGATAGCTACGAGCTGCTGAAGCGGCCGTTCGACATGACCCCGGCCATCACCATTCCCGCCGGCGCCTACCGCTTCACCAATACCCGCGTCGTCTACGCGCCGGGCCAGCAGCGTACGGTGTCGGGGGGGCTGAGCTTCGACCGGGGCGGCTTCTTCGGCGGCGAGCGCACCGGCATCGGCTACACCTTCGGCCGCATCTACCTCTCGTCGCAGCTCAACCTCGAGCCGTCGCTGTCGTTCAACTGGCTCAAGCTGCCCGAGGGCGACTTCCGGACCGACCTCGTCTCGGTGCGCACCACCTATACGCTGACCCCGCGCATGTTCGTGGCCGCCCTCGTGCAGTACAACTCGACCCTCGACTCGCTCGGCACCAACCTGCGCTTCCGCTGGGAGTACCAGCCGGGCAGCGAGCTGTTCGTCGTCTACACCGACGAGCGCGACACCCTCGACCCGCGCGGCCCGTTCCTCGAGAACCGCGCCTTCGTCGTCAAGGCGACGCGCCTGCTGCGCTTCTGACGTGCCTCGGCCTTCCGAGGGTGTCGGCGGCTCGGGGGGCGGTGCTCCGTGCGGCGCGGGGTCGGTCGGTGGCGCGCACGGCCCGCAGCGCCGACGGCCCCCGGGTTCCCGGCGGCCTCCGCGACGGGCGTCGTCCGGCGGCGTCGGGACGGCGGGCGGACGGGCGGGTGCCGACGGCGGGGCGCATCGGGGTGGGGATGACCGACGATAGCGATTCCGGCCGCCACCTGCTGCTGTACGACGGCGTGTGCGGGCTCTGCGACTGGTTCGTCCGGTTCGTGCTCGCGCGCGACCACCGTTGTCGATTCCGTTTCGCGGCGCTGCAGAGCCCCGTCGGCAGGGACCTCGTTCAGGCGTTCGGCAGAGACCCCGACCGGCTCGACACGGTGCATGTCGTCGTCGACTACCGGTCGACGGCGCGCCGGGTTCTGAACCGGTCGGCCGCCGCCCTGTTTGTCCTGGGTGAGCTCGGGTGGCCGTGGCGGGGCGCGACGGTCCTGCGCGGGGTCCCCCCGGCGTTGCGGGACTGGCTCTACGACCGGGTCGCGGCCCACCGGTACCGGATCTTCGGCCGCCACGCGTCGTGCCCGGCTCCCGACCCGCGGCACCGCGATCGCTTCCTCGACGCTTGACCCGCGGCCACCGCGCCCTCTCCGCCCCGCCCGTCGGGGCCCGGGGAGCGGCGCCTGGCGATGTACGCGATAATCTCCACGTCTGCCGGCGGGTCCGGGGCATTTCCTGCCATCCCGACGCCTTGCCGGCCAGAGGTCGCGTATGTTGACTCGGCTTCGACTCGTTGTCGCGCTCGCTGTCGTCGGATTCGCCGGACTCGCGGAGGCGCAGACCCATCAGGTGCCGTTCGAGTTCTACTGCCCGGACAAGACGCAGACGGAGGGGACGTGGCAGGGCTGCGTCTACGACGGCGACACCGTTCACGGGGCCTTGACGCTCCTGCCTTATCCGCCGACGCTGTTGGTCGATTCGGTCAGGCTGGCCGGCATCGACACGCCGGAGCTGCGGGGAAAATGCGACGCCGAGAAAACGAAGGCCCGCGCCGCCCGCACGGCCCTCCGCAACAAGGCGGCGGCCATGGCCGAGACCCACGCCTTCGCCCTCGTGTTCGCCGCCGACCGCGAGAAGTACGGCCGCCAGCTCGGCTACATCCTCGGCTACCCCCTCAACCGCGATGGGACCGTGAACGCGACGGGGACGGTCGTCAATCTGAACCAGTGGATGATCGACCAGGGGCACGCCGTCTCGTACGACGGCGGCACGAAGCACGATTGGTGTTCGTGAACCGGATGACCATGAACAGTCTGCTCGAGGAAGCGATAGAGGCGTGGGACGGCGCCCGCCGGGGCGTCATCGCCGAGGCGTCGGGCATCCCCGCCCGCGACTGGGACTTCCGGCCCGCGCCCGGCGCCCGGTCGGTGGACGAGCTGGTCGCCCACGTCGTGGCCACCGCCATGATGTGGACGAACGAGCTGACCCGTCCCACCGCCGACTTCACCCGCAAGAGCTTCCCGGCGTTCATCCGCCACTACGCCAAGGGCGTCGAGAAGCCCCGCCCGCGCGCGGAATGGCTGCGCCTGCTGCGCAGCAGCTTCCGCGACGGCGCGCGGCAGCTCCGCGCCGCCGGCGAGGTGCAGATGCTGCAGTACGTGCGCCGCTTCGACGGCGAGCGCGGGACCCGCCTGACCTGGCTGCACCACGGCATCGCCCACGAGGAGTACCACCGCGCCCAGCTCGCGCTCTACGCCCGGTTGCTCGGCCGCACCCCGGCCCTCACGCGGGCGATTGAGGGCGCGGACGCGGGGTAGGGGCGCCGGCACGCAAGGGCCGCGTGTGGTGCGCGGCGTTCCTGGAAGCAGTCCCGGCGTTCTGGGGACTCCCGCGCAACCGAACCACGGACGACGCGTGGCGCGCGCCCCTCGTCGGCGCGGCTACTGCTGCTCGGCCGCCGCCCGCTCGTCGGCGCGGGCGCCGGCGAGGATGCCCTCCATCGAGTAGTTGCCCTCGTGGCACGCGTACTCGTACAGGGGCTCCTCCCCTAGCCGCATCGGGATCTCCGCCGTCCACGGCTGGACCCAGGTGTCGGGGTCGGTGACCGTGAACGTGTACACCAGGGTGTCCGCGTCCTGCCGGGTCAGCCGCTCGACCAGGGTCATGTTCTCGGACGAGCCGCGCCAGCGGGTCTTGTCGGTGAAGTTGTTCGTCTCGATGACGAGGGTGTCGCCCTCCCAGTGGCCGCGCGACTCGCCGGTCCACGACCCGATGCCGGTGCGGGGCGTGCCGTCGATGGGGA
The DNA here is from genome assembly GCA_963664545.2 of Vicinamibacterales bacterium. Lineage (GTDB taxonomy): Bacteria > Acidobacteriota > Vicinamibacteria > Vicinamibacterales > UBA8438 > JAJEEA01. The sequence continues at coordinate 5,635,278 of OY761475.2, read as the reverse complement.
TGATGCGCGAGTCGTGCACCATCTCGTTCAGGATGACGACGGTGTCCTCGGTCTGGAACACCTGCATGTTCTGGTTGTAGCCGCCCGGGGTCATCGGGGGTCCGGTGTTGAACCCGAGGATGCAGCGGTCGAAGGTGCTGCGGTCGAGCCACGAGTCGGCGGGGTGCTCGGCCCGGTACTCGCGCCGCGCGTCGGCCCGCGCCTGCCCCGCCTCGCTCAGCGCCGGCATGCGCCCGTTCGGGGGATCGATGATGAGCGAAGTCCGGCGGGTCTCGATGGTGCGGGTGCCCCGGTCCATCCAGAAGTTGTTGTAGGCGCCGACGCTGCCCCCGGCCTCGGTGCGGCGGGGCGGCGCGAGCAGCAGCCGCTCGTCGCGGTCGACGGCGCCCTGCTCGAGGGTGGCCGCCTCTTCCTGCGTCAGGAACTCGCGGTCCCCGTACCGTTCCGGGCGCTGCAGCGGCGTGATGGTGCGGAAGTCCCACACGCCCTGCAGGTCCGGGGTGCCCCACGCCGTGCGCGGCCCGTCCTGGGCTGCCGCCGGCGGGGCCAAGCCTGCCGTGGCGACGATAGCGGCGAGGACGCCGAGCGCTACGATCTGTTTCTGCCTCATCTCCGACCTCCTGGGAAACATGGGGAGTCTCTGGACACCTGTCCCGTGTCCAGAGAATAGCGTACGGCACGGCCGCCCGCCCGGAGGTCGCGCGTCGAGTCGACGCCGGTTGTGGTAAATCTATCCACTGGCGCGCAGCGCGTCGGGGGGGCGATGAGGGATGCGAACGCAGGGGAGTGAACGGAGATGAGACGCAGCATCACGCTCGGCGCGGTGGTGGCGGTCGGCGTTCTGTCGGTCGGGGCGGGCGGGTTCCAGCAGCTCAACCCGGACGCGGTGGACGCCGCCGTCATCGAGCAGGTGAAGGACAACCTCTACGTCATCACCGGATCGTCGCCGGTCGACCGGTCGCTGTTCAGCGGCGGGAACGTCGGCGTCTTCGTGATGGAGGACGGGGTGGCCATCGTCGACACCAAGCTGCCGGGGTGGGGGCCCGTGATCCTCGAGCGCATCCGGACGGTGACCGACAAGCCCGTCGTCACCATCGTCAACACCCACACCCACGGCGACCACGTCGGCAGCAACGAGTTCTTCGACGCGGCGCGCATCGTGGCCCACGAGAACACCAAGGCCAACATGCAGCGCATGGACAACTTCCAGGGCGACAACGCGCGGTTCCTGCCCGCCGCCACCTACGCCGACCGGATAAGCCTCGGCTCGGGGGCGGACCGCATCGACCTGTACCACTTCGGGGCCGGCCACACCGACGGCGACACGTTCATCGTGTACCCGGCCCTCGGGGTGCTGCAGACCGGCGACATGTTCCCGTGGCGGGACGCGCCGTTCCTCGACACCAGCAACGGCGGCAGCGGGCTCGCCATGCCCCGGACGCTGGCCGCGGCCATCGCCGGCATTGAGGGCGTGGACGTGGTGGTGCCGGGGCACATCCCGGTCACGACGTGGGAGAGCTTCCAGGAGTTCCAGCGCTTCAACGCCGACCTCGTGGACGCGGTGCGGACGGCCAAGGGCGCGGGCCTGAGCGAGGACGACGCGGCGGGCGGCGTCAGCCTCGCGAGCGGGTACCCCCACTACGACTCCACCCGTCTCGAGGCGGCGGTGCGGGTGATCTACAACGAGCTGCCGTAGGGGAGGCGCGGACGCCGCGGGTCATGCCGCTGGCGGCGGGATCCTCGGGGTCGTCAGCGGCAGCCACGGCCGGCGGCGGGATGGCGCGGCCGCGCCGCATCAATGCCCCGGCGGGGTGACGCCGTGCCCTGTCCGGGTGTTCGGCGCGGCTGCGGTGCAGGGTGCTGGTGGAACTGGCGGATCTGCGGTCTAGTGGCGTTTCCGGCTAGAGCGCCCTCGGACCGGCGAGCACGCGGGCCGGGAACATGATGATCGCGGTGAGCAGCGCGAAGACCCCGGTCACCGCGATGCCGAGGAGCCGGAAGGGCAGCAGCAGCACCCAGACGATGGGGTAGAGCAGGAGCGCCAGCAGGGCCAGCGGCCAGCAGAGCACGAGGAGGATGCACCAGAGCAGGAACTTGGTCATGGTTCTACCCGCAGTTGACGGAGGGCCGATGCCGGCGGTTCCGACGGAGCCGGCTCGCGTGGGAGACCGCTGACAAGATACGACGGGGGGATGGGACGATGAGCAAGGATGAACTGGCCGCTTGGGAAGCGGCCTTGACCCATGTCAGGCAAGCCCGAGCATCGGTCGCCAAACTCCACGACCAACTGGTCCGCGACCGCGTTGTGCAACGGCAGCAAGCCTGGGGACCGCTGAACAGCCTCGACTTCGCCATTTCGTCGCTCGATTCCGCGCGGCGCAAGCGGGGCCGAATGATACCCCCGCGCCCACCCCGCCCACCCCGCCGCCCTCCGCGTGGGGGGTGGAGCCCGGAAGTGCAAGGAGGCTTGTGCAATGGCAAGTGAGGACGGTGACGGAAACTGCCTCGCCACGGTACCAGCCCGACGAGTAGCGCAACTCATGGGATCCCGATTTCTGGTGCTGCTGATCGCAGGCTCGGCGGTGCTCGTCGCCGAAGGCGTCGCGCCGACGGTTCATGCCGACGACTGGCCCGAGTGGCGCGGGGCGGGCCGCGGGGGCGTCCTCCACGAGACCGGCCTCGTCGAGACCTTCCCCGCGGGCGGCCTCCCGGTGGCGTGGCGCACCCCCATCCACGGCGGCTACGCCGGTCCCGCGGTGGCCGGCGGGCGCGTCTTCGTCACCGACGCCCGCCGCCTCGACCCGCGGTCGACGGCGGTCGTCGAGCGGGCCGTCGCCCTCGACGAGGCCACCGGCGAGGTGCTGTGGACGCACGAGTGGGAGACCGACTACGCGGGGCTGCAGCTCGTCTACGCCATCGGCCCGCGGGCCACGCCCACCGTCGACGGCGACCGCGTCTACGTGCTCGGGGCGATGGGCCGGCTGCTCGCCCTCGACGTCGCCGACGGGACGGTGCGCTGGGAGCGGGACTTTCCCGCCGACTTCGACACCGAGGTGCCGTCGTGGGGCATGTCGGGGGCACCGCTCGTCGACGGCGACCGGCTGATCTGTCTCGTGGGGGGCGAGCCGAACGCCAAGATGATGGCGTTCGACAAGCACACCGGCGAGGAGATCTGGCGGGCCCTGTCGTCCGACTGGGAGCCCGGCTATAGCCAGCCCATCATCATCGAGGCGGGGGGCGCGCGGCAGCTCATCGCGTGGCACCCGCGCGACATCAGCTCGCTCGACCCCGAGACCGGCGAGGTGCACTGGGAGATCCGCCACATCGTCGACATGGGCATCAACCCCGCGACCGCCGTCCACAGCGGCCGCTACCTGTTCTTCACGTCGCAGTACGGCGGGGCGCGCATGCTGCTGCTCGACGAGGACCGCCCCGGCGCGGAGGTCCTCTGGGAGGGGGTGGGGGAGAGCGACCCCGAGTACGGCTTCGACTTCAACACCCTGAACTCGGTCATCAGCACCCCCCTCATCCACGGCGACCACGTCTACGGCGTGGACGGCCACGGCGTCCTCCGCTGCCTCGAGGCGGCGACGGGCCGGCGGGTGTGGGAGACCGAGGCCCTGATCGGCGAGAGCACCAACTGGGCCACCGCGTTCTTCGTCCGCAACGGGGACCGCTGGTTCGTCAACACCGACACCGGCGACCTCGTCATCGCGCGGTTTTCGCCGGACGGGTACGAGGAGGTCAGCCGCACCCCGCTCATCGAGCCCACCCATCCCTACGTGCGGCGGCGGCTCTCCGGCCGCGCCGTCAACTGGTCGCACCCCGCCTACGCGAACCGCCACGTGGTCGTCCGCAACGACGAGGAGATCGTGCGGCTCTCGCTGGCCAGGGAGGAGTAGGGTGTCTGCGATGCGCGGGTTCGCCGAGCTGGGTGCTCTCATCGTTGCGGTCGTGATGTCGGGGGTCCCGGCGCATGTCCAGGCCGCGGGCGACGCGCCGCGCCGGGTCGTGGTGATGGGCGACCTGCGCCTGGGCGAGGGGCGCGGACCTGATGGCGCGTGGTCGCCGTACGAGGACTTCCGGTGGGCGGAGGACCTCCGGGGGTTCCTGACCGCCCTGGCGGAGGAGGGCGGTCCGACCGCCCTCGTCCTGAACGGCGACACGTTCGAGTTGCTGCAGTCGGGCGACGGCGCCTGCGCCTACGACGACCCGGCGCTGGGGTGTACCGAGGCCGAGGCGCTGGCCCGCCTGGACCGGGTGCTCGCGGCGCACCGCGACGAAACGGCCGCCCTCGCGGCGTTCGCCGCCGCCGGCGACAACCGGCTGGTGCTCGTGCCCGGCGACCACGACGCGGCCTTGCTGTTCCCGTCGGTCCGGCGGCGCGCCGTCGAGGCGTTCGCGGCCGCGCCGGGGAGGGTCAGGGTGGCCGGGGAAGGGTTCTGGCGCTCCACCGACGGGCTGATCCACGCCGAGCACGGCCATCAGATCGAGGGCCGGGCCGCCCGGTTCGACGACTGGCCGGTCCCGTTCGTGACCCGCTCCGGGCAGCGGCATGTTGCCCGGCCGTGGGGGCACTCGGTGGTGCAGGCGCTGTACGACCGCCACGAGCCGCGGTTCCCCATCGTGGACAACCTCGCCGACAACGGCGCCGGCGTGCGCGAGGCCCTCGCCGCGGCGGGGGTCGAAGACGCGGGTCCGGCGGCGGCCGACCTGCTGCGCTTCCTGCTCTTCCGGATGTCCTGGCAGCAGTTCCGGATGGACCTGGACCGCGGCGACGTCGAGTCCCCGGCGTGGGACCTGGCCGCGGTGCGCGGGGCGGGGCCGCGGTTCCTCGTGGAGTCGCTGCCCGACGACGACCGGTTCAAGCCGCTCGCCGCGCGCGCCCTCGACGCCGGCCGCCTGACCGCCCTCATGGACGGGCTGACCGACGACGAGCTGACCGCCCTCTGCGACCACCGCGCCGCCCTCCGGCGGGCGCGGCGGCGCTTCGAGCGCATCCTGACCCAGCTCGACCCCACCGGCCCCCCGCTCGCCGAGTGCCCGCGCACCCCGGAGACCGACGCGCCGCGCTTCGAGTACTTCTGGGGCTCGCGCGACCGCGTGTTCGGCCGACACCTGGAGCAGTTGACCGACCCCCGGCCCGTCGCGGTCATGGTGCACGGGCACACCCATCTCGCCGACTACCGCCAGGGCAACTTCACCCGCGTCGAGGCCGGCCTGACCTACGTCGTCGACGGCTTCTCGCCGGTGCGCGGCGCCGCGACCCCGATCGTCGTCAACGGGGGCGCGTGGCAGCGCACCGTGACTCCGCGGCAGCTCGCGGAGCACCGGCGGCGCCTGGGGCTGTCGGAGGCGGCGTTGCTGGAGTCGATGCGGCCCGAGCAACTGCCTCCGTGCTACAGCTTCGTGCAGATCGATCCGTACGACGAGCGGCCCGACCCGCCGGTGGTGCGCTACTGGCGTCAGGATCGTGACGGAACGTGGATGATGGCCCCGCGGTGCGGGCGGGGCATCGGCGACTGAGCGGGAGACTGGCGGGAGACCGGCGGATGCGAACTGGATCGACCGACGGGCGACCGGCGGATGCGAACTGGATCGAGGAGCCGTCCCGGGTCACCCGGCAGAGGAAGACGCCGGACCGGCGGCCGGGCGACCGGCGGATGCGAACTGGACCGATGGCCGGGCGACCGGCGGATGCGAACATCGAGGAGAGAGTGATGACGAGATCGACGACGAAGTGGTGGGTGCTGGTCGTGTTGCTGGCGGCGGCGGTCGCCGCGGGGAGCGCGAACGCGCCGGGCGACGTGCCCATGATGGACGGCGTGCCGGCGGCCGAGCCCGAGGCGGTGGGGATGTCCTCTGCCCGTCTGGAGCGCCTCGACAAGGTCATGCAGGGCTACATCGACCGCGACGAGGTGGCCGGCGTCGTGACCCTGGTGGCCCGCCGGGGCAAGGTGGTGCATTTCTCCGCCCTCGGCAAGCGCGACGTCGAGGCCGGCGCGCCGATGACCCACGACACCATCTTCCGCATCGCGTCGATGACCAAGCCCATCGCGTCGGTGGCGCTGATGATGCTCTACGAGGAGGGCCGCTTCCAGCTTCGCGACCCCATCGCGAAGTGGCTGCCCGAGTTCGCGGACATGCGGGTGGCGATTCCCGCGCCCCCGCAGGAGCGGCTGACCGGCCGCTACAAGACGGTGCCGGCGGTCCGGCCGATCACCGTGCAGCAGGTCCTGACCCACACCGCGGGCCTCGCCAACACCTACCGCGGCATCACCCAGCCCGAGTTCCAGCGGGTGGTGGCCCCGCGCGAGCCCGGCGACACGGTCGGCGACATGCTGAAGCGGCTCGCCACCCTGCCCCTCAACTTTCACCCCGGCGACCACTGGGAGTACGGCCGCGCCACCGACGTCGTGGGCCGGCTCGTCGAGGTCATGTCGGGCCAGACCCTCGACGCGTTCCTGAAGGAGCGCATCTTCGAGCCCCTCGACATGCGGGACACTCACTTCTATCTGCCGAAGTCGAAGCTCGGCCGGTTCGCCGCCCTCTACCGCCCCGACGCCGACGGCAAGATCGAGCTGGCCGAGGCCCCGACGGCCGAGAGCCGCTTCGTGGCCGAGCCCCACACCTACTTCAGCGGTGCCGGAGGCTTGGTTTCGACCGCCCGCGACTACTTCCGCTTCCACCAGATGATGCTCAACGGCGGCGAGCTCGACGGTGCCCGCATCCTCGGCCGCAAGACGGTCGAGCTGATGACCGCCAACCACACCGGCGACAAGGGCATCTGGCTCGCCGGCCCCGGCTACGGGTTCGGCCTCGGCTACGCGGTGGTCACCGACCTCGGCCCCTCGGGCACCCCGCGCTCCGAGGGCTCCTACTACTGGGGCGGCGCCTTCGGCACCATCTTCTGGGTCGACCCGTCCGAGGAGCTGATCGGCATCCTGATGGAGCAGATCCGGCCCTACACGCACCTCAACGTCCGGCCGGACCTCGCGACGATGACCTACCAGGCGATCGTCGACTGAGCCGCGGTGATCGACTGGACCATGACCTAACCAGGCGATCGTCGACTGAGCCGCGGTGGCCGAAACGGAAACAGGCGATCGACTGAGCCGCGACGCCCGAATGGAACAGGCGATCGTCGACTGAGCCGCGATGCTGAAGTGGATCGTCCTCGCGACGGTGCTGGGGTGGGTCGGCCGGCTGATGGTCGACCGCGTGCGGGTGGCCGTCAACCGGCCCCCGCCCCCGCGCCGCTTCGACGTCTTCACGGTGCTCGCCATCGTCGTCGTGCTGCTGTGGCTGCTGCCGTTCGTGCTGCCGTTCTTCAGGGACGGGGCCGAGTGACGGCGGGGGCGGTGGCGGATTCCGGGGCGGGTCCCCGGACCCCGCCTGCGGGTCGGCCGGGCGGGCTGCGCCGGCTGGCGGGGCGGCGGAGCAGGCGTACAATGGAACCGCCATGCCGGACACGGTCCAGACGATCGCCGTGACGAACTCCGGCGCAGAGAACGCACGGGCGGTCACCTACTCCGCCCCGCGCATCACGAAGCCGGCGAGCGGTCCCTTCGCCAGCGTCGAGTCAGGCGTCTCCCGCTCGAAGGCGCCTACAGTTGGCGGACCCTCGCCGCCGCGCTTCACCGCGTGGGACTCGTCCACGGCGAAGGCGCACGGCGAATCAACCGGTTCGCGACGCCATGACGAAACCCCCGAGCTGCATCACACAGGGGCGCCCCAGGCGATGCTCGCCAGCAGGTTCTCGACCATTCTGGTGCCGGTCTGGGTACGAGCCACATCGATCGGACGTCGTCCGTCCAGCAACGGCAGTTCCCGGTGGAGCCAGCGGTGAGCCTTGCGGCTGTCGCCGAACGTCTCTTCGGCAAGCGCCTTTACCCGGGCGAGGCGGACGGCTTGGTCGGAGTGCTCCATCGTCAACCTGCCTTGCTTTGTGTGCCGACGACACCCTGCTCCAGTATAGTCCGCTCACCTGCACGGTGTCGCTCGCTTTGCCGAACCGGGTGAATGTCGACCAGGGTCGACGGCCGGACTCGGGCCGTGTATCGGCACAACCTCAGGCCGCCCGGCCTGGTGAGCCACCTGAGTAATTTTGCTCAGGACGATAATCGCCACTCGTCGGTGTCGTGAGTCGACGGCCGACCGTCGCGGATGCCGTCTGCGTCGAGACGGTGTCCGTACTGCGACCATCGCTCGGAGGGAGGAACCATGAGGACTTTCGCGATCGCAATGTCGATGCTACTGACGGCCGCGCCATTGGCGGCGGGTCAGAGCATGTACGTCGTGGACTACGTCAGGACGCAGACCCTCGGGGACGCGGTGCAGTCCCGGGAGGAGGGCAGGCGCACGTTCGCCCCGACCGGTCAACGGCGGCTGGACCTGGTCGCCGCCGACGGCGGGCGCGTCACCGAGATCATCGCCCCCACGGGGCCCGAGGAGGGCCTGCAGATCGTGATCGACCACGACGAAGGGGTCGTGCGGGTGGGGGAGCTCAACTTCCCGGCGAGTCCCGTTCCCGCGGAAGCGCTGCGGCGGTCGCGGCAGGCCCGGCGGGTCGCGGCCAGACCGCCGGGCCCGGGGGCCGCGACGGGGACGACCATGGTGTCGCGGAACGGCGAGGCCGCGCCGCTGCGGTACGTCGGCGAGGAGGCCCGCGGCCCGTTGACGCTGCGCCACGAGCGCGCGGAGATGCCGAGCGGCGCGACGCTGGAGTTCTGGACCTACTTCTTCCCGGACTCCGCCGTCGCCATCAACAACCGGCTCACGCTGGCGACCGTGTACCAGGGCGCGGTGCCCGACGGTACGCCGACGGCCGACGAGACGCGGATCACGAGCGTGAGGGAAGTGCCGTTCGACCCCGACGCCTTCAGCTTCGACGAGTCGCGCTACCGCGTCGAGGACCTGTGGGAGGCGCTCGGGCGCTGAAGCCGTGTGTCTTGCCGGTTGCTCAGTTGAGGCGACGAGCGGACGCCGAGCGTTACTGCCAGCGGAACCGCGTGAAGTCGTCGTTGCCGCGCCCCGTCGGCCGGCATCGACGGCTCCGCGCTGCGGCGGGTCATGGGCTCCCCGGCGGAGCGGGAAGGCTCTACCGAGCCAGGGTCACCAAACCCTCTGGGCCGTTGTAGAAGACGGTCCATTCCTGCAGTACGTCGCGCCCAATCAGCGCGATCAGACCCTGGTGCTGCAGGTTCGCCCCGTACGCGCTCATCAAAGAGATGTCGACGAAGCGCTGAATCCTCAAGCGGCCCGCATAGATCGGGACGACCTCGTTCGAGTGCGTGGCCGAACCGAGGCGCCCTTTCCCTACAACCGACAAGCCCGCCCGCTCGGCCGCGTCGCGATCGATGCACGAGACTGCCGCGCCCGTGTCGACCAGAGCTGATCCCGCGACTCCGGCCCGAGACGCGGAGTCGGGGAGGGTCAACAGAGTCGCATCGAGTGTGGGTCCGCGGAAGTGCAGCGCGGCCCGATACATTTGCTGGGGAGTCGCGTCGGCGATTGGGGGACCGAGGTACTCGATTCTCAGATTACAGACGGGCGACAAGCGGTACCCCCAGGGCCAAAGCCGGGATCACGAGCACATCGGGATCCGGGTTGTCGACGTTGCAGACCCAGAACGGCCCCCGCCCGAACATCGCGATGCCGGCGGTCACCCCGGCATCGTGCGAGTCGAACACGCCGTGGACCTCAGGCCCCTTGATGAGCAGGAACTTGCCCGCGTGCTCCCTCGTCAGGTCCTCACGGCGCTCCTCCCAGAACGCCTTCTCAACGGCGAGCAGATGGGTCATGCTCTTCGGCCTCCTCGGGCATTGTACATGACCTGGCGCAGCACCTCGACCGTCGGCTACCGTCGGCGCATCCGATCGCGTCTTGGCCCCGCGTGCCACAATTGCCCCGCATGCAGAGAGCGAACGCGAAGCTGGCGGCCGCCGTCGAGACCTACCTGACGGAGCTGCGGCGGGTCCGGGCGTCGGGCGGCGCGACCGGCGAGCGGTCGAGCTACGGGCCGCTCGCGAACCTGCTGAACGCGGTCGGCGCGACGCTTCGGCCGAAGGTGTTCTGCGTCGCCGAGCTCGCCGACCAGGGGGCCGGTCATCCCGACTTCGGCCTCTACACGGCGCGGCAGGTGCAGCGGGGCCGGCCCCGCGACGGGCAGGCCCCCGAGCGCGGCGTCGTCGAGGTGAAGACGCCGCGCGACAGCACGCGGGCGACGGCGGTGCGCGAGCAGGTGAGCCGCTACTGGGGGCGCTACCGTCTGGTGCTGGTGACCAACCTGCGCGAGTTCGAGCTGGTCGGCCCCGACGCGGAGAACGGGGAGACCGTGCTCGAGTCCTTCCGTCTGGCCGGCGGCCGCGACGAGTTCGAGGGTCTGCTGGAAGCGCCGCAGAGCCTCGCCCGCGCCGCCGGCGCCGGTCTGGGCGAATATCTCCGCCGGGCGTTGTCGCACCGTTCGACGATCGCCGAGCCGAAGGACCTCGCGTGGCTGCTCGCCTCGTACGCGCGCGACGGCCTGACCCGCGTCGAGGCGGCCGGCGGGGCGCCGTCGCTCGCCGCCGTCCGGTCGGCGCTCGAAGACGCGCTCGGCGTCCGCTTCGAGGGCGACCGCGGTGCCCGCTTCTTCCGTTCGACCCTGGTGCAGACGCTGTTCTACGGCGTGTTCTCGGCGTGGGTCCTGTGGGCGCGCGCGGCCCCGCCCCCGGCCGGGACGTTCGACTGGCGCACCGCGGTGTGGCACCTGCGGGCGCCGGTCCTGCGGGCGCTGTTCCAGCAGATATCCGACCCGGGCCGCCTGCAGCCGCTCGGCCTCGTCGACGTGCTCGACTGGACCGCGGCGGCCCTCGACCGCGTCGACCGGTCCGCGTTCTTCGCCCGTTTCCGCGAAGGCGAAGCGGTGCCGTACTTCTACGAGCCGTTCCTCCACGCGTTCGATCCGGAGCTGCGCAGGCAACTGGGGGTCTGGTACACGCCGGCCGAGGTGGTCCGCTACATGGTGGCCCGGGTCGACAAGGCGCTGAAGGACGATCTCGACATCGCCGAGGGACTCGCGGCCGACAACGTCTATGTCCTCGATCCGTGCTGCGGCACCGGCGCCTATCTCGCCGAGGTCCTGCGCCGAATCGCCGCCAATCTGCGGGGCCGTGGCCTCGGCGCCCTGACCGGCGCCCGCGTCAAGCAGGCGGCCATGGAACGGGTGTTCGGCTTCGAGATCATGCCGGCACCGTTCGTCGTCGCCCATCTGCAGGTCGGCCTGACCATGCAGGGGCTCGACGCGCCGCTCGCCGACGACGGGCGGGAACGCGCCGGCGTCTACCTGACCAACGCGCTGACCGGGTGGGAGCCCCGCACCACCAAGCCGCTCCCGTTCCCCGAGCTGGAGGAAGAGCGCGACCGCGCCGAGCGCGTCAAGCAGGACACGCCGGTGCTCGTCATCCTCGGCAATCCTCCCTACAACGGCTTCGCCGGCATGGCCGTGGAAGAGGAGCGGGAGCTGTCGGAAGCCTACCGCGTGACGCGCCGCGTGCGCCGCCCGGAGGGGCAGGGGCTGAACGACCTCTACGTCCGCTTCTTCCGCATGGCCGAGCGGCGCATCGCCGAGAAGACCGGCCGGGGCGTGGTGTGCTTCATCTCCAACTATTCGTGGCTCGACGGCCTGTCGTTCACGGGCATGCGCGAGCGCTATCTGGAGGCGTTCGACGTGATCCGCGTCGACTGCCTGAACGGCGACAAGTACAAGACCGGCAAGCTCGCCCCCGACGGCTCACCCGACCCGAGCATCTTCTCGACGTCGGACGACCCGGTCGGCATCCAGGTTGGGACGGCGATCGCCATGCTGGTGCGCAAGCGCGAGCACGCCGCAGCCGGCGAGGTCGGCTTCCGCCACCTGTGGGGGCAGGCCAAGCGCGCGGACCTGACCGCCACGGCCGAGGTGGTGCCGTCCGCCCTCTACACCGGCGTCGACCCGCGGCTGCCGCTTGGTCTGCCGTTCGTGCCGATGGCGGTGAGCGACGGCTGGTTCGATTGGCCGTCGCTGCCCGAGCTGTTTCCGGCGTCGTTCCCGGGGGTCAAGACCGACCGCGATGCGTTCTTGATCGACACCGATTTGAACCGGCTCCGCGTCCGCATCGCCGACTACTTCGACCCACGCGTGACCCATGAGGAAATAGCCCGCCGCTATCCGGCTTCGATCAGGAACACGACCTCGGTGCGTCTCGACGCGCGGATGGTGCGCGACGGGTTGCTCGCCCGCGGTGGGTCCGACGTCGGCGGGTTCGTTCGTTGCGCCTATCGGCCGTTCGACAACCGCTGGCTCTACTGGGAGTCGGACGCGGGCCTGTTGGCACGCCCCAGACCCGACTACCGGCCTCATGTTTCCGGCGGGAACATGTGGCTCTCCGCCGCCCAACACCTGCGGAAGGACGCCGCCGAGCCGCAGGCGTGCTTCACCAGACACATCGGCCAACTCCACCTGATCGAACGCAGCGCGAGCATGTTTCCTGCTTGGCTCCGCGGTGAGGGTATGGGCCAAGGCGGCCGCCGTCCGAATCTGTCCGGCGCGGCTCAGCGCTATCTCGACGCCTTGGGGCTCGGGGTGGAGGATCTCTTCCGTCACGTTCTGGCCGTTCTCCATGATCCCGCCTACCGCGCGGCCAACGCCGACGCGCTCCGCATGGGGTGGCCGCGGATTCCGATGCCCGGTTGGTCCGAGTTCGAGGGTGGGGCTGGCGTTTTGCCGCTGAGTGTCGAGAAAGCTCAGACGGGCGGTGTGCACGCCCTCGCAGCAGTCCTCGCCGATTCGGCGGCGCGGGGACGCGAACTCGCCCGCCTGCTCGACCCGGACTCGCCGGTGCCCGGCGTGACGGAGGGCGCGCTGCGTCCGGAAATCGCGGCAATTGCCGTTCCGTCCACTGTCGACGGCCGCAACATGACCGCGGACGACTTTGCGCTGGCCGCCGGATGGGGACACTTCGGGCAGGGCGACGCCGTGATGCCAGGTCAGGGCCGCACCGTTGAGCGCGCCTGCGCCCCAGACGAGCGGACCGTCCTGGATGACGCCTCGCCGGTGCTCGGCGAGATATCGGTCGATGTCTACCTGAACGAGCGAGCCTTCTGGCGCAACGTGCCCGCCAAGGTCTGGTCCTACCACCTCGGCGGCTACCAAGTGCTCAAGAAGTGGCTCTCCTACCGCGAGCGCGAGATCCTCGGCCGGCCCCTCACCGCCGACGAGGTCCAGTACTTCACCGACACCGCCCGCCGCATCGCGGCGATTCTGTTGCTGACATCGAAGCCTCTCCGTCAGCGGTGACCCTTGCCCGGTCCCGGCAAGACCAGCCGCAGTTGTTTGGGTATCGTGATCCGATCGAAGTAGGCTCCAAGATAGCTTCGCAGGACCTTGAGCTTCGCCCGGCTGTGTCCCTCAATGGGCGGTGGAGGTTCATGGGGGTGCCATCGAAAAGACATTGCTATAGCGTTTGTGTCGCTCCGAACGGTGGGTCATCAATGCGGGCAGGACGCGGGAGCGGCGTGGCGTTCCACGTCCGGCCGTCGAGTTCGCGCCCCGTCTGCTTCTTGCGCGTGCCGCCCCACTGCTTAAAGAAGAACGCGACGTTCTGTTGGTCGCATTGGTCGCGGATGGAGCGGACCCAGTCGGACGCCATGGGGCGGGCGCCGGGGCCGCTCTCGCCGCCGACGATGGCCCAGTGAATGCCGGCGAGCGGGGCGTCGTTAACGGGGCCGAGCAGCGGCTCGAAGGAGACGAACCGTACGGCCGCGCGGGTCGCCTGGAGCTCGCGGATGCGCCAGAGGTAATCGGATGTCTCGACGCTGGTTCCGAGCCACACGTTGGGGAGGAGATCGAGCCGCTCGGCGATGGCGCGCATGCGGCGGGGCCGTTTGGTGAGTATCTGGAAGTTGTGCTGCGGAGCGGCCGCCATCGTGCCCCACACGCGGCGGATGAACGGTTCAGGCACCCCGGCGTGGAACAGATCGCTCATCGAGTTGACGAACACGAATCTCGGTTTCCGCCACCGAAGGGGGATGTCGAGACTGGCGTCGTCGCAGACGACCCGGCCCGTCCAGGAGGGACCGTCGGCGGCCGGTTGCGTCAGGCTGCGGTACTTGGCGTGGCCCATGGCGGCGAGCCGCGCGGCCATCCGGATGGCGTAGCAGTTCGCGCAACCGGGCGAGACGACTGTACAGCCGGCGACGGGGTTCCAGGTCGCATCGGTCCACTCGATTGTCGAGGCGGCCATCGGGTTGTCCTTGTCAAGAGGGCGGTTCTCTCGAGGCCCGGCGTGGATCGGGAGCGTGGCGAATCTCGGCGACCGAGGTCGATCGGATTGTCGGCGGTAATGGGGGCCGGCATTAGGCTCCGGGGCCGGAGCCGGGAGCGGACGGTGCGCAGGGTGCTACGGCGCGGCTCACTCCGCGGTCGGCTCGCGGCGGGGCCGCCACAGCACGTGCATCGTCCAGTCGAGGTCGAGGCGCTCGCCGCCCCAGGACGGCGTCGCCGTGTCGGGGCCGATCTCGATGCCCGCCGCGGCCAGGGCGTCCGTCGGCTGCAGCGCCGGCCCCGTCCACGCCGGTGCCGGCGGCGCCTCGACGAGCGGGCGGCCGTCCGGGTGCGCGAAGCGCACGTCCCCGGCCGCGTCCATCGTGACGCGGAACCCCTCTTCGTGCACCGCCCGATGGTGTCGGCGGCAGAGCAGAACCAGGTTGTCGAGCGCGGTCGGGCCGCCGTCGGCCCAGTGGCGGATGTGGTGAGCGTCGACGCGGCGGTTGCCGCAACCCGGGAATCGGCACGTAGCCGTCGTCGCTCACGCGGCACCGGCCGCCCGCCTCGGGGGCGAGGCGGAGCAGCGCGTCGGGCCGCGGCTGGCGCACTCAGGCTCGAATGGCCCAGGATCCCTCTGCACGGATGGTCGGACCTTGAGCTTCGCCCGGCTGTGTCCCTCAATGGGCGGTGGAGGTTCGTGGGGGTGCCATCGAAAAGACATTGCTATGGCGTTTGTGTCGCTCCGAACGGTGGGTCATCAATGCGGGCAGGACGCGGAAGCGGCGTGGCGTTCCACGTCCGGCCGTCGAGTTAGCGCCCCGCCTGCTTCTTGCGCGTTCCGCCCCCTGCTTGAAGAAGAACGCGACGTTCTGTTGGTCGCATTGGTCGCGGATGGAGCGGACCCGGTCGGACGCCTTGGGGCGGGCGCCGGGACCGCTCTCGCCGCCGACGATGGCCCAGTGAATGCCGGCGAGCGGGGCGTCGTTAACACTAGCTGCCGAAGGGCGGCGTGTCGCAGCTAGGACCACCGCAGTTCGACAGACGGGCGCAGGACGGCTCCGGTCGCCCGCATCTCCTCCAGCGCGCGCGTGCCGTCGTCCGGTTCGAGGTTCACGGCGGCGACGGCGTCGGTCAGCAGCGTCACCGGCCATCCCTTCCGCAACCCGTCGATCACCGTGGCCCGTACGCAGTAGTCGGTCGCGAGGCCGCCGACGAGCAGGCGCGCGACGCCGGCCGCCCGCAGGCTATCCTCCAGCATGGCGCCGTCTTCCAGGTGCCCGTCGAACGCCGAGAACCCGTCCTCGTCCGCCTTGACGCCCTTGCTGACGACGGCGGCTTCGGCCGGCAGTCGCAGGTCGGGGTGGAACCGGGCCCCGTCGCTGCCCGCCACGCAGTGGACCGGCCAGACGCCGCCTCCGGTGACGAAGTGGCCCGTGGTGGCGGGATGCCAGTCGCGGCTCGCGTAGACGGGCATGCGGCGGTCTGCCGCGCCGCGGAGCACATCGTTGAGGACCGGGACCACCGCGTCGCCGGCGGGGACGGCGAGGGCTCCGCCCGCGCAGAAGTCCCGCTGGACGTCGATCACGAGCACCGCGGTGGTCGGTTCGGCCGAAGGTTTCGAGGTCATGACGAGGGGTACATTACCACTCCGTCATGGCCGGATGCCTATCCACACCTACCATCGACAGGGACGTGCACCACGGGGTTCCCCACGGGCTGTCGAGCCCCGCCGTCTTTCGGCACTCGTATTGCATCGACATGCACCATGTTCAGATTCCGATGCATTCCGTTGTCGATCGCCCTCGCGCTGGCCGGCGGCGCGACCGGGCCGGCGCCCGGGCCGGTGCCCGCGCGAGTCGGCGGTGCGGCCGGGTCGCAACCCGGGTTGACGCTTCCGCGGGCCGACGGGCGGCCGGCACCCGCGCTCGCACGGACGGGCGGCGCCACCGCTCCGCAACCGGGGTCGGCGCCCGTGCAGACGGCCGAAGCGCAGCCGCGACCGCCGCTCGCGCTGGCCGGCGGTGGGGCCGAGGCGCAACCCGGGTTGGCGCTCGCCAACGTCTACCGCGGGGGCGTCGACGTCACGCGCTACTGGGTGAGCGAGAAGCTCGACGGGGTTCGCGCCCGGTGGGACGGCGCCGTGCTGCGCTCCCGGCGCGGCAACCCCTTCCACGCGCCGCCCTGGTTCGTCGAGGGGTTTCCCGACGTGCTCCTCGACGGCGAGCTCTGGGCCGGCCGGGGCACCTTCGAGAGACTGTCGGGCACGGTGCGCCGGGCCGTCCCCGACGACGATGCGTGGCGCGGCGTCCGCTTCCTCGTGTTCGACCTCCCCGCCCACCCCGCCGACTTCAACGGCCGCCTGCGGCGGCTTCGGGAGCTGTTCGCGAGCCTCCGGTCTCCCTACATCGGGCTCGTCGAGCAGTTCCGGGTCGCCGACCACGCCGCCCTGATGGCGGCGCTCGACCGTGTGGTGGCGGCGGGCGGCGAGGGGTTGATGCTGCACGACGGCAACGCGCGTTACCGGTCCGGCCGCACCGACGACCTGCTGAAGGTCAAGCGGTACGACGACGCCGAAGCGGTCGTCGTCGCGCACCTGCCCGGCCGGGGCAGATTCGCCGGCCTGCTCGGCTCGCTGCTGGTGGAGACGCCGGACGGCCGCCGCTTCCGCCTCGGATCCGGCTTCTCGGTCGAGGAGCGGCGCCGCCCGCCGCCGGTGGGGGCGACGGTCACCTACAAGTACTTCGGCCTGACCCGCAACGGCATTCCCCGGTTCGCCAGCTTCCTGCGAGTCCGCCGCGACCCGTGACGCAGGGGGCAGGCGCCGAGTGGTACATTATTGCTTCGCCATGCCGGGAGGGCTGTCCACCGACCTGTACGAACTGACGATGGCGGCGGGCTACCACGCCGCCGGCGGGATGCCCCGGGCGTCGTTCGAGCTCTTCGTGCGCGTCCTGCCGCCGTCGCGCGGGTTCCTCGTGGCGGCGGGCCTCGAGCAGGCGCTCGACTACCTCGAGTCGTGGCGCTTCACCCCCGACGACGTGGCCTACCTCCGCTCCGTCCCCGCGCTGGCCGGGGCCGGTCCCGGGTTCTTCGACGACTACCTGCCCCGGGTGCGTTTCACCGGAGACGTCTGGGCGATCGACGAGGGGATACCGGTCTTCGCCGGCGAGCCGCTGTTGCGGGTCACCGCCCCGCTGGCGGAAGCCCAGCTCGTGGAGACGGCGCTGCTGTCCACGGTCCTGTTCCAGACCATGATCGCGAGCAAGGCGGCGCGCGTGGTCGAGGCGGCCGGGGGACGGGCGGTGATCGAGTTCGGCGGCCGGCGCGCCCACGGCGCCGAGGCGGCGATGCTCGCGGCGCGCGCCGCGTGCCTGGCCGGGTTCGGGGCCACCTCGAACCTGGACGCGGGCCGCCGCTTCGGGCTGCCGGTGTCGGGGACGATGGGGCACTCGTGGGTCATGGCGCAGCCCGACGAGCTGACCGCGTTCCGGCGCTACGTGGAGCTACACGGCCCCCGATCTGTCCTGCTCATTGACACCTACGATCCGCTCGCGGCCGCGCGCGCCATCGTCGAGGCGGGCCTGCGGCCGGGAGCGGTCAGGCTCGACAGCGGCGACCTCGGCGCGCTCAGCCGAGCGGTGCGGGCGATCCTGGACGCGGGCGGGTGCGCGGGAACCCAAGTTCTCGCCAGCGGCGACCTCGACGAGCATCGCGTGGCGGAGCTCGTGGCGGCCGGCGCGCCGATAAACGGGTTCGGCGTCGGCACCGCCGTGAGCACCTCGTGGGACGCGCCTTCCCTCAGCGGTGTCTACAAGCTGGTCGAGATCGAGCGGGACGGGGCGATGGTGCCGCTGATGAAGCACAGCCCCGGCAAGACGAATCCCCCCGGCGCCAAGCAGGTCTGGCGCGCCGGGCCCGCCGACGCGGCGGCCGGCGACGTGATAGGGGCGGCGGACGAGACCGTTCCCGGCCGGCCGCTGCTGAAGCCGGTCATGCGCCGCGGGGTCCGCATCGCGGCGAATCCGCCCGTCGCGGAGTTGCAGGCAGCCTGCCGGTCGGCGGTACGCGGGTTGCCGGTCGGGGTGCGGGCGCGCCGGAATCCCGCACCGTACCCGGTCGCTGTCAGTCCGGGTCTGCAGAGGCTCGCGTCCCGCCTGACCGGTGCGCCGGTGGGGAGCCCGTCGTGAATCCCGCGTCGCACCACGTCCGAGGGGTGCCGCGGCGGCCTCGCCCCGGTTGTCGATGGATGCGGTCTCGATTCGGAACGGTCTTCGATACCGTTACGCGGTGAAGCCGCCGATGTAGAATCGGACGGACGGCCCCGTTGCGGCCGATCCACATGAAGCACTGGCAGGAGACGTCGCAGATCCTGGGCCGGGTCGCGGAGTTCGCGGCGGCCGGCCGGCGCGCGGCGCTGGCGACCGTCGTGCGGATCGAGGGCTCCGCGTACCGGCGTCCCGGCGCCAAGCTGCTCGTGGAAGAGGGCGGCGCGACCCGGGGGGGCGTGAGCGGCGGGTGCCTGGAAGCGGACGTGCGCGAGGTCGCCATGACCGTGATGCGCGACGGCGCGCCGCAGCTCCGGCACTACGAGACCGGCGACGACGACCGCACGGTGTGGGGACTCGGTCTCGGCTGCAACGGCGCCGTGGACGTCTTCGTGCAGCAGGTCACGTCGCCGGACGCCCTGGACGCGGCGCGGCGCGTGCGCGCGCTCCTCGCGGGCGATGCGCCGTTCGCCGTCTCCACCGTCGTCCGCGGCTCCTCCGCGGTCCTGGGCCGGATGCTCGTGACGCCGGACGGCCCGCCGGCCGGTGCGACGGGAGCCCCGGGCCTGGATTGCGGCATCGCCCGGCGCGCGGAGGAGGGTCGCGCCGCCGTCGGCGGTCAGCCCGTATTGCCGAACCCGGATCGCGGCATCGCCCGGCGCACGGAGGAGGGTCACGCCGCCGTCCGCAGCCAGCCCGTAGCGCCGGACCTGGATCGCGAGGTGGCCCGGCGCGCGGAGGTGCTCGTCGCCGTCGGCGAGTCGAAGTGTCACGACGTCGAGTCGGCCGGCGTGTTCACGGAGGTCCACGTCCCGCCGCCGCGGCTCGTCATCTGCGGCGCCGGTGACGATGCCATGCCCCTGTCGGCCTGCGCGTCGCAGGTCGGCTTCCGCGTGACGGTCGTCGACCACCGTCCCGCCCACCTGTCCCCCGAGCGCTTTCCAGACGCGGAGCGCATCGAGCGCAGACCGGCCGGCGGCCTCGACGGACTGCCGCTCGGTCCGCGTTCCTATCCGGTCGTGATGACGCACTCCTTCGCGCATGACCGGGAGTGGGTCCGGCGGCTGCTCGGGACCGACGTGCCCTACGTCGGCCTTCTGGGCCCGCGCGCCCGGGGGGACGAGATCCTCGATCAGATCGACGCGGTGGCGACCGGCCGGCTCTTCACCCCGGTCGGTCTCCGTCTCGGCGCCGACGGGCCCGAGCAGGTGGCCGTGAGCATCGTGGCCGAGCTGCTGGCCGTCGTCGCGTCGAGCGCACCCCGCCACCTGCGCGACGAGGAAGGAGTCATCCATGCCGGTTGAACTCCTGGCGGTCCTCGCGTCCAGCCCGCCCCGGCACCTGCGCGAACAGGAGGGAGTCATCCATGCCGGCTGAACGGAGCGGCGCGGTGGCCGGCGTCGTGCTCGCCGCCGGCAGCTCGACCCGCATGGGGCGCAATAAGCTGTTCTTCGAGCTCGACGGGGAGACGCTGCTCCGGCGGGCCGCGCGCCGCGCGCTCGGCGCCGGCCTCGACCCGGTCCTCGTCGTCGTGGGCCACGAAGCCGCCCGCGCCCGGGCCGAGCTTGCGGAGCTGGCGTGCACGCCGGTCGACAATCCCGACCACGCGCTGGGGGTCAACCGGTCATTGCGGACGGGAATCTCCCACGTTCCGGCGCGCGCGCGGGCGGCGGTGGTGATGTTGGCGGATATGCCGTTCGTCACCAGCCCCATGGTCGCCGAGCTCGTCGCGCGTTATCGGGAGAGCACCGCCCCTCTGGTCATCTCCGCCTACGGGGACGTCAACGCGCCGCCCATGCTGTACGACCGCGCGCTGTTTCCCGAGCTTCGGAAGCTGTCCGGGCAAGGGTGCGGGCGGCAGGTCGTGCGCAGGCACCGGCACGAGGCGGTCGCGGTCTCCTGGCCGGAGGCCGCGCTCCAGGACATCGACGTTCCCGAGGACTACGAGCGCATCAGGGCCGAGCTAGCGGACCACGGCGCAGGGAACGGCCGGGGCGCGGCCGACGATGCCCCCGGCATCGGCGCCGACGGAAGCGGCGCCGGCGCAGGCGGCGCCGGACCAGCAACGGGATCGCATCGCGATGCGCACTGACACCCTGCGGCTTGCATCCGCGCTCGCCGGACGAAGCGAGGCGTTCGCGCTGGCCACGGTCGTCCGCCGCGAGCCGCCGAGTTCGGCGCGCGTCGGCGACAGCGCCGTCGTGACCCCGGATGGCGAGTTCCACGGCTGGCTGGGCGGAAGCTGCACGCGCCCGACCGTGATCCGCGAAGCGCTCGCCGCCCTCGCCGACGGCGCGCCGCGGCTCATCGGCATCGTCCGCGATCCCGACTCGGCGTCGGGCGCGCGATCCGGGCTGACGGTATTCCCCATGGCCTGCCATAGCGGAGGCAGCGTGGAGATCTACATCGAGCCGCTGCTGCCGGCGCGCCGGCTGCTGGTCTTCGGCGTCTCGCCCACGGCGCGGGCGCTGGCGCGCCTCGCCGCGGTGCTCGGCTACCGGGTGGAGGCGGTCGATCCGGAAGCCAGCGAGGCGCTGTTCCCGGACGCGAGCCGGCTGGTGACCCGCGACGAATCGATCGAGCCTCCCGGCCCGGGGCAGGACGCCGCCCGCTGCTTCGCGGTCGTCGCGACGCTCGGCCAGCGGGACGAGGAGGCGGCGTGGGCGGCGAGCCGGTTGATGCCCGCGTACGTCGGGGTGGTGGCCAGCCGCAAGCGGTTCGGACAGATACGCGAGACGCTGGCCGCGCGCGGCGCGGCGGCGGAGCAGCTCGACCGCATCGCCAATCCGGCCGGCCTCGACATCGGCGCGGAGACGCCCGAGGAGATCGCCCTGAGCATCCTCGCCGAGATCACCCGGCGGGCGCGCGCCCGGCGCCCGGCGCGGGACGCGGCTTCCGCCCCCGCCGCAGCGGGCACGGGGCGCGATTCCGGCCCCGCCGCGGCCGTCGCCGATGCCGGGGGCGACCCCGGCCCCGCCGAGGCCGCCACGAATGGCAAGCGAGAGCTCCTTCCCGCCACCGCCCCCACCGACACGGAGACCGCGCGCGACCCGGTATGCGGCATGGACGTTGCCGCCGCGCCGGCCAGCCACCAGGCCGACGTCGGAGGCCGAACCTACTACTTCTGCTGCGCACACTGCCGCGATCGGTTCGTGGTAGAGCCACACAAGTACGCCGCGGCGGCGGCGCCGGAGGGTTAGCGTGAGGCCGGAGGTGCGCGAGACGCAGGCGGCGATGGAGCGCGAGGGGTACATCGCCGAGCCCGGCATCGCCACCGCGGTCTACCTCGCCCGCGCGATGCGCAAGCCGCTCCTTGTCGAAGGGGACGCCGGCGTCGGCAAGACCGAGATCGCCAAGGTGTTGGCCCGGATGCTGGACACCGAGCTGATCAGGCTGCAGTGCTACGAAGGCATCGATGTCAACACCGCGCTCTACGAGTGGAACTACCCGCGGCAACTGCTGCGCCTCCGCATCGCGGGAACGGAGGGCCGGGAGCCGGCCGAGGCCGAGCACATGATCTTCAGCCGCGACTGCCTGCTCGAGCGCCCCCTCCTGCGCGCCATCACCCGCCGCGAGGGGCCGCCGGTCCTGCTGATCGACGAGATCGATCGGGCCGACGACGGCTTCGAGGCGTTCCTGCTGGAGGTCCTCTCCGACTTCCAGGTGACGATTCCCGAGCTCGGCCCCGTCGCCGCCGCGCACGTGCCGTACGTCGTGCTGACGTCGAACCGCACCCGCGAGATCGGCGACGCGCTGCGCCGCCGGTGCTTCTACCTGTACGTTGAGCACCCGTCCTTCGAGAAGGAGGTGCGCATCATCCGCGCCCGGGTGCCGGAGGTCGTGGACGGGCTGGCCCGCGAGATAGCCGCGGTCATGCAGGCGTTCCGCGCACGACGGCTTCACAAGGCGCCGGGCGTCGCCGAGGCGCTGGACTGGACCCGCGCGTTGATGTCGCTGCGCCAGGATCGGCTCGACGTTGACACGGTGGAGGAAACGCTGGGGTGCGTGCTGAAGGACCACCACGACGTGCAGGACCTAACCGCGCGCGGGGTCGAGTCGCTGCTCGCCGACGCGCGATCGAGCACCACTGCCGATGCTTGACCTAGACGTCGTCGAACGGCTGGCCCGTCTCGCGGGCCGACTGCGCGAACGGGACGTCGACGTCTGCCTGAGCGACGAGATTGACGGCGCGGCCGCGCTCGTGCTGGTGGACCTCGAAGATCGCGGCGAGGTTCGCCACGCGCTGCGCGCCGCGCTCAAGATCCGACGGTCCGACTGGGAGACGTTCGACGAGCTTCTTCAGGGCTTCTGGGCCGCCGATGGCTCGCCCGCCGGCCCGGCGGCTAAGCCACCCGAACCGCCGTGGCGGCCGCGCGCCGAGCGGACTGGCCGAACCCCCCGGTGGCGTTGGATGCAGGCAACCGGGCAGCTTCCTGATGAACCCGGACGCGAACCGACCGGCGGAGACACGCCCGGCTGGTCCGCCGACGTGCTCCTGCGGCGCAAGCCGTTCGACGACTGGACCGCGGACGAGCTGCCGGCCATGGAGCGGCTGCTCGCGCTTGCGGCGCGCCGGTGGAAGTGCCGCCCGGGGCGGCGCCTCGTCCCGGTTCGCGCGGGGGGGCGGCCGGATCTGAGGCGCAGCTTCCGCCGCGCCGTCGGCACCGGAGGCGAGTTCCTCGCGCTGGCGCGGCGGGACCGCGCGGTGGAGAAGCCGGACGTCGTGCTGCTGTGCGACACCAGCGGCTCGATGGACCCGCACACCCGTTTCCTGCTGACCTTCGCGCTGTCCCTCAAGCGCGTGGTGCGGCGCTGCGAGGTCTTCGCGTTCAACACCTCGCTGACCCGGTTGACGCCGTGGCTGACACCGGAGAAGATTGGTCCCACCCTGGACCGTCTGGCCGCCGGCGTGCCCGACTGGTCCGGCGGGACCCGTATCGGGGCGAGCCTGGACGAGTTCGTCACGCAGTACCTGGACACGCTGAGCGCGAGGACCGTCGTCGTCGTGCTCAGCGACGGGCTGGACGCGGACGGTCCCGCGGTGCTCGCCTCGGCGATGCGGGCCATCCGGGAGAGGGCGCGGAAGGTGATCTGGCTGAACCCGCTGCTCGGCGACCCCCGCTACCGGCCCGAAGCGCGCGGCATGAAGGCCGCCCTGCCCTTCGTCGAGCACTTCGTTCCCGCGCACGACCTGGAATCGCTCGAGCGGCTCCTGCCGCTGCTCGCCGCCGGCGGGGGAACCCGGCGCGGCGCCGGGCCCGGCGGGCCGCCCGCGCGGCCGGCTGAGCAGGGACCAGATCCGCGGGGTCGAGCACCGCGCGGCGTCGAGCCCGGCGGGCCGCCCGCGCGGCAGGGCGCGACAGGGGCGCATGGGACCCTCCGCGGCGGGCCGCCAGGAGCCTGAGATGGGTATTCCGGTAGAGAAGCAGTTCGTCATCGGAGCCGCGCGGGGGGAGGTGTGGGCGTTCCTCACCGATCCGTCGCGGGTGGCGGGCTGCCTGCCCGGTGCCGCGATCACGGAACAGGTCGACGAGCGGACCCACGCCGGCACGATCGCCGTCAAGGTGGGCCCGGTCTCGGCCCGCTACAAGGGCACGGTGCGTTTCGAGAGGCTCGACGAGGAGGAGGGCGTCGCCGAGATCGTCGCGGCCGGCCAGGATGTCCGCGGCAAGGGCGGCGCCGACATGCGCATGACGAGCCGGGTCGTCGCGCGCGGTCCCGCCGAGACCGAGGTGACGGTGGCGTCGACGGTGAACATCACCGGCATTCTGGCGCAGTTCGGCCGCGGCATGATCCAGGACGTCAGCGACGAGATGTTCCGGCGGTTCACCGACGCGATGCGGGCGGCGCTGGAGTCGGCGCCCGACCGGGCGAGCGCGGGCGACGCGGCCGGCGACCGGCCCGCCGCCGCATCCCCGGCCGCGGATGGCGCCTCGGCATCCCCGAGCGCGGGCAGCGCCTCCGCATCCCCGGCCGCGGACAGCGCGGACGCCGCGCGCGGGGCTGCGGACGCCGCGCGCACGCCGCCGCAGCCCGGAGCCGGCCGGGCCGCGCAACCTCCCGCCGCCGCTTCGGACGGCGACGCCATCGACGCCGTGTCCCTGGGGGCCACCGTCGGGAAACGCGCCCTCGGTCGGCTCGTCCGCCGGCCCGGCTTCTGGCTCGCCGTCGTCATCGCGGCCGCGATCCTGTGGCTGATTGTGAGATAACGACAGTGATCGACATGAGGTTGCCAACTGGGCCCGGCGGCAGACCGTTTCCGCGGGACGACGCCCTCGGCACGTGACAAGGTGATCCCCAGCCTCCCCAAGGAGCGCCCCTATGATTCCGTCGGCATTCGACTACCACGCACCGGGCACGCTCGACGAAGCGGTGGCGCTGCTCGAACGTCACGGCGACGAGGCCAAGGTGCTGTCCGGCGGCCAGAGCCTCCTGCCGCTGCTCAAGCTGCGGCTCGGTGACGCCGGCCATCTCGTGGACATCGGCCGCATCCCGGGGCTCACGGGAATCACGGAGGCGGACGGCTGGCTGCGCATCGGCGGCGCCACGCGGGAAGCCGACCTGGAACGCTCGGCGCTGATTCGCGACAAGTATCCGATCCTGCTCGACACCGCCGCGGTCATCGCCGACCCGCTGGTGCGCAACCGCGCCACGGTGGGCGGCAACCTCGCGCACGGCGATCCGGCGAACGACCATCCCGCGACGATGCTCGCGCTCGGGGCCGAGGTGGTGGCGCGGGGCCCCGGGGGCGAGCGCACCATCCCCGTCACGCAGTTCTTCACGGGGCTCTTCGCCACCGCGCTTGCCCCGGCGGAGATCCTCACGGAGATCCGGATCCCCATCCCGCCGCCGCGCAGCGGCGGTGCCTACGTCAAGCTCGAGCGCAAGGTGGGCGACTTCGCCACCGCCGCCGCGGCGGCGCAGGTCACGCTCGGCGGCGCGGGCGAGATTGCGCGGGTCGGCATCGGGCTCACCAACGCCGGCCCGACGCCGATCAAGGCGACGGCGGCGGAAGAGTATGTCCGGGGCCGGCAGCCGGACGCGGAGGCCGTCGCCGAGACCGCGCGGCTCGCCGCAGAAGCCACGACACCGAGCGCCGACCGGCGCGGGTCGGCGGAGTACAAGCGCGACATGGCGCGCGTGCTGACGGGCCGGGCCGTCACCCGCGCCGTCCAGCGGGCGGGAGGGCAGTAGGCATGGCGACACACGACGTCCGGATCACCGTGAACGGCGAGCCGCGGGAGGCCGCGGTCGAGTCGCGCCTCCTGCTCGTGCACTGGCTGCGCGACGTGCTGCGCCTCACCGGAACCCACATCGGCTGCGACACGACGCACTGCGGCGCGTGCACGGTGCTGCTCGACGGCGAGCCCGTCAAGTCGTGCACGGTGCTCGCGGTGCAGGCCGACGGCGGGGAAGTGACGACGGTGGAGGGCCTGGAGCAGGACGGCGCGCTGCACCCGCTCCAGGAGGGGTTCCAGCAGGAGCACGGGCTGCAGTGCGGCTTCTGCACGCCGGGCATGCTGATGACCGGGCGCGCGCTGCTCGAGCGGAACGCCGATCCGAGCGAGGCGGACATCCGGCAGGCGATATCCGGCAACCTGTGCCGCTGCACCGGCTATGTGAACATCGTCAAGTCGATCGAGCACGCGGCCGCGAAGTTGCGCGAGGCGGCCGCATCGTAGAGCGGCCTGGACGGCTCGCGGGTTGGGTCGGGCGGCAATCGGAACTGGCGGCGGCGATTGCCGGGCGAGGAGTCGCGCCGTAGGACAGCGTGGACCGGCAGTGGGTTAGTTGGGCGGCAATCGGAGGCCGCAACGCGCCCTGCGGTTGCGTTCGGTGACGATTCCCGGTCCGGGAGTCTGCGCCGTAGAACGAGGCGGAAGGGCCGGGAGAGAAACCATGGCACCCCAGACGACGCCGGAAGTGTGCGGGATGGGCCACTCGATGAAGCGCAAGGAGGACCCGCGCTTCATCCGCGGCCAGGGCAACTACGTGGACGACATCCAGCTTCCCGGGATGCTCTACCTGGACATCGTCCGCAGCCCGTTCGCGCACGCCCGGATCAAGTCCATCAATTCAGAGAACGCGCTGAAGGTCCCCGGCGTGCTCGCGGTCATCACCGGCGAGACCCTCGAGCAGTACAACCTGCACTGGATGCCGACCCTGATGTCCGACACCCAGATGGTGCTGCCGACCGAGAAGGTCATGTACCAGGCGCAGGAGGTGGCGGCGGTGGTGGCGACCGACCGCTACGCGGCGGCGGACGGGGTCGAGGCGGTGGAGGTGGACTACGAGCCCCTGCCGGTCGTCGTCGATCCGTTCAAGGCCCTCGAGCCCGACGCGCCGGTGCTGCGCACCGACAAGGAGGACAAGAAGGACAACCACATCTTCCACTGGGAGGTGGGGGACCGGGCGGCGACGGAGGGGGCGCTGGCCGGCGCCGACGTCGTGGTCAAGCAGGACATCTACATTCCGCGCATCCACGTCGCGTCCATCGAGACGTGCGGCTGCGTCGCCGACTTCGACCGGGTCATGGGCAAGCTCAAGGTCTACATGACCACCCAGGCCCCGCACGCCATCCGCACCGTCCTGGCCCTCGTGGCGGGTCACGTCGGGCTGTCGGAGGAGAAGATCCAGGTTATCTCCCCGGACATCGGCGGCGGGTTCGGCGGCAAGGTGCCGGTCTATCCGGGGTACGTGCTGGCAATCGCCGCGTCGGTCGTGGTGGGCAAGCCCGTCAAGTGGGTCGAGGACCGGATGGAGAACCTGCAGGCCGACTCCTTCGCGCGGGACTACCACCTGAAGGCCGAGCTCGGGGCGACGAAGGACGGCACCCTCACCGCCCTCAAGATCAAGACGGTGGCCGACCACGGCTACACCGACGCCGCCGCGAACCCGTCGAAGTTCCCGGCCGGCCTGTTCTCCATCGTCACCGGGTCCTACGACCTGAAGCACGCGTTCGCCGAGGTCGACGGCGTGTACACGAACAAGCCGCCGGGCGGCATCGCCTACCGCTGCTCTTTCCGCGTGACGGAAGCGGTCCACACCATCGAGCGGCTCACGGACATCGTGGCCCTCGAGCTCGGGATGGACCCGGCCGACCTGCGCCTCAAGAACTTCATCCCGGCGGACGAGTTCCCCTACAAGTCGGTGCTGGGGTGGGAGTACGACAGCGGCGACTACCACGGTGCCCTCCGGAAGGCGATGGACCGCATCGGCTACGCCGAGCTGCGGAAGGAGCAGGCAGAGAAGCGGGAGCGGGGCGAACTGATGGGCATCGGCATCTCGAGCTTCACCGAGATAGTCGGCGCCGGCCCCTCGAAGCACTTCGACATCCTCGGCCTCAAGATGTTCGACTCGTGCGAGATCCGGGTCCATCCGACCGGCAAGGCGACCGCCCGCTTCGGCACCAAGTCGCAGGGGCAGGGCCACGAGACCACCTACGCGCAGGTGCTCGCCGAGGAACTCGGCATCCCCGCCGCCCACATCGAGATCGAGGAGGGCGACACCGACACCGCCCCCTACGGGCTCGGCACCTACGCCAGCCGGTCGACGCCGACGGCGGGGGCGGCCGGCGCGATGGCCGCGCGCAAGGTGCGCGACAAGGCGAAGAAGATCGCCGCCTACCTGCTGGAGGTGAGCGAGGACGACCTGGAGTGGACGCCGGGGGCCTTCACGGTCAAGGGCGCGCCCCAGAAGACCAAGACCATCCAGGAGATCGCGTTCGCGGCCTACACCAACCACCCGCCGGGCATGGAGGGCGGCCTCGAGGCGGTCTCGTACTACGACCCGCCTAACCTGACGTTCCCGTTCGGCAGTTACATCTGCGTCGTCGACATCGACCGCGGCACCGGCGAGGTGAAGATACGCCGCTTCGTGGCGGTGGACGACTGCGGCAACATCATCAACCCGATGATCGTCGACGGGCAGATCCACGGCGGGCTGACGATGGGCATGGCGCCCGCCCTGCTCGAGGAGATCAGCTACGACGAGAACGGCAACATCTCGGGCGGGAGCTTCATGGACTACCTGGTCCCCACCGCGATGGAGACCCCGCGGTGGGAGACCGACAAGACCGTGACCCCGTCGCCGCACCATCCGCAGGGCGCGAAGGGGGTCGGCGAGTCGGCCACCGTGGGCGCGCCGCCGGCGATCGTCAACGCCGTCGTCGACGCGCTGGCGCACCTCGGGGTGCGGCATATCGACATCCCGATCACCCCCGAGAAGGTGTGGCGGATCCTGAAGGACACGGGCGCCGGCCTGTAGCGGAGCCCGCAGAACGGCGCGGACTTCCGGCGGATTGGTGGGCACCCAGCGGTGCCGCGGGCGACGATGGGCGGAGGTGTATCGCGTCGAGCCCGCTGCCGCCGACGTGCAGGCGGCCTGCCCTACGGCTGTGCGCGGGCCGTCGGCCGTGGTCCCAGGTGCCACGACCCCTGCGACGCGCCGGCCGCTGACGGTTCCCGGTTCGACCTGCGGCGCATCGGCCGCGGTCTTTTCCCGGCTCGATCCCCCCGCACACCCGTTCCGGCGCGTGAAATCCGCGTGAAGGCCGGTGTCCGTCCGCCTCACGCCGGCTTCACGGCGCGGACCGTAGGCTGGACGGGTCGCGTGAATCGATCGACGGAGTGAGGGTAGTGGACACGGTCATCAGGTGGTTCGACACGGCGCGCGGGGCCGGCTCGGACGACGAGTCGGTGGACTGGCTGCGCATCGCGCCCTTCCTCGCGCTGCACGCGGCCTGCCTCGCCGTGTGGTGGGTGGGCTGGAGCGGCGTCGCCCTGGGGGTGGCGGCGGCGTCCTACGCGGTCCGCGCGTTCGCGGTCACCGCGTTCTTCCACCGGGGGCTCGCGCACCGGGCGTTCCGGACGGGACGTTTGACGCAGTTCGTCTTCGCGTTCATCGGGACGGCGGCGACCCAGCGCGGACCCCTGTGGTGGGTGGCGCACCACCGCGACCACCACGCCCACGCCGACGGCCGCGGCGACCCCCACGACGCCACCCGCGGGTTCTGGTGGTCGCACATGGGCTGGTTCCTGTGCCGGGCGGCGTTCGACACCCGCGTCGAGCGCGTGCCCGACCTCGCGCGCTTCCCCGAGCTGCGGTGGTTGAACCGTTACGACATCGTGCCGCCGCTCGTCTGGGCGGCCGCGATGTACGCCCTCGGGGAGGCCCTGCGGCCGGTGTGGCCGCAGACCGGCGGCTGGCAGCTCGTGGTGTGGGGCTACGTCGTCTCTACCGTCGCCCTGATGCACGCGACGTTCCTCGTCAACTCGTCGGGCCACCGCCACGGCCGGCGGCCGTACGAGACGCGCGACCGGAGCCGCAACAGTTGGTGGCTCGCCCTCATCACGCTGGGCGAGGGCTGGCACAACAACCACCACCGCCACGCCGCGTCGGCCCGCCTGGGGCTACGCCGGTGGGAGCTCGACCCCGCCTACGCAGTGCTCAGGTTGATGGCGCGGGCCGGCCTCGTCCGCGACCTGAAAACGGTCGCCGGGGACGGCTGATGCGGGTGGCGGTGGTGGGCGGGGGCATCGCGGGCATGGCCGCGGCGTGGGCCCTGCAGGACTTCGCCGACGTGACCCTGTTCGAGGCGCAGCCGCGGCTGGGCGGCCACACCGACACCCACAACGTGCTGGTGGGCGGAAGGACCTACGCGGTGGACTCGGGCTTCATCGTCTTCAACCGAACGAACTACCCGCGGTTCTCGGCGTGGCTCGATGAGCTGGGGG
The DNA here is from genome assembly GCA_963664545.2 of Vicinamibacterales bacterium. Lineage (GTDB taxonomy): Bacteria > Acidobacteriota > Vicinamibacteria > Vicinamibacterales > UBA8438 > JAJEEA01. The sequence goes on along the minus strand of OY761475.2, from coordinate 5,604,991 downwards.
TGGCCTCGCGGCCCAGCGACATGTCGTTCGCGGTGCGCCGCGAGCGGGACGACGGCACCGCGGTCGAGTACGGCACGTCGAGCCTCGGGGCGCTGTTCTGCCGGCGCGGCAACCTGTTCAGCCCGCGGTTCCTGTCGATGCTCGACGGCATCCGCCGCTTCTACCGCGACGCGGCGCGGGTCGCGGCGGACGACCCCCGCACCCTCGGCACGTTCCTCGACGCCCGGCGCTATTCCCCCGCTTTCGTCGACGACCACCTGCTGCCCATGTGCGCGGCGCTGTGGTCGGCGCCGCTGGACGCCGTCCGCGACCTGTCCATCGCGCACGTCGCCGTGTTCATGGCCAACCACGGCCTGCTGCGGCTGCGCGGGCGGCCGGCGTGGCGGGTCGTCGAGGGCGGGTCGAGCGCTTACGTCGAGGCGTTCGCGCGCCGCTTCCGGGGCCGACGGCGCGTCGGCGCCCGGGTCGAGCGCGTCGAGCGCGGCGGCGACGGGGTGGGGGTGGCGACGGCGGACGGCGCGATGGAGCGCTTCGACCGGGTGGTCTTCGCCTGTCACGCCGACCAAGCCCTGGCCCTGATCGACGCGGGGCCGGTCGAACGCGACGTGCTGGGCGCGCTGCGGTACCGGCGCAACCGCGCCGTCGTCCACTCCGACCCCTCGGCGATGCCGCACCGGCGGGCCGCGTGGTCGAGCTGGAACGTCACCGCCGCCGGCCGCGGCGGTGCGGCGCGCTGCCGGGTCACCTACTGGATGAACCGCCTGCAGGGCATCGCCGACGGGCCGGACTTCTTCGTGACCCTGAACCCGCCGGCGCCGCTGCGCCGGGTGTGGATCGAGCGCGACTACGCGCATCCCGTGTTCACCCCCGCGGCGCGCCGGGCCCAGCGGCGTCGCGCGGAGGTCAGCGGCGTCAACCGGACGTTCTACTGCGGCGCCTACTGGGGCTGGGGTTTCCACGAGGACGGCTTCCGCAGCGGCGTCGACGCGGCGGAGGCGCTGCGCCGGGAGGTCCGCGATGCCGCCTGAGCCGGTCGGCGAGGCCAGTTGCCGGGGGTGGGTCGTCCACGCGCGCGCGCATCCGGTGCGGCACGTGTTCCGATACCCGGTGTGGATGCTGCTCGTCGACCTTGACCGCGTGGGCACGGCCCGGCCGCCGTGGGGCCGATTGCCGGTCTCGGTCGACCGCGGCCACCTGCTGACCCGCGCCGGGGCGGAGGCGCACCTCCGACGCGCGGGCATCGGTGTCGAGCCCGAGCGCATCCTCGCCTTGACGCAGCCGCGCTCGGCGGGAATGTCGTTCAACCCCGTCAACTTCTACTTCTGCTACGCCGGCGCGGACTGCGTCGCCGTCCTCGGCGACGTGCGCAGCACCCCGTGGAACGAGCGGCACTGCTACGTGCTCGACGCACGCGGCCAGCGCGGCGTATACCGCTTCGCCCCCGCCAAGCGCCTGCACGTCTCGCCGTTCCTCCCCATGGATGGCGCATACCGCTGGCGGGTATCGCTGGGGGATGACCGCATCCGCGTCGCCATGCGCTTCGACCCCGGCCGGCACCGCACGTTCTTCGCGGCGCTCTCGCTGACCGCCGAGCCGCTGACCCGGCGCGCGGTGCTCGCGGGCCTGCTGCGGTCGCCGGCCCAGAACGCGGCGACGCTGGCGCGCATCTACTGGCAGGCGGGGCGGCTGTTCCTCAAGGGCGCGCCGTTCCACCCGCATCCGGGCGCGCCGCGCGCAGGGGGGCAGGCCGATGGATAGGGTTGCACCGCGCCCGGCGGGCACCGACCGATCGGCGAAACGCCCGCCTGACGAGGCGCGACGGGGAAGCATGTTGGGCATACTTGATCGGGGCGCAACCCAGTCGGGCGGGATGCACCGCCGCTCGAATGCGGCGGGGTTCCGGCCGCCGGCGGCCGGAGCGCGGCGGCTCCTGCACCGCGCGCTGGAGGGGCTGCGCGGCGGCACCGTCACGGTCGTCGACGGCGGGGCCGAGACGGTGCACGGCGGCGGCGACCCCGCCGTCCGGCTCGTCGTCAACGCGCCAGCGTTCTACCGCCGCGCGGTGTTCGGGGGCGTGCTCGGTGCCGGCGAGAGCTACATGGACGGCGACTGGGACTGCGACGACCTCGTCGGCCTGGTGCGGCTGCTGACCCGCGACCGGCGCACCCAGGACGCGGTCGACCGGCGCCGGGGGCTGGTGGCGGCCTGCGCCGACGCGCTGCGCCACCTCGCGCGCCGCAACAGCCGGCGCGGCAGCGCCCGCAACGTCGAGGCGCACTACGACCTCGGCAACGACTTCTTCCGGCTCTTCCTCGACGAGCGCATGATGTACTCGGCGGCGGTGTTCGACGCGGGCTGCGAGTCGCTGGAGGCGGCGAGCGCCGCGAAGATCGAGCGCCTGTGCCGCAAGCTGCGCCTCGCGCCCGGCGAGAAGCTGCTGGAGATCGGGGGCGGCTGGGGCGGGCTCGCGGTCTACGCGGCGGAGCGGTTCGGGTGCCGGGTGACGACGGTCACCTTGTCGCCGGCGCAGGCCGAGTACGCGCGCGCCCTCGTGCGGGAGCGCGGCCTCGATGGGCGGGTCGACGTCGTGCTCGCCGACTACCGCGACCTGACGGGGCGGTACGACAAGCTGGTGTCGGTGGAGATGGTCGAAGCGGTGGGCCACCGCTTCCTGCCTGCGTACTTCCGCGCGTGCGCGCGGCTGCTCCGGCCCCACGGGCTGATGGCGCTGCAGGCCATCACCATCCGCGACCGACGCTACCGGCGGGCGCTGCGCTCGGTGGACTTCATCAAGAAGCATATCTTCCCCGGCGGCTTCATCCCGAGCGTCTCCGCGCTGGTGGACGCCGCCGCCCGGCACACCGAGGCGGTGCTCATCGACCTCGAGGATATCGGCCAGGACTACGCGCGCACCCTGCGCGAATGGAGCCGCCGCTTCGAGGCGCGCCGCGCGGACATCGCCGCCCTTGGCTTCGACGAGCGCTTCCTGCGGCGGTGGCGCTTCTATTTCGCGTACTGCGAGGGCGGCTTCCTGGAGCGCGCGGTCAGCGACGTGCAACTGCTGTTCGCGATGCCCGACTACCGGGGGCCGACGCGCGGTGCGGTGGGGGAGGCGTGGTGAGTCCCTGTCGTCGTCAACCTCCAACCGCGGCAGGTGGGCCGACGCGCGGCGCGGTGCGGGAGGCGCGGTGACGGTCTTCGACGGGCTCATGCGGCTCGCGGAAGCGGGCCGCCTGCCTGACGGGGCGATCCGTGCCGGCATCCGCCTGTTGCTGCGCCGACGGTTGCGGGAGGAGGCGGCGCACGACGAGGCGCGGCGCTTGGCGCGCCGGCGCGCCCTGCTCGACGAGCTCCGCCGCGGGCCCATCGCGGCGCGCCCGGACCTCGCCAACGCCCAGCACTACGAGGTGCCGGCCGCGTTCTTCCGCACCGTGCTCGGCCCGCGCCTGAAGTACAGCGCCGGCTACTGGCCGCCGGGGGTGGACGGCCTCGCCGCCGCGGAGACCGCGATGCTGGAGCTGTCGGCCGCGCGCGCCGGCCTCGAGGACGGCATGCGCATCCTCGACCTCGGCTGCGGCTGGGGCGCGTTCGCGTTGTGGGCGGCCCGACGCCACCCGTCGAGTCAGGTGGTGGCGGTGTCGAACTCGGGCGCCCAGGGGCGGTTCATCGACGCGCGCGCCCGCGAGCTCGGGCTGGGCAACCTCGTCGTGCGCACCGCCGACGTCAACGACTGGACGCCGGCCGGGCGCTTCGACCGCGTAGTGTCCATCGAGATGTTCGAGCACATGCGCAACTACCAGGCCCTGCTCGACCGCATCGCGGGCTGGCTGACGCCCGGCGGCCGGCTCTTCGTCCACGTGTTCTGCCACCGCACGCTCATGTACCGGTTCGAGAGCACGGGCCGCCACGACTGGATGGGGCGGCTGTTCTTCTCCGAGGGGCTGATGCCGGCGCGCGACACGCTGGCCGAGTTCCAGGGCCGCCTGCGGATCGAGCGGCAGTGGACGCTCGACGGCCGCCATTACCGCGACACGGTCCGCGCGTGGCTGGGGAACCTCGACGCCGACCCCGCCGCCGCGGCCGACGCCCTCGCCGCGCCCGGCGGGGCCGTCGCGGAGGTGCAGCTTCAGCGCTGGCGCATCTTCTTCATGGCCTGCGAAGAGCTGTTCGGCTTCGCGGGGGGGACCGAGTGGCAGGTAGGCCATTACCTGCTCGCTCCCGCGTCCGGCGGTCCAGGGGGCGCGCCGTGAACCGCCGGGGCCTGCGCGCGCGGCTCGGGCGCGTCTTCGCGGCCCAGTTGGCGGTGATCGGGCTCGCCACCGTGGTCGGCGTCTACGTCACCCGGGCCGTCGTCGAGGACCTCCTGACCCGGCGCGCCCTCGACCTCGAAGCCGAGCACTACTGGGGGCTCGCGGCGGCCGATCCCGCGCAGCCGTTGCCGAACACCGCCAACCTGCGCGGCTATCTCGCCGCGCCCGGCGGCGCGGCGGTTCCCGACGACCTCGCGGACCTCGAGCCGGGATTCGGACGGCGGCCCGTCGATGGCCGGAGCCGGCTGGTGCACGTCTCCGAGCGCGACGGGCGGCGCCTCTACCTCGTGTTCGACGAGGACAGCGTCTCGGACCTCACGTTCTATTTCGGCCTGCTGCCGCTGTCGGTGGTGCTACTGCTGATGTACGTGCTGCTGTTCGTGGCCTACCGGTGGTCGCACCGGGCGCTGTCGCCGGTGGTGCGCCTCGCCCGGCGGTTGCGCGAGGTCGACTTCGAGGGCGCGGGACGGGTGCGGGTCGACCTGGGCCCGCTGCGCGACACCGCCGACGCGGAGCTCGCGGCGATGATCGAGGCGCTGGACCAGCTCGCGGCGCGCGTCGACGCCGCCATCGAGCGGGAGCGGGTGTTCACGCGCGACGCCGGCCACGAGCTGCGCACCCCGGTGGCGGTGCTGAAGGGGTCGCTGGACCTCCTGGAGCGCGAAGACGGCGGGCGCCCGGACCGGGAACGGGAGACCCTGTCGCGCATGCGGCGCACCGTCGACGACATGGAGGCGCTGCTCGAGACGCTGCTGCTCCTCGCCCGCGGCGAGGCGGTGCCGTCGGCCGAGGAGACCGTGGTCAACGACGTGGCGGCGAGCGAGATCGGGTCCCTCGCGCCGCAGGCGGCGCGGGCCGGCGACGCCGTCTGCCTGCACGAACGCGGGGAGCTGCGCGTCCGCGCCCCCGACCGGGTGGTGCGCATCGTATTCGGCAACCTGCTGCGCAACGCCGTGACCCATACCCGCGGCGGGCGGATCGACGTCACCGTCACCGCCGACAGCCTGACCGTCGAGGACACCGGCAGCGGCATGTCCGAGGCCCAACTCGCCAACGCCTTCGAGCCGTTCTACCGGGGCGACGACCGCCGCGGCGGCGCCGACGGGCACGGCCTGGGCTTGTCCATTGTGCGCCGCCTGAGCCGGCAGCTCGGCTGGCAGGTCACCGCGCGCAGCCAGCCGGGCCAGGGCACGTCGATGGAGATCCGGTTCCCGTGACCGGCGGGAAGGGAGGCGCGAACCTAGTTGCCGCGGCCGCGCCGACGGGCGGCTCAGCCCGGGGCGGCGTCGCCGGGGGCCCGGATGCAGTAGCCGCTGCCGGTCACGGTATGGATCATCGGGGCCCCGAACGGCTTGTCCACGGCCCGGCGCAGGTTGTAGAGATGGCTGCGCAGCGCGTCGCTGTCGGGCGGGTCGTCGCCCCACAGCTCGCGCTCGATCTGGCGGCGCGACACCACCCGGGGATGTTCGCGGACGAGGACCGCGAGGATGGTGAACGCGGACCTCGACAGCGTCACCGGGCGCCCCGCGCGGGTGACCTGCACGGTGTCGGCGTCGAGCACGAGGTCGCCGACCTCGAAGCGCGCGGCGAGCCCCTGGCGGCGGCGGGCCAGCGCCTCGACGCGGGCCACGAGCTCCGGCAGGTCGAAGGGTTTGACGAGGTAGTCGTCGGCGCCCGCGTCGAAGCCGGCGAGCTTGTCCTCGAGCCGGTCGCGGGCGGTGAGCATGATGACGGGGGTGGCGAGCTTCGCCTCGCGCCGCAGCTTCGCGCACACCGCGATGCCGTCGGGGCCCGGCAGCATGACGTCGAGCACCACCACGTCGTAGTCTTCGGTGAGGGCGAGGTGGAGGGCGCCGAGACCGTCGGCGGCGTAGTCGACGGTGTGGCCGCACGACTCGAGGAACGCTCCCGTGGTCTCGGCCAGCTCCCGGTGGTCTTCCACGAGCAGCACGCGCAGCGCCGGCATGGCCGCACGTTATCACGCCCGGCCGCGGGGACGCCGCCGGCTACCGTCGCAACGCCACCACCGCGTGGCACGACGCCGGGGCGGGCGTCGGCGGGCAGCGAACGCTCCCGCTGCGGCGATACTATCCGACCGCGCGTCATCGCGCCGGGGCGGAGGCGGGGTAGCAACGCCGCCACGACCGCCGCATTGCGCCGGGAGGAATCATGAGCAGCACGCAGGCGCTGGGCGCGAGCGCGGCGGCGGTGGCGGTGGCCGGGGGCGTCGCCGCCGCGGGCAGTCACGGGGGCGTCGCCGTGGGCGGCGCACCGGTGTTCGCCCTCTGCGTGGCCCTCGCGTTCGTCATGCAGTGGGCCGCGTTCGTGCCCGCCTGGTACCGGCGGACCGAACGTTGGTTCGACCTCGCGGGCAGCGCCACGTTCCTCACCCTGATGCTGGCCGCGCTTGCCGCCCGCGGCGGGGCCGACCCCCGCGCGCTGCTACTTGCGGCGATGGTCGCGGCGTGGGCGCTGCGGCTGGGCGCGTTCCTTTTCGCGCGCATCCGCCGGCAGGGCTTCGACCGGCGCTTCGCCGAGATCAAACACGACGCCGCGCGGTTCTTCCTGACGTGGACGCTGCAGGGGCTGTGGGTGTCGCTGACGCTGGCGTGCGCGCTGGCCGCGGTGACCGCGCCGGTGCCCGCCCCCCTCGGCTGGCCCGCCGCCGCCGGCGCCTTCCTGTGGGCCGCTGGGTTCGGCCTGGAGGTCGTGGCCGACGCGCAGAAGCGCCGCTTCCGAGCCCGGCCGGAGAACGCCGACCGGTTCATCGCCACCGGGCTGTGGGCGCGCTGTCGGCACCCGAACTACCTCGGCGAGATCGTGCTGTGGACGGGCGTCGCGGTCGCCGCCCTGCCCGCCCTCGACGGCTGGCGCTACGTCACGCTCATCTCGCCGGTCTTCGTCTGGCTGCTGCTCACCCGCATCAGCGGCATCCCCCTGCTCGAAGCGCAGGCGGAGCGGAAGTGGGGGGGCGATCCCGCCTACCGGGCCTACCGGGTGAGAACGCCGACGCTGGTTCCTGCGCCGCGCCGACGACCCGTCGAGGACGAACGCTGACGCCATCGCCGCCGCCTTCGTTCGTATAGTACGATCCGCCGTCGCTTTCGGCGGCGGCCCGGTCTGTGCGGGTGCCGGCCGCCCGGCCCGGCGGGACCGGCCGGTGACGGCGCGAGGGCGGAGAGCGGTGGCGACGGGCCGCGCGCAGGGGCGCGGCGGGCGGCTACGTAGGGGCGACGGCGGAGAACGGCATCATGCGGGTGGCGATAGGGTCTGACCACGCGGGCTTCCAGCTCAAGGCGCTGCTGGCGGACGTGTTGCGGGACGGCGGTCACGAGGTGGTCGATGTCGGCACCGGGAGCGAGGCGCCCGCCGACTATCCCGACTACGCGGAGTCGCTGGCCCTCGCCGTCCGCGACGGCCGCGCCGACCGCGGGGTGATGATCTGCGGCAGCGGCGTCGGGGCGGGGGTGGCCGTGAACAAGGTGCCCGGCATCCGGGGCGCGGTGTGCCACGACACCTATTCCGCCCACCAGGGGGTCGAGCACGACGACATGAACGTCCTCGTCCTCGGTGCCCGCATCGTCGGGGCGGCCCTCGCCCGCGAGCTCGTCGAGACGTTCCTTGCGGCCGAGTTCTCGCACGAAGAGCGGCACCGGCGGCGCATCGAGAAGGTTCGGCGGCTCGAGACTCGAAGCTGGCCGGAGAAGTGATGCCGGGCGCGCCGACGCCGCCCGGGCCCTCCGTACCGACGCCCACTGGAGCCTCCCCTGACTGACGCGACGCACCGATGGCGGTTGGGCCGTACCCTCCAGGCCGCGCTCGATGAGCAGTGCCGCCGCTGGGACCGCGACGGTCTGGTCGGCCGTCTGTGGCGGAAGGACGCGGCGGTCTGGACCGGGGCCGACGAGGCGCGCTGGTTGGGCTGGCTCGACCTGCCCGGGGCGCCGGTTCCGGCGGCGGCGCTGACCCGGTTCGCGGACGGAATGCGGGCGGACGGCTTCACCGATGTGCTGCTGCTCGGCATGGGCGGGTCCAGCCTCGGCGCCGAGGTCATCGGCGAGGTCCTCGCGCCGCGGGCGGGGGCGCCGGCGCTGCACGTCCTCGACTCGACGGACCCGGCGCAGATCGCGCGCACCGCGTCGCGGCTCGACCTCTCCCGCACCCTGTGCATCGTGTCTAGCAAGTCGGGCACGACCCTCGAGTCGGCGCTGCTCGCCGACTGGTTCCTGGAGCGCATGCGGCACGCGGTCGGTCGGGACCGGGCCGGCTCTCACTTCGCGGCGATCACCGACCCGGGCTCGGCTCTCGAGGAGACGGCGGGGGCGCAGGGTTTCCGGCACGTGTGGAGCGGGCGGCCCGACGTGGGGGGGCGGTTCTCGGTGCTCTCGAGCTTCGGCCTCGTTCCCGCCGCGGCGTGCGGCGTCGACGTGTCCGCGTTCCTCGCGCCGGCGCGGGAGATGGCCGGGCGGTGTGGTCCGGACGTCCCCGCCGAGCGGAACCCGGGGGTGCGGCTGGGGCTCGCGCTGGGGCTCGCCGCCACCGCGGGCCGGGATAAGGCGACCTTCGTACTGCCGTCCGCGTTCCGCGCCCTCGGCGCGTGGCTGGAGCAGTTGCTGGCGGAGTCGACGGGCAAGGCGGGGCGGGGCGTCATTCCCGTTGTCGACGAGGAACTCGGTCCGCGCTCGGCGTACGTCGGCGACCGCCTGTTCGTCCACGTGCGGGTCGCAGACGATCCCGAGCCCGGGCACGACGCTGCGCTCGTCGCCCTCGCCGACGCCGGACACCCCGTAGTCACCGTGCCCGTACCGGGCCGCGACGCGCTGGCCGCCGAGTTCTTCCGCTGGGAGCTCGCCACCGCCGTCTGCGGGGCGGTGCTGGGGGTGAACCCCTTCGACCAGCCCGACGTGGAGGCCGCCAAGCGGGCGGCGCGGGCCCGGACGGAGGCCTGGGAGGCGGCGGGTGGACCGCCGGAGGAGCATCCGGTGGCGCGGGCGGACGGGATCGTCCTGTTCGCCGATGCGGACACCGCCGCGCGGCTCGCAGCGACCGACGGCTCCCCGGCGCCCGCGGGTGCCGACATCGCCGCACGCCCCGCGACGGCGGGCGACGAGCCGGGGGCGTCCGCCGGCGCGGACACCGCCGGGGGGCGTCGGGTCGCCGCGGGGGAGCGGGCCGCCCTCGAACGGCTGGTGTCGGCCCATCTCGCGAGCGCGGGCCCCGGCGACTACGTGGCGCTGCTCGCGTATCTGGATCGCAACGAGACGCACGCGGCCGCGCTGCAACGGGTGCGCTCGCGCATCCGCGACGCGCGGGGGGTGGCGACCAGCGTGGGGTTCGGGCCGCGTTATCTCCATTCGACCGGCCAGTTGTTCAAGGGCGGGCCGGCGACGGGCGTGTTCCTGATGGTGACGGCCGACGACGGCGATGCCGACCTGCCGATACCCGGCCGGCCCTACACGTTCGGGACGGTGAAGCTGGCGCAGGCGGCGGGCGACGTCGAAGTGCTGGCCGCGCGCCGCCGCCGCGTGGTTCGGCTGCATCTCGAGGGTGGCGCCGCGGCCGGACTGGCGCGCTTCGAGTCGCTCATCGGCGACGCCCTGGGGTGGCTCATGGCGGAGCCCCGAATGCGCTGAAGGGCGTTGGCTGCCTTGCGGCTGTTCACCGCCCGGTCCACGCCGGGGCGCGGCGGGCGACGAACGCCTGGACCGCGTTCTGGAAGTCGTCGCTCGTGTAGCACTCGACGATCAGGTCGTGGGCGAGGGCCGCGTCCGGCCGCCGTTCGCGCTGCACGCGGCGGACGAGGGTCTTGGTGGCGTGAATCGTCAGGGGCGCGTTGGCGGCGATGGTCCGGGCCGTCTCGGTCACCGCGTCGTCGAGACGATCGGCCTCTACCACCTGCGTCGCGAGCCCCGCCGCGAGGGCCTCGGGGGCGTCGAGGAGCCGGCCGGTGAACATGAGGTCCTTGAGGCGCGCCGGCCCCACGAGGTCCATCAGCCGGGCGCAGTTGGCGGCCGACAGGCAGTTGCCGAGGGTCCGGGCGACGGGGATGCCGAAGCGCGCGCCGGGGCCGCAGATGCGGAGGTCGCAGGCGATGGCCATGACGCAGCCGCCGCCGACGGCCACCCCCTGGACTTGGGCGATGGTGGCCGCCTTCACGCGCTCCAGGCGGTCGATCACCCGGTCGAGCCTCGACTCGTACCCGAGGGCGTCGTCGGGGGTCCGCAGGTCCCGGAACTGGCCGATGTCGGTGCCGGCCACGAAGGCGCGGTCGCCGGCCCCGCGCAGCACGAGGACCTTCAGCGCGGAGTCGGCGTCGACGGCGTCGCAGGCTTCCAGCAGCGCGTCGTACATCGCCCACGTCATCGCGTTGCGGGCGTCGGGGCGGTTGAACGTGAGGGTGGCGACGGGGCCGTCGACGGCGTAGAGGGCGTCGGGGGTGGACACGGTTGACTCTCCTGGAGGGCCGTCAGCGCGAACGGTACGGGGCGGTGAGGACGAACCGACCCGCGGTCGCACAAGGAAGCGCTGCGGCGGTTCATGGGCTCCCGGCGACGCGCGGCCGTCGAGGCCGCCCAACGTGGCTTCCACGGCGGGCGGCGTGAGCGCGGATATCCTACTTTACCCGCGGAGCGGGCACGCGAAGCGGGGCCGGACGGGATCGGGGCGGCCGCGCGAAGCGGCGAGACGGGATCGGGTTGGCCGCCCCCCCCGGCGGCGGTGCCGCGGAGCGGCGGTAAACGGGCGGAGACGATGAACTCGGCACTGGACGGACTGCGCGTGCTCGACCTCACCCAGGTGATGGCCGGGCCGTTCTGCTCGATGCTGCTGTGCGACATGGGGGCCGACGTGATCAAGGTCGAGCCCCCGGCCGGCGACTCGACCCGGCGGATGCCGGGCGGCGTCGGCAGCGACAGCCCCAGCTTCAACGCCGTCAACCGGGGCAAGCGCGGCATCGTCGTCGACCTGAAGCAGCCGGCCGGCCGCGACGCGGTGCGGCGCCTCGCCGCGGCGTCCGACGTGCTGGTCGAGAACTACCGGCCGGGGGTGCTGGAGAAGTTCGGCCTGAGCTACGCGGCGCTGTCCGAACCGTGTCCGCGCCTCGTCTACGCGTCCATCTCGGGCTACGGCCAGACCGGCCCGTCCGCCGGCAAGGGGGGCTTCGACCTCGTCGCGCAGGGCGTCTCCGGCATCATGTCGGTCACCGGCGAGGCGGGGCGCGCGCCGGTCAAGGCGGGGATACCGGTGACCGACCTCGGGGCGGCCCTCTTCGCCGTCGCGGGCATCCTGTCCGCCCTGGTCGCGCGGACGCGCACGGGGCGCGGGCAGCTCGTCGACACGTCGCTGGTCGACGCCGGCGTCGCCCTCTCGGTGTGGGAGGCGACGCAGTACTTCTCGGGGCGCGGCGTGCCCGAGCCGCTCGGGTCCGCCCACCGCATGAACGCGCCGTACCAGGCGGTCCGTTGCGCCGACGGCTACATGACCGTCGGGGCCGCCAACGACCGCACGTTCCGCGGCCTGTGCGAGGCCCTCGGGCATCCCGAGTGGGCGGACGACCCCGAGTACCGTGACGACACCCACCGCATCCGCAACCTCGGGGCCCTCGTGTCCCGCATCGAGGCGGTGATGGAGACCCGTCCCCGGTCGTACTGGCTGGAGCGCCTCGAGGGCCGCGGCGTGCCGTGCGGCCCCATCAACGACTATGCCGAGGTGATGGCCGACCCGCATGTCCGCGCGCGCGATCTGGTCGTCGAGACCGAGCACCCGACCCTGGGGCGCATCGAGACGCTCGGCACGCCGATCAAGCTGTCGGACACCCCTCTGGCCCCCGGCCGCCCCGCGCCGCGGCTCGGCGAGCACACGGACGAGATACTCCGCGACGCCGGGTTCGCGGCCGACGAGATCGTGGCTCTGCGACGGACCGGCGCGGTGGCGTGAGGCCCCGACCCATCGCTTGAACGAGGAATCATGGCAGACAGAACCTACCGCGTAGCGGTCATTCCAGGCGACGGAATCGGCAAGGAGGTCGTGCCCGCGGCCCAGGAACTCCTCGAGGCCGTCGGCCGGCGCTACGGCTTCGGCTTCGACTGGACGGCTTTCGACTGGTCGTGCGAGCTGTACGCCCGCACCGGCAGCATGACGGGGGGGCGCGACGTCGGCGAGCTGGCGGGCTTCGACGCGGTGTTCCTGGGCGCTGTCGGCTACCCCGGCGTACCCGACCACGTGTCGCTGTGGGGGCTGCTCATCCCCATCCGTCGGCAGTTCCGGCAGTACGTCAACCTGCGCCCGGTGCGGCTTTGGCCGGGCGTACGCACGCCCCTGGCCGGCCGCGGGCCGGCCGACATCGACATGGTGATCGTCCGCGAGAACAACGAGGGCGAGTACTCGGAGATCGGTGGCCGGCTCTACGCGGGGACGCCGGCCGAGCTCGCGGTGCAGCAGTCCGTGTTCACGCGCGAGGGCGTCGACCGGGTGCTGCGCTACGCGTTCGAGAAGGCGCGGGCGCGGCCCGCGAAGCACCTGACCTCGGCCACGAAGTCGAACGGCATCATCCACACCATGCCGTTCTGGGACGAGCGCTTCGCGGCGGTGGCGGCCGACTATCCCGACGTGCGGACCGACCAGTACCACATCGACATCCTCACCGCCCACCTCGTCCAGCACCCCGACTGGTTCGACGTCATCGTCGCGAGCAACCTCTTCGGCGACATCCTCTCCGACCTCGGCCCCGCCGTCGCCGGCTCGATCGGCCTCGCCCCCGGCGCCAACCTCAACCCCGACCGCACGCACCCGTCGATGTTCGAGCCGGTGCACGGGTCGGCCCCGGACATCGCGGGCCAGGGCGTCGCCAACCCCGTCGCGCAGATGCTGACGGGCGCGATGATGCTGGAGCACCTCGGAGAGGTGGACGGGGCGCGGGCGATCGAGGCGGCGGTCGAGAGCGTGCTGGGCAGCGGCGATCCACGCACCGCCGATCTCGGTGGCGCGGCGACGACGGTGGAGATGACCGCCGCCATGGTCGCTGCCCTAGGTTGATCGTTAAGCCTCCGTTCAACGGCGTGGGGCCTCGGTGGGTGTGGGGGTGTCGATGAGGTTGGGAGCGGAAGCGTCGGATGCGGCGGTGCGGGAGACGGTGAACCACCGGTTGGACGGCATCGAGCGCGAGGAGAACGTGCGCGTGCTCTTCGCCTGCGGGTCCGGCAGCCGCGCCTGGGGTTTCGCCTCTCCGGACAGCGACTACGACGTTCGCTTCGTCTACGTCCATCCGCGCGACTGGTATCTCTCCATCGCCGACCGGCGGGATGTCATAGAACGTCCGATCGTCGATGCCTACGACATCAACGGCTGGGATCTGCCCAAGGCCCTCCGGCTCCTCCGGAAATCGAATCCGCCGTTGCTGGAATGGCTCGGCTCGCCGATCGTCTACCGCGAGCGGACCTCCACCGCAGCCCGCCTGCGTCGTCTTGCCTCCCGCGGCTTCTCGCCGCGCGCCTGCGCGTTCCACTACCTGCACATGGCCAGAGGCAACTACCGCGAGTACCTGCGCGGCGATACGGTGCCTCTCAAGAAGTACCTGTACGTGCTGCGCCCGTTGCTGGCCGTCCGGTGGATCGAGCGGCAGCGCGGAATCGTGCCGACCGAGTTCGAGCGACTGGTCGACGCCGTGGTGGAGGACGCCGCACTCGACGCCGCGATCGAGGATCTGCTCGATCGGAAGCGCCGCGCGCCGGAGCTTGGCCGCGGGCCGCGCGTCGAGTCGATCAACGCGTTCATCGAAGCGGAACTCGCCAGGCACGAATCCGGCTTCGCGGTTGAGGCGCCACCGCCGCTCGCGCCGGACGAGTTGGACGTGGAATTTCGGACCGCGCTGCAGGAAGCCTGGCGCGACACCGGTGGTGAGTACGGCGGGGTGCGGACCGTCGCCGCAGCCGTCATCTCTTGCTGCGGCCCTCGAACGGATCGAAGACCTCGACCCCGGCCTTCTCGAAGTCGGTTCGGTTCCGGGGGGCGATGACCAGCCCGTGGGTGAGCGCGGTGGCGGCGATGAGGCTGTCCTTGATCGGCATGGCGGTGCCCGATGCGCGAAGGTCGGCGACGAGCCGGGCCCAACGGAGGCCCGTGGTGGCGTCCCACGGCACGCACTGCAGTCGATCGACACCGCCGTCGAACCAGCGCTCCAGCCGCGCCCGCCGCCGGCCCCGCGGCAGCCGCAGGATGCCGAACCGGATCTCGCCGAGCACGATCGGGTCCACGACGAGCGCGCGTTCGTTGCGCCGGATCCAGTCGACGACCGCCGGGTCGGGGGCCGGCTTCGTCGACTCACTCAGCACGTTCGCGTCGACCAGGAAGGTCACAGCGTGTCCGTGCTCTCCGACTCGATCGGCACGAAGTAGCCCTTCTCTGGACAGTCCAGCAGCCAGTCGACGACGCCCTCGTTGGCTGCGGGCGCTCGGCGGACGAGCCGGTACTCGCCCCGTTCGATGCGTTCGATATCGAACTCCTGGCCCGGCTCGACGTCATCCTGCCGTCGAATCTCGGCCGGGAGCACGATCTGACCCTTCGTGGAGACGGAAGTTCTCATCATTGAGTAAGATACTGTCTTACCCTGCGAACTGTCAATACGCCCATCCCCGCGTCTCCGGGCGGGGCGTGCATCTACCCCACCTTCAGCTCAGCGGACACCGTTGCCAGGAGCCCGTCGATCTCGGTCCGGACATTGTCCGGGACGCTTCCGCCCCCGTCCTCGTTGAGCACCACGGCGACCCGGAAGCGGAGATCGTTGCCGGCGCTCGCCTCCAGCAACTTGGGGAGAAGCTCTGCGAGGTCCTGGATCTGGGAATCCTCCAGCAACGGTCCCGTGACGGGAGGCACCGTCGGCGGGGGAGGGGCGGCGGCGGCCGCGGGGCGCTTCAGCCGCAACTGTCCGGCCTGGTCGTAGGCGCAGCCCACCGCGGCGCTGCCCTCGGCCACTTCGAGCCAGCGGCTCTCCACGCCGGTCCGGATCCCCTCGCGGACGAGGCCCCACGGAAGGGTCGTGCGCCGCGACTGCGACAGCGCCTGCGCGAGGGCCGCCCCGTTGGTCTCGCCGCCGCGCCAGGCCCCGGGCAGCGCATCGGCCGAGAGGGCCTGGGCGGGCACGGGGTCCGGCGGCGGGTGCAGCACCGCCCCGTCGTCCAGCACGCCGTAGGGGATCTGCTCCCGCCAGACCGAGGCGGGGCCGTTCGTCAGCCACACCCCGCCCTGCTCGACGGCCTCGCGCACGGTTTCGAGGATCGCGGGTTCGCCGCACCGCGGCACGGCCCGCGTCTCGTCGTAGCCCTCGCGGGGAATGCGCACCGTCCGCCCGCCCGCGAAGTAGTCCCGGAGCGCGGGCATCGTCACCGTGCCGTCGTTCCACAGCCCGGGCAGGACGGCGGGCGCGAGCAGGCTCGCGGCCAACGCGTCCAGCTCGCATTTGCCGGGCAACACGACCTCGAGCTGCGGGTCGCGGCGCGCCTCGGGATCGACGGCCTGGCGCCACCACGTGCGCGCGGTGCCGTCGGGCCTGACGAGGCGCGCGACGAAGAGGCCGCGCTCGACGCCCTGGAGCACCGTGTCGAGCAGCACGTCGGGGTGTAGGAGCTTGGGCAGGCGCGGGTAGCGCGCGAACGCGCCCACGAGGTCGGTCACGCGGCGGGCGTCGTCGTCGTCGCGCCACAGGTCGTAGGGGCCGTCGGGCAGCAGGGCCTCGGCGTCGACCGCGGTCTCTTTGATGCGCGTGCGCTCGTCGTTCTTGACGGCGGGGAAGAGCGGCCCCGCGCCGGCCGGCAGCTTGAACGCCTGTACCTCGTTCCGCTCGTTCACGGTCACGACCACCGCGTAGGCCTGGCGCACGATTTCGGGGACGAGCCCGCGCGCCTCGCGCAGGCGCCGCCGGAGGCGCTCGGCCTGGAAGGGGTCGACCTGGTGGGCGTCGAGCTGGCGCGAGACGTCCTCCCAGCCCAGCAGCGCGCGCACGGCCGCGCGCCCCGCCTGCAGGCCGTCGCGCGAGGGGACCGCCAGCACCACCGCGTTGCGGTGGACGCGCGGGCGGGCGGGTCCGGTGGTCTCGTCGAGCACCCGTTTCGCGGCGGGGCTCGGCTTCCCCGATTCCGAGGCCGCGTCGGCGCCGAGGATCACGTAGCGGAAGCTGCCGTCGTCGCCGACCTCGCGGGGCGACCCCGGCAACAGGTGAACGGTGGCGCCGGCCGCCTTCGCGCCGTCGGTGAGGGTCCGCGCGCCCCTCGTTTCCTCCTGCAGCCGTTCGTCCACCTGCTCCCGGCTGACCCGTTGCTGGCACGCCTCGTCGTGCAGCTGCCGCAGGTTGGGGCGGTTGCCGAGGCGCCACGACTTCGGCAGCGCCGGTGCCCCGGGCGCCTCCATGTCGGCGTCCTCGTCGTCGAGGAACCACGAGACCTCGCGCCAGCGGCGCAGCCCCTTCTCGATCTCGATGCCGTCGGGGGCGGTCGTGCCCGCCATCCGGAGCAGTTCCGGCGTGTACGCCTTCTTGCCGATGGGCTGCGAATGGAGGAAAACGGCGACCACCGACTGCTCGGCCTCGCGGCCGCGGCGCAGGGCCGGCAGCTCGTCCTGGATCTGCCGGGCCTTTTCCAGCTCGGCTTCGAGCAATGTGCTCCAGTCGGTGCGGCCGGCCCCTTCGACGGCTTCGGACGTGGCGACGCCGGCGAGCTCGCGCACCGATTCCGAGACGCCGGACTTGCCCGGTTCGGCCAACAGCGCCGACGGACCGACGAGGGGCGCGGCGTCCCAGCGCTCGGCGTCGCGCAGCGCCGTGGCGAGCGTGCGCAGGATGCCGCGCGTCCGCTGGAACCCTTCGAGCTGGGTCCAGCGGCTGTAGAACGCGTCGGTCAGGTCGGGGTGGAAGGGGAAGCTGGCGAGGAAGCGCTCCTCGGCCGCCGGCCGGCTCCTCGCGGTGGTCTCGTCCAGCTTCGCCAGATCGCGCACGACGCCGATGACGTGCGGTTTGAACGCGTCGAGGCTGCGGATGTCGTCGGGCTCGAAGAAGCGCCGGCGCAGCACCACCGGCACGTCGTCCTTCTGCACCGGCTGCACGCCCTCCTCGCGCTGCCGCCGGAACACGTCGGACAGCTCCGACGTGAGGCGGCCCCCCAGCTCGCCGCGCTGCTTGTGGGGGTCGGTGGCGAGTATCGACGCGACCATCGCCGCCGTGTCGACCTTGCCGACCGCCTGGGTCAGATACTGGAAGAAGTCGACGATGCGCCCGCGCCACACGGGGTCGAGGCCGGCCTTCTCGCGGGCGTACATCAGCACTTCGTCGACCAGGATCAGCGTCGCCAGCCCGCGCCGCCGCGGCGCTTCCAGCAGCGCGGCGAGCAGCGGTTCGGCCGGCGGCGTCTCGCGCTCTTCGTCGCGCCCGTCGGCGTGCAGCGCGCGCAGCCCGTCGGCCCCCGCGAGCTGGAACGCCAGCACGCTCCACGGATGGCGCAGCGCGCGGGTCTCGCCGCCGGGTGCGCGCACCCCCTCGATGCCCCGCTCGGCGTCGATCTTGTCGAAGCAGAGGGTGGCCGTGAACGCCCGCGGCAGGTCGGCCCCGACGTGCTCGCGAAACTCGCGCACCGCCGGCAGGTCGGGCAGGCCCGCGGGGTCGCGGAACAGGTGGTGCAGCGTGATCAGCGTATGCGTCTTCCCGCCCCCGTAAGTCAGCTCGAGCTGCCGCACCGCCTTGTCGCTCCGCCCCGACAGCCGCGCCGCCACGTCGCGCACCAGCTCGCGCAACGCGTGGGTCGGATAGGTCAGGGCGAAGAACTTCGCCGAATCCTCGTAGACCGGCCGCCGCCCCTGCGCCAGCGCGACCTCGTGTAGGTCGGCCGCGAACTCGGCGAGCGCGAGCTCGCCGGTCCGCAGCTCGTCCTTCAGGCGGACGATCTCGTGCCACGGCCGGGGGCGGTGCTGTCTCGTCATCCCTCCGCTCTCTTCGGAATACGACGTTCGTCGTCTATCAACACGATGCGGCTCGGTCGGCTGTCGCCCCACCGCCAGAACACGAGATTGACGTCATTCGCCGACGCCCCCGGCGCGAAGCTCGGTACGCGCATCCCGGCGAAGCCCGCGGGCCGGCCCGGTATCACAAGTACCCGCCGGCCATGATCCGGTCGAGATGGGCATGGACCAGCCCCGCCTTTCCCTGGCGCACCAACTGGTCGGCCGTCAGGCCGCCGAATCCGGGCAGCGTCTCCGACCGGAACCAGGCATAGGCGACGAGGGGCGGCGAGCCGGTGTAGCCCTGCACGCGGTGGAGGATCTCCACCATCTCGCGCAGCCGGGTCTGCGTCTTGGTCGCCCGGATCCGCGCGGTTCGCGACAGCGCGTCACGGCTCAATCCGAGCGTGTCGGCGATCTCGGCCTTCGTCGTGCGCAACGCACCGGCGATGCGCGTCGGCGAGAACGCCGGCTCGTCGCCGTCCACCAAGTCGTGAAGCCGCATGGTCACCCGCTCGCTGCTTTGACGTACTTTCGAGCAATTCTACTTGATCGTCCGTCGCGGCGCGTGTTGCTCATGCTTCTGCCTCGGCAGGGAACCACGCGCGCAGGGTCCGGAGGAGCTCGACGAAGGCCCGATCGTCACAACGGCTGAAGTCCACCGATGTCGCAAGATCGTGGAACTTGGTCGGAGATCGCCGGACCCTCTTCGTGAGCCCCGCCTCTTCCATTGCCTTGCGCATTGCGCTCTTGGGGTCTTGAGGTTTCCGGCGGTTGGAGGTCCACAGGCTCCGGGACGCCAGCCAGTTTCGGAGTGCCGGGAAATCGGACCCCCATCCCAGAGCTCGCGCCACGGCAGGAGAATCGCTCCAGATCCACGCCTCGATTTCCGGATCGATCACGATCGCCTTGGATCGCTCGTTCCACCCGTTGCGCTTCAGATCGACCTCGACGTCGCGCTGGATTTCCAGGCGTGAACCGGGGCTACCGCAGCCGTGCCGGTCGAACACGACCAGCGCGTAGCGGTGAGTATTCAGGTATGGCCGAAGATGGGCGGGCGCTGCCGACCGACACCCGTTGTCCCTGTTCACGTGGCGCGTCACTTCGAAATCCACGGGTGCGATCTTCAGGCTGTCGGTTCGAGTCAACAACCCCTTCATGGACTGCTCGATATCGGCATCCGGGACCAGGACCACGAGACGAGGGCTCTCGACCTCGGGCGTCATCCGATTACACCCTTCGCAAACAAGAGGCTCATGTCGGCGGCTCCGTGCCAGTCCTTCAGGTGAGGGTGTTCCGTGCCGTGGACGACGGAGATGGAGCCGTCGCCGGTCCGCCCGAAGCAGAGAGCCTCCTCCGGGGCGGCCAGACCCAGGAACGTCGGTGAATGCGTGGTGACGAGGACCTGACCGTGATAGACGGAACTCAACGAATCGTAGATGGCGTCGAGGGCCAGCGGGTGCACGCCGTCTTCCGGCTCTTCGATCAGGGTGATTTGGTGGAGGAATCGGCGGTCGCTCGGGTACGACTGCGTCACCGGCAGGTAGGCGAACAGCGTCAGGGCTAGGAGTTTAAGGGTCCCGTCGGACGTCATCCATGAAGGGACTTCGACGCCGTTCGCGTAGCGGAGCATGAGATAGGCGTGGCGATCGTCCTCGCGTTCGACGACGCGGATGTCCTCAAGCTCCGGCAGCGCCGTCTGAACGTGGCGGATCCACTCGCGGTAGTCGTTCTCGTGTATCTCCCGCAGATACCGTACGTTCCACGGCAGGCTCGCCCCGTCGCGGGAGAACGCACGGTCGCAGTCGAGGGGGCTGGCGCGGCGCAGCCGCGAGCCGTCGAGGACGACCCGATCGACGAAACCGCCAAGCATGTAGATGGCGTGAGATGCGGCCGGATACAATGCGATGGAAAGGTTGCCGGGTGATGCCGCCAACGCGGACGATCCGAAAGGAATGCCCGTCACGGGACTCTTCTCGGCCCTTGGCGCAGTTTCCGGGTGGAATACGCGTCTGCCCTCTCGATCCTGACTGAACACGATTCTCGATCCGCCCTTCAGGGCGCCGTTCACTATCGTGCCGGGGATGCCGCCATCAGCCGGCGACCGCAAACCGCTCGGCCGCGCTTTCCGAACCGGGTTCCCCATCAGGAATCCGCGCTCGTGCGTAACGTGCACCGCACCGCTACGCTCCCGGATCGCCACCTCGTAACGAAACGCCCGAAAGTCATCTCCCCGCGGTCCCTTTGGCAGTAGCCTAGTCACGGGTTCCGGAATCTCGATCTCTATCGCGAGTTCGAATCCCGGATCGACTCTGGGGCGTCCCCAGGCCAGATCCTGGAAGTTGCGCGTGCGGTTGTGAACCGCCGAATCGAGTCCGTCCCGGATCATGTCGCCGAGGAAGGAGACCACGTCCAGCAGCGTGCTCTTGCCGCTGGCATTGGGGCCGACGAGCACGTGGAAGCGGTTGAGGGAGATGTCGACATGCCGGAAGCAACGGTAGTTCAGCGCCTGTATGCGGCGGATCATCGGGGTACCCTGCTGCTGTCGGTCGTCGAGATGCTCAGCCCCGGAGTGGCGGAGCCGCCGCGGGCCCGGCCGTGGCGGCCGGCGCGTCCGGCCGGACGAATCCGTCCCTGTCCGCCGTGGACACCGGCAGAAACGTCTCGTGGGGAATCGGCCTGCCTTCGACCGCGGCGGCGAGGTTGTCGAGCGCTTTTCACGGGCGCGCCGGCGGTGCCGGCTAGTTGGTATGCGTCGGCGCAGACCCTTTCGAGGGTGCATATGCGCCGCTCGAGCTCGTTGATGCGTGCGTCTCGGTCTCCCGAGTCGTCCATGGTGCTGCTCCCGAGGATTGCGAAGTCGTGCTCGCCGCGGACGAGTCCCGCTCCGGTGCTGCGGATGCGTAGATCGTAGCGTGGAACGTCGCCATGCGGGTCGCTCACGACGGGTCTCCGTAGTCGAGGTGCCCGGGTTGCGGACCGGAAACGCCGCCGTGGGTGCCGATGTGGGTCTGGATGGACTCCAGGGTGGCGCGCTCCTCGGAGCCGCGTTCCGCGAGCTCGGTGACGGCCTGGACCACGCGGGCGAAGAGCTCGTGCCGCCAGAGGCCGCGGGCTTCGAGGTACGCGTCGACGCGGCTCTGCTCGCCCGACTTCCAGAGCCGCATGAGCCGGTGCACGCAGTCGATCAGGGGCGGCGGGCGGCCGTCCGCCGCGGGCTCGCCGAGGTCGCGGGCGCGGCGTTGGCTCCACGGCTTGAGTCGCACGTCGCGGCCCGACGCGCTGTCGTCGTCGCCATCCGCGCCGGCCGAACCGCCGGTGCCGGCGAGTAGGTCCAGGCGCCCGGCTAGGTCGGCGTCCGACACGTTGCACGACAGGGCGTACAGGATGCAGGCGCCCGCGGGCGCCGGGGCGAGGCCGAAGTCCTTCCGGTGCAGCAGGTAGTAGGTGGTCGGGTCGTCGAGCTCGCCGGCGGCGCCGTCGTCGCGGAGGAGCCGGCTGACCACGAACCCGACCACCATCCGCCGCACCCGCCGCAGGAACTCGTCGACAGTTAACCGTTCGCCCGGCTCGTCCGCCTTCCTGACCACGGGATGCCGGCTGAACGCCTCCAGCGCCGGCCCCGTCGCCGCCCACACGAAGTCGGGCCCGCGGATGCCCGCGTCCCAGAAGGCCCGCAGGCGTTCGGCCACGGTCGCCTGCATGTCGGCCAGCACCCGGTTGTCCCAACCCGGGCGGGCGGCGGCCGGGCGCTTCCGGCAGACCAGCCAGATGGACGAGGAGAGGCGGGCGCCGCCCGCGACCTTGTTCCGCATCTCGGTTTGAATTGGCCAGGAGGCGTGTACGACGAAGCCCTCGCGGATCAGGGCGGTTACGAGGGTGGCCCAGGCCGCTGGCTGCTTGTTGGCGAAGACGAGGACCAGCCGTCCGTCGTCGCGGAGGGCGTCGTGACAGCATCGGAACGTACGTCGCATGCCGTCTTCGTACGTCTGGCGGGACTTCGTGCCATCGGCGTCGAAGCGGCCGGGCTGATCGACGAGCTCGCCGTCGTCGGCTTCGGCGTCCCACTTCGGCCCGAGGGGTGCGGCGAACGCCGCGTCTACGTCCGGCGACAGGCCGTGCAGGGTGCGCCGCAGCCAGACGTGGAAGAAGTCCATCAGGTCCGAGTAGGGGATGGCATCGTAGTAGGGCGGATCGGTACAGATCACGTCGAAGGGACCGCCGGTCGGAGCGGCCAAGGCAGTCGCCGACTGCAGTACTACGGTCGGGGCCGGCGCCTCGGCTACAGCGGCGTCCAGATGCTCGAGAACGCGAGAGACCCACTCGACGGAAGCCGGAAATCCCCCGGTCGTGTCGGCCAGCGGATTCACCTCGCAGTAGTCCCACACCATCGGCAACGCGAAACGGGCGAAGGTGTTCCTCAGTTTCTCCCCACCGTTGTGCCAGGAGCAGATGGCACTGCTGTAGTCCGCGAACTTGCTGGCGGCGCAGGACAGGTAGGCAGCGAACGCTTCGCGCCATGTTTCGGGGCCGTCGTCAGCCGTGATCGCGGTTGCGGCTTGGCGATCGACGGGTGGCGCGCCGTCCATCCGTTCCACCGCACCGCGGATTGCCTGGACAAATGTGCCCAGCGCCAGAAGCTGCCGGTCCGTGAAGAGCGTGCGCCACGTGTCGAACCCGTAGCGGGGCAGGCCGGACGCCCCGCGCGAGTTGGGCGACGGCCGTTCCCCGACGATGGCCTCGTCGGGCAGGCCGAAGGGGACACGGGCGTAGAGTGCGTCGAGTTCCGCCCGATCGATCCGCGCCGCGTCGAGCTCCCCCGCGGTGGGCAGACGGTACTCCTTGCCGGCCTGGCCCTCCACGACCACCGCCGTCATGCGTTCGCCGAGCCGCCTTGCCCGACCCTCAGTGCGGATGTCCTTCGTCGTCGCGATGGCACCGCACGCAGGGCAACGGGCACCGCTCGCGCTCATCGTGCCCTCCCCGAGCGCGCGGTCGTGCTCACGCCGCTGCGCGGGGTTGCCTTCGCCTTCGGGGACCTCGTGCTCGATGCGGAATTCCACACCAGCGCCGTCTGACTGCGGCTCCAGGGTCAGCCGAATGCGTTTCTTCGGCTTCTTGCAGAGCCAGCGCGTCTTCAGCAGGGGAATCTCGTCCCGGCAGCCGCCGCAGCGGACGGTACGCGCCCACAGATACGCGACGGCCGGCTTCGCCACCCACCGCGGGTTGCCATCGTTCTCCAGGTACAGCGAGTCGAACTCGGCGTTGAGCGCCGCCGTCGAGACCCGACCGTGCTCGTCCGGCTGGAGCAACCGCCGTGCCCGTTGCCTCCAGCGCGCGGTCCCGGCCGCCGGAGCGCTGCGCCGGTGGCCCTTGCGCCGTACCGGCTCGAACTCCGCGTAGGTCGGATACCGCGCCGCCAGCGCCCGCCGCGCCGCCGCCAGCACCCGCCGCCCCCATGCCCGCAGGTGCCACGCCGCGTCCGCGCGCGACGCGGGTGACGTCGCGTCGGTCAGCGCCGTTCCCTGCACCGGCTCCCCGTCGCCGTGCCCCAAGCGCGCCAATGCTTCGCGCAGCGCCGCGGGCCTCCGGACGCCCTTCGCCTTCAAGAATGCTCCTAAGAACCCCCGGTCCCCGAGCGCGAAAGCCGGCAACGGCCGCTGGCGACCCGCCAGACGTCGTGGATGGTACAGCGTGCACCGCAGGAGGAACCACGCCACCGGGTTCAGGTCGGCCGCCACCGCCTCGCACCCCAGCCGCATCGCCTCCAGCGGAATCGCCCCGCCACCGGCGAACGGATCGAGCACCCGCGGCGCCCGCCCGCCGAATGCCTCGCGAACCTCCGCCCGGAACCGGTCGAGCTCGTCGGCACCATCGAGCGCGCTCTCGCGCCCCCAATGCAGAATCCCGCCCCGAGTCTCCTTCGCTTCCTCGCCACCCCGACCCGCAACGTCCTCCACGGTTCCCGCCATCCGGCGGAGCAGCCTCCGTCGACCCTCCTCCGTCCCCGGATCGCCCAGCAGCGTCGCTAGCAACATCGCCCGGCTCGCCGCCAACGGCCGCCGCGCCGGCCAGATGTGCAGAGTCGAGATGTGTCCGTGCCGTACGTTCTTTTCGTGTACGGAGTCCACGGAGACCTGCCTGAGCGCGAAGGCGGCCTCAATGAGTCGGCGGTCGGTCAAGCTCTTCTCCCTCGCAGTTCTCGCCAATTCTGCAGAGGCGTCGGCCAAGCACACCCGATGAGCGGTCGAAGCCCAATTGTGGGAACTCTCTACCCACCTATCGTCCGACAAAGGCACCATTCTGTCATCTCCCGCGAACGGCGGATAAAGAACCTCCGTTCGCATGGTGCCGAAGTGCCGTGTGACACTGGCAAGAAACCATCTCGGCAAAGTCACAAGGCAAGGCATTGCCGATCACATTACAGACGTAATCCATGTAAGGCGTGTCAAAAAGATAGTCTGCGGGAAAGGTCTGAAGCAGCGCCGCCTCCCGAACCGAAATGGTCCGGTCTTCCAATGGGTGACCGAAACGACCCTTGCTAAAGGTGGTGCATCCACCGGTTATGGTCGGTGCCGGTTGATCCCAAGCCATACGACCGTATACGTTCGTAAACCCCCGATAAACCCCTTGATGACAGGGAGGCCGCAAGTTTTCAGGAATGTCGGGCCACGATTTTCCCACCCTCGCCGCCTTGATCCTCTTCAGGTTTTCGGGTGAAAGAGTTCTGACGATGTGCCAGTCGGTCTGCCGTACGTCGCCACGTCTCTTCGCGTCTGTCAGTGTATCCGGCTCCGCCATATGCTCAATTGTGTCCCTGACCGTTCTCCAACGAGGCAACCCGTCCTGCCCGCTTCGGGCGTGTGTTTGTGTAGGCAGTTCGATGCGGAAACCTAGGCCACCAAGCAGCACCAACCTGCGCCGAAATTGCGGCACACCGTAGTCCGCCACCTGAAGCACGTCTTCTGTCAGATCATAACCGAGTCCCTGGAGGCGCTGCTTCAGCGTGCCATACAACTGCCTACCCTTACTTGCGAGTCCAGGAACATTCTCCATCATAATCGCCCGAGGACGCATCTCCTCTGCCAGTCGAGCCATTTCGAAGATTAGCGTGTTTCGATGATCGTCCCTTCCGTACTTCGCGGTCAAACTGGTAAACCCCTGACAAGGCGGACAACCAGCCAAAAGATCGATGCGCCCATTCTCCGTCACTTCCAAGAGCTCCCTTCCAGATATTGTCTTAACATCTTGTCTCAAGGCTTTGACCTCTGGATGATTGGCCCGGTACGTCGCGTAAGCGTGCGCCTCGATTTCGACGGCCGCAACCACGGCGAAGCCAGCGCGCTTCATGCCGACGGTCAAGCCACCGCCCCCGGCGTACAAATCGACCGCTGTCAGAGTCATCGTCAGTGGCCGTCCTTGCTCAATACGAGAGTGCGTTGTCTTTCGGCTTCGTTCAAGAAATCCTGGTGTGCGGTCTCGGTTCGTAATAGGAAGTCCCTCCAATTGACGTGGGTCAGTCTGCCAGCAGTCACGTATCCGTCGTACGCCGCTCTTTGGGCACCTTCCAACGCCAGATTCTCGCATACCAGCGTGATATGAAAATCCGGAAAGAACTTCTGGAATTCGCGGTGTCTGTCGTCGTTCAAAAATGACTTAATCTGGTCATGGTAGTTAACGATCCTGTCCATTTCGACGTTTGTCAATGCATGTTTAGGTCGCTTTATTTCTACTATATGGGCGATGCCCTCCTGACTTGATAGTACGAAGTCGGGTCTCTTTTTTGGATCATTGAAATTAGATAAGGATATAGTATGCCCGGTCCGTTCTTTGTAGTACTTTTCGAATTCTCTACGAAGTCGAGACAGTGACTGGTTCGCGCTCACCGGAGCCCATGCTGGATTTATGAGCCATGGTGCGTCCTCTATAAGTTTTTGAAGGCTATCTTCTTTGGTGGTACCGTCATCTTTTAGATTTTCAAGGCGTCTGATGACCTTCAAGCGATCCTCGGCGATACGACCGAAAGAGGATAGCTCCGCAATACGAGCGGTTCGTAATAGAGAGCTGAGAGCGGCGAGGGGCGTGGGAGCCTGTTCGGCAGCGTCCCTCATCATTTCGTCGAGAGTTACGTGCGGGGCTAAGGTTATGCTCAAATCGACAAGATCGCGAACTACTTCTGCATCTGTGGCCTCTGATGGGCTAATAGTACGACCGAAGGTCTTGGCGACATTTATTGCCTGTTCGCGAATTTCCTTCTGGGTGTCTGCGGGGTATTGTTGCTGAACACGTTCGTTGACTCGGCCGGTGGCAAAGAACAGATCCAATGTGGCCTTCCGCATGGGATTTCGGGACAACGTGCCTATTCTTTGTACTATGCTCTGGCCCCATTTCTGGAACGCGGTACCTAGGTCGTCAGACCAGAGGACGTCACGACGGTCGGTTTGAATTAAATCGTCGTCTTCGTCGAGCCAATCCGCGTGCAGTTCACCCACAAGGTAGGACCTGACGTTGTGTTCTCCCGTAAAGCCAGCTTTTCTATTAAACACGGAAGTTTGTGCGGCGATCTTCCCTCGGCAATAGATCCGGACGCCAGCCATCAAGTCGTCCTTGTAAGGTTCTTTGGAATAAGCAATCCATCCGGTCACGGGATAGCTCTTTCTGTCGTGATGAAAGGCAGACTGAATATCGGACATAAGGGTGCCACTAGGTCCGATGACGCTATCGCCCTTGAATTCAATGCGTGTATCTGGCATTGTTTGAACGTCAAAGGCTCCGACGATGTGGCTTGACGATTGGGAGGAGGTTTTGGTGTTGTCTTGGAGACTTATTGTCCAGTTTTCTGAACGAATACCGAAGCGTTGGGCGATCTGCCGGGAGAGCACGTCAATGTCAGGAACACGGCGACGGTTGAAGTTCTTCAGGGTGATCGTGGTTCCGGGGCGGTCGCTGAGGGTGTGATCGCGATCACCCGTCGTGGGCTTGTAGGGTTCTCCAGGCTCACCGTTTTCTGCCACGATGGCATCATAGTCGAGAATGACGTGAGACGTCAGGTATCCTGATTTCGCTTTCGTACTTTTGGTTGCCTTGGTGGCTTGGCCCCCCGCACTTCTCACTTCTATGGTCTTGCAGATTCCAAATGGTGCAAGTTTGCCGACGCCTTTTCGCCCCATGACCTTTCTGTGAAAAATCGGTGAAGTGGAGCCGCGACGGGGATCGACTCGGCGTTCGGCACCGACAACAAGGTAGAAGCGCTGCATTTCCTCGGGTGTCATGCCGCTTCCGTTATCTTCGACAGTGATCTCGAAGCCCTTGTCGGACAGCTCACCACCTGCCTTGGTAGCGAGGTACTGTCCCATCGGTGCGCGGACGACAACGGCTTTGGCATCGGCGTCGTACGAGTTGGAAATGAGTTCGGCGATTACGGCTGAGACCCTGTCGTAGAGCTTTACCCCGAGCTTGTCAACTGTGAGTCGAGATATCCGCATGGTGTAATCGTTAGGCATCTTCGCTCCATGTCTGGATGCGGGTTCGTCCAGTTAGGAATGCGGTGTCGAGCTTGTGAAGTCGGGCAGCCAACGAGGCACGTCGGGACACATTCTTCAGCCGCACCGCGGGCACCTTCTTCAGTTGCTGGTTCAGCGGGTCGACCTCGATGCCGAGCGATTCCAAGGCGGTGACGCCGAGCAGCGGTTCGGCGTCGGGGTTGCCGAAGAGCACCGTGCCGCCGACGATTCCCCCCAGGAGCTCGATCCGGGCTACGGCGACCTCGAGGTGGACCTCGCTGCCGTCGGCCAGGATGTACGTTCGCCGGGCTTCCGGGGCGAGACCGATGGCCTCCAGGTGTTGCCTGGGGACGAGACTGTCGGTGGCCCCGGTGTCGACGAGGAAGCGGCCTTCCCATCTCTTGGCGCGGTCGGCGGGGTTGCTGATGACGACGTTCGCGTTCACGACACCCATCGCGGTTCCTCCTCAAGCCGGGCGTGGCGTCGAGCAAGGACTCGACCTGGCGGCGATGCTGTCTGTGGCGGCCCCGTCAGTCGGACGTTCTTCTCGCCGTCGTACGTCGCCGCGTAGATCGTCAGCTTGGTCGCCTGTCCGATCTGGGTCAAGTCGGGGCGGCGACCGGAGAGTCGCTGGCTGTCGCTGACGAGGTTCAGGAAGCCCTCGCCCATGGTCGCCAGCAGGCTGCCGCTGGTCACGGGGCTCTGATAGGCGCGCAGGAAGTCGGCGAGGAGCTGGTTGCGGCGGACCGGGTGACAGCCCGCGTACAAGTTCTCGACGGTCAGCGTGTGGTGTAGCGCGCCGGGGTTCTGGAACTCGATGCGGTCGGGGAACAGGCGGATGATGATCGGCGAACCCTCGACCGCGTAGTCGCGGTGCACGACGGCGTTCACGATGGCTTCCTGAAGCGATCGATCGACGTAGCTCGGACGGTCGTGGTGACGCCGGTCGTCGTCGCGCGAGGCGGTGGAGTTCAACGGAGAAACCTGGAGGTACGTCAACGCCTGCGCGATCTGGGACGGCAGCGGTCCGGTGATCCGCTGCCTGTGGACGGCGGCGGCGTCGAGCATGCGCTGATTATACGAAGAGACGTCGATGTAGGCGCCGCGAACGTACTGCTGCGGCTGTTCGGCGAAGAGGAGCATCCCGAGGTACGTCGGGGCGACGCCCGATTGGGTGACGGCGGCCAGCTTGTGAGCCACGAGGGTGGACTGCCAGTCGTCCGGGGGCGACCAGTCGCCGAAGCGCGAGCGGAAGTACTTCGTCAGGAGGTGCACGTTCAGCGCGTCGAGAGTGGCGCCCACGACGGCCCGTTCCTCGACAGGACCGGCCAGACTGCTCGCACTGAATGTGCGAGCGAGGCGCTCGGCTGGAATCGGGTGGCGGTGGCTGCCGATGCGCTGCAAGAAGCGCCCGTCACCGGTCTGGTGGGCGTCGAACGGGGAAGCGGGCACATGGATGATTAGGCAGAGCTTGGGTTCACCGCCGTGGCCCGGGAGGTACTCCCAGTCGAGGCCGGGGACGATCATCGGATCGCAGTTGGTGGTCGCGACGTTGACGACGAACTGCTCCAGGAGATCGCGCTTGCGCGGGTCGACGCCGACGACGACGCGGTCGGCGTCGCGGACCCCCATGACGAGGGTGCCCCCGCGGGTGTTCGCCATGCTGACGAAGACCTCGGCGAGCTTGGACGAGGCGCGGCCGGGGTCGGAGCCAAACGCGATACGGTCGCCGTGGAAGACGACCTCCTTCAGCTCTAGCTCGGTGTCTTCACCGGCGCGGATGGATGACAGGAGCGCTTGGGTGTCCATGGTCATGGTGTCGGCTCCGCGGCGTCGATGAGTGACCGGGCCGAGACGACCCAGGCGGACGACTCGCGACGCTTCGCGAGCAATCGGCGGAAGGGGTCGCGGACGCGGACGAGGCGGGGGGCGGGCGTCGCGCAGTCGAAGACGACGTAGAGCCAGTAACGGTCGCCCAAGTGGAAGGCCTGTTTCCACTCGTTGAGTTCGAGTTCGACCGCGGACTGACCGGCGCGGCCCTTGACCTCGATGTTCCGCGCGTCGCCGCCGGGCGGCGTGGCGAGCAGATCGAAGCCGGGCCAGTCGGGGAGTCCCGCGAGACGGGCGGCACCCGGGGTCGAGACATCGCGCACGGCACTGCCGCGCTCGCGCTCCCAGGCGGCGGCGATGCGGACGGCGATCTCCTCCACCCGGGCATCGTAACGCTCGAGGGCGCCGGAGGTGCGGGCGGGGACGACGAGGGCGTGGGCGATGAAGCGGACCTCGCCGGGCGCGATGCGTTCGGGGGCGGCGTCGGTGCGGGCGAGGACTTGGCGGCGTTCGGTCGAGAGCGCCCGCTGTTCCTGCTTCACGGCTTGGAGCTCGTCGTGCGTCTCGGTGCCCGCGACGCCGGCGGCGAGCTTCGTGCGGCGGCCGGCGAGGTCGGCGGCGCGGAGGTCGAAGCCGACGCCGATCCGGCGGCACCGCTCCGGCAGTTCGGCGCGCACGGCGGTGCGGCGTTCATCGGCCATCCGCGCCGACAGCTCCTGCTCGGCGTATGCGGCGGCGGAGGCCCGCATCGCGACCCCGCGGGCCGCGAGGGGGACGGCGCCGGGCGCGATCTCGGGGGCGCCGTGCAGCAGCAAGAGATGCTCGACGGGGGATTCGCTCAACGCGCCGTCGGCATCCTGCCGCAGGCCGAACAGACGGCGTTCGAGCAGCCGAGGCTCGTGGGCCTCCGCGGTGTCCGCGGCCGCCCGCTCCGCGCGCCCGTCCGCACTCTGCGGTCCACCGTTCGGCAGCACGGGCGGTGACAGCTTCGGAGGAGGGCCGTCGCCGCGCTCCGCGACGGACGCGAGACCGAGATGGAACAGGTACGGCGCCTCCGCCCTCGGGTCGGTGAAGATGGTGCCGCGCGCCGCGTCGCGGGCGTACCGGCGCATGACCTGGTCCATCAACGCGTCGAAGACCGGCTCGCCGGGGTGGAGCCAGACGCAAGGCTCGTCAGCCTCGGGCCGCCGGACGCACAGGCGCGCGCGGGCCGTCGGCGGATAGTCGTCGAACGCGGGCAGAAGCGCGTCGAGCGCGCCGGCCCGGGCGGGGACCACGGAGAAGAAGTCGTCGAGGTCGCCGTGGATCCGCAGGTCGAGGAGCGCCGCGCTCTTCTGCACGAACCGCCGCACGTAGCCGGGCAGGAGCTGCAGGTAACGCTCGCGGTCCATGTCCGCGCGCAGGCGGTCGAGGCGCCCGGCCACCTCGCCGCCCCGGCCGTACACGCGCGCCTCGGCGTCGGCGACCGCATCGACGCGGCCCGGCGTGAGCCGGCTCGCGACGTGCTCGACGACGCGGCGCTCGCCCTCGTCGGTCAGCGCCTCGGCCATGTGCTCGCGGAGCGAGCGGTTCTCGAAGAGGCGGCCGATGACGTCGAACACCTTGTCGGAGCGCAGCTCGCGCCGGATGGCGTCGAGCTTGTCGACCAGCACCCGGAGGACGCGCCCCTCGTGGGTGCTGCCCGCGACGAGGTTGAAGACCTGGACGTCGTGCCGCTGGCCGTAGCGGTGGATGCGCCCCATGCGCTGCTCGAGCCGCGCCGGGTTCCAGGGGATGTCGTAGTTCACCATGAGCCGGCAGAACTGGAGGTTGATGCCCTCGCCGGCGGCGTCGGTGGCCACGAGGAAGCGGGCGCCGTCGGGGCGCCGGAAGCGCTCGACCTCGACCTCGCGCGCCGGCCAGGCGAGGCCGCCGTGTATCTGCGCGACGTGGCCCGAATAGCCGAAGCCCTCCAGGCGGCGCACCAGGTAGTCGGCGGTGTCGCGGTGCTCGGTGAAGACGATCCACTTCTCGCCGGCGCGGCCCGGGTCCTCCAGGACCTCGCGCAGGCGCTCGAACTTCGACTCGCGGCCGGAGGCGACGAGGCGGCGCGCCCGGTCGCCGAGGCCGGCGAGCACCTCGATCTCCTTCTTCAGCTCTTCGACGGTGACGGCGACCACCGCCCCGAGCATCGCCTCCTCGTAGTCTTCGTGCCGCTCGCCGCCGCCCGCCTCGCGGGCGTCGTCGTCGGCGCCGTGCGCGTCGAAGAAGTCGTCGCGGTGGTCGCGGTCGAGCCGTCGCTGCCGGTGCCGCAGCTCTGCCGCGGTGACCCGCCCGGACCGCAGATCGTCGATGGTCTGCTCGATCTTCGCGATCCGGCGTTCGAACGAGCGCAGGACGGCCACCGTCGAGCTGGCGAGCCGCCGCTGGAAGACCCCCATCGCGAGGCGCACGGCCGGACGGTTGTCGAGGGCCCGGTCGTACGTCTGCCGCAGGTACGTGGTGGTCGCGTCGTAGAGGGCCTGCTCGCCGTCGGGGCCGGGGCTCAGCGCGTAGCTGAAGGTGTCGCACGCGCGCCGGCGGAACAGCGGCGTTCCGTCGAGGCCGACCATCTCCTCCTTGGTGCGGCGGATGAAGTGCCGGTCGCGCGCCTCGCGCGGAAAGCGGCGGAACGCCTCGCCGGTGGCGAAGACCTGCGGGTCGAGCAGCCGCCACAGGTGGTGGTAGGGCGTGTCTCGCCCCATGTGCGGCGTCGCGGTCAGCAGCAGGATGTGCCGCGCCGACCAGCCGAGGCCGGCGAACCGGCTCCCGGGACCGGCGCACCCTGCCAGCGCCTCGGCGAGCTCGTACCGTCGCCGCTTGCGCACGCCGTGGCGCCGCTCGACCACACTGAGCTTGTGCGCCTCGTCGAAGACGACGAGGTCGTAGGGGGGCGCGGTGGATTGCCGCAGCGCGTCGAACGTGCGTTCGCCGGTCAACGTGTCGAGGGACACGATGACGAGGTCGCCGTCCGGTCCGCGGAACGGGTCGGCCACGGGCGCGCCGGCCGGCGCGCCGTTCCGGGGGGCGTCTTCACTGGTCACGATGCGGAACCGCAGTCGGAAGAGCGTCCGCAGCTCGCGTTCCCAGTTGCCGACGAGCCCGGCCGGCGGCACGATGAGCACGCGGCGGATACGGCCGCGCGACAGCATCTCGCGGACGTAGAGGCCGGTCATGATGGTCTTGCCGGCGCCGGCGTCGTCGGCGAGCAGGAAGCGCAGGGGGTGCTGCGGGAGCATCCGCTCGTAGACGGCGATGCGCTGGTGGGGCAGGGGGGCGATGCGCGCGGTCTCGGTGGCGAAGGCCGGGTTGAACTGGTGGCCGTGGGACAGGCGCACCGCCTCGGCCAACGCCGATACGGCCTCGGGGTCGCCCGCGAAGTCGAGGGGGACGGTCGGGAGGGAGGGGGTCGCGGCTTCCGGCGGCGTGCCCGGCGCGACCGCCGCGGCGTCTTCTAGCTCGCGGAGGCGGGCCGTCGCCAGACGTTGCGGACGCGACTGCCCCGATTCCCAGCGATGGACGGTGATCGGCGTGACGCCCAGCCGGTCGGCGAACTGGCTCTGCGTCAGGCCCAGGCCCTGCCGCAGACGCCTGACCTGGACGCCTCCGGCCGGCGGGCGCGCGGCGTGGGAAGCGGGATCGTCCACGCAATACAGGGTAGCACAGCAGCCTCTGTGCGTCCGGGATACCGGACTATCAAATGCAGGTTGACCAGCGACATTCGTGAATTATTTGCCGGACGGCGGCTGGATCGCTACACCGCGGCCGGCTGGATCCAGCCGCCGCCCGCGACCAGGGCCCGCGCGACCTGCGCACGGCTGTCGACGAGGCCGACGGGCACCGGGAGCCGGGCGGCGAGGCGCTCCAGGGCGGCGGCGAGCCCCGCGCCGTCGAGCAGGCTCCCCAGCAGCTCGGTGGCTTCCCGCCGGATGCGCTCGCTGGAGCGGAAGAACACGAGGCGGGCCAGCGCGGCCTCGGCCTCGGCGTCGGCGCCGGGGCGGCCGGCCCGTCGCTTCGACACGCGCAGGACGGTGCTCTCCGCCGCGTAGGTCTCCATCGCGATGTCCGCGAGGCCCGCGAGGTACGCCTGGTGGTCGGGGTCGAGCAGTTGCGCTTCGTCGAGGCGGCCCCACACTTGGCCGAGGACGAACAGGAACAGGTGCTTGAGGCCGACGACGCCGGCGCGCAGTCCGGCGAGGGAGGTGTCGGGAGACGGCCGGCTTCCGGTGGCGGGGTCGGGGAGTCCGGCCGCCGCTTCGCGCAGCTCGAGTTCGCCGCGGTCGGCCCGCTTGAGAAGGGTCTTGGCGATCGACAGCCGGCAGATCTCGCTCGTGCCCTCGTAGATGCGGGTGATCCGCGAGTCGCGGTACCAGCGGGCGGCGGGGTACTCCTCGCTGAAGCCGTAGCCGCCGTACACCTGCAGGGCGTCGTCGGCCGTGGCGTGGTACGCCTCGGACCCGATGACCTTGGCCATCGCGCACTCGACCGAGAACTCGGCGAACGTCCGCAGCTTGACGTCGAGGGCGTCCGTGCCGCCCAGTTCCTCGATGGCCGCGTAGACGAGCCCCGCCGTGCGGTAGGCGACCGACTCGGCCGCGTAGGCGCGGGCCGCCATGTCCGCGAGCTTGCGCTGGATGAGGCCGAATTCGGCGATGGGCCGGCCGAACTGGCGCCGCTCGGCCGCGTAGCGGGTCGTCGCGGCGAGGGCCTTCTTGGCCGAGCCGGCGCAGTTGGCCCCCATCTTCATGCGGCCGACGTTGAGGGTGCACAGCGCCACCCGGTGCCCCTTGCCGACTTCGCCGAGGAGGTTCTCGACGGGGACGGCCACGTCGTCGAGCTGCATCGCGCACACCGACGAGCCCTGCAGGCCGAGCAGGCGCTCGTGGGGACCGACGGTCACCCCCGGCGTGTCGCGCTCCAGCAGGAAGGCGGAGAACGCGGTGCCGTCCACCTTGGCGAAGAGGATGAACAGGTCGGCCCACCCCGCGTTGGTGATCCACTGCTTGGCGCCGTTGACGACGTAGTGCGTGCGCTCGGGATTGAGGACCGCGGTGGTGCGGATGTTCATCGCGTCCGAGCCCGCCTCGGGCTCGGTCAGCGCGAACGCCGCCATCAGCTCGCCGCGCATGCAGGGGCCGAGATAGCGGTCCACCTGGGCGGGGGTGCCGAAGTTGATGAGGGGGAGGGTGCCGATGCCCTGGTGCGCGAAGACGGTCGACGACAGCCCCCCGAGGTACGACCGGCACTCGTTCATGCCGGCCACCGCGAGGGGGCTGAGGCCGAGCCCGCCGTGCGCCTCGGGGACCTCGGCCATGAAGATGCCGAGGTCGGCCGCCTTCCGGAACAGGGGGCGGATGACGTCGATGTCGCGCCGGTCGATGTCGTCGAGCCGCGGCGCCACCTCCTGCTCCGCGAACTCGCGGATCGACCGCATCAGCAGCCGCTCGTCGTCGCCCATGTCCTCGGGGCACACGATGTCCCCGGGCTCGACGGCGTCCACGAGGAAGCGTGCCCCGCGGGTCTGCGACGTGGTCTTCATGCTTCGTCCTCCGGGCCGGCGGCGGCTCCGCATGGGCATCGTCGGGCCGCCCGGGGGTGCCCCCCGGCTCGGCGCGGATCCGCCGCGAAGCTCGGTACACGAAAAACGGGCCGGCACGCGCGATGCCGGCCCGTTCAAATTGGTTGCGGGGGGGGGATTTGAACCCCCGACCTTTGGGTTATGAGCCCAACGAGCTACCGGACTGCTCCACCCCGCGTCAATCGGTCGGCCGCGTCGAGCGGCCGGCCGGAATGTCGTCACCCGATGGTTCGACTATCATAGCGGATCGATTGGACGCGGTCAAGTCTTCGGTCGCCGGATTGTTCCGCGCGATCCGGCGGGGGGCGGGCCGGCCGCCCGACGGCTCGGGTTCGAGGGAAGCGGGTGCCCGCCGATCGGCGACGATGAAGAGCCGCTCGCCGGGACGGATCAGTCCGAGGTCCCGGCGGGCCATCTCTTCGATCGCCGCCGGGTCGTTGCGCAGCCGCTCGGCCTCGCGGTGGAGATGCCGGTTGGCCGCCTTCAGGGCCTCGACGGTCGCGGCCAGCTCCCGGTGCTCGCGCTGCATCCGCAGGTTGGCGGGCAGTCCCCGGTCGCCGATCAGCGCGTTGGCGATGAGGATAGCGGTCGCGAGACTGAACGCGAGCCGCACGAGATGCCGCCGCTGCCACGGGTTCCCTTCACCCTGCCGCACCGGGGGGACCCCGGTTCGCCCCGCATCGGTGAAGGGGAGGGACGGCTGCACGGACCGCGCCGTTCGCCGGGAGCTCCGGGCCGGGCCGCGGCGGTGCCGGGCGGGGTGTCGGGTCGCTGAAGGCATGCACACGTTGTGTCGGTCGGAACGGCGCCGGAGATTAGCCCCTGGGGCGTCGACGACGGCGGCGAGATCCTCGGCCGGATGGGCGACAGTCGGAACGGCCCCGGCGATCGGCGCCCGGGAGCGGCCCGGCCGCGGGGCGGGGGGGGATGCGTGGCTTCGTCCGAAGCGGTGGTGGTCCTGATCACCTTTCCCATGGACGCCGACGTCCGGCGCTTCGCCTCGACCCTCGTCGGCGAGGGGTGCGCGGCGTGCGTGAACGTCCTGCCGGAGGTCGCGTCGGTCTATCGATGGGAGGGCCGGATCGAGGAGGCGCACGAGCGCCAACTGCTCGTCAAGACGCGGCGGGCCTCGGTGGACCGGCTGCGCCGCCGCGTGCTCGAGCTGCATCCCTACGATACGCCGGAGTTCCTGGTGATGCCCGTGGCGGACGGCGACCCCCGCTATTTGGCGTGGATCGAGGCGATGACCGGGGCGCCGCCCGTCGAAGGCGGGGGGGCGTGATCGCCGGTCCGCTCTGGTAACATCTTCTACCGCCCCCCTATGGCTTCGCAGGAACCGGCGTCCGACCCCGGAAAGACGGCCGCTTCGCCCGCTTCCGCACCCCCCTTGCCCTCCCGCGGCGACCGCCCCGCCGGCCGAGGCGGTCAGGCCGGCGAATCCGGTGGGACCGTAGGCCAAAGCCCCCTGCGCGCGTCGATGGAGATCGTCGGCGAGGTGGCGGAGCTTTTTGCGTCGTCCCGGCCGGGTCTCACCATCTTCGCGGTCCTCGTGCTTAAGGCGCTGATCGCGCTGTTCGGCGGCGCGGGTGTCGGCTGGCTGCGGGTCCTCGACACGGCGGGAACCCTGGCCCTCGTGGCCGCCCTCGGCTACCTGCTCGTGCGGATGCTGAACCGGCTGCGGCTGCGGCACCGTTTCCTGTGGCGGGTGCGGCGGAAGCTCGTGCTGTCCTACGTCCTGATCGGCTTCGTGCCCATCCTGCTCTCGGCGGTGTTCTTCCTGGTGTCGGGCCTCGTGCTGCTGTCATCGGTCAGCTCCTCGCTCGTGCAGCTCAGCTTCTCGGACGTGATGGAAGACGCGAACGAGCTCGCGGCCATGACCGCCGTCGACCTGGGCGACCTCGTCGAGCCGGCGGAGGTGCGGGCGGTGCTGGCGGACCGGGTGCGGGCCGTCCAGGGGCGGTATTCCGGTGCCTCACTCGCCGTGGCGTGGAACCAGGCCGGCAGCGACCGCGTCGCCGGCGCCGGACCGTGGCGCCACGTCTCGGGCGATCTGCGGTTCCCCGCCTGGCTCGGCGCCCCCCCCGATGCCGGCGGGCTCGGCGACGTTCAGGGTGCCGGCGGGTCGGCCGACACTCCCGACGGTTCCCTCCCCGATGCCGGCGGGCTCGTCGTGACGCGCGGCCGATCGGGCTGGACGGTGGTGGCGCGCGGCGTGCAGCGGTTCGACGAGGATGGTCCGGCCTATGCGGTCGTCGCCGATCTTCCCATCGCCGGTGAAGTCATCCTGCGCATGCAGGCATCCCGCGGCGTCACGCTCACCGATTTCAGCGTCACCGAGTCCGCCAGCGAGGCGGACGCCGGTCTCGACAGTGCTGGCGCGCCCCTCGCTGCGGCGTCGTTCGACGGTGGTCAGGTCTCTTTCGGGGCGCCGCCATTGGACGTCGGCTCCGCCGTGGAGCCGCCCCTGGTGGCCTACGTCGACCTCCTCGACTGGTCCTCCGGCCGGCGGGGGCGCGGCAGGGTGGGCTTCCGGATGCCCCTCGCGGTGTTCGCCCGACAACTCGTCCAGGAGGTCGACGGCACTCTGGTCACGACCTTCCTGGTGGCGCTGGGCTTGCTCGCGACGATGTTCCTGATCATCGAAGGGGCGGCCCTGGTCCTGTG
This sequence comes from Vicinamibacterales bacterium, assembly GCA_963664545.2. Classification (GTDB taxonomy): domain Bacteria; phylum Acidobacteriota; class Vicinamibacteria; order Vicinamibacterales; family UBA8438; genus JAJEEA01. Next base: position 5,567,111 of record OY761475.2, on the reverse strand, counting down.
CTTCGCCCTCGCGAGGTCGATCACCGGTGCGGTGCACGAGCTGTTCACCGGCACCGAGCGGGTGCGGGCGGGCGATTTCGCCCACCGCATCCGGGTCGAGACGGAGGACCAGCTCGGCGAGTTGGCCGAGTCGTTCAACCAGATGACCGGCAGCGTCGCGGACCTCCTGACCCAGGCCGAGGAGAAGCGCCGCCTCGAGGAGGAGCTGCGCATCGCGCGGGACATCCAGATGTCGCTGCTGCCCGAGGGACCGGCTTCCGTTCCGGGTCTCGCGGTGGCCGCGGCGTGCCGCCCCGCCCGCGAGGTCGGCGGGGACTACTACGACTTCGTCAAGCTGGACGGGCACCGGCTCGGGGTGCTGGTGGCGGACGTCTCGGGGAAGGGGACGTCCGCGGCGTTCTACATGGCCGAGCTCAAGGGCGTGGTGCTGTCGCTGAGCCGCTTCCACCAGAGCCCCCGCGAGCTCCTCATCGAGGTCAACCGCATCCTGGCCGCCAGCCTCGACGCCCGCACCTTCGTCACCATGACCTACGCCGTCGTCGACCTCGCGGCCCGGCGGTTGACGTACGCGCGGGCCGGCCACACCCCCCTCGTCCACGTGCCCCGGTCCGCGGCGGGGACGCCGGCCGCCCGGGTGCTCGCGCCGGACGGGCTGGTGGCGGGCCTGCAGTTCGACGACGGCGGGGCGAAGTTCGCCGAGCTGCTCGAAGAGTCGTCGTTCCCGATCGAGACCGGCGACCTCGTGGCGTTGTTCACCGACGGCGTGACCGAGGCGATGAACGTCGACTCGGACCTGTTCGGCGAGGAGCGGCTGTGCCGGACCCTCGCCGAGCAGGTCGACCTGCCGTTCAACGAGCTGAAGCAGCGCATTCTCGGCGACGTCGAGGCGTTCGCCGGCGCCGCCGAGCAGCACGACGACATGACCATCGTCCTCCTCCGGGTCGGCGACCCGCCCCTCCCGCCGCAGGCGAGCCACCCGTGACCGATTCCGATCCGCAGGTCGTGTTCCGGACCCAGTCCACGATCGAGGCCAACGTGGTGAGCGGGCTCCTCGAGACGCGGGGCATCCCCGCCGTCATGTCGTCGGGCGCGCCCCACGCCATCTTCCCCCTCACCGTGAGCGGCCTGGGCGAGGTGAGTCTGACGGTGCGCGGCGACCAGGCCCGGCGCGCCCGGCGGCTCATCGCCGATTTCGGTCAGCAGGTCTCCGACCGGGTGATGCGCATCCGCGACGAGTTCCGCGCCGTCGAGGAGGCGCTCGGGTACCGCTTCAAGGACCCCGGCCTGCTCGAGCACGCCCTGACCCACCGCTCGCGCGCCCACGAGGACGCCAGCGGGGGGGTGCGCGACAACGAGTCGCTCGAGTTCCTCGGCGACGCGGTGCTCGGCTTCGTCATCTCGGACCGGCTGTTCCGCGAGTGTCCGGAGTGGGACGAGGGGCAGAAGTCGAAGGCGCGCGCCGCCCTCGTGTCGACGGCGGCGCTGGCCGAGGTGGGCGAGGGGGTCGGCCTCGGCGACCACCTCCTGCTCGGGCGCGGCGAGGAGAGGACCGGCGGCCGGACCAAGCGGTCGCTCATCGCCGACACGTTCGAGGCCGTCGTCGCCGCGGTCTACCTGGACGGGGGGGTGGAAGCGGCGGACGGGTTCGTCGAGCGGTGGTTCCGGTCGCGCCTCGACGCCGTCCGCGCGGGCGGGGTCTCGCCCGGCATGACCCGCGACCACAAGTCGGCGCTGCAGGAGCTGTTGCAGTCCCGCGACCGGGGCCTGCCGCGGTACGAGCTGGTGGGGACGAGCGGCCCGCCCCACCGCCGGGTCTTCGAGACCGAGATTCTGGTGGGGGAGGAGGCCCTGGCCCGCGGCGAGGGCCGGACCAAGAAGGAATCGGAGCAGCGCGCGGCCGAACGGGCCCTCGCGGCCCTCGATGCGCCGCCCGGCGCGTAGCCCGCCCTCGGCTCCGCCCGGCGCCAACCGACCGGCCGGGGCTCGACGCGCACGCCCGGTCCGACCGGCCGTTTTGCGCCTCCGCTCGGCGCCCGCCAGCAGGCGGGAGGCTGCGCCCTCCGGGGGGGCGGAGGTCCGGCGCAACCGGCCCCAACCGGCCGTCGGCAGCGCGCTGTTTCTGCTACTATCGATCGCTTGGCACCGCCACTCGGGCGCGGCCGGGCGAGCCCGTGGCGCGCGGCCGGGGGACGCGGGCGTGGGAACGGTCGCGCGGCCGGCTTTCAGAGAACGAGGAAGAGCGTGAACATCGCGGTCATCGGTGCGCAGTGGGGCGACGAGGGCAAGGGCAAGATCGTCGACCTCCTCACGCCCGGCGCATCCGTCGTGGCGCGCTGTCAGGGGGGCCACAACGCCGGGCACACTGTGCGGGTGGGCAGGACCGAGTTCATCCTTCATCTGCTACCGTCGGGCATCCTGCACCCGGGGGTGCGCTGCGTCATCGGCAACGGGGTCGTGGTCGACCCGCTGGCCCTGTTCTCCGAGATCGACGCCCTCGCCGCCCAGGGCATCGACGTCGGCGACCGGCTGCTCATCAGCGACCGCGCCCACGTCATCCTGCCATACCACCGCGACCTCGAGGCGCTGTCCGAGGCGCGGCGCGGCGACCAGCGCATCGGCACCACGTCGCGCGGCATCGGGCCGGCCTACGAGGACAAGGCGGGGCGCCGCGGCATCCGGGCCGCCGACCTCGCCGACACGTCTGAGGACGGAGCCCTCGCTTCCGCGATCCGGGCGAACGTGTCGGCCCGCAACGAGGCGCTGGGGGGCGCGGCGGCCGACTGGCGGGCGCTGCACGCGGACGTGTGCGCGGCGGCGCGCCGCCTAACGCCCTGGGTCGGCGACGCGTCGGTGTTCCTCGCGCGGGCGTTCGAGGCGGGCGAGTGCGTGCTGTTCGAGGGCGCCCAGGGCACCCTGCTCGACATCGACCACGGGACCTATCCCTTCGTCACGTCGTCGAACGCGACGGTTGGCGGCATTTGCACCGGCCTCGGCATCGGCCCCCGCGCCATCGGCTCCGTCCTCGGCATCGTGAAGGCGTACACGACCCGGGTCGGCGAGGGTCCGCTGCCGACGGAGCTGCACGGCGACGGGGGCGACCAGCTTCGGGAGAGCGGCCGCGAGTACGGCGCCTCGACGGGGCGCCCGCGCCGGTGCGGCTGGTACGACGCGGTGGTGGTGCGCTACGCGGTGCGCGTGAACGGCCTGGACGCGCTCGCGGTGACGAAGCTGGACGTCTTGGACGGCCTCGACGAGATCCCCGTGTGCACCGGCTACCGCCACGGGGGGCGCCTGATCGAAGAGTTCCCCGCGAGCCGCACGGTCCTGGCCGGGTGCGAGCCCGTGTACGAACGGCTGCCCGGCTGGTCGCGGCCGACCGCCGGCGTGCGCCGCTACGAGGACCTGCCCCCCGAGGCGCGGGCGTACCTGGCGCGCATCGAGGCCCTGAGCGGGGTGCCGATCTCGATCGTCTCGACCGGTTCCGACCGGGCCGACACGATTCTCGTGCGCGGCGGCCTCGTCGACCGGTGGCAGGCCGAGCGGGCGGTGCCGGGGTCCGCCCGGTAGCGGCGTCCGAGGCGGATCGCAGGGGGAGGGAGGTCGCCCATGACTCGGCTTGTTCGGTGTGCCGGCCTGCTCGGCCTCGCCGCCGCGCCCGCGATACTGGCCGCCGCCTGCGCCGACTCCCCGCCGCCGCCCGCCGACGAGGCCCGGGCGTTCCTCGACGAGGCGGAGGCCCGGCTGCTCGACGGCTGGATCTCGGCGGGGCGGGCGGCGTGGATCCAGAGCACCTACCTCACCGGGGACACCACCGCGCAGGCGGCCGAGGCTCAGGCCGCGGTGATCGGCCTCACCATGGAGCTCGCGGCCGAGGCGGCGCGGTTCGACGGCGTCGAGCTTCCCGACGACCTGCGGCGCAAGCTGCTGAGGCTGAAGACTTCGCTGGGGGTGGCGGCGCCCGCGGATCCGGCCCTGCAGGCCGAATTGGCGGCCATCACCGCGGAGATGGAGGCCGCGTACGGCCGGGGCGAGTACTGCCCCGACGGCGGAGACTGCCTGTCGCTGCCCGAGCTTGAACGGCGGATCGCCGAGGTCCGCGACACCGACGAGCTGCTCGACCTGTGGCTCGGCTGGCGGGCGGTGGCCCCGCCGATGCGGGACGATTACGCCCGCTTCGTGGAGCTGGCCAACGCCGGGGCCCGCGACCTCGGGTTCGCCGACCTCGGCGAACTCTGGCGGTCGGGCTACGACATGCCCCCCGACGCGTTTACGGCCGAGGTCGAGCGGCTCTGGCATCAGGTGCGCCCGCTCTACGAGTCGCTGCACTGCCATGTCCGCGCCGCCCTCGCCGACGAGTACGGCTCGGCCATCGTCCCCCCCGACGGGCCGATCCCCGCCCACCTGCTCGGCAACATGTGGAGCCAGACGTGGGCCAACGTCTTCGACCTCGCGGCCCCCCGGCGGGCCGGCCCCGGCTACGACCTGACCGACCTGCTCGCCGACGCGGACGTCGGCGAAATCGGGATGGTGCGCTACGGCGAGCGCTTCTTCAGATCGCTCGGGTTCGCCCCCCTGCCGGAGACGTTCTGGGAGCGGTCGCTGTTCGTCCAGCCCCCCGACCGCGACGTGGTGTGCCACGCCAGCGCCTGGAACCTCGACTACGACTCGGACGTGCGCATCAAGATGTGCCTCGACGTGAACGGCGGGGACTTCGTCACCGTCCACCACGAGCTGGGCCACAACTATTACCAGCGCGCCTACCGGCACCAGTCGCCGCTCGACCGGGACGGCGCCCACGACGGCTTCCACGAGGGCATCGGCGACACCATCGCCCTCTCGATGACCCCGGAGTACCTGGTCGAGGTCGGGCTGCTCGACCGGGCGCCCCCCGCCGACCGGGACATCGGGCTGCTCCTGCGGCTCGCCCTCGACAAGGTCGCGTTCCTGCCGTTCGGCCTCCTCGTCGACCAGTGGCGCTGGCAGGTGTTCTCGGGGGAGATTCCGCCCGACGCCTACAACGAGGGCTGGTGGGAGCTGCGGACCGCGTATCAGGGCGTCAGCCCGCCCGCGCCCCGCAGCGAGGCCGACTTCGACCCCGGCGCCAAGTACCACGTCCCCGCCAACGTGTCCTATACGCGCTACTTCCTCGCCCACATCCTGCAGTTCCAGTTCCACCGCGCCCTGTGCGAGACGGCCGGCCACGAGGGCCCCCTGCACCGCTGCTCGATCTACGGCAGCCGGGCGGCGGGCGAGCGCCTGCGGGCGATGCTCGAGTTGGGCGCGAGCCGCCCCTGGCGCGACGCGCTCGAGCTGGGCACCGGCGGGCGCGAGATGGACGCCACCGCCATCCTCGACTACTTCGCGCCCCTGCAGGCGTGGCTCGATGAGCAGAACGCCGGCCGCTCGTGCGGCTGGGGGCGGGGCTGACCCCGGTCGCCGACCGCCCCGGCACTGCCGGGTGACGCACGCCGGCGCCCCGTCGCCGTTTCGCCGCGGCGCTGCCGTTGACACGCGCCGCCGCTCCCACCTCCACTCGCGACGTACTCGCCGCACCGCCGGGCGACGCACGGCCGGTGCCCCGCCGTCGTGTCGCTGCGGCGCAGCCGTTGACGCGCCGCGCCTCCACCTCCACTTGCGACGCGCTCTCGCGGCGCGGCCCCGGTGACGTACGCCGGCGGCCCGCTGGCGTTTCGCTGCGGCGCGTCGGCGGAGCGCGCCGCCGCCGAGACACCGTCCGGCGGCGAGGTTCGGCCCCAGGGACCGCGGGCGGCGCCCCGTCGCCCCGCGCATCGCCGCCGGCCCAACCCGCGGAGGAGATCGCCCGCCCGAAGCGCTCCCGACCGGCTTGCCGGGGCGTGATCGACTCGGGGTTGACATTCCATATCAGATAACTCTATATTTAAGAGAACATCAATAAAGAGAGTTTTGGCCGTCACGCTCGGACCGCGGAGGAGGTCGACATGACGCGCGAGACGCGGAAGCTGGTCACGACGGTCGCGGTCGCCGCGTCGCTGCTGTCCGGTCTGCCGGCAGCGGGCGGCGCGGGCCAGAACGCCCCCGAGACGGTGATCCGGGGCGTTGTGCTCGACCCCGACGGGCGTTCGGTGGCGGGGGCGCAGGTCTACGTGCGGGGCAGCCAGACCCTGGAGACGACCGGCCCCGAGGGTCGCTTCGAGCTCCGCGCCCGCGGCGCGGGCGGGCAGGTGCTGGTGGTGTTCGCGGCCGGTTACCGTCCGTCCGAGGCGGCGGTCGACCTCGACGGGGCCCCGCACGACGTCGAGGTCGTGCTCGATCCCGCCGATATCGAGGAGCTGGTCGACGTCGTCGCCCCGGCCCCGGTCGACGCCGCGCCGTCCGTGCGGGCGTTCGGCCCCCTCGATGTCGTGACGCTGCCCGGCGCCCAGGCCGACGTCATGCTCTACGTGCAGAACCTCGCCGGGGTGAGCCAGCTCAACGACGAGGCGGGGCTGTTCGTGCGGGGCGGCGACTCGGCCGAGGTGCTCACGCTGCTCGACGACGCGGTGGTGCACCACCCGTACCGCTACGAGACGGTGACCGGCGGCATCCGGGGCACCGTGGATCCGTTCCTCACCAGCGATATCTCGTTCAGCTCCGGCGGCTTTCCCGCCCGGTTCGGCAATGCGCTGAGCGGGGTGCTGGAGATGCGGGGGCACGGCCGGCCGGCGGAGCCCGCGGGGCAGGCGGCGCTGCTGCTGAGCGGCGTATCCGGCGTCGCGGCGCTGCCGGTGCGCGCGCGGGGCGGCCTGCGGGTCTCGGGCAACTGGTCGGAGACGGGCCCGATGTTCCGCCTCAACCGGTCGCCGCGCGCGTTCACCCGCTACCCCGACTCGCGGGACGTGAACGTCAGCGGCCACTACGACTCGCCGGCCCTCGGGTCGTTCAAGATGTTCGCGATGGGGTTGCGCGAGCGCGTGGGGATCGAGATCGAGGACCGGGCGTTCGTGGGCTTCGTCGAGTCGGCCAACGCCAACGCCCTGGCCTACGCGCGGTGGGAGAAGGTCTCCGCCGCGGGGTGGCGCGCCGCCGCCACGTTCGGGGTGACCGGCTACGGCAGCGACGCGTCGGTCGGCGTGCTCGACATCGAGACCCGCGACCGGCGCCAGTCGTGGCGCGCCGACGTCTCGCGCGTCACCCCGGCCGGCACCGTCCGCGCGGGCACCGACGGCGGCCGGTCGCGCAACGCCTGGGCGGGCCGCGTGCCCGCGACGCGCGGCGACCTCGGCGGCACCGCGGGCTCGACGGTGTTCGACGTGACGCTAGTGGATCGGCACGCCGGCGCCTACGCCGAGTTCGAGGGGCGGCCGGGGGTCTTCGTGCCGAGCTTGGGCATGCGCGTCGACCGGTTCCGTCTGGCCGGCGCGACCACCGTCGATCCCCGCCTGAGCCTGCTCGTCCGCGCGGGCGGCCGCCGTCGCCTGCGCCTCGCGTGGGGGCTCTATCACCAGGCGACGCCCCCGATCTACTACGAGCTCGCCCGCGGTCCGGTGCGCTTCGCCCCGATGCGGGCCGAGCACTGGGTGGCCGGCTACGAGGTCGGGTCGGCCGACGACGCCCTGCAGTTGACGGCCGAGGCGTACCACAAGCGCTACCGCAACCTGCCGCTGGAGACGGCGGCGGGCGGGTTGTCGTCGGGCGGCCACGGCACCGCGTACGGCGTCGACCTGTCCGCGCGCCTGGGCTGGCCGGGGGGCGGCGTGGAGGCGGTCTACGGCTGGCTGCGCGCGCGGCGCCGCTGGACCTCGACCGAGACGCCGCCGGGCATCGCGCTGCCGGACGGGACGTGGGCGCCGTACTTCGAGATTCCCCACGGGTTCCGCGCGACGGTCGAGATCGAGCTGACCGACACCGTCGACGTCGCCGCGAGCTGGCGCACCGCGTCGGGGCGGCCGTTCACGCCGGTGGCCGGCGCGCGGCCCGCCGACGAGGGCTATCTGGTGCCGGTGTGGGGCGGCGCGATCAACTCGGCCCGGACGCCGCGCTACGAACGGCTGGATCTCAACGTCAGCGTGCTCGGGCCGTTCGGCCGCGAGGGGCTGATCCTGTTCGCCGGCGTCACCAACCTGCTGGGCCGGCACAACGTGCTCGACTACGCGTGGTCGCCCGACTACACCGAGCGGCACCCGGTGACGAGCGCGATGCCGCGGGCCGTCTACTTCGGATCGACCGTGCTGCTGCGGTGATCCCGCTCCGCGGGGCGCCCGGTGACGAGCGCGATGCCGCGGGCCGTCTGCCACGGATCGACCGTGCTGTTGCGGTGATCCACGACACGGGAGGTTTCATGAAGCTGGAGGGAAGCGGCAAGCGCATCGGGTACGGATGCCGTCGGCGGTCGTCCGCGGCGACCCGCGGCACGGGGGGTGTCATGAAGGTGGGGAAGAACATGGAACACGTCGAGAACCCGTCCCGCCGGCGGTCGTCGGCGGTGGTCTATGACAGGGGAGGTGTCATGAAGCCGGAGGGAAGCGTCGAGCGCACGGGAACCCCGTCCCGTCGGAGCTGGCCGGCGTCGAGGCCGGTTCGCAGGCGAATCGTCGCCCTGGTGGCGGTGTCCGCGGCGTTCGCGGTGCCCGCCGCGCCGGCGGCGGCCGATTTCGACGAGGCGTTCGCGGCGCTGGTCGAGCGGCTGGAGCGGGCCTACCCGGCCGGCGATGCGGCGGAGCTGCTCGCCGTCCGGGCGGACCTTGCGGATCTGCCGGATGCCGGCCTGACCGCCCGCCAGCGGTCCATCACGCGCTACACGATGGCGTACGTGAACTGGCGGCTGTTCACCATTCCCGACGCCGTGCCCGCCGACGACCGCGCCGCGCTGCTCGAAGACGCCGTGGAGCTGCTGACTAGCGACCTTGAGGCCGACGACGGGAACGCGGAGTCGCACGCGCTGCTGGCCGGCGTCTACGGCATGCAGATAGACTCGGCGTGGAAGGGGATGACCCTCGGCCGGCGGGCGTCGCGAGCGTCGGCGCGGGCCCTCGAACTCGCCCCCGGCAACCCGCGCGTGCTGCTGCAGGACGGCGTCGGCAAGCTGCACACGCCGCGCATGTTCGGCGGGGGCGCGGACCGGGCCGAGGCGATGCTGCACCGGGCCCTGGCCGCGTTCCGCACCGAGCCGCCCGACCGGCCGTGGCCGCGCTGGGGGCGCATCGACGTGTACGCGTGGCTCGGGCAGATCAGCGCCGAGCGCGGCGACGTCGCCGCCGCCCGGCGCTACTATGGGCAGGCGCTCGACCTCGCGCCCGACTTCGCTTGGGTCCGCGACGCGCTGCTCCCGGCGCTGGAGGCGCGCGCACGTCAGCGGTAGACGGGTGGTGAACGTCATGACCGACACTGATCAGATCAGGCAGGACATCGCGTACGTCCGCGCCGCGTCGGAGCGGTCGGACACCGGGCACGACCCAGCGTACTATCTGCTGTGGGCGGCCATCGTGCTGGTCGGCTTCATGTTGCCCGACTTCGAGAGCACCCGGCCGTGGATCGGCACCTATTGGCTCGTGGTCGGCTCGGCGGGCTTCGGGGTCTCGATGTGGATCGGGATCCGGGCGGGCCGGCGCATCGGACAGGCGGACCGCCGAAAGGGAGTCCGCTCGGCCTGGCACTGGTTGGCGTTTATGGGCGCGGGCTGGCTCGGCGGGCTGCTGGTCGCGAACGGACAGTTGACGCGGGAGGGATACAGCGCGTTCTGGGTGCTCCTGATGGCGCTGACCAACGTCCAGGCCGGCCTGCATCTCGACCGGCGGCTGGTGCCCATCGGGCTGCTGCTCGCAGCCTGCTACGTGATGACGTTCTTCGTGCCGGGCTACCGCTGGAGCGTTTCGGGCGCGGTCATCGCCGCCGCGCTCGTGGCGCAGGCGTTCCTGGGCGCCCCGACCCGTGACCGAACGAGCTGATCCGGACGTCGGCGGCCTCGACGAGCTGGCGTCGCTCGACGGGCTCTTCGAGCACCGGGTGCGGCTCGCCATCTGCGTCCTGCTCTCGAAGCACGACGCGATGTCGTTCAGCCGCTTCAAGCAGGTGCTCGGCGAGACCGACGGCAGCCTCGGCACGCACCTGCGCAAGCTCGAGAACGCCGGCTACCTGTCGATCGAGAAGACCTTCCGCGCCCGGCGGCCGGTGACCTGGTACACCCTGACGCCGGCCGGCCGGACCAAGCTGATGGAGCACATCGCCAACCTGACGCGCCTGATCGACCGGGCCGGCTGACCGGCCGGGCCAGGTCGAGGCGGCCGGACGGTCGAGTAGGATCGCTCAATGGACCGCGCCCCGTCGGACGACCCGGTTCACCGCCTCGTCGACGACTACCGCGCGCAGTGCCTCTGGTTTCTGCGCGACGACTACTATCCCGGCAACGCGGCTGAACGCGAACGCGTTTTGCGACTGATCGAGCTGCGCGGCGATCTGCCGGCGTTTCGCCGCGTCGCCGAGGTTCGAGCATGGCTCTCACGCCGCTCCAGCGAGACGTCTGCCGCCGGCTAGCGGACGGGCGGCGCCGCCACCGGGACAGCTACGTGGCCGGGGGCGCGGCCCTGGGGGTCGCTCTCCGCTCGCATCGACTGTCGCGCGACGTCGATCTCTTCCACGACACCACCGAGGCGGTCGCGCGGTCGTGGGACCGCGACCGGCTCGCGCTCGAATCGGCGGGCTTCGAGGTCGCGCCGTTGCGCGAACGCCCCGGCTACGTCGAGGCGGAGATCGTGCGCGGGACGGACCGGCTCGTCATGGAGTGGGCGCGGGACAGCGCGTTCCGCTTCTTCCCCCTGGTTGAGGACGACGACCTGGGTCTCGCCCTTCATCCCTTCGACCTCGCCACCAACAAGGTGCTCGCCCTCGTCGGGCGGCTGGAGGCGCGCGACTGGGTGGACGTGCTGGCATGCGACGCGCGCCTGCAGCCGCTCGGCTATCTGGCGTGGGCGGCGTGCGGGAAGGACCCGGGATTCACGCCGGGCGGCATTCTCGCTCAGGCGCGCCGCTCGTCCCGCTACTCGGCCGACGAGGTGGCGGCGCTGGCCTTCGACGGGGTGCCTCCGAGCGCGTTTGACTTGTCGCGGCAATGGCGCAGCGCCCTGGAACGGGCAGACGAGGTGATAGCGGCGCTCCCCGCGTCGCACGCTGGCGAAGCGGTGCTCGCGGATGCTTCCACGCTGTTCACAGGCGACGCTGCCGCGCTCGCCGCCGCCCGGGCGGCGAATGGCGTGCGGTTCCATCCCGGTCGGCTGGGCGGAGCCTGGCCGCGAATCAGAGAGTAGGCGGACGGTCGCCGGCCCTCGACGACCGCCCGCAGAGACTGCACAACAACGGCTCTGCACCGGGCGGCGGTGAGTCTTGCCCGTCTCCCGTTCCATGCGTGACTCGGCGTCCGGCGCCAGAGCCAAGTCCCGCCGCGCCGGTGCCGTCCGCCGCCCGCGGTCAGTTCGTCGAGCGCCGACTCCGGCCGAAGGGCGGGGGCACGACCCCGTCCAGCTCGTCCGGAGGTCCGCGGTCAGTTCGTCGGCCGGCGGCTGCGGCCGAACGGGCGCTGGCCGAGGGCGCGCTGCATCACCTCGTACTGCACCGACATGATGTGGCCGATCGCCTCGATCCAGTACGCCGCGTTGTGGGCGCCGGGCATCTGCATGTAGTTGAAGGGGATGTTCTCCTGGGCCATGTACGCGGCTAGCTCCTGCGCGCCCGCGATCAGCCGGTCCTCGGTGCCGCAGTCCAGATAGATGTGCGGCAGGTCCTCCCGCGCGACCTGCTTGATCAGGGTGAACGGGTCGTAGGCGTCGGCCTGCTCCGGGTTCGTGAACATCCGGCCCCGCGGCGACCGCTCGACCTGGCTGCTGAAGCCGTCGATGCCGATCAGGGGATTGGGCTGCCGGCGGCGGGCCTGCTGCTCGGCCGTCGGGGTGCGCCGCGGCCGTGGCTCGAGCTCGCCCCGCATGCGCGCTGCGGCCTGCCGGCCGTACTCGAGCGCGCCGCTGGTGCTGCCGATCGAGATGAACAGCTCGGGGTTCCGCAGCCCCATGGTGATCGCCCCGAAGCCGCCCATCGACAGGCCGGTCATGGCCCGGCCCTCGCGGCGGGCGATGGTCCGGAAGTTCCAGTCGACGTGGCCGACCACGTCTCGGATGATGTGGTCCTCCCAGTTGTTCGTCTGCCCGTCCTCGTTCTCCGCCCAGTTGACGTACCATGAGTTCCCGGCGTCGGGCATCACCACGATGAGGTCGTCGTAGAGGCCGGCGTAGAAGGGGGCGCCGTTGGCCAGTCCCCACGCGGTGTAGTTCTGCGTCAGGCCGTGCAGCAGGTACAGCACCGGATAGCGGTCGGTCGACGTCTCGTAGTCGCCCGGCAGCAGGATGTTGTACTTCATGGTCCGGTCGACGGCGGGGCTGAAGAACTCGACTGTCAGCAGGTCCCGTCCCTGCGCCGGCGCGGCGGCGACCAGCGCCGCGAGCACGAATACCAACGCCGCCGTCCGCGCGAGCTTCGATCTCAGCATCGTGTTTCCTCCGTGAAGTTCCTGCGGCGGGCGGATGCCGCCGCCGCCGATGGTCATGCTACCGCGAAACGGCCAGTGTCTCAGTCTTGACTCGGTGCGTTCACCGACGATTGTCGCGCTCGTCCTCCGGCGATGCCCCGGCGCTCCGGCTGCGGGCGCCCAGGTCGTTGTGGTGGAGGATGACGTTGAACAGCATCCCGAACTCGCCGTGGTTCTGCCAGCGGTAGCAGGGGTTGGTGGCGAAGAGGACGACGCGGCCGTCTCCGCGCGGCACGTCGACGACGGCGGGGCGGCCGGCGATCTGGTTGCCGCCGCGCAGGTGGCCGCTGAGCACGCGGTTGCTGAACGTCATCAGCACCCAGTTGTCGCGGAGCCGCCGCGGCACGTCGAGGAGCGGCCCGTTGGCGTAGCGGACGGGTATCCGGCCCTCCTCGTAGCCGTAGAAGATCGGATGGCCCGGCTCGGCGACCTCCGCCTCGACTAGCGGACCCGGCGCGTAGAAGCCCGATCCCGGACGGCGGACGCCGATCTCGCGGGTCAGGCCGTACTCGGGCGGGACGTGGCTCGCCTCGCCCAGGGTCACCAGCAGGCCGCCGGCCTCGACGAACCGCTGCAGCTCGAGGACGCCCTCGAGCCCCATGCCCCCGGTGATGTCCTCCGACGAGCCGTAGTCGCCGAGGAAGCGGTAGCGCTCGGTCTTGGTGTAGGCCCGCGGGCCGCCGCGCGGCTCGACGTCGAAGACGAGCCCCTTCGCGGTCCGGCCCTGGTTGGGCACGAGGACGACGTCGTAGTCGGCGCGCAGGTCACCCGCCCGGACCCGCTCCTTGAAGATGAGGTCGAACGGGATCTCGAACTGATCGAACGCGTGGCGCACCCAGCCCACCTCCTGGGTGTCGCCCCACGTGCTGTAGATCGCGAGCCGGGGGAGGTCGACGGGGTGGGCGGCGGCCTCCGGCCGTTCGTCGAGCGCCGCCGCGGTCAGGCCGAGCTCGGTCACCGCCGCCCGCAGGCGTGCGGCGCGTTGGCTGCCGGCCGTCGCCGGCACGATGAACGACCCGGGCGGGAACTGCACGCCGTCGACCTCGAAGCCCGCCTCCACGGCCTCAACCGGCGCCGCCCCGAGCCGGTAGCGCAGCGTCGTCAGGTGGTTCGAGCCGTAGTGCGCGACGGCGTACCCGAAGCGCGGTCCGCGGGGGCCGCCGACGGTGCCCGCGGGCCGCGCCTCGGTGACCGGCTCGACCGGGGCGTCGAGGACCTCGGGGTCGTCGACGGCGACCACGTCGACGCCGTGCATCAGCCCCATGGTCCAGCCGGTGTCGTCGTAGGTCCGCAGGTTGTCGTCGGGGAAGCTCTGGCTTCCGAGGAGGATCTTGGCGAGGCGGAAGTACGGCTGCCCGCCCTTGATCACGTACGAGCCTGCGGGGTAGGCGTCACCGTCGCCGTCCCCGTCGCCGTCGCCTCCGAACGAGAGGTCGTCGCCGGCGCGGCCGACCTCAATGCCCTGCACGCGCAGCATCTCGACGAGGGTCGCCACCCGCGTCATGTCGCGCTGCCCGGCCGGGATGACGAAGCCGTGGGGCGGCTCGGTCCCGCCCTCCATCACCGCGTTGCGCGACTTGCGGTAGAAGTTCTCCAGGATCACGCCGGGGTTCGACGAGGCCAGCTCCAGCGCGGCGAGGGCCGCCGTCTGGCTGTAGTTGGTGTTGTTCCGCATCGACCACTCGACCTCCTCGTAGGGGGGCGAGGGCCGGTACCACTCGCGGCTCGTGCGCGCCTGCTCGGGCGTGTTGTCCTCGGTCTTCAGGCGGCGCTTCATGGTCGTCGCGCCGCCGTTGCCGTACGTCTCGTAGAAGCGGATGAGCCCGTTGTGGTTCGACGCCATGAACGCGAGGTAGCCCGGCGACCACATGTCGACGAACGCGTGCGTCCACACCCCGGGCATGCCGTAGCCGGTCAGCCGGGCCATCTCGTAGTTCGCGAACCACGGCAGCTCGCCGTAGACGATGGGGTCGAGCAGGGGGTTCTGCGGGGCCTGCCCGCTGAACGTGTAGAGGAACGGCACCGACTCGTGGAGGTCGTGCATGACCGGCGGATGCCAGTCCAGGTACCAGTCGAGCACGTTCCGCATGCTGAGCTGCGAGTAGTTGATGTCGCGGTTGTTGTCGTGGAAGATGTACTTCCCCCAGTACGGTGGCCCGCCGATGCGGTCGTCCTCGTCGGTGATGTCGATGAGGTGCCGGTAGTACCAGTCGACGTAGCGGTCCCGCCCGTCCGGATCCGCGGCCGGAATCAGCGCCACGATGAGGTTCTCGCGGATGCGGTCGTAGAGCGGCCCCTCCTCGACCGCGAGCCGGTAGGCCAGCTCCATCAGCATCTCGGGCGGACCCGTCTCGCCGCTGTGCAGCCCCGCCATCAGCACGTAGATCGGCTTGGCCCGCGCCACGACCGCCTGCGCCTCGCTCTCGCTCAGCCCGCGTGGATCCGCCAGCCGGGCGAGGTCCCGGCGGTAGGGCTCGAGGTCGGCGACGGTCGCCGCGTCGGCAATCGTCACCACCACCATTTCCCGACCCTCGTCGGTGCCGCCGATGGGCGTGACCGCGACCCGCGGCGAGGCGTCGGCGAGGGCCCAGTAGTAGTCGAGCATCTCGGCGTAGTAGGTCAGCTCGCGCGGCGCCCCGGCGTGGTGGCCGAGGACGTCCTTCGGCGACGGGACGGCGCCGCCGGCCGGAAGCTGGTCGACCAGCGGGCTCAGGAACTCGGGGCGCGTGGTCCACTCGCGCACCCGCTCGGCGAAGTCGGCGTCCAGCGGTTGCCCGGCCCCGGTCTGGGCGGACGCGCCCGGGACGAGCAGGCCGAACAGGGCGCCGGCGGCGCAGACACGGAGCAAGGTCGAGAGACGGCTTGAGCAGGGATCGGGCGTAGCGGTCATCGTTCCCCCGGGACGTCTCCGGCGTCGGGGCGGGACGTCGATCGGGCGGTCAGGCGCCGTACTCGGCGTCGCTGACCGCCTCGAACCAGCTCGTCTTCGCGTCGATGTTGATGGCGACGTGGGTCATGGGGCCGTCCGGCCCCGCCCCGTGCCAGTGGCGCTCGCCGGGCGCGACGGCGATGAGGTCGCCGGGCCGGGCCTCGCGCACCGCCTCGCCGGCTTTCTGGAAGCGGCACGTGCCCTCGACGATCTGCAGAAGCTGCGGGCCGCTGTGGGCGTGCCAGTGGGTCCGGGCCCGGGCCTCGAAGGCGACGCGGTAGACGTTCGCGGGGGGCGCGTCCGACACCCCGTTCATGCGGGTCAGCCGGGCGCGGCCCACGAACGTCTTCGGGTCCGACGGCTCGCTGGCGAGGTCGGCGAGCGAGAACAACCTCATGCCGTCGCCGGCCGCCTCCCGTAGCGGGCGATGGACCAGATGGCCAGCGCCGCGATGAGCGCGATGATGTACGTCCCCGCGTTCAGGATGCCCTGGTCGGCGTACGACACGATGAGGTAGCCGACCGAGCCCGGGAGCAGGGCGTAGTAGACGAAGGGCAGCAGGGTGATGCGGATGACCGAGCCCTCGCGCCCCAGCAGCCCGACCACGGCCGAGGCCGCGACCACGTTGTGCACGCAGATCATGTTCCCGGCCGCCCCGCCCACCGCCTGGAGGGCGACGATCCACGTCGGGTCGACCGCGATGCGCTCGCCCATGCCGAACTGGAACTGCGAGAACATCATGTTGCTGACGGTGTTGCTGCCGGCCACCGCCGCCCCGATGCCGCCGATGAACGGCGCGAAGATCGGCCAGGCGCCGCCGACGAGCGAGGCGACGCCGTCGGCGAGCACGATGGGCATCCGCTCAAAGCCGGCCGCGCCGCCCATGGTGTTGATGAACACCTGCACCATCGGCACCGTGAACACCAGCGCGATCGAGGCCGAGGCGCTCACCTGCAGCGAGGTGGTCCAGGCCTGCCGGTAGGCGGGTCCGGGAATGCGGTGAATCAACCACGTGATGAGCGACGTGGCGATGAACAGGCCGCCCGGGAGATACAGCGGCTGCACCGCGTTCATGCTGATGCCGGTGCCGAGAATTTCCGGCCACGTCAGCTCGAAGGTCCTCTGAAGGAATGACTGGAACGGACCCAGCGCCCCGCTCAGAAAGTCGAACGGGTTGCGCGAGGTCAGCAGCAGCAGCGCGACGATGACGTAGGGCGTCCAGGCGCGCAGCAGACTCATCCGCTCGCCGTTGCCCGCGTCGTCCTTGATCTCGATCGAGCCGGTCCACTCGGCCGGCCACGTCGACTTCTCTCCGAAGTCCCAGGCCTCTTCCGGCTTGGGCACCAGGAACCCGCGCCGCGCCGCCAGCACGACGACGAGGAGACCGATCAGGCTCCCGAACAGGGCCGGGAACTCGGGTCCGAGGAAGTAACCGGCGATGATGTACGGGATGGTCATCGCGAGGGCCGCGAACAGCGCGAACTTCCAGACCTGCAGGCCCTCCGCGAACGACTTGCGCTCGCCGAAGAACCGGGTCATGAACGACACCAGGATGAGGGGCACCAGGGTGCCGGCGACGGCGTGCAGCACCGCCACCCGGAAGCCGACCACGCGTAGGTAGTCGGTCCACTCGCCGCCCACGCTCGCCATCCCGTAGGCGACGAGGGCGGGGTCGGCCGAGAGCCCGGTGTTGACGCCGACGAGAATCGGGGTGCCCGCGGCCCCGAAGCTGACCGGCGTGCTCTGGATGATCATCCCCGCCATGACCGCGGCCATGCCCGGGAACCCGAGGCCCACGAGCAGGGGCACCGCCACCGCGGCCGGGGTGCCGAAGCCGGCCGAGCCCTCGATGAACGAGCCGAAGAGCCACGCGACGATGATGACCTGCACCCGCCGGTCGCGGCTCACGTCGGTGAACCCGCGCCGGATGACGTTGATGGCCCCGCTCGCCCGCAGGGTGTTCAGCAGCAGGATGGCCCCGAAGATGATGTAGAGCAGGGTGAGGGCGATGACCAGGCCGTTGATGGTCGCCGCCGCCACCTGCATGCCCGGCACCTGCCACACGAACAGGGCCAGGGCCGCCGCCACCGCGTAGGTCAGGGGCATGGCGCGGCTGGCCGGCCACCGGAGAACGACCAGGAAGATCGCGACGGTCGCGATCGGCAACAGGGACAGGACGGCCAACGTCATCGTGCCCATCTAGGCTCTCCCTTCAGTAGCGCGGGCGCTGACCCGGGACGGCCGGGCGCACCGGCGCGCCATTGTAGCGCACCCGACACGGTTGGGCGACGGTCGGGACGGTCGGGCTCGGTCGGGTTCGGCGGCGTGCCGCCGGTTTGACTGGCGCGGGCGGGTCGCGGTACGCTCCCGTCTCGGTGTCCCGGGGAGCACGGGGAAACCGGTGTAGAACGCCTTCCGGCGCCCCGCCACGACGCCGATCCCGACCGCGCGCCGCGCCGGCGGCCCGCCGCCCCGACTGAAACCCCGACCATGCGCCGCCACCTCCGGATAGTGATCGCCGGCGCCGGCCCCCAGACGGCGCCCGCGGAGGTCGTGCGGGGTCTGGGGCACGAGGTGTGCGCCGTCGCGCCCCCGGAGCTCGCCGCCGAACGGGCGGCCGAACACCGTCCGGATCTGCTGCTCGTCGATCTGGACGGGCCGGCGGCGGCGTCCGGCGTCGAGGCGGCCGAGGGCGGCGGCGTCCCTGTCGTGTGCCTGGTGGGGGGCGGGGCCGAGGCCGCCGCGGACGACCTGCTGGCGCGGGGGCGCATGGCGGCGCCGTTCGCCTTCGTCGTCAAGCCGGTCGACGGGCGGCAACTGCGGCTGAGCATCGACACGGTGCTGTTCGCGCAGGCGCGGACGGCCGGGCCGGGGCGGCGTCCCGCCGAGCCCGAGCACCACGCCGAGATCGCCCGCATCGTCCTCGATACCATGGACCAGCCCGTGCTGGCCGCCGACACCCGCGGCCGTTTCCTGCTGGCCAACACCGCCGCGCGCGCGATCGTCGAGGGCGGCGACGGCGCCCGGGCCGCCGATCAGGCGGCGGTGTCCCGGCGCTACGGCCTGTTCGAGATGGACGGCCGGACGCCGTGGAAGCCGGAAGACCTGCCCCTGACGCGCGCGATACGGGGGGAGGCGACCGACGACGTCCTGGTGCGGGTGCGCCGGCCGGGCGAGTCCGCGGCCAACGTCTTCATGAACGTCAGCGGAAGGCCGTTGCGGGACGCCGGGGGCGGCCTGATCGGCGGCGTCGTGGTCATGCGCGACGTCACCGCCATCAAGCGCCAGGGTCAACGGACGCAGCGCCTGATCGCCCGCATGGATCAGCGGCAACGGCTGATGCATGCGGTGCTGGACTCGATGCAGGAAGGGGTGGTCGCCCTCGACAAGTCGGGCCGCCGCCTGCTCGTGAACCGGGCGGCGCGGCGGATGCTGCCCCTGGAGGACCCGCGGGCCCCGCTGGAGGACCGGGCGAGGCAGATCCGCCTCTATCGACCGGACGACGACACCCCGTTGCCGATGGAGGACCTGCCGATCCGGCGCGCCCTGGCCGGCGAGAGCTTCACCGACGTCAAGCTCGCCATGCGCAACCCGCGGCTACCGCACGAGATGTTGATCAGCATCGGCGGGGGGCCGTTGCGGAACCGTTCGGGCGACGTGTGGGCGGGGGTCGTCGTCTTGCACGACGTGACCGAGAGCGAGCGGGGGCGGATCGAGCTGCGGCAGACCGCCGCGAAGCTGCGCGAACGCGCCCAGTTGATGAACACGATTTTCCAGACCATGAGCGACGGCGTGGTCGTCGTAGACGGGAACGGCCGTTTCACCCTCTTCAACCAGAGCGCGCAACGACTGGTCGGCATCGGGGCGAGTGACACCGCTCCCGACGAGTGGACGCAGCACTACGGCCTCTTCCACGTCGACCGGGTGACGCCGTTCGCCGAGGGCGATCTGCCTCTGGTGCGCGCGATGGGCGGCGAATCGGTGGACGATGTCGAGATATTCGTACGCAACCTCGGGATGCGCGAGGGCAACTTCATCAGCGTCGACGCCCGCCCGCTGCGGAATGAGGCGGGGGAGGTGTCGGGCGGTGTCGCGGTGATCCGCGACCTGTCGCAGAACATCGCCGCCCGGGAGGCGTTCGTGAGCGGCCGGATCGAGGTTCTCGACACCGTGCTCCACAACATCGGCAACGCCATGAACAGCGTCACCGTGGGCGCGGGCACCCTGCACGCCGAGCTTCGGGACAGCCGGCTCGTCCGCCGGCTGTCGGCGCTGGCCGGGGCGATCGCCGCGCAGGGGGACGACCCCGTCCCCTGGCTGCGCGACGACCCGCAGGGCCGGCAGGCGCTGCCGTTCCTCGCCGCCCTGGCCGGCGACCTCGCCGCCCAGAACGACCGGCTCCTGCAGACCGCGGACCGCGTGCGCGACCGGCTGCGGCACATCGAAGGCATCATCCGCACCCAGCGGACGCTTCCCGCCGGCCAGGCGCAGCGGCAGGTCGTCGAGCTGAAGCAGCAGATCGCCGACGCGGTCAAGGTGCTGCAGGAAACGCTGGCGAAGCGGGGGGTCCGGGTCGAGGTGGACTGCGCGCAGGGGCCCGATTGGATTCGGATTCACGAGAGCCGGTTCCAGCAGATGCTCGTGAACCTGGTGCGGAACGCGATGGAGGCGCTGGACGAGCGGGCGGCAGCGGGCGGTTTCGAGGGGGGCGGCGAGGAGCCCTGGATCCGCATCGCGTCGCGGCTCGACCCGGAATTCGTGGTCATCGACGTGGCCGACAACGGCATCGGCATCGATCCCGCACGCCGGCGGTCGATCTTCTCGGCGGGCTACACGACGAAGAAGGCGGGGAGCGGACTGGGGCTGCACTCGGCCGCGAACTTCGTGATCGGCATGGGGGGGCGCATCACGCCGCTCAGCGCGGGCGTCGGACGGGGCGCGATGTTGCGGGTGATGCTGCGGCGGTCGACCACCCTGCCGCTTCCCGCCCCCGGCGCCGGCGGGGACGGTGGGCGCGTCCCGACGCCGGCGGCGGGGACGCGGGCGGACGGGGAGTGAAGCGGCGCGGGCGCGGACCGGGGCCGCCGCGCCGCGTTGCGCCGGGGGGCGGGCGGGACCGGCGCCCGCCGCGGGACCCCGCCGCGTGCCGGGCCCGGGAGCGGCGTTCATGCACATCGGCGTACCGACCGAGATCAAGCCCGACGAGAGCCGCGTCGCGATCACGCCGGCCGGGGTGGCCGCGTTCCGCGCGCGCGGTCACGAGGTGCTGGTGCAGGCCGGGGCGGGCCGGGGCAGCGCCATTCCCGACGCCGCCTACGCCCGCGCCGGCGCCGGCGTCGTCGAGGACGCCGCCGCGGTCTGGGACCGGGCCGAGCTGGTCCTCAAGGTGAAGGAGCCCCTGGAGCCCGAGTTCGACCTGATGCGGCCGGGGCAGGTCCTGTTCACCTATCTGCACCTCGCGGCGTCGAGGGCGCTGACCGAGCGCCTCCTCGAGCGGCGCGTCGTGGGCATCGCCTACGAGACGGTGCAGCTCGCCGACGGGACCCTGCCGCTGCTCGTGCCCATGTCCGAGGTCGCGGGGCGGCTCGCGGTGCAGGCGGGCGCCGCGTCGCTCGAGCGGATCGCCGGCGGCAAGGGCATCCTCCTGCCCGGCGTTTCGGGCGTGCGACGGGGCCGGGTCACCATCCTCGGGGCGGGGGTGGTGGGGCTTAACGCCTGCGTGGTGGGCGTCGGCTTCGGAGCCGACGTCACCGTCATCGACATCAACCCCCTGCGGCTCGCCTACGTGCGCGACGTCGTGCAGGGGCATGTGACCACCCTCATGTCGAACGCCGCGAACATCGAGGGGGCGGTGTGCGACGCCGACCTCGTGATCTGCGCGGTGCTCATTCCCGGCGCGCGCACCCCGCGGCTCGTCACCCGCCGGCACCTCGAGCGGATGGAGGACGGCTCGGCCCTCGTCGACGTCGCCGTCGACCAGGGCGGCGGGGCCGAGACGAGCCGGCCCACGACGCATCACGAGCCCCGGTTCGTCGAGCACGGCGTCGTGCACTACTGCGTGTCGAACATGCCGGGGGCGGTGCCGCACACCTCGACCTACGCGCTGACCAACGCCACGATGGCCTACGCCCTCGACATCGCCGACCGCGGCTGGCGCGGGGCGGCCCGCGACCCCGTTCTCGCCGGGGGCGTGAACGTCGTCGACGGGCGGGTCACGCATCCCGCCGTCGCCGAGGCGCACGGCCTGGAGTGCGCGCCGCCGGACGCGCTGACCGGCGGGGGGTAGTGCCCTGACTGACCGGCTGCCGGACGGGTCGGGTGGCGGGCTTGCCGCTGGACGCGTGAACCGGGAGGGAGGAGGAGACCGATGGGGGACTACGTGCGCATCGGAGATGCCGCCGACGTGCCGCCGGGCAACGTGCGGTGCGTGCGCCTCGCCGACCGGAAGGTTGCCGTGTTCAACGAGAACGGCGCCCTGCTCGCCTATGACGACTACTGCACCCACGTCGGCGGGCCCCTCACCGAGGGCACCTACGAGAACGGCGTGGTCACCTGCCTGTGGCACGGCGCCCAGTTCCGCGTCGCCGACGGCGCGCCCCTTACGCCGCCCGCTGGCGGCCGGCTGCGCGCCTATCCACTCCGGATCCGGGACGGCGCCATCGAGATCGACCTCGGGGACTAGGAATCTGCGCCGTAGAACGGCGCAGACGCCCAGCGGGTTGGTTGGGCGGTGAGCGGAGCCGTTCTATGGCGCGCGCGGACGCCTACCGCGACTGATAGGTCCGGCTGTAGCCCGTGCGGCCGTTGGTCATCGACCAGCTCCGGCCGTCGGGGGCCACCGTCGCCTTGATCCAGTGCCCCTCGCAGTCGTCCTCCTCCGTCAGGTTGGCAATGAGCGCCTCCTCCGTGTTGTTGGCCGCGTCGTCGGTCAGGGTGAGGTGCGACTGCCATACGTCGCCGACCTCCGCCGTGCCCTGGATGACGGCCAGCGAGTCCGGGGTGCCCCCCTTGCGGGGGCCGTTGTTGACGACCGCCACCGTGGGCTGGAGCACCGCCGCGAGTTCGGGGCGGATCGCGCCGTAGCCGCCGTGGTGGGGCACCTGCCACAGGTCGACGACCCCCAGCCGGTTCTCGGGGCACGCCAGCGCGTGCTCGCGGTCCGGCGTGAGATCGCCGAGGTTCAGGAACTGGAACGCCCCGAGCGACAGCAGGTAACCCAGGCTGTGTCCGTTCTCGCCCATGTCGGGGTCGGGGGGCGCGACGCCCTCGCAGAGCGGGTTGGGCATCCGCGGCTCCAGGGCATCGACGAGCTCCCGGTGCGACGCCACGAACGTCAGCTCGAGACGTTCGAGGGGCAGCTTGTCGCCGGGGGCGACCGAGCGGCGCCGGTCGGCGGCGAGGCCGAGGTACTCGTCCCACAGGGCCCGGCCGCGCGGCCGGTCGAGCTCGACGCTGTCGCCGTGGTCGACGATCCGGCCGATGGGCACCCGCTCGGCGAGCGCCGGCAGGCCGCCCACGTGGTCGCCGTGGAAGTGCGAGAACAGCATGTAGTCGATGCGGTCGATGCCCGCGTCGTCCATGGCCGCCTGAATGCGCAGCGCGTCGCGGGCGTCGGCCCGCGGCCAGCCCGTGTCCATCAGCACCGACTCGCGCGCCGGCGTCACGACGAGGGTTGCGGCGCCGCCCTCGACGTCGATCCAGTAGATGTCCAAGTTGCCCGGGTCCTGCGCGGGCGCGGCCGCGGGCGGGGCGGCCAGCATCGCGGCCGCTAGGAGTCCGCGCCGTAGAACGGTGCAGACTCCTAGCAGGGTTGGTTGGGCGGCGAGCGGAGCCGTAGGCGACGCTCTCCGGGCTAGGACGGCGAACCGGCCGCGGCCCGGCCGGGCGGGAAGCGGGGTCGGGTGCTGCGTCATGGTGCCCCTCCGGGGCGCCCGGGTCCCCGGCGAGGGGACTCCCGGCGCGCGAATGGCGGCGGAAGCCGGTGCCGGCGCGTCGGGACGCCGGCATCCGCCGCGTGTCGAACCGTTCGGATCGGTCTCAGCCTACTGTACTTCGCAACTGAAGTCGCATGGACAGGCGCGGCGACGGGCCGCCGCCGCGGGGACGCCGGGTCGGCCTCCTCCTCGTCACGCCGGTCCCCGCCGAGGCCGCCGCCCGCGCGGGGGATCGCCGTATAATCGTGATCAGGCGCGCGAGGCGCGGCTCATCGCGCGGGTCCGACCACCGCGCGGAGCCGCGGGCGGGAGGAACGAAAAGATGGCCGGCCGCCCTCCCATCTGCGACGGTCCGGACGCGATTGACGCGGACTGGATGCGGCGGGCGCTGGCCGCGGGCGGGGCGTCCGGCACCGCCGCGATCACGGATGTCGTCGTCGAGGACCTCGGGGCGGCCACCAATGCCTTCGGCAGGCTCCTGCGCTGTCACCTGACCGCCCGCGGCGGCGCCGCCGCGGCGCCCGCCAGCGTCATCGTCAAGCTGCCGACCGCGGATCGCACGGCGTTCCGGTTCGCCAGGTGGCTGTGGCTGCACGAGCGCGAGTGCTTCTACTACCGCCGCGTCGCCCCGCATGCGCGCATCCGGTCGCCGGCCCTCCTCTACGGCGATTTCGACGAAGACACCCACCGGTTCGTCCTCGTGCTCGAAGATCTGCGCGACCTGGAGACGCCGGTCCAGCTCGCCGGCGTCGGCGCCGCGCGGGCGAGGCTCGCGGTCCGCGAGATCGCGAAGCTGCACGGGCAGTTCTGGGGCGCGGCCGATCACCCGGCCCTGTCCGGCTGCCGCGAAGTCCTCGGCCCGAGGTTCGCGCGCTCCGTGCAGATCGCCTACTTGGCATGTCTACCGGCCGCTCTCGAGCGCTTCGCCGGCTCGTTCACGACGCGGACCCGACGGCTGATCGAGTCGCTGGGGCCGAGGCTCCCGGAGTACTACGCGGCGGTCGCGGCCGGGCCCAGGACGTTCGTCCACGGCGACTACCGGGGGGAGAACATGTTCTTCGCGCCCGCCGCCGGCTCCACCGACCGCGTCGGCCCGCCGGCCGCCGGCGACGCCGTCGCCGCGGACGCCTTCGCGGTCATCGACTGGCAGGGCTGCGGCCTGGGAGCGGGCCTCTACGACGTGGCCTACTTCCTGGGGACCAACCTCGTCCCGGACGAACGGCGCCGGATCGAGCGCGAGGCGGTCGAGGAGTACCACGATGTCGTTTGCCGCGCGGGGGCGGGGGACTTCACGTCCGCGGACTGCTGGCGCGGCTACCGCCAGAACATGCTCGGCGTCCTCATGCCCTGCGTGGTCGGATGCGGCGGGGTCGACCTCGGCGACCCGCGGCTTCACGACCTGGTGAAGTCGGGGTTGGGGCGCGCGCTGGCCGCGATGGAGGACCTCGACGTGGAGGAGTTCCTGCCGGCGCGTCGCCGGAGCCCGACCGCGGGAGACGTCCTCGCGGCCCTCTCGCGGAGCGGGCACGCGGTGCGCAGGCTCTCGCGCCGCATCCTGGGGCGGGGTCCCGCGCCTTGACGGGGCGCGGCCGGCGGACATAGGGTAGAGCGGTCGTCGGGCGGGCGGAGCCCGGCGTCGCGTGCGGTCGTTTCAGGAACGGGGGCAACCGGCGGTCCGCATTCTCCGCGACTTGGAGGGCGTGGACGACACCCGGGCGCCGCTCGACGAACGTGGACATTTGATGACGCTCTCCACCGGAAACCGCGTGGCGGCGGCGCTCGCCGGCGCGGCGTTGCTCGGCTCCCTGTCGATCTCGGCGGGGGCCTGCGGGGACGCCGGGTCGCCGCTCGGCCCGAGCCTGGTCGGCGACCCGGCCGGGGGCGACCGCGGCGCGCTGGTGGCCCAGTACAACGCGGCCGGCGGCCCCGGCTGGACCGACGCCACCAACTGGCTCAGCGACGGGCCGCTGGACACGTGGTACGGCGTCGAGACCGCGAACGACCGCGTGACCAAGCTCGACCTGTGCGGTCCCGACGGCAACAACCTGCGCGGGACGATCGCGCCCGAGCTGGGGAACCTGACCACCGCCGTCGACCTCCGCCTCTCCAACAACTATCTGGCCGGCGGGATCCCGGCCACGCTGGGCAGGTTGGGCAGTCTCGAAGTGCTGCGGCTCTCCAACAACGCGCTGAGCGGTCCGGTGCCGGCCGAGCTGGCGAATTTGACGAGCCTCGTGGAGCTCAGACTCCATCAGAACCGGTTGACCGGCGAGCTGCCGCGGGGTCTGATGAACCTGCCGAACCTCAGGCGGCTGCGGATCGAGGACAACGCCGGGTTGTGCGCGCCGGCGGACGCCGACTTCCGGGCGTGGCTGGCGACGCTCGAGGAATTCGTGAGCGACTGCGATGCGTCGGCTCAGGCCGCGTCGGCGCCGCCACTTCGAGCGCGCCTGTTCCGCGGACCCTCATCCATCGGCCGCGCGGCCTGCTAGCGCGCCGTCCGGGCGTGTAGAATGCCGGTTTGCTTTCGTGCCGGCGCGAACTCCCGGCTTCGAGGGGCTGCCGCCGGCCGTCGGCCGCTGAGGCGGGGCGCCGGCGCCCGCGAGCCACGCTGCGGCCGGGCCGGTCCGCGCGGCTCCCGTCGCTGCGCGGAAAGGGTGACGGACCATCCGGGACGGACCGATGGCCGCTAAAGGCGATAGAAACACGAATGGTGGCGGGTGGTCGCGCTGGGCGCGGGCACCCCAGGGCGTCGGGCTGCGCAAGGCGATCTTCCAGGTTCACCTGTGGACCGGCGTCGGCCTCGGCCTCTACATCGTCGTCATCTCCGCGACCGGCAGCGTGCTGGTCTATCGGAACGAGCTGTACCGGCACTTCTCGCCGCGGCCCGTCGTCGTGGACGGCACGGGCGCGTCACTGGGCGACGACGCCCTGGATCGCGCGGCCCGACAGGCCTATCCCGGCTTCGAGGTGGCCGACGTCCGGCCGGGGGAGACCCGGAACCATGCGGTCGAGATTACGCTCACGCGCGACGGCGACCGCATACGGAGGCTCTTCGATCCGTTCACCGGGGAGGACCTCGGAGACCCCCTGCCGCTGGGCTACCGCGTATCCGCCTGGGTGCTCGACCTGCACGACAACCTCCTGGCGGGAGAGACGGGGCGGCGCGTGAACGGCATCGGCGCGCTCTTCCTGCTCGCGATGTCCCTGACCGGCGCCGTGATCTGGTGGCCCGGCGCCCAGCGCTGGCGGCGCAGCCTCGTCGTCGACCGGCGACGGCTCAACTGGAGCCTCCACAGCGCGTTCGGTTTCTGGTTCTGGCCGTTCCTCATGATGTGGGCGGTCACCGGGGCCTACCTGTCGTTCCCCGCCGCGTTCATGGCCGTCGTCGACTACCTGGAGCCGTTCGACCCGTCGGACCCGGTCGAGCGCCTCGGCGACCGGGTCATGTACTGGCTCGCCTACCTGCACTTCGGCCGGCTCGGCGGCCGCGGCATCCCCGGCTGCGGGGCGCTCTGCAACTCGACCACCAAGGCGGTCTGGGCGCTGGCCGCGCTCGTGCCGCCCGCGCTGTTCGTCACCGGCGCGGCCATGTGGTGGAGCCGCGTGGTGCGGCGGTGGCTGAAGTCCGGCTCGGCCGTCTGAAATGCGAAACGAGGAGATCATCCTGCCTTGACCGACCGTCCATCTCCTGACCACGGACCCGGAGGCCGCTTCCCGTGCCTCCCGTCCGGCCCGCGCGGCGCGGGCGCCGGGGCGAGCCGTCGAGCGTGCCGGTGCCCGCGGCTTGACGAAGCGCGGCGCGACGGGGCCGCACGCGGCGGCCCCGCCGCGTCGTTCGGGGGCCTGCCGTGATATGGGCCGTGTCGCCCACGCGGCTGCGGCCCGGCGAACTCGTGACCCGCGGCGACGTCTGCCACCTGCACGCGGACCGCGCCGAGGCCGAGCGCTGCGGCGCCCTGATCGGCGGAGTTCCCGACCTCGTCCGGCTCGAGAAGCACACCGAGCGGGTGTACCGCGTGGCGTGGTCGCTGTCGGATGCGTCGGGTGGGCAGCTTCGACGGCGGGGCGACGCCTAGGAGTCTGCGCCGTAGAACGGTGCAGACTCCTAGCAGGGTTGGTTGGGCGCCCAGCGGAGCCGAAGGCGACGGTGGGTGGGCGAGGAGTCGCCGTAGAACGGTGCAGACTCCTAGCAGGGTTGCCGTGAAATTCTCCCGCGGCCTGGACGCACGACTCCCGACGCGACGGGAAGGGCGTCACGGGGCCTGGGGCGTTGGACACGGGCGCGGCGGTGGCGGGGTTGGGTTCGGCGGACGGGGCTGCCCCAAGTGGCCTCTACGACGAAACCGTGCCGCCACCGTCGCGCCCGTGAGGGCTGTGTGTCAGGGCGTCGGGGCGGTGCTCCTGTTGGGCCAGTGGACAGCGTAGGTGCCGTCCTGGTTGTGGACGAGAATGTCGAACTGGCGCAGCTGTCGCAGCCAACGCGGGGCGTTGCGGTGGACGAGCAGCGCCTCGTAGTCGGTGGCCGGGTCGCGATAGGGCGAGCGGTCACGGAGTATCGCGAAGACGCATCGCAGCAGCTTGTGGGCGGTGGCGACGATGGCGCGCTTGTAGCCGCGGCGCTTGGTCAAGGCTCGGTGGAAGCCCTGGAACTGGCAGTTGTTGGTGCGGGCGGCGGCGTGGGCGCACTCGACGAGCACGGCGCGCAGGGTCTGGTTGCCGCGGCGGGCGCGCCCGTTGCGGCGTTTGCCGGCGCTCTCGTTGTTGCCGGGACACAGGCCGGCCCAGGCGGCGAGGCGGTTGGCGTTGCCGAACACCTTGTGGGGGTCGGCTCCGATCTCGCTGAGGATGGCGCAGGCCGCGGCGCGCTCGACGCCGGGGAGGGTCTCCAGCAGGCGGCGCTGCTCGGTGTAGGGGGCGAGGGCCTCGTCGATGTGGCGGTCGAAGTCGCCGATGCGCCGGCTGATGGCGTCGTGTTCGGTCAGCAGGTCGTCGAGCAACCGGCGCTCGGTCTCCCGCAGGGTCAGGTTCAGCGCGTCGCCGAGTCGGTCGAGCTTGCTGCGGACGTGCCAACTGAGCGAGGCCAGGATGTCCTTGGGGTCGAGTCGGTTGACGAGGCCGTCGAGGACCCGCCGGCCGTTGCGGCCGAAGATGTCGCTGAGCACGGCCCCGACGCGGACGCCGGCACGGTCGATGACCTTCTGGGCCTGATTGCGGACTTGGCTGCGTCGGGCGACGAGCTTTCGGCGGTGGCGGCTCAAGGAGCGCAGGTCGCGGAACTGCCGGTCGGGGACGAAGCTGGGCCGCCCCAACCCGAACTGGCACACGCGTGCGAGCCAGCGGCTGTCCTCGACGTCGGTCTTTCGTCCGCGGAGCTGCTTGACGTGCTGGGCGTGGAGCAGTTGCGCCTCGATGCCTGCGTCGGTGAGGGCCTGCCAGGGGGTGTGCCAGTAGACGCCGGTGGCCTCCATGGCGGCGGCTCCGACCCGGTGGCCGGTCAACCAGGCGACGAGGGCCTTCAAGCCGCTCGCCAGCGCGTTGAATCCGCGGGTCTCGGCCCGCGGCTCGGCGGCGGTCGGGCCGGCCAGCCGGACGGTGGCGGTGATGTGTCCCTTGTGCACGTCGAGTCCCGCGGCGCGGGGATGGACAACGCACAACTCATCGTTCATCATCGGTTTGCCTCCTGTTGAGGGGGGTTAGGCGGAGGCAGGACAGGCCGGTCGGACAGAGAAACTCGCGCCCTGCTCGGGCACGGTGCGCTTTGCCGCGCGTCCACGGCTCGAAGGCCGGGCACAATTCGGGGCTCGATGGCCGAACCGGCCGGGTCAGTTTGGTTTCGGGGATTGAGACCCACCACTAACCATGACGACCACGGGTCCTGTCTCCGCCGCTACTGTGCACCGCTTCAGCCGCCGCAACGGCCTGCCTCCGGCGAATTTCATGCCGTCGGGGCGGCCGCGCGAAGCGCGGCCGTGAGCGTTTGGTTGGGCGGTGAGCGGAGCCGTAGGCGACGCTCTCCGGGCTAGCTCTGGCTATTGTGGGCCTCTTCCGACTCCCACAGTTCGACCACGAATCCGTCCGCGAGGAGGCGCCCCAGGGCGTCCAGCGCGTCTTCGGCGGCCATCGTGGCCGAAACGGTGGCCGCCAGTTGCCTCGCCGTGAGCCTGCGTCCCGTGGCGATCAGCTCGATCATCGGGGCGACCCGCGGATCGTAAGTGTGGCGGCGGCCGCCCGCCCGCACCTCGATCCGCCGGAGTTCCGGGCGCTCCCGAACCAGCGGCCGGCGGGGGATCCGCAGCCTCAACACGGACTCCGGAGTCAGGCGGCGGTCCGGGTATGCCCCGCCGGCCCCGTCGGCCAGGCACCGGCCCGGGTGGGGGCGCCCGGCCTGGTCGCGCCAGCCCAGGTAGTCGCGGACGTCCGCGTGTTCGAGTTCTGCTTGGATGTCGGCCGCGAGTCTCCGGAGCTCTGCGGCGACCGCGTCGGGCCCGGCCCAGACGGGCAGCCGGCGCCGGAACGCCGCGCGTCCCTTCGCCCGCTCGACGAGCCACTGGAGCACCTCCACCTCCGGGGGCGCGGTCACCGCCATCGAGACGTGGAGGCTTGGCCCCGAGCCCCCGGCGCAGTGGGGCCAGCCGCACGGCAGGTAGAGCAGGTCGCCGGGTCCGAGATCGCCCTCCCACTGCGGCCGCATCCCCCTGCGGAGCCTCACCGGCCCGCCCTTCAGCGGATCCGGCCATCCCGGCGGGTACACCCGCCACCGGCGCCGTCCTTCGATCTGCAGCACGAGCACTTCGGGCACGTCGCAGTGCACCTCGAGGGCGGGGTCTCCGGTGGGGGTCGCGACCGCGTGGGCGACGGTTTCCGCGCCGAACGCGAGCTCGAGGCCGTAGGCGAGCTCGGCCAGGGCCGGGATCCGGCGTTCGGCGAAGTTGATCATCACGGCTCCGCCGTCCGCCGCGGCCCGCCGGACCGCCTCCGGGTCGATCATTCGTCGCCGGTAGTAGCCCTTGGGCCCCGGGGGGGCCGCCGAGTACGTGCGGGCGGGTATCGTCTCGCCCCCGCGCATGACCCGCACCGCGATCTCGTCGGGCCCGTTCTCCCTGAGCAGGCGGTCGACGTCCCCGCGCGTCAGCAGGCCGCGGAAGCGGCCCGGCGTACCGCTGACGGCGACCGGCTCCTTGAGCCACTTCTCGTCGAGGAACCGCCGTTCGTCGAGCGGGGCGAGGATTTCCGCCAAGGTGGACGGGACAAGAGTTGACACGACTCGATCCCGTTCCGCTCCCAACTAAACTCCGTCAGTTGTTGATGCTATTGGTGGGCCGCGCTGGGATCGAACCAGCGACACCCTGATTAAAAGTCAGGTGCTCTACCCCTGAGCTAGCGGCCCAAGAAGCGGGGGCCTACATCCCCGAACGGGCTTCCAGGCGGCGGCGCCGGGGCCGGCCCCGGGTCGCCGGCGGATGTGCCGGTCAGTGGACGAGGATGTCCGCCGAAGCGACCATCGATCCCCATTCGAAGCGGAGTTCGCCGTTCTCGATGTGCAGGGTGAGCTGATCCGCCGGGGTCTCGAGCGTGCCGACGGTCATCGTCGTGCGGCCCAAGTCGCGTGACGGGTCGTAGGCGGTGCCCCACTGGCCCGTCTCGGCGTTGACGATGAGCTCGGTGGTGTCGCCCGTGGTGAGGGTCCACAGCGTGTACTCCCCGGCCGGCACGTGGGCGGCGCCGACCATGAGGTCGCGGTCGGTCACGAGGGTCGTGGCCTCGTCGGCCCCGAGGCGCCAGACCGATCCCTCGAGGGGCTCGACGGTCTCGCCGACGGTCCGGCCCCGCAGGTAGGGGCGCCCGTAGGTGATCGAGATGTTCGCGTCGTCAACCTCCCAGTCGACGCGGACGTGGGGGCTGCCGGCCTGCCCGTCGTGCACCGGCGTGAGGGCGCCGCCGCCCAGCATCGGGGCCGGTGCGGCCGTTTCCGTCGGCGCCGCCTCGGTCGCGGCCGGTTCTCCGGGGGACCCGCCGCAGCCGGCCAGCGCCGCCAGGCCCGCCGCCAGTACCACCGTCGTCGAACGGAGCTTCCATCGCGCCATGATCCGAGATGCCTCCCTGCATCGAGACCGGGCTGTGCGGCCGCCCGCCGCGCCGTCTTCGCGATACGCTCCGCACCGCGTCGCCCGCGGGGTGCCGCCGGCCGAGTCGCCCGCCTATGACGGTGTCGCGATATCGCCACGACCCCCGCCGCGCCCCGGACGACCGGCGAACCCGGAAGCCCCGGGGTCGGCGCGGGCCTTCCGGTCCCGGGCCCCGCCCTGTTGGACACCGGCTGCCAATCTCAGGCAGGCACCGGCTCCCGCTCTTGACTATAGCATTCGGCGCCCGCGGGGCGGTCCGAGATGGTTCGACGCGGTCGGGTCCCGGGAAGGCCCCGCGGTGTTGACGCCGCGGATAACCTTCCGATAACGTTCGGGTCACCGCACTCGGCGGCTCCGGGGCAACGGCGCGTGCCGTGGGTACATCGGCGCGGCGTGGGGTTGAGGCAGTGGCGACGAAGCGTTTCGAGGTGGGGGCCAGGGTTCGGGAGCCGACGTACGGCCTGGGGTCGGTCATCGCCGTCGAGGACGCCTTCACGCGCATCCAGTTCGACGACAACACCGTCCGCAAGTTCCTGACCAGCCTGGCCAGACTTGAGCCGTCGGCCGAGCCGGCGCCGCCCGCCCGCCCCCAGCGGAGCCGCAAGCGCAAGACCGCCTCGCCGGCGAAGACGAAGAAGCCGGCGCCGCCGATCGAGGTCGATCTCGACGCCGATCTCGACGGCGACATCCACCCCGACGCGGATCTCGACGCCGACCTCGTGGACTGACCTCGGCGAGCGTGCGCCGACGCCGTTCCCGACCGGGACCTCGGGAGCCGGCCACGACGGCGGCGGTCACGCCGGCGCGCATCCCGCCGGCGGATTCCCGACCCGGGGCGACCCGTCTTCCGCCTGCCACGCCGTCGCCGCCCGGGCCGTCGCCCGTCCGTCGGCGACGCAGTCGGGAATGCCGACGCCCCGGAAGGCGGCGCCGGTGACGAAGAGGCCGGGGCGGTTGCGCAGGCGGTCCTCGATGGCCGCGACGCGCGCCAGGTGCCCGACGTTGTGCTGGGGGTTCGCGCGCGCCCACCGGTAGACGCGGGCGAGGCCGGGGCGGCGGTCGATGCCGAGCAGGCCGGCGAACGCGGCGTGGGTCCGGTCGATCAAGTCGTCGTCGCCGCGTTCGTCGACCCGCGGGTCGCGGGCGCCCCCCAGGAACCCCCTCAGCAGGACCTGCCCGTCGGGGGCGCGGCCCGGCCACTTCGAGGTGACCCACGACCCCGCCATCAGGGGCACCCCCCGCTCGCGTCGCGGCACGACGAACCCCGAGCCGCGGCGGGGCCGGCGGACCGCCGACCGCGGATAGGCCAGGAGCACCGTCGCCGTCGACGTGTAGGGGATCCCGCCGCAGAGCGCCGCGAGGCGGTCGTCGAGGGGGCGGACCAGGGTCGCGGTGACGTAGGCGGGGGTGGCGAGGATGACGTTCCGGGCGACGACGGAATCACCGGACGACAAACGCACCGCATAGGGCGGCGGTCCGTCCAGCGCCACCGCCCGGACGCCGCACCGGACCGCGGCCGGCGGCAAGGTTCGGGCCAGCGCCGTCGCCAGCTCCCCGATGCCGCCGGGCAGCGAGCGGAACAGCCCCCCGGCCGGCGCCGGCGCGGCCCGGCGGCGGCGGCGGAGGGCGCGGATCACGCTGCCCGATTCGCGCTCCGCCTCCACGAGGCGGGGGAACAGGGCCCGCACCGAGAGCCGGTCGACGTCGCCGGCGTGGATGCCCGCGAGCAGGGGCTCGGCGATGTACTCGGCCGCCTCGGCCCCGAAGCGGCGGCGGAAGAAGCCGCCGACCGACTCGTCGGACCCGTCGCCGCGCGGCAGGACGAGGTCCGCGGCGAGGCGCAGCTTGCCGGCGGGGGAGAGCAGGCCGCCCGAGGCCCAGGAGCCGAGGGCCGTGGGTATCCCGAGGACCGAGCCCCGGGGGATAGGGCGCAGCCGGCCGCGCAGCACGTAGGCGGTGCGGGGCTCGAGCGTGGGGGTCAGGCGGTGTCCGAGCCCCAGCTCGCGGCACAGTTCGATGGCCGCCGGCTTCTGCACGAGCAGCGAGTCGGGACCCGCGTCGAGGGTGAACCCGTCGACCCGCTCCGTGCGGACCACCCCGCCGGGGCGCGGCGACGCCTCGATCAGCACGAACGAGGCGCCGCGGCGGTGGAGCTCGTACGCGGCGGCGAGCCCCGCCATTCCGCCGCCGACCACGGCCACGTCGACCGGCGTCACGGCGGGGTTCTCTACCACCGGCCCGCGGACTGTTCGTGCACGAAACGGGCCAGCAACTGCACGTGCTCGAGGTTCGTGGCGGGCAGGATGCCATGCCCGAGGTTGAACACGTGGCCGGCCCGTCCGCGGGCCCGGCGCAGCACGTCGAACGCGCCCCGCAGCAGGCGCTCGACGGGGCCGAGCAGCAGCGTGGGGTCGAGGTTGCCCTGCACCGCGAGGTCGCCGCCCACGAGGTCCCATCCCTCGTCGAGCGGCACGCGCCAGTCGAGGCCGATCACGTCGCCGCCCGCCTCCCGCATCGCCGGCAGCAGGGTGGCGGTGCCGGTGCCGAAGTGCACCATGGGGACGCCGCCGCCGCGGACGGTGTCGAATATCTTCCGCGTATGGGGCAGCGCGAACTCGCGGTAGTCCTCGGGGGCGAGCGCGCCCACCCACGAGTCGAACACCTGCACCGCCTGCGCGCCCGCCTCGATCTGGGCGTTCAGGTAGTCGCCGACGACGGTGGCGAAGGCGTCCGCGAGCCGGTGCCAGGCGTCGGGCTCGCCGTACATCAGGGCCTTGGTCCGGGCGTAGTTGCTCGAAGGGCCGCCCTCGATGGCGTACGAGGCGAGGGTGAACGGCGCCCCCGCGAACCCGATGAGGGGCACGCGGTCGGCGAGCTGCACGCGCAGCAGTCGGATCGTGTCGAGCACGTGCCCCAGGGCTTCGCGCGGCTCGAAGACGCGGAGCTGGCCGATGCGCTCGACCGAGCGCACCGGCGGGTCGATGACCGGCCCCTCGCCCTTCACGAAATCGAAGGGAATGCCCATCGGCTCGAGGGGCAGCAGCAGGTCCGAGAACAGGATGGCGGCGTCGACGTCGATGGCGTCGACCGGCTGCAGCGTCACTTGGGCCGCGAGCTCGGGCTGGCGGCAGATATCGAGCAGGCCATAGCGCTCGCGCAGTCCGCGGTAGGCGCTCATGTAGCGCCCCGCCTGCCGCATGAACCATACCGGGGTCGCGTCCACCGGCTCGCGGCGGCACGCCCTGAGGAAACGATCGTTCACGGTGAGAGCTCCTGACGGCAAGGACCGGACGCAGGCGGTCGGCTTGGATGGCGTTCGCCATTCATGCTACTGTACCCGCTCTCACCGGCAGTCTCCCGGAGACCTTCTCCGGGGCGGTGCCGGCTGGCGGATCGGATGCCTTTCCTTCGGTTCTCCCGCGACAAGCGCGGCTACGCCAACACCTACCTCTGCCACACGTTCCGCGAGGAAGGCGTCCTGCGGATGCGCGTCCTGTACTGGTTCCGCACGCCGCCGGACGTCGAGGTCGGCCGGCCCGCGCTCGACGCCGAGGCGATTCGCGACATCGAGGCGTCGAACCCCGGCCTGACCTTCGACTGGGACGAGATCCTGAAGGCGAAGCCGCCCGCGGCGGCTCGGGATCGCGACGGTCGGGAAGGGCGGGAGCGCGGGTCGCGCCGCCGCGGCCGCGGGACCTCGGCCCGGAGCGGCGCGGCGGCGGCGGCCGCGGGGACGCAGGAGCGGTCGTCGCCGGCGGCGGGCCCCGGCGCGTCCGTCGCGGCGGAGACCGGGACCCCGCCCGCCGCCGGCGGGCCGCCGGCGGGCGGCGGGGCCGCGGACGCGCCGGCGGCCCGGCCGGGCCGCCGCCGCCGGAGACGTCGCCGACGGGCCGGGGGCGGCGGGGGGCAACCGCCCGCCCCGCCTGACGGGCCGGCGGGCGCGGCGCCGGCCGAGCCGGACCCGGATCCCCAGTGACGGGACCGGCGGCGGCCACCGCGCGGGGGGGGCGCCCGCGTACGCCCCCGTGGTGGTCGGACGCGCCGCGGCGGGTCACGACGCTTCCCGGCGCGCTCACGGCGTCCGTGCCGCGGCGCCTTCGAGCGCCTGCGCCGTGCTCTGCTATAATGCCGGAATGGGAGTGACAGCTTTCGGTCGCAACGTACGAGCCGGTGTCGGCGCCGTCGCCGTCATCGCCGCCGCCTTCACCGTCCTGTCGGCGCAGCAGCGGGAGCCGCGGACCCGGCCCGAGGAGCCGGGGCCGACGACCGTCGGCCGCATCGGGGACGGCCGGCCGACCTTCCAGACCGGGGTGACCCTGGTCACGACCGACGTCATCGTGCGCGACGGGGACGGCGTCTTCGTGCCCGATCTCGTCCAGAGCGATTTCCGCGTCTTCGAGGACGAGGTCGAGCAGCAACTCGTCACGATGGTGCTGGTGCACGGAGGCCGCGTCTACAACCACCTGCAGCCGGTGCCGGCGGCCCGGGAGGGCATCATCCTGCCCTCGTCCCGGCCGGTGGACAACACCGCGGGGCGCATCTTCGTGCTGTTCGTCGACGACCTGCACCTGACCCCGTCCCGCACCCCCAAGATACGGCAGATCTTCGAGCAGATCGGCGACCACCTCGTCCACGAGGGCGACCTGTTCGGCATCATCTCGACCGGCCCGTCTTCGCTCTCCATCGACATGACCTACGATCGCGGGCTGCTCTACGCGGCGGGCAACCGGATCATGGGCGACGCGCTGACCGTCCGGGACCAGTTGATGCAGATGGAGACGACCCAGGGACCGTCCGAGGTCCTGTACCGCGCCCACGTGGCGTTCAAGACCGCGCGTTCCGTGCTGCGGAACCTCGAGCGGGTGCACGACCGGCGCAAGGTCTTCCTCTACATCAGCGAAGGCTACGATTTCGATCCGTTCCCCGAGTCGCGCATGTACAGCGGCCTGTTCCAGCAGCAGCGGCTGGACGACTACGGCATGCTCACCAACGATCAGTACGACGCGCTCTACAGCGACCTGCCCGATCCGTCCAGCGACCCCTTCGAGCGGCAATTGCGCCAGGGGCAGCAGTTCGCCAACCTCGACCTCAGCTACGAGCTGGCCGAGCTCGCGCGGTCGGCCAACCGCGCGAACACCTCGTTCTACACCCTCGACCCGCGCGGTCTGGTGGCGGGACCGGACCTGGACATGCCGCAGCTCTTCATCGGCGAGTGGAGCCGGCACATGTTCCAGACTCAGGGCACCCTGCGCATGCTGTCGGAGCTGACCGGCGGCCGGGCGATCGTCAACCGCAACGACTTCGACGACGCGCTGCGCGAGGTCGACGCCGAGACGAGCGACTACTACGTCCTCGGGTTCTACACCACCAACCCCGATCCGACGGTCAGAACGCGCCGGCTGCGGGTCGAGGTGCCGGGCCGGGACGGGCTGGACATCCGGGCGCGCACGCACTACACGCTGCCACGTCGGCCCGCCGCCGCGACCAACGAAATCGGGCAGTGACGGACCTGTCGGCCCGGTCGAACGCAGCGGGGCTTCCACCGTCGGCGTCTGAGCCCGCGGAATCCGCGATGTCGGGCCGGCGTCGCGCCCGGGGGAGATCTGCGCGGGGCGCGGGGCCGCGCGCGGTCGTCCTGGCCGTGCTCGTCCTCGTCGGCCTCGTCGGCGTCCCGTCCCCGGCGCCCGCCGGCGGCTCGGAGCCGGCGGGCGCCGGGGCGGCCCCTCCCGCGCAGGCGGTTCCGCCGCCGCGCGTGCGCGCGGCGGCGGCGATCATCTTCGACCCCGCGACCGGCAACGCGGTGTGGGAGATGAACGCCCGCGAGCCGCGTCCCATCGCTAGCATCACCAAGGTGATGACGGCGATGCTGTTCCTCGATCAGGCGCCCGATCTCGGCCGCGACGTGGTCATCTCCAGGCGCGACGTCCGCAGCGCGTCGACCACCTACCTGCGGCGGGGCGAGCGCGTCACGCTGCGCGACCTCGTGCATCTCGCGCTCGTGGCGTCCGACAACGTGGCCGCGCGCGTGCTGGCGCGGGCCTCCCGGTGGGGCACGAAGCGCTTCGTCGGCCGCATGAACGCGATGGCGGCCGAGCTCGGCCTCGAGCAGACGCGCTTCACCGACCCGTCGGGGCTGCACGACGGCAACGTGTCGTCGGCCCACGACGTGTCCCGGCTGATCGCGGCGGCCGGCCGGCATCCGGAGATCGCCCGGATCATCCGCAAGCGCTCCCATCGCATCCGTACGGACCGCCAGGACCGCGTCGTCCGGAATACCAACCGCCTGCTCGACAGCCGCCCCGACGTCGTGGGCGGCAAGACGGGCTTCATCAACGAGGCCGGCTACTGCCTGGCGGCGCTGATCCGGGTCGGAGACCGCGCGGTGTCGGTGGTCGTGCTGGGGGCGCGGTCGAACGCGGGCCGGTTCCAGGAGACGCGCCGGCTCGCGGACTGGCTGGCGAGGCGGGGCCGCGCGCTGCTCACGCCGGCCGACTGACGCCGCGCCGCCGGCGTGCGGCGCGGCGGAGGCGTCGGGGTCCGCGCCGGCCCCGCGGCGCGCGCCCGGCGCGGAAGGATGACAGTGGATGCGTAACGTGATCATCATCGGGTCCGGACCGGCCGGACTGACCGCCGCGCTCTACGCGGCGCGGGCCAATCTGAAGCCGCTGGTCATCGAGGGGATCGAGTCGGGCGGGCAGTTGATGCTCACGACCGCGGTGGAGAACTTCCCCGGGTTCCGCGATGGCATCCTGGGGCCCGAGCTCATGGCCGAGATGCGGGCGCAGGCGGAGCGGTTCGGGGCGGAGATCGTGGCCGGCGACGTCACCGCGGCGGAGCTGGGGATGCCCCCGTTCGTCGTCCGGGTCGGCGGGGGGAGCCACGAGACCCGGTCGCTCATCATCTCGACCGGCGCCTCCGCGCGCCTGCTCGGCCTGCCGTCGGAACGCGCCCTGATGGGGCACGGCGTGTCGACCTGTGCCACCTGCGACGGCTACTTCTTCCGGGACAAGCCGATCGCGGTCGTCGGGGGCGGAGACTCGGCCATGGAGGAGGCCATCTTCCTCACCAAGTTCGCCTCGCAGGTCACCGTCCTGCACCGGCGCGACCGCCTGCGGGCGTCCAAGATTATGCAGGACAAGGCGTTCGCCAACCCGAAGATCACCTTCGAGTGGAACACCGAGCTGGTCGAAGTGAAGGACGTGGACAAGGGCGTCGTGACCGGGGCGGTCGTTCGGAACCGCGAAACCGGCGCGACCCGGGAACTCGCCGTCGACGGCGTCTTCATCGCCATCGGCCATACGCCCAACACCGGGCTCTTCGAGGGGCAGGTCGAGCTCGATCCGAACGGCTACGTCGTCGCGGGGAACGGCACGCGCACCAGCGTTCCCGGTGTCTTCGCCTGCGGCGACGTGCAGGACCACGTGTACCGTCAGGCGATCACGGCGGCCGGCACCGGCTGCATGGCCGCCATCGACGCCGAGCGCTATCTCGAGTCGCTGTAACCCGGGCGCGCGGCGGACTTCAGTCTATCCACCCGCCTCCGAGCACCGTGTCGCCGTCGTAGAAGACCACCGCCTGGCCGGGGGCGACCGCGCGCTGCGGCTCGTCGAAGACGACGCGGGCCCGGTCGCCGGGCAGGGGCTCGACCCGCGCCGGCGCGTCGGGGTGGCGGTGCCGGATGCGCGCGGTGACGCGGCCGGCGCCGCCGGGGGGCGGGCCCGCGATCCAGTTGACCGACGAGGCGGTGAGGCGGGTGCGGTCGAGCGCGTCGCGCGGGCCGACGGTCAACGCGTTCTCCGCCGCGTCGATGGCCGTGACATACAGCGGCACGCTGGTCGACAGCCTCAGGCCCCTGCGCTGGCCGACCGTGTAGCGGTGCACGCCGTCGTGGCGGCCGATCTCCCGCCCCCGCCGGTCGCGGATCGGCCCCGGCCTCGCCACCGCCGGTTCGCGGGCCTCGACGAGCCCCGCCGTGTCGCCGTCGGGGACGAAGCACAGCTCCTGGCTGTCGGGCTTGTCGGCGACCGGCAGCCCGCCGCGCCGGGCGAGGGCGCGGACCTCCTCCTTGCACAGGTGCCCGACCGGGAACAGGGCCCGCGCGAGCTGGCTCTGGGTAAGCGTGAAGAGGAAGTACGACTGGTCCTTCGACGGGTCGGCACCGCGGCGCAGGGCGTGGGGTGCCCCCGGCCCGCTCGCCGCGGTCCGCCGCGCGTAGTGGCCGGTGGCGACGCGGTCCGCGCCGAGGGCCGCCGCCCGCTCCAGCAGGTGGGCGAACTTCAGGTCCCCGTTGCACTGGACGCAGGGAATCGGCGTGCGCCCGGCCGCGTACTCGCGCACGAAGACGGAGACGACCGCGCTCTCGAACTGCCGCTCGAAGTTCATCGTGTAGTGCGGGATGCCGAGGGCGGCGGCGGTGCGCCGCGCGTCGTGCAGGTCGTCGAGCGAGCAGCATCCGCCGAACCGCGCGGTGCCCTGCTGCTGATCGTAGAGCTGCATCGACAGGCCGACGACCTCGTGCCCCGCCTCGACGAGCCGAAGGGCGGCGACCGACGAGTCGACGCCGCCGGACATCGCGACCACCACCCGCATCGTCAGCGCCCCCCCGCCGCGGCGCCGCGGCCGGCCAGCGCGCGGAGGCGATCGACGATGCCGGGGAGGACCGCGACCACGCGGTCCACCTCGCCGGCGGTGTTGCCGAGCCCGAGGCTGAACCGGATCGAGTTCTGGGCGCGGTGCGGGGAGAAGCCCATCGCGCGCAGGACGGGGGAGGGCTCGAGGGTCCCGGACGAGCACGCGGACCCGGTCGACACGGCGATGCCCTCCAGGTCCAGCGCGATGAGCAGCGACTCCGCCTCGACCCCGTGGAAGCTGATGTTCGAGGTGTTCCCGACGCGGGGGCTCCCGCCGCCGTTGACCGCGGTTCCGGGCACGCCGGCGAGGATGCCGGCCTCGAGCCGGTCCCGCAGGGCCGCGACCTCGTCCGTCCCCTGCCCGCCGCCCTCCAGCAGCCGGCGCGCGGCCGCCCCGAGGCCCACGATGGCCGGGAGGTTCTCGGTGCCGGCCCGCCGGTTCCGCTCCTGCCGGCCCCCCGTCAGTTGCGCGTGCAGCCGGGTGCCCCGGCGGATCCAGAGGGCCCCGGCCCCCTTCGGTCCGTTGAACTTGTGGCCGGACAGCGACAGCAGGTCGACGCCGAGGCCGCGCACGTCGACCGGGATCTTGCCCACGGACTGTACCGCGTCGGTGTGCACGACGGCGCCGCGCCCGTGGGCCAGCGCCGCGATCTCCGCGACGGGCTGAATCGTGCCGATCTCGTTGTTGGCGTGCATGACGGAGACGAGGGCGGTGTCGTCGCTCAGGGCGTCGGCGAGTCGATCCGCGGTGACCACGCCGCGCTCATCGACCCCCACGAGGGCGATGGACCGGTCGTTCCCGTCGAGGGCCTTCAGCGTGCGCAGCACCGCCTCGTGCTCGATCGCGCCGGCGACGAGGCGCCGCCGGCCGCCCCCGGCCGCCGCCTCGGCGACGCCGCGGATGGCGAGGTTGTTCGATTCCGAGCCGCCGGACGTGAAGACGATCTCGGCGGGCTCGGCCCCGATCAGGCGCGCCACCGCCGACCGGGCCTCGTCGAGGGCGGTCTTGGCCTCCTGCCCGTACGCGTGGACACTGGACGGATTGCCGAAGACGTCGCGCAGGGCGCGCGCCGTCGCGTCGGCCACCGACGGGGCCACCGGCGTCGTGGCGTTGTGGTCTAGGTAGATCCGGGTCACCCCTCCAGTCTACCAGCGTCGCCCGCCCCGCGGTCGGCCGGAGACTGTCGGCGGGGCGCGCATCCGCCGATACAGGGGGTGTCCGCGTGCCGCGGCCGGCGGGTGGACACTCCGCGAGCCCTCGTCGTACCATTGAAGGGCGGGACGCCGTAGGCCCGCGACCTGAGAGATGCCGTCATGTGGAAGCGGGAAGAACCAGCCCAACCGTCGCCCGCCCCGGTCGTGAGCGCGGTCGCCTCCGACCCCCCCAAGGCCGCCCCCGCGGGCTCGAACGTGGTCATCGGCAAGTCCATCGTGGTCAAGGGCGAGCTCCGCGGGAGCGAGGATCTCACCATCGAGGGACAGGTGGAGGGCAAGATCGCGTTGAAGCAGCATGTCCTGACCATCGGGAGCCACGGGCGCATTCAGGCCCAAGTGTTCGCGAAGTCGGTCATCGTTCTCGGCGAGGTCGTCGGCAATATCGAGGCGACGGAGAAGGTGGCGATTCGCAGCGAGGGGGCGGTCGAAGGCGACATCAGGGCCCCGCGCGTCGCCATCGCCGAGGGGGCGAAGTTCCGCGGCGGCATCGACATGCAGCAGGGGCAGGGACAGGGGCAGGGGAGCCGCAACCGGAGCGAGCCGAAGCCGGGACCCGAGCCCCGCCGGCCCGCGCCGGCCGCGAAGACCAGGAGTACGTAGGGTCCGGCGCGCGCCCCGCGGCGGGCCGGTACGGACCGCGGGTCCACGGGAGGATCCGCCTCGAGCCGGTGCGGAACCGATGGCTCGTCCAGTCGTTGCGTTGTTGAGCGATTTCGGCACTCGCGATCACTACGCGGGCACGATGCGGGGCGTGGTCGTGGGCATCTGTCCCGACGCCACGCTCGTAGACGTGACGCACGACATCCCGCCCCACGACATCCAGACCGCGTCGCTGGAGCTGGCCGCCGCGTACCGGTTCTTCCCGGCCGGCAGCGTATTCCTCGTCGTGGTCGATCCCGGTGTCGGTTCCACGCGTCGGGGGCTCGCCGCCGACAACGGCGACCA
Organism: Vicinamibacterales bacterium; assembly: GCA_963664545.2. GTDB lineage: Bacteria > Acidobacteriota > Vicinamibacteria > Vicinamibacterales > UBA8438 > JAJEEA01. The sequence continues at coordinate 5,524,797 of OY761475.2, read as the reverse complement.
CCGCTTCGTCGCCCCCGACAACGGGGTCCTCACCCACGTCTTCGAGCAGACCCCGCCGAGGCAGGTCGTGGAGTTGACCGAGCGGCGGTACGCGAGGCCCACGGTCAGCCGGACGTTCGAGGGACGGGACCGGTTCGCGCCCGCCGCGGCGTGGCTGGCGCGGGGGATTCGGCTCTCCGCGCTCGGTCGGCCGCTGCGCGGCTACGTGACGCTGGACCTGCCCGTCCTCGAAGTGCGGGCGGGGTCGATCGCCGGCGCCGTCGTCCGCATCGACCGGTTCGGCAACGTGGTCACGAACGTGCATCGGAGGCACTTCGAGCGGCTGGCCGCCGGCGGCGGCATCGACATCGTGGTCGGGGCGTGCGCGGTGGGGCGGCTGGTGGAGACCTACGCGGACATCGGATCCGGCGAGGTGTGCGCGCTGTTCGGCGGCACCGACCACCTCGAGTTCGCCGCGAACGCGGCCAGCGCGCGCGAACGCCTCGGCGTCGAGGTGGGCGCGGCCGTCCGCGTCACCGGCCGGTGACGGCGGCGGGACGGCGGCGCCCCGGTCCCCATCGAGGAGAAAGCGCGAGCGCATGAGCGACAGCAGCCGGGCCGGCATGGGCGCCGACATTACATCCGCCTTGCTCGAAGTCGTCGAGCGGGCCGCCGTCGCGTGCGCGCACACGATGGGACAGGGCGATCGGCGCCGGTCCGATCAGGTCGCGGTCGAGTCGATGCGGGCGACCCTGGACCGGGTGCCGATCGACGGCCGGGTGGTCATCGGCGAAGGCGAGCGCGACGAGGCGCCGATGCTCTACATCGGCGAGCCGGTGGGGGCCGCGCACGCCGCCGGGGCGAACGCGGACGGGGCCGGGCTGCCGGAGGTCGACATCGCCGTCGATCCGCTGGAAGGGACGAACCTCTGCGCGACCGGCGAGCCGAACGCGATCGCGGTGCTGGCGGTGTCGGAGCGCGGCGGGCTGCTCCACGCCCCCGACATCTACATGCAGAAGCTCGTGGTGGGGCCGAGCTCCAAGCACGCCGTCGAGCTCGATGCGCCGGTCCGCGACAACCTGCGCGCCATCGCGCGATGCCTGGACCGCAAGGTGGAGGACCTCGTCGTGATCGTCCTCGACCGGCCGCGCCACCGGCGGCTCATCGCCGACATCCGTGAAGCCGGCGCCCGCATCCGCCTGATCGGCGACGGCGACCTGTCGGCGGGCATCTCGGCCGCGGTCCGGGGCAGCGGCGTGCACGCGGTCATGGGGACCGGGGGGGCGCCCGAGGGCGTGCTCGTCGCGGCCGCGATGCGCTGCCTGAACGGCGAGATCCTCGCCCGGCTGGTGGTGGACACGCCGGAGAAGGAGGAGCGGTGCCGGTCGATGGGGATCGACGACATGGACCGCGTCTACCGCGCCGACGACCTCGCGTGCGGTCGGCGCATCGTCTTCGCGGCCACCGGGGTCACCGACGGCACCCTGATGAAGGGCGTCCGCTTCTTCGGGGACGGGGCGCGGACGAACTCGCTGGTCATGCAGACGAGCCCCCACCGCGTCCAGTTCGTGGACACCATCCATCTCACCGGCGACGCCGACATGGTGGTGCACTTCTGACCGGGCGCGGCGCGCCGGCCCGACCCTGCGTTGGCGGCGGCGCCGGCGCGAAGGCCCGCGCCGCGGGCACCCGGCCGCGGTCCGGTCGCGGACGCGGCGCCGGTGCGGGAGGCGCTCAATCGGCCGGCTCGGAACGTCCCTTGTGCTTGCGGTCGCGGAAGGGCTGCTTGGTCTTGTCCGGATGGGGCCCGCCGCGCTGGCGGGGCAGCGGGACGCGGGGTCTGGACGGGCGTTTGGGGGCGCGGGGAGACTTGGCGGGCACGGTGAACTCTCGCTCCGACGATTATGCGGCATGCGGGCCGGCGCTGACAATCGACCGGCGCCGCCGGGAGCCGGCGCGGTGAGCGCCCGCCTCGTCCGCCTCGACGAGGGCGCCCCCGACCTGGCGCTACGGCCCGCCGCCGACGCGCTGATCGCCGGGGGCATCGTCGCCTATCCCACGGACACCCTGTACGGCCTCGGCGTCGACCCGACGCAGGCCCCCGCGGTCGATCGGTTGTGCCGGCTGAAGAGTCGATCCGCGCGGGCGGGCGTGCCCCTCATCGCCGCCTCCCAGGCCCAGGTCGAGTCGGAGGCGGGCGTCCTGCCCCCGCTCGGCCGCCGTCTGGCGGCCCGGTTCTGGCCCGGCCCCCTCACCCTCGTCTTCGAGCCGGAGGCGGCGTTCGCGGCCGGGGTGTGCGCGGCGGACGGCTCGGTGGCGATCAGGGTGCCGCGGGCGCCCGCGGCCCGTCGGCTCGCCGAGCTGTGCGGCGTGCCGATCACGGCCACCAGCGCCAACCCGGCAGGCCGCCGGCCGGCCGCGACGGCGGCGGAGGTCGTCGCGGAGCTGGGGGGGGCGGTGGCCCTCGTCATCCAGCAGGCGGCGTCGTTGACGGGGCCGCCGTCGACGATCGTCGACGTGCGCGGAGCGCGTCCGCGGCTCGTCCGCGAGGGCGCGGTCGCGTGGGGCCGCGTGCTACAATCGCTGCCGTGACGCCCCGCGGCCCGACGCCTGACCGGGCGCGGCGGGGGGGCGTCGCGGGCCGCCGCCGCCCCCTGGAGCGGGCGGCGGCGGCCCATTCCGCACCGGAGCCGGCGGACGCCGGGCGCGGCGCGCCGGGGCGCCCGCCGCGAAGCGCTGAACGATGAGGAACGCGCGGGCCGTCATCGTCGCCGCCGTGGCGGGTGCGCTCCTGTCGGGATGCGCCGCCCGCGTGCCGGTGGTCACCGCTCCCGCCTACCCCGACTATCCGTTCCCCGTCGTGCCGGCCGAGCTGGAGGGGACCCCCACCGCGACGGCGCACCGCGACGCCTGGACGTTCCTGCAGGCGGGACAGCCCGACGAGGCGGCGCGGCGGTTCGCCGCCGTCCTGCGCGATTCGCCGTCGTTCCACCCGTCGGCGGCGGGGCTGGGGTTCGTGGAGCTGGCGCGGGGCGATCCCGACGGCGCCGTCGCCCGGTTCGGCGGGGTCATCGCGGCGGCCGCGGCCTATGTCCCGGCCCGGCTGGGGCGGGCCGAGGCGCTGCTGCTCGAAGACCGCGTCGCCGAGGCGATCGCCGACTTCAGGGCGGCCCTCGCCGCCGACCCGGGCCTGACCGACCTGCGCCAGCGCATCGCGGGGCTGGAGGCCGCCGTCCTCACCGTCCAGGTCGCGGCGGCGCGGGAGGCGGCCGCGGCGGGCCGCGACGCCGAGGCGGCGGCGACCTACGGACGGCTCATCGCCGCATCGCCGGAGTCGGCGTTCCTGCACTTCGAGCTGGCGGAGGTCGAGCGGCGGGGCGGCGGTGCCGCGTCGGCGCTGGCCCGGCTCGACCGCGCGGTCGCCCTCGATCCGAGTCTCCTCGACGCCTGGCTGCTGATGTCGGACCTGTATCTCGTCGGCGGCGACCTGGACCGCGCGGAACAGGCGCTGCTGCGGGCCGATGCCGTGGCGCCGGGGCCCGAGGTCGAGCGCCGGCTCGCGGACGTGGCGGCGCGCCGTCGGGAGGCCGCGCTGCCGGGCGAGTACGCGGCCATCGCGGCCGCGGCGGCGATTACCCGGGGGCAGCTCGCGGCCCTGCTCGGGGTCGGGTTCGAGGCCCTGCTGGCCCGTCAGGCCGGCGGCGGCGCCGGCATCATCACCGACGCCCGCGACCACTGGGCGTACGCCTGGATGATCGACGTGGCCCAGGCCGGGATCATGCCGGCCGACGTCAATTACCGGTTCCAGCCCGAGCAGGCGGTGAGCCGCGCGGAGCTTGCGCGCATCCTGGTCCGCATGCTGCGCGCGGCCGGGGTCGAGCCGGCGCCGCCGGCCGCGCCGCCGTCGTTCTCCGATCTGGCCGCCGGCCACCTCGACTATCCGTCGGCGTCGGAGGCGGTGGCGGCGGGGCTGCTGCCCGCGCTTCCGCGGAACGCCTTCGGGCCCAACCGTTCCGTCGCCGGCGCCGAGGCGATCGAGGCGTTGTCCCGCCTCGCCCTCGCGACCGGAACGGGTCGGCCCTGAGACCCCCACGGGGGCGCGTGCCTCCGGCCGCCCAGGTCCCGGCAAAGTCCGTACCCGTTGGATGAACGTGCCATGTCGGCGTTGACGGTAGCCAACCAGCTCACGCTGCTCCGGATGCTGCTCATCCCGGCCCTGGTCATTCTGGTGCTGTACGGAATGAACGGCTGGGCGCTGGTGGTGTTCGTCGCGGCGGGGGTGACCGACGCCCTCGACGGCGTGCTCGCGCGCTGGTGGGGTCAGCCGACGACCCTGGGGGCCCTGCTCGACCCCATGGCCGACAAGCTGCTGCTCATCTCGACGTTCGTCGTGCTCACCCTCCCCGCCCTCGATCTGCCGAACCACTTCCCGGTCTGGCTGACCGTGCTCGTCATCAGCCGCGACGTGATCATCGTGGTGACGGTGGCGGTGGTGAACTTCGCGGTCGGGCGGCGCACGTTCCCGCCGTCGATGCTGGGGAAGCTGGCCACCCTGACCTACATCCTGGCGATCGCCGTGGTGCTCCTCTACAACTGGCTGGGGCGCACCTCGGTGGTGGTGGACGCGGCCATCTGGGGCGCGCTGGCCATCACCCTCGTCTCGGGGCTGCACTACATCGTCCACGCCGCGCGCGTGCTGAGCGAGTGAAGTCAGCCGGCGCGCGCGGATCCTTCCAGCGCCGACCGGAACCACGCGATGGTCCGGGTCAGGCCGTCCGTGAGGGACACCCGGGGCTGCCAGCCGAGCACCGCGCGCGCCCGGCCGATGTCGGGCCGGCGCACCCTCGGGTCGTCCACCGGGAGCGGTTGGTGCACGATGCGGCCGCGCGATCCAGTCAGCGTCAGGATCTGCTCCGCGATGCCCGCCACCGTCATCTCTTCCGGGTTCCCCAGGTTGACGGGGTCGTTCGTGTCCGACCGCATCAGCCTGAGGATGCCGTCCACCAGATCGCTGATGTAGCAGAAGCTGCGCGTCTGCGTGCCGTCGCCGTAGACCGTCAGATCCTCGCCGCGGAGGGCCTGGGCGATGAAGTTGGGCACGGCGCGGCCGTCGCGCACCCGCATCCGGGGCCCGTAGGTGTTGAAGATGCGGACGATCTTCGTGTCGATGCCGTGGCAGCGGCGGTAGGCGGTGGTCATGGCCTCGGCGAAGCGCTTGGCCTCGTCGTAGACGCCGCGCGGGCCGATCGGGTTCACGTTCCCCCAGTAGCTCTCCGTCTGCGGATGCTCGAGGGGGTCGCCGTAGACCTCCGAGGTCGAGGCGAGGACGAACGTCGCCCGCTTGGCCTTGGCGAGGCCGAGCGCGTTGTGGGTGCCGAGGGCCCCCACCTTCAGGGTCGGAATGGGCCGCTCCAGATAGTCGATGGGGCTGGCCGGACTGGCCCAGTGCAGCACCGCGTCCACCGGTCCGTCGAGGTCGATGTGGCGGGAGACGTCGTGCCGGACGAGCCGGAAGTCGCGACCCGCAAGATGGGCGACGTTCCCGGCGTCGCCCGTCGACAGGTTGTCGATGCCGACGACGCTGTCGCCGCGGGCGAGCAGGGCCTCGACGATGTGCGAGCCGATGAAGCCGGCGGCGCCGGTGATGACGATGCGATCGCCCATGAGCGGTGTCCGAGGGTCGGCCGGGCGCGGTCCGGGGCGTGGGCCGCCCCACGGTGCGGGGCGGCCGCGGCTCAGTATGCGTGACGATGGAAGAACACCCGGAGGACGGTCAGCCACATGATCTTGAAGTCGAGCGCCACCGACCAGTTCTCGATGTAGTAGAGGTCGTACTCGATGCGCTTCTCGATCGACGTGTTGCCCCGCAGGCCGTTCACCTGCGCCCATCCCGTCAGGCCGGACCGCACCTTGTGGCGCAGCATGTACTGGGGCACGCGCTGCTTGAACTGCTCGACGAAGAACGGCCGCTCCGGCCTCGGCCCGACCAGCGACATGTCCCCGCGGATGACGTTCCAGAGCTGGGGGAGCTCGTCGAGGCTCAGCATGCGCAGCACGCGGCCGACCGGCGTCCGCCGCGGGTCGTCCTCGCGCGCCCACACGGGGCCGGTTTCGTCCTCGGCACCCTCGAACATCGATCGGAACTTGTACACGTGGAACGGGCGTCCGTCGAGGCCCATGCGCTCCTGCCGGTAGAACACGGGACCCCGCGAGGTCGCCTTCACGAGGGCGGCGATGACCGCGAACGGCAGGCTCAGGAGGACGAGCGAGACGCTCGCGACGCCGACGTCGATCGTGCGCTTTATCAGACCGTTGAGCCCCTGGAGCGGAACGTCGTTGATGCTGATGATGGGGACGCCGTCGAGCTCCTCGAGACGGGCGCGCAGGGCGATGACCTGCAGGAGGTCGGGCACCACCTTGACGTCGACGCACTCCCGGTTGGCGACCTCGATGAGCTCCAGCATCTTCACGTGCTCGTCGAGCGACAGGGCGACGTAGAGCTCGTCGACCTGCTCGCGCCGCAGGATGTCGGCCACCTCCGGGAGCGACCCCAGCAGGGGCAGCCCCCGGTAGCCCTGGCGGTCGCTGGCGCGGTCGTCGACGAAGCCGACGATGCGGTAGCCTAGCCCGCGGTGGTGGAGCACCTTGTCCACGACATGGCGGGCGACGTCGCCGGTGCCCGCGACGAGGATCCGCTTGAGGCCCACGCCCTCGCGCCACTGCTCCTCGAGCGCGGACCGGACGCTGGCGCGGGCCGCGTAGGCGAGGACGACCGAGAGCAGCAGGAACAGCCCCCACACCAGCCGGGACACCTCGTAGAGGCCCTCGTCCTTCAGCGCCGCGGGGATGAAGTACGCCTGGACCACGAGCGTGCCGGCGAGGCCGAGCACGACCGCGATGAGGCCGCCGATCAGCACCGCGAAGAAGTCGTCGATCCGGGATCGGATGCGCTCGTGGCGGTACGCGCCCTGCAGCCAGAGGCCGAACGGGAGCAGGAGCCCGACGAAGGGGGCGAGCTGCAGATGGGCGTCGAACGGGGGCTGGCCCCTGGGGGCCGGAATCAGCCCCGTCTCGAACCGGAGCCAGTACGCCGCGAGGAACATCGTCACGCCGATGCCCGCGTCGATCACCGACTGGATGAGCATGCGCACCCGGGCGCGTTGGGTCATTGATGCGGCTCCGACGGGGATGCGGTCATCAGGCGGGCGACCTCCGTCTCCAGCGCCGCGCGGAACCGCTCGCGGGAGAACCGCAGGGCCTGCCGCCGGGCGGCGGCGCCGTCGGGCGGACGGCGGTGAATCCGGTCGACGGCGTCGGCGAAGGCGGCGGGCGTGGACTCGCGCACGAGGATGCCGGTCCCGCCGTCCACCACCGTCTCGCACGCCCCGCCCTCGGCGAGGGCAACGACCGGGCATCCGCACGCCTGGGCCTCGACCGGCGCGATGCCGAAGTCCTCCGCCCCCGGCAGCAGCATCGCGACGGCGCTCCGGTAGGCCTGCCTGACCTCTTCGTCGCTCACCGAACCGAGAAACTCCACCCCGGGTCCCGCGATCTTCCGCAGGCGCCCCAGATCGGGACCGTCGCCGATGATCCGCAGGGGGACGCCGGCCTCCGAGCACGCGCGTATCCCGAGGTCGACCCGCTTGTAGGGCACGAGCGCCGACACGATCAGACAGCCATGCCGCGGCGGGGCGGGACCGGGTTGGAAGAACGAGGTGTCCACGGGCGGATACACGATACCAGCCTCCCGATTATAGTATCGACCAATCCTGCCCGCAACATATTGCGAAATAGCCACATAGCGGTCCACCCGGTGGGCCGTCGAGGCATCCCAGCGGGCGATCGCGGCGAGAACCCGCCGGAGCGGGCGGCCCGCCGCCGCGCCCACCCGCTCCGGCCCGAAGTAGGCGGGAAGCTGGTCCCAGACGTACCGCATCGGCGTGAAGCAGTAGCAGAGGTGCCGGGCGCGCCCCGGCGCGACGACCGACTTCGCGACGCAGTGGCTGGTGCTGATGACCAGATCGAAGTCGTCGAGGTCGAACTGCTCGACCGCCGCCGGGAAGAGCGGCAGCAGCGGCCGGTAGTGCCGGTGCGAGCCCGGCAGGCGCTGGATGAAGGACGTCCGGATCGGCCGCGCCTCGATGGCGGGGGAGACCGAGCCCCGGACGTGCAGGAGCGCGAACCGCGCGGCGTACGGGAAGAGCCCGCAAACGGTCTCGAGGACGCGTTCGCCGCCCCGCATGCCGGTGAGCCAGTCGTGCACCAGCGCCACGCGGGCGCCGGTCGCGATTCCCATGCACTACTAGTATCCTGTACGGGCATGTCGCGCACGCGTCCCCCGGTCCGGGCTCCGCGCCGTAGCGCCGGTCCCCGGCGCCGGGCTCCCCACGCCGGACTCCTCGAGATCATCGGCACACCATGAGAATGACGGTCGTCGGCACGGGCTACGTGGGGCTCGTGGTCGGGGCGTGCCTGGCCGAGACGGGCAACGAGGTCACCTGCGTCGATGTCGACGAGGGCAAGGTGCGCTTGCTGCGCGGGGGCCGCCTCCCGATCTACGAGCCGGGGCTCGACGAGCTCGTGCGCGGGAACGCCGCCAAGGGGCGGCTCACCTTCGACACCGCCCTCGTCCCCGCCGCCCGCGACTCCGAGGTGGTGTTCATCGCGGTGGGGACGCCGTCCGACGAGGACGGCTCGGCCGACGTGCAGCACGTCCTGCGGGCGGCCCGCGGCGTCGGCAGGGCCATCGTCGGCTACACGGTGGTGGCCCTCAAGAGCACCGTTCCGGTGGGCACCGGCCGGCGGGTCGAGGCGGCGATAGCGGAGGAGACGACCGAGCCGTTCAGCGTCGTGAGCAACCCCGAGTTCCTCAAGCAGGGGTCGGCCGTCGACGACTTCCTGAGGCCCGACCGCGTGGTCGTCGGCGCCGAGGACGACCGGGCGGCGCGGTTGATGGCCTCGATCCACAAGCCCTTCACGCGCACCGGCGCGCCCATCGAGATCATGGACCGGGCCAGCGCCGAGCTCAGCAAGTACGCGGCGAACGCGATGCTCGCCACCCGGATCTCGTTCATGAACGAGGTGGCCAACGTGTGCGACGCGGTGGGCGCCGACGTCGACCAGGTGCGCCGCGTCGTCGCCTCGGACCGGCGCATCGGCCCGTCGTTCCTGTTCCCCGGGATCGGCTACGGCGGGAGCTGCTTCCCCAAGGACGTCCAGGCGCTGGCGCGGCTCGCGCGCGACGCCGACTACCGCTTCCGGATTCTCGAGGCGGTCGAGACGGTGAACGCGGCCCAGAAGCGCCGGCTCGTCGACAAGATGGCGGACGACCTGGGGTCGCTCGACGGCCGGCGCATCGCGGTCTGGGGGCTGTCGTTCAAGCCCCGCACCGACGACATGCGGGAGGCGCCGTCCATCACCGTCATCGAGGCCCTCCTCGCCGCGGGCGCGGAGGTCGCGGCCTACGACCCGCAGGCGAACGAGTCGGCCCGCCGCATCTTCGCCTCGCGCATCGCCCTGGCGTCGGACGGCTACGAGGTGCTCGAGGGGGCGGACGCGCTGGCCATCCTGACCGAGTGGAACGAGTTCCGCGAGCCCGACTTCGCGCGCATGCGCGGGGCGATGCGCGCCCCCGTTGTCTTCGACGGCCGCAACCTGTTCGATCCGGCCGAGATGCGCGGTATGGGCTTCCGCTACCACTCGATCGGACGTTGAGGTGCCGATGAGCACGGTGCTGGTGACGGGCGGCGCCGGGTACATCGGCAGCCACGCCGTCAAGGCCCTGCGGGGGGCGGGCCGCGCCGTCGTCGTGTACGACGACCTGAGCGCCGGCCACCGCGCGGCGGTCCGGGGCGCGCCGCTCGTGGAGGGGGACGTCCGCGACACCGCGAGGCTCGGGGCGGCGCTGCGCGACCACGGGGCCTCGGCGGTGATGCACTTCGCGGGGCTCCTGTCGGTCGAGGAGTCGGTGCGCGACCCCGCCCGGTACTACGAGCACAACGTGCGGGGCGGGCTGTCGGTGCTCGACGCGATGCGGGCGGCCGGGGTGGGCCGGCTCGTGCTGTCGTCGACCTGCGCGGTGTACGGCAATCCCGTGGCGACCCCCATCGACGAGGACCATCCGACCGACCCCATCAACGCGTACGGGAGTTCGAAGCTCGCCGTCGAGCACGCCCTGCGCCACTACGGGCGCGCCTACGGCCTGCGGTCGATCGCCCTGCGCTACTTCAACGCGGCCGGGGCGGACCCCGACGGCGAGCTCGGCGAGGACCACGACCCCGAGATCCATCTCATTCCCCGCGCCCTCGACGCGGCGTGCGGGGGGGCACCGCTCCGGGTGTTCGGCGACGACTATCCGACCGCGGACGGCACCTGCCAGCGCGACTACGTGCACGTCGCGGACATCGCCGACGCGCACGTCCGGGCCCTCGACGCGCTGGCGTCGGGGCCGGGCGCGCGGGTCTACAATCTCGGCACGGGGACTCCGCATTCCGTCCGGGAGGTGATCCGTAGCGTCGAACGGGTGACCGGCCGGCGGGTGCCCGCGGAGCCCGCCCCGCGCCGCCCGGGCGACCCGCCCGTCCTCTTCGCCGCCGCCGGGCGCATCGCGCGCGATCTCGACTGGCGTCCGGCGCACCCGGCGCTGGACGACATCGTCGCGACGGCCCAGCGCTGGCGCGAGCGCCACCCGGAAGGCTTCGGCCCGACCACGCCGTGAATCCATTGCGCCGGCTCCTGCGGTTCGTCCTGCCCCACAAGCTGCGCGTCATCGCCGCGCTGCCGGCCATGGCCCTCTACGCCCTCGCCTCGGGCGGCCTCGCGTACATCATCGAGCCGATCTTCGACGAGGCGCTACCCGAGGGCGAGAACGTCGCGCTGATCTGCGGTCTCCTGGTGGGGCTCTACCTCGCCAAGGGGGCCGGCTCGTACTTCTCCGTCTACCTCATGGCCGACGCCGGGCAGCGCCTCGTCCACGATCTGCGCACCGAGCTGTTCCGGCACATGCTCGGCCAGTCGAGGACTTTTTTCGGGAGCCGGACCACGGGGCGCCTGCTGTCGCGGCTCACGAGCGACGTGGGCCGCGTCCAGCACGTCGTCGCGGAGACGTGCGGCGACCTGATCCGCGAGTCGCTCGCGCTCGCCGCGTTCGCCGTCCTGCTGTTCCACCAGGACGCGAGGCTCGCGCTCGTGTGCATGACGGGGGCGCCGCTCGTGGTGTACCCCCTGGTCCGGCTCGGGCAGCTCGTCCGGCGGACGACGCGCCGCGGCCAGGAGCAGGTCGAGCAGCTTTCGCATCTCGCCGTCGAGGCCCTCGCCGGCCACCGCATCGTCCAGGCGTTCCAGGCGGAGCGGTTCGAGCGGCGGAAGTTCGAGGAGGCCTCGCGCCGGCTCTACCGGACGGTCATGCGGGTCACGAGCGCCCTCTCCGTCCTGCCGTCGGTGATCGAGCTGGTGGGGGGCCTGTTCATCGCGGGGGTCCTCTGGTACGGCAGCCGGGAGATCGCCGCCGGCGACCTGACGGCCGGCGAGTTCACGTCGTTCATGACCGCGCTCCTGCTGATGTACGGCCCCGTGAGGAAGCTGAGCCGGGTCAACGCGAACATCCAGGGGGCGATCGCCGCGGCCGAGCGCATCTTCGAGGTCCTCGACACCCGCACCGGGACGGCGGACCGGCCCGGGGCCGCCGCGCTGCCCCCGTTCGCGTCGAGCATCGAGTTCCGCGACGTGACGTTCCAGTACCCGGACGACGACGAGCCGGTGCTGCGCGGCGTCTCGTTCACGGTGCGGGCGGGCGAGGTCGTGGCGGTGGTGGGGCTCAGCGGCGCGGGCAAGTCGACCCTCGTCAACCTCGTGCCGCGGTTCCACGACGTGACCGGGGGGGCCATCCTCATCGACGGCGTGGACGTGCGCGACGTCACGCTCCGCTCGTTGCGCCGGGCCGTCGGCATCGTGACCCAGGAGACGTTCCTCTTCGACGCGTCGGTGGCCGAGAACATCGCCTACGCCGCGCCGGGGACCCCCCGCGCGTCGATCGTCGCGGCCGCGCGCGCGGCCCACGCGCACGAGTTCGTCGTGGACCTGCCGCAGGGCTACGATACGGTGATCGGCGAGCGCGGCCAGCGGTTGTCGGGGGGGCAGCGCCAGCGCCTCACGATCGCGCGGGCCCTGCTCAGGAATCCGCCCATCCTCGTGCTCGACGAGGCGACCTCGGCCCTCGACGCGGAGTCGGAGCTGCTGGTGCAGGACGCCCTGGCGAGGCTGCTGCTCGACCGGACCGCGTTCGTCATCGCCCACCGGCTGTCGACGATCCGCCGGGCCGACGCCATCATCGTGATCGAGGGGGGGCGGGTGGTGGAGTCGGGCCGTCACGAAGAGCTGTTGATGCGGCCCGGCAGCAGCTATGCGAAGCTCTATGCGACGCAGGTGTTCGGACAGGAGGCCGAAGAGCTCGGGACGGCTGGCGGGTTCGCCGCCGCGTCGTCGGGCCCGGCCGCGGGCGGGGCGGGATGATCAAGTCGATGACGGGGTTCGCGGCGGGGAGCCGCGAACTCGACACGGCGGCCCTCGGGGTCACGGCGCGCACGGTCAACCACCGGTACCTCGACATCCAGGTGCGGCTGCCGCCGCTGCTCGCGGCGCTGGAGTCGGAGCTCCGGGGCGTCGTGCAGCGGTGGGTGGCGCGGGGGCGGGTGGAGCTGGCGGTGACGGCGCGGCTCGTGCGCCCGCCCGAGGTCGACGTCGAGCTCAACGAGCCGCTCGTCGACGCCCTGTCGGCCGCCGTCGAGCAGGCGCGGGCGCGGGGCGCCGCCGGCGGGGGCCTCAGCGCCGGCGACCTCCTGCGGTTCCCGCAGGCGCTGGTGGTGCGGGAGCGCGAGCTGGACGAGGCGGGCCGGGCGGCGATCGAGCGCGCCGCGGCCGAGGCGGTGGAGGAGGCGCTGCGGGAGTTGGACGCCATGCGGGTGCGCGAGGGCGGGTACCTGCGGGCCGACCTCGAGACCCGCTGCCGCACGGTGTCGGACCTCGTCGCGCGCCTGGAGGCGGCGGCCGAGGCGGGCCGGGCCGGGCTCGTGTCGCGGCTGACGACCCGGGTCGAGGAGCTGGGGGCGCAGGCCGGGGCCGACGAGGCGGCCGTCGCCCAGGAGATCGTGCGGTTCGCGGCCCGTTCCGACGTCAGCGAGGAGATCACCCGGCTGCGCGGCCACCTCGCCCACTGGGCGGCCCTCGCCGACGCGGCGGAGCCGTGCGGGCGGAAGCTCGACTTCCTCCTGCAGGAGATGAACCGCGAGGTCAACACGCTGGGGGCGAAGGTCGAGGGCACCGACGCGGGCGAGCTGGTGGTGGCGGCCAAGGCCGAGCTGGAGAAGCTCCGCGAGCAGGTGCAGAACGTGGAGTAGGCGCGCGCGCGGTGGGGGACCCGGCGGGTCGGCGGGGGGCGGGAAGTAGTGCCGCGGGGCGGGCGATTCCGGGCCGGCGGGGGAACGTGGAGCAGGCGTGCGCGCCGCGGGGACGGCGCGTGCGCCCGGCGGGTCGGCGGGGGCGGGGGAATCGGCGCCGCGGGCGGGCGACTCCCGGGCCGGCGGGGGCGCGTGAACGGCGTGGACGGCAAGGGAGCCTGTTCGTGGTCTCGGCCCCGTCGGGAACCGGGAAGACCACCGCGGAGGGCGCGTGAACGGCGTGGACGGCAAGGGGAGCCTGTTCGTGGTTTCGGCCCCGTCGGGAACCGGGAAGACCACCGCCGTCGACGCGCTGGTCGCGCGGGTCCCCGGCCTCGAGCGGTCGCGGAGCTACACGTCGCGCCCGCCGCGCCCCGCGGAGCGGGACGGGGTCGACTACCATTTCGTGGACCGGGCGCGCTTCGAGTCGATGCGCGGGGCGGGCGAGTTCCTCGAGTGGGCCGAGGTGTTCGGCCATCTCTACGGCACCCGCGCCCTCGACACCCGGCGGCGGCTCGACGCCGGGTGCAGCCTCGTCCTCGTCATCGACGTGCAGGGCGCGCGTCAGGTCCGCGAGATCGAGCCGGGCGCGGTCGGCATCTTCCTGCTGCCTCCGTCGCCCGCCGCGCTCGAGGCCCGCCTGCGCGGCCGCCCCGGCGACCGCCTCGCCGAGCCCGAGATCCGGCGCCGGCTGAGCGTCGCCCGCCGCGAGGTGCGGCGCGTCGCCGAGTACGACTACGTGGTCGTCAACGACGACCTTGAGGACTGCATCGAGCGCCTGCGGTGCATCGTCGAGGCCGAGCGCTGGTCGTGGCGCGCGGCCGGCGCCGCCGCGCGGGCGATCGCCGCGAGCTTCGAGGGACCGGACGGGGGAGCCGCGCCATGGCCCTGATCGCGGTGGGGGTGACCGGCGGCATCGGCGCCTACAAGGCCGTCGAGATCGTCCGCCGCCTGCAGGACAACGGACACGACGTGGTGGTGGCGATGACGTCCAACGCCCGCCGCTTCGTCGGACCGTTGACGTTCGAGGCGATCACGCGGCGGCCGGTCGTCACCGACCAGTTCGCGCCCGGCGCGAACGCGACCATCGAGCACGTCTCGCTGGCCGCCGACATCGCGGCCCTGGTCGTGGCGCCGGCCACCGCCAACACCATCGGGAAGCTCGCCCACGGCATCGCCGACGACTTCCTGACCTCGCTCTACCTCGTGACCCGGGCGCCGGTCACCTTGGCCCCCGCCATGAACTCGAACATGTACGCGCACCCGGCGGTGGCCGCGAACCTCGCCGCCCTGGAGGCGCGGGGAGCCCACGTCGTCGCCCCCGGCGAAGGCTACCTCGCGTGCGGGTGGACGGGCCCGGGCCGGCTCGCCGCCGTCGAGGACGTGGTCGCCGCCGTCGAGCGGCGGCTCCGGCCCGGCGGCGGCGAGGACCTCGCGGGCCGGCGCGTCCTCGTCACCGCCGGACCGACCTGCGAGGACCTCGACCCGGTGCGCTTCGTCGGCAACCGGTCGAGTGGCCGCATGGGGTACGCCCTCGCCGCGGAGGCCGCGAACCGCGGCGCCCGCGTCGTGCTCGTGTCCGGCCCGTGCCGCCTCGACCCGCCGGCCGGGACGGAGGTCGTCGGGGTGCGGAGCGCCGCCGACATGCACGCGGCGGTGATGGACCGGGCGGCCGGGGTCGACGCGGTGGTCATGGCCGCCGCGGTGGCCGACTACACGCCGGCCGGGGGGGCGCGGGGGCAGAAGATGGCCAAGGAGTCGGAGACCCTGACGCTGACGCTGACCCGCACCGCCGACGTCCTGCGCGACCTTGGCCGGTGGCGCGGCGGCCGGCGGCGGCCGGTGCTGATCGGATTCGCGGCCGAGACCCGCGACGTCGTCGCGCGGGCCCGCGCCAAGCTCGAGGCCAAGGGGGCGGACGTGATCGTCGCCAACGACGTGTCGCGGAGCGACGCGGGATTCGACGTCGAGACGAACGCCGCCACCCTGGTCGGGGCCGGCGGCGAAACCGACCTGCCGCTGCAGTCCAAGCGCGGCCTGGCCCGCGCGATCCTCGACCGGCTGCGGGACCTGCTCGCCGAGGACGGGACGCCGGACGCGGCGGAGGCCGCCGACCATGACCGACCGTGAGCAGTTGATGCGCCACCTGGCGTTCTTCCGCGAGCTGGGGGTCGAGGGGGTCAGCCGCGACGCCCGGTGGCGCGTGCGCGATCCCGCGGCCGGCGTGGGCGTCCCGGCGGATCCCGCGCCCGATCCGGCAGATGCCGCGCTAGGCCCGGCGGTTCCCGCACCCGGTTCGACGGTGGTTCCCCCACTTGGTTCGGCGACCGTTCCCGCGCCCGGTCCGGCGGCCAGCCCGCACGGGACGGCCGCGCCGCCCCCCGGTGCCGCCCCCCCGACCGCCGCAACCCTGTTTTCGCCGCCTGCGGCGGAGCCCGCCCCCCCCGCGTCGCCGCCCGAGACCCTGGAGGAGGTCCGCGCCGACCTCGGCGAGTGCACCCGCTGCAAGCTCCACGGGGGACGGACGAACCTCGTGTTCGGGGTCGGCAGCCCCACCGCCGACCTCGTGTTCGTCGGCGAGGCGCCGGGGCGGGACGAGGACCGGCAGGGCATTCCCTTCGTGGGCCGGGCGGGACAGCTTCTGACCCGGATCATCGCCGCGATCGGGCTGTCGCGCGACGAGGTGTACATCGCCAACGTGATCAAGTGCCGGCCCCCCAACAACCGGAACCCCGAGCCCGACGAGGTCGCGACGTGCGAGCCGTTCCTGTTCCGGCAGCTCGACGTCATCCGCCCGCGCGTCGTGGTCGCCCTCGGCGGCTTTGCGATCCGGACGCTGCTGCAGACCGACGAGGCGGTCTCCCGGCTGCGGGGGCGGATGTTCGACTACCGCGGGGCGAAGCTCATCCCGACGTTCCACCCCGCGTTCCTCCTGCGGAGCCCCGAGCGGAAGCGGGACGTCTGGGAGGACATGAAGCGGGTCCGCGCCCTGCTCGCGGATCCGGAGTCCGCCCCGTAGGGATGCCGCCCCTGCCCCGCGTCCGATGATCCAGGTTGCCGCCGTCGGCCAGTCTTCGCTCTTGTAGCGTGTAGGGATGCCGCCGTCGCCCCGCGTCCGATGATCCGTGCCGTCTCCGTGGTCGTCCCCGTGCCCGCCCTCGACCGGCTCGACTACGAGGTGCCGTCGGCGCTGCCGGTGCCCGCCCCGGGGACCCGCGTCCTCGTGCCGCTGGGGACGCGCGCGGTGACCGGCTGCGTCGTCGGCCGGCCGGCGTCGCCGCCCGCCGCCGCGCTGAAGCCCCTGCTGGACGTCTTCGACACCGAGCCCCTGCTGCCCGCCGACGTCGTGGATCTCGCCCTCTGGGTGGGCGAGTACTACGCCTGCGGCGCGGGCGAGGCGGTGGCGGCGGCGATGCCGCCCCTGGCGTGGGTGGCCAGCGAGCGGCGAGCCGAGATCACCGCGGCGGGCCGGGCCGCCCTCGCGGGCCGCCTGGGACCGGCGCGCCGCCGGCTGCTCGAGCGTCTGGCCGACGGCGCCCCGCGCCCGGCGGCGGGGCTGGAGCGGGGCACCGCACCCCGGGGCTCCGCCGGGGGTCGCGGCGCGGGGCGCCACGCCCACCTCGCAGCGATGGCGAGCGAGGGCCTGATCCGGTTGACGCAACCGCTCAAGGGCGCCGCGTCCGCGTTCAAGACGGTTCGTGTCGCCCGCCTCACGGACGACGGGCGGGCGCGCCTGACTTCCGGCGCCGCTCTCGGCCGGCGGCAGCGCGAGGCCCTCGAACGGCTCGCGGCGGCGGCCGGGGGGGTGCCGGCGCCGGCGCTCGCGGCCGGCGGCGTTCCAGGAGGCACCCTCCGCCGCCTCGCCGAGCTCGGCGCGGTGACGATCACGGCCGAGGTGGTCGAGCGGGAGCCGGGGGCGGTCGAGGCGCCGGAGGCCCCGGACGCGGCGGCCCTCACCCTGACGTCCGGACAGCGGGAGGTGGTCGAGGCGCTGGAGGGGGCGGCGGGATCGGGCGCGTTCGAGGTGGCCCTCCTCCACGGGGTTACCGGGAGCGGGAAGACCGAGGTCTATGCGCGGCTCGCCCGGGCGGCGGTGGCGCGGGGGCGGCAGGCGCTGGTCCTCGTTCCCGAGATCGCCCTGACCCCGGGCATCGCGGCGCGTCTGAGGCCGGCGTTCGGAGACCGCGTCGCCGTCCAGCACAGCGGCCTGTCGGACGGTGCCCGCCACGATCAATGGCACCGCATCCGCCGCGGCGAGGTCGACGTGGTGGTGGGCACGCGGTCCGCGGTGTTCGCGCCCCTGCCGTCGCTGGGCCTGATCGTCGTCGACGAGGAGCACGACGCCTCGTACAAACAGGACGAGAGCCCCCGGTACCACGGCCGGGACGTGGCGATCATGCGGGGGAAGCGCGGCGGCGCCCTCGTCCTGCTCGGTTCCGCGACGCCGTCGATCGAGAGCTACCGCCACGCCGACGACGGCCGCTACCGGCGGTTCACGCTCCCGCAGCGCATCGGCGGCCGCCCCCTGCCGGCGGTGCGCGTCGTCGACATGCGCGACGAACTTGCGGCGCACGGACCCGACATCGTGCTGAGCGCGCCGCTGACCGAGGCCATCGACGACCGGCTCGACCGCCGCGAGCAGGCGCTGGTGCTGCTGAACCGGCGGGGGTTCGCGGCGTCCCTGCTATGCCGCGGTTGCGGCCACACCCTCGACTGTCCCGACTGCAGCGTGAGCCTCACGTTCCACCGCGCGGCCGGGCGCGCCCGCTGCCACTACTGCGGATACTCGCGGGCGCGTCCCGCCGCCTGTCCGGGATGCTCGGGCACGGTCATCGAACACGTGGGCTTCGGCACCGAGCGGGTGCACGCGGAAATCGAGCGGCGGTGGCCGGCCGCCCGCGTCGCCCGCCTCGACCGCGACACCGTGCGGCGGCGGGGCGCGGCGGCCCGGCTGCTCCGGCGGGTGGCGCGCCGCGAGGTGGACATCCTCGTCGGCACCCAGATGGTGGCGAAGGGGCACGACTTCCCCGGCGTGACCCTGGTGGGCGTGGTGTCGGCGGACGTCGGCCTCGGCGTGCCCGACTTCCGGGCGGCGGAGCGCACCTTCCAGTTGCTGACGCAGGTCGCGGGCCGCGCCGGCCGGGGCGGCACCCCCGGCGAGGCGATCGTCCAGACGCTCCATCCCGGCCACTACGGGGTCCGCCACGCCTGCGACCAGGCGTACGAGCCGTTCTACCGCGAGGAGCTGCGCTTCCGCCGCGCCCTCCGCTATCCGCCGGTCGTGTCGCTGGTCTCGGCCGTCGTCCACGGCGCGCTGCGCGACCGCACCGCGCAGGACGCGGCCGCCCTGGCGGCGCGGCTCCGCGCGGCGCCGCGCGGGTTCACGGTGCTCGGACCGGCGCCCGCACCCCTCGCGAGGCTCCGGGGCCGGTACCGCGTGCAGATCTTCCTGAAGGGCGGGCGGCGGCGGGAGATGCGGGAGACGCTGCTCCGGATCCTCGACGAGCATCCCCGCCTGAAGCGGCGCGTGGTGGTGGACGTCGACCCGGTGTCGATGCTGTAGGGTCGGGGGGCTGCCCGGCGCCGTCGTGAGAAAGCCGCGCGGCTCTCGCCGCCGGAAGGCCCTGTGCACCGCAGTCCCGGGCCCGTCGGCGCCGGCGGTCGGGCGTGGGCCGCGGCGCGTTCGGCAGCCCGTGCCGAACGGTGGGCGCCTCGGCGCCACCCGTGCTCGGTGCTGCACGGGTCTCCGCCGCACGCCGCTACTCGCCGAAGCCGCCGACGATACGGATGGGCGCGGGGGTGAAGCAGAGCACGAAGATGACGAACGCGCCGACGGCGACGAGCATCCGGGTCCGGTCGATGGGAATGTGGTGGTCGAGGGTGCGCGGGTGTCGCGGCCCGAGCGCGATGAGCATGACCACCGTCAGCGCCGCCCAGACGATCCAGCTCGGCGAAAAGAAGGCGAGGACGAGGAGGACGGCGGCCGAGGCCAGGGTCACGTGGGTCGACCGGGCCCCGAAGACCGCGTACGAGATGTGGCCCCCGTCGAGCTGCCCGATGGGGAACAGGTTGAGGGCCGTCGCCAGCAACCCGACCCACGCCGCGAACCCCATGGGGTGGAGGTTCAACGTGGTCCCTTCCGGGGCCGCCCCCCAGACCGCCCATGCCGCGAAGCGGAACAGGAGCGGCTCGCCCAGGTAGACCGTGAACTCGGTCGGCTCCCGCGCCGGCAGGATCTCCGAGAGGCCGACGCCGACGAACAGCGCGGGGACGGCGACCGCGAAGCCCGCGATGGGTCCGGCGACCCCGATGTCGAAGAGCATCCGCTTGGTGGGAATGGCCTGCCGTACGCGGATGAACGCGCCGAGGGTGCCGATGAGAATCGGCGCGGGCAGGAAGTACGGGATCGACGCATCGACCCGGTAGCGGCGGCACGCGTAGTAGTGGCCCAGCTCGTGAACGCCCAGGATGGCGAGCACCGTCAGGCTGTACCAAAGGCCGTGCCACAGCACCAGGGGCGCGTCCGACGTGGCGTCCAAGCCGGCGGAGAAGCCCCGGTGGTGCCGGGCTCCCCACCACGTGGTGGACCCGAACGTGGCCAGCAGGAGCGCGAGGTTGACCCACGGGCGATCGCGCCGGGCGGGCGCGGACGCCGGCGGCTGCGGAGGCGCCCCCGGGTGCGCGTCCGGCGGCCACGCCGACGGCGGTGGTTCGGGAACCGTAGGGAGAGGCTGGCTCAAGGGAGGTCTACCCGTGGGGCGTGCGCCGCGCGGCGGCGGAGCGGATGCGATGCGGCGGGCGCGTCAGCCGCCGATGTCCTGGAGGTCCTTGCCGGGCTTGAACCGGATGGTCCGGCCGGGCGGAATGCGCACTTCCTTGCCGGTCCGCGGATTGCGGCCGATGCCCCGCTTGCGCGGTTTCACCTGGAAGACCCCGAAGCCCCTCAGCTCGATGCGCTCGCCGCGCTGCATCGATGCGCGCATGGCGTCGAGCACGGCGTCGACCGCCACCTCGGCCTTGACCTTGGTGATGTCGGCGAGCCGGGAGACCTCGTTCACGATGTCGACTTTGATCATGCTGGCTGACGATGTATGTAAGCATCATAGGTACTGTCATTTACGGCTGTCAAGCGGCCGACGGGCACGGATCGGGGCGGGACGGCGATGAATCGTGAGCGGAACCGCGCGGCGGGACGGGCCGTCCTCGTGGGCCGGCCCAACGTGGGCAAGTCCACGCTCTTCAACCGCCTGACGGGCACGCGGCGGGCCATCGTCACCGCGGTGGCCGGCACCACCCGCGACGTCCTGGCGGCGCCGGTGGAGTGGCGGGGGCGCGTATTCTCCGTCGTCGACACCGGCGGGGTCGCCGGGGCGAGCGCCGACCCGATGCAGGGCGCGGTGGCCGAGCGCGGGCGGCGCGCCGCCGGCGACTCGGACGTCGTGGTCTTCGTCGTGGACGGCGGCGAGGGGCCGGTGCCCGCCGACGACGAGCTCGCCCGCGAGATTCACATGCGCGGGGTCCCGGTGGTGCTCGCCGTCAACAAGATGGACGACCGGCGGGCGCGTCTCCACGCGCCCGAGTTCCACCGCTTCGGCTTCGAGCCGGTGGTCGAGATAGCCGCGGAGCACGGACAGGGCATCGGCGACCTGCTCGACGAGGTCGTCGCGCGGTTGCCGCCGGGGCCGCCGGCGGCGGTGGACACCGCGGACTCCGCCGCGGATTCCGAGACCGGCGTGGCGGTGGTCGGCCGCCCCAACGTCGGGAAGTCGTCGCTGATCAACCGGCTGCTGCGCGGCGACCGCATGCTCGTCAGCCCGGTCCCCGGCACGACCCGCGACGCCGTCGACGAGGTCATGCGCTGGCATCGCCGGCGGTTCCGCGTCGTGGACACCGCGGGCATGCGGCGTCCCGGCCGGGTCGCCGGGGGGGGGCGCATCGAGGCGGTGAGCGTGGTGCGGGCGCGCCATGCGATGGAGCACACCGACGTGGCGGTGCTCGTGGTGGACGCGGCGGCCGGGGTCGTGAACCGCGACGCGGCCATCGCCGGCGAGGCGGAGGCGGCGGGATGCGGCGTCGTGCTCGCGGCCAACAAGTGGGACCTCGTGAAGGGCCGCGGGCCCGGGTTTGCGACGCAGTTCGACGGCGAACTCCGCGACGCCCTGAAGTTCGTCGACTACGCGCCGATCGTCCACCTCTCGGCGGTGACGGGAGAGCGGACGGGACGGCTGCTCGAGGTCATCGACGAGGTCGCGGCGGCCCGCCGGACCGAGGTCGCCACCGGCGAGCTCAACCGCGTCGTCGCCCGCGCCGTCCGCGACCATCGGCCGTCGGGCGCCGGGCCGCGGGCGGTCCGCATCCGCTACGCGGTGCAGACCGGCGTGGCGCCGCCGACGTTCACGCTGTTCACCGGCGGGGGGGCGCGCCTCCATTTCTCGTCCGAGCGGTTCCTCCGGCGCCGTCTGCGGGAGGCCTTCGGGTTCACCGGCACCCCCATCCGCCTGAAGGCGCGGGGGCGGTAGCCGCGATCGTGCCGCCCGGCGGTCGAGTCGGGCCTCGCCCGCGCGGGCTCCCGCGGCGCGGGCGCCGGACGTGGCCGGTGTATACTGGGGCGCGGGCTTGAGCTTGAGCGAAGCGGATGGCGACGCCGATCAAGATGCCGGAGCGGTCCGTCTACAAGCCGTCCGAGGTTTGCGCCATCGCCGGCTTGCAGCCTTACGTGCTACGCTCTTGGGAGGCCGAGTTCCCCAACCTGGGGATCCGGGGGGAGGGCCGCTCGCGCCTCTACCGCCGGGAGGACCTCGACCGCGTGCTCCGCGTCAAGGAGCTCGTCTTCGTCGAGGGCCTGACCCTGGGGGCGGCGCGGCGCAAGCTGCTCAAGGAGGCGCCGGCGTCGGAGGATGCCGGGACCGAGTCGTTGGACGAGTTGCTGGGCGACGAGGTCAGGGCGCGGCTCGACGGCATCAAGAAGGGTCTGCACGCCATTCTGGACCTGCTGGCGGGGCAGAAGGCCTGAACGGGAGCCGGGGAACGCTCGACGGTCGGTGGCGGAGCGGTGGGTCGTGTCGGGATGTGGCGCAGTCTGGTAGCGCACCTGACTGGGGGTCAGGGGGTCGCTGGTTCAAATCCAGTCATCCCGACCAAACTTCGCGGCACCATCGTCAAGCGTCGGCGCCGGGGGAGTCTGCGGTCCGTCGTCACTTCTCTCCCTTCGCCCTGAATCCCGCGAGGAAGCCGTCCAGGGTGCCCTCGAGCCTGACCATCCGGTCGACCCGGGCAGCCATGTCCTTTCGCATGTCGCGCAACTCGCGGTTGAGCAGCGCGTGGGACGCGAGAATCGACAGCAAGACGACGGCGACACCGATCCAGTTCTCGACCATCCAGCCTCCCCTCGGTCATGATACCGAAGTAGAGTGAGCCCGCGCCGGCCGCCTCCGCCCGCCCCCGGCGGAACGGTGCGGGTTCCCGGCGGGTCGGTTGGTCGGCAATCGGAGCCCCGGGGCGTTGCGGCGGCAGGAGGACACGGCATGATCACGCGGATCGAGAAACCGGCGCGCGCCGCATGGATGCGGGCTTCTTCGAGACCGGCCGGCGCCGCCGTCCTAGTCGCCGCCATGACCGTCGCGGTGTCCGCCGAGGACTGGCCGCAGTGGCGGGGCGCCGACCGGCTCGCGATCTGGCACGAGACGGGCATCGTCGAGGAGCTGCCCGACGAGCTGAAGGTCGCCTGGCGCACGCCGATACGCTCGGGGTACTCGGGGCCCGCGGTCGCCGACGGCCGCGTGTTCATCACCGACTGGCGAGAGGATCCGGACTCGCGCACCCTGGACGGGACCGAGCGGATGCTCGCCCTCGACGAGGAGAGCGGCGAGGTCCTCTGGACCCACGAGTGGACGACGTCGTACCGCATGCTCTCGGTCAGCTACGCGGTCGGCCCCCGGTCCACCCCCACCGTCGACGGCGACCGCGTCTACGTCGTCGGCGCCACCGGACGGCTCTTCTGCTTCGACGTCGAGACCGGCGCGGTGCGCTGGCAGAAAGACTACGTGGCCGAGTACGGCACGAGCGTCCCGGTGTGGGGCATCGTCAGCGCGCCCCTCGTCGACGGCGACCGCCTCCTGACCGTGGTCGGGGGCGAGCCCGACGCCCTCGTGGTCGCCTTCGACAAGCATACCGGCACCGAGCGGTGGCGGGCGATCGAGGTCGAGGCCGAGATGGGCTACGCGCAGCCGGTCATCTACGAGGCGGGCGGGGTGCGGCAGCTCATCGTCTGGCATCCGCGCGCCCTCGCGTCGCTCGACCCGGAGACCGGCGGGCTCTACTGGGAGCAGCCGTGGGACGTCTCGATGGGGGTCACGGTGGCCACGCCGGTGCGGAGCGGCAACTACCTGCTCGTGTCCCAGTTCTTCAACGGCTCGCTCATGATGCAGTTGAACCAGGACCGGCCCGACGCCGCCGAGCTGTGGCGGGGCGCGAGCCGGAGCGAGCTGCCGGGCGAGACCGACACCATCCACGCGATGGTGACGACCCCCATCATCATCGGCGACCACGTCTACGGGGTCGACAGCTACGGCGAGCTGCGCGGGCTCGACGCCCGGACGGGCGAACGCCTCTGGATGAGCCCGGACATGACCGCCCAGGCGCGGTGGAGCACCGCCTTCCTCGTGCGCCACGAAGATCGGTACTTCGTCAACAACGACGACGGCTTCCTGATTCTCGCCCGGTTCACCCCCGAGGGGTACGTCGAGCTCGACCGCACGCGGCTCATCGAGCCGACCGGCGGCTCCGGCACCCGCACCCCGCACGGCCGCATCGCCGAGCGCCTCGTCAACTGGTCGCACCCCGCCTACGCGAACGGCCACATCGTCCACCGCAACGACCGTGAGATCATCCGTGCGTCCCTGCGCGCGGCCGACTATCGGGACTCGGCGCCCTAGCCCGGAGAGCGTCGCCTACGGCTCCGCTCGCCGCCCAACCAACCCTGCTAGGAGTCTGCACCGTTCTACGGCGCAAACTCCTAGCCCGGAGAGCGTCGCCTACGGCTCCGCTCGCCGCCCAACCAACCCTGCTAGGAGTCTGCACCGTTCTACGGCGCAAACTCCTAGCCCGGAGAGCGTCGCCTGCGACGATCGGCGGGTCAGTCTTGACACCACGCCTTGGCGCCCCACGAGGCTCGCCGGAGCGTCGCAATCACAGAGAATGTGCCGTTTTTGTCGAGCCATCCCCTGCCGGTTCGGTTATCATGCGTGGCAGCGCAAGCGACCGATCCACGCATCACCAGGAGGGAATGTTGGCAAGAGTCAAGAAGCTCACCGAGGCGATGACGAAGACGCAGATGTTCGCGGACATCTCGGAGAAGACGGAGCTGACCAGGCGGCAGGTCGCCGACGTCTTCGGGGCGCTGGAATCGGTCATCGAGCGCCACGTCCGGAAAGGGGCCGTGGGGGTCTGCACGATACCGGGCCTGATGAAGATCAAGGTTGTCAAGAAGCCGGCGCGCCGGGCCAAGAAGGGCGTGCCGAATCCGTTCCGGCCCGGCGAGACGATGGACGTCAAGGCCAAGCCGGCGAGCACGACCGTGAAGATCCTCCCGCTGAAGAAGCTAAAGGACATGGCGTAGCCGTACGCGGGGCCGGCTGGGCGGCACCGCGCCAGCCGCGCCATCGTCGTCGGGTTCGGCGCCGGAGCGGTGCGGTGTGCGGCGCTCGGGAGCGCGGGTCCGAGGCGGCGTGCGCCCGGGCGCTCCCGCGGGGCCGGGCTCGGAGCCGCGGCTCCGCGCGGCGGGCGCGCCGGCCCGGAGAGCGTCGCCTACGGCTCCGCTCGCCGGGAGTCTGCACCGTTCTGCGGCCTCCCCGCGCTCAGGCGTTCTTCACCCGGTGGCGGGCCAGTGCCATGGCCGAGTCGGTCTTGCCGGGGTTGACGGGGCCGTGGAAACGGGCTCCTTCCTCGATGATCAGGCGGGGCGCCGACAGCTTTCCGCTGACGACGCACGACGCCCGGAGTTCGATGAGCCTCGAAGCGGTCAGATTGCCGTCGACCCGGCCGAGCACGGTGACCGTCCGGGCGAAGACATCGCCGCGAACCCGCGCGATGCCGGTGACCGCGACGCCGTGGTCCGGCACCACGACCTCACCCTCGACCGTCCCTTCGATGATGACGTGAGCGGTGGCGCTGAGCCGGCCCTTGGCCGTGAGGCCCCGGCTGAAGGTCGACAACTCGTCGGAGCGGCGCCGGCGTGGCTGCGGAGTATCCTCGTCGGACGGACCTAGGGCGACGGTCGGGTAGCGGTCGATCGTCGCCATGGGTCGGGCGTGGGGCAGGGGCCGGAACTGGAGCGGGAGACGGGGATCGAACCCGCGACCAACGGCTTGGGAAGCCGTGACTCTACCACTGAGTTACTCCCGCTCGTCGCCGCGCGCATCCATCTTATCAGATCGCCGCGGATTCAGCTTCGGATCAGACGCAGCACTTCGTCGCGCCGCCACGCCATCTCGTCCCGGGTCGCCGCTTCCAGATTCAGCCGCAGCAGCGGCTCGGTGTTCGACGGCCGGACGTTGAAGTGCCACGTCGGATACTCGACCGACAGGCCGTCCATGCGGTGGACGCGGCCGTCGGCGTAGCGGGCGGCGAGCAGCGCCAGCGTGGCGGCGACGCGGTCGCGATCTTCGAGCGCGGTGTTGATCTCGCCGGAGATGAAGTAGCGCCCGCGGAACGGCGCGAGCAGTTCGCGCAGCGTCTGTCCCTTCGCCGACATCAGCTCGAGGATGAGCAGGGCGGGGATGAACCCGTTGTCGGCGTAGAAGTTCTCGCGGAAGTAGTAGTGGCCGGTGACCTCGCCGCCGAAGACGGCGTTCTCCTCCCGCATCCGCTTCTTGAAGAACGCGTGACCGACCCGGTTCATGAGCGCCCGCCCCCCGAAGCCGGCGACGGTGTCTTTGACCGCGTGGCTGGCCCGCACGTCGTAGACGACGGCGGCCTCCGGCGTCTTCCGCAGGAAGGCCTCGGCCAGCAGGGCGGTGACGAAGTCGCCGGGCACGAACTCGCCCTCGCCGTCGACGAAGAAGCACCGGTCGGCGTCGCCGTCCCACGCGATCCCGGCGTCGGCCGACTGCGCCCGGACCGCTTCGACCAGATCGCGGCGGTTCTCCTCGATCAGGGGGTTCGCCTCGTGATGGGGAAACGTGCCGTCGACCTCGAAGCAGAGCCGGGTGGTGCGGCACGGCAGCCGATCGAAGATGGCCGGCGCGACGACGCCCGCCATGCCGCTGCCGGCGTCGAGCACCAGCGAGAACGGCCGGACGGCGGCCGGGTCGATGAACCCGAGCACGTGGTCGAGATAGTCGTCGAGAACCTTGGTCACGCTGCGGGTGCCCGGCCGCGCCGCCGGCGCCGGCAGCGCGTCCGCGGCCAGCATGTCGCGAATCTCGGCGATCCCCGCGTCGCCGCTGAGCGGCAGCGCCCGCCTCCCGACGAGCTTGATGCCGTTGTAGGCGCCCGGGTTGTGGGAAGCGGTGATCTGGGCGCCGCCGTCGAGGTCGTCGCGGGCCACCGCGAAGTAGAGCTGGTCGGTGCCCATCAGGCCGATGTCCACGACGTCCGCGCCCTGGGCGGTGGCCCCGGCGATGAACGCCGCCGCGAGGCCGGGAGACGACACGCGCATGTCGCGGCTGACGGCGATGCGCCGCGCCCCGAGATGGGCGACGAACGCCCGGCCGATCGACTCGGCCAGCACCCGGTCGATCTGATCGGGGTACAGCCCGCGCACGTCGTAGGCCTTGAATACGTCGGGGTCGAAGGTCATTCCCTCATCCCGCGGGCCGCTCGGGGCCGCGTCATGTCCGGGTGTAGGCCGACAGCGTAGACCCGCTTCCCAGCACGGTCCCGGCGCCGACTTCGGCCCCGTCGCCGACGTGGCAGCCCTCGCCCAGAATCGCGTCCCGCACCGCCGCGTCCGCGCCGACGGCGCAGTCTCCCCACAGGATGGACCGTTCGACGACCGCGCCGGCGCCGATCGCGCATCCGGGTCCGATCACCGAGTTGGCGCCGATGCGGGCGCCCTCCCCGACCACGCAACCGTCCGCCAGGAAGCACGGCCCGGCGAGGTCGGCCCCGGGCGCGACGCGGCAGCGCGCGCCGCGCCGGACGGTCCCAGGCGGCTGCTCCCGGAAGGGTCCGGCCGCGCAGCGTCCCGCCATCAGGTCGCGGTGCGCCCGCGCGTAGCTGGGCGGCGTGCCGATGTCGATCCAGTAGCCGCGGGCGACGTGGGCGACGAAGGTCTCGCCGCGGGCCACGAGCGAGGGAAAATACTGCCGCTCGATCGACCACGCGGTATCGTCGGGAATGCGGTCGAAGGCCGCCGGTTCCAGCAGGTAGATGCCGGCGTTGATCGTGTTGCAGGTGATCTCGTCCCGATCCGGCTTCTCCAGGAACCGCCGCACGTTGCCGTCCGCGTCGGTTTCGACGAGGCCGTACGCGGACGGGTCGTCGACCGGCGTGAGCACGATGGTCGCCAGGGCGCGGCGTTCGCGGTGCCGCGCGACCGCCGCGTTGAGGTCCACGTCCGTCAGTACGTCTCCGTTGACGACCAGCACGGTGTCTTCGACGCCCCGCGCGGCGAACTTGATGGCGCCGCCGGTGCCGAGGGGATGGGGCTCCACGCGGTACCGCACCGGCAGTCCCGCGTCGGCACCGTCCCCCACGCGGGCCTCGATGCGATCGGGGCGGTAGTTGAGGCTCAGGATCACCTCGTCGATCTCCGGGACCCGACGCAGGAGATCGGTCTGGTAATGGAGGAAGGGCCGGTCGAAGATGGGCACCACGGGCTTGGGGAGCTCGACCGTGAGAGGGCGCAGCCTCGTGCCGAAGCCGCCCGCCAGGATGATCGCCTTCATGCGGCGGGGATCTTAGCACCCGTGGCGGGACCCGCTGCGCCGCCCGCCCGCGTCCCGCCGGGTCCCCGCGTTCCCCGCCCGCCGGCGCCCCGCCGCCCGGTGACGGGGGGCCGGGGCCGCGGCCGCCGGCGCCCCCTCGACCGGTCGCCATGTTGCGACCGGCCCGTGCGGACACTACAATGGGGCCGTTTCCTTCCCCCGATGAATCTGCCGAACAGCTTGACCCTGGCCCGCATCTTCCTGGTTCCGCTGCTCGTGGTCGTGCTGTGGACGGAGTTCGAAGGCAAGGAGCTG
The DNA here is from genome assembly GCA_963664545.2 of Vicinamibacterales bacterium. Taxonomy (GTDB): domain Bacteria; phylum Acidobacteriota; class Vicinamibacteria; order Vicinamibacterales; family UBA8438; genus JAJEEA01. The sequence goes on along the minus strand of OY761475.2, from coordinate 5,496,203 downwards.
GTCGGCGCCGCGATCTTCAGTGTGGCCGCCCTCACCGACTGGCTCGACGGGTTCCTCGCCCGGCGGCAGAAGCAGGTCACCACCTTCGGCCAGTTGATGGATCCGCTCGCCGACAAGCTTCTGATCACCGCCGCGCTGATTTCGCTGGTGCAGATGGAGCTGGCCCCCGCCTGGATGGTCGCCATCATCCTGGGCCGCGAGCTGGGGGTCACGGTGCTGCGCAGCCTGGCCTATTCGCGCGGCGAGACGATTCCCGCGTCGCCGCTCGGCAAGGCGAAGATGATGTCGCAGGTCGTCGCGATCCTGCTGCTCATCCTGGGCCGGGAGCACCTGCGGCAGTTCTTCGTGCTGGGTCAGATAGCGTTGTGGATCGTGGTGGTGACGGCGCTGGCGTCGGCGCTGGAGTACTATCGGCGGTTCACCCTGGCCGGGCCCAACCCGAAGAGCGCCCCGTTCGAACCCCCGCCTGCGACCGCCGCTCCGGCCCCCGAAGCCGTCACCGACGGGAAGGGCCGTCGGCTCGCCTCTCCGTCCTGACGGCCTTCGGCCGCCGCGGGCGGCCGGCGCCGTCATCGATCGAGCTGGGCTTCGAGCTCGGAGATCCGCACGCGCGCCTCCTCGGCGTACTCGCTGGCCTCGAACTCCTCCAGGATGCGCGCGAAGTACGGAATGGCCTCGGTGATCGCCCGGCCCACGGCGTACGACTCGCCGAGGTAGAAGTAGACCGCGTCGCGCTTCGAGTACTCCGGATCGTTGTCCAGGATCTGCCGGAACCGGTTGACCGCCCCCGGGTAGAACTTGGCGCGGTAGTAGTAGTGCCCGACCGTGAAGTCGTGCTCGCTGAGCCGGTCCCGGGCCTCGCGCAGCCGTTCGCGGACCGTCGGCATCCATTCCCGGTCCGTCGGATACTGGTCCAGGAAGCTCTCGAACTCGCGGATGGCGTTCCGCGTCTCGGTCTGATCCCGCTCCGCCCGCCGCATCTGATGGAAGTGCACCATCCCGAGCTTGTACTGGGCGAAGGGCGCGCGCGGGTGGGTCGGATAGAGGCTGAGGAAGTCCTGGAACTCGGCCAGGGCGCGCACGTACGCCTCCGTCGAGCCCTCCTGCTCGTAGCTCTCCCCGATGCCGAGCCGCGCCGCCGCGCGGTACTGGCTCTGCGGATAGTTGTCGCGGATCTCCACGAAGTACTGCCGCGCGCGGCGCCAGTCCCCCTCGTCGAGGGCGCCGGCTCCCCGCTCGAACAGGAGCCGGTCCGCTTCGACTTCGCCGATGGCGGGGATGTCCGCCCGGGGCGTCGTGCAGCCCGCGCCGGCGATGGCGAGCAGCAGACCCAGCCCGGCGCTCATCCAGGGGCGCCGGCGGGGCGTCGGGGGGCGGTGGGAACGACGGATCGGCGCACGGTGATGGTGGTTCATGGATGTTCTAGGCCAACAGCCTTCGGACGTCGGCGGGGAGCCGGGCCGGCCTGCCCTCGCCGTCCACCGACGCATGCACGGTGTGGCCGAGGGCCGTCGCGGCGCCGTCGCCGGTCCGCCGGACCTCGTACGCGAACCGAACGCGGACCGGCGACAGCAGGTCGCCCCGCGTGAGAATCGTGAGCTCATCGTCGTAACGGGCGGGCTGCCGGTACTCGCAGTGCGCCTCGATCACCGGCAGCATGAAACCGGCCGCCTCCAGGTCGCGGTAGGTGTACCCCACCGACCGCAGCAGCTCGCAACGCGCCACCTCGAACCACACGAAGTAGTTCGAATAGTACGCGACCTGCATCCGATCCGTCTCCGCGTACCGGACCCGGATCGCGGCGCTTCCCCGAGCCACGCGGTCAGCCTTCCCCGACCGCGGCGGCGGCCGGCGCGCCGGCGGCGGCGCGCAGGGAGCGGACCGCCGCCGCCACGTCGGGCGTCCCGAAGATGGCCGCGCCGGCCACGAGGATCTCCGCCCCCGCCTCCACGATTCTCGCGGCGTTGCCGCAGTCCACCCCGCCGTCGACGGCGATCGGCGCGCGGTTGCCCGCCTCGTCGAGGAGCCGCCGCGCCCGCGCGATCTTCGCTTCGCTCCCGGGGATGAACGTCTGGCCGCCGAATCCGGGGTTGACGCTCATGACGAGCAGGAAGTCGAGCTCGCCCGCCACCTCGCTCAGGGTCGACACCGCGGTGGCGGGATTCAACACCGCGCCGGCCCGCACCCCGTGGCTCCGTATGTGCCCCAGGGTGCGGTGCAGGTGCGGCGCGGTCTCGACGTGGACCGAGAGCGCCGCCGCTCCGGCCTCCGCGAAGCGGTCCACGTACCGGTCCGGATCCGCGATCATCAGGTGCACGTCCAGGGGGAGGTCGGTCACCCGGCGCAGGGCCGCGACCACCGGCGGACCGATGGTGAGGTTGGGTACGAAATGCCCGTCCATCACGTCGACGTGTATCAGGTCGGCTCCCCCCGCCTCCGCCGCCGCGACCGCCGACCCGAGGGCGGCGAAGTCGGCCGAGAGGATGGAGGGGGCGATGCGCACGCTCATCGACTGACCTCGAGCGAGATCGCCTCGCCGTGGGCGATCTGGAACCCGGTCTGCGGGAACTGGCGCAGGACCACGCCCGGCTCGACGCCGGGATAGGGGTGGTCGCCCACCACCGAGACCCGGAATCCGCGGGTCCGCAGCACTTCGGCGGCGTCGGCGCCGTAGACGCCGATGAGATCCGGCATGACGTAGGTGGCGCCGCGCTCTCCGCGGTTGATGAGGACCGAGACGTGGGCGGCGGAGCCCCGGGGCGGCGGTTCCTGGGCGACCACCGCGTCGCTGGGATAGCGGTTGGACCGGATCTCCGAGATGCCGCGGAGGCGCAGGGCGTCCTCGCCGAGGCGGGCGCGGGCGCCGTTCTCCGACTGTCCGATGAGGCTCGGCACCGAGCCCGCGCTCGCGCCGGAGCTCAGCCACACCTTCACGCTGCGCCCCCGGCGGGTGATCAGGCCGGTCGCCGGATCCTGCGCCGCGACGTGACCGGCGGGGACGCCGGGGTCGATGCGGTCGGGCTCCTCCACCCGCACCTCGAGACCGGCTCGACCGAGGGCCGCCGCCGCCTCGTCCACACTCCGCCCGACCAGGTTCGGGACCGGGACCTCGCGGAGGCGCAGGGCGACCTGAAGCCCGACCACCGCGAAGAGCAGGAAGACGATTCCCGCCACGGAGACGACGGTTCCGGCCACCACCACCCGCCCCATCCAGCGGCCGGCGCGGGAGGGCGCGGCCGGCGCGGGCGCGGCCGGCCGGCTGGGCCGGCGCGCCGTCCGAGATCGGACCGGGTCCGGGCGCGGGGAGCGGTCGGATGAGGATGACATTCTGCTACCAAAATACTACAGGTTCCGGCGGCCGTCACCGTCCGGCGCGGCGCCGGCGCCCGCCGTGGGCGCGCTCCCGCGGCGGCCCGGTCCGCCGGCCGCGTCGGCGGGGGGCCGCGCGTCGTCTCAGCACGACGGCGAAGAACGCGTCCAGACCGTGGCGGAACGGCGTGGTCGACAGGCGCCCCCGTTCGTCGAGCACGCCGCGAAGGCCCGGCGCGACGCGGCCTCCGCGGTCCGGGCGCGCCGGTTCGAAGTCGGGGTGGGCGTGGAGGAACGCGGCCACGACGTCCTCGTTCTCCTCCGGCTCGCTGGAACACGTCGCGTAGACGAGGACGCCGCCGGGGCGGACCGCGCCGGCCGCCTGACCGGCCATCGCCACCTGCGCCGCCGCGAAGCGGGGCAGATCGTCGGGGACGCGCCGCCACCGTATCTCGGGATCGCGCCGCAGCACGCCCAGACCCGAGCACGGGGCGTCGACGAGCACCCGGTCGAACACCGGCCCGAACGGGACCCCGCGCCGCAGGTCGAGGCGGACGACGCCGGCGGCGTCCGCGCCCACGCCCGCCAAGGTGTGGCGGAGCAGGCGGATCCGCGCCGGCCTCAGATCCGCGGCGACGAGCATGCCGCGCCCGCCCATCGCGCCCGCGATCGCCGCGGCCTTGCCGCCGGGCGCGGCGCAGGCGTCCAGCACGCGGTCGCCCGGCCGGGCGCCGACCAACTCGGCGACGAGCTGACTGGCCTCGTCCTGGGCGAGGAAGAGCCCCGCGCCCGCGAGCGGCGTGCGGAACGGATTCCCGGCCGCGACGCTGAGCCCGTCGCGCGCGAACCGGGTCGGCTCGGTCCGGACGCCGTGCTCCGCGAATCGCCGTGCGAGCTCCTCCCGCGTCGTGCGGAGCCGGTTCGCGCGCAGGGTCAGCGGGGGGCTGGTGTTGTTGAAGCGCACCCAGGCCTCGGCCTCCCGAAGACCGTGGCGGTCGAGCCACCGCTCGACGAGCCAGCGCGGATGCGACGCGGTCACGCCGAGATACGCCAGCGCCGCCTCCCGGTCCGCCGCCCCGTCCGGCCGGGGGGGCAGCCCGGCCGCTCCGCGGGCCGCCCCCACGCGGCGGAGCACGGCGTTGACGAAGCCGGCCGCGCTCGTCCTGCCGACCTGCTTGACGAGCCGGACCGATTCGTTGACGGCGGCCGCCGGGGGCACGCGATCGAGGTGGAGCAGTTGGTAGGCGCCGAGCCGGAGCACCGTCAGCACGTCCGGGTCGATGCGGGTGAGGGGACGCTCGGCGGCGCGCCCGACGACGTGGTCCAGCGCGGCCAGCCAGCGGAACGTGCCCCCGGCGAGCTCGGTGACGAGGGCCCGGTCGCGGTCGTCGCCGAGCGGGTCCCTGAACTCGGCCAGCGCGCGCGGCAGGTCGTCGCCGCGCAGCACCGCCTGCACGACGCGGTAGGCGGCGGTGCGGGCCTGGTTGGTGCGAGCCATGCCATCCGTCCGGCCGGCGTCCCGTGCCGCGGCGGGCCCCGTCCCCGGATCCCCCGCCCGCCCGCGTCGACCGCCGTCCGTCCTCGACGCCCGGCCGAAGCGGGCGGGCGGAATCCCCCGGGGCGGTCAGGGCTCCGGAGGGGATGGGGGCGACGGGCGGAACACGGCACCGGCCGCGATGCGCCGCCCCGCCAGGAAGTCGCGGGCGGACTGCGCCCGCCGGCCCTCGGGTTGAATCTCCAGGATCGACAGGACCGTGCCCTCGCCGCAGGCCACCCGCAGTCGGCCGCCCCGGGCTTCGATGACCGCGCCGGAACGGCGCGCGGGCGCGGGCGCGTCGCCGGGCGGGGCGGCCGGCTCCGGCGCGGTGCGGCGGATCAGGTACCGCGTACTGTCGAGGAAGCTGAACGCGGGCGGCCACGGGTGCAGCCCGCGCACGAGGTCGTGGACGGTCCGGGCCGGCCGGCTCCAGTCGATGCGGCCGTCCTCCCGGGTCAGCCGGGGCGCGTAGGTCGCGCGGTCGTGGTCCTGCGGCCGCTCGCGCGCCCGCCCCGCCGCAATGTCGCGGACGGTGGCGAGCAGCAGGTCCGCCCCCATCGCGGCCAGCGCCCCCTCGACGTCCGCGCTGGTCTCGTGCTCCGCTATCGGCCGGGACGCCCTCGCGAGCATCGGACCCGCGTCCATCTCGCGGACGAGGCGGATCATGGTCACGCCGGTCTCCCCCTCCCCCGCGATCACGGCGCGCTGTATGGGTGCCGCGCCCCGGTAGCGGGGGAGCAGCGAGGCGTGCACGTTGATGACGCCGTGGCGGGGCGCGGAAAGCACCGCGTCGGGCAGCAGTTGACCGTAGGCGACCACGACGCCCAGGTCGGCGCCGCTTGCCGCGAGCCGCGCGGCGAAGTCCGGGTCGCGGGCCCGCTCGGGCTGAAGCACCGGGATGCCGTGGGCCAGGGCCGAGGCCTTGACCGGGGAAGGCTGCCGCCGCTGTCCCCGGCCGCGGGGGCGGTCCGGGCGGGTCACCGCCAGAACGACCCCCTCGCCCGCGGCGACGAGACGCTCCAGCGACGGCACCGCGAACGCCGGGGTCCCGAAGAACGCGATCTTCACCACTTGCCCGCGCGTTGGAGCTTGCGTACCCGCCGCACGATCTGCTCGCGCCGGAAGCCCTGCATGCGGTCGACGAACAGGGTGCCGTCGAGGTGGTCCAACTCGTGCTGGAGCACGCGGGCGAGCAGCGTCTCGCCCTCGATGGTGATCTCCGTGCCCTCGCGGTCGTACCCCCGTACGACCACCCGCGCCGGCCGCGTCACCCGCGCCGTGAACCCGGGCAGGCTCAGACAGCCCTCCTCCTCCCGCTGGGCGCCGTCCCGCTCGACGACGCGGGGGTTGACCACCGTCACCAGATCGTCGATGGACCGGCCGGCCGAGGGGTCGGCGACGAACACGCGGAGCCCGACGCCCACCTGCGGCGCCGCCAGACCGATGCCGGGGGCGGCATGCATGGTCTGGATCATGTCGTCGATCAGCGTCTGCAAATCGTCGTCGAAGGCAACCACCCGCCGCGCCGGGCGGTGCAGGGCGTCGGCGCCGTGGCGCAGGATGGGGCGGATCAATCGGATTGCCCGTCCGAATCGGCGCTCCGCCCGTCCGCGGCCCCCAGCTCGCGAAGCACCTCGGCGCTGTTGCCGGCGGGGTACCGGCTCGGGTCCTGGATGCGGGCGCGGGTCGCCTCGGCCCCCCTGGCGAGATCGAGCGGGGTCCGCCCCGCTTGGTCCTCCGGGTCGATGGCCGCGCCGTGCTCGGCCAGGAACCGCACCACGGTGGTGAAGTTCCGCTGCGCGGCGGCGTGCATCGCGGTGTCGCCCCGCAGGTCGGCGGCGTTGACGTCGGCCCCGTGCTCGACGGCGGTCCGGACCGCGGCCATCACCCTGCGCTCGTCCTCGTCGGGTCTGCGCAGGGCGCTGTTGAAGAAGCGCCCGCGGTTGGCCGGTCCCCGCGCCGCCGCCACCAGGGGAGGAATGAAGCCGCCGGCGACGTGGGGCGGTCCCACCCCGCCCGCGCGCTCGAACACCGCGCGCCAGCGCTCCAGGGTCGTCAGCCGGGGGTCGGCGCCGGCATCCGCGAGCTCGCGCATGACGTCGGCGTCGTGGAACCACGCCGCGAGCCAGTAGGGCGTCGCGCTGACCAGCGCCGGGGCGAAAGCCCAGTCCTGGCTCGCGCGCCGCACCGGGGTCCCCGCCCGCAGCCGCAGGTTGGGGTCGGCGCCGTGGGCGAGCAGGGCCCGCACCAGCGTCCGGTCGCCGCGCAGCACGGCGGCGTGCAGCGCGCTGTATCCGCCCTCGATCCCGTTGGGGTCGGCGCCGCGGTCGAGCAGCCGGGCGGCGAACGCGCCCTGGCCGCTGAGCGCCGCGAGCGCCAGGGGGGACGCGCCGGTCGGGGCCGGGTTCTCGATGTCGGCACCGCCGTCGAGCAGAATCTCCGCCGCGGCGACGCGGCCGTGCCGGGCCGCGAAGAGCATCGGCGTGAAGCCGCCGCGGTTCCACACCACCCCCTGGTCGTACTGCGACCCGTTGGTGCCTTCCGCGTGCATCATCCGCGGGCGCACCCTCGAACGGGCCTCGACGTCCGCCCCGTGGCGCACGAGGATGGCGGCGACGTCGTCATGGCCCTGCGCCACCGCCCACATCAGGGCGGTCTGCCCGCGCGAGCGCTCGGCCGCGTTCACGTCGGCCCCGGCCGCCACGAGGGCCCGCACGCCCCCGGCGGTGCCCGCCCGGGACGCGGTCATGACCGGCGTCTCGCCCTCCGGCAGCTCGACGTTCGCGTCGGCCCCGGCCGCGAGCAGGCGCTCGATCATCGCCGCACTGCCGTTCTCGGCCGCGAGCCAGAGCGGGGTCGCCCCCAGCTCGTTGGCCGCGTCGACCTCGGCCCCCGCCGCGAGCAGCAGCCCGGCGATGCGCGGATCGTCGCGGAAGGCGGCCCAGTGGAGGGCGGTGGCGCCGTCGGGCTGACGCCCGTCGACGTCGGCGCCCTGCTGCAGCAGGCGCTCGACCGCACCGGCGTCCGCCGCCTTGGCGGCGGCGATGAGCGGGAGCTCGTCGGTGTTGGCGCGGGCCGGGTCGGCGGCCGCCGCCAGGGCGAGAAAAGCGCCCACGGCTAGGGCGCCGGTGCGCATGGGTGATCGACGCGCGGGGACGTTCACGCTCATCGAGGCTTCTCCTGAATCCGGGGATGCCACGGACACCGGGCGATCGGGCCGTGGCGGCTGCCCGCCTCATAGTACCGCAGGTTCCGCCCGCGGTGGAACCCCCGGACCCCGGCACCCCGGCCGCGGCATTGACACCCATGGGGAAAGCGGCGACACTATCGTGTCCGCGGGCGGGAGGGATCCGCATCCGCCCGCTGCGATCACGCGACCTGGACGGTCGCGTCGGCGTTTTTCGCGGGCGCGGAGAACCCTGCATCGCAGGCTCCCGGCGTTTCCGATCGACGTTGGGCCGACATCTCATGACACCAAATCAGGCTCCGGCGTTCCGACGTTCCCTCGCTGGACCGGGCGCGGTTTTGGTCGCGCTTCTCGTCTGCGCCCCGCCGGGCGCGCTGGCCGGCGGGCAGTCCGCTTCGGGTGAACCGGCGGTCTCGCCGCAGCGGGCGCTGGTCGACCGGTACTGCGTCACCTGCCACAACCGCGCGCTCGTGGAGGGCACGGGCGAGGCGCGCTCGGTACTCGTTTCGCAGCTCCGCGCGGTGGGGCTGTCGCTCGATACGGTCGACGTCGACAACGTCGCCGAGGACCCCGAGGTCTGGGAGGCGGTGGTGCGCAAGCTGCGCGTCGGGGCGATGCCCCCGCAGCCGCGCCCGCGGCCCGACAAGGCCGCCTACGACGGGTTCCGGCGGTGGCTCGAGGACGAGCTCGACCGGGCGGCGGAGGCGGAGCCGAACCCGGGCCGCACCCTCGCGTTCCACCGGCTGAACCAGACCGAGTACCGCAACGTCATCCGCGACCTGCTTGACCTGGAGATAGACGTCGGCGAGTGGATTCCCGCCGACGCCCCCGACCGCTTCGGTTTCGACAACAACGCCGGCGCCCTGTCGCTGTCGCCGTCCCTCTTCGAGCGCTACGTGTCTGCCGCGCGCAAGATCGCCCGCCTCGCCATCGGCGAGCCGCCGGCCGGCGGGGCGGTCATCGCCACCCACATCGTCCCCCTGAACCTGCAGCAGGAGAACCAGCAGAGCGACGACCTGCCCTTCGGCTCGCGCGGCGGCGCCGCGGTGCGGCACCACTTCCCGGTCGACGGCGAGTACCTGATCAAGCTGCGGCTGCGCACCAACTACGTGGGCTACGTGCGCGGCATCGACCAGGCCCACGACGTCGAGATCCGCCTCGACGGCCGGCGCATCCGGCAGTTCACGTTCGGCGGCGACGCCCCCGGCATGCCCGCGCCGATCAGCTTCGCCGGCAACATCCGGGGCGACATCGAGTGGGAGTCGTACTCGCTGCACGCCGACGACGGCCTCGAGGTCCGGATCAGGGTCGATGCGGGGCCGCACGTCATCGGGGTGTCCTTCCCCCGCGAGACGTGGGAGGAGGAGGGCGTGCTGCAGCCGCGGCAGTCGGGCTTCGCCCTCGCCGTCAACGACATGCCGGACAGCAACCCGGCCCTCGACAACGTGCAGATCCACGGCCCGTTCACGGTCGACGGTCCCGGCGACACCCCGACGCGGCGCCGGCTGTTCTCGTGCACCCCGGCCGGCGAAGCCGAGGAGCGCCCCTGCGCGGCCGAGATCCTCGGCACCCTCGCCCGCCGCGCCTACCGCCGCCCGGTGTCCGACGACGACCTCGACACCCTGCTCGACTTCTTCGAGATCGGCCGGCGGGGCGGCAGCTTCGACGCCGGCATCGGGCTCGCCCTCGAGCGCGTCCTCGCCGACCCGGAGTTCCTGTACCGCATCGAGCACGACCCCGTCGACAGTCCGCCGGACGCGATCTACGCCATCCCCGACCTCGACCTCGCCTCGCGGCTGTCGTTCTTCCTGTGGAGCAGCATTCCCGACGACGAGCTGCTCGCCGCGGCCGAGGACGGCTCCCTCTCCGACCCCGTGGTCCTCGAGCGGCAGGTGCGCCGCATGCTCGCCGACCCGCGGTCGTCGGCCCTCGTCGACAACTTCGCGGGGCAGTGGCTCCACTTCCGCAACCTCGAGGGCGTCTATCCCGATCCGCTCATCTTCCCGGACTTCGACGACAACCTGCGCGAGGCGTTCGAGGCCGAGACGAGCCTCTTCATCGACAGCCTGATCCGCGAGGACCGCAGCCTGCTCGACCTGCTGCGGGCCGACTACACCTTCGTCAACGAGCGCCTCGCCGAGCACTACGGGATTCCGAACGTCTACGGGAACCGCTTCCGCAAGGTGACCTTCCCGAAGGGGGACTGGGCCGGGCTGCTGAGCCACGGCAGCGTGATGACCGTCACGTCCTATCCCAACCGGACGTCGCCGGTGCTGCGCGGCAAGTGGGTGCTCGAGAACCTGCTCGGCGCCCCGCCCCCCGAGCCGCCGCCCGACGTGCCGACCCTGGAAGAGGAGAACGAGGCGGGCGAGCCCCTCACCATGCGTCAGTCGATGGTGCGGCACCGCGAGGACCCCGCGTGCTCGGTGTGCCACGCGCCGATGGACCCCATCGGGTTCTCGCTCGAGAACTTCGACGCCATCGGCCGGTGGCGCGCCACCACCGCGGGCGTCCCCGTCGACGCCTCGGGGGTCCTGCCCGACGGCGCCGCCTTCGAGGGTCCCACGGGGCTCCGCGACATGCTGCTGGCAAGGCCCGACGATTTCGTCGGTACCGTGACGGAAAAGCTGATGGGCTATGCGCTGGGGCGTGCGATCGAGTACTATGACGCTTCAACCGTCCGGAAGATCGTCCGTGAAGCGGCCGGCGACGACTATCGCTGGTCATCCATCGTCCTCGGAATCGTGAAGAGCACCGCGTTCAAGCAGCGGAGGTCCGACTCATGATCATCACCAGGAAAGCCATCCCGCGCCGCACCGTGCTGCGGGGCATCGGCGCCGGCTTGGCGCTGCCGTTGCTCGACGGCATGGTCCCGGCGTTCGCGGCCATCCGCAACAGCGCCGCCGCCCCCGTCCGGCGCTTCGGCGTCTTCTACGTGCCGAACGGGATGGCGATGAAGCACTGGACCCCCGAGGCCGACGGCCTCGGCTTCGAGTCGACCCGGCTGCTCAGCCACCTCGACGCGTATCGCGACCAACTGACGGTGTTGACGGGCCTGAACGGGGTGCCGAGCAACGCCGGCGTCCACGCCAGCGCCGCCACCCGCTTCCTGACCGGCGTGACCCCGGCCCGCACCGAGTCCAACCTGCGCGCCGGCGTGTCCGTCGACCAGCTTATCGCGCGGGAGACGGCGAGGCACACCCAGCTCGGCTCGCTGGAGCTGGCCCTCGACAGCCGCGACGTGTCGGGCTCGTGCGACGTCGGCTTCAGCTGCACCTACACCAGCAACATCTCGTGGCGCAACGAGACCACGCCGCTGCCCGGCGAGAACAACCCGCGCGCGGTCTTCGAGCGGCTCTTCGGCGACAGCGGGTCGACCGACGCCGCGACCCGGCTCGACCGCATCCGCAAGGACCGGAGCATCCTCGACTCGGTGTCGGACAAGATCGCCGCCCTGGAGCGCGGCCTCGGGCCCGCCGACCGGGTGCGGGTGAACGAGTACCTCGAGGCGGTCCGCGACATCGAGCGCCGCATCCGGATGGCCGAGGCGCAGAGCGACCGCGAGCTGCCCGAGGTCGTCCAGCCCGCGGGCATCCCCGCCACCTACGGCGAGCACGCGAACCTGATGTCCGACCTGCTTCTGCTCGCGTACCAGACCGACCTGACGCGGGTCGGCACCTACATGATGGCGCGGGAGATCAGCGGCCGGACGTATCCCGAGATCGGGGTGCCCGACTCGCACCACCCGACCTCGCACCACCGCGACGACCCGACCCTCTACGAGAAGATCGCGAAGATCAACGAGTATCACCTGTCGCTGTTCGCGTACTTCCTCGAGAAGGCGCGGGCGACGCCCGATGGCGACGGCAACCTGCTCGATAACATGATGGTGCTCTACGGTGCCGGCATGTCCGACAGCAACCGCCACGACAACAAGGGCCTGCCCCTCGTGCTCGTCGGCGGCGGCGGCGGGAAGCTCCACGCTGGCGGGCACTTGCGCTACGAGGACACGTCCATCTCGAACCTCCACCTGACGGTTCTCGACAAGATGGGCGTGCGCGTCGACAAGATGAGCGACGCCACCGGCCGGCTCGAACTGCTGCCGGTGGGGTAGGCGTCTCCTCGACGGGAGGATCGGTAGAGGCAACACCCTGGGGGCCCGGCATTCGTGCCGGGCCCTTTCTTTTTGGGGACCGGTGGACCGACAGCGCGGCGTTCCTGCCGCGTCGCCGGCGTCGGCCCCTGGGCGCTTGCGCATCGGGGGCTTTGGAGCCGGGTTCGGGCGGGTGAAGCGCCGGCGGCGAACGACGCCGGCGGCGGAGGACGCTGACGGAAGTCACGCTGCCGTACGGGCGCGAGGCCGGAGTAGCACGGGCGCGCCCGAGTCGGCCGGCGCCTCTTCGCTGTTACGTCCCGAGGGAGGGCGGAATGACCAGATTGCGAACGGGATTGTTGGCGGGTGGCGTGGCGGCGATGCTGGCCGGGGCGACCGGCTTGGCGGTGGAGTTGCAGCAGGACGCTGGCGTGATGATCGACGCCGACGACATCGGGGGCGTCGTCACGAGCAGCGCCGGACCCGAGGCGGGGGTGTGGGTGGTGGCCGAGACCACCGACCTGCCGACCCGGTTCATCCGCATCGTGGCCACCGACGACGAGGGGCGCTACGTGGTCCCCGACCTGCCCGACGCGACCTACGAGCTGTTCGTGCGCGGCTACGGCCTCGTGGACTCGCCGCGGGTCACCGCCTCGCCGGGGCGGCAAGTCGACCTCGAAGGCGTGGTCGCCCCCGACGCCCGCGCCGCCGCCGCCGTCTACCCGGCCGCGTGGTGGCTGTCGATGCTCGAGCTGCCGGAGGGCGAACAGTCGCAGCAGGAGCTGGGCAGCCGGGTGACCGGGTGCATGAACTGCCACCAGGTCGGCAACCGGGCGACGCGCGAGATTCCCTCGGACATCCTCGACGCCGCCGACTCGCACCTCGCGGCGTGGGACCGCCGGGTCGCGATGGGGCCGATGGGCTCGAGCATGGCCAACATGTGGGGGGGGCTCGGCGAGCAGCGCCGCATGTTCGCGGACTGGAGCGAGCGCATCGCGGCGGGCGAGGCGCCCACCCAGACCCCGCCCCGGCCCGCCGGCATCGAGCGCAACGTCGTCGTCACCCTCTGGGACTGGGGCACCGAGACCGACGGCCGCACCGACAGCGCCGCCTCGGATGTCCGCGACGGCACGGTCAACGCCGACGGGCTCGTCTACGGCGTCGTGCAGCCGAGCGACATCCTCGCCGTCCTCGACCCCGTCGAGCACCGGGCGTTCAACATCGACATCCCGTCGGGCGGCCCCGTCATCCAGGGGCAGACCCCCGAGTCGCCGTACTGGGGCGACGATCCGGTCTGGGCCCGGCAGTCCGACCCCCGCAGCGTGGCCATGGACGGCGACGGGCGGGTATGGCTGACCGGCCGCGTCCGCGCCCCCGGCGAGCAGCCCGCGTTCTGCACCGACCCCGCCAACGCCTTCGCCGCCCACTACCCGATCGTCCAGGCCACGCGGCAGGTGTTCATGTACGACCCCGAGACCGAGCAGTTCTCCGAGATCGACACCTGCTTCTCGGCCGACCACAACCAGATCGGCGAGGACGAGCGCATCTACTACGGCTTCGCCAACGGGCTCGGCTGGATCGACATGGAGATCTGGGACGAGACCGGCGACGCGGAAGAGGCCCAGGGCTGGTGCCCCGGCGTCGTCGACACCAACCAGGACGGCGTCATCACGACGGGGTGGACCGGGCCCGACGACCCCGTCGACCCGACGCGCGACCACGCCATCCGGTTCGGCTGCTACTCGCCGGCCGTCAACCCCGCCGACGGCAGCGTCTGGTGCTCGGGCAACGGCCGCAACCAGCGCCAGCTCGTGCGCCTCGAGCTCGGCGACAACCCGCCCGAGTCGTGCACGGCCGAGCTCTACGAGCCGCCCCCCTCGATCATGAACCCGGGCGCCTACGGCAGCGGCGGCCTGCACCTGACCACCGAGGGCGTGGCGTGGCAGGACTGGCGGGGCAGCGGCCACTTCGCGCGCTTCGACCGCAGTCAATGCGAGGACATCTCCGGCCCGCAAGCCGACGGGCAGGGCTGCCCCGAGGGCTGGACGTTCTTCCGCATGGACAAGCCGACCTACCAGAACGCCGAGGCGTTCCCCATCAACTCGGACGAGAGCTACCTCACCCAGGTCGACCACCACGACGTCCTCGGCCTCGGGCGCGACGTGCCGTTGTACGGCGTCGTCAACACCGACTCGCTCGAGGTCTTCCGGCCCGACACCGAGGAGTTCGTCACCCTGCGGGTGCCCTACCCCCTGGGCTTCTTCTCCCGGTCCTCGACGGGCCGCGTCGACGACCCGACGACGGGGTGGAAGGGCAGGGGGCTCTGGTCGAGCTACTCCAACTACGCGGCCTGGCATCTCGAGGGCGGCCCGGGTACGAACCAGAAGGTGATCAAGTTCCAGATCCGCCCCGACCCGCTGGCGCATTAGCATCACCGGCCAGGAGTCCGCACCGTAGAACGGTGCGGACTCCTGGAGGTTGGGCGGCGGAACGGGGCGACCAAGGCGTGAAGAAGGGCTCGCCGCGTTCCCGGTGGGCCCGGCCAAACGGTGGGCCACCCCGACCGCGACATCGTCATCAATCCCAAAAAGCGCGCCCTTCCTGCAAGGCGTCGCGCGCACTTCCTGCGACATCCGCCGGGCGGGCATCCGAAAGTCGCCGCAATAGACGGGCTTTCGTCGCCCGGTCCCTCCGGCCGGGATCTTGCAAGGGATTGGCGTTGCTCATCAGACCTCGGTGGGTGCGTTCATCCGAGCGTACGCCGTCGCCGTCGCCGGTCTCGATACCGGCCGACCACGGGGGCGGCTCGTGTTGGAGTGCCCGCCCTCGCCGGCGGCGCCCGTGCTGCGGTCGGGTTGCGGATCTCGGCGGCGAGGTGGCCGGAGCGGCCGTCACTCGATGTCGGAGGGACTCAGTGCCACGTGACAACCGTTCGGACGATCTGGGGCTCCTGGGCCGGAGCGACGTCATGACCCGGTTGCGGGGCACCCTGCGGCGGGTCGCGGAGTCGCCGTTCCCGGTCCTGGTCACCGGCGAAAGCGGCTGCGGCAAGGAGCTCGTGGCGCGCGGGGTGCACCGGCTGAGCGGCCGGCCCGAGCGCCGCTTCGGGGCCGTCAACTGCGCCGCCCTCACGGACGAGCTCGTCGAAGCCGAGTTGTTCGGCTACGTCCGCGGCGCGTTCACCGGCGCCGTGACCGACCGCGCCGGACTCTTCGAGGCGTCGGACCGCGGCACGCTGTTCCTCGACGAGGTGGGGGAGCTGTCGCCGCGCGCCCAGGCCAAGCTGCTGCGGGCGCTGCAGGACGGCGAGATCCGCCGCGTGGGCGACACGGTGCCGCGCGCCGTCGACGTGCGGGTCGTCGCGGCCACGAACCGCCCCCTCGAGAGCGACGTCCGGGCCGGCCAGTTCCGCGAGGACTTGCTGTACCGGCTCGACGTGCTCCGCATCGTCGAGGTGCCGCCGCTGCGGGACCGCGGCGACGATGTCGTTCAACTTGTCGAGCATTTCTGGCAGCGTGCCCAGTCGCTCACCGGGAGCCGGGCCGCGCCCGCGCGCTCGACCCTCGAAGCGCTGGCGCGCTACCACTGGCCGGGCAACGTCCGGCAGCTCGAGAACATCGTGGCGGCGCTGGTCGTCCGCGGCCCCCGGAGCGGCGTGGTGGGGCCGGCCCTGCTGCCGGCCGCCATCACCGGCGGATCGAGCGGGCCGAACGGCATGCCGACGCTGCACGAGGCGCGGCAGGTGTTCGAGCGCCGCTTCGTCAGCGGCGCCCTCGCCCAGGCCGGCGGCCGGCGGGCCAAGGCGGCGTCCACCCTCGGGCTGACCCGGCAGGGACTGGCCAAGCTGCTGAAGCGGCTCGACCTCGACGACCCGGCGCGCGCCGCCGTGCGCTGCAGCGATGGCCGCGCGCGCTACGGCGAGCCGTCGGAGTCGTGACGGTTCGGGGCGGAGCCGATCACCCCCGCGCCGCGGCGAAGATGTCACTTCGCTGGACGCGAACGCGTTGGACCGGACTCAAGGAAGGCGTGCAGCCCGTGCCCCCGGCAGCTTCGCCAACAAGCGGAGCCTCACCGGCGCGGACGCGGCGCGGGGACGAGGCCGCTTCGACGGGCGCCAACGGGCCGGAGAGGCGGCGGGGCGTTCAAAGCGGGCTCCGGGGTGCCTACCGCGGTGGCGGACCTGCGCCGGTCCCGCCGTACGTGTAGGCGGAGCCGTGCTGCACCGCGACGTCGCGGCGGCCCCGCACCTCGACGCGCAGTCTCCGCGTCCGCACCGTCGAATCGGCGTCGTCGAGGGCGAAGCCGAGGATGTAGTAGTCGCTGGTCTCGGCGTCGAGCTCGCGGAACGCGTCGTCGAAGTCGTTCCGGTTCACGAAGGCCCGGCCGCCGGTCTGCTCGGCGATCGACCGCAGGCTGTTCTGGGTCGTGAAGATCCACTCGTTGAACGACTCGGGACCGCCCAACTGGTAGTCGGCGGCCCCGGGTCCGGCCACCAGCCCGCGCGGATCGACGGTGTAGAACGACGCGTTCGCGCGGTTCGCCGCCGCGGCGAGCTCGAAGATCTCCCGCGTCAGCTCGCGCTCGCTCGCGACATCGCTGAGGCCGGTGCCGCTCGGCCCGTTGAACACCCTGGGGCGCGCCGTGGCGCCGCCGCCATGCCATCGGGTGCGCTCGGCCGGGAACGGATTGAAGTCGTAGCCGCCGCTCACGTAGACGACGACCTTCCGGCGTTGCTGGACCTGCTCCAGGCTGCGGACGACGTTGCGCATCGTGTTGAACGCCAGGCGGGCCCGCAGCATCAGCTCCTGCACGCCCTGCTCGTCCGGCGGAAAGTTCTCGACGAGCTCGTTGGCGTTGAACCCGTCGCCGGTGATGCGGGCGGCCGCCATCGCGAGCAGGCCGCGGTCGTCGGTCACGTCGATGGCGATCGCCGACGGTCCGGTCGAGACGATGCCGAACAGATCGCCCTCGCGAACGACGTTCTCGGCCCACTGCTCGAACGCCGCGCGCGTGCGGAGCGTCAGGCCTCCCTCGATGTTCAGGTCGTCGATCAGGACGACGAAGAGTCGCCCCCCCGCATCGCCGGCGGCGAACGGCGGCGGCGGGGGCGGAAGGACGACCCCGTCCGGCAGGCGCCGGGGCGGCGCCAATTGCCCGCTGGCGCGCCCGCCGAGGACGCGGACGAGGGAGACGACCGGCTGGGGCCGATCGTCTCCAAAGACGAGGAAGTCGTCGGCCGTCAGGTCGGCGACGAAGACGCCGCCGCGGTCGCGCGGGACGACGACCGTGGTCATCAGCGTGACGCCGGACCGGAACGTCGGCTGGGGTTCCTGCGGCTGCGCCTGCGCGGCGAGGGGCGTGCCGAGGGCCAGGAGCAGCGTTGCCGCAAGTGCCCGGGATCGTCTCGTCATCGAGATGAGGATACTACGGGTAGAGTGGTCTCACGGCACGCCGCATCCGCGCCCCTCGTACGGGCCGGCGTAGCGGTCGGCACGTCGCCGGCCCGAGGCGGTTTGCGCCGGAGCGAAGGCGTCGCGTCCCGGCGATGCCGTCGCGTTGGGACCAGTCTGCCGGCCCGCGAATTAACCCCAATTTAACGGCGCGGTCACCGAACCGATCAACGACGGGCGATACTATCCGTAGGGCGGCGGATCATCCCGGTTCGCCGCGCCGTCGTGCCCGGGTGCGGGCACGCCACATCCCGCGGGGACGCCGAGTCGTCCCGGGCCTGCTTGAAGTCTCCAACGTGAATAGCGCACGGATTCTCATCGTCGGCAACGGCGGCG
The DNA here is from genome assembly GCA_963664545.2 of Vicinamibacterales bacterium. Classification (GTDB taxonomy): domain Bacteria; phylum Acidobacteriota; class Vicinamibacteria; order Vicinamibacterales; family UBA8438; genus JAJEEA01. Next base: position 5,478,291 of record OY761475.2, on the reverse strand, counting down.
GCGTTTCGGACCTCGAAGCGCGCATCGGCGCCCTGGGATACGAGGCCTCCGCGGCTGCGCCCGCCGGACCGCAGGCCGGCCGGCCGGCGGCGGGCGCGCCCCCCGATCTGGCGCTGGTCGACCTCGGCTCGTCGGCGGAAGAGGGCGCCGCCGGCATCGACGCCGGCGAGCACGCCGGAAGCCGCTTCGACGTCCCCGTGGTGTACCTGGTCGGCGATGCGGACGAACACCTGCTCGAACGGCTGTGGAGCACCGCGCCGGCCGGCTGCGTTTCGAAGCCGTTCGACGACCGGCAACTGCGCCTGAGCATCGACGCCGCGCTGGCCGCGCACCGCCGCGGGCGGCCGGCGGGCGGGCGCGACCGCGGGGAGCCGGCCGGGTGGCGGGAGACCGTCGCCGGCCTGCGGGCCCGTTGCGACCTCCTCGAGGCCGCCTGCCACGGCATGGCGGACGGTGTCGTGGTGTCCGACGCGGACGGCAGGTTCGTGCTCGTCAGCGACGTCGTCGAGAAGATCGTCGGCGGCAACGCCGCCGAGGAGGACCCCAACCGGTGGCAGGAGCAGTACGGCATTTACTACCCGGAAGACCGGCAAACTCCCTTTCCCCGCGAGGAGGGCGCGTTGGCGCGCGCCATGCGCGGCGAGGCCGTGGAGGGCCTGGAGATCTTCGTCAGGCGCCACGACCGGACGGAGGGCGTCCTCCTCGCCATCGACGGACGGCGGCTGCGGGACCGGAACGGGCGGATGCTGGGGGTCGTCATGACCTTCCGCGACGTCACGAAGCAGAAGGAGGCGGAGAACGACCTGCAGAGCGCGCTCGCCGATCTGCGGCGGCAGACGGAGCTGCTGCAGAACGTGTTCGACTCCATCATTGAAGGGGTGGCCGTCTTCGACCGCGACGGCAACTACCTGATGCTCAATCGGGAGGGGCGGCGCCTCGCCCGCATCGAAGAGGGCGGCGACCTGACCGCCCTGCGCGAAGGCTCGTTCGAGCTCCTCCACGCCGACGACCGGTCTCCGTTCCGGCCGGACGACCTGCCGGTCGCGCGCGTCGTGCGCGGCGAGTCGTTCGACGACGTTCAGATCTGCGTCCCCGTCGGGGACGAACACGACGATCTCTACTTCAGCGCCAGCGGCCGGCCGCTGCTGAACGCCGACGGCACCGTGCGGGGGGGCATGACCGTCTTCCGCGACGTGACGGAGCGCCGCTTGCGGGAGAAGCGGCTGCAGGATCTCGCGGAGGAGCACCGCAAGCAGCGGCTCGCCCTCGAAACGGTGCTGCACGGCATCAGCGACGGCGTGGTGGTCGCCGACGAGCGCGGCACGTTCACCATATTCAACCCGGCCGCCGAGCGGACCGTGGGCATGGGGATGACGGACAGCGCGCCCGGCGAATGGAGCGATACGTACGGCCTGTTCCTGCCCGACAAGACGACGGTCTTCCCGCCCGAAGAGCTGCCGCTGGCGCGCGCGATCGACGGCGAGGCGACGGACAACATCGAGATATTCACCCGCAACCGGAACATCCCCGAAGGCGCCTGGCTCCTGGTCAGCGGCCGGCCGCTGACGGCCGAGGACGGGACGCCGCGCGGGGGCGTGGTCGTCTTCCGCGACGTCAGCGTGGCCAAGGCGAGGGAGGAGGAGCTGAAGGGGCTCGCCGACACGCTGCTCGAACAGAAGCAGGCGATGGAGGCGGTGTTCAACAGCATGAGCGACGGGGTGGTGGTGGTCGACAAGGAGGCCGGCATCACCGTCTTCAACCCCAGCGCCGAGCGTATCCTGGGCGTCGAACGAACGTCCGAGGCGCTCCGGGGCTGGCGGAACGAGCACCACATGTTCTACCCCGACCGGGTGACGCCGTTCCCGCACGAGGACTATCCCTGGCGGCCGCCCTGGCGGGGCGGACGACGGAGAGCGTCGACGTGTTCGTGAGGCACCGGCAGATGCGGGAAGGCCGGCACATCAGCGCCAGCGGCCGGCCGCTGCTGGACCACGAGGGGCGCACCCGCGGCGCCGTCGCCGTGTTCCGCGACGTCACCGAGCGCGTCCGCGCCGACGAGGCGCTGGCCCGGGCGTTCGCCCAGGGACGCCTGGAGGTGGTCGACACCCTGCTGCACAACGTCGGGAACGCCGTCAACAGCGTCGCCGTCGGCGTCGCGACGCTCCACGATCAGTTGCGGAACAACGAGCTGCTGCGCCGCCTCTCCGCCGTCACCGGGGCGCTGGCCGCGCACCGGGACGACTGGATCGCCTACCTGCGGGACGATCCTCAGGGCCGCCAGGCGCTGCCGTTCGTCCTAGCGCTGGCCGACGACTTCGAGAGACAGCACCAGCAGTTCATGCAACTCATCGGCAGGGTCCAGGGCCGCGTCGACCACATCGTGGACATCCTGCGCACGCAGCCTTCGTTCGGCGGCGGCGTGATGGAACGCAAGGACATCGACCTGCCGGACGCCATCGGCAAGGCCGTCGACGTGCTGCGGGACTCGTTGAACCGCCGCGGCATCGCGATCGAGGTCGACTGCGCCCGCGCGCCCCGGCGGATTCGCATTCAGGACGGCCAGTTCCGCCAGATGCTCGTCAACCTCGTCAAGAACGCGATGGACGCCATCGACGAGCTGATCGCGGCGGGGGAGTCGAAGGCGCCGCCGCGCATCCGCATCGTCGCCTACTCCGCACCGGGTTCCGTCATCCTGGACGTCATCGATACCGGCATCGGGATTCCGCCGGAACGGTTCAAAGTCATCTTCTCCGCCGGGTACACGACGAAGAAGGCCGGCAGCGGGCTCGGACTGCACGCGACGGCGAACTTCGTCATCGGTGCCGGCGGCAGCATTCAGCCGCTGAGCGAGGGCCACGGGACCGGCACGACCATGCGCGTCACGCTGAAGACGGACTCCCAATCGCCGCCGCCGGACTCTCCCGGCGGGTAACCCGTCGACGTGCGGTCGGCGGCGTGGAGTGAGATGCCGCGGCCGGACCGCGCCCCGTCGAGCCAAGTGAGGGCGGGGCCCGCGGCGCGGTGGATCGGCACCTGGATGGCGCTCAACGGCATAGCCGGGCCGCGAGGAGGAACCCCTTCCGCCCACCGTGTCGGCGCAGCCCGCGAACGATCTCCGGGACGTCGCCGAGCGTGACGGGCATGTCGGGACGCAGGTACCAGAAGCACTGCGCGTGGTAGTCGCGGAATGCCCGCCGCGCCTCGCGCACGCGCGCCGCGTCCCGGGCTTCCGCGGGCGCCGGGGTGCTATGGCTTCTCGATCCGTCCTGGCGGCCGATGGGGGCGGAACGCGACTTCAAGGGGTCTTGCGCGTCCATCACTGCCATTGTTGTCGGCGCGCCCTGGCCCGCCAATCGCCGCCTTCGGCTCCGCTTGGCGCCCAACCACCCGATGGGAGTTCTACTGCGCAGTCCCTACCCGAACATCAGGTTGACGATGAACACCGCGCCGAGGATGCCCGCGGTGTCGGCGAGTAGGCACGCGGGCACGGTGTGGCGGGTGCGGCGAATGCCCACCGCGCCGTAGTACACCGCGAGCGTGTAGAACGTCGTTTCGGTGCTCCCTTGGAAGGTGCTGACCATATAGCCGACGACCGAGTCGGGCCCTTCCGCGGTCATGATCTCGGCCATCACGGCGTAGGCCCCGCTCCCGGTGAGCGGCCGGAGGATGGCCATCGGCAGCGCCTCGGCGGGCAGGCCGATGAGGGCGGTGAACGGCGACAACGCGGCGGTGATCAGGTCGATGCCTCCCGAGGCCCGGAACATCCCCACTACCACGAGGATGGCCACCAGGTAGGGGATGATGCGCACCGCGACCTCGAAGCCCTGCCGGGCCCCCGTCACCAGCGAGTCGTAGACCTGGACCCCGCGCGTCCACCCGTACATCACGAGGACCGCCACCACCATCGGCAGCATCCACGCCGACGTGATCGCGCCGAAGAGCTCGAACGGCGGGTCCGCCCGGTGCTGCCAGACGAACCGGCCGAGGAGCACGGCGAGGGCGAGCCAGAACAGCCGTCCGATCCAGCGCCGGGCGGGCAGCGGCTCGAGGGCCTCGGGGGCGTCGTCGCGGGGGGCGGCGTCCGCGGTGGGGGCGGCGTCCGGGACCGTGTCGGCGTCCGGGGGCGCCTCCCGCGCCGGCGCCGGCTCGGTGCGCCGGTAGACCGCCATGCGGCTCAGCAGGACGGCCGCCGTCACCCCCACGATCGTCGCGCAGCCGCTGGCGAACCACGTGGGAAAGAAGATGCCGACGGCGTCCTCGGACCCCACCGACGCCCGCATCGACACCACCCCCGAGGGGAGGATGGCGAGGGCCGACGTGTTGATGGCCAGGAACAGGACCATCGCGTTGGTCGCGGTGCCGCGCTCGCCGTTCAGCTTGTCGAGCTCCTCCATCGCCTTGATGCCGAACGGGGTCGCGGCGTTCGCGAGCCCCAGCATGTTGGCGGCGATGTTGAGGATCATCGCGCTCATCGCGGGGCTGTGCACGGGCACCCCCGGGAAAAGCCGCCGCATGACGGGGCCGACCAACCGGGCGAGGTGGCGCAGGGCGCCGGCGTCCTCGATGACCCGCATCAGGCCGAGGAAGAACGCCATCAGGCCGATGAGCCCGATGGCCAACTCGACCGCCCCGCGGGCCGAGGAGACGATGGCGTCGGTCAGCGCCTGCATCTGGCCGGTCAGCGCGGCCAGGAACACCGACGCGAGCGCCGCGAAGACGATGAGGCCGTTCAGCATGAGTGGACAGGGGGGACGGGGCGGAGGTCGGGGTCGTCAGCCCGGCGACCGCTCGGAACTCGTCTGCGTCGGGATACGGCCGGCTTCGTCACTTGGTCTGCCGGCGGACGCGGTCGGCACGACCTGCTTCACGGCTCCGGGCGGCCGCTGCACATCACTCCCCGAACACGCTCACGGTGTTGCGGAGGGCGTCGGTGGCCCGGATGATCACCGGCCCGTCGCCGGCCCCGTCGAGGACCGCCTCGAACCGTTCCACGAGGCCGTCGGGCACCCCGTCGACGGGGAAGACGACCCGCCAGTCGCCGTCGCCGGCCGCGATCTCGACCCGCTGCACCGGCGACTGCGCGTCGCGCACGGTGAAGGGGATCACGACGCGGCCGCCCGCGCGCCGCCGCGCCCCCACCTCGATGCGGGGCGGGGCGTTGTCGACGTCGAAGACGGCGCTGTCGCGCTCGCCGACTAGGGCCGCCCCGGGGGCGTTCCCCGCCGCGTCGGACGCCGAGATGCGCACCCGGTAGGCGCCGTCGGGAATCAGCGTGGTGTCCCAGGCGAACACCGTCTCCCGCAACCCCGTCCGCAGCACGTGCCACGCGGTGTCGCCGTCCCGCTGGTAGGACACCGAGTACGTCAGCGGGTCGCCGTTCGCGTCGCTCGCCTGCCAGCGGAACGTCTGGATGCCCTTGCGGTAGCTCTCGCGGCCCACGGTGCCGGCCGAGACCCGCGACGACGGCCGCTCGTCGAGGCCCGCGAGCGGCGGGTCGCCGGTGCTGATCGACCGTTGGAAGACGGTCCCCGGCGGGTGCACCGTGAGCTGGGTGACCTCGGGCCGCAGGTTGCGGGGCAGGTACGCGGCGGTCACCGCGGTCAGCACCGGCGACGCGTCGCCCCCGGCGTGGAGGGTGGCCCGCCACTGCAGGTAGCGCGCGTTGGGGCTGGCGATGGGCGAGCCCGACGCCTCGGTGTAGGCGTCCGACCACGGGCTCCACGTGTCGTTGGGAATCGCGGTGTTGCCCGAGCGGCTGGCCAGCTCGATGCGGCCGCCCGCCGGCGTCGTCCCGCGCCAGCGGATGGCGCCCCACCGCGCCGCCGCCCCCGCGTCGTGCACCTCCGACTCGTAGGTGCCGCGGGCGGACAGGCGGTCCGCCATCCGCAGGACCTTGCCGGGGTTGGCGGTGGCGTACCACAGCGAGCCGTCGGTCGTCGGCAGCAGCCGCGTCACCTGCCGGGCCGGGGCCTGACCCGACAGCGCCGTCCGCGGTGGGTCGGCGGAGACGCGGTACAGCTTGCCGTTCGGCCCCGTGCCGACGACCAGCGCCCCCCGGTCGTCGAACGCGGCATCGAACGGGGTGTCGAGGCCCGACCGCCACAGCCGGTCCCACAGCCCGTCGGCGGTGATGCGGTACACGGCGCCCTTGTCGCCGGCGGTGGCGGCCGGGGCGGTGGAGGACGGCGTCGTCGCGGGCGTCGCGGCGCCCCCGACCACGACCGCGGTGACGCTGGTGGTCACGGAGACCGTCGGCACCGGGGCGGACGCCGGGGCGGGGGCCGGTGCCGGTGCCGCCGCGGCCCGGGCGGGCTGGCCGCTCACCGCCACCGCGAGCACCGAGCCGTCGGGCTGCGGGCGCAGCGAGCGGACCTCCTCGTAGGGCGTGTCGAGCAGCACGAACGCGCGGCCCGTGGGGTCGATGCGCAGCACTTGGCCGGGCGACTCGGTACCCGCGAACAACGCGCCGTCGCCGGCGATCGCGAGGGCCAGGACGTGGGCGGCGTCGCTCTCGTAGAACAGGGCGGGGGTGCCGCCGGCCGGCGTCCGGTAGATGCGGGCGGGGTTGCCGGTCGCCGTGTAGAGGGCGCCGGCGCCGTCCAGGGCTAGGGCCCAGATGTAGGTCTCGGCGGGGTCGAACACCACCGTCGCCTGCCCGTCGGCGGTGACGCGGTACACCCGTCCCCCCGGCGACGTGCCCGCGTAGACGCCGCCCGCGCGGTCCGCGGCGAGGGCGTGCACGTCGAGCTCGTCGGCGTCGAGGACGACCGTGCCCGCGCCGTCGGCCCCCAGCCGGTAGAGGCGCCCGTCGGTGCCGCTCCCCGTCCAGAGGGCGCCGTCCGTCGCGCGCGCGAGCGACCACAGCGCCGGCTCGGGGGTCTCGAGCACGGCGCCGGTGGCGGGGCCCAGCCGCAGGCGGCCCTCGTCGTCGACGGACAGCGCGTCGACCTCGCCGCGCAGGAACTCGGCCTGCGTCGACACCTGCCAAAAGACCGGCGACGACGCCCTCACCGTGACGACTGCGGCGGCGAGCGCGATAGGGAGGAGGCAGCGCTTCATCGGGTTCGGATCCGCGTCGGGCGGGGGAGAAGGACGTGCGTCACGCCGAGGGCGCGTGCCATGCCGGTCCGGAGAGCGTCGCCTACGGCTCCTTCTGCCGCCCAACCAACCGTGCCAAGAATCTGCACCGTTCTACGTCGCGGACTCCTGGGCGGGTCCCGCTCGACCCCGGGAATCGGAGCCCCGACGCACCCGGGCCACAAAGCGTATATCCGGTAAGGGGTTTCGGAGGCGGGACGTTTCACGGTTCGCGGGTTTCTCCCCATCAGGAACCCAGGTCCAGGTCGAGGACGCGGGCGCCGGAAACGACCCGGTCCAGGGGCACCTCCCACTCGCGCAGGGCGGCGCTGCTCATCCGCGCGAGGCCGGCGCCGGCGCGGTCGGCCCCTAGCACGTCCAGCACCGAGCGGGGGAGCGAGGGCAGCCGGCGGCCGTTGACGACCGCGCCGGCGTCGCCGCGCCGAAGCTGCACGTAGAAACGGTCGTTGCGCCGCGCCGTGTTCAGGGCGTCGATGAGGTGCCGGAGGTTCGCGGGTCGCGCCGCCAGCCCCGCCTGCTGCCGCTCCTCGCGGGCGAGGGTCGCGCCGTCGGCCACGAGCAGCCGGATGCGGCCGCGCGCCGTCGACGGCAGGTCGACCATCACCGTCCGCATCTCGACCTCGCCGTCGCGCGCGCGGATGGCGAGGCGCAGGGGCACCGTCCGGCCCGGCCGCGGCCGCGGGTCGTCGAGCCAGACGCGCTCCAGCTCGGCCGTGCGCGTGCCGTCGCGGGCGGTGACCGACACGTCCACCCGCTCGACCGTCACCGGCTCGAGCCCGTTGTCGACGAGCGCCGTCAGGGGCCCGGCCACGTAGGCCGAGGCGAGCACGGTGGCGGCGGGGCCGGCGAAGGTCTCCTCGAATCGGGCCGGCGGATGGCGCGCCAGGGTCACCTCGCCCCGCAGCGCGTAGGTCGCCGCGCCCGTCTGCCGGTTGTGCGAGAACAGGGTGTTGAGCATCGCGTTGTAGGCGAGCAGCGGCGTGAAGATCGCGTCGTCGACGACCTCGAACTCGAAGGTGTCGGTCCGCCCCCGCTCCGGCGCGTCGAGGGTGATGCGGACGGGCACGAGGCGCGGGCCCGGGCCCAGGCTGCCGCTGATGCCGCTCGATCGGTCCTGGTCGATGGTGCCGAGGGTCTCGCCGACGGTGGCGACCCGCGACGAGATCAACTGGCTGGGCAGCACCGTGTGCACGTAGGCGCGGGTCATCGGGAAGCGCGACGCCCCCAGGTTGTAGAAGGGATGCCCGAACGCGTGCACGCGCCCGTTCTCGACGAGGGTGACGGTGCCCGTGCCCGCCATCGACAGGTCGCCCCGCATCAGGCCCACGCCCAGCGCGTCGCCGGCCTGGAGCGGCGCGTCCGACTGCGCCGCCGCCCCCCCCGCCACCGTCCCGCCCACGACCGGGGCGAGGCCGGCGGGGCCGAACATCGCCGCGATGCGGTCGAACGCGGCCGGCGTGAAGCCGTTCAGCGTGAGGGGCGTGGCGATGGGGCGCAGGCGGGCCCCGTACGAGGCCCCCGCGCCGGCCGGCAGCCCCACCGCGTCGACATCGCCGGGCCGCGCCGCGAACGGCTCCGGCCGCGCGAGGCGGGTGGACAGCAGGCCCGTCAGGCTGTCGGCGGCCAGCGGGAGGGTCAGGTCGGGCGCGGCGCGGGCGGCGCGGACGGCCCGGCCCGTTCCGGGCGTGTCGTCGCGCAGCATCTCCTCGATCGGCGTGATGCCCGCGATGGTCTCCTTGGGGAACGAGCCCAGTGAGTAGGAGACGGCGCCCACGAGCCGCCCGTCGATGTACACGGGGCTGCCGCTCATGCCCTGGATGACCCCGCTGGCGGCCAGCGGTCCCCCGTCGAGCCGGGCCAGGACGAGGTTGCGGCGCGGCCCGAACGAGTTCTCGAGCACGCCGATGATCTCGGCCGTGAACTCGCTCCGCTTCGTCCCCTCGAAGACGGTGAGGCCGACGCCGCGCATGCCCGGCCGCACCTCCTCGACCGGCATGGTGACGGTGGCGGCGGGCAGCGCCGCGATCAGGCCCCCGGTCGCGAGGGCGAGCGCAAGGAGCGGCCGGTTCGGATTCATGGGAGATGACCGGAGGCGCGCCGGAACGAGACCCTTATAGCGAAGGAAGCGCTTACGGGTCAAGCAGAAGGGTCCTCGGCGATGCCGGCGGCCGGCGAAGATCGCGGCCCGGGCGTTCAGGAAACGGGCAGTTCAATGCAACGGTCGCCGAGCCGGTTCGGCGCGGTCCCAGCCGTCGTCCGAGCAAGCCCGACCAGGCCGAGCAGGTGTGACCCATTGTGATAGGATCCCGCGAATGGAGATCGCGACGCTGATCGCGGCGGTCGTCGGGGGCGTGACCGGGCTCGTCAACACGATCGCGATCATCTTGGTGAACGGCAAGGTCGACCGCCTGACGGGTCGCGTAGACGTCCTTCAGGATGCGGTCATGAAGCGGCGGCCGTGAGGGTCCGCGTCTCCCCGCGGCCGGCCCGGACGTGACACGCCCCCGCGTGGGGGCGACGGTCGGTGACAGGGAGCCTCAGGTGTTCGAAGAGCAGACGATTCCGCGGCGGCACGGCTTCGCTGCGACATGCGGAGGCGGTGCGCGCGCCTGGTGGGGTTACTGGTTTACCCGGCCCGGAGAGGTGCGTCTGCCCGCCTGATCACAACCACAGCAGAACGCGACAGCCTCTCCGGCCCCCGGTTGGAGGGGCTTTTTTTGTGCGGGGACTTCCGATGACCCGGGCTCGACTCTGCGCCACCGTGACGGCCGGCACCATGGCCGGCCTGCGGGCGGCGCGGGACGCGGCGGTCGGCGCCGACCTCGTCGAGCTGCGGCTCGACGGCGTTGCCGACCCCGACGTCGACGGCGCCCTCGCCGGCCGGTCCCGCCCGGTCGTGGTCACCTGCCGGCCCGTCCGGGAGGGCGGCCGGTTCGACGGGTCCGAGGAGGAGCGGCGGCGCATCCTCGTACGCGCGTTGGAGCTCGGGGCCGACTGGGTGGACCTGGAATGGGGCGCCGGGTTCGACGAGGTGATCGCGGCGCGGGGGGGGCGCAACGTCGTGCTGTCGACGCACGACTTCGAGGCCACCCCGGCCGACCTGGAGCCGCGGTACCGGACGATGCGGGCCACCGGGGCCGCGGTTGTCAAGATCGCGGCGTACAGCCGTTCGGCCGCCGACGTGGTGCGGTTGCACCGGTTGGGGCGCGCGGCGGGGGGCGAGCCGGCGGTGCTGGTGGGGATGGGGCCGATCGGCGTGCCGACCCGCCTCCTGCCGGGGCGCTTCGGCTCGGCCTGGACGTACGCCGGGGACGGCGTCGCCCCCGGTCAGGTGCCCCTGGCCGACATGCTCGGCCTCTACCGGTGCCATCGCGTATCGGCCTCGACCGCGGTCTACGGCGTGGCCGGCACCCCCATCTCGCACTCGCTGTCGCCGGTCATGCACAACGCGGGCTTCGCCGCGGCCGGAATCGACGCCGTCTATGTTCCTTTCGAGGCCGCGGACGCGGAAGACCTCATGGCCCTCGCGCAGGTCCTCGGCGTGAAGGGGCTCAGCGTCACCGCGCCGTTCAAGGAGTCGATTCTGGACCATGTCGTCGACGTCGACCCGGTGGGCCGGCGGACCGGCGCCGTCAACACCCTGCGCGCCGACGACGGCGGGTGGCGGGCGTTGAACACCGACGTGGCCGGCTTCCTCGCGCCGCTGGAGGCGCGGGGCGGCGTCGGCGGGCTCCGCTGCTGCGTGCTCGGGGCCGGCGGGGCGGGGCGGGCGGCGGCGGTGGGGCTGGCCGACGCCGGGGGCGCGGTGGCGGTGTGCGCCCGCCGTCCCGAGCGCGCGGCGGAGATCGCCACCCTCGCGGGGGGCGCGGCGGTCCCGTTCCCGCCGGCGCCCGGCTCCTGGGACCTGCTGGTGAACACCACGCCGGTCGGCACTGCGCCCCACGTCGACGACACCCCCGTGCCGGCGGAGGCGCTGGCGGGGGGGGGCAAGGTCTACGACCTCGTCTACAACCCCGAGCGGACGCGGCTGCTGCGCGACGCCGAGGCGGCGGGCTGCCGGACCCTCGGCGGCCTCGACATGCTCGCGGCCCAGGCGGTGCGGCAGTTCGAGTGGTGGTTGGGGACGCGCCCCTCGACCGGGCTGTTCCTCGGGGCGGCGCGGGAGGCTCTGGCCGCCCGCGCCCAGGCGGGGTCGCCGTCGCGGGACGGGACCGCGCAGGAAGCGCCGGCATGAGCATGACCTCGTTCGAGACGTTCCGCGAGCTGGCCGGGCGCGGCACCTTCGTGCCGGTCTGCAAGGAGATCCTCGCCGACCTCCTCACGCCCCTGTCGGCGTTCCTCAAGGTGGCCGAGCACGCCGACTACGCCTTCCTGTTCGAGAGCGTCGAGGGGGGCGAGCAGGTCGCCCGCTACTCGTTCCTCGGCAAAGACCCGTTCCTCGTGTTGCGGGCGCGCGACGGGCGGACGATCGTCGAGGAGGGCGGCGTCACCGCCACCGAGCCGGGCCCCTTCCTCGACCGCCTGCGGGGGGTCGTGAGCGACTACCGCGCCCCCGCCGTGCCGGGCATGCCCCGGTTCACCGGCGGCGCCGTCGGCTTCCTCGGCTACGAGGCGGCGCAGTGGTTCGAGCCGGGGCTAGAGGCGGTGTGGGAGCGGCGCGACGCGCCCGCGACCGGCGACGACCAGGCCGCGTTCATGGTGTTCGACACCATCCTCGCGTTCGACCACGTCAAGCACCGCATACTCGTCATCGCCAACGCCCGCGTCGACCCCGGCGCGGACCTCGACGCCGCCTACCGCTTCGCCTGCGCCCGCATCCACTTCCTCGAGCGGGAGCTCGAGCGCAGCCTGTCCGAGCCGGCGGTGACCGCGTCGGGGCCGCGGGAGGTCCGCTCGAACACGAGCCGCGAGGCGTTCGAGGCGGCGGTGCGGACCGCGAAGGACCACATCGCGGCCGGCGACATCTTCCAGGTGGTCCTGTCGCAGCGCTTCGAGACCGCGGTGGACGCCGACCCGTTCAGCGTGTACCGGGCCCTGCGGCACGTGAACCCCTCGCCGTACATGTACTTCATCCGCATGGGCGGGCTGTCCATCGTGGGTTCGTCGCCCGAGATGCTGGTGCGGGTTGAGGGGCGGCAGGTCGTCACCCATCCCATCGCCGGCACCCGTCCGCGCGGCCGGGACGACGCCGAGGACCGCCGGCTCGCCGAGGAGCTCAAGGAGAACGAGAAGGAGAAGGCCGAGCACGTCATGCTTGTCGACCTCGGCCGCAACGACATCGGGCGGGTGGCGGAGTACGGTTCGGTGCGGGTGGCGCAGTTCATGGCGCTCGAGCGGTACTCGCACGTGATGCATCTCGTGTCCCGGGTCGAGGGAAAGCTGCGCGAAGACAAGGACCGGCTCGACGCCCTCGCCGCGTGCTTCCCGGCCGGCACCGTGTCGGGGGCCCCGAAGATCCGCGCGATGGAGATCATCTCGGACCTCGAGCCGACGCGCCGGGGCATCTACGCGGGGGCCATCGGCTACGTCGATTTCGCGGGCAACCTCGACTGCTGCATCACCATTCGCACCATCACGATGCGCGACGGCCGCGCCCGCGTGCAGGCGGGGGCGGGCATCGTCGCCGACTCGGACCCCGCGGCGGAGTACGACGAGACGCGGGACAAGGCGTCGGCGCTGCTGCGGGCACTGGAGATGGTGTAGGGAGGGCGCGGACGCGGCCGGCGGAAGCAGCCGCCGCGGCTGGAGGCGAAGCCGCCGGGTGCCGACAGGTCGCACCGCGGGCGAAGGCGGAGGCAGCCGGCGGCGAACAGGTCGGAGCGACGGGAGGCGGCGCCGCCGGGCGGCGATTCGGCGGGCAGGGCAACGGGCGCGCATCATGGTGCTGGTCATCGACAACTACGACTCGTTCACCTACAACCTCGTCCAGTACCTGGGCGAGCTGGGGGCGACCCTCACCGTCCGCCGCAACGACGAGGTGACGGTCGAGGGGATCGCGGCGCTCGGGCCCGAGCGCATCGTCATCTCGCCGGGGCCGGGGCGGCCCGAGCACGCCGGGGTGACGGTGGACGCGATCCGCCGCTTCGGGGCGGAGTTGCCGATCCTCGGGGTCTGCCTCGGGCACCAGGCCATCGGACTGGCGTTCGGGGCGGCGATAGCCTCGGCGCCGACCCTGGTGCACGGCAAGCGATCGGTGGTCGAGCACGACGGCCGGGGCGTCTTCGACGGCATCGAGAATCCCATCGAAGCGGGGCGCTATCACTCGCTGGCGGTGGACCCCGGCACGTGCCCCCCCGAGCTCGAGGTCGCGGCCCGGACCGCCGACGACGGCACCATCATGGCCCTGCGCCACCGCAACCGGCCCGTCCACGGGGTGCAGTTCCATCCCGAGTCGGTGCTGACCGGGGTCGGCCACCGGATTCTGCGCAACTTCCTGGAGAGCTGACGTGTTCGCCGACCTGATCGAGAGGCTGCACCGCCGGCAGGATCTGAGCGTCGACGAGGCGGCGGACGCCATGCAGGAGATCATGGCGGGGCGCGCCGCCCCCGCCCAGATCGCGGGGCTGCTCGTCGCGCTGTCGATGAAGGGGGAGCGGCCGTCCGAGATCGTGGGGCTGGCCAAGACGATGCGCGCCAACGCGGTCCCCCTGCCGGCCGGCGACCGGCCCCGGTTCGACACCTGCGGCACCGGCGGCGACCGCGCGTCGACGTTCAACGTGTCGTCGCTCGCCGCCCTCGTCCTCGCCGGCTGCGGGGTGACCGTGGCCAAGCACGGCAACCGCGCCGTGTCGAGCCGTTGCGGCAGCGCGGACATCTTCGCCGCCCTCGGGGTCGCCGTTGACGCGCCCCCCCCGGTCGTCGAGCGCTGCCTCGACAACGTCGGCATCGCGTTCCTGTTCGCGCCCACGTTCCATCCCTCGATGCGGCACGCCGCCCCCACCCGGCGCGAGCTCGGCGTGCGCACCGTCTTCAACCTGCTCGGCCCCCTGACCAACCCCGCCGGCGTCGCCCGGCAGATCGTCGGGGTGTCGCGGCCCGACCACACCGACTTGCTGGCGCGGGCCCTCGCCGACCTCGGGACCGAACGGGCGTGGGTGGCGCACGGCGCGGACGGGCTCGACGAGATATCGACCACCGGCCACACCAAGGTGTCGGAGTGCCGCGGCGGCGTCATCCGCAGCTTCTTCCTGCATCCGGACGACTTCGGGCTGCCGGTGGCCCGCCTCGAGGACATCCGGGCCGAGTCGCCGGCCGACAACGAGGCGATCGCGCGGGACGTGCTGGCCGGACGCCACGGTCCCCCGCGCGACATGGTGCTGGCGAACGCGGCGGCGGGGTTGTTCATCACCGAGCGCGCCGGCAGCCTGCGGGAGGGGGTCGCGATGGCCGCCGCCGCCCTCGACGACGGCCGGGCGCGGGGGACGCTGGACCGGCTCGTGGCGGCGACCGCCGCGGAAACGGGGGCGGCATGACCTCGGACCCGCGCGCCGGTACCGCACTGGGACGGACGGGGCTCGCTGGTGGTGTCGACCGGGACCGAAGCGTCAGGGTGCCTCCGTGCTCACCTGGACTAGGTGTCACGGAGCTGGCGGGCGGTGTGGATCGGGGCCCGAGCCGGCAGAGGCATGACGTTGGACCCGGGCACCGGCGCCGCCCCGGAGACGCCGGACGGCCGGCGGCGATGACGAAGGCGGGGGCAGCATGACGTCCGCCGTCCGCCCCGACCCCGGACCGGACGTGCTCGCGACGATCGTCGCGGCTACGCGCCGGGCAGTGAGCGACCGACGGCGGGTGGTCCCGGAGTCGACCCTGGCGTCGCGCGTCCCCGCGGGCCTCGACGGGAAGGCGCGGTTCGAGGCGGCCCTGTCCGCCCCCGGCCGCCCCAACGTGATCGCCGAGTGCAAGCGCCGGTCGCCGTCGCGTGGCATCCTCCGCCCGGACTATCGGCCGGAGGAGATCGCGGCGGCCTACGAGCGGAACGGGGCGGCGGCGGTCTCGGTGCTGACGGAGCCGACGTTCTTCGACGGATCGCTCGACCACCTGCACGCGGTGCGCGCCGCCGTCGGCATCCCCGTACTCCGCAAGGACTTCATCGTCGCGCCGTACCAGTTGCTGGAGGCGGCGGCGGCCGGCGCCGACGCGGTGCTGCTGATCGCGGCCGCCCTCGACGACGCCGAGCTCGGCGCGCTGCACGCGCGGGCGGGGGAGCTGGCACTGGGGGTCCTCGTTGAAGTGCACGACGCGGACGAGCTCGACCGCGCGGCACGGGCCGGGGCGGCGGTCATCGGGGTGAACAACCGCAACCTGCGGACCCTGGCCGTCGACGTCGAGGCGTCGCACCGGCTCGCCGGACGGATGCCGGCGGGCGCGATCGGGGTCGCCGAGAGCGGCCTGCGGACGGGCGCTGACCTCGCGCGGCTGGGCGCGGCCGGCTACCGGGCGTTCCTCATCGGCGAGACGTTGATGACCGCCGACGACCCCGGCACGGCTCTGCGCGACCTGCTGGCGGGAACGCCGACGGCGGATGCCGCGCCCGCCGCGGTCGGGAACATCCCGGCGGGGGGACCCCGGTGACTTGGTGGGCCGTCGTTCGGCGACCTGCCGGCGGGGGACCGGAATGAGCGCGGCGACCCCGGGTCGGAGGCAGGCCGGCAGAGGATCTGCGATGACCGCGCCCGCCGCGCGTCGAGAGCATGTCGGCGGGGAGATCCCCATGGTCTTCGCGGCGGCCGAGGACATGGCGGCGGAGGAAGTCCGATGACGCCGCCGGTCAAGATCTGCGGGATCACCCGGCCCGGGGACGCCGAGCTCGCGGCCCGGCTCGGCGCGGCGTGGGTCGGCTTCATCTTCTGGCCCCGCAGCCCGCGGTTCGTGGAACCGGAGACGGCCGCCGCCATCCTGGCCGGGCTGCCGCCCCACGTGGGCGGGGTGGGGGTGTTCGTCGACCAGCCGGTCGACGAGGTGAACGCCGTCGCCGACCAGGTGGGCCTGAGCGCCGTCCAGCTTCACGGGCGGGAATCGGCCGCGGCGTGCCAACAGTGCCGCCGGCGCGTCATCAAGGCGGTGCGGCTGTCCGGGGACGACGCCGACGAGGATCCCGACGCGGTATGGTCCGGGGCGACGATGCTGGTCGACGCGTTCGACCCGGTGCGCATGGGGGGGACGGGACGTCGGGTCGACTGGACGCGGGCGGCGCGGCTCGCCCGGCGGCGTCCGTTGATGCTGTCGGGCGGGCTGCGGGCCGAGAACGTGGCCGACGCGGTTCGGCAGGTCGCCCCCTACGGCCTCGACGTGTCGTCGGGGGTCGAGTCGCAGCCGGGGGTGAAGGACCCGGACCGCCTGCGGGCGTTCTTCGCCGCGCTCGCCGCGGCGGACGCGGCGCCGACGGACGGCGGGGCGCCCAAGCCCGGCGGGGTGTGAGGAAGGAGCACATCGGACCCATGAGACCGGGAACGACGCCGTCGGGCGGGATGCACGCGTCGGTCGAATGCAGCCGGGCCTGCCGCCGCGGGCTGCCGGAGCGCGAGACATGACGACCACGGAAAGCACCGTCGCGGCGGGCGCGGCCTTCGGGCGGCGGGACCCCGACGCGCGCGGCTACTTCGGTGCCTACGGCGGGCGCTTCGTGCCCGAGACCCTGGTGGCGCCGGTCGCGGAGCTCGAGGCGGCGTACCTCGCGGCCCGCGCCGATCCCGCCTTCAGGCGGGAACTCGCGGGTCTGCTCGACCGCTATGTCGGCCGGCCGACATCGCTGTGCGAGGCCCGGCGTTGGTCCGAGCAAGTCGGCGGCGCCAAGCTGTTCCTCAAGCGCGAGGACCTCGCCCACACCGGCGCCCACAAGATCAACAACGCCCTGGGCCAGGCCCTCCTCGCGGTCCGGATGGGCAAGCGCCGGGTGGTGGCCGAGACCGGCGCCGGCCAGCACGGGGTGGCCACGGCCACCGCCTGCGCCCTCCTCGGGCTCGACTGCGAGGTCTACATGGGGGCCGAGGACATGGCGCGGCAGGCCCTCAACGTGGTGAGGATGCGGCTGCTCGGCGCGAAGGTGACCGGCGTCGACGCGGGGAGCCGGACCCTGAAGGACGCCATCAACGAGGCGATGCGCGACTGGGTCACCAACGTCCACGGCACCTACTACCTGCTGGGCTCGGTCCTCGGCCCCCATCCCTACCCTCTGATGGTGCGCGAGTTCCAGTCGGTCATCGGCGGCGAGGCGCGTCGCCAGATTCTGGACTTGGCGGGGCGCCTGCCCGACGCGGTCGTCGCCTGCGTGGGCGGCGGCAGCAACGCCCTCGGCATCTTCGACGGGTTCGTCGACGACCGCGGGGTCAGGCTGATCGGGGTCGAGGCGGGCGGGGAGGCGATCACCGCGGGCCGGCACGCGGCCCGGTTCGCCACCGGCGCGGTGGGCGTCCTGCAGGGCACGCGGAGCGTCATTCTGCAGGACCTCGACGGCAACATCGAGCCGACCCACTCGGTGTCCGCCGGCCTCGACTACGCGGCGGTCGGTCCCGAGCACGCGTGGCTGCGCGACCTGGGCCGCGCCGAGTACGCGTGGGTGTCGGACGACGAGGCGCTGGCGGCGTTCCAGCGGATGGCGCGCCTGGAGGGGATCATTCCCGCCCTGGAGTCGGCGCACGCCCTCGCGCACGCCGAGAAGGTCGCCCGCGACTGCGGAAGCGGAGCGGTGGTCCTCGTCAACCTGTCCGGCCGGGGCGACAAGGACGTCGAAATCGCGCGCGACCGCGGCCTCGGCCGCGATCCCGCGCCGGGATCGGCCGCCGAGGGCGGCGTCGGCGCGGACGGCGGTGCGGCGGCGGGGCCGGAGGCGGAGGCATGAGCTCGCGGATCGCCGACCGCTTCGCGGATCTCCGCGCCGCCGGCCGGACCGGCCTCGTGACCTACGTCACCGCTGGCGACCCCGACCTGGAGCGCTCGGGGGCCATCCTCCGCGCCTTGGACCGGGCCGGTGCGGACGTGATCGAGGTCGGGGTGCCGTTCTCCGATCCGCTCGCGGACGGGCCCGTCATCCAGCGCGCGTCGGAACGCGCCCTCGCGTCGGGCACGACCCTCGCCGGCACGCTGGACCTGATCGAAGACGCGCGGGGCGACCTCGGGGCGGCGGTGGTGGTGTTCACCTACGCGAACCCCGTCCTGCGCTTCGGGGCGGAGCGGTTCGCGACGCGGGCGGCGGCGGCCGGCGTAGACGGCGTGCTCGTCCTCGATCTGCCGATAGAAGAGGCGGACGGTCTGCGCCGCACCATCGTCGAGGCGGGCATGGACCCTATCTTCCTGCTCAGCCCGACGACCACCGACGACCGCATCCGGCGGGCGGCCGAGCTGGGACGCGGGTTCCTCTACGGCATTTCCCGGCTCGGGGTGACGGGCGCGCGGGCCGACGTGGCGTCCGGCGTGCGGGGCCTCGTTGATCGGATCCGGGCCGCGTCGCCGCTGCCGGTGGCGATCGGGTTCGGGCTCTCGCGACCCGAGCACCTGCGCGAGGTCGGGGAGTACGCCGACGCCGGGGTGGTGGGGAGCGCCCTCGTGGACACCATCGCCCGCGAGGCGGGCTCGGACGGGCTCGTGGACGCGGTCGAGCGCTACGTGGCTTGGCTGAGGGGCGACGCACCGCAACCGTCGGCGCGCTAGGAGTCTGCGTAGAACGGTGCCGACTCCTAACCGGGTTCGTTGGGCGGCGAGCGGAGCCGCAGGCGAGGCTCTCCGGGCTAGGCGTTTCGGACCCGCCGAGCGGCGCGTAGGCGATGGCGTCGAACGTGGCTTGGCTCAAAGGCAACGCACTCAGGCGTCTGCGCGGTAGAACCCAGTGTCGGGTGCCGAGCGGCGCGTAGGCGATGGCGGCCGGGCGTCCGCTGGACCGAGGCGGCGCCCCGGCGGGTCGATTGGATGGCGGGCGGAGCCGGCGGCGGACGGTCGCCGGGGGAGGTACGGGCGCGGCATGACAGAGGACCGGCGACCGGCGGCGTCCGAGCTCGAGGCGGCGCAGCGGGAGATCGCGAAGATCCGGGACCGGATGGACGAGATCGACGCCCGGCTCGTGAGGCTGCTGAACGAGCGGGCGGGCTGCGCGCAGGCCATCGGGCGGATCAAGGAGACGGTGGGGCTCAAGGTTTATCAGCCGCAGCGCGAGCGCGAGGTGCTGAGCCACGTGCGGTCGGAGAATCACGGCCCGCTCGACGGGGACGCGATCACGCGGCTCTTCGAGCGGATCATCGACGAGGCGCGGCGCCTGGAACGCTCGTCGGGGTGACGCGGCCGGGAGCCCGTGGTGAAACCCCGCGTTGCACCGCGCGCGGAGGGGGCCCGCGGATCGCCGAGGCGCCCGCGTGGCACGGCGCGACGAAGAGGTGGAGAAACGGAGAGGAAGGCGGAAGCGAGGGCAGGGGTCATGGTTGTCGTGATGGAAGAACGCGCGAGCGAGGAGCAGATCCAGCACGTGATCGCGCATCTCGTGGAGAACGAGTTCGACGTGCACCGGTCGACGGGCCAGCTCCGCAGCGTGCTGGGGGCGGTGGGGGGCGACCGGTCGTTCGACGCCCGCCTCATCGAGGTGATGGACGGCGTGCACGAGGTGATGCGCATCACCGAGCCCTACAAGCTGGCGAGCCGGACGTTCCGGCCCGAGAACACGACGGTGTCGTTGGGCGGCTTCCGCGTCGGGGGCGACGAGGTGATCGTCATGGCCGGCCCCTGCTCGGTCGAGACCGAGGAGCAGATCGGGGCGGCCGCCGCCGCCGTCAGGAAGGCGGGAGCCAAGGTGCTGCGGGGCGGGGCGTTCAAGCCGCGCAGCTCGCCCTACAGCTTCCAGGGGCTGGGCGAGGAGGGGCTGCGGCTGATGCGGGCGGCGGCCGACGCCGAGGGCCTCAAGGTCGCCTCCGAGGTCATGGACGTCAGCCAGATCGAGCTCGTGGCCCGGTACGCCGACATCCTGCAGGTCGGCGCCCGCAACATGCAGAACTACACCCTGCTGCGCGAGCTGGGGGGCAGCGCCGCCCCCGTCCTCCTCAAGCGCGGCATCTCCGCCACCATCGAAGAGTGGCTGCTGTCGGCGGAGTACGTGCTCTCGGGCGGCAACCCGAACGTGATCCTGTGCGAGCGGGGCATCCGGACCTTCGAGAGCTATACGCGGAACACCCTGGACATCTCCGCGATTCCGGTGGTCCACAAGCTCAGCCACCTGCCGATCATCGCCGACCCCAGCCACGGCACGGGCCTGCGCGACAAGGTCGCGCCGATGGCGCGGGCGGCCATCGCGGCCGGCGCCGACGGGCTGCTCATCGAGGTCCATCCCGACCCCGACCACGCCCTGAGCGACGGCGCGCAGTCGATCTTCCCGTCGCAGTTCGACCGGCTCATGGCCGAGCTGCGCATCATCGCGCCGGCCATCGGGCGCAGCATCTGCCTCGAGCCGGTCGCTTGGCGCGCCTGGGGGACGTGACGCCGGTGAGCGACAAGCCCACGCTCCTGCCCGTCATCCAGCCGCAGGCGGCGGCGACGGCCCCGCCGCCGTTCGACAAGGTGGCCATCGTCGGCCTCGGGCTCATCGGCGGCTCGATTGCCCTCGCGGCGAGGCGGCACTGGCCCGCCTGCCTCGTCATCGGCGTCGACCGCAAGGAGGTCCTCGAGAAGGCGATGGTGCTCCACGCCATCGACGTGGCCGCCGACGACCCCGTGGTGATGGCCGAGGCGGACCTCGTCATCCTCGCGGCGCCCGTCGAGCAGAACATCGACCGGCTCGCCGAGCTGGAACGCCACGTCAACACCCCCGCGGTGGTGACCGACGTCGGCAGCACCAAGCGGACGACGGTCGAGGCCGCCCGCCAGCTTCCGTCGCGGTTCGCCTTCGTCGGCGGGCATCCCCTCGGGGGCGCCCCGCGGGGCGGGATCGAGCACGCCCGGGCGGACCTCTTCGTCGACCGGCCGTGGCTGTTCACCCCGGACGGCGACGCGGCGGCGGGGGTGGTCGAACGGCTCTCCGAGTTCGTCCGCACGCTGGGCGCCGAGCCCCATGTGCTCGACCCGGACGAGCACGACCGGCTCCTCGCGTTCGTCAGCCACCTGCCGCAGCTCGCGGCGAGCGCCCTCATGCACGTCGTGGGCAACCGGGCCGGCGAGCGCGGGCTGGCCCTGACGGGGCGGGGGCTGTTCGACGCCACCCGGCTCGCGTCGAGCCCGCCCGACATCTGGCGCGACATCTGCCGCTCGAACGCCGACATCATCTCGAAGGCCCTCGACGAGCTCATCGGCGAACTCCAGGCGCTGCGCGCGGGACTGGACGGCGGGGAGGAGATCGACCGGGTCTTCGAGTCGGCGGGGACCTGGCGGGCGCATCTCGCCCGGCTTCGCGGCGACAAGCGGCGGGAGTGATCCGGGCGGCGGACCCGGTGCGGGACGGCCGGGGCAGGGAGCATCCCGATCGATGGGCGGCGTCGTTCATATGCCGCGGACGGTGCGCGACGCCGTGCTCGACCACGCGCGGCGGGCCCTGCCGGACGAGTGCTGCGGCCTCCTCATCGGCGTCCCGGCGGAGACCGATACGCGGGTCACCCGCGCGTGGCCGGCCCGGAACCTGCGGCGGAGCCCCACGCGTTACCTGATCGATCCGGCCGACCACTTCGCCGCCGTCAGGGCCGCCCGCGCGGTCGGCCTCGCGGTGGTCGGCGCCTACCATTCGCACCCCGCATCGCCGCCGTCGCCCTCGGCGACGGATGCGCGCGAAGCCGACGATACGGCGCTCGTGTACGTGATTGCGTCACCGGCCCCCGCCGAGGTGAGGGCGTATCGTCTGGACGCAGGCCGGCTGCGGCCGGTCGAGCTGCGCGTGGTGGCGCGGCACGCGGAACACGTCGACTGCATGCGGGACGACTGAGGCGGGTCGAACTGCGCATCGCAGCGCGCCCCGGCGGGGGCCGGTCTAGGCGGGTCGCGGCGGACGATGCTCAGTCGGAGAACCGGCCGCCCCGGACGGTGACCCGGACCCGGGCCGACGCGACCACGTCGTCGCCGCGCTTGAGGTTCAGCCGGACATCGAAGGGGCCGGCGAACTGGAAGGTGTGCCGCCGCGAGAAGCGGCGCCGGATCTCGCTCACCCCCGGCTCGTAGGGATCGCAGTCGAAGACGCTCTCCGAGCGCGTCCCGTCGTCCCAGTCCCATTCGGC
This sequence comes from Vicinamibacterales bacterium, assembly GCA_963664545.2. Taxonomy (GTDB): domain Bacteria; phylum Acidobacteriota; class Vicinamibacteria; order Vicinamibacterales; family UBA8438; genus JAJEEA01. Next base: position 5,456,017 of record OY761475.2, on the reverse strand, counting down.
GCTGAGGCAGTAGAACTCCTCGTAGTCGTCCGCCCCGCCCCGCAGGAGGCCCGTGAAGGAGACCGCGTTCGTGGCGAACGTCACGTTCGGGCGCGCGCGGAGGGTGAGCTCCGGGCGCTCGCCGTCGTCCTGGGCGGCCGCGCCCGCCGGGAACGCCAGGGCGAGCAACGCCGCCCCCAGGAGGAAGCAGCCGACGGGTCGGCGCGGGGGAGGTCCCTGCATGGATCGATTGTAACGCCGACGGCTCCGCAGCGCCAGCACGGGATGACCCAAACAGCGTCGGCGACGCATCGAGCAGGTCAGCGACGACTTGCTGCACCTGAACGAGGGGACGGTGTACGCGTCGCTCCTGCGCGGACCGGACGAGTGCGGCCGTCGCCCGCGCCTCACGCCGTCCGTCTGGGGCGACCCGCGCGGCGTCCCGGTTTGACCCGCCGTATGGCCGGGGCGCGGGCGGCCCGGCGGGGTGCGGGGCGGCGGGCGTCGAAGCCGATGCGATCCGTCCGGGCCGGTCCGGGGCGCGGGCTATAATCCGCCCATGGAACCCGCGAATGAAATCCTGCCTGTCGACTGCCGCGCCGGCGCGCTGAGCGGTTCGCGGGCCGATCTGCTCTGCGCCCCGTTCTTCGAAGACGACGCCAACGACGACCTGCGCGGACTCGACGCCGCCACCGCCGGCGCCGTCGGCCGCGCCCGCGCCTCGGGCGAGCTGACCGGGAAGCTGCACGAGCTGTACCTGACGGACGTGGTCGACGCCGACTGGGGCACCCGGCGCGTGCTCCTGGTGGGGGCGGGCCCCCGCGCCGCCTACGCGCCGGACCGGGCGCGCACGGTGGCCGGGGTCGCGGGCATGGCCGCGCGCGCCCGGCGCGCCCGGCGGCTCGTCTTCGCGTGCGGCGGCTCCGGCGGAACCGCGCGGATGGCGCAGGCGGCCGTCGAGGGCCTGGTGCTGGGCGCGTTCCGCGACACCCGGTTCAAGACCGACGAGCCGGACAGCCTGCCGCTGACCGGGGTCGAGCTGGTCGTCGGCGGCGACCCGGACGCGGACGTGGCGGCGGCCGCCCGCCGGGGGGCGCTGCTCGCGGGCTGTACGAACCTCGCGCGCGAGCTGTCGAACGAGCCCGGGAACCTGTTCACCCCGCGGGTCTTCGCCGACCGCGCCCTCGACCTCGCGAACGGCCCGCGGACCTCGGTCGAGGTGCTCGCGGAGGAGGCCATCGACTCGCGGGGCATGGGGCTCGTCCGGGGCGTGGCGCAGGGCAGCGTCGAGCCCCCGCGGGTCATCGTCATGCGCTACGAGCCCGAGGAGGCCCAAGACGGAGGGCCGGTGCTAGGGCTCGTCGGCAAGGGCGTGACGTTCGACACCGGCGGCATCTCGATCAAGCCGTCCGACGGCATGGGCCTGATGAAGCACGACATGTCGGGCGGGGCCGCGGTGGTCGGCGCGATGCGGGCCATCGGGCGGCTCGCCCCGCCGGTGCGCGTGATCGGCGTCGTGCCGGCGGTCGAGAACATGCCGGGGGGCCGGGCCATCCGGCCCGGCGACGTGCTCACCGCGGCCGACGGCAAGCGGGTCGAAGTACTGAACACCGACGCGGAGGGGCGGCTCATCCTCGCCGACGCGCTCGTCCTCGCGCGGCAGCTCGGGGCCACCCACCTGGTGGATGTCGCCACCCTCACCGGCGCCTGCGTGGTGGCCCTGGGTCATCACGCCTCGGGCCTCGTGGGGACGCCGCCGTCATGGGTCGAATCGGTCCGCGGGACGGCGGCGGGGGCGGGGGAGCGGTTGTGGCCGCTGCCCGCCTATGACGAGTACGCCGAGCAGCTCAAGAGCGAGACCGCCGACCTCGCCAACATCGGGGGGCGCGACGCGGGGGCGATCACCGCGGGCATGTTCCTGAAGGCGTTCACCGGCGACCGGCCGTGGGCCCACCTCGACATCGCCGGCACCGCCTGGCACGAGGAGGGCAAGCCGTACAGCGTCAAGGGGGCCACCGGGGTCGGCGTGCGCACGCTGGCCGCGCTGCCGTTCGAGGCCGACTGGGTCGACACGGCCGACGACCCTTCCCGCGCCTGACCGGGGGCCGGGCGCCCGTCGCCTTCGACCCTTCCCGCACTTGACCGGCAGCCGCGCGCCCGCCGCCCTCTCCGGGCGGGCACGCCCCGGGCGGGGCGCGACGCTCCGTCAGCGGCGGGAGGGACCACCGTCCGGGAGCACCGGTATCTTCCCGACGCGCCGGGCGCCCGCGGTCAGCGGAGCTGCATGTCGACCTGGTCGAAGTAGTCGGCCCCGACCAGCACCTCGCGGGCCTTGCCGCCGGTGCCGGCGGACACCAGCCCGTCCGCCTCCATCATGTCCACGAGGCGTCCGGCGCGGCTGAACCCGATCTTCAGGCGGCGCTGGAGATGGGAGATCGACGCCTGGCCCGCCGCGACCACGAGGCGCGCCGCCTCGTCGTACAGGTCGTCCTTCTCGAAGGCGTCGGCCTCGGCCGGCTTATCCTCGGCGGTGATCGACTCGTCGTAGGCGGGGCGGCCCTGCTTGCGCAGGAAGCCGCAGACGCGCGCCGTCTCCTGCTCCGAGATGTAGGGGCCGTGCACCCGCACGAGCCGCGACGAGGCGGGGGGCAGGTACAGCATGTCGCCGCGGCCCAGGAGCTGCTCGGCCCCGTTGCTGTCGAGGATGGTGCGCGAATCGACCTTGGAAGACACCCGGAACGAGATGCGCGACGGGAGGTTGGCCTTGATCAGGCCGGTGATCACGTCGACCGACGGGCGCTGGGTGGCCAGGATCAGGTGGATGCCGACGGCCCGCGCCATCTGGGCGAGGCGGGCGATCGACTCCTCGACCTCGCGCCCCACGAGCATCATCAGGTCGGCCAGCTCGTCGATGGCGAGCACGATGTAGGGCAGCGGCTTCGGCAGTTCGTCGGCGTCGGGCGGCGGCGCCCCGCCCCGCCCGTCCGCCGCCTCCTGCAACTGTCCGCGCACGTTGCGGTTGTACTGCTCCAGGTTGCGGACGCCCTCCGCCGCGAGCTGCTTGTAGCGCTCCTCCATCTCGTGGACGGCCCAGCGCAGGGCGTTGGCGGCCAGCTTGGGCTCGACCACCACCGGGGTCAGCAGGTGGGGGATGTCCTTGTACATGCCGAGCTCGAGCCGCTTGGGGTCGATCAGGATGAACCGCACGTCGTCGGGCGTGGCCTTGTAGAGGATGCTGGTGAGCATCGCGTTCATCGCCACGCTCTTGCCGGTGCCGGTCGCGCCCGCGATCAGGAGATGGGGCATCTTCGCCAGATCGCCCGCGATCGGCTCGCCGTGGATTCGGCGGCCCAGGGCCAGGGCCAGCTTCGAGTCGTTGTCCCGGTAGGGGGGGGAATCGAGCATCTGCCGCAGGGAGATCTGCTCCCGCACCCGGTTCGGTATCTGGATGCCGACGGTCGAACGGCCGGCGAGCCGCTCGATCAGGATGGATTCCGCCAGCATCGCCAGGCAGAGATCGTCGGCGAGGCCGGTCACCCGGCTGTACTTCACGCCGGCGTCCGGCTGGAACTCGTAGGTCGTCACCACCGGCCCCGGGTGTATCTGGATGACCGTTCCCCGCACGGAGAACTCCTGGCACTTGTTCTCCAGCAGCCTGGCGTTCTCCAGCAGCTCGCGCTCGTCGAACTGCTGCTTGGCCCGGACCGGGTCGAGCAGGGACAGCGGCGGCAGCGTGAAGGCCTTTCCGCCGCCGTCCGACGACAGCCGCGGCGCGGGCGGCGGCTGCAGCCCCAGCGTCGCCAGCGCCGGTGTCGCCGGGGGAGCGGCCGCCGGCGGCGGGGCCGGTTGCGGCGTCCGGATGGCGGGCCCCGGGTTGGCGCGTCCGGCGTGCTTCGCGGCGGGCGCGGCGTTCCGGCGTCCGCGCGTCCGGGATCGCCCCGGCCGGTCGGCGGGCGGACCGGCCGCCGCGGTCGCGGCCGCGGGGGCGGCCGGAGGCCCGGTCCGGTGGGGCTCGGCGACCGCGCCGCGGCGGCCGCGGCCCCGTTTGCGGGGGCGGTCCCGCCACGCGGCGAACGCGGCGTCGCGCAGGGCGGCCCCGCTCCGGGCGATGCCGGCGAGCGACCGGCTGAGCAGTTGGCCGAACGACACCTGGGTGAGCAGGAGGACCGCTAGGAAGAGCCCGGTGAGGATGAGGATGATCGAGCCGGTGCGGCTCAGGTACTCGGCGAGAAGGCCCGCGAGCCATTCCCCGAGGTAGCCGCCGGCCCGGAACGGGCGTTCGACGGTGTCGAAGGCGGAGAACGCGAGGGCGAGGAAGGAAGAGGTGCAGCCGAGGGTCAGCCCCAGGCCCACCGCCCGGACGTACGGCCCCTCGACCGCCCGGCACCAGAAGTAGTGCCAGCCGAGCGCGAGCAGAACGAGCGGAAGCAGGTAGGCGCCGAACCCGACGAGCTGCAGGGACAGCTCGGCCACGAACGCGCCGACGCGCCCCGCGAAGTTCACGGGCGTCTCGTGCCCGCCGGTGCTGAAGAACCAGACCGGATCGGCGGGGTCGTAGGTGGCGAGGGCGACGAACGAGAACGCCGCGGCGGCGAAGAGCGCCACCCCGAAGAACTCGCTCAACCAGCGTGACAGCGTGGATCGGGACACCCGTCAGACCTCCATGATGACCGGCAGCACGAGGGGGCGCCGGCCCGCCTGCCTGCGGAACAGGCGTTGCAGTTCGATGCGGACGCGCTCGGTGAGCAGGTCGCGATCGGACATCTCCTCGGGGCCGGCCCCGCCGAGGACCTCGGCCAGCCAGTCCGGCACGGTGTCGAGCACGACGTTCGTGCGCTCGTCGAGCACCACGCCCCGCGTGACGACGTCCGGCCGTCCCTCGATCCTGCCCTCCCGCCGGTTGACGGCGATCACCGGCACGACCACGCCGTCCGCCGCGAGGTGCCGGCGATGCCGCAGGACTTGGCTTCCGACCTCGCCGGACCGCGTGCCGTCGATGAGGACGCGGCCGGTCGCGGCCCGGCCCGCGATGCGCGCCTCGCCGGGGGCGAGGCGGATGACGTCCCCGTCTTCGGCCAGCAGCACCGTCGTCTCTCCTCCCGTGACCCGCCCGGCGACCCGCGCGTGCTCCGCGAGGTACCTGTACTCCCCATGTATCGGCACGAAGTAGCGCGGCTTGACCAGCGAGAGCAACATTTTCAGCTCCTCGGCGCTGCCGTGACCCGAGACGTGCACGGCCTTGAGCGCCTCGTGCACGACTTCCGCCCCGCGGCGGGCGATGTGGTCGATCACCCGTCCGATGGCCCGCTGGTTGCCCGGAATGGCGCGGGCCGAGAAGACCACGACGTCGTCCGGCTCGAGCCGGACGTGGCGATGGCCGTCGATGGCGATGCGCGACAGCGCGGCCAGCGGCTCGCCCTGCGACCCGGTGGTTACGCAGGCCACCCGCCGGGCGGGGTAGCCGCCGACCTCGGCCTCCCGAATCTGCAGCCCGGCCGGCAGGCGCAGGTACCCCAGGCGCGTCGCGATTTCGGTGTTCTGGACGAGGCTCCGCCCCACGAAGGCGAGCCTGCGGTCGAACCGCGCGGCGAGGTCCGCGAGAATCCGGATCCGGTGCAGGCTCGACGCGAACGCGGTGACCACCACGCGGCCCTTCGCGCCCGCGAACACCTCTTCGAGCCCCGGCACGACGTCGATCTCCGACCCGGTGAACCCGGGCCGCTCGATGTTGGTGCTGTCGCCGAAGAAGGCGAGCACGCCCTCCCGTCCGAGCTCCGCGAAACGGTGGACGTCGAGGGGCTGGCCGTCGATCGGGGTCTGGTCGATCTTGAAGTCGCCGCTGTGCACGATGACGCCGGCCGGCGTGTGCAGGGCCACGGCCACGCAGTCCGGCATGCTGTGGGTCACGCGGATGAGCTCGACCGTGACCTCGCCCACCTCGGCCGTGCCGCCGGCCTCCAGCGGGCGGCAGCGCTCGTCGGGGTCGAAGCCGTGCTCGGCGAGCTTCCGGCCGGCGAGGGCGAGGGTCAGCGGCGTGCCGTACACCGGCCCGTCCACGAGCGGCCACACGTAGGGCAGGGCCCCGACGTGGTCCTCGTGCCCGTGGGTCAGCACCACCGCCGAGAGCCGGCCGACGCGTTCTTCCAGGTGGCCGGGATCGGGGATGACGAGGTCGACGCCGGGCAGCTCCGGCCCCGGGAGCATCGCGCCGGCGTCGACGAGGATGGCGGTGCCGCGCCAGGTGACGAGCATCATGTTCATGCCGAACTCGCCGAGACCGCCGCAGGGGACGACCTCCAGCGCCGGTTCGGCCGCCGCGGGGCGTTCCGGTGTCGAAGTCATGCTTCCTCGTGGCCGCCCCGCCCGGAAACGGGACGGGGGACTTCTGCGCGGGCAGGAACTTCGGGCGCGGTGGCCGGTCGCGCGATCATCGCGCCGCCGCCAGGGCATCCGCGAGCCGGGCGAGTTCGGCGAGGTCGAGCGTCGCGGGGCGGCGGTCCGCCGCCACGTCCGCCCGTTCCAGGACCTCCCGCGGCGAGCATCGGGCCGTCTCGCGGACCAGCGGCGCGAGGGCGTTCAGCACCGTCTTGCGCCGTTGCGAGAACAGGGTTCGGACGAGGTGTTCGAACAGCGCGCGGTCGCCGACCGGGGCCGGCGAGGGGCGGAACCGCAGGCTGACCACCGCCGAGCGCACCCGCGGCGGCGGCCGGAAGGCGCCGGGGGGCAGGGCCAGGATCCGCTCGGCGCGGGCGGCGGCCCGCGTCAGGATCGCGAGGGGGCCGTAGTCCCGCGACCCCGGCCGGCCCACGACCCGGTCCGCGACCTCCCGCTGCAGCATGAGGGTGGCGTCCTCGAAGCAGGCGTGCCGGTGCTGGGCCTCCACCAGGCGCCGCAGGATCGGCGTGGACACGTTGTAGGGGAGGTTGCCGGCCACGCGGGCCGGTCGGCGCGGGCGGCCCGGGCGCGGTCCCGCGACGAGGCCCGCCAGGTCCTGGTCCAGGACGTCCCCGGCGACGACCCGCACCGCCGGCGGCGCGGCGTCCCGGAGACGGGCCGCCAGCCTGCGATCCTTCTCGACCGCGACGACCTCGGCGCCCGCCGCCGCCAGGGGCAGGGTGAGCTGCCCCGTCCCCGCCCCGATCTCCAGGAACACCTCTCCCGGAGACGGGCGGATGCACGCCACCAGCTTCGATACCCATGCCGCCTCGAGGAAGTGCTGGCCGAAGCGCTTGAGGGCCGGCGGCCGGGCGGAAGGACGAGTCCCGATCATCGGCATGCCGCCCGTCCCGCGAGGCGCGTCAGTGCACCGCCGGCTTGTTCCAATCCGGCTTGCCGCCGGCTTCGGAGCAGGCTTTGAGGTGTTCCTGCAGCGCCTTGATGAGGTTCGGCACGAACGCCGTGGGCACGGCGATGCGCGACCGGACCGGCGCCTTGAGCACGCCGTCCGCCGCCGCCTCCCGCACCGCCTTCTCGGTGGGCGGAAGCACCTCGCAGAAGGTCAGGGTGAAGTCGAACGGGGTGTGGGATATCGCGCAGAAGTTCGAGTAGACGCGCGGCTCGTCCGACGCGTCGTCGGGCACGATCGTGAAGTTGATCTGCTTGCGTTCTTCCATGGAATGCCAGTCCTCGCGGCGATGGCCGCGTAACCGTCCGCCCTCCGGTCCGGAGAGCATCGCCTTCGGTCCCCGACCCGCCGTGCCGGGCGCCCGGGCCGTGCCGCCCCTCTGCCCGGAGAGCGTCGCCTACCGACCCTGCCAGCAGGCTGCACTGTTCTACGGCGCAGACTCCTAGTATCGCCGGATCACGCCGATGACGACACCCTGCACCCGCACCGCGTCCGGTCTCGCGATGATCGGGGCGAGGGCCTCGTTCGCGGGCTGCAGGCGGATGTGGTTCTTTTCGCGGTAGAACGTCTTGAGGGTCACGTCCGACCCGTCGAGCAGCGCGACCACCATTTCGCCGTTCCGGGCGACCTGGCGGTTTTCGACGACGACGAGGTCGCCGTCGCGGATCTGCTCGTCGATCATGGAGTTTCCGCGGACCCGCAGGGCGTAGGTCTCCCGGGTCCCGACCAGGTCCTCGGGGACCGTGACCGTCTCGGCCCCGACCACCGCCTCGATCGGCTCGCCCGCGGCGACGTGCCCCAGCAGCGGCAGATCGACGGCGCGGCTCTCCGCCCGCGTCCGCACCAGCTCCACCGAGCGGCTGCGGTTCCAGGCGCGGCGGATGAAGCCCTTCTCCTGCAGGTTCATCAGGTGCTTGTGGACGGTGGCGAGCGACGACAGGCCGAACCGGGCCCCGATTTCCTCGAGACTCGGGGCGTACCCGCGTTCGTCGATGAACTCCTTGAGATAGTCGAGGATCTCCCGCTGCCGTCTGGTCAGTGGCTGCAACACGGCCTCCCTGCGGTCGGCGAACCGGAAGGGTCGGAACACGAACGACACGATAACTTTACACGATATACAAAGAAAAAGCGAAAAAAATCGGTATATACTGCGAGGGATGCGCAATCGAAGGGCGGGACGGACGGCGGCCTCCGCGCTGGCCGTCGGCGGGCTGGTTGCGACGGTGGCGGTGGCGCTGACCCCGGGACCGGCGCGGGCGGCCGAGGCGGTGGGGCCGATCCAGGCCGCGGGCGCGGCGGCCGAGGAATCCGGCGCCCGACTGGAGCGGCGGCTCCTGGAGATCCTGGAGAACGCCTCCGAGCCCTCCCCGGAGGTCCGGCTGACGCCCCTGCCCGAACCCGACGTCAACGCCTATCTCGCGCATCAGGGCGCGCCGCATCTTCCGGTGGGCATCCGGGCCCCGGTCGTCCGCATCGGGGAGGGCCGCCTGTCGGCGGAGGCGGTCATCGACCTCGACGCGATTCGCGATTCGCGCGAGCGCGGCGGCTTCGATCCCCTCCGGTTCCTCGGGGGACGGCTGCCGGTGACGGCGAGCGGCCGGGTCCGGTCCGGCGGCGGGGCGGCGCGGGTCGAGGTCGAGACGGTGACCGTCGGCGGGATTCCCGTGCCCGTCGAGGTGCTGCAGGAGCTGGTGCGCTACTTCACCCGGACGCCCGAGCAGCCGGCGGGCACGCGCCTCGACGCCCCGATCCCCCTGCCCTACGGCATCACCGAGCTGCGGCTGTCGCCGGGCTTGGCCGTCATCGTGCAGTGAGGTTCGGTTGCGGCGGTCCGTGGTGAGTGAACAGCCGCCCGCCTCCGCCGGCTCGGGTCTGCGCGCCGAGCTGCGCTTCCTGAAGGGGGTCGGCCCCCGCCGGGCGGCGGCGCTTGAACGCGCGGGGCTCCGCACCTCCGACGATCTGCTCCACCGGTTCCCCCTCCGCTACGAAGACCGCAGCCGTCTCGTCCGTTCGAGCGATCTGCGGCCGGGCGAGGCCGCCGCGATCCGCGGGACGGTGGTCAGCACGGGACTGCGGCAGACCCGCCGCCGCGGGTTCTCGCTGTTCGAGATGCTGCTACGCGACGACGCCGGCACGTTCCGCGCGGTGTGGATGAACCAGCCGTACCTGAAGGCGGCGTTCTCGCCGGGCCAGCGGGTCCTGCTCTACGGCACCCCGCAGTGGCGCGACCCGGGCGGGCTGCGGCTGCCGAACCCGCAGTACGAGGTGGTCGGCGACGGCGACGGGGACCGGCGGGAGCCGGAGAACGGGCCGGAGACGGGGGGCGGGGACGGCAGCGGGGGCGGGGGGGAGCCCCGCCCCGTGCACGGTGCCCGCGTCGTGCCCGTGTACGAGCGCATCGGCGCCCTGACCGCGAAGCAGTTGCGGGCGCTGGTGCACCGGGCGCTCGCCGCCCTGCCGGACGACCTCGACGATCCCCTGCCCGCGGACCTCCGCGCGCGCCGGCGCCTGCCCGACCGGCGGCGGGCCCTGCGGGAGGCCCACTTCCCGCCCCCCGGCACCCCGCTCGATCGGCTGAACCGGTTCCGCACCCCCGCCCAGGTGCGGTTGATCCTGGAAGAGCTGTTCCTCTTCCGCCTGGGCCTCGAGGTCCGCGGCCGGGCGCGCGCCCGCGAGGGCAAGCCGCACGCCGTCCGGGTGGACGACCGCATCCGCCGCTCGGCCCTCGCGGTGCTGCCGTTCCGGCTGACGGCCGGCCAGAAGAGCGCCCTGCGCACCATCGTCGACGACCTGCGCCGCCCCCACCCGATGAACCGGCTGCTGCAGGGCGACGTGGGTTGCGGCAAGACCATCGTCGCCCTCCTCGCCGCCCTCGTGGCCCTCGAGAACGGCCTGCAGGTGGCGTTCATGGCCCCGACCGAGCTCCTCGCCGAACAGCACTACCTGACCCTGCGGCCCCTGCTCGCCGGATCGCGGTTCCGGGTCGTGTCGCTCACCGGGAGCCAGGGCGCCAAGGCGCGGCGCGAGACCCTCGCGGCCCTGGCGCGGGGCGACGCCCATCTCGCGGTGGGCACCCACGCCCTCGTGCAGCCGTCGGTCGCGTTCCGCGCCCTCGGCCTGGCCATCATCGACGAGCAGCACCGCTTCGGGGTCCGCCAGCGGGCGACCCTGCGGGAGAAGGGTCGGCGCCCCGACGTGCTCGTCATGACCGCGACCCCCATTCCCCGCAGCCTCGCCCTCACCGCCTACGGCGACCTCGACGTGTCGGTGATTCGCGACCGGCCGCCGGGCCGGACGCCGGTCGACACCCGGATGGAGCCCGAGTCGCGCCGCGGCGCGGTGCACGCGTTGATCGAGCGGGAGCTCGCGGCCGGCAGGCAGGCGTACGTCGTGTACCCCCTCGTCGATGAGTCGGAGAAGGTCGATCTGCAGGCGGCCGCGGTGATGGTCGACACCCTCGCGCGGCGCTTCCCCGGCCGCATCGTCGAGCTGCTGCACGGCCGTATGAGGTCGGACGAGCGCGAGGCGGTCATGGCGCGCTTCGCCGCCGGCCGCGCGCACGTGCTGGTGGCCACCACCGTCATCGAGGTCGGGGTGGACGTGCCTGCGGCGAGCGTCATGGTCGTCGAGCACGCGGAGCGGTTCGGACTCGCGCAGCTTCACCAGCTCCGGGGGCGGGTGGGCCGCGGCCCCGGCCGCGCCTGGTGCAAGCTGCTGTATCGGGAGCCGCTCTCCGACGTCGGCCGCGCGCGGCTCGAGGCCGTCGCCGGCACCACCGACGGCTTCGCGCTGTCCGAGCGCGACCTGGAGCTGCGCGGTCCCGGGGAGGTGCTGGGCACGCGGCAATCGGGTCTGCCGACCCTGCGCGTCGCCGACCTCGTGCGAGATCGGGACGTCATGGAGATCGCCCGCGACGAGGCGGAGCGCGCCCTCCGCGGGGGCGTCGCCGCGGACCTGCTGGCCCGGCTCGACGCGGGCTGGATGGAACGGTTCGGGCTGGCGGGTGTAGGGTAGGGGCCCCGGGCGGCGGCGGGCCGCCATCCGGGAGGGGTCCGGTTCGAACATGCGCATCATCGGGGGCACGCACAAGGGGCGCCGGCTGTCCACGCCGCGCTGGGTGGGCCTGCGTCCGACCTCCGACCGGCTGCGCGGAACCCTGTTCGACATCCTGGGCTCCCGCGTCGAGGGCGCGCGGGTGCTCGACGGCTGCGCCGGCACCGGCGCGGTGGGCCTGGAGGCGTTGAGCCGGGGCGCCGCCCACGTCGTCTTCATCGACCGCGACCCGCGGGCCGTCGCGCTGATCCGCCGCAACGCCGCCGCCTGCGGCTTGGTCGAACGCTGCACCGTCCGCCGGGCCGCGCTGCCCGCCGGCCTCCGCCGCCTCGGCGCCGGGGCGTTCGACCTGGTCCTGCTCGACCCGCCGTACGACGCGCCCGACGTCGGCGCGATGCTCGCGGCGTCGGCAGACCGCCTCGGCCCAGGGGGGCGGGTCGTGATCGAGCACGCGCGCCGCAAGCCCCCCCCGGCCGCGCCCGCCCTCGAGGCGCTGCGGTCGGTGCGCGCCGGCGACAGCGCGCTGCGGTTCTACCGGCTCGCGGTTGACAGACCGTGCGCCGGCCGTGGCACCATGCACGCCGCCGTCCCGGATGGGGGAGCGTGACACCCATGGCCACCGACCGCCGCGAACGTATCGCCGTCTATCCCGGCACCTTCGACCCGCTGACGAACGGCCACGTCGACATCATCGAGCGGGGGGCGGCGCTCTTCGACCGCATCGTGGTCGCCATCCTCGTCAACCCCGAGAAGTCGCCGCTATTCAGCGTCGCCGAGCGCGTGGACATGACGCGGGCGGTGTTCGAGTCCCGGCCCGGCGTCGAGGTCGACACGTTCGAGGGCCTGCTCGTCGATTACGCCCGCAAGCGGCGCGCCGACGTGATCGTGCGCGGGCTGCGGGCGATCTCGGACTTCGAGTTCGAGATGCAGATGGCCCTGATGAACCGGCGGCTCAGCTCGACCATCGAGACCGTCCTGATGATGCCGGCCGAGTCCTACACCTACCTCAGCTCGCGGCTCGTGAAGGAGGTGTTCGCCCTCGGGGGATCGATCCGCGGTCTCGTCCCCGAGCTCGTCGAGGCCCGCCTGGCCGAGAAGGCGCGCATCACCGATTCCCTCGCGGTCTGACCCCGCGCGGGGCAGGGGAGGGACCTCACGGCGGCGCCCGGTTGGTCGCGAGCACCACGGTCTGCAGGTCGGTCGCCGGATCCGGCCACAGCAGGGTCCGGAGCTGGAGGCGGCCGGTATCGAGGTAGGCGACGCGCCCGAGCTCGTAGGCCGTCGCGCCGTCCGCACGGGCCTGCTCGAGGTCGGCGGCGGGCAGCACGCAGAGGACCGGCTCGGGTTGGGCGAGGAACGCGTGGAGCTGTTCAGGCGTGAACAGGTCCACGTGCGGCCGGCCGACGTAGTACAGCAGATTGCGCACGAAGACTCGGTAGCGGCCGTAGGGCACGTCGTCGGGGCCCGCCTCGCGGACGAGGGCCGCCATCCGCTCGACCGGCTCCGGCCCGGCGCGGGACAGCACGGAGTACTGCAGGCTCAAGGCGGTGACCACGGAGGCCGCGGCGAGCGCGGCGGGAAGCAGGCGCTGGCGCGGCGACAGAGCCGCCAGCACCACGCCCAGGCCCGCGACGGCGATCGACAGGGACGCGATCCGAATCGAGGCCTGGGAGCCGTCGCTCAGGAGGACGCCGGCCCGGGCCAGGGCCGCCCCGACGATCAGCAGGATCGCGCCGGATACGGTTCCACCGGCGGCCAGGAGCGGGTCCCGCGCCGCCCCCGCCGCCGCCTGCCGGGCCAGGGCCTGCGACAGTGCGCGGGCCAGGAGGATGGCCAGGGGCGGCAGCACCGGCAGGACATAGCGCGGCTGCTTGCCGACCGATATCGAGTAGAAGACCAGGGGTGCCAGCGCCCACAGAACGAGCCAGACCTCGGGCGACCCCACCCGCCGCACCCGCGCGGGCATCCCGCGGAGCGGCCGCCGGAAGACCAGCATCAGCGGCGACCAGGGGAGGAGCCCCCCGATGACGATCGGCAGATAGAACCAGAACGGGCGCGGGTCGTCCTGGTAGCGGTCGGTCGCGAAGCGCGCCACGTTCTCGCCGATGAAGAAACGGTCGAGATAGGCGACCCCGTGGGTGGCGGTCATCGCCGCGAACCAGGGCAGCGTTAGGGCCAGACAGATCACCGCGAGCAGGCCCGCCTCGCCGGCCAGCCGGGCCAGGGGCGGCCCCGCGCCCTCCGTCCGGGAGCGCCCCTCGGTGATGCAGCGCCAGACCGCCGGCGGACCCACCGCGAGCGCGGGCAGGACGACCCCGACCGGGCCCTTGGTGAGGAACGCGGCCGCCAGCGCGGCGCCGGCCGCGGCCAGCCATCCCCAGCGACGCGTGCCCGGCGGCCGGGGTACGGCCAGGGCCTCGAACGCGGCCCATGTGGCCGCCGTGATGAAGCAGGCGAGGGCGAGGTCCGGCAGGGCCTGCCGCGCCGCCGCCACGTACCCGAAGCTGGTGGCGGTGACGGCGCCGGCGAGCAGCGCGGTCTCGCCGTCGTACCAGCGGCGCGCGCACGCGAACGCGATGAGCACGAGGCCGAGGCCCGCCAATGCCGACGGCAGGCGCGCGGCGAACTCGCCGGCGCCCGCCGGAAGATAGGCGATGGCGACCAACCAATAGAACAGCACGGGCTTCTCGAACCGGTACTCGCCGTTGTAGCGGGGAGTCACCCAATCGCCGCTCTCGACCATCTCCCGGCCCGCCTGCGCGTAAAACGCCTCGTCCGAGTCGGTGATGGCGGGCCGGCCGAGCCCGGCGAAGAACGTCAGGAACGCGAGGCCGACGAGGAGCGTCGCACGCACGGACGGCACGGCGGGATTGTATACGGGTGCGTCGTCGCTCCGCCGTCCGCGCGGGTGGGACAGCCTTCGGCCGACGGCGCGGGCCGCCGATCGCACGGTCCGGATCGGACGACACTCGCACGGGTCGCCTCGGCGGCCTCCGGGTTGGCGTCGTCGGCGAGCCGCCTTGGGAGGGATTGCCCCGGCCGTTCGGGGGGTATACTGCCGCATGGCCCGAATCGCCGCCGTCGTCGGTGCGTCGCGGGACCGGGCGAAGTTCGGGAACAAGGCGGTCCGGGCGTTCCGGCACGCCGGCTACGAGGTCGTGCCCATCACCACCGCCGCCGACGTCATCGAAGGGCTGCCGGCGTATCCGTCGGTGCTCGACGTGCCGGGAGGCATCGACCTCGCGACCGTGTATCTGGAGCCGGCGGCCGGCGAAGCGGTCATCGACGAGATCGCCCGGAAGGGGATTCGGGAGGTCTGGCTGAACCCCGGTGCGGACGGCCCCGCCGTCGTGGCACGGGCGCGGGCCCTCGGCCTCGAGCCGATTCTCGACTGCAGCATCGTCGGCATCGGCGAGAGCCCCGCCTGCTACTGACGACGGCCGGCGCGGAACGCGCGGGGAATCGGCCCGCCGCGCGGGTTGACAGGCCCGTTCGGGCGCGCCTATACTCGGCTCCGACAGTCATTCCTCGCACGGAGCCCCGTGCGGGCGCCCCGCGCCCGACTCACGCACGGCTCGCGAACTTCAACCTCCAACTGACCGCCCTATGCCAACGAACCAGAAGCGCACGTCAGCGCGCCCATCCACCCAGCCCCCGGCCCCGGCGCCGACCGAGACGGCGACCGCGGAGCCGCCGCCCAAGCAGAATCGACGGGCCGCCAACGGCCTGAACATCGGCGAGCTCAAGGACATGAGCATCGCCAAGCTGACGCAGGTCGCCAAGGACCTCAGCGTCGCGGGCGCCACCGGCATGCGCAAGCAGGAGCTGATCTTCCAGATCCTCAAGGCGCAGACCGAGCAGAGCGGGTTCATCTTCTCGGAGGGCGTGCTCGAGGTGCTGCCCGACGGGTTCGGCTTCCTCCGCGCCCCGGACTACAACTACCTGCCCGGGCCCGACGACATCTACGTCTCGCCGTCGCAGATCCGCAAGTTCGACTTGCAGACCGGGGACACCGTCTCCGGCCAGATCCGGCCCCCCAAGGAGGGCGAGCGGTACTTCGCGCTGATCAAGGTCGAGGCGGTCAACTTCGAGTCGCCCGATTTCGCCCGCGACAAGCTGTTCTTCGAGAACCTGACGCCGCTGTACCCCGAGGAGCGGGTCACCCTGGAGACCACCTCCGACAACCTGTCGGCGCGGGTCATGGACCTCATGACGCCCATCGGGAAGGGGCAGCGCGGCCTGATCGTGGCCGCCCCGCGGACCGGCAAGACGATGCTGCTGCAGTCGATCGCGCAGTCGATCGCCGCGAACCACTCCGAGGTCTACCTCATCGTGCTCCTCATCGACGAGCGGCCCGAGGAGGTCACCGACATGCAGCGCTCGGTCGACGGCGAGGTCATCTCGTCGACCTTCGACGAGCCGGCGCAGCGGCACGTGCAGGTGGCCGAGATGGTCATCGAGAAGGCGAAGCGCCTCGTCGAGCACAAGAAGGACGTGTTCATCCTGCTCGACTCGGTCACCCGGCTCGCCCGCGCCTACAACACGGTGATCCCCCCGTCCGGCAAGGTCCTCTCGGGCGGGCTCGACTCGAACGCGCTGCAGAAGCCGAAGCGGTTCTTCGGCGCCGCGCGGAACATCGAGGAGGGCGGCTCGCTGACGATCATGGCCACCGCTCTCGTCGACACCGGCTCCCGCATGGACGACGTGATCTTCGAGGAGTTCAAGGGGACCGGCAACATGGAGATCCACCTCGACCGCAAGCTGGTAGACAAGCGGGTCTTCCCGGCCATCGACATCCAGAAGAGCGGCACCCGCAAGGAGGAGCTGCTGCTCGAGCCCGAGGACCTCAACCGGGTCTGGGTGCTGCGGAAGGTGCTGAACCCGCTGTCGGCGGTCGAGGCGATGGAGCTGCTGCTCGACAAGATGGGCAAGACGCGATCGAACCAGGACTTCCTGGCCTCGATGCAGAAGATGGGGTGACGGCGATGGCGGAAATCAAAGTCCGAGAGAACGGTCCCTATCTGGTCACCGGCGACGACGTCACCTTGGTCGACTGGAACGGCGAATCCTATCCCGTCGCGCGGCGGCCGTTCGCACTGTGCCGGTGCGGCGCCTCCGAGAACAAGCCGTTCTGCGACGGCTCGCACAAGACCGTCGGGTTCGAGGCGGCCGAGGTCGCCCCGCCGGCCGATCCCACCCCGTAGACGCGAGGCCCGCCGGGCGTTCGTCTCGGAGCGGCTCTGCCGGTCGCGACGGCGGAGCCGCGCCCCGCCATCAAGCGGCGACGGATTCCGCCGTCTCGAACACCAGGTCGCCGCCGGCCGCGTCCACCCGGACCCGCGCGCCCTCGCGCAGCTCGTGCTCGAGCACGCGCCGCGCCAGGGGGTCGAGCACCATCCGCTGCACCGTGCGCTTCAGCGGACGCGCCCCGTAGACCGGATCGAAGCCGCGCTCGGCCAGCAGGCCCAGCGCCGCGTCGGACAGCTCGATGCTCATCCGGCGTTCGGCCAGCCGCTCGGTGAGCCGGTGGAGCTGGATGCGCACGATCTCGCGGACGTGCTCGCGGCCCAGCGCGTGAAAAACGATGACGTCGTCGATGCGGTTGACGAACTCCGGCCTGAAGTGCGCCTGCAGGGCGTCGAACACCCGTGCGCGCACCGCCTCGCCGGCGGCGCCGCCCCGGCGGCCGGCCTGCTCGGCGATGAACTGGCTGCCGAGGTTCGACGTCATGATCACGACCGCGTTCTTGAAGTCGACGGTGCGGCCCTTGCCGTCCGTCAGCTTCCCGTCGTCGAGGAGCTGCAGCAGCACGTTGAGCACGTCCGGGTGCGCCTTCTCGACCTCGTCGAAGAGCACCACCGCGTAGGGCCGGCGCCGGACCGCCTCGGTCAACTGACCCGCGTCGTCGTAGCCCACGTAGCCGGGGGGTGCCCCGATCATCCGCGCCACCGTGTGCCTCTCCTGATACTCGGTCATGTCGATGCGGACCATCGCGCGCTCGTCGTCGAACAGGAACCGGGCGAGGGCGCGGGCGAGCTCGGTCTTGCCGACGCCGGTCGGCCCGAGGAAGACGAAGCTGCCCAGGGGGCGCGACGGGTCCTGGAGCCCGGCCCGGGCGCGGCGGATCGCGTTCGACACCGCGGTGACCGCCTCGTCCTGCCCGACCACCCGCTCGTGGAGCCGGGCCTCCATCTTCAGCAGCTTCTCGATCTCGCCCTCGACGAGCCGGCTGACGGGGATGTGGGTCCACCGGCTGACGACCTCGGCGATGTCCTCGTCGTCGACCTGCTCCTTGAGCATGCGGCCCCCGTTCCCGCCGTCCCCGCCGGCGGGCGCCGACTGCGCCGCGATCTCCCGCTCGAGCTCGGGCAGCCGGCCGTACTGCAGCTCCGACGCCCGCGCGTAGTCGCCCTCGCGCTGCGCCCGCTCGACGGCGAGCCGCACCTGCTCTAGCTCCTCGGTGAGCGCGCGCGTCGCCTGGATCGCCGCCTTCTCCTGCTGCCACTGGGCGTGCAGGCGCGTGCGGCCCTCCTTGAGGTCGGCGAGTTCGCGCTCGAGCCGTTCCAGGCGCTCGGCCGACGCCGCGTCCTTCTCCTTGCGCAGGGCCTCGCGCTCGATCTCGAGCTGCATGATGCGCCGCTCGACCTCGTCGAGCTCCGCCGGCAGCGAGTCAATCTCGGTCCGCAGCTTCGCCGCCGCCTCGTCGACGAGGTCGATGGCCTTGTCGGGCAGGAAGCGGTCGGGGATGTAGCGGTGGGAGAGGGTGGCGGCGGCGACTAGGGCGGCGTCCTTGAACTGCACCCCGTGGTGGATCTCGTAGCGCTCGCGCAGGCCCCGCAGGATGCTGATGGTGTCCTCGACCGTCGGCTCCGAGACCAGCACCGGCTGGAAGCGCCGCTCGAGGGCGGCGTCCTTCTCGATGTGCTTCCGGTACTCGTCGAGGGTGGTGGCGCCGATGGTGTGCAGCTCGCCGCGCGCGAGCATCGGCTTGAGGAGGTTCGAGGCGTCGATGGCGCCCTCGGCCGCGCCCGCCCCGACCACGGTGTGGAGCTCGTCGATGAACAGGACGATGCGGCCGTCCGCGTCGGCGATCTCCTTGAGCACCGCCTTGAGGCGCTCCTCGAACTCGCCCCGGTACTTCGCGCCCGCCACGAGGGCGCCGAGGTCGAGGCTGATGATGCGCTTGTCCTTCAGCCCCTCCGGCACGTCGCCCCGCGCGATGCGGTGGGCGAGGCCCTCGACGATGGCGGTCTTGCCGACCCCCGGCTCGCCGATGAGCACGGGGTTGTTCTTGGTGCGCCGAGAGAGCACCTGCAGGGTGCGCCGGATCTCGTCGTCGCGCCCGATGACGGGGTCGAGCCGGTCCTGCTTCGCCGCCTCGGTCAGGTCGCGGCCGTAGCGCTCGAGGGCCTCGTACTTGCCCTCGGGATGCGGGTCGGTGACGCGCTGGCCGCCCCGGACCGCGGACAGCGCCTCGAGAACCCGCGCCGACGTGACCCCGTGCGCCGCGAGCAGCTTGGCCGCCTTGGCGTGGCCGCCCTCCTGGGTGACGGCCAGCAGGAGGTGCTCGGTGCTGACGTAGTTGTCCCGCAGCCGCTCCGCCTCGCGTTCCGCCGCCTGCGCGACCGCGCGCAGCCGCGGCGACGGGCCGGCCTCGGCCCCCCCGTGGGCCTGCGGCCGCCGCCCGAGCCATGCCCGGGTTTCCTCCAGAAGCCGCGGCGGTTCGACGCCCAGCCGCCGCAGCACCGCCGGCACCACGCCGTCCGGCTGGTCGATCAGGGTGACGAGCAGATGCTCGGGTTCGATCTGCGGATGATGCCGCCGCTCCGCGAGCTGCTGCGCGGCCAGCACCGCCTCCTGCGACTTCTCCGTATAGCGCTTCAGGTTCATGGCTCCTCCTCAAATCTAAGTAATATAAAAGCATATATTTTTATGGTGATAATAGCACCTTGATTGACGGTCCGCAATGCCCGATAGTTCCCTCGAGATGGCGGCACAAGACCGGTTCTCGTCGCGGTGGGGGCTGATTCTCGCGGGGCTGGGCATGGCCGTCGGCACCGGCAACCTCTGGCGCTTTCCCCGCGTCGCGGCCGAGAACGGGGGAGCCGCGTTCCTGATTCCGTGGCTCCTGTTCCTGTTCCTGTGGTCGCTGCCGCTGCTGATCGCCGAGTTCGGGCTTGGCCGCGGCAGCCGGCGCGGGGTCATCGGGGCCTTTGCGGACCTGGTGGGGCGGCGCTGGGCGTGGATGGGGGGTTTCGTCGGCGTCACCAGCGTGATGATCCTGTTCTACTACTCGGTGGTGACGGGGTGGACGCTGAAGTACTTCACGGTGACCCTGCTCGGCAGCCTGCAGGGCGCGGCCGCCGAGGAGTACTGGACCGGCTTCAGCGCCTCGGTGTGGCAACCGCTCGCGTTTCAGATCGCGGCGGTGGTGATCGCCGCCGCCGTCATCAGCCGGGGGGTGGTGGCGGGCATCGAGCGGGCCAACCGCGTGCTCATCCCGACCCTGTTCGTCCTGCTGCTGGTGGCGGTGGCGCGCTCGGTGACCCTGCCCGGGGCGGGGCGGGGGCTCGGCTTTCTCTTCAACCCCGACCTGTCGCTGCTCGGCAGCCACCGCACGTGGCTCGAGGCGCTGACCCAGTCGGCGTGGTCGACGGGGGCGGGATGGGGGCTCATCCTCACCTACGCGGTGTACGTGAAGCGCGAAGAGGACGTCGTGCTCAACTCCACCGCGATCGGGATCGGCAACAACACCGCGTCGCTGCTCGCGGGCATGGCCATCGTGCCGACCGCGTTCGCGATACTCTCCGAGAACGAGGCCCTCGCGGTGATGGCGAGCGGCAACACCGGCCTGACGTTCATCTGGATTCCCCAGCTCTTCGAGCGCATTCCCGCCGGCGGGCTGTTCCTACCGCTGTTCTTCCTCGCCCTGTTCTGCGCCGCGCTGTCGTCGCTCATCGCGATGTTCGAGCTGGCCACGCGCATCCTGATGGACACCGGGATGCCGCGGTCGCGCGCCATCCGCTGGGTCACCGCGGCGGTCATCGTCGGTGGCGCGCCGTCGGCGGCCAGCCTCTCCGTCTTCGAGAATCAGGACTGGGTGTGGGGGCTCGCCCTCATGATCAGCGGCCTGTTCATCGCGATGGGCGTGCGGCGCTTCGGGGTTGGCCGGTTCCGGCGCGATCTGGTCGACCGGTCGGCCGGCCACCTGCGGGCCGGACGCGCCTGGGAGTGGGTGGTGACGTGGCTGGTGCCGCTCGAGTTCCTGGCCATGTTCACGTGGTGGACGTACCAGGCGGTGGCGGTGTTCGACCCGGCCGGGTGGTGGAACCCCGTCAGGGTCAGCTCGCTGGGCACGTGCCTGTTCCAGTGGGGCATCGCGCTGGCCCTGCTGCTGGCCTTCAACCGCCGCATCGCCGCCGCCAGCCTGCGCGGCCGCGCCTGACCGCATGTCGGCCGGCCGACACGGCCGGGACTCGTGTCCTGTGCTAATCTGAAGGGCGGAAACGCACTGAAAGGAGCATCCGCTTGTATCCAGAATTCATGATCGCGCCGATGCGCGAGGAGCTGACCCGGTTCGGCGTCCGCGAGCTGCGGACCGCGGCGGACGTCGACGAGGCCCTGGCCAAGACCCCGGGCACGACGATGGTCGTCGTCAACTCGGTGTGCGGTTGCGCGGCGGGCCGGGCGCGCCCCGGCGTGGCCCTCTCGCTGCAGCACGCCGTCAAGCCCGACCACCTGACCACCGTGTTCGCGGGCGCGGACATCGAGGCCACCGAGCGGGCCCGCAGCTACTTCACCGGGTATCCGCCGTCGTCGCCGTCGATCGCCCTGCTCCGCGACGGCAAGCTCATCTACTTCATCGAGCGGCACCAGATCGAGAACCAGGAAGCGCCCGCCATCGCCGCCCAGTTGACGGCGGCGTTCGACAAGCACTGCGCCGCCGAGCCGGTCGCGGGATAGCAGTCCCGGACGGATTATCGAAGCCGCGACGGCGGGTGAGTCGCTCCCGCGCTCCCTCGTTGTCGCGGTGCCCTCGACATGGGCGCTACCCTCTGGACCCTCGCCGGGCCGCCGTCACGGTACTGCTCGCGATCGCCGCATCGTTCCGGAGCCCGCGGGACGCGAGATGCGGGTTCGGGGAGGGGATGGAAGCCCGACTTCATTCCTCGATGAGTTCCAGGGTGACCGTGGTGACCATGTCCATGGTCGTCTCCTGGCCGCCCGTCGTCATGATCATCTGAAAGGCGATGGTGCCCCTCGGTGTCCAGCAGCGCACGGCGCCGCATCAGGCGGCGGGCGGCTCCACCGCGCAGATCGGCAGGGGCCGCCCGCCCTGGTATCGATCGACGGTAGAGCGGACGACGTCCGCCATCATGTCGAGAAAGCGCGGATCGTCGTTGACGGCGGCGGCCCGGCGCATCGTGATGCCGAGCTCGGCGCAGACCGCCGCCGCTTCGACGTCCAGGTCGTAGAGCACCTCGACGTGGTCGGCCACGAAGCCCAGCGGACAGAGGACCGCCGTCTCGAGGCCGTTCGCCGCGGCGGTCCGCAGATAGTCGCAGACGTCGGGCTCGAGCCACGGGTCCTGCGGGCGCCCGCTGCGGCTCTGGTAGACGAGCGTCCAGTCGGTGCGCCCGAGGCGCCCGGCCACGAGCCGGGCCGAGATTTCCAACTGTTCGCGATACAGCCCCGCGTCGGCCATGCCGACGGGGATGCTGTGGGCGGTGAACACGAGCCGGGCCCGGTCCCGCTCGGACGCCGGCAGCGTGTCCAGCGCGGTTCGGACCCGCGCCGCCCACGCCTCGATGAAGCGGTCGTGGGCGTGCCAGTCGCCGACGTAGGACACCTCGACGTCGGGGCGGCCGGCGGCGCGGAGCTCGCGGCGCGCGGTCAGCACGTTGTCGCGGTACTGCCCGCAGCTCGACCAGGACCGGAACCCGGCGAGGATCAGTCCCACCGCCCGCCGGATGCCCGCCTCCGCCATCTCCCGCAGGGTGTCGGCGAGGAACGGATGCCAGTTGCGCATGCCGACGTAGACGGGCAGCGGCGGGCCGTCGCGGTCGAGCCGCGCCCGCAGGCCCGCCGCCTGCCGCCGCGTCAGCTCGGTGATCGGCGATACGCCGCCGAAGTGCTCGTAGTGCCGCGCGACCTCCTCGACGCGGGCGGGCGGCACCCGGCGCCCGCGGAGCACGTTCGCGAGGAAGGGCCGGATGTCGTCGAGCCCCTGCGGGCCGCCGAAGCTGACGAGGAGCACGGCGTCGAAGGGCGGAGGAGGAGGCGGTCCGGTCATCCTCCGTTCATGATACCGTTCCGAGCCATGCCGAAGCTCGCCGCCAACTTCTCGATGATGTTCCGCGAGGTCGACATGCTCGACCGATTCGCGCCGGCCGCGCGCGCCGGCTTCACCGGGGCGGAAATCCAGAACCCTTACGGGCACACCGCGGAGGAGATCGCGTCGGCGTACCGGGACAGCGGCCTCGAGGCGGTCCTCTTCAACCTGCCGTCCATGGTCGGCGCGGTCCCGGGGCGCGAGGCGGAGTTCGAGGAGGGCGTGGCCCGGGCCCTCGAGTACTGCCGGGCCACGGGTTGCCGGCAGGTGCACTGCCCGGCGGGGACCACCGACGACGCCCGGGCCGGGGCCACGTTCGCGGCGAACCTGCGGCGGGCCTCGGCGGCGGCCCGGCCCCTGGGGGTGCGGTTGCTGCTCGAGCCGCTCAACACGCAAGACATGCCCGGCTACTTCCTCACCCATACCGCCGACGCGCGCCGAATCATCGACCAAGTGGGCGAGGACAACGTGTTCCTCCAGTACGACGTCTACCACATGCAGATCATGGAGGGCTTCCTCGCCGAGACCATCAAGGCGAACCTCGACGTCATCAGCCACGTACAGATCGCGGGGGTCCCGGGCCGGCACGAGCCGGACGGCTCGCAGGAAGTACACTATCCGTACCTGTTCGACTTGTTGGACGAACAGGGATACCGGCGCTGGGTGGCCTGCGAGTACCGTCCCGCCGGCGACACCCTCGCCGGGCTCGAGTGGGCGCGGCCCTGGGGCATCGACCCGGCGCGCGCCCGCTGAGCCCGCCCGCCGGCGCATCGGGGTTGCTCCAGGCCGCCGGCACCGGCGGCGTCGGCTCCCGCGCCGGCGCGGGAGCCCGGCGGCGGGCATCGGGGTTCCTCCGGCCGGAGGAGATCGCCCGGTGAGCCGCCCCTCCGGGCGCCGACGGCCCCGCCCGACAAGACATGCGACAGGTTCTGGTCACCAACGACGACGGCATCGACGCGCAGGGGCTGCGGGCCCTGGCCGACGCCCTCGCCCCCCTGGGCCGCGTGACGGTGGTGGCGCCGGCGGAGCAGAGCAGCGCCGTCGGGCACGGGCTCACCCTGCGGCGGCCCCTGGTGCTGCGGGAGGCGGCGCCGGGGTGGCACTCGCTGGACGGCACCCCGGCCGACTGCGTGAACATCGCGGCGTCCGAGGTCCTCGGCCGTGTCCCGGACTTGGTGGTGTCGGGCATCAACGACGGGCTGAACGTCGGCGACGACGTGACCTACTCGGGCACCGTGGCGGGCGCCCTCGAGGGCGTCCTGCTCGGGGCGCCGGCGATCGCCGTCTCGCTGCAGCGCGGCCGGCGGATGGACTATGCGGGGGCGGCGTACGTCGCCCGCCGGCTCGCGGAAGCGGCGTTGGCCGAGGGTCTGCCGCGCCGCACCCTGCTGAACGTCAACGTCCCGCGCACGGTGCCCCGCGGCATCCGGGTCACGGTGCAGGCGAGCCGGCGCCAGGCCTTCGGGACGACCGGCTCCACCGGAGAACGGCCGGCGACCGTCCGCATCGGACCCGCCCGTCTCGAATGGGAGCCCGATGAACGGTCCGACTACGAGGCGATCCAGGCCGGCTGGGTGTCGGTGACGCCCCTGCATCCAGACTGGACGAACCATGCCGCGCTCGGCGCCGTCGATTTTCTCGCCGAAGCGGCGCCGGTTGAGGTATAATAGGCGATTGTGTCGGGGCGTGGCTCAGCCTGGTAGAGCACTCGGTTCGGGACCGAGGGGTCGGAGGTTCAAATCCTCTCGCCCCGACCATCCTTCCAACGTCGCCGGTTTCCTTGTCCCGTCGAGTTCACCGCGAAGCCCCCCGGCGGCCGGGGTCGGCTATAATCGCGCGCTGCCGAGCCCGGGCGGACGCCGGAGGCGGCGCCCGGGCGCGCGACGCTGAGGGGTGCGGCCCCGACGCCGACCCCCGCAGGCGGGGACGCGCCGTGGGGGCACCGGCATCCCGGAGGTGCGGTGATTGTCGCGAGGCGGTTCGTGGTTTCCGGCCGGGTGCAGGGCGTCGGGTACCGGTTCCATGCGCGTGACGCCGCCGCCCGGGAAGGGCTTCGCGGCTTCGTGCGGAACCTCTCCGACGGGCGGGTGGAGGTCGAGGCCGAAGGCGACGCGGAAGCGATGGAGCGGTTCGAGCGGACGCTGCGGCAGGGGCCGCCGGCCGGGCGCGTCGAGGCCGTCGCGGTGGCTGAGACGACGCCGTCCGCGGCGGCGCCGGGGTTCCACATCGAGCCGGAATAGCGCGGCGGCCGTTGCGCGACGGCCGACCGACGATGGGGACGGAGGAGGACCGCGGCTGAGAATCTGCGGCGTAGAACGGTGCAGATTCCCGGGTGGGTCGGACGGCGAGCGTAGCCGCAGGCGGCGCTCTCGCGCCGGGCCGTCCGCGGGCGCGGCACCGTACGCCCCCGACGAGGAAACGGAAGCCACATGGAGCATCTGAAAGAGAAGATCCGTCACGTGCCGGACTTTCCGAAGCCGGGCATCAACTTCTGCGACATCACGACCCTGCTCAAGGACCCCGCCGGCCTGTCGGAGGCCGTGCGGGGCCTGGCCGATCCGTTCCGCGACCAGCGCATCGATCTCGTGGTGGGCATCGAGAGCCGCGGGTTCATCCTGGGGGCGCCGGTCGCCGGCCGGCTGGGCGCCGGCTTCGTCCCCGCCCGCAAGCCCGGCAAGCTCCCCGCCGCCACCCTCCGGCAGTCCTACGAGCTCGAATACGGCACCGACGCCCTCGAGATCCACGAGGACGCCATCGAGCCGGGCCAGCGCGTGCTCATCGTCGACGACCTGCTCGCGACCGGAGGCACCGCCGCCGCCGTCCGCGACCTCGTGCGGAAGACCGGCGGGGAGGTCGCGGCCATCGCGTTCCTCGTCGAGCTGACCTTCCTCGACGGCCGCAAGCGGCTGGGGGACACGCCGCTCGTCGTCGGACTGCAGTATTGAACCCCTCTGCAGAACAATGATCGGGGTCGTGGGCTCGCGCGGCCGACCCCCGGCAGGACCATGATCGAAATTGCCCTGGCGGCGGTGGCCGCGGCCATCTGGTTCGGCGCGAACCTTCTTGCGCGGCGCCTGCTGTCGCGACAGCGGGACGATCAGATTCTCGGGTTGCTGGCGACGTTCGGACCGGCCGTGGAGCGGGCGCGGGCCGACCCGCGGGTGCTCCTGGCGTGGTATCCGGTGGCGAGCGCCGCCCGGCGGGCTTTCCCGGTGGCGTTCTGGGCCCTCGATGGGGACGGCGAGCCGCGGTTCCCGTTCAGCGCCGCCGACCTCGAGGCGGCGCACGCCCGGTGGAGCACCGACTGGCTCGACTGGGAACGCCGCCAGGACGCGGAGCATCGCGCCCGGCGCGAGGCCGTCGAAGCGGAGCTGGAACGAGCCACCGACGAGACGGCACCGCCGCTGCGGGCGCGCCTCGAGGCCCTGGAGCGGGAGAAGCTCGAGCAGTACCAGCGCCGGTACGAAGAGTACGTGCGCGTGTCGCGGGCGCTGAAGGAGCTGTCGGAGGCGGAGCCCGCGGCAGACCCGCCGCGTTGACCCCGCCGGGACGCCCGCGGCTCGGCCCGGCGGAGAGGGGGCGCCATGACCGACCTCGACCTCGACGGTTTCATGCGCGGCCTGATGCGCCGCAACCCCGGCGAGCCCGAGTTCCACCAGGCGGTGAAGGAGGTCATGGGCTCGCTCATTCCCTTCATGCGCGACCACCCCCGGTACGCCGGGGGCGGCATCCTCGAGCGCATGACCGAGCCCGACCGCATCATCGTCTTCCGGGTGTGCTGGCTCGACGACCGCAACCGCGTCCGCACCAACCGCGCCTACCGCGTGCAGTTCAACAACGCCATCGGCCCCTACAAGGGGGGGCTGCGCTTCCACCGCGACGTGACCCTGTCGGTGCTGAAGTTCCTCGGCTTCGAGCAGACGTTCAAGAACAGCCTCACCGGCCTGCCGATGGGCGGGGCCAAGGGCGGCGCCGACTTCAACCCCAAGGGCAAGAGCGACGCCGAGGTCATGCGGTTCTGCCACTCGATGATGACCGAGCTCGCCCGGCACATCGGCGAGGACGTCGACGTGCCGGCCGGGGACATCGGGGTCGGGGCGCGGGAGATCTCCTACCTCTTCGGCCAGTACAAGCGCATCAACAACCGCTTCGCCGGCACCCTCACCGGAAAGGGGGTCGCCTTCGGCGGCAGCCTCATCCGCACCGAGGCGACCGGATACGGCTGCGTCTACTTCGTCGAGAACATGCTGAGGCGGCGCGGCGAGGGGCTCGCGGGGCGGACCTGCGCCATCAGCGGCTCGGGCAACGTCGCGATCTACGCGGCCGAGAAGGCCGTCGACCTCGGGGCCCGCGTCGTCACGCTGTCCGACTCGAGCGGGTTCGTGCACGACCCGGAGGGCGTCGACGCCGAGAAGCTCGCGTTCGTCAAGGATCTGAAGGAGGTGCGCCGCGGGCGCATCTCGGCCTACGCCGACCGCTTCGGCTGCGCCTACCACGCCGGCCACCGGCCCTGGGGCGTTCCCTGCGAGGTCGCGCTCCCGTGCGCGACCCAGAACGAGCTCGACGCCGGCGACGCGGAGACCCTGATCGGCAACGGCGTCCGCGCCGTCGGCGAGGGCGCCAACATGCCGTGCCGGCTCGAGGCCACCGAGCGCTTCCGCGCGGCCGGGGTCCTCTTCGGCCCCGCCAAGGCCGCCAACGCCGGCGGGGTGGCGGTGTCCGGGCTCGAGCAGAGCCAGAACGCGCTGCGCCTGAGCTGGTCCCGCGAGGAGGTCCACGAGCGGCTGCGGACGATCATGGCGGAGATCCACGAGAAGTGCTGCGCCTGGGGCGACGACGGCCGGGGCGGCGTCGACTACGTGCGCGGCGCCAACGTGGCCGGCTTCGTGAAGGTCGCCGACGCCATGCTCGCCTACGGGGCGGTGTGAGCCCGTCGCAGGCCCCGGACCGGCGGCCCCGTTCCCTTCCGACGCCGCGGCCTCACCCTGTCGGAGCGACCTTCGCCCGGGCCAACGCCGGGATGGCCGCCCGCGAGGGCGGACGGCGGGAGGGGCTGTCGCCCCGGCGCGGTTCGGCCGAAAAGCGGTACATGCTGCAGCCTCCCGACGAAGCCCACGACGTCATCTGTTCCCACCAGCCGCGGACGGGCGGCTACCCGAGGTGGGTGGTCCGGGTCGGCCAGAACACGCTGGGGGAATGCGACTCGTTGGCCGGCGCCATCGACCTCACCCGGGACGCCGCGTTGTACCACCGCCGGCCGGCGTGGCTGCTCGACGAATCGGGGTACCCGCTGAAGCCGATGTTGCCCTGGAACCTGTGATTCCGGGCGATCGACGGCGCGCGTCCCGTCCTCTGCGGGTTCCACGTGCGGCGGCTCCGGCCCCGCCTCTGCTAAACTTGATCATCACCCGATACGCGCGTGTAGCTCAGTTGGATAGAGCGACCGCCTCCTAAGCGGTAGGCCCCTGGTTCGAATCCAGGCACGCGCGCCAATCCGAACCGCCGCCGGAGCCGGGTCTCTGGTACACTTCTTGACGAAGATCGCAATGCGCAGGCGCCGGGGAAACACGGGAAGCAGGCAGGAAGACGAGCATGAAGCGGAGTGAGCGGCATCATCTGAAGGAGAACGCGTTCGCGGTGGCGATGGCCCGCCTCCAGTACGGGGCCGAGAGCTGGGGGACCGGGCTCGCGATCGCCGGCGGCATCGCGCTGGCCGCCGTCGTGCTGTTCGGCGGCTACACGTGGTGGTCCGAACGGGCGGAGGCGACGGCGGGCGCCCTCCTCGCGGAGGCCCTCGTCGTCGCGGACGCGCCGGTCGTGCCGCCGCCGGCCGACCCGGCGGACGGGGGAGGGGACCCGGCGGCGGCGGAGCCGCCCTTCACCCAGCCGCCCGGCTCCTATCCCACGATCGAGGCCAAGATGTCGGCGTCGCTGCCGATGCTGATCGAGGCGGCCGATGCGTACCCGAACACGCCGTCGGGCATCACCGCCCGGTACCGGGCCGCCGCGGCCCTGGCCGCCCTTGGGCGCCACGACGAAGCGGCGGCGCAGTACCAGCGGGTGATCGACGGCGACGGGGGCGGCGTCTACGGCCGTATGGCCACCCTGGGACTGGCGAGCGTGCAAGTGTCCCGCGGCGCATACGACGAGGCGATCGCGCTGCTCGAGCCGTCGTCGGTCTCCGCCCCGGATGCGCCTCTGCCGGTCGACGGCATCCTGATGCAGTTGGGAAACGCCTACCGGCTGGCGGGCCGGTCCGACGACGCCCGCGCCGCATTCCAGCGCATCATGGACGAGTTCCCGACGTCGCTCTACTTCACGAACGCCGAGCGCGAGCTGCAGGTGCTGCAGATCGAGGGGTAGGAGTCCGCGCCGTAGGACGGCGCGGCCATCGCCTCATGTCGACGGGAGAGACTCCGCGGTTCACGGTGGGTCTGGTCCAGATGGCCTGCGGCGACTCCGCGGCGGCCAACCTGGAAACCGCGGCGGGGCTGATCCGTCGGGCGGCGGCGCGGGGCGCCCAGATCGTCTGCCTGCAGGAGCTGTTCGGTTCCCGCTATTTCTGCCAGCGTGAGGACGCCGCCAACTTCGACCTCGCCGAGCCGGTGCCGGGTCCCACCACCGCCCGTTGCGCCGCCCTCGCCGCCGAACTCGGGTTGGTGCTGGTGGTTCCGGTCTTCGAGCGCCGCGCCGCCGGCGTCTATCACAACACCGTGGCGGTCATCGACGCCGACGGCGCCCTGCTGGGCCGCTACCGCAAGACCCACGTCCCCGACGACCCCCTCTACCACGAGAAGTTCTACTTCACGCCCGGCGATCTCGGCTATCCCGTGTTCCGGACGCGGTTCGGCCGCATCGGCCCCCTGATCTGCTGGGACCAGTGGTTCCCCGAGGCCGCGCGCCTGAGCGCGCTGGCCGGCGCGGACCTGCTCGTCTATCCGAGCGCCATCGGTTGGCACCCGGCCGAGCGCGGCACGGAAGGGGCGGCCCAGCACGACGCGTGGCGCACGGTCCAGCGGGCGCACGCCATCGCCAACGGCGTCTTCGTCGCCGCCGTCAACCGGGTGGGGCACGAGGGGCCGCCGGGTGGCGGGCTGACGTTCTGGGGCGGGTCGTTCGTCTGCGATCCGGCCGGGCGCATCCTGGCCGAGGGCTCGCCGGACCGCGACGAGGTGGTGCTGGCGGCGTGCGACGGCGGAGCCGTCGAGCGCCAGCGGCGGGGATGGCCGTTCCTCCGGGACCGCCGCGTCGACTGCTATGCGGGCCTGACCGCCCGGCTGCTCGACGGAGAGTCGTGCGCCGGGGCCTCAAGTCCGACCGACGGTACGTAGCGGCGGCCGGCGGCGGCCGCTACCGGACCGCCCGCCTCCCCGTCGACGAATGCGGCCGGTCGCGGTCAGCGTTCGGCAGGGCCGGCCGCGCACACGGGGGTGGACGACCGCCACGGCCGGCTGACGGGAACGCGTTCGACATCCGCCCGCTACGCTTCGGAACAGACCACCGACAATGTCGTCGATCAGCGCGTCGGGCCGCCGGCCCGCCACCGCATCGGTTCCCGACGTCGACCCCGGGGAAGCCCGGTGGGTGATGCCGGCCGAGTGGGCGCCCCACCGTGCCACGTGGATTGCGTGGCCGCACAACCGCTCGGACTGGCCGGGCAAGATCGAGGCGGTCCGTTGGTGCTACGTCGAGATCGTGCGCCGGCTCGCCGCCGTCGAACCGGTCGAGATCGTGTTTCCCGACGGATTCTCGGAACGGCGGACGCTGCGGCGGCTGGCGCGGGCGGGGGTCGATGCGGGGCGCGTGGGTCCGCACCGGTTTCCGACCGATCGCGGCTGGCTCCGCGACTCGGGCGGGACGTTCGTGCGACGCGGCGCGGCCGGGGGGGCGCCCGCCGACATGGCCCTGGTGGACTGGCGCTTCACTGGCTGGGCCAAGTACGACGATTGGACCCAAGACAACGGGCTCCCGCGCCGCATCGCCGCCGCGAGGCGGATGCGGCGCATCGTGCCGCGGACCGCCGGCCGGCGCCGGGCGATGGTTCTCGAGGGCGGAAGCATCGACGTCAACGGGGCCGGCGCCGCGCTGGCGACCGAGGAGTGCCTGCTCGATCCGGCCGTGCAGCCGAGGAACCCGGGTATGGACCGGGAGGCGACCGAGCGGGCGCTCGATACTTGGCTGGGCGTCGACACCGTCATCTGGCTGGGGCGCGGAATAGCCGGCGACGACACCCACGGCCATGTGGACGACATCGCGCGGTTCGTCAACCCGACCACCGTCGTCGCCGCCGACGAGCCGGACGCCGCCGACGAGAACCACGGGCCGCTGGCCGACAACCTGCGCCGCCTGCGGGCGGCCCGGGTGCGCGGCCGCCGCCTCGCGGTGGTCCCGCTGCCGATGCCGCGGCCCCTCCGCTTCGACGGCCGGCGGCTGCCCGCGAGCTACTTGAACTTCTACGTCGCCAACGGCGTCGTCCTCGTCCCGACCTTCAACGATCCGGCCGACCGCGTGGCCCTCGGCCGGCTGGCCGAGCTGTTCCCCGGCCGGGAGGTCGTGGGCATCCACGCCGTCGACCTCGTCCTCGGCCTCGGCGCGCTGCACTGCCTCACCCTGCAGGAGCCGGCCGCCGGACGGGCGGCGGCGGGGGAGGAGCCCGCGTCCGCGGGGTCGGAGGCTTGACGCCCTCCGCGAGCGCCATTCGCGTGAGCGCGGGCCCGCGCCCGCGGGGTCGGAAGGGCCGTCAACCCGGCGACCACCGGGCCGGCGGCGGCGCGCGGCCTCCGCGTCACATCGGCGCGCACGGCGGCGATCTCCATCGGATCCCCGCGAGCCCGGCCTCGAGCTGACCGGTTGCGACGTCACCCTCGCGAGCGGGGCCGGCGGACCGCGTGGGCGGGGTCATTCAGGATCGGCCCGCACCCCCCCGGCGAGGCGCTCGTCGAGGAAGAAGGCGGACCGGGGAGAGGACGCCGACGCGCGTCCCGCCGACGCGGCCGCCCCGAAGATGGCGGCGGCGTCGCCTCCGGCCGCGCCGGGCTCCGCGCCGATCAGATCGTCGAGGCGCGACACGCCGTACAGCACCGCGTCGAGGGCCCCGCAGAGCGTCGCGTCGTACAGATAGTCGCCGATGAACAGCAGCTTGGGCCACCGGGGGTCGGGGCAGTGACGCCGCGGCACGGGCCGCAGGGGGACCCCGCCGGGCAGGGCGGAGACGCCCGCGACGCCCGTCCACCGGTCGACGCGGGCCCGGATGAGCGCGCCGTCCGGCACGGGTGCGGCGCCGGGCATGGCCGCGAGGACCGCGGCGACGATGTCCGCGTCGGGCTTCGCGGCGTACTCGATGGCCGGCGCGCCGCCGAGGAGCCAGCTCTGGACGCCCGTCCCCGCCGCGCCGTCGTCCGGCGACTGATCGTAGACGGTGACCCCGCCGAATGCGTCGCTCACGAAGTAGTCCTCCGGGAACTCCCGGCGCCAGAACCGCCGACGGAACATCAGGGTGACCCGCAGGTACGCGGTGCCGTGATCGTGGTGGCGGACATGGTTGGCGACCGCCTCCCGCAGGCCCGCGTCGCGCCAGCGGATGGCGCGCAAGCCGGCCGGCGGCAGGGTGACGATCAGCGCGTCGACCTCGATGTCGCCGCGCTGCCCGCCGGGGCCCCGGAGGGTGACCCGCAACCCCGTGTCCGCGTCGGCGGTCACGGCGGTGACGGCGGTGCCCGGCGACACCGGCGAGCGGACGCGGTCGGCGAGCGCCGCGGTGAGCCCCTCGTTCCCGGCCGTCAGGGTGTACATGGCGCAGTAGCCGGGATGGTCGATCAGCAGGTTGTCCATGCCGAACAGCCCGCTCGTGCGCGGCGGCTCGGTGGCCAGATCGCTGTGGCACTGCATCGCCGTGAACCACGCGCACCGCGGGTCGTCGATATCCCCGAGCACGTCCTCGAACGTGCGCCGCTGCCACGGGTGCTCGTTGTCCTTCTCGCGCCCCGCGAGGGCGTAGTCGGCGGGGGGGCGCAGCGCCGTGCCCTCCTCCCAGAAGCGGCGAAGGCGGTCGACGCCGCGGCGCCCGAGCAGCCCCGCGAGGGCGCGGTCGTCCCGCAGGACGCGGTCGTCGACCACGAAGTACGGCGTCCCCGTCAGGGGCCGGGTCTCCAGGCCCAGGTGCCGCATCAGGTTGCGGAGCTGGGGATTGCCGGCGATGTCGTAGAGCTCCGCGACCCCCGCCTCGTAGCTCACGCCGGCCTCGGGGACCCGCGTCGTCCTCACGCGCCCCCCGGGGCGGTCGGCCGCCTCCCACACGTCTATCTCCACCGCGTCGCCGAAGCGCCGTTCGAGCAGATACGCGCTCAGCAGGCCGCTGAAGCCGGCCCCGACGATCCCGATCCGCTCCGCCATGCGAAGTTCTCCTCCCGTGCCGCGCGTCCCCGCGTCCGCCGTCCTACGGCGCCGACCCCCGCTCCGCCTCCCGCTTCAGCTCCGCCAACAGGTTGAGGGCCTCCAGCGGGGTCATGCCGTCGACCTCCAGGCCGCGGAGGCGGCGGACCACCTCGGGCTCCGTCGGCGGGTCCGCGAACAGCGCGAGCTGCGTCTGCCCGTCCGCGTCCCCGGCGGGGGGCGCGGGGCGTCCGCCGCCGCGCGCCGGCCCGTCCCGCTCCAGGCCGCGCAGCAGCTCCTTCGCCCGCGCGACGGTCCGCGCCGGCAGGCCCGCGAGGCGCGCGACCTGGATGCCGTAGCTGTGGTCCGAGCGCCCCGGCTCGACCTTCCGCAGGAAGTGGATCTCGTCCTCCCATTCGCGGGCGACCACGTGGTAGTTGGCCACCGCGGGCAGGACGTCGGCGATCCCGGTCAGTTCGTGGTAGTGGGTGGCGAACAGGGTCCGGGGCCGCGCCGACGGGTCGGTGGCGAGGTGCTCGGCCACCGCCCAGGCGATGCTCAGGCCGTCGTAGGTCGCGGTGCCCCGGCCGATCTCGTCCAGGAGCACGAGGCTGCGGGAGGTCGCCTGGTGCAGGATGTTCGCGGTCTCCCGCATCTCCACCATGAACGTCGACTGCCCGCGGGCGATGTTGTCCGACGCCCCGACGCGGGCGAAGATGCGGTCGGTCATCGGCACCTTGGCGGCCTTGGCGGGCACGAACGAGCCGATGTGCGCGAGCAGCACGATCAGGGCGGTCTGCCGCAGATAGGTCGACTTGCCGCCCATGTTCGGGCCGGTCAGGATGATCACCTGGTGCGTGGACCCGTCGAGGGTCACGTCGTTGGGGACGAAGGCGTGCCCCGCGTGCCGCTCGACGACGGGATGGCGGCCCTCGGTGACAACCAGCTCGGCGCCGTCGTGGACGTGCGGCTTGATGTAGTCGTGGATCGCCGCCGCCTCCGCGAGCCCGGCCAGCGCGTCGAGGTTGGCCACCGCGCGGGCCGAGTCCTGGATGGGCGGGGCCGAGGCCGCGACGTCGCTTCTCAGCTTCTCGAACAGCTCGACCTCGCGCTCGAGGATCTGCTCGTCCGCGCCCAGCACCTTGTGCTCGTAGTCCTTCAGGGCGGGGGTGATGAACCGCTCGCCCCCGGCGATGGTCTGCTTCCGGTGGTAGTCGTCGGGGACCGCGTGCAGGTTCGGCTTCGAGACTTCGATGTAGTAGCCGAACACCCGGTTGAACCGGATCTTGAGCGACGCGATGCCGGTGCGGGCGCGCTCGTCCGCCTCCATCGCCGCGATCCGGTCCTTGCCCCCCCGGCTGATGGCGCGCAGCTCGTCGAGCCGCGCGTCCACCCCGTCGCGGATGACGCCGCCGTCGCGGGCGAGGGCCGGCGGCGACCCGCTCACCGTCGCCTCGATGGCGTCGCGCACCGCCGGCACCGCGTCGAGCTCGGCCGCGAGGCTGTCCGTCAGGGGCGCGTCGAACGCCTGCAGGAGCGCCTTGAGGCGGGGGACGGCGGCGAGGGAGCGCTGCAGGGCGAGCAGGTCCCGCGGGCCGGCGGTCCCCATCGCGGCCCGCGCCACTAGGCGCTCGATATCCTGCACGGGCTTCAGCGCCTCCCGGAGCTTGGCCCGCTCGGTCGAGCGGAACGCGAATTCCTCGACCGCGTCGAGGCGGTTCCGCACCCGTTCGAGGTTGACGAGGGGACGCAGCAGCCAGCTCCGGAGCAGCCGGCTTCCCATCACCGTCACGGTATGGTCCAGCTCGCCGAGCAGCGAGCCCGACCGGGCGCCCTCGGCGGATCGGACGACCTCGAGGTGCCCGAGGGTGGCCGGATCGATGACGAGCGCGTCGACGTTCTCCCGGAACGCGATGCCGCGCACGTGGGCGAGGCGGCCCCGCTGCGTCTCGCCCAGGTAGTGCACGAGGGCCCCGGCGGCGGCGACCGCGGCGGGGCGGTCCCGCAGTCCGAAGCCGTCGAGCCCGGCCGTCCCGAACTGACCGGTCAGCGCCTCGCGGGCGCGGTCGACGTCGAAGGCCCACGGGTCGAGGGGCGTGACCGCCGGGGGGGCGGGGTCGGGCAGCAGGGGGGCGAGGTCGCAATCCCGCGGCGCCACGACCTCGCGCGGCTGCAGCACCGCGACGTCGTCCGCGAGGGTCCGGCGCCCGGGCTCGCCGGCGTACTCCGCCGCCGCGAACGCGCCGGTCGAGACGTCGAGCAGGGCCATGCCGTAGCGCTCCTGACCGCGGGTGCCCGCGGGGGGGAGGACCGCGATCCCCATCAGGAACGCCGGCTCCCGCTCGTCGAGGTAGGCGGTTTCGGTGAACGTCCCGGGGGACACGACCCGCACGACCTCGCGCTGCACGAGGCCCCGCGCCTTCCTGGGGTCCTCGACCTGCTCGCAGATGGCGACGCGGAACCCTTTCTGCACGAGCCGGGTCAGGTAGGTGTCGGCCGCGTGGTGGGGCACGCCGCACATCGGGATGGCGCCGCCGGCCGCGTCCTTGGATCGGGACGTCAGGGTGAGGTCGAGGGCCCGCGCCGCGGTCACCGCGTCCTCGTAGAACATCTCGTAGAAATCGCCCATCCGGAAGAAGACGATGGCGTCGCGGTGCTGCCGCTTCGCGTCGAGGTACTGGCGCATGGCGGGCGTCGGGGCCCGCACGGCGGCGGCGCTGTCCGTCGTGGAGGGGGTCACGGGGCCAATCGGAGGAACCGGCGGCCCGGACGCCGCCGGATGGCGGGGGCGCGGCGGCCGGGGGGATCGTGCGAGTATAGGGAGCGCGCCGAGACCCGTCAAGGCGCCGGGGGAACCGGATCGTGCTCACGCTGGCCGTCGACACGACGACGAATCGAGGCAGCTTCGCGCTCGCGCGCGACGGGCGTGTGCTCGAGCAGATGCGCGGGGACCCGGGCCCGACCCACGGCGAGCGGCTGCCGGGGGCCCTGCGCGCCCTGCTCTCGCGGCGGGGGGTGACGACGGCCGACGTCGACCGGTACGCCGTCGCCCTCGGACCGGGGTCGTTCACGGGGCTGCGCGTGGGCATCGCGACGGTCCAGGGCCTCGCCCTCGCCCACGGCCGCCAAGTGGTCGGGATGCCGGTCCTGGACGTCCTGGTGGACGTCGCGGCGCGGGCCGTCGACGCCGGCGGCGCCCCCGACCTGATAGTGCCCTGGGTGGACGCGAAGCGCGGAGAGGTGTTCAGCGCGCTCTACGAGCCCGCCCGGGACGCGTCCCCGCCCGCCGGGATGGGGGCGGCCGAACCGGCGGCGGGCGCGGGCTGGCGCGTCGCGGCGCCCCCCGTTTCGGCGGCGCCGGCCGCCGTGCTGGACGGCTGGGCCCCTCGACTGCGCGGGCGGTCGGCGTGGGTCATCGGGGACGGCGTCGCGGCCGCCCGGCCGCTTCTCGATGCGCGGCTCGGCCCCGGTTCGCGGCGTTTCGACGAGGGCCCGTCGCTGGCGGCGGCGATGGCCGCCATGGCCGTGCAGGCGCCCTGGCGCGACCGCGCGGGCGCGCCGCACGCCCTCCGACCCGTGTACGTGCGCCGACCGGACGCGGAGCTCGCGCGCGAACGGCGCCGGCGGGGGTCCGCGCCGTAGACGGCTCGGGCGGCTCGGGCGGCTTCCGGTGCCTATACACGGAACCCGACTTGTGGTACTTTGGTGCCCCGTACGATTGCATCCCGACAGGCGGCCCGCCCCCGTACCGCGCTTCCAGGAGGTGGCATGGCGCAGGACTCGCAACAGTTGAGAGAACGCCTTCTCCAGACCGACAGCGGGTTCCGCCAGCTCGCGGAACAGCATCAGGAGCTCGATGCCCGCCTCCACGAGTTGTCCCGCCTCGAATACCTGTCGCAGCCGGAACGGATCGAAGCGGCCAACCTGAAGAAGCGGAAGCTGCAACTGAAGGACCGGATGCACGACATCCTGCGCCGCCACGCGGATCCCCAGACGGTCTGACGCTCCCGCGCCGGCTCAGCACCATGGCCATCGACCGGGCGGGCGCGCCGTTCATCGCTCTGGCTCTCGCGCCGTCGTTGGCGTGCCTGGCCGCCGGACGGCCGCTGCCTGCCCTGCTCCTGAGCATCCCCGGGCTCCTCGTCGCCCTGTTCTTCCGCGATCCGGCCCGCGAGCCGCCGCGCGATGCGGACGCGGTCGTCTCGCCGGCCGACGGGCGGGTCCTGGTCGCGGGAGCGGCGGAGCCGGACGGCGCGCCGCCCGGGACCTGGCTGCAGGTCAGCATCTTCTTGTCCCCGCTCGACGTGCACGTGAACCGCGTGCCGATCGCGGGGCGGATCACGCGGGTCGACCGCGTTCCCGGCGCGTTCCTGCCCGCGTACCGTCCCGGAGCCGGCGCGCGTAACGAGCGGTCCGAGGTCTGGCTGGAGGACCGCGGGGGGCGCACCATCGTGTTCCGGCAGGTGGTCGGCGCGCTCGCGCGGCGCGTCGTCTGCCGGGTGACGCCCGGGACCGACGTACTGACCGGCCAGCGTTTCGGTATCATGAAGTTCGGTTCGCGAATGGATGTCTTCCTGCCCGCCGACGCGGTTCTCGTCGTCGCGCGGGGCGATCGGGTGCGGGGAGGCGAGACGGTGGTGGCCCGGCTGCCCGGCGCCCCGGCGGAGGAGAACGGGATTCACCCGTCGTGAAGCCCCCGGCTCGATCGCGGGCCCCGGCCGACGGGCGGAGCGTCATCATGCCGAAAGTGCTCGCGGTGCTTCGCGACGGGCGGCGGACGCAGCGGTTCCGGCGCGGCGTGTACCTGCTGCCGAGCATGTTCACGGTCGGCAACCTGTTCTGCGGGTACGCCTGCATCGTCCACGCGATGCGCGGGGAGTACTCGACCGCCGCGGTGTTCGTCGGGGTGGCGACGGTGCTCGACGTGCTCGACGGCCGCATCGCGCGGCTGGCCGGGGCGGAGAGCGAGTTCGGCGGCGAGTTCGACTCGCTGGCCGACGTCATCTCGTTCGGGGTGGCCCCGGCGGTGCTCGTGTTCGCGTGGGGCCTCGAGCCGCTGGGCCGTCTGGGGTGGGCGGTGGGCTTCCTCTACGTGACCGCGACCGCGCTCCGCCTCGCCCGCTTCAACGTCCAGCCCAACAACGCCGACAAGCGTTACTTCGCGGGGATGCCGAGTCCCGCCGCGGGCGGCGTGCTCGCGGCGACGGTGTTCGCGTGGCCCGGGGGCCTGGGGATCGCCCAGGCGCCGGCCGTCGCCCTGGTGGTCGTGCTGGTGCCCGCCCTCCTGATGGTCAGCCGCATCCGTTTCCGCAGCTTCGGGGCCCTCATCGTGCAGCCGCGCCGCTCGTCCGTGGGCCTGCTGCAGTTCGCCATACTCGTCGCGGCCATCGCCGTCGAGCCGCAGCTCGTCCTGTTCCTGATGGCGTACGCCTATCTCGTCTCCGGCCCAATCGGATACGTAGTGGGCCGCGCGCACCGGTCGGGCCGGCAGGACGATTCGGCCCGCGACGCCGCCGACCTGAAGACCGCGAGCACCGGCTGAGCGCTCCGCCGCGCGGCGCCGACGTTCAGGCCACCCCCTGCGGGACATCCGCAACCCGGCCCGGTGCGGCGGGAGCGTCCGCGACCGGGAGGGTGATGGTCACGGCGGTGCCGCGGCCCCGCTCGCTGGCCACCCCGATGGTCCCGCCGTTCAGCTCCACGTTGCGCTTCGCGATCGCCATGCCGAGCCCGGTTCCGGTAATCCGCGTCGAGAAGTACGGCTCGAAGATGTGGGCGAGCACGTCGGGCTCGAGCCCGACGCCGGTGTCCCGGATGATCAGCCGCACGTGGCCGGCGCCGCGCGCGATGCGGATCGCGAGGGTCCCGGCGTCGGGCATGGCGTGGAGGGCGTTCTCGATGATGTTCGTGACCGCCCGCTGTATCAGCAACGGGTCGAGCGGCAGCTTCGGCAGATCGCGCGGCAGGTCCGCGGCCAGCGTGATCCGGCCATCGAGCCCGGGCCGGTAGGGCGCCACGACCTCGTGCACGAGGGCCGCGAGATCCGTCGGCGCGGGCCTCGCCACCGGCGACGAGGCGAAGCTGGAGAACTCCGAGGAGATCTGGCGCAGAATCCGCACCTGCTTCAGGATCGACTCGACGCATCCCTGCAGCACCGGCGTCAACGGCGATCCGCGGTCGGCGTGGACGCGTAGCAGGTGCTCGGCGCTGAGCTGGACCGGGGTGAGGGGGTTCTTGATGTCGTGGGCGACCTGACGGGCCATTTCCGTCCACGCTTCGAGGCGGTGGGTGCGCTCGAGTTGGCGCCGCTGCGCGTCGAGCTCGACCGCCATCCGGTTGAAGTCGGCCTCGAGCACGGCGAGCTCGTCGGCCGAGCGCGCCGCCACCCGCCTCTCGATGCGGTCCGCCTGGAGGCCGGAGACGAGGGGGGAGAACTCGCCGCGGGCGACGCGGCTGGTGGCGCGGGTGAGCCGCTTGACGGGATTGGCGATGCTCCGCGCGACGGCCCAGCCGATGAACCCGACGACGGCCGCGAAGAAGAGGGCGGACCCGAGCACGCGCCGGTTGAGCTCGTCGATCTGACCTTCTATCTCGCGCTGCCGCGACGCCAGCGGCACCGTCAGAATCACGTCGCGCCCGCCCACCCGCACGGGGGCCGCCGCGAGCTGGTACCGGAGGGAGCCGGCCGCGTCCTCGCCGACGAAGCTGGGCAGCCGGTCGAGGACGATGGCGCGGTACACCCGGTCGGGCGTGCGCGTCGGCAGCACGCCCGACGCGTAGAGGTCGCGCGTGCTCGTCGCGACGAGGTTCGGGCCGTCGAAGATGTTGACGTCTTGGCCGATGACCTGGCCGATGCGGACGAGGATGTCGTCGGTGAACCGCGCGATGATCTGCCCGTCGGGCGATTGAACCGCCACGGACTCCTCGACGACGCTTCTCGCCACCGCCGCCGCCCGCTGCGCGACGGCCTCGACGTCCGCCCGGAGCCGGTCGGCCAGGTAGCCCTGAATCAGCACCGCGACCACCACCACCGGGGCGGTCGCCGCCCCCACGAACCAGATCTGCAGCTTGAGGGCGAACCGCGTGCGCACCTCGCGGTACGGCAGCCGCCGCCGGAGCGCGGGGAAGACCAAGGCCGCGAGGACCGCGGCCGCCAGCGCGAAGCCGCAGGCGGCGATCACCAGGAGCGCGATCTCCGACAGGTGGAGCAGGTGATCGAACGCGGCGCGGGCCGGATAGCCGATGGCGTAGATGCCGGCGCGGGTGTTCGCGATGTACACCTCGTAGCGGCGCGAGTCCTTGACGAGCCGGGTCCAGAACGGTTCGCGGGACGCGTAGATCCGCTGGAACAGCGCGTCGTCGATCGGCCACGCGCTCCGGTTCGACAGGAACGCGGGCTGTCGGCCCCAGCCGTAGAGCACGAGCTCGACGTCGTGGCCCGGCGCCCCCGCGGCCGGCGGGCCGCGGGCCGGCTCCACGGGCTCGACGTAGGGGCTGCGCGAGGCGATGAAGGGCAGCGACTCGTAGTCGACCTGCGTGACGTGGACGACGACCGCCCCCGCGGGGATGTGGGTCCCGCCGTCGGGCTCGCAGAACCCCCGTTCCGCATGGAGCATCCTGCGCTCCTCGGCGCCGAACGGGGCCACCTCGCCGAAGACCTCCCATTCACACCCGGGGTCGGTCCAGCGGGGGGCGGTGACGGAGTCGGGGATGTTCAGGGCGAACCGGCTTCTGAGCTCGCCGTCCGCGCCGAACAGCTCGACCGCCGAGGTCAGCCGCGACGCCGCGAGGGCGGTCCGGCTCCAGATGCGGAACGCCGCGTCGATGCCGGTGAGGTTCGGTGGCGAGGCGAGGGCCCGCAGGGGCGGCCTCGCCTGGAGTTCGGCGTCGATCTCCTCGAGGGCGCGTTCGAGCTGCCGGTGGAGGTCCTGCGGATGCTCGGCCGCCCGAACTGCGTAGCTGTTCGCGATGAGGCTCCGCCTCGCCTCGTCGGTGGAGGAAACCAGCGAGAGATACAGCGGCAGGGCCGGCACCAGGAGCGCGCACAGCGTCGCGAGCAGCCGGGTCACGGGGTCGGCGCGGCGGAACCAGTGCATCAGCCGCCGCCCGCGGAAGGCGAGGACGCTTCCGAGCAGGCAGAGGAGCAGCGACGGCGCGAGGGGGGCCCACCCGGCGACGGCGGCGAGGGCGCTGGGAATCAGGATGGACAGCACCACGCGCTGGACGCGGAACGAGCGCGGCCGCGGCGGCCGCCCGGCGAGGGCCATGCCCATCAGGATCGCGATGGCCCAGACCGTCCACGCGCTGGCCAGCACGAGGGCGAGCTGGAGGGAGGTGCGGGCCGAATCGAGCGGCTGCAGCGACGTGTGCAGGAGGTCCATCGACGCGCCGGCCACGGTGTCCTGCAGCAGTCCGTGGTGGAGGCCGAGCAGCACGGTCATGGCGAGGAGCGTTCCCGGCAGGGTGAGCCGGCGTCCCGCCCCGGCGGCGGATCGGGCCGCCCGGAACCACTGCCGGCGTTGGGCGGCCTCGCCGGCGAGCACCACCAGCACGGCGCCGACGGCGGTCGCGAGCAGGAGATCCGCGGCGGTGCGCAGGATCTGCGGCGCGAGCATCGAGCGGTACGCGGCCGGCGACAGCGCGGACCACGCGAACAGGTCGGGCGAAGCGGCCAACCACACGCAGACGCCGCCGGCCAGCGCCGCGGCGCCCGCGACCGCGGACGGCCGCAGGTGGCCGCGCCGCGTCCGTCCCGCCAGGGCGCGGGCCCCCGCCGCGAGGACGAAGCCCGCCAGCACCGCGAGGAACAGGGCGGCGACGCGTCCGCGCCAACGGGCGCGCACGCCGTCGATCTCGTCGAGGCCGATGGAGGCGCTCAAGCGGGCCGACCCGTCCGCCCCCGAGACGTCGAAGCGGTGCACGCGGGGGT
This sequence comes from Vicinamibacterales bacterium, assembly GCA_963664545.2. Taxonomy (GTDB): domain Bacteria; phylum Acidobacteriota; class Vicinamibacteria; order Vicinamibacterales; family UBA8438; genus JAJEEA01. Next base: position 5,414,008 of record OY761475.2, on the reverse strand, counting down.
CATCGCGGGCGCCGCCCCCGCCGGCCCGGAGGACGGCGCGGCCGACCGAGGTCCGGACCACGAATCCGGGATCGGAATCCCCGGCCGCGGCGGTCGACGAGATGACGCGCTCGACGACGACGGTGCCGAGCCGGCGCGTGCGCGCGCCCCCGTCGGGGGCCTCCCCGACGATCGGCTCAACATGGACGAGGCGGAGCCCCGCCGGCCCGACGGCGGCGAAGCCGACGGGGGCGGACTGGAGCCGTTCGGGGCTCAGCTCGCCGGGGCGGCCGTGCCACGCGCGGGGCGTCGAACGGGCGTCGTAGACGGTGATCGCCAGATCGGAGACGGCCCGGCCGCCGTCCGCGGTCCGCAGGATGTCGAAGGCCCGCCGGACCGCGGCGGGATCGCCGGTCAGACCCTCCCTGACCTCCACGCGGGCGGCCAGCCCTCGGGCGACGCGCGTCAGGGCCGAATCGACCCCGGCGAGCCGCCCCGTGATCTCGCGGGCGGCGCGGGCGGCGGCGGCCGCGTCCGAGCCGATCAGGATCCGGTCGAGGACGCCGCCTAGCAGCACGACGGCGAGAACCGCGACGGCGCCGCCGATCAGGCGGGGCCAGCCGCGGACGGGGGGGCGCCGGGTCTGCCGTCCTCGCGCCGATGCCACGGTGAGGCCAGCATAACTCAAGAGCCCGGGGCCGGGCCGTCCGGGGACGTGGGCCCGGCCTCCTCTTCGGTATCGCCGGCGGCCTCCGCCGCTTCCGCCTCGTCTGCGGCGCCCGCCGCCTCGTCGTCAACCCCCGCCGCTTCCGCCGCTTCCGCCTCGCCGGATGCGTCCGCCTCCGCCGCGGCCGGGAACAGCCGGTCCCACACGGTGGCGTCGGCCGGATCGAGCCGGGCGGGTCCGCTGGCCCGCCCCACCGCCTGGAGCTCGCCGTCGGCGGCGACGAGAACCACGAGCAGTCCGTCGCCGAGGGGGTCGGCGACCGTCAGGGGGGGGAAAGCAAGCTCCGCGGACGCTTGAAGCTGGTGGTAGACCTCGCCGTTCGACGGACCGTGGAGCCTGAGCTCCCGGCTCAGTCCGCCCTGCATGATCAGGTCCTCCGCGCGGCCCGGGCCGGCCGCCGGCCGGACCGGCAGCAGCTCGCGCCACCGTTGCCCGCCGTGCGACCGGTCGAGGGCCCACAGCGTGTTGTCCAGCGACGAGAAGTACACGTTGTCCTCGTCGACGGCGGCGAGGCCCGCGATGTCGCCGCCGGCCCGCCAGCGCCACCGGAGCGCCCCGTCGCGGGGGGACAGCCGATAGAAGTAATTGTCCGTGGCGCCCACGAAGATGTCCCCCGCGACGAGGATTTCCCGCGGCGCGCCGCCGAGCCGCCTTTCCCAGATCAGGGCGCCGGTCAACAGCTCCAGGACCGCGATGCGGCCGCTGTCGACCGACACGTAGAGACGGTCTCCCGCGATGGTGGGCCGGACGCTGACGCCGCCGGCGATGGCCTGCCGCCACACGACCCCCCCGGTCGCGGCGTGCATCGCGAGCAGCACGTCGGTCTCGAGGGCCACGATCAGCCAGCCGGCCCTCCACAGCAGCGGCGCGGAGACGGACGCCTCCAGCGTCGATTCCCACCGGACGTTGCCCGTCCCGGCGTCGAGGGCCAGCAGCCCGTCGGGCGTGGCCGCGTGGAACAGGCCGTCCCCCGCCGCGGGCCAGCCGACCACGGCCCGCTCGACCTGCCACAGCTCCGAGCCGTCGACGAGGCTGACGGCGGCGACGCGGCCGTCGAAGAGCGCCGCGAAGAGCCGGTCGCCGGCCGCGGCCGCCGGCGCCGCGGCGGGGGCGGGGAGGGTTGCCGTCCAGCGGGTGGCGACGGGCAGCCACGAGGACGGCGGGCCGGGGGGCGGCTCGGGCGTCCCCGGCCGCTGGCCGGCCGCCGCGCCCGGCAGGAGGGCGGCGGCGAGGACGGCGGCGGAGACGCATCCGGTGGCGGTCTTCATCGGTGGACTACAAGATATGGTGGTGTACCGCGGCCGTATGCCATTATAATAGGGCGTCGTCGGCCCCGGCTACGGGCAATCCGGGCGTCCCGGAGGCGGCGCCGGTCAGCCCGCGCATCGGCAACACGTCCCGCATCATCCGGTCGTCCGCGTGGCCCATCAGACGCTGCTCGTGCTCGACTTCGGCTCGCAGTACACCCAGTTGATCGCCCGTCGACTGCGCGAGCTGGACATCTATACGGAGATCCTCCCGTTCCACACGCCGGTCGCCGAGCTCGCGGCGCGCGGGCCCGCCGGGCTCGTCCTCTCCGGGGGGCCGGCGAGCGTCCGCGACCCCGAAGCGCCCCGGTGCCCGGCCGGAGTGCTGGACCTCGGGGTGCCCGTGCTCGGCATCTGTTACGGCATGCAGTTGATGACCACCATGCTGGGGGGGAGGGTCGAGCCGGCGCCCGAGCGCGAGTTCGGCCACGCCACCGTCCGGGGGGAGCCCGACAGCCCCCTCTTCGACGGGCTGCCGGACGAGATCGGCGTGTGGGCGAGCCACGGGGACCGGATCGGGCGGGTGCCGGACGGCTTCCGGGTCGCGGCGACGAGCGCGAACGCGCCGGTCGCGGCCATGGAGGATCCGGCCCGGCGCTTCTACGCGCTCCTCTTCCATCCCGAGGTGGCCCATACCGAGCGCGGCGTCGACATCCTGCGGAACTTCGCCGCCACCGTCTGCGGCTGCCGCGGCGACTGGACCATGGCGTCGTTCCTTGATGAGGCCGCCGCGCGCATCCGCGGGCAGGTGGGCGGCGGGCGCGTGGTCTGCGGGCTGAGCGGCGGCGTGGACTCCACGGTGGCCGCGCTCCTGGTCCACCGGGCGGTCGGCGACCGCCTGACCTGCATCTTCGTCGACAACGGCCTGCTGCGGCTGAACGAGGCCGAGCAGGTGCGGAGCCGTTTCGAGGGCCGGCTCGGGCTGAACATCGTCTTCGAAGACGCGGGCCGACGGTTCCTCGCCGCCCTCGAGGGCGTCACCGATCCCGAGGAGAAGCGGAAGATCATCGGCGCGACGTTCATCGACGTCTTCGACGACGCGGCCCGGCGCCTCGGACATTTCGACTTCCTCGCGCAGGGCACGCTCTACCCGGACGTCATCGAGAGCGTGCCGGTGGTCGGCCCGGCCGCGCCCATCAAGAGCCACCACAACGTCGGCGGCCTCCCCGAGCGGCTGCGGTTCGCCCTCGTCGAGCCGCTCAAGCGGCTCTTCAAGGACGAGGTCCGGCGGCTGGGCGGGGCGATGGGCCTCGACGACGCGTTCGTGTGGCGGCAGCCGTTCCCGGGTCCGGGCCTCGCGGTCAGGATTCTCGGGGAGGTGACCGCGCCGCGTCTCGCGATCCTGCGCGCCGCCGACGCCATCGTGGCCGAGGAGGTCCGGCGCGCCGGCTGGTACCGCCGGCTTTGGCAGTCGTTCGCGGTGCTGCTGCCGGTCCGGACGGTCGGGGTCATGGGCGACGAGCGCACCTACGAGCACGTCGTCGCGATCCGCGCCGTCGAGAGCCGCGACGGCATGACCGCGGACTGGGCGCGGCTGCCGCACGACCTGTTGGCCGCGATCTCCTCGCGCATCGTCAACGAGGTGCGGGGGGTCAACCGGGTGGTCTACGACGTCAGCAGCAAGCCGCCGTCGACGATCGAATGGGAGTGACCGCCGGACCGGCGCGATCGGACGCGCGGACCGCCGGCGGCAGAAGCGAAGACGCGAATCAACCGGCAGCCCATGACCGAGTTCGTCCACCTGCACCTGCACACGGAGTACTCGCTGCTCGACGGCGCCTGCCGCATCGGCGAGCTGCTCGACCACGCCGAGCGGGCCGGCGCGCCGGCCCTCGCCGTCACCGAGCACGGCAACATGTTCTCGAGCGTGGTGTTCCACGACGAGGCGCGGAAGCGCGGCGTCAAGCCGATCCTCGGCTGCGAGGTGTACGTCGCCCCCGGCAGCCGCCGGGACAAAAGCGGCACGCCCGGGGAGACCAACAACCATCTGGTGCTGCTGGCCGAGAACCTCACCGGCTACCACAACCTCATCAAGCTGGTCTCGGCCGGGTACACCGAGGGGTTCTACTACAAGCCGCGGATCGACAAGGACCTGCTGGCCCGGCACGCGGAGGGGCTCGTCGGCCTCAGCAGTTGCCTGAAGGGGGAGGTGGCGACGGGCCTGCGCACCGAGCAGCCGAAGCGCGCCCGCGACGCGGCCGCCGCCTACCGGGACATCCTCGGCCCCGGCAACTTCTTCCTCGAGATGCAGTACCAGGGCATCGACGAGCAGCGGGTGGTGAACACCGGCCTCCTGCCGATGGCGCGCGACCTGGATCTGCCCCTCGTCTGCACCAACGACGTCCACTACCTGAGGCGGGAGGACCGCCGCCCCCACGACGTCCTCCTGTGCATCGGCACCGGCAAGAACGTCAGCGACGAGCGGCGCCTGCGCTACCACGGGGATCAGTTCTATCTGAAGACCGGCGACGAGATGCGCGCGGTGTTCGGCGACTATCCGGCCGCGCTCCAGAACACGGTGGCGATCGCCGAGCGCTGCGACGTCGAGCTGGCGTCCGACGAGAACCACCTGCCGAACTTCGAGGTCCCCGACGGGTTCACGGTCGACGGCTATTTCGAACACGTGACGCGGGAGGGGTTCGGGCGGCGCCTCGAGACGCTGCGGCGGCGGGCCGGCGAGGGGGGGCTGAAGCACCCCATCGCCGACTACGAGGCCCGGCTCGCCTACGAGATCCGCGTCATCGTCGAGATGCGCTACCCGGGGTACTTCCTCATCGTCTGGGACTTCATCCGCTACGCCCGCGAGCAGGGCATTCCGGTGGGTCCCGGCCGGGGGTCGGCGGCGGGCAGCCTCGTCGCCTGGTGCCTGCAGATCACCGACGTCGACCCGATGCAGTTCGACCTGATCTTCGAGCGCTTCCTCAACCCGGAGCGCGTCTCCCTGCCGGACATCGACATCGACTTCTGCGAGCGCCGCCGCGGCGAGGTCATCGACTACGTCACCCGCAAGTACGGGCGGGACAACGTGGCCCAGATCATCACTTTCGGCACGATGAAGGCCCGCGCCGTGGTGCGCGACGTCGGCCGGACGATGGGCATGTCCTACGCCGACGTCGACCGGGTCGCCAAGCAGATCCCCCCGGCCCTCAACATGACCCTCGAGAAGGCCCTCGAGGAGAGCACGGAGCTCAAGAACCTGGAGCAGCGGGACCCGCAGGTCAAAGAGCTGATGTCGGTGGCGCAGCGCCTCGAGGGCATCACCCGCCACGCCTCCGTGCACGCCGCCGGGGTCGTCATCACCCCCCGGCCGGTCACCGAGTTCGCGCCGATCTACAAGAGCCAGAAGGACGAGATCACCACGCAGTGGGCGATGAAGCAGGTCGAGCGGATGGGCCTGCTCAAGATGGACTTCCTCGGGCTGAGCACCCTGACCCTGCTGCACGACGCGGTCGACCACATCCGCGAGACGACCGGCGAGTCGATCGCCCTCGACCGCCTGCCGATGGACGACGAGAAGACCTACCGGCTCTTCTGCGACGGGCAGACCCTGGGCATCTTCCAGTTCGAGAGCTCGGGCATGCGCGACACGCTGCGGAAGGCGAAGCCGCAGCGGTTCGAGGACCTGATCGCCTTGAACGCCCTCTACCGGCCGGGTCCGCTCCAGGGCGGCGTCGTCGACAAGTTCATCAACCGCCGGCACGGCCGCGAGGACATCGAGTACGACGCGCCCGGCCTCGAGCCGATCCTGCGGGACACCTACGGGGTCATCGCCTACCAGGAGCAGGTCATGCGCATCGCCGGCGACCTCGCCGGCTTCACGATGGGCGACGCCGACCTCCTGCGCAAGGCGATGGGGAAGAAGGACGCGGCGGTCATGCAGGCGCAGCGCGAGAAGTTCATCGACGGCGCGGCGGCGCGGAAGCTGCCGGCGGGGCAGGCCGCCAACATCTTCAAGTTCATCGAGTTCTTCGCGGGATACGGCTTCAACAAGTCGCATTCCACGACCTACGCCCTCCTCGCGTACCAGACGGCGTGGCTGAAGGCCAACTATCCGCGGCACTTCATGGCCGCGCTGATGACGATAGAGGCCCAGAACACCGACAAGCTCGCGACGTACCTGGGGGAGTGCCGCGACATGGGCATCCCCGTGCTCGCCCCCGACCTCAACGCGAGCGCGATGCGGTTCCGGGTCGCCCCCGAGGGCATCCGCTTCGGCCTCACCGCCGTCAAGAACGTCGGCGAGGGGGCCATCGCCTCGATCCTCGCCTGCCGGGAGCGGTACGGCCGCATCGAGTCGCTCTTCCGGCTGTGCGAGGACGTCGATCTGCGCCTGGTCAACAAGCGGGTCTTCGAGAGCCTCGTCAAGGCGGGGGCCCTCGACTCCGTCGCCGCGCCGCGGGAACGCCGTCCGGCCGACCGCCGGGCGCAGCTCCTCGCGGTCGCGGACCGCGCGCTCGAGCACGGCAACCGCGTGCAGCGGGACCGCGAGCGGGGGCAGGCGCAGTTGTTCGACGCGATGGACGCGGGGGCGGACCCCGCGGGCGACACCCGGCTGCCCGATGTCGAGCCCTGGACCGGCTCGCAGCAGCTCGCCTTCGAGAAGGAGGCGCTGGGGCTCTACCTCAGCGGGCACCCCATCGACGACTACCGCGACCAGCTCGAGGCGGCCGGCGCCCGGACCGTGGACGCGCCGGGCGCGGCGGACGCCACGGTGTTCATCGGGGGCATCATCAGCGGGTACCGTCAGCGGAAGACCCGGCAGGGGGCCCCGATGGCCGTCTTCACGCTCGAGGACCGCACCGGCGGCGTGGAGGTCGTGGTCTTTCCGAAGACCTACGAGCGTTGCGGGGGCGTGCTGGACGCGGACCGGCTCGTCGTCGTGTCGGGCCGCCTCGACCGCGGCGAGGAGGTCCCCCGGCTGATGGCCGAGGACGTGCGGCCGATCGAGAGCCTGCGGGGCGCGGTGGGGCGCACGCTGTCGATACGCCTCTCCGCGGATCGGCACGGCCGCGAGACGCTGCGGGCGCTGGCCGACCTCTTCGACCTGCACCGCGGCCCGAGCTGGATCCGCCTCCGCCTCGAGCTGCCCGGGCGCCGCCCGCCGTTGCGGATCGAGGCTAGGCTGACGGAGGCCCGCATCCGCCCCTCGGAGCAGCTCGCCCGCGCCGCCGAGCAGATCTGCGGACAGGGAGCCGTCTCGTGGACGTGAGCCCGCCGGCATGAACGGACCCGCGCCGCCTCCCCGGCTGATCTGGGACCACCCGGACGTCGACGAACGCCGGGCCGGCGAGCTGGCCGCGGCGCTCGACCTCGACCCGGTCGTCGCCCGGCTCCTCGTCCTCCGCGGCATCGACACCGCCGACGAGGCGGGACGCTTCCTCCATCCGAGCATCGACCACCTCCACGATCCGTTCCGGCTCGCGGATCTCCCGCTGGCCGTCGACCGGCTGCAGCGGGCCATCGAGAAGCGGGAGCGCATCGCGATCCACGGCGACTACGACGTCGACGGGGTGACGTCGACGGTCATCCTGCGCCGGGTCCTGGAGCTGCTCGGCGCCGACGTCGTCCACTTCATTCCCGAGCGCCTGAAGGACGGCTACGGGCTCGAGCCGGCGGCGGTGGAGCGTCTCGCCGCGCGGGGGGTCGAGGTGATGGTCTCGGCCGACTGCGGCATCCGCAGTCAGGCGGCGGCGGCGCGGGCGCGGGAGCTCGGGGTCGACCTGATCGTCACCGACCACCACGAGCCCGAGGCGGTGCTGCCCCCGGCCCTCGCCGTCATCAACCCCAAGCGGCGGGACTGCGAGTATCCCGACAAGCACCTCGCGGGGGTCGGCGTCGCCCTCAAGCTCGTGCAGGCGCTGTGCCTGCGCAGCGACCGGCCGGGGTGGCTGCCCGCCTTCGTCAAGCTGGCCGCGTTGGGCACCGTCGCCGATGTCGTCCCCCTCCGGGGGGAGAACCGCGTCATCGCCAAGGTGGGCCTCGATCGGCTGTCGCGGAAGCGCCACGCCGTCGGACTGCGCGCCCTCCTCGATTCCGCCGGGTTGCTGGGCGAGAGCCTGACGAGCTTCCACGTCGCATTCCGGCTCGCTCCGCGCATCAACGCGGCGGGCCGGATGAGCACGCCGGACCTCGCGACGCGGCTGCTGCTGCTGACCGACGACGACCGGGCGGCCGAGGCGGAGCGCTTGGCCGGGCAGCTCGAGGAGGTGAATCTCCGCCGGCGGGAGGAGGAGGCGGAGATCCTGGCCGCGGCCCGCCGCAAGGTGGACTCCGACCCGGATGTCGGGGCCCACGCGATCCTCGTCGTGTGGGGGGCGGGGTGGCACCGCGGGGTCATCGGCATCGTGGCCTCGAAGCTCGTCGACCTCTTCCACCGCCCGGCCATCGTCCTCGCGGTGGAGGGGGACGTGGCCTACGGCTCCGGGCGCAGCATCCCCGGATTCGACCTGCTCGGGGCCCTGGAGCACTGCGGCGACCTGTTCACCCGGTACGGCGGACACCGGCACGCGGCCGGCGTCACCCTCGAGTCGGACCGCCTCGCCGAGCTGCGGCGGCGGCTCACCGCGTTCGCCGACGAGCGGCTCGGCCCCGAAGAGCTCATGCCGCGGCTCCGGGTCGACGGCCGCCTGCCCCTGGCCGGCATCACGCCCGGCATGTTGCAGGGGTTGAGGGCGATGGAGCCTTTCGGCGCGGGCAACCCCCGGCCGGTGTTCCATTCCGGGACGCTGCAGCTCGCGGACGCCCCCCGGGTGCTGAAGTCCCGGCATCTGGCGATGCGGGTGAGGCAGGAGGGCCGGGTGTTCCGCGCCGTCGCGTGGCGGATGGCCGACCGGGAGGACTTCGTCAAGCGCCACGGGGACGCCCTCGACCTGGCGTTCCACCTGACCGAGAACACCTGGCGCGGAGAACGCACCATCGAGCTGTCGGTGGCCGACATCCGGCCGGGCGAGACGGGCGGCGCGGCGTTGGAGACCCCCGGTTGACGCCGGGGCGGCGCTACGGGCGCGGGGGCGGATGGAGGCCCAGGCCGGTCCGGTTCGCGCCGGCCCCGTTGAAGGAGTTCTCGGGCCGGAGCCTCCGGAGGCCGATGAGGCCGCCGGCCACGAGCAGGGCCAGGGCCGCCGCGACCACCAGCAGGACGCCGGCGAAGCTGAACGCGCCGATGAGGATGTCGGCGACGGTGATCTCCTCCGTCGCCGGCTCCGCCAGCTCGATGATGACCGGCGTGAGGGGCTGCTGCACGGCCTCATGGTACTACACGCCGCGTCCGCTCCGGCCGGGGAGCGGGGTCCCGCGGCGGCGACGCGCCGAGGGTCTGGAACGCCCGCCCGCGCCGGCGGTTTGCCGGCGCCGCGCAAGCTGGATACAGTGATGTCAGTGGACCACCGACCCCCCCGGACGGACGCGGCCGGATCCGGCGCGCCCTCTGCTCCGGCCGCCGCCGGCGACCGCGCCCAGCCGGCCGCGCCGGCCCCGGCGCGCGCCCACGGCGGCGCGCGGGCGCGCCGCCGGCCCATCCGGTGGCAGCGGGCGGCGCGCCTCGCCATCGCCGCGGGGCTGGTCCTGTTCGCGGTCTTCCTCGTCACCGGCATGCGGGAACGGCGGGACTCGACGGAGGCCCGCGGCGTCGACCGGGCGGATCCCGAGGCGGTCAGCGAGAGCGCCGGCATCGAGTTCGTGCGGAGCGACGGCGGGGTGGAGATCTTCCGGCTCGAAGCGTCGTGGCAGGCGACCTATTCGGACGGGTCGATTCGGTTCTCCGGCGGCGTCGATCTGACCGTGCCCGCGCGCGGGGAGCGGGACGGATTCACCATGACCGCGTCGGAGGCGCACGTCGAGGACGGTCAGAGCGACTTCACGGTGAGCGGCGGCGTGCGCATGGCCGATGACGGCGGGTTGAGCGCGCAAACCGGCCGCGCGCACTTCAGCGAGGCCCGCAACCTCGTCACGATGCACGATCCCGCGGGCCCGACGAAGCTCGTCCGCGCCGGGCTGGAGGCGGCCGGGAACGATGTCGTGCAGGATCGCGAGCGCCAGATCATCACCCTCGACGGGGACGCCCGCGTGCGGCTGACCGGCGACGCGGATCGGGCGGCGGTCGACATCGACGCCCCGCACGTCATTCTCGCGGACGCCGACCGCTACATGCGCTTCGACGGTGGAGCGCGCATCCGGACCGGCGGCATGACCATCGTCGCCGAGTCCGCGACCGCGTACTTCGGGGGAGGGGAGAACGCGCTCGAATCGATGGAGCTGCTCGGAGATGTCCGCATCCGTTCCGCCGCGGCGGGCGACGGGGGGCTCCGCGAGTCGGCGGCGGACGAGACCGCCCTGGAGTTCGACCCGGCCACGCGGAGGCTCCGGCGGGTCGTCCTGACCGGGCGGTCGCTCATCGAGCTGGTGGGGGCGGACGGCGGGGAGGGCTCGCGGATCGAGGGCGACACGATGGACGTGCTCATGGCCCCGGGCCGGGCCGAGGTCGTCGGACTGGACGCTGACGGCGGCGTATTCCTGCGGCTTCCCGTGAATCCCGGCGAGCCCCGCCAGGAGGTTCGCGCCCGGACGCTCACCGCCACCGGGACCCCGGAGACCGGACTGACGGCGATCCGCCTGGACGGCGGGGTCGCGTATCGCGAGCGGCACGAGGCGTCGGCGGACGGGGCGGCGGTCACCCGGACCGTCGGCGCCGAGCGGTTCGAAGCCGGTGTGAACCGGGGGCTGATCGGTCTGCTCGACGTGCGGTTCCACGGCGGGGTCCGGTTCGAGGACGAGACCCGCCGGGCCGAGGCGGCCAGCGCCGCCTACGACCTGCTGGGGGGGACGATAACGCTCTCGCCGGATGCCGCGTCTCTGCCCAGCGGCGGATCCCCCTCGGAAGGCGAGTCCGCGCCGGACGGCGGACCTTCGCCGGACGGCGAGTCTTCATCGGACGGCGGGCCCTCGCCGGACGGCGAGTCTTCATCGGACGGCGGGCCTTCGCCGGACGGCGAGCCGTCATCGGACGGCGGGCCTTCGCCGGACGGCGAGTCTTCATCGGACGGTGGGTCTTTGGCGGGCGGGTCCTTGCCGGACGCCGACGCCGGCCCGCCGGCGGTCCTCGTCGATGGCAGCCGCACCATCGAGGCGCGGGGGAACCTCGAGGTCGCTCTGGACGGGTCGAGGGTATCGGGGTCGGGGGGCGTGCAGGCCGTCCTCGCTCCGCCCGGGGACGGCCCGGACGGGGGCGACGACGACAAGGTGCCCGCCATCATGGAGCGGACGGAGAGGATCAACATCCAGGCCGACACGATGGGTTACGACGACGACTCGCGCCAAGTCACCTACGGTGGACAGGTCCGGATGTGGCAGGGCGACACGAGCTTCGAGGGCGGGACGATCACCGTCGACCACGCCACCGGGGGCCTCTCCATCAGCGGGTCGGCGAGAACGACCATCCAGCTCGTCCGCATCGACGAGGAGACGGGCGACGCCGTCCTCTCGCGTACCGACGCCGCCGCCGAGAGCTTCACCTACGACGACGACGCCCGGCAGGCCGTCTACGAAGGCGCGGCGGTGCTCCGCTCCCGGCACGGCGACCTCGCGGCCGAGAAGATAGAGGTCTTTCTGCAGGCCGACGGCCGGACCCTGGACCGGCTGGCCTCGACCGGCGCCGTGCGGCTCCGTCTGGACGGCCGGTGGGCGACCGGCGAGACGCTCGTGTACCATGAGGCCGAGGGGCGCTACGACATGGAGGGCGCGCCGGTCGAGATCGTCGAGGAGGCCGAGCCCGACGAAACGGCCGAGGCCGAGGCGGCCGAGCCCGGCGACCCGGCCGAGGTCGAGCCGACGTGCCGCAGCACGAGGGGGCTCCTGCTGACGTTCTATCGCGCGTCCGAACTCGTGGCGGTCGACGGGCGCGAGAGATCGAGGACCGAGACCAGCAGCGGCCCCTGCCAGCCGCTGGAGTTCTGAACCCGCGGCCCCGCCCCGCATGGCTACACTGCGCACGGAGAACCTGACGAAGTCCTACGGCCGGCGCACCGTCGTCCGGGACGTCAGCCTGACCGTCACGTCCGGCGAGGTGGTGGGCCTGCTCGGCCCCAACGGCGCCGGCAAGACGACGACGTTCTACCTGGTGGTGGGCCTCACCGCGCCCGACCGGGGCCGGGTCGTCCTGGACGGCCAGGACGTCACCCACGATCCCATGTACCAGCGGGCCCGCAAGGGCATCGGGTACCTGCCGCAGGAGCCGTCGATCTTCCGGGGGCTGACCGTCGAGCAGAACATCCTCGCGATTCTGGAGACGATGGGGATGCCCCGCCGGGCGCGGTACGCGCGGATGCGCGAGCTGTTGAACGAACTCGACCTCACGCCCCTGGCCAAGTCTCCCGCCCATACCCTGTCCGGCGGCGAGCGGCGCCGCGCCGAGATCACGCGCGCCCTCGTCGTCTCGCCCTCGTTCATCCTGCTCGACGAGCCGTTCGCGGGGATCGATCCCATCGCGGTCACGGACATCCAGGAGATCATCTTCCACCTGAAGGCGCGCGGAATCGGCGTGCTCATCACCGACCACAACGTCCGCGAGACGCTGCGCATCACCGATCGCGCCTACATCGTGCACGACGGCGCCGTGTTCCGCAGCGGGACGCCGGGCGAGCTCGCCCACGACGACGACGTCAAGCGCATCTATCTCGGAACGGAGTTCCGGCTGGAGTGACGGCGCCGGCCGGTTCCCGCCCCCGGGTCAGCGGCTCTGTTGCGAACCGCGGCGGGGGAGCACTAGAATCGAGAGAGCGCGACCCTCCGGACCGCGTCGGGTCCCGCTGGCGCGGGACTCCGCCGGGCAAGCACGCGGCCCCCGATGCGGCGCCTCGCGCGGATCGCGACCACCGGCCCCATGGCACTGCAGCAACGACTTCAGACCCGCCTCTCGCAGAAGCTCGTCCTGACGCCGTCGCTGCAGCAGGCGATCAAGCTGCTGCCGATGACGACCCTCGAGCTCGTCGATCTGCTGACGCAGGAGGTGGTCGAGAACCCGATGCTGGAGGAGGTGACGGCCGAGGACCTGGAGCCGCCGGAGGCGGCCAAGCCGGAGGCGGCGGCCGACGAGGACGGTCGGGACGCCTGGGACGACGCCGACTACGAGTACTTCTTCGGCGACTACCTCGACGACGGATACCGCCCGCAGGCGCCGCAGGAGGTCCGGGAGCTTCCGCCGATAGAGAACACGCTCTCGACGCCGGGCGCCCTGGCCGACCACCTGATGTGGCAGCTCTCCCTCCAGCCCGGCGACGACGATCCGCTGCTGCGGGACATCGGCTCGGCGATCATCGGCAATCTCGACGACGACGGCTACCTCGTGGCGTCGGTCGACGAGATCGCGGCGATGGGCCGGTGGGCGGCCGCGGACGTGGAACGGGTGCTGCGCGCGGTCCAGCGTTTCGATCCGGTCGGCGTCGCGGCGCGCGGGCTCCAGGAATGCCTGATGCTGCAGATCGAGCATCTCGGGCTGACCGGCACGGTGACCGAGACGATCGTCCGCGAGCACCTGAAGCTGCTTCAGAATCAGCAGGGCCAGGAGATCGCGCGCCGCCTGGGGCTCACGATCGACGAGCTGAAGCACCACGTCGGCGTCATCAGGCAGCTCGATCCGAGACCGGGAAGCCGCTACAACCCCACCGCCTCCCAGCACGTCATCCCCGACGTCTACGTCGTGAAGGTCGAGGACCGGTACGTCGCCATGCTGAACGAGGACGGCATGCCGCAGCTTCGGATCAGTCCGGTCTACCGGCGGCTGCTCGACAAGAACGACAACCGCGAGACCCGCGCCTACGTGAAGGAGAAGTTCCGGTCCGCGTTGTGGCTCATCAAGTCGGTCGATCAACGGCAGAAGACCATCCAGAAGGTGGCCACCAGCATCATCGCGTTCCAGCACGAGTTCCTCGATCGCGGGATCGAGTGCCTTCGGCCCCTGGTGCTGCGGGACGTCGCCGACGACATCGGCATGCACGAATCCACGGTGAGCCGGGTCGTCAACAACAAGTACATGCACACCCCGCAGGGGGTGCTGGAGATGAAGTACTTCTTCCACAGCGGCATCAGCAGCGCCTACGGCGAGAGCGTGTCGTCCGTCGCCATCAAGCAGCGCATCCGCAGGATCATCGAAGAGGAGGACTCCCGGAAACCCCTGAGCGACGCGCGCATCGTGCGCCTCCTGCAGGACGACGGCCTGATTCTGGCCCGGCGCACGATCGCGAAGTACCGCGAGGAAATGAAGATCCCCACCTCGAGCCGGCGCCGAGTCCTGTTCTGACCCGCGCCCGGCCGCCGTCCGGACGCCGCGCCGGCTCGACGCCCCGGTTCGTCGCGGACGGCGGGGGACCGTTTCGAAACCGACCGCTTACAGAGCTACAGGACATTGACGCCAATGCAATATACGTTGACGGCCCGGAACATCCCGGTGAACGACGAGTTGCGCGATCTGATCGACAAGCGGCTGCTGCCCCTCGAGCGGGTGCTCGGCGACGCCTTCGTCTCCGCCGAGGTGGTGTTGTCGGCGGCGCGCCATCTGTGCGTATCCGAGCTCGTCGTCCATGCGCGGGGCGACCACCGGCTCCACGGCGTCGCGGAAGCCCCGAACTGGCAGGCGGCGGTCGGCGCCGCCGTGGACAAGGTCAACCACCAGGCCCACACCCTGAAGGGAAAGTGGCAGGACCGCCGGCGCCACGCCGCCCCGGCGTCGGAGTCGACCGGCGACGACGCGGAGAGGGACGACACGACGAGCGCCACTTGAGCCGCCGCGGACGGCCGCGCGTCGACGGGACCGCGTCGCCGCCCGCCGGCCGGCCGGCGGATCCACCGGCGCGGCGGGGGAGCGGCATGACCGCCAAGCATCGCGAGTCTGCGGGTACGGAGCGTCCCGCGGCCGAACGCCGGATGGGCGCCGGACGCGGGGCCCGCGGGAGCCCGGCCGCGCGGTTCGTCGTGGTCACCGGCCTCTCGGGCGCCGGGAAGTCGGCGGCGATCCGCGCCCTCGAAGACCTCGGCTATCTGTGTGTCGACAATCTGCCGACGGTGTTGATCCCGATCCTGGCCGACCTCGATCCCGGCGAGGGTCCGCGCCATGACGCCATCGCCGTCGTCGTGGATGTCCGGGACCGGTCGTTCCTCGATCAGTTCGCGGACGTCTTCACCGCGCTTCGCGCCCGGAGCGGCCTGCGGACTTGGCTGATCTTCCTCGAGGCCTCCGACGCGGCCCTGCTGCGGCGCTTCAGCGAGACCCGCCGGCCGCATCCGCTGGCCCCGGCCGGCTCCGTGATCGAGGGCATCCTCGTCGAGCGGACGCGGCTCCGCCCGATCAAGGAGATGTCGGACCTCGTGCTCGACACCTCCGACCTCACCGTACACGAGCTGCGCCGCGCCTTCGGCGAACTCGCGGAGGGCGGGGACCGACGGGCGCGGTTGACGGCGACCCTGCTGAGCTTCGGCTACAAGCACGGGGTGCCCCCGGAATCGGACCTCCTGTTCGACGTCCGCTTCCTGCCGAACCCCTACTTCGTCCCCGAGCTGAAGGCGCTGAGCGGCCGGGACGCGGGGGTCCGCGACTACGTGTGCGCGGCCGAGACCGTCGCGCCGTTCCTGGACAAGACGGTGGATCTGCTCGAGTTCCTGGTTCCCCGCTACATCCACGAGGGCAAGAGCTACCTGACCGTGGGCGTCGGGTGCACCGGCGGACGGCACCGCTCCGTCGTGATCGCCGAGCGGCTCGGGGCGAGGCTGACGGGAACCGCGGGGGTTCGATGGCGCGTCCGGCACCGCGACGTCGCGGCGGCGGGCGGCGACGGGGGGGAGGACGCCGGATGAGAGTGGACAAGCCGTGGGGCTACGAGCTGCACTGGGCGAAGACCGACCGCTACGTCGGCAAGATCATCCACGTCGAAGCCGGACACGCCCTCAGCCTGCAGTACCACCGGGTCAAGGACGAGACGATCCTGGTCTGGAGCGGCCGCATCCGGTTCGAGACGGGGCGGGGCGGAGCCCGGACGACCCGCGAGATGGGCCCCGGGGACAGCGTCCACATCGCGCCGGGAACGGTGCACCGCATGACCGCCATCGAGGCCGCCGACATCTTCGAGGTGTCGACGCCGGAACTCGACGACGTGGTCCGGCTCGAGGATCGATACGGGCGCGGCGTGGCCGGCGGCGAGGAGCCTGCCGGCAGAAGCCCGGACCACGAACGCCCTCAATCCGGCTGATCGCTGGGAAGGATGATGCGTTCGAGCGTGGCCAGCCGTTGCTCGACCTTGCCGAGGACGATTTCGACCGCCCGGAGGCGGTCGTCGAGGCGCCGAACGTCGGTGCGGATGTCGGCCAGCTCATTCCGGATCACGGCATTCTGCGCGATGAGGATGCCCCCGAGCACGAGGATGACGCCGATGATCCATTTCGCGTCAGTGCTTGGCATTGGTGTCTCCGATGCGGGTCAGCCTTGAAGGCGTCGGTGGCCAAGCCGCGACCTGCCTCGTACGGCGCGGCCCGATCGGCGGCGGTCAGTCCGGGCGGCCGCCGACGGGATCAGAGCTCGCCCCGCCGGCGGGCGATCAGAACGGGATGTCGTCTTCGGTCAGGTCGGCGGGACCGGACTCGGCGCCCCCATCCGCCGCGTCCGGCCGACCGGAACCGCCGCCGGCGCCCCCGCGGCCCCCGAGGAGCGTGATGCGGTCCGCGCGGATCTCGGTGGTGTACCGCTTGTTGCCGTCGCGGTCGTTCCATTCCCGGGTCTGCAGCCGCCCCTCGACGCAGATCTGCTTGCCCTTGGTCAGATAGGGCTGCAGCGACTCGGCCTGCCGGTCCCAGACCACCACGCGGTGCCACTCGGTGCGTTCCTGCCGCTGCCCCGACTTGTCCGTCCACATGTCCGTCGTGGCCAGGGTGAAGTTGCTGACGGCGGTGCCGTTGGTGGTGTGCCGCTGCTCGGCGTCGCGGCCGAGGTTCCCGATCAGAAAGACCTTGTTGACGCTTCCCATAGCCCTCAGTCCAGGCGGTCGAGCGCCTGCTGCGCCAGATTCGCCATGTTGTCGTCGGGATGCTCCCGCACCACGGTTCGGAACGTCTCGCGGGCCAGATCGATCTGGTCGAGGCGCTCCAGCGCGAGGCCGCGCTTGTACAGCGCCTCGGCCACCACGTCGCCGGCGGGATAGCGCACCGCGACCTGCTCGTACGCGTCGGCCGCCTCCGGGAACCGGCCGTCCGCGTAGTAGTTCTGCCCGATGAAGAACAGGGCGTCGTCGGCGATCTCGGACCGCGGGAACGTGCTGATGAACTGCTCGAACCCCTGGATCGAAAGCGCCCACTGGCCGGTCGTGTAGTCCGTGTACGCGGTGTCGTAGAGCCGTTTGGGCGAGACGCCGGGGTTGACGGGCTGCGCGGCCGCGAACGCCGGGTTCACCGGCAGGCCCGTCTCCGGGTCGACCTCGAGGTCGGTCAGGGGCGCGCCCATCATCGGCATCGCCATGCGCAGCGCCTCGACCTCCTGGGCGACGGAGGCCACCCGCACGTTGTTCTCGTCGACCTTCTCCCGCACCACCCGCACTCCCGTCGCGACGCTCTCGATCTGAAGCTGCTGATTCGCGAACCCCCGGCGGACGCTGTCGCCCTGCTCGTCGAGCCGCGTCAGGATGGTATGCAAGGTCTGCTCCAAGGCCGCGAGCATGAGCTGCAGCCGCGCGTCCTGCTCCTGCAGCATCCTGATCTCGGCCGCGATCTGCTGGTGCTCGCGGTTCTGGCCCGAGGCGGGGGCGACGGTCAGCGCGGCGGTGAGGAACCCGAGCGCGAGCCTGATGGGAAGCCTGCTCATGACACTATAACCTCTCGACCTCTCGACCTCTCGGCATGACGCCGCCGCGGCGCGGAAACGGAGGATGGAAACGGGAGTTGCCCGCGGCCGATGCGCGATGCCGCACGACCCGCCCCTATGGTAGCCCGGCTACCGGCGTTCCGCCAGCGCCGCCCGGCGGCGCCCGGCACGTGACGGCCCGCCGCGCGGGCCGCGCCGTTCCCGCCACGGAACCTACTTCTGCGTAATCACGAAGTGCGCCCGCCGGTTCGCGGCCCACGCCGCCTCGTCGTGCCCCGGGTCGAACGGAAACTCCTTGCCGTAGCTGACGGTGCGGACGCGCGCGTCGTCCAATCCGAGCTGCAGGAGATAGCGCTGGGCGGCGACGGCGCGGCGTTCGCCGAGCGCGAGGTTGTACTCGGGCGTGCCCCGCTCGTCGCAGTGTCCCTCGATGGTCACGTTCCAGGTCGGGAAGCGCGCGAGCATCTCCGCGTTGGCTTCTACGACCTGCCGGCCGCGCTCGTCCAGATCGGCGCTGTCGAGCACGAAGAAGACCGGCTCGAGGAGCAGCGAGCGGTTGAGTTCCTCCAGCGACCGGGAGGCGATCTCCTCGTCCGGCGTCAGGACCGGGGGGGCCGGAGCCGGCGGCGGCGGCGCGGTCTCCGGCGCGGGGGCGAAGGCGACGATCTCCGGCGGATCTTCGATGACCGTCGGTTCGAGCATCGGTTCCGGGAACTCCGGCGGCGGGTTGTCCGAGCAGGCGGCCTGCAGGCAGACGGCGGCGAGGGTCGCGACCACGGCGAACCCTGGGACGTGTCTTCGATCGTGCATCTTCGGCAGTTTCTCCTCTCTCTCCGAACCGCGGCCGCCCCCGCCAACCCCGGTTGCCTGCCCGCGCCGCGGGTTACCGCGACCAGCTCGGCATCTCGTTGTTGCCGGTCGACGTGACCCGGCGCAGCCCGCGGCCGTCCCGGCCTATCGTGTAGATCTGCTTCGACCCGCTGCGCGTCGACATGAACGCGATGTGGCGGCCGTTCGGCGAGTAGCTCGGGCTCTCGTTCGAGCCGAGCCCGAACGTAAGCTGGCGGACCTCGTTCGTGGCCAGGTCCAGCACCTTGATGTCGTGCCCCCCTACGCTGGTCTGCGACGAGTAGGCGATCTCGTTGAACGGCGGCGGCGACCACGTCGGCCGGTCGCAGTAGCTCTCGTAGGTCAGCCGCCGCAGGCCCGTGCCGTCGGCGCCGATGACGTAGATCTGCGGCGCGCCGGTGCGGTCGGACGTGAACGCGATCTGCTGGCCGTTCGGCGACCACGTGGGGCTGGTGTCGATGGCGGGGTGGTTGGTCAGCCGCTGCACCCCGGTGCCGTCGACGTTGGCCACGTAGATGTCGTTGTTGTCGTCGCGGTTCGAGTTGAAGGCGATGCGCCGTCCGTCCGGCGAGAAGGCGGGCAGGAAGTTCTGCCGCCGGCTGTCGCCTTCGACCGGCTTCGCCATGCGGCCCTCGAAGATATGCGACACCACCACGTCGGGGAACCCGCTGAGCCACGACGTGTAGCCGATCGAGCGGCCGTCGGACGCCCACGCCGGATTGGTGTTCAGGCTGCGGGACACGGTGACCCGCCGCGGGTTGGCGCCGTCGTAGTCGGCGATGTAGATCTCCTTGACCGGCCGGTTCTCGACCAGCCCGAACACCGATTCGCTGTCGCGGTCGGAGACGAACGCGAGCCGCGTGCGGGCCACGCCCTGGAGGCCGCGCTGGTGCCGGTGGAGCTCGTCCGCGAGCTGGTGCGCAACGAGGCGGGGGTTGGGGGGCGAGCCGGGGTAGAGGACGCCGAACGCCGACTCGCCGGTGCGGACCGAAAACAGGCGGGCGGTGACCTCGAACCGGCCGTTGCCGAGGACCTCGACGGTGCAGCTCACCACGCCGTCGGCGCCGATCTCGCGCCACCGCCCGAACGGCAGATCGATCAGCGATCCCGCGACCGGGATCGTGCGGTAGACGTCGCGGGGAATCATCCGGAACTCGCGTTCGAAGTCCAGGTCGTCCCACAGCACTTCGGCGATGGTGCGGCCGGCCGACCGCGCCGTCTCGTCCGGCGACAGCGGCAGGCAGTCGGGAACGGCGATGCTCGGCTGGGTCCCGATGCTGTCCCCGATGGTCAGGCGGACCGAGTCCGGCTGCATCGGTTCCGCGGCCGCCGCGATGAACGCCGGCAGCGGGGGAGAGGCCGGCAGCGCCAGCGCGGCCGCCAGGACGCCCCAGCCCCAGAGCGCGTGCCGGCCCGCCGTGAGGCCGCGGCGTCCGCCGTCCGGGCGGCGGACCTTCGAACCGTCGGTGGGTCGGAGCGCAATGCGGGCCATCGGTGGAAGCTCCTCAGCGTCGATACTCGAAATCGAGGTAAACGGTCAGGCGCTCGGCGGGGAACGCCGGCGGCAGGTACGGCAACTGCCTCGTCAGGAGCACGGCGCGCTCCGCGCTCGTGTCGAGCGCGAAGTAGCCGCTGGTGGTCTCGCGCGCCACGTCCGTGATGCGGCCGTCGCGCTCGATGGTGAACCTGATCGTCACCACGCCGGTCGCCTCCTGCCGGCGGTTCCAGTTGTTGCGGATCCGCTCGATCATGATGGCGGCGTACTCGGGGCAGCAGAAACCCAGAAGCTCGAGCTCCCCGCCGTCGCCCATTCCGCCGGCGGACAGCCCCACGCCGCCCCCCTCGGCCCCGGTGTCGGCCAGGGCGCTGCCCTCGCGCAACGCCGGCCCCCGCGTCGGCGTCCGCCCCCGCGACTCCTCCGGGGCCGCCTCCGGCGGCACGTCCTCCTCGACCCGGCGGCGCGCGTCCTCGTCGGGCAGGACCACCTCCGGGGGGGCGGGGGTGGGCGGCTGGATCCACTGGGCGCGGTCCGCCTCTTCGAGCGGCAGGACCTCCTGCACGGGGCGCGCGGCGAGGGCCGCCTGTCCGCCGGTGCTGGGTCCGGCCGGCCCCCCGAGGCTGATGTTCATGACGTCGGCCGACAGATCGGTCTCGACATCGACGACGAAGGCGGAGGGGAACACGACCAGCACCGCCATGAGCGCGGCGTGCCCGGCCAGCGAGATCGCGCAGGTGCGCCCCAGGCCGTCGCCTCCGGCCCTGCGTCGGCGAACCACGTCGGTGATGGACTGCATGGCGTGTCCGGACGGTTCGGTCACGGCTCGGTCGGCAACGCGGTGACGAGCCCGACGTCGGAGACCCCGCCCGCCTTGAGCTCGTCGATCACCGACACCAGCTCCTGAAAGGTGATGTCTCCGTCGCCGCGGACGAAGACCGCCCGATCCGCGCTCTCGCTCAGCTCCTGCCGCATGCGCTCCGCGAGGACCTCGAGCCGGACCAGATCGTCCCCCACCTGCACGATCCGGTCGTCACGGAACGTCAACCCGACCGTCACGAACAGCCGTTCGGAGACGAGCTGATCGGACCGCCGCGACACCGGCAGGCTCACGTCCATGCCGCGCTGCATCATCGGGGCCGCCACCATGAAGATGATGAGCAGCACCAGCATCACGTCCACGAGCGGCACCACGTTGATCTCCGACAGCGACGTCCCGGTCCGCGGCCGTCCGCGGCGCCTCCCGCCGGATGCCGCGCCGGTCCCGTTACCGTGAATCGTGGGCATGCCCCTTGGCCGTCCGCCCGCCGCGGGCTACGTGAAGTTCCTCTCCGAGATGTTCAGGAACTCCAGCGAAAAGTCGTCCATCATCGACAGGAAGACGCGCACCTTGTTCGTCAGGTGGTTGTAGAAGTACACGGCGGGAATCGCCGCCGCGAGGCCGGCGGCGGTCGCCACCAGGGCCTCGGCGATGCCCGGCGCCACCACCGTCAGGCTGGTCGAGCCGGTTCCCGCGATGCCCTGGAAGCTGTTGACGATGCCCACCACCGTGCCGAACAGCCCGATGAACGGGGTGATGCTCGCGGTCGTCGCCAGCAGGTGGACGCGGTGCTCGAGCTTGTTGGCCTCGACCACCGCCGCCCGCTGCAGGGCCCGGTCCACCGCCTCGAGGCTCCGCAGGGCGGGCCGCTCGCCGGTTCCGCCGTTCTGCTGGCGGAGCTGAGCGTTGAGCTCGGCGTACCCCGCCTGGAACAGTCCCGCCAACGGGCTGTGCTTCAACGAACGGCACGCCGAGCTCACCTCCGAGAACTTCTTGCTCCGCCGGAACACGTCGAGGAAGCGCCACGTCTGCCGTTCGATGCGGGGGAACAGCCACAACTTGTGAAGGGCGATGCCCCACGAGTAGACGGAGAAGAGGAGCAGAATGAGCAGGACGAACTTCGAGAGGGGCGTCGACTGGGCGATCCAGTCGAGCATGCCACCACTCAACCCAGCGGATGACGCGCCATCGGCCTGCAGTTGCATGGCCATGGCGTAGCAACCAAGAGCGCGCACGAGCCCTCCGTCAACTACCGAAGCGCGCCGCTGGGAAGGCGCTGACGAATCAACTTAACACGGCCGGGAAGCGCTGTCAAACCTATGATACGATGGCGTTTCCCGGCTCCCTCCGGACCCTGCCGGCCCATGATCCGCTTTCTCCGTATTCGGGACTTGGCGGTCATCGACCGCCTCGAGCTCGAGCTGGACGCCGGTCTCACCATCGTGACCGGCGAGACCGGCACCGGCAAGTCGATCCTGGTGGGCGCCCTGGGGCTGCTGCGCGGTGCGCGGGCGTCGTCGGCGCTGGTGCGCACCGGCGCGGAGCGGGCGGTGGTGGAGGCGATGGCCGAGGACGCCGACGGCGGCGAGCGCGTGCTGCGCCGCGAGGTGTCCGCGCAGGGCCGGAGCCGGGCCTTCGTCGACGACCGGCTCGTTTCGACCGCGGCCCTCCGGGGCGTCGGCGCCAGGCTGCTCGACATCCACGGCCAGCACGAGCATCAGGCGCTGCTCGACCCGTCGACCCATCTCGACTTGCTCGACCGCTACGCGGCCCTCGAGGCGTTGCGCGGCTCGGTGGGGGAGGCTTTCGGGCGTTGGCGGGACGCCCGGCGGCGGATCGAGCAGGCGCGCGCACGGGCGGCGGGCGCGGTCGAGCGCACCGAGGCCGTGACCCTGCGGCTCCGGGACATCGACGAGGTCGATCCGGCGGAAGGCGAAGACGACGCGCTCGCGGCCGAGCGGCGGCTGCTCGCCAACGCCGAGCGGGTCCACCGGTTGGCGGCCGAGAGCTACGCGGAGCTCTACGAGGGGGACGGCGCCGCGCTGGGCGTTCTCGACCGGGTGTGGAAGCGGGTGGAGGAGCTCGCGGGATTCGACGCCGAGTTCGCGCCGCACCTCGAGGCGAGGGACACGGTCCGGTGCCACCTCGAGGAGCTCGCGTACGCGCTGCGGTCGCGCGCCGGCGGGGCCGACGCCGCGCCCGGGCGGTTGCCGGCGGTCGAAGAGCGATTGGCGAAGCTGGAGCGGCTGAAGCGACGCTACGGGCCGACCCTCGCGGACGTCATCGCCCATCGCGACGAGCTGCGGCTCGAACGCGAGCGGATGGCGGGGGAGACCGACCTCGGACCGGTGGAGCATGCGGCCCGGGCCGCGGGCGAGACCTATGCCGGCGCCGCCGGCGCTCTGTCCGCGCGCCGCCGCGCGGCGGCGGACCGGCTGGCGCGGGCCGTCGAGGACGGGCTGGGCGACCTGGCCATGGGGCGGACGCGGTTCGAGGTCGTCTTCGACGAGCCGGCGGACGGCGAGGCGGCCTGGACGGACCGGGGCGTCGACCGGGCCGAGCTCTACTTTTCGGCCAATCCCGGCGAGCAGGTGCGGCCCCTCGCGCGCATCGCCTCCGGTGGCGAGCTCTCCCGCCTCATGCTCGCCCTGCGGACGGTGATCTGCGCCGACGCGGCGGGCCGCACCCTGGTCTTCGACGAGGTCGATGCGGGCGTCGGCGGGGAGGCGGCCGAACGGATAGGGGCGCGGCTGCACGGGCTGGCCGAGCGGTACCAGGTGCTCTGCATCACGCACCTGCCGCAGATCGCCGCGTACGGGGCCAGCCACCACCGGGTCACGAAGTCGGTCCGCGGCGGACGGACGCAGGCCGCGGTGGACCGGTTGGACGGCGAGTCGCGGGCCTCGGAGATCGCGCGGATGATGACGGGGACGCGGGTCTCGGGTACCGTGTTGGAGAGCGCGCGCGAGCTCCTGGCGCCGACGGCGGCGCCGGCTCGGAAGGGGAGGGCCGGCTAGGAGTCTGCGCCGTAGAACGGTGCAGACTCCTAGCAGGGTTGGTTGGGCGGCGAGCGGAGCCGTAGGCGACGCTCTCCGGGCTAGGCGTCTGCGCGTAGAACGGCGCGGACGGCCGGCGGGTTGGGCGGCGAGCGGAGCCGCAGGCGGCGCTCTGCGGGCCAGGGCGGCGCACGCGGACCCCGCGGGTTCAGGAAGGCGACGGTGGCGAGGAAGTACTTCATCGAGACGTTCGGCTGCCAGATGAACGTCCACGACTCGGAGCGGCTCGCCGGCCTGCTCGACCAGGCCGGGTACGAGGCGGCCGGGGCGGTCGACGACGCCGATCTCGTGGTCATCAACACCTGCAGCGTCCGGGAGCGGGCGGAGGAGCGGCTGTACACCGAGCTCGGGATGGTGCCCGGCCGCCGCGGCGGCGGGCGCCCGGTCGTGGCCGTCACCGGCTGCGTCGCGCAGCAGGAGGGCCGCGCCCTCCTCGAACGCGGTCAACGCGTCGACCTCGTCGTGGGCACGCAGGCGTTGAGCAAGCTGCCGGCCATGGTCGAAGGGTTGACGGCCCGCCGGCCGGAGCGCGTCGACGTCAACCCCTACGACAACGTGTCGTTCCCGCTCGGGGTGGCCCGGCGGTCGAACCCGGTGACGGCGGCGGTCACCGTCATCGAGGGCTGCAACGACTTCTGCGCGTTCTGCGTCGTGCCGTACACGCGGGGCCACGAGCGGATGCGGCCTGCGGCCGAGATCGTCGACGAGGTGCGACACGCCGCCGCCGGCGGCCATCGCGAGGTCCACCTGCTCGGCCAGATCGTGAACCACTACACGGCCCCCGACCGCCCTGGCTGCGACTTCGCGGGCCTGTTGGAGCTGGTCAACGACGTGCCGGGCATCGAGCGCATCCGGTTCGCGAGCCCGCACCCGCGCCATGTCACCGACCGCATGATCGCGGCCATGCGGGGGCTCCCGAAGGTCTGCCGGCACCTCCACCTGCCGGTCCAGTCGGGCTCGACCGCGGTGCTGGCGCGGATGCGCCGGCGCCATACGCGCGACGACTACCTGCGCCTCGTCGACAAGCTGCGGGCGGCGATGCCGGACATCGCGCTGTCGACCGACGTCATCGTCGGCTTCCCGGGCGAGACCGACCGCGACTTCGAGGACACCCTCAGCCTGACCCGCCGCGTGCGGTACCAGAGCATGTTCTCGTTCAAGTACTCCGAGCGGCCGAACACCCTGGCCTCGAAGCGGCTCGCCGACGACGTGCCGGCGGCCGAGAAGACGCGGCGCATCGTCGCTCTGCAGGATCTGCAGAAGGGCATTCAGGCCGGGATCCACCGGCGGCGGGTCGGGGGCGTCGTCGAGGTCCTGGTCGACTCGACGAGCCGCCGGCGCGCCGACGAGTTGGCCGGCCGCACCACCGGGAACACCGTGGTCAACTTCCGCGGCGGGTCGGCGTCCGGGGACCTGATGGGCCGCCTCGTCAGGGTGCGCGTCACCGACAGCGGACCGTTCAGCCTCCGGGGCGAGCTCGCCGATCCCGCCGCGTGACGGCGCGGACTCCCGGGACCGGCGGAGGGGTAGCGATGCAGGTCGAGATGTCCATCAAGGGGCTGATGGTGGATCCCATCACCAACATGCCGATCGTGATCCTGCACGACGCCGAGGGGCAGCGGGTCCTGCCGATCTGGATGGGGGTCTTCGAGGCGAACGCCATCGCCCTGCAGATCGAGAACGTGTCGCCCCCGCGGCCGATGACCCACGATCTGCTCCGCAACGTCATCCACGACCTGAAGGCGGACGTGCGCAAGGTCGTGGTCAGCGACCTGAAGGACAACACGTTCTACGCCGTCATCCACCTCCTCGCGCAGGGCGAGCCGGTGGCCATCGACGCCCGCCCCAGCGACGCCATCGCGCTGGCGCTCCGCGTGCGGGCCCCGATCTTCGCCGAGGACGCCGTCATCGACCGCGCGAAGTCGCTGAACATCACGCCCGACAAGGGGGACTCCGAGCGCCTGCAGAAGTGGCTGGAGGCCCTGGACCCGGACGACCTGGGGAAGTACAAGATGTGAAGAGCCGCGTTCCTTGACACCCCGTCGGGACCGTTCCTAAAATGATGCGCGGTCCGACCGCGCAGCCGACCGGATCCCCGGCGCGATTCCCCGCCAGCAGCCGCTCGACATGATCGTCGCGATCGCCAATCAGAAGGGCGGCGTCGGCAAGACCACCACCGCTATCAATCTGGCCGCCGCCCTGTCGCTCCGCCAGGGCCGGACCCTGCTGATCGACCTCGACCCGCAGAGCAACAGCACCCTCTCGTTCATCGACCGGACCACCATCACCCGGTCCGTCTACGACGCGTTCGCGGAGCGGGACTGCTCGCTCGAGGACATCGTCCTGCCGGCCGAGCAGCAGGAGAACCTGTCCGTCGCGCCCGCCCAGATCTCGCTGGCCAAGCTGGAGGCGCGCATGGTCGGCGAGCTCGACGCCCACTTCAAGCTGAAGGACCTGCTGGCCCCCCTCGCGGACAGATTCCGCTACGTCGTCATCGACTGTCCGCCGACCCTCGGCCTCCTCACCGTCAACGCCCTGGTCGCCGCGACCCATCTGCTGATCCCGATCCAGTCGTCGTACTTCGCGCTGGAAGGCACGGACGACCTCCTGGAGACCATCGAGAAGGTGAGGACGCGGGCCAATCCGAACCTGGAGATGATCGGCGTGCTCATCACGATGCACGACCGCCGGACGTCCCTCGGCCGGGACATCCGCACCCAGATCAACAAGGTCTTCGGCACCAAGGTGTTCAAGACGGTCATCTCGAAGAACGTGCGCCTGGAGGAGAGCCCCGCCTACCGCGAGTCGATCTTCTCCTTCGCGCCCGACTCGAAGGGCGCATCGGACTACTACCGCCTGTGCGAGGAGGTCATCGATCGTGCCTAGAAGAGGACTCCCGAGCGCGGTTAAGATGCGCCACGACCAGCACTACGTGGAGGCGCTGGCCGCCTCCGCGGGCGTTCCCCTCGGCCGCATGGTCCCCATCGACCAGGTCGACCCCAACCCCGACCAGCCCCGGCAGGTCATGGGCGACCTGTCGGAGCTGATGGCCTCGATCGCCGAGAAGGGCATCATCGAGCCCCTCATCGTGCGGCAACGGAGGGGGCGGTTCCAGATCGTGGCCGGCGAGCGGCGCTACCAGGCCGCGGTCCGGCTCGCCCTCGCCGAGGTGCCCGTCGTCATCCGGGACGTCTCCGACGACGAGATGATCGAGATCGCGCTGATCGAGAACCTGCAGCGCAAGGACCTCAGCCCCTTCGAGGAGGCCGAGGCGCTGCACACGCTGGTCCGGGAGCACGGCTTCCGCCACGAGGACCTGGCGCGGCGGATCGGAAGGTCGCGCACCTCGGTGACCGAATCCCTCGCGCTGCACGCCATGCCGGACGAGGTCCGGGAGCTGTGTCGGCTGGCCGACATCGCCTCCAAGTCCCTGCTGTTGCAGGTCGTTAGGCAGGGCGACGCGCAGAAGATGGTCGCGTTCGTCGAGCAGTTGACCCGCGGCGGCGCGCCGGCCACGCGCGAGCACGCGAGAGCCGTCGCGGCCCGGCAGGGCGACAAGCAGAAGCCGGGGCGTCCCCGCGCCTTCGTGTTCAAGTACCTCCCGCCCGCGAAGAGCTTCAACCTGAGCCTGAAGTTCCGGAAGTCCGAGGTCGAGCGCGACGAGATCATCTCGGCCCTCACCGAGATCATCGAGGAGCTGCGGCGCGCGGAGTGAGTTCCCCGCCCGCGCCGTGCGTTTTCGGGCGTCCGGACACGCCAAACTTAACATAACTCCCCTTATCGGACCCACGAAGTGGGTCCGATCAAGGGGTTGCGGCGAGCCCTTCGGGCCGCCGCTGGTCTCCGGGTTTCGGCGGCTTGGGCGGTGTCGCTGCGGGGGTTCTGAGACGGCGCCTGGGTGCGGAGGGTTGCGCGCGGGGTTGCCAGCGATGAGAGCGCGGCGGCTTGGCTGGTCGCCCCACGGGGCCAGTCCCCTCCGTCTGCTCCGCCGAGCGTTCTGGATGAACGTGGTATCGTTCGAGGATGGAGATATTCACCGCGGTGTCGGCGGCGCTCGCGGCGGCGGCGAGCCTCTGGAACGCCTACCAGTTCAGCATCCTCAAGGGGCGTGTGGACGAGATCGGCCGGAATCTGACGGCTCACGTCAACGCTCCCGGCCTCCACAAGTAACCCTACAATCGAACGCGATGTTCCGCCTGCTCGACCGTTACGTCCTGCGGGAGACGCTGTCGCCGGTCGTCCTGAGCCTGCTGGTCTTCACGTTCCTGACGATGATCGACCCGATCATGCGTCAGGCCCAGGACCTGATGGCCAGGGGTGTGGACGGTTGGACGATCGTTCAGCTCATGCTGACGCTCGTGCCGCAGGGGCTCGGCATCACGATTCCGATGGCGGTGCTCAGCGGTCTGTTGATGGGCTTGGGCCGGCTGTCGGGGGATCGCGAGATCGTCGTCATGCAGGCGTGCGGCGTGAGCATCTACCGCCTGCTGCGCCCCGTCCTCGTGCTGGCCGTCGCCGCCGCTGCGGCCACGTGCTACACCCTCGTCGTGCTGCTGCCGGACTCGAATCAGGCGTTCCGCGAGATTGTCTATCGGACCGTGGCGGCGGGGACCGCGAACGACATCAAGGCGCGCGCCTTCTATCAGGGTCTGCCCGGCATGGTCCTCTACGTCAACGAGGTGGACGTTCAGGGTACCGGTTGGTCGGGTGTCTTCCTGGCCGACACCCGGGACGCCGACGCGCCCGTCATCTACGTAGCGGACGAGGGGCGCATCGTGCTCGACCCGGCGAACCGGCAGGTCGACATCGTCCTGGCCTCGGGGGCCGCGCACGACGTCGACCGGGCCGACCCCGGCACCTACAACGTGAACCGCTTCGATGAGATCGTGTTGGGTCTCGACGCCGACGAGGTCTTCGAGGCGGGCACCCTGCCGCGGGGGCTGCCGGAAATGACCATCGCCGAGCTGCGGGAGCGGGCGGCCGCGATCGAGGCGAGCGGGGCCTCGCCGCACAACCCCATCATGCAGATCCACCAGAAGTTCTCGTTTCCGGTGGCCTGCCTCGTGTTCGGGTTCATCGGCCTCGGCCTCGGCGTCACCACCCGCAGGGACGGCAAGCTCGCCAGCTTCGCCCTGGGCATCGGCGTCATCTTCGCGTACTACATCCTGATGTACGGCGGGCAGGGGCTGGCCCGGGGCGCCCTGCTGTCGCCCCACTGGGCGGTCTGGATCTGCAACATCGTGCTGGGCGCGTTCGGCGTGGCGTTGCTGGTGTGGCGCGCCCGTTTCGGGGAGCGTCGCTTCCTGCCCGCCCTGCCCCGCCGGCGGCCCCCTTCACCGCCGCAGCAACGCGCCGATGCCGGGACCGGTGCCGCCGACGCGGGCGCGGGGCGGGGGGTGAGCCTGGGCAGCGGGATCGGCTGGGGCGTGAGCCTGCTCGACCGCTACGTCGCCAAGCAGTACCTCAAGCTGGTCACGCTCTCGTTCGTCGGGCTGCTGGGCATCTTCTACATCGTGACGTTCTTCGAGATCGCCGACCGGCTGTTCAGGGGCGACACCACGCTGGACATGGTGCTGGAGTACTTCTGGTACGCCACCCCGCAGTTCGTGTACTACGTCCTGCCCATCTCGGCCCTCGTGGCCACGCTGATCACGGTGGGCCTGTTCACGAAGACGAGCGAGCTCACGGTCATGAAGGCGTGCGGCATCAGCCTCTACCGGGCCTCGCTGCCCCTTTTCCTCTTCGCCCTGGCGTGGAGCGGCGCGCTCTTCGGCATGAGCGAGAGCTTCCTGGCCGACGCCAACCGCCGGGCCAACGAGCTTCGCCGCGTCATCCGGGGGGGCGCCCCGGAGTACGTCGACATCCTGCAGCGGCGCTGGCTGATGGACGAGGACGGCACGATCTACAACTACGCCCACTTCGACCCCACCGCCGTCACGCTCAACGGGGTTACCGCGTACCGGTTCGCGGAGGACGGATGGCGCCTCGCCGAGAGGGTGTTCGCGGAGACCGCCGTCCACGACGCGGAGTGGCGGGGCCGGGACGTCTGGGTGCGAAAGTTCGGGGCCGACCGCAGCCCCGGCGCGTTCGAAGCGGGCGCCCAGCGTCCGTTGCCGCTCGCCTCGCCGGCGTCTTTCGCGACGGAGCGGCCGGACGCCGAGCGGATGAACTACCGGGAGCTGGACCGATACATCGGCGAGCTCTCGGCCAGCGGGTTCGACGTAGTGCCGTTGCGGGTCGAGCTGCAGCGCAAGCTGTCGTTCCCCCTCGTCACCCTGATCCTGACCCTTATCGCCGTGCCGTTCGCGGTCACCATGGGCCGGCACGGGGCGCTGTCGGGCATCGGCATCGGCCTCATGCTGGCCCTCTCCTACTGGGTCGTCGTCAGCATCTTCGCCGCCGTCGGCAGCGCCGGCATCCTGACGCCCCTCCTCGCCGCCTGGGCCCCCAACGTGCTCTTCGGGGGCTCGGCCGTCTACCTGCTGCTGGCGGCGCGGACATAGCCCGGGACGCGTCGCCTGCGCCGCCGCTCGCCGGCGGTGTAAATCCGGGACCGGCCCCGGCCGCCGGCCGGCGTCGGGGCGGCGCGGCCTTCGGTGGGTGCGCGCCCATCCGACCGTCCTGATCATCGACCGCGGGGGCGGTCCGTCACTCCGGGCGTCGAGTGAAGCCGAGGCGGTTGGGGGCGCGCCTACAGCCCGGCCGCCGTGCGGAGGGCGTCCGCCTTGTCGGTCCGCTCCCAGGTGAAGTCGGGCTCCGATCGGCCGAAGTGGCCGAAGGCGGCGGTCTGCCGGTAGATGGGCCGGCGGAGGTCTAGGGTCTCGATGATGCCGCGGGGGGTCAGCGAGAAGTGCTCCCGCACGAGCTCGTCGATGCGCTCTTCATGGATCTTGGCGGTGCCGAACGTGTGTACGAGCACCGACACGGGGTCGGCGACGCCGATGGCGTAGGCGAGCTGCACCTGGACCCGGTCGGCGAGGCCGGCCGCGACGCAGTTCTTCGCCACGTAGCGGGCCATGTAGCTGGCGGAACGGTCGACCTTGGTGGGGTCCTTGCCTGAGAACGCGCCGCCGCCGTGAGGGGCGGCCCCGCCGTAGGTGTCGACGATGATCTTCCGGCCCGTCACGCCGGCGTCGCCGTGCGGCCCGCCCATCACGAAGCGGCCGGTCGGGTTGACGAGGATGCGGGTCTTCTCGTCGAGGAGCGACGCGGGGATGACCGGCTTGACGACGTGGGCCAGCACGTCCGCGCGGATGCGGTCGTTGTCGACGTGGTCGCCGTGCTGGCTCGACACCACGACGGTGTCGACCCGCACCGGCCTGTCGCCGTCGTATTCCACGGTCACCTGCGACTTGCCGTCGGGCCGCAGGTAGTCGATGACCCCGTCGCGCCGCGCCCGCGACAGGCCGCGGCACAGATCGTGGGCCAGCGCTATCGGCAGGGGCATCAGCGAGTCGGTCTCGCGGCAGGCGTAGCCGAACATCAGGCCCTGGTCGCCGGCGCCGCCGGGGTCGACCCCCATCGCGATGTCCGGCGACTGCGGGTGGATGGACGACAGCACCGCGCAGGTGTCGGCGTCGAACCCGAACTTGGCCCGCGTGTACCCCACGTCGCGGATCGCGGCGCGCACCACGTCGGTGAAATCGGTCGATCCCGTGCAGGTGATCTCCCCGGCGATCACCACCAGCCCCGTCGTCAGCAGCGTCTCGCAGGCGACCCGGCCCGTCGGGTCCTGGGCGAGGACCGCGTCCACGATGCCGTCCGAGACCTGGTCGGCGATCTTGTCCGGATGCCCCTCGGTGACCGATTCCGACGTGAAGAGATAGTGCCCGGTCCGGCGCATGTGGCGTGCTCCTTGCTGGGTGATGAGTGCGGGCGGCCGGCGCCGGCAACGTCGGCCGGGCGGCGCGTCCCGCCGTGGTCGGCGGAAGTGCTTGCTGCGAGGCGACTACGGACGGCCGACGCGTACAGCCGGCCCGCCGCCCGCATCGGGAACCGCTAACGATACCATCGACGCGCGGCGGGAATCAACGCACCCGGCGCCGCGGGGTGCACGACACCATTGTTGGATGGCGTCAGGCGGCGTTCGCGGCTCGTCGCTGCCAGAAGTCCTCGAAGCGGCCACTGAGGATGCAGCAGCGCAGGGCGGTGATGGCGTTGGCGCCGGCCACGGTCCAGCGCATGCCGGCGCGCTTGAGCCGGGCGCCGATGACGAGCTTGCAGCCGGACTCGACGACGGCCGACGACACGCAGAGACCCGCCGCTCGGAACTCCGGATAGCGCATCCGGTGGCGGTTGCGGGTCAGGTAGTCGATGCACTTGCGGGCCTCCTCGCAGTGCTCGCTGTGGACGCGCAGTTCGGTCAGGACCGCGTCGATCCGCCCCGCGTCCAACTCGTCCCGCCGGGCCTTGCCCCACCGGTCGGCCAGGTCCGTGCCGGGGCCGTAGACGGCCTTGGCGACATCGCTCAGATGCTGCTTGGCGTGGTAGATGTCGACGATTTGGATGGCGTCGGGGAAATGCTCGTCGGCCAGATTCCAGATCCAGGGGGCGCCGTCGCCGATGACGACCTGTCGGGCGGCGGTGTCGAAGCCGCGCCGTTGCGCCTCGCGCTGGACGCGTTGGGGGAAGGCGGCCGGCTGCGGGTCGGTGTCGCGGCTGGCCGCGCTCTCGACGGCGGCGTTGTAGCTGACCGACCCCGGGTCGCGGCGAGGCCGGCCCTCGTCGTCGCGCCCTTCGGCCGTCCACACCGTCGACAGCTTGACCTCGCGGGTCTTGGCGGAGCCGTCGGGCTGCTTGCCGCGGCGCCCGGCGACCTCGGCCGGGCGGACCGGCACGCCGGTCCCGTCCAGCCCCAGGTACATCGTGGGCGCGGGCGCCGGTGCGGTCTGCCCGCGGACGGCGCGCTCGTCACGGGCGATTTCGCGGCCGAGCGCCTCGGCGCAGCGCTCGACCTGCCGGGCCTCGACCTCCACCCCGGTCAGGGCCAACAACTCGCTCGCCTTGTTGAAGCTGACCTCGGCCGCCATCATGCCCACCAGCCGGGTGGTGCCCGGTGACAGCGAGGTGTCTTGCAGGTCCAGGGCCCGGTCGCGCGGGCAGCTTCCCCGGCGGCAGGCGCGGCAGTAGTAGTAGGCCCGTTCCAGCCTCATCGGGCCCATCAGCGTGATGAACGTCTTCGGGCGGCGGCCTACGTACTGCGCCGGCTG
This sequence comes from Vicinamibacterales bacterium, assembly GCA_963664545.2. Lineage (GTDB taxonomy): Bacteria > Acidobacteriota > Vicinamibacteria > Vicinamibacterales > UBA8438 > JAJEEA01. Next base: position 5,380,731 of record OY761475.2, on the reverse strand, counting down.
GCCGCACGCGCACGGGATGGTCGAACCCGACCGGTCGGTGTGGTCCGCGTTGAACCGCTCCGCCGCCATCTGCGCGGCGATGCCGAGGGCTTGGCGACGGAGCGCCTGCTCGAAGGCCTCGAAGTCCTGCGTCTCCACGCTCCCCGGTCCGATGAGCGCATCGACTTCGGCCGCGAGAGCGGCTACGAACGCCGCGCCCCAGCCGCCCGGATGACCCGGTCGGCGGCGTCGAGGGCTCGACGGTGAATGGTCCGCTCGAGGGTCTCGAAGTCCTGCGCATTCCCCCTTCCGCGTCGCAGGAACGCGTCGACATCGGCCTGGACGGCCGCCTCCAACGCGGCGAACACCTCCTCCTTGAAGCCCCCTTTTTCGGCCGCGTGACCGAACGGTCTCGTCACTTGCGCCTCGGGCATGGTCGGAATCCTCCTACCCGAGCAATCGGTCGATCAGCGCTCGCTCAATACCCCTGACGGCTCCCTGACGGCAAATCCTCAACTTTCCTGTCGTGCACCCGGCGCCGCGGAACGGCTCACGCCCGCGGGTGGAACTCGTCGTGGATCGCGCGGAGCCGCGCGTCGAGGATGTGGGTGTAGATCTGCGTCGTGGAGAGGTCCGCGTGGCCCAGCAGGGTCTGGATGACGCGGAGGTCCGCGCCCCGTTCCAGGAGGTGGGAGGCGAAGGAGTGCCGCAGGGTGTGGGGGCTGAGTTCGCGCGGGAGCCCGGCTTGGCGGCCGTACTTCTTGACGATCGTCCAGAACCCCACGCGGGTCAGGACTCCCCCGTCCCGCGCGTTCAGAAACAGGTGGACGGCTTGGCGGCGCTTCACGAGGGCCGGCCGCCCCGCGGCGAGGTAGTCGCGCGTCCACCGCGCCGCCGCCTCCCCCACCGGGACCATCCGCTCCTTCGCGCCCTTCCCCAGGCACGTGAGCAGGCCGCGGTCGAGGTCGACGTCGCCGATCCGCAGGCCCACGAGCTCGCTGACCCGCAGGCCCGTCGCGTAGAGCAGCTCGAGGAGGGCGCGGTCGCGCAGGCCGGCGGGGGCACCGGTGTCGGGCTGATCGAGGAGGCGGTCGACCTCGTCGAGCGAGAGGAACCGGGGCAGGGCCGGCCACGCCCGCGGCGCGTGGACGTCGTCGGCGGGGCTCGCGGTCAGGCGGCCGTCGAGGACGAGGAAGCGGTAGAACCCCCGCAGGCTCGCGACGTGGCGCGCCACCGACCGGGGCGACAGCCCCGACACCATGAGTTCGCGCACGAAGGCTTCCAGATGGCCCCGATCGAGGGCCGCGGGCGGCAGGTCCACCCGCCGGGCGAAGGCGCACAGGCGCGCGAGGTCGCGCCGGTACGCGAGCACGGTGTTGGCGGCGAGGCGGCGCGACACGCGCATCTCGTCGAGGAAGCTGTTCACCTCCGGCGGCGGGCCGTCGGGGCCGGGCGTCGATTGTCCGGGTCGTTTTCCGCGTTGTATACTCTCCACTATAGACATCTATCGGCGGGAGGGGTCGGAGGGTCGAGGCGCGGTTTCCGCCCGGCTCCCGCGGCCGGCTCCGGGCCAGGGTACCAGCCATGCAGAGACGCTTCCTTCTTCTCTCCGGGTTTCTTGCGGTTGTCGTCGCGGCGGCGCCCGTCGCCGCGGGCTCGACGCAGCCCGGGCCGGCCGACTTCGTCGTCCAGCTCAACGAGTACGTGCAGGTCCAGGAGGCCCTGGCGGCCGACGACTTCGAGACCGCGATGGCCGAGCTCGAGCAGTTCGCCCGCATCACCGACGACGCGACCCGCGCCCTCGCGGAGCATGCGCTCGCGGCCGGCGACATCGAGGAGATGCGCGCCCGCTTCAAGCCGCTGTCCGAGTCGCTGACCGAGCGGAACCTGCCCCAGGGGTTCGCGCGGGCCTACTGCCCGATGTACGACAACGGGTCGGCGTGGGTGCAGCGCGACGGCCCCGTCCGCAACCCCTACTACGGCGCGTTCATGCTCACCTGCGGCGTCGTCGACGCGGCGGCGGGGGCCCACATGGACCACAGCCCCCAGCACGGCGGCACCGTATTCATGGCCCCCGACAGCTTCCACCACATCGAGGGCACGTTCCCCGAGCCGGGGCTGTTCCGCATCTATGCGACCGACAACTACCGCGAGCCGGTCGACGTCAGCGGCTGGACGGGCCGCGCCGTCACCCTCGAGGAGTACGACGAGGCGACCGACGAGTTCGTCGAGGTCCGGGCCTTCGATCTCTTCCCGAGCCCGGACGGCGAGTTCCTCGAGGCCCTCATCCCGACCTCGGACCCGAACTACGAGGCCCCGGCGGAGTTCGCCGCCAAGGTCATCTTCCAGGAGGACTTCCCGGCCGAGCGCTTCGACTTCATCTTCGGAGCGCTGACCACCGAGGCGGCCGTCGCCGACGCCCTCCCGCCGGCCGTCTTCGGCGGGGACACGCCCGAGGCGGTGCCCCTCGCCCAGCGCATCCTGCCGGACATCCCCGACACCGCGTTCGGGATCGCGGCCGAGATCGACACGCGGGACCAGCAGATTCAGGACCTGATCGCGCGCGGGGCGTTCACCGAGATCTTCATCCCCGCCCTCCAGGCCAAGGAGCTGGCCCTCGCCCTGCAGCGGGCGGCGACCGACCTGCCGGCGGCGAGCGGCAACCAGATCCGCATCGCGGTCCGTCACCTGGTGCGCTCGGCCTATCTATTGGACTGGTACGGCGACCTCGGCAACAAGAATAACGTCGACAACGCTTACGCCGTCTTCGGCGGCGCGGTCGGCGAGATCAACGCCGTCTACGACATCCAGTGACGTCGGCGCGGGCCGCGGCTCCCCACCGGGCCGGTCGGTCCTTGCACCGCCGGCAACGTGGACACGGCGCGACCTTCGGCGGCGGGCGGCGGGATCGCCGCCCCGTGAACATCCCGCGGCGGCGGCCCGGCCGCCGATTTCACGCCGCGCGGGGCCCGGCGTCGGCAGCTTCGGGAGGATCATCATGCGACGGCATACGCCAACCGCTCTCGGCCTCGCCGCCGTCGGGGCCATCGTGCTGCTCGGCGGCGTCACGCGCGGGCACACCCCGATCGCGTCGCGGTTCACCTACAACGAGCACATCTTCCCCATCTTCGAGCGCCAGTGCGGGAGCTGCCACGTCGAGGGCGGCATCGGCCCCATGTCGCTGCTGACGTACCGCGAGGCGTACCCGTGGACGCAGTCGATCCGCGAGGAGATCCTCGGCCTGCGCATGCCCCCGTGGAAGGCGGAGGACGGCTTCGGCAGCTTCAGCAACGGCCACGTGCTGCCCGCCCACGAGATGGACATGCTGCTGGAGTGGTCCGCCGGCGGCTACCCGCAGGGACCGCGCAACCTGACGCCGCCCGCGCCGCCGCCGAACACCGGGTGGAGCCTCGGCGAGCCGACGGTCGCGCTTCCCCTGCCCGAGCCGTTCGCGTTCGACGCCGGCACGTCCGAGACGGTCCGCTATTTCGTGCTGCCCACCGACCTCGGGGCCGACCGATCGATCCGCGCCATCGACGTCCTGCCCGAGAGCCGGGCCGTCGTGCGCCACGTCTCGGTGTACGTCGATACGAGCGGCGCGGCCCGCGCCGCCGACGCCGCGGACGCGGGACCCGGGTTCGCGGCCGGGTTCGAGAGCGCGGAGCCGGTCGCGGTGTGGTGGCCGGGCCAGCAGATCGAGGTGCTCGACGGCGTCGGCTATCCCCTGCCCGCGGGGGCCGACCTCGTGGCGCGGATCCTCTACAAGAAGACCTGGATCACCGAGGGCCTGGCGTTCACGGACCGAACCCAACTCGGGCTGCATCTCGCGGACACCGACGCCGGCGCGATCGAGCACACGGTAGTCGCCGCCCCCGCCGAACCGACGGGGCGCGAGCTGACCTTCCGCCACGCGTTCGACGGCGACGTCACCCTGCTCGCCCTGTTGCCGGAGGTCGCGGTGGGATCGCGGGAGCTGCAGGTCGAAGGCGTGCTCCCGGACGGCTCGCGACGGCCGCTCCTGCTGATTCGCGAGCCGGATCCGGCGTGGCCGACGCGCTACTGGCTGGAAGAGCCGCTGGACCTGCCCGCGGGGAGCGCCCTGCAGGTCACCGCGACCCTAGAGCCCGGCGGGGGGGGGCAGGAGGTTCCGTCGCTATTCGCCAGCGACGCCCCGTTGCGCCTGCTGGTGGACCACACCAGCCGTCCCGCCGCCGCCGACTGACGGCGGCTACAGCCGGCCCGTCGCCTTCAACAGCTCGGCGTTGAGCACCGCCGCCCCCGCGGCGCCGCGCACCGTGTTGTGCCCCATCGCGACCAGCTTGTAGCCGAGCACCGGACACGGGCGGAGCCGGCCCACGCACACCGTCATGCCGCCGTCGCGGTCGGCGTCGAGCCGCGGCTGCGGGCGGTCCTCCTCGTCCATGTAGAGCACGGGCGTCGGCGGGGCGCCGGGCAGGTCGAGCTCCTGCGGCCGGCCGCGGAACCCGCGGATGGCCGCGACCATCTCCTCGACGGCGGGCGCCTCGTCGAGGGCGACGGTCACCAGCTCGGTGTGGCCGTTGATGACGGGCACCCGCGTCGTGCCCGCGCTCACCGTCACCGGATGGGGCTCGACCCCGCCGTCGGCGAGGCGGCCGAGGATCTTCTTCGCCTCGGTCTCCATCTTCGATTCTTCGCCGCGCACCACCGGGATGACGTTGCCGACCAGGTCCAGCGACGGCACGCCCGGATAGCCGGCCCCGGACGCCGCCTGCAGGGTGGAGACGATGACCTGCCGCAGGCCGAACCGGCGCAGCGGCGCGAGGGCGAGGGCGAGGACGATGGTCGAGCAGTTGGGGTTGGTGACGATGGGGCCGGACCAGCCCCGCGCCGCGCCCTGATCGTCCAGCAGGGCGAGGTGGTCGGCGTTGACCTCGGGAATCACGAGCGGCACCAGGGGGTCCATGCGGTGGTTGCGGGCGTTGGTGACCACGGTGTGTCCCGCCCGCGCGAATGCCGCCTCCACCTCCCCCGCCACCGAGGCGTCGAGCCCCGAGAACAGCAGCTTGGGCGCCCGCCCGGGGCCGGCGGTTACGTGGTCGACGGTCATCTCGGCGATGCGGTCGGGACGCGGGGCCGGCAGGCGCCACGGGGTCGCGTCGCGGTAGGGCTTTCCGGCGGAGCGCTCGCTGGCCCCGATCCAGGCGACCTCGAACCAGGGATGGTCGGCCAGCCCCGCGATGAACTCCTGCCCCACCGTCCCCGTCGCGCCCAGTACGCCCGCCTCGATCTTCGTGCTCATCCGTTCCTGTCCTTCTTCGTCACGCCGTCGCCGCGGCGGCCTCGTCCTGCGGAAAGAACTCCTGGTGCACCGCCGCCGTCGCCTCGTCGAGCCGGTCGGCCGAGATCACGCACGCGACCTTCATCTCCGACGAGCTGATGCAGTCGATGTTGATGCCCCGCCGCGCGAGGACTGCGAACATGCGCGCCGCGAGGCCCGGGGTCGAGGCGAGCCTCGAGCCCACGATGGAGATCTTGGCGACGTCGTCCTCGACGACGCACGTACGGGTCACCCCCCCGGCCTCCCAGCTCCGGGCGAGCTCCTGCGCCCCCGCGACGAACTCCTTGTCGAGGATGAACGTGATGCGCCCCTGGTGGGCGGAGCTCGCGCTCTGGATGATGAGGCGGACGTTGATGCCCCCGGCCGCGAGGTCCTGGAAGACCCGCGCGGCCATGCCCGGTTCGTCGGGCACGTCCAGCAGGGTGAACTTGGCGATCTTCGCGTCGCCGGTGACCGCGACGACCTCGGCTCGTTCCATGATGCTCGCCGCTCCTCGAATCCACGTGCCCTCGCGCAGGTGGAAGCTGCTGCGCACGTGGATCGGCACGCCGTACTCCATGCACACTTCGGCGGCGCGGGGGTGCAGGACCTTGGCGCCGCTCGAGGCCATCTCAATGGCCTCCTCGTAGCTGATCGCCGGCCACAACCTCGCCCCCGGCACGCGCGACGGGTCGGCCGAGAACACGCCGTCCACGTCGGTGCAGATCTCGCAAGCGCCGGCCCCGAGGGCGGCGGCGAGGGCCGCCCCGGTGATGTCGCTGCCCCCGCGCCCGAGGGTGGTGACGTCGTCGGCGTCGTTGATGCCCTGGAAGCCGGTGACGATGACCACCCGGCCGGCGTCGAGCTCGGCGCGGATGCGCGCGGTGTCGATGCTGCGGATGCGCGCGACGTTGAACACCCCGTCGGTGCGGATGCCGCACTGCAGCGCGGTGAGGGAGACGGCGGGGATGTCCCGGTTCTGGAGGGCGAGACCGAGCAGCGAGACGGTGACCTGCTCGCCGGTCGAGAGCAACAGGTCCATCTCGCGGCCCGCGGGCCGGTCGGAGACCTGGTGGGCGAGGCCGACGAGCTCGTCGGTGGTGCTGCCCATGGCCGAGAGCACCACCACCAGGCGGGGCGTCCGGTCCAGGTTCCGCTCGATGCGGTCGGCGATGGCGAGGATGCGCTCGGCCGTCGCCACCGACGTCCCGCCGTACTTCTGGACGACCACCGGGCCGTCACGCCCCGCCGGCGCCGTCGTTCCCTCCGCCGTCGTCACCGAAGTTCTCCCTGACTCCGCGGATCCACCGAGCGCCGGTCCGTCGATCGTGACCAGGGGTTCCGCCCGGCGCCCAAGCGACCCGCCGATGCCGTCATCGGCTCTCCCCCGCCGCCGCGGCGGCGGGAACCGGTCCGGGCGCCGGCTGGTCGCCGATTTGCGCCGACAACTGGTGCAGGAACAGCCCGACGTCGGTCACGATGCCCGCCGTCTGCGACGATCCGCGGTCGGCGAGCTTCGTCACCACCGCCGGGTTGATGTCCACGCACACCACCCGCACCCACGCCGGCAGCATGTTGCCGACGCCGATGCTGTGGAGCATGGACGACAGCATGATCACGAGCTTGGCCCCGCGCAGCATCTCGGCGTAGCGCTCCTGCGCCTCGACGAGGTCCATCAGGGTGTCGGGCAGGGGGCCGTCGTCGCGGATGCTGCCCGCGAGCACGTAGGGCACGCCGTGGGCGATCAGGTCGTGCATGACGCCGCTCTGCAGCTCCCCCCGCTCGACCGCGTTGCGCAGCCCGCCCACCCGGCGGATCGCGTTGATCGCGCGCATGTGGTTCTTGTGCCCCTCGTCGACGGCGACCCCCGCGTCGAGGTCCACCCCGAGGGACGTGCCGAAGAAGGCGTGCTCGACGTCGTGCACGGCGAGGGCGTTGCCCGCCAGCAGCCCGTCGACCCAGCCGTGCCGGATGAGCCGGCTCAGGTAACCGCCGCCGCCGCTGTGCACCACCACCGGCCCCGCCACCACGACGATGCGTCCGCCGTCCGCCTTGACCTCCCGCATCATCCCGACGACCCGCGACACGCTGACCTCCACCCGCCGCTCGGTCGAGACGTCGCCGGTCATGAACGCGAAGCCAAGGCGGTCGCGCTCCTGGAACTCGGGAAGGACGCGGATGCCGTCGAGCCCGCAGACGACCCGCTCCCCCGCCCGGACGTCCCGGAGCTTGCGGCAGGCGGCGCGGCCGTCGCGCACGACCACCACCGCGTCCATCCGCTGGCCGTCCACGTCGACCCACCGGCCGCCGTGGCGGATCTGCGTGCGGTGGTTCGTCGTCGAGTAGAAGTCGTCGGGGACGAAGCCGTCGCCCGCCGCGGCGAGGCGCGCCTCGCCGTGCCGCCGGGGATGGCAGCCCAGGGGGATGAGCTCCTCGACCAGCTCGCGCAGCCCCTCGCGGGTGTCCGCGGTGACGCGCAGCTCGAGCTCCGAGAACTCCTCGTTGGTGCGGCCGATCGAGAACCGCAGCACGTCGAAGCGGGCGCCGCGCTCGATGACCTTGTCGAAGACCGCGGCGAGGAGCCGCGAGTCGATGAGATGGCCCTCGGCCTCGACGACCTCGCTGAACGACGCCGGGGCGGGGGTTTCGGGAACCACGGCCTGCGCCCTCAGGAATGGACGGGCTGCGACGTCCGCGAGGCCATGAACGCCTCGAACTCGCGCAGCGACCGCCCGATGCGGGTCGATTCGGCCGGGCGGTCGGCCATGACGTGGGCGGTCTTGTAGCCGTTGCCGGTGATGCAGACGACGACCGACTCGTCCTTCGGTATCGCCCCCGCCTTCAGCAGGTTGATGGTGGCGGCGAGGGTGGTGCCGCCGGCGGGCTCCGTGAAGATGCCCTCGGTCCGCGCCAGCAGGGCGATCGCGTCGAGGATCTCGGCGTCGGTCGCCCGCGCCCCGGTGCCCCCGCTGCCCCGCACCGTCTCCAGCACCTGGTACCCGTCGGCGGGATTGCCGATGGCGATCGACTTCGCGAGGGTGTCGGGGCGCACCGGCTCCGGGTACTGGGTGCCGCTCTCGAGGGCGTTGATCACCGGCGCGCATCCCGCCGCCTGCGCGGCGTGGATCTTCGGCAGGTCCCCGTCCGCCAGCCCCACCTCGCGCAGCTCGCGGAACGCCCGGCCGATGCGCGGCAGCAGGGTGCCCCCGGCCACCGGCGACACCACGTGCCGCGGATAGCGCCACCCCAACTGCTCGACGATCTCGAAACCGCAGGTCTTGGCCCCCTCGGCGTAGTAGCTGCGCAGGTTGATGTTCGCGAATGCCCACCCGTAGCGTTCGCCGGCCTGCGTGCACAGCCGGTTGACGTCGTCGTAGGTGCCGTCGATCTTGACGATGTGGGGGCCGGCGACGGCCGAGCCCAGAATTTTGCCGGGCTCCAGGTCGTGGGGAATGAACACGTAGCAGGTCAGGCCGAGCCGCGCCGCGTGGGCGGCCACGCTGTTGCCGAGGTTGCCGGTCGACGCGCAGCCGAGGGTGTCGAAGCCGAGCTCGACGGCGCGGGTGGCGGCCACCGGCACGACCCGGTCCTTGTAGGACAGCGTGGGGTGGTTCACGGAGTCGTCCTTGAGGTAGAGCTCGGCCACCCCCAGCTCGCGGCCGAGCCGGCGGGCGCGCACCAGCGGCGTGCACCCCGAGTCGAGGCCGGTGCGGGGCTCGCCGGTCACCGGGAGCAGTTCGCGGTACCGCCAGAGGTTGCGGGGCCGCGCAGCGACCGCCTCGCGGGTCAGCGTCCGCCGCGCCGCGTCGTAGTCGTAGACCGCCTCGAGGGGGCCGAGGCACTGGTCGCAGACGTACAACGCCTCGGACGGGAACGCGGTCTTGCACATCGCGCACCGCAGACCGGTGAACGCACTCATGGACGGCCCTCCCCTCTCGTTCCGGTCACGCCGGCGAACCCCCGGCCCCGTCGGACCGGTCGACGAACATCGGCAGCCACAGCGGCGGCCGCACGTGGAAATCGAAGCGGGCGGCGTCGGCGAGGGCCGCCGCCACCGACGCCGAGCTGCACGGCTCTAGGGTCATCACGAACGGCAGCTCCGCCTTCGGCCAGCCCGGCTCCTGCAGCACCGCGTCGAGGTTGATGCCGTGGTGCGAGAAGACCTGGGCGAGGCTCGCGACGATGCCCGGCCGGTCGTCGATCATGAACCGGACGTAGTGCGGGGCGTCGAAGTCGCGGACCACCGGGGTCGATGCCGAGGCGGGCAGCCAGCCGTCGGCTGGCGCCGCGTTCCCGCGGGCGATCGCCACGAGGTCGGAGACGACCGCGACCGCGGTCGGCTCGCCGCCGGCGCCGAACCCCGAGAACGCGGTCTCCCCCCCGAACTCGCCGTCGACGACCACGACGTTCCGGCTGCCCCCGACCCGCCCCAGCGTCGACGCCGCCGACACCAGGGCCGGCCGCACCGCCGCGTGCAGGCCGCCGCCGTCGGGCAGCAGCTCGGCCCGCGCCACCTGCCGGATGACGCACCCGAGCCGGCGGGCGTACGCGATGTCGACGGCGGCCACCGGGGTGATCGGCTCGACCGGAACGTCATCGACGCGCACCGCGCGGCCGAGGCCGACGCCGGCGAGAATCGCCAGCTTGGCCGCGGCGTCGTGCCCGTCGACGTCGTCGGTCGGGTCCGCCTCGGCGTAGCCGAGGCGCTGGGCCTCCGCCAACGCGTCCGCGAACGACAGGCCCGCGCCCTCCATGCGGGTCAGGACGTAGTTGCAGGTGCCGTTCAGGATGCCCTGGATCCGCCGCAGGCGGTCGCCGGCCACGCCCTCCCGGAGCCCCCGCAGAATGGGGATCCCCCCCGCCACCGCCGCCTCGAACAGCAGGTGCCGGCCCCGCCGGCCCGCCTCGCGCAGCAGCGCGGGGCCGGCGTGGGCGATGACCTGCTTGTTGGCGGTCACGACGGACTTGCCGGCGGCCAGCGCCTGCTCGATCCAGGCTCGGGCCGGGTCCTGCCCGCCGATCAGTTCGACGATGACGTCCACCGGGCTGTCGACGAGGGTCTGGAACGAGTCCGTCCACACCACCTCGGATCCCGCCCAGTCGACGCGCTTGCGGTCGACGCCCCGGTTGCAGACGTGCGTGAGCTTCACGCCCGTCCGCGGGCCGTCGGCGAGGATGCGCGCCACCGCCCGGCCCACCGTCCCGAAGCCGGCGATGCCCACGGTGCATCCGCCCGGGGCCGGTCCATCCGTCGTCACCAAATCCATGCGACTGCGCAAAAAAAAACCATCATCCGGTGCGGATGATGGCTGGTCGAACCCTGTTGACTCTCCGGCTACATCACCCGCCGTGCCCGTGCGGAGCGGGCATCATGGTGGACATCGGAACCGGAGCCGTCGTAATCCCCGTCATTGGTCAGCGCCCGAGCGTTCTGCACGCTCTGGTAAACAACTGGGGATTGTAGCCGCTCCCGGTCTGACGCGTCAACTCGCGTCGACCCGCCGACCGCCGGTTGACACCCGGCAGACCGGGGAGTAGTATCCGCCGCACCCTCCGTCTGGGTGGCGTCTCATGCCCAACCGCTCGAAGTGGCAGTCCCTCCCCACCGAAGCCATCAACCCGCACTCGATAGCGATTGACCAGGCCTCCCCCGAGGAGATCGCCGACCTGATGCTGCGGGAGGACCGCCGCATCGTCCGCGCGGTGCAGCGCGAGAAGGGGCGCATCGCCATCGCCGCCGGGCTGATCGCCGAAGCGTTCGGCAAGGGCGGCCGGCTCGTCTTCGTGGGGGCGGGCACGAGCGGGCGGCTCGGGGTGCTCGAGGCGGCGGAGATGCCGCCGACGTTCAGCACCCCCGCCCATCTCGTGCAGGCGGTCATGGCGGGCGGGCGCGAGGCGTTCTTCCGGCACCGCGAGGGCGTCGAGGACAACTTCGAGGAGGGCGGCCGGGCGGTGCGGCGGCTGCGCCTGACGAGCAAGGACGTGCTGGTGGGAATATCCGCCAGCGGCATGACCCAGTTCGTCCGCGGGGCGCTGACGCGGGCCCGCCGCGCGGGGGTGAAGATCGTCTTCGTCACCTGCTGGCCGGGCAGCGAGCTGCAGACGTTCGTCGACGTGATCATCGCCCCCGAGGTCGGACCGGAGGTCATCGCCGGCTCGACCCGCCTGAAGGCGGGCACGGCCACGAAGATGGTGCTGAACATGCTGACCACCATCTCGATGGTCCGCATCGGCAAGACCTACGGCAACCTGATGGTGGACGTGCAGACCGGCTCGGAGCAGCGCCGGAGCCGCGCCCGCCACATCATCACCACCGTGACCGGCCTCGACTACGACGCGGCCGGCGTCCTCCTCGGGCGCGCGAAGTGGAACGTCAAGGCGGCCATCGTGATGGAGAAGACCGGCGACACCTACGCGAAGGCCCTCGCCCGCATCCGGCGCGCCGGCAACCTCGTCCGCCGGGCCATCGGCGAGGACGCGTTCCCCCGCTCCGCCCGAAGCTGACGCGGTCCGGACGCGCCCGAGCGGCGGCCGCGCCCCGGTCGGGGGCAGCCGGGAAGCGCTCCACCATCCGCCGCGCCGCGTGGACGCGCCCGAGCGGCGGCCGCGTCCCTGTCGGGGGCCGGGGCGCCCGAACCGGCGATGCGCCCCCCGCGGCGCCCAGTACCGGAGGGGCCGTGACCTAGTCCCGCGGCGCGCCGAGGCCGGCGGGGCGCGTAGCCGCCGGCTCGCCCATGAGTCTGCTCGACCTCGCGATCATCGTCGTGTACACGGCGGGCGCCCTCGCGCTGGGCCTCTTCCTCGCGCGCGGCCAGGCCACCGTCCGCGACTACTTCGCGACGGGCCGGCGCGCGCCGTGGGGCGTGGTGATGGCCTCGATCGTGGCGACCGAGACGAGCACCGCGACCCTCGTCAGCATCCCGGGGTTCGCGTTCGGGACCGACCTCACGTTCCTGCAGCTAGTCTTCGGCTACCTCGCGGGGCGGGCGGTCATCACCGTGCTCCTGCTCCCGGGCTACTTCCGGGGCGAGTACCTCACCGTCTACCAGGTCCTCGCGGAACGCTTCGGGGCCGGCGTGGGCCGCCTCGCGGCGACGATTTTCCTGGCCACCCGGAACCTCGCCGACGGCCTGCGGCTGATGGCGGCCGGGCTCGTGCTCGCCGCCGCCCTCCTGACGTGGCCGGCGGCCGGAGACGCGGCTGCCGCGGTGGCGCCGGGGCTCGCGCCGGCCACGACCCTGCTCGTCCTGTCCATCGTGGCGATGGGCGCGGTCACCATCGCCTACACCTGGCGCGGCGGGTTGACCGCGGTGCTCTGGACCGATCTCGCGCAGCTCGCGGTGTACCTCGGGGGTTCGCTGGTCGCCGCCGTCGTCCTCCTCGACCTCATCCCCGGGGGATGGCGGGAGGTCGCCGCCGCCGGGTCCGCGGCGGGACGGTTCCGCCTGTTCGACTTTTCCCTCGACCCGACCCGGAGCTACACGTTCTGGTCGGGCCTCGTCGGGGGGGCGTGCCTGACCGTGGCCACCCACGGCACCGACCAGTTGATCGTGCAGCGCTACCTGTGCAGCCGGTCCCAGGGGGCGGCGCGCAGGGCCCTGCTCTGGAGCGGCGTGGTGGTGCTCGCGCAGTTCGCGCTGTTCCTCGTCATCGGGGTCATGCTCCACGTCTACTACACGGGCCAAGCCCCCGACCTGCTGGCGGCGCTGACGCGCGACGGGCAGGTGCAGACGGACCGGGTCTTCCCTACGTTCATCGTCACCGAGCTGCCGGCCGGCGTGCGGGGCCTCATGGTCGCGGCGATCGTGGCGGCCGCGATGTCCACGCTGTCGTCGTCGCTGACGGCGTCGGCGTCGACCACCCTCGCCGACTTCTACCTGCCCGCCACCGGGGGCCGGCGGCCGGCCGCGCGCTACCTCTCGGTCGCCCGCCGCGCCACCGTGGCGTGGGGCCTCGTGCAGATCGCGGTGGCCCTCGCCGCGATCCCCGTTTCGCGGCGCATCGTCGACGAGGTGCTGGGCATCTCGTCGTTCACGAACGGCCTCGTCCTCGGCGTCTTCCTCCTCGGCCTCGCCGGCTACCGCCGGAACGCGACCGCCTACGCGGGCATGGCCGGCGGCGCCGCCGTCCTGCTGGGGGTCCGGCTGCTGACGGACGTATCCTGGCAGTGGTACGTCCTCGTCGGCGCCGCGGTCACCCTCGCGGCGGGCTGGACCGCGGACCGGACCGCGGCCGGGAGGACGGCGGGGACGAACGGACGGGAATCCGGGCCGTAGAATGGCGCGGACATCTGGGAGGGGGGCACCACACGGTGCCGGAGGGCGGCGATCGCCACGCGTGGAGTCGCGTTCCGGAGCCGGGCTCGACGGGTTGGACACCGCGCGGCGCCGGAGGGCGGCGATTCGACGGGCGGGGCGGGGGGCATCGGGGGAAGACATGGGGACGGACACGCAGCCGGCGTTCGCCCCGGTGGCGCGGCTGATCGACGACGCGGTCCGCCGCCGCGCCTTCCCCTGCGCCGTCGTCGAGGTGGGTTGCACCGAGGGACCGGTCTGGTGCCACGCCGCGGGCGCGCTCTCGTACGGCGGGGACGCCGCCGCGACCGCCGACACGGTCTTCGACCTCGCGTCGCTGACGAAGGTGCTGGCCACCACCACGGTCGTCATGCGGCTCGTCGAGGCGGGGGCCCTCGCCCTCGACGAGCCCGTCGCCGGCCGGATCGCGGACTGGCGAGGCAGCGACCGCGGGGCGGTGACCGTCGCCGACCTCCTCGAGCACGCCGGGGGTCTGACCGCCCACCTGCCGTTCTTCCGCGACCACCGCGGACGCCCCGACTATCAGCACGCCATCTCCACCCTGCCCTTGGAGTACCCGCCGCGCAGCCGGTCGGTCTACAGCGACCTGGGGTTCATCCTCCTCGCGTTCATCGCCGCCGACGCCGGCAGCGCCGGCCTCGACGAGCAGTTCGACGAGGTCGCGGACCGGCTCGGCCTCGGCGACCTGCGCTACCGCCCCCCCGCCGCGTGGCGGCGGCGGACCGCGCCGACCGAGGTCGATCCTTGGCGGGGCCGCCTGCTGCGCGGAGAGGTGCACGACGAGAACGGCTGGGCCCTCGGCGGCGTCGCGGGCCACGCCGGCCTGTTCGGGACCGCCCCCGCGGTGGGCCGCTTCGCCCGCGCGGTCCTGGAGACGTTGCGGGGACGGCCGACGCCGGCCCACCCCGAGGCCCGGCCAGGGGAGAAGGACCCGGCCGGGGCGGAGACCCCGCGGTGGCGGTCGAAGTTGGCCCACCCCGAGGCCCGGCCGGGGAAGAGGGACCCGGCCGAGGCGGAAAGTCCGCGGAGGGGGCCGAAGCTGGCCCGCCCCGAGACCCTGGCGCGCTTCGTGCGCCGCGGCCGCGTCGCCGGCAGTTCGCGCGCGCTGGGGTGGGATACGATGCTCGTCACGTCGTCGTGCGGGCGTCTTCTGTCCCCCGCCGCCTTCGGGCATACCGGGTTCACGGGGACGTCCCTGTGGATAGACCCCGCGCAGGATCTCTACGTCGTGCTGCTGACCAACCGGGTCCATCCCACCCGCGCCAACGAGGCCATCCTCCGGGTGCGCCCCGCCGTCCACGACGCGGTCGTCCGGGCGCTGACCGGCGGGAGTTGAAAGCCGCGCCATGGCCCTCACCCCGCTCGACTGGCTGATTCTCGCCGCCTTCCTGCTCTTCCCCGTCGCCGTCGCCCTGTCCGTCGCGGGCCGCGCCGGCAAGAGCCTGCGCCAGTACTTCCTCGCCGGGGGCGACCTGCCGTGGTGGCTCGCGGGGACGTCGATGGTGGCGACGACGTTCGCGGCGGACACCCCGCTCGCCGTCACCGGCATCGTCGCCCGCGACGGGGTCGCCGGCAACTGGATCTGGTGGAGCGGCGCCCTCGGCAGCATGCTCAGCGTGCTGTTCTTCGCCCGCCTGTGGCGGCGGGCGGGCATCCTCACCGACGTCGCCTTCGTGGAGATCCGCTACCACGGCGCGGCGGCGCGCCTCCTGCGGGGGTTCCGCGCCCTTTACCTGGGGCTGCCCGTCAACTGCATGATCATCGGCTGGGTCAACCTCGCGATGGCCAAGATCCTCGAGGTCACCCTGGGGTGGACGCGGCTCACCGCGGTCTTCGCGGGCCTCGCCCTCACCGGGGCCTACGTGGCCCTGTCGGGGCTGCGCGGCGTGGTCGTGACCGACCTGATCCAGTTCGGCTTCGCCATGGCCGGCGCCCTCGCGGTCGCGTTCTTCGCCCTCCGCGCGCCGGAGATCGGCGGCCTCGCGGGGCTCGGCGAGCGGTTGCCCGAGTCCACGTTCCATATGCTGCCGGCGGTCGGCGCCCCGGTACCCGGCGTCGCGTCGACGCTGAGCCTGTCGGCCGCCGCCTTCGTCGCCTACCTCGGGGTGCAGTGGTGGGCGAGCTGGTACCCCGGCCAGGAACCGGGCGGCGGCGGGTACCTCGCGCAGCGCATGATGTCGGCGCGCGACGAGCGCCACGCCACGCTCGCGACGTTCTGGTTCACCCTCGCCCACTACTGCCTGCGTCCGTGGCCGTGGATACTGGCCGCCCTCGCCGCGCTGGTCCTCTATCCCGACATCGCGGACCGCGAGGCCGGCTACGCCCTGATCGTCCGCGACCACCTCCCCGCCGGCTGGCGCGGCCTCGTGCTCGGCAGCCTCGCGGCCGCGTTCATGTCGACCATGTCGACCCAGCTCAACTGGGGCGCCTCGTACCTCGTCCACGACGTCTACGCGCGCTTCGTCCGGCCCGACGCGGACGCCGCCCACTACGTCCGCGCCGCCCGCGCCGCGACCCTCGGCATCATGGTCCTGAGCGCCGGGGTCACGCTGTACCTGGACACCGTCCGCCAGGCGTGGGAGCTGATCCTCGAGGCCGGCGCGGGCGTCGGGCTCGTGCTGATCCTCCGCTGGTACTGGTGGCGCATCAACGCGTGGTCGGAGATCGCGGCGATGGCCGCCCCCCTCGTCGGCCATCTCTTCCTGGCCCGGTTCACCACCGTCGCGTTCCCCGAATCGCTGCTCTACCTGGTGGCGTGGACCACGGCGTGCTGGCTCGCGGTGACGTGGCTCACCCCGCCCGAGCCGGAGGCGACGCTCGCCGCCTTCTACCGCCGGGTGCGCCCCGGCGGCCCCGGCTGGGCGCGGCTGGCCGCCCGCCTCGGCGAACCCGCGCCGGTGCCCATCCGCGGCCAGATCGTCGACTGGCTCGCCGGCCTGGGGCTCGTCTACGGCGCCCTCCTCGGCGCCGGCGCGCTGGTGCTCCCCGCCGGAGGCGCCGCCTGGCCGTACCTGGGGACGGCGATCGTGAGCGGGGCCGTCCTCTACCGTCGCCTCGACGCGCGGGGATGGGCGGGCGTCTTCGGCTGATCGGCTACCATGTTGGCATGCGTCGGCGCGGCCGTCGCCGCCCCCCCCGCACCGAGTCCGGCTACGCCATGGCCGGGCTGCTCGTCGCCATCGGCATCATGGGCATCCTGATGTCGGTGGCGATGCCGGCGTGGCGCACCTACGCCAAGCGCGAGAAGGAAGCGGAGCTGCTGTTCCGGGGGCAGCAGTACATGCGGGCGGTGGAGCTGTATCAGCGGCGCTTCCCGGGCGCCTACCCGACCGACCTCGAAGCGCTCGTGGAGGAACGCTTCCTCCGCCGCCTCTATCCAGACCCGATGACGGGCGAGCCGTTCCGCATCCTGACCCAAGGCTCGGCCGCGGCGGCCGCGGGCGAAACGAGTGCCGAGGCCGACGAGGCGGGTGGCCGTCCGAGCCTCTCGGGGTCCCGCCGCGCCGCGGGGAATCTGTCCAGCGCGGCCCGTTCGGGCGTCGTCGCAGGCGCGGCCGGCAGGGTCTCCCCCGGTCCGTTTTCGGGGACCCTGGGCGGGGAAGACGACGAGATGGGCGGCATCGTCGGGGTGGTCAGCCGCTCCACGGAGGAGTCACTCCGTGAATACAACGGCGCCACCCGCTACGATCAGTGGCTCTTCGTCCATCAGGGGCAGGCGGTCGCGCCCGGCGCCACTGGCGCGGCGGCACCGTTCCCCGGAGGCACTGGGATGGGACCGGGTGGCCGTGCCGGCATCGATGCCGTGGGGATCGATCCGACCGGCCTCTCTCGGCGCCCCGCTGGCGGCGGCTTCCGCGATGGCGCCGGGCCGGGGCGGTAGCTTCCGCCCGGCCCCGTCCAACCGCTTGCGGGACCAGCGACCTGGAAACGATGTCGGCCGGCCGACACAACTGCCGGGTTTCTTCGCGGGATTGCACCGACCGCTACTAGTGGTGTATGCTGCGCATCAGGCCGCTACCTGTAGTGGTACGCGATCCACTGCCCTCCGTCAACCGGGAGAGCCCAGATCCCGGTCTGATCGCCATTCGTTCGTCCGTTGATCCTCCGGCGAGGCTTCTGAAGTAATCCTCGATCCGCCACCTGTGGGTGGGGGCAGGACGTGCTCCTGCCGGAGGCCTCGATGGACACCTGGATGATCGTGTTGACGGCGGTCGCGACCGTGCCTCTCCTGTACTACGTCTGGATGACGTTCGGGTTGCTGCTGTTGCGCCTGGAAGTCGACATGAACGACAGCCGGATGGCGGCGGAGGCGTTCATCGACCTGCTCCGAGACGCCAGGCGCACGATGCTGATCTGCGACGACGGCAGCGACATGCCGGACTCGATCTACAACGCGGATGAGGTCATCGAGGCAACCAGGACAGCGCTGGCGAGCAACGCGAATCTTCAACTGCAGTGCCTGTTCAGCTCCGACGATGAAACCCGGTTCTCAAGGGCGTTCGCCCGCGAACCCCGAGTGATCATCAAGCGGCAGGGACCGCGCCGTGACGTCCATTTCGGGATCATCGACGGCGGTCGAAAGGGGTACGTCTCGGCGGCCTCGGCGCACGCGTTCGGTTCCGGCATGCGGCGGTACAGGAAGTACGACTGCAGCCGGTGCCTCATCCCGAGGCATATTCGCGAAGCGGCGCTCGGCCGTCACGCGCGCAGCATCCAGGGGTTGTTCCCGAGGGTCATCCCGGAAGCGGCGCGGTAGAACGACGCCGGATCGCTGGAGGGTTGCTCGTGCGCCGCCACGGCCCGGCACACGACATTCCGTCCCGGAAATTCCGATTGCCCCAGACCGGCCTGTACTCGCTCGTGATCGGCTCCCCCGGCCAGCGGTGCCGGGGGATACGCTCCACCCTACCACTCGGCGTAGGGCGTGCCGTCGAGGCCGGCGCCGCTGGCGCCGCTGTGCACGTCGAAGACGCCCTGGGCGAGGGGATCGGCGGGGTCGAACTCGGCATGGACGACCTGCCAGGTCGCGGTGGACCGGGTGAACGGGTCCTCCGGAATCGCCCGTAGGTAGCCTTCAGAGACCAGGTTCTCCAGCGCCGCCGGATACTCGTTCCGGTCCGCGTAGTACTGGTCGATGGCGTCGCGCATGCGGAAGAGGTCCTCCTTGAGGACCGCTTCCCGCGCCCGCGTCACCGCCGGTCCGTAGCTGATCATGGCGACGGCCGCGAGGACGGACATCAGTGAGACCACCACGACTAGCTCGATGAGGGTCCAGCCCGAAGCCGAATGCGGACGCCGTGCTCCCATCGTCACCACTCGTCGTAGCGCGTGCCGTCGAGGGCCGTCGCCCTTGATGTCGTGTAGACGTCGTACACGTTGTCGCCGCTCCAGCGTCGGGAATCGGGCTCATCCTCGTAGGCGCGCAGCCCCCAGTCGCGGCTCTGCGTCATCGGGTCGAACGGAATGCGCCGGAGGAAGCGCATCTTCCGGCCGGTCGCGTCGTTCGCGACCTCGACGCCCTCCACCAGGATCTCCAGCGTCGCGGGGTAGCCCTCGTTGTCCGCATCCACGTCGGGGCCGGCGATCATCCCCAGGTCGACGGCGTCCTTGTAGCGGTCGATGGCGGTGCGCATTTCCCGCAGCGCCCGCCGCAGCTCCGCCTCGCGTTGGCGCTGCATCGTCACCCGGGTCAGCGGCATCACCGCCGACGCGAGGACGAGCACGATGGCGCTGACCACGAGCAGCTCGACGAAGCTGTAGCCGGACTCGGCCCCGGCGCGGGCGCGGAGACCGCGCAGGATCCCGCCGCCCATCCCCGCTCCATCGGGCGGGGACTCCGCGCGCGTGCGCCCGGGCCGCCCTTCGCCGGAGGGGACCTCCCGGTGCCGCGTTCCCCGATCACCCGGGGCGTCCACGCGGAATGTAACCCTCATGGCCCCTCCTCCCCCGAGGACGCTCCGGATTCATCCAGGTAGTACGTGGACACCCCGAGGGTGAGCACGAGGCCCTCGGCCGACTCGTTCCCCTGGCTCAGCACGACGTCTTCGACGAGGATGAACTCGGGCGCCGTCTCGAGGGCGTGGATGAACCCGCGCACGTCCTCGTACTCGCCGGCGAGCACCATCGTGGTGCGCAGTCTGGCCAGCCGGCTGCCGCGATCCCGCTCCGCCACGCTGCTCTGCCGCTCCAGCACGAGGGCGGACTCGGCCGCCAGTCGATCGAGGTACGGCGAGAGCAGCGACCGCGCGGCGGCGAAGTCCGACGGGAGGACCTGCGTATAGAACTCCTCCAGGTGGCCCTGGGCGCGGGACGTGCCCGCACCCGTCTCCGCCGCCGCGTCGTAGGCGGCGCGCAGTTGGGCGAGTCGGCCCTCCGCCGCCGCCGCGTCCGCCGCGGCCTGGGCGACCCTGCGCGACCAGGGGTACACCGCCACCGCGTAGAGCAGGCCGTCGACGGCCAGCAGCAGCGCGACGGCCGTCACCAAGCGGCGGTGGTCCGAGGCGATTCGCCGCAGCAGCGTCGTCGACATTCGGTCTCCAGTTGCCGGCCGGCCCGAACGCGCCGTCAGCTTCGGCCGGCGGGCCCGCGTGCGGCCGGGGGCGAATCCGGCGACGCGGCCCCCGTTTCCGCCGGCCGAGCGCCTTCTCCCCGGTCGCCGGTAGGGTCGACGCCGGAGGGCGCCGATTCGGGAACGTCGGCGGGCACCGGCTCGACGGTGCCCACGGGCGCCGGCTCGACGGCGTCGGCGGGCGCCGCCGATTCGGGGACGCCCCCCGGCGCAGGCTCGATGGCCCCGGCGGACGCCGATTCGAGATAACGCCCCCGGAGAACGGCCCGGTACATCCCGTCCTCGGTCAGCTCCACCTGTCGGTTCAGCACGCCGAGGAACGCACCGGAGGTTTCCAGCGACGTCACGAACCGGCTGATGGAGTCGAGGCTCCGGCCCAGCACCCCCATCGCCACCTCGACTGTGCCCGGTTCAATCTCCGGCCGCACCTCGGTCACCATCACGTCCGGCGGCAGGGTGGTCTCGATGCGGTTGAAGAAGTCGGTCCACGAGAACACCCGCTGGGTGATCAGGGTGTTGGCCTCGCGCGTAGCCTCGAGCAACGCGGTGCGGTCGCGCGGGGTCGCGGCGCGCTGCGCCTCGACCGTACGAGCCTGGAAGTTCGCGGCGGCGCCGGCGGCGGCGTCCCGCCGCGCGCTCAGCTCGCCGTTGAGCCGGGCGAGCTCGGCCAGACGCGCGACCCCGGCACCGAGCCCCGCCAGGCCGAGCGCGAGCACCACGCCAAGCGCGGTCCGCACGAGGGCCTCGTTGTAGAACGGCCGGGTCGCCAGATTGGTCCGCAGCATCGCCCTTCCCGCAACCTACCACGGATCGCGCGCGGCAGGTTTCCCGACGCCTCCCGAGGCACTCCTGACGCCGGCCGCGGCGGGCGACCGGCCGTCAAGTCGGACACGGCCCCGCGTTGACGCAGACGCGCCGCCGGCCGCGGGCGTCACCGACGGGCGCGGTTACGCCGTCCTCTCGCTTCCCCGCCCCGGTATCCCCCGTCGCCAGACGGCGGTCGTCCAAGAGGCGACCAGCGCCGCTGCGGCGGGCGTGTGGCTACGCCGCTCGTTCACGCCCCCACGCCGGCGGCCGTGTGTTCGCGCACGAGCAGGCCGGTCGGCGCCGCCGTCACGTCCTGGAGAGGGTCGCCGCCGGCCGGCGGCTCGGCCGACCCTCCGGCGGCGATAGGGGTCACCGCGATGTCCAGATGCTCCCCAACGAGACGGCGCAGGTGGGCGGCGTCCCCGGCGGTGGTGCCGTCGGTGCTCACGGCCAGCACCACGCGCCCGTACCCGGCGCCGTCCAAGCGGTCCTCGTAGTACATCGTGGTCTGGTGCACGAGGTCCACGAGATCGTCGTCACTGTCGCCGCCGTCGGCGGCCGGGCGGTGCCGGAACAGGATCAGGCAACCCCCGCGGACGACGGCGACCGACCGGTACCCCCCGGCCGCGTGCACGAGCAGCCAGTCACCGTCCGACGCCGCCCCCGCCGCGAGCAGGCCGTCGATCAGGCCGAAGCTGGCCAAGTCCACCACCCCGGCGTGCGCCCCGCCCCGCGCGCACGCCGCCTCGTACTCCTCCACCACGTCCCGGCGCATCAGGCTCACCACGAACTCGCGCCCCCCGCCGTCGAGCGGCGCGCCGGGGGCCCAGGCGACCTGGGCGTCCTCGATGCGGAACGGCGCCGTCTTCCGGGCCCGCCACCGGATGAGCCGGTCGAGGTCGGCGGCGCGCGCCGGCACCTCCTCGAACCGCAGCAGCGACACCTTCGCGGCGCTGTCGGGCACGGCCAGGGCCACGCGCCGGGGCGCGCCCGGCAGCGCCCCGCGCACCTCGCGGACCACGTCGCGCAACGTGTCGGGCTCGGCGACGTTCGCGGCGTTCGCGGCGGGGGCCACCACCCCGGCGGGCAGGGGCCGGGAGACGGCGGCCGACACCCGCCCCGCACGGTCGACGACGACGCCGGTCACGCGGTCGGCGGCGATCTCGATCGCCGCGGGCGGCGCGGGGGCGGCGAGCAGGCGGGACAGCCGGGACAGCGCGCTCATCGGAAGAAGGTGACCTTGTTGATTTCCTGCAGGGTGGTCAGGCCGGTCAGCACCTTCTCGACCGCCGACTCCCGCAGGAAGCGCATGCCCTCGGCCCGCATCGCCTGCTTGATCTCCGACGTGGGGGCCCGCGCGAGAATGAGCTCGCGGAGATGGTCGGTCAGGTCGAGCAGCTCGCACAGCGCGGTGCGCCCGCGGTAGCCCGTCCCGTTGCACTCGATGCACCCCGCGCCCTCGAAGAACTGCCGGCCCCGCGCGAGGTCGGGGTCGAGGCCGGCTTCCTCCAGCGCGTCGTCGGTCAGCCGCATGGGCTGACGGCACTCCGTGCAGATCATGCGCACGAGGCGCTGCGCGAGCACGCAGTTCAGCGACGAGATGAACTGATAGGCCTCGACCCCCATGTTCAGGAACCGTCCGAGCACGTCGAGCACGTTGTTGGCGTGCACCGTCGTGAACACGAGGTGCCCGGTCAGGGCCGACTGGATGGCGATCTGCGCGGTCTCCGAGTCGCGGATCTCGCCGACCATGATCTTGTCGGGGTCGTGCCGCAGGATCGACCGCAGCCCGCGCGCGAACGTCAGGCCCTTGCGCTCGTTGATGGGAATCTGGGTGACGCCGTGAAGCTGGTACTCGACGGGGTCCTCAATGGTGACGATCTTGTCCTCGGACGAGTGGATCTCCGACAGGGCCGCGTAGAGCGTGGTGGTCTTGCCGCTGCCCGTCGGCCCCGTCACCAGCACCATGCCGTACGGCTCCTTGATGGCGCGGCGGAACCGCCGCAGCTCGGCGTCGGCGAAGCCCAGCACGTCGAGCCGCAGCTCGCGGAACTGCTCGCTGATGGTCTCCTTGTCGAGGATGCGGATCACCGCGTCCTCGCCGTGCACGGTGGGCATGACCGACACCCGGAAGTCGATGGTCTTGCCCGGCACCCGCACCTTGAAGCGGCCGTCCTGGGGAATCCGCTTCTCGGCGATGTCGAGCTCCGCCATGACCTTGATGCGGGAGAGGATGGCCCCGTGAAACTGCCTGTCCACCGGCCGCATGGCGGGCTGCAGCGTGCCGTCGATGCGGTACTTCACGTGCACCGCGTCGTCGAGGGTCTCGACGTGGATGTCGCTCGCGCGGCGCTGCAGGGCGGTGTAGATGGTCGAGTCGACGAGCCGGATGACGGGGCTGATGTCGCTCGTGAGCCGCTCGACGGTCAGGCTCTCTCCGCCCTGCTCGTCCTCGTGGAGGATCTGCAGTTCGAAGCTCTCGGTCGCCTCGTCGAGGACCCGCTGCGACCCCTCGCTCTTCTTGAGGATGGATTCGATGGCCGACGCCGTGCCCACCGTGACCCGGATCGGCGTGTCGAGCAGTAGGGCGAGTTCGTCGATCTTCGGGAGGTCGGGGTCGGAGACGACGATGACGAGGGTGTCGCCGACCTTGCGGTGGGGGACGAAGCCGTACCGCAGCATGAGGTCGGCGGGGATGGACCGGAACAAGTCCGCGTCCATGCTGAACCGGTCCATGTCCGCGAACTCGACGCGGTAGCGCTCGGCGAGCCGGCGGGCGCGCGCGACCTCCTCGGCGGGGTCGGCGGGCGTCCGCTCGGCGCCCGCCGCCGGCCCGTCCGGCGCGACCGCGACGGTCGCCGGGTCGGGCCCGTCGTCGGCCGGTCGGCCCCGCGGCCCAATTCCGCCGGCCTCGGCGGCGCGCCCGCCGCCGGCCCACGCCGCTCCGGCCGCACCGTCGTCCGGAGCGTTTCCCCGCGCCCCCGCGCCCCCGCGGCCGTCGAGATCGCGCGCCTTCATGACAGGACCGTCCCCAACTGCAGCAGGGGCAAGTACAGCGCGATGAGGAGGACGGCGATGACCAGCCCCATCACGATCAGCAGCACCGGCTCGATGACGGCCACGAAGCGCCCGAGCCGGGTCTCGATCTCCTCGTCGAAGAAGTCGGCGACGCTCGTCAGCATCTCCCGTAGCGCACCCGTCGCCTCGCCCACCTCGACCATGCGGACCACTACCGACGGGAAGATCCCTCGGGCCGCGAGGGCCGCCGCCAGCGCCTCGCCCTCGCGCACCCGCTGCCCCGCCACCGCGAGCTGCTCGGCGTAGAAGCGGTTGCCGAGGGCGCGCGACGCGACGTCGATGGCGTCGACTAGGGGAATCCCCCCGCCGAGCAGGGTGGCCAAGGTGCGCGAAAGCTGCGACGTGGCGAACCGGCCCGCGATCGAGCCGACGCCGGGCACGCGCAGGACCAGCCGATCGAGCAGCGTCGCCCGGCCCGGCTGCCGCAGCCAGCGCCAGCCCGCCCACGCGGCGAGGCCGGCGGCGGGGACGACGAGCAGCAGGTTGCTCCTGGCCGCGTCCGACACCGCCACCACCACGCGGGTCATCACGGGCAGCCCGGCTCCGAAATCGGCGTAGAACGCCTCGAACTCGGGCACCACCCGCAGCACGATGATGGACACCACGACCAGCGAGAGGCCGAGCAGTATCACCGGGTAGATCATCGCCGACAGGGTTTTGCGCTGCAGGGTGGTGACCACCTTCACGTAGTCGACGTAGCGGCGGATGACCTCTTCGAGACCGCCGCTCTTCTCCCCCGCCAGCAGCGAGGCGGTGTACATGCCGGGGACGATGCCGCCCTGCGCGTCGAACGCCTCAGAGAGGGCGGCGCCGGCGTGGACCCGGTCGTGGACGTCGTTCAGGACGGCCCTGAAGCCGGGGTCGTCCATGCGCTGGCGCAGGATGTCGAGCGACTGCACGAGGGGCAGCCCGGCCCGCAGGAGGGTGGCGAGCTCCTGGTTGAAGACGAGGAACTCGCGCGTGCGGATGCGTCGGCGCGGCGACGACGGGCCGGACCACGCGAACGAGCCGCGGCGGCTGAGGGCGAGGACGTAGAACCCCTTCGCCTCCAGCTCCTTCCGGAGGGCCGCCTCGCTCTCGGCGGCGTGCACGCCCTCGATCACCTCGCCCGTCTCGGTGCCGAGTCTGCAGTGGAACTCCATGCGCGTTCCGCCGGCCGGTGGGTCGTGGACGCATCGCCCCGCCACGACCGCTTCCCGCCCCGCCGGACGCGATTCTAGCAGCCGCCGGCCGTCCGCGCCACGGTGCCGGCCACGGTTGCCGCCCGTTTTCGCGGCATGTTACAGTTCCACCGGTCCGCGCCCGCGCAGGTCGCGTTGGAGACGGCGGGCCCGGCGGAGAACCACGGCGATGTCTCTCGAAGCGCTCGGCATGGTGGAAACCAAGGGCTTGGTCGGCTCGATCGAGGCGGCCGACGCCATGGTCAAGGCCGCCAACGTCCTCCTCGTCGGCAAGGAGTACATCGGCGCCGGCTACGTCACGGTGTTCGTGCGCGGCGACGTGGGCGCCGTCAAGGCCGCCACCGACGCCGGCGCCGCCGCCGCCCGCCGCGTGGGCGAACTCGTGGCCGTCCATGTCATCCCGCGCCCCCACGGCGAGGTGGAGAAAATCCTGCCGCAGGCCCGCGACGACCGGTCATAGACCCCCGCCGCGTAGCCGGCCATGGCTGATCGGGCCCCCCGGATCGACACCGACCTCGACTCGATACGCGAGGCGCGCACCCTCGCACGCCGCGCCCGCGCCGCCCAGACCCGCCTCGCCGAGCTGAGCCAGGAGCAGGTCGACCGCATCGTCGGCGCCGCGGCCGAGGCCGCCGCCGCCCAGGCCGGGCCGCTCGCCAAGCTGGCCGTCGAGGAGACCGGCTTCGGCAACGAGGCTGACAAGGTCCGCAAGAACCGGTTCGCGGCCGAGACGATCCACCGCTTCATCGAGCCCATGCGCACCGTCGGCGTCATCCGGCGGCTGGAGGCGGATCGCGTCGTCGAGATCGCCGAGCCGTTCGGCGTGGTCGCCGCGGTGGTGCCGTCGACGAACCCGACCTCTACCGCCATCTACAAGATCCTCGTCTGCCTGAAGGCGCGCTGCGCGGTCGTGCTGAGCCCGCACCCCGCCGCCGCCCGCTGCGTGCGCCGCGTCGCCGAGGTGATGACGGCCGCGGCCGTCGGGGCGGGGATGCCGGACGACGCGGTCACGTGCATGACGACGGTGACCCTGGAGGGCACGCAGGAGCTGATGCGCCGCCGCGAGGTCGCCCTCATCCTCGCCACCGGGGGCCTCGGCCTCGTCCGCGCCGCCTACAGCGCGGGGAAGCCGGCCTACGGGGTCGGCCCGGGCAACGCCCCCGCGTACATCGAGCGGACCGCGGACCTGCCCAAGGCGGTCGCGGACATCATCGCCGGCAAGACCTTCGACAACGGCCTGCTCTGCTCGTCCGAGAACTCGGTGGTGGTCGACGAGGCGGTGGCCGGCGAGGCGCGCCGCGAGTTCGAGCGGCAGGGCGCGTACTTCCTGAACGCCGGCGAGGCCGACCGGCTCGCCGCCGCCCTCGTCACCGCCGACCGGCTGCCCAACCCCGAGCTGGTCGGCCGCACCGCGGCGGAGATCGCGGCCCGCGCCGGCATCGACGCGCCGGACGGCGTGCGCGTCCTGATCGCGCCCCTCGACGGGGTGGGCCGCGACCACCCCCTGTCGATCGAGAAGCTCTGCCCCGTGCTCTCGTTCTACGTCGTCGCCGACTGGCGTGAAGGCTGCGAACGGTGCATGGAGATCCTGCGCTACGGCGGCATGGGCCACACCATGGCCATCCACTCCCAGGACGAGCAGGTCATCCTGGAGTTCGGCCTCCGCAAGCCCGCGTTCCGCATCGTCGTCAACACCCCCACGACCCTCGGCTCGATCGGCATGACGACGGGGCTCGACCCGTCGATGACCCTCGGCTGCGGCGGCCACGGCGGCAACATCACCTCGGACAACATCACCCCGCGGCACCTGCTCAACGTCAAGCGCCTCGCCTGGGAGGTGCACCCGGCCGCCGGCCCCGCCCCGCCAGTCGCCTCTGTCCCGCCGGCGCGGCGCGCCGGGCGCGCCGGCGGGGGCCGGCTGGACCCCGCGCTCCTCGCCCGGCGCATCGACGCCTTTCTCGCCTCGCGAGGGGTCGCCGCGCCTCCAGCGCCGGCCGCTCCGACCGCGACGGCCCCGACCGCGACGGCCCAGTCCCCCGCCGCACCGCCCGCGGCCGCACCACCGTTCCAGCCGGACGCCCTTGCCGCACCGCCCGCGCCGGTGCCTTCCGCGCCGTCCGCCGACCCGGGCGAAACCGGCACTCCGCTCGCGGCCGACGCGCCGCCCGCCGACCCGGTCGAGTTCGTCTGCGAGGACGACGTGCGCCAGGCCGTCGAGGCCGGCCGCGGCATCGCGGTGAACGATCGTACGATCATCACCCCCGCCGCCCGCGACCTCGGAGAACGCCACCGCGTCTTCGTCCAGAGCTGACTCGCGGCTCCCCGCTGAAATCCGAGCCCCCCGAGCGCCATCCCCGCGGGCGCGCCGTCGGGCGCTCTCACGCGTCGGGGCGTGCCGACAAGCTCGTCGACCGCATCGTGAAGGATATTCTGAAGTAGGTCGCGGGCGTGGCACTTCCCGCGCGTACGATCCGCGATCGGCGGTTCGATTTCTGCCATCCCCGCCCACTGGAACGCGCGAAACCGGCTTGCCGGCGGGCGGCAGACTCCTTGCATGGAGTTGTCGCCGTGCTGGCCATCGTGCGGAGCGCGGCGCTGTTCGGCATTGAGGCGCATCCTGTCCGGGTCGAGGTCGACGTGTCGGACGGCGGGCTGCCGACGACCATCCTCGTCGGCCTGCCCGACGCCAGCGTCCGCGAGAGCCGCGATCGCATCGACAGTGCCATCCGCAATTCCGGTATCGAGCTCCAGAAGCGGCGGATGACCGTCAACCTCTCCCCCGCCGACATGCGCAAGGTGGGGTCGGCGTTCGACCTGCCCATCGCCCTCGGCATGCTCGCGGCGGCCGGCCTCGCCCCCCGCGACGGGCTCGACCGCATGGTCGTCGTCGGCGAGCTGTCCCTCGACGGCGCGGTCCGGCCGGTGCGGGGACTCCTGCCGATCGCGGCGCGGGCGCGGCGGGACGGGGTCGAGCGTCTGATGCTGCCCGACGCCAATGCCGGCGAGGCGGCCATCGTCGCCGGCCTCACGGTGCTGCCGGTGACCTCGCTGGAGGAGGCCGTCGCGGTGTTGGCGGGGCGGTCCGGCCGAATGGCCGTGCCCCCGCCGCACGCCGCCCCCGCCGCCCCCGCGGCACCGGACCTCGCCGACGTGCGGGGTCAGGCCCTCGCCCGGCGGGCGCTCGAGATCGCCGCCGCCGGAGGCCACAACCTGCTCTTCGTCGGCCCGCCGGGGGCCGGCAAGAGCATGCTGGCGCGCCGCCTGCCGGGCATCCTGCCCCCGCTGACGACGGACGAGGCCCTCGAGGTGACCACCATCCACTCGGTGGCGGGGCTGCTGCCGCCGGGCGGCGGGCTCGTCACCACCCCGCCCTTTCGGGCACCTCACCACACCGCGTCGGACGTCGCGCTGGCTGGCGGAGGCGCGATCCCGCGGCCCGGCGAGATCAGCCTGGCCCACAATGGCGTCCTTCTCCTCGACGAGGCGGCGGAGTTCGCGCGGCACGCGCTCGACGCCCTGCGCCAGCCTCTCGAAGAGGGCGCGGTGCAGGTGGCCCGCGCCGCCCGCACCGTGGTCTTCCCCGCCCGCTTCCTGCTCGCGGCCACCACGAACCCGTGCATCTGCGGCTACTTCGGCGAACCGACGCGGCCGTGCCGCTGCTCGCCGCAGCAGGTCACCCGCTACCGGAGCCGGCTGTCGGGTCCCCTCCTCGACCGCATCGACCTCGGCGTCCGGGTCCCCGCGGTGCCGTTCCGGGCGATTACGGAGGCCGCCCCCGGCGAGGCGTCGGCGCCGGTACGCCGACGGGTCGCGGCGGCGCGCGAGGCCCAGCGCGGGCGGAACCGTTCGGCCGACGGGGCGCCGTTGAACGCGCGGCTGCAGGGCCGCGCCCTCTCCCGCCTCTGCGCCCTCGACCCCGCGGGGCTGCGGATCCTCGACGCGGCGAGCCGGCGGTTCCATCTCAGCGCCCGCGGCTGCCACCGGCTGATGAAGGTCGCGCGGACCATCGCCGACCTCGCCGGCGCGGAGCGCATCGCGGCCGCGCATGTCGCCGAGGCGGTGCAGTTCCGGCTGGAGGAATGACGGACGCCGACGGTCTGACGGCAAGATGCCGGCCGGGGTCGCCGTTCGTCCCGACGGCGGCGGAACCGAGCGATGAACGGCGGGAGTGGTCCGACGGCGTCCGGCGGCCGTTCGCGACGGTCCGCCCGCGCCGACGACCGGTGGAGAGCACTGCGGATGTCCCGATCGTGCCCACGTGCCGATACCGGGAGCGAGATGCACCCGCCCACGATAGAATCGGCTACGGTGAAGTCCCGATCGCGCGGCGCGACGGCGTTGCTGGCCTTGGCACTGGCCCTCGCGGTCGACGCCCCACAGCCCGGCCCCGCGGCGGCGCGTCCCGCCGACGACGGCCCCCACGAGTGCCTCGCGCTCGCGGTCTACTGGGAGGCGGGCGGCGAGGCGCGCGACGGCATGGCGGCGGTGGCCTCGGTCGTTCTGAACCGCCGTGCGCACCCCGAGTTCCCCCCGACCGTCTGCGGGGTGGTCCGCCAGGGCGGCACGGATCCCGGCTGTCAGTTCCGTTTCTGGTGCGACGGCAAGAGCGACACGCCGCGGAACGCCGCGGTCTGGGCGCTGGCGCGCGAGGTCGCGGCCGAGGCGCTGGCCAACCTCATCCCCGACCCCACCGGCGGCGCGTTGTTCTTCCACGCCGCCAAGCTCGACGAGCCGCCGTGGAGGATTCCGCGCGAGCGGACGGTCCGGATCGGGCGGCACGTCTACTACCGGTAGCCCGGGCGCCGCCGTCATCGGCAACTCCGACGGCGCCACCGCCAGCCCGGACGGCGGCAATGTCAACGGCAGACCGGGCGGTGCCGGCTGCGCCGTCGCGGCCCGCCGCGACCCGACCCTGCAGGCGTCCGCGACGTTCGGCGGCGCAAGATTCCCAGGGGACCAACCGCGACGTCCCGCCGGCGGACCGCACGGCCCGCCGTCGGCTACGCCCCCACGCCCGCGGGCTCCGAAGCGTGCCGCCCCCGGCGGATGAACTCCTCCTGCACCTCGCGGCGCGGCTCGCCGGGGGCCGGGGTCCTCAGCACGTACTCGCCGTCCGAGCCGCAGTCCCACACCGAGCAGTTGTCCTCCTCGTACGCGGTCAGGATGTCGTCGAGCTCGCGCTTCAACGCGGGGTCCTCGACCGGGATCACGGTCTCGACGCGTCCGTTCAGGTTGCGGGTCATCCAGTCCGCGGACCCGATGAAGTGCTCGGCCCGCCCCCCGTTCACGAACCGGAAGATACGGCTGTGCTCGAGGAAGCGGCCCACGACGCCGAACACCCGCACCGTCTCCGACAGCCCCTCCACCCCGGGGCGCAGGCAGCACAGCCCGCGCACGTTCAGCCGGACGGGCACCCCCGCCCCCCCCGCGTCGTAGAGCTCGCGGATGATCTCGGCGTCCTGGAGCTGGTTCATCTTCGCGTCGATGCCGGACGGCCGCCCCGCCCGCGCGTGCTCGGCCTCGCGCCGGATGAGCTCGACGAAGCGGCGCCGCATCGACACCGGGGCCACCAGCAGCTTGCTGTTCTCGGGGTAGGGAATCACGCCGGTCAGCGAGTTGAAGACGGCGGCGACGTCGTTGCAGATCGACTCGCTGGAGGTCAGCAGGCCGACGTCCTCGTAGATGCGGGCCGTGCCCGAGTGGTAGTTTCCGGTCCCCACGTGCGCGTAGCGCCGCACCCCGTCGGGCTCGTCGCGGACGACGAGGGCGAGCTTGACGTGGGTCTTGAGCCGCTCCACCCCGTAGGACACGTGCACGCCCTCCTTCTCGAGGGAGTTGCCCCACGCGATGTTCGGGGCCTCGTCGAACCGCGCGGTGATCTCGACGAGCACCGCCACCTGCTTCCCCTGCCGGGCCGCCTCCGCCAGGGCCCGCAGCAGCGGCGAGTCGCGGTCGGTGCGGTAGATCGTCAGCTTGATGGCGAGGACCGCGGGATCCGCCGCGGCCGAGTTCAGGAAGCGCAGCACCGAGCCGTCGAAGCTCTGATAGGGGTGGTGCAGCAGGATGTCGCCCCGCGCGATCTCGTCGAAGATCGCCGAGGAGCTGTCCGGCAGCCCGGCCAGGCGGGGATGGTCGACCGGCTCATGGGGCGGATCGCGCAGGTCGTCGCGGTCCGGCCCGTCGAGATGCTGGAGGTCGCTCACCCCGAGCGGCGCCCGCGTCGGATAGACGTCGTCGGGACCGATCCCGAGCTGGCGGCTCAGCCAGGCCACCTGGTCGTCGGGCATCGCGACGTCCACCTGCAGGCGCACCACCCCCGCGAAGCGCCGGGCCTTCAGCTCGGAACTCACCTGGCGGATGATGCTGCCGGGCTCCATCAGCGGCGCGTCGCCGGCGCCGTCCCCCTGGTCGACGTCCCCCTCGGCGCCGCGCGTGACCCGGAACACGTGCACCGCGGCGGGCGGCGACCCGGGATAGAGCAGGTCGAGGTTGGCGGCGATGACCTGCTCGATCGGCACGAAGCCGGGCCGGGCCGGCAGGGGGATCCACCGCGGGCGGTTGCCGGGCACCTTGATGCGCACGAAACGGGTGTCGCCGCCCTGCGGGATGAACACCGCGAGATTGAGCCCGAGGTTGCTGATGAACGGGAACGGGTGCTCGGAGTCGACCGCGAGCGGGGTCAGGATCGGCTGGATGTTGCGGGCGAAGTGGGCGCGCATCGCCTCCCGCTCGTCCCGGTTCAGATCGTCGTGCCGCAGAATCGGCAGCCCCGCGCGGGCGAGGTCCGGCACCAGCGCCTCGTGCCACAGCCGGCCGAGCTCGGTCACCTGGGCGAGCAGTTGGGCGCGGCACGCCGCCAACTCGTCGGCCGGCGTCCGGCCGTCGATCGACAACCTGCCGGCGCGGTTGGCGATCTCCCGCTTCAGACCGCTCACGCGCTTCATGAAGAACTCGTCGTGGAGCATCCCGATGATGCCCGCGAACTTCACGCGCTCGAGGAGGGGCAGATCGGCCCGGCCGACGAGATGCAGCACGCGGCGGGCGAACCCCAGCCAGCTCAGCTCGCGGCTGATGAACGCCCGGGCCGGTCCGAGGGCGGCGAGGCGATCTCGCGTGGACACCGCTTTCCCTTTCGATTCGGCGGCTCGCTGGTAATATCTCGCGGGGTTTCCGCTTGTGGAAGCCTTCGATTATAGGACACGCGTCGTGCCGAACCCGACCGAGACCCTCCCCGAGAACATCGCCGCCGTCGACCTCGGCTCGAACAGCTTCCACATGCTCGTCGCCCGCACCAAGGGCGGCGAGCCGGTCCTCGTCGACCGCCTGCGCGAGATGGTGCAGCTCGCGTCCGGGCTCGACGCCCGCGACCGCCTCAGCCAGGAGTCGCGCGACCGCGCCATCGAGTGCCTGCGCCGGTTCGGTCAGAGGCTCCGCCACATGGACCCGAACGGGGTGCGGGCGGTGGGGACCAACACGCTGCGGGCCGCGGCCGACGCCGACGAGTTCCTGATCGAGGCGGAACGGGCGCTCGGACACTCGATCGAGACGATCTCCGGGATCGAGGAGGCCCGCCTGATCTTCCTGGGCGTGACGCGGACCCTGCCCGGTTCCCCGCGCCGGCGGCTCGTCGTCGACATCGGCGGCGGGAGCACCGAGCTGATCGTGGGCGACGAGGCGCCCCTCGACATGGAGAGCCTCTACATGGGGTGCATCAACTTCAGCCGGTCCCATTTCGGCGACGGCCGCCTCACCGCCGAGAACTGGGGCCGGGCCGAGCTCGCGGCCCGGCAGGAGCTCGAGCCGGTGACCGAGCGCTTCCGCGCGCTCGACTGGGAGGAGGCGGTCGGCGCGTCGGGGACCATCCGGGCCATCGACGGCCTGGTCCGCACCTACGGATGGAGCCGGACGGGGATCACGGTCGACGCCCTCGGCCGGCTGCGGCACGCGCTGCTTAGGGCGGGACGCATCGGCCGGTTGAAGCTGGAGGGGCTGAACCCCCGGCGCAGGACGACGATCGCGGGGGGGGCGGCCATCCTGTCCGCCCTGTTCGAGGCCCTCGGCATCGGCGTGATGCGGCGCTCGGACGGGGCCCTGCGCGAGGGCCTGCTCTACGACTTCCTCGGCCGGATCCGCGATCAGGACGTCCGCGAACGGGGCGTCGAGGCCCTCGCGGACCGCGCCCACGTCGACCGGCAGCAGGCGGCCCGCGTGAAGCGGACGAGCCTCGCCCTGCTCGCCCAGGTGGCGGAGAGCTGGAGCCTGGATACCCGGAACGCCCGGCAGTTCCTGTCCTGGGCCGCGAGCCTCCACGAGATAGGCCTCGACATCGCCCACAATCACTACCACCGCCACGGCGAGTACATCGTCGCGCACGCCGACCTGCAGGGGTTCTCGCTGCGCGAGCAGCAGGTGCTGGCGACCCTGGTGCGGTCCCACCGGCGCAAGTTCCCGACCGGGGTCATCGCCGCCCTCCCCCGGAACTGGTCCGTGTGGACCGGGCACCTGGCGATGCCGTTGCGCCTGTCGGTGGTCCTGCACCGGAGCCGCGGCCCCCTGCCCCTGCCCCCCATCGAGATCGCCGCCGACGGGAACGCCATGAACCTGCGGTTTCCGCCGGGATGGCTCGACGAGCACCCCCTGACCCGCGCCGACCTGGAGACCGAGGCGGCCTATCTGCTGGAAGCCGGCTACCGGCTGTCTTTCGGCTGACCGGCCGCCTACGGATCGAGCCGGGCCAGCATGCGCGGCGTGACGAGCCACAGGAGCTCGCCGACGCCGGGGCGGACCTCGTCCCACCCCGCCGCGTCCAGTCGGATGCACGCGAGCGCGGCGGTGGGGAACCGCAAGGCGGCCCCGCCGGCCAGCGCCGACGCCGTCTGCGAGCAGGCCGGCTCGTGCCCCACCACCAGGAGGCTCTCCACCGCGGGGTCGACGGCGCCGACGCAGGCCAGCACATCGCGCGGCGACGCGCCGTACAGCTCGGGGACGATGCCGGCCGGGAGCCGCCACCCGCCGGCGTCGGCGGCCAGCCGCAGGGTCTCGGCGGCGCGGACCGCGGGCGAGCAGAGGACACGCTCGGGAACGGGACCCACCCGTTCGAGGAACCGGCCCATGCGCCGCGCCGCCTTGACACCGCGCGGGGCGAGCGGGCGCTCGTGATCGGGGAGCGGTCCCGCGTCCCACCGCGACTTGCCGTGGCGCAGCAGGAGGAGCGTCTTCACGACGCCCCCGGCGTCGCCGGGCCGAGCCGCCGGACCAGCTCCCCCCAGAGGGCGGCGTAGGCGCGGGCGGCCGGACCGTTCTTCCGGAACGCGCACAGCGGCTCGCGCCGCGCGCTCATCTGCTCGACCGCGCTGGCGTAGGGAATCTCGGTGGCCAGCATCGGGCACGGCATCTCGTCCGGGGCGTCGCAGATGCGGCGGTGCAGCGCCCGCCGGCGATCGACCATCGAGTAGAACGGCAGCACCGTCACCGCCGCCGGCTCCCGCCGGAGGTGCCGGGCGAGCTGGCGGAGGGTCCGGCGCGACAGCGTCGTCGGAATGGTGGGGACGATCAAGGCGTCGGCGACCGCGAAGACCGCCTCGGACGCGAGCGAGATGCCGGGGGCGCAGTCGAGGAAGACGTAGTCGTAGCCGCCGCCGAGCTCGCGGATCCGCCGCGTCAGGCGGCGGACGTACTTCGGGCTGTCGAGCAGCAGGTCGAGATGGCGGTACGAGAAGTCGGCGGGAAGCAGGTCCAGCCCCTCGTGGTCGGTCTCGCGGACGTACCGGGCGAGCGGGCGCCTGCCGCGGACCAGCTTCTTCCCCCCGCCCCGCACCTTCATCTTGACCCGGAAGCACCAGGTGGCCGCGCCCTGCGGGTCGAGGTCGCAGACGAGGGTCCGGGCCCCCGACGCGGCGGCGAGCCACGCCAGGTTGACGGCGGCCGCCGTCTTCCCCACGCCGCCCTTGATGTTGTAGGCCGCCAGCACCCGCATCGGGACCGTCCCTGGTGAACCCCGGGTCGTTGCGGCGGATTCCCCGACGCGGGAGCCCTCAGCGGCGCGGGCATCGACGCGGCCCGGCGGTCGCGCGGCAGCTTCCGCCGAACTTCCGACGCCAACGCGAGGTCGGGCCGCGCCGGGAGTTCCGCGCCGGCGAAACGCCCGAGGCGACCGAAGGTCGCCCAGTCACGACGCCCCGCGCGTGGGGTCGTCCGCACGCGAGGCGAGAAGCCGCCCGAGCTCGGCCGCGGTGCGCGGCGTCACGAACCCGCCGACCGCTTCGACGAGCCGTCGGCGCGCCTCGCCCTGCCGCGACTCCAGCCGATCGACCAAGCGTCCCGCCGTCAGGAGGGCCGCCGCGTCGGCCCCGCCCGCCGCCAGCAGCTCCCGCGCCGCGTCCCGCAGCTCGCCCTGCTGCACCTCCAGGTCGTTGTACTCGCCGAGGTCGTCCTGCAGCCGCTTGAGGGAGCTGACGAAGGCGCTTACGCGGCCGGCCGCGAAGAGGCCGCGGAAGAACTCGAGCAGGTACCGCAGCTTCTTGCAGGCGATCCGCAGGTCGTGGATGGCCTCGGCCGGGGTGTCCGCCGACAGGCGGCGCCCGCGCTTGCGCACCCGCGCGTAAGCCCGCTCGATGCGCTCGCCCGCCACGTCGCGGATCGGCCGGGCGGCGTCGGCGCCCTTGCCGGCCGCGCCGGCCGCGAGGAAGCGGCTCCACTCCCGCTTCAGCCGCCGATAACGGGCCGAGTCGAGCCCCGCCGCCTGCCGCGTCCGCGCCGCCTGCCGCCGGCCCTCGAGATGGTCGGCGAGCGGAGCGAGGTCGCCGCGGGCCGACGCCGGCAGCTCGGCCCGGTAGCCGCGCAGGTTCATCAGGTGCACGTCCAGGTCCCGCGGCGGACCCGTCAACCGGCCGAGCCAGGCGAACTCGTCGGCGAAGCGGCGCGCCGCGGCCTCGTCGAACACGTCCCGCATCTGCCCGAGGCACGAGCGCGTCCGCCGTACCGCGACCCGGAAGTCGTGCAGGAACTCGGGGTCCAGGTCCGCGCGGAGCCCCTCCTCGTTGGCCCGCATCATCTCCCACAGCGCGGAGAGGACGCGTTTCACGGCGCGGTCGGCCGGCGCGTCCGCGTCGAGGCGCAGCGCCAGCTTGCCGGTGTAGCCGCCCGGCTCGCGTCCGACGGCGGCGAGCGCGAGGTCGAGTTCCGCGTCCGGTCCCGGCGGCAGTCCGACCTCCTCCTCCAGGAAACGGCGCACGCCGGCGCCGTCCCGCCCGTACCCCGTCATCCGGGTCAGGCGCAGGACCGGCGGCAGCCGCCGGCGGCGCCCCGCGGGTCCGGCGGCGGTCCCGCGATCGATCGACAGCCGCACCACCGCCTTGTCCCGGCGGTCGACCACGGCGATGCGCTCGCTGCGGCGTTCGATCCGGACCACCGGCAGGAGCCGCCGGATGCCCGTCACCGCCTCGAGGTCGTCCCGGAAGCCGCCCGGGGGCAGATCGCGGGCGAAGTCGGGCGGCGCCGGCAGGGTCGCGCGGTGGCGGCCCCGGCCGTCCAGACCGTCCCAGCGCACGCGGCACGACCCGTCTCCCGCGTCCGACAGCACGGAGCCGGCGTCGCGGTAGAGGCGCCAGTCGAACGTGTCGAGATAGGTGCGGGCGGCGGCGCGCCCCTCCTCGCGCCGGGTCGGGAACCGCTCCACGAGCCGCGACACGATCGCCGCCGCGGCGCGTGGCGGGTCGATCGGATAGGCATGACAGCGCATGTCTCATGTTGGATGGTACACCCTTCCGGCCGCCGCGCGCGCCCGCCGGTCGCCGCGCCGGCGGCGGTCCCGACGCCGACGGCGGCCCGACGCCGGGGCGTGCCGCCCGGACGAAGCCGGCCGCCCCGCCGCGTCGCCGCGTTTTCCCCTTCCCCGAAACGCGACCGCCGTGGTAGTATCCGAATCTTGTGGTTGTGCGGGGTTGGATGGTGGTCAAGCGCTACTCCTTCATCGTCGCCGATCGTTCGACGGGAGTCGTTCACCGCTTCGCGCTGAGTTTCCGCCCGAAGCTGGTGGCCGCCCTGCTCGCCGCCCTGCCCCTCGGGTGGGTGGCGCACGCGGCGTGGCTCGACGGCTCGCGCTTCGATCCCGCCCGGTGGCTCTCGTCGCCGCGGTGGACGATGAACGAGCGGCTGCGTTCGTTCAACGCCCTGCTCCAGAACGAGATCGAGCGCTACGGGGCCAGTACCGTCGACCTGTCCCGCCGCGTCGCCGCCCTGCAGCTCGTCGTCGAAACCCTCCGCAACCAGTCCATCGTCGACCCCGGGATTGGGCAGGCGATGGCGCGCGTGGCCGAAGTGGACCGCTCGCGCGCCGCGTCGGCCCTGCGCGAGGTGGTGCGGGCGGCCCCCACCGAGACCCTCGACCTGCTGCACGACGTGCTCGACGTGCTGGAGCTTGAGCTCGGGGTGGCGCGCGACAGCATTCTCCTCCGCCAGGACCTCGCCGCGGCGACGCCGTTCAACCTGCCCGCCGCCGGCCGCATCAGGTCCCGGTTCGGGTACCGGCGGGATCCTTTCACCGCCGAGCGGAGGCTTCACCAGGGGCTGGACATCTCCACCAGCTACGGACAACCGGTGCGGGCGACGGCCGACGGCCGGGTCGCGGAGGCCGGGCGCAACGGCGCCTTCGGCAAGATGATCGAGATCGATCACGGCTTCGGACGGCGCACGCGGTACGGCCATCTGTCGGATTTCGCCATCCGCGTCGGCGAGGACGTCGAACGCGGCCAAGTCATCGGCTACGCCGGCGCGACCGGCCGCGCCACCGGGTCGCACGTCCACTACGAGGTCCTGGTCGGCAACCGCCAGATGAACCCGATGCGGCTGGTGTTCGCCTCCGGCGCCGCCTCGGCCGATTGATTCCCGCCCTCGATACCGACTCCCGCATCTTCCCCCCGTTGACGACCGCCTTGCACCGCCTCCGGGGGCCGGAGGCGCCGCCGCCCGTCTTGACGGCTGCGGACCGCCTTCCCTACAATCGATCGAATCCGTGTCTTCCGGGTCGACACCCGCCTTGGCTCCTCATCGACAGCGCAACGGCACGGAGGACCCCGCCCGTGCGGCGGGCCGGCCGCCCCGGACGCGGTCCACGGGACTCGACTGATGCTGCAGAACGTCCTCAGGAAAGTCTTCGGCACCCAGAACGAGCGCGACCTGAAGCGCATGCGGCCGGCGCTGGCCGAGATCAACGACCGCGAGGCGGCCGTCCGCGCCCTCGACGACGCCGAGCTCCGCGGGCGCACGGCCGGCCTGCGGGAGCGCGCCGACCGCGGCGAGCCCCTCGACGAGCTGCTGCCCGACGCCTTCGCGGTGGTCCGCGAGGCGGGCCGGCGCGTGCTCGACATGCGCCACTTCGACGTCCAGCTCATCGGGGGCATGGTCCTGCACCAGGGCAAGATCGCCGAGATGAAGACCGGCGAGGGCAAGACCCTCGTCGCCACCCTCGCCGCCTATCTGAACGCCCTCGGCGGCGGCGGCGTCCACGTCGTCACCGTGAACGACTACCTGGCCCGGCGCGACGCCGAGTGGATGGGGCGCATCTACCGCTTCCTCGGCATGTCCGTGGGGATCATCCAGCACGACCTGCGCGACCCCGAGCGGCAGGCCGCCTACGCCTGCGACATCACCTACGGCACCAACAACGAGTACGGCTTCGACTACCTGCGCGACAACATGAAGTTCGAGCTCGCGCACTACGTGCAGCGCGGGCACCGCTTCGCCATCGTCGACGAGGTCGACAGCATCCTCATCGACGAGGCCCGGACCCCCCTGATCATCTCGGGGCCGGCCGAGCAGTCGACGGAGCTGTACTACGAGGTCGACCGCATCATCCCCCGCCTGAAGCCGGGGGCGGTCACCCAGGGCAACGTCAAGGCCGAGGACCGCGAGGCCCTCGAGGAGACCGGCGACTACCTGACCGACGAGAAGCACAAGACCGTCAGCCTGACCGAGACGGGCATGGCGAAGGCCGAGAAGTTCCTCGGCAAGCGCCTCAACCCCGGCGGGCTCTACGACCCCGCCAACATGCCCCTCCTCCACCACGTCAACCAGGCCCTGCGCGCCCACGCCCTGTTCAAGCGCGACGTGCAGTACATGGTGAAGGACGGCCAGGTCGTCATCGTCGACGAGTTCACGGGCCGGCTCATGCCCGGCCGCCGCTGGAGCGACGGCCTGCACCAGGCCGTCGAGGCCAAGGAGAAGGTCAAGATCGAGCGCGAGAACCAGACCCTCGCCACGGTCACGTTCCAGAACTACTTCCGCAAGTACGACAAGCTGTCGGGCATGACCGGCACCGCCGACACCGAGGCGCCGGAGTTCGCCAAGATCTACAAGCTCGACGTGATGGTCATCCCGACCAACCGCCCCCTGGTGCGGATCGAGGAGGCGGACTCGGTCTACCGGACCGAGCGCGAGAAGTACGACGCCATCGCCGAGGACATCATCGAGAAGCAGGAGGCGGGCCGCCCGGTGCTCGTCGGCACGGTGTCGATCGAGAAGTCCGAGCGCCTCGCGGGGCTGCTCAAGCGGCGGGGCGTCAAGCACGTCGTCCTGAACGCCAAGTACCACGCCCAGGAGGCGGAGATCGTCGCCCAGGCCGGGCGGCGGGGGGCGGTGACCATCGCCACCAACATGGCCGGCCGCGGCACCGACATCGTCCTCGGCGGCAACGCCGAGTACATGTCGCGCCAGCGGACCCTCGGCGAGCAGGCGGCGGAGCGGCTGCCGAAGGAGGAGGCGAAATTCGTCGACGACGACGAGTTCGTCTACTTCTACCACCTCGAGCACTTCTACCGTGTGCCCCGGCCCGCGTGGGAGCGCATCTTCGCCGAGTTCTCCGAGCAGACCGCGGCCGAGCACGAGGAGGTCGTCGACGCCGGCGGGCTGCACATCATCGGGACCGAGCGGCACGAGTCGCGCCGCATCGACAACCAGCTCCGGGGGCGGGCGGGCCGCCAGGGCGACCCCGGTTCGTCGCGCTTCTACCTGTCCCTCGAGGACGACCTGATGCGCATCTTCGGGTCCGACCGCATCTCGGGGCTGATGGAGCGGCTCGGCATGGAGGAGGGCGTCCCCATCGAGCACCGCATGGTGACGCGGGCCATCGAGCGCGCCCAGAAGCAGGTCGAGGCGCAGCACTTCTCGGTGCGGAAGCACCTGCTCGAGTACGACGACGTCATGAACAAGCAGCGCGAGAACGTGTACACGCTGCGCCGCGAACTGCTCGACGGCCAGGTGCACGTGTCCGACGACGAGGTCGTCGACAGCCGCCGCTACCTCATGACCCTGGCCGAGGACCTCGTCGACCAGGAGGTCGAGGCCCACTGCGGCCGCGACACCGACCCGGAGGACTGGGACACCGACGGCCTGTCGCGGGCGGTCGGCGAGTTGGCGGGGCTGCCGCCGGAGCAGATCGACGGGTTCGAGCTCGACGACAAGAGCCCCGACGAGATGCTCGACACGCTGTGGGCGGCGGTCAAGTCGAAGTACGAAGAGAAGGAGGAGGGCATCGAGGCGGAGCTGCTGCGGCGGGTCGAGCGCGACGTGATGCTGCAGATCGTCGATACCCAGTGGAAGGACCATCTCTACAGCCTCGACCACCTGAAGGAGGGCATCGGCCTGCGCGCCCACGCCCAGCGCGACCCCCTCGTCGAGTACAAGCGCGAGAGCTTCGCCCTGTTCCAGTCGATGAAGGAGCGGATCGACACCGAGATGATCCGCTACCTGTGGCGCCTGCGGCCGATCGTCCAGGGCGAGGTCGGCGAGGTCGCCCGCCCGGCCGCCCGCCAGCGCGCGCCGGTGACCCTCAACGACCCCGGCGCCGCCGCCCCCGCGTTCGCGGGCGCGGCCGCCGCGGCCCGAGGCCCGCAGCCGGCCCGCACCGGCGGCGACGACGCGAAGGTGCGCACGGTGCGCCGCGAGACCCGGAAGGTGGGGCGGAACGAGCCGTGCCCGTGCGGCAGCGGCAAGAAGTACAAGAAGTGCCATGGGGCCTGACATGACCGCGGGCACGGAGACCGCGGCGACCCGTTTCGCGGCCACCGACATCGCGGTGGCCCTGACGTTCGACGACGTGCTCCTCGTGCCCCAGCGGTCGGAGGTGCTGCCGGCCGAGGTCGACGTCTCGACCCGGCTCACCCGGAACGTCACCCTGAACGTGCCCATCATCAGCGCCGCCATGGACACCGTGACGGAGTCGCGCCTCGCCATCGCGATGGCCCAGCTCGGCGGCATGGGGGTGATCCACAAGAACCTCTCCATTGAGGACCAGGCGGCCGAGGTCGACCGGGTCAAGCGGTCGGAGAGCGGCATGATCGTCAACCCGATCACGCTGGCGCCCTCGAACCGCATCGTCGAGGCCCTCGAGCTGATGAAGAAGTACCGGATCTCGGGGGTGCCGATCACCGAGGACGGCAGCACCGAGGGCCGGCTCGTCGGCATCCTCACCAACCGCGACCTGCGCTTCGAGCGCCGCACCGACCGGCCCATCGGCGAGGTGATGACCCGCCGGGACCTCATCACGGTGCCGGTCGGGACGACCCTGCAGGACGCCCAGACCATCCTGCACAAGCACCGCGTCGAGAAGCTGCTCGTGGTGGATCAGGAGTTCCGGCTCAAGGGGCTCATCACCGTCAAGGACATCCAGAAGATGATCACCTACCCCACCGCGTCCAAGGACGAGCTGGGCCGGTTGCGGGTGGGCGCGGCGGTGGGCATCGCCAAGGACACGGTGGAGCGGTCGGAGGCCCTGGTCAAGGCCGGCGCCGACGTGCTCGTCGTCGACACCGCGCACGGGCATTCGCGCGGGGTGATGGCGATGGTGGGCCGGCTGCGCGAGCGCTTCCCGAGCGTCGAACTCGTTGCCGGCAATGTCGCCACCGCCGAGGGGACCGAGTCGCTGATCGCCCTCGGCGTGGACGGCGTCAAGGTGGGCATCGGTTCCGGGTCGATCTGCACCACCCGGATCATCGCGGGCATCGGCATGCCGATGATCTCGGCCCTCGCCGAGTGCGGGCGGGCCGCGCGGCCCCACGGCGTCCCCGTCATCGCCGACGGCGGCGTGCGCTATTCCGGCGACATCACCAAGGCGCTGGCCGTCGGGGCCGGCGCGGTCATGATCGGCAGTCTCTTCGCGGGCACCGACGAGAGCCCCGGCGAGCTGATCCTCTACCAGGGGCGCAGCTTCAAGGAGTACCGGGGCATGGGCTCGATCGGGGCGATGCGCGCGGGCAGCCGCGACCGCTACTTCCAGGAGGACTTCGACCTCGCGAGCCCCCGCGAGGACGGCGAGAAGCTCGTCCCCGAGGGCATCGAGGGCCGCGTGCCCCACAAGGGGTCGGTCGGCGCGATGATCCACCAGTTGGTCGGCGGCCTCCGCGCCGGCATGGGCTACTGCGGCTGTCCCGCCATCCCCGACCTGCAGGAGAACGCCCGGCTGGTGCGCATCACCCCCGCGGGCATGCGCGAAAGCCACGTGCACGACGTGGTCATCACCAAGGAAGCCCCCAACTACCGCTCGGAGTAGCGCCGGCGGCACGCGCGGAGACCGTCTTTTTCCGAACCGCCTCAATGCCTCGCGCCTCCGCGGGTCGCCAGCGGGTAAACGTTTCTGTTTACATGAACAGAAGCGTGGTGTACCGTGCTGGTGGGTGACCTCGACGGAGTTCCGGCGTTGGCTGAAACAGCGCGGCTGCACCTTTCGCAGCCACCGAGGCGGCAGCGGCCACCTGACGGTCAGGCGTGGCGAGCGGACGTCGCAACTGCCCATGCACGGTGCAAGCCGGGAACTGGGCTCGAAGCTGATGGCGAAGATCAAGAAGGATCTGGGACTGCGTTGATGCTGGCCTATCCGATCACGCTGATCGACGACGACAACGACACGGTTATGGTGACCGCGCCGGATTTCCCTGAGCTCACGACCTTCGGCGACGACCGCGAAGAAGCCATGGCCCGCGCCCGCGATGCGCTCGAGGAAGCGATCTCGGCGCGCATTCACGCCCGCCAGGACGTTCCCGCGCCCGGTCGCGGCAGCCCCCGGGCCGCCCTGCCGACCCTCACCGCCGTGAAGCTGATTCTGTACCAGGGGATGCGGGACCAACGTATCGGCAAGGCGGAGCTGGCGCGCCGCCTCGGCTGGCATTTGCCGCAGGTCGACCGCGTGCTGGACATTCGGCACCGCTCGCGGCTCGACCAACTGGACGCCGCGCTGGACGCGATCGGCCGGCGCCTGCACGTATACGCGGAAGACCGTAGATGATGTCGTGCGGCCCCGCAGTCGAAGGGCAATCCTGCCTACGCCCGACAGCTATCCCATAGGGTATGGCCGTACAAGCGACGGGCACCGAAGCGCCCATCAGACCCTGCCTTGCCTTGCCGTGCCAAGCCCTACATGGCCTGTCACGCAACCTACAATATAGCACGGTTACGGGCTCGACCGCTCTCACGCCAGCTTCTCCCGCGGTCCGCCGGGTCGCTTCACGCGGTATCGTCATGGAATCACGTCCGGCAGCTCGATGACGAGCTCCCGCGTATCGCCGCCTCGGTCCAGGATCCGAACCGACACTGCTGCCGGCGCCGGACGTGGCAGGCGGTCCGCCCATTCGATGCACACGAGGGCGCCGCCATCCGGCAGCTCTTCCAGGCCGAGGTCGTCGGTCTCCGCCGGTTCGAGCCGGTAGAGGTCGACGTGCTGGACCCGCCCCCCGCCATAGGCCTGGACGATCGTGAACGTGGGGCTGCTGACCTCGTCGGGGTCGATGCCCACGCCCTCGACGACGCCCCGCACGAACGCCGTCTTTCCGGCGCCGAGGTCGCCGAACAGCAGCACGACGGTACCGCTGGGCAGGCGTCGGGCGAGATCGCCGGCAATGTCGGCCGTCTGGCGTTCGGAGCGGCTTTCGTAGCGCTCTTGCACGGTACGGTCTCCCTCTCGCGGGTCAGAGTGGCCGCAACTCCGGCTCCTGGTCGCGGCGGTCGTGCACGCCGCACTCGAGCGAGCGCAGGGCGCGTCCGAGAAGACGCGCCAAGTCGCCGGCGATGAGGCCCGCACCCTGTTCCGCCGCCGCAGCGTCCCCGGCGAGGCCATGCAGGCATACCCCCAGCGCGCACGCGGTTTCGACGTTCGGCGACTGGACTATCCACGCAGCCAGAACCCCAGTGAGCACATCGCCGACGCCGCCGGTGGCCATGCCCGGGTTGCCGGTCACGTTGATCCACACTGCTCCCGTCGGAGTCGCCACTAGGGTGCGCGGCCCCTTCAGAACGACGA
Source organism: Vicinamibacterales bacterium (assembly GCA_963664545.2). Lineage (GTDB taxonomy): Bacteria > Acidobacteriota > Vicinamibacteria > Vicinamibacterales > UBA8438 > JAJEEA01. The sequence continues at coordinate 5,336,216 of OY761475.2, read as the reverse complement.
AGACGCCCTGCTCGACCGCGAGGTCGCGCGCGACGTCGAGGCGGTGGGCATCCACCTGTTCCGCCGACTTGCCGATGAGGCGCCCCATCTCGCCGGTGTGCGGGGTGACGACCAACCCGCGGGCCGGGCTTCCACGCAGCCCGGCGGGGTCGCCGGCGAACACGTTCAGGGCGTCGGCGTCGAGCACCATCGGGACCGGTGCCCGGTCCACCAGCTCGCGCACGAACCGGTCGACGCCGGTCCCCAGTCCGAGGCCGGGTCCGACGGCCAGCACGTCGCAACGCTCGGCGAGCACCGCGCGGGCCGCCTCGGCCGCGACGAGGCCGTCGCCGTCGTGGTCGAGCCCCAGGGTCATGTACTCCGGAGCGAGCGCCGCCACGGTGGGCTGGCAGGCGCGCGGCGTCGCCACCGTGACCAGGCCCGCCCCGGAGCGCAGGGCGCCGAGGGCAGCGAGGCCGGCGGCGCCGGTCTTGCCCCTCGACCCGGCGGCGACGAGCACCCGCCCGTAATCGCCCTTGTGGGTGTTCCGGCGTCGGCGCGGGAGCTGCCTTCGGACCCAGGACCGGGTGATGACGGTCACACGCGGCCCGGCGAGGGCGTCGACGACCGCGGCGGGAATGCCGATGTCGGCAACCACCACTTCGCCGGCCCGGGCCGCGGCAGGGTCGAGCAGCAGCGGCAGCTTCGGCGCGCCGAGGGTCACGGTGAGGGCTGCGGCGACCGCCTCGCCGATCACCTGCGGCGTATCCGCCGACAGCCCCGACGGGAGGTCGATCGACGCCACCGGAACTCTGGAGCCGTTCAGGTCGCCGACGATGGACCGCCAGTGCCCGGCGAGGGGACGCGTCAGTCCGGTGCCGAACAGGGCGTCGATCACTAGGTTGCATGCGCCTAGATCCGCCCGCACCGCCTCCCACGCGGAAGGACTCGATGCGTCGACCACCAGCCCCCCGGCCCGCCGGAGCGCCCCCAGGTTGACCCCGGCGTCTCCCCGCATCTCCGCTGCCGGCGCGGTCAGGCACGCTCGCACGGCGGCGCCGCGGGCCGCCAGCAAGCGCGTTGCCGCGAGCCCGTCGCCGCCGTTGTTTCCCTTCCCGCACAGCACGACGATGCGACCGCCGCCCGGCAGCGACGGCCAGCGCGACTCGATCGCGGAGACGACCTGGCGTGCCGCGTGCTCCATCAGCACCAGCGACGGCACACCGCGATCGGCGATCGTCCGCCGGTCCGCCTCGCGCATCTGCGCCGTGTTCAGCACCCGCATCCTGTCGCCGCCCTGCGCTCCCCGCCCCGGCCTCTCGGGGTCGCCCGTCCGCTGAGCGGCGCCCCGACCGCCGTCTGCTCTCAGGACGTTGCGCGAACCGCCGCGAACCGCCCGCCCCTCCCCCGCTTCCCGCCGCGGGTGCCTCCCCCGCCGACGGTAGCCCCGTCACGGGAGGCCCTCCGCGTTATGGTACCGTGGACGGCGTGAATCCGAACCCCGTCGACCCGCCCCCCGCCGCCCCCGCCGGCATCGCCGAGGCCGCCGTGAACGTGAACGGCGTCGTCACGTCCGGCGACCGGGCGGTGGTCTCGGTCTTCGACCACGGCTTCCTCTACGGCGACGGCGTCTACGAGACCCTGCGCACCTACAACCGGCGGCCCTTCCTGCCCGACCGGCACTTCGCGCGGCTGCGCGCCTCGGCCGCGCGCCTGTCGCTGGCCGTGCCGCCGACCGACGCCGAGCTCGAGTCCCGCCTGCGCGACACCATGCGGGACGTCAACCCCCAAGGGGAGGTGACGCTCCGGATGCTCGTCACCCGCGGGGTCGGCGACCTCGGCTACGACCCCGCCGTGTGCCGGACGCCGACCATCGTCATCATCGCGCGCCCGCACCGGGAGCCGCCGGCTCGGGTGCACCGCGAAGGCGTGCGGCTGGTGGTCGCGAGCGTGCTGCGCAACCACCCCCGCAGCGTCGATCCCGTCATCAAATCGAACAATCTGCTGAACAACGTGCTGGCGGCGCAGGAGGCGGTGCGCGCGGGCGCCGACGAGGCGATCCTCCTCAACCACCGGGGCGAGCTGGCGGAATGTTCGCAGTCGAACCTGTTCGTCGTGCGCGACGGCGCCGTCCTGACCCCACCTCTCGACGCCGGGCTGCTAGAGGGAGTCACGCGGAACCTGCTCTTCGAGGTCGGGGCGGACCTCGGCGTCCCGGTGCGCGAGGAGGTGCTCCGCGAGTCGGACCTGCCGGCCGTCGACGAGCTGTTCATCACCAGCACCACCCGCGAGGTGGTCCCGGTGGTCCGGGTCGGCGCCCAGATCATCGGGTCCGGCGCGCCGGGACCGGTGGCCGGACGCCTGTTGGCCCGGCTGCGCGAGCGCGCCGACGCCCTGACCCGCGCGCCGCGGTGATTCCGGCGCTCCGTCCGAGCCGACCGCACGACCGCTCCGCCCCGGGCAGACATCCCGGCGCGGGGTGCCGGCGACCCCGGCTTGGCTCATCTCGCCGGCCCGCGTTCGCGGAGCCCGGCCGGGTCAGTCCCGGTACGCCTCGGCCGGCGGACAAAGCGCAGACGAGGTTGCGGTCGCCGTGGGCGTCGTCGACCCGCCCCACCGCCGGTCGAAGCTTGTTCTCGCCCACGAAAGCAGCGGCCCCGGCTCGCCGCCCGCCCGCATCCGCGGAGCCCGGCCCGATCAGTCCCCGTACGCCTCGACCGGCGGGCAAGCGCAGACGAGGTTGCGGTCGCCGTGGGCGTCGTCGACCCGCCCCACCGCCGGCCAGAACTTGTTCTCGCGCACGAAGGGCAGCGGGTAGACCGCCTGCTGCCGCGTATAGGAGTGGGGCCAGGCGTCGGCGGTCGCCTCGGCCGCGGTGTGGGGGGCATTCTTCAGCACGTTGTCGACGCGGTCGGCGCCACCCTCCTCCACCGCCCGGATCTCACCGCGGATGGCGATCAGCGCGTCGCAGAACCGGTCGAGCTCCTCGCGCGGCTCGCTCTCCGTCGGCTCGATCATCATCGTGCCGGGCACCGGGAACGAGACCGTGGGGGCGTGGAACCCGTAGTCCATGAGGCGCTTGGCGACGTCCTGCTCGGTGACGCCGTGCGCCCTCAGCGCCCGCAGGTCGAGGATCAGCTCGTGCGCGACCCGCCCGTTGGCCCGCGCGTAGAGCACGTCGTAGTGCGGGGCGAGGCGCGCCTTGACGTAGTTGGCGCCGAGTATCGCGGCCTCGGTGGCCCGCCGCAGGCCGTCGGGTCCGAGCATCCGCACGTAGCCGTGCGAGATGAGCAGGATGCTGGCGCTCCCCCACGGCGCCGCGGAGATCGCGGGGATCGCCCGTTCGCCGCCGACCGCGGCCAGCGGATGCCCCGGCAGGTACGGCGCGAGATGCTTGGCGCAGGCGATCGGCCCCATGCCCGGCCCCCCGCCGCCGTGGGGAATCGCGAATGTCTTGTGCAGGTTGATGTGGCAGACGTCGGCCCCGACCGCGGCGGGGCTGGTCACCCCCACCTGGGCGTTCAGGTTCGCGCCGTCCATGTAGACCTGGCCGCCGGCGTCGTGCACGACCCCGCAGACCTCGCGGACGGCGTCCTCGAAGACCCCGTGGGTGGACGGATACGTGATCATCAGCCCGCATAGGGCGTCGCGGTGCTCCGCCGCCCTGCCGCGGAGGTCGTCGAGGTCGACGTTGCCGCGGTCGTCGCAGGCGACCACCACCACCCGCATCCCCGCCATCGCCGCGCTGGCCGGGTTGGTGCCGTGGGCCGACGCCGGTATCAGCACCACGTCGCGGCCCCCGCCGCCGTGGTCGCGGTGCCAGGCGCGGATGACCATGAGCCCCGCGAGCTCGCCCTGCGCTCCCGAGTTCGGCTGCAGCGACACCGCGGGCAGCCCGGTGATCTCGGCGAGCGCCGCCTCTAGCTCGCGGAACACGGCCCGGTAGCCCTCCGTCGTCTCCGGCGGGGCGAACGGATGGACGGCGGCGAACGCGGGCCAGCTCACGGCGCGGATGGCCGACGCCGCGGTCAGCTTCATCGTGCACGACCCGAGGGGAATCATCGAGGTGTCGAGACCCAGGTCGCGGCGCTCGAGCTGCTTCAGATAGCGCATCAGTTGCGTTTCCGACCGGTGCCGGTGGAAGACCGGGTGGGTCAGATACGCCGACGTGCGCACGAGGGCCTCCGACCAGTCGGGAGCCGCGGCCTCGATTGCCGGGGCTGCGGCCCGGCCGTCGGGGCCCGGATGACGGACGAGGGACCCGTCGGGGGCCGCGTCTTCGGCTGCCGTGGCCCCGGCCCGGCCGTCGGAGCGCTGATCGCGGAAGCGGGACTCGTCGAGGGCCGCGTCATCCGTTGCCCCGGCGGGCGGCACCCCGGCGGCGGGCGGCGGGGCTGCCCGGCCGAGGGCGCCGGCGACGAGCGACACGATCCGGGCCACGTCGCCGAGGGTCGTGGTCTCGTCGAGGGCGACGCCCACCGCGCCGTCGCCGCGGTAGCGGAAGTGCATCCCGGCCGCCCCGGCGCCGGCCCGCAGCCGCTCCAACGCGCCCGGCGGCAGCGAGACGGTGACGGTGTCGAAGAAGTGAGGGTGCGCCGGCGCGAGGCCCAGCGTCCGCAGCCCCGCCGCGAGCCGGCGGGCGAGCGCGTGCACGCGGGCGGCGATGGCGCGCAGGCCGTCGGGGCCGTGGTACACGGCGTAGAAGCCGGCGAGGTTCGCCAGCAGGGCCTGGGCGGTGCAGATGTTCGACGTGGCCCGGTCGCGCCGGATGTGCTGCTCGCGGGTCTGCAGCGCCATGCGGAAGGCGGGGTCGCCGTGCCGGTCGACCGAGAGGCCGATGACGCGCCCCGGCATCTGGCGGACGAACGCCTCGCGGGTCGCGAAGAACGCCGCGTGCGGCCCCCCGTACCCCATCGGGACCCCGAACCGCTGCGAGTTGCCGACCACGACGTCGGCCCCGTCCTCGCCGGGCGGCGTCAGCAGGGTCAGGGCCAGCAGGTCGGTGCAGACCGCGGCCAGCGCCCCCGTGTCGTGGGCGCGGGCCACCACGTCGGCGACGGGGACGACCGCCCCGTCCTCGGCCGGGGTCTGGAGCAGGACGCCGAAGACACCTTCGTCGAACCGCATCGCCGCCGGGTCGCCCACCTCGACCGCGATGCCGAGCGGCTCGGCCCGGCCCCGCACGACGTCGATGGTCTGGGGGAAGCAGCCTCGCGACACCAGCAGCCGGTCGGCGCCGGGGGCCTTGCGCGAGCGGACGCGGTGCATCATCGCCATCGCCTCCGCCGCCGCCGTGGCCTCGTCGAGCAGCGACGCGTTGGCCACCGGCATCCCCGTCAGGTCGCCGACCATGGTCTGGTAGTTCAGCAGCGCCTCCAGGCGGCCCTGGGCCACCTCGGCCTGGTACGGCGTGTAGGGGGTGTACCAGCCGGGGTTCTCGAAGACGTTGCGCAGGATGACGCTCGGGGTGACGCAGCCGTAGTACCCCAGGCCGATGAAGGCCCTTCCCGGGCGGTTCCGGCCCGCGAGGTCGCGCAGGCGGTCGAGATAGGCGGCCTCGGTCTCCGGCCCCGGCGTCCGCAGGGGCGCGTCGAGCCGGATGCCGGCGGGCACCGCCTCGTCGATCAGCGCCTCGACCGACGGGGCGCCGACCGCGGCCAGCATCGCACCGACGTCGCCGGGGCGGGGCCCGATGTGCCGGTCGGAGAACCGGTCCGCTCGTGGGGGGGGCACGCCGCGTCCGCCTACTTCACCAGCTCGGCGTAGGCGGCCGAGTCGAGGAGCCCGGAGGCGGAGGCGGGATCGGCCAGCTCGATCGCCATCATCCAGGTGCCGTGGGGGTCCGCGTTCACCGTCTCGGGGGCCGCCGCCAGGGTCGTGTTCACCTCCGTCACCCGGCCCGCCAGGGGGCAGTACAGGTCGGACACCGCCTTGACCGACTCGATCGACCCGAACTGGGCGCCCTGCTCGAACTGCTGCCCCACCTGGGGCAGCTCGACGTACACGACGTCGCCGAGCTGGTCCTGCGCATAGTGGGTGATGCCGATCCGGGCCGTCGCCCCGGCGATCAGGATCCACTCGTGGTCCTTCGTGTAGAGCCGGTCACTCGGATACATGGCTGCTCATCTCGGACGCTTGTAGAACGGCAGCGGCACGACGCGGGCGGGGACCCGGCGCCCGCGGACGTCCACCTCGTACTCGGTGCCGGGCGCGGCGCCCGCGGCGGGGACGTAGGCGAGGGCGACGGCCTTCTCTAGAAACGGCGTGCGGGTGCCGCTGGTCACCCGGCCCACCGGCCCGCCGCCCGCGTAGACGCCGTAGCCTTGCCGCGCGATGCCCGGCCCCGCCATCTCGAGCCCCACGAGCTTGCGCTCGACCCCCGCCTCGCGCTGCTTCACGAGGGCCTCGCGCCCGATGAAGTCGGGCTTGTCCCAACCGACGATCCAACCGAGGCCGGCCTCGAGCACCGTCGTCGTCCCGTCGATGTCCTGCCCGCTGAGCCGCATCGCCGCCTCGAGGCGCAGCGTGTCGCGCGCCCCCAGCCCCGCCGGCCGCATCCCGTGATGTCGGCCGGCCGACATCAGCGCCGACCACAGCTTGTCGGCCGCCTGCGGGGGGACGAACAGCTCGAACCCGTCCTCGCCGGTGTACCCCGTGCGCGAGATCGTCGCCCGCACGCCCGCCACCTCGCCGGTGGCGAAGCGGTAGTACCCAACGGCCGCGAGATCGACGTCGGTCAGCGGCTGCACGACGTCGATGGCGCGCGGCCCCTGCACCGCGAGCAGGGCGTAGCGCGAGCTCGTGTTCACGGCCGCCGCGTCGCCGACCCCCGCGATGCCTTCCCGAATCCACCGGAAGCCGGACTCGACGTTGGCGGCGTTGACCACCAGCAGGAAGTGGTCGTCGGCCAGCCGGTACACCAGGAGGTCGTCGAAGAATGTGCCCTCGGGCGTCGCCAAGGCCGAGTACTGCGCCTGCCCGACCTCCAGCCGGCCCGCGTCGTTGGTCGACACGCGCTGCACGGCGGCGAGGGCGTCCGCACCGGCGACCTCGATCTGGCCCATGTGGCTGACGTCGAACAACCCCGCCGCCCGGCGCACCGCGAGGTGCTCCTCGGTGATGCCGCCGTACTGTAGGGGCATCTCCCAGCCCGCGAACGGCACCATCTTCGCCCCCGCGGCGACGTGCCGTCCGTGCAGGGCGGTCTTGAACCGGGCGGGTGGCGGGGCGTCGTTCATGACACGGTAACGTCGGCCGTGGTGCGCGGTCCCGCCGGGGCGACGGCCCGCGGAAGAGGCCCCCCTGCGGGCGCGGCCGGCCGCCGGTACGCCGGAAGAGCCTGCTAGAACGTACTATGGGACCTGCGGGGGGTCAAGGTTGGGTCAGGGGCGAGTCAAGGCGTGACCGCACCCCCCGATGTCTACGGGCCGCGGCGTTGCTTGATGGCGCGTTGGCGGCGCTGCTGGCGCAAGAGCCCAGCGGCCCAGGCCTTCAGCCCGGCTTCAACCCCGGGCAACATCGCCCAACGCTCCGCCGACGAGGTCCACCGGAGTCGGCCGCTTGTCGGAGACGGGCGCCGTTCTGCGCCGTCGAGACGGTGGCCGGCGCGTGGTACCGATCCGGAGTCGGCCGCTTGTCGGAGACGGCGCCGTTCTACGGCGGCGGCCCTCTCCTTCGCGACAGCCTCGACGGCCGGACGGCTGGCCCGGCCGGTCCCGACGGATCCTCAAGATGGATGGCGCAGGTACGACTGCAGCGTGTGGTAGCTGATGCCCAGCACCTCGCAGGTGCGGCGCTTGTTGCGGCCGCAGCGTTCGAGCATCAGCCTCGCGTAGCGGCTGCCCCATGCGCGCATCGACTCGGCCCGGACGACGGACGGCTGCAGCAGTTCCTTGTAGTCGCGGGTCAGCTCGCCCGGCAGGTCGTCGAGGTCGATGGTGTCGCCGCCGGCGAGGGCGAGGGCCCGTTCGACGACCCGTTGCAGCTCCCGCACGTTACCCGGCCAGTCGTGGGCGCGCAGGGCGTCGGCGGCGCCCGCCGACAAGCTCAGGCGGCGCAGACCGTCATGGCGGGCGAGGAAGTGCTGCGCGAGCGCGACGACATCGTCGCGGCGCTGGCGAAGCGGCGGCACATTCAGCTCCACTCCGGCGAGGCGGTAGTAGAGATCGGTGCGGAACCGCCCCGCGTGCGCCAACGCCCGCAGCCGTTGGTTCGTCGCGACGACGATGCGGATGTCCACCGCCCGCGCCCCGTTTCCGCCGACGCGCTCGACCGACATCTCCTGTATGGCCCGCAGCAGCTTCGCCTGCGCGGCCGGCGACAGGTCGGCGACCTCGTCGAGGAACAGCGTTCCCTGGTCGGCGAGCTCGAACTTCCCGCGGCGCGCCCGCACCCCCGTCGCGACCCGGTCCTCGATGCCGAACAGCTCGGCCTCGAGCAGGGTCTCGACGAGGGCGGCGCAGTTCACGGCGACGAAGGGCCCTTGGCGGCGCCGGCTCAGCTCGTGCACTTGGCGCGCCACCAGCTCCTTGCCGGAACCGCACTCGCCCTCGATGAGGACCGTGAAGTCGGTCTCCGCAACCCGTTCGATCTGCTGCCGCAGCCGGCGCATCGACACGCTCGAACCGACCAGCGGCGGCGCCGGCTCCGGCGGTTGACCGGGCGGCGGCGGCGTCTGGCCGCGCGACGCGATGAGCAGACCGATCACCCGGGCCGCCAAGCGCAGCGCCTGCCGGTCCCAGGCATCGGGCACGAAGTCGGGGTCGACGCTTACCTCCAGCGCGAGATCGCTACGCGAGGGCGTCGGCACCGGAAACCGCAACGACGTCTCGGCCGGCCCCTCGCGAGCGGCGAGCGGAGGAGCAGGGGCCGCCGTCAGCCGCGCGCCGCGAATCGGGACCAGACGCTCCAGGGCCGCCGGCACGGCGGTTTCGAGCCCGGCGATCTTCGCGCCGCCGACGGTCCTTGACTCGAGCACCGCAAGGAACTCCGAGAACCGCTGTCCGCGCTCGGCGAAGTCGTCGCGGTCAACGATGGGATTCGGACACGACATTGACAGGTCAGCCATGGTGAATGCACGCACCGACGTAGTGGCCACGAGGGCGCCGGGGTGGCGGTCGACCGCACAACACGTGGGGTCTGTGCGGACAAACGCACGAACGGTATGCAAATATCACAACGATGTCAACTTGTTTGCACGTTGCCCCGCGTTCCCGCGGCGTGGGTACCCCGCGGCGTGGGTACAGGTCACCGGCTCTCCGCGTCAGCCCGCCTCCGGCAGATCGATCGGCCGGTCGAACCGCACGGCCCCCCTGTAGATGACGCCGCGGTTCGGCTGGATGCCGGAGACCCAGGCCCGTACGGCTTCACCCGGCGCCTGAAGCTCGCCGTCGCGCGTCTTCAGGTGCAGCACCGTCTTGGCTCCCGGACGGAGCCGGGCCGTCGTCTCCACCAGCGCGCCTCCGGGCGAGAGGTCCAAGAGCGCCGCGTCGAGACCCGGCCGCAGACGCGCCCCCCGGAACCACCCCAGGTCGGCCGCGGGGCGGCGAACGTGGTGCCGGCGCTCGGCGCGTCGGTGCGTCATCGGGGTGCCCACGATGCCGTGTCCCCATGGAACTCCAGAATCCGGACCCGACCGGTCGCGCCGAGCACGCGCACGGCGAACTGCCGCCCCGACCGGTGGTGCAGATACAGCGTGCCGCTGGTCGCCGTGCCCAAGGGGCTGAAGGTCAGGCCGTCCGACGGCCCGAACCGAATCGGATCGGAGCCGGCGGGCAGAGTCCCACGGCCGGAGATGCCGGGCACGGCGTCCGCGATGCCGATGACGACGCCGGGAAAGCGGTCGCCGATGCGCTCGAAGTCGGTCAGCCGCGGGTCCACCCCGCTTCGGACGTCCCGCGCGCGCAGGCCGTTGCCGTTCCCGTCCGCGTAAAGGGCGTACCGATAGCCGCCGCCCTCGAGCTCGAACCGCAGCCCGATGTGGGCCGACTGGGTGACCGCCCGCACCCGGGTCGACTGGGCAAGGGCCGCGAGATGGCGGGCGGCGGCGGCCCCCCGGAGACCGTCGAGCCCCGACCGCATCGACGGCAGCGCGAGCGCGGCCGAGACCCCCAGCAACAGCAGCACGACGCCGGCCTCGATCAGCGTGAACCCGGCGGCGTGAGCCGGCTCGTCGGCGCGAGTCGGCTCCGGTTCCCGTTCGCCGTTCGCCGGCGCGCCCCGGAGGCAAGACTCCGGGACGCGCCGGACGACCGTGCGGCTATGGACGTTCGCCGGCATCGGGCTCGGAGGCCGCGACCGTCACCAGCGGCTTCAGCCTGAGGAAGGTGCGCTCGCCGATGCCGCGCACGTCCATCAGGTCCTCGATTCTCTCGAAGCCGCCGTGCTCGCGCCGGTACTCGAGGATCCGTTCGGCGGTGCGCGGCCCGACCCCCGGCAGCGTCTCGAGCTCCATGCCGGTCGCCGCATTGAGGTCGATCAGCTCCGGCTGGACGCGCGGCGCCTCGGACGGGGCCGCCTCCCGGACCTGGGCCGCGCCGGACTGGCCGGCGCACAGCGCCAGGACCATCATCACACTCCACAGCATTCGTCGCATCGTCTTCTCTCCTGTCACGAGGGACTCGGGTGGCCGCCGGCCCGACCTGGGCCCGGCGACCGGCTACGTCCCGCCGCCGGTGCGGCGACCCGGGAACCGGGTCGGGCACGCGGGCCGGGACCCTCAGTGTTAGCAAGAAGCCGGCCAGTCTCCCGCGGCCCCCGCCGCCACGCAGACAAGTGCCTTGCTCTCAGGCGCTTGCAGCCGAAGCGCGGGCTGGAGGACGAAGCCTGAAACGTCTCCGGCGTGCCGGAAGGCAACCGCCGGTCTGCACTGCGTCAGGACGACCCGGCCCGCCGCCGTCAACCGTGGATCCGCGACGGACACGGAAGTTGACGTGCTGCCGCTCGACGCGGACGCTCGTGAGCCGGGAGTCGGCGCGCGGGCCGGTCCGCACGGCACACATCCCGTTCGCGGCTACGGCAAGGAGCGCCGAACCGCCGGGCCGTGCGGCGGGATTCCCGTCGGCGGGCCGACGGGGCCGACGAAACGGCATCGGCAGCATCGGCATTTGCGCAGAGGACCAAGTGGCGTATACTGAAGTGTTGAATGGCGCTTCGAGGTCGTCAACTTGGCGGACGACCCGGAGGCACGGCGCATTCCCCGCGTCCCCATCGTCCAGAGGCCTAGGATCCAGCCCTTTCAAGGCTGAGACACGGGTTCGAATCCCGTTGGGGACGCCAACCTTCCCTTCGCCGGTCCGGCGAAGTCCCGAAACGCCCCCGACCGGCCGGCATGCCGGGCACGTACGGGCTTGACGGTTCTGCTCCAGTCCCGCGTGTCCACGACAGACCGTTGGTCAGGCTCGTCCGGCCGGAGGCGAAGCGTGGTAGCATCGTGTACCGTGGAGGCTCTGAAGAAGCTCAACGAGTTCGCGCCGGCGTTGACACTCCTGGTCGTCATCGCGGGTTTCGTCTGGACCGCTGGCAGGTGGAGCGCTCAGTTCGAGGCGGTCAGGCAAGATGTCCAGGAGCTGGCTCGAACAGTGGGATCGGTGCAGGCCGACGTGCGATCCCTGCAGGCTGACGTGCGATCCGTGCAGGAGACGCTGCCCCACATGGTGTCCTGCATGATCGACTTGCAGAGGTTCGGCGGGAGCCCCGACTCGACCCCGTCGGTCGGAGATGGCCGGCGGCAGCCCCCCCTGCCGGCCAGTTGCGAACACGCCCTCGCTCGAACGACGCCCGTCCGAAGCGACTGACCGGCCGTCCGAATCCCGTTGGGACGCAACCCTCCAATGCGACAGGGAATAGCGTCAGCCCTGCTGACGGCGACGCTCTCCGGAATCGTGACCCCGGCCGCGGCCCCCGGCCAGACCCGGGCGACGTCGACCACCCCCCCGCCCGACGCCGCCCCCCTCGCCCTGACCCCGGCCGAGTACAACAACACCGTCGCCGACCTCTTCGGTTTTCCCCGCGACGGCGACCGGTGGCCCGCGCGCCCCGCCCTCGCCGACCGCATCAGCCCCCGGCGCGAGCCGAGCAAGGGCGTGTTCGTGGCGCCGCCGCCCCCGCCGGTGTGGCCCTGGCGGTTCCCGCAAGAGGCGGGGTCCGAGGGGTTCGAGGGCATCGCCGAGGGGCAGGCGCCGTCGTCGTACCAGGTGGAAGAGCTGCACCTCGCGGCGATGCACTTCGCGTCGTTCGCCCTCGTGTCGCCGACGTTCTTCGCCTGCGACGGGTGGGCCGCCCTGCCCGCGGCCGGGCGGACGGCCTGCGCGTGGGCGAGCCTCGAGCGCTTCGCCCGCCGGGCCTACCGCCGGCCTCTCGACGCCGACGAGCGGCGGCGACTCGAGGCGTTCTGGCGGGCCAACGCGGCGGCCGGCCCCCTCGACGAGGCGGTCGCCCTGACGGTGGCGGGCATCCTGCAGACGCCGACGTTCCACTTCCGGGTCGAGCCGGAAGCCCGCGCCGCCGGGGTGTCACGCCGGCGCGACTTCCGACGTGACCGCGTCGCCGAGCCAAGTCGGCCGGCCGACATGACCGATGCCGAACGCCTCGGCCCGTGGGAGCTGGCGTCGCGCCTCTCCTACTTCCTGTGGGACTCGATGCCCGACGACACGCTGTTCGCGGCGGCCGGGGCGGGCGGGCTTGACACCCGCGCCGGCGTCGAGGCCCAGGCGCGGCGGATGCTCGACGACCCGAAGGCGCGGCCCGCCCTCGTGCGCTTCCACCACCAGTGGCTGGGCACCGACGACGTGCTGCTCGTCGCACCGGCGCGGCGGGCGTTCGGGCCCCTGTTCGGCGTCGAGCCCCGGCTCGCCACCGCCCGCGACGACGACGTGGAGTGGCCGGCGATCATGGGCCCGGTGCGCCATTCGATGAAGATCGAGACCGAGCTCTTCGTCGAGCGGACGGTCTTCGACGGCGACGGCACGTTCACGGCGCTGATGACCGACCATCACGGCCATATGTCGGACGCCACCGCCCCCATCTACGGCGACGGCGCCCGGCGCGTGGAGGGCCCCGAGGTCACCCGGACCATCGACCTCGTGGTCGCCTCCATCGGCCGGCGCAAGCCGCTGACCCTCTATCCGGCGAGCTTTCCCCCCGGCGAGCGGGCGGGGGTGCTGACCCTGCCGTCGGTGCTCGCCCTCGGCGCCTACGCGGTGCAGCCGGGACCCATCCTGCGCGGCGTGCGGGTGCTCGAGCGGCTCGCCTGCATGCACCTCGGCACGCCGGTTCAGGGGGCCGAGACGGCCCTGCCCCCCGACACCCTGACGGCGGAGAGCACCAACCGCGAGCGCACCGCCGCCGCGACCCGCCCCCGCACGTGCGACACCTGCCACCGGACCATCAACCCGCCGGGGTTCGCCTTCGAGCACTACGACGCCGTCGGCCGGTGGCGCTCGCACGACAACGGGCAGGCAGTCGACGCCAGCGGCGCGCTGACCTTGGCCGGCGGCGAGCGCATCGCGTTCAGCGACGGCGTCGACTTCGCGCGCCAGCTCGCGGCCAGTGACCGCGTGCGCGACTGTTACGTGTTGCACTGGACGCGCTACGCCCTCGGCGAACGGCTCGACGCGGCGGCGCCGGGGCTCGACGCGCTGCGGGCGGGCTTCCGCGCCGAGGACTCGATCAAGGGGCTGCTGGTGTCGATCGCCGGCAGCGACCTGTTCCGCCGACGGCCCGGCGCCGACGCGACGGGAGGCCACGAATGATCTCGCGACGACACGTGCTGCAGCTTGGCGGGCTGACCGCCCTCGGGGCGGCGCTGCCCGGCGCCGCGCTACGGGCGTTCGCCCCGGAAGCGGGGCCGGTCCGGCGCCTCGTCGTCATCAGCCACTGCCACGGCTGGCCCTACGAGGGCTGGCGCATGCACCACCCCGGCCAATCCGGGGACGAGCCGTGGACCCTCGACCTCGCGCCCCTCGCGGCCGGCGACTTCAGCCGGCCCCTCGCTCCGCTGCACCCGCACCGCCGGCGCATGCTGGCCCTCGACGGCCTGTCGCTCGCCACCGCCGAGCTCGACGCCGGAGGCAACCGCCACGACCGGGGCTGGATTCATGCCTGGACCGGCGACAACGCCGACTTCGCGGCGCGCGATACGCGGTCGCTGTCGCCGTCGCTGGACCAGATCGTCGCCGCGCACGTCGCGAGGCCCGACCGCCTGCCCTCGCTCGAGTTGTCGCTCGACGCCGCCCTCGAGGCGGGCCGCCCCATCAGCTACAACCCGGGGGGCATGCGCCTGCCCGCCGAGCGGTCGCCGCTCGGGGCGTGGAACCGGGTGTTCGGGCCCGCCTCGTCGGGCGACGCGGTGGGCCGGCGCCGCCGCACGACCCTCGACTTCGCGTACCGCGAGTACCGCGAGCTGGCCCCCCGCTTCACGGCCGGCGAGCGCGCCCGGCTCGAGACCCACTTCGGACTCGTCGAGCGGCTGGGCCACCGGCTCGAGAGCCTCGCCACCCTCGCCTGCGAGGCCCCCGCGCAGCCCGCGGCCGAGTTCGAGCGCTACGACCTGCGCTTCGACGCGTTCACGGACGTCGTCGCGGCCGCCTTCAGTTGCGACATCACGCGGGTGGTCACGCTATCGCTCGGCGAGATGCCCACGGCCGAGTTCGGGGCCGACCGCATCAGCGACAAGGTGCACAAGGGCATCGCCCACTACATCCACGAGGATCCCGCCAAGTACGGCGCGATGACCGACTACGTCCGCCACCACGCCGCCCAAGTCGCCCGGCTCGTGAGCACGCTCGAGGCGGTCCCCGACGCGGGCGGCGGCTCGCTCATGGACAACACCCTCGTCGTCTGGGGCTCCGAGCTCGGCGACGGGTGGCACGGCTACCGCCACTACTGCCCCGTGCTCATCGGCGGCGAGTGGGCGTTCCGGACGGGGCGCTACCTGTACTGGCCGCACGGGACGCCGGTGGAGATGCGGGTGCCGTCGCAGGTGCTCGCGGGCGGCGCCACGCGGTTGTCGGGCCTCCCCCACCAGCGCATGCTCGTGAGCGTGGCCCGCGCTATGGGGCTCGACGTCGACCACGTCGGGTTGGAGCACGCCCGCGGGCAGCGCGGCGACTTCATCGACACGAGCGGCCCGCTGCCCGGCCTCGCCTAGCCCGGAGAGCGTCGCCTACGGCTCCGCTCGCCGCCCAACCAAACGCTCACGGCCGCGCTTCGCGCGGCCGCCCCGACGGCATGAAATTCGCCGGAGGCAGGCCGTTGCGGCGGCTGAAGCGGTGCACAATAGCGGCGGAGACAGGACCCGTGGTCGTCATGGTTAGTGGTGGGTCTCAATCCCCGAAACCAAACTGACCCGGCCGGTTCGGCCATCGAGCCCCGAATTGTGCCCGGCCTTCGAGCCGTGGACGCGCGGCAAAGCGCACCGTGCCCGAGCAGGGCGCGAGTTTCTCTGTCCGACCGGCCTGTCCTGCCTCCGCCTAACCCCCCTCAACAGGAGGCAAACCGATGATGAACGATGAGTTGTGCGTTGTCCATCCCCGCGCCGCGGGACTCGACGTGCACAAGGGACACATCACCGCCACCGTCCGGCTGGCCGGCCCGACCGCCGCCGAGCCGCGGGCCGAGACCCGCGGATTCAACGCGCTGGCGAGCGGCTTGAAGGCCCTCGTCGCCTGGTTGACCGGCCACCGGGTCGGAGCCGCCGCCATGGAGGCCACCGGCGTCTACTGGCACACCCCCTGGCAGGCCCTCACCGACGCAGGCATCGAGGCGCAACTGCTCCACGCCCAGCACGTCAAGCAGCTCCGCGGACGAAAGACCGACGTCGAGGACAGCCGCTGGCTCGCACGCGTGTGCCAGTTCGGGTTGGGGCGGCCCAGCTTCGTCCCCGACCGGCAGTTCCGCGACCTGCGCTCCTTGAGCCGCCACCGCCGAAAGCTCGTCGCCCGACGCAGCCAAGTCCGCAATCAGGCCCAGAAGGTCATCGACCGTGCCGGCGTCCGCGTCGGGGCCGTGCTCAGCGACATCTTCGGCCGCAACGGCCGGCGGGTCCTCGACGGCCTCGTCAACCGACTCGACCCCAAGGACATCCTGGCCTCGCTCAGTTGGCACGTCCGCAGCAAGCTCGACCGACTCGGCGACGCGCTGAACCTGACCCTGCGGGAGACCGAGCGCCGGTTGCTCGACGACCTGCTGACCGAACACGACGCCATCAGCCGGCGCATCGGCGACTTCGACCGCCACATCGACGAGGCCCTCGCCCCCTACACCGAGCAGCGCCGCCTGCTGGAGACCCTCCCCGGCGTCGAGCGCGCCGCGGCCTGCGCCATCCTCAGCGAGATCGGAGCCGACCCCCACAAGGTGTTCGGCAACGCCAACCGCCTCGCCGCCTGGGCCGGCCTGTGTCCCGGCAACAACGAGAGCGCCGGCAAACGCCGCAACGGGCGCGCCCGCCGCGGCAACCAGACCCTGCGCGCCGTGCTCGTCGAGTGCGCCCACGCCGCCGCCCGCACCAACAACTGCCAGTTCCAGGGCTTCCACCGAGCCTTGACCAAGCGCCGCGGCTACAAGCGCGCCATCGTCGCCACCGCCCACAAGCTGCTGCGATGCGTCTTCGCGATACTCCGTGACCGCTCGCCCTATCGCGACCCGGCCACCGACTACGAGGCGCTGCTCGTCCACCGCAACGCCCCGCGTTGGCTGCGACAGCTGCGCCAGTTCGACATTCTCGTCCACAACCAGGACGGCACCTACGCTGTCCACTGGCCCAACAGGAGCACCGCCCCGACGCCCTGACACACAGCCCTCACGGGCGCGACGGTGGCGGCACGGTTTCGTCGTAGAGGCCACTTGGGGCAGCCCCGTCCGCCGAACCCAACCCCGCCACCGCCGCGCCCGTGTCCAACGCCCCAGGCCCCGTGACGCCCTTCCCGTCGCGTCGGGAGTCGTGCGTCCAGGCCGCGGGAGAATTTCACGGCAACCTGCTGGGAGTCTGCACCGTTCTACGGCGACTCCTCGCCCGCCCATCGTCGCCTTCGGCTCCGCTGGGCACCCAACCAACCCTGCTAGGAGTCTGCACCGTTCTACGGCGCAGACTTCTAGGCGCGGTCTGGATTGGTAGCCGAAGTCTGCGCCGTGGAACGGCACCGCCTACGGAGGAGCAGCAGACTCGCTGGAGGTTCGTTGGGCACCAGCGGAGCCGAAGGCGGCGACGGGCGGGCTGGCTCCTCCGGCGGTCAACCGCCGTTCACGGTCAGGTACCGGCGGCCCGAAAGCACCATGGCGCCGAGGCCCAGGCAGGTGGCCACGAGCCAGAACAGGCCGCCGAGCCACGGGATCGCGAACAGCAGATAGAGCACCAGGATGCCGACGGCCATGGCCGCGTACGGCGAGGGGTCGGTCCTGCCCGCCCGCGTGAGCAACTGCCCCCCGGCCCAGACCGCGATGGGGAGCTTGGCCACGTACACCGCCGCGCCGAACAGCAGCACCGCGATGAGGCCGACCGGCAGCCCGACCAGCGTCACCATCACCACCGCCGCCCCGACCGGGACGATCAGCAACGCGCCGAACCCGAGCAGCGCGCCGAGGGCGGGCTCCCCCGCAACCGCCGCCACGAGTCGCCCCACCAGGCGCCGGAACAGCGCGACGGCGAGGAGGCCGGCGAACATCGCCGCCCCGGTCTGCCAGCTCCAGAAGAGAACCCCGCCGCCGTCCTCGTCGTCGACCGGCTCCTCGTAGCGCACCTCGCCTCCCACCCGCGCGGCCGCTTCCGCGCTCAGGGGTATCCGCGTCCGGTAGTCGAGGTCGCCCTCGATGCGCGCGCCGGGTTCCAGGTCGAGCCGGTCCGCAATCACGTTCGCGTCGCCGCGGACGGTGCCGCGGACGATGATCTCCCCCGCTGCCACGTACAGGTTCTCCTCCACCACGCCGTCGAGCTCCACCGAACTGGCGGCGGCCGCTACGCCCCCCCTGATCACGGCATCGTCGAGAATCTGCAGGCGGTTCCCCCCCGCGATCAGATCGCCGTAGATGGTGGCGTTCACGGTGACCTGATTCCCGCCCACCCGGGTGGAATCGCCCACCGCGCCGCGCAGGTCGATGGTCCTGGCCGCCGCGAACAGGTCGCCGTCGACCCACCCGTCCACGCGCACCCGCTGCGCCCCCGCCACCAGGTCGCCGGCCAGCCGGCCGTCGACGCGAATCGACTCGCTGGCGGCGTAGAGGTCTCCCTCGCGGACCTCGCCGCTCGGGACGGTCACGGCCAGCCCAGCCGCGAACGCAGTGCCCTGCGCGTCGGACAGCTCGCGAACCCCGCCGGTCCCGGCCGGGTCGGTCACCGTAAGACCCGCCTCGGTCGGCTGCGATCGGGCCGGCGCGGGCGCGACGGCGACGGCCAGGGTCAGGATCGACGCGATAGACGCCCTTCGAAGCATGTGTCTCCTCCCGCCACGCATGGTGTTGCCTCCGGGCTGTCGAGGGCAATCCGATTCCGATTGACGGTCGCCGAGGGCGGACCGGCGGTCGCGAGGCGCCGGTGGCCGGTCGCCCCCCGCGGTCCCTGGATCACGCAGACGGAACCTCGAGGAAACGAAACGGAGCGCGGCCCGGTGCCCGGGTGCCGCCCGGCGTCTTTGCCCGCTCACCATGGGAATATCTCGCGCAGCCGGCGGGCCTGCCGGCGGGACAGCGCGACCGTGCCCGCGCCGGGGCACACGATGGTGTAAGCGCCCGCGTCGGCGGGCCGAACCTCGGCGATCCTGGCGAGGTTGACCAGACAACTCCGGTGGGCGCGGAAGAACCGGCCCTCGAGCTGCCGCTCGAGATCGGAGAGGGTGCGGTCGATGAGGAACCGCCCACCCGCGGTCCGGGCGAAGACGAGCGTGTCCTCCGCCTCGAACCACACGATCTCGTCGGGGTCGAGCAGCAGAACCCCGGGGCCGCGCCGGACGCTGATGCGATCGGGGCGCGGCGCCGCGGCGGCGACCGGACGGACGGACCGCCGCAGGGCGTCGAGCTCGTCGAGGATACGCCGGGCCGTGCCGGCGGCGTCGATACGTTCGCGGGCGCGGTCGACGGCCTCGGCGAACCGCTCCCGCCCGACCGGCTTCAGAAGATAGTCGATGGACCGCACCGCGAACGCGGGGACCGCGTAGCGGTCGTAGGCGGTGACGAAGACGACGTGGGGCACGTGCCCCGCCCGCTCGATGACGTCGAAGCCGGTGCCCTCGGGCATCCGCACGTCGAGGAAGCACAAGTCGGGCGTGGTCTCGTCGATCAGCCGGACCGCCGCGTCGGCGTCGGCGGCCTCGCCCACGATCTGGAAGTCGGGATGCGCGGCGAGCAGCCGCTTGATCCGGTCGCGGGCCGGCTTCTCGTCGTCGATCACGACGCAGCGGTAGGCCACGGCACCCTCTCCACGGATTCCGGGCGGGCCGGGGCGGCGGGCAGGGTGAGCCGCGCGCGGGTGCCCGCGCCGGCCGGCCCGGCGGAGAGCGCGAGGACCCCGTGCGCGCCGTAGGACGCTCGGAGACGACGGGCGATGTTGCCCAGGCCGTGGCCGTCGCGGACCAGATCGGCGCCGCCGCCGGAGAGCCCGACGCCGTCGTCGACCACGTCGATGCGCAGCACGCCGCGATCGAGCGCCGTCGAGACCTCGATGCGCCCTCCGCGCGCCCGCGGCGCGAGGCCGTGCCCCACCGCGTTCTCGACCAGGGGCTGGAGGATCAGACCGGGCACCCGCACCCGAAGCGAGTCCGGCTCGACGTCCCAGGCCACCCGCAGGCGGTCGCCGAAGCGGACCCGCTCGATGCGCAGGTAGCCCTTGGTGAAGGCGATCTCGTCGCGCAGGGCGACGGGCGCGGCGTCGGCCGCCTCGAACACGTAGCGGAAGAGGTCGGCGAAGGTCTCCAGCAGCTCCTCGGCTGTCCGCGCGTCCTCCTCGACCAGCGCGCCAATGGTGTTGAGGGTGTTGAAGAAGAAGTGGGGGTTGATCCGCGCCTGCAGCGCGGCCAGCTCGGCGCGCGCCGCCTCTTCGCGCAGCCGCGCCTCGACCAGCCGCACCTCGCGCATCTCGCGCAGGGCGTCCTGCAGCCGCAGCCGCATCTCCTCGTACCCGAGCACGACGCCCCCCACCACGAGGGCGAGGACGCTGTTGAGGACGACGATCCCGACCGCGAGCCGCGGCTCGCGGAAGATGAATAGCGGATAGGCGCCGAGAACCGCCACGCTGCCGAGGACCGCGCCCGACAGCAGGGCGAGCACGAGCAGCGGGAACCGGAGCAGGCGCGAGCGCCCCCGCAGGCGCGGGAAGAGCCAGACCGCGCAGACCATCGCGGTGAGGCCGACCACGTTGGCGAAGAGCACGGAGATGACGAGGGTCGGCCGCTCGACGCCGGCACCCTGGAATGCGCTCACGCCGAGGCCGATGGCGAGGCCGGCGAGGCTGCTCGCCGCCACCCAGAGTCCCGCGTGGCGGCCCACGCCCCACGGCGGCGGCGACGCCCCCGAGGGCGCGCCCCGGCCGGACGCGGCCCGAAGCCCGGCAACGCGCCCGGCGCCGCCGGCGGCGCGGGCCGCGGTCACCGCACCCTCGCGAGGACGAGGGTGACGTCGTCGTGGGCGTCGACGGGGCCGCTCCACTGCAACAGAGCGTCGAGTACGGCGTCGATGACCGCCCCGAGGGGACGCGTGCGGTGGGCGCGGAGCAGCTCGGCGAGCCGCGCCGCGCCGAACTCCTCGCCGTCGGGAGCCGGGGCCTCGGTGACCCCGTCGGTGAATAGCGCCAGCAGGTCGCCCGGGGCCAGCGTCCGGCCGCCGGACTCGTAGGTCGCGCCCTCGAACAACCCGATGGGCATGCCGCCTTCGTCGCAGTGCTCCGTGCCGTCCTCCCGGACGATGATGGCCGGCAGGTGTCCGGCGTTGGTGTAGGACAGGCGGCGGGTTCCCGGATCGAACGTGGCCACGAACGCGGTGGCGTAGCGCGCGGCGGACGACGAGCCGCACAACGCCTCGTTCAGCCCCGCCGCCAGCGCTCTCGGGTCCTCCGCGGTCGGAAAACGGCTGCGCATCGAGGCCTGCAGGTTGGCCATGAGCAGTGCGGCGGGGACGCCCTTGCCGGATACGTCGACGATGGCGAGACCCAGCCGGCCGTCGCCGCCCTGGAGGAAGTCGTAGAGGTCGCCGCCGACCGCGATGGCGGGACGGCACACGCCGGCCAGCTCCAGCCCCGCGAGGTCGGGGGTCTCGCGCGGCAGCAGCTCGCGCTGGACCTCGCGGGCCACCTTCAACTCGCGCTCGAGGGCGTCCCGCTCACGGAGGACCTGATACGACGCCTCGATCTGGCGGCGCATTCGGTCGTAGGTGCCCAGCGCCACCGCGACCCCCGCCGCCAGCACCCCGTTGAACGCGACGAGCAGCAGGGCCGCGCGGGGCTGCGCCGCGACGTAGAACGGGTCGGTGAGGATGACGAGGATCGAGCCGAAGATCGTGCCGGACACCACGATCGACGCTTCGAGCACGACGCGCAGGATCCCCGGCACCCGCGCCAGCAGCGGAAACACCATCCGGGCCGAGATGTACGCGCTGAAACCGACGACTTCCGCGAACAGCACGCTCAGCCGCAGGACGGGGCCGAGCTCGACGCCGGCCCCGAACGAGACGCCGACCGCGAGCACCACGCCGACGGCGAACCACGCGGCGGTCCACCGAGCCAGGAAGTGCCAGCCCGGCGCGGCCGACGCCCCGGCCCGCAGCCGAGCGCCCGGGGTCGGCGCGGCGGAAGGCGGAGTCATGGTGGATCCAAAGAAGCGACGCGGTCCACCCGTACTGCGCGCCCGTCCCGCAGCACGTGGCGGGCCTCGCCGGTGAGAACGCTCCATTCGCCGTTCCACCATTCGACGTGCGGCCGATGGCCCGGGAACGGGTTGGACAGCCGGAAGGTGGTGTCGGCGGACACGAAGAAGAGCAGGCCGGGGGCCGCGTCGCCCCGGCAGCGGGGGCTCCGGAACACCAAGGCGTCGCGGCTGCCGTCACCGTCGAAGTCGCGCTGGTCGGGGAGATCGAGGCACATGTCGTCGGTCTCGCCGATCACGATGTGCTCGCGGTTGCCGATGCGGGCGACGAGGATGTCGAAGAAGCGGGCGCCCTTCACGACGTGGTAGATGATCCCGAGGGCCGGCTCGGGCGCCTCGGTGACGTCCGGACCGGCGTTGCGGGCGGGCGCGGCAACCGTGGCGCGATTGGTGGGGTTGGGCGCAGGCGTATCGAGGCGCACCGGAGCGACGCTGACCGCAGGAGCGATGGCGGGCACCGAGTCGTCCGGGCCGCCGCCCTCCCGTTCCGCGTGGCTCCGGCAGCCGGTAAGCGCGGTGCCGAGAAGGATGGCCGGCAGCAGCCCGCGGGAGAGCGTCGCCGCCGCTCGGAAGTTCACCACGGGCTCCCCGCAAGAGGCCGGCTCGCGCCCCGCCGCGCCCGGCGCTCAGCCGAGCACGGCGTCGAAGCTGTCGGCGTTGAAGCCGACGAGCAGGGTCTTGCCGACCCGCAGCAGCGGCGCCCGCAGGTTGCCGGTGCCGCCGACCATGGCGTCGAGCACCGCGTCGTCGGGCGACCCGCCGGGCTCGAACTCCTGCACCTTCCGACCCTTGGCGACGATGATGCGCGAGGCCGCCTCGGCCAGCCCGCGGGCGTCGTCCCGGCCGAGCTTGCGGCTCGCCGACACGCGTTCGGCGACCTCGATTCCGTTGGCCTCCAGGAACTTGGAGACTCTGCCGCAGCTCGTTCAACCGGATCGGTGGTAGTACCAGTCGACCGTCTTGGCCATCGTGCCGTGCTCCTGGCCGGAGTCGATCGCCCCGGCGGGACTTGCCGAGAACGCGGCGCGGAGGACGTCCCACCCGCGCCGCCTCAACGTGGCGTCGATGCGCCGCGCGACGCTCGCACCGGGACCCTCGGCCGGGGGCGTCTCCGGCGCGTCGGCGGGGTTGCTACTCGCCCGCCGCCTTCTCGACCGCGCGGGCACCAGTCAGGGTGCCGTCCATGCCGTAGTTGCCCTCGTGACAGGCGTACTCGAACATCGGCAGGTCGCTGCTGCGCATCGGGAGCTCGACCGACCACGGCCGCGTCCACGTCGTGGGATCGGTCACCGTGAACGAGTAGAGCAGCACGTCGTCGCTCATGCGCTGGAAGCGCTCGACGAGGTGCAGGTTCGCGCTCGAGTTCCGGAAGCTGGTCTCGCGCAGGAAGTTCTTGGTCTCGACGACCAGGGCGTCTCCTTCCCAGTGGCCGCGGGAGACGCCGGTCCACATCGGCACCGTGCCGTGGCCGCTGCCGTCGAGGGGCACGATGCGGGCGTTGTGCACCATCTCGTTGAGGATCACGACGTGGTCGGCGGTCTGGAAGATCTGCACGTTCATGTTGTAGGCCGCGGGCAGCATGGGCGGCCCCGAGTTGAAGCCGGTAATGCACCGCTCGCCGAGGGGCCGGTCCTCGGGGCCCCACGAGGGCCGCTGGTTGACGCGCAGACGCTCGGCCGCCCGCGCCTCCGCCTCGGGGGTCAGCGTCGGCACCCGGCCGTTCGGGGGATCGACGACCAGCGAGGTCCGGCGGGTCTCGACGACGGAGTCGCCGCGGTCCCACCAGAAGTCGTTGTAGGCGAGGGCGAGGTCGCGGCTCTCGCGGGTGCCGTTCACCTCTCCCCGGGCGGTCGTCTCAAGCTTCCGGGCTTCACGGTCGCGGTCGGCGTTGCTCTCACGCACGCGCTCGGCCGCGTAGGTGGCGACCTCCTCCTCGGAGAGGAACGCCTGGTCGGCGAACTCGTCGGGGCGCTCGAGGGGGGTCACGGTCCGGAAGTCCCAGACGCCGCTGATGTCGGGATGCCCGTGGGGAGTGCGCGGGGCCTCGCTCGCGGACTGGGCGGTGGCCGGGGCCGAGAGCGACAGGGCGAGCACGGCGCTGCCCGCGAGCAGGGCGAGAGTTCGAATGGTCATGGTCTTCTTCACCTCGATCAGAAATGCGGGTCCACCCGCGGCAACACCGGCGACGGCCCGGGGGTCGCGGCCGGCCCGGGGCCCGCGGCGAAGGGCCCGCGCGTCCGACGTGCGCGGCGCGGGGCTTCACCACGGGCTTCTCGACTTCGAACGGCTACTTCGACGCCTCGGCCGCGGCGGCCGCCTCCTGCACCCGCGCCCCCGCGAGGATGTTGTAGAGGCCGTAGTTGCCCTCGTGGCAGGCGTACTCGTACATCGGCTGCTCGTTCCACACCATCGGCACCTCGTAGGTCCACGGCCTCGACCAGACGGTGGGATCGTCGATGGTCGCCTCGTACAACAGGATGCCGGACGACACCCGCGTGAAGCGTTCGGTGAGGCGGAGGTTCGCGTCGGTCGAGCCGGAGCGGAAGCTCGTCTCGCGCAGGAAGTTCGCCGTCTCGACGACGAGGGTGTCCCCCTCCCAGTGCCCTCGGGAGTCCCCCTGCCACTGCGGCAGATCGATTTCCGGCCGCCCGTCGAGGGGGACGACGCGCGCGTTGTGGTTCATCTCGTTGAGGAGCACCACGTGGTCGGGGGTCTGGAAGATCTGCACGTTGTTGTTGTAGCCGCCCGGGGTCATCGGCGGGCCGGCGTTGAAGCCGGTGATGCAGCGCAACTGCAGCCCGTTGGCCCCGAGGTCCTCGACCCAGCCGCCCGGCGTCGGCGAGTGGTTGTCGACGCCCTCCCGCGCCGCGCGCAGCGCCGCCTGCCGCTCGGCCGCCTCGGGCACCAGCGCCGGAATCTTCCCGCTCGGCGGGTCGACGACCAGCGACGTGCGCCGGGTGCCGACGGTGGTGGTGCCGCGGTCGAGCCAAAGGTTGTTGTAGAAGCCGGGGGCGCCCTCCTCCCCGCGGTCCACGCTCGCGGTGACCTCCGTTCTCACGGCGGGGCGATTCAGGAGCTCCTCGTTGCGGGCCACCGTCGCCTGCTCCAAGTTCGCGGCCTCCTCCTCGGAGAGGAAGGCCCGGTCGCCCAGGTCGTCGGGACGCTCCATCGGGGTGATCGAGCGGAAGTCCCAGACGCCCTGAATGTCGGGGGCGCCCCATGCGGTCCGCGGCACCGCCTCGTCGGCGGCCTGGCCGGCGGCGACGGCCGGCGCGAGCATCCCGAATGCCACGGCGACGGCGATCGCCCGACCGGTTGCGGCGCGGTTTCGATGGTTCATGTCACCCTCCTCGTCCAACTGGCATGGATACGCATGATCGCCCACTTCGGCGGCCGGACGCAAGACGCCGAACGGGTCAGTAGTCGGCCGCATCAAGCGAGAAGCTGACGATCTCCTCGTCGTTCCGGGTCAGGACGTGCCGGTTGGCGTAGGCGGGATGGACCCAGCTTACGTTGCGCAGCTCCCGCCGGTTGCCGGGGTTCGAGGTCGGCGCGATCAGTTGCGTGCGGCTGATCTCCTCGTAGCCGGCCGGGCTCAGCCGCGAGATGATCAGCTCGCCGCGGTCGTTGTTGATGAACACGCGGTCCCGGTTCTTGACCATGAAGCCCGAGACCCAGCGGCGCCGCTCGACGGTGGCCTCCTGGGTCTCCCAGATGCGCTCGCCAGTCTCGGCGTCCAGGCAGCGGAGCTGGCCGTAGCTGCAGATGCCGTAGATGTAGCCGCCGTCGATGATCGGGGTGGCGAGCACCGCGTGCAGGCCCTCGGTGCGGATCTCGCTGTTGCTGCCCCCCTTCCACGCGATGGTCGCGGCGGGGCGGTCCTGGTTGAGGGCGAGCATCATCGGGCCGTCGTAGAACGTGGTGAAGAAGAGCCGCGCCCCCACCTGCACCGGCACCGCGACGGTCATGGCGCCGCCCACGACGTACGGCTGCCGCCAGTAGACGTCGCCCGTCACCGGGTCGAGCGACGCGACCTCCTCCGGGTCCCACACGATGAGCTGCCGCGCCCCGCCCGCCTCGATGATGATGGGCTGCGCGACCCCCAGGTCGGCCTCGCTCGGCAGGGCCCGCCAGATCTCCTCCCCCGTCATCTTGTCGAAGGCGACGACCCGGGCGTCGGGCGGGCCGCCGACGAGGCAGATGAGCCGCTCGCCGTCGACCAGCGGCGCGCTCGCGAAGCCCCAGTCGAAGCCCCACCGCATGCGGTCGACGCCGTAGTCCTCGGCGTAGCTTTTCCGCCACAGGAGCTCGCCGGTGTCGACGGCCAGGGCCGACATCACGCCGGTGCGCCCGAGGACGTAGACGCGGTCGCCGTCGACGGTCGGCGTCGCCCCGGGGCCGATCTCCCACTGGATGCCCGCGTAGTCGGCCTCCCACGACTGCGTCCAGAGAATCTCGCCGGTCGCCTCGTCCAAGGCGAGGGCCCGCTCGACCCCGTGCATGCCCTGTCGCGGTTCCCAGTCGGTGATGAACACGCGGCCGTCGGCCACCGCCGGCCCGGAGTAGCCGGCCTTGACGGGGGTGCGCCAGCGTGCCTTCAGCCCCTCCTCGGGGAACGCGCGGAGGATGCCCGTCTCGGTCCACACGCCGCGGCGCCCCGCCCCGCGGAACTCGGGCCAGTCTTCGGCCGCGACCTCCGCCGGGCCGCCGAGGAGGCAGGCCGCGCAGGCCATCGCCGCGGTCAGTCTCGCGCTGGTCATTCGTGCGTTTCTCCCGTCAGAGGGTTGGGACCGGCTGGCCGCCGGCCCGCGGATCAGCGTGCCGCGAGCTCCTTGTAGAGCGCCTCGACGGCGGCCGGCAGGTTCGTCAGGTCGTAGCCAGCGTACCGGTCCGGCAGCGCCAGCGCCCCCGCCGCGTCCGCGGCGCCGCGCCCGGCCGCGAACTCCCGCTCGACCGCGGTGACGAGGTCGCGCATGAACGCGGCGTACTCGGCCAGATCGTCCCACGTCAGGAACCCGCTCCACGCGCGCGCCGCGCCCCGCTCGCGCCGCCCCCGGCCCGCGTAGGTCGAGGGAAACGGCCCGTGACCGGTGATGACCCGCGCGACCCCGTAGATCGACGCGACGACGCGGTCCAGCGTGTCGGGAAACGCGAGCCCGCTGCCGCCCCGCTCCAGGTCGATGACCGGGACCGCCCTGTCGGGGAACAGACCGCCCAGGTAGGCAACGCCCTTCGCGGGGAAGACCACCACGACGTCGCCGTCGGTGTGGCCGGGGCCGAAGTGATACAGGTCGATGCGGTCGAGGTCGTCGAGCAGCGAGTGGCGATCGGTGAAGGTGGTCGTGGGCAGCCCCGGGCCGCCCTCGGCGTAACGGCCGTCGCGCAGCATCGCCGCCCGCGCGTTGGCGTGCGCGACGATCGTCGCCGCGTCGGGGAACTCGGCGTTGCTCCCCGCGTGCTCCCCGTGGGCGTGGGTGTTGACGATCGTGGTCACCGGCAGGTCGGTCACCTGCTCGACCGCCTCGCGCATCGCGTCGCCCCACCCCGGCGGCTTGGTGTCGATCAGCACCACGCCGCCGTTGATCTCGTCGATGAGGGCGAGGCCGTTCCCGCCCCCGCCCCCGAGGTGGTAGAGCACGTCCCGGACGTTCAGGGTGTCGATGCTGACGATCCGCTCGGTCTGCGCGGCGGCCGGCGCTCCGGCCGCCAATGCCAAGACGACGGCCGCGGTCGACCCGATCCGTCTCATGCGATCCCTCCCGTGCCCGGCGGGTATTCGCCCGCCCCGGTGCCATGCGCCCCCGTCCGGCCTCCTGCCCTCCCGGTCATGCGCCGCCGCCCTTGGCGTACGACATGCCCGCCGGTCCCATCGGATCCGAGCCAAGAGTTCCTGGAAGCTCAGGGAAGCCGCAGGGCGATCTGGAACAGCATCGCGAGCATGACCAGAGTCAGCCCGATCGAGGCACCGACCATCCACTTGAGGATACGAACGTCGCCAGCGATCTCACCGAGCTCCGCCGCGGCATCGAGGGCCAACTCGGGTGGTGCGCCGGCGGCGGTCAGCGCCGCGTAGGTCTTCGCAGAGACGGTCTTCATCGACAATCCTCGGCGCGTCGCAAGCGCGCTCTGCACTTCCGCCATGCTAGCACGGAAGCCGCCGAAAGCCCTGTGCCTCCGGCGTCTCCGCTCCGTGAGCGCGGCTGACCGGCCGGCCCGGTACCTTCCATCATGGCACGGCATACCGGAACGGCGACACCGGAGAATCAGACACCTACAGCACTCCCGCCTGCTCCATCACCGCCTCGCACTTGCCGCGGATCTCGGTCGCCACCTCGAACGGGTCGCCCTGCACCAGCTCGGCCCGGAACAGCTCGACCGAGAGCGCCCCCGTGAACTCCTTCTCGGCCAGCTTCTGCAGGATGCGGACCACCGGGGCGATGCCGTCGCCGGGGATGATGCGCGAGTCGTTGTCGATGAGCTCCCGCGGCCCATCCAGGAGGTCCTGGAAGTGGGTGTGGGCCAGCTCGCCCGGCTCGAGGAGGTCGAGGTCTTCGAACTTGCTCATGCCCGACCAGAAGTGGAAGAAGTCGATCATCGGGCGGACGGCGGGATGGTCCGCGGCGCGGATCATCGCGAGCGACGACGTCAGCGTGGACAGGTGGGTCGAGGTGCGCGTGAACTCGATCATCGTGGTGAGATCGAACCCGGCGGTGATCTCCGCCACCTCGCGGATGGCGGCCGGCGTGGCGTCGAAGTCGGCGGCGGTGACCGGCCGGTTCGTCACCGACGGCGAGTAGATGCGCTCGAGGCCGAGGGTGGCGAACTGCTCGCAGCGCCGCCGCCAGATGTCGAGCGAGGCCTCGCGGGCCGGCCCCGGAATCCACAGGTCGGGCAGGGCCACGGCGGCGGAGACCGGGGTCATCCCGTTGTCGGTCATCACCCGCCTCGCCGCCGCCAGGGTGTCGTTGGCGAGGAAGTCGACCAGCAGCGTGTCGTTGAGCTCGACGTAGCGGATGCCCGCCCGCGCCCAGCCCTCCAGCGAGCCGCGGTAACCGGCGGCCCGCGACGTGTTCTGATGCATGGCGAGGAGCATCTTGCCGGGCTCGGCCGACTGCGCGCGGGCGAGCCGGGCGAGGGGGACGGCAAGGGGGGCGAGCAGAAGGGAGCGTCTCGTCAGCATGGGTTCCTACCCTGTGGTCGTTCGGCCGTCGCCGGCCGCGTGTCCTGATCGCGCCGGCACCGCACGCGCGGCGGTCGGCCCTCGGTGACTATCGGCCGCTCTCCGCCTCGATCTCCTGCACCACCGCGCCCGCCAGGATGTTGTAGAGCCCGTAGTTGCCCTCGTGGCAGGCGTACTCGAACAGCGGCTGGTCGTTCTTCACCATGGGAATCTGGTAGCTCCAGGGCCGGTCCCAGGCGTTGGGATCGTTCACCGTCACCTGGTACATCAGCGTCCCCTCCGACACCCGGGTGAACCGCTCGACGAGGTGCAGGTCCGCGGTGGTCACGCCGCCCCGGAAGCTCGTCTCGCGCAGGAAGTTCGTCGTCTCGACGACCAGCGTGTCGCCCTCCCAGCGGCCCCGCGAGTCGCCCATCCACTGCCGCAGGCCGTCGTCGAGACGCGGGCGCCCGTCGAGCGGTATCACGCGCGAGCTGTGCACCATCTCGTTGAGCAGGACCACGTGGTCCTCCGTCTGGAACACCTGGAGGTTCTGGTTGTAGCCGCCCGGCGTCATCGGCGGGCCGGTGTTGAAACCGAGGATGCAGCGGACCGCGAACATGCCCGGCCCGAGGTCCTCGACCCACCCGCCGGGCGTCGGCGAGTGGCGGTTGACGCCGGCCCGCACCGCCTGCTGCGCCTCCCGCCGCGCCGCCGCGTCGGCCGACAGGGGCGGCACCCGGCCGTCCGGCGGGTCGGTCACCAGCGACGTCTGCCGGGTCTCGCTGACCCGGTTCCCCGGGTCGAACCAGAACTGGTTGTAGTTGCCGACCACGTCGGCGGGCTCCTGGTCGTCGCGCACCGCGAACGCGGCGAGGCGGTCGGCCTCGAACTGCGCCGCCTCCTCGGGCGTGAACACCGCCTGGTCGGCCAGCGCCTCGGGCCGCTCGAACGGGGTCAGGGTGCGGAAGTCCCAGACGCCGTTCAGGTCCGGGGCGCCCCATGCCGTCCGGGGGGCCGCATCGCCGGCCTCCGCCGGCTGGGCGGACGCCGCGCCGGGAGCCAGAAGGCCCGCCGCGAGAACGAGAACCGCACACATCGCCGCCGCGTATCGCTGTATGGCCACGGACCTTTCCTCCTTCGCCTTGTCTCCCGCCGGCACCGCGGATCGGCGCATCATCGCTCCGATGTCCGCAGCCGTCAACCCGGCCGGGGGCTGGCGGGGGTTGGCGGAGGGGGCGCCGACAGTGAAGGGGCGTGAACCGGCTGCGTGTATGCTTGACTGCATCGCCGTGAAGGACGGTCAGTATCGACCACTCGTCACGACAACGGAGGACTGGAAATGCGGGCACGTTTCACCGCCGCGCTCAGCGCGCTCATCGTCTCGCTCATCGCCGGCTCGGCGCACGGACAGGCGCCGAGGCTGCCCGACGGCCGGCCCGACCTGCAGGGGGTGTGGGACTTCCGCACCATGACGCCGCTCCAGCGGCCTCGGATGATGGCCGAACGGGAGTTCCTCACCGAGGAGGAGGCGGCGACCCAGGAGAGCCAGATCGCGGCGTTCCGGGCCAGCCAGCTCGAGCCGAGCGAGGTACGGACCGAGCCGCTGCCGGCCGGCGGCGGGGGCCGCGCGGTGGGCGGCTACAACGACTTCTGGCTCGACTACGGCACGACCGTCGTCGCCGACCGGCGCACGTCGCTGATCGTCGATCCGCCCGACGGCCGCCTGCCCGCGCTGACCCCCGAGGGCGAGGCCCTGCGGCAAGTGGGCTCGCTCATCGAGGACCTCCCGATTCCGCTGCCCGTCCGCGTCCGCAGCGCCGGCACCGGTGCCGACCGGCCCGAAGACCGCGGCCTCGCCGAGCGCTGCCTCGTCGGGTTCAACAGCGGCCCGCCGATGATGCCGAGCGGCTACAACAACAACATGCAGCTCTTCCAGACGCCGGACACCGTCGCGATCCTGAACGAGATGGTGCACGACCTGCGGGTCATCCCCCTCGACGGCCGGCCGCAGCTTCCCGACGGCATCCGCCAGTGGGCGGGCAGCTCGCGCGGGCGCTGGGAGGGCGACACCCTGGTCGTCGAGACCACCAACATGACCGACAAGACCGGCAGCTTCGACCCGTCGGCCACCACCGCCATCGGCACCGGCCTCACCGTCACCCTGACCGAGCGGTTCACCCGCCTCGACGGCGACACCCTGCTCTACGAGTACACGGTGGACGACCCGGTCATCTTCACCCGGCCGTTCACCGTGTCGGTGCCGATGCGCCGGTCCGCCGAGCCGATGTTCGAGTACGCCTGCCACGAGGGCAACTACGGCCTGCTGAACATCCTGACCGGCGCCCGCGCGGAGGACGCGGCGGCGCGCTGAGCCGCGGCGTGCTCAGGGCCCGTCGGCGTCGAGCTTGCCGAGGCCCAGCCGCGGAAGGCGTCGAGGTAGTCGGACTCACGCGCCCGACCGAGGCTGTGCAGGCGCCCCAAGTAGTCGTCCAGCACGTCGAGCCGCCGCAAGAAGATCGCGGTGTCGACCATCATGGCGCGGTCGTCCCTCCTTGAGCCGGCGTATCCGCAGACGGTTCTGCTCGCGCGGCCGAGGTTCGAAATCGAGATACTCCCGGAGCGTACGGCGGACGAACCGGGCACGCTCGGCGTCGGAGCACGCGTACAGCAGGACGCCGTCGCGGATGACTTGGTGCCGCAGCAACGGGGGCGCGCGGTCGAGGAGCACGAGGTCGAGGAGGTCGCTGCGGACGAACCGGCCGAGCGCTCCAATCACCCGGAACAGCGTGTCCTTGGCCGCTCGCGGCCCGGCCGCGCGGGCGTCGCCGACGAGCACGGCGACGTCCACGTCGCTGTCCCGACGCGGGATGCCACGCGCCCGGCTGCCGAACAGCCACGCGAGGCGGACCGTCGGCTCCGCACGCGGACCGCGCGCGAGGTCGTCACACAACCGCGGTCGGAGCCACGACAGGCCGCTTCGGGCTCGCGGCCCCCCAACCGAACGGTCCGTCGATGTCGCATAGGGCGAAGCTCCACGCAGGCGCGCTATCGAAGTCCCCCGGCTCGGCAGCGACACGTGGTCGCTTGGCATCGTCCGCCGACTCCCTGATCGCGGGTCTTCGGGCCTTCCCCCGCGGGCTCATGAGACGAGGCCGCCGTAGTACTCCGCCATCGCCGCCGGGGTGATCTCCGTGGAACCGATCTCTCCAGGCAGCAGATTGCCCCTTCCTTCCTTCCTTCCAGGGCCGTTCCCGGTGCGTGAGGCTGCTGAGCCACGTCGACGACTTGTCCCCGTAGAAGTCGAGGACCGCGTCGATCGTCTCGACCGCGTCGCGGTCGAGCGCCGTCGGAACCTCGACGGCACCGTCAACGCCGATCGAGAATCCGGTTCCAGGCCGCCACCTGCGCCTCCTGCGTCGCCAGCAGCCCCGACGCGTCGCCCTCGATGGTCACCGTGGTCATGACGTCGTTCTGCGCGATGGCGTCCACCACGTCCTGGCCCGAGACGACGCGGCCGAAGACCGAGTGGCGGCCGTCGAGGTGCGGGGTGGGGCCGTGGGTGATGAAGAACTGGCTGCCGTTGGTGCCGGGGCCGGCGTTGGCCATCGAGAGGACGCCGGCCGAGTCGTGCCGCCGGTTGGGGCTGAACTCGTCGGCGAAGTTGTAGCCCGGCCCTCCCCGGCCGGTGCCGGTGGGGTCGCCGCCCTGGATCATGAAGTTGGCGATGACCCGGTGGAACTTGAGCCCGTCGTAGAAGCCGCGCTGCGCGAGGTTCACGAAGTTGGCCACCGTCAGGGGGGCGTCGTCGGCGAAGAGGGCGATGCGGATCCGCCCCTTCGAGGTCTCGAACACCGCCACCAGCTCGTTGCCTGCAGTCGTCGTCACCGTTCTCACCTCCAATGACCCGGGCGACCGGCGCGCATCCTGCATGAACCGGTCTCGGCGCGGCGCCGGAGCTGTGCCCCAGGGCCGCCGGTCGGGTCGGACCGGCCCATTCTCACATGGCTGTCACGGTCGGGGCGGGTCGCCCATTGAACCGCCCACGGGGAGTTGGCATAAGGGAGTTCGAGACGGAGATCCGCGTCCCCAACATCAACTGCGACAAGTGCTGGCTGCAGGTCATCCAGTGGATGGCGGAGCACGCCTACAACAACCCCGGCGCCTACAGCTATCACCACTGCGCACACCTGAAGATCACCGCCGACGAGTCGCTGCCTCTCGACGAGGGCTGGCCGGCCCAGCACGAATAGCCCGCCGATCCGTCGCCCGCGGCTCCGCGCGTTTCGCCCTCCCGCCGGCCGTCGTCGACGCGACGGCCGGCGCGACTTCATTCCCGCGGCGGCTCGCCCAGGCAGGCGCGGCACTCTTCGGCGGACATCTCCGCCGCGCAGAGGCGGTAGAGCGAATCGACCGGCACGCCGCGGCGCCGTCGCAGGAAGCGGTCGCAGGCGGGGCTCCGCGCCGCCCCGCCGGGGGCCGGGGCCATCGCCGCGAGCGGATACTGGCAGCTCTGCTCCACCGTCTGGACCGCGAAGGCCAAGTTCTCGAAGGCCTCCCGGGCCCGGGTCATCTCCGTCGGGTACCGCTGCTCGGCGGACTGGACCGCCACCATCTCCTGGCTGCAGTTGCTGCGCCTGATCGCGCTGGGGATGGGGTTCGTCTGCGGGTCGGCGCTGAAGTCCCGGCGCCCCTCCATGCAGCGGGTGTAGGCCTCTTCCCCGGTCCGGATCGCGGTCTCTATCGACGCGACCCGGTCGGCTCTCTCGTGCACGGCGCGGGCGACGGCGCGCAGCTCCTCCAGATCGGAGGCGCACTGCGCCCATTGCGCGCCGGCCGGGACCGCCGACAGCCAGAAGCACGACGCGCCGACGACGGCGGGCCAGCGGAACCTCATGGTCTCCTCCCATCGGTCACCGATCGGTCCGACTCGCGAGCCGGCGGGCAGGCCCCGCCGCGTCGAAGGGGCCGACGATCCGCGGCGGCGCCGCCCGCCCTGCTCGCGCATTCCTCGACATTATCTCCCGGCGCCGGCTCCACCGGCCCGCGCCCGGAGCCCCCCGCGCGCCGGCGGGAGTCCCGGGCAGCACCGACGAGGTCCGGGTCCGCGGCCGCCGCCTCGACCGGGGGCTCCGGCACCGGTGGGAGTCCCGGTGCGGCGGGCCGTCCCACTCGACCCTCTCGACAGGCCGCGGATGCGATAATGGGCCGCTTCCGCCCCGTCATCGGGAGGCAATCCGGAGGTTGACGATGAAGACACTGCGAAACCTCGTTCCCCTCGTCGCGCTCGGGCTGACGTCCCTCGCAGCTCTCCCGACGGCCGCGCAGCCGGCGCCCGAGACGATCATCCGCGGCGGCGACGTCTTCACCGCCGGCGGCCTGCGCCAGGCCGACATCCGCGTCGTCGGCTCCACCATCGCCGAGATCGGCACCGGCCTCGCGGCCCGCGGCGCCGCGACCCGCGAGATCGACGCGCGCGGCCGGCTGGTGCTGCCGGGCGGCGTCGACCCCCACGTGCACCTCGGCCGCGACCGCCTGGACGACTACACGTCCGGCTCCGCCGCAGCCCTCGCGGGCGGCATCACGACGATCTCGAACTTCGGCGGGGTGGGCGCGGGCAGCACCCCGGCCGCGGTAGTGGCGCAGGCCGCCGCGGACGTCGACGAGCAGGCCATCGCCGACTTCATCTTCCACCCCATCGTCTCCGACCCCGCCACCGCCACCGCCGAGACCCTCGCGGAGCTCGCCGACACCGGGCAGACCACCATCAAGGTGTTCATGGTGCGGCCCACGTTCGACGCCGCCGCCCCCGGCTTCGTCTCGACGATGCACGCCGCCCGCGAGAACGGCGTGCTCATGATGTTGCACTGCGAGGACGCGGCGCTCGTGCAGATCACGTCGGAAAGGCTCCTGGCCGAGGGGCGCGGCGGCCTCGAGAACTTCCCCGACGCGCGGCCGGTGACGGCGGAGGTCGCTGCGACGCAGCGAGCGGTGTCGATGGCCGAGCAGACGGGCGCCGCCCTCTACATCGTCCACCTGTCGTCGGAGGGCGCCCTGCGGGTGGCCGAGCGGGCGCAGGCGCGCGGCCTGCCGGTGTACGTCGAGACGCGCCCCATCTACCTGCACCTGACCCGCGAGCGGTTCGACGGCCCCACCCCGGGCCTCTACATCGGCCAGCCCCCGTTGCGGGAGCAGAGCGACGTCGACGCCCTGTGGGACGGCATCGCCCGCGGGACCGTGCACGTCGTGGCCACCGACCACGTCGCCTACACGCGCGAGCAGAAGCTCGACCCCGCCCAGAACGTCGTCCAGCACCGCGCGGGGATGAGCAACCTCCAAGTGATGCTGCCGATGCTCTACTCCGAGGGCGTCCGGGACGGCCGGATCAGCCTGGAACGCTTCGTCGAGGTCACGTCCAGCAACCCCGCCAAGCTCTTCGGGCTGTACCCCCGCAAGGGGGCGATAGCGGTGGGGTCCGACGCGGACCTCGTGCTGTGGGACCCGGAGGAGACGCGGACCATCCGCAACGAGGACATGCTGTCGAACAGCGGCTACTCGGTGCACGCGGGCCGGGTGGTGACGGGCTGGCCGGCCCTGACGATGCGGCGCGGGGAGATCGTCTACCGCGACGGCGAGGTGCTGGGCGCCGCGGGCAGCGGCGAGCTCGTGCGCCGCGACCGGTGGCGCGGGCCGCCGCTCTGAACCGCGCGACGGGGCCTGCCGCACGCCGGCCATGAGCTTCGCCCGCACGGCCTCGGGCCGCGTGTATGTTGTCAGGGCTGTGCGAACCCTCCGTCAGGCTCGTCGGCCCGATGTGTTGGTGCGGGTCGACGAGGGCCGGGATCACCGTCCTCCCCGCCAAGTCGACCCGAGTCGCGTTCGACGACGCGGCTACCAGTACCGGACGGCGAGACCGTCCACCCGGCTGAAGCTCCGGCGGTCGCGCGTCGCGACGGCGTAACCGTGCTGCACCGCCGTCGCCGCAATCATCAGGTCGTGCGCGCCCATGGGCTTCCCCGCCCGCGCCAGATCCGCGGCGAGCGCGGCATGAACGTGCGCCGACCGGAGATCGAACGGCACGACGGGGAGGACCCCGAGCCACAGGTCCGCGAACGCGCGCGCCTGCATCAGGCGCACGCCCCCGAGCCGGTGCGTGCCGTGGAGCAGCTCGGAGGCGGTGATCGCGGCGATGGCGACGGCCTCGTCCGGGCCGGCCGCGAGCACGTCGTCGAGGTTCAGCCGGCCGCGTTCGGCCGCGATCAGGACGCTCGAGTCGATCAGGGTTCCCATCGGCTCTCGGGAACCTCCGGGCGGTTGCACGAGGCGACGCCCTCCTCGACCGCCTTCAGGTAGTCCTCGCCGGGCGACGGCACGGACCCCGAACGGACGATCCCGGCGAAATCGCGAATCGTGACGGTCTTCACGTTCGCCGGACCGATCTCCGCGACCGGGGTGCCGCCGCGCTCCACCACGTAGACGGCGCGCTCCTCGCGGACGCGGTCGATGATCGCGCCGAAGTTTTTCGCGGTCTCCGTCGCGGTGACGACGCGCGGGCCGGACGACGGCGCCGACCGGGGCTCCGCCTTGTTGTACCGCAATCGTTTGGTCATACACGCATGTTACGCAATATACGGAACTTGTGCAACCCCCGCGCAGGCCGGGACGCGAGGCCGTGCCGTGGAACGGCGCGGGCGCCGGCCGGCCGGTCCGGCGGGGTGCGGCCGCAGGGAACGATTCGGCCGCGGCGGACCGGTTCGCCCCTCGGAGCGCCGGCCGGCCGCGCTCAGGGCAACGCGAGCGCGATCAGCTCGGCCCCGCCCTCGGCGCTCGCCGTGCCGACGGCCACGGCGATGTACTGCTTCCCCCCGTGCAGGTACGTGACTACAGACAAATTGGCAACATAATAGACGTATATTTTAGCAACTATGGTGATATTTTAAGGGTGTATTCACCATGAAGAGGCTCGCCGAAGACACCCTGCATCGCTGGTTGACGGCGCGCCGCCGGAAGCCGCTGGTCATGCGCGGGGCGCGGCAGGTCGGCAAGACCACGCTGGTCCGGCAGTTCGCGGCGGCGGCGGGGATGGCGCTGTGCGAGGTGAACCTGGAGCGCCATCTCTATCTCGACGGGGTGTTCGAAAGCCTGGACACCGGCCGCATCCTGCGCGAGTTGGAGACGCTCGGCGGAACGCGGCTGGACCGGGCGGTGCTCTTCCTGGACGAGGCGCAGGCGACGCCGCACGCCCTGCCCGCCCTGCGCTACCTCTACGAGGACCGGTCCGACCTGCCGGTGGTGGCGGCGGGATCGCTGCTCGAGTTTACGCTCGCCGACCACGGATTCTCCATGCCGGTGGGGCGCATTCAGTATCTACACGTGGGACCGCTGACGTTCCGCGAGTTCCTGGATGCCGTCGACCCGGCCGCGGCCGAGTGGGCCGCCGGCGTGGACCCGGACGCGCCGCCGCCCGAGGTCGCGCACCGGCGGCTCGGCCGGCGCCTCCACGAGTACCTCATGGTCGGCGGATTGCCCGAGGCGGTGCTGGCGTACCGCGAGTCCGGTTCGCCGGTGGAGGTGGCGGCCGTCCACCGTTCCATCGCCTCGACCTACGAGGACGACTTCGCCAAGTACGCGCGGCGGACGCCGCTCGCCCGCCTCCAGCGGCTGTTCCGCCTCGTGCCCCAATCCGTGGGGCATCCCGTGAGCTACCGCCGCCTCGACCCGGACGCGCGGGCGGCGGACGTGAGCCGGGCGATCGACCTCCTGGTCAAGGCCCGCGTCTGCCACCGCGTCGCGCACAGCCACTGTTCCGGACTGCCGCTCGGCGCCGACGCCGGCAACCACGCGAGCAAGCTGCTGTTCATGGACGTGGGCCTGATGAACCACCTGTGCGGCCTTGATCTGACGGACATCGAGGTGCTGGACGATATCCGATTGGTAAACGAGGGAGGCATGGCGGAACAGTACGTCGGACAACAGTTGGCGTCGCTGAGCGGCGGCGACCAGCCCCCGAGCTCCACTACTGGCTGCGCCACGCGCGGCGGGGCAACGCCGAGATCGACTACGTCATCCAGCACCGGGACTGGATCGTGCCGATCGAGGTCAAGGCCGGCCGCAGCGGCTCGCTGAAGTCGCTCCTCCAGTTCGTCTACGAGAAACGGCCGCCGGTCGCGGTACGGTTCGACGCCAATCCGCCCAGCGTGCAGACGGTCCGTCACGCCATCCGCACCGCCGAGGGAACGCGGGAGGTGACTGCGCGCATCCTGTCACTGCCGCTGTACGCGGTGGAGGCGCTGCCGCGGCTGCTCCAGGTGCTGCGCCGGGACGAACTACGGCCATCCAATGCTGCGCCGGCAGGGGATCCGCCCGACTGAGCACTCTAATTCGGCCCGGCCCGAGGTTCCCCACGCTCCTCCTCTGCGGCGCGGACCGTATGCGGTGGACGACGACCCGTCCGAGGCGCCGCCGGATGACTCAGCGTCGCGCTCCGCGCGCGGACCGTATTGGGGCACGGCCGAACGACTCAGCGCCGCCGTTCCGCCGCCCGGAGCGTGTTCGACAGTAGCATCGCGATGGTCAGCGGGCCCACCCCGCCAGGCACCGGCGTCAACGCGCCGGCGACCGCCGCTACCGCCGGGTGCACGTCGCCGACGACGGTGGCGCCGCGGCGTTCCAGGACTTCGAGGCGCGGGGAGTCCGGGCCGAACAGGGCCGCGACCCGGTCCCGGTCGGTCACCCGCGTCGTACCCACGTCGATCACTGTCGCGCCGGGCTTCACGAAGTCGGCGGTGACGAAGCCCGGCCGGCCGATGGCGGCGACCAGGATGTCCGACGACGACGCCACCGACGGGAGGTCCCGCGTCCGCGAGTGGCAGACGGTGACCGTCGCGTGCCGGTGCAGGAGGAGGACGGCGAGGGGCTTGCCGACGATGTCGCTGCGGCCGATGACGACGGCGCGCCGCCCCTCGATGGGAATGCCCGACCGGTCGAGCAGTTCGATGACCCCCGAGGGCGTGCCCGGGGCGAGGGCCGGCCGGTTCTGGACGAGCCGGCCCACGTTGACGGGGTGGAACCCGTCGACGTCCTTGGCGGGGTCGATGGCGTCGAAGACCCGCTGCTCGGCGTCGGCCCCCATGCCCGGCGGCAGCGGGGACTGCACGAGCACGCCGTCGATGTCGCCGGCCGCGTTGAACCGCCCGACGATCGCCATCACCGCGTCGAGGGACGCGTCGGCCGGCAGGCGCTCCAAGTCGGCGCGGATGCCGAGCTCTTCGCAGGCGCGGACCTTGTAGCGCACGTAGATCTCCGACCCCCCGTCGTCGCCCGCGAGCAGGATACCGAGCCCCGGCGGACGCCCCGCCGCCCGCCGGAAGCGCGCGATGCGCGGCTTCAGGGATTCGCGAATCGCCTCCGCCACCGGCTTGCCGTCCAGGCACCTCGCCACCGCTGCCCCACTCATCTCCATCGCTCCCCCGCCCACCGCGCCGTGTCCCGGCATCGACGACCGCCGACGGCATGTTAGCAGGCACCGGTAGTCCGGGTCCGTTCAAACCGCCGTCCGCGCGGCACCGACGGCCCCGCGCGGACGGCCGAGCGCGGGCACCCGTTCGCGCCGGACATCCGCAGTTGGGTGGAGCCGGCGCGCATGACTGGCTGGCGGCCCCGGGGCACCGCCCGCTGCCGCGACGAACCCGCGCGGCGGTTCGTCCACGGCGCTTCTATATACTGTCGCCCCGACACCGAAGGCAGGCCCGCCGCCCCCCGTGGCCGCCGGGACG
Organism: Vicinamibacterales bacterium; assembly: GCA_963664545.2. Taxonomy (GTDB): domain Bacteria; phylum Acidobacteriota; class Vicinamibacteria; order Vicinamibacterales; family UBA8438; genus JAJEEA01. Next base: position 5,296,461 of record OY761475.2, on the reverse strand, counting down.
GGGATCGGAGCGCACGCATGGAGACCCTTGAGCAGCTCATCCGGACCGTCAAGTTCTACATCGACAACTTCGGCGTGCCCGTCGGCGAGCAGGTCGTGCCCCTGAAGGTCATCGCCCTGCTGGGGGCCGGCGCCTTCCTGACGGTCCGGCTCGGGTTCGTGCAGCTTCGGCGGCTCGGCCACGGGTTCGCGGTGACCTCGGGCCGCTACGATGACCCCGACGAGCCGGGCGACGTGTCGCACTTCCAGGCCCTGACCACCGCCCTGTCGGCCACGGTGGGCATCGGCAACATCGCGGGGGCGGCGTGGGCCATCCACTACGGCGGCCCCGGCGCGCTGTTCTGGATGTGGATGACGGCGCTGCTCGGCGCCGCCACGAAGTTCTCGGAGGTGACCCTGGCCCAGCGCTACCGCGACGTGCACGCGGAGTCGCGCAAGCACGAGGGAACGGTGGCCGGGGGGCCGATGTACTACATCGAGCGGGGCATGGGCCCGGGGTGGCGGTGGATGGCGATGTTCTTCGCCATCGCCCTCGGGTTCACCGCGTTCATCACCGGCAACGCGGTGCAGGCGAACACCCTCGCCGACACGATGGAGTCGAACTTCGGCGCCCCCAACCTCGTCACCGGCCTGCTCGCGGCGTCGGCGGTGGCCGCGGTCATCCTGGGCGGCATCACCCGCATCGGGCGGGTGACCTCCATCCTCGCCCCCCTCATGGCGGCCGTCTACGTCTTCGGCGCGCTGCTCATCATCCTGATGAACGCGGGCGCGGTCGCCCCCACGTTCGCCCTCATCCTGCGCGAGGCGTTCAACCCCACCGCGGGGGTCGCCGGCACCGGCATCGGCGTTCTCCTCGTGACCCTCAACTGGGGGGTCAACCGCGGGCTGTTCTCGAACGAGGCGGGACAGGGCTCCGCGCCCATCGCCCACGCCGCCGCCAAGACCGACGAGCCGGTGTCGGAGGGGGTGGTGGGGCTGGTCGAGCCGTTCATCGACACCATCGTCATCGTCACCATGACCTGCCTGGTCATCATCATCACCGGCGTGCACGAGGCGCGCGTGCCGTCGGCGTTCACGCTGGCCGGGGGCGACCTGACCTACGTGGTGACGGAGCCCGACGGAGCCCTGCGCGAGGCCGACCCGCCGGGCGCGATCCGCGTCGACGACGGCCGCCAGCAGGTTGCGGCGGGCGGGGCGGCCTTCGCCTGGCACGACGTGCCGGTGGAGCGCTTCTACGTCGACGAGGCGCAGACGGTCCCGTTCAGCGGCACCATCGACCCCGGCGGTGCCGCCACCGGCGACGACGGGACCGTCTACGCCGTGCTTTATGGCGACGCGCCGGAGGGCGGCGCGCCCCTGACGCAACTCGGGTTCCAGCGCGGGCTCAGCCCCCTCGGCGACTGGGGCGGGCTGATCGTGGTGTTCTCGGTGGTGCTCTTCGCCATCTCCACCGCCATCTCGTGGAGCTACTACGGCGACCGCTGCGCCACCTACCTGTTCGGGGCGCGGGCCATCCTGCCCTACCGCCTCGTCTACGTGGGCATGGTGTTCCTCGGCGCCCTCATCGCCCCCGCCGCCGCGTGGGACCTGGGCGACATCGCCCTCGGCATCGTCATCCTGCCGAACCTCGTCGCCCTCGTCGTGCTGTCGGGCCAGACGCGGGCCCTGATGGACAGCTACTTCGAGCGGAGGCCGTGGCTGGGGAGCGGGGGCGGGAAGGACGCCGCGCGGTAGGACCGTGCCGGTGCCGCCTCCCGTCGCGGCCGGGGCTCAGCCGGCGCGGTCGAGGACGTCCAGGTAGGCGCGCACGAGCCCCGCCGGATCGCCGCCCGCGAGGAGGTCGGAGATGACCGCCACCGAGGCCGCCCCCGCCGCGATGACGGCCGGCGCGGTTTCGAGCGTGATCCCGCCGATGGCCGCCACCGGGCGCTCCCCCGCCGCTCGCGCCGCCCGCCGCACCGCGTCGAGGCCGACCGCCGCGTAGCCGGTGTCCTTCGTGCGCGTGGCGTAGACGGGGCCGACCGCGAGGTAGCTGACCGGCTCTGACAGCGCGGCTTCGAGCTGCGGCGCGTCGTGGGTGGAGAGGCCGACGACGGCGTCCGGTCCCAGCAGCTTCCGGGCGACGACCGCGGGCAGGTCGTCCTGACCGACGTGCACGCCGTCGGCACCGGCCATCAGGGCGGCGTCGCAGCGGTCGTTGACGACGACCCGCGCGCCCCGCCCCGCCGCCGCGGCGACGATCCCGCGCGTCCATTCGAAGAGGGTTCCGGTGTCGACGCCCGGCGCGCGCAACTGCACGAGACGGGCGCCGCCGTCGAGGTAGGCGCGGGCGAGATCGACCGGCGTCCATCCGGCGCGGGACGCCGCGCCCGCGTCGACGATGGCGTAGAGCCGGGGCCAGCCGCTCATGCTGCCGGGGCTCCAGTCTCGAAAGGCGGGGCGGGGCAGGCCCCCGCCACATCGCGCTGCCGGCTGCTCATGCCGCCGGCGCGCCCGCCCCGCGGCGCGACGGGATGGACTTCCCCCGCCCGGCCGGGACGCCCGCCGCTCATCCCGCCGGGCTCCCGTCTCGCGGCGCGACGGGATGGACTTCCCCCGCCCGGCCGGGATGCCGGCCGCTCATGCGGCCGGCGCGCCCGTCCCGAGGAAGCGGTCGAGGAACGTGGTGGTCAGGCGTCCGGCGAGGTAGTCGGGGTCGTCGAGGATGCGGAGGTGCAGGGGGATGTTCGTGTCGACGCCCTCGACCACCATCATCCCGAGGGCCCGGCGCATGCGCGCCACCGCCTCCGACCGATCGCGCCCGTGGGCGATCACCTTGGCGAGGAGCGAGTCGTAGAACGGCGAGACCATGTCGCCGGCGTAGGCCGCCGTCTCCACCCGGATGCCGGGGCCGCCGGGCAGCACGAGGGTGCTTATCGCGCCGGGGCTCGGCGCGAACGTCTCGGGGTGCTCGGCGTTGATGCGGCACTCGATGGCGTGCCCGTCGAGGCGCACGCCGTCCTGCTCCACCGCGAGCGGCTCGCCGGCCGCGATCCGGATCTGCGCCTTGACGATGTCGACCCCGGTCACCGTCTCGGTGACGCCGTGCTCCACCTGAACGCGCGGGTTGACCTCCATGAAGTAGAACCGGCCGTCCTCGTCGACGAGGAACTCGAACGTGCCGGCGTTCACGTACCCGACCGCCCGCGCCGCCGCCGTGACGAGCCCGCCGACGCGCGCGCGCGCGCCGGCCGCGAGGCCGGTCGCCGGGGCCTCCTCGATCACCTTCTGCTGCCGGCGCTGCACCGAGCACTCCCGCTCGCCGAGATGCACGGTGCGCCCCCGGCCGTCGGCCAGGACCTGGAACTCGACGTGCCGGGCGCCGCCGAGGTACTTCTCGAGATAGACGCGGGGGTCGCCGAACGCCGCCTCCGCCTCGCTCACGGCGGCGCGGAACGCGTCGGGCAGCCGGTCGGGGCGCTCGACCAGCCGCATCCCCCGGCCGCCCCCGCCGCCGATCGCCTTGACGAGGAGGGGGTAGCCGATGTCGCCGGCCGCCCCCGCCGCCGCATCCGCGTCCGGGACCGCCTCGGTGCCGGGCACGAGGGGCAGGCCCGCCGCCCCCATGGCCTCGCGGGCCCGCGCCTTGTCGCCGAGCAGCCGAAGGACCTCGGCGGGCGGCCCGATGAACGCGACGCCGGCCTCCGCGCAGCCGTCGGCGAGGTCCGCCCGCTCCGACAGGAAGCCGTAGCCGGGATGCACCGCGTCGGCACCGGTGATCTCGGCCGCGGCGAGGATGGCGGGGCGGTTCAGATAGCTGTGTCGGCTGGGGGCCGGCCCGATGCACACCGTCTCGTCAGCGAAGCGCGCGGGCAGACCGAGCCGGTCGGCCTGCGAATGCGCGACCACGGTGCGGACGCCGAGCTCCCGGCACGCGGCGATGACCCGCAGGGCGATCTCGCCCCGGTTGGCGACGAGGACCTTCTGGAACATGGCAGGACTGGGCGGGAGGGGGCACCCGCCCGCTTCTTCAGCCGCGGTCAGTCGTCGGCGGCGGGCAGCATCTTGAACAGGGGCTGGCCGTACTCCACCGCCTGACCGTTCTCGGCCAGGACCTCCACGACCTCGCCCGCGAACTCCGCCTTGATGTCGTTCATCAGCTTCATCGCCTCGATGACGCAGAGGACGTCGCCCGGCCCGACCCGGTCGCCGACCTCGACGAACGGCGCCGCGTCGGGCGCCGAGGCGCGGTAGAAGGTGCCGACGACGGGCGCCTCGACGACCGTCGCGACCGGCTCGGCCGCCGCGGGGGCCGCCCCGGCCGGCGCCCCGTCCGCGGACGCCGGCGCGGCCACGGCCGCACCCGGCTCGCCGGCCGCGCCCGCCTTGAGGGCCCGGATTCTCAGGTCCTCGGACTCGAGCTCCAGCTCTCCGAGATCGTGCTCGCGCATCAGGCCGAGCACGCGCTCCAGCACGGGACCGATCCGATCGATGTCCATGTCAGGAAACCCGCCGTCCGAGAGCCTGCGGCCGTTAGCAACCGACACGAGTCGCCCTGCGCATTCCCGGGCGCGGCCCGGCTCCGCCGTGACGTGCCCTCCACCACCGCGCCAAGGGCGCTCCCGATGACGGCTCCCGGGGAGCGCAGCCCGGCCCCGCCTGTCGTGCCTTCGACAGGCGGCGACCCCGTCCGCGCCAGCATCCCGCAGGCACCCATTAGACCACAACCAGATCGAGCGGCGCGTCCGTCAACCGCTCGCAGCCCGTCTCCGTCACGACGACGTCGTCCTCCAGCCGGACGCCCCCCTCCCCCGGTAGATAGACCCCCGGCTCGACGGTGACGACCATGCCCGCGGCCAGCCGCACCTCTTCGGGGCCGTCGTCCGGGCGCGGCTTGCCGATGCGCGGCGCCTCGTGGACCTCGATGCCGAGGCCGTGCCCGGTCCCGTGCCCGAACGCGTCGCCGAGCCCGCGGTCGGCGAGCACGGTCCGGGCCGCCGCGTCCACCTCGACCGTCGACGCGCCCGGCCGCGCCGCGGCAATCGCCGCCGCGTGCGCCGCCCGCACCGCGTCGTGCCAGGCCGCCGCGCGGGGGCCCGGCGGGCCCAGGCTCGCCACCCGCGTCACGTCCACGCAGTAGCCCTCGTGCACGCCGCCGAAGTCGAGCAGCACCAGGTCGCCGGCGGACAGCTCGCGGTCCCCGGGCCGCGCGTGCGGCAGGGCGGTGTTGGGCCCGCCCGCGACGATGGTCTCGAACGCCGGACCCTCGAACCCGGCGCGGCGGATCGCCCAGTCGACGTCCGCGGCCACGTCGCGCTCGCGGCGGCCCGGCCGCAGGCCGGCCAGCGCCTCGCCCATCACCGCGGAGATGCGCACGCCGGCCTCCCGCAGGATCGCCAGCTCGCCCGCGTCCTTCACCAGCCGGCCCGCCTCGACCATTCCCGACGTGGGCCGCAGCTCGACCCCGGAGTCCGCGAGGCTCCGCTCGAGCCACGCATGCCGGGCGAGGGTCATGTGGTCGGCCTCGACGCCGACGCGGCACCGGCCGCGCGCGCGCAGGATTTCGCAGAGGGTCTCCTCGTACGTCGTCTCGACCTCGGCGAGGACCACCGGCTCGCCGGGAGTCGAGGCCTCGTCGAGCGCGCGCCGGGCCGCGGTCACGTAGCGCGAGTCGACGATCAGGGTCGCCTCGCCGCGGCCGGCCAGCAGCATGCCCGCGCTTCCCCGGAAGCCCGTCAGGTAGAAGACGTTGGCGGCGTGGGTCACGAGGAGGAGGTCGGGCCGCTCCCGGGGCCCCGGCCCCGACCCGCCGTCGCGGACGCCGTCCGGCGCCTCGAACAGGCTTCTCCTGCGACGAGCCCGGTACGCGTCGTTCCCCACGATGCCCCCCGCCGAGCGAACGGCGCCCGCCCGGCGTCCGCCGCCCTCGTCGGGGAACGATATCCCATCCGGCCGCCCGCCCGCAGACCGGGGTCACCGCCTCACGATGCGGGGCGTCAGGAAGATCATCAGCTCGTCGGTGCTCTCGTTGCGGGCCGTGCTGCTGAAGAACCATCCGATGACGGGAATCCGGTGCAGGCCCGGGGTGCGGCTGCTCTGCTCGCTGCGGGTGTTCTCGTAGATGCCGCCGATGACCGCCGTCTCGCCGTCGCCAACGTGGACGGTGGTCGCCGCGCGCTGGGTCACGATGGAGGGAATCGGGGGGTTCCCGAGGGCGCGCGCGAAGTCCGCGAACGAGTTCTCGACTTCGACCTCCATGATCACGGTGTCGGCGGTCGTGATCCGGGGCGTCACGCGCAGGGTCAGCGCCGCCTCCTTGAACTCCACCGTGACGGTATTGTTGGCGACGGTCTGGTACGGGATCTGGTCGCCCTGGAGAATCTCGGCCTGGACGTTGTTCTGGGTCGTGACGCGGGGGCTCGAGATGATCCGCAGCTCGCCCCGGCTCTCGAGCGCCGAGAGGGTCACATCGAGGTCGAGGGGGCCGCCGGCCGCACCCGTCACGACGCCGAGCGTCGAGGTCGGCGCCCCGACGCCGAGGTCGACCCCGGTCGTCAGGCGCCGGTCCGGCCGGCCCGGCGCTTCGTCGCCGGACGCCCCCGGCTCCCCCCGCGGGGGCGCTCCGCCGCGGGCGCCCAGCCCCCACCGCACCCCCAGCGCCCGCGCGGAATCGTGGCCGGCGCGCACCACCCGCGCCTCGATCTCCACCTGCGGCTCGGACCGGTCCAGGGCGTCCAGCAGCTCGTCGATGGCCGGCAGCCGATCCGCGAGGTCCCGGACGATCAGGGTGTTGGTCCGCGGGTCGGTGAACACCTCGCCGCGCACCGACAGCGACGCGCCGGTGAGCATCGGCACGAGATCGTCCGCGCGGGCGTGGCTCAGGGTCCGCGTGAACACCTGGAGCACCCCGGTCTCCGCCTCCTGCCGCGCCAGGACCGCCCTCGCCTCGGCCTCGTCCTGCAACCGCTGGAGCGACGCGATGCGCACCACCGCGCCGTCGATCTCGTAGCCGAGCCCGTTGGCCCGCAGGATGACCTCGAACGCCTGGTCCCACGGCACCTGCGTGAGGGCGACGTTCACCGTTCCCTGCGCGGTGGAATCGACGACGATGTTCAGGCCGCTGATCTCGGCGAACACCCGGAGGACGGCGCGGAGGTCCGCGTTCTGGAAGTCCATCGACACCGGATCGCCGGTGTATCCGGGTTCGGTGCCGGGCGGCTGGCCGGGGAGCCCGGCGGCCGCGACGGGGGCGCCGGCGGCGGCACCCGGAGGTGGGCTGGAGCGGGCGTCCGGAACGCCGCCCACACGCGTCTCGATCCGGTTCCGCGGAAACACCAGCGTCAGCGCCGCCCCCGCGGGGTCCCCGGCCTCGACGCGGTACGGCACGGCGCGCGCCAGCTCGATGACCACCCGGGTCGACTCCACGGACCAGCGGTCGACCCGCACGCGGTCGACGGGGTCGATCTCGACGCGCGTGGCCGCGGCGGGCGCCGCCGAGAGGCCGGTGAAGTCCATCACCAGCCGCGGCCGGAAGTGATCGACCCGGCGGATCCCGGTCGGCGAGAGCGCGCCGTTCCCCCGGATCGTCACCGCGACGGCGGCGGGCCGGACCGCGGCCTCCACCGACACGATCGCCGTCGCCGCGCGAATCGGGGCCGGGCGCTCGCCCGCCGCCCCCGGCGCGGCGCTCAGCAGCATCCATCCGACCGCCCAACCTGCTCTCCGCTTCATCGTCCGCCCTCCGTGCCGCGAAGCCGCTTGCGGACCAACCGTTCCGCGAACGGGACCGAGCTGGCCGCGTCCCGCAGGAGCAGCACCGCGTCGGCGGTGATGTCCTGCACCGCGCCGTCGTACAGGCGGTCCCACCGGCGCACGACCCAGGTCCTGGCGTCGGGCCCCTCCAACACCGCCAGGCGGCCCCCCCGAATCGCGACGACGCCGCGCAGGACCGCCTCGTCCACCGCCAGGCCGGAAACGCCCGCCGGGCGAACCTCCGCCGGCCCGGGGGAATCCGGCACGCTCCGCCTCACGAACGGATCCCGGCCGCCGTCCGGCGGTTGACCGACGAGCACCGCCGGCACCGGACGCGCTCCCCCCGGAGGGGCGGGCGACGGCCCCGCACCCGCCGCGGCGGCTCCGCCGCCCAGACCCGCCACCATCGCCGACAGCAATGCGGTCCCTACGGCAGCCATCTACGGGGCCTCCCCCGGCTCCCCGGGCCCGGGCCGAGGAGGATCGAGCAGAACCGAGGCGGTGGCCGTGCACTCCACGGTGATGGTGCGATCGGACTCCGGCGAAGCGACGGCCCGTATCACCACATCGTCGATCGTGATGATCCGGGACAGCTCGGCGACCCGCCCCAGGAACCGCGCCAGGCCCTCGTACGTACCGTCGAGGTGCAGCCGGTAAGACCACTCGGCGTGCTGGTCCCGTTGCGCGACCGGCTGCGGCCGGAACGCCCGAATCGTCAGATTGGACTGGACCGCGAAGACCTGCACGCGCCGCAACAGCGCGGAGACCTCCTCCCGTCCCGGCAGGGTCGCGCCGAGCCGGTCGAGCCTGATGCCCAGCTCGTCGACCCCGTTCCGGACCCGCGCCAGCTCCGCCCCCTCGCGGCGCGCCCGCATCAGCTCGGCTTCCTTCCCCGCCAGCGCCGCCCGCTTCGCGTCGAGCTCGCGCAGCCGCGGTCCCAGCCACGACAGCCGAAACGCGAGCACCAGGGACGCGGCGAGGGCCGCCGCCACCCCGAGCCGGGCGTACCGCGGAAGCCCCGTGAAGCCCATCTCCATGATCCGCGCCTGGAAGTCCGTCACGGACGCCCCCCGTCCCGGCCCCGCGGAACCGCCCCCGCGGCCCCGCCGGACGGCGGGGGCGAGAAGCGTGCCCGAATCTCGAAGTGAACCGGTGCCGCCGGGGCCCCGGCCTCGCGCCGGCTCTCGACGATCTCGATCGGCGGCGGAAAGTGCCCGGACGATTCCAGTCCGGCCAGCAGTGCGGTCAGACCGGCCATCCCCGTCGCCCGCCCCGTCATGGCGACCTCGTCCCTCTGCTGCCGCAGCTCGGTCAGCCAGACGTCGTCCGGCAGCAGGCGGCGCACCTCGTCCAGCAGGCGCGCCGGCGCGCTCCGGGCCGCCCGCAGCGTCTCGGTCAGCGCGACCTGACGCGCCAGGTCGGCGCGGCGGCGTTCGACCTCCTCGCGCTGCGCCGACACGCCGTCCAGACCCGCGAGCCGCCCGTCGAGGACCCGCATCCGCTCGTCGAGTCGATTCGATTCGCTCCGGGCCGCGAGCCCTTCCCGCAACACGAGCCCCACCGCCGCCGCGACGGCGACGACGCCCAACGCCATCGCCGTCCGGCGGCCGGCGTCCGCCCGGGGCGGACCATCCGGCGGCGGCTGCGCGGCCAACAGGTTGATGTGGATCATCGGTCGCCCCCGCGGCGCAGGGCGAGGCCCACGGCGACCGCGAAGGCCGCGTCGCCCCCCCGCCGACGGTCCCCGCCCCGGTCTCCGCGGTCGCGCCGCACCCGGCGGAACGGATCGAAGAGCGAGACGGGAACGTCGAGCCGCGCCTCGATCGCCGGCAGGAAGCCGGGCGCCCCCGCCGATCCGCCGCTCACCAGCAGCTCGTCGACGTGTCCCGCGGCCGTCGCGGACCTGAAGAAGCCCAGCGTCTTCTCGATCTCCAGCAACAGGCGATCGTCGACGGCGCCGGCGACGGGATCGCCGTTCCCGGAGCGGGCCCCGTCGCCCGGCGACCCCTCCTCCGGGCCGCCGACGTCCGCAGAGGAGAGGCCGGGCTCCGGCGGCGGGGCCTCCGCGCAGGCGTCGCCCCCCGACGACACGTCGCGGGTGAGGAGGGTCCGTCCGCCCTCCACGATGTTGATGTTCATGCCGCCCGCTTCCGCGTTGACGAGCATCGTGACCCTCCCCGGGGCGACGCCGTAGTTGATCTCGAACGCGTTCTGCAGCGCGAACGCCGCGACGTCCATCACCGCCGGCACGCCGCCCGCGCGCGAGACGACGTCGGTCCACTCGGCGATCTTGTCCTTCTTGGCGGCCACGAGCAGCACGTCCATCGACGCGCGATTCGCGGCGTCCGCGCCCGCCCGCAGCACTTGGTAGTCGAGATTGACGTCCGCGGTGTCGAACGGGATGTGCTGCTCCGCTTCCCAGTGGATGGACCCGGCGAGATCGTCCTCGTCCATCAGAGGCAGGGTCACCCGCTTGACGATGACGGCGTTGCCGGAGACCGCGGCCGCCACCCGCGCCGCCCCGGCCCCGCTCCGGTCCAACGTCCGTCGGACCGCCCCGGCGACGGCGTCCGGGTCGACGATGCTCCCGTCGACGATGCTGCCGCCGGGCACCGGCTCGCAGCCGATCGCCGCCACGTCGTGCCGGCGCGACGTCCTGCGCAACGCGACCGCCCTGATCGCGCCCGGCCCGATGTCGAGTCCGACCAGCGGTTCCCGGCGGCGGAAGATCATGTCCGTGGTCCCCGGGGCGTGACCGGCTGCCGCCGCTCCGCCCGATGCGCTCCCGCCCGCTACCATGCAATACCCGGTCCAGTTCGCGCCCGCGCGACGGCGCCCCGGCCCGGCGCGCCGAATCGCACCGCCGGCGCCCGGCCGCGGCGCGCGCGGTGCAGGAACCGCCACGTCTTCCCCCCGGCGGCATGGCAATTCCTGACACCCGCGGCCGGGAGCGCACGGCCCCCGCCCCGGGCGACGGACGGCGGTTTCTTGACACCGCGGCAGATTTGCGCGTAGGCTTTGGGGTTATGTCTGCGGCCGGGAGGGCCGCTGGAGAGCAGATGTCCACGTATGCACCGTCGGCCCGGGGCATCGAACGGCGATGGCACGTCATCGACGCTGGCGAGCAGGTGCTCGGGCGGGTGGCGACGGTCGCCGCGAAGCTGCTGCAGGGCAAGCACAAGCCGCAATACGCGCCGTTCCTCGACACCGGCGACTTCGTGATCATCACGAACGCCAAGGGGGTCAAGCTGAGCGGCGCGAAGGAAAACCAGAAGCTCTACCGCCGCCACAGCGGATACGAGGGCGGCCTGCGCGAGGTACGCGCCAAGACCATGCGGCAGCGCATGCCGGCCCGGATCGTCGAAGCGGCGGTCCGCGGCATGCTGCCGAAGACCAAACTGGGCAAGCAGATGTACCGCAAGCTGAAGGTCTACGCCGGACCCGACCATCCGCATGCGGCCCAGCAGCCCGTTCGATTCGAGGTGTCCTGACGTGGCGGCGACGACCTTCTACGGAACCGGGCGGCGCAAGTCGTCGACGGCGCGGGTGTTCCTGAAGCCGGGCTCGGGCGAGCTGGTCATCCGGGGGAGCTCGCTGGAGAAGCGCTTTCCCTCCGAGGCGGTGCGCACGCGCATCACCGCTCCGCTCCAGGTGGCGGAGGCCGCCGACAAGGTCGACATCCTCGCGACCGCGAAGGGCGGCGGGGTGGCCGGGCAGGCGGACGCGCTGAGGCTCGGCATCGCGCGGGCCCTCGTCGCCTTCGACGGCGAGCTGCGGCCGGTGCTGAAGAAGGCCGGCATGCTGACCCGCGACGCCCGGATCAAGGAACGCAAAAAGTACGGCCTGGCCGGAGCCCGCAAGCGGTTCCAGTTCAGCAAGCGCTGAGGCCCGCCGAGGCGGGCCCGGCCGAACGCGTTGTGAGCAAGCGGGATGCGCCCGCGGCGGCCGAGTCCGGCGCGCGCGCTCCGCAGAGGGGATGGAGGCAGCTTGACGTCGATCGCCATCAAGGACCTGCTCGAGGCAGGCGTGCACTTCGGACACCAGACCAAGCGCTGGAATCCGAAGATGAAGCCGTACATCTTCGGGGCGCGCAACGGCATCTACATCATCGACCTGAGCCGCACGGCGGAGCTATTCGGCAAGGCGGAGGCGTTCGTCCGCGACCTCGCGGCCGGGGGCAAGACCGTGCTGTTCGTCGGCACGAAGCGCCAGGCGCAGGACCTCGTGGTCGAAGAGGCCCGGCGCTGCGGGATGTTCTTCGTGAACCAGCGGTGGCTCGGCGGCCTGCTCACGAACTTCGTGACCATCCAGCGCAGCATCGCGCGCCTCCGCGACATGGAGGCCATGGCCGAGGACGGCCGCTACGACACCTTCTCGAAGAAGGAGATCGCCCGCATCGAGAAGGAGAAGCGGAAGCTGCACAAGAACCTCGACGGCATCCGCCACATGTCCAGGCTGCCCGACGCGGTGTTCGTGGTCGACACGCGGAAAGAGAAGATCGCCGTCGACGAGGCCCGTAAGCTGAAGATTCCCGTGATCGGCATCGTCGACACCAACTGCAACCCCGACGACGTCGACTACGTGATTCCCGGGAACGACGACGCGCTGCGGTCTATCCGCCTCTTCCTGACCCGGATCGCCGACGCCGCCATCGCCGGCCGCAACCAGCGCGACTCCTCGCAGGGCGCGGCGGCGGGCCCGCCGGCCTCCGCGGACGCCGCGCCGCCACCCAAGGCGGACACGCCGGCGCCGGCGGCGTCTCCGGCCTCCGCCTGACGGTCCGCCGGGCGGCCCGGGTTCCCCTTATCGCGCTCGGGCGGGAGGAGCGCCGGTCACCCGGGGCGGGGGCGTCCGCAGGCCTGCCTGAACCGTCGGGCTGACGCGCCGGAGGCGGAGCGGTGCCGCGGCGCGCGGGACCGCGGCGCAGCCCGCGGACCGGCCGACCGCCGGAAGACGATCCCATCGAGAGCCATCGGCGCACCCGGCCGGAACCGCCCGGGCCGCCAATGGCAAGAGGTAGATTGAGACATGGCCATCACCGCCGCACAGGTCAAGGATCTCCGGGACAAGACCGGAGCCGGATTCATGGACTGCAAGTCCGCCCTCGCCGAGGCGGCGGGCGACGTCGACAAGGCGATCACGATTCTGCGCACGCGCGGCCAGGCGCGCGCCGCCAAGCGGTCGGGCCGCAGCACGAGCCAGGGCCTGGTCGGCAGCTACATCCACATGGGCGGGCAGGTCGGCGTGCTGGTCGAGGTCGGCTGCGAGTCGGACTTCGTGGCGCGGACCGACGAGTTCCAGCAGCTCACCCGCGAGATCGCCATGCACATCGCGGCCGCGAGCCCGCAGTACGTCACCCGGGACCAGGTGCCGGACGCGGACGTCGAGCGGGAGAAGGCGATCTTCCGCGCCCAGTTCGAGGGCTCGAACAAGCCCCCGCAGGTCATCGACAAGATCGTCGACGGCAAGATGAACAGCTTCTACCAGCAGGTGGCGCTGCTCGACCAGCCGTCCATCCGCGACCCCAAGACATCGATAGGCGATCTGGTGACGGCGGCCATCGCCAAGATGGGCGAGAACATCAGCGTCGTGCGGTTCGCGCGGTTCAAGATCGGCGAGTCGGCGGACTGACCCGCCGGACCCGGGCCGGCGCGGCGGAACGGGTCCCGGCACGTGCTGCTATAATCCACGGACAGTCGATGGCGGCCCCAGCCTATCAGCGCATCCTCCTCAAGCTGTCCGGCGAGGCGCTCATGGGCGATCGTTCGTACGGCATCGACCCGCCCGTCGCCGACCAGATCGCGCAGGAAGTGGTGGACGTGCGGCGGCTCGGGGTGGAGATCGCGATCGTCATCGGCGGCGGCAACATCTTCCGGGGGCTCGCGGCGAGCGCCGGAGGCATGGACCGCGCCACCGCCGACAACATGGGCATGCTCGCGACGGTCATGAACGCCCTGGCGCTGTCGGACGGCCTGGAGCGCCGCGGCGCCGCCACGCGGGTGCTGACGGCCATCGAGATGCGCACGGTCGCCGAGCCCTTCATCCGGCGGCGCGCCATCCGGCACCTCGAGAAGGGGCGGGTGGTGCTGTTCGCGGCGGGCACCGGCAACCCGTACTTCAGCACGGACACCGCGGCCGCCCTCCGCGCCATGGAGGTGCGCGCCGACGTCATCATGAAGGCTACGAAGGTGGACGGCGTCTTCACCGCCGACCCGGCCGTCGACCCGGCCGCGACGCGGCTGGAGTCGCTCTCCCATCACCAGGTGCTGGAGAGGCGGCTGAACGTCATGGACGCCACCGCCATCTCCCTGTGCATGGACAACAGGCTCCCCATCGTGGTGTTCAACCTGAAGACCGCCGGCAACGTCCGGCGGGCGGTGATGGGGGAACCGGTCGGATCCGTGGTCAGCACCCAGGCGTAGGAAAGGGCGAAGGTCGCGATGAACGTCACCGACGGAAAGAGCGCCGTGGACGAGGCCCGGGCCGGCATGCAGGGCCAAGTGGCCCACGTGCAGCACGAACTCGCGGGGGTGCGCACGGGGCGGGCGTCGGTCGGCATTCTCGACTCGGTCCGGGTCGAGACCTACGGCACGCAGCTTCCCCTGAACCAGGTGGCCACGCTCTCGATTCCGGAGCCGACCCTCATCGTCGTGCACCCGTTCGATCCGAGCCAGATAGGCGCCATCGAGCGCGCCATCCAGCGCGCCAACCTCGGCCTGAATCCGGCCAACGACGGCAAGATCGTCCGCCTCCCGATTCCCCCGCTGACCGACGACCGCCGGAAGGAGCTTTCGCGCATCGTCCACGCCCTCGCCGAGGAGGGGCGCAACGGCGTGCGCGGGGTGCGCCGGCACGTCAACGACGCGCTCAAGAAGCTGCTCAAGAACCACGAGATCTCGGAGGACGACGAGCGCCGCGCGCTCGACGACGTGCAGAAGGTCACCGACGAGCACATCGGGCGGATCGACGAGCTGCTGAAGGCCAAGGACGCGGAGCTCCTCGAGCGCTGACTGCCCGCGCGACGATGTCGACCCGCTTCCATCTCGAGTGCTCGGTCGCGTGCGGCGCGGGGCCGTTCGACGCGGGCCGCCGCCAGCACCTGTGCCGGTGCGGCCGCCCCCTGCTCGCGCGCTACGATTGGAAGCGCATCGCCGCCGCGTGGCCGCGCGAGTCGCTGCGCGACGCGGTCCCGTCGATGTGGCGGTACGCGCCGGCCCTCCCCCTCGCCGACGGCGACCGCCCGGTGACGCTGGGCGAGGGCTGGACCCCCCTCTTCCCCGCCCCCGCCCTCGGCGCCGAGCTGGGCCTCGACCGGCTCTTCGTCAAGGACGAGGCCCTGAACCCGACCAACTCGTTCAAGGCGCGCGGCATGTCGGCGGCGGTCACGCGGGCCCATGCCCTGGGGGCGGCCACCCTCGCGGTGCCGTCGGCCGGGAACGCCGCGTGCGCCCTCGCCGCCTACGCCGCGAACGCGGGCATCGAGGCCCGCGTCTTCATGCCCCGCGACGTGAAGACGCCGTTCATCCGCGAGTGCCGCGTGCACGGGGCGGCGGTCACCCTGATCGACGGCCTCATCACCGACGCCGGGCGCATCGCCGCCGACGAGGGCCGCCGGCGGGGCTGGTACGACGTCTCCACCCTCAAGGAGCCCTACCGGGTCGAGGGCAAGAAGACCATGGGGTACGAGATCGCCGAGCAGCTCGGCTGGCGCTGGCCGGACTGGATCGTCTACCCCACCGGGGGCGGGACCGGCATCGTCGGCATCTGGAAGGCGTGCGAGGAGCTGGAACGGCTCGGCTGGGTGACGGGACCGCGCCCGAAGCTGGTGACGGTGCAGGCCGAGGGCTGCGCGCCGATGGTCCGCGCCTTCCACGCCGGCGCCGACACCGCCGACCCGTGGGAGGGGGCGGCGACGGTGGCGGACGGCCTGCGGGTCCCCGCCGCGGTGGGCGACGTCCTCGTCCTGCGCGCGCTCCGCGAGAGCGGGGGGACCGCCGTCGCGGTGTCGGACCGCGACATGGTGCGGGGCATGTTCGACCTCGGCCGCCGCGAGGGCATCGGCGCCGCCCCGGAAGGCGGGGCGACCCTCGCCGCCCTGCGGCGGCTCGTCCGCGACGGCGTCGTCGCGCGGGACCACCAAGTCGTGCTGCTCAACACGGGCGGCGCCCTGAAGTACCTGGATGTCGTCGACGAGGGCTGAACGCGGCCCGAACGGGCTCTGGGCGGCGGGTGGTGGACCGCATGGGATTCGAACCCACGACCTCCGCGTTGCGAACGCGGCGCTCTCCCGGCTGAGCTAGCGGCCCATCGTTTGGAATCAACAATTTATCAGTGTTCGCGCGTTGACTGCAAGCCCCAAATGGCCCGCGGCGGGACCCCGCACGGCGCCGAGAGCCTCGAATACGGCGGGTATTCCTGCGCGGACCCGCTTAGTACCGGCGGCGCGCATACGGTATAACTGAGCCATGGCGTATCGGGCGGTCTTCCGCTGCATAGCGGGGTGTGCCGGGGAACATCCGGTCTGGGACCCCGTCTACCGGTGTCCGTCGTGCGGCGATCTGCTGGAGGTCGCCCACGACGTCGAGAAGCTGAAGGACCGCTCCGCCGGGGCCTGGATGCGGCTCTTCGACGAACGCTACAAGCGCACGACGTGGCCTTACGGATCGTCGGTCTGGGGCAAGAAGGAATGGGTGTGCCCCGACGTCCGGAACGACTCGGTCGTGTCCATGGACGAGGGCGGCACCAACCTGTTCTGGGCGGATCGCTTCGGCCGCGAGCTGGGGATGGACGACCTGTGGGTGAAGCTGTGCGGCAACTCGCACACCGGCTCGTTCAAGGATCTCGGCATGACCGTACTCGTGTCGGTGGTGCGGCAGATCATGGACCGGGGCGGCGACATCCGGGCCGTCGCCTGCGCCTCGACCGGCGACACCTCGGCGTCGCTCGCCGCCTACGCCGCGGCCGGCGGCATCCCCGCCATCGTCCTCCTGCCCCGCGGCAAGGTCTCGACCGCCCAGCTCCTGCAGCCGATCGCCAACGGCGCGCTGGTGCTCGCCCTCGACACCGACTTCGACGGGTGCATGGCGATCGTCCAGCGGCTCTCGCAGGACGAGGGCATCTACCTCGCCAACTCCATGAACAGCCTGCGGCTCGAGGGCCAGAAGACGGTGGCCATCGAGATCGTGCAGCAGCTCGACTGGACCATCCCCGACGTGGTCATCATTCCCGGCGGCAATTTGGGCAACGTGAGCGCGCTGGGGGCGGGGTTCGAGATGATGGAGGCCCTCGGCCTCATCAACCGGCGGCCGCAGATCGTCGTCGCCCAGGCCGAGGCGGCCAACCCCCTCTATCGGGCGTACCGGCGCGATTGGGCCTTCGAGCCGGTGGGCGCGAGGCCCACGCAGGCCTCGGCCATCCAGATCGGCAACCCGGTGTCGGTGCGGAAGGCGATACGCACGCTGAAGCGCCACCGCGGCATCGTCGAGCAGGCGTCGGAGGCGGAGCTCGCCGAGGCGGCGGCCCGCGCCGACCGCACCGGCATGTACAACTGCCCCCACACCGGGGTGGCCCTGGCCGCCCTCATCAAGCTGCGCGGCCGGGGACAGATCGACGCGGGGGCCCGCGTCGTCGTGATCTCAACGGCCAGCGGCCTGAAGTTCACGGACTTCAAGCTCGGCTATCACGAGCGCCGGCTCCCCGACGTGCCGCCGACCTTCGCGAACATCCCCGTCGAGCTGCCCGACGACTACGACGCGGTCCGGCGCGCCATCGACGAGCACTCGGCCGGCTGACGGCGGGTCGCGGCCGGGTTCGTGGTAGGATCGCGCCGGGGGAGTTCGCGCGGATGCCCATCTACGAGTACCGGTGCTCACGCTGCCGGCGGGACTTCGAGTTGCTGGTCCGCGCGGGGGCGGCTCCGCCGTGCCCGGCCTGCGACGCCCCGACGCTGCAGAAGCGCCTGTCGGCGTTCGCCGTGGGCCGCCCGGCCCCGGCTTCCGCGGGCTCCGCGCCCGGCGCCTGCGGCACCTGCGGCGACCCGGGGGGTCCCGGCGCCTGTTCGATGAACTGACTCCGGCGATGCCGGTCGCGTGGGCGAAGCCGCCGGGGTGATGTCGCGGTGGCCGCCTACCGATAGTACCGAGGGAGCGTACAGCAGCATGTCCGTGCCGCGGATCACCAAGGAAGCCCTGAAGACCCGCCTCGAGGAGGACGCCGCCAACGCGCCCGTCATCCTGGACGTCCGGCTCAAGTATCCGTACGAGCACAGCACCATGACCCTGCCCGGCGCGGTGCGCGTGGATCCGGATGCGGTGGACACGTCGGGCCTGCCCCCCGACCGCGACATCGTCGCCTACGACTCCGATCCCGAGGAGCTGGTGAGCGCGCGCGTCGCGGCGGCGCTGATTCGCCGGGGATTCCGGGCGAGCGCGCTCGAGGGGGGGCTGCCGGACTGGATCACCGCCAAGTACCCCACCGACACGAAGGACGCGCCGAAGCAGGCGCCTCCCAAGGCCGGCAGTCTGAAGGGCTGACGCCGTGGTCGGCGGGGCGTAGCGCATCGATGCGATTCCCTCGTGTCATCGGCGTGATCGGTGCCGTTGCGACGTTGGCCACCTGGGTGCCGCCGCCGGCCGCACAGGTGGCGGAATCGCTGGCGGCACGATTCGCCGCGCCGATCGCGGGGCCGGACATCGGCGGGGCTCCCGTCATCCGGGGCACCGCGCGACTCCTGGCGCGGCGCCCGCCGCCGGGCTCCGTCGCCCAGTCGGTCATGCCCTCGACGGCGGAGACCGCGCTGCCCGCGCCACTCTGGTACGACCAGAACCCGCGGCTGCTCCGGGCCGACCATGCGGGCGGGCTCTCGCTCGACGACTTCCTCGTCGCGGGCGACGTGGCGACCCTGACGTTCGAGCGCATCTCTCCCGCCGCCGATGACTTCCTCGTGCGGGAGACGTGGCGGCGGACCGGCACCACCGACATCGACGGACAACTGATCAGCATCTTCAACCCGAGCTGGGACGACGCCGAGCTGTGGCGCAGCATCGGCTGGAGGCGCCGCGGCTTCGACCACCCCTACGTTCCGTTCGGCACCCTCCTGGTCCCGGGACCCGACGACGCGGCGGACGCGGACGGCGGCGCCAGGCGCTTCGCCATCCGGCTCCGCATGGCGCCCCTGAACGTGCCGGCCGCCCAGGTGACCACGATCGACGCGCAGACCCAGTACGCGAGCCACGTCGTCAACCTCGTCATGCCGCAGTTCGGCAATCGCCGACTGTCGGCCGGCGACTACGGCCACGAGCTCGACGAAGCGGCGATTCGGTTCTACGCGCACTTCAGCGACGAGTACGCGTCGATCGCGTTCGTCCCCCGGCAGCAGCACGTCGTGCCCTACGACGCCTTCCATCACAACGTCCGGAACCCCATCGCGGGCCTCGGCGCCCTGCCGGTCTTCGACGATTCGGCGGCGTACGGCAGCGCCGGCGTACTCCGCTCCGTGGAGCTCTATCCGGACGTCTCGTTCACATCCAACGCCTCGTCGACCCACGCCATCAGCCACCAGTGGGTCGACTACTGGGACTGGTCGGGGCTGGCCGGCGGCATCGACCGCGCCGGCCGGGACCCGGCCAGCCACACGCCCCTGCTCTATCCCGGCGAGGTCTACGCCGGCGCGGCGCTCGACGTGACGCGGCGGGTGACGGCCGTCGGCGGTGGAACCTCGTACGCGGTGGAGCGGACGCCGGCCCCGGCCCTGCTGCATCCGACCACCCTCTATCGGATGGGGCTGATCGGGCCGGAGGCGGTGCCGGAACTCCTCGTGTTCGAGAACCAGAGCCAGTTCGTCGGGAACAACTCGTCCGCCCCCGCGGTCGGAACCGCGGTCGACGGCAATGGGCGCCGCGTGCACATCAACGACATCCTCGCGGCGCACGGCGCCCGCGACGGACCCGTCGACGACGCCTGGTCGCGGGCGACGGTGGTGGTGTCGCGGGACGGGTTGCTGTCGGCCGAGGAAATGAGCTACTGGAACTTCTTCGCGGCCCGCCATGCGGCGGCCGGCGGGACGACCACGTGGGAGGGCGTTCCGTCGTTCTTCGAAGCCACCGGCGGCTTGGTCCCGCTGCGGACCGACGTGACGCCGCTGCGCGCGGCCAAGCTGGTCGAGGCGGTGGAGACCGGCGACGCGCCGATCGCCCCGGGAGAGTTCAGGGACGTGGAGCTCGACGCGCCGGTGCCCGCGCGCATCGCCGTCGGCGAGAGCGTGACGATCGCGGGCGCCGTGACCACGACCGAGCGCGACGACTTCGACACCGCCTGCGCGCTCTGGGAACGCCACGGCGTGGAGTCCGGCAGCCTCCGGTGCGCCTCGATCACCGGCGACCGGTTCTCTCTACAGGCCAGCTTCACCGCCGCCGACGCCGGCCACTATACGCTCGGAATCGTCCTGTACTACCCCGGCGAGGAGAGCCAATTCCCCCGTTCGGTCATCTCCGGCATCACCGTGGCCGGTGTCTCCCGATGAGCGACTGGATCCGTTCGATAGTCCTCCTCCCGGCCGCGGCCGTCGCGAGCCTCGCGGGTACGGCCCCCTGCGCCGGCGCCCAGCCCCTGGGAGAGACTCCGGAGGACCTGCAGCGCGCGCTTCAGCGCCGCTACAGCCTCGTGCGCGACTTCACCGCCGACTTCACGCACACCTACCGGGGCGGCGTGCTGCGGACCACCCTCGTGGAGAGCGGCAGGGTCAGCGTCAAGAAGCCGGGCCGGATGCGCTGGGACTATCGCGAGCCCGAGCGCAAGCTCTACCTCTCGGACGGCGAGCATCTCTACTGGTACCTGCCGGAAGACCGGCAGGTGAGCATCTTCGAGGTGCCGGGCGCCGGCGAGGCCACGACGCCGGCCCTCTTCCTCGCCGGCCGGGGGAACTTCGAGACCGACTTCACGGCGGCGTTCGACGCCGTCGACGACCCGCCCCCGAACAGCCGGACGCTGCGCCTGACGCCGACCCGCGCGGAGCGCGACTTCGAGTTCCTGGTCGTGGTCGTCGACGCCCCGTCGCTCGCCATCGTGCGGCTGACGGCCTACGACCTGCAGGGCGGCGTCTCCACCTTCTTCTTCTCGAACCTCCGGGAGAACGTGGGCCTGTCCGACCGCCCGTTCACCTTCGAGATTCCCCGGGATGCCGATGTCATCGACGCCACCGCGTCCGGATCGTTCCGCTAGCGGCCCACGGCGCGGACGCTTGGCCGCGGCCGGGCTGTGCCTGGTCCTCGCCGCGGGCTGCGCGACGACCGCCCGGGACCGGGCCCGCACCGCCGAGCTGGCCGAGAACTTCGACGAGGCGGTGATCGAGTACACGCGGGCGCTCGAGGAGCGGCCCGACGACCGCAACCTGCGGCGCGACCTCGAGCGGGCCAGGCTGCGCGCCGCGCAGTACCACCAGGCGGAGGGGCTCCGCCTCTCAGGCCTCGGCAACTACGAGGACGCGCTGGTCGAGTACCGGATCGCGGCCGAGCTCGACCCCGCCGGCGTCGATGTCCAGGAGGCCCTGCGCGAGACCGCGGAGCGGGTCCGGGTCCGGCGGGCCGCCCTGCGCGCGGACCGGACCGAGCTCGAAGCGCTGATAGAACGCACGCGGTTCCTCCCCCCCGAGGGGCTGGAGCTGCCCGACGAGGTGCTGCCCGACACCCTCGTCTTCCGCGACGCGAGCACGCGCGACATCCTCACCGCGCTCGGCTTGTTCTCGGACGTCAACGTCGTCTTCGATCCGGCCTTCGTCGACCGGCGGACGTCCGTCGATCTGCGCGGCTCGCGGCTCGCCGCCGCCTTCGCGGCGGTGACCCGGTCGACGCAGAACTTCTACCGCGTCACCGCGCCGCGGACGGTCACGGTGATTCCGGACACCCCCGCGAAGCGGACCGAGTACGAGGAGGAGGTCGTCCAGACCTTCTACCTGAGCAACGCGGACATGGACGAGACGGTCAC
This sequence comes from Vicinamibacterales bacterium, assembly GCA_963664545.2. Classification (GTDB taxonomy): domain Bacteria; phylum Acidobacteriota; class Vicinamibacteria; order Vicinamibacterales; family UBA8438; genus JAJEEA01. The sequence goes on along the minus strand of OY761475.2, from coordinate 5,274,751 downwards.
CCTGCTCCGCCTCGTCCTCGACCTCCGGCGGCTGTCCCCGGTCACCGCCACCGGGGCCCTCTCGATCCGGGACACACCGGAGCGGGTGGCGGCGGCGGCCCGCCTCATCGCCGCCATCGACAAGCCCCCGGCCGAGGTCGTGATCGACGTGGAGCTGCTGGAGGTCGACCGGCAGCGGCTGCGGGAGTACGGCCTCCAGTTCGCGTCGGCGGGGGCGGCCGGCATCAGCGGTGCCGCGGGCGTCGCCGCGGGCGACGGCCCCACCGACGGACGCGGCGGCCTGTCCATCGACGACCTCGGCAGCCTGACCGCCGCCGACATCTTCGTCGCCGACCTCCCGGGCCTGTTCTATCGCCTGCTCAAGTCCGACCGTCACACCCGGACGCTGGCCAATCCCCACATCCGGGCGTCGGCGGGAGAGACCGCCGATGCGCAGTTCGGCGATCGGGTGCCGGTCCCCGTCACCGAGTTCACCCCGATCGCGGTCGGCGGCCTCCAGCAGCAGCCGGTGACGTCGTTCAACTACGTCGATTTGGGCGTCGCGATCGAGATCACGCCCTACATCCACCACAACGACGAGGTCTCCCTCGCCCTCGTCATCGAGGTGACCGGCCACGCGGGCGAGGGTTACGGGGGCTTGCCGGTCTTCGCCAACCGCTCGATCACCACGACGATTCGGCTGCGCAACGGCGAGACCAGCATCCTGGCGGGATTGATCCGCGACGACGAGCGCGAGCTGATGGAGGGCATTCCCGGACTGAGCGACCTGCCGATCATCGGCCGCCTGTTCTCCCGCAACCGCCTGGAGACGCAGGAGACCGACATCATCGTGACCCTGACCCCCCGCGTCGTCCGCGGCCTCCCCCTGGAGGAGGCCGACCTGCGGGCGTTCCGGTTCGACGCCGGCGTCGGCGCCCCCCTGGACGTCGTCAACCGGAACACGTCGGAGCCGTTCCCGGTCCCCGGCGCCCTGCGGCCGCCGCGCGACCCGCGGCCCGTGCCACCCCCCGACTTCGACCCCGCCGAGGTCCTCCCCATACTTCCGCCGCGGCCCGAGCCCCGGTGACGCGCGCCGTCCGCCGCCGACGCCCGCCGCTCCCCGGCCGCATCACGGCGTCTCGACGTGGATGCGCGCGCCCACGGCGAGCAGCCGCTCGACGAGCTGCGCATAGCCGCGCTCGACCGTCTCCAAGGGGTGGATGCGGCTGGTGCCGGCGGCGGCCAGCGCCGCCGCGATGAGGGCCATCCCCGACCGGAGGTCCCGGCTGTCGAGGGTGCGGCCGGTTAGCGAGGCGGGGCCGTTGACGATCATGCGGTGGGGATCGCACAGGAACAGGTCCGCGTTCATCCCGCTCAACTGCTCGAGGGCGAAGAGCCGCAGCTCGTACATCCAGTCGTGGATCAGCGTCGCCCCCCGCGCCTGGGTGGCGAGCACGGAGATGAGGCTGACCATGTCGCTCGGAAAGCCCGGCCACGGCGCGGTGGTGATCTGCCGGACCGCCTCCGGCGTCGACGGGCGGAGCCGCAGCCGGTCATCGTCCACCTCGCAGTCGACGGCCATCCTCCTCAGCACCGAGGTGATCGGCTCGAGGTCGCCCGCGGCGGCACCGTGCACGTCGATCTCGCCGCCCGTCACCGCCGCCGCCACCGCCCAGCTCCCCGCCTCGATGTAGTCGCCGCCGAGCCGGTGCTCGACCCCCGCTAGCCGCCCGCAGCCGGCGATGCGCAGGGTGGACGTGCCGGCCCCCTCGACCTCGGCGCCCATCCGGGTGAGGAACCGGCACAGCTCCGCCACATGCGGCTCGCAGGCGGCGTGCCGGATCTCGCTCACGCCCGGGGCGGCGGCCGCCGCCAGCAGGGCGGTCTCGGTGCCCGTCACCGACGCCTCCTCCAGGTACAGGGAGGCCGGCCGCAGTCCGTCCGGCGCTTCGAGCACGAAGTCGCCCGCGCGGTCCGCGAGGCGCCGCACCCCCATCGCCTCGAGGGCCTGCAGATGGGCCGACAGGGTGCGCCGCGCCGGGAAGTCCCCCCCCGGCGGCGCGAGCCGTACCCGGCCGCGCCGCGCCAGCAGGGGACCGCACAGGAGCACCGAGCCCCGCAGCCGGCCCACGAGGTCGCGGTCCGGGACGTCGCCGGCGACCTCGGCGCAGTCGACCCGCAGGGTGGTGGTCTCCTCCCCCCCGATCACGGCCCCGAGACCCCGCAGCAGCTCCGACATCACCTGCACGTCCTTGATGCGGGGCACGTTGGTGAGGACGCAGGTCCGGTCCGTCAGCAGGCAGGCGGCGAGCAGCGGCAGCGCCGCGTTCTTGTTGCCCTCGACGTCGATTCGGCCCTCCAGGCGGTGGCCGCCCTCGACCACCAGACTCGTCAGACTGCTTCCCACCGGTCTCGCCATGTCGTCATCCCCGCGCGGCGGCTCCGCCGCCCCGATGCCGCATTCTCCGCCGACGGACCTCCCCCGGCTCCGGGCCAGGGCGGAGAGCGTCGCCTACGGCTCCGCCCGCCGCCCAACCAACCCGCTGGGAGTCTGCTCCGTTCTACGGCGCAGACTACTAGGGCGCGCGGGCCCCGTCGAACTCGCCCAGGTACACGACCTCGTCGCGCAGGACCACCCCGAAGCGCTCGGCGACCGCGCTCCGGCACGCCTCGATCAGGCGGCGCACGTCCCGCGCCGCGGCCCCTCCCCCGTTCACGATGAAGTTCCCGTGCCGGGGCGACACCACCGCCCCGCCGATGCGGCGCCCCTTGAGCCCCGCGCGCTCGATCAGGGCCCCGGCGGACCGCGGCACGCCGTCCGGCAACGGACCGTCCCCGGGGCGGGGGTTCTGGAAGACGCATCCCGCCGACGCCTGCGCGAGGGGCTGGGTCCGCTTGCGGAACGCCAGCGACCGGCGGGCCGCCGCCCGCAGGGCCGCCGGCTCTTCCCGGCCCACCCGGAACTCGGCCCAGCGCACGAGCTCGCCGGTGTGCTGCACGCGGCTGTCGTCGTAGGCGAACGCCATGGCCTCCCGCGGCGCGACGAGCTCCGCGCCGGCGCGATCCACGAGGCCCACCGCGGTCACCGCGCCGCCGATGAGCCGGCCGTCGAAGTGCGCGTTGCCGCGGACGGCGCCGCCCACCGTGCCCGGCGTCCCCGCCCAGCGCTCCAGCCCGGACAGACCGCGCTGGATCGTCCACCGCACCAGGCGGTTGACGGTCACCCCGGCGTCCGCGCGCACGGTGTCCGCGCCGGTGCGCGCGATCGTCCCGTGGCGCAGGCGGACGACGAGGCCGCGCACGCCGGCGTCGGCCACCAGCACGTTGGAGCCGCCGCCGAGCACGGTCAGCGGCAGCCCGAGCCGGTCCGCAATCCTGACCGCCGCCGCGAGGTCCAACGCCCGCGCGGTCTCGACCAGCCAGTCGGCCGCCCCCCCCGCGCGGAACGTGGTCAGGCCCGCGAGGGGCGCCCGCCGGCGGACGCGGCCGCCGAAGACCTCGGCGAGGGCGTCCGCCTCGTCGGCCTCCGCGGCCCGCGCCCGCGACCGTGCGAGTTCTGGACGTAGCCAGTGCTTCATCGCGCGGCGCCCGCTCTTCCCGCGCCCGCGACGCCCGCCGCCCCCCGGCCCGCCGACGGCACCGACGCCGTCAGCCGCCGCTCGCTCTCGGCGAGGGCGGCGGCCGCTTCGCGTTGGCCGCAGGCGTCGAAGGCGATCCAGTCCCCCGGCGCGAGCTGTCCGGCCACCCCGAGGTCGGCGGTGATCACGGTCCCCAGCACCGCGTAGCCGCCGGTCGTCTGCCGGTCGGCCATGAGCAGTATGGGGTGGCCGGCGGGGGGGACCTGGATCGTGCCCGGGGGCGTGGCGGACGAGAGGACGGGGGCGGGGTCGGCGAGGCCGATCGCGGGCCCCTGCAGCCGGTAGCCCATGCGATTCGAGTCGGGTCCGACGGTGAACCGGTACTCCGCCAGACGCTCCAGCTCGCCGTCCTCGAACCGCTCCGGGTCCGCTCCCGGCATGAACCGCACCCGCGCGCCCCCCGCCGGCAGGGGGAACGCGGGGTCCGGCCGCGGGCGCGGGACCGGCGCGGCGACGGCCGGGCCCACGTCGAGGCGGTCGCCGGACCGCAGCGGCCGCCCGCCGAGGCCGCCGAAGCGGCTGGCGAGGTCGGTGCTCCGGCTGCCGAGCCGCAGCGGGACGTCGACGCCGCCGCGCACCGCCACGTAGGCGCGCGCCCCCGCCGTGCGCCGGCCGAAGCGCAGGCGGCTCCCCCAGCCGGCGCGGGCCGCCACCCCGCTCCGCATCGGCTTCCCGTCGAGCCGCAGGTCGAACCGGGCGCCGGCGACGGCGAAGACGGTGTCGTCGAGGAACTCGAGGTCTGGACCCACCAGGGTCACCTCCAGGGCCGCCCGGTCCGCGGGGTTGCCGACGAGCAGGTTCGCGGTCCGGTGCGACAGCGGGTCCATGGGCCCGGCGACGGGCACGCCGAGGTGCTGGCAGCCCCACCGTCCGGCGTCCTGCACGGTGGTCAGCAGGCCCGCGTCGGCCACCCGGATCACGCCCGGGCCCCCGCCGTCGGCACCCCCGCCGGCATCGGCTCGAAGCGGACCCGGTCGCCGGGGCCGACGAGGCCCGGCGGGTCGCGCTCGGCGTCGAACATGCGAACCGCGGTGCGGCCGATGAGGCGCCAGCCGCCCGGCGCGGCGGTCGGATAGACGCCGGTCTGTCCGCCCGCGATGCCCACCGAGCCGGCGGGCACCGCCAGCCGCGGGGTGGGGCGCCGGGGCATGGCGATGCGCGGGTCCACGGCGCCGAGATAGGCGAAGCCGTGCAGATAGCCGACCATGTAGACGCGGTAGACGGTCGCCGCGTGCCGGCGGACCACCTCCCCGGCCGGGCATCCCGCGAAGGCCGCCACCTCCTCCAGGTCGGGACCCCCAGCGCCGCCGTAGCGCACCGGGATGACGACCTCGCGGGACGCGTCGGCGCCCTCGGCGGGTGCCGGCGCCGCCTCCTCCAGCGCCGCCCGCACCCGGCCGGCGTCCCCCCGCACGGGATCGAAGTACACGGTGACCGCGTGGTAGCTCGGGACGATGTCACGCACGCCCGCGTGCCGCCCCGCCGCGACCCTCGCCGCCGCCGCCACCACGCGGGCGTTGACGCGCGGGTCGATGCGCGGCTCGAACTCGAGGGCGACGGCGGCGTCGCCGACGAAACGAATACGCCACTCCCGCGCCGGACCCGCCCCCCCGCTCACCGCCCCCACCATCCCAATCCGGCGCCTATTCTGTCACGGGAATCCGAACCCGGCGCGGCGGCCCCCGGCGCGCCCGCCGTCGACCGCCGCTTAGCACCCAACCCACGTCAGGAGTCCGCGCTGAGCCGTGACACCCGCTCCGAGCGCGCCAATCCCCGCGGGCCGTTCCGCCTGCCGCCCAACCGGCCGCCGGGGCTCCGCGCCGGCCTGCGACGCAGACTTCCGGTCACGCATCGTCGAGCCGGCGCCCGCCAGATCCATCGGCGCGCGGGGCGTCACCGGGGGCGCCCGGCGACGTGGCGAGCGCCTCCAGCAGCCGCCCGTGGACGCCCCCGAACGCCCCGTTCGACATCGCGACGACCAGATCGCCCTCCCGCGCCTCGTCCGCCACCGTCCGCACGATGTCCGACAGGTCCGGCAGGAACCGGGCGCGTCCGCCGCCGGCGCGGATCGCCGCCGCGAGCGCCGGCTCCGACAGCCGCTCGGCCGCGGGCAGCGTCGCGCGGTGCACGCGCCAGATCAGCGTCTCGTCGGCGTCGCCGAAGGCCTCGGCGAACGCCGTCTGGAAGACCCGCCGGCAGGCGGTGGCGGAGCGGGGCTCGAACAGCGCCCAGATCCGGCGCGCGGGGAACGCCGCCCGCAGCCCGGCCAGGGTCTCGCGGACCGCGGTCGGATGGTGGGCGAAGTCGTCGTACACGGTGACGCCGCCCTCGCGCCCGCGGACCTCCAGACGCCGGCGGACGCCCGCGAACCGGCCGACGGCGCCGACGAGGGTCGGGGCGTCCAGCCCCACCGCGCGGGCCGCCGCGAACGCCGCGAGCACGTTGCGCACGTTGAAGCCGCCGACGAGCGGCGCGCGGACCCGCCCGACCGGCGAACCGCGGTGCTCCACCGTGAACGCGGTCCCGTCGGGGGCGGGCTCGACCCCCGTCGCGCGCCAATCGGTGCCGGCGGCGAGGCCGAACGTCTCCACCCGGCACGGCGCCCCCGCCGCCGCCTCCAGGGCGGCGGGGCTGTCGGCGCCGACGAGCAGCAGCCCCCGCCGGGGCAGCAGGGCGACGAAGCGCCGCACCGCCACCCGGATGGCCTCGAAGTCGGCGTAGATGTCGGCGTGGTCGAACTCGAGGTTGCCCACGACCGCGATGTCCGGCAGGTATTTCAGGAACTTCGCGGTCTTGTCGAAGAACGCGCTGTCGTACTCGTCGCCCTCGATCACGAACTCGCGGCCCCCGCCCAGGCGGCAGCTCGACCCGAAGTTGCCGGTCACGCCGCCGATGAGGAAGCTCGGGTCGCGCCCGCCCTCGGTCAGCAGCCACGCCACCAGCGACGCGGTCGTCGTCTTGCCGTGGGTGCCGGCGACGACGATCGACCGGCGGTCCCAGAGCCACGTCTCGCGCACCATCTCGGGGAGCGAGCGGTAGCGGAGCCCCCGGTCGAGCACCGCCTCGACCTCGGGGTTGCCGCGCGAGACCGCGTTCCCGATCACCGCCAGATCGATGTCCGCGGGCACGTGTTTGGCGTCGTAGCCGTCCCGGCAGGGAATGCCGCGCTCGGCGAGGAAGTCGCTCATCGGGGGATAGACGTGCTGGTCGGAGCCCGCGACATCGTGCCCCTCCTCCTTCAGCATCGCGGCGAGGGTGGCCATCGCCGTGCCGCAGATTCCGATCAGGTGCACCTTCATCGCGTCGTGCCGGCACTCCTCCGGCCGCCGTCAGAGGACCGCCGATTCGGTCACCGCGACACGGGGGCGCGCGCCGCCCGCCACCCGCACCTCGACGCCCAGGGGCACCGTCAGGGCCGGCCCCGACGTATGCCCGGTCGGGAACCCGAACAGCACCGGCCCCGGAAACGCGTCGAGCAGGTCGGCGACGACGCCGCGGGCGGTCACCCCCCCGCCCGGCTCGTCGCAGCCCGGGAGCTCGCCGCACACGACGGCGGCGGCGCGGCGCAGCACGCCGCCGCCGATCAACTGGGTGAGCATCCGGTCGATCCGGTAGGGCCGCTCGCCGACCTCGTCGAGCAGCAGCACGTAGCCCGGGGGCGGGGAGAACGCGTGGGGCGTGCCGAGCGAGGCCGCGAGCTGCGTGAGCGTGCCCCCGAGCAGGGGTCCGCGCGCGTCGCCCGGCCGCAGCGTCCGCATCGCGTCGGCGGCCAGCTCCCCCATCGGCGCCGCCGTCATGAGACTGCTGAGGAACGACTCCCGGTCGTAGCCCGCATCGCCGCCCGCGAGGTCCACCACCATGGGTCCGTGGAAGCAGACCACCCCGCGCTGCGTCGTGAGATGGACGAGCAGGGCGGTGAGGTCGCTGTGGCCGATGAACGCCTTCGGCTCGCCGCCGAGGCCGTCGGGGTCGAGCAGCGGCAGAAGCTGGGCGCTCCCGTACCCGCCGCGCGCCCCGATCACGGCGGCCGCGCCCGGGTCCCGCCACGCCGCGGCGAGGGCGGCGGCGCGGCGGCGGGCCTCTCCCGCCACGTACCCGCGGCGCTCGAAGACGCCGTCCGCGGGCGCCGGTTCGAAGCCGAGGCGCGCGACCTCGGCCACGCCCCGGTCGAATCGTTCGCGGTCGAACCCGCTCGCCGGCGCCACGACCGCGATGCGGTCGCCCGGCGCGAGGCGGCGCGGCTTCCGCATTACGCGTCGAGCCCCGCGGCGTGGCGTCTCATGCGTCAGGACCCGTCCTTCGCGGTTGCGGTCGTCGCGGATCGGGGCATTGGGGGACTGCAAGCCGTTCTACGCGCTGACGTCCTCCCGCCCCGGTTCGGCGGCGACCGCGATGACCGCGGACCGCGGCGCCGCATCAGGCCCGCGCCATCGTCTCCGCCAGCGCCTGGTGCTCGGCGCCGCCGATGCGCTCCAGTATCTCCCGTCGCGACAGCGGGCGGCGCGGCGGCTCGCCGGCGAGGAAACGCGCCTTGACGCGTTCCTGTCGCGCACACGCCTCCTCGACGAGGCGCCGGTCCAGCTCGCCGTCCTCGACGGCGTGGACGACGGCCTCCAGCACCGCCGCGTGCCGCTCGACCGACGGCCCGCAGACGAGGACGGTGTCGCAGCCGCACGCGAGCGCCTCGACCGCCGCCCGCTCCACCGTCCGGTCGGCGGTGATCGCCCCCATCTCGAGGTCGTCGGTCATCACGAGCCCGCGGTGGCCGCATTCGCGCCGCAGCATGCCGTCGACGATCGCGCGCGAGAGGGTCGCCGGACGCGCCTCGTCCAGCGCGGGATAGACGACGTGCGCGGTCATCACCGCCGCGACATCCGCGGCGACGGCGGCCCGGAACGGCGCCATCTCGTGCGCGCGGAGCCGCTCGGGATCGTGCTCGACCACCGGCAGCGCCTCGTGGGAATCGACCCCGACGTCGCCGTGCCCCGGGAAGTGCTTGCCGCAGGCGGCCACCCCGCCCGCCTGCAGGCCGGCGACGATGACCGCGCCGAGCCGCCCCACGGTCTCGGGATCCGCGGCGAGGGCGCGGTCGCCGATCACGGGGTCCGCCGTTTCGTTGAAGAGGTCGAGGACCGGCGCGAAGTCGAGGGTCACGCCCACCGCCGACAGCTCTGCCGCCAACGCCCGCGCGAACCGGTCCGCGAGGTCGTCGGCGCCGCGCCTCCCGAGATGGACCATCGCCGGCCATTCGGTGAACGGCGCCCGCAGCCGGGCGACCCGGCCCCCCTCCTGGTCGATCCCGACCCACGCGGGCGCCTCCCGCCCGAGCCCCCGCGCCTCGAAGGCCAGCTCCGCGACCTGCTCCGGCGCCTCGACGTTGCGGGCGAACAGCACGACCCCGCCGAGGTCCCATTCGCGCGCGAGGGCCCTGAGCTCGACCGGCACCGCGCGTCCGGCGAACCCGGCCATCATGACCTGCCCGACCTGGTGGTGCAGGGCGGTCACGACCGGCGCTCCCTCCCGAAGCGGGGCGGACATCCGCCGCGCGAGGCGCACGGATCCGGCGCCGCCGCGGGGGCCGCGGCAAAGGGATTCTCGGCCGGAGGCGGCCGGAAGCGGCCGACGACGGCCGGCCGGGGGAGAGACGACACCGTGCGATTATAATTCGCGCGTGCAAGTGCACGCATCGGCCCCCACGCGCATCGACCTCGCGGGGGGCACGCTCGACATCTGGCCCCTGTACCTCTTCCACCCCGGCGCGCAGACGGTGAACGCGGCCATCGCGCAGCGCGCCGCGTGCACGGTGACGGCGAGCCCCGACGGCCGCCTGCACATCGTGTCGGAGGACACCGGGGCCGGCCTCAGCGCAGACACGTGGCGCGGGCTCGCCACCGACGGCGACAACCGCCTGCTCGCGCACATCGTCCGGTTCTTCGAGGTCGACGGGGTGCGGGTCGCCACCCGCGCGGCGTCGCCGATGGGCGCGGGCATCGCGGGCTCGTCGGCCCTCAACGTCGCGGTGTGCGCGGCCCTCGCCGCCTGGCGCGGGGTCGACTACCCGGCCGAGCAGCTCCTGACCCTGGCGATGAACCTGGAGGCCCGCACCCTGGGCATCCCCACCGGGGTCCAGGACTACCGGCCGGCCCGCTACGGGGGCGTCGCCGCGGTGGAGCTCGGGCCGGCGGGGGTGCGCCGCGTCCCCCTCGACGTCGACCCCGCCGACCTCGAACGCCGCCTCGTGCTCGCCTACAGCGGCGACTCCCGGTCGTCGGGCATCAACAACTGGGAGATCACGCGGCGGCACATCGAGGGCGACGCCGCCGTCGTCGCCCGCCTCGGGCGCATCGCCGGGATCGCGGCGGCGGCCCGCGACGCCCTGACCCGCGGCGACTGGACGGCGCTCGCGCGGCAGGTGACGGCGGAGTGGCGCGAACGGCAGGCCCTCGCGCCCGGGGTGACCACGCCGGCCATCGACCGACTGTTCGCGGCCGCGGCCGCGGCCGGCGCGGCCGCCGGCAAGGTCTGTGGCGCAGGCGGCGGGGGGTGCGTCTTCTTTCTCGTCGACCCCGCGCGGCGCGACGCCGTACGCGACGCGCTGGCGGGCACCGGCGCCCGCCTCCTCGAGAGCCGGATCGACCTCGACGGCCTCCGCGTGCGGCGACTCGACTGACGTCCCCCGCCCGACCGGCGGGCCGGACGGCGCGATCGAGCGCGGGCCGGAGACGGCGTCCCCCGGCGTCACGGAGCGACGTAGTCGAGGTAGTTCTCTGGGGTGATGCGGGCCGTCCTCACCTCGCCCTGACTGCCGAGGGAGCGCGCCGGCAGCCCGTTGATCGTGAAGTCGAACCCGCCGGCGTTGCCGACGTTGAGGGTGATTTCCCGCTCGGCTTCGTAGGACTCCTCCTCGCCGGCCTGCATGATGCGGGACACCACCACCTCTCCGTCCACCGTCAGCGACACCCAGCTCTCGCCACGGGGCCGCAGCACGATGGCCAGCGACTCCTCGACCGGCGGCGCGGCCTCCTCGACCCCGACCGGCGCGGCGGGCGGCGGCGGCGCGGGCGGGGGAGCCGCCTCGACCGGAGCGCCGGCGTCTCCCGGATCCGGAGAGAAGGCCGGTATGCCGCGCAGCCCGAGAAAGATCAGCCCGGCCAGAGGCACCCCGACGACGAGCAGCTTGAACACGGTCTCGAGCACCTGCCGCGCGCTCGGCATCTGCCCTTCCTCGATCCGGGCCGCGTCGTGGGCCGCCTCGACGGGGGCCTGAGCCATGAAGTCGCGGGTCGTCTGTTCGGGCTCCAGCCCCACCTCGCTCGCGTAGGCGCGGACGAAGGCCCGCGTGAAGATCCCGCCCGGCAACGAACCGAAGTCGTTCTGCTCGATGGCCTCCAGCGCGCCGACGGAGATCTTGGTCGTGCCGGCGATGTCCCGGAGCTCCATGTTCCTCGCCTCGCGCGCCTCGCGAAGACGCGCCCCCACATCCGCGGACGGACCGCGCGAGGCCCCCGAGTCGGTCGGCGTGACGTTCAGTGTTTCTCCGAGCATCTGCGGATCTCCGCGGCGATTGCACTGATTGCATCGAAGCCGCCGGCGGGTCCGGGCTGCGCGAAGAGACCGATCGCAGCGGCGCCGGCCGCCCCGGCATCCAGCACTTCCCGCATCCTGTCGACGGTCACGCCCCCGATCGCCAATACCGGGAGACGCACCGCCCGGGCCGCCGCGGCCAGCCCCGCGATGCCGCACGGGGCCCGGCCCGGCTTCGATGCGGAGGCGTACACGGTGCCCATGGTGAGATAGTCGAGGCCTCCCCCGGCCTCCACCCGCGCCGCTTCCGCCGCCCCGTGCACGGAACGTCCGAGCAGGAATCCGGGCGGCAGGTGGCCCCGCATCACCGGGGCGGGGACTGAGGAGCTCGGCAGGTGCACGCCGTCGGCACCCGCCGCCAACGCCACGTCGACTCGATCGTTGACCAGAATCAGGCTCCCGCTTCCCCGCGCCGCGTCGACCGCGCCGCGCACCAAATCGAGCAACACGCGATCGGACAGGTCGGGCTCGCGAATCTGTATGAGGTCGACGCCGGCGCGGACGGCTGAAGCGATCTGCCTCTTCACGAGATCCGTGCCGCCGCCGTGCGGCGCGAGTCGGCGCCGGGCCGTGACCAGGGAGACGACCGGCCGGCGCGTCAGGACTTCCGCGACCAGGATCCGGCCTCCTCCGCGAGCGCGCGCTCGACGCCGGCGGCGGGCGGCGACGGTTCGCGCCGGGCCGCGCGCCGACGCAGGACGGACGCGCCGACCGCCGCCGTCAACTCCCACAGGCCGACGGCGAGGCTGACGAGGCCGACGCCCGACACCGCGCCCCGGACACTGTGGAGGCCGGCCACGCTTCCCCAGAACGGCAGGACCTCGACGAAGAAGTTCCGCTCCCACAGGGTGATCCACGGCGCCACCAGCAGCACCAGCCCCGTTTCGAGGAAGTACACGGTCAGCAGGATCCGCGACAGTCGGTGAATCTCACCCTCCCCGCGGGGCTCCGCCCCGCTCCCCGATGGTATCAGACATCGGACCCGGAAGACGGCCGGAACGTCCGGCGGTGCGCGGGCGACGGGCCGTGGCGGGCCACGGCGGCGAGGTGCTCGGGGGTCGCATAGCCCTTGTGGCGATCGAACCCGTACCGGCCGTCGGCTCCATGCAGACGGACCATCCCGCGGTCCCGCGTCACCTTGGCCACGATCGACGCGGCCGCGATGCAGGCGCAGCGCCGGTCGCCCCCGACCACGCCGCGCTGGGGTATGAAGAGGGACGGGACCCGGAACGCATCCACGAGCACGAAATCCGGCAGGGGCGCCAGACCCCGCACCGCGTCCCGCATCGCGGCCAGGGACGCCCGGTGCACGTTGAGCCGGTCGACCTCCCCCGCCTCCCGGACGCCGACCCCCCACGCCAGGCACGAATCGAGGATGCGGTCGTACAAACGCTCGCGGGCCGCGCCCGTCAACAGTTTCGAGTCGCGGAGGCCGACGAGGCGCCGGGAAGAGAGCACCACCGCGGCGGCGACCACCGGTCCCGCCAGGCACCCCCGGCCGGCCTCGTCGACCCCCGCGATACGGACGAACCCGAGCCGGCGCAGGGCGTTCTCCGCCGTGCGCCGCGCCGACGCCGGCCGAGGCCGCCGCCCCCGCGTCGGCGACGCCGATTCACGCTGTCCGGACCCCACGGGTTCCGACCGCGGCCCGCCGCCCCGCCCGCCGCCGGCACGCGCCCGCCGCGCCGCGGACCCCGGACGGCGCGCCGCCCCGGCGCCGGCCTACTTCGAGCCCTCGGCCGGCCGACGCCGCTCGCGCAGCCGGGCCGCCCGCCCCCGCAGACCGCGGAGGAAGTAGAGCTTGGCGCGCCGCACGCGGGCCGCGCGTCCGATCTCGATCCGGTCGATCGACGGGGAGTGCAGGGGGAAGATGCGCTCCACGCCCTGGCCGAACGACACCTTCCGCACCGTGAACGTCGCCCGGGGCCCGCCCCGGCGGATGGAGATGACGACGCCCTCGAAGACCTGGATGCGCTCCTTCCCGCCCTCGCGGATCCTGACGTGCACGCGAACCGTCAGGCCCGGCCGAAGGTCGGGGCGCTCGCGCAACTGCTCCTGCTCTATCGTCTGCATGACATTCATCTGACCGCTCCAGGGCGGCGGCGCACGGGCGGGCCGCCGCCGGCCGCGCCGCCGCACGCATCGGCGTCCCGCGGGAACCGATCACTTCCCGCGGACGCCGCCGTTCAACTCCTCCAGGATTGCCCGATCCTCGCCGTCGAGCGCCGCCGCGTCCAGCAGGTCCGGCCGGCGCGCCAGCGTCCGCCTCAGCGCCTCCCGCTTCCGCCACCAGCGGATCTCCGCGTGATGCCCCGACAGGAGAACGTCGGGTACCGCATGGGAGCCGATGGCCGCCGGCCGGGTGAAGTGCGGATGATCGAAGATCCCCCGCACGAACGAATCGTCATCGACCGAACGGGCGTCGCCGACCACGCCGGGGACGAACCGGACCGCCGCGTCGACCACCACCGCCGCGGGCAGCTCGCCCCCCGTCAGCACGTAGTCGCCGATGGAAATCTCCTCGGTGGCCACCAAGTCCCGGACGCGCTCGTCGACCCCCTCGTAGCGGCCGCAGAGCAGCACGACGTGCGGCAGCCGGCTCAGCCGCAGGGCCTCCCGGTGCGCGAAGGGCCGGCCCTGCGGCGACATCAGCGCCACCGCGTCGGGGACGCCGTGCCGTTCCCGGATGGCGGCGACCGCCCCGATGAACGGCTCCGCCTTCAGCACCATCCCCGGCCCCCCGCCGTAGGGCACGTCGTCGACGCTGCGGTGCCGGTCCGCCGTGTAGTCCCGCAGATCGTGCACGCCGATCTGCACGACGCCCCGCTCCACGGCCCGGCCGAGCACGCCCTCCCCCACCATCGCCCGCATCAGGTGCGGGAAGACGGTGACGATGTCGAACCTCGGCATTGGGCCCCATTCGAGGGTGCCTCACCCGCCGCCGCGGGCGCGGCTTGACCGGTTGAGCTCCAGCAGCCCCGCCGGCGGGTCGAGCACGATGATCCGCTCGCGCGGGTCCACGCGCACGCAGATCGGGGCGGTCAAGGGCACCTGCACCTCGTCGGACGCGTCCCCGACGACCAGCCGGTGCGTCCCGCCGTCCCCTTCGATCGACGCCACCGTGCCCACCGCGCGTCCGTCCACCGTCTCCACGCGGCACCCGATCAGCTCGTGATAGTAGAACGTGCCGGCCGGCAAGGGGCCGAGGGACTCGGCCGGCACCCCGACCTCGGCCCCCGCCAGCGCCTCCGCGCCGGGGATGGTCTCGACCCCCTCGAAGCCGACGACGGGCCGGCCCCGGTGGAAGCGCACGTCGCGGAGCACGAGCCGCTCGACGTCCCCGCCGCGGCGCGCGTAGACGGCGTTGCCGGGCCGGAACCGGTCCTCGGCGAAGTCGGTGTCGGGGTCGATGACGACCCGCCCGGCGTTCCCGTGCGGCCTAGCGACGCGGCCGACCGGGATCATCGCGTCCCAGTCGGGCGCGGCCGGCGCGGGGGCCTCGGAAGGCCCCTCCCCGAACCGGCCGGCCGTCGGCGCGCCGCCGACGTCCCCCGCCGCGGATGCCGTCACCGCCAACCGCCCCTCACCGCTCATCCACGAGGCGTGTCCCGCGGTGATTCCGCCTCCGGAGCCGTGTCGCCCACCGCGGACCGCCCTTCACCGTTCGTCGACGAGCCATGTCCTGCGACCTCCCGCGCCCGGAGCCGTACCGCCCAAGCGCGGGCCGCCTCTCACTGTTCGTCGACGAAGTCGACCACGACGCGCCGGTCGTCGGACTCGGCGGCCAGCGCCGCCAGCACGCGGATGGACGCCGCGGTGCGGCCCTGCCGCCCGATCATGCGGCCGAGGTCCCGACCCGCCGTCGACAGCTCGACGTGCGTGGCGTCGCGCCCTTCCCGCTCCGTCACCGAGATGTCCTCGGCGCTGTCCGCGAGCTCGCGGGCGATGACCTCGACGACGTCCCGGGGGCGGCTCATGCCGTCACCGCGGCCCCGTCGCCGCCCGCCGGCTCGCCGCCGCCCGCCGGCCCGCCGCCGCCCGCCGGCCCGCCGCCGCCCGCCGCGGCCGCATCGGGCGCCTCCGGCTCGGCCGGCGGCGCGGGATGCCTCGCGAGCAGCGTGCGGACGGTGTCGGACGGGCGCGCCCCCTTGCCGATCCAGTGCGCCACCCGTTCGTGGTCGACCTCCACCGTCTCGGGCTCCGTCCGCGGGTTGTAGTGCCCCAGCGACTCCACGAATCGGCCGTCCCGCGGCGTATGCGATTCCATGACCACCACGCGGTAGAACGGCCGTTTCGTCGTCCCCACCCGGCTCAATCGAATAGTCAGCATGTCGCCAGTCTTTCTCCTCGCTTAGCCCGGAGAGCGTCGCCTGCGGCTCCGCTCCCCGCCCAACCAACTCGCTGGGAGTCTGCACCGTTCTACGGCGCAGATTCCTAGCTCGTCGCGCCCGTACTCCACGCCCGCGGGGCGCCCGGTGTCCGTGTCGCGCCGCGGTTGCCCGGTCGGCCGTGCGCTCCACGTCCGCGGGACGCCCTTCCCGCTCAGCGTCCGGGGAACCCCATGCCCGGCGGCAGGGCCGGAACCCGCCGGCCGCGCTTCCCCTTCCGGGGCCGCGCCGCCGCGCCGACCGAGCGCAGCATGCGGCGCATCTCGACGAACTGCTTCAGGAGGCGGTTGACCTCCTGCACCGTGGTCCCGCTGCCGCGGGCGATCCGGCGCCGGCGGCTGCCGTTGATGATCTGGTGCTGCCGGCGCTCCCGCGGGGTCATCGAGTCGATGATCGCCATCGTCCGCCCGAGCGCCCGCGTGTCCACCTCGCCGGGCGCGTCCGGGGCCATCCGCCCCATGCCGGGGATGAGGTCCATCAGGCGGTCGAGCGGCCCCATCCGCTTCACCGTCGTCAACTGGTCCCGCATGTCCTGCAGGGTGAAGTCGTTCCGCCGGATCTTCCGCTCGAGCCGCGACGCGTCCTCGCGGCTGACCACCTGTTCGGCCTTCTCGACGAGCGAGAGCACGTCGCCCATGCCGAGCATGCGCGACACGAGGCGGTCGGGATGGAAGGGATGGAAGTCGTCGATGCGCTCGCCGTCGCCGACGAAGGTCACCGGCACCCCGACGACGGAGACCACCGACAGCGCGGCACCGCCGCGGGCGTCCCCGTCCATCTTGGTCAGCACGACGCCGTCGATGCCGATGCGCCGGTTGAACTCGCCGGCGCTCTTGATCGCGTCCTGCCCGGTCATCGCGTCGGCCACGTAGAGCAGGTCCGACGGTTCGACCGCGGTCTTCAGGGTCTCGAGCTCGCGCATCAGGTCGTCGGCGATGTGCAGCCGCCCCGCGGTATCGACGAGTACCGCGTCGAAACCCATCCCGCGCGCCGATTCGACCGCCCCCTCCGCCCGCGCCGCCACGCCGGTCCCCGCATCCGGCTCGTGCACGCGGACGCCGGCTTCGCGGGCGAGGATCCCCAACTGCTCGATGGCCGCCGGCCGCCGCACGTCCGTCGACACCACCATGGCGTGCCGGCCCCGTCGCTCCAGCCACTTGGCGAGCTTGACGGTGGTCGTCGTCTTCCCCGCCCCCTGCAGCCCGAGCAGCAGCACCACCTGCGGGCGCTGGCGGGTCGGCGCGAGGCCGCCCTCGCCGTCGCCGAGCAGGGCGCGCAGCTCGTCGCGCACGATGGCGACGACCTGCTGCGTCGGGGTCAGGCTCTCGAGGACCGCGCGGTCGACGGCGCGGTCGCGCACCCGGTCGATGAAGGCGCGGACGACCTTGAAGTTGACGTCCGCTTCGAGGAGGGCCAGCCGGATCTCGCGCAGCGCCGTCTCGACCGACTCGGGGGTCAGGCGGGCGTCGCGGCGCACCGCGGCGAACACCGATTGCAGCCGTTCACTCAGCGAGGCGAACATCTGTAGCCAGGGGAAGGGGGACCAGACGCAACCGCTTATGATAGCGCCCTTCCGGCGGTAGTTGTCAACGCAAATTCCGTACCGACATGGCCGGCGGCTTCGGGGGGGCGGGCGTCGGGCGGCGCCCGGGACGGTTGTCAGCGCAGAGGGGGGCGGACCGCGGCTCCCTCAGACAGACTTCAGGGTATGCCCCAGCTTGGCCTTCTTGGTCTGGAGGTACGAGCGCGCCAGCCCGGTGGTGGGCACCTCGAGGGCGAGGGTGGCCGCCACCGACAGCCCGTATCCCTCGAGGCCGATGAACTTGCGGGGGTTGTTGGTCAGCAGCCGCATGCTCTTGACCCCGAGCTCGCCGAGAATCTGCGCGCCGATGCCGTAGTCGCGCTGGTCGGGCTTGAAGCCGAGCCGCTCGTTCGCCTCGACCGTGTCGTAGCCCTGGTCCTGCAGGTGGTAGGCGCGGATCTTGTTGTTCAGGCCGATGCCCCGGCCCTCCTGGTTGAGGTAGAGGAGGACGCCCCGGTCCTCGGCCGCGATGCGCTCCATGGCCGCGTCGAGCTGGGCCCCGCAGTCGCACCGGGCCGAGTGGAAAACCTCGCCGGTGAGGCAGCGCGAGTGCACCCGCACGAGCACGTCGCCGCCGTCGCCGACCTCGCCCCGCACCAGGGCCACGTGGGTCTCGCCGTTGACGATGCTCTCGAAGCCCACCAGCTCGAAGTCGCCGTAGTCGGTGGGCAGCTTCGACGACGCCACCCGCCGCACCAGCCGCTCGTTGCGCATGCGGTACTTGATCAGGTCGGCGATCGTGATCATGAGCAGCTTGTGGCGGCGCGCGAACCGCCGGAGCTGGGGCACCCGGGCCATGGTGCCGTCGTCGTTCATGATCTCGCAGATCACCCCGGCCGGGTGCAGCCCGGCGATGCGGGCGAGGTCGACGGCCGCCTCGGTCTGGCCGGCCCGCACCAGCACCCCGCCGTCCCGCGCCCGCAGGGGGAACATGTGGCCGGGGCGCGCGAGGTCCTGGGGCTTCGTGGCGGGGTCTGCGGCGACGCGCGCGGTCATGGCCCGATCGTGGGCGGAAATGCCGGTGCTGGTCCGCTCCTTCGCCTCGATCGAGACGCAGAACGCGGTGGCGAACTGCGAGGTGTTCTCCCGCACCATCAGGGGAAGGTCGAGCCGGTCGAGCCGCTCTCCGGTCATCGGGAGGCAGATCAGGCCCCGGCCGTGCTTGGCCATGAAGTTGATGATCTCGGGGGTGGTCTTCTCGGCCGCGACGGTCAGGTCGCCCTCGTTCTCGCGGTCCTCGTCGTCGACGACGATGACCATCCGCCCCTCGCGGATGGCGTCCACCGCCTCGTCGACGGGGGCGAACGGCCCGCGCCGGCGCGACGCGTCGGTCAGGGCCGGCCGCCCGCGGCTCTTCCGCCCGCCGGTCTTCTGATCAGCCATGACTGTCCCCGCCACCGGCCCCGGAACGCCCGAACTCGCCGGTCTCCAAGGCCCGCACGACGTATTTGCCGATGATATCGCACTCCAGGTTGACCACCGCGCCCACCCGCGTCCGCCCGAGGTTCGTGTGGTCCCAGGTAAAGGGCACGATCTGGACGTCGAAGCTCGCGTCCCGCAGTTCCGCCACCGTCAGGCTGATCCCGTCGACGGCGATCGACCCCTTGCGCACCAGGTACGGCGACAGCCCGGCGGGGAACGAGACGGTGACCCAATGGAACTCCGCCTCGTGCCGGACGCCCTCGACGCGGCCGGTGGCGTCGACGTGCCCCTGCACGAAGTGCCCGCCGACCCGCGCGTCGGCGCGCATCGAGCGTTCCAGGTTCACCGCGTCGCCCAGGCGGAGCGCGCCCAGACCGGTCACCCGCATCGTCTCCGGCGAGACCTCCGCGGTGAAGGACGCCGCGTCCGTCCGGATCACGGTGAGGCAGACGCCGTTGACGGCGACGCTCTCTCCGAGGGCCAGCTCAGGGGCGACCTCCGTCCGCACCTCCAGCTTCAACCCGGCGGGGATCGGCGTCAACCCGGCCACCTCGCCGAGCGCCTCAATCAGTCCGTTGAACATCGGCCTCCCACAGCACGTCGTCGCCCGGGCACCGCGTCCGGACCCGGCCGAGCGCCTTCGGCGTCAAGCCGCCTACCTCGCCGAGCGCCTCAATCAGTCCGTCGAACATCGGCCTCCCGCAGCACGTCGTCGCCGAGGCACCGGGTCCGCGCCCGGCCGAGCGCCTTCGGCGTCAACCCGGCCACCTCGCCCGTCGCCTCAATCAGTCCGTTGAACGTCGGCCTCCCACAGCACGTCGTCGCCCAGGCACCGCGTCCGCGCCCGGCCGAGCGCCTTCAACGAGGCCGGACCGTCCGCCATCCACGGCACACCGTCCAGCCCGAGGGCGACCGGACACAGATACAGGCGGACGCGGTCGACGATGCCCGCCGCCCACGCCGCCCGATGGACCTCCGCCCCGCCCTCGATCAGCAGGTCGTTCACGCCGTACGCGGGGAGCCGCGACACCGCCAGGGCGGGGTCGCGCGCCGGCAGCCGCTCGACCGCCGCCCCCGCCTCGGCCAGCGCCGCCGCCCGCGCCGGCCACGCGTCGACCGCCGCGTCGGTGGTCATGACCACCACCGGACCCTCGTCCAGCGTGCCCAGCACGCGCGCGGCGGGGGGGTGCGCATCCGCGTGTCGAAGATCACGCGGACGAAGGGGCGCGCCCGCGCGGGGCCGCGCGCGGTCAGCTTCGGATCGTCCACGAGCACGGTCCCGGACCCCACGCCGATGGCGTCGACGACGGCGCGCGTCCCGTGGGCGTGGTCCTGCGATCGCGGGCCGCTCAGGCCGGTCCGCCGGCCGCGGGCGGCGGCGATGCGCCCGTCCAGGCTCACCGCCGCCTTCAAGGTCACGAACGGCCGCCCGCGCCGCTTCACGGTGAAGAACGCCTCGTTCAGCTTCGCGGCGCGCCGACGGCCCACCCCCACCGTCACCTCGATGCCCTGCGCGCGGAGCCGCCGGATGCCGCCGCCGTCCACCCGCGGGTCGGGGTCTTCGACCGCGACCACCACGCGGCGCACGCCGGCCGCCGCGATGCGGTCGGCGCAGGGGCCGGTGCGGCCGGTGTGGCAGCACGGCTCGAGCGTGCAGTAGAGCACTGCCCCGCGCGCCGCCGCCCCCGCCTCGTCGAGGGCGACGACCTCGGCGTGGGCGGCGCCGGCCCGCGCGTGATGCCCGCGCCCCACGATGCGGCCCCCGTTCCAGACCACCGCGCCGACCATCGGGTTCGGACTGGTGGCGCCGCGCCCGCGCGCCGCGAGGTCGAGGGCGAGGGCCATCAGCGCCTCGTCCGCCGCGCCCGGCGGGAGCGGCGAGGCCCGGCCGGCGCCGTCCGCCCCCCCCGTCACCATCCCGACTCGAACAGGGCGTCGACGTAGTCGGCCGGCGAGAACGGCAGCAGATCGTCGATCTGCTCGCCGACCCCGACGTAGCGGATGGGCACCCCCAGCTCCGCCGTGACCGCGGCCGCGATGCCGCCCTTCGCGGTGCCGTCGAGCTTCGTCAGCACGATGCCGGTGACCCCCGCCGACTCGAGGAACGCCCGCGCCTGCGACAGCCCGTTCTGCCCCACCGTGGCGTCGAGCACGAGCAGCGTCTCGTGCGGCGCGCCTTCGACCGCCCGTCCCGCGACCCGCCGTATCTTGTCGAGCTCGGCCATGAGGTTCGAGCGGGTGTGGAGACGGCCCGCGGTGTCTACGAGCACCGCGTCGCGCCCCCGCGCCTTCCCGGACGAGATGGCGTCGAAGACCACCGCGGCGGGGTCGGTGCCGGGGCGGGCGCGGACGAAGTCGGCGTCCACCCGGCGGGCCCAGACCTCGAGCTGCTCGACCGCCGCCGCCCTGAACGTGTCCGCGGCGCAGATGACCGGCCGTTCGCCGTCCTGCGCGAGCAGGCGCGCGAGCCGGCCGACGGTGGTCGTCTTTCCCGTGCCGTTGACCCCGACGACGAGCACCACGCGGGGCCGCGCGGCGGGGGCGGCGGCGGGGTCGTCGGCGTCGAGCACGCGCAGCAACTCGGCCCTGACGATCGAGCGCAGGTCGCCGCCGCCGCGGTGATCGCGCACCGCGTCGAGGAGCCGGTCGGTGGCGGCGACGCCGAGGTCGGCTTCGAGCAGGACCTCCTCGAGCGCGTCCAGGGTCTCTATCGCGGCGGCACCCCCCGCGGCGCCGGGCCGGGCCGCCGGCACGTCGTCGAGACGCCCCCGCAACTGATCGGCGGTCCGCCTCAGGCCGGCCCGCAGCCGTCCCAGGAAGCTCACGACGCTCCTCCCCCGCCGCCGTCCGACTCGCGCCGCTGCCGACGCAGCATGAGCTCTTCGACGGCGGCCCGCGGCTCGAAGCTCACGACGCTCCTCCGCCGCCGTCCGACTCGCGCCGCTGCCGACGCAGCATGAGCTCTTCGACGGCGGCCCGCGGCTCGATGCGGCCGGCCAGGACGGCGGCCATCTGGACCGTGATCGGCAGGTCGACCCCGTGCCGCCCCCCCAGCTCCACGGCGGCGGCGGTCGTCTTGACGCCTTCGGCTACCGACTGCATGCCCGCCAGTATCTCATCGAGGGGCCGGCCGCGGCCCAGCTCGCGGCCCACGTGCCAGTTGCGGCTCTGGCCCCCGGTGCACGTCAGCACGAGGTCGCCGAGCCCGCTCAGCCCCGCCAGCGTCTCGCGCCGTCCGCCCAGGGCGCACGCCAACCGGGACATCTCGGCGAGGCCGCGGGTGACGAGGGCGGCCAGGGCGTTCGGCCCCAGACCCAGCCCGTCGACGACGCCGGCGGCGATGGCGATCACGTTCTTCACCGCCCCGCCGACCTCGACGCCGACCACGTCGTCGCTGGCGTACAGCCGGAAGCAGGCGCCGTCGCGGAACTCCTCCTGCACCGTGCGCACGACCTCCGCGCAACCGCCCGCCACCGACACCGCGGTGGGGGCCGCGCGCGCGACCTCCGCCGCGAACGACGGACCGGAGAGCACCACCACCGGGCGCTCCGGCCCCAGCTCCTGCGCGATGACCTCCGACATCCGGTTCAGGGTGCCGACCTCGAAGCCCTTGGTCGCGCTGACGATCGTGGTTCCCGAGCCGACCACTGGGGCGGCGCGGCGCAGCAGGGCCCGCGCGTTGTGGGACGGCACCGCCACCACGACGGCTTCAGCCCCGTCCATCGCCGCTTCGAGCGACGCCGTCGGCGCGACCGCCGCGGGGATGGCGGCTCCCGGCAGGTACGGCCCGTTGACGCGGTCCCGCCGCAACCGATCCACGAGCCCGGGATCGCGCCCCCAGAGCCGGGCCCGCTTCCCGACCCGCGCCAGATGGATGGCCAGCGCCGTGCCCCAAGCGCCCGCCCCGAGAACCGCCACGTCGTTCATCGACAGACCTGCACCTCCGCCGTCACCGCGACCCTGATCCACTGTACACGCTCGGGAACCGCGGGTGCGCCGTCCCGCTTCCACCGCGCGCCACGCATGCTCCGAAACCATGCACAAACTGACGGGGCTGCATGGTTCCCCGGAGCCCTGGTCCCCGGCTGTGATAGGCCGGCCGTCACGTTCCATCCGGCCGAGGCGCGTCGGCCTCGCCGGTACCCTCTCCAGACTCGGCGACCCCTTGTCCACCCCGAGCGGCCGCCAGCGGCGTCGATTCAAGCACGTGGTACCGCGCCCCCTGCGACGTCCGGCGGCTCTCGTAGAGGGTCACGCGTTCGACCCGCCACCGCGGCGTCTCCGGCTCGATGTCCGACAGCGCCCGGTCTACGCCGCGCCGGCTCCGCGCGGGCCACCCTTTCAGGCGTCCCAAGGTGAGATGCGCCCGAAAGGGCCGGGTCTCCGGCGGCCACCCGGCCGAGGCGAGCCGGCGGTCGAGCTCGGCCCGGACCACGGCCATCCCGTCGCGCCCCTCGCCGACGCCCAGCCACACGACCCGCGGGGCGCCGGACGGGGGGAAGCATCCGAGACGCGACACGCGGGCGGTGAAGGCCGCGGTCTCGAACGGCGCCCGGAGCGCCGCGCGGACCGCGTCGGCGTCGGCGTCCGTCACCTCGCCGAGGAAGCGCAGAGTGACGTGGATCTGCTCCGGCGCGACCCACCGAATCCGCCCGGGCGCGTCTCCCGCCAGCCGGCCGGCCGCCGCGCGCGCCGCGCGGCCGGCCGCCGCCCGGACCGCCGGGTCCGGGTCAACCGCGGCGAAGATCCGCACGAGCTCCCCCCTACCGGATCGCCGATGCGGTCGATGGCTGCCTGGAGGGTCAACCGCGGCGGAGATCCGCACGAGCTCCCCCCGCCCGCAGCAGCGCCCGCCGCAGCAGGTCCAGCGCGACCCGCGCGGCCTGACCGCGGATGGCCGCGCGGTCGCCGGGCAGGCGCACGGTGTTGGACGCCTCGGCATCTCCCGGACCCGCGACCGCGATGCAGACGGTCCCGACGGGCTTGGCGTCGGTGCCGCCGCCGGGCCCCGCCACCCCGGTGACCCCGACCCCGACGTCCGCGCCCGCCGCCCGGCGCGCGCCGACGGCCATGGCCAGCGCCACCGGCTCGCTGACGGCGCCGTGGGCGGCGAGGACCGCCTCGGGCACCCCCAGCACCGCCCGCTTGACGGCATTCGAGTAGGCGACGACCCCGGCCTCGACCCAGGCGGAGCTGCCCGGCGCGTCGACGAGCCGCGCCGTCACCAGCCCGCCCGTGCACGACTCCCCCACCGCCACCCGGAGGCCGCCGCGCGCGAGCAGCGCCCCCACGACCTCGGGCAGCGAGCGGCCGTCCGTGCTGAACACGTGCTCGCCCAGCGCCGCCGCCAGCTCCCCGGCGGCGCCGTCGAGGACCGCGGCGGCGGCCGATGCCGACTCGGCCCGGGTCGACAGGTGCAGCTCGACGAGCCCCGGCGACGCCAACACCGTCGTCTCGACCGGGGGGTCGGCGCGCCGCCAGCGCCCGTAGACGGGCTGGGCCCGCTCTTCGACGTGCGACTCCCCCCGCCCCGCCACCCGCAGCACCCGCCGGTACAGCCGCCCCGCCGCCGCGCGGGCGGCGAGCCGCCCCCCCACGAGCCCGGTGAACATCGGCTCGAGCTCGCGAGGCGGACCCGGCAGCAGCACCACCACCCGCGCGCCCTCCTCCATCCAGAGCCCCGGCGCCGTCCCCCGCGGGTTGTCGAGCACGACCGCGCCCGCCGGCACCCGCGCCTGACGCCGGTTGTTCTCGGGCATGTCCCATCCCCGGCGGGCGAAGCGGGCGCGCAGGCCTTCGACGATGGCGGGGTCCTCGTGCAGGGGGCGGTCGAGTACGCGGGCCATCGTCTCCCGCGTCAGGTCGTCGGCGGTGGGGCCGAGCCCGCCGCAGACCACGAGCAAGTCGACGCGGGCCAGCGCCGACCGCACGGCGGCGGCGAGGTCGTCGCCGTCATCGCCGACGATCGACTTGCGGCGAACGACGATGCCGAGCTCGTTGAGCCCGGCGGTCAGGAACAGCGAGTTGGTGTCGGACCGGAACGGCGTCAGCAGTTCGGTGCCCACCGCGATGATCTCGGCCGTAGACAACGGGCGGTCCGTGGACTGAACGGTCGTGGATGTCATCGATTCCGTTCGAGTGACTGGCGATGGAGGATTCCCGGATGGCGTGAGGTCGGTTCTCTCCCCCGGCCGGGTCAGGCGCCGGCTAGCCAGAGGAGCAGACGCAGCAGCGCCTGCGCGTACAGCCCGGCGACGAGATCGTCCGCCATCACCCCCCACCCGCCGGGCAGCCGTTCCGCCCACCGGGCGGGGAACGGCTTCACGATGTCGAAGAGGCGGAACGCGAGGAACCCGACCGCCGCGCCCGCGGGACCGACGGGGACGGCGGCCAGCGTCAAGAGCATGCCGGCCGTCTCGTCGATGACGATGAGGCCCGGGTCGCGCCGTCCGACCGCCGATTCGGCCCGCGTCGCCGCCGCCACGCCGACCGCGGTCACCGCCAGCAGCACCGCCGCCTCGACTGCAAGGGACCCCGTGGCCCGGACCGCCCAGAACAGCAGCAGCCCCGCCGCCGACCCGAAGGTTCCGGGCGCGACCGGCGCGTGGCCGCAGGGACCGACGGTGGCGATGCCCAGGACCGCCCGCTCGCGCCACCCCGCCGTCGCCGGTCCGGTCACGCCTTCCCGGCCTCCCGCGGTCCGGGCGCGGCCGGCGGCAGGGCCACCACCCGCGTGCCCGCGAGCACGTCGTGCAGGGTGCGGCCCTCGCGCCCGAGGCAAATCCACACCACCCCCAAGCCGACGGTCATGGACACCGGCGTCCAGAACGCGCGGGCCAGCGCCCTCGGCAGAGAGACCGGCCCCCCGTCCGCATCCACCACGCGCAAACGGCAGGCCATCTTGCCGATGGTCTGCCCCCCCGCCGCCGTCAAGGCGACGAGATAGCCGGCGTCGAGCAGGCACAGGAACGCCGCCAGGGGCGGCAGGGGCAGGATGTCGAGCGACCCCATGTCCAGCCCCGTGAGGCGGAGGGTCAGCCAAACCACCGCCGCGTCGAGGCCGGCGAGCAGCGCGAGGTCGCAGCCGCCGGCGGCGATGCGCAGTCCGGGCCGCGCCAACGCCGGCCGCGCCGTCTCGGCCGCCCGCGACGCCGACTCGGCGGCGCGCCCGGCCCCCCGCGGCGCGCCCGGCCTCGGGCTCCGCTCCCCGTGCGCCGACCGCCGCACGCGGAGCGGGGGCCGCACCCGCGGTTGCGGGGCACCGATGTCCGGCTCGGGCGGGAACAGATGCAGGTCCTCAACCGGCGCCGTCGGCGCGTCCGCCTCCGGCACTGGCGGGGGATCCCACGTCGGATCCGGCCGGTCGGCGCGGGAGGGGGTCAGGGCCGCCTCCTGCATCCCCGGGCGGGGGCCGACGGCCTTCGTGGTGGCAACCGCATCGGCGCTGATTCTAACAGCCGATGCCCTGCGCCGCCGCCCGCCTGGGGGAAAGCCGCGCCGAGACCCCGCGCCGCACCGGCCCGTTCGGACGCCGGCCCAACAGGACGTGACGAAGGAGCAGGAAGGCGGCGGATACGCGTGATCGCGGAACGACGCGCTGGGCGGCCGGAAAATCGCCGGCCAAACACGACAGCGCCTCCCCCCGGGGCTCCCGGGGGCTGTGCTATACCTGCGGCATGGGTCTGATCGACACCCGCGGCACGGGCCTGATCGAGGCGGTCCCCAACGTCAGCGAGGGGCGACGCCGCGAGGTCATCGACACCCTCGCGGCGGCCGTCGCCGGCGCGCCCGGCGCGACCCTCCTCGATGTCTCGTCGGACGCCGCCCACAACCGGACCGTGTTCACGCTGGTGGGCGACGCCGTCGGGTTGAAGGGCGCCCTCCTCGAGCTGTACGCCGCCGCCCTCGCCCGCATCGACCTCCGGACCCACACCGGCGTGCATCCCCGCATCGGCGCCGTGGACGTGGTCCCGTTCGTCCCCCTGGGCGCCGCCGGCATGCCCGCCTGCGTCGCCCTCGCGGCCGAGTTCGGCGAGACCGTGGCCCGGCGGTTCGACCTTCCGGTGTACCTGTACGAGCAGGCCGCCCGCGCCCCCGACCGGCGGAAGCTGGAGCGGATCCGCCGCGGCGGCTTCGAGAACCTGACCGCGAAGATGCGCGACCCCGCCTGGTGCCCGGACTTCGGTCCCGCCGAGCCGCACCCCACAGGTGGGGCCACCGTCATCGGGGCGAGGCGGCTGCTCGTGGCTTTCAACGTGAACCTCGACACCGGCGACCTCGACATCGCCCGCCGCGTCGCCCGCGCCGTGCGCTCGTCCGATGGGGGCCTCGACGCGGTCAAGGCGATCGGCGTGAGGACCGCGCGCCCCGACGTGGTGCAGGTCTCGATGAACCTCGTGGACTTCGAGCGGACGCCGCTCCACCGGGCGTTCGAGGCGGTCCGCGAGGAGGCGGCGGCGCACGGCGTCGCGGTGCGCGACAGCGAGATCGTCGGCCTCGCACCCGCCGCCGCCCTCCTGCCGGCCGCCGCCCGCGCCCTGCGCCTCGACGGCTTCGCCCCGCGCCGGGTGCTCGACCTCCGCCTCCCGGCGCGGGAGGCCCCGCCCGCACCTCCCGCCGACGCGGTGACGTGAACGAGGCCCCGCCCGCACTTCCCGCCGGCGCGAAGACGTGAACCCCGCCGCCTCAGTCCTTGGCGTCGAGCAGGTCCTGCAGCTCGGTCATGAACTCGCCCACGTCGCGGAAGTCGCGGTACACCGAGGCGAACCGCACGTAGGCGACCTTGTCGAGCCGCCTCAGCTCCTGCATCACCAGCCTCCCGACCTCCGTCGTCGGGATCTCCTTCTCGGGGCGCTCCTGCAGAATGGCCTCGACCCGGTCCGCCAGGGCCTCGACCGCGGCCACCGTCACCGGCCGCTTCTCGCACGCCTTCAACATGCCCGACGTGATCTTGTGCCGTTCGAAGCGCTCGCGGGTCCCGTCCTTCTTCACGACCATGTACGGGATCTCGTCGATCCGCTCGTAGCTCGTGAAACGCCGACCGCACGACTGGCATTCGCGCCGGCGGCGGATGACCTCGCCCTCCCGGCTCTCGCGCGAGTCGACCACCTTGTCGCCGAGATGACCGCAGAACGGGCACTTCATGTCGGTCTCGGAAGCCTGTCCGCTTCGCGCCGCCTCCGATCATGTCGAGCCGTCAAAGCCTCCCGCGCCGCGACTTGGCTATCTCTGCCGCAAAACGGTCCACTATCCGCCGCCCGCGGACGCCGCGCCGCCGGAGGCGGGCGCCTCGGCCGGTGTCGGAGACGAGTCGGGGGCGGGCACCTCGGCCGGTGCCGGCGAGGTGCCGCCGTCCCGAGGGGTCGACGAAGACGTCAGGTCCCTCATCCCCCGGAACGTGATGCCGTCGCGCGCCATCCACGCCAACCCGACCACCGTCACCGGCGCGAACGTCGCGGCGTGCAGCACCAGGGCCGCCCCGACCGCCGCGTCATCCGACGCCCCGTAGAAGGCGGTCAGGCCGACCTGCACGGCGGCGTGGAACCCCCCGACCCCGGCCGGCGTCGGCGCCGACACGCCGAGGGCCATCAGCGCCATCAGGAGCAGGCCGCTGCTCGGCGGCAGCGAGATGCCGAACGCCAGGCAACCCCACCACGCCGTCGCGCCCACCATCGCCCACATCACCAGCGACCACGCGACGGCCTGCAGCAGCCGCGCCGGGTCGCGGGCCGCCCCAAGACCGGTGCTGAAACGCGTGATGAAGCGGCCCGCGGCCGCCCCCGCGCCGCGCGGGGCCAGCCGCTCCACCCGCGCCGCGGCCGAGACCACCCACTCGGGACGCCGCGCCGCCGCGCAGACCAGGGCCAGGACCACGCCGGCCCCGACCGCGACCAACAGCCCCCCCGCCTTCAGGGCGCCGAGCACCTGCTCGTCGGTGCTCGGCAACTGGCGGCTGAACGCCAGCAGGAACAGGCCGAAGAGCAGGACCACCGCGACCATGTCGAGCAGGCGCTCGACCACGATGGTGGCGAGGGCGGCGCTCATGCTGAGCTTCTCGCGGCGCGCGAGCAGGTAGGGGCGGACGACCTCGCCCAGGCGCGGAACGATGGTCGAGGTGGCGAACCCGATGACGGTGGCGCGCGTGGCCGACCCGACGCCGACCGGCCCCAGCGGGGCCAGCAGCAGCAGCCAACGCTTCACGCGGACCACGTAGGCCAGGGCGATGCCCGCCGCCGACGCGGCGATCAGATCGGCCCGGGCGCCTTCGATCTCCGCCCACACCGACGCCGGATCGGTGCTCCGGAACACCCACGCCATGAGGGCCACGGCTAGGCCGACGACGCCGACGGTTCGAAGATGGGTACGCATGCGTTCGCGGGTCCGTGCAACAACTATATGCGTAGGAAGTCAGCTTCGCGGCGCATCGGCCGGCGACGCCGACGGACTTTCGGGTCTCGGGAAGAGTCGCGCACGCGGGCGCGACGGAGACGAGGGGACGCCGCTCGGGCGGTCGACGGCGCGCTCCCTTGCCGCCCGCGCGTCTCTTCGGTAAGCTACGATTCTACATGCACGACGCAGCCAGGCGGGACGCGTCGCCGCTCGAACGCGGCGGGGACGTCCACCGCGGGCTGCCCGGCTTGATTCCTTGCAGGCAACGAGGCCAACGTGACGTCCGCACCCGCACTCTTCGAGACCGCCCTGGAGGGGCTGGAGCCGCAACGCCGCGGCAAGGTCCGCGATCTCTACGCCGTGGACGACCATCTCCTGATGGTCGCCACCGACCGCATCTCCGCCTACGACCTCGTCCTCGGCTCGACGATCCCCGACAAGGGCAAGGTGCTGACCCAGCTCTCGGCGTTCTGGTTCGCGCGTACCGGGTCGATCGTGACGAACCATCTCGTGTCGACGGATCCCGACGCCTATCCCGCGGCCTGCCGCCCCCACGGCGAGACGTTGCGGGGACGGTCGATGCTGGTGCGCCGCACCGATCCGATCCCCGTCGAGTGCGTCGCCCGCGGCTACCTCGCCGGCTCGGGCTGGGCCGACTACCGGCGCACGGGCGCCGTGTGCGGGGTCGAGCTGCCGGCCGGCCTGCAGCAGTCCGACCGGCTGCCCGAGCCCATCTTCACCCCCGCGACGAAGGCGACGAGCGGCCACGACGAGAACATCACGGCCGAGCAGGCGGCCGGGATCATCGGCCCACGCCTGCTCGCGCGGCTCCGCGAGCTGACCCTCGCCCTCTACGCCCACGGGGCCGAGCACGCCGAGTCGTGCGGCATCATCGTCGCCGACACGAAGTTCGAGTTCGGGCTGGTGCGGGGGGACGACGGGCCGGACGCGGGCGGGGACATCGGGGAGGGGGACGAGATCGTCCTGATCGACGAGGCCCTGACGCCCGACTCGTCGCGGTTCTGGCCGCGGGAGACGTACCGGCCCGGCGTGGCGCAGCCGAGCTTCGACAAGCAGTTCGTGAGGGACCACCTCGACGCGGTGCAGTGGAACCGCCAGCCGCCGGCCCCGTCGCTGCCGGACGAGGTGGTGACGAAGACGACGGAGAAGTACCGCGAGGCGTACCGCCTGCTGACGGGGGCCGAGTTGGACTGAAGTGCGGCGGGCTCTTGCCTCCGCGCCAGGGCCGGGAGAGCCGGCGGCCACCGACTAGCGCACGCGTTCCGCCAGGGCGGCGACCGCTTCGGCCACGAGCTGGATGTCGTGGCGCAGCGCTTCGGTCACCACGTCGAAGTGGGTGCGCATGCGCTGCTCCACTTCCCTGATCTCGGCCCGCAGGCGATCTTCGGTCGCCTTGATTTCCGCCCGCAGCCGATCCTCGGTCTCCTTGATCTCGCCCCGCAGCCGATCCTCGGTCTCCTTGATCTCGCCCCGCAGAAGCTCCCGCGTACCCTTGAGATCCTCCTTCGTGGCGAGTGTCGGCAGGATCGCCTCAATGCGGTCGACCCGCCGTTCAAGACGCTCCGTGCGCTGCTCCAGCTCCAACGGTTCCGTCTGCATCGCCGCCCTCCCGCCGCGCTGCCCGCCGCCGCTGCCGGCCGGGCCGTCCCGCCACCCATCGTAGCACCGTTGGGGGGAATCAAGCCGTCCGCATCGAGACCCGCACGTCGCCGGCCTCCGTCGGCTCGGGGTTGAGGTCCTCCCGCTCGACCGCCCCGTCCATCAGGTGGATCACCCGGTGGGCGTGCTGCGCGATGTCCGCCTCGTGGGTGATCAGCACGATGGTGTTGCCCGCCCGGTGCAGCCCCTCGAAGATCGCCATGATCTCGCGCCCCGTCTTCGAGTCGAGGTTCCCCGTGGGCTCGTCCGCGAGCAGCAGCGACGGCTGGTTCACCAGCGCCCGCGCGATCGCCACCCGCTGCCGCTGCCCGCCCGACAGCTCATTCGGCCGGTGCCCCATCCGGTCCTCGAGCTCCACCAGCTCGAGGGCGGCCACCGCCCGCTCGTTCCGCCGCGACGCCGGCACCCCGCCGTAGATCAGCGGCAGCTCGACGTTGTGCAGCGCCGACGCCCGCGGCAGCAGGTTGAACGTCTGGAACACGAACCCGATCTCCTCGTTCCGGATCCGCGCCAGCTCGTCGTCGTTCATCCGGCTCACGTCCTTGCCGTTCAGCCGGTACGTCCCGCTCGTGGGCGTGTCGAGGCAGCCGATGAGGTTCATCAGGGTCGACTTCCCCGACCCCGACGGCCCCATGATCGCCACGAACTCGCCCCGCTCGATGTCGACCGACACGCCGCTCAGCGCGTGGACCGACTCGGCCCCCATGCGGTACGTCTTCCAGAGATCGTCCGTGTGGATCAGCGCCATCGCTCGCTATAGTCCTCCTCCAAGCAACGATACCCCGTCTCGACAGATCCGTACATTCTCTCCCATTGACGAAGGCCCCTGGCCTGAAGTTCCCTCTCAACATGCCCGTCATCCGCCAATCCAGACCTCCGCATAGCCGGATCAACCCTGTCGCGCGAGCCTCCTTCGCCCCGCCTCACGCCCGGCCCCACTACCCCTTCGACACCATCAGCACCACCCCAACCAGACCGCCACCCGCGTGCGCCATCGATCCACGTCGCGGCGCCCACACTGCCCTGGCCGGCGACCGACAATCCCGTTCCGACCTCCGCGCCCCCGACTCCGCCGTCCACCCCTTCGGAAGCCTGCCCCTTCTTCCGACACCGCACGCCCGCCGCACCATGTTGCCCCCTCCGAGCACTCCCACCACCTCTCCAATCTCCGCTCGATCCACTATCTTGACCTAGATCAAGGAACATCCTTCCCCCCGCAGGCAAACTACCAACCTGCTGAACAACCAACGACCAATGGCAGATCTCGACCTCCCGCAACCTAATCCCCCCGGCTGCCCCTCTGCAGCGCCCCAGCTGGGCCCCCACGCGTCCACACTAGGTGCCAGACACCCCGTACTCGCGCCGCCCACCCGCCGGACTTCCGCCGTCATCCCGCACGGCACTCTCTGCCCCCTTGCCGGAGCCAAAGCTCTTCACCCTCACCCAAACGTCCAGCTGCCTGCCCTCCACCGTGAAGTGTCCGGTGCACACCAGACCCGCGGCACCAACCCGTCCTCCTATGAAGCCGCAGAACGTCGTCCCGACATCGATCCGCGGCGACCGCTGTCCGTTCTTCCTATGCAAGACGCCGTCGTCCATGTGCCATCCAACGCGCTACCGGAACCGCAGTCAGTATTCGACTTCACGCATCACCAACCGATCGCCCTGAACCGTGTACCGCACCCGAGCCAGCAAGGTGCCCACGGTCTGATCCGACGGGATCCACGGACGACCACTGCTGGTCGCGTAGAGCCCGCTTCCGCAACTCCTCGCGCTCGAACCCCAGATCCAGGATACCCAGATATCATGACTTCCAAGCCCACCGTCCCATCTTCACGACTCCTAACGGCCTCCGCTGCAATCCTCACCGCCGCCATACTGTACACGGACTTCGCCACCAACGCCTTGGGTCTAATAAACACCCTCCGCAACTGGACCAAATCGCAGCCAACACCAGTCGTACGCGTCACGCCGATTTCCGTCAACAGCGGAGCCGAGTGCCTGCAGTTCGCCTTCTCCAGTCTCCCTGATCACTTTGCCCTCGGCGAAATCCACCTAGACCTGACCCGCACCACCGGACTCACCCGCCTCTCCGGCGACATGTCAGCTGAAATCCTCCATCTGACGGTAAATCACGAGCTATCACCTTCCCACCTCCTCGCTGGAGATACCCCCATTGTCTTCTCCGCACCGTTTCAAGCCGAACGGCCCCACGACAACGCGTACGTTGACTTCTGCCCGACAATTGCAACGCCCCGTCTTGCCGCCCAGCTCCATGTACTACCTTCCTTCTTAACCCCCGCTGGCGACGCCATTACGGATCTCAAGATACTCTCATCCGACGGTTCTTTCCCTCAAGAGGGCATTCCACTCCGTCTATCTCGGCCCGCCAATGTCGCCGTCTCCCTTGATCCCACCCGGACGCGCCTCGTTCCGCTGCAGCCCTTCGACACTCCCGCCACCACCATTCTCGACGCAACAACTCCAGCAGAGACACCTGACGACCTCGTCCCGCTTCTGACGGACACTCCTCCTCCCGACTCCAGCGCTGCTCTGTGGATGTACGCTCTTGGCCAAAGCTCTACAGACTCCGTGGGTACCTCCCAAGGCCGGAGGTCCATCGCCCGTGCCATGGAGCTCGCTCTTCTTCTTGCTGGTGCCCCACCCCACACTGGATCCCTCTATGCACTTCTTCCCGAGGACATCGTAGCGATGCGCGCGACAGTCGGGTTCCCGGGGGATGGCGACCTCGTCACTTATCTGCTCAACCGTGGACCATCGCTCACCGACACCTTCACTGACAGACAAGCATATGACGTAGTTCGCAATACCTTCATGGGACAACACTTCATCCACGAACGCGTCAACGCCCACCCCTACCTGGGCATATCCGCTGTCCCGACTCTCGACATTACTCAGTGGGACATCACCTCATTTTCACCAGAAGACGATCCCGTGTCGGCCGTCACCGGCGAAAACGCCCAATCTCGTCGCTTTTCGCTGTCAACACTGCCGTACGTCGTTCTCGCAGCAAAGGCGTTTCGCGCCGCCACAAGATCCTCGCGTCCAATCTATCCCCTA
Source organism: Vicinamibacterales bacterium (assembly GCA_963664545.2). Taxonomy (GTDB): domain Bacteria; phylum Acidobacteriota; class Vicinamibacteria; order Vicinamibacterales; family UBA8438; genus JAJEEA01. The sequence continues at coordinate 5,241,008 of OY761475.2, read as the reverse complement.
TTGGTGGCAAGTCAGGCGCTGAACCGGGCGTTGGCATTGGAACCCGACGATTACCGCATACTAGCGTACTCCGCAGAAGCGGCAGTGTCTAGCGCCCTCAGAGGCCTTGACGCAACAGACTCACACCTTCGCGATGAACTTCGTCGGTCGCAAATCCGACTACCCCAGGCAGCTCTTTTTGCTCAACTTTTTTCGGAGTCCGCCGAACTCTTTGCTACGCTGTCATCCTCCACAATAAGTCACCACGACAAGGTCGCCGCCGATTGGGGTGAGGCCATTGCCCGCTTTGCCCAAGGTGCCCCGTCAAGCCCGGTGTTCGCTAGGCTTGTCGACCGTATTGACGAACGGAATTGGCAACAGGCCGCATTGCTCTATCTTTTTCTCGATCATCTTCCACAGCCGGAGGCAGAACAACTCGGGAATGTGGCACAGTGGCGAGAACGGGCAGAGGCGAGTTTCCAATCCGGTGCAGCGAACATCGATCCTGCGACCATGCAGAGCATTGAGGATCGGTTTACTCGCCTCCTGGCAACAATTGGGCGGTCGGATATCGTAATTCCGTTTATCGAAGGCCGCTTGGAATCCGTCAGCAATACGCCACGCGAAACTGAACTCCTAAGGCGACTGGGATACTCTCTTCAGCGGAGTTACGGCCTAATCTCGTTTCAACTGACGCCGGATGGTGCATGGGTTCACCGGCCCACGAACGGCTACAATGCGTTTCTTGATTTCATAGATGGCCCCATCGGGGGACGCGATAGTTCATCCCGCGATGGCATACCGTACGCTGCGGTTAATCCGGTAGAAGACCGTATAGAAGCGATGAGAGCTTATCTCGATATGCCGCCGCCGGGGTCGATCGGCACCTCCCCTTTGGAGGTTTTGATCCAGGAGTCCATGAGTCGTACTGACTCCGGTGCGTCGATAGTGCCGTATTTGAAGTTGGCATGGATTGATTGGTTTGCGTTTGCCTTCCAGGCGGCACTGCAACCGACGTTTCGCGCGTCGGAGTTCCGGTACGAGCCATTGGGCCTTTCACCAATGATGGAACCCCATCGTGTGCGCGAGCTAGGGGATCATCCGGCTGCGACGGATCACCAGATATATCTAATTGAATTGTTCGTGAGATCGCGATTGCTACTTGAACGGCTATACTAAATTATAAATCACTACCGTTCAAAGCCGACGGGGGCCCTGCTGACCACGCCACGCGGTAGGTTGGAAGCTCAACAACTGCGTATTCCGGTGCAAACCGATCACTGATTCCGGTGCAAACCGATCACTGATTCCGGTGCAAACCGATCACCGATTCCGGTCCAAACCGATCACCCCCCGTCGGAGCTGAGCGGCGCGGGACGACCCGCCGGCCGTGAGACCCTTCCTGCTTTTCAGGAGGGACGAACGCTGGCGAACAGGAGGTTGTCCATGCGCAAGATTCGAGATGTGCTGCGGCTGTACTTCACGGCCGCGCTGAGCGTCCGAGCCATCGCCCGCAGCCTGGGGACGTCGCCGTCGACGGTGGGCGAGTACCTGCGCCGCGCCAAGGTGGCGGGGCTGAGTTGGCCCGTACCCGAGTCGGTCGACGACGCCGGACTGGAGCGTCGGCTGTTTCCGGCGCCGCCGCCGAGCCGCGCGGAGCGGCCGCTGCCGGACTGGAGCGAGGTGCACCGGGAGTTGCGGCGCAAGAGCGTGACGCTGGCGCTGCTCTGGCAGGAGTACAAGGAGAGCCACCCCGAGGGGCTTCAGTACAGTTGGTTCTGCGAGCAGTACCGGGCCTGGGCCGGGAAGCTCGACCTGGTGATGCGCCAGGACCACCGCGCCGGCGAGAAGCTGTTCGTCGACTACGCCGGGCAGACGGGTAGAGTCGACGACTGGCGCGGTGGCGGTAGGCGGATGGGGGTAGCTGTTCCCGGCGGCTTTCGCCCGTTGCCGGTGCCTCACTCCCCGCCGTGGCTCCGTTTCCAGTCGCCGCTCATCGAACCGGACGTGCGGATTTCCCGCATCCGGCTCTCGGACGAGATCATGCCTTCGCCCACGGAAAGCTCGTCGTACGCGCGCCAAGGCGGGTGAGCCCGTACTCCTGCCGGAGCCGCTCGTCCGGAAACCGCACGTAGAGTCCGGACCGCGCCTTGTGCTTGTTATTCCGATGTCGGAATAACAAGCATTATGCCGATGTCCGGATTATGCCGATATCGGTTCTGACGCTCCCGTTGGGGACCGCTGCTGCGCCTGGATGATCGGCATAATCGTCGGGACTTGACAGACAGAGGGCCTTCTCTTCACAACCCCCTGGAGGAGAGGAGGCCTTCATGACCGATCCGTCACGCGTTCGCATTCCCGGCGTTCTCCAGCCGTTCGCCGTCGGCTTCGCGGCCGAGCTCGGACGCCAAGGCTACCGGTCGGGTTCTCAGGCTGAGCAGTTGCGTCTGATGGCCCATGTGAGCCGCTGGCTTGGCTCGAACGACTTCGATGTCGCCGATCTTCCCCGCCATGCGGAGCGGTTCCTTCGCGCTCGACGCGATGCTGGCTACAGGTACCTGTGGACAAGCCGCGCGCTGCGTCCCTTGCTGATGTACCTGCAGCGTCGCGGCGCGACGCCCTCCGGGCCGCCGCGCATCCCTGTCGGGCCTGTGGACGAAGCCTTGGGACGGTACTCACGGTACCTCACCGTCGAGCGCGGCCTGAGCGAACGCACCGTCGATGGCTACGTCCATTCGGTCCGTCCCTTTCTGCGCCGCTGCGTTTCCGCCGATGGCCTCGCGCTCGACATCGACCAACTCAGCGAAGCTGACGTGACCGCGTTCATGGTTGCTCGCTGCGCGGAGCAGTCTCGCGGGGCCGCGCAACTGACCGCGACGGCGTTGCGCTCGCTGCTGCGGTTTCTGCATGTCATCGGGGCGACGACGGGTTCACTGGCCGGGGCTGTCCCGTCAGTGGACAGCCGACGGCTGGCAGGGTTGCCGCCACGTCTCGAGCCCGAGCACGTCCGACGACTGCTCGCCGCTTGTGATCGCCGTACCCTCGGCGGCAGCCGTGACTTCGCGGTCATCACCACCCTGGCCCGTCTCGGCCTGCGCGCCGCCGAAGTGGCGACCCTGCGCCTCGACGACGTGCACTGGCGAGCCGGAGAGCTCGTCGTGCGGGGCAAGGGCCGCCGAGCTGAACGCGTGCCGCTTCCATCCGATGTGGGCGCCGTGCTCGTTGCATACCTCCATCGGCGCCCGGCCACTGCGCAGGGCCGTACGCTCTTCGTGCGCCTCGCCGCACCGCATGCGCCGTTCAGGCGCACCACGGTAACGCACATCGTCGCCGCCGCCGCGCAGCGGGCCGGACTCGGTCACGTCAGCGCGCACCAATTGCGCCATTTCGCAGCGACACAGTTGCTTCGCGCGGGCGCCCCGCTGTCCGAGATTCGGGACTTTCTGCGCCACGCCCGCATGCAGACCACGGCGATCTACGCGAAGGTCGACCGCGACGCCCTGCGCACCATCGCCCGCCCGTGGCCGGGAGGTGTCGCATGACCGCCCTGCGTCACTCCCTGGCCGACTACCTGGCAATGCGCCGGGCGATGGGCTCTCGCCTGGTGCGGGCGGAGAAGCTCCTCACGCAGTTCCTGACCCACCTCGAAGAGCGGGGGCAGACCCGCCTGCGCGTCGCGAACGCCGTCGCCTGGGCGACGGAACCGACCGGCGCGGACCCGAGCTGGTGGGGACAGCGCCTGGGCGTAGTCCGCGGCTTCGCGACCTATCTGCACACGATCGACCCGGCGACGCAGATCCCGCCTCCGGATCTGCTGCCCACGCGATCCTTCCGCGCCACGCCCTACCCCTACACGGACGACGAGGTGGCGGCCGTGCAGGCCGCTGCCGCAGGCTTGCGCACGGCGCATCGGGTGGCCACGTATCGGACCTTGATCGGGCTGCTCGTCGTGACCGGGATGCGGGTCGGCGAAGCCATCGCGTTGGACCAGCACGACTTCGACGCCGAGCAAGGCCTGATCACCGTCCGCCGTGGCAAGTTCGGCAAGTCCCGCGAGCTCCCCTTGCACCCGAGCGCCACCGCCGCGGTCCGGCGATACCTCCAGCGTGGCGATCGGCCGACGACCCAGCAGCACACTGCCGCGCTGTTCCTATCCACCGCGGGCACCCGGCTGCTGTACTGCAATGTCCAGCGCACCTTTCGCTCGCTGGTGCGGCGTGCCGGCCTCGCGCCGCGCTCCGCCTCTTGTCGACCACGGCTGCACGACATCCGACATCGCTTTGCGGTGTGCACCCTGCTCGACGCCTATCGGCAGGGCCACGATGCGGAAGCGCGACTCGCGCTGCTCGCGACCTATCTCGGCCATGTCGACCCCAAGCACACCTACTGGTATCTGTCCGCAGCGCCGGAGCTGATGCAACTGGCCGCTGACCGCCTCGAACGTCATCTGGGAGGCAAGCCATGAGCGCCCTCGCCCCCATCCTCGAGGCGTTCTTCACGGACCGACTGGTCCAGCAACGCCACGCCAGTCCCCACACCATCGCCGCCTACCGCGATGCGTGGCGGCTGCTGCTCCGCTTCGCGGCGGCCAACCTGACCACAGCCCCCTCGAAGCTGAAGCTGTGCGATCTCGATGCGCCCCTCATCGGGCGGTTCCTGGAACACCTCGAACGCGGCCGCGCAAACACCGTGCGCACTCGCAATGCACGGCTATCGGCCATTCATGCCCTGTTCCGCTACGCCGCGCTGGAGCATCCCGATCAGGCCGCCGTCATCGCTCGCGTCCTCGCGATTCCGCCCAAACGCGGCCCGCGTGGGCTGGTGACCTTTCTGTCCGACGTCGAAGTCGACGCCCTGCTCGCCGCGCCCGATCGCGCCACGTGGACCGGTCGCCGCGACCACACCCTCCTCGCGCTCGCCATCCAGACCGGGCTGCGCGCTTCCGAGCTCATCGGTCTGCGCCGTGCGGATCTCGACCTCGCGGGCGGTGCGCACGTCAACTGTTTGGGGAAAGGCCGCAAGCAGCGGATCACGCCGCTCACCAAGGCGACGGTCGCCGCCCTGCGGACGTGGCTGGTCGAGCGTGCCGGCACACCGGACGCACCGGTTTTTCCCACGAGGACCGGCCGACCGCTCAGCCGAGACGCGCTGGCACAACGGCTGGCGATACACGTGGCCACCGCTACGTCCGCCTGCCCCTCTCTCCGAGAGAAGAACATCACCCCGCACACGCTACGCCACACCGCCGCCATGCGACTGCTGCACGCCGGGGTCGACACCACCGTCATCGCGCTCTGGCTCGGACACGAACACGTCGACACGACCAACATCTACATCCATGCCGACCTCGCCTTGAAGGAACGCGCGCTGGCGAGAACCGCCCCCGCTGGAGTCCGCGCCGGCCGCTATCGCCCCCCGGACAGGCTCCTGGCCTTCCTGGAGGGTCTGTGATTATGCCGATGGCCTCGGCGCAGACGCCGCCACTGATCGCGGCGTCTGCGCCGATATCGGCATAATCCGGACATCGGCATAATGCTTGCGGCCGAGCCACTGGCGCAGCCGCCGCGTGGCGTGGCGGTCAATCGCCGCGTAGGCCGGGCTGACCTGCCCCAGGATGAAGTAGTTCGCCCAACCGGTCAGCAACCGGTTGAGGCGCGCCACGACATCGCCCGGCGGCAGGAGTCCGGCACGCCGCGTCGTCAGCTCGCTCACGCGACGGCAGACGCTCTGGACGCTCGCCGGGCTCGGGCGCGTGCCGATGTACGCGGCACCCGTCGATGGCCGGTAGTTGCGTCCAATCCGGTAGCCGAGGAACGTCATCGGTTCCTCCGGCACCCGGCAGCAGCGGGTCTTCTCGGCGTTGATGGGCAACTTCAGACGCTTCATCAGGGCTTCGACCGCCGCCAGCATCTCTGCCGCCGGCGCCTTGCCGAGCACCGCGAAGTCGTCCGCGTAGTTGACGATTTCCGCCTCGAAGCGCCGGGCGTAGCCCAGTACCTTCCAGCCCAGAATGAAGCGGCGCATGTAGATGTTGCTGAGCAGCGGTGAAATCGGGGACCCCTGCGGGGTTCCCTTCCGCTCTCGACGCGCCCGGTTCGTGCGGCGGCGACCGCCCCGCCCGTCGTCCTCGTCCACGGCCATTTCCAGCCACCCCTTGACCCAGCCCAGCAACCGCCCGTCGCTCACGCGGCGCGCGATGGACCGGAGCAGGTCCGGGTGCGGAATCTGCCCGTAGTAGTCCGACAGGTCGGCGTCAACCACCTCCCGATGGCCCGTCGTCAGCAGCCGGTGCACGCGCTTGACCGCGTCATTCGCGTGCCGGCCCGGCCGATAGGCGTATTGCTCCGGTTGCAGGTCGGCTTCGAAGATGGGCGACAACACCAGCATCGCCGCCGTCTGCGCCACCCGGTCCCGGAGGCACGGAATGCCCAACGGCCGGAACTTCCCGCGCTGCTTCTTCGGGATGAGCACCTGCCGAACCGCCCGCGGCCGGTAGGTCTCCTCCTTCAGGTCCCGCGCCAGTGCGCCCAACCACCCGTCCACCCCCTGGGACTCGACATCCGCGACCGTCTCGCCGTCCACCCCGGCCGCGCCGCCGTTGCGGCGGACGGTCTGCCAGGCGACCGCGAGCACGTCGTCGCGCCACACCTTGTCGCTCAGCGAGTAGAACCGGAAGTCGGGAGCTTCCTTCGCTTTCGCATGTAGCGCCGTCTGAAGTCGCTGAACCCGTTCCGGGGCTGATAGGCTCCCGCCAGTCCCCATGTCCACTCCTCCGTCATGCGCTGCTCTCGAACCGAGGCCCCTTCCCTCCGCCGGCGTTACCCGGTTTCGCCGGTACTACGGGCCTCTCCGCCACCCCGCGCGGCCCGACCCGACCCTCACGGGCTGTCGGTTGGCGCGTACGCCGCCACCGGCGGGGCTTCCCGCGTTGCGTCCACTCCCCTCTTCCATGCGTGCCGCCGCCACTACCCCGGCGGAACAGGCCGGTGCCTGCGTCGCTCGCTTCCCGACCCGTGGCAGCCTTCCCCGCTGAACAGCCGGGTCGGCTTCCGCATTATTGGTTTCGAGGCCTGCTCGGCGTTTACTCGCGTTGCGGCCCGCATGGTCACTGAGCCGCCCGAGGCGACCCTTGCCATCGAAGTGCTTCAGACGATGTCGTTACCTCCATCATCCGCTCCGACTGTTACCGGCTGGAGCGACAGTTGCCGGGCGGGATTCGCACCCGCTGAGGACTGGCACCTTTTCGCGGCGCACTGTTCAGCGTCAACTACTTTTGCCGCTCGTGTTGCCTCATATGAGGATGTTACCCGCCATCCTCAGAATGATCGTACCCGCCGTCTCGGACGAATCGCGAGCAGGCGGCACCCCACGGCCGGCAACCGGCCGCGGGAGGTCACCCGGAGCGGAAGCATGCCGCGGCACGCGGCGTGCTCCGATCCGGAGCCCGACAGCCCGCCGCGTCTCGTGAATCATCGTGGAACGGCCGGGACACCCCGGTCCAAAGGCGGGCCGCAAGGCCCAGAACTGCTAGCGGAGCCGCGGGGCGGGCAGCGTGTCACTTGGTGGATGCGGCGACCCCTCCCGTCGGCCGCCTCACGATACCTCACGATACCACCAACCGCGCCGGTTCACCCGCTGCGTCGTCGCGCGGGCGGACCCGTGTTCGGGGTGTTCTCCGGGTCCGTTACGTAACGGTGTAGCAATGGTCTTGTGGGTTGGCAAACACGGAGTGGCAGGAGCGTTATCGGGAACGGCGGAAGGCTGCGAGTCTCTGGAGCGGAGCACGCCGCGACACGCGGCGTGCTCCGGGGTCGGAGGTCGGCGTCGGTGGGGTCTGGGGCGAGCAGCACGGCCGCGCCCCGCGGGAAATGGCAACTGAAAGGGGACCACCGTGGCCACGTGAAAGGGGACCACCCAAGTCTCCGTCAACATCAGATTCCGGGTCCTCCTGTCTGAGCGTTCCCGGCTGTCGGGCAGGATCGCCTGGGACCGTGCGCGCAGCCGCCGTCAAGGCCGTCAGCCCCGCGAAGCGGGGGCGGAGCGAAGCGACGCGCCTTGACGGTGGCGAGCACACGGTCATGCTGATGGGCCCGACAGCCCGGGGCCTCGGCGCCCGGTGAGCGACGGCGTCGGGCGTTTGCTCCGAAGCCGGGAGTACGGCCGGGAGGCGTCAACGACGAGCTCCCTTCTTGCTGACCGGCGGTGGTTCTGCTTGGCGGGCCGCCAACCTGAAGCTGCCGCGCGTGGTCTGCAGTACGGTCGCGTGGTGGACGACCCTGTCGATGACCACGGCGGCCGCCGTCGGGTCGAGGAAGACCTCGGGCCGGTGCGCGAACGGCAGATTCGTCGGCACCACCAGGCTCCGGCGTCCGTAGTAGTAGCGCTGGCTGATGAACCCGAACAGCAGGTCGGCCCCGGCCTTGTCGAGCGGGGACGCACCCAGCTCGTCGGCGTGGACGACGTCGAAGCTGGCGAGCTGGCGAGCTCGCGGGCCAGCCGGTCCTGCTGCCGAGCCTCGACGAGCAGCGTCACCGGCTCGGCCGCGGTCACGAACCACACCCGGCAGGCCATCCCAAGGTGATGGACAGAGGCGTCTTCCCCCGTGCCGACCCCGCCGACGAACACCACGTTGGCGGCCTCGGCGACGAAGCGGCAGTCGAAGACCTTCGGGACGGCGTCGCGGTCGAGGCCGGCTGCGCCTCGAACGAGATTGCCGCCACCGCGCAGCTATGCGGTCCGGACCTCCGGGCTCACGATCGATGGTGCCGAATCGGAAGCCAAGTCTCTCGAATCGGCGTCTGGGCTCGGCGAAGCCGCAGCGTCTTGGGACGCTCCTATCGGATCGGCAAACACGAGACGACGGGCGGCGAGACGGCGCCAGCCCTTGACGCGGCGCTGCAGAGTCCGGAGCTGGCCCGGGAGGAACATCCCCGGGTGCTCCCGCCGCAGACGGTCGAAGAGCTCCTTCGCCGTCCGATGCGGTTCCGCCTCCAGCCACTCGACGACGCGGGGCCACGCCGTCTCGAACGGGTCCTGCCGAGTGCGCCAGTGTCGCGGCGGTCTCTTGCGGGGCTGGTGCGTCGGCCGCACCTCGCCGGCGCGCCAGGCCAGCGCCAAGCCCCGCAGAAAGCCGTCGAGGTCGGCATCGCGCGGCGGCATCGGATGAACCGTCGAGCCCGCGGCCAGGCCGGCCAGATGATGTTGAACCGCGCGGATCTCGTCCAGCAACCCGAGCGGATCCAGGGTCCCGGCCAGCGCCCGCAGACGGTCCTTCATCACGGCGGGAACCGTGTCCGAGGCGAGCAACCGCGCGCACGGCGTCTCCGGCGCGTGGTAGCGCTTGTGGACGCGGGCGCCGACCCGCGTCTTCTCGGCGAGCTTGAACGACGGCTGGAACACGTTCACGAACAGGCGCGCCGCCGAGTACAGGCGGGCCAGCGCTTCGGCGCCGGGCATCCCTTCCAGACGGCCGTACCCGACCAGCCGGCGGACGACCGCGCCGTTCTTCTGCTCGACCCACGCCTGGTCGTTCTTCCGGTACGGCCTGGACCGCGTCAGCTCGATGCCGTGCTCCTTGCAGAAGCCGATCAACACCTCGTTGAGGAACTCGCTGCCGTTGTCGGTGTCGATCCCCCGCAGCGGAAACGGGAGCGCGCCGCGGAGTCGGTCCACCGCGTCGACCACGACGCCCGCCTCACGCACGAGCAGCGGCACGCATTCCGTCCAGGCGCTGGCGATATCGGTCAGCACCAGCGTCCAGACGAAGCTGCCGGCCATCGACGAGCCGCAGTGCGCGACGAGGTCCGCCTCGACGAAGCCCGGCACCGGATCCTGCCAATCACCGAACGTGCGCACCGGAACCCTGCCCCGTACGCGGTCACCGCCGGAACGACGCCGCCGGCGCTGACCGGCCGTCACCGCCCTCGCCGACGCCAGGCGGCGGTCGATCGTGGCGGCGCTCACCGTCATCAGTTGCCCGCGCACCCGCGGGTCGAGGGTCAGGTGCCCGTGCCGTTCGAGTGCCGGCACCAGGGTCGGCAGCAACGCCTTCAGGCGCTTGCCGCACACGCGGTCCGACGCCTCCCACAGCACGACCAGCCCCTCGGTCACGGCCTCGTCGTACACCGACCGGCGACCCCGCCGTACCGCCGGCATCGCCGAGTCTCCGTTCAGCACTCGGATCGCGTGCTTGCGGTGGTACCCGGTGAGCGCGACGAACTCATCCAGTATCCGCCCCCTCTCGGCCGGCTTGCTCCGCCGATACCGCTCGGTCACGGCCGCCACCAGCTCCCGCCGCCCCTCCGGACTCATCGTCGACATCGTGCCTCCCTTCGGTAGCAGGAATTCTGAGGCAACGATGCTCGCCCGGTAGCAGATCAGGCGAGGCAATGCGCCGGCAAAAATAATTGTCGTTGATCGTGCGCCGTGCGAAGGCGCCATTCCTCAGCGGGTGCGAATCCCGCCCGGCAACTGTCGCTCCAGCCGGTAGCAGTCGGAGCGGACGATGGAGGTGACGACATCGGCTGAAGCACTCCGATGAAGAAGGGCCGCCGAGGGCGGCTCAGCGACCATGCAGGACGTAACGCAAGTGAACGCCGGGCAGGCCTCGAAACCAATAATGCGGAAGCCGACCCGCCGATCATACGGGGAAGGCTGCCAACGGCCGGGAAGCGAGCGACGCAAGCACCGACCGTCTCCGCCGGGGTATTGGCGACGCCATGCATGGAAGAGGGGAATGGACGCAACACGGGAAGCCCTGCCGGTGGCGTAGCACGCGCCAACCGACGACCCGCGAGGGCAAGGCCGGGCCGGCCAGGGTGGCGGAGAAGCCCGTAGTACCGAGGAGGCCGGGTAATGCCGGCGGAGGGAAGGAGCTTCAGGTGGAAGGGATGGCGAAAGGGAGCAGGCTCTCGGGAGTGGCTGACGCCTATCACCCCGGAGATGAGCAGCAATGCCGGACGTCATCACATGCATAAGCGAAGGGGACGACCCGAGCGGTCGCCGTCGTCAGGGCGTCAACAGGTCTGACGGCGCACCGGCCGGCCGGCGCAAGGGTGCGAGCCTGGTGCCACGGCTCGCGAAAACCCGCCCGCTTGCCGTGACCGGGAAGCCCGTGTGCGAGCCGCATGATTCCACTGGAGAGCCCGGTGCCGGAAATCGGCCCGCCGGGTTCGGAGAGCGGGGGGAGGAAACGTGCCCACGGGGTTCGGACTGCGGCCCGGTGCGAAAGCGCCGGACGAGCCACCGACTCCCTACCGGATACGCGCCTCCCCTCGACTCTACAGTGCGCCGCGAAAAGGTGCCAGTCCTCAGCGGGTGCGAATCCCGCCCGGCAACTGTCGCTCCAGCCGGTAACAGTCGGAGCGGATGATGGAGGTAACGACATCGTCTGAAGCACTTCGATGGCAAGGGTCGCCTCGGGCGGCTCAGTGACCATGCGGGCCGCAACGCGAGTAAACGCCGAGCAGGCCTCGAAACCAATAATGCGGAAGCCGACCCGGCTGTTCAGCGGGGAAGGCTGCCACGGGTCGGGAAGCGAGCGACGCAGGCACCGGCCTGTTCCGCCGGGGTAGTGGCGGCGGCACGCATGGAAGAGGGGAGTGGACGCAACGCGGGAAGCCCCGCCGGTGGCGGCGTACGCGCCAACCGACAGCCCGTGAGGGTCGGGTCGGGCCGCGCGGGGTGGCGGAGAGGCCCGTAGTACCGGCGAAACCGGGTAACGCCGGCGGAGGGAAGGGGCCTCGGTTCGAGAGCAGCGCATGACGGAGGAGTGGACATGGGGACTGGCGGGAGCCTATCAGCCCCGGAACGGGTTCAGCGACTTCAGACGGCGCTACATGCGAAAGCGAAGGAAGCTCCCGACTTCCGGTTCTACTCGCTGAGCGACAAGGTGTGGCGCGACGACGTGCTCGCGGTCGCCTGGCAGACCGTCCGCCGCAACGGCGGCGCGGCCGGGGTGGACGGCGAGACGGTCGCGGATGTCGAGTCCCAGGGGGTGGACGGGTGGTTGGGCGCACTGGCGCGGGACCTGAAGGAGGAGACCTACCGGCCGCGGGCGGTTCGGCAGGTGCTCATCCCGAAGAAGCAGCGCGGGAAGTTCCGGCCGTTGGGCATTCCGTGCCTCCGGGACCGGGTGGCGCAGACGGCGGCGATGCTGGTGTTGTCGCCCATCTTCGAAGCCGACCTGCAACCGGAGCAATACGCCTATCGGCCGGGCCGGCACGCGAATGACGCGGTCAAGCGCGTGCACCGGCTGCTGACGACGGGCCATCGGGAGGTGGTTGACGCCGACCTGTCGGACTACTACGGGCAGATTCCGCACCCGGACCTGCTCCGGTCCATCGCGCGCCGCGTGAGCGACGGGCGGTTGCTGGGCTGGGTCAAGGGGTGGCTGGAAATGGCCGTGGACGAGGACGACGGGCGGGGCGGTCGCCGCCGCACGAACCGGGCGCGTCGAGAGCGGAAGGGAACCCCGCAGGGGTCCCCGATTTCACCGCTGCTCAGCAACATCTACATGCGCCGCTTCATTCTGGGCTGGAAGGTACTGGGCTACGCCCGGCGCTTCGAGGCGGAAATCGTCAACTACGCGGACGACTTCGCGGTGCTCGGCAAGGCGCCGGCGGCAGAGATGCTGGCGGCGGTCGAAGCCCTGATGAAGCGTCTGAAGTTGCCCATCAACGCCGAGAAGACCCGCTGCTGCCGGGTGCCGGAGGAACCGATGACGTTCCTCGGCTACCGGATTGGACGCAACTACCGGCCATCGACGGGTGCCGCGTACATCGGCACGCGCCCGAGCCCGGCGAGCGTCCAGAGCGTCTGCCGTCGCGTGAGCGAGCTGACGACGCGGCGTGCCGGACTCCTGCCGCCGGGCGATGTCGTGGCGCGCCTCAACCGGTTGCTGACCGGTTGGGCGAACTACTTCATCCTGGGGCAGGTCAGCCCGGCCTACGCGGCGATTGACCGCCACGCCACGCGGCGGCTGCGCCAGTGGCTCGGCCGCAAGCATTATGCCGATGTCCGGATTATGCCGATATCGGTTCTGACGCTCCCGTTGGGGACCGCTGCTGCGCCTGGATGATCGGCATAATCGTCGGGACTTGACAGACAGAGGGCCTTCTCTTCACAACCCCCTGGAGGAGAGGAGGCCTTCATGACCGATCCGTCACGCGTTCGCATTCCCGGCGTTCTCCAGCCGTTCGCCGTCGGCTTCGCGGCCGAGCTCGGACGCCAAGGCTACCGGTCGGGTTCTCAGGCTGAGCAGTTGCGTCTGATGGCCCATGTGAGCCGCTGGCTTGGCTCGAACGACTTCGATGTCGCCGATCTTCCCCGCCATGCGGAGCGGTTCCTTCGCGCTCGACGCGATGCTGGCTACAGGTACCTGTGGACAAGCCGCGCGCTGCGTCCCTTGCTGATGTACCTGCAGCGTCGCGGCGCGACGCCCTCCGGGCCGCCGCGCATCCCTGTCGGGCCTGTGGACGAAGCCTTGGGACGGTACTCACGGTACCTCACCGTCGAGCGCGGCCTGAGCGAACGCACCGTCGATGGCTACGTCCATTCGGTCCGTCCCTTTCTGCGCCGCTGCGTTTCCGCCGATGGCCTCGCGCTCGACATCGACCAACTCAGCGAAGCTGACGTGACCGCGTTCATGGTTGCTCGCTGCGCGGAGCAGTCTCGCGGGGCCGCGCAACTGACCGCGACGGCGTTGCGCTCGCTGCTGCGGTTTCTGCATGTCATCGGGGCGACGACGGGTTCACTGGCCGGGGCTGTCCCGTCAGTGGACAGCCGACGGCTGGCAGGGTTGCCGCCACGTCTCGAGCCCGAGCACGTCCGACGACTGCTCGCCGCTTGTGATCGCCGTACCCTCGGCGGCAGCCGTGACTTCGCGGTCATCACCACCCTGGCCCGTCTCGGCCTGCGCGCCGCCGAAGTGGCGACCCTGCGCCTCGACGACGTGCACTGGCGAGCCGGAGAGCTCGTCGTGCGGGGCAAGGGCCGCCGAGCTGAACGCGTGCCGCTTCCATCCGATGTGGGCGCCGTGCTCGTTGCATACCTCCATCGGCGCCCGGCCACTGCGCAGGGCCGTACGCTCTTCGTGCGCCTCGCCGCACCGCATGCGCCGTTCAGGCGCACCACGGTAACGCACATCGTCGCCGCCGCCGCGCAGCGGGCCGGACTCGGTCACGTCAGCGCGCACCAATTGCGCCATTTCGCAGCGACACAGTTGCTTCGCGCGGGCGCCCCGCTGTCCGAGATTCGGGACTTTCTGCGCCACGCCCGCATGCAGACCACGGCGATCTACGCGAAGGTCGACCGCGACGCCCTGCGCACCATCGCCCGCCCGTGGCCGGGAGGTGTCGCATGACCGCCCTGCGTCACTCCCTGGCCGACTACCTGGCAATGCGCCGGGCGATGGGCTCTCGCCTGGTGCGGGCGGAGAAGCTCCTCACGCAGTTCCTGACCCACCTCGAAGAGCGGGGGCAGACCCGCCTGCGCGTCGCGAACGCCGTCGCCTGGGCGACGGAACCGACCGGCGCGGACCCGAGCTGGTGGGGACAGCGCCTGGGCGTAGTCCGCGGCTTCGCGACCTATCTGCACACGATCGACCCGGCGACGCAGATCCCGCCTCCGGATCTGCTGCCCACGCGATCCTTCCGCGCCACGCCCTACCCCTACACGGACGACGAGGTGGCGGCCGTGCAGGCCGCTGCCGCAGGCTTGCGCACGGCGCATCGGGTGGCCACGTATCGGACCTTGATCGGGCTGCTCGTCGTGACCGGGATGCGGGTCGGCGAAGCCATCGCGTTGGACCAGCACGACTTCGACGCCGAGCAAGGCCTGATCACCGTCCGCCGTGGCAAGTTCGGCAAGTCCCGCGAGCTCCCCTTGCACCCGAGCGCCACCGCCGCGGTCCGGCGATACCTCCAGCGTGGCGATCGGCCGACGACCCAGCAGCACACTGCCGCGCTGTTCCTATCCACCGCGGGCACCCGGCTGCTGTACTGCAATGTCCAGCGCACCTTTCGCTCGCTGGTGCGGCGTGCCGGCCTCGCGCCGCGCTCCGCCTCTTGTCGACCACGGCTGCACGACATCCGACATCGCTTTGCGGTGTGCACCCTGCTCGACGCCTATCGGCAGGGCCACGATGCGGAAGCGCGACTCGCGCTGCTCGCGACCTATCTCGGCCATGTCGACCCCAAGCACACCTACTGGTATCTGTCCGCAGCGCCGGAGCTGATGCAACTGGCCGCTGACCGCCTCGAACGTCATCTGGGAGGCAAGCCATGAGCGCCCTCGCCCCCATCCTCGAGGCGTTCTTCACGGACCGACTGGTCCAGCAACGCCACGCCAGTCCCCACACCATCGCCGCCTACCGCGATGCGTGGCGGCTGCTGCTCCGCTTCGCGGCGGCCAACCTGACCACAGCCCCCTCGAAGCTGAAGCTGTGCGATCTCGATGCGCCCCTCATCGGGCGGTTCCTGGAACACCTCGAACGCGGCCGCGCAAACACCGTGCGCACTCGCAATGCACGGCTATCGGCCATTCATGCCCTGTTCCGCTACGCCGCGCTGGAGCATCCCGATCAGGCCGCCGTCATCGCTCGCGTCCTCGCGATTCCGCCCAAACGCGGCCCGCGTGGGCTGGTGACCTTTCTGTCCGACGTCGAAGTCGACGCCCTGCTCGCCGCGCCCGATCGCGCCACGTGGACCGGTCGCCGCGACCACACCCTCCTCGCGCTCGCCATCCAGACCGGGCTGCGCGCTTCCGAGCTCATCGGTCTGCGCCGTGCGGATCTCGACCTCGCGGGCGGTGCGCACGTCAACTGTTTGGGGAAAGGCCGCAAGCAGCGGATCACGCCGCTCACCAAGGCGACGGTCGCCGCCCTGCGGACGTGGCTGGTCGAGCGTGCCGGCACACCGGACGCACCGGTTTTTCCCACGAGGACCGGCCGACCGCTCAGCCGAGACGCGCTGGCACAACGGCTGGCGATACACGTGGCCACCGCTACGTCCGCCTGCCCCTCTCTCCGAGAGAAGAACATCACCCCGCACACGCTACGCCACACCGCCGCCATGCGACTGCTGCACGCCGGGGTCGACACCACCGTCATCGCGCTCTGGCTCGGACACGAACACGTCGACACGACCAACATCTACATCCATGCCGACCTCGCCTTGAAGGAACGCGCGCTGGCGAGAACCGCCCCCGCTGGAGTCCGCGCCGGCCGCTATCGCCCCCCGGACAGGCTCCTGGCCTTCCTGGAGGGTCTGTGATTATGCCGATGGCCTCGGCGCAGACGCCGCCACTGATCGCGGCGTCTGCGCCGATATCGGCATAATCCGGACATCGGCATAATGCTTGTTATTCCGATGTCGGAATAACAAGCACAAGGCGCGGTCCGGACTCTACGTGCGGTTTCCGGACGAGCGGCTCCGGCAGGAGTACGGGCTCACCCGCCTTGGCGCGCGTACGACGAGCTTTCCGTGGGCGAAGGCATGATCTCGTCCGAGAGCCGGATGCGGGAAATCCGCACGTCCGGTTCGATGAGCGGCGACTGGAAACGGAGCCACGGCGGGGAGTGAGGCACCGGCAACGGGCGAAAGCCGCCGGGAACAGCTACCCCCATCCGCCTACCGCCACCGCGCCAGTCGTCGACTCTACCCTGGAGGAACGCCATTACCTCGTCAGGTGGATGATATCGGCCGGAGGGCACACCGACTGGTTTCGTCTGGTCCATTGCCTTCTCCTTCAGTTGGAGATCGGCATGGAGGTAAATCTGGGTGGTTTCGACCGACTCGTGGCCGAGCCACAGTGCGATCACCGCACAATCGACCCCCGACTGGAGCAACGTCATGGCGGCGGCATGTCTGAGAACATGCGGTGTGACGCGCTTGTCCTTGAGTGATGGACACACCTCGGTCGCGAGCGCGGTGTATTTCCCCACGATCCGCTCGACCGCATCCCGGCTGAGACGCCCGCCACGGATGCTGGTGAACACGGGATCACCGTCATTGCCGGGACGCTCTGTCAGCCAGGAGCGCAGTGCATCAACGCTGTCCTTCCGTAGCGGGGTCGCTCGCTCCTTTCGTCCTTTGCCCATGCATCGGACATACGCCCCGGCACCGAGGACGATGTCACCGCGGGACAGGTTAATCAACTCGGAAACCCTGAGACCGGTTTGCAACGCGACAACCAGCAAGGTCCTGTCACGCCGCCCGAACCATGTGCTCGAATCGGGTGCCGCCACCAGTGCTGCCATCTCGGGCTGGTCGAGGTAAGTGACCGTCGTCCTCTCATACCTTTTGGCGGGGATGGACAGAACCCGATGGCAGTGATGAACAAGCTGCGGTTCATGCGTCGCCACGTATTTGAAGAACGACCGGATGGCCGATAGCCTTGTGTTGCGGCTGCGCACACTGTTGCCGCGCACCGTTTCGACGAAGCCGAGGAAACGACCAACGAGGTTTGCGTCAAGGTCCTCGAACGTCAGGTCCGTCGGCGTGCGACCAAGCTGACCGGACGCATAGTTCAGCAGCAGGCGAAAGGTATCCCGGTAGCTCGCGATGGTATGGGCGCTCGCCCGAAGACCCGTCGTGAGGTGGTCCGTGAAGAACCGCTGAAGGCAGATGGCAAACGGATTACGGTTCATGACGCACCCCCCGTGTCCGCCGCTCGTTCCGCGCGTGCACACGCAAGGCGCATTAGTTCCGGCACGGCCTCCATGTACCAGTACGTGTGAGACGGATGCTTATGCCCGAGATACGTCGTGAGCTTGATCATTTCCCGATTGGGATCGAGTCCGGCACGGTACCAACCAATGATGGTGCGAACCGCCATCGTGTGACGAAGATCATGAATGCGCGGACCACGACCCCGTTTGCCGGATGGACATCCGTCACGAACGCCGACTGCCATCCCAATCCGAGCGAAGACCGCTTCGACATGGTTTGAACTCGGACGCCGACCCCGCTCGTTGCGGAAGAATGGTTGGGCCCCGTTGCCAAGAATCCGGTTCCGCACCGTGCGGTAGGTGTCCAGGCGCTCCGTGGTCGAGAGCGCGATCGGGAGCAACCGGAACTCGCTATTCTTCGTCTGTGTGATTGTCAGTACCCCCTCGTCGAGGTTGACATCGGCCTCATCGAGCCCCAGTGCCTCCCCGAGCCGGAGCCCCGTCACGGCAATCAGCCCGAAGAGGGTAGAGAAGGTCCACGCGTTCAACCCGCGTGGTGAGGGCAGTTGCGCCGCGTGCTCCACGATGCGAGCGAGCTCTTCTTCGGTGTAGATGTAGGGGCGCGGGCGTCGATTGCCGCGTCGGATCAGGTCGGCCGATGGGATTTCCGTACGTGGGTCCAAGCAGTGAAGCCATTTTGCGAAACCACGCACGTGACTCAGGTTGCAGCCCCAGGTGATATCGTTCGGTGCCTCAAACTGTTTCCGCCATTCCAGGAACAACTCTGTGCTGATTGACTCGGCACCGAAGTCATCGGCAAAGGTTGTAAAGCGACGCAATACTGCCGCCGTGGTTCCCATCCGACGGTATCCGAAGCGCCGACGGTGATCGAGGTACTCTACGAGGCGATCGCTCAAGGTGCTCATGGCATGTCTCCTTACGGTACGGGCCACGCTGGTGCAATCGAGCGCAATGCACCCAAGTCATAGCGGGCGTAGACGAGCGTCGTCGCACGGCACCGATGGCGCAGCACATCGCCGATCTCGTCGAAGGACGCTCCCTGCCGCAGCATCGTCGTTGCCAAGGAGTGACGGAGCAGATGGACGCCGTGACGATGCTGCGAACCCCTGAGCCCGGCCGTCGCCAACGCATCGCCGAGCACCCGGGCGACAATGGCACCGGACTTGAACGGGCGCCACGGGGCCCGGGCGGTGACGAACAGATGACGGCAGGCTCCTTTTCTGCCGTGGCGGATATAGTCGACTAGCGCTTCACCGACGTCAACCGGGAGTGGCATGGGGTCGTGACGATTGCCCTTGCCCCGAATCAGGATCTCGCCGAGGCGCCAACGAATATCCTCAAGGCGGATGGCGACCACTTCCCGCGCACGAAGTCCCAGCCGGCCGGTCAGCAGCAGGATCGCGTAGTTGCGGCGAGCAAGAGCTGAATCGCCTTGAACAGCATCGAGCAAACGCTGGACCTCGGCAGGTTCCAGATGCGCGCGTGGAGTTGTCAGGTGGTGACGCGCAGTGCGCGATACCGTCTCGACAAGGGCGCGGGGAACCCTGCCGCTCCAGTGCAGAAAGCGCAGGAGATTGCGCAGCCTTGATGCCTTGGTGCGGTCCGGACAGGTCCCACGGTCGGTGCGCTCTGGCACGAGAAATGCGACCAAGTCCGCGGGCGTTATGCGGTCGGGTTGAATCGCCTTATCCGCGAATCGGAAACGCATGAAGGCGTTGAATATCTGCAAGTTATTCTTGACCGTTTCGTCGCTCAGCCCGCGCTGATGGCGAAGCCAATTTTCGTACGCTACGCGCAGACGCCGCAGGTCGTCCGGTTCTGGTACAACCTTGGGTACGGACCGGTCGAGAATCCCGAGATCACAGAGATATCTGACGAATCGTCTTGCGGCGCTTTCCCACAGTGCCCGCGTTTTCGCAGCCGAACCCTTTGGTGCCAATTCACTCAAGGTGGCGGCTACGGCCGCTTCCTGGGTCTCAATGTCAAGACCTCGGGCTGTGAGTTCCGAACACTGGGCCCGCACAAGGCGGCTATAGACGTCGATCGTTGCGGGTGAGTAGCCTTGTACGGCGAGGCTTTCCAGAAACCCATCACGGCATTGCTGGAGCCGGTCTCCAGCGTTCGTCTGAGCGGCGACATCGTCGGTGTGCAGTTCCATGTGTCGTTCCCCCCCTCAAGGTGGAAGAAAGGCGTGATGATCAACGAACCTCCAATCGACCTGATTATGCCGATATCGTTTTGCAGGAAGTCCGCAGTGTCAGGGCGGTCGGCAGTCCACGCGGCATAATCAGGATGTCGGCATTACGGATGCTATGCCGATATCGGCATAGCATCAGCGGCGCGCTCTACTACCGGTGACGCCGGAAAGGACTCCGATGCTGACTTATCCGACCGTCGACAAGCTCCTGCAACTCCGCTGCGCCGGGATGGCCAGGGCCCTCGCCGAGCAGCTCGACGCCCCCGAGGTCGAGGCCCTCTCGTTCGAGGAGCGGCTCGGCCTGCTCGCCGACCGCGAGCTCACCGAGCGCCACTCGCGCCAGCTCGCCAACCGGCTGCGCCGCGCCAGGCTCAAGCACGACGCCTGCATCGAGGACATCGACTTCCGGCACCGCCGCGGCCTCGATCGTCAGCTCGTCCTCGCCCTCGCCGACGGGCGCTGGGTCCGCGAGCACCTCAACGTCCTCATCTCCGGGCCCACCGGCATCGGCAAGAGCTGGCTCGCCTGCGCCCTCGCCCACGGCGCCTGCCGCCACGGCCACAGCGCGCTCTACGTGCGCGTGTCCCGGCTGCTGAGCGAACTGGCCACCGCGCGCGCCGACGGACGCTACCCGAGGCGGCTGGAGTCGCTCGCCAAGACCGAGGTCCTGGTGATGGACGACTGGGGACTGACCCCGTTCAGCGCCGAGAACCGCCTCGACCTGCTCGAGGTGCTCGAGGACCGCCACGGCGTGCGCTCGACCGTCGTGACCAGCCAGCTCCCGGTCGACAAGTGGCACGACGTCGTCGGCGACCCGACCCTCGGCGACGCGATTCTCGACCGGCTCGTGCACAACGCCTACAAGCTCGACCTGAAGGGCGACTCGATGCGCAAGCGGCGCCGGCCCCCGACCCGGGCCGGGAGCCCGGACTCATGACCGGCGTCCCGCGCTGTTTGGCGACGGCCGACGGCCGGCCGGACAACCCGGACCGCCTCCGTCCCGCCCGGGACCCGTCACGCGGGTCCGGGCGGGGCACGGGGCCGCGCCGAGCCCCATGCCCCCGTGTCCGTGCCCCGCGTGTTTCGCCCGAAGCGGAACATCGATTTCGGCCGAAGTGGAACACCGATTCCGGGATGGGGAACATCCATTCCGGGGGAAGTGGAACGCCGTTACGTAACGGTGTGGGGAGGGTCTTGTGGCGTTGACGAACGCGGAGCGCCAGGCGCGCTACCGGGAGCGGCGGCAGGCCGGCGAGTCCCGGGTCCGATACCGCCGGCCTGCGGACCGGCGGTCGCGGCCACAGCAGTGGGACGACGCGGTGCGGACGCTCCTGGCGCTGCAGGACCAGTACCGGGAGTGGCGGGACGCGTTGCCGGAATCCCGCGCCGCGTCCGCGACCGCGGCGTTGCTCGAACAGGTCTGCGAACTGGACCTGTCGGTGCTGGAGGGTGTCGATCTGCCCAGGGGCTTCGGGCGTGACGGCTAGACCGCCGGCGACAGCCTCGGGTTGGCGGCCAGGAACCGGCACCGGGCACCGGCATCCGGAGGCCGTCGGTGCCCGCGGGGTCGGCGTCCCTCATTTCCGACCCGCCCCCCGAACACGCGGCGGCTTGTCGGGAGGTCCGGGGCGCGTAGCTGCGGGACGGCCGTCGTGTCAACGCGCTGCGCGGGTCCTCCGCTACGCTGCGGCCCTCCGGGTGACACGCCGCCCGCCCCGCGGCTCGGATGGCAGTTATGGGCCTTGCGGCCCGGCCTGGACGGGGCGTCCCGGCCGTCCACGACGCGCTGAACACCGAGCCTTCGCGGCGTTCAGTTCCGGTCGACACGAACACCAACGTCCACGACTCGACACGAAGGGAGACTCCATGCGATAACCCCACTGACCGGCGGCGAGAAGAACCGAGAGAATCGCGAATCATGATTCAGGTCCCGGGTCGCCCGCTCCGACGGGTGATCGGTTTCGGCCGGAATGGGTGATCGATTTCAACCGGAATGAGTGATCGGTTTCGGCCGGAATGGGTGATCGATTTCACCGGAATGCGCAACAACCAAGGCTCGGGGGCTTGGATGCTGCGAGCGGTGCCCAACCTACCCGCCGGGTGTCCGCGAGCTACTCCGGCAGCGGAAGCTGCCGACTCTCCTTCTCCCGCGCCTAGTCGAAGGCTGCCGCCGGCTCCGCCGTCCGCACTTGCTCCAGCCAGAACACGCCGTCGTAAGGGATGGAGTTGCCGCGGGTGCCGATGAGGTCGATGTCGCCATCGCCGTCCATGTCGCGGACGAGGAACTTGTCGAACATGCCGCGGACGCGGCGCGACACGTCGTGGCGGGTCCAGGCTCCGGCCGGATCCTCGGGCTGCTCGAACCACGACAGGCGGCCGGCCCGGTGCGAAGGGGACAGGTCGGCGGCGTCGACGTCGCGCGGATCCTGGCTGTAGGCGCCGGAGAACGCGTCGAGACGGCCGTCGTCGTCGATGTCGGTCAGCACGAAGCCCACCAGCCGGTCCGGGATGAGGCCGCCGATGGGGTGCAGGTGCCACGGGTCGGCGAAGTCGGCCGGCTGCTCCAGCCACGAGAGGCCGTTGCGCTCGTCGCGGATGGCGATGTCGATGCGCCCGTCGCCGCTCAGGTCGACGAACTCCATGTTGAAGCCGGTGACGACGGCCTCGGGGGCGATGTCGATGCGGTGTTCGCGGAAGGCGATGTCGCCGCCGTCGGTGACGTTCTCGAACCAGAAGATGCGGCGTTCCATGCGCGAGCCGCCGATGACGTCGAGGTCGCCGTCGCCGTCGAGGTCGAAGGGCTGCGAGTTGATGGGGACGATGACGCGGGCCAGCTCGTGCTCGACCCAGGCGTCGCCGTCGAGGGGGTCGTCGGGCAGCGCGAACCACGAGACGGGGTGCTTCGCGGTGGTGCCGCGGGGCGGGTTCTGGCCGCCCTTGTTGGCGGCGACGACCTCGGGGCGGCCGTCGTCGTCGAAGTCGGCGAGGAAGACGCGGATGTACGAGCCGCGGTCGAGGGTCGGGGCGGGGATGACCCGCTTCCACCGCTCCGCCCGGCCCGCCGGCCCGGGGGTTCTCGAAGTAGATGAGGTGCGACAGCTCGCAGGCCACGATGACGTCGGGATAGCCGTCGCCGTTCATGTCGCCGATGTCCACGTCCTCGGCCGCCCCAGCCTCCTCGCCCTCGGCCAGGGTGTAGAGGTCTCACGTGTCGGGGTCGGCCGAGCCGTAGGCGATGCGGACGTGGCCGTCGGGGACGCCGTCGTAGGTGGTGTCGGACTCGTGCACCGAGACGATGTCGAGGTGGCCGTCGAGGTCGAGGTCGGCCATGGCCAGCCCGTCGCTCCCGGCGAGGGCGACGCCGCCCACCTCGAGGTCGTCGATGATGTGTTCGCGCCACGAGATGTACGAGCCGTCGGCGGCCTGCGCGCGCGTCGGCGTGTCGGCGATGGTCAGCTTGCCGTCACCGGACTGCGCGGAAGCCCGCCCCCCGCCGCTATGCCGACGGCCAGGGCCACCGCACCCGCGAGGACGCAACGCGCCCCGTCCGCCGTCGATTGACCCGTGAATGCAGGACTCTGCTCCTCGACTCGATCCGGTGCGCAAGCCCGACGGGTTGACGGTCACGGTGACGTTGACCGGCGTCACGAAGACCCGCGATGACGGCCCCTATTGCTCGGGACCGTCGTTCAAGCGTCCTAGCGGCCTGACATGAATCTCATCAGGAGATCGGCCGGCCCGTCGTGCCCGTCCATGAAGTCGAAGTGGAACGACCAGTTCTTGTCGTCGCCGTCGTTCTTCTGGGCCTGTTCCGCGCTGGCGGCCCGGAATTCCAGGAAGGGAAGCTCGATCTCCTCGCTTCCCTGCAACATGTCTCGATGCGCGTGACGGCTCTGCCGGATGCCCGAGAACGGCACCTCGAACCAGTGGTCCGGGTCGTCTTCGTCCGGCGAACGATAGGCGGCCGTGGTCCCGGTCAGCGTGAACGTCCCGTTGCAATTGCCGAAGGTATGCCGGTGCGTGGCGGCCCATTCGATCGTCCCGCCTTCGGCGAGGTACCGGCTGATCGATTCGAATGCCGCGTCGGGATCGCCCTCCATCAGGTGCGCCACCCCCAGACGGTACTCGTCCACGGGCGCCCCGGGGTCGAGGTTTCGGGCGTTCCGGTAGTCCCGGATCGTCGCCCAGTAGAAGCCGGCGTCGAAGAACGCGTCACCCTGCCTGAGGTACTCCGACGGGGACAGGCCGCCCCCCCGCACGACGATGTCGCCCTCACGGACCTGCACTCCTGGGGCCACGGCTATCAGCGCTCCCCCGGCCTGGACTTCGCTGACGGTTGCCGTGCCGACGTTGGTCCGGCGCGAGAAGACGACTTCGCCCGCGGCGTTGGTGATCGGTTCGTCCCGAACAACGTCGAGGTCGTCGTCGGCCCGGAGGCCGGCCGAGGCGCCCTTGTCGATGACCGCCGTCCGGGAATCCACCAGGGCGACTACCGCGCTCTCCACGGGTCCCGCGCTGGGACCCGAGATCTCGAAGTACGTGGTCAGCCTTTCGACGGCCCGATCGATGGCCCCCTCGGTGGCCCGCCCCATCATGCTGCCCGTCATTTCCCTGACGGAGACGGACGAAGAAACCAGTCGGTCGTAGTCCGACGCCCTCGCGGAGGAGCTGGTGTTCGTTTCGCTGTGGTCGACCCCTTCAGCGAACAGTATTTCCTGCGACGCGTCGACGGCCGTGATGTCGATGCGGACGTTCATCGTCTGCTGCCACGTGGTCTCGGAGCCCGAGTCCCGGCGGCTGAAAAAGCTCCTGTCGGAAGCCCCGACGCGCTCCTCCTGGTAGCCGAAGTTGGTGATCTTGGCGCCGAGGTAGAGATCCGCCTCGATCGGCCCGCCGCCGCGGCCGTCCATCACCGTGAACGCGCCCGCCCGCGACAGGCTGGTGATGAACATGTCCGTGAGGGCGTTGCCGATCGTGGACGAACGGTAGTTGGCCGGGTTCTCGAAGGTGTCGATGACGATGACGAGCCTGTCGTTCTGGGCTGCTGCGGCCGGCGCGGTCAGGATGCCCGCCAGCACGACGCCGGCGACGATGCTGTTCCTCATGGCGTGTCCTCCTTCTTGCGAGTCCTGCATTGCGGACTCCGCATTCCCCGCCTGCGGCGCGTGGTGATGGCGCGGTCCTCTCTTGACTTCAGTTCGGTCTTCGGCGGCGTGGGCGGCGGTGCCGTCTGCGACGCGCTCTTCCTCGATTTCCTCAACGGCAGCTTCGTCCGCGCGCGTCGCGACTAATCCGCGCCTCTGCACCCGCAGGGTGGCACCAGTGCCGCCGCAAGGGTGGCACACGTCCGACTTTCCCGTCAAGCCTCGGCCTTGCCCCTTCGGGGTTCCCGGTTCCGGCCGAGGCCGTTCAGCATCGCGGCGGTCGGCCCGTGGTGTCGGAATCGACCGGAGCGTCGGTGTCACGA
This sequence comes from Vicinamibacterales bacterium, assembly GCA_963664545.2. Taxonomy (GTDB): domain Bacteria; phylum Acidobacteriota; class Vicinamibacteria; order Vicinamibacterales; family UBA8438; genus JAJEEA01. The sequence continues at coordinate 5,215,676 of OY761475.2, read as the reverse complement.
ACTGGAAACGGTGGCTGCGGCGAAGCTTGATCGCCCTGGCCCTGCTTGACTTTCCGGGTCCGCGGGGGCGCTTTCCGGGCCGGGCCGAGCGTCGGCAATCGGGCGGTCCGCCGGCCCCGCTACCGGTCCGCCCGGCCCGGGGGCAATCGCGTGTCTCGTCGGCGGGACCCGTCCCGCGGTGCCGCGTCGCGGCCGGTCGTACGGTGCGCATCGCGCCCGACGTCCCCGGTTCCGCCGGATTCCGTTTCGCCGCGTACCGCGGATTGCGGCACGGCCATTGATCCCGTGGTCGGCGGCCCCCACCATGCCACTTGACCGACCACCCGCATCTCCTCCGTGATCGGCCGCGGTTCGTGGGCCGGGTTGTCGCTCTCCAGGTGCCAACGCCCCCCCGCGTTCCGCAGGCGCTTGACCGCCAGTCCGCCGTCCGTGTGGATGCCGAAGGCCTGTCCGTCGAGCGGTTCCGTGCGGCCCGGGTCCACCACCACCAGATCGCCGTCGCCGATCGTGGGGCTCATTGAATCGCCGACCACGCGCGCGCATCTCAGGCGGTCGGGCCGCGTCCAGGCCGGCAGCGCCGACCGCGCCAGCGAGATCGACATCTCCGCCGTCTCGTTCCAGACCAGTTCGCCGGAACCCGCCGCGAGCCGCACGTCGGCGGCGAACGGAATCACGACAGCCCCCGCTGCCGTCCGCTTGGTCCGGCTTGAGGCGGGCGCATCGCGGCCGCGCCGCGCGCCTTGTTCGCGGGCCATTGCGGCCCGCATTTCCGGCGGGATCGGGTCGCCGCCGGCCGCCGCCACGGCCCGCACCAAGCCCTGCATGTGGCTCTCCACCTCCCCCGACAGCCCCGGGAGGGTGCGGTCCCCGTCCCGCGTGTCGGCCTTCCAGTGCGGACGCACGTCCTGCGGCAACCCGATGCTCAGCCTCAGCCCGATGGCGTCGCAGATCTGCTTCGCCCGCACAAGGCTGGGGGGATGTCCCCGCAGGACCGACCGGATCGCGTCGCGTGGCAGCCCCGACCGGCGCGCGAGGCCTATCGCCGATTCCCCGGTCTCGTCCAAACGGGCCCGAACGATCCTCTCGAAGTCGTGAGCCTTCACTGTGGAATAAATACCACGATTCACGCCCGACCCGACGTCGGCTTCAACGAGCCCGCGGCCGAGCCTTGATCGACCGCTGTGTGATGTGCAACACTCTGCGGTAGCATGGATGCCACCGTCCTGGTGACTCTGGCCGGTCGTACGCCGACCACGTCGGCATAAGCCTGTCGACCGCCGGCCGGCGCCTGGCCGATCATGGCGCGTTCTTCGACCGGCTCGTGGCCGGGCACACCATCACCCAAGCCCGTGCGGAACGCGTCGCCCGCAGTCTCTCGTACCACTGGCCGCCCGACGTGCCCTGGCCCCGGGGCGTTTACCGCCCGCCGCCCGAACCGTACACCGCACGGCCGAAGGGTCCCCCGCCCCCGGAACGGGGTTAGTTGGCGGCGCTCCGGATGAAGGTCCGGCTTCCGGCCGCGGGTCCCGCTGCGGAGCGCAGGGATGCGGCAGCGTCTTCGACATCCTGGTGATGGAGGTCATAACGGGCGTCCTCTTGGTCAAGGCGGCGGCGCCGCTGAAGCCCGGGCGGCCGTGCCCGCGGACGGAGGGGCGCGGACCGTGCGGCCGTGGAAGCGGGCTACGGGGCCGTCCGCCCGAATGGAGAGGAGTTGGCGCGATGGGTGGGACGTTGCGGGACATTGTGATTGCGTCAGGGGGCGTCGCGCCGTACGCGGCCGTCCGGTCGTGGTTCAACATCCGGGATGCCGCGTCGATCCCCGACATCCATGTCGGGCCGCGCGGGGCGCTGCGGGCGATAGCCGGTGCCGTGGGGCGTCATTTCGGCGGCCCCGGCCTTCGCGAGTCGCCGGATCTGTCAACCGTCGCGTCGGGCCGCCGCGTGGACTTGGCTCGACGGATGCGGCCCTCCGTGTCGCGGCCGAAGGGGCGGCGCCGGAGAGTATGGGGACTGCCGCGCGTTCCCGGATTCGGAGGTCCGCCCGTGGGAAGAAGGATCCCCGCCGCGCTCTTGGCGGCCGTCGCGGCCGTTCTGTTTATCCCGTCCGTTTGCGCGGCCCAGCCAGTTCCACCGAATCTTCCGGCGGTGGAGTTCTCCGCGTTCGGCCGCGGCGCCGAAGGGCCGGAGGTCGATCCGGAGCTGCGCGATATGTTGCTCGGTCTCGTCGTCGATTGTGTGGACTACGTTCTTGAGGACCGCTTCGAGACGGAGGGCGGCCTCTGGCTCGCGCCGACGCGGGCTTTGCTCTGGGGGTGTTTGAACTTCGAGGGCCGGGTGTCCAACCACGTGGATACTTCGGGTCAGCTCGATGTCCTCGCCCTGCTCGATGTGCTCGGAACCGGGCAGTTGGATATCGCCGCTTCGGCGGATTCGGCGCGCGTCACCCCGAAGCAGGCGGCGTGCTACGCGTACGTGTCAGTCGCCGACTACGCGTGGTTGGCGATGCGGGAGGCCGCAAGGCGTTCGTCACGCGGGTGACGTTCGACCGTTGCGCTTATTGATCGTTTCCGCGTCGGCCTCTCCGCCCGCCGCCCCCAGCGGCATCGCCGCCGCGCCCCGTCCGCGACCTCGAGGGTCCGATGGGGAACCAAGTCCGTTCGGGAGTCGACATGTCGGCGCGGACCGGCCGCGCGAGGGGGGCTGGTCGTCAAACGGCTCCGTCGCGTCGACGACCGCTGACACCTTGAGAGCGACCACCCGGTCCACGAATCGAGACCGGTCACAGGCGAGGATCGAATCCTCGGCCAAGTGGCGTGGACGGGGCCACCCGACGCTGACTAGTCCGCGCCCTCGTCCGACGGCTGCGCCGGCGCCGATTGCGCCGGAATGGCTTCCCGGGAAGAACGGTGGCGGCAGCGACCGGCTACTCCGGCGGCGGAAGCTGGCGGCTCTCCTTCTCCCGCGCCTGGTCGAACGCTGGCGCGGGTTCCGCCGTCCGCACTTGCTCCAGCCAGAACACGCCGTCGTAGGGGATGGAGTTGCCGCGGGTGCCGATGAGGTCCACGTCGCCGTCCCCGTCCATGTCGCGGACGAGGAACTTGTCGAACATGCCGCGGACGCGACGCGACACATCGTGGCGGATCCAGGCCCCGGTCGGGTCCTCGGGCTGCTCGAACCACGACAGGCGGCCCGCGCGGTGCGACGGAGCAAGGTCGGTGGCGTCGACGTCGCGGGGGTCCTGGCTGTAGGCACCGGAGAACGCGTCGAGGCGGCCGTCGTCGTCGATGTCGGTCAGCACGAAGCCCACCAGCCGGTCGGGGATGAGGCCGCCGATGGGGTGCAGGCGCCACGCGTCGGCGAAGTCGGCCGGCTGCTCCAGCCACGAGAGGCCGTTGCGCTCGTCGCGGATGGCGATGTCGATGCGGCCGTCGCCGCTCAGGTCGACGAACTCCATGTTGAAGCCGGTGACGACGGCCTCGGGGGCGATCTCGATGCGGTGCTCGCGGAAGGCGATGCCGCCGCCATCGGTGACGTTCTCGAACCAGAAGATGCGCCGCTCCATGCGCGAGCCGCCGATGACGTCGAGGTCGCCGTCGCCGTCGAGGTCGAAGGGCTGCGAGTTGATGGGGACGATGACGCGGGCCAGCTCGTGCTCGACCCAGGCGTCGCCGTCGAGGGGGTCGTCGGGCAGCGCGAACCACGACACGGGGTGCTTCTCGGTGGTGCCGCGGGGCGGGTTCTGGCCGCCCTTGTTGGCGGCGACGACCTCGGGGCGGCCGTCGGCGTCGAAATCGGCGAGGAAGACGCGGATGTACGACCCGCGGTCGAGGGTCGGGGCGGGGATGACCCGCTTCCACCGCTCCGCCCGGCCCGCCGCGCCGGGGTTCTCGAAGTAGATGAGGTGCGACAGCTCGCAGGCCACCACGACGTCGGGATAGCCGTCGCCGTTCATGTCGCCGATGTCCACGTCCTCGGCCGCCCCGGCCTCCTCGCCCTCGGCCAAGGTGTAGAGGTCCCAGGCGTCGGGGTCGGCCGAGCCGTAGGCGATGCGGACGTGGCCGTCGGGAACGCCGTCGTAGGTGGTGTCGGACTCGTGGACCGCGACGATGTCGAGGTGGCCGTCAAGGTCGAGGTCGGCCATGGCCAGCCCGTCGCTGCCCGCGAGGGCGACGCCGCCCACCTCGAGATCGTCGATGATGTGTTCGCGCCAGGAGATGTACGAGCCGTCGGCCGCCTGGGCGCGCGTCGGCGTGTCGGCGATGGTCAGCTTGCCGGCGCCGGACTGGGCCGATGCCCGCTCCCCCGCCGCTAGGCCGACGGCCAGGGCCACCGCACCTACGAGGACCGCAACGCGCCCCGTCCGCCGTCGATTGACCCGTGCATGCATGACTCTGCTCCTCGACTCGACCCGCGCGCAAGCCCGCGACCTGCGGTGTTGCCCCCTATTGCTCGGCCGGCGGGTTGACGGTCACGGTGACGTTGACCGGCGTCACGAAGACGGTGTCGTCGGCCACCGCCTGCAGCACGTAGGTGCCCGGCTTGCTGAACGAGACATCGGTGACCGCCCGTCCCCCCTCGCCGATCTCGGGCACCCGCGGGTCGAACCTCACCGTCCCCGGACCGCGCCAGTGCAGCCAAGTGACGGCGAGGCCGGTGGCCGCTGCCTTGCGCGGGTCGACCATCGCCTGCGACTTGGGGCCGCGGCGGACCCGCCGCTCGGCGAGACGCGGGTTCGGCGGCGGAATGCCGTCGTCGCCGGCGAGGACGGCGAGCTCGAGCGTATCGGGCAGGGTCACCTCGAGGTGCTCGTCCCCCTCCAGCCGGACGACCGGACGCTGGTTGTCGGCGTAGCCCTGCCCCGAACCCGTGCCCCGGTTCAGGCGCATGACGCCGCCGTCGATCTCCCACACCGGCCACAGATGGCCGATGGCGCGGTCGGTCCGGCCGTTGTGGGTGACGGTCCACACGAGGTCCTGCTCGCGCCCCCAGTCGGCGGGCACCCGCACCGTGAACACGAACTGCTGGCGCCGGTTGTAGAAGTGCGTCGGCTGCCCCCGGTCCGCCGGCCCCGGCTCGAAGCGGTTGTTCGGCCCGACGGGGATGACCGGCTGCTCCTGGTAGTTGCGGTTCAGGTAGCCGAAGACCATGGTGAACGACCCGTCGTCGTTCCGCTCCCACCCCTCGAAGACCGGCTGCACGTTCTGGCCGCGGTTCCAGCGCTCCTGCGCCGACGCGGCGGACGCCGCCGACGCGACCAGCAACGCGACTCCGAAGACCGCGCGAATGTTCCTCTGACCTCTCATGGCTGTTCTTCCCGTGCGTTGCTCGTCTCGTGACGTACCCGTCTCGCGACGCTCACGCCGCGCGACGTTCCCGAACCCTGAACGATCGAAGCCTCCGCGATAGCGAAATCGCGAAGGCCCCGGTCGAACAGAATCAACTGCCCCGGCGCTCGGCGGCGCCGGCTACTCGTCGTCGGCCAGCGCCTCGCGCGCCTCGACCTCCTTCTCGAACGCCTCGTCGTCGAGCTCGTACCAGCTCACCCACGCGAAGCTCATCTCGTCGCTCGACCGCTGGCCGAAGCCGGCCCAGTTGGTGGGGTCGTCGTTCCAGCGGTTGGCCTCCGAGTTGTCGTGCCAGCTCGTCACGTGGAGGAGGGTGCCCTTGGGCAGCAGCGGGGCCACATGGTCCTCGTAGTTGTAGACGATGTGCCACCCGAAGTCCCAGTCGGCGCAGCTCAGGATCTCCTTGGTGTTGTCGGGGTAGATCGCCTCCATGCACTGCCGCTTGCCGAGGTTGTGCAGGTGGGCCTGGAACGCGGTGATGTGCGCGTTCTCCTTCAGGCGGTAGTACCCGTCGTGGCGCACGTTCGAGGCCCCGGCGGGGATGTCGAGGTCCTCGTCGTCGCCGACATGGGCGGAGATGAGTTTGCGCTCGGGGACGACGCCCTTCGGGTAGAACTGCAGGCCGACGCGGGTCCGGTCCGTCGTCTCGACCCCGATCGCGGCGTAGTGCATGTTGAACTTGATCTGCGCCCCCGCCTTGATGAGGCGGCCGGTGCCGTCGGGGAAGATATCGCCGTTCTTGCCCAGCGCGTACTCGTTGAGGAAGGCGTAGTCGTCGTCGTCCGACTCGGGGTCGGAGTTGCTCGTCACCGCGTGGTGGACGACGGGGAAGCCCTCGATGGACGGCTTGGTCTCGACCGCCCTGACCCAGCGGTCCTCGGTCAGGCCCGAATCGGAGTAGAGGTCGCCCCACCAGTTGGGGGCCTCGGGGGCGACCACGAACGGCTCGGGAATCTCGACGATCCAGTCGGGCTCGCCGATCTTCCACTCGGCGATGTCGCGGAACTCGCGCGGCGCCGGCAGGTCCTCGGGGTTGCCGCGCGGCGCGCCGGCGTCGACCCAGCCCGCGATGGTCTCGATCTCGTCGTCGGTCAGCGAGTAGTCGTACTTGAAGCCCTGGACGCCGATGTTCTTGTCGATGTACCAGGGCGGCATGGTCCGGGTGACGACCTTCTCGCGGATCGAGCGCGCCCACGGCCGCGTCTCCTCGTAGGTCAGCAGCGACATCGGGGCGATCGAACCGGTGCGGTGGCACTCCTGGCACGAGCGCTGCAGAATCGGCGCGACGTCCCGGGCGAAGGTGAACTCGTGCGCCTCGTCCTGCGCCTGGGCGGCGGCCGGCGCGGCGAGGAAGCCGAGCACGGCGACCAGGGCGACGGCGAATCCGGCGCGGCAATGCTGAGTCAATGACATCTCCAGATCCTCCGGACGGAATCGGGGTTGTACTTCCACTGGGTCGACAGCCTATTCTGAACCAGGATGGGCCGTCGCGCCAAGCCCTTCCGCTGGTCCGCACCGGGCTTGGGCCGGTCAGTCGCGTCCCGCGCGCCCGCCGACCAGGCCTTCGAGGAGGCCCTCGATGCGTGCCTGACCCGCCAGCAACTGCTTGACGTCCGCCTCGACCGTCTTCACGTCCGCCTTCAACTCGCGGCGCGTCTCGTCGATACCCGCCTTCAGTTGCTTGTGCGCCTCGTCGTTGCTCTTGATCTCCCGCTGCAGGAACCACACCACGATGCCGAGCAGGACGGTGATGCTCCCGAGCAGGAACGTGATCGCGGTGGCCGGGTTCAGGGAGAGGGCGGAAGCGGCGGTCGCCGCCAGTAGATCGGTGGGCATCCGGTTCTCCAGCCGACGCCGAGGCGGCCTTTGGTCTCCGAAGAGATTCGGCGGCCGCACTCGTTTGTCCAGACGGCTACACTCTCAATCCTACCAGATGCCCCACCCCCGGATGTCCTCCTCCCCCTCCCAGGCCGGCCGGGCCGTCGTGCTACCATCGGACATCATGAGCCTTGAGATCCTGACCGCCGTAGCCGCCGTGATCGGCGCGCTGATGGGTCTGATCGGTGCAGCGACCGGTCTGTGGAACTCGTATCTGCTCACGAAACTGACCGTCGGGTGGACACGAACGAGCGTCTCCTGAACGCCCACATGAACGCCCGCAGCCTGCACAACAACTGATGCTCGCGGGCGCGACCCCGCAATCACGCCGCCGTCAGCGCCGTAGCGAGAACACGTACAGCGCGTTCCCCGTCTCGGGGTGCACGATGTCGGGGCTGAGCAGCGACGGCACCCGGCGCGGGCTGCCACCTCCGAGGCCCGTCGAGACGGCGATGTACTGGGTGCCGTCGACCCCGTAGCTCACCGGGAAGCCCTGCACCGAGGTGCCGAGCCGCGTCTCCCACAGGACCTCGCCGGTGGCCGCGTCGTGGGCGCGGAAGTAGCGGTCGACGTCGCCCGCGAAGGCGAGGCCGCCGCCGGTGGTCAGCACCGCGGTCATGAACGCGGCCCGCTGCTCGACGCTCCAGCGCTCCTCGAGGGTGTCGACGTCGTAGGCGGCGAGCTTGCCGAGGTTGCCGTCGGTGCCCGGCATCTCGAACCACAGCCGGTCGGCCTGCGAGCCGCCGGAACCGATCTCCAGGGCCACCTCGCGGCCCGCGATCTCGAGGCAGCTCTGGCTGAGCGGGATGATCAGCAGCCGGGTCTCGGGGCTGTAGCCCGTGGCGTGCCAGTTGTGGCCGCCGGCGGTGCTCGGGCACACCGACACCCAGTCGCCGATGCCCGCGTCGGCGATGTCCTGCCGGTAGGTGACGACGCCGGTGTCGGGGTCGATCGACTCGAACACGTTCTGGAACACGGTCTCGGCGTGGCCGAGGAACGCCCCCGTCTCGCGGTCGAGCTTCCACAGGATGCCGTGCTTGCCGATGGTGAGCAGCGCCCTCCGGCCCCCGCTCTCCACCAGCACCTGCTCGAACCCCTCGTCGAGGTCGAGGGCCTCGCCGGGCACGTGCTGGCGGTACCAGCGGATCGAGCCGTCGGCGGGGTTCAGGGCGAGGGTCGAGTTGGTGTAGAGGGCGGGGTCGTGGACGGTGAGCCCCCGGCTCGCGGGCACCCACGGCTTGGCCTGGGCCACCGGCCAGTAGAGCAGGTCGAGATCGGGGTCGTAGCTGCCGGGAATCCACGAGTCCCCGCCGCCCCGGAGGGCGAGCGGCAGGTCGCCCCACGTGTCGCCGCCGGGGTCGCCGGGGGCGGCGATGGTGAGGCGCCGCCACAGCTCCTCGCCGGTGTCGGCGTCGTGGGCGGTGATGAAGCAACTGTCGGGCATGAACCGCGAGCAGCCGTTGATGCCGTTAACGACCCGGCCGTTCGCCACGATGGGCCCGCTCGAGTTCGAGTAGCCGTCGTTGTAGTCGGCCATCCGGCTCTCCCAGACGAGCTCGCCGGTGCGGCTGTCGAGGGCCACGACATGGGCGTCGCGCGCCCCCAGGAACAGCTTGTCGCCGTAGATGGCGAGGTTGCGGCTGTTCGCGCCGCGCAGCGCCTCGGGCAGGGGGCGGCGGTACTCCCACAGCAGGGTGCCGGTGGCGGCGTCGAGGGCCTGGACGACGTTGCCGGGGTTGGCCAGGTACATCACGCCGTCGTAGACGAGCGGGGTCGGCTGGTTGCGGCCGTCGCCCATCGACCACACCCAGGCGAGCTGCAGGTCGCCGACGTTGCCGCGGTCGATCTGGTCGAGGGGGCTGTGCCCCCAGCCGTCGTAGGTCCGGCGATAGATCAGCCAGTCGTTCGGGTCCGGGTCGCGCAGCATCGCGTCGGTGACGGGCGCGCGCTCGGGCACGGGCCGGAAGCTGCGCGTGCCGCCGTCCAGGGCGGCGGCGGCCGCGGGGGTTGCCGCTGGCGCTCCCGCCGCTCCCCCGCCGTCCGCGGGCGCGGTGACCCCGCCCAGGGCCACCGTCCCCGCCGCGACGCCGTTCTCGCGCAGGATGTAGGCGACGACGCTCGCGTACTCCTCCGGCGCGAGCGAGCCGCCGGCCCCGGGCGGCATCGTCACCTGCACCAGCTCGATCAGCTCCTCGGCAGACCGGTCCTCCCACGTGCCCCGGAACGTCGGCCCCGCCAGCTCCGGCGCCTCGAACGAGCCGGTGAGGTTCGACATGTGGCACGTAGCGCACATCTGCTCGTAGATCGGCTCGCCGGCGTCCGCCTCGGCCGCGGTGTAGCTCGTGGAGGCCAACTGCGCCGAGACGGCAGCCGGGGCCAGCACGACCGCGGCGACCGCCATTCCCCACGTCAACCCGGCCGGACGCCTTCCGTGTCGTCGTCGATGCATCAACATCCTCCGTCGAGTCCGTGGTCGTCTGATCTTCGTTCCCGAGCGACGCGCTTCGTCGACACCAACCCGCTCGTCTACGTCGCCTCCACCTCAGCGGAGTACTGCCGGCCTGCCAGACGGGAGGGTGGACATCCGTCGTGCACCCGAACCAGTACGGTCAATACGCCAGCGCGTAACAGTCCCGCCGCGGATCGCCGGCGGCGAGGCGCGTCCCGGTCGCCGGGTCGATCAACACCGCGGTCGCGCAGCCGGACATCCCGAACGGGGCCACCTCGTTCACGTCGTGCCCCCGGCGCCGAAGCTCGTTCGCGACCTCGGCCGAGATTCTCGACTCGAGGTCCATCCGGTTGAAGCCGGCCGCGTGCGGCCAGAACGACCCGTGCAGGTGCTGGGTCCGCGCCCGCGGCCACGCCAGCGCGTCGTGCAGGTTGGGGTACCAGTCGTCCCAGAACTCGACGATGTTCAGGAACGCCTGCAGGATGGTTTGGTCCTGGTTGTCGCCGCCCGGGGTGCCGATGGCCATCAGCGGCTGGCCGTCCTTGAAGACGAGGCTCGGCGTCAGCGTGTAGCGGGGTCGGGCGCGGGGGCGGATCTGGTTGGCGCGGGCCGGGTCGAGCCAGAACTGCTCGCCGCGGGTGCTGAGGCCGATGCCGGTCGCGCCGAGGATGACCCCGCCGCCGGTCCAGCCGCCGCTCGGGGTGGCGTCGAAGACGTTGCCGTCGGCGTCGACGATGGCGACGTGGGTGGTGTCCTTGAGCCCGCCGGCCGACGGCACGAACGACCCGTCGGCGTCGCTCGCCGCCACCCCGTCCTCGATGTCGGCGACCCAGAACGGCCACTCGTCCACCGCGGGGTCGTGGGGCAGCGGGTCGCCGGCGCGGAACGCGACCGACGCCCGGCCGGGGTCGATCTCGGCCGCCCGCTCGCGGGCGTAGGACGTGGACAGCAGGCCCGCCTCGGGCACGGCGACGAAGTCGGTGTCCGCGTAGTAGGTGTCGCGGTCGGCGTAGGCCAGCTTCATCGCCTCGACGACGGTGTGGATGTAGTCGGGGCTGTTGTGGCCCATCGCCCGCAGGTCGAACTCCTCCAGGATGTTCAGCGTCTGCAGCAGCACCGGGCCCTGGCTGTTGAACCCGTGCTTGTAGATGGTGTAGCCGCGGTACTCGGTGGCCGTCGGGGCCTCGACCCGCGAGTAGAACTCGGCGAAGTCGTCGAGCTCGAACGGCGCGCCGTGCTCCTTCAGGAAGGCGACCATCTCCTCGGCGATGTCGCCCTTGTAGAAGCGGTCGCGGGCGGCGGCGATGCCCTCCTCGCGGCCGAGATGGGCGTGCACCCGCTCGGCCTCCACCATCTTCGTGAGGGTGTCCGCGAGGGTGGGGAACGCGATGGTCTCGCCCGCCGCGTAGAGCGACCCGTCGGGCTTCAGCCAGAACCGCTGATTGTCCGGCCACGCTTCCATGAACCCGAGGTTCGCCTCGATGGCGCGGGCGGTGAGGGGCCGCAGCGGGAACCCCTCCCCGGCGTACTCGATGGCGCGGGCCGAGACCTGCTCGAAGCTCATCGTGCCCCAGCGCTCCAGCACCGTCAGGGCGCCGTGAAGGGCACCCGGCACGACGGCGGGGTCGAGGCCCTCGCCGAAGAGATCGCGGTCGCGCGACTCGTACCACTCGATGCTGGCCCCCTTCGGGGCCCAGCCCTGGGCGACGACGGAGGTGACCTCGCCCTCGTCGGCCGGGTAGACGAGAATCAGCGCCTCCCCCCCCAGCCCGTACAGGTCCTGCTCGACGACGCCGCCGACGAGCAGCGCCGTCACCCCCGCGTCGAACGCGTTGCCGCCCTGGACCAGGATCTCGAAGGCGGCGGCGGTGGTCAGCGGGTGTCCGGTGGAGAGGCCGGCGGACGGGCCCGACACCGCCGGGCGCTGGGCCTCGAGCGGCGCCGCCGCGAGCACCGCGGCCAACCCGGCGAGAACGACGGGCGCAGCCCCGAGGCGGCGCCGAGCGTGATTCAGCATCTTTCGACTCCCAGTCAATCGATCGCGGTGCCGGAGGCAATCGCCTCCGATTGATGGCGCAATCGCGTCGCGCCGGGTCGCCGGACTCACACGGGGACGGTGAAATCGCCACGGGGCCGGCGTCAGGGAAGCGCGGGTCGCGATTCCGTTCCGGGCACCCCGGCGTCCGGCGGGGCATTCTCGCCAACCGTCCCGTCGTCGTCGCGCCGAGTCAGCGGCGCTCGGCCGCAAGCTGCTCCAGGTACAGGTTCTCCAGCCGCTCGACCGCGGCGAGGAAGCCGTCGGGGTCGACGAACGTGTCGGGGTGGTAGGCCTGCCCTCTTTCGAACTTGTCGTGCAGGCCGTACTGCCCCCCGTGCGCCGCGACCCAGACGTCGACGTCGAGCGCCTTCTGCTTGCGGAACGTCTCGGCGAAGTCGTCGGCTACGCCGGGATAGGTCGGGTCGACGACCAGCCGCTTGCCGGGGTTGATGGTGCCCATGTTCGCGATGGCGACGCTGTACTCGCGCCCGTTCTCCTCCACGGTCATGAGGTAGCTCGAGCTGCCGGCGGTATGCCCGGGGCTCTCCATCACCGTGAGCCGCGCGTCGCCCAGCTCGAGCACCTCGCCGTCGGCGATGATGCGGTCGACCTCGACCGGCGGGAACGACACGCGGCCGCCGAAGTGCGGGTCGCTGAACCCCCCGTCCTCGAGCACCGGCGCGTCGTCGGCCGTCGCCCACATCTCGGCTCCGGCAATCTCCTTGATCTCGGCGAGGGCCGCGGTGTGGTCCCAGTGCGCCTGCATCTGCAGCAGCACCCTCACGTCCTCGAGCCGGAACCCGAGCGACTCGATGTTCTCGCGGATCATCGTGGTCGAGTCCTCGAGCCCGGTGTTGATGAGGAAGTGACCCTCGTCCGACGTCACCAGGAAAACGGCGAGGTCGTAGGTCCCGACCGCGTAGAGGTTGCCGATGACGCGGTGGCCGGGGAACGGCCGCGTCCACCCCTCGGGCTGGGCGGCGAGCGGCGCGGCGGCGACGAGGGTCAGCACGCAGGCGGCGGCGAGACGCCGCAGGTCGATTCTCATCACGGACACTTCTCCTCCCTCTCGAACGGATTCCGAGGGAGCCCGCACGGCGCATCGGGCGTCGCCGACGCCCTGAATGCGGCGGCGTCCGCACGCTCCGAACCAGACGGGACACCTTGGTGCGGCCGGGGAACGGACCGCGAGCCCCCAACGGTCAGCGGCCCGGCGAAGCCCGGCCGACGGACGACGGTTCCCCCACCCCGACGATGGCTCCCCCGCCCGTCAACGGCTCTCGGCGGCGGCCAATTCGTCCATGCGGTGTCCGCCCAATATGCCGGGCATGCTGTAGTTGCCCTCGTGGCACGCGTACTCGTAGAGCGGCTCCTCGGCGCGCCGCATCGGGAGCGACGCCGTCCACGGGCGCGTCCACGTCCCGGGGTCGTCGACGGTGTACTCGTAGACGAGGGTGTCGGCGTCGACGCGGGTCAGCCGCTCGACCAGGGTCATGCCCGGGGTCGTCCCCCGCCACCGGCGCTGGTCGTTGAAGTGCGAGGTCTCGACGACGAGGGTGTCGCCCTCCCACCGGCCGCGCGAGTCGCCCGACCACTGCCGGACGTCGTCGGGCAGCGCGGGACGCCCGTCGAGGGGCACCACCCGCACGGTGTGGACCATCTCGGTCAGCAGCACCACGTGGTCGGGCGTCTGGAACACCTGCAGGTTCTGGTTGTAGCCGCCGGGGGTGATGGGGGGGCCGGCGTTGAAGCCGAGGATGCACCGGTCGTACGCGCTACGGTCGACCCACGAGTCGGCGGGATGCTCGCGCAAGTACGCCCGCCGCGCCTCGGTGCGCTCGCGGCCGGCCGGCGACATCTCGGGCAGCCGCCCGTTGGGCGGGTCGACCACCAGCGAGGTGCGCCGGGTGCCGATGGTGCGGGTGCCTTGGTCGAGCCAGAAGTTGTTGTAGAAGCCGGGGGCCCCGTCCTCGCCCCGGTCCACGCTCTCGGTGACCTCGGTACGGCGGGCCGCCCGGTTGGCGAGCTCGACGTTGCGGTCGACCACCTGCCGCTCCAGGTTGGCCGCCTCCTCCGCGGTGAGGAACGCCTGGTCGCCCAGCCGCTCGGGCCGCTCCAGCGGCGTGATGGTGCGGAAGTCCCAGACGCCCTGCAGATCGGGCGCGCCCCACGCCGTCCGCGGCGCGTCCTGAGCGCCGGCCGGCGCCGCCGACAGCACCCCGAGGGCGACGACCGCCGCCGCGGCCAAGGATGCGAGAACTCGATGACGCATGTGCAAATCCCTCCTGGTTGGCGTCGCGCACGCCCAATATACCCTCTTTCTCGACCGCCGGCCGTCGCCGTTCACGGCCGCCCGCCGACCGTCGCCGTTCACGGCCGCCCGCCGGCCGCCAGACCGCGGCCGCCGACAACCGCGGGGCCGGCCCCGTCCTCCGGAAGGCGTCGAGCGGCATCCCAGCCTCCCCGCCATCCGGACTCCTCTCGGCCGGGCCGTTCCCGCCGCGACCCCGCCGCGCCGTCAGCGTTGCGGGTCTTCGACTTCCGCGAGCAACGCGCGGTAGCGCGCATCCGCCTCCTCGACCCGGGGCTCGAGTAGGCGGCGTTGCCCTGGCCACATCTCCGACAGCAGGCTGCGCGTCTCCCACGGCTCGAGGTCGCGGTTGGGGTCGACGGCCTCCGTCAGCAGCTCGCGCAGCCGGGCCCGCTGCAGCGCCACGAGCTCGGGGACGCGGTCGTCGCGGTAGAACGGCCGGCCTTCGACGATCACGTAGATCGGCGCGCTGTGGGCGACGGTGGTATTGCCCGGCTCCTGCCGCTCGCCGAACGCGCGGACGGCCAGCCACAGGCTGCGGTCGGCCGTCACCGTCGCCCGGAGCCGGACGCGGTCCCGGCCCCCGGCCGGCTCGACCGCCGCCACCTCGCCGTGCACGACCAGCTCGAGACGGTCGAGCCGGTCGAGATCGGGGTTGAGCGACGCCTCCGCCGCCACCTCGATCGCCGCGCCCAGCTCGACGTGCAGCTCGTCGCCCAGCGCCGCGCCGTTCGCGGTCACCTCCAGCAGGGGGCCGTTGGTGACGAAGATGCGGCCGGCGCGGAAGGCGTCGAACCAAGCGTCGACGCCGAACGGGCCGTCGAGCCGGACGTAGCTCCGCACCACCCCCAGCAGATCCATGTACGGGAAGTCCGAGCCGGCCGCCGGCAGCAGCTTGTAGCCGAGGTTCAGGAAGCCGTACCAGAGGTCGGTGGGCAGCCGGCCCTGCTGGAGGATCTCGATGAAGTCGACGATGCCGAACGGCACGTCGAGGGCGATGCCGCGGCGCCCGTTGAACAGCTCGGCCTGGTGGGCGTAGCCGGACACGCCGCCCTGCCTCCGCGACTCCTCGAAGACGCGGTGGTAGAGGAAGTAGCCCTCGGGGCCGGCGTGGAGCGGCCGCTGCAGGTTGTGGTGGATGGTGTGGCCCCGGTGGACGGTGCGGGGGTCCTCCTGACCCGAGACGAGGACGTGGCCGTCCCGCTCGAAGCGGCCCGCCGCCCCCCACGCCGGCTGCCCGAAGTGGGTTCCCGCCATGTTGCCCATCTGCAGCAGGTTGGCGACGTGCACGTCCTCGGCCGCCACCTGCGCCCAGGTGTTCTCGTCCCGCACCGTGTGCCGCTCGATGTGGACGTGGGCATCGCCCGAGTACCAGCCGCGCGCGGGCTGGTCGGCGTACCGCTCGAGGGCGATGGGGACGGTGGCGGTCTCCCCGGGCCGGACCTCGACCTCCGCGTGATGGACGCGGTGTTCGATGCCGCGGCTGACGACGAGCTCGTAGGTCCCCGCGGGCACCCGGGCCTCGTAGCCGCCGTTCACGTAGAACGCCTGGCGGTGCGGCGAGGGCCAGAAGGTGCGGCGGGTGAGCGAGAGCCGCCGCACCTCGTCGGTGTAGCGGTGCACGAGGACCGCGTCGTCCGACGGCAGGGGCAGCCGGCCGGTCGCGTCGTAGAGGCCGACGCGGGCGGGCACGGGGCGCCCCGACGCGCCGTCGGTGATCTCGAGGCGGACCCGGCCGAACGCCGAAGGCGCCTCGGTGGCGCCGCTGCGGGTCACCTCGATGTCGCACACGGCGAGCCCGTCGCGGCTGCCCGCGGCGATGTCGATCCCCCGGGTGCCGTGGCCCGCGAGCCGGGCGCGGTCGAGGGTCAGGGTGACGCTCCGAAGGGCGCCGTCCGGTTCCCCCGCTTCCGGCCGCACCTGAGTCCGGCCGAGACCGTCGCCGCCGTTCCGGTCCCAGACGACGGTGAACGGGGTGGTGAGGGCCGGGGCGTAGGTCAGGGTCAGGGTCACCGGCTCGTCGACATCGAACGCGTAGGCGTCGTCGACGTCGAAGCCGATCAGCCCCCCGACGACGCAGCGCCGGCCGGCGACGGCGCGCGTCTCGACCTCGTTGCGGTAGGCGCCCAGCCCCAGTTCCGAGTAGCTCAATCCGTAGGTGTGCGCGATGCGGGGCGGTGTCCAGTCCACCTCCACGACGTAGCGGGCCTCGCTGCCGTGGGCCCGCACGCCGGGCGCCGCCGCGAGCGTCAGCACCGCCGCCGTGCACGCGAGCGCGCACGCAGTCCGGGACCGGCGAGACGCGAACCCCATCTTCGTCTCCCTCCGCGCGATCGCCGCGCTCGACGCGGTGCCCCCTCGACCACCCCCGCGTCCGACTCCACCTGGGGCGGGGCGCGATGGCCGGCCCGCCAGTCTCGCCCACGGCCACGCCAGGTGCCCGACCGACCCTCCACGAGTCCGCGCCCTTCTACGCCGCAGATGCCTACCGGCCCGGCCCCGCCTCCGCGGCGGCGCGCTCCAGAGCCCGCTCGCCGCTCAGCATGTTGGCGATGCTGTAGTTCCCCTCGTGGCACGCGTACTCGAAGAGCGACTCGTCGATGCGGCGAAGAGGTAGCTCGCCCGACCAGGGACTCGTCCACCGCGTCGGATCCTCGACGGTGAACTCGTAGCGGACGGTGTCGGCGTCGACCCGCGTGAACCGCTCGACGATGCGGAGGCTCTCGGTGCGCCCGCCGTTGGGGGCGCGGATGCGCACGACGTCGTTGCCAAACGACGACCCCTCCTCGCTGCGGGCGATGCGCCGGGTCTCGACGACGAGGGTGTCGCCCTCCCAGTGCCCGCGCATCTCGCCCAGCCACTGCGGGATGCCCCGGTCGGGACGCGGGCGGCCGTCGAGCGGAATGATGCGGGTGTCGTGGATCATCTCGACCTGGATGACGACGTGGTCCGGCGTCTGCAGGATCAGGTAGTTGTTGTTGTAGCCGGTCGGCAGCATCGGCGGCCCCACCGACCAGAGCATGCAACGGTCGTTGAGGTCCATGTCGGTCCAGGTGTCCGCCGGGCCGCGCCCCGCCCGCGCCGCCAGGCGCGCGTCCTCGTCCGCCTGCGCCTCGGGCGTCAGCGGGGGCAGCCGGCCGTCGGGCGGGTCGACGATGAGCGACGTCTGCCCCGTGGACGTCGTGCCGCGGTCGAGCCAGAAGTTGTTGTAGAACCCCGGCGCCCCGTCCACGCCGACGTCCACGCTCGCGGTGACCTCGGTCCGCGACGCCGGCCGCGCGAGGAGCGCCGCGTTCCGGTCGAGGATCTCGCGCTCAAGATTCGCCACCTCTTCCGCCGTCAGCCGCTCGCGCCCCGCCAGCTCGGCCGGGCGCTGGAGCGGGGTGACCGTCTTGTTCGTGTAGGTGCCCTGCAGATCGGGGTCGCCCCAGGGGGTGCGCGGCGCCGCCGGCTGGCCGGCCGCGACCACCGGAAGCGCGACGACCGCAATCAGGATTGCGGCAACGAGGAATCGAACCGTCATCTTGACCTCCGTGCGCCGCGCCCGCTTCGACCGCCGCGTCGGGGGGCTCGGCCTCGCCATGTCCGGCATCGGACCCGTCCATGCTACGCCGCCGCGGGGCCCGCCACAACCATGAACCGGTCGTACAGGAGCCCGTGGTCCCGTTGCGCAGCCCCGAGAACCAAGTTCGACGTTCCACTCTCCGGCACGACGTGGGAGGGCCGCCCTGCAGCTCGACCAGCCCGACGCTTCCCGGGCAAGGGCTGTGGTACACTTCGAGGCAATGCCGGACTGGCTCCAGCCGTGGATCACCCCCGGACTCCTGATTGCCCTGTTCGCGTGGCTCCGCGCAGACCTGCGGGAGATCCGCGGCGACGTAAAGGACCTCCGCGACCGTCTCTCGCGGCTGGAGGGGCGGATCGACGGGTGGCAAGACCAACGGCACCCGGCCCCGGCCGGCCCCGCCTCGCCAGCACTCACGGCGACGCCCCCGCCAGCACCGGGCCTGCCACACGGCTAGACGGAGCACGACACCCGCCCTCGGTCCGGAGGCCGACCATGAACCGCTGGATTTCGCTGTCGATCGTCACGGCCCTCGTCACCGCCGGCGCGCCCGTCGCGACCGCCCAGACCGCGGGGACGGGTCACGCTGAAGAGACCTTCAACACGCGCCTCGTCGGGATGGACGACCTGCAGGCGCGCTCCGCCTACCAGCCGCTGCCGGTCCGGCAGGGCGCGCGCAGCATCGTCTACGTCGGCCACCACGCCGGCGAGCGGCCGAATCCCCTGACCGGCGCGGTCGAGCCCAACGGCACGTCCGTCGTCGACGTCACCGACCCCGGGGCGCCGGCGTACCTCGCCCACATCCCCGCGAGGGGCGGGGCCAGCGGCGCGCAGATGGTCCAGGTGTGCGCGGGCGACGAGCTCCCCCGGGGCGAGGCCGGGCGGTTCTACCTGCTCCGGTCGAACGGCAACCAGAGCCACGAGGCGTGGGACGTCACCGACCCCGCCCGGCCCGCCTTCGTGCGGACGGTGGCCGAGATGGGCCGGACCCCGTCCGGCGAGCAGCACACCCACAAGAACTGGTGGGAGTGCGACACCGGGATCGCCCATCTGGTCGGTACCGTCGACGGCTGGCGCGCCCCGCGCATCCTGCAGGTCTTCGACTTGGCGGACCCGGCCGCCCCGCGGCGCATCCGCGATTTCAGCCTGCCCGGGGTCCAGCCAGACGCCGCCGGACCCGTGCCCGGCGGGTCGGGGGTGCACGAGGCCGTGCGGCTGGGGAACCGCCTGTACCTCGCGTACGGCACCTCGGCCAACGGTGCCGTGCAGATCCTCGATCGGGACCGTCTGCTGCGCGGCGATCCCGCCTCCGCCGCCCCCCTCGCGGCGAGCCCGGCCGCCCTCGCGTTCCCGCAGGTCGGCCGCATCGACCTGCCCTCCTTCTGGGGCGGCCACACCGCCATGCCCCTGCTCGACGTGCCCATCGCCGACTACGCCGGCAACCGCGACCACGCGACCCGCGACTTCCTCTTCGTCGTCTCCGAGTCAGTCGCCAACGCGTGTCAGGAGACCCGCCACGTCACCCTCATGCTCGACATCACCGACGAGGCCCATCCACTGCCCGTCGCCACCTTCCAGGTGCCCGAGTCGAGCGGCGGGTTCTGCGGCCGCGGCGGCCGCTTCGGCCCCCACGCGCCGCAGTGGTCGATGGAGCCGCCCTTCTACCGCAAGCTGATGGTCGTGTCGTGGTTCAACGCGGGCGCGCGGGTCATCGACGTCCGCGACCCGTTCAACCTGGAGGAGGTCGCGTACTACGTCCCCGCCACCACCGAGCGGACCGACGAGCGGTGCGCCACGATCGACGGCGTCGAGACGTGCCAAGTGGCCATCCAGACCAACAACGTCGAGGTGGACGACCGCGGCCTCATCTACCTCGCCGACCGCGCCGACACGGGCCTCCACATCGTCGAGCTGACGGGGCCGGCCGCCGCGATCCTGGAGGACCGGCAGTCTGCACCGTAGGACGGCACGGATCCATCCGGTCGCCGCGGCCCCTGCGCCCGGTCAGGGCTCGAGTGCCGGCGTATGCACCGGGAGACGCCGCGCCTTCGTGGCCTGCTCGAAGGCGTAGCCGAGGGCGAGCAGGCGGGGCTCGTCGAACGCCCGGCCCAGGAACGAGAGGCCGACGGGAAGGCCGTCGCCGGTGAAACCGGCGGGCACGATGAGGTCGGGGAAGCCGGTGAGGTTCGCGTACCGCGTCGCCGAGCGGCCTCCCCCGCCGGACGGCGCGGGGGCGATGTCGACCCGCCCGGGCCGCCGGGGCGACGTGGGGTACACGATCGCCGCGAGGTCGTCGCTGTCCATCAACCCGCGGATCACGGTGCGCACCATCGGCAGGCCGTGCTCGACGACCGCCCGGTACTCCGGGTCCGACAGCTCGCCGCTCGCGTCCTCCTCGCGCATCAGGCGCCACCGGCCGGGATTGTGCCCCGCCCCGTCGGCGGGGGCGGTGAGGCGGATCGATCGCGCCACCAGATCGGCGAGGCTCGCGTGGAACTCGGGCTGCAGGGTCGCCAGGTACTCCGCGATCTGCGCCCGGAACTCGCGGTAGCGGACGACGGTGTAGAAGTCGCCGCTCGCGTCGAGCAGCCACTCGGGGAACCGCACGTCGACGAGGGTCGCCCCGGCCTCGCGCATCACGTCGAGGGAGGCCTCGACGACCCAGTCCACGTCGCCGTCCGAGCCGAGGAAGTCGCGGGCGACGCCGATGCGGGCGCCGGCGAGGGCGTCCGCATCGAGGTACTGCGTATAGTCGGTCTCGAAGCGGCCGCGGCTCGCGGCGGTGGCCCCGTCGGCGGGGTCGACGCCGGTCATGACCCCGAGGGCGGCGGCGACGTCGTACACGTGCCGCGCCATCGGACCCGCGGTGTCGAACGACAGCGCGAGGGGCACGATGCCGTCGCGGCTGAGGAGCCCCAGGGTCGGCTTGAGCCCGGCGAGGCCGTTGGCCGTCGACGGCGATCGCACCGATCCGCCGGTGTCGGTCCCCAGCCCGACCTGCGCGTAGGCCGCCGCTATCGCCGCGCCGGTGCCCCCGGACGATCCGCCCGGCGTCCGCAGCAGGTCGTGGGGGTTGCGCGTGCGGCCTCCCATCGAGCTGATCGCGCCGCCCGAGGCGAACTCGCTCATGTTGACCTTGGCGAGGACGATCGCCCCGGCCTCGCGGAGCTTCCTCACGAGGACGGCGTCGTCGGGCGGCGTCGAGCCTTCCAGCAGGACCGACCCGGCGGTGGTCGGCAGATCCGCGGTGTCGAAGTTGTCCTTCAGGACGACGGGGATGCCGTGGAGCGGAGAACGCGGGCCGCCGGACCGCCGCTCGGCGTCGAGCTCGCGGGCGCGCTCGAGCGCGTTCGGATTCAGGGCGATGACCGCGTTGAGCTCCGGGCCGGCGTCGTCGTAGGCGGCGACGCGGGCCAGGTAGCGCTCGACGAGCTGCTCCGACGTCAGCGTGCCGGCATCAAACGCGCGGTTCAGGTCCTCGATGGTGGCTGAGGTGACGTCGATGGTCTGCCCGCGGGCGACGGACACGCAGGCGAGTCCGAGCAGCAGGGTCAGGCCGCACAGCCGACGCCGGAAGGGTCGTGCACTCATGTCAGGGCTCCCGTGAATGACGCCGCCACCATAATCCGCTCCGCCGGGATGAAGGGTGCCGATTTCCCGGCGGAGCCCTCCCGCTCTACCCCTCCGGCAGCGCGAACGCGACCAGCCGCGCGTCCGGCCCGGCGCCGGTGGCGATGAGGATGAACTGCCGGCCCGCCCGCGAGCGGTAGGTCATCGGGTTGCCGCTGGTGCGGAACTCGGTGGCCACCCGGGTCACCTCGCGGCCGGTCTCGGCGTCGAACGCGTACAGGTACGGATCGCCGCCGCCGAGGAAGACGAGCCCGCCGGCCGTCACCATGGGGCCCATGGCGCCGGGGGTGCCGAGGCGGTCGGGCAGGTCGACGCCGCGCAGCAGCGGGTGCGCGCGCATGATGCGGCTGCCCTCGCCGAACGGCACGCTCCAGGCGATGTCGCCGGCGTTCAGGTCGATCGAGACGAGCCGCGCGTACGGCGGCTTGACGAGGGGTATCGGACCGAGGCGGCTCCGCTCGGCCGGCACGTACCCGCCCAGCCCCCGGAAGATGCCGGCCGAGCCGCCGCGCGGGCAGTTGTTCGTATAGGCGACGTCGACCTCGGGCAGCTCGGGATCGGTCTGGCAGACCTGGTTGGCCGACACGCCCTCCGACGTCCGCACGTAGAGCCGGTTGGTGGTCGGGTCGAGGGCGGCCCCGCCCCAGTTGGCGCCGCCGTCCACCCGCGGCCGCTGCAGCGTGCCCCGCAGGCTGGGCGGCGTGAACAGCGGCCCGAGCCGGTAGGTCCGCAGCTCCTCCGTCGCGATGCGGTGGATCTCGGGCGTCAGGTCGTTCGCGTCGTCGAGCGAGACCCCCTGCGCCGCGAACGGCGGCGGCTTGGTCGGGAACGGCTGGGTCGGGTACGGCACCTCGCCCGGCACGTCGGTCTCGGTGTCGACGGGCCGCTCCTCGATGGGCCACACCGGCTCGCCGGTCACCCGGTCGAAGACGTAGGTGAACCCCTGCTTCGACACCTCGGCGACGGCGTCGATGGTCCGGCCGTCGACGTCGAGGGTCATCAGGTTCGGCGCCGACGTGAAGTCGTAGTCCCACAGCCCGTGGTGCACGGCCTGGAAGTGCCATTCGCGCTCGCCGGTGCGGGCGTCGAGGCAGACCAGCGACTCGGCGAAGAGGTTGGCCCCGAGCCGCCGGCCGCCCCAGTAGTCGCTGCTCGGGGTGCTCGTGGGCACGTACAGCAGCCCGCGCTCGGCGTCGAGCGACATCAGCCCCCACACGTTGGCGTGTCCGGTGAAGCGCCACGAGCCGCCCTCCCAGGTGTCGGCCCCGAACGCGTCGTTCGACTGCGGCACCGTGTAGAAGACCCAGCGCCGCTCGCCGGTGTGGACGTCGTACGCCTGGACCGAACCGGGGGTATCGAAGCGCTTCTGGATGCGGTCGGGCACGCGGCTCCCCACGATGACGAGGTCCTCGAAGACGACCGGCGGCGACGTCTGGTCGAACATCTCGTGGGTCACCGGGTTCGGAAAGCCCTCGGTCAGCAGCACGCGGCCGCCGTCTCCGAACGAGGTGATCAGCGAACCGTCGGCCGCGTTCAGCGCGTAGAGGCTGTCGCGGCTGTTGATGAAGACGCGCATGTCGGCACCCGCGCCCGCCTCCCGGTTCGCGTTCGCCGGCCACACGGCGACGCCGCGGTGCTTGAAGCCGCCCGGGGGGCCGCCCTCCGGGCCCGTGCGCCACGCCTCGGGATCGAACGCCCACAGTTCCGCGCCGGTCTCGGCGTCGAGGGCGACCACCCGCGTGTACATGGTCGACACGTAGACGACGTCGTCGATCATCAGCGGCATGACCTCGAAGCTCCCGGGCCGGGTACGGAACTCCTGGTTGGGCAGCTCGTTCGGCTCCCAGGTCCAGGCGATCCCGAGCCGTTCGACGTTCGAGGCGTCGATGTCGGCGAGCGGCGAGTACTTCGACGCCCCCTGGTCGGCCCCGACGTAGGGCCACTCGACCATGCCGCGGGGCGGCTCCTGCGCCGCCGCGTTCGCGCCCGCGGCGGCGCAGAAGGCCGCGACGGAGAGGGCCGCGACGACCGCGGCGTGCTGGTTGGGCTGCTTCTTCATGGATGCCTCGCTCCGGCCGTCCGCGCCGCGGAACGGTGCAGTCGGCCGGCCGGGTCGGCCGGGCGGCGGGCGGCGCCGCGGGCCGTCGTCTCCGGGCCCGGCGGCCGACTCAGGGGAAGTTGGTCCTCACGATGCTGCGATCGATGTCGGCGAGCGAGGCCACTCCCGCGAACGCCATCGCCTGTCGCAACTCGGCGTTCACGATCTCCAGCACTTTCTGCGCCCCCTCTTCGCCGAATGCCCCCAGCCCCCAGCGCGACGCGCGGCCCAGGCACACCGCGTCGGCGCCTAGGGCCAGCGCCTTCAGCACGTCGCTGCCGCGGCGGAACCCGCTGTCGATGAGCACCGGAACGCGGCGGGCCACCGCCTCGACCACCTCTTCCAGCACCTCGAGGCTCGAGGGGCCGTAGTCGAGGGCCCGGCCGCCGTGGTTCGACACGATGATGCCGTCCACCCCGTGCTCGAGGCACTTCCTCGCCCCGTCGCCGGTCAGGATGCCCTTGGCCAGCATGGGCACGCCGCACATCGGCCGGAGGTCGTCGAAGAGCTTCCACTCGTACCACAGCCGTCCGGCGGAGACGCGGTACGGGTTGGGGGCGTCGGGCCGAGGCTCGCGCCGCGTCACCCGGCGCGGCGCCCCGCCGGTGTGCCTGACGTGCAGGTCCCGCTCGTAGTAGGACGCCTGCTGGTCGATCGTCACCACGATGGTCTGCGCGCCCACGTCCTGCGCGGTGCCCAGGGCCACCCGGTTCGGCTCCATCTCGCGCGTCGCGTAGCGCTGGAACCAGAGCGGCCCGTCCGCGCCCCCGCGCGCGATCCGCGGGAACGGGAGGCTCGACGCGTTGCTGACGATCATCGTGGTCCCGGTGGTCGTGGCCGCCCGGTGCATGCCGAGCTCGCCGTCGGGGTGCAGATCGCGCTGCCGCGCCGTCGGCGCGAGCATGATGGGGCTCGGCATCGCGTGCCCGAACATCTCCGTGGACGTGTCGACCGACGCCGCGTCGACCCCGCCGCGGCCGATCAGCTCGACCCAGCCGAACGCGTCGCGGTTGCGGTAGAGCGTGAACTCCGACTCGGTGCCGTGCGCCGTGTAGTCGTAGACGGCCAGGGGCACGTTGGCGCGGAAGATCGGCTCGAAGTCGAACACGTCGCGCATCTCGTCGAACCCGAGGAACCGCCGGTGCGGGCCGAGCGGCCAGGGGTCGCGCTGCGCGTGCAGCAGCGGCGACGCCGCCATGAACGACGCCAAGCCGGACAGCGCCTTCCTCCGGGACATGCCGCGACGCCACCGCTGTTCGATCTTCCCCACGATTGCCTCCTGCGCTAGTAGAGACCAGACCGCTCGGCTCCACCGGCGCCCGGGCCGCCCCGGGGCCGCAGAACGGGCTGGACCGGCGGCGACGGTCGCCAGCCCGGTGCCCGGACCGCCCCGGGGTCATAGACCGGGCCGGCCGGCGGAGACCGTCGTCGCCCGTCGTCGGCAGTGTATCAGTAGAATGGGTGAACGTCCGAGAGCATCCCAGCGTTCGGACGGAGGGCGGCTGCGCCCCCGGGGTGCCTCAGACCCGTCTCTCGTACCGCCGAGGCGCGCGATCAGGGCGGCTGCGCACCCAAAGCGCGAACGGGACAAGGCCTGAGTCGCGACCCGGCCCCCCAAGGCGGCTGCGCCGTCTTCGCCCGCACCGCCCCACCGGGGCGCTTCAGCCTGAGTCGCGACCCGGCCCCCCCAGACGGCTGCGTCCCCTGGCTGCGACCCTCAGCTCTCGCCGCCGGAGGGGGTGACCGCGTACTCGACGAGCCGCCGCTTCAGCAGATCGTCGAGAAGCCGGTCCACGTCGCGTTCGAGCACGTCCCGCGAGACGTCGTACTCGGCGTATACGCGGTCCACGATGACGCCGCGGGTCGCCCGCCCCTCGATCAGCGCCCACACCATGGCGCCGACGTCGTCGAGGCCGAAGTAGCGCCCGGAGCGCATGTCGGCCACGATGACCTGATCCCCCAGGCGGGCGCAGTGGGCCTGCTCGGATACCTTGAACGGCGTGTCTGCTTGCATCGCGTTATCCCGCTTCAGGCGGCCTCGGCGTTCACCCGCGGGCGCTTCAGCCCGTGGGCGGCGTGCTGCAGCCAAGCGTCGAGCGTCAGGGTCGAGAGCAGGCCCCCGAGGTCGGGGGCGTGTCCCTGACGCGCCAGGTGGAGGGCCGTGCGCAGGCGCTCGCGGTCGACGGCGCCCAGCTCGACCAGCATCGACGAGTGGACGATCCCCTCGAGGGCCCGCCATTCCTTCCGCAGGCCGTTGTAGGCCGCGTGACCCGTCGAAGCGTTCTGGGTACGGCATCTCACCCGCTCGGGCAGGATGCCCTTCATCGCGCGGCGGAGGATCGCCTTGGGCTCGCCGGGCACCGCCTTCAGGTTCCAAGGGATATCGAGGGCCAGCTCGACGAGCGGCCGGTGCAGGAACGGATAGCGGATGTCGCACGCCTTCTCGAGGTACCCCCGCAGCAGGAACCCGGTGATCCAGCCGATGCGCTCGACGTGCCACTGGTCCGCGGTGCCCCGTCCCGCTCGCGGCATGTTCGCGCTCCGGGCGCGGCCCCGAAGGTCCCAAGTCCGTGCAAAGCTCTCCGCGATCCAGTCGTGACCGCCCGGCGTCCAGCCGTAACTGATGCCGGCCCGCCCGATCAGGGGACGCAGGCCGTAGCCGAACGCGAGGTTGCTCAACGGCATCTTCAGCGCCCGTTGCCACCGGTCGAGCTCGCGCCACAACTGCACCAGCCGGCCCCGACGCAGCAGGTCGGCGAGGTGCACGGGCTCCTGATGCTTGCTCAGGACGACCGCCTCGGCGCCGATGCCGCTCAGCAGCACCGGCACGCCGTTGCCCCCCATCACTTGGGCGTACCGCTCGTGCACGCCGAAGAACACCGCCGCCCCGTGCGGCTCCTCCCAGTGCTGCACGGCTTCCGCGAGCCGGCTGAACGGGTGGTGGACATCGCCGTCGATGTCGTGCCGTTCGAGCCCGAGGGCCCGCTGGACGTCCGCCGCCCATTCCCGTTCGTCGCTCAACGTGGACTCGCCGAAGACGACGGTGACGGGCGACAGCTTGGGTCGGCCGGCCAGCCGGGACGCCACGGTCGTGATGGAGGACGAATCGAGCCCACCTGAAAGGTCTGTCCAGACCGGATCGGAACCGGACATCCGGCTCGCCACGGCCTCGGAGAAGGTGTCGAGGAACTCGCGGACGTAGTCCTCGTCGCCGCGATGGACGCGGCCGCCGGGCGCGCGCCATTCCCAGTACCGCTCGATCCGAACGCGCCCGTTCTCCGCCACGAGCCGATGACCGGGCTCGAGCCGCGACAGCCCGCGATAGGGCGTGCGGCCGGAGTTCGGACGGTCCACACCCAGGGCCAGCCGCTCCGCGACGTACTCCATGTCGAGCGGCGGCGTCCGCCGGCAGATCGCCCGCAACTGGCCGAGTTGAGAGGCGAAGCCGACGACGTCCTCCCGCACCAGCACGTAGAGAGGCCGCACGCCGAGCGGATCCCTCGCGCAGAGGAGGCGGCGGGCGCCTCCGTCCCACAGCCCGAACGCGAAGTCACCGATCAGCTTGGCGGGGCACGCGTTTCCCCAGGCGCGGTAGGCCACGAGGATCAGCCCGGCATCGTCGGTCGACGCATCGACGCCCCCGTCCGAGAGTTCTGCAATCAACTCCCGCCGGTTGTCGATCCGGCCGTCGAACACCACCACGCAGCGCGCGCGATCATCGTTCGGTGACGGCCCCACGGTCGGACCAGCCGCGATCCGGGCGGGGGCGGCCGTGCACGCGAGCCCGACCGAATCTCCCAACCAAAGGCTCCCGCGGCTCAAGACGTGGAGCCTCGCGGCCTCGTTCATGTGCACCACCTCCGGACGCTCGACGGGCCTGCAGTCCAGCGTCCGGATACCGCCGATCACCCGCAGACTTGCAGCGGTCATCGGGTCAGTGAGCCGGTCTGCCAGATGGCCCCGTCCGCGCGCGTCGGCTCACCCGACCCGCGCCGCCCGGCGTCCCCGATAGCCCATCCAAAGCGGCTACGGAGCAGGAAAACCGACATCCAGGGGCACGCGCCGCCGAGCACCGCCCCGCCCCCTCAAGGGGGTTCGCCGGTCGAGAGGATGGGCACGTAGGGCTCGTGCTTCCAATCGTCGATCGAGTCGTCGATGACCTCTCCGAGGCACTCGACCCAGGCATGGGCGGCAAAGGGAAAGCGCTTCACTCCGACCCGCAACGTCGCCGGAACGTGTTGTCGCCTCAGCAGGATGTAGATCGCCAGGGACCGCGGCAGACAGTTCAGGCGTCGGCGATGATAGTACCGGCTGGCGGTCCGCACCGCTTCGAGGGTTCGGCGCAGCCCTCGCCGCTGGACGGCCCGGGGCGCGGCCTCGACGTATCGCCGACCCCACCGATCCACGAACCGGAATACGCGCGGAAAGCCGAACACCCGGAGACCGACATCCAGAAGAACGAAGACCACAAGCGCCCGGATTGTCATGCCCCTTCACGCACCCCGTTCAAGGTCGGGCTCGGGAAGCACTCGAGCCCGTTGGGTGCCCGCACTCCCGAGCCTGTTGGATGCCCGCACTCCGAAAATGAACCTACCGATGGCTCAGCGGCGGCCAGACGCCGAAGAGTCCCTGGTTCTCGCCGTCGAGACAGAGCCCGAGGCAGTCGCCCGTCGTCGCCTCGATAGCACCGAAGTCGACGACACGCGGCACCACGTAGGTCTTCTTCTGCCTGTTTTGATTCGCCACGCTCTTCCTCCTTGCTCCAGACTGGCTGCCCACTCGTTGAGAGCCCACATCGTCTCCGATCCGGCTGCCGCGAGGCATTACCTCCAGTCAAACGCCTTGATGACATGGATCAAACGTTCCGGGACCGGCAGACAGTCCTACCTACCTACGACCGGACGAATAGGCGTCGGCAGACGGCTGGTCAGACCCGGGCTTCGATTTGTGGCCGGTCTAGGGCCGGCCTCGTATCGAGCTGACGTAGAACCGCGTCGGCCGCGGGCAGCAGGATCGTGAAGGTTGCTCCGTGGCCGAGGCGACTGTCGATCTCGATCCGTCCGCCCTGCGCCTCCACGACGTGTCGGACGATCGCCAAGCCGAGACCCGTCCCCGCGACGCCGCCGCTCCCCTCGGCGACGCGGTAGAACTCGTCGAAAATGCGGCCCTGGTCGTCCGGGGCGATACCGATGCCGCCGTCCGCGACGGCGACCGCCACCCCGCCCCCCCGCCGGCACAGCTCCACGCGCACCCTTCGGCAGCTCCCCGAGTACTTCATCGCGTTGTCCAAGAGATTCACGAAGACCTGGGTCATCGCGGACGCGTCTATCCAGACCCCGGGCAACTGGGTCTCCGGGGCGGACACGCTGATCGTGAACCCGCCTTGCGCCCGCCTGGTGTCGACCGCCGCCAATGCAAGTTCGACGATATCCTCGATCGCCGCTACCTCCGGGTGATAGCGAACCCGCGCCGACTCGATGCGCTCGAAGCTCAGTACGTTGTCGATGAGCTGCCCCAAGCGCCCGCTCTCATGTTCGATACGGCGCCCATACTCGGCGACCTTGTCTGCAGCCTTGACCCGTCCGCGGCGCAGCAGCTCCCCGAACACCGCAATGGAAGCGAGCGGCGTGCGCAACTCATGGGACACGCCGGCCACGAATCCACTCCGGATCCGGGAGAGCTGCCGCTCACGCCGCGCCGCCCGCCAAGTGAGCAGCACGCCGCAGATTGCCATCACCGACATGAGCGCCGACAGAACCCAGCGCATCAGCGCATTCGACTGCAGCACTTGGGCGGCCGCGGTGTGGCGGCTCCGCGTCGACAGCTCCAGGTCGCGGAAGACGAAATCGAAGCGGCCCGTCAGCGCGTCGGGCTGGCCCGGTCCGTCGTGGGTGGCCGCCGCAACGTGCCCCGCTCCGTCCGTGACGCGCAAGATCAGGTTGTCCCGCACATCGTCCGCCAGCAAGTCTTCCGCGCCGGAGATGGCCCGTGGCAGGTACTCGCTCTCGAATCGACCCTTGTCGATGACGAAGCCAACGAAACCGACTGGGACCGAGTCCGCATCAGTTACGAACCGGTAGACGACGCGGTTGTCGGGGTCCAGTTCGTCCACGTAGGTCTCGGATCGATCCAGGTGCTGAATCCACTCCAGCCGAAGCCCCATGACGACACGCATGATGACCGCTTCGAGGGCAGGGTCGGCACTGATGTCGACATAGCCCATCTCGGGGTCGTAGTACTGCGTCAAACACGAACATCCATCCAGAGAGCCGGCAAACAGCAGGCGGGCTACCGACGTGTCGACTTCATCGAAGTGCCGCGCGATGGCATCGAACCGCCGGGCGGCGAGGGCCTCCCCCGACACGACAAGCATCGACTGCGCCGCGCCTTCGTAGAGCCGCCGAACGTCTGCGGCAACCGCGTCCATGTACCGTACGAGGGTGTTTTGGTGGGCGATCATTTCCACCCTCGCCAGCCGGGAGCTTGAGACGTACTGCAGGACGACAAGCGCCAGCAGCGGGACCAGAACGATAGCGGCTTCGAGCCGCCACCGCCCACGGAACGATCTGAGGCTGTTCATCGTCGCCCTCTCCACGTGCGAAAAGTACATCTCCCCTGGGACATTAGCAACACGCGCAGCCCGCGGAACGGACAGGTGAATCCTGAACCGTCATGCGTTCACCGGCCACCCCACATCGCGGCCCGTCGGGTCGACCTCGCGCAGCCCGCGCGGGTCCGTGACGATCAGGCGGTCGCGGCGCAGGCGGATCACGTCTTCGCGCTGCAGGCGGGCGAGCAGCGCGGTGAGCTGGCTGGCCGAGACCGAGAGCAGCCTGGCCAGCTCGCGGTGCGTGAACGGGAGGCGCAGGTGCACCTCCTTCTGCAGGCAGCCCGTGTCGTTGGCGTCGATCAGCCGGCGCAGCAGGTGCTTGAGCCGGGCCTCCGGGGGCACCCCGTCGCGGCCGCCGGCGCGCTGGAGGCGGTCGACCATCTCGCGGCTGTACATCTGGGCGACGCGCCACGAGAGGTCCGGGTCGACCCGCACGAACCCGAGGAACCGCTCCCGCGCCAGCCCGCGCACCGTGCAGTCGGTCGCGGCGACCACCGCGACGGGCGTCCCCTGCCCCGCGATGGCCGATTCCGCCCCCAGCAACCAGCCGGGGAAGCGCAGGCCGACGGTGGCGGGGGAACGCCCGGGAACGCGCCGCTCGAGCTTCACGACGCCGTCGCACAACAAGTGCACGCGCTCCGGCGTGCGGCCCTGCGGCAGGAGCTCCGTCCCCGCCGGATGCGTCTCCGGCGGGGACAGGCGAGACCGCCACCCGTCGATCTCTCCGCTCGCCGCGGTTGCCATGCCGCCGCCCCGTCGGACCGCGTTCAGGGCGCCGCCGCCGGCCCGCGCGGGCCCACGGGGGTCGTCAGCACCCCGCCCCCCTCGGCGTCGCCGGCGGCGAGCCGCCGGACGTCGGGAACGACGATCGTCCCCTGGTTGACGCGGATGACGCCGTCGTCGCGAAGCTGGCGGAGCAGACGGCTGAGGTGTTCCGGGGTGACCGCGATGAGGCTGGCCAGCTCCCACCGCTTCAACGGCAGCGACAGCCGGACGCCGCCGCCGTTGCGGCTCGGGGTCGCGGCCTCCGTGAAGCGCCGCAGGAACCGTTCGAGGCGCTGCCGCGAGGTCGCG
Organism: Vicinamibacterales bacterium; assembly: GCA_963664545.2. GTDB lineage: Bacteria > Acidobacteriota > Vicinamibacteria > Vicinamibacterales > UBA8438 > JAJEEA01. The sequence continues at coordinate 5,184,678 of OY761475.2, read as the reverse complement.
GTTCCGAGGTCCGCCATCTGCTGGAACTGGCTCAGGACCTCGCGGCTGTGCATCTGGTGGACGTGCCATGACAGCGCCTCGTGCTTCGCCATCAGGTCGAGGAACGCCTGCCGCGTCAGCCGGCGCAGCCGGCACGGCGTCAGCGCGACCGCGCTCGCGGGATGGGCCCGGAACGTCAGCACCAGGGCGGCCCCGAGGAACCAGCCGGGCCCCCGCAGGCCCAGAATCTGCTCCCGCCCGTCCGGACCCGTCCGGACGAGCTTCGCGAGTCCCTCCTCGACGTAGAAGACGTCGCCCGGATCGCCCCCCTGCTGCATGAGGACCGTCCCCACGGGGTACAACAGCGCCGAAGGCAGCAAGGGAAGCCACGAGTCCGTACGCTCCGCACCGGCACCGCCGACTCCACCGTGCGCTTGGGCTTCCATGCGCCGATCGTGGAGCGGCGTGCTGTAAATGTCATCATCCTACTGTCAAAGTTGTCCGCAAGTCGTAAAATTTCGCGTTGAAAACGGCCCATATAGTGGTAAAACAATGATGGAACGCGCGTCCGAGAATCCGCCCGAAGCCGCGGTCGCCGACGCCGTCATCGAGGAGACCGAGTGACCGTAGCCGACGCCACCCCCCTGATCGCGCTCGCAAGGATCGGCAGGCTCGAGCTGCTGCAGGACCTCTACGAGCAGGTGCTGATCGGCTCCGCCGCCAAGGCGGGGACCATCGACGCCGGCAGGGCCGTCCGGGCCCTCGGCGTGGAGCAGATCGAGGCCGCGGTCGACGCCGGCTGGCTCCGGATCGCCAGCCCGACCGACGCCGAGGCCGATCTCGTGCAACGCCTGTCGCAACGCTCGCGGCTGCACGAGGGCGAGGCCGAGTCCATCGCCCTCGCCCACCTCCGAGAGCTGCCCCTGATCGCCGACGACAAGGAGGCGCGGAGCGTGGCGAGAATCCTCGGCGTACCCCTGGTCGGCACCGTCGGCGTGCTCCTGCAGGCGTACCTGCGGCGCAGCTTCGGACTGGACTCGCTGGAGAAGTCCCTCCGGGATCTCGGCGGGACGCTCTGGCTCTCCCCCTCGGTCGTCGCCGAGATCCTGAGACGAGCCCGCAAGGCCAAGCGATGAAGAAGGAACAGATGGTCGGCGCCCGCCTGCCCTCGGACCTGGTCCGCGAGCTGGAGATCATTCAGAACGTCGAGCAGGCCGATCGCTCGACCACGGTACGCCGGCTCCTGGCGCGGGCCATCCGGGACTGGAAGCTGGAGCACTGGTCGCGCCAGTACGGCGAGGACCGGATCTCGCTGGCCCGGGCCGCGCTGGAGGCCGGCGTCTCCCTGTGGGAGATGATGGATTACGCGCGGGCCCGCAAGGTGTCGGTCCAGTACGATCTCGAAGACCTCGAGCGCGACCTCGAGGCCCTGCCCGGCGGGCGCGGGAAGCCCTGAGCGGGCCGGGGCGCGGTCCGGCCGCCGCTCATCCGGTGAACTTGTAGCCGACGCGGTGGACGGTGACGATCCAGCGGGGGTCCGATCCGTCGTCCTCGATCTTCTGGCGCAGCTTCGCGACGTGCATGTCCACGGTGCGGGTGAGGGGATGCATGGCGTCGTGGTCCCAGACCCCATCGAGGAGCTGGTCGCGGCTCACCGCCTCGCCGCGGTGGCGGATGAAGTACTCGAGCAGACGGAACTCGCGCGGCTGCAGCGTCAGCCGCCGCCCGCCCTTGGTGACGTCGCGGGTACGGAAGTTCACGCTCACGTCGCCGAAGCCGTAGGTGCGCTCGCGCGCCGCCGCCCCCCGCGACCGCCGCAGCACCGCCTCGACGCGCGCCACCAGCTCCGTGAAGCTGAACGGCTTGGTGACGTAGTCGTCGGCGCCCGCCTTCAGCCCCACCACCCTGTCGAGCTCCTCACCCTTGGCGCTCAGCATGACGACGGGCACGGTGCTCCCCCGCTCCCGCAGCTTCCGGCACACCTCCACCCCGGTCAACCGCGGCAGCCTGACGTCGAGGATGACGAGGTCGATGCCGGGCCGGCCGGCGAGACGCAGGCCGTCGTCGCCGTCGTGCGCCAGCAGCGTCGAATAGCCCTCGTAGCGCAGTCCGTCCGACAGTCCCACCGCCAGCGACTCGTCGTCCTCGACGATCAGGATCCTGCTCACGGCCGCCTCGATCAGCCCTCGACAGCACGGACGGCCCACGGCCCCCGCGGCGGACCGTCGGCGGGCGTCCGCCGCGGAGGGGGGCATCCGCAACGAATCCGCCCAACCGCCCGCACGGTCCTTCACGATATCATCCGCCGGACGCCGCCGCCCCCCGGAGCCGCCCGACCGGCTCCGCCCGTCTGGCGCCGGCGATCCGCCGACCGGCCGGGGCGCGCCGCCGACGCCCCGAGCCGCCCCGACGCCGCTCCGCCGTTGACACTCCGCCCCCCGGACTGCTACCCTTGTCAGTCTCAGACGTAGAGTGCTAACGCCCCTCGATTCGGACGTCGATTTCGGGAGGGTTCCTTCCACAACTCAAGGGAGTCGGACACACCATGGCAATCAAGGTACGACCACTTCACGACCGCCTCATCGTGCAGCGTCTCGAAGAAGAGGAGCAGCAGGTCGGCGGCATCATCATCCCCGACACCGCGAAGGAGAAGCCGCAGCAGGGCAGGGTCGTCGCGGTCGGCAAGGGCAAGGTCAAGGAGGACGGCGGCCTCCAGCCGATGGACGTCGCCGAGGGCGACACCATCCTGTTCGGCAAGTACTCGGGGCAGGAGATCAAGCTCGACGGCGAGGAGTACCTCATCATGCGGGAGGACGAGGTCCTGGGCGTCGTGCAGCAGTAGCCGGCGACGGCGATGACAGCCCGGCGCCGGCCCCGGCCGCGCCGGTCACGCGGATTTCGACCTGATTGGAGCACATCGACATGGCAAAGCAGATCGTCTACAGCGAAGGGGCGAGGCAGAACATCCTCGCCGGCGTCGACCAGTTGGCCAACTGCGTCAAGGTGACGCTCGGCCCCAAGGGCCGCAACGTCGTCCTCGACAAGAAGTTCGGGTCCCCCACCATCACCAAGGACGGCGTGACCGTCGCCAAGGAGATCGAGCTGAAGGACGCCCTTGAGAACATGGGCGCCCAGATGGTGCGCGAGGTCGCCAGCAAGACCTCGGACATCGCCGGCGACGGCACGACCACCGCGACCGTCCTCGCCCAGTCCATCTACCGCGAGGGGGCCAAGAACGTGGTCGCGGGCGCGAACCCGATGGAGGTCAAGCGGGGCATCGAGACGGCCGTCTCGTCGGTCGTCGACCACCTCGAGAAGCTGTCGCGCGCGGTGAGCGGCGACATGATCGCCCAGGTCGGCCAGATCTCGGCCAACAACGACGAGACCATCGGGCGGATCATCGCCGAGGCGATGGACAAGGTCGGCAAGGACGGGGTCATCACCGTCGAGGAGGCGCGGACCCTGGAGACCTCGCTCGAGGTCGTCGAGGGCATGCAGTTCGACCGCGGCTACCTGTCGCCGTACTTCGTCACCGACTCCGAGCGGATGGAGGTGGTGCTCGAGAACCCCATCATCCTGATCCACGAGAAGAAGATCAGCTCGATGAAGGACCTGCTGCCGCTCCTCGAGCAGGTCGCCCGCCTGAACCGGCCGCTCCTCATCGTGGCCGAGGACGTCGAGGGCGAGGCCCTCGCGACCCTCGTGGTCAACAAGCTGCGGGGCACCCTGCAGGGCGCCGCGGTCAAGGCGCCGGGCTTCGGCGACCGGCGGAAGGCGATGCTCGAGGACATCGCGACCCTCACCGGCGGCAAGGCGATCACCGAGGACCTCGGCCTGAAGCTCGAGAACATCGGCATCGAGGACCTCGGCAAGGCGAAGAAGGTCACCATCGACAAGGACAACACGACCATCGTCGAGGGCGAGGGCACGCACGCGGCCATCGAGGGGCGGGTCAAGCAGATCCGCACGCAGATCGAGGAGACGACCTCGGACTACGACCGCGAGAAGCTGCAGGAGCGGCTGGCCAAGCTCGTCGGGGGCGTGGCCGTCATCAAGGTCGGGGCGGCCACCGAGACCGAGATGAAGGAGAAGAAGGCCCGCGTCGAGGACGCCATGCACGCGACCAAGGCGGCCGTCGAGGAGGGCATCGTGCCCGGCGGCGGCGTGGCCCTGCTGCGCAGCCAGGGCGCCCTCGCGGACGTCAGCCTGGACGGCGACAAGCAGATCGGCGTGAACATCATCCGCCGCGCCCTCGAGGAGCCCATGCGCTGGATCGCCACCAACGCCGGCCAGGAGGGGTCGATCGTCGTGCAGAAGGTGCGCGAGCAGAGCGCCGACGAGGACGGCTTCAACGCCCAGACCGAGGTCTACGAGAACCTGATCGAGGCCGGCGTCATCGACCCGACGAAGGTCGTGCGGGCGGCCCTGCAGAACGCGAGTTCCATCGCCTCGCTGCTGCTCACGACCGAGGCCCTCGTCAGCGAGATCCCCGAAGAGAAGAAGGACGCCGCGCCGGCCGGCGGCCACGGCGGCATGGGCGGCATGGGCGGCATGTACTAGCGACCGGCGGGGAGGGCCGGCCCCTCCCCGCACGGCGACTGACGGCGCGGTGACGGGGCCGGCTCCGAGGGCCGGCCGCACCGGAGACACGAAAAGGGGGGCGGCCACCGCGGTGGTGACCGCCCCCCTTTCTCGTGGCCGCCTCGCGCCGCCTACGGCCGGGCTTCGCGGCAGCCGGCCCAGGCCCGGCGAGCGCCGCCTACGGATCCGCCCGCCGCCCAACGAACCCGCCGGGAGGTCCGGACCGTTCTACGGCGCCGACTCCTACCGCAGGGCGAAGGACAGCTCGATGGTCACGAGCACCGCGACCGGTTCGCCGAACCGGGTCCCGGGCAGGAAGCGCATCTGCCGCGCCGCCTTCACCGCCTCCTCGTCGAGTCCGAAGACCTTGTCGAGCGACCGGATCACGGTGACCTCGCCGACGGAGCCGTCCGGCAGGACGACCGCCTCCACGAGGACCACCCCCTGCACCTTGGCCCGCATCGCCTCGGCGGTGTAGTTCGGGGTGACGTTGCGCAGCATACGGGGTATCTCGACGCCGTTGCCCGGCCTGAAGACGCCGCCCCCGGTGCCGCCGCCCTCGCCGGGTCCCAGGCCGTCTCCCTGCCCCGGCCCGATGCCGCCCCCCGATCCCTCGCCGGCGCCGCCGTCGGTGCCGCTGCCGGCCGAATCGAGGGCGCCGGAGAGGAGCCCCTCGAGGAGCCCCGTCCGGGTCTGGGGCGAAGCGGCCATCGGCACCGCGGAGAGCTGGATGTTCTGGGATTCGAGGGGCTCGGGCTCCGGCTCGGGCTCGACCTCGGGCGGCGCCTCCACCTCCTCCGGCACCTCGACCGGCACGTCGATGGCGTCCTCGCCGAGCGCCTCGACCTGCCGCGGCATCTCCAGCGATTCGTTCCCGCCGCCCCCGCCCCCGCCGCCGGGGCCCGCCTGCGGTATCCAGACGATGTCGTAGCTGGTCCGCTCCTCGAAGATCTCCTCGACGGGAGCCGTGCCGACGACGAGGAGCACCAGGGCCGCCCCGAACAGATGACTCGCGAACGAGGCGCCGAGGGCGCCGCGGATCCGTCCCCGCTGAACGCCGAGGAAGGGGACGTGGCCGGTGGACTCCCAGCCGATGGCGGCGGCGCGCGGTTTCCGCGGAGGCCTGGGCGCGGGGCCGGAGGCCGCCGCCGGCCCCGCCTTTCGGCGGCGCCGCTCGGGCGGCGTGTAGGGCTGCCGCCCCGGGGAGAACGGGAGTGGTCCGAGGTTCAAGCCGTCGCTCACGGCGAAGCGCCCCCCTTCCCCAAGAAGAAATGACCGAAGCGAACCGCTCAAACGCGCCCGGCCCATGCGCCGATCGAGGCGTTGCCGCCGCCGTAGGCGAACATGACGGCGAGCGCGTCGGCCGCCCGCGGCTCGCTGTGCACCCCCACGAGCACCCCGCCCCGGGCGGTCAGCGTCTCGAAGATGTACCCGTCGTGAGCCTGGAAGCCCGCGCGCCGGATGGTCGCGGCGATGCCGGCGCTGCCGAGGTCGCCGACGCTCCCCTGCAGCGCCCCGACCAGCGGCCCGTGCGCCACCACCGACCCGATGCGGGCCATGTCCATCGTATCACCGTCGACCCCGAAGGTCCGCTTCACGAGCGCCGCCGCCTCGGGGGTGCGCCGACTGATGAGCGAGAACGACTCGGCCGCGAACCCCTCCTTCCCGAGGGCTTCGAGCCCGCGCTGCGCCCACTCGACGTCCTGGAACACCCCAACCGTGAAACACTGCCGCGCTGCATCGTCCATTCCGCGTCCTCGTCGGTTCTCTTCCCCGCGGCCGACCGACCCGCGTCCCGCCGGCGTGGTCCGAACGGTCGCCCGCCTTCCAGTTTAGCCACAGTTGCCGGCGATGGCAAAGAACGCGGCTCCTACAGGAGGATCCGCTTCTCGCCGACCCGCCGTGTGAGACGCTCGCGGTCCAGGTACTCCAGCAGGGGAATCGCGAACTTCCGGCTCACCCCGTACCGGTCCTTGAAGGTGCCGACGTCGATGGCCGCGGGGCCGCCGCCCGCCTTCAGGGAGGCGAGGTCCGCCTTCAGGGACTCGATGGCGTCGAAGCCGAACACGAGCGGCCCGACCCTGACCACCGCCCGCTCACGGGCCAAGCGCCTCAGTATCCGATCGAACAGATCCTCGTCGATGCCGAGCCGCTCCCGCATCGCGGCGGGCGCCGGCGGGCGCAGCCCCGCGTCCCGCAGCAGGTCGACGATCCCGTCGCTCGCCCGGAGCTCGGTCGGCGAGCGGGCCACGCGGTGGCCGGGCAGGGCCAGGAGATCGCGCGCCACGAGACGGCCGTCGCGCGTCAACCCGTCGAGCACCGCCTCGAATACGCCGGGGCCGGCGTGTCGGAAGACGCGCCCGCGCGCCTCCTCCCGGGGAACACCGTCGCGCAGCGGGTTGGCGCGGTGGAAATCGGCCACCATCGCCAGCAGCCGGTCGCCCGCCGCGCGCAGCGCGTCGACGTCGACGAGCCGGTCGCCGATGCGCCGCACGCGCCCCGCCCCGGACAACCGCACCGCGACCTCGTCGACCGACTCGGGGGTCACGCCGGCCCGCGCCACGAGGGCCCGCGCCGGCAGGCCGGTCAGCCCCCGCTCGCCGATGAGGGCCGCGAGCGCCCGGTCCTCGTCGGCGGCGCCGTCCGACAGCCCCTTCAACAGCCGGTCCATCCGCGCCCGCGTCGACCCGGCGCGGATGCCCTCCCTCGGGGGGGACGGATCGAGCACCCGCCCGCCCGCGATGGTCAGCGGCGGCGAGTACGCGCGCAGGATGAAGCGGTCTCCTCGGGTCAGCACCGCCGCCCCCTCGAGACGGAGGCGCACGAACGCCCGCCCGCCCGGCGGCAGGGCTTCCGGGGCGTCGTCGTGCGCCACCGCGCCGCCCACGCCGGGCCCGAGCGCCACCCGTCCCAGCACCTCGCACGTGCCGTGGTGGAACCGCACCCGCGCGCCGTGGCGCAGCCGCCGCGCCGACGGCAGGAGGTCGAGCACCGCGTCGGCGCAGCGCGTCGCCTCGAAGCTGCCGGGGGTGACCGCCATCTCCCCCCTCGCCGCGCGGTCCGCGCCCGCGCCGGCGAGGTTGGCGGCCACGCGCTGACCGGCCACCGCGCTCGACCGCATCGCGCCGTGGACCTGCAGCCCCCGCACCTTAACGTCGACGCCGGCGGGGAGCACGCTGAGGGTGTCGTCGACAGCCATCCGGCCCGAGACCAGGGTGCCGGTGACCACGGTGCCGAAGCCGCGGACCGTGAACGCCCGGTCGATGGGCAGGCGGGCGGCGCCGGCCGGGGTCCGGGCGGCGCAGCGGCCGGCCATCGCGAGCAACGCCGACCGCACCTCCTCCACCCCCTCGCCGGTCCGGGCGGACACCGGGACGACCGGCGCGTCCTCCAGCGGCGATCCGGCGAGCAGGTCGGCGGTCTCGAGCGCCACCAGCTCGACCGTCTCGCGGTCCACCAGATCCGCCTTGGTGAGGGCCACGATCCCGCTCGTCACCCCGAGCAGGCGGCAGATGTCGAAGTGCTCCCGGGTCTGCGGCATGACCGACTCGTCGGCGGCGACGACCAGGAGCACGCCGTCGATGCCGCTGGCCCCGGCCAGCATGTTCTTGACGAAGCGCTCATGCCCGGGCACGTCCACGAACGCCAGCCGGACGTCGCCGTCGCCCCAATGCGCGAAACCGAGGTCGATGGTGATTCCGCGCGCCTTCTCCTCCTTCAGCCGATCCGGATCGGTGCCGGTGAGGGCGCGGACGAGGGCGCTCTTGCCGTGGTCGATGTGGCCGGCGGTGCCGATGACGACGTTGCGGGTCATGGCGTCAGCCCCGCCCCCGCGCCCGCCGGGAAGGGCGGCGGCGGTGGGGCGTCGACGACCGCCGGACGCGGGCCGCGCGCCCCCGGCGGGGCGCCGGTCGCGGCGCCGGGGCGCGGAGCGCGTCGAGGATCTCCACCAACCCCAGGTCGATCCGCCGCCGCGCGGTGTCGACGCCCACCACCCGCACGTCGACGCGGTCGCCCAGCCGGTAGACCCGCCCGGCCGCCTCGCCGCAGAGCGCGTGATCCGACTCGACGAAGCGGTAGTAGTCGTCGGTCATGCCGGAGACGTGCACGAGCCCCTCCACGAAATGCTCGATCAGCTCGACGAAGAGTCCGAAACGGGTCACCCCGATGACGCAGCCGGTGAACTCGTCCCCGACCTTGTCCGCCATGAAGCGGACCTTCTTCCACTGGACGAGTTCCCGCTCCGCGTCCTCGGCGCGCCGTTCCAGGGCCGAGGCGCGGCGCGCCGTCTCCGGCAGCTCGTCGGCGAGCTCGGAGACGCGCTCCCGCGGCATCCGGCCCCGCCGCGACTCGCGCAGCAGCCGGTGCACGACGAGGTCCGGATAGCGCCGGATCGGCGACGTGAAGTGGGTGTAGGCCTCCGACGCCAGGCCGAAGTGTCCGGCGTTGACCGCGTCGTAGTGCGCCTTCTGCATCGTCCGCAGCATGAGCAGGGCCACCGGCCGCTCCGCCGGCGCGCCCTGCAGCCGCGCCAGGAGGCGCTGGAAGTGCCGCGGCCGCACCCGGTCCGGCGGCGCGTCGAGCCCGCAGCCGAGCGCCGCCGCGAAGGCGTCGAAGTCCGCGACCTTGGCCGGGTCCGGCGGCTCGTGGACCCGGAACAGGGCCGGCAGGCCGCGCTCGTCGAGGTGCCGGGCCACCGTCTCGTTGGCGATCAGCATGAACTCCTCGACGATGCGGTGCGCCACGCTGCGCTCGGCCGCCACGACGTCCTCGACCGCGCCCGCCTCGTCGAGCACGAGGCGGGTCTCCCGCAGATCGAAGTCGAGCGAGCCGCGCTCCCGCCGCCGCGCCGCGAGCCGCCGCGCCGCCGCGGCCATCGACTCGATCATCGGCACGAGGGCGGCGTAGCGTTCCCGCAGGCCGGCGTCCCGCGCGGTGAGGATCGCGTCCACCTCGCCGTAGGTCATCCTCGCGTCGGAACGGACGACGCCGTCGTGCAGCTCGTACCGCGCCACGCGGCCCTCTTCGTCGATGTCCATCAGGCACGACTGCACGAGCCGGTCCACGCCCGGATTCAGGCTGCAGAGCCCCGTGGCCAGCCCCGCCGGGAACATGTGGATCGCGCGTTCCGGAAAGTACGCCGACGTGCCGCGCCGCCGCGCCGACTCGTCGAGCGCGCTTCCCGCCGGCACGTAGTGGGCGACGTCGGCGATGTGGACGCCGAGCCGCCGCCGCCCGCCGGGCAGCGTCTCCAGGGTGACCGCGTCGTCGAAGTCGCGGGCGGTCTCGCCGTCGATGGTGACCGTGGGCAGCCGTCTGAAGTCGGTGCGCCCGGCCAGGTCCGGCGGCGCGACCTCCCCGCCCAGACGCGCCGCCTCCGCCGCCGCGGCGGGGTCGTGGGCGTCGGGGAGCCGGTACTTCCGGATGACGAGCGCGGTGTCGACCCCCGGTTCGTCCAGCCGGCCGATCACCTCCAGGACGCGCCCGACCGGTCCGCGGCCGCCCCCCGGCCACCGCTCGACCGCCGCCGCCACCAGCTCGCCCGGCTCCGCCCCGCCGTCCCCCCCGGCCGTGATCCGCAGGTCCACGGCCACCCGGTCGTCGAAGGGGACGACGAATCCGTCTCCGGCCTCATCGACCTCGTAGCGGCCGACGAGCTCGTCGTTCGCGCGTTCGAGCACCTCGACGATCCGGCCCTCGGCGCGGTCGCGGGTCCCTTCGACCCGCACCCTCACCCGATCGCCGTGCAGCGCCCGGTCGAGATGGGCGCCCGCGACGTAGATGTCGCCGCCGCCGTGCTCCGGGCTGACGAACCCGAAGCCGCGCGGGTTGACGGCGAGGCGGCCGACCGCGGACCGCATCCGGTCCGCGAGCCCGTACCGATTCCCCCGCACCCGAACCAGATCGCCGGCATCGACGAGCCGGGCGATCGAGCGCCGGAACCCGTAGCGTTCGCTCCGGCCGATCCCGAGCACGCGCATCAGCTCCCGGATCGTCGCGGGATGATGCACCCTGTCGCGGATGCCGGCCAAAAGCGCCGTGCGTTCGTCCGCCTGGTCCACAGTCTCAGTCCCTCATCGCCGTCCCGCCCGCGCGCCCGGCACCCGTCAACGCGGCCGCGGGGCCGCACCGGGCACCCGGCCGCAGGGCTCCGCGGCGCCGGGGCCGCCCACGCCGCCGCCGCGCGGGGCGCCGTCGAGGCTCCCGCCGGCGGGGTCCCGACGCCGTCAGGCCGCGCGGCCGCCGGGCCGCGCCAGCACCACCTGGAGATCGCCGACGTTGGTGCCGGTCGGCCCGGTGCGGACGAGGTCGCCGAGCCCGTCGAAGTACGCGTAGGCGTCGTTCTCGGCGAGGTAGGCCGCCGGCGGCCCCAGACGCCGGTCGCGGGCGCGGCGCGCGGTGCCGGAATCGACGATGGCCCCGGCCGCGTCGGTGGGGCCGTCGATGCCGTCGGTGCCGACGCTCGCCAGCGCCGCCGCGGACCCCAGCCCGCCCATCCCCCCCACCGCCGCCAGCGCGAGCTCCTGGTTGCGGCCGCCGCGGCCGCCCCCCGACACCGTGACCGTGGTCTCGCCCGACGACAGGACGCACCACGGCCCGGCCGCCGCGGCCGCCGCCTCGACCGCGCGGGCCGGATGACCGGCGCCGGCGGCCCGGGCCTCCCCGATGACCGGCTCGGCGATCCGGGTTACGTCGTAGCCGAGCCGGCCCGCCGCGCCGGCCGCCCCGGACATCGCGTCGCGCCGGCTCCCGACGACGCGGTACATCGCGCGGTCCGCCGCCGGTGGCGCCTTCAGCGTCTCGGCGACGAGACCGTCGCGCCCCCGCGCGAGGAGCCGCCGCACCCGGGCGGGCACCCGCGGCCCTATCGCCGGGCGCTCGACGACGGCCACGGCGTCGGCGAACCGGGTGGCGTCGCTGACGGTGGGTCCCGAGCCGATCACCCCCGGGTCGTCCTCGACCGGGAGGACCACGTCGGAGATCGCCAACGTCAGGACGCGCCCCCGCGTCGCGAGGGCGAGACGGCCCCCCTTGACCCCGGAGAGATGCTTCCGGACGCAGTTGAGCTCGTGGATCGGCACCCCCGCCTCGAGCAGCACCCGGGTCGTCTCGACCTTCTCGTCCAGGCTGATCCCCGCCGCCGGCATCGACAGCAGCGCCGACGCGCCGCCGGACAGCAGCACCACGAGACAGCCCGAGGCCGGCGCCCCGGTCGCGCACCGCAGCGCCTCGCGCCCCGCCCGCACGCTGCCCGCATCGGGCGTCGGATGACCGCCGCGGTACCACGCGACCGCCGCCGGCATCGACGCCGCGGGCCCCGGCCCCACCGCGACGCCGCCGCGGACCGGCCGGTCCACGGCGGCGAAGAAGCCGTCGACCATCCCCGCCGCGGCCTTGCCGGCGGCCACGAGGCTCAGGGGCCCGCGCCCGATGAACGATCTGACGGCGGGATCGGCGAGGGCGTCGCGGACGAGGCGCGCGGGATCCACGGCGGCGATCGCCGCGGCGACGACATCAAGGGCGTGTTGGCGAACCAGCGACAGCGCGGGGGTTGGAGGTGCCAGAGGGAATCAGTGAGTGACAGGGGGATCCGACCATGCCGACAGCTTCGTCACGCCGTCGAACGAGCGGAGCAGTCCGCTGACCACGAGGTCAACGTCGGCGCCGCCTTTGGCGCAGAGCTCATCGACACGGACCATGACGCGGCGGAGCGCGGCCTCCATCTCGCTGATGGCGCACTCGGAGTAGGCGTCCCGCAACCGCCGCAGACAGTCGCGGTGCTTCAGGAACTCCTCCCGGTAGAACTGGGTGCGGATGCGGTCGACCGCGGGAGGCTGCCGGGGGCGCAAGTCCACCAGGAAGCCGGCGAGAGCAGGATCTGGCCGCGACATGAATGACGTTCCTTCCAGTCTACGCGGGAACCTCGGAGCTGTCAACGCCTTGCGCGACGCGGCGTCCGCCCCCGCCGACGCCGCGATCGGACGCGGCGGGTCACTCGTCGCCCGCCAACTCCCGCCGCAGGAGCGTGTTCACGAGCCGGGGGTCCGCCCGTCCCCGGGTCCCGCGCATCACCTGCCCCACCAGGAACCCCAGCGTGCCTTCGTGGCCGCCCCGGAACCGGGAGACGGCGGCGGCGTTGTCGGCGATGACCCGGGTCACGACCGCGAGCAGTTGCGCCTCGTCGCCGATCTGCGCGAGCCCCTCCGCCTCGACGACCTCCTCCGCCTCGCGCCCGGTCCCGTACATGCCCTCGAACACGGTCTTGGCCGCGCTGCCGCTGACGACGCCGCCGTCGACCAGGCGGATCAGCCGGCCCAGCGCCTCCGGGGACACCCCGACGGCGTCGATCCCGCCGCCGTCGGCGTTCAGCCTCCGGGTGACCTCGCCCATGACCCAGTTGGCGGCCGCCGCCGCGTTCCCCGACGCCGCCGCGGCCGCCTCGAAGTAGGCGGTCAGCCCCGCGGGGTCGGCGAGCTGCCCCGCCTCGCGCGCGGTCAGCCCGTACTGGCGGACGAGCCGCTGCTTCCGGGCCTCGGGCAGCTCCGGCAGCCCCGCCGCGACCTCGGCGACCCACGCCGCGGGCGCCTCGACCGGGGGCAGGTCCGGCTCGGGGAAGTACCGGTAGTCGTGGGCGTCCTCCTTGCCGCGCATCGACACGGTGCGGTGGGCCGCCGTGTCCCACAGCCGGGTCTCCTGCGCCACCCGGCCCCCGGCGCGGACGACCCCGGTCTGCCGGCGGATCTCGTACTCGAGCGCGCGCTGCAGGAACCGGAACGAGTTGAGGTTCTTCACCTCGACCTTCACCCCGAGGGCCGGGGCCCCCGCGGGGCGGACCGACACGTTCGCGTCGCACCGCAGGCTGCCCTCCTCCATGTTCCCGTCGTTGGCCCCGACGGCGATGAGGATGCTCCGCAGCCGGGTGAAGAACTCCGCCGCCGCGGGCGGCGACCGCAGGTCGGGGTGCGTCACGATCTCGATCAACGGCACCCCGCTGCGGTTGAAATCCAGATGGCTGTGCCGGTCGGCGCCCCCGGCCGCGTGCAGCGACTTGCCCGCGTCCTCCTCGAGATGCACGCGGATGAGCCGCACGACGCGTTCGCCGTCGTCCCCGGCATAGCGCACCTCGCCGCCGGTGGCGAGGGGGTGCTCGTACTGCGAGATCTGGTACCCCTTGGGCAGATCCGGATAGAAGTAGTTCTTGCGGGCGAAGACCGAGCGCGGCTGCACGGTGCAGCCCAGGGCCAGGGCGGCCCGGACGCCCAGCTCGACGGCGCGGCGGTTCAGCACCGGCAGCGCCCCCGGCAGCCCGAGGCAGACCGGACACACGTGGGCGTTCGGCGCCGCCCCGAAACGGGTGGCGCACCCGCAGAAAATCTTGGTGCCGGTGCGGAGCTGCGCGTGGATCTCGAGCCCGATGACCGGCTCGAAGCGGGTGTCGCTCACGGCGTGGTCGGCTCCGTTCAGAACGCCTTCACCACGGGCCGACCGGCACGCCGCCCGCGGGGCCGGCCGCGGCCACGTCGGCCGAAACGTCGCCCGCGAACCGGCAGAAATTCTCGGCGAACATCCCGGCCAGCCGCCCCGCCTGCGCGTCGTAGGCGGCGGGGTCGGCCCAGGTGCGCCGCGGTTCCAGCACCTCCGGGGGGACGCCCGGGCACGAGAGCGGCACGTCGAACTTGAAGACCGGATCGGGCGCGGTCGGCACGTCGTTCAGGCCCCCGGACAGCACCGCGGCGATCAGGGCCCGGGTGTGCGCGATGGGCATGCGCCGCCCCACCCCGAAGGCGCCTCCGGTCCATCCCGTGTTGACGAGCCAGACCTCCGTGGGATGGCGGGCGAGCCGCTCGCCGAGCAGCTCGGCGTAGGTGGTCGCCGGCCACACCATGAACGGGGCCCCGAAGCAGGTGCTGAACGTGGCCGTCGGCTCCGTGACGCCGCGTTCCGTCCCCGCGACCTTGGCGGTGTAGCCCGACAGGAAATGGTACATCGCGGCCGCCGGCGACAGCTTGGCGATCGGCGGCAGCACGCCGAAGGCGTCGGCGGTGAGCATGATCACGTGCCTCGGATGCCCGCCCCGCAGGGAGGGCACGTACGAATCGATGGCCGCGAGCGGGTACGCCCCCCGGGTGTTCTCGGTGATCGAGTCGTCGTCGAGATCGAGCCGGCGGGTCACCGGATCGATGGTCACGTTCTCGAGCACGGTCCCGAAGCGCCGCGTGGTGGCGTGAATCTGCGGCTCGGCCTCGGCCGAGAGCCGGATCATCTTCGCGTAGCATCCGCCCTCGAAGTTGAACACGCCGCGGTCGCTCCACCCGTGCTCGTCGTCCCCGATGAGCCGCCGCGCGGGGTCGCTCGACAGGGTGGTCTTGCCGGTCCCCGACAGGCCGAAGAACACCGCCACGTCGCCCGCGGCGCCGACGTTCGCGGCGCAGTGCATGGGGAGCACGCGCCGCAGCGGCAGCAGGTAGTTCATCACCGAGAACACCGACTTCTTGATCTCCCCGGCGTAGCTCGTGCCCCCTATCAGCACCAGGCGCTTCGCCAGGTTGAGCAGGATGAACACCTCCGAGCTCGTTCCGTGCGCCCGCGGATCGGCCTGGCAGGACGCGGCGTTGATCACCGTCAGCTCGGGAACGTGGTCGGCGAGCTTCGAGCGGTCGGACTCGGTGATGAACAGGTGGCGCGCGAACAGCGCGTGCCAGGCCTTCTCGGTCACCACCCGCACGGGCAGGCGGTGGGCGGGGTCGGCCCCGGCGTAGCAGTCCTGCACGAACAGGTCGCGGCCGCGCAGGTGCTCGACCACCGCCCGATGGACGGCGTCGAACCGGTCGGGCGCCATCGGACGGTTGACGTCGCCCCAGGCGATGCGGTCCGCGCTCGACGGCTCGTTCACGAGGAAGCGGTCGCGGGGGGAACGCCCGGTGTGGAGGCCGGTGCGGCAGACCAGCGGCCCGGACGTGGCCACCGTTCCCTCGCGGCGCGCCACCGCCTCCTCGTAGAGGGCCGCCGTCGAGAGGTTCCAGAAGACCGACGCCGGATCGACGATGCCGACAGACTCCAACCGCTGGTCAGCACTCACGTTCAACATCCGCCCGTCTCTCCACCGCCGCCGGCCCGGCGGGCGTCACCGGGCGGGGCCGCCGCCCCGCGGCGCGGCCGGCCCATCGACTCCGCCGGGAGCCTCCGCGGGTTCCGCGGCGCACGCGCCCGGGTCGTCGTGCACTCCCGCGATCACGAGGCGTGTCTCGCCACGAGGCCTGTCTCGCCGACGGGCGGGAAAAGGACTCCACCGCAGGGAAGGCCCGCCTGGAGGCGCCTAGGGGTGCGAACCGGCTCTACCGGACAACCGCGCCGAGCGACGGCGCGGCCGCGGGTCGGCCCGATGCCGCGCCGATTCTATGATCGGTCTCCACGGCCGTCAACGGGCGGCGCCCCGGGCCGCGGAGAACCGGGTGCCGCGGCGGGGCCGGCGGGCGCAGCGGAGGCCCCGCGCGAGGAGGCCGGCCGAAGCCCCCGGGCCTGCGGGAGCCGTCGGGCGGCGCGGGCCCGCCCGGGGCGCATGAGCTTGCGCGACCCGTCCTGTAATATAATGCCGCCGTGCGTCTTCTGAGTTCGCTGGCGGAGAACGGCGTCCCTTCCGTGGCGCGGCGTCGGTCGGCCGCACCGACGGTGGCCGCCGCGGATCCGCCCGCCGCCACCGAGACCCGGCTCGCCGGCCAGGTGAAGCGCCTCCTCGCCGACGGTTGCCGGGAGGAGGCGGCCGAGCGGTTCGGAGAGATCGTCGACCGGCAGCAGCGCCGGGCGGCGCGCATCGCCTACCACTATCTCCGAGACCCCGCCGAGGTGGACGAGGTCGTTCAGGACGCGTTCCTCAAGGCGTTCACGCACCTGCCCTCGTTTCGCGAAGACCTCTTCTTCGAGTTGTGGTTCACGCGCATTCTCGTCAACGCCTGTCTCGATCGACTGAAGGCGCGCGGCCGGCGCGCGCGCTGGGTGGCGCCGGCGGAGAGCCGGGAGGGCGTGCTCCAGGACGGACCGCCGAGCCGCGAGCCGTCGCCGGAGGCGGTGCTGCTGGCCAAGGAGCAGCGGGCGCGGCTGGAGTCGGCCATCGACCGGCTGCCGATGCGCCAACGCACCGCCATGATCCTGAGCCATCTCGAGGGGCGGCCGGCGCGGGAGGTCGGCGCCATCATGGGGCTCAACGAATCGACGGTGCGCGTGCACCTGTTCCGGGCGGTGCGGAAGCTGCGGGCCGTACTGGACCGGGAAAGCTGGACCGGCCGCGGGGTCGCCGCGCCGGGCCGGCGGGTGAACCGCCGCCCGTGACGGGGCCGCGGCCGACGGAAGGGGCGGGGCGGGTTGAGTCGAGAGCAATGACTGGGCTTCTGAGACGTTGGCGCGCCCGCATCGACCGCCGGCATCCCTCCGAGGACCGCCTGCTGGAGGCGGTGCTCGGCGCCCCGGACGGCGGCGCCGCCCTCTCGACCGCCCGGCACATCCGCCGGTGCGGCCAGTGCGCGCGCCGCGCCGACGATCTGCGGACGTTCGTCGAGACCCTCGCGGACGACGCGGGCGCCTCCTTCGACGGAGCTTTCCCCCCCGTCCGCCTCCAGGCCCAGCGGGCGCGGATCGCTCATCGGCTGGCTCGGACCGTCGGCCGCGTCGAACCCGCCCGGATCCTCGCATTCCCTTTTCGCCGCCTCCCCGAACGCCGGAGGGACCGCCCCGGACGATGGGCCGCGGCGGCCACCGCCGTCGGCCTCGCCCTGGGGATGGCCGCCGGACAGCTCGTGCCTCTCCACGTGAGGCCGACGCCGGCACCGGGGGCCGGCGCCACGTTCGCGACCGATCCCGAGCCCCGCGGCGGGACCGCCGTCGGCGCGGCGCTCGACATGACCGGCACGATCGAGCTCCCCCCCGCATCGACCGGCGACGCCGCGCCCGCGCCGCTGTCGTTGAGCGAGTTCGAGCAGGTCATGGCCGAGGCGGCGTTGCTCGACGCCCTCGACGTCGCCACCATCAGCCTGCCGGTGACGGAGCTCGCGTCCATCGACGCGCTCACGCCGCGCGTCCCCGACCTCGCCGCCACCATCCGATGATGCCCGGGAGCCGGCGGCGGGGGGCGCCGCCGCGCCGGGCGGCGCCCCGACGGCCATGACAGAAGCAGCCCAGCCGGTCCGGATCTTCCGCAAGGGACTCTCGCTGAAGAACGAAGTCGCGGGCGAGCTGGCCGCCCACTACCACAGCGCGCTGGTGGACGAGGTGCGGGCGGCCGACCACCAGCGGCGGATGGGACGCCTGCACCTGCACCTGGCGAGCGAGTTCGGCTTCTGCTACGGGGTCGACCGGGCCGTCGACTACGCGTACCAGACGCGCCGCCGTTTCCCGGAGCGGACCGTCTACCTCACGGGCGAGATCATCCACAACCCGCGCGTCAACGACCGGTTGCGGGAGGCGGGCATCCGGTTCCTGAGCGACCCCGGCGAGGACGACCACCGCCTCGGCCCCGACGACGTCGTCATCCTGCCGGCATTCGGCGTCCCGGTGTCGATGCTCCTGCGCCTCCAGCAGCGGGGTTGCACGCTCGTCGACACGACGTGCGGGTCGGTCCTCAACGTCTGGAAGAACGTGCGGCGGTACGCCCGCGACGGGTTCACCGCGATCATCCACGGCAAGGCGAGGCACGAAGAGACCGTGGCCACCGCCTCCCAGGCCCTCCAGTACGCCGACGGGCGGTCCCTCGTCGTGCTGGACCGCGCCGAGGCGGAGATCGTCTGCGAGTTCATCCGGCGCGGCGGCGACGCCTCCGCCTTTCTGGCGGAATTCGCCGACGCCGCGTCCCCCGGCTTCGACCCCCGCCGCGACCTGCGGCGGATCGGCCTGGCCAACCAGACCACCATGCTGATGTCCGAGTCCCTCGCCATCGGCGAGATGATCCGCGGGGCCATGGTCGACCGCTACGGGGACGGCCCCGAGCTCGACCGGCGCTACCGGGCGTTCGACACCATCTGCAGCGCCACGCAGGACCGCCAGGACGCCATCGAGGCGCTGCTCGCCGACCGCGACCTCGATCTGATGATCGTCATCGGCGGCTACAACAGCAGCAACACGCGGAACCTGGCCCGGCTGGCCGGCCGGCGGATTCCGACGTATCACATCGCGGACGCGGGCGACCTCGTGTCGGGGCGGGAGGTCCGGCACCGTCCGGTGGACGACGGACGGGGGCCGGGCGCGGTAGCGGAGACACGGAGCCTCGGCTGGCTTCCCGACCTTCCCGTCGTCAACGTCGGTCTGACCGCGGGCGCCTCGACGCCCGACTCGGCCGTCGGCCAAGTCATCGACCGGCTCGGCACCCTCGCGGACGATCGGCAGGGACAGTAAACGTTCCCCGTTCTCCGAGAGTCTTGGAACGGCAGAACGCCGTGATTCCGCGGGAGGAAGCTCGATGCGCTGGTGGGTCAGTCTTCTGGTCGCTCTGGTGGTGATGGGCGCCGCGGCGCCGCTCGACGCCGACGCGCAGAGCCGGCGGCCGCATCGCTGGTGGCAGTCGGAGGAAGTGACGGCGCTGCTGGATCTGAGCGCGGAGCAGGCCGCCGAGATCGACCGCACCTATCGACGCTCGCTGCCGAAGATGCACGAGTCCTACCGCCGGCTGAACGCGGAAGAACGGACGTTGTCGCGGATGATCGCCAACATGCAGGTCGAGGAGCTCGACATCATCCGCCAGATCGACCGGGTCGAGGCGGCGCGGGGCGAGCTCAGCAAGACCCGGACCCTGATGGTCTTCCGCATGTACCGCGTCCTGGACCCGGCCCAACGCGCGGCGCTCAAGGAATGGATGGACCTGAGGCGCGGCGACGACCGCTCCGGACACTCCCGGAGCCGGTGCGGGTAGGGGTGCCGCCGCCGTGGACGGTGCGGCCCCCCGGGGGATGGCCGCCCGCGGAGCCGCGGCGCCGGGCATCCCGTCGCCGTCGCGCGGGCGCCCGACCCGCCCCCCCGTGAGAGGCGGCGCGGGTGCGGAAGATTCCGGCCGCCCGGCGAGTCTATAAACACGACATCACGACCCGGATGGCCCGGCCGCGGCCGGCATCGCCGTCCGGCGGACCGCGAAGGAGCAGCATCGTCATGTGGAGCGTCCCGTCCCGAGCCGTCGCCGCCGCCACCCTGGCGGCGCTCGTGAAGCTCGCGGCCCCCGCCGGAGCCCAGCCCCCGCCCGACCGCCGCGTCGACGATCTGATCGCCCAGGCCCGCAGCCGGCTGGCCGCGGTGCAGACGCCCGGCGCCGGACCCCGGATCGACCTGACCCTGGACGAGGCGGTCGCCCGCGCCCTCGAGCGCAACCTGGACCTCGCCGTGCAGCGGCTGAACCCGCAGGTGTTCGATCTGAACCTGGCCCAGCAGCTCGCGGCGTACCGCCCCACGTTCGACACCAACTTCTCCAACAACTCGCGCACCAACCCGTCCTCGACGCAGCTCGACGGCGGAGAGTCGGTCGTCAGCGACACCGTGATCCTGAACAGCGGGGTCAGTCAGGAGGTCGGGTGGGGCGGCGGCCGCTACCAGGTCAACTTCAACAACAACCGCTCGGCGTCGACCAACTTCTTCACCAGCTTCAACCCCAGCTATCGCTCCAGCGTCCAGGCCTCGTACACCCAGCCGCTGCTCCGCGGGTTCAGGATCGATCCGATACGGCAGGGGATCCGGGTCACCCAAATCAACCGCGACATCGCCGACATCGACCTGCGCCAGACCGTCACCAACACGGTGTCGGCGGTCCGGGACGCCTACTGGGAGCTGGTCTACGCGACGCAGACGGTGGCGGTGCAGCAGCAGGCCCTCGAGCTCGCGGAGGCCCTCGTCCGCGACAACGAGGCCCGGGTCGAGATCGGCACCCTGGCCCCGATCGACGTGGTCCAGGCCCGTTCCGAGGCGGCGGCCCGCCGCCAGACCCTGGCCCAGGCCGAGCAGGCCCTCGCCACGGCCGAGCTCGTCCTGAAGCAACTGATCGTCGACGGCACCGGCGACGACTACTGGCGCGCGACGCTGAACCCCATCGACCTCCCCACCCTCTCCCCCGCCCCGATCGACCTCGAGGCGACCATCCGCCGGGCCCTCGATGAACGCACCGACCTCGAGCGGTCGCGCCGCCAGCTCGACATCAACGAGGTGAACCTGTCGTCGATGCGCAACCAGCGGCTGCCCTCGGTCGACCTCACCGGCAGCTACCAGTTGCAGGGACAGGGCGGCACGCGTTTCTTTCGTTCGGGCCTCGGCGGCGCAGTGCTGACGGAGATCCCGGGGGGCATCAACGACGCGTTCGACCAGTTGGTCGATCTCGACTACCCGGTGTGGACGGTGCAGCTCAACGTGAGCTACCCGATCGGCCCGAGCGCGGCCGACGCCGCCTACGCGCGGGCGCAGTTGCAGACGCGTCAGGTCGAGGCGCAGCTCCGGCAACTCGAGCTGCAGGTCGCGACCGAGGTCACCAACGCGGTGGTCCAGATCCGGGCCATCGCCCGGCGCATCGAGGCCGCCACCGCCGCCCGCGAGCTCGCCGAGGAGCAGTTGGCGGCCGAGCAGAGCCGCTTCGACGCGGGGCTGTCGACCAACTTCTTCGTGGTCCAGGCGCAGCGCGACCTCTCGACCGCCCAGGACACCGAGCTTCGGGCCATCCTCGATCAGCAAAAAGCGCTGATCGAGCTCGACCGCGTACAACGGACGTCGCTGTCGCAGGCGGGAATCCAGATCATCCAGTAGCCGGGGCGTCGGAGGCTCCGAACGACGCGCGCATGCAGTGAGGACCGCATCCCATGAAGAAGGTCTCCATCGTCATCGTCCTGGCCACCCTCGGGATCACCGCGTACGGCTACCTGGGCTTCCGGACGGCGGAGTTCATCCCCGAGGTCAGCACCGTGGCCCTCGCGCGGGGCGACGTGGTCGACACCGTCGGCGCGACCGGGGCCCTCGAGGCGGTGACCACGGTGCAGGTCGGCAGCCAGGTCTCGGGCATCATCGACGCGCTGTACGCCGACTTCAACTCCATCGTCCGCGAAGGGGAGGTCATCGCCCGGCTCGAGCCGTCGCTGTTCGAGTCCCAGGTCGAGCAGTCGCGCGCCAACCTCGCGCGCTCCGAGGCCGACGTGGCGCGGCTGACCGTCGCTCTGGACGACGCGCGGACCCAGTTGCGCCGCTCGGAGGAGCTCGCGGCCCAGAACCTCATCGCGGCCTCCGAGCTCGAGGCCGCCCAGGTCGCGGTCCGCTCCGCCGAGGCCCAGCTTCAGTCGGCGGAGGCCAGCGTCATCCAGTCGCGGGCGTCGTTGAACCAGAGCGAGGTCAACCTCGGCCACACCGTCATCACCGCGCCCATCGACGGCATCGTCATCGCGCGGCAGGTCGACGTCGGACAGACCGTGGCCGCGAGCATGTCGGCCCCCGAGCTGTTCATCATCGCGGCCGACCTCACGGAGATGCAGGTCATCGCCAACATCGACGAGTCTGACGTCGGCCGCATCCGGCCGGGTCAGCCGGTGACCTTCACCGTCGACGCGTACGCGGCGGAGGAGTTCGAGGGCACCGTCTCGCAGATCCGCCTCGAGCCGGTGGTGCTGCAGAACGTGGTGACCTACGCCACCGTCATCGACGTCCCGAACAACGACCTCCGCCTGAAGCCGGGGATGACCGCCACCGTGACCCTCGAGATCGCGAGGCGCGAAAACGTGCTTCGCGTGCCCAACTCGGCCCTGCGGTTCCGCCCCACGCCGGACATGTTCGCGGTGCTCAACCAGCCCGTGCCCGAGATCCTCCAGCGCGGCGGCTCCGCTCCCGGGGGCGGCGGCGCCCGCTCCGGCGGACCGGGCGGGAGAGGCGGCCCCGGCTCCGGCGGCCCCGGCGGCTTCGGCGGACCCGGCGGCGGACGCGGCGGCCCCGGCGGCTTCGGCGGACCCGGCGGCGGGGGCGGCGGGGGCGGATTCGCCAACATGTCGGATGCGGAACGCCAGGCGATGCGGGAGCGCATTCAGTCGATGACCCCGGAGCAGCGGGCGGAGTTCTTCGCCGCGCGCCGCGGCCAGGGCGGCGGCGGACCGGGCGGCTTCGGCGGACCCGGCGGGCGGGGCGGCCCGGGCGGCGCGAGACGCCCCGCCAACCGGAACACCGGCCCCGCGATCCCCGCGGTGGAACGCGGCGCCCGGACCATCGACGCGTTGTTCTCGCCTATCCAGGTGGAGGAAACCGCCGGCCGGCTCTGGGTGATGGACGGAGACGAACTGAGTCCGGTGGAGGTGCGCCTGGGCGTGACCGACGGCACGGCGACGGAGCTGGTCGGCACAGCGGGCCCGCGCCCGCCGGCGAGACCGCCGGTCGATCCCCAGATCGTCGAGCTGCGCCAGCAGATCGAGCTGATCGACGACCCCGCAGCGCGCCGGAGCCTCGAGCAGATGATCGAACGGCTCGAAGCGACGCCGGCGACGGCCCCCGCCGAGGCTCCGATGCTCGCCGCGGTGCTCGAGGAGGGAACGCAGCTCGTCACCGACGTCAGCACCCCCGAGGAGGGCTCGGGCCCCGCGGCGAGGTCCTCCTCGCCGCTCATCCCGCAGTTCGGCCGGCGCGGCCGACGATAGTCCCCGAGACGGTCATGACGACGACCATCGCCGTTCACGATCTCACCAAGGTCTACGACCTCGGCGAGGTCAAGGTCCGCGCCCTCCGCGGCGTGACGGCGGAGATCCGGACCGGCGAGTTCGTGGCGGTGATTGGTCCGTCAGGTTCCGGGAAGTCGACGTTCATGCACATCCTGGGATGCCTCGACCGCCCCACGACGGGGCGGTACATCCTCGACGGACAGGACGTCTCCACCCTGTCGAAGAACACCCTGGCCACCGTCCGCAGCAAGAAGGTCGGCTTCGTCTTCCAGGGCTTCAACCTACTGCCGCGCACGAACGCCCTCGACAACGTCGAGCTGCCGCTGCTGTACAACGGCAACGGCCTGCGCGGCCGCGACCGGCACCGGCGGGCCCGCGAGGCCCTGGCGGCGGTCGGGCTCACCGACCGCGCCCACCACCACCCCAGCCAGCTCTCGGGGGGGCAGCAGCAGCGCGTGGCCATCGCCCGCGCCCTCATCAACGAGCCCGCCATCCTGCTCGCGGACGAGCCGACCGGCAACCTCGACAGCCGCACCAGCATCGAGGTGATGGACATCTTCCAGCGCCTGAACACCGAGCGCGGCATCACCGTCCTCCTCATCACCCACGAGCAGGACATCGCGGAGTACGGCACGCGCATCATCGCCTTCCGCGACGGCCGCATCGTGACCGACGAGCCGAACCCGGTCCGGCGCTTGGCCGCCGACGAGCTCGCCGCGCTGCCCGACGACGACGACGCGGTCGGGCCCGCCCTCAACATCCTGCGCCGGGCCCAGATGGAACTCGCCGAGATGGACGGCGACGACGCGGTGGCCGCCGCCGAACGGGATCGGCCGCGGGCGCCCGCGCCGCCGGATCCCGACGCCCAGGAAGGCGGGGCCCCGCGTTCGACGACCGGGAACCCGCCCCCGAAGGAGTAGCCCCGCATGACCCTGCTGCTGATCTTCCGGACCGCCCTCAAGGCCCTCGGACGCAACAAGATGCGCACCGCCCTGACCATGCTCGGCATGATCATCGGGGTCGCCGCGGTCATCACCATGGTCGCGCTCGGCACGGGGGCGCAGGAGGAGATCGAGACCCAGATCCGGTCCGCCGGCACCAACCTCATCATGGTGCGCGCCGGCAACTGGAGCCGCGGCGGCGTCAGCGGCGGCATGGGGTCGTCGCCCCGGCTCAAGGTCAAGGACGTCGCGGCGATCCGCGCGCAGGTCCCCGGGGCCCAGTACCTGAGCGCCACCGTCAACACCCGCGACCAGGTGATCGCCGGCGGCCAGAACTGGTACACCCGCATCGAGGGCGTCGACGTGGAGTTTCCGCTCATCCGGTTCTGGGACGTCGCCGACGGCGATTTCTTCACGCCGACCGACGTCGCGAGCGCCGCCAAGGTCGCGGTCCTCGGTTCGGTGGTGCGGGACAACCTGTTCGGGGAGGGCGTCGACGCGGTCGGCCAGTTGATCCGCGTCCGCAACCAGTCGTTCAGGGTGATCGGGATCATGGAGGCGAAGGGCTCGGGCTCGTTCGGGGAGGACCAGGACGACTCGATCTTCGCGCCCTACACCACGGTGCAGCGCAAGCTGCGGGGGCGGGACGGCACCAACATCTCCGGCATCACCATCTCGGCCCGGTCCGCCGACGAGATTCAGGAGGTCTCGGAGGAGATCGAGGCGGTGCTGCGCGTCGAGCACGAGCTGATCCCCGGCGAGGACAACGACTTCATGGTGCGCACCCAGGACGACATCACCAGCATGCGCACCGGCATGACCCAGACGATGACCATGTTCACCCTGGCCATCGCCGTCGTCTCGCTGATCGTGGGCGGCATCGGCATCATGAACATCATGCTCGTGTCGGTCACCGAGCGCACCCGCGAGATCGGGCTGCGCATGGCCGTCGGGGCGAAGGGCAAGGACGTCCTGTGGCAGTTTCTGGTCGAGGCGATCGCCCTCAGCCTCGTCGGCGGCCTGATCGGAGTCGGCTTCGGCTTCGCGGTGTCCGGGGGGCTGACCGAGTTCCTGCAGTGGCCGGCGCGGGTGCCGCCCGACGCGGTGGTGATCTCGGTCGGGTTCGCGGCGGTGATCGGCGTCGTGTTCGGCTTCTACCCGGCGTGGAAGGGTGCCCAGCTCGACCCCATCGAGTCGCTGCGGTTCGAGTAGGCGGCGGGGGCGTCGCGGCTCAGGCCCCGTCGGCGCGCAGCATGCCCAGCAGTTGAGACACGGTCCTGCCGGTCACCGGATCGACGAGGTCGGGCGCGATCTCGGCCAGCGGCTCCAGGACGAACGTCCGCGAGCGGAAACGCGGATGGGGCAGCGTGAGGGACGGCGACTCGACGGCGAGATCGCCCACCAGCACCAGATCGAGGTCGAGCGTGCGCGGCGCCCCCGGATAGGTGCGAACCCGCCCCCGCTCCCCTTCTATCGACAGCAGCCGCGCCAGCAGCCCGGCCGGCGTGTCGCGGGTCCCCCCCACGAGGGCCGCGTTGAGAAAGAGGGGCGCATCGACCGCGTGCTCGGGCAGGGTCTCGATGAAGCGCGAGACGACGACGCCGGAAAGCGTCTGGCGCAGCCGGCCGACCGCGTAGGCGAGATGCGACGCGCGGTCGCCGACGTTGCTTCCGAGCGCCACCGCCGCGCGTCGCTCCGGTGATGCCATCGGCGCCTCGCTCCGCTGCGGAAGGGCCGGATTCCGGGTCGCCGGCGTCAGCCGCCGGGCCGCGGCATCGTCACCGCGCGCTCTGCTTCTCCTTGCAGGTGATGCACACGCGGGTCCACGGGATGGCGTTCAGCCGCGCCTCGGCCACCGGCTCGCCGCAGTCGCGGCAGACGCCGTAGGTGCCCTGCTCGAGACGCCAGAGGGCCTCTTCGATGGCCTGCAGGATCTTGGCGTCGGTCTGTTTCAGCTTGAGCTGAATGTGGACCTCGTTGTTGCCGGTCGCTTGGTCGGCCAGGTCGCCCTGGCGGCTGCTCGTCCCCTCGCCCGCCTGGATCGGGCCGGCGCCGGCCGTCAGGATGTCGGAGCGCTTGCGCAACAGCGCATCCCTGTAGCGTGCCATGTCCATCGGGGCTCTCCGGTGCCACGCGCAGTCACGCGACGGAGCCGCTGGGCGATCTTCCGGCCAGGCTCGGAGCCGGACCGCGCCCGCGTTCGCGCCCGAGTGACGGAGCGTCTCCCCCCCTCGAACGCCCGCGGCGTTCACGGGCAACTAGTGATCATACCAGACCGGCCGACGCGACCCGCGCGGCGACCCCCAGGGCCATCCCACGCTAAAGATGATGGGATGAGTCGTCCCGGCTCGCTGGGGCTTCCTGCGGACGCTGGCTTTTTTTCGCCGAATGCGTCATGCTGGAGGCATGGTAGTCGCGGACCCCGGGCTTTTCACGGCCGCGCCGGACGGCTTCTCCCTCGGTGATGTGACCGTCCGCTTGGCGCGTCCCGACGAGCGCGGACGGTGGGACGAGCAGGTCGACCTCCACCACTACCTCGGCTTCAAGCGGTTCGCCGGTCGGGGGCTGCGCTACGTCGTCGAGTGGAACGAGCAGTGGCTCGCGCTCGCCGGCTGGCAGTCGGGCGCGTTCAAGAGCCGCCACCGGGACCGATGGGTCGGCTGGTCGGAGGAGCTGCGCTACCGGCGGCTGCATCTGATCGCCAACAACACCCGGTTCGTCATCCTGAGCCCGCCCGGGGTCTTCCCGCATCTCGGCTCCTGGGCGCTGGCCCGGATGACGCGGCGGCTCAGCGCGGACTGGGAGGCCCAGTACGGCCATCCCCTGCTGGCCGCCGAGAGCTTCGTCGACCCGGGCCGGTTCGCCGGCACCTGCTACCGGGCCGCGAACTGGCAGTTCCTCGGCCGCACCCGCGGGTACGCGCGCCACAACGGCCGATACACGCAACCGCACGGGCGGCCCAAGCAGCTCTACGTCCACCCCCTGCGGCGCGACGCCCGCGAGCGGCTGCGCGACCCCGGCCCGCTGCCCGCCGCCTGGGAGCCGAAGGGGCCGACGGCGCACGCGCCGGCCCGCCTGCGCTCGCTCTACGACGAGCTGGCCGCGGTCCCGGACTTCCGGCGCGCCCAGGGACGCAAGCACACCGTGGCCTCGGTGCTCGCCGTCTACATCCTCGCCCGGCTCGCGAACTGCCGCGGCCCCGTCGCCGCCGCCGAATACGCCCGGCAGCTCAGCCAGTCGGAGCTGAAGGCGGTCGGGGCCTGGAAGTCCCCCCGGACCGGCCGCTACGTGCCGGTCTCCAAGTCCACCCTGCACCGGGTCATCGGCTCGGTCGACCCCGAACAGGTCGAGGCGGTGCTGCGGCGCTTCGCGATGCCCCGGCTGGCCCTCGGCCAAGCGATCGCCATCGACGGCAAACGCATCCGCGGCGCCAACCGCCACGCCGCCACCCGGTACGAAACGGCGACCCTGGTCGCGCACGACACCGGGCTGCCGGTCGCGACCCTCGGCTTCCACGAGGAGGGCGGCGAGACCGCGGCCGTGCGCGCCCTGCTCGAACAGGTGCCCCTCGCGGGGCGCCTGCTCACCATCGACGCGCTGTACACCACGCGCGAGACCGCCCGCCTCATCGTCGGCACCCACGCCGCCGACTACCTGATGACCGTCAAGAAGAACGCCCCCGAGACCCACCGGCTCCTCAGCACCATCGACTGGGAGCGGGACGCGACCGGCCACTGCCGGGAACGGGCCAACAAGGCGCACGGGCGCATCGAGCAACGCGCCATCGCCGTCCTGACCCCGCCCCGACGCCTCCTCAACTACCCCCACGCCGCCCAGGTCTTCCGCATCACCCGCCGGCGGACCGACGCGCGGCAGGGGCGCGACGGCGCCACCACCACCGAGCACGCCTACGGCTTCACCTCGGTGCCGGCCGAGCGGGCGACGCCGCGGCAACTGCTCGCCTGGAACCGCGGCCATTGGGTCGTCGAAGTCAACCATCACATCCGCGACACCACCTTCGCGGAAGACGCCTGCCTCGCCCGCACCCGGTTCGCGCCCACCAACAACGCCACCTGCACCAACATCGCGCTCGCGATCATCCTGCACCGTACCCGCTTCGACAGCATCGCCGCCGCCACCCGGCACTTCGCCCGCCGCCCCCGGGCGGCCCTCGACGCTCTGCTGCAACCCTGAACCCACCGCCCGCCGGCCCTCCGGAACCAGCCTGCCCGCCGGGTCGGCCTCCCGACCGCTGAACCCTCTCCGCAGGGCGCCGAACCCATCCCGGGAGTCAACAAGACGGTCAGCGCTGCGCATCAACGAGATCGCCACCCGCTCGCCACCACCTCAACCATTGACAGGGGGCACGGCGGCGTCACAGCGTGGGATAGTCCTGCGGCGACCCCGGCCCCTACTCGGCCCGGAGCGTGGCCAGCGGCTTGCGCCGCAGCACGTCGAGGCTGGCCGCCACCCCCACGCCCCCCACCACCAGCGTCGTCAACAGCATGCCGCCGAGGTTGACCAGCGGTGCCGGGTTCCACTCGACGTCGAGGAGGTGCCGGCTCAGGCCCCACGTGAGCCCGAGGGCGCCGACCGAGCCCACCGCGCCGGCGAGGACGCCCAGCGTGCCGTACTCGACCACGAGCATCGTCACGAGGCTGCGGCGGGTGGCGCCGAGGGTCTGGAAGACGGCGGTCTCGTAGCGCCGCTGGTACTTGGTCATCGCGACCGACCCGACGAGGATCAGGACCCCGCTGAAGATTGCGATGCCCCCGACCATCGTGATCGCGAGGGTGACGTAGTCGAGAATGCGCCGGACGGTGGCGATGATCTCGAGCCCGTCGATCACCGACACGTTGGGGAAGCCGGCCACCAGGTCGCGCTGCAGGCGGGCGCGGGCGGTGGTCTCCGCGGGACCGCGGAGGAACGAGATGAAGCTGTGGGGGGCCTGATCGAACACCCCCGGGCTGAAGAGGAACATGAAGCCGCCGCTGCGCGAGTCGTCCCAGTCGACCGCCCGCACGCTCGTGACCGTCGCCCGGACCTCGCGCCCCAGGACCCGGAACCGCAGCACGTCGCCCATCGCCAAGTCGAGCCGGTCGCGGATGCTCTCCTCCACCGAGACCTCGGGGCGGCCGGGGCCGGCCGGGGCCCAGAACACGCCCTCGACGACCCGTTCGTTGGCCTCCAGCCGATCGCGGTAGGTCACCGTGAACTCGCGCCCGGCGCCCCGGCGCCGCACCGCGCGGGCGGAGTCCAACCGCGTCCGCTGCCCGTCGACCCCGGTCACGCGGGCCCGCAGCACCGGGATCAGGTTGGGGGCGCCGCCGGTCCGCTCATCGAGGAGCGCGCGGACCCCGGCCTGCTGGTCCTGCTGGATGTCGATCAGGAACATGTCGGGGCTGTCCTCGCGGATCTCCAGGGCGAACGCGCCCAGCAGGTTGGCCTGCACCGCGTGGATGCCGATGACGAAGAAGCTCCCCAGCCCGACCGCGAGGAGGATGACGCGGGTCTGGTTGCCGGGCCGGGCGAGGTTGAGGACGGCGTGACGCACCGCGAACCGGGCGCCCGCGCCCAGGGGCTGAATCAGCCGGACCAGCGCCCGCCCGACGGCGTGGAGCACGACCGCGACCGCCGCGAACCCCCCGCACACCCACAGGCCCGCCTCCCACGAGGCCGCCTGCCAGCTCGCCAGCGCGACCAGCCCCGCCGCCAGCACCCCCACCACCGCCCACTGCACCCAGTCGCGCGCCGCCGCCGTGATCAGGTTCCAGCGGATCAGGGCCAGCGGCTTGATGGTCCGCATCTCCAGCAGCGGCCCCAACGCGAACAGGAGCGAGACGAGGACGCCGACCCCCAGGCCCTGGACCACGGCCGAACCGGTCACCCCGTAGGAGAGGTCCTCCACCCCCGCGACGGCCGCCGCCTGCGCGGTCAGCGAGGACGGCAGCGACGCCAGCCCCCCGGCGGCCAGCGCGACCCCGAGGAGCGCGCCCCCCAGCCCCAGCACCGCGACCTGGGCGACATAGACGGCGAGCACCTGCCGGCTCGTCGCCCCGAGGCACTTGAGCACGGCGACGCTGCGCACCCGCTGCTGCACGAAGACGCGGGTGACGCTCCACACGCCGATGCCCCCGAGCACGACCACCACGAACCCGATGAGGCTGAGGTAGTCCTCGGCCCGCGACAGGTTGCGGGCGATGCGGTCCTCGGTGTTGCGGTAGGTCCGCACCCGCACGAACTCGTCGCGCAACGGCTCGCGCAGCGCCGCCGCGAGCGCGTCGACGCGCGGCTCGGGAACCCTCAGCAGGATCTGGCGCTCGGCGCGGGTGCCGAGGGTCAGCAGCCCCGTCTCGAGCAGGTCGGCGTAGTCGATGAGCACCCGCGGGCCGAAGCTGAACGCGCCGATGCCCCCGCCCGGCTCGCGCAGGATGACCCCGCGGATCTCGAAGCGGCGGTCGCCGATGAGGATCTCGTCGCCGACCGCGACGTCGAGCTGGGTCAGCAGCTCCGGCCGGACCAGCGCCCCCCCGCCGGCGAGCAGGCGGTGGTCGTAGGCCCGGCCGTCCTCGAGCACGAAGCGCCCGTAGAACGGGAACGCGGCCTCGACGCCCCGAAGCTCGACCACCCGGGCCACGACCTTCGACTCGTCGGCGGGCCGGGCCATGGTCGGCGTCTCGATCGAGCGCGTGCGGCTCAGACCCGGCTCGGCCCC
Source organism: Vicinamibacterales bacterium (assembly GCA_963664545.2). GTDB lineage: Bacteria > Acidobacteriota > Vicinamibacteria > Vicinamibacterales > UBA8438 > JAJEEA01. The sequence continues at coordinate 5,153,818 of OY761475.2, read as the reverse complement.
GAGAATGCCGTCGATCGTGGCGAGGGCCGCCTCGGACCACGGCTGCTCCGATTCGATCTCCACGTCGGCCGCCAGCAGGGCGCGCGTCTCGCCCGCCATCGCCACGCCGACCTGCTGGATGACCGAGCGCAGGGCCACGATCGCGCTGACCCCCACCGCGACGCAGACGAAAAAGAACGCGAGCCGCCGCCAAGACGCGCGCAACTCGCGGCCGACCATGCGGAGCACGAACGTCATGCGGGCACCTCCTGCCGGGCCGGCATCGGGGACACCCGCTCGGTGCGGCCGTCGCGCATCCGCAGGGTGACGTCGGTGCCCGACGCGAGCTCGCGATCATGGGTGACGAGCACGATGGTCGTGCCCCGCGAGCGGTTGATTCCGTGGAGCAGCTCGACGATGTGCCGTCCGTTGGCGCTGTCCAGGTTCCCGGTGGGCTCGTCCGCGAGGAGGATGGGGGGCTCGTTGGCGAGGGCCCGCGCGATCGCGATCCGCTGCTGCTCGCCGCCCGACAACTGTGCGGGATAGTGTCCGGCCCGTTCGTCGAGCCCCACCTCGGATAACAGCGCCGCCGCCCGGTCGGCCGCCCGCGCGGCGCCAGCGATCTCGAGCGGCACGAGCACGTTCTCGAACGCGGTCAGCGACGGCACGAGATGGAAGAACTGGAACACGATGCCGATCTTCCGGCCCCGAAGCCGGGCCAGCGCGTCCTCGTCGAGGCCGGAAATCTCGACGCCGTCGATGACGATCTCGCCGGTGGTCGGCGCGTCGAGGCCGGCGATGAGGCCGAGCAGGGTCGACTTGCCGCTGCCCGACGGCCCGACGATGGAGACGTACTGCCCGGAGGACACCGTCAGGTCGAGGGGCTGGACGATGGTGAGCGGCGCGTTCCCGCTGAGGACGGTCTTGGAGACGTTGCGGAGCTCGATCATGTGTTCACTCGAGGGACGAGGCGACTGCCGACGGCACCGACGGGGAGCGTTACGGCTCGGCGGTTACGGATGGGACCCGTTTCTGCTGTCTTCCGGGCATGCGACGTGGCAGGGCGATTCCCGTCACCATCCTTGACGGGACGGGCGCTTCCCGACTGCCCGGCCGCCTCGAGCCACGACCGAGCTCCCCCCGCTGGCTCATGGCGCGAGCGCGGGCAGCAACGGCTCGAGCGCGTCCCGGACGCGCGCCGCCACGATCGCCGCCCCTTCCGCGTTCGGGTGAATCCCGTCGGCCTGGTTGAGGGCCGGATCGGCGGCGACGCCGTCAAGGAGGAACGGCATGAACGCCACGTCGTGCTCCCGGGCGAGATCCGCGAACACCGCCCGGAACTCCGCCGTATAGGCGGCCCCGAAGTTCGGGGGCGCCTCCATGCCCGCCAGCAGGACCCGAATGCCGCGCTCCGCGGCCAGCGCGAGGATCCGCGAGAGGTTGCGCTTCAGTTGGCCGGCGGGGAGCCCGCGGAGCCCGTCGTTCCCGCCGAGGGCCAGGATCAGGATGCGCACGTCGCCCTCGAGCGCCCACTCGGTTCGGCTGAGCCCGGCCGCGCTGGTGTCGCCGGACACCCCCGCGTTCACCACCGTGACCGCGTGGCCGTCGTCGCGCAACGCCCGCTCGAGACGGGCCGGATACGCCTCTTCGACGTCGAGTCCGAGCCCCGCCGTCAGGCTGTCTCCCAGCGCCACGACCAGCGGGCCGGACCGCGCCGACGCGGTGGCGTCCGTCGCGACACCCGATCCGCCGGCCGTAACCGCCGAACGGTCCCCCGGTGGCGCCGACGCCGCCGGCTCGGCCCCGTTCCCGGGGACGCCGCCGCAGCCCGCCAGCACGATCCCCGACAGGACGACCAACAGGCGCCGAAATCGGCGCGGGACCATCCAACGCATCAACCTAATGTTATTACGCAACCGCGGCGGCGTCCGTTTCCCGAGGCCGGGCATTCGGGCGCGAAGCGCCGCTCCGGTGGAAGCCGGCCCACCGACGGGCCGTCAATCAAGCCGGGTTCCCCGCCGCGGGCGGCGGGCGGACCACGCGCGCCAGTACAGGAGGACGTTGACGAGCAGCAGCCCGGTGCCGAGGGCCATCTGCATGCCGCGCGTCAGGCCGGCCGGGTAGATCAGCGCGGTGACGTAGTGCTCGATGAAGTCGCCCTGGTAGCCCGAGGCCCCCGCGCGGCGCCGCAGCCAGACTTCGAGAGGGGTGAGCGGACAGACCCCGCCGGACCACTCGATGCCGACGCCCCAGACCACGGCCGGCAGATGCAGCCACGCGACCCGCGGGAACCGCCGCAGGAGCAACGCGCCGCCGGCCGCGAACAAGATGAACGCGCCGTGGGCGAGCAGCACGAGGTCTGCGAGAACACCGTACATCGTGTCATCTCCGTATCGTGTCGTCCCCGGCCCGCCGCCCCGGCCGGCGGCCGGCGCGCCGCCGGCGAGGGCCGCGGGAGCCGCGTACCTCGCATCCTCCGCGGCCCGCCCCCTCCGCCGCCCGGCCGCAAGCCCGTCCCGCCGTCCCCGCCGTCCCCGCCGCCCCGCGCGTGTAGAATAGGCGCGTTCCCGGCGGCGCAGGGCCGCCAAGAGGTCTCAACTCATGAACGCCACCCTTCTCTCCGTCGTCGGCCTCGGGATGATCTTCATCGGCTACCGCTTCTACTCGAGCTTCATCGCCGAGAAGATCTACCGGCTCGACCCGGACTTCGAGACGCCCGCCCACTCGATGCGGGACGACGTGGACTACATCCCGACCAACCGCGTCGTCCTGTGGGGCCACCACTTCACGGCGGTGGCCGGCGCCGCGCCCATCATCGGACCGGGCATCGCGGTCATCTGGGGCTGGCTGCCCGCCTTCCTCTGGGTCATCCTCGGCACCATGTTCTTCGCCGGCGTCCACGACTTCGGCGCGGTGTGGGCCAGCGTCCGGAACAAGGCGAAGTCGGTCGGGGCCCTGTCCGGCGACGTGGTGAGCCCCCGCGCCCGCACCCTGTTCATGATCGTCGTGTTCTTCCTGCTCATGATGGTCAACGCGGTGTTCGCGGTGGCCATCTCGAACGAGTTCCAGGCGACCCCGAGCAGTGTGATCCCGGCGTGGACCGCGGTCTTCGTCGCCGTCGGCATCGGCATCCTGATCTACCGCATGGGGGTGCCGATTCTCTGGCCCACGGTGGTCGGCACCGTCATCCTGTACGCGGTCATCTACCTCGGCGAGCAGTTTCCCATCGAGCTGACGGGGGGCCTCCTGCCGGTGGGCGCGCAGTGGATTCTCATCCTGTTCCTGTACGCCGGCATCGCGTCCCTCCTCCCGGTGTGGCTGCTGCTGCAGCCGCGCGACTACATCAACGGCATCCAGCTCTTCGTGGGGCTCGGGCTGCTCTACGGCGCGGTGGTGATCGCGAGCCCGACCATCGTCGCGCCGGCCATCAATCCCAACGTGCCGGCGTCGGCGCCGCCCATCTTCCCCCTGCTGTTCGTCACCATCGCGTGCGGGGCGATCTCGGGCTTCCACGGGCTCGTCGGTTCGGGCACGACGTCGAAGCAGCTCAACAAGGAGACCGACGCGCGGTTCGTGGGGTACCTCGGTTCGTCGGGCGAGGGCTCGCTGGCGCTGGTGGCGATCATCGCGGCGACGGCCGGGTTCGCCACCCTCGGCGACTGGGAGGCCATGTACAGCGAGTTCGGCAACGGGGGCATGACCGCGTTCGTGCAGGGCGGCGCGCGCATCGTGTCGGCCGGCGTGGGCATCTCGGTGGAGTTCGCGGCGACCCTGCTCGCGGTCATGGCCGTCCTCTTCGCCGGCACCACCATGGACGCCGGCGTGCGCCTGCAACGCTACATCGTGCAGGAGTGGGGCACCATCTACAACATCCCCATCCTGCAGAACGGCTACGTGGCCACGGTCGCGGCGGTGACCGCGTGCCTGCTGCTCGCTTTCGGCGCCGGCGGCCCGAGCGGCGAGGGCGGCATGCTGATCTGGCCGCTCTTCGGCACCACCAACCAGTTGCTGGCCGGGCTCACCCTGCTCATCATCAGCGTCATCCTCGTGAAGCTGGGGCGGCCCGTCCGCTACACGCTGGTGCCGATGGTCTTCATCACGACCATGGCCCTCGCCGCCGCCATCTACCAGCTCGGCAACCTGTACCGCGAGGGCGGCATCCTCTACCCGCTGCTGTGGATCGACGTCGCCATCGTGCTGCTGGCCATCTTCACGATGCTCGAGGCGGGCTCGGCGTTCATGCGGGAGAAGCGGGCGGCGGAGGCCGCGGCGGGCGCCTGACACCGGGCGGGACTGATGACCAAGCGGGACACGCGCCCGGCACCCGGGCCCGGCACGGACGGGGACAAGGGGTGGATCGCCCGCCTCCAGGACCTGCTCGACGAGTTCTACACCGCCCCCTACCGGGGGACGCTGGCGCGGGCCCGGCGGGACGAGGACGACCTGTTCATGCTCTTCGTCTTCGCCGAGCTCATGGGGGTGCCGAACCCCGCCTCGTACTACACCCTCGAGCTGCAGCCGGTGCTGCTCGAGCGCTTCCACGAGTGGCACCGCCGCCAGGGACTGGATCACTCCCCCCTCGACGGCTTCCGCTGCTGCTGATCCGCAACGAACCGTGCCAAGCCCGCCGCCTGCCGGAACCGGGGGACTTCCTGTAGAATGGGTAGCGGGGCTGCTCACGAAACGGGACCGAGAGGGAATGACGGAGACCGTCGTCGCGATTCTGCCGATCGTCGTCGCCATCTTCGGCGGCGCATTGCTGCTCACGAGACAGGTGGGCAAGCGGATTGACGACCTGAAGAGCGACACCGCCAAACAGTTCCAGGAGCTGAAGAGCGACACCGCCAGGCAGTTCCAGGAGCTGAAGAGCGACACCGCCAGGCAGTTCCAGGAGTTGAAGAGCGACACCGCCAAGCGGTTCGACGAGTCGAGGAGCGACATGAACCGGCAGTTCAGTGAGACGAACAGCCGCCTCCAGCACATCGAGACCCGCATCGACGACACCAACAAGCGGATCGACATCGTCGCGCGCGACGTCGCCGAGCTGCGCGACCGAACCGGCGCGCTCGAAGACAGCCTGTCGACCTTCATGAACGAGCGCCGCAAGCCCAACGCCGCCTGACCACCGCGGAGCGCCGCCCTGCTCGACGAGATTCTGAACCGCCCCATCGTCTTCGTCGGGGGCAAGGGCGGCGTCGGCAAGACCACCACGGCGGCGGCCCTGGGCCTCGCCGCCGCCCGCGGCCGGCGCTGCCTGCTCGTCTCCACCGACCCCGCCCACTCGCTCGCCGACCTCTTCGGCCGCCCCGTCGGCGACCGTGAGACCGCCATCGCCGACGCGCTGTGGGCGCTCGAGATCGACCCCGACCGCCAGGCCGACAACCACGTCCGGACCGTCAAGGCCCGCATGAAGCGCTTGGTGCACCCGCGCCAGTTCGACGAGATCGACCGGCAGCTCGACCTCGCGCGGCTCGCCCCCGGCACCATGGAGGCGGCCCTGCTCGAGCGCGTCGCCGAGATCATGGCCCTGGCGGGGCGCGAGTACGACCGCGTCGTCTTCGACACCGCCCCCACCGGCCATACCGTCCGGCTCCTGTCGCTGCCCGACATCATGGCGGCGTGGACGGACGGGCTGCTCGGCCACCGCGAGCGCTCGGCCCGCCTCGGCGCCGCCCTCCGGCACCTGGGCGGGGGACGCGTGCGCGGCGACGAGCTGTCGCGCCTGGAGACCGCCGTCGACCACGAGCCGGGCAGCCGGGACGCCCAGCTCGACGAGCTGCTGCAGGCGCGGCGGCGGAAGTTCATCGGCGCCCGCGAGCAGCTCCTCGACCGCTCTCGCACAGCCTTCGTGTCGGTGGTGAACCCGGATCGCCTCTCGGTGCTCGAGACGGTCCGGGCGCACGAGGTCCTGGGTAGGTTCTCGATCCCGGTCAGCGCCGTGGTGGTGAACCGGGTGCTGCCCGACGACGCGGAGGGCGCATTCCTCGCCGCCCGGCGCCGGCAGGAGGGGCGCTACCTCCAGGAGATCGACCGGGCGTTCGCTGGGATACCGCAGGTGCGCATTCCCCTCCTGCCCGACGACGTCCACGACCTCGACACCCTGCGCGCGCTGGGCCGCCGTATCGCGGGCGGCGAGATTCGTCCCGACCCCTCCGGCGCACCCTGACGAAGCTCGACTCGCGTTCCGTCGTCGTCCGCCTGACCGGTGCGTCCGGAGCCGGCGACTGACCATGCGCACCGGTGCTTGGGAACGCACCAGCCGAAGAAGAAATCGGGATCGCGGGTCGTTCGCGGTCAGTAGCGGTAGTGCTCCGGCTTGTACGGACCCTCGACGTCCACGCCGATGTAGCTCGCCTGCTCGGGGGTGAGGGTGGTCAACCGGACCCCGAGGTGGTCGAGGTGCAGGCGGGCCACCTTCTCGTCGAGGCGCTTGGGCAGCATGTAGACCCGCTTGCCGTACTCGCCGTCGTTCTGGTGCAGGGCGATCTGGGCGAGGACCTGGTTGGTGAACGACGCGGACATGACGAAGCTCGGGTGGCCGGTGGCGCAGCCGAGGTTCAGCAGGCGCCCCTCGGCGAGCACCATCACGCTGTGGCCGTCGGGGAAGCGCCACTCGTCGTACTGGGGCTTGATGTGGACGTGTTGGATGCCCGGCGTCTTCTTCAGCCCGGCCATGTCGATCTCGTTGTCGAAGTGCCCGATGTTGCCGACGATGGCCTTGTCCTTCATGCGCGCCATGTGCCCGGCCGAGATGATGTCGCGGTTGCCGGTGGCGGTGATGAAGATGTCGGCGCGCTCGATCATGGCGTCGAGGGTGTTGACCTCGTAGCCCTCCATCGCCGCCTGGAGGGCGCAGATGGGGTCGATCTCGGTGACGACCACGCGGCACCCCTGGCCCCGCAGGGCCTGGGCGCAGCCCTTCCCCACCTCGCCGAAGCCGCATACGACCGCCACCTTGCCGCCGAGCATGACGTCGGTGGCCCGCGCGAGGCCGTCCGGCAGCGAGTGGCGGCAGCCGTACACGTTGTCGAACTTGCTCTTGGTCACCGAGTCGTTCACGTTGATGGCCGGAAAGAGGAGAGTGCCCGCCTCCGTCATCTCGTAGAGCCGGTGGACGCCGGTGGTGGTCTCCTCGCTGACGCCGCGGATGCCGGGGCTGATGCGCTGCCAGTGCCGCCGGTCGCGGGCCTGGAGGTTCCGCAGCAGGTCGAGGATGACGCCCCACTCCTCGGGCTCGGTCTCCGGGTCGAAGCCCGGCACCTCGCCGAGCTGCTCGAACTCGTAGCCCTTGTGCACGAGCAGGGTGGCGTCGCCGCCGTCGTCGACGATGAGCGACGGTCCGCCGCCGTCGGGCCACACGAGGGCCTCGTTGGTGCACCACCAGTAGTCGGCGAGGGTCTCCCCCTTCCACGCGAACACCGGGATGCCGCGCGGGTTCTCCTGCGTCCCCCCCGTCTCCGGCCGCCCCACGGCCACCGCGGCGGCGGCGTGGTCCTGCGTCGAGAAGATGTTGCACGACACCCACCGCACGTCGGCGCCGAGGGCATCCAGGGTCTCGATGAGCACCGCGGTCTGCACCGTCATGTGCAGGCTGCCCATGACGCGGGCGCCCCGGAGCGGCGCCTGCCCCGCGTACTCCTGCCGCAGCGCCATCAGCCCCGGCATCTCCTGCTCGGCGAGCCGGATCTCGTTCCGCCCGAACGCCGCGAGCGACAGGTCGGCGACCTTGAAGGGCTCGCGGTCCGCCCGGACCGCCTCGTCGAACGCGTGCGTGGTGTCAACCGCCGTCGGTGCCATGCCTCTCTCCTTGCCTCGCCCGCCAATCGTCGCCTGCGGCCCGATCAGCCGCCTGCGCGGTCCGCCGGGAATCCTCGCCGTCCTACCGCGCAACATCACGGGGCCGGCAATCGGCTTGGGGCTCCGATCGGTGCCCCAACCAACCGGCAGGAGCGCCCGATGCCGCCCCTACGTCCGGCCGGTGCTCTCGCGCCGATTCACTTCAACCGTCCCCGTCGATCCGGCCGACGACCGGTCACTCCGTCCGCGCGATCCGGTACAGCTTCGACTGGGTGCGCAGGATCACGCTGTCCCGCGCCACCGCGGGGGTCGCCAGGGCCATCTCGTTCAGCGAATTCTTGTGGAGGATCTCGAACTCCGGCCCCGCCTTCACCACGAACGTGTCGCCGTCCTCGCTCAGGAGGAAGATCTTCCCGTTGTAGCCCCACGGCGACGCGGTGAAGCCGTTGCCGATCTCCAGCCGCCGCCGGCCGTAGATCTCCTCCCCGGTGGCCGCGTCGTGCGCGAGGAGGAAGCCGCGGTCGAGCAGGGTGTAGTAGATGTCGCCGTAGACGAGGGCGGTGGTGTTGTAGGTGCCGAGCAGCGGATAGGCCCACACGACGTGCGAGTCCTGCGAGTACGTCCGGCTGCCGGGGAACCCCTCCTGCAGCCCGCTCGCGACCTCCTGGTAGATGGAGATGTCGCCCGCCGCGCCGGGCTGGATGGCGTAGACCGGGCGCAGGGCGCCGCCCGGGTAGCCGGAGCTGATGTAGACGAGCCCGTGGCTCGTGAACGGGCTCGGCGTGGTCAGCAGCGACATCCCGCCGAGCTCCCACAGAACCTCGCCGTCGAGGTCGTAGGAGCGGACCCTCCCGGTGGCCGCGGTCACGATCTCGGTGCGCAACGGGTTCTCCCACACGAAGGGGGTCGACCACGTATGCCCCGGCTCGTCGCGCTCGACCCGCCACACGTCCTCGCCGGTCGCGGCGTCGAGCGCGGTGAAGAACGACTGCGTGGTGTTGTCGTTGAGCACGTAGAGCCGGCCGTCGTGCAACGCCGGCGACGACGCGGTGGCCATCGCCTGCATGGTGTTGAACGTCCCGACGTCGCGGCGCCAGACCTCCCTGCCCTCGAAGTCGAGGGCCGCCACCAGCCCGATGGCCCCGAAGTAGACGTAGACGCGCTCGCCGTCGGTGACCGGGGTCTCCGACGCGTAGCTGTTCTTGAGGTGCCGCGTGATCTCGGGCACCGAGCGGTGGAGCTCGCGCACCCACCGCACCGCCCCGGTCTCGAAGTCGATGGCGTACACCAGCCAGCGGTGCTCGCCGCTGGCCGGCACCGACCCGTTGTGCTCGCCCGGGTCGTAGAGGCCGGGAATCGGCTGCACCTCGTCGTCGGCGGCGCTGACCGCGGTGGTCAGGAAGATGTGGTCGCCCCAGACGATCGGCGAACTCCAGCTCAGCCCGGGAACGTCGATCTTCCACGCGATGTTCTCGGTCTCGCTCCACCGCTCGGGCAGGGCGGGATCGTCGGCCACGTTGCCGGCGTTCAGCCCCCGGAACTGCGGCCAGTGCTGGGCGGCCGCGTCCGGGGCGGCGGACGGCAGCAGGCCGATGGCGAGAACGCCGATCAGGATGCGTCTCATTCGTGTCGCTCCTCGTTTCGGACCGCCGGCGGTCGTGCGGCCGGCGACCCAGCGATTGTACCAAACGCCCATAGCCGCGCTTCATCAGGCGGTCGAATAACCGCGATCACGGCGGACCCGCCGCCCCCGGGCGGGTTGTAGAATGGCGTCATGGCCGAGTTCGAACCCCAGCCGCATCGCCCGCGGCTTCCGCGCGATGACACGCCGACGCCGCCGGATCTCGAGTTCCCCGGCTGCAAGCCGCGGCACATGCCCCTCAGCGTGATCGAAACGTTCGAGGGCCGCATCGAGTTCTGGGACCGCGACACCGAGACGGCGTGGGTCGCCGAGCCGACCACCCCGTACCACGAGAGGCCGTCGCGCCGGCTGACGCAGCTCGTGGAGCGCATCGCCGCCGAACGCGGCTCGGCCGTCGAGTGCTACGGCTCGATGGACCTGATGCAGATCGGCGGGCGTGGCACCCCGCGGCGCATCCTGCAGGCCGACGAAGCGGTGTACGTGCATCCCCGGCGCGCCCGCCTGCCGGGCGCGAAGGCGATGGTGGCCGGCGAGCACGACTTCCCCGACGTGGTGCTCGAGGTCGACCACACGACCGACGTGCGGCGCGGCAAGCTGGCCCTGTACGAGGCGTGGGGCTTCCCGGAGGTGTGGGTGGAGGTGCCGGAGCGGGGCGCGGCGGGCCGGCCGCGCCGCCGGCGGCCGGGCCTGACGATCCACCGGCTGGCGGCCGGCGCCTTCCACGCGTCGGCGGCGAGCGCCGCGTTTCCGGGCTGGACGGCGGCCGAGATCCATGCCGCCCTGAACGAGACGATACCGTCGGAACGGACGGCGGCGGTGCTGCGCCGCGTCGGCGCGGCGCTCGGGGCGCGGGACGGCACCCGGCCCGACGACGATCCGATGCTGGGATGGCACCGGCGTCAGGGGCGGACGGAGGGGCGGGCGGCGACCCGGGCGGAGATGGTTCGCCAGATGCTGCGGGCGCGGGGCATCTCCGTGTCCGACGAGGGTCTCGCCCGCCTGTCGGAGGTCGACGCGACGACCGATGAGGGCGTCGTGCGCGCGGCGCTCGCCTGCGATGACGAGGCCGACTTCATCGCGCGGCTCCGGCGCGGCTGACGATCCGCCGCGCGGCGGCCCCGGCGATCGCTGCCGCGGCGGGGACGCCAGACTCGCGTCCGCGCCTCGGACACGGCCCCCTCGCAGCCGGCGAGTGCACGACAGAATCATCCGGCGAGTGCGCGACAGAATCATAATGAGACGCCGCCAGAACGACACCACACCGCCTGCCTGACCAAGGGTCGCGGCGGTCGTTATGACAGCGCCGGGGACGGCCATCTCACCATGATGTCCCGCACCCGCGGCCGGGCACCCGGCGTCAACATGGAAAAGAGCGCGGACAACGGCTACACTACGCGGTTGTGATGATGGTGAACGCCGGACGGGTCCGTGCCGGTATCGTGCTGTGCCTCGCGCTCGGGCCGCTGGGGAGCCCGCCCGCGGCGGCGCGGGAGGCCGCGGCGGAAGCCGCGCAGGCGGTGGTGGACGGGACCTGCCGGCGCTGCCACAACGATCGGGCGCGCTACGGGAACCTGTCGCTGGACCGCTTCGAGGTCGCCCGCGCCCACGACGACCACCCCCTGGCCGAGAAGATCATCCGCAAGGTGCGGACGGGCCTGATGCCGCCGGCGGGCACCGCCCGGCCCGACGAGGCGGAGCTGCAGGCCCTCGCGGAGACCCTGGAGACCCTCGTCGACGGTGCCGCGGCCGAGCGCCCGCTCCCCGCCCGCCGCAGCTTCCAGCGCCTCAACCGCGCCGAATACGAACGGTCGGTCCGCGACCTGCTCGCCCTCGACGTCCGCGCGGGCGACTACCTGCCGCTCGACACGAAGAGCGCCGGGTTCGACAACATCGCCGACGCGCAGCTCCTCTCCCCCACCCTGATGAACGGCTATCTGCGGGCCGCGGCCGAGATCAGCCGGCTCGCCGTGGGCGATCCCGCGGCCGGCCCCCGCGAGGCGACCTACAAGGTCACGCGGTGGGTGTCGCAGCGGGAGCAGGTCGAGGGGGCACCGTACGGCTCGCGGGGCGGGATCTCCGTCGTGCACACGTTTCCGGCCGACGCCGACTACCGGTTCCGGGTCTCGTTCCACCACGAAACCACCGGCGAGCTGTTCGGCAGCGGGCGCGGGGCGCTGCACACGGCGGAGCATCCGGAGCAGATCGAGGTCTCGATAGACGGCGAACGCGTCGCCCTCCTTGACATCGACCGGTGGATGCACGTCTCGGACCCGAACGGCGTCAACCTCCGGACCGGGCCGATCCGCGTCACGGCGGGGCCGCACCGGGTCTCGGCCGTGTTCATCCGCCACCTCGAAGGCCCGACGCAGGACTTGATCTCGCCCCACGAATGGTCGCTGTCGAGCACCAGCGTCGCCAACGCCTACGGGTTCACGAGCCTGCCCCACCTCCGGGACCTCGCGATCCGGGGGCCGCTCGATCCCGTCGGGGTCTCCGACACGCCGAGCCGTCGGCGCATCTTCACCTGCCGGCCGGCCGCGGCCGGCGACGCCGCCGCGTGCGCGGGCGCGATCATCGACCGGCTCGGGACCGCCGCCTACCGCCGGCCCCTGACCGGGGACGACCGCCGCGCCCTGATGGCGCTGTACGAAAGCGGCGCGGCCGGGGGCGGATTCGAAGCGGGCGTGCGGATGGCCCTGGAGGGCATCCTCGCCAGCCCCCACTTCGTGTTCCGCTTCGAGGCCCCGCCGGCCGGGGCCGACACCGCGGAGGGCTTCGCCGTCTCGGACCATGCGCTGGCGTCCCGCCTCTCCTTCTTCCTCTGGGCCGCGGGCCCCGACGCCGAGCTCATCGACCTCGCCACCGCCGGCCGCCTGGCCGACTCCGCGGTGCTCGACGCCCAGGTCCGGCGCCTGCTCGCCGACCCCCGGTCGGAGGCCCTCGCCACGCGGTTCGCGGCGCAGTGGCTGCGGCTGCCCGATCTCGACGCGCTGCACCCCGACGTCCGGACGTATCCCGACTTCGACGAGCAGCTCAAGCAGGCGATGCGGCGCGAGACGGAGCTGTTCTTCGACCATCTCGTCCGCGAGGACGGAAGCCTGACGGAGTTGCTGACGGCGGACTACACGTTCGTCAACGAGCGCCTCGCCCGCCACTACGGGCTTCCCGGCGTCGTGGGCGGCCGTCACCGGCGCGTCACGTGGCCGGCCGGCGAGCCGCGCCGCGGCGTGCTCGGCCACGGCAGCGTGCTGGCGCTCACCTCGTACGCCGACCGCACGTCGCCGGTGCTCCGCGGCAAGTGGGTGATGGAGGTGCTGCTCGGCAGCCCGCCCCCGCCCCCGCCGCCCGATGTGCCCGACCTCGACGACACCGCGGCCGACGACGGCGGACGCCTGCTGTCGGTGCGGGAACGCCTGGAGGAGCACCGGCGGAGCCCGGCGTGCAGTTCGTGCCACCGCATGATGGATCCGATCGGGCTCGCCCTCGAGCGCTACGACGTGACCGGGGCGTTGCGCGTCAAGGACAACGGCAACCCCATCGATTCTTCGGGCGAGCTGTACGACGGCACCCCCGTCGCCAGCGCCGCCGACCTGCGCGCCGCCCTGCTGAAGCGGCCGTCGGCCCTCGCGCGCACGTTCACCGAGAACCTGATGGCCTATGCACTGGGCCGCCGCGTCGAGCACTTCGACATGCCCGCGGTCCGCGACATCGCCCGCGCCGCCGAGGCGGACGGCCTGCGCCTGTCCCGCTTCGTCCTCGAGATCGTCCGCAGCCCCGCTTTCCGCACGCAGGGCCGGGCCCCGGCTTCCGTGGAGGACTGACCAGCATGGCCTTCGTCACCGGCAAGCATCTCCCCCGGCGTACGTTCCTCCGAGGCGCGGGAGCCGCCGTGGCGCTGCCCTTCCTCGACGCGTTCGTCCCCGCCGGCCGGCCCTGGCGGCGGGTGGCGGCGGCCCAGTCGCTCGACGATCCGACCCGGCTGGTGTGCATCGAGAACGTGCACGGCGCCGCCGGCAGCACCGCCTACGGTGCCTCGCGGCACCTCTGGTCGCCGGCCGCGACGGGACGGAAGTTCGACCTGGGTCCGAGCGCGCTGAGCCCCCTCGAGCCGTTCCGCGACGTGCTGACCATCGTCAGCGACACCGACGTGCGGCCGGCGGAGGCGGTCACCCCGCCGGAGATCGGCGGCGACCACTTCCGCTCGAGCGCGACGTTCCTCACGCAATCGCATCCGAAGCAGACCGAGAGCTCGGACGTCCGGGCCGGCATCTCCCTCGATCAGCTCTACGCGCAACGTTTCGGCCAGCGCACGCCGATTCCGTCGATGCAGCTCTGCATCGAGAACGTCGACCAGGCGGGGGGCTGCGCCTACGGCTACTCGTGCGTCTACACCGACACCATCAGTTGGGCGTCGCCGACCGAGCCGCTGCCGATGATCCGGGATCCCCGGCTGGCCTTCGATCAGTTGTTCGGGGCCGGCGGCACGCCGGGGGAGCGCGCCGTCCGGCGTCGGCAGCAGCGCAGCGTGCTCGACTTCATCACCCGGGAGGTCGCCCGGCTCGCGCCCACCCTCGATTCCGCCGACCGCCGGCGCATGGACCGCTACTTGACGGACATCCGCGAGATCGAGCGGCGCATCGAGCGCGTCGAGGCCCGCAACCTCGGGGGCGAGCCCCGCGAGCTGCCCAACTCGCCGCCGGGCGTTCCCGACTCGTTCGACGAGCACGTGCGGCTGATGTTCGACCTGCAGGCCCTCGCGTTCGAGACCGACGTCACGCGGGTCTTCTCGTTCAAGCTGTCGCGCGACGCCACCGGGCGCGTCTACCCCGAGAGCGGCGTCACCCGCGGCTTCCACCCCGCCTCGCACCACGGCGGACGCGAGCGGAACATTGAGGAGTTCGCCCGGCTCAACCGCTACCACGTGGGCCTGGTGCCGTACTTCCTCGGCAAGCTGCGCGCGCTCGAGGAGGGCGACGCGACCCTCCTCGACCGGTCGATGGTCATCTACGGCTCGCCGATGGGCGACCCCAACGTGCACAACCACAAGCGGTGCCCGCTCTTCGTGGCGGGCGGGGCCAACGGCCGGCTGCCCGGCAACCTGCATTTCCGCGCGGCGCCGGGGACGCCGATGGCGAACGTGATGCTCGACCTCATCCACCGGCTCGGCGTCGAGGACGTGGAGCGGTTCGGCGACAGCACCGGCGCGTTCTCGCTGAACGCTTGAGAGCCGGCCGCGGGGCCCCGCGCTTCACCGGGTCCGGCGGGGTGCCGACGGGCGGCAGGGTGCCCGTAGGGAGCCTGCGCCAGGGTTGGTTGGCGGCGAGCGGAGCCGTATCTCCGGGCCGGGATTCTGCGCCGTAGAACGGTGCAGAACCCGGCGGGTTGGTTGGGCGGCGAGCGGAGCCGTAGGCGACCCTCTCGGGGCTAGGCCGGGGAGGGCGGCGTCGTTCTACGGCGCGCGGGCCATCGCCCCGCGCGGGCGATTGCTTGGAGAAACCGATGCCCCGAATGCGGATTGGCGCTTTCCTGACGTTCCTGTGTCTGGCGCCCGGCGGCGTGCGGGCGGCCGTAGACGCGCCCCTCGCCGACGCGGCCATGCGGCGGGACGGCGAGGCGGTGCGGACGCTGCTCGCGGCCGGCGCGGACGTCGACGCGCCGCGCGGCGACGGCATGACCGCCCTGCACTGGGCGGCGCGGCACGGGGACCTGCCCACCGCCCGCCGGCTGCTCGCGGCCGGGGCCGATCCCGAGTCGACGACCCGTCTCGGCCGGCACACGCCGCTGCACGTCGCGGGCCGCGCCGGCCACGCCCCGGTCGTCGCCGTCCTGCTCGAGCATCGGGCCGATGCCGAGGCCCGGACGTCGGCCGGGGCCGCCCCGTTGCACTTCGCCGCCCAGTCGGGAAGCGCCGACGCCGTCGAGGCGTTGCTGGCGCACGGCGCCGATCCCGACGTCCGCGAGCCGCGGTGGGGCCAGACCCCCCTCATGTTCGCGGCGGGGGCGGGGCGCGCCGCGGTCGTCGCCCCCCTGCTGCGGTGGGGCGCGGACCCCGGCGCCACCGCGGCGGTCGTGGACATCTCCGCCCGCAACACGTTCGACCAGGCCGACAGCCGGCGGCGGCGCGCCCGGATGGCCGCCGCCAGAGCGGGGCGCCCGGCGGGACTCCCGCCCGGACGGCGGTTCCGACTCCGGGTGCCGCGTCGGCCCCAGCCCCCGCCCGCGGCCCGGCCCGCCCCTCCACGGCCCGCGCCAGCGGCCGAAGCCGACCGGCAGGAAGAGCCGGAGCCGCTCGGCTATGCCGATCTCGTCGGAACCCATGGAGGGCTGACGGCGCTGCTGCTCGCCGCCCGCGACGGCCACGCCGACACCGCGCTGGCCCTAATCGCGGGCGGCGCCGACGTCAACCAGGTGAGCGCCGCCGACGGCACCAGCCCCCTGCTCATCGCGAGCATCAACGGCCACTTCGATCTCGCCCTGCGGCTCCTCGAATCGGGAGCCGACCCCACGCTGGCGAGCGACGCCGGGGCGACCCCGCTCTACGGCGCGCTCAACATGCAGTGGGCCCCGAAGGCGCGGCATCCCCAGCCGACCGACCATCTGCAGCAGGCGGCCTCGTACCTCGACGTGATGCGGGCGCTGCTCGAGGCCGGCGCCGACGTCGACGCGCGACTGGAGAAGTCGCTCTGGTACACGACCTACAACCGCGATCTGCTCGGGGTCGACCGCGCCGGGGCGACCGCGTTCTGGCGCGCCGCCTACGCGCTCGACCTCGACGCCATGCGGCTCCTGCTCGCCTACGGGGCCGACCCGCTCCTTCCCACCGTCACCGTACCGACCCGGCGGCGCCTCCCCCACCCCGACCCCTCGGGCCTCCCGCCGGCCCCCCTCGGCGGCCCCGCCGTGTCCCCCCTGCTCGCGGCCGCCGGCGTGGGCCATGGCCAGGGGTACGCGGGCAACTCGCACCGCCACGTGCCCGGCGGCTGGCTCCCCGCGGTCCGGTTCCTCATCGAAGAGGTCGGACTCGACGCGCACTTCCGCGACCACGACGGCTACAACGCCGTGCACCACGCCGCCGCCCGCGGCGATAACGCGCTCATCCGCTACCTCGTCGCCCGCGGCGTCGACGTCACCGAGGTCAGCCGGCGCGGCCAGACGACCGTCGACATGGCCAACGGCCCCGTGCAGCGCATTCAGCCGTTCCCGGAGACCATCGCGCTGCTCGAGAGCCTGGGCGCGAAGAACAACCACCGTTGCCTGAGCTGCTGAGCGTCCCCGCCGGCGGGAAACCCCGTCGAACGCCGGGCGGTTTCTAGGTCCCCCCGGCGGGCGGCGGGCGGCCCGCCCCGCCGTTCGGCAGTCGGCCGCCGGGCCGCGCCCGCGGCCGACCGCGGCCACGGTGTCACGTTGGTGTCGTGCCGTGTTGCGGTTGTGAGTCGCGGCACCGCTTTGGGGTATCATGAGTGCGTTCATGGCCCCCGCGCCGGTCGAAGTCGCGCTCACCGTACGGCCGCGCACCCGCATCGACATGCTCGATGTGCGCCAACGGGTGTCCGAGACCCACGGCGACGTGCTGGAACGGTTCCCGCGGGCCCTGTACAGCTCCTATCACACCACCGCGGGCTACCTCGATCAGAGCCTGGCGACCCGCCTGAACCGCAGGCTCGGCGGTCTGGGGTCGTACCTGTCCTTCTTCCGCCAGGTGTTCCCCGAGGGGGCGGGCTACAAGCACGACCAGCTCGACCTGCGCGAGGAGCTGTCCGAGGCGGAACGCCGGACCGAGCCGCTCAACGCCGACTCGCATCTCGCGTTCATCAGCGCCGGCCTGCGGAGCTGCGTGACCTACCGGGGCCGGAACGGCGAGCCGGTGTACTTCATCGACCTCGACGGCGTCTACCGGGGCCGGACGCGGCAGCGGGTGACCACGGTGCTCGGCTACAGCACCGAGGAGGAGGTGGCGCGCGACCGCGTCACGGTGCCGATGTCTGCGCATGCCGTCGAGTCGGTGAGCCTCAAGGCCCCCCGCTTCGGCGTTTTCGAGCGCTGCGAAGAGCTCATCAGGCGGCACGGCGTCGACAAGGGCCGCATCCAGCTCACCCTCGGCCCCGGCGAGGAGCAGGCCGGCCTGACCGTCAACGAGTACGAGACCCTGCTCATGCGCCACGACCTCGCCGAGGTCCTGCGCAACCCGTTGCGGTTCATGGCCGAGAACAGCCGCGATCTGCTGTCCGATCCCCGGTCCATTCCGAACAAGACCATCAACTACGCCAAGTACGACTTGGTGCGGGTGTTCAACGAGGTGTTCGACGTCCTGCACCTGAGCGACTCGGTCGTCGAGCGAATCCTGTCGCGGTTCTTCGTCGGCCCCGCCCGCCGCTTCCTGCAGGTGAAGCGCTCGGTGAGCCTGCCGGTCTCCGACCGCGAGACCCCCGGCGAGGGCCGGCTCGCGCAGGGACGCTATCAGAGTCCGATCCTGATGCAGTGGCGGCGGAACGAGCCCTGCACGCGCGTGATCGACATCACCCTGACCCGCTTCCGCTGATCGGCGCGGTTCGCACGACGGGCGCGCCCCACGAGGAGACCGCCATGACCGTCGACACCTCTTCCCGCGCCGACGCACCGACCCGGCGCCGGTTCCTGAACACCCTGGCCGCCGGCAGCGTCGTCGGGCCGGTGCTCGCCGGCCGACCGGCGGCGGCGCAGCCCGACCCGGGCGAGTCGTTCTGGGAGGAGGTGCGCCGGCAGTTCGCGTTCCGCGACGAGCGCGTGCCCATGAATGCGGCGAACCTCTGCCCCTCGCCCAGGGCGGTGGCCGAGCGGGTGAGCGTCCTGACCCGCGACATCGACGTCGACTGCTCGTTTCCGAACCGCGCGAAGTTCGGGCCCCTGCTCGAGGCGTCGCGCGAGGCGGCGGCGGCGCAGCTCGGGGTCACCGCCGACGAGATAGCCCTCGTGCGCAACACGAGCGAGGCCAACAACGTCGTGAACGCGGGGCTGCCCCTCGACGCGGGCGACGAGGTCGTGGTGTGGGACCAGAACCACCCGACCAACAACGTCGCCTGGGACGTGCGGGCGGCGCGCCACGGGCTGGCCGTGAAGCGGGTGGCGACGCCGACGGCGCCGTCCGGCGTGGACGAGCTGGTCGGCGTCTTCGAGCGGGCGCTGACGCCCCGCACCCGGGCGCTGGCGCTGACGCACGTCTCCAACGTGAGCGGCGTGCGGCTGCCGGTGCGCGAGCTGTGCGCGGTGGCCCACCGCCGCGGCATCCACGTCCACGTCGACGGCGCGCAGAGCTGGGGGGCGCTCGACGTGGACCTGCGCGACCTCGGCTGTGACTCCTACACCGGGAGCGCCCACAAGTGGTTCCTCGGACCCAAAGAAGTGGGACTGCTCTACGTGCGGGCGGACCGGGTCGCGGACATCTGGCCGAGCATCGTCGCCCCGAGCTGGGGCGGCACCGTCGAGCCGCGCCCCCGCGGCGCGCGCAAGTTCGAGTCGCTGGGCCAGCGCGACGACGCCGCCCTCGCCGCCGTCGCCACCACCGCCGCGTTCCACGAGCGCCTCGGGGCGGCGCGCGTCGAGGCGCGGATCGTCGAGCTCGCGACGATGCTGAAGAAGGGCCTGCTGGAGGCCGGCTTCGAGCTCGTCACGCCGATGGCGCCGGAGCTCAGCGGCGGCGTCGTGATCGCGGCGTGCGACGCGGACCGGCGGGGTCCCCTGGTGAGGGCGTTGTACGAGCGCTACGGCATCGCCGGCGCCGCCACCGGCGGACTGCGCCTCTGCCCGCACGTCTACAACACCCGCGACCACGTTCACCGCGCGGTCCGCGGGGCGGCGGCCCTCCGCGGGTGAGAGTCCCGCCGCGCGCAGCCGAATCGACCTGACGGGGAGCCATGACCGAATCGAACGCCGCCGACGCCGTCCGAGGCATCCGCTACGAGCCCGACGAGAAGCCGCCGCACGCCCTGGCCCTGGGGCTCGGCTTCCAGTACGCGATGCTCGCCGTCGCGGGCATCGTGGTGACCCCGGCGATCGTCGTGCGGGCGGCGGGGGCCGGCGAGGACTACCTGACGTGGGCGGCGTTCGCAGCCCTCGCGATCAGCGGCGTCACCACGGTGTTCCAGGCCCTCCGCATCGGACACGTCGGCTCGGGCTACATCCTGATGATGGGAACGTCGGGCGCGTTCATCGCGGTCTGCGTCACCGCGCTGGCCGAGGGGGGGCCGGGGATGCTCGCCTCGCTGGTCGCGGCCTCGGCCCTGGTGCAGTTCGCCCTGTCGGCGCGGCTGGCCCTGCTGCGGCGCATCTTCACGCCGACCGTCTGCGGCACCGTGATCATGCTGATCGCGGTGACCGTCATGCCCATCATCTTCGACATGCTGTCCCAGGTGCCCGAGGGGGCACCGCCGGCGTCGGCACCCGTCAGCGCCGCCGCCACCGTGATCATCACCGTCGCGGTGACCCTGCGCGCGGCCGGCGTCTGGCGCCTCTGGGCGCCGGTCATCGGCATCGTCTCGGGCTGTGTGGTCGCCGGCGTCTTCGGCATCTACGACACGCGGCTCATCGCCGAGGCGGGCTGGATCGGCCTGCCCGCGGGCGACTGGCCCGGGCTCGACTTCAGCTTCGGCGTGACGTTCTGGTCCCTCCTGCCGGCGTTCATCTTCGTGACGCTCATCGGGGCCATCGAGACGATCGGCGACAGCGTCGCCATCCAGCGGGTGTCGTGGCGGAAGCCGCGGGCCGTCGACTTCCGGGCGGTGCAGGGCGCGGTGGCCGCCGACGGGCTGGGGAACCTGCTCTCGGGCGTCGCCGCCACGGTGCCCAACACGACCTACTCGACGAGCATCGCGGTGGCCGAGATCACCGGCGTGACCTCGCGCCTCGTCGGCGTGTACATCGGCGCCGTCTTCATCGGCCTCGCGTTCCTGCCCAAGTTCATGGCCCTGATCCTCGCCATCCCGGGTCCCGTGGTCTGGGGCTACACCGTCGTGCTGCTGTCGATCCTGTTCGTGCTCGGCATGAAGGTGGTGGTGCAGGACGGCATCGACTACCGCAAGGGGGTCGTGGCCGGCGTCGCGTTCTGGGTCGGCACCGGGTTCCAGCAGCAGTGGATCTTCCCCGAGGCCCTCGGCCCGTGGTGGGGCGGGCTGCTCGGGAACGGCATGACCGCGGGCGGCCTCGCCGCCATCCTCATGACCGGGTTCCTCGAGCTCGCGCAACCGCGGCCACGGCGCCTCCGGACCGCGCTGAACGTCGACGCGTACCCGAAGATCGACGCGTTCCTGGCCCAGTTCGCGGCGCGGCAGAGATGGAGCGGGGCGATGACCGACCGCGTCCGCGCCGTCGGCGAGGAGACGCTGCTGACCCTCACCAAGCCCGACGGGGCGGGGGCGCCCCCCGACGGCCGACACCTGCGGCTGACCGCCCGACGCGACGGCACCGCGGCCGAGCTCGAGTTCGTGGCCGCCACCGACGAAACGAACATCGAGGATCAGTTGGCCCTGCTCGGAGACCGCACCGGCGGCGCCCCCGGCGACCGCGAGGTCTCGCTGCGCCTGCTGCGCCACTTCGCCTCGTCGGTGCGGCACCAGCAGTACCACGACACCGACGTGGTCACCGTGCGGGTGGAGCCGACCGCCGCCGCGTCCTGAACGGCGCCCCCCGGGGGACCGCGGACGCGTCAATCGACGGTCCGCACCTCCCGCGCCCACGCGCGGTTCGCGGCGTACCAATCCACGAGCCTCTTCATGCCGTCCTTCCACGGCGTGCGCGGCTTCCAGCCCAGCAGCCGTTCCGCCTTGGAGATGTCCGCCCACGTCGCCGACGCGTCCGCCGCGTGCGGCGGGAGGCGCTCGACGCGGGCCGGCCGCCCGACGCAGGCCTCGACGAAGCGCAGGACATCGAGAAGCGGCACGGGGACGCCCGCGCCGAGGTTGACGACCTGGTAGCCGAGGGGCGCGAGGCCGGCCACGGTTCCGCGCGCCGCGTCGTCGACGTAGGTGAAGTCGCGCGACTGCGAGCCGTCGCCGTACAGGCGGACGGGGCGCCCCTCGTAGACCCACTGCACGAAGCGGAAGGGGCTCATGTCCGGCCGGCCGGCCGGACCGTAGACGGAGAAGTAGCGGAGGACGGTGACGTCGAGCCCGAACTGGTGGTGATAGGCGTGGCACAGCGCCTCGGCCGCCTGCTTGGTGGCGGCGTACGGGCTCCGGGGGCGACCGGTGTCCGCGTCCTCGCGGTACGGCATCGGCGCGCCCGGATCGTAGAGGCTGGAGGTCGACGCCTGGACGAACTTCCGTACGCCGCGGGCGCGGCTGAGGTCCAGCAGGTTGAGGGTGCCGGTGACGTTCGCGTCGACGTAGGCCCACGGGTCGTCGACGCTGGCGCGGACCCCGGCGCGGGCGGCCAGGTTGAGCACGCCGTCGATGGCCGCCACGTCGGCGCACGCCGCTTCGAGGCCCGCCCGGTCGCGCACGTCCGCCCGCCGGAACGTGAAGCGTTCGCGCGCCCGCAGCCGATCGAGCCGCCACTGCTTGAGCCGGACGTCGTAGGCGCGGTTCAGGTCGTCGACGCCGAGCACGGCGTGGCCGGCGTCGAGCAGCCTCCCGGCGACCGTGGCCCCGATGAAGCCCGCCGCCCCCGCCAGCAGGTAGTTGGCCACGGACTCACGCGGCGGGGCCGCCGGCCAGGCGGTCCATGCCCGTCTCGTAGATCTCCCGGACCTGCGCGGTGACCTCGCGGTAGCGGGCGAGCAGGCCGCTTCCCGACATCGGGTCGCGGAGCCGCTGCGCGAACGGCTCGACCGCCCCGGGATCCGTCGGGATGACGCCCCCGCCGCCGTCGGTGGCGATGCGCAGCACGGTCTCGAGATCGCGGAGGAAGCCGTAAGCGCCTTGGAGCGCCTCCACCTCGTCGGCCCGCAGGAAGTCCGTCCCGGGAAACGCGGCCAGCAGACGCCGCGCCCCCGCGACGCGGAACTCCGGACGCTCCGGCCCCTCCCTGAGCTGCAGCACCTGCAGCAGGAAGTCGATGTCGGCGAGCCCGCCGCGGCCCCGCTTGAGATCGAGCTGGTCGCCCCCCGCCTCGTGGGCGAGCTCGCGCTCGATGCGGGTCCGGATGCGCCGGGCGTAAGGTGCCACGTCGGGCGACCACGGCGCGTACACGAAACGGGCGACGACCTCCCGCGCGCGTTCCCCGACCGCCGGGTCGCCGCCCGCGAAGCGGCAGCGGGTCCACGCCATGCGCTCCCAGATCTCGGCCCGCTCGTCCAGATAGCGCCCGAAGGCGGTGAGCGAAAGGGCCAGCGCCCCCATCCGGCCCTCGGGCCGCAGCCGCGTGTCGATCTCGTAGGCGGCGCCCGCCCCCGTGCGCTTCGAGAGCAGCTCGTGGACGGCCCGCACGAACTTCTGCTGCGGCTCGAACCACGACCCGTCGCCGTCGTAGAGGAAGACCAGGTCGAGGTCCGAGTGCACGGTCAGCTCGCGGCCCCCGAGCTTGCCGAGGGCGAAGACCGCCCAGCCCGTCTCCGGCCCCGCGGGCGCGGGCCCCGGCGGGCGGTGGTGCGAGACCAGCCGCGCCGCCGCCCGCAGCGCGCAGTCGGCGACGAGCGACAGCTTCTCGTTCAGCCGGTCGAGCCGGCGCTCGGCCAGCCACTCGACGAGCCCCTTGAACTCCTGCATCGCCTTGACCCGCCGGAACGGATCCAGGCTCGCCGCGGGGTCCCCCCCCGGCTCCACCGCGTCGAACCCCCGCACGACCTCGTCGCGGAACGTGTCGGCGTCGACGACGGCGCGCACGAGGGAGTCGAGCAGCTCCGGGTACGCGGCGAGCCGCCCCGCGTAGAGGTCGCCCGCGTCGAGTCCGGCCAGCAGCCGCCGACGCAGCCCGGCGTCGTCGAGCAGGGTCCGGAAGAGGGCCCCGGCCGCCCCGGAACTCGCCGCCACGCGCTCGAAGCGGACGAGGACCCGCCCCAGCCCGGACGGCCGCGCCTCGCCCGCCAGCATCGCCGCCAGCAGGTTCGCCAGCAGGTTGCGCGACGAGGCGCGGCCGTGCGAGGGGACCGCGTCGAGCGCCCGCATGGCGTCGAGGGCGCTGCCGGGCTCGTCGACGCCGGCCTCGACGAGCCGCTTGCGGGCCTCGTCGTCGCTCATGTCGCCGGCCAGCAGCCGGAACATCGCGGGGCCGGCGAGCCCGCCCTCCTCGGTCTGTTGCTCGAAGAGGCCCGCGTAGATCGCGTGCACGCGGTCCCGGTGGCGGTCGAGCACCCCTTTCAGGGTGTCGAGGTCATCGTATCCGAGGCGCCGCGCCAGCGCCCGCAGCCCGCGCTCGGTGCCCGAGAGCGTGTGGGTCTGCTGCCCCTGGGCGACCTGCAGGCCGTGCTCGACGTTGCGCAGGAAGATGTACGCGGCGGCCAGGTCGCGCTGCACGTCGGCGTCGATGAAGCCGTGGGCGCCGAGCTGGTCGAGGGCGGTCAGGGTGTGGCCGGTGCGGAGGTCCGGCGTCTCCCCGCCGTAGATCAACTGGAAGACCTGCGCGAAGAGCTCGATCTCGCGGATGCCCCCGCGCCCCTCCTTGATGTTCTGGTCGAGGTCGCCGCGCTTGCCGTGCTCGCGGTCGGCCCGTGCCTTGTACCGGGCCAGCTCCTCGATGGCCGCGTGGTCGAGGTACCGCCGGTACACGAAGGGGACGGTCAGCTCCACGAACCGCCGGCCGAGGTCGAGGTCGCCGGCGATCGGCCGCGCCTTGAGGAGCGCGAACCGCTCGAAGGTCTCGCCCATGCTCTCGTAGTACTGCGCCGACTGCTTGAGCGAGTAGACGAGGTTGCCGCGCTGCCCCATGGGCCGGAGGCGCATGTCGACCCGGTAGAGGTAGCCCTCGCCGGTGTGCGCGCTGAGCAGGCTCGTGAGGCGGCGCCCGAGCTTCTGGTAGCGCCGTTGGGCGGTGCCGGTCGTATCGTCCGGGGCCTCGTAGACGTAGATGAGGTCGATGTCGGAGCTGTAGTTCAGGTCGCCGCCGCCGAGCTTGCCCATGCCGATGACCGCGAACCGCCCCGGCAGGGGCCCCTCGGCCGCCGCCTGCTCGGCCGTCGCGACGTCGAGCACCTTGTCCACCAGGGTGTCCGCGAGGTCCGACAACTGCGCGGTGGTCGAGGTCAGCGTCTCGCGGTTCAGCATGCCCATGAGGTCGCGGGCCGCGACCCGCAATATCTCGCGCCGCTGGAACCGCTTGAGGCCGTCCACCCCGTGCTCGACGGGACCGTCGTCGATCAGCCGGGCGATCTCCTCGTCGTAGGCGTGCCGGTCGGGCGGCGCCCCGTCGAGCTTGCCGCGCAGCCAGTGCAGGTAGCCGGGGTTGCGGATGAGGATCTCGCTGAGGAACGGGGAGGTCCCCAGAATCTGCGTCAGGATGTTGAGGACGTGCGGGTCCTCCTGCAGGGTGCCGATGAACGACGCCTTCGGCGTGCGGGTGGCGACGTAGCGGCAGAACCCGACGACGGCGGCGTCGGGGTCGGGGGCCGTGGCGATCTCGTCGAACAGGACGGGGGCGAGGCCCCCCAAGGCGAGACGGCTGGCGAGGTCGTCGGCGAGCTGCTGAAGCTGCCGGTCGGCGGCGGCGCCGTCGCGCACGCCGCAGCCCTCGAGGTAGCGGGCCGCCGCCTCCGGGGACAGGTCGGCCCCCAGGAAGATGTCCTTCGGCGCGACGGCGGGGGGTTCGGACAGCATCGGGGTGTCCATCGGCCGGGGTCTCGGCCGCGGCGCGGTCGGGGCGGCTCCGCGGCGCGTCCGCGGGCGGCCCCCGGCTCCGGCCCCGGCATCTCCGCCGCCGGCCCCGGCAATCCTGCGCGGCGCGGGACCTGCACGGCGCGGACGCCTATGCTACGTCCGCCTCGCCGGTGCGGATGACCCAGCTCTGCTCGACCGGCAGCACGAAGACCCGGCCGTCGCCGATCTCGCCGGTGCGGGCCGCGTCCATGATGACCTCGACGGCGGCCTCGACCGCGTCGTCGGCCACCACGACCTCGATCTTGGTCTTCGGCAGCAGGCTGACGTCGTACTCGCGCCCGCGGTAGATGGTCGTGTGGCCGCGCTGCCGACCGTGCCCGCGCACCTCCGTGACGGTGATGCCGGGAATGCCCCGCTTCGCGAGCCCCTCCTGAATCGCGTCGACCCTGCTCGGCCGCACGATGGCCTTGATCAGCTTCATTTGATGATATCCGTCCGCCGCACCGCCGGGGAGCGCGGTTCGCCGGCCGCCCCCGACGCGAGTGTACACGTTCAACGCCGACCGGGAATACCCGCCGCCCGGTCCCGAACCGCGGCTTCACGCGCCGCAGCCCGGGGCGGCCCGGAAATCGGTCCGCCGCAGCGTGGATCGCCGTCCCGGCGACCGACCCTCCTGCAGGGCTACGCCGCCCAACGGAGCGGTCGCCCCGGCAGATCATCATACCGGACCGACGCCGATTCCCGTGCGTGCGGCGCAGGCCTCTCCCACGCTCTGCGACAACGCGTCGGGTGCGCCGCCGAGGGGTCCTGCTCAGCCATGGCGATACGGGATTGGCGTCGTGAAGACGTGTTTCTGCGGTCGGCGAGGCCGGCGATCCCCGGTTCGCCCTTGCCGCCGGGGGACCACAGCAGGGCGGGTCAGCGTGGGACGACCCTGTCGTTCGGCGTGTCCGGCGCATCGCCGCGCCGCCGGTTGTGGTACGATCCCCCCGGTCCGCGCCGCCTACAGGGCCGCGCGCGGCAATCGGACCTCCGCATACAGACGAGTCGCACCGCATGGTCGTCGGCATCCCCGCAGAGACCTTCCCCGGCGAACGGCGCGTCGCCACCGTCCCGACGGAGCTTCCCGCCCTGGCCAAGGCCGGCCTCGACGTGCTCGTGGAGCCCGGTGCGGGCGCCGCGGCGGGGTTCCCGGACGCCGCCTACGTCGAGAAGGGCGCGGTCCTCGCGACGGATCGGGCCCACGTCTTCGCCGACGCCGACGCCGTGCTTCAGGTGCGCGCCCTCGGCGCCAATCCCGACGCGGGGCGCGCGGACCTGGCCCTGCTGCGGACGGGGCAGGTGGTCATCGGGCTGTCGGATCCGCTCGGCGAGCCGGCGGCCGCCCGCGACCTCGCGGCGCGCGGGGTCACCGCGTTCTCGATGGAGCTCATCCCCCGCATCACCCGCGCCCAGAGCATGGACGCCCTGTCGTCGATGGCCACCGTCGCCGGCTACAAGGCGGTGCTGGTGGCGGCCGAGGCGCTGCCCCGCATGTTCCCCATGATGATGACGGCGGCGGGCACCGTCACCCCCGCCCGCGTCTTCGTGGTCGGGGCGGGGGTGGCCGGGCTGCAGGCGATCGCGAGCGCGCGCCGGCTCGGGGCCAAGGTCGAGGCCTACGACGTGAGGCCGGCCGTCAAGGAGCAGGTGGAGAGCCTGGGCGCCTCGTTCGTGGACCTGCCGCTCGACACCGCCGAATCTGAGGACGCGGGCGGCTACGCGAAAGCCCAGGACGAGGCGTTCTACGCTCGGCAGCGCGAGATGATGGGGCGGGTGGTGGCGGCGAGCGACGTCGTCATCACCACCGCCCTGATCCCAGGCCGGCCCGCTCCGGTGCTGGTGACCGACGACATGGTGGCGGGGATGGCCCCCGGGTCGGTGATCGTGGACCTGGCGGCCGAGCGGGGCGGCAACGTCGAGCCGTCGCGGCCCGACGAGGTGGTGACGGCCCACGGCGTCACCGTGCTCGGCCCGACCAACCTGCCGTCCACCGTGCCCTACCACGCCAGCCGGATGTACGCCCGGAACGTGTCGGCGCTGCTGCTGCACCTCGTCCGCGACGGCGGCGTCGAGATCGACCCGGACGATGAGATCACGGCGGGTACGCTGGTGTCGCGCGACGGCGAGATCGTGCATCCGCAGGTGCTTAAACTCCTCGAAGCGTCCTGACATCGGCGAGGTTTCACGATGGATGCGTTCCTGCCCCTGTTGACGATCTTCATGCTGGCGGTCTTCGTCGGCTTCGAGATCATCACGAAGGTGCCGCCGCTGCTGCACACGCCGCTGATGTCGGGCAGCAACGCCATCTCCGGCATCACCATCATCGGCGCGCTGCTCTCCGTCGCCTCCCCGAACCGGATGACGGTCATCCTCGGCTTCCTCGCGCTCGTCATCGCGACCATCAACGTCGTGGGCGGCTTCCTCGTCACCCACCGCATGCTCGGCATGTTCCGGCGGAAGGACGACCCGGGGGCGGGCCGTGGATAACGCCATCAACCTCGTCTACCTCGCGGCGTCGGTGCTGTTCATCCTCGGCATCCGCGGCCTGACGCATCCGCGGACGGCGGTGCGCGGCAACCTGATGGGCGCGGCCGGGATGCTGCTGGCGGTGATGGCGACGCTGCTCGACCGGCAGATCTTCGGGGCCGGCCCCCAGGCATTCGCGGTCATCCTCGCGGGGGTGGCCCTCGGCGGGGCGATCGGGGCGACCCTCGCCCTCCGCATCGCGATGACCGCGATGCCCGAGATGGTGGCGCTGCTCAACGCCTTCGGCGGCGGCGCCTCGGCTTTGGTGGCGGGCTCGGTGCTCGTGAGCGCGGTCGACCCGTCGGCGCAGACGGCGGTCGCCACCGTCGCCTCGGGCCTGATCGGCTCGGTCACGTTCTGGGGCAGCCTCGTCGCGTTCGACAAGCTGCGGGGGCTGCTGCTGCCCGACGCGCCGGTGGTCTTCCCCGGGCAGCAGGTCCTCAACGGCGCCATCGCGCTGGTGGCCCTCGGGCTCGGCGCGATGGTCGTCGCCGACCCCGGCACGATCGCCTTCTACGCGGGCCTCGTGGCCGTCGCGTCGGTGCTCGGCGTCCTCCTGACGATCTCCATCGGCGGCGCCGACATGCCCGTCGCCATCGCCCTGCTCAACTCCTACTCGGGGCTCGCCGCCGCGTCCACCGGCTTCGTCCTGAGCAACAACATCCTCATCATCACCGGCTCGCTCGTCGGCGCCTCCGGCATCATCCTGACCCGCATCATGTGCAAGGCGATGAACCGGTCGCTCGTCAACGTGCTGGTGGGGGCGATCGCCGAGGGCGGCGGCTCGAAGGTGGACGCCGACGCGGTCTACGCCGGCCGCGTCAAGAGCACGTCGGCCGAGGAGGTCGCGATGCTCTTCGACGGCGCGCGGCGCACCGTGATCGTGCCCGGCTACGGCCTCGCCGTCTCGCAGGCGCAGCACCAGGTGCGGGACCTCGCGAATCTGCTGGAGTCGCGGGGCGTCGAGGTCGAGTACGCCATCCACCCGGTGGCGGGCCGGATGCCCGGCCACATGAACGTGCTCCTGGCCGAGGCCGACGTCGACTACGACAAGCTCAAGGAGATGGACGCGGTCAACCCGTCGTTCGAGCAGACCGACGTCAGCCTCGTCATCGGGGCCAACGACATCGTCAACCCCGACGCCCGCACCGACCCGTCGAGCCCCATCGCGGGCATGCCGATCCTGAACGTCGACCAGTCGCGGACCGTCGTCGTCATCAAGCGCAGCCTCTCGCCCGGCTTCGCGGGCATCCCCAACCCGCTTTTCGCCGCCGACAACACGCTGATGTTCTTCGGCGACGGCAAGCAGGCGGTGCTCGACCTGATCGCCGCCGTCAAGGAGTCGTGACATCGCGTGCGCGCCGCGGGCCGCACTCTCCCCCAAGCCGCCGGCTCCCGGCCTCGCAGCCACCGGCAGGCGAAGACGACATGACCCGGTCTACGGATGATGCGCCGCCGAGGGTGTCGGATCGGCGCTCTGCCCGTCGGGCAGGCGGGACGAGGTGATGCAGTCGCCAGATCCGTCGGAGGCCGTGAAGTTGGTCGGCGTGCGGCTGGTCCGTGACCGCACGACCATTCTCAATGGGCTCGACTGGCAGGTCCGCACCGGCGAGCGCTGGGTGGTGCTCGGCCCCAACGGCAGCGGCAAGACCTCGCTGTGCCAGATCCTGACCCTCTACCAGCACCCGTCCGCCGGTTCGGTGACGGTGCTGGGGGGCGAGCTCGGCCGCGTCGACGTGCGGGCCCTCCGCCTGCGCATCGGTGTCACCAGCGCCGCCGTCGCGGCGATGATCCCGCCCGCCCTGACCGCCGAGCAGATCGTGCTCGCCGGCAAGGAGGCGGCGCTCGCCCCCTGGTGGCACCGCTACGACGAGGCCGACCGCGACCACGCAAGGCGCTGCCTCGCCCGCGTCGACTGCCTCGGCCACGCCGGGCAGCCCTTCCGGACCCTGTCGTCGGGCGAGCGCCAGCGCGTGCTGCTGGCGCGGGCCCTGATGTGCACGCCGGGGCTGATGGTGCTCGACGAGCCGAACGCCGGCCTGGATCTCCCTGGCCGCGAGCAGCTCGTCCAGACCCTGGCCGCCCTCGGCCGCACCGATCCCGAGTTGCCGATCGTCCTCGTCACTCACCACCTCGACGAGATTCCGCCCGGGTTCACCCACGTCCTGCTGCTCGCCTCGGGCCGCATCGCCGCGGCGGGGCGGATCGAGGACGTGCTGACCCCGCCCGCGCTCTCCGCCTGCTTCGGGCTCGCCCTAGAGGTCGACCACCGGCACGGCCGCTGGCACGCCCGCGCCGCCGGCTGACGGTCGGGGAGGTTGCAGTGGCCGACAGGCTTCGGCTGACTCTGGACGTCGCCCGCGACGAACAGCAGCGCCGCGATCTGGCCGGCGAGTGGCCGAACAGGCTTGGGGCTGACTCTGGACGTCGCTCGTGGCAACCGCCGGTGGCAGACCCGCGCCACGCGGTTGGAATCTGGCTTCCAGGAACTGATGATCGATAATGGCGTCGTACGGGCCGGCCGGAGGGAATGAAGCGAAGATGAGCGTATCAAGTTCGGTCACGCCGCAGCGCGACGCCGACCCGCCGCCGCGGGCGACGTATCAGGACGTCCTCGACGCCCCGCCCCACCGGGTCGCCGAAATCGTCGACGGCGTTCTCTACACGAGCCCCCGGCCGGCCGCCCCTCACGCGCTGGCCACGTCCCGGCTGGGCGGGGAAATCGGCCCTCCGTTCGACCGGGGCCGCGGCGGTCCCGGCGGCTGGTGGATCATCTACGAGCCCGAGCTGCATCTGGGAGAGGACATCCTCGTGCCCGATCTCGCCGGCTGGCGCCGGGAGCGCATGCCGGACTATCCCCGGGCGGCGTACTTCACGCTGCCGCCCGACTGGGTGTGCGAGGTGCTCTCGCCGTCGACCCGCAAGCTCGACCTGCACGGCAAGCGCCCCGTGTACGGGCGGGCGGGCGTCCGACACCTGTGGCTCATCGACCCCATCGACCGCACCCTGGAGGCATTCGAGCTTCACCAAGGGCAATGGCTGCTCATCGCCACCGTCCGGGACGACGACGCCGTAGCCATCCGCCCATTCGACGCGGTGACGTTCAACCTCGGCGACCTCTGGCCCTGAGACAGCCGGCCGCGCGGGTCTCCGGCCGCGTCGCGGCCATCCGCCCCTTCGACGCGGTGACGTTCGGCCTCGGCGACCTCCAGCCCTGATCAGGACCCCGCGAACACGCTGGTCCGCAGCGCGTCGGCGAGGGAGTCCACGACCCGCGTGTAGTCGCCGGTCTCCGCGTACACCCGCCGCTGGGCGGCGCAGCTCGGTCCCGTCCGCATGAGGCGGCGGATGCCGGCCAGCTCGGCGTGGCTGCCGAGCCGCTTCGACACCGGCTCGACCGATTCCAGCAGCCGATGGAGCGACTCGGACAGGGGTTCGAGACGGCCCTCCTCGTCCACGATCACCTTCGCGTCGAGGGCCCACCGGGCGGCCCGCCACTTGTTCTCGCGGACGATCCAGTAGCGCTGCAGCGGCAGGTAGATGCCGTTGTCGTACTGGTCGCCCAGCCACACCACCAGCGCCTGGATCAGCGCGGTCATCGCGACGATGTCGTCGAGGGTCGGCAGGCCGTCGCAGATGCGCACCTCGACCGTCCCGAAGTCGGGGTGGGGCCGGATGTCCCACCAGATCTCCCGCACCGACTCGATGGCCCCCGCCCCCACCAGGGTGATCATCAGCCGCTGGAACTCGGCCCAGTTCAGGAGCCGGTAGGGCAGCCCCGCCGTCGGCAGGCTCTCGAAGATCTTCACCCGGGACGAGGCCAGCCCCGTCTCCTCGCCGTGGAAGTACGGCGAGCTGGCCGACAGGGCGAGCAGATGGGGGATGTACGTGGTCAGGGCGTTGAAGATGGCGATGGCCTTCTCGCCGCTCTCGATGCCGACGTGTACGTGCAGCCCGAAGATCATCAGGCGGCGGGCCGGCCACTGGCAGCGGTTGGCGAGCAGGTGATACCGCTCCTTGTCGGTGATCTTCTGCTCGGCCCACCGCGCGAACGGGTGGGTGCCGGTGCTCGCGAGTTGATACCCGAGGTCGTCGCACAGCGTATACAGCGCCCCGAGGCGTTCCGTCAGCTCGCGCCGGACGGCCGCGACGTCCGCGCACGGATCGGTGTTGATCTCGATAGTCGACTGGATCAGCTCCGGCTTGAGATGGGCGACGGCCGCGCGATCGATGATGGCGGAAGCCCCCGACACGAGGTTCCGGGTCTCAGGATCGAGGATCTGCAACTCCACCTCGACCCCGAGGGTGGGCGCGGGCGAACCGTTGAACGAGATGCGCATCGTCGCTCCTCGAGAATCTGCCGGAACGGGAGGGTCCACCAGCAGAGCTACACTGGAGGGGCCTCGTGCTCCACGGGTCGGCCCGTTCCTGGGAATCCGTACCGAGGGTCCCGCCGCATCGGACCCGCACGTCGGCCCTCCGCGGCCGCCGACGCGCCAGTATACCCGCTGCGGCCGGCGTCAGGCCCGGTGCCCCACCGGTGCCACCCCGCACCTCCGGCACCGCACCGTGCCGGCTCGGCGCCACGGCTTCCCTTCCGCCGACAGGGATGAGATAGTGGACTCGTGCCCGCCACGACGCCACGCTCCACCCTAGTCCGCTACACGCTCTACCAAATCCCGGAATGGGTGCTGGCCGTGGGTGCCGCCGTCCTGCTTTACCGCTGGGGTGTCCTGCCGGGCTGGGCCGGGGTCCTTCTCGTGGCGGGGGTGGTGGCCAAGGACGCGGCGCTGTACCCGTTCCTGCGGTCCGCCTACGAGACCGACGCCTCGACCGCGATCGAGCGCCTGATCGGGCTGCCCGGCGTGGCCGTCGAGCCGCTCGCGCCGCACGGCTACGTGCGCGTCCGCGGCGAGCTCTGGCGTTCGGAGGCGACGGCGGGCGGAGCCCCGATCCTCCCCGGCCGTCCCGTCACCGTCGCCGCCGTCCGCGGCACGACCCTGCTGGTCCGGCCTGCCCCGCCCCCGACCGCCCGATAAGGCACCCGCCGACGTCCGGCCCGAAGCCCACGTAGCATCGTTTCCTTCGGCGTGGCTTCGGCGTTGGTGCATTTGCACGGTGCGTCTCGGACGGAAACGGGGCAACCCCGCCGCGAATCGGGACGTTGCGTGGACTCGTCAGCGCCGCCGATGCATGCGCGACGCCCCGCCGGGAAGAGCGCCGCAGAGGGACGATAAGCCGAATTCTGTACCCGGCGCCGCCCGCGGACGGGCGGGCGACGGGCGACGACCATTCCTCTGGCCCCGCCATCGCTGGCGGGGTCTAGCAACCTACCCGGAGGCTTCGGACGGGCCGCCCTCGAGCGCCTCCCTATTCGGTCTTGCTCCGTGCGGGGTTTAGCCTGCCATCCGCCTTGCGGCGGACGCGGTGCGCTCTTACCGCACCTTTTCACCCTTACCGCGCGGCCGCCCGCCGTGGCGGACGGTCGCGAGGCGGTGTGTTTTCTGTGCCACTTTCCTTCAGGTCGCCCTGACCGGGGGTTACCCGGCGCACTGCCCTCTGGAGTTCGGACTTTCCTCCCCACCCGATGCCCCGAAAGGACACCGCGTGCAGCGGTCGTCTGTCCCTCTGCGGCGCGTCACTTCTCAACGTCTTTGCCCGACGCTCCTCCTATGCGTCCGTCTCCTGCGAGATGGCGTACTGCTCCAGCTTCTTGTAGAGGTTGCTGCGCGGCGTGTCTATCACCTCCGCCGTCTTGGAGATGTTCCAGCCGTGCTCGCGCAGCTTGTCGATGAGGAACGCGCGCTCCGCCCGCTCCTTGAACTCGCGCAGGGTGGCGGCCCGGCCGGCGGCGAGGCCCGCGGGGCCGTCCCGCCAGCCGCTCCGCACCACCGCCCGCACGTCGCCCACGTCTATCGTCTCGCCGGGGGTCATCACCAGCAGCCGCTCGATCGTGTTCTTGAGCTCGCGGACGTTGCCCCGCCAGCCCTCGCCCGTCAGCGCCTCGACGGCGGCCGGCGTGAACTCGCGCGGCCGGAAGTTGTTGTCCCGGCAGAACCGCCCCGCGAAGTGGCTGATCAGCCGCGGAATGTCCTCGCGGCGGTCGCGCAGCGGCGGCACGCGGATCGGGATGACGCTGAGCCGGAAGTAGAGGTCCTCGCGGAAGCGCTCGTTGTCGATGTCCTCCTCCAGGTTCCGGTTGGTGGCCGCGAGCACCCGCACGTCGACCTCGATGGTGCGGGCCGACCCGAGCCGCTCGACCTCGCCCTCCTGCAGCACCCGGAGCACCTTCGCCTGGGTGCGGAGGCTCATGTCGCCGACCTCGTCGAGGAAGATGGTGCCGCGGTCGGCCTGTTCGAACTTGCCGATCTGCTTCTGGGTCGCCCCCGTGAACGCGCCCCGCTCGTGCCCGAAGAGCTCCGACTCGATCAGCTCCTCGGGGAGCGCCGCGCAGTTAACCTGCACGAACCGCTCGCGGCCCCGCCGGCTGTTGCGGTGGATGGCCCGCGCCACGAGCTCCTTCCCGACGCCGCTCTCGCCCTGGATGAGGACGGTGCTGCTGGTGGGCGCGGCGCGGCCGATGGCGTCGGCCACCCCCTGCAGGGCCGGGCTCTCCCCCACCATCTCGTGGCGGATCTCCGCCGCCTCGCGGTAGCGGCTCACCTCCGTCCGCAGCCGGTGCTGCTCGAGGGCGTTCCGGATGTTGACCTTGAGGACGTCGCCCTCGAACCCCTTCTCGAGGAACGTGAACGCCCCCTGCTTGGTCGCCTCGACCGCGGTGCTGATGGTGCCGTGGCCGGAGATGACGATCACCGGGACCGCGTCGCCGCGCTCGCGCATCCGCCGCAGCACCTCCAGGCCGTCCATGCCCGGCATCTTCACGTCGAGCAGCACGAGGTCGAGGCTCTCGGCACCGATGAGGTCGAGGCCCTCGCGGCCGCTGCGCGCGAAGAGGCACTCGTAGCCCTCGTACTCGAGGGTCATCTTGAGCGCGTCGCGCACGTCCTCGTCGTCGTCGACCACGAGAATCCGCTCGTTCATCGGCCTCCGCCGGTCATTATAAGGTTCGCGGAACGGGTAGCCGGACGCCGGACCGCGCGAGCGGCGGCCGGAAGCCGGCGGATGCGGAATCCCGCGGTCCCCCGAACCGGCACCGAGCCGCGTCGGGGAACGCCGGCGGGCGGAGGGGGGGCTGCGGGCGGCGGCACGGGAACCGTCGTCAGCGATCGCGCGCCAGCACGTAGTCCGGCAAGGCCCTGAGCGCGTCGAGCTCCGGCGTCGGGGGGAAGTCCTGAAGGTCCCGCTTCGCCGCTTCCGCGAACCCCGCCGCGCGCTCGAAGGCGAGGTCGAGGACGCGGTGCTCGGCCAGCAGGCCGCGCAGCTCTTGCCACGCGTCGGCGGTGAACCGGCGGTCGCGCACGAGGGCGTCCAGGAGGACCCGGGCGGGCGCCCCCACCTTCCTCAGCAGGTAAATCGCGGGCAGGGTCATCTTGCCCTCGCGCACATCGCCGCCCACCGGCTTCCCGAGCACGCTCTCGTCGGCGGTGTAGTCGAGCAGGTCGTCGACGAGCTGGAAGGCGATGCCGAGGTTGACACCGTAGTCGCGAAGGGCCAGTTGCCGATCTTCCGGCAGGTTTCCGAGCATCGCGCCGATCTGGGCGCAGCCGCCAAAAAGGTGGGCGGTCTTGCGGCGGATGATCTCCAGGTGCTCTTCCTCGTCGAGGTCCACGTCGCCAATCTTGGTGAGCTGGTAGAGTTCGCCCTCGATCATGCCCCGGGTGACGTCGCAGAGCAGCCGCACGAGGTCGAGCGAGTCGACGGTCAGGGCCATGCCCATCGACTTGATGTAGAGGTAGTCGCCGAGGAGGACGGTGATGTCGTTGCCCCAGCGCGAGTGCACGGTTTCCCGCCCGCGCCGCGTGACCGAATCATCGATCATGTCGTCGTGCACGAGGGTGGCGGTGTGGATGAACTCGACGACCGCCGCGTAGAGCGTCGCGTGCTCCCCCCGGTAGCCGCCGAGACGCGCGCACATCAGCAGGAGGGCCGGCCGCACCCGCTTGCCGCCGCTCGCCTGGAGATAGCGGCCGATCTCGGGGATCAGCTCGACCCGCGACTCGATGTGCCGGACGAACTGCTGCTCGACCGATTCCAGATCCTCGCGTATGGGCTCGAAGATCTCGGCGAGGTCCGGGGGGGTGGAGGTTCTCGACACGGCGGCTGCTCGCGCCCCGGATTTCAGCATAGTTGCGATCCAAGTGTCAACGTAACAAGCCTTTAGAGCCGGGGCGACCGCTCGCCGCGCTTGGCCGTCCACGCCGGGCGGCGGCGCAGAACGGCGGTGGAGCCGGGGCGACCGCTCGCCGCGCTTGGCCGCCCGCGCCGGGCGGCGGCGCAGAGCAGCGGTGGAGCGGGCGGCGCGCCGCCGGTCAGCCGGAACCGCCCGCCCCGGAGAAGAGCGCCTCGAAGGCGGCCGACGTCCGCGCGCGCACCTCGTCGGCGGTCGCCCCCCGCACCTCCGCCACCGCGTCGACCACGCGGGCCACCCACGCCGGCTCGTTGCGGCGCCCCCGGTGCGGCACCGGCGCCAGGTACGGGGCGTCGGTCTCGACGAGCAGCCGGTCCCACGGCACCGCGGCCGCCGCCTCGCGCACCGCGTCGGCCCGTTTGAACGTCGCGATGCCCGAGAACGACACGTGGAACCCGAGGTCGACGGCCCGCCGCGCCGTCGCCGCGTCGCCGGTGAAGCAGTGGAAGACGCCGCCCGGCGGCGGCGCGCCCTCGTCCTCCAGCACCGCGAAGGTGTCCCCGTCCGCCTCGCGGGTGTGGATCACGATCGGCCGCTCCAGCTCGCGCGCCACCCGGATCTGGCGCCGGAACACCTCGCGCTGCACGTCGCGCGGCGCGAAGTCGTAGTGGTAGTCGAGACCGATCTCGCCCACCGCGCAGGCACCGGGCCGGGCCGCGACGGCCGCGCGGAGCCGCGGCTCGACCTCGTCGCGACATGCGGCGAACTCGCCGGCCTTATGCGGATGAACGCCGACCGCGAACCGGACCGCCGGCCACGCCGCCGCCACCCTGCCGGCGCGGGCCGCCTCGGCCGGATTCGTGGCGTCGAGGATACACAGGGCACCGCCCACGCCGGCCCCGCGGGCCCGTGCGACCACCGCGTCGAGGTCGCCCTCGAACGCCTCGTCGGCGAGGTGACAGTGCGAATCGAACATCGGTTCCCCCGGCACGTCCGCTACCTGACGCGAGCCCCCGGGGGAGCCTTGTCCGGGTCGTCCACGCCGAGCAGCACCGGCCCGCCGTCCGGATCGGTCGCCGCGAGGATCATGCCGTTTGACTCGACCCCCATCAGCTTAGCCTTCTCGAGGTTGGCGACGATCACCACCGTGCGCCCCACCAGGGTCTCCGGAGCGTAGGCGCGCGCGATGCCTGCCACCAGCGTGCGTTCGCCGGCACCGTCGTCCACGGTGACCCTCAGCAGCTTCTTCGACTTTGGAATCGCCTCGGCCGCGAGCACCCTGGCCACCCGGAGCTGCACCTTCATGAAGTCGTCGAAGGAGATGCGCGGCCCGTCGGCGGGCGGCACCGCCGTGGCGCTGGGAGCCGCCGCGGCGGAGGCGGCGGGCTCGGCGCCGGCGGACGGTGCCGCGGGCGGGGCGTCGCCCCCCGCGGCCTTCGCCTCCCCCGGGCCGACCTCGGCCCCTCCCCGCGGCGGCGCGGTGGTCGTGTCGTCGGTCATCGTCGTCCCTGTTCCCTTCTCCGCGGCAACGCCGGCCTTGTCTTGCCCGATGCGGAGCTTCCGCTTTCCGGGCGCCGGCGGCGCGGTTCCACTCCCCGCGGGAGCGTCGGCGGCGCCGGCGGCGGTGGCACCAAGGGAGCCGCCGGCCTCGAGCCGCGGCCACAGCGGCGGCCCCTTGACGACCTGGCGCCCGGCATTCGACCACGCCGCGTCGTCGTCCAACCGGCTCTCGGCAATCGGCCCCGCCGCGCCCATCCGCCGCCAGATCTCCGCGCAAGACGAGGGCATGGCCGGCCACAGCAGCAGCGCCGCTATCCGCACCGCCTCCACCATCTCGAACAGCGCCTGATCGAGCTCGGCCGCGCGGTCGGGCGACTTCGCGAGCGCCCACGGCTCGGACCGGGTGATGAACTCGTTGGCGGCGTCGACAAGGTCGAACGCCGCCGCCATCCCCGCGTGCAGCTCGTAGCGGTCGAGGGCTTCGCGGTAACGCCGGACGACATCGGCGGCGCGGTCGGCCAGACGGGGCACCGCGCCCGGCACCGGCGCCACGCGGCCGCCGCGGTACCGGTGGGCCATCGCGGCGACGCGGTTCACGAGGTTGCCGAGGTTGTTGGCGAGGTCCGCGTTGTAGCGCTCGTCGAAGCGCTCCCACGTGAAGTCGCCGTCCTGGCCGTACACGATCTCCTTCACCAGATAGAGGCGCAGGGGGTCGGGCCCCAGCCGATCCGCCGCCTCGAGCGGGTCGACGCTGGTGCCGAGGGACTTGCTCATGCGCTCACCCCGCCAGTTGACCCACCCGTGGCCGAACACCCGCCGCGGGAGCGCGATGCCCGCGCTCATGAGCATCGCCGGCCACACCACCGCGTGGAAGCGGGTGATGTCCTTGCCGACCACGTGGAGGTCGGCCGGCCACCACCGCGCGAACTGCTCCTCGTCGGTGCCGTACCCGACCGCGGTCATGTAGTTGATGAGGGCATCGAACCAGACGTAGACGACGTTCGATGGGTCGAACGGCACCGGAATGCCCCACCGCTGCCCCGTTCGGCTGATGGAGATGTCCTCGAGACCGCTTTCCAGCAGCCGCAGCATCTCGTTGCGCCGGACCTCGGGCTGCAGGAAGTCGGGGTGGGCCGCATAGTGGTCCAGCAGCCGGTCCCGGTACCGCGAGAGGCGGAAGAAGTGGTTCTTCTCCTTGAGCCAATCGGGCTTGCTGCGGTGCACGGGGCACTCGCCGTCGACGAGGTCCTTGTCCCGCTTGAACGCCTCGCACGAGACGCAGTACCACCCCTCGTACTCGCCCTCGTAGAGATCGCCGGCGGCGGCGATGCGCTCGACGAGGGTCGTCACCGCCACCCGGTGGCGCTCTTCGGTGGTGCGGATGTAGTCGTCGAACGACAGGTCGAGCTTGGCCCAGACCTCGCGGAACACCCCCTCCATCCGGTCGCAGAACGCCAGGGGCTCGATCCCGAGCTCGGCCGCGCGCTGGAAGACGTTCTGCGAGTGCTCGTCGTTGCCCATCACGAAGTGGGTCGGCTGACCGCAGAGGCGGCGGTAGCGCGCGATGACGTCCGCCGTCACCTTCTCGTAGGCGGTGCCCAGGTGGGGACGGCTGTTGACGTAGTCGATCGCCGTCGTCAGATAGAAGCGGTTCATCTCTCCATTCACCCCGACCGCGCGGCCGGACCTCCGCGCGCCCTCCCGACCGGCGGCGCGCCCCGGCCCGGCGTCTCCCGCCGCGCCGCTCAACCTGCGCGCATCCCCGCCGCCAGCCCCGCGTCCCGCGACGCCTGGACGGCGGCGGCGTGGACCTCCTTCGCCGACACGCGGTGCTCGCGGGCGGCGCGGGCACAGTCGTCGAACTCCGGGGCCACGTTGACCACCGCCGCCCCCCGCCGCGCCACCTTGCATCGTATCTCGCCGTAGCCGGTCGGCACCGGCACGATCTCGCGGTCGAGCGTCTCGCGGGTCACCTCGGCGTAGCGGAGGCCGATGGTGCTCGTCTCCCGGAACAGGGCGTCGCAGACCGCCCCGCGGCGGGCCGCCGGCGCGAGGACCGTCACGTGCGTGCCGGGGCGGTCCTTCTTCATCTGCACCGGCGTATAGAACACGTCGAGGGCCCCCGCCTCCTCCAGCCGCCCCCTGAGGACGCCGAAGATCTGGGGGTTCATGTCGTCGATCTCGCACTCGACCGCGACCACGCGCTCGCGGGGTCCGGCGTCCGCCGCCTCGCCGACGAGGACCCGCAGCACGTTGGGATGTCCCCGGGGGTCTCGCGACCCCGCCCCGTAGCCGATGCGCTCGATGCGCATCGCCGGCAGGGGGCCGTACCCGCCCGCGAACTCCGACACGAGCAACGCCCCGGTCGGCGTCAGGAGCTCGCCGGCCGGGCCTTCACCGGCGTACACCGGGGCACCGGCCATCAACACCGCTGTCGCCGGCGCCGGCACGGGCATCGTCCCGTGGGCGCAGGCGACG
Organism: Vicinamibacterales bacterium; assembly: GCA_963664545.2. Classification (GTDB taxonomy): domain Bacteria; phylum Acidobacteriota; class Vicinamibacteria; order Vicinamibacterales; family UBA8438; genus JAJEEA01. The sequence goes on along the minus strand of OY761475.2, from coordinate 5,113,887 downwards.
GTGCCGCTCCCCACGTTGACGGCGGAGGCGACGATGCGGTCGGCCGCGAACCACTCCAGCGCGAAGACCCCGCCGACGATGTCGATGATGGAGTCGAGGGCCCCGACCTCGTGCAGGTGCACCTTCTCCACCGGCATCCGGTGTATCGCCGCCTCGGTCTCCGCCAGCCGCCGGAACAGCCGCGCCGCCCGCGCCCGCGACGCCTCGGCGAGCGCCGACCGCTCCACCAGCCTCAGGATGCCCGAGAGATGACGGTGCGGATGACCGGCGCCGTCGCGCGCGGCCTCCGTCACCGTGAACTTCGTGGCCCCCACCCCCGACCGCGTCACCGGCCCGGCCGATACCCTGCATTCGTCCCCAAGGGCCAGACTGCCCAGGGCCTCCCGCAGGCGCTCGAAGGGCAGGCCGGCATCGAGCAGGGCGCCGATGACCATGTCGCCCGACGCGCCCGAGAAACAGTCCAGATAGAGAATCCGGGCCACGTCAGATCCGCCCCAACTCCTTGAAGCTGCAATACTTGGCGTCGGCCAGAATCAGGTGGTCGACGACCTCGATGCCCATCAACAGCCCCGCCTCGACGAGGCGCGCGGTCAGGGCCACGTCGTCGCCGCTCGGCGTGGGGTCGCCGGACGGATGGTTGTGGAACAGCACGATCGCCGCCGCCCCGCCGCCGGCCGCCGCCCGGAACACCTCTCTCGGATGAACGAGGCTGCCGTCGAGGGTTCCGCTCGACAGCAGCGTCGTCTTGAGGATCCGGTGCTTCGTGTCCAGCATCACGATGCCGAACTGTTCGACGGCGCGGGCGCCGTAGCTCGGCAGGAGGTAGGACGCGACCTCCCGGGGAGAACCCAGGCGCTCGCGGCGGTCCGGCGCGCGCACCAGCGTGCGGCGGCCCAGCTCGACGGCGGCCAGCACCTGCGCCGCCTTCGCCGCCCCGAGCCCCTTCAGCCGGCACAGATCGCCGAAAGACTGCCGCGTCAGTCCGTGCACGCCCTGCACCGTCGCCAGGATCCGGTTCGAGACGTCGATGGCGCTCGCGTCGCGGAACCCGTGACCGAGCACGATCGCCAGCAACTCGTTGTCGCCCAGACCTGACGGCCCGAGACGCTCGAGCTTCTCGCGGGGTCGGTCGTGGAGAGCGAGTGACTTCATCGTACCATACGCGGGCGCGCAGACAGGACCGCACGGAACGCCGGCGCCGGAATCCCGGCCGGGCGTCGCCCCGGTGGAGTTGCCTGCAAAAACCGCGCACAGGTTGATGGGAAGCCTTCCGGCCCCGTTTTTCGCGGGAATCGCGGAGCAAGAAGGCCGTCACCCGCGCCGTCGAGGGGAAGACGTACGCGTACGCTGCACCCGCCCGCCGCCTCAGAGATCGCGGGGGCTGCGCATCTTCGGGCCGCCTGCTACGGCTCCGGTTCGCTGCCGAGCCACCGTCCGGTCAGGACGATGTCGGCCCACCCAGTCAGCCGGATGCCCTCGTCGGTCCAGCGCACCCGCTGCGCGCCGCCCGGGGACACCACCTCGACGTCGCGCGAGGCGCCGCCGAAAGCGGCCGCCGCCACCGCGCTCGCGCACGCGCCCGTGCCGGACGCGGCGGTCGGACCGACGCCGCGCTCCCAGATGAGGATGCGGATCCGGGACGGCGACTCCACCGCGACCAGCTCGACGTTCGTGCCCTCGGGGAACGCGGGATGGACGGCGAGGGCGGCGCCGAGGCGGTGGAGGCGGCGGTCGCTCACCTCCCCGCCGAGCACGATGCACTGGGGATTCCCGACCGACAGCGCCACCACCTCGACGTCCTCGCCGCCCGCCTCCAGCTTCCGGCGCCGGAGGCCGGCCGGCGCGCCCATGAGGGCCTCGAACGTCGTCCGCCGGCCGGCCGGGCCGATCCGCGTCAGCGGTATCGGGCCGGCGTCCGTTTCGACGACCGGGCTATCGAGCGCCGGCCGATCGCGCACCACGATCGCGGCCAGGCAGCGCACGGCGTTGCCGGAAACCTCCGCCCGCCCGCCGTCCGCGTTGTAGAGGGTCATCCGGGCGCCGGCCGCGGTGGGCTCGTACAAGACGAGCCCGTCGCCGCCCACCCCGGTGTGACGGTCGCAGAGGCGGCGGGCGAGCGCCGCGCGCCCGTCCGCCGCGGCCTGCTCCGCGGGCGCGAAGAGAAAGTCGTTCCCGTAGGCGTGGGCCTTGACGAGGTCGAGAGGCATCGCTACGGCTCAGGGCGCCAGCGGGCTCTGGAACACCCAGGTGAGGCCGGCGGTCACCCCCAGCTTGGGATCGAGCGGCGTGAGCCCCGTGAACAGCCCGCCGTCCAGCCGCACCGGCCCGCGGGTGTAGCGGACGCCGAAGGTCATCCGGCCGCGGGACTCGGTGCCGGGGGGAGGTGTGCCCCGCCGGGTGCTGATGCGCCCGTTGACCCCGCCGACGATCTCGGAGGCGTCGGTGATGGCGCGGGCGAGCGATACGCCGTAGGTCAGCACGTCGTTCTGGCGGTCGCCCCGCGTGGGGTCCGACAGGATGCCCACGCCGACGTTGCCGACGAGGCGAATCGACTGCACCGTCTTGCCGACGAGCAGCGACTGGAAGAAGTCCATCGTGTCGAGGCCGAGGCCGGTCTCGTTGCTGGCGTTGGGCAGCCGGGTCGCGAACCGCAGGCCGACGGCGGGCATCACCCCGCCCTCGTCGGCCAGCTTCACCTTGGCCCCGATGACCGCGTCGTCCCAGCCCCGCGTCGTGTCGCCGGGCACCTGGACCATGTGCGCGAGCGGCGCGTCGAAGCGTTCGGCGATGATGAGGCGGCTGATGGACACCGCCTCGAGCTGGATTTCGGCCCGGGACCCCATGCCGAAGCTGAGCCCGAGCCTGGGGGCCCGCAGGAGCTGCCCCTTGAGGCCGGACACGGGATAGACGTGGTCCCAGGTCTGGTCGACGCCCGCCTCGAGCAGCACGAGGCCGTCGCCGACCGGCTCGGGGTCCTCGGTCAAGAGCGGCCGCTGCTGGGCCTCCGCCGCCCCCGCGGCGAGACAGAATCCGAGCACCCACCCGCCGAGACGCGTCACCCTGCCGCTCATCCGTCTCCCCGTTCAGAAGGCCTTCCCGGCGTCGAGGAGGATCGTCACCGGTCCGTCGTTGACGGAGTGGACCCTCATGTGCGCTCGAAACTCCCCGGTCTCGACCGCGACCCCGCGGTCACGGAACCGCCGGACGATCTCTTCGTACACCGCGCGCGCCTCCTCCGGCCCCGCCGCCCCCGCGAACGACGGACGGCGCCCCCGGCGGCAGTCGCCGTAGAGCGTGAACTGCGAGACGAGCAGGACCCCGCCGCCGACCTCCAGCACGGAGCGGTTCATTCGGCCGTCGGCGTCCGGAAAGACCCGCAGCCCGACGACCTTGTCGACGAGATACGACACCGCGTCGGCCCCGTCCCCGCCGGCGATCCCGACGAGGACCAGCAGGCCGCACCCGATGCCTCCCACCGGCCGGTCGTCGACCGTGACCCGGGCCGAGGCCACCCGCTGCACGACCGCTCTCATGTGGGTTCCCGAAGCGCGCCTTCTTGGGCACGCGCGCAGGCCGGCACCGCCGATTCCCGAACCGCACACGTCGGCCCCCGCGCGCCCGGCGCAATCAGACGACCGCCGCTTCACCCGATGCCGGCGGGCGCGCGCGACCGGCGGCGGCGGCGTCCGCCCGGAGCTCCGCCGCCGGATTCAGCCGCCGGTCGAGGAGGTGCCGCCCCGCGACGTTGCCGAGCGCCTTCAGCATCGACTGCTTGACCCCCGGATGCTCCCGCTCGAGGTCGAGCAGCAGACGCTTGACGCGCTGCCGCTGCAGCCCGAGGTCGCCGCAGACCGGGCAGCAGCAGCCGATCACGGGCAGGCCGGCCTCCCGGGTGCAGTCCCGCGCCTCCTCCTCGCTGACGTAGACCAGCGGGCGGACGACCACGTGGCGCCGATCGTCCGACACCAGCTTGGCCGGCATCGCCTTCAGGGCACCGGCGAAGAACACGTTCAGCAGCAGGGTCTCGATGAAGTCGTCGGCGTGGTGCCCGAGGGCGATCTTCGTCGCCCCCACCTCGCCGGCGATCCGGTACAGCACGCCGCGCCGGAGCCGCGCGCAGAGCGAGCAGGGCGTCGCCCCCTCGTCCAGCTTGTCGTCGATGATCTCCCCGATCGACGTGTGCTCGATCCGAAGCTCCCAGCCGCGCTCCGCGCACGCGCGCGCGACCGCGTCGTGCTGGTAGTCGCGGTAGCCTGAATGGACGTTCACCGCCACCAGGGTGAAGTCGATGGGCGCCCGGCGGCGCAGCGCGTCCAGAAGCTGCATCAGCGCCCAACTGTCCTTGCCGCCCGACAATCCGACCATGACCCGGTCGCCGTCCTCGATCAGCTCGAAGTCGACGATGGCCTTCGTCATCTTGCGGGCCAGCTTCTTCTGGAGTGCGCTCTCGTACGCCATGACTGCACTGTCTGGATGCCGCGCTGAAGACCGAGCCACACGGAGAGACGCCGACGGGGCGCCCGGCCGGCGCGCGCCGGACCGCCGACCCGGCCCCCGTCCATGATACGACGAAAGCGCCGGGCGGACGCTCTCCCGGCTAGTCGAGGAACCTCTGCGACCACCGTTCCAGCACCATCAAGCAGAACAAGAGCCGGGCGTGGTCGCGGCGGCCCGCGAGATGATCGCCGACGCGGCGGGTGACCTCCGCGGGCTCGAACCAGCCCCGCCGCCGCACCTGGTCGGGCCCCAGCAGATCCTGCATCAGCGGGGCCCACTGCTGACGCAGCCAGGTCCGCGTGGGCATGTAGAACCCCGCCGTCGGCCGGCGCAGCATCGACTCGGGAAACACCGGACGCATCGCGCGCTTCAGGACGTACTGCCGCTCCCCGTTCCGGATCTTGAGGGAGCCCGGCATCGAGAACGCCAGCTCCATGACGTCGACGTCGAGGAACGGCGAGCGGGTCTCCAGCGAGGTCGCCATGCTCGCGCGGTCGACCATCACCAGCAGGTCGTCGCTCAGGAACACCAGCAGGTCGGCGTAGAGCTGGCGGTTGAGGAGGTCGTCGGTGTGCGCGCCCTGCAACTGGCGGCGAATCGGCGCGTACACGTCGCTGTCGACGAGGGCGCGCCGGAACGCCGGCGTGTAGATGCGCCGTTTGCCGGGCGCGTCGAGAACCGTCATCCATCGATAGTGCGCGACGTTCTCGGGTGCCGCCCCCAGCCCCAGGGCGAAACGGCGGAGCCGGTTCACGACGCCCTGCTTCTTCTCGCTCGGCGGCAGCAAGGCCGTCGCGGCCGAGAGCAGCCGCAGGGCGGCGTCGGGAACCACGGCCGAAACGCGCCGCGCCAGCGCCTCGGTCCGGTAGGTCCGGTAGCCCCCGAAGAGGACCGCGCCCCCGCTGCCGGACACCGCCGCCTTCACGTGCTGCCGCGCGATCTGCGACATCAGGAACGTCGGGAACGCCGCGGCGTCGGCGAACGGCTGGTCGAAGTGGGCGGTCACGCGTTCGAACAGCGTCGCGAGGTGGGGATCGACCACCCCCTCCCGGTGATCGGTCGCGAAGTGCGACGCCACGGCGCGGGCCTGGGGCCGCTCGTCGTAGCCGGCCGCCTCGAACCCCAGGCTGAAGGTGGCCACCGGCCGTCCGGCCGCCGCCATCAGGCCGACCACGGTGCTCGACTCGACGTCGCCGCCCAGGAACGCGCCGAGCGGCACGTCGGACATCAGTTGGGCGGCCACCGCCCGCGAGAGCGCGTCGCGGAGGGCCGACGCCGCCTCGTCGTCGGTCCAGCTCCGCACCGGCACCGACGCCGGGTCCCAGTACCGCTCGACCTTCACGGAGCCGCGCTCGTAGACGAGGTAGTGGGCCGGGGGCAGGTTCCGCACGTCCGCGAAGATCGTCCTGGGGGTGAGCACGTAGGCGTAGGTCAGGAACTGATCCAGCGCCTCGAAGTCCATCTCCCGCGACACTTCCGGCCGCACCAGCAGCGCCTTCATCTCCGAGCCGAACAGGAGGCGCTGGGGGGTCTGGGCGTAGAAGAGCGGCTTCTCGCCGGCCCGGTCGCGGCCCGCGAAGAGGCGGCGGTTGTTCGCGTCCCACAGCGCGAACGCGAACATGCCCCGCAGCCGCGTCAGCACGTCGACGCCGAACGACTCGTAGCCGTGCAGGATGACCTCGACGTCCGAGCGGCTGCGGAACCGGTGCCCCCGGCCGACCAGCTCGCGGCGCAGTTCGGCGTGGTTGTATATCTCCCCGTTGGCCACGAGATGCGTCGACCCGTCCTCGCTGGAGAACGGCTGCTGCCCGTTGCGGACGTCGATGACCGACAGGCGCCGCATGCCGAGGCCGACCCCGGGCCGGACGAGCTGGCCGTGCTGATCGGGCCCGCGATGACGCAGGGTCTCGACCATACGATTGATCTGGGTCGGATCGACCGGGCGGGCCGGATCACGTTCGACGATGCCGGCGATACCGGACATGAGTCGGGCTGGGAAGGCCGGCGATGCCGGCGGGGCGGCCGGACCAGCGCCGGCCGCGCGCGACGCGACGATGGTACAATGGCCGCGGCCTCCAATCACCAGTTTCTTTCGCGAAGTGCCCCGTGCGTCGATGCCCCTCCGCGGTTCGTTTTCCCTTCGAGGCATCGCCCCGCGGCACCACCGCCCCGCGCGGGTCACGCGGCGGAGTCGTCCGCCCAGCGGCCGGGGGCATGACACATCAATGACGCACGCCCTCTCCCGCCCAGGAGCCCGCGGCCCGCGTTCCCGCGGCGACGCGGGGTTGCGCCACCGACGGTTGGCCGCCGGCGCCGCCCTGGCGCTGCTCGCCGGCTGCGGCGGACCGGACGCCGGCGCCGTGCTGGGGCCGTTCCGGGCCGAGCTGGATCGGCTGGCGCGCGAGGCGGAAGCCGGGGGGCGTGTCGCCGTGCGCGGCCTGGACGACTGGCTCTTCCTCGGCCCGGAGCTGCGGCAGGTAGGCCTGGACGGTCTCCCCGAGCCGGCCGGCGGCGGAGCGTCGACGCCGGGGCCTCCGCTCGACACCGGCCCCGTCGCGGCCGTCCTCGACGTGCGGCGCCAACTCGCGGCAATGGATGTCGAACTGCTCCTAGTCCCGGTTCCGCCGAAGTCCGTCGTGTTCCCCGAGAAGGTGTCCGGGGCGGTGGCGGTCCCGGTTCCGCCGCCCCGCCTCGACCCCGCCCTCGAGCGGCTCTACGAGCGGCTCCGCGCCGGCGGCGTCGATGTCCTCGACCTGACGGAGCACTTCATCCGCGAGCGCTTCCACCCCGAGGGGCCCCTGTACTGCCGCACCGACAGCCACTGGTCGGGCAGCGGCTGCACGACGGCCGCCGCCGCCATCGCCGACGAGGTCCGCGCCAGGCCGTGGTACGCGGGGCTGGAGACCGAGTCGTTCGGGGCGAGCTGGTATAGCACCGGCATCAGCGGCGACCTCGCCGGCCCCGGCGGCGTGCCCGCGGGCCGGGAGGAGCTGCGCCTGCGGGGCGTGATCCGCGCGACCGGCCGCGACCGGACCGCCGTCGATCCCGATCCCGATAGCCCCGTCCTGCTGCTCGGCGACAGCCATGCGCTGGTGTTCCACGCCGGCGGCGACCTGCACGCGGCCGGGGCGGGGCTGCCCGATCAGCTCGCCTTCGAGCTCGGTCTGGCGGTCGATCTCGCGGCCGCCCCGGGCCCCGGCGCCCTCACCGCCCTCGAGGACCTCGGCCGGCGGGCCCGCGCCGACCCGGACTACTGGAGCCGGAAGCGGCTGGTCGTCTGGTGCTTCGCGGCGCGGGCGTTCGGCGGAGGCGGCGACTGGCGCCGGGTATCCATCGCGCCGTGACCGACGTCCCCTTCGTCGACCTCCGGAGCCAGTACGCGTCGATCCGGCCCGAGATCGACGAGGCGGTGGCGCGCGTCCTCGGGAGCGGTCAGTTCGCGCTCGGACCGGAGGTGAGCGCCTTCGAGCGCGAGTTCGCCGACTTCTGCGGGGCCGCGCACGGCGTCGCCGTGAACTCGGGCACCAGCGCCCTCCACCTCGCCCTCCTCGCGGCCGGCGCGGGACCCGGCGACGAGGTGATCACGGTCCCCTTCACGTTCATCGCCACCGTGGCGGCCATCCGCTACACCGGCGCCACCCCCGTGTTCGTCGACATCGACCCCCGGACCCGCACCATCAATGTGGACGGGGTCGAGGCGGCGATGACCGTGCGGACGAAGGCGGTCATCCCCGTGCACCTCTTCGGCCATCCTGCCGACCTCGACCCGCTGCTCGCCCTCGCCCGCCCCCGCGGCGTGGCGGTGATCGAGGACGCCGCGCAGGCGCACGGCGCCGAGTACCGCGGCCGGCGGGTCGGCGGCCTCGGCGACCTGGGCTGTTTCAGCTTCTACCCCACCAAGAACCTCGGCGCGTACGGCGAGGGCGGCATGATCGTCACCGGCGACGAGGCGCACGCCCGGGCCGTCCGCACCCTGCGGAGCTGGGGCGACGACGGACGCCGCGCGCGCCCGCGGGCGGGATTCAACTACCGGATGGAGGCCCTCCAGGGCGCCATCCTCCGGGTCAAGCTCCGTCATCTCCCCGCGTGGACCGAAGCCCGCCGCCGCATCGCCGCCGCCTACGACGGCGCGCTGGCCCCCACCGGGGTCACCGCGCCCGCGGCGCGGCCGGACGTCCGCCACGTCTACAACGGCTACCCGGTCGAGACCCGGCATCGGGACGCGCTGCGCCGGGCCCTCGGCGCGGCGGGAATCCAGACCGGCCTGCACTATCCGGTTCCGCTACACCTGCAGGCCTGCTGCGCCGACCTCGGCGGCCGGCCCGGCGACCACCCCCATGCCGAAGCGGCCGCCGCCCGCACGCTGACCCTGCCCATCTATCCGGAACTGCCGGAGGACGTACCGGCGAGGGTGGCCGAGATTGCCCGACGGGTCTGCGGGAACTAGCGGCTTGCGGTCCGGTCGAACGTCGCCGGTATCAGACGAGGAACCGCAGCGCGGCTATCAGTATCGCGGTCTGGATGCCGGCCACCGACAGGACGATGCCGAGCGTCCACTTGAGCAGGCTCGTCTCAAGGGTCGAGAGATCTGCCTTCGTCGCGAAGGTCTCGCTGTCGGTCGCCTCATGCTCCGCCGCCTGGCGGATCGCGTCCGTGATTGCGTCCACCTGAGCCGGGGAGAGCTCGGCCGCCGTCAACGTGCGAGCGATGGCATGCGTATCAAGCATGATTGCAGCTTACCACGCGTCGGCCCGTCGGCCCGTCGGCCCGTCGGCGCGCCGGCGCGCCGGCGGGAGCCCGCAGGACCCGCAGGCGACATCAAGGTGTTCGTCGCCCTCGCGGCCCCGGCGACTCGCCGCCGACGGAACCTCCTCACGGCCGCGGGTCGGACGGTTCGTAGTAGCGCCGATAGTCCTGACCGACGCCCCGGCGGAAGAGCCAGCCGCCGAGCGGGCCGAACCACCGCAGCACGTGGTGCATGTGGCGCAGGTCGGTCAGCTCGATGAGGTTGCCGTCGGGGTCGCGGGCGAAGAAGAGGGTGTGGCCGTGGGGCGACCGCTCCGGCCGGCTGACGATCTCCACCCCCTTGTCCACCAGGTAGTCGTGCCAGCGCCCGGTGTCGCGCACGTTGAAGCAGATGTGAGTGAGCCCGACCCGGTTCCAGGACACCTGGGCCGCCGGCTGGTCCGGCCTGAACTCGAAGATCTCGATCACCGCGCCGCCGGGGACGCGGATCCAGCCGATCTTGCAGGCCGGCTCAGGGGCGTCGACCCCGAAGAAACCCCGCACCCGCTCCGTCGGGGCGTCGGACACCCCCACCAGGGGACACCCGAAGACGTCCCAGTAGAAGCGCACCGCCCGATTGAAGTCGGACACGGTGATGCCGGTGTGGCTGAATGATCGGACGCGCACGATGGTGTCCCTCCCCCCCGCGCCGCCGGCTGTTCCTGCGAGGGGTCCCCCCTCGCGCACCCCCCTGAGGGCTCCTGCTGACACCGACACGCCCGTCTTCCCCAACGGTGCCGCCCGGTGCCCCCACGACCCTCCAGGAATCCATCCTACGGCACCGACTCCCGCGGCGGAGATTCTACGGTCGCGGCCCCCCGATCCCCCCGCCGGACGGGCGGCGCAGCGCCGTCTCGCGGATGTGATCGGCCACCCGCAGGGCCTGCGCCGCGATGGTCAGCCCCGGGTTGACCGCCGACGACGACGGGAAGAACGACGCGTCGACCACGAACAGGTTCTCGACATCGTGCGAGCGGCACCAGGGGTCGAGCACCGAGCGGCGCGGGTCGGTCCCGAAGCACAGCGTGCCGCACTGGTGGGTCGTATTGTGGATCGACCGCGGATGGACGTAGACGATGCCCAGTCCGAGGCGGCGCAGCATCCTCCGCACCTCGCGGACCAGCCGTTCGTGGGCGCGCACGTTGTTCGGCCGGTAGCGCAGCCGGATGCACCCGTCCCCTTCGACCGTCACCCGGTTGCCGGGCCGCGGCAGGTCCTCGGTCATCGCGAGCCAGTCGAGGCCCCGCGCCACCCAGAAGTCGAAGAACCCCAGCGGCATCCACGGCACCGCGGTCCGGGCCATGACCCCGTGGGTCCGCCCCTGGGTCTGGATCTGCCCCAGCGGGTAGCCCCCGTCCGGCCCCCGCAGATAGAAGTCGTTGATGGCCACCGTCTTCTGGAAGACGGTGCGGTTGCGCCGGAACGGATGGAACCCCGCCATCATCGTCGCGAGATGCGCCATATAGCGCCGCCCCACGAGGCCCGAGGAGTTCGCGAGGCCGTCGGGGTGCTTCCCGTTCGCCGACCGCAGCAGCAGCGCGGCCGAGTTGACGGCCCCGCACGACACGACCACGAGCGACGCCTCGACCCGGCGCCGCCCGCCGTCGTGGTCGACCTCGACCGCCTCGACCCGCCGGCCGGCGGGGTCGGTGAGCAGGCGCCGCGCCCGCGCCCCCGTCCACAGGGTGACGTTGCCGCGGGCGGCGGCGGGGCGGACGCAGCACACGTCGGCGTCGCTCTTCGCGTCGCGGTGGCACGGGAACGAGTTGCACGTGTCGCACAGGATGCAGCGCCCCGGCTCCCCCGGGCCCCGGAGCCCCAGGGGCAGGGGCGAGGGGTGCAACCCCTGCCCGCGGATGCGGGCCACGTACTCGGCCACCTGCTCCGCATGGGGGACCGCGGCGTGCGGGAAGGGCTTCCGCGGGGCCTCGGTGGGATCCTCCCCGGCCGTGCCGTGCACCTCGTACAGCCGTTCCGCCCGCTCGTAGTACGGCTCGAGGGCGTCGTAGTCGATGGGCCAGGCCGGCGAGACGCCGTCGACGTGCTCGAGCTCGCCGAAGTCCTCGCGGCGCATCCGGAACAGGACGCTGCCCCAGAACTTGGTGTTCCCCCCGACGCAGTAGTGGGTATAGGGGCGGAACGGCCTGCCGTCGCCGTCGCGCCACTGCTCCGACGTCTGGTAGCGCCGGTCCCGCCAGACCGCGGCCGGATCCCGGTTCTCCGGCTCGCGCGGCACGAAGCGGCCCCGTTCGAGGAGCAGGATGCGGGCGGGGGCGTCGGCGAGGGCGCGGGCGAGGGTGCCCCCCCCCGCACCGGTCCCGATGATGATGATGTCGTAGCGCTCGCTCGCCATCGCCGTTCCGATTCCGGGCGCGCCCCGCAGGTCGTTCCCGCTGGCCGTCGCCTGGCCGGCGTGCGGCACCCCCTCTGGAACCACCGCCGCCGCCCGCTCCGGAGGCGCCCGCTCCGTCCGAGAACGCCTGTCGCGATCCGCAGCTCCCGGCAACACCGGCGACTTGGCGCACCGCGGGGACCCGCCGCGCGAGGCCCGGGCCGGAACCCGCCGCGTCGCCGGCCCGCGTCAATCCCGTCGAGCCGCCGTCGACGGCGGCGCGGCCGCATCCGCCGCGTAGATCCAGTCCATGACCCGCTGGTCGTCCATGGCCGCCTCGAGGCTCATCTCGGGCGCCCGCCCGGATCGAACCGCGCCGACGAAGTCGCGGTACATGGCCTGGTAGCCACGGATGTCCCGCACGCCGGGAAACAGCATCCGGGGCAGGCCGCGGCCCCGCACGACGACGAACCCGCCGTTCGACTCGAACGTGATGACGCCGTCCCGCCCGTACAGCTTGGAGAGCCGCACTCCGCGCAGCAGCGACGGCACCTCGCGCGAGTAGAACAGCGCGCCCGCCGCGCCGTTCGCGTACCGGAACGCGGCCAGCATGCTCTTCGACCGGCGGTCCGGCCCCCGCCGCGACGGGGGCGGCGCGAACCCCGTGGCCGCCGTGATGGCCATGCCCAAGCTGTTGGCGAGGTGCAGCCAGTGGATGCCCTCCTCGAAGAACGCGTCGCCCCCCGCCATGCCTTCGTCGTTGCGCCAGTCGTCGGCCGCCTTCAGCCGCTCGACCACCGTCGTGAACTGGGCGAGCACCAGATCGCCGATGACTCCGCGCGCGAGGAGCCGCCGCAGGCAGACGGCCAGCGGCTTGTAGTGGTCGTTCTCGCCCACGAGGACCACCCGGCCCGCGCGGTCCCGCGCCGCCCGCACCCGCCGGTAGTCGGCCATGCGGAGGAAGGCGGGCTTCTCGACCAGCACGTGCTTGCCGGCGGCCAGCGCCCGCAGCGCCAGATCGAGATGGAACCGCGGCGGCACCGCGACGACCACCGCGTCCACCCGCGGGTCCTCGATCGCCGCCGCGTAGCCTTCATAGCTGCGCGCGCCGCGGTACCGGCGCCGGTACGCCTCGGCCTTCGCCGGATCGCGGCTCGCGAAGCTGCACGTGACCATCCCCCGCAGCCGCCGCAGGTGCCGGCTGTGCACCCCGGTGATGAACCCGCATCCCAGAAACGCCAATCGCACCGGCACGTCGCGCCGTCCTTCGTCCGATACCGTCATCCGCGCCCGCCGATCGTCGCCGGCGGCGCCGCTCGCCGCCCAAACCAACGCCGCCAGCGTCAGCGCCGCTCCACGGCGTAACCTCCCGGCTCTCCAGTGTTCATCCCGCGGCTCCCCGCCGCCCCGACCAGGACCTGCCCGGCGTCTTCGGCGAAATGCCCGACCCACGTCGAGCAGCCGCCCCAGCCGCGCGGCCGGGTCCACGCAGTCGACGCGGCGCCCGGCTCCCGGTCACTCGCGGAGCGCAGGCGCCGGCGCGGCGTCGGCGGCCGGCGGCGTCTCGAGCACCTCGCGGACATAGTACGTCGGCTTGTCCTGCGACTCGTGGTACGTGCGGACCTGCAGCTCGGCGAGGAGCCCGAGGGTCACGAGCTGCACGCCCGTGAACAGCAGCAGGATGCCGAACAGCAGCAGAGGCCGGCCGCCGATGTCCTGCCCCCCGAACAGCCGTATGTACGCCAGCCACCCAGTGATCGCGGCCCCCGCCGCCCCCATCGCCGCGCCGACAAGGCCGAAGATCTGCAGCGGCCGAGTCGAGTAGCTGAGCAGGAACTTGACCGTGACGAGGTCCAGGATCACGTGCGGCGTCCGCGACAGGCCGTACTTCGACCGGCCGTGCCGACGCGGCCGGTGGTTGACGACGACCTCGGCGATGCGCACCCCCTGCTCGCTCGCGATGGCGGGGATGAACCGGTGCATCTCGCCGTAGAGGCGCAGCGACTTGACCACCTCGGCCTGGAACACCTTGAGCGAGCACCCGTAGTCGCGCAGCCGCACCCCGGTCACGCGCGAGATCAGCACGTTGGCGGCGGCCGACACGAGCCGGCGCGAGATCCAGGGGTCGCGGCGCCGCTTGCGCCACCCGCAGACGATGTCGAACCCTTCGCCGAGCTTGTCGACCATACGGGGAATCTCGCCGAGATCGTTCTGCAGGTCGCCGTCGGCGGTGGCGATCAGGCGTCCCCGCGCCGCCGCGAACCCCGCCGAGAACGCCGCCGTCTGCCCGAAGTTCCGGCGCAGCCGGACCACCCGCATCCGGGGGTCCGACGCCTGCAGCCGGGCGAGCCGCTCGAAGGTCCCGTCGGTGCTGCCGTCGTCGACGAAGACCATCTCGTAGGTCCGCCCCCAGGCGTCGAGGGTCTCCGTCAGCTCCCGGTAGAGCTCGTCGACGTTGGGGGCCTCGTCCAGCAGGGGGATGACGACCGACAGCTCTGGACTCATCAATCGCGGGGTGGAGACGGTTCGGCGGGATTATAGCCGCAGGCGGCGGGCCCCCGGCGCCGTCGGCGGGCGCCCGGGGCGCTGATCGATACAAGGCCGCCGACGGTGCCCGGGACAACCAGCTTCCGCAGGACGGCGCGCCCGAGCCGAGTTCCTAACCGGGGACATGGGCGGCCGCGACCGGGCCGGCGGCCGACTCCGGATCCGCCGGGAAGGGACCCCGCCCGGGGCCGCGGCCCGCCCCGCCGGCCGGTCAGAACCCGACGTTGAAGGTGAAGGCGGTGGTCATGCCCCCCAGATCGATCCGCTCGCCGAGGAAGCCCTGGTCGGTGGCGAGCACGCCCTGGGCGTCCCGGTAGCGGAACTCGATCCCCGCCGCGTAGCGGCGTCCCCCGAACCGCAGCCCCGCGAGGTAGACGCGGCCGACATCGCTGCCGGCCGCCGTGTACTGGCCCCAGAAGACGGGCGGCGGGTCCTCATAGCTCAAGTCGATGAACTCGCCGACCTCGCTGTAGCGCCAGTTGAAGAGGCCCACCCCAGCGCCCGCGTAGGGCTGTACCACCGCCCGCCGCCCGAAAGGGAAGAACCGGGCGGTTGCCGTCAACGGCGCCACCCGCAGGGTGAAGTCCTGCTCGATCTCCGTCCCGTCCAGGTCGACGAACTGGTCGTAGACGCTGAACGCCGTCCGCCGGTACCAGCCCGCCCCGACTCCGACCTCCAGGTAGTCGCCGACCCCGAGGAGCCATTCGGCGCCGACGCTGGCGCCGTCCAGGTCGTCGAGGAAGAAGTAGAAGTCCTGCAGGTTCGCGAGCAGCACATCGTCGGCGATGCGCGTGTCCGCCCCCCGGACCGTGAATCGCCCCAAGTTCAAGCTCAGCGAGCTGTCCTGCGCCAGCACTGGCGCGGGCCACACGACGGCCAGAAGCACCGCCAGCGCCATCCCTCGCATCGACCTCATCGACATCTCGTCCTCCTCACGGGCCCCTTCGCCGGCCGGCGCCACACGTCCGGCCGCGGCCGGGCTTTCTGGACCCGATATGGAAGTGAGCAACAGTCGTGCCAAGCCTGAGATTCCTGACAACCTGCTTTCTTGCAGCAACTTGAAGGGTTCCCGCCAGAAAAGCCGGTGTCCATTCCGGATGACGCCGTATCGTCGAACGGTGGAGTGGAGCTACGCGGGCTCCGGGCCGACCACGCGGCTAGAAGTCCGCACCGCCCGGGACGATGTCGAGGGTGTAGTCGAGCATCCGTTCGCCGTCGAAGATCCAGCGGCCCGCGAACCGGCGCCCCGCGATGACCAGGGGCAGCCAGTGACGGTCGTCCTCCCACATCTCGTCGAAGGGGATCGCGTCGATGTCGAACCACAGGGGCGCCGCCTCGCCGGTCTCCACCGGCTCGCCGTCGATGTCCGACGCGCGGTACACCCGGACGAACGTCGAGTAGCCGTCGACGAACTGGAAGCAGTGCTGCCCGAGGCGCACGAGGTGGAGCGGGGTCACCCCGAGCTCCTCGCGCATCTCGCGGACCGCGCAGTCGCGGAACGACTCCCCCGCCTCGCGCCGGCCGCCGGGGCCGTTGATCTTGCCGGCCCCGAGCCCGCGCTTCTTGCGGATCAGCAGGATGCGCCGGCCCTTGACGACGAAGACGAGCGTCGCGGGGTCGACGGCCCGCCACGACGTCCAGTCGATGGCGCGCACGCGCCGCGCCGTCATCCCGCGGCCCCCCCTCCGCCGTCCGGGGGCGGGGACGACGGCCGATCCGCGATGATCCTTAGCATCTCGTCGTGAATCCGCCCGTTCGAGGCGACGATCTCGTCGCCGTGGGTGTCGAACGCGCCGCCGTCGAACCGCGACAGGCGCCCCCCCGCCTCTTCGACCACGAGGCTGGCCGCGGACATGTCCCAGGGGTGCAGGCGCTGCTCCCAGAACCCGTCGAACCGCCCCGCCGCGAGGTAGCACAGGTCGAGGGCGGCGGAGCCGAGCCGGCGCACCGCCCGCGCCCGCGCGACGAAGGCGCCGAAGAGCCCGACCAGGTCGTCCACGTTGGCGTGGACGTCGTAGGGGAACCCCGTGCACAGCATCGCGTCGAGCACGGAGCCGGTGTCGGACACCCGGAGGGGGGCGTCGTTCAGCCACGCCCCCGCGCCGCGCTCCGCGGTGAACAGCTCCCGGCGGGTCGGGTCGTAGACCGCCGCCACCACCGGCCGCCGATCCACTTCGAGGGCGATGCACGAGCAGAAGATGGGCAGGCCGTGGGCGAAGTTGACGGTGCCGTCGAGGGGGTCGAAGACCCACCGGCAGCGGGCGGGGGCACCGCCGGCGCCGCCCCCCAGCTCCTCCGCCAGCACCTCGTGGTCGGGGAAGCGCTCGGCGATGACGGCGCGGCCCATCCGCTCGACCTCGACGTCGATGGCGGTGACGAGGTCGATCGCGCCCTTCTTGCGGACCTGGAGGTCGCCGCCCGGGCGGTCGAGCTGCATCGCGCCGGCGCGGCGCACGATATCGACGGCGGCGGCCAGCCAGGCCGATGGGTACGCCATGTCCAGGGGGCGGGAAGCGGTTCGGGGCGCCGGATCCTACGGCGCCGACTCCTGGGGGGCGGACTCCCGGGCGACGGCCCGGAGGGTCTTCACCATCACCACCTCCATGCCCCCCTCCGGCGCCCGCCGGATGCTCACGTCGTCCATGAGGCTGCGCATGAAGAAGATGCCCCGGCCGCTCGACTTCAGCAGGTTCTCCGGGGCCAGCGGATCCGCGATCCCGCCGGGGTCGAAGCCGTCGCCCTGATCGACGACGCGGACCGTCAGGCGGGTCGGCGCCGCCGGCGGGGCCAACCCGAACTCGACGGTGACGAGCTTGTCCTCGACGTCCCGGTTGCCGTGCTTGATGGCGTTGATCACCGATTCGCGGACCGCCACTCCGACCCAGTGGATCGAGTCGCCGTCGAAGCCGACGAGCTTCCCCAGCTCGTCGCTGACGACTTGCACGAAGTCCAGCATGTCGAAGTGGCTGCGGAACGTCAGACGAACGACGGGGTCGCTGGCCATACGGCGAATGTCTCGGGCGGGACCCGCGTGCCCGCGGGGCCTCCCGCCGCGCGATCCAAATGCGTAACATACTGTCGCGCCCCGATTGGCGCAAGGCCGTTCGTCGATCCGGCCCGCCCCGCCCGCCGTCCACGACCCTCGGCCCCGCCGCCTGCTATAGTGCTACCGATGGCGTTTGTCGTCGTGCACCCCGCCGCCCGCGTCCGCGGCCGCGTCCCGATACCCGGCGACAAGTCGATCTCGCACCGCTACGCGCTGCTCGCGGCCCTGGCCGAGGGCCGGTCGACCATCGACGGCTACGCGCCGGGGGCCGACTGCGCCTCCACCCTGGCCTGTCTCCGCGCCCTCGGCGTCCGCGTGGCGGAATCCGCCGCCCCCGCCGGCGCGGCGGGCCGCCGGGTCGTGACCATCGACGGCCGCGGCCTCCGGGGACTGGCCCCGCCGACGGGGCCGTTGGACGCCGGCAACTCCGGGACGACGCTCAGGCTGCTGTCCGGCGCGCTCGCCGGCCATCCGTTCACCAGCGTGGTCACCGGGGACGGGTCGCTCCGCCGCCGCCCCATGCGCCGGATCATCGAGCCCCTGTCGCGCATGGGGGCGCGGGTGACGGGCGACGGCGACCGCCCGCCGCTCACCATCGCCGGCTCGCGCCTCGAGGGCATCGACTTCACCCCGCCGGTCCCGAGCGCGCAGGTCAAGAGCGCCGTCCTCCTGGCCGGGCTCCACGCGGCGGGCGACACCACGGTGAGGGAGACGGCGGCCACCCGGGACCACACGGAGCTGGCCCTGCCGGTGTTCGGCGTCGAGCTGCGCCAGGACGGCGGTAACATCACCCTCCGGGGCGGACAGCGCCCGCGGGCGGCCACGCTGAAGGTACCCGGCGACCTGTCGTCGGCGGCGTTCTGGGCCGTCGCCGCCGCCGCCCTGCCCGGCTCTGACGTCACCCTCGAGGACGTTGGCCTCAACCCCACCCGCACCGCCGTCCTCGCCTGGCTCGAACGCGCGGGGGCGGGGGTCGACCTGCTGCAGGTCACCGAGGAAGGCGGCGAGCGCCGGGGGTCGGTCCGGGTCCGCTATGGCGGGAACCGCGCGCTCGCGGTGGGGCCCGCCGACGTGCCGGGACTCATCGACGAGCTGCCGGCGCTCGCCGCGCTGGCCACCCACGGCGGCGAACTGCGCGTCAGCGGCGCCGGCGAACTGAGACACAAGGAGAGCGACCGAATCACCGCGCTGGCCGACGGCCTGCGCGCGTTGGGGGGGCACGTGGACGAGATGGCGGACGGGTTCCACGTCGCGGGCGCGCGGCCGCTCCGGGGGGGCGAGGCCGACGCGGCCGGCGACCACCGGCTGGCGATGGCGTTCGCCGTCGCCGCCCTCGGCGCCCGGCAACCGAGTCGAATCCGCAACGCCGAAGCGGTGGACGTGTCCTACCCCGGCTTCTTCGACGTCCTGGCGTCCATCTGCGTCCCGGCGTAGCCCGAGAACCGACCCGCGCCCGACGCGCCCGCGGCCGATGCGCAACGACAAGATCTACCTCGTCGGGTTCATGGGCGCGGGCAAGAGCAGCGTCGCCGCCGCGCTCGGCGCGAAGTTGGGCTGGCGGGTCGAGGACATCGACGAGCTGATCGAACGGCGTGAGGGCATGGCCGTCGCGGACATCTTCTCGCGGCGCGGAGAGGCCTATTTCCGCCGGGTCGAACGGGCGGTGCTCGCCGGCCAGGTCCCGGCGCGGCACGTGGTGGTGGCGACCGGCGGGGGCACCTACGTGGACCCCGCCAACCGCACCCTGATCGATGCGGACGGCGTCTCGATCTGGCTTGATGTATCCTTGTCGCGGGTCATCGAGCGTCTGCCGAGCGACGGACGGCGACCCTTGGCCGCGGATCGGGCGGGCATGGTGCGGCTTTTCCGTCGCCGGCAGGCCGCCTATCGGCGGGCCCACGTACGCCTGGACGCCGGAGCGGCGTCGATCGGCGAGATCGCCGAACAGATCGTCGATCGGCTCGATCTGTAGGCGATCCGCGCGACCCATAGGCGACCGGGCCGGATACGCGGCCGGCCGGCTCGGCGCGCGGCGGGCCGGCTCGGTGTGGAGCCGGGCGACTCGGCGGGCAGCCGTCGGCTCGCTGCCCGCCATCCGGCGGCGAGACCACGCGCCGCGCCCCGTCGGCGCAGCGTGTCCGCGGCGAGGCGGGACCCTTCCCTATGCGCTTCCTGATTCTCAGCGACATACACGGCAACATCGACGCCCTCGACGCGGTGCTCGCCCGCTCTCCGCGCGAGTCCTACGACCGCCTGCTGGTGCTGGGCGACCTCGTGGGCTACGGGGCGAACCCCAACGAGGTCGTCGAACGCATCTTCCAGCTCGAGCCGGACGTCATCATCCGGGGAAACCACGACAAGGTCTCGACCGGCGTGACCGAGCCCGACCGCCTCCACCGGGTCGCGGGCGAGGCGGCGCGCTGGACCCACAAGGCGCTGAGCGACGAGAACCGGGAACGGGTGGCGGCCCTGCCGGCGGGGCCGAAACGGGTCAACCGCGAGATCGAGGTGTGCCACGGCACGCCGTCGGACGAGGACACCACCATCACCGACGAAGAGGACGCGGCCCGCGCCTTCGAGTCGTCCCGCCGCCCCATCTGCTTCTTCGGCCACACCCACGTGCCGGTGGCCTACGTTCAGCGGGGGTCCGACGTCTCGGTGACCCACCCCATCCCCGGAGGCCCCGACACGACGGTCATCGACGTCGACAAGAAGTGGCGCTACCTCGTCAACCCGGGCTCGGTCGGACAGCCGCGCGACACCGACTCGCGGGCGTCCTACGCGGTCTACGACTCCCGGAAGCCCCGCATCGAGCTCCGCCGCGTGCCCTACCGCATCGATCTGGCGCAGCAGCGCATCACCGAGGTGGGCCTGCCCGAGAGTCTCGCGTTCCGGCTCGGCCTGGGTCGCTAGGAGTCGGCACCGTAGAACGGTGCAGAATCCTAGCAGGGTTGGTTGGGCGGCGAGCGGAGCCGTAGGCGACGGTCTCCGGGCTAGCCCGGCAGGGTCAGGCTTCGCGCGCCTTCTTCTTTCGGGCGGCGCGCTCCTCCCGGCGCCGCAGCTCCGCCGCGTACGCGTCCGCGGCGGCGCGGGACCCGAGAATCCAGCCGATCACGAGCCCCAGCAGCAGGATGGCGGGGATGTAGACGAAGTGTCCGGCGGGCATCGTTCAGGGGGCGGGGAGGGGACTCAGGCCCCGTCCCGGTCTCCGACGCGGCGGGCGACGTCGGCGAGTTCCGCCTCGACGGTCCCCAGCCGCTGCCAGATGGTCCACAGATAGCCGACGGCGATCGCCCAGACCGCGGCATACGCGGCGGCCACGAGGGGTGCCGCCGGCATCTGGTCCTCGGGCGGTATGTCGCCCATCGGCACGAAGCCGTCCTGGGCCGCGGTCGTGGCGGGCTGCGCCGCCTCCGCCACCGCCATGCCCGCCGCCGCGCCGACGACCAGCCCCAGCGCCAGCACACGGAGCACGCCCCACCGGGACGCGGCCCGCCGCGACGCGCCACCGAGACGCAGAATCCCCACTAGTCCTCCTCCAGCGCCAAGTAGAGACGATCGAGCGCCGCCCGCTGCTCCTCCAGCTTGGCCCGGGCCGCGAGCAGCGCCATGCACAGCACGATGAACCCGGCGAAGGACCACCAGAGGGGCAGGCCGAAGTCGACGGGAAGCGTGGGCACCACCGAGGTCCGGGGATGCACCGTGCGCCAGATCTCGGTCGAGACGTAGAGGAACGGCACGTTGGCCATGGCGAAGATGCCGACCCCCGCCGCGAGGCGGTCCGAGCCGGCCCCGCCGTACTGGCGCAGGAGCAGATAGGCGACCAGGATCAGCTCCAGGATCACCGCCATCGTCAACCGGGCGTCCCACTGCCACCACACGCCCCAGGCCTTGATCCCCCACAGCGGCCCGGTGATGAGCCCCATCAGCCCGAACACCACGGCCAGCTCGGCCGCGGCGACGGCGAGGCGGTCGGCCGCCGCCTTCCCCCGGAACAGATACTGCACGCTGGCGATGCCGAGCACGAAGACGGCGAGGAACATCGCCATCCACGCCGGGAAGTGGAAGTAGAAGATCTTCTGGACCAGCCCCATCGTCGACTCGTAGGGGGCGCGGATGATGACGATGGGCGCGGTCATCAGGAAGAAGGCCGACAGGCCCGCGAGCACCGGGAAGAGGCGTCGGTTCATCGGTGTCATTCTGTCATGACCGGCTCGAATGTCCATAACGCGAGGGTCAGGAACACCGCGTCGAAGAAGAACAGCAGGCCGATCCAGAGGCGCGCCATCGCGAGGTTCGGCTCGGGATCGATGAGCACGGCGGTGCCGCTGACCCCCATGATCAGCACCGGGATGGTCACCGGGTACAGCAGCACCGGCAGCAGGACGGCGCGGCTGCGGGCGCGCACGAGCATCGCCGAGAACAGGGTCCCCACCCCCGCGAACCCGAGCGTGCCGAGCGACAGCAACGCGAAGAGCCGGACCGGATGACGGAACAGCGGGGCCTCGAACAGGAACGCGACCATCACCGTCACGATCGCCTCCACCACCGCGAGGAGCAGCAGCAGCCCCGCCAGCTTGCCGACGTAGATGGCGGGGCGGGCGACCGGCGCCAGCAGCAGGCCGCGCAGGGCGTCGTGATAGCGTTCGCGCTCGAAGGCGCGGCCGAGGGCCAGCGTGCCGGAGAAGGCGATGGCGATCCAGAGGATGCCCGCCGCCGCCCCCTCCACCGCGCGCCCGCCGCGGACGAAGCCGAACGAGAACACCAGCACGCAGGAGATCGCGAAGAAGACGGTCGTGAAGAGCAGCTCGCGGCTGCGCGACTCGACGCGCAGGTCCTTGCGGACGACGAGCCAGGCGACCCGCAGGAACTCCCTCACCGCGCCCCCCCCGCGGCGACGGCGGCCCGGTACCGCCCGCGCAGCGTCCCCGCGCCCCCGAGGGGCCGCAACCGGCCCGCCCGCAGCAGGAACGCCCGGTCGAGCAGGCCGTCGACGATGTCGAGGTCGTGGGTGGCGAGCACGACGATGCGCCGCTCCGC
This sequence comes from Vicinamibacterales bacterium, assembly GCA_963664545.2. Lineage (GTDB taxonomy): Bacteria > Acidobacteriota > Vicinamibacteria > Vicinamibacterales > UBA8438 > JAJEEA01. Next base: position 5,091,640 of record OY761475.2, on the reverse strand, counting down.
CCGCAAGCCTTCGAGCCGCGCGACGAGCCTGCCGCACGACGCCTCGTCCAGCCCCGTGAACGGCTCGTCGAACAGGGCCAGGCGCGGGTCGTGCAGCAGCGCCCGCTCCAGGGCCAGCCGCTGGCGCATGCCGCGCGAGAATCCCTCGACCACGTCGTCGGCCCGGTCGCCGAGACCGGCCCGGACCAGCGCGTCCGCGGCCGCGCGCCGGGGGTCGTCGAGGCCGTGCAGCCCCGCGAAGAACTCCAGGTTCTCGCGCGCCGACAGCTCCGGATACAACTGCAGATCGTGGGAGAGGAAGCCGATGTGCGCACGCAGGGCGGCGCCCGCCTCGGCGGCCGTCGCCGCGCCGTAGCGCACGCTCCCAGCCGAGGGGGCGGCGAGGGTCGCGAGCACCGACAGCAGGGTCGACTTGCCGGCCCCGTTCGGACCGAGGAGCCCGACGATTTCGCCCGCCGCGCAGTCGAACGTCACGCGGGACAGGGCGCGGCGTCGCCCGAAGTGACGGGACACGCCGGCGACGGCGACCCGATCGAAGTCGACGGCGTTGGGAATCGGCACGCGGCTCATGCCGGCGCCTGGGCCGAAACGGCCGGCGCGGGGTCGACCGCCAGACCCTCGTCCAGCTCCCGCAGCACGTTCTGGAGCTGGTCGATCAACTCGGCGCGCCGCGTCCCGTACCGCGTGGCCTGGATGCGGCCCTGCCGATGCTGCCGCTCCACCTTGACGAGCTCCGTGAACAGCTTCTCGCGGCGGCGTTCTAGGGCCTCGCGCCGATCCGGCCCCGCCCCGCCGCCGCCCCCCGCCGACCCCACGATCCCGATGGCGACGATGAGCGCCGACAGCGTCAAGGTGACGATGCGCGGCCATCCGCTGTGGTGGGGCAGGCCGCTCAGCTCGAGGACCACCGGCTCGCCCGCCGGCACCCGCCGGCCCGCGCCCCAAATCAGGGCTGACAGTCCCGTCTCTTCGGCCCCCATCTCCCCGCGCCGTTCGATCTGGGCCGACGCCACGTCGATCGCGCCCCACTTCTCGACGAAGACGAGCAACTGTTCGAAGTCCGCGGGAAAGACCTGCGACAGCACGAGGCCGTCGCCCGAGTAGGGCAGGATGGAGGCCACGCGCACCGGGGTCACCCCCGGCTCGAAGGCCCCCTGCACCCACACCCGCGGGCCGTCGACGAGGGTCCGCGGCGTGGAGCCCTGCAGCACCGTCCCCGCCTGGGCCCCCGGCGGCAGCCGGAACTCGAACGGCGGCTCGGGTTCTACCGGCCACGGCGACTGGTTGAACACGTCGAGCAGGTAGTACACCTCCATCTGCTCTTCGCCGAGTTCGACGAGAATGCGCGACTCTTGGCTCAGGGTCACCCGCCCGGGGGGCGCCGCGGGACGGGCGTCGGCATCGCCGGGGTCGCCCGACGCCCCCACCAGCAGTACCGCCACCCCGCCCCGGCCGGGCGCCGCGAACGGCAGCGACTCCAGCGCCACCCCGTCGAGCTCGGTGGCCACCGTCACCTGCTCGCCCGGGTTCAGGGTGAGGAACGTCGCCCGGCCCTCCCCGTCGGTGTCCGCGGTCGACACACGGTCGCCGGCGCGGAGGTCGACCGGGTGTCCGGCCACGTTGTTCGCGAAGCTGCCGCGGATGACCCGGACCGTGATCGAGCCGTCCGAGAGGTTGGGGTCGGGGCGGGGAATCCCCGACATCTGCCGCGGGTCGGGCTGGGCCGGCGCGGACAGGGCGGCGAGACACGGCAGGAGCACGCCGGCGCCGATCAGCCTCATCGCCCGCGCCGCCGCCGACAGCCTCGCCCCGACGCCGGAGGCCGACCGAACGCCGCGGGCCGCCCCGGTCACGCCACCGCTCCCGCCAGCGTCGCCCCGCAAGCCTTGCAGAAACGGGCGTCCCCGTCGTTGGCGATCCCGCAGGCACCGCACGTCCGCTTCGCCGCGCCGCCGCCCGCCGCCGCCGGTTCCGGAGGCCGGCCGAGCCGCTGCTCCAGCTCGCGCTCGATCACCGCGAGGAAGTCGACGGCCTCGACGTCGAGCTGCTTCATCAGCCGGATCGCCCGCGCCCGCAGCCGCCGCCCCATCTCCTCGAAGTCGGCCTCCGACACCTTGCCCATCGCGCGGTCGAACTCGAGCTCCTTGATGGAGCGCAGCACCAGGGTCTTCTCCCGTTCCACCGCGGCCCGGCTCCGCGAGCCGACCATCACCGTGGCCTCCTCGAAGCTGCTCTGCGTCAGGGGTCTGATCGCCCGGTAGACCATCAGCCCCACGAAGCCGGCCGCGCCGATGGCCAGGGTCAGCAGGATCGCCCCGACCGGGTCCGACGGCCTCGCGACGAGGATGGCCGCCGTCGACGCCACCAGCGCGGCGAGGACGAACAGGTGCCAGGGGCGGAAGGAGGAGGTGTCGATGGCCCGCTTCATGGGGACGGCCGCGTTCTGCGACGGTGCAGGCTTCTAGTCGAGATCCCGGAGCTCGTCGTCCAGCCGCGCCTCGAGCTCGTCCCGCGCCGCGTCGGGCTCCCGACCGTCGTCGCCGGCCGCCTGCTGTTCGGGACGCGTCCACCGCACCAGGGCGGCGCCCAGCGCCACCGCGCCGGTCGCGGCCAGGAAGTACGGAAAGAGCCAGGCGAGGCGGTTGAACCCCTGATCGAGGGGCGCGGCGAGCGCCTCCTGGCTCTGGTGCTTGTCGATGTAGAAGCGCAGCACCTCGTCGCGGGTCAGCCCCTCGGCGACGAGGTTCCTGAGCTCTTCGCGGGTGGCCGAGGCGGTGGCGCACGTGCACTCGGCGAGGATCTTCTTGCCGCACCCCTGGCTGCCGCACATGCAGACGAGCGAGCGCTGCAGGTCGAGCTCGAGCGCGCTCGCGGGGACGTTCGCGTCCTGCAGCGCGCCCTCGATTTGGACCGGCTGGGCGGCGGCCGCCGCCGGCGCCAGCGCCGTCAGCCCGAACGCGAGCAGGGCCATGGTCGCCGTCGACGCGGTGGCCGCCCCCTGCGGCACCGGCGCCCCCGCGTAGGCGAAGGCGCTCTCGGGCAGCAGCGCGATGCCGGTGCCCAGGGCCAGCACTGTGAAGCCGAACCAGATCCAGTTCACGAGCGGGTTCACGGTGATCTGGAAGCTCGCGGCCTGGTCGCTCAGCTCGTAGCCCGCGAGCACCACGTAGAGGTCGTCGGCGATCGTCCGCCGCATCGCCACCTCGGTCGTCGGCTCGGTCTCGTGCTTGAAGAAGAACCAGCGCGCCGGGAACAGCTCGCCGAGGACCTCGCCGTCCTCGAGCACCGTCATGTGCGCGGTGATCATCTGCTTCTGCGTGTCGGTGTTCTGGCTCAGCCGGTCGTAGCGCACAGTGTAGGGGCCCAGCTCGTGCGCATCGCCGGGCCTCAGCAGCACCTGCGAGTCGAGCTTGTAGCCGGCCCCCGCGAAGCCCAGGAACATCAGCACGATGCCGACGTGCACGACGTACCCGCCGTAGCGGCGCCGCGACCGGGCCACGAGCCCGATCATCGCCGTCATCAGGTCGGTGCCCGTCGCCTCGCGGCGCACCGCCGCCCCGCGGATGAACTCCTGCCCGATGGTCCCGACCACGAAGGCGCACAGGGCGAAGCAGACCCCGGACACCCAGACCCGGAAGCCGAGGGCGTAGAGCCCGGCGCCGGTCGCGACCGCCAGCACCACCGGCCACGTGAACTGGTAGAGCAGGTTCGAGGGCGACGAGCGCCGCCACGCCAGCAGCGGCCCGATGCCGGTCAGGGTCAGCAGGATGAGCCCGATCGGCAGCATCCACTTCGTGAAGAACGGCGGCCCCACCGTCAGCCGCATCCCCGTGACCGCCTCGCTCAGGGTCGGGAACATCGTCGCGAACAGCACGAAGACGGCCGAGAACAGCAGTATCCAGTTGTTCACGAGGAACGCGGCCTCGCGCGACACCCACGACTCGAGCTCGTTCCGCGCCCGCAGGAGCGGCATGCGGTAGATGACGAGGCCGAAGCTGAAGACGAGGAGGATGATCATGAAGACGGTGAACATCCACGCCAGGGCGATGTCCTGGCCGAACGCGTGCACCGACTGCACGATGCCCGACCGGGTCATGAACGTCCCGAAGATGGTGAGGAAGAACGTCATGATGACGAGCGTCATGTTCCAGACGCGGAGCATGCTGCGCCGCTCCTGCACCATCACCGAGTGGAGGAACGCGGTGGCCGTGAACCACGGCAGCAGGCCCGCGTTCTCGACCGGGTCCCAGCCCCAGTAGCCGCCCCAGCCCAGCTCCTCGTAGGCCCAGATCATCCCCAGGGTCAGGCCCAGCGACAGGAAGAGCCAGGACATCATCGTCCACCGGCGCACCGCCCGCAGCCACGAGTCGTCGAGGTGTCCGGTGATCAGCGCCGCGATCCCGAAGGCGAACGGAATCGTCATCCCGACGAAGCCCGTGTAGAGCGACGGCGGGTGAATCGCCATGTACGGGTTCTGGAGCAGCGGGTTCAGCCCCCGCCCGTCCAGCGGCGCTTGCGTCAGATAGGTCGCGAAGGGGTTCTTGTGCACGATCATCACGAACAGGAAGAACATCTGCACGACGGCGATGACCGCGACGACGTAGGGGATCAGCTCGCGCTGCCGCTCCCGGTTCGAGTAGACGGCGGCCGACCCGAAGGCGGCGAGCAGGGTCACCCAGAACATGATCGACCCGTCGAGCCCGCCCCAGTACGACGTGAACTGGTAGAACAGCGGCTGGGCCGAGTCGGAGTACTGGTCGACGTAACGGATGGAGTAGTCCTCGGTGATGAAGGCGTGGACGATGACCGCCGACGCCAGCAGCATCAAGGCGGTGACGAGGTACGACGCGCCGATGCCGCTCTCGATCAGCCGCGTCGAGCGGCGCCGCGCCCCCGCCACGGAGACGACGGCGGCGTAGGTGCAGACGACGAAGGCGGCCAGGAGGGTGAACGAGCCCAGGGATGCCATGGTGATGAATCCTCGAGGGAAACGCGTGCAAGGCCGGACGGCCTCTCCCTTCGCCGGGAGAGCGTCGCCCGCGACTCCGCTCCCCGCCAAACGACCCTACGGGAGTCCCCGCGTTCCGAGCCGCAAGTCGCTGAACGAAGACGCCTAGTCACCGCACCGGCGGCACCGGCGGAACCGCCCCGGCTCCCAGCCGGTCCTCGGCCCGCGGAACCGCTACCCGCGGAACGCTAGTAGCTCGATGCGGCGGCGGCGTCCAGGGTGGGCTTGGGCTCGTACTTGGACGGGCACTTGGCCATCACCCCGTTCGGCTTCACCGAGAAGCCGTGGGGCGAGAGCTGCCCCGAGATGACGACCTCCGAGCCGTCCTGGAACGTATCGGGCACGATGCCGGTGTACTCGGCGTCGATCACGGCGCCATTGTTCTCGACCTTGAACCGGTACTCCAGGGTGTTCGGCTTGACGAGCCGCGACCCCGGCACGACGTAGCCGTGGACTTGGAGGTTCTTGCCGTACCACGCTTCGGGCTCGGCGAGGACCTCGTCGACGTGCATGTAGTACTCGGTGCCCTCGGCGAGCGTGCCCCAGAGCAGCCCGCCGAACGCGGCGGACAGCACGAGGGTCGTCACGATCATCTTCACGGTCTTGGCTGGCATGCTGCTGCATCCTCCGGCGCGGAACCGAATAGCCCGAATGCCGAAGGATACCGTGTCGGCACCCGGCCGGTCAACGGTCGGCGACCGGCCCGGACGGCGCCGCGGCCGTGTGGACCGCGCCGACGCGCCCGGCCCCCAGCTCGCCCAGCAGCCGGTCGACCAGCTCGACGGGCAGCCCGACGACGTTCGCGTAAGACCCCTCGATGCGGGTGACGAACCGCGACGCCCGCCCCTGGATCGCATAGCCGCCGGCCTTGTCGGCCGGCTCGCCGCTGGCTACGTACCAGGCGACCTCCTCCGGGCCCAGCGTCCGGAAGAACACCCGGGTGGACCGCACGCCGGCGCGGCACCCGTGCGGGGCGCGCAGCGCGACCCCCGTCAGGACCTCGTGGGCGCGGCCCGACAGGCGCCGTAGCATGCGGGCGGCGTCGGCATCGTCGGCGGGCTTGCCGAGAACGGCGCCGTCGATCACCACGACCGTATCCGCCCCGAGCACGATCGCCCCAGGATGGCGGAGCGACACGGCGGCGGCCTTCTCTCGCGCCAGCCGGCGGACCAGGTCGCGCGGCGGCTCGCCTTCGAGCCGGCGCTCGTCGATGTCGGCGGGCGCCACCTCGAACCGGTACCGGGCGCGCGTCAGCAGCTCCACCCGGCGCGGCGACCGGGACGCCAGCACGAGACGCATGGATGTTACATTACAGCAGGATCGGAGGCGACGCTCTCCGGGCTAGCGCGATGCGGCGGAGGATGCCCACCGGAAGGGACGGCCGGTCGATGATCGCGGCGGGGCGTTGCACGACCGCCGCGCTGGAGATGCTGTTGCGCGACCAGCCGCTGTCTCCGGGCAAGGTCGCGCTGGCCTGGCGCGCCGCCGTCGGGCGCACCATCGACCGGTTCACGAGCGTCGCGCTCGGTGCCGACGGCGCGCTCATCGTGACCACCGCCAACGCGGACTGGGCCGGCGAGATCCGCGGATCGCGTCCGGTCATCGCGGCCCGCTTGAAGCAGTTGCTCGGAGACGGCGTCGTGAAGCGCATCGACATAGCGAGCCGGACGGCCCCGGAGGAGAGAAGGTCCCATGCGAGAGTCGGTCATCGTCAGCGCCGTGCGTCTGCCCACCGGTAAGTTCCTCGGCGCCCTCAAGAGCCTGCCGGTCACCGATCTGGGGGCCCGGGTGGTCCGCGAGGCGGTCGCCCGCGCCGGCATCGAGCCGGGGCTGGTCGACGAGTGCATCATGGGCAACGTGGTGTCCGCCGGCGCCGGCCAGGCCCCCGCCCGGCAGGCCGCGATCCGGGGCGGACTCCCCGACCACGTCGGGGCCCTGACCATCAACAAGGTGTGCGGGTCGGGGCTCAAGGCGGTCATGCTCGCCTCGCAGGGCATCGCGACCGGCGACATCGACGTCGCGGTGGCGGGGGGCATGGAGTCGATGAGCAACTGCCCCTACATGCTCACGCGGGCGCGCGAGGGCATGCGGATGGGCAACGCCGAGGTCCTCGACTCGATGATCCACGACGGCCTGTGGTGCTCGCTCGAGAACCAGGGCATGGGCATCGCCTGCGAGGCGGTGGTCGAGCGCTATGGCGTCTCGCGCGACGACCAGGACGCGTTCGCGGCCGCGAGCCACCACAAGGCGGCGCGGGCCATCCGCGAGTGCTGGTTCAAGGACGAGATCCTGCCCGTCGAGATCCCGCAGCGCCGCGGCGACCCGATCCGGCTCGAGTACGACGAGCCGGTGCGGCCCGACACCAGCGCCGAGGCCCTCGGCAAGCTGCGCCCGGCCTTCAAGAAGGACGGCGGCACGGTGACCGCGGGGAACGCCCCGGGGGTGAACGACGGCGCCGCCGCCGTCGTCATCATGGAGGCCGACCGGGCCGAGTCGCTCGGCCTGACCCCGATGGCCCGGGTGGTCGGTCAGGCGGTGAGCGGGCTCGCGCCGAAGTGGCTGCTGATGACCCCGGTCGAGGCGGTCCGCAAGCTCCTGGCCAAGGTGGGCTGGTCGATGGACGACGTCGACTTGATGGAGCTCAACGAGGCGTTCTCGGCCCAGGCCCTCGCGGTCGTCCGCGAGCTGGGCGTCGACCCCGCGAAGGTCAACGTCAACGGCGGGGCCGTCGCCCTCGGCCACCCCATTGGGGCGAGCGGCGCCCGCATCCTGACGACCCTGCTCTACGCGATGCGGAACCGGAACGCCAAGCGCGGGGTCGCCACCCTGTGCCTCGGCGGCGGCAACGGCGTGGCCCTCGCCGTCGAACGCTGAGAAACGCCGGCCGGCGGCTGGTGCGAGGCAGGCTACGGTGCCGGAGCCGCCGGTTCCTCCAGCTTCCAGAAGGCGATGCCGCCGGCCTGCTTGCCGATGTCGACGGCGCCGACCCGCTCGCCGGTGGCCAGCCGGTATATCTCCACGGTGCCGGGGTCGTCGCCGATGCCCTCCAGGGTGACGAACGCGAACTCGCCGTCCGGCGTCACCACCACCCCGTGGGGGATGGTGCGGCTCGTGGCCGTGCGGGCGGTCTCCTCCCCGCTCTCGAGGTTCCAGAATCCGACCGTGTCGCCATTCTTGTAGGTGGCGACCATGCGGGTGCCGTCGGGGCTGACGCCGATGTTGTAGGGACCGGCCCCGGTCTCGAAGGTACGCTCGATCCGCCAGTCCGCCAAGTCGATCTCGAAGATGCGGGCGACGTTGTTGCCGGTCACGTAGACCTTCCCGTCCGGGGTGGGGCGCGTGACCCAGGTCGGCATGACGCCCTCGCCGAGGGGAAGCCGGCGGGTGATCTCGAACGTGAACGCGTCGAGCTCCACCAGCTCGAAGTCCATCATGTTGACCGAGTAGAAGGCCGAGCCGTCCCCGCTGAGGCGCCCCCCGTGGGGCCGGACGCCGGTGTCGACGCGGGCGACCTCGCTCATCGAGTCCACCTCGACCACCGAGATGCTGCTGGGCTCCATCGGGCCGTGGAGGTTGAAGTTCACGGCGAACAGCAGCCCGGTCGCCGCCGACACGTCGAGGGTCGCGGGGAACAGGCCGAGGGTGACGTCGCCGACCCACGCGTCGGTGCCCGTCTCGTACTTGTGCACGCTGCCGTACGGGAACCCGTGGGCGATCGAGACGTACCAATGGCGCCCGTCGGGGTCGACGTTGATCCCGTGCGGCCCCTCGATCTCGGCCGGGTAGCTGCCGACCGTCAGCGTCTTGACCACCTCGGCCCCCGCCGGCCCGTAGCGGACCACCGACACCTGGTCTTCGGACTCCGCCGCGACGTAGACGTAGTAACTGCGTGCGGAAGCCCCGGGCTGCGCGAACGCCGGAGGCGTCGCCCGCCCGGCCAGCATCACCCCCATCACCAGGGCTCCCGTCGCCCAGCGCCTTGGCATCATTCCTGGCGTCCCTCCCTGAACGGGTTTGCCGACGCGGACGCGGACAGGCCCGAGCCCAGACCGCTCACCGCTCCGCCCACGACCTGACCGACCCTTCCCCGGCCCGCTCGCCATCACGGCGCAGGGTCACGCCGCGCAGCGCCGTGCGGCGACAGGACGATCTTACGCCGCACGGCACGTCATGGATCGAGCGGCGACCCCACCAACCCGCTGGAGTCCGCACCGTTCTACGGCGCAGCCCCCCTACCGCGGCTCGCCGATGACGCGCCCCGCCCCGGTCCGCTCCTGCAGCTTCACCGCCCAGAGCCCGGTGTTCCAGTCGGTGAAGAAGATGTGCCCCTTGTAGGGCTGCGGCCCCCACACCATCGGGGCGTTGGCGATGTAGCCGTCCGGGTCGGCCGGCTCGAACATCGCGATCTCGCGGCCCTGCCGGTACAGGTCGCCCATCAGCTCGCCGGAGACGTCGACGACCCGCAGCCCCCCGTTGTAGAAAGCGGCGTACAGCACGTCGTCCTCGATCCAGAAGTTGTGCGAGCCCGCCTCGGGGACCTGGTAACGCGCCACCTCCTGCGGATGGTCCCAGTCGCTCCAGTCGATAACGTGGATCCACCCCGCCGCCCGCGACGGCGCGCCGCCCCGCGCGGGGCTGTAGCCGCCGTAGGGGAACGACTCGTCGCCCGCGAACAGGTAGAACCTCCCGGTCGACTGGCTGCGGTAGGGGAAGGCGGAGTGGTTCCACCCGCTGGGGTACGCGTAGCGGCCGAGCTCGACCGGCCGCTCGGGCGTCCCGCCGCGACCCCCGCCGCCGACGTCGACGGCGACGACGCCGTCCGTCCAGTTCGACGAGAACGCCACCCCGTCGCTGACCCACACGTCGTGGATGCTGTGGCCGGGGGTGTCCAGCTCGAACCGCCCCACGCGCTCGGGGTTACGGGGATCCTCGAGGCTGATGACGTCGTAGCGCCGGCCGGCGCTCAACGCGAAGACATGGCCCTCGGAGATGAACACGTTGTGCACCCCGCCGGTGAGCTGGTCGGTGAACTCGGACAAGATCGGAACCCCCTCGCGCGGGTTGCCCACGCCGAGGACGACGATGCCGTTCCGGCGGTTCGACGCCCCCTCGCGGCTGATGACCGCGATGTCGCCGTCCTCCGACACCTTGACGTCGTTGACGGTGCGGGCGTCGACGTTCACCTCGTGCAGCCGCTCGATGTTCGCGGGGTCGGTCACGTCCCAGATGTACGAGCGCCCGTCCGAGCCCCAGGTCCCGGTGATGGCGTAGTCGCGGCCGTCGGTCCCCTCCCAAATCCACAGATCGGAGGTGTGCCGGTCGAGGACCCGCCCGCGCCCGACCACCTCCAGCTCGCGCCGCACGTCGCGCGAGCCGACGGAGATGGTGGCCGATGCGGAATGGCGGCCGGTGGTGGCCATCACGGTGTACGTCCCGGAGCGCTCGGCCACGAAGCGTCCGTCGTCGGCGATGTGGGCGGCGGCGCCCGCCGCGATGATCGTCGGCGCGGTCTCGCCCCCCACCGCGAACCGCACGGGGACGCCGCGCACCGGCAGCCCCCGCGCGTCCTTGGCGGTGGCGATGAACCGGACCACGTCGCCGGTCGACGCGGTCGGGGCGCTCGCCCGCAGATCGAGCGCGGTCACGGGGCTGGCCTCGACCTCGATCTCCAGGCGTTCGCTGACGTCCTCGGCCGTCGCGGTGATCTCGACCTCGCCGGGGGCGTGGAGGGTGAGGAACCCGAAGCCGTCGACCTCCGCCACGCCGGCGTCGGCCGACGCGAACGCCACCGGGACGTCCGTCCGCACCGCGCCGACGGCGTCGACCACCTCGACCGAGAGGCGTGGCCGCGTGCCGACGTAGTACTTGGGCGGCGGGTCGATGAACGCGACCCGCGCCGCCGCCGGGGGCGGCACCGTCACGGGCACCTCGACCCGCACCCGCGCTTCCGGACGCCGATCGACGCTGCTCGGATCGGCGGGCACGAGGGCGACAAGCGTGAACTCGCCGGGTCGGTACGCCTCGACCTCGCCGCCGCGGGTCACGCCAACGCTGCGCCTCGCGCGGGAGAAGTAGACGATCGTCGCGTCGTCCACCACCGCGCCCTCCGCGTCGCGGACGGTGGCGGACAGCGTCGCGGTCGCGCCGACCGCCAGGGTCAACCGATCCGGAGTGACCTCGATCGTGAGCCCCCCCGTCTCCGTCTGCGCCGCCGCCGGCCACGGCGCGGCAGCGAGTGCCGCGACGCCGACGAGCACCGCCGCCGCGCTTCTGATGTCTGTCACGAGCTCCTCCCCCACCGCTCGGCGCGGATTCCCGAACGACCCGGGATCGGTCCTCCACGACATCGATTCCTTCGGTCGTCACATCGCCCCCCGACGGGACCGCGCCATTGTAAACCCGCCACGGACCGCCGCACCGCCAATCGCAGATCCCCGCCCGAACCTCCAAGGTTAGAATGGACCCTGATGCCGGAGGGAACCGGGCGCGGCGTCAACGGCGAAGAGCTCCGCACGGCGATCGCCGCCGTCGTCTCGGGGCTCGATCCGGATCAGATCATCCTGTTCGGGTCCGCGGCCCGGGGCAGGATGACCGAGGACAGCGATCTGGACCTGCTGGTCATCAAGGAGACCGGGAATGACCGCGGATCGACCGATCCGCCGGTCGACTTCAGGGACGTTGGACGAGACGTCGACGTGCTGGTCACCACCAGGGCCGCGGCCGAAGCCGGCCGGGAATACGCCGGCGACGTGCGGAGCGCCGCCCTCGAGACGGGCGTGACCGTCTACACGAGGACAGGGTTCGACCCGATCGAGACCGGTGCGACGATGGTCAAGAGAACGCTGTACAGACCCGACCACGCCCAGGACTTCCTGGACCGGGCGGAACGGAAGTGGCGGACCGCCAACACCCCCCAGACCCACCCGGCGGACCGGTGCGAATACCTCCAGGCATCCCTCGAGCAGGCCCTGAAGGGCCTGACGGTCGCCCAAGGCCGACAGGTCGAGCACAGCCACAAGCTGAAGGCCCTCTGGGACGAGGCCGAACGCGACGGCGAGCGGATCGCGGCAACCCGGAATGACGCCGACCTCGACGACCTGACTCGGTACGCCGGCACCTACCAGTACTGGAACCCGAAGCCCGGCATGCCCGAGAAGATCTGGCACGCCACGAAGACGACCGGGAGAGACGTGCTGGAGCACGCCCGCCGGCGGATCCCGACCCTCGTCGAAGAGACGAGGAAACGGCTAAAGAGCCGACCGGGGACACCCGGCCGCAAGGTGCCGTAGACCGGTCGCCCCGTCGAACCCGCAATCACAGCCCGCTCTGCAAGCCCGCGCCCCGAGCAACCGCAGCCCCGGGCGCCTGCGACCCGTAGCGCCCTTTCGTGGCAGATACTGCAGCTCCCGAGAGCCTCCCGGATGCGACATTCTGCGCGTACGTGCTCCAGAGGCGAAAGTCAGACAACTACATAAAATACTGATTTTATGATGGATAGTTGATATCTGGCGTCATACTTTCGCTTGACATCGAACTTGGCACGGTCCTAGAATGCGGATTTGTGACACTCCGGCCCCGGCCCCGCAACAAGGCGACGGTCGAGACACCGGGCCCATCGGCACGCGGCGTCCGCGGGCACCCTCCGGACTCCCCGGAACGCCGACGCCGACCATTCGCGAGGTACCCATGCCCGAAGAACGCAATCTGCGCGAGCGCAACAAGGCCATCGACATGGCGGTGGGCCAGATAGAGAAGCAGTTCGGCAAGGGCGCCATCATGCGGCTCGGGCAGGACGCGGTCACCGCGGTGCCCCACATCTCGACCGGGTCGATCAGCATCGACCACGCCCTGGGCATCGGCGGCGTCCCCCGCGGCCGCGTCGTCGAGATATTCGGACCCGAGGCGTCGGGCAAGACCACCCTGACCCTGCAGATCATCGCCCAGGCGCAGCGGCGGGGCGGCGCCGCCGCGTTCGTCGACGCCGAGCACGCCCTCGACCCCACCTACGCCAAGAAGCTCGGCGTGAACCTCGACGACCTCCTCGTCGCCCAGCCCGACCACGGCGAGCAGGCCCTCGAGATCGTGGAGGTGCTGGTCCGGTCGGGCGGCGCCGACGTGGTGGTCGTCGACTCGGTCGCGGCCCTCGTGCCGCGGGCGGAGATCGACGGCGAGATGGGCGAGGCGCAGGTCGGGCTGCAGGCTCGGTTGATGTCCCAGGCCCTGCGCAAGCTGACCGCGGTGGTGGCCAAGTCGTCGACCTGCCTCGTCTTCATCAACCAGCTCCGCGAGAAGATCGGCGTCATGTTCGGCAACCCCGAGACCACCACCGGGGGGCGCGCGCTGAAGTTCTACTCGTCGGTCCGGGTCGACATCCGCCGCATCGGCGCCATCAAGGACGGCGACCAGGTCATCGGCAGCCGGACGCGGGTCAAGGTCGTCAAGAACAAGGTGGCCCCGCCGTTCCGCATCGCCGAGTTCGACCTGATGTACGGCCAGGGCGTCTCGCGCGAGGGCGACCTGCTCGACCTCGCGGTCGCCAACCGCCTCGTCGAAAAGAGCGGCACATGGTTCTCCTACGACGGCGAGCGCCTCGGGCAGGGGCGCGAGCGGGTCAAGCAGTTCCTGAAGGAGAACACGACGGTGTTCGAGTCGATCGACGCCCGGCTGCGGAAGACGTTGCACCTCGCCCCGACCGCCGAGCCGGAAGCTGCCCCGGCGGCCAAGGCGCCCGGTCTCCGGGCCGCGAAGTAGCCACGGAACGTCCCGGAACCGGCGGCGGACGGCGGCTCCGGGACGGAGGTCAGGGCGCGGGATACTCCATGGTGAACGGATCCGGCAGCGGAATGCGCACCGCCCCGCCCGGGCGCAACGCTTCGAGGGAGAACTCCGGCCGGTCGGGGTCGCCGGCGAGAATCGCCTCGAGGTCGCCGACAACGAGGATGGCCAGGGCGTCGGGGTCGAGGTAGCGCCGCGCCGCGTCGAGCACGTCGTCGGCGGTCACCGCCGCGATGTTCTCGCGGTAGGTGGCGAGGTACGACGGGTCGCGGCCCGTGTACTCGTCGCGGGCGAAGAGGCCGGCCGTCGAGGCGGCGCTCGAGAAGTTCCGCGAGAACGTCTCCACGAAGTAGGCGATCGAGTTCCGCAGCTCGTCGTCGGTCACCGGCTCGGTGCGGATGCGCTCGATCTCCTCGAGCACGATGGCCGTCGCCCGCGCCACCGTCTCGCTGCGCGACTGGAAGCCAGCCTGGAACACCCCGTCGTAGTAGGTCCCGAGGGCGTAATTCGAGAAGGCGCTGTAGGCGAGGCCCTCGTCGGAGCGGACGCGGGTCAGCAGCCGGGCGCTGAAGCCGCCGCCGCCGAGGATGTCGTTCATCACCAGCAGCTTGTAGCGGTCGGGGTTGTCGCGGGTGGTCGCGAGATGGCCGATGGCGACGCGGCCCTGGTTCACGTCGTCCTTGTCCACCAAGTAGAGGCCCGGTGACGGGGTGAACTCCGGGGCCGGGACGGCCGCGACCGCTTTCGCGCCCGCCTCCCAGCCGTCGAGCCGCCGTTCGAGTTCGGCGAGGATGCCGGCCGTGTCCACGTCCCCGGACACCGCGAAGAGGAAGTTGCCGGGATGGTAGTACTCGCGGTGGAACGCCGCCAGGTCGTCGCGCGTGATCGCGTCGACGGTGGCCCGCGTCCGCGGCCGGGTCGAGAAGTGCGCGTCGCCGCGCATCAGGCGCGCCCACTCGCGCCGCTCGATCCCCGCGGTCGCGTCGTTCCGCCTCTCCATCTGCTGCAGGGCCTGGCTCTTGGCTAGGGCCAGCCGGTCCTGGTCGAAGCCGGGGTTGCGGAGCATGTCGAAGAAGAGGTCGAGACAGGCGTCGAGGTCGCGGGTCAGGCAGTTCATGCTCGCCCCGCCCGACGTGGCGCCGATGTTGCTGCCGATCTGCGCGGCGAGGAAGGCGGCCTCCTCGTCGAAGTCGGCCGCGCTCATCGTCGTGGTGCCGCCCGCCCGCAGTTGGCTCCCGGTGAGGCCGGCGAGGCCGACCTTGTCCGGCGGGTCCAGGTACGACCCCGTGCGGACGGTCACCGCCACCGTCACCAGCGGCAGCTCGTGGTCCTCGACGACGAAGACGACGACGCCGTTCGACAGCTCGTGCCGATGGTCCGCCGACACCGGCGGCGTGAAGTCGAGCAGCTCGTAGGTCAGCTCGGACGGGTGCGCGGGGATCGGCTGCCCGGCCGCCGTGGCCGCCGGCAACAGCGCGGCCAACGCCAGGGCCGCTCCCGTGCCGCATGGTCGAAGTCCGCCCCGCGCCCTCCGCCGCGAACCGGCGCGTGGACCCGGAAGACGGGTCCCCTTCGAGCACGCCGCCAATTCCGGACTCGGGAAACGGGAACGGGCCGCACGGTCCGCCGGCCGCTTGTCGATGCGCGTCATCGCCCCTCCTCCGCCGCCTGCCGCTCGCGCAGCAGATCGAGCACCACCGCCACCATGTCCTGGCTCTCGGGCAGGGCCTGCGACGACATCTGCTCGAACTGCGCGATGAACTGCCCGAGCTGCTCCGCGTTCAACTGGCCGATCATCGCCTCCAGTTGCCGCACCTGCTGCAGCTCGTCCGGGTCGAGCCCCGCCAGCCGGGGATCCGGCGCCTCGTCCGACTCCTCGCGGTAGTAGATGGCGACCGTCCGGTTCTCGGACTCGAAATAGGTGCCGGCGACCCGCATGATGTCGTCGGCGGTCACCGCGTCGTACAGCGGCGGGTCGGTGTTGAGGGTCTCCCAGCCGCGGTACGCCTCGCGCATCAGCATCGAGTACATCAGGAAGAAGTTGCCCTGAAGCTGCCGGAAGTTCGACGCGGCGTTCTGGTTCTTCACCTTCTGGAGCTCGCGCGCGTCCACCGGCTCCGTCTTCAGCCGCTCCATCTCCGCGTAGAGGGCTTGCTCGACCTCCTCGGGCGTATGCCCCTCCGCCGCGACGCCCCGCAGCTCGAACATGCCCTCGAACTTGAAGCCCGACTGCCCGCCGGACGCCTGGGTGGCCACCCCCTGGTCCTCCACCAGGGCCCGGTAGAAACGGCCGGTCCGGCCGTTCAGCAGTTGGCCCAGCACCACGAGGGCGGGCTCGTCGACGTGCCCGTCGGGCACCGAGTGGTAGCGGACGACGACCTGCGGGTTCGTCTCGGCGAAGGCGTGCATCCGCTTCTCGCTCATTTGCGGCATCTCGCGCGTGCGGGGCTGCGGCGGGGGCCGCTCGCCCCGCGACAGCCGGCCGAAGTAGCGCTCGGCCAGCGCCCTCGCCTCGTCGGGGTCGAAGTCGCCGACGAGGGCCGCCGTGAGGTTGTTGGGCGCGTAGTACAGGTCGAAGAACTCGAGCGCCTCGGCGCGGGTGATGCCCTCGAGGTCGCTCGGCCAGCCTATCACCGGCCAACTGTAGGGCGACGACTGCCAGAACAGCGAGTTGAACTGCTCCTCGAACTTGCCGGTCGGGGTGCTGTCGGTGCGCAGCCGCCGCTCCTCGTGGACGACGTCGCGCTCGGCGTAGAACTCCCGGAACACGGGGTTCAGCAGCCGGTCCGACTCCATCCAGAACCACAGCTCGAGCTTGTTGGCGGGCACGTTCACGAAGTAGAGGGTGAAGTCGTAGCTCGTGCCCGCGTTCATGCCCGAGGCGCCCTGCCCCGAGTAGATCCGGCTGAAATCCTCCGGGATGAGCAGCTCCTCCTGCTGTGCGAGCAGATCCTCGAACCGGTCAATCAACGCGGTGTGGACCTCGGTCCGGTGGGCGGGGTCGCCGGGGTCCTCGATGCGTCCCAGCCGCTCCGCCTCGAGGAGGGCCGCCTCCTCGACCCGCAGGGCCGCCTTCACCTCGTCGAGCTCGGCGATGATCTGCAGGTCCTGCTCGATGTTGCGGGTCCCGATGGCCGCGGTGCCCTTGAACATCATGTGCTCGAAGAGGTGCGCAACCCCGGTGATGCCGGGCCGCTCGTGGACCGACCCGACCTTGGCCACCCAGCCCGCCGCCACGTTCGGGTCCCCCGGCCGCGGCAAGAGCAGCAACGTCAGTCCGTTGTCGAGCACGACCTCCTCGACCGGCACCTGCTGCGCCCCGGCCGTGGCGCCGGCGCACACCGCGGCGAGCGCCAATGCTGCGATGAATCTCCTCATGATGCCTCCCAGCGCGGGACCGGCCGGCCTCCGGCCGGTCCCGCGCCCCGAGTTTGGCACAACCCGCCGAGCGAGCCAAACAGGCGGGCCGCGTCCGGCCGCGGACGGGCGGCCCGCCCGGACTTGAGCTACACTAGCCGGGCAGGCGTTCCCGGGCGGCTCCGCCCCGCGCCGCGGCGGCCTGCCGGGCGGCCGCGCCGACCATTCGGCCGGACCCGGGTGCACCGGGAGCACGAGGGCCCCGTTGCGTTCAACCGTCGGGCACGCTCTTGGGCAACGACCACGTCCCGTCGGCCGCCGCGCCCGGGTCCGCCCCGCCGCGTTGGGTGCGCGCCGCGGATGGACTCACCGTCCTGCTCGGGCTCGCCGCGTTCCAGGCCGCGGCGTTCGGCGGCTTCCAGATACCGGGCCTCTCGGTCACCAACCCCTGGCGCCCCCTGGTGATGGCGGCGGTTCTCGCCGGCCTGCGTCACTATCTGGTGCCCACGCCGCCGATACATGCGCGCGTGTGGCGCGGGGCGGCGCGGGCGAGCGGCAAGGCACTCCAGCCCCGGGTGGACCTGAGGTTCTTCCAGATCCTCGACTTCCTCGTTCTTTCGGTGGTCTCGACCTCGTTCACCGCGATCGCGCTGCTCGCCGTGCACCGTTTCGACGCCCGGATCGCGGTCATCGCGGGGCTCATCGTCGCCGCCGCCGTCCGGTGGTTCACGCCCGCGCGGTTCGACGCCGGCCGCGCCTCGGCCGGCGACCCGGTGGCTCCCGCGCTGCTGCTGGTGCTGCTCACGGCACTGCTGTTCCGTACCGAGCCGTTCCCGTCCCTGTACAACGCGCAGGATTCAGGCGTGCACGTCAGCCTGTCCGCCCACCTGCAAAGGGATGGGTCCGCGTTCGTGGACGACCCGTTGCCCGATGCCCTGCCCGATCAACGGTCGAGGGACATCTACCGGGCCGGCCTGCCCGCCGATCCAGAGCACGCGGAGGCTGGACGACCCGGCCTCTACTACTCGTCCACCCGCGGCGGCTACGTGTTCGAGTCCTACCATCTACACCCGCTGTGGATGGCGATCTTCGCCGAGCTGTTCGGCGACGCCGCCCGCTTCCACGTCCTGAGCTTCTTCGGGCTGCTGGGGGTGCTGGGCCTCTCGCTCCTCGCGTTCGAGCTGACCTGGTCCCGCCCGGCCGCCTTCGCGGCCGGGATGCTGGCGGCGACCAACCCCCTCCACGTCTTCTTCAGCCGGTTCCCCGTCCCCGAAGCGGTCGTCCTGGCGTTCTCGTCCCTGGGGTTCTACTATCTGGCGCGCGGATTTCGCGGCCTGCGGCGCGGCGACCCGGCCGCCGGTACCGCATCCTTCGCCACCCTGGCCGCGGCCTGCATCTCGCTGGTGTTCTTCGTCCGCATCACCGGCTTCCTGTACGTCCTCGCCCTGGCGCCGCTTTTCGCGCTCGGGGCGTGGCTGACGCTGCGCGGACGGCGGGCCTGGGGCCGACACCTCCTGAGCTTCTGCGGCGCCGTCGCCGCGCTGTACGGCGTGTCCGTACTCTATGGCTTGGCGTACACGCCCGGATTCGCCGCGAGCGTCTACCAGCGGACGTTGGGGAACCTGCTGGGAGACGGCTGGCCGCTCGTCGTGACGGGCGCCGCGGCGCTCGTGATCGCCGGGCTGGCCGAGGTGGTGCGGAACCCGCGCCACCCCGCCGTACGCCGGCTCCTGGCGTCGGCCGCCGAGCCGCGTCCCTGGATCAGGCTGGCCTCGCTGCTCGTCGCCGCCGCCGTCGCCGGCAGCCTCCTGCAGGCGTACCTGATCGGGTTCACCGAGGGCCACGCCCCGGGCCGGAGGACGGACCTCGTCGGGTCCGGCGCGGCCGTCTTCCTGCAGTCCGGCGCGATGGGCTGGCTGCTGTACGCGACGCCCTGGCTGGCCCTCATCGCGATCCGGGGCGTGCACCGGCCGCCCCGCCGATGGCCGGCGGCGATGCTCTACGTCTTTCTCGCGATCTGCATGGCCGCCACCCTGCCGCTGAACGCCCCCGTCATCCAGCACCCCTACTACGCCCGGTACCTGGTCGGCGAGATCGTGCCCTACAGCCTGGTCATCGCGGTCATCGTGACCTTCCGCGCCGCACCGGGCGCGTTCCGCCGCCTGAGCGTGGCCGCGGTGCTGGCCGCGATCGCGTTCCAACTGTTCTTCACGGCGAAACAAATGCCGAGCCGGGAGGGCGTCCAGCCGTACGACGTCATGAGCCGGATCGCGGACGCGGTGGGGACCGATGTCCTCCTGTTCGATGTCGACGGGTTCCAGGGAGGGGAGGGCCCCGGGGGGGATGCCCGACTGCAGACCCCCCTGACGCACTACTTCGGCCTGCACGTCTTCCCCTACCGGGAGCCGGGCCGGCTCGCCGACATCGTCCCGTCGTTCGAGGGCGCGGTCGGCGGCGGCCGCCTCTGGCTGCTCACCCCCGCCGCCAACGCCCACCCCGGACTGGAGCTGCACGAGACCCTCGCCTACGAGGATCGGAGAACGGACGGCGCGCCGCCGATTCCCGCGACCGTCGACGACCGGTACCGGCCACGGACCCTGTTCCTGTACCGGCAGCGCTGAGTCCGCGCCGAGCCGAACACGCCGGAGCGCCGGCCCGCGCCCGACCGCGACGATTCCCGACGACGCCGCGGCGGGCCGGACATCGAGGCGCGGCGAGCGCGCATCACGCCGCCCGCTTCCGCCGCCGGCGGCCGCAACTCGCGCGTCCGAGACGCCCCGACCCCGGTCACGGCGCGGGAACCGCGCCGCGCAACTCGATCGAGCGGACGGCGACGCCGAGCGTGCGCGTGTCGCCGGTCCCGGGCACGTGCGTATCGCTCTGCAGAACGATCTCGACCTCGGGCGGCGAGAGCCGGCAGTCCCCCAGATCGAACGTGGCATCCCAGCGCCCACGGATGGTCTGATCGAAGAGCGTGCATCCGTCGACCGCGATGCGGAGCTGCTTGGGCGGGCCGGTCATCAGCACGTCGATCGCGATCTCCGCCGGGCGGGAATCGAGCGGCATCAGCAGCCGCGCATCTCCACGGGTCCAGCGGAACGGGCGGGCACCCCTCCACTCCATGCTGTAGAAGCCGGATGCCTGCGCCCCGAGCATCTGAAGCTCCGCGTCCAGGACGAGGTTGGGCCACGCACCGTCGGGGCCGGAGCCGGCCGCGGCCGCCAGCGCGATGGAGCCGCCGACGGCCCCGCCGAGAATCTCGAACACCTCCAGCGCGTTGACGCCGGGCTCGAGTCGCGCCGGATCGACGATCGCCTCCCAGGCGGCCCGGCGACCGAGGACCGGAAACGAGTACGGCCGGGTGATCGCCGCGACCACCCCGTTGAGAGCGACCGCGAGCATCGGGGCCGGCGCATCGTCCGGCAGGTCCGGCACCGCACCGGTTATATGGACAGGGACGAACGCCGCTTCCGGATCGACGTCCTGCAGCAGCCGGGAGGTGTCGACGACCACCCGAAGGTCGGAGGGCCGCGCCGCACGCAACGGATCGGCCGGCCGGCCGATCAACTCGCCGTAGCGGCCGTGAAAGGCGCGAATATCGAGCGGGTCGCCGGTCGCGAACCACTCGAACTTGCGGGCGGCGCTCTCCGCCACCTCGGCGAGGATGTCGCGCGGCCCCTCGACGCGGCTTCTCGCGCCGTCGAAGAACATCACCTTGGCGGGTCGCGGCACGAGCGCCGGATCGAGCACGTCCGCGCCGTCGATGGCCCACGGCAACTCGACGCCGAGCTCGGCCGCCAGCGTCGGCAGTATGTCGATCACCTCGACGTTGGCTTCGACCACCCCACCCTCTCGCTGCCCCGGCCGCTTCACGAAGAGCGGCACCGCCCCGATGTCCGCGAACGAGGGTCGTGTCGGTCGCCGGAACGACGCGCCGGGCCGCAGGCTGGCGCCGTGGTCCGCGGTGACGACGATCAGCGCATCGTCGTAGACGTCCACGTCCCGCAGGCGCGCCACCAGACGGCCGAGCAGCGCGTCGACGTATCCCAACTGAAGCAGGTACCGCTGGTGGTTGACCGCGGCGGCCCACCCATCGTCGACCCACCTGCCGCCCTGAAGGCCGACGTTTTGCCGCAGGGCCGTGTACTGCTGCCCCGTGGGCAGGTACAGCCACGGCTCGTGCGGGAGCAGTACATGCATGAAGTGCAGCGTCGGACCGGCGCCGGTGATCGACTCGATGAAGCGCGTGACCGTCCGCCGCCGGTCGTCGGCCCGCACCGCCCGCCAGCGGTTCTGGAACGTGTCGTTCGCCAGAAAGTCGTTCCAGTTCTGATCCACCGGCGGCAACCAGACCGTCAGCTCGTCCGGCAGCACGACGGTCAGAAACACGACGGCGAGGTCGCTTACGACGCCCGCGAGCCAGGCGCCCAGCGCGCGTTCGGCCGGGCACAACGATTCCGGGCAGAGCTCGGACAGCGGCTCTTCGACGTGCAGCCGGTACCGGCCGCCCAGCAGCGTGAACAGGTTTCCCGGATGGTCGGCGGACACCGGCAGAAGGTCGGGCGAGGGATATCTGCCCGTCAGAATCGAGGGCAGCGCGTACTGGGTCATCTCGCCCACCGCGGTCGCGTTGCGAAACCACGTGGCGTCGTCGGCCAGCGCCGCGAAGTGCGGAAAGTTGGCGCGGTCGACGTTCCCCTCCCGGTCCAGCAGCGCCGCAAGCTGGAACTGGTCGAAGACCACCACCACCACCGGCGGCGTGGCGCCGAACGTCACGCCGTCGAGCGCGCCGACGTCCTCGGCCGGCACGAGCAGGCGGGCGACGCCGGGGTTGATCAGGAACATCGCCGGCACGGCCACGAGGGCCGGCGTCAGAAACGTGGCGAACAACCGGACGGGCGGGAAACGGCGGTACCCATGCGCCGCGCCGGCGGCGGCGGCGACGGCCAGCGCGACCGCGAAGGCGCCGGGCGAAACGCCGAGGGACTTGAGCGCGGCCAGCGCCACGACGCCGGCGAGCCCCCCGATCACCGCGGCGGCGACCCGTCGCCGCCACCGCGCCCCTCCCGCGAGGCCGGCCGCCCCGACGGCGAGCAGACAGCCGGCCGGACCGCCGAGGCAGACTACCCCCACCAGCAGCAGAAGGCCGCCCGGCCACATGTCGTGGGCGACCAGAAACTCGGGGCTGCGCCCCACCAGATCGAAGACCGGCTGCGCGACGGCGAGGCTCCACAGGCCGGCGACGTGCAGCGCCGCCAGCCCGTAGTCAGCGGCCGACTCCCGGGACGGCGACGGCGGTCGCCGCCGCGCATGACGGAGCCCCTCCCATACGCGCCGATGCAGCGGACGGGCGCGTACCAGACAGTGGCGCAGCCCGCAGACGACGAGCAGGCCGAGCAACGCCCGCCAGGGCGTGGACATGGAGAACAGCGCACCGATGCGGATCGGGCCGAAGGCGCTCGAGAGGAGCACGGCGGCGGCGAGCGTCAGCGCGACGCCGTCGGCGACGCGCGCCCACGCCGGCAACCGGGGTTCGGAGCGGTCTGGACCGTTCATCCGCTTCAGGGCCGACAGTGGTACAGCGTGCGGGTGCCGGACGCCAGCGTCTCGTGACGGACGTCGCCGAAACACCGCCCGAGCGCGGCGGCGACCGCGGCCTCGGAATAGTCGAATTCCTGATCCCGCCGATTGCGGAGCAACCGCTCGACCATCGGATCGTCGCGGCCGACGAACTCCAGGATCACCTCGGCGCCGAACTGCGCGAGCCAGTCCACGAACGCGTCCAGCGGGATGTTCCGGCCGAGCACGAGATGATGCACCAGCGCCAGGCACAGAATGAGCGCCGGTGCGCCGCGGTCCTCGAGCCGCCGTCGTTCGCGCCCGCGCCACCCCAGGCCGGGGGACGGATCGGCAAGGTCGGCCAGGAGCGGCAGCACGTTCGCGGGTCCGTGAGCGCCGACCGCCCGATACAGCCCCTCGACGACGACGTGGTCGGCGTCGAGGGCCAGCACATGGTCCGCGTGTTTCGCAGCCAGACGGGAATAGTTGCCGGTGTTGCACCCCAGATCCCAGACGAGCGGCCAGCGCCGCCGGGCCAGGACCGCTTCCACGAAAGCGACCTTGCGCTGCAGATCGGCGTCTTCGTAGGAGTGTTCCCGTTGATACTCCGACCAGGTCGACCGCCCCGGCTCCCAGCGCAGCCGCTCCACCGTCCTCCGCAGGCGGTCGATGTTGTGCTTGATGAGCGCCGCGCCGAAGCCGGCGGCGCGCAGCTCCTGCCGAACGTCCCGCGGCGCGTCGTCGTAGCGCGCCTGCGCCTTCGCCTGGAGGTAGACGTGCGCGAGCACGCCGCGCCGCAGGAGGTGGCGGCCGGACAGCAGCGCGCGGCAGTGCTCGGCCGGGATCCCCTCCAGGCTCCCCCGCAGCCAGGGATGGAACGGCACGTTGCGGTACGCCTGGAGCAGGAGCGGGTAGAGGAACGTCTCGCAGAACTGCCGGTAGCCGGCCCAGGGTTCCCCCGCGACGTACGGCGTGAACGATCCGATGTCGATGAACGTGGGACGCGCGCCGCGCCACTGGACGTTGAAGGCGGTCGCGTCCTTGAGGGTCATCTCCTCGTCGAGCGCCGCGCGCGTCACGTCGAGCTGGAGCAGCGCGGCGTCCTTGAGCATCCCGAACGACCACTCGTACGGGTACGACACGACGGGCAGCGACTCGTGCTCGAGAACCGCCACCCAGCGGGGATCGAGGCGCGGCAACGACGCGGTGTCGGTCAACAGACGCGTCGGTATCAGGCGGCGATCGGCCATGAACCGGGCGTGGAAGCGGGTCGCCGCCAGCCGCCGCCAGTCGTCAAGGGCCCGGGCCGTCAGGCAGCGGAAGGCCGCGCCGTCGTGGTGGAAAACGCGGGAGTCCGGGTCGCGGAAAGAACCGGTGTCGAACCGTATGGATGGCTCTTGAGCAATCATCGGCCACTGAACGAGCCGCGGTGGGCCGCCGGCATCCGTCGTGCCGGTATGCCGGCTGGTGGCGTTCAGCGTTTGGTACGCTGAGTCCTCATCCTCTCGAAGACCGCCGCCACGCGGCGCCAGTAGAGCCGCCCGACGACACCGATGGCCGCGACCCCCCCGAGAAGCGCCTGCAACAGCATGCTGCCGGTCCCGGGGTCGAGATAGGCACCGACCGGCCTCTCGATAGCGAGCAGGAGGACGAAGACCAGAAGGGCAGAGCGGGTCATCCCGGCCAGTATAACCGATCGACGACCGATCAGCGAATCGCCGTGCCGTCCCCGCGAGCCGGGCGCCCGGGAGCCGAGCCCCGCTCCCGGGCGGGGAACCGCGGGTGCGGCGGCCCCGGCGCGGGTATCGCTTCAAGGAAGTGAGACCCCGCCGAGATCCGTGAGGCAACCGCCGGACCGACGGATCCGGGGGCGGTGATCTCACGAATCTGTCGCGCCCCGGCCGCGCGCCGGTTGCGCGGCCGGGGCGCCGTGGGGTATCTTGAGAGTGTCGTTGCCGTGGCCCTCCCCGTCGGGCCGGGTCAGCGCCGGAGCGACGGCCCCCGATCCCCTGCGTGCCGAGGTAGCTCAGTCGGTAGAGCACATGACTGAAAATCATGGTGTCGCCAGTTCGATTCTGGCCCTCGGCACCATCCTCCCCTGAGCGCGGGGCGGCGGCCCGTACCGCTACAGCCGATATCGTCCGCGACCGAAATTCCACACAGCGGCGGCCGCGACCAGCACCGGCGCAAGCCTCGAGATCGCCTCGGTCCGGGCCGGCGCGTGGAAGGAGATCGGACCGAATCATGATGAAGAACAACGAGATCCGCCTGTCGATCGTACTCTGCGGCGCTTTGCTGGCGGCGGCGTGCCAGGACGCCAGCCCCACCGCGCCGACGGAGCCCGACCCCCCGGCCGACCCGGTCCTCACGGGAAGCTGGCTGGGCACGTTCACCGGCGCGCTCATCGCCTCGGATCAGGTCACCGCGACGCTCACCGAGACCGGCGGCGCGGTGACCGGCGACTGGTCGACCCCGATGCCCGTCATCCTGGTCGGGTTCGGAGCGCCCGCCGACATCAACCTGGCCGGCCCCGTGACGGGCACGGCGACGGGCACGGCG
Organism: Vicinamibacterales bacterium; assembly: GCA_963664545.2. Taxonomy (GTDB): domain Bacteria; phylum Acidobacteriota; class Vicinamibacteria; order Vicinamibacterales; family UBA8438; genus JAJEEA01. Next base: position 5,066,382 of record OY761475.2, on the reverse strand, counting down.
GCGGACCTGTCTTTCGGGTTCCGCGACGACGTCGAGGTCTTCCGGCAGTACTTCGCCCCCGGCTGCGCCCTCGCGGTGACGGTGACGTCGTTCACCGCGACGACGATGGAGGGCACGTGGACGACCAACACGTCGTGCGTACCGCCGGTCACCGACAGCGGCACCCTGACCCTCACCCGCCAGTAGCCGGCGGGCGGCCCGCGGCGCCGACGCCGGCCTGCCACCACCGCGCCGGCAACCGTCGCCTCCGGCGCCGACCGCGGCCCGGCCGGCGGAACCGCGTCCGCGCCCGCGCCGGCGCCTATTCGGCCAGGGGGTCCGGCCGGATCTGGAACCGGACGATCTCGCTCGTCATCCCCTTGCCGCCCTCCAGGTGGAAGGTCGAGCCGGTGTTGAAGCTGGCCCACACGCCGCGGCCCTTCCAGCCCGCGTCGGGGTCGTCGATGCGGCCGTCGAGGCCGCGGCTGTAGAACCCCAGCGGATAGGGCACCCGCATGGTGACCCACTCCCCCGTCTCGGGCCGCAGGGCCAGCAGCGCGTCGGACGTCGTGCCGGTGGTGATGGGCACGTTCGCGCCGAGGCCGAGGGTGTCGAACTGGTCGACCCAGTGGTAGTAGTGGTAGTCGGCGTTGGCCGACCCCTCGGTCCCCTTCATCCGCGGCCCGGGCGTCTGGTACAGGGTCCATCCCTCGGCGCAGTGCTGGCCGGTCGCCTCGGGGCCGGCGAGCACGCGGCACTTGCCGCGGTCGAAGCTGGCGACGTGGCCGCTGCCGCCGAGCGCCGTCCACACGAGCCCGTTGCGGTCGACGTCGATGCCGCGGGGGCCGTAGCCCCACAGGTCGGGGTCGCCCTCGGGATCGTAGGGCGGCTCGTAGACCTCGGCCTTGCAGGTTTCCGGCGGGTTGTCGCCCCGCTCGATCCGGATGAGCTGCCCCGGCACCGGGAACCGCCGGGTGATCCACACCGAGCCGTCGGGGTGCGGGATGATGCCGTAGGCGCGCCGGAACTTGTCGAGGCTGCCGATGCGGGTGTCCCTCGCGGGGTCGATCTCGACCGCGCCGTCCCGGTCCGGCTCGTTCCACGGCTTGGTGATGACACCGTCGCCGTTGGTGTCGATGACGGTCGGGCACCAACCCTGGGCGGCCCGCTCGTCGCCGGTCTCGTCGTAGAGCCGGGTGTTCAGCCAGCCCACCGCCTCGGTCGAGCCGCTCAGCCAGAGGGTGTCGTCGGCGTCGTCGGCGAACTGCAGATGATGGGTGAAGAAGCAGGTGTCGATGAGCTCGAACTCGCCGGTCCCGGGGTCGTAGTACGAGACCTGCCGCGACTCGTCCCGGTGCTGAATCGGGTAGTACTGCGCGAACGGATGGTCCGACCCCTCCAGGCACCAGCCGGGGACGTCGTTCGGGCGCACCGCCTGGGTGATCCACAGCCGGCCCTGGTCGTCCATCATGGGGTTGTGGGCGCTGCGGCTCACCAGCCCCGCCGGCTCGTCGCCCCAGTACAGCGAGGGCACCCGCGTCGACGATCCCTCGTACGAGGTGGCGCGCCGGGGCCGCTCGATGCGGGTCGGCAGGTCCATGCGCACCGACTGGTGGGCGCCGATGTCGGTGATGACGAGCCCCGCCCCCCCGACGCCGTAGATCGGCCCGTCGGGATAGAGGGTGGGGTCGCGCTTGTCGGTCGAGACGTTGTCGTGCACCATCCCCCGGGGGTGGCCCCAGCCCCACGACGTGAGGACCACGTTGCGCTCGACGCCCTGCGGCCGCGGCGGGGCCGGCGGCACCTCCCCCGCCCGGATGCGGTCCGTCCACTCGGCGTAGAGCTGGATGGCGCGAGGCCGGCCGATGCGGTTGATCTCGGCCGCCATCGCCGGTCCCGCGCCGCCCGCCTGGATGCGGTGGTTCCAGGCGTCGGCGGTCGAGTCGAAGTCGTCGAGGTCCAGCATGGGCATCTCGCGCGTGGCGTAGTTGCCGAGCTGGTGGCAGAGCTGGCAGCCGTCCTTCATCCGGTCGATCCAGTCGGCCTGGGTGCGCATCGCGGTGCCGATGCCGTTGCCGCGGGGGCCGGTGCCGGGAAAGTCGCCCGCCGGGGGCACCTCGAGCAGCGAGTACCAGTAGTTGGCGGGATAGATCTCGGCCGCCTCGCGCGGGCTGGCGGCGGCGCGCACCGCCAGCTCGACCTGGTCGCCGGGCCGAGCGGCGGTCTTCTCCGAGTCGACCAGCCCGTAGCCGCGCACCCAGACCTCGTAGGCCGCCGCCGGCAGGTCGGGCACGAGGAAGCGCCCGTCGTCGCCGGTCACCACCGTCTTGCGGAACGACGTGTCGAAGTCGCCGGTCTCGGCGATCACCCACACGCCGGCCTCCGGGCCGGCCGCGCTCGTCACCGTCCCCGCGATGTCGTCGCCCGCGGCCAGCACCGCCGGGGCCGGGCCGCCTCCCGCCAGCAGCGCCGCCATCGCCGCAAGGCCCAGTCCGGAAAGACACGCCGTGCATCCTCTAACGCTCATGTCGTCCCTCCCTTTGTGTATGCACTAGTCGAGCGCCGGGGTCGTGGCCGGCGGCTCCCGCCGGTGGGTGCCCTGCTCATAAGCGTAACCGAGGCGCAGCAGCGTCGCCTCGGCGAACGGCGCGCCGAGCAGCTCGAGGCCGACCGGCAGCCCGTCGTCGGTCAGGCCCGCGGGCACGGTCAGGGCCGGGAAGCCGATCACCGGGCTCAGGTACCGGTTGTTCCCCCGCGCGTAGGAGTCCTCGGTGTCCGGGTTGGTCAGAACGTCGGGGGCGATGACCGTCGTCTGGTGGTCGAAGGTCGCGTAGACCAGCGCGTCGAGGTCGTGGTCGGCCATCGCCCCGAGGACGGCGCGCCGCAGGCGCTCCCGGGCCCGGAGGACCGGCAGGTACTCCGGCTCGGAGGTCGACCGGCCCACCACGTTCATCAACCCCTTGGCCCGCCACGGGACGACCCGCCCCGCCAAGAGGATCTCGCGCAACGAGCCGACCGGGGCCTCGGGCAGCCCGACGAGGTAGGCGTCGGTCGCCTCCTCGGTCTCGAAGCTGTTCCGGACGTAGGCCGCCTGCGCCTTGTCGACGCCCGGCACCTCGATTGGGTCGACCAGCTCGGCCCCGAGCCGACCCAGGTCGGCGACGGCCCGGTCCACGACCCGGCGCACCTGCCGGTAGTCGTCCGACTCGGGGTCGGTCTGGGCGTCCATGGGCTCTCGGATGACCCCGATGCGCGCCCCGCGCAGGCCGTCGGCGTCGAGGCCGTCGACGTACGAGTCGGGCGTACGGCCGGCGGCGTAGGCGGTCACCGGGTCGTTCGGGTCGTAGCCGGCGATCGCGTCGAGCAGGATCGCGGCGTCCCGGACCGTTCGGGTCATGGGCCCCAGGGTGTCGCTCGAGGGGTTGGCGGGCATCATCCCGTGGCGGCTGACCAGGGGCACCGTGGGCCGCAGGCCGACGAGGCTGTGCACCGCGGCCGGACCGCGAATCGACCCCCCGGTGTCCTCGCCGATGGCGACGAGGCCGAAGTTGGCGGCGGCGCCGGCCCCGCTGCCCCCCGACGACCCGCTCGGGTTGCGGGTCGGGTCGTAGGGGTTCCGGATGATGCCGAAGCCGGACCCGACGTAACGCGAGGCGAACTCCCCCATGGTCGTCTTGGCGAGGATGATCGCCCCCGCCTCGCGCATGCGGGTGACGATGGTCGCGTCGCGCCCCGACATGAACCCGTCGAAGAGCGCCGAGCCGTAGGTCGTGGGCATGTCGCGCGTCTCGACCTGGTCCTTGAGCAGCACCGGGACGCAGTGGAGGGGACCGGTCGGGCCGGACGCCGCGAACGCGGCGTCGAGGGCCTCCGCCTCCTCCGCCGCTCGCGGATTGATGTACTCGATGGCGTTCAACGCGGGCCCGGCCTGGTCGTAGGCCTCGATGCGGGCGAGGTAGCCCTCGACCAGCCCGCGGCAGGTCAGCCGCCCCGCCGCGAAAGCGGCGTGGACGTCGTCGATCGTCGTCTCCACCAGGCGGAAGTCCTGGGCGCCGGACATGCCGGCCAGCGACAGCGACAGCGCCAGGGCGGCCGCGGCCGGCCGGCCGACCCGCCCGGACCCGGTACCGCGATACCGGGTCCAGAGGTCGATCCGCGGCCGTCCTCCGCGGGGGGGCTCGGGGTTGCGGCGCCCGGCGGACGCCGCCGTGTGGATTCGTATCACCGGTTCTCCTTTGAGGATGCGTGGAAGCCGGATTATAGCCCCCGCCCGGCGCGGCCCGCCCCGCGGCGGCACGGCGGCTTGCGGCGTCCCTTCCCGGCGCCTCCGCGTCGCCCGTGGCGCGGCCCGCGGATCCGCGGCGACCCCGTTCGCGCGCGCGAATCGGCGGCGAACGTGCGGGCGGGCGCGAAGGCCAGGGCGGAGCCGGGCGCACGGCGTCAGACGCGGGCCGCGAACGTGCGGGCGGGCGCGAGGGCGAGGGCGGAGCCGGGCGCACGGCTTCACCCCCGCGTGCGCGGATCGGCCGCGAACGTGCTACGCTGGCCCTCTCCAACCGGGGCGGCGGCGCGGCCGCCGGGCCGGATGCTCGGAGATCAAGCGGATCGAAACGCCGTGGAAGCAACTCCGCGGCCCGGGCGGCCCGCGGCCCGCCCGGCCGCCTCATGCCGCCATGTCCAACGAAATCGTCCTCGTCGCCGTCGTCGTCGCGGCCATCGTCGTCATCTACCTGCTCCGGCACGTCATCGCCCTCGCGTTCCGGCTGATCATCCTGGCCGCCCTCGTCCTGGCGGGCTACTGGGTCTGGCAGAACCGCGCCGACCTGATCGACGCGGCCGAGCCCTACCTCGGGGGCGTCGGCGACCGTCTCAGAGGGCTGGACCTGCCGGGACTCTCGGGGAACGGGAACGAGCCGGAGGACGGCGCGCTCGACGTCCTCGGCGTCGTCGAGGAGTTCGCGCCGACGGAGATCCGCCCGGCGTTCGACGGGTCCGACGACCCGGATCGCCCCGGCGATCCCGCCGACCCGGGGCAGGGACGGTGAGCGACGCCGGGGAACGGGCTTCGCGCCGGCCGGGCCGGCCTGTTCACGTCGATCGCCCACGCGGGCCGCGGCGGCGGTCGCGGGCCGGGCGACGCGGGCACAACCGCCACGATGAGGGAGAACCCATGTCAGAACGGCAACTGGACCGACGGACGCTTCTGAAGACGATGGCCGCGGCGGCAGCCGCGGCGCCGCTCGCGGGCGGGGCGGCGCGGGCCCGCGCGGGCGGACCCGGCGCGAGCGCGGCCGCCCGCGCAGGGGCGCCGGGCGGGACGTCGGCGGCGCAGGCCGACATCGCGCCCTTCACCGTCGAGGTCGGCGACGAGGCGCTGGAAGACCTCCGGCGCCGTCTCGCGGCCACCCGCTGGCCGCCCGACTCGCCGGGCGAACCCTGGTCCTACGGCACCGACCGCGCGTACCTCGAGGAGCTGATCGCCTACTGGCGCGACGAGTACGACTGGCGCGCGCACGAGGCGGCCCTGAACGCGTTCGACCACTACACGACGGAGATCGAGGGCCAGGAGCTCCACTTCGTCCACCAGCGGAGCCCCCGTGCGGGGGCCCTGCCCCTGCTGATGACCCACGGCTGGCCAGGCACCGTGTGGGAGATGCTGCCCTCGGTCCGCCCCCTCGCCGACCCCGCCGCCCACGGCGGCGACGCCGCCGACGGGTTCCACGTCGTCGCGCCGTCCATCCCCGGCTTCGGCTTCTCGGGCGAACCCCTGGAGGGCACCGACATCGCCCGCACCGCCGAGCTGTGGGTGGCCCTGATGGACCGCCTCGGCTACGAACGCTTCGGCGCCTACGGCAGCGACTGGGGGGCCGGCGTCACCCGCGCCCTCGGCACCGCCTACCCGGACCGCGTGGTCGGCATCCACACCCCCGGCGCGCCGCCGCGCGCGCAGCGCCCGCCCCAGACCGACGAGGAACGCGACTACCTCGCCCGCGCCGAGGCGTGGTCGACCGACGAGACCGGCTACCAGCGCATCCAGGGCACCAAGCCCCAGACCCTCGCCTTCGGGCTCACCGACTCGCCCGCGGGCGTCGCGGCGTGGGTCACCGAGAAGCTGCGGTCGTGGAGCGACTGCGACGGCGACGTGGAGAACCGCTTCAGCAAGGACCAGATCCTCACCCTCGTCTCCATCTACTGGCACACGCACACCATCGGCACCAGCGTCCGCTACTACTACGCCAACGGCCTCGGCAGCTCGCGCCCCCGGCGGGCGCTGTCGCGGGGTCCGGTGCAGGTGCCGCAGGGCTTCGCGCAGTTCGTGGGCATCCCGTCCCGGACGGGGCCGCCCCGCTCCTACGTCGAGGACGTGCCCGACAACGTCACCCACTGGTCGGTCTTCGACACCGGCGGGCACTTCCCCGCCATCGAGGAGCCGGAACTGCTGGTCGGCGACCTGCGCCGGTTCTTCCGCACCCTGCGCTGAGCGTTGGGTGGCGGGAGGTTTCCGGGCCCTCAACGCCGCAACGCCGTGGTGGGCGGGATGGCGGCGGCACGGCTCGCCGGGATGAGGGCGGCGACCAGCGCGCATCCCGCGAGCGAGGCGGCGGCGACGGCGAGGGAGAAGGGGTCCCACGACGACACGCCGTGGAGCTGCGCCGCCATCAGCCGGGCGGCGCCGACGGCGAGAGGCAGGCCGACGACGAGCCCGACGGCCACGCGCTGAAACGCCTGGCGCAACACCAGTCCGATGACCCTGACGCGGTCCGCGCCCAGCGCCATCCGGATGCCGATCTCGTTCGTCCGCTGCGCGACCATGTAGGCGATGACGGCGTACACGCCGACCGCCGCCAGCACGAGGGAGACAATCCCCAACAGCCCCGCCAGGCTCGCGACCGCCCTCTCCCGGGCGAAGGAGCGGTCGATCTGCTGCTGCAGGGTCCTGACGCTCGTCACTACCAGGTTGGGGTCGGCATCCGCCAGCGTCCTCCTCACCATGGGCTCGAGGCCGGCAGGCGCGGAGTCACTGACCACCAGGATGCCCTGGACGAGGTGGGACAGCCGTTCGACCATCCTCCGGTAGTCGGTGCCGTAATCGACACGCTGGGCGAGCGGAACGAAGAACATCGGACCCGCCGGGCGGTTCGGCCCCAAGCCGGCGAACCTCGCGTCGCGCACCACGCCCACGATGCGGAAGGTGCCGGCGTTCTCGATCCGCTCGACACCGAAGTGCTGCTCCAGCGGATCTTCACCGTCCGGGAAGAAGCGCCTCGCGAACGCCTCGTTCACGACTGCGACCGGCGCGTTCATCTCGTCGTCCGCGGCCGTGAACCATCGTCCCCTTGCGAGCGCGACGCCCAAGTCCTGAAGATAGCCGGCGCTGACGCGGTTCCACGACGCCCCCGATTCACTGGCCGCGTTCGGCGCGCGGCCGGCGACGAAGACCGACTCGCCCCAGTTGCCGGCGAGCGGGTTGTACAGCGCCAGTCCGGCCCCGCGCACGCCGGGGAGACCCGTGAGCCGTTGCTCGATGTCGCGATAGAGGGTCGACAGTTGCCGCGGCGTGTAGGTGGACGGCAGGCGCTTGAGGCCAATCAGCACGCGGTCCTGCACGTCGTAGCCGAGGTCCTGGCGCTGGAGGTTCGCGAGACTCCGCGCGAGCATCGTGGAACCGGCGACGACCGCGACGGCCAGCGACGCCTGCACGATCAGCAGCGCCGTGCGCGCGCGAAAGGAACCGCCGACGCTGCGCCCCGAGCCGCGCAGGGCATCGATGGGATTCGTCCGCGTGGCGATCCACGCGGGCGCAACCCCCGCGAGGACGCCCGCCACGAGCGAAAGCCCCGCCGCGAACGACAACGTGACGGGCGACGGCGTCGTCGCGATCGGCGCGAGCGTCGAGTCCTGGAGGGCCAGCTCGACCAGCAGGCGCGTGGCGCCGACGGCAACCAGCAGCCCGACCACCCCGCCGGCCGCCGCCAGCAGCACGCTCTCGGCGAGGGCTTCCACGACGATCCGCCTGCGGGTCGCGCCGATCGCGAGCCGCATGGCCGTCTGCCCGCGGCGAGCGACGGCGCGGGCGAGCAGGAGATTCGCCACGTTGGCACACGCAATGACCAGCACGAGCCCGCAGATGGCGAACAGTATCCAAAGGCTCGGTCCGTATCGTTCCTTCAGTGAGATGCCCGCGAGGCCGATGCCCGAGCCGGCCGGGACGACCTGGATCGTCTGGTTGGGAAGCTCCCGGACGATGTCCGGCATCAGGTTGGCCGGGTAGTCGGCCTCGAACCGGATCCACTGGCGCAGGACTCCCGTCAGCCGGGGCGCCATTCCCGCGATCGAGGCGTCTTCCCGGAGACGGCCGATCACGAACAGCCACGGCGACGTCGACTGCCGCAGCAGCGAACCCTCCCCGGCAATCGTAGGCTCGTGCTGCAGGGGGATCCAGAGGTCGGGCGGAAACGCGCGAACGGTCTCGCCGAAGAACCCCGGCGCGGCCACGCCGATCACCGTGAACGGCCGGCCCTCCACCACGAACGTCGAGCCGACCAACGACGGGTCCGCCCCGTAGGCTCCCTGCCACGTACGATGGCTCAGCACGACGGCCGGCGGCGCCGAGGACCGGTCGTCGTCCGGCGCGAACACCCGGCCGTGGAAGGCGCCGACACCGAGCGTGGAGAAGTACGTTCCCGTGACGTAGCCCGCGCGCAAGGCCCGGGTCGCCGCGTCTTCCGCGCCCTGCCTCCGGACGCTCAACAGCGAGCCGCCCCAGTCGAACGCGGTGATGTCCTCGAACTCCCCGGCCCCCGCCTGCAGCCGCTCGTACAGCGGAAACGAGAACGCGCCCCAGCGGCCATGGCGGCCCGTGACGGTCGTGTCGTCCCCGTCCCCGATCCGGTACAGGCGTCCCGGATCCGACACCGGCAGCGGCCGGAGCATGACGCCGTCCATGAGCGTGACGATCGCGGTCGTCCCGCCCATGCCGAGCGCGAGCGTGGCCACTGCCGCGGCGGTGAACCCGCGCGATCCCCGGAGCTTGCGGCTGCCGTACAGCACGTGGCGACGGAAACCGTCGCCAGCGGAGAAACCCACGTCCGGATTGTAGCCTTAGTCGTAGCATCACCGCTGCCTGCGGTGCGCGGCGCGGGCGCACAGTCCGCCGGCGAGGAGGCCGAACAGGTGGGCCTCCCAGGAGACCCCGGAGTCGCGCGGTAGGATGCCCGCGAACATGCCGCCGTAGAAGACCGCCACCACGGTCGCGACGACTACCGACTGCAGGCTGCGCTCGTAGTATCCGCGGCCGACGAGCAGGCCGAAGTAGCCGAAGATCAGACCGCTCGCGCCGATGTGTGCCGCGCTGCGTCCGAAGACCCACAGGCCCAGGCCCCCGAGCACGACGATGGCCAGCGTTGCCGTCACGTAGTAGGCGACGCCGCGGATGGCGACCATGCCGCCGAGAATCAGCAGGGGGACCGTGTTGGCGGCCAAATGCGCGAACGAGCCGTGCACGAGGGGCGCGCCGAGAACGCCGGAGAGGCCGTCGAACCGGCGCGGAACGACGGCGAGGGCGTAGACGACACTCTCGTCGACGAGCAGGCCGTAGAGCGAGACCGCCCACACCAAGGCGGCAACTGCGCCCAGCACGGCGGCACGCGGCTTCCAGGCGGACAGGTCGATCACGAATCGCACCTTTCGTCACGAACGAGCGCGGCCTGCCGTCAGGTCGCCTCGAAGAACGCCGCGTCGGCGACACCCATCACCGGGACGACCAGCGCGCGGTCGAGGTAGTCGTTGCGCATCTCGCAGGAGGTCTCCGCCACCCGCGCGCAGCCGTGGCAAGCCGCGCCGTGCAACCACCGCTCTTCCAGACTGCGGCCCGAATCGTGCCACGCGCATACCGGATCGTTGGAGCAGAGGGCGGCGGCCCCGAGCGCCTGCCCAAGATGCTCCTCGATCGACCGGGCCTGCTGTACCAGACCGCCCAGCGTGCCTTCGGTGTCGGCGCTCGCCGTGTAGAGCAACAGGCCGAACCGCCCCGTGTCGGCGTCGACGTAGATGCGCTCGCGAATCGACGCGGCGGGATAGCCGCAACGAACCGCGAGCGACTGAATCAGCAAGTGCGCCAGCGTGTGCAGGAGCACGTACGGCCCCCCGGGAACGGGCGCGCGTGCGGACCCCGGCTCTGCGCCCGGCACCGCTCGTCCCAGCGTCGATGACCGACCGCGAGGGCGTCAATCCGCGTCGCCACCCCCGGCCGCGCGAGCCAGCGCTCCACGGCGGCGGCGTCGAGCTGCAGGAAGATCCCCTCGCCGAGGTTCTCCACGGCCGGGAACCACGACGGATCCAGCGCGATCTCGGCGCGTTCGACGTCGGTGTCGTACTCCCCGTTGATGTCCGGCATCACCGCTTCGAAGCGGGTGAACCCGGCCAGGGCGGCAACCTCGCGCAACCGGTGGAGCTGAACGACCGCCGCGATGCCGTCCGCGACCGAGTCCGCCGCCCGGCGCCAGGCGCTGTCCGGCAGCCGCCGCGCGTGAAAGTCGGCGTCGACGGGCAGGTCGCCGACCAGCCCCACCGGCGCGGCGAGCAGCGCGTCGAGCTCGACCTGCTTGACGGGCCGTTCCGCCGAAACACCGTGGCCGGTGGCGTACTCCGGCGTCGCGGCGTAGTGGAGGTCGGCGACTCGTTCGTCCCAATCGTCCGCGCCGCTGCCGCGCGCGCCGCGAAGATCGGGGCGCGCCAAGGAAGGGCCGGTCGCTCCGCACCTCGATCTCGGCCTGGAACGCCAGCGTCTGGTCGGTCTCGTCTCCCTCGGGCGGCAACGCCCGACGGTTCACCAGAAAAATCGAGACGGCCCGCGCGTCCGAGGGAATCTGCGACGCGACGCCGGCCGCTCGAAGGGAACGAACGATGACGTGGACCTGCAGGCCGTCCGATCCAGGCACGTCGTACACCGGCACATCCGGGGCGCGAGATGCGTCCGCACCCGCCACGATGCCCGCGGGCAGCGGCACGGTGATTTGACCGTCCCGCGGCGTCCGAGCCCAGATGCGCTCGGTCTTCCCTGACGCATCCTCGAACTCCGCCTGCGCGTAGTCCCCCCAGCGCACCATGACCTGCAGCCGCTCCGCTTCCGCCGGCGCGAGGAAGCTGATGGCCATCGACGAGGGGAAGTAGCCGCGCTTCGCGGCCCGCCGATCTTCCCCGGACTCCTCGGCGAGCCCCGCGTCCCCGGGCACCTCCGTGTCGAAGTCGTCGTCCTCGTCGGCGTCCGCGCACCGCTCCGGCGGCATGCCCGAGGGCACCAGGAAGCCGGTGAGATACCAGTTCGACGGGCGGACCCATCCAGGCAGGCGTTCCGACGCGAGCGGATGACCAACGGTCGGGCCGACGAGGTCGATCCGCAGGGCGTCGACGATGCGGTCTCGGACCGCGGGCGAATCGGGGGGAGGGCTCGCCACCGCGGCCCCGAACGCGGGGGAATCGGCGGCGGCCGGGGTGTCGGTCATGTACGTGGCTCCGCGGCGGTCGACGCGAATCTCGCTCCGTGGAGGTCAGGCTCCGCGACGGCGCCGGCGATCGTAACACCCGGCCTTGATTCGCCGGTTGGCCGCGCCGGGCCAGAGGTCCGGCCCGGGATCGTTGGCTCTCCGAACCAACCGACGGAACCGCTGCTATGATGAGTGCACTACCCAGAGGTGATCGAGTCATGAGCGACGAGCGAACCAATCGGTCATCCTTGGCGAACGGCTCGAGGAGGAACGTGAGTACCGGGGATTCTCGCAGGACGAGGTCGCCCGCTATCGTCGTATGCCGCCGGCGGCGCTCTCGCAGATCGAGAGCGGCTCGCGAGACATCAGCCCCGAGGATCTGCGCCGACTGGCCAAGCTCTTCCGGATCAGGCTCGAGAGTCTCACCGTCGAGTCTCACGATGGAGTCGACGCCGAGTCGTTCCCGCTGTCGCCACGCGCCGCCGCCACGCTTTCGCCGACCGATCGTGACGAGGTGCGGCGGTTCGCGCGGTACCTGCGAACGACGGAAGGCCCTCCGGAAGACGGAAGCGCGGGCGCCGGATAGAGCGGACAACGCGTATATTCGTCGTCTCGGATACGTCGTCGGCTGAACGCTCTCGCAAGCGATCCATCTCCGCTGCACATGTTCCACCGGTGGCACGCTCGCAATGGCACGGGCGCGTTCCACACGTCACCATCCATCGGAATGCTCGGTTCCCGTGATGGGACGGGCCACGTGCGTCCCGTTCGACAACGCGGGCAGGCGAACATCCGGATCCCTCGCATCCTCCCAGTCCGCGTAGCCGTTGTTCGCCAACACCGCTATGACCGCCAGCGGCGATACGCCGAATCGTTCCGCCGCGCCCACCCGCGCGTCGTCCGAGAAATCGTCCGCCAGTACATCGAGCAGGCTCCCGACGGGACAGAGCAACTCGGCCGCGAACGCGCGCTGCATCTTCTGTCTGTACGTCGCAGCCCCGGTCGCCGGTCGGAGGCGATCATCCGTTCCGACCAGCAGGCAGTCCGCGAGCAGCCGCGCACCCTCGAATCGCCGTCCGGTTCGCCAGCGCGACCGCAAGACGATGCGGCTTCCGGCATCCCGATCGTCAAGTGCGAAGGCCACGTCACCACCGCCCTTCCCGGCCTGGAACGCGCTTACGTCGACGGCGCAGAGGTCCGCGAGCGTCTGATCCGACACCGGACCGTCGCCGAGTCCTTCCCGACGCCGCAGCGCGCACGCCGCGTCAACGCCCACCTCCCATGCCGCCCTGTGACCCTGAGCCTCCCAGGCATCCGCGGGCAGCGTCACGCGATTGCCCGCGTCGGCATCGAAGCCCATCCCTTGCGCCGCGTCTCGCAACTCCCCGGCGGTCAGAAACCGGTCGGCCGCGATCTCCAACATGGCCGCGCTGCCCATCGTCCGCCCGTCCACGATCACGCGCTCGACCCGCGCGGGGTCGGCCTCGTCGACATCACAGCCCAGACACGCCTCGATTCGCCGGTATCGAGCCAGCTCCGGATCCCCGCGCTCCGCGGCCAGTTCCCGCCATGCCGCGCCGAGGTCCGTCTTCGAGAGCGACCACTCTTCCAGCCGCGCCAGCACGCGCCTCACGAAATCGTCCACCCCCGCCTCGAACGCCACCGCCGAAACCACGACCCGCCGTCCCGCGACGTAGCGCAACGGCTCCGTCCCCGCCTCCCGCGACGGTCTCGCGTCCAGCACCACCCGGAGACCGTCACTCGTGATCGTGACGTTCGGCCACAACCACCCGCCGCCGACACCCGCCAGATCGTGAGCCCGCCGCCAACCGATGCAGCGATCCCTGCGCGTGTTGTGCTGACCCGGCTCCCAACGCAAACGCCACCAGTTCCACGTCAGCCATTCCGCCAACTGATGGCCCGACAATGTTGCGCCGGTCCGCGCCTGCCCGGTCCGAGTATCCAGAGCCCAAGTCAGAGGCACGCCTCCGACGGCCAGGACAATCTCCCCCAAGGTGGCCTCGTCCTGCACCGTCTCCGGCATCTCCGCGAGATCCTCGCCGGCTGTCCGACACCAGACCGCCCCGATCTCCACTGTCATGTCCCGCGCCTCTTCCACTCTTCTCCGATGAAGCCGGCGAAACTGTCGTCCTGTTTCATCGGATACCCGTGGTACTCGCCGGTCTCCAGATTGCCGAGCTGCGCCTCGTACACTATCCCTCCATCGTCCACCGCCCACACGTTCTGCGGCCACCTCCCACGCCGCCGCTCGCTCACCATGCCTCGCCGAAACCCCGACCTGAGCAGCTCGATCGCCTCCCGCCCTCCTCCGCTCCCCGGGCCGTCACAGATCGTCTTGTCCGGCCGACGCACAGCAACCGTCCCAGATTCCCGACCTAAGGAACTCGACTTGTGGTACGGGCTCGGACGGTACGTGGCCATCCTCTCCATTCTTGCCAACTCGCCCCGATCGACCGACCCCGCCCCGGCCAATGCCGCCCTTCGCTTCGGCTTGCTGCGCTTCTGCGGCCGCTTCATCCCACTACTCTCCTACCGTCTTCATCCCGCTCGACTCCCGCTGCTTCCCGATTATCTCAAGTACCTCCGCTTCCCGTCACCTTCCCACTGACATTCCGCCCCCTCTCCTCATTACAACAACGCCACCCAAAAAGCCGCCGCCCTCGCGCGCCTGCGGGGAGACGGTGCCGCCCCGCCCCGTCCCGAGGCGATCCTCGATCTGAAGGTGTGCGACCCGGCCGCGCGCGGCAGCGCGAGAAGGCGTTGCTCGCTCAGCAGCAGCCGAAGGGCGGCGCATAGCGGGCGGCCGGCCGTCGCCAGCATGGCCGCAACCGGGAAGTCCATCCACCCCGCACTCTCGAGAACCGCCCCGGCCCTTGCCAGGGCCATCGCCGAGACGACCAGGCCCGCCGGCTGGATGAACCCCAGCCACTCCAGGTGCGCGGCGACGTGCGGGTCGGTCTTGGCCATGCGCTGCCAGGGTGCCGCGTCAGTTCGACGCCGGCCAGAGGTAGACGACGCCGACGGGCTCGACCCGTGTCGCCTGCACCGCGTAGAACGCCCGGACGCGCGCCGGCTCCTGCTCGATTTCGCGGTCGAACTCGTCGAGGCGCCTGCGCCAGGCGGCTGTTCGACGCAAGCTGCCGCCTCTCCTCGGTGCTGAAGCCGAACGAGAGTTGGTCGGGCTCTCGCTCGTGCTTCTCGAGCGCCGCCGCGACCCGCGCCCGCTGCGTCGCGAGCACATCGCGCAGTTCCCTCGATTCGCGCTCGCCGCGCTCGACCAGCCGCCGCGCCGCAAGCGCGGCCATCTCCCGCGCACGCGCTTGGAGCTGCGGCCGACGCTCCTCCACGTCGCGGGCGGCGGCCGAGAGCAGCTTCTCCTGGACCACCCCGCCGCGGGTGCCGGCGGCGCCGCGGCCGAGCGCGCCGTCCAGCAGGTCCATCGTCCGCACCTCGGCCGCGCGTGCGTACGCGGCCAGCGGCGCGGTGCGTACGGCGGGCTCGGTCCACCGCGCGGTCACGGGAACCACCTCTTCGTGCAGCCGCTCGGCGCCGCGCCCGTAGAGCGACAGCCGGCCGAGCAGGACCACGCGCGGTTCGGCCTGGAGATCCGCCCTGCGCGACCGCGACGATTCCAGCTCCTCCTCCGTCACGCGCCGCCGGCCCGCGTCGAGGTCCGCGTGCTCGATGCCGCGGGCCAGGCGGTCAACCTCGCGGTGAGGGATGCCGGCGGCCAGACGCCGCTCCACGTCGTCGTCGATCACTTTGAGGCGCCTGACCATCACGTGGTCGAGCGCCTTTCTCGTCACCTTGACCCCGCGGGTGAAGCGCGACGGGTCGAGCAGTTCCAGCAGCGTCGAGAAGCTGTTCGAGTGACCGTTGTGGGGCATGGCCGACAGGAACAGCCGGTGCTCGAAGCGGTGGGCGAGGTCGCGCACGGCCCGGGTGAACTTCGTCTCCATGCCGTAGCGCCCGCCGCTCGACGGTGCCGCGTGATGTGCTTCGTCGAGGATCAGGAGGCTGCCCGGCCGGGCCGACCCGAGCCACTCGCGCAGCGGGTCGGCGTAGGTCGAATCGATCAGCAGGTTGTGCGAGACCAGGAAACGGCTGTGCGTGCGCCACGGGTTGACGCCGAAGCCCCGCTCGCGCCGCATCCTCGCCAGATACGCGCGATCGACGATGGCGAACAGGAGACCGAACCGCTCCTCCATCTCCGCCTTCCACTGCTCCAGAACCGAGGGCGGCGCGGCGACGACTATGGTCTTGGCCTTCTTGCGCAGTAAGAGCTCGCGTGCGATCAGGCCGGCCTCGATGGTCTTACCGAGCCCGGTGTCGTCCGCGATGAAGAGATTGACGCGCGGCAGCCGAAGGGCCTTGCGCAACGGCTCCATCTGGTAGGCGTCGATCCTGATCCCCGCCCGGAACGGCGACTCGAAGAGATTCGGGTCGGTGGCGGTCACCGAGTTCCAGCGCAGCGTGTGCAGGAACGCCGCGAATTGTCGCGGCGGGTCGAAACCGCGGGCGGCGAGGTCGGCCCACCCCTCGCGCTCCAGGATGCAGCGGTCGATCTCGCAGTCCCAGAAGACCTCGATCGTCCGCCCCTGCGCGTCGTCGTCGGCGCAGGCCAGCCTCACCCGCGCCGACTGCTCCGGCGCCGGCGGCGGAGCCACCTCTTCGACCAGCCAATGGCGCGAGCGCACCCGGACCAGCTCGCCCGGCTCGGGGAGACGCTCGGGAAGAAACCGCGGGGAGGACGTCGCGTTCATGCGCGTCTGACGACGAACGCCGCCAGCAGGGGGGGTGCCGCCACCGAACGAGTCAGGGGTCCACGCCGTTGCACGCCGCGCCGCCGGGCCGAAAACTGCTCCGCATTAGTGGATGCCGGGAGGATCTATGGGTCACTTGGCCGCGGTCATTGAATTGACCTGGATCGTGTTGGTCGTGGAGTCCAGCGTGCCGACGACTGTCACTTTCTTTCCGGCAAACTCTCTTGATTTTTCCTGGTCGCTCAACCGATAGACTTCGTTGCCGTCAAACAAAACGAACGGGACGGTGTGGTCATCGACGCAAGCGATGGCGCAGGCAGCGTCGGTCGACCCCATCCGCATTCCGGAATGATCGGCTATGGGGCACTCGTCATCGGTGATCGTGCCTGAGAACGTCTGTCTGCTCTGGGCTGCAAACATCGTGGCGGAGGCAAGAAGAGCGGACGCAAGAAGACATGTCAGTAGATATTTCATAGAGCTCACCCAAAGCGATGTCATTCGCAACCTGCGGGAAATCAGGGGAAGGTGTCTCACACCTCCCCCTGATTCGTGGTCGAAAACCCCGAGGCCGAGAACTCTCTGCCGGTTATCGGCCCGGCAACATGACGTGGGCTTCCGGCGTGCCCTCAAACATCAGCCAGGCGCCGCCCGCGTCGCGGTTGTTCGGCAGTCCGATGTCTTCCGCCATGAAGTTCGGCATGCCGATAAACGTGTGCCAGATCGCGGTGTCCTGGCTGTCGCCCCGGAGGTTGTACCAGATGGACCCGACTTCGGGCAGCTCACGCGTTCCGTCTTTCCCGGCGGCCACAACCAGATCCCTAATCCCTCCGGTGCCGCTGCTCGACAAGACAGGCCTGCCGGCCCGCGTGCCATCTGCCAGCAGTGGCTGGGCCTTGGCCCCCATCTCCGCGAACGCTCGATTCTGCGCGATGCGCGCCATGTTGGCATCGCTGCTGACGCACTCCACCGACCACGGCCGCTCTCCAGGCCAGCCGGTCAGGTCGTAGCAGACCATACGGCCGGGGCCGGGCCTCAAGACTTCAAACGTAAAGTCGGCAGCCGTGACGTCGTCCTCCGGACTCTTCTCCGGATTCCGAATCCACTTGACGACCGTGGCGTTCCTGGCCATGGCCGCGTTCGGAGCGGCGAGCAACGGCTTTTCGATGGGGTCATTCGTATCGACCCGGCGCTCCTCGTAGACCTGCGCCTGCGCCGGCGCGCTCATCGCAACCGCCATTACGGCGAGTACACACAGGGAAATCCGTTTCATGTGAGTCCTCCAATCGTCTGGGTGTCCGAAAGCCGTTAGTAGTTTGCCACGACGGCGCGTACTCTGTCTATCGAATTCGTCCGCCGACGGGCAGGCCGCTCGGTACGCGCTCCGGAATCGTCCGGTCGAACGAGTCATCGCTCAGAGCGATCAAAAACTCGATCAGATCCACGTCTTCTTCGTCCACGTTCTGCAACTCGCGAAGCAGCGGATCGAGCTCCTCGTAGCTGACGTTCGGGTTCCGGGACTCGCCGGCGATGGTGGATTCATAGAACCCCACGACGGCGTTCAGCGTCCTGAACATGCCATTGTGCCCGTATGGGAAGGTCAATTCGAGGTTTCGCAGCGACGGCGTGCGAAACGCATAGCTGTCGCACGCTGCTCGGGACGCTGCAGTACGCGGCTCCTCAGGAGCTGCCGGGCAAGGAGGGTTCTGCGCGCCTCCGTCGGAGGCGGGCGTTGTGGCACCTGATGCAAGAGCGGGGTTGTCGGGCACGCCCATGACATGCAGCTTGTAATCGGAGAACATGGGCCCGTTGTGGCACCTGATGCACCCGATCTCCTCGAAGCGCTGCATTCCTCTGACCTGTTCCGCCGTCATGGCGCTACGGTCGCCGCGCATGTAGCGGTCGAACGGCGAGTTGTTGGCCAGCAGCGACCGCATGAACGCCGCTACCGCCCGGCCCAGGTTTTCCGCGGTGACCGGCTGTTCACCGCCGAAGGCCCCGGCGAACAGGCTCTGGTACTCGGCGTTGGCCTGGAGCTTCGCCACCACTCTCGCGACAGCCTCATCCGCCGGGTAGGTGTCCCCTCGCATTTCCTCGAACGACTTGAGCGGTTCGAGCGCCTGCGATTCGAGGCTCCTGATGCGATTGTCCCAGAACGCCGGCGCACTCGCCGGGTCGTAGCGGCCCGATTCATCGATGCCGTTGAAAGCAACGTTCAGAACCGTCGGACTATTGCGTTTGACGAGATGCCCGCCACGCCGGAAGCGGCCCAGGCCGATGCCCGTCACGCCGAGCGACAGGTCGCGGGCCTCCGCATAGGCGCTTTGGGGATGATGGCACGTCGCGCAGGCTACGTCTCCGGGTCCCGACATAATTGGGTCCCAGAACAGCAGTCTTCCCAGCTCAACTTTTTCTGGGGTCGTCGGGTTATATCCCGGCGCCTGCTGAGTCTCTGGCAGCGCCGACACACTGTGTTCTTGTCCAACGGCACCAACTTCTTGTCCAATGGCACCAACTTGCATGAAGAGGAGTACGGCGAGCGTAGCTGCTGCGACCAGCAGTCCGGTAAGGTGTTTCGCTCCGAACAAAAACTCACGGAATTGGCTTTTCGTCATTGCTGCCTCCGCCCACAGGCGCTTGTAGTCGTGGGTCATGGTGCCGCAGCGACCCGGCTTCATCGGCAGGCCCGGCTGCGTGCGGTCCAGGGCCTGAATCTGGCTCTTCTCATCCACGCACAGCACCACGGCCTGGCCCGGCGGGTCCAGCGTGCTCCTGTCTTCGGCGTCGAGCGGCAGCGGCGCGGCGGGGTGGTTCATGCCCCATCCGCATACTACTCAAGGCGCGGCTAACCGTCAAGCAGTTTTTGGGGACGAAGCAGCGCTGCTGCCGCCCAACGAACGCTCCAGGGGTCCACGCCGTTCCACGGCGCAGACCCCTGAATTGGCCGCTACCCGTCGGTCGACCGCGACAGCTCCGACAGCTCGGTGAGCCGCTCGCCAGTGCTGTCGCCGAACGAGTCGATGGGCACGCCCAACGTGTTCAGCAGCGTGAGCTGCAGATTCGTCAGGCGCTGGGTCTCGTCCGGGTACTTCACGTGGCGGCCGCTCAAGATGCGCCCGCCGCCGCCGCCCGCGAGCAGGAGCGGGAGGTTGCGGACGTCGTGCGAGTTGCCCTCGCTGATGGCGCTGCCGTAGAGGGTGACGACGTTGTCGAGCACGGTGCCGTCGTCGCCGTCGGGCATCGACGCCAGCCGCTCGAGGAAGTACGCGAAGAGCGACACGTGATAGGCGTTGATCTTGGCGAGGCTCTCGATCTTGTTCCGGTCCCCGCCGTGGTGCGAGATCGGGTGGTGCGAGTCGGACACGCCGATCTGGGGATAGGTCGCCCCGCTCTGCTCGCGGCCGATCTGGAACGTGATGACCCGGGTGGTGTCGGTCTGGAACGCGAGGGCCTGCATGTCGAACATCAGCCGCGCGTGCTCGTCGTAGCTGACAGGGATGCCGGCCGGCGACTCGACCACGGGCAGCTCGCGCCCCTGTGACTCGGCGTTCTGGATGCGCCGCTCGATCTCGCGCACCGACTGCAGGTACTCGTCGAGCTTCGCGCGGTCGCGGGTGCCGAGGCCGCCCTGCAGGCGGTCGACCTTCTCGAGCACCGAGTCGAGGATGCTGCCCTGCCGGCGCAGCCGCGCCGCCCGCACCGCGGGGTCGGTGCTGTCGACGTTGCCGAAGAGGCGGTCGAACACGACGCGCGGGTTGGTCTCGACCGGCAGCGGGGTCGACGGGCCCGCCCACGCGAGCCGGTTCTGGTAGGCGCAACTGAAGCCGACGTCGCAGGTGCCGACGCCGTTGACGGTGTCGGCCCCCTCGAGGCCGAGCTCGAGCGACGGCAGCGGCGTGTCCTGGCCGACCTCGTTGGCGAGGATCTGGTCCATCGAGATGCCGAGCTGCAGGCTCGAGCTGCCGGTGGTGGGCAGCGGCTCGATGCCGGTGAGGAAGGCGCCGGCGGGCTTGGCGTGGGCGCCCGACGCCCCCGAGCGCGACCGCGCCCCGGTGTTGTCGAGCCCGCTCACCACCAGCAGGCGGTCGCGGAACGGCTCGAGGGCCTTCAGGCTCGGCGGGAACTCGAACGCGCCCCCCTCGGCGAGCGGCGTCCACCGCTCCATGATGATGCCGTTCGGCACGTAGACGGTGCCGAACCGGAGGGGAGACTTCGCCGCGGTCTTCGCCAGCGCGGTCGCCGCCGGCACCATGCCGTCGAGCAGCGGCAGCGCCAGCGTGGCGCCGACGCCCCGCAGAACCGTCCGGCGAGGAATGGCCTTCTTGGTGATGATCATGACTCCGCTCTCCGCATCAGGAAGGGGGTGCTCTTGACGATGCCCGAAACCAGGGACGACCACGTGATCTCGTCCGCCGCCGACTCGCGGCTGATCTGCCGGACCACCGGCATGTCGTAGTGCTCGAGGGTGCGCCCGAGGGCGTAGGTCAGCATCTTCTCGGCGACGGTCTCGACGAACTGCTCCTCGCGGTCGAGGATGACGTCGCGGAGGCCGGCGAGCCCGTGCACCTCGGTGCCGTCGACGAGGGTGCCCGAGGCGTCGATGGGGATGCCGGTGTCGTACGGCGTCCCCCCCTCGTTGGTGGCCCGCCAGCGCCCGATGGCGTCGAACGACTCGAGGGCGAACCCGAGGGGGTCGATGACGTTGTGGCAGCTCGCGCACACCGCGTTGGCCCGGTGCTGCTCGAGGCGCTCGCGCACCGACCGCGGCGCCCCGTCCTCGCCCGCGGTGGGCAGGCTCGGCACGTCGGGCGGGGGCGGCGAGGGCGGCGTGCCGAGGAAGTTCTCGAGCAGCCACACGCCGCGGACCACCGGCGAGGTGCGGTTCGCGTACGAGGTGATGGTCAGGATGCTGGCGTGGCCGAGCAGGCCCCCGCGGCTGTCGTCGGGGTAGTCCACCCGGCGGAAGTGGACGCCGTGGACGTCGGGGATGCCGTAGTGCCGGGCGAGCCGCTCGTTGACGAAAGTGTGGTCGGCCCGCAGCATGTCGAGCAGGGGCCGGTCGTCGCGGAGCTGGCCCTCGAGGAAGAGCTCGGTCTCCTGCCACATCGCCTCGCGCAGGTTCTCGTCGAACGCCGTGTAGGTGGCGGTGTCCGGCGCCGCGTTCCGCAGCTTGCGGAGCTGCAGCCACTGGCCCGCGAAGTTCTCGACGAGGGCCCGCGACCGCGGGTCGGCGAGCATGCGCCGCACCTGGCCGTCGAGGACGCCGGGGTCGCTCAGCTCGCCGCGCTCGGCGAGGCCCAGCAGCTCGTCGTCGGGAATGCTGCTCCACAGGAAGAACGACAGGCGCGACGCCAGCTCGATGTCGTTGACGCGGTAGGCGGTGCCCGGCGCGGTCCCCTCGGGGTCGGCCTCGATGCGGAAGAGGAACTCGGGGTCGACGAGCAGGCGCTCGATAGCGGCCTGGATGCCGCTCTGGAAGCCGCCCTCGGCCCGGCCCATCTCGTAGAAGTCGAGCAGCGTGTCGACGTCGGCCTCAGCCGCGGGCCGCCGGAACGCGCGGCGGGCTAGGCCCGAGAGGATCGTCTCGGCGCAGGCCCGCCCGGCCGCGGCGTCGGCACCGGCCGGGTCGCACGTGAACAGGGCGTCGCGGGTCGCCAGGTCCGCGGTCCCGTCGGGGTCGTAGGGGCCGATGATCTGCACCACCGACACCGCGGGGTTGCCGTCCTGCATCTCGTCCTGGCCGTGCGAGTAGGTCGACCGGTCGGCGGGCAGCGGCAGCAGCCCCTCGGGCAGGGCCGACTGGCGCTCGAACGCCACCCCCACCCGGTGCCGGCCGCCGCTCACCGGGACGCGCACGTCGAGCCCCTTGTCGGCGTTGAGGGCGTACAGCTCCCACTCGGGGAACGACCGCGAGTCGTAGACCTGGTCGAACTTGCCGGCGTAGCCCATCGGGGGAAGCTGTCCGTCCTCCCACTCGCGGCCGACGGTGAACGTGCCGACGCGGGCGCCGTCGAGCCGAACGTCCATCAGGTGCGGCTGGCCCATGCCGCGCACGTAGCCGTACTCCTGCTTCCGCAGGCTCACGCGGATGATGTACTCACCGGCGACCGGAAAGTGATGCTCGACGGCAACGCCGCCGCGGGACCCGAGCGGCAGGTCGAGGCTCACCGCGCCGTCCTGGTTCATGCCGCCGTGGACCGGGTAGGTGTGGGCCACCGGCCGGAGCGCGGTGTCGCCCACTACGAGCTGGCTGATGCGCTGGGCCGCCGCGAGGTAGCGGTCGATGAGGGTCGGCGAGACCGAGAGCACCTCGGCGATGTTGTCGAAGCCGTGATGCTCGTCGTCGGCCGGCAGCAGGGCGTTGGCGTCGATCTCGAGGCCGAACAGGTCGCGGACGGCGTTGGCGTACTCGACGCGGTTGAGCCGGTGCACGGCCGAGCGCCCCGGATCGGGGACGGCGAGGGCGGCGCGGTCGAGCTCGGTCTCGAGCCAGGAGACGAACGCGTGCGCGGTCTCGGCGTCGGGCCGGGGGCGGCCCGCCGGTGGCATCTCGCCGGCGCGCAGCCGCCGCACCACGTGCTCCCACCTGGCCGCGGCGTCGCCGACCTGCGAGATGTCCATCGAGTCGAGGGTGAGGTCGGCAGTGCGGGTCCGCTCGTTGTGGCAGGCCACGCAGTAGCGGTCGAGCAGGGCCCGGCCGTCCGCGGCGTTCGCCTCTGCCGCCGCCGCGAACTGCGGCAGCGACACGACGTTCCCCCGGGCGAGGTTCGCGCCCGGCGCCGGCTCGGCCCGCAGCTTGAGCTGACCGGCCGCGGCCAGGGCCGACACCGCGAGGATGACGAGTGTCCTGCGCACCATGTTCGTTCCTCTCGTTCGTTTCCTCTCGCAGCCGCGACGAAGCCGTTGGCATCCGTCGGGCCGCGGCTCCTCCCGCGGGGCAGCCTCTGGCCCTAACCGCCGGCCGCGTCCGCCAGCCGGTCCACCAACTCCCTCGCCGGGGTCCCGTCCTCGTTCTCGATGTCGGGGTCGGCCCCTTCCGCGATCAGGAGGCCGGCGACGGCCCCGAACCGGTTCCGCGCCGCGCCGTGCAGCGCCGTGTTGCCGCCGCGCCCCGCCTCGTTGATTCCCGCCGCTCCACCCGCCGCGACGACGGCCTGCACCGTCTCCAGCACGAGGTCCTCGTTGCCCCACTCGGCCGCGACCAGCTCCGGCGCGATGAGCCGGCTCCGCCGGTTGGTCGACCGGCTGAGCCCGAGGCCCACCGCCGCCATTAGCGCCGTGCTCCCGTCCTCCATCGGAATCAGGGGGTCGGCGCCCGCCTCGGCGAGAGCCCGCACGAGATCCGGCTCGAGGTACTTCGCGGCGAGGGTGAACGGCGTCGCCCCCTTCTCGCGCAGGGTGAACACGAACTGGTAGGTCCAGCGGGGCACCGGGGTGCCGCGGACGAGCGGGGCATCCGGGTCCGCCCCCGCCGCCAGCAGGGCCCGCAGCAGGTCGGGCTGCGACCGCAGCACCGCCGCGTGCAGGGCCGTATACCCCGCCCCGGCCGCGTCGGGGTCCGCCCCCTGCGCCAGCAGGAACCCGGCGAGGTTCTCGTGGCCGCTCATCGCCGCCACCACGAGGGCGCTGTTGCCGTCGGCCGACCGGTCGTTCACGTCAGCCCCGGCGGCCAGGAGGGCCCGCGCCGACTCGATGTCGCCGTGCCGGGCCGCGAACAGCAGCGGCGTGAACCCGCCGGCGTCGAACCACGCCGCCCCCTGCGGGCTCGTGGTGCTGCGCTCGCCGGTCCCCCGGAACTGCCGCACCGTCCGCGTCCGCGCGTCGACCGCGGCGCCGCTCTCGAGCAGCACCCGGGTCACCGCCGGCTGACGGTTGGCCACCGCCCACATCAGCGCCGTCTGCCCCCGCGCCGGCTCGGCCGCGTCGACGTCGACGCCGTGCGCGAGCAGCGCCCGCACCGCCGCCGGATCGCCGGTGAACGCGCACCGCATGAGCAGCGTCTCGCCCGAGCCGAGCCCGAGGTTGGGATCGGCCCCGGCCGCGAGCAGCCGCTCGACGGCGCCGGCGTGACGGTTCGCGCAGGCCGCCCACAGCGGCGTCGCGCCGTAGTCGTTCCGCGCGTCGAGGTTCGCGCCGGCCCCGATCAGCCGCTCCAGCGCGTCCGCATCGTCCCAGTACGCCGCCCAATGCAGCGCCGTGGCCCCGTCCGCCTGCGGGGCGTCCACGTCCGCGCCGCCCTCGATCAGCGACGCGACGAGTGGCCAGTCCCGCGCCTTCGCGGCGTCCGCCAGTCCGCCGTCAGCGCCGGCCGCCACCACGCCGGTCCCACCAACGCCGCAGAGCAAGCCGGCCAGGACGACCATGCCTCGCCAACGCCGCCCAAGAGCTACAGTTGTGTACATGCTTCGGTCCGCTGTGCACAGTACGGCAGCCCGCCGCCGATGTCAACGTCTGCCGCCCGTCTGCCCCGTCTGCCGTTCCAGGAACGCGACCACCGGCTGCCCCCCGCGCCGCACGTGCCGGACGGCACCGCGGGCCGGGCGGGAGAGTCCACTATCTCGCGGGCCGCCGCCACCGCACCGGCGGCGCGGGCTCCTCCTCGAGGGTGACCTTCTCCGTCTCCAGCAGCCGCAACGCCTCGCGGACCGCGGCCTCGAGTTGCGGGTCTCCCCCCGCGATGACCGGCGCGGGATCGTTCCGCACCTCGATGTCCGGCGCGACCCCCTCGGCCTCCACCGCCCACTCGCCGTTCACGTCGAAGAAACCGCCGCGGGGCGCGACGAAGAAGCCGCCGTCGATGAGCGGCGGGGTGTCCCACGTCCCCACCAGACCTCCCCACGTCCGGGTGCCGACGAGGGGGCCGACGCCCCTGAAGCGGAACAGGTACGGCAGCAGGTCGCCGCCCGACCCCGCGCGCTCGTTCATGACCATGACCTTCGGGCCGAAGAGCGCCGCCATCGGCTGGGTCCACGGCCTGCGGTCCCCCGCGCGCGAGTTGAAGTAGCCGGTCAGCTCGCGGTCCAGCATGTCGACGATGTAGTCGGCGGCGGAGCCGCCGCCGTTGTTGCGCTCGTCGATGACCGCCCCCTCGCGGTCCTTCTGCGCGTAGTACATGCGGTTGAAGTACTCGTAGCCGCCGCGCCCCGTGTTCGGGAGCCAGACGTAGGCGAGCCGGCCTCCGCTCATCTCGTCGACGCGGGCCCGGTTCGCGGCGACCCACGCCCAGCGGCGCAGGACGGCCTCGCTCGCAACCGGCTCCACGACGACGTCTCGGGCGTCGTCGGTGGAAGGCGAGTACGACACCGTCAGGGTGATCGTCCGCCCCGCCGCACCCTCCAGCAGGCGGTAGGGGTTGGCCGGCGGGCGCAGTTCGGCGCCGTCGACCGCGAGCAGGTAGTCGCCCTCGGCGACCCCCAGCCCCGGCATCGAGAGCGGCCCCGTCGTGCCCGGTGTCCAGTCCTCGCCCGAGTAGATGCGCGCGATGCGGTAGAAGCCGCCGTCCTCCTCGAGGTCGGCGCCGAGCAGCCCGGTGCGCGGATTGTCGAGCGCGGGGTAATCCCCGCCGCTCACGTAGGAGTGGCCGACCGCGATCTCGCCCGAGAGCATGTCGAGGAGCCGGTTGAAGTCCGAGCGGTGGCGCACGTCGGGCAGCCACGCCGAGTACCACGTCCACACGTCGTCCCAGGGCGCCCCGTGCTGGTTGTCCACGTAGAGGAAGTCGCGCATGAAGCGCCACCCGTCGCGCAGCATCTGGGCGTACTCGGCCGGGGGCTCGACGCGTACCCGCATGCCGCCCGTGGCGAGCGGTTCGTCACCGTCCCCCGGCGGCGCGTCGGTGCCGACGATGCGCCAGCTCGAGCCCGCGCGGTAGAGCAGGCGCCCGCGGTCGTGGGAGACCGTGGCCACCATCGCGCCCTCGACGAAGTCCGCCGCTTCGCGCTCCTCCACCGTGTACTTCCGCAGCGTCGCCCCCGCCGGGGGCCCCGCCCCGCCGCCGCCGGCCTCGGCCACGAAGACCGAGCCACGCGGACCCGGCAGCAGCCCCGTGTAGTTCTTCAGCGGGAGCCCCGGCGCGTCGACGATGCGGCGGGCGATGCCGTCGACGTCGATCACCACGTCCGGGGGCGCGTCGTCGTCCGCCCCGGCCTCGCCTTCCTCGTCCGGCCGCCCGTCCCCGGCGTCCTCCTCCTCGTCGCTCCGGGGCAGGAAGGGCGACGGCTCGCCGGCCCGCAGCAGCGCCAGGTAGAGGGCGCGGGTGACGGGACGGTCGTACGACGTCATGTCGAGCCAGCCCGTGTTGAGCCCGTAGTCGGTGGACGCCAGGAAGTAGAGGTACTTGCCCGACGCGTCCCAGACCGGCGCGATGGCGTCGGCCATCCCGTCGGTGAGCTGGTGCGTCTCGCCCGAGCTCGTGTCGTGGACCACGACGGCCCGCAACTGGTTGTCGAGCCGGCGCGCGTACGCGATCCACCGCGAGTCGGGAGACCACACCGGGTTCATCGACCGCTCGGGGTGGGCGAAGCGGTCGGTGTCCACGTGATCCACCGCGCCCGACTCCACGTCGAGGACGAGCAGCCGGTAGTGGGTGTCGGTGAACGCCAGCTTCGCGCCGTCGGGCGACCACTCGGGCCGGAAGTAGAACGACGGCTCGGGGATGTCGATGCGGCGCGGGTCGGACCCGTCCTGTCGGGCGACGACCAGACCGTACTCGCCGCCCGCGTCGTTAAACCACGCGATGCGCGAGCCGTCGGGCGACCATACCGGATGGCGGTCGGCCACGCCGGGGCTGCGGGTCAGGTTGCGCCACGAGCCCTCCTTCGCGGGCACGCTGAAGAGCTCGCCGCGCCACTCGAAGAGGGCGCGCCGGCCCGTCGGCGACAGGCCGGCGCTGCGCAGCCGGGCCGGCGGCACCTCCTCCCAGCGCGGCCGCGACCAGTTCATGTCGCCGGCCGCGCGGATCTCCAGCTTCCGGGCGCGGCCCGACGCCGGATCGAGCTCGTGCAGATAGCCCGCCTGCTCGTAGACCACGACGCCGGCCCCCGCCCCCAGCGACTTGACGTCGAAGTCCGCGTGCCGCGTGAGCTGGCGCTCTTCTCCGGTGCGGGGGTCGAACGACCAGACGTTGCCGGCCCAGTCGCGCTCGGACAGGTAGTAGACGACGCCGTCCATCCACGCCGGGTCCAGTTGGCGCTCGCCTTCCCACGGCGACGTCACCCGCTCCCAGGTCGACGTGGACACGACCGCGATCGGCTGCGCCTGGCCCCCGCGGTAGTTCCGCCACTCCGGATCCCAGTGCCCGATCTCCTGGTACGCCACGTACGCGCCGTCCGCGGACATCTCTCCCAGGTAGGCCTGCGGGAGCGCGAGCGGACGCGGCAGCACGCCCGCGGGCGGCACCGTGTAGAGCTTCCACTGCTTGGTCGGCACGCCGTCCCGGCCCGACCGGAAGAGCACCTCTCCTTCCGGCGTCCAGCCCTGGACCGCGTCCTCGGCCGGGTGCCACGTCAGCCGCTCGGGCTGGCCGCCGGCGGAGGGCATGACGTAGACGTCGGTATTCCCCCCGTACTGGCCCGAGAAGGCGACCCACCGCCCGTCGGGGCTGAACGCCGGATCGGTCTCGGCGCCGTCCGAACTGGTGAGCCGCGTGGCGTCGCCGCCGTCGCGCCCCACGATCCACAGGTCGTTGGCGTGCACGAAGACGATGTGCGAGCCGCTGACGTCGGGCTGCCGCAGGAAGCGCGTCCCCTGGGCGTCGGCGCCGGCCGGCGGCGTGAAGGCCGCGATGGCCAGGAGCATCGCGAGAGCGGCCGGCCGGCCGGTGGGAATCGTGTCGTCACGGAACATGGGTCGCTCCCGTCTGACGTTCGGCAAGCAGGCCGCAGCGTCGTAGCGCCGACGCGGGCGGTCAGAGCCAGGCGAACTTCACCGCGAACACCGCGGCGATCACGAAGACCCCGGCCGGGCACTCGCGCCACCGGCCCGCCAGCACCTTGCTGACGACGTAGGCGATGAAGCCCAGGCCGATGCCGTCCGCGATGGAGTACGTCAGGGGGATGGCGATCACCGTCACCACCGCGGCGCCGTACTCGGTGATGTCGTCCCAGTCCACGCTCACCAGCGGCTTCGCCATCAGGCACGCCACGTAGAGGATGGCCGCCGCCGTCGCGTACGGCGGGACCGACTGGGCGAGGGGCGCGAAGAAGAGACAGGCGAGGAACAGGCCGGAGACGACCACCGCGGTCAGCCCGGTCCGGCCCCCGGCCGCGGTGCCGGCCGCGCTCTCGATGTAGCTGGTCACCGGCGACGTGCCGAGCAGGGCCCCGCCGACGGTGCCCGTCGAGTCGGCGATCAGGGCGCGGTCGATGCGCGGCAGCCGCCCCTCCGCGTCGAGCAGGTTGGCCTGCTGCCCGACCCCGATGAGGGTGCCGGTGGTGTCGAACAGATCGACGATCAGGAACGTCAGGACGACCGCGATCATGGCGCCCTGGAGCGCGCCGGCGATGTCGAGGGCGAGCAGGGTCGGGGCCGGGCTCGGCGGCGCGGCCACGAGCCCCATCCACTCGGAGACCCCGAAGACCAGGCCGACCGCGGTGACCCCGAGAATGCCGATGAGCACCCCGCCGGGCACGCCGCGGGCGGTCAGGGCGACGATGGCGCAGAAGCCGAGCAGGGCGAGGATGGGCGCCGGCGCGAGCAGCTCGCCGGTGGTGACGAGGGTGGCCGGGCTGTCCTGGATGATGCCCGCGTTGCTCAGGGCGATGACCCCGAGGAACAGCCCGATGCCGGCCGAGATGGCCAGCTTCAGCGACCGCGGCACCGACTCGACGATCCACCGCCGAACCCGCACGACGCTCAGCACCACGAACAGCACGCCGGCCACGAACACCGCCCCGAGCGCGACCTCCCAGGAATGCCCCATCCCGAGCACGACCCCGTAGGCGAAGAAGGCGTTCAGCCCCATGCCAGGGGCGAGCGCGATCGGGTAGTTGGCGTACAGCCCCATCACGAGGGTGCTGAACGCCGCCGCCACGCACGTGGCGACGAAGACCGCCTCGAACGGCATGCCCGCGTCGGACAGGATCTGCGGGTTGACGAACGCGATGTACGCCATCGTCAGGAACGTCGTCGCCCCCGCCGTCACCTCCGTGCGGACGTCCGTCCCCGCCTGCGACAACCCGAACCGGCTTTCCAGGAATGATGTCATCGGACCCTCATCGCCGCCGGCGTCCGGCCGCGGACGCGTCCCGCAAGCGCCGCCGGAAGTCATCGATGTCGGTGCACTTCAAGGCCGCGGCCAGCCCCGCGTCGAGCGCGAGATGGGGCGTACGCCGCAAGGCCTCGGCGAGATCCGCGGGTACGTCGATACCCCGCAGACGAAGCGCCGCCAGCACGGCGTCTGCGGCCGCGTCCGCGCGCCCCCTCGCCGCCGCCTGCCGGCTCACCGAGCGCATGATCGGATCGTCGTCCAGGGTCGTCCCCTCGCGCCGGCCCATCGCCCGCGCCACCCGCGCGAGCGCCGCCCAGGTCTCGGCGGAGATCGGCTCCTCGGTCAGGGCCCGATGGATGGCGGACGCCGTCCAGCCCGGAAACGCCCGGCTCTCGGGCGCTTCCGCGTATCCGTCGTCTCCGCGCACGTGGATCGTCAACCCCGGCCGGCGCGACGAATGGTCCCACGGCACCGCCACCCAGATTTCCGGGAAGCCGCACTCCTGGTAGACGCCGAGCTTCCACCGCCGCACGTCGGTGGAGTGGTCGACCTCCAGCACCACGTCCGGCAGCGCGTCATCCCCCACCACCACGGCCGGCCCCGAGAGGCGCGCCCGGCCCGGATGCAGGTACAGAATCTCGTCCGCCTGCATGATCCACCGCTTGCCGCCGTCCGCGTCCAGGCGCAGCAGGTCCGCCGATCCGAAGCACTCAATGGGGGAGCCGCGCAGCGACGCCACGCGCTCGGCCAGCCGGGTCAGGCGGCGGGTCGGCTGCTCGTGCCAGATGGAGGTCGGCTCACTGACCCGCCAGGCCGTTTCGGTCCGGCGGTCCCAGTACTCGAAACGGCCGTCGTAATCGTCGACGACGTTGGCGGGAAGCGGGAACGGCTCGCAGCCGGGCAGATCCGGCTCCCGGGCGGACGCGGACTGGCGGGACACCGAAGTCGGCACCCACGAACTCGATGCTTCGGGGATGAACGCGGCGGATCGATCCATGACGCCTCCCGGTCGATATGAGCGATTGTAGCGCGGAAACCGGCGGCACCGCCCGTCGAACACCTGCGGTTCACTCAGAACTGCTCGGGCCGCTCCTTGTCGCGGCGGACGAGGCTGGCGAGCAGCCGGTCGGGCAGGCGACGCACCACGTGGCGGACGAGCATCGACATCCGCCAGGGGAACTCGTAGACCTTACGCCGACGGCGGATGGCGCGGGCGATGAGGCGGGCGGCGCGGTCGGTCTCCATGAGCAGGGGCATGCGGAAGCGGTTGCGGTCGGTCATCTCCGAGCGCACGTAGCCGGGATGCACGGTGGTGGCGCGGATGCCCGCCCGCGCCCAGTCGGGCCGGAGGCCCTCGACGAGCCGGGTGAGGGCGGCCTTCGAGGCGCAGTAGCCGGCCGCGCCGGGCAGGCCGCGGTGCGCGGCGAGGCTGGAGATCACCGCCACGTGGCCGCCCCCGCGATCGCGCATCGACGGCACCACCGCCTCGATGGCGTAGAACACGCCGAAGACGTTCACGCGGAACTCCGCCTCCAGCGCCTCCGCGGCGGGGACCAGGGCATCGGTGCCCAGCGCGATGCCGGCGTTGGCGACGAGAAGGTCCACGGGACCCAGCCGCTCCGTCAGATCGGCTATCGCGCTCTGAATCTCGTCGCGGCCGGTAACGCCCGCGGGTACGCATTCCGCGCAACCTCCCTCGTCGCGGATCTGTGCAGTCAGTGCCTCCAGTCGATCCGCGCGGCGGGCGATCAACCCCACCCGGTACCCCTCGCGGGCGAGCTCGAGGGCGAGCGCGCGGCCGATGCCGCTCGACGCCCCGGTAACGATGGCCACCTCTCCCATGTCTTGGGTCCTCCCGTCTGCCTCGGCACCGAGCCGCGAGGCCCCGGTGCCCCCCGGCAAGCGCTCCACGGCGTTGCCGTCGGCGATGCACACCCCCGCGCGCCGTCGGTCCAGGACGGCGCGGGGCTCCATCACGGGCCGGCAGGCTCCGCCCTCCGGGGGTCGGATACCCGCGGCGCCGGGGGGCCGGAGCCGCCGCGCCTTCGCTGAACGTAATGCAAACCGGGGGCCAACCGGGACGGGCACCCGGCCGCGGCTCCCGACCGCCGCTTGCGCCGGCTCCCCCGTCCCGGTAGAGTGGCCGGACGGGAACGGGGGAGGATAGCGATGGGTGGATCGACACGCAAGGAAGCAGGCGTCAGTCGGCGGGCCTTCATCCGGCGCGGCACGACCGCGGGCGTCGGCGCGGCGGCGTTGGCCGGGGTCGGCGCCCGGCCGGCCGAAGCCCAGAACTTCTGGGACGTCTCCGCCGACTTCGTCACCATCGGCGCGGGCACCGCGGGGCTCGCGGCGGCGGTGTCGGCCCTCGACCACGGCGCCTCGGTCATCATGGTCGAGGAGAACGTCGACATCGGCGGGCACGGCATGTGCTCGGGCGGCAACGTCCACCTCGGCGGCGGCACCAGCAACCAGCAGAAGCACGGGGTCGAGGACTCGGCCGAGCAGGTCTACCGCGACTGGGTGCGCCACGACCACATGCAGAGCCGCTACAGCGACCGCGACCTCGTGCGGGCGTTCGCCGATGAGAACGCCGCGACCTTCGAGTTCCTCATCGAGAACGGCGTCGAGTTCCAGGACCACCTGGTGGGTCCGACCGGGGCCTCGCAGGTGCGCCGCCAGCAGCGCACCGTTCAGTGGCCGATCGCGAGCGAGCGGGTGACGCACTACCCGACCCGGGTCGGGTCCGGCCTCGTCCGCGCCCTAGAGAAGAGCGCGCGCGCCAAGGGAGCGCAGGTGCTGCTGCGGCACAAGATGACGAGCATCGTCCGCGAGGGTCCCTCGACGGGGCGGGTGCTCGGCCTCACCGCCGTCCACGACGGCCGCACCGTCAACATCCGGGCCAGGAAGGGGCTACTCGTCGCCACCGGCGGGAGCACCAGCAACGTCAACCTCCGGCGCACGTTCGACCCCCGGTTGACCGAGGAGTACCAGGTGGCCGGCGAGCCGTGGTCGCGCCAGAGCGGCGACGGCGAGCTCGCGGCGATGGCGGTGGGGGCCTCGCTCTGGGGCACCGCCAACCAGACCGTCGAGGCGGGCATCGCCATCTCCAAGACGCGCCACATCGGGTGCCAGTGGGGCTACTCGAGCCTCATCTGGCAGCCCGACGCCCGCATCTTCGATCTCGCCCGCGCGTCGGGCCTCACCGTCACCGACTGGCAGGACGTCATCCTCGTCAACCAGCTCGGCCGGCGCTTCTGGAGCGAGACCGACGCCCGCTACGACTTCTTCGCGGCGGCCATGGCCGACGTCGGGGACGAGTCGAAGCGGAACGGGGGCGGACCGATCTGGGCCGTCTTCGACCACGACGCGGTGGAGCGCGAGGGGTGGGACCCGCAACCGCCGAACGTCGACCTGGACGGCTTCTTCTACCGCGGCGACACCATCGCGGAGCTCGCCGCGGCCATCGCCAACCCGTATCAGGCAAAGCCGATGCCGGCGGCGGCCCTCGAGGAGACGGTGGTCCGCTACAACCGGTTCGTCGACGCCGGCGAGGACGCCGACTTCGGAAAGCCCAACCCGCGGTACAAGGTCCAGACCCCGCCGTTCTACGCCGCGTGGTCCACGCCGATCCTGCACGACTCGCTCACGGGGCTGCGAACGAACGCGCAGGCGCAGGTCATGGACATCCACGGCGACGTCATCCCCGGCCTCTACTGCGCCGGCGAGTCGCAGGGCGGGTTCGCGCAGCACGGCCTGGGCCGCTGCCTCGTCTTCGGCCGCATCGCGGGCCGCGACGCGGCGGTGAACGGCGGGAACGCCTGACGGGAAGCGCGATGTGACCGACGAGCCACCGCCGGCCACCGCCTACTCCGCGGCCCCGATTCCGGCGGGAACGCCCGACGAGGAACCCGCGGTGACTAACGGGGCGCAGCGGGCGCATCCGACGAGCGTCGCCATCTGGGGGGTGCCGTCGCCCGTGGCCGCCGGCAGCCGGTTCACGGTGACGGTGGGCGTGAAGTGCGCCGACGCGTGCCGGTTGGCCGGGCGGCCCGTGGTGATCCGGGATGGGACCGGCCGCGACCTCGGCCGGGGAACTCTGGGGGCAGAGCCCGCGGCCGGCACCCGCGCCCTGTACGCGGCGGCGGTCCCGCTGACCGCCCCGCCCGAGCCGGGGATGCACGCCTGGACTGCGGCCTTCCCTGGTGCGGAAGCGGCCGAGCCTCCTGCGGACGAGCCGGCCCCGCCGCCTGAACCCGCGACCGAGCCCGTGGTGCCGCATCGTGGGGCCGCAACCGCGCCGACGCGGAAAGCTCCGGCGACACCGCGCGAAGCCCCGCCCGCCACGCGGTACGAAGCATCGGCACCGCCGCCGCGCGACGCCGCACCGACCCCGCGAAACGATCCGGTGGCGGCCCCGCCGCTACACGGGGCTGACTCGGCGACGTGCCATCGAGCTGTGCCGGTGCAGGGGCATGAGGCCGCGGCGGCCCCGCGGCATGAGACCGCGACCTGCACGTTCAGCTTCCGCACCGTCGAACCGGCCGGGAACGCGGTGACCGTCACTGTGGTCGACCGGGACACTGAGGCCCCCCTCACCAACGCCGATGTCCACCTGGGCGTCTACCGGGCCTCGACCGATGCCGAGGGTACGGCGCGCATCGAAACATCCGAGGGCGACTACGAGCTGTACGTGCGCAGCCCCGGCTACACCCCGTACACCGAACCCGTCACCGTGTCCGGAGACGCCGCCCTGCGCGTCACCGCCGTCCGCGTTTCCGCCGCCGACCTCGACGACGACCAAGTGTGGATGTGAGGGCGGCCGGGCTCGGCGCACCTGCCCGGCAGAATGCGGCCGGAGGCGATCACACGCGCCGGGTCACGACGTGAAGACGCCCGCCTCAATCCTCCTTCCACGGATTGTTCGCGAAGATCGCCAGCTCGGGCCAGAGGGCGCGCGACTTCAGGGCGAGGGCGGCCATGATCGTCTCCGCGATGTCGACGGCGTAGAGCTTGTTCGGATTGTTCCGCCCCGTCCGCCCCATCCAGTCCGTCTGCACCTCGGACGGGCAGACGCAGGTCACGTGCACCCCGTGCGGGCGCAGCTCCGCCTGCCAGCACTGGCTCAGGCCGCGCACCGCCCACTTGCTGGCGGCGTACACCGTCCCCGCCTTCGCCCCCTTCATGCCCGAGGTCGAGGCGATGTTGAAGACGTAGCCCGACTGCTGCGCCTTGAGCAGCGGGGCCACCCGGTTCGTCAGGTCGACGAGCCCGAACACGTTGATGTCGAACAGCGCCCGCATCCGGTCCATGTCGATGTCGCCGACCTCGGCGAGGTAGCCGACCCCGGCGTTGTTGACGAGCACGTCGACGCCACCCATGCGGCCGACCGCGGCCTCGACGGTGCGCCGGTTGTCGTCGGCCCGCGCCACGTCCGCCTGCAGCCCGAGGGCCCCGCTCTCGGCCGCCACCTGGTCGATGCGCGCCCGGTCGCGCCCGGTGAAGACCACCTCGTGGCCCTGCGCGCGGGCCAACGAGACGAGGGCGGCGCCGATGCCCTGGCTGCCGCCGGTGATGAGAAAACGTCGAGTGTCCATGTCCGCTCCTGTTGGTCTCGGTATGAATCCGCAAGCCGCCCCGGTATTCTAGTAGCCGGCTGCGGCCCGGGCCGCTCTGGGGCCGGCGACGAAACGGCGAGGGAGTCGACGATGGCGATGCGGGACGCGATACGGTCGGTGGCGGTGGGCGCGCTGCTCCTGCGCGAGCGCTGGCAGAGCGGGGTGAGCTACAACCCCCTGTCCGCCGAGATGGCGCAGGACCCCTACCCGACCTATGCCAGGCTGCGCGCCCGCGACCCGGTGCACCGCAGCCGGCTGATGGACGCCTGGGTGTTCTCGCGCTTCGCCGACGTCGACGCCATCCTGCGCGACCACCGCCACTTCTCGAGCGACCCGCGCAAACGCGTCGCCTCCGGCCGGCGGGCCAGCCTGCCGAGCGTGGCGGAGCCGAGCATGCTCTTCCTCGACCCCCCGGACCACACGCGGCTGCGGGCCCTTGTCAACAAGGCCTTCACCCCCCGGGCGGTCGCCGCCCTCGAGCCCCACATCCGCGAGCTCATGACCGCCCTGCTCGACGCCGTCGACGATCCGTCCGGCTTCGACCTCATGGCGGCGGTTGCGAAGCCGTTGCCGGTGATCGTGATCGCGGAGATGCTGGGCATTCCGCCGAAGGACCGGGAGCAGTTCGGCATCTGGTCGAACCAGCGCGCCCGCATCCTCGAGCCGACGCTGACGCCGGAGGAACGCGAGACCGCCGAGTCGGCGATGCGGGCCCTCGACGCCTACCTCGAGCCGATCATCAGCGAGCGCAAGGCCGACCCGAAAGACGACATCATCAGTGCCCTCGCGCAGGCGGAGGAGGAGGGCGACCGCCTGACCGAACGCGAGGTGCTCGTCATGCTGCGGCTGCTGCTCGTGGCCGGCAACGAGACCACCACCAACCTCATCGGCAACGGCATGCTCGCGCTCCTGCGCCACCCCGACCAACTGGCGGCGCTGCGCGACGACCCCGGCCTCATCCCGTCGGCGGTCGAGGAGCTGCTGCGGTTCGACTCGCCGGTCCAGGTGGACCTGCGCAGCGCCCTGGAGGACCGCGACGTGAACGGCTTCCGCGTGTCGCGCGGCGACAGCATCGTCATGCTGCTCGGCGGGGCCAACCGCGACCCCGACCGGTTCGAAGCGCCGGACCGCCTCGATGTGCGCCGCGGCGACCAGAACCACGTGGCGTTCGGCCGCGGCATCCACCACTGCATCGGCGCGCCGCTCGCCCGTCTGGAGGGGCGCATCGTCCTCGAGTCGCTGATCGAACGCTTCCCGACGATGCGCCTGCTCGACGACCCGCCGGCCTTCCGCAGCAGCGTCGTGCTCCGCGGCCTCTTGTCGCTGCCTGTAGCCGGCACTCCCAGCGCCTGACCCCCAATCCGGGCGGTCAGGACGCGAACCGGGAAGCCGGTGACGCAGCCGAGCCGGCCACGCTGGCGCGCAGCTCGTCCACGACCCATCGATTGAGGCTCTTGCCGTCGGCCGCCGCCGCCGCGCTGATGGTGGCGTGGAGCTCGGGGGGAATGCGGACGTGGAACTTGCCCGAGAACCGGCGCCGGGGCTCGACGCCGTCCTCCCGGCACATGTCGAGAAACACCTTGAGCGACGCCGCGCCCTCGCGCCTGAGCCCCGCGATGTCCCGCGCGTAGAAGTCTGCGCCGCCGTTCAGGCCGACGAATTCGCCCCGAAACATGTCGATGTCGGGATCGAACTGAATGACCGCCCGGTAGCCCTCGATCTCCATGGTGTTTCTCATGGCTCCACTCCGTTGGCCCTCAGCCATTCCCGAATGCTGGCCACCGCCCCCTTGTCCGTCTCGGGCCCCGGGTGCGGCCGGTGAAACACGCGCCGCTCGCCGAAGAGCCGTACGCCCACGCGGGATCCCTGCAGGTGGTGAACCACGTCGCGGTCACCTACCCCGACCTCGACCCGGTGCTCGCGCACCTCAAGGCGACCGGGGTGCCCATCCTGGAGGGCCCCTATCCGTTCGGCGAGACCCGCGCCGTGCTCATCGAAGACCTCGACGGGCTGGCGCTGGAACTGATCGAGGCCGGTGCCGACTGAGCCGATGCGGCGAATCCTCCTGCCGCCGGTGACGGGTCACCGCATTCGCGATCTTGTGGTCGGCGAGAGTCATCCCGACCCTTCCTCGCGGCTACGCATCACATCCGGTGGCGATCGCCAGCGCGCGGCACAACTGGCGCATCTTGTCGGGGCCCAGGGTGCCGACGAAGCCCTTCAGCTCGCTGCGGGGCACCGTGAAGAGATTGCACAGGTTGACGCAGGAGGCCTGCTTCAGACCCTCCTCCACGCCGACGGGCACCTCCGCCGGAGTGCCGCGCACGGTGGACGTCACCGGGGCCACGATCACGGTATGGAGGAGAGGTATCAGAGACGGCCGGCTGATGACCACCACCGGCCGGCGCTTGTCCGGATGCGGCCGGTGCAGACGCCAGATTTCGCCGCGGTTCACTCTGGCGGCCATTCCTGGGCATCCATCAGGTCGGTGATTTCCGCCAGCATCTCGTCGGCGTGTCCGGCATAGGCCTTCCTGAACTGCTCGTCGATCTCACGTCTCCGCCTGGCGCGCAGGTACATCTCTATCGCCGAGCGGATGAAGACCGATCTTCCTCGTTCGCGGACCTCGGGATCGGCGTCGATACGCCGCAGGAGCTCCGCATCCATCGAGATCTGGACGGGTCGGGCGGGCATGTTGAAAGTCTACCACATCTTCTTGATGGCTAACGTGTTGGCTTCGACAGCCGCCTGGCATTTGAGGTTGCGGGGGACGGCCGCCCAGCCGCACCTGCGCGGACCGAGACGATGCGACGTATCCTGTGTAGCGGATTCCGTTTCCGCGCGCGCGGCTCATCTCCCGCCGAGCGGCGGGTACGGCGGCACGGCATGGAGCACTGGACCGCAGCGGCGGCGTGGCCGGAGACCACAAGATGACGATGCCCCGTGCGGCGATGCCATGGCTCGTCGGCTACTACGGCGTCTTCCAGGCCGGCCACATCGTCCTGAACCTCGTGCACCTCGGCGGGCTCCGGCCGATCCAGGACTTTCCGCCGCCGCCGGCCGGGGGTTGGCATCCGCAGGCGACAGCGTTCTGGACCTCCATGGGCCTGATCGACACCGCGATTGCCCTGCTGGCGCTCTACTTCGTGGCGGCGTTCCTCCGCGGACAGCGCCGGGCGTTGTGGGCGGGGCTCGTCTCCCTGACCACCAACCTGTACGCCGCGCTCTCCTTCAACTACACGGTGGTCGCCACCGGAGCCTGGGCATTGCATCCGGTCGAGTACTTCGCCCTGAACGCCGCGTCGATTCCGCTGGTCGTCCTGTTCGCCCTGGTCGTCACGACGTCCGAGAGGCGGCCGGCGCCGCGGCGGAAGAAAGGACGTCATCACGATGAGACGAATACTCCTCCCCCCGGTGCTGCCCGCGCTCTTCACAATCGCCGGCGCCGTGGTGCATCGGGGCGCTTGGCGCGTCGAGCCCCTGGCCGCGCCGTGGCCCCTCGCCGCCGGCGGCCTCCTCATGGCGACCGCGCTCGGGTTGGCGGTCTCCGCGTTCCTCGTCTTCCGCCGGCACGACGAGAGCCTGGACCTCCGCAAGCCGACCCGGCGCCTCGTCTCCGCGGGCCCCTACCGGATGTCGCGCAACCCCGTCTACCTCGCGTTCCTCGTCTTCATCGCCGGGCTGGGCTGCGCCGACAACGCCGCCGCCGTCATGCTGGCCGTCGTGCCCGCCTTCGTGGCCCTCAACTGGTACACGATTCCCCACGAGGAGGCGTACCTCCGGCGCACGCTGGGCGCTGCCTACGACGAGTACGCGGCGCGGGTCCGACGCTGGCTCTGACGCACCGAGCGCGTCGACACCGGACCACCGTCAACGTCGAAACCGTCAGCCGAGGATCAGGAAACTCGCTTCGTCTTGCTCCGCGAAGCGGCGAACCGACTCATGACGACGGCGCAGCAGGTCCGCGATGTCCTGCGTCCTGCAGTTCCCCAGGCGAATCCACACCACTTTGGGCGGCGCGCCCCGCAGCACGCTGAGGCGATGGAAGTCCTCGTCCTTGGTCACGACCAGATACTCGCGCTTGCGCGCGAACTCCCAGACGACGAGATCGGGCGCTCCCCCGCCGCGCATCCGGCGAACATGCGCGGACTCGGGGAACAAGTCGTGCAGGAGGGCAATCAGCCTCTCGGACAGCGGCTCGTCGAAGAGAAGGCGCACGAAGTCAGGCCGCCGGCACGCCGACGGTTCGACGCTCTCGTTCAGCCGCGTAGGCGAGGCAGGCTCGAACGTCTTCAGACGAAAGCTGAGGGAAATCCGCCAGAAGCTGCTCCTCGGAGGTACCGCCAGCCAAGTATCCGAGCACGTCACCGACCGTGATGCGCGTCCCCCGGACACACGGCTTGCCGAACCGGACCGCAGGATCGATCGAAATCCGCTCAAGCGGCTTCACATCATCGAGTCTACGCCAGTCTGGCGCCTCGGACAATACTGGAACGGCTACACCACTGACGCTCATCAGAAACAGCGCTCCGGCCCCTGCCACTCGACCGGCCCGCCACGAACTCGCACACGGCGAGACCGACCGATCTCGTCGAAACCGTGCAACGACGAAGGCCACCGCTACCGGACCGGCTCGCCGTCGACGTTCCAGACCTCGATGGGCGCGATACCGGCCGCTTCGACCTGATCGCGAATCGCCCGGAGATCGCCCACGATGAGCCACGTGAGGCTGTCGGGCTGCACGACGTCGCTCGCGGCCGATTGCAGGTCTTCGACCCGCAGCGCCTGATAACGCTCGGTCAGCGTCGCCGGATAGTCCAGCGGCCGTCCATAGCGATCGGAGGTGACCAGGCTCGACAGGACGGCATCGACGGTCTCGAAGCGTCCGGGGAGCCCGCGGGTCAGTCCCGCGACGACACGCGTGCGCTCGACATCGGTGATCGGACGCGGGCCGCGGATCGCGTCGAGCTCCCTGATCAGCTCCGCGAGCGCGTCACCCGTTCGGTCCGCCTGCACCGGGGCCAGGGCCACGAACAGCCTCTGGCCCTTGGCGTCCACGAACTGCGCGTCGGTGAAGTAGGCCCACCCCTTGTCCTCGCGGAGATTCATGTTGATTCTCGACGTGAACTCGTCTCCGAGGACGTC
The DNA here is from genome assembly GCA_963664545.2 of Vicinamibacterales bacterium. GTDB lineage: Bacteria > Acidobacteriota > Vicinamibacteria > Vicinamibacterales > UBA8438 > JAJEEA01. The sequence goes on along the minus strand of OY761475.2, from coordinate 5,026,166 downwards.
GATCATGGCCTCGAGGGCCAGGTCGCGCTCCGAGCCCAGGGGGGGAGCCAGGTGACCGGCGAAGATGAGCGACTGCGGAGACCCGGGGAGGTCGATAAGAATGACCCGGGGGGCGGTCGGCAGCGCGACCTCCGAGATATTCTTCGACGGCCGGACGGCGCCCGGCGGGTTCCAGTCGCCGAGGACCTCGTCGAGCATCGGCACGATCGCTTCGAGCGTCGTGTCCCCGGCCACGAAGATCTTCGCGTTGTCGGGACGGAGCCAGCGGGATCTGAAATCGACCAGGTCGTCACGCGTGATCGACGCGATGGACGCCTCGGTACCCGAGCCCGTGAACGGCACGCCGTAAGCGTGACCGGTTCCATAGACGGCCGGCGGCAGCAGGCGCAGAGCGAGACCGAAGGGTTGCGCCTTCTCCTGGGCGATGACCGCCATCCGCCGTCCGCGCAGGCGGTCGAGCTCCTCCTGCTCGAACGTCGCGTTTCGGATGACGTCGGCCCAGAGCCCGATCGACGCCTCGAGCTCACTCTTCAGCGCGGACAGGCTGACCCACGACGCGTCGAGGTCCGAGCCCACCGAGAGGTCGGCGCCCAGCCTCTCCTCCTCGGCGGCGATCTGGAGGGCATCGCGGTTCGTGGTGCCCGTACCGAGCATGGTCGTCGCGAAGGCGGCGGCGCCCAGCTTGCCGCCCACGTCGGCGGCGTAGCCGGCGTCGAACTGCATCGACAGCTCGACGACCGGCACCGCGCTCCGCTCCGCCACCAGAACTTCGACGCCGTTGGCCAGCCTGCCGGTCCGTACCGCCGGGAATCGCAGGGTGGGCATGTCGGAGGGAACCTCCGGCGGCCCCGTCGAGCGGTCGACGACCGATTCCGAATTCGCGTACCGTCCGGCCGGCACCACGTCCACCTGGTGCCACCCGGTCGACAGGTAGGCGCGGGTCGCGTCTCGGACTTCGTCCGTCGTCGCTTCGTTGATCCACTTCAGGTACTGCTCGATGAAGAGCGGATCGCCGGCGTAGAGCTCCCCTTCGGCGAGCGTCGAGGCCTGACCGTCGACCGGCTCGAGCTCGCGCACCAACCGGGCGTTGATGCCGCTGACCGCCCGCTGGAGCTCGTCTTCGGTGGGACCCTCTTCGAGCAACGCTCCCAGGACGCGGTCGATGGACTCGCCGGCGACCGAGGCGGGCTCGCCGGGATTCAGCCGCACTGACAACTCGAACACGCTCGCGAGCTCGTACGGCCCCATGTTTGTGCCGACCGAGCTCGCCCGCCGCCGGTCGCGGATCAGGTCGAGATAGAGGCGCGCGTTCCGTCCCCGCCCGAGGACGGCCGCGGCGAGATCGAGCAGCGCCCGCTCGCGGGTAGACCGGCCGGGAACCACCCACGCGCGATGGACCGCGACCGCCGGGACCTCGTCGTGTTGGATTTCGTGGGTGTTGGAGGTGCGCGGCGGCATCCACGCCTCGAAAGTGTCGATGTCCGGCCCGCCGGGGATGTCCCCGAAGAACCGCTCGACCTTCCGCCGGGCCGTGGCCACGTCGATGTCCCCGGCGAGCACCAGCACGGCATTGTTGGGGCCGTAGTAGTCCCGGAACCACTGATGAACGTCCTTGAGCGCCGCCGCGTCGAGATCCTCCATCGACCCGAATGGCAGATGACGATACGGATGGCCGGACGGAAACAGCCCCGCGTAGAGGTTGTAGTCGACACGGCCGTAGGGCTCGTTGTCCCGCTGCCTCTTCTCGTTCTGGACGACCGCCCGCTGATTGTCGAGCTTCTCCTCGGTGACCGCATTCAGTAGATGACCGATCCGGTCGGACTCCATCCACAGCACCAGGTCCAACGCCGGCGTCGGGACGGTCTGAAAGTAGTTCGTCCGGTCGAGCGAGGTCGTTCCGTTGACGTTCGTGGCGCCCACCCGCTGCAGCGGCTCGAACCACTCGCCGTCATAGTGCTCGCTGCCGTTCATCATCAGGTGCTCGAACAGGTGGGCGAAACCCGTCTGACCCGGCGGCTCGTTCCTGGATCCCACGTGGTACCACATGCTCACGGCGACCACGGGCGCCTTCCGGTCTTCGCGGACGATGACCCTCAGACCGTTGTCGAGGGTGAACCGCTCGTAGTCCAGGTTGATCTCCGGTGCCCCGGAACGGGTTTGGGCCTCGAGATGCGCGGGCACGATACCCCCAAACCAAGCGACCACGACGATGGCGACTGCCACGGTTGAGAATCGAATCGATGGGTTCATGAATCGCCTCCCTTGATCGCGCAACCCCGTCTGCCTCGCGTTCATCGTCTTCATCACCAACGGCCCGCGCCGTCTCAGGTTGCCGACCCACCCGCCAGTCCGAGGCTGGCCCGCAAGGCCGCAAGCACGTCGTGGCTTCCCCGGTAGGCCGTCTCCAGTTCGCGCAGTGTCATGTTCGCCGCGCCCCGCCCGTGTACGATGCCGTGCCGGGCGCGAATGATGTTGTCCCACGACGCGTGCGCGCGCGTATTCTCCACACGACGGGTGAACTGCTCGCGGTATTCCCGTCCGAATTCTCCGAGCGCGACGGCGATCTTTCCGATGTCGGGATTCCGAAACCGCCGCGACGTATGGTGCCTCACGAAGTTGGTCACCTGCGGATCGCGACTGCGTGCGGCGCGTTCCGCGAACTGCTCGGCGATGTGATTCTCGTAACGCGACACGACAAGCAGGACGATAGACGACACGAGCAGGCTCTCGATCTCCACACTGTCCGGAAGAGTATCGTCGAGTCCCGACAAATGCCGGCGGCAAACCAGCAGCGCGTCATCGATGTGAGGGAACATCGCGTCGCCCGAGTCAGGTGAACAGGGCCTGTTCCGCCCGCTCGAGCCGCCCCGACACGATCTCCTCGTCGGTCGTGCCGGCGCTGGCCATCTGCAGAAAGACATCATCCACGACCAACGCCCGGTACCGTACTCCAACGTCGGCGGGGATGGCGTCCAGGTGCTTCGAGAACGCGGTGGAGACCGCGTCGAAGACGGCCGCGTTGAGGCCGGCCTTGATGTGAAACGGCTTCTCGCCGAGCTTGTCGAGAATAGCCGTCATCGTGCGCTGAAAAAGCACTCGGAAGGTGTCGAGACGATCCGGCCCGGCGTAGCGGTGACGGTCCATGAAGGTGGACAGGAAGTCCTTCATCGGCTTCCTGTACGACGTCGCGTCTTCGCGAAGGGCGAGGAAACGAAGCACGAGCTCCACGTCACGTTGACGCTTGTCCTCGCCCGACTTGCCGAACACCCGCCGCCAGCTCGGTTCGGTGTTGAGGCCGCCGAGAAGGTCGTTGAAGGGGCCGCGATATATGCAATTGCGTATCTCCTGGCTCACCAGGTGAGTGCCCCCGGTGTTCAGCCGCTCGAAGATGTGGTACGCGCTGGTCGTGTCTTTCGGATCGAGCTGCCGCACCATGAACGCTCGAAGTACCGCGTCGTTGAGGGTATTGAACGATGCCGGATCCGTCTCCTTCAAGTCTGTGTAGGTCTTGTCGCGATATGGACTCCGATCGTGGAGCCCGCGCAGCGCGAACGCGGTGCGCCTTCCGCTTTCCTCGGCACCGAAGACGCCCTCGAAGAAATAGACGATGCTGAGCAATCTCTGTTGACCGTCGATCACGATGTACTTCTTGTCGTCGGAGTCGACGAAGAGAAACACCGCAGGAACGGGCAAGCCGAGGAGAAAGGACTCGACCAACCGGGTGGCCTGCCGCAGCGACCAGACGAACTTGCGCTGGAATCCCGGAATCGTGATCTGCCCGCGCCTGTACTTCTGGACCAGACCCTCGAGCGTGAAGTCCGCGGGGTACGTGACGACTTCGTACTTCGGGGGCGAGCTGTCCAGATCTTCGCGCTCGCTCGCCACGTCCTCGATGCCGGATTGCGCCAAGTGGTGCCGGTCGTCGCTCATCTCAAGATGCCCTCCGTGACCCCTACGTATGGTACCGCGACCCGCGGGCGGCCGGCAACGACAGACGTGAAGGGTCCGATATCGCGCGCGGGACGGGTGTTCGACTGCTGGGAGGCCGCTGGCCGACGGGGCGGCGGACCACCGTGACCGCCCCCACACGGCGGGTGTGGTTGCGGCGGTTGCTGGGTAGAGGTCGGGGATGCTGACCGCCGTCACCGTCACTCGTCTGGAGAAGGCCGCGACCGATAACGGCTTCGACCTCGAGCGCGAACGCACAGTCGAGCGCGAACGCACAGTCGAGCGCGAACGCACAGTCGCCTGGAGGTACTCTTCTTCCGCCTCTGCAAGTCCCCGCAGGATCTGGGCTGTCGGGACTCACGTTCGAAGGCGGCGAGGACTTCTCCACCCCCCGCATCTACTCCTCCATGAGGTCTTGGGCCCGGATGAGCGCCGGATCGGTGTCTCCCCATCGGAGCAGGAGATCCCGATAGATCCGCTCCGTCTCCTCCCGGTCACCGCGGTCGATCGCGTCGTGCAGGCGACGGAGCGCGACTACACCTTCTTCGTCGCGGTCATCGGTGTTCATGTGCTCGCGCAGGATCGCGTTCGTGTCCCTGCCCTCGACGAACACCTGACCCTCCTGAATCCTCCCATCGACAAGCCGCCGCACCTGACGGTTCTCGGCGCTGCTCAGTACCTGCGGCGAGTGCGTGGTGACGACGAGCTGCAGTTTCGGGAAGGCCTCGCGCAAGCGCGGAAGCGCCACCCGCTGCCAGCCCGGGTGCATGTGCAGCTCGATCGCGTCGATGAGCACCACGCCCTCCACATGCGCGGGCGCGTCGGCACCGTCGAACTGGTTGAGCATGACCGCGCGGCGGGCGATGTCGGCGACCAGGGCGATGAAGGCGTGGTAACCGCCGGTCAGCTCGGTCCACGCGGCCACGTGCCCGTTCTCGAAGCGCACCTTCGGGCCTCGCGTCACCGCGTCGTACCATGCGGTGGTGACGCCGGGCGTCGCCCGGCCCGTCGTCTCCATCACCGCCTTCTGGAACAAGCGCTCCGGTTCTTCCTGCTCCCTCCGGGCCACATCTCCAAGCATCTCGTCCTGGAGCCACTGCAGCAGCGGCGCCTCGTCGAGGTCCGGGTCGAGCGAAGAGTCGTAGGCTTCCCAGCGATCCCCCGTGCGCTCCACTTTGCGCCCGCGGTCGCGCTGCCGTCCCAATCGATCGACGCCGTACCACGAGAACAACGGCCACCGCTCGCCGGGCACCCGAACCTGCTCCAGGGCATCGAGAATCGGTCGATGGCGGTTCGTGGTCCGTCCCGGTCCCGGCTGAGCCGCCGTCGACCACGTCACGGATTCGGCTTCTCCCACGTCCGCCGTCCACGCCAGCTCGCACCGGCCGACCGGCTCCGTTCGCCCCCGGCGGTCCAGCGCCCGCCGCCTGATGTCGCGCGCAGCGCTGAACCGCGAGATCTTCGGCGCCCCCCGCTGGAACACGGCGAGGCCCATCGCGAGGGCGGCGAGCGTCGCGGTCTTGCCGCCGCCGTTCTCGGCGAAGAGGACGGTGGTGTCCTCCTCGAACGGCAGCGTCAACTCGTCGAAGCAGCGGTAGTTCTGGGCGCGGATCTCGCGGAGGCGGAATCGGCTCATGTCGCCCTCCTCGGCGGTCCGAGCGGCGAGTCGTAGCGCTCGTACTCTTCGACGACGCCGTCGCGCAACGCGAAGACATCGAGCGCCGGCACGCCGCCCGCGTCCACAACGCCGGCACTCGGCGCCGGTGCGCTGCTCTCCGCCATCATTCCACTGGCTCGAGGCGGAGAATCGACTCCGAGGCGACCTCCCGGCCGATCCACTCGCCGCCCTCCGCCATCATTCAACCGGCTCGAGGCGCAGGATCGCCCCGTCGTCGGCGTCGGTCAGCACGTAGAGCAGCCCGTCGGGGCCCTGGCGGACGTCGCGGATGCGCTGGCGCAGCTCGGTGAGCAGCCACTCGCGGCGCGCCTCCTGGCCCTGCTCGTTGAAGACGATGCGCTCGAGGTGGCCGGTGTTGCGGATCATGCCGGTGCGCAGCGAGCCGACGAAGAGGTGGCCGCGCCAGTTGGGGAAGCGGTCGCCGTCGTAGAACGCCATGCCGGAGGGGGCGATCGAGGGCAGCCAGACGATCTCGGCCGGCTCCATGCCCTCCCGGAAGGTCCGGTCCGCAATCCGGCCGCCGGAGTACTCGCGGCTGTAGGAGACGACCGGCCAGCCGTAGTTGCCGCCGGGGCGGATGCGGTTGACCTCGTCGCCGCCGAGGGGGCCGTTCTCGTTGGCCCAGAACTCACCCGTCTCCGGATGCACAGCCGCCCCGAGCTGGTTCCGGTGGCCGAGGGAGTAGATTTCCGGCCGGTAGCCGTCGCGGCCGACGAAGGGGTTGTCGTCGGGGATGCCGCCGTCGTCCCGGAGGCGGACGACCTTGCCGACGGTGTCCGCGGGGTCCTGCGCCCTCGGGCCGCCGGTGGCCGCCCCGAACGCCCCGCCCACCGTCATGTACAGGCTGCCGTCGGGGGCGAAGACGACGCGCGAGGCGGCGGTGCCGCCGACCGGGTCCGACCGGAAGAGGTCCTCGACATCGGTCAGCCCGTGCGCCGTCAGCCGTCCCCGCGCCAGGGTCACCCACGCGCCCTCGCCGGCCGGCTTCGAGTACGTCCAGTAGACCAGCCGGTTCTCGGCGAACTCGGGATGCAGGGCCACGTCCATGAGGCCGGCCAGCCCCTGCGAGTAGACTTCCGGCACGCCGGCGACGGGCTCCGGGTCGAGCACGCCGTCGCGGACGATGCGCAGCCGCCCCGGCCGCTCGGTGACCAGCAGGCCGCCGTCGGGCAGGAACGCCAGTCCCCAGGGGTGCTCCAGGCCCCGCGTCACGACCGTCACGCGCACCTGCGGCTCCTCGGCGGTGGCAAAGACGAGCGGCTCGTCCGGCAGGGGCACCGGCGGCAAGCCCGGAAGCTGCGCGGCGGCGTTGGCCGCCAGCACAAGGACACACCCGAAAGCCAAGGCAAGCCCCAACGCGGGAAGTCTATGTGAATCGCCAGTGCGAACTCTCATCGGGCAGCCTCCATCACGGTCGGACGACCATCGGCGCGCCAACCAGCCCGCTCAGCGGCTCGACATCCGCCGCGCGGGCCGCAGCTCATCGCGGTCAAGCTGTTGGCAGTCGGGCTCAGGGGCGACGGGTGCGGCCGCCGCGGCAGGCAGCACCATGGACGGAATGATAGCAGGGGCGGCGGCAACCCGCGGAGTCGGCCGACAACCGAGGTTGGCCGGTCCGGTTCGACGGGGATCCGACCCGGCACAAGGGCGGTCCTGCGCCGGCGACCCGCGCGGAGGCCGCGGGACCCGACACCTGCGGTTGCCCCACGGCTTGCGGGCGTGACGTTCACCCGGCCGCGGCACGGGTCACCCGCACGGGCGGTTCCGCGGTTTCCCTGCCGTCCGAGCGGTTGGCACGACAGTTGTAGTCCATGCCGTGCAGGACACGAGCCGGCGGATCGGCTCGGACCCCAAGAGCGCGGCATGGGCCGCGCACGTCACGAGGAGGTGACTTCATGAGAATGCGAAGGTTCCTGGCGACGGCGGTGGTGGCCGCGCTCCCGCTCCTGGTCGGCGCCCTTCACGCCGCGCCGGCCCCGCTCGCCGCGGACGCCGCGTCCGAACAGTACGTCATGGAAAGCCCGGGCGGCCCCCAGTGGCTCTACTGGGCGGGGCTCGACTGGGACACGGCGCACATACTCGCCGAGAAGTACGCAGGCTGCTGGGGCTGCCTGTCGGCCTACATGCTCGCCTTGTAGGCCGAGCGCGGGCCAAGCTCGTCACCGACCGCGCAACCGCCGCGCCGTCGCGGGCACCGAACAGGCATCCGCGCGGGCGGCGTTCCGGCGAGGCCGCCGAGGGGTGGACCTCCCCCGCGGGACGGCCCGCGGAGCCCGCGGGGGAGGCCGCAGAAACGCCGCCGCGGTCACACTTCGCTCAGTTCGGTCAGCCGGCCGCTGCTGTCGCCCACCCGCTCCGCCGACACGTCCAGCTTGCGGAGCAACGGCAGATAGAGGTCCGCGAGACACGAGCCCCGAAAGCTGCCGCGGATCCGGGTTCGGCAGTGTCGGTAGAGCGAACCCCTACTCCGAAGCGACCCGCCGCAGGCCGCGCAGGAAGTAGTCGGGCGCGACGTAGCGGGTGTGCCAGTTCAGCCAGTCGTCGGCGTGCCGCCGGTACACGGGGTCGTCCTCGAGCACGGCCGACGCCTCGGGGTCGTAGACCGGCTGGTCGTGCGACGGGAGCGGCCCCACCGTCTTCGCGTGGGTGGTGTTGAAGTCGCCGTCCTTGACCCAGCCGTCGCCGATGAGCACGTAGTCGCGCCGCCATCCCGCCTCGGGCGGGGGCGGGGCCTGGAAGCGGAGCCGCATCTCGTCGCCCGCGTTCATGATGACGTAGCGGTCGTCCACGCCGGCGAGCAGCTCGCGCACGTCGCCGAACCGGGTGTGGAAGCCGACGAGATCGCGCCAACGGGGGCGGTGGTTGCCGATCTCGTAGTCCGGCAGCTCGAGTCCGCGAGGCCCGAACAGCGCCGTCCGCGAGTAGCCGCGGTAGCCGAGATTGGCCACGGCGGGGTCGAGGCGCGTCTCCCGCGCCAGCGCGGGGTCGAGCCGCGGGGCGTGGGCGATCCAGTCCCAGTAGATCTCGAGGTTGGTCCGCAGGCGCAGACGGCGCGGCCGCGTGCCGTCGGGGAGGCGCGGCACGTCGACGACCATCGTCTTGAGCTTGCCGGCGGGGAAGCCGAGGTCGGCGTGCACGACCACCCAACGCCCCCTGGCGTCCAACGCCTCCATCGCCACCCCGCGGGGGATGGGGTGCTTCCCCTGCCCCAGGGCCACGTTGATGCTGCTATCGGTGGGATAGACCCAGCCGTAGGCGAGGAGCGTGACGGCGTCCCAGTCCTCGACCGCCTCGTCGAGTTCGAACTCCAGGTAGTGCGGCTCGGCGACCCCCTGGTGCGTGCCCTCGTCGAACGACGCCACGTAGCGGTTGTCCCGCTTCGCCACGAGCCCGCTCACGTCGGCGCCGGCGTCGTCCCAGACCCGGGTGACGGTGCGGGCGGGACCGGTCACCACGGTGCCGAGCGGCACCGGGTCGCGGGCGAAGCGCTCGTCCACCCAGACCTCGGTGTCCGGGGGATGGTCGACCACCAGCAGGGACACGTGGTCGAAGAAGTGCGTCTCCCACAGGTCGGCGGTGATGCGTAGGTCGTACTCGCCGTCCACCGCGGCGAGCTGATCGCCCCGGACGAGCACGCGGTCCTCGGTGAAGGCGATGTCCGCGGTGTCCTGGGCGTTGATGCGGAGGCCGAGGGGCGAGCGCCAGATGAAGTCGGTGACGAAGTTCATGCGGCTGCCGTCGTGGGCGAAGAGCCAGGGGCAGGAGCCCTTGAGCCGCTGCTCGGCCGCGATGACCTGGTCGGCGGCGAACTCGAAGTCGGCCTGGGTGACGCCGTTCGGCCAGCTTATGCGGGTGACGTCGGCCTGGGTCTGCACCCCCAGCCCGAAGTGGGCGGGCGCGCCGGTGAGCACCTGCTTCTGGACTAGCAGGCCGGCCCGCACCTCGATCTCGCCGCCCACCCCGAACGCGTTGATGCGCTGGTCGCCGGCCGCGGTGTTGGCGCGGGGCCGGATCTGCTGCCAGCCGTAGCCGGCGTCGGCCTGGGCGGCGAGCCGGACCGGGATGCCGTCCTCGACGCCGACGAGGTCGAGCAGGCCGTCGCCGGTCAGGTCGTAGGCGGCGAAGATCTCGGCATCGACCCCCGCAGCGTGCGGATCGAGGCGGGACGCCTCGTCGGCCAGCCAAATCACGGTACCGGTGTCGCCCGACGCGAGCACGTCGAGGGCCCCGTTGTTGTCGAGGTCGGCCGGCAGCAAACGGTGCGAGCCGGGGGCGGCCCCGGCGGGGAACGCGGCCCAGGCGGCGATCTCGTCGGTCTCCCATGCGGACCCCGTCCAGCCCGCCCGCCACAACCGGCCGGCGGCGTCGAGCAGCGCGAGGTCGAGGCGGCCGTCGGCGTCGAGATCGCCGACGGCGAGGGCGATAGCCGCGGCAGGCAGCTCCAGGGGCCCGGCCGGGTCGAACCGTCCCGCCTGGCGGTTCTCGAAGAGGTGCAGCACGCCGTCTCCGTCTAGGAGCGCGGCGTCGGGGTCGCCGTCGACGTCGAAGTCACCCCAGCCGAAGTCCCGGAGGGCGGTCACCCCGGGAAACGGGTTCTCCCGCCGCCAGGTACCGTCGGCGTTGTTGCGCAGGACCGCGGGCGCGCCGGCGTCGGGGCCGAGGACGATGTCGAGGTCCCCGTCCATCTCGGTGTCGGCGGCCCAGATGCCCCAGGCGTCGAGGCCGGCGGCAGCGGCCGGCGCCGCTCCGGTGGGGTCGGTCCCGGCCGGGTCGGCCGGCGCCGGCGTCGCCTCGGTGAAGCCGTCGCCCGCCTCCTCGCGCGCCCACAGGCGGAGCCCGCCCGGTCCGGCCAGGGCGAGGTCCATGCGGTAGTCGCCGTTCCAGTCGAGGGCGAGCAGACCGTCGCCGGTCGGCGACGCTCCGGCCGGCCCGGCGGGGAAGGGGAAGCCGGGATCCCCGGCCGGACCGTCGAGGCGGCGCGCCTCCCGCCCGTTCGCCGCGACGACCATCGGGGCCTCCTCCCCGCCGGGCACCACCGCCAACACGGTCTGATCGCCGGATACGTCGGGGTGTAGCGGCTCGGCGACGTAGGCGAGGCTCTCGTCCCGCGGTGAAGCGATGGCGGGCGGCGAGGGCAGCACGAGGAAGCGCATCAGCGGCTCGGCGATGGCCTCGGCGCTGACGCTGACCCGGGCCTGGTCCTCCCGGAAGGCGGGCAGCCGTACGAGGACGTTGCGTAGGAGCTGGGCCGGCCTCTGGGTCCGGCCTAGGTCCCCCTCGTCGACCGCCGCCGACAGCCCTTCGAGCTGGGTGACGGCGAGATCCGGCCAGCCGCCGGTCATCTCCCGCAGGCGCTCGACGGTGTCGGTGAGGGCCGGCGCGTCCTGCCGGCGGGCGGCCACCCGCGCGTGCTGCACGAGGACCGCGAGGTTGCCGGGCCGGCGGTCGCGGATCGCCTCAAGCTGCGCCTGAGCCTCGGCCGCCTCGGCGTCGCCGCCGTCCCGGTCGAGCTCCTGGGCGAGGGCATAGCGGGCCCGCAAGTGGTCTGGGTCGAGCTCGATCACCTGCCGGTACCCCGCCACGGCGTCCTCGAAGCGGCCCTGGAAGCCCGCGAGCTGGGCCTCCAGGAAGCGCACCTCGGCGCTGTCGGGGGCGAGTCCGCGCGCCGCCTCGATATGCCCCGCCGCCTCCGCCTCGTTGCCGAACCCGACGTGCACCACGGCCAGGTTGGCCCGGATCGCGGGCTCGGCCGGGGCCAGCGCCGCCGCCCGCTCGAACGCCGCCTGGGCGTCGTCGAGCAGGCCCACCTCGAGGGACGCGAGCCCCCGGTAGAACGCCCGCACCGTCTCGCGGTACTCGGGCGATATCTGCGACGAGACGCCCGCCGGGATGCCCCCGCAGGCGGCGAGGCCGAGGGTGAACGCGGCGCCGCACGCCGCGAGCCTTCGATATACAGACACTGTCATCATCGTCCTGGTCGAAGCTCCGGGTCGCCGAAGGCGGCGTCCCTAAAGGCGGGGCCGCCCGCGGCATGATAACAGGCGGGCGCCGGAGACGGAGGGCGTCGCGCGGGCGGAACCGCTTCATGCGCGGCGAAGCCCGGCAGTAGGAAACCGACCGGGTCCCGTGTCAACCCGGGTTGACGGACCCGCGCGAGCGCCGCCCGATCCCGTCGCGCCGGACGCCATCCGCCGGCCGGACGCGCGGCTGAATCGTCGGCCCGACACCCGCAGTTTCCCGTACATGCGGGCACGGTCGCCGTCCCGGCCCACCGCGAGTCGTTCGCACCGCCGTTTCCACCGTTTCCCCGTCGTCGCGACCCGATGGCACGACCGTTGTAATCCATACGGCCGCGGGCTGTCCGATCGGCTCGGACATCCGAGAGCGCGGCATGGGGTCGCGCGCATCATCGAGGAGGTCACTGATGAGAACGCGAAGACTCATGGCGGCGGCGGCGTTGGCGGCGCTGCCGCTCCTCGTCGGAACCCTGCACGCTTCCCCACCGCGGTCAACGGTCGTCAGCGCGCCCGCGCACGACGCGGCCGAGCGCCCAGGCCCCCGGTGGCTCTACCTGACCGGGACGGACTGGGGCACCGCGTTGACAATCGGCGAAGCGATGGCGGGCTGCACGGGCTGCTGGAAGGCAATCGCCATCGCCATGTAGCGGCCCGCGGCGAGTCCCCGGCGGCGCCGTGGCGGGCGAAGCCCCGGCACGAGGGCCGCGCACATCACGAGGAGATCACTCATGAGGACACGTAAACTCCTGGCGGCGGTGGTGTTGGCCGCACTCCCGCTCTTCACGGGAACCCTGGACGCTCCCCCACCACCGCCAACGACCGACACCGCGCCCTCGCACCACGTCGCCGAGCGGCCGAGCGGTCCCCGGTGGCTCCACTCGATCGGGTTCGACTGGGGCTGGACGTGGGCGTCTGCCTACGTATACGCGGGCGGAAACCCGATAGCCGCGTACGCACTCGCAGCGTAGGCAGCAACGGTGGAGGCGCCGGGCAACCGGATAGAGGAACCGGCACTGCTTCCGACACCGCCTCTTCCGGGAGTTTGCAGGTAGTCGAAGGCGACAGGAGCCGCGCTCTGCCCGCGGCGAGCCTGACCGCTCTTGACACGGCACAGGATGAGGGAGATGCCGTCGAAAGGCTCTCCGGCGGGCGGCTTGCGACACCGCCCGCCGGGGGCCGATCGCACATCTCTCACACGTCGCTCAGCTCGGTCAGCCGGCCGGTGCTGTCCCCCACCCGCTCGGCCGGCACGTCGAGCTTGCCGAGCAGCGAGAGGTAGAGGTTGGTCAGCGGGGTCCCCTCGGCGAAGCGGATGTGGCGGTTCCCCCGCAGCCGTCCCGCGCCGCCGCCCGCGAGCAGGATCGGCAGGTTCTGGATGTTGTGGAGGTTGCTGTTGCTCATGCCGCTGCCGTAGAGCACCATCACCTGGTCGAGCAGCGACCCGTCGCCGTCCGGGGTGGCCCGCAGCCGGTCGAGGTAGTAGGCGAAGAGCCCGGTGTGATGGGTGCCCACCTTGACCAGCTTGGCGAGGCTCTCGGGCTTGTTCTCGTGGTGCGACAGCGCGTGGTGCGGGTCGGGCACCCCGATCTCGGGATAGGTCTGGGCGGTCAGCTCGGGCGTCATCAGGAAGCTGACGACCCGCGTCATGTCGGTCTGGTAGGCGAGCACCTGCAGGTCGAACATGACCTTGACGTACTCGCTGAACGAGGCCGGCACGCTCGCCGACGGGCGCTCGACGATCGGCAGCTCCTGGTCGGACTGGGCCTCGGCCCGCTGGATGCGCCGCTCGATGTCGCGGACCGCCGCGAGATAGTCACCGAGCTTGGCCTGGTCGGCCGCCCCGAGCCCCTTCCGCAGGCGCGCCACCTTGCGGGTCACCGCGTCGAGGATGCTCCGGTCCTCGCGCCGCCGCGCCCGCCGCGCCTCCGGGTCGGTGGTGGCCCCGTCGCCGAACAGCCGCTCGAAGAGCGCCCGCGGGTTGCTCTCCATCGGCAGCGGGGTCGTCGGCGTGCTCCACGACAGGGTGCTGATGTAGGCGCAACTGAAGCCGGCGTCGCAGGCCCCGGCGAACTCGGGCAGGCCGATGCCGACCTCGAGCGAAGCGAGCTGGGTCTCCCGGCCGAGCACCTTGGCCGCGATCTGGTCGACGGAGGTGCCGGCCCGGAAGTCCGCCCCCTCGGTGGGCTTGGCGTGCACCCCGGTGAGGAACGCGCCGGTGATGCGCCCGTGGCCGCCCGCCGGGTCGCCCGGCAGTTGGGCGGCGGGGGCGTGGTCGAGCCCGGTCAGCACCTGGAGCCGGTCGCGGAACGGTTCCAGCGGCTGGAGGATCGGGGAGAAGTCGAACCCTCGGCCCTCGGCGGCGGGGGTCCAGTTGTTCATGACCGCCCCGTGCGGCACGTAGACCACCCCCAGCCGCGGCTTCGCCCTGGCCGCCGTCCGCTCGAGCGCGGTCAGGGCCGGAACCATGCCGTCGAGCAGCGGCAGGGCCACCGCGGTCCCAAGGCCGCGGAGCACGGTACGCCGGGGGAGCGCGTGTCGGGTGATGATCATGACTCCGATCTCCTCTGTTGGAACGGGAGACTGCGGGCGATGCCGAGGATTATAGACGACCAGCGGTAATCGTCGGCGGCGGCCCCGCGCACGACGGCGCGGATGGCCGGGCGGTCGTAGGGCTCGACGCCGCGCCCGAGGGCGTAGGTCAGGAGCTTCTCGGCGACGGTGGCGACGAACTCGTCGCGGCGGCCGTTCAGGATGCCGCGCAGCTCGGGGAGCCCGTCGAAGGCGGCGCCGTCGGGCAGCACCCCGGCGGTGTCGATGGGCGCCCCGCCGGCGTCGGCGTCGCGCCACCGCCCCACCGCGTCGAAGTTCTCGAGGGCGAAGCCCAGCGGGTCCATGCGCGAGTGGCAGCCCGAGCAGGCGGGGTTGGCGCGGTGCGCCTCGAGCCGCGCCCGCAGCGAGGCGGGCTCGCCGCTCTCTTCGCGCTCCGGCAGCTCCGGCACGTCGGGGGGCGGGGGCGGCGGGGGCGTGCCGAGCACGTTCTCGAGGATCCACTTGCCCCGCACCACCGGCGAGGTGCGGGTGGCGAGCGAGGTCACGGTCAGGATGCTGCCCTGCCCCAGCAGCCCGCGCCGACGGTCGTCGTCCCACTCGACGCGCCGGAAGCGGGGGCCGTACACGCCGGGGATGCCGTAGTGGCGGGCCAGCCGCTCGTTGACGAACGTGTAGTCGGCCGTGAGCAGCTCGACCACGCTGCGGTCGTCCCGAAGCTGGCTGCCGACGAACAGCTCGGTCTCGCGGACGAGGGCGTCGCGCAGGTTCTCGTCGAAGGCGGGGAAGGCGTTCACGTCGGGGGTGACGGTGCGCATGCGGCGCAGGTGCAGCCATTGCGCGGCGAAGCTGGTGACGAGGGTCCCGGCGCGCTCGTCGGCGAGCATGCGCCGCACCTGCGCCTCGAGCACCTCGGGGTCGCGCAGCCGGCCCGCGGCCGCCGCGTCGAGGAGCTCGTCGTCGGGGATGCTCGCCCAGAGGAAGAACGAGAGGCGCGCGGCGAGCTCGAGGTCGCTCAGCCGGTACGCCGTCGCGGGGGCGGCGCCGGGCGGGTCGCGCTCGATGCGGAAGAGGAACTCGGGGTCGACGAGGATGCTCTCGAGGGCGCGCCGGACGCCGGCGCGGAAGTCGCCCTCCGCCCGCCCCTCGCGGTAGAAGCCGAGCAGATCCCGCACGTCCTCGTCGGTCACCGGCCGGTGGAACGCCCGCCGCGCCAGGGTCCCGACGATCCGCGCCGCGCACGCCTCCTCGTCGGCCGCCGACGCCGGTTCGCAGACGAAGATGCGCCGGCGGCTGGGCGTGTCCGTGGCGGCGGTGCCCGAAGCCTCCGCGGCGGCGACGGCGCCCGAGATCTCCCCGCCGTAGGGCCCTTCGATCTCGAAGCTGTCGAGGGCCATCGGCTCGACGTAGCCGCGGCCCGTCGAGAACGTCCACAGCGGCAGGCGGGCCGGCGCCACCCCCTCGGGGGCCATCGTCCGGTTCGCGAACGAAACCGACACCGGCCGCGTCCCCGCGCGCGCCGGGAAGCGCACCGCGAGGCCCCCGTCCGCGGCGCGGGCGTCCGGCGACCCCGACGGCGCGTCGGCGGGCCAGCGGCCCGCGCGCAGCAGGGCGACACGCTCGCCGTCCACCCGGACGTCTATCTCCTGGGGCTCGTTGCGCCCCCCGTTCCGCAGCGCGATGCGCAGCACGTAGTCGCCGTCGCGGGTGAAGTGGTGCCGGACCGCCGCGCCGCCGCGCGAGCCGAACGGCAGGTCCTCGTTCATGCGGCCGTCCTGCGCGAGCAGCGGCGACACCGGGTAGCGCACGACGTCGGCCTCGATCGACGGGTCGCCGACGGCGAGGCGGCTGACGGCGCGCGCCGCCGACATGTAGCGCGAGAACAACCCGGGCGCGACGGTGAGGATGGCGGCGTTGTTGTCGAAGCCGAACGCCATGTCGTCGGCCGGCAGCAGGGCCTGGGCGTCGATCTCCAGGTGCAGCAGGTCGCGCACCGCGTTGGCGTACTCCAGGCGGTTGAGGCGGTGGATCGGAGGCCGTCCCGGGTTCGGATGGTCAACCGCCCACTGATCCAGCGACCGCTCGAGCCACGCGGCGAACGCGTCGTAAACGGCCGGCTCGGGCCGCGGGCGGCGCGGCGGCGGCATCGCCCGCGTGTGGAGCTTCTGCAGGACCTTCTCCCACACCTCGGCGTGCGGACCCACCCGCTCCAGATCGGCGTCGTCCAGGGCGAGGCTCCCGGCCAGCGTGCGCCCGTTGTGGCAGGCGACGCAGTAGCGATCGAGGACCGCCCGGTAGGTCGCGGCCTCCTCCCCAGCCTCGCCGGCCGTCGGCGACGCCGTTGCGCCCGCGGACTGCGGGGGCGCCCCCGACGGCTCCCCGGCTACCCCGCGCGGAACCGAAGCCCCCGCGGGCTGCGCAGGCGCGACCGCAGCACCAACGACGAGGCACCCGCACACGAGCGCCGCCACCCTCGGGCGGACCTTTGCTGATCGACCGTCGCGCATCACCGGCGCCTCCTCGTCATCCTCAGGCCATGTGACCGTGCAGCCCCGGCATGTTTCATATGAGTGTTGCGCGCCGTCTCCAGCGCCTCGACGAGACCGCTGAAGCGGTCCATCTTCGCGTTCAACCTGAACACGCCCACGGCAAGGAATGCCGTTGCGATACTGCCTCCGATTGCCGCGATATGTGCTGCCACTTCAATCATGACCGCTAGCCCGGAGAGGGTCGCCTACGGCTCCGCTCGCCGCCCAACCAACCCTGCTAGGCGTCTGCACCGTTCTCCGGCGCAGACGCCTAGCGGATCGCCCCTTGGCTGAAGTTCTCGATGAAGCTCGACCGCACCGTCTCGTCGCTGCCGAGCGACCTCAGGAGGTCGGCGGTGCTCCCCCCTCCGAGGCCCGGCAGCAGGATGTGGCCGCCGCCCTCGGCGACCATCAGGGGCGTGACGCCGCGGTCGTCCTCGAGGTTCACCCGCGCTCCCCGGTCGACGAGAAGCTGTACGATCGCGTCCGACCGGATGTGGGCGGCGCCGTACAGGGCGCTACGGCCCCTCGAGTTCACCGCGTTGACATCGGCCCCCAGCTCGAGCACCAGCTCGACCGCCTCCAGGGCCCCGTCCCCGGTCACCCGCGTCTCCGCCGGCACCTGCCCCAGGCCCGCCGCGACCATCAGCGGCGTGTTGTTCTCGTCGGTCGCGGCCCGCGTGTCCGCGCCGGCCGCCACGAGCCGGCGCATCACCTCGACGTTGGCGTCCATCGCCGCCAGCAGAAACGGGGTGGCGCCCAGCAGGCTCACCCGGAAGCGTTGGCTCGCGAAGCCGAACTGGGGCGGATGGCGGCCGAGCCGAACGTCGGGATCCGCCCCGTGGGCCAGCAGCGCGTCGACGAGGGCCAGCTTCCCGGCGCGCACGCCGTTGAGCGAGCGCCATTCCGGGTCGCCGTCCGTGTCGATCCCCCGCAGGCGGCCGGTCAGCTCCGTGTGCCACGACCCCGCCGCCCAGTGCAGGGCCGTATAGCCGGGACCGTCGGCGCTCGGATCCGCCCCGTGCTCCAGCAGCACCCTCGCGAGCCCGGCGTGGCCGCGCACCGCCGCGACGTGCAGCGCCGTGGTGCCGTCGGGCGCCGCGGCGTTGACGTCCGCCCCCGCCGCGACGAGATCGCCGACCAGGGCCGGATCGTCCTCGCGGGCGGCGATCAGCAGCGCCGTGAACCCGCCCTTCGAGCGGGCCGCGACGTTCGCGCCGTGCTCAATGAGGGCCCGCGCCGCGTCCCCGTGCCCCCCGCCGGCCGCCCACATGAGGGCGGTCTGGCCGTGCCACGGCTCGACCGCGGACGGGTCGGCGCCGTGGGCGAGGAGCGCGCGCACCGCCGCGGCCGAGCCGGTCCGGGCGCAGGTCATGACCGGGGTCTCGCCGCCGCCGCGGGCCCGGTTCGGGTCGGCCCCCGCCGCCAGCAGCCGCGAGACGGTGGCCGCCGCGCCGTTCTCGCACGCGAGGCCGAGGGGCGTCACCCCGTAGTCGTTGGCCGCGTCGACGGCGGCGCCGGCCCCGACGAGCAGGTCGACGAGATCGGCCGCATCGTGGTACGCCGCCCAGTGCAGCGCCGTCGCGCCGTCGGGCTGGACCGCGTCGACGGCGGCGCCCCCGTCGATCAACGCCCGCGACGCTTCAACATCCTGCGCCCGCACCGCCGCGATCAGGGCGCGGCCGGCGTCGTCGTTGGCCGCTTCCGCGGCCGCCACCGGCGCGGCGAGCAGCCCCGCGGCAAGCCAGCACCATCCTCGAGACCGCCTGTCGGCACGCATCATCGCTCCTCCACGCCGTCAGGTCCGCCGAGCGGACACACGGATGCCGACGCTAATGATGCAACCCGAACGCCCGATTCGCAACCCTCGCCGACCGGGGAGCCCGGGGGACCGGCCACGGACGCCCGGACGGTTGGCCGCCGCCGGGGCGGCGCAGCGCGTCGTTCGCGGCGATGCCGGAGGCGGGGGGGCCGCCGCCGCGCAGGAACCGCGGCCCGCCCCGCCGTGCCGCCGAACCGAGCCGCGGGGTTTGCGTTCCCGCCCGGTTTGGGTCAGCATTGGCGCAAGGGAGGTTGCCATGGCACTTCGAATCGACCAGCGGGACAGCGGCGCCGTCAAGGTGCTCGACCTCAGCGGCAAGGTGGCGGGCGACGCCGCCGACGCGCTGTGGGACCGGATCGACGATCTGGTCGAAGCCGGGCACTCGAACCTTGTCCTCAACCTGGGCGGGGTGTCGTTCATCGACAGCGCGGCCCTCGGCGGGCTGCTGTCGAAGCGCTCGGCGGTCATCGGGGCCGGCGGCAAGCTCAAGCTGCTCAACCTGAACGAGCGCATCATGGACCTGATGGTGACGACCAAGCTCGAGATGGTGTTCGACACGTTCGAGTCGGAGTCGGACGCCGTGCAGAGCTTCTCGTAGGACGCTGACGGGAGCCGCCTCGCCGCACGCCAGGGACGCAGACCCGCGCACAGCGGGGTGCGCTAGACCGAGCATGACGACTTCATGGCGGTCGCCGTCCCTGGCGCGGAGACGATCGCCCCAGGCCCGGCCGCCGCCCCGCGGCGCCGCCGTCCAATAGCCCGCCGGGAGTCTGCGCGTCCACGACGCAGCCCCCGGCTTCGAACCGGCGAGTCGAGAACGCGGTGTCCACCCAGTCCCCCTCCGGTGCCGTTCGCTTGCTGCTCGTCGAGGACGACCCCGGCGCGGCCGACCGGGTACGCGCCCTCCTGCGGGAGGTGCGGCGCCCCCCGTTCACCGTCGAGGTGGTGCCCGCCGCCCCGGACGCGGTGGCCGAGATGGATGCGCGTCCCTACGACGCGGTGCTCCTGGGCCTGTCGCCGGAGGCGGCCCGCAGCGGCGCCGGCTTCGCGAACATCCGGAACCTGGACAAGACCGCACCGGTCGTGGTCCTCGGCGAACTGGACGACGACGAGGTCGCGGTCAAGGCGGTCAAGCGCGGCGCCCAGGACTACCTCGTCAAGGACCGCCTCGCCCCCGAGCTGCTCGTGCGCGCGATCCGTTACGCCCGCGAGCGCCATCGACTGCTCGCGGAGCAGAGCCGGCGCCTCGACTACGAGCTGAAGATCGCCGCGTTCGTCCAGCAGTCCTTCCTGCCTGGGGCCATGCCGGCGGCGCCCCGCCACGACATCGGCGCCTACCTGCACGCCAGCGGCCAGGTCGGCGGCGACTTCTACGACTGCCTGGAGCTGCCGCACGGCCGGGTGGCCCTGGCGGTGGGCGACGCGTCGGGCAAGGGCATTCCCGGCGCGATTCTCATGGCCGAGACCCAGGGCATCCTGCGCGCCGAGGCCTCGACGTGCGCGACGCCGACCGAGCTCATGCACACGCTCAACCGGGCGCTGCTCCACGAGAAGAGCCAGGACCGGTTCGTCACCCTCTTCTACGGCGTGCTGACCCTCTCGACCGGGGCGTTCACCTTCGTCAACGCCGGGCACCCGCGCGGGCTGCTGATGAACGGCGACGCCGAGTCGGCCCTCGTCTCGACGGGGCCGCCCCTCCGACTCTTCGCGGAGGCGGCGTGGGAGGAGCAGACGGTCGCCATCGACCCCGGCGCCCGGCTCGTCATCTACAGCGACGGGGTGACCGAGGCGCAGGACGAGGACGACGGCTTCTTCGACCTCGACGGCATCCGCACGGTCATGGCCGAGCACCGCGACGCGTCGGCGCCCGAGCTCGCCCGCCACATCTGCCACGCGGCCGAACGGTTCGAGCGCGGGAACCCCGACCCGGGCGACGACAAGACCGTCGTCGTCATCCGCGGACTCGACGGCTGAGTTCACGCGCTGCGGCGTTTCAGCAGGGTCACCTGATTGCCGGTCGCGTTGTAGCGGACATCGTCGAGGAACGTCTTCATCAGGAAGATGCCCCGCCCGGTGGGCCGCTCGAGCTGCTCGGGCGCGGTCGGATCCCGCACCCCGGCCGCGTCGAAGCCCCGCCCCTCGTCGCGGATGACGAAGCGCGCCCCGTCCGGCTCCAGGCTCACGGCGACGTGAATCCGTCGGTCCCGGTAGGGGGCGGCGAGGCAGCGCTCCTTCGCGAGGGCGCGGTACGCGCGCGGGTCGTGGTCACGTATCTCCGAACGCACCTCGAGGTTGCCGTGGTAGCAGGCGTTGGTCAGCGCCTCGTCAAGGGCGGTGGAGACGCGGTGGCACTCGGACTCGTCGAACATGCCCGAGTGCCGGAGGACGCCGGTCAGGTAGCCGACGAGCGACGAGAGCATGTCGAGGTCGTTCTCGAGGACGAACGACGCCGCCCGCAGGCGTCCCTGCAGGAGCGTGTCGCTCTGGCGCTCGCGGAACACGTCGAGGATGCGCTTGACCACCTCGACGAGGTCGCGCACCAGCAGCTTCTTCGGCACGTAGCTCGCGGCCCCGGCCTCGAGGGCCCGCGCCGCCAGCTCCTCGCTCCCCCGCGCCGTCATCAGGACCACGGGGACGAGGGGATGGTCCTCCTTGGCGTGCTCGACGAAGGCGAGCCCGTCGAGCTCGGGCATCACCACGTCGGTCAGCACCAGGTCGACGTCGTGCTCGCGCAGCCGGGCGAGGGCGTCCCGGCCGTGCTCGGCGTACAGCACCTGCCACGACGCCCGTTCGAGCAGGGCCCCGGCCAGCTCGCGGTCGGCCGCCGAGTCGTCCACGACGAGGATGCTTGCCACGATGTCGTCTCCGTCCCCCGTCCGCGGGCACCGCCGCGGTCCGCCAGGAGCCCGCGCCGTACCGCCCGTGGCGCGCAACTCGTCACCGGCCCGTCAATCCTTGTCTGCGGCCCCGGCTGCCGCCCGACCAATGGCCGGGAGTCTGCACCGTTCTACGGCCCGGACTCCTCCGGAACCCCTTCCCGCAGTTCGGCCACCGCCCGATCGAGCTCCGGCTCGAGTTCGCGCCACGCGTCGGCGGCGCGTCCCGCCGCGCCCTCGCGGCAGCGATCTTCGAGGGCCTCGGCGAGGGCCACGACGCGGGCACCCTCGAACGAGCGCAACGAGCCGGCGATCGTATGCGCCACCCGGCGCACCACCGGCAGGTCCCCGGCATGGAGAGCGGTCCGGAGTTCGGCGATCAGTGAGGGATGCTGGCCGAGGAACCCGTCGATCACCTTCGCCAGCAGTTCCCGGTCGCCGGCCACGGCGTCGAGCGCCGGGCCCCAGTTGAGGCGGACACCGGATGCGTCCGTGGCCGAGCCATCGTCCGCGACGCCGCTTCCGCTCTCGTCGTGACGGTCGAAGCGTGCGCTGGATGCGTCCGCTTCCGTGCCGGATACCCTTTTCCCGCCGGTGGCCGCATCGCCGCCTTCCCCCGGCGTCCGCCCGGTCCCGCCGTCCCCGCCAACCGCCGCCGCGTCCCCGTGCTCACCGGCCGCTGCCCCACCTTCGCCGCCATCAGCGGCCGCCGCGTCCCCACCGGGCGGCACGTCGCCATCGCCGCCGCCCGCGGCCGCATCGTCGCCTCCGGTCGGCGGCTGCGGCACCCCCGGCTCCACCACGGCGGCGATCGCGTCGAACAGCTCGCGTGGCCGGTACGGCTTCAGCAGGAACCCGTCGAAGCCGGCGGCGAGGCACCACGCCTCGTTGCTGCGCGACGCCCGCGCGGTTAGGGCCAGGATCGGCGTCGGGCCGGCGCCCTGCTCCGCCTCGCGCCGCCGGATCGCCTCGGTCGCGGCGTAGCCGTCCATCCCGGGCATCTGGAGGTCCATGAGGACCACGTCGAACCGCTCCCCCGCGCACGCGTCGACTGCCGCCACGCCGTCCCCGACGGTGCGCACCCGGTGGCCGGCCCGCTCGAGGAACCCGACCGCCACCCGCTGGTTGGCGACGGAGTCCTCGACCAGGAGCACGCGCAGCGGCACGCCCTCGACGACCGGCTCACGGGCGGGCGGCGTCTCGTCGGCGCCGGTCTCCGAGCGCCCGAGCCGCGCGGTGAAGTGGAACGTGCTGCCCTTGCCCGGCTCGCTGTGGAGGCCGATGGCACCGCCCAGGGCGTCCACGAGGCGGGAGGCGATGGCCAGCCCCAGGCCGGTGCCCCCGTAGCGGCGGGTCGTCGACGCGTCGGCCTGCACGAACTCCTCGAAGACCGTCTGCTGCTTGCCCGGCGGTATGCCGATGCCGGTGTCGGACACGTCGAAGCGGAGCACCACGCCGTCGTCGACCGCCTCGTCGCGCCGGACGTGCAGCGCGATGGCCCCCCGCCGGGTGAACTTGACCGCGTTCGACAGGAGGTTCGCGAGGACCTGCCGCAGCAGGCGCCCGTCGCCGACCACCGCGTCCGGTACGTCGGGGTCCACCTGGTGCGACAGCCTGACGTCCTTGCCGTGGAGGCGGGGCGCGAACGACTTCACCAGGGTGTCGAGGCGCTCGCGCAGGCGGAACGCGTGGGGCTCGACGACCAGCTTGCCGGCCTCCATCTTCGAGAAGTCGAGGATGTCGTTGATGATGTCGAGCAGCGCGTCGGCCGATTCGCGCAGGGCGTCGAGGTGCTCGCGCTGCCCGGCCGTCAGGTCGGTCTCGCCGAGCAGCTCGGTCATGCCGATGACGCCGTTCAGGGGTGTGCGGATCTCGTGGCTGACGTTGGCGAGGAAGATGCTCTTGGCCCGGTTCGCGCGCTCCGCCGCGTCCCGCGCCTCGCGCAGCTCCGCCGCCCGGCCCCGCAGGTCCTCCTCGGCGCGCTTGAGGGCGGTCACGTCGGTGTGGCAGCCGAGCAGGCGGATGGGCTCGCCCTGCTCGTTGCGGACGGCGAGGCCGCGGCAGCGCACCCACACCGTGCTCCCGTCGCGGTGGCGGTAGCGGACGATCTGGTCGTAGGGGTGGCCGGCGTCGGCGAGGTGCTTGGCGAAGTTGTCGAGGGCGACGTCGCGGTCCTCCGGGAAGATGTTGGCCATCCACCACTCGGAGGTGTTGGGGATCTCGTCGTCGCGGTAGCCGAAGAGCTCCTTGAACCGCGGGCTCATCCACTCCTGGTCCTGCCGCTCGACGTCCCAGTACCAGATGCCGTCGAGCGAGCCCGCCTGCAGGAACTCGAAGATCGCCCGGTCCTTGCGGACCAGCGCGTAGAGCTCGGTCTTCAGGTAGTGCTCGTCCTCGGCCATGCCGCACCTGCCGTTCGATCCCGTAGGTGCATCCTACCCCGTATCCCGCCCGATCCCGCCGGCGCGCGCGGCGTGAACCAAACGAGCCGCCTCGACCGGGACGCGGGAGCGCCCGGACGGAACCGTGGCCGCACGGGACGATGCCGGATCGCCGGCCGGGATCGCCGCGCCGATGGGTCGCAAACGACGACGGCCCTGCAGAACGTGTCCGCAGGGCCGTCGAGAGCACGGGGCACCGCCGCCGTCAGGTGATGATCAGCGTCCGCGGGTGCTGGTTGTTCTGCTCGAGGAAGGTCTGCTTGACCTCGAGCTCCTCCGCCGTGGGCTGCCGGTAGCCGTTGGCGTCGGTCGCGCGCGAGGTGACGGTGTGCTCGCCCGGCGTCGCCCCGTGCCAGTCGTAGGTGAAGAACTTCCAGGAGTACTTCTCGGTCATGGTGGCGTCGAGGGTCGCGGCCTCCCACGGACCGTCGTCCACCCGCACCTCCACCGACTCGATGGGGGTGCCGTCGTGCATGATCACCCCGAAGACGCGGTGGTGGTCGCCCACCTTCGTCACGCGGGCGATGTACGACTTCAGCCGCATCTTCGTGATCGCGGTCTCGACCCACTTCAGCTCGCCGTTGATGACCTCGCCCTTCAGGGTGCGGTACCAGCGCGCCTGCCACTTGCCCAGGTAGGGGTCCTCCTGCACGTGTATGTCGGACAGGTACTTGACGTTCGGCGCGCCGTACCAGCCGGGCACGAGCAAACGGAGCGGGCGGCCCTGATGCGCGGTCAGGGGCTCGCCGTTCAGCGCGTAGGCGAGCAGCGGCTCGTCCGACAGGGCGATGTCGCGCGGCAGGCTGCGGCCGTACTGCTGGTCGACGTTGTAGGTGCGGCCGCGGAAGACCACCTCCTCCTCGCCGCGGTCGGCCCCGAGGAAGACGATCTCGCGCGCCCGGTCCTGGAGGCCGGCCCCCTGGAGGATCGTCCGCAGGGGGACGCCGGTCCACCGGCCGTTGCTCGACAGCCCGTTCAGGGGCCCGCGGTTGCCCGAGCACTCGAACCCGAACACCAGCTCGCGGCTCGGGAAGTTCCTGAGGTCGGTCAGCGACAGGTTGAGCGGGCGGTCCACCATGCCCGACACCCGCAGCCGGTAGGTGGAGAGGTCGACATCCGGATGGCCGTGGTGCTGGGTGGTGAACCACTGGTCGGCCGGCGTGATGGGCCCGTCGATGTGCCGGACGTCGATGATGCGGCGGTCGGGCGTCCGCTCCAGCACGATCTCTGCCGGCAGGTCGGTGAACTCGACGAGCTCCTCGTCCTGCGCCAGCGCGGGGAACGCCCACTCGGGCACCCCGAAGGCCGCGAGCCCGCCCAGCGCGGCCCCGCCTTTGAGAACTTCGCGACGCGTGGTCTGTTTCGCCATCAGTCTCTTCCCCTTCGAACATGCGGCTCCGCCGCCGCTTCCGAACACCCCCGTGGTCGGGCCCCGCCCGACCCCGGCGCCCTACCTCCAGTCCATCAGGGCGGCGATGACGCTGTGCAGCGCCTGTCCCTGTTCGTCCACCCGGCCGGCCAGGCGGTCGATATCGGTCTTCATGACCGCGAAGTCGGCCTTCATGGCCGAGATCGCCTGATTGTTGACGAACGCGCCGACCGCGGCCACCAGCGCCGCCGCCGCGCCGAAAATGGTCACGACTTCCATCACCGCATCTCCCCGGCCGTGTGCATGGTTCGATTCGGGCCGGGGCCGGCACCACGGCCATGTTAACAGCATCCCGAACGGCGGTGCCACGGCTCGCTCCCTGGTCAGGCGCGGATTCGACCGCCGCACCAGACCATGCCCGCACGACGGCCGTACTACGGTCGCGGGCGTCGAGTGCCCGTGCCGTCCACGCCGGAAGACGCTTACGGCGTCGCCGCGTAGATGTCCTCGACGTAGGGGGTCAGCCGCTCCGGCGCCCCGCCGGCGTAGCCCTCGAACCGCGCCGGCACCTCCCAGCCCGCCACGAAGTCGGCGGCCGACGTGCCCGCCGCCTTCGCGGCCTGGGCGTCGGCGACGAACGCGCCGACGAACTCGGCGTACTCGGCCAGGTCGGCCGGGGTCATCACGCTGCTGTGCCCGGTGATGATGCGCTCGACCCCGTCGGCGCCCTCCGACGCCTTGCGCAGCGTCTCGGGATAGTCGACGCCGCTGCCGCCGTTGTTCGAGTCCATGATCGGCAGGTTCTTGCCGGGGAATGCGTCGCCCGCGTGCATGACCCCGAGGGCCGGGAACACCACCCACGCGTCGCCGCCGGTGTGGGCGCGGCCGAAGTAGTGCAGCTCGACCGCGTCGTCGCCGTCGCCCAGGGTCAGCCGGTCGCTGAACGTGGTCTCCGGCACCCCGTGCCCGTCGGCCCCGAACGGGGTCGGCCGGGCGGGGCGGCCCAGCCCCCGCACCGCGTTGTTCTCGCCGATGAGGCGCTGGGTGTTCTCGTGGGCCACGAAGTCGACCGAGACCGGAAACTCGACGTTGCCGTCCACGTGGTCGAAGTGGGCGTGGGTGTTGATGATGGTGGTGACGGGGTTCGGGGTCAGCTCGGCGATCTTGTCGATCAGGGGCTGCCCCCACCCCACGAGCTTGGTGTCGACGAGCACCACCCCGCCGTCGGTCACGAACGCGGCAGAGTTGCCGCCCCCGCCGCGGAGGACGAACAGGTTGTCCTCGAGCTGCTCGACCTCGAGGGTCCGCTCCTGCTGGCCGGACAGGCCGGCCATCGAGACCGCCCCGGCCAGCACCACCGCACCGAGCATCACCGCTCTCCTCATGCCATCCCTCCCGAAAAGAACACCCGTTGCACGAACCAGAAAGCCCCGGCCGCGATGACCCCGATGGACCCCGCGACCGCCAACTGCCGGCCCGCCTTCTCGTTGCGCGCCCGCAGCCACGCGAGGGCCGAGGCGACGACCACCGCCACCGCGACCTGGCCGATCTCGACCCCGAAGTTGAACGAGAACAACGACCAGCCCAGGGCACCGGTCGGCAGCCCCATCTCGCGCAGGACGCTCGCGAACCCGAACCCGTGGATGAGCCCGAACACCAGGGCGATCCACACCCGCATGTCGCGCCCCCCCCGCACCAGCAGGTTGTCGGCCCCCACGTAGATGATGCTCAGGGCGATGATCGGCTCGACGATGTTGCCGGGCGGCCTCACCACGTCGAGCACCGCGAGGGCGAGGGTGATGCTGTGGGCGATGGTGAACGCGGTGATGACGAGCAGCAGCCGGCGCAGCGAGCCGCCGAGCAGCAGCAGGCCGACGAGGAACAGGAGGTGGTCGGGGCCGATCAGGATGTGGTGGATGCCCTGGGGCACGAACCGCTGGATGACGGCCAGGGTGCCCTGGGTGCTGCCGACGAAGTACTCGTAGCGGGGGTCGCCGCCGCCGAGGATCGCCTGGGCGGTCAGGGCCGCCTCGTCGTAGACGTTGACGAACGTCTGGTGCTGCGGGTCGTAGGGGAACATCACCGCCTGGACGTCGATCCGCCCGGGCGCCCCGTCCAGCGCCACGCGGGCGCGCAGGCTGA
Organism: Vicinamibacterales bacterium; assembly: GCA_963664545.2. GTDB lineage: Bacteria > Acidobacteriota > Vicinamibacteria > Vicinamibacterales > UBA8438 > JAJEEA01. The sequence goes on along the minus strand of OY761475.2, from coordinate 4,998,798 downwards.
CCGACTGGCGCTCCGGCAGGGGCTCGGGGTCGGACCAGGCGGCGACGTCGAGCCGGACGCCGTCGACGGTGATCTGCAGACGTTCCCGGACGAGGTTCGCGAGGCGTTGCGCGCGGCCCCCCAGCCCGCCGGGCTCCAGCACCCGGTTGGGCGGCTGGACGGCGAGCTCGTAGGCGACGTCGAACGCGTGGACGACGACCTCGACGTCGATCGTCTCCCCATGGATGCGGAGATCGACGAAGCTGAACGGTGCCGGGTGCGCGTGGGCCGGCGCGGGCATCCACGCGGCGGCGGCGAGGCCGGCGCAGGCGACAAGGCGACGGGCCAACCGAGTCATGTCTCACAATGGTAACGCAGACGCGCGCCGGTCCGCACCGCCGCACCCCACCCCTGCCACCCCTGGGGGCCGTGCCACGTCGGCGGCGTACGGCCACCCGCCCGATTCCCAAGCCTCGCCGCCGGCCCGTCGGCCGGACGGCACCTCGCGAGTGACCGATCCCGTTTGTCAGGAGCCGACAGGATCCGCCACGGACTGCTTGCGGCCGGGCGCGCCCGCGCGTTGTTCCGCTCCCCGCCCAAGGCTCTATACTGGCGGACGACCTGACTTGCACGCGAACCGGCGGCGCAGGTCCGCGGCCGACCGCCGGCCGGTGACGCCGCGCCGCCGGGACCCGGAGGAGAATCACCATGTCCAGAGCCATCACCCGACGCCAAGCCATCCAGGGCCTCGCCGCCCTCGGGCCGGCCGCCGCCCTCGCCGCGCCGGCCGCCGCCGCTCCCCTGCCGCCCCGGCCCGCCGCGGCCGCCCGTCCGCGCGCGGCGGTGCAGCAGGCCGACGTCGGCCCCTACGACCCCGACGTGCTGCCCGACGGCGTGCGCTCGCGCTTCGTCAACGACATCAACGGCCTGCGCGTCCACGTCCTCGAGGCCGGCTACGAGGGCGACCGCCCCGCCCTGCTGCTGCTCCACGGCTTCCCCGAGCTCGCCTACAGTTGGCGCAACGTGCTCGTGCCCCTCGCCGAGGAGGGCTACCACGTCTTCGCCCCCGACATGCGGGGCTACGGCCGGACGACGGGCTGGGACGCCGACTACGACGGCGACCTCTACTCGTTCCGCCGCCTCAACGTCGTGCGCGACGCCCTGGGGCTGGTGCACGCCTTCGGCTACCGCGAGGTCGCCGCGGTCATCGGCCACGACTTCGGCTCGCCCGTCGCGGCGTGGTGCGCGCGCATCCGGCCCGACGTGTTCCGCTCGGTGGCGATGATGAGCGCCCCCAACGGCGGCGTCCCCGACCTGCCCTTCGACACCGCGGACGCCCCCCCGGCCGAGCCCGCCGAGCCCGGCCCGACCCTGTTCGACGACCTCGCGGCCCTGCCGCGGCCGCGGAAGCACTACACGCGGTACTACCGGACCCGCGAGGCCAACGCCAACATGTGGCGCGCGACGCAGGGGCTGCACGCCTTCATGCGGGGCTACTACCACTACAAGAGCGCCGACTGGCCGGGCAACCGGCCCTATCGGCTCGCCGAGCGGACGGCGGCCGAGATGGCGAAGATGCCGACCTACTACATCATGGACCTCGCCGACGGCATGGCCGAGACCGTCGCCAAGCATATGCCGTCGGCCGACCACATCGCCGCCAACACGTGGCTGCCCGACGACGAGCTGCGGGTCTACACCGAGGAGTACGACCGCACCGGCTTCCAGGGGGGCCTCAACCACTACCGCTCGGGCGGCCTCGGCGCCCCCGAGCAGCAGCTCTTCGCGGGCCTGACCATCGACCAGCCGTCGATCTTCATCGCCGGCTCGAGCGACTGGGGCAGCTACCAGAGCCCCGGCAACCTGGAGCGGATGCAGGAGCAGGCGTGCACCGACATGCGCGGCGTGCACATGGTCGACGGCGCCGGCCACTGGGTGCAGCAGGAGCAGCCGGAGGAGACCGCGCGGCTGCTGATCGAGTTCCTGCGGGGACTGGCGTAGGCCCGACCGCGCCTGTCGCCGCCTGCCGTTCGACGGACCCGCCGCGACGACGCCGTTTACTACATGCGCTTGCGCCAGCGCGACCATGTCCGCGGCCGCGTGGTGATGGCGTGGTCGTCCGGTGTGGGTGACGCGGACGGGTTGAGGGGCTTCCGCAACCGACCAAGTGTCGGTCACGAGCGCGGATCGATAGACGGCGTCGACTCGGACGGAATCGGCTGGAACCAGTCCTTCTCCGGACAGGCGAGGAGCGCGTCCACCAGTCCACGGTTCTTCGGTTCGGCGCGTACGAGACGATACTGACCCTGATCGATCCGTTCGATCTCGAACGTCTGGCCTGGTTCGATGCCGTCCCGCCGTCGAAGCTCCGCAGGCAGGACGATCTGCCCCTCCGAGGAGATGACGCTCTTCATGGAGGCAAGATAGCATCCTGCGCCAGCCCCCGGCAGCCCGCCGTCCGGTCACGCCGCATCCGCCCTCCGCGCCCGTGGAGCCAGCCCTACCCTTGACAGTCTATGTGAACCCGCGCTATGCTCCGTTGCCTAGACACTCTATGGCAAGGAGCGGCGCGTGAGGTCCAACCGGAATCCCGACATGCTGCGCGGCACGGTCGAGCTGCTGATCCTGACCGCCCTGAGCCGCGGCCCCCGTCATGGCTTCGGCATCGCCCGCTGGCTCGAGGCGACGTCGGACGACGAGCTGCAGCTCGAAGAGGGCTCGCTCTACCCCGCCCTGCACCGCATGGAGCGGCGGGGGTGGCTGGAGGCGGAGTGGGGGATCTCGGAGAAGAACCGGCAGGTGAAGCTGTACCGGCTGACCGACCGCGGCCGCGCCCGGCTCGCGAGCGAGACCGAAGGGTGGACGGCGTTCGCGGCGGCGGTCGGCCGGGTGCTCCTGGCCGCCCAGGCCGCGTAGGGGGTGGGTCGATGGCGCGTAAACCGATGTGGCGGCGGTACGTGCGGTTCTGGGGCTCCGACGTGCGGGCGGACGTGGACGCCGAGCTCGACTATCACGTCCGCGAGCTGACCGAACGGCTGGTGCGGCAGGACCGCGACCCGGCCGAGGCCCGGGCCGAGGCGGAGCGCCGCTTCGGCGACTACGGGCGGGTCAGGGCGGCGTGCGTCGGCATCGACCTGGGTTGGGAACGGCGGCGCCGCTGGCGGCGGCTTCTCGCCGATCTGTGGCAGGACCTGCGGATCGGCGCCCGCGCGCTCGCCAAGGACCGCGGCTTCACGGTCGCGGCGGTGGTGGTCCTCGGCCTCGGCCTCGGCGCCGCGACGGTCATGGTCGGGGTGATCAACGCGGTGTTCGTCCGTCCGCTCCCCTTCCCCGAGCCGGACCGCATCTTCAACGTGGTCTCGTACGGCGTGGGGCCCGCCCCGAACCCCTTCCAGACACCGGCGGCCGTCGCCCTCACCCGTGACCACAGCCAAGCCTTCTCGGCGTTGGCGGGCATCCGTGAAACGCCGGGGAGCAATCTCGCCAGCGACCGCGGGTCGACGTTCGTCCGGAGCATCATGGTGACGGCCGGCTTCTTCCGGGTCTTCGGCGTCGAGCCGCAGCTCGGACGCACCCTCGTGCGCGACGACGAGACCGCACCGTCGACGGTCGTGCTGAGCCATGCCCTCTGGACCGGCCACTTCGACGGCGACCCGGACATCGTCGGGCAGGCGGTGCGGCTGGGCGGCCGGCCGCACACCGTGATCGGGGTCATGCCGGCCGGCTACTGGTCGTACGAGGGGGCCGACGCGTGGACGCCGTTCCGCCCCGATCCGAACGGCATGGGCCGGAACTATCAGTTGATTGGCCGGCTCGCTCCGGGATGGACCGCCGCGCAGGCCGAGGCCGAGCTCCGGGCGCTGGCCGTGAGCCTGCGCGACCAGCTCCCGGCGCTGGCCGAATCGCCGGCGGTGACGCCCGACGGGCCGCGGCCGGGCGTGCGGCCCTACCGGGAGGTGCTGGCCGGCCGCAGCGGGAACTTGGTCTGGCTGCTGACCGCGGCGGTGGGCGCCATGCTCCTGATCGTCTGCGCCAACGCGGCGGGGCTGCTGCTGGCGCGCGCGGTGGGGCGCCGCCGCGAGCTGGCCGTCCGGTCCGCGCTCGGCGCCGGCCGGGGCCGCCTGCTCAGGCAGTTGTTGACCGAGAGCGTCCTGTTGGCGGCCGCGGGCGGCGCAGTGGGCCTCGTCGCCGGCACCTGGGGCGTGCGCGGGCTCGTCGCCGCCCAGCCGCAGCTCGCGGCCTGGGGGGTCGCCGTCGATGCGCCGACGCTGCTCGGATCGCTGGGGGTGGCGCTCGCCACCGGCTTGACCTTCGGCCTTCTGCCCGGCCTGTTCGCCGCCCGCGGCAGGCCCGCGGACGCGCTGCACGGCGGGGCGTCACGCGGCGCGACCGCGGTGCGCGGGGCCTGGGTGCGCCGGGCCCTCGTCGTCGCCCAAGTCGCCCTCTGCACCGTGCTGCTCACCGCGGTGGGCGTGTTCCTGCGGACGTTCGTCGGGCTGAGCGCGTCGGAGCTCGGCTTCGAGCCCGCCAACGTGCTCACCGCCCGCACCTCGCTCCAAGGTCCCGACTACGGGTCGGGCGCGGCCGTGTCGGTGCTCTATCGGCGCACCCTGGCCGACCTGGCGCGCGTCCCCGGCGTCGAGGCCGCCGCGGTCGCCAGCAACCTGCCGGTCGAACGCGGTCTGAACCTGCCGCTGCGCGAGGCCCCGGGCGGGCCAATCGCGGGGAACGTCGACTGGCGCTACGTCACCGGAGACTATCTGCGGGTCCTGGGCATCCCCCTCGTGGCCGGCCGGCCGTTCGGCGAAGCGGACCACCGCACCGGCGCGCCGCCCGTGGCGCTGGTCAACGAGGAGTACGTCAGGCAGCTCGGCGGCGGGCGGACGGTGCTCGGCACGCGGCTGCAGACGACGGCCATCGACTTCGACGACCGGGCGCGCGAGGTCGTTGGCGTGATCGGCGACGTGCGGACGCGCGGCGTCACCACCACCCGGCCGACGGTGTTCGTGCCGGCGGAGCAGGTGCCGGACGACTTGCTCGCGCTGCTCCACGGGTTCTTCCCGGTGAACTGGGCGCTGCGGACGCGCGGCGCCGCGACCGGCATCCGCCCGGCCGTCGAGCGGGTCGTCCGCGGAGCCGACCCGCAGTTGTCGATAACCGCGTTCCGATCGATGGACGAGGTGGTCGGCGGGGCCATCGCGGCCACGCGCTTCCGCACGTTCGCGCTCGGCCTGTTCGCCGCGGTGGCCCTGACCCTGGCCGCCGCCGGTCTCTACGGCCTCGTCGCCTACGCGGTGGCCCAGCGCAGCAAGGAGATCGGCATCCGCCTCGCCCTGGGCGCGTCGGCGCGGCAGGTGACGGCGCGCTTCGCACGGCAGGGCATCGTCCTCGCCTCCGTCGGCGCCTTGTTGGGCGCCGCGGGCGCGGCGCTCGTCACCGAGCTGCTGCGGCGCCTGAGCGAAGCGCGGCCGCTCGATCCGTGGACCGTCGCCGGCGTCGTGCTCGTCCTCGGCGCGGTCACCGCCTGCGCCACCGTCGTCCCCGCCCGCCGCGCGGCGCGGGTCGACCCGATGCTGACGCTGCGCGTGGAGTGAGCCGCGCTGCGCGCTGCTGGAGCGTGGACCGGCATAGTGGTTCACAGGCGCTTCGACTTCCCTGCCGCATGGTCGGCGAGGGCTGCGTCGGCGATTGCGTCGAGGCGCCCGTCCCTGGCGTCCCGTTCGATCCGCCTGTCCCACATCTCGGCGTCGAAACGTTCATACCAGGACCGGAACTCGTCAAGCTGCTCATGACTCAACGACGAAACCGCGTCCTTGATCTCGCGCAGTGAACCGGCCATTCCCCTAGAGCCTCGTGCGGGTTTCATCAACGTGGGCTTTCGCCCTGCTGCCGACCATTTTAGTTGGCCGCACGCCGGCGACCAAAACCCCGGCCGGCACCCCGATCACCCGCGCGCCGCGGCTAGGCTCGCCTCCAGCCGCTGCTCAATGGCGCGGGCGCTGATGACGCCGGCGTACACGTAGAGCTGGCCCGGGAGCTTCCCGTCGAGGACCTCCTCGCTGACCCGCAGGCGGCGGCTGACCGCGAAGATGATGGGCTGCGGCAGGCCCGCCTCGACCAGGTCGACGCGGCGCCAGACCGCGTCGCGGCTCCAGTAGCCGAGGGCCTCGAAGTAGACGCGGTGGCCGGTGTCGGCGTGGGTGAAGACGAGGTCCGGGACGCACAGGCCGAAGCCGGGCAGGTCGAGCAGGTCGTGCGCCGCCTCCGCCGTCCACGCGGTCTTCATCTCCCGGAACCGGCCGCGCAGGCGGGCGACCTCGTCCGGCAGCCGGGCGTCGACCGCGGCGGCGGCCGCCGCCGGCTCCGCCTCAAGGTGGAACCGCAGCGCCTCGCGCTCGGGGCCCCACAGGACGTCGGCGTCGAGCGCCCAGCGGCAGCCGCACGCGTCGAGCACCGGCAGCAGGAGGGCCAACTGCAGGCCGTAGGCGGTGACGGAGCGGAACAGGCTGAACGGTCCGTCGATCTCGACGCGGCATACGCCTTCGGACGGCCGGGTCGCGACGTACAGCAACCGATGGAACTTCAGCTTGCGGAAAAAGAGGCGGAACCCGCCGGGGTCGGGCCGCTCGAACGTGACGACCACGCGGACCGCCCGCAACAGGATCGCTTGGTGCTGCGCGGTCTCGTAGGCGGCGGCGAGGGCCGGCCCGCCGATCGCGTCGAAGCGCTTGAGGACCTGATGCGCTCTGAGGTCGGCGAACAGCGCATCCCGGACATCGTGCGCGGATAACCCGCAGTCGGCCGCCGCCGCCGCGACGACCGGGCCGGGCTCGAAGCGCGCCTCGTCGCCGAGGGCGCGCCGCGCCGCGGCGGCGCGGGCGAAGACGGCGCGGCGGAGGGCCGGCGGATCCACGTCGTCCCGCGTCTCGAAGACGCAACGGTCTTCGACGAGCTTGTGCAGCCCCTGGAGCAGCTTGTAGTCGGTGGGCTCGCCCGGCACGTCGTCGCACGCGGCCTCGAACGCCGCCCGCGTCCCCCCGACCGAGGCCTGCGCGGCGGCGACGTAGCCCTCCGCCGCCGCGAGCAGCCGCTCCCGCTGCGCGCGCCCCGGCCGACGCGCCTCGATGCGGCCGCCGCGGCGCCGCACCCGCACCAAGTCAGTCGTCAGCATGGCCCTCCCGGCGTCCCGCTGGAACGCCGCACCAACATCGCCACCCTCCCCGTACCAAGTCAGTCGTCAGCATGCGTCTCCCACCGCTCCACGGGAACGCCGCACCAACATCCCCGCACCAAGTTAGTCGTCAGCATGACCCTCCCGCCGCCGGTCGCTCGTGAACACCTCCGTCGTCTCGTTCGCGACCAGCTCGTAGAGGACCGCGGTCTTGTCGCCCTGCTTGCGGAGGATGCGGCCGAGCCGCTGCACGTGCTCGCGCGCCGAGCCGCTGCCGGAGATGACGATGCCGACATTGGCGGCGGGCAGGTCCACGCCCTCGTTCAGGACCTTCGACGTGACGAGAGCGTTGTAGACGCCGGCGCCGAGGTCCTCGAGGATGCGGGTGCGCTCCGACACCTTCGTCTGGTGGGTGATGATCGGCAGCAGGAACCGGCGGGACAGCCCGTACGCGGTCCGGTTGCGCTCGGTGAACAGCAGCGCGCGGTCGCGGCGGTGCCGGTGCAGCAGATCCTCGACGTAGGCGAGCTTCGACGGCGCCGCGAAGGCGATCTCCTTCTGCCGCTGATACGCGGCCATCGCCCGCCGCCCGTCCGCGCTCTGCGACGAGCGGATGACGAACTGCGACCAGCCGTCGGAGCTCGACATGCGGATGCCCTGGCCGGCGACGAACGCCCGGTACACGCCGCGCGCCTCGTCGTAGGCGCGGCGCTCGCTGTCGGTCAGCTCCACGAGAATCCGCTCGACGGTGTACTCGGCGAGGTACTCGCCGGCGAGGTCGCGCACGCGGCGGCGGTAGACGACGGGTCCGACCAGCGACTCGAGGTCGGCGTGGCCTCCGTCCGCCCGCTCCGGCGTCGCGGTGAGGCCGAGCCGGTAGGGGGCGAGGCAGCGCTCGGCCGCCAGTGCGTAGGCGGGGCCGGGCAGATGGTGGCACTCGTCGAAGACCGCGAGGCCGAAGCGCGCGCCGAGGTGCTCCATGTGGAGGAAGGCGGAGTCGTAGGTCGAGACGGTGATGGGCTCGACCACGTGGTCGCCGCCGCCGAGGACGCCGATCTCCCGCCGGAAGCGCTCGCGCAGCAGCCGGTGCCACTGCCCCACGAGGTCGAGCGTCGGGGCCACGACGATGGCGTCGCGGCGCACCGCGTCGATGGCGAGCAGCGCCACCTCGGTCTTGCCGGCGCCGGTCGGCAGGACGACGACGCCGCGCCCCTGCGCCGCGCGCCACGCCTCGACCGCCTCGGTCTGGAACGGCCGGGGCTCGCGGCGCACCTGCAGGCCGCGGTCGAGCTCGCCGTAGCCCCGCGCCTCGTCCTCGTAGGCGACGCCGCCGCGGACGAGGGCCCGCACCACCGGCGCATAGGCGGCGGCCGGCGCCCGGAACCGCCGGGTCCGCGGGTCCCACCGGCAGGCGTCCGCCGGCGGCGGGCCCGACGCCCCGTCGAAGCCGCTGATGTCCAGCGTCCCGGCGGCGAAGCTGAGGCGGACGGTCGTGTCGCGCGGCGGCTCGGGCATGAAGTCGCCGCCGATCATACGCGGGGCGGGAGCGGTCGACGCCCGCCTGGACGGCGGAGGTTGACTCTGCGGCCGGGTCGTCTATGCTGTCGGGGAGCGTACCCGCCCGCGGACGGCGGGCCGGGGCACCGCCCGCGGACGGCGGTCGGCCGGAGACGAACAGGCAGCACGAGAGGAGTCCACAGATGTCCAAGCTCAGTCGGCTCGACCGGCGCACCTTCCTGCGCACCACCGGCATGACCGCGGTCGCGGGCGCGGTCGGCGGTACCGTCCCCCTCGCGGCGCAGACCGGCGGCGGCGCCCGGCTCGAGGACGGCCGCTACGACTTCGACACCATCTACAGCCGCATCGGGACCGACTCGTCGAAGTGGGACGCCCAGATCGCCCGCTACGGCGCCGACAAGATCGAGGTCGGCATGGGCACCGCCGACCAGGACTTCCGCATCGCCCCGCCCATCACCGAAGCCCTCCGCAAGCGGATCGGGCACGAGAACTACGGCTACCTGTCGATTCCCGCCTCCTACAAGGAGTCGATCGTCGACTGGAACCGCCGGCGCTACGGGCTCGAGATCGACCCCGACACCATCCAGCACGCGCCCGGCGTCCACGCCGGCGTCATCAGCACCCTGCGCGCCTTCTGCCCCCCGGGCAGCAAGGTGCTCATGCAGACCCCGGGCTACAACGGGTTCTACACCGACATCCGGGTCGTCGGCTGCGTGGCCGAGGAGAGCCCCCTCAAGCTCGTGAACGGCCGCTACCAGATGGACTTCGAGGACCTCGAGCGGCGCATCGACCACGACACCCACGCGTTCATCCTGTGCAACCCGCACAACCCCACCGGCAACGTGTGGTCGCGCTCGGACCTCGCGACCCTCGGCGAGATCTGCCACCGCCGGCGCGTCGTCGTGCTCGCCGACGAGATCCACTGCGACTTCGTCACCAAGGGCCACACCTACACGCCCTTCGCCACCCTCGACGACGAGGCCATCGTCCGCAACAGCGTCACCTTCAAGTCGGTGAGCAAGTCGTTCAACCTGTCGATGATGAAGTGCGCCTACCAGTTCTCGACCAACCCCGACTACCTAGCCCGGATCGCGGGGGTCGGTCAGCACCGGCAGGCCATGAACACGCTCGGCATCATCGCGGCCGAGGCCGCCTACAACGAGGGCGAGGACTGGCTCGACCAGCTCCTGGCCTACATCGACGGCACGCAGGACTTCGTCGAGTCGTACGTGAACGCGAACGTGCCGGGGGTGAAGACGGTCAAGCCGGAGGGCACCTTCCTGGCGTGGCTCGACGTCGCCGAGGCGATGGACCGGACCCGCATGAAGCAGGCGGCCGCGGCGGCGGAACGGCCGACCACGCCGGAGGTGGCGTTCCAGCGCTTCCTGGTGGACCACGCCCACATCCACCTGAACGCGGGGTCGAGCTACGGCCTCGGCAGCGACGGCCGCATGCGGATGAACATCGGCACGTCGCGCCAGCTCGTGGAGCGCGCGCTGAGCAACATGGCGAAGGCGCTGGCCTGACGGTCCGGCTTCGCGCCCGAGCGTCAGCCGAGCAGCCGCAGGGCCGCGATGACCAGCCCGGCGATGCCGAGCATGCGCCAGGTCAGATGCGTTTCCACGGCGCTGACGGCGGTGAGCACGTCGGCGATCCGCGCGTTCACTTCGGCGACTCGGGCGTCGAGGTGTTCGGGCGTGACGTGCTCACCATGCTCGGCGGACGAGCGGATCCCGTCGGCGGACACCGCTTCACTCCGCCAGCGGATCCGGCCGCAACTGGAAGTGGATGATGGCGCTGCGCCTTCCCTGCCCGCCCTCGATGTGCCAGTTCAGGTTCGAGCCGTAGTTGGCCCAGAGCCCCCGCCCCTTCCAGCCGGCGTCGGGGTCGTCGATGCGGCCGTCGAGGCCGCGGGCGAAGAACCCGAGCGGATAGGGCACCCGCAGGACCACCCACTCGCCGGTGTCGGGCAGCAGGGCCAGCAGCGAGTCGGACCCCGACCCCGGCGCGATGGGGACGTTCGGGCCGAGCCCCAGGGTGCCGAACTGGTCGACCCAGTTGTAGTAGTGATAGTCGGCGCTGCCGGGGTCGGTCACGCCCTTCATCTGCGGTCCGGGGGTCGGATATAGCGTCCAGCCCTCCGGGCAGTGCTGGCCGGTGGCGTCGGGGCCGTTCAGCACGCGGCACCGGCTGCGGTCGAAGCTGGCCATGTGGCCGCTGCCGGAGAGCGCGGTCCAGATGACGCCGTTGCGGTCGACGTCGACGCCGCGGGGGGCGTGCCCGGTCTGCGCGGCGTCCACCGCGGGGTTCTCGATGGACGGCGGCTCGTAGACCTCGGCGATGCACGTCTCCGGGGGGTTGTCGCCGCGGTCGAGCCGGACGAGGCGGCCCGGGAACGGCCCGGTGCGGGCGACCCAGGCGGTGTCGTCGACGGGGTTGGCGATGATTCCGTAGGCGAAGCCGGCGATGCGGGTGTCGCGCGCGGGGTCGACCTCGCCGCCCGGCTCGTTCCACGGCCGCGTGATCACGCCGTCGCCGTTGGTGTCGACCACGGTCGGGCACCAGCCCTGCGAGAGCTGCTCGTCGCCGGTCTCGTCGTACAGCTTCGTGTCGAGCCAGCCCACGACGTTGGGGTCGCCGCTGAACCACAGGGTGTCCTGCTCGTCCTCGCCGAACTGCAGGTGGTGGGTGCCGTAGCAACTGTCGATGAGCCCCCAGTCCTCGGTGGCGGGGTCGTAGACCGATATCTGCCGCCCGCTGCGGTCGATGGGGAAGTAGCGGGCCGAGGCGTGGTTTGACCCGGCGCGGCACCAGTCCGGGTTCTCGCGGCGGCGCACGGTCGAGGTCAGCCACACCCGCCCCCGCGCGTCCATCATCGGGTTGTGGGGGTTGGCGGGGGCGTCGAAGATGATCTCGTCGCCCCAGTACGGCGACGGCTCGAAGCCGGGCGCGGTCGGGAACATCGACGGGACCATCTCGCGCGGCTCGCGCAGCGGCACGTCGAGCTCGATCGAGCGGTGCCGCGCGGTGTCGGTGATGACGAGCTTGTCGGTGGTGATGGACACGCCGTAGACGAGCCCGCCCCCGTTCACGGTGGGATCGCGCTTGTCGGTCGTCACCTCGTCGTGCACGTAGGAGGTCTCGCCGGCCCAGTCCCACATCGTCAGCACGAGGTTGCGCTCGACCCCTTGGGGCCGCGGCGGCGCCTCGGGCACCTCGCCGGCGGCGATGCGGTCGCTCCAGTCGGCGAACATCGCGAGCCCCGGCTCGCGGCCGAAGCGGTTGAGGACCCCGCTCATCTGGTTGCCGCGCTGGCCGAACGTCAGCCGGTGGGCCCACGCCTCGGCCGACGAGTCGAACCCATCGAGGTGGCCCATGTCGAACGTGAACCGGTTGCCCATCTGGTGGCAGAGCTGGCAGCCCTGCTTGGTGACGTCGACCCACGCGGCCTGGCTGCGCAGGCCGCGCGCGATGCCGTTGCCGGCGGGCCCGGTGCCGGGGAACTCGCCGGCGGCCGGTGGCTCGATAAGCGAGTACCAGTAGTTGGCGGGATACACCCGCGCGGCCTCCTGCGGCGAGCCGGCGGGGACCGCTTCGAGGGCCAGGGTCTCCCCCGGCGCCGCCGTCACCGGCTCGGAGTCGACGAGGCCGTAGCCGCGGACCCAGACGCGGTACGACGCGTCCGGCAGATCGGGGACGAGGAAGCGGCCCTCGTCGTCGGTGACGACGATCTTGCGGAACCCGGTGTCGAGGTCATCGGTTTCGGCGATTACCCAGACCCCGGCTTCGGGACCGGCCGGGCTCCGCACCGCGCCCCGCAGGTCGTCGCCGCCGGCCGGCGCCTGACCGGCGAGCACCGATGTGACGAGGGCCGCGCCGGCCGCGGTCGCCAACGAAACGAGACGTGCATGGCGTGTCATCGATCTCCTCCGTATCTCTCCACGTCAGGACGGCAACGGGGATAAGCTTGTCGTGTCACAGGTGTTCCCGGGCGGGACTCGCGGGCTGCACTTCCCCCGAGTCGACAGGCCCACACATCGGCTACCGACCAGCCGTCCCCGGGTCCAAGACTGCCGGCTTCCGCTTGAACCCTCGCCCTCGATCGCGACCCGGTCGGCCAGGATGAAGTCGCCTCTTGGCCGGACCGGAACCGCCCCGGAGTGCCGGAACCGGGCCGCATCGCGCCAGTATCCGGGCAGTCCGTCACTGCCCGCGGCTGGACACGCGCAACCGCCGGATCTGGCTCACCGCCGCCTCGATCTGCATCTCGAGGATCTGCTCGCCGTACTCGGCCCGCGAGCGCGACGGCGTTCCGCTGACTCCGTTGCCGGTACCCCCGGTGCCCGGCTCCATCCGGTCGAGGCGGATCTTCGAGGGGTCGAGGAACAGCAGCGTCGACGTGTCGTGCATGCCGGCGTGCGTGCCGACGTCCTCCGCCCGCTCGCCCTGCTCGACCAGCCACTCGTCGCCCCGCCCCGGATAGTAGTCGGTCAGGTGGTGCACCCGCGCCGCCCCGTCCGCCCACTCGACGTTCAGCCGCTCCGCCACCGCCGCCTGCGACCGCTGGTTGCCGCCGCTGTCGCCCATCAGCGCGATGTCCGCGAACCCGTGCTGCGCGAGGCTGCGCGCGGCGTACTCTAGCACCTGCTCGAACACCGCGGGCGGCGTGGTGATGGTGCCGGGAAATCGCATGTGCCCGGAGGGCGGGTCCACGTTCCCCTCCGGCACGTAGGCCATCACCGGCGCGACGAGCGCGTCCCCGAGGCGGCGCGCGGTCTCCCCCGCCTTGTGCCGCACCAGGTAGTTGTGCTTGCCCAGCACCATGTGCGGCCCGTTCTGCTCGGTGCCGCCGGTCGGGATGATGATCGTCGTCGTCCCCGCCGCGACCGCGTCGCGCACCTCCGTCCAGGTCAGCTCCTCCAGAAACACGGTGTCCGGCGCCTGCGCGAAGGCGGTGCCGGCGAGACAGACGGCGACGAGCGTGACGGCCGATCGCATGGACTCTCCTCCCCCGACGTGAGCTTCCCGGTTCGCCGGACAGGGGGCATGCTACCACCCGCCGACCGCGGCCCGACAGGAACGGCGGCCCTTCGCGTCGGGCGCCGACCGGAATGTTGGCCGGGGACGTATACTGTCGGCACGGCAACCCGACGAAAGGAATCCATGACGAATCGGACACTCGTCGTCATCGCGGCCGTTCTCGCGACGGCCCTCCTCGCGGCGTCGGCACTGGCCGGCCAGCCCGCGTCGGCGGGGCGGGCGCCCGAGGGCTCCCCCGCGCCGCGGACCCCGTGGGGCGCGCCGGACCTGCAGGGGGTCTGGAGCCACGCCACCGTCACCCCGCTCGAGAGGCCCGAGCGCCACGAGGGGCGCGAGTTCCTGACCGCCGAGGAGGTCGCCGAGGCGAACATCCAGGCCGCCACGTTCGCGAGTTCCGAGCGCCGCGCCGAGCTCAGCCCCGAGCGCGACGTCGGCCTCGCCTACAACCAGTTCTGGTGGGACCGCGGGCTGTCGGACGGCCGCACCGCCCTCATCATCGACCCGCCCGACGGCCGCATCCCCCCGCGGACTCCCGAGGCCGAGGCCCGCGCCGAGGCGCGCCGGGCCGCCGCCCGGCCGCGGCAACTGTCCGAGAACCCCGAGGACCGCGGCCTGTGGGAGCGCTGCCTGACCCGCGGCACCGTCCGCCTCGGCGGCGCCTACAACAACAACCTCCAGATCTTCCAGACTGAAGACACGGTCGCGATTCTCCTGGAGATGGTGCACGAGACCCGCATCATCCCCCTCGACACCGGCGCGGGGCCGGCCCACGCGCCGCCCCAGTGGCTCGGCCGCTCGCACGGCCGATGGGAGGGCGACACCCTCGTCGTCGAGAGCGACGGCTTCTCGGGCCAGGCCCCGTGGCGCGGCTCGGGCGAGAACCTGCGGCTCGTCGAGCGCTTCTCACGGCCCGACGCCAACACCCTGCGCTACGAGGTGACGTTCCGCGACCCGACCACATGGGAGCGCGAGTGGACCGCCGCCCTGGACATGCCGCAGACCGGCGGCCTGATGTACGAGTACGCCTGCCACGAACGCAACTACGGCATGGAGAACCTGCTGCGGGGCGCCCGCGTGCAGGAGATGGAAGCGGCGGAGGCGAAGTAGGCGCGTCATGGCGCGCGCAGGCCGCCTCCTCGTCGCACTGCTGCTGCTCGGCGCGCCACCGGTCCGTGCGGGACAGGGGCCGCCGCCACGCGCCGAGCAGCAGCCGCCGGCCCCCACCGAGCAGCAGCCGCCGGCCCCCACCGAGCAGCAGCCGCCGGCCCCCACCGGGACCGGCACCCTCCTCCAGGAACGCTGCCAGCTCTACTTCGAGTTCCTCGGGCGCACCGGGGCAGGGCGGGAGGACACGTTCCGCCAGGACCCGTTCGGCATGGGCTACTGCGCCGGCCTCGTGCGCGGCGTCGTCATCGCCGCGCAGTCGTTCATGCCCGATCGCGTCTGCGTGACGCCGGGCACGACCATCGCCCAGACCGTCCACCGCGTCATCCAGTACCTGGACCAGAACCCCCAGGAACGCGACGAACTGGACGTCGAACTTGTGCTGCGGGCGCTGGAGGACCGATTCCGCTGCCCGTAGCCGCACCCGCCCCGATCAATCCCGCCGTTTGTCTGGTAACATACTGCCAAGATGGCTGATTTCGAGTCACCAACAACCGAGGCTGCCGACCGGGTCCGCTCCCAGGCGGACCTGCACGCCACCATCACCGCGGCCCGTCATGGCGTTGCCGTCGGCGAAGCCATCGAGACGATGGTGGCGTGGTCGATTCCCGTGGCCCGCTTCGCGGCAATCCTCGGGTGTTCAGAGCGCAAGTGGAGCAGGGCGAAGGCCGGCGCGCCGGACGTGGCGCTCTCGCCGACGGAATCGGATCGGTTGTGCCGTACGCGACGACTGTTGGAGCACACCCGCACCGTCTTCGACGACGAAGCCGATGCCCGCGCGTGGCTGTCGACGCCCAACCCCGCCCTGTCCGGCGAGCCGCCCCTTGCGCTGCTCGACACCGATGCCGGCGTGCATCTCGTCGACGACATCCTCACCCGTCTAGAGTTCGGAGTGTACGCCTGAGCGGTGCGCGTCTACCGCCTGACCCTGCCCCGGTACCTGGACACCGCCATGTCCGGCGAGGGTGCCAGACGCCTCGGAGGCCGATGGACACCTGCCGGCCTGCCGGTCGTTCACACCTCGGATACAGTCTCGCTCGCCGTGCTCGAGACCCTGGTTCACACCGTCGTACGCTCCATGCCATCACAGCGCATCATCGCGATCGACATCCCTGCGGCGCTACCCGTGAAGACTGTCGTTGCCGCGGAATTACCGCACGACTGGCGGCGGACTCCGGCGCCGGCTGCACTGCGGAACATCGGGCGGGCGTGGCTCGACGCAGCCCGAACGGCGGTTCTCAGGGTACCGTCGGTCATCGTGCCGCTCGAATTCAACTATCTTCTCGACCCGCGTCACACCGACTTTGAGCAACTGCAGGTTCACGCACCCGAACCGTTCGAGATCGACAAACGCCTGTTTCGGCCGGTGGCGTGAACCTACCCGATCGATTACCCTCCCCTCTCGCCAGCGGGTAAGTATTCCGACTGAATAATGATCCACTTCAAGAATCACACCCTGCGCCACAAGGACCCGAACGAGCGAACGGACCTGCGGAGGATTTCGAGTCTCTTCGTCCATCGCGCCCTGGCGGCACTGCGAGCCGCCCGCTTCGCCCGCTCGCGAGCGCGCTGAGCGGCCCGCTGCATGGCCGCTTCCGCCCCCGCGAGATCGGGGTCCCGTTGCCGCGCGACTAGATTCCGTGCCGGTGGATTCACTCTCGCCCCCCTTCACCGAGCAGGATGGGAGCACCGCCCGAATTGTCATACAGCGCCCAGGTATCGACAAGATCCCGATAGATCTCTTCAAAGTTCCGCCAACCGCCGCGGAAGCGCCGGCGAATCACTGCCTCCGGCACGTCGTGGCCGCCCTCCGACACGCGCTGTGCGACCCTCGAGATCGCGGCCTCCGGCGTGGGCAGCCGCAAGAAGAAGAGCTTCACCCGGTACCCCTGTTCCCGCCACTCGGCGATCCGTCGCGCGTGACCGCGGCCGCTCAGGGTTGTCTCGAAGGCGAAGCTCCGCCCCTGTCGAGCAAGCGCGTCGACCTGCTTCAACACCAGCCTGCCGGCCTCCACGGCAACCTGGCTCGGACGAAAGGGGCTCAGCCCGGCGGCGATCAAGTCCGCATTGACGAAGACCGGACAGTCGGCCTCGTGCGGCAGAAACTCGATGGCGAACGTCGTTTTGCCCGCCCCGTTCGGTCCTGCGATCACGAAGATCCGCTTGTCCGCCTTGCCACTCGTGATCGTCATCCCAAGCCCTCACGGCTACCGTTCGAACCGTTCGAACTCGTTCGTGGCATCCATCCCGCCCTCCAGACAGAGGAGATCGATCAGCTCCAGCACTCGCGGGGTCCATTCGTCGTCTTGATGCTGCCGGTACATGCGAAAGACGAGCTTCACGACGAGGCGCAAGTTCTTGCCCTGCGCCCCTTCCTCGCGCGCCCTGCTAAGCAATCGTTCGCAGACCACGCATGTGGCCCCCGGCAACCGCCGTCGAGATTGTTCCAACGTCACCAGGAGCGAGAAGGAGGCATCCGACAAGGCCCGACTGCCGCAAAACGCAGCGATCAAGTCGTCGGATGACTCCAGAGCCGAGTCCGACAGTTCGCGGAAACAACCCGCCGCCGCTCGCCGTACGTCGCCGTCAGCGTCGTCGAACAGGACCCTGAGCGTGGCCTCGCACCGCGGTCGAGTGTCGCCGCACGCGAACTTCGCTGCCGCGACCTGCGCAACGCCCACGCGCTGCCTCGCGTCTCCGCGCAACGCGGCGTCCACAAGGTCCGCCGCCTCGTCATGTAGCAGGCCGGCGAGGCCCGCCAGCCGCCCGCCAGCTTGCCGCACATCCGGTTCCGCCGACCGACGAGCCGATCTCGACGACGAACTCGGTCTTGTCGACACCGGGATCCTCGATGCGAATCGCATCCGTGTCTCCTCGGAGCATTCGCACGAACTCCGACAGGGTCCACCACTTCTCGTAGCGGTTGCCGAGCTTGTCAGCGGGTCCACCGGGCAGGGTCATGGCATGCCGACCGGATTGCCGGAATCTGCAGGCTGGGAGGGCGTCATGTCTCGAGGAAGTCGTCCGCCGCGATGCCGGCATGCTGGAGAATCGCCGCCAGGGTTCTCTCAGGAAGGTCGCCAGGGTGATTCGGGACCGTGGTTCGTCGTCTGGTGACGGGATTCCACCAGATTTCGTGGCTTCCCCGCGCCTGTCGATCGAACTCGAACCCCAGGCGGCGCAGCCTGCGGGTGACCTGCCGGTACCTGAAGCCTGCCAGACGGCCCATCAGGCGCCCACCGCAACGTTCAGTTCGACGATGTCCGCATCGATTGCACGCAGGCCCTCCGGCACGGGATCTCCATGCTCGATGCACGACTCGATCAACTTGCGCGCCACGTCCTGGGCAATCTCGACTGTCTCGGTCACTGTTCTCCCTTGCGCGACAAGCCCTGGTACGGTCTCGGAGGTAGCCAGGTACTGGTCGTTCTCAAGCCGTTCGATACGCAAGTGCATTCGATACGCCTCCGGCATGGCGATGTTTCCTTCCTGGGGGGTTCGGACCCGTCGTTCTCCTGCTCGATGATACCGGTTTCAGCGTCGAGAGCGGTCGCAGCCGCGGACCCTTGGGCTCGGCCTGTCCTCCCGATCGGCGCACGGAAGGGGGACGTGGGCTACACTGGGGGATGCGGAACGCTGGGATCCGGGCCAGCACGCCCGCGAGAATCCGATGATGGCGTCCACCTCGCGACACGCTTCGACGAAACGCCGACCGGCAACGGTACAGGCCGTGGCGCCCAGCCTCGCCGTCTGCCTGTTCGCCGCCTGCGTCGGCGGCGACCCCGAGCCCGACCCAGGCCCAGGACCAGACTTCCAGCCGACGACCACCGTCGAGGAGCTCATGCGGGCGGTGATCGACCCCGCCGCGGACGCGGTCTGGGACGCGGTGGTCATCACGTCGACCCGCGAAGGGATCGAGCGGGAGGTGCCGGACAGCGACGACGACTGGCTGGCCCTGGAGCACCAAGCGGTGCGGCTGCTCGAGGCGGGGAACCTGCTGCAGATCGAGGGTCGGCGGATCGCCGCGCCCGACTCGGTGTCGGAGCTGCCGGGCATCGACCTCGAGCCGGCGGACATCGCGGTGCGGGTGGCCGGGCAGTACGACGCCTGGCTGCGGTCGGGGCGCGAGCTGCACGACGCCGGAGTGGTGGTGCTGGACGCGGCGCGGGCGCGGAGCGTCGACGCGCTTCTCGAGTCGGGAGACCGCCTCGACGCCGCATGCGAGAGCTGCCATTCCCGCTTCTGGTACCCACCGGACGCCGCGGAGGCGGCGGGCTTGAACGAGGCGCCGGCACCGTAGCGGCACCCGCGCGGCAGCGGCAACCGGTTCCCGACGGATCGGAGACGCCGCGCTCCGGTCGGTCCCGGGGCCGGCAGCAACGGACGGTTCCCGCGCCGCACCGGGCGGCCGGCGTGGCGCGGGAACGTCTTCCGCCCGCGGCTACGGCGTGATCGGCGAGCCGTCCGGCCGCGTCAGCTCCGCGCAGCACATGCCGAACGTGCCCGGCGCGCGCGAGGGCTGCCCCACCGCCTTGATCTGGTCGCCGGCCTGGATCGACTCCGGCGTCCAGCCCCGCCGGCTCATGGAGACCGCCGCGCCCATCTCGATCTCCCAGTGAATCGTCTCGCCGTCGTCGCCCGGCGCGTCGACGTAGAGGAACGAGTGGGGGTTCCGGAACACGAACCGGGTCACCTCGCCGACCGCCTCGACCCGCTGCTCGGGGTCGTAGAAGGGCGCGCTCGCGTGGTGGGCGATGGTCGGCGCGGCCATGGCGACCAGCAACGCCGCCGCTGCAATCCACAAGATAGCCTTCACGATGTCCTCCTCTGAAACTCGAACGTCATTCGACGGCGGGACCGGCCCGCCAAATCAGATGGCGGGGCCCGGCCCGCCAATCGTCACCTTCAGCTCCGCTCCGCCCCAACCAACCCCCAGGAGCCCGCGCGCTCCACGGCGCAGACTCCGGGTCCGGCGACGGTCGCGGACGCGGCTCGGCTTGCCCCCCGGACAATCCTGCCGGCGTCTGCGCCACCCGCCGCCCCGAAACATCTACTGGTACCTCGGAATCAGGAACCGGCGCGGATGCCCCGCCTGCTCCGCGTCGCAGCCGTAGAGCTGCAGCTTGTAGCCCTCCGGGGCCGGCAGCCACCGGGTGGTGTAGGACACCGGCCCGCGGAGGAACATGGGATCCTCGACGGTCAGGGTCAGCTTCAGCTCGTCGCCCTCCCGCCAGTAGCGCTCGGTCACCCGCTTCTGCTGCGACGACGGGATGCCGTTGTAGTCGTCGAAGCCGGTGATGTCGAAGACGAAGTGCGTGGTCTCGACGTGCAGCGAGCCGTCCTCGTAGCGCCCCGTCGAGAAGCCCTGGACGGTGAACTCGTTGGCCGGCGCCTCGCGGCCGTCTAGCCAGATGGTGCGGATCTGGTCGTCCTTCTCGTAGCGGAAGAGCACCCGGTCGGGCCACTGGGTGACCTCCATCATGTAGGGGTCGTACTGCAGGGCCGGCGACGCCGACGGAACGCAGTCGTACTTCGGGGCGATGGCCTCGTCGAATATCGACTGGAAGGCGAGCCCGCGCTCGTTCAGCACCGGGAAGTTCTCGCCCGGCACCCACGGCATGGCCGGACCGTTCACGGGCCGCACCCCGCCGCCCCCGTTCCACACGCCGTCGAGGTCGGGCACCTCGGCCGGATCGACGCCCGGCTGGGCCAACGTCGGCGAAATGCTGAAGGAGATCGCCAGCGCCGCCCCCACCGCCGCCCGCAGGCACCGACGAGCCGTTCCCGGGCCGCCGGTATTGGTTCCGATCATGTCTTCCTCCCCCGTCTCCTCGTCGCGCCGCCTTCGTCCCCGCGGCGGACGCGCTCCGCTCGGTAAGCCAACGTGCAGATTCTACACTGTCGCCCGGCCGATCAGCGACTCACGCCGACGCGGACCGGTCGCGCCATTCCACCCCGCCACCACGCGTGCGACACGGAATCACCCGCTGCGCCGCACAGACAATCCTCGTGAGCCACCCTCGGAAGGGCCGAGCGGCGCCGGGAATGTCACCGCCGGCCGACACCGGTCCAGACCGGGCGGATTGGCCGGATGCCGGCAGGCGTCTGCGCCGTAGCACGGGGGCGGACTCTGAAGGGTTGGTCGGGGTGCCGGGTGAAGCCGCGGGCGACGATTGGCGGCCTACGACGCGGCCCGACGCAGGGCCCGCAGCTCGCGACCCAGGCAGTCGGCGAGGGCCCCCATCCCGGACATCCCCGTGGCGAGCTCCGCCTCGCTGTTGTAGTTGGTGTTGGTGTTGATGTCGTAGGTGTACGCCGTCCCGTCCCGGTCGACGATGAACTCGACGCCCGCGACGTGGATGTCGTTGGCGGCCAGCACCCGCTCGAAGGGCGCCACGAGGGGATGCTCGAACCCCTCGACGATGCGGAACAGCGAGGTCCCCGCGTCCCCGGCCGGACAGAAAGCGTCGTCGACCCGGCACGCGTCGGCCGGGCACAGCTCGAAGCCCTGGCTGGTGTCGACCTCGACGGCGTACATGAAGCGGCCGCCGACGAACTCCACCCGCGTGATGGTCGCGTCGGGCGACTCGATGTACTCCTGGAGCAGGGTCACCCCGTCCACCGACGGCTCGAAGGCAGGGCCGCGGACGTACTCGGCGAGAGCGGCGACGTCGTGGAAGAGGCGGACCCCGAGGCCCTTGCCGGCGCGGTTGTGCTTGGTGATGAACGGCGTCGTCATCGCCGACGCCGCCGCCACGATCTCCTCGCGCCCCACGACCGCCACGGTGCGGGGGGTGCGGATGCCGTGCGCGTCGAGGGCCGCGTACTGGGCGACCTTGCTGATCTCGAGCTGCAGGGCGCGGCTGCCGTTGAGCACCCGCCGGCCGTGGCGCTCGAGCCACGCCAGCGCCGCCGCCGCGTACTCCGGCCCGAACCGGTGGTCCCGGGTGTGGGACGAGGCGCTCATCCGGTTGTAGAAGACGCCGTCGGGGGGCCGCGTCCCGAAGTCGACGACCCCGGTGTCGAGGAACCACTCGTCGAAGGGCAGCTTGCGCGCGTCGAGGGCCGTGCGCAGCGGCTCGACCCATTCGTCGTTCTCGTGGAGGACGTGGATTCGGCTCATTCGGTCAGCCCGGAAAACCGTCGCCGGCGGCTACCGCTCGCCGCTCCGACGGGGCGCCCGCCTCGACTCGGCGCGCCTAGAACCGCGGGTTCACGACGTTGTTGAAGATCGACCCGAAAGTGTAGCTGAACCCGAACGAGACGCGGTACCGCGAATCGGTGGCGAGCTGCCGCCGCTCGACGAGGATCTCCTCGTCGGTCAGCTTCTTCGCCGACAGGTACACCTGATCGCGCACCAGCTCGGTGCTCGCGCTGGCGAACACCGACAGCCCCCGCACGACCCGGAACGACAGGTTCCCGAACACCGAGGTGCTGTACTTGCTCAGGTCGTTGACGTAGCTGTTGTAGCGCAGGCGGACGCGGCTGTCCCCCCACGGCTGCTCGACGTCGAAGGTGACCTCGACCTCCTGGGCGGCCAGCGTCTCCTCCATCTTGCCGAAGATGGTCTCCTCGATGTAGTCGAACGACTCCATCCCCATCTCGTAGGCGAACGTCAGGCTGCGGCGCGACGACTCGGAGTACGGGAACACGTTGAACTCGACGCCCGGGAACACGCGGATGCGCCGGTCGCGGTTCAGGAACGTCGACGCGCTCGACCCCCCGCGGATCGAGGCCCCCCAGTGCTCCCCGAGGCTCTTCACGAGCTGCCCGTCGAGCTGATAGCTGGTGCGCACGTCGGTGAACTCGCCGGTGCTGAGCTGGTGCACGTTCTCGCGGTACGAGCCGTCGAGCTCCGCCCGCACGATCCACTCCTCGGTAGTGCGGTTCGCCGACGCCGAGCCGTTGAAGTTGCGCTGCTGCCGCGACGCCTCGCCGGACACCCGGGCGTTGGTGCTCAGCCGGAACACCCAGAAGTCCCACGGGTCGTCGTCGGGCTGGGCCATCATCATCCGGAGCCCGCCGCCGGCGAACCCGGTCCCGACGCCGCCCCGGCTCCCGGGCGCGATCTCGATGTCGTAGGCCATCGGGGTGTCGATGATGTAGTGGAGGAAGCCGACCCGCAGGACCTGGGCGAGCCCCTCGCGGGTCTCGTCGTCGGTGTCGGTGCGGCTCTCCGAGTAGTTGTAGCTGATGCCCCGGTCGGAGAACTCCTCGAGGCCGATGAAGTCGAGCGTGTAGAGGCGGCCGCCCCCGCTGTTCTCGGTCGTCACGAGCACGTGCACCTGGGCGTCGTAGCGGTAGTTCACGAAGGTGATCTCGCGCCGCAGGTAGTCGAAGTCGCAGCGGTTGCAGTCGAGGAAGACGCGGAGGGCCGCCGCCCCCCCGCCGGCGTCCTGCGCGGCGCCCGCGTCGGCCCCGAAGCAGCACAGGCAGAGGAACCAGCCCAGCCCCCAGGCGGACGTCCGGCCGCCCCGCACGCGGTCCGGCCGGCCCTCCGAGCGTTCACGGCGCGCTGCCGCGCCGCCCGCCGCTCTCCGACACCACCCCAACGGTCCCCTCCTGCCGCCCCGGGCGGCCGCTCCCCGCCGACCCGGCTGGCGGTCGTCGCCGGCCGAACGTCGCAGCGGTTGCAGTCGAGGAAGACGCGGAGGGCCGCCGCCCCCCCGCCGGCGTCCTGCGCGGCGCCCGCGTCGGCCCCGAAGCAGCACAGGCAGAGGAACCAGCCCAGCCCCCAGGCGGACGTCCGGCCGCCCCGCACGCGGTCCGGCCGGCCCTCCGAGCGTTCACGGCGCGCTGCCGCGCCGCCCGCCGCTCTCCGACACCACCCCAACGGTCCCCTCCTGCCGCCCCGGGCGGCCGCTCCCCGCCGACCCGGCTGGCGGTCGTCGCCGGCCGAACGTCACGGCTTGGTTGCCGCCCCCCGGGGCGACCCACGCCGCCCCCGCCCCAACCGACCGATTGCCCGGAACGCGCACATCGGGAA
The DNA here is from genome assembly GCA_963664545.2 of Vicinamibacterales bacterium. Classification (GTDB taxonomy): domain Bacteria; phylum Acidobacteriota; class Vicinamibacteria; order Vicinamibacterales; family UBA8438; genus JAJEEA01. Next base: position 4,974,940 of record OY761475.2, on the reverse strand, counting down.
GGGCGCGCGTTCCCTCAGACGGCCCGAGTCGGGGATCCGTATCAGTATACGGGGTCGCCGCCAAGTCACCGCCAGTCACCGCCACCGCGCGCCTTGACAGCCCCCGGTCCGCCGAGTACAAGGGGAGTTTGCGCCAACCGGGGCGGCACCGCCCCGGGTCGTAACCACCGGACACGAAGAAGCGAGGAGTTTGCATGCGACGAATCCTGATCTTCGGCCTGCTCGCGGCGTTCGCCGGCGCCGGAGCGGCCTCCGCCCAGACCGACGTGACCCCCGTCGAGCCGTTCAAGGTCGGCACCTTCGACATCCACGGCGTGCCGCACGTCGGCGTCGTGCTGCGGGACAGCCTGGTCATCGACATCGAGGTCGCGAACCTGGCCCTCGAGGCGAGCCCCGAGTACGCGCGGGTCCCCATGCCCGAGGACATGCTCGAGCTGATCGGGCGCTACGAGTACGGCCTGAAGTACCGGCTGTACGAGATCGTCAACGACGTGGTCGCCAACGGGCTGGGCGACGACCGGGCCGACTTCGTCTACGACGTGGACGAGCTGCGCACCCGGCCCCCGATCATGTATCCGGGCAAGATCCTCAACGCCGCCGTCAACTTCTACAGCCACGTGAACGAGGCCGGCACCCCCGAGGAGCGGGCGGCCGAGATTCGGCGGCGGCAGGAGCAGCGCGGCGTGCCCTACCTGTTCCTCAAGCCGAGCCGCGGCGCCGTCGTCGGGAACGGCGACCCCGTCGTCATTCCGTACGGCCGCAACCGCACCGACTGGGAGGTCGAGCTCGCCGCGGTGGTGGGCCGGCCCGCCAAGTACGTGTCGGCCCTCGAGGCGCAGGACTACATCTTCGGCTACACGGTGTCGATCGACGTCTCCGACCGCGGCGGACGCCCCCCTGGCGGCAACGCCACCCGCTCGGACTGGTTCGTCGGCAAGGGCCACGACTCGTTCGCCCCGCAGGGCCCCTGGATCGTGCCGAAGGAGTTCTACGGCGACCCGATGGAGAACCTGCGCCAGACCCTCAGCGTCGGGGGCACGGTGCTGCAGGACGCCCAGGCCGGTGACATGATCCATTCGCTGTGGGAGATCGTGGAGTACGCGTCGTCGATCATCACCCTGTATCCGGGCGACGTGATCAACAACGGCACGTCCGGAGGCACCGCCGCCGGCTCGGCCGAGACCCGCACCGGCGACCGGTACCTGCGGCCCGGCGAGGTCATCGAGGCCACCATCGACGGCATCGGCACCCTGCGCATGCCCGCGGTGGCCGGCGACATGCCGCCCGACGACCTGACCGGCGCGCAGTTGCCGCCCATCGACACGTACCGCTAGACGCGGCGCTTTCAATCGGGGGCGGGGCCGCCTCCCCGGCGGCCCCGCCCCGCCCGTAGACATCCACCGCTAGACGCGGCGTCGTCGGACCGGGAGCGGGCCCGCTCCGGGGGTGCCCGCTCCCGCCCCGTTCGTGACGACCGCGTTCGACGATCCCACGCCCTGTCCGCGGCGCGCTTCACTCCGGCACCCGCGCCGCGAACCGCAGCTCCATCAGGTGCACGGCCCCGCGGAGGGCGGGCACGCGCGCCTCGCTGACAGCACGCCGCGTTCTCACCATCACCCGGTGGAGCCGATTCCGTCCGGGCGCGGTGGCGCGGCGCGGACCGGTCCGGACGAAGCCGCCGGTCAGCGCGGCGGCCGGGGTGCGCCGAGGTCGGGTCCGAACGGCGGGCCGCCGCGGCCCGGCCGCTCGGGGGAGATCGGCTCTCCGAGGGGCGGGAGCCGCGACAGGTCGACCTCGCTGACGGTGTGGAGACCGCCGGGGGCGGGCCGGATGCGGTAGGTCGCCTCGGGCGTCCGCACCGTGCCGGCGACGACCGCGCCGTTCACCACCAGGGTCACCGTCCCCATCTCGACCCCGGCCAGTTGGCCCGACAGCGAGTAGCCGCCCGAGAAGGTGGGGGCCACGGTCTGGACGAGGCCCATGAACGACGCGTCGTCGAAGAGGTTCAGCCGCAGCACGCCCGACGGCACCGCCGCCGCGGCGGGCGCGCCGGGGGCGGCATCGGCCGGCGGCGCGAGCTGGCCGAAGTCGATGGCGACGAGCCGCCGCCGCAAGGTGATGGAATCGGAAACGGCCGACAGATCGGGACCGGCGACCACCCCGGCGGGAGCGACCTCCCTGAACAGGCCGCCGGGTTGCCCCGGGGATTGCCCAGCCGCCTCGCCGGCCGCCAGCGCGGCCAGCAGCGCCACCGCGAGCGCCGCCGAGCGGCCGCCGAGCGCGGGGCCGGACCCCGTGCGACGGCCCGGAACGTGTTCCCTTCGACCCATGGCGACAACTCCTCCCAGCCGGCGGGCGCCCGCCCAAGCGCGACGCCGCCGGTCACTTCTCTCGGCGCAATCACCGCGGCACCCAATCCAACACGGTGCGCGCGGCAGCCGCGCCCTCCGCCCGGATCCACCGGCTTGGCCTCGCCGCACGAGGCGGTTTCGGCGACGCGCCTACTGGTACACCGGCACGACGTTGATGTTGCCTTCCACCTCGCCCACCAGAATGGTCTTGGTGTGCACGCCCTCGGTGCCGATGCGGATGAAACCCACTTCGCCGTCCGCGCCGGGGTTGCCGATGTACACGTTGTTGCTGCCCGACCGGTTCCTGGTGCCGGCCCGGTACCCCAATGCGATGTTGTCCGAGCCGGTCTGGCTCCCGTACAGAGCCTGGTAGCCGATGGCCATGTTCTGGGTGCCCTGGTTGTTCTGGAGCGCCTGGGCCCCGATGGCGACGTTGCCTACGCCGTTGAGATTCTCTCTCAGCGCCTCTTTGCCGATGGCCGTATTGGAGGATGCGCCCACCGCCTTGTCCATGGCCGCGGCACCGATCGACAGGTTGCCCTCACCGTCCACCAGCCTGGTCAGGGACCGGCGGCCGAAAGCGGCATTGTCTTTGCCGGTGGTCAGGGATTGCAGCGTCTGGTAGCCGACCGCGGTATTGCCCGTGCCGTCCGTCACGGCTTCCAGCGACCTCCCGCCCAGGTGCGTATTGGTCCCGGAGCCGGCGTGGTCGGGCGAGTTCGGCGGGTCGCCGTCGATGACCGCGTCTCCGCCGTACGCCATCGGCGCGGCCGACGCCGCTCCCGATCCCGTCGAGAGGAACGGGCCGGGCTCGCCCTGCGGCCCCGCCGGCCCGGCGGGACCGACCGCGCCGAGGGTCGGATAGAACACCGCGCCCGCCCCGTCGGTCCACGAGACGGCCAGCAGATACGTGCCGGGCAGCAGCTCGGGCAGCCCCGCCACCACCCCCGACCCGGTCACCGACAGCACGGGCAGCGCCGTCATGCCGAGGGTCACCGTCGGCACCTCGCCCCCGAAGTCGTAGCCGTTGATGGTCAGCGTCCCGTTCTCGGCGTCGACGAGGGCCTCGGTGATGAGCGGCTGCCGCTCCGGGGCGGCCTGCGCGCCGGCCTGCAGGTAGACGACGCCCGCGAAGACCGCCAGCGCGAGGGCGGCCGCGAACCACGAACTTCTCATTCTCGTCATCGGAACACTCCTGTTCTGTCGAAGCCGCCCGCCGGCTCCATCGAACCGCGGCGCTCCGCGCCCCTCCGCGGAGCTCTGTCGCCGAAACGGCCGCCGCCGGCTCTCCGTTCGACGCCCGGCCGCGCCGCCCGTCGTTCTACGGCGGATCCCGAAGTCCGCCCGGACCTCCCGCAAACCGCGTGGCGGGCGCGTACACCGCGCCCCCGTGCGTTAGGGCGGATCGGGACGATCCTCCTCGACGATCATCCCGGGGCGCGGCGTGGTGGGCGCGTACACGGCGCCCGGGCGCGGCGCGTCCACGACCCGTGCCGGCGCCGCGTCCGGTGCCCGCGGCCGCAGCAGCCGCTGCAAACGCTCGATCTGCTCAGCCTCGGACGGCGCGGGCGGCGCCTCCCGTACGGGGTCCGGCCGCGGCGCCGGACGCCCCGGCGACCCGTCCGCCGAAGCCGGCTGCGGGGCGCGGCGCGAGGCGCGGATCTTGACCCGGTCGTAGATCGACGCGCCCGAGTCGTGCGCCGCGCGCCGCGCCGCGAGGTAGCCGGCGGCCGGGCGCAGCAGCAACCGCAACGCCTCGCGCTCGGCGACGTCCACGAGGTGGAGCGACACCGGCACCGCGCCCACCGCCTCCGCGCCGACGAAGCGCGTGCTCCCGGCCCGCTCCCAGGCCGCGAGGATGTCGCCGAGGGGAACGCCGGCCGCGATCACGGTGACGCGCCCCCCGCCGATGGCGAACTCCAGCTCGTCGGCGGAAACGACCGGGGCCGCGCCCGCCGCGGCGATCGCCATGCCGGCGGCCCAGCCGCACCATCTGCGATTCACGCGAGCACCATAACACGCACCGCCCGAAGCGCGTGCGGGCGGCGGCGCGAAACCGCCGGCGCGCGCCCGACGCCGCGGCTCGAGCGCGCCGGCGTCTCAGGGGATAGACGCTGGCGGAGACCGTGCGGGAGTGGACCGCTCAAATCGTTCCCGCCGAGATACAACCGTTCCAGCTTTGGACAGGCGACCCATCGGCCGGCCCCCGACGGCGGCCGTCGAGCCTGCCCGCTCCTGCCTGCCCCAACCGGCACATTCGCGGCCGCACGATAACGCATGGCGGCCGCCCGTGGCTCGACAAGCTTGTCGCCCGCGCCCCTACGGCCCCGCGTCGGGCCGGGGCGCGATGCGCGGGGGCGGGCCGGTCAGGCCGGGGTTGCCCTGGGTGCCGATGTGGAGGGGGCCCACGTCCTCCTGGGTCAGGCGGTGGGTGCGGACGATGCGCGGGGTCAGCAGCATCACGATGTCGGTCGCATTCGCCGACTCGTCGTTGGCCGAGAAGAGCTGGCGCAGGATGGGGAGGCGCAGCAGGCCGGGGAACCCCTTGAGGATCTGGCGCTCCTCCTGGCTGAGGAGGCCGGCGAGGAGGTTCGACTCGCCGTCGCGGAGGCGCAGGCGGGTCAAGACCTTGCGCGTGCCGAACGTCGGCATCGACTGGCCGGCCACGAGGATGGGCGGCCCCACGGTGCTGTTCTCAACCTCGAGGTCGAGGATGATCTCGTTCTCGTAGGTCACGCGCGGGGTCATCCGCAGGATGACGCCCACGGGCCGGTACTGGAACGAGGTGAGGGGGTTGAACGACGCGCCGCCGGCCGCGAGCGGCGTGAACGCGGTGGTCGGCACGGGGATGTCCTGCCCCAGGTTCAGCTCGAGCTCGGCCCCCTCCTGCCCGCGGATCTGCGGCTGCGCCACGAGCCGGGTGTGGGTGTCCTGCTCGAGGAAGTCGATGACCGCGGTCGGCACCCCGACGTAGAAGTCCCCGGCGCTGACGCCCCCCCGGAGTGCGTCGAGGCTGAACAGCCCGGACGACGCCGACCCCTCGTCGCCGTTCGCGGCCGCCGCGCCGGGCGCGCCCCCCGGCGAGAACGCGGTGGAGATGGCGTAGCGCGACAGGTCGAGGCCGTAGCGCTTCGCGCGCTCGCGGTTGACCTCGAGGATCTCGACGTCGATGACGACCTCGGCCCGCGGCTTGTCGTTCGCCGCGAGGACCCGCTCGATGATGGCGACGAGCGGGGCCGTCGCCCGCACCGTGATCGCGTTGGCGGGGACGTTCGCCACGAACTCGGGCGCGACCGGCATGTCGGGCAGGCCGACGATGACGCGCAGCAGCTCGACCAGCTCTTCCACGTTGCCGTGCGAGACGTAGAAGGTGCGGATGACCTGCTCCTCGTATTCGGCCCGCTTCTCGCTCGTATCGGGCGCGACGACGATGGTGGTCGGGTCGACCACCTTGTGGAACGCGCCGTTCGCCGACAGGATGCGGGACAGGGCCTGGCCGAAGGTCACGCCGTTGAGCGTCACCGAGAGCGTCAGATCCTCGAAGTCGCGGTCGTAGAGGACGTCGATGCCCGCCGCCTCGCCGAGGAAGTCGAGCACGTCGCGCAGGCTCGTCTCGGTGAACTCGATCACGAGGGGCTCGTCCGACACCGGGTCGAGCAGGGCGGGGCGCGTGTCGAGGCGGGCCTGGCTGCGCATCGCCTCGATGGGGGCCGGCGCGCGCGCCGCCTCGGCCCGCTCGCGCAGCGTCTGCTGCAGGTTGGCGATCTTGACGGCGGCGGGCTCGTTGGCCGGATCGAGCTCGTAGGCGCGCCGGTACGCGCGCAGGGCGCCCGGCAGGTCGCCCAGGGCCTCGAGCTCGGCCGCCGCCGCGGCATGGTGGCGGGCGGCGCCGAGCATGGCCCGCTGCAGGGCGATGCGGTACTCGGGGCGGTCGGGGTCTTCCTGCAGCGCGCGCCGATAGTACTCGACGGCGGCGTCCCAATCGCCGTCGCGCGCGGCGGACGCGCCGTCCCGGAACGCCTGGGTGGACGCGCACCCCGACGCCAGGATCGCGGCGGCGAGCAGGATAGCCTTCAACAGTAGAGCTACCGGCCGTCCGGGGGACGGTCGTGGCGGGATAGCCTTCACCAGTAGGACTATCGGCCGTTCGGGGGATGGCCGTGAGGGAGGATGCGACTCGACCCGGCGCTTGCCGCGCGACCGGCCGTCAGCCGCCGCCCGGCGTCAGGGTCAGCCGTTCACCGGTGCCCGCCCGCTCGAGCACGACCGCGGCGCGGTCGAGGGCGACGATGCGCCAGCGGCCTCCGACGACGTCGTCCACCCGGCCGTGGTAGACGTCCGCGCCGTCGCTGAGGACGGCCACTCGGCCGGCGCTCTCGGGCGCCTCGAGAACGCCGATGAACCGCAGGGCGGCCGGGTCTTCGGCGGGTCGCCAACCGTCGACCTGGACCGGCGCGGTGCCCGCGCGTCCGCCCGGGACCATGCCCCCGGGCGTCAACGACGGCGGGGCCGCGGCCGGCCCGAAGCGGAACGGGTTGCGGACGGGGCCGCCGGGCGCCGGCGCCCGGCCGGGCAGCGCGTCAAGACGCACGTCGAACGGCGCCTCGCCTTCGGCGGGACCGCCGGCAGCGGCGCCGCGGGCCGCGGGCGCGGGCTCTCCGGCCGGGGGGATGTAGGGCGGCGCAGGACCGCAACCGGCCGCCGCGAGGACGCACAGCGACAGGATGCCGAGCGGGCGCCGCGCTTGGGCACCGGAAGCCACAGGAGCCACGATTGGGCAGACTACCACGCGCATCCGCCGCTGACTGCGGCTGACGCCCCGTTCGCCGTCGCCGCCCGCTTGGGCGTGTTCCAGCCTCACATGGTCACCCCGGAAACTCCGCACCGGCGAGGCTCCCAACGCGGGCGCAGGGTCGCGCCGCGGCTCCGCTCGACGCCCGACCAGCCCCCAAGACGTCCCCGCCGTTCTGCGGGGCAACCCGCCTAGCCGGAGAGCGTCGCCTTCGGCTCCGCTCGACGCCCAACCAACCCCGCTAACGCGCCACGCCGGCCGACGCCACCAGCAGCAGCAGCGCGCGCTGGGTGCCGACGTGGGCGTTGCGCGGCGCCCACCACTCGTCGAGCGAGTGCGCGCCGCCGCCGACGCCGCCGCGGCCCAGGGTCACCGAGGGGATGCCGCGAGCGATGGGCAGGTTGGCGTCGGTCGACGCGACCCCCAGGCGCGGCCGGAGGCCGAGGAAGCGGGTGACCGCGAGGGCGCGGCGGACGAGGGGGGCCCGCGGGTCGACGAGGCCGGAGGGCCGGTCGCCGATCAGCTCGAAGTCGGCCGCGAGGGGGGCACCGCGGTCGCGGGTCGCGTTCTGTTCATCGAGGGCGCGGGCGACCGACGACCGCAGCGCCGCGTCGAGCCGGTCGAGGCGTGCGGCGTCGGTCGACCGCAGGTCGACTTCGGCCCAGCCCTCGCCGGGCACGGAGTTGACCGACGTGCCCCCGCCGACGCGTCCCACGTTGTAGCTGGCCGACGTGGACGCCCCGATGGCGCGCGCGGCGGCGCGGTCGAAGTAGTCGATGGCGCGGGCGAGGGCGTGGACGGGGTTGGCGAGGCCGAAGTCGCCCCACGAGTGGCCGCCGGGGCCGGTCACCGTGACCCGGTAGCGGCGCGACCCGAGGGCCTCGTTGACGACCTCTTCGTCCGAGCCGCCGTCGATGGCGATGAACTGGTCGATGCGCGGCCCGCCGGGGCGGAGCAGGTGCCGCACCCCGCGCAGGTCGCCCAGGCCCTCCTCGCCCACGCTCCCCACGAAGAGGAGGTCGTCGCGGGTGCGCACGCCGGCCCGCTCCAGGGCCTCGGCGACGATGAGCAGGAGCACGAGCCCCCGCGTGTCGTCGCCGATGCCGGGGGCCAGGAGGCGGTCGCCCCGGCGGCGGACGGTCAGGTCGGTGCCGGCCGGGAAGACGGTGTCGAGGTGGGCGACGACGGCGACCGTCGCGCGGCCGTCCGCCCCGGCCCGCCGCCCCAGAACGTTGCCGAGCTCGTCGATCGTCACGTCCGCGAGCCCCGCCACCCGCAACAGGGCCGCGAACCGCCAGCCGCGCTCGGCTTCGCCGAACGGGGGCGCGGGTATCTGCGTCAGCTCGATGAGGGTCGCTTCCGCCGTCCGTTCGAGCCGGCGCGCGAGGGCGAGGGCGCGGCGCACCTCCGGCCGCGCCGCCACCGCCCGGATCGCGGCGTCGTAGGCCGGGTCGGGCGCCTGGGCGGGGGCGGGGCGGGGACTGCAGACGGCCAGGGCAATCCCCACCACCGCGATTGCGGGACTCTTCATGGCGTGCGCCTCCCGGCGCCTCCGCCGTTGACCGGCCGGCCGCCGTCGCCCGCGGCCGGCCGGACCTTCCCGGGGAAGTCGGCGCCTCCCCGGCGGGCGCCGCCCTACTGCGACTGCGCGGCCCGCTCCTCGGCGCGGTGGCCGGCGAGAATGCCGTCCATCCCGATGTTGCCCTCGTGGCAGGCGTACTCGAACATCGGCTCGTCGCTCCGCATCAGCGGAATGCTGACCGTCCACGGCCGCGTCCACACCGTCGGGTCGGTGACGGTGACCTCGTACTCCAGGGTCCGCGGACCGGTCCGGGTCAGCCGCTCGACGAGGTGGAGGCCGTCGGACGACCCGCGGAAGTTCGCGGTCGACGAGAAGTTCGTCGTCTCGACGACGAGGGTGTCCCCCTCCCAGTAGCCCCGCGAGTCGCCGTGAAGCTGGCGCACCGACCCGGGCAGGTGGGGCTGGCCGGTCAGCGGGATCACCCGCGCGTCGTGGATCATCTCGTGGAGGATGACGACGTGGTCGGCGCTCTGGAAGACCTGGTAGTAGTTGTTGTAGCCCGCGCTGATGCTGGGGACCCCGTAGGTCACGCACCGCTCCTGGAGCGGCCGGTCGGTAAAGCTGTCGGCGGGATGCTCGCGGCGGTACTCGGCGGCGGCGCGGAACCGCTCGCGCGCCTCGGCGGTCACCGCGGGGATCCGCCCGTTGGGCGGGTCGACGACCAGCGACGTCCGGTTGTTGAAGTCGCGCTCGACGATCCAGAACTGGTTGTAGTTGCCGGTCGTGGGGTCGTAGGAGGTCGCCTCGACTCCGGCGATCGCGGCCAGCACGAGCTGGTCGCCGAACAGCGCGTCCCCGTCGCTGACGGCGGTGGCGGCCGACACCCGGAGGGCGGCCAGCTCCTCGTCGCTCAGGGTCTCGCGGCCCGCCCACGCCTCGGGGCGCTGGAGCGGCGTGATGTTGTTGTTGGCCCAGACCCCCTGCAGGTCCGCGCGGCCGTCGGGCGTGCGGGGCACGACCCAGCCATCCTCCGCCGCCTGGGCGGCGGCCGTCGCGGGCGCGAGCGCCCCGGCGGCCGTCACGACCGCGGCCAGACCCCATGCAATCACCGTCATCCGCTTCTCTCGCATGAACCCCCACTCCTTCCCAACACCCCCGAGCGTGCCACGCGACGGCACCCCACCCCGCGACGGCCGGCTGGACCGAACACGGGAACGCGCGGCTCTACGGCGCGGGATCCCCCGTTTGCGGCGGGCGCGATCCCGACGGCCGGAACCGTCCTCATGCCCGGCCGTCGCCAGCGATGCGGCCCGGTGGCGTGCGCCGGCTTCCGGCCACGGTCCTGCGCCGGGCACCCCCGTCGATGCGGCGGACGCGCAAACGGGTTCATTCTAAACCAGCCCGGGCGGCGGCGATCACCCATCGCGGCGAAGACGCGCGCGAGGGCCCGGAAACAGGCCGGGCGGGGCGGGGCGCGCCGACGGTCGTCCGTCGCGGCGAAGGCGCGCGGCCCCCCCCGAGGCCCGGGTTCAGCGCCGCGGAAGCGCCCACCCGCCCACATGCGTATAATGGCGGCGGTTCCATCGCGCCTTCGAGGTCCGGCCGACCGGCGGGGATCTCCGGCGTACCGGGTGCGGCCCGCGGCCCGTGCGGCGGGCCGAGCGGATTCCGAACGGAGATCACATGACTGAGACGCAGCAACTGGGACTGGCCGGACGGATGCTCATGTGGATACTGGGCAGCGCTATCTTCGTGGTCATCGCGCTCCTGCCGTACGCCCTGTTCATGCGGTTCGCCACCGACTACGTCGTCCACGTCACCATCCTGAGCTGCCTGGGCGTCATCCTCCTCGTGCTCGTGGTCGGCACCATCTTCGGCCCGCTGCGGACCGAGCCGCTGTCGGCCGACCCGGACACCGGCGGGGGTCTCCGTTTCCTGGCCCTCATCACGAACGCGGTGTTCATCGGGCTGCAGATCGTGCTGGTGCCCCTGCTCGTGATCGAGATCATCCTGCGGCTCGCCGGGGGCTCCCTCCTCTTCTAGCGGCTTCCTTCCCGCGGCCCGGCACCGCCGTTACCCGCGGGGGGAAGGCCGCCGGCTCGCCGCCGCCGGCGGGGCCGGCGGGCTTCCCGTCCGCCGGGCCGCGTCCGCCGGCCTGCCGTCCCCCCGCCATCGCGCCCGCGCCCCCGGCGCCCGAGCCGGCGGGTCACGGCTCGACGATGGTCGCCCCCGCGAGCTGCGCGATCGCGGCCAGGGTGGTCTGGCCGGCGTTCAGGCCAAGCCGGAAGTCATCGTCGCTGAAGGTGTCGTAGCGGTCGGTGGGCTGGTGCCAGTGCGGGTCCCAGCCCGCCCCGATGTGCATGCCCCGCTCGTTCTCCCGCAGGCTGATGGACGGCGTGACGTTCATGAACGGCGTCGAGTCGGTGGCGGCCATGTGCGGCCCGACCTGAGCCGGATAGTCGGTGGCGTAGGCGTCGTTGGCGGCCTTGAAGAAGAAGGCGAGGTCGCGCGACTCGGCCGCGAACGTCGAGTTCGACTGGAACTCGATGTTCACGTCGGCCTCGCGCCGCTGGACCGGGCTCACCTCCCCGTCGGGGCCGGGCGCCCCGTGGTCGAACAGCATCATGTCGTGCTGGATCATCCCCAGCCACCCCGGCTCGGGATAGCGGCCCGACCCCGGCGGGTTCTCGAGACCCTGCCGCTCGCGGCGCTGCTCGACGTAGGCCCGGCTGCCGTTCAGGCCGGTCTCCTCGTCGTTCCAGAGGGCGAACCGGATCGACCGGTCGGTCCTCACGTCGGGGGCGCTCAGGATGCGCGCGAGCTCCATGACGAGCGCCGTCCCCGACCCGTCGTCGTTCGCGGCCTCGCCGAAGCCGTGCCCGTCCATGTGGGCACCCAGGATGTACATCTCGTCGGGGCGGGTCGAGCCGATCTTCGTGCAGTAAACCTGCGAGCGGGCGCCGTCCACCGGCTCCTCCAGGTTCAGGGCGCGCAGGGCCTCGTCGGGCTGCGCCATCGGGTCGCGCTCGACGCCGGTGCGGCGGCGGTAGCCGAAGATGGTGCTGCCGCCGGCGCTGCTGCCGTTGCGGCCGATGCGGCCCCCGGTGGGCGTCGGCCCGGGCGGGTTCAGGGGCGGCCGCGCCCCGCCCGCGCGGACCGGCGGCCGGGGGCGGGGCGGCGGCGTCTCGTAGGTGTAGTGGAGGCGCTCGGTGGCGCAGCCCACGTCCTCCAGCCACGCCTCGATCCAGTCGACCGCGTCGCGGTTGCGCTGGGTCCCCTGCCGCCGGTCGCCGAACTGGGTCAGGCCCTTGATGGTGGCCTTGTACCGCTCCAGGTCGAGACGGCCGACGAGCTCCGCTACCGGGTCGGCGGCATCCGCAGCCTGCTGACCCGCTGTTCGATCCACGCCGGCGCCGAGCACCAACGCCACCCCGACCGCCAACAGGACTCCTCTGCGCATCGCCTTCCCCTCCCGTATCCGCGGGCATCGGCTTCGGACCCGCCCGCTGGCAGTGATCACCCCACCACACGCCGTACGCGCCAAGCCGCGCCGGGCCTCCGCGACGCGGCCAAGCCCTGCGCCCACGCGCCGACGGACGTTCCGCTTCCGACGCGCCCGCTCAGTCGCCGCTCTCCGCGATGCGGTAGAGCCCGCTCGCGGTGCGAATGAGCAGGCTGCCGCGGGCCACCGCCGGGGTCGCCAGGGTCATCTCGTCGAGCGCGTTGCGCGCGATCACCTCGAACTCCTCGCCCGCCCGCATGACGAAGGTGTCGCCGTCCTCGCTGAGGGCGAAGATCTTCCCGTTGTACGCCCACGGCGAAGCCGTGAACAGCGTCCCCGCCGTGATCCGCCGCCGCCGGTAGACCTCCTCGCCGGTGCCGGCGTCGTAGGCCATCAGGATGCCCCGGTCGAGCAGCGTGTAGTGGGTGCCGCCGTAGACGAGCGACGACGGGTTGTAGGACCCGAGCTGCGGATGCGACCACACGATGTAGTCGTTGCTCGTGGATCCCTCGGGCAGGGTGATGTCGCCGCCCGCCCCGGCCCGGATGGCGTACACCGGCCGGTTGCGGTCGGCCACGTAGCCCGAGTTGATGTAGAGCAGGCCGTCGTCGGAGAACGGCGTCGGGATGACGAGCGACGACATCCCGCTGAGCTGCCACAGCAGCTCGCCGTCGAGCCCGTACGACTTGACCCCGTTCTGGCCCGTCGTCACCAGCTCGGTCCGCACGTCGTTCTCCCACACGAACGGCGTGGACCAGTTCGACCGCTCGTCCCGGTCGGTCCGCCACAACTCGTCGCCGGTCGCGGCGTCGAACGCGGCCACCCACGACGCCTCCTCGTTGTCGTTGACCACGTAGAGCCGGCCGTCGTGGAGCACCGGCGAGCTCGCCGCCCCCCACTGCCGCCGCGGCAGCCAGTCGAGCGGCGCCGACCACGCCAGCTCGCCCGAAAAGTCGACCGCGAAGAGCCCGATGTCGGCGAGGTAGACGTAGACGCGCTCGCCGTCGGTGACCGGGGTCTCCGACGCGAACGTGCTCTTCTGGTGGGCCGGCAGCTCCGGCACGCCGGTGTGCAGGGTGTATTCCCAGCGCGTCTCCCCCGTCTCGAAGTCGATGTCGAGGAGGACCCAGCTCAGCGGCCGGTCCATCTCGGTGATGAAGGCGGCGGTCATCGTCCCGCCGAGCGAGCGCGCCCGGTAGTTCTCGATGGGCTGGATGGGCACCTCGTCGCCCTCCACCGCCGTCGACGTCAGGACGAAGACGTGGTCGCCCCAGACGATGGGCGACGCCCAGCCGCGGCCCGGCACGTCGACCCGCCACGCCACGTTCTCGTCCCGGCTCCAGCGCTCGGGCAGCGCCGGGTCGTCGGCGACCACGCCGGCCGCCTCGCCGCGGAACCGCGGCCAGTTGGTCTGGGCCGCCCCCAGGGAAGCGCTCAGCAGGAAGACGCAGACGCCGAGCGCGCTCAATCGCATGTTCATCATCGACTCCTCGAAGCTCTCCGAATCCGTGCCGCCGAACCGTTCCGGGTATTCTAGTACACGGCACCCGGAAGCCGCACCCCGCGGAGGAAACGAGAGATGCTCCAAGGCAGCGCACGCACCGTACTGACCGGCTCTTTGGCCCTCCTGCTGACCTCGGCGGGGTCGGGAACCGCCGCCGCCCAGGACGGCGGGCACTTCGTGCCGTCCCGGCCCGAGACGGTGAGCTGGGGCTGGTTCCCCCTCGACAAGCCGCCGGTGCTGACCATCGACTCCGGCGAGACGGTGCGCATCGACACGCTGTCGCACGCCGGGGCCACCCAGGACGACCATCCCGACCTGTCGCTGGGCCTGCTCGGGGTGACGCCGGACGAGATCCTCCCCGACGTGCTCGACTTCTGGGCGTCCCGGCCGGGGCGGCCGCGGGAGGGGCGGAGCGGCCACATCATCACCGGGCCGATCGCGGTCCGGGGCGCCGAGCCGGGCGACGTGCTCGAGATCGAGGTGCTGGAAATCGAGACCCGCGTCCCCTACGGCGTCAACAACACGAGCCCGACCGGCGGCGTCTTCTCCCCCGCCTACCCCGGGTCGCGCCCCGGCGACGCCGAGCGAGACATCGCGGCGGGCCGGCACCTGATCCGCACCGGGATGGTGGAGGGCCGTTCGGTCGAGGTCGCCCTCTTCGCCGACGGCATCCACGTGCCCCTGGCCCCGTTCATGGGCATCATGGCCGTCGCCCCCGACCCCGTCGTCGGCGAGCCCGGCGTCACCGTGCCGGGGGTCCAGGCGTCGCGCCCGCCCGGCCGCTTCGGCGGCAACCTCGACGTGAAGGACCTCACCGCCGGCAGCACCCTGTACCTGCCGGTGCTGCAGCCCGACGCCCTGTTCTACGTCGGCGACCCCCACTCGGCCCAGGGTGACGGCGAGGTCAGCGGCACCGCCATCGAGCAGTCGCTCACCGGGCGGTTCCGCTTCGTGCTGCACAAGGACCGCGCGCTGACCGCGCCGCGGGCCGAGACCGCCACCCACCACGTCCTGATGGGCATCGACCTCGACCTCGACCGCGCGCTGCAGAAGGCGGTCGAAGAGGTGGTGGCGTTCCTCGCCGAAGAGCACGGCCTCAGCCCCGACCGGGCGCTCTCGCTGGCCAGCATCGCCGTCGACTTCCACGTCGCCGAGGCGGTGGACCTGACCCAGGTGGTCACGGGGCGGATTCCGAAGAGCCTGTTCTCGCGGTGATCTCGCCGAGGACGATCGGGTCCACGACGAGCGCACGTTCGTTGCGCCGAAGCCAGTCGACGACGGCCGGGTCGGGGGCCGGTCTAGCCCGAGCTGGAGCTACTTCTGCAGGACGGCACTAAAGCTAGTCCATGGGCCTGCGGGCGGTGTCGAGCGACGTGCCGAGTGCGCCCTCGAGGCGCGCGACCCCCTCGCCGACTCGCGCAACCTCGGCGCGGATGGCCGTCCGACCGCGTTCGCCGTCGGTGCGGACACCGTCGATGGCGGTGGACAGCCGCCCGGTCTCGGCGGCAACCTCGGTCCGTAGTTGGCGGCGGTCCGCCGCGGCCTCGTTGAATCGGTCGGCCGTCTGACACTGACCGGCGGCCAGAGTGACCGAGATCGTCGCGAGCGGCGCGACGCCCCACTGGCCGTGGAGCAGGCGGAGGTGCGTCGGCCTCCGGTGCCGATGGAGCTTGATCCAGCTTTGCGGAGCTCCGCAAAGCTGGATCAACGCCCCCCGCCTCAGTTGCCCTGCAAGGGGCTCGGCCCCCCGCTGAAGGTCAGCAGATAGTCCCGAATCGCCCGGATCTGCGAGTCGGCGTCCGAGCCGAGGGGCGTGCCGTCCGGGAGCGCCGGGAAGAGCGTGTCGGGGTACTCGGTCCAGAACTGCGGCATGCGGGTGCCCGGCTGAATGGCCAGCGGCCGGATCAGCCAGTCCACGATCCAGTCCGGCTGCAGGCGCTCCGGCGTCATCCTCAGGTCGGGCGCGAGGTTCCCGACATCCTGATCCTCGGGGATGGTGTCGAGCACGTGGCACTGCTGGCACCGCAGGAGCTCGAACAGAGCTTCGCCCCTCCGCAGCGTCTCGGCGTCCAGCTCCACGTCGTGGGTGCGGAACGGCCCCACCGTGTCGGAGATCGCCGCGAAGTAGTCGAGCACGCCGTTCCAGTGCGCGTCGTCGAGTCCGAACGACGGCATGCGCACGTCGAGCCACGGCCGGATGGTGATGGGTTCCTGCAGGAACGCGTACATCCATTCCGGCTTGACCTTGGCCCCCTGGGGGGTCAGCAGCGGCGGGGCCAGCGAGGAGTCCTCCACCAGCTCGCGATAGTCCCCCCCGTCGGCCTCGATCTCGTGGCAGGCGATGCAGTTGCGGCGCCGCACGAGGTTGCGCCCGGCGATGATGGCGTCCTTGCGGGCCGAGCGCGGCACCTGCGCCTCCTTCGGCTGCACGTCGCGCTGGAAGCTCAGCACCGCGGTGGTCAGCAGCCGCGCCTCCGCCTCGGAGAAGCCGAAATTGGGCATGCGCAGCTTCTCGAGGGGCTGCAGGATGCGTCCGCGGTCGTAGATGCGGGGATCGAGCAGCTTCGCGTTGATCCAGTCCCGCTTGGTGTGGGGGACCTCCTCCGCGTGGATGAACGCGAAGTCGAACTGCGGCAGCAGCTTGCTGCCCTCCTGCGAGAGCTCGATGCCGATGGGCTGGACGTCCTCGAACCCGGCGATCTCGTGGCAACTGTAGCAGCCGTAGCGCCCGATCGCGCGCTGGCCGAGGTCGAGCTGCCGCTCCTCGGGGCTCATGTCGGCGATGGCCGCCTGCGCCTCCTCGTAGGGCACGATGGCCCGCATGTAGTCGAGCAGCGTCGCGTCGATGTCCTCGGGCCCGTAGGTCGCGCCGGCCTCGACCCCGCCTTCGCCGGTCAGCCCCATGAGGTAGGTCGCGACGTCGGCGACCTCGAAGTCGTTCAGCCGCAGATCGGGCATGTACGTCTCGGGGCTGTAGTGGCGCGGGTTGCGGATCCAGTCGAAGAGCCACACGTAGCTCGTCTTGTCGCCGATGGCCTGCAGGGGCTGGCCGAAGGTGCGGCGCGGCCCCGCCTCCTCGCGGGTCTCGTCGCCGGCGATGTGACAGCCGAGGCAGCCGACCGACTCGAAGATGCGCTGGCCGTTCGCGGCGTTGCCGCGGCCCGGGAAGCCGATGGCCGGCTCGTGGTCCTCGGAGTTGGCGAACAGGTAGGCCACGACCGCGTCGATCTCGACCTCGTTGCGCACCGCGTCCTCGGCCGAGCTGGTGTTCGAGTTGTACCAGACCCTGGGCATCCAGGTGCTGGCCTTGACCGCCCGCGGGTCCCGGATCCACCGGGCCACCCACTCCTCGTCGAGCTTCGAGGCGATCTTGGTCAGGTTGGGGCCGGGCTTGCGCTGGTCCGTGAACCCGACCGTGGTGTGGCACGCGTTGCAGCCGGCGCGTTCGTACATGCCGTAGGCGAGGTTCAGGTTGTCGGCCTCGGGAATGAACACCTCCTCGCGGTGGCACTTGGCGCACGAGGCCTCGGCCATGCCGCTCGGCAGCATCGGATAGTCCCAGAGGTGCGACTCCTCCCAGTGGTACTCCTCCTCCCACGCGGCCAGTTGCTCGGGGCTCGACGGGCTGTGGGCGGCGTCGACGAACGAGATCGACTGCCCCATCCCCTCGTGGCAGACGGTGCACCCGGTCGTCTCCAGGGGGTGCGGCGACGAGCTGCCGACGTACGTCTCCAGGTTGGGGTGGGTGCGGAACGGCTGCGGATAGTCCTCGTAGCCGGCCCGGTCGATGGCGAGATGGCAGGTCTGGCACCGGTCCATCTTCGGCACCCGGATGAAGTTCACGTCGTCGACGACGTTCGGGGTGATGGTCTGGCGCACGGTCAGGGTCGGCGCCATGAAGTCGAGGAGCGGGGCGTTCAGCAGGTAGTCGTCGATGAGGTTGGGGGCCATGTCGGCGACGAGGCCGCGCAGCCGGTCGGCCTCGCCGGTCAGGGCGCCCAGCTCTTCGTTGACCGCGTCGACCTCCGCGTTGAACTCGCCGATGCGGTCGCGGAGGGCGTCGCGCTCCGCGGTCAGCCGCTCGACGATCAGCCCCTCCTCGACCCAGCGCTCGTAGAGGGCGGTGACCTCCTCCTCGCCCTCGACGTGGACCTCCCCTTCGCCTTCGCCGTGGCCGCCGGCCTCGTCGCGGCGCGACTCGAAGTCGTACCGGTCGACGTCGTAGGTCGCCTTCGTGAAGTTGAAGTTCCGGGTGGCAACGAAGAGCCGCCGGTTCACGTCGGCCAGCTCGTCCTCGAGTTCGGCCACCTGCGCGGCGTTGACGGCGAGCCGCTGCTCCGCCTCGGCCCGCGCGGCCTCCAGCGCGGCCACCCGGGCGCGGTCGACGTCCCGCTCGGCCAGCGCCAGGTCCGCGCTGGTCACCTCCTGCTCGAGGGCCCAGAACTGCCGCTGGTAGTTCTTCCATTCCCGATCGTAGTCGTCCCAGATCATCCACAGCGTCGAGAAGAGCACGAAGAGGCTCGACGCGGCGAAGACCACGTTCAGGAAATCGATGTTGTAGGCGTGTCCGACTGCCCGCTTGTCTGCCATGGCGCTAGCCGTAGATGAGAGTGAACCCTAGATGTTGAAGAAGAACTCGGGAATCGCCACCACGTACTTCAAGTTGAACGCCCACCGGGTCAGCATCTTCACCGGCAGCGACAGCATCGACAGGAAGAGGATGACGGTGACGTAATAGCGCGTCGGCCCCAGCTTCTCGTAGTACTTCGTCAGCCCCTTCCGCGCCAGGAGGACCGGCAGGACCGCGACGTAGCCGATGGTCAGCAGGATGCCGAAGATCTCCCGCACGAACCAGTGGTCGGGCATGGACATGCCGAACCCGCGGACCCAGATGTACTCGGACAGGTCGACGTTGGTCAGGGCCTCGAGCTTGTGGATGTCCCAGTACTCGAACGGGCCGAAGAAGTTCCAGTTGGGCCCCCGCAGGAACGTCCCGAGGACGATGAGCGACGACCACAGCACGACGAACCCGAACAGGAAGAGGGTGATCTCGACCCGGCGCTCGTTGAACGTGTAGTAGCCGTTCCCCTTGGGGTTCTTGTCGATGTAGGGAATCGCCATCAGCCCCACGATGATCAGCGACGGCAGCACCACCCCGGCCAGCCACGGGTCGAAGTAGACCAGCATCTCCTGCAGGCCGAGGAAGTACCAGGGCGCCTTCGACGGGTTGGGGGTGTTGGCGTTGTTCGCCGGCTGCTCGAGGGGCGCTTCGAGCCCGATCGACCACACGATCAGGATCACCGTGCACACCACCATCGAGATCAGCTCGGTGTAGACGAGGTCGGGCCACGTCCACACGCGGTCCTCCTCGTCCTTCTCGATCGGGGCCTGGCCGGCGGCCGAGCGGCGGTCGTTGTCGACCGCCTGCCGCATCGAGAACCACGTGAAGAACACCAGCAGGAAGATCAGCCCCACGATGGGGACGTTGTCCGGCTTGGTGATGATCAGGTTGAAGTCGGAGTCGGTGAGGCCGAACCCGAAGAACACCGTGAGGAAGATCATCAATCCCCAACCCCAGCGGGTGGACGAGAATGCCTCGCGCTTCCACACGATCAGCACCAGCGCCACCACCGTGGTGAGGAAGAACAGCCGGGGGTCGGCAAACAGGTCGATGAAGCCCTTCAACCCTTCCAACATGTTTCGTCTCCGCCGTCCAAGCCCGGAAATCGTCGCCGAACGCGACCGCAAGGTCGCGCCACGGCCTCCGATTACCGCCCAACCAATCCTACCAGGAGTCTGCACCGTTCTACGGCGCAGACTCCTGGGTCTCAGACCCGTATCCGCGCCCTTAGAGCGGACCGGAAATGCCGCCGTCCTTGCGGACTCGCCAGAAGTGAATCGCCATCAGGAAGCCGATGACGAGCGGCAGGGCGACGCAGTGCAGCACGTAGAACCGCAGCAGCGCCCCCTCGCCGACGAACGTGCCGCCGAGCAGGGCGAACCGGGCGTCGTCGGCCGCGTGCACAAGCTGCACGTCGCCGAGCGCCATGAGCGAGGCCCCGGGACCCTCGTGACCCAGGAACGGGGTGGCGCGGGCCATGTTCGAGCCGACGGTGATCGCCCAGATCGCGAGCTGGTCCCACGGCAGCAGGTAGCCGGTGAACGACAGCAGCAGGGTCAGCACGAGCATGATGACCCCGATGTTCCAGTTGAACTCGCGGGGCGGCTTGTACGAGCCGGTCATGAACACCCGGAACATGTGCAGCCACACGGTGATGACCATGGCGTGGGCGCCCCAGCGGTGCATCTCGCGCATGATGCCCAGCGGCACGTGCTCGCGCAGCCCCACGATGTCCGAGTAGGCGTACTCCAGCGTCGGGCGGTAGTAGAACATCAGCAGCAGCCCGGTGAACGTCAGCACCAGGAACAGGAAGAAGCTCATGCCGCCCATGCACCAGGTGTAGCGCAGCCGCACGCCGGACTTCCGCAGGCGCACCGGGTGCATGTGCAGGAACACGTTCGAGAGCATCACGAGCACGCGGTTCCGGTCGTTGATCGGGGCCGCGTGCCGGAAGATGGACGTCCAGATCTGCGTCTCGGTAATCCAGTCCCACGCCCGGACGAGGGCCGGCGCCTTCGGTTCGATGGTCTTCGTATCAGCCATGTCGGTCTAGATGGGAAGGAACGACTCGGGGTCCGTCCACTGGCCGAGCTCCTGCTGGAACTTCCGGCTCTTGTCGACGAGGATCTGGCCGTCCTCGGCCCGCACGATCCGCGTGCGCTCCAGCGGCCTCGGCGCCGGCCCCTCGAAGTTGATGCCGGTGGGCCGGAACCCGCTGCCGTGGCAGGGGCACTTGAACTTGTTCTCGGCCGACAGCCAGTTCGGCGTGCAGCCGAGATGGGTGCATATCGAGAAGAGCGCGTAGAACCCGGACGCCTCGTGCGTGAAGTCGTTGTCGGTCCGCACGACCCAGACGCCGAAGCGGTCCTTGAAGCGCTCGTCGACCCCGTCGCCGTAGTCCTCGGGGAACCCGATGGCGAACTGCTGCGGCGGCTCGTTGAGCACGTTCGGGAACATGAAGCGGCCGGTGGCGGCGAGGCAGCCGGCCGAGGCGGCGGTGAACGCGCCCCAGGCGAGCCCCATCCAGCCGCGGCGCCCCATCAGCGGCGAGTCGTCGGGAATCGCCGCCTTCTTCTTCCGCGCCCCGCCGGCCGCCGCGGTCGTGGTGCGGCCCTTGAGCTTGGCGTCGGCGCCGGCCGCCGCCTTGGCCGCCGCCGGCTTGGCCGCGACCGGCTTCTTCGCGGCCGGCGGCTTCGCGGCGGCCGCCGGCTTCGGTGCGGGCGCCGCCGCGACCGCGGAAGCAGCCGCCGCGGCCGCGGGAACCTCTGCCGCCGCGGCCTTCACCGGCGCCTCCGGGGGGGTTGCCGCCGCGGGGTCGGCCGCCGGAGCCGGCGGCTCCGCGGCGCTGTCCGCAGACGGTGGAGTCTTGTTCTCGTCAGCCATAGTCTTCCATCCCATCGCCATCGGCGCGGAAGGCCGATGCCGCGCCGTCCGTCGGCGCGCTAGCCCGCCAATCGTTGGCTACCCGGGCCCGGCCCGGCACCCAACCAACCCCTCCAGGAAGTCTGCGCCGTCCGCCGGAGCGCCCGGCCGCCAATCGTCGCCGAACGCGACCGCGAGGTCGCGCTGCGGCCTCCGCTTGGCACCCAACCAAACCCCACAGAAGTCGCGCCACTCTACGGCGCAGACTCAGTCGCGCCGCCCTACGGCGCAGACTCCCTACCTGCGCTCGGCCACGCCGCCGCCCACCAGTGACGCATCGAGCGCGTCGAGCGTCTCCAACGCCGCATTCTGCACGCTCACGCTCGGGTCCGAGTCCGCCAGCGCGGCGACCGCCGACCGCAGATCCTCACCGACGCCGGCCGAACCCAGCCCCGCCACCGCCCGCAACCCGCTGATCATCACTTCGCCCGCCGGATCCAGCCGGGTCTCGGACGGGGTGACGAGCCCGGTGACGTGGTCCCGATCGAGCATGCGGGCGAGCACCCGCGCCGCCCGCGCGTCGCCGTGACGCGCGAGGGCGACGGCGGCGTTCCACTGCACGTCCGGGGCCGGATCGTCGAGGGCCGCCCGCAGGGTGGTGTGCGAACCGTCGTCCGGCAGCACCCCGAGCGCGTACACGGCCATCTTCCGCACCCCCGCGTCGGACGACTGGTACATCGAGACGATGCGCGGCACGACCGCCTCGCCGCCGAGGGAGGCGAGCGCCCACACGACGCTGATCACGGTCTCGCTGTCGGCGTCGTCGAGGGCCTCCGTAAGGGCCTCGACGGTGCCCGGCGGGGGCGTGCGGAGGCGACCGATGGCGAGCGCGAGATAGCGGCGGATGCGCGGATCGTCGCCCCGCGAGTCGGCGAACGCGTCCACGAGGGCCCTCCCCAGCCCCGGATGCCTCTCCTCGGTGGCGGGGTCGCCCATCAGGCGCGACAACTCGTAGGCGGCCGGCCAGCGCCGGTCGCGCCCCCCCGCCCGCACGTCGAGCAGGTACTCCTCGGGCGTCCGCTCGTCGGTCACCATCATGCGGAAACCGCCGTAGATGGCGACGACGACGGCGACGACCGCGAGGGGGATCAGGAAGAACTGGACGGCGAGGGATGGTGCGGCTGCAAGCGGCCCGCCGGGGCGTTCAGGCTCACGCTCGCGAAGCTTGTCCATCGGGATCTGCAAGGCCGTCGGCGCGCCCCGGCCGGGCTTGTGTCTTGAGGCACAAGCACCGGCGGCTGGCATTGGCCAAGGCGTGCCGGATAGTACCACGCCCACCCCGCCCCGTCAAGGCCCGGAGCCGCCCGTCACGGGCTCACCCGGCGCGTTCGAGGCCGCGGAAGAAGTAGCCGAGCTCGAACGCGGCGGTCTCGGGCGCGTCGGAGCCGTGCGTCGCGTTGCGCTCGATCGAGCTGCCGTAGCGGCGCCGCAGGGTCCCCTCGTCGGCCCGCCCCGGATCCGTCGCCCCCATCAGCGTCCGCCAGCGGGCGATGGCGTCGGGGGCCTCGAGGGCGAGCACGACGGCCGGGCCCGACGACATGAACGTCGTCAGGCTGTCGAAGAACGGGCGCTCCCGGTGCACGGCGTAGAAGCCCTCGGCCTCCACCTTCGTCATCCGCACCAGGCGCATCGCCGCCACCCGGAAGCCGGCCTCCTCGATGCGCTGCAGGATGGCCCCGGTGTGCCCGGACGAGACCGCGTCCGGCTTGATGATCGCGAATGTCTGCTCCATGCCCTTCCTGCCCGCAGTGGACCGCCCTGCCCGCAGTGGACCGCGGCACGGCCACTCCGGCGCGCGGGGTCCATCCTGACCTGAGAATCATGACGCCGGGGATATCGCCGCCGCCACCGCCGCCCCGATGCCTGAAATCACGACGCCGGGGGTATCGCCGCCGCCACCGCCGCCCCGATGTCGGCCGGGCTCTCGACGACCGCGACCCCCGCCGACGACAGCGCCGCCATCTTCTCGGCCGCGGTGCCCCGGCCGCCCGAGACGATGGCCCCGGCGTGCCCCATGCGCCGCCCCGGCGGCGCGGTCTGGCCGGCGATGAACCCGACGACGGGCTTGCGCACGCCGTCGCGGATGAACGCCGCCGCCTCCTCCTCGGCCGCGCCCCCGATCTCGCCGATCACCACCACCGCCTCGGTCGCGGCATCGGCCTCGAAGAGGCGGAGGGCGTCGATGAAGGAGGTGCCGATCAGCGGGTCGCCGCCGATGCCGATGCACGTGGTCTGGCCGAGCCCGAGCCGCGTCAACTGGTGGATCGCCTCGTAGGTCAGGGTGCCGCTCTTCGAGACGATGCCGACCCGCCCCTCGCGGCAGATGTGGCCGGGGATGATGCCGGCCTTGGCCCGCCCCGGCGAGATGAGCCCGGGGCAGTTCGGCCCGACGAGCCGGCAGTCGCGACCAGCGATGAACGCCAGCGCCCGCATCATGTCGAGGGTGGGGATGCCCTCGGTGATGCACACCACCAGCCCGACGCCGGCGTCCGCCGCCTCCATCACCGCGTCGGCGGCGACGGCCGGGGGCACGAAGACGACCGAGGCGTCGGCGCCCGTCGCGCGCACCGCGGCGTCGACGGTGTCGAACACCGGCAGCCCCTCGTGGGTGGTCCCGCCCTTGCCGGGGGTCACCCCCCCCACGACGTTCGTGCCGTACTCGACCGCCTGGCGGGCGTGGAAGGCGCCCTCCCGCCCCGTCAGGCCCTGCACCAGGAGCCGCGTCCGTTCGTCGATGAGGACCGCCATACCGTCAGCTCCCGGACGCCCGCCCCGCGGCCTCGACGGCCCGCCGCGCCGCCTCGGCCATCGTGTCGGCGGTGGTGAAGTTCAGGCCGCTGCCGTCCAGCATGCGCCGCCCCTCCTCCACGTTCGTCCCCTCCATGCGGATGACCACCGGCACGTCCACCCCGAGCTCCGTCACCGCGCCGATGACCCCCGCCGCGAGCACGTCGCAGCGCAGGATGCCGCCGAAGATGTTGATGAGCACCGCCCGCACCTGCGCGTCCGACAGCAGGATGCGGAACGCGTTGCGGATCTGGTCGGCGTTGGCCCCCCCGCCCACGTCTAGGAAGTTGGCGGGCTCGCCCCCGGACAGCTTGATGATGTCCATCGTCGCCATCGCGAGGCCCGCGCCGTTGACCATGCAGCCGATGTCGCCGTCGAGCCGGATGTAGTTGAGGGCGTGGCGGGACGCCTCGATCTCGAGCGGCTCCTCCTCCGAGAGGTCGCGGAGGTCCGCGAGATCGGGGTGCCGGAACAGGGCGTTGTCGTCGAGGGCCACCTTCGCGTCGAGGGCGAGGGCGGCGCCGGCCGCAGTCACCACCAGCGGGTTGATCTCGACGAGCGAGGCGTCGGAGGCCGTGAACGCGTCCCAGGCCCGGTCCATGATCGCCGCCGCGCCGCGCGCCGCCTTCCCCGACAGGCCCACCGCGTGGGCGAGCCGCCGTGTCTGGAACGGCGCGAGCCCGAGGCCGGGGTCGATGTGAAGCCGGTGGATCAGCTCGGGGGTCGCCGCCGCCACCGCCTCGATGTCCATCCCCCCCGACGCGCTCGCCATCATGACCGGCCGGCCCGCCGAGCGGTCGACGAGCACGCCGAGGTAGAGCTCGGCGGAGATGTCGAGGGCCTCCTCGATCAGCAGCCGCCGGACGACCCGGCCGCCCGGCCCGGTCTGGGGGGTCACCAGGGTCATCCCCAGGATGTCCCCCGCGACGCGCTCCGCCTCGGCGGCGTCGGCGGCGACCTTGACCCCCCCGCCCTTGCCGCGTCCGCCGGCGTGGATCTGCGCCTTGACCACCACCCGGCCCTCGAGCCGGCGGGCGACGGCACCGGCCTCGGGGGCCGAGAACACCGCCTCGCCGCGGGGAACCGCGACGCCGTGGCCCGCCAGCAGGGCCTTCGCCTGGTACTCGTGAATCTTCACGATGCACTCGCCCGAGAATCGCCGCGGGCGGCCTCCGACGGCCGCCCCCCTGGGTCCCGCGCCTCTACCTACAGCCCCAGGATGTCGACCAGCTCCTTCACCGCCGCCGCCGACTTGTCCAGGGCCGCCTGCTCGCCGGGCTCGAGGGCGATCTCGATCACCTGCTCGGCCCCGCCCGCGCCCAGCTTCACCGGCACCCCCACGAACAGGTCGCGGACGCCGTACTCGCCCTGCAGGTACACCGCGCACGGCAGGATCTTCTTCTTGTCCTTCAGAATCGCCTCGACCATCTCCACTGCGGCCGAGCCCGGCGCGTAGTAGGCACTGCCGGTGCCGAGCAGCTTGACGATCTCGGCCCCCCCGTTCGCGGTCCGGTCGACGATGGCGTCGACGGTCGCCGGGTCGAGGAGCTGGGTGATGGGGATCCCCGCGACGGTGGAAAACCGCGGCAGCGGCACCATCGTGTCGCCGTGCCCCCCGAGCACGAAGGCGTGGGTGTTCTCGACCGACACGTTCAGGGCCTCGGCGATGAACGAGCGCATGCGGGCCGAGTCGAGGACCCCGGCCATGCCCACGACCCGCTCGCGGGGGAAGCCGCTCTCGCGGTAGACGACCTGGCACATCGCGTCGAGGGGGTTCGTCACCGGCACGATGATGCAGTCGGGCGAGTGCTTCACGACCTCGGCGGTCACCGACCGGATGATGCCCGCGTTCTTGTTCAGCAGGTCGTCGCGGCTCATGCCCGGCTTGCGGGCGAGGCCGGCGGTGATCACGACGATGTCCGACCCCGCGGTGTCGGCGTAGTCGTTCGTGCCGAGCACCCGCGAGTCGGACCCCTCGATGGGGCACGCCTCGAGCATGTCGAGGCCCTTGCCCTGCGGCACGCCCTCGAGGATGTCGAGGATCACGACGTCGGCCAGCTCCTTGTCGGCGATGCTCCTCGCCGCGGTGGCGCCGACGTTGCCCGACCCGATGACGCTGACTTTTCGATTCATGACGCGCTAAGTACCCCTTTCACTCACCGCCGGCCGTCCGGTGACGGACGAACCCGAACCGTCGCAGAGACCGTGGAACCCTGATGGAGAATGCCCCTGCGGCGGTCCGCGAACCGCCCTTCCGGGGCCGTCGATCGCGTGGTGGGCGAACCGCCGCAACGGCCGCCCATTATACTGCGGTGTACGCTGCGCGGCGCGCCGCCGCCCGCCAGCGTCCTTCCCGCCCGCCGGCGCCCCCACCGGTTCGGCGCCGCGCGGGTTCAACACGGCTCCCGGAGAAACGAGCGCATGAAGATCGTGATCGCCGATCCCCTGCCGCCGTCGGCGGCGGAACTGCTCCGCAACCGGGGGTGGACCGTCGACGCCGAGCCGGGCCGCCCCCGGCCGCGGCTCGAGGCCGACCTCGCCGACGCCGACGCCCTGATCGTCCGCAGCGCCACCCGCGTCGACGCCGGGCTGCTCGCCGCCGCGCCCCGGCTTCGAATCGTCGCCCGCGCGGGCACCGGCGTCGACAACGTCGATCTCGACGCCGCGAGCGCGAACGGCGTGCTGGTGGTGAACGCCCCCGGGGCCAACAGCGTCAGCGTGGCCGAGCACACCATGGCCCTGCTGCTCGCCTCGGCCCGGTCCGTGGCCCACGCGGACGCCCGTCTCAAGGCGGGCCATTGGGAGAAGAAGAAGCTGACGGGAATCGAACTACGCGGGAAGACCCTGGGCCTCGTCGGCCTCGGCCGCATCGGCCGCGAGGTCGTCCACCGCGCCCACGCGTTCGGGATGCGGTGCGTCGCGCACGACCCCTTCATCGCGGGCCAGGTCGCCGCCGAACTCGACGTCGAACTCATGGAGCTGGACGAGCTGTGCGGGGCGGCCGACTTCATCACCCTGCACGTGCCGGCCACGGGCCCCGGCCCCCTGTTCACGGCCGAGCGGCTGGCCCGCTGCAAGCCGTCGGCGCGCATCATCAACACCGCCCGCGGCGCCCTCATCGACGAGGAGGCCCTCGCCGACGCGATCGAGCGGGGCGTCATCGGCGGGGCCGGGCTCGACGTCTTCCAGGTCGAGCCGCCGCCCGGCGGGCGGCTGGTCGGCCTGCCCCAGGTCGTCACAACCCCGCACATCGCCGGGTCCACCCACGAGGCGCAGGAGCTCGTGGGCCAGGAGACGGCGGCCTGCGTGCGCGACTACCTCGCCGCGGGCGTCGTGCGCAACGCCGTCAACTACCCCTCGCTGGGGCCCGAGGAGATGAAGCGCATGCAGCCCTACACGGTGCTGGCGCGCCGCCTCGGGACCCTGCTGAAGCATGTCGTCGGCGAGCGGCCCGA
Organism: Vicinamibacterales bacterium; assembly: GCA_963664545.2. Lineage (GTDB taxonomy): Bacteria > Acidobacteriota > Vicinamibacteria > Vicinamibacterales > UBA8438 > JAJEEA01. Next base: position 4,947,484 of record OY761475.2, on the reverse strand, counting down.
GGCCCTCTCCCTCCGCTACTACGGCGGCCTCGCCGAGGGCGACAACGAGCCCTTGGTGGGGGCCAGCCTGGTCGGCTACTTCGGGTCGACGGTCGACAACGTGACCCCGATCAACGCGCGGGCGGTGGCCCGCGACCGCGGCATCGAGGTCATCGAGTCGCGCAGCTCGAGGCCCCGCAACTTCACCAACCTGATCTCGATGAAGCTGCACACCGCGCGGGGCGAGCACTGGGTCGAGGGTGTCCTGTTCGAGCAGGCGGGCCCGAGGCTGGTCCTGCTCGACGGGGTGCAGATCGAGGCCCCGCTGGAGGGCACCCTGGTGGTGGTCCGCAACGACGATCAACCGGGCGTGATCGGCGAGGTGGGCCGGATTCTCGGCCGCCACCGCATCAACATCGAGACCTTCGCGCTGGGCCGGGGGGCGGCGGGGGGCGGCGCGGTGGCGGTGGTGAAGATCGATCCGGTGGACCCCGCCGCGCCCGGCGTCTCCCCCGACGTGCTGCGGGAGATCGCCGCGGTGCCCGCCGTGCGGGAGGTGTCCGTGGTCTCGTCCTGGGAGGCGTGAGCCCGCGGCGTGCGGTCGCGCCAAGCCATCAGGGCAGGGCGAGCCGGAACGAGACTTGCCGACCCGGGTCGAAGAGCTCGACGGCGTCGTCGTCGATGCGCTGCACCTGATAGCCGCCCGCCTCGTCGCCGACCTCCGCCAGCACGACCTGCCCGTCGACGGAGAGGACGGCGGTCCGGTGGGGGCCGGACGGGGTGTCGTCGGTGGCGATGCCGGCGAGCGACACCCGCAACGGAACCGCCTGCGCGGCGGCGGCCGGGCGCGGCGCCCAACCTTCCGGCACGACCGCCGCCCCGGGTCCGCGGGAGGAGTCCGCGGCGCGCCGGGAACCGAGGGTGAAGGGGTTGCGGACCACCGGCCGCGGGCGGGGCGCGCGCTCGAGATAGGCGGCCATCCGGGCCACCTGCCGGTCCAGCTCGATTCGCTCGACGGCGGGCACCGAAGACTGCGGCGGCGGCGCCGGCGGCCGCACGGATCCCCCGGCGCGTGACGCAGACGGGGCCCCGCCCGGCATCGTCCCGGCCGCCGAGGACAGCCAAGCGGCCAGGAGCGCCCCCCCGGCCACCCACATCGCCAGACGTCCCTTGCTCATCCCCTCGCCGCATCCCATCGTACCACGACGGGCGGACCGGCGCGGCAGCCGTTCGTGTTCAAGGGGGGTCCCACGTGTGCGGCTTTGTCTGATGTTCGTCCCATGGTACCCTCGGAGGCACGGCGGCCGAAGGGGGGGAGTGAGTGAGCGAGGGTCTGCGGGACGTGGTGATGGTCGTTACGGCGCTGGCGGCGCTGTTCGCCGCCGTCCAGTCGTGGCTGCTGGCCCGCGAGGTGGCGGAGCTGCGCGGTGAGGTCCGGGCCGCGCGCGAAGGGCTGGACCGGCACGTCAACGCTCCGGGACTGCATCGATGAGCGGGCCGACCGGTCCGTAGTCGGCGGCGGTGCACCGCGGCCTCGTTGAATCGGTCGGCCGTCTCGACGGCCGCCCGCCCCGTGGTAGGATTCGCCGTGCGTCCCGCCACGCCCCCGCCCCCCCGCGACCCGCCCTCCGCCGGACGGACCGTCGCCGTCATCCCCGCCCGTTACGCCTCGACCCGGCTGCCGGCCAAGCCCCTGGCGGACATCGGCGGGCGCGCCATGATCGAGCACGTCTACCGCCACGCGGCGGACGCGCGCTCGGTCGACCGCGTCCTCGTCGCCACCGACGACGAGCGCATCGCGCGGGCGGTCGCCGCATTCGGCGGCGAGGTGCGCATGACCCGCGCCGATCACGCGTCGGGCACCGACCGTCTCGCCGAGGTCGCCGCCGGCCTCGACTGCGACCTCGTGGTCAACGTGCAGGGAGACGAGCCCCTGATCGCCCCGGAAGCCATCGACGCGGCGGTCGCGGTCGCGGCCGACCCCGCGACGCCGATGTCCACCGTGCGGTGCCCCCTCGCGGACGCCGCCGCGTGGCGCGACCCCGGCGTCGTCAAGGTCGCCGTCGACCGCGAAGGCTACGCCCTCTTCTTCTCGCGCGCGCCCATCGGCCTCGACCGCGACGCGCCTTCCGCGCCGCCCGCGGCGGTCGACCGGCACCTCGGGCTCTACGCGTACCGGCGGCCGTTCCTCCTGACCCTGAGCCGGCTCGACCCGACCCCGCTCGAGCGCGCCGAGCGCCTCGAGCAGCTCCGCGCCCTGGAGCACGGCTACCGCATCATGACCACACGCATCGACGACGACCCCATCGGCGTCGACACGCCCGCGGACCTCGACCGGGTGCGCCGGCGTCTCGCGGCGGGAGCCCCGGCATGAGCGAACCGATCCTCAACGACGCGGGCCGCCCCGTGAAGTTCATCTTCGTCACCGGCGGGGTCGTGTCGTCCCTCGGTAAGGGGCTCGCCGCCGCCTCCATCGGCTGTCTGCTCGAAGGGCACGGCTACCGGGTGACGCTGCAGAAGCTCGACCCCTACGTCAACGTCGATCCGGGCACCATGAGCCCCTACCAGCATGGCGAGGTCTACGTCACCGACGACGGGGCCGAGACCGACCTCGACCTCGGCCACTACGAGCGGTTCACCCACACCCTCACCACCAAGAACCACAACTGGACCACCGGCCAGATCTACCTGTCGGTCATCCAGAAGGAGCGCCGCGGCGACTACCTCGGCGGCACCGTGCAGGTCATCCCGCATATCACGAACGAGATCAAGGACTGCATCCGCGCCGTGGCGAAGGACGTCGACATCGTGCTCGTGGAGGTCGGGGGCACCGTCGGCGACATCGAGAGCCAGCCGTTCCTCGAGGCGATCCGGCAGTTCCGGCAGGACGTGGGGCGGGCGCACACCCTCTACGTCCACCTGACCCTGGTCCCGTTCATCGGGGCGGCGGGCGAGCTCAAGACCAAACCGACCCAGCACAGCGTCCGCGACCTGCGGTCGATCGGCATCCAGCCCGACATCCTGCTGTGCCGCACCGACCGGGTCCTGTCGGCGGACATCCGCCGCAAGATCGCCCTGTTCTGCGACGTGGACGAGGACGCGGTGATCACCGCCAAGGACGTGTCGAGCATCTACGAGGTCCCGCTGGTGCTGGGCGACGAGGGCATCGACCGCCACGTGCTGCGGCGCCTGCAGCTTCCCGACTCGGAGCGCGCGATGGGCGCTTGGCAGGGGCTGATCGAGGGGCTCCGGCATCCCGCGGACCGTCTCCGCATTCACGTCGTCGGCAAGTACGTGGGGTACGAGGACTCCTACAAGAGCCTCAACGAGGCGCTCTACCACGGCGGCTTCCGGCACAAGCTGGCCGTCGACATCGAGTGGGTCGAGGCGGAGGCCCTCGAAGCCGACGGCGGCGAGGATCTGCTCGCCGGCGCCGACGGCATCCTCGTCCCCGGCGGGTTCGGCGACCGGGGCACCGGCGGCATGATGCGCGCCGCCCGCGTCGCCCGCGAGCGCCGCATCCCCTACTTCGGCATCTGCTACGGCTTCCAGTGGGCGGCGGTCGAGTTCGCCCGTAACGTGTGCGGGCTCGCGAGCGCCGACTCGACCGAGTGCAACCCCGACGCCGAGCACAAGGTCATCTACAAGCTGCGCGACCTGCTGGGGGTGGACGAGATGGGCGGGACGATGCGCCTGGGCCGCTACCCCTGCGAGCTCGCCGCGGGCTCGCGCGCCCGCGCCATCTACGGGACCGGCGAGGTCCACGAGCGGCACCGGCACCGGTACGAGTTCAACCGCGAGTACGAATCGACCCTCGCCGAGCACGGCCTCGTCATCTCCGGGCAGTCCCCCGACCGGCGGTTCGTCGAGACCATCGAGCTGCCCGGCCATCCCTGGTTCGTGGCCGTCCAGTTCCACCCCGAGTTCCGCTCCAAGCCCCTCGACCCCCACCCGCTGTTCGCCGACTTCGTGCGCGCGAGCCACGAGCACAAGCTGGCGGCGGCGGCGCCCCGCGTGCGGGCGGACCGCCCGGTGCCCGACGACGGCGGCGGGCGCACGGTGCGGGTGCCGACGCGGTAGACGCCGCTCCCCCGTCCGCGTCGGCGGCAGCGACGCGCGGCGGCCGGTCCGCGGCGCCCGCCCCTATAATGATCGCGTGTCCGTCGTGAACATCGGTGACGTGGCCGTCGGCGGCGGCGGGCCGCCCGCCCTCATCGCCGGTCCGTGCGTCATCGAGAGCGAGGCGCACGCGCTGTTCCTGGGCGGCGCGGTCGCGGAGGTCGCCCGCGACCTCGGCGTCCCCTACATCTTCAAGGCGTCGTTCGACAAGGCCAACCGCACGTCCGTCCGCTCGTTCCGCGGCCCCGGCCTCGAGCCGGGTCTCGGGGTGCTGCGGGCCGTGAAGGAGGCCCACGGGGTGCCCGTCCTGACCGACGTCCACGAAACGGCGCAGGTGGACGCGGCGGCGGAGGTCGCCGACGTCCTCCAGATCCCCGCGTTCCTCTCGCGCCAGACCGACCTGATCACCGCCGCCGCCGGCACCGGCCGCGCCGTGAACCTCAAGAAGGGACAGTTCCTCGCCCCCGCGGACATGCGCCACGCCGTCGCCAAGGTCACGGGGACCGGCAACCGGCGCGTCCTCGTCACCGAGCGCGGGGTCAGCTTCGGCTACCACGACCTGGTGGTCGACTTCCGCGCGTTCCCCCAGCTCAGGGGGCTGGGCGTCCCCGTGGTGTTCGACGTCACCCACAGCCTGCAGCTCCCCGGGGCCGGCGACGGGGTGACCGCGGGGCAGGCCGAGTACATCGAGCCGCTGGCCGCGGCGGGGGCGGCGAGCGGGGTCGACGCCCTGTTCCTGGAGGTCCACGAAGAGCCCGCCCGCGCGAAGAGCGACGCCCAGAACGCGCTCCGCCTCGACCGGCTGCGGCCCCTCCTCGAGCGGGTGCTCCGGATCGCCGAGGCGGCCGGGGACCGGGCATGACCGCCGCCGGCGCCCCGCCGGTCGACCGCGGGCTCGCGCGGCGGGTCATCGAGACCGAGGCGGCCGCCATCAGCGCGCTCGCCGACCGCCTCGACGAGCGGTTCGACGCGGCGGTGCGCTTGCTCGACGCCTGCGCGGGCCGCGTCATCGTGACCGGCATGGGCAAGTCGGGCATCATCAGCCGCAAGATCGCGGCGACCCTCGCCAGCACCGGCACGCCGGCGTTCTTCCTGCATCCCGCCGAGGCCGTCCACGGCGACCTCGGCGTCGTGCAGGACGACGACGTCGTCGTGGCCCTGTCGCACAGCGGCGAGACGAACGAGATCCTGCGCCTCATCGACACCATCCGGCGGGTCGGGGCCCGCCTCGTCTGCCTCACGGGCGCCCCCGAATCCACCCTCGCGCGCACCGCGGACGTCGCGCTCGACTGCGGGGTGCGGGCCGAGGCGTGCCCCCTGAACCTCGTGCCCACGGCCAGCACCACCGCGGCGCTCGCCCTGGGCGACGCCCTCGCCATGACCCTGCTCGTCCGCAAGGGCTTCCGCGAGGACGACTTCGCCGGCCTCCATCCCGGCGGCGGGCTCGGCAAGCGCCTCCTGCGCGCCGGCCGCCTCATGCGCGCCGGCGACGACGTGCCGGCGGTCGCCACCGACGCGCCGATGCCCGCGGTGCTCCGTGAGATGAGCGACAAGCGGATGGGCATGACCTGCGTGCTCGACGCGGCGGGGCGGCTCGCCGGGGTCATCACCGACGGCGACCTGCGGCGGCAGCTCCTCGCCGGCGGGCCGCTGTCCGCCCGCACCGCCGGCGAGGTCATGTCGACGGCCCCGCACACCATCGCCGCCTCGACCCTGGCCGCCCAGGCCCTCCACCGCATGGAATCGCACCGCATCACCGCGCTCGTGGTGGTCGACGACGCCCGGCGGGTCGAGGGCGTCGTCCACCTCCACGATCTGTGGCGCACCGAGCTGTTCTGATGGGCGACTCCGTGGGCCTGCTCCTGGCGTTGCTGGCCCTGCTCGCGGGGCTGGCCGCGGGGAAGGCGTGGGAGCGCTACAAGCTCAGCGAGGGGCGCTGGATAGACCGGCGGCGAGCCCGCGAGTCGCCCCGCTATCTGCTGGGGCTCAACCTGCTCGCGTCCAACCAGCTCGACCTCGCCATCGAGGAGCTGGGCACCGCGGCCGGCCTTGACGCCGACGCCCTCGAGATCCACCTGATCCTCGGCAACCTGTACCGGGAGAAGGGGCAGGTGACGCGGGCCATCCAGCTCCATCAGCGGGCGCTGCAGCGGCCGAAGCTGACGAGGATGGAGCAGGCCTACGTGCTCCTGTGCCTCGGGCTCGACTTCAAGCGCGGCGGCTTCGTCGACCGGGCCCTGGAGACGTTCGAGGAGGTGCTGCGCATCGACGGCGACAACCGGCAGGCGTTGTCGAGCATCGAGAAGCTGCACGAGGAGCAGCAGCAGTGGCTGGAGGCGCGGGCCGTCCGCCGGCGGCTCGCGGCCCTGGCCGCACCCGGCGAGCGGCCGAGGCACCAGGCGAAGCTGGCGTTCCTGGAGACCCGCCTCGGCGTGCAGGCGCTGGAGCAGGCCGACCCCGCGGAGGCGGTGGCGCGGTTCGAGGCGGCGATCGCCCTGGACGAAAGCGCCGTGCCCGCGTACCTCGACCTCGGCGACCTGCAACGTCGGGAGGGCCGCGCCGCCGAGGCCCTCGCGACCTGGAGCCGGGTCCCCGAAGTCGCGCCGGACCGCGCCTACCTGATTCTGGACCGGGTCGAGCGCGCGGGCCGCGAGGACGGGGACGCGGAGCGGTTCCCGGCCCTGTGCCGCCGCCTCATCGACGCCAACCCCCAGGACTGGCGGGCGCGGCTGGCCCTGGGGCGGCACCTCGCGGACCGCGGCGAGCCGTCGGCGGCGCTGGACCTGCTCTTCGAGTCGCTCGTGCACAACCCGCACGCCCTGAGCGTCCACCAGATGGTATGGCAGGCCCTCGTGGCCCTGCGCTTCGACGAGGCCCGCGTCCGCCGCTACCGCGAGCTGACGCGCGGCGCGGTGTTCTACCGCGACCCCCACGTGTGCATGCAATGCCGCTACCGCAGCACCGAGCTGCTGTGGCAGTGCCCGCAGTGCCACGAGTGGAACACGTTCGTCGAGGAACGGATCACCCCGGCCGAGAAGGACTGACCGATGCGGGTCGTGCTGACCGGCGGCGTCGCGACCGGCAAGACCCGCGTGCTCGACCGGCTCGCCGCCAAGGGCGTGCCCACGGCCGACGCGGACCGCCTGGCCCACGAGGCGATGGCGCCGGGCGGACGGGCGTGGCGGGGGGTGCGGGACCGCTTCGGGCCCGACGTCATCGACGCCGGGGGGCGCGTCGACCGGCGCCGGCTCGGCGCCGTCGTCTTCGCCGACGACGCCGCCCGCGCCGATCTGAACGCCATCGTCCATCCGCACGTGCGGGCCGCGATCTCCCGCTGGTTCGACGGGATCGAGCGGCGGCCCGGCCACCGGTTCGGCGTCGTCGCCATCCCCTTGTTCTTCGAGGGCTCGCGGACCGAATCGTTCGACCGCGTCGTCGTCACCGCCTGCGAACACGCGGCGCAGGTCACGCGGGTGGTCGCGCGCGGCTTCAGCCGGGACGAGGCGGAACGCCGCATCGCCGCCCAGTGGCCGACGGCGGAGAAAACCCGCCGGGCCGACCACGTGATCCGGACGGACGGGACCCTGGCCGACACCGACCGGCAGGTGGACGCCCTGTACCGGGAGCTCGCGGCCCTGTCGGGCGCGTGAATCGTGTATCGTTTCGGAGTAGCGTTCCCCGGGGGAGGTCGATGAGCGAGACCGAGGCGTTGGTGGAAATCCGGGATCTGCACAAGCGGTTCCGGCGCGGATCGGAGCGGATCGACGTCCTGCAGGGGGTCACCATCGACCTGCCGCGGGGAGACTTCCTCGCCCTCATGGGCCCGTCGGGCTCGGGCAAGACGACCCTGCTCAACCTGCTCGGCGGCCTCGACACGCCGAGCGACGGCTCGGTGACGGTCGGCGGCGACCGCATCGACCGCATGTCGGGCGGCGGGCTCGCGCGCTGGCGCGCGCGGCACATCGGCTTCGTCTTCCAGTTCTACAACCTGCTGCCCGTGCTCACGGCGGAGCGCAACGTCGAGCTGCCGCTGCTGCTGACCCCCCTGTCGCGGGCCGAGCGCCGCCGCCACGTCGCCACCGCCCTGGAGGTCGTCGGCCTGGCCGACCGGGCGAGGCACTATCCGCGCCAGCTCTCCGGGGGACAGGAGCAGCGCGTCGGCATCGCGCGGGCCATCGTGACCGACCCCACCCTGCTCCTCTGCGACGAGCCGACCGGCGACCTCGACCGCAAGGCAGGCGACGAGATCCTCGACCTGCTGCACGCCCTCAACGCCGACCACGGCAAGACCATCGTGATGGTGACGCACGACGCGCTCGCCGCCGCCCGCGCCCGGCGCACCCTCCACCTCAACAAGGGGCTGCTCGCGACGGAACCGGCACCCTGAAGTTCCCGGCGCTCGCCGGCGAAGAGTGGGATCCGGTCAGCGGATCGCCCCGACGTCCGTGCGCCAGGCCTCGAGGGCGGCGAGCATGCGCTGGACCCGGTCCAGACCGGAGAGCGAGAGTTGGGGTGTAGAAGACCGCGTCGATACCTGCGTCCACCTCCCGCATCCTGTCGCGGCAACCCCCCGTCAGTCGGCGACCGCCCCGCGCCGGTCGAAATCGCCGGCGGGCGCGTCTTGCGATCTCCGGCGCTTGGGTGCCGAGCGCGTCGCCGATCAGCCCGCCCCGTACCGCACACGAATCACGCGGCTCGGCCCGTACAGCCCGATGGGGTGCGCCTCCGTCACGACCGGTCCGGCGGCGTCTTGTCGGTGATCGACTCGAAGCCGCTCAGCAGGTCGCTCTGACCGAGGGCTTCCTCCAGCAGTCGCAGCAGTCGGCGGATTCGGCGGCGACGAGCGTCGGAACCGTGGAGACGCCAGAGATTCCGCGCGTCCTCGGCGTCCTTGGGACGGCCGGCGAGAACCTTGCCGACGATGAGGTCGGCGACATCGATCAACGGAACGCGGGTGCCGCCGATGTCCGTGGTATTCGCCCGGTCGAGAAACTCCTCCTCGAGTCCGGATCCGGCCAGCACGACATCGAGCGGCATCCCGGTGGCGACATGCGCGAACGGCATCACGCGTGTGCGTTGCACGAAGTCGGGATCGTCGACGCGCAGCGCGAAGCCTGCGGCCTCCATGTCGCGCACGAAACGGGCCGGGTCGTCCGGGTCGAGCCGAACGGTGACGTCGACGTCGGCGCTGAAACGGGGCGCGCCGTACCAGACGACCGCCTGTGCGCCGAAGAGGTACCAGCGCCCCCAGCGGTCGAGCACCGCGGAGAGGGCCTCGAGCAGTTCAAGCGCGGCGGGCTGCATCGACACGGGCGAACAGCTCCGTCATGCGCTCGTGGTGACGCAGATCGTCCCCGCGGCTCGCCGCGTCCGGCCAGTCGGGATGCTGCAGCTTCGCCTGCCGCCGCAGCTCTTCGGCGATGCGCATCGCCTCGATCGGCCCGAGGCGACCGATGCGGTCGGCCCAGTACGTATCCTTGGCGTCGCGCGCGCGCTGCCAGTCACGCGCCATGAAGGCGTGGATTCCGTCGGTGATCACCCCGTCATCGTATCCCCTCCGGCCGACGGGCTCAATCTGGAGCCGCGAACGGACGGCATGGCCAGGATCGACCGATTCCGCCCCTGCCCCGCTCTTCCGCCCGCTCCGATCGGGACCGGCCGGGAGGGAACCGCGTCCTCGTTCACGGCAACCGGTACGCGACGAGCGAGGGCACTTCGCCGCCCACGGTGACCGCGATGTACTGGCGGCCGTCGAGCATGTAGGTCATCGGCGTGCCGATGGCGCCGCCCGGCAGGTCGACGGCGCCGCGCAGGTCGCCCGTCGCCTTGTCGTAGGCCACGAGCCGGGGGCCGTCGCCGGTGCCGCCCGCCGTGAGCGTGTAGACGAGCAGGGTCCGGGTCACCAGGGGGCCGTTCCGGCCCGCGTCGCCGCCCAGCGGGGGCAGGTCGAGGCCGCGCAGCCGGGGGTGGTTGCGGAAGCGGTCGCCGTCGCCGGTGGGGGTCATCCACCGGTGTTCGCCGGTGTGCATGTCGATGGCGGTCATGCGCGAATACGGCGGCTTCCACAGCGGCAGCCCGCCGGGCATCTGCGGCCGGCGCCGGAGGTTGCCGCCGCCGAGGTACGGCGCGTTGCCCCGGCTGAGGAGGTAGCGCAGGTTCGAGTCGTCGGCCGGCTCGGGCTCGCGGAACCGCATCACCGAGTGCAGGTTGCGCGACGGCACGTAGAGCAGGCCGGTCTCGGGGTCGACCGCCGCCCCGCCCCAGCTCGCGCCCCCGCCGGCGCTGGGGCGGAAGACGGTGCCCCGCAACGAGAGCGGCGTGTAGAGCGGCCCGAGGCGGAACCCCTCCACCGCCTCCACCGCCAGCGCCCGGATCTCGGGCGTGAAGTCCACGAGGTCGTCGAGCGTCGCCCCCTGGTACTCGAAGGGGGCGGGCCGCGTGGGGAACGGCTGGGTGGGGGCGAGCAGCTCGCCCTCGAGGTCGGTGTCGGTGGCCACCGGCCGCTCCTCGATGGGCCACACCGGCTCGCCCGTCACCCGGTCGAACACGTAGACGAAGCCCTGCTTGGTGACCTGGGCGACGGCCTTCACCGGGCGGCCGTCGATCACGAGGTCGATGAGGTTGGGGCCGGTGGGGCTGTCGTAGTCCCAGACGCCGTGGTGCACAAGCTGGAAGTGCCACACGCGCTGGCCCGTCTCGATGTCCACCGCGACCAGGCTCTCCGCGAACAGGTTGTCGCCCAGCCGGTGGCCGCCGTAGTAGTCGGACGTCGGGGTGCTCGTCGGCAGGTAGACGTAGCCGAGCTCGGGGTCGGCGGCGATGTTGCCCCAGACGTTGGTGTTGCCCGAGTAGCGCCACGCCTCGTTCGCCCAGGTGTCGGCCCCGTAGGCGTCGGCGCTCTGGGGGACCAGGTGGAAGTCCCAGCGGTGGCGCCCGGTGCGCGCGTCGTAGGCGCGCACGTAGCCGGGGGCGTTCTCGCGCCGGCTGAGGTAGTCGTGGATGGACGACCCCACGACGACCGTGTCCCCGACCACGAGGGGCGGCGACCGCGAGGGCGGGGGCAGCCGGCTGGGGTTCTCGCGGGCCCGCGGCAGCCCCGCCTCGAGGCTGACGCCGCCGTCGGCGCCGAACCCGGCGGCGGGCAGCCCCGTCGCCGCGTCCACCGCGGTGAGCCGGCCGTCGCCGGTGCCCCAGATGACGTGGGCCTCCCCGCCAGCTTCCCAGTACGCCACCCCGCGGTGGTTCCAGGGCGCGGGCAGGGGCGGGCTGCCCTGCTCATACACGCGCGGGTTGTAGACCCACACGGTCTCCCCGGTGCGCGCGTCGACGGCCGCCCCCTGGTAGATCGGCGTCGCCAGGAACAGCCGGCCGCCGGCCATGACCGGGGTGGCTGAGAGCCGGGCGATGCTCGGCCTCGTCACCCACCGGTCGGGGTCGGCCGCCTCGAGCCGGTCGAACACCGTCGCGGCGGGGGCCAGCGCGACTCCCGAGCCGCTCTCGACCGGAAGCTGCGCATCGGCGCTGCGCCAGCGCCATGCCAGCTCGAGCGTGTCGAAGTTGTCGGCGGTGATCTGGTCCAGAGGCGCGTACCGCGTGCCCTGGGGGTCGCCGGCGTAGGAGCGCCACTCCCAGTCGGCCGTCGCCGGCTGCGCCGCGGCAGCGGCGACCGACAGACACACGACCGCCGTCAGTGCCCCGACGCGTTGTTTCATCAGCACCAAGGCTCCTCTCCCGTTGCGTCGCGCCCCGTCGCAGGCGCCTATCTCGCAGCCCGGTCCCACCGGCGGGGCGGACGATGGGCTGGAGGGAGGAAATGCGCCGGGCGGCGCCGCTCCCCCGGGAGGCCTGCGGCGACCGCCACGCCACGCCGACCGAACCGGCGCAACCCTCGCGCGAGCCGGGGCGCTGCCGACGCCCCGGCCCCGCCGATCAGAAGAGCGCCGTCGGGCGCCGCTTCCACTCCGGCATGATGCCTTCCATCGCTTCGACGTGCGAGCCGGCCTGCGTCAGCAGGTGGTGCAGGTCGTTCCCGATGCTGATCAGGCTGAAGCCCTGCTCGCGGAACTCGGCCACGCGGTCGGTGCCGAACAGGAACAGGCCGAGGATGACGTTGTTGCGCCGCGCCGCCGCCTTCAGGGCGTCGGTCGCCTCCTTCAACTCGGGCGAGGTGTACATGTGCGGGAACTCGTACTTCTCGTACAGCCCCATCGACATGCACAGGTCGTTCTGCCCCAGGAACAGGATGTCGACGCCGGGCACCGCCGCGATGTCGTCGATGTTCTTGATGCAGTCCGCCGTCTCGACCTGCAGGGCGCAGATGACGTTGTCGTTGGCGGGGCCGGCGTAGCCGAGCAGCCCGGCCTTGTTCATGCTGCGCTGCGGGAAGTACACCGAGCGCGTCCCCGCCGTCGGGTAGCGCGTGCAGCTCACGGCCTGGCGGGCCTCGTCGGCGTTGTTGATGTAGGGCACGAGCACGCCGTCGGCGCCCACGTCCAGCGCCTGCTGGATGCCCGCGCGGTCGCCGTAGCCGGTCACCCGCACCAGCGACTTCGCGCCGCCGCTGCCGATGGCTCCGACCATCGTGGACAGCGTCTCGTACCCCATCGGGCCGTGCTGCGAGTCGATCAGCAGCCAGTCGTAGCCGCTGTGCGCGAGCTGCTCGACGGCGGTCGGGCTGTGCGAATTGATGAAGAGGCCCATCTTCGGGGTGTTGTTCCGCAGGGCGGCCTTGAACTCTGCGCCGGTCAGGCTGTCGCTCATCTAGCTTCTCTCCTCTGCTCGTCGGTCCGTGCATGCGCGGAACGGCGGCGTCGATCGGACGCCCGTTCCGTCGCGGACCGCTGGAGTATACCCGCACGCGCCGCCCGACGGGGCGGGAAGGGTTCCGGCGTGCGTTCGTCCCGCAGCCGAAGGCCGGCCCCGCGACGCGCTTGGCGTCACCGCGTGTGGCATGATCGATGGACTGGGCGACGGCCCGCGCCCGCGCCGGCACAGGACCGTACGATGGCCGCCACCTACCCCCGCATCCCCTACGGCGAGGCCGACATCCGGCGCATCCGCCTCCGGGGCTGGCTGTACGTCGACAAGACCCGCTTCCTCCGCCGGCTCGAGGAGGACGAGAGCTACGCCTTCCTCATCCGGCCCCGCCGCTTCGGCAAGAGCCTCTGGGTGTCGGTGCTCGAGAACTACTACGACCGCACCCGCGCCGACGAGTGGCACGCCGTCTTCGACGGCACCGACATCGGCCGCGAGCCGACCGGCGACCGGTCGCGCTACGTCATCCTGCGCTTCAACTTCTCCGCCTTCGACGACACCCTGGAAACCCTGCGCGAGCGCTTCGAAGGCTACTGCAACATGGTCATCCGCGGCACGCTGGAGCGCAACGCCGACCTGTTTCCCGACGCAGCGGCGCGCCGCATCCTCGGTCCCCCCGCCGTCGACGGCCGGCTCGGCGAACTGTTCCAATACGCGCGGGACAACGACATCCCGCTGTACGTGCTGATCGACGAGTACGACAACTTCGCCAACACCGTGCTGGCGCACCACGGCCGCGAGGCGTACGAATCGTTCACCCACGGCGGAGGCTTCTACCGCAACTTCTTCGCCACCCTCAAGGCGGGGGCCGGCGAGAGCGGCGGCGGCCTGGAGCGGCTGTTCATCACGGGCGTCTCGCCCATCACGATGGACGACGTCACCAGCGGCTTCAACATCGGCAAGAACCTCAGCCTCCGGCCCGAGTTCAGCGAGCTGCTCGGCTTCACCGAGGAGGAGGCGCGGGGCCTGCTGGAACTGTACCGGGACCGCGGCGCGTTCGACCAGGACGTGGACACGGCCCTCGGCGTCATGCGCGAGTGGTACAACGGCTACCGGTTCGCCCGGGGCGCGCGGGGCGACCTCTACAACACAGACATGGTGCTCTACTACCTGTCGGAGTCGGTGCCGAACAAGCCGATACCGGACTACCTGATCGACGTCAACGTGCGCATCGACTACGGCAAGCTGCGGCACCTGCTGGTCATGAACCGGGAGGCCGGCGCCCACTTCAACGGCAACTTCGACCTGCTGCGGCACATCGCCGGCGAGGGGGGCGCCGACGCCGACATCAACCTCAGCTTCCCGCTCGAGAGGCTCGTCGAGCCCGAGAACTTCCTGTCGCTGCTCTACTACTTCGGTCTGCTGAGCATCCGCGGTTCGGCCAACGGGAGGACCCAGCTCGGCATTCCCAACCAGACGGTCCGGCGGCTGCTGTACGGCTACCTGCGCGACGGCTACCGCGACATCGGGGTCTTCTCCGTCAGCCACTACAAGTTCTCGAACCTGGTGGTCGACATGGCCTACCGCGGCGCGTGGCGGCCGGCGCTCGAGTTCCTCGCCGAGGCCATCGCGGCGCAGACCGGCATCCGCGACTACCTGGACGGCGAGCGTGTGGTGCAGGCGTTCCTGGCCGCGCACTTCAGCCTGATCGGCCACTTCGTGATCCACTCCGAGCGCGAGCTGAGCAAGGGCTACGCCGACCTGCACCTGGAGCCGTTCCTCGCCCGCTACCCGGACGTCCGCTACGGCTACGTGATCGAGGTCAAGTACCTGCGGCGCGGCGAGACGGCCGACGAGGCCGCGGTGGCGGCGCGGCTCGACGAGGCGCTGACGCAGCTCCGGGGCTATCTGGCCGATCCGGTCCTGCACGGCCGGCCGGGGGTGCGGCACATCGGCCTGGCGGTGGTGTTCCACGGCTGGGAGCTGGCCGCCTGCGAGGCGGCGGGCGGCCACGCCGCCGGCTGACCGCAGGCGGCGCGGTCGTGGCACCGCCGCCGGCGTCGCCCGTGGATTGACGTGCTCGATGCGTTCAGCGCAGGCCCGGCTTGGCCGTAGACCCTCGATGCGGGCAAGATAGCCCTCGACCAGCGCGCGGCAGGGGTCGACACCTCCCGGGATTCCCTGCACACGCCCGCGGACCCGGCGGCCGCGCGGCCCCGCCGCCGCCCGCGTTCGGCCGCTTCAGCGGCCGGCCGGCGTCGACCGCCGCCTGCCACGGCGGCGCGGTCCCGCCGCCGCCCGCGTCGACATCGATCAGTACCGGAACAGGTACTGGATCTTGGTGAAGACCGCGCGGTTCGTCTGCAGGTAGCTCCGGTCGGTGATGTTCACCTGGTCGTCGTAGAACCGGTCGTACTGCTGGTAGTGGTCGTCGTAGCCGATGTAGAACGCGGTACCCGAGTTCACGCGGTAGGTGGCGAGGAAGTTGAGCGCGACCGTTCCGTCGTAAGTGTTGAACTCGGTGATGTTCCGCAGGGCGAGCCGGTCGGTGAACTGGTAGGTGTTGAGGGCACGGAAGATGTTCACGTTGAACACCTCTCCGTTCTCCTTCCGTTCGCCGTCGTTGATGCCGGCCACGAAGAGGCCCCGGGGGTCCGTGAACCGGCTCGTCGTGATGTTGATGTTGGTGGCGAAGCGCGACACCGGCCGGAAGTTGATGAACGTGCGGAAGCCGCTCTCGCGCCCGAGGAACGCGTTGGCCCTGTCGAAGTAGATCTCGTCCCCCTAGTCGAAGCCGCCGCCAAACGTCAGCACGCGGTTGGTGTTGACGTTGCCGAACATCCGGTACCGGCGCTTGTCGAAGTCGATGCCGTAGTAGCGCTCCATGTCCTGGTCGACATCGAAGCTGTAGCGGATGTTCTTCGCGAAGTTGGCGCTGACCGATGCCTGGAACTGCTCGTCCTCGAGCACCTGGTCGAAGTTGTAGTTGCGGCCGTAGCGGACCTCGGGCCCCCAACTGATCACCCACGACTGCGGCCACCACTCGTACTCGAGCCGCGCCTCGGTCTCGCGCTGGTCGGTGCGCCGCACGAACCCCACGTCGGTCCGGAAGTCGGGCGACAGCGCGAACGAGTCGATCGAGTAGCTGAGGTTGCGGCCCCGCTTCCGGAACCCGAAGTCCAGGGCGTAGCCGTCGCACGCGGCGGGGGCCTCCGCGTCCGCGGTGGCCGGGCAGCGGTTCACCTGGGGACCGCTCTGCGCCGCCCGCCGGTCGGTGCCGAAGGCGCGGAAACCCAACTGATGGGTGTCGCCGATGCGGAAGTTGCTGTCCGCCCCGACGAGGCGGCTGTGCCCGTCGAGGAACTGCCGGTCGGTGACGATCCCCCCGACGAACGACTCCGAGTAGAGGTCGTAGCGGACGCGGCCCACGAAGGTCTGCGCCGACTGGCCGAACGCGGGGTCCAGACGGTCGTCCACGCCCAGGCTGGCCCCCTCGTCGTTGGCGAACAGCACCCCCAGGGTGGTCTTGCCGGTCAGCTTGGCCCCGTACCGCGGGTCGACGATGGTCCGCGTGTGCACGACGGTGACGGGCGCCTGCATCTGAAAGATCTCCGCCCCCTCCAGGAAGAACGGGCGCAGCTCGGGATAGAAGAGGGCGAAGCGCTGGTTCACCTCGACCTGCGGCCGGTCCGACTCGATCTGCGAGAAGTCGGGGTTGAAGGTGAAGTCGGCGATGAGGTTCGGGGTCACGCCGTACTTGAAGTTGGCCCCGAAGTCGGGCTGCGGCTCGCCGTCGACGAGCCCTCCCGCCGCCTCGTCGTACGTGCCGTAGCGGAACGCGGTGAACGTCGGCTGCACCTCCAGGTTCCGGCTCGTCGAGAGGCCCGTCATCCCGTCGAGGACGCCCATCTGCGGCAGGAACCCGGCGATGTCGCGCGACACCGGCGACCACACGACGGTCTCGTCCTTGCCCCGGATGCGGCGGACGATCTGAAACCCCCACGTGTGCGGGGCGCCGCCGGGCCGCGCGGGGTACCGCAGGCTCTTGAACGGAATCGCCATCTCCGCCGTGAACCCGTCGGCGACGGGCTGGCCGCCGCTCTCGAACAGGGCGTCCCACGACCGGTCGCCGCGCGGGATCCCGCCGCGACCCCCGCCGCCGAACCCGCCGCCGCCGAACCCGCCCCGCCGGCCGCCCACGATCGAGTCGCCCTGCACCCCGTAACCGTTCACGGAGAACACGTAGGCGCGCTGCTGATCGAGGAACGTGTCGAAGTAGACCGAGATCGTGTCGTCGCCGAAGCCCGCCCGGTCGCGGTCGACGCGGTTCGCGCGCATGATGTTGGTGTTCCCGTACTTGGCATGAAAAGCCAGGTACAGATTCGACTCGTCGTACGCGAGGTAGACGTCGGTGTCCTCGGTCGCGGGCGCCCCGTCCAGCGGCTCGCGCTGAACGAACTCGGTGATGCGCGCCGCGTTGCTCCAGACCGCGTCGTCGAGCAGCCCGTCGACGGTCGGCGGGGTCGTCGTCCGCCGCGG
The DNA here is from genome assembly GCA_963664545.2 of Vicinamibacterales bacterium. Lineage (GTDB taxonomy): Bacteria > Acidobacteriota > Vicinamibacteria > Vicinamibacterales > UBA8438 > JAJEEA01. The sequence goes on along the minus strand of OY761475.2, from coordinate 4,930,093 downwards.
CCGCACCGTCACCCGGCCGGTGAGCACGCCAGCGTCTCCGGCCGGCGCGGCGGTCGCGAGACCGACCCCTGCGGCCGGGGTCGCATCGTTTCTATCGTTTCCGCCGAGTGAATCCGGCAGCCGCGCGGCGGGAAACCGACCGCCGGACGCGCCGCCGACCCGGGCCGCAACCGCCCCGGCCGCCGGGGTCGTGGCGTTCGCGTCGAACGAAACCGGTGGCGGCACGACGGTGGACGCGCGACCGGATGCGGCGCGGCCCCGGGCCCCGGGAGGGTTCGGAATCCCCGGCCGCCTCTCCGATTCCCGCGCGGGCGGCGGGCGAACGTCCGGGGCCGACGCCCCCGGGGGAACGAGGCGGGCCAGGCCGTCCGCCACCTCCGCCACGATGCGATCCTGCAGGACGAACAGATCGTCCGCGCGCCCATCGACCCGGGCGAACTCCAGGGGCGCGCCGGTCGCGACATCGGTGACCCGCGCGATGATCCGCACCTGGTCGTCCACCCGCTGGAACCCGCCCCCGACGAGCCACGAGACGCCGGCGGCGCGCGCCCGATCCCGCGCCCACGCCACGTCGCCGGTTTGGTTCGCGGCGGCCGCGGCGGCCCCGCCGAACACCGAGTGCCGGTCGACGACGGTCACGTAGCCCAGCCGTTCGACCCCGGAAACGACCGTCTCGGCGATCCCGACGCCCAACCAGTCGTCCTCGGGCCGGGCCGAGACGTTCGCGAAGGGGATCACCGCAACCGCGCGTACCGCGGGTTCCGCGGAGCCCGTCAAGTCACCGAATGCGGCGGGCTGGGCGTACCCGCTGCGTTCGGACACGGCCGACGCCGCGACCGCGACCATGACCGCGATGGCACCGGGCAAGAGCGACGTCTGTGAACGCATCGTCCCCGCTCCGCAACCAAGTTCCGCATGTCGTGTCGCGGACCATACGGCCCACTTCTTGACCTTACTGTCAGGAGACGCCGCGAAGCGCCCGGGCATTTCACCGGTCGAGCGAGTTCTCGAGCAGCTCCCGGACGTCCACCCGCCACAGGTTCGCGGCGGCCTCGGTCAGGCTGTACACGAGGCCCGAGCCGTCCGGGAGCCAGTCGAAGGCGGAGACGTCGCCCGCCCGGGTGAGTCGGGTCGCCGGCCCGCCGACGGCGGGCACGACGTGCAGTTCGCGGTCGGGCGCGCGGCCCGACAGGAACGCCACGCGGCTCCCGTCCGGCGACCAGCGCGGCTGCGTCTCGTCCCCGTCCGCGGTGGTCAGCCGCGTGCGGGCGCCGCCGCGGGCGGGGACGACGTGGATGTCGAACCCGGTCCCGTCGTGCGCCTGGTAGACGATGCGGCTTCCGTCGGGCGAGTAGTCCATGCGGGCGCTGTAGCCGCCGCGGGTGAGCTGCTCAGCCGGGCCGCCGTCCACGGGCACCCGCCACACCTGCTCCTGGCCGTCCGCCCCGGGCGACCGGAACAGCAGCGACCGGCCGTCGGGATGCCACCGGGGAGCTGGGGCAGCGCCCTGGGTGGTGAGGCGCCGCGGGTCGCCGCCGCCCGGCGCGACGAGCCAGATGTCCGACGGGCCGCCGGCCCGGTTGGATGAGAAGGCCAGCGTCGCACCGTCCGGCGACCACGCCGGATCGACGTCGCGGCCCGGATGCGCGGTCACCTGCGTGGCCTCCCCGCCCTCCGCCGGTACGATCCAGATGTCGCTGTTGCCGCTCCGCCCGGACTCGAACGCGATGAATGCGCCGTCGGGGGACCACCGCGGCGCCGCGGCGCCGGCCGAACCCGTGGCGAGCCGCCGGGGCGTGCCCCCGTCGATCGCGACCACACGCAGGTCGCGGGCACCCGCGCGGACCGCGAGGTACGCGACCTCGGCCCCGTCCGGAGACACGTCCGGATCCAGGGCGACCTCCGGGCCGGACGTGAGGGCGGTCGCGGTCCCCCCGTCGACCGGCACCGTCCACAGCCACGTCCGGCGCGAGGAGACGCTGAACACCAGGGCCGACCCGTCCGGGGACCAGCGTGGAAAGCTCTCCTCCGCCGGGTCGCCGGTCACCCGCCGCGCCGCACCTCCCTCCGCGGGCGCGATCCACACGTCGGCGCGGTCGTCGCGTATCGACCGGAACGCCAACCAGCGGCCGTCCGGCGACCACCGGGGCCGCTGGTCGTTCCCGGGCCCGTCCGTCAGCGCGACGTCCCGCCCCCCGCGGCGCGGCGTCACCCAGACGTCGGGAGTGCCGTTGCGGTTCGAGACGAAGACGAGCCGTTCGCCGTCGGGCGACCATTCGACCTGACCCTGCGCCCCCGGCGACGTCGTGAGCCGCCTACCCTCGCCCCCCGCCGCCGGCGCCACCCTCACATGGCGGGTGCCGCCTTCGGTCGACACGAACGCGAGCTCCCCGCCGTCGGGCGACCAGCGCGCCCAGTTCACGCCGCTTCCGCTCGTCGTCAGTCGGACCGCCGGGCCGCCGCCGGCCGCCGGCACCGTCCAGATATCGATCCGGCCTTCGACGTTGTTCGAGTAGAGGACGGCGGACCCGTCGGGAGACCACTGCGGATCGCGCACGCGCCCCGGTCCGGAAGTCATCCGCACCGGATCCCCGCCGGCCGCCGGCACGATCCAGAGGTCGGCGGGCCCTTCCCGGCCGGAGACGTAGGCGAGGCGGGAGCCGTCGGGCGACCAGGCGGGAGCGGTCAGGAAGTCGTGCCCGCCGGTCAGCAGCGTCGCGCCGCGGCCGTCGAGCGGCGCCGTCCACAGCCCGAGCGTCCCACCCCGGTCGGATACGAACGCGACCCGGGAGCCGTCGGGCGCCACCACCGTTTCGCGGTCGACGGCGGCGCCGCGGGTGAGGGCGGTCCGCGGCAGCTCGCCGGCGTCGAAGCCGCCGCCTTCGGCCGCCGGGGCGGGTGCGTCGGCGCACGCCGAGACCGTCAACAGCAGCGCGACGAGCGGGAGCGGGCGCAAGGCAGACCGATTGCCGGGCGTGACCGCCGAGGCAGAGGGCAACGTCATCGCAGGCGAGGTCCGACCCATTCAGGGCCTCCCGAGTTGGTCCGCCGCATGCTCCCCCGACCGCCGGAGTCGGTCACGCGTACCGCGTTCACTCCTACGCCAGCAGCTCGAGCAGCGCCTCCGACACGGTGTCCGGCCGCTGCACCGGGAGGTCGTGGCCCGCCCCCTCGACGATGCGCCGCGCGACGAGGTTCGTGAACCGGCTCCGGTCGCCGGACGGGTCGGCCGACGGCCGGCCGAAGCCGCTCGCGTCGCCGCGCAGGACTATCGCCGGCACCGTGATCGGCGGGCGCTCGGCCAACTGCCGCTCGATATCGAGGAAGCGCTCCTCGCCGGGGGCGTTGAGGTGGCGGTGACGGTAGGAGTGGATGACGATGTCGACGAAGTCGGGGTTGTCGAACGAGGGCGCGGAGCGCTGGTACGCCTCGTCCGTATAGTCCCACCCCGGCGACCACGTCTCCCACAGGTAGCGGACGATGTCGTGCCGGTTCGCCTCGAGCCCGCGGACGCCCCGCTCGGTGTTGAAGTACCACTGGTACCAGAGCCGCGCCTCGCCCGCGGCCGAACCCGGCCCGCCGGGGTTGACGGTGTCCTGCACCGAGTAGCCGTTCACCGCCACCTGCGCCCGCACCCGCCCCGGATGCAGGATCGACGTGATGCAGGCGGCCCGGTTCCCCCAGTCGAAGCCGGCGAGGGCCACCCGGTCCAGCCCGAGGGCGTCGGCGAAGTCCACCACGTCCTGGGCGATCGCGGCCTGCTCGGCCATCCGCGGCGCGTCGGGATCGAGGAACCGGGTCGTGCCGTACCCGCGCAGGTATGGGACCAGCACCCGGTACCCCGCCTCGGCGAGCGGCGGCGCGACGCCGTCCCACGAGCGGATGTCGTAGGGGAACCCGTGCAGCAGGATGATGGGGAAGCCCCCGCCGGGCCCGTGCTCCTCGTAGCCGATATCGAGCACCTGGGTGCGCACCGTCCGCACCGCCGGGCCCGCCGGCGGCTGGGCCGTCGCGCGCGCCTCTGCGGCGCCGCCGCCCGGCGAGGCGGCGGTCACGCCGGCCGCCGCGGTCACGCCGGCCGCACCGGCCTGTCTCAGGAAGTCTCGTCGAGTCTGGCTCATCATGTTTCCTCCAACGGCCCGGTGACGCGGCGATTGGACGCGCCGTCCTCACCCCGGCCGCGGCAGCTCCGTCGTGTAGAACGGTTCCAGGCGGTCTATCGCCTCCACCGGCTGGCGGTCGACGTCCCACCGGAACTGCCGCAGCGCGATGCGGTCGGGCAGGAAGTCGCACAGGGTGAACCCGTGGTCCTCGATGGGGGCCACCGACTCCTCGACGTCGAGGTGGTCGGGGGGCGAGGCCCCGATGCCGCGCACCACCGACGGGAACCCCCGCACCGAGGTGCCGACGGGGCCGCTCAGCACCGCCGTGATCGGCCGCGCCGCGAGGTCTACCCCGCCCGCGCGGTGGATGCGGCCCATGCCGATGGCGTGCAGGTCGCCGCTGATGACGAGGGGGATGCGGCCGGGCTGGGCGCCGACGGCCCGGGCGAGCCGGTCGTGCTGCCGCAGCCAGCCCTCCTGCCAGTACGGCTTCTCGATCGCCGTGGTCAGCACCCCCCGCTCGCGGTCGAGGATGTCCGGATACCACTCGCCCCACTTGCCGGCGCTCCACCCGAAGGGGTTCGAGGGCGCGTGCACCAAGTGCCTGACCTCGGTCGACGCGGTGCGGTCGAGCAGCCAGCGTTCGACCTGCGCGTCGACGAACACCGCGTTCCGCCCCGCGAGGCTCAGGGTGCGCCGCACGTCGTACAGCAGCACCTCGGCGAGGTCGCCGTAGCGCACCGTCCCGAAGCTCTCCGACAGGTCGCCGCGGTCGCCGGCCGACGACCACGGCAACCCTGCCGGGCGCCGCGGGTCGGGCAGGAACTCGGGGTAGTACAGATGCTGCGTGGCCCGCGCGAGCTGGAGCTGGAACCACGGGATGGGGAAGCTCGCGATGTCGTCGGTGACCGCGTCGTTCTCCCAGTGGTCGTGGTCGTCCTGCAGGAAGAACACCGGCGTCGAGCGGAAGTCGACGCCGTAGACGGGGACGATCTGCGGCCCCGCCGCCGCCTTCATCGCGGCCTCGTTGCCCGCCCCGAAGACGGTGGCCGAGAAGTCGAAGTTCGACGTCCGGCCGCTCGGGCTGAGCTGCCCCGCGTTCTCGCCCTGCCAGGTGTGCAGGTCCCAGTAGATGTGGTCGCCGTTGGCGACGGCCGCGTCCGGCTCGAACGACAGGGCCCGCCGCAGGAGCCGGTTGCGGATCGCCGTCGGCAGGAACCCGCTCCGCCGCCCGATGCCCTCGTAGGTCCCACCCGGCCCGCCGGCGCAGGTGAAGAACAGCATGCGGAACCGCTCGGGGCTTGCGTCCGGCGCCGGGAACGTCGACAGCGGCCACGGCTCGCACAGCGCCGCCCCGTCCGCCCCGTGCAGCGACAGCGTGTGGCGGTCCCCCGGCTCGAGGCCGGTGGCGTGGAAGAGCCAGTACTCGCCCGCCGTGTCGGTCATGCGCCCCGGGACGTCGGTCGTCCCGACGCGCAGCACCGGCGTGTCCGGCAACGGACCGTCGAACGACGCCTTCAGCAGGATCCGCGTGTCGCTGACCCCCGGCAGCAGATGCCGGACCCGCCCCGGATCCCACCCCTGCGGCGCCGGCGGCGCGCCCTGCTCGACCATCGCCCCCAGCGGCAACCGCCCGAACACCGCGGCCCCCATCGCGCCCGCGCTGCCGGCCAGGAACTGCCGACGATCCACCGATCTCCGCCTGCTCATGCTCTGTCGCCCTCCGGCGCCCACTCTGCCACAACACCGGCTTCCGCGCCACCGCAGAATCCGCCGCCGCCGTCGCGGCGGACTTCCTCGATGGCTTGGTCCGTCACCGGCGCTGACTGTTCGGCGTCAACTACCCTGGCCGCTCCACGGCAGTTGACACGCAAGCATGCACTTGCGTATCATCGCCTGACAGGCAAGCGAACGCTTGCCTTGGAGCAGGTGCTTATGGACGTGTATCGCGCAATCGCTGACCCGACTAGGCGAGCCATCCTGGACGAGCTCGTCGATCGGTCAGGTCAATCGCTCTTCGAGCTCTGCGCACGCCTGACCATGAAGCACGGCATCGAGTCCTCACGGCAGGCGATCGCGCAACACCTGGACGTCCTGGAGGCGGCCGGGCTGATTCGCACGAGGCGCGAGGGAAGGTCGAAGCTCCATTGGTTCGAGGGCGGACCGCTGAAGGCCATCGCGGAGCGTTGGCCGATCTCGACGGATGAAAGGACATTCGAAAGATGAGAATCAACGCGGCCAGCGTCATGGTAGACGACCAGCAGAAGGCGCTTCGCTTCTACACGGAAACGCTCGGCTTCAAGCTGAAGCACAACATCCCCTTGGGAGAACATGCCTGGATCACCGTTGTATCCGAGGAAGCTCCGGAGGGGACGGAGCTGGTGCTCGAGCCTGATGCCCATCCCGCGGCGCGCCCGTTCAAGAGGGCGCTCGTGGAGGACGGCATCCCCTGGACCTCCTTCGCGGTCGACGACGTCGAAGCCGAACACGAGCGTCTCGTGGCAAGGGGTGTGCGATTCGTACAGCCGCCGACAGACCTCGGGACTGTCATTACCGCGGTATTCGACGATACGTGCGGCAACTTGATCCAGATCCAGGAGGAGAAACGTCAATCGTGATGGTCTGAGCGGTCGCAGCAACCCCAAGGGGAGGCCGGTCCTCGGTGCGACAACCACGCCGACGCGCCGGCTGTCCTTGTGGACGGCATTGTCGCGGCGGCTGAACTCAGGTGGCCGTGGGGCTGGGAAGGCAAGAGCGTGCGCGACATGCGGACCCGGACCGGCGGATCCTACTGACCATCCCCGTAGCTCCGCAGCAGCGCCGCGATCTCGGGACGCGTGGCCCGCCGGCCGTTCGTGCCGGGCACCGGGAGGGGGGTCTCGGCCAGGGTGAGGGCGGTCTGGTCGCGGTTGTTGGCGGCCCGCACGTCGGCGCCGCGCCGGACCAGGAACTCCACCACCGAGGCGTACCCGTTCCGCACCGCGTCGTGCAGCGGAGTCTCTCCCCGCTCGTCGGCGGTGTTCACGTCGACGCCGAGGGCGATGACCACGCGGGCGAGGCCCATCGCCAGCGCCTCCTGGTCGACGTGGTCGGCCGCGGGCACGCCGACCCGGTTGCGCCGGTTCTCCTGGGAGATCTGCGCGCGGCCGATGGCCGCCTGGAGGGCCGAGACGCCGTTGGCGGGCATCATGAGGGGGTCGGCACCGTGGTCGGCGAGGATGCGGAGGCTCCCGAGTTCGCCGTACTTGGCGGCGAGCCAGAACGCGTTGGCCCCGATGGCCTGGTGACGGATGCTGTAGTCGGCGCTGAAGCGGCGCCCGGGAGTGCCGCGCACGACCGGCTCGTTCGGGTCGGCACCGTGGGCGAGGAGGGCGGCGACCAGCGCCTCCTCCCCGCGCAGGACCGCCGCGTGCAGCGCGGTGTAGCCGGCCCCGGCCGCGTTCGGATCGGCCCCCCGCCCGAGCAGGAACTCGGCGAGCGCGCCGTGGCCGCTGTGGGCGGCGACGACGAGGGCGCTGGTGCCGGCGGCGGCGGTGTCGTTCACGTCGGCGCCGGCGTCGAGCAGCGCGCGGGCGGTGTCGACGTCCCCGTTGCGGGCCGCGAACAGCAGGGCCGTAGATCCGCCGTGGGCCATGCGGAAGTTGCCGATGGGGTTGGTGTTGCCGGCGGTGTTCTCGAGCTGGTGCCAGACCCGGCTGCGGGCGTCGAGGTCGGCCCCGGCCGCCGCGAGCACCCGCACGACCGAGACGTGGCTCTGCGCCGCCGCCCACATGAGGGCGGTCTGCCCCCGCTCGCGCTCCGCCGCGTCCACGTCGGCGCCCGCCGCGAGCAGCAGCTCGACGGTGTCGACGTCGCCGGACCGCGCGGCGCTCATCAGCGGGGTCTCGCCCATCTTGAGCGCGGCGTTGGCGTCGGCCCCCGCCGCCAGCAGGCGGGCCACGAGCCGCGCGTCGCCGTTCTGCGACGCCAGCCACAGCGGCGTGGCGTCGAGGGCGTTGGCGGCGTTGACGTCGGCACCCGCGTCGATCAGAACGTCGGCGATCTCCAGATCGCCCCGGTGCGCGGCCCAGTGCAGGGCCGTCGCGCCGTCCCCCTGCCGGGCGTCGACGTCCGCGCCGTCCGCCACCAGGGCGCGCAGCGCGGCCACCGCACCGGCCCTCGCGACGGCGATCACGTCGTCGGCGGCCCCGGCGGGCCGGGCCGTCGCGACGACGGCAACCGCCGCGAGCACCACGCCCGCGAACCACGCTCTTCCGCCTCGACGCCCCGAACTGCGAAACGACCCGTTCCTTCCGATCGAGTAGCGTTCGTCCATGCTTGGTCACCATCCTCGCGTCAGTGCCGCCGAACGTGCGGGATGCGCGCATGGCGACCGTATCATGCCGGTTTTCAACGGTCAATCGACGCGAGCCGACGCGACCGGGACAGCCGGCCGACCCGATCCGGCACGCACACGGCGCCCGAGTCCTCCCACTTGTTGTCGGTGAGCTGGCGCACGTCGGTGCCGTCGGCGCGCATCGCGAAGATCTCGCCGTAGGGCTGGGGCACCGAGTCGTAGAGGGCCATCTCGTCCTTGAAGCCGGTGCGCGAACTGCTGAAGACGATCCACTCGCCGCGCGCGCACCACGTCGAGTGGGCGTCGTTCCCGGGCGCGTGGGTCAGCCGGCGGAGATCGGTGCCGTCGGGCCGGACCGTGTACAGCTCGAAGTCGCCGTCGCGGTTCGAGGTGAACAGGATGCGCGAGCCGTCCGGCGACCAGTGGGGGAAGTTGCTGTAGTAGTCGGGGCCGGTCAGGGCGACGGGGTCGCCGCCGTCCGCGGGGACGACGAAGAGGCGGCGCCCGCCCTTGTAGACGATGCGGCCGCCGTCGGGCGACCAGCTCGGGAACCCGTTGTTCACCTCGTCGTCGACCACCATCCGCAGGTCGGAGCCGTCGGGATCGATGACCGCGACCTGGGCCGCCGGGAGGCCGGGGCGCCGGAAGTAGCGGCCGACGGAGAGGACGATTTCGTCGCGGGCGGCGGACCACTCGGCGGCGAACGCGCTAGTCCCCTCGCGGTGGAAGAGCGTCCGCCGGCCGGTCCGGTCTACGGACATGATCTCCAGGCTCGAGTCGCTCGGGTTCGACGACTCGAGCCCGGTGGCGTCTGAGAACCGATCGCGGTACTGGCTGAAGACCATGCTCTCGCCGTCCGGCGAGAACGACACGAACGGCTCGTGCAGGAAGAGCTCGAACTCGGGATCGGGGCTGAACGCGGGCACCATGTGCTGGGTGTAGCCGAGGCGCTCGATGCGCTCGTAGACCACCCGCCCGCCGTCGGGCGACCAGCTCGGGCTGCGCACCGCCCCCGCGATCACCGTCTCGACCCGCCGGTCGGGATGCCGGACCCTGAGGCCGCCCTGGTCCCCCCCGGCCCGGCTCACGTAGCCGATGCGCCCTCCCGGCAGCCACGCCGGCGACAGCTTCGTCTCCTGCGAGGCGGTGATCTGGACGCGCTCGCCGGTGGCGACGTCAACCCAGGCGAGCTCGGTGCGGGACCGGCCGGCCTTGGCGAGATAGGCGCCGACGGGATCGGTCTCGTAGAACAGCAGGCGCCGGCCGTCGGCCGACCACGAGGGGCTCCCCGCCACCCCGCCGGGGGCGGTCAGGCGGCGCAGCCCGGTGCCGTCCGGCCGCACCACGTAGACCCCGGTCGCCTGCAGGTGCTCCCACATGCCGGGCTGGTCCCCGGGCTCGGCGTCCCGGTCCGACGTGAACGCGATCCACGCCCCGTCGGGCGACCAGCGGGGCCGGAAGTTGCCCGACGCGTGGTCGGTCAGGTTGGACGCGGTCTTCGAGTCGAGGTCGAGCAGCCAGACGTCGGCCGTGCCCCGCGCCCGGGTGGAGACGAACGCCAGGGTCCGGCCGTCTGGCGACAGGGCACCCTGGTCGTCGAACGCGGGATCATCGGTGAGCTGCTCGATCCCGGTGCCGTCGGGACGGATGCGATAGATGTCGGCCTGCCCGTCGGGCTCGGCCGTGAACACCACCCACGCCCCATCCGGGGAGAAGGCGGGCGAGTACTCCAGTCCCAGGTCCGGGACCAGCGCCCGCGCGTCGGCGCCGTCGGCGCTGGCGATGAACACCGTCATCACCGGGGTCTGATAGAGGTTGAAGAGCACCTGGTGCCGGGCCGGCGCGGTGTCCGCGGCCGGCGTCCCCGACTGGACGCCGGGGACGGCGCCGGGCTCGGAAACGGACTGCGCCGCGGCGGACGGCCCGACGCCCAGGGCAATCACGGCACCGAGGGTCAGTGTTCTCCTCATCTCCACCTCTCCGCTCAACCAAGGACGGTCATCGACATCTGTCTGCCAACTGCACCCGGACGCTACCCGCGGTCTTCCGGGGTGCCAGGCAAGGTAGTTTCCGTCGGGCGGCGGTCGCACGTGTCGGCGTTGTGCCTGGGGGTCGGGCGGTTGCCAGCGACGCAGGCCCGACCGGTCCGTCCGCGCGCCGTGTCAAGCATGACGGTCTGGCCGCGCTACGCCCAAGCCGAGCCCGGTGCAACGCGGCGCTTCGCCATGGGACTGCTCGGCCGGTCGCACCACACCGTTCCGGTCGCGGGGTCGGCAGGGATGAACCGAATCGGCAGCGCGAGCGGGCTCACTCCGCCCCGCGCGTTCGGGCCAGGTAGTCCACGAGGGCGTCCACGTTCTCCTCGGCCACCGGCGCCCCCTTGGCCCGCATGTCCGTCACCGTGGCCCGCCAGCGGCTCTCGTCGAAGCGCGCGGTCTCGATGCGGTCGAGCGAATGGCAGATGGTGCAGGTGGCGCTGAGATAGCCGCCGGCGGTGGCGGCGTCGGCGAAGACCTCGTCGTCGACGGGGACCGCGACGAACTCCCGGGGAAACGGCGTGGAGTCGGGGCCGAACTCGGCGACGAGCCAGTCGAGCAGGACCGACAGGTCGTGATCGGAGATGACCGCGCCCCGTTCCTGCATGTCGCCGACGAGCTCGCGCCACCCGGTGCGGTCGAGCGCGTTGTAGGCGTAGTCGTCGATGCCGTGGCAGGTCGTGCACGACCCGAGGATGACCTGACGGACCGGCCCCCCCGGCAGCCGGACCTCGGGGCGGGCGGCGCGCCGGTTGCCCTGGGCCGCCACGGGCGCGGCCGCGCCGACGAGCAGGGCCGCCACGACCGCCGACAGAACGGCCCACTGTCGACCAGACGTCCCCATCACCGTCCTGTTCCCCGCGACACGGCCCGTCTCTCCCCCCGCGGTCCCGCGTCCAGAAGCCCGCGCCTCGGCTGCCCGGTTCGCCGGCGTGCGATACCGGAACGCCGTTTCGGCTCTCCCCGTCCCGAAACGCCGCCCCTCAGATGGACAGCCGCCCGGTGCTGTCGCCGACGCTCTTCCGCTCGATGCCGTAGAGCTCGAGGATGCTCAGCAGCAGGTTCGCGGTCCGCTCCGTGGAGTCGGGGAACACGAGGTGGCGGTTCCCCTTGAACGTCCCGTCCACGCCGCCGACCAGGATCACCGGAACCTTCTCGTGGGCGTGGCGGTGCGAGTTGCCCATGTTGCTGCTCTTGTAGATGAGCACGTGGTCGAGGAGGTTCCCGTCGCCGTCGGGGATGTTCCGCAGCTTGTCGCAGAAGTACGCGAGGTTCTCGACGTGGTAGCGGTTCACCTTGGCGTAGTTCGCCTTGTTGTCGGGGATGTCGCCGTGGTGCGACGTCCCGTGCCACCCGCCCTCGTAGCCCGACTCGGGGAAGCTGCTCGCGGACAGGTCGCGGCCGAGCATGAGGGTGGCCGACCGGGTGATGTCGGCCTGGAAGGCCAGCACCATCAGGTCGTACATGAGCTTGAAGTGGACGTCCTTGCTCTCGGGGATGCCGAACGGCACCTCGCCCGACAGCTCGACCTCGGGGTTGCTCGTGGCGATGCGGATGCGCCGCTCGAGCTCGCGGACGTTCTCGAGGTAGTCGTCGAGCCGCGTGCGGTCGCCGGCGCCGAGGCCCTTCTTGAAGTCGGCCAGCTCGTGGGTCACCGAGTCGAGCACGCTGACCGTCTGCAGCCGGCCCGCGCGGCGCTCCGCGGGGCTGGCGCCGTCGCCGAACATCCGCTCGAACGCCATCCGCGGGTTGATCTCGGTCGGGAGCGGGGTGGTCGGCGTCGACCACGAGACCGAGTTGGTGTACGCGCAACTGTAGCCCCAGTTGCAGTTGCCGCTGTTGCCGCTGGGGTCCTCGATGCCGAGCTGGATGGACGACAGCAGCGTGTCGCGGCCCCACCGGCCGGCGATCGTCTGGTCGATGGTGACGTCGAGGTACGGGGTCACCGCGTCGCGCTTCGGCCGCGCGCCGGACAGGAAGACGGCGCCGCGGGCGTGGTTCCCCCCCGGCTCGTCCACCGTCGAGTACGCCGCGGTGCAGTCGAGGCCGCTGATGAGCACGGTGCGGTCGCGGAACGGCTCGAGCGGCTTGGTGATGAACGAGAACTCGAAGTCGCGGCCTTCCTGCAGCGGGCTCCAGTAGCCCGGCGAGGCGCCGTGGGGGTGCCAGACGCCCACGAACCGCGGCACCGGCCGGGCCGCGGTCCTCGCGACCGCGGTGCTCGCGGGCACCATCGCGTCGAGGAGCGGCACCGCCACGGTGGCACCGACGCCGCGCAGGAACGTACGCCGGGGTATGTGCTTCTTCGTGATGAACATCAGCGACTCCTCAGCAGCATCCGACTCGTGTCATTGCCCGCCAATCCGCCAGCCCGGAGAGCGTCGCCTGCGGCTCCGCTCGCCGCGCCGACCCTCCGGCAGTCCGCGCCGATCTACGGCGCAGCCGTCCCCGGCCCCGCGACGGCCAATCCGGCGGCGACCACGTCAGCCGATGCGCCCTCGGCCGGCGTCATCCGCATCCGGAACGGCGGGCTGCGGACGATGCCGAGCACGATCGACGAGAACCGGTAGTCGTCCTCGGCCGCGTCGCGGACGATGGACCGGACCACCGGCATGTCGTAGTACTCGACGCCGCGCCCCAGGCCATAGGTCATCAGCTTCTCGGTCAGCGTGCGCACGAACTGCGGCGCGTAGCGCAGCAGCGCCTGACGCAACTCGACCGGCCCGTCGACGGCGGTGCCGTCGTGCAGCACGGCGGACGCGTCGATCCGCGTGCCCCCCTCCCCGCCGTCCTTGAGGCGCCACTGCGCGTCGGCCGAGAGGTTCTCGAGGGCGAAGCCGATGGGGTCCATGATGCGGTGGCAGCTCGCGCACGCGGGGTTGTCGCGGTGCATCGTCATCTGCTCGCGCAGGCTCAGCACGCGGTCGGGCCCCTCGACGGTGTCCTCGAGCGCGGGGACGTTGGGCGGCGGCTCGGGGGGCGGCGTGCCGAGGATGTTCTCGAGCACCCAGACGCCCCGCTTCACCGGCGACGTGCGGTTGCTCTGGACCCACGTGACGGACAGGAAGCTGCCCTGGCCGAGCAGCCCGCGCCGGAAGTCGAGATCGTCGCCGAGCGGCACCCGCCGGAAGTGCGAGCCGTAGATGCCGGGAATGTCGTAGTGCTTCGCGAGGCGCTCGTTGAGGAACGCGTAGTCGGCGGTCAGCAGGTCGAGGACGTTGCGGTCCTCGCGCAGGACGCTCTCGAAGAGCAGCTCCGTCTCGCGGGTGAACGCCTCGCGCAGCTCGTTGTCCCAGTCGGGAAACACCGCCTGGGCCGGCGCCGTCGTCGCGAGGTTCCGCAGGTACAGCCACTGCTGCGCGAAGTTCTCGACGAGGCTCGCCGACCGGGGATCGGCGAGCATGCGGCGCACCTGCCGCTCGAGCTCCGCGGGGTCGCTGAGCGCGCCGCGGCTGGCCGCGTCGATCAGCTCGTCGTCGGGGATGCTGCTCCAGAGGAAGAACGACAGCCGCGACGCGAGCTCGAGGTCGCCGATGCCGTAGACGAGGCCCGGCCGGTTGTCGACCGGCTCGCGCTCGACCCGGATGAGGAACTGCGGGCTCGCCAGAATCCGCCGCAGCGCCAGCTCGATGCCGTCCTCGAACGTCCCCGCCGCGCGCCCCTCCTCGTAGAACGGCATGAGGGCGTCGAGGTCGCCCGCCGTCGCCGGACGCCGGTAGGCGCGCCGGGCCAGGGTCGACAGGATCTCGCGGGCGCAGGGGGCCTCCTCGCCGGCGGACGACGGCCGGCACGTGAACACCTTGCGGATGCTGCGGGAGTCGGTGGCGCGGGTCGCGTCGAAGGGCCCCTGGATGTTCAGGGCGCCGATGGCCGGGTAGGTGGTCAGTTCGCGCACCCGGCCGTTCTCAAGCGACTTGCGCTCGAAGTGCTTCGCCACGTCGAGGCTCGGCCGGAAGTTCGTCGCCACGAAGGTGGCCCCCACCAAGCGGGAGCCGGCCTTGACCGGCAGGGTGACCTCCAAGTGCCCGTCCCGCGCCGCGTCCATGCCCCGGAACGCGCCCATGCCCGCGTAGCGCCACCCGTGCACCCGCTCGCCGTCGATGTACAGCTCGAGCTGCTCGCCGGGGATGTAGGTGCCGACGCCGAGGTTGCGGATGGTGAACGTGTAGTCGCCGTCGCCGGGGAACACGTGGCGCACCGCCATCCCCCCGCGGGTGCCGAGCGGCATGCCCGGCAGGTGGAGGTTCTGCGAGCTGTCGGTCCGGGCGATGTAGGTCGCCTCGGTGGGGGTCTTCCAGAACCCCACGGCCATGCGGGCGACCTTGGCGGCGGCGCTGACGTAGGTCTCGAGCAGGGTCGGCGAGATCGTCAGCGACCCCGCGATGTTGTCGAAGCCGCGGCTCGAGTCGTCGGCCGGCAGCAGCGTCGCCGGGTCGACCTCCAGGTCGAGGAGGTCGCGGATGACGTTGGCGTACTCCGTCCGGTTCAAGCGGTGGAGCACCTTGGTGCCGGGGTTCAGCGGCGCCGAGCCGTCGATCTCCGCTTCCAGCCAGTCCCGGAAGGCGGCGTAGTCCGCCTCGGGCGGTCGCCGCATGCCGGGCGGGGGCATCATGCCGGCGCGCAGCTTGCGCACCACCTTCTCCCAGAACTCCGCGTCCTCGCCCACCGCGGCGAGATCGCGGCCCTCGAGCGAGAGGTTGGCGGTGCGGGTGCGGTCGTTGTGACAGGAGAGGCAGTACCGCTGGACGAGCTCGCGGTGCGCGGCCGGAGCGGCGGACGCCTCGGCCTCGAGCGCCTGTGCGCCGGCAGCGCCGGCGCCCGTCAACACCGCCGCGAAACCGACGACCACCAGTCGATGCAGCATCGCCGACTCCAAGACCCGGCCGTCCGGCGACCCCCGATGAACGCGGCCGCGACGCGCCGGGCGCACCGGTCCTCGGTACTCCCTCGATGACTGCCGACAACTATGCGGGAACGACCGCCTCAATGCAAGCCCTTCCCGCGCCGAGGCGCCGGCCTCCCGGCGCCGGCACGCCTGGTTTGTGCATCGCGACCCAAAGTGGTAGAAGACAGGCAGGAACCGACGATTCAGGCCGGGACACCGGCCGGGAGACCGTTCATGCTCTGGACGCGCCCGACGATGCAAGGATCGGTCGCGGCAGCCCTCGCCGCCTGCCTCTTTCTCGCGGGCCCCGCGGCCGGAGCCGCCGCGGCCAGCGAGGTGGCCGACGCGGCCATGGCCGGGGACGCGGACGAGGTGCGCCGGCTGCTCGAGGCGGGCGCCGACGTCGACGCGCCGCAGGTCGACGGCACCACCGCCCTGCACTGGGCGGCGCGGTGGGACGATCACGAGACCGCGCGGCTGCTCATCCGCGCGGGAGCGGCCCTCGACGCCGCGAACCACGCCGGCTCCACTCCGATGCGGCTCGCCGCCGTCAACGGCAGCGCCGCGATGATCGCGCGCCTTGTCGACGCCGGGCTCGACCCCGACGCCGCCCTCAGCCCCGACGGCGACACCGCGCTCATGATGGCCGCCCGCACCGGCCGGCCCGACGCCGTCAAGCTGCTGCTCGACCGCGGCGCCGACGTGAACCGGGCGGAGACGTGGGGCGGCACCACCGCCCTCATGTGGGCGGTGGCCGAGCACCACGCCGAGGCGGTCGAGCTGCTCGTCGCCCGCGGGGCCGACGTCGACGCGCGGACGAGAATCTACCCGGTGGCCGACGCCGCCGGCAGCGAGGGCCCCGAGCCCGAGGACGCGGACCCGGACGCCGAGCCGGTGGGCTACTCGAACGGCGGGTTCACGCCCCTGCTGTTCGCCGCGCGGGAGGGGGACCTCGCCTCGGCGCGCCTCCTCGTCGCGGGCGGAGCCGACCTCGCCGCGGTGGCGAGCGACGGCAAGGACGCCCTGGGCCTGGCCATCTACAACGGCAACTACGATCTGGCGTCGTTCCTGCTCGACAGCGGGTCGCCGGTGGACAACCCCGACGCGGAGGGGTTCACCCCCCTGTTCTGGGCCGTCGACCGGCGCAACATGGAGTGGAACCCCGGCTTCCCGTGGACGGTCACCGCCGACCCCCTGCCGCTGATCCGCAAGCTGCTCGACGCGGGGGCGGACCCCAACCGGATGGTCGACAAGACCCCGCGCTCGCGCCGCAACTTCGGCGGCTCGCCGCGCATCCGCTTCGCCACCACCTTCATGCGCGCCGCGTACTCCGCGGACCTCGAGCTGGTCCGGCTGCTGCTCGAGTACGGCGCCGACCCCACCATCCGGTCGGGCGACAACGAGACGCCGCTGCTGGCGGCGGCCGGGCACGGCTGGATCGACGGCTACAGCCAGGGCAAGTCGTTCCCCGAGCGGCTGGCCGTCATCAGGCTCCTCGTCGAGCTGGGGGCCGACGTCAACTGGGCCGACGACGCGGGCATCACGCCCCTGATGGTCGCCGCCAACATGGGCGACGTCGCGATCATCCAGTACCTCGTCGACCAGGGGGCGGACCTCGGCGCCCACGACCTCGGCAAAAAGAACGACGGGGCCTTCGGGGGCAGCATCGAGCCGCTGATGCCCGTCGACTACGCCATCGGGGTGGGCACGTTCCGGCCGAACAACGCCATCGTGATGATGGAGGACGCGGTCGAGCTGATGACCCGGATGATGGCCGAGCGCGGCATCGTTCACACCACCTCGGAGTGCACCCTGCGCGCCTTCACGTGCGGCGACGTGGACCCGATGGCGGCGACCCCGGCCGAGATCGAGCGGCTGCGGGCGATACAGATCGGGCACCGGGTCGACGGCATCGTGGGCGGGTTGGCCGTCGAGGACGAACTCGGCGAGGAGGGCGCGGAAGCGCCGAGATAGGAACGGGAGGCTTGTAAATGGGCGCGAGACTGCTCGCGGCGTTGGTCGGGTCGGCGTTGCTAATGGCCGGGACGGTGTCCGCACACCACTCCTTCTCGGCCGAGTTCGACGCCGACAAGCCGGTCGAGCTGACCGGCATCGTCACCAAGATCGAGTGGAAGAACCCGCACGTCTGGTTCTTCATCGACGTCGCCGAGGACGACGGCGAGGTGACGAGCTGGGGCTGGGAGATGGGCAGCCCGAACGGCCTCATGCGGCGGGGCTGGACCCGCAACTCGATGAAGATCGGCGACGTCATCAGCGTCGAGGGCAGCCTCGCCAAGGACGGCTCGAGCCGCGCCAACGCCCGCGCGGTGCTGCTCGCGGCGAGCGGTCAGCGCCTGTTCGCGGCGTCGAGCCAGGGGCAGACGCCATGACCGGGCGCCCGACAACGCCGGAAGTGCGTCCGCGCACCGCGGCCGCCGCGCTGTGCGCGGCCGGCATCGCCGCCCTGCTGCTCGTGAGCGCCGGCGCCGCGGCGGGCCAGCCGGAGGCCGCGCAGGCGCCCGAACCGACGCCGCGCCTCGCCGACGGCACCCCCAACCTCGGCCGGGTGCCCGGCGAGAAGGGCGTGTGGGCGGTGCCCTACATCACCAACATGGCGACGCGGGTCATCGGGGCCGACGGCGAGCCGCTGGCGCCCCCGGACACGCCCGCCAGCTCGCGCGGCGCCCGCAGCGGGTCCGCCTCGGAGCCCCACATCCCGTTCATGCCGTGGTCGGCCGCCATCTACGACTACAACTCGGCCAACGAGTCCAAGTACGATCCGGAAGGCTACTGCCTGACACCGGGCGGCCCCCGCATGATGGCGACGCCGTACCCGATGGAGATCATCCAGCTCCCCGAGCAGGAGCGTATCATCATGATCTTCGAGGGCGCCACCCACGTCTGGCGCGAGATATACATGGACGGCCGCCCCCATCCGGAGGGCGACGCCCTGAACCCCACGTTCCTGGGGCACTCGGTGGGTCACTGGGAAGGGGACACGCTGGTCATCGACGTGGTCGGCTTCAACGAGACGAGCTGGATCGACTTCTACGGCCATCCCCACACCGACGCCCTCCACATCGTCGAGCGGTTCTCGCGCCCCGACAAGAACACCCTGCGCTACGAGGCGACGATCGACGACCCGGAGGCGTACACGGAGCCGTGGACGGTCGGATGGGACATCCCGTGGCGGGCGGACGGCGAGTTGATGGAGTACATCTGTCAGGACAACAACCTGTATCTGTACCACCTGACCGACGACTTCGGACAGCCGATCTTCGGCAACCGGTAGGGGTCGGCACCCATGGAAACGGCGCGGACGCCGGCAGGGTTGGTCGGGTGCCAAGTGGGGCCGCCGGACGACGATTGGCGGGCCGGGAGCCGGCGAGCGCCGGCCCGGTGAGGCCCCGGGGGGCGTGAAGACGTTTGCGCGGCTGCGCGGTACGATGACGGCGCCCGTCGGGTAGCGGAAGACCGACGCCGCCCACGAGATCGGGCGCCACGAAGCCGCGACGACCCCGTCGCGCGCGGCGGCAGAGGCGGAAACCGCGGGGGCGCAAGGGGAGAACCGATTGACGGCGGCGCCGCCGGCCCGGTTCAGTTCCGCATGAGGGTGAAGTCCCCGGTCACCCCGCCCTGCGTCCACGAACCCGTGAGCACGCGGTTGTAGGAACCGATGTTCTGCAGCTCGCCCTCGACGGCGTACCGCACCGGACCCCCGTCGGCGTTATCGTCCACCGCCTCGAAGCGGAGGGTCCACGTGGACACGTCGAGGGACGCGGTCGCGACGGGCACCGGGTTCGGTCCGGGGTTGATGGTGCCGGTGATCGCCTCGCCGTCCCAGTCGAACACCAGGAGGAGGCGCGAGCGGTTGTCGGCGTCGGGCCCCCAGTCGCCGCTCCACGAGCCCTTCAGGGGATGGCCGTACTGCGCCGGCGCGGAGGCCGCGCCGAGTACCAGCACCGCGGCCACGCCCGCCAACGCGCAGAACGCCGCCCGCCTCGTCTTGTTCTCGACCATCTTCGTCACCCTGTTCTCGTGCCGCCGGCCCTCGTCGTCGCCGGTATGGGCCGAACATGGTAGCACCGCAAAGCCGGGGAGCGCGCGGCGGCCGCGGCGAGGAGCCGCGACCGTGTCGCCGCGGGCGCCCGGCGTCCGTCAACCGCCGTCAACCGGGAGGTGACTCATGCAGTTCCTCAAGCCCTACACCGAGTGCATCCACGACACCGTGCGCATCGTCGCCGGCGTGCTCTTCTTTCAGCACGGCGCCCAGAAGATCTTCGGCATCCTCGGCAGGGAAGAGAGCGTCGAGCTGGCCTCACGCTTCGGCCTCGCCGGCATCATCGAAATGGTCACCGGCACCCTCATCGCCCTCGGCCTGTTCACGCCCATCGCCGCGTTCATCGCCAGCGGCGAGATGGCCGTCGCGTTCTTCATCGCCCACGTGCCGCGCGGCATCTGGCCGATCGAGAACGACGGCGAGCCCGCCGTCCTCTTCTGCTTCCTGTTCCTGTACCTCGCCAGCCGCGACTCCGGCGACTGGAGCTTGGACCGCGTTCTGAGGGACCGCAAGGGCGCGTAGCGGCAGCCGGAACCCGCCGACCGTCTCCGCAGGTCGTGCATTACCGTTCTACGGCGCAGACATCTAGCGCGGATCGGCCGCCGCGGCGGCCCGCTCCTCGGCGCGGTGGCCGCCGAGGATGCCCGGCATGCCGTAGTTGCCCTCGTGGCACGCGTACTCGAAGAGCGGACCCTGACGGGTCGTCATGGGGACCGCCGCCGTCCACGGCGCGGTATGGAAGGCAGGATCGTCGACCGTGACCTGGTAGTCGATTGCGTCCGGCCCGCGGCGGGTGAAGCGCTCGACGACCCTGCCCGCCGCGCTCGTGCCCAGGGTGATGACCCCGAGCCCCCGGCTGATCGTGGTCTGCTCCACGGCGCGGAGGTTGGTCGTCTCGACCACCAGGGTGTCGCCCTCCCACCACCCGCGCGGGTCTCCCAGCCACTGGGCGACCCGCCGGTCCATGTGCGGCCGCCCGTCCAGCGGGATGATCCGGGCGTCGTGGATCATCTCGGCGAAGATCACGACGTGGTCCGGCGTCTGCAGGATCTCGTAGTTGTGGTTGTAGAAGTTGCCCATCATCGTGCCGGGCAGCCCCCGGGTCACGCACCGCTCGAACAGGTCGCGGCTCTCCGGCCCATCGGCGGGGCCCGTTCTCCACGCCGCCGCCAGACGGGACCGCAGCCGCCGGGCTTCCGGCGTCGGCGGCGGGAGCCGCCCGTCGGGAGGATCCACGAGCAGCGAGGTCCGTTCGAGCAGCACGCCGCGCTCGCGCCAGTACTCGTTGTGAGAGCCCGTGCTGCCGGCGCGGGGCGCGGTGTCGGTGGTGATCTCCTGCGTGAAGCGACGAAACCGCTCGGCCCGCTCCTCCTCGCTGAGCACCAACTTCCCGGCGAGGTCGCGCGGCCGCTCCAGCGGTGTCGCCGTGACATTGGTCCAGGTGCCCTGCAGGTCGGGATCTCCCCACGGGGTCCGGGGCGTGCGCCATGGCGAGGCCGTCTGCTGCGCGTCGGCCGGCGCGGCGGGGGCACCCACGAGGCATACCGCCGCCAGCCCAACCGCCGCGAGAAGGAGGGGAATTCTCATCTCGGACCTCGGTTTCCTCAGCCGGCGGGGCCGTCACCGCTGACGACACCGTCATCCAGGATAGCCCGGAAACCCGCCTGGTCGATGACGGCCACGCCGAGCTTCTCGGCCTTCTGCCGCTTCGAGCCCGGGCTGTCGCCGGCGACGACGTAGTCCGTGTTCCGGCTGACGGACCCCACTACCCGCCCGCCGAGGGCCTCAATGCGCGACTTGGCCTCCGAGCGCGTCATCGCCTCCAGCGTCCCCGTCAGGACGAACGTCTTTCCCCCGAGAGCCGCCGACGCGTCGCCGTCTCCGGCCGCCGGCGCCTCCACCACGGGATCGACCCCCGCCGCGCGCAGCCGGTCGATTTGCTCCCGGTTCCGGCCCGCGGCGAAGAACGTGCGGACCGACTCGGCGATGGTCGGGCCGACCTCCTCGACCGCCTCCAGCTCCTCGGCCGACGCCTCGGCCAAGGCGGTCAGGCTGCGGAAGCGCTCGGCCAGCAGCTCGGCGGTCCGGGCTCCGACGTGCCGGATGCCGAGCCCGTACACCAGCTTGCCCAGGGCGGCGTTCTTCGAGCGGTCGAGCCCCTCGATCACCTTGTCCGCGGACTTCCTGCCGAGCTTGATGGGAACCGGCACCCGCGCCACCTCCGCGGGGTCGAGGGCGTACAGGTCGCGGGGGCGTCGGACCAGACCCCGGTCGACCAGCTTGTCGGCCAGTCCCGGACCGATGCCCCGGACGCCTGACACGCTGCGCTGCACGAAGCGGCGCAGCGCCTGTCGGTAGGCCTCGGTCTGCTCGACATCGGGCGGAAGCGCACCAGCGCCGGCGTCGGACGCCTCGCGCACGGCGTCCGACGCCAACTCGCCGGCCGGGACCGCCAACCGCCGGGCGGCGGGCTCCGAGAAGAAGGCCCGGATCGACTCGGCGTTCCGACGGCTGATCCCGGGAACTTCCTCAAGCGCGGCGGCGGGGGCCGCGGCGATCCGCGGCACGTCCGGCATGGCCTCCGCCAGCGCGTCGGCTTTCGCCCGGGGGAGTCCGGGAACTCCCAGGGCGTGCAAGACGGCGCCCGGGGTGAGCCGGGGCCGCGCACGGGCGAGGTTCTCGACCAACTCCTCCGCCCGTTCGTAGCCGACGCTTGCCTCCTTCTCGAGTGTCGCGAGCGCCTCCGCCTCGAGCCCGTACAGGTCCGCCAGCCCCTTCACCAGCCCCCGCGCGACCAGCTCCCCCACGAGCCAGTCGCCGAGGACGTCGATGTTCATGGCGGTCCGGTGGGCGAAGTGGAGAATCGACTCCTTCAGCCGCGCGGGGCAGCTCGCGTTGACGCAGCGCGCCACCACCTCCTCGGCCTCGCGCACCACCGGGGAGCCGCAGACCGGGCAGTCGGCGGGCATGCGGAACGGGCGGCGGTCCGCCCCCTCGGCCGCCACCCGCACCACCTTCGGGATGACGTCGCCGCTCCGCTCGATGACCACCCGGTCGCCGATCCGCAGGCCGAGCCGGGCGATCTCGTCCTCGTTGTGGAGGGTCGCGCGCGACACCGTCACCCCCCCGACCTCGACCGGCCGGAGCCGCGCCCGCGGGGTGACGGCGCCCGTCCGCCCCACCTGGACGTCGATGTCCTCGACCACCGTCTCCGCCTTCTGCGCGGCCGGCTTGCACGCGATGGCCCACCGCGGCGACTTCGACGTCGCCCCGAGCCGACGCCACAGGCGGGTGTCGTCGAGCTTGAACACGACGCCGTCGATGTCGTAGGGCAGCGCGTCGCGCCGCGCCATGCAGCGGTCGCGGAACGGCGGGAGGGCGTCGACGCCCGAGAGCCTCGCGCGGTCCGCCGCCACCTTGAAGCCGAGCCGCTTCAGGACCTCGAGCGACGCCCAGTGCGAGCCGAGCACGGGCTCGCCGCCGACTAGGAGGGCGTAGGCGTGGAAGTCGAGGCGGCGGGCGGCGGTGACCCTCGCGTCGAGCATGCGCAGCGCGCCGGCGGCGGCGTTGCGGGGGTTGGCGAAGGTCTTGCCCCCCTCCTCGATCTGCCGCCGGTTCAGGCGGGCGAACGCCTCGCGCGGCATGACGACCTCGCCGCGCACCTCGAAGTCGGGCGGCACCCGCGCCTCCTGCAGGACGGCCGGATCCACCGAGAGCGGCAGCGACCCCAGGGTCCGCGCGTTGGGCGTGATCACCTCGCCCTCGACGCCGTCCCCCCGCGTCAGCGCGAGGTCAAGCCGGCCCGCCACGAAGCGCACCGCCATCGAGGCGCCGTCGAGCTTCAGCTCGCCGACGTAATCCAGCGTCTCCGCCTCCGCCAACTCGCGCGCCCGCCGGTCGAAGTCGCGCAGCTCGGCATCGTCGAAGGCGTTCTCGAGGCTGAGCATCACCGACGAGTGGGCGGCCTTCTCGACCCCCTCGCGCGGCGCCCCGCCGACCCGTTGGCTCGG
Organism: Vicinamibacterales bacterium; assembly: GCA_963664545.2. Classification (GTDB taxonomy): domain Bacteria; phylum Acidobacteriota; class Vicinamibacteria; order Vicinamibacterales; family UBA8438; genus JAJEEA01. The sequence continues at coordinate 4,906,663 of OY761475.2, read as the reverse complement.
CGAATCGGGGGTGACCAGCTCCGGGAACCGCGCCTCCCAGCGCTGCAACTCCCGCAGCAGGGCATCGAACTCGGCGTCGCTGATCTCGGGATCGTCGAGGACGTAGTAGCGGTGCTCGTGGCGCACGAGGTCGCGGCGCAGCTCGGCGATGCGGCGGCGGGCCTCAGCGACGGTGACGTGGGGCGGGGTGTCGGCAGCCACGCCAACAACTATAAGCCGTGGCGGGCGAACGACCGGACCCACGTGCAGGCGCTCGACACGAGGCACGACGGTTCACCGGTGCCGGCGGCACATCGCAACGACTCGGCACCGGCGCTGTCACGGCTGGGGATCTGCGCCCTGCGAAGGCGGATGTCGGTCCGCTCACGAGCCGCCGGCGTTGTATGTTCAGAGTTTAGTCTTGTTCATTATTGGTGAACGCGCTAGAATAGCGAACATGGTTCGCCCGACAGCCGAACCCGACCTCGATGCGTACCGGCCTGCCCTGCACAAATGGATGCCGAGGGCGGAGATTCGCGTACTCGGGCGAGCTCCATTCGATGGCGTCGTCACGTGGAAGCCCGCGGGGAGGACCGTGACGTACCTCGTCGAGGAGAAGCGGCACCTCCGCCACCAGGACATCGGGTTCGTCATCGCAGGGTTGAGCCGAAGCCGAGCGGACCTGCCACCGAGTCAAGCGGGCGACAGGGTGCTCCTTCTTGCGCCGCACGTCCGCCGACAACAGGCGGCCGCCCTGGAGCGTGCGGGGATCGACTACCTCGATCTCGCCGGCAACGCTCATCTGCAAGCTCCGGGATTTTTCGTTCACGTGGAGGGCCGCCGGCCGCAGAAAGATCCGGCTCCCGCCCGCGGCCGGCCGCAGAAGGGCTGGATCAAGACGGTCATGGCCATCCTCATCCGTCCAGAACTCGACAATGCGCCATACCGCGCTCTGGCGGAGCAGGCGGACGTAGCCCTCGGCACCATTGCCGGCTGCATGAACGACCTGGATGTGCGCGGACACCTGCTCAAGGGGAAGGACGGCCGGCGAGTCGTCGACCGGCAGGCGCTGGTAGCGCTGTGGGTGCAAGCCTACATCGAAGCGCTGCGCCCCAAGCTCAAGGAGCGGCGGTTCCAAGTGCGGGCCGAGAGGAGACAGGACATCTGGCCGCGGTTGCAGAACGTGCTCGCCGAACGCGCACAGCCCTGGGCGCTGACAGGCGCCGACGCGGCCGGGCGAGGCATGCCCTTCTTCCGCGCGGACGAGACCGAGATCTACGCGCCCGTCCGCGCACTCGAGGATCGCGAAGCCCAAAAGGCGCTGGTCGCCCAGCCTGCCGCACGAGGCGGGAACCTGCTGGTCATCGAGCCGCCCGGTCCCCTGGCGATAACCGGCGGGGCCGACGACGCTCTTCCGGTCGCTCCGAGCCTGCTGGCCTACGCCGAGCTGCAGTACCGAGGCACCGGGCAGGCGCTGGAGGCAGCCGAACTGTTCCTGCCAGAGGTTCTCGACGATGCCGCGCGTTGATCCCGGCTTGATGCCGGTCGTCGTCGACCTCGAGCGCGGCCTGCGGGAGCTGGAGGTCCCGTTCGGAATCGTGGGAGCGTTGGTTCCCGAACTTCTCCTGGACGTTCGGCCGTACCGCCTGACCAACGATGTGGACTTGGCCGTCGTTGTCGAGAGCCTCGCGGATTTCGACCTAGTGAAAGGCCGACTTGCCGACTACGGGTTCACGCGAACGCGCCGGCCGCATCGCCTGGACCACCGTGGCGGGGGTTGGGTGGACATCCTTCCGGTCAACAAGACGATCGCGAGAGATGGGCTGGAACTCGACGAAGGCTTCGTCTTGAACATGGCCGGCTTCGGCCACGTCGTGCCCAACGCGGTCCTCATCGCGATCGGAGGGGGACCAACGCTTCCACTGGCCCCGCTGCCGCTCTATGTCCTGCTCAAGCTGGTGGCCTTCAATGACAGAAAGGCACCCAAGGATCTTGCCGGTGTCCTCCATTGCCTGGAACACTACCTCAAGGACGACGAACGGCGGTACGGCGTCGATCACGACGGGGAAGGCGTGCCCTACGAGTACACGGGCGCCTACTTGGTCGGCATCGAGGCCCGGCCCTTTCTGGACGAGCCCCTCAGCGTAGCCGTCAAGGCGGTTCTCAACCGATTCGACGAACCCGGACGCGACGGTCATCGGAATCGTAGCCCGAGAGACGCGCGGGCTCATCGTGGAAGACGAGCACAGACTCGAGATCTTCGAGCTCTTCCGCTGGTATCGTCTCGGAACCGGCCTGTGACGGCAACACTCGCCAGCCAGCGTCACAGCTAACCCCCGGCCCGACGGTCGCCGCCGCGCCGACGGTCGTTGCGGCGGCGCCCGCGGGGGGCGGTTGCAGCCCCGCCCGCCAGCATCCCGATGACTGCGGCCTCGTGTTCCGGAGCGATGGAGGCCGTGGCCAACAGCGTCCCGAACCGTGGACGGTCCACCTCGGTCTCGACGGCGCGCGGCTCGCCGGGAAAGACAATCTCCGCCCCGCCGCGTCCGACCTTCAACGCGTAGTCGCCCGGGCCCAGCCTGACCCGGGTCCGCAGGCAATCGGTCCACTTCTGCCTCCGGGCTAGCGCGACCGCGGCGTCCTGCTGGCGCGCGCTCCACTCGCCGGCGAAGAGCTCGGCCAGCGGCTTCGGGCGCGCGGGGGCCGGCCCCAACTCAAAGCCGGTGTCCGCCAGGCGGTGACTCAACGCCGCCATGCGGTGGGAGACGGCGGCGGAAGCCGCGGCCCCGCCGCGCAGCGAGAGCGGCAACGCCAGCCAGCCGGCGCGGGCGCCGAACAGCAGCGCGGCGGCCAGCCGGTCTTCCGCGTTCAGCGCTTCGTGCTCGAACGCCACCAAGTCGGCGCAGGTCGACCGGAGGAACAACAGCGACATCGCCCGTGGAAGCGGCGTCTTGAACCGCTCGAACAAGTCCGACGCGGTCAGGTCCGCCAAGCCGGTCAGGGACTCGAGCGTATCCCGAAGCTCGACGACGTGCTGCCGCAGCCGCTCGTCGAGCTTCGTCGACTCGCGGTCGAGGTAGTCGAGCAGCAGGACGTTGGCTTCGTCGACGCCAGCCACGCCCGCCCGCGCCGCGAGGGTGTCGATCGCACCCCAGAAGAGATGCCGGGCGCCCCCGCCGTCGATGCCGGGCAGCGCGGCCCCCGGTGGCGCGGGGGAGAGTCCGTTCCGCATCCAGGCCGTCAGCCCCGCCCCCACCGTCGCCGACAGGCCGGACGGCAGGTCCTCCACGGGGTCGAACGCGGCCTGGCACGCGGCCAGGCCGAGTAGCTCGCCACCGGCGAGGATCCCGCCAGGGTCCCGATTCGCCAGCAACCCCAGCAGGGCCAGCATGCCGCCGGCGGCCTGCGCCGCGGCGAGCGGCACCGCGCGTTCCGGCGGCACATGCGGCGGCGGCCAGGCCAGACCCCCGGTGGGAGCGAAGAGCCTGCGATCCGCGCGCGACTCGAAGTCCCCCATGGGCACATTGCCATAGTCCAACGCGTCGGCCTCGCACGCCTTCGCGTCATCGAGCGACCCGAACCGGATTTCCTCGACCGCCGACGCCGGCAACGGCGCGGGCACGAAGATCAGCGGCGCACCGCCCACCTCGTGCGGCCAGCGGCGCTTCTCGACGCCGCCCGGCCCGGGCACCATGACCGGACCCGAGCAGTCCAGCAGCGAGACGACCACCTGGCACGGCTTGAGGTGCCCGGCCTCGGCGATGGAGTGTTCGACGGCGGCCCGGCCGGGGCGGCCCGTGAACAACGGTATCCAGCCCGGGCAACTCTCGAGGGTGTCGCGGTAGTACTTGTCGCCGAAGCCGCTTCTCGGCATCACCAGGCCGGCCGCCAGCATGTACAGCAGGTTCAGGTGGTTGGTGACCAGGCAGCCGCGTTCGGGGACCGCGCCGAACGCGGCTGCCGGTATGGCGCCCACCGCGGCATCCCGCCGCGAGGCGGCGCGTCCGCCGGCGCCGCCGTCCCGCGGGCCGGTCCCGGGCTGGATGCCCAGCAGGCCGGGTTGCTCCGGTGTGGTCATCCCGCTCCCCTACACGAGGTCCTTCCGCTGCAGCACGGCGGGTTTGTCCGGGAGGATCTCTTCGATACGACTCTCCACACCACGCTGCCTGAGCAGAATCACCCGCTCACGGGCGCGCGCCACCATCACGTAGAACCGTTTCCTCACAGCGTCGAGGTCGGTCGGCGACACGTGGTGCCGATCGATGTCTGCAAGCACCGCGACATCGAACTCCAGACCCTTGCAGGCCTGCGCGTTGATGACCAGGATACCGCCCTCGTCGAAGCGGACATCGGGTCTGTGGTTGCCGTAGAAGGTCTCGATGACCGGCGCGCCATGGTCGAGACCGGCCTCGTCCACCCTGCGAAGCCGGTCCAGATAGCATTCCCGGGTCTCGTTGTCCGGCGTGATGACCCCGACCAGCCTGCGCGGATCCCGATCGACCAGCTTCACGATTCGGCCGCAGATGTCCGGGAATCGTTTCGGCGCGTAGTTCAGGAGCAGAGGGACCGGACCGGGCCGATCGATGGGCAGGTCAGGCGGGGGATTGGCCGGATCACCGGTGTGGAACGCACGCGCCAACTTGGCCACCGGTGTGCTGTTGCGGTAGTTGCATTTCAGTATGATGACGTCCTCGGCGTCGATGTCCAGCTCCGTCTCGATGTCCTGGCGGCTGCTGTGCCGCTCCGTGATCTGCTGGTTCTGATCGGCGGCCACGAAGAACCGCGTGAAGCCGAACTCGACGAGCATCCGGTAGAACTGCGGCGGCATGTCCTGGCCTTCGTCGATGACGAGCCACGGCGCGTAGGCGGGCACCAGGGGACGAGTCGGCACGACACGTTGAGCGGCCTCCCAGTCGATCGGCCTGTAGTCGTCGCCCCCTTCCGCCGGCTCTCTCGGCAGCGCCCGCCCGGTACGTTCCCGGAAAATCCTGTCGAACCAGGACTCCCATGTTTCGCCGGCGAGCTCTTCACCGTGGAGCTGCCGGCTCGCCCGGTGCAGCAGGTGGTTCCAGACGAGGAACCGGTAGTGCTCCTTCAGCCTTCGGTGACGGCCGGCGCGATGCAGGCAGAGAACCGTCTTGCCGGTCCCGGGGCCGCCGACGACCAGAGTCCTTTCTTCCTTCGGCGAGCTGCCTGAACCTCCGGCACTGGCACCTCCTCCAGCACCTGCCCCGCCTCCGGCACCGGCACCGGTCCCACGGCGAACTGCTCGCTCCGCCACCTTGCTCAGCTCGTGGATGCCCGGCAGCTCGAACGTCCTGCGCCTCGCCGCCAGGACGCGCACGATCTCCCGCTCTCTCTCCCGGTCCATCCTCGACATCCCGCCGTCAACGACTGCCCGCCCGCCCACGACGGGCCCGCGGGTAAGAATCTCCGCGTGTCCGAGTCTCTGCCGGCCTCCGGCCTTCCCAGGAAGAGCATCAAGCGCCGCTGACGGTCCGCACCCGGTCGCCGAACAACGCCGGGCACCTCCCGTCCGGCGAGCCGGCCACGAACGCTCGATCGAGCAGCACGTTTCCGTAGGCACAGCTCGGCTCCGGCACGAGGGCGCAGGCGTGACAGGCGGCCCGGTTCAACAGACCGGGCCCGTGGCCCTCCTGCTCGCCGCAGACCGGATCCATCGAGCACCAAGCCGCCGCGTCCACCGCGTCGGTGAGCAGGCGCAGGAACCGGCGCGGCTGCGCCTGTTGGGTCAGGCCGCCCAGCGAGCCCTGGGTGTCGGGCACCGCGACGTAGATGAGGACGCCGGCCATCGGGGGCCGGTCGGGCTCGCCGCCGGCATCGCAGTAGATGCGCTCCTTCAACGACGCCGCGGGATAGCCGGCCGTGGTCTCCAGGGCGCGGATCAGGAGGTGGGCCAGCGTGTGCAGCAGCAGGAACCGGGGCGACACCCGCGGCGGCGGGGACAGGCGCACGGGGCCGCCGGCGAACCGCTCCTGGAACGACCGGGCCCGCGCCCGCAGGGCCTCTTCCGCCTCCCATCGCCTCAGGCGCGCCTCGTCCAGGGTGAAGAACACGCCTTCGCCGTAAAGCTCCAGGGCCGGCAGCCAGTCGCTCTCGCCGGTCAGGTCGGGCGGCGTCAGGGACTCGCCGCCCAGCCGCCCGAACCCCCTGAACACCATGATCTCCTTGAGGCGCTCGACTTCCACGAGCCGGTCGACGGCGGCGGCGATGCCGCGGGCCGGGCCTTCCAGACCACGGACCAGCGCCGACCACGCCGCGCCGTGATGCGAGGTCACGAAATCCTCGTCCTCGCGGAGATCCGGGATCGTCTCGACGAGGGCCCGATACTCGCTCTGCAACAGGTCGCCGCCCGGGATGGGCTGCCCGCGGAGCGGATAGCCCTCGTCGATCTCGGCCTGAGCGTCACGGACCTCCTCCCGCGTGCAGCCGAGCTCCCGCGCGATGCGCCGGAGTATCGTCGCGCGCTGGAAGTCCGAACGGGCTTCGCGTAGCGCCCTCTGCTTGTCGGTGCTTCCGTACAGCCGATCGACCACCGTCCCCCGGCGAATGCGCGACTCCGGCGGTATCACCAGGGCGTTGGCGGTCTCCGGCGCGTGGACCCGAACGTCGTTGATCGCGAGCACCCAGGCCGGCTCCTCAAGGGGCTCGGGCGGAAGCTCGGGGAACCAGGGCTGCTGCCAGGTCCGCTCCCCGAAGGGAAAGAGCTGCGGCAGCGGCCCCGACGTCCCGCAGCGGGTGCACCGAACCTCGTGGCCCCGGCCGGACGACACCACGGTCATGTACGGCCGCCGCCAGTCGGGGCGGCACCCGCGTCGGGCCGGATGCCGGCCGTCGGCGTGCGCCAACCCGTGCCAGGGCACGTCGGCGAGGTAGCCGCGCGCGTGGGCCAGAACCCAGGGCGCCTGCTCCAGTCTCCCCCCGCACGCCCGCCCGTCGTCCCGCCGCGCGCACGTCCACGTGTCGCCGGACCGCCGCGACAGGGCGTGCGGGAGCGCCGTGGAGGCGCGCTTCCAGGGCCGATGGTGCAGCAGTCCGCACCGCGTGCATCGCGTCCATGCCGGAAACCGCGTGGCGGGAACCGGGCGTCCGATCAGCGCGCCGTCCTCTACCCGCGCCGTCGGGGGCGTACGCAGGGTCTTGCCGATGCCGAGGGCGGCGCGCACCTGGTCGACGTACCGGATCTCGTGTTCCGGCCCGCACCGCCAGGTGCTCGTATCCTGCACCGTCACCAGGTAGTCGGGGCCGCGCACCACCGCCCCCACCGCGCAATAGCGCAATAGATGGGACAACCGCACCGGAATCGGCTCGTCAGGCATCTGGGGGCCCATGGCGCAACCCCGCGTCGGACCGCGCGCGAACGACGCCGGGCGCGGCGCCGAGGCGCCCGCGTAGCAGGACGCGACGAGGGCGCATGTCGGGTGCGGGCACCCGCGGGCTGCACGCAGTCCGCGGAGCAACGCCGCCGCGCGGGATGCGTCGCCGTCCGAATGCGGCGGCGACTCTCGCCACGGCTCCACGCCTCGGCCCGGGCCGGGCGCCTGCGCGGGCGGACCTCACCCGTGGCCCTCGGGCGCCTTCGCCGCCCGCAGCACCGCCGTGTCCTCGATGTTGCGCATCGAATGAAGCGTCTTCCAGCGGGCCGGCCGCTCGTCGTCGAAGGCGCCGAGCAGGCGGTCGGCGGCGTTGTCCCGGCAATCGTATTGCAGGCCGCGCCTCTCGCGCGCGCAGCGCGTCGCCTCGTCGTGCCATTCGTCGACGAGCCGATCGAGGTGGCGGGCGGTGTCGTCGGCCGCATCGGGATCGGCCCGGCGGCAGCGCCGCTTGAGCGCGTCGACGACGGCCCGCACCCGGGCGTCGCCCTTGTCGAACCACGCCGCGGCGGCGTTGGCGGTCAACTCCCCGCCGCCGTGGCGCAGCGCGATGACGAGCGCCGCATGCAGCGCGCGCCTGCGCACCTGGTAGGTGAACGGCGTCACGCTCGTCGGCTCGACGAAACGGTAGAACGACTCGTGGTAGGGCCGGAAGTTCTCGTAGTGGGACAGGCTGCGCGCCTGGTGGCGGTAGTAGTTCGCGAAGACGAGGCCCGGCACGTCGGCGCGCCCGATCCGGCTGCTGGCCTGGATGTACTCGGCGGTGGTGAGCGGCTGGCCGTTGATGACCATGGCGGCCAGCCGGTCGACGTCGACCCCCACCGAGATCATGTTGGTCGCGAGCACCGCGTCCAGACAGTCCGCCGCGCCGCGCGGCGCCTCGAGCCGGTCGAAGGTGCGGGCGTTCTCCTGCGCCGTCGACTGGCTGGTGAGCTGGGCGAGGGCCGGCCGGCTCCACCGGCGGTCCATGTCGGCCGCCGTGTTCTCGGGCACCGTCGAGCCCGCCTCCCCTCGTTCCGTTCCTTCGCGAATCGCCTGGAGCCGCTCGGCATCGAGGCGCCGCATGAACGCGCGCACGTCGGTGACGAAGGCGTTGTGGCTGGTGCCGACGCCGCGGAGGCTGCCGTGGTAGACCACCTGCGTCCACCAGGCGTCGAGCAGGTCTTCGCGGTCCTGCTGGTCTGCGAACACGGCCGGGGGCGCCGCCAGCAGGGTCGCCGCCAGCGGCGCCAGGCAGTGCTGCTGGTCGAGCCCCGGCGCGAGGTAGCCGACGTACAGCCGACCCGGCCGCGAGCCGTCCGAGCGTGCGAACCACGAGTCGCCGGCCGAGAGCCCCGGCGGCGGAAAGACGGCCATCTCGCGCCCGTACAACCGTCGCACCTGCTCGCGCGCCATGCGGATGGTCGCGGTCGAGGCGACGTACTTCGGCCGAACACCGCGCTGCTCGAGCACCGTCTCGACGGCCGCCTCGTACACGCCGGCAACCGATCCGAGGGGACCGGCGATCAGGTGCAGCTCGTCCTGGATCACCAGCTCCGGCGGCCGGCGCGCGCCGCCGCCGAAGAACGCCGCCGCGCGCTCGTCCCACGCCAGCCGCGCGAACTTGTCGATCGTGCCCACGAGCAGCGTCGGGGGCTCCTCGTACAGGGCTTCGTCCACCACGTTGCAGGGCAGCGGCCGCCCGTCGCCGAACGCGCACGCACGGTTGCCGCAGTAGAACCGGAACGCCGTCGGACCGGCTCGGTATGCGTCGGGAGCGGCGAGCCTCCGGCCGCACCAGGGACAGGACTGCAACACCAGGTGATGGCGACGGCCGCCGCCGGACATCGGGTCCGGCGGGGCGGCACGGGCCACCGAGCCGGCCCCGTTCCCGGCCGCCGGCACGGCGCCGCCCGCCGCGCCGGCGGACGAATCGGCATCCTCGACCGCCATGCCCGCTACCTGCTTCGCGGCCTCCTCGAAAGTGTTCGGACTGGCCGCCGCCCCGACCCACAGCCCGACCGTGACCGGCTCATCGCCGATTCGCGCGACGCCGCGCCGGCGCAGCCGCTCGAGCGCGCACACGATGCGCGCCGCCCGCTCGAACTGCTGCCGCGTGAGCAGCCGCAGCGTATAGCGCATCAGCACTGCCGTACCGCCGCCCGCCGGGCCGTGCCGCAGCCGCCGCCAGACGACGAGAAAGGCGAACAGTCCCAGGTACGCTTCCGTCTTGCCGCCGCCGGTGGGGAACCAGACCAGGTCGAGTAGGTCCCGGTCCCGATCCTGATCGTCGATCGTCGACGTGACGACCGCCAGCAGGAACGCCAACTGGAACGGACGCCAGCGATACTGCCGATCGTCCAGGTCCCGGCCGCGGGCGCGATCGTGCTGGCGCATCTGGTCGAGCATCGCCCGGTTGGCGAGCCGGAACGCCAGGGCGGCGTCGGCGTCGCGGCGCAGCCGCTCCACGCCGCCCCGCATCCGTTCCCTCGCCTTGTCCATCCGCGCGCAAGTTCTCGTCGCCGCCGCCTCCTCGCCGGCGGCGAGCCGGCCCGCCGACGCCCGCTGCCGGCCCACCCACTCGTCGTAGCCGTCCACGAACGCGTCGAACCGGTCGAGGACCGCCCCGAACGGCGCCTCGGCGATATCGCGCATCACCAGCACGCCGTCGTCGAGCCCGGCCACCCGGGTCGTCACGGACGGCACTTCCACCGCCGGCATGCACTCGGACCAGATACGCGGCCGGCCCGCCTCCAGCTCCCAGTCCGCGGCCGCGCCGTGCCCGATCGCGTAGATTCGCGTATCGCGGTACCGGAGCTCGATTTCCTGTTCCTCGTCGGTGAGCAGGGCCGGGTCCACGCCGGGGTACTCGGCCAGCTCGCCCGCCTCGATCTCGCATTCCAGACGGGCTTCGAACAGGCGCCGTTCGGCGCGGTCGTACCCGGGCGGCGCCTCGCGCCGGCGGTTCGCGAAGGCCACGGTCAAGAGGTGCCCGTCCCCGTAGGGCCGGCGGCGCACGTCGACCTGGGCCTCCCACGCACCTGTCTCGGGTCCCTCGGCCCCCCGCACGGCCGCCGCGGGGAGACCGGAGAACACGGCGGTCAGCACGTCTCCATCCCGATACGGCCGGCGTTCCACCGGCCGGTTCAAGCCGCCCGGCGTCTCGCCGTCGGGCCAGACCAGATGGCATTCGACAGGCGTCCGGCCGTAACGCGCGCCGTCTCGGCCGCCGCTCTCGTCCGGCTCTCGTCCGTCACCGTCGGGGCGGCCGGCGTCCGGCCGGTGGTTCGTGAACCGGCCGGCCTCGTCGCGGTCGATCACTCGCCGGTAGGTTGCCGCGGAAGCCGTGATGCGCAGACGCGCATCACCGCGCACGAAGAAGGAGAGCCCGACAGAGGACGGCGGCACGTAGCGACGGCGGCCAACCGGTCGCGCCGTGACCTCGCCCGGGATCCCGTCAGCCCCGGCCGGCGAGTCGTCTTCCTCGTCGTCCGGCGGCGCCGCGACCGACGCGGAGACGTCCGGCCCAGGCAGCTCGGCCGGCGGCCGCGACGGGTCGACTTCCGGTCCGTCCGCGGCGCTCTCCGACCACGCGGGATCGAGCCCGGTCAGGCCCCAACCACCCGGTTGGACCGGGTGCAGGACGCCGGTGGGATACCGTTCGGTGGGCGAACCGAGCAGCGGGCCCGAACCGGCCGGGCCGACGAGCTGACCCCGCACCCAATCCACCAGTCGCTGCCGCTGCCGGCTGAGCTCCGCGCCCGCGGGCGCCCCTCCCGACGCATCGGCAGCCGACCGCCCTCCGCCGTCGTGGTGACCCATGGTGCCGGTCGAATCAGCCGCGCGGCTCGGGCCGTCGGGAAAGAACGCCTCCCGAACACCGTACCGTGCAGGCCGAAACCCGGCCGGCGGTACGCCGTCGTGGTGCGCTCGCGGCTCGGTTCATCCTGTCGGCCGACTACTGCCCCCGCTGCATCAGGTTGCGGTGCACAACCGCCACCCCGTGCATGTAGCCCCCGAAGCGCGCGAAGCGGGGGTCGGCGGCGAGAAAGATCTCCTCCCGCGCCGCCTCGTCGCGGCCCCACGCCTCGTGGTAGAGCCCGCGGTAGAGGTGGGCGTAGAAGCGGGCGCTGGCCTGCACCCCGGCCTCGGCGAGAACCTCCTCGGGGGTCATGCGGCCGCGGAACATCTCGTAGATCTCGGGCATGGGCCGGCGCCGGTCCCGCCCCACCGGCAGCAGCGCCGCCAGCGCCGCCTCCGGCGACTCGCCGCGGGCGACGCACAGGAAGTGCCACGCGGCGTTCTCGACGTCGTTGGGGTTGACGATGCGGTGGTCCTCGAACTGGCGGCGGCAGTCGTCGTAGCGCCCCGCGTAGTAGAGCGCGATGCCCCGCTGCCAGAACTGGGGCGCCGCGTCGGGCCGCGCTCGCGCCACCTGGTCGAAGCCGGCCACCGACTCGTCGATGCGTCCGGCCAGGAAGTCGGCCTCGGCCTGGCGCATGATCTGGCCCGCCGACTGGGCCTCGACGGCGGCGGCCCCGGCCGCGAGCAGCAGGGCGGACGCCCCGACGCGGGACAACGACGCAACGGTCCTCACCATGTTCTCACCTCATCCCGGCGGCGGCGCCTCCGACGCGGCGGCACCGACTCCGCCGACAGTATACGCAGGCGCTAGCCGCGCTGCATCGCCGACCCGAGGTGCCGGCCGGCCGCGCTATAATCGGCCGATACGTAACTGATGTGTCGGCGGGGTCTTCCCGCGGTCGACACGCGAGAGGAGAACGAGAATGAAGAAGATGCTGCTGTTGGGCGTCGCCCTGCTCGCGGGCTTCGCGACCGCCTCCCCCGCGGAGGCGCAGGTCGCCGACATGACCTTCTTCCTGACCAGCGCCGGCCCCGGCGACGGCGCCAACCTCGGCGGGCTCGACGGGGCCGACGCCCACTGCCAGTCGCTGGCGGCGGCGGTCGGGGCCGGCAGCCGGACGTGGCGGGCCTACCTGAGCACCACGGGCGAGGGCGGCGTCAACGCCCGCGACCGCATCGGCGCCGGGCCCTGGCAGAACCACGCCGGCGTGGTCGTCGCGCGCGACCTCGACGTGCTGCACTTCGAGAACAACCTCACCAAGGAGACCGTGCTCAACGAGCAGGGCGGGATGACCCCCGGCCGGGGCGACAGCCCGAACCAGCACGACATCCTGACCGGGTCGTACCTCGACGGCACCGCCGTCATGGGCGATGCGGACACCACCTGCGGCAACTGGACGTCGAACGCCGACGGCGAGGGCAGCGCCATGGTCGGCCACTTCGACCGCACCGGCGGCGGCCCGAACCCCAACTCGTGGAACTCGGCCCACGGCTCGCGCGGCTGCAGCCAGGCCAACCTGCAGGCCACGGGGGGCAACGGCTACTACTACTGCTTCGCCGTCAACTAGTCGTCTGCGCCGCAGAACGGCGCGGACGCTGGAACGACTGGACCGGGCGGGCAGCGGCCCCGAGGCGGCGCTGCCTGCCCATATAATCCCTTCCGATGCCTCGACCCCCGCGCCCCCCCGCGGTCCCCGCACCTTCGGCGGGAGATCCTTCGCGGCGGTCACGTTCTGCATCCATGCTCCGCCGCGCCCCCGCGCTCCTGATCCTCGCCGCGTCGACCGGCCTCGGCATCACCCTGGCCCTCACCGCCGACCGGCCGATCCCGGAGACCGAGGTGGTCGACCGCCCCGTCGAGGTGACCGGCGACGGCTACGTGTCGTCGGACACCTGCCGCGCCTGCCACCCCTCGGAGTACGAGAGCTGGCACGGGTCGTACCACCGGACGATGACCCAGCGCGCCACCCCCGACACCGTCAGCGCCGACTTCGACGGCGTGCGGGTAGAGGCGGTCCACGGCAGCCCGATGCAGCTCGAGCGCCGGGGAGACGAGCTGTGGGCGGAGTTCGACGACCCCGGCTGGGAGGGGCCGGACGCCGAGCGTCCCCGCATCAGCCGGCGGGTGGTCCTGATGACGGGGTCTCACCACCAGAACGTCTATTGGTACGCGACCGGGCACGACCGCGGGCTGAACGTGCTGCCGGGGGCGTACCTGCTCGACGAAGAGAAGTGGGTGCCGCGCAGCTCGCTCGTGCTACACCCGCCGGGGCAGTCGCTGGCCATGCTCGACGGCCACTGGAACGCGGTGTGCATCGTCTGCCACACCACCCAGGGCCGAACCGCCTTCGACACCCCCTACCGCTCCGTGCCGTTCGCCGAGCAGGCCATCGACACCACCGTCGCCGAGTTCGGCATCGCCTGCGAGTCGTGCCACGGCCCCGCCGACGCCCACGTCGAGGCCAACCGCAGTCCCCTGCGCCGCTACGGGCGCCACCTCGCGGGAGACGGCGATTCGACCATCGTCCAGCCCGCCACCCTCGATCCGGCGCGGTCGTCGCAGGTCTGCGGGCAGTGCCACAGCGTGTGGGAGTACTACGCCCCCGAGGACGAGCGGCGGGCGAGCCGCGAGGGGCTGCCCTACCGCCCCGGCGACGAGCTGCGGGACACGCGGTTCATCGTCCAGCCCGCGGCCGACCGCACTTCCGAGGACATCCGGGCGCTGGTCGCCGCCGACCCCGAGTTCGTCCGCGGCTCGTTCTGGCCCGACGGCACCATCCGGGTCTCGGGCCGCGAGTACAACGGGCTGCTCGACTCGCCGTGCTTCCGCGACGCGGAGACCCCGGAGCGCACCCTGAGCTGCTTCTCGTGCCACGCCATGCACAAGACCGCCGACGATCCGCGGAGCGTGGCGGAGTGGGCCGACACCCACCAGGTGTCGGCGGGCATGGACGGCGACGAGGCGTGCCTGCAGTGCCACGAGCCGCTGCGCGCGGACCCCGCCGCGCATACCCGCCACGCCCCCCAGTCGGCGGGCAGCCGGTGCTACAACTGCCACATGCCGTACACGAGCTACGGGCTGCTGAAGGCGATACGCAGCCACACGGTGGGGAGCCCGTCGGCGGCGGAGACAGTGCAGTTGGGAAGGCCCAACGCGTGCAACTTGTGCCACCTGGACAAGACCCTGGCGTGGACGGCGGAGGCGCTCGATGAGTGGTACGACATGCCCATCCCGCCCCTGCGGAACGGCGACCGCACGGTGGCGGCGGGGCTGCGGTGGATGCTGGCCGGCGACGCGGGCCTGCGCGCCCTCACCGCCTGGAGCATGGGCTGGGGGCCGGCCCAGGAGGCCTCGGGGACGACGTGGATGGTGCCCCACTTGGGCGAGGCCCTCGGCGACCCCTACGACGCGGTGCGGTTCATCGCCGCCCGCTCGCTGCGCAGCCTGCCCGGCTACGCGAACCTCGACTACGACTTCGTCGGCCCCCGGCAGGCGCGGGTCGACGCCGCGGTCCGCGTGCTCCAGGAATGGCGCGCTTCGCCCGCCGCCCGCCTGCGGCGCGAGCCCGAGCTGCTCGTCGACCCGAGCGGCGAGCTGCGCGTCGACGCCATGCGGCGGCTCTTCGACGCCCGCGACCGGCGGCCCCTCTTCCTCCGAGAATAGTGCTCAGCCCACCCTTCGAGACATAGTGGCTCAGCGACCCCGCCCTTCGAAAGTAGTGGCTCAGCGACCCCGCCCCGACATCGACTATGCGGCCCGCCACCTCCGCTTCGGGTGGTGGTCGCTGCTGGTCTTCCTCTCCGTCGGCTTCTGCCTGGAGCTGCTGCACGGGTTCAAGGCCGGCTTCTACCTGGACGTCACCAACGAGACGCGGCGGCTCATGTGGACCCTGGCCCACGCCCACGGCGCCCTGCTGGGCCTCGTCCACGTCGCTTGGGCGCTGTGCCTGCGCGCGTTCCCCGACCTCGAGGACGGGAACCGGCGGATGGCGTCGCGGTGCCTCGTGGGGGCGAGCGTGCTACTGCCGGGCGGGTTCTTCGCGGGCGGGGTGCAGCTCTACGGGGGGGATCCGGGGCTCGGCATCGCCGCGGTGCCGGTGGGGGCGGCGTGCCTGGCCACGGCGGTGTTCCTGACCGCGCGCGCGACCCGGCGGCTCGGATAGCGGAGCGCCCGCGCTCCACCGTTCTACGCCCATCGGGCCGGGCAGCGCGCGCCGCGCCGCCCGCTCATCGAGTCCTTCGGGAGGTCAGGAGGCAGAGCCTCCGAGGAGGCGGGCCCAAGCCGGCCGATTCCGACGCAAGACTATTGCTCGGCCGCAGTCACCGTGATCTCGACCTCCGCGTGCGAGATCAGCATGGCGTCGCTGACGAAGGCGCGCAGCGTGTAATCGCCCGGCTCGTCCAGGGTCACGGTGGTCTCGAACGTGCCCGACGTCCAGCCGTCGCCGTCCATCCCGTCCGCCCATTCCTGATAGCCGTACGGTTCGAACTCGGCGTCGGCCGGTCCGCGATACACCGCCCAGAGCACCGAGATGTGGTTCCGGGTCGGGCTCGGCCGCGTATAGCTCGGGATGTTGTCGGGAATCTGCGGCGCGCCCGGCGGCGGCACCAGGGTCGGGTCGCGGCGACGCCGCGGCAGGCCCTCCCGCTCGGGGACCGGCCTCGGCAGGTCGTCGTCGGTCACCCGGGCGGTGAGGGTCACCGGAGTCCCGACCGCGACCGTGTCGTGGCTCGCCTCGACGCTGACGACCGGGTAGATGTTCGTGTACAGCTCGTCCACGCCGCGGCCGAACTGCGTGCGGGCGTTCGACGTGATGGTGTTGACGTCGATCTCCCACTCCGGCTGCAGCCAGCCGTAGGCGCGCTGGGTGCTCCCCTGCCGGGTCACCTCCCAGATCAGCTCGGCGTCGCGGGGGAAGTCGGCCGGCACGTGCACGTCGAACTGGTACCGGTTGGTGCGGGGATAGAAGTAGGTGGGCTGGCCGCGGTCGGGCTCGCCGGGCGAGAAGAAGTTGTCCGCGCCCACCGGCACGTTCGGCCGCTCGCGGTAGTTGCGGTTCAGGTAGCCGTAGTGGAACTGGTAGCTCCCGTCCTCGTTCCGCGTCCACCCCTCGAAGATGGGCTGGATGTCCTGTCCCGAGTTGAAGCGCTGCTGGGGCTGGGCCACGATGGGCACGTCCCGGCGGCTGACCTGGGCCGACGCGCCCGCCGCCGCCAACACCATCACCGCCCCCAAGCCGCCGGCGAGCCCGCGCCGCACCGCCCGTCGACCGAGAAACTGCATCGTCACTTCCGCTTCCCCTTCCGTTGCTGAAAAAAACCCCCTGCGGGAGCCGCGGCGGCCCCCGCAGAGGGCATGGGTCTAGCCCGGAATCGTCGCCGATGAGCTTCGCGCCAGCGAAACTCCCCAGCGCGACCGCGCGGTCGTACTGCGGCCTCCGCTTGCCGCCCAGCCAACCGTCTCCGAGGGATGGGGCCGCGCCGTCCGCGGCACCAGACCCCCGGCTACGCCGCCGTCAGTCGTTGTCGGCGTTCGCCCTGGCCTCCAGCTCGGCCGCGTACTCCTCCTCGGTGAGGTCGTGCCAGCTTATCCAGGCGAAGGCCATCTCGTCGACGGTGCGGCTGCCGCCGCCGGTCCAGTTCTTCGGATCGTGGTTGCCGCGGTTCGCCTGCGTGTTGTCGTGATAGCTGATCACGTGCAGGGTCGTGCCCGCGGGGTACACCGGCTGCGCGGCGTCCTCGTAGTTGTAGACGATGTGCCAGTTGAAGTCGAAGTTGGCGCAGTTGACCATCTCCGTCGACCCGTTCGGGTAGATCAGCTCGAGGCACTGCCGGGTCCCCAGGAAGTGCATGTGGGGCTGGAAGCCGGTCAGCTTCCCGGGCAGGTACATCTTCTGGTAGCCGTCGTGGCGGGTCACCTGGCCGGCGGGGATGTCGAGTTCGCCGGCCTGCCCGAGCTGCCGCGAGTAGAGGATGTGCTCGGGCTCGTAGTCCTCGGGGTACAGCACGAACCCGAGATCCGTCTGGTCGGTCACCTCCTCGCCCACCGAGTGGTAGTGGAAGCTGAACCGCACCCGCGCGTCGCCGGGGAAGAGCCGTCCCGTCCCGTCCGGGTACACGTCGGCGTTCTTGCCCACCGCGTACTCGTTCAGGAACGCGTCCTCGGAGCTGTCATTGAGCAGGGCGTCGGGGTCGGTCACCGCGTAGGTCAGAGCGTGGTGCACCACCCGCAGGTCGCCGGCCCGGGTCTGGATGGCCTTGATGTAGCGGTCGTCGGGAATGCCCGACGGCACGATGTAGTCGCCCCACCAGTCGCCCGCCTCGGCCGGCACCGTGTGCGGCGGCGAGGTCACGATGACGTCGGGCTCGATGGTCCAGGCCCCGAACTCCTGGAACTCGACTGCGGCCGGCGCGTCCTCGGGGTTGCCCCGCGGCGCCCCGTTCTGCACCCAGTTGCTGACGGTCAGAATCTCGTCGTCGCTCAGCGACTTGTCGTCCTTGAAGCTCTGCACGCCGACCTTGGGATCGATGTGCCACGGCGGCATCTCGCGCGCCTCGACCTTGGCGCGGATGGACCGGGCCCACGGCCGGGTCTCCTGGTAGGTCATCAGCGACATCGGGGCCATGTTGTTCGGCCGGTGGCACACCTGGCAGGAACGCTGCAGGATCGGCTCGATGTCCTTGTGGAACGTCGGGTTCTCCGGCGCCTCGGCCGCGGCCGGGGCCGCGACCATCACCGCTGCTGCTGCCGCCAGACAGCCGAGCACGAGACCAGCGCTTCTCATTCCCCTCACCTCCATGACTCCCGAATCGCCGAGCGGGCGGCCGGACGCACCGGTCGCCCGATGTCAATCCTGTAACGCGGTATTCTACCAGTGCCGGCGCGGGCTGTCCACCGGCGGATTCCGCGCGGGTGCACGACACCATTGTTGGATGGCGTCAGGCGGCGTTCGCGGCTCGTCGCTGCCAGAAGTCCTCGAAGCGGCCACTGAGGATGCAGCAGCGCAGGGCGGTGATGGCGTTGGCGCCGGCCACGGTCCAGCGCATGCCGGCGCGCTTGAGCCGGGCGCCGATGACGAGCTTGCAGCCGGACTCGACGACGGCCGACGACACGCAGAGACCCGCCGCTCGGAACTCCGGATAGCGCATCCGGTGGCGGTTGCGGGTCAGGTAGTCGATGCACTTGCGGGCCTCCTCGCAGTGCTCGCTGTGGACGCGCAGTTCGGTCAGGACCGCGTCGATCCGCCCCGCGTCCAACTCGTCCCGCCGGGCCTTGCCCCACCGGTCGGCCAGGTCCGTGCCGGGGCCGTAGACGGCCTTGGCGACATCGCTCAGATGCTGCTTGGCGTGGTAGATGTCGACGATTTGGATGGCGTCGGGGAAATGCTCGTCGGCCAGATTCCAGATCCAGGGGGCGCCGTCGCCGATGACGACCTGTCGGGCGGCGGTGTCGAAGCCGCGCCGTTGCGCCTCGCGCTGGACGCGTTGGGGGAAGGCGGCCGGCTGCGGGTCGGTGTCGCGGCTGGCCGCGCTCTCGACGGCGGCGTTGTAGCTGACCGACCCCGGGTCGCGGCGAGGCCGGCCCTCGTCGTCGCGCCCTTCGGCCGTCCACACCGTCGACAGCTTGACCTCGCGGGTCTTGGCGGAGCCGTCGGGCTGCTTGCCGCGGCGCCCGGCGACCTCGGCCGGGCGGACCGGCACGCCGGTCCCGTCCAGCCCCAGGTACATCGTGGGCGCGGGCGCCGGTGCGGTCTGCCCGCGGACGGCGCGCTCGTCACGGGCGATTTCGCGGCCGAGCGCCTCGGCGCAGCGCTCGACCTGCCGGGCCTCGACCTCCACCCCGGTCAGGGCCAACAACTCGCTCGCCTTGTTGAAGCTGACCTCGGCCGCCATCATGCCCACCAGCCGGGTGGTGCCCGGTGACAGCGAGGTGTCTTGCAGGTCCAGGGCCCGGTCGCGCGGGCAGCTTCCCCGGCGGCAGGCGCGGCAGTAGTAGTAGGCCCGTTCCAGCCTCATCGGGCCCATCAGCGTGATGAACGTCTTCGGGCGGCGGCCTACGTACTGCGCCGGCTGGCCGCACGCGCACGGGATGGTCGAACCCGACCGGTCGGTGTGGTCCGCGTTGAACCGCTCCGCCGCCATCTGCGCGGCGATGCCGAGGGCTTGGCGACGGAGCGCCTGCTCGAAGGCCTCGAAGTCCTGCGTCTCCACGCTCCCCGGTCCGATGAGCGCATCGACTTCGGCCGCGAGAGCGGCTACGAACGCCGCGCCCCAGCCGCCCGGATGACCCGGTCGGCGGCGTCGAGGGCTCGACGGTGAATGGTCCGCTCGAGGGTCTCGAAGTCCTGCGCATTCCCCCTTCCGCGTCGCAGGAACGCGTCGACATCGGCCTGGACGGCCGCCTCCAACGCGGCGAACACCTCCTCCTTGAAGCCCCCTTTTTCGGCCGCGTGACCGAACGGTCTCGTCACTTGCGCCTCGGGCATGGTCGGAATCCTCCTACCCGAGCAATCGGTCGATCAGCGCTCGCTCAATACCCCTGACGGCTCCCTGACGGCAAATCCTCAACTTTCCTGTCGTGCACCCATTCCGCGCGTCCGGGCTCCCCGGCGTCTCCCCAGCCCCTTCGCGACGCACCGCTCGACACCGGTCAGGGCGGCCGACCGCTTCGGCCGCGCGCCGCCGGCTGCTACGATCCCTCCCATGACTCCAGACACGCCGCCGAAGCGGACCGTCGAGGTGCTCGGCAAGCGCATGGCCTACGTCGAGATGGGGCGGGGCGACCCCATCGTCTTCCTGCACGGCAACCCGACCTCGTCCTACCTCTGGCGCAACGTCATGCCCCACGCGGCGCCCCTGGGGCGCTGCCTCGCCCCCGACCTGATCGGCATGGGCGATTCCGAGAAGCTGGACGACTCCGGGCCGGGACGGTACCGCTTCGTCGAGCACCGCGAGTTTCTCGACGCCGCCCTCGCCGCCCTCGGCGTCGCCTCGAACGTGACGTGGGTGGTGCACGACTGGGGCTCCGCTCTCGGCTTCGACTGGGCGAACCGGCACCGCGGCGCGACCCGCGGCATCGCCTACATGGAGGCGCTGGTCCGGCCGGTGACGTGGGCGGAGTGGCCGGAGGCGGCGCGGCGGGTCTTCCAGGGGTTCCGCTCGGATGCCGGCGAGGGGATGGTGCTCGACAACAACGTCTTCGTCGAGCGGGTCCTCCCCGGCTCGATCCTGCGGCGGCTCACCGAGGCGGAGATGGCCGCCTACCGGGCCCCCTACACGGAGCCCGGCGAGTCGCGGCGGCCCACCCTGACGTGGCCGCGCGAGATCCCCATCGACGGCGAGCCCGAGGACGTCACCCGCATCGTCCGCGACTACGCGGACTGGATGGTCGCGAACGACCTCCCGAAGCTGTTCGTCAACGCCGACCCGGGGGCGATCCTCACCGGGGCGCAGCGCGAGTTCTGCCGAAGCTGGAAGAACCAGCGGGAGGTGACGGTGCGCGGTCGCCACTTCATCCAGGAGGACTCGCCCGACGAGATCGGACAAGCCGTGGTCGCCTTCGTACGGGAGCTCGGCGGCTGAGGCACGCCGGGGTCCAGCAGCCCCCGACCGCCGCGGAAGCAGCGCTCACAGCCGGCTCGCCGATGACGGGGCGGACGCCCGAAGGCCGGCCGGCGCGGGCGTGATGACGAAGGCGGGGACACAGGATTAGCCGGCCCGCGCCGGCGGACAACCCGCAAGGAGACGGGAGGCATATCCCATGTCGAACGGCGACGCGGCCGACAAACCCACGAACGATGGGCAGCACGGGCTGCCGCCCGATCTGTACCAGGTGACCCAGGTGGACGACGCCGGGCGGCTGTTCATCTCGCCCGTCATCCACGACTGGAACGCGGTCTCGTCCCGCGGCATCGACACCATCATCGACCTGGAGGGCGGCCTCGACATCGGGGTGCCGACGGTGCCCAACCAGATCCTCTACGTCTATTTCCCGATCCTCGACGAGGACCTGCCCAACCTCGAAAAGCTCGACGCTGTCGCCGCCCTCGGCGCGACCCTCGTCGGCCAAGGCCACCGCGTCCTCTCGCACTGCGGGATGGGGTTCAACCGCTCAGCCCTAGTGGCGGGCCTGATCCTCAACCGGCTGGGCATGCCGGGGCCGCAGGTGGTCCGGCAGCTCCGCGCGCGGCGCACCGGGGCGCTCTTCAACGAGCACTTCGCTCGGCACCTCGAGGCCCTCGGCCCGCCCCTCGACAAGCCTGATTGACCCGTCGACCCCACCGACCCCAACCGACTCCGGCGGTCGCGGCCCTCGGCACACTGGGCCACTCCCGATGCGGTGAGGTACGCACGGGTATCCCGACGCCGGGCTTCACCCACCCGGCGGGCTTCGAGTTGAAATCGAGGACCTTCCGGAACCCTGGAGCGTGAGGCGACTATCGCGCGTCCGGCTCGCGCGAGATATCCGGGGGACTGGGCTCGGCCCCCAGCTTGCGCAGGAGCGCGGCGGTGGTGTCGGACTTGATGAAGTTGCCGCCGGTGTGGACGCCCTCGGCGATGACCAGCGGGGTCCAGCCGCGGTGGTTCTTCGCGTTGACGTCGGCGCCGCGGTCGACCAGGAACTGCACGATCGAGTCGGCCCGCTCGCGCCAGGCGGCGCCGTGCAGCGCGGTGTCGCCGGCCTCGTTGGCGGCGTTGACGTCGGCGCCCAGCTCCACCAGCAGGTGGACCGCCTCGAGGGCCTCGCGCTCGGGCGAGCGGGTGATGCCCGGCTCGTGCCCCACGCCCGCCGCCATCATGAGCGGGGTGGTGCCGTTGCGGGTGGGGATGAAGGGGTCGGCGCCGTGCTCGAGGAGCAGGCGCATCACCGCGGTGTCGTTCGCGCGCGCCGCGATGAGGAACGGCGTGCCCTCGGTGAGGTTGCCCAAATGGCCCTTCACCTTGATGCCGAAGCCGGGGGTGCCGTTCGTGCGGGCGTCGGGGTCGGCCCCGTGGTCGAGCAGGGCCCGCACGGTGCGCAGGCGGTCGGGGGCGTGCATGCCGCCGAAGATGCTCCACTGGTTGCCCTCGGCCACGCCGTTCGAGAGGTCGTTCAGCTCGGTGTCCCACTCGCCCGCCGCCCAGTGCAGGGGGGTGTACCCGGGACCGACGTTGGGGTCGGCACCGCGGCTGAGAAGCAGCTCGACGTAGTCGAC
This sequence comes from Vicinamibacterales bacterium, assembly GCA_963664545.2. Taxonomy (GTDB): domain Bacteria; phylum Acidobacteriota; class Vicinamibacteria; order Vicinamibacterales; family UBA8438; genus JAJEEA01. The sequence continues at coordinate 4,884,252 of OY761475.2, read as the reverse complement.
GTGGCCGCGGATGGTGGCGACGACGAGGGCGGTGGTCCAGTTGCTGGACACCGCGTTCACGTCCGCCCCGGCGTCGAGCAGGCTCCTGGTCACGGCCGCGTGGGCGTCCCGCGCCGCGAGGAGGAGGGCGGTGTAGCCGGTGGTGGTCCGGGCGTCGACGTCGGCGCCGTGCTCGATCAGCGCCTCGACGACGTCGATGTGCCCCTCCCAGGCCGCCCACATCAGCGCCGTCTGGCGGTGGTAGCTCTCGCTGGCGTTGACGTCGGCGCCGGCCGCGACGAGACGGTCGACGGTGTCGCGGACGCCGCTGCGCGCGCAGGTCATCAGCGCCGTCTCGCCGTTCGCCTGCGCGGCGGCGGCGTCGGCGCCGGCCGCGAGCAGCCCCCCGACCATCTTCGTGCTGGCGTTCGTGCAGGCGAGGGTGAGGGGGGTGACGCCGTACTGGTCGGCGCGGTTGACGTCCGCGCCGGCCGCGATGAGGAGATCGGCGATCTCGGCGTCGTCCCACTGCGTCGCCCAGTGCAGAGCGGTGACACCGTCCGGCCGGCTCGCGTTCACGGACGCGCCGTCCGCCAGGAGGGAGCGTACGGCCGCAGTGTGCTGCTGCCGGGCCGCCTCGACGAGCGAGAGGTCATCGGCGGGAGCGGCGGCGAGTGGGACCGCGACGAGCAGGCCGAGGCCGACACCGATTACCGATCTGCTGTTGATGTGCATCGTCACTTCCTCCGGCAATCCACCCCGGCCCACGCCACCGCTGACCATCCTGCGGCGGCCCACCACCATGCTGGCGGCCGGGAAAGGCCGCTCCGCGGCTCCGCCTGCGTCCGTCCAGCCCGCGCGGGAGGAGGCTGTGTCGTCCCGCGGCGCCACTCCCCCGCCCGGCGATTCCCGCCCGCGGCCCCGATCGCCGCCCGATCGACGGTCCGGGAGTTCCGCCGCGTCCGCCGGCGCAGACTCCCGGCAGACCCTCTACACGCCGGACACGATCGGCAGGTCGCCGGTCGCGTCGCCGAGCCGCTCGGCCGGAATCCCCATCTTGCCGAGGACCGTCAGGTGCATGTTGGCCAGCGGCGTCCCCTCCGGCAGCCGCACGTGCCGCCCGCCCTTGATGGTGCCGCCCCCGCCGCCGGCGAGGACGATGGGCAGGTCGAGCGGGTCGTGCGCGTTGCTGTTCCCCATGCCCGCGCCGTAGATCACCGCCGAGTGATCGAGCAGCGAGCCGTCGCCGTCCTGCGTCGCCGCCATCTTCTCGAGGAAGCGCGCGAACATCTGCATGTGGAACGTGTTGATCTTCGACAGCTTCGCGAGCTGCTCGGGCCGCTGCCGGTGGTGCGACGTCGGGTGGTGCGGGTCGGCGACCCCGATCTCGGGGAACGTGCGCACGCTCTTCTCGCGGCCCACGAGGTACGTCGAGACCCGCGTCAGGTCGGCCTGGAACGCCACCAGCATCAGGTCGAACATGAGGTCCGCGTACTCCTCGAGGCGGGCCGGGACGCCAGCCGGCTGCACCACGTCGGGCAGCTCGCGGTCGCTCTGGCTCTCGGCGATCTGGATGCGGCGCTCGATGTCGCGCACCGAGTCGAGATAGCCGGCGAGCTTCGAGCGGTCGCCGCGGCCGAGCTGCCGCTGCAGGTCGGTGATCTCGGCGCTGACCGAGTCGAGGATGCTGCGGTCGCGGCGCAGCGCGCGCATCCGCGCCTCGGTCTCGGTGGTGCCGACCGCCCCGAAGAGGTGCTCGAACACCGCGCGGGGATTCGTCTCCATCGGCAGCGGGGTGTTCTTGTCGCTCCACGCGAGGGTGGCGCTGTAGGCGCAGCCGTAGCCGTCCTCGCACTGCCCGGCGAGGTCGTTGGCCTCGAGCGACAGCTCGAGCGAGGCAAGCTGGGTGTCCTCGCGCAGGTCGCGGGCCGCGAGCTGGTCCATCGACACGCCGACCTCGAGGGTCGCGTTGGTGGTGCCCGACGCCTTCATGGCGTGCGCCCCGGTGAGGAACGCGGCCTGGCAGCGCGAGTGGTCGCCGTCACCCTCGTCCAGCCACTGCTTGGCCTCCTCGTTGGCCATGCCGCTGAGCACCAGCACCTGGTCCTGCACGGGGGCCAGCGGGGTCAGGATGGGCGTGAGCTCCAGCTTGCCCTCGGCCGCCGGCACCCAGTAGGGCATGCTCATGCCGTTGGGCACGTACACCGCCCCGAGGCGCTTCACCGGCCGCGCCGCGGTGAGCCGCGTCGCCTGCAGGGCCGGCACCATCCCGTCGAGCAGCGGCAGCGCCACGCTCGCCCCGAGTCCCCGCAAGACGGTCCGGCGGGACAGGCACTTCTTGGTGATGAACATTAGTCGCTCCTCATCGAATGCTTGCGGCCGGGCTGCGGCCCGGCGACCTCGGCCCACGCGTCACCCCGTCACCGCCGGCCACGCCAAGACCGGCAACATCCTCTATCCGAAACGCCCGTATCCGAAACGCCCGGCTCTACCACGATACCCGCAAACAGCGACGCCGCCGGCAGCAGCCCACGCGTCACGGTGCCACCGCCGCCGCCCCGGATTCCGGCACCATACGTCATGCGAAACGTCCGGCTCTCCACGATCCGCGAAATCAGCAGCACCGCCGGCAGCGGCCCGGCGTCACGGCGCCACCGCAGTCGACGTCGGAGCCTGCGCCATCCTCATCCGGAACGGCTGGCTCTCCACGATCCCCAGAATCAGCGACGACCACCGATGGTCGTCGGACGCCGACCCGCTCAGAATTCGCCGTACCGCGGGCATGTCATGGGCACCGACGGCGCGGCCGAGCGCATAGGTCAGGAGCTTCTCCGTGACCGTGCGCACGAATTCGCCGCGGCGCTCGAGCAGGGCCTCGCGGAAGTCGGCGGGGCCCGTGAACGCGGTGCCGTCGGGCAGCACCCCCGAGGCGTCGATCGGCGCCCCGCCGTCCTCGTCGCGCCACTGCCCGATGCCGTCGAAGTTCTCGAGGGCGAAGCCCAGCGGGTCCATCCGCTGGTGGCACGAGGCGCAGGCCGGGCTCCGCCGGTGCTGCTCCATCCGCTCGCGGATGGACGCCCCCTCGCCGGCCGCCCCGGTCTCCTCGAGGGCCGGCACGTTGGGCGGCGGGGGCGGCGGGGGCGCGCCGAGGATGTTGTCGAGGAGGTACTTGCCCCGCACCACCGGCGACGTCCGCGTCGCGTAGGACGTCACGGTCAGGATGCTCGCGTGGCCGAGCAGCCCGGCCCGCCGCAGGTCCGGCATCCGCACGCGGCGGAAGTGCGCCCCGTAGACGTTGGGGACGCCGTAGAACCGCGCGAGCCGCTCGTTCAGGTACGTGTGGTCGGCGGTCAGGAGCTCGACGAGGGGGCGGTCGTCGCGGATCTGGTGCTCGAGGAACAGCTCGGTCTCGCGCCCGAACGCCTCGCGCAGGTTGTCGTCGAACTCGGGGTACGCGCTCGCGTCGGGGTCGATGGCCCTGAGGTTCCGGATGAACAGCCACTGCCCGCCGAAGTTCCGGGCCAGCGCCGAGGCCCGCGGGTCGGCGAGCATGCGGCTCACCTGCGCCTCGAGCACGCCGGGCTCGCGGAGGGCGCCGGACTCCGCCGCGTCGAGCAGCTCGTCGTCGGGGATGCTGCTCCAGAGAAAGAACGACAGCCGCGAGGCCAGCTCGAGGTCGCTGATGGCGTAGACGCCGCCCTCGTTGACGCGCACCGGATCGCGCTCGACGCGGAACAGGAACTGCGGCGACACCAGCAGCCGGGCCAGCGCCTCCTGGACGCCGCGCTCGAAGCCGCCCTCGCTGCGGCCGGCGTCGTAGAAAGCCATCAGCGTGTCGACGTCCGCGCCCGTGACCGGCCGCCGGTAGGCGCGCCGGGCGAGCCCGGCCAGGATTTCGCGGGCGCAGGCCGTCTCGGCCTCGGCACCGGTCCCTTCGGGCTGACACACGAAGATGCGCCGCCGGCTCGCGGTGTCGCCGGGGCCGGTGGGATTGAACGGACCCTCCAGCCGCACGAAGTCGACGTCCATGCGCGGCGCCTCGTAGGTCGAGCTGGTGTGCCGCGGCGGCAGCAGGGTCGGCGGGGGGCCCTCGGTGAGCACGCTCTTGCGAACGAACGCGACACCGAGGGTGTGCATGCCAGCCGGCGCCTGGAACCGCGCCTCGAGGGCCTCGTCGGCCGTCAACTGGTAGCGCGACGTGCGGTAGATGCCCGACCCGGTGCACGCGGGGTCGTCGTCGCCCGGGGTCGTGCACCGGCCGCCGATCGCCAACCGGGCGATCCGCACCCCGTCGAGCAGGACGTCGATCTCCTCGCGGGTCGCGATGGCGCGGATCTGCGAGTTGGTGAAGTTGCGCCCGAGGCGGATCTTGACGACGTACTCGCCGTCGAGCGGGAAGTAGTGGCGCACCGCCATGCCGCCGCGGGTGCCATAGGGCAGGTCCTCGCCCATCCGCTCGTCCTGCCGCATGCCCCGCGACACGCGGAACGTCTCGACGGCCGGCCCCGCCGACGGGTCGCCGACCGCGAGCTGGCTGATGCGACGGGCCGCGAACAGGTAGCGGCCGAGCAGGGTCGGCGATATCGACAGGACCTCGGCGATGTTGTCGAAGCCCTGGTCCGACTCGTCCGGCGGGAGCAGGGCCACCGGGTCGATCTCCAGGTCGAGGAGATCCCGCACGGCGTTGCCGTACTCGAACCGGTTCAGCCGGTGGTCGGGGGGACGGCCCGGGTTCGGATTGGCGGCGGCGGCCGCGTCGAGCTCGGCCTCGAGCCCCGAGACGAAGGCGTCGAGGACCTGCGCGTCGGGGCGGCGCCGGCCCGGCGGCGGCATCGCGCCGCTCCGCAGCTTGCGCACCACCTTCTCCCAGGTGTCGGCCCCGGCCGCGACCTGGTGGACGTCGGCGCGGTCGAGCATCAGGCCGGCGGTCCGCGTGCGGGCGTTGTGACAGACGACGCAGTACTCGTCGAGGAGGGCGCGGGCGTCTGGCGGCGGGGCCCCGGCGGCGGGGGCCCCGGCGCTCCCGGCGCGCGACGCTTCCGCCAGCGCCTGTGGGGACGCCTCCACCGGGGAGGCCGCCCCGACGCCGACGGCGGCGAGCCACAGCAGGATGCACGCGCCGGAACCGAGTCGCGCCGGTCGGACCATTTCGCCCTCCTGCCGCTCGCGTGCAGCGAACCGCGCCCTCGGCCGGCCCGCCGAATTGCACACTACCTCGTGGCGAGTGTAGGCGCAGCATGCCGCGGCGTCAAGGGTCTGACCGCCCTTCGACCGCCGGCGGACCATCGGCGAGCGCTTGATGCCTGCCCTGCAGAAGCCCCTCGATACGCGACTGGCCCACCAGCAGTTGCTGGACGTTCGTCGCGAGCGCCTTGATGTCCGCCTTCAGCTCGCGGCGCGTCCCGTCGATTTCCGCCTTCAGCTCGCGGCGCGTCTCGTCGATCTCCGTCTTCAACTCCCGACGCGTCTCGTCGATTTCCGCCTTCAGCTCGCGGCGCGTCCCATCGATGCCCGCCTTGAGCTGCTTATGCGCCTCGTCGTTGCTCTTGATCTCCCGCTGCAAGAACCACGCTACGATGCCGAGCAGAAGGGTAATGATCCCGAGCAGGAACGTGGCCACGGTGGCCTGGGTCAGGGATAGGGCAGGGGCGGCGTTAGCCGCCAACAGGTCGACGGACATCCGTGTCTCCGGGCCGGCACTGGGAGCCGCCTGCGGTCTCCAGGTCTGTCGCTGCCGCGCCCGTCTCCCCAGACGCGACCACACACCGATCCTACCAGACGCCCCGGTCGACGCCGCGGCCCGCGGGCCCGACGGCGTCCGCGCCGCCGCCAGCCGCCAAGCTCTCACGCGGTTGCGAACCGGGCCGTCCTGAGCGATCATGGGCGCATCTTGACAAGACTCGACACCCGGCAGGGAGGATCCAGATGCGCCATCGTCGTCTCGGATTGCCAGTCCTGGTCATGGTCATCGCGGCGTTCGGTCTGCGACCCGCCCCCGCCGCCGGGCAGGATGGGGCCGCGGAGACCGCCGCCTCGGCGTGGACGATGCCCCGCCTGCCCGACGGCCAGCCCGACCTGCAGGGCTTCTGGACCACCCAGACGTTCACGCCGCTCGAACGGCCCCGGCACCTCGGCGACAAGGCGTTCTACTCCGAGGAGGAATGGGCCTCGCTGCAGGCCCAGCTCACCGCGGAGGGCGTCGATCCGCTGGCCGGGAACGTCATCAACATCGAAGACCCCGAGGAGCGGGAGCGGCGGCTTTACCAGGACAACCGCGACCCGAGCTACGTCCACTACGACAACGAGCTCTGGCTGCGGACCCCGGTCCCCAAGGGGCTGTCCACCCTGCGGACCTCGCTGATCACGGATCCGCCGGACGGCCGCATCCCCGCCACCGTCCCGGAGGCCGAGGCGCGGGCGGCGGCGCGGGCCGAGGCGCGGCGGGGCGTCGACCCGTTCACCGGGCACGAGACCAGGCCGCTGTCCGAGCGCTGCATCGTGTGGCCCCACAACGGGCCCCCGATGCTGCCGCCGGCCTACAACGACATCCACCAGATTCTGCAGACGCCCGACCACATCGTCATCTTCACCGAGCTGAACAACAGCCTGCCCCGCATCATCCCCCTCGACGGACGGCCCGCCCTGCCCGAGGAGATCCAGCTCATCCCCGGTGACTCGCGGGGCCGGTGGGAAGGCGACACGCTGGTGGTCGAGAGCGCCAACTTCACCGACAAGACCCGCTTCCGGGGGTCGTCGGCGGCCCTGCGCGTGACCGAACGGTTCACCCGCGTCGACGCCGACAACATCCGCTACGAGTTCACCGTCCACGACCCGACGACGTGGGCGCGGCCGTGGAGCGCGGAGATCCCGATGGTCACCACCGAGGGTCCGATGTACGAGTACGCCTGCCACGAGGGCAACCACGACATCCGGCACATCCTCGAGATCTACCGCAACCTGGAGCGGCAGGCGGCCGAAGCCGGGAGGTAGGGTCGAGCGGCGCCGCGGGGAGGTCGCGGGCGGCCGCGGCGGAAGCGACGGGCGGCCGCGGCGGAAGCGGCGGGCGGCTGAGGCGGAAGCGGCGGGCGGCCGAAACGGAAGTGGCGGCTGGCCGAGGCGGAAGCGGCAGGGCCGAACGGCACCGCGGGCGGACCGCGGCGGAATGGACACAGCGTGACGACGCGCAGAGTGATCGCGGCGGTGGTGGCGCTGGCCGTGCTGGCGGTCGCCGTCGCCGCGTCGGCGCAGTTCGGGTTCTTCCGCGGCTACCGCCTGTGGGGCCGGGCCGACCTGCCCTACGACGGCCGCCTCCACTTCGTGCGCCTGCGCTGGACCGGGGGCACCTACGGGACCCGGCCCCAGGGCATGGGCGTCAACTTCTGGCTGCACGAGTTCCCCGACGCCGAGGCCAACATGATGGCGGTGGTCGACGAGTACACCGCCGCCGACGCGCGCACCGACGGCAGCCTCGCCCTCGCCCTCGACGACCCCGAGCTGTTCAAGCACCCCATCGCCATGATGTGGGAGCCGGGGTTCTGGATCATGACCGACGCGCAGGCCGCCTCGCTGCGCGCGTACATGCTGAAGGGCGGCTTCGTCATCTTCAACGACTTCGAGACCCGGCAGTGGGAGAACTTCGAGGCCCAGCTCAGGCGCGTGCTGCCCGACGCCCAGCTCATGACCCTCGACGCCGGCCACCCCATCTTCAACGTGTTCTTCCGCATCGGCAAGATCGACACCCCCAACCCCTTCAACCACCACCTCAGGGGGATGACGCCCGAGTACTTCGGCGTCTTCGAGGACAACGACCCCAACGGCCGGATGATGGCCATCGTCGCCTACAACACCAACCTCGGCGAGTACTGGTGGCTCGCGGGCCGCGGCCTCCTCCCGATCGAGGCCGAGAACACCGGCTTCCAGGTCGGCATCAACTTCATGCTCTACGGGCTGACGCACTGAGCGGGCCGCGTTTCCCCCGTCGGTCGGCCGGCGGAATCCGCAGGCAGGAGCGTCACCAACGGCCGATAGCCGAACGCCGCCCGCGCGTCCCGCCGGCCGCGCACCTTGGTCTTCCACGACCCTCGCCGGGCGACTCTGCTAGGCTTGCGCAGGTGTCCGGTCGAGAGCACCGGGCGCTGCAACGTTCCGTATGGAGGGCCGCCCAGTGGATACTCCGAAGAAAAAGATCCTGACGCTCGCGGCGATCGGCGTGGCGATCGGAACGCTCACCAGCGTCGCGGGCTACTTCCACGGCATCGACGGCGCGGTGATCGGGGGCGTAGCGGGTGCCGTTTGCGGCGCAACCGGAGCGTTCCTGTTCCGCCGGCCGAGCCCGCCGAGCCGGTAGACCCGCGCGACGCGGGAATCGTGCGAGCCATCATGATTGCCCGGAGACGACTATGGAAACGCAGACCACGGTCGAGGGACTCGACGGCGGCCTCGGCCTCGAGGCCGCAAGTCGATTCAGCTTGTCGAGATCGACACCCGGCCGGAAGAAGTGCGGACGTCGGCGTGTGCAACGCCATGCGGTTAGAATCTGCTCGATCGACAACATTCGGAGGGAGGGTCGGATGAGCTGCCGTCATCTCGCCGCGTTCGTCACGGTTGTCGTCGTAGGCGCGCTCGCGTGGGTCCCGGTCGCCGGCGCCGGGCAGGTTCAGAGCCAGAAGGCGGCCGAGGCGGCGGCGTGGACGATGCCCCGGCTCCCGGACGGGCAGCCGGACCTGCAGGGGTACTGGACGACGCAGACGTTCACGCCGCTGGAGCGGCCCGAGCGGCTGGCCGACCAGGAGTTCCTGTCGGAGGAGGAGGCGGCCCTGCTGCAGGAGCAGTTGACGGCGGAGGGCGTCGACCCCCTGCGGCGGGACGCCGTCGCCATCGAGGACCCGGACGAGCGGGAGGCGGCGCTCTACCAGGAGAACCGCGACGCCTCGTACGTGCACTACGACAACCAGGTCTGGCTGCGAACGCCGGTGCCGAAGGGCCTGTCGAGCCGGCGCACGTCGCTAATCACCTACCCGCCGAACGGCAGGATTCCCCCGATGACGCCGGAAGGCGCGGCGCGCGTGGAAGCCGAGGCGGCGATGGCCCGCGTGTTCGACGGCTACGAGACCCGCCCCCTGATGGAGCGCTGCGTCGTCTGGACCCACGAGGGGCCGCCGCTGCTGCCCCCGGCCTACAACGACATCCACCAGATATTCCAGACCCCCGACCACTTCGTGCTCTTCACGGAGCTGGCGACGAACCCGCCGCGGATCATGGCCCTCGATGCGGGCCCCGGCATTCCCGACGCGATTCGCTCGTTCGGCGGCGACTCGCGCGCCCGCTGGGAGGGGGACACGCTGGTCGTCGAGACCGGGAACTTCATCGCCCGGCGCAACTACCGGGGGTCGAACCGGCACCGGTACGTCGAGGAGCGCTTCACGCTCGTCGACGCCGACACGATCCGCTACGAGTTCACGGTCACGGATCCGACGACCTGGACCAGCCCGTGGAGCGGCGAGGTCCCCATGATCCGCACCGAGGGACCGATGTTCGAGTACGGGTGCCACGAGGGCAATCACGACATCCGCCACATCCTCGAGATCAACCGCAACCTCGAGCGGCAGGCGGCCGAGGCGGCGTCGGGGGAAGATTCGCGGTAGGAGTCCGCGCCCGATGACCGGGCCCCGAATCCGCATCGGCACCAGCGGGTGGCACTACCCGGGCGGGGCCGGGGCCTGGGACGGCATCTTCTACCCGCCGCGGGGGCGCCGCCACCGGCCCGCCGGATTCGACGAGCTCGCCTACTACGCCGAGCACTTCGACACCGTCGAGGTCAACTCGACCTTCTACGGCGTCCCGCGCCGTAGCGTCACCGAGGGCTGGACGGCCCGGACCCCCGACGACTTCACGTTCTCCGTCAAGCTCTACCAGAAGTTCACCCACCCGAAGATGTTCGCCGCGGCCACCGGCACCGGCGACACAAGGGTGGACCGCGGCGACGTCGACCAGTTCCGCGACGCCATCGCCCCCCTCCACGAGGCCGGCAAGCTCGGCGCCCTCCTGGCCCAGTTCCCCGCCAGCTTCCGCAACGACGCCGCCGCCCACGACCACCTCGCGTGGCTCATCGAGGCGCTCTCCCCCTGTCCCGCCGCGGTCGAGCTGCGGCACCGGAGCTGGAGCGACGACGTCGCCGGCACCCTGCGCCTGCTGAACGGGCTCGGCGCCGCGTGGGTGCAGATCGACGAGCCGAAGTTCCGGCTGTCGATCGCCCAGAACCGGCTGCCGAACGTCGAGAGCTTCTACTACATGCGGCTCCACGGCCGGAACGCCCGCAAGTGGTGGCGCCACGACCACGCCGAGGAGCGCTACGACTACCACTACAGCGCCGCCGAGCTGCGGCCCTTCCGCGACACCGCGGACGCCGCCGCCCGCCTCGTGAAGCGGCTCTACCTGTACATGAACAACCACTTCGCCGCGAAGTCGGCGGCCAACGCCGCCACCCTGAAGCACCAGCTCGGCCTGGAGGTGCCCGGCGTCTGGCGCGGCGAGATGGTGGCGCGCTATCCGGAGCTGGTGGGGGTCGTCAGGACCGGCACCGCGGCGCTGCCGCCGTTGCTGCCGGTCGGCACGCCGCCAGCTTGAGGGCCGTAGACCACGATAGGGAAGTAGCTCTGCACGGTCCGCCGGTTGAATGCGGGCGTCCCGGGCGACTCAATGTCCAATTTCCGCCGAAATAGGACATATGTATCCACATTTGTCGCCGTCGAATCCCGACGCCGGCCCTCGCTACGGTGGCGACCGCCGCCCGGCCGGAAGCGCCGGCCCCGACTTGTCGGCCCAGACGGATCAGCGCAGGCCGACGATGCCCCTCACCGACTCGGCGAGGGCGGGCGCGTCGTAGCCGACGCCCTCCTTGAAGACCAGGGTCACGTTGCGGATCTCCGCCGGGCGGCGCACCGGGTCGCCGTCGATGACGATGAGGTCGGCGAGCTTGCCCGGCTCGACGGAACCGAAGCGGGCGTCCTCGCCGAGGACGCGGGCGCCGTTCAGGGTCATGACCTCGACGACCTCCTCGGCTGTGAACCCCGCCTCGAGCAGCAGTTCGTAGTTGCGCTGGTCGCCGTAGCCGGGCAGGGCCCCGCCCATGCCGGTGGGGTCGACGCCGGCCGCGAGGAGGCCGCCCGCGTCGGCGAACAGCTTCTCGAACCGCTGCGCCTTGGGGAACAGGGTGGCCATCGGCGCGTCGTCGCGCGACGCGACGTCGGCCCGCGACGCGAGGTACTCGTCGCGGGCGCCGGGGGCGAGCATCTCGAGCACGCGGTCCTCGAGGGGCGGGCGGTTGGGGACGGCGAGCTCGTAGACGGCGAGGGTCGAGGTCATGGCCACCCCGCCGTCGACCATGGCGCGGATGGTGGCGGCGACGGCGTCGCCCTCCACGTCGACCTCGAGCAGGCTGCGCTGCACGCCGGGCGGGCAGACGCCGGGCTCCTTGCCGGGCACGTAGTCGCTGTTGGTGAAGAAGCCGTGCTCGATGTTGTCGATGCCGAGATCCACGGCCTCCTGGAACGAGATCGAGCACAGGTGCCCGGTGACCCTGACGCCGCGCCGGTGCGCCTCGTCGATGGCCGCGGCGAGCTCCTCGTCGCCGATGCGGGTGTAGGCCTTGAACCAATCCACGCCCTCGTCGGCCCAGTACGCCACGACCCGCCGCGCGTCCTCGGGGGTCCCGACCTGGAACATCTGCGACGACGCGCCGGCCCCCGACAGGTACGGGCCGGTGATGTACATGCGCGGCCCGATCTCGCGGCCGTCGGCTATCGCGCGCTTGAGGTTCAGCTCGCTGTAGGGCGAGAAGGCGCCGGTGGTGCGGATGGTCGTCACCCCGCTCGCCAAGTAGAGGCGCGGCGCGCTGAAGTTGAGCTGCACCCGCCGGCCGCGGGTCATGTAGAAGGTGTGGTCGTGGAGGCCGACGAAGCCGGGCAGGACGGTGTGTCCCTCAAGGGCCAGGGTCCGGGCCCCGTCGGGAACCGCGACCTCGGCGTCCGGCCCCACCGCGGCGATGCGGCCGTCCCGAATCAGGACGGTCTGGCCGCCGGCCGCGGCACCGCCGGTACCGTCGACCACCTGCACCCCGGTCAGCGCGACGACCGCGTCGTCGACCTCGACGAACTCCCGCACCGCGTCGGACAGCTCGCTCGCGGGCTGGGCCGCGACGAAGGATGTGGCCCCGGCCACGAATGCGAGGGTGGCGATCAGGTTGCGCATGGCTCTCCTCCGATCCATTTCTCGTAGTACAGGCGCCGCCAAGCAGTGAACCCGCGCGGCGTCACGGCGCTCGCGCCTCGGGGCGCGGGCCAGTCCCGCCACCCTCCGCCCGCGGCGGCGGACCCGCCGCGACGTCGAAGACCATCTTCATGCCCGACTCGAGGTGCTCGGCGATGTGGCAGTGCAGCATCCACCGGCCCGGGTTGGACAACTCCAGCAGGAGGTCGGCGGTCGAGCCCGCCGGCAGCAGCACCGTGTCCTTCCACACGAGATTGTCGTTCGGGACGCCGTCGCGGCCAAGCACGAGGAAGCGCTGGCCGTGGATGTGGACGGGGTGCTGCATGGCGTGCACGGCGCCCCGGTCGTTGCGCAGGCGTATCTTGACGACGTCGCCCCGCCGGAAGCGCCAGTCGATGGCGTCGTTCTCGAGGCCGGTGTCGAGGTCGCGGAGGACCCAGCGCACCGGGCCGGCGGTGGTGACCCAGTTCATGCGCGGCATGGTGCCGCTCCACTCGACGGGGTTGAAGAACGAGCGGTCCAGGTTGAGCAGCGGCTCGAGGGGGTCGGGCAGCCCGCCGAGCTCGAGGGTCAGCAGCAGCCGGTGGTCTACCGGGCGGTCGAACTCGTCGCGGTAGGCGTCGATGTCCGTCGCGACGGCGGGGTGGGGGCGCAGCTCGCGGAAGCTGACCGCGTGGTCCGGCGCGGCGGGGACGTCGGTGACCGTCACCGCGCCGAGCACCGTCTCGTCGGGAAAGTAGTTCCCGTACACGTGGTCGATGGCGCGCACGCGGTTGACGAGCCGCGTCTCGCCCGGCCCGTCGAAGCGGACCTCGACGACGTAGCGTTCGGCCGGGGCGATGACGACGCTGTCGACCCACGCCTGCCGCTCGAACCTGCCGACGTCGGACGCCACCAGCTTGATGGCGGCGCCGCCGAACGAGAGGTTGAACGTGCGGGTGTTCGAGACGTTGGTCAGGAAAAAGCGGACGACCTCGCCCCGCGCCACCGTCAGGCGGTACTCGGGCTCGCCGTTGACGAGCAGGAGGTTCCCGAAGCGGCCCATCAGGGCGTGGGTGGCCCGCTCGCGGCCGAACGGCACGAGGCCGTCCCCGCCGACCAGCAGGTCGTCGAGCATCAGCACCTGCTCGCGGTTCGCGGGGCCGAAGTAGTCCGGGTCGGCCGCGTCGACGCGCAGGTTCCCGTACAGCCCCAGGTCCTGCTGGAGGTCCTCGCGGTGGTGCGGGTGGTACCAGTAGAGGCCGGCGTCGGGGAAGTGGATGCGGTACTGGAAGGTCCCGCCCGGCGCGATGGGGTCCTGGGTGAGGCCGGGGACGCCGTCGAACCGGTTCTCAAGGCGGATGCCGTGCCAGTGCACGGCGGTCGGGAACTCGAGCCGGTTCGTGACGTTCACGGTGATGGTGGCCCCCTGCGGCACCTGGACGAGGGGGCCGGGATACTGGCCGTTGTAGCCGTACATCGTGAACGTTCGGCCGCCGATGGTGCGGCGGACGAGGCCGGCTTCGAGGTCGAGGGTCCCGCCGTCGCCGAGCCGGACGATCTCGCGCGGACGCGCGTCGCGGAGGGGCTCCGCCGTGGACGGCAGGAACGCGTCGACGGGCGGCGCGAGACGGCCCACCCCCGGCATCATCGCCACCGACGGATGCATCGGCGGGCGCGCCCACCCGCGCGGGGCCGGGGGCGGGGCGCCTCCCCCGACCATCCCCGTGACCGCCAGCAGGTCCTCGGGCTCCATCCGCATGCCGGCCGAGATGCCCCGCAGGACGATGCGCCCCTCCCACGACGCGCCGTCGGGCAAAGCCTCGGCGGTGACGAGCACCAGGAACTTGTCGAGGTCGACGGGCCCGAGCGCGTTGCGGCCGTTCGCGACCGGGCCCAGGTTCACCACCGGGCGCAGGAGCGGCGTCGCCGCCCAGGCCACGTAGCCGGCGTAGCCGCCGAGCGACGCCGGATCGGGCAGGCCGGCGGCGTGCAGGGTCAGGTCGAAGCGGTGACTGCCTGCGGCGGTGACCGAGGCACCGAACGGCGAGGGCGGCGGCGTGAGCGCGACGTAACCCGAGACACCGGGAAAGTCAGGGGCGTGGACCAGCTCGATGCAATACAGGTCGGGGTCGGCGGCGGGCCCGCGCGGGTCGAGGGTCGGACACCGGACGAGCCCGGGGTCCGGGGACGGCTGGCCGACCGCCACGGTCGGCGCGAGAACCGCCGACGCTGCGAGACACAGGGCCGGGACCGCCAACGGCCCGACGGGGAACGCCCGTTGGAGGAGCATCGGCACAGTTTGCCGCAAGCGCGGCTCTCCTGTCACCCGGAGCTGAACCGCCGGCAGTGCGGGACTGCACACCGGCACGCGGGCGTGGATCGCCTGCGTACACGAAACGGGGACCGGGACGTCGGTCCCGATCCCCGTTCGCGACTACCGGAATCCGCGGCGAACGAATCAGTTCGACGGCCAGACCACGCCCTGGTCGGCGGGAATCGGGCCCTCGCCCTTGTACACGAACTTCTGGACGCGCTTGCCCTCGAACGTCTCGGTCGTGTAGATGTTGCCGGACGAGTCGGTCGCGATGCTGTGCGCGCCGTAGAACTGCCCCGGCTGGCGCCCGCCGTCGCCGAAGCTCGAGATGACCTCCATCTCGTGGCGGTCGATGATGTAGACCTTCTCGTTCACGCCGTCGGCCATGTAGAGGTACTTCTGGTCGGCGTCGCGCGAGAACGCCACGTCCCAGGCCGACCCCGCGCCCAGGGTCTCCCGGGCCACGATCAGCTCCTCGACGAACGTGCCGTCCTTCTGGAACACCTGGATGCGGTTGTTCACGCGGTCGCAGGCGTAGACCAAGCCGTCGTTCGACAGGTCGGCGCAGTGCACCGGGGTCCGGAACTGCGGCGCGGGCTCGGCGTTCGGGTCGTAGCGGCCGAGGTCGGCGTCGTCCGGCGTGTTGCCGTAGGCGCCCCAGAAGCGCTTCATGGCGCCGGTCTCGGCGTCGATCACCGCGACCCGCTTGTTGAGGTAACCGTCGGCGACGTACGCCTCGTTGTCCTTCGGGTCCACCATGACCTTGGCGACGCGGCCGAAGTTCTCGGAGTCGTTGCTGCCCGCGTTGCCGCCCGAACGGCCGACCTGCAACAGGAAGTTCCCGTAGCGGTCGAACTTCAGGAGATGCGAGTCGGGACCGCCGTTGCCGCCGATCCACACGTTGTCCATGTGGTCGACCCAGATGCCGTGGTTCGAGGCCGGCCACTCGTAGCCCTCGCCGGGGCCGCCCCAGTAGTTGACGAGCAGCCCGGCCTGGTCGAACTCGAGCACCGGGGGCGCGGGGAAGCAGCACTCGACGGCCACCGGCGGATCCTGCGCCGCCGGCGTCTCGCCGGCCGACAGCGAATCGCCGCGGTGGACGATCCAGATGTGGTCGCGGTTGTCGACCGACACCCCGATGGTCGTGCCGAGCAGCCAGTGGTTCGGCAGCGGCTTCGGCCACAGCGGGTCGACCTCGAACACCGGGCCCCAGACCAGGTCGCCCTGCGTCGCCTCGGTGCGCGTCAGCGTGGCGCCGACCCCGATCATCGCGACCAGCGCGAGGGCCAACGCCCCGAACGCCAGCCGCCGTCCTCTCTGTGTCTGCATGACTGCTCTCCTTCACGGTTTGGACGGTCCGCCCGCCCCACAGGGGCGGCCGCGAACCCGACGCGCCCGGGGAAGGGCGTCCCGCCCTCCTCACAGGCCCGACGGACAGATCCTCCGGTATCCGACCCCGCGATGCAACCCCGAATCACCCACCGGCCGCGCGCGCCGGCCGGCGATTCCCGCCGACGAACGGCCCGGGCAACGACGACGCCTTCCGGGCCGAGGCCCGCCGCCCCCTACTTCGGCTGCGGCACGATGCGCATGTACGGCAGCGGCTGCTGCCAGCCGTCAGGATACGTCGCCCGCGCGGCCTCGTCGGACACCGCGGGCAGGATGATGACGTCCTCGCCCTGCTTCCAGTTCACGGGGGTGGCCACCTTCTTCGTCGCGGTGAGCTGGCACGAGTCGAGCAGGCGCAGGATCTCGTCGAAGTTGCGTCCGGTGCTCATCGGGTAGGTGATGGTGGCCTTGATGCGCTTGTCCGGCCCGATGACGAAAACCGACCGCGCCGTCGCGTTGTCGGCCGGCGTCCGCCCCTCGCTGGTGTCCCCCGCGTCGGCCGGCAGCATGTCGTACTGCTTGACGATCTTGAGCTGGGGGTCGCCGATGAGGGGGTAGTTCACGGCGTGCCCCTGCGACGCCTCGATGTCCTTCGACCACGCCTCGTGGTTGCTCACGCCGTCGACGCTAATGCCGAGAATCTTGCAGCCGCGCTTCTCGAACTCGCCCTGCAGCCCCGCCATGTAGCCCAGCTCGGTCGTGCAAACGGGGGTGAAGTCCTTGGGGTGCGAGCACAGGATGGCCCAGCCGTCCCCGATCCACTCGTGGAAGTTGATGGTGCCCCGCGTCGACTCCGCGGTGAAGTCGGGGGCCACGTCGTTGATGCGTAGCGACATCTCGCTCTCCCTCCTCGTCCTGACTGCCGGCGCCCGCCCCGCTACTCGACGGTCCAGAGCGTCAGCGTCTCGATGTCCTTCACGTACACCCGGTTGCCGACCAGCGTGGGCTGCGTCCACGTCGAGCTGTCGGCCACCACGTAGCGCTGCACCGGCTCGAACGCGGTGCGGCTGCTCGGCAGGACGACGAGCTCGGCGTCGTTCTGCAGCGACAGGATGGTGTCGCCCGCGTTCAGGATGGCGGCGTTCTCGGCCTGCCGCGGCGGGCTCGTCCACAGCACCTCGCCGGTGTCGAGGTCGAGGCCGAAGTACTGGCCGCTGTTCAGGTGTGACAGCCCGTAGAGCACGTCGCCGACGACCACCGGGTTGGTCATGTGCAGGCCCACCTCGTCGGTGCGCCAGACGTCCTCGGTGGTCCAGGCGTTGCCCTCGCGGACGATGCGGAAGCGGGTGACCCCGTTGGCGCGGCCGGTCTGGATGACGTCGCCCTCGTAGATCTGCGGGGTCTGCGAGGTGGTCGTCGACGGCGTGACGAAGGGCCGGCTCCACAGCAGTTGCCCGGTCTCGGCGGCCACCCCGACCAAGTTGTCCTGGGTGAACGTGATGACCTGCCGCACGCCCTCGACCTCGGCGACGACCGGCGACCCGTAGGCGGGCCCGTCGCCGTCCCAGCTCCACTGGACCTCGCCCGTCGCGGCGTCGAACGCGGTCAGCGCGCCGGCGTCCTGGCCGCCCACGTGCAGAATCACGCGGTCGCCGTCGACGATCGGCGACTGGCCGGTGTGGTAGAGCGGCTCGACGGGGTCGGCGGGCCGCTGCCAGAGCTGCCGGCCGTCGGCGGCGTCGAACGCGGTGACGATGCCGCTGATGCCGAGCGAAAAGAGGCGCCCGTCGGCGTAGGCGGGGGTCGACTTCGGCCCCGGCCCGTGGACGCGGGTGGCCGGCATCATCTGGAACACGGCCGAATAGCTCGACCGCCAAATGGTCTCGCCGGTGGCGGGGTCGAGGGCCTGCATGACCTCGTCGTCGCCCTGCCGGCTGAACAGGTACATCCGGTCGCCGACCAGCAGCGGCGTCGCGTAGCCGAAGCCCACGTCGACCGTCCACTGCCGGGTCAACCCCTCGGGCCACGCCGCCGGCACGTCAAACCCCACCACCGAGCCGTCCCGGTTGGGTCCCCGCCACTGGGTCGTGTCCTGGCCGGCCGCCGGCACCGGCACCGTCCCCGCCCCGATGGCCAACGCGATCGCGATCACGGTCAAACGCTTCAGCACGATTCCCTCCATCCGTCCGCCCGCGGCTCCACGCACCCCGCGGGCCGCCCGGCTCTCGCTGAATCCCCCGGCCCGCCCGGCGAGCCAGCCGCCCGCCCCGGCGGGCTTCCCGCACGACGCGCGTTGATTATAGGATGCGCCATGCGCCGCTGGATACCGTCTCCCCTGGAGAACCCCATGAGCCTTCGATTCGCCCTGATCGCCGCCGCGTGCCTCGTCCTCGCGACGCCCGCCGCCGCCCAGGACCTCGCGCACGCCGAGCCCGAGTCGGTGGGCCTGTCGCCGGACCGCCTCGCCGAAGCGACCGCGGCCCTCCAGGCCCACATCAACGCGTCGGACATCGCCGGCGTCGTGGCCGCGGTGGCCCGCCACGGCCGCCTCGTCTACTTCGAGGCCCTCGGCCAGCGCGACCGCGAGACCGGCGACCCGATGGCCCGCGACGACCTCTTCCGCACCTATTCGATGACCCGGCCCATCACCAGCACCGCGGTCATGATGCTGTGGGAGGAGGGGCGGTTCCGGCTCGACGACCCCATCGCGCAATACCTGCCGCAGTTCGCCGACCAGCGCGTGTTCGCCGACCCCGCCGACCCCGACCTCACGCGGACCCGTCCCCGCTCGGGCGACATCACGGTGCGCCACCTGCTCACCCACACCTCCGGCATCGGCAGCCGCAGCACCCCCATCTACCGCGCCGAGGGCGTCCGGCTGCGGTCCATCACCCTGCCCCAACTGGTGGACAACGCCGCCCGCATGCCCCTGTTCGAGGCCCCCGGCACCCGGTTCCGCTACGGCATCTCGACCACCATCCTCGGCCGCCTCGTCGAGGTCTGGTCCGGCCGGCCGTTCGAGGAGTTCCTGGCCGAGCGCCTCTTCGAGCCCCTGGGGATGACCGACACCGTCTTCTGGGCCGACGGCGACCGCGCCGACCGCCTCACCACCGTCTACCGCCTCGACGACGGCAGCGGCGAGCTCTACCCCTGGGCCATCGAGCAGGTGCCGTTCACCGAGCGCCCCGCCCTGATCGAGGGCGGCGTCGGCCTGCTGTCGACGGTCATGGACTACCTGCGCTTCGCCCAGATGTTCCTGAACGGCGGCACCCTCGACGGCGTGCGGGTGCTGCAGCCGGAGACGGTGGCGCTGATGACGCGCAACCACGTGCCCGACGCGGCGATGCCGCTCTCCCGCTCGGGCTACATGGCGGGGTCGGGATGGGGCCTCGGGTTCAACGTCGTGCTCGACGCCAGCCGGTATGCGTTCCCGGTCGGCGACGGCGAGTACTGGTGGGACGGGTCGTCGGGCACCCGGTTCTCGATCGACCCGGAGCACGGCCTGATCACGGTCATCATGGCCGCCGTCTCGCCGTCGCGCGGAGGGGGGTTCCGGGAGGAGTTCAAGGACCTCGTGCACCGGGCGATCGTGGCAGAGCAGTAGCCCGGGCGGCCGCCGGGATCTTCGTCCGTTCGTCCCGGGAGGCTTCGCGCCGGAGGATCATCTCGTCCCACGACCGGCCTAGCCGCCTAGCCCAGAGAGCGTCGAAGTTCTACCGGCGCGGGGAGTACCTAGACGGACGCGCCGTGACCGTGTGGGGGGCGTGAGCGGTCGGCCCGCTGCCGGCAACCGCTTGCATTCGGCGGTCTCCGGCATGACCCGGGCTCATCGACGCGCCCGGCGGCCGATCCGTCCCGACGGCGCGCCCCACAGGACGTCCACGGGATCAAGCAGGAACCGCCAGGCCGGCACGACCTCGATCGCGCCGCCGTCGACGGACGCCGTCTCCTCCTCGTCGCGGGTCACGATGGTGCCGGTGCGCAGGCCCGTTTCCGCCATCGCGGCACCGAGCGCCCGCACTTCCCGCTTCCGCGTCGCGGGGTCCGCCAGCGACTCGCAGGCCTGGAGGAGGGCGCGCGGGCCGTCCGGCCCCCGTACCGTGAAGTCGACCTCGCGCCCGTTCGCGCACCGGTAGTAGGCGATGTCCGCGGTGAACCGGCGCAGCGCCATGAACACGAGGTTCTCGAGCAGGTGACCGGCGTTGACGAGGACGCCCGAGCCGACCGACCTCACCAGGGCGTGGTCGACGCAGTAGATCTTCTTGGGATTCGCGTTCGACCGGGCCAGGGACGCGTCGAAGAGGCGCACCGTGAACAGGAAGAACGCGTCCTCGAACCACTCCACGAAGCTGGACACCGCCGCCTTCGGGGCCCGGTGCCCGAGCGACTGCAGATAGCCCGTGAGCCGGTTGACGGAATAGAGGGACGCGGTGCTGTCCACCAGAGCCGATGGGCGAGGTCGGCGACCGCGCGGGGATGGGCGACGTCATGGCGCTCGACGAGGTCGCGGAACAGCATCGCGCCCCAGTACTCCTGATGGATCTTGACGCGCAGGGCGCGGTCGAGGCCCGCGACCTCGGGGAACCCGCCCCGCTCCCAGTACTCGTCGAACGCCTTCCGCACGAGCAGCCGGCGCCGCGTCGACAACGGACCGGCGGCGTCGATGCCCTTCCAGTCGAGGAACTCGCGGAACGAGAACGGGAAGATCTCCCACGCCAACGCGCGCCCGCGCATCTGTGTCGCGATCTCGCGGGAGAGCATGCGGGCCGACGACCCCGTGATGTACACCTCGCACCGCTCGGTCCGCATGAGGCGGTCGACGAACGGCTCCCAGCCGGGGACGACCTGGATCTCGTCGAAGAAGCAGTACACCGTCTCCGCGTGCTTCTTCTCCGGGTACATCGAGAAGTACGCCTCGGCCACCGCACCGAGCCCATCGTGCTTCAGAAAGCGGAGCCGGTCGTCGAACAGGTTCAGGTAGAGGATGTTCTCGCGCGGCACTCCGCGGTCGAACAGCCTGCGCACGATCTGGAACAGGAAGGTCGACTTGCCGGCGCGCCGCGGCCCGATGAGCACCGTCGCCTTGCCCGGCAGCGGCGTCACCTCCATCCGGCGCGGGACGCCGGTCGCCAGCTCGGCCTCCTGGAAGTCGAGGAGGATGTCCCGCAGAGAATCTGCCATGATCCTTCAAGGGGGCGTCGCGGTCCCCGCAGAGGAACTGGAAACGAATTATTCCACTTCTAGTATTTTTCAGCAACACCTCTTTCCGCTTATCCCCCGCTGATCAGCCGCGCCGTCACCGAGTTCGTCAGGCGGCAGCGCGTGCGCGAGTTCGGCCGGTTGCTGTGCGAAGGTGCGTTCGACTACCCGTTGACCAACGACGACATCAAGCCCCGAGCATCAGGGGTTGCGGATAGGGCGGCCCCAGAGGTCGTTCGGGGGGAACACCGGATCGGCCATGCGGCCGAGCAGGGTGTTCAGCAGGACCTTGCCCGTGCGGCCGTTCCCGTCGTTGAACGGGTGGACGGTTTCGAAACGCCAGTACCAGATCAGCGCCTCGACGTCGCCGGCCTCGGACGGCGGCGGCGCCTCCCGGCACAGGAGGTCGATCCCGCGGCGGATCATGCCGACGGACTGCAGCCGCGCCGAGCTCCCGACGTAGACGGGCCCGCGTCGGAAGCCGTCGGGGTTCTTGTCGGGCTCGATGGCCCGCCCGATCCGCTCGACCGCGTCGGGCGTCACGTCCGGCCGCGCAACGGCGTCCGCCCAGGCGAGGATCATCCGGCGCGCGGCCTCGCGGCCGCCGGGCGTGTGCAGGGAGTAGCCCTGGCGCCAGGTCTCTTCGACGCAATACAGCCGCGCCGCCTCGGTCGTGCCGGAGGGGTCGGGCAGGTCGTCGAGCGGTATGCGCGCGGCGTACGGATCGGGCCGTCCCCACAGGGTGCCGGCCCGTTCCGGGCCGGTCAGCCGGCGGCGCATCGCGTCGACCTCGGCCTCGGACGGCAGGCCGTAGGCCGCGAGTTCGCGGGCGGTCGTCATCGGTCGCCTCCGTTCCTCCGATCCGGCCGGGGCCGGACGCGGACGGTCGCGGACGGTCGCGGACGTTCGGGAGCGCCCCGCCCGGCTTGTCCCCAGCCCCGCCGCATCGGGATCTTACCCGGCGGATGCCGGGTGGAGCGGCCGCCCTGCTCTCAGGAGCGGGCGCTTCTGAGGCAACGATGCCCGCACGGTAGCAGATCAGGCGGGGCAATGCGGTAGTTGACGCTGAACAAGGGGCGGGCGGCGGGCGGCCGACGGTGCAGAAACTGCAACCGCGGGGTCGCGCGGCGGCGCGGACGTCGATGACCAGAGGCGGACAAGGAGCAGGGCGCGGGCGATGGCCCCGTCCGGGAATCCGCCGACGCGAGGCGGGCGTAGGCGGGCGTTGACACGGTTGACACGACCGGCCGGCGGGGTCCATAGTGGCTTCATGGCTTCCGCATCCAAAGCGGCGCTTGCGGAGGACGCCCGGCCCGACACCGCCGAAGACCCTTCCGAGTTCCCCGGCTGCCGTCCCGTGCGCGTCACCCCCGCCGACCTCGACGACTACCATGGCCGCTTCGAATACTGGGACCGCGACACCCAGACGGCCTTCGTGGTGCGCGAGCCCACCAGCGTCTACCACGAGGGCCCCGGCCAGCGGCTTACGAACTTGCTGGCGCTCATCGCCGCGGTTCGGGGGGCGCCCATCCTGACCCTCGGCACGTCGGACTTGGCGTTGCGCGACGAGCGGGGCGAGCGGCGGCGCATCATGCAGGCCGACCAGATCATCTATCTCGACCCGCCGGAGACGCGGCCGCGGGGGCCCTGGGTCGAGGTGGGGTCCGACCACCTGCCCGACGTCGTTCTCGAGGTGGACTATTCGACCGACGTGCGGCGGGGCAAGCTGGGGCTGTACGAGGCGTGGGGCTTCCCCGAGGTGTGGGTCGAGGTGCCGGCGGTCGGCTCGCCCCGTCGGCGGCCGGGCCTGACGATTCACCGCCGGTCGGCGGACGGCTACCGGGCGGCGGCGGCGAGCGTCGCCCTGCCGGGCTGGACGGCGGCGGAGATTCACGCCGCGCTGAACGAGCCGGCGCTGTCGGAGTCGACGCGCGCCGTCCTCGAGCGGGTCGGCCGCGCGCTGGGCGAAGCCGGGGGCACCGGCCCCGACGACGATTTGTGGCTGGGCGCGCAGCGCGGCGAGGCGCGTACGGAGGGACACGCGCAGATCGTCGGCTCGATACTGCGGAGCCGCGGTCTGGCCGTCTCCGAGCGCCTGGCCGCCCGGATTGCCGGAGAAGACCCCGACATACTCGCCGCCGAGGCTCTGGCCTGCCGCGACGAGGCCGACCTGCTGGCCCGCCTGCGGGCGCGGTCGCGGCCGGCGGCTCCGGGGCCGGACGACGATCGCTGATCAGCCTTCGGGCCGGCGAACCTGTCGCCGGCGGCGCGTGACGCTCGACCGCCCTGCTCTCCTTACACACCGTCGCGTCGAGGCGTTTGTGTGCTCATATGCTATTGTTGCGCCCATGCGTTTGCACATAGCCTTGGACGACGACCTCGTAGCCGAGGTCGACCGGCGTGCGGGTCCCCGCCGCCGGAGCGCGTTCATCGCCGAACTCATCCAGCGCGGTCTTTCGGAGAGACCCGCTTCCGGGCTACGCCCCGATAGCGGCATGCTGACGTCCGATCCGGGGTTCGATGCCATCCGGGGCGGCCTTCTCCATGAAATCCTCAGGTTGGCGGACGAGGCCGATAAAATCGATCTTCCTCGGCTCAAGTCGCCTGATCCTTCCGATGCCGCTACGTCGGATGCCGCGCAGTTTCGCGCGTGTTGCCTTGCGGCGTACGTTCAGTTGATTGGTTTTCACGTGACCGCGTTTACGGCTTGTCTGGAGTGCGGGAGCTACGGTTCCGCACTGTCGTTGGCGAGGACCGTGGTCGAGGCGCTCAATCGGCAGATCCTCGTCGCTTCGACGGCTCCGACCCCGGATGGTCGCCGTGATTTGATGAAGCTGCTCAAAAGCGGGAAGCCCGCCGGCAAGCTTCTCCAGCGTCGGGTCGGTGCGATGGATCCGTCCATGCATGCCTTTGCCCCGGTGGTTGCTGCGGTCGCTTCCGAGCTCGCGGCAGTGACGGCCGCGCTCAGCCCCTATGTTCACGCCGGTCCGGCCGAGTTCGCTGTTCACTACCGTTCCGTCTCTCAGGACGTCCCCTCGGCGTACCCTGCGGCACTCGTTTGGCGCGCTGCGACGTCCGTTGTCGCAGCCCGCGTCGGCTCCCGGGCCGTCTACTTGGAGTCGATCCGCCGATCGGATCTCGCTTCCGTGTGCGCGGAGCTTTTGGCGCAGAGCAGCCTTGATGTTCCTGGTATTCCTCCTCGGTGGTCTGCCCGGTCGTGAACCCCCGTGCCGGCCCACCGCCGCGCTCCCCTCCACCGCCGGGCCGCAGCCGGTGGAAAACCGGCATGCCGGACACGGGGCCTGTTGCCTCATCGGTACAGAATGGCCCATGATTGGAATGGAATAGGAGTGAGCGTCGAAATCGACGAATCGAGTCAAGCCACTTCCCACGTCTCACCCGCTCGGTCTCCCTGTGCTCCGGTCCAGCACCGTCGCCCCATCCATCTGTTCACTTCTGCAACCCAGCGGCAGGCCCTACATATCTCCGACACGTCGGCTTAGTTCGCTTGGGAGGTCATCGAGAAACTCCTTATTTTCAAGAAAAGCCCTCAGTATCTTGAACCTGTACTCCAAGGCTTGCCCATCGTTTGGGCTCTGCATTAGGCGGTCGAAAATCGCCAAGTCCCTACGGATGCTGCCAAGCGTCTCCGCCTTTTCACCTTTAGCGATCGCTGCCTGTTCTTTCCGAAGCTGCAAACGGTTCTCCCGCCTAAGTTGGTCGAACTTTCCAAGTGATTCACGGACTAGCCTAGACTTCAGGGCCTCGTCGGATTCGGCTCGCAAGAACGCCATATAGTAGACCGTCACTAGGCCTACGGACCCTAGAAGCGAGTCTTGCACCACAAATTGCTTCGCCATTGCGTCAAGTACTGTAGTCACCCGTTGCTGCAGTTCTCTAGCGGTCGTCCTCTTCCCCTCCGTGTCGGCCGTTTTATACAATTTCACGAAATCGTCCAACGCTCTCTTTTTGGTGGCAACGAAATCGTTCCTGTCTGTCAGGAACAAGAACTTTGTGACCAAATCGTACTGTCGGTACCGCGTGTTTTCAATCGGCAGGCGGTCAGTGAAAAACTCGTGCGACCCGACGAGGTCCCGTATAATGGATGGCATTTCCCCACCGAAGGCGTTGCGTTTTTCAGGGGCATTGAGCGGCGCAGCTTCGTTTAACCTTGAAAACAGCTCTTCAATTATTTCGATATCCTTCGTTCTGATCACCTCAACATGCAGAACGCGGTTCAGTAGCCGTGTCGCAAGTGCGCTATGGTGTTTGCTCAGTTCCTCGAATGATAATCCGCTTGGTCTGCCGGCCCTGTCTGGATCACTCGCGTACTCGTCTATGAAATCCTGACTCAGCCTAAACGTGCCTTGAATGAATCCTCGGACTGCCTCAAGCCGCTGCTTGCCGTCGACGATCGCGTACCGCGCGGATTTGTTGTCTTTGCGACCAACTTCATGGAAGTATAGTTTCGGCAGGTCGAAACTATTCAAAAGCGAGTCAATAAATAGCTGTCGCTTTTCTTCGCCCCAGATTTCCGATTGCCGCTGATACGACGGTTGTAGCTCCAGCTTATCAAAATTAGCATTGAGATATCGTACGGTCGATTCCGTGTCTGGTAGTCGCGTGATACTGAATCTAGGCATGGTGGCTTAACCTCGTGACGACACTCTGAATCTCCGGAAAAAGCGTGAGTCGGTGAATGCCAAGCCTCGCGAGATCCTTCAAGATGCTCTTCTTTGCCCCCTTGTCTATGCGAATTTTCTGCAGAAGACCCATACCGTTGTCAATATGTTCAAGCGCCGTTGCCTCCCGATGGATTATGGTGAACACGCCTTGTTGCGCAACCAAGCGGGGGAACGCCCGCGCTGCAATTAGTGCTACGGGAGCGAATGCCGAGGTCTCCGGTGCCTGCCTCACACTGGTTGGAGTATATTCATTCAGTTCGCTGTCAACGCCAGCGCACAGGATGCGTGGTGGTTCGTGCCCTGCCCGTTCGTTTAGCTTTTCCGGGCTCAGGCACCATACCACTCCGTCATTCTCGGAGTCTTCATCCTCTACTGCGAAGTACAATGCTATGAGTGGACTTTCTGTCCAATCCAAGAGCCGTGTTGGTACTTCGTAGTGACGCATGTAGAGCATCCAATCCCACTCACTCAGAGTTGTGTGTGCCAAGAAGGCTGCGGCGTTCTGCCGAAAGCGCTGGTACGTCTCCCATTCCCGATCCTCCATCGTTTGGTCACTCCCTAGTCTGGCTATAGACGGAAGGAGTGAGCCGAGTATGTGCGGCCCATCCCTCGGAACCAATGCGTTCCCTTTGCACCCAGAGGGTCAGCGGCGCAAAATTGCGCAACATACTCGGGGACTGATGCAACGGTGGCGCTGGTCTTGGCTGTGTCCGTCATTTTATGCCACCCGGGAATCCAAAGTTGTGACCTCGGGACATCCCGCAGATTGCTGCTGTTCTTCGTCGACCACCTCAATGGTGCGCGTGTGAGACAGCGCCATTCTGATTGACGCCGCAATCACTTCAGCAAGCCGCACCGGTACTGCGTTCCCGATCTGCCGCATCGCCTGCGTCCACGACCCGGCGATCAGGTAGTCATCGGGAATCGTTTGTATGCGCGCGCATTCCCGCACTGAAAAGTAGCGGATTCGGTTACGCCCCAAGTAAAGCGAGTTCTCTCCTCCGGGGACGCCGTGGCTCCCGGCCTTTAGTACCTTGGCGGGTTCGTCGATTAGGCTCCCTTGGTGCCCCGGGTAGCGTCGCGCCCCACGATTGATAAAATGGTTCAACACTTGGGGGTCGCGCTGTCCTTGGCGAAGACGGGGCAAACCCCGTAGCGCGTCGCGTACGGTCTGCCACGGTTTCGCATCACTGAACGGTTGGCCTGCCTTTTGAATTAATCGTCGGCGTCCGCGTATTCTTCGGCTGGTCTTACCCAGTCGGACGCGATTTAATTGGTGTCGCTTCCAGTATGTTCCGGTCTTGAGTTGATCCCA
This sequence comes from Vicinamibacterales bacterium, assembly GCA_963664545.2. Lineage (GTDB taxonomy): Bacteria > Acidobacteriota > Vicinamibacteria > Vicinamibacterales > UBA8438 > JAJEEA01. Next base: position 4,857,182 of record OY761475.2, on the reverse strand, counting down.
GAGAAGCGCGTCCAGGCTGTGGCTTGCCGGTGGCAACGACCATTGGACGTCTAGATCTGAGCGGAAAGCAACTATTAGCACTCGCTTCCGCCATTGCGGGACGCCGTAGTCCGCCGCGTTAACCATATGTATGTGCACGCTGTACTTTCTGCTCTCGGAGAGTTGGTCTACCCTCTTTAGTCTACCCCCCCTTGATGGATCAGTGTATGAAGTTGGCGTTAGCGTTGGGAAGGCTAGCGCGAGACGAAGGTAGTTCAAATAGTCCTGGAACGTGGTACGCATTAGTCCGGGTACGTTCTCTATCAGAATTGCCTTGGGTTGTAGCTCGCGAGCCGCTCGCACTACTTCGGAGAACATATCCCGCTTGTCTTTGTTTCCGTGACTCTTGCCTGCTACCGAGAAGGGCTGGCACGGCAGTCCGGCCGTTAGCAGGTCGACATCGGCGGCCACGCGCTTGTACTCGAAGTCGCGTACGTCACATTCATGCAGTGGCCAAACTGCAGCCAGTGGGTGTTTTCGCTCTTGGTTCTGACGTATAGTCTCACATGCCGTCGCCGCCCTCTCGATGATTGCCAAGTGTTCAAACCCTGCCCGGCTCACTCCGAGTGTGAGGCCGCCGGCTCCACAAAACAGCTCTAGAGCGGTCATGGTTGGAAGACCTTCATTACCTCATCCCCGAGATGGTTGATGACCTTGACGGCGATGCGGCCCGACTTCGGGCGGGCGAACGGCCGTGACGTGTCGCTGTGCAAGGTCGCCCACGCGTCGGCGTCGATCTCCGCCTTCAGCGTCGTCCTGAGCGCCTTGTACGGGTCGTTGGCGCCGAGGAAGTACGCCTGGCGGACGAAAAAGCTCTCGTCATTGTAGTCGGTGTCGATGAACCAGCAGGCGATGCCGTCGGGGCCGTCGCTGCGGACCTCGCCGGTGCTGGGGTGGAAGACGTCGACCCCGTGGATCTGGACCTGGATTCGACCGGTCTGCGGGTCCCCCTCGGCGGCGGGGCCGATCTCGATGTCGGGCTCGCCGAAGATGACGAAGAGGTTGCCCTTGCCGGTGTTCGCGAGGTCGTCGGCCATGTGGAGGTCGGCGTTCATCCGGGCCTTGAGCACGGGCAGGGCTCCGAGCTTGTTGAACTCCGTCACGTGGGCCTCGAAGTTGAAGGCGCACGCGATGAGAACGTCGAAGCCGGCTTCGGCCGCCTCGCGCGCGGCTCGCACGAGGTCCTGTCGGCTGACCGTGCCGAACTCGGGACCGATCACGATGCCGGCTCGGCGCTCGGGGCCGTCATCGCCCTCTGTGTACCCGCCCACGGCGCAGATCCGTTCGCCGGGCCACGGCTCGATGGATGAGAACGTGATCCGGTCGGCCTTGTGGGCCTGCTGAACACCGCTGGTGGCGAGGTGCCCGAGGGCCATGGCGGCGAAGTCCTCGGCAGTGCCGTAGGCGGGGGCGCGTTCGGCGACCCGGTCGATCAACTGGTCGGCCTCGTCGAAAGCGAGCAGGCGGTGCGGCGAGAGGCTCTCGACGGTGAACGGGCCGGCGACGCGGACCCGCTTGGGGTCGTCGTACGGCTTGTCGTAGAGGTACTCCACGTCGGCCCGCGCGGCGATGGCGGCGTCGATCTCCTGCTGGCGGGCGACGCGGGCCTCCCACCAGAGGCGGTGCGACTCCGTGGCCTCGGGCTTCCAGGGGTCGTACGGGCGGTCCGGCAGGTCTTCCAGCGTGTGGTGGCGGTCGAGCGCCTCGTTGAGCGTGGCCAGGGCCGTCTCGGGATCCGGCTGGCCGCGACGCTTCGGCCCGCCGCCGGCCGCGGCCCGCGCCCGAGCGGCACGGTGCCGCGCGCCGCCCGCGACCGGGTTCGCCGCTCCATCACCACGCTTCGCGCGGCCCTCAACAACTGCCCGCAGTTGGTCATCGCCATGGTTCGCACCGCGGGCGACCGCGACGGGCAGAGGATCACCACCGTCCGCCGTTGCGCGGTTCGACCCTGACCGCTGCTTCGCGCCGGCGGCATCCCCGACGGGCGCGGGGCTCCTGTCATCAGGCGCGGCGCTCCCGTTCTGGAGTGCGTTGACGAGCTTGTTCCAGGCCCTGGTCGCGGCTTCCGGCCACGGATCGCCGGGCTCTCGGGGAATCTGCCACTCCTCCCAGCCGCGGTCGAGATGGGCGTTCAGGTCTTCGCGCAGCGGTTCCAGGGTCTCCTGCCAGCGTTCCCAGATGGTGTCGATCTCCGCGTTGTTGGCGATGGACTTAAGGGTGATGTGCGGTACGCGCTCGTAGACAAACCCCTGCCGTACGTCGCCGTGTGTAGGGGCCTCGGCCAGCGCGGCGCGGGCAAGCTCCGCTTCCTTGCGCTGCCCTTCGGCGCTGTCGGCCAGCAGGTACCACGCATAGCGGGCACCCATGATGCGGGCGCGGGCGAGCGCTAAGGCCACTCGGGAGGTGTCGATGGTGATCCAGCGACGGCCCCATTTTTCGGCTGCATAGGCTGTAGTGCCCGAACCACACGTGGGGTCGATCACGAGGTCGCCTGGATCGGTGCTCATGAGAATGCACCGTTCGACAACCGACGCGCTCGTCTGCACTACGTACAGTAGTCCTGTTCCTATTTGAAGCGACTCCCAACGGTCGGTGATCGGGAGCACTGAGAAATCGTTAAGGAATCGCTTGTAGCGAATAGTCTTCGTCCCCGATGCTATTCGTCCTGCCTTCGAGAGACTGGACAGACCTGCGGTCGTTGTCTTCCAGTGACTTCCCGCAGACGGACGGTACGTTTTTTTCTGGAAAACGAAGGGTTGCTTTTCTGACGCTTCGCCAGAACTAATGAGACTGGTATGCCGAAAGACCCGACCATCCGGCAAATCCACCTCTCGTCGAAGCTCTTCTTTCGAGAGTCTTCGCTCAGTACTGTCTGGAAACTCGATCTGGTCATACCGATCAAGGGAAACCTGCCCAGCGACACGAGTGTCGTAGATTTGGCGGTACTTCGCATTTTCCGCTGATTTCGCGAACCAGAGGATGAAATCCACGGTGTTCGCAATAAAGTTCGCTGCTTGACTACCCGTCTTCTGAAACTGGATCATTGACACAAAGTTCTCAACCCCAAACACCTCGTCCATCAACGCCCGCACCCGGTGCACGTTCTCGTCCCCGATCTGCACGAAGATGCTCCCGCTCTCCGCCAGCAGCTCGCGCGCCACCGTCAACCGGTCGCGCAGGTACGTCAGGTACGAGTGAATCCCGTCCCGCCACGTGTCCCGGAACGCCTTCACCTGCTCGGGCTCGCGGCTGATGTGCTCGGCCTTGCCGTCCTTCACGTCGCGGCTGGTGGTCGACCACTGGAAGTTCGAGTTGAACTTGATGCCGTAGGGCGGGTCCATGTAGATGCACTGCACCTTGCCCCGCAGGCCCTCGCGCTCGGCCAGCGACGCCATCACCTGGAGGCTGTCGCCCAGGATCATGCGGTTCGACCAGTTGGCGTCGTGCTGGTAGAACTCGGCCCGCGCCTCGTCGCTCGGCAGGCCGTTGAAGTCGGCGAACAGGTCGGGCTGCCCGTCCTCGTCGCCGGCCTCGGCGCGGCGGCGGCGGGTCTCGCGCGCGAGGTCGTCCGCGAGGACCTTGGGGTGCACCTTCTCCTGGATGAACAGCGGCGGGGCCTGCGCCGTCAGTTCGGCCGGCCCGGGCACCTCCTTGCCGCGCCAGACGAGCTGGGGGTCAAGGTCGCGGTTGCGCCGTTCGAAGGCGACTTGGACGGGGTTCTGGTCGACGGGGTCGAGGACGGCCTCGTACTCCGCGGTCGGGATGTTCGTGCGCGAGGCTGCCTCGTGCTTGAGGGTCGAGACCCGCCGGGGCGTCGTGGGCGACTTGCGCTTCTTGGGCATCCTCTGTCTCGGTCTACGCGTCGAGCATCGAGTCGACCGCCTCGTCGATGCGGGCGGCTACGGCCGCCCCGAAGTCCGTCTCCATTTCGTACACGTCCGTGAACTCGCGGAACGCCCACCGTCCGTGCGTCCGCAGGCGGTTGACGCTCGGAATCCAGTACGTCTTCATCGTCGCGGCCTTCACCTTCGCGTCCTCGCGCCGGTAGCCCTTGACCTCGACGACCAGGTGAAGCGGGTCGTCCGGTCCCCGGCCGTCGTCCACGAGCAGCACGAAATCGGGGATGTAGCGGCGGCTCTCCGAGCCGTAGCGGTACGGGACTTCGAGGCCCAGGTTCTGGTTCTTCACGTACGCGCGCACCCGCGGATGCGTCTCGGCGACGCGGCAGAACTCCGCCTCCCACGTCCCGTCGCAGACGGCCCAGTTGACGTGGCAGCGGTTCTCCGAGGTCTTCCACCGGGTCTTCTTCGAGGTCGTGAATCGGACGTGGCGGGTCGACCCCTCCGGGTTGTAGGCGTCGAGCACGGCCGTGATCGGACGGTCGCCGCGATGGCCTTCGACGATGCCGTTGGTAATCCGTTCGGACGCCATGTCCGCGAGTTCCAGGTACATGAGCTGGGCCGGGTACGTCCCGCCCACGCACACCAGGTGCCGGTCGAGCCATTGGCGCGCGATGCGCTTCAACTGGCCGAACAGGTACAGCCGGGGCTCGTCGTTCGGATCGCGCCAGTGCTTCTCCAGCAGGTGGCGCGTGAGATGGTACAGCAGGGTGTTCCGGCGGAGCCGGTTCGTGTGCACGAGCGTCAGATCGACGCCCTCGCCGATCACGCCCTCGACGCGGACCCTCGACGGGCCGACGAGCTCCGGCGTGAGCTTCATCGTCGAGTTGTCGTCGAACTTGGCGCTGAGCCGGTCGTCGGGCAGCTCGACCCGGTACCCCTGCACGCGCGGGAAGCGGATCTCGCAGGCGTCGCGCTCCGGGGTCACCGCCTTGACCTGCACCGTCTCGAGGGGTGGTTTCGGCTTCACGACCACGGGCTCGCCCGTGAAGTCGAACGGGATGCCGAGCACATCGGCGTACTCGACGTCGAACAGGCCGCTCTCGTCGTTGAGGTGGTACGACTGGCGCCGGAGTGCCCGTCCGACGATCTGCTCGCACAGAAGTTGCGTCCCGAACGCCCGTACGCCGAGGACGTGGGTCACGGTGCGGGCGTCCCATCCCTCGCTGAGCATCGAGACGGACACGACGCACCGGACCTGTTCGCCCAGGCGTCCCGGTACGCCGACGGTGTTCACGACCTCGCGGAGCAGGTCCTCGTCCGAAAGCCGATCGGCCTGCCGGCGGTCGCCGGTGCGTTCGATGACCTCCCGGCGGAACCGCTCGATCTCGTCGGCGGCCGCGCTGCGGAAGTCCCGGCTGAGGGCGAGGCCCGAGTCGAGCTGCTCGCTGTCGATCAGCAGCGTGGGCGGCCGCGGCAGCGGCGCGCCGTCGTCGTCGAAGTTCCTGAACAGCGGCAGGCGGCCCTGCACCAGGGGGCCCGGCCCGTCTCCGTGCCCGCGGCGGAATCCCGAGATGTAGTCGTAGACCAGCTTCGACGTCGCGGTGTTGTTGCAGACGACGATGAAACAGGGCGGCACCCGGATGCCCGCCTCCCGCCATTGCTGGAACGTCTGCCGGTAGTGCCCGTACAGCGCGTCGAGCGCCGTCTGCAGCTTCGTCGGCAACTGAAGCGGGTCGGCCGACTTCTGGCCGCGCTTCTTCTTCGGCATGTGCTTGCCGATGTGCTTCCAGAGCTCCCGGAAGACCGGCACCTCGGCGCCCGGGATGTTGTCGGCGACCGGCACCCGCGGCAGCTTCACGATTCCGCACTCGATGGCGTCCATCAGCGAGAAGTCGCTGGCGGTCCACGGGAACAGCGTCCCTTCCGCGTAGCCCGACCCCCGGAGGAAGAACGGCGTCGCCGACAGGTCGACGACGCGCTGGACCCCGAGCTTCCGCCGGATAACCTCGAGCCCGGAGATCCACACTCGCGCCTTCTCGATGTTCTTCTTCGCCTCCTTCAGCTCCTCGCCCTTGAGCTTGCCCTCGACGGACGCGTCCGGCTTCTCGCGGTAGCAGTGGTGGGCCTCGTCGTTCAGGACGAAGAGCCGCTTCAGGCCCATCAGCTCCGGCATCACGCGCTGGAGCATCTGGCCTTCCGTCTCGCGCGTCGCGACCGCCGGTCCGCGCCCCTGCAGGAGGGCGCGCCCGCCGGCCGACAACTTGAGCGTCTCGCGGCGCTGGAAGGCGTGGTAGTTCGTGATGACGATGCGCGCCTTCTCGAGGTCGCGGAGCATGTCGCCCGGCACCAGCTCGCGGCTCGCGTAGTAGCTGTCGGGGTCGTTCGGCTGAAGCACCCGCAGGCGCTGCCGGATCGTCACGCCGGGGGTGACGACGAGGAATCCCCGCGTGAACCGCGGGCTGCCGGGATGCCGGACGGCGTTCACGGTCTGCCAGGCGATCAGCAGGGCCATCACGGTCGTCTTCCCGGCCCCGGTGGCCAGCTTGAGGGCGACCCGGTTCAGGACGGACGCTTCATCGGCGGTCGCCCGGCTGTTGGCGTCCTCCAGGTGGTCGAGGTATTCGCGGCCGGCTTTGCCCGCCTTCGGCGCGACCTCCGTCAGCCAGATCAGCGTCTCGACGGCCTCGACTTGACAGAAGAACGGGCGGATGTCGCTGAAGGCGTGGCTGCGCCAGTGCCGCAGCAGGCGCGCGGTCTCGGGCGTCACGCGCCAGGCGCTCTCCGGCAGGCTCCTCCAGCGGTCGACCGCTTGACGCACGCCGTTGATGAACCGCGTGAGGTCGTACTGCTGGTCGTCGGTCGCGATGGCCTTCGCGGTCTCGTCGGTGACGAGCCGCAACTGCCCCCCGTGGCGTTTCCGCGGCTTCGGAATCGGCGAGACGTAGGCCGACGGTCTGCGGCTGTCGACGATGCGGTTCGTCGGCCGGTTGCTCCCGTCGAGCTCCCAGTGGTGCCGCGGGTACTCATACGGCGAGTTCAGGATCGGCTGGTCGTAGAACCGGTTCTCCGTCTCCGATGCCTCGCTCCGCGCGGGTTCCGTCGGGGGCGTGCCGCTCTGCATGACGGGTCGGGTTGCCGGTGTTGTTGGCCGGAACCGCTTGCACCGGCGCTTTCCGGTGGAAGCGTAGACGCATCGGGCCGCTGAGCCAAGTCCGAGCGGACCTGCGCGGCGTCGGTCCCGGGGCGGCCGGCCCGGACTGGATGCGTCGTCAGTGCTGAGCCTCGCGGTCGTCGGGCGCGCGCGCCGTGCGGAGCACCGCCTCCTCGAGAATCGTGAGCCGCTTGGCCTGATCGTTCAGGATGAGGGTGTCGATGGCCTGCCGGAGGTCCGCATGGTTCCGCTCCATGCGGTCCACGATCATCCGCATATCGGCTTTCAGGTCATTCTTGAAGTCTGCGATGTCGGCCTTCAGTTCGGCCATCCGGCCCTCGGCGCGCTTTTCGATGGCCGCCGACCGTTCTTCGGCCCGCTTCTCCGCGGCGACCGACCGTTCTTCGGCCCGCTTCTCCGCGGCGGCCGATCGTTCTTCGGCCCGCTTCTCGACGGCGGCCGACCGTTCCTCGGCCCGCTTCTCGATGGCGGCCGACCGTTCCTCGGCCCGCTTCTCGATGGCGGCCGACCGTTCTTCGGCCCGCTTCTCGATGGCGGCGGATCGGCCTTCGTCCCGCTTCTCCGCGGCGGCGATGTAGCGCCAGAGCAGCGCGAAGCCGCCGGTCCCGATGCTGGACAGCGCCAGTCCAACGCCGATGATCGTCCACATCTCAGCGGTCAAGGCGGCTCCTGCTCCGGGCACTTCCATGCTGGGCACCGTCGAGCGGCACGGCGCTCTCCGCCGTTCCCGTCGTCCGCAGTCCACGATATCACGTGTCCGGGTCGGGTCTGCCCGCGTCGCCGGCCGGCGCACGGGTGGGTGCGGCCGGGGAAGCCGCTTCCCCTGGTCGCCCCCGGCGTCGGCGGGGTGTGGAGGGACCGAAACGAGGGTGGATGCCACCGCCCGGCGGCATCCATCCTCGTCGTCATGCGGAACGCCCGCGCTACTTCGCCAGCGCGTCGGGGCGGATCTGGAAGTGCACCACCTTGCTGGGCGTGCCCGCGCCGGTCTCGGCGTGGAACGGGGCCCGGGTGCTCCAGGTGGCCCAGACTCCCCGGCCCTTCCAGCCGAGGTCGGGGTCGTCGATGCGGCCGTCCATCCACTTGGTGTAGAACCCGAGCGGATAGGGCACGCGCAGGGTGACCCACTCGCCGTCGCGCAGGGCGAGCAGGCCCTCGGCCGCGTTGCCGGTGTTGATGGGCACGCCCTGACCCAGGCCCAGCGTGTCGAACTGGTCGACCCACGTGTAGTAGCTGCCCTCGATGCTGCCCGAGGCGTCGATGCCCTTCATCTGGGGCATCGGCTCCTCGTACAGCGTCCACCCCTCGGGGCAGTGCTGGCCGGTCGCGTCCGGCCCGTTCAGCGGGCCGGTGCACTTGCTGCGGTCGAAGCTCGCCATGTGGCCGCTGGCGAGCGGGGTCCACACGACGCCGTTGCGGTCGATGTCCATGCCGCGCGGCGAGTAGCCGTCCTGCACCTCGGCCCCGGGGTTCTGGAACGGCACCTCGTAGAACTCGGTCAGGCCGTCCTCGGACGGGTTGTCGCCGGTGGGGTCGAACCGCAGCACGGCGCCGGGCATGCCGAGCGACGAGCCCCAGATGCTGCCGTCGACGGGGTTGTAGGCCACGCCGTAGAAGCCGGAGCGGATGCGGGTGTCCTTGGTCGGATCGGCGGGCTCTCCGGGCTCGACCCACTCGTCGCGCACGCCGTTGCCGTTGGTGTCGAGCACGAGCGGGCTCCAGCCCTGCGCCGCCTCCTCGTCACCGGTCTCGAGGAAGAGGTTCGTGTTGAGCCAACCGATGACCTGACCGCCGCCACTCGTCCACAGGGTGTTGTCGTCGTCCTCGGCGAAGATCAGGTGGTGGGTGCTGTAGCACGTGCCGACCAGCGTCATCTCGTCGGTGGCGGGGTCGTACACGGCCAAGTGCCGGTTCGCCCGGGGGTTGGGGAACGCGCGGGCCGACGGATGGTCGGACCCCTCCAGGCACATCGGCGGGTTCTCGGGGCCGCGCACCCGCGAGGTCAGCCAGACGCGGCCGTCCTGGTCGAGCATGGGGTTGTGCACGTTCGACTGGCTGTCCCAGATCGCCTCGTCGCCCCAGTAGGGCGAGGACGCCAGGGGCGGCCCCGCCGCCACCGGGGTGTCGGGGTCGCGCACCGGCACGACGACCTCGGAGATGGCGTTGGCGACCGGATCGAGCACCGGCACGTAGTCGGCGCTGGCCTCGAGCGCGCCGTAGATCGGGCCGTAGGCGTTCACGGTCGGGTCGCGCTTGTCGGTCGACGCCTCGTCGTGCAGGTAGGCGGTGGGGTCGGCCCAGTCCCACTGGGTGACGACCACGTTGCGCTCGACCCCCTGGGGCCGCGGCGGCGCCTCGGGCGGCACCTCGCCGGCCATGATGCGGCCGGTCCAGTCGGCGTACATCTCGAGCGCGCGGCGGCGGCCCATCCGGTCGAGGCCCCCGACCATGCTGCCCCCGGCCTGCCCGGACTGGATGCGGCGGTCCCACGCCGCGACCAGCGAGTCGAACTCGCCGAGCTCGGGCGGAATCTCGCGGGTGGCCTTGCTCCCGAGCCCGTGGCAGGCGGTGCACCCACCCGACTTCAGCCCGCGCAGCCACGCCGCCTGGTTGGGCACGTTCGGCGAGATGCCGTTCCCGTCCTGACCGGTGCCGGGGAACTCCTCGGGCCCCGGCACCTCTAGCAGCGCGTACCAGTAGCCCGAGGGGTAGTACTGCGCCGCCGCCTGCGCGTCGGGCGCGGCCACCGCCGTATGGTCGACACGGGCGCCCGGCGACGCCTGCTGCTTGGGCGAGTCCACCAGCCCGTAGCCGCGGACCCAGACGTCGTAGGTCGCGTCGGGGAGGTCCGGCACGACGTAGCGGCCCTCGTCGTCGGTGACCACGGTGCGGTTGAACCGCGTCGGCAGGTCCATGGTCTCGGCGATCACCCAGACCCCCGCCTCGGGCCCGTTCGGCCCCGTCACGACCCCACCGATGTCGTCGTCGTCGATGGCCACCGCCGCCTGCCGGGCGCCCAGCCCCGGCTGCAGCGCCAGCATGCAGACGGCCAGGCCGCCCGCAAGCGCTCCGAGAAACGCCAACCTGCTTCTCGTCATCTTCTCTCTCCCTCGTTGTCTCGTCCCGAACCCAATCCCAAAGCCGCCGCCCGCGGCACCGGCTGCCGTCTCGACCACGCCGGCCGGGCGTCCGCACCGCGAGCGGGTGCCCGCGGCGCTTCCACCGGCTCGAATGCCGCCGGTCCGCGAACTGATGCGCCACGATTTGGACATGGACATGCCACAATGTCAACCGTCCCTTGAGGCCCGGAGGGTGGAGGCGGGCGGCACGTAGGCGGAGAGCCGCCCGGCGGCCGCCGCGCCGGGCCGGTTGCGCAGGTTCAGGAAACCGTGCTGAGAGCCCCGTTGCACTCGACCGACGACGCCGCCGACGTGGACGGCCCGACGACGCGGACCGCGGCCCACCCCCGGCCGTTCGGCCCGTCCCCCGGGCACCTACGCCCCGCGCCCAGCACCACGGCCGTTCGCGGCGTCGCAGACGGCCCTTCGACGGTCCGGCGGCTCGCTGCTGCGGCGGCCGTGGCCGTCCTGCTCGGCTGCCAGACGCAATCCTGGGAGCAGTACATGGACGCGGCCGCCTTCGCCTACCAGGACGGCCGGACCGACGAGGCGGAGTCGTTCTTCCTCCTCGCCGCGCAGGCCGCCGAGGACTTCGAGGACGACGATCCCCGGCGGGCCCTCACCCTCGGCAACCTCGCCGACCTGTACCGCGCCGCGGCGCGCGACGAGGAGGCCGAGTCGGCTTATCTCGAATCGCTGGCCCTGCTCGAGGCGATCGACGGCCCGGACTCGCCGCGCGTGGCCCGGTTCGTGGCCGACATCGCGGTGTTCTACACGGCGCTGGGCCGCGTCGAGGAGGCGGAGCCGCTCTACTGGCGGGCGCTGGACGCGCTCGAATGGACGCACGGGTTCTACCACGACGACGTGCTGGAGCTGCGGACCGTGCTCGCGGGATTCCTGCTGCAGCAGGAGCGGTACCGGGAGGCGGAGCCGTTGTACGTCGAAGTACTCGCGATCCTGCTCGACACGCCAGAGCCGGACCGCGATCTGGACCGCGTGCTGACCGTGCTCGACGAGTACGCGGCCCTGCTGCGCGCCACCGGCCGGATCGACGAGGCGGCGGACGCGGAAGCCCGCGCGCGCGGCATCCGGGCGCGGTTCTGACGGCTGGAAGCCCGAGGTTGAACCCCATGCCCACCGAGGCCGGCGCGGCGACGGCGGCCTGAAGGCCGCCCGGCCCCGACAGGGCGCACCGGGGCGCTTGCCAGGCATCCGGAGCCACGGACTGCACGAGACGACCCTTGCGTTTCGCCCCGCGGGTGCGGGCGCGAGGATCCGAGAAGACGGAGACATCCATCATGAGACGCCTGATCGTTCTGTCATCGGCCCTGCTGCTGCTCGTCGGCCTCGCCCACGCGCAGACAGCCAGCGTCACCACCGTCATCGGCAACGGCGCGGCGGGCCTGTCCGACGCCCAGGTCGCCAATCCCTACGGCGTCGTCGTCGGCCCCGACGGCGCGCTGTACTTCTGCGACCTCGACAACCAGCGCATCCGGCGGCTCGACCGCGAGACCGGCGCCACCACGACCATCGCCGGCAACGGCGACCGGGGCTACACCGGCGACGGCGGCCCCGCCACCGAGGCCGCCCTGAACATGCCCCACGAGATCCAGTTCGACGGGGACGGCCATCTCTACATCGTCGAGCGCGACAGCCACGTGGTGCGACGCGTGGACGCGGAGACCGGCGTCATCTCCACCGTCGCCGGCACCGGCGAGGCGGGCTTCACCGGCGACGGCGGGCCGGCCGTCGAGGCGATGCTCCGGCGCCCCCACAGCATCGCCTTCGATCCCGAGGGCCGGCTCCTCATCTGCGACATCGGCAACCACCGCATCCGCCGCGTCGACCCCGCCACCGGCCTCATCGAGACCTGGGCCGGCACCGGCGAACGCGAGCCGACGCCCGACGGCGCGCCTCTCGCGGGCACCCCGCTCAACGGTCCGCGCGCGATGGCCAGCGACCCCGACGGCAACCTGTACCTCGCGCTGCGCGAAGGCAACGCCATCTACCGCATCGACCTCGCGGCCGAGACCATCCACCACGTGGCGGGCACGGGCGAGCAGGGCTACACCGGCGACGGCGGCCCCGCCCCCGCCGCCACCCTGGCCGGCCCCAAGGGGCTCGCCTTCGCCGAGGGCCGGCTCTACATCGCCGACACCGAGAACCACGTCATCCGCATGGTCGACACCGCCACCGGCCTCATCTCCACCGTGCTCGGCGACGGCACCCGTGGCGACGGCCCCGAGGACGACCCCCTGCGCTGCCGCATGGCGAGGCCCCACGGCATCTTCTACGAGCCGGGCCGCGGCCTCTACGTCGGCGACAGCGAGGCTCACCGCATCCGGCTGCTGGAATGACGATCACGTCGACCGGCCGCGGGCCCTCGGTGGCAGTGACAGCGAGGCCCACCGCATCCGGCTGCTGGAGTGACGCACGAGGTCCCGCGGGCGACGCGACGGCGCCCACGGGACCGCGCCCGCCGGCTCGAGCACCACCGTCAGCGAACCGGTGCACCCACGCGATCGTTGCGGGCCAGGACCTGGCCGGCGGGCTCGAATGCGAAGGGCACCGATCGGTTGTCGGGATCCCAGATGTCGCGGTGGGTCTGCACCTGGAGATGAAGGTGGGACATGGTCGTGTTGCCCGAATTCCCGGCCAGGGCCAGCGGGTCGCCCTTCCTAACGCGGTCGCCGGCGCCGACCCGGAGCGTGCCGCGCCGGAGGTGCGCCAGGACGACGAACTGGCCGGTGTCGAGCTCGATGACCACGACGTTCCCAAAAGCGTCGGCAGGATCGGTCACGAAGTTGACGCCCTCCGCATCCTCCATCTCGTCGCGTGCGACGACCACCCTGCCGTCGGCGGGCGACAGGAGCGGCTGCTCCCAGCTATGGTCGGCCGCGTTGCCGGTCTCGTCCGCGAAGATGCGCCCGTTCTCCAGCCGGACGAGATCGAGGGCGAACCGCTGGTTGTAGGCGGCGAGGTGGTGGCTCTGAAGGGGGCTGCGGCCCCCCTGCAGCACGAGCCACTCCCCCTCGAACGGCGGGGCGATCCGCACGACGGCGGCGGGGACGCCGATGAAGGCGCGACCGAGATCGAACGCCAGCACCAACGCGCCCGCCGCCATGACGAGGGTGGGGCCGGGGTTGGTCCGTTGAGAAGTGACGAACGAGGCCGCTATTCGCAGTACGCAGATCCCGGCCAGCGCGACGATCAGGGGCGTCATCTCCGCCGACCGGGGAAACACCGCGAGGCAGGCGGCCGAGACCGCCACCCAGAAGCTCGCACGCCCCGCCGCCTGGAGGAGCCGGGGGCGACCGTCGCGCCCACGGAATCCGCGCGGCAGCCCCCAATGCAGACGCCCCTTCCACGCGAGCCAGACGCGGCTCACGACCGCCCAACCGCACCCGAGCATCACCACGACGGCCAGCGCCTGGTGGCTGTAGAAGCCGATGAAACGCAGGGAGAGCAGGCCCGCGAGAGCCAGCAGCGTGAGCAGAGTCGTGACGGTCGCGTAGGCGTTGATCAGCATCCCGACGGATCATAGGCGACATCGGCCACCGGCGCACGACCGCCCAAAATATCAATTCTTCTCGAATTGATGATGATAGAGTCAACACTCATCGGTTTTCGGAAACCGATGAGTCGCTGCCGGCGGCAGAGCCGCCGCACCGCAGCCAGGGATGCACTCGTGAAGCGACCCCGTTCCCCGCTGCCCCTCGACAAGCTGCTCGACAAGCATCGTGACCGCCTGCCGGCAGTCCTCGTGCAGCACCCGGTTCACCCGACGGTCGACGGCCGCTATCTTCACTGGGACACGCTGCGCCGGCTCGATCCGCCGGGGCCGCCGCGACCAGGATGATCCGATCCGGACGACGCCCCCGGGACCGCAGCGAACGGATGATCCTGAACAACTACCGGGCCATGCAGGCGATCCGCACGATGAGGGAGTCGCCGCTGACCGCCGAGGCGGTCCTGGCCCTGCACGTCACGCTAACGGCCGACACGCTGCGCGATCCGGCCGCCGCCGGGCGTCTGCAGCGGCCGGAGGACGACCGCGTCGAGGTGTGCGACGCCGACGACCAAGTGCTGTACCACCCGCCTCCGGCGACGGATTGATGAACTATCATCAATGTTCATCAATTTCTGCGAAACTGATGAGTTCAAGCCCGGCTAAACGCCCAGCGCGCCCGGGTTTCAGGAGGACTTGCGATGTCACGTGGTCAGCTCGCGGCGGTGATACTCAGCCCGGTGCTTGGCGCCGTCCCCGCGCTCGCGCAGCCCGCGCAGGACGACTTCCACCACCTCGGCGAGATCAACAAGGCGTCCATCGTCATGCTGGCCGAGGTCGGCCTGGTGCCCGAGCCGATGGCGGCGGAGATCGCCCGCGGCATCGCGGCGGTCGTCGCCGGGCAGGACGAGCCGGGCGCGCCGCGCTCGTCCGACTACCTCGACTTCGAGGCGCGCCTCGTCGAGGTCGCGGGCCGCGACGCGTCGCGGCTCCACACCGGCCGGAGCCGGCAGGACATCGGCTCGACGTTCCGGCGCCTCGCCATCCGGGCGGCCCTGCTCGACGCCTACGAGGCCCTGCTCGCGCCGCGCGACGCCCTGCTCGACCTCGCCGCCCGGCACACCGGGACCATCGTCCCCGCCTACACCCACGGGGTGCAGGCGCAGCCGACGTCGCTGGCCCACTACCTGCTGGCCTTCGCCGCCGCCCTCGACCGCGACGCCGAACGGCTGGAGGAGGCGTTCGCGCGGGTGAACCGCAGCCCCCTCGGGGCCGCCGCCCTCGCCACCTCCGGGTTCCCCCTCGACCGCGGGCGCCTCGCCGAGCTGCTGGGGTTCGACGGCGTCGTCGAGAACGCCTACGACGCCAACCACGTCTCGTCGGTCGACTCCAAGACCGAGGTCGCCTCGACCCTCGCCATCTCCGCCCTGTCGATCGGCCAGCTCATGGAGGACGTGCACGTCCAGTATCACGACCCCGCGCCGTGGCTCCTCCTCGACCGCTCGCTCACCGGCGTCAGCAGCATCATGCCGCAGAAGCGGAACCCCGTCATCCTCGCGACGCTCCGGCGGCTCGCGAGCACCGTGATCGGCGATGCCCAGACGGTGTTCCTCGCCGCGCACAACACGTCGACGGGCATGGCCGACTACCGCGCCCCCGACCAGCTCTTGGAGACCCTGGCCAAGGCCGCCGAGATGTACCGGCTCTACGCGCGCGTCGTCAACGGGCTGGTGGTCGACCCCGCGCGGTCCCTCGCCGAGGTCGACGCCGACTACGCGACCATGACCGAGGTCGCCGACACGCTGCTGCGGCACGCCGACGTGCCGTTCCGCGTCGGCCACCACTACGCGTCGGAGATCACCGAGTACGGCCGCGCGCAGGGCAAGCGCCCGAAGGAGCTGACCGCCGACGAGCTGCGGCACCTGTACGAAGAGGCCTACGGGGAGCCCTTGCCGGTGGACGTGGCGCTCATCCAGGCCGCCCTCGACCCCGAGCAGATGGTCGCGACCCGGCGCGG
This sequence comes from Vicinamibacterales bacterium, assembly GCA_963664545.2. Classification (GTDB taxonomy): domain Bacteria; phylum Acidobacteriota; class Vicinamibacteria; order Vicinamibacterales; family UBA8438; genus JAJEEA01. The sequence continues at coordinate 4,841,485 of OY761475.2, read as the reverse complement.
CCTTGGCGGACCGCAGGCGGCCGAGGTCGCGCGGATGCTCGAGGCGGGCCGCGAGCGGACCGAAGCGAGTCGTGCCTGGCTGCGCGACGCGCGCGCACGCCTCACCGGGGCGCGGTCCGCGCTCCAGGCCGCGTTCACGCGATTGGCGAACTTGGCCCCCTGACGCTCACGGGAAGCGGTACGAGCGGCGCCGGTCGATGGGGCGCACACGGAGCGGGGTCGGCCCGATTCTGGCCGGCGCGGCGCTGGGCGAGCATCCGAACCTTACGCGGACCTCAGCCCGGCGGCCGGCGGGAAAGTGGATCGTCGACTTGGGAAACCGCCGCGGGAGTCACTCCGCCCGGAGGGCGCGATCGTGCGCTGTCTGGCAGCTTTGCGGTAGCTCAATCCGCGCAGTCAAGGGAGGAGGGTCATCCAGCCGGTCGTCGCCCCTCACCCCTCCGGTGATCAGCAGCGGGCGGTTTCCCAACTCAACGACGCATCCTGTCAGGAACAGTAGTGTGGTGTTCACAGCATCGATCCCCTCGTCCACACCCTGGACGTGGCCCTGAACGTCCCGGATGTGGCCCTGAACGTCCCGGATGTGGCCCTGAACGTCCCGGATGTCGACACGGATATCACGCATGTCGGCGCGGACGTCGCTGATCTGCGTGTTCACACTCCCAACGACCGCAACCCCGGTCCCGACCACCGCAAGCACTATCGTCAGAACCGATCCTCCGACCCACAGCTTCATCTCTTGGTTCATCAAGTCGATTCTCTCACAACGCTCTCAGGGATGCCGTAGCATCGACGGGGGGGTCTCCACCGAGAGTGGGACCACTGTCGGCGGTGCAGGCCCTTCTGCACCGCCGCCTTGCCCTCCTCCAACTCTACCGCGGGTACTTGATCTGCAGCCGCTCGTACATGCGGACCACCGCGCGCGGGTCGGGCCGCGCCGCGTTCGGGCCGTAGTGCTGCGTGTGGGCGCCGAGGTCCACGCGCCGGGCCGCGCTCTGGGCGGAGACGCCCTCGGCGTACAGGTTGTTGACCTGCCGGTTCAGGTCGCGGAGGTACGCCTGCAGGTGGTCGATCTGCTCGCGCTCGGTGAACGGCAGGCCGTGGCCGGGCACCATGACGTCGAACTGGAGCGCCTTCAGGCGGTCGAGCGACGCCGGCCACTCCTCGACGTAGCCGTCGCCCATGTACGGCAGGCCGTGGCCGCCGGGGCGGCCGACGAAGAAGTCGCCGGTGAACACGATGCGCTCCTCGGGGAGGAACACCAGGGTGTCGCCGCCGGTGTGGCCGCGCCCGGGGAAGTGGAGCTGCACCTCGCGCCCGCCCTTCACGAGGGTCATGGTGTCGCTGTAGGTCAGGTTCGGCGGGGTCGGCACCGTCTCCTGCAGGGCCTCCCAGTGGGCCTCCTGGATGCGGAGCTGGGTCTCGAGCCGCGCCCGCTCGGCCGCATCCTCGGTCGCGGCGATCTGGGCCTTGCGCTGCTCGATCTGACCGGGGATCACGGCGGTGAACGAGCGGTTGGTGCGCTGGCTCAGCACGTCCGAAGAGAGCATCGTGCGCACGAAGTCGTGGCCGATGATCTCCACGTCGTCGCCGAAGATCTGGTTCCCGTGCGCGTGGTCGAAGTGGTAGTGGGTGTTGAAGACGTAGCGGACGGGCTTGTCGGTCAGGGTCGCGATGCCCTCGACGAGCCCGCGCGCGGCGGCGGGGGTCACCGCGGTGTCGACGATCATGACGTGGTCGTCGTTGATGATGACGAGCGAGTTGCTCATGACCGTCATCGACCCGGTGGCGATGGCGAACCACACCCCGTCGGCGAGCTCCTCGAAGCGGTGGCTGGGGCTGCCGTCGGGGCTCTGCACGACGGCGCCGCGGGTCTGCCACTGCGCCGCGAACACGGCCAGGGCGGCGATGGAGAGGGTCATCAGAAGTCGTTTCATCGGTCGTTCGCCTCCACGGAATCGAGATCGCGGCCGGTGCGGAGAACGTCGCCCCACGGCGCCGCCCACCGCCCGGCCCATCCTCCGGCGGCCGGCACCGTTCCCCGGCGCGGACCGCCGGCCACCCGCCCCGGAAGCGGCGCGTGGTGGTGCTCCAGATAGAGATAGCCGCTGTAGAACCCGGTACGGTCGGGACGGTGCTGCCGGTCCCGGACGTGGATCGTCAGCGTCCGCGGCACCTGCGCGGCGTAGCAGTTGTCCCGTGCCGCGGTCTGCAGGTGCAGGTACGCCATGCGCTGCTCGCGGGTCTGGCGGTAGCGCGGGCGTTCTTCGGACCCCACGTCGGAGTACGCGCCGCCCCGCATGTCGTCCAGCGGCGACGGCCGGTGGTTCGCCCGCCGCACCGCCCTGCGGTCGCCGGCCTCGACGAGCCGGTCGACGATGGCCTGCGTCAGCCGCGACATCGCGATGCACTCGTCACGCCGGCACTCGGGATGGTCGCCGACCTCCTCGACGCGGTGCACGATCGGATCGCCGAGCCGGGCCTGGAGCTCGAGGACGTCCGGCGGCGGCTCGCCGAAGTACACGAGGCCGTCGGCCTGCCGTATCACGTAGCAGTCGCCGGGATGCAGTTCGACGACCTCGACGCCGTCGTGCTGCGCGGGCAGCACCCAATGCCAAGTCTCGGGCGCCGGCCGCCGGTCGGGTTGCGCTGCGCCCGCACGTCCCTCCAGCGCCGCCGCGCCCAGCACGCCGCCGACCGCCGCCGCAACGGCGATCCCCGCCGCCGCCGAGCGCCGCCGGCCGCAGATGCGTCCGGGCATGGTCCGGCCATTCTAGCCCGGAACGCGTTGCCTGCGCGGGTAAGCAGTATCATGATCGCTCCGGTGACGAAGCTCGACACCTGCGAGGAGCGACGACGATGACGCGACGGGTTCACCCGATCTGCTGGATGCTGACCGCAGCGGTCCTGGCCGCGTCGACGGCGGCGGCGCAACAGGGGGCGCCGGCCGACGGCGAGTGGCCCACCTACGGCGGCGATGTCGGCAGCACCAAGTACTCGCCGCTCGACCAGATCGACGCCGGCAACTTCGGGGACCTCGAGATCGCCTGGCGCTGGCAGTCGGCCGACGCTTGGGTCAGCATGACCACCCCCGGCGGCGGCGAGTGGCGGGCGCGGTCGGACGTCATCTTCGGGGCCCTCGACGCGGCCGACCCCGAGCGCTGGCGCGACCGCCAGCCGCCCTACACGAACAACCTCAAGGCGACGCCGCTGATGGTCGGCGGCCGGCTGTTCATCAACATGCCGACGTCGCAGGGTGCCGCCGTCGACGCCGCCACCGGCGAGACCCTGTGGGTCTACAACCCGAAGACCTACGAGGCCGGCACCACCACCATGACCGCGCGGTGGAACCAGCGCGGCGTCGCCTACTGGACGGACGGGTCGGCCGAGCGCGTCTTCTGGGGCACGAGCAACGGCTACCTGCTCTGCGTGGACGCGGCCACCGGGCGGCCGTGCCCGGACTTCGGCGAGAACGGCCGCGTCGACCTGACCCGCGACATCCCCCGCGCGGGCCGCGGCGACCGCGACTGGCTGAACGCCCTGCTCTACTCGGTGCAGTCGCCGCCCCTGGTGGTCGGCGACACCATCATCACCCCGTCGTCGATCTCGTCGTACAACATCACGCGGGAGGCCCCGCCGGGGTGGATGCGGGGCTTCGACGTGCACTCGGGCCGCACGAAGTGGACGTTCCACACGATTCCCCAGGGCGACGAGTTCGGCAACGACACCTGGGGCGGCGACTCGTGGCGGGTCACCGGCAAGGTCGGGGTGTGGACGATGATGAGCGCCGACCCCGAGCTGGGCCTCGTGTACCTCCCCACCAACACGCCGGCCCCCGACTACTACGGCGGGCACCGGCCGGGCGAGAACCTGTTCGCGGAGAGCGTGGTGGCGCTGGACATCGAGACCGGCCAGCGCGAGTGGCACTTCCAGGCGGTGCACCACGGGCTGTGGGACTACGACTTCCCCGCCGCGCCGAACCTCGTCGACATCGAGGTGGACGGCCGGCCGATCAAGGCGCTCGCCCAGGTGAGCAAGCAGGGGTTCCTGTACGTGTTCGACCGGGTGACGGGCGAGCCGGTGTGGCCGATCGAGGAGCGGCCGGTGCCCACCGACACCGACATCCCCGGCGAACTGGTCTGGCCCACCCAGCCCTTCCCCACCCGGCCCGCGCCGTTCGAGTACCAGGGCGCGACCATCGACGACCTGGCCGACTTCACGCCCGAGATCCGCCAACTGGCCATCGACGCGGTCGACGGGTTCCGGCTCGGGCCGCTGTTCACGCCGCAGAGCCTCAGCGGGACCATCCAGCGCCCCAGCGCGGGGGGCGGGGCCAACTGGTCGGGGGCGGGGGTCGACCCCGAGACGGGCATGCTCTACGTGCCGTCGGTCAACGCGTTCAGCGTGCGCAACTACCGCGACCCCGAGCCCGGCGAGGGCGCGACCCTGAACATCATCGAGGCGCGCGGGGCCGGGACCCGGTCGCCGACGATGCCCCAGGGCCTGCCCCTGTTCAAGCCGCCGTACTCGCGGATGACCGCCATCGACCTGAACACCGGCGACCACGTGTGGATGAACCCGCTGGGCGACGGCGACCGGGTGCGCAATCACCCCATGCTGCGCGACCTCGACCTGCCGCCGGTGGGCGGCGACCACAGCCGCAGCGGGCCCCTGGTGACCCCGAGCCTGCTCGTCTACGCGCTGACCACCGGCGGGGCGACGGGCGGCCCCCGGCTGCTCGCGGTCGACAAGGCCACCGGCGACGAGCTGGCGTCGGTCGACATCCCGCGCGGGGCGATCGGCACCCCGATGACCTACATGCTCGACGGCCGGCAGTACATCGCCCTGACCGTCGGCGGGTCGCCGGTGCCCGAGCTGATCGCGCTGGCCCTGCCCGAGTAGCGAACGACGAGGCGAGTCATGGCCCCGGCCGTCAACCCGGTTCGGCCAACCGCTCGCGCGCCGTCGGACCGGCGATGCCATCCATCCCTCGTCGGCCCGGGTGACATCACCGCGGGCTGTCGGGCGCCGCGCCAGGCGCGCCCCCGACCCGCTCGGCTCCCGCTGATCATGGCTGCCGCCGGGGCCCTGGTCCTGCCGGCAGTCGCGGCGTCTCACGCGGCCGCCCAGGCCGGCGCGACCACCGGCGTCATCCGGGGCGTGGTCCGCGATCCGCTCGGCCAGCCCATGCCCGGCGCGGTCATCATCGTCCTGCACCGCGAGACCGACCTGCAGACCATCGTGGAGACCACGCCGGCCGGCACGTTCGTGCGGTCGCTGCTGCCGCCGGGCACCTACGACCTCACGGTGACGGCGGACGGCGGGTACGGGGTTGAGCGCATCGAGGGCGCGGCGCTGCGGGTGGGCGAGACCCTCGACCTCGCGGTCGACCTGCGGGTGGTGGCGGCGGAGAGAGTCAACGTGACCCCGGACACGGCGCTGCTGGTGTCGACGGCCGACGTGACGAGCTCGCAGCGGGTGGCCGAGGAGGTGGTCGACCGGCTGCCCAGCAACGGCCGCAACTACCTCGACCTCGCGCTGCTGACGCCGGGGGCGTCGATCTCGCAGGGGCCGGACGGCGACGTCCTCAACATCGCCGGCCAGCGCGGCATCTTCAACAACGTCATCGTCGACGGGGCCGACTTCAACAACCCGTTCTTCGGCGAGCAGCGGGGCGGCCAGCGGCCCGCGTTCACCTTCAACCAGGACGCGATCGAGGAGATCGTGGTGGTGAACCAGGGCGCGACGGCCGAGTTCGGCCGTTCGGCCGGCGGCTTCGTCAACGTCATCACCAAGTCGGGGACGAACGACGCGGGCGGGTCGGCCCACTACTTCGGGCAGTGGGACGAGATCTCCGCCGCCCACTCGCCCGAGCGGGGCGGCGGCGAGCCCGACTTCGGGCGCAGCCAGTTCGGGGGCACCGTCGGCGGCCCCCTCGCGCGCGACCGCGCGTTCTATTTCCTCGCCTACGACCAGCAGGCGGCGGCCGAGACCCGGCAGGTGGAGCGCCGTGTGGTGAACCCGCCCGAGCTGGCGCGGCTCGACACGTTCCTCCAGACCCGGTGGCCGGGCCTCTTCGACGACGAGTTCGGCCCGATCCGCCGCACCGACGACGCGCGGTCGCTCCTCGCCAAGATCGACGTCACGCTCAATGCCCGCCACCAGCTCAGCGGGAAGTACAACCACACGTGGGCGGAGCAGGTAAACGGCACCTTCGACGTCGACTCGTGGGGGCGCTCGGCCAACGGCATCGAGGGGGACCGGTCGCACGCGTTCAACGCGGGCCTGCGCTCGCTGCTCGGCAACACGCTGTCGAACGAGCTCCGCGTGCAGTGGGCGCGCGAGGACCGGCCGCGCTGGTACGACGGCCCCCTGATGCCGGGGGCGGCGCGGCCCGGCCCGCCGCAGTTCGACCGGCTCGGAGGACGCCCCTTCCCCGACGTCGCCATGGACTTCGCGGACGGCTTCCGCATCGGGCTCCCGTTCTTCCTGCCGATCGACCCGTCGTACGACACCCGCCTGCAGGTGCTCGACAACGCGTCGGTCCTCGTGGGCCGCCACCTCGTCAAGGCGGGGGTGGAGTACAACGGGACGACCGCCGCGCAGCAGTTCATCGGGTTCGCCAACAGCCGCTACCTGTTCGACTCGGTGGACGGGTTCATGAACTTCGTGACCCGGGGCAACCGCTATGTCACGTGCTCGGACGGATCGAGCAGCGACCTCGGCGTGTGCCCCGCCGGCGCGGAGGTCACCGGGCCCGTGCTGCTCTACCTGCAATCGGCGACGGTGCCGGGGGTCCCCCCCGACCAGCTCGGGCGGCAGCAGCTCCGCACGCAGGAGCTGGGGCTCTTCCTCCAGGACACGTGGACGCCGCACGACCGGCTGACCCTCGACCTCGGGCTCCGCTGGGAGGGGTCGTGGCACCCCGACGTCTTCGTCGCGCCGGAGGACACCTTCTTCGCCCCCTATCTCGACGACCCGCGCTTCCCCTCGGACGGCCGCATCCCCCGCGACCTCGACAACTTCCAGCCCCGCTTCGGGCTGGCGTGGGACGCGGGCGGAGACGGGCGCACGGTGGTGCGGGCCAACGCCGGGTCCTACGTCGCCCGCATCCCCATGCTGGTCTTCGCCGGGCACCGCACCACCAACGGCGCCTTCCAGCAGATCATCTTCCGCAGCAGCACCGCCTCGGCCGCCCTCGGGCCGGTGCCGGCCCTCGACGAGCAGATCGACGGCTCGGCGACCCTGCCGTTCCTGCCCGACGTCCAGGTCCCCGACCGCAACCTGGAGCTGCCGCGCACGTGGTCGTTCAGCGCCGCCGTCGACCGCGACCTGGGACGCGGACTCGCCGCCAGCGTCACGTTCACCCACGCCCGCACCGACGACCTGTTCCGCTTCGTCAACCGCAACGACCCGGTGCTCGGCGCGCCGTTCGGGGTCGGCACGCACCCCACGGGCGGCGGACTGGGCACGCTGACGGTCACCGAGAGCAGCGCCCGCTCGCGCTACCACGGCCTGACCCTCGGCCTGCGGGGGCGGGACGCGCTCGGGGGCCGGCTGACCTTCGAGACCAACTACACGCTCGCGTTCGACCGCTCCGACGACGACAACGAGCGCGACCCGTTCACCTTCCGCTACGCGAGCGCCGCCGACCTCGCGCCCGAGTTCGGCTGGTCCGACCGCGACCGGCGCCACGGGGCGAACGGCTACGTCCTGCTCACCCTCCCCGGCGGTGTGCGGTTCGACAACGCGTTCCAGTACCTGTCGGCGTCGCCGGTGTCCGAGGCGTGCGCCGCCCCGGGGACGCGCGCCGCGCAGCCGTCCGACCGCATCTGCGCGGACGGATCGATCCTCCGGCGCAACACGCTGCGCCGCGGGAACGAGTTCGTGACGTGGGACGTGCGACTCGCGCGGCGCTTCGACCTTGGGAACGGTGCCACCGTCGAGCCCGTCTTCGAGGTGTTCAACGTGCTGAACGCCGACAACATCCTCGACACCGCCCAGGGGTCGCTGCTGTTCAACTTCGACGGCACCATCCGCAGCGGGCTCGGCGACACCCGGCGGGCCCAGGTGGGGGTCAATGTCCGGTTCTGAGCCCCGCCCGCGCCGGGTGCGGACGGCGCCGTCGCCCGGCGAGAGACAGGGGGAGCCGATGCCCGGTACTGAGCCCGAGCCCGTCATCTTCGACACCGACTCGGCCGTCTTCAACGACGACGCGGCGGCCCTGGCGATGTTGCTGCGCCGGCCGGACCGGGTCGAGGTGCTCGGGGTCACGGTGGTCGCCGGCAACCACCCTGTCCCGCAAGGCGCCGAGCACATGCTGCACCTGTTGGAGGTGGCGGGGGCGGCGGACGTCCCGCTTCACCTGGGCGCGCGCGTCCCGCTCGTCAACTCGCCGGAGCGCGCGGCGCGGCACGAGGCGCAATGGGGGCCGATCTCGTTCAAGGGCGCGTTCGACGCGCCGACCGAGGTACGCCCGCCGCACGGGGGCCGCTTCGCCGCCGCCCGCCCCCGGCCGGCCGACGCGGCGTCGTTCATCATCGAGACCATCGAGAGCCGGCCCGACGAGGTCACCCTCGTCGCCGTCGGCCCGATGACCAACCTCGCGCACGTGTTCCGCGCGCGCCCCGACCTCGCGCCCCGCGTGAAGCGCCTCGTCTTCATGGGCGGCGCCGCTCGGGTGCCCGGCAACGTCACGCCCGCCGCCGAGTTCAACATCTGGTTCGACCCCGACGCGGCGGACGAGGTCCTCCGGGCCGGCCTGCCCTCCCCCGCCATGTTCGGGCTCGACGTCACGAACCACGCCCCGGTGCGCAAGACGCTGTTCGACCGCATCGTGGCCGCCGACACCCCCCTCACCCGCCTCATGCGGCACCACATGGGGCCACGCTACGCCCACGACCCCGCCGCCACGTACTACGTCTGGGACTGCATCACCGCGGCCTGGCTCATCGACCCGTCGGTGGTGACGGTGTCGGAAACGCTGCCCGTCGCGGTGGAGACGGCGTTCGGCCCCGCGTGCGGCGCCACCCGCGTGGCCCCCGGCGACCCGCGCGCCCGGCCCGTCGAGGTGATGCTCGACCTCGACGTCGACGCGTTCTACGACCTGTACGCGGATCTACTGACCGCTCCGTGAGCCCGCGGAGCGCTGGCCGCACGCTGTCCCGGCCGCCGTCACCCGGCCGCGGCCACGCTGACCTGGAACTGCATCGATGCGCTGTCGCTGTCGTTGTCGGTGACGGTATAGATGTAGCCGGTCGGGGACTGGGCGGACGTCGGCGTGCCGGTGATGGCTCTGGTGGCGGCGTTGAACGCCAGCCCCGCGGGGAGGGCCGGGGAGAGGCTGTAGGTCAGCGGCGCGTCGCCGCCGGTCGCGGCGGGCAGCGTCAGGTTGACGGCGGCCCCGACGGTCCACGTCTGGTTCGGGATCGGACTCGTGAACGACGGCTGCGTGTCCGTCCCGTCCCCGGGGCTGAACGGGTTGAGCGAATTGCAGGCGCCCAAGAGGCCCGTCGCGGCGGCCAGGACAACCGGCAGCAAGACGTTTCGTCGCATCCACGCATCGTAGCATGGCGCTTTCCTCGAACCCCGCGCGGGGACATCGCGATAAACTCTCTGGCCATGTCCGACCTGCCCGCGGCCGGCGCCGAGGCGCCGGCGTTCTCGCTGACCGACCGGCGGGGCGGCACCTTGGCGTTCGACGGCGGCGGCGACGCGCCCGGGGCCACCCTGCTCTTCTTCTTCAAGCACGACTGCGCGACGTGCGAGCTGACGGCGCCTCTGGTGGAGCGGCTCCACCGCGCCCTGGGGCCGCACGGCCTGCGGGTCGCCGGGGTGTCGCAGGACTCCGACGCCGACACCGCCGAGTTCGTGGACCGGCACCGGCTGAGCTTCGACGTGGCCCTCGACGCCGACCTCGCGGTGTCGGCCGACTACGGGTTCGACGCGGTGCCCGCCCTCGTGCTGGCCGGCGACGCCCGCCGCGTGCGCCGCAGCTTCGAGGGGTTCGTGAAGCAGGACCTCGCCGCGCTGATCGGCGAGGCGGCGGAAGCGTGCGGGGTCGCCGCCCCCGCGATCGTCCGCGACGGGGACGGCCTGCCCGAGCACCGTCCGGGGTGCGGCTCGAAGGTCCACGACCCCGAGGTCGCCCGGCGCCTCGCGGTGCGGCGCGGCGCGGCGGCGCTGGGGGCGAGGCGGGTGCGCATCCCCGTCGACGACGATCCGTTCGAGTTCATGGCGGCGCAGGGGCTCGGCGATGGGCTGCCGGTGGTCCCCCCGACCGAGGGCCGGGTGCTGCGGATGATCGAGGGCACGAGCCGCCCGGCCTCGGACGTCGTAGCCCACGTGCCCCCGAACCTCGCCCCCGCCACGGTGGAGAAGGTCGCCATCAACGCGGTCATGGCCGGGTGCCGGCCCGAGTACCTGCCGGTGGTCATCGCCGCCGCGGAGGCCGCGTGCACCGACACGTTCAACCTGCACGGGGTGCTGGCCACCACGTACTTCGCGACCCCGGTCATCGTCGTCAACGGCCCCATCCGCCAGCGCATCGGCCTCAACTGCGGCGGCAACGTCTTCGGCCAGGGTTTCCGGGCCAACGCCACCATCGGGCGGGCGCTGCAGCTCCTGGTGCGCAACGTCGGGGGCGGACGCCCCGGCGAGGTCGACATGTCGACCCTCGGGCAGCCGGGCAAGTTCACCTGCTGCATCGGCGAGCACGAGGAGGTCAGCGGATGGGAGCCCTTGCACGTCGAGCGGGGGTTCGCAGCCGACGCGAGCACCGTCACCGTCTTCGCGGGCGAGGCCCCGCGCGCCATCCGCGACCAGCTCTCACGGACCGGGCGGTCGCTGGGGGCGAGCATGGGGTGGTGCCTGGAGACCATGGCCCACCCCAAACTGCACCGCATGGGCGAGGTGCTGCTGGTGGTCAGCCCCGAGCACGCGAAGACGTTCGCGCGGGACAACTACAGCAAGGCGGACCTGCGGGCGCGCATACAGGAAGTGACGGCGCGCCCCCTGCGCGAGCTGCTGCCCGACGACGAGTGCCGGAAGGGCATGGTCCCCGGCGCCCTGCCCCCGGAGCTCCTGGGCCCCGACGGCCGGCCGACGGCCGAGGCCCTCGACACGCCCCTGCCCAAGTTCCGCCGCGACGACGACATCCTCATCGTCGTGGCCGGCGGCACCGCCGGCAAGTTCTCGGCGATGCTTGGCGGCTGGGCGAGCGGCGCCGCCGGCTCGACGGCGGTGACGCGGGAGATCACAGGATAAGATCGACCGCGTGCGGACTTCGAACAGCCACGGCGGCGCGGTCCGCCGGCGACCGGAGCCGCAGGCTGCCGAGCCGCGCCGCGTTTCGTGAGGAAAGCCGAGGGCTGTGCTTTGTTGACACCGGCCCGACCATACCGCGCACTACCCCGAGGGTGAACAAATGCACAACGAGTCCCCGGTCATTCTCGACCCCACCGACGAGCGCGCCCCCATGGGGCGACAGCCCGCGGCCCGGCCCGCCCGCCTCGAGGGCGCGCTGGGCATCATCGACATCGCTAAGGCGCGGGGCGACGTCTTCTGCGACGAGGTCGAGCGGCTCGTCCGCGAGCGGATGCCGTCGCTCGAGGTCATCCGCCTCCGCAAGCCGACCTACACCAAGCCGGCCCCCGACGACCTGCGGGAGGAGGTGGGGGCGCGGTGCCGGGCCGTCATCCAGGCCCTCGCCGATTGAGGGTCCTGCACGTCGTGCAGTGTGCACGACCTGGTCGACTACGAGGCCCGCGGCATCCCCGCCGTCATGGTGGCGTCTAGCGAGTTCGTCCGCCCCGCCCGGATGCAGGCGGAGGCGCTGGGCATGCCCGAGATCGCGAGCGGCTCGGTCTTCGTGCCGCATCCGATACAGGACGCCACCGACGACGAGATGCGGGCGAAGGCGCGGGACGCGATGGACGACATCCTCGCCGCGCTGACCGCCCCGGCGTAACGCAGGCCGGGCGCGCCGCCCGGTCGAGCCGGCCGAGAGGAACCCGCGCATGGACGCCATCGCGCCCGCGACCATCGTCGTCTACCTAGTGGCGGCCACCGCCATCGGCAGCCTCATGGCCCGCCGCGCCGGCAGCTCCGCGGGGTGGGCGGTGGCCGGCGGGGGCATGTCCACCGCCATGGTCGCCTTCGGGGTCGCCGGCACCCGCATCGGGGGCGCGGGCACCTACGGGGTGGCCGGCGACGTCATCACCGGCGGCGTCTGGAACCTGTGGTGGTACGGCATCAACACGTTCCTCGCCCTCGCCATCGTCGGCATCTTCTTCGGCGTCTACTACCGGCGGTTCCGGCTGCACACGGTCGGCGAGCTGTTCACCATCCGGTTCGGGACGCGGCGGTGCCAGTGGCTCACGAGCCTGTGCGTCCAGACCGAGTACGTCGTCGTCAACCTCATCGAGGCCTACGTCATCGGGGTCATCCTGAGCACCCTCACGCCCCTCTCGATGTTCGGCGGGGTCATGGTGGCCGCGGTCATCTTCTCCACCTACGTCTCCCTCGGCGGGCTGTGGGGCACCGCGGTCACCAACCTCATCCACTGCTCGGTCGTCCTCGTCGGCCTCCTCTGGGTGGGCCTGGCCGGCATCGAGCAGCTCGGGGGCTGGCCCGCCGTCACCGCGGCCGTCGGCGACCAGCTCGCGGCGGCCTCCCGGAGCGAGACGGCCTGGTGGGGGTTCGCGGGGGCGGGATGGCTCCCGGTCATCGGGATGTTCTTCGCGGCGTCGGTGCACACCCCGGCCGCCTCGGTGTACACGAACTATTCGACGGCGGCCCGCACCGAGCGGCAGATCGCGCCGGCGTTCCTGCTCGGGGGGCTCATCGCGGCCGCGATGTCGGTGCTCGCGGGGCTGATCGGCGTCCTCACCACCGCCCGCTACGGCTTCGACGCCGGGCTCGGCGGCTACCGCAACCTCACGACCCTCGCCTCGGAGATCGACCCGGTGGTCGGCGGAGTCGCCCTCGCCGCGGTCCTCGCGGCGGTCATCTCGTCGGGCGGCCCGATCCTGCTGTCGAGCGCCACCATGGTGGTCGACGATTGGCTGCCCGCGGCCCGCCGCCGGACGCAGGAGCAGCGGCTCAAGGCGTACCGCGTCACCACCACCGTCTACGCCTTCGCTGCGGCGGTCGCGGCCTGGTACGTCGCCACCCGGACCAGCATCTCCATCCTCGACCTGCTGCTGTTCGGCTTCGCCATGGTCGTCCCGCCCGCCGTCGCCCTCGGCTACCTCATCTACTGGCGGCGCACCACCGAGCAGGGCGCCTGGTGGGGCATGGCGGTCGGCTACGGGGCCGGGCTCGTCTGGTTCGCGGCGATCAAGATCGCCGTCGGGGCCGGCCTGACCGCCCCCGAATCGGCGGGACCCGTCCTCCGCCTTCTCGTCGAGGCCCTCACCGTCGGCGGCGAGGGCGTCGACCCGTCGTACTTCACGTTCTTCGTGCCCCTCGCGGTCGTCCCCATCGTGTCGCTGATGACCGCCGACGACGACGCCGGGGAGGACTTCTACGACGTGGTGTCCGGGCGCAAGCGGCTCGCCCCGGAACCGAGCTGACGGGTCGCGTTCTTCTCGGCACCGGCGGCAACCCCCAGCCCTTGCTCGCCGTCCAGGGGAGTGATGGCGGAAACGCAGGTCGTCCACGCTCTGGCACCGGTCGCGGCGAGCGACGACGGCGCGGCCTTCGAATCGCGGCGGCGGCGGCCGCCTCGAGCTGTCGACCTTCAGCGGTGACATGACCATCATGGTGGGCGACGCCCCCTGACGGACGCTGGGCGGGCAGAGGCCCGATGCCGGCCCCGGCATTCCCGTCCGGCGGTGCCGATCGTCCCGGCGGGCCCGTCACGCCGGCGCGGAAAGCGCTCAACCTCGCCGCATTCCCGTCCGGCCGCGCCGATCGTCTCGGCGAGAGACCGCCGGGATGGGCATCCCGGCCGAACGTGCGAAAGGAGTCGACGCTCGCGAACAGCACCCGCTCCCGGAAGGTTGGGAAGCGGTAATCGGCACGGGTGGACGGGCACCGGGCTCCTGGGAAGAGCGGAACCGGCGGTCGACGACGCTGGGCGTGTCGCGCAACGCGGGTGAGCTTGAGCGCGCCGCGAAGAGCGGCGCCGCTGGCGAAGCGGCGCCGCCGGCGAGAGCGCTAGTTGACCGAGAAGAGGAGGTCCTGCGTCACCTCCTCGTCCTCCCGGTTGTCGGTGACCTTGATCGCCAGCCGGTAGTCGCCGGCCGGGAACCCGCCGAGAGGGATGTCCAATCCGTCCATCAACTGGAACTGCCTCACGTCGAACCCCGGCGGCAGCGTCTGGTCGTTGAACACCCGCGGCTCGGTGCGGTTGAAGAACTCCTCGCCGCCACCCGTCCGCGTGTAGAACTCGTAGTCGACGGTGACGTCGGGCATGCCGCCGCGGTGTCCGGTGTTGTAGATGGCGAAGACGAAGCCCAGCAGGTCCTGCCTGGTGAAGTCGCCGTTCAGCCTCGGCTCGACGAGGTTGGCACCGACCATGTAGGGAGACCGGGCGAGCTCGTCCTCCGACGGCGCCTGGGTCAGTTGCCGCACGGCCTGGGTCAGGATGACGCTGCTGGTCTGCAGATCGTCGTTCCAGAGGTCGGGAATCGTGACCCGCTCGTGCAGGACGGAGATCGGCGGCACGAGCGTCCGCCGGGCTTGCCGCCCGAAGGCGTCGATGGACGCCTCCACCGGCGCCTCGCCGTCGAAGCTGTAGCGGACGGCGATGTAGAGGTCGTAGTCGCCGCCCTCGGCCTGCAGGTTGCCGGGGATGCGCACCCGACCGGCCTCCCGCGCCCCGGACTCGGCGTAGAAGCCGTTCTCGAACGGCAGTTCCGGCGAGTCGGAGCCGGGCTCGGCCAAGGCCACGTACGCCACGACGTTGTCCTGGACGTCGTTGTCCGCGTCGCTCACCGCCGCCGGATCGATGAGCAGCGTGAACGGAACATAGGTGAGGTCGTCCCCGCCCTTGAGATAGGCGGGCAGAAAGGTGATGGCGCCCGCGTCGGGGGCGCGCGCCCCCCGGCGGGCCGCGTCCACGGCCGCGACCAGCGTGCGCAGCTCGGCGTTCTGCCACTCTTCGAGATCCTGCGCGCCGGCCGGCGCGGCCGCCAACAGCGTCGCCGCCACGCATGCGGCCACGACCCAAGCGCTTCGGACACAGTCTTTCATGGAAGTTGATCTCCTGGAACGGGGTGAGTCTGTGGAAACGGTTCATCATAGGCAACGAACCGCCCCAAGTCAAACCAGATCATCACAACCCGTTTGATTGGAACACGTTGCGCCGTTCTGCGGCGCGAACTCCCGGCCGCCTGCGGCGGAAGTCTCCGCCGCTTTCGAGCCGGCGTCCCCCGGCGCGGTGCAACGCCGGGTTTCCGCCTCGGGCCGCTAATGGAAGTCCCGGCTGCCGACCGCATTCGGCGCCTCGTCGAGTTCGGGGCGCCACAGCGTGTCGGCGACGAGGTGGACGACCCCGCCCGCCTTCTGGATCGTGCCGGTCACGCCGAGGAACGACGCGGTCCTGGCGATCAGCGCGTGCGCGTCGAACACCCGGCTCCAGACCACGAGGTTGACGAACCCGGTCTCGTCCTCCAGGGTCATGAACACGACCCCGCCCGCGGTGCCGGGGCGCTGGCGGCAGATGACGAGGCCGGCGTAGCGCGTCTTCCGCCCGTCGCGCATCGCCGAGACGGCGCGGGCGTCGGGGAGGCCCAGGGCCCTCAACCGCTCCCGCAGGGCGGCGAGGGGGTGGCCGCGCGGGCTGTGCGCGCTGGTGCGGTAGTCCCACGCGATGGTCTCGCCCAGGTCCAGGCCGTCGAACGCCGGGGTCCCGTCCCGGGCGGCGCCGGGCGGCAGGACCGTCGCGCGGGCGCGGACGAGCCCGCGGACCTGCCAGAGGGCGTCGCGGCGCCGCGCTTCGAGACCGGCCAGCGCCCCCGCCTCGGCGAGACGGCTCGACATCTTCTCGTCGAGGCCGGTCCGGGCCACGAAGTCGGCGACCGAATCGAACGGCGCCCGCCCGCGGGCGGCCTCGATGCGGCCCCAGTCGCGCGATTCGGACAGCCCCTTGACGTACCGCAGCCCCATCCGCACCGCGAACCCGGGCGTCTGCGCCCCGCCCGCCGGCTCCAGGGTGCAGTGCCAGTCGCTGTGGGCGACGTCGACCGGGCGCACCTCGACGCCGTGCCGCCGGGCGTCGTCGACGATGGTGGCCGGCGCGTAGAACCCCATCGGCTGCGCGTTGAGCAACGCGCAGGTGAAGACGTCCGGATAGTGGCACCGGAGCCAGGACGTGGCGTAGGCGATGAGGGCGAAGCTGGCCGCGTGGCTCTCGGGGAACCCGTACTCGCCGAAGCCGCGAATCTGGCCGAACACCCGCTCGGCGAACTCGGGGGCGATGCCCTTGGCCGTCATCCGGCCGACGAGCCGGTCGCGGTGGCGCTCGATGCGCCCGCTGCGCCGCCACGCGGCCATGTCGCGCCGAAGCTGGTCCGCCTCGCCGGGGGTGTAGTCGGCGGCGACCATCGCGAGCTGCATCACCTGCTCCTGGAACAGCGGCACGCCCTTCGTCTTCTCAAGCACCGGCTTGAGGCAGGGATGGGGGTATTCCACCTCCTCCTCCCCGTTGCGCCGCCGCAGGTACGGGTGCACCATGCCGCCGGTGATGGGCCCCGGCCGGACGATGGACACCTCGATGACGAGGTCGTAGTAGCAGCGCGGCTTGAGCCGCGGCAGCATCGCCATCTGCGCCCGGCTCTCGATCTGGAAGACCCCGACGGTGTCGCCGCGGCAGATCATCTCGTAGGTCGCCCCGTCCCCCTCCGGGATCGCGGCCATCGACAGCGTGCGGCCGTAGTGCTCGTCCAGCAGCTTGAACGACAGGTCGAGCTGGGTCAGCGCCCCCAGCCCCAGCAGGTCGACCTTGAACAGCCCGAGGTCCTCCAGGTCCTCCTTGTCCCACTGGATCACGGTGCGGCCGGGCATGGCCGCGTTCTCGATCGCCACCAGGTCGTGCACCGGCTCGTGGCCCAGCAGGAAGCCGCCGGGGTGGATGGACAGGTGGCGGGGGAAGTCGCGGATCGCGCCGGCGAGCCGCACGAGGTGCGCCGCCGCCGGAGCCTCGCCGTCGAGCGCCTGCCGCACCGTGTCGGGGTCGACGGCGTCGTAGTGGGACAGCCGCTTGGCGAGCCGGTCGACCGCCGTCTCGGGCAGCCCCAGCGCCTTCCCGACCTCGCGCACGGCCGAGCGGGCGCGGTAGCGGACGACGTTGGCGACCATCGCCGCCCGGTCGCGCCCGTACTTCCCGTAGACGAACTGAATCACCTCTTCCCGCCGCTCGTGCATGATGTCGAGGTCGATGTCGGGCGGCTCGGCCCGCTCGCGCGACAGGAAGCGCTCGAACAGCAGATCGACCCGGGTGGGGTCGACGGCGGTGATGCCGAGGCAGTAGCAGACGGCCGAGTTGGCGGCCGACCCCCGCCCCTGGCAGAGGATGCCGTGGCGGCGGCAGAACTCGACGATCTCCCACATGGTGAGGAAGTAGCCGCAGTAGTCGAGCTCGTCGATGAGGACCAGCTCCTTCGCGATCTGCGTCCGCACCGCTTCGGGGACGTCGTCGGGGAAGCGCCGCCGCGCCCCCTCCCCGGCGAGCCGGGCGAGCCAGCTCGACGAGGTGTCGCCGTCGGGCAGGCGCTCGGACGGGTAGCGGTAGCGGATCTCGGCGAGCGAGAAGCGGCACCGGTCCGCGATCTCGACCGTGCGCGCCACCGCGGCGGGATCGTCGCGGTACAGCTCGGCGAAGGCGGCCGGGGCCTTCAGGCCGTGCTCGGCGTTGGCGCGGAGGCGGCGTCCCGCCCGCGCGAGGCTGGTACCGTGGCGGATGCAGGTCAGCACGTCCTGGAGGTCGCGGCGCGCCGGGTCGTGGTAGAGCACCTCGGTCGCCGCCGCCAGGCGCAGGCCGATCTTCCGCGCCCGCGCCCGCAGCCACCCCTCCCGCGGAACCTCGGCGGCGAGGCGGTGGCGCGCGAGCAGCCCGTAGGCCCGGTCGCCGAAGGCGTCGCGCAGCGCGGCCAGGGCCGGGCGGTCGCGGTCGGCGTCGGTCTCGGCCGCCCAGTGGGCGCCGGGCCAGAGGGCCAGCAGCCCCCCGGCGTGCCCGCAGACCTCGTCGGCGGTGACGCTGCATTCGCCCTTGGCGTGCCGCCGCCGGCCGCGGGTGATGAGCCGGCAGAGGTTGGCGTAGCCGGCGCGGTCGGCGGCCAGCAGCACCACCCGCGCCCCGCCCGCCAGCGACATCTCGGCCCCGCACATCAGGTGCACGCCGAGCTCGCGGGCCCGCACGTGGGCGCGCACGACGCCGTACACCCCGTCCCGGTCGGTCAGCGCGAGGCCGGGCAGGCCCAGGGCGTGGGCCCGCTCGACCAGCTCCTCGGGATGCGAGGCGCCTTCCAGGAACGAGTAGTTGCTCTTGCACCAGAGCGGCGCGTAGGCGCGCGCGGCGGAACCCCGCGTCGCCCCGGGGCCGGCGGCGCCGGCGGGCTGGAGGGCGCCGGCAGTCGAAGGGCGCTCGTGCGGCGGGGCGTGACGAGGGGGCGGATCGGGCATGTGCGATCGCGGAGCTCCGAGGCCAACACAGCAGGATCGCCGGTCGAATGCAGCCTTTGCGGGGGCTCACAGCCCGTGGGCGGGGCCGCACGGATCATCGCCACCGCGGGCTCACCCTGCCGCACTTGGCTCATGGTCGGATGATATGATACATATGTATCATGAATCAGCCAAGCCCGCCTCCGAGCGCGCGAAGGCGGCACCCGGTTGACAGCGACGTATCGTTGACCGGGAGGTCGTGGCGTATCCGACCCGCTGGCGGCACTCACGCTCTGCGCCAACGCCGCCGCCCTGGACATGACGACCGACCGAACTCCGACCGCGCGTCCCGATGTACTCGACCGCACGTGTGGTAGGCTTGGTTTGCCTGTATCCCTGTGATGAGCGTCGAGTGGACTGAATCGCGCCTCCTGGCCGCGGCTCTTGGCCTTGGTGCACGCGACGTGCCCGGCTGGTCCACCGCCGAAGACAAGCTCGCGCGCGCTGCGCAGGCAGTTCCCCGAACTCTTCTCGACCGGTTGCGGAACCAGATCCGCGCCGGAGAAGACCCGCTCGGCGAGGTGTTCTCCGACCTCAGGGGCCCCGAAACGCGTCGTGAGCTCGGCGCGACCTACACGCCGCTGCCCATCGTCGACGCTATGCTGGCGTGGGCTGCCGAGCAGGACGCACCGGCGCGTGTGATCGATCCCGGCGCCGGCTCCGGTCGCTTTCTCCTCCGGGCTGCCCAGCTCTTCAAGAGTGCCCAGCTCGTCGGGGTCGAACTCGATCCGCTGGCCGCCGCGGTCGCCCGCGGCAACCTTGCCGCTGCAGGTCTGAAGAACCGCAGCCGGGTCGTCGTCGGCGACTACAGGGCCGAGAGCGCCGTCGTCGGGAACGAGGGCCGGTCGCTCTTCGTCGGGAACCCCCCGTACGTTCGCCACCACCTCATCGAGCCCCGGTGGAAGGAGTGGCTCGTCACCCGCGCCCGAGAACTCTCCCTGTCCGCCAGCCAGCTCGCCGGCCTCCACGTCTACTTCTTCCTGGCGACGGCGCTCCGCGCCCGGCCCGGGGATTTCGGCGCTCTCATCACCGCCGCGGAATGGCTCGACGTCAACTACGGTGCCCTCGTGCGCGAACTCTTCCTCGGAAAGCTGGGCGGTGAGGGGATCGTCGTCATCGAGCCCACCGCGACACCGTTCCCCGATGCGGCCACCACGGCCGCCATCACCGCCTTTCAGGTCGCCAGCCGACCGAAGTCGGTCTGGCTGCGCCGCGTCAAGCGGCTCAAGGACCTCGACAACCTGAACGGCGGCCGCCTCGTCCGCCGCGAGCGGCTCGAGAGCGAACGGCGCTGGTCCCGCTTGACCTACAACGCTCGAAGATGCCCCGACGGCTTCGTCGAACTCGGCGAACTCTGCCGGGTTCACCGGGGCCAGGTCACCGGCGCCAACAAGATCTGGATCGCCGACCACAAGGCGGACGGCGAACTCCCGGAAGCCGTCTTGTACCCGAGCGTCACCAAGGCCCGTGAACTCATCGCGGCCGCCGGCGTCCTGTCGGACGCTTCGAAGCTCCGCCGCGTCGTCGATCTCCCCGAGGATCTCGATACCCTGGACCCCGAAGAGCGCCGCGCCGTCGACCGTTTCTTGAGGCGCGCCAAGCGGCTGGGCGCCCACAAGGGGTACATCGCCCGGCATCGCCGCGCCTGGTGGTCCGTGGGGCTCCGGAAGCCCGCGCCGATCCTTGCCACCTACATGGCCCGCCGACCGCCGGCGTTCGTGCGCAACCTCGCGTCCGCCCGCCATCTCAACATCGCCCACGGGTTGTATCCGCGGGAACCGTTGACCGAACGGGCTCTCTCCGGATTGGTTGATCACCTAGCCGTGGGAACCAACGTCATCGACGGCCGCACGTACGCCGGCGGGCTCACGAAGTTCGAACCTCGGGAAATGGAACGGCTCTTCGTGCCCGGACCCGCTTTTCTCGAGGCCGCGACCGCCTGATGCCTCCCCCGTGGACCGAAGAAGAACTCGAAGCCGCTCGCACAGAGGCCATCGAGCTCTTCCGGAAACGCCGCACCGAAGAACCCGTCGAGGATTACCTCGAGGCCTTCGACCAGTACCAGGGCGTGCTCGAGGAACTCCTCGAGGCAACTGTCGATCTGACGGCAGACGCCGGAACGATGGTCGGCGTGGTCTCCGAACCCAAGCTCCTCGAGGCGTTCCGCTACCTCTCCGGTCCGCCTATTTCCGAAGACGATCTCGAGGTGCTCGCCAAGGCCGTGCTCACCCCCATCCGCCTCAAAAAGGACAAGGCGATGGCGAAGAGGGTGGCCGACGTCGTCATCCATGCCCTCGACCCACGGCGCTTCCCGTGGGTTGTCGGGGGAAGAGAGCCGACTGAGGCCGAACGGGACGCCGCAGTTCTGGCGTCCGCCGCGCTACTCGCAACCCGGCGCCTGGAGACGAAGCGGCGGAATGAGGGAAAGCAGGGCCAAGAAGGTACTGTCAAGAAGGCGCTCGCGGACGCAGGCATCACCGAGGTGGAGACCCGAAAAATCCCCGTGCTCACGCACGCTCCCGGGCCCGGCCAGTTCTGCGGCGAGAGTCTGCTCGGCAAGCGCAAAGCGGACGTCATCGTCGGTCTCTGGGATAGTCGGACCCTGCCCATCGAGTGCAAGGTGTCGAACTCCGCAACGAACTCAGTCAAGCGGCTCAACGATACGACGGTCTCCAAGGCCGTTTCCTGGCGACGGCAGTTCGGGGAGAGCCAAGTGGTACCGACCGCCGTCCTCAGCGGTGTCTACAAGCTCCACAACCTCACGGCCGCCCAGGAGAGCGGACTCAACGTGTTCTGGGCGCATGACCTGCCGCAGCTAATCGATTGGATCAACAGCACCAAGGCTTGACCGCCCCCGTCGCCGGTGTGGCCGGCGCGCGTACGGCCTTGTTCCGCCGCAGTTCATTCCACCGCGCCCTGCTCGAACCAGGCCCGGCGGCGGCGGTCGTAGTAGACCCATCGCCAGACGCGCCCGCCGGCCCCGGCGAAGTAGTACTCGCGGTGAACCGGGGTCCTCCACCAGCCGCCCGACACCACGTAGGGCCCGCGCATGCCGGCGGCCCGGCCACCGCCAGCGCCGCCCGGCCCCTGGCCGTCCAGATCGCGCCGCCGCGGGGACGACACCCAGCCGTTCAACTCGCGCTGTCGCGGAAACGGCACCCGGCGCGGCGCGGCGAAGAGACGCCGCACCAGCGAGAGGACGCCGGCCGGGACCGGGGCCGGGCGCACGACGCGGTCCAGCGGCAGCCAAGCGAAGGCCGCCTCGGGCAGATGGCCGTCGGCGAGCGCCGCCCGCACCACCGCGCCGTCCCCGAACTCGGCCCGGACGCGGGCCACCGCGCGGTCCGCGGCCCGGAGGTCTCGCCGGGTCCCCTCCTGGAAGAGCCGAAGCTGCTCGCGGGTCGCCCGCGCCGGCGTCACCGTAAGGGCGATCTCGATCACCCCGGCGGACAAGGTCAGGCCCTCGACGCGCAGACGTACGAGGTCCAGGATCTGCCGGACGTCGAGGGTCGGAGCGGCGGGGCGGATGCGTTCGACCCGCTCGGCCCTCGGCGCCGCGGCCGGCGCGTCCAGCCGCAGGCGGAGCTCGAGGCCGGCCAGCGCCGCCCGCCGCGACGCCATCACCCCGAGCAGCGGGTCGAGGGCCTGCTTGACCCGGAACAGCAGGCCCTCGACCCCGGTCTCCGGCGCGTCGAGGTCGAGGCGGCGCGCGAGCGGCTCGACCGCCGGCGCGGGCTGGAAGGGGACCACCAAGTCCCCCGCCGCCTCGCGATGCAGCCGGTGCGCCTCGCGGCCGAAGCGCCGGCGTACGCCGGCGGCCGGCAGGCGCAGGAACGCCCCGACGGTACGGACCCCGAGCTTGTCGAGGTCGTCGCGCAGCGCGGGATCGACGTCGAGCCGGCGCAGGGGGACGCGGCGGGCCGCCCGCCGCTCGGCTGCGGCGTCGTCGAACACCGTCACCCCGCAGTCCGCCCCCCGGCGGTCCATTTCCACCGCGTCACCTGCGTCAGGCCATCGAGCCTCGTCGACCGTCCGGCGGTCCGGCCCCCAACCGGCCGCTTCCGCCCCGGCCCGAGCCCGCCAATCGTCGCCTGACGGCTCCGCTTGGCGCCCAACCAACCCTCCAGGAGTCCGCGCCGTTCCACGGCACGGACTCCTGGCCAGCGCATACGTGCCGAACCGGGTGAACCCCACCACCACCCGCCCCCGGAACCCGGCCGCCCCCAAGTGCGCCCATACCCCGCGCGCCCAGTCGACGAGGGAGGCGAACAGCGGCTGCAGCCCGGAGGCGTCGAGCCAGAACACGCCGGGCCGGGCGCGGGACGGCTCGATGCCCGGCGTGAACCGCCGCAGCAGCCCGGCGATCGCATCGACGCCGGCCGCGACGTCGCCGGGAGGCACCTCGGTCGCGCGGAGCCCGCCGGCCAGCGAAAGCCCCGTCGCGTACGACATGCCGGGCTGCACCCCGGCCCGGCGGGCCGGCCCGTTCACCCACTCGACGACCCCCTGGGGCCGGTCGCGGTCGACCACCGCCGCCGGCTGCGCCGCCCACGCGGGGTGCCGGCGCATCAGCAGTTGCAAGGGCAGCGCCGGCACGTCAACACAGGCCATCCGGTCCACGGCACCCCTCGGTGTGAGGCTTCTTGTCAACCCAGGTCATGATCCCGGTCTGTCGTCCTGAACCGCATCAGCGCGGACGTTCGTCCCGCTGCCGCTCCCGCTTGAGCTCTTGACTTACCTGTTCGAGTCCCTCGACGGCTCTGGGTTTCATCGGCTTTCCGGCGTACAGCCTCGAGTGAATCCCGGTCGCTTCGGCTGGGTCCGACATCCCCAGACGCTTCATCAAGATCTTGACGTCTTTCATGTCTCGATCCCGTCCGGCCTCCAGCTTCATCGCGAGCAGGTGTTTCGGGGAAGCGCCTGTCACCGTGAGGTACGGCGAGTTGTAGAGCGTCTGCGTGTTTCTATCCTTCTCTCGAGGTATCGCGCTCGTCGCCTCTTCGTTGAGCCAGTTACGATTGAGCCCTCGTTTGCGGGCGACTTTCTCGACCGCCTTCATCAGTACCCCGTGGCCCGCGTCGATCCTCGCATCCACGTCTTTCGTCGTGCGGTTGCGGTCGAACACCATGCTCATCGCGGCCCCGCCAATCACGTAGATTTGTACGCGGGTTCGCGCGAACTCCAGTTCACGGGCGAGGTCGTCGAACAGGCTGGTCAGCTTTCGGCGGTCAAGGTCGGGGCTCCCAGTCACTCGTGTCTCCCGTGCGCTCGTTGAACTCGCCGGGGTCGGGCACGGCCCCGTGTCTCAGGAATGGGCCGGGTGCGAACATCAGGCAGAACTCTCGAGCCTTGCGGCCTTCCGCGAGCACCCACGTTTCGTCCAGGAACCGCTCGGGTTCGTCGACCCAGCCCGGCACCGGAAGATCGTGGGTGAGCGCGAGCTCCTCCGCTACGGCTGCGATCAGCGCGTCCCATTTCGTGTGCGTCAGCTCGACGCCCCGCTCCAGCTCTTCTATCTGGCGCTCCCGGTTCAGTCCGTGGAAGGTCCGGCCGAGGTCGCGCAGGATGAACCGTTCGATGTCGTCGTCCGACCAGCCGGCCTCAATGATCTCGGTGTAGTTCGAGAACCGGAACGGTGGGAACCGCCAGTCGTCGTCATGCTCCGGCTTGGACATGGTCAGCATGGAAGTTTACTTCACGCTCCGGTCGCCAAAGACGATTCGCCGGCTGACGCCGGCCCGCCGGCAGTGACGGCGGCGGGCGTCGGCGCGTCAACACAGGCCGTCCGGTCCGCGGCACACCTCAACGTGACTCCACCCGGGTCCGCTCCGCTTGTCCTTCAGCACCCTGACAGCGCACGTGAAGGTGCCGGACCCGAAGCGGCGGGCGTCCTCCCCGGCCGGCACCGGACCCGCGGCCGGCACCTGCCCCGCCTCGGCCCCGAAGGCACCGGCCCCGGTACGGCGGGCGCCCTCCCCCGCCGCCGCCGGACCCGCCGGCGCCTGCCCCGCCTCGGCCCTGAGCGACACGAGGGAGCCGAGCGACGCGTCGCCGCTCCCCTTCCGGGTCAGGAACAGCACCGCCGCCTCGTGCTCCCGGGCCAGTCCGAGCAGGCGCATCTGCATCGGAACCGGCACCCGGGCGGCCCCGCCGAGGTCGAGCACGAGGAGGCCGAAGGCGCCCGAGCGCGCCAAGTGCTCGGCCGCGCGCGGGAGCTGCCCGGCCGCCGGCAGCCGGACGACGACCAGGGCGTCGAGGTCGACGCCGCCCCGCGCCGCGTCGGGGGGGAAGAAGGCGCTCGCGTCGGCCGTCAGCCAAGCCACCGGCTCGCCGGCCCGCTGGGCGTCGAGCACCAGCGAGAACGCCAGGGTCAGCCCCGCCGCGCCCTCCCGGCTCGACAGCTCGACCAGCCGCCCGGCCAGGGCCGCGAGACGCCACGACCTGAGCGGTCCGCCGGCCGGCCCCGCGGCGGGCGCACCCCCGAGCAGGGACGCGTCCAAGCGCCCCGCCAGGCGCGGCGGCAGCTTCAGCGTAGCGGCGCGGGCCATCGCGCATCCCCATCAACCTACGGTGCGGCGCACCTCGACGACGACATCCAGGCACCCGCCAATCGCGGCGGCAGCTTCAGCGTGGCGGCGCGGGCCATCGCGCATCCCATCAACCTACGGTGCGGCGCACCTCGACGACCTTGCCGAGCAGGGCGATCTCCCGGTCGGACCGGATGGGCTCGAACTCGGGGTTCTCCGGGTGCAACTCCACCCGCCCGTCCCGCCGGCGCAGCCGCTTGACCGTCGCCTCGCCGTCGACCAGGGCCACCACCAGCGCCCCCGAATCGGCGGTCGGCTGGCGCCGCACGATCACGAGGTCGCCGGGCAGGATGCCGGCCCCCACCATGCTGCGCCCCCGCACCCGCAGCGCGAACAGCCCCTCCCCCGCCCGGTCGGCCGGCACCGGGACGTAGCCTTCGACATCCTCGACCGCCTCGGCCGGACGCCCCGCCTCGACCCGCCCCAGCAGCGGCACCCAGCCCACCGGCGCCGCCGGCTCGCCGCCCATCGGCAGGCGGTAGCCCCGCGCCTTGCCGCGGGCCGCCGACAGCCTCCGCTCGGCGACGAGCTTCTCCAGGTGGTACCGCGCCGTGTGCGGCGTGCGGAAGCCGAACACCTGCTGGACCTCGCGCACCGTCGGCGGGTCGCCGGCGAGCAGCCGATCGCGAACGAACCGGAACACCCGGTCGCGGGTCCGCCCCGCCCGTGCCTGGCTCATGGCGGGAGAATATAATACGTATGTATCATGAATCAACCCCCTCGCACTTCCCCATCCGCGGAAACCCGGCGGAACGGCCGACCCCGGTCCGCACCGCGGCCGCGCGCCGTTTCGTCACTGATGCGGGTGATGGCGCGGAGGTCGCTCCTGGCCGGACGTCCGGCGAACGCCCTACGTGCCCGGCCGATGGAGTCACGGTGCCACCGGGCGTCGACTGTCGAGTAGACAAGCTACGTAATGTGATGTAGCGTGACTACGCAATGACGACATTCAGCGAACGGCTCCCGACGGAACGGCCGGGGTGGTGGCCGCCGTCGGCCGCCACGGCGGATGTTCCGCGGCCCATGAAGTAGGGAGAAGCGGCCATGCTGCGGCAGGTCTTCGTCCGGTTGCGATCGCTCTTGCGCCGACGGCGGCGGGAAGCGGATCTGGACGAGGAGATCCGGTTTCATCTCGCCGAGGAGACGGAGGAGCGGGTCGCGCTGGGAATGTCTCGGGAGCGGGCGCGCGCGGCGGCGCGGCGCGACTTCGGCAACGTGACGCTGATCCGCGAGCTGACCCGGGAGACCTGGGGCTGGGGCCCGGCCGAACGGCTCCTCCAGGACATTCGCGGTGCCGTGCGGATGATGCGTCGGAATCCGGGGCTCGTCGTCGTCAGCGCGATGTCGCTGGGGCTCGGAATCGGGCTGAACGCGATTCTCTACACGGGAGTCAGCGCCATCTACGGCCATGAGCCGACGATGATCGAGCCGGATCGAGTCGTGGGCGTGGAGCCGGGAAACGCGAACCAGTTCTCGTATCCGGACTATCGCGACCTCCTGCTCAGCCGCATCTTCGACGATGCGGTCGGCTTCAGAGTCGTCGGTCTGAGCCTCGGTTCCGGCCGACGCGCGACGCGTGTCGCGGGCCTGGCCGTGACGTCGAACTTCTTCGACGTGATCGGGGGCGACGCCCGGATCGGCCGAACGTTCTCCGCGGTCGACGCGGGGCCGGAACGCGAGCCCCGGGTGGCGGTGGTCACGGCCGGTTTCTGGCGAACCTCCTTGGGCGGCGTGCCCGCCGCCGTCGGCGAAGCGGTCGTGGTCAACGGCGAGCCCTTCACCGTGGTCGGCGTGCTCCCCGACGACTACCGCGCCGTGACGGGCTGGCAGGGTCCGGACCTCTACGTGCCCCTGAGCCGCTTGACGGTGCCGGCCATCGACGAACGGGACAGCCCGACGCTGAGCGTCCTGGGGAGGCTGGCGCGAGGCGCGACCCCGGCGGAGGCGCAGCGGGCGGTCAACTCGTTCAGCGAGGCGCTCGATCTCGCCTATCCCGAGCGTACCGGCAGCCGCGGGCAGCCGGCCAGCGTGTTTCCCGCCGCGACCTTGCAGTTCCGGGGCGTGCCGCCGCAATTCCGGCTCGTGGCGACGGCGGCCGGGATCACGGCCGGTCTCGTCCTGCTGATTGCCTGCCTCAACGTCGCGGGCCTGCTGATGGCGCGCGCGACGATCCGCCGGCACGAGACCTCGATTCGGGTCGCCATCGGCGCCGGGCGCGGACGCGTCGTGCAGATGACGCTCATGGAGAGTCTCCTGCTGGTGGGCGCGGGAAGCGCGGTCGGCCTGCCGCTGGCGTTCGCGCTGAGCCGGATTCCACTTCCCGAGTCGATGGCGTCCCTGCAGGGCGTCATGGCGTTCGATGCCGGACTGCTGCCGTTCATGGCCGCGGTCGTGGGGGCGACGACGCTCATCTGCGGCGTCGTTCCGGCGGTGGGCGCGATGCGCGCCGACGTGGTCTCGGCGCTCAGGCAGGGCGGCGAGTCCGCGACCCCGCGAACGCGGCTGCGGCGGATGCTCGTCACCGCGCAGGTGGCCATGTCGTTCATCCTCGTCGCGGCGGCGCTTCTGTGCGTGCGCAGCCAGATCGAGATTGCGCGCATGGACCTGGGTTTCGACATCGACCACAGCGTCGTCGCCCGCTTCCGCGTCGACGCCGGGCGGTATCCGGGCCAGGCCCGGGTCCGCTTCGCCGAGCAACTGGTCGAGCGCATCGGGCGGGTCACCGGCGTATCGTCGGCGAGTCCGGCGGATCTCGTGCCCCTCGGCGGCAACGTGCTGGTCAGGAGCTTTCACCCGGCGGGGCGAACGGACATTCCGGGTACCCGCCCCGACACCTTCAGCGTGGGCCCGGAGTACTTCCGCACACTGGCGATTCCGCTTCTGCGGGGCCGCGACTTCCACACCGCCGATCGCGCGGGAACCCCGGCCGTCGCGATCGTCAACGAGACGTACGCCGGCACGTACTTCCCGGGACGCGCTGTCGTCGGACAGCGCGTGCAGACGGCCGACGAGATGGATGCCGAAGTGATCGGCCTGGTCGGCGACAGCCGTATCGGGACGATCGGCGAGACGCCGCGGTCGGTCGTCTACTACCCCTACGCGCAGAGGCCCTCCGAGCTCGTTCTCCATGTCCGGGGCGCCCCCTCGCCGACCGCCCTGGTGCCCGCGGTGCAGGACGCCATCGAGGAGGTCGATGGGACGGTCCCCGTCGGGGTGCAGACGCTGCGCGACGCCGCCAGCCTCGAACTGACCATGCGCCGGGCCGGGATGATGATCATGGGCGCGATGGGCGTCGTGGGACTGTCGCTGGCCGCGATCGGGCTATACGGCGTGATGGCCGGCATCGCGGCGTCTCGAATCACGGAAATCGGCATCCGCATGGCTTTCGGCGCCACGCGCCGCCGGATTCGGGGGGAGATGCTGCGGCGCGCCTTCTCCGTGATTGCGCCGGGCGTGGCGATCGGCGTGACCGCGTCGCTGGTCCTGACGCCGGTCTTCGGTACTTTCCTCGCCGGAATAAGCTCCTTCGATCCCGTTGCATTCGTCGGTGCGGCGGCGGTGCTTCTGTTCGTCGGCCTGGCCGCCGGTTACGCGCCGGCCGAGCGGTGCGCGAGACTCGATCCGATGCGCGCGCTGCGACGCCTGTAGCGGGATGGCGTTCCGGACACGCGCGACCGGGGGCGGTGCCGGGGCGGTGCCGCCGCCCGAACGCGCGAACCGCCGGCCCGCAAGTCCGCACGCCCGGCACAGACGAATACGCGGCCAGTGGGACAGTGATCGATATAACCTTGCCAACTACGTTCAGGACCGTCCCGCTTATCCGCGATTCCTGTGCGCGGCACGTGGCAAGGTAATCCCCGTCACCATCCTTGGAGACCGACCCGCGATGATGCCGTCTGACGGATCCGACGCCGGCCCCCGGCTGGCGCAAGCGGTCGCGCGGCACTATCGCCGGGGCGTGCGCTCCGTCGCCCGAATCCCGAAGGGCATGGGTGCGACCAACTGGCTCGTGCGCACATCGGAGGGGGACTGCTTCCTGAAGCAATACCCGCCGAATGCCGACCTCGCCGGGGAGGCGGCGGCGCTGGCGCTGGCGCAGGAGGCGCGGGCCGCGGGGGTGCCGGCGCCGCGGGTCATCCCGTCCGGCGCGGGCGACCTCCTCTGGTCGAACGGCGATCTGGCTCTGGCACTTTTCGAGTATTTCCCCGGCACCACCTCCGGCACCCCGCTCTCGGGCCCGGAGATGGCGCAGGCCGGGCACACGCTCGGTCGGCTGCACGCCGCCCTGCGGGACCGGCCGGGCCTCCGCGACGCCGCAGCGGAGTGGCTCGCGCTCGATGCGCGACGGAAGGGAGCCGCAGTCGAACGCTACCTGGCGACCATCGAGAGCAGGAAAGACCGGGACGAGTTCGACCGCCGGACGGCGCCCCTCCTGCGCCGCCGGCTCGCGCTGCTGCCGAAGGCCGCCGCCCTCCTCTCATCCCTCCCTCCGCTGGCCCGGCAGGTCGTGCATGGCGACTACGGCATCTGGAACATCCTGTTCCGCGGAGGCGAACTGGTCGCGGTCGTCGACTTCCGACCGCCCGAGCTGTTCCTGCCCGCTTTCGAGATCGGCCGGGCCGCGCTCGCCCCCGAGACGATGACCGCCGAACCCCGGTGGCTGGACAAGGCCGTCGCCTTCGTCGGGGCGTACTGCCGGGCCAACCCGCGCATCGGGCGTTCAGACGTCCGGTTCGCTCCCCACGTGTGGGCGATTCAGCTCGTCCGCAGCGAGTACGGCGTACGCCAGCACTACTTCGGCGCCGTCGAGCGACAGGCCGATCTCGACCGGTTCTGGTTCCGGCGGTGCCAAGCCGCCGACATGCTCCTCGACCGCCTCGACCATGTGTCGGCGAGCTTCGTTTCCGCTTGGGAGCATGGGAGATGAACGACGGCGATCCGGCCCCGCCGACGACCAGGAGCGCCCGGGCGACCCCGCCGAGATCGAGCGTCGGATGCTGACAGCACCGCATATGTATCGTCGATCAACCCCTCGCGACTTCCCGTTCCGCGCAGACCCGCCGTAACGGCCGACCCGCTCCGCGCCGCGGCCGCACCGTTTCGCCACTGACGCAGGGAAATGGCGCGAAGGTCGCTTCAACCGCCAACCCAATTCGCGCCGCGCCCACGCCCGTTTCGTCCCGCCTGCGGGCGGTTTCGTCACCCGCCTCTTTCCGCGTCGCGCCTTTCCTGGCACAGTGCCCGCGACGACCCCACAGGGTGGACTACCTGCGCCGCAGCCCCGACCTCAAGTTCACGGGCGAGGCACATGCCCGCAACGACCCCACGGGGTGGGACTACGGCAGGGGGCGATGCCGCCGCGGGCGGTTCCGCCGCGATGAAGGCGGCCGTCTACACGGAGGTCTTCGATGATTCGGCTCATCGGCGCATTCGCGGTCGTGTTCTGGCTCGGTTCGGCCGGGCCGGCAGGCGCGCAGGAACCGCCGGCGGCCGATCCGGCGCGGGCGGCGATCGCCGGCGACCTCGACCGGGCCGTCGTCGCAGGCGACGTGGAAGGGATTGCCGCCGCGCGGGACGCCGCCCGGCGGCGGCTAGAAGAGGCACCGTCCGGCGAGGCGCAGGCGCGGCTCCGGTATCTGCTCGCCTACGCGAACTGGCGTCTGCTCGGGACGGATCCGGCGCCGGCGGGCGACGAACGCGACGCCCTCGCCGACGAGGCGGAGTCGATGCTGAGAGCGAATCTGGCCGTACGCGACGACGACGCCGAGGCGCACGCGCTGCTCGGCGCCGTCTACGGGATGAAGATCGGCAACTCGATGTGGCGCGGCATGACCCTCGGCCGCCGCGCGTCGAGGGCGTTCGACGAGGCCCGCGAGATCGACGAACGCAACCCCCGGTTCCTGCTGCTCAAAGGTCTGGACGTCTATCACCGGCCCGCGAGGTTCGGCGGCGGACTCGAACGGGCCGAGCGGTGGTTCCGGTCGGCGGTCGGGTTCTTCGCGGCCCAGCCCCCCGATGCGCCCCGGCCGAACTGGGGGCGGCTCGACGCCCATGCCTGGCTCGGGCGGACGCTGGCCCGGCTCGGCGACCCGGACGCCGCGCGGGAGCAGTACGAACGGGCCCTGGCGATCGAGCCCGACTACGTGTGGGTGCGCGACTTCCTACTGCCGGACCTCGACAGGTAGAGTTACGGTCGCAACCCTGTCGTCAACGAGGCTGGCTCCTTGGACAAGCACGCGGTTGACCGGCTGGCCGCCTCGGTCCGCGCGCATCCGGCGTGGTCGAGCCTGACGTTCACCATCGTCCTGTGCGCGCTGGTCGCGGTCCTGCTGTCCCTCGCGCGGGGCGACACGCTCGAACCGGAGATCCTGGTGATGAGCTACAGCATCGGGCTCTCCATCCACGTCTGCATGTACGTCGGGTTCGTGTGGTGGGCTCCGCGGCTCCCGCCGCCCGTCGTCTCCGTCGCGATGCTCGGTTGCGGCCTGGTGCTCGGCATGGCCGTCGGCGGGACGCTGACGGAAGGCCGACCGTTGCTGCTGCTGAGGAACGGCCAGGCCCTCGCCATCGGCGCCGTGCTCGGCGCGCTCACCGTCGGCGGCTCCTGCATGATGGAGAGCTGGTGGGACACGCGCGCGCGTCTCGATCGGGCCGAGCGGGACGCGCTGGCCCGCGACAAGGCGCTGGTTGAGGCCGAGCTCCGGGTGCTGCAGGCGCAGGTCGAGCCGCACTTCCTCTTCAACACGCTCGCGAACGTCGTCTCCCTGATCCACACGCACCCCGACCGCGCCGCCCGGCTGCTCGAACGGCTGACGTCGCTCCTGCGCGCCTCGCTCTCGCGGGCGCGCCGCGCGGACGGGACGCTGGGGGACGAGCTCGCGGTCGTGCGCGCCTATCTCGACATCCAGGCCGAGCGCATGGCGGGACGGATGACCTACCGGGTCGACGTCGATCCGGGCCTCGAATCGGTGCGGATGCCGCCGCTGCTCCTGCAGCCGCTGGTGGAGAACGCGGTGCTGCACGGCATCGAGCCGTCGGCGGCGGGCGGACACGTCGCCGTGCATGCGGAACGGTCGGGCGGCGTCGTGCGCATCCGGGTCGTGGACGACGGGCTCGGCATCGACTCGGACACCGCGGGGCACGGCCTCGGCATCGCCAACGTCCGCGAGCGCCTGCGCGCCGCGTTCGGCGACCGCGGACGGCTGGGGCTCTCGGAGACGCCGGGGGGCGGCGTCAGCGCGGATCTGCGGATTCCCGTCGCCAGCGGGGCCGACATGGAGGCGGAGTGAGCGCCGGCCATGCGCCGACGGCCCTGATAGCCGACGACGAGCCGGCGCTGCGCGCCGACCTCGAGCGCCTGCTCGCGGGCGCGTGGCCGGAGCTCGTCGTCGCGGCGTCGGTCGGGGACGGCGCGGCGGCCCTCGAAGCCGCCGGCAAGCTGCGGCCGGACGTCGCCTTCCTGGACATCCGCATGCCGTCGCCGTCGGGCCTCGACGTCGCCCGCCGCATCGGCACCGACACCGCCGTCGTCTTCGCCACCGCCTACGACGACCACGCGGTGGAGGCGTTCGAGCGGGCGGCCGTCGACTACTTGCTCAAGCCGGTGATGGCGCCGCGCCTCGGCGAGACGGTGAACCGCCTGAAGCGCCGGCTGGCCGGCGAAAGGCGTAGCGGCATCGACCCGACGACGCTCGATGCCCTGATCCGCCGCCTCTCCGATGCGCCGGCCCACCTGAGCTGGCTGCGGGTCGGGCAGGGAGACCGCGTGGAGCTCGTCGCCGTCGACGACGTCTGCTTCTTCCGGGCCGACCGCAAGTACACCGCCGCGGTGACCCGCGAGGCCGAGCACCTGGTCCGCATCCCGATCGCCGAGCTGGCGGCGCGGCTCGACCCCGACCGGTTCTGGCGGATCCACCGCGGCTGCATCGTCAACGCGGCCGCGATCGCGTCGGCGCGCCGCGACCTGCGCGGCCGCTACCGCCTCGCCCTCAAGGACCGTCCGGAGGTGCTGCGGGTGAGCGCGGCCTACGGCCATCTGTTCCGGCGGATGTAGGATCGCGCCCTGGCCCGCGACGCGGTCGATCGACGGCCCGCGCCCCGCGCGGGCCCGTCCGCGGCCTCCCCCATCGGCGCTCAGTCGATCTGGTACTCCGGCGTGCTCATGATGAGGTGCGCCACCATGCGCAGCGGGTCCTCCAGGTAGGTCTCGGCGCGGGCGAGGTCCGAGGTCCCCAGCTCGTCGTCGAGCAGGGTCACGAGCGCGTCGCGCATGCCCGCCGACACGGGCATCCGCAGGAACCGCGCCAGCAGGTAGTCGACGGCCTCGCCGGTGGTCGCCGCGCCGCTGTCCATGACCATCCGGGCCATGTCCACGCGGGCCGCGCCGCGGGGGGTCGGAATCAGCTTCTGCATGGCCCGCGCCGCCGCGGTGTAGCCGGAGACGCGGGTGTTGAACAGCTCGTCCCGCTCGAGGGCGGCGAGGTCGAACGCCGACATGTTGGCGGGGTCGTCGTCGAAGGCGATGGCGGCGCCGTAGTCGAAGCCCCGGCGCAGGCGGTCGCCCACGACCCCGTCGCCGCTGTAGCTGAGGAAGTTCGGGTCGCGGAAGTTGACGATGTCGGGAAACAGGTAGTCGAAGGCGACGTTGCCCCGCTCCTGGAGGAGCGCCGGCGTGATCCAGGCCCGGCCCTGCGCCCAGCCCGCGACCGACGGCGGGTTCAGCAGGTGCTGGCCGAGCGCGATGGTGGTGCTGTTGAAGTCGGGCACCCCCGGCACGTCCTCGGCCCCGAGGTGCTTCAGCAGGGTGACGATGTGCTCGACCGGCCCCTTGATGTGGGCGCCGTAGCTGGCCTCGCTGTAGAAGTCGCGCGACAGGAAGATGGTCCGCATCAGCGGCTTCAGCTCGTAGTGGTTGTCCCGGAAGACGGCGCCGAGCTCGGCCTGCAAGGCCGGCGACGGGTCCTCGCGGACGAAGAAGCGGTAGATCTTGGACGCGATGTACTCGGCGGTGATCGGCTGCTCGAGGATGATGTGGAGCACGTCCACGCCGTCGAAGTTGCCGGTGCGGCCGAGGAACGTCTTCTCCCCGTCGTCGTGCTGCCCGACGTTGACCACGAAGTCGAGGTTCTCGAAGTTCCAGCCGGTGAAGGCCCGCGCCGCCTCGCGGACGTCCATCTCGGTGTAGTTGCCCACCCCCATGGTGAACAGCTCCATCACCTCGCGGGCGAAGTTCTCGTTGGCCGCGCCCTTCACGTTCACCCCGGCGTCGAGGTAGTAGAGCATGCCCGGGTCCTGCGCCACCGCCACCAGCAGCTCGCCGAAGTTGCCCGTCGCGTGCCGCTCGAACGTGTCGATCTGGACGAGCATCTTGCGGTAGTCGCGCACCTTGTTCTGGGCGGTGGCGAAATGCCCGTGCCAGAACAGGGCCATCTTCTCCTGGAGCGGCCGGTGGGTGTCGAGCATCCGCTCGGCCCACCAGTAGCCGACGCGGCGGGTCTCGAGCCCCGTCGCGCGCAGCCAGTAGAAGAAGCGGTCGGAGATGGGCTGCCCGTGCCGGTTGACGTGGTCGGGCTTGACCCGCACCCCCATGCTCTCGCCGTTCCTCATCCCCAGCTCGGTGGCGGCGGGGCGGCTGGGCGGAAAATTGAGCAGGCCCTCGTCCCAGAACCCGGAGTGCTCGAACGGCGGCAGGTGGTCGTTCGGAATGTCGTCGTAGTCGACGAGGGAGCGGACCGCGTCCTCGGGGGTCATCTCGGACAGCTTCCGGATGTCCTCCGGCGTGCCGCTGAAGCCGGCGCGGCCGAGCAGGTGCTCGGCGCGGTCGAAGCTCCAGTCCGCCTCGGTGATCGGGGTCAGGTCGCCCCGCCATTCGGCCGGCCCCGGCTCCCAGGTCTGCGCGGTCGCCGACGCGGCGCCGGCGGCGAGGCCGAGCGCCAGCACGGCCCCGGCCGCCGCGGCATGGTGGTGTCGAGTCGTCATGGATTGGTCCCCTTCATGTCCAAGCCGGTTGGCCGAGCCGGCCCCGTCGTCCGGAATCTCCATTGTGGTCGGCCGGCCCGCATTGTCAAGGCTCCACCGGAGCCGAAGGCCGGCGCGACGAAAGCGGCTCGTCGAGCGTGCCGGGGGCGTTGCGTTCGCGCTGCGGCGAACGAGGCGCATGGGTGCGCCGCATGTGGGACCGAATGCCCTCGTCCATGTCCTCAATGCTCCGGCGGGCCGGGGGGCGGCCGAACACGGCCTTGTGAATGTCCAGGGACGAGTACCGCCGCCGGACCGCAGGCTTCGATTCGTTCGGTTTCATGCGCTGTTCCTGCCCGTCCCGTCGAACGATTGTCAGTTGCTTTGCCAGGCGAATCAAGCCCCGGCGCACATGTCCCCGCCGCCGGGGGCCGCGCCGGCCCCGCCCGCTGCCCCGGCTCCGATGTGAGAAGATGGGCCGCTGGATTCCCGACATGACGAAACAGACAATCTCGGTGTTCGCGGCGGGCCTGATGCTGGGCGTCACCACGGTCCACGCGCAGAGCGGCGCTTCCGGCGCGTGGGACCGGCAAGCGGCCGCCGCCTACCTCGACCAGCGCGTGGAGTGGTGGTCGGGATGGGAGACGGCGGCGCGCGAGCGCGGGACGTTCTGCGTCTCGTGCCACACGACCGCGCCGTACGGCCTGGCCCGGCCGATGTTGCGGCCGGCGGCCGGTGCGGGCGAGACGCCGCCCGAGCGGGCGCTGCTCGACAGCGTGACGACCCGCGTCACCCACTGGGACGAGGTCGGCCCCTTCTACGCCGACGAACGCTACGGCGCGCCCAAGACCAGCCAGTCGCGCGGGACGGAAGCGATACTCAACGCCCTCGTCCTCGCCCGGCGGGACGAGCGGACCGGCAAGCTGAGCGACCGCACGCGCCGGGCGTTCGACAACCTCTGGGCACTGCAGCGAGCCGGCGGCGCCGACGAGGGCGCGTGGCCCTGGCTGCACTTCGACCTGGCGCCGTGGGAAACGGACGAGGGACCGTACCATGGGGCGGCGCTGGCCGCCGTCGCGGTGGGGCTCGCGCCGGAGGGGTACGGCGCCCACCCCGACATCCGGGACAACGTCGCGCGGCTCGGTGGCTATCTCCGGCACCGGCTCGACGCCCAGCCGCCCTTCAACCGCGTCATGGCCCTGTGGGCCTCCGGCGCGCTGCCGGATCTGCTGGCGGAGGACCGGCGGCGGAAGATCATCGGCGAGATCGCCGGCCTGCGGCGCGAGGACGGCGGCTGGAGCCTCTCGTCGCTGGGGGCCTGGGAACGGCGGGACGGGACGCCCGTCGGCACCGCGAGCGACGGCTACGCGACGGGGCTGGTCACGCTCGCACTGCAAGAGGCCGGCCTGGCGCGGGAGCACGAGGCGGTCGCGGGCGGGCTCGACTGGCTCGCCCGGAACCAGGAGCCCGACGGATCGTGGCCCGCGTCGTCGCTCAACCGCGAGCATGACCCCGCGTCGGACCGGGGCCGCTTCATGCGCGACGCCGCCACCGCCTACGCGGTGCTGGCGCTGACGGCGAGCGAGGTTCCCTGATCGGACCGGGGAACCAGGAGCCGGCGTCCATCCGGCGCGGTGTCGGCCATGACCGCGAACGACGATCTCTGATCGGACCCCGGGAACCGGGAAGCCGGCATCTATCCGGCGCGGTGCCGGCCCGACCGCGAACGGCGGTCCCTGATCGGACCCGGGGGAACCGGGGAACCGGCGTCTGTCCGGCGACACGGGCGGGGGCCCGACGCGGTTCGGCGGCAACCACACTCACCAGTCCAGGAAACACGTATCATCCGGGGAACGCGTCCATGAGGAGGAGGCCTTCGATGAGACTCAGAGCAGACATGCGCGCGGCGGCGCTGGTCGCCGCGGCCGCGATCGTCTCGGCGGCGGCGGCCGCGCAGGCGCAGCCGGTCACCGGACCGACGAATGACCACCCGAACCCGTTCGAGACGATCAACGACCACTTCAAGATGCCCGAGGGCCGCACCTGGGGCTCGACCAGCGCCGTGGACATCGACATCGACGGCACGTCGATCTGGGTCGGCGAGCGGTGCGGGGCGAACAGTTGCGCGGAATCGGACCTCGACCCGATCCTCAAGTTCGACAAGGACGGCAACCTCGTGAAGAGCTTCGGGGGCGGGATGTTCATCTTCCCCCACGGCATCCACGTCGACCGCCAGGGCAACGTCTGGCTCACCGACGCCCAGGGTCCCCGCGGACGCGGCCCGGCCTACGAGGGCAAGGGGCACGCCGTGTTCAAGTTCAACCCCGACGGCGAGCTCCTGATGACCCTGGGCCGGCCCGGCGTGGGCGGCGACGGGACGGGTCCGCTTCTCAACGAGCCGAACGACGTGCACGTCGCCCCGAACGGCGACATCTTCGTCGCCGAGGGCCACAGCGGCCAGGGGGCGGGGGCGAGCTGGGACACCGTCGCCCGCGTCGTCAAGTTCGACCGGCAGGGCAACTTCATCAAGTCGTGGGGCGGCATCGGCACCGCGCCCGGGCAGTTCCGCACCCCGCACGGCCTCGCCATGGACTCGCGCGGCCGCCTCTACGTCGCCGACCGCGGCAACGTGCGCATCCAGATCTTCGACCAGGACGGCAACTACATCGACCAGTGGAAGCAGTTCAGCCGCCTCAGCGGCATCTACGTCGACGCCGACGACAACATCTACGGCGCCGACTCCGAGTCGAGCCCCACGTCGAACCCGGGCTGGCGCCGCGGCATCCGCATCGGGAACGCCGCCACCGGCCACGTCCGGTTCTTCATCCCCGACCCCGACCCCGTGCCGCGGGGGACGACGGCGGCCGAGGGCGTGGCGGTCGACGCCGAGGGCAACGTCTACGGCGCCGAGGTCGGCCCGAGGCAGCTCGTCAAGTACGTCCGGCGCGAGCAGTAGCCGGGACGCCGGGTCCCGGACGGCTCGGCGGCCGTCCCGGGCCCGGCCCGATCACCGTGTAGATTCCTCGAGTGAGGCGAATCCGGAAAGGCGTCACAGCGACGCAACGCCCGCCTGATTCTGGGTGGGGCTGTGACGGCAGCGCGGGCGTCCGCTACGCCGGTCGCGCCGGCGGCGAGGCGACCTGGGGGTGATTCCGTCGTGGCCGATGTGGCGCGCATCCGTTGAAGCGGGGTTCTCGTCATCACGTGCGGGCCCCCACCGTGCACTGCACCCAGTTCGGCTCGACGCGGAAGGCGGGTTCCGCCTGCCCATTGTTCAGCAGAGCCCGTCGCGCCGTCGGGATGCCCGCGCCGTAGCGTCGAGCCGGTCCGAGGACCCGCATCGCCTCCGCCAGAATCTGGTTGCGGTAGTCCACGATGCCCGGCTGCCCCGAAGTTCTCGGCGGTGAGGGCACCGTACGGGCCGCCGGGATTCGTGATCTCGATACGATCGTCGAACCAGTAGACGTAGATCGGCGCGTTCGTGCCTTCGTAGGTCCTGTGCATGACGGCGTTGCGAACGAGTTGCTGAAGGGCCGCCATCGGATACGTCGGCATACGCACCTCAACGGGCCCCGATGTGAAGTCCACGGCGATCCGATTGTGCGCGAGCAGCTTGTCGTCCAGGCTACGGAGCAAGTTGGCGATCGGCCCGCTGCATCGCCCGTCGTCGACCACGGGGTCGGCGAGATCCGTGCCGGCGATGCGCAGGAATTGCGCGACGGCGGCCGGCAGGAAGTCCTGCGGGTTCTTGCCCAGGACGAGGATGCCGGCGATCGTAGGCCTAGGATCCTCGACCCCGGCGATCATCTTCATGGCGGCAAGACGTTCCTCGGTGCTCCGATCGTTCTCCGCAAGGGCCGTCGCGTCGACCGCCTGCGGAAGGTACTCCTCCTCGAAACGCCGCAAATCGAGATCGGCGACGCTCGCCGTAGGCACGGGCTGCGCATCGAAGTGCGGGTCGCGGTGCCGCCGCTTCTCGTTCAGAATCCGCTCGTCCTGGGCGCTGGCGACGGCCCTCCGCGGCCCCACGCGGATCCAAGTCCGTCCACGGTGGCGCACCGGCGGCGCGTCCGACGGCATGACGGTGACGACGGCAACCGGAGTTCCGAACAGCACGCGCCGGTCAACGGTCAGGGTCGGCGGCGGCACGATGTTGCCGTCCGTCTTCACGTCGGCGAGCTGCAACAGCAGCTCGTCCGTGATCTCCAGGCCTACGGGTGCGCCGGCGTCGTCCGCCCCCACGAACACGACGCCGGGGCGCTGGTGGTCCGGCAGATCGTTGGCGAACACGCAGACCGCCTGCCGGATCTTGCGGGGATTGTCTCCCCGCAGCGATTCCTTGCGCTCGACCAGATCGGACTCCAGGTCCGCCATCATCGACTCGAGTTCGCGCTGCGTGTACGGGGCAGCCGGCCTACCGCTTCCATCCACGGAATCAGAGCCCTCCGGTTCGTAGCTTACACCGGTCGCTTCGAAGCCGGCCGAAGCGGTCTGGACGGCTATCCCCGGACGATGGCCGCAGGGGGAGGTCGCGGAACCGCAAGCGGGGGCGATCCCGGCCGGGGCGATCCGCGCCGGCATCAGTCCGACCGGTCCTACGGGGAAACCGCCCTCGCGCCGCCCCGCCCGAAGTCAACGGCTCGACGACAGCCGGAGACGGTACCCGTCCAGACCGCCACTACCGACGAATGCGGCCCGAGTGGACGCGGCAAGCCGTTACGATGGGAGGGTGGCTCTGCAGAACCAAGACTCGATCGGAGGCCTCCCATGACCGCAACCCGCCTCGCAACCGCACTCGCCGCCGTCGCGCTCGCGGCCACGCCGGCCCCCGCCCACCCGCTCGACGGGCTGACCTCGGCGGAAATGCTGCGGGTCACCGAGATCCTGCGCACGGCGGGCGAAGCCAACGACCGGACGCGGTACCCGCTGATCGAGCTGATCGAGCCGCCGAAGGCCGACGTGCTCGCGTGGTCGGAGGGCGATCCCGAGCCGCGGCGCGCCCTCGTGCACCTGCTCGGCGAGACCGGCTTCCGCACCGCCGTCGTCGACATCACCGGCGGCGCGGTCGAGGCCGCCGGCCCCGCCGCGGGCCAGCCGATGGTGCTGTTCGAGGAGTTCGCGGGCGCCATGAACGCCGCCCTGGCGCATCCGGAGATGATCGCCGGGCTGGCCAGGCGCGGCCTCGCGCCCGCCGACGTGTTCTGCCTGCCGCTGACCGCCGGCAACTTCCTGACCCCGGAGTACGAGGGCACGCGGCTGATGAAGGTGCCCTGCTTCCTCGAGCCGGCCGGCTCGAACTACTACGCCAAGCCGGTCGAGGGCCTGTTCGCGGTCGTCGACCTGCTGCGGAACGAGGCGATCCGCGTGGTGGACGAGGGCGCCGTCCCGGTGCCCGAGGACGACTGGGGCTACACGCCGGACGAGGTCGCCGCCCGCGCGCCGCTGCGCCCCGCGTCCAGCCCCGTCCGCCTCACCCAGTCCGGCGGCCCCGGGTACACGCTGACGGGCTCGCGGGTCGAATGGGACATCTGGCGCTTCCGCCTGCGGGTCGACAAGCGGCCCGGCATCGTCCTCTCGAACATCGACGTGCGCGACGGCCAGCGCTGGCGGCCGGTGCTCTACCAGGCCCACCTCTCCGAGGTGTTCGTCCCCTACATGGACCCGTCCCCGGGCTGGTACTTCCGCACCTACATGGACAGCGGCGAGTACGGCTTCGGCCTCTCCCTCAGCCCGCTGACGGCGGGGGTCGACTGCCCCGGCCACGCCACCTTCCTGCCCGCGCTCGTCAACGACGATTCGGGCGGACCGCTGGAGATTCCCGACGCGATCTGCATCTTCGAGCGCCACGTCGGCGATCCGGCGTGGCGCCACTTCGAGTTGTACGCCCAGGGCGGGGCGGCCGCCGTGCCGGCCGAGGGCCGGCCCGCCACCGAGCTGGTGGTGCGGACCGCCTCGGTCGTCGGCAACTACGACTACCTGATCGACTACCGCTTCCGGCAGAACGGCGCGATGTCCATCGACATCGGCTCGACCGGGCAGGACGCGGTCAAGGGCGTCGCGTCCACCTCGATGGAGGATGCGACGGCGGCCGTTGACACCGCCCACGGCGCCCTGGTGGCACCCAACCTCGTGGCACCGTTCCACGACCACTACTTCAACTTCCGCCTCGACTTCGACGTCGACGGCCCCGTCAACCACCCCGCCGTCCTGGAGCTCGTGGCCGGCGAGCCGCCGGACGACAGCCCGCGCCGCTCGTTCTGGACGCTCGAGCGCTCGGCCCCCGCCTCCGAGCTGGAGGCGCGCTACACCCTGAGTGCGATGGCGCCCAAGTACTTCCTGGTCGCGAACGAGGCCGAGCGCACGCGGCTGGGCCATCACCCCGCCTACATGATCCACCACGGCAGCGTCGCCTACGGCCCGTTCGACTACGCCGCCGACCCGCCGATGAAGCGCAACGCCTACATCGAGCACGCCGTCTGGAACACCGTCCACGACCCCGCGCAGCGCTATGCCGGCGGCGAGTTCCCGATGCAGAGCGACGGCTCGGACACGCTCGCCGAGTGGGTGAAGGCGGACCGGCCGCTGCAGGGCGCGGACGTGGTGACGTGGTTCACGGCCGGGTTCCACCACCTGCCGCGGGCCGAGGACTGGCCGGTGATGTCGACCGACTGGAAGACCATTCACATCGTGCCGTACAACTTCTTCACCCGGAACCCGGCGCTGACGATACCGGCGGGGCGCTGAGGGCGGGAACCACCGGCACGGGCGGGCGTCACGCGATCGCGGCCGGGATGATGAGCGCGGGGAACCATGCCGGCGCGGACGGACGTCACGCGATCGCGGCCGGGATGATGAGCGCGGGGAACCATGCCGGCGCGGGACGGACGTCACGCAATCGCGGCCGGGAGATGAGCGCGGGGAACCATGCCGGCGCGGACGTACGTCACGCAATCGCGGCCGGGAGATGAGCGCGGGGAACCACGCCGGCACGAGCAGGGGTCACACGAGCGCGGCCGGAGATGAACGCGGGGAACCATGCCGGCACAGACAGTCATCACGTCGGACGGCGTGAAGCTCCACACCGAATCCGCGGGCCGCGGCAGCGCCATCCTCTTCGTCCACAGTACGCCGGCGACCACCGGAGCTGGGAGCCCCAGGTCCGGCGGTTCTCCCGGAGTCACCGCTGCATCACCTACGCGGCGCGGGGCTACCCGCCGTCAGGGGTGCCGGCCGACGCCAGCGCCTACTCGCAGCAGCACGCCGTCGACGACGCCGTCGCGGTGCTGGACGGGCTCGGCGTCGAGACGGCGGACGTGGTCGGCATCTCCATGGGCGGCTTCGCCGGACTGCACCTCGCGATGCGGCACCCCGCGCGCGTCCGCTCGCTGGTCGTCCTCGGCACCGGCTACGGCGCGCGTCCCGGGGTGGCACCGCGCTTCCGCGGCGAGTGCGAGGCCATCGCCCGGCTGATCGACGAGTCGGGGATGGAGTCGTTCGCCCGCCGGTACCTGTCGGGGCCGGCGCGGGTGCAATTCCGGAACAAGGACCCTCGGGGTTGGGAGCAGCTCGTGCGCGAGCTGGGCGAGCACGCCGCGGACGGCGCCGTGCGCACGATGCTCGGCGTGCAGCGACAGCGGCCGTCGCTGTACGCGCTGGAAGCGGAGCTGCGTGCGATCGAGGCACCGGTGCTGATTCTCGCGGGGGACGAGGACGACGGCTGCCTCGAAACCAGCCTGTGGCTGAAGCGCGTCATCCCCCGGAGCGGCTTGGCCGTCCTGCCGAAGTCCGGCCACACGCTGAACCTCGAGGAGCCCGACCTCGTGAACGCGTTCATCGCCGACTTCCTGGGGCGGGTCGCGGCCGGGGCGTGGGGACCCCGCGACCCGCGCGCCACGCCGGGGGCCATCACCGGCATCTCGTAGCCCGGAGTTGCCCGGGATCCGCTCGTTGCCCTGCCAACCCTGCGGCAACGCGCGCGGTGCCAGCCTTCCGAACCCAGCCGGTGGTGTAGAGCTGAGCGCGAAGGGCGTATGTTTACGATTCGTTGGCCATTGGTGGTGTGCCTCGTGATGACGCCAAGGCCGGGTTGAGCTACTTGGCGTCCCGGGGATCGGAGTCGTACGGCGCGCCCTCTTCACGCACGCGCACGCTGGAGTGCCGGCGGCGGCGCACGATGCGGGCGACGGCCTCCGCGCGTTCGTCGTGGGTCACGCTGAGCCGCATGCCGGTCACCGCCTCGCGGATGTCGGCCGGCGTGAGGCCGCCGACCACGTTCGACGCGGTGAGTCGGCGGGGTTCCGTGCGGGGATGCAGGGCGAGGAACTCCGCCTCCGGCAGGTTCCGGCCTCCGCGGTGACGGAGCAACCACAATTCCCGCACGCCCATGCTGCCGTAGCGCTCGATCTTGCCCGCGTCGGCGTGCGTGATCTCGACCTCCACGACCAGGTCGGGCGCGGTCTTCTCGAAGAACGCGTCGGCCGCCTCGTCGCCCTTCGCGAGGGCCTCGCGATAGGCCCGTGCGTTGCCGCCGACATAGAACGCGCAGTCGGGCTCTATGCCGGTGCCGGGGGGCGCTCCCAGTTCGCGAAGGCGGGCCGTGCGCAGCCCCGTGACCGCACCGCTGAGGGTGCTGGCGGCGATGTCCACGACGTGGTCGAGAACCGTCGCCAGCTCGTCGTGGAGGCGCGACGGGGTCATCAGCGTGATGAGCCCGCCGGCCGGGTCGAGGCAGACC
Source organism: Vicinamibacterales bacterium (assembly GCA_963664545.2). Classification (GTDB taxonomy): domain Bacteria; phylum Acidobacteriota; class Vicinamibacteria; order Vicinamibacterales; family UBA8438; genus JAJEEA01. Next base: position 4,797,541 of record OY761475.2, on the reverse strand, counting down.
CGCCGGAACTGACGGGTCCAGTCGAGGGCCGCCAGCTCGGCGATGGTCCCGGCGTCGGCGCGCAGGACGTGGAGGGTGGAGCCGAGCGGCCCGACATGCATCGTGGCCTCTCGATTCCCGGCGACAAGTACCGTGGACTCCACCATCGCCACCCCAGAATCGCACGCGCCGAGCCTGGATGTCCCGTTGACTATCGGCGGCTGTTATCAGATTGAGATAACCTATGATCGATGACGCCGCCCGATCGCGATCCGGGTCTCGACACCCTGCTCGAGCTGCACGGTCAGACGCTGTTCGTGGACGAGGCTGGACACTGGGTGAAGTTCGTCGCGATACGTGTCGGCGTCACGCCTGAACGGCCACATGGGCTCAGCTCCTCGCTGACGCTGCACGCCCCGGACGGCACCAGGCTGGTCGGTTTCGACAACGCGCACGCGGCGAGCGGGCGTCGCCGCCAGGGAAGGCGGACGCGCCGCGAGCGCGACCACCGGCACCGCTTGCGGAACGTCCGGCCCTACGGCTACACGGATGCCGCGACGCTGCTGGAAGATTTCTGGAAAGCGGTGGATGCCGTGCTGAGGGAAAGGGGATCCATCCCATGAAGACGCTGAGGATCGGCATTGCCGACTACGACCGGATGAAGGCGCGCACGATGGCCATCGCACGCGGGGAACACAGGCCGGCCGGGGGCGAACCGACGGTCTGGTTCACCTCCATCGAGAGCTTCGCCAAGGTGCTCTCCGGGCGCAATCGCGAACTCCTGACGTTGATTGCCCGCGAGGAGCCGGACTCGCTCACGGAGCTCGCGGGACTCGCGGGGCGGAACAAGTCGAACCTGTCGCGGACGCTCAGGACGATGTCGCGCTACGGGCTCGTGGAGCTGAGGGAGGGGCGGCGCGGCACCGTAATCCCGCGGGTCCCTTACGACCGGGTGAGCCTGGATGTCCCGCTGACGGCCGCCCGCGACAGGTCGCGTGAAGCCCCCGCCGCGGGTTCGTCACGGTAGCGGCACCCGCCGGCGGTCGTCGGTTCATGGCCCGGCCCGCAATCCAAAATGCCCTCCGGGATCGGCGAACGGGGCATCGACACCGGAGGCCGCCATGCATAGAATCGGGGCCGTAGTCGGAGGACCATGTCAATGAACCGATACGCGCACTCGACCCCCGCCGCGTGGCTCACCCCCCTGTTGCTGGCGACGACGGCGCTGGCACCGGCCGCCGTCCAGGCGCAAGCGCCGGCCGACGACTTCGTGCCGGTCACCGACGCCACGCTCCAGGACCCGCCGCCCGAGGACTGGCTCATGTGGCGGCGGACGCTCGACGGCTGGGGCTACAGCCCGCTCGATCAGATCGACCGCGACAACGTGGGCGAGCTGCGGATGGTCTGGACGCGGGCCCTCGCGCCGGGCCTCCAGCAGGGCACGCCGCTCGTCCACGACGGCGTCCTGTACATGCCCAACCCGCGCGACGTCATCCAGGCCCTCGACGGCGCGAGCGGCGATCTCCTGTGGGAGTACCGGCGCTCGCTCCCCGACGACGTCGACGAGTTCCTCATCACCGTCCTCGCCGAGGTCAACCGCAACCTCGCCATCTACGACGACCTCATCATCGACACCAGCGTCGACGACTACGTCTTCGCCCTCGACGCCGCGACGGGCCGGCTGGCCTGGGAGACGCAGATCCTCGACTACCGGACGCATCCCGCCAACCAGACCTCCGGCCCCATCATCGCCGGCGGCAAGGTCATCTCCGGGCGGAGCTGCACCCCGGCGGGCGGTCCCGAGGCGTGCGTCATCACCGCCCACGACGCCCGGACCGGCGAGGAGCTGTGGCGCACGCGCACGATCCCCGCGCCCGGCGAACCGGGGGACGAGAGCTGGGGCGACGTGCCCTACGAGGAGCGCAAGCACGTGGGCGCGTGGATGGTGCCCAGCTTCGACCCGGCCCTGAACCTCGTCTACATCGGCACGTCGGTGACGTCGCCCGCCCCGAAGTTCATGCTCGGCGGGACCGACAAGAAGCACCTGTACCACAACTCGACGCTGGCCCTCGACGCCGACACGGGCGAGATCGTCTGGTACTACCAGCACCTCAACGACCACTGGGACCTCGACCACCCGTTCGAACGCCTGCTCCTCGACACCGCCGTCGCGCCGGACCCCGCGACCGTGCCCTGGATCAATCCGCGGCTGCGGCCCGGCGAGGTGCGCAAGGTCGTGACCGGGATTCCCGGCAAGACCGGCATCGTCTATACCCTCGACCGCGAGACCGGCGAGTTCCTGTGGGCGACGCCGACGGTCACGCAGAACGTGATCAGCGACATCGACGGCGCCACCGGGGCGGTCACGGAGAACTCGGAGGTCGTCTTCACGGGCGACGGACAGACGGTGCTGGCCTGCCCGACGCTGGTGGGGGGCAAGGACTGGGAGGCGGGGGCCTACAGCCCGCAGACGGGGCTGATGTACTTCCCGCTGCGCAACGCCTGCGCGCGGATGATGGCCACGGCCGGCGGCGACAGCGTCGCCACGTCGCTCTACGCGCTCGTCGTCCGCAGCGAGCTCGCGCCCGGCACCGACCAGCTCGGCACCGTCCAGGCGATCTCCCCGGAGACCGGCGGGGTGAAGTGGACCTACGAGCAGCGGGCCGCCACCACGTCGCTCGTCGCCACGGCCGGCGGCCTCGTGTTCGGCGGCGATCTCAACGGCCGGTTCCGCGCCCTCGACGCGGAGACCGGGGACGTGCTGTGGGAGGTGAACCTCGGATCGCCGATCACCGGGTTCCCGATCTCGTTCGCCGTCGACGGCCGGCAGTACGTCGCGGTCAGCACCGGCAGTTCGCGCACCCTGGTGTACTTCGCACCGCTGACGCCCGAGCTGCGCCCGAGCATGGGCAACAACCTGTTCGTCTTCGCCTTGCCTGAATAGAGGTCGGTTGGACGGCAATCAGCCGCAGGTGCCGACTTCACCGGCTGGCCGCCCGCAATCCGGCGCGCGCGGCCCGCCGAGATGCCCGGTTCCCCCAGGCGCCACGCGTGTCGGGGACCCTGGATAGCGCTGCCGGCTGCGTCCCCGCCGCGTGACGCCCGCGACCGGCGGCACCGCCGCGCTACTTGGCGCGATCCGCGAGCCGGGTCAGGATCCTCTGGAAGCCCGCGCTCGCCGCCAGCGGCTCGAGCAGGGGCTCGACCGGCATCGCCCATCCCGCGAACGCGTTCGGGGGATGGGCGAGCAGCGCCTCGAGTTGCGCCACGGCCTCGTCCGGGCGGCCCCGCAATACGAGCGCGCCCGCGCGCGTCACCGCGGCCTCCGCGACCCGTCCGCCCTTGTCGAGCTCCGCCATGGCCGTCTCGGCCCGCGCCAGGGCCGCCTCCTTCTCCCCGTTCCGCCCCTCGGTTCCCGCGATCAGGGCCAGCCCCAGGTGCGCGCGCGCCTGGTCCGGGTGCGCCCGCAGCACCGCGCCGAAGCTGTCCCGCGCCGCGTCGCGCCGCCCCCGGTCGATGAAGGCGAAGCCGCGGCCCAGTTGGGACGCCGCCGTGTACTCCTGCGCGTACAGATGGTCGTTGCGCGCGTGGCCGATCTCCAGGTCGAACTCGCGGAGGGCCTCCTCGGCGTCACCCTGCCGCAGGCGGGTGCAGCCGAGCAGCCAGTGCAGCCCGCTCGACGGCAGCCGCTGCCGCCGACCGAGCTGGCGGTCCTGGATCGCCGTGCCTTCCCGGAGCACCCGCTCGGCCGTGGCGAGCTCGTTGCGCGCCACGTGCACCATGGCCATGCTGAAGTGGGCGAACGCGAAGTCGGCGTAGTGCGCGATCGACCGCGCCTGGGCGCGCAGGCGCTCGTCGCCCCACGACGCGTGGCCGAGAATGAACAGGTGCATCCAGTCGTGCGGGTCGAGGGCGACGCCGCGGCGCGCCGCGGCCAGGGCCTCCGAGCGCCGGCCCGCGCTCACGAGCAGGAAGCCCAGCGTGGCGTGCGCGCCCGGCAGGCGCGCATCGAGCTCGACGGCGCGGTGCGCGTGGAGCAGGGCCGACTCGAGGCGCGCGCGGTCGGGCCGGTTCGCCGCGCGCGTGAACTCGTAGAGGGCGTGCTCGCCGTTGGCAAGCCCCGCGTAGGCGAGCGCATAGCTCGGATCGAGGGCGACGGCCCGCTCGAAGGCGTCGACGGCACCGGGCAGGAGCCGCGCGTCGAGCGACTGAAGCTGAACGTAGCCCTCGACCGCGGCCCGGTAGGCGTCGAGGCTGGACGTCTCCCGCCGGGCGGGCGGCCCCCCGTCGCCGGCGAGGCCGAGGCCCACCGAGAACTGCCGGACGATCTGGTCCTCGAGCTCGAAGATCGAGTCCAGCCGGCCGTCCGCCTTCGCATCCGCTACGGTGTCGCCCGTTCCGGCCTCGAGCATGCGGGCGGTGACCCGCAGGCGGTCGGCCACCCGCTGGTAGCTTCCGGCGACGACGAGGTCGGCCTCGACGGCCGCCGCGATGCCGGCCGGGGACGGGCCGGCCGCCCCCGCCGCCTCGACGACCCGCCAGCGGTCGATCACCCGCAGTCCGTCGAGGGTCCTGAGATCGTTGGTCACGGTCTCGGCGATCCCGGGGGCCAGCCACGCGAGCGCTTCGTCGCCGGTGAGGTTCGCGAAGTCGACGACGGCGACCGCGCGTCCCGCCGGGCGCGGCGGAACGGACTCTCCGGGGGAGGCGTCCAGCCCCGTCTGCGCGATCCACCGGTAGCCCCGCCGGGGCACCGTCTCGATGCACCGCGGCGCGCCCGGCGTGTCGTCGAGGGCCCGCCGGAGCTCGGAGACGGCCCGCGTCAGGGTGTTCTCGGTGACCGCGACGCCCGGCCAGAGCGCGTCCAGCAGCTCGTCCTTGGTGACGAGCCGCCGCGGGTTCCGAAGGAGATAGACGAGCAGATCGAACGGACGGGGGGACAGGGCGACCGGTTCGCCGGCGCGCCGCAACGTGTAGGCGCTGGGATCGACCCCTGAAGTCGCCGAACCGGTACGACCCCTCCTGACGGGCCATCGCGCGGAATCGTAGCACTCAGCGTTTCTTCACCCCAACTTCACGGTTTCGTCAGGACTCGCGCGGCGGCCGCCCCCTATCTTGAGAGGCATGCGCCGCAAGGCCGTCGAGACGCCGCCGCCGGTTCAGGAGCTGCGCCCCACCGACGCGATGGGCCTCGCGTTCACCGGTTGGGCGGCGGCGTCGACGGCCGTCGGGTGGTGGCTCGCGACCCGCGCGCCGGTCCTGCCCTGGGCCGCCGGGCAACTGGTCCTCGCCGCGGCCTTCCTGCAATGGTTCGCGCTCCTGCACGAATGCGGGCACGGCACCCTCTTCCGGACGCGGCGGCTGAACGACGTCGTCGGCTCGGCGGCCGGGCTGTTCGCGCTGATCCCGTTCCGCTGCTGGAAACCGATCCACGCGCGGCACCACAAGTGGACGGGGTGGCAGGATCTCGACCCGACCACCGCGGCCCTCGTGCCGCGGCCCCTGGGCCGCTTCGAACGGCTCGCCGTCAACGTCTGCTGGCGGTACTGGATTCCCATCTTCTCGGTCCTCTACCGGACGGGCAACTACTGGAACCTAGTCCGGCTGTTCCGGCTGCTCGGCCCGAGCCCCGCCGCCGCCCGCGCGATGGTCATCGACGCCGCGGCGCTGGTAGGCGTCTGCGCCGCCGTCGCCGCCGCGCTCGGCCCCGCCGCGTTCGTCCGCGCCCTAGGGCCGGCCCTGTTCCTGGCGTTCGCGGTCGAGGACGTCATCCTCCTCAGCCAGCACACCCACATGCCGACGCACCTGAGCCGCGGCCGGGACGTGGCGCCGTACGCCGCGCTCGCCCAGGGGCCGTTCACGCGGTCGCTCCGGCTGCCGGGGTGGCTGTCGCGGATGCTCCTGCACTTCGACGCCCACGAGCTGCACCACCTGTACCCCGCCGTCCCCGGGTACCGGCTGCGCGAGGTCCGGTGCCCGGTCGCCAACGAAGTGAGCTGGACGAAGTGGGTGCCGGCCGCCCGCGCGGTCCCCGGCGAGGTGTTCCTGTTCCGCAACCGCAACCAGACGGGGTTCGACCTGTGACCGCGGCAACCCTCGATCCCGTGGCGTGCGGCCTGTTCCTGGTGACGGCCTTCACGTTGTCCGGCGGCGCGCACACCGCGTGGCTGGCCGCGCCCTTCTCGCGGCGCTTCGCGGTTCCGCTGGATGGCGGCCGCACCCTCGGCGGCCGGCCGATCCTCGGCGCGCACAAGACCCTGCGCGGCTTCCTGGTGATGGTGCCCGCCACCGGTGCCGCCTTCATGCTCCTCGCGGCGCTGGCGGCGGCGGCGGGCCCGGACCTTCCGGCCTTCGGGCTCTGGCCGCTGACCCCGGTCCAGTACGGCCTGCTCGGCGCCTGGGCCGCCCTCGGCTTCATGGGCGGGGAACTCCCCAACTCGTTCGTCAAGCGCCGGCTCGGCGTCGCGCCGGGCGAGGCGGCGGCGGGACGGCGCCTGCGGGCTGTCTTCCTCGTCGCCGACCGGTTCGATTCGAGCGCCGGCATGCTGCTGGCGTTGGCCGCGGCGGTGCCGGTCTCGTGGGGAATCTGCCTCTTCGTCCTGCTCGCGGGCCCGCTGGTGCACGCGGGGTTCAGCGCCGCGCTGTTCCTGCTCCGGGTGAAAGCGAGGGCGGCATGACGGCGGTCGCGATGACCGAGCCCGTCCGGGTCCCGACGCCGACGGACCACGCCGCGGGGCCTCCCGTGATGGTCCCGCTCGGGCAGGCCCTCGACCCGCGGCACGCGGGCGGCAAGGCGTCGAACCTGGCGAAGCTGATCGGGCTCGGGTTCCCGGTGCCGACGGGCCGCGTCCTGACCTGCGGGGCCTTCCGCCGGTTCCTGGCCGCGGACAGTGTCGGCGGCCGGGTGGCGGCCCTCGAACAGCGGCGCGATGCGACGGACCCGGCCGGGCGCCGAGAGGTCTCGGAAGCCGCCCGCGCGCTGGTGATGGGCGGCCCGCTGCCGGGCGACGTCGCGGAGGCGATCGACGAGGCCGCCCGCGCGCTGCCGCCGGGCGCGTTGGCGGTGCGCAGCTCCGCGGTCGGAGAGGACGGCGCCGCGGCCTCGTTCGCGGGACAGTTCGACTCGGTGCTGCACGTCACCGCGGGCGAGACGTTGCGCCGCGCGGTGCGAACCTGCTGGGCGTCGTACTGGTCCGAGCGGTCGCTCCACTACCGCGCCGCGCGCCGCGCCGGGGTCGGCGGGATGGCCGTGATCGTCCAGCGGCAGGTGTCCGCCCGCGTGTCGGGCGTGCTCTTCACCCGCGCGCCGACGGGCGCGCCCGGCGCCTCGGGCGACGATCTCCTGATCGAGTGCTGCGCCGGCCTGGCGGACGGACTCGTCTCGGGGCGGGTCGAGCCTGAGCGTCTGGTCGTGCCGCGGGCCGGTCGGACGTCGGCGGGGTCGGCGCCCGCCGACAGCCTCCTGAACGCGGCCGACGTCCGCGCCCTTACCGGCGCGGCCCTCCGTCTCGAGCGAGAGCTCGGCGGGCCCCAGGACGTCGAATGGAGCATCGACGACGAGGGGCGGCTCTGGATCCTCCAGTCGCGGCTGATCACGGTGGCGCGCAAACCGCTCGGGGGCCCCGGCGAGTCGCGGCCGATCACGGCGGCTCCTGAAGCACCGGCACCACGGACTCATCGATCCCATCCAGCCGAGACCGAGTCGCGGCCGATCACGGCGGCGCCTGAAGCCCCCCGCGGTCCCGGCGAGTCGCGGCCGATGACGACGGCGCGTGAAGCGCACCGCGCCGCCGGCGAATCCGTGCTCTGGTCGAACGCCAACGTCAACGAGAACTTTCCGGCACCGATCTGCCCGCTGCTCTACTCGTTCGTCGCCCCCGGCTACTACCACTATTTTCGCAACCTCGGCCTCGCGTTCGGCGTCTCCCGCCGCCGGCTCGCGGCGATGGACCCGGCCCTCGCCGCGATCGTCGGCGTGCACGGCGGGCGGCTGTACTACAACCTGACGAGCATCCACGCGGTGCTCCGGCTGGCCCCGTGCGGCGACCGCCTGGTACGGGCGTTCAACCAGTTCGTCGGCGCCGGCGACACCGCTCCGCCCCCCGCCGGCGCAACACGGTGGGGAGAAGGACACGGCCGCATCCGCCAAGCCGCCGAGCTGCTGCGTGTGGCGGCCCGGACGACGTGGCAGTACCTGTTCCTGCGCCCACGGCTCGAAGCGTTCGAGGCCCGCGCCGACCGCTTCGCGGCCCGCACCCGTCCAAACCGGCTCGACGACCGTTCGTTGAACGGGCTGCTCGACGACCTGCGGGCCTTCATCGACATCCGGTTCCACCGGTGGAAGGCCGGGTCGCTCGCCGACACCGCGGCGATGGTCTGCTACGCGCTGCTGCAACGCGCGCTCCGGGGCGTCGACGCGCGGGGCGGGCTGCACAACCGGCTGCTGCGCGCGCTGCCCGGCGTCCCGTCGGCGACGCCGCCCCTGCGGCTCTGGGCGCTCTCGCGCCTCATCCGGTCGGACGCGCGGCTGGACCGGCTGTTCCGGAGCGCCGGGACCCCCGCGATCTTGGACACGGTCCGACACGACGACCGCTTCGCCGGGTTCCGGCAAGAGCTCGACCGGTACCTCGAGGACTGGGGATTCCGCTCGTCGGCCGAGCTGATGCTGACGGTGCCGAGCCTGCAGGAGGACCCCGCCCCGGTCATCGAGTTGCTCAGGCAGTACGCGGCGGGCGACGGCGAGCCCCCGGCGTCGGCGATGGCGCGGCAGGCGGCCGAGCGCCAGCAGGAGACGTCGCAGGTGGTCCGGGCGCTGGCGCGGCGGTCGCCGGCCGCCGCGCTCGCGTTCCGGCGGCTGCTGCGGTGGACGCAGACGAGCGTCGCGTACCGCGAGCGGGCGCGCCTGAAGCAGGCGCTGCTCTACACGCGCCTCCGCCGCGTCGCCCTCGCCATCGGCCGGCGCCTGACCGACGACGGGCGCCTCGCGGCGCCGGACGACGTCTTCATGCTGACGTGGCGGGAGATCGACGAGCTCGCGTCGGGCCGCGCGATGTTCCCGTACCATGTGCCCGACCTCGTCGCCCGGCGGCGACGCGAGCACGCGGAGCTGAGCGCGATGCGCCCCCCCGCTACGGTCGCGCTGCCGCCGGGGGAGTACCTGCCGCCCGCGTCCGGATCCCGTGGGCGCGAACCCGCGGACCGCCTGGGAGAACCTTCCCCCGACTCCTCGACGCCCCCCGGTCCCTCGACGCTCCCCGGCCCCTCGACGCTCCCCGGCTCGGCGACGCTCCCCGGCTCCTCGACGCCTCCCGTTCCCTCGACACTCCCCGGCCCGTCGACGCTGCGTGGTCCCTCGACGCTCCCTGGCCCGTCGACGCTGCGCGGAACCGGCGCGTCCGGTGGGACTGCCGCGGGTCCCGCGGCCGTCCTCGGCGACGTCCGCGACGCCGCCCGCCTGCGCGGCGGAGACGTGCTCGTGACCCGCCAGACCGATCCGGGCTGGGCGCCGGTGTTCGGGCTGGTGTCGGGGCTGGTGATCGAGCGCGGCGGCCTGCTCTCGCACGGGGCGATCGTCGCGCGCGAGTTCGGCCTGCCCTGCGTCGTCGGGGTCGAGAACGCGACCGGCCGCATCCCGCCCGGCCGGCGCGTCACGGTGGACGGCGACCACGGCGTCTGCACCATCGAGGCGCAGGAAAGCGCGGCGGACGCACGGGAGCGAGGCGCCGCATGACCCGCCTGTTCGCCGCATATCTCGCCGAGCGGTTTCGCCCCGCCGTGTTCGTCCCCGCGATCGCGCTGCACGCGGCGCTGGCGCTGTGGGCGGGCGGGGCCGAGCCGACGGCGGTCCGGCTCGCGGCGGCGGCCGGTCTCGCCGCCCTGCTCCTGCTGCAGTTCCGGCTCTGGGACGACCTGGAGGACCGCGACCGCGACCGGGGGGCCCATCCCGAGCGGGTCCTCGTCGCCGCATCGCCGGCGCCGTTTCGGCGCGCCCTGCTCGCAATCGGGCTGGGGAACCTCATCGTGCTCGCGGCGGCGCCGGCCGCGGGTGCTCCGGCCGCGGCGGCACCGGCGGCGGCAACGCCATCGGCGGCCGCCCCCGTTGCACTTGCCGCCCTGGACATCGTCTTCCTCGCCGCCTACCGACTGCGCGCCGCCCTCTCGCACCGCGTCTGGCGCTTCGGGGTGCTTCTGTCCAAGTACCCCGCCTTCGTCGGCCTCATCGCCGCAACGGCCGGCGCGCCGCGGGCGCCCCGGCTGGCCCTCGCGATGGCGGCGATGTACGCGGCGGCCAGCGCCTACGAGGCGCTGCACGACCGGCACGCGCAGAGAGGAGCACGGCCATGAACTCGACCACGCTCGCCATCGACGCGCCGGCCGATGCGCGCCGCCGCCCGCCGGCCGCGGACGACCGCGGGGACGACCCGCGCTTCGAGGCCGTGGCCTGCTGCGGCTGCGGCCACCGGGCGTCGGACCCATTCATCGCCGCCGAGGACGACCTGACGGGGCGTCCCGGCCGCTTCACGTTCCGGCGCTGCCGGGCCTGCGGCCTCGTGTACCAGACGCCCCGACTCACCATCGAGCACATCAGGGACTACTACGACGACGACTACCTCGCCCACCGGCGGCGGTCCGACTGGGGGTGGATGTCCCCCCTGTTCCACTGGGCGATGGGGGCGGTCGACCGCGAGAAGCTGCGCATCTGCCGCCGGTACGTGGCCCTCGACACATCGAGCGCGGTGCTCGACGCGGGCTGCGGCGGCGGCACGTTCCTCGCCGCCCTGCGGGAACGGTACGGCTCGACCGCGGCCGGCGTCGACTTCGTCGATCTCGCGGATCGCCCCGCGCTGCGCGGCGTCGAGTTCCACTGCGGCCCGTTCCACGAGCAGGACGTCGGGGCCGGCCGGTTCGACCTCGTCACGATGTGGCACTTCCTCGAGCACGACTACGCGCCCCTGGCGTCGCTCGTCTCCGCCCGCCGCGCCCTCAAGGACGAGGGGCGGCTGGTCATCGAGGTGCCGCGGCTCGACAGCCTGACGTTCCGCCTGTTCGGCGATCGCTGGCCCGGCCTGCAGGCGCCCCAGCACACCGCGCTCTACGACCGGGCGGCGCTCCTGCGGCTGGTCGAGAGGGCCGGCCTGGAGGTCGTCGACTACCTTCCCTACGGTGCCTTTCCGCCGTACTTCTACTTCTTCTGCGGCGTCGCCTTCCGCGTGCTGAAGGGGCGCGGATTGAACATGCGGCGCGCCATCTATCCCTATTTCGCGGGGCAACTCGTGCTGCAGCCGGTGCTGTCCCTGGTGAAGCGATGCAATCTCGCCATGCAGACGGTCGTCTGCCGGAGGCGGCCATGACCGGTCCCCGCGTCGTTTCCGGCCCGCCGCCGAACCGCCCCCGCCGGGCGCATCTCGCGGCGTTGCCCTTGCCGCAGTCGGAAATACGCCGGTGGCGGGCGCCGAACCGCCCCCGCCGCGCGCGCCTCGCGGCGTTGGCGGCGGTCACCGCCGCCCTCGTCGCCGGGGCCGCCCTGGCCCTGGTGCCGGCCGCGGGCCTGACGCTCTTCCGGGCGCGCAGCCTGTACGCGCGGGTCGCGACCCTCACGGCGCGCGCGGTGCTCCGCGTCTGGAGCCTGCGGGTGGTGGTCCACCGCGACGCGCCGTTCCCCACCGCGCAGACGGTGTACGTCTCGAACCACTCGTCGACGATCGACTTGTTCGTGCTGGTGGCGCTCGGCCTCCCCGACACCCGCTTCTTCCTGAGCGGGGATCTCCGGAAGCTCGTGCCCCTGGGGTTCATCGCGCGGCTGATGGGGAGGTTTTTCACGGCGCCCCAGAGCCGGCCCGCCGACCGGGTGCGGATCTTCAGCGGGGCCGACGCCACCCTGCGCCGGACCGGCGAGTCGGTCTACCTGAGTCCCGAGGGGGCCCGGATCACGTCGGGCGGGATCGGCCGCTTCAACAAGGGCGCGTTCCACTTGGCCACGAGCCTCCGGGCGCCGATCGTGCCCCTCTACATCGAGATTCCTCCCGAGAGCGACCCGGGCCGCGGCTACGACGCGCGGCCGGGCACCGTGCACGTCCACGTGAAGCCGGCCATCGACACGAGCGCGTGGCGGCTCGCCGATCTGGCCGCGAACACGCACGCGGTCCGCCGGCAGTTCGTCCAATGGCACCGCGAGCACCGGGGAGCGGACCGCGCGCGGCCCGAGCCCCGCGCGGCGGCCGTCTCCGCCGCGGCGTGCTGAACGACGGGCGAGGATGGTGATGTCCTCCATTTCCGAAACGGCGCGAGGAACCGCCTTCGCCGGCGGGTCGCTCGTCGAGCTGCTGCGGTTCCGCGCCCGCGCGCAGCCGAACGACGACGCGTTCGTCTTCCTCCACGACGGCGAGGACGAGGGCGACGCCGTCACCTATGCCGAGCTCGACCGCCGCAGCCGCCTGGTCGCCGCAGTCCTCCAGGACCGCGTGCCGCCGGGCGCGAGGGCGCTGCTGATGTACCCGCCGGGTCTGGACTTCGTCTCGGCGTTCTTCGGCTGCCTGTACGCGCGGGTCGTCGCGGTGCCCGTCTTCCCGCCGCGGTGGCGCGAGCCCGACCGCAACCTCGCGCGCGCCGTCTCCATCGCGGAGGACGCGCGGCCCGCGGTCGTGCTGAGCACGACGGGGACGGTCGAGAACTGGGCGCGCGCGGCGGCGGCGGGGACCGCGCCGCGGCTAGCGAGGCTAGCGACGTCCCCGCCGGGCTGGCGGGACCGCGACGGGGCGGCGGCGTGGGTGGCGACCGACGCCGTCGACGAGTCCGCCGCGCGGGCCTGGCGCGATCCCGGGGCCGTCCCCCGAACCTTGGCCTTCCTGCAGTACACGTCCGGCTCGACCGCCGCGCCGCGGGGCGTGATGGTCACGCACGGCAACCTGCTGCACAACCTCGCCTACGCCTTCCGGCAGGCCGCGAACGACCGCTCGTCGGTGTCGGTGTCGTGGCTGCCGGTGGTCCACGACATGGGGCTGATCGACGGCGTCCTGCAGCCGGTCTACAGCGGGCACCCCGCCTACCTGATGTCCCCCGCCGCGTTCCTGCAGAGGCCGGTCCGGTGGCTGAGGGCGATCACGCGGTACCGGGCGACCCGCAGCGGCGCGCCCAACTTCGCCTACGACCTCTGCGTCCGCCGGATCGCGGCGGCCGAGCGCGCGACGCTCGACCTGCGCTGCTGGCGCGACGCCTACAACGGGGCGGAGCCGGTCAGGCGCAGCACCCTGGAGCGGTTCGGCGCCGCGTTCGCGGCCAGCGGCTTCGAGGCGAGCGCGTTCCGGCCCTGCTACGGGCTGGCCGAGGCGACGCTGCTCGTGACCAGCGGCCGATACGCGCGAGGTGGGCCGGCGACGGCGGCGGGCGGACTTGCGGAAGGCGGCGACCCCGGCGGCGCCGGCGACCCCGGCGTCTCCTGTGGGCGCGCGGACTTCGGCACCACCGTCGTCGCCGTCGATCCGGTCACCCGCCGCCGGTGCGCGGACGGGGCGGTCGGCGAGCTCTGGGTCGGCGGACCGGGCGTCGCCGCCGGCTACTGGGGCCGGCCCGCGCAGTCGGCCCGCACCTTCGCCGCGCGCACCGCCGACGGCCGCGGCCCCTTCCTCCGCACCGGAGACCTCGGCGCCGTCGGCGGCGACGGCGTGCGCATCACCGGCCGCCTGAAGGACGTGCTGATCGTGCGGGGGGCGAAGCACTATCCCCAGGACCTGGAGCGGACCGCGGAAGGCCGGCACCGCGCCGTCAGGCCCGGATGCGCCGCCGCGTTCGCGGCGGACCGCGGATCGGCCGGGGACCGCATCGCCCTCGTCGCGGAGGTCGATCCCCGCGAGCTCCGTTCGCCCGCGGCCGCGCAGGCCGCGATCGCGGCCATCCGCAGCGGCGTCACCGAGGCGCACGGCGTCCAGTTGAGCGCGGTCGCGCTGGTGGCACCCGGCGGCGTCGAGAAGACGACCAGCGGCAAGGTGAAGCGCTTCGCGTGCCGCGACGCCCTGCTGGCGGGGACCATCAGGGCCCTCGCGGCATGGCCCCAGCCGCCCGACGGCGAGGGACGGCAGAGACGCGATGTCGATAGCTCTCGGGAGCTACCCGCGACATGGCCCCAGCCGGCCGCCGGCGATGGACGGGCGGGACCCGCGGCGGAGGTCCGGGACGGCTTGGCGGGCCTGGGCGCACGGGAGGCGGCATGTCCGTGAACCTGACGCCATCGGTGGTCGAAGGGGTGGACTGCGAGCTCGATGAGCGTTTGCAACCGGTCCCGAACCCCGCGCCCGCGCCAGCGGCGGTCGAAGGGATGCTCGATGAGCGTTCGCGACAGGTCCCGAACCCCGCGCCCGCGCCGGCGGCGGTCGAAGAGGTGCGCGGCGAGCTCGAGGAGCGGCGCGATCTCCGGGTAGCCGTGAACCTGACGCCATCGGTGGTCGAAGGCGTTCGCCAACGCGTGAGCGAGGTCGTCGCCGGCTGTCTCGGGCTCGCCCCGGCGGAGATCGGTCCGCATGAGCCGCTGGCGCTGTACGGTCTCGATTCCCTGCGCTCGGTCGAGCTCGGCGCGGAGCTGGAGGATGCGTTCCGCCGGCCGCTGCCGGACGGGCTGCTGTCCGACCATCCGAGCATCGACGCGCTGGTCCGGTTCCTGGAAGACGGCGACCGGCTTGCGCGGGCCCGGGATGACGACCGGAACATCGAGTTGATGCGGGCCGACGGCGTGCTGCCGTTCGACATCCGCCCCGAAGCCGCGCCCGCCCCGGCCCCGGCCCCGGCCCCGGCCCCGGCGGGATCGGACGAGCGGGTCCTGCTCACCGGCGCCACCGGCTTCCTCGGCGCGCACCTGCTCCGAACGCTGCTGACGGAGACCGGCGGGGAGGTGCTGTGCCTCGTGCGGAGCCGCGGATCGGGCGAAGCGCCGTGGCGGCGCGTGCGCGCGGGCCTGGAACGCTACCGGCTCTGGGACGACGCGTTCATCAGCCGCATTCATACCGTGACGGGGGACCTGTCGCAGCCGGGGCTCGGGCTTGCGGCCGGCGGGCAGGCGACGATCGCCTCGGCGGTCGACACCGTCTACCACGCCGCGGCGGAAGTCGACTGGGTCTCGCCGTACGGCGCCCTCCGCGCCGCCAACGTCCTCGCGACGCGGGAACTGCTGAGACTGGCGTGCCGCGGGCGGCCGAAGGCGTTCCACTTCGTCTCGAGCCTCTCGGTCTGCCATGCCGTCGGGGGCCGGCGGTTCGTCGCCGAGGACGACGACCTGCTCGGCGGAGGGGAGCGGCTGCCGATCGGGTACGCGCAGACGAAGTGCGTCGCCGAGGCCCTCGTGCGCCAGGCGCGGGCGCGCGGGCTGCGCGCGTCGATCCATCGCCCGGCCCTGCTCGCCGGCGACTCGGCCACCGGCGTCTCCCGCCACGACGACCTCGTGTCGTCGCTCTTCAAGGGATGCATCGAGATGGGCACGGCGCCCGACCTCGACTGGCGCATCGACGCGGTGCCCGTCGACCAGGCGGCGCGGGCCATCGTCCACCTGTCGGCGAACGCCTCCCGGGAGGTCGCCGCGTTTCACGAGAGCGCACCGCGGGCGCGTCATTGGCGGGAATGCGTGCTCTGGATGAACCTCTACGGCTATCCCGTGCGCCTCGCGCCCTACGACGCCTGGGCTGGGCAGCTCGCGGGAGGCCGCGCGGCCCGGCCACGCCCTCCACCGGTTGCGCGGGTTCCTCCTGCGACGCTGGGAGGACGGGACCGCGGTGCCGGAGTTGTACGAGGAGGGCCGCGGCAGCGCGCCGCGCAGCGCGCGCACGCAGGGGCTCATGACGCGGGCGGGGCTCGATCTGCAGCCGCTCGACGCCGCGCTGCTCGGGCGCTACTTCGACGAGTACGTCTCAGCGGGCTTCATGCCGCTGCCGCGGCCCGGACGCCGGCCGGCGGTGGGCGCTCCTCCCGCCGGACGAGACGGTGGCGGTGAGGTTGCACGGCCGCGCGCTGGACGCCGGCCGGCGGCCGGGGTTCCGCCTTCGACGGGCGACCCCGGCCGCGTCCGCCTCGAGCCGACGCCGCGACATCGCTCGGGGCCCCCGGCAGTAGCCGCTGACGCATGCGTCGATCGCGCCCGCCTCGAGCCGATGCTGCGACGACACTTCGCGGACGACTCGATGGTCCTGACCGGGGTGACCGGCGGCGCGCGCGGCTCAGAGCACAGCGTCATCGGCGAGCTCGGGGGCTGGCGCGGCCGGGAGCGCACGGGGCTGTTCCGCCGCCGCCTCGATCTCGCCGGCCGGGACGGCGCGCGGACCCTCAATGTCGTGCTCAAGATCAAGCCGGCCGACCGCGTGCCGCTCGAGGTCGCCGAGACGGTGGCCGGCGTCTGCGACGCCCGCCTCGGGCGCGCGGTGCGCCGATACCGGGACCGCATCGGGCTCCGCGGGTCCCATCTCCGCGAGCTCGCCCTCTACGTCGAGCCCGACGAGCGCCTGCGGCGTCACACGCCCGTCTGCTACGGCACGTGGCGCGACGACGCCCGCGAGACGTGGGGCCTCGTCCTGGAGCAACTCGATGGCGACGTTCTCATTGATGCGACGGACGACCCCGCGGCGTGGACGCCCGCCCGCGTGGGCACCGCCCTCGACGGCCTGGCCGAGATCCACGCGGTATGGCTCGGACGGGAGGCGGAGCTCCTGCGACGGCCCTGGATCGGCCACGTCGCCACATCCGCCAGCATGTTGGAGATGCGTCCGCTGTGGCGCGCGCTGGCCGCCCACGCGAAGGGGCGTCTCCGCGAGTGGGCCGGCCCATCACTGGTCCGGACGCACCGCGCGCTCGTCGAGTCGCTCGGGACGTGGTGGCCCCGGCTCGAGACCGCGCCGCGCACCCTCATCCACAACGACTTCAGCCCGCGCAACGTGGCGATTCGCGGGGCCGGCGCGTCCCCGCGGCTGTGCGCCTACGACTGGGAGCTCGCGACGGTCGGGGCCCCGCAGTGCGACCTCGCCCACTTCCTCTGCTTCGTGCTCGACCCCGACGCGCCCCGCGACGAGGCCGCGCGGTACGTCGAGCGGCATCGCGCGGCGCTCGCCGCGGCCGCCCGCCAGCCGCTCGATCCGCGCCGATGGGAGGCGGGCTTCGCCGCCGCGCTGGCGGACCTGCTCGTCAACCGGTTGATGTTCTACGTGATGATCGACCGCGTCCGGCCCCTGCGGTTCCTGCCGCGGGTCGTACGGACCTGGCGGCGTCTGCACGACCTGTTCGGCGCCGGGGAAAGCAACCCGTCATGAGGGCGCCCATCCACGACCTGCACGCGGGGAACCTCCTCACCTACGGCGCGCTCGCGGCGGCGCTCGCCGCGGTCGCGGCGGCGGTTGGAACCAGGGCGTCCACCGGCACGGGCGCGGCCGTCGCCGCGGGCGGGTGGCTTGCCCTCGCCGCGCTGCTCGACACCTTCGACGGCCGGTTCGCCCGCTGCTTCGACCGGTCGCCGCGGCAGCGCCGGGTGGGCGGCGAACTCGACAGCCTCGTCGACGCCTGCGCGTTCGGCGCTGCCCCGGTGGTCGTGGTCGGGTCGCTGGCGCCGCCGGGGGCCGGACCCGCCGCGGCGGCCTGGTGGGCGGGCGCGTTCGCCTACGCGGCCGCGGTCGTCACGCGGCTGAGCTTCTACAACGTCGAGGGAGACGACTCGCGCTTCGTCGGGCTCCCCGCCCCGGCGGCGGCCCTCGTCTGGTCGACGTATCTTCTCTGGCCGGCCCCGGCGTCGCCGTGGCCCGCGCCCGTGTTGTTCATCGCGTGCGGTCTCGCCATGATCGCGCCCCTCGACATCCCCCGCCCGAGGGCGCCCGGCCTCGCGGCGTTCGCCCTATGGGCCGTCGGCCTCGTGTTCTGGCACCTGCGCTGAATCGCGATCGGACCGCCTCCCCCGGCATCCGGTTCGCCCCCGGTCGCCGCCGGCCCTACCTACGGGGGTGGAGTCGGACGCGCCAGCCATCAGCCCCGCGGAAAGGTCGATCGCGGCCCTACCCACGGAGGCGGCGGGGTCGGACGCGCCAGCCATCAGCCCCGCGGGAAATCGAGGAGCCGCCGGGTTGAGGCGGTCGTGCCTAGACGCCCCACGGCTCCCGCGGCCGCGGTCCGCAACCCGGGAGCCGCCGAGCCGCCGAGCCGCCGTCCGCTCCGCGCAGCAGCGCACACACATCCGACCGACCACCCGGCGGCGCCGGCGGTATGATCCCGTCATGGATCGGGAGGGTTCCCGCTTGAAGCCGAAACGCGTCGCAGCGAACCGGAGTCGCGCCCCGGGTGGGCCGCAGCCCTCCCGCGAGTGGATCGCCGGCCGGTTCGAGGCGCCCTTCTTCGTCCAAGATCGCGAAGAGCCCTGCCGTCCCCACATCGTGCTCTGGGTCGAGCTGCCCCCCGGGATCATCGTCGGGCAGTCGGTCGTCCTGCCCGACGACGCGGCCGGCGCCGGCGGGCGGTGCCGGTCGAACGCCTCCGCGAAGCTTCGTTCGGAAGCTATCTGATCCGCCGCTGGGAAGAGGCCGTCGAAGCAAACGACGCGAAGAGCGCGGTCCCCCCCGACCTCCGCAACCACGACGGGGACCCGTTGCTGCTCACGGTGGACCACTTCGAGGCGTCGCCCGACGCCGTGGAGACAGTCGAAACCCGACGATGGTCGTTTCGCCATCCGGCTCCGCCGGGTCGTCGGGGCGCAGGAACACTCAGGTCGACGAATCGCCGTCCGCGGGTTCCTTCTCGGCGCCCTCCATCGCGGTGAGGCGGCGACGCCGGGCTCGACGGCTAGAAGTCGGCGGGGGCCGGCGCGTTGTTGCCGTCCCAGTCCTTCACGTCTCCGTCCGGGTCCTTCAGGAACCCGAGCAGGCACCCCGGGGAGCCGTCCCGAACCGGGTGGCAGCGCACCTTCACGGAGTCTCCGGGCTCGATGTAGCCGCGGGTGATGCCGCTCTCGGCCAGGTGGTTGCGGTCGCTGGCCTCGAGCGCCCAGATCTGCGGCTCGCCGTCGGGGCCCTCGACCTCGAGGTAGAGCCAGGAATGGGGGACCAGCAGGTGGAGCTCGGCGACCACCCCCTCGATGTCGGTGAACTCCTCCGAGTAGTTGCCGTGGGAATGGTGCCCCCCGGCGGGCAGGACGAAAGCGACCGCGCAGACGACGGCGAGACCGAGCTTCAACCGCATGACAACCCTCCTCACTGGCTTCGACCGTCGGAGACGGTACAGGGCCACTTGGTCTTCCTTACCAGGACACCGCCGGGATACTTCCGGAACCCGGCCTAGGTTTCCCAGAACATCGCCGGATCCCTTCCGGAAATCCGGCCGGCTCTTGCCAGAACACCGCCGGATCCTTCCCGGAACCCGGCTGGGTCTTCCCTAGAACACCGCCGGGACGCGGGGCGGGGCCGGGAACCCGTTCGAGTAGGCGGACTCGTAGCGCAGCCCGTTCCCGTCCTCGTCGAGCCAGCCCAGCGACTGCTGGAAGAGCGCCGGCTCGGGGTAGCCCCGCGGGACCGTGCCCTCGGCGACGTAGAGCTTGTCCTCGTGCATGTAGATCGACACGAACGTGCGCGACTGGTCGGGGTTGGTCAGGTGCATCTGGTGGCCCTCGACGCGGTCGAGCGAGTTGTAGCCCAGATGGGTCACCTCGGCGTCCCGCCGCATGAACGTCCAGGTCGCGTAGAGCATCGCGCCCCGCACGTCGTGGCGCCAGTACCCCTCGCCGGTCGACCCGCCGCCGCTGCAGCGCTCCGCCCCCGGCGGGCAGCCGCCGGCCCGCTCGGTGAGGATGCGCTCGACGTGGCTGTAGTCGGCCACCGTCACCGAGAAGCGGCTCGGGCCCCTCTCGGCGGAATAGACGCGCGCGGGCACCTCGGCCCCCATTTCGGAGACCCAGGTGGACTCGGTCACCGTCGGCTCGCCGGGGAAGTTGCAGGTGAACCGGTCCTCCTGGCTGGCGAACTCGGTCCAGTCCTGCGCCGCCCCCGGCGCGGCCATGAACACGACGGAAGCCGCCGCGACGACTGTCATCAGGCGCATGGTCGTTCCTCCCGTGAAAACGCTCCGTCTACCCGCGGGTCCGCTCGGCGGCGGTTCCGGGCGGCAGACGCATGGTCGTTCCTCCCGTGAAATCCTCCGGTCAGGGTTCCTGCCGGCAGCGGTCCGCCCCCACCCCGCGCCCCTCGGCACCCGCGTCGCGATAGACCTCGTGGCAGTTGGCGCAGGCCTCGTTGAGCTGGTCGGTGACCGCGATGACCGCGTCCCAATCCCGCGACTGCGACGCCCGGTACGCGGCCCGTCCCGCCTCGACAACCGCCGCCGTGTACTCCCGCCAGTCGGCCCGGTCCACGGGCACGGGCCGGCCGTTCTCGCACCGCCGGCCGGGCACCAGGAAGAGGGGCGCGGACTCGGCGATGGCCAACGCCGCGAGGTCGATGGACTCCCAGCCCGGATAGACGGTTTCCCCCCACTCGACGAAGTCGAAGGGCCGGGTCCCCGTCGGCTCCGGCACGTCGGCCCCGGGGTCCTTGATCTGCGTATTGAAAACGATGTTCGAGGCGGGGAACGCGATGGCCCGCATCAACTGGGCGAGGTTGGCGACGGGCGCGACCGGCAGGTCCCCGCCGGCGGCGGCCGCGGAAGCGGTCACGACCGTGGGGAGCGCGATGTCGGCCAGCGCGGCGTCGGCCAGCTCCGCCTCTCCGGCCGGGAACGCGCCGGCCTCGAGGACGTAGGCGGTGAGGTCGATCGACTCCTGCCGCGAGAGCGGCGCCGTCGCCTGGAGGGGCATGGTGTTGTGGATCTTGTCGACGAGCTCCACGAGCGGCAGCGCGCTCCAGATCGACAGGAACCCGTCTCCGGCCAGCGGCGGGCCCACGCTGCCCTCGAGCGCCTCGCCGTGGCACGTCACGCACTGCGCCCGGTAGACCTCCGCGCCCCGCGCCGCCTGCCCGGCCGTGTACACCCCGTCGGCCACGGTGCGCGAAGGCTGGGCGCGCGCGGTCAGGACGAACGCCCCCGCGAGCGCGACGGCGCAGAGCATCGCGGCCACCGCCCGGCTGGCGGTCCCCCGGCCGGGTCGAATCATTCGCATGATGAACCCTCTCGGGCCCGTCGTCGACGGCCCCCGGACGCCCGCTGCCGACCCGCCGGAGCGTCCCGCATAGATGGTAGCAGGCATCCCGGTTGCCACGCCTCCTTCAGATTCGCGGGCGATGCCGCGCTTCGCGAGCCTCGTCATGCGGATCACCCACTAGCCCTCGTCGCCTGCGGCTCCGCTGGGCGCCCAACCAACTCTGCCAGGAGTCTGAACCGTTGCACGGCGACTCCTAGAAGACGACGAAGAACCGGCCATCGTGGACCACGGCGGCGACGGTGCTTCCCTCGATGACGGTCCCGGCCCCGCCGCCCGGCTCCCCCACCGGGCGGCCGGCGGCATCGAAGACCTGCCAGTGCAGCGAGCCGCCGAAGCTGAAGCCGGGGCCGTCGCCCCAGGCGAGCAGCGTGTCTCCGCCGGCATCGACGGCGACCGCGGGGTTCTTGCGGCGGAAGCGGGCCTCCCCCGGCGGCGAGCGCGCGTCGTCGAGCCGGCCGGCGCCGGCGAAGTAGACCTGCCCCTGCGTCTCCCACGCCACCGTCAGGTCGCCGGGGCCGGCGAACAGGCTCGTGGTCGACACCGGGCAGGCCCCCAGGTCCCACGGCTGGACCAGCCGGTCGGAGAAGGTGCGGCCGTGGTCGGTCGACGTGAGCAGCCGCTGCCCCCGGCGCACGTTGTCGCCGGCCCCGCGGTACGACACCAGGACGGCGCCGCCCGGCGCGACCAGCGCGCTCAGGCCGCAGCAGGCGCATGCGCCCTCCGCCTCCGCGCTGGCGCGGCGGGCCGGCTCGAAGGTCGCCCCGCCGTCGCGCGACAGCGTCAGGAACACGCTGCGCCGCGCGTCCTCGAACGCGCCGGCGTGCCAGAAGACGTAGACGTCGCCGCCCCCGTCGGCAGCGACGGCCGGGCCTGCCTCGAGGGCGCCCGCCTCGCCGGCCGGCAGCTCGCGCTGGGGCTCGAAGCCAGGTCCCTCCGCGCGGCTCCGCGTGTAGAAGAACGCCGGCGGGTCCGCCTGCAGCCAGACGACGTGGAGCCGCCCGTCGGGCCCGAGCGCGAGCTGCGCGCCGTCTATCGGGCCCACGCCCGTCACCGAGAGCGCCCGGCTGTTGACCTGTCGCGGCTCCGACCAGCCCGCCGCGCCGGGCTCCCGCGTCACGTGGAAGAGGTCGCCGCGGCTCGTGTCCCCGGCGGCGTACACGACGTGCAGGGTTCCCTCGCCGTCGACGACGGCCCGCGGCATGCGGCCGCCCTCGGGAATCCGCACCGTCGCGACCGCCGCATGAGACGATGCCGCCGCGGCTCGCGGAGACACGGCGACGCGCGGCAAGAAACCCGCCCCGACGACGACCGTCGGCACGAGAACCGCGACCGCCGCACGCCCGAGTCGAAGCGGCGTGACCATCACGGGCCTACCTTAACGCTCATCGCTCGCCCCCGCAAGGCGAGGGAGAGGACCGCACCGGCCGGTCAGCACGTCGAGAACCCCTTGGCGCGGGACATCACGTCAGGTCCCAGCCGGGCAGGGCCGCCGCCTGCCGGACCCACGCCGCCATCTGCGCCTCGTCGAGCGCGCCCTCGTGGATGTCGACCCAGCGCGCGTCCCTGTCCTTGCCCGAGCCGGGCGGGACGGGCCGCAGCGACGCGCCCCGGAAGAAGGTCACCTTCACGTAGCGGGTGAAGACGTGGACGTTCAGGAACCAGCCCCGGCCCTCGACGCCGTAGAAGGGCGAGTTCCACCGCACGCACTTGCGCACGTCGGGCACGGTGCGCACGATGAGCACGTCGAGGCGGCGCCCGACGTCGCTCTTCCAGCCCGGCATGGCCGCGATGTACGCCTGCACGGGGGCGTCGCCGTTGGCCTTCGCGATCTGCGGGTTGCCGCCCGAGAGGAGGACCGGCTCCGCCTTCGCCCGGCCCGTGGCGGCCTTCCCCGCGTCCTTCGTCGACTTCCCGGGTGTCCGACCGGCCATTGCGTCTACTCCATCCGGGTCCGTCCGCGCGGCTTCCCGCTGACACGCTCGGGCCGGACGCCCCAGCCGACGAGCCACGCGGGCAGGTCGCGGACCCACGGCAGCGCCGGCGCGATGCGCGCCGGCCACGGGAGCCGGAACGGCTCGTCCCGCAGGGCCCGGGCCACGAGCTGGCGCTGCACCAGGGCCTGCACGGTCTGGATGAACCGCGTGGGCCATTCCCGCCGGCGCTGCACGGCGGCGAGGTGCGCGCGGGTGAGGTTGCCGGCGAGGAGGGGCCCGGCGAGCAGGTTCGCGGCGGCGACGGCGTCCTGGACGGCGTAGTTGATGCCGACGCCGCCGATGGGCGACATGACGTGGGCGGCGTCACCGATGGCGAGCAGACCCTCGCGGTGCCACGTGGGGATGCGGCTCGACTCGACCGACAGGAAGTGGACGTCGTGCCAGTCCCGGATCGCGTCCATCCGATCGGCGAGCTCCGGGACGAGCGCCGCCAGCTCCGACCGCAACGCGCCCAGCCCCGCCTCGCGGACCCCGCGATTGCTCCCCTTGAGTATCGTGTAGCCGAGCTGCCACTCGCGGGCCCGCGCCAGCACCACGACGAGGCGGCCGCGGCCGATCCGGAAGCCGGTCATGTCCGCCGCGCGCTCGCCGTCCCGGCGAGGCAGGACCAGCCACATCACGTCCATCGTCGCCGCGTTCCGCCTCGGCACGAAGCCCGCGAGCTGACGCACCCGCGACGCCCGGCCGTCGGCTGCGACGGTCAGAGGCGCGCGAAGCTCCCGGTCGCGTTCCCCGTCCCGGTAACGCACCCCGCGGACCGCGCCACCCTCCACGACCAGGTCGGTGACGCGGGCCCCCAGGCGCAGCTCGAAGCAGCCGTGCTTCCTCGCCTCGCCAACGATGAAGTCGAGGAACTCCACCTGGGGGATCATCGCGATGTAGGGGAACCGCGACCGCAGCCGGGTGAAGTCGGCGAGAACGGCGGTGGTCCCGCCGCTCTGCAGGGTCATACGGCGCATCCGGGCGTGGTCGCGCGCGAGCAGCGGCTCCGCGAGCCCGAGGTCGTCGAGCATATCGAGCGTCGAGGGGTGCACGGTGTCGCCCCGGAACGCCCGGTCGAAGTCCTCCCGGGCCTCGAGCAGCGCCACGGGCACGCCCCGGCGGGCGAGGAGCAGGCCGAGGACGGCGCCGGCGGGCCCGCCCCCCACTATGCAGCAAGCCGTGTCATCTGCCATTGGCGCGGGACATCAGGTCAGGTCCCGGCCGGGCAGGGCGGCCGCCCGCCCGACCCCACGCCGCCATCTGTGCCTCGTCGAACTGGCCCTCGCGGACGTCCACCCAGCGCGACTCCATGTCCTTCCCGGAGCCGGGAGGCACGGGTCGCAGCGACGCGCCGCGGAAGAAGGTCAGCTTCACGTCGCGGGTGAAGACATCGACGTTCGGGCACCGGCCCCCTACCAGTCGATACGGCCGGGATCGCCGGCGTAGACCGACCGGATGAACGCCAGGATCTTCCAGACCTCGTCGTCCTCGAGCACGCTGTAGACGGTCGGCATCGTCTGATCGGGCATCTCGCCCTTGATGAGCCTGAACAGCGCCTCGTCGTCGCTGCCGAACGTCCACGCGTCGTCGATCACGGAGGTGGCCATCCCGCCGCCGCCCCCGCCCCCGTGACAGCCCTGACAACCGACCTCGAAGTACAGCGCCCTGCCTTCCGCGGCCATGTCCGCGTTCCCGGTGAACGGGTTGAGCCTCCGTGGCGCCGGCGCCGGGGCGGTCGGCGCCGAGGCCGGTGGCGCCGCCTCGGGGTTCGGGTCCGCCGCGCCGGACGCACCGGCGGGGACGAGCGGCACGCCGTACTCCTCCAGAATGGCCAGGATCTCGGCCCGACGCCGGTCGATTGCCGACTCCAGCCGGCCCTTCAGCGCCTCGTTGCCCTTCGCGACGCCCATCGAGATGTCGAAGGACAGCGGCACCCCCGGCTCGTCCTCCAGCGGAACCAGCTCGATCGGCGCGTCGGACGTCGTGGCCGTCCAGCCGGCCAGCGGACCCCAGGCGACGGCGACGTCCAGGGTGCCCGCCACGAGGTCGTCGAGCAGCTTGCGCGGCCGGTCGCGGTCGCCGCGCGGATCGAAGAACAGCGAATAGGTCGAGACGTTGTCGAGCAGGCCGCGCCGCGCCAGGCTCTCCTCGGGCGGCGTGTTGACGTGGACGCCGATTCGAAGCTCGTGCAGCTCCGGCGCGTCGAGCGACCGGAAGTCGTAGCCCCGGTCGCCGCGGTACGCCATGACGTACGACGACCGGTAGTACGGCTCCGTCCAGAGGACGAAGTCGAGACCCTCGGGCACCCCGAAGATCACATCGCAGGTCCCGGCGTCGATGGTGTTCCGGACGAGGCCGCGCTGGTGCGGCCACCACGCGTAGACGGGCGTCGCGCCGAGCTCGGCCGCGACGACCGCGGCGATCCGGTTCTCGAACCCCTCAAGCCGCTCGTTCGAGAACGGCAGGTTCTCGGGGTCGCCGCAGACGCGGAGCGCCGGCGCCTGCGCGGGCACCGGGGCCGCCGCCGGCGCCTGGGCCGCCAGCAGCGCGCAGGCCCCGACCGTGGCGGCAACGCTCCGGGCGGCCACGACGCCCCTGGAAGTACCGGTCACGGCAACCTCCGCGGATCTAGTCCTCAAGGGCGAAGACGTGCAGCGTCCCGCCCACGGAGGTCACCCTGTCGAGCCCCGAGTCGTAGGCGGCGCCGACCGCCCCCAGCGCCCCGAGCGGGTCCTCGCGCGACAGGTCCGCCGCGACCGGGAGGCCGAACCACCCGCCGATGCCGGAGTAGATCGCGACGTACTGCTTGCCGTCGGGCGCCACGAACGTCATGGGGTTGCCGATCGACCCCGACGGCAGCCTCGTCTGCCACAGAGGCTCGCCGCTCCTGGCGTCGACCGCCTTGAACCACCGGTCCATGGTCCCGTAGAAGACCACGTCGCCGGCCGTGACCACCGTGCCGGTCCACACCGGGAACGGCTCGGTGATGCCCCACACCTTCTCGCCCGCCGCCGGGTTCCAGGCCATGAACTCGCCCTGGTAGCCGCCCGGCCCGGCGAAGATCCGCACGTTCGCGCCGACGTACGGCGCGCCGGCGATGTAGCGCACCTCGAAGCCCTCGTAGTTCATGCACAGGTTGTTCGTGCCGGCGTAGATGAGGCCGGTGCGGGGCGAGAACGACACCGGCTGCTGGTTCTTGGCGCCCATAGCGGAGGGGCAGATGTCGAGGGTGTTCACGCCCTGGCGGGTGCGCTTCTCCGGCACCTCCACGGGGCGGCCGGTCTCCAGGTCGATGCGCTCGGCCCAGTTGGTCGCCTCGACGAACTTCTCGGCCGACAGCAGCGTGCCGTCGGTGCGGTCGAGCACGTAGGCGAAGCCGTTGCGGTCGAAGTGCACGAGCGCCTTCACGTCGCGCCCGTCGACGGTGAGGTCGAGCAGCACGTGCTCGTTGACGCCGTCGTAGTCCCAGGCGTCCCACGGCGTCATCTGGTACGCCCACTTCGCGAGGCCCGTGTCGGGATCGCGGGCGAAGATCGTCATCGACCACTTGTTGTCGCCCTCGCGCGGCGTCGGGTTCCACGTCCCGGGGTTCCCGGTGGAGTAGTAGATCAGGTCGAGGTCGGGGTCGTACGCGTACCAGCCCCAGGTGGCGCCGCCGCCGTTCCGCCAGCGGTCGCCCGGCCACGTCTCCGTGCCCGCCCCCGACCCGCCGTAGTGGGGATTGGCCTCGTTGAAGTCGGGCGCGAGCATGACGTCCTCGTCCGGGCCCATGCTGTAGGCCTTCCACAGCTGCTCGCCCGACTCGACGGCGTAGGCGGCCACCCAGCCGCGGATGCCGAACTCGCCGCCGGAGACGCCCACGATGTACTTGTCCTTGACCACGAGGCCGGCCATCGTCATCGTCTCGCCCCGCAGCGGGTCGGCGTTCCTGACCTTCCACAGCTCCTCGCCGCTCTCGGCGTCGAGGGCCAGGACGTGCCCGTCGAGGGTCGTCATCAGAATCCGGCCGTCGACGTAGTTCACGCCGCGGTGGACCAGATCGCAGCAGGCGACGGGCACCGCGCGGTCGTCCTGGACCGGCGTGTACCGCCACTTGATGGGCCAGCCCTCCTCGGCGAGGTCGATGGCGTAGACGTGGTTGGGGTACGCGCTGTGCACGTACATCGTCGAGTCCACCACCAGGGGCTGCCCCTCGTGACCACGCAGCGCGCCGGTCGAGAACGACCAGACCTGGGTGAGGTTCGCCACGTTGTCGGCGGTGATCTGGTCGAGCGAGCTGTAGCGCGTCGCCGAGTAGTTCTTCCCCGGCAACACCCACTGGTTGTCGTCGTCCTGCCGCGTCATCAGCTCGTCGTTGGCGGCGATCGCCAGCGGCAACCCCAGCGCGAGCGCCGCGATGGCACAGATGCTTCGCTTCATGGCCGTTTCTCCTTCAACCTGGCCGTTGTCGAACGCCCCGGTCGCCCCCGCCGGGCGACTCGTGCCGAGAATGGCGGTTCCCGGGACCGGCGTCAAGGGCTAATTCAGTTCGCCAGCGGGTGCGGCCGGAACTGGAACTTCACGAGTATCGGCTTCGACACCGACCGGTACTCGCCGTCCTCGACGGCGAGCCCGCCCTCGGCGTGCCACACCGTGTCGGAGCCGGTCGACGAGTAGACGCCGCGCCCCTTCCAGCCGGCGTCGGCGTCGTCGATGCGGCCGTCGAGGCCTCGCGGGTGGAAGCCGGCGAGCGGATAGGGCACGCGCATGACGACCGTCTCCCCCGTCTCCGGCAGCAGCGCCACCAGCGAGTCCGAGCCGGTGCCGGTGGCGATGGGCACGTTCTCGCCGAGGCCCAGCGTGTCGAACTGGTCGACCCAGTTGTAATAATTGTAGTCGGCCCGGACGTCGGTCCCCTTGAACGTGGGACCCGGCAGGGGATGGAGGGTCCACCCCTCCGCGCAGTGCCGGCCGGTGTGCGCCTCGGGCCCGGTCAGCCGCCCGCACTTGCCGCGGTCGAAGCTGGCGAGGTGGTTCGTCCCCGACAGCGCCGTCCAGATGACGCCGTTCGTGTCGACGTCGAGGCCGCGCGGCATGAAGCCGCGCTCGCCGGCCGCCTCGACGTCCCAGCGCTCGGAGGGCACCTCGAACACCTCGGCGATGCAGCTCTCCGGCGGGTCGTCGCCCACCACGAGACGGACGATCCGGCCCGGGTACGAATCCTGCGCGCCCCAGACGGAGCCGTCGACGGGGTTGATGATGATGCCGTAGGCGCCCACCGTGACCCGCGTGTCCCGCGCCGGGTCGAAGTCCCAGGTGCTGGCCGTCGGGTCCTCCTCGAAACGGGAGCCGCGGGCCACCGCTGGCTCGTTCCACGGCTTCGTGATGCGTCCGTCGCCGTTGG
Source organism: Vicinamibacterales bacterium (assembly GCA_963664545.2). Taxonomy (GTDB): domain Bacteria; phylum Acidobacteriota; class Vicinamibacteria; order Vicinamibacterales; family UBA8438; genus JAJEEA01. Next base: position 4,769,064 of record OY761475.2, on the reverse strand, counting down.
TGTCGACCACCGTCGGGCACCAGCCCTGCGCGCGCCGTCCGTCGCCGGTCTCGTCGAACAGCTTCGTGTCGAGCCAGCCGAAGACGTCGCTGTTGGGCCGGCTGAGGAACAGGGTCTCGTTCTCGTCGTGCGCGAACTGCAGATGGTGGCTGCCGAAGCAGGTGTCCACCATCGTGAACTCCCCCGTCCCGGGGTCGTAGTAGCTCACGTTGCGGCCCGACCGCTCCACCGGGAAGTACCGCGCGAACCGGTTGTCCGAGCCCTCCAGGCACCAGTCGGGCTGGTTCTCCGGCGGGCGCAAGGTCGCCGTGTACCAGACCCGGCCCCGGCTGTCGAGCATCGGGTTGTGGATGCTCGCGGGGTTGAAGCGCGCGAGGCCGGCGAGGCGCGACGGCGGATAGCCCGACTGCGCGTAGGATGCCCGCATGGTCGAGCGGTCGGCCAGGGTGGGGATGCGCAGCATCGTCGCGGTGTGGGTGTTCGGGTCGAGCATGGCGAGGTTGTCGTTGGCGATGTCCACCCCGTAGATCGGGCCGTCGGCGTTCACCGTCGGGTCGCGCTTGTCGGTGGACGCCTCGTCGTGGATCTTCCCCATCTCGTCGGTCCACTCCCACTGGGTGAGGACGAGGTTGCGCTCGACCCCCCGCGGGCGCGGCGGCGCGGGCGGCACCTCGCCGGTGGCGATGCGGTCGCTCCAGTCGGCGAACATGCGCAGCCCGGCCGCGCGCCCGAAGCGCGACATCCACATGCTCATCTCGGCCCCGCGCTGTCCCATGCGGACGCGCGCGTCCCACGCGGCGGCGCTCGAATCGAAGTCGAGCCCGTCGGGGTGCCCGCGCGTGAACCCGCCCCCGACCTGGTGGCAGCGCAGGCAGGCCTTCACGTTGTAGAGGTACTCGTCGCGGGTGCGCAGGCCCTCGCTGATGCCGTTGCCCTCGGGGCCGGTGCCGGGGAACTCCCCCGCCTCCGGCACCTCGATCAGCGACAGCCAGTACGCGGCCGGATAGACCGCGGCGGCTTCCTGCGGCGTCCCCGCGGCGGCCGCCCTCAGCCGCAGGTCCTCCCCCGGCTCCGCGGTCACCGGCGTCGAGTCGGCCAGACCGTACCCGCGCACCCAGACCGAGTAGCGCGCCTCGGGCAGCTCCGGCAGCAGGAACCGGCCGTCGTCGTCGGTCACCACGATCTTGCGGAACGTCGTCGGCAGGTCCCCGGTCTCGGCGATCACCCAGACGCCCGCCTCGGGGCCGGCGCCGCTGGTGACCACGCCGGTGATGGCCGCGGGACTCTCCTCCTGCGCGCCCGCCGCCAGCGCCGCCGCCGCGGCCAGGACGATTCCCACCGCCAGCCGCTCCCCTCTTCGTCGCATCGCGCCCTCCCCCGTCGGCCGTTCCGGTCTCCATCCGACCGTCCTCGTGCCGACGATGACGGTTCGAACCGCCCACGTCAAGGGCCGGCGCGCCGCGATCGATTGATATCGTTTTGATGGCGATGTATAAATGATGGCGTGATCAAGACACAGATTCAACTCCCGGACGCGCTGTATCGTGACATCAAGCGGCTGGCCGCGTCCCGGGAGTGGTCACTGACCGAAACCATGCGCCGCGCCGCCGAGCAGTTCCTGGCCCGGTACCCCGTCGTGACGCCGCCTTCGTCGCCCTGGCGGCCACCGACGTCGGACACCGTCGGCTGGCGCGGCCTCGGCCACGAAGCGATCCGCGAGGCCGCGCTCGACGACATCGACGCGCGGACCATCGAAACACTTCGAAAGACCGGACAGGAAGGGAAGCGTCGACGGTGACGTCGTTCGACACCAGCATCCTGCTCTACGCCTTCAGCCGCGCCAGCCCCTTCCACGATCGGGCCCGCGCCTTTCTCGAAGACCTCACGCCCCGGGACGACGTCGCCGTCTCGGAGCTGGTGCTGGTGGAGTTCTATACGCTGCTGCGGAACCCCGCCGTGCTCGACCGGCCCCTGCCGGCGGCCGCGGCGGTCAAGGTCGTGCAGAGCTACCGCCGCCATCCGCGGTGGATGCTCGTCGGGTTCGACCCCGACAGCGCCGGCCTGCACGACGAGCTCTGGCGGCTGGCGGCCAAAGCGCGCTTCGCCCGCCGCCGGATCTACGACGCGCGTCTCGCCCTGTCGTTGCGGCGGCAGGGCGTCACCGAGTTCGCCACCGCCAACGTGAAGGACTTCGGCGGCTTTGGGTTCAGTCGGGTCTGGAACCCGGTGGAATAGCCGACTCCCGCCTCCAACGCCGGGCGGGCGGCGCGCAACCTACCGCTCCTGCGGGACGACATGCCGCGGGCGGGGCATCTCCGACCGCGGGCCCGAGAGAGAGCGGGTCAGCGCGGGCCGTCACGTGGAGACCTCATGACTAAAGTCCGCTACATCAGGACGCTCGACTACTACGACGAGCCGCTGGTGTTCGAGGCCCGCGACGCCACCGGCGGTCGCTACATCGCAGCGATCGGCCCGTCCGACGAGACCGAGTACTTGGTGGCGGGTGTATCGCCGGAAGATCTGCGTAGGTTCTGCGACGGGAAGACGGACCTGAGGACCCTCCTCACGGCGTCCGACCCGGATTCCCGATACACGACGACGCTACCTTCCAGAGCGAACAACGAGTTGAAATTGGAGAGGTTCCGGGGCTCTCTGCAGGAGAGTGGATTCTTGCCCGACCCCGGCTTCGTACTGAATGTCCTGCCGTCCGCCGAAGACAGATGACTCCAGAGAGAGTGGTCTTGCCGCCCCCGCCGCCGGCCACCCCCGAGAGCGGAATCGCGTACGGGCGTCTTCCCGGACCGATGCTCGCTCTGTTGTGGATCGCGCTGGTAGTGGGCGGCTACCTATGGGCCGGGCGGTTCGGCCTGGTGTTCACAGGTGGGTGCGCGTTGATGGTGGCGGGAATGGTTATGCTGCCCGCGCGATGGCGGCCCAAGGGGCGGCCCAAGACGTGGTACGCGATCTTCTGGTCGTGTTGGGGTGTGCTGATGTACTCGGGCACCGGCAAGGCGTGGTATCTGACCGTACCCGCCGTGTACGCACTCGCGTGGCTGACGGCGCGGAGGTACTGGCCGCCGAAGGGAAGCGAGCGATGACGCGAAAGATGGCCGGTGCGGTTCGTGGTGGGCCGCCGGCTGCCGAGCGGTCCGACCGCGTATCGCGGCCCCTCCGGGCCGTCGGGCGCGACGCGCTGGCCCGCGGGCTGGCCCTCGACGGCCCCCCGGGATGCACACCGATCTCGACCACCTGGTCGGCACGTGGCAGGAGGAACCCCGTCTTCGACCGCGCCGTCGCAGGTCGTGCCCGGCGCGTCAGTCGCGGAGCGTGATCTTCTGGACCCGCCAGGTCAGCAGCTCGGCGACCCAGACCTCGTCGGCCGACGGGCACGCCAGGCCGTGGATCCAGCCGAACTGGCCGACGGCCTGGCCGTCGCGGCCGAAGTAGCCGAGCACCGTGCCGTCGAGCGACATCTTGTAGATGCGGCCGGGGAACATGTCCTGGGTGAACATCACCGGGTCGGGGCCCGGGGTGATGCAGATCGAGTTGGGCCACAGCGAGTTGTAGGTGCCGTCGGGCAGCCGTCCGAAGCTCGCGACCTGGGGCGCGTAGTCGGGCGGCACCGGCGCCTGCCGGCGCAGGTCGGCGAGCGTGACCTCGCGCACGAACGCGCCGTCCGACTCGAACACCTGGACGCGGTTGTTGGAGCGGTCGGCCACGTAGACGCGGCCCCGGTCGTCGGCGGCGATGCCGTGGGGGAGGCGGAACTGCCCCGGTCCGCTGCCCCGCTCGCCCCACGAGCCGACCCAGTTGCCGTCGGCGTCGTACTTGGCGACCCGGGCGTTGTTGTAGCCGTCGCTGAAGTAGACGTTGCCGTCGGGATCGAACGCGACGTCGGTCACCTCGTCGAAGAGGCCGTCGCGCGCGGGCGGCGGCAGGGCGTCGGGCGACTCGTAGTACGGCGGGCGCAGCGAGTGCGGCGGGCAGTACGGCCCGGTGCAGCGGGGGTATCGCGCGTGGGTCGATTCCGGCCGGCGCCCGAAAACCTGCAGCACCCGGCCGGCCGGGCTCAGCTTGACGGCCATGCTCGAGCCGTTGTCGACCAGCCAGATGTTGTCGTCGGCGTCCACCCGGACCGCGTGCGCCCACGCCTTCGAGTAGAGGTTGCCCCCGATCTCCCGGACGAAGCTGCCGTCGGGCGCGAACTCGTAGAGCGAGGCGGCCCGGGGGGCGATGATGGTGGCGTCGGTCCCGGACCGGGTGTAGACGAAGACGTGGCCCCGCGAGTCGACGGCGACGCCGGCGTTCTCGCCGAGGTAGAGGTCGGGCGGCAGCTTCAGCGGCGCCACCGCGTCGTACTCGAGCTCGGGCGCGGGCTGGCCGTAGGCGGCGGCGGAGAGCAGCAGGCAGAGCGTGGCGGCGAGGGCGGAAACGCGCATGGGAAAACCTCACTCTCTGTTGTGGTTGTCCGACGACGGAGGACCGAGCCCCGGCCGGGCGGGACGACCACCAGCGCCAGTTGCAGCGGTTCGCGCTTCCACGGGCCGCCACGACCGCGCCTCGTCACCAGGGCACCCGCCCGGCGGAGCGCCCTCACGGTCTGCGTCAGGACGGTAACGGAACAACCTTGCCACGTGGCCAGCCCGGAAGACAGCAGAAACGGGCTGCGTCCGCGTGCAGTTGGCAGATCTATGTCGATCACTGTCTTGACGCGTGCGCCGGCTACCGCTCCTGCGGGACGAACACGTCGCGGGCGGGCATCTCCACCGCGGGCAGCGTCTCGGCGTTCATGACCGCGTCGCGGGCGACGATGCCGTTCTCGGCGAGAATCCACGCCACGAGGCCGTAGACCTCGTCGGCGGCGAGGGTGCCGGGCGCGTCGGTCGGCATCGCGCGGCGGATGTAGTCGAAGAGGGTCGTGGCATAGGGCCAGTAGTTGCCGACCGAGAACGGCACGTCGTCGCGGCCGGCGCGCCACGCCTCGTAGGCCGGGCCGAACGGGGGCGTGCTCGCGGGGTCGTAGCCGACCAGCCGGTCGGCGACGCCGCCCTCGCCGGCCGGCCCGTGGCAGACGGCGCACCGCGCGGCGTAGACCGGGGCGCCGGCGGCGGCGGTCCCCGAACCCTCGGGGAGGCCGGCGCCGTCGGGCATGACGTCGATGTCCCACGCGGCGATGTCGTCGGCCGTCGCGGGGCGGCCGAAGCCGAACCGACCGTCCTGCGGCTGCGCGGCGCCCGCCGCCGCGAAGCAGGCAAGCAGCGCCAAGGCGACGCCGGCGGCGCGGGCTACGCGTCCCATGGCTCCTCCACCCGGTACTCGACCTGCCCGCCCCGCCGGATGCGCCACGCGGTGATGGGGTTCAGGTGGTACCGCCGCGCCCGCCGCCCGCGCTCGGCCCGCAGCGCCGCCCGCGTCGGCTGCACGTAGCCGGTGTCGTCGACGGCCCGGCTCATGATCTCGGTCTCGGACCCGTCCCAGCGCCACAGGTGGCGGAAGCGCGTGTGCGCCTGCCGCAGCACCGGCCCCTGCAGGCGCGCCTCGTGCCAGGTGCGGCCGCCGTCGGTGCTCACCTCGACCCGCGCGATGGCGCCCCGACCCGACCACGCGATGCCGCGCAGCTCGATCCACCCCGGCTCGACGACGTCGGGCCAGGCCGGCGCGGTGATGATGGAGCGGGCGTCGAAGACGAAGCTGAACTGCCGCGCGGTGCCGTCGGCCAGCGGGTCGGTGTACTTCGACGTCTCCTCGCGGGTCATGAACGGGCGGTCGGCGAGCTCGAGGCGCCGCAGCCACTTCACGTTCGAGTTGCCCTCCCACCCCGGCAGCAGCAGCCGCGCCGGGTAGCCCTGCCCCGGCCGGAGCGCCTCGCCGTTCTGCGCGTAGGCGACGAAGGCGTCGTCCCGCGCCTTCTCCATGGGGACGCTGCGCGTCATCACCGCCGCGTCCTGGCCCTCGGCGAGGAACCACGTGGCGTCGGGGCTGGCCCCGACCTCGCGGAAGAGCGTCGACAGCGCCACGCCGGTCCACTCGGTCGTCGACGTCATGCCGCAGACCGCCTCGGGCTTCGTCTCGGGCCCCGCCCCCGTCGGGTAGTTGCCCGAGCACTCGAGGAAGCAGATGCGCGACGTGGCCGGGAAGCGCTTGAGGTCGGCCAGCGTGAACACCGTCGGCCGCTCGACCATGCCGTGGACCAGCAGCCGGTAGTCGTCGGGGTCGACGGCGGGGATGCCCGCGTGGTGCCGCTCGAAGTGGAGGTCCGACGGCGTGATGGTGCCCTGCAGGTCCTGCAGCGGAGTGCGCGAGGCGACCGGCCCGCGGTGGTCGCGCCGGATCGTGACGTGCGACGAGCGTTCGCCGAGCGGGCTGGCCCCCAGCCCCGCCCGGCGGGTGGTGTCTCCGCTCTGCGCGCGGGCGCGCCCCGCCGCGGCCGGCATCGCCGCCGCGCCGATCGCGCCAGCCAGCAGCTCGCGACGGCTGACTCTGTTCGGCATGGGTCCTCTCCTGGTTTCCTCCCGCATCCTACCCCGATGCACGCGCCCTGTCGACGCGGGGCGCCGCCGCGCCCGGGGCCGACCGGCGGGCACCGGGGTTCGAGACCCGAGGGGTGTGCGACATCATTGTTGGATGATAGCCCCGCGCGCTGTCCGAGCGCCGGATCCACGGGAGCAGCTCGGGGCCAGACCCGCGAACACGCCTTTCCATGGGCGTGGACGCCCATATACGAGGCGGCACCCCCCCTTGCCCAGCGACGCTCAACTTTCTTGTCGTGGACCCGACGGCCGACGGCGCCGATTCGAGCTCTCGACAACGGTGGCGGCCGCTACGACCGCCGGGGCCGCCCGGCGTCGCAGTTCCTGCGCCGTCGGCCCTCCGTCGGGGTCCGTTTCCCCCGTGCCCGCGGGCCGTTCCCGCGTTGGCCCCTTTCTTGCTCCTGGACACCCCGTCGGCGGGCGGCCGCCCGCAATCCGGCGGGGCACCGCACGCCCCGCACGCCGCGCACCCGCGACGCGGGACGCCGACGGGAGCACCCATGCACGACCCCGCCTACAAGCTGCTTTTTTCGCGCCCGCGCATGGTCCGCCACCTGCTTGACGGCTTCGCCGCACGCGGCTGGAGCGACGCGCTCGACTTCGACACCCTGACCCCCCTGCCCGCCTCCTTCGTCGGCGAGGACCTGCGCCAGCGCCACGGCGACCTCGTCTGGCGCGTCCGGTTCCGCGGCGAGGCCTGGCTCTACCTCGTGCTGCTCCTCGAGTTCCAGGCCACCGTCGACCCCGCGATGGCGGTGCGCATGCTCGACTACACCGCGATGATCCTTCGGCGCGCGGTCGCCGACGGCGTGCTGAGCGAGCACGGCGCGCTGCCGCATGTGCTGCCGGTGGTCCTCTACAACGGCCCCCGGCGGTGGACGGCGCCGGTCGAGGTGGCGGACATGTTCGCGGCGGCGGGCGACACGCCGGCGCCGCACCTGCCGTCGCAGAGTTACTATGTCCTGGACGTGAGGGCGCCCGGGGCGGACCTGCCGGCGGACAACCTGGTGTCGGCGCTAGTCGGTCTGGAGAGGGCGCGCGACGCGTCGGGTCTGGACGCCGCGCTGCGGGCGCTCGGCGAGCTGGTGCGGGCGGCGGGCGACGAGCACCTGAGGCGGGCGTTCGGGGCGTGGCTCCGCGCGAGGCTGGGGGCGTCGGGCCGGCTGCCGGCCGGCGCGGGGGACTCGCTGGCGCGGTTGGAGGAGACGCAGACGATGCTGGAAGAGACCTTGGGGGAATGGACGCGCGAATGGCTCGAGCGGGGCCGGGCGCAGGGCATCGAGCAGGGGCGCGACGAGGGCCGGGCCCAGGGCATCGCGCAGGGGCGCGACGAGGGCCGGGCCCAGGGCATCGAGCAGGGGCGCGACGAGGAGCGGGCGCTGCTCTGCCGTCAGGCGGCCCGGAAGTTCGGCGGCACCGCCGCCGATGGCCTGGCGGCGGCGCTGGCCGGCGTCACCGACCCCGAGCGGCTCGGGCGTGTCGGCGAGTGGATGATCGAGTGCGCGACGGCGGAGGACCTGCTCGCCCGCGTCCGCCGCGACCACGGGTCGGACGGCTGAGGGTGCACGACATCATTCGCCCAACTTTCTTGTCGTGCACCCAGGCCCGAGGGCGCGCTTGCCGAGGCGCCCGTTGAGCGGCTATCGTTGACGGACAGGGCGACCCTGCGAGGCGGGCGCCCGCATGGAGGAGGCAGAGCCATGACGGTCTTGAAGGGTCGATTCGCCGCGCCGACGCTGGCGGTGTTGCTCGTCGTACTCGCGGCCGGTGCCGCCGCCGGCCAGGACGCGCCGCGGACCCCGTGGGGCGCCCCGGACCTGCAGGGCATCTGGGACTTCAAGACCGCCACGCCGCTCGAGCGGCCAGAGGACCGCGGCGAGCAGGCGTTCCTGACCGAGGAGGAGGCGGCCACCATCGAGCAGGAGCGGGTGGAGCGGAACATCCGCCTCTGGGAGGCCCCGCCCCGCCGCACCGAGGCCGGGGGCAACGTCGGCGGCTACAACAACTTCTGGCTCGACTTCGGCACCAACGTCATCGACGACCGCCGCACGTCGCTCATCGTCGACCCGCCGAACGGCCGCATCCCCGCCCTGTCCGACCAAGGGCAGCGCCGCGCCGACGAGCGCCGCGCGTACCGCGAGGCCCACCCCGCCGACTCGTACACCGACCGCAGCGCGTTCGACCGCTGCATCCTCGGGTTCAACACCGGGCCCCCGATGACCCCGGGCTTCTACAACCAGCACATGCAGCTCTTCCAGACGCCCGACCACGTCGTGGTGCTCAACGAGATGGTGCACGACTCGCGCATCATCCCCCTCGACGGCCGCCCCCGCCCCGACATCGAGTCGTGGACCGGCGAGTCACGCGGCGTCTGGGAGGGCGACACCTTGGTGGTCGAGACCACGCACTTCAGCGACAAGCACGGCTACCGGGGCTCGACGAAGGCCCGCCACCTCGTCGAGCGGTTCACGCGGGTCGACGCGGACACGCTGCTCTACGAGTTCACGATCAGCGACCCCGCGACGTGGTCGGCACCGTGGACGGCGCGAATTCCGATGAAGTGGACCGAGCTCCCGATGTTCGAGTACGCGTGTCACGAGGGGAACTACGCGATGCCGAACATCCTGGGGGGTGCGCGGTTGGAGGAGCGGAACCGCGAGAGCGGACAGGATTGAGGGCTGCGGGGCAGGTAAGGGGCTGAGCGCCGATGCCGCTCGCCCTCTCGCTCAAGAGCACCGGTGACGAGAAAGGCTGACCGCGATCATCGAGCGCGAGGACTTCACCCTGAGCCGCTACGAGACGGTCACGGGGTACCGCAGGTGCTTCGCGACACGTGCCAAGAACGGCGGCGCGGACCACTTGACAGGGCTTGACAGGCCCGGGGCGTGCCTGTACGCTGAATCTCCGATGTCACCCCGGATCGGGTACGGTGGTGAGGGTGGCAACAGGCGTTGTCGGTCGAGTACAACCGGCTAGTTGAAATTGGTCCCCGCTGGACATGGCCCTACCGGCCCCCGGCGGGGTTTCTTTTGTTCCGCCGTGTCGCCCAACCGCCCTCCGGAGCCCGCTTCCAGAGTGCACGAGCGTTCCTTGCCCGACTTCGCGTGCCCGACGGGCAGTCCCGATGACCAGAAAACTGACCGCGATCATCGAGCGTGAGGACGACGGCTACGTTGCCCTGTGCCCGGAAGTCGATGTCGCCAGCCAGGGAGACACCGTCGCTGAGGCCCGGGCCAACCTCGAGGAAGCGCTTACGCTGTTCTTCGAGACCGCCTCTACGGACGAAATCGAAGGCCGCCTGCGCGAGGAAGTCTACGTCACGCATGTCGAGGTAGCGGTTGGGTAGGCTGCGTGTTCTTTCCGGCCGCGACGTCTGTCGGATTCTCGCGGCGCACGGCTTCGAGATGGTGCGAAGGCGCGGAAGCCACGTGGTGATGCAGAAGGCCGGCAAGGCCGGGACCATAACCATCCCCGTACCGGACCACGACGAGTTGCGGGTGGGCACGCTGAAGGCAATCATTAGACGGTCGGGCCTGCCGCACTCCGAATTCAAGTGAGGTTGTGAGGCCGACGCCCGAAGCCGGAACCGCGATCGCTTCGCTCCCGTCATGTCACGTAGGTGACGACTCGACGCGGCAGGGCAGCCCGATGATGCGCCAGGGCATCGACGACCTGGGCCGCGACGGGCGCGACGGCGTCATGCCCCGCGAAACTCTCGTGATAACCCGCCATCCCGATGTCATGAATGAGCGGGACTCCCGGATGGACATCAACGCATCAAGCTGCTAATGTCCGGATGTATGCGGACGACCTTGAGCCTAGATCCCGACGTGGCGGCCTTGGCGCAACGGATGCAGCAGGTGCGCGGAGAGAGCTTCAAGACCGTCGTCAACGAAGCCCTGCGCCGCGGTCTGCACGCCATGGCGGCACCGTCGACGCAGCCGGTCCCCTATCGGACGCCCGCCGTCGATCTCGGTCCGTGTCTGGCCGGCAGCCTCGACGACGTGGCCGAGGTGCTCGCCGTCGCGGAGGGCGAAGAGTTCCCGTGATCCTCGTCGACGCCAATCTGCTGCTCTACGCGCACGTGGTTTCGTTCCCGCAACACGCGAGGGCCCACGAGTGGCTCGACGAACGGATCAACGCCGCCGCGCCGGTGGGCCTGCCTTGGCCCAGCCTGCTCGCGTTCGTGCGGATCGTCAGCAACCCGCGCATCTTCCCCCGCCCCGCCTCGGTGGCCGCGGCATGGCGGCAGGTGGAGTCGTGGCTCGCCGCCGAGTCCGTCTGGATTCCCCTGCCGACGGAACGCCACCAGCAGATACTCGCCCCGTTGATGCGGAGGGCGGAAGGCCGCCCGAATCTCGTGCCCGACGCGCATCTGGCCGCGCTCGCCATCGAACACGGCCTCGTTCTGTGCTCGACCGACGATGACTTCGCCCGCTTCGACCGTCTGGAATGGCAGAACCCGTTGGAGTAGGGTCGCGGCACCGCCTCGCCCCCGCGCGCCGGCTCGATGGCGGTCTTCCCGCTGCAGAGCGGAAGCCGGAACCGCGATCCCTCCGCACCCGTCATATCACGTAGGATGACGACTCTACGCGACAGGGCAGCGTGGTGATACGCCAGGGGATCGACGACCTCGGCCGCGACGTGCGCGACGGCGTTCGGTCGCTGGCCCGACGGCCGGCGTTCACGGCGGTGGCCGTCCTTTCGCTCGCCCTCGGCATCGGGGCCAACACCGCCATCTTCAGCCTGGTCAACGCCGTCATCCTCCCCGGCTCGCCGGTCGAGCGGCCCGAGGAGGTCGTCAACCTCTATCTCCACCAGACGTCGTTCGAGTTCAGCACGCTCTCCTAACCCGACTTCGAGGACGTGCGCGACGGCACCGCCGAGGTCTTCAGCGACATCGCCGCGTCGGAGTTCGTGCCGGTGCCGGTGGACCGCGCCGAGGGCGGCGGGGTCGCCGTGGTGCCGGCCGAGGCGGTCACCGGGGGCTACTTCCCGATGCTGGGCATCGAGGCCGCGGTCGGACGCACGCTGCTGCCGAGCGACGACGTCTCGCGCGGCGGACATCCGGTCGTCATGCTCGACTACCGCTACTGGCGGGACGCCTTCTCCGGCGACCCGGACGTGGTCGGGCACGAGATGCGCGTCGCCGGCCGGGCGTACACGGTGGTCGGGGTGGGGCCGCCCGACTTCGCGGGCAGCGTTCGCGGCCTGAGGCCGACGTTCTACGCGCCGTACATGATGGCGGAGGAGCTGCTCGGGGCCCCCATGTTCGACGACCGGGGCCACCACTCGCTCTTCGTCAAGGCGCGCCTCTGGCCCGGCGTCGCGCTGCCCCAGGCGGAAGCCGCGGTCGGGGCGGTGGCCGCACAGCTCACCCGGGACCGCATCGAGAACTGGGACCCGACCGGCCGGTTCGTGCTCGTGCCGCTCTCCGACGTGCTGCTCTTCCCGCCGATGGACGTCTTCATCCGGGCGGCGGCGTGGCTGCTGATGGCGGTCGTCGGGCTGGTGCTGCTGCTGGCGTGCACCAACCTCGCGAGCTTCCTGCTCGCGCGCGCGCTCGACCGGCGCAAGGAAATCGCGGTGCGGCTGGCCCTCGGCGCCTCGCGCGCGTCGCTGGTGCGGCGACTGCTGACCGAGACCACGCTGCTGAGCCTCGCGGCGGGCGGCATCGGGACCGGGCTGGCCGTCTCGCTGCTCGGCCTGCTGGCCAACGCCGACCTCCCGCTGCCGCTCCCGGTGGCGCTCGACCTGGACCTCGACCGGAACGTCCTCATATTCACGCTCGGGGTCTCGGTCGCGGCCGGCACCCTGCTCGGGCTCGTGCCGGCCCTGCAGAGCACCCGGCCCGACGTCGCCGACACCCTCAAGAGCGAGGGCGCGGGGGCGGCCGGCCGGGCCAGCTCCGGTGGCGCAACGCCTTGGTCGTCGCGCAGCTCACGATCTCGCTGGTGCTGCTCGTCGGCGCCGGCCTGTTCCTCCGCAGCTTTCAGCAGGCGCAGGCGGTCGACCCGGGCTTCGGCCGCGAGCCGGCGGCCGTCATGACCTTCCTCGCGCCGACCACCCGGTTCACGCCCGACGAGGCGCGGGCCTATACGCGGCGCCTCCTTGATCGCTTCCGCGCGCTCCCCGGCGTCGAGGCAGTCGGCGCCATCAGCAACCTGCACCTGAACCCGCTCTCCACGCAGTCGAGCGACTTCAACGTCGACGGGTTCGACCCGCCGTCAGACTACGGCGCGTTCGTCGCCGACCGGGCCGAGGTCGATCCCGGGTTCTTCGACGCCGCGGGCATCGAGATCGTCCGCGGGCGCAACTTCAACGACGCCGACCGGCCGGACAACCAGCCCGTCGCCATCATCAGCGAGGCGATGGCCCGGCGCTTCTGGCCCGACGGCGACGCGGTCGGGCGGCTCGTCCGGCGGCGCGCCGACGGCGATCCCCCGTGGCTCGTGGTCGGCGTGGCGAGCGACGCGAAGGTGCGGACGCTCGGCGAGGCGCCGCGCAACATGGTCTATCTGCCGTACTCGCAGCGGTTCAGGCCGTTGATGACGGTCGTGGCGAGGACATCGGTCGACCCCGAGGGGACGGCCCTCGCGCTCCTCGCCGCCGGGCGCGAGCTCGATCCCGACCTCTGGGTGTTCGAGACGAAGACGATGGATCGTCACCTCGCGCTGATGCGGCTGCCCCAGCAGCTCTCCGCCTTCCTCCTGTCCGCCTTCGGCGTGCTGGCGCTGGCCCTCGCCGCGGTCGGCCTCTACGGCGTGGTGAGCTACGGCGTCGCCCAGCGGACGCGCGAGATCGGCATCCGGATGTCGCTCGGGGCCGACGGAGGCCACGTCGTGCGGCCGCTCGTCGCGGGCGGACTGAAGTTGGCGGTCGCTGGCGGCGCGCTCGGGCTGGCCCTCGCGCTCGTCGCGACCCGCCTGTTGGGCGGACTGCTGTTCGGGATCGACGCGCTCGATCCGCTGACCTTCCTCGGCGTGCCGCTCGTGCTCGGCACCGCGGCACTCCTCGCGGCCTGGCTGCCCGCCCGCCGCGCCAGCCGGGTCGATCCCGTCGCGGCGCTTCGGAGCGAGTGAGCGGGCCGCGGGCACCATCGCCGGCGCCGATGTGATACCAGCCTGCACAAACAACATGCAGTACACCATCCGAGCCGTTCCCGACGAGGTCGATCGGGCTCTTCGGCTGAGGGCCAAGCGGGAATCGAAGAGCCTCAACGCGGTCGTCATCGACGCGCTGGCCCGCGGGCTGGCTCTGGACGCGCCCCCCGCGAGGCGCACCGACCTCGACCATCCGGCCGGCACGTGGCAGGAGGACCCCGACTTCGACCGCGCCGTCGCCGAGTTCGAGCGCATCGACGACGAGTTGCGGCGATGAACGTCGCCCAACACGAACGCCTACAGCGACCCGGACGTCCGGTCACGACGTGCGCCGGGAACCCTTGTGTATGCTGACTGCAGCTTCGACGAGCTCTGGTGATGCCCGAAGAAACCCTCGTGATAACCCGCCGTCCCGATGTCATGAGCGGGACTCCCGTATTCGTCGGCACGCGGGTCCCGTTCCAGGCGCTGCTCGACTACCTGGAGGCCGGCCAGACCCTCGCCGAGTTCTTGGAGGACTTCCCGACGGTTTCGAGAGAGCAGGCGGTTGCCGCTCTGGAACAGGCGAAGGACGCCCTGCTGACCCGTGCGTGTCCTGCTTGACGAGTGCCTGCCGAGACGACTGAAGCGCGACCTGACCGGGCACGGGGCTCGGACCGCGCCGGAGATGGGATGGTCCGGCAAGCGCAACGGCGACTTGCTGCGCCTTGCCGCGGGCGAGTTCGACGCCTTCCTCACGGTTGACCGCCGTCTGCCCCGCGAACAGGAGCTCGCGACGCTGCGAATCGCGGTGATCGTGATGGTGGCGCGCTGCAATCGCCATCTGGACCTGCTTCCCCTCATTCCCGCTATTCTGGACATCCTGCCCCGGGCCAAACCGGGCGAGGCGGTGGTCGTCGGTGGCTGATCGATATCCCCATCCCGAGACGCGCTACAGAGCTGGCGGTTTGCCGCGGCGGGGCGCGCGCCGTGCGCGGGCTACCGCTCCTCCGGGACGAACATGCCGCGGCCCGGCATCTCGACTGCGGGCAGGATCTCGGTGTAGAGTCGAGGGGAGGCGCGTATCCGGTAGGGAGTCGGTGGCTCGTCCGGCGCTTTCGCACCGGGCCGCAGTCCGAACCCCGTGGGCACGTTTCCTCCCCCCGCTCTCCGAACCCGGCGTGCCGATTTCCGGCACCGGGCTCTCCAGTGGAATCATGCGGCTCGCACACGGGCTTCCCGGTCACGGCAAGCGGGCGGGTTTCGCGAGCCGTGGCACCAAGCTCGCACCCTTGCGCCGGCCGGCCGGTGCGCCGTCAGACCTGTTGACGCCCTGACGACGGCGACCGCTCGGGTCGTCCCCTTCGCTTATGCATGTGATGACGTCCGGCATTGCTGCTCATCTCCGGGGTGATAGGCGTCAGCCACTCCCGAGAGCCTGCTCCCTTTCGCCATCCCTTCCACCTGAAGCTCCTTCCCTCCGCCGGCATTACCCGGCCTCCTCGGTACTACGGGCTTCTCCGCCACCCTGGCCGGCCCGGCCTTGCCCTCGCGGGTCGTCGGTTGGCGCGTGCCACGCCACCGGCAGGGCTTCCCGTGTTGCGTCCATTCCCCTCTTCCATGCATGGCGTCGCCAATACCCCGGCGGAGACGGTCGGTGCTTGCGTCGCTCGCTTCCCGGCCGTTGGCAGCCTTCCCCGTATGATCGGCGGGTCGGCTTCCGCATTATTGGTTTCGAGGCCTGCCCGGCGTTCACTTGCGTTACGTCCTGCATGGTCGCTGAGCCGCCCACGGCGGCCCTTCTTCATCGGAGTGCTTCAGCCGATGTCGTCACCTCCATCGTCCGCTCCGACTGCTACCGGCTGGAGCGACAGTTGCCGGGCGGGATTCGCACCCGCTGAGGAATGGCGCCTTCGCACGGCGCACGATCAACGACAATTATTTTTGCCGGCGCATTGCCTCGCCTGATCTGCTACCGGGCGAGCATCGTTGCCTCAGAATTCCTGCTACCGAAGGGAGGCACGATGTCGACGATGAGTCCGGAGGGGCGGCGGGAGCTGGTGGCGGCCGTGACCGAGCGGTATCGGCGGAGCAAGCCGGCCGAGAGGGGGCGGATACTGGATGAGTTCGTCGCGCTCACCGGGTACCACCGCAAGCACGCGATCCGAGTGCTGAACGGAGACTCGGCGATGCCGGCGGTACGGCGGGGTCGCCGGTCGGTGTACGACGAGGCCGTGACCGAGGGGCTGGTCGTGCTGTGGGAGGCGTCGGACCGCGTGTGCGGCAAGCGCCTGAAGGCGTTGCTGCCGACCCTGGTGCCGGCACTCGAACGGCACGGGCACCTGACCCTCGACCCGCGGGTGCGCGGGCAACTGATGACGGTGAGCGCCGCCACGATCGACCGCCGCCTGGCGTCGGCGAGGGCGGTGACGGCCGGTCAGCGCCGGCGGCGTCGTTCCGGCGGTGACCGCGTACGGGGCAGGGTTCCGGTGCGCACGTTCGGTGATTGGCAGGATCCGGTGCCGGGCTTCGTCGAAGCCGACCTCGTCGCGCACTGCGGCTCGTCGATGGCCGGCAGCTTCGTCTGGACGCTGGTGCTGACCGATATCGCCAGCGCCTGGACGGAATGCGTGCCGCTGCTCGTGCGTGAGGCGGGCGTCGTGGTCGACGCGGTGGACCGACTCCGCGGCGCGCTCCCGTTTCCGCTGCGGGGGATCGACACCGACAACGGCAGCGAGTTCCTCAACGAGGTGTTGATCGGCTTCTGCAAGGAGCACGGCATCGAGCTGACGCGGTCCAGGCCGTACCGGAAGAACGACCAGGCGTGGGTCGAGCAGAAGAACGGCGCGGTCGTCCGCCGGCTGGTCGGGTACGGCCGTCTGGAAGGGATGCCCGGCGCCGAAGCGCTGGCCCGCCTGTACTCGGCGGCGCGCCTGTTCGTGAACGTGTTCCAGCCGTCGTTCAAGCTCGCCGAGAAGACGCGGGTCGGCGCCCGCGTCCACAAGCGCTACCACGCGCCGGAGACGCCGTGCGCGCGGTTGCTCGCCTCGGACACGGTTCCCGCCGTGATGAAGGACCGTCTGCGGGCGCTGGCCGGGACCCTGGATCCGCTCGGGTTGCTGGACGAGATCCGCGCGGTTCAACATCATCTGGCCGGCCTGGCCGCGGGCTCGACGGTTCATCCGATGCCGCCGCGCGATGCCGACCTCGACGGCTTTCTGCGGGGCTTGGCGCTGGCCTGGCGCGCCGGCGAGGTGCGGCCGACGCACCAGCCCCGCAAGAGACCGCCGCGACACTGGCGCACTCGGCAGGATCCGTTCGAGACGGCGTGGCCCCGCGTCGTCGAGTGGCTGGAGGCGGAACCGCATCGGACGGCGAAGGAGCTCTTCGACCGTCTGCGGCGGGAGCACCCGGGGATGTTCCTCCCGGGCCAGCTCCGGACTCTGCAGCGCCGCGTCAAGGGCTGGCGCCGTCTCGCCGCCCGTCGTCTCGTGTTTGCCGATCCGATAGGAGCGTCCCAAGACGCTGCGGCTTCGCCGAGCCCAGACGCCGATTCGAGAGACTTGGCTTCCGATTCGGCACCATCGATCGTGAGCCCGGAGGTCCGGACCGCATAGCTGCGCGGTGGCGGCAATCTCGTTCGAGGCGCAGCCGGCCTCGACCGCGACGCCGTCCCGAAGGTCTTCGACTGCCGCTTCGTCGCCGAGGCCGCCAACGTGGTGTTCGTCGGCGGGGTCGGCACGGGGGAAGACGCCTCTGTCCATCACCTTGGGATGGCCTGCCGGGTGTGGTTCGTGACCGCGGCCGAGCCGGTGACGCTGCTCGTCGAGGCCCGGCAGCAGGACCGGCTGGCCCGCGAGCTCGCCAGCTCGCCCGCTTCGACGTCGTCCACGCCGACGAGCTGGGTGCGTCCCCGCTCGACAAGGCCGGGGCCGACCTGCTGTTCGGGTTCATCAGCCAGCGCTACTACTACGGACGCCGGAGCCTGGTGGTGCCGACGAATCTGCCGTTCGCGCACCGGCCCGAGGTCTTCCTCGACCCGACGGCGGCCGCCGTGGTCATCGACAGGGTCGTCCACCACGCGACCGTACTGCAGACCACGCGCGGCAGCTTCAGGTTGGCGGCCCGCCAAGCAGAACCACCGCCGGTCAGCAAGAAGGGAGCTCGTCGTTGACGCCTCCCGGCCGTACTCCCGGCTTCGGAGCAAACGCCCGACGCCGTCGCTCACCGGGCGCCGAGGCCCCGGGCTGTCGGGCCCATCAGCATGACCGTGTGCTCGCCACCGTCAAGGCGCGTCGCTTCGCTCCGCCCCCGCTTCGCGGGGCTGACGGCCTTGACGGCGGCTGCGCGCACGGTCCCAGGCGATCCTGCCCGACAGCCGGGAACGCTCAGACAGGAGGACCCGGAATCTGATGTTGACGGAGACTTGGGTGGTCCCCTTTCACGTGGCCACGGTGGTCCCCTTTCACGTGCCATTTCCCGCGGGGCGCGGCCGTGCTGCTCGCCCCAGACCCCACCGACGCCGACCTCCGACCCCGGAGCACGCCGCGTGTCGCGGCGTGCTCCGCTCCAGAGACTCGCAGCCTTCCGCCGTTCCCGATAACGCTCCTGCCACTCCGTGTTTGCCAACCCACAAGACCATTGCTACACCGTTACGTAACGGACCCGGAGAACACCCCGAACACGGGTCCGCCCGCGCGACGACGCAGCGGGTGAACCGGCGCGGTTGGTGGTATCGTGAGGTATCGTGAGGCGGCCGACGGGAGGGTCGCCGCATCCACCAAGTGACACGCTGCCCGCCCCGCGGCTCCGCTAGCAGTTCTGGGCCTTGCGGCCCGCCTTTGGACCGGGGTGTCCCGGCCGTTCCACGATGATTCACGAGACGCGGCGGGCTGTCGGGCTCCGGATCGGAGCACGCCGCGTGCCGCGGCATGCTTCCGCTCCGGGTGACCTCCCGCGGCCGGTTGCCGGCCGTGGGGTGCCGCCTGCTCGCGATTCGTCCGAGACAGCGGGTACGATCATTCTGAGGATGGCGGGTAACATCCTCATATGAGGCAACACGACGGCAAAAGTAGTTGACGCTGAACACTCGGCGTTCATGGCCGCGTCGCGGGCACCGATCCCGTTCTCGGCGAGAATCCAGGCCACGAGGCCGTAGACCTCGCCGGGGGCGCAGGTGCCGGGCGCTTCCGTCGGCATCGCCCGGCGGATGTAGTCAAAGACCGTCGCGGCGTAGCGCCAGTACTGGCCGACCGAGAACGGCACGTCGTCGCCGCCGACGCACCACGCCTCGTAGCGCGCGAACAGCGGCCTGCTGTCGGGCTCGTAGCCGACCAGCCGGTCCGCGACGCCGCCCGCAGACGCCCGGGTCGAGGCCCGAGGGCGCACTTGCGGAGCCGCCCGTTGAGCGGCTATCGTTAGCGGACAGGGTGGACCCTGCGAGCGGACGCCCGCACGGGGAAGGTAGAAGCCATGACGGTCGCGAGAGGCCGATTCGCCGCGTCGGCGCTGGCGGCGGTGTTCGTCGTGTCGGCGGCCGGTGCCGCCGCCCAGGACGCGCCGCGGACCCCGTGGGGCGCCCCGGACCTGCAGGGCATCTGGGACTTCAAGACCGCCACGCCGCTCGAGCGGCCCGAGGACCGCCGCGAGCAGGCGTTCCTGACCGAGGAGGACGCGGCCACCATCGAGCTGGAGCGCATCGAGCGGAACATCCGCCTCTCGGAGGCACCGCCCGCCGCACCGAGGCCGGGGGCAACGTCGGCGGCTACAACAACTTCTGGCTCGACTTCGGCACCAACGTCATCGACGACCGCCGCACGTCGCTCATCGCCGACCGCCGGACGGCCGACGGCGACATTGGGATGGAGCATACCTAATATCTGGTATCCTCCAACTCCCACCAGTTCGCGACAGAGATGTCTCGAACAATAGCCACAAACCTAAATTCGAGTTTTCCTCAACCCTGGAGTCGAGTTTTCAGTGTCACTCTCCCATCTCCTGCTTAATTTTGCCCCAGTCACCCTCACCGGCGACACGACGCGGACCATTGGTTCCCGTCCCTACGACAAGGATCTCTTGAATGAACTGCGCGCCGAACACGCGTCAACCCACGTGTTTAAACGCGATGGCAAGAACGACACCATCATTGATATCCCGGTGGCAAGGGGTGCCGAGCCTCTCGCCGACACCCGCATAACAATGGACCTAAAGAAAAGCTGGTGGTGCTGGGCACCGCTACTGCGTGCGGCCCTAGTGCGGGCGTTCCATGGCAAGCGCGAAATAGCTGGCGACTATCCACTTGAGATATTGGGTAGCACCCAACATAATTTCATCAACCACGAAAAACTGCCTGACTGGATCCAGAGGCGCTCTCTCCTTCACTTTGAGCCTCGAACATTCCAAAGCCCCAAAGGACTTCCGCTCTTCGGGCTGCTTTGCGATGTCCGCACACGCAACCTCCTGCTAGCTTCCTGCACTGACCTGCTCGCAGCCAATATCTCGCCCATGGGGCGCTACGTTCTCGTCGACCGTCCCGCCCGCGACCCGCGGATCGGCGATTGGCCACAACTTGTTGGCAGAGTCCGTGCTATCCAGGGAGACACCCTAATTCTCGAAGACCATCGCGACGGCTTCGAAACAGTTCCAACGGCGAATGCCCGACTCAGCGGAAACCGCGTGGACTTCGACTGGTGTGTCACCCAGATTCTTGGTCCCGCAGCCGCCCGAGTCCTGGATGATGCACATAACAAAGCGGGCAACCTGCATCGCGGACCGGGCCGCCTCAAGATGATCGAAGATACGTTGGCGTTTCTTCGTACACAGACCCTGGAGGCTGTGCCCGGAGTCGCGTTCCAGATCGAAACACTCTTGGATTCAGGGACCGCTCGGTTCCCGGCGTCGGAGATGATCGAGCGCCCAACCCTAGTATTCGACCCCTCCGGGATGAGAACGGACCATTGGAGCGAGCGCGGCCTAAAGGCGAACGGACCATACGACCAGCGAACCTTCACACCTAAGAAGCTCAACATTGCCGTCATCTGTCAGGCTCACCACGAGGGTCATGTTGAGGGGTTCGTGGCCAAGTTTCTAGATGGTATGCCGGACGTAAAGACCGGTCGCCGAGGGTATGAGACCGCCCGCTACGGTGATGGGTTTCTTCGACGGTTTCGGCTCGAAAAACCAAATGTCCAGACATTTATCACGGCCAATCCCACTATCGGTGGCTACCAGGAAGCTTGCACGAGGGGATTAGAATATGCCGCTAATTCGGGCATCCAATGGGATTTAGCCCTTGTGCAGATCGAAGAAGAATTCAAAGTACTGCCCGGCGATCGCAATCCTTACTACGGCACAAAAGCGCTCTTACTCAAAAACGATGTCGCGGTTCAGAACTTTAGACTCGAGACAATGCAGCAGGATCCAAAGAGCCTCGTGTTTACCATGAACCAAATGAGCCTCGCCTCCTATGCCAAGCTTGGTGGTCGGCCATGGCTACTTGCGGCGAAACAGGCCGTCGCTCATGAGCTGGTGATCGGGGTCGGCAGTCATGTGGCGTCAACCAGCAAAATCGGTGGCGGCAAACGATATGTCGGCATCACGACCGTGTTTTCGAGCGACGGCGGCTATCATCTGAGCGAACGGACAAACGTGGTCGCGTTTGAGGACTACCCGAGTGCGCTGGCGGAAACATTGCGGAGTACGATCGTCCGGGTTCGCGATGAGGACAATTGGAAAAGTACGGACCGCGTACGGTTGGTTTTTCATATGTTCAAGCCAGCTAAAGATATTGAAGCCGATGCAGTCAAAGCGGCCGTTGAGGCACTTGATATGGATAACGTGACCTATGCGTTCTTGCACATTGCGCCGAAGCATCCATTCGTAGTTTTCGATAGAAAACAGAAAGGCCTGTCGCGGTCATCGCCAAAGAAGGGCGTACTTGCGCCAATGCGAGGTGTCCACCTCAAGCTAAACGACTACGAATCACTGGTAGTGTTTACAGGTGCGTCGGAACTGAAGCAGGGATCGGATGGTTTGCCTCGCCCGTGTCTTCTGAAACTCCACCGAAATTCGACCTTTCGGGACATGACCTATTTGGCGCGACAGGCGTTCGACTTCACGGCTCACTCTTGGCGGGTTATGACGCCTGAGCCGTTCCCGATTACGATCAAGTATTCGGACTTGATAGCGGACCGGTTGACGGGACTGAGGGAAGTGGCGGGCTGGGACGATGACGCCGTGAGGTTCCGAGAGATCGGCCGTACGCCATGGTTCTTGTAAATGAGACTCAGCGAAATCGCCGAATCACTTGTTGTCGAGTCCGACGTGTATCGGGGATTGCCGGACCATGTCGCGGCGTTTTGCGGCTACTTGATCCCGGACGACCACGGTTGGCCGGAAGATCGTGCAGCTCTTGTAGGAGGCAATCAGGGTTATCAGGCAGTTGCGGCCGTGGGCTACGCTCTGGCTCGGCGGGGGTCTGACGACGACCGGGTCGGGGGGTTCGAGGTAGCAATGGAGCAGTTGTCTGGCCGGGTTTTTTTCGCCGAGAGTCGCACACCGCGGTTTGAAGTGGACGGGATCGCTCTTCTCGGAGTTGCGCTCGGTGCCAGGACTGCGAGAATTGCTAAGGCGACCTGCACATGGCTTGGAAGCTTGCTGGAAAGATCGGCACAGGCGTTGAAGGGCGACGGGCGGGACAGTGACCTAGTAGAAATCGCGCGAGGCATTATTGATCCGAATTACGATGCGACAGTTGGCGACCCGAGGCTACGAATCGCGTTTTCGCCGACACCGACCTCCGGGGAGCGGCAGGCGGCGTGGTCGGAGATGATTGCGCACGTGGGGGACGGAGATCCTGTGGAGATTGCGATTAATCGAGCCGTGTGGGAACATTGCGTGAGGTTGCTGGCGGTCACGCGACTCGGTGACGCCGGTGTTGCGGGCTTGGTTGAGAGTCTTGAAGGCCTTGCGCAATCGATGTCTCACTGGACGTACGAGAAGGCACCACGGGTTAAAGGGGTGAGCCCACAACAGTGGGAGGTTAAGCACGAGTACCATGTGCAGAACTTGCTGTGGACCGTACTGCGACCACTATGGGGAGATCTCGTCGATGAGCAGTCGCTCCCGAAGGTCGGACACAAGACACCACGGTATGATCTTGGGATACCGTCACTTGAGACGATTGTGGAGGTTAAGTTTATGCGCTCTCGTGGCTCAGCGGCGTGCCGGAGGGTCACGGACGAGATCGCGGCGGATCGGTCGCTGTACCTAGTGCCGAATAGTGGTTATAAGAAGTTGGTGGTGTTTATCTGGGATGAGTGTCGGCAGACCGAAGAGTATCAGACGCTAAAGGTGGGTCTTGAAGGTATGGATGGAATCGAAAAGGTTGTCATTCTGTCGCGGCCATCGCGGATGGATGGTTGAAGCCGAATCCCGGGAAAGGCCATCGCCCGCCATCGCCAGGAATTGCTCAGCGCCCCGGAGGCGGGCTTCGAAGGCAGCCGCTTCACGACAGAGGCGGGCGGCTGGCTTTGGCGCAACGGATGCAGCAGGTACGAGGAGAGAGATCAAGACCGTCGTCAACGAAGGCCCTGCGCCGCGGTCTGCGCGCCATGGCGGCACCGTCGCCGCGGCCGGTCCCCTATCGGACGCCCGCCGTCGATCTCGGCCTGTGTTTGGCCGGCAGCCTTGACGACGTGGCCGGGGTGCCCGCCTTCGCGGAGGGCGAAGAGTTCAGGTGATCTTCGTCGACGCCAATCGGCTGGTCTACGCGCACGTGGCGTCGTTCCCGCAACACCGAGGGCGCACGAGTGGCTCGACGGAACGGATGGCGCGCCGGCAGCTTCGCGTGACGACGACTCGCCGGCTCACGACCTCTTCAACGAGCGATCCACGAACTCGCGGAAGCGGGCGCTGGAGGCGAGGGCGAACGTCTCCTGTAGATCCTCTACCTCATCGCAGATGCGGTAGAGCTGGCGGGCCGCAAACCTGTACACGATCGGGATTGGGGCGGAGTCCATGTTGTCGGCTGCGCGCCGGCAGGCGGCCAGAAGCTGACCCATCCGCTTGGCCAACGCGTCCGACACCGCCTCATCAAGGGTCTCGAACGCAGCAGCAGACGCGGTTAGCCGTCTCAGCTCCCGCAGGGCTCTGCGTAGTGAGGCGAGACGTCGGAACACCTGAAACGCCCTCATCCACAGCGGGATGCGGCCCGACGGCATCGACGTGAGGGGACGAATCGCGTTCTTCATCTGGAGAGCGCCCCTGTCGATGTCGGACACCACTGAAGTGGTCATGATGACTCCCATCGCGGCTTGGTAGGCGGCCCGGCCAGCCTGATGTCTCTTGGCTGCAGCCGCAGTTCATCGCGACGCCGGGCGATCCATCAACAGCACCCGCAGCGCCCTCAGCACAGCGCGGGGCCGCCGGCGGTGCATCGCCATCCCGAGCCAGTAGGCGGCTTCCTCGCGCTCCATCTCCTCGATGCCGGCGGCGACGGCGCGGATGTTGTCCCGGCTGCGCATGGGGGCGAGGGCTCGGAACAGCAGCCCGAGGTTCAGCGCGGTGTCTTCCCGCAGGACGTAGCGTCGCCGAGATCCGTGCGCGGACGGCCGGGGCCGCACGCCGACACGGGCCAAGCGCCGCATCACCGAATGCTCGACGAGGTCGAGATTCCGGCCGCGGAGGCCGGCGATGCGCCGGGGCACGGTGAGGTGGGGCGTGGCCGGCGCGGGCACCTGCCAGATGGCGTACTCGGTGTCGGCGATGCCGTGCTTCCGCACGCGCAGCTCGTACCGGGGCGCGGAGGCGGGCGCCGCCACACTCGCGAGAACGACAGGTAGGGCCATCAGGGTCGGGCCTCCGCGGTTGCCGAGACGTGGGCGGCGCCGCTGGCGAAGCGGCACAGGCGGTCGGTGAGGGTCTCGGCCGCGTCTCCGGCCATCGGCAGGCCCTCGGTGAACGACAGGTCGAACGTGGCTTCGACGGTCGTCGACTTGGCACCGCGAAGCTGCTGCTGCAGGAACTCCTTGACAGGCTCGGCGTCGGGGACCGGGCCGCGGAACTCCAGCTCGAACGTGCCGCCGCCGGCGGTCTCGTAGCCGCCGGTGAGGCCGATGATCTTCCGGGCGCCCGACACAGCGCCGACGGCGCCGAGCAGGCGGAAGGCGTCGCCGGCGTCGAACATCCGGATCTTCACCACCGCGATCGTCTCGACCCGTTTGGACCGCGCCTGCTCCCAGAGCTGCACGAGCGCGTCCCGGAGTACGCCCTCGGCGCTGAATGGGCCCACCGGCACCGGTGCCAGCGGATCGGTGCCGGGCTTGGGCGGCGGTGGATCCAGTCCCGGTGGGGGCGGCGGCGGGTCGGGCCCTGGCGGCAGGTCCGGCCCTGGCGGTGGGGTCGGCCCGGGAAGCGGCGGCTTCGCCACCGGCCGCGGCCAGACCGCCTTGTTCTTGGCGTAGGCCATCGTCATGACCACCGCCTGCTCGTCGATGCGGATGTCGGCCGGGGGATCGCCCGGACCGAACAGCAGGTCCCCGCGCCGGTAGACGTAGTCGCCCTGCTCGATGCCCCGCCGGATGCCGCGGATGAAGACGTCGTCGCCCACGAGCATCGGCAGCGACGGGTTCCGCCGGAACTCATCGCGCAGCGCCAGGGTCGTCATCTGCCCCTTCCGCAACGGGGTGCGGTCGCGCACGTAGACCGGCGCGTCGGGCTCGTCCTCGGAGGAGCGCAGCTTCTTGAGATCGCGCAGCGCCCGCACGACCTGCTGCTGGCCCGCGCCGGGCCGGTCCGACGCCGAGGGGATGTCGATCGCCGTGTGCGCCAAGTCGACGCTGTGCGTGCCGAGACGATTCCGCGAGGGATAGAAGACGTGGCGGTAGCACTTCTGGATCGCGATCGCGAGCTCCTGCTCGGAACGGGCTTCGAGGTCGCGGATCTTCTCCCGCTGATGCTCCGCGAGGTCGGCGAGGCGGTCGGCCGCCTTCAGGCGCAGCAGGGCCAGACGCGACCGCATGCGGCGGCGCATGCCGTCGGCGGCGTGCTCGTCGGCGGCCACGAAGACGAGGTGGTTGCGCAGCGCCCGCAGCGCCGAGCCGTCGGCACCCTTGTTGGCGTACACCCGCTCGACGAGCTCGGGAACCTCGTCGACGGCATCGCCCACGGCGAGCCCGTCGTAGGCGAACACGACGAGCTTCGGCCGGCCGTCGCCCACCTCGTCGGGCACGTCGAAAGGGCCGCCGGGGAACGGGACCATCTCGAACGTCTTGCCGCCGAAGATCTCGCGGATGCGGTCGTTGAGCTCGGCGCGGGCCTCGGCCGGGTCGACGTGCTGCTCCTCGCGCCGGATGACCACGCTCAGGTTGGCCTCGGCCAGGAACCGCAGGGGCGCCGCGGGCCGGTCGTCGAGGTACGCCGACTCGGCGGTGAACCGCTTGCACGCCTGGTCGATGAAGCTCGGATCGACGGCCGGCCCCGCCGCCGCGTACCGCAGCTCGTCGGCGGTCAGCCCCTTCAGCGGCTCGTTGAAGGCCAGCGTGTGCATGAAGATCGTCCGCGCGACGTAGGCCGCGTACGGCGGCAGGCCCTGGTGCTGCTCGGCGTCGATCTCCTCGGCCAGCGCCCGCTGCCCCGCCCGTCCCGCCGCGACGTCGTTGGTGATCGCGGGCACGAACGCGGCCTGCCCCAGGCGGGTCACGATCTCCTGCCGAATGGGCTCGTCGCCGGGGTCGATGTGATGCAGATGCACCGCTGTCGCGTCGTCGGGCCGCCGCCGCCACAGGTGGGCGACGGTCCGCGCGAGCAGCCGCAGCATGCCCCGCACCCGCTGGAAGTTGGCGAGCGTCGCGGTCTTGCCGGTCAGCGTGTCGAGGACGTGCGGGTGCAGCGGGTAGCTCGCCCGGAACTGCTCCGCCGTCTCGGGCCGCGCCGCGTCGTCGGCCAATGCGTCCCGGTGGCCGGCCCACAGCCCGCGGTAGGCGTCGACGACCTCGGCCGCCCGCGCGTCGTCGATGTGCTCGAACAGGCGCCGCCGGAGCACCTGCACCGTCTCGTCCTCCTCGGTCGGGTTCAGCAGCGTCGCCTTCCGCGCCGACACGCTCTCGATCTCGGCCATGCGGTCGGCGACGAACTGGTTCTCGGCCGAGTACGCGTCGGCGGCGCGCCCGTCCTTGCCGATGGCGAGGGTGTAGACGAGGGCCGCGTTCGGCGTCGACTCGACCGCCTTGAACAGCGACGTGAGGAACGCCGTCAACTGCCCCCGCGCGTCGTCGAGCCGGCCGACCTTGCGGAGGTAGACCGACAGCTCGTCGAGCAGGACGAGCGCCGGCGCGTCGCCGAACAGGGCGCGCAGCGTCTCGGCGCCGGGCGCGACCCGCCGCTCGTCGCTCCGGCGCACCCGCTCGTAGCCCGCCCGGCCCGCGAGGGCGTGGGCGATCTCGCCCCACGGCGTGTAGGCCAGCACCCCGCCGTCGAGCGCCCGGCCGTTCATGGGGTCGGCGTTCTCGCCGTCGAACGCGGCGACGCGGACGGGTCCCGCCGGCAGCAGCCCCGGCTCGACGAACTCGGCCACGTCCGACACGCCGGCCATGCCCCGCGCGGCGTGGGCGAGGGCGATCAGGCCGTGCGTCTTGCCGCCGCCGTACGACGTGTCGAGGCGGAAGATGGCCCCCGCCGCGTCGCCGGCCCCGCTCAGGCGGCGGCAGACGTTGGCGAGCAGGTTCTTCAGGCCGCGGGTCGGGAAGGTGTTGGCGAAGAACGGACCGGGCTCGCGGTAGCCGGGGCTCGCCTTGCCGGTCAGGACCTGGGCGAGGTCGGCCGCGAAGTCGGCGTCGGCGACGGTGCCGTCGAGCACGTCCGGCCGGGGGCGGCAGAGGTCGAAGATGGTCGGGATCATCACGCGTCGGTTCTCGAGGCCGCGGAGGGCCGTGCGAGGCCGTCCTCCTGCATCTCGACGCGGCCGTATTCGGGCATAATATATACGCTTTCGAGTGCAACGGGCATGAACGACTGAAGTGGCGTCCGCGTTGACGTGCTGTCTCGTCCGCCCTCGCGCGGAATCGCACCCATGGCCGACATCCCCGATGGTGGCCGGTGCACCGGCACCGGCCACAGCGTCGCACCCCCCCGCGGAACCGTACGATGGCCGACACCCGCCTGATCGAACGCTGGCTGCCCATCGCCGAGATCGGCATCGAGAGCACCCGCGAGCGGACGCCGATGACCCCGTTCCCGGCCCCGAACCGCCTGCACGTCTGGTGGGCGCGCCGGCCGCTGGTGGCCTCGCGAGCGGCCGTGCTGGCGTCGCTGCTGCCGGCGGACGCCGACCACGAGAAGTTCAAGCACGCGCTTGGGATTCATGGCGATCCGGTGGCCACGCGACGCAGGATCGACGAGGCGCGTCGTCGCGGAGAGCGCTTCGAGGGGCAGGCGTACAGCTATCCCCGCGCGTTCGGCTACTCTCCCGGGCGGGACGATGGGAAGTGGTTGCAGGCCATGATGGGCGCTCGTGCCCTGAACTCCGTCGCGATCCTCGACCCAACTGCCGGCGGAGGGAGTATTCCTCTCGAAGTATCGCGGCTGGGTGCCCGAGCAGTAGCCAACGACGTTAACCCCGTCTCCACGTTGATCATGCGGGCCACGGTCGAGTGGCCCTCTGTGCACGGTACGTCGCTCGAAACAGCATTCAACGAGTTCTCGAAGCGCTTCGTGCGGATGCGGGAAGAACGTCTTTTGCCGTACTTCCCACCGGAACCGGAACCAAACGCCGTTCCCACCAACTACCTCTGGGCGCGCACGGTCACTTGCCCGTATTGCGACGGCTTGGTGCCCCTGTCGCCGAACTGGCGGCTCGCTCCCGACGGCACTGGGGTTCGCCTCCTGCCCGACCGTGCGGACGGGCCCGGAACACCCGGCCGCGTCTGCACATTCGAGATCGTCGGGTCAGTGCAAGAGCAATTTCCCGGCACGGTAGCCGACGGCGACGGACACTGTCCGTACGTCGACTGCAATCGGGTAATCGACGGCGACGAAATCAAGGCCCAGGCTCAAGCCGGGAAGATGGGCGACCAGCTCTTCGCCGTGGTCTACAAGCGGCGGGTAGAGACGAGAACGAAGTCGGGCAAGCGAGGTCGGGACAAGTGGGTCCGGGGCTACCGCGCACCGCGGCCAGAGGACGACAATGCCGCGGACATCCGCGGAAGGCTCGCTGAGAAGCTGCTGGAGTGGGACGTGCTCGACATAGCCCCGAGTGAGCCCATCGGGGACATTTCCAACTACGATCGTGGCCACAGACTGTACGGCGCATATCGATGGATCGAGTTGTTCTCGCCGCGCCAGCTTCTGAGCCACGGCACCAGCGTGGAGGTGTTCCGAGAGATTCTGGACGCGGACCGCGCCGCTGGCCGGCTGGACGACGTTCGGCAAGCGGCCTACGGATACCTGGCTCTCGCGCTCAGCAAGTTGACGGACTGGAACTCCCGTAGCTGCACGTGGATTCCGAACCGTCAAGTAATTGGGCACACCTTTCAGAGACACGGCTTCGCGTTCAGTTGGTCGTACGCCGAGATGGCTCCCCTGATCAGCGGCTTGGGCTACGACTGGGCCATCAAGCAGACCGCCAAGTGCATCGACGAGCTCGTGGCCATGCTCCATCCCGGCCCCGGCCGCGACACGGGCCGCCTGTTCGACGCCGCCGACCCTGACGCGGCCGAACCACAGGACACGTCACAGCCACCAGTCACCATCACCTGCAAGCCCGGCGACAGCCTCGACCACATCGACGACGGCAGCATCGACGCCGTCGTGATGGACCCGCCGTACTACGACAACGTCATGTACGCCGAGCTGTCCGACTTCTTCTACGTCTGGCTCAAGCGCACCGCGGGGCGCGTCTTCCCCGAGCTGTTCCGGCGGCAGCTCACCGACAAGGAGAACGAGGCGGTCGCCAATCCCGCCAAGTTCTCCGGCCAGCGCGGCGCGCGCGCGCTCGCGGGCCGGGACTACCAGCGGCGCATGGCCTCGATCTTCGCCGAGTGCCGCCGGGTGCTGAAGCCGAACGGCATCATGACGCTGATGTTCACCCACAAGGCTACCGGGGCCTGGGATGCGCTGACCACGGGCCTCATGGAGTCGGGCTTCACGATCACCGCGTCGTGGCCCATCAGCACCGAGGCCGGCGGCAGCCTGCACATCCGCGACAAGGCGGCGGCCAACAGCACCGTCTTCCTCGTCTGCCGCCCGCGCGCCGCCGCCGAGCCGGGGGGCGAGATCCGCTACTGGGAAGACGTCGAACCGCTCGTGGCCGTGGCCGTGCGCGGACGCGTCGAGGAGTTCCAGCGCGCCGGCATCGGCGGGGTCGACCTGTTCCTGGCCGCATTCGGCCCGGCCCTCGAAGAGTTCTCCCGCCACTGGCCGCTGCAGCGCGGCGAGCCGCGCGACCGCCCCGCCGCGCCCCGCGGGCGCCGCGCGACGCCGCTGCTCGACGAGCCGTGGGACCCCTACGCGGTGACCCCCGAAGACGCCCTCGACGTCGCGCGCCGCGAGGTCAAGCGCTGGCGGCTTGAGCGGTTGACCCGCCTGACGCCCGACGCCGACCTCGATCCGGCCACCGCCTTCTTCGTGCTCGCGTGGGACACCTTCCGGGCGCCCGCCTTCGACTACGACGAGGCCCTGCGGCTTGCCCGCGCCGTCGGCATCGACCTCGACCGCGACCTGACGGGACGGCTCGCGCACAAGTCGGGCAGCAAGCTCACGCTCTGGGACAGCGCGCGCCGCGCCGCCAAGGGCGTCCTCGGCCCGGCCGACGGCTCGCGCGGCATGATCGACGCCCTGCACCACGCCGCGCACGCGGCCCGCGGCAAGTCCCTCGCCGAGGCGCGCAAGCTGCTCGACCGCGCCGGCGTGGACCGGGACCCCCGGTTCTTCGCGGCCCTCGAAGCGGTCCTCGAAGTGCTGCCGATGTCGCCCGGCGTCACCGGCATGCGGCTCGTCGGCGACGACCTGCGGGCGGCCGGCAACGACTTCGAGGCGCTCTACAACCTGTCGCGGCTCGCCTACGGCGAACAGGTCGGCGAGCCCGATCAGCTCGCCCTGTGGCGCACGACGAACGACGATGCCGCCGCGGGCTGACGGGACTCGTTCGGCGAGCCCGGACGGCCGACCGCCGCCGACGCCCGGGCGGGGCGTCTACGACACGCGGGCCGTACCGGGTGGCGCACCGCCGGCTTTCAGGATCGCGGGCGCATCCCCGGCGACACGAGGGCCGCGCCGGCCGACGCCACCGGCTTTCGGGGGTCGCGGACACATTCCCCGCGACACGAGGGCCGCGCCGAGCGGCGTCGCCAACTTCGGAGCCGCGGGCGCATCCACGCAGCTCCTTGGGACTGACGCCGTGCTCATCGACCACCCCCGGCGGCCTCGAACGTGCCACTCGTGAACCGACGGGACTGACGCCGTGCTCATCGACCATCCCTGGAAGCTCAAGTACACCCCCGAGGACGGCGACCTCGTCCGGGTGTTCTACGTGCCGGCGCTGCAGGACGCCGCCCGCTACGACCGGCTGACCGGCTACTTCGACGCCGGCGCACTCGCGCTGGCCGCGCGCGGCGTCGACGGGCTGGTGCGCAACGAGGGCCGAATGCGCCTCGTCGTCGGCTGCACCCTCCGCGCGCCCGAGATCGACGCCATCGGCAAGGGCGCGGCGCTGCGCGACCTCGTCGAGCGCCGCCTCGTCGAGCTGCCCCTCGCTCCGCCCGACGCCGAGGCCGCCGGCGCGCTCGAGCTGCTCGCGTGGATGGTCGCCCGCGGCCACCTCGACGTGAAGGTCGCCGTGCCGTGCAAGGACGGGCGGCCCGTGAGCGACGCGGCCATCTTCCACGAGAAGTCGGGCGTCGTCGAAGACCGGGCCGGCCACCGCATCGCGTGGACCGGCAGCCTGAACGAGACCGCCGCCGGCTGGCGGCGCAACTGGGAGAGCATCAACGTCTACCGAAGCTGGGGCCCCGAGCCCGAGCGCGTCGCCGGCGAGGAGCGGAACTTCGCGCGCCTCTGGGCCAACCGCTCGCCGCGCGCCATCGTGCTCGATGTGCCCGACGCCGCCCGGCGCGACCTGCTGCGCTTCCTGCCGCCCGACCTGCCCGCGCACCTGAAGGCGAAGCCGCCGACGCCTGAGCCGCCCGAGCCGCCCGCCACGGGCACCGGGGAGGAACCGCCGGGTCCGCCCCAGCTCCCGCCCGACGAGCGCCGGCGGCTAGTGTGGACGTTCATCCGGCGGGCGCCGTCGCTGCCCGGCGGCGGGGCGCGGGTCGGCGAGGCCACCGCCGCCGTCGAGCCCTGGCCCCACCAGCTCCGCGCGTTCGAGCGGCTCTACGCGCCGTGGCCGCCGAGGCTCCTCATCGCCGACGAGGTCGGCCTCGGCAAGACCATCCAGGCGGGGCTGCTGCTGCGCCAGGCGTGGCTCGCGGGCCGGGCCAAGCGCATCCTCGTCCTGGCACCCAAGGCGGTGCTGAGGCAGTGGCAGATCGAGCTGCGCGAGAAGTTCAACCTGAACTGGCCCATCTACGACGGGGGCAGGCTGAGCCGCTACCCCTCCCGAGCGCTGCGCGCCGGCCGCGAACGCGAGGCCGCCCCGGACCGCTGGCACGAGCTGAGCCGCTACCCCTCCCGCACGCTACGCGGGGGCCGCGGGCGCGAAGCCAACCCGGACCGCTGGCACGAAGAGCCTGCGGTCATCGCGTCGAGCCACCTCATGCGCCGGAAGGACCGCGCCGCCGCGCTGCTCGACGCCGAGCCGTGGGACCTCGTCGTCCTCGACGAGGCCCACCACGCCCGCCGGCGCGCCGCCGGCAGCCCGAGGGAGGGCGGCCCGAACCGGCTGCTCGAGCTGATGCGCGCCATCAAGGCCCGCACCCGCGGCCTCGTCCTGCTGACGGCGACGCCGATGCAGGTGCATCCCGTCGAGGTGTGGGACTTGCTCGACTTGCTCGGGCTGCCCCCCGAGTGGACGGCGCCGGCGTTCCTCGACTTCTTCGAGCAGGCCGCGCAGCCGAGCCCCTCGCCGGAGGCCCTCGACCGCATGGCGCGGCTCTTCCAGGCCGTCGAGCGCGACCACGGGGCGGTGTCGCGCGACGCCGTCCGGCGCCTGACCGGGCTCTCGCCCCTGAAGGCGGGGACGCTGCTGCGCGCCCTGCGCGACGAGGCGAGCATCCCCCGCCGCCGGCTCGAGACCGCCGAGCGCCGCGCCGCCGTCGCGGTCATGCGCGCCCACACGCCGGTGCGCCGCCTCGTCTCGCGCCACACCCGCGGGCTGCTGCGCCGCTACGCCGCGGCCGGCATGCTGTCGTCCCCCGTCGCCGACCGGCGCGTCGACGACCGCTTCGTCGACATGAGCGACGCCGAGCGCGACCTCTACGAGACGGTGGACGAGCACATCTCCGAGACCTACAAGCGGGCGTCCGCCGCGGAACGCTCCGCCGTCGGCTTCGTGATGACCGTCTACCGCCGCCGCTTCGCCAGCAGCTTCGCCGCCCTCCGCGCGACCCTCGAGCGGCGCCGCGACGCCACGCTGCACGGGGCCGTGGCGGCGTCCGGCCGGGAAGAGCACGCGCTCGACGCCGCCGACGCCGCCACCCCCTCCCCCGCCGCGGTCGTCGCGGCGTCCGCCCCGCAAGAGGACCTGCTCGACGGCGAGACCCTCGACGCCTCACGGGCAGCCCTCGCCTCGGCGGTCCCGCCCCTGGACGAAGATGCATCCGACGACAAGCCCCTCGACGCCCCCCGGGCGGCCTTCGCCCCGCCGGTCCCGCCCCTGGACGAGGACGCGCCCGACGACGAGACCCTCGACGAGGTCCCCGACGCCGACGATGTCGCCGCCCTCGCCGCGCGCGCCCTCGCGTTCGAGGAGCGCGGCGCCATCGAGCGCCTACTCGAACGCATCGCCGCGCTGCCCCCCGACAGCAAGCTCGCGCGCCTGACCGAGGCCCTCGACGAGCTCGCGCGCGACGGGTACCGCCAGGTGATGGTGTTCACGCAGTACACCGACACCCTCGACTTCCTGCGCCGCGTCCTCCGCCGGCGGGGCGGCGCGCGCGTCCTGTGCTTCTCGGGGCGCGGCGGCGAGGTCCCCGCCGCGGGCGGCCCCGACGCGTGGCGCGTCATCGACCGCGAGCAGGTCAAGCGCCGGTTCCGCGACGGCGGGGCCGACCTGCTGCTGTGCACCGACGCCGCCTCGGAGGGCCTCAACTTCCAGTTCTGCGGCGCCCTCGTCAACTACGACATGCCGTGGAACCCCATGCGCGTCGAGCAGCGCATCGGCCGCATCGACCGCGTCGGCCAGCGCCACGCCGCCATCCGCGTCGTGAACCTCCACTACGAGGGCACCGTCGAGACCGCCGTCTACCGCGCCCTGCGCCGCCGCATCGGCCTCTTTGAGCAAGTCGTGGGCCGCCTGCAGCCGATTCTCGCCGAGATGCCCCGGGCCATCGGCGACGCCGTGCTCGCCGGCCGCGGGGCCGCCGACGCGCCGAACGTCGCCGACCGCATCGAGCGGCGGGCCGCCGAGGAGGAGCGGAGCGGCTTCGACATCGACGCCGTCCTCGACACCGACCTCGCGGCCCCCGAACGCCCGCCGTCTCCGGTCACCCTCGACGACCTCGACCGCGTCATCGCCGACCCGGGCCTCATGCCGCCGGGCACCGACGTGCGGCCGATGGGACCGCGCGAGTACAGCCTGCTCGCCCCCGGAATGCCGCAGCCCGTCCGCGTGACGACCGACCCCGCCTACTACGAAGATAACGCCGAGAGCGTCGAGCTCTGGTCGCCGGGCAACCCCTTCTTCGAGGGGCCGGAACACCTGCCCGAAACCGCCGACCTCCCCGCCGACGCGACCCTCCGCGACCTGCTGGAGCGGTGACCCCGGCGAGGTCGCCCGCGGGTCGCCGCAGCCGGGCGATCCTCTGGGCGTCCGGATTCCGCAAGGATGTGGGCGGGCGAGCACCTTCTCGACGAGGAAGGTCGGCACGCCATCCTCCGCCCAGGTGGCGAGGACCTGGAGGGCCGGCCCGCAGATGCGCGGGACGGGGCAAGTCGTCGGCCGCCTGCAGCCGATTCTCGCCGAGATGCCGCGGGCCATCGGCGACGCCGTGCTCGCCGACCGCGGGGCGGCAGGGGGAGTCGCAGCTCGCCTACGGGACATCCCCCCGGACATCCCCCCGCCTACGGCACCGCCCCCGCCGCCGCCGCGAGCGTCCGCGCCAGGGCCGGGATCTCGCGGGCCGGCAGCGCGGAGATGGCGTCGCCCAAGGGGTACGTCTCCGCGCCCGGGTACACGACGTAGAGGTGGCGGAGCCCGAGGTCGGCCGCCGCGACGTGCATCGACCGGGTCGCGCCCGGCGCGTCGGCGAGCTTGCACTCGAAGCCGTACCGTTCTCCGCCGCGCTGGATGAGCAGGTCGAGCTCGGCCCCCGCGTGCGTCCCCCAGAAGTACGCGTCGTCGACCGCGAACGCGGCCAGGACCTGCTCGACGACGAATCCCTCGAACGACGCGCCGATCTTGGGGTGGCCGCCGAGCTGTGGCTCGTCGGCGACGCCGAGCAGGGTGTGGAGCAGGCCGGAGTCGCGGACGTAGACCTTCGGCGACTTCACCTGGCGTTTCCGGAGGTTCTCGAACCACGGCGGCAGCACCCGCACCATGAACGCGCCGGCCAGGATGTCGAGATAGCGGCGCGCCGCGCCCTCGCCGACGCCGAGGGCGCGCGCGAACTCCGCCCGGTTCCAGACGCCGCCGTGATAGTGGGCGACCATCTGCCAGAAACGGCGGAGGGCCTCCGAGGGTATCGTGATGCCGAGCTGCGGTACGTCGCGTTCGAGGAAGGTGCGCACGAAGTTCCGGCGCCAGAGGGCGGAGCGCGCGGTCCCGGCCGCGAGGTAGGCGCGGGGGAAACCCCCGCGCAGCCACAGCGCGCGCCAGGCGTCGGCCCCGACCTCGGCCAGATCGAATCCCGCCAGGTCGACCATCCCCACCCGGCCCGCGAGCGATTCCGACACGCCGACGGCCAGCGTCGGGCTCGCGCTGCCGAGCAGCAGGAACCGCGCCCGGTTGTCCGTCCGGTCCACCAGCACGCGTATGGTCTCGTAGAGCTCCGGCGACCGCTGCACCTCGTCGATGACCACGAGCCCCCTCAGGGGCCCCAGCGTCAGCTCGGGCGTGCGCAGCCGGCGGCGATCGACCGCCGCCTCGAGATCGAACCAGGCGGCCGGCGTCGAATCGGCGGCGATCGCGCGGGCCAGCGTCGTCTTGCCGCACTGCCGCGGTCCGGTCACCGCGACGACGGGGTGCACGGAGAACGCCTCGTGGACGCGCCGCTTCCAGGCCGGCCGATCGATGTACATCGGAGAGAAGCTAATCCTTGAAAATCGGTCTGTCAAATACTGATTTTCAAGGATCGCGGGGCAGTCGGTGCGGGCCACGATGAGTTGCCCGATACGGCGGCCACAATGCACGCAGCCGCGCCGTCACCGAGTTCGGCCGTACTTGCTAACGGCCGGCGGCCATCATCCCGCGTACGGTCCCGATCAAGCTCGTCACGGTACCAGCCTTCCGAACTCGGGCGACCAAGCCGGGCGGACCCGTCCATCCCGCGTGGACACGTCGGGTACGTCTTCGGCCCGCCAGCACTCCGGTCGTGGTTGCGCCCGGCCGAATGTGTTACACTTCGTCACGTGACGATTCGTAACCCATCACTCACGGAACTCCAGCAGGCCGTCATGGACGTGATCTGGTCCGGCGGCGAGGCCACCGCGGAACAGGTGCGCGAGGGGCTGCTGCCCGCCCATCCCCTGAAGGACTCCAGCGTGCGCACGGTGCTGAGGCGCCTGGAGGCCCGCGGCTATCTGAGCCACCGGGTGGCGGGCAAGACGTTCGTTTACCGGGCCGAGCTGGCCCCGCAGCGGGTGGCCGCGTCGGCCGTGCGGCGCATCATCGACCGCTTCTGGGCGGGCTCGACCGAGGAGTTCCTCGTGGGCATGGTGGACGAGGAGGTCCTCTCGGTCGACGAGCTCGAACGCCTCGCGCGGCGGGCCCGCGGCGGGACCGGACGAAGGGGACGGTCATGAGCGCGGCGGTGCTGGTCGTGCTGGTTGACGCGTCGCTACGGGCGGCCCTGGTCGCGGGGCTGGTGGCGGCGGCCCTCGCGGCCCTCCGCGTCCGGGCCGGCGCGGCGCGGCACGCCGCGTGGACCGTCGTGCTCGCGGCGATGCTGCTCATGCCGGCGCTGGTCCGCCTCGTGCCGGCCGTCGATGTGCCGATGCCGGCGCTGGCCCGCTTCGTGCCGGCCATCGGCGTGCCG
Organism: Vicinamibacterales bacterium; assembly: GCA_963664545.2. Classification (GTDB taxonomy): domain Bacteria; phylum Acidobacteriota; class Vicinamibacteria; order Vicinamibacterales; family UBA8438; genus JAJEEA01. Next base: position 4,732,107 of record OY761475.2, on the reverse strand, counting down.
ATCATGCCGGCCCCGGCCCGCCCCGTGCCGGCCATCGGCGTGCCGATCATGCCGGCCCCGGCCCGCCCCGTGCCGGCCATCGGCGTGCCGATCATGCCGGCCCCGGCCCGCCCCGTGCCGGCCATCGGCGTGCCGATCATGCCGGCCCCGGCCCGCCCCGTGCCGGCCGCCGACATACCGATCATGCCGGCCCCGGCCCGCCTCGTGCCGGCCGCCGACGTGCCGATGCCGGGGGCCGCGCGCGGCGGCGCCGCCGCGGCGTTGACCCAGACACCCCCGCCGCTGGCCGGACCGGCGCCAGCCACGCCAGCTTCCGCGGCGGCGGCGCCGCCTCATCAGGCCGTCGCCGCGGCCCGCGACCCCGTCCCGCCGGAGGTCCCGCCCGAGTCCCCCCGCCGAGCGCGGTCCTGGGCGGCAGTCGCCCTCGGCGTGTACCTCGCCGGCGTGGCGACGATGCTGTTGCGGCTCGCGCTCGGACTGTGGGGCTCGCGACGGCTCGTGCTCGGTGCCCGGCGGCTCGACGGGTCGACCCGACGCATCGGTGCCCTTCCCGCCCGGGTCCGCGAGTCGGACCGCATCGCGGTTCCGGTCACGGTGGGCCTCTTCCGGCCGACCGTCCTGCTGCCGACGGGCTGGGAACGGTGGCCCGACGCCAAACTCCGCGCCGTGCTCGCACACGAGCAGGCGCACGTCGAGAGGCGCGATCCCCTCGTGGCCGGGCTCGCCTCGCTGAACCGCTGCCTGTTCTGGTTCCATCCGCTCGCCTGGTGGCTGCCGCGCGCGCTCGCCCTGACCGCGGAGCAGGCGTGCGACGAGGCGGCCGTGCGCACGGTGGGCGCGCCCCAGGCCTACATCGACGTTCTACGGTCCATGGCCGTCGCCGTCCGCGCGCGCGGCGGCCGCTACCTGTGGGAGGGTGTCGGCATGCATGGAAGCCCGTCGCTGACCCGCCGAGTCAAGCACATCCAACGTCTCGCGCCCGGGCGCGCCGTGTCACCGCCCTCCGGGGCCGCCCCGACCCGCCAATCGTCGCCTGACGGCTCCGCCCGGCACCCAACCAGTCCCGCAGGAGTCCGCGCCGTTCTACGGTGCAGACTCCTGGCCGCCGCCTGCGGGCTGATCGCGGTCGCCGTCGCAGCGTGCCGCCCCGTCGTCGACGTGACGGGAGATCCACTCCTGGACATCCAACGGCAAGTCGACACCGCCACGGTCGCGAGCTGGCCCGTCGAGCGCCTCATCGACGACTTTCCCGACACCGAGGTCGCGGTGGCGCAGCGCGACCGGCCCCGCGCCGAGGAGATCCTGCTCGAGCGCCGGACGGAAGACCCGACGGGACCCTGGTCGGCCCGACTGGGTCGGTTCTACGCCGCCAGCGCCACCGGCTACCGGGTGCGCATCGCCGACGGCGGCCCCTTCGTGGAAGTGACCGAGTTCGATCCGGACGGCGCGTTCGCCGCGCATGCGCGAGCCCGCCTGGCCGAGTCGAGCGATCCGGTCCTGCTGGCCGCCGCCGCCGAGTACGTGCTCAACGCGCCGCGCTACAACCTGAACAGCTTCCCGGAGGACGTCCTGCTGGCCAGGGACTGCCTCGAACGCGCCGCGCGGCTCGACCCCGAATCGGAGCGGACTCGGACGATGCTCGCCGACCTCGTGGCGAGCGAGCGAAGCCGCGCCGCGTGGCTACGCGACCGCGACGTGGCCCCGGTCGAGCAGTACGCTGCGCTGGCCGCGCTGCCCGCCGCCGAGCGCTTCGAAGCGATGGCCCCGGCCGCGGTGGGCGCGCTGACGGCCGTCCGCGGAGCCGCGCGGTTCGACGACCGCAACTTGGCCGGCTACATCGCCGTGAAGACGGACAACGCGGGACGCTTCGCCCGCGACGTGCTCGACCTCGCGCCGCGCTTCGCCACCGTGCCGGACGCGGGCTTGTTCATCTACCAGGCCCACATGACGCTCTCGTCGCTGGCCATGCTCGACGGCGACATCGACGCCGCCGTCGATGCGCTCCGGCGCGCCTCGGCAGCACCCCCGGCCGAGGGCCTGACCTACGGTCACCGGGTCGCGGCCTGGCGCGTCCTCCTTGACCTCGCGGAGACCGGCGAGCGGACCGCGGTCGTCGCCTTCCTCGAAGCGATGGCCGAACGCAACCTCGCCGACCGCGACCGCCTGCTGGCGACGGCGACCGACGTTCGCGATGGGCAACCCCCGTTGCGCCTCTGGCCGACCGACCCCACCGGCCGCCGATGAGGCCGGGGGCGGCCGCCTGGGGCCGAACGGCTGCGGGGATACGACCCGGACTCAACTTCCCCGCTCGCAGTCCCCCGCGGCCCCGCAGGGAGCGGTGCCCCGCGTTCGGGACGGGGAGACCTGCGCTCAGAGCCGCTGCGCGCCGGGCCGGCCGTCCTCGACGACGAACGACGCCCGCGTCGAGATGGGGCTGCCGGGCCGGGTGACGTACTCCAGGACCTGGTAGTCGGCCCGGCACCGCGCCGGGGTCAACTCGCAGCGCACATAGCCGCGCTGGGCGTTGTAGAACCTGATGGCCGGGTTCTCGGCGAGCAGGGCGGCGGTGCCGTCGCGGACGTCGGCGCCGTCGCCGCCCGAGCTGATGGAGGTGCCGACGAGCTCGGTGCCGACCACCGGCGCGGCGGGGTCGCGGTAGTCGACCTTGAGGTCGTTGACCCAGTTGCTGTGGATGTCGCCGGTGAGGACGATCGGGTTTCCGGTCCGGCGCGCGGCGAGGAACTCCATCAGCCGGCGGCGCGCGGCCTCGTAGCCCGACCACATGTCGAGCGCGTAGGACTCGCCGCCGCCGGGCGTGAAGTCCACCCGCGCCATCATGATCTGCTGGGGGATGACGTTCCACCGCGCGGCCGAGCCGTCGAGCCCGTCCAGCAGCCAGCGCTCCTGCGCCTCGCCGAGCGGGGTGGCGGCGGGGTCGAACATGCCGTCGCAGGCGCCCCGGCCGTCGCCGCACGGCTGGTCGGTGCGGTACTGCCGCGTGTCAAGGACATGGACCGAGGCGAGGTCGCCCCAGTCGAAGGCGCGGTAGAGCTGCAGGTCGGGGCCGGCGGGCAGCGACGAGCGGCGCAACGGCATGTGCTCGTAGTACGCCTGGTAGGCGGCGGCGCGGCGGCGCAGGAACAGCTCGGCCGGCAGCCCCTCCTCTTCCGACACCGCGTTGGCGTAGTTGTTGTCGACCTCGTGGTCGTCCCACGTGACGACCCAAGGGAACACCGCGTGCGCGGCCTGCAGGTCGGGGTCGCCGCGGTAGAGGGCGTAGCGGTTGCGGTACTCGTCGAGCAGCTCGTTCTCGCCGCCGGTGTGCCTGCGCACCCGCCCGTCGTTGCCCGCCCCCTCGTAGATGTAGTCGCCGAGGTGGAAGACGAGGTCGAGGTCGTCCTCGGCCATGTGGCGGTAGGCCGTGTAGTAGCCGTGCTCGTAGTGCTGGCACGAGGCGAAGGCGAACCGCAGCCGGTCGGCGCGCGCGCCCGCCGCCGGCAGGGTGCGCGTGCGGCCCACGGCGCTCTCGTCGACACCGCTCCGAAACCGGTACCAGTACCAGCGCCCGGGCTCGAGCCCGTCCACCTCGACGTGAACGCTGTGCCCGAGCGCCTCGCGGGCGACGCTCGCGCCGCGCCGCACGATGTCGGCCATCCCCTCGTCGCGCGCCACCTCCCAGACGACCTCGACGTCGTCCGGGGGCATGCCGCCGCCGTTCAGCGGGTCGAGGGCGAGGCGCGTCCAGAGGACGACGCCGTCCGGGGTCGGATCGCCCGACGCCACACCGAGCGGGAACGCGGAGGGCTGGAAGAGGGACCGGCCCGCGGCTCGGCGGGCGGCCCCGAGTCCGAGCAGAGCCAGACCGCCGGTGAGCAGGTCGCGGCGGTCCAACCGACGCTGGAGCAACGAATCGACACGGAGGGAATGAGTCATCGCCTGTCCTCGGCTACTGACGGCACAGTCGCGCCGCCTGTCAGGATCACGGCGGGGCCGCCGTCGCCGCCCCGCACCTCGGGATGCGGCAAGTGTACGCCGGAAATCGTTTCAGCGATGTGGCGGGGGGGTTAACTTCCGGTAAGGCATCTCCCCCGGCAAGGCGGATCCCGATGGCAGGCTCAGCGCAGCCCGGCGCGTCGCCCCGGCCCGTTTCCCTGAAGCCCCGCCGCCGCAGACAAAGCGGGGGACGCGTTCCGCGCGGCCCCTCCGGTTCCGGTGGAGGTCGATCCGTGGCCATCTCGGCGGTCGAGCCCGTCCGTGGCCGCGAGATTCGACGGGTCCCCGCAGAGAGATGCCGATGCCCGCCCCCATGCGGTGCCGACACCGGGCTGGAAGACACCTTGACAATCTACAATTACTGATCAATTGTAGATTGTCTTCATATCCCGGAGGAACCAGCGATGCCGCTGCGCACACCCCTCGCCCGTCTGTTGCCGTGGCTCCGCCGTCACCGCGCGAAGCGGGCGGAGACGGACATCCGGCGTGAGCTCTCCCTGCACCTGGAGCTCGAGACGCAGCAGAACGTCGAGCGGGGCATGTCGCCCGCGGACGCCGCGCGGGCGGCGCGGGCGACGCTCGGCAACGCCGCGCTCATCCGCGAGGACGTCCGGGACCTCTGGCGCTGGCGCTGGCTCGATCAGTTGCGGCAGGATGTACGGTACGCCGCACGCGCCCTCGCTCGCAGCCCCGGGTTCACGGCGATGTCGGTCGCCACGCTGGCCCTCGCCATCGGCGCGACCACCGCCATCTTCAGCGCCCTCCACGGCATTCTCCTGCGGCCGTTGCCGGTCGCCGAGCCCGACCGGCTGGTCCGCATCCTCGACATCGGTTATGTCGGCGAACTCGTCGAGCTGCGCGAAAGGGCGCGCACCGTCGACGTGTCCGCGTACGTCCCGCCGGACGACCGGACGCTGACCGGCCTCGAGGAGCCCTTGCGCGTCAACGTCGCGCCGATCGCGGGCGACCTGCTCGCCCGTCTCGGCCGAGCGCCGGCGCTGGGTCCGGGCTTCGGCCTCGACGACGAGCGCCCCGGCGCCGCGCCGGCCGCCCTCCTGAGCGACGCGCTGTGGCGGCAACGCTTCGGCGCGGATCCGGCCGTCGTCGGGCGGACGCTGCCGCTCGACGGGGTCGCCCACGAGGTGCGGGGCGTCATGCCGCCGGACTTCGCCTTCCCCTCCGCCGGCGTGGACCTCTGGGTGCCGTTGACCGTGGACGCGGCGAGCCCGGTCGGCCTGTGGGCGCGCAGCGCGTTCCTGCTCGGCCGGCTCCATCCCGGCGTCTCCCTGCGGACGGCGGCGGACGAGATGCGGGCGCTCGGCCCGCAGTTCGCCGGGCTGTTCCCGTGGCGGATGCCCGACGACTACGGAACGCGCGTCAGCCTCCGGACGTGGCGGGAGGACCGCCTGGGCGCGGTGCGGCCGATGCTGCTCCTGCTGTTCGCGGCGGTCGCAGCGGTGTGGCTGATCGGTGCCGTGAACCTGACCAACCTGCAGCAGGTTCGCGCCGCCGCCCGCCGGCGCGAGCTGGCGCTGCGAACCGCCCTCGGGGCCGGCCGCGGCCGCGTCGTCCGGCAGCTCCTGACCGAGAGCGGGCTCGTCTGCCTGCTCGGCGGGGCGGCGGGCCTCGCCGTCGCCTGGGCCGGCGTGCCGGCGTTGGTCGCGCTCCTTCCCGCCGACGTGCCGCGGGCGGACGGGATCCGCGTCGACGGCGTCGTCCTCGGCTTCACCGCCGCGCTCTCGATCGTCACCGCGCTGGCCGCCGGCACGCTGCCCGCGCTCCGCGCGGCGCGCGCGGGCGAGGAGGCGGCCCGATCGGGCTCGCGCGGAAGCGTCGGCGGAACGGCGGGCCGGGGTCTCGGCGTCTTCGTCGCGGTCGAGACGGCGGCCGCCGTCACCCTCGTCATCGGTGCCGCCCTGCTGGCCCGAAGCCTCGCCTCGCAGCTCGCCGTCGACACCGGACTCGTCTCGGACCGCCGCGTGGTGGCCGAGGTCGCCCCGTCGCCCGCGCGTCATCCCGACGACGCCGCCCGGCTCCAGTTCTACACGGCGCTCGAGCGCCGTCTCCGCGCCCTTCCCTTCGTGAGCGCGGCGGGGTTGTCGACCGTCTTCGAGCCCTTCGGGGCCGGCTTCGGCTTCAGCGTGTTCCTGATCGAGGGACGGCCGAACCCGGCCACCGAGGGCGGAGAGTGGCCGTCGGCGGATCTGCGCACGGCGGTGAGCGCCGGCTACCTGAACGCCCTCGGCGTGCCGATCGTCGAGGGCCGGGGCTTCACCGAAGCCGACTCGAGCGGCGCGCAACGGGTCGCGCTCGTCAGCCGGCGCCTAGCCGACACGTGGTGGCCGGGCGAAACCGCGGTCCGTCAGCGCATCCAGTTCCCGGGCAGTCAGGGAGACGCCGACCCGTGGCGAACGGTGGTCGGCGTGGTCGCGGACGTCCGCTGGCAGGGACCCGCGAGCGAGGAAGGCACGACGCTGTATCTGCCCCTGGCGCAGCATGTCGGCGCCATCGACGCGGCGTCGGTGATCGTCCACGCCGACACCGATCCGGCCCTGGTCGCCGACAACCTGCGGGCTCTCGTCGCCTCCGTGGATACACAGACGCCGGTCAGCCGCATCCGCGCGATGGACGACGTCATGGCGCAGGCGGTCAGCCGCCCGCGCTTCACGACGACTCTGGTGCTGGGGTTCGCCGCCCTGGGCGTCGTACTGGGAATGATCGGCGTCTACGGGGTCGTCGCCTACACCGCCGCGCGCCGGCGCCGCGACATCGGCATCCGGCTCGCCCTCGGCGCCAGCCGCGCCGGCATCCGCGCGGCCTTCGTCGGCCGCGCCCTGGCGTTCGCCGCCGCCGGCGTCGTCATCGGAGAGCTGGCCGCCGCCGTCCTGATGTCGTCGCTCGCCGCCCAGTTGCACGGCGTCAGCCCGTGGGATCCCGCCACGTACGTAGCCGTCCCCGCGCTGTTCGCCCTGCTCGCGGGACTCGCCGCCTACGTCCCCGCCCGCCGCGCGACCACGCTCGACCCCGCCACGGTGCTGCGGAGCGAGTAGCGCGATCCATGGCTCGCCCATGATACGGCGAAGCCCGGCCGGCAGGCCACTCCTACGAACAACGCGGTGCGCCCGCCTCCGCGTCGCGTCGAGATGGCCCGGGCGTCCATTGCGGCAACCGTACGACCAACGTCCGGTCACTCGCGTGATCCAAGTATCTGGTCCGCAATGACCCCAAGGTCACTCCCGCCAGCAGCGCGTCCCCTATCAAGTGCCGCCAATTCGTCACGGTCGTATTCCGCAAGCACACGCAGGACTGTCGGGAGGGCACCCGCACGCGAGCGCAACGTGCCAAAAGCGATTCGCCTCGACTCCAAGAAACGCCTAACGTCTCGCAATTCCGGCAAGAAGTCGCGTTCGTCGTACGCACGTGCAAGTTTCTCTACAAGCCCCCTAGCTGTCGGCCGTGGATTGGCATCCCGCACCATCTCTTCGATGCTCTTCCTGCTTCTTGGTCGTGTCCCTCTTTTAGTTCTTTTCCTTTCGTAGCCCTTAAGATCGTCATCGACCACGGCAAGATCAACATCGTCAATCGTCGATAGGGCCTTGGCAATCTCCTCCTTGCCGTGGCGAGCCACTAGTAGACGAACTTCAAGGTCCAGAAGGGTCCTATTTCGGGTCACGGCGTCTTCCCCCTTAACCCAAGTCTATCCCAAACCTCGTCCTTCAGCTTCCCGAAATCTTGAACGACATCGTACCGAGCGTAACTGGTAAGGCTGAGTGGCGCACCTTCTCGCGCGGACTTAGGGTAAGATGCGGAGTACTCGACTCTGTTCTTGAAAACATGCCAGCCTTGTTTCTTTGCCTCCCTCTGAACCTCCTCGACAGAGCGCCGCCCTTCCGGCCCCGTCGAATACGACGAAGAATTATTGAATACGAGTCCGGCTATCTCGATAGTATGGTCCTCGTTCTCTGCCTGGAACTCCTGGATAGACCGCGCCAGTAGTGGCAAACCGATCGTTGCCATAAACTCCGGCTTTACTGGAACAATCACATAGCGACTAGCGAAATACGCAGCGTCGGTTAGGATGGACTCCGTTGGTGCACAGTCAATGAGGATCAGATCGTAGCGGTGGCTGACACGCGCCAGAGCCTTCGCGAGGCGCCGTTCCTTTCCGGTGGGGTTTTTGAGGGTGCGACTCAACTCTAGTCGAGAAGCCACTAGATCGAGATCGCTGTTCTGCCAGTACCCAGCGTTCTTGACGATCACCGTATCAAGATCGATAGGTCGCGGCGAGCCATGTGCACCCCCGGCTGGGATGTACTCGTCGAAAATCTGCGCGACGGTCGGCCGGCCGTCCCGTAGGTGCTTTACGTAGTCCATTGGCCCCATAACAGAGTGACTCAGATTTGATTGCGGGTCGAGATCTACCGCCAAAGTTCTGAGGTTATCATTGTCGGCTGCATGAGCCAACTGAGCCGCGAGGGTCGTCTTGCCAACGCCACCCTTCATATTGATCAAACTGACGACGGTTGCCATGTGACGGTGCTCCTTGACGAACGTGCCATAGTACTAGTGAAGGTCAGCGCCCAGTGCTCGACTTTCTCCAGCCGTCTCTGTGCGAGATATTGATGGAAATGTCTGCGGTTCCAACTCTCTGATGATTGCGTTCAGGTAACGCGGCCGCTAGCAAGAACATCTTCGTCATGGCAACCTCCCGTGGTCAATTTGAGGTCAGGACGGGGGTCCACAATCACCGGGCAGCCCGCTCTCGTCGTACAGGTCTTCCTGCAGCGCCTGCGACAGCGGTCGGCCGTCACCGGCATCCAAGTGCGCCAATCGCTCGCGCAAGCGCGGCGCAGCCGCCGCGTACCGGGCGAGGGACGCCCGGACGGCGGCTCGATCCGTGTCGCCCCGGACGGCGTCGTTCTCGAGCGCGTCCAACGCCCGCTCGATGACCGCGGTCTTGCGCCCGCGCCCCCGCAAGCCGAGGCGGACGGCCAGCCGCTCGACGCGCTCGTCGAGGTCGTGCCGGTGGACGATGTTGATCGCCATGCCTGATCGTAGCATCGATTCGTAGCACGATCATGGGCACCGTGGGCGCGCCTACGGCAGGTCCCGCCCGGAGAGGGACCGCCCGCCGCGCGACCGACCCGCGGGAGTCGCCGCCGCCCTACGACGCCGGCTCCCGGGCCCGCGGGCCGCCGCCGGGCACCGCCGTCAACCGGACGTGGAGCGCGCGCTCGTCCGGTATCCACGCCGGCTCCCGGTGCGCCGCGAAGCCCTCCCGGGCCACGCGCACGCTCACCGGGTGATGCCCCGGACGCACGTCGAACGCCGCCGCGCCCCGTTCGTCGGTCTTCGCCGACTTCCGCGTCCCGTCGGGAAACTGTAGCCGCACGGCGGCGCCGGCGAGCGGCCGGTCCCCGGCGAAGACGCGGACGCACGGGTCGACCCGCGGCGGCGTGGCCGAACGCACCAGCCGCCAGGGAACCAGCCGGCCGTGGGCCCGCTCCTGGACCTCCTCGCCGCCGTAGACCACGGCCGCGTCGCACCGCGGGCGCAGGTCCTCCAGGTGCGGCCGCACACGCTTCACGCCGTCCAGCAGGCTCGAGGCGGGGGTGGCGGACGATTTCGCTTCGACCAGCGTCAGTCCGTCGGGTCCGTCGACCACCAGATCGAGCTCGGCACCGTTGCGATCGCGGTAGAACGAGAGGCCGCCGCTCTCGCCGCGGTGGATGCGGTGCTTGAGGACCTCGGAGACCACCCAGGTCTCGAACACCGCCCCCCGCAACGGGTGCGTGCGAAGCTGCCGCGGCTCGCGGATGTCCAGGAGCCAGCAGACCAGACCCGTGTCGTGGAAGTACAGCTTCGGCATCTTCACGAGCCGCTTGCGGTGGCGGACGCTGAACGCGGGCAGGTGGAACGCGACGAAGCTCGCCTCCAGGATGCTGAACCAGGCCTTGGCGGTCGGCTGCGAGATGCCGCAGTCGTCGGCCAGGGACGAGTAGTTCAGCAGTTGCCCAGTGCGGCCGGCGCAGAGTTCGACGAAGCGCTGGAACGTCGTCAGGTCGCCGACCCCCGCGATCGCGCGCACGTCGCGCTCGACGTAGGTGGCCACGTAGGAGCGGAACCAGTCGGAGAAGGGGATGTCCCGATCGAAGAGGGCCGGATAGCCGCCGCCGAAGAGCGCCTCGTCGAGGCTCGCGGGGTGCCGGGGAAAGCGCCTGATCTCGTCCCAGGCCAGCGGCAGAAGCTGATGCACGGCGGTCCTGCCCGCCAGAGACTGGCTGACCGATTCGAGCAGCGCGAAGTTCCGCGACCCGCTCAGGATCCACCGTCCGGGTGCCGGATCCGCATCGATGACGCCCTGCAGGTAGGACAGCAGGTCCGGTACCCGCTGCACCTCGTCGAGGACCGCGCCGCGCGGGAACTGCGCCAAGAACGCCCTCGGATCTTCGGCCGCGAACGCCCTTTCGTCGGGCGCCTCCAGCGATCGATAGGGATGATCCGGAAACACCATCCGGCACAGCGTGGTCTTCCCGCTCTGCCGGGGACCCGTGATCGTGATGGAGGGCGCCCACGCCGCCGCCCGCTCCAACTCCGCCGCCAGGTTGCGGTGGATCACGGCAACAACGTAGCACTGGATTCAGGCTAAATCAAAATGCGATTTTGAATCAGCCTGCCACCTGTGTTCCCGCGCCGCGCCACCGCGCTCGATCAAGCCACGGTGCTGCGGAGCGGAGTAGCGCGGTCATGGCTTGCCACGGGCTGCCGGGTCTGCATGGAACCGCATGCGCCCGTCACCCCCGCGGCGGGAGAACCGGTCGCCGGGCCGTGGCTTCAGGGGAGGACGGTCACCGCCCGGCCCGTTCCTGGGCGCGGGCGCCGCCGAGGATGAGGGGCATGCTGTAGTTGCCCTCGTGGCAGGCGTTCTCGAAGACGGGGCCGACGGCGCGGGTGATCGGGAACATCACCGTCCACGGGCCGGCGAACGACTCGGGGTCGTGCGCCGTGAACTCGTAGTGCAGCCGGTCGGGGCCGGCGAGCCGGATGCGCTCGACGTAGCGCGCGTTCGGCCCGGTCCCCTGGATGGTCCACGCGCCGTTGAAGCCGGCCGTCTCGACGACGAGGGTATCGCCCTCCCACCGGCCGCGGGAGCTGCCCTGCCACTGGCGGAGCCCCGGCGGGAGCGGCGGCTGTCCGTCGAGGGGGATGATGCGCAGGTCGGAGTTCTGCTCGTGGAGGATGGCCACGTAGTCGGGCGTCTGGAAGATCTGCGCGAGCCGGTTGGGCGACACCGCCAGCAGCGGCACCGTCCGCCCCATGATGCAGCGCTCGTAGCGCTCGCGGTCCTCGGGGCCGTCGGCCGACCGCAATCGGCTGGCGATGCCCAGCGTGCGCGCCCGCTCGCGGCCCGCCGCGGTGCGCGCCGGCAGCCGGCCGTCGGGCGGGTCGACGATCAACGACGTCCGGCCGTCGGTCAGGCCGCCGGGCTGCCACCAGTCGGCGTTGAGCTGCAGGTCGCGCTCGCGCCCGATGGCGTCGTGGCGCCCGACCAGGTACTCTGCCTCCTCCTCGGGCGTCAGCACCTCCCGGCCCGCGAGCGCCGCCGGCCGCTCGAGCGGCGTCGTGCTGCGGTACTCCCAGTAGCCGCTCAGGTCCGGCGCGCCCCAGGGGGTGAGCGGCACGTCGGTGGCCTGCCCCGCCGTCGGAGCCGCCGCCGTCAGACACGCGATGAGCGCCAGCCCGGCGAGGAACGGTCTGCACATGACGATTCACGATACCGCAGAATCGCCGGGGGCGCACCCCGTCTCCGACCCTACGGCGCCGCCCATCGAACCAGCCGGCCCAACGCCGCGGCTGTTCGACGCGTTCCCGCACCCCTGCCAGGGCGCACCCTCCCGGATCGCGCCGCCGCGCCCGTCGTCGGCCACCGTGAGGCGGATCCGCGGGCCGCCTCCCGGTCCGGCGGCAGGTCGTTCCGCCGCCAGTCGACGGCGAGCGCGGCTCGGTAGTTCCAGCCGTCACGACCGGAAGATGACGGATGTCCCGGCCTCAGCCCATCGGGATGCGGATGACGACGCCGCCCATGACGTCGCCCACCGCGAAGTCGTCGCGGGCGCTGTCGGGGTGCGCGTTGTGGCAGTTGACGCAGGCCTCGGCCACCGCCACGTCCGGGTAGACCGCCGTGAAGTAGTCCACCCCGCCGAGGGTCTCGGTGCCGTAGAAGGGCCGCGAGGGGTCGGCGGCGAGGGCGTCGAGGCCGGCCGCCTCCATTTCCGTCTTGGGGGCGTTCTGGGCGTTGACCGGCCACGTCGAGAGGAGCGCGTAGCGGAAGCGGTCGGTCCGCTCCGCCGCCAGCTCCGCCCCCATGCGGAACATCTGCGCCGGCAGCGGCAGGGCCCGGTCGTCCTGCCAGTGCTCGCTGGCCTCGATGACCTGCTCCTCGTCCTGCAGCCGGTTCACGACGTGGCGCGCGTAGACCGCGCGGTCGGCCTCGATGACGGTGTGCAGGGCGTCGGCCATCACCTGCGGCGAGATCCCGCCCGGTTCGTCGCCGCCGACGCCCGCGCCGCCCCCGCAGCCGAAGGCCACCGCCCCAAGCGCGACGACCGCAAACGCCCGCAGACACAGCGCGAACGCCCGCAGACATAGATCGGCAAGCAGCTTGCTCATATCGACCAGTTTACTCCCGGCGAGCCCTTCTTGACACGCGCCGAGGAGGCCGGGGATCACTCGCGGCGGGACAGCGCCATGTCGATGCTCTCGACGCGGGCGGCCGGCCGCCCCGCGAAGTTGCGCCGGATCAGCGCGGCGTCGGCGAGGGCGTCGATCGACAGTTGGAGCGAGTGGCAGCGCAGGCACACGTCGCGGATCATCTTCTCGTTGGGGCGCAGGTTGGCGTTCTGGTTGTGCTCGACGACGATGCGTTCGCCGCCGGCGACGCGCCGGGGCTCGCGCGGCAAGTGGCACGACGCGCAGCTCACCCCGCTGCCCGGCGGGGCCTCGCCGGCCAGCTCCTGCGCCCACAGCCGGGCGTGGGGCGAGTCGGCGTACGCGGCCGTGTGCTCGTCATCGTGACAGGCGACGCAGCCGTCGACGGCCGCGCGGCGGACGTCGACGGCATGGGCGTCGTGGCACGTCCCGCAGCCCAGGGTCAGTGACCGCGCATCGGGACGCATCGGCAGGCGCGCGTGCGCGGGCGACATCGGCTCGAGGCCGGCGGCCAGGCGCATGCCGTGCCGGCCTGCGAGGAAGCCCTCCGGCTCGAGCTCGTGACACGCGGCGCAGGCGGGCAGCGCCGGGGCGTCGGTCCATGCGGCACCCCCGGGCCGGTGGCAGTCGGCGCACCCCACCCCGGCCGCCGCGTGGGCCGAGCCGGCCCACGCTTCGATCAGCGCCCGGTCGCCCAGCGCGGAAGCCGGGGCGTCGGCATCGGCGGCGGTCAGCGGCGCCCCCGCGAACGAGTCGCGCCCACCGTCGCCGAGCGCCGAAGCCGGGACGTCGGCATCGGCGGCGGTCAACGGCGCCCGTTCCACGGCGTCCCACGACACCCGCGTCTCGCGCGGCGGCAGCACCCCCGCGAACGTCTCGGGCCCGCCGTTGCCGTGCTCGACGAGGAAGTCCTCGTACAGCGCCCGGTTGTCGTGGTAGTTGTGGCAGCCTCCCGACGCGCACGTGTCTATCGACAGCCCCCGGTGGGTCGGCCGGTCGTCGGCCACCGTTTCGTGACACGGCGCGCAGAAGTCGGCGGGCAGGGTGACGCCCATCGGCGCGGTGATGTCCGGCCGGTGCTCGGTGTGGCACGTGACGCACGCGCGCACGTCGATGCGGTCGAGGTCGGCGGCGTTGCGGGGATCGTCGAAGATCGACGCCGCGTGCGAATCGAGCGCGGCCTCCAGCTCGGCCGTGTGGCAATCCAGGCACGCCTCCTGCCGCACGCCGCCGAAGGGCGTGTGGCAGCTCTCGCAGGCGATCTCGATCTGGTGGTGACCGTCCGTCAGCGGTCCGGGCTGGAAGAAGCGCCGGTCCGCGCCGGGGCTGGCCAGGGTGAACGCCAGATAGCCGGCGAGGCCGACGGTGGCCAGCAGCCAGACGAGTTTCAGAGGGGTGGAGTGCATGGGATCGGACTCGCGGCGCCGCGCCAGCGCGCACCGCATCGACGCGCATCGCGGCGGACGCTCGCGACAGCGATCGGTACGGACTTGTCGGCGGCGACGACACGCAGCCCGTGGTCCCCTCGCCGGGACGCCCGGAACACGTCAAGACAGCGCTCGTCAGGGTCCATCACGTTCAGAAGAGATAAGCCGACAGGATGTGGATGAAGAGCAGCGCCGGCAGCGGCCAGACGGCGAGCAGGTGCAGCCACGAGGTGAAGCGCGCATGGCGGTGCTCGAGCCCCACCGCGGCAACGCTGCCGAGGGCGGCGGCGGCCAGGTACGTGATCAGCAGCACGCGGTTGAAGCCCGAGCCGAGGCGCATGCCGGTGTGCGCGACGAGCACGAGCAGGGCCAGCGCGCCGACCGCGCCGTGCGCCAGTTGCCACGCCGCGAGACCGCCCCACCGCGCCCGCGTCCAGTGTTTGCGCAACGAGTACCCGAGCGTGCCGATCAGGGCGAAGGCGAGCGCGGCGTAGCCGGTGGCCTGCCGCCACCAGTTGTCCCGGTAGAGCACGTCCCAGACGAGGCTCTCGCGCAGGCGCTCGGCGAGCGGGAACGGCGTGCCGGCCGCGATGAGCAGGACCAGCAGGGCCGCGGCGACGGCCGCGGAAAGCAGCCCCTCGCGCCAGCGTTGCGCTGCCGCCACGGGGCCGGCGCCGACGAGCTCGGCCAGCCGCGGACGGCACGAGCCGCAGACCCGGGACGCGCCGGTGCGCGCGACCAGCTCGTCGACGGTGGCGCAGCCGGCGGCGCGGGCGGCGCTCAGCGCGCCGCGCGTGATCTCGAGGCAGTTGCAGACCATGGCCGACGCCGGCCACTCCGCCACCGGGCGGCGCGCCGTCGGGTCCTCGAACGAGCCGGTCCGGAAGAACCGGTGGAGGACCCACGGAGGGACGGCGCGTCCCCGGCGTATCAGATCCTGCGTGAAGCCGAGCTCGTCCCACGGGCCGACCGCCGACGCCGCGACCATGCGCCGCCCGCGTATCGTAACCTGCCGGTACGCATCGTCGCCGCTCCACGCGACGCGCGGGCCGGGCTGCCCCGGATCGCCGAGCGACCACACGTCGATGCCCAGCAGCCGCAGCCGCACCGCCGGCGTGTAGCCGCGGAATCGGCCGCGGCGGCCGGCCAGGATGTCGGCCAGCGTCTCGGCCATCCGGAATCCCGGTGCGGCGAGGCCGTAGACCACCCCGGCGTGCGAGGCGCACTCGCCGACGGCGTGGATGGCGGGGTCCGAGGTCCGCAGCTCGTCGTCGACGACGATGCCGCCCGGTTCCGGCGCCACCGCGAGGCCGGCCTCGCGCGCCAGCTCGTCCCGCGGGCGCACGCCGGCCGCCATGACGACGACGCCGGCCTCGATCGGCTCCGTGCCGCCGTCGATGGTCAGGACCAGGCCGTCGTCCCGGGGCTCGATGCGGCGGACCTGCGCGCCGGTGATCGTGCGGATCCCCGTCCCCCGGACCCGCGCCTCGAGCCGCGCCGCCGCCTCGCCGTCGAGCTGCCGGCTCATCAGGTGCGGCGCCGCCTCGACCACGACCACGCCGAGGCCCAGCCGGCGCAGGGCGTCGGCCGCCTCGAGCCCCAGCAGCCCGCCCCCGACGACCACGGCGCGGCGCGCACGCTCGGCCCGCCGGCCCAGGCGCACAAGGTCGTCCAGGGTGCGGTAGACGAGCACGCCGTCGTTGTCCGCCCCCTCGACGGGCGGGACGAACGGCGCCGAGCCGGTGGCCAGCACCAGGCGGTCGTAGCCGACCTCCCGGCCGCCAGCGGTCCGGACGAGCTTCCTTTCGCGGTCGATGGAGACCACCCGGGTACCGGTGACGACGCGCACACCGAGGACGTCGCCCCAGCCCGGCCCGGCGAGCGCGAGCCGGCCGGCGTCGCGGTGGTCGAGCCACTCGGTGAGCCGAACGCGGTCGTAGGCGGGATGCGGCTCCTCGCCCACAACCGTGACGTCGTAGCGCCACAGCGCGTCGAGCGCGGCCAGCCGCTCGACGAGCTTGTAGCCGACCATGCCGAAGCCGGCCACCACAAGGCGCGCCGGCGAACGGCCGCTGACCTGGGACACGGCTGATCAACCCTTGGCCGCGCGGCGCGTTCCGTCGGCGCGGGCGGGAGCACCAGACACCGCGCGCAGCTTCCCGTTTGACGGCAAGTCCTTTCTGCCCGACGGTTACCACTATAATGGACGCGAATGGTCGCGGCACGCCGCCCGTCGCCCTTGGAGACGCTCCGATGTTCGACTCCCTCGCCATCGTCCGGCAGTTGACCGCCGCCGGCATCGATCGCGACCACGCGGACGCCATCGCCGACGCCGTCCGGCAGGCCGCGGACCATGGCGAGCACGTGACCGCCGACCAGTTCACGGCCGGGCTGGCGGCGCTGAAGCTGCGGCTGATCAAGTGGATCATCGGCACCGGGATCGCAGTCACCGGCGCCGTGGTCGGCCTGTTGCGGTTGCTCGACTAGCGGACGCCGTGGCGACCCGGACCGCCCCGGGAGATGCCGATGCCAAAGCCTGACGCCGGCACCACGAACGACGCCTTCTCGGCGTCCCGGCGGGATTTCCTCAAGTGGAGCGCCCTCGTCGGGGGCGCGACGGCCCTCGGCGGCGGCGGGCTGCTCCTGACCCGGTACCCCACCGGCGGGGCGCCGGCCGGCGTCTCCACCGCCGGGGCCGCGGCGGCCGCGACCCGCGTCTTCCGCACCGCCAACACCCCCGAGTGCCTGCACTGCGCGATGCTCGCGCATGTCGAAGACGGCCGCCTCGTCAAGGTGACCGGCGACCCCGACTTCAACGTGCTCGCCTGCGCCCGCGGCATCTCGCGCATCCGCCAGCTCTACAGCCCCCACCGCCTGAAGTACCCCATGCGCCGGGCCGGCCGCCGGGGCGAGGACCGCTGGGAGCGCGTGAGCTGGGAGGAGGCCCTCGACACCATCGCCGAGCGCTACCGCCGGATTCTCGAGGAAGACGGCAACCAGGCGTTCCTCGCCTTCGGGGGGACCGGCAACTGGTCGACGCTGTCGACCGGCGTGCGGGGGCTCTACTCGGCGTGGTGGAACCGCTTCGGCGGGGCGACGCCGATCATCTCGCAGCTCTGCTGCGCCTCGGTCAGCTCGGGGTTCAACGCCATCTTCGGGGGCGGGCGGTCGGAGTTCCGCGACGAGTGGGTGCACAGCCGGTACTTCCTCGCCTGGGGCAACAACCCCGCGGTGTCGAACCAGGGCTACGTGAAGAACCTCTTCCAGGCGCGCGAGGAGCACGGCGCGCGGCTGACGACCATCGACCCGCGGCTGAGCGAGACGGCGGCCCTCTCGGACCGCTGGATCCAGATCCGGCCGGGGACGGACGCCGCGTACGCCCTCGGGATGATCAGGGTGCTGCTCGACGAGGGGCTGTTCGATGAGGAGTATGTCCGGCGCTACACCAACGCCCCGTTCCTGGTGCGGCTCGGCGAGGGCGGCTACGACCTCGGGGGGACGTCGCGCGCCTGGCCGGCGGGCGGCGAGACCCTGCCCGTCGACCTGCGCGACCTGCGGCTGCTGACCGACGGCGGCAGCGGCCCCGGGAGCTTCGTCGTGTGGGACGAGCGCGCCGGCCGGCCCGTCGCCGCCGACACCCCGGGCGCGCGGCCCGCCCTGCGCGGCAGCTTCACCATCGACGGCGTCCGCTACCAGCCGGTGCTGGAGTGGGTGCGCGCCATCGCCGCGCGCTACACGCCCGAGGTCGTGCAGCGCATCACGGGTGCCCCGCCCGACTCGATCGCGGCGCTGACGCGCGAGTACGCGGCCGCCAAGCCCGCCGCCATCATCCAGAACATGGCCGGCGCGCAGCGCACCGACCACGGCACCCTGACCGTCATCGGCCACCTCTACCTGGCCTCGCTCACCGGCAACATCGGCGTGCTCGGCGGCGGCGTCAACGACAACGGCGGCTACCTGAGCGAGGGCGGGACCGTCAACCCGCCGGTGCCGCTGCAGCGCAACCCGCGCATCGACGGCATCCCCGCCACGAAGCTCGGCGAGTACCTGGTCGAGCGCAAGCCGCATCCCATCCGCGCGATTCACGTGGCGGGCACCGGCGTGCTCACGCAATACCCGAACACGCGGAAGATCATCGCGGGGCTCGACAACATCGACCTGATGGTGGTGCAGGACATCTTCATGACGACGACGGCGCGCTACGCCGACTTCGTCCTGCCGGTGACCACCCTGTTCGAGACCCGGAACCTGCTCGCGGGCATCCGCAGCCGCTACATCCAGCTCATGAATCAGGCCATCGAGCCGCTCTTCGAGTCGCGCTCCGACCGCTGGATCATGACCGAACTGGCCAAGCGGCTCGGCTTCGGCGACGACTTCGACAAGCCCGACGACGAGCTGCTGCGGCACGTCCTCGAGCCGACGGGGGTGACCCTGGAGCAGCTTGAGGAGGGGCCGGTCAATCCCATGCCCGACCCGTGGGTCCCGTTCGCCGACAAGCGGTTCAATACGGCGTCGGGGCGCATCGAGCTCTTCTCGCTGTACCTGCAGGAGCGGGGCTTCGACCCGCTGCTGGAGTACCTGCACCCGGTCGAGGCACCCTGGGTGGACCCGGCGCGCGCCGCGCGCTACCCGCTGCAGCTCATCAACCGCAAGAACCACAACCACGTCAACTCGAGCTTCCACCACCACGACTTCCTGACCGAGATCTGGGCCAGCCAGGTGCTGCAGATCCACCCTGACGACGCCGGGCCGCGCGGCATTGAGGACGGCGCGCGCATCCGCGTCTTTAACGACCGCGGCGAAATCGAGGCGAAGGCGCACGTGACGAAGGGCATCATGCGCGGGGTGGTGAGCGTGACGACGGGCTGGGGCGGGGTGAACGAGAAGCAGACCGCGAGCATCCTCAGCCCCGACAAGTACGAGCCGATCTCGCTCGGCCACACCCTGAACTCGTCGATGGTCGAGGTCGCCGGCGGGCATCCACGCGGCATCCACGGGGGGCGCGGCATGAGCAGGCAGGCAGCCTTCGACGCCAACCACCGCACCGGCGGCAGCGGGATCGCAAGGGGGGGCGCGGCATGAGCAAGCAGGTAGCGTTCTTCTTCGACGCCAACCGGTGCACCGGCTGCCGCACCTGCGAGGTCGCGTGCAAGGTCGAGAACGGGGTCGAGCTGGGGCCGCGCTGGCGCAAGGTGCGCACGGTGGAGGGCGACGGCGACGGCGGGCCCTACATGTACCACGTGTCGATGTCGTGCAACCACTGCGAGGTCCCGGTGTGCGCCGACGCCTGCCCCTCGGGGGCCATCACCAAGCGGCCCGACGGCATCGTCATCGTCGACGAGAGCAAGTGCATCGGTGCCCGTCTCTGCGCCTGGGCGTGCCCCTACGACGCGCCGCAGTTCAGCGAAGAGACCGGCAAGATGGAGAAGTGCAACTTCTGCTCGCACCGCATCGACGCCGGCACCGGGGGGCCCGCGTGCGCCGAGGCGTGCCCCACCAAGGCGCTGCAGTGGGGCCCGCTCGACGAAGTCGCCGCGAAGGCGGGCGGCACCGACCAGTTCGGGCCGCTGCCCGACGCCGAGATCACCAAGCCGGCGATACGCTTCATCCCCCTCAAGCTCGTCCGCGCCTGACCGCGCCCCCCGGATGGAGACGCGCGACTGGTCGCTCGTGTTCTTCACGGTCCTGACCCAGGCGGCGGTGGGGGCGTTCCTCGTCCTGCAGGTGCTGCGGTATCTGTCGAATCGGCGCCGCCCGGCCCACGGCGGCGGGACACCGGTCCCGACCCTGGCCGTGCTCGCGGTGCTGTCGGCAGGCCTGCTCGCGGCCCTCTTTCATCTCTCGGACCCGCTGCAGGCCGCGCGCGCGGTCGTGAACTTCTCGACGTCCTGGCTCAGTCGCGAGATTGTCTTCGGGAGCCTCTTCGCGGTGCTGTTGGGCGGGGTGGCTTGGCTGGAGCGGCAAGCGGACGATGCGGCGCCGGCGAATCGGGCACTGGAGGTGTGGCTGGCCCGGCTCGCGGTGGCGGCCGGACTGACGTTTCTCGGCTGTCAGATAGCGATCTACTTGCTGCCGGCCCAGCCCGCCTGGAACAGCTTCGCGACGCCGGCCGCGTTCGGCGGTACGGCGTTGCGGCTGGGCGTCCTCGGCGTTGCGGCGGCGCTGGTCGGACGCTGTCCCGCACCGGAAGCCGGCGACCCTGCCGCCCGCCCCGCCGCGGCTTCGTCGGCGGTCCTGCCCGGGCTCGCGCTGGCCGGCATCCTGGCTGTCGCCCTGGAGTTCGTCGTCGTGCCGCTCCATCTCGCCGCCCTGGCCGGCGAGCCGTCGGCGGCCGCCGCAGCGAGCGCGGAGCGGCTGACCGGCGACTACAGCGGCGTGCTCCTGCTGCGGCTCGGGCTGCTGGCCGCGGCCGCGGCCGCACTGGGCGGTGTCCTCGCGCTCGCCCGCCGGCCGCTCCTGCCCTCCCGGTATCGACTCGCCGCCGCCCTCGCGAGCGGGGCGCTCGGGCTCGTCCTCGTGTCGGAGGTGTGCGGCCGGTTCCTGTTCTACGCCATGCGGGTGAGGGTGGGCATTTGACCGCTCCCGCGCCGCACGATGCGGATGACGTGCGGGTGACGGCACCCGCGTCGAGCGAAGCGCCCACCGTCCCCGCCGAGTGGCGGCGGCGGCAGGACGAGCAGGCCCTCGCCTACCACTTCCTCGGCCGGTGCTTCTACGAGGCACCACGCGCCGGGTGGCTGGCCGCGCTGGCCGGAGACCGCCTGTTCGAGGCGTGGCCGTTCCCGTCCCGCGACGACGACACCGCCGCGGGGCTGGCTTTGCTGAGCGCGTTCTGCGCGAACTGGGACCCGGCCGGACTCGGCAGCCTCAAGTGGGACTTCAACCGGCTCTTCGTCGGCCCCGGCGAGATGCTCGCCCCGCCCTGGGAATCGGTCCACCGCAGCAAGAAGAAGCTGACCTTCCAGGAGCCCACCCTGCAGGTGCGCGAGCTCTACCGGCGGTTCGGCGTCGAGGCCCCGGCCGTCCACCGGGAACCGGACGACCACCTCGGGCTCGAGCTGGCCTTCGTGGCCACCCTGTCCGATCAGGCCGCCGGGGCCGCGGCGCTGGGCGACACGGCGCAACTCGCGCGGTGCTTCGAGGCCCAGAGGGACTTCCTGCGGGACCACCTGCTCGCGTGGACGCCGGCCTGCCTCGCGCTCGTCGAGAAACACGCCGAGACCGACTACTACCGCGGCGCGGCCCGCCTCGCCCTCGGGTCGCTCGCCGAGTCCGCGCGTCTCTGCGGCGCCGGCCCGAACACGGACCCGCCCCGGTGATCCAGCCGTCCTGAGCGCCTTGCCTCCCCGCCCCATGTCCGAACGCCTTTTCACGTCCGATCGGGAACGCCGCCTATGGGCCTGGACGCTCGCCGTCGTGGTCGCCATCTACTCGACCCTCGGCCTCGCGCGGACGCTGAACGAGGTGCTGGGCGACCTCGGCATGGGCGTCGGCCTCTTCCTGCTCTGCTGCCTGCTGGTGCTGGCGACGGCGGTAACGCAGGGCCTCAGGGTGCGTCCGGGCGGGGCCGAGGTCGCCGTCGCGCTGGGCGTCGCGGCCGCCTACCTCCTGGTGCTCGTGCGGATGTCGATTCCGACGGAGCGTTCCCACCTCATCGAGTACGGCGTGGTCGCCCTGTTCATCCACGAGGCCCTCACCGAGCGAGCGAGCCGGGGCCGCCGCGTCCCCGCCCCCGCGCTGCTCGCAGTGCTGGCGGCCGGCCTCGTCGGGGTGCTCGACGAGTGCCTCCAACTGCTGATACCGAGCCGCGTGTTCGACCCCGTCGACATGCTGTTCAACCTCCTGGCTGCGATAATGGCGGTGGGCGCGAGCAGCGCGCTCCGCTGGGCGCGATCGCGACGTTGAAGTTCGAGCCACGAGGGGGTGAGATGAAGGCGCGCTACGACGAGGCAACGGATACGCTGACGCTCATCCTTCGCGACGTGCCGATAGCCGAGAGCGATGAAGACGATCCCGGCGTGATTCTCGACTACCGCGAGGATGGTTCTCTCGTCGCGCTGGAGGTGCTCAACGCGTCTGAGATCATTGAGGAGTCGCTGCCAGGCCGACCGGCTCGCAGCACCGCCAAGCTGCAGACGCGGACCCATCTCACGACCACCGGACGTGGCGGACTGCGACCGGGAATCGACCTGGACGATTCCGCGTCCCTGCTCGACGCGATGGCTGGCGATTCGGATTACCGACGTCATGGGCCAACCTCGCCCTCTACGGCCGGAAGGTGATGTTGATGGTCATCCGGGTGTCGACCGGCACGCCGTGGAGCAGGGTCGGCTCGTAGCGCCATCCGCCGACCGCCTCGACGGCGGCACGGGCGAGGTCGGGGTGCACCGTCGTCATCGTCTCTGGGTCCACCGGGGCGAGAATCTGCAGCACCTCGACGGTCCCGTCGGTCGTGATCAGCCCGTCCAGGACGACCCGGCCCTCGAAGCCGCTGCCGCGCACGGACGCCGGGTAGACGGGGGTGACGTCCCGGAGCTTGATGGGCGGCGCTATCGTGCCGCCCTGGTTCCGGTTCTGCATGTACCGCTCGCGCGTGGCGGCGCTGATCTCCCTCACCTCGGAGGGCGACCCGCCGGTGTCCGTCACCGTGATCGTCTCTTCCACGGAGCCGAGCTCGAGCACCAGCTCCTCCCCAATGCGCTCTCCCGCCTCGAGCGAGTACCGCCGGAACTGCCGAGCGAAACCGGGCTTGGCGGCCATGAGGCTGTACACGCCCGGCTCCAGGTCCGCGAACTCGAATCGCCCGGCGTCGTCGCCGGTCACCCGCACCTGCTCCCCCGTCGCGCGGTCGGTGAGCGTGAGGCCGGGATTCTGCACGACCTGACCGGCCTGATCGACGACGGTGCCGGAGATCCCGGCGGTCTGCGCGGCAGGCTGCAGGCCAGCGACGAGGATCGAGGCCAGGGCCAGCCCGCCTAGGCTCCAGGCCCGGCCGGGATGCGTCACGGGACGCCGGTCCGTGCGCGGATTCAACATGGTGGACACCCTCCCGTTTTTTCAAGACGGCTTGAATGATACCTCTGGATCATGTTTTCATACATCTGACATGACCACAATGATCCAGATTCGCAACGTGCCGGACTCCCTTCACCGACGACTGAAGGCCCGAGCAGCCATGGAAGGTGTTTCGATGTCGCTCTACGTACTTCGGGAGATCGAGCGGGCGCTGGCCCGACCGAGCCGGCGGGAGCTGCTCCAGGCGATCCGTGAGCAGCCGAAGGTGGTGCTCGACCGGTCGCCGGCAGACGTTCTGCGCGAGGAACGAGAGCGACGTTGATGGTGCTGGATGCCTCCGGCGCCATCGAGTTCCTCCTGGACACGGCCCGCGGCAGGAAGGTGGGGGCAAGACTGGCCGATGACGCGGAGGTGGTGCATGCGCCCCACCTCATCGACATCGAGATCGCCCATGTCCTTCGACGGTACGTGCTGGACGGGACCTTCGACGAAGGGCATGCGGCTCGGACGCTCCGACACTGGCGGCGGCTCGACGTGGAACGGTACCCGCACGAGCCGTTCCTCGACAGGGTCTGGGGCCTCCGCGACAACGTCACCGCGTACGACGCGATCTACGTCGCTCTGGCGGAGACGCTCGGGGAGCTGCTGGTTACTGCGGACCGAAAGCTGGCCGGCTCTCCGGGGCTGAACGTCCGCGTCGAGCTGTTGTAGGGGATCCTGATGGACGACGAGGAGACTCGGGACGTCTGTCTGTGAGTCCGCGCCGCAAGAGACGACGATGGGCGTCGCATTCCGTAGGGGATCCTCGACCCGGCTACGCGCCGAGCCGCTCCTTCAGATAGCGCCCGGTGTAGCTGACCGCGTGCCGCGCGGCGACCGCCTCCGGGGTGCCCTCGGCGACGATTCGGCCGCCCTTCCTGCCCCCCTCCGGGCCGAGGTCGACGATCCAGTCGGCGGCGGCGACGACGTCGAGGTTGTGCTCGATGACGACCACGGTGTTGCCGACCGCGATGAGACGGTCGACGATCGCGAGCAGCCGGTCGATGTCGGCGGGGTGGAGGCCGGTGGTCGGCTCGTCCATGACGTAGACGTTGCCGGACCGGGTCAGCTCGCAGGCGAGCTTCAGGCGTTGCGCCTCGCCGCCGGAAAGGGTGGACAGCGACTGGCCGAGGCGCAGGTAGCCGACGCCGACGTCGGCGAGAAGCTGCAGGCCGCGTCCGACGGCGGCGAGCCGCGCCCCGCCGCCGGCCGAGGCGAAGAAGGCCCGGGCGTCGGTGACGGTCATCTCGAGAACGTCGTGGATGGAGCGGCCGCGCCACGTCAGCTTCAGGACGTCGTCCCCGTACCGGCGGCCCTCGCACACCTTGCAGTCGAGGCGCACGTCGTCGAGGAACGACAGCTCGACCTCGAGGTAGCCCCGCCCCTTGCATTCCGGGCACGAGCCCTCGGCGTTGAAGCTGAACAGCGACGGCGGGACGCGGTTGGCGGCGGCGAACAGCTTGCGGATCGGGTCGAACACGCCGACGTAGGTGGCGGGGTTGGAACGCGACGAGCGCCCGACCGGGCGCTGATCGACGACGACGACGACCTCATCGCGGCCGTTCTCGCCTCGTCCCCCCTTCTTGCCTCGCCCCTCGTTCTCGCCGCGTCCCTCGTTCTCGCCGCGCCCCCCGTTCTCGTCCGGTTCCCGTTCCTCTCGCCGGCCACGCCGCAGGGTCTCGACGAGCTCCGCGACGAGCGAGCTCTTGCCGGACCCGGCGACCCCGGTGATGCACGTCAGCACGCCCTTCGGTATCCGGACCGTGAGGCCGCGCAGGTTGTTGGCGCTCGCCTTGTCGACGACCAGCGCGTCGCGGAACCGCCGGCGGCTTCGCCGCGCGGGGACGGCCCGGCCCTTGGCAGCGCCGTCGGCGTCGGCCCGGCCCTGCCGGGGCATTCTTGCGGCTCGTGTCGAAGCAGCGCGCGACCCGGCAGCGCCGTCGGCGCCGCCCGGGCCCGGCCGGATCCGCCCATCGAGCCGGTCCCGCAGGGCGCGCGACGTGGCGCCGCCGGCCCGCAGCAGGTCGTCGAGCCGGCCCGAGAAGACCACCTCGCCCCCGCCGTCGCCGGCGCCGGGGCCGACGTCGACCACCCAGTCGGCGGCGCGGATGACGGCGGGGTCGTGCTCGACGACCAGCACCGAGTTGCCGTGGTCGCGCAGGCGGCGCAGCATGGCGATGAGGTGATCGATGTCGCGCGGATGGAGCCCGACCGTCGGCTCGTCGAGGATGTAGACGAGGTCGACGAGGTCGCAGTCGAGCTGACGGGCCATCTTGACCCGCTGGCTTTCGCCGCCCGAGAGCGTCGGCACCCCCCGGTTGAGCGACAGGTAGCCGACGCCGATGTCGATCAGGTGCCGCAACGTCCCCCGCATCCGCGCGACGAGCGTCGCGACAACCTCGCGGATCGGCGCGTAGTCGTCGTGCTCGCCCAGGTCCCCGAGCACCTGGTCCAGTTCGGTCAGCTCGCACTCGACGAGCCGGCCGATGGTCCAGCCGCCCGACAGCTCCACGGCCAGCGCGGCGGCGTTCAGCCGGGCGCCGCCGCAGTCGGGGCATGGCCGCTCGCGGAACAGCCGCCGGTACGCCTCGCGCGCCACCTTCGGAATCTGGTCCTCGTTCTTGTCGACGTGGAGCCGCTCGAGCTTGCGGGCCACCCCGTCGAAGGGCCGCTCGTAGGTCTCGCCCTGGTGGACCTTCCTGACGATCAAGCCGTCGGCCCAGAGCAGGCGCTGCATCTCGGCCTCGCTGAACCGCCCGAGCGGCCTGTCCGGCGGGACCACCCGGGAGCCGACGATCTCGCGCCAGTACCACTTGCCGATGGCGTAGCTCGGGTGCCGGATGGCGCCCTCCTCGATGCTCCGGTCGAGGTCGAGCAGCTCGCCGACGCCGATGCGGACGCGCTTGCCGAGGCCCTTGCACGCCGGGCACATGCCGTCGGGGTGGTTGAACGAGAAGCGGTGCGACCAGCCCACGTGGGGCCGCCCGCAGCGCGAGAACAGCATGCGGAGGTAGGTGTAGACCTCGGTGACGGTGCCGACGGTGCTGCGGCTGCTCGCGCCGAGGCGCTTCTGGTCGATGACGATGCACGGCGAGATGTTCCGGATGGCGTCGACCGGCGGACGGGTGAGCTGGGGCAGGCGGCGGCGGGCATAGGTGCTGAACGTCTCGACGAGCTGGCGCTGCGCCTCGGTGCAGATGGTGTCGAAAACGAGCGACGACTTGCCGCTGCCGCTCACGCCGGTGAAGGCGACGAGGCGGTGCTTGGGGACGTCGACGTCGATGCCCTTCAGGTTGTGGGTCCGGGCGCCCCGAATCTCGATGCAGGTCACGGGTGACAGGTCTCGCTGATAGAGAGATGGTATGGCTGGATCGCTTCCGTCTGCGTCACCGAGAGTGGGAGGCGATGTCGCAAACGACCGCCGACGAGGCGCAACCGGCGAGGATGCGCTCAAGGGCGCGCATCTCGCGTTCGTCGATGGTGAGGTCGTAGCTGCGGCGCACGTCGACGACGGTCTGCGCGAACCAGCACCGGTTCCGGTCGGGCACCCAGTCGGCGGCGTCCTTGCCGCTCTTCTCGTGGCGGTTGAGGGCGGGCGCGGCCAGCGTGAGGTTCCGGAGGTCGGCCGCGAACCGCGCCCTCGTGGCGGCGTCGGCGCCGCAGAGCCCGCTGTCGTGCGCCTCGGAGCGGGCGACGACGTGATCGACGTCGGTCTCGCGGGTCGAGGCGAAGGTCTCGCAGGTGTAGGGGCTGAAGATCCCGCCGAGCCGGGCGACGATGTCGTCCTCGACCGACGGAGGATGGCGGTAGTCGCCTGCGTCGTAGGGCGAGCACCGATGCTCGTCGGCGACGATGAGCCCCCGCCAGACCTGCCGGTCGCCCGGGTCGACCGGGCCCGGTCCCGCCGGGTTGCCGCCGCACGCGCTCAGCAGCGCGAGCGCGCCGAGGGCGGCGGCCCGTGCCGGCCTCGCCGGGCGTTCCCACCAGGTCGCGTCGAAACCACGGGGGCGTCGCCGAACAACCCGCCCCCCCGCGCGGGTTGCGTGTCCGATTTCGGCCCCACGAGGTGGCGTCGAAACCGCGGGGCGTCGCCGACAAGCCCGACCCCCCGCCCGAGTTGCGTGTCCGATTTCAGCCATGTCATCGAGCCACTCTGCATGCCCGCCCCGGCCGGGCGTGTCGGGCGCCTGTTCGCAGCCGGGGTCGGCGATCCGACCGTCGGCACCGTCGAAGCGGCCTCCGCTGGCGTAAGATCGTAGCCGCGGCACATCCGGGGGTGAACCATGCGATGGATCGGGCGAACGGCGGCACGCGGCTTGGTCGGGGTCCTGGTGGTGACGGGCGCGGCGACGGGGCCACCGGAGGCGCTGGCCCAGGCGGGCGCCGACCCGGAGGAGTGGCGCTTCTACGGGGGCGACCCCGGCCACACGAAGTACACGCCCCTCGATCAGATCACCCCCGACAACGTCGACCGGCTCGAGATCGCCTGGACCTGGACGTCGGTCGACGAGAAGCTGCGGGCCGAGAACCCCGTCATCGGCGAGGGACGCCGGTTCCGCACCTACGCCTACGAGGTCACCCCCCTGGTGGTCGACGGCGTGCTCTACACCACCACCAACCTCGGGCAGGTCGCCGCGATCGACCCGACGACCGGCGAGACCCTCTGGACGTACGACCCCGGCCTCTACCTCGACGGCCGACCCGCCGTGCACGGCTTCCTGTCGCGGGGGCTCGCGTACTGGTCGGACGGCGGGGACGCCCGGCTGCTCTACGCTGGCGGGCGGACATGGCTCGTCTCGGTCGACGCGAAGACCGGCGAGCCCGACCCCGACTTCGGCGTGAACGGCCGGGTCGACCTCACGCGCGGGCTCGGCCGCATCATCGACACGAGCCAGTACGCGGTCAGCTCGGCCCCCCTCGTGGCCGGCGACACCGTCGTCGTCGGCTCGGCCATCACCGAGGGCACCGGCCGCAAGGAGGCGCCGCCGGGGCACGTCCGCGGCTACGACGTGCGGACCGGCGAGATGAAGTGGATCTTCCACACCATTCCCCAGCCCGGCGAGTTCGGCCACGAGACCTGGGGCAACGATTCGTGGAAGTGGGCGGGCGGGGCCAACGTGTGGTCGAACATGAGCGCCGACCCCGAACTGGGCTACGTCTACCTGCCGATCGGCTCGCCGGTCACCGACTACTACGGCGGGCACCGCCCCGGCGACAACCTCTTCGCGAACTCGCTGGTGTGCCTGGACGCCGAGACCGGCGAGCGGGTGTGGCACTTCCAGTTCGTGCACCACGCGGTGTGGGACTACGACCTGCCGGCGGCCCCGAACCTTATCGACATCACCGTCGACGGGCGGGAGATCGCGGCCGTCGCCCAGATCACCAAGCAGGGGTTCACGTTCGTCTTCGACCGGGCCACCGGCGAGCCGGTGTGGCCCATCGAGGAGCGGCCGGTGCCGCCGTCGACGGTGCCGGGCGAGCGCACCTCGCCGACGCAGCCGTACCCGACGAAGCCGCCGCTCTACCTGACGAACGGGTCGCTCGAGGAGGACCTGATCGACTTCACGGACGAGCTGCGGGCCGAGGCCCTCGCGATCTACGAGCGGCACACCGCCGGCCCCCTCTACACGCCGCCCGCCCTGGGCGGCAACATCGTCCGGCCGGGGTGGAGCGGGGGCGCCAACTGGTGGGGCGCCGCCTTCGACCCCGAGACCGGCCGCCTCTACGTGCCGAGCTGGGCCCACTTCTCGTTCGTCGTGCTCGAGCCGGGCGACCCCGCGCGGTCCGACCTGACGATCCGGCCGCGGGTGAGCAACCTGCCGGGGCCGCGGGGCCTCCCCCTCTTCAAGCCGCCCTACTCCCAGCTCGCCGCCCTCGACATGAACGCGGGCGAGAAGCTGTGGAGCGTGCCGCTGGGCGACGGTCCCCGCGACCACGAGGCCCTGCGCGGCATGGACCTGCCGCCGCTCGGCAACTACGAGAAGGGCGGCGGGCCCCTGCTGACAAAGACCCTGCTCTTCATCGGCCAGGGCATCGAGTCGAACCACTTGCGCGCGTTCGACAAGGACGCCGGCTACGAGGTGTTCGAGATGGCGCTGCCCGCGCGGTCGTCGTCGGCACCCATCAGCTACCTGGCCGACGGCCGGCAGTACATCGTCCTCGCCGTCGGCGGCGGAGACGCCCGAGAGCAGCTCGTCGCACTGGCGCTGCCGTAGCCGCAACGAATAAAGGGCGCGCAAGGCTACGCAGTCGCGAGAAGGCCGCCCGCGAGGAGAAAAGGACGTTCCGGATGCTCGAGTCGTCCATCGCGACGAAGGGTCGGACCACGCTGCCCAAACCGGTGCGCGACGCGCTCGGCGTACGGCCCGGCGACCGGGTCCGCTACCTAATCGTCGACGACGGCGTGCGCATCCTGCCCGTGCGGTCCATCGACCGGCTGTTCGGCGCACTGAGAGCCGATGAACCTCCGGCCACGCTCGACGACATGGAACGGGCCATCGCAGAAGAAGCTACCGAGTCGTGATCTCACTGAACACCAACATTCTCGTCTGCCACCCTAGTGGACGACGCTGCCAAACCAGCCGAATTCGTGTGAGGAGGCAAGTTCCATGAGGACCGCTATAGTCACCATCGCACTGCTCGGCACCGCCGGAACCGCGATCGGGACGGCCGCGAGGCAGGACGAACCTCCGCTCGTCTTCCAGCGCGTCTGCAACATCGGACCGGGTCAGGAAGACGCCGCGGAGGCCCTCGCGCGCGAGATGGTCGACCTGGTGGAGGGGAACTACCCCGGTGCGGAGATGTCGGCGCGGACCGGCCGGTGGATGACCGGCTTTCAGAACATCGAGCGGCCCGTCGACCAGATTCTCTTCAGCGAGCGTCACGCCGACGAAGACATGCGGCAGATCTTCAACGAGATCCTGATGGGCGACGAGGATTTCCGCGCCCTGCAGCGGAGGATGGCGGGAGTCATCGACTTCAGCAGTTGCACCGAGACGCGGTTCCGGGAACGTCCCTAACGACAGCCCACCGCGGAAGGGGCACCGACGCGGCCGACGCCGGAGCCCGCCGCGGAAGGAGCACCGACACGGCCGACGCCGGGCCCCTGAGCAGCAGCCCCCCCGGCGGAAGCGGCGTCGACGCGGCCCACGCCGGGCCCTCGACGGTGCGGCCGGCCGGGCTCAGCCGCCCCAGTCGTAACCGACGCGCGCGTAGTAGTAGGCGCCGCTGTAGCCCCACGGCATGTACTCGCTGTACTGCTCGCCGACGGCGTTGGCGATGACCGACACCTGCGAGTAGGTGTCGAAGACGTTCTGCCCCCCGAGGGCCAGCGTCGTTCCGCGCCCCAGGGGGACGCTCAGCTCCAGGTCGACGATCGGCCGGCCGTCGAAGAAGCCCTGCTCCAGGCCGCCGGACGGATCGAAGACCGTCCCGTACCCGCTGTCGTAGTCGTACCAGCCGCTGTAGTAGCTGAGGCGGCCGAGGAGGCTCGCCCCCCCGACGCGCTGCGTGACGCCGACGTTCCAGCGCGTGCGCGGCAGCGCGTAGGCGTACTCGGCGAGCCGCCGGCCGTCGAGCAGCCCCCTGGCGTTGTCCGTCACCTCGGTGTCGGTGTGGTTGAAGACGGCGCTGATGACGGTGTTCCCGCGCAGCGCAAGCGGCGTCCAGGTGGCGACGACGTCGACGCCCTGCGAGGTCGTGCCGAAGGCGTTGGTGAAGAAGCGGTAGTTCCTCACGCTCTCGGCCGCCTCGAAGCCCCCGGCCACGACCTCGGCGATCTCGGCCGGCGTCAGCGTGAAGTTGCTCGTAATGCCGATGCGGTCGGACACGTCGATGCGGAAGTAGTCGGCGGTGAGGGTGAAGGGTCCGCCGCCGAACACGACGCCCGCGGTGTAGTTGATCGACGTCTCGGGCTCGAGCGGCGCCCCGCCACGCAGCCGCGCCACCGGCGAGATCGACGGGATGACCGCGTTGTTGACCAGATCGCCCACCGTCGGGTCGAACCAGCTCTGGATCTGGAGGCCGTTCTGCTGGCCGGGGGTCGGCGCCCGGAAGCCCGTGCTCACGCTGCCCCGCACGAAGCGGAAGCGCCCCGACAGCTTGCCGTTCGTCGTCGTCCCGAAGTCCTCGAAGTTCTCGACGCGGACCGCCGCGCCCCCGGTCCAGGCGTCGTCCGTGCCGGTCACCTCGAGGTCGCCGTAGGCCGCGACGTTGTGGCGGCTCCAGGCCCCCGCCTGCTGCGGGGTGTAGGCGAAGACGCCGTTCGAGCCGGCCGTGAAGCGCTGCGCCGCATACGGACCGATCTCCCATCCCGCGCGGTCGCCCGCGCGGACGCCGTACTGCTCGTCGCGCCATTCCGCCCCGGCGGCGACGTGGACCCTGTCGGTGACGGCATGCGAGACATCGAAGTTGAGGCTGACGTCCCGCTGCCGGTTCCTGCCGACGTCGAACGCGTTCGGCGATTCGAGACCGAGCGATGCGTTGACGGTGTCGCGGATGAAGAAGTCGGCGCGGTGCGTGCCGACCGAGCCGCTCAGGTCCCAGTTGAAGCCTCCGGCGGTGCTGCCGCGCACGCCGCCGACGAGCGACGCCTCGGCCGCCGTGCCCCCCGTCTGCGGCGTGAAGCCGCCGGGGAACAGCTCCTGGAACGTGAAGCAGTTCGGATCGTCGGCCACCTGCCTAAGCGCGACGGGGTCCGGCACGAGGTCGGTGACGGCGACCGTCGGGCAGTCGGCCGAACCCATGCCGTTCGCCGCGAGGACGTCGCCGACCAGCAGCGTGCGGCCGCGGTCGTTGCTGAACACCCCGAGCCGCGTGTTCGGGTTGCGAAAGAAGATGCCGTAGGCCACCTTCCGGGTGGCGAAGCTCGTATGGGAGTACAGCTCGACGCCGCCCGGCAGGGCGTAGCCGAAGTTGCCGAACAGCTTCAGGTCGTCGTCGACGTCCGGATCGCCCCACACCTGCGGACGGTCGGAGCGGACGTGCGTGTTGCCGGCCTCGATGAGGGCCATCGCGTCGCGGCGCGGGGCGGCCCGGTCGGTGGGGTTGGCGTTGCCGTACTCCAGGCTGAGGTTAGCGAAACCGGCGGCACCGAGCGGCAGGCCGACGTTGCCCGCGAACTGGGCCGACTCTCCGTCGCCGGCGCGGTACATCCCCGTGTTGAGCTCGACGCTGCCGCCCGAGCGGGCGTCCTTGAGCTGGAAGTTCATCACGCCGGCGATGGCGTCGGAGCCGTACTGGGCGGCGGCGCCGTCGCGCAGCACCTCGACCTGCCGCAAGGCGATCGAGGGGATGGCGGAGATGTCGGGGGCCTGCGAGCCGAACGCCACGCCGTTGCCGCCGTGCCAGTCGACTATCGAGGAGCGGTGACGGCGCTTGCCGTTGACGAGGATCAGCGTGTGGTCCGGCGCGAGGTTGCGGAGCATCGCGGGGCGGACCACCGTCGAGCCGCCGCTGATGGGTTGGGTGTTCGTGTTGAACGACGGGATGACGGTGCGGAGCTGGTCCTTCAGGTCGCCGGCCCCCTGGCTGACGAGGTCGGCGGCCGACAGCACGTCCACCGGGACCGCCGACTCGGTGGCGCTGCGCGGCTGGGCGCGCGAGCCGACGACCACGGTATCCTCGGTGAATCCCGCGAGCAGCCGCCGCATCTCGGCCGGCGACAGCCCCAAGGCCTCGACCTCGGCCGGCGTCATCCCGAGCGCGCGGCCCAGCTCGCCGGCCGGCGCGTCGGCCGGTTCCCCGCCCTGTTCCTGTTCCCGCGGGTCACGGTTCTGCGGCGTCACGGAAGCCGACGACGCGCGCGCGAGTACGACCAACGTCAGGATTAGCACGACGAGCGGAGCGACTATTCGTTTCACAGGTTCCTCGCGTCCATTTTAGTTGTAGGTCACACCGGTTCCGTCTGGATCCGGCACGAGGCCCTGAATCGGCACCCTGAAGAGAGCCGGTTCGCAGTTCGTCCGGCCGCCGTCGGTGACCCACGGCGAATTCGCCGACTGGTTCCGACCCTCGGCGGCTGACGCCTGCAATCAGGTGCATCTGGGAGACCAGGAAACGGACAACGGAGCCGTGAAGAATCGACGCCGGGCGGTCGTGCGGCTGCGCGGCCTGCTCGAAGCCGTAGACGGTCCGCCCGCCGGCCCAGGAGTCGACACCGGGCGGTCGTGCGGCTGCGCGGCCTGCTCGAAGCCGTAGACGGTCCGCTCGCCGGCCCAGGAGTCGACACCGGGCGGCCGTGCGGCTGCGCGGCCTGCGGCTGTAGTAGATTGTCTGCGGTGCCCGCCCCGACGCGGGCATCGGTTTCGGCACCAGACGAGTTCGATGAAGGAGAGGCACGTGATGAAACGCACATTCACACTCGTGGTTCTGGGCGTCGTGCTCTGCGCGTTGGCGGCCCCGACGCCGGTCGATGCCCGGGTGGTGCGAATCGAGGTGGAGCGGACGACGCCGTACGCGGGCGGCCAGGCGTTCGGCGACGCCGGCCCGTTCGAGCGCCTCGACGGCACCGTTCACATGGAGGTCGACCCCGGCGATCCCCTCAACGCGGTCATCGTCAACCTCGACCGCGCCCCCCGCAACGACCGGGGTATGGTCGAGTTCAGCGCGCCGTTCTTCATCGTCAAGCCGGTCGACATGGCGCGCGGCAACGGGAAGCTGCTGTACGGCATCAACAACCGCGGGAACGCGATCGAACTCGGCTTCCACACCTTCCCGTCGACCGGCCCCGACGCCGACGCCGGGCTGTTCTTCCGGCTCGGCTACACCCTGGTGGACGCGGGCTGGGCGGGCGACGTGGTGACGACGGCAACGCGGCTCGGCGCGAACCTGCCGGTCGCGGCGCAGGCCGACGGCAGCCCCATCGTCTCGCGCATCCGCATCGAGTACCCGTCGGACCCGACGGCGTCGGGCGCCGTCACCCATACGCTCCCTCTCAAGGGGAACGACCGGTTCGTGAGCTACGAGACGGCCGACACCGACACGTCGCACTCGACGCTGACCGTCCGCGACGCCATCGACGGCGGGCGCCGGCCCGTCCCCGCCGACGGCTGGGCGTTCGGGACGTGCCCGTCGGGCGAGGCGTCGCTCGCGCCCTCGACCAGCGACATCTGCCTCTTCGACGGGTTCGACCCCGACAAGGTGTACGAGCTCATCTACCCCGCGAAGAACCCGTGGGTGATGGGCCTCGGCTACGCCGTCACCCGGGACGTCGCGTCGTTCCTGCGCTACGAGACGGCCGACGACGCGGGGACGCCGAACCCCCTCGCCGCGAGCGCCGACGCCACCGGCATCCGCCGCGCCTACGGGCTCGGCATCTCGTCGACGGGGATGTACCTGCGCGACTGGCTCTACCTCGGCTTCAACGAGGACGAGGCGCACCGGCGGGTGTTCGACGCCGTCCGCATCCACATCCCCGGCTCGCACCGGCTGTTCGCCAACGTCGAGTTCGCCGACCCCAACATCTACTCGCGCCAGGACCGGACGACCGACTTCACGTCGCAGTCGGTCCCGCCGCTGACCTACGCGGTGACCACCGACCCGGTGACGAACGTGCGCGACGGCATCCTCAAGCGGCCCGCCACCGACCCCCTCGTCTTCCACGTCGACACGAGCAACGAGTTCTGGCAGATGAAGGCGTCGCTGAACGTCCACGACGGGCGCGGCGACCCGGTGCCGGTCCCCGACAACGTCCGCTTCTACCTCCTGGCCAGCCACCCCCACGGCGGGGCGGCGGGGGTCGGGGCGATGCCGACGGCGCGCGGGGCCTGCGCGTACGCGACGAACACCTACCGGAGCGCGGCCCCGGCGATGCGCGCCCTCCTCGTGGCCCTCGACGACTGGGCCGACCGCGGCATCGAGCCGCCCGCGAGCAGCTATCCCGACGTGCGCCGCGGGACGCTGGCCACGGTCGACGAGGTGGCGCGCACGTTCCCGGCCATTCCCGGCGTCACGTTCCCGACGCGGGTGAACGGGCTCGACGCGCTCGGCTTCGGCCCCACGTTCGGCGCCGGGGGCGGCCGGCAGACGGTGCTGCCGCCGACGCGCGGCGGGTCGTACCGGGTGCTCGTGCCGACGACGGACCGCGACGGGCACGATGTCGCCGGCATCCACACCGTTGACATCGCGGCGCCGGTCGGCACCAACACCGGCTGGAACCTGCACGCGGCCGGCCCCCGCGGGCGCGACCTGTGCTCGCTGACCGGGGCTTTCTTCCCCTTCGCCCGCACGCGCGCCGAGCGGATGGCGAACGGCGACCCGCGGCTGTCGCTGGAAGAGCGCTACGGCGACCACGCCGGCTTCGTCGACGCGGTCCGGCAGGCCGCCGACGAGTCCGTCGCCCGCCGGCTCCTGCTGCCCGAGGACGCCGAGGTGCTCGTCCGGATGGCGGAGGACAGCGACGTGCTGCGGTGACCGCGGGTCGAACGGCAGGCCCGGGCCATCGATTCTGCACCGCTTCCTGCTACGCCGGTGCAAGCCGGCTGCGGTGGCTGCGTCGCCGGTCTCGGCGGGCCCCGGCCCGCCGACGCCTCCCGGGTGCGGTAGCCACGCGGACGGCCGCGTGCATCATCGTCCCCCGAAGGCGTCCGCGTCGGTTAGACTGCCAAGTGATCCGCGGTGCCAGGCCTCGCGCCGGATTCGGCCGGGCGGGCGGGGCCCCGCGACTCTCGACGGAGGTCGGCGATGAGCGTCATGGGAGCAGACGAATTCGTGCGGCGGCTCGATGCCGCCGTCAGCGTCGGGGACGTCGAGGCCGTGACCCTGGCCGTGCAGCACGAGATCGAGAACGCGCCCGGGCGGCTCCAACTCGACGAGCGTTTCCGGCGCACCCGCCCAGACCGCTACGCGAGGCGGCTGCTGCACCGCGACCCGGCTCGCCGCTACACGGTCCTCGTGCTCGCCTGGGCCCCCGGTCAGGGGACCCCGATTCACGACCACCCCAACCTGTGGAGCGTCGAGGGAGTCCTTGAAGGCGAGCTGGAGGTGACGCAATACGCACCGCTCAAGGAGGAAGCCCACCGTTGCCGGTTCGCCCCGGTGGAGTCGCACCGGGTCGTCGCCGGCGACGCCAACTTCCTGATCCCGCCCTTCGAGTACCACTCGCTGACGAACGACCTCACCGACCGGCCGTGCGTGACGCTTCACGTCTTCGGCGGCGAGCTGATGGAGATGAACACCTTCGATCCGGTCGGCGACGGCTGGTACGAGCGCTCGCTGACCCGGGTCTCCTACGACGACTGAGACCTCACGCGTCCGGTCCCGCGGTGGGATAGACCACGTCGGCTCGCAAGGTGCCGCCCGCGAACCTCAGAGCGGCCTGGATCCCAGCACCGGTCAGGCGCGGATGCGCTTCGAGTATCTGGTCGAACGTCTCGCCGGCCGCGAGCTTCTCCAGAATCAGCTCGACGGTGATGCGCGTCCCCGCGACGACCGGTTTGCCCATCAGGACCGCGGGATCCGACCGGATGAGCTCGTCGTCCATGTTCATTGCTCCTGCAACGACGGCGGTCAGCGACCCGTCAGTAGTGGTGACGGGCCTGGACGATTTGGATGGACTCGCCTTCGACCCGGTAGACGAGCCGGTGTTCGCCGTCGATGCGTCGCGACCAGCAGCCGGCCAGTTGGTTCTTGAGTGGTTCCGGCTTCCCGATGCCCGTGAACGGTGACCGTAGGATGTCCTCGATCAGCACGTTGATGCGCCGAACCATCCGCCGGTCGGTCTTCTGCCAGTGCAGGTAGTCGTCCCAAGCGTGCCGGGAGAAGACGAGTTTCATTCGCGGAGCCTGCGCTCCACCCCGCCGCCGGCCTTCAGCTCTTCGAGCGACTCCAGCAGACGTCGTGCGTTCGCGGGACTCTTCAGCAGATGGGCCGTTTCCTCGAGGCCCTCGTAGTCGCGCAACGACAGCATGACGACGGCCCCGCCGTTCCTGCGCGTGATGACGACCGGTGCGCGATCGTCGCAGACGCGGTCCATCGTCTTCGCGAGGTTTGCCCGAGCGTCCGAGTACGTGATCGTATCCATGACTTCGCCTCCGCCGAGGGTCGGTACAGAATAGGGTACAAGTCGACCGAACAGAAACCCGAGGTGTTGACCATGCGATGGATCGGGGCACTGACGACGGGGGCGCTCGCGGCGGTCGTGTGCCTGGCGGCGAGCCCTGCCGAGGCGCAGTACGGGGCGCCGGCCGGCGGCGAGTGGCGCAGCTACGCGGGTGACAGCGGCAGCACGAAGTACTCGCCGCTCGACCAGATCACGGCCGGGAACTTCGCCGACCTCGAGGTGCGCTGGCACTGGACGTCGGTCGACGCCCACCTCGTCCGCTCCACCCCCGGCGGCGACTCGCTCGTCGCGGCCGACACCCTCTTCGACATCCTGCAGGCGGACGAGCCCGACCTGTGGACGGCGTGGGACGGGGTGCGACAGACGCGCGCCCGCCCGACCATCCGCTCGCTGGTGGCGACGCCCCTCATGGTCGACGGGGTGCTCTACCTGAGCACGCCCCTCTACCGGGCCGCGGCCATCGACGCGCGGACCGGCGAGACCCTGTGGGTGCACGACCCCCGCGCCTACGAGTCGGGCATGCCGGCCATCGCGCAGTGGCGCCACCGCGGCGTCGCGTACTGGGAGAACGCCGGCGACGCCCGCATCGTGTGGGCCACCGGCGACGGCTTCCTCATCGCCGTCGACGCGAAGACCGGGCTGCCCGACCCCGACTTCGGCGACAACGGGCGCGTCGACCTCACCGACGGCGTGCCCCGCGCGACCCGCGGCGAGCGCGATGTCCTG
This sequence comes from Vicinamibacterales bacterium, assembly GCA_963664545.2. Classification (GTDB taxonomy): domain Bacteria; phylum Acidobacteriota; class Vicinamibacteria; order Vicinamibacterales; family UBA8438; genus JAJEEA01. The sequence continues at coordinate 4,694,139 of OY761475.2, read as the reverse complement.
AACCTGCTGCCCCTCTCGTCGCAGTCGCCGCCGATGATCATCAACGACACCATCGTCGTCGGCTCGACCATCAACGACCGCACCATCACCCGCGAGGCCACCCCCGGCTTCGCCCGCGCCTACGACATCCGGACCGGGCGGCACCGGTGGGACTTCCACACCGTGCCCCAGAGCGCCGACGAGTTCGGGTCGGACACGTGGCTGAACGAGTCGTGGCGCTACAGCGGCAACACCAACATCTGGTCGATGATGAGCGGCGACGAGGAGCTCGGCTGGGTCTACCTGCCCGTCGGCACGCCGACCAACGACTACTACGGCGGCCACCGCCCCGGCGACAACCTCTTCGCCGAGAGCATCGTCGCCGTCGACGTCGAGACCGGCCAGCGGCAGTGGCACTTCCAGACCATCCACCACGGGCTGTGGGACTACGACCTGCCGGCCGCCCCCAACCTGCTCGACGTCACCGTCGACGGGCGCGAGATCAAGGCGGTGGCCCAGGTGAGCAAGCAGGGCTTCGTCTACGTCTTCGACCGGGTGACCGGCGAGCCGGTGTGGCCCATCGAGGAGCTGCCGGTGGCGACCGACACCGACCTCGAGGGCGAGGTCATGTCGCCGACCCAGCCCTTCCCCACCCGGCCCGCCGCGTTCGAGTACCAGGGCACGTCGATCGACGACCTCGTCGACTTCACGCCCGAGATCCGCCAGATGGCCGTCACCGCGGTCGAGGGCTTCCGGCTCGGGCCGCTCTACACGCCCCAGACCCTGCGCGGCACCATCATGCGGCCCCCCGTGGGCGGCGGCGCGAGCTGGTCGGGCGCGGCCGTCGACCCCGAGACCGGCTACCTCTACGTGCCGTCGACGAACGGCCATTCGACCATCCAGCTCACCGAGCCCGAGCCGCACGAGCCGTCGACGCTGCGCTACATCCGCCGGTCGGTCTCGGCCGGCCCGGTGATGCCGCGGGGGCTGCCGCTGTGGAAGCCGCCCTACACCCGCATGACCGCCATCGACCTGAACACCGGCGAGCACGCGTGGATGATCCCCACCGGCGACGGCGACCGCATCCGCAACCACCCCATGCTGCGCGACCTCGACCTGCCCCCCGTCGGGGGCGACGCCAGCCGCAGTGGCCCCCTGCTGACGAAAACGCTGCTGATCTACGCCCTGACCGCGGGCGGCAGCGACGGCGGGCCGCGCCTCGTGGCCTACGACAAGGCGACGGGGGCCGAGATCGCCTCCATCGACCTGCCGGCCGGGGCCCTCGGCGCGCCCATGACCTACCTGCTCGACGGCGTCCAGCACGTCGCGCTGACCGTCGGCGGCGAGGTGCCGGGGCTGATCGCCTTCCGGTTGCCCGCGAGCAATGCCGGGACGGCAGCGGAGGGGGACGGGACGGCGGCGGCGACCGGCCGCTAGAAGACGGCGACGGCCAGGCCCGCCACGCCCGAGAGGTCCTCATGGAGAAGCGCAGGCTCCCCATCGGCATACAGACGTTCCGCCGCATCCGCGAGGAAGGCTACTACTACGTGGACAAGACCGCCCATGCTTGTCGACTCGCAAACGACGCCGGCACTCACTACTTCCTGTCGCGCCCGCGCCGGTTCGGCAAGAGCCTGTTCGTGGATACGCTCAAGGAACTGTACGAGGGCGCCGAACCGCTCTTCCGCGGGCTGGCCGTCCACGACGGCTGGGACTGGTCGCGGCGCCACCCGGTGCTGCGGCTGGATTTCAGCGGCGGCAACTTCAGGAAGCCCAACCTGATCGAGGAGAACGCGGCGGCGCAGCTCGACGACGTCGCCCGACGGGCCGGCGTCGAAACCACGGGCGGCAGCGCCCCGATACGCTTGCGCCGCCTGCTCGAAGCACTGCACGAGCACGCCGGCCGGCGCGTCGTGGTGCTGGTGGACGAGTACGACAAGCCCATCCTGGACGCGCTCGACGATCCCGACGCGGCTAGGGCCAACCGCGACGATCTGCGCGGGCTGTACGGCACCTTCAAGGCCTGCGACGCCCACATCGAGCTCACCTTCATCACCGGGGTGAGCAAGCTCTCGAGGGTCAGCCTGTTCTCCGATCTCAACAACCTCATCGACGTCACCGTGGACCCGGCGTACTCGGCCATCTGCGGCTACACCGAAGCGGACCTCGACACGGTCTTCGCCCCGGAGCTGCCGGGCCTCGACCGGGACGAGATCCGCGCCTGGTACAACGGCTACAGTTGGCTGGGGACCGAGCGGGTCTACAACCCCTTCGGCCTGCTCAAGCTGTTCCGCAGCCGCGAGTTCGAGGCGCACTGGTTCGAGACCGCGACGCCCCGGTTCCTGGTCGACACGCTGATCCGCCGCGGCTTCGCGGCCCCGGACCTCGAGAAGATCCACGCCAGCGCGGCCCTGCTGTCGGCCTTCGACGTGGAGGCGATGGCGCCCGAGGCGCTGCTGTTCCAGACCGGCTACCTGACGATCGTGGACTCGGAGCGGCGCGACAGCCGGCGGCTGTACCGCCTCGGCTATCCGAACCGGGAGGTGCGGCGGGGCCTGAACGAGAGCCTGCTCGACGCGCTGGCCCCGAGGTGGCGAACCGCCGAGGACGCCGGCGCGCTGCGCCGGCGGCTGGCGGCGGCGGACTGGCCGGGCGTCGAGGCGCTGTTCCGCCGGCTACTCGCGGGCATCCCGCACGACTGGCATCGCCGGAACGAGATCGCCCGCTACGAGGGCTACTGGACGAGCGTGTTCTACGCCTGGTTCCAGGCCGCGCTCGACGGCGTCACGGTGGAGGAGGCCACCAGCCGCGGCCGGCTGGACATGTCGGTGCGGCTCGGACCGGACGTCTACGTGTTCGAGTTCAAGGTGGCCGAGCGCGCGGAGCGCGGCGCCGCCCTGGCGCAGTTGCAAGCCCGCCGGTACGCCGACAAGCACCGCGCCCCGGGCCGCGCGGTCCACCTGATCGGCGTCGAGATCAGCGCGGAGTCCCGAGACGTCGTCGCGTTCGAGACCGCCACCTGCCCCGGCGACGCGAGATAGTGATCATGGCCCGACATCGTCGGCCGGGGGAACGCCTTGCCGCCGGTCCGGTGACGTTGCCGAGGTCGTGCGGCAGACCGGGTACAGCGTTCCCTTCGGCCATCGCTGGAACATCGGCCACCGCATCGAGGAGGTGTCGCCGGAAGAGATGCAGCGGCGCTTCGACGCGATGGCGGGCCAGTAATCGTCAGCACCGTCCCGGCCGCCGGCCGTGCTCAACGAGGAAAGCCATCCTCATCTCCGGGGTGGCATGGCCGACCCGCGGGGAGCGCGGTGTCCACGCCCCGACAAGCGCCCCTCCTGGACGCGGGCGCCCGACAGCATGTTCCGCATGCCGTAGTTTCCCTCGTGACACGCGTACTCGAAGAGCGGGGCGGTCCCGCGCTTCATCGGAATCGACGCGGTGAACGGCCGCGCGAACGTCACGGGGTCGTCGATGGTGAACTCGTAGAGGAGCGTGTCGGCCCCGACGAGCCGGAACCGCTCGGTCAGGCGCCGCGTCCGGCCGGTCCCGATGGCGAGGCGCGTGAACGGGACGAAGCTGGCGGTCTTGTCGGTGAAGTTGGTGGTCTCGACCACCAGCGTGTCGCCCTCCCAACGGCCGCGCGGGCTGCCCATCCACTGACGGATGCCGTCCGGCAGCGGGTCCCACCCGTCGAGGGGCACGATGCGCGCCTCATGCACCATCTCGGTGAAGACGACCACGTGGTCGGGCGTCTGGAAGAGCTGCATGTTCTGGTTGTAGCGGCCCCTGGGGGCGACCGGCACGATCGGCGGGCCGGCGTTGAACCCGAGCAGGCAACGCTCGGCGAGCCCGCGATCCTCGGGGCCGTGCGTCCCGATGCCGCCCACCAGGAACCGCACCGGGCGGTCCGGCGGCGCCGCGGGGTCGTCGGCCGCGAGCTGCCGCCGCGCCCCCGGCTGCGGAGGCGGAACCCGTCCGTCCGGGGGATCGACGATGAGTGACGTGCGGTGGTCGTCGACCAGGCGGGCCCCGTGGTCGTTCCAGAAATCGTTGTAGCTGACGATGCTGCCGCCGGCCGGCAACGGCGCCGTCCGGACCGGGGTCGGCCGGTCCGCCGCGACGGTCCGCCGCGCCGCGGCGGCCTCGATTGCCGCCGCTTCTTCCGGCGTCAGCCGCACCTGCCCGGCGCGCTCCTCGGGGCGCTCGAGCGGCGTCAGCGTGCGGAAGTCCCAGACGCCCTGCAGATCCGGCCGTCCGTCGGCGAGGCGCGGCAACTCGACCCCCGTCTGGGCCGTGGCCGGCACCGTCATGCCCAATGCCGTCGCGAGGAGAATCAGCACCACGGAGCATGTCGGCTTGCTCATCCTATGCCCCTCGGCGCGCGGAATCCGTGCGCTCCCGTACCGACGCGCTGGTGATTCCCGGCGGCAGCCGCCGGCACACGCGGAGCAGTCGTGGCGCGAGACATCTGCCGGTCATGGTGTCTCCCTCGTTCGGGCATCTTCTCACACCGCCGTCGTCGGGCACATCGTCAGATCGCGACGCCGGTCGGCAAAGCAACGGGCGCTGCGCGTGGTCGCCGCGTGCGTGCCAGCTCGATGATCTCATCCTGGGTCATCGGGCTCCGTGGATGGTGACTCAGACACATGGGGCTGCGCACCCGTTGAAACGGTACCATGTCGCTTCCCACGAAGAACTCCCCGGGCCGCAGGCGAGCGATGCCCCGCGCGTCGCCGCCCTTCTGAGCGGCCATTTCCTGAGCGGCCGCGATCTGCGCCGGGGCATTGAGCAGGCCGTAGAACTGCGTCGTCGCGTTGCCGGGGATCCGGTTGTGGAGCCCTTTCGGCGCCTGAGTGGCGAAGACCAGGCCGAGGCCGTACTTCCGTGCCTGGGAAGCCAGGGCGAGCGTGCTGTCCGTGGTCGCCGTCCGGCCCGTCGACGGCGCGAAACTCTGCGCTTCGTCCATGACGAACAGGCCGACCAGCGGCCGGTCGCCGGCAGGGTGCTTCTTCACCCAGGCGAAGAGCGCCATTTGTAGTTGATTGACGAAGTGCTGTCGCTGCTCGTCGTTGGGCAGTCCGACGAGACTGATGACGGAGATGCGGGCGCGTCGGCCTCCCTCCGGCTGGAGCAGGACCGATGGATCGACGGCCTCGCCCATCCCACCCAGCAAGGGATCGTTCACGGTCTCTGCGAGCAGCGTCTGGGCGATGTGGGCCGCGAGCTTCGCGCCGCTCGCGAGCCGACTGACTCCCTCCGGCAACGCCGACAGGAAACCGAGGAATCCCGTGAGATCCCCGCCGCCGCGTTGCACGTAGGCAGCCAGAGCCTCCTTCAGCACGGCTCGGCCCTGGCTGAGCCGTGCGCCGGACGCCGGCAGGCCCGAGCGCGGGACGAGCGAGGCGACGGCGTTGTCGAGCGCGATCGCGAACTCGTCGGGATCGTCCGCCACGTCGCCCAGGCCGGCCAGCGGGGCGAACGAGAGCGGGCGCCCCGTCATCAGACGCGGCGTCCACACGACGACCTCTGTGTTGCGGAGGTAGGTCTCCGCCTTCTCCGCATCGCCGTCGAGCCAGCCTCGGGGGGGCTCGGGCCAAGGCAGACCGAGTCGTGCGAGGTCGTTGTTGGGATCGAGCACCACGGCCGAAACGCCCTTCAGCGCGCACTGCTCGACGAGCCGGCGGATGAGTACGGTCTTGCCGGAGCCGGAGCCCGCGAAGATCACCGTATGGCGCCGCAGGTCCTCGAGGGGCATGGTCACGGGTCGATCCGTGCCTTCCGCAAGGCCGATGAGAATGAAGTCCTCGTCAGCTTCGCGCGGCACAGGAACGGCCCTGGAGGGTGCAGCAGCTTCGGATCGCTTGGCAGCACTGGATCGTGCAGCGGCCGCGGGCTCAGCGCCCTTGGGGGTGCGCTCGGACTGCGGGGCGGGCTTCGACGATGGGTCGCGCACTGCAGCGCCGGACGTTGCGACGCTGGCGGGCTCGGGATTCAAGTGTGCGAGCAGCCTCGTCCTGCTCGCGTGACGATGCTCCCGGAGCCACGCGTCGAGGTCCGTCGACTTGTCTTTGAGGAGCTGCTGCAGGGCTCGGAAGACCTTTAGATCGGCCTCCGGCAGCATCATGACCTTGCCGCCGCGCGCCCGCAGCTCATCGAGCGCCCGCCGGGTCTCCGGGCCCCGGGACCAGGCCGCGTTGCGCAGGACGAACAGCCGCCGCCGATCCCCCGAGAGCTCGAGCCCCGACGCCGTCACGGCCGCCCGCAGCCGGTTCAGCGCCGCCAGCGGGTTAGCGTTCAGGATGGCCCGGAACGACCAGTGCACTTCGTCATCCGTGTTCGCATCGACTATTCGCCGCAGCCGCGCATGAAGCGAGGGGTTTCTCCCGGGCGACGGGTCCAACGAGAAATCACCCGCCGCGGCGTTCTCCTTCGCCCAAGCGGTGAGGCCGGCGCGCAGCAGCGGCGGCAGGCCATGGTCCACGTTCTTCTCGTCGAGCGCGGCGGCGACGTCCGCCTCCTGAACCAACCGGCTGAACCGCTGATCGAGATCGGGATCACTCGGTGGCGGGGGCGGCGGCGGATCAGGCGGCAGTGGCGAGCGCTCGGCCAGCAACTGCTCCAACTCGGTGACGCGACCTCGCTCCCGGCAGCGAGCGCAGTGATCCTGGACTAGGTTGATCAGGCTGCGCGGGGAGAACATGGGCGCGTCGACGAAGGCGGTCGACCGCACCGGCCAAGTCGGATACGGGGGCGTGAACCCGGCGCGGGTGTAGGCCACTCGGAGGTAGGCGGCGATCAGCGCCGCCCCGACCTTCGCCGAGGGGATCTCACGAAGATAGAGGACCGCCGGATACCGATCGTGGGCGGTCGCCACTGACCGCTCGCGGAACAGCGTCCAACTGTCGTTCAGGCATGACACGACGACCAGTGAATGCTGCACGTCCTCCGCAAGGTCCATCAGGCCGGTAGCCATTTGGTCGAGCAACAAGTGCTGCTCGGCGCCGGCAAGCGACCGTGAGAGCGCGACCAGTCCGTCGAGCTGATCGACCGCGACAAGGGTCGTACGCCCGGAGGCGCCCACGAGCCGGTCGAATGCGCTGACGACTTCCCGGCACGGAATCCGCCTCGCGCGAATGGCATGCGCGCGCGCCTTGTCCACATCGGTTTTCAGCCCTTGAGTCAGGGCATCTCCGATGTCCTGATGGGCAGCATCTTCGCTGTTGGTCAGAATGAGCGCGAGGGCCACGTCGACCGCGACCTGGTCCGCGGGCCGGCGACCGAGGTGCAGTTGGAGGCTTCGGCGAACGTCCTTCAGATGCGAGACGTCGAACGTTCCCGCCGCCAGGGCCTCGATCTCCGTTTCCTGCAGCCCAATCGCTGCGCCCAAACCTCGGAGGACGGCACTCAACTGGGTCTCACCCGCTGCGCCTGCCTTCCGATGCAGAGCATCCAGGTAAGCAAGGGCCAGACTGTCCCAGAACTGGCGCGCGGTACTGGGCTGGAAGAGGACGAAGACCTGATCCCGATCGACCACTGCGTGTCGGACGCGGCCCAGGAAGTGCGACTTGCCGATTCCCGGGCGCCCCTGGATGACTAGGTTGCCGACCGGGGCGCCGCCGCGCACTCGGTCGAGCGTCTCCAGAACCCGGTCGAACGCCCACGAATGAACGCCGTCGACGTGGATGACGTCGTCGCGCCAGATGTCGTTGCCCGCATACGCCGTACGGAACGCGACCTGCCCGAGTGCTCTCAGCTCTGGCTCCACAGCGTCACTCCATGCTGATCAAGTGCATGTCGTCCACGCCGAGCCGAAGCGCCGCGTCCCGGTCGGCCTGCGTGAGCCGGCCGCGGTCCTCGTGCAGCGTGAAATTGACGTCCTCCTTGCGAAACATCCGGACAAGCTCCTGGTCCACTTCGTGGCGAGGCCAATCGCCAAGCTGGGCCCGGAGGTCGCGCAGCTCCACCCAGTCGCACGGCCGGCGCGCGAGGCCGCGGTAGGCCTGCCGAATCCGGTCCCGGAGTGAACCGGCAGGTTTCGGAACCCGGGGAGCGAACAGCTCCTGGAGCAGCATCCCTCGCGCGTCGAGCGCGATCTTCAGGCCGTTGAGGAGCGCGTACAGCGCGCGCCCGCCCGAGCCCGCCCGGGGCGGCACCGGTGCGTCGAGTTCGGCCACCGCCCAGGCCCACCCTGCGTCGGTCAGCTCGTGGACAAAGCCCTTACCTCCCAGGCTGCGGCTCCGGAGGAGCCCGTCCCGGTTGAGCTTCTCCCGAACGGGCTTCCTGATGTCGAATCCGTAGCGCCGCTTGAGCTCCGCGTTCCGCGCCTCCTGGTTGAGGGCCATCAGCGCGATCAACACGGCGCGTTCCGGAATCCCGTACTCCACCTCACGCCTCCCGTGTCGTGGACCGCCGCCGGTCCTCCAGAACTCTCTCGAGCTCGTCGACGACGCGGGCCACGTCGTCGAGCACCTCCTCGTTCGTGTATCGGAGAACCAGGAAGCCTGAGCGCTGCAGCGCGCGATCGCGCGCACGGTCGGCGGCGTACTTGTCGGTGTCGAGGTGGTCGGGTCCATCGAGCTCGACGACGCACCTCTCCCGCAGCCAGACGAGATCGACCCGAACGGGGTTGGTCAGAACCCCCGGCGACCAGGTCTGGTTCCAGGCGCGACCCGTTGCCCATGAGGATCGCGCGAGGTGCGCCTCGAGGCGCTGCTCCACTTGGCTGGACGGGTTGGGTCGCCCTCGCAGCGGCGTCAGGTAGGGAGGGCGCGGCGTGGCCGTCTGCTCCGACGTCGGCATCCGGCCGCAGACCGACGAGCGGGGCACTCGCGTCATGCCGGCGGTCGGGGTCCCGAAGAGCCAGACGCCGAGCCGCCCCGGCCCGGCCAGCCAGAGCGCGTTCGCTTCCGCGACTTCGATCTGCGCGGTGCTCCACGTACCCGTCAACTCGACCATCACGACGAGTCGTTCATACCCGTAGGCGCGGAGGATCAGCTTCCCGGCCTGTCGCACGGCCGTCTCTCGCGCGAACTCCTCCGCCGCGAGCGGCCGCCCGCACAGCGACGCCTCCGCGGCGGCAAGGAGGAAGGGGCCGAACAGGTCGCTGCCGGCGGCGGCTCGCTCGCACATCGCGCGCACCGCCGCCAAACCGGCGCCACCCGGTCCCGCAAGCCGGTCCGCCCCCGGCAGCCAGACGGGGAACGTGCCAGTGACCGTGTTCGACAACGCGTCGACGACCTGCTCCGCGAGATCGCGCCGGCCCAGACTCGCGACGCCCACGGTAACGGGCAGGAACGCCGCCTCCACCCCGTGAGTCGATTCGGCGACCTCTCGGACCGCGATCGGAGACGCCTCGGGCCAGCTCACGAGGGGCTCGCGCAGCAGCGCTTCGATCCCCGCATCGCTCCAGACCGCGTCCCACCGAGGGGCTATCGACACGAGGGTGGATCGTACTCGAACCCGCGCTGTGGGGCACGGCAGCCGCAACCGCACCGGACCCGTCGTTCACCTGGCGGGCCGACTCCGAGACCGGACAGTCCACTAGAAGCGAAACAGCCGGTTCACCTTGACGACGAACCCGCGGTTGCGGAGCTCCGAGAAGCGGTCGGGGCGCAGGGGGTCGGTCTCGCGGTCCTCGGTGTAGACCACGAACAGCTCGCTGCCGGGCTGGTACTCCCAGCGGAGGCGGAGGTTGTTGCTGACGGTGTTGGTGCTCGAGTTGTACTGAATCAACCCGCTGAAGAACATGCGGGGCGTGAAGGAGAAGTTCACCCGGGACACGAGCAGGTCGGTGCGGAACGACCCCTGCGGCGAGTCGATCCAGTTGACCGACACACTCGGCTCGAGCGAGAGGCGCTGCGTTACCTCCATGCGGCCGCGGCTGAAGCCGACCGAGCGGATGGTGCCGTTGAAGTAGTCGCCAGCGCGCACCGTGATGGTCCCGTTCAACCGGCGCTGCGCCCCCGGCGAGTAGGTGCCCTCGACGTCGAAGAACTGGTAGCCGCCGACCGGGAAGGCCACCTCGTCGGGTCCCGGCGTGAACTCGCGGTGCAGGAACTCGTAGTTGTCGGCCACCGAAACGCCGAACCGGTCGCTGTTCTCGAGCTCGGTCGCGAACGCAAGCTGCGTCTGCCGCGTCTCGACGATGCCGAGGTCGGCGGTCTCGATGTAGTCGTAGCTCCCCTCCAGCCGGAACTGCCGGATGCCGGCCAGCGAGCGGGGCCGGGGGCTGTACCGCGCCGTCCCGTAGCTGCGGCGGAAGTTGTCGCGGCGGAGGAAGCCGACCTCGGGGATGAAGTTGTCCTCGACCACCAGGTGCTCGGCCTGGAACCCGTAGAGGTCGCCGGCGTAGTCGAAGCGGCCCTGGTAGCTCAGGTCCTGCCCGTCGTTTCCCGGGGTCTGCGTGCGGGCCGCGTACGCCAGCAGGCTCACGTTCTCGTAGAAGGAGAACGTCGCGTCCGCCCCGTAGGCCTGGCTCGAGCCGTCGCCGAGCAGCGAGACCGATCGGTTCGTGAAGATGCCGCCGATGCTGCTGCGGCGCAGGATGTCGCGCCTCAGCCGCACGACCGTGAAGTTGGTCCTCTCCGCCGCGGCCGCCGCGTGTTCGTCGGCCTGGATGTTCAGCAACCCGACGTCGAACGCGCCGATCTTGCCGGTGACCCGGCCCCCGCCGACAATCGGCACCACGGTCCGGTTCTGCAAGCCGATCTGCCGGCTGTAGAACAGGGTCGGCGCATTGCCGCCGCCGAAGAAGCCGCCGCCCTGCCCGCCCCGGCGCAGGGCCCCGCCGAAGCCGCCGGCGACGCCGCCTCGGGCGAAGCCGAAGATGCCGCGGCCCTCGAGGAAAAACTCGCGCTTCTCGGGAAAGAACAGGCTGAACCGGGTCAGGTTCACCTGCTGCTCGTCCACCTCGACCTGGGCGAAGTCGGTGTTGTACGTGAAATCGGCGGTCAAGTTCTGAGTGATGCCGTACTTCACGTCGAGGCCGCCGCTTCCGTCGCCGGCGTTGACGGTGGGCTCGGACGCGGCGAGGTTGGTGCTGAGGCCGCCGATGCCGTAGGGCTTGATCTCCAGGTTGGCGCTGCCGCTCGGGGCGTCGAGCCCGACGAGGGTGCCCGCGTCAGAGACGCGGAAGATGCCGCCCGGCCCCGACCCCGCCGAGATCGGCAGGGCGGTGATGTAGGCCCACTCGTTCTTGCGCCGCACGTTGCGCCGGAGCTGCACGCCCCAGATCTGCGAGGGTCCCGGGCGGTAACGGAGCGACTTGAACGGAATCTCCATCTCGACCGTCCAGCCGCCCTCGAAGCGGCCGGTGCGGACGTCCCAGATGGGGTTCCAGTCGCTGTTCGGGTTGCCCTCGTTGGTGATCTGGAAGTCGGCGATGGCCCCGAGGGGATTGGTGTAGAACGCCACCCCGTTCCGGCGGTCGTAGAAGGTGTCGAGGATGACCGCGAAGGTGTCGTTCTGCCGGAGCTGCCGCGTGTCGCGGCGCATCTCGTTGGCGACCCACTGGCTGGGCGGGGCCGAGTCCCACACGCGGGCCGCGACGTAGATGTTGTCGTCGTCGAACAGGATCCAGGCCTCGGTCTCCTCGGTGGCGGGGGCGCCCTCGTCCGGCGATTGCTGGATGAAGCCGGTGATGGCCGGCACCGTGAAGTAGACGTTCTCGTCGAGCTGCCCGTCGAGCCGGATGCCCTCGGGCAGCTCGACGGCGCGGATGGTGGCGTTCCCCTGGTCGTCGCGGCGGATGACGTCGGGCGGGAGGGGCGGCGGGGGGCCGTCGATGAGCCCCGGCGCGAAGCGCGGGGCCTCGAACCCGGCCCCGCCGGCCGCCGACGGTCCCGCGGGGGCGGCGGGCGGGAGGGTGGCCGCGGGCGGGGCCGCGACGCCGGCAGGCCGCCCCCCGGGCGACGGCAGACCGCCCGGGACCGTCGGCGGCGACCCGCCCGCGCGTCCCGCGCGCGGCGATTCGGGCGGACCGCGTCGGACTGGCGGGGGCAGTCCGGCCGTGCGTCCCGCACGCGGCGATTCGGGCGGCCCGCGTCGGACCGGCGGGGGCAGCCCGGCCGTGCGTCCCGCACGCGGCGGCTCGGACGGCCCGCGGCCGGCCGGGGGTGCCGGCAGGAACGATCCCTCTCCGAAATCGAAGGGCTCCGTTCGCCAGCCCGCCACCGGCCGCGCGCCGGGGCCGCCCGAAGCCCCGGAACCCGCGGCTGCGAGCAGATCCGCGGCCACCCGGTCCTGAAGCGCGAACAGATCGGCGGCGGTGCCGTCCACCATCGTCGCCGACGCGACCGCCCCCGTGCGCACCTCGACCAGCCTCGCGGTGATGCGCAGCCGATCGCCGACCCGCTGGTAGCCGCCGCCGACCACCCAACGCGCCCCGGCCGCGCGGCCCACGTCGACAAGAGCCGCGTCGGACGTCACGGTTGCGCCGGGCGCGGGGCGCGCGCGCGGGGAGCCGCCGACGAGGGAACGCACCGACCACCGTTCGCCGATCTCCGCCGCGACCACCTCGGCGATGCCCCGGCCGAACCAGCCGTCGGCGGGCGCGCCGCTGATGTTGACGAACTCGGTGACGACGACGGCCTCGGGCGACACACCCTGGGCGGCGACGGATGCCGCCGCGAACCAGCCGAGGAAACCGGCCATCGCAGCGCGAACTCGATGGGCGTGCGTCACGGATCGATAGACGCCGGGCGGAGGACCGCCGTTTCACTCCTTCTTCTACTCCTGGCGCAAGGCCTCCATCGGCGAAACCCGGGTGGCCCGCCGCGCCGGGAGATAGGAGGCCAGCAGGACCGATGCCGCCAGCAGCATCGGGGCCAGCGCGAAGACCAGCGGGTCGAACGTGCGGACCTCGTAGAGGAGGCCGGCCAACAGACGGGCGGTCGCCACCGACAACAACACGCCGAACAGCAGCCCCGCGCCGGTCATCACGAGCCCCTGCCGGAGGACCAGCCAGAGCACGCCGGCGCGTCCGGCCCCCAGCGCCATGCGCAGGCCGATCTCGCGCGTGCGCCGGCTGACCGCGTACGACTTCACGCCGTAGAGCCCGACCACGGCGAGAAACAGGGCCAGGCCGCCGAAGGTGGAGAACACGCCGGCACCCGCCTGCACCGCCCACAGGCCGGCGCTGGCGGCTCGGAAATCCTCGAGGGTCCGCAGGGACAGGATCGGCAGGCGCGCGTCGAACCCGCGCACCGCCTGCCGCACCTGCTGCAGCATCGCGTTCGCCGCCGCGCGCCCCGGCTCGGCCAGCCGCACGTGGACGTTCATGCTGGCGCGATACTCCGCACCGGCGGGCAGATAGACGTGCGGTGTCGGTTGCTGGTCGAACATCTGGCTACGGCGACCCGGCGCCACGCCGACCACCGTCAGCACGTCACCGGGCTCGCCGCCGCCCTGGCGCAACCGGACCACCCGGCCGAGCGGGTCGGCATCCGGCCACAGCGCGCGGGCGAGGGTCTCGTCGACAATCACGGCCGCCGGGCCGCTGCCGCCCTCGGCCTCCGCCGGAGTGAATTCGCGCCCGCGCAGCATCGACAGCCCCAGCGCGCGGAAGTAGTCGTCGGCCACCAGGGTGAACGACGCCGAGCGCCCTCCCTGATCGCCGCCGCCCACCGGGACGACCGTGCGGCTCTCGAAGAAGGCGCCGAACGGCACCATCGACGCCATGCTCACCGCATCGACCCCCGGGAGGGCGCGCAGGCGGGGCAGCAGATCGCGGTACACGGTGCGCCCCCGCGCTTCGTCGTAGCCGGCGAGGCTCGGGTCGGTCTCGAGCAGCAGGCCGCGTTCGAACGCGAACCCGGGGTCGGCGCTCGACGCCGCGACCGCGCCCCGCAGGAAGAGACCGCCGACGGTCAGCAACGCGAGCGACAACGCGACCTGTCCCACGATCAGCAGATCGCGCGGCGCCGGCAGACCCCGTCGACGGCGGGGTTCGGGGTTCGACTGCTGCTTGAGGTCGCCGACGATGTCGCCCCGGGTCATCCGCCAGGCGGGCCCCAGCCCGAAGAACAGCGTGCCGAGGAGGCAGAACCCGAGCGTGCCGAGCAGGACCCGCCAATCCACGCCGACACCGACCGCGACACCGAACGGCAGGACGGACTCGATCGAGCCGGCGAGCGCGCCGGCGGCCCACACGGCGACGACGAGACCGACGGCCCCGCCGCCGACCGACAGCACGAACCCTTCGGTCAGCAACTGACGCACCACCCGGCCGCGCCCGCCGCCCAGCGAGAGCCGGATGGCCATTTCCCGGCGCCGCGACGCACCCCGGGCCAGCAGCATGTTGGCCAGGTTCAGGCAAGCGATCAGCAGCACCACCCCGGCCATCCCCAGCACCAGGGCGGACAACGCGGCGAACGGGCCATCGCTGGTGGGCATGGGCGATACGTTCAACCGCGGCAGCGGAGCGGCGCGCAAGGTCCAATCGTCGTTGGTCGCCGGATAGGCCCGGGAGAGTCGGGCGGCGATCGCCTCCAGCTCGGGGGCGACCGATTCGACCGAACGACCCGGCCCGAGTCGCCCCTTCACCAGGAGCGTGTGGTTGTCGTGCTCGCGGAGCGAGCGGCTGGGCGTGCCGACGACGTCCGCGGCCACGGTTCCGTACAGCCCGAGCGGAAGCCAGACCTCCGGCCGCAGCATCACGGACGAGCCGGTGAACCCGGCCGCCGCCACCCCCACGATGGTCAGCGGCTCGGCGTTCACGAGAATCGTCTCCCCCAGGACGTCCGGCCGCCGCCCCCCGCGAACCCAGTAGTCGTGGCTCACTATCGCCACGGGGAGGTTGGCGCCGGGCCGCTCTTCCGCCGCGGTGAACGTCCGGCCCAACGCGAGCGGCACGCCGAAGGTCTCAAAGTAGTTCGCGGTGACGGCGTCGGCGAATACCCGCCGCGTGGCCCCGCCGTCGCCGACCCCGACCAGGGTCAGGTTGTGCGCGGCCAGGTCGGCGAACGCGGCCGCCTGCTCCCGCAGTTCGTGGAAGTTGGGGTAAGAGAAGCCGCGGTAGCCGCCCGGCGCGGTCGTCCGCTCCACGTAGACCCCGACCAGCTCGCCGGGCCGGTGGATCGGCAGCGGTTTCAGCAGCATCGCGTTGATGATGCTGAAGATGGCGCTGTTGGCCCCGATGCCGAGCGCCAGCACCATGATCGCAGTCGCGCTGAAGCCGGGATGCTTCAGCACCATGCGTACGCCGTAGCGCAGGTCCTTGAGCAGGTCTTCGACATGGCGGAAGGCGAAGACGTCGTGGCTCTGCTCCTGAATGCGCGTGAGATTGCCGAACTGCCGGCGGGCCGCGGCCAGGGCTTGGTCGCGGCCGAGGCCGGCCCGTCGATGTTGCTCGGCCAGTTGCTCGACGTGGAACTCCAGCTCCTCGCGGAGCTCCTGGTCGTGCCGTCGGTTGAACAGCGCGCGGAGGCGGAGGCGCAGCCGGGTCACGAAGCGCAGCATGTCAGCCCTCCTGGAGTACGGCGGCCACCCCGCCGGCGATGGCCTGCCAGCGCTCGGTCTCCCGTCCGAGCTGGTGCTGTCCGCCGGGAGTGAGGCGATAGACGCGCACGCGGCGGTTGTTGTCGGAGGTGCCCCAACTGCCGGCGATCCAGCCGGCGACCTCCATCCGGTGCAGGGCCGGGTAGAGCGATCCCTCCTCGACCTTGAGGGTTTCGCGCGACACCACGTGAATGCGGCGCGCGATCGCGAAACCGTGATTGGGGCCCGACGACAGCACGCGCAGAATCAGCAGCGGCAGGGTGCCCTGCAGCAGCTCGCCGGACGGGGTTCGGGATCGTGTCGACATAGATGCTTGATGTGACGATACCGGACCCGCATTTGTTCATGTCAAGCATCTAGGCAGGGCCGCCGGAGGGCCGCCGCCGCCACGCGGCGAGCAGCCAGTCCGGGTCGCCGCGCGACCCGAGGCGGAGGCGTCGCGGCAGAGTAGCGCAGCCCCGAGCCCGGTCGACGGTCCTGCACAGGTCATGGAGGCGCTCCACCACCAGCGCGGTCCTGCCTTGAACTCCGCGGGCGCGACGCGGCGGACGTGCAGTTTGAAGATCGAATCTTCGGTATGCAACACTCTCCCCGTGATTCCGAGGCATCTCGCGGCGACGGTCGAGCGGGCGGCGACGCAGTACCCGGTCGTGTCGGTGAACGGACCGCGACAGTCCGGGAAGACGACCCTGCTGCGCAGCGCCTTCCCGGGCCACCGCTACATCTCGCTCGAGTCGCCGGACGAGCGCGCGTTCGCCCTCGAAGACCCACGCGGTTTCCTGGGCCGCCTCGACGGGCCGGCGATCCTCGACGAGGCGCAGCGGGCGCCCGACCTGTTCTCGTACATCCAGTCGATAGTCGATGACGATCCGACTCCCGGCCGCTTCCTGCTGTCGGGCTCCCGGAACTTCCTGCTCATGCAGCGCATCTCCCAGTCGCTGGCGGGGCGGGTGCGCCTGACCAGCCTGCTGCCGTTCTCGCTGGCCGAGCTGACCCGGCGGGACGCACCGTCCGCGGGCGACCTGCTGGCGGCCGGCCCCCGGCGGCCGGCGCCCGACGGCGCCTGGACGGACCACGCCGTGCGGGGCTTCTACCCGCGCATCCACGACCGTGGGCTCGACGCCGGCGAGTGGCTGGCGCAGTACTTCCAGACCTACCTGGAACGCGACGTGCGCGACTTGACGCAGGTCGGCGATCTCGAGGCGTTCGGCCGCTTCGTCCGACTGTGCGCGGGCCGGGCCGGCGGGCTGCTGAACCTGTCGGGCCTCGGCAACGACTGCGGCGTGAGCCACGACACCGCCCGCCGCTGGCTGTCGGTGCTGGAAGCGAGCTTCGTGACGTTCCGGCTCCAGCCGTACCACCGGCACTTCAACAAGCGGCTGACGAAGCGTCCTAAGCTCTACTTCGTCGACACCGGGCTGCTGTGCTGGCTGCTGCGCATCCGCGACGCCGACCAGCTTACGACCCACGCCGCGCGCGGTGCGGTGTTCGAGAACCTGGTGATCGCCGAGACGCTGAAGGCGGTCTGCAACGCGGGGCAACCGCCCGACCTGTACTTCTGGCGCGACCACCAGGACCACGAGGTCGACCTGCTCGTCGAAACGCCGGACGGCCCGCACGCGGTGGAGATCAAGTCGGGAGAGACCGTCGCCGGCGACTTCTTCAAGGGCATCACCCACTGGCGCTCGCTGTCGGGCCAGTCCGCACCGGCCACCCTCGTCTACGGCGGGCGTGAGAGCTACACGCGGGGCGGCGTCGACGTCCGCGCCTGGCGCGACTGGGTTTGACATGATTTTCGCTAATCCTGCATACTGTCTGTAATGTCACGCGACAAGGCGCAGTCCGTGCTCCAACCCGCCCCGGCGCTCGTCAGCTTCCCCCTGGCTGCCGACGACATCAGCGCCCTTCCCCCCCGGCTTCGCCGACGAATCGCCGATGCCGAGACCGAACCGGCCGATTGGGCGCTCCTGGTGACGGGAGCGTCCGAACTCACCGGACTGGTACAGGACGTCATCGCCCGGCTCGCCTCCATGGTCGCGGCAGACCAGCGGAGGCTCACCGAGGACAACATCGAGCTGCTGGTTCGCAGCATGCTCCCGCACGCGCCGCGCAGCACGGTCGACGCGCAACTGGAGCTGGACAACGCCCGGCTGCGAGCGGCCTACCTCGAGGAAGTGCCGACGCGGTCGGCACATGAAGTCCGCGCCGCATCGGGCCTGAACCCGAAGAACCCGAGCGAACCGGCCTCGCGCTGGAAGCGCGAACGACGGGTCTTCGCCGTGCGGCACGGCGGCCGCGATCTGTTCCCGGCTTTTCAGTTCGAGGACGGCTATCCCCGCCCCATCGTCAAGCAAGTCCTCCACGAGCTTCCCCCGACGGCGAGCGACTGGCAGACCGCCATCTGGTTCGCGTCGGGAAACGGCTGGCTGGACGGGGCCGAACCACGGAATCGACTCGATGCCCCCGACGAGGTGCTCGAAGCGGCACGGCGGTTCGCCGATACGACGGAAGGCTGACGGCCGCGGACAGCTACGGCCGCACGTTGACACCCGTACCCGCCGCGAATACCGTTGCCGGATGGCGCAATGCCGCGCCTCACCCTCGTCCGGCCGCCAATGGCGACACAACCAGCGGGCCGCGGACGTCGATGGATCGAGAAGGCCAAGCTGATTCTCGCCCACGTGGCGGCGGTGGCCGTCGGATTCGCCCTGATGGTCGTCGGCCTCGGCCTAGGCGTGACGATGATCATGCTGCCGGTCGGCCTCGCCGTCGGCCTGCTCGGCGTCATGCTGTTCGTGTGGGGGCTCTTCGGCCACCTCGGTGCGGACCGATAGTCTCAGCGCGGACCCGCACTTCGACCGACAGCCCCATCGACGCGCGACCGGGGCCTCAATCAACGGCCGTCCGACACCTCACTCCGGCAAACCAAACACGAACAGGTTGAGGACGACGAAGAGCGCGGGCGACCGTCTCGGCGAGCTTGCGAGCGTCATGGTGAACCTCCGACAAGAAAGAGCCAGTCCCAGCGGCGCGAGGAAGTCCTCCGCGCCGCCCGGCGATCGGGCCGGGAGCGGTCAGGGCACCTCTGAAGAAGCACTGTTGACCGCAACGTGCGTGTCGGGATTCAGGTCTCGATTGGGGTCGACGAGATGACCGCCCGGGAAGCTGACGGAGACGACCGGGGCGGACGTATCGAGGCACAGAAGGTGGTTGTTGTCTCGGTCCCCGAGATCCGCGAGCGCCGCCGGAACGATCTCGTCACTCGAGCCGTCCGGGCGCTCCACGGTCACGCGATAGAGGGCGCGCTCGGCGTCGCCGGGTTCGCCGCCATTCGGCAGTCGTACGCCGCCGGCCCAGGTCGCCCGGACCACCTGTCGGGTGCCTTCCGGACAGGCGGACCCACGGATCTCCGTCGACCATCGGTCCTCCGGTACCACCTCCGCCAGCACGAGAGAGGGCCCGGCATCAAGCGGCGTGACGTTCGTCCGTGTTCCGCGGAAGTTCACCGGAGCGCCCGTCACTCCGTCCGAGAGCAGGTCGTCGACAACGAGCACTTTCGCCGGTGGGTCGTCGGCCGCGTCGCCGAACTCACCGATGAGGAGCACGGTCCTGAGTTCGCCCGGATCGTTGGCCGGCCGGAGGGTCGAGCAGATGGGAGTGCGTTCAGACCCCGACCGTGTGACAATCCGAAAGTCCTCGGCCTGCAAGGTTTCCGCGTCAACGGTATGCGACAGCACGATCGGCATGCCGTCCCGCCCGGACGCGCCCCGGCAGAGGAGATTCGCCCCGGCCGGCAGGGCGTTGTCCAACCCGAAGAAGGCCGACAGCGGGCGCGCCGTTTGGCCGTTCGCACCCTGCGCGGCAGGCATCATCGCTGCCAAGCCTCCTGCGACAAAGTAGAGAATCGCCTTCATACGCCACCTCCACGCCGACCCACCCGACCCTCGTCGACCGCTCGTCGAAGGAATCGTCGCCCGACGCCTCACTCCGGCAAACCGAACACGAACAGGTTGTTCCCGTAGCTCGGACGAAGCTCCGGCGTCAGGCCGACGAACGCCGACGCGCTCGCGGCCGTGCCGGTGCTGACCGCGACGTACTGGCGGCCGTCGACCGCGAAGCTGATGGGGAAGCCGGTGACCGGCGAGCCGAGGTTGATCTCCCACAGCACCTCGCCGGTCTCCACCTTGCCGTTGGCGACGATGGGCCCCGACGAGTGCCGCGCCGCCCCCGTCGCGTAGTCGAAGATCTCGGTCTCCCAGGCCAGCTCGCCGGTCGCGGCGTCGACGGCGTAGACGTAGCCGTCGTTGCCGGTGTCGATGATCACGTTCCCGTAGATCGCCACGTTACGGTTGACGGAGACCAGCCCCGCCGCCGCGGCCAGCGTCTCGGCGGCGCCCTCCGGCGTCTCCCGGCGGTACCCCCGGAGCAGATCGCCGGTCGCCGCCTCGATCGCCTGCAGGTGGTCGTTCGGGTTCGGCATGTACAGGGTGCCGCCGTAGACCAGCGGCGTGCCTTCATGATAGCCGGACGACAGGCCGCGGGTCCACACCAGACGCAGGCGGTTCACGTTTTCCCGGTCGACCTGGTCGAGCGGGCTGTAGCCCCAGCCGTTCAGGGTGCGCCGCCACATGAGCCAGTCGCCGGGCGCCGGATCCTGCAGCATGGCGTCGGTGACGGGAGGAGGCGCGGGGGCCTGCGCGGTGGCCGGGGCGACCGCGGCAGCGAGTCCGATCAGGGTGAAAACGACAAGTCGCATCATCCAGCACCTCAGTTCGCCGCCGCGTCGTCCAGCGGCTCGATTCTCAGCACCGCCCCGGCCTCGTGATCCGTCGTCACGTACAGCAGGCCGTCCGGTCCCTGCTTGACGTCGCGGATGCGCTGGTTGAGCTCGGTCAATAGGGGGATGTGCCGCACCGGCAGTCCCCGCTGGTTGAACACGACGCGCTGAAGCTGCGTGGTGGACATCCCGCCGACGAAGAGATCCCCCTTCCACGCGGGGAACGCGTCGCCGGTATAGAGGGCCATGCCGCCGGGCGAGATGACGGGGTACCAGTAGAGCAGCGGCTGCTCCATGCCGGGCGCGCAGGGCGCGGGCAGCTCCGGACCCGTCCCGCCCGTGCCGATCGTCGCCTCGCCGGTGTACGCGCGGCCGTAGGAGACGATGGGCCAGCCGTAGTTGCGGCCCGGACGGACGATGTTGAGCTCGTCGCCGCCCTGCGGCCCGTGCTCCACCTCCCAGAGCTCGCCGGTCTCGGGATGGATGATGAGGCCGAGCGGGTCGCGGAACCCCAGGGCGTAGATCTCCGGCCGGTAGGCCGGGTCGCCGACGAAGGGATTGTCCTCGGGCGCGGTCCCGTCGTCGTTGAGGCGCAGGATCTTGCCGGCGTGGCTGCCGGGCTCCTGGGCCTGCTCCGCCGTGCCGACGCGGTTGCTGCCCCCGTGCTCCCGGTCGCGCAAGGGCATGCCGATCGACATGAAGATCTTGCCGTCGGGGGCGAAGAGCAGCCGTGCCACGCTGAAGCCGCTGACCCGGGCGTCCGACACGAAGATGTCCTCGACGTCGGTCAGGGCGTTGGCGCCGTCGAAGCGGCCGCGCGCAAGCACCGACGTTCCCGCGGGCGCCTGGGACACGTCCGGGTCCTCTGGCACGTTGTCGCTCTGGTCGGGCTTCAGGTACGTGAAGTAGACCAGCCGATTCTCGGCGAACCGCGGATGCACGGCCACGTCCCACAGGCCCAGCCGGCCGCCGAACCCGCCGTGCACCTCGGGCATGCCGCGGATGGGTTCGGGATCGAGCACGCCGTCGCGGATGATCCGCAGGCCGCCCGAGCGCTCCGCGACCAGGACGTCGCCGTTCGGCAGGAAGTCCACGGCCGACGGACGGAAGAAGCCCTTGATGGGGACGACACGGAACTGCTGATCGCCGAAGCCCAGGATCTGCGGCTCGTCGGGCAGGGTGTCCGGGCCGATCCCCCGGCGTCCCTGTTGCGCGTTGCTGATGGCGATGAACAGGCACATCGTGAGGACGGCGAAGAGCGCGGGCGACCGTCTCGGCGAGCTTGCGAGCGTCATGGTGAACCTCCGACAAGAACAGAGCCATTCCCAGCGGCGCGAGGACGTCCCTCCGCGCCGCACGCGATCATCGGCCAAGACGGCGAACGAGGACCAGACGGAGGAGAGCGAAGCGCTGGTCGACGCCGTAGCGGCAGGGGCTCGGCAGCCCGCCCGGTCCGCAGACGCCGGCGTTGCCGCCAAGCCGGTTCTCCACCTGGTGGACGATCTCGCCGAAGTCCACGTACAGGCCTTCGACTCGGAGGGTCCAGGCACCGGCCACCGGCGCATCAATGCCCGCCCCGGCGACCCACCCGACCCGCGTCGACCGCTCGTCGAAGGAATCGTCCGCATCCACCTGCATGCGCCCGTCCGCTCCGGCATCCAGATCGGTGAACGAGTTCGAGATTCCAGCGACCGACACGCCGCCCGCGAGGAACACGTCGGCGCGGCCGAGGGACCGCCGAACGCCGATGCGCGCCGTCCCGACCCAATGCAGCTCCGACGCCGCCGTTTCGTCCAGCCCGACGGGATCCAACTGCCGGGCGGCCGCCGGCAGGCCGCCGAACGCCCCGTCCGCCTCGAACCGGAGCCGCGCACGCCCGAGGTGGAAGTGGCGTCCCGCCACCACGCCGGCCGCGAGTCCGGTGCCGTCGTACTCGAACGTCTGGCCGGGGACGCCGTTCGACCCCGAGAAGCCGCCGGTGTCGGTCGTGCGAACGTCCACCGCGCCCAGCCCCGCGAACGCGCCGACGTAGTTTCCCGCCTGGCCGGAACCGGCCGCGCCGCCCTGGGCCTGCGCGGCACCCGCGACCGCCAGCAGGCTCATGAGGGCCAGGGCAACGGCACCGCACCGGGGGGCCATGGACACGAGCGAGATCGTACCCGAAACGCAGGCCATGCGTCCGCGACCGCCCGCGCAGTGGCCGTTCCGCGTCGTGGCGGGCGCTCCGTGAGCCGAGTCCGGCGGGCCGGAGGATCACGGGAAACATTCACAACTGATGTAGCATGGCTATACGGTGGGCGTTCAGACGCTGACGGTGGCGGCAGCGGAGAAAGGCCGGGCGATGGGCGGTTGGCGGGACTGGTTCAAGGTGCAGGCGGCGCTCGACGACCGCCAGTGGGACTTCAGGACCGTGGACGGCATCGCCGGGGAAACCGGATTGGCCCCGGACGCCGTGGCACGGCTGCTCGGCGAACATCGATCCGAGCTTCGACCGATCCTCTTGCGGGGACGGACGGATCGGCTACACGCTGAAGTCCCGGCCGAGGACTTTTCGTCAGATCTTCGCCGAGATGCAGATGTTTGCGAGACTGTAATGGCAGGACTCGTCCTCTGCGGGATCGTGGCATGAAACTGAAGACATCGGTCACACTCGACCGGGAGGTCGTTGCCGCCGTCGAGGCGATCGCACGGGGGGGAGAGAACCGGTCCGAGGTCATCGAGCGGCTCCTGCGGCAGAGCCTCGCCGCACGAGCGCGGTCGGCGCTGGACGAACGCGACCGGCGCATCATCGACGCGCACGCCGACGAGCTCAACGAGGAGGCGCTCGACGTCCTCGGCTACCAGGTGGAGACGTGAGGCGCGGCGAGCTGTACCGCGTCGAGCGGCCTCACGCGCGTGAGCCGAAGCGCTTTCGCGTCTTCGTGGTCGTCAGCCGGCAGACCCTCATCGATTCGCGGTTCTCGACCGCGCATCCGGGTGTTCAGCGTCGACCGTTCTGGCCCTTTCGGCGGCTCGCCGCAGGCGATTTACCCGTCGGCCGTCCCGCTCATCGCTCGCCGCCGTTGAGCGTCAGCAACTCGCGCAGAACCTCATCATCAGAGATGTCAGCCGGCCACCCGTACGCGGCGGCCACGGCCGCGTCAAGGGCCGCGTGCGCGTCGGCGAGCCACTGCGGGCGGGCGTTGTACAGGTTCGTCAAGGTGCGCTTCTTGAGCGCCTTCGTCGCGTCCTCGTCGCGGGGAACCGGCCGCTTCGGACAGCCGGGAACCGGCTCGTCGACCCACTCGACCCATTCGGGCGGGTTGAGCCAGCGGTCGCGTAGTTCGACGAGCCGGCGGGCGGCGTCGGCGATGGCGGCGGCGCGGGGGTCGGCCGCGTAGTCGGCGGCTGGCACGTCCGGCGTCAGGCCGGGCGGGAACGGGAACGTCTCGAAGGTGGTGCTCGGCGTGTAGCGCGGGTCGTTGCCCTTCCCGAGCCAGGTGCAGAGACGGAGCGACCAGAGCTCGTGGAACCGGCTGTGCAGGATGCCGAAGGTCGTGTCGTCGTCGCGGGCGATCACGACCAGTTGCTTGTCCGGGCAGACCCGCGGGGTCGACCACGCGAACAGACGATGTTTGGAGACTTGGGGCGTTGCGACGTAGCGCGACAGATCTGCGAGAGCCCGCCACATGCGCTTCGGTGGCTCGAAGTGGCGGTACCAGTACTTGCGTCGAGCTTCTCGGGGGTTCTCCTGACGTATCGGATGGACGTGCGCGCGCACCCAACGGAATGGCTCCTCGTACAGAGCAGCCTCGCCTTCGGACATGGTCCACCCGAAATCGACGATCCACTTGCCGGCTGGGCGACGGGTCAGGTCCATGCCGTTCAGCCAAGGCTTCAGAACGTCGGCATTGGTCCGGCCGTTCGGGTTCGCCGGCAGACGCAGCCACTCGCGCGCCTGCTCGCCTGTGACGTCGAAGGCGCCGCCCTTCGTGTCGCCCTTGAAGGCGACGCCAGCGTTCGACGGCAGTCGCCGTACACCCGTGAGATCGACGCCGGAGCCGCCGCGCTTGGCCGTCAGGTCGCCGTGGATCTCGTCGACGCGCTCGCCATCGAGCCGGGCGTGGGCCGTCGCGGTGTCGTCGGCCCGCGAGAAGCAGACCAGCGACACCCGCACTGCCGCACCATCCACCACCCACGGCTCGTCGCTCCACGCCTCGAAGAGCCGCGGAGGCAGGGAGGGTTCGGGGGAGGGTTCGTCGCCGTAGGTCGGGCGGACTTCGCGGACGGATGCGGGCCTGCCTGCGTCGGCCCGGAACTTGTGGGTCGCGGCCTCCAGCGCCCGCCGGTTTGCGCCGCCCCGAATCGAGTTCGTGGCCACGAGCCCGGCTCGCTTCAACCCCGCGGCTGCAATCTGCTGGCCCGCCTTCGCGAACCAGTAGCAGACGAGGTCCGCCCCGCCCGGTACGCGCCCCGAGTACGTCTGTCGGAGGCGGGACACATAGTCTCCGCCGAGCCTCTCAATCTGGAGCCCGGAGCCCAGGAACGGCGGGTTGCCGATCACGACATCGGCCTCCGGCCATTCCGGCTCGGTGTCGTCCGGCGTCAGAATCGCGTCCCGGCACTCGATGGTGTCGAGCGGCTTCAGGATTGGGTCGCGCGCCTCCGAGAAGCCGTTGCGCCGCATCCACTGGATCTCGCCGATCCACACCGAGACGCGGGCGAGCTCGGCCGCGTAGGGGTTGATCTCGATCCCCTTCACGTTGGCCGGTCCGACCTCCGGGAACGCGCGCTGGAAGCCGAGCGCCTCCGCCTCGAATTGAACCCGGTGCTCCAGGTCCTTGAGGGCCTGCAAGGCCAGATACAGGAAGTTGCCGGAGCCGCAGGCGGGGTCGAGCACCGTGAACGCGCGCAGCCGGTTCAGGAACGCCCGGTACCGCCGCCCGGCCTCGTTCCGCCGCTTCGTCCGGGCGGCCGGCGACTTGGCGGCCTCCGCCCGCTCCAGCTCGGCCGCGATGGAGGCCTTCTCGGTCGTCCACTCGGCGAGCCACGGGCGGGCCACCACCGGCTCGACGAGCAGCATGATCTTGTCGCGGTCGGTGTAGTGCGCGCCGAGCTGGGCGCGCTTGCCAGGGTCGAGGCCGCGCTCGAACAGGGTGCCGAGGATCGACGGGTCGATTTCGGACCAGTCGAGCTTCGACGCGGCCAGCACCGCGTCGACGTCAGCCCTCTCCAGCGACAGGACCTCGTCGTCGTCGAAGAGCCCGCCGTTGAACCAGTCGACGGTCTCGAAGCCGACCCGGCCGCCGCGGGCCATCACGCGGAACAGGTCGCCAGCGAGCTCCCCGAACTGCGCCGGCGTCCGCCGCGCCTGCTCCAGCATCCGGGTGAACATGTGGTCGGGCAGCAAGCCCACATCGTCGGCGAACATACAGAAGACGAGCCGGTTGACGAAGTGCGCGACCCGGTGCGGGTCGTGGCCCCGGTCCCGCAACGCCTGCGCCACCGTCGCGAACGATGCCGCCGCGCGTTCGGTCAGCGACTGTCGGGTCTCGCCGGGCCGCAGCCGTTCCGGGTCGGAGAACGCCCACCTGAGTCTGTCGCGTGTGGCGGCATCCGCGAGGTCGTCCAGGCCGAACTCGTGCGTCTTGCTGACGCTGTTGGTCCAGTTGGTGCGGATGCGGAACCGCCGCATGTCGCAGACGATCAGCAGCGGCGGGTTCTCCAGCGCCAGGGCGTACTGCCGGAGCTGCCCGAACGCAGCGTCCAGGTCGGCGCGGTGGCCCTTGTACTCCCAGGCGAAGTGATGGCGCTTCCAGACGTCGGCCCATCCGTCGCCGCCGGTGTCCTTGCGGGCGCCGCGCTCGAAGCAGTACGCCTCGCCGGTCGGGTCGGCCTCGGCCGGCGTCGGCTCGCCGAGCAACCGGCACAGGTCGATGAAGTGCTCCTGCGAGGCCGAGCGCTCCTTGAGCGCCGAGGCGCGCCATTTGCTGATGAACTCGTACGGCGTCATGGGCGCGTTCAGGGTAGCCCATCAGTACCGCCGCCGGCTACGGGGAGACCGTACGTGCGGCGTTGTGCGGCGTGCCGATGCGATTTATGATCGGTACCCGCAACAGCTCCAGCGCGAGGGACCTCTCGAATCGGAACGAGGACGGGGACGATGAACCACAGGCCTTTCAGGGAGCTGACGAAGGACTGGCCGCCGGAGCGACTGGCAAGGAACGAGGCGAAGGTCGAGAAGATGCTCGCCGAGTTGGATCGGCACGAGCGCGAACGGACACGGAACGAGCGCACGTCCCGTGCCGCCACCGAGGAAGCTCAGAGCCGGTCACCGCGGCTGACGCGCTGACCCGAGCGAGCGATTCGAAATCTCCGGGCCGCGCGGGCCGCAGTGCTTCCGGGAAACCCTGGTCGCGGTTTCGGCCGACCCATCTGAGGGTGCCAGCTTCACGGCCACGTTTCCGGCTGGCACAGGGGTAGCAGTCGCCGTAGCACCCCGCGCCCGGGACTAAACGGCCGCCGTCGTCGCGGGTCGTCGGCGCCTTCGGCCCTCTCCTCTCCGTCATTCCGCCGTCACGTCCGCGAGCGCAGGGGACTTCGCACCCGCTATCACGGCCTGTAGCTGGCTCTGTAGCTGGCTGGCGAGCGCCTGGGCAACTTCCGTCACGCTCACGTTTGACATGAAACGGGTAACGACCAATCCGACGACGAGCCCGACGAGTAGCGCAAGCCCCCCGATCCCTCCGGCCATCGACACCACGGCCGCGCTCCCGAGGACGGCTGCCGAGGTCGCAGCGCCGCGGGCGAGTCCGTCTACCGCATTCCCGAGTCGCCCCTCGGCGCGGGCCTTGGTGAACGCCTTGGCGAGGGCGACGAGCACCACGATGAGCAGCAGCGGATTCGCGCCGATGGCCGCGGTCAAACCGAGCCCGCCCGCCAGCTTGCCGAATTGCTCGGCGTCCGCGCGACTCCAGCACAGCACGATCGCGAGCGCGCCGACTGACGCGCCCAGGACCTCGGCCGCGTCGAAGCTGTTGAGGTCGTAGAACCACCCCTTGGGGATACCGAATTGAGAATCGAGGAACCCGCTCACCTCGTCGTAGGTCCCCTTGTCCCAATTCGCGAGCGGAAGCCCCTGCCGGGTAGTCACGTCCTTGAATAGCCCCTGTATGTAGCCGACGCCCTCCTCGATGATCGTGTCTTCCGTTGAAGCGTCTCGGACCGCGACGAAGGCACCCGACAGCGTGTGACCGCCGTCGAACAGCCGGTGGTTCCCCCCGCCTATGTGCGTCGCCAGGTACTCGGCGTCCATCGCCTTGTCGTAGATCGTCGCGGAGCCCTCGGCGAGCGACGCCAGCGCGGAGTTCAGTTCGGCTGATATTGCGGTCGTAAGCCCGGCGACGGAGAGAGTCGCGAGATCCGCAAGACGTTCCCGCGCGGACTCCGTGAGCTGGACCGCGGACGCAGCTACGACGTTCGCGCCATGGCGGGCAGACTCGGCGAGCTGACCCGCGTTCCGTCGAGTCGACTCCGCGAGCTGTCCCGCTCCCTGCCGCGCGGAGTCCGCGCCTCTTCGAGTCGACTCCGCGAGTTGGCTTGCTCCTCGTCGGGTCGTCTCGGCTACATGACCGGTCCCGCGTCGAGTGGACTTCGCAAGCTTGCCCGCTCCGCGTCGACTATCCTGCGCCCGGCACCGGTCCACCGCTCACGGGGGCACCGCGCTCGCGCTTCTGCTCGCCGGACTCGCGCCGCCTTCAAGGCGTTGCTCGACGACCAGCGAGTGACACGCCAACACGACCAACGGTCTCCGCCTCCCCGGTCCAGTTCACGATCCGTTCACAGGACAGCTCGCGGAATGCATGAGGATCGCCCGTAACGACTCCGAGCGATTGTAGCAATTCACCGTCACGCGTTGCATGTTCCCGATAGTCTGCCGCCTCCCAATTGGATGCAGCCTGAAGACCAGCCATATCAATCACCTTCCCCAATCGATCGACCTGATCAGCGGGAATGTTCCAACTCTCCGGCAATGGCCCGACAACCGTTGCAGCGTCGCCCTCCAATGCAGGCGCGCCGTGGATTTCGACCGGTTCGACCACGTAGTATATTCTCTCAAGCTGTGAACTCAGAGCCATCTCTCCGGCTGCGATCTGCCCAAAGGCGCGATTCTTCTGAGCATCGTTCAGACGGTCCAGCCGGTAGAAACAGCGGACATCGGCTGATTCGGCCTCCACCGGATCAAGAAAGACATCCGTCGAGAGCCGAATCCAGGAAAGCGCGCCGAAACTATGGTATTTCCCTACCTCCAGATCGTGCGTAACGGCAAGCTCGTTGATGGGCGGCGTTTGACCACAAACACTCGGAGACCAACCAACGCATGCTGCCAACGTCCAAGCCAAAAGCAGTCGCGTCGAGTTCATCGCAGAGCCCCTTCCAGCATGCGCAGAAAACTCAACACTCCGAATACGATCGACAGATTTTCAAGACACCGAATACGTAGTCCCTGCCCGTATGCATACGCATGCTCGCAACATAAGCCACCAAAGCCACGGACACTCCGAGAATAAGCGCCAGAAGACCACCGTGGACAAACGGGCTCAATGAACCCCTTGAAACTGCGGCCGGAACGAAACCGGTACTTGCCGCCACCAAGACGGTCGCACCGACAACCGGCAAAGCCGCAAGCGTCGCAAAGAAGATTCGAACGGCCTTGCTCGGAACGCTAAAGACAATCATGTCCGCATCAGGATGATGTTGCATGAGCTCACACGTGCACCTCGGCACAAGCTGTCGAACTGAGCCCTCAAGCTTCATGCTTTCTCTCCACGCCAGCCAGACGCACGCAACGTCACTCCGGCAACGCGAAGACGAAGAGCGCGTTCCCCCCCTCGGGCTGGTAGATCTCCGGGCTGAGCTTCGCCGTCAGGCTGCGGAACACGCCGCCCAGCGCGGCGGGGACGGCGATGAACTGCCGCCCGCCCGCCTCGTAGGTGACCGGGTAGCCGTGCGCCGACGAGGCGAGGCGGGTCTCCCAGAGCACCTCGCCCGTCTCGACGTCGAACGCGCGGTAGTAGCGGGCGCCGTCGCCGGCGAAGACGAGGCCGCCGGCGGTGGTGAGGGCCGACGTCAGGAACGGCGCGCGCTGCTCGTGGCTCCAGAGCTCGTCCATGGTGCGAACGTCGTAGGCGGCGAGCTTCCCGGTGTTGCCGTCGCTGCCGGGCATCTCGAGCAGCTCGTAGCGGCCCGCGGTGCCGCCGCCGCCCTCGATGAACTCGACCTCGCGGCCGGTCAGGTGCATGCACGCCTGATGGAGGGGGATGACGAGGGCGCCGGCGCCGGGGTGGTAGGCCGACGCCTGCCAGTTGTGGCCGCCGAGGAGGCTGGGGCAGGCGAAGACGCGCTCGCCGATGGCGATGTCCTGCAGGTCGTCGCGGTAGGTCAGCTCGCCGGTGTCGCGGTCGATCGACGCGAAGATGTCCTGGTGGACGGTCTCGCGCAGGTCGACGAACGCGCCGGTCCGGCGGTCGAGCTTCCAGAGGATGCCGTCCTTGCCGATGGTGAAGAGCCACCGCTCGCCGTCGGCGTCCACGAGCACCCGCTCGTAGACGATGTCGAGGTCGAGGGTTTCGCCCGGCGCGTGCTGGAAGTACCACTGCACCTGCCCGGTCTGCGGGTTCAGGGCGAGGGTCGAGTTGGTGTAGAGGGCGTCCTGCCGGGTCGTCATGCCGCGGCTCGACGCCACCCACGGCTTGGCCTGGGCGGTGCCGATGAAGAAGAGGCCGAGGTCGGGGTCGTAGCTCCCCGGTATCCACGAGTCGCCGCCCGCGCGCAGGTACGGCGGGGTGTCGCCCCACGACGCGTTGTTGGGGTCGCCGGGGAGGGCGATGGTCGACGTGCGCCACAGCTCGTCGCCGGTGTCGGGGTCGTGGCCGGTGATGAAGCAGGTCTGCTCGGTGTAGCGCTCGCAGCCGTTGGTGCCGGTGATGACGACGCCGTTGGCGATGACGGGGCCGGCGTTCTGGCGGAAGCCCTGCGTGTAGTCGTCCTTGACCGTCCGCCACACCTCCTCGCCGGTGCTCGCGTCGAGGGCGACGAGGCTCGCGTCGGCGCGGGCGAGGAAGAGCTTGTCGCCGTAGAGGGCGAGGGTGCGGGTGGCGCCGGGACGCGCGTCGTCGGGCAGCCGCGCGCGGTACACCCAGATGACGTCGCCGGTAACCGCGTCGATGGCCCGGACGACGTTGCCGGGGCTGGCGAGGAACATGACGCCGTCGTGCACGATCGGCGTCGTCTGGTGGTTGCCGGGCCGGACCGAGATCGACCACGCGAGCTGCAGATCGCCGACATTGTCGCGCGTGATCTGGTCGAGGGGGCTGTAGCCGTGGCCGTTGCGGGTGCGCCGCCAGTTCAGCCAGTCGCCGGGCGGGGGGTCGGCGAGCATGGCGTCGGTCACCGGGGTCAGCTCGTGCGGCACGGTCTGGTTGACGAAGCGCGACACCCGCCGCCGCGGCCGCTCGCCGGCCTGGGCGGCGCGTTGCGCCTCGGCGATGTCCGCCGCGTCGCCGATCATCACCGCCCCGCCGACGGCCAGGGTGCGGTCGCCCGGCAGGGCGCCGTTCGCCTCGAGCATGTAGGCCACGAGGTCGATGTAGGACTGGTCGCTGAGCGCGCCCTCGGCCCCGGGGGGCATGGTGTCGCGCAGGTACTCGAACAGCTCGTCGGTGGTCTGCCCCGCCCACGTGTTCAGGAACTCGACGCCGGACAGCGGCGGCGCGATCATGCCCTCGAGGCCGATGCCGTGGCACTCGCTGCACTGGACGCCGTAGGCGGCCCAGCCGCTCGCCGCCTGGTCGGCGGTGAAGGCGCCGTCCGCGCCCGCGGGCTGCGCCGCCGCGGCGACGGCGCCCGGCCCGGCGGTCAGGCCGGCCGCCACGATCAGCGCGGCCGCCGCCCGGACCGCGGCCGCCGCGAGACCCGTTCCCCAACCCAATCCACCGACCTCGACGCGTGCTCGCTTCGACATGATCCGCAACTCCTCGGTGCCGTCAGACGGCGGCCGCACCCCGCGCGGCCGCCCGTGCCGCCGTTATACCACCAACACCGTGGCGGCGCCATGTCCCCGGCCGAACGGACAACTCACAGCAACACAGTCGGTTCGGCGCGCTGCGGCGGGCGCGGCGGCTCGATGTCGAGGATGACGCTCTGCCCGCCGTCGTTCATTCCCTGGATTGCCCGTTCCCGCGTTCGGACCGCGCTGTGCCCGTGCGCCCGCAGGAACAGGTTCACCCCGCTCGCCTCGAACCCGCGGGTCAACTGCTCCACGGTCCCGTAGGCGGTCTCCCGCTCTCCCCATCCGCTCGTCGTCCGCACCAGCACGGTTCCGCCGTCGCAGGTGACCGTCACCCGCCGGTACAGCGCCTGCTCCGCCGCGTGGATCGCGTACCGCGCCGGGTCGCGGCGTACCGGATCGAGCCGCTCGGGCACCTCGTTCAGCTCGTCGCGGGCCCGATCGGCGTGCTCGGCCTGGTGCATCTTCCAGCCCAGGATGGTGACGTCCATCGTCGCGGCGTAGACGCCGTTGACGCTTATCTCGAGGCTCCCGCGATCCTCGATCCCGCACACCGCGATGTCGTAAACGTCCCGCACCGGAGGGTCCAGCGACCGGTTGTGGAGCTTCCCGTTGATGATCTGCGTGTTGGTCAGCACGGTGACGGGTCTGCCGTCGATCAGGGCCCGCGCCTGCCCGACAGCCGGCTGCGGCTCACCCTTCAGCAGGTCGATGTGGTTGTCGCCGAACTCGAAGCGGCTCCATTCACCCCAGCCGAGGAGTCGACCGCCTGCCACCTCGAGGGCCGGCCGCAGCGTCGTGTCGACGTGAGCGGTCTCGGTCTCCGGGTCGTAGGTGATGTCGATGTCGTCGCTGCGGCGGTGTCCCCACCGCGCGGCGAGAACGGTTCCGCCGGCCAGCCTGACGCCCTCTCCGTTGGGCGTGTGCCGGCCGATGTGCGTTTCGAGCGCCTCGCGCGTTCGCCGGAACAGGCTCGCGGCCGGCTCCGGCAGCGTCAGGTGCTCGACGTCGCGATCGCCCCGGCCGGTCATGTCGCCGCCAACGTGTTGATGTCGGCGCACCGGGGCCTGGTGTGCTCGCCGGCCCTGTGGATGGCCTCGGCGAGCAGCCGCCACGTGTACACGCCCTCGGCCCACGCGTAGAGGAAGTCCTCGCGCGTGGCCTCCTGCAGCCAGCACGCAATGAGGCGCCGCTGCCGGCGCGACGGGGCCGGCGCCCGGATCGCGGCGTAGAACTCCTCGGGCCCCGGCTTCTCACGCCACCCGGCGCAGCTTGCGCGCAGCCGGTTGCGGACCGCCCGGCTCCGCGGTCCGAGCTGCGCCGGGTCGTGCCCCGGGTGGAACCGCCGCCGGAACGCGTCGTCGGCCTCGCGGTCGTCGAAGACCTCCGGCCGCGCCAGCGTCACGGGCGCGCGCCACGTTCCCGCCGTGGACAGCGGCCGCACCGCGGCGTCTGTTCTGCGTGCCATGGTGCTTTCAGTGTCGACGGAGCCCGTTCGTTCCGGGACTCGTAGGCCGGTTTCGCTGGCCCAAGTTTACCAACCCGAAAATCAACCTGTTGCAAATAAAGGGTTTACGGTGACGAAAATCCCCGAGTGGCACTACAACGTGCACCGAACCGGTGAGGGGATCTTCGTCGAGGCGGCGACGCGCGGGAAGGTCGAGGCACGTCACGATACAATTCACCAAGGGGGTCTCTACGTGACGGAGCTGCTGGAGGAGGCGTTCGCGAAGGTGGCCCGGCTGCCTGACCACGAGCAGAATGCACTCGCGCGTTGGCTCATGGACGAGCTGGAGTCCGAGCGGCGCTGGTCCCGCGCTTTCGAGACTTCACAGGGTCAACTGGCGAAGCTGGCTCGAGAGGCCCTCGAAGACGATCGCACCGGCCGCACTGAACCGCTCGACCCCGACCGGCTGTGACCTCACGCCTCACTCGTCGCTTCCGGGAGTGTTTCGACCGCCTGCCGCCCGATATTCGGCGTCAGGCCAGACGGGCGTACGCGCTGTTTCGCGACGATCCCCGTCATCCCGGCCTCCGATTCAAGAAGGTCCACCGGACCGAGCCGGTCTACTCGGTTCGCGTCGGCCAAGGCTACCGCGCTGTCGGCGTGCTCCAAGGGGACGCGATCATCTGGTTCTGGATCGGCTCCCACGCCGACTACGACCGTCTCCTGTCGCAACTCTGAGCCGCGGGTCTGGCCCCGTTGCCCTCGCGGCGGCTGCGGAAACGATGCGGCGGACGCGCCGCCATGCCACGGCCCGCCTGCCGCCCGCCCGCGTCTGGCCGGATTGCCCGGCGGCACGCCGGAAACGCGGCCCGGCCGCAAACCATCAGTCAAAGCCGGGCACGTCGCGCACCCACGCGGTGGGGCCGTCCTCCCACTTGTTGTGGGTCAGCCGGACCACCGTGCGGTCCGAGAGGCGGACGGCGTGCAGCTCGCCGTAGGGCTGGGGCTGGAAGACGACCCGCAGCAGGGGCAGCTCGTCGCCGAGCTCGGCGCGCTGGGAGGTGAAGAGCACCCACTCGTCGTCGGGCGAAAACCGGGGGTGCATGTCGTGGCCGGGGCTCGTGGTGAGGCGTTCCGGCGGTCCCGCCCGGCCCTCGTCGTCGATGGCGACGGTGTAGAGCTCGAAGTTGCCGTCGCGCAGCGACGTGAACGCGATACGGTCACCGCCCGACGAGAACGCGGGCATCGTGTCGGTGGCCTCGTGGTGCGTCAGGCGCCGCACGTCGCCGCCGTCCGCGTTCATCAGGTAGATGTCGGCGTTGGCGCCGCGGCGGCTGCGGAAGACGATGCGGCGGCCGTCGGGCGAGAAGTCGGGCAGGGCGTCGTTGGCGTCCGAGTCGGGCGTCAGGCTCACGAGGCCGGTGCCGTCGCTGCGGATCTTCCAGATGTCGACGTCGACCGCGTCGGAGGCGAACGGCGGCCCGACGATGAACGCGAGCCACTGGCCGTCCTTGGACCACGAGGGCCCCCAGGCGGAGTCGGGGCCCCGGTAGCGGTCCGCCCCCCCGGCGAGGTCGTGGATGACTCGCTTCCCGCTGCCGTCGGGCCGCGACGCCACGAGGCGGGCGAACGCCTCGCTGGTGGCGATCTCGCCCGAGGTGGGGTCGACGGCGGGCAGGTAGCCGCGGATGCCGACGAGGGACACTTGGCGGTCCGGCATGTCGACGGGGAGCGGCGGGTGGACGAGGAACGCCCCCGGGGCGTCGCTCTCGAACCGGGACGCCGGCTCGATCGGCCCCGGTCCATGGGCGAGGAGGCGGCCCGAGACGGGGTCGTAGGCGGGCGCCCAGTAGTCGCGGGCGGCGTCGCTCTCGATGCGCGGGTCGGAGCCGTCGGGCCGGGTGGAGACGAGAGTCCACCGGCCGTCGCGGCTCGCGGTGTAGGCGAGCCGGCCGTCCGGACCGAGGGCCGGCGAGAGCGCCGCCTGCTCGGGAGCGGAGATGGGATCGGGCCCGGCGACAGGCTCGGTGCCGACGGCGGGCGCGGCACCCTCGGCGGGCTCGGAACCAGCGGCGAGTTCGGCACCCTCGGCGGGCTCGGAAGCCACGGCGAGCCCGGTGCCGGCCGCACCGTCGACGCCGGTGCGGTAGATGCGCGACTCGCCGTCGCGCTGCGAGTAGAAGAAGACGCCCCGCCCGTCCGGCGTCCACGCCGGGGCGCCGTCCCAACTCTCGTGATGCGTCAGCCGCCGCACGCCGGTCCCGTCCGATTCCATCACGTACAGCTCGCTGGCGAGGTAGGTCGGCCCCGGGCTCGCCCCCGCGCTCGTCACGACCGCCGTGTCGCGGCTGCTCGAGAAGAGAATGCGCGTCCCGTCGGGCGAGAAGGCGGGGTTGTAGTCTCCCGCCGCGTGCCGGGTCAGGTTCCGCGCCCCGCCCGCCGCGGCCGGGTCCTCGGGCCGGAACGGCATCTCGAAGACGTCGGCGTTGCCGTCGCGCGTGCTGACGAAGAGCAGCCGCCGGCCGTCCGGCGAGATGGCCGCCGCGTCCTCCATGGCGGGGCCCTCGACCAGCGGCCGCGGACCGTCGTCGCCGTGCAGGTCGAGCACGTAGAGGTCGGGGCTGCCGGTCCGCTCGGAGGTGAACACGACCCAGCGCCCGTCGGGCGAGATGACGCCGTTGTAGTCGAGGCCCGGGTCGGTGGTCAGCCGCCGGGGTTCCGAGCCGGGGCCGTCGAAGAGGTACAGGTCCCAGTTGGCGGGCAGGATGCTGCTGTAGACGATGGTTTCCCGGGGCGGCTCGGGCTCCTGCCCGCCCTCCACGGGAACGGTCACGGCGACGATGACGAAGATGCCAAGCAGACCGGCCGTTGCCGGGGCCGCCCCGAGGCCGAATCGCCGGTTGCGGTGTTCCGCCCGCCGACCGCCGTCCGTCTCGCGCGCGCGGATCTTTTTGAAGACATGCATCAGAATGGCCCCTCTCTTCTCGTACGCGGCGTCGGCCCATTCACGGGCGAAGCCGGCGGCCCGCGTTCGGATCTCGTTCCAGGAAAGCCTCATCGTCGCCCTTGAGTCGTGAAATCCAGCTCTCGGATGAGGTCGTAGGTGTTGCAGTGAAGCACGCCCAGAGCATTGCACACGTCCGGGATGTGCCGATTCGCGCGCTGCTTCTTTGGCCTGGATGCCTCCGTGGTGACGACCGTCCGTAGCGCCGGGTCGCGGAAGGCGTAGGCGATGAGAAACGGATCGCGGCCGACACGCTCGATCTCCTCCTCGCTCAGATCCGGCGCGTAGCCCCGCTCCGTCACTTGCGCCACGAGAGTCGTCTCAACGGTCTCGTCAAGCAGTACTGCCTGCCGATTGTCCTTGAGCCAACGCGTGAGATCGTCTTCTTTGCCGACGAGAATCTCCTCGTACATCTCCAGCGGGATCTTGACCTGCTGCGTGGCCCCACGATCGAGCAGCCAGTCCCAGAACTCGGGCACGCGTTCGAGAGGGTAGTAGTCGCGATGGGCGTCGATGAGGACGTTCGCGTCCAGCAGATAGAGCACGCCCAGCCCCTACCGCGCCCGTGCCGGACTGAGCATCTTGCCTACGTGCGGGGGCTTGACGCCCAGGATCCTCGCCGCCTTGGTCGTCGACAGCGCCCCCGAACTCACCAAGCGACGCGTAAGCGTGAGCAGACCCTGCCCGACGCGGTGCCGGCGCACGGCGTAGTAGCTGGGACCTCCTTCCGATTCGCGCTGCCTCGTGCGCCGCCGGTCACGAAGCTGCCGCCATTCCCGGCGGAACTCGGCTCGCAGGCGCTCGAAGGTCGAACGTTCAAGACGGTTCGCGCGCAGCAGCCGGTACGCGACCATGGTCCGGCTCAGGTTGCTCTCGCGGGCAAACGCGCCGATGCGCTGCTTCTGCTCGGCGATGTCCCGCCCCCGCTCGATCTCGACCTGGTCGAGTGTCCACGATGGCAGCAGCCATTCGGCGGCAACCCGGTTGCAGAATTCCTCGACGTCCGTTTCGGAAACCAAACCCGCGAAGCCGGTCCGGCCGAGCAACAAATGGGTCAACTCATGCAGGAGCGTGAACGATCGCGCGGCCCGGGAGTCGTTGTCGTTGATGACCACGAACGGAGCGACGTTGTCCGCAATCGCGAAACCGCGGAAGACCTCCGGGTCGAGGGCGGTGTGGTGGCTGCCCAGATCGCCCTTGAGCAGCACGAATACGCCGGCACCCTCCGTTCGCGAACGGAGCAGCCGGAATGCCTCCTCTGCGTTCGGCTGCGCGTGGTAGGCCGCGGCGTCCAGATCGTCGCCGAGAACTCGGGCAATCGCCTCCAACGCACGTTGCAGCAAGCGGTCCGTTTCCGCGCTATGCCGAAAAACCCGGCGCAGCGACTCCGTCCGCGTTTCCAGTTCCGCGGGGTCCAGGAGGCAACCCACGAACGGCAGCGGCTCGACCTCGTCCTCAGCCTCCAGCGCTGCCCGAACCATCTCCTGGCGACTCCGCAGGTTGCGGACGAGCGCCGCGATGAGGGCGTCCTGCTCCGAGTTGCGCGTTCCGGGGAGTGTTCGGAAGTCCGCGCCGTGCCCGTCCCGACGTGGCGGGACGGCTAGGTAGAAGGCGAGGAGCGGACGCCGGTATTGCCGCGCCATCTTGACGAGGACCGGCCGCGTGGGCTCCTCGTCGCCACGTTCCAGCGCCGCGAGCCGATCGATGGCCGCCAAGCCGCGGGCGCCCCTGATGCCGACCTTCGCGACGGCATCCTGGAGGGTCAGCCCCGCCGTCTCGCGTGCCCAGACGAGGATGTCAGGGTTGACTGCCGGCATCATCCACCTTCGGCACCGGGTTCAGGGTCGAAAGCCGCCCATCGTCATCCCGCCGCGTCACTCCGGCAGCGCGAAGACATAGAGCGCGTTGCCCCCCTCCGGCTGGAAGATCTCCGGCGTGAGGGCGGCGGTGAGGCTGCGGAACGCGCCCCCCAGCGCCGCCGGCACCGCGATGAACTGCCGCCCGCCCGCCTCGTAGGTGATGGGATAGCCGTGCGCCTTCGCGCCCAGCCGCGTCTCCCAGAGCACCTCGCCGGTCTCGACGTCGAACGCCCGGTAGTAGCGGTCGGCGTCGCCCGCGAAGACCAGGCCGCCCGCCGTCGTCAGCGTCGACGTCAGGAACGCGGCGCGCTGCTCATGGCTCCACAGCTCGTCCATCGTCCGTACGTCGTAGGCGGCCAGCTTCCCGACGTTGCCGTTCGAGCCGGGCATCTCGGTGAACTCCGACCGGCCCGCCTCTCCCCCGCCGCCCTCGATGAACTCCACCTCGCGGCCGGTCAGGTACATGCAGGCCTGGTGGAGGGGGATGACCAGGGCGCCGGCGCCGGGGTGATACGCCGACGCCTGCCAGTTGTGGCCGCCGAGGAGGCTGGGGCAGGCGGGCACGCGGTCGCCGATGCCCGCGTCGTGGATGTCCTGCCGGTACTCGAGCCGCCCCGTGGTCCGGTCGATCGACTCGAAGACGTCCTGGTACACCGTCTCGCGCAGGTCGACGAAGGCGCCCGTCCGCCGGTCGAGCTTCCAGAGGATGCCGTCCTTGCCGATGGTGAAGAGCCACTGCTCGCCGTCGGCGTCCACGAGCACCCGCTCGTAGACGATGTCGAGATCGAGGGTCTCGCCCGGCGCGTGCTGGAAGTACCACTCGACCTGACCCGTCGTCGGGTTCAGGGCCAGCGTCGAGTTGGTGTAGAGCGCGTCCTGGCGCGTGGTCATGCCGCGGCTCGCCGCCACCCACGGCTTCGCCTGCGCGGTGCCGATGTAGAAGAGGCCGAGCTCGGGGTCGTAGCTGCCGGGAATCCACAGGTCGCCGCCCGCCCGCAGGTACGGCGGCGTGTCGCCCCACGAGGCGTCGTTGGGGTCGCCGGGGAGGGCGATGGTCGAGGTCCGCCACAGCTCGCGGCCGGTGTCGGGGTCGTGCCCGGTGATGAAGCAGGTCTGCTCCTTGTAGCGCTGGCACCCGTTGATGCCGGTGACGACGACGCCGTCGGCGACGACGGGCCCGCCGAACTGCATGAACCCCTGCGTGTAGTCGGCCTTCACGGTGCGCCACACCTCGCGGCCGGTCCGCGCATCGAGGGCGACGAGGGCGGCGTCGTAGGTGGCGAGGTAGAGCTTGTCGCCGTAGAGGGCGAGGGTGCGGGTGGCGCCGAACCGGGGCGCGTCCTCGGGCAGCGGCGACCGGTACTGCCAGATGACCTCGCCGGTGACCGCGTCTATCGCCTGGATGACGTTCCCCGGGTTGGCGAGGAACATCACCCCGTCGTGCACGAGCGGCGTCGTCTGGTTGTTCCCCTCGCGAATGGCCAGCACCCACGCCAGCCGCAGCTCGTCGACGTTGTCGCGCGTCACCTGGTCGAGGGGGCTGTAGCCGTGGCCGTCGCGGGTCCGACGCCAGCTCAGCCAGTCGCCCGGCGGCGGGTCCGCGAGCAGGGCGTCGGTCACCGGAGCCAGGTCGTGGGGCACCTCGCGGTTGACGAAGCGGGTCGACCGCCGCCGCGGCCGGTCGCCCTCGCGCGCCGCCCGCTCCGCCTCGGCGATGTCCGCGGCGTCGCCGATGGTGACGGCCGCGTCGGCCGTGAGCGGCGCGTCGCCGGGCCGGGCGCCGTTCATGTCGAGGATGTAGGCGACCAGTCCCAGGTAGACCCCGTCGGCGAGCGAGCCCCCGAGGCCCGGCGGCATCTCGTCCCGCAGGTACGTGAACAGCTCGTCGGTCGTCCGCCCCGCCCAGCCGTTCAGGAAGTCGACCCCTCGCAGCGCCGGTGCCTCCGCCCCGAACAGTCCCTGGCCGTGGCACTCGCCGCACTGCCTCCCGTACGCCGCCCACCCGGCCGCGGACTGGTCGGCCGTGAAGCCCCCGTCCGCCACGCCGGGCTGCGCCGCCACAACGGCGGCGCCCGGCCCGCCGGCCGAGCCCGCCAGCGCGATCACGCCGGCCGCCGCCCGGACCACCGCTGCCAGCCGACGCGATCCGCCAACACCGCGAGCCCTTTTCGACATGATCCGCAACTCCCCCGGCGCCGTCGGGCGGCGCCATACTCCAAGCGACCGCGTGCCATCTGATTCCACCGCGCGTGCTTAGCCTTAGCCATCACGACCTTGCCGGGCGCGGCTCGCGGGCCGGGCGGGTCAAGCGACAGCACCTTCCTGGCGGATACGTTCCCGCGCCAAGTCGTACTGCGCCTGGCGGCGCACCCAGAACGCTGCGTTACTCCACCCGATTCGTTCCAGTGCGAGCGCCATAGCGGGCGAGATGCCCGTCCTCCCGTTCAGCACCCGCGAGAAGGTCTCACGCCTGCAGCCGAGCTTCGCCGCCGCCTCGGTCACGGTCCAGCCCGCCGCCGCCATCGCGTCCCGGAGGCTCTCGCCCGGGTGTGCCGGGTCGTGCATCGCCGGCATATCGTGCTCCCCCGTCAGTGGTATGCAGAACGATGCTGTCGGCGGCCCGCTCGTCACTCCGGCAACGCGAAGACGTAGAGGGCGTTGCCCCCCTCCGGCTGGAAGATCTCCGGCGTCAGCGTCGCGGTGAGGCTGCGGAACGCGCCGCCCAGCGCCGCCGGCACCGCGATGAACTGCCGGCCGCCCGCCTCGTAGGTGATGGGATAGCCGTGCGCCTTGGCCCCGAGGCGGGCCTCCCACAGAACCTCGCCCGTCTCGATGTCGTGCGCCCGGTAGTAGCGGTCGGCGTCGCCCGCGAAGACGAGCCCGCCCGCCGTCGTCAGCGTCGACGTCAGGAACGCGGCCCGCTGCTCGCGGCTCCACAACTCGTCCATCGTCCGCACATCGTAGGCGGCCAGCTTGCCGACGTTGCCGTTCGAGCCGGGCATCTCGAGGTACTCGGACCGGCCCGCCGCGCCGCCGCCCCCCTCGACGAACTCGACTTCGCGGCCGGTCAGGTACATGCACGCCTGGTGGAGGGGGATGACGAGGGCGCCGGCGCCGGGGTGGTACGCCGACGCCTGCCAGTTGTGTCCGCCGAGCAGGCTGGGACAGGCGGGCACGCGGTCGCCGATGTCCGCGTCGCGGATGTCCGGCCGGTAGGTCAGCTCGCCGGTGGTCCGGTCGATCGA
The DNA here is from genome assembly GCA_963664545.2 of Vicinamibacterales bacterium. GTDB lineage: Bacteria > Acidobacteriota > Vicinamibacteria > Vicinamibacterales > UBA8438 > JAJEEA01. The sequence continues at coordinate 4,653,280 of OY761475.2, read as the reverse complement.
CTCGAAGACGTCCTGATAGACCGTTTCGCGCAGGTCGACCAGGGCACCGGTGCGCCGGTCGAGCTTCCAGAGGATGCCGTCCTTGCCGATGGTGAAGAGCCACCGCTCGTCATCGGCGTCGACGAGCACCCGCTCGTAGACGATGTCGAGGTCGAGGGTCTCGCCCGGCGCGTGCTGGAAGTACCACTCCACCCGCCCCGTCCGCGGATGCAGGGCCAGCGTCGAGTTGGTGTAGAGAGCGTCCTGCCGTGTGGTCATGCCGCGGCTCGCGGCCACCCACGGCTTCGCCTGCGCGGTACCGATGTAGTAGAGGCCGAGCTCGGGGTCGTAGCTGCCGGGAATCCACTGGTCGCCGCCTGCGCGGAGGTACGGCGGCGTGTCGCCCCACGACGCGTCGTTCGGGTCGCCGGGCAGGGCGATGGTCGACGTGCGCCACAGCTCGCGGCCGGTGTCGGGGTCGTGCCCGGTGATGAAGCAGGTCTGCGCCTTGTAGCGCTGGCACCCGTTGGTGCCGGTGACGACGACGCCGTCGGCGATGACGGGCCCGGCGTTCTGGCGGAAGCCCTGCGTGTAGTCGGCCTTGACCGTCCGCCACACTTCGGCACCGGTCCGCGCGTCGAGGGCGACGATCGCGGCGTCGGCGGTGGCGAGGAACACCCGGTCGCCGTAGAGGGCCAGGGTGCGGGTGGGCGCCCGCTGCGGCGCGTCCTCGGGCAGCGGCGAGCGGTACTGCCAGATGACGTCGCCGGTGACCGCGTCGATCGCCTGCACGACATCCCCGGGGCTGGCCAGGAACATCACCCCGTCGTGCACGAGGGGCGCCGTTTGGTGGTTCCCCTCGCGGATCGCGAGCACCCAGGCCAGCCGAAGCTGGTCGACGTTGCCGCGCGTGATCTGGTCGAGGGGGCTGTAGCCGTGACCGTCGCGGGTCCGCCGCCAGTTCAGCCAGTCGCCCGGCGGCGGGTCCTGCAGGAGCGCGTCGGTGACCGGGGTCAGGGGCCCCTCGACCGCCCGGTTGACGAACCGGGTCGGCCGCCGCCGCGGGGCCTCGCCGGCCTCCGCCGCGCGCCGCGCCTCGGCGATGTCCGCGGCGTCGCCGATCGTGACCGCCGCGTCGGCCGTCAGCGGCGCGTCGCCGGGGCGGGCCCCGTTCGCGTCGAGGATGTACGCGACCAGTTCCAGGTAGACCCGGTTGCCGAGCGATCCCCCGAGGCCCGGCGGCATCTCGTCCCGGACGTACGCGAACAGCTCGTCCGTCGTCCGCCCGGCCCAGCCGTTCAGGAAGTCGACCCCGCGCAGGGCCGGCGCCTCCGCCCCGTCGAGCCCCTCGCCGTGGCACTCCCCGCACTGCCGCGCATACTCCGTCCACCCCGCCGCCGCCTGCTCGGCCGTGAAGCCGCCGTCGGCCGGCACCTGGGCCGCCTCGGCGACACCGGGCCCAATCATCGAGCCGCCCGCCGCGAACAGAACCGCGACCGTCGCGCGGACCACCGCGGCCGCGACCTCCGGTCCTGGCCAAGGGGATCCGCCGACGCCGACACGGGTTCCCTTCCTCATGGTCCGCACTCCTCGTTGCCGTCGGACGCCGCGTGAGCCGCGGCCGCCCCTCGTCGCCCTTATATCACCAACAAGGTGGCGGTGCGACCCCGGCGGCCCCCGGCGGTCCCCCGCCCTTCCGACTCCCGCTGGCGGCCGAACCCCTGCCTGATCCGCCCGCCGGCATCAGTTCAGCAGGTCGAGCAGATGGCTGTACTTCACCGTCAGGCTGCGCCCGCCGCCCAGCGGACGGAACCGGTCGAACCCCTCGATGTCGTCGTAGACGACGAAGAGCCCGGTGTTGGCGTCCGACAGCATGGCGAAGCGCACATTCGAAGACCAGAGCCGCCGACGGTCGTTGTACTGCACCAGGGCCTGTACGAACACCCGCGTGGTGAACGAGTAGTTGAGGCGGAGCCGGGCGAGGTTCGTCGCGAACGCGCCGACGGGCAGCTCGAGGTCGTTGCGTTCCCACGACACCTGGGTGTTGAACCGCTCGCCGAGGCGCAGGCTCAGCCGCGGGCTGACGGTGGATCGCTGCCCGCCGAAGAGCCCGCCGAAGACCGAGAAGAACTCGAGGCTGAGGGGAGCGCCCTGGTCGGTGCGGAACCGAAGCTGAGCCTCGGCGTGGTCGTAGCGGTCGGCGGGGACGGGCACCCCGGGGTAGATCTCGAACGGCTCGAGCACCCCTTCCGTCGTCAGGTTCAGCGCGGTGCTCGCCCAGAACCCGTTGCGCCACTCCATCGTGTTGTCGAGGTGAATCCAGTCCGACTCGACCCGGCCGGTGTCGAAGTCGCGGATGAGAAAGACGGCGGCGTGCGGCGTCCACTCGTGGAAGCCGATCGAGTTCTCGGGGCGGAACGCGGTGCGGAAGGCACCGTCGAAGCGGCGGTAGCCCCGTCGCGCGTAGAAGCCCGCCTCGGGGTTGAAGCCGGGCGCGACCTCGGTGAGGCCGCCGCCGTAGCGGTACCGCTCTGACTCGTAGCTGGCCGCGACGTTCCAGGCGTGCGTGCCCCCGGCCATGCCGGGCGTCTCCGTCCCCGCCCCGAACCCCGACAGGGTCACCGTCTCGCCGATGCCCCACCGCCCGTCCACCGCGTAGCTCCGGTTGAAGTCGTCGGCAACGGCGAACTCGCCGGTGGCGCGGCGGTCGACGACCATCGCGCCCACGTTCGACCGGTTCGGCAGATCCTGCCGGACGCGCGCCACCGTGAAGTTGTTCGCGGGGGTCCCGGTGTCGTCGACCGCCGCGGTCCGCATGTTCAGGACGCCGACGTGGGTGTTGGCCCCGACCTGGCCGCTCAGCCGGCCGCCGCCCCGGATGGGGATGCGCTCGCCGTCGTCGCCGATGCCGACGCGCCGGCTGAAGAACAGCTCGAGCTCGCCCGGCTGCCCCACCGAGAACAGCCCCGCGTTCTCGAGGAAGAAGGGCCGCTTCTCGGGGAAGAACAGGTTGAACCGGTCGAGGTTGATCTGCTGGTCGTCCACCTCGACCTGCGCGAAGTCGGTGTTGTACGTCAGGTCGAGGGTGAGGCTCGGGGTCACGCTGTACTTCAGGTCCGCCCCGACGTGGCGGAGGGTCGTGGCGCGGGCGTCCACGTCGCGCCGCAGGGCCTTCCCGAGCACGTAGGGGTTCAACTGGAGGTTCCGCGGTGGCGGCACCTCCAGGCCGCGCAGCTCGCCGGCCAGCGACAGCCGGTTCAGGTTGAACTGGCGCGGCAGCGGCGCCCAGTACGACTGCTCGTTCCGGTGCCGGATGTTGCGCTGGAAGTTGACGCCCCAAGTCTGGACGGGGCCCGACGCGTAGCGCAGGGTGCGGAACGGGATGGCGAACTCGGCCGTCCAGCCGGCGTCGGTGACGGCGGCGGCCACCTGCCAGACGCCGTCCCAGTTCAGATTGAACCCGCCCCCCGAGCCGCGCTGCTGCTGGCTGCCGGACCGCTGCACGAGGCCCCCGCCGATGCCGCCGCTGCCCTCCCCCTCGTTGGTGAGCTGGCCGTCGTACTCGAGCCCGGCGGGGTTCGTGCCGAACACGAACCCGTTCTGCTGGTCGCGGTAGGTGTCGAGGACGATCTGGAAGCTGTCGGTCTCTACCAGCGACGAGTCGCGGCGGGCGTCCGAGACGATGATCGTGGCGGGGTCGCGGACGAAGCAGACGACCCCGAAGTAGATCGCCTCGTCGGTGTAGACGATGCGCACCTCGGTGCGCTCCGACGCCGGCTCGCCCTCGTCGGGGGTGTTCTGTCGGAACCCGGTCTCGGGGGTTCGCGACGGCCCAGACCGCCTCGCCGAGCACGTCGCCGTCAACGACGGGGCCGCGCTCGACGCGGCGGGCGCTCGCGACCGGAGGGCCCGGCGCCGCTTCCGTTGCCTGCGCGCGCGTTTGCGCGGACGGCGGCGGCTGCGCGGCGCCGGGGGCGGCGGTCAAGCTCGAGGCGACCAGAACGAGGACCAGAAATGCCCGGCCGGCCTGCCGAGACAGATCCACGGTTTACCGCTCGTCGGGAAGCGGGCCGAAGTCGGGCGGCGGCACGCGGTGCCGGGTCGCCGCCTCGTAGGCGGACGCCGCCTTCAGCACCGCGGCCTCGTCGCCGGGGCCAGCCCAGAACATCATGCTGATGGGCAGCGGCGTGTCGAGCCGCGACCGCTCGTAGCCGGGCACGGCGTCGTAGCGGTCGCCGGCCGCGTCCAGGACGTACCGGGGCTCGTAGACGACATCGTTGAACCCGGCCGGCACGACGATCTCGGGCGCACCGATGAGCGCGGTGATGGTCTGGGTCGACCCCGACGCGCCGCGGCCGTTGACGGTGGGCTCGCTCGGTCCGCCGACCTTCTGGTGGGGCAGGGTGTTCTCGGGGTTCACGAGCACGTCGAGGCGGTTCTCGCGCATTACCTTGGCGAGCACGAGCTGCATGACCGCGCGCAGTTGCATGCGCTCGGTGTTGCCGTAAGAGCGGACGTCGTCGAGCGCGGCCCAGTTCGCCGAACCCGCCTCGGCCGCGGCGGAGAAGTACTTGGTGTTCGCGTCGAGACTCGCCATGTCGGTGACCCGCTCGTCGCCGCGGCGGGCCAGGTACTGGTCGATGTGGAAGCCGAAGGCCCGCGTCGCCGGCGAGAGGGTCACGCGGCGCAGGTTCAGGTTGGCCGCGAGGGGCGCGCGGCCTTCCGCGAGCTCGACGAGGTAGCGCTTCGACGTCACGTCGTGGCCCGGCACCGCGAACTCGAGGGCGCCGTCTCGGGTCTTGGCGAAGTACTCGGGCATGTGGATCGGCAGGATCTCGGCCAGCGCGTCCTGGAACGTGTAGTCCATGTCGGGCACGTCGGGGTCGTCGGGATGGAGCACGTCCCGCGACTCGACGAGGGCCGCCCCGAGCCGGTCGCGGAGGACGGTCTTGATCTCGTCGTCGATGCGGTCGCTGATCGCGGCGTCGTTCAGGGTGTGCTTGACCATGTACTCCCGCACGATGCCGATGCGCATGCCGGCCAGCGGCGGCTCTCCCCCGTCGCCGGGGGCCCCCTCGACGACGAAGCCGGCGTAGGGCTCTTCGGAGACCAGCGCTTCCGGTACCGCGGTGTAGATGTCCCGGGAATCGAAGTAGCCGAGGGCGGGGTCGACGAGCGCGTCCAGGACGAGGGCGGCGTCGCGGACGGTGCGGCAGTTGATGCCCGCGCGGTCCACGAGCGGGTTCGACCCGACGGCACCGCCGTACGGGATCAACCCCTTGGTCGTCAGCAGGCTGACGGTGGCGTTGCGCGACGCCGGCCCCTTGCACGACCCGCCCGTCTGCTCGCAGAAGGCGCACGTGACGAGGTTCGCCGAGACCGCGACGCCCGACCCCGAGCTCGAGCCCCGCGGCGAGCGCTCGGTGTCGTAGGGGTTGCAGGCCTGCCCGCCCCACGTGCTCCGCTCCGCGTAGCCCAGATACCGCGCGGTCGCGGCGGCCGGCCCGCCGGGGTTGCCGATGCCCCCGTTGAACTCGGTCGCGTTGGCCTTGGCGTAGATGACGGCGCCCTTCGCGCGCAGCCGTTCGACGATGGTCGCGTCGGCGGGGGGCGCGTCCATCGCGAAGTCGATGTCCGCCGCCGTCGTCGTCCGCATGTCCCGGGTGTCGTAGACGTCCTTGAACCCCAGGGGGATGCAGTACATGGGCATCGCGGTCAGATCCGGATCCGAGCCGTACCGCGCATCGAGCTCCGCCGCCCGCTCGATGGCGTCGGGCTGCCGCCGGAAGGCGTCGCATGCGGCGGGGCAGTCGGCCGGAATCTCCCCCGTCTCGGGGTGCGCGTCGCACGCGCCCGGGCAGCTCACCGAGCGCTCGCCGCGCAGGTTCAGCGTGCTCAGCGCGTTGACCTGACCCGCGTCGGGGACGCCCGCGACCATGCCGTACTGCGCCTGCACGGCGGGGTCCGACAGCGTGGGCTCCATCCGCCCCAGGTCGAGCGGCATGCCGCGATACCGGTCGAAGTCGGGAAGGATGCTCGAGACCGGAATGGTGGAAGTGGGGAAGCGCACCGGCGCCCCGGCGCGAACCGGGCCGCTCGCCGGCGCCACCGGCATCCCGTCGAGGGTGACGAGCCGGGTGCAGACGCCGTTGTAGGCGCGGGCCCGGTCGACGTAGGCCTGCACCACGCCCTGACAGCTCGTCCGGCCGTCCTGGATGGCGCGGTGAATCCCCTCGATGGTCGCTTCCTCGATCCGGAACCGCTCCGCCTGGCCCGTCCCGGGCTGTCCGGCGGCGATTGCCGGCATCAGCAGGCAGAGGGCCGCGGCCGCCGGCACCCCCGTCGACACCTGGCACCGTCGCTCGCGAGTCGTCGTCAGTCCATCCATGCCAACCTCCCGAAGCGCAATCCGCGGATCAACACGCCGCACCGCGGCGGCGGCCTCGATCGTGGCTCCCGATGCCGACCGCGTCAGCGGCTACTGCCGCTGCCGCATCACGATGTGCGCGAGACTGCGTGCATCGGGCGGGAGCTCGTCGCCCCCGGCCGGCATCCGGCTCATCGAAAGCATGTAGGCCAGGACGTCGACGTATTCCTGGTCGTCGAGGGACCCCGGGTTGTCCTCGGGCATCGTCAGCCGCGTGTATGCGAGGAGGACGGCCAGCGACCGCCCCTCCCACACGCGCAGGAAGCGCGCCCGCGCCAGTGGGGGCGTGGACACCATGTCGGGGTCGTCGGGAGCGCCGTTCAGCCGCCGCCCGTGGCACAAGCTGCACGCGCCGAAGTAGATCTGCCGCCCCCGCGCCGCCTGTTCCTCGGTGAAGACGCCGTCCCAAACCGACGCCGCCGGCTCCGCTTCCGCGAGCCGGTCCAGCACCGCCGACGCCGCGTCGGCCGACACCGTCCCGAGGCCGTTCGTCCAGGCACCGCGGACGTAGCTCGCGAGGGCCGCGGTCTCCGCCGCGGTCAGGGCCGGGAACGCCGGCATGTTCCCGATGCCCTCGCGGATAGCGCGGACGACGCGCGCCGCGTTTCCGAGCCGTTCGTTGCCGTCGAGGGCCGGAAACGCCCCCGAGCGGCCCGCACCCGAGTCTCCGTGGCACAGGGCGCAGTGCTCCCCGTAGAGCCGCCCGCCCTGCTCGATCGCCGTCTCGTCGACCTGCGCGGCGACGGCACCGGGCACGAGGAGACAGGCGAGGAGTCGATGCACGAGGCCCCGCGGAATCAGACGCGTGGAACGCGCGGTCCCGCCGCGGGCCCGCGGATTCGGGCGACCAACCAGGATCTCTTCCATCAGACGAGCCTCCTCGTCGCGTCGGCCCCGCCCGCGCCGCCGAGGGCTCCGCCGACCGGGCGGGTCGGTCCCCCCGGCGCGGTCAGGACCAGATGTCGGCATCCGAGAGCTCCCGATCCGGCTCGAGCTCTGCCCGGATCGTCGTGTCGGCCGTCACCGCTCCGTCGAAGCGGAAGGGGATGCAGCCCTTCCCCGAGACGAAGAGCCGGTACTGGCCGGCCGGGACCTGCAGCTCCGCCATCCCGCGCGCGTCGGTGACGGCGCGGTACGGGTGCGCCACCACGCGCGCCCCCTCGACCGGGGTCCGGCTCTCGGCGTCCAGGGCGACGACCGTCACACGGCACTCGGGCGCCGACACGACCCGTACGCCGAAGCGGGCGCGGCCACCGGCGTGCGCGCCCGCCACGGCGCCTGGCTCCGCTACAACGCCCGTAGCGGCCGCATCGCCCGTAACGGCCGCACCACCCGGCTCCCGGACGACACCCGGCCCCGATCGGTCGCCTGCCGCCGGAGGGGCATTCGTCACCGCCACGGCCTCCCAAGTGTAAAGGCCCACCGCGTCCGGGGCGACGAGGGCGACCTCGGCATGGTACAGCGCGTCGGAGCCGGGCCACGGCTCCTCGCCGAGGGTCGCCGTCGCCCGGCTCCCGCCCTTGTGGTCGCGCACCTCCACCCGCCAGCCGTCGGGCGGGCCCCCGGAGGAGCAGGCGACCCCGATCCGGACCGCGAAACGCCTCCCGCGCTCGATGGCCGCCGGCACGTCCCAGACGACGACGCGCGCGGCGTCCTGCGCGGTGGCGCCGGCATCCACCGCGCGTGAAGACGGTTCGGCGTCGGACGCGACGGTCGTCGGCTCCGGATCGTCGTGACGGTCCATGGTCGGTCAGCGCGTCAGGCGGGATCGATCATACGACTTCCCGACACTCCCCGCTCAAGCGCTCCGCCGGTCGTGCGCGGCGCCCGCCGTCCCGCCGCCCCCGAGTCGCGGTGTTACGATTGCCGGGATGGCATCCCGGCGGCTCGAACACCACGAGATCGAGGCGCTCCTGCGCGGGTCGCCGGCGGACCGGCGGCACCTACTCGACCACTGGAACGAGCTGACCGGCAGGCTCCCCCCCGAGCTGGATCACCGGCGCCCGTGCCTGCTCGGCCCGCCCGAGGCGTTTCCCGACGAGCCGGCCCCGGCGTCGTATTTCAGGCACTGGACCGACCACGACCCCGGCCGAATGGGGCCGCGCAGCATCGCGGTCGCGCGGCGCCTCGCGACGAGTTGCGCCGGCTGGGCCCGCCGGCCCACCGCCGCGGAGTTCTACGACGCCGTCCACAGCGGCGAGGTCGATGCGAGGCAGCGATGCCTCATCAGCACGTGGGCCGAAGAGGCGACCCGCCTCGACATGCTCGACGCCTGGGGCGAGCACGTCTACACGATCCGGCAACTCGTCGCCGCCTTCCACAAGGTGGAGGGGCTGCGCACGTTCACGAGCTTCCGCTGGCTGAACAACATGGCGACGGCGCCCGAGGCCGACGGAATACCGCTGTGGAACTGCTGAGCCTGCCGTCGCCGGCGCGAAAGCTGTGGCGGACGACGCGCGGCGTCCTCCACCGGGCTCTCTCGCAACTGGGGAGGCCCCAGCCCTGCTGGCACGTCGGCGGCGGCACGATCCTCGCTCAGCGCTGGGCGCACCGCGAGAGCACCGACATCGACCTGATGGTGCCCGCGGGCAGCCGCATACTCGAGCTCGACAAGCGCTTCGGCGGCACCCTGGAAGCCGACATGTACGCGCTCGGCGCGCGGGACGTCCTGATGGGCGCGACGCTCCACCGCATCGTCTTCGACGAAGGAGTCGTGGACATCGCCGAGCTGGACAGCCGCCCCGCGTCCGGCCACCGGCGGGTCCTGATCGACGGCCACGAGGTCGCGGTGAAGAGCACCGCCCAGATACTGCGCGGCAAGCTGGAGCGGGCGGTGAAGCGGGAGAGTCCGGCCAGAGACCTGTTCGACGTCGCGGTGGCGCACCACGCGGACCCCCATGCCCTGGCCGGCGCCGTCAACATGCTCGATGCCGAGACGATCCGCGGCGTCGGGAACCACTGGGAGACGAACGCCTACCGGCTCGAGCAGGAAGCGGGCACGAAGCTGCTGCGCATCGCCCCCGAGTACGAGCCGGAACGGCGCCGACTCGTCGCCCGCGCCGTGGAGCGGCTCGACGGCGCCGTCTACCGGCAGGTCACGATTCGAAAGGACGCGGGCGGCGTCGCCGTCCTGACCCGGACCGGAGCGCACGTCCGGAACACCCTCCCGGTATCGAGGGACGACGCGGCCGAGACGCTCGACGCCGCCGGCATCGGAACGTTTCTCGACCACGCCGCGCGGGGCGGCGCGGAGGCGGTTCTCGCCGACGTCCTGGCCGCCCTCGACGCCGACCCGTCTTCCAGCCTGGTCATCTTCGACTGGAACGCGGGAGCGCCGGTCATCCGGTGACGGCCCCCGGGTCGCGTCGGCGCGGCCGTCGAGGCTCGCGGCACGGTCGGCGGCCGCATCGCCCGGCGTCGCTTCCCCGCGGCTCGCGTCGACCGGGCGCGCCGTGTGGTCCCGCTCGGCCATGACCGAGCGCGGGCTATCCCTCCTCGGACGGCTTCTCCGCGGCGTGCGTGCCGGCGATGTAGCCGTGCACATGGCCCTTGCCGAGGCCGTGCTTGTTGAACCCGCCCACCGCCTCGCCGCCCGCGTAGAGGCCGGGAATGGCCTCGCCCTGCATGTCCACGACCTGCTGGCGGCCGTCGACCCGCAGGCCGCCGTAGGAGTCGTGCCACACCACCATGATCGACAGCGCGTAGAACGGCGGCCGGTCGATGCGGTACATCGGCGCGTCGGCCTCGCGCTCGAAGTCGGGGTCGGCGCCCGCGTCGACGTGCTCATTCCACTTGGCGACGGTCTCGGCCAAGTGGCGCAGGGGCACCCGCTGGAACTCGTGGCCGGCCTTGATCTTCGCGGCCAGCTCCTCGATGGTGTCGGCCTTGAAGAAGTAGCCGTTGTCGGCCACGTAGGGGAAGTAGAGCTCCCAGCCGGTGCGGTCGACCGCCTCCTCGTCGAAGATGGCCCACAGCGGCCCCGAGTAGTAGTCGGGCGACTCCGACCCCTCGTTGATGGCCAGCGCGGCGTCGAGGCCGTGCTCGTAGCTGTACATCTCGCGCACCCACTTCGCCTGGCAGTTGCGCCAGTCGAGGGGCTTGTGGTCGAGCCCTCGGCCGGGGGTGGCGCCGTCGCCGGGGTACCGGCTGCCGGCGGGGCGGGAGGGCAGGCGGACCTCGTTGAAGAACCGCTTCCCGACCTGGTTCACCGCGATGAACTCCTCGAAGCCGGCGCTGCCGACGTTGACCCCGGCGGAGCCGCGGAAGCCGAACGTCGGGTGCCCCGGCATCATCGTCGTGTACGCGTCGCGGGTGCCGAGGCGGGTCGAGATGTGGAACGTCGTGGGGTACGACAGGTTCTGCTGCATCCCCGCGAGGTTCGCGCCCACCCGCAGGCCGGCGACGAGCGCGCTCGCGTCCTGGCCGTGGGGGCCCTGCAGGGCGAGGCCGCTCGTCGGGAACGCGGGCTCGCGCATGGCCGGGTAGAACATGCTGCGGACCTGGGGGTTGCCGGCGTGGCCGCCGCTCGCGAGGATGACGCCCCGGCGCGCGCGGATGGTCACGGTCTCGCGCCGCTCGTCGACGTTGCCGTTCTGCCAGTAGCTCTGCATGAGCTCGCCGGTCTCGGGGTGGCGGCGCGGCGAGTAGTGGGCGCGGATGCCCACCACCCGGCCCGAGAACGGCTTCTCGCGGATCAGGTCCGCGAAGGCGCGGTGCAGCATGAACTCGACGCCCTTCTCGCGCGCCGAGAACTCGAGGGGCCGGGCGAGGGCCGCGCCGTTGCTGACGGCCCCGGGCGCGACCGAGCGGCTCGCGTTGTTCATCTGCACCGGCGCGAACGCGCTCGTGCGCTCGGGGTCGGCGACGCCGGCGTCCTCGGCCGTGATCGTGCCCGCCTTGATGTCGGTCTTGTCGCCGAGCATGAGGAAGGCGCGCGCCCCCCGCGCGCGCGACAGGCCGCCGCCGCCGTGGGTGCCGCCGGCGCGCGCGAACCGGACGTAGTTGTCGATGAGGAGCTGCCGCGTGGCCGGGCAGTTCTCGGCCCACGAGCGCGAGAGCTCGCGCTCGTTGTAGCGGTACGGGCTCTGGCCCTTGCGGTCGAGGACCGACCAGTCGGTGAGGTCGGTGAACAGGAGGTCGACGCTGTCGTCGAGCTCCTCCGGCTCCTCGGTGGGTTCGACGGTGATGAACCCCTCCTTGTCCTTCTCGCCCTTCATGTCGCGCACCTGGACGGGGTCGCCGCCCCCGAGCGACACGAACGACCCGCTGTGCAGCATGCGGCCGCCGACGTCGTAGTTCGCGTCGACCACGAGCACGCTGGCCCCGAGGTCGCGCGCGCGGATGGCCGCGGTGAGGCCGGCGCACCCGCCGCCGGCGATGACGACGTCGACCTCGTAGTCCCAGGCGACGTCCTCGGCGGGGCCCTGCGCCTGCGCCGCGTCCGGCGCCAGCAGCGCGCCCGCCCCCAGCCCGGCCGCCGCCCCGGTCTTGACGAAGTCCCGCCGGCTGACGCCCTGCTCGTTCTCGAGCCGCGGATCGTCGTGGTCGTTGTCGCGTTTCTTCGCCATGTCCAATCTCCCCTTACGTCGCGTTCGCGAATCGTCTGCAACACTACACCGAAATGCCGAACAGCGCCGCCGCGTTGCCCCCCAGGATGGCGATCCGGTCGGCGTCGCTCAGCCCCGGGGTGTCGAGGACGTGATCCACCACGTCGAAACGCGGCAGCCGGGCGTCGTCCGGAGTCCCCGTCCACGGAAACGGGTAGTCGGTCCCGATCACGATCTGATCGGCGCCGAGCACCGCTACCAGGTGGCGCAGCGCGTCGCCCGTGAAGACGAGGGCATCGACGTAGAGCCGCCTCACGTAGTCGGTGGGCAACTGCGCCAGCGGGCCGGCGCACTCGGCGGGGCGCGTGGCGCACCCGTAGTCGGAGCGGTCGGCGTACGACGGCAGGTAGCCCCCGCCGTGCGCCGCGCAGAGCCTCAGCCCGGGGAACCGGTCGAGCGTGCCCTCGAAGATCAGGTGCGACAGGGCGATCGTCGTCGCCAACGGATTGCCGATGACGTTGCCGAGGAAGCCGTTGCCCTCCAGCCGGGACGCCAGCTCGGGGACCCCCTGCGGATGCAGGAAGATGGGCACGTCCAGCTCCTGGGCCTTGGCCCAGAACGGATCGAAGCGGCGCGAGGCCAGCTCCTCGCTCCCCACGCTCGCCCCGACCGAGCCGCCGCGCAGCCCCAGCTCGGTGACGCCCTCCTCGAGCTGCTCGGCCGCCAGCTCCGGATGCTGGAGCGTCGACGTGGCGAGGGCCACGAAGCGATCCGGGTTGGCCGCGCAGATCTCCGCGAGGCCCTCGTTCTGCGCCCGGATCAGCCGGGGGGCGAGGTCGCGGTCGACCCCGTACCAGAACGGATTGGTGCTGAGGACCTCGACGTCGATGCCCGCCGCGTCCATCGCCCGCAGGCGGTCCGGCCCGATGGCGAGCGCGGGGTTCGGCGACGGGCCCGCCCCCATCATCTCGCGGACGCCGGGAATCTCGCAGTGGGCGTGCACGTCCACCGTCATGATGCGGCGTCCGCCCACGACGACGCGCCGGCGTGTCCCCCCGCCCGCGGGCTGCCCGGCGGCGCCGGCCGCGCCGCGCACCCCGGCCCCGGCCACCGCCATGCCGGCCAGGGCGCCCGCCGTCCGTCCGATGAACTGCCTGCGAGTCGGCATCTGCTCCTCCCGGTCCTGCGGGCGACCCGGCCCGTGACCAGGTCGGGATCGTTCGGGCCGATTATGCCACTCCGAGGGCCCCGACGCGCGATTCGGGCTCCGCCGCCCGGTCGCCGGCTCGATTCGACCGCGGCGTCGGCTCCGCATTCCACTCGTCGAACACGAACCTGGGCCAAACGCCTGAAGAACCCCGCCCCGACCCGCGGCGGCGACCACGGCCTCCGGAGAAGGCAGGGATCGCGACCGAGACCTCGCCGCCTAATCTGGAAGGCGACCGTCTGCAGCAGGCGCACCAGCTTGTCGGCGTGCGGGATGTAACGGCCGACCATAAACTGACTGAATTAACGCTAATTCCGTCAGCGGCCAAGCCTGTATTCATGTCCCCGGGAAACGAACGAGCCCTACCGTCCGTCACCGGCTCTCGTCGCCAACCCCTGCCGACGGCGAGGACGGGCAGTGACGGCAGGTCGATGGTCGGGAGGAGCTCACGCGCCGGTGATGAAGTCAAGGTAGTTCTCCCGGTCCACGACGCGGAACGAGCTGGCCGGATAGGCCTCGCGCCAGGCGCGGGGGGCGCGGAGGCGGGGTCGCGGGGTCCACTTCATCTCCACCCCGTCGAGGCGGCCGCCCCGCTCTTCGACGAGGTCGATCTCCTGGCGGTCGTAGGTGCGCCAGAAGTAGCTTTCGGCCTGACGTCCGGTGTAGAGGTTGTACTTCAGCCGCTCGACCATGATGTAGTTCTCCCACAGCGCGCCGACGTCGTCGCGCAGCGCGATGGGATTGAAGTTGTTGATCAATCCGTTCCGGACGCCGTTGTCGTAGAAGTAATAGCGCCGGCTCTTGGCGATCTCCTTGCGGAGGTTGCGGCTGAAGCCGAGCCGGCCGTAGATGACGTAGGCCTTTTCGAGGAGGTCGAGGTAGCGTTCCACCGTGTTCTTGCTCATGCCGAGCCGGGTCCCGAGTTCGGCGACCGAGACCTCGCCGCCGATCTGGAAGGCGACCGCCTGCAGCAGGCGCAGCAGCTTGTCGGCGTGCCGCACGCCCTCGAGTTGCAGAATGTCCTTGAAGAGGTAGGACGCGATGAGCTCCTTCAGGTAGATCTCGCGATCCTCGATCGACTCCGCCAGGACCACTTCGGGATACGACCCGTATATCAGCCGCATCTCGAGCTGCGCCCTTGTCTCGGGGGCGGTCTCGATCCCCGCGAACTCCAGTTGCGCGAGGGGGAGGAGCAGGAGCGTGCGCTTCCGCCCCGTGAGCGGTTCGCCGGTCTGCCGGGCGAGGTCGAAGGACGACGACCCGCTGGCCACGATGCGCAGCCCCTGGACGTGGTCGGCGAGCAGCTTGAGGTTGAGGCCGACCTGCCGCACGTGCTGCGCTTCGTCCACGATCAGCGTCGTCCGCCGTCCGACGAGCGCGCGCAGCCTCGCCACCGACTGGCTCTCGAGATACTCGCGCACGTCGACGTCCTCCCCCGACACCAACAGCGCGTCCGGATCGTGCTGCCGCATGTACTGTCGAAGGAGCGTCGTCTTGCCGACCCGCCGGGGGCCGTAGACGACGACGACCCGGTTGGGTGCGACCGAGCGCGCGAGGCGCCCGAGTTGGGCGTGCGGGATGTAACGGCCGGCCATTAACTGACCAAAATAACGTTAATTCGGTCAGTTTTCAAGCCTATATTCATGTCCCACGGTCCGCCACGCGCCATCCGACTCGGCCTCCGCCCTCGCTGACCGGGCCGTCGGGCAGCCGCATCAACGGCACGGATTGACCCATCGCAGGCTCGGGAAGCGCAGGAAGTCGGCGTCGGTCGTGTAGAGCACGTAGCCCCTCTGCATCGCGAGCGTCGCCAGGTGGGCGTCGGTGGTCATGTTGCCGGCCGTGCCGATGCGCTCCAGATTGGCCCGCAGCCCGCCGAAATGCCGGTCCGAAGGCCGGGCGACGTGCACGTGGGGCAGCCGCAGCCAGCTCTCGATGCGGTCGAGCACGTCGCCGACGGGCAGCGGCCGGAGGAGGACGCGCGGGTGCGTGGTGATCCGGACGAACCCGAGCATCACCACCCAGGCGAGGCCGACGCCCTCCGTTCCCGCGAGGCACCGGTCCCACCAGCGTCGGGCCGGCTCGTGCACGGCGGAATCGCTGTTGTGCGCGTGCACGAGGACGTTGACGTCCGGCAGAATCATCTCGTCCGCGCGAGCGACTCCACGGCGGCCTCGGCTTCGAGCTCGTCCGCGAGCTGGTTCAGCTTGTCGGGATCGACGCCCGGCCGGAACCCGAAGGAGTGCGGGATCGTCGTGGGCGTCGGGACGCCGCGCGGCGCCATCTCGCGGGACAACCCGGCGCGCAACGCCCGGTTGACCATCTCCTTGAACGACACCCCGAGCGTGGCCGCCTGCTGCCGCAACAGCGCCGCCAAGTCGTCGTCGAGCGTCAGCGTGGTCCGCATAGCGCAGACATCCTAGATGCTCACTAGTATGATGTCAAGTCATCACCACGGCGAGGGTGCACGACACCATATGTTGGATGGCGTCAGGCGGCGTTCGCGGCTCGTCGCTGCCAGAAGTCCTCGAAGCGGCCACTGAGGATGCAGCAGCGCAGGGCGGTGATGGCGTTGGCGCCGGCCACGGTCCAGCGCATGCCGGCGCGCTTGAGCCGGGCGCCGATGACGAGCTTGCAGCCGGACTCGACGACGGCCGACGACACGCAGAGACCCGCCGCTCGGAACTCCGGATAGCGCATCCGGTGGCGGTTGCGGGTCAGGTAGTCGATGCACTTGCGGGCCTCCTCGCAGTGCTCGCTGTGGACGCGCAGTTCGGTCAGGACCGCGTCGATCCGCCCCGCGTCCAACTCGTCCCGCCGGGCCTTGCCCCACCGGTCGGCCAGGTCCGTGCCGGGGCCGTAGACGGCCTTGGCGACATCGCTCAGATGCTGCTTGGCGTGGTAGATGTCGACGATTTGGATGGCGTCGGGGAAATGCTCGTCGGCCAGATTCCAGATCCAGGGGGCGCCGTCGCCGATGACGACCTGTCGGGCGGCGGTGTCGAAGCCGCGCCGTTGCGCCTCGCGCTGGACGCGTTGGGGGAAGGCGGCCGGCTGCGGGTCGGTGTCGCGGCTGGCCGCGCTCTCGACGGCGGCGTTGTAGCTGACCGACCCCGGGTCGCGGCGAGGCCGGCCCTCGTCGTCGCGCCCTTCGGCCGTCCACACCGTCGACAGCTTGACCTCGCGGGTCTTGGCGGAGCCGTCGGGCTGCTTGCCGCGGCGCCCGGCGACCTCGGCCGGGCGGACCGGCACGCCGGTCCCGTCCAGCCCCAGGTACATCGTGGGCGCGGGCGCCGGTGCGGTCTGCCCGCGGACGGCGCGCTCGTCACGGGCGATTTCGCGGCCGAGCGCCTCGGCGCAGCGCTCGACCTGCCGGGCCTCGACCTCCACCCCGGTCAGGGCCAACAACTCGCTCGCCTTGTTGAAGCTGACCTCGGCCGCCATCATGCCCACCAGCCGGGTGGTGCCCGGTGACAGCGAGGTGTCTTGCAGGTCCAGGGCCCGGTCGCGCGGGCAGCTTCCCCGGCGGCAGGCGCGGCAGTAGTAGTAGGCCCGTTCCAGCCTCATCGGGCCCATCAGCGTGATGAACGTCTTCGGGCGGCGGCCTACGTACTGCGCCGGCTGGCCGCACGCGCACGGGATGGTCGAACCCGACCGGTCGGTGTGGTCCGCGTTGAACCGCTCCGCCGCCATCTGCGCGGCGATGCCGAGGGCTTGGCGACGGAGCGCCTGCTCGAAGGCCTCGAAGTCCTGCGTCTCCACGCTCCCCGGTCCGATGAGCGCATCGACTTCGGCCGCGAGAGCGGCTACGAACGCCGCGCCCCAGCCGCCCGGATGACCCGGTCGGCGGCGTCGAGGGCTCGACGGTGAATGGTCCGCTCGAGGGTCTCGAAGTCCTGCGCATTCCCCCTTCCGCGTCGCAGGAACGCGTCGACATCGGCCTGGACGGCCGCCTCCAACGCGGCGAACACCTCCTCCTTGAAGCCCCCTTTTTCGGCCGCGTGACCGAACGGTCTCGTCACTTGCGCCTCGGGCATGGTCGGAATCCTCCTACCCGAGCAATCGGTCGATCAGCGCTCGCTCAATACCCCTGACGGCTCCCTGACGGCAAATCCTCAACTTTCCTGTCGTGCACCCCCACGGCGATAGCCGGGCCGCCGACCCGATCGGACCCGGCGCGGGACCAATTGCGCCCTACCGGACCTCGGACCGGGAGCCTTGAAGTTACCGGGGCCGCGACGCGGATGACGCTACCGGAAACGGCGCGCCGGCACCGCCGTTGACACACCCGCCGCGGCTCGGATATTCTTCCATCGTCAAACGATGGGAAGAAAAAGCGGCCCCGAGCTCCTGCCCGGCACCCTCGAACCTGCTGATCAGAAGCGCGACGAGTTCGACCGCATCGTCTTCGCCATCCACCGCGTTCTCGACGCGACGCAGGAGTCTGCGCCGTAGAACGGCGCGGACTCCTGGAGGGTCGGTTGGGCGCCGAGCGGAGCCGCAGGCGACGATTGGCGGGCGAGAGGGGTTGCATGACCAAGCTGCTGCGGCGTTTGCGATATCTGCTCCAGCGCGACCGCCACGAACGCGAGCTCGACGACGAGCTGCGGTTCCACCTGGAGATGAAGCGCCGGGAGCTGGAGTCCCGCGGCGTCGATCGCGCGACGGCGGCGGCCGCCGCCCGGCGCGCGCTCGGCAACCTGCCGCTCGCCCGCGAGCACGTGCGCGACGTGTGGATCGCGCCGTGGCTCCAGAGCGTGGCGCAGGACATCCGGTTCGCGGGGCGTCTCCTGCTGAGAGAACGCGGGTTCACGCTCGCCGTCGTCGTCGTGCTGGGCGTGGGGATGGCGCTGACCGGCGCCATGTACACGGTGGTGAACGCCCTCATGTTCGGGTCGCTTCCGGGTGACGACGGGGGGCGCATCGTGTCGCTCGGCACGCGGGACGCGCGGGGGCGCACGGCGAGGGTCTCCTTCCCCGACTTCGAGGACTGGCGCGACGAGAACGAGGCCTTCGCGGGAATCGCCCTGGCGTTGCCGGTCTCGCTCAACGTCAGCGACGACGAGGTCGCCCCCGAGATGGTCGTCGGGGCCCACGTCTCGCACGATGCGTTCCGGCTCCTGCGCACCCCGCCGCTCCAGGGACGCGACTTCCTCCCCGAGGATGACGTCGACGGCGCCCCCGGCACGGCGATCCTCTCGCACGCGCTCTGGACGAGCCGCTACGGCGGCGACCCGGACGTGATCGGCCGCACGATTCGCGTGGACGGACGGACGGTTGTCGTCATCGGCGTGATGCCCGAGAGCTTCGCGTTTCCCCTCTTCACCGCGCTCTGGGTGCCCCTCGGGCCGACCCTCGGCGCATCGGGACGGGACCGGGACGCTCGGAGATACCCGGCGTTCGGGCGGCTGGCCGAGGACGTGTCCCTCCGGCGGGCGCAGGCGGACCTCGACATCGTGGCCGCCGGTCTCGCCGGGCAATACCCCGAGACCAATGCGACAGTCCGGCCGACCGTCGTTCCGTTCACGAGCCAGTTGCCGGACAGTCAGAAGCGGCTCCTGCTCGTACTGCTCGGCGGCGTGGTCTTCGTGCTCCTGATAGCGTGCGCCAACGTCGCCAATCTGCTGCTGTCGCGGTCGGCGCGCCGGGCCCGGGAGATGAACCTCCGCGTGTCGCTCGGGGCCACCCGGTGGCGGCTCGTCCGGCAACTGCTGGTGGAGAGCCTGTTGCTCGCGGGGATCGCGGGCCTCGCCGGCGCCGCCCTGACCGGCCTCGCCGTCCGGCTGGTGACGCTGCAACTGGGCGACGCGCGGCCGTACTGGGTCGACTACGCGATGGACGGGCGCGTGCTGGCGTGCGTCGCCGCCACCTGCCTGGCGGCAGGAATCGCCTGCGGCCTCGCGCCGGCCCTGCACGTGTCGAAGACCAGCGCGGGCCGACGCCTGATGGACGGCGGCCGGACCGGCGGCGGCACCGGCGGCCTGCACGCCCGCCGGTGGACGACCGGACTGCTGACCGCGGAAGTCGCCTTGACGTTGATCCTGCTGGCGGGGTCCGGGTTCCTGGTGCGGAGCTTCCTCGCGCTCCACGACGACAGTCTCGTCGTGGATGCCTCCGGGCTGACCACCATGGGCGTGAGGTTGCCGTCGGCGAGGTACCCGACCCACGAGGAACGGAGGGTCTTCTACGAAGAGACCGAGGCCCTGCTCTCCCGCATGGCCGGGGTAGACGCCTTCACCCTCGCGAGCGTCAATCCGCTCCGCATCGGGTACGCCCGGTCGCTGGCCCTCGACGGGCGCCCGGCCGACGCGGGCGCGGAGCCGCCGCGCGTGACGTACGTCACCGTCGGGCCGGACTACTTCACGACCCTCGGGCTGCCGATCCTGCGCGGGCGCGATTTCACGCGGCTCGACGGGACCGCGGGTCTCGAGAACGTCATCGTGAACGAGCGGTTCGCGTCGATGTTCTTCCCCGACGGCGATCCGCTCGGCCGGCGCATCAAGCTGACGGGCACGAACTCGACCGCGCAGGAGTTGCCGTGGCTGACGGTCGTGGGCGTGTCGCCGACGGTGCGCCAGAGCGCGTGGACGGGATCCCCGGACCCGGTCGTCTACTACCCCCTCCGGGGTGACAGCGGCTCCGCCGCCCACCTCATCGTCCGCGGCGCACCGGGATCGGGCGTGACGGCCGCGATTCGCGAGGAGATGCGCCGGCTCGACTCCGACCTCCCGCTCTTCGCCGTGCAGCCGCTCGAAGAGGCGATGGCGCGTTCGCGATGGACCCAGCGCTCGCTCGGGACCCTGCTCGGGGTGTTCGCGATCGTGGGGCTGCTGCTGGCCGCGGTCGGCGTGTACGCCGTCGTGGCGTACTCGGTGGCGCAGCGGACCCACGAGATCGGGATACGCATCGCCCTCGGCGCGACGGCGACGCAGGTCGTCCGGTCGATCTGCCGCCGAGCCGCCGCGCCCCTCGGACTCGGTCTGCTCGCGGGCCTCGCCGGCGCCGGCGCCATCGGCCGCACGCTGGAGGCGTTCCTGGTCGGCATCGAGCCGTTCGATGCGGCCACGCTCCTGGCCGTGGCCGCGCTCCTGGCCGGTGTCGCGCTCGTCGCCAGCCTGGTCCCCGCCCGCAGGGCGGCGCGGGTCGACCCGCTGGCGGCGCTCCGGTGCGAGTAGCGCCAGCACTGGAGCGGTGCCTGAAGTCGGCGTGCCCCTGGACTTGGTCGGCGAACAGCTCGAGGTTGAGGCCGACCTGCCGCACGGCCGACCATGAGTTGCCGCCGTAGCACAATGCACGGCCAGGGTGCCGTCGCTCGCAGCGCGGGCGGGATCGACGCGGACGGGATCGAGCGTCGGATGACGAGCCGGGGCGCCCGGTCAACCCGTCCAGGAGACTGAACAGACCCCACTCAATGGCGAGGCCCGGGCGTGAACCGAGAGACCGAGGCGGCCGTCGATCCAGTCCAGCGCGTGGCGGAGGAGCCGCAGCGGCACCGGAGCACGGAGACGATACCGCGACGGTGCACGCTGGCCCCTCCTGAAGCCTTCAGCGCGGACCCGGCGCCGCCCGAGGCGCTCGAGAGGCTGTGCCCGGGCATCGACGCGGCCGAGACGGGACGGAAGGCAAGGGCCGTCGCGGGGCGAATCGGCTCGAGCTGCGCCGGCTGGGCGATGCCCCCGACGCCCGAGGAGTTCTACGAAGCGGTGCGCGCGGAGCGGCCGAACGAGAGGCAGAAGGCCGTCGTGCTGATGTGGGTCACGGAAGCGACCACCCACGAGATCATGGCGGCGTGGGCGCAGCAC
This sequence comes from Vicinamibacterales bacterium, assembly GCA_963664545.2. GTDB lineage: Bacteria > Acidobacteriota > Vicinamibacteria > Vicinamibacterales > UBA8438 > JAJEEA01. Next base: position 4,632,319 of record OY761475.2, on the reverse strand, counting down.
GCGTACACCTTCCGTCAGCTCGCGCGGGCGGCCGCGGCGGCCGGCCTCACCTACCCGGCACCCATCCAGCAGTTGAACTACATCGCCACGCCGCTCCCCGAGCGGGACGAGCCGCGATCCGAATGACACTATCGGAACCCGCGCCAGCGGGTGCATGTCAGATTCGTGAGGACCGTCAGGCGGCCCTTCCTACGTTGAAGTCACCGCCACCGCCGCGCCTCCGCGGCGTCGCAGTTCCTGCGCCGTGCGCGGCTCGGCGCCCGCCTTCCCCCGTGAACACGGGCCGCCCGCGTTGGCCCTGTTCTTGCTTGTGAAGTACCCGGCCGCCGACGGGCGGCGCAACGCGCGGCGGCCGCGGTCGGGCGCGCCACGCGTCCTGCGCGACGCAAACGCCATGACTCGGGACGCCGCTGGGAACCAGCATGCACGACGCCGCCTACAAGTTCATCTTCGCGCGCCCCGCGCATGGTCCGGGACCTGCTCGAGGGCTTCGCCGCCCGAAGCTGGAGCGACACCCTCGACTTCGATAGGCTGGAGCCCGTGCCCGCCAGCTTCGTCAGCCGGGACCTGCAGCAGCGCCACGGCGACCTCGTGTGGCGCGTCCGCTTCCGCGGGGAGCACTGGCTCTACCTCGTGCTGCTCCTCGAGTTCCAGGCCACCGTCGACCCGGGGATGGCGGTGCGCATGCTCACCTACACGGCGCTGCTCTACCAGCGGCTTGACGCCGACGGCGCGCTCCGCGAGCACGGAGCCCTGCCGCCGGTGCTGCCCGTCGTGCTCTACGACGGCCGGCGGCGGTGGACGGCGCCGGTCGAGATGGCGGACCTGGTCGCGGCGGGGGACGCGGTGCTGGCACCGTACCAGCCGTCGCAGCGATACTATCTTCTGGACGCGGCGCGGACGTCCGACGCGGACCTGCCGCCGGACAACCTGGTGTCGGCCCTCGTCGGCCTGGAGAAGGCGCGCGACGCGGCGCGTCTGGGCGGGGCGCTGAAGCCGCTGATCGGCCTTCTGCGGGCGGCGGGGGACGACCACTTGACGCGGGCCTTCGCGACGTGGCTCCGGCAGGGGCTGCGGTTGGCGGGCCGGCCGCCGGGGGACGGGAGGGAGCCGCTGGCGGAGTTGCAGGAGACCCAGACGATGCTGGAAGAGAACGTGCGGGAATGGACGCGTGAATGGCTCGAGCAGGGGCGGGCGCAGGGCATCGAGCAGGGGCGCGACGAAGAGCGGGCTCTGCTCTGCCGTCTGGCGGCCAGGAAGTTCGATGCGGCCGCGGCGGAGGGGCTGGCCGCCGCCCTGGCCGGGGTCACGGACCCGGAGCGGCTCGGGCGGGTCGGCGACTGCATCATTGAGTGCGCGACGGCGTCGGAGCTTCTCGCCCGCGTCCGCGGCGACGGCCGGTCGGGCGGTTGACGGCGCCGGCGGGACGACCCCGGCGGTGCGGCGTCGGCGTCAAGCGCTGGACCAGTCGCGCCTTGGGCATAGTCGGAATCTCCCTGCCCGAGGAATCGGTCGATCCACGCTCGCTCAAATGCCCCAACAGCAAGTCCCCAACTTTCCTGACGTGCAACCGCGCCGGCACCGCCGTTGACACGCCCGCCGCGGCTCGGATATTCTTCCATCGTCAAACGATGGGAAGAAAAAGCGGCCCCGAGCTCCTGCCCGGCACCCTCGACCTGCTGATCCTGCGGACGCTCGCCGCCGGGTCGCAGCACGGCTACGGCATCGCGTCCCACCTGAAGACCGTCTCCGACGACGTGCTGCAGGTCGGCGAGAGCTCGCTCTATCCCGCCCTGCAGCGCCTGCTGCTGAACGGGTGGGTCGAGGCCGCCTGGGGCACGTCCGAGAACAACCGGCGCGCCCGGTTCTACTCGTTGACCGCGGCCGGCCGGCGGCAGTTGGCGCAGAAGCGCGACGAGTTCGACCGCATCGTCTTCGCCATCCACCGCGTGCTCGACGCGACGTAAGGAGGTGAGCATGACCCGGCTGCTGCGACGCCTGCGCTACCTGGTCCGGCGGCACCGCCACGAACGCGAACTCGACGACGAGTTACGGTTTCACCTGGACATGAAGCGCCGGGAACTCGAGTCTCGCGGCCTGGATCGCGCGACGGCGGCGGCAAGCGCGAGGCGCGCGCTCGGCAACCTGCCGCTCACCCGCGAGCGCGTGCGCGACGTGTGGATCGCGCCGTGGCTCCAAAGCGTGGCGCAGGATGTCCGGTTCGCCGGACGCCTCGTCTGGAAGGAGCGTGGTTTCACGCTCGCCGTCGTCGTCGTGCTGGGCGTGGGGATGGCGCTCACCGGCGCCATGTACACGGTGGTGAACGCCATCCTGTTCGCCGGGTTTCCGGGTGACGACGGGGAGCGCATCGTGTCGCTCGGCACGCGGGACGAGCTGGGACGTACGGCCGGGCTCCCGTACCGCGACTTCGAGAGCTGGCGCGACGACAACCGGACCTTCGTCGGGATGGCCATGGTGTCTACGGCGTCGTTCAACCTGAGCGATGACGAGATCGCCCCGGAGAGCGTCTTCGGAGCCTACGTCTCGCACGATACGTTCCGGCTCCTGGATGCCGCGCCGCTCCTCGGCCGCGGTTTCCTGCCGGCGGACGATGTCGACGGCGCCCCCGGCACGGCGATCCTCTCGCACGCGCTCTGGACCAGCCGCTACGGCGGCGACCCGGACGTCATCGGCCGGACGATTCGCATGGACGACCAGCCGACCGCCGTCATCGCCGTGATGCCCGAGGGGTTCGGGTTTCCGAGCGATGTCGAGCTCTGGGCGCCGTACGAGCCGACGCTCGGCGGATCGGACCGAAGGGACCGGCCGTTCGGCCGGCTGGCCGACGGCGTGACTCTCGAGCAGGCCCGGGCCGACCTCGGCGTCGTGGCCGCCCGGCTCGCCGCGCAACACCCCGAGACCCAGGCGGGAATCCGGCCGGACGTCGTTCCCTTCGCCAGGCAGTGGCCCCCGGACAGCCACCGGCGGCTCGTTCTCGTGCTGCTCGGCGGTGTCGTCTTCGTCCTCCTGATCGCGTGCGCGAACGTGGCGAACCTGCTGCTCTCCCGCTCGGCGCGCCGCGCCCGCGAGATGGGCCTGCGCGTGTCGCTCGGGGCGACCCGGTGGCGGCTTGTCCGGCAGTTGCTGGTGGAGAGCCTGCTGCTCGCGGGGGCCGCCGGCCTCGCCGGCGTCGCCCTGACCGGACTCGCGGTCCGGCTGGTGACGGTGCAGCTCGGCGGCGCGCCGGACTGGGTCGACTACGTGATGGACGGTCGCGTGCTGACGTGGTTCGCCGCCACCTGCCTGGCGACCGCGCTCGCCTTCGGTCTCGCGCCGGCCCTGCACGTATCGAAGACGAACGTCAACGACCGCCTGAAGGACGGCCGGAGCGGCGGCGGCGCCGACGGCCTCCACGCCCGCCGTTGGACGACCGGGCTGCTGACGGCGGAGGTCGCACTGACGCTGGTCCTGCTGGCCGGGGCCGGGCTGATGGCGCGCAGCTTCCTCGCGCTCCACGAAGAGACCCTCGCCGTCGACGCCTCCGGGCTGACCACCATGGGCGTCAGCCTGTCGCCGGCGAGGTACCCGACCGCCGGGGAGCGCAGGGTCTTCTACGAGGAAGTCGAGGCCCTCCTTTCGACCATGCCCGGGGTCGACGCCTTCACGGCGGCGGCGTTCAATCCGCTACGCTTCAGCTACCTCCCGTCGCTGACGATCGACGGGCGTCCCGCCGACCCTGACGTGGATCCGCCGCGCGTGAGCTACGTCCCCGTCGGGCCGGACTACTTCCGGACCCTCGGGCTTCCGATTCTCCGCGGACGGGCGTTCACACGGCTCGACGGCGCCCCGGGTCAGGAGAACGCCATCGTCAACGAGCGGTTCGCGGCCATGTTCTTTCCCGACGGCGATCCGCTCGGCCGCCGCATCCGGCTGACGAACCGCGGCGAGGTCGCGCAGGAGCAGCCGTGGCTGACCATCGTGGGCGTGTCGCCGAACGTGCGCCAGCGGGCGTGGACGGGTCCCCCCGACCCGGTGGTTTACTCCTATCCCCTGCACGTTGACAGCGGCTTCGCCGCCTGGTTCATCGTCCGTAGCGCTCCGGGGTCGGGCGTGACGGCCGCGATTCGCGAGGAGATGCGCCGGCTCGACTCGGACCTCCCGCTCTTCGGCGTGCTCCCGCTCGAAGAAGTAATGGCGCTTTCGCGCTTGACGCAGCGCCGGCTCGGAACGCTGCTCGGGGTGTTCGCGGTCGTGGGGCTCCTGCTGGCCGCGGTCGGCGTGTACGCCGTTGTGGCGTACTCGGTGGCGCAGCGGACCCACGAGATCGGGATACGCATCGCGCTCGGCGCCACGGCCGCGCAGGTCGTCCGGTCGATCTGCCGCCGAGCTGCGGCTCCCCTCGGGCTCGGCCTGCTCGCGGGCCTGACCGGTGCCGCCGCCCTCGGCCGAACCCTGGAGGCGTTCCTCGTCGGCGTCGAACCGTTCGACGCGGCCACGCTCCTGGCCGGCGCCGCGCTCTTGGCCGGCGTCGCGCTCGTCGCCAGCATGGTCCCCGCCCGCCGGGCGGCGCGGGTCGACCCGCTGGCGGCGCTCCGGTGCGAGTAGCGCCAGCACTGGAGCGGTGCCTGAAGTCGGCGCGCCCCCCGGACCTGGTCGGCGAACAGCTCGAGGTTGAGGCCGACCTGCCGCACGGCCGACCATGAGTTGCCGCCGTGGCACAATGCACGGCGAGGGTGCCGTCGCTCGCAGCGCGGTCGGGATCGACGCGGACGGGATCGGGCGTCGGATGACGAGCCGGGGCGCCCGGTCAACCCGTCCAGGAGACTGGACAGACCACTCGATTGGCGAGGCGCGGGCGTGAACCGAGAGGCCGAGGCGGCCGTCGATCCAGTCCAGCGCGTGGCGGAGGAGCTGCAGCGGCGCCGGAGCACGGAGACGATACCGCGACGGTGCACGCTGAGCCCCCCCGAAGCCTTCAGCGCGGATCCGGCGCCGCCCGAGGCGCTCAAGAGGCTGTGCCCGGGGATCGACCCGGCCGAGACCGGACGGAAGGCGCGGGCCGTCGCGGGGCGAAGATTCGTGAGGACCGTCAGGCGGCCTTTCCACGTTGAAGTCATCGCCACCGCCGCGCCTCCGCGGCGTCGCAGTTCCTGCGTCGTGGGCGGCCCGGCACCCGCCTTTCCCCCGTGAACACGGGCCGTTCCGCGTTGGCCCCGATCTTGCTTGTGAAGCACCCGGCCGCCGACGGGCGGCCCAACGCGCGACGGCCGCGGTCGGGCGGGCACGCCACGCGTCCTGCGCGACGCAGACGCCATGACTCGGGACGCCGCTGGGAGCCAGCATGCACGACGCCGCCTACAAGTTGATCTTCGCGCGCCCGCGCATGGTCCGGGACCTGCTCGAGGGCTTCGCCGCCCGAGGCTGGAGCGGCGCCCTAGACTTCGATAGGCTGGAGCCCGTGCCCGCCAGCTTCGTCAGCCGGGACCTGCGGCAGCGCCACGGCGACCTCGTGTGGCGCGTCCGCTTCCGCGGGGAGCACTGGCTCTACCTCGTGCTCCTCCTCGAGTTCCAGGCCACCGTCGACCCGGCGATGGCGGTGCGCATGCTCACCTACACGGTGCTGCTCTACCAGCGGCTGGACGCCGACGGCGTGCTCCGCGAGCACGGGGCCCTGCCGCCGGTGCTGCCCGTCGTCCTCTACAACGGCCGGCGGCGGTGGACGGCACCGGTCGAGATGGCGGACCTGATCGCGGCGGGGGACGCGATGCTGGCACCGTACCAGCCGTCGCAGCGATACTATCTTCTGGACGCGGCGCGGACGTCCGACGCGGACCTGCCGCCGGACAACCTGGTGTCGGCGCTCGTCGGCCTGGAGAAAACGCGCGACGCGGCGCGTTGGGCGGGGCGCTGAAGCCGCTGATCGACCTTCTGCGGGCGGCGGGGGACGACCACTTGACGCGGGCGTTCGCGGCGTGGCTCCGCCAGGGGCTGCGGTTGGCGGGCGGGCCGCCGGCGGACGGGCGGGAGCCGCTGGCGGAGTTGCAGGAGACCCAGACGATGCTGGAAGAGAACGTGCGGGAATGGACGCGTGAATGGCTCGAGCAGGGCATCGAGCAGGGGCGGGCGCAGGGCATCGAGCAGGGGCGCGACGAAGAGCGGGCTCTGCTCTGCCGTCTGGCGGCCAGGAAGTTCGATGCGGCCGCGGCGGAGGGGCTGGCCGCCGCCCTGGCGGGGGTCACGGATCCGGAGCGGCTCGGGCGGGTCGGCGACTGGATCATCGAGTGCGCGACGGCGTCGGAGCTTCTCGGCCGCGTCCGCGGCGACGGCCGGTCGGGCGGTTGACGGCGCCGGCGGGACGACCCTGGCGGTGCGGCGTCGGCGTCAAGCGGCTGGACCAGTCGCGCCTTGGGCATAGTCGGAATCTCCCTGCCCGAGGAATCGGTCGATCCACGCTCGCTCAAATGCCCCAACGGCAAGTCCCCAACTTTCCTGACGTGCACCCGCGCCGGCACCGCCGTTGACACGCCCGCCGCGGCTCGGATATTCTTCCATCGTCAAACGATGGGAAGAAAAAGCGGCCCCGAGCTCCTACCCGGCACCCTCGACCTGCTGATCCTGCGGACGCTCGCCGCCGGGTCGCAGCACGGCTACGGCATCGCGTCCCACCTGAAGACCGTCTCCGACGACGTGCTGCAGGTCGGCGAGAGCTCGCTCTATCCCGCCCTGCAGCGCCTGCTGCTGAACGGGTGGGTCGAGGCGGCCTGGGGCACGTCCGAGAACAACCGGCGCGCCCGATTCTACTCCCTGACCGCGGCCGGCCGGCGGCAGTTGACGCACAAGCGAGACGAGTTCGACCGCATCGTCTCCGCCATCCACCGCGTCCTCGACGCGACGTGAAGGAGGTGGGCATGACCCGGCTGCTGCGGCGCCTACGCTACCTGCTCCGGCGCGACCGCCACGAGCGCGAGCTCGACGACGAGTTGCGGTTCCATCTGGAGATGAAGCAGCGGGAGCTGGAGTCCCGGGGCGTGGACAGCGCGACGGCGGCGGCGTCCGCCCGGCGCGCGCTCGGCAACCTGCCGCTCACGCGCGACGACGTGCGCGACGTGTGGATCGCGCCGTGGCTCCGGAGCGCGGCGCAGGACGTCCGCTTCGCGGGGCGTCTCCTGCTGAAGGAGCGCGGGTTCACGCTCGCCGTCGTCGTGGTGCTCGGCGTCGGGATGGCGCTGACCGGCGCCGGGTACACGGTGGTGAACGCCCTCATGTTCGGGTCGCTTCCCGGTGATGACGGCGAGCGCATCGCGTCGCTCGGCACGCGGGATGCACAGGGGCGTGCGGCGGGCGTCTCGTTGCCCGACTTCGCGGACTGGCGAGACGGGAACGAGACATTCGACGGGATGGCCGTGATGTTCGTGACCTCCCTCAACGTCAGCGACGACGAGGTCGCCCCCGAGATGGTCATCGGGGCCTACGTCTCGCACGATGCGTTCCGGCTCCTCCGCACCGCGCCGCTCCTCGGGCGCGACTTCCTGCCGGCGGACGACGTAGACGGCGCCCCCGGCACGGCGGTCCTCTCCCACGGCCTCTGGATGAGCCGCTACGGCGGCGACCCGGACGTGGTCGGCCGGACGATTCGCGTGAACGATCGGCCGTCGGTTCTCGTCGGCGTCATGCCCGAGGGATTCGCGTTCCCCTTCGTGACCGCGGTCTGGGCGCCCATCGGACCGACGTTCGGCGGATCGGACCGAGGCCGCGACGCACGGACCCACCAAGCGTTCGGCCGGCTGGCCGACGGGGTGTCCCTGCCGCGCGCACGAACCGACCTCGACGTGGTGGCGGCCCGGCTCGCAGAGCGATACCCGGAGACCAACGCGGGCATCCGGCCGACCGCCGTGCGGTTCGCGGAGCTGGTGTCGGACGACGACAAACGCCTCCTGCTCGCGCTGCTCGGAGGCGTCGTTTTCGTCCTGCTGATCGCGTGCGCGAACGTCGCCAATCTGCTGCTGTCGCGCTCGGCGCGCAGGGCCCGGGAGATGAGCCTCCGCGTGTCGCTCGGGGCGACGGGCTGGCGGCTCGTGCGGCAGGTGCTGGTGGAGAGCGTGATGCTCGCGGGGATGGCGGGACTCGTCGGCGTCGCCCTGACCGGCCTCGCCATCCGGCTGGTGACGACGCAACTCGGCGGCCCGGGGGCCTACTGGATCGAGTACTCGATGGACGGGCGCGTGCTGGCGCTCGTCGCCGCCACCTGCCTCGCGGCCGGGCTCGCGTGCGGCGTCTGCTGACCGCGGAAGTCGCCCTGACGCTGGTGCTGCTGGCGGGGACCGGGTTGATGGCGCGGAGCTTTCTCGCGCTCCACGAGGAGAGCCTCGCGGTCGATGCCGCGGGGCTCACCACCATGGGCGTCAGGCTGTCGTCGGCGAAGTACCCGACTCCCGGGGAGCGCAGGGCGTTCTACGAGGAGGTCGAGGCCAGACTCGGAACCGTGGGCGCCGTCGACGCGTTCACCATGGCGAGCGTCAATCCGCTCGGGTTCGGGTACGCCCGATCGCTCTCCATCGACGGGCGTCCGGCCGAGGTGGGCGTCGAACCGCCGCGCGTGACGTACGTGACGGTCGGGTCGGACTATTTCCGGACCCTCGGGCTTCCGGTCCTTCGCGGGCGCGCGTTCACGCGGCTGGACGGGACCGCGGGTCACGAGAACGCCGTGGTCAACGAGCGCTTCGCGACGATGTTCTTTCCCGACGGCGATCCCGTCGGCCGGCGGATCCGGCTGGCGAACCCGAACGTGATCGCGGAGGAACTGCCGTGGCTGACGATCGTCGGCGTGTCGCCGACGGTGCGCCAGATGGCATGGACCGGCGGCCCCCCGGATCCCGTCGTCTACTACCCCTTTCGGGGCGACAGCGGGTTCTTCGCGCGGCTCATCGTGCGCAGCTCGCCGGGGTCGGGCGTCGTGGCCGCGATTCGCGAGGAGATGGACAGATCAGTCCCGACCTCCCGCTCTTCGCGGTGGAGCCGCTCGAAGAGGCCATGGCGGGCTCGCGAAGGACCCAGCGCTCGCTCGGGGCCCTGCTCGGGATGTTCGCGGTCGTGGGGCTTCTGCTCGCAGCAGTCGGCGTGTACGCCGTCGTCGCGTACTCGGTGGCGCAGCGGACCCACGAAATCGGGATACGCATCGCGCTCGGCGCGACCGCCGCGCAGGTCGTCCGGTCGGTCTGCCACCGAGCCGCCGCTCCGCTCGGCCTGGGCCTGCTCGCCGGCCTGGCCGGCGCCGGCGCCCTCGGCCGCACCCTGGAGGCGTTCCTGGTCGGGATCGAGCCGTTCGACGCGGCCACGTTGCTCGTCGTGGCCGCGCTGCTGGCCGGCGTCGTGCTCGTCGCCAGCCTGGTCCCCGCCCGCCGGGCGGCGGGGGTCGACCCGCTGACGGCGCTTAGGTGCGAGTAGCGCGGGGTGAGTGACGGCCGGCGCGTCGGTGCGATGTCGGCGCGTGCGGCGCACCGCCTCGCGGATCTTCTCGTGGGCGGCCCTGGAACCGGCGCGTTCGGCACGACGTCGGCCGCATGGTGGAAGTTAAGGAGCAAGAGGATGCGAACTCCAGTAGAGACCGTGTGGAGTAGGCTCGCCGGTTGCCTCCTTTTCGCCCTGGCCGCGGCCGGGGCCGGCACTCCGGGTTCACCCGGTCTGGAGGAAGACCTCCGTGCCATCGAGGCGCTCAACCAGCACGACGTCGACGCCGTGCTGTCGGGCGACATCGATGCGCTGATCTCGCAGTGGACGGATGACTTCGTGGTGATCACGCAGGGCTCCATCGTGCGCGGACGCGACGCCAACGCCGCGCTGATGGAGCCTGCCCGTGAAATGGCCAGCCAGCTCGAGCCGCTGGAGCACGTGCTCGACTTCGAGGAGACGATCGTCGCCGGCGACTACGCGTTCCAGTGGGGCACCGTCCGATCGAGCTCCCGGGCGCGCGCGTCCGGGGAGGTGTTCTCCGGCGGCGGCAAACTGATGCGGATCCTGCAGCGCCAGCCCGACGGGTCGTGGAAGATGCATCGGACGATGACGGTCGGCGATCCCGCCAACGAGTAGGTGCGGCTCTCCCGAAACAGGAGTGCGCGGACTGCCCTTGCGATCAAGGCGGTCTCACGGAAACGACACGTGCGTGAACGCCTCGAGCATCGCCGATTCCGACGGTGACGACAGGACGTGCTGCGCCGCAAAGTCGTCGGCCTGCGGATAGCCAGTTTCGCGCACCCGCGCCGCGACCGCATCGAGGTCGAACTCCGTGTGACGGAGCTCCACCCCCGGCCCGAGCAGGAGCCAATCCGCGCCGGTCCGCCCGAACGGCATGCCCACGCTCCCGGCGTTGACGACGCGAACGCGGCCGAGCGACCGGTCGAACTGCATGTGGGTGTGACCGCAGACGACCAGCGGGGCCGTCACTCCTTCGAACGCCTCCTGTAGACCCTCCTCGGGCGTCAAGCGCGTGAAGCACTCGCACTCGCTTCGCGGCGTCCCGTGGCAGAACAGAACCCGCCCCACCCCGCCGACGTCGAGCTCCTGCGTCTTGGGCCATCCCTCGAATAGCGCAAGGTGCCCGGCAGGCAGCTCACCCGCGGTCCAGCTCAACACCTGCCGCTGCGATTCCGGGAGCGGCTCGCCGGATGCGGTGCCCCAGTACGTCACGGCGTCGGGGTCGCCCGCCGCGGCCTGCGCCAGCACCGCCAACTCTCCGTTGCCGCAGATGAAGTGCGTCGGAGTGTCGAGCTCGAGAAGCAGCTCGAGGGTCTCGCGGGGCATCGGGCCGGGAACGACATCGCCCCCGACCAGCACATGGTCGACCTCCGCGGCACGGACTTCCCTGAGCACCGCCTCGAGAGCCGGCAGGTTCGCGTGTACGTCATAGAGCGCCGCTACCCGCGTCGCGCAATCCACTTGCCTTCTCCCGGCTGGTCAGTCCACCGAACGAGCCGGACCGAAGATCGGAACACCGCAGGGCGCGGTGAACTCGTTCGCCGGGAGATTCCCGGTGTTCACGGTGCCGGCCGGCTCGAAGCAAAGCACGTACGCGTCCTCTGCGGCCGAGGTGCGGTGCTCGACGCCGCGAGGAACCAGCACGCACTCTCCCTCTCCCATGTCTACCCGCCGGTCGCGGTACTCCACCGAGAACCGTCCTTTCCACACCAAGAAGAACTCGTCGGCGTCATCATGACGGTGCCAGGGAAAGACACCCTTCACCCTGATGAGCTTCACCTCCTGGCCGTTGAGGGCGGCGATGACGCGGGGACACCACGCCATAGGCGCTAACTTGTTTGAGCCGCTCGGTCCTCCAGCGGGTCCACCCAGCCGAAGTACGCGGAGAGTTGGGGCTGTCGGCGACGTGGCGGCTCGGCAAGCGCGCCGGAGATCGTTCGCCAGTCCGCGAGCATGCGCGCCAGCGGCAGCGGCGGTTCGATGGCCCGCGTGACCTGGTTGAGCACGAACTTGAAGTCACGCCACGCGCTGCGGGGGCGACGGCGCCGGTACGTCGTAGCCCCAGGGGGAAATCGCGCGAGCGTGGTGGATCAGCTTCTCCACCAGCAGCGCCACGAACAGTTTCCCGTAGAGCCACGCCTTGGCGCTGTCGTCCGCGCGCTTCGGCACGTGCCCCAACTGGGCCAGCGACTTGAAGCGCTTGAACACCAACTCGACCTGCCAGCGCAGGCGATACCACTCCAGCACGTCCGCGGCGGAGAAGGGCGGCTCGGGGAAGGTCGTGAAGACGATCACGTACTCGGCGAACCGCAGCGTGGCCGCTTCCACCTCGTTGCCCTTGCGGGCGGCGTCGCGGCGGGCTTTCCGGTGCGCCAGGCGGATGGCTTCCGCGGACTTGCGGAGCACGCAGACCCGGCCCGCAATGGCGCGCGCCGGGCCGCCCCGCTCGTCCGGGGCCTCCACCGTCGTCGCCCAGGACCGGACGGTGCCCGGACGGGTGACCGACCCGACCGCGGCCAGCAGGTCGAACCGCCGACCGGCCGCCGTGCACAGCGGCAGCGACCCGGTATTGACACGCACAATCAGACGCCCCCCCGCGTCCACCACGTGGCGAATCCCCCGGGCCGTCGAATAGCCGCGGTCGGCCAGCACGTGGTCGCCGGCGCGGATCGGAAACTGCGCCAACGATTCCCCCGTGCCGGGTCCCTCGGTCTCCGTCAGCTTGAAGAAGTCGCATGTCAGCGACGGCAGGCCCACGCTGTAGTGCAGCCGCCACAGCGACCCGCTCGGGCCCGGTTCCTTCACCGTCGTCGCGTCCACCGCCCGCACCTGGAACGCGCCCCCGGGGACGACGGCCAGACCCTGCTCCTCGAACAGACGGACACACAGCGCGTGCAGCCAACCCTTGGACTTCCTCAGCCGCTTCAACAGCGCCACGTCGGACAGGCTCGCCAGATGCGCCTGTCGGGCCCGGACCGCCGTTTCCCGCAACGAGTGTCCGCAGCCGAGATGCAGCAGGAGGGTCCGCAGGAGGTTGTCGACCGCCTTGTCCTTGCGCAGCCCCTTCAACGCCCCGGTGTCCCGCGCCAGTTCGCGCCAATCCGGCGGAAGGAACGACAGCAGCACATCCCAGTCCTCGTCCACCGGGCCGGTCTTCCGGTCATGCATTCCGCATGCCAGGATACGCCAGCCACGTCAGGAAAACAAGTTAGCGCCTATGGGACACCACGCCTGGTCGAGACGCTTGCAGCTCTCGTCTACGCTGATCTTATCCCTCATCACCGTCTGCGGTCCGGTGTCTGCTCCCGCCGCCTTGACGGGTAGCTTTGGCTGCCGCGGCTTTCCGTCAGCTCGCCGAACGTGAGGACGGTCTCGGTCCGTGCGGCTCTCTTCGCGTGGAGCGCCTCGTTGCGGATGCGGCCGGGGTCCCATCCGCGCGCCTGGAGGCAGGCGTTCAAGCCGTCCTTCTCGAACTGGTGGTTGATCTTGTCCTCGTCGTCGTACACGCGCCGCTTGAGTTGGTTCCCGTTCTGGGTCGTCACGACGACCGAGTGTCCGCTTGCGGCGACCGACAGGTAGTGGTACTTCGCCTCTCTGAGCGCCCGGCGCGCGTGGTCGCCGGGTTCGTTCCGGATCTCGCGGAACTTCTCGGGAACCCCCTGCAGTTCGTCCCGGGCCTCTTGGCGGTAGCGGTCGCCCCGTTTCCGCCAGTGGGCTGTCGCCGCGGCCAGGAGTCTATCTTCGATCGCGTTCACGGCGATTGCCGTTCGCGCGGGGTCCCTCCGCCATGCGACCCCGAGGTCGTACAGATCCCGGACGGGGGCGGAGGTCCCATAGGCGCTAACTTGTTTTCCTGACGTGGCTGGCGTATCCTGGCATGCGGAATGCATGACCGGAAGACCGGCCCGGTGGACGAGGACTGGGATGTGCTGCTGTCGTTCCTTCCGCCGGATTGGCGCGAACTGGCGCGGGACACCGGGGCGTTGAAGGGGCTGCGCAAGGACAAGGCGGTCGACAACCTCCTGCGGACCCTCCTGCTGCATCTCGGCTGCGGACACTCGTTGCGGGAAACGGCGGTCCGGGCCCGACAGGCGCATCTGGCGAGCCTGTCCGACGTGGCGCTGTTGAAGCGGCTGAGGAAGTCCAAGGGTTGGCTGCACGCGCTGTGTGTCCGTCTGTTCGAGGAGCAGGGTCTGGCCGTCGTCCCCGGGGGCGCGTTCCAGGTGCGGGCGGTGGACGCGACGACGGTGAAGGAACCGGGCCCGAGCGGGTCGCTGTGGCGGCTGCACTACAGCGTGGGCCTGCCGTCGCTGACATGCGACTTCTTCAAGCTGACGGAGACCGAGGGACCCGGCACGGGGGAATCGTTGGCGCAGTTTCCGATCCGCGCCGGCGACCACGTGCTGGCCGACCGCGGCTATTCGACGGCCCGGGGGATTCGCCACGTGGTGGACGCGGGGGGGCGTCTGATTGTGCGTGTCAATACCGGGTCGCTGCCGCTGTGCACGGCGGCCGGTCGGCGGTTCGACCTGCTGGCCGCGGTCGGGTCGGTCACCCGTCCGGGCACCGTCCGGTCCTGGGCGACGACGGTGGAGGCCCCGGACGAGCGGGGCGGCCCGGCGCGCGCCATTGCGGGCCGGGTCTGCGTGCTCCGCAAGTCCGCGGAAGCCATCCGCCTGGCGCACCGGAAAGCCCGCCGCGACGCCGCCCGCAAGGGCAACGAGGTGGAAGCGGCCACGCTGCGGTTCGCCGAGTACGTGATCGTCTTCACGACCTTCCCCGAGCCGCCCTTCTCCGCCGCGGACGTGCTGGAGTGGTATCGCCTGCGCTGGCAGGTCGAGTTGGTGTTCAAGCGCTTCAAGTCGCTGGCCCAGTTGGGGCACGTGCCGAAGCGCGCGGACGACAGCGCCAAGGCGTGGCTCTACGGGAAACTGTTCGTGGCGCTGCTGGTGGAGAAGCTGATCCACCACGCTCGCGCGATTTCCCCCTGGGGCTACGACGTACCGGCGCCGTCGCCCCCGCAGCGCGTGGCGTGACTTCAAGTTCGTGCTCAACCAGGTCACGCGGGCCATCGAACCGCCGCTGCCGCTGGCGCGCATGCTCGCGGACTGGCGAACGATCTCCGGCGCGCTTGCCGAGCCGCCACGTCGCCGACAGCCCCAACTCTCCGCGTACTTCGGCTGGGTGGACCCGCTGGAGGACCGAGCGGCTCAAACAAGTTAGCGCCTATGGGCGGAGGTCCCGCGGTGCTGGAGCTTCGCGGACAGGATCTGGGCTGGGTCCATCAGTTGGACGCGCCCGCTTTCGACGGTGTCCTCGACGGCTCCGATTCTCGGTACCGGCGATGTCCTGATCAACTCGATCTTGCCTTTGGCGAAGTGGACGGTCGGTGTGCCGTCGAGGTCGATCCTCGTGGCTCCGGCGGCTTCCATTTCGCTCCAGAATGCCGGATTGCGCGTCTTCGCGAGCCGTGCGATCTCCGTTCGCCGGTGCACCACCAGGTCCAAGTCGGTGCTTTCGCGGTGTTTCCACCGCGCCGCGAGCGCGGTTCCGCGAGTGAGGATCCATCCCGTACGGCCCGGTGTCACCGGCGTCAGGAACTTGTCGAGGATGCGGTGTGTCCGCTGGAGCAACCGCGCCGCGGGCTCGGGCAGTTCCGTCATGGCGTCGCCAGGGAGTTGAGGTAGGCGTTCCGCGCGGGGTTGTCGTCCTGCGCCTTCGCGCGGTGGACGGCGGCCACGAGCTCCCGGATCGTATACGCCTCCTCCGCCCAGGCGAGGATGATGTCCTCGTTGCTCGCTTCCAGCATCCACATCGAGATCAGGTTCTGCTGGCGGCGTGTCGGCTCCCGCGCCCGGAGGGCGTCGTGGAACTCCTCGCTGGTCGGCTGCTCGGGCCAGCCCGCGCAGCTCCTCGCGATCCGGTTCCGTACGGTCCGGCTGTGCCGGCCCGTTTCTTCGGGCGGCGTCGTCAGTCCGCACTCCGTGCGGACGGCGGCGTTGGACCGCTCGGTGTCGAACGCTTCCGGCGGCGCGAGCGTGCCGTTGTTCCTCGGCGGCTCGTAGCGCCGGCCGTCGCGCGTTGCGCCGTGGTCCTCGTACGTGGACTTGACGGCGGCTTGCGTGCTGCCCACGTTGCCGTGCTCCCGTGTCGTGACGGTCTCGGGACTCATCATAGCGCACCCCGTCACGCCGCGCGCCGGGAGCATCGACGACGCCGTCGACCAGATGCGCCACGAAGGGGCGATGGCGCGCTCGCGCTGGGCCCAGCGCTCGCTCGGGACCCTGCTGGCGGTGTTCGCGATCGTGGGGCTTCTGCTGGCCGCGGTCGGCGTGTACGCCGACCCGCTGGCGACGCTCCGCTACGAGTAGCGCGGAGGGTGAAGTGCCTCTGGAATCGGTGCGTGTCGGGCGCAGCCCGTTTTCTTGCGCCTTTGGTCGGCGAACACACTGCCACCGCCTACTGTGGCGAGCAGGTATCCATAAATTTTTTTATCAAATTGTCAAAATAATCAACTTTACTTTTGGCTTGGCCGGGCCTCAGACTACCGAAATGAACGTGTCATTGAGAATAGTCCTGCTCGCGTTCTTCGTCGCTGCCGCCGCGGACGCGGCGGCGCAGGACGGCTCCGTGTCCTTCGACGCCGACGGGGTGTCGATCCACTATGTGGACCGGGGCGCCGGCGAGCCGGTCGTGCTCCTTCACGGCTTCACCGGCTCCCTACGCGCGGCACTGGGAATCCCCGGGTGTCATCGAAACGCTCACGAGGGCCGGGTATCGCGTGATCGCGATGGACTGCCGGGGCCACGGGCGGAGCGGAAAGCCGCGAAGCGCGACCGCCTACGGGATGGAGATGGTCCGTGACGTCGTCCGCCTCCTCGACCACCTGAGCGTCGACCGCGTTCACGTGGTCGGCTATTCGATGGGCGGGGCGATCGTCAATCGGCTCCTGGTCGAGCACCCTGACCGCCTGCTGACGCCCACGCTGCTCGGCGCCGGCTGGGAGGGGGACGACCTGGACGCCTTCACGTCGCGGATGCTGGCGCTCGCGGCCGGATTCGAGAACGAAGACGCCGGCGCCCTCATTCGGGGAGTGACGTCATCCGGCGGGGACGGACCGACCGACGACGAGATAGCGGCGCTCAACGCCTCGCTGTTCGCGCGCAACGCTCCCGATGTGCTGGCCGCGGTCGCGCGGAGTCTGCCGACGCTCTACGCGGTGCGGAGCGGGAGCCTGCGCGGCGTCGCGTTGCCGGTGCTGGCCATCATCGGCGAGCACGACGACAGCAATCGGGAAGCCGTCGACCGGATGGCGGGGGTGGTGGCGAATCTGGAGGTGGTCGAACTGCCGGGGGCTAGCCACGCCTCCAGCGTCAGGCCGTCCGCCGACCCTCTTGTCCGGTTTCTCGACAGGCACCGCGGTCGCTGACGCTACGGTGCCCTGTGATGGCCGACATCGTGTTCATTCCGTATCCTCCCTGCCACTCTTCGGCGGAGGCGACGTCACATTGGTGATGCCTCGCGCGAACTTCCACGACCCGCCCTCGACCCGGCGCAGGATCGAGACGCCGCGAGCCTTGGCCACGATCGGGGCGCCTCCCGCGCGAGGCTTCATCTCAATCACGTCCGTTCCGCGGATGAACGCCCAGTCGCGGCCGACCTGAATCTCATCCGGGGCAATGGTCTGGTCGACCTCGAACGCGGCGAAGACGGCTCGGTAGCCCTGCTCCACCGCGCCCCGCCCGACGATGGACGGAGCATTGTGCGGCATGAACACGACGTCATCCGTCACGAGGTTCAGCAGTCGGTCGATGTCTCCGTGACGTACCGCTTCCACCCAGTCCCGACCGAGTTGCTGAATGGCCGCGCGATCGCGTTCCTCGTCGCTGAGCATGATCATGTTTCCGTCCCGTTCCCGATCTACGGGCGCGCATCCCATGGCGCACCATATCATCGCTCCGGCAAGGAACGCCGCAACCCGCGATCGTCCAGCCATACGCGTCATGACGTCCCCGGTCGCAGCCGCAGCATCCGTGGCAACCCGCAGCATCTCCTCAGTCTGCAACTTCATCGGCATCGAACATCGGAACACCGCAAGGCGCGGTGAACTCGTTCGCGGGGAGATTCCCGGTGTTCACGGTCCCGGCCGGCTCGAAGCACAGCACGTACGCGTCCTCGGCGGCCGAGGTGCGGTGCTCCACGCCGCGCGGAACCAGCACGCACTCTCCCTCTCCCACGTCTACCCGCCGGTCGCGAAACTCCACCGAGAACCGTCCCTTCCACACGAGGAAGAACTCATCGGCGTCATCGTGATGGTGCCAGGGAAAGACGCCCTTCGCCCTGATGAGCTTCACCTCCTGCCCGTTGAGGGCGGCGATGACGCGGGGGCGCCACGCTTCGTCGAGACGATCGCAGCTCTCGTCTACGCTGATCTTCTCCTTCATCACCGTCCCTCACGAGGACCGTCCCCCAGCGGGTCCCATTCGGCGGCGGGGCTTCCCGACCACACCCAGATCACACACCGGGAGCGGCGTCTTTCCGGTCCATGAGCGGTCATGCGTCGCGGCGCGCGTCCTGCTCGATGCAGGTCAGCGCGGAGCGGGTCAAGAACTCCGATCGCGACGTGCCGGCGCGCTTCGCGGCAAAGTCGATCAGCGCGAGGGCATGCTCCGGGATCGTGACGCTCAGGCGGGTCGCTCTGTTCGAGGTGCCGGGGGTGTGCAGGTCCACCTCCACGAAGCCGATCAGGGCGCCGGGCGCGCTCGGCGGCGCGGGCTCGGTACTGGGAGCCGGCACGGGCTCGCCGTCGGCGATCATCGCCTCGATATGCAATGAGATCGCCTCCTTGGCGTTGCGGAGGGCTTCGTCGAGGTCGTCGCCCGCCGACGTGCAGCCGGGCAGGTCCGGCACGGTCACGTCGTAGCCGACCCCCGGCTCGCTGCCGTCGAGTTCCACGAGATACCTCATCGGTCCCTCCAGTCCCAGCCGGCCTGCTGGAAGATCCGCCTCAGCGTGCCGACGCGGACGGCCTCGCGGGGATGCACCACGGTCACACGGCCCGGCTTCGAGTCATGCACGTAGTGGCGGTGGCTGCCCTTCGTGCTGTGGAGCCGCCAGCCGTCGCGCCGGAGACGCTTGATGATCTCGGCGCTCTTCATGTGTATGTATAGTCCATATGGAGCCGTTGGAGTCAAGCGTTCTGCCGCCTGATACCGCTCGCGGGGCTGGATTCGGATGGCGTCGAACGAAGTTGGCTGCTTCCCGCCGGGCAGGAGTCGCGGGTCGCTACCGCGTCGCTCACTCGGACTCCCGCAGCGCCGCCAAGGGGTCGATTCTCGTCGCGCGCCAGGCCGCCAGCAGGCTCGCCGCGCCGCACACCGCGACGAGCAGGGCGGTGAGCGCGGCCAGCGCGCCCGCCTGTCGCGGGGCCACGCCGAAGAGCAGCGGGCGAAGCAGCTCCGCGGCGGCGAGGGCCGCGCCGAGGCCGACGGCGGCGCCGAGCAGGGTGAGCACGACGGCCTGCCCCCACACCAGCCGCAGCACGTCGGCCGCCTGCGCGCCGAGGGCGCGGCGCACGCCGATCTCGCGGGTACTCCGGGCGACGCCGTAGGCGACGGTGCCGAAGAGGCCGACGGCGACGAGGCCGAGGGCGAGGCCCGCGAGCAGCGTGGCGAGGGTCATGTTGAAGCGCCACGGGCGCATGGCGTCGTCGACGACGACGCGGAGGGGCGTGATGGACCGGACGACGAAGTTGGGGTCGGCCCGAGGCACCTCGGCACGAAGCGCGGAGGCGAGCCGGGCGGGGTCGTCCTGCGACCGGACGACCAGGTGGTTCAGGCCCATCGACACCTGCGTGAACGGCACGTAGAGGCCGAACCGCCCGCGCGCGATCTCCCGGTAGCGGGCGTCCCCGACGACGCCGATGACGGTCTGCCACGCCGGCGCGTCGTCGGAACCGGCTTGGGCCCCGATCGCGATCAGGCGCCGGCCCACGGCGCGGCCGGCCGGCCACAGATAGCGCGCGAGCGATTCGCTGACCACGACCGCGGCGGGCGCCTCCGCGGTGTCGCGGTCGGTGAACGTGCGGCCCGCGACGAGATCGAGCCCCATCGCCTGGAAGTAGCCGGGCGACACGGACTGCAGGGTGACCGGCGGCCGCTCCGGCCGGTCGGGTCCGTCGAGCGGCTCGCCCTCGATCACCACGCCGCCGTCCACGCCGACGACCCCGTGCTCGAAGGGCAGCAGCATCGTCCCGCCGGCCGCCTCGACCCCGTGCAGAGCCCGGACGCGTGCGAAGAGCTCCCGCCAAGCGATCCGCCGCGGCGCGACCTCCTCGTACGCGCCGTCCCTGGGGGCGAGGGTGAGCACGAGCGCGCCGGCTGGCCGGTAGCCGAGATCGACGCGCGCCAGGTTGACGAAGCTGGACGCGAGGAGGCCGGCCCCGACGGTGAGGACGAGGGCCATCGCGACCTGCGAGACGACGAGCACGTTGCGCGCCCCGGCTCCCGCGCGCCCCGGGGTCGCGCCATGCGCGCCGTCGCGCAGCCACGCGACGAGACACACCCGGCCGGGGCGCGGAGACGCCGCCGCGGTCATCGCGAGCGCGAGCCCGATGGCGAGCAGCGCGGCGAGGGCGACCGAGGTTCCGTCGACCGCGGCCTGCTCCAGCCTCGGCATGTCGGCGGGGCCGAGGGCGACGAAGACCGGCAGCGCCGCCCACGCGAGGACGATGCCGCCCGCCGACGCGGCTCCCGTGACGAGCAGGATCTCCAGCAGGTGGGCGCGGAACAGGCGCCCCCGGCCGATGCCGAACGCGCACCGCACCGCCGTGTCGCGCCGGCGAGACTGCGCCCGCACGATCATCAGCCCGGTCACGTTGGCGCCGGCGATCAGCAGCAGGAGCGCCACGCCGCCCAGGAGAACGAACAGGGCGGCCTCGGCGTTGCCGAAGACGTAATCCGTCAGGGGCGTCACCACCGCGCGCCGCGTGCCCAGCCGCGAGAAGTGCGCCTCCCACAGCCCCGGCACGATGACGTCCATCTCCGCCCGCGCCTCGTCCAGGGTGCGGTCCGGGGCCAGGCGTCCGATCGCGTAGAGGACCCCGAGGCCGCGCTGCGCGCCGCCGTCCATCCCGTTCTCGCGGAAGATGCCGGCGAGCTCGCGGCCGACCGGTGTCCACACCTCGGCACCGGGCGGGAACTCGAACGCGGGCGGCATGACGCCGACCACCGTGAACGGCTCGCGCCGCGCGCCGACCGGCACCGTCGACCCGACGACGTCGGGGTCGCCGTCGAAGTACTGCCGCCACGCGGCGTGGCCCAGCACCATCACGCGCTCGGCCTCGGCCCCGTCCTCTTCCGGCAGGAACGTCCGGCCGAGCGACGCCTGTGCCCCCAGCGTGTCGAAGAACGACGCGGAGACCGCGCTGATCGTCAGCCGGACCGGCGGGTCCTCCTGGACCTCCACCTCGCCCCACGTCGTCGAGCCCATCGCGGCCATGTCGGTGAACGACCCGGCCTGCGCGCGCCAGTCATCGAAGTTCGGCAGCGAGACCTCGATGTGGGGGTTGCCGGTGCTGTCGTCCTTCTCCCAGAGGACAACGAGCTCGTCCTGGTCCGCGAACGGCAACGGCTGCAGGAGGACGGCGTCGACCACCGCGAAGAGCCCCACGGTCAGCCCGAGGCCCAGCGTCAGGACGAGGGTCGCCGCGAGAACGAAACCGGGCTGCCTGCGCAAGCCGCGGAACGCGTGGCGCAGGTCCTGGCCGCACTCGTCGGCGAGCCGGAGGCCGCGCGCCGCCCGGGACGCATCGTAGGGAACCGGCCGGGACCACCCGGTCCCCGGGCTCAGTTGTTCTGAGCCCCGGCGTTTATCCACTGCTTGATGACGTCGATGTCCGCCTGTGAGAGGAACGGCCCCGCCGGCGGCATCCGGTCGCCGACGATGCCCGCGCGGCCGTCGAGCTTGTGGACGAGGTAGCTGTTCTCGGCGTCGTTGGGCTCGACGAGGTCCAGGGCCACCTGGATGCTCTGCCGGTTCACGAGGTTGGAGAACGACTGGCCGTCCCGGAGATCGAGGTTGGCGTCGGTCGCGTGGTCGCCGTGGTGGCCGATGCACGAGGCGTCGAAGACCACGCTCTGGATGCTCGACAGGGTGGCGGTCAGGGCGCCCGGCGTCGGGGTCGGGGTCGGCGAAGTCGGCGCGGTGGGCGAATCGCTACCGCAGGCGGCGACGCCGACGGCGAGAAGCAGGAGCACCGCGGAACCGGAGATCGTCCTCATAGCGATAGGGTAGCAGAGAGTCGCGTGCTACAGATAGAGGTGCAGTTGCGCCAGCAGGGTCCGCGTGCGCCGGTCGGTGAACGGCAGGCGGTCGCGGTAGTACGACACGTTGACGTGCCAGTGGGTCCGCGGGTAGAAGTCGAGGCCGTAGGCCAGTCGGCGCACCTCTCCCCGCGGGTCAGTGTCGGTCCACCGCCACTGCGGCGAGACGCGCAGCCACAGGCCGCGGAACGCCTCGACCGAGGTCTGGTTGGCGACGATGTAGGCGCGTCGGGTTGCGACCGGTTGCCCGAAACGAACGTCGTAGTCGGGTCGGCTTGCGCTCGGTTGCTGGAAACGGACGTCGGCGTGGGTCCAGATCGTCAGCCGCGCCGCGGGCGCGTACCCGAAGGACACGCCGGTGTTGGCGCGGCGGGGGGCGGCCCGCGACTGGCCGCGGTACAGCACGGACGCCGCCAGGACGGTCCGCGGGCCGAGGTCGAGCTGCCACCGGCCGGCCGCGGTGAGGGCCTGCCGCCCGTCGTCGGCGGCGAGCGACTCGGCGCGGCCGGGGCCCACCGAGACCTGCACGAGCGACCGGTCGGTCGACACGTCCACCTCCACCGCGTAGACCTGGTCGTCCTGCGCGAGGTCCAGCCCCTCGCGCGTGAACGACGTGTGGTCGGCGAACCGGACGCCGTAGGCGGGCAGGAAGCGCCCGCCCCGCACGCTGACCCCGTCGCTGACCTGGTACGCGACCCAATGCTCGTAGGAGATCGGCCGGGCGCCGCCGTAGGCGGGCTCCCGTCCCACGGAACCGTACGCCGTCCACCGGCCCTGCCGCCAGGCCGCCTGGAGATCGAGGTTCATGAGGAAGTTGCGGTCCGGCAGCGCGCGCCCGGCCGCGTCGACGGCGAGGTGGGACGGCCTGACGTCGAGACCGAGCTGCAGGGGGCTCTCGCTCGGAAGCGCGCCGAAGAGGAAGCCCTCCTCGCCCCGGGCTCCTCCCCCGGGAACACCGCCGGCCCCCTGCCGGCCGAACGTCGATATCTCCTCGCGCGACAGCGACCGCCCGTACGGGGTGAGCAGCCCGCCGCCCGACGCCGAGTAGTGGCAGGCGGTGCACCGCGGGTACTGCTTCGACAGGAACGTCGGCTCCGCGGAGGCGCGCCGCGCTCCTCCCGCCGCCAGGAACGAGAGGATCACGAGGACGACACCCGCGGTGGTTCCGCGGCGCGTTCGCACCGAAGTAGCCGGGCGACACGGACGGCAGCGCGGCGCCGTCATGGCCCGGCGTCCGGAGGCGGCGCGCCCGCCGTTGCCTCGAACTCGACGGTGACCTCGACGACGTCCCGGACCCCGATGCCGAGGTAGCGCGGCGGCGGAACGCCGAACGCCTCCAGGCTGAGCGGGAACACCGCCTCGACCCGCATCCGCCCGTCGCGGCGCCGCAGGTCGGCCTCGCCCTCGATCTCCCGCCGCACGCCGCGCAGGGTCAACGTGGCCGAGAACCCGGTCCCGTGCCGACCGCCCCCGGCCGGCGGCGGATCGTCGAGCGCGATGCCCGTGAGGACGGCCTCGCGGAAGTCCGGGCCGCGCCCGACCTCCAGGTAGTCGCCCCGGAGGTGGCCGTTCCGAAGCGCGATGCCGGTGTCGAGGGTCGCGAGGTCCACCCGCAGGTCGCCTGAGAAGGCGGCGGCGTCGGGCGCCGAGGGCCGGAGGGTGCCGGAGATGGACGTGGTGACCGCATCGAACGCGCCCCCGACCGTGAGTCGGCAACGCACCCGCACGTCGCCGGCCGTCACCGTCCACGACCCGGCGTCCCGTGCGGTCTGCGCGCCGGCCGCGAGGGTGGCGACGGCCCCCACCGCGGCCAGGAGGAAGCCCGCGCGCACACCGATAGAGCCCGGGCCGCCGCGGACCGGACGCGGCCGGGGGAACCACGCAGTCCACGCGCGATGCATCGCCAGTCGCATTCAGCGGCGGCCCCGCCGCTAGTCGCGGAACAGCCAGCGGCAGAACGTCAGCCACATATCCCTGGCACCATACAGGGCGAAGCCCCAGAAGGCGACGAGGGCGGCCTCGGCGAGCAGGTCGACCATGTGCCTGACGCGGTCCTACTGCTCCAACTGCTCGAGCGCGTCGAGGAACACGCTCCAGGGCACCGGCTCGCCGTGCACCGGGGCGAGCGTCTCCACGTCGAGGTTCATGCGCTCCACCTGCGTATGCAGCGCGCGCATCGACGGCAACTGCGCCGGTTGCGGCGGCTCGTGGGTGTCGAACAGGGCCGACTGGAACGCGATGCGCTCGGCCGGCAGGTACGCCATCAGCATCCCCGCGACGTGCCGGAGCGGCTGCACGTAGTAGACGCGCAGGATCCGCGAGTTGTCGGTGATGACGTAGTTCTCCTGGACGGCCTCGTAGTTGTAGCCCTCGGCGAGCTCCGTCGGCGGCCACTTCGAGATGATGTCCGGCTTGATCGTCCGCGGCTCGTAGGTCAGCACGTCGTGGTTCAGGAAGTCGAGGTTGATCATGTGGGTGACGATGGTCGACCCGACGTGCAGGTAGGTGCGCAGCCCCCCGATGTGATCGAAGTGCGGGTGCGACGCGACGACGAAGCGGATCGGCTTGTCCGGGGCCAGCTTCGTGATCTGGTCGATGACCTTCAGGCTCCACTCCTCGTCGCCGGGGGCCTCGAAGACGGCCACGAAGTCGCTGAACTCGATCATGAAGCTGGCGGCGGGATTGCCGCCGAGGCGGTAGACGCCGTCGGCGATCTCGTCGACGGTGACCTCGGTGGTCCAGTCCGCCCCGGCCACCGACTCGGGCACCGGCACCGGGTCGCCGCAGTCGTTGGGCCGGATGTCCGGGAACGACCCGCCGTAGGCGTTGTGCCCGGTGCTCTGGCGGTAGAACTGCCAGTTGTCGTCCCAGCCCTGGTGCGAGTGCCAGTTGGTCGGCCACTTGACGTCGCCGATCGAGACGAAGTTCGTGGACTCGTGCTCGATGTTGAAGTCGCCGAGGGCGGGGATGTTCACCGTGGTCTTGAGCCGCTGGATCAGGTTCTGGGGGTTGATGGTGGCGTCCACGCGGTACTTCCCGAACATCTCGATCGCGACCACGTGCATCTTGACCGGCACCACGACGTTGCCGTCGCGGCCCTTCTCGATCTGCTCCCAGCGCCAGAACGCCACCGGGTTCGCGCCCGGCATGCGGGCGGCCTTGAGGAACCCGTGGGGGTTCAGCCACATGTCGAGCTGGTACACCTCGGCGATCTCGGGGTGCACCGCCACCGCCGGCCCGTCGCCGTCCATGTGCCACGAGTGCTCGCCGTTGGTGACGTGGGTCTGGCGCGTGTGCGCCTGGGTGGGCGTGCCGCTCCGCCAGCCGAGGCCGTACTTCCACGACGCGGGCGCGAGGCCCGGCTCGCGGTCGAACGTCTCGACGCTCGTGCCCGCCTCCCAGTTGATGGTGCGGGTGTAGTTGTCCAGCGAGCCGATGCGCGGCCAATCGATGTTGACCGCGTTCTCGAACGTCTGCCCCACCGCGCCGGCGTAGCCGCCGCTGCCGGAGTACGAGAGGCAGCGCAGGTCGGCCTCGCCGATCTCTGCCGCGACGGCGTCGAGAAGAGGCTGCGGGTCGACGAAGCCGGGGGGGAACTCCTGGGCGACCAGGGGGGTCCCGGCCAGCACGAGCACAACCACGCCGACAAGACGCTTCTTCATTTGCCTACCCTCGTCTCGGTGCCGCGCGGCCGATCCACGACCGGTCGCGTTCCGCTGGTCCGGTCGCGGACGGTCATTTGCCGTGCAGTCCCGGCGCGTTGATATGAGCGTTCACGGTCTCGCTTGTCGCCTTCCAGGCACCCTTCACCGTCGCCAGATCTTCCCGAACGGCTGCGATCTCCCGGCTGTTCGACCACGTCATGAACGCACCCAACCCCGCCGCCAGCGCGGCGAGCACCGCGCTCACGGCGCCAATCAGAGCTATGGACTCCGCCATGCGTGACCGCCTCCCGAACAGACTCCTAGAGCAGCCGCTCCACGTGCGGCGCGAGCTCCTCGTAGGGGAGATCGCCCGGGTTGTAGAGCCGCACGATGCCCTCGCGGTCGATGACGACGAGGGTCGGGGTGGTGCTGACCCCGAACTCCAGGAAGTTGCGCTGGCTGACCGGCGCGCTCATCCACGACGGAATGGGAAACCGCTCCTGGTAGGCGCCGCGCAGGTACGCGAGCTCCTGCTCGGGCGTCGCGTCCTCGCCCCGAGCGATGTAGCCGTAGAGCTGGGTCGGCCCGAGGACGACCAGCCCCTGGTCGCCGTAGGCGTCGTGGAGCTGCTCGAGGACGGGAACCTGCCGCTTGCAGTCGGGGCACCAGTGGGCCCAGAAGAACGCCACGACCACCTTCCCCTTCAGGCTGTCGGCCGACGGCAGCGGCGTGCCGAGGTCGTGCTCGACGTCGAGCACCGGGAACGGCTCGCCCTCGAGGCTGAGCAGCAGCACGTTCTTCTGGATGCGGGTCTCGATGGACGTGCCGCGGTACCGCTCGCGCTCGGCGGTCAGGAACTCGACGCCGCCGGCACGGTCGCCGCGCGCGTCGTGGACGCGGCTCAGTACCTCGATGCCGGCCCCAAGGGCGAGGGGCAGCTCGTTGTCGGCGTCGAGATCGCGCCCGTCGAGCAGGGCGACGCTGCCGTCGCGGGCCTCGCTCGCGTACCGCTCGGCCACGTCCCAGCGCTCGGCGAAGCCGGCACCGCGGCCCAGCCACGACGCCGCGAGCAGCCAGCGCGGCGAGGCCGTGTCGTGGTGCGGCCGCTGCGCCTCGATGAGCGCCTGCGCGGCGTCGACCTCCTCGGCCCACGCCATGTCGCGCATCTCCATGACCAGTTCGGAGAGATCGAGCGGACCCGCCGCCGGCTCCGCCCCTTCGCCGCTCCCCGCCGGCTCCGAGCCGCAGGCGACGCTGAACGTCAACCCCGCCAGTCCCACGAACACCGCCAGCTTGTTCAATGCCATGTCAGACGCTCCCCTCGCCGTCGTCCGGCGCGAATCCCGAGGCCCCCATTGTAACTCCCGCCCGCCGGAGCGGCGAAGCGGTCAACGCCGGGCACCGCCGCCCTGCCGTCACCACGACGGAAGTCGGCGTATACTCCGGTGCATGGCCCTGAGACGCGCATACGCGGCCTTCGGCGGTCTCGCGGTGCTGTTGGCGGCCTCCTGCGGGGGTGGAGGCGGACCGGCCGGCGCGCCGCCGGGCGACGCCGCCGCCACGGTCCCGCCGGTCGCCGCGGCTGAGGCCCCCGAACCCGACCCCGGCCCGCAGCCGACGTTCATCAACCTCCTGCCGTGGGGCGAGGTCGACTTCTCGCGGGGCGAGTTCCCCTCGCGCGATGCGTGCAACGCCTTCGTGCGCGCCCTCCCGAACTACTCGGGCTACACCACCCCGGAACGCTGCGAGCCGCTCGACGATCCGGTGTACTGCACCGAATGGCAGGACCCCGACGACCCGCAACCCGGCCTCGACTGCTTCCGGGGCGTGGGGGGCTGCGAGGTCGAGCTGCGGCGCCACGACCTGCTGGCGGAGAGCCGCGGCCGGACGCTGGCCGCCCGGTGCGAACCCGCCTCCCTCGCCGCCGCGTGGGCGCGGTATCAGGAACTGCGGCCCGCCCCCGAGCCGTGAGCGAGCGCGACGGCAGCGTCTTCTACCGGCTCGGCCGGCTGACCGGCCGCAAGGCCCGCAAGGCCGCGTGGGTCTGGCACTCGCTGACCGGCGACGACCGCCAGGCCATCGAGGCCGAACACGGGGTCGGGGCGGACATGGCGGCGGTGGTGCGGGAGAAGAGCGGCGTCGAGGCCGACCCCGCCCTGCGGGCGCAGCTCGACGAGACGGTGAGGGCGCTGGCCGGGGTGGTCCGCAACCGGCTCCACCGCTTCGAGGTCGGCGTCGTCGGCGACGAGCCGCCGACCGCCTACGCCCTCCCCGGCGGCTTCATCTTCGTGACCGCCTCGCTCGCCGACCTGTGCGGGCGCGACCGCGACGAGCTGGGGTTCGTCGTCGCCCACGAGATGGCCCACGTCATCCGGCGGCACGCGGTCAACCGCGTCCTGCGCCAGACCGCCTATTCCGCCGCGTCGATCCTGACGCCGGGCCGCGGCGTCATCGCCCCGTGGCTGCACCGCATCGGCATCGCGTGGCTGGAGCGCGCGTACTCGCGCGAGCAGGAGCTCGAGGCCGACGCCCTGGCGGTGCTGTTGACGCGGGCGGCGGGGTTCGACCCGGAGGGTGCCTTGCGGCTGTTCGAGCGGCTCCGCGCGCTGGAGCCGGCCGGGGGCCGGGGCATGGGCGCCTACGTGGCGACCCACCCGCCGGTGGACGACCGCGTGGCGGCGCTGCGCCCGCGGCTCGCGTCCCGCCGGGCACCGGCCGGCGGCGGGGCGGATTGAGGATGGCGCGGGCGCGCGACCTGACAGCGGAGTCGGGAGTCCGCCGACGCGAAGCGCCTACGATGGCGGCCCTGGCCCGGTGACCCGCGTCAAACCGGCTCGTCGGGATTCCGCCGTGCTCCCGCGGCGTGGACTCGTGGGACGACCCTACGACACGGACTCGTCGGACGGCGGCTCCGCGTCGAGCCGGGCCTGGAGTGCCGCCTTGATGTCGCCAATCTCCTTACGCTGCCGCTTGTAGCGCCGGGCGTAGTGGGCGGCGGCGTCCAGGATCTCGCCCAGCTCGGTGTTGCCGATCCACGCCCCGGCCTTGTTCCGCGCCGCGATGTCCTGGGCGGCGTGGGTCTGGTCGAGGACGAGCGCGGTGTCCTGTTCGACCATCGCGACGACGGCCGACACGAGGGCGAGCTGGTGGGGATCGTCGAGGGTCTCGGCGAGCTCCCGAAGCGGCACGAGGCGGTCGTCCTGGGTATCGGTCATGGATCTCCGGATTCGGGCCGGCGGATGCGGCAAGGCGCGGCGTCGCGTGCACGTAGAATACAGTACCGGGGTTCGTATCGATCCGCCGCCCTGGAGCCCGCCGTCGACCGGGCGGCGCGGACCGAACCCGCGCGGTCCGGCTGTCGCCCTTTGCGCCGTCGCAGGCGGCGCGCGTCGACCGGGCGGCTCGGACCCGAACCCCGCGGGCGGAATCGGAGACGCCGGAGCGGCCATTGACTGGCAACGCGGAATCGACCCGTGGCGCGCGGCAGAGAAGACCGGGGACGGCGAGAGCCGCGATGGGCCTCCTCGCGGCCGCCGCCCTGTGGGCGGGCTGCGCGCCGGCCCCCGCGGGGGAGAACGCCGGGGACGCGGCCGGCGCCGCGGACGCCGGCACCGAAACGGTGGCGCTGGCCGTCGACCACCGGACCCGTTGGCGCCAGTTGTGGATCGAGGGCGAAACCGACCTGCCGGACGGCGCGGTGGTGACGTGGCAGGTCACCCACGCCCTCGGCAACGAGTTGCCGCGGAGCGACTGGCCCGCGCAGAACCTGATCGCCGACGGCACGGCGGTGGTGCAGGACGGCGTGTACTGGACGCGCCTGAACACGACCTACTGGGCACCGGGCCGCGTCGACGTGCGGGTGCAGTTCCCGGTGGCTCTCCAGCCGGAGCCGGTGCGGCTCCGGTACGGGGAGTTCGGCGAGCACCTGACCGGCGGCAACGTGACCTCTCTCGGCGGCTCCCGGGTCGTCACCGCCGAGCACGCCTTCGACTGGACGCGCTGAGCGCGCCGCGTGACCGCATCGTGTCCCTCTTCCGCCCCGCCGTCGACACGCTCCAGCCCTACGTCCCCGGCCGGCAGCCGGCGGCCGGCGCGCGGGTCGTCAAGCTGAATACGAACGAGAACCCGTACCCCCCGAGCCCGCGCGCGCTCGCGGCACTCGACGCGGTCGAGGGCGACGACCTGCGCCGCTACCCCGACCCCACGAGCCGGAGGTTCCGCGAGGCGGCGGCCGAGACCCTCGGCGTCGACCCGGCGTGGATCATCGCCGGCAACGGCAGCGACGACGTGCTCACGATGCTCGTCCGCGCCGTCACCGGACCCGGCCGCCCCGTGGTCTACCCCGCCCCGACCTACGTCCTGTACCGGACCCTCGCCGCGATCCAGGAGGCCCCGGTGGTCGAGGTGCCCTTCGACGACGACTTCGTGCTGCCGGTCGCGGCCCTCGCCGAAGCGGGGGCGCCCTGACGTTCGTGGCCAACCCCAACAGCCCGACGGGCGCGGCCGCGCCGGTACGCACCCTCGCCTACCTCGCCGACTCGCTCGACGGCGTGCTGGTGATCGACGAGGCCTACGTCGCTTTCGCCGAGGCCGACGCCCTCGACCTCGTGCGGCGGCGCCCCAACGTCGTCGTCCTGCGCACCCTGTCGAAGAGCCACGGGCTCGCCGGCCTGCGCCTCGGCTACGCGGTCGCGCCGCTCGCGGTGATCGAGGGGCTCGGGAAGGTGAAGGACAGCTACAACGTCGGCGCCGTCGCCGACCGGGTCGGGGCCGCGGCCATCCGCGACACCGCCTACGCGCGGCGCATCGCCGGCCGGATCATCGAGAGCCGCCGCCGCCTTGCCGGGCGTCTGGAGGGGCTGGGGTGCCGCGTGTGGCCCAGCCAGGCGAACTTCCTGCTCGTCCGGCCGCCGGCCGGCGACGCCGCCCGCGTCCACCGCCAGCTCGAGGCGTTCGACGTGCTCGTGCGCCACTTCGACGAGCTGGCCCTGGCCGAGACCCTGCGCATCACCGTCGGCACCGACGAGGAGAACGCCGCGCTCCTCGACGCGTTGCGGAAGATCCTGTAGTGACCCGCCGCGCGCCCCGGGGTTGCCGCCATGCCCATCGCCCCCGGCTTCCGAGCGCCCCGGGCCGACCGGACGGGCCGCCGCACGTTCCGGGGTTGACGCCATGCCCATCGCCATCGACGTCGCAATCCTGCTCCCGCCTCCCGCGCGAGCCGTGGTCGAGCGGCTGAACGCGGCGTTCGACCACGCGCCCGACGCCGGGTTCCGGTTCGACGCCACGCACCACCCCCACGTCACCCTGAGCCAGCACTTCGTGCCGCGCGGCCGGCTCGCCGCGGTGCGCCGGCTCGTCGGCGGCGCAATGAGCGGGCTCGATCCGTTCGAGGCGCGGGTGACCGGCGCGCGGGCGGGCCGCACGTCGCAGGTCCTCGCCGTCGAGGCGTCCGCCCCGCTCCGGCGGCTTCACGAGCGGGTGATGGACGCCCTGCGGGACGAGGAGGTGGCGGGGGACGCGGCGGCGTTCCAGACCGACGGGGCACCGGCGCGGCCCACGGACGTCGCGTGGGTCGCGGGCTTCCGCGAGGGGTCGAGCTATGCCCGCTACGACCCCCACGTGACCGTCGGCATCGGGCGGCGGCCCCTCTCGGCGGCGCCGTTCCGCTTTCCGGTGAAGGAGATCGCGCTCTGCCAGCTCGGGCGGTTCTGCACCTGCCGGAACCGGCTCGCGAGCTGGACGTTGTGAATCACGATCGGGGAGCGCGGGGCCAACCCTGACGGACAGCCCCGCGACGAGCGACCGCCGCCCAGGCCGGTACGCCGGGCGCGGCCGCGCCGGCGGACGGCCGGGCAACGGGTGGCGACCCGCAGCGGACGCTCGGATGGCCGCCGTCCGCGGCCGACAGGGCGGCGGGCCGCGGCAATTGCCCGGGGGCGGACGGCGGCGGACGGCGGCGCCGCGGGCGCCGGGCTTGCTAGGGCGGACCGTATCGGGAGAGCATACGCCGGATCAGAGGTAACGCGGGCGGACGCCGGGCAGGGGGACGGCCCCCCCGCCCGCCCGAGCCCGCACCCAGACCGCGCCGCCACCCCGCGGCGCCTTCGATGGAGGTCCCGTGATGTTGCGCAGACTCGTCGTACCCAGCGCCGCCGCCCTGCTCGCGGCGGGCGGCCTGTACGCCGCCGTGGGAACACCCGCCGCCGCGGGCACGCCGGCCGGCCAGGAGGCGTTCACGCCCCGCGAGGTCACCCCGGCGGATATTCCGCCGGACATCCACGAGGACTCGTGGGCCCGCCTGCCCACGATCCAGCGCGAGACGCTCGACGCCGAGGGCCAGCGCGTCTTCGACGTCATCGTGAACCCGGACAGCCGCTACGCCACCGGGCTGCGGGGCCCCATCGGAATGTGGATGTACAGCCCCCCGATGGCCGAGCACCTGTTCCCGGCCAGCACTTACCTGCGCTTCGGCGCGGACGGCGCGAGGGACCAGCGGCTGGCGGAGCTGGCCATCCTGACCGCGGCCCGGTCGCTCGACAGCCAGTACGAGTGGTCGGCCCACGAGGGGCTCGGGCTCCAGGCGGGACTCGAGGAGGAGATCATCGACCTGGTCCGCTACGACCGCCCGGTGGCGGAAGGCGACGGGCTGCCGGGATTCGGCGAGTTGGAGCGCACCATCGTCCAGGCCACCCGCGAGATGATCCGCGAGCCCAAGCTCAGCCGCGGGACCTTCGAGGCGGCCCAGCGGCTGCTCGGCAACCAGGGCATCATGGACCTCGTGGGCCTCGTCGGCCACTACACGCTGGTGAACTACACGCTCAAGGCGTTCGACGTGCAGCGGCCCCCGGGCAGTCAGTTGCTGCTGCCGCTGCCGGACGCGCCCTGACGCGGCCGGCCCCGTCGGCGGGTCCCCGCTTCGTCAGCGCTCAAGAGCCGGTGCGCCGGGACGGCTCGGGAGCGGGCGGGGCGCCCGCCTCGACGACGAGCGGGGCATCGAGACTGTCGGTGCCGCCGTGGTCGGTGGCCAGACGCCGGCGCTCGGCGACGATGAGGCCGTACTCGGTCGCCCGTTTCCAGACCCGGTTGGCCATCTCCGTCAGGTGCACCGCGCGCAGGCCGTAGTAGAGGAACACGGCACCGACGACGCCGAGCACCGACGCCTGCAGCGCGTTCACGGCGGGCTCGCCCAGCTCCGGCGCCAAGCGTCCGAGGCCCTGGTACACCACGAACCCCAGCGCCGCCAGGAACGGTCCGGTGACGGTGCGGACGCTCCACGACGCCACCCGCGACTCCTTCTCCATCAATGTCGCCACCGCCCGCAGCCGGGTCAGGCCGCGGTTGATGCTGTCGAAGTCGTCCCCCGAGAGCACGTCGCGCAGGGTGACCTGGGCGCGGGACGCCCGCGCCGCGCGACGGTCGCCGCGCAGCCACGACACGCGTCCGACCGACACCCTGGCGCCCGGAAACCGGGCGCGCAGCCGGGCGACGAACCCGGCCTGCCCCGCTTCCGTATGCTCGTGCAGGGTCGAGGCGGGATCCACGTCGATGCGGCGCCGGGCCGGGGTCAGCACCAGCTCGTGCAGCTCGCCGGTCTCGGGGTCCTCGACGTAGGCGGCGGCGTGGGGCGCGATGCCCTCGTGCAGCACCGCCTCGTGGTCGAGGCAGGGCAGGCGGGGCACCGCGGCCA
Source organism: Vicinamibacterales bacterium (assembly GCA_963664545.2). Classification (GTDB taxonomy): domain Bacteria; phylum Acidobacteriota; class Vicinamibacteria; order Vicinamibacterales; family UBA8438; genus JAJEEA01. The sequence goes on along the minus strand of OY761475.2, from coordinate 4,599,191 downwards.
CGACGTCCACCCGCAGGCGGTACAGCTTGATGGCCCGAAGACGGGCGATCGACGCGAGCTCGGCGAAGAACCGGCTGACGGCCTCGCCGGCGTCGGACGCCGCGTCGGTGGGAAGCCCGCCGCCAACGCTCTCCACCCGGCCCTCCTCAGCCCTGCCCGGCGGGGTGCCCCTCGGCCCGCCGGCGCGCGCGCCGTTACTTCCGTGCGGCGGGGCGTTCGGCCTGCGGCCGGGCCGGTCCGCCCCCGCGCCTGATGTGCGAACACGGTGACATCCGGTTCCGCCGCGGGCGGGCCGGCCGACCTTTCCCGTCCGGCCGAGGCGGGAACCGCGGGGCCGTCTCCCGCGTATCCCCACACTGTACCGACGGGCGCCGGCACCGGTCGGGGACGGCACCGACGCCCCCGACAGCCCGTCAGAATAGCACGCGCCGCGGTGCCCCGCCGCGCCGGAGCACCGGACGGGTGGGGAACGGGCGTCGGACGCGACGCGAAGCGGCGGGCCGGCTCGCCACGGCGAGTGCGGAGCGACGATGAGGAGGAATCGATGTCGGACCAACAGTGGTACCGGGCGCAGGACGGGAACCAGGTCGGCCCGATGTCCGAGGCGGCGCTGGCCACGGACATCCGGAACGGCGACGCGGACGCCTCGACGCTGGTCTACACCGCGGGCATGGCCAACTGGACCGCCCTCGGCGAGATCCCGCGCCTGCGGACCCACCTGCCGGCCGAGGCCCTCGCGGTGCTGCCGGTGCCGGCCGGCCGCATCGCCCACGAGATCGACTACCACGTCCAGGGCGTCGAGATGCAGTACGTCGAAATCGAGCTCGACCCCGGCGAGAGCGCCGTCGCGGAAGCCGGCGGCATGATGTACATGCACGGCGGCATCGTCATGGAAACGGTGTTCGGGGACGGCAGCGAGCCGCCGCGGGGCGGGTTCATGAACAAGCTGCTGGGGGCCGGCAAGCGGCTGCTCACCGGCGAGAGCCTGTTCATGACGGTGTTCACCAACAACGCCCACGGGAAGGCGCGCGTGGCCTTCGCCGCGCCCTACGCCGGCAAGATCCTGCCGATGGATCTGAGCCAGCTCGGCGGCGAGCTGATCTGCCAGAAGGACGCCTTCCTCTGCGCGGCCAAGGGCGTCTCCATCGGCATCGCCTTCCAGAAGAAGATCGGCGTCGGCCTGTTCGGCGGCGAGGGCTTCATCATGCAGCGCCTCGAGGGCGACGGCCTCTCGTTCCTGCATGCGGGGGGCAGCGTGCACCAGCTCGACCTCGACCCGGGCGAGACCCTGCGGGTCGACACCGGCTGCCTCGTGGCCCTTCAGCCCACCGTGAGCTACGACATCCAGTGGGTGGGCGGCGTCAAGACCGCGCTGTTCGGCGGCGAGGGGCTGTTCTTCGCCAACCTCACCGGGCCGGGACAGGTGTGGCTGCAGTCGCTGCCCCTGAGCCGCCTCGCCGACCGCATCTACAAGGCGGCCCCGCAGACCGGCGGGCGCCGCCAGGGCGAGGGCTCCGTGCTGGACCACGCGCTCGGCATCGGCAACCTGATCGACGGCAAGTAGCGGCCGGGCCCGGGGCGGTGGGGCGACCGGGGCGACCCGCTGCCGGCTGTGGCGAACCGCGTACGGACGGGCGGCGGTGGCCGAGCCGAGGGCGAGGATGTCGCCGCCCGCCGGGCCAAGGGGTGGAAGCAACGGCGCCGGCGACCGGGCGGCCCGCGCTCGAATCGCGGCGGGGATGATATAGTTCACGTCCTGATTCAGCCTCTTCGCGCCGCCCGTGGCCGCGTGCCGGCGTTGCCGTGCCGCCCCGGGCGCGGAGGCTGTGTGCAAGTGCGTACGGCGGCGCTGCCGCGTGCACGCTTCGGCAACCGGCGTCAACCGGGCGGCGCGACGCCGCCTCTGACCGCCCCCAGACAGACGAGGTATGAGAGAAATGCGGAATCCGTCCCCCAACCCCGGTCGCCGCGCCTCCGCGGTGTGCCTGCTCGCGACGCTCGGCCTCGCGGCAGCCCTCACGACGACGCCCGCCGCCCAGGACCAGACGATCTGGGACGGCGTGTACACCGAGGAGCAGGCGGCCCGCGGCCAGCGCACCTACGATCAGGAGTGCGCGGCGTGCCACCTCGACGACCTCATGGGTGACGGCATCGCGCCGTCGCTGATCGGCTCGGCCTTCTTCTTCCGGTGGAGCGAGTTGTCGATGGGCGACATGTACACCGCCATCCGCACCACCATGCCGCAGGGCGCCCCGGCGAGCCTGAGCCCCTCGGGCTACGCGGACATCTCCGCCTACATGCTGCAGAGGAACGACGTGCCCGCCGGCGGCATGGAGCTTCCGAGCGATGTCGACGACCTCGAAGGCATCATGATCACCGAGGCGCAGTAGCCCTCGGACGCCTTACGCCGGGGCCGGCCCGCCGGCTCCGGCATCCCACCTTCCGCCTCCGCCACGGGACCGCCGCACGGGGCATCGCGCCCGGCGCTCATCCGGGAAGAACTTGGTCCGCCGCCGCTTGCCCGCCGTCGAGGGCCCTGTGGCCACGGCTGCAGATTCCGCGAGACTCCTCCCCAGGAAGACGCTGTCCGAGCTGGCCCGGCTGCTCGGCGAGGACCTCTGCCCTGCGGCGGTGCTGGTCGCAGACCCTGCCGGCACCCTGTCCAGGCGCAGGCTTCGGCTCCCGTGCTTCCGCCCCGCGGACCCGTCCGAGGGCGGACTCGGCCGACATGACCGCGTGTTCGCCGCGCTCCGCACGTCGCCGCCCGGCCAACCGGGCGGCGGCGGCGTCCTAACTCATGGAGGGCGTGGCCGATTCGCGACCGGCGTCACGACCCGCGGATCCAGGGAGGGATCATCGACATGGCGACGACGACCTGCATGAAACGGACGCTGTGGGGCATCGCGGTGCTGGCCGCGCTGGCCGCGCCAGCGTTGGCAGCGGGAGCGGAGGTAACGACACAGGAGGAACGCGAGGAGACGGAACGCACGGTCGTGCGGCGGATCGAGATCGGCGGGCCGCGAACCGAGATCGGCGTCTCGGTGCGGGACGTCGAGGAAGCCGGAGAGGGGGCCGAGGGCGCGGTGGTGAGCGACGTGCGCGCGGACGGCCCGGCCGACGCCGCCGGCGTCGAGCCGGGGGACGTCATCGTCGAGTTCGACCGCGAACGCGTGCGCGGCGCCCGCCAGTTGGCGCGCCTCGTCGAGGAGACGCCGGCCGGACGGACGGCGCCGGTGCGCGTGCTGCGGGACGGGTCGCCGGTGACGCTGAACGTCACGCCAGCGGAGAGGCCCGGCGGGTCGGGTCGTTGGCCGCGGGAGCTGGCCAACCGCGTCCGCGTGGAAGTGGACCAGTTCGCGGAGCGCGGCGGCGTGGAGGAGCTCGCCCGCGAGTTCGCGCAATCGGAGGAGTTCGCCGCCCTCCGCCGGCTACCGGAAGCCTTCCGCGGCTTCGTCGCCCGGCCGGCGGGGCGCGTCCGGCTGGGCATCCGCGCCGAGTCGATCCGGGGGCAGCTCGCCGAGTACTTCGGCGCCGACGCCGGCGTCCTCGTCGAGCACGTCGACGAAGGTGCGGCGGGCGCGGACGCCGGCCTGCGCGCCGGCGACGTCATCACCGCCATCGACGGGAACGCGGTGGACGGTCTCGCCGCCCTCCGCCGCCGGCTCAGGCGCGTAGAGCCGGGCGCGGCGTTCGAGCTCACCGTCGTGCGCGACCGCGCCGAGACGTCCCTGACCGTCGAGCCGCCCGCCGAGCAGGAAGAGGAACAGGACGAGGACGAGAGCCCGCGACGGCGCGGATCGGCGATCTGATTCGGTGATTCCCCGGAGCGCGGAGCGAGACCGCCTGCCGCCCCGAGACCCGATGCCGGCGGGCGACAGGCGGTTGCGCCGGGGAAACGCCGCCCCGGGCGACCGCCACGCCGGCTCGAGACGGGCTCCCCGGCACGATTCGGGACGACCGGACACCGTAGACCTGCCCCGGTGCCCGGTGCCCCCTTGTCACTCCGCGTGCAGCGTCCGGGCCGGCTGCGACCGCAGCGCGCGGGCCGCCGGCGCGAGACAGGCGCCCGCCCCGAGCCCGAGCACCGCGAGGGCGGCGCCCCCGAGCACGACGGGGTCGAGGGGGGCGACCCCGAACAGCAGCGCGTCGATCAACCGCGCGGCGGCGAGCGAGGCGACGAAGCCGGCGGCCAGCCCGGCCGCGACCGGCCGCAGCCCCTGCCCGCACACGTGGCGGACGAGGCGGCCGCACGTGGCGCCGAGGGCGATGCGGATGGCGAACTCGCGCCGACGGCGGAGGGCGCGCTGCGACACCGTGGCGAAGACGCCGAGGCAGACGAGCGCGAGCCCCGTGAGCGCGAACCCGGCCGTCACCTGCAGCAGGAACCGCCGGACCGCGACGCTCTCCGCCAGCACGTCGTCGAGCACGCGTGCGTTGCTCACGGGAAGCAGCGGGTCGAGGCCGCGCACGGCCTCCCGCGCCGACGCGAGGACCGCGCCGGTGCCGGCGCCGCCGCGCGCGACCACGGTGACGGACCCCGGCGCGAGCCCCCAGTACGGGAGGTAGGCGACGAGACCGGGGTCGACGTCGAGACCGAGGATCCTGGCGTCGCCGACGACCCCGACCACCTCGTGCGGGTCGGAGCTGTTCCCCCCGACGAAGCGCCGGCCGACGGGGTCCTCGCCGGGCCAGAGCCGCGACGCGGTCTGGGCGGTGACGACGGCGACGGGGCGGACGCGGTCCTGCCCGGTGAAGAGACGGCCGCGCGTCAGGACCATCCCGAGTGTCCCGAAGTAGTCCGGGCTGACGAAGCGGTAGTTGCCGACAAGGGCGGCCATCTCCGCCGCGTCCGGGGGCACCCCGCCCGCCGGCGCGAGGGTGTCGACCCACGCCTCCCCCTCCAGGGGCAGACGCTGCGTGATGCCGGCCGACGTGACGACCGGCGCCGCCGCCAGTCGCGCCAGGAGCTCGTCGTAGAGCCGGGTGCGGCCCTCCGCGTCGTAGCGGGACGCCGGCAGGTCGAGGTCTACGGCGACGACGGAGGCGGCCTCGAAGCCCCGGTCGACCCCCATCAGGCGCACGAAGCTGGCCAGCAGCAGCCCCCCCGCCACCAGCAGCACCACCGTCAGCGCGACCTGCGCGCCGACCAGCAGGTCCCCCAGCCGATGCCACGAACGGTCGCCCCCGGTCCGCCCGTCGGCCTTGAGGACGGCGGCCGGGGCGGTGCGGCTCGCGCGCCACGCGGGCGGAAGGCCGCAGCCGACCGCACAGAACACGGCCGCCCCCGCCGCTACCGCCAGCGCCAGCCCGTCGACGCCGACGGCGCCGAGGCGCGGCACCTCCAGGGGCGCCGCCGCGACCGCGAGACGCAGGCCCGCGTGCGCGGCGCCCACCCCGACGACCCCGCCGAGCCCCGCGAGCAGGGCGCTCTCGGCGAGGACGTGGCGCACGAGACGGGCGGCACCGCCCCCGAGGGCGCTCCGGACCGCGAGCTCGTGCCGCCGGCGCAGCCCGCGCGCCGACAGCAGGCCCGCCACGTTGACGCACGCCACCAGCAGCACCGCCCCGACCGCGGCAAGCAGCCACCCGAGCGGGGCCCGCACGCCGCCGGTGATCTGGAGGTCGAGGGGCCTGACGATGGGCGTGATGGTGAAGGGGAACTCGTCGAAGGCCTCGCGGGTCAGCGCCGTGAACGCCGGACGCGCCTGCTCCGCCGAGATCCCCGGCGCCAGACGCACGATCGTCGGATAGTCGAACTCGCCGAACCGGCCCGCCTGCTCCGGCGTGTAACGGAGCGGCCGGAAGATCTCGGGCGGGCCGCCGCCCCCGACCGGCAGGGGCATGAGCCGGTCGAGGTCGGGGAGCCAGAACGACTCCGGGAGGACGCCGACGATCTCGACCCGCTCGTCGTCCAGCGTGAGCACCCGCCCGACGATGCCGGCGTCGCCGCCGAACGCCCCCTGCCACAGGTCATGAGTGAGCAACGCGGTACCGGGCGCACCGACGGCGGCGTCGGCGGGCCGGAACCCCCGGCCGGCGGCCGGGGCCACGCCGAGGAGGTCGAAGAAGTTCGCCGTGACCCGCGCGCTGCGCAGGCTCCGGGGCTCGCCCGCGCCGGTCAGCGTGGACCGGCCGGGGCGAGCCGCCGCGACCCCGTCGCAGACGTCCTGGCACCCGGCCCACGCCTCGAGGGCCCGCAGGTTGGCGGGGAACGCGGGGAACCGGTCCTCCATCTCCCGGACTTGGATCTGCACGGTGACGAGCTGACCCGGGTCGCGGAACGGGAGCGGCGCCAGCAGCACGCCGTGGACGAGCGAGAACACCGCCGTCGACGCCCCGATGCCCAGCCCGAGCACCGCGATAACGACGGCGGTGAACCCCGGACTGCGGCGCAGACCGCGCGCCACGTGGCGTAGGTCGCGGCCGAGGCCGTCGAGCCAGCCCCACCCCCAGACGGCGCGGGTGTCCTCGCGGATAAGGGCCGGATTGCCGAGCCGGCGGCGGGCGGCGCGGGCCGCCGCCTCGGGGGCGACACCGACGTCGATCAGCCGGTCGCGCTCGAGCTCCACATGCAGCCGCAGTTCCTGGTCGAGATCGTCACGCGCCTGCCGGCGGCCGAGGTAGGGAACGATGCGGTAGAGCCAGGCCGGCCATGCCATCGGTCACCTCCGGTAGATTGGCTACCATTGGAGCACTGCTCAGGTAGAGTGTCAACCCACAAGACGGACCAGCCGCTTCCGCGGTTCCCGGACGGAGGTGAACTTGGGGTGGCCGCCCCGCGCAAGGGTCGACCCGGCCGGCCGCGCCGCCCAGGCGGGCGGAACGGGTCCGCGGTCCGAAACCGACCGGGGCCGACCGCCCCCCCGCGAGGCGAACTGCCGCCGCCGGCCCGCAGACGAACCGACCGCACCACGGACGAGGGCCCGCCGGGGCCAGCTTGCCACCACCCCGAGATCGGCGGTGATACGATGGTGGGCAGGTTTCCCCCGCCGCAGCCGCCGCCTTTGCGCGGCCGACCGGGGCGGGCCTCCGTCGCCGGCCCCCCGGCGTCGGCGCGGAGACCGCGGGAGGCCCGCGCATGGACACCTATTACCATCCCCCCGACCTCGGGAAGTTCGGCGACGTCGGCAAGGACGCGCCCGAGCTGTGGGAGAAGTTCTCGGCGTGGTACGACGCGGTGTTCGCCGAGGGCGCGCTGACCGAGCGCGAAAAGGCGCTGATCGCGCTGGCCGTGGCCCACGCGGTGCAGTGCCCCTACTGCATCGACGCGTACACCACGGCGTCGCTCGAGAAGGGCGCCGCCCCCGACCAGATGACCGAGGCGGTGCACGTCGCCGCCGCCATCCGCGGCGGGGCGGCCCTGGTCCACGGCGTGCAGATGCGCAACCGCCTCGACAAGGTGTCGATGTAGGTCATGGCCCTGCCCACGCTGCTGAACACGCGCTCGCCGCTGGCCCCCCCGCCCGCGCAACGCGCGCACCTCGAGGCGCTACCCCTCGCCCGCACCTTCGACGAGGCCGCGGCCGCGGCGGACCACGACCCCTTGCGGCCGGCGGCGGCGACCACGCTGCAGATCAACGTCGGCAAGCGCTGCAACCAAGTCTGCCGCCACTGCCACGTCGACGCCGGCCCCGACCGGCGCGAGGTCATGCCCGACGAGGTGGTCGAGGCGTGCTTCGCGCTGCTCGCGGCGACGGACATCCCCACCGTCGACATCACCGGCGGGGCGCCCGAGCTGCACCCGCGGTTCCGCGACATGGTGGCGCGGGCGGCGGGGCTCGGCCGGCGCGTCCTGGACCGCTGCAACCTGACGGTCCTGACCCTACCCGCCTACGAGGACCTCGCCGAGTTCCTGGCCGGGCACCACGTCGAGATCGTCGCGTCGCTGCCATCCTACGCCGGCGCCATGACCGACCGGCAGCGCGGCGAGGGCGTCTTCGAGCAGTCCATCGAGGCGCTGCGCCGTCTCAACGCCCTGGGCTACGGCACCCCCGGCTCCGGCCTAGAGCTGAACCTAGTGACCAACCCCGTCGGGGCGTTCCTGCCCGCCGGCCAAGCCGCGCTCGAGCGCGACTGGAAGCGCGAGCTCGAGCGCCGCCATGGCATCCGCTTCAACCGGCTGTTCACCATGACCAACATGCCGATCAGCCGGTACCTCGACTGGCTCGAGCAGTCGGGCAACCTGCGGGGCTACATGGACCGCCTGGTGCAGGCGTTCAACCCCGCCGCCGTCGACGGCCTGATGTGCCGCCACACCCTCAGCGTCGGCTGGGACGGCCGGCTCCACGACTGCGACTTCAACCAGATGCTCGACCTCGCGGTGGACCCGTCCGCGCCGCAGACGGTGATGGACCTCGCCCGCGGCCTCACCGCCCCCGGCGGAACCCCGGCGTCCCCCGCCCGCGCCCTCGCCGCCCTCCAGCGCCGCCGCATCGCCACCGGCCCCCACTGCTTCGGCTGCACCGCCGGCGCCGGCAGCTCGTGCGGCGGCGCGACGGCGACGGCGTAGCCCGGAGGGCGTCGCCTACGGCTCCGCTCGCCGCCCAACAACCGTGCCAGGGGCTGCCGCCGGTCAGATCAGCGTCTTCAGCAAGGCGAGAGCCGGGGCCACGCGGATCTCGTCCGGGCTGACGTAGTCCTTCGTACCGACGGCCGAGATCTGCCAGGCATCGCAATCGGGGAATCGGTTCTTGAAGTAGCGCAGGCTCTTGTCGATCGCCCTATCCGCCCATTTGCATTCGACGCAGCGGACCGGCCGGCGTCCGTCCGCGATCACGAAATCGACCTCCCGCCCGTCCGTATCCCGGAAGTACCGGAGCTCGACATCCCGCCCCTTCGCGTCCTGCTCGTAGTGCACCCACTTCAGCAAGTGACAGGCGACGAGATTCTCGAAGCGCGCCGGGTCCGACGGCACGACCGACCAGTCGCGGTGGTAGTGCTTCTGTTCCTTCTTGACGGCGCGGATGCGGGGCGCCCCGAACGGCGCCAGGCGGACGATGGCATCGAGCCGCTCGAATATCTCCAGCCATCCCGCCGCCGTTTTGTGGCTCACCCGGAGGTCTTCCCGCAGGGCGTTGATCGACAGCGGCGAGCCGACCAGCGCCGGCAGTCGCAGCATGAGCTCCTCGAGCCCGCCCAGGTCCTGCACCCGCTCCAGGCTGGCGACCTCGTCGCGGACCAGCAAGGTCCGATGCGCCCGCGACCAGCGTCGCGCCTCCAGCGCCGAGCCCCCGAAGAAGGGTTCCGGGAACCCCCCGAGGGTCAGCAGATCGCGCAGCTCGTCGCGCGTCCCGAGGCCCAGCTCGGCCGCCGACAGCGGATGAAGCCGCAGAAGGTGGTACCGGCCCTGCAGGGAATCGCCGCCGAAACGGTAGAGATCGAGCCGCGCGCTTCCCGTGACCAGCAGCCGCCGGCCCGGCGACCGGCTATCGTAGAGTCCCTTGAGGTAGTCGCGCCAGCCGCGGTACTTGTGGATTTCGTCGAACACCCACAGCTCCGCCGCCGGCAGCTCGCGCCGCAGGATACGCTCGCGGTCCTCCGCGACGTCCCAGTTCAGATAGCCCCGCCGGGCCCCGGGCAGCATCCGGGCGAGCGTCGTCTTGCCCACCTGCCGCGGACCGGCCACGAACACCATCTTCCGGGCGAGATCCCGCGTGACCTGTTCCGCCAGGTAGCGGGGACGATCGGCCATGCGTCAGGATACCTGCATTTTCGACCACGGTCAAAAAAACTCATGAGTGTTTTCGATACCGCTCCAAAATGCAGACCAGCATCGGCCACGGAAGCGCGATTGACGCTGGCAGCCGGCGTGGGCTCGCCCGGCGCCACATGTGCGCCGCTACGCACCCGCCGTCCAGCCAAGCGGCGGCCACGACCCGATGTCATGGCCCATGCCGCGGATGACTGCTCCGAACGAATCCGTGAGCTTCCGGAACGATCGCGAACGCCGGTAGGCCGCCGACAGGGAGAATATCGCGCTGAACGCCGCTTGGTCGGCCGTTTCCACATAACTCATGCCGTGCTCCATGCAAGCCTCCAGTTGGGCCTTCGCGCCGCGCGGCCGCTCCGGATCCGGATGAGGCTCCGCGTCGATTCTGACGCCACGATGACCACGCAACGATTCGATTGCAGCCAGGAACCATGCCTCGTATTCCTTCTGCGCCAGGACGACGCCGCACGGCACTCCGGCCGCCGCGTGCGTCGCCCAGGCCTGCACGGTCGGCCCGAGCTGGGCCGGACAGTCAGTCTCTCCGTCGAACAGGACGAGTACTCCCCTGCAATCCGGCTGCACGAGCGCCAACTGAACCGCCTGTCGCACACCGTCCTGCTCCGCAAGGCTGTGGCGAGGCCTCCGAATCGGCCTTCCGATGTCCACGCCCCAGGCTTGGGCCTCGCCAACAAGCCGCCGCAGCAAGACCGGGAAAGCCGCGACATCGCCGTGACCCTCTACGATGGGTTGGATCGTCACACCAGCGTTCCCTCAAGCAAGAGGACCGCGCTGCTATGGCGCATCCGGTCCTGCCGGCTGCTCCGCGGTCAGCGCGTTCGAGCGAAGCAGCTCACCCGCACCCATCAGTTGTTTCGCCAGGGCCGTCCGCACCGAATGCGACGCCCGGTCGATCTGAGTGAATCCCTGCTCCCAGCTCAGAATCCGGAGGTGTCTATCCTCGATCCACTTCGCATCGAGAATGTCCGGGCTATGCGTGGTGACGACGACCTGCATGGAACCGCTGGCCAACCGCAGCACGTCGAGGATCGAACCGAGAGCGCCCACATGAATGGATGCCTCGGGCTCCTCGATCACCACCAGCGACGGTGCCGGACGCTGGAAGACCGCGGTGATGAGCCCCAGTACGCGCAACGTGCCATCGGACATGCTGAAGGCCTCGAACTTGATCGGCTCCGCCCCCGCCCGGCTCTGCGTGAACTCCAGCGTCAGCTTGTTTCCGTGCTTCTTCGGTCGGACCGCGGTCGTCCCCGGAACGACGCTCTCGAGCAGCTCGCAGATCCGCATCCAATCTTGAGCGGGCGACTTCCGTTGGATTTCACGCAGCACGCTGGCAGCGTTCCTGCCATCCGGCCGCAGGCCGGAACCACCGTCTGCGTCCTGCATCGCCCGCAATGCCGCCGGCTCTATTCTGTACGTCCGCATGCCCGACAGAAAACGAAACATCGCCGCGAAACGCCTGTCTCCGCCAACCAGCGGCAATGCGAGTGCATTCGGTTCGACTATTGGAACCAGTGATTCTATGGTGCTTTCCCACGTCGTCGAACCCTTGACGATTTGGCGGTGAAACGAGTCTCCTGTTCCGTCAGCCCGCTGAACATTACAGGTCTCCGACGCAACCTCGAACTCGTCGCCCCTCCGCGGGGCCAGATCGATGTAGTAATCAGCTCCGATCGTATCCTTGTCCAGATCTTGCATGGACACCCACAGCGTGAGGTTCGCTGGCCGACCCCTTCCAGATCGGCGATGGGACACGGCGGAGAACCCCCCGCGTCGTTCGATCACGGCCTGCAACGGGGAAGCCATCGCCTCCGCGAGGAACGCGAAGGCGTCGGCGAAGTTGCTCTTGCCGGAACCGTTCCGCCCGACCACGAAAGTCGGGTTGTCGAAATCCACGCGCTGAAACGAGAGGCTGCGGAAGCTCGACAAATCCATGCTTCGTAGAGTGCATTCGACCATGCGTCACCTTCGGTGTCGGGGATCGAGTTTCTGCAGGAGCCTTCCGGGCCGCGGACGCACTTCCTGCCCGACGCTGATGCGGGTCACGAAGCCGACGCGGGCCGCCATGTTCACCATGAACTTGCTGATCATCTCTCAAGATTGCGACAGGGTTCAAGAACCCATTTTGCGGCGGATCTGCCGTTCCTCCCGCCGGGGCGCGGTGGTGCCCCCGCGGTGGAGCTTCAGGGTGTAGTCACGGGCCGCGGACGGACCTCCTGCCCGACGCTGATGCGGGTCACGAAGCCGACGCGAGCCGCCATGTTCACTAGCTTGTCGATAGTGAACTTGCTGATCCGGCCGTTCACGAGTTCGCTCACGCGCGATCGCGGCACCCCGAAACGTCTGGATGCCTCCTCCTGCGTAATGCCCTCGCGATCGATGTAGGCTTCCAGGATGTCCATAAGCTGCGAACGCAGCTTGAGGTTGGCCGCCTCTCCGGCGTCATCCGCGACGGCGTCCCAGACGCTCCGGTGTCTGCGAATCTCAAGGTTCATGCATCGACTCCTATACGCTGCGCGAGCGCCTTCAGCCGAGACTTCGCAAGGCGGATGTCCCTCGTCGGTGTCTTCCGCGACTTCTTGACGAACACGTGCAGCACGTAGACGGCATCGACGATCTTGGTGGTGTACATGCTCCGGTAGATGCCGCCGGCGTCGTGAACGCGGATTTCCCTGACGCCCCGGCCGACGCTCGGCATCGGCCTCCAGTCGGTCGGGTCGAACCCTTTCTGAACCCGATCGATCTGACGGCCCATGTCCTGCCGAGCGGCCTTCGGCCAGCTTCGAAGGTCGTCCAGGGATGAACCCACGAAGCTCACGTCCCGCATGGATGGTGTCTCAAAACTGCGACAGATTTCAAGAGTCCGCGGTGGAACTCTCCAGCAGACGCCGGTCCCCCACGCCGTCTCCCCCTGCACGCAAGGTCCGTGCCGGCCGGCCGGACCGCATCGAGTTTGCGGGTCCTTGCCGCCATGGATGGCGGGTGGAAGCCGAGTTCTAGTCCATCCGGCGCTCAAGCTCATCCACCGAGAGCGTCGCTTCCTTTCGGCGCGCCTCGATGAGATCCCAGAACGCGGGGCTGGTTTCGAGAATCACCGTCTCCCAGTCCTTGCCCTCGACGCCGAGCAAGACCGCCGCGGGCGCTCCGCGGCGTGTGACGACAACGCGGTCACTCTGCGCGGAATCGACGACATCCTTGATGTTCTTCTGCAGGTCTCGTACCGAGATCGTCTTCACAGGATCTGCTCCGTTGTCGTGTGCGGCGGCTTGCGTCGGACCGCGCGCACGCAACCGCTTGCGCCATCGCCTTCGGCGCGAAGGGCGGCCAGCGCGGTGCCCACGGTGGGACGGCATCCGCCCGTCAGAGCCCGCGCGAGGACGCCGGTGACGTTGGCCACCGCGAAGCTGAGGCCCTTGAGGTTCCGCTCCACGGGGACGCCCGGCGCCGGCCGGGGATAGCCGGACGCGCGGCAGACGGCCCGCCCGTCCGGGTCCGCGCCCGCGTCCACCGTCAGCCGCGGGCAGGTCCAGTCGAGCTCGACCGCCAGCACGCCGTCGAGCGTCCCCGGCAGGTACGGCACACCGCCGTCACGCCCTGCGCTCACGATCAGGGCCCCGGCGGCGGCGGCGCGGTCCGCGGCTGCGCGCAACGCGGCGGCGTGCGCCGGGTTCGCGGTGCCGAGGCTGAGATTGACCAGGTCGGCCCCCCGCCGCCACGCGGCGTCGATGCCCGCGATCAGGGTGTCGATGGACGCCGAGAGCGTCCGGTCGAAGACCTTCACGACGAACACGTCGGCCCCCGGCGCGCGTTCCTGGATGGCGGCGGTCACCGCGGTGCCGTGACCCACGCGATCGACATAGTCGTCGCCCGCCGACCTTGGCACCACCGCCACGCCTCCCGCCAACCGCCCGACGTGCGGATGCGACGGATTGACGCCGCTGTCGACGACCGCCACGCGTACCGGACGCGCCGCGCGCCCCGCCGTCTCTGCCGCTTCCGCTCGCCCTGCGTCCATCAGTCGCGTCTCGGCTCGGAACCACCGCCGACGTCGCCGCTCCACCGTAGACGTTTTCGGACAGTGACCAACGCACTCACGCCGCGCGGCCCGCGTCGGTCACGCCGTGCGGTCTGCCGCGAAGAGCTCTGCGAACCGGCCGCCCCGCGCCATCAACTCGTCGGGCGGCCCCTGCTCGACCACCCGCGCGCCGTCGAGGACCGCGACCCGGTCCGCCCGGCGCGCGAGCGCGGCCCGGTGGGTGATCAAAATGGTGGTGCGCCCCCGCATGACCGCTTCGAACCCTGCCGCCACCTGTTGCTCCGACTCCGGATCCAGGGCCGCCGTCGGCTCGTCGAGCACCAGCACCGACGGCGCCGCGAGCAGCGCGCGCGCCACCGCCAGCCGCTGCCGCTCGCCCGCCGACAGCGCCGCCCCGCGCTCCCCCACCACCGTCCCGTAGCCGTCCGGCAGGGCCGCCACGAACCGAGCCAGCCCCGCCCGGGCGGCCGCCGCCCGCACCTCCTCGTCGGTCGCCTCGGGCCGCGCGTAGCGGATGTTGTCGGCGATCGACGCGTGGAACACCGCCGGCTCCTGCTCGACGAGCCCGACATGCGCGCGCAGGTCGCGCAGACGGAGCGTGCGCAGGTCGCGCCCGTCGAGGCGCACCGTCCCCGCGTCGGGGTCGAGGAACCGCAGCGCGAGGTCGGCGATGGTGCTCTTTCCGCCGCCGCTCGGGCCGACGATGGCGAGGCAGGCGCCGGCTGGGACGTGCAGGGTGACGCGCTCCAGCACGGGGGCGCCGCGGTCGAACGACACGGTGACGTCGTCCAGCGCCAGCTCGCCGCGCACCGCGGGCAGCGCCGCCGCCGACGGCGGCTCGACCACCTCGGGCTCGACGTCCAGGATCTCGTGCACCCGTCCCAGCGACACGCGGACCGTCGCGAGGCTGGCGTAGAGCCCCATCAACGCCTGCACCGGCGAGAACAGCCGGAGCTGGTAGGCCATGAACGCCACGAGCGTGCCCAGCGTCAGGGTGCCGTCGATGACCCGCTGGCCGCCGTATAGGAACACCAGCGCGGTGCTCGCCGACAGCACCAGCCCGGGGAGGCCGCCCGACAGGTAGGTCGTCCACTGCATGGCCATCAGGGCGTCGATGAACCGGCCGTTCCGGCGGCGGAAACGGCCCACCTCGCGCTCCTGCGCGTTGGCCGCCACGACCAGCCGCACCCCCTGCAGCGTCTCGATGAGGAAGCTGCCGATGTCGGCGCTCCGCTCGCGCAGCACCGCGACCCGCTTCTCGAGGCGGCGCCGGTAGCGCACGAGGGCCCAGACGCTGACGGGGAGGGCGGCGGTGCCGAGCAGCAGCAGCCGCACGTCGAGGTACGCCAGCATGACGACCGCCCCGATCAGGAACAGCACGTTCCCCACCCACGCCAGCACGACCTCGGACGCGATGCGCTGGATCTCGCCGATGTCGTTGTTCAGCCGCGACATGACGTCGCCGAACCGGGTCCGCGCGTGGAACCGCGGCGACAGCCGCTGCAGGTGGCGGTAGAGGGCGAGGCGCATGTCGAAGAGGACGTCCGCCGACACGCGCGTGTAGCGCATGCCGCTCCAGACGTTCAGCCCGAACCCGGCCGCGGTGACCGCGACGAAGAGGAGCACGACGAGGCGCAGGGCGCCGGCGTCGCCGGCGAGAATCGCGCCGTCGACCAGCGTGCGCGAAAGCAGCGGCACCGCGAGCGAGAAGCCGGTGGAGACGAGGCTGAGGGCCACCACCAGGACCAACTGCCACCGGTAGGGCCTGAGATACGACAGCGCGCGGCGGAAGTGCGGATCGAGCACGGGTGACAGAATATGTCGAAATGGGTTCTGCGCCCCTCGACGTCGCGATCATCGGCGGCGGCCCCGCCGGCGCGGCGGCGGCCCGCCTGCTGGCGGCGCGGGGCCACTCGGTGCGGGTGCTGGCGAAGCCGGCCGACGACGCCCGCACCCTCGGCGAGTCATTGCCGCCGAGCTGCCGCAAGCTCTTCGACCTGATCGGGGTGACCGGCGAGGTCGAGGCGGCGGGCTTCCTGCCCAGCACCGGGAACACGGTGTGGTGGGGCCGGCAGGGTCCACGGGCGGTGCGGTTCGCGGGCGGCGGCACCGGGTGGCAGGTGCGGCGGAGCGAGTTCGACCGCCTGCTGCTGCGGCTGGCGGCGCAGGCGGGTGCCGCCGTGGAGGCCGACGCCGTCGTGCGGCAGGTGGATCTGGCGCCCCCGTCCCACCCCGCCGGAGCGGCGGAGTCCTCGATACGCTACGCAGCCGGGGGCGAGGCCCGGTCGCTGGCCGCGCGGTTCGTGCTCGACTGCTCGGGCCGCGCCGGCGTCGTCGCCCGGCGCGGATTCCGCCGGCACGCGGCCGGGCGCACCACGCTGGCCCTCGCCGCGGTCTGGTCCCGGCGCGGCGGGTGGGGCCTCGACGACGAGTCGCACACCCTGGTCGAGAGCTACGGCGACGGCTGGGCGTGGTCGGTCCCGGTGACCGCCGAGCGGCGCTACTTCACCCTGATGGTGGACCCCCGAGTCACCCACCTGGCGCGCGGCGGCCCCCTCGCGCCCCGCTACGCGGCGGAACTCGCCAAGACCGCGGCCCTCGGCCCCCTCACCGCGGGGGCGACGCTCGAGGCGGAACCCTGGGGATGCGACGCCTCCGTCTACGACGCGCACGCCTACGGGGCCCCAGGGATGCTGCTGGTCGGCGACGCCGGGTCGTTCATCGACCCCCTGTCGTCCTACGGCGTCAAGAAGGCCCTGGCGTCGGGGTGGCTCGCGGCCGTCGCCGCGCACACCGCGCTGACCGACCCCGCGCTCGCGGGCGTCGCGCTCAACGTCTTCAACGAGCGGGAGCGGGAAATGCACGCCGCGCTAGAACGGCAGTCGGCCGATTTCTTCGCGGAGGCGGCGGGCCGCCACGACCATCCGTTCTGGACCGACCGCGCGGAACCGGGCCTGCCGGAGGCCGCGCCCACCGCCCCCCCGGAGCCGGCCGTCGACGCCCTGCGCCGCGACCCCGGCGTCCTCGCCGCCTTCGAGGCCCTCCGACAGGCGCCGACGCTACGGCTCCGCCGCGGCGACCGGCTCGAAGTCGTCCGGCGCCCCGCCATCACCGCGCGGCGCATCATCCTGGAAGACCGCCTCGCCGTCCCCGGCTGGCCCGACGCCGACGCCGCCCGCGGCCTCCGCTTCCTCCGCGACATCGACCTGCTCCGCGTCGTGGAGCTCGCCCCCCTCCACCGGCAGGTCCCCGATCTGTTCGAGGCCTACAACCGCGTGTGCCCCCCGGCCCCGCTGCCCGACTTCCTGGGTGTCCTGTCGGTCCTCATCGCCAAGGGCGCGCTGCAGGAGGCCGGCAATCCGCCCCGCGCTTGAACCGGAAGCCCGGCCGCCTCGGGGCCGGGGATGCAGATCGGCGGCGGGAGCGCCGCCGGGCGCGCGTCGGGCGGGCACCGCCAAGCCTAGCGCTACATCACAGTTAACTCAGGATCGGTTTCCGCGTCTGCCTTCGCCGTCGGACGGCTCGGCAGCGCCCTCGGCAGCACTCCTGGGGTTCTAGGGTGCCCGCGCGGCCTGGGTGACGCGCACCATCGTCTGCAACTGCACAAAGGCCCGCCACAGCACTTCGTTGCCCGGCAGCGGGCGACGCTTCGACGGTCGCCAGCCCGCCATGCGCGCCAGCAGCACCACCCAACTGCGGATATCCGGCGGAAACGGCTGTCCGCGCTCGGCCGGCGGCAGCAGCCGCTCGGCCCGCACCACCAGGCCGATCACCTGACGCTCGTCGTCGGACAGCACGTCCCCGGCCGGCGTGTCGGGCGCGTCGCGCGCATACCGGTCCAGGTTGAAGACCCGCCACGCCGTGATGGCGTCGAACGCCAGGCACTTGACCAGCGCGTCGGCATCCTGCAGCCGCCGGTCCTCGACCCGCGTACCGCTCTTGAGCACCCGGAAATACTCCTCGATACCCCAGCGGGCCTCATACCAGCCGACGATCCGTTCCGCCCATTCGGCCGTCGGCCCCCCCTCGCTCGACACCAGCAGCCATTCCAGCGGCGCGTGTCCCGCCGGCGGGTCGGGCTCCAACACCTGCACCGCCCACGCCGTCACCGGACCGTCGCCGGGCCGGTCCTTCGGCGGTTGCAGGACCAACTGCGCGATACGCAACTCCGTCACCGCCGTCCGCCGCCCCCGCGCCCGTTTCCCGCCCTGCGAGTCGATGAACACCTCCCGCCCCGTCTTCACCGGCTCCTCGAAATCCAACTGCGACGCCAGCGCCCGGCGCATCGTCGCCCGCGACGCCGGGTCCCACACCTCCACCTGCCGCTGGCGGCCCGCGTGCGCCCGCACCACCAGCCCCGCCTCGGCCGCGTGCTCCGCCTGCCATTTCAGCAGGCCGTAGATGTCGCTCTCCCGGTCCCCGACCACCACCACCCGCGTCTCCGGACAGGCCCGCCCCAACGCCCGGCCCTGATCGAACCCCCGGAACCACCGCCCGCTCTCCTTCTCCCGCTCCGCCTTCGGCTCGGCCTCCGGCCGCGCCCATGTCTCCAGCCCGCCCACCCCCAGCGGCCGCCGACCCGCCGTGAACGCCACCGCCGCATGCACGAACAGACCCCGCGCGCTGCTCTCGCGGTTCTGAAGCGGACCCAGCCCCTCCGCGCTGTCCTTCAACCCCGTGTAGTTCAGCGTCGTCGTATCCTGCACCAGCAGCACCGTCGACGCCTGCCGGCAGCGCTCCACCAGCGCCTCGCGGTGCGGCTGCAGGATGTCCTCGACGCCCACCTTCTTATTGTGCAGGAAACGGTACGCCGCCTGCTGCTCGGCGCCGCCGGGGAAGACCGCCGGCAGCGGCTGACCCGGATGACCCTCCCACGCCGCCCCCAACCGCTCCAGACGCCGCCGCAGCCGCCCGTCGGCCAAGTCCGAGCGCCCGAACTCGCGCCGCGACCAATCCGCGTCGTCCTCCAGCGCCAACCCCGGAAACGAACCCGGCGACCGCGCCGGCGCACGCCGCAACGTCTCCGCCCAGCCCCCGGCCAGACCCAGCAACAACACGTTCTTCGGCTCGGTCGCGGCCACCGACCCGGGCGGGCGGCCCGCCGTACGCCCCACGCATTTCCAGCCCGCCGCCCGGTAGCTCGTCGCCCGACGCGACGCCTCCACGCAGGTCTCCAGCAACACCGGACGGACCCCGTGCCGGGCCTCCCAGTCCGTCGCCAGACGCGCCGCCGCACGACCCAGCACGTGCGACGCCAAGTGCGGAACCCGCACCCCCGCCAACAGCAGAAAACGGTCGTTCGAGACCACCCGCGCGATGTGAGCCCCCCGCGTGCGGTCGTCCCAACCCAGGTGCGCGTCGCGGGGACCCAACCGCAGCGGCGCCGCCACGAAGCTCAGCACCCCCACCGGACCCGCCGCCGACGCCAACAAATACGTCAACCGGCAGCCGGGCGCCCGGCCCCGGCCCCGCGGATGGGCCGCCTCCAACAGTTGCCCGCACAGCTTCCGCACCGGCGCCGTGTCCGACAACACCAGCCGGACCCCGCCCAGTTCCGCCAAGCTGCCCGAAAACGCCGTCCGCGCCAGCTCCGACACGTCGCCCGACGGCCCGCAACCGCGCGGCGGACCCGGCCGCGCCGGCGGCAGCGCCAGACCCAATTGCTCCGCCAGCCGCGGCAACGCCTTCCGAGCCGACGCCGCGCACAGCTCCCCCCGCCCGTTGCGCCAATCGTCCCGCTCGCACAGTCCGCGCCCCAGAGCGGCCCGTGACAGCGACCCTCGGCGCAACTCCTCCCGCAACCACTCGACCGACTCCGGCCGGAGAATGCGCAGTCCAATCCGCACGGACCCGTTCTACACGGAACCCCGCACTGTGTCAACTGTGATTGAGCGCTAGCCGCCAAGCTGACAGACGCCACGGTATGTGCTACAAAGGGCGGCAACGGAAATCGACCGATGCCCCAGTCCTGTATGAAGCGCCTGTTCGGCCTGATCCTCACCGCCCTGCTCGCGGCGGCCGGCACCGCCGCCCAGCCGGCCGAAACCGGCGGCCCCGGCATCCCCGTGCACGACGAGACGGTGCGGCAGGCGTGCGGATCGTGCCACCGGCCCGACGACGAGGGCCGGCTCTCGCGCATCTCGTTCCGGCGCACGACGCCCGAGGGGTGGCAGCAGACCATCCGGCGCATGGTCACGCTGAACGACGTGGCCCTGACCCCGGAGACGGCCCGCGAGGTCGTGCGCTACCTGTCGAACAACCTCGGCCTCGCCCCCGCCGAGGCCCTCGACGCGGCCTGGGAGGCGGAGCGCCGCAGCGACGACCAGCCCTACGACGACGCCGATGTCGAGGAGACCTGCATTCAGTGCCACTCGATGGGGCGGGTCATCAGCCAGCGGCGGACCGGGGAGGAGTGGTCGCTGCTGATGGCGATGCACCGGGGCTACTACCCGTTCACCGACTTCCAGGCGTTCCGCCGCGGCAACCCCGGCGACGGCGAACCGCAGGCGGTCGACCGGGCGGTGGCCCACCTGTCTGAGCGGTTCCCGTTCGAGACGACTGAGTGGGCGGCGTGGTCGGCGACGATGCGCCCGCCCCGCGTCGGCGGCGCGTGGCTTTTGCGCGGGCACGCGCCCGGCCGGGGCGCCGTCTACGGTCGGATGACGATCACCCCCGTGCCCGGTACCGAGGACGAGTTCACGACCGACGCGACGTACACGTTCGCGCACACCGGCCGGCAGGTCGAACGCACCGGCCGCGCCATCGTCTACACCGGCTTCCAGTGGCGGGGCCGGTCCATTCCCGGCGACCCCGACGACGACGAGCTGCGCGAGGTGATGTTCGTCGAGCGCGACTGGCGCACCATCAGCGGCCGGTGGTTCACCGGCGGCTACGACGAGACCGGCATCGACGTCACCCTGGAGCGCCTCGGCGATGCGCCGGCGGTGGCCGGGGTGCATCCCCCGTCGCTGCCGGCGGGCGCGACCGCGACGGTGCGGGTCCACGGCGGGAACCTCGCCGGGCTCGCCGCGTCGGCCGACGCCGTCGACCTCGGCCCCGGCGTCTCGGTGCTCGGGGTGACGGGCGCCACGGACGAGTGGCTCGACCTGCAGGTGCGAATCGCCGCGGACGCGGCCACCGGCGCCCGCGACTTGGTACTCGGTCAGACCGCGGCGGCCGGCGCCCTCACCGTCTACGACGAGGTGGACCGCATCGCGGTGACCCCGCGCGCGGGCATGGCCCGGGTCGGCGGGGTGCGCTTCCCCAAGCAGTTCCAGCAGTTCGAAGCGCGGGCCTGGCACGACGGGCCGGACGGCGAGCCGACGACCGACGACGACCTGGACTTGGGGATGGTCGAAGCCCGCTGGTCGATCGAGGAGTACGCGGTGACCATCGGCGACGACGACATCCGCTACGTGGGCGACATCGAGGCCGGGGGGCGGTTCGTCCCCGCCGTCGACGGGCCGAACGTGGAGCGCAGCGGCAGCCGCAACAACGTCGGCGACGTGTGGGTGGTGGCGACCTGGCCGCCGGACGCGGGCGACGGCGACGGGCTGACGGGCCGCGCCCACCTCCTCGTCACCGTGCCCCTCTACCTGCGGTGGGACCCCACCGCGGTGGAGCAGCCATGAGCCTTGGCGCATCAGGATCCGTCGCGCGCTCATCGCCGACACCGGAACTTGGCCGCAGTGGAGTAGCCATGAGCCTTCGTGTATCGGGACCAGCGGGGCGCGCTCGTGGTTGGCGCGCGGACCCCACCGCCGTGGAGCAGCCATGAGCCTGTTGGCGCAGGGAGAGTTCCATCCGTTCACCGCGGCCGGGCGCCGGTTCCTGTACCTGGTGCCGAGCGCGGCGGTGTTCGCCCTCGACGAGCCGGCGGCGGCGCTCATCGACGGCCTCGACGGCCGGCGCGTGCCGCGCGAGGACCTGCTCGCCGACATCGGCGCGCGGTTCCCCGACACCGACCTCGGGCAGACGCTCGACGAGCTCGAGCAGGTGCACGCGGTGCGCACCGTCGCCGCCCCCGCACCGCCGGCACCGGCGATCATCCCCCTGACCCCGTTCCCGCTGACGACCGCGGTCCTGAACGTCACCAACCAGTGCAACCTGAGCTGCACCTACTGCTACGAGTACAGCGAGGACAAGATCGTCGACACCGCCAACGGGACGCAGCCCAAGTTCATGAGCGAGGAGACCGCCCGCAAGAGCGTCGACCTGCTGATGAACGAGTCGGGCGACAACCGGGTGGTGCACGTCAGCTTCTTCGGCGGCGAGACGCTGATGAACTACCCCGTCCTGAGCCGCGTCGTGCCCTACGCCCGCGAGCAGGCCGAGGCGCGGGGCAAGCGGGTCGAGTTCAACCTCACCACCAACGCGACCCTGCTGACCGGCGAGATGATCGGGTTCCTCGCCGAGAACGACATCTCGGTGACGGTGTCGATCGACGGCCCCCGCGAGATGCAGAACCGCTTCCGCGTGTTCCACGACGGCGGCGGCAGCTACGACGTGCTGCTGCCGCGGGTGCGCGAGCTGCTGCGGCGCCACACCAGCCGGCCCATCGGGGCCCGGGTGACCCTGACCTCGCAGGTCAGCGACGTCGTGAGCATCTACCGGCACCTGACCGAGGAAATCGGGTTCCAGGAGGTGGGGTTCGCCCCCGTGACGACCTCGCCGGGCCGCGAGTACGCGCTCGACGGGGACGGGTTCGACGGGATGGTGGAGCATTTCACGGCCCTCGCCGACGAGTTCCTCGAGGCGGCCCTGGCCGGCCGGCACCACGGGTTCTCGAACGTGAGCGAGACCCTCGAAGAGATCCACAAGGGCGCCAGCAAGGCCTATCCGTGCGGGGCCGGCCTGGGGCTGGTGGGGGTCGCCACCGGCGGCGACGTCGGCCTGTGCCACCGGTTCGCGGGCTCGGACGAGCACAAGCTGGGCACCGTCGACGACGGCCTCGACCGCGAGGCCCAGAACGCGTTCCTCGAACGCCACCACCTCGCGAACAAGACCGACTGCCATACGTGCTGGGCGCGCCCGCTGTGCTCGGGCGGGTGCTACCACGAGGCGCACACCCGCTACGGGACGAGCGCCCATGCGAACCTGCACTACTGCGAGTGGATCCGCGGGTGGACCGACGTCTGCCTGCGCGTCTACGGCGAGCTGGCGGCCAGGAACCCCGAGTTCCTGCGCCGGTTCGAGTGAGCGGCGGCGAGACCAAGAGACAGGGGCACCCGGTGTTCTTCCCGCCGGGTGGCAACCTGCGCCGGTTCGAGTGAACGGCGGTGAGACCATGAGACACCTGAGAGCCATCAACCAGAAGGCCGCCCGCGTCGAGCGGACGGTCGCCGCGCCGCCGCCCGTCGCCGCGCCGCCGCCGGACGCGGCCACGGACGGCGATGTCGTCGCGCTGCAGCAGGGCTCCGGCCCGCCCCAGCAGCCGGAGGGGCCGCACATCCCCCTGGGCTGCTCGCTCGTGTTCCAGCCGGGATGGGAGGCGGACCGCAACGGCGGCACGGCGGGGCTGTGCCAGCCGGTCGAGCGCGACCTGTTCGACTGCCACCGCGGCTGCTTCTGGCCCGCGCACGTGCCCGACCAGTTGAACCACACGCCCGACTGGACCGGCAAGTGCGCCGCCGCCCAGAAGGACTGGCGCAACATCGACCTGATCTTCCCGTAGGCGTCTGCGCCGCAGGATTGCAGCGCCGCCCGGCGGAGGCAGCGCCTAGGCGGGTTGGTTGAACGGCGGCCGAGCCTCGGTCGAGCATTCGAAGGCCGGCTGTCCGTGCCTCAGAGGGGCGCTGACGGCCGCGAGGGTACCGACTGCCGAAGATCGGCGGCATAGCGGCACAGCAGAGCGGCGACGGAGGCGCAAGCGACGATTTGCGGGCCGGAGACCCGCCTCTCGTTCGGAGATATCGACCCATGCGCAAGCTGGCCTGGACATTCGCCATCGTGAGCGTCCTGCCCCTCGCCGCGCCGGCCCAGCCCGCCGGCGGGCTGACGGGCGGCGACGGCACCTTCTACGTCGGCGCGTTCCCCAACCGCATCTACGTCGTCGACGAGGCGACCGAGCAGGTCGTCGACACCATCGAGATGACCCTCGGGGGACCGCCCAACGACATGCGGATGTCGGCCGACGGCTCGCGCATGTATATGCGGGACCGCACGTTCGAGTGGATCGAGGTGATCGACCTCGAGACGCGGAGCACCATCGACACCTTCACCCTCAGCGAGGGCTCCACGCAGGTGCGCATCCGCAGCCTGGTGGTGTCGCCCGACGACGCCTACGCCGTCCTCCTCGCCGACACCGCGATCAAGCACCTCGACCGGTTCGAGATCGCCCCCCGCCGGCTCCTCCAGGTGGACCTCGCGTCGCACGAAATCATGCGGGAGATCCCGTGGCCGGACGGTGAGGAACGGACCGGCGCGAGCATGATGTTCTCGCCCGACGGCGGCCTGCTCTACTTGTTCGGCGGGGAGATCATCGCCCTCGACACCGACTCGTTCGAGGTGGTCGACCGGTGGGAGCTGTCGTCGATCGAGGCACCCGACCTCGAGCGCTTCAGCTTCGGCTTCGGCGTCGACCGCAACGAGGAGCCCGGCTACTTCACCAACCTATTCCGCGTGAGCGACCCGGTCCAGAACCGTCGCCTCATGGGCATCGCGCGCATCAACCTCGCCGAGCGCGACGTTGACTTCTACACCCTCGGGCCGGACGAGCCGCTGTCATCGTTCTCGCTCGCGCCCGACCGGCGCAAGGCCTACGCGGTCCTCAAGCGCATCGGCCACTACGAGATCTGGACCTTCGACCTCGAAGGCCGCCGCGTCGAGCGGCGCGAGGTCTTCGACGGGCGCCCGCGCATGTCGCTCGCGGTGAGCACCAACGGCCGGCTCCTCTACGTCCACCAGGCCGGCGCCACCATCGATCTGCTCGAGGCGTCGACCTACCGCTACCTGCGCACCATCGGCCTCGACGGCGACATGACCAACCTGTTCCTGGTGCCGAACCGGGCGCCCTGAACCCGCCCAAACGATGTCGATTGACGATCGGGTCGTCGCCAAAGCCCGGCGCACCACCGCAGTCCGAGGGACTCCTGAACCGGCTCTTTCGCGACTTCCTGACGATCTGCCTCGGATGGACAACGAGGAGTCGGTGCTCGCACGGATCGAGGCGCTGTGGGCGAACGAGAGCTATCGCTCGCAGGGTTCGTGGACGCGCGAGGAGCTACATGAGAGGACGTGAGTTTCTCGGCTCGGACCAGCGGGCGGCGGTGTTCAGTCCGCGAGGTCGCCCCGTTTCCGCGCCGCGTCCCTGATCCCGCGCAACACCAACATTAGTTCAGCAGGTCCAGATGCTCGTCCTGCTGAGCTGCGCGCTGACGGCCCGCGCGCCGCTCCGCAGCCTCCCCCGCACCGACAACCGGGCTTTCCCGCACTCAGAACTCGCCCTCCCGCACGCGGGCGACGCCCACCTTCTGGACGACCGCCGGGCTGACGGGGTCGTTGTCGGCGAGGACGCCCTGCCCCTGCTTCAGCTTCCGGGCCGCCACGCTGTCGAGCCCCGCCAACTTCTTCGCGCCGTCGAGGGCAGTCAGGTCGCCGCCGTAGTGCTCGAACCACGGCAGCCCGGCCCTGCTGTAGTCCGCGGCCGTCGGCGGCTTCGCGGGCGGCTCGACGCCGGTCACCTGAAGGAACTGCACGCTGTTGAGAATGTGGACGAAGCACCGGGAACGCGCGGATCGGTCCCACGCGTCGAAGCCGTGGGGGTCCTCGTAGATCTTCTGCCGCATGAGGCCGCCGGGCGCCAGGCCCATCCCGGACGCTGACCCGCATGCGTCCGCCGGGGGCGCCGCCATGCGGTAGATTCTCCCGTCGTATGCTTTCCGCTGGTCTTCCAGCCACTTCTCGTACGTCGCCGCCAACATCGGGTACGCCGCGATCTGCAGCCCGCCGTGCTCGGCCTCGCCGGTCAACTGCTCCTCGGCCGTGTAGCCGGCTCCGAGGGGCATGGCGACGAACTGGCGAATCAGCCCCCTTTCGACGCAGAAGCCGTCCAGCCACGGCTGCTCGGGCACCGCCATGTAGTTCTGGGGCCGCCGGGAGAGCTCGTTCGTCCACGCCTCGCCGGTCACCGCGTCGATCTTGCCGGCCGCCACCTTGATGGCCATCGGATACCCGGCGTCGAACCTCAGCCACATCGCCTCGGCCTGGTACATGGGCAGGAAGACGCCGCCGCGCCGGCCCCAGGCCTCCGGGACCCGGTCGAGATGGTCGTCCACGTGCCGGAGGGGGAACCGGCCCAGGCCGGGCGGCAGGGGGTAGTCGCGATTGTCGTCGGGAATGCGCAGGGTGCGCTGAAACCCGATCCGGCATACCGCATCCGCATGCACGTCCGGGAATCGAACAACGAGTTGGTCGTCCTGCAGCTCAATCATCCATTCGTCCTCCCTCTGGAACCGCGCCGCGCCGCCGCCCGACGCCTACCAGTCTCCGTCCCGCACCTCCCGAACCACGCGCAGAATCGCGTGGTCGGGCGCATCCTTCAGTTCGCGCAGCAGGTCGGCGAACAGGCGCGGCCGGCGCAGGATGATGCCCTTGAGATCGCTCGACACCTTGCCGGCCATCGCCAGCAGCAGATCGGGGTCCTCGCCCAGTTCCGCCGCCAGCCGGCGGATGGCCGCCTCCGACGGCGGCGCCATCTGATTCCGCTCGATCTTGCTCAGATAGGCGGGCTCGACGCCGATACGGTGCGCGACCTGCCGCACCGAGAAGGCCCGGTCCCGACTGCGAATTCGCTCGCGGACGGTCCGGACGTACTCCCCGAATGTCACGTGTAATACATACTACACATTCCACGCGTCCGTCAAGCGAGGGGGCCGGGGGTCCGGGACCCCGGGACCGATCTGCCCTTCGCTCCATATCCCGAGGCGTTAACATAACGCGGTGTGGAACGATTCCGGGACAAGAACGCCGAGCGCATCTTCCGCGGCCTGCCGGTCCGCCGGCTGCCTGCGGACATCCGGCGTCGAGCGCGCATGCGGCTTCAGCGAATCGTCGCCGCCGTCGCTCTCTCGGACCTGCGCCTCCCGCCATCCCACCGTCTCGAGGCGCTGCGCGGCGACCGGGCAGGTCAGCACAGCATCCGCATCAACGACCAATGGCGCATCTGCTTCGTCTGGACCGATCGGGGTGCGACGGAGATCGAGATCACCGACTATCACTGAGGGCAGGCACCATGACCCACGTCACTCCCGTCCATCCCGGCGAACACCTCGCCGAGATGCTGGCCGAACTCGGCATCAGCCAGTACCGGCTCGCCCGGACCATCGGCGTGCCCCCGCGGCGCATCAACGAGATCGTCCACGGCCGCCGGTCCGTCACGGCGGACACCGCGCTACGAATCGGACGGGCGCTTGGAACGACCCCCGAGTTCTGGTTGAACCTCCAGCGGATGCACGACCTGGACTTGGCGCGCACCGCCGCCGACATCAGCCGCATCGAACCGCTGGTCGCGGCAGGCCGCGAGTCCACCTCGTAGATCGGCGCTGCTGGAGTGGTTCAGCCACCGAAGCAGCCGGTCCCCATCCCCCGGAACGCGCCCGGTGCCCGTTCCGGTGTGACCACCACCGGCGCTGTGGACCTGCCGGCAGAGTCCCGGAGAACCGCCGCTCTCACCGGCCATGTTCCGGGCATCAGCACATGCCCGCCAAGGCTGTACGCGGGCCTCGCGCTTTCTCGCTTCTACCGGGCAACCGAAGATGACTCGACGAGACGCCATTCGGCATGTACCGTGCAAGCGGACATCCGGATTTTCCGGATGGTGATTTTGGCGTCCGAGCGGTCAATCGCGACCTGCGCGGCGGATGAGATACCTCCGTAGTCGCAGTCTACGACCGGGCCATCAGCGGCGAAAGCCGACTCTGGAGCCTCTTCCAGCGATGCGAAAATCGCGCTGGGGATTTCGAGCAGTTGATAGCGATTCGGAATGGCGTTCGATGTGCGAAAGGCCCGTAGAAACACGATCGCGTCAACCGCCGCACGATATTCCCGAAATAGCTCAAGCGTGTACCGGCGACGCATGCGAGCCGAGCGTACGTCCTGGATCCAGGCGGCTTCTGTCAACTTCGAAATATGGGCCGTCTGCTCCGACAGTCTCTTTGCGGCCGTCGATTTCAGCGACAGCTTTCTGGTCACACCGTCACTCGGCGTCACAGCGAGGTCAACGAACCGTTGCGTGGCGGAAGGGGATCTCTCTATCGGCCATTCCAGGGCTTCGCATGCATTGCAGAAGGCGATCTCAAAGCTGCCCAGACCCAGCGGTTCAACCGCCGTCCCATGGTGCGCTGAGATCGCGAGACCGAAATACTCGATCCACTGTGGATGTTTCGTCAGCCAAGTTGGGGAGTGCGTCTCTGCAGCCGGCGACTCGACCAGCGAATCGACGATCCGTGCGACGAATCGGACCGCCATCGGCGACAGACGGTCGATTCTCGCCTTGAGCTGCTGCCGATCGTTCATCCCGCCATCCGCCGTTCGATCAGGCTCACGAACTCGGGCTTCAGCTCGATGCCGACCCACTGTCGGCGCAAACGTGCCGCGGCGATGAGCGTGGTGCCGGAGCCTGCGTACGGGTCGAGAACCACGTCGGCCGGCCTGCTCGTGAGGGCGATGCACCTCTGCGCCAAGGTCATCGGCATCGGTGCGGGATGGTCGTCGTCGGGGCCGTGCCGACGGCGCGGCCGGGTCGGAATATCCCACACAGTCCTCAGCCGTCTATCGTTGACCTCACGAACCGCGCGGACATCGTAGTAGTAGTTCTGCTCCTTCGAAAGCAGAAAGACCGTCTCGTGCGCCTTGGTCGGCCTGTCTTCCACGGACTCGGGATGAGCGTTCGGCTTGTGCCAGATGACCTCCGAGCGGATCCACCAGCCCGCGTCCTGCAATGCGAAAGCCACACGCCACGGCAGGCCGATTAGGTCCTTCGACTTCAGTCCGGCGGGCGTCGGCGGTCGGATCGACATGGCGCGCGCCCGGTTCTTCCTGTCAGGCGCGCGATACCGACGGTTTCCGGACGTATACGCGTCACCGATGTTGAGCCACACGGTGCCGTCGGGCGTGAGTACGCGTCGTAGCTTGTCGAAATCGGCGACGAGGCTCGCGATGTAATCGCCGAGCGCGTCGTCGCGTCCGAACCGGTCCTGGACCGCGTAGTCGCGCAGGGACCAGTACGGCGGGGAGGTGACCACCGTCCGGACGCTGGCGGCCGGCAGGAGACGGAGAGCGTCCGCAGCGCGCCCCAGGATCAGCACGGGTTCCGTCAGGGAGGACAGGGCACGACCGCCCGCCGCATCGAGTCGGACGTAGTCGGGTCTACCGACGCCGTGCACGGCGCCCGAGGCCGCATTGGACGTGATCGGAAACAGCGTAGTCACGGAAGTCGGCCCAACGTCGCCGGACCCATGTTCGATGCCGCAGCTCACCTGACTTCATTGTGGCATATTCTCGTGAGAGCGTACCCCCCCGGCAGATCACCCTCCCGGACGGCCGCGCGGCCGCCCCCGTCACTCTCCGCCCTCACACGAGCGGCCGGGTGTCGACGGTCACCGTGAGGACGTCGAGGTCGTAGAACTGCTCGTGCTTCACCTCCTTCGCCACGTGGCGGAGGATGCGCGGGCCGACGTCCCTGACGATCTCGTGGTCCTCGTCCAGCTTGCCGAGGCGGTCCTCCAGGTTGACGTCGTCGGGGCCGGCCACGAGCTCGATCTGGAGGACGTCGTCCACCGGCCGCACCGCGACGCGGACGGGTCGCGGCTTCGACTCGTCCTGGCGCTCCAGCAGGTACAGGAACGCCTCCTCGCCCGCGAGCTGGAGCCGGTTGACGGCCGCCTCGTCCCAGCCGGCGCGCTCCGCGGCGCGGTCGAGGGCGGCGTGCAGCTTCGGCAGCGACCGCACGCTCGGCTCGAGCACGTCGCGCCGGGCGCGTTGCTTGAGGGACACCAGCAGGGTCAGGACCATGGCCACGATGCCCCCGGCGGCCATGCCGTTGTCGAGGATGCCGCGGGACCAGTCGGGCAGGTGGTCGGGGAAGATGGCGCCGTACTGGAAGCCGAGGCCCACCCAGAACGAGATGCACACGATGAGGCCGCGCTCGTAGCCGAACCCGCCGGTGGTGACCAGCCGCACGCCCTGGCGGAAGAGCAGCACGACGAAGATGAAGATGTACGCGCCGGCGACGGGGTCGGGCACGACCTGCAGCAGCGCCGGCAGCTTGGGCAGGAAGGCGGTGAGGACGATGATGATCCCGCCCCAGAGGGCGACCCGCCGCGCCGCGACGCCGGTCAGGTCGGCGATGGAGATGCTGCTCGAGTAGGTGGTGTTGGGCACCGTGCCGGCGAGGCCGGAGAGCAGGTTGCCCACCCCGTCCGCGTTCAGCGCCCGCTGGACGACCTTGAAGTCGACCGGCACGGCGGTGCGGTGCGAGACCCGCTGGATGGCGATGGCGTCGCCGTAGGTCTCGATGGCGCCGATGACGGTGACGATGACGAACGGGACGAGGAGGCCGAAGAAGCGGCCGTCGAACGAGAGGTCCAGACCGGGCCAGCCGCTCCGGGGGAGGCCGAGCCAGGCGGCGTCGAGCACCGGCGTCCAGTCCAGCAGCCCCGCCGGGAGGGCGACGGCGGTCCCCGCCACGATGCCGAAGAGGGGTGCCCACAGGCGGGCCGCGCCGCGGGCGTACAGCGACACCACGATGATGGTCGCGAACGCCGCCAGGGCGACCAGCGGGCCGCCGAGCGAGGCGGGGTCGACGCCGGGGGGAACCTCCGCCAGCATGTCCGTGGTGATGGGGAACACGTTGACCGCGAGCAGCATGATCACGGTGCCGCCGACCGTCGGGGTGATGAGCCGGCGGAAGAACGACAGCCGCGCCGAAAAGAAGAACTGCACCAGCGACGAGGCGACGACGAGGGTCCCGAGCAGCGGCAGGCCGCCCGCCGCCACCGCCGCCGCCGAGACGCCGATGAACGCCCCCGACGTGCCCATGTAGAGGGGGTAGCCGGCCCCGATCGGCCCCGCCGGCCGGGCCTGCAGGATGGTCGCGAGGCCGCTGACCACGAGGGCCGCGAACACCGCCCACTCCAGCCCCTCGGGGTAGTCGGCGGCGTTGAGCACGATGATGGGGATGAGGATGATGCCGGTCAGGACGAGGGTCACCACCTGCAGGCTGAGGCCGAGGGTCAGCCCGTCGGACGGCATCTCGTCGACGGCGTAGCGCAGCCGGGAGCTCGAGGTCGATCCCTGGGGTTCGCTCATCGGCGCTCGCTCACCCGATGAAGCGCGGGGCGATCAGCAGCACCAGGGCCGGAACGACGGTGACGGCGATGAGGTCCATCAGCACGCCGTAGCGGATCATGTCGGTGATGCGGACCCGGCCCGAGGCGTAGACGATGGCGTTGGGCGGGGTCGACACCGGGAGGGCGTCGGCCACCGAGGCGGAGAGCGCGGCCGCGACGGACGGGATGATGGGGTTGACCCCCGCCGCCGCCGCGATCGAGATGACGATGGGCACCGCGATGTTCGTCGCCGCGGTGTTCGACATCGTCTCGGACAGGATGACCGTGAACAGGGCGGCCGCGAACGTCAGGGTGACGAGCTCGCTGGTCGGCACCAGCCCGGTGATGCCCTCGCCCACGACCCGCGCGAGGCCCGTCGACGCGGCCAGCCCGCCCAGGGCGAGCCCGCCGCCGAACAGCAGGATCGTCCCCCAGTCGATCTGGGCCGCCTGCTTCCACGTGATGGTGGTGGGCTCGGTCTTGCTGATGGGCAGCAGGAACAGGAGCGCGACCCCGGCGAGGGCCGCCACCGCCTCGGGCACGCTCGCGAGCACCGATCTCGCCACCGGATGGTCGGCGCCGAGCACCAAGGCGAGCAGGCCCGGACCCACCCACAGGCAGACGGTGACGCCGAACGCGATCACCGCGTTGATCTCGCCGCGGCGCCACGGCCCGAGGGCGGCCTTGCGCTCGGCGATGATCTTGTCGGTGCCCGGGATCTCCTTCATGCCGGTCTGCCCGACCCAGTTCAGGTAGACGAAGACGATCGCTATCAGCACCAGGACGATGGGCACCGAAAACAGCATCCACTGCACGAACGTGATGCGGTAGTCGAGCTGCTCGCTCAGCATCCCCACCGCGATCAGGTTCGGCGGGGTGCCCACCGGCGTCGCCATGCCGCCGCGCGAGCAGCAGTACGTCGTCATCAGCATCAGCGCCGTGCCGTACTTCTTGGGGATGTCCGCCGTGGACTCCATGAACCGGATCAGCGATATCCCGAGGGGGACGAGCATCGCCGCCGTCGCGGTGTTGCTCATCCACGCCGAGAGGGCGGCGGCGATGAGGCCGTAGGCGAACAGGATGCGCGTCGGCCGCGCCCCGATGATGCCCAGCGAGAGGACCCCGAACGCCACCCGCTCGTTCACCCGGTGCACGAAGAGGGCCCGCGCGAGGATGAAGCTGCCGATGAACAGGAAGATGGTGGTGCTGGCGAACGGCCGGAAGGTCTCGCCGGCCGGGGCCACCTGGAGGAAGATGGCCAGGGCCGGGCCGATCAGCGCGGTCACGGCCAGCGGCACCGCCTCGGTGACCCAGAACACGATGACCAGGGCCATGACCGCCGCGAGCCGGTGCCCCTCGGGGGTCAGCGACTCGAAGGGCCACGCGAGGACCAGCAGGAAGGCCAGCGGCCCGACCACGAGGCCGATCTTCCGCCGCTTCTCGTCGAACGCGGCTTCCGCCGCGGTCTTGGCGGGGCGCTGGGGTCCGGGGTCGGCGGCGGGCGGGGTCGGAGGCTCTGATGTCATAAGCCGGTCGATCTATCACACTTCCGAGCGGCGGCAAAGCCGCGAAGCCGCTCCGGCCGCGCCCGGACGTGGTATCCTTGTTGCGGAAATCCGCCGCTTCGACGAGGAAGGTGTCCTGTGATGGATCACACGGTGTTCGCGCTCATCGGCACGCTCGGCGTCCCCGAGCTGATCATCATTTTCTTCATCCTGATGCTCATCTTCGGCGCCAACCGCCTGTCCGGGCTCGGCAAAGGCATGGGTCAGGCCATCCGCGGGTTCAAGGACGAGATGAACCCGAAGGAGAAGCCCGCCGAAGCCGACCCGCCGCGCGACGCTTGACTTGGCTAGTCAAGACCGAGGTCGCGCATGTGCGCCACTAGGTCCCGCCCCGCCGTCGACGGGCTCACCCGCTTGTCGATCCGCAGGATGCGGCCGTCGCCGCCGATGATGAAGGTCCAGCGGGCGGGGAACCCGCGCCCGCCGGGGCGCACGACCCCGTAGGCCTCGGCGACCTCGCGCGTCGGGTTGCTCAGGATGGGGAAGCCGGCCCCGAGCGACTCCGCGAACCGGCGGTTCGTGTCGGGGTCGTCGACGCTGATCATGAAGTAGGCCATGTCGATGGCGTTCAACGCGTCGCTGGATTCACGCAGCGACCGGCACTGGGCGGTTCAACCGCCGGTGAACGCCATGGGGAACCACGCCAGCACCACCGGCGTGCCCGCGTAGTCCGACAGGCTATGGGTCTTGCCGTCGCTGCCCGGCAGGCTGAAAGCGGGCGCCGCGTCACCGGCCTTCAACGGCTGGGCCGCCGCGCCCCCCACGCCGACCGCGGCCACGGCCACCAGAACCACGACGCCGAGCGCAACGAGCATTCTCATCCCTCTCTCCTGCTCCTCCGAGTGACGACGGCTGCGAACCGCGGCGTGACGACGCCTGCGGAAACCGCGGCATCCTGTCACGTGCTGTCCGCGCGCCCCGGCGCGGCCGGCGACGCGCCGGCCGACGCGTCCAGCACGCCGATGTACGGCAGGTTCCGGTACCGCTCGCCGTAGTCGAGACCGTAGCCGACCACGAACCGGTCGGGGATGGTGAACCCGACGTGGTCCACGCCGACCTCGACCTCGCGGCGCGACGGCTTGTCCATCAGGGCGACGGTGCGCAGGGAGCGGGGGCGCCGGGCGCGCACGAGGTCGATCAGCCGCGCCAGAGTCCGCCCCGTGTCGACCATGTCCTCGACGATGAGCACGTCGCGGCCCGCGACGTCGTCGTCGAGGTCCTTCGTCAGCCTGGGCGGCTCGGCCGGGCGGATCCCCGACCCGTAGCTCGCCAACCTGACGAAGTCGACGGTGACCGGCCGGGCGATCGCCCGCATCAGGTCGGCGACGAAGACCACGCCGCCCTTCAGGACGGACAAGAGGTGGAACTCGCTGCCCGCCGGGAAGCCGGCGCAGATCTCGGCGCCCAGCTCCCCGACCCGCTCCTGGATCCGCTCGGGCGTGAACAGGACCGACGGGTTCGGCCCGCCGGCCGCGCCCGGCTCGGCGGTCGCGGTCGAAGACCCCGCAGGGTTGGACGGGCGATGCATCCTGACTGACCGGCGTCGTTTTGTCGGAGCCGCCGCCTCGGCGGCCGCCTGCGTTCAAAGCCGCGTCGCGACGCCGGGTGGCCCGCGGGCACCCGGGAAGGCGCCGGCGCGTCGGAACTCTCGCCGCCGACGGCCGGCGAAGAAGTGGTGGGCGCTAGTGGATTCGAACCACTGACCCCCGCCGTGTGAAGGCGATGCTCTACCACTGAGCCAAGCGCCCACTCCGAAGCCGTTCAGCTATTGTAGCGCACACCGGGTGACGGCGGCCGGTCCGGCAGGCTGCCCGATGCGAACTCCCGCCCCGGCGAATCGCCCCGAAGTCCGGCCGTCATCAGCGCCAATCGGCGGCGGCGTCAGGGCACGGCGGCCAGCAGGGCCCGCAGCATGCGGGCGTAGCCCGCGTCGGCTTCGGCGTGGTCCGCCGTCGCCTCGTCGGTGAACAGCACGACGCTCCCCGCGACGTTCGCGCTGTCGCCCGGCGCCCCCGCCTGCAGGCCGTCGGCGCCGACATCGGTCACCAGGACCTTGCTCTCGGCGACCGACGCCATGTTGAGATCCATGTAGACGTCCCGGAAGCTGCCGGCGGCCAGCTTCTGCTCGACGTAGAGCGGGGGGTCCATGCGGGCCGACACGACCATGAGCTGCCCGGGAAAGCGGAGGGCGGCCACGAACCGGTCGCCGCCCTGCGGGCCCTCCGGGTCCCGGGCCGCGATGCTGTCGAGCTGCGCGCTCTCGAGGGCCGCGGCCAACTGCCCCGCCAGCGGCGCCGACTCCTGAGCCTGCGCCCCGGACGCGGCGCCGACGATGAGCACCGTGACCGCCGCAACCGCCGCGGGTCTCGCTACACACCGAACGCATGCCAACATGATGACCCTCCCTATGTGATACGCAGTCTCTCGTCCTCCTCCGTCGCCCCCGCACGCCAACGACAGGAACCCGCGGCGGGACGGCGCGGCTCCGCAGCCGGCGCGACCCGACCGGGCGGGAATGCGCCGGCCGGGCACGGCCTCCGCGGACTGCCCGAGCCGCGAACCGACGTGCCGTCCGGCCATGCGGCCCACATGCATCCACGGCCGAACGCAGCCGGGCTCTTGACGGGTCCGAAGCTCCATTCTACACAGTCAACGCCCGAATGCGAGCCCGTCACCCTGCGCCGCCCTGCGTCGTCCCGCGAATCCGCGAACATGATTCCGCGCTCACGCAGGGCCGTTCCCGTTCGCCGTGATCTACGCCATTTCATCCGCGAACACCGGCACGGGTGGCGCCCAGGGTGATGCGAATCCAGGAACTGCACACCAACGCCCGTCACGGCCCGTCACGACAGCGCGTAGCCGGGGCTGCGCAGGGCCTTGACCTTGTCGCGCAGCGCCGCCGCGCGCTCGAACTCCAGGTTCGCCGCCGCCGCCCGCATCTCCGTCTCCAGCGACCGCAGGTGGGCGTCGAGCTCGGCCTGCGTCCCGAACGTCTCCGCCGTCTCGCGGACCGCCGTCACCGTCACGTAGTCCCGTTCGTACACCCCGGACAGGACATCGTCGATGTCCTTCACGATCGACTCCGGGGTCAGCCCGTTCTCGCGGTTGAACTCCTCCTGCAGCGAGCGGCGGCGCTGCATCTCGTCGAGGGCGGCCCGCATCGAGTCGGTGACCAGGTCGGCGTACATGATCACCAACCCGTTGACGTTGCGGGCGGCCCGGCCCGCGGTCTGGATGAGCGAGCCGGACGAGCGCAGGAAGCCCTCCTTGTCGGCGTCGAGAATCGCCACCAGCGACACCTCGGGCAGGTCGAGGCCTTCGCGCAGGAGGTTGATGCCCACGAGCACGTCGAACACCCCCCGCCGCAGGTCGCGCAGAATCTGCACGCGCTCCAGCGTCTCGACCTCCGAGTGCAGGTAGCGCACGCGGACCCCGAGCTCCTGGTAGAACTGCGTCAGGTCCTCGGCCATCCGCTTGGTGAGGGTGGTCACGAGCACCCGCTCGCGCCGATCCGCCCGCTGGCGGATCTCGTGCAGCAGGTCGTCGACCTGCCCCTTCACGGGGCGGACGTCGACCACCGGATCGATCAGCCCGGTGGGGCGGATGATCTGCTCGACGACCACCCCCTGGCTCTTGTCGAGCTCGTACGGCCCGGGGGTGGCCGACACGAAGATCACCTGGCCCACCCGGCTCTTCCACTCGTCGAAGGTCAGGGGCCGGTTGTCGAGCGCCGAGGGCAGGCGGAACCCGTGCTCGACCAGCATCTCCTTCCGCGAGCGGTCCCCGTGGTACATGCCCCGCACCTGGGGGACGGTCTGGTGGCTTTCGTCCACGATGGTCAGCGCGTCGGGCGGCACGTAGTCGAGCAGGGTCGGCGGCGGCTCGCCGGCGGCGCGGCCCGACAGGTGGCGGGCATAGTTCTCGATGCCGTGGCAGTAGCCGATCTCGCGCATCATCTCGAGGTCGAACATCGTGCGCTGGTGCAGCCGCTGCGCCTCGAGCAACTTGCCGATCGACTCGAGGTCGCTGCGGCGCTCCGCGAGCTCGGCCTTGATCGCCTCGACCGCCTCGAGGGTCCGCGCCTTCGGGGTCACGAAGTGCGACTTCGGATACACCGCGACCTTGTCGTGGCGCCGGAGGGTCCGGCCGGTGACCGGGTCGAAGCTGATCAGCTCGTCGACCTCGTCGCCGAAGAGCTCGATGCGCACGCCGATGTTCTCGTACGACGGGTGCACCTCGACGACGTCGCCGCGCACCCGGAAGGTGCCGCGGTCGAAGTCGTGGTCGTTCCGCTCGTACTGGATCTCGACCAGCTTGCGCAGGATCCAGTCGCGCTCGACGCGCTGCCCACGCTCGAGCGGCAGCATCAGCCCGTAGTACGCCTCGGGCGAGCCGAGCCCGTAGATGCACGACACGCTGGCCACGATCAGGACGTCGCGCCGCTCGAAGAGGGATCGGGTGGCCGAGAGCCGCATGCGGTCGATCTCGTCGTTGATCGTCGCCTCCTTCTCGATGTACGAGTCGGTGGCGGGCACGTACGCCTCGGGCTGGTAGTAGTCGTAGTAGCTGACGAAGTACTCGACCGCGTTCTCGGGGAAGAACCGCCGGAACTCGAGGAAGAGCTGCGCGGCCAAGGTCTTGTTGTGCACCATCACGAGGGTCGGCCGGTTCACCTCGGCGATGGTCGTGGCCATCGTGAACGTCTTGCCGGAGCCGGTCACCCCGAGCAGCACCTGGTGGGGGTCGCCGCGGCGCAGGCCGTCGGTCAGCTCCCGCACCGCGCGGGGCTGGTCGCCGCGCAGCTCGAAGTCGCTGACGAGCTTGAACCGATCGTAGGTGGAGGGCACGGGGCCTCTCGACGTGCGCCGGCGCGGTGGGCCCTAGCGATTCCGCGGCGCGGGCTCCTCGATGTAGGGCGCGAAGTAGCCCTCGCGCGCGCGGATGCGGGCGTCGTCGAGGGCCGGCCGGTCCCCCCGCAGGGTCACCGTCACCCGGCGCCACGCGCCGTCGGTGGTCCGGTCCGTGGACACGTAGCCGAGCGAGTACCGCGCCTCCAGTTCCCCGCGGATCTGCTCGTAGATGTCGTCGAGGTCGTCCTGCGAGGCCGGGAACCAGGCCCGCCCCCCGGTCAGCTCGGCGATCCGCCGCAGCCGCTGGCGCTCGCGCAGTTGCCGCATGGTCCGCCGCTGCGCCTGGAACCCGATGGCGTAGACGGTCACGTCCGAGGCCCGCAGCAGGTCGCGCAGCTCGCTGTAGCGCAGCCGGCTCCGGGTGTCGGCGCCGTCGGTGTAGAGCAGCAGCAGCTTGCGCCCGTCCTGGGCGAAGGCGCCGTCGAGATAGACGCCGAGGGCGTCGTAGAGCGCGGTCATCCCCTCGGCCCGCTGACTCCTCAGCCGCTCCACGAGGCGGGGGAAGTCGGCCTGCGTGAACCGGCTCACCCGCACCTGCGTGTCGAACTCGACCAGGGTCATGTCGGCCGCGAAGTCGAGCCCCCGCAGGAACCGGATGGCCGCGGTCTTGGCGAAGGCGGCATCGACGGTCATGCTGCCGCTGACGTCGAAGAGCACGCCGAGATGCAGCGGAATCCGGTCGCTGTCGAGCTCGAGACCGCGCGAGAAATAGACGATGCGCTGCTCCGCCCCCTCCTCCACCACCCGGAAGTCGTCGGCCGTCAGCGTGGAGATCGGCCCGCCGTCCCCGTCGAGCACCGTGACCTCGAACCGGACCAGGTCGACGCCGCTCCGGAACACCGGCTGGGCGGAGGCGGCGGCCACGCCCGCGAGGACCAGGACGACCGGCGTCACGTATCGGCGCATCGCGCCCTCCTGCTTGGGGTACGCCGGCGATCTTATCCGATTCCCGGCCGCGGCGAAGCCGACGGACCGCGCCGGCCGGCACCGGCCCGGCACCTCTCGGGATCCCGGCGGCGGCGCCGACTATAATGGGACTCCCGGGCCGCGCCGGACGCGGCCCGGACGGTCAGCGCCATGAAGTGCCTCGCCGTCTGCCAGGACGAAGGGCTCGTCCGACTCCTGGCCCGGACGCTCAAGCCGCGCCTCGACATCGAGTTCATCGTCGAAGACCGGCTCCTCGGACGACGCCTGGACGACGCCGGCATCGCCGTCCACGTCGGCAACCCGCGCCGGGTCGACACGTGGCTGAAGGCCGACGCCGGCCCCGCCACCTGCGTCCTCGTCGAAGACTCGCCCCGCCGCAGCCCGGGGCGGATGATCGAGAAGATCCAGGACGCGGGGGCCACCCTCGTGTACCTGCTCGACACCGAGCAGCCCCGCAGCCCCAAGCAGGAGGAGCGGCACCGGCACCAACTGGCGGCGTGCGGGGTCGCCCGGCTCGCCCTCGCCGACCTCCTCCGGGGCGCCCTCGGGGCGGCGCTGGAGCGGTCCCTCACCCGCGCCCGCGTCGAGCAGTACCAACGCTACCTCGCCGACGCCGACCGCATCCTCATCCTGCTGCACAACGACCCCGACCCCGACGCGATGGCGAGCGGCCTCGCCCTCCGCACGCTGCTGCGGCGGACCCGGACGACGGCCATCATCGGGACGTTCCAGCCCGTCACCCGGCCCGAGAACGTCCGCATGGCCAACCTGCTCGACATCAAGATCGAGCTGCTCAGCCGCCGCTCCCTCACCGAGTTCCCCCGCGTCGCCACCGTCGACGTGCAGCCGCACTACTTCGGGGGGCTCCTCAGCCGGGTCGACCTCGTCATCGACCACCACCCCCAGCGCGCCGGCTACAGCGCCGCGTTCAAGGACATCCGGCCCGACTACGGCTCGACCTGCACCATCCTCACCGAGCACCTGCGCGCCGTCGACGCCAACATCTCGGAGCGCACCGCCACCGCGATGCTCTACGCCATCAAGTCCGACACCCTGTTCCTGTCGCGCCACACCGACGAGTCGGACCTCGACGCGTTCCGCTTCCTCTACCCCCTCGCCAACGCGGCCCTCGTCCGCAAGATGGAGGGGTCGGAGACGAACCTGGAGCGCCTCGCGTGCCTGTCCGCGGCGATGCAGCACAGCCGGGTCAGCGGATCGCTCTACACGTCGCACCTCGGCGAGGTCGCGCGCGAGGACCTGATCGTCTTCGCCGCCGACTTCCTGCTGCAGGTGGACGAGGTGTCCTGGTCGGTGGTGTCGGGAATCGTGCAGCAGAACGTGGTGATCTCCGCCCGCAACCTCGGCGTGTCGGGCGACGCCGGCAAGTTCGTGCGGCGGGCGTTCGGCGACATCGGCAGCGCCGGCGGGCACCGCGTCATGGCCAAGGCGGTCGCGCCCGTCGACCGGTTCGTGCAGAAGTTCGGGTCGGTCGAGCCGGACCGCGTCCTCGCCGCGACCCACGACCTGGCTGAAAAGTTCCTGCACGCGTCGCGGGCGTCCGAGCGGCGGCGCGGGGGCGACGCCGCCGGCGACGCCGAGAGGGCGGTCTGAGCGGACGATCTACGCCACCGGCGACACCGGGGTCGGCGGGCGGGGCCGCGGCGTCGGCGCCATCTCTTCGCCGCCGGGGGCGACCACGGGGTTGACGAACTGCCGGTAGCCGTCGTCGAAGCCGCGGTCCACGAGGTCGGCGAGGGTCCACGCGCGGTCGGAGCGTTCGTCGTAGGCGCCCGCGAAGTCGAACGGGCCGAGGGGATTGTGGAGGGGGCGGATCTCGAAGAACGCCTGGAACAGCCGGGCGCGGCTCGCGACGGCGTCGCGCGCCGCCGCCGCCTCGATAGACTGCAGCGACTCGCCCATCCGGCCGCGCCCGTCGCGGCGGCGGCCCCCCAGGGCGTGGGGGCCGGACAGCGGGGGCTGCGCGGACACGAAGACGACCTGCTGCACGCCGGCGAGGGCCACCTCGTCGAGCAGGCGCCCAACCGCGTCCGGACGGTCGCACAGCCGGTGCGTCTCGCCGCGCCAGCCGCTGCCGGCCGGGAACTTCACGAACCACGGCTCCGTCGCCACCGGCAGGGCGAGCGAGGCGGCGAGGGCGTCGAACGAGTGCCGGGCCGCCCACCCGCCCAGGTCCAGGGCCTCCAGGGGCCGGTCGCCGGCCGCGGCGCGGCGCCGGAAGAACGGCCCCCTGAAGTCCTTGGTCAGCATGGCGAGGACGAGGTCGCGCGACCCGTCGAGGTCGTGCACGGCGACCAGGAGCTCGCGGAACCCGGGCTGGCCGAGGCTGTCCGAGAGCAGGCGCGTGTAGCGGAGGCCGAACTGTTCGGGGCTCGGGCGCGCCATCGCCGAGGCCCCCCGCACCGACTTCCACAGGCCCCGGCCGAACCAGCGCTGCCCGTAGTCGGCGTCGAGCGGCGTCCCCGCCAGCAGCCACCACGGCGCCCCCCGCCCGCGCCGCCCCGGCCGCGTCCGGTACCACGTCAGCACCGCCGACCAGGCGAGCACCGCGAGCAGGACGGCGAGGGCGAGCACCGTGACCCGCGGCAGCCAGACCGGGAGCGCACCCGGGGCGAAGACCCAGTCGACGAGCCGCCCGAACCCGCCGGTCAGCCAGGCCGCATCCACCCCGGCGATCTGGACGAAGTAGGCCAACGCGTAGACGAGGGTGGCGACGACGACCACCCCGAGGGGAAGGACCAGCGTGCCGAGGGCGGTCCCCAGGATCGCCGACGCCGCGACGAGCGCCGGGCGCCAGCGGTACACGCGCGCCGCCCCCGGCGCCGCCCACAACCCCGACCGGTCCCAGAGCTGCTCGGCGCCGTCGACGGCGCCGAACAGCGCGCCGACGGTGCCGATGCCGCGCCCGGCCAGCACGTCGACCTTGACGCCGGCCTCGTGCAGCGCCCGCAGCACCCCGGCGTGGTAGGCGCCGGCGGTGCCCGTGCCGGTCAGCACCACCGCCGTCCGCCGGTGCGGGGAGTATCGCGCCCTGGCGCCGGCCGGCGCCGCCGCCGGCCGGCCCGACGGGGTCGGGGCGGGCGGTCTACTCGCCATGAATCGTGACGAGCTTGGTCAGTTCGAACTCGCGGATGCCGCTGGGGGTCGGCACCTCCACCTCGTCCCCCTCCTCCTTGCCCATCAGCGCGCGCCCGATGGGCGACGCGGTGGATATCCACCCCTTCTCGGGGTCCGCGTCCTCGGGCATGACGAGCCGGTAGACGACGGGGTCGCCGTCCACCTCGTGCAGGTGCACGGTCGAGCCGAAGCCGGCGCGGTCGGCGGGAATGCGGTCGAGGTTCAGCAGCGACAGCTCGGCCACCCGCTTGCGCAGCATGGCGAGGCGCGCCTGCACGAAGACCTGCCGCTCCTTCGCGGCCTGGTACTCGGCGTTCTCGCGCAGGTCGCCGAGCTCGCGGGCGCGCTTGATCTCCTGCGGCAGCTCGCTGTTGAGCTCCCGCTCGAGCTCGCGAATCTCGCCCTCGAATCGCTTGAGCAGTTCCGCCTTCATGCCGGCTTCGTCTCCAACGGGCCGAAGGGCCGCCGTCGCCCGGCCGAGCCGAGACGAGAACCGCCGGGCCGCCCGGCCGCCGTCGCGGGACCTCCGCCGCCGGCGGCCGCCTACCGGCGCCCGCGGCGTGTCCGCCAAAGGAGTAACGATAGCACATCTGCTATGCTCGCCCGGGGCGGCCCGGAAGGGTGCCGCGCGCCCCGGGGCGCGTCGGAACCGGCCGGCGGCCGGCCGCGCCCGCGCCCCCATCCGGGTCGTTCCGCCCACCGGACGGCCCCCGGTCATGCCCGACGGGAACGGGCCGATGGGGCCGGCCGCGGAGCGCCGGGGAGCGGGTGGGGAGACGCGGAGCGGCCGCCGATTGCCGAGCCCGTGGAGACCATCACCAGCCGGCGCAACCCGCTCGTGGCCCGGTTCCGGCACGCCGCGCGGCGCGACGCGGGGGCCGGCACCGACGTGCTCCTGGAGGGGCCGCGGCTGGTCGAGGACGCCCTAGCGGCGGGCCTGCGCGTGGATGTCGCGGCGGTCTCGACCGCGCCCGCGCCCCGCGTGGCGGCGCTGGCCCGCCTCGAACCGGCCGCGCGGGTCGTCCGAGTGCCGGCGGCGGTGATGGACGCGTTGAGCCCAGCCGCGACGCCGAGCGGCCTCGTCGCGCTGGCCGCCCTCGCCCCGGCCCCGCTGGAGCACGCCCTGCGGTTCCCGCGGCCCCTGGTCGTCGGGCTGAGCGGGGTCCAGGACCCCGGCAACACCGGCGCCGCGATACGCGCCGTCGAGGCGGGGGGCGCCTCGGGCGTGGTCGCCGTGGGCGGCGCCGATCCCCTCGGGTGGAAGGCCCTCCGGGGGGCGATGGGCAGCGCGTTCCGGCTCCCCGTCGCCCGCGCCGACGACCCCGCCGCCGTCGCGCGGCGGGCGGCGGCGCACGGCCTCCGGGTGATCGCGGCGGTGCCGCACGGGGGCATGCCGGTGGCCGAGGTCGACCTGCGCGGCCCCTGCCTCGTCTGGCTCGGTGCGGAGGGCTCGGGCCTCGACCGCGACGCCGCGGCGACGGCCGACGAGACGGTGTCGATTCCCATGTGCCCACCCGTCGAGTCCCTCAACCTCGCGGTGGCGGCAGCCCTCATCGTCTACGAAGCGGCCCGCCAGCGGGGCGGGGTGACGTCGGCCGCGGCGGGGGCGGGGCCGACCGCGGCCGGGCCGGCGCGGCGCGCGGCAGGAGCGGAGCCGCCCGCGCGGGCAGGGGCGTCGACGGCGGCGGGACCGGAGCCGCCCATGGCAGCAGCAGCGCCCACGGCGGAAGCGACGCCGACCGCGGCGGGAGCGGCGCGGCGCGGGCGACGGCCGGCATGACTTCCCCGTCCCTGTTCGACGAGCCCGCCGGCGAGACGCGCGCGACGGCGGACACCCCGCTGGCCGAGCGCATGCGCCCGCGGAGCTTCGACGAGCTGGTCGGCCAGGACGAGCTCGTCGGCCGGGGCCGCCCCCTGCGGCAGGCGATCGAGCGCGACACGCTGCGGTCGATCATCCTGTGGGGTCCCCCCGGCAGCGGGAAGACCACCCTCGCCCGGCTCATCGCCGACGTGACGACCTCGAAGTTCGTGGCGTTCAGCGCCGTCCTCTCCGGCATCAAAGAGATCCGCGGGGTGCTGGCGGGGGCGGAGGCGGCGCGCGCACACGGCGGCCGCCGGACGATCCTGTTCGTCGACGAGATCCACCGCTTCAACAAGGCCCAACAGGACGCGTTCCTCCCCCGCGTCGAGGCCGGCGACATCGTCCTCGTCGGGGCCACCACCGAGAACCCCTCGTTCGAGGTGAACGCGGCGCTGCTCTCGCGCTCGCAGGTCTACGTGCTGAAGCCGCTGTCGCGCGAGGCCGTCGGCACCCTCCTCGCCCGCGCCCTCGCCAACGCCGAGCGCGGGCTCGGCGGGGACGCGCTGCAGGCCGACCCCGACGCCCTCGCGGCGATCGCCCGGCACGCCAACGGCGACGCCCGCGTCGCCCTGAACCTGCTCGAGCTCGGGGCCGCCGCCGCCCTCGCCCGCGCGGCCGAAAGCGGAACGACGGCCGGCCCCCGCGCGCCCGAGAACGGGACGACGGCCAGCCCCCGCGCGCCCGAGAACGGGACGACGGCCGGCGCCCGGCTCACCCTCGAGCTCGCGTCCGACGCCATGCAGCGGCGCGCCCTGCTCTACGACAAGACCGGCGACGAGCACTTCAACCTGATCTCGGCCCTGCACAAGTCGATGCGCAACAGCGACCCCGACGCCGCGGTGTACTGGCTCGCCCGCATGGTCGAGGCCGGCGAAGACCCCCTCTACATCGCGCGCCGCATCGTCCGGTTCGCGTCGGAGGACGTCGGCAACGCCGACCCGCAGGCCCTCGCCGTGGCGGTGGCGGCCAAGGAGGCGGTACACTTCATCGGCATGCCCGAAGGCAACACCGCCCTCGCCCAGGCCGCCGTCTACCTGGCCACGGCGCCCAAGAGCAACGCCGTCTACCGCGCCTACGGGCAGGCCGCGGCCGACGCGCACCGCGAGGCCGCCGACCCCGTGCCGCTGCACCTGCGCAACGCGCCGACCCGACTGATGAAGGACCTCGACTACGGCAAGGGCTACCGCTACGCGCACGACGAGCCCGAGGCGGTGGCGGCCATGAGCTGCCTGCCCCCCTCGGTCGCGGGCCGCCGCTACTACGAGCCGACCGCGCGCGGCTTCGAGAAGGAGATCGGCCGCCGCCTCGCCGGCTGGCGGCGCATCA
This sequence comes from Vicinamibacterales bacterium, assembly GCA_963664545.2. Lineage (GTDB taxonomy): Bacteria > Acidobacteriota > Vicinamibacteria > Vicinamibacterales > UBA8438 > JAJEEA01. The sequence continues at coordinate 4,554,377 of OY761475.2, read as the reverse complement.
AGGCCGAGCGCCGCGCCGCCGCAGAAGAAGACTGAACCATGCCCGGCGCCCTTTACTACGTCGGCCGCGGCCTCCAGTTGCTGGGGATGGCGGCGCTCCTCGAATCGATCCTCATCGCCGGCCCCATGGGCCCCAGCCCCCGCATCTTCGGGTTCGGCGTCGCGGTCTTCCTCGTGGGGCACTTCATCGTGAAACGCACCACGGGGTAGCGGCCCCGTAGCCGCCGCCCTCCGACGCCTGGCCGGGCCGGCCCGATGCCGCCGGCAGGACCGCGACGACGCCCAGCAGGCACGCTCCCAAGTTGATGATCCACCGCATGGTTCGACTCCTCCTTGAGTACGTCTTCAGGACGCCAAGAATCGGGGGAATGACGAGCGCGGCCCTCCGGGGTCAGCGGCTTCCCAGCGGCACCACCGCCAGGAACTTCGCGGAGAAACCGATACCGCCGTCACGGCCATAGAACGCGAGGCCTGCCCCCACCTTCAGGCCAAGTCGTTCGGCGAGACGCCGCCCGAGGAGAACATCCGTCGTCAGGTACCGGTACCATCCCGATCTCCTCCGGATCCGGGCAGGGACCGACTCCTCCGCCTTCAGGGCCATCAGGCTGATGCCGAAATCCACCTCGATCTCCTCGGCAGCTCCGCGGGCGAATCCACGGGACCGCACCCCGACTCCGAATTGCCGTGGGAGACCGGGCACGGAGTAGACCCGCGCGGCCACGCCGGCACGCCCGCCGATCCAGCCGGTTGCCCCCATCACGAGCCCGGGCGCGGTGTGCAGGAGCACGGCACCGAGTTGCACGTCCGCGCGGGAGCGGGGCTGCGCTGTCGCCGCGCAGGATCCGGCCGCCAGAGCCGCCGTGATCGTGCAGCAGACGAAGCACCTTATTGGATTCAGCCCCACCATCTCCGTCGAGCCGCGCTTTCCGTCTGTTCCGTACCCCCTAAAACGACACGACTCCGAAGGCGACGGGCACTACCGCCGTGCGGTCGTCGAGGAAGGGATGGACGACGAGCCCGGCCTCGATGCCCAGGCACGGCGTGATCCGCTTGCCGACGAGCACCTCGCCCGCGAGTCCCCCGATGTTGTAGCGCAGGCTCTCCGGCCGCGGACTCACCCGAGGGCCATGACGCCAGGTGAGATGGTCGTAGACACCGAGCGTCACGCCGCCACCGACGTTCAGCTCCAGCCCCGCATCCAGGGCGCGACGGTAGCGCAGCGTCCCCGTCCAGTGGCGGAAACGGCGCCCGCCGGTCCGCGTGCCGTCGCCGTAGTCGTACGACGCCATGTGCTCCCCGACGGTCGTCGAGCGCCGCAGCGAAAACCCCCACGAATCGCTCCACCAAAGCACGACACCGACCTCCAGGCTCGGCAGGGACGCCAAGTCGCCGTCTCGGAAGAGGTATCCGCCGCCGAACTGCAGCTCCAGCACATCGGCGGACTGTTCAGTCGCCCGACCGGGTGAGTCGCTCTGCTCGGCGCGCGCCGGCGTGGAGACCGCGATGGCGACCAGTGCCGCGCAGGTCGCCGCGGCCCGCGAGGAACGTCCCCATCCCGTCATTTCGCACCTCCCGAACCCAACCGAGGGGTTCCAGTAAGAGAATGCGCAGTTGAACGCGGGACCGGCTCATGTGGTGGCGCACAGCAGGAACGCCGCTATGGTCTCGGTTCATGGCGGCGCCGAGCAGGCCTAGGCCCAGCACGATGAAGACCGCACTCCGCCCGAGCATCAGCCGCAGCACGTCGGCGCGCTGGGAAGTTGTCTGTTGGCACCCATCGAAGCAGATCGTGTACCTTGGCACTGAGCGAGGCCGCGTGCGGGGGCGTGCGGGTCGCCGACGGTCGCTGGCCTCGCCGCCCGGTCGTGGGGCTGGCTGCGAGGCCGTGGATGAAGGACTCGGCGAGGAGACAACCCGGATGGGGGCGCGCAGGATCAACGCGTGGCCCCGATGCTGGGGGGGACCACGGACATGGACTCAACGCAACATCACGAGCAGCCCGGCGCTGCCAATATCGAGGCACCGAACGGCGAGTCCGACGAGTCTTCCGTGCCTCCCGGGGCCTTCTGGCGACGGCCCACCATCGATGAGCTTGCCGCCCGACAGGGCATCGCAGTTCCGCAGCCGCTCGACCAACTGATTGGTGCTGCCGCAGACCTGTGGGACGACGACGGGGATTTCGACCGCTTCGTTCAGGGGATCCATGACCGCCGAAGGGAGAAGAGGGTGGCAGCCGAGGGTGAGCGGTGAGCACACTCGTGCTCGACACCAACATCGTCTCGTACTTGATGAAGAATCGAGCGGCGCTGCCGACAAGCGACCCCAGGGTTCGACGTCCACACCGGCGGTCAGCACCGCCGCGCGATGATGACCCAGATATCGGCGTCGACCGACCAGGCTTCCTCGCGGTAGCCGCCGACCACCGCGTCGACCGCGAACCCCGCCCCCTCCAGCCGCTCGACCACGTCGGGGACGCTCAGGGTGCGGAACGCGATCGAGACCGGGTAGGTCTTCCGCCGTCCCCCGCGGCCCGTCTCGACGAACTCCTGGTCGAAGACGGTCAGACCCTGCCGGGGCGCCTGGCGGACCGATTCGATCAGGGTAACGCGCCGGCCGCCGCTCATCGGGCCGCGGAGGCCGACCCGCCGGGAGTACTCGCCCCAGCGCGGCAAGCCGGGGGCGAGGTCGACGCCGAACGTGCCGCCGGGCGCGAGCACGCGGGCGACGCCGGCGAGGGTCGCGGCGAGATCGTCGTCGGTGAGCAGCGACTGCAGCATGCCGTAGGGGGCCATGACCAAGCGGCAGCGCCAGTCCGAGCGGAAGGGCAGGGCGCGGATGTCGCCACGCACGATCGAGGCACGGCCGGTCAGGCGGGCGCGCCGCAACCGCGCGCGCAACTTCCGCAGCATGGCCGCCGACCGGTCGATGCCGACGAAGCGGCGCGCCTTGCGCGCCACCGGCACGGAGAGCCGTCCCGTGCCGCAGCCGAGTTCCAGGACGGTGCCATCCGCGCGGGCGGCCAGATCGGCCCAGAACCGGACGTCGCGGCGGCCGACGGTCTGGGCGTTCTCCCAGTCGTAGAACCGCGCGTAGGCGTCCCACCCGTGCCAGCCTTCGGTGGGGGTGGTCATGGGATCGGTCGATGGCCAGGGGCCAATGGCTGCCGTCGGCGTCCCGCGCCGGCGAAGCCGCCGACGGGAGCGTCAGGTCGCACGGGCGTTTCGCGCCAGCGGGACTCCCACGGTCAGATGCGCTCGAACCGCTTCTCGATCTCGCGGCGCGACAGGCGCAGGACGACGGGGCGGCCGTGGGGGCAGACCGACGAGTGGGCCGTGCGGCGCAGAGCGTCGAGAATCCAGACCATCTTCTCGTGCGTCAGCCGGTCGTGGGCCTTGACGGCGGCGTGGCACGCGGTGGTGGCGGCGCTGCGCCGCAGCGCCTCGTCGACGGCGGCACCGCCGTCGAGGCCGTCGAGGTCCTGGGCAAGCCCGCGCACCGCCGCTTCGGACGCGGCCAAGGGTACCAGCGCGGGGACCGCGGCGATGCGGACGCTGTCGCCGCCGAACGCCTCGACATCGAACCCCAGCCGCTCCAGCACCGCCTCGTGGGCGGCGAGGGCCTGCCGCTCGGCCGGCGGCAGGTCGAGGACAAGGGGCTGCAGCAGCCCCTGGCTCTCGAGCCGGCCGGCCGTGAGGCGTTCCATCACCTGCTCGAACAGCACCCGCTCGTGGGCCACGTGCTGGTCGATGATGGCGATGCCGTCCTCGTCGACGGCGATGATGAACGTGTCGCGGAGCTGGCCCAGGGGCTGCATCGGCCGGTCGACGACGCCGCCCGCCGGCACTGTCGGCGCGCCGGCCGCGGCGTCCACGCGGACGGCGTCCGGCCGCAGCTCGCGCACCGCGTCGGCCAGCGTAGGTCGGCCGGCGTCGGCCGCTCCCGCCGCGCCGGGCGCCGCCGCGGAGCGCCCGTACGCTGCCCCGGCCCTTCCGCCCGGCGCCGCCCCGCCGGCCGGCGCGCCCGACGCCGCCGCGGGGCGCCCGTACGCTGCCCCGGCCCCTCCGCCCGGCAGCGCCCCGCCGGCCGGCGCGCCCGCCACCGTCTCCGGGACGCGGTGCGAGACCGGCTGCCAGCCGCCCGCGGGGTCCGCCGCGGACGCCCCCGCTCCGTCCGTCGGAGACGCCGCGCCCGCGGGGTCCGCCGCGGGCGCCCCCGCCGCTCCGCCTGTCGGCGACGCCGCGCCCGCGACGCCCGACGCGGACGCCCCCGCCGCTCCGCCCGTCGGCGACGCCGCGCCCGCAGAACTCGGCGCGAATGCCCCTGCCGGTCCGCCCGCCAACGGCACCGCGCGCCCGACGGCCGCGCCGGGCAACTTCACCGCTGGCGCGGCGGTAGTCCCCAGCGCTTCGCCGATGGCCCGGCGCAGCACCTCGTGGACGAGCGACCGCTCGAGAAACCGGACCTCGGCCTTCGTCGGATGCACGTTCACGTCCACCCGGTCGGGCGGCAGATCGATGAACAGGTGCACCTCGGGCCGGCGCTCCTTGATGGTCGCGGCGTCGTAGGCGTGGGTGATGGCGTGGGCGAGGGTGCCGTCCTTCACGGCGCGGCCGTTCACGAAGACGTTCTGCGGCCCCCGCGCGCGCCCCCCGGCGCCCCCGGTGAGACCGGCCACGAACCCCGTCACCGTGACGCCGGCCGCCTTCTTGCCCACCTCGACGAGGTCGTCGCGGTCCTTGTAGAGCTGGAACAGCCGGTCTTTCAGGCTCCCGACCGGCGGCCACTGCGCGAGCCGGCGCGCCCCGCTCGTCAGCGTGAAGCCGACCCCGTGCCGGCCGAGGGCGAGCTGGGTGACGAGCCGCGAGACCTGCGCGCTCTCCGCCCCGTCCGTCTTCAGGAACTTCCGGCGCGCGGGCACGTTGTAGAAGAGGTCGGTGACCTCGATGACGGTGCCCTCGGCGGCACCGACCTCCCGCGTCGACTCGACCGCGCCGCCGGCCACCCGCACCTCGACGCCGCGCGAAGCGCCGCGCGCGCGGGTGCGCAGCAGCAGGCGCGACACCGAGGCGATGCTCGGCAGCGCCTCGCCGCGGAACCCGAGCGAAGTGATGGCGGCGAGGTCCTCGACGCGCCGGATCTTGCTGGTGGCGTGCCGTTCGAGGGCGAGCAGGGCCTCGTCGGCGGTCATCCCCGCGCCGTCGTCTTCGACCCGGACGAGGCGCTTCCCGCCCAGCTCGACCGTCACCGCGATTCGCGACGCCCCCGCGTCGAGGGCGTTCTCGACCAGCTCCTTGACCACCGACGCCGGGCGCTCGACGACCTCGCCGGCCGCGATCTGGTTCGCCAGCTCGGCCGACAGCCGCACGATGCGCGGCGGGCGGTCTTCCTGAACCTGGTGGGGCGGGGACGCCGACGGGGGGTGAGGGGTCACGGGGTCTTCAGCAGGGCACCGATCAGGGACTGCAGGGTCTTTCCATGCTCGTCCACGCGCCCCGAGAGAGCGTCGAGCTTCCAGTCCAGAACATCGAGCTTCCTGCCGTTCCGCACCCCGACGATGGCGGCGATGACCGCGCCGACAGCGCCTCCGAGCGAAGTGACCAGACCGGCCAACTGCAGGGCGTCAGTCATCGTTCGAGATGCCGCGGGGCCGGGCGGCCCGAGGCCACCTACTTCGTCGAGCGGGGGATGGCTCTCCGGCAGCCTCGGAGAAGACTATCACCCGCGCGGGCCGCCGCCAACTCCGCGCGATTGGTCGCCTACTCGGCGTCTTTAACCAGCGCCGATACGTCGGCGAGCTGCAGGATCAGGTGCTCGAGCCGTTTCAACAGGGCCAAGCGTCGGCGCCGCAGGTCGGGCTCGCCGGCCATGACGAGCACGTCGGTGAAGAAGCGGTCGACCGCGGGGCCGAACGCCGCCGCCTCGGCGAAGGCCGCGTGGTAGTCGGCACCCGCCGCCACCGCCGCCGCGATGGCCGGCCGGCGCCGGTCGAGCTCGGCCGCGAGGGCCGCCTCCGCGGGCTCGGGCGGCGCGTCCGACACCGCCGCCCGCCCCGCGTCGACGTCGGTGAACTCGGCGTCGGGCAGCTCCCGCGCGATGTTGCGGACGCGCTTGAACAGGGCCGCGAGCTGCTGGAAGTCGGCCGACCCCGTGAACCCGGCCAGCGCCTCCAGCTTGCGCCGCGCGTCGAGCGGGACGACGGCCCGCCAGGACGGCCACGGCTGGGTGACCGCCCGCACGTTCCGCACGTCGTGGCCACGCTGCTCCAGCACGAAGCGCAGCCGTTCGAGGAGGAACTGCTGCAGCCGGTCGAGCGCCTCGGGCTCGGCGGCCGATGCGCGGGGGCCGCCGTCCACGGACTCGCGCCCAGCGGTGCCCGCCCCGCCGTGCGCCGCCTCGCTCGGCCTGATCCGCCTCCGCCCCGACTCGGCTGGCGGCAAAGCCGTTCCGCCCCCCGCACCATCCGACGCCGCCCCCTGCGCCGGCTCACGCCGCCTGATCCGCCGCGGCCCCACTTCGTCTGGATGCAAGACCGCTCCGCGCCCCGCACCGTGCGCCGGCTCGTCCGCCCCCCCGTGCGCCGCCTCGGCCGCCGCCACGAGACTTCCCAGATTCGGGCGCGCCGCCAACCCCGTCAACTCGGGCAGGTCCACGAGGATCGCGAAGACGCCGTGCGCCTGCCGCCGCAGGCCGAACGGGTCCCTCGCCCCCCGCGGCCGCTCGCCGGCCCGGAACAGACCGACCAGGGTGTCGAGCTTGTCGGCCAGCGCGACGGCGGCCCAGCTCGCGCCGGCCGCGCCCAGCTCGTCCGGCCCCGGCTGGGCATCGGCGGTGACGCCGACCGGCCGGTAGTGGTGGTAGACGGCGCGCCACACCTCTTCCGGCTCGCCGTCCTCGCGGGCGTAGATGCCCCCCATGACCCCCTGCAGCTCGGGGAACTCGCCGACCATGTCGGTCGTCAGGTCGGCCTTGGCGAGGAGGGCGGCGCGGGCCGCGGGGCCGACCGCGGCGGGCGCGCCGAACGCGTCGGCGGCGACGGCGACGGCCAGCTTCTCGATGCGGCGGGCCTTGGCCAGATAGCTGCCGAGCTTCGCGTGGAACCGCAGCGTGTCGAGCCGGTCTAGGCGCGAGTCGAGCGGCGCGCCGCGGTCCGCCTCCCAGAAGAACCGGGCGTCGCGCAGCCGCGCGACGAGCACGCGCTCGGCGTTGCGGGCGATCGCCGGCACGTTGTCCTTCGGGACGTTGGTCACCGCGAGGAAGTGCTCGGTGAGGCGGCCGTCGCCGGCCGTCACCGGGAAGTAGTGCTGGTGGTGGATCATCGTCGTCTTCAGCACTTCCTCGGGCAGCGACAGGAACTCGTCGGGGAAGCGCCCGGCGACCACCGACGGGTACTCGACGAGGTCGGGCACCTCGTCGAGCAGCGACGCCGCCCCGCCCGCGCCCCCGACCACGCCGCCGAGGCGCTTCGCCTGGGTCTCGAGCTTCTTCTCGAGGCGGGCGCGGCGCTCGTCGCGCGTCAGCAGCACGTAGCGCCGCTTCAGGGCCCTGCGGTACTCGTCGAACGAGCCCACCCGCACGGGGCGGCCAGGGCGGCCGTCGCGGGCGAAGAAGCGGTGCCCGCGGGTCGCCGAGCCGGCGCGGATCGGGGCCACCCCCCGCGCCGCCGCCTCCGGCGTCCGCCCAATGACGAAGGGCACCACCCGCCCCCCGAACAGGAACACCAGCCAGCGGATGGGGCGCCCGAACGGCAGGTCGCCCCGGCCGTCGTCGAGCCGGGCGTCCCAGTGCATCTGCTTCGGAAAGGCGAGGTCGCGCAGGGTCGCGGCGAGCACGCCCCCGAGGACCGAGCGGGCGGCCCGGCCCCGCTGCCGGCGCCGGTGGGCGATATAGGTCCCCTTGGGCGTCTCGATGCGGATCAAGCGGTCGACGGCGACGCCGTGCTTGCGCGCGAACCCCGTGGCGGCGGGGGTGGGATCCCCCGCGGGAGTGAAGGCGGCGCGGACCGGCGGTCCGGTCAGCGTCTCCTCGAGGTCCGGCTGCCGTTCCGCCACCCGGGCCGCGCGGACGGCGAGGCGGCGCGGCGTCGCAAACGCCTCGGGCGGCGTCGGGCACGCGAGCCGGGCCTCCTCGAGCCGGGCCCCGACGCAGGCACCGAGCTGCCCGACCAGCGGCGGCATCCAGCTCGCGGGCAGCTCCTCGCATCCGATCTCGATCAGCAGCTCTCGATACATGACGTCCGTTTCCGATCTCGTCGCCGGGGGGGCAAGCGGCAGGGCGTTTTCACCAGCCGAACGTCACCGCCCCGCGAACCCGCGCCGCGTTGGCCCGGACATTCGTCGCCCGCGGCTACGGATTGCCGACCAACCGCCGGCGGAACGCTGATGCCTCCTCCACAATCGGCGGCGCCGTTCTACGCCCACTTCATCGAGCCCACGCCCGGTGACCGCCGCCGCAGCGGCACCGTTCTACGGCCACAGCGCCGTTCTACGCCGACGACTCCTGCGGAGCCGCCACGCCACCGGCCGGCGTCGCGGCCGCGGCCTCTCGCTCCGCGTGCGCCTTGGCTACCGCCACCGCCAGCTCGCGTACCCGCAGGATGTACGCGGCGCGCTCGGTCACCCCGATACCCCCGCTGGCGTCGAGGATGTTGAAGGTGTGCGAGCACTTGAGGCACGCGTCGAGGGCCGGCAGCACGAGGCCCGACTCGACCAGGGTCCGCGCCATATGGTGATGCTGCTCGAACAGCTTCCGATGGCGGTCGGCGAACTCCGCCTCGGGCATGTCGACCATACCGAAGGCGTACTTCGTCTGCTCCACCTCGTCCTGGTGCCGCACCGTGCGGTAGGTCACCCCCGGCGCCCACTCCAGGTCGTAGACGTCGTCCACCCCCTGCAGGTGCATCGCGATGCGCTCGAGCCCGTAGGTCAGCTCGACCGACACCGGGGCCAGCTCGACGCCCCCGGCCTGCTGGAAGTAGGTGAACTGGGTGATCTCCATCCCGTCGAGGAGCACCTGCCAGCCGATGCCCCACGCCCCGAGGGTGGGCGACTCCCAGTTGTCCTCCTCGAAGCGCACGTCGTGGCGGACGGGGTCGATGCCGCACACCCGCAGACTGTCGAGGTAGAGGTCCTGCGCGGCGTCGGGCGACGGCTTCAGGATGACCTGGAACTGATGGTGCTTGAACAGCCGGTTGGGGTTCTCGCCGAAGCGGCCGTCGGCGGGGCGCCGCGACGGCTGCACGTAGGCGACCCGCCACGGCCGCGGCCCGAGCACCCGGAGGAACGTCTCGGGATGCATGGTGCCGGCCCCCACCTCGGTGTCCAGCGGCTGCTGGATCAGGCAGCCGCGCGACGACCAGAAGCGCGACAGCGCGGCGATCAGGTCCTGGAGGGTCACGGTGCCGCCATCCTGGGCAAGAGGTCACGCGTCTTCGTCATCATGGCGTCACTCCCGGGCCCGTCCGGGCCATCGCCCGCAGCACCTTGGCCGCCCGCAACTCCTTCTCGAGATGCATCGCCAGCAGGCGCCCGTGCGCGCGGTCGAGTTCCTGGTCGGCCCGCGCCGGCAACCCGACATCCGACAGCGCGTCGGGCGGCGTCGCGGCGGCGGCGCGGAGGAAGCGCAGCGCCTCGGCCGACAACGGGAGCCCCACGCCGCCGGCGCACGCGCCGCACCGGAAGCCGCCCCGAGCCGCGTCGATGCGGCCCCCCGCGTCGGGGGGGCGGCCGCACCGTCCGCAGGCGGTCAGCGACGGATAGACCCCCTGCAGGCGCAGCACCCAGTACTCGAAGTAGCGGGCCAGCCGCTCGACGGGGATTTCCCCCGCCAGCAACGCCCCCACCGCCGACCCGAGCCGGAACAGCGGCGCGTTGGGCTCGGCCTCCTGCGCGCACTCGTCGAGGATCTCCGCGAAGTACTCGACGTAGCCGAGCCGCCCGCCGTCGCGCGCCAGCATCGGCGAACGCACCGGCTCGACGTAGCGCAGCCGCACCAGCTCGCGGTGCTCGCGCTCGTAGTAGGCGAGCCGCACGGCCGTCAGCGGCTCCAGCCCCCCCGCGAACCGCCGCGAGCGCGGACGGCGCGCGCCGTTGGCCACGCCCCGCTTCTTGCCCCGCTCGGGCGTCAGGAACACGACGATGCGGTCCGCTTCACCAAGGTGGTAGGTGCGCAGGATCAGCGCGTCGGTCGTCAGGACTGGCATCGCGGGGGCGGCGTGCCCGGCCGGCCACCATTGTAGCCGCACGCCGCCGCACAGGCCATGCCGGGACCGGCGTGCGGCACTTCGGCCGCCGGCCGGCACCGCACGCGGCCGTCCCGCAGTTCGGGTGCCGCAGTGACGGGGCACCCCCGGCGACCCCGCCGGCCGGCCGGACGGTACAAGCGGCTGCCGGCTGACCGGCGATGCCGCCCCTCCGGCCCGGCGCCGTCACCCCAGGCGGTCCAGATAGGGCAGGAAGACGGTGGCGAGGCCGAGGAACGCGAAGAACCCGAAGACGTCCGTCAACGTGGTGATGAACACGGCAGACGCCAGCGCCGGATCGACTTTCATGGCGCGCAGGGCGATGGGGATCAGGGTCGCGGCCACCGCCGCGACAAGCAGGTTGATCACCATCGCCAGGGCCAGGATCGCCCCCAGGTAGACGTTCCCCGACAGCAGCCACGCCACCAGGGCCCCCACCGTGCCGAGGGCGAGGCCGTTGCCCAGCCCCACCAGCGCCTCCTTCAGCACCGCCTTGCGCGAATTGCCCCAGGTGAGCTCCCCCAGCGCGATGGCGCGGACGATCACGGTCAGGGTCTGCGTCGCGGCGTTGCCGCCCATGCTGGCGACGATGGTCATGAGGACGGCCAGCATCACGACCTCGTCGATGGTCGCCTGGAACGCCCGCACCACATAGGCAGCGAGCGCGGCGGTAACGAGGTTCATGGCCAGCCACGGCAGCCGCTTCCGCGCCGACTCGCCGGCGGGGGTGAACACGTGCTCGTCGCCGCTGACCCCGGCCAGCCGGTAGAGGTCCTCGGTCGCCTCGTCCTTGATGATGTCGATGACGTCGTCGACGGTGATGATGCCGACTAGCTTGTTCTCCTCGTCGACCACCGGGATGGCCAGCAGGTTGTAGTTGGCGACGTGCTGCGCCACCTCCTCCTGGTCGGTGTCGACCCGCGCGCTGATCAGGTCGGTGGTCATGATGCGCCGCAGCGGGGTCTCGGGGGCCACGAGCAGCAGGCGGCGCAGCGATACCACGCCGACCAAGTGCCGGCGCTCGTCGACCACGTAGAGGTAGAAGACCATCTCCACCTCGCGCGACCCCTGCAGGGCGTGGATCGCCTCGCCCGCCGTCATCTCCTCCGACAGCGCGAACACCGTCGGGTTCATGATGCGGCCGGCCGTCTGCTCGGCGTACTCGAGCAGGTTCTCGACCTCGCCCGACTCGTGGGGGCGCATCCGCTCGAGGACCGCCGCCGACAGCTCCTCGGGCAGCTCGTCGATGAGCGCCGCCGCGTCGTCCGACGGCAGGTCGAGCAGCCACACGGCGATGCGCTCCGGCGGATGGTCGGCGAGCAGGCCGGCGCCGGCCTCGGCCCCGTACTCCATCAGCGCCTCCATCGCGAGGCGGCTGTCGCGGTCGAGCAGCAGGTTGAACGCGTCGTGCCGGTTCTTGTCGGTCAGCTCGCCGAGGACCTCGGCGAGGTCGGCGGGCCGCTGTTTCTGGAGGAGGTTGAGGAGGTTGGCGGACGCACCTATCCGCTGCAGTCGCTTGACCGAGTCGAGCACCACGTCGATGCGGCGGTGGAAGGGCATCGTCCCGTCGTCCGGGGTGCGGTCGCGGACGAAGGCCGCGACAAGTCGGGTTCGTCTGGATGGTCCACGGTCAGCATCAGGATCATTTCAGTCTAGCACAGCGGCGCAGGCGTCCCCGGCGGCGACGAACGGCAGCACGCGAACCTGTCGCGCACTCCCGTTCAGACGGCTGGAAACGGGCCGCGAAGGCGATCGGAGCGCTCCACGGCACGGCACCGACGCCCGGGCGGGCGAACGTGGAGCAGAGGATGGATGGGTACGGCGAACGGACGGCAACGGGCCGCCGCCCGAATGCCGACCGGCCTTCGCAGGCACCATGCGGCCGGCGGGGTCACGGGAACCGCCGCCGGCCGACGAGGGCGCTCACTCCGTGGGGGGCGTGCAGCGCGGCGTGGGCGGATCGTTGTAGCTGTCGCGGTAGACGCCGTGGCAGGCCGAGCAGGCCTCGCTGACCTCGCCGGTCATGATGATCGCCTCGAAATCGTCGTACTCGCGGGCGACCGCCCACTCGTAGGCGGTCTGGCCCGCCGCCCGCAGCCCGGCGACGTACTGCTGCCAGTCGTCGCGCCCGACCGGCGCGGGCAGGCCGTTGCGCGCGGGGTCGTCCTCGACGTTCTCGCACAGACGCGGAAGCTCGATCAGGTTCGCGGACTCGATGAGGGCGACGGCCGCGTTCTCGACCGCCTCCCACCCCGAGTACATGGTGCTGAAACGCGCGCTGGCGGAATCGCCGGCCAACGCCTCGACCGGATCGTTGGGGTTGACCGTCTGCACATCGAAGATGATGTTCGAGTTCGGGAAGAGGATGCCGCGCATCACCTCGGCCAGATCGCCGAACACCTGCGGCTCCGCCTCCTGGGCCCGCGCCGTGCCCGCCACCAGCAGAACCGCCATGAAGACAACGCTCAATCTACGCATTCGCTCACTCTCCGATTGGGATGTTCCCGGGATCAGGACGGGCAGTGTATCCCGTGGTCTGCGAGCGGGTCAACCGCGCGGCGGGGGCGGGGTCCGGCGACGGCCGCCGCTACTTCAGCTTGAGCAGCGGGTAGTCCGGGTAGCGCGGCGTGAGGGTGCGGTTCGTGCAGTCGGCGATCAGGTCGAGAGTCTCCAGGACGACCTGACCGATCAGGGCCTCGCTCAGCGGCGGACCCACGACGCAGTTCATGATCATCGTCCGGTCGCCGATCGGCACCGATACCGGGCCCGCCAACGGACGTTCGTCCCGCCGTTCGTCGGCGTACGTGACGAACGCGGTTCCCTGCTGCCTGAGCCCGAGCCGTTCGACCACGTTTTGCGGCAGGACCAGCGTCACGGCTCCCGTATCGACGATTCCCTCCACCGTCGACCGGCGGACCTCGCTCTCGTCGCAGCCGCCGCGCCGGTAGTGCTCCCGGTCCCCGGCGTTCTCGAGCTTCATCTCCGTGTGGATTTCGCCCATGGGCCTCCTCGGGCCACGATAGCACGCCCGTGCCTCCCGTGCCTGTTGGGGGCGTCTGAAACCTGTGGTTCCACGCGCCCGGCGCGCGTGGATGAGCTTGCGGGGAGATTGATCTCCGCGCGCTCGCGAGCTCCTCGAATCGGCCCGGGAGCCGGGCCTTTCGCGGCGGCGATCCCTGACTTGAAAGATACCGCCGCCGCGGAGCGGCCTGGTAGACGCAGGCGTAGCGGTTGTCGCACGAGCCGACGCCGTAAGACACCCGTCGCCGCGGAAGCGGATCCACGGTCGGGCGCTGGATGTCACCGCTACGTTCGAGCAACGATGCGAGAGAGCGGCGGCGCGGTATAGACTCATGGTGAACTTCCACATCGAGGAGGATGCGTGACCCTATCGAGTCTTGCCAGAGTCGTCGTCGTGCCGGCCGCTTTCGCTCTCGCCTTCGCCCTGTTCACGACGGCTGATTCGGCGCGGGTGGCCGCAGCCGCCCCCGCGCAGGAGGCCGCGGCCGAGGCGCCGCCGGAGAACCCCATCGAGGCGACCGACGAATCGGTGCGGGCCGGCCTGCGGGTCTACGGCCGCTTCTGCCGCGCGTGCCACGGCATCCGGGCGGACGGCCAGGGCATGACGGCGCCGACAGGGTCGAGGCCGGCGAACCTCATCGACGACGAGTGGACGCACGGCGACACCGACGGCGACATCTTCCTGGTGATCCGCAACGGCGTCCCGCCGGCCTACGACATGGACGCCTGGGAGGGCCGCATCACCGACGAGGAGATCTGGCACATCGTCAACTTCCTGCGCAACATGGCCGTGCGGATGGCGCGGTAGCCGCCGGCCCGAGGGCGTCGCGGGCGGCTCCAACCGCCGGCCGGCCGACCCTCCCGCCGGCCGGCCGACCCTCCAGGAGGCCGCGCCGCGACCTACGGCGCAGACGCCTGGAGCAGCGAGCCGGACCAGAGCCGATCGAGGAAGGCGTCGACCGGCAGGATGTCGATGCCGTCGTCCGTGCGGAGGGGTTGCGGCTCGAGGCAGACGACGATGCGCCGCCCGACTTCCGGGTGGTCCCTCTGGAGCGCCCGCAGCCCCTTCAGGTGGCGCGAGCCGATGCGCGCCACCGCCTTGGCTTCGACGGCGGCCCGCATGTCGCCCACGATGAAGTCGACTTCCTCGCCCCCCGCGAGCCGCCAGTAGGAAAGCGGCTCCGGCGAGCGGGCATAGGCGAGATGCGCCCCGAGTTCGTGGAAGAGCCAGTTCTCGAAGGCCTTCCCGAACAGCTCCGAGCCGGGATGGAGCTCGCCGCGGCGGGCGAGGCGGTTCACGACGCCGACGTCGAAGAAGTAGAACTTGGGGGCGGCGGCCACGCGCCGCTTCGGCCGCTTCCGGTAGGCGGGCAGCCAACGGCCGAGCAGGGTGTCCTCGAGGATGCGGTAGTAGCCCTTCACCGTCTGGCTGCTGACGCCGCAGTCCTGGGCCACGTTCGTGAACCGCACCATCTCGGTGTCGGCGAGGGCCGCCGCCGTCAGGAAGTCGCCGAAGGCCGGCAGGTTGCGGACGAGCCCCTCGGCGGCGATCTCCTCCTTCAGGTAGTCGGCGACGTACGACTCGAGCAGCGCCTCGGGCTCCGGGTCCTGGTAGGGCCGGGGGAGGTAGCCGCGGTTGAGGACGCGGCGGAGGTCGAAGTCGGGGCCGAGCTCCGCCGACGTGAGGCCCCGGAGCTCGAAGCGCATCGCGCGTCCGCCTAGCAGGCTCGCCGCGCCGCGCCGCACCTTGCGCGCGCTCGACGCGCAGAGGGCGAAGTGGATGCCGAGGTTCTCGATCATCCAGTGCGCTTCGTCGAGCAGGGCGGGGACCTTCAGCACCTCGTCCACCACGACCTGCCGGGCCGGGTCCGCCCCCTGGGCCTGGAGGGCCAGCCGCAGCGATTCCGGACGCGTGGCGTAGCGGCGGAACTCGTCGGCCTTCAGGAGGTCCACCCAGAAGGCGTCCGGGTAGCACTGCCGCAGCAGGGTCGTCTTGCCGACCTGCCGCGGTCCCCAGAGGAAGAACGTGCGCGCGCCCGCGGGGGGCAGCGTGAGTCGTCTCGTGAACACCCGCTTGAAAATATCATGTTTTTTTCAAGCGGTCCTTACGATTTGCAGCGTTTCGTCGAACCCTCCAGGTCGGCTCGACGCGACTTCCACCCATCGCTCAGCCCTGCCCGGTCGATGCGACGCCCGCTTGATCCAGGATACGGTCGTCGTCGCGCCAGTCGGCCCGCACCTTGACATGCAGGTCGAGGTAGACGGGGACGCCGAAGAACCGTTCGAGGTCCTGCCGGGCCTCGGTGCCGATCTGGCGGATGCGCGCCCCGCCGGGGCCGACGACGATGGGCTTCTGCGACTTCCGCTCGACCAGGATCGAGCAGAACAGGCCCAGGCGCCCCGGCTCGCTCTCGTCGTCGAAGCGGTCGACGACCACCGCGGTGACGAACGGCAGCTCGGCGTGGGTGTGGCGCAGTACCTTCTCGCGCACCGTCTCGGCCGCGAGGACGCGCTCGGGCTGGTCGGTGAGGAAGTCGTCGGGATAGAGGGGCGGGCCGGCGGGGAGCCGCTCGACGATCTCGCGCTCGAGGACGTCGACCCCGTCGCCGGTCGCCGCCGACACCGGCACGAAGGCGGCGAAGTCGCGCTGCCGGCGGTACCAGTCGATGAGGGGCAGCAGGCGCGGCTTGGCGACGAGGTCGATCTTGTTGAGGATGAGCACCACCGGCGCCGGAGCCCGCTCCAGGGCGCCGATGACGAACCGGTCGCCGGCACCGAGGCCGTCGGTGGCGTCGCGCACCAGTCCGATCAGGTCCACGTCGCCGATCGACTCGAGGGCCACGTCGACCATGCGCACGTTCATCCGGTGCAGGGGCCGGTGAATACCGGGGGTGTCGACGAAGACGACCTGCGCGGGGGCCTCGCCGGTGTAGTTCCGAACCGCCAAAATCCGGCTCCGCGTGGTCTGCGGCTTGTCCGAGACGATGGCGAGCTTCGTGCCGACGATGCGGTTGAGGAGGGTGGACTTCCCCGCGTTGGGGCGGCCGATCAGCGACACGAAGCCGGCGCGCGGGGGCGGACCGTCCGTCTTCGGCAGGGCGCGGCGCTGGCGCTCCGCGAGGGTGCCGGCGTCGTCGGCGCGTATGGCCGGGCCGTCGGTCTTCGGCGTGTCCGGTGGCGGCGTCTCGGGCATGACTTGGTCCGCTTATCCCCCGACCGCTGCCGCCGGCGGGCGGCGGACCCGTACCTTCCGCACCCGGCGGCGCTCGGCCCCGATTACCTTGATGTCTCCGGCATGGCTGGTCCGCCTATCCCCCGACCGCTTCCGCCGCCGGCCGGCGGCGGACCCGCACCTTCCGCACCCGGCGGCGCTCGGCGTCGAGCACCTCGACCGCGAGGTCGTCCACCTCGAACTCCTCGCCGGCCGCCGGCACGCGCCCGAGCCGGCTCAGCAGATAGCCCCCCACCGTCTCGAAGCCGTCCCGCTCGACCGACACCCCCAGGCGTTCGGCCAGCTCGCCGACCCCCACGGTGGCGAGGAACACGAAGCGCCCGCCGTCCTCCTCGACCACCGGCTCCGACTCGTCGCCGTCGTACTCGTCGCGTATCTCGCCGACGATCTCCTCCAGCAGGTCCTCGATGGTCACGAGCCCCGCCGTGCCCCCGTACTCGTCCACGACGATGGCGCTCTGCGCGCGCTTGACCTGCAGCTCGCGCAACAGGTCGGCCACCCGCTGGCCCTCGGGCACGACGCAGGCGGGCCGCAGCAGACGCGGGACGATGGGCGAGTCCCCCGAGAGCCCGTCGGCCTTCACCAGGTCCTTGGCGAAGACGAAGCCCAGGATGTTGTCGAGGTCGTTCTCGAAGACGGGGATGCGCGAGTACTCCTCCTCGGCGAAGAGGGCCCGCAGGTCGTCCACCGTCGCGTCGTGGGCGATGGCCGCGATGTCGGGCCGGGGGGTCATCACCTCGCGCACTAGCGTCCCCCCGAAGTCGACCACCGACTGCAGGAGCCGCCGCTCCTCGGTGTCGGCCGCCTCCGCCCGCGCCTCCTCGTCATCGGCCGGCACTTCGTCCACACCGCCGTTGCCCCGGCCGTTACCCCGGCCGTTGGCCGTGCGCCCGCGCCGGGGCCGCGCCAGCAGCAGCAGCCACCCCGTGGCCGGGCCCAGGACGCGGAGGGCGAGGTCGAACGACGGCAGCAGCAGCTCGAGCACCCGGCCCGCATTGCGCCGCGCGAGGGCGGAGGGCACCACCTGCTCGCAGACGAGGACGAACCCGACGATGCTCAGCAGCAGCACGCCCACCGCCCGCGGCGTGGCCACGCCGATGAGCTGGGCGAGGATCACGGCCGCGAGGGCGAACAACCCGCCCCGGAGCAGGCGGGTGACGACGTACAGGCGCAGCGGGTCCTCGAGGTGGGCCACGAGCGACGCGCTGCGGGCGTCGCGCTCCGCCGTCAGCCGCTCCGGCAGGCGGACCATCGCCCCGAACGCCGACTCGATGGTCGCGACGTAGATGACCGCGCACCCGAGCAGGAACAGCGCCAGGGGCATCATGAGTCGTCCACCGGCAGCCCGCCGCGCCGCCGGAGCCGCCGCTCCAGGCGCCGCATACGGCCGTCGTCGCGCTCGTGGTCGTAGCCCAGCAGGTGCAGCAGGCCGTGGAGGGCGAGGCGGCGCCGCTCCTCGGTCTCGGTGAGGCCGGCCGCGCGCGCCTGCCGCGCCGCCCGACCGGTGGCGATCACGATGTCGCCCAGCCACCGCGCGCCGCCGGCGGCCGTGCCGGTGCCGGGCGCTCCCGGTTCGTCCGACCCGCCCGGATCGGCCGGATCGGCCGGATCGGCCGGATCGGCCGGATCGGCCGGATCGGCCGGGAAAGACAGCACGTCGGTCACTCGGTCGATGCCGCGGAAGCGGCGGTTGAGGTCGCGCATCTTGCGGTCACAGACGAGGGCGACGACGGCTTGGCCGGCCGCGGCCCGGGGCGCCACCCCCGCCAGCCACGCCGGCAGGTCGCCGGCCGGCTTGGGCCGTCCGCGCCCGTCCGTCACCACCACCTCCAGCCTGGCGGGCGGTTGGGCGGGTCGAGGGTCGGGGTCGTCGGCGTTCATGGGAGGTCGGGCAGGGTCGAGCAGGTCATGACGCCGAGAAGGCCCCGCTCCCGGCGGAAGCCGGCGCCGCGGCCGGCTCGTCGGGACGCTCGGCCCAGGTCTCGTAGGCCCGGACGATCCGGCGCACGAGCGGGTGCCGCACCACGTCGCGGTCGTCGAACCGCGTGAACGCGATGCCGTCCACGCGCTCCAGGATGTGCAGGACCTCGACGAGCCCGGACACCCGCCCCGCCGGCAGGTCGATCTGGGTGATGTCGCCGGTGACGACCGCCTTCGACCCGAACCCGAGCCGGGTCAGGAACATCTTCATCTGCTCGGCGGTGGTGTTCTGCGCCTCGTCGAGAATCACGAACGCGTCGTTGAGGGTCCGCCCCCGCATGAACGCGAGGGGCGCGATCTCGATGGTGCGGCGGTCGAGCAGCCGGTCGACCCGGTCGAGGTCGAGCATGTCGTAGAGGGCGTCGTAGAGGGGGCGCAAGTACGGGTTCACCTTCTCCTGCATGTCGCCGGGCAGAAACCCGAGGCGCTCGCCGGCCTCGACGGCGGGCCGCGCGAGGATGATGCGGGTGACCTTCTTCGCCGTCAGGTACGCGACGGCCTGGGCCATCGCCAGGTACGTCTTGCCGGTCCCCGCCGGCCCGACCCCGAACACCACGTCGTGGCGGTCGATGGCCTCCAGGTAGCGCCGCTGGTTGAGGCTCTTGGGCGCGACCTGCCGCTTGCTCGAAGCCTTGACGGTGGTCTTGACGAAGTAGTCGCGCAGCCGGACCGACGGATCCTGCAGCACGAGCTGCCCCGCCTGCCGCACATCGTCGGCCGAAAGCTGGTAGCCGTCGCCGACCAGGGCCGAGAGCTGCCGCACGGTCCGCTCCAGCCCCTCGACCGCCCGCGCCCCGCCGTCGACCAGAAGCTGGTTGCCGTCGGTGCGGACGCGCACCCCGAACAGCTCCTCGAACACCGCGAGGTGCGAATCGTGGGCACCGAAAAGCTGCTCGATCCCGTCGTCGGGTACGGCGATCCGCGTGGCCGCGGCGGTGCCGGATGGGCTGGGTTCTTCGGACACGTGCGTCTGCGATCGTGCACCAATCGGCCCGTCACCGCAAGTGCCCGCCTCCACGCGCTCCCCGAGTTGCCAGCAACGCCGCCCGATCGCCTTGCCGCCGGCCTGTCCCCTGCCCGCCCGGCTCCACCCCGCGCCGATCGCACCTTCGCGCTCCCGGGTACCCAGGGTGCACACACTCAACAGACCCTGGTCCGTACCGTCCGCCAGCCGGACCTCGACCTGCCGCTGCTAGCCGAGATGTCGCGCGCCCGCCAGCCTGCTGTTCCAGACGCCTCCCGGCTCTCGCCGCCGCCCGCGTAGCCAGGCCCGCCCGCACTGCCGCCTCGCAACGCACCGTCCGCGCGGTTCACTGTCGCCGCGGGTCGAGTGCCATACGCCAACCCTCTGGCTTGGTTGCCCCACCGCCTCCTGGAGCGCCCGCCGATGCTTGGCGCGCGAGTTCCCCGACCGACCGTCGCCGGTGCGTACGGCTTCCTATACAGCATCGTACCGACGGCGGAAAACAACCTCGGAAAACAACCCGTGCTGAAAACTCCGACGTCGGTCAACCAATCTCATCGCGGAACCGGAAGCCCACATCCCGAAGCTCAACTCAATCCGCACCACCCGGTAGTCGAGCACGCAGTAATGACACGCGCCGGGCCGATCCACCGGAGTATCCTCCATTCAAAATCGACCCGGCACGACTCTGAAAATGTCATCCCAATTGAAAGTCGCGCCAAACTCTACGCGGGTTAGGCCCCGCTCGAAATTAATGTTGTACGTGTCATGTCCGCTGTACATCCTGACGTACAAACCCAAATCTCGCCGTCTCTTGAAATACACGAGCCATTCCCCTGCCGTCCAAAATTTCAATCGCACCTCATCGCCCAAAATCCATCCGTAAGCTATCCGCGACTCTATTTGATCAAAAACAGTTCTTGGACGCATTATCATACCATAAGACGCCCAAAGCCGCGTTCTGCCATAACGGTCTGCCAATTCCTTAGTCATGGCACCCGGCAGAGTTCTACCCGTTACGTGCTGCTCAACACCACCTCCAGCAATCCAAGTCGACAAACCAGAGTCCCGGCGATACTCCGAGCTGACATGAATATAGTGAGTCGAAAAACTTCCAGAAAGGAAGTTAATTTCATCCGTCTCGCGATACGGTCTATAGTCTACACACTTCCTATGTTCGTCCCAGAAGGAACAACCACTCTCACCATTGGAGTGATGGCCAACCCGTACCACTAATCACAAACATAGAGCGATCCTCAGATACTCCCCTCGGACTCGTCTTCCTAAAACCGATGTACTGGCAGGTTATCTTCGGCATAAACGATGGCGGTCTAATTGGCCTCGAGGGACTGTCTAGCATGCGCAGACGAAACAGCATTGTCGCGTAACACTGTGGTGCCCATCGAAAACTATCGTGACTGTTGCTCGTGGCTGCGATCGAACGTACTCGCCGATGTCCCCATATCGGGACATCGCCAGCAATCTGCGCTTCAAGGAATACTTCTTGACCTTCCCTTTGTTCTTCTTCCCCTAAACGTTCAGTCCCCCAGAAGTTATCTCGCAGCAATCTCCCAAGAGCTCCAGCGGCTGAGTTAAGAGCCAACCGATTACCATCTCTAAGAGGTGCCACATCGAAGATAGGGTCGCGTAGCCGTGTTTCAGCATCAATGAGTATTGTGAACACGCGAGGGTTATTGTTGTTGTGTGCGGCTAGGTGGGTGGCTGTATAGCCGGAAGCGTTACGGGCCGCAATATCTACGCCGGCCGTCAGCAAGGCTTCAAGAACGGCCACGTTTGTGTTGTGCGAAGCAACCATGTGAAGCGGCGTTGCCTCATGCCGGTTGAGTGCATCGCGGTCAGCGCCAGCGGCCACAAGAACGGTTATCACTTTAGGATCGTCGGTGATCCGCGCGGCCCAATGGAGCGGGGTATTGTGGTCATCGTCGCGCGACGCTACGTCAACCTTTCCGAGGTCGAGACAGGTTTTCACGACTGAAGCCGAAGCTTGTTGGAAAAACAGAGACGTGTTCCAATTTTCGCAATTGGTCGACCGGGCCGGATCGGCGACTGAATCTATAGCTGATATCGAAACAGGCAGTTCGTTTGCCGTTGCGGGTACTAGACGTGGCGTGGCTGCGCGGGGCGAGTCCGTTGCGGTGTCTGTCAGGACGGTGGGACGAGGACGGAGTGGCAGCGCTTCTGGGAGAGGTCGCGCGATTTCCCCCGTAGACGCGGGCAATAGCAAAGAGAATAGCGAAATAGGGAGTCCTAACATCGTGTTCTCGCTTTCCCCCGGGAGCCGCGATTTCCCAGCCCCACCGGATTATCTCTGGCGGAAGCAACCGCCCTGAAGTCAACGCGTCTGCGTCTTTGGTTAGCGGGTAAAGTCGAGAAAATCCGTGACGTTGTGCAACGTCGGGGCGCAGCTACCGAATACGGAGCATGGCCGGCGAGAGCGGCGGGCGCGGCGGTTCGGGGGTGCCCCGGCGAGAGCGGGATTCGCAGGACAAGCGGATCGAGGAGCTTCAGCGGGAGAACGCCAAGCTGATCCGCGATTTGGACCGCACCACGCGCGAGCGAGACCGGTGGAAGCGACGCAGCGAAGACCTCAGGAAACAGCTCGATGAGGCCCGCCGCGCCGGCAAGCGGCAGGCCGCGCCCTTCGCCAAGGACCGGCCGCAGGGGTCCGGCAAGCCGCCGGGCCGACGGTCCGGGACGGAGTACGGCCGGCAAGGGTCCCGACGCCGCCCGCCGAAGGCCGACGAGGCCCACAGGGCGCCGGCGCCGAGCGCGTGTCCCGACTGCGGCGGCGCCGTCGAGGCAACCCGCGTCGCCCCGCAGTATCAGGAGGGGCGTCATCGCCTCCAGACCTCCGACGCCCTCGGGGCGGCCGCGGTGCAACTCGGCCCCGGCATCGCCTCGCTCGTCGTCGAGCTGCACACCGAGATGGGCGTGCCGCTGGCCAAGGTCGCCGGCCTGCTGCGGACGAGGTTCGGCCTGGAGGTCACCGCCGGCGGCCTCGTTCATCTGCTGCGTCGAACCGCCCGCGACGCCGCGCCGGTCTACCGGGAACTCTGCCGCCAGGTCCGCAACGCGCCGGTGGTCACGGCCGACGAAACGGGCTGGCGCGTCATCAAGCCCCACTGGCTGTGGACGTGCGTCACCGCGGAGACCACCGTCTACGCCATCTGCCCCGGCCGCGGGTTCAAGGATGCGGCCACCCTGCTCGGGACCGACTACGCCGGCGTGCTCGTGCGCGACGGCTGGCGGGTGTACCGGCGCTAAAAGGGTTTGCGCCAAAGTTGAGTGGGTCACCTGCTCGAGCGTTGCAGGAAACTGAAGCAGAAGCACCTCTACAGCCCCTGGAGTTCGATGGTCAAGGCCGTTCTCCAGCCCGGCCTCGACGTGCCGGACCGCTGCCGGAACGGCGAACTGACCCGGCACGGTCTCGACTCCCTCCGCGGACGGCTCGAGGCCCGGCTCGGTCGGCTGATCGACGCGCCGCCGCCGTTGAAGGACCCCAAGCGCTTCGCCAAGCATCTCGCCAACGAGTTCCCGGCCGTGTTCCTGTTCCTGCGCGACCCCTCGATCGACGCCACCAACTGGCGGGCCGAACAGGCCATCCGCCCGGCGGTGGTCATCCGCAAGGTGTGCGGCGGCAACCGCACCCGCAAGGGCGCCGACACCCAGCAGGTGCTCTCGACGGTGGTGCGTACCGTCCGTCAGCGCAGCCTCGACCTGCCGGCGCTGACGGCCCAGATATTTGCGCGCCCGCGAGCCCGCCGTTCCCCAGGCCTTCGGGCTCCCGCCGCCGCCCGCGTAGGCGGGTGTCGCCCACAACGGCCGCTTCGAATCGCGCCCGTTGCTGCGGCTTCCGCGGACAACCGACATTCCTCATTTCAGGTGACTCAAGCCCGCGCCGACCCTGTAACCGAATACGCGTCTGCTTCGAAACCAGCCGACACCGGCATTGTGACGGCTACGGGAAGAGCGTAGCGCACGTACCCACGCGTCACCATGACAATTGGTAACCACCTGGGCTCGCCCGCCCCGAGCCGAGCGTGACGCCGACACTCGGCAGGAGCCTCCGTCCGACCCCGAACGGGAGCGCCGCAGGCGGTGGGGCTACCCCTCGGTCCGCAGGTGCAGCTCGCGCAACTGGTGGGGGCTCACCGTCGACGGGGCGCCGGTCATGAGGTCGACGGCGGCGGCGGTCTTGGGGAACGCCATGACGTCGCGGATGGACGACTCGCCCGCGAGGAGGGCCACGATGCGGTCGATGCCGAAGGCGATGCCGCCGTGCGGCGGGGTGCCGTACTGGAGGGCGTCGAGGAAGAAGCCGAACCGCGAGCGGGCGTCCTCGTCGCTGATCTTCAGCAGCTCGAAGATGCGGCGCTGCAGGGGCTGCTCGTGGATACGGATGCTGCCGCCGCCGATCTCCCAGCCGTTGAACACGAGGTCGTAGGCCTTGGCGCGGATGGCGCCGAGGTCGCCGTCGCCGCCGTCGAGAAGCTGGCGGTCGTCGTCGTGGGGCGACGTGAACGGGTGGTGCTTGGCTACGTGCCGCCCCTCGGTCTCGCTCCACTCGAACATCGGGAAGTCGACGACCCACGTCAGGACGGCGCGCGAGTCGTCGACGAGGCCCTCGCGCCGGGCGAGCCGCAGGCGAAGCTGGCCGAGCAGCCGCGACGGCTCGTCGCCCGCCCCCGCGGCCACGAGCACGAGGTCGCCGGCGCCCGCGTCCACCGCATCGAGCAGGCGCCCGAGGGTCTCGGACCCCGCCACCTTGAGAATCGAGCTCTGGACGTCGCCCTCCGGTCCCCGCCGCGCCCACACGAGGCCGGAGGCACCCAGGGAGATCGCCTCGTCCACGAGCTTGTCGACCTGGCTGCGCGAGTACTGCCCCGCCCCCGGCACGACGAGGGCGCGGATGACGCCCCCCTCGGCCACGCACTCGCGGAACACCCGGAAGCTCGAGTCGGCGAAGACGGCGGAGACGTCGGCGATCTCCATGCCGATGCGCAGGTCGGGCTTGTCCGTCCCGTACTTCGCCATCGCGTCGGCGTAGGTCAGCCGGGGGAACGGCGTCTCGACGCTGAGATCGGCGGCGGCGCACACCGGCTGCATCAGCCGCTCGACAACGCCGAAGACGATCTCGGGGGTGGCGAACGACATCTCGATGTCGATCTGCGTGAACTCGGGCTGCCGGTCGGCGCGCAGGTCCTCGTCGCGGAAGCAGCGGGCGATCTGGAAGTAGCGGTCCATGCCCGAGATCATGAGGATCTGCTTGAAGATCTGCGGCGACTGCGGCAGGGCGAAGAAATCGCCCGGGTGCACCCGGCTGGGGACCAGGTAGTCGCGCGCCCCCTCCGGCGTGGACTTGGCGAGGACCGGGGTCTCGATCTCCAGGAAGCCCTGCTCGTCCAGCGCCTGCCGGGCGGCCAGCACCACGCGGTGGCGGAGCTGCATGTTCCGCTGCATGCGCTGGCGGCGCAGGTCGAGGTAGCGGTACTTCAGCCGCAGGTCCTCCGAGACCGGGCTCTCCTCGGCGATGTGGAAGGGCGGGCGCTTCGACTCGTTCAGGACCTCGATGGAGCGCACCGCGATCTCGACCTCGCCGGTGGCGAGCTTCGGGTTGAGGGTGTCGTCGGACCGGCGCTCGACGACGCCGGCGACGGCCACCACGAACTCGGGCCGCAACCGCTTCGCCTGCGCGAGCAGCGCCTCGTCGTCGCGGGCCACGACCTGGGTGACCCCGTAGCGGTCGCGCACGTCGACGAAGATGAGGGCGCCGAGGTCGCGCACCCGGTGCACCCACCCCGTCAGGGTCGCCTCCTGCCCCATGTCGCTCGGGCGCAAAGCGCCGCATGTATGTGTCCGCACTGCTTCACATCCTGTTGCCGGACGGGCCTCCCTCGTGGGGACCTGCGCCGGGTATTCCGAATCGTGGAACCGTCGGGAGGCGCCGGCCATCACCCCGCGGGCGCGGCCGGCGGCGGGGCGAGCGCCGCCGCGACCGCGTCGCGGGCCACCCGCCGCTGCTCGCTCGTCGCCATCTCCTTGACCGCCACTTCGCCGGCGGCCAGCTCGTCCTCGCCGAGGATGAGCATGTGCCGGGCCCCGCTGCGGTTCGCCCGCTTCATCTGCGACTTCGACGAACGGCCGCCGTAGTCGATCAGCACCCGCAGCCCCGCCCGGCGCAGGTCGCGGGCGAGCACCCGCGCCGAGGCCCACGTCGCGCCGCCGAGGGCCACCACGAACGCGTCGACCGGCGCGGCGTCGCCCGCGCCCTCGGGCAGCGCGAGCACGAGCCGCTCGAGCCCCGCCGCGAACCCGATGCCGGGGCGGTCGGGCCCGCCGAGCTGCTTCACGAGGCCGTCGTAGCGCCCGCCCCCGAGCAGCGCGTTCTGCGCCCCGAGCCCCGACCCGAGAATCTCGAACGTGGTGCGCATGTAGTAGTCGAGGCCGCGCACCAACCGGTGCGACACGCGGTACGGCAGCCCGTAGGCGTCGAGTTGGCCCCGCACCTCCGCGAAGTGCTCGCGGCAGGCGTCGCACAGGTAGTCCTCGGAATGCGGCAGCCCGTCGATGATCGGCTGGTCGCCCGGCACCTTGCAGTCGAAGATGCGCAGGGGGTTGGTCCCGGCCCGGCGCCGGCAGTCGCCGCACAGGTCGGACACCCGCTCGCCGAGGGCCGCGAGCAGGGCGGCGCTGAACGCGGGCCGGCACGCCCCGCACCCGACCGAGTTGATGACGAGCTCGGCCCCCTCGATGCCGAGTTCGGCCACGAAGGCCGAGGCCATCTCGATGACCTCGGCGTCGACGGCCGCGTCAGCGACGCCGAACACCTCGACGTCGAGCTGGTGGAACTGCCGGTAGCGGCCCTTCTGCGGGCGCTCGTAGCGGAACATCGGCCCCAGGCTGTAGAGCTTGGCGAACGGCAGCGCCTGCTCGAGGCCGTGCTCGACGAAGGCGCGGACGAGGCTGGGGGTCGCCTCGGGCCGCAGGGTGACGCGCTCGCCGCCCTTGTCGGTGAACGCGTACATCTCCTTCTGCACGATGTCCGTCGACTCGCCGGTCCCCTTCGCGAACAGCTCCTCGCGCTCGATGACCGGCGTGCGCACCTCGACGTAGCCGTAGCGCTCGCACACCTCCACCGCCGCGCGCTCGACGCGCCGCCACCGTCCCACCTCGTCGGGCAGGATGTCCCGCGTGCCGCGAATGCCGGAAATCACCGTGAGGAGGGGTCCCTTCGTTCTGCCGCCGACCGCGTCATCGTCGCGTGTGCTGTCACTCCCCGGGGGCCTGCGAGTCGGTCTGGAACTCGCGCTTGTAGGCGACGTAGTTGTCGGCGTAGCGGCGAATCGACGCCGACTCGCCGGCGGTGGTCGGCCGCCGCACCTTCCCAGGGCTACCCATGACCAGCGACCCCGGCGGAATCGCGGTCCCCTCGGCCACGAGGGTGCCCGCGGCGACGATCGAGCCGGCACCCACGACGGCACCGTTCAGCACGATAGCGCCCATCCCGATGAGGCACCGGTCCTCGACCACGCAACCGTGGAGAATCGCCCCGTGCCCCACCGTCACGTCGTCCCCGAGCCGAGTCGGGTGAGTCCCGCGCATGCCATGGAGGACGCTACCGTCCTGGATGTTGGTGCGGTCGCCGACGCGGATCCAGTTGACGTCCCCGCGCAGCACCACGTTCATCCAGACGCTGCTGTCCTCGCCGATCTCGACATCGCCGATGACCTGGGCGCTTTCGTCTACGAACGCCGAGGACGCGACCCGCGGGAAGCCGGCGCGGTGGGGCCGAAGCACGGCGCAAATTATACGTCGAACCGGCGGGCGGCCGGGGTCGGCCCGGGGTGCCGGGTGCCGGGCGCCGGGGAGCGGCGGGGCGCCGAACCCGCGCCGCGGTGGCATAATGGAGGGTGATGGAGGTCCAGGATCGGCTCGGCCGGCCGCTGGCCAACCTGCGGGTGTCGGTGACCGACCGGTGCAACCTGCGGTGCCACTACTGCATGCCCGAGGCGGAGTACGTCTGGCTGCCGCGCAACGACATCCTGACCTTCGAGGAGATCGACCGTCTGGTCGACGTGTTCGCGGCCCTCGGGACCGACAAGGTCCGCATCACCGGCGGCGAGCCCCTGCTCCGCACCGACCTGCCGGACCTCGTCGCGCTGCTCGCCGCCAAGACCCCGCTGCGCGACCTCGCCCTGACCACCAACGGCATCCTGCTCGCCGAGCAGGTCCGGGCGTTGCGGGACGCCGGCCTGCCGCGCATCACCGTGAGCCTGGACACGCTCGACGCGGGCCGCTTCGAGGCCCTCACGCGCTTCGACCGCCACCGCGACGTACTGCGGGGCCTCGACGCGGCGGCCGAGGCGGGCTTCGAGAGCGTCAAGATCGACACCGTCGTGATCCGCGGCGTCAATGACGACGAGCTCGTGCCGATGCTGGAGTACGGCCGGCGGCTGAACGCCGAGGTCCGCTTCATCGAGTACATGGACGTCGGCGGGGCCACCCGCTGGTCGATGGACGACGTTGTATCGCGCCGGGAGATGCTCGACCGCCTGGCCGCCCACTACGGCCCGGTCGGGGCCGTCGACGAGGCCACCGCCGCCCCCGCCGACCGGTTCACCCTGCCCGACGGCCTCGTGTTCGGCATCATCTCGTCGACGACCGAGCCCTTCTGCCGGCAATGCGACCGCAGCCGCCTCACCGCCGACGGGCAGTGGTACCGCTGCCTCTACGCGCGCGCCGGCACCGACCTCCGCGCCCCCCTGCGGGCGGGCGCCGGCCCCGACGCCCTCGCGGATCTGATCGCCTCGACCTGGCGCCAGCGCGACGACCGCGGCGCCGAGGAGCGCCTAGCCGCGGACGACCGTTCCACCTTCATCCCCGTCGAGGCGTTGCAGAGCCAGCCGCACCTGGAGATGCACACCCGCGGCGGCTGAGCGGCCGATCACCGTCCGGCGCGCCGCGTTCCTCGACGGCACGGGCGATTTGTCCCGCCGATCGCCGCGCCTCACACGTGCACCCGATGGCCCGCAGCCGCTCCCGCATCAGCGGCCGCGGCCCGGTTTCCGGCGCGAGAACAGGAGGCCCGACCAGTCGTCGTCGACGGCGCAGATCTTGTAGTCGACCAGCCCCTGGTGGAGGCCGGCCGAGCGGACGTCCCGCTGCGAGACATCGGTGGCGAGGGGCGAGGTCTTCTTGGGCCAGACGATCCACAGCCTGTCGGTGGTCACGGTGCCGGTCACGCGCTCGATCCCCTGCTCCAGGTCGCGGCGACGCGGGACGAACCAGAGGGTGAGATCGCACGCCCCGCCGCCGCGCCGGGTGACCCTGGCCCCCTCGGGCAACTCCCCGAGGGTCGCCTCGAAGCCCGGCGGCGCGTTCAGCAGCTTCACCACCGTCCCCGGCTTGATGCCGAGCTTGCGGGGCAGCGGCGTGCCGGAGTAGCCCGCCAGCACCGACGCGGGCCGCATCCCCTCGGCCGGCGGGCGGGCAATCGCCTCCCGCACCGCCGCGACGACCTCCCCGTCGGTCGTGCAGACCGCGCCCGGCACCAGGGTGCGTATCTGCGCGACGCTGGCCGGGCTGCCGCCGACGAAGACCAGCGGAACCCTCCGCGATGACGCCTGCTGACGGATCCCCAGCCCGAAGTCCCGCCCCTGGCTCGGCGCGCGCGACAGGTCGATGGCCACCGCGGCGGGCGGGTCCCCGCCAATCGCCTTCAGGTCGGCCGGCGTGCGGAGGGGACGCACGTCGACCGCGTAGCCGGCCGCCCGCAACTGCTCGATCCAGACGGCGGCGGGGTGGTAGTTGAGAACGCGGACGGTTGCGGTGGCCATCGTCGCGATCGTGGACGGGTGATGGTAGCACCCGACCGACCCGCGGAACGGCGGTCCCTCGGTGGATACAATCTTGCGACATGGACGCCACTTCGCCCCCCACTCCGGACGACTCGCTCTCCGCCCTCCTCCATCCGCGCTCGATCGCGATCATCGGCGCCTCGGACGACCCCGCCCGCATCGGCGGCCGGCCGCTGGCGTACACGCGGGACGCCGGGTTCGCCGGACCCATCTTCCCCGTGAACCCGCGGCGCGCCTCCGTCCAAGGCCTCCCGGCGTTCCCGTCCATCGCCGACGTCCCCGAGCCCGTCGACACCGCGATCATCGCGGTGCCCGCCCCCGCGGTGGTCGAGACGGCGGAGGCCTGCGCGGGGGCGGGGGTGAAGGCCGCGGTCGTCTTCAGCGCGGGCTTCGCGGAGACCGGCGGCGAAGGCCGGCGGCGGCAGGACGCGCTGACCGCCATCGCCCGCGCGTCGGGCATGCGCATCGTCGGCCCCAACTGCCTCGGGATCTACAACTCCGCGAACGGGTTCTACGCCACGTTCACGACGACCCTCGAGGCCGCCCACCCCGTGCCCGGCGGCGTCGGGCTGGTCAGCCAGAGCGGCGCCTACGGCAGCCACCTGTCGCTGCTCGCGACCCGCCGCCGCATCGGCATCCGGTTCTTCGTCACCACCGGCAACGAGTGCGACGTCGACGTCGCCGAGACCATCGGCTGGCTCGCCCGCCACCCCGACATCTCCGTCATCGTCGCCTACATCGAGGGCGTCGCCGACCGCGACCGGCTGCTCGCGTCGCTGGCCGCCGCCCGCGAGCGCGGCAAGCCGGTCGTCCTCCAGAAGGTGGGCCGCACCGAGATCGGCGCCGACGCGGTGCGCTCCCACACCGCGACCCTCGCGGGCAGCGACGCGGTGTACGACGGGGTGTTCCGCCAGTTCGGGGTCCACCGCGCCCGCGACGCCGAGGAGATGCTCGACATCGCCTACGCCGCGACCTTCGGCGCGTTCCCGGCGAGCCGACGCGTCGCGCTGATGAGCATCTCCGGCGGCGTCGGCGTCCAGATGGCGGACGAGGCGGTCGCCTGCGGGCTCGAGGTCACCCCGATGAGCGACCGCGCGCAGGCCAAGCTGAAGGCGCAGCTCCCCTACGCCTCGCCCCGCAACCCCGTCGACATCACCGCCCAGGCGTTCAACGACCTCGGTCTGATCCGGTCCAACCTCGACGTCATCCTCGAGGAGGACGCCTACGACGCGGTCGTCGCGTTCTTCACGTTCGTCGCCGCCGCCGAGGCGATGGTCGAGCCCGTCCGCGCGATCCTGCAGGACGCGCGGCGCCGCCACCCCGACCGCCTGCTGGTCCTGTCCATCGTCGGTCCGCCCGACGTCGTGCGGCACTACGAGGCGGCGGGGTGCCCGGTGTTCGAGGACCCCTCGCGGGCCGTCCGGGCGGTGGCCGCCCTCGCCCGGCTCGCGGAGGGCTTCGCCCGGCCGGCGGCGGCGCCGTCCCCCCTGCCGCCCGCCGAGCCCCTGCCGCCCGCGCCGGTCGGCGAGGCCGAGGCCCGGCGCATCCTCGCCGCGGCCGGGCTTCCGATGGTCGCGTCGAGGCTCTGCGCCACGGCCGGCGACGCAGCGGAAGCCGCGGCGGCCCTCGGCTTTCCCGCGGCGCTGAAGATCGCCTCGCCCGACATCGCCCATAAGAGCGACGTCGGCGGCGTCGCGCTGGATCTGGACACGCCCGACGCGGCGGCCGAGGCCTTCGCCGCCGTCACCGGCAAGGCGCGGGCCGCCCGCCCTCACGCCCGCATCGACGGGGTCCTCGTCTCCCCGATGGTCCGAAACGGCGTCGAGATGATCCTGGGCGTGCAGCACGACCCGACGTTCGGCCCCGTGGTCATGTGCGGGCTCGGCGGCGTGTTCGTCGAGGTGCTTGCGGACGTCTCCTTCCGACCCGCCCCGTTCGACGCCGCCGAGGCGCACCGCATGCTGCGCGAACTGCGGGGGTTCCCGCTCCTCGCCGGCACCCGCGGGCGCCCGCCGGGCGACGTCGACGCCCTCGCCGCCGCGCTCGCCGCCCTGTCCCGCTTCGCCGCCGCCCACGCCGGACGGCTCGAGAGCGCCGAGCTGAATCCCGTGGTGGTGCGCCCGGCGGGACAGGGCGTGGTCGCGCTCGACGCGCTGATCGTGCCGAGGGCGGCCGCCCGGTGAGCGGGCCGATCCGGCAGCCACGCCGATGCGTCTCGAAGAATCGAACGGGCACCCCGCCAACCGTGACCCGCCCCCGCCGCAGCACCCGCCAGGGTCCCACTGCTTCTTCGTCCGCCCGAAGCGGACGTCCCCGAACGCCCGACGAGGAGCGACCCGCGCGCCTGACAGAGAGACCCGCGCGCCTGACGTAGAATGGCCGCGGAGGAGCCTCCGATGATGTGCGTACCGAGCCTTGCGTCGTGCCGCCCCGCCTTGCTCTCGACCGTCCTGCTGCTCGCGGCCGGGGCCGGTGCCGCCGGCGCGCAGGGGGCGCGCGAGTTCACGCCGGTCACCGACGCGACGCTGCGGGACCCCGCGCCGGAAGACTGGCTGATGTGGCGGCGGACGCTGGACGGCTGGGGCTACAGCCCGCTCGACCAGATCGACCGCGGCAACGTGCACCGGCTGCGCCTCGTCTGGTCGCGCGGGCTGAGCGCCGGCAGCCAGCAGGGCACGCCGGTCGTGCACGACGGCGTGATGTACATGCCGAACCCGCGCGACGTCATCCAGGCCATCGACGCGGTCACGGGCGACCTGCTGTGGGAGTACCGCCGGCCGCGGCCCGACGACCTGGACGAGTACGTCTCGGCCGCCCTCTCGGAAGCCAAGCGCAACATCGCCATCTACGGCGGCCTGATCATCTCGACCAGCGCCGACGACTACGCCTACGCCCTCGACGCCGAGACCGGCCGCGTCGCCTGGGAGACGCAGATCCTCGACTACCGGGTGAACCCCGCCCACCAGTCGTCGGGTCCGATCGTCGCGGGCGGGAAGGCCGTCTCGGGCCGCGGCTGCATGCCCGACGGCGGGCCCGAAGCGTGCGTCGTCGTCGCCCACGACGCCGAGACCGGCACCGAGATGTGGCGCACGCGGCTCATCCCGGCCCCCGGCGAACCCGGCGACGAGACGTGGGGCGGCGTCCCCTACGAGGAGCGGTCGCACGTCGGCTCGTGGGTCGTGCCGAGCTACGACCCCGACCTGAACCTGATCTACCTCGGCACGTCGGTCACGTCGCCGGCGCCGAAGTTCATGCTCGGCGGCACCGACAACGCGCACCTGTACCACAACTCGACGCTGGCCCTCGACGCCGACACCGGCGACATCGTGTGGCACTACCAGCACCTGAACGACCACTGGGACCTCGACCATCCGTTCGAGCGGCTGCTGGTCGACACCGCGGTGGCCCCCGACCCCGCCGCGGTGAGCTGGATCAACCCGAACCTCCGGCCCGGCGAGGCGCGGCGGGTGGTGACCGGCATCCCCGGCAAGACAGGCGTGGTGTACACCCTCGACCGGGCCACCGGCGAGTTCCTGTGGGCCACGCCGACGATCGTGCAGAACGTGATCAGCGGCATCGACGGCGCCACCGGGGCGGTGACGGAGAACCCCGAGCTGGTGTTCACCAGCCGCGGCCAGCAGGTGCTGGCGTGCCCGACCTACAACGGCGGCAAGGACTGGGAGGCGGGCGCCTACAGCCCGCGGACCAACCTGATGTACATGCCGCTGCGGAACACCTGCGGGCGGATGATGGTGGTGGAGAGCGACGACACCCTGCCCCTCGAGCTGTACGCGCTCGCGGTGCGCAACGAGATCGCCCCCGGCACCGACCAGGTCGGCGCGGTGCACGCCATCTCGGCCGAGACCGGGGCCACCGCCTGGAAGTTCGAGCAGCGCGCCGCCACCACGTCGCTGGTGGCCACCGGCGGCGGACTGGTCTTCGGCGGCGACGCCAACGGACGGTTCCGGGCGCACGACGACACGACGGGCGAGGTGCTCTGGGAAGTCAACATCGGCTCGTCGGTGTCGGGGTTCCCGATCACCTACGCGGTCGACGGCAAGCAGTACGTCGTGGCCAGCACCGGCACCGGCAACCCGATGTCGTTCCTCGCCCTCACCCCCGAGCTGCGGCCCAGCATCGGCAACAACATCTTCGTGTTCGCCCTCCCGTGAGCCGGGCGCAAGATCTCATGGCGTCGACTGCGGCATCACCTACGACGGGGCGCTCGAGCAGAATTCACCGGAGCACGGGGGCGGCGGTTCCGCACGCGGACGCGCGTACTGAGCGAGGACAGACATGACGACACAGCGGAGAGACCGCGCCACGGTGTGGACCCGGCGCGAAGCGATGAGGGTCCTCGGTCTCGGCGGCGTCGGCCTGACCGCGGCGTGCGGCGGCCCGACGGAGCCGGACGCGCCGCCGGGAGAGCCCGCCGCGTCGCCGTTCCCGGACGGGGCGATCGTCCGCACGATCATCGAGGACCTGCGGCCGGAACGGCTGGCGCACGGCGCGGTGCTCTTCCACGAGCACATGTCGCTCGACATCCCCTTCTGGGACCGGCTGCTGGGGGCGGAGAACCCCGCGCGCGAGCGGTTCATCGGGCCGCCCGGCTCGCCGTACTTCATGCAGGACGTGGAGGTCATGGCCGCCGAGCTGGAGGCGGCGGCCCGCGAGGGCGTCGCGGCGCTCGTGGACGGCGGCCACGACGACATGGGGCGGAGCGTGGCGTTCCTGCGCGAGGTCTCCGAGCGCTCCGGCATGCCGATCGTCGCGAGCGGCGGCTACTACACCGACCCGTTCCATCCCCCGGAGCTGGCGGACCGGAGCGACGACGAGATCGCGGAGGCGCTGGCCGCGGCGGCCGCGGCCGAGCGGTGGGGGGCCTTCGGCGAGATCGGCAGCTCGGCCGAGATCACGCCGTCGGAGCGCAAGGCGTTCACGGCCGTCGGCAAGGCCCACCTGCTCACCAACCTGCCGATTTTCACGCACACGGCGAACGGACAGGCGGCCGAAGACCAGCTCGACATCTTCGAGTCGCTCGGCGTCGCGCCCGGGCGCGTGGCCATCGGCCATCTCGGCGGCCTCGACGACCCCGAGGCGGCCGTCCACCGGCGCCTCGCCGCGCGCGGCGCGTTCGTGGGCTTCGACCGGCTCGGCGGCGGGCCGGACGCCGACGGCCGCAAGGTGCCGATGATCCAGGCGCTGATCGCGGACGGCCACGCCGACCGCGTGCTGCTCGCGTCGGACTTCGCCGCCGCCCAGGACATCCAGCGCAACGGCGGGCCGGGTTACGCCAAGACGATCACGCGGTTCGTGCCGATGCTGCGCGAGGCGGGGGTGGCCGACCACGAGATCCGCACGATGACCGTCGACAACCCGTTGCGGTTCCTCGCTTTCGTTCCGCCGGCGTAGTTGGCGCGCGGCATGGTCTCGCGACGCAGGTCGACCGCGACAACGGCGACAACGGCGACGACCCGCTGTCGCGTGTGCCACGGAAGCGATCGAACGGATACCCAACGTCTCTTCGGCTCGCGCCGACCGACGTTGCCCACGCCGGTCGCTCGTGCCGATGCGCTAGAATCGCTCCATGAAGGTCGTGTCGAAACGGGCGCCCGGGGCACACGTCCTCGACGACGTCGCGCGTCTGCAACGCACGCTCAACCGGCTGCGGGGACGAGGCCTAGTGCCGCGCGGGCTGTACCGATTCTCGTCCTTCGAAGAGGCGGACCGATGGATGATGAGTCAGATCGCGCGCTCAGCCGCGCACCTGAACTCGAAGACCTCCTCGCCCTCTGCCGCGCGCTCCGCGCGGAAGGCGTCCGCTACCTCCTGATCGAAGACGAAAAGAAGGTAGGCGGCCCCGGCGCGGCGGTGTCGCCTGGGCTCGAGATCGACGCGGTTCGCAACAATCGGCAGGACCTATTTCTCGGCGTCGTCGCCGGACTCCCCCTCAAGGTCGGGGTTCTCCCGGTAGGCGTGACGGAACTCGCCGCCCACCGTCTCGGGACGCGCATCGGGGTAGATGCGCAGCAGGTCCCACGCGTTGATGGCGGCCCTGACCTTGTAGCGCATGCGCGCCTGGACGCCGACGCCGCGGGCGCCGGTCTCGAGCCGGGGGGCGTCCCACGCGTAGGCTTCGCTGTAGAGCCGCCGCAGCGTCTCGAGGGTGTCGCGCACGTCGTCGGCGGTGGGCGCGGACAGGCGGATGCACTTGCGTTCGAGCTGGCGCATGCCCGCCTCGGCCGCCCGCGCGCGGTCCGCGTGGCGGCTGTCCGCCAGCCGCCGGCCCGCGCGCTCGCGGTCGTGCTTGCCGTCGGGGCCGATGATGGCGGTCGCGAAGTCGGCGGTCACCGTCCCGACCGCGATCAGGCCCGCGCCGGGGTCGCCGCCCGCCTGCCCCAGCCACCGGGCCAGCTCGGCGTAGGATCGCCCGCGCTGCAGGAGCGAGTAGGAGCCGACGAGCTCCATCTCGTCCAGCAGAACAACCCAGCCCTTGTAGCCGGCGCCCCGCATCAGCTCGACCGCGAAACGCAGACGCTGCGGGGGCAGCTCGGCGACCCTCGGTGCCCGGAAGGCGCGCCGCGGGCCCCGCTCGATCCGCCGCAGCCCCCGCTTTATCTCGGACACCCGTATCCGGTCGCCCGCCCAGAACGACTCGATACGGGCGCTGAGCTCGGGGTCTCGCGCGCCCTCGTAGACGGCCAGGCCGGCCGGGAAGATCTCGTGCAGGACCCCGTTCGACGCCGCGGTCTCGACCCACTCGACGAACGCGGCGAAGGGCGCCGAGTCGCGGTCGGCGGCGGCGCCCAGCTCTTCGAACAGGCGTCCGCCGCGATCCGGCATCCGGGCGTTGTCGACGGCGGCGCTGAACACCTTGCCGAGGTCGTAGAGCGGCGTCTCCTTGCTGACGGCCACCGTGCTGCACACGAAACCGTGCGCCAGGGCCAGGCGCTCGAGGTGGACCAGCAGGTGCGACTTGCCCGCGCCGAAGTCTCCGGAGACGAGCATGCCTTGCGCGCGGCCCGCGCCGGCGTGCGCGTCCCCGGCCCTGGCCAGCAGTTCGGCGAACGCCGCCTCCGCCTTCGGTTGGCGGCAGCCCAGCATCTCGACCGCCGCCCGGTTGGGCACGCCGTTGCGCAACGCCTCGATGGCGCGGCGCGCCGTCAGTTTCCGTTCGTCGCGAACCATCTTGCCGCCGCCCGGTTGGGCACGCCGTTGCGCAGCGCCTCGACGGCGCGGCGCGCCGTCAGCTTCCGTTCGTCGCGAACCATCTTGCCGCCCGTCGCGCCGCCCCCACCGCGCCGGCGAGGCCGCCGGACGGCGCGGTCGGCGGTCCTGCGCGCCGCTCGTCACCGGGGTCTTCGGCACCGCTTGTCCGTTGCGGTTCTGCGCGCCGATCGTCACCGGGGTCTTCGGCACCGCCCGCCGGTTCCCGTTCCTCGCCGTCGTCCCGCCCCGCGCCGTCCTGCCGTGCGCCGTCCCGCCGGGCGCTGTCCTGCGACAACCGCACCAGCGCGGCCACCGGATTG
The DNA here is from genome assembly GCA_963664545.2 of Vicinamibacterales bacterium. Taxonomy (GTDB): domain Bacteria; phylum Acidobacteriota; class Vicinamibacteria; order Vicinamibacterales; family UBA8438; genus JAJEEA01. The sequence continues at coordinate 4,517,537 of OY761475.2, read as the reverse complement.
ACGAGGCGGCGGTCGCGCACGTCGTTCATCACCCGCGTCTTCAGCGCCTCGTACATGCCGAAGCCGCGCGAGCCGCGGCCCGCCTCGTCGTCGAGGAAGCCGTCGCCAGTCGCCACCACCAGCAGGGCGCCGGCCAGCCGGTCGACGCCGTCGATGAACTCGCGCAGCAGCTCGTAGTGGTCAACGGTCATGGCGCGGGTGTAGTAGCGCAGGCCGTCCCTGGGGTTGCGCGACACCAGGACGCGGCGGTTGTCCAGCAACACCACGGTGCCCGCGAAGCCGGCCTCGCGCACCCAGTGCAGCGCCGACTCGATGAAGTGACGGGCGGTGGCGCGGTTGACGGCGGTGTAGATGAGGAAGGGCCGCACGGGGCTCAGGCGCGTGTCCGCCCCCGTCAGCCAGTCGAGCACGGGCTGGCCTTCGTAGCCGCCGTCCGGCCGGTCTCCGGTCTGCTCGCACAGAAAGGTCATGGCCGCCCGGAAATCGCGGGCCATCGCGGGGTGCTTGTAGACGCGCGCCTCGATGTCGGGCCGGAGGCGCATGAGCACGGTCTGCGCCTCCAGGTCGTTGGCGCCGGCGATGGCGTCGAACACGTCGCCACCGCCCGCAGCGTCGATGGTGTCGACGCGGTACCGCCTCTCCGCGGCCAGCCGCAGCACCCGGCGGCGCGCGAGGCCCCGCCAGTCGATGCCGCGCGCCAGTCCGAAGAAGACGTCCTGGGGCATGTGCGCCCGCAGCTCGGCCGCGTCGAGGGCGACGAAGAGGTAGCCCGACTCGCGGCAGCGGCGTTCCAGCGCGTCGCGCACCGCGGGCCGCGCCTCGTCCGGGGTCACCGCGAACTTCACGGCCGCGCCCCCGTCCCGGACGAACCCGGACAGGTACTCGTCGTCGATCCGGCCCAGCCAGTCGTCGAGCGGGATGGCGTCGGTCATCACCCGTCCGCGGCGAAGCTGATGCCGTAGTACCGCGCCTCCTGGCCGTCCGGGCCGACGAACGTGAAGAGGCCGGACCGCCGCGTGCCGGTGGAGGCGGGAAAGGAGACGGCGGCGCCCTTCCGCGTCCGCCGGGGGCCCTCGGCTTCGAGGATGTAGAGGTCGCGGGCGAAGTCCGTCCGGTCGTACTCGCGGCTCGCGCCCGGCAGCGACGTGAGGAGCTTGTAGACCCGGGCCAGGGGGACGACCGGCCCGTCGCCGGCCTCGCGGCCCCCGGCGTCCTCGCGCACGACCTCGGCGTAGACCGTGTAGAGGGCCTCGAGAAAGCGGTCGGACCGGTGCCGGGCCGGCTTGTTCTGGTTCTTGAGGAGCAGGCCGGCGAGATGGGACGGGCGGATCGTGGCGACCCTCTTCCCGTCCACCCGGACCGCCCGGTCGCCGGGCAGGATGCGCACGATGGACGGATACGAGATCAGCTTGCCGTCCCGCTCGTAGACGCTCAGCCCCCGCTCCCCGGCGGCCGCGCACAGCTCGGCCGCGTAGCCGTCTTCGAGATACCGCTGCTCGTCGTCGTCGGGCAGGGGCCAAGACGCGACGGCCTCCGCGGCCGCCTGACACACCTCGCGCAGAGCGGCGTCGAAGTCGCCCTGCGCGCGCTTGACCGCCGCGATGTTGCCCTCGCGGGCCGCCTTCTGCAGCTTCTTCGCCAGGGACACGAGCCCCTGCCCCGACGCGATCGCGGCGTCCGCCGCGCGCTCGACATCCCCGAAAGCCTGTTCGAAACCACTCACCGTCCGCCGTCCCTCCCCGCGGCCGCCGCCGGCCGACATCGCTCACGAAACCGCCGCTCCGATTCCGGCGAGTCTACTACACCCCGCGGGCGGGGCACGGCCTGCGCGGGGGCCTGCGCCCGCCGTCGGCTGTACATGGTAATCTCCTACCATGCAGATCACCATCGATACGGCAGGCCGTGTGGTCATTCCGAAACCGATGCGCGAGAGCCTGGGGCTGACGGGCGGGCGAACCATCGAAATCCGCGAACGGGAAGGCGTCATCGAAATCGAGCCGGCAGCCACGGCCATGCGTCTGGAAGAACGGAACGGACATCTCGTGGCGGTTCCGGATCGGAAGCTGCCGCCGCTGACCGACGATCTCGTTCGCGCCACCCTCGAGAAGACGCGGCGGTGATGCAGGCCGTCGATACGAGTGTCGTCGTTGCCGGCTTCGCGACGTGGCACGACGGCCACGACGCGGCTCTCGCCGCGCTGGACCGGCGTCCCCGGGTGCCGGCTCACGTGCTGATCGAGAGCTATTCGGTGTTGACGCGATTCCCGCCGCCGCACAGGACATCTCCCGCGACCGCGATGTCCTTCCTCCGGAGGCGGTTCGTCGATCCGCCGCTCGTCCTGCAATCCGGCGACCACGTGCGTCTGGTCGAGCTTGTCGGCAAGCGCGGACTGGCCGGCGGCTCCATATACGACGCGCTGATCGCGTGGACCGCGAAGCTGGCCGGCGCCACGCTGCTCACGCGCGACCGTCGAGCGATCCGGGTATACGAGGCGATCGAGGTTCCCTTCGATCTGGTCGTCTGAGGCGGGAAGCGTCCTGTCCGTCCGTGACGCGGCCGCCGCGACGCTCGCCGCGGGAACGGGGTCGGCAGGTCACGCAGGCGAGGGTCTGGCGCTGGTTTCATCGGGGCCGACCGGCCGGGACTCGGCCGGGACGTAGAATCGGGACATGAACGGCCACGAGTGCTACCACTGCAAGCAGTGGGTCGAGGAAGGCGAGGCGCACGACTGCTGGACGACGACCGAGGCGGCGCTGACCGCGGAACTCTCGGAGGACCTGCGGGAGGCCTGGGAGCGGTTGCGCGAGACCGCGACGGAGTTCGGCGAACAACGCGTCTACGCCTCGCACAAGTCGATCATGTTCTCGCGGGGGTCCTGCTACTTCTTCGTCCGCCCTAAGCGGACGTTCCTGGAACTGTGCGTCTTCCTCGGTCGGACGGTGGACGCCCCCCAGGTTCGCCGCGTCGACCGGGTCTCGAAGGCCAAGCTCCGCCACACCATCCCGGTCCGGCACCGCGACGAGGTGGAGCCGCCGATCACCGACTGGCTCGCGGAAGCCTGGGAGCTCGCCGGCGCGCCGGTCGCGAGCGAACCGGCGCCACGAGCCGCGCGTGCGAAACGCACGCCGACGCGTCCGGCAACGGCAGCGGAGCCGACGCGGAAGACCAGCGCCGCAGGCACGAACCGGCGGTGACCGGCGCGCCGACGCGCGGACTTGTCCCGAAGATGCCGGCTGAGCTATTCTGGGATAAATTCGACACAGAGCCCAGCGTATGCCGGACGTCACGACGAGCCATCCAGTCCACCCCGAACGCGATCGCACCCGACAAGTCCTCGCGCCGGAGGGTCCGGAACCGCCCCTGGCCCTGGAGTTCACCGGCTGCGATCCCGTCTCGCTGCCGACCTGGGACGACGTGTGGGCCTACGACGGGCGCATCGAGTACTGGTTGCGCGACACCGGGACAGCGTGGGTGTTGCGCGACGCCGGCCCCGTCCACGAGACCGCCCCGAACGTGCTGAGCGAGCTGCTGACCCGCATGTGCCTGGAGCGCGGGTCGCGCTTCCGGTTGGCCGGGGCGGTCTACCTGATGGAGCGGGACGGGGACGGCCGGCCGCGGCAGGTGCTGGTGGCCGACCAGACCATCTACCTCGACCGGAGCGTCTGGCGGCCGCGCGACCCCGCCATCGTGCTGGGGGTGGACCCCCTGCCGGACGTGATCCTCGAGGTTGACCACACCACCGACGTCCGGCGCAACAAGCTGCCGGTGTACGAAGCGTGGGGGTTCCCGGAGGTGTGGGTGGACACGCCCGATCTGCCGTCGCGGAACCGGCCCCCACGCGTCCGGCCGGGCCTGACGATCTACGTGTTGGACGAGGGCCGCTTCCGCATCGCCGACGAGAGCCGTGCGTTCCCCACCTGGACGACCCGGCAGATCCACGCCGCTCTGAACGAGAGCCGCCTGAGCCCGCTCACCCTGGCCGACCTCACCCGGGTGGGCCGGCGGCTCGGCGGGCAGGATGGCACCACCCCCGACGACGACCTGCAGCTCGGCCGCCACCGCCGACAGGCCCGCGACGCCGGCCTCGCGGAAGGCGTCGCCCGCGAGCGTGCGCTGCTGGGCCGGCTCGCGGCGCGGAAGTTCGGCCGCGTCACCGCCGAACGCCTCGCCGGCCTGATCGCCGGAGTCGCGGCTCCCGAACACCTCGCCGGCGTCGGCGACCTCATCATCGACTGCGACGACGGCGACGACCTGCTCTCGCGCCTGAGTTCAACGTGAGTCGGCGGGTGACCGCGACCGACCAGCGCGTCCACGCGCCCAAACTGCTCGAAGACATCGAGGCCGCCAAGCCGGCGGGCCGGAGCGTCTCGGCCCACACCCGGCGGGTGCTGCAGAAGGACCTCGACAGGCGGCAGGCACGGGAAGCCGCCGCCCGGTTCAGGGCCTTCATCGACGCCCATCCGGAAGCACGGGCGTGGCTTGCCGATTGGGGCGACATCGATCGGGCCGTGCCCCCGGCGCATCTCTCCGATTGACCGGCGACCGCGCACCAGTCGGGACGTGCCGGTCGCGGGTCTCGCCTTCCTGAACGCAACAGAAAGGGCCGCAAGGCATCTGCCCTGCGGCCCTTCGGTTCCCGTCGAGGCCGACGGCCATCGCGACGACAGCACCTCTAGCCGACGCCGACCATCTCGCGCTCCTCCGCCTTCGCCTTGGCGCCGCCGAGGCCCTGGATCTGGATGAGGCCCTCCGCGGCCGCCTCCTCCTTCAGGATGTGCTGGCGGTAGAGCTCGGCCATCCGCTTGTTCTCGGCCTCCTGCTTCATCCGCTCGCGGGCCTCGATCTTCTCCTGGCGGGCGTTCTTGGCGATGCCCTGCTCGTCGAGGTCGGTCTGCTGGCCCGCCGCCACCGCCTCGGGGTCGAGCACGAGGTGGTGTTCGGCGCTGGCCATGTCGACGTTCTTGCCGCCGGCGAAGATCTCGTGGCGACCGTGCTCGTCGTACCACTTGGTGAGGGTGGCGGTCATGTGCATCTTCTCGATGATGTTGCGCCAGCCGACCCCGGTGTTGTAGGCGCAGAACGAGATCTCCCCCTCCTGGGTGGCGTAGGGGATGATGCAGCGCTCGGTGCGGCGGAAGTCGTAGTTGAAGAGGTCCTGGAACCACATGCCGGCGATGAACAGGAAGTTCCAGCGGTCGGACCGGCGCCTGGAGATGTCGGCCCGCGTCCGGTCACCGGTCACCTTGCCGTAGTCCTTCTTCGACGCGCCGAAGGTCTTGTCGAACTTCTGCAGCAGGTCCCACAGCTTGAAGTGGGTCGGGGCCTTGAACGGGTCGTAGTTCCGCATCAGGGCGAGGGCCATGCCGAGGACGGAGGTCCGCCGGCCGCGGCCGCCGTCGTTGACCCGGCCGAGGTCCTTGGCGAGCCGCTCGGCCTTCAGGAACGCGGTGACCGGCACCGACTCCTTGGTCTCCTTGTCGATCATCACCGCCATGCCGATGCCGCAGTTGGGGTGGCAGCCGCAGTTGAGCTGGCCCCAGTCGGCCTGCGGGCCGTGGACGTAGTCGGCCGAGTCGGTGAAGGTGCCCATGAACGAGATGGGGAACCAGTCGCGGACCGGCTCGCCGATGCCGGTCTGGTCCTTCACGTCGTGGGCGAGGTGCGACAGGGTGTAGCGCTGGGCGTGCCGCCGCTCGTCGGTGATCTCCTCGTCGCGGCCCGTGAACGACACCGGCTGGAACGACAGGAAGTTGATCTTCTTCGGGTTGTCGAGGGCGAACTGCACGACCCGGCCGACCTGCTCGTTGTTGATGCCGTTGAGGATCGTGATGACGGGGACGATGTCGACGCCGGCGTTGTGCAGGTTCTCGATGGCCCGCAGTTTGACGTCGAAGAGGTTGCCGACGAGCCGGTGCGAGTTGGCGGCGTTGCCGATGCCGTCGAACTGCAAGTAGGCGTAGCGCAGCCCGGCGTCGGCCGCGGCCTGCGCGAAGTCGGCGCTCTTGGCGAACTCGATGCCGTTGGTGGCCGCCTGCACGCTGTTGTAGCCGACCTTGCGGGCGTAGCGCACGGCGTCGAGGAAATACGGCGAGATGGTCGGCTCGCCGCCCGAGAACTGCACCGACATCTGCCGCTTCGGCTTGATGGAGATGGCGTTGTCGAGCAGGGTCTTGATGTCGTCCCACCCGAGCTCGTGGACGAACCCGACCTGGTTCGCGTCCATGAAGCAGGGGTCGCACATCATGTTGCAGCGGTTCGTCAGGTCGATGGTCAGGACCGAGCCGCGGCCGTACTTGATGGTGCTGCTGCCGTGGTTGTGCAGCTTCTCGTCGTTGTGGGCCCGCATGTCGCTGCCCGGGAACGACTCCTCGAGGTGCTTGAAGAACTCGGTGTCGATGGCCATCACGTCCTCGAAGCGGCCATGGACCGGGCAGTCCTTCACCATCATGATCTTGCCGTCGCGCTCGATGATGGTCGCCTTGATCTCGCCGACCTTCTCGTTCAGCAGGATGCGGTAGTCCTTCTTGCCGTCGAGAATCTCCTGCCGCGCCTCGCGGACGCACTTGGGGCAGAGCGAGTCGGTCTCGCGGGGCCACCCCAGGGGCGGCTTCACCTTCTCGTGCGACTTGAGCAGCGGCTTGTCGGCCCACGCGGGCGTGAACGACGGCCGCTGGTTGAACCGGTTGAGGAAGTCGAACACCCGGAAACCGGCGTCGGCCGCCAGCGTCAGGCCCTTCTCGGCGTACTTGATCGGCTTGTGCATCTTCAACTCCTGCGGACGGGCGGCGATGCCGCGCGGCACCGCGGACCGCCCGCACGCATGCCCCGGCGGCCCGGCGCCGCGGGGGCGGGCATGCATCGACGTGTGACCGTACCCTAGCCTGAACCGGCGCCGGAACCCCGCAACTTGCCGCGGGTTGGCGCAACGGCGCGTTGAACGGGCATGTGGCGCGCTGATTGGCGCGCCCGGCACCCCGGCCCGGTCCGGCCGCAGGGCGATCAGGCCGCGCCCTGACGAAACGTCAGGTTGAACCGCCCGGCGAAGCCGTACCCGGACGGTCCCGTGCCCGGGAGGATCGACGTCACGCCGTGATATCGCAGCCGGCTTCGGCCGCCGAACACGAAGCCGTCCCCCGACACCAGCCGCACGGCGGTCGTCGGCGCCTTGCGCGTGAACCCGCCCATGACGAACTTCGCGGTGTCGCCGACGGACAGCGACACGATGGGCACGCCCGCATCGAGCGTCTCGGCTCGCTCGTCTTTGTCCTGATGCAACCCCATCCGCCCCCCCGCCTCGTAGTAGTTGAGGATGCAGACGTCGGGCGCGAGCCGCATGCCCGCGGCCGCCGCCACCCGCGCCGCCAGCGCCGCGAGGTCGGCGGGCAGGGGAAGGACGGGCCTACCGTCGTGGTCGCTGCGCACCCCCTCGTAGCTGTACGTGCGGGCGTTCCAGTGCCGGCCCAGGCAGACCATCCGCACCCGCATGAGACCGCCCCCCCGGACGCGCGGGACGTACCAGCCGGCCGGCCCGCGGCCGATGGCCAGGCACCGCGCGGCGAGCCGGCGCTGTTCGTCGGGCGCCAGCACGGCGGGCAGGTGCATTGCGTCGGGGTATATCTCGATACAACCGGGGGGCATCAGTGCTATTTTAGGGCTTGGCACGCGCCCCGCCGCCGACGCGTGCGGCGCGCGGACCCCGACCGACGACCCTCGAATCCTGACACCGCATGGAAACGCGACACTCGGCCGACATCGCCGTCATCGGAGCCGGCGTGTTCGGCGCCTGGACCGCCCTGCAGCTCCGCAGCACCGGCCGCTCCGTCGTGCTGGTCGACGCCTTCGGCGCGGGCAACACCCGGTCGAGCTCGAGCGGGGAATCGCGCCTCATCCGCTTCGGCTACGGCCGGCACGCGCTCTATTCGCGCTGGGCCGAGTACTCCGCCCACGCATGGCAGGAGCTCCTCCGCGACTGGCGCGAAGACCTCTTCGTCCGCACCGGGGTGCTGTGGATGGCCCGCGCGAACGACACCGCCCTCGACGACACCGCCGGGAACTTGGCGAAGCTGCACGTGCCGTTCGAGACCCTCGACCGCGAGGAGATGGAACGCCGGTACCCGCAGTTCACGCTCGGCCCCGTCACCCGCGGCCTGCTCGAGCCGACGGCCGGGGTCATCCTCGCGCGCCGGGCGGTGCAGAGCGTCGTCCGCCAGGCCGTGAAGCGGAGCGTCGACTACCTGATCGCGAGGGTGCTGCCCCCACCCGCGAACACCGGGCGCCTCGAGTCGCTCCAGACGAGCACCGGCAACCGCATCGCGGCCGACACCTTCGTCTTCGCCTGCGGGGCCTGGCTTCCCCATGTGTTCCCCGGCCTTCTCGGCGAGCGGATCCACCCCACCCGGCAGGAAGTCTTCTTCTTCGGACCGGACCCCGGCGACCGGCGGTTCGCGGCCCCGGCGATGCCGGCGTGGATCGATCCCTCGGGCGGGGTCTACGGACTCCCCGACATCGAGGGCCGGGGGCTCAAGATCGGCCTCGACCACCACGGCGCGGCGTTCGACCCGACCACCCGCGACGATCGGACCTTCTCGGAGGAGGGCCTGCAGATCGCCCGCATGATCCTGGCCCGGCGCATGCCCGCCCTGCGCGACGCCCCCCTGCTCGACGCACGGGTCTGCGCCTATTCGAACAGTTGGAACGGCGACTTCCTGATCGACCGCCACCCGGACATCGCCAACGCCTGGATCGTCGGCGCCGGCTCCGGCCACGGCTTCAAGCACGGCCCCGCCGTGGGCCGGTACGTAACCTCGCAGGTCGCCGGACTCGAAGACCCGGAGCCGCGCCTCACCCTGGCCGCGCACCAACAGCAGCGGTCGCGCGAGATTTTCTGAGGCTAGGAGTCTGCGCCGTAGAACGGTGCAGACTCCTAGCAGGGTTGGTTGGGCGGCAATCGGAGCCGCAGGCGACGATTTCCGGGCTACGAGGCGACGCGAGGCCGCACGGCTTCGCGGCCGGTGCCCGCCGCGGCCAGCTTGGGACGGAGCCGGAACCACAGGCGCACGCCGAGCAGCAGGGCGAGCACGGCGGCGTAGGCGAGCGGCGGACGGACGTCGATCTTGACCAGCCACAGGTAGTGCACGACCCCCGCGACGGCGGCGGCGTAGGCCAGGCGGTGCAGCCGCCGCCACCGCTCCCCCCCCAAGCGCCGGATCATCGCGTTCGTCGAGGTGAGCGCGAGGGGCACGAGCATGAGGAACCCCGCGAAGCCCGCCGTCACGTAGCGGCGCTCCACGATGTCGTCGAGGATGAGGTCGAACGCGAAGAAGAAGTCGAGCACCAGGTAGGTGCTGAAGTGCAGCACGGCGTAGAAGAACGCGAACAGCCCGAACATGCGGCGGAAGCCGGCCGCCCACGACCACCCGAACAGCCGCCGCGCCGGCGTCACCGCCAGCGCGATCAGCAGGAACCGCAGCGTCCAGTCGCCGGTGCGGTGGGTGATGAACTCGATGGGGTTGGCGGACAGATCGCCAGTGAACGCGCGCCAGACCAGCATCCCCAGCGGGATGAGGCAGGCGGCGAACACCAACGGCTTGACGCGGCGGACCGACATCTTCAGCAGTACCGGACCCTCAGTAGTACCGGCGCAGGTCCATCCCGTCGTAGAGGCCCGCCACCTGGTCGGCGTAGCCGTTGAACATCTGCGTCCGGATGCGGAAGAAGCTGCCGATGCGGCGCTCGCTCGCCTGGCTCCACCGGGGGTGGTTCACCTCGGGGTTCACGTTCGAGTAGAAGCCGTACTCGTTGGGGATGGCCACGTTCCAGGAGTTCCGCGGCTGGTCCTCGACGAACTGGATCCGGACGATCGACTTGATGCTCTTGAAGCCGTACTTCCACGGCACGACCAGCCGCAGCGGCGCGCCCTGCTGGTTCAGCAGGGTCTTGCCGTAGACGCCGACCGCGAGGATGGTGAGGGGGTGCATGGCCTCGTCCATCCGCAGCCCCTCGACGTACGGCCAGTCGAGCGAGCGCCCGCGCTGGCCGCGCATCTCCGACGGACGGTAGAGGGTCTCGAACCGCACGTACCTCGCCCTCGAGGTCGGCTCGAACCGCTTGATGAGGTCGCCGAGGGGGAACCCCACCCACGGCACCACCATCGACCACGCCTCGACGCAGCGCAGCCGGTAGATGCGCTCCTCGAGGGGATGCGGGCGCAGCAGCGTCTCGAGGGGCACGTCGGCGGCGGGCTTGTTCATCTCGCCCTCGACCCGGACCGACCAGGGGTCGATGGTCATCTCGTGGGCGTAGCGCGCCGGGTCGCCCTTGTCGAGCCCGAACTCGTAGAAGTTGTTGTAGGTCGTGATGTCCTCGAACGAGTTCAGCGGCTCGTCGGTGCTGAACGGGGACTTCAGCAGGTTCGGGATGGGCTCCTGCGCCCGTGCCCGTCCCGCCCCGCGGCCGAGCCCGCTCCCCGCCGCCACCGCCCCGGCCGCGGCCGCCGTCGCAGTGCGGATGAACTCGCGGCGGTTGCGGTACACGCGCTCGGGGGTGATTTCGGACGATCGGATGTCCGGCGCCTGCTTGATCAACATGTCGTGCTCCCGTCGGGTGACGCCGCGTCACCCCAGCCTTTCCTGTCCCGCGGCCGACCGTCCGGCACGCGCGACCCGCGTCCTCCGTGCACCACTGGGGCGTGCCACGCGTATCGAACCATGTTCGCCCCTGCGCGGCGTGTTGTCAACGCCCGTCTTCGCCCGAATCGCGCCACGCCGGGTACATCGCGGCCAGACGATCGGGGGAACGGCCGGCGAGATGCAGGGCGAGGATGCGGAGGTTGGCGGCGGTGCGCCGCCACCAGCCGTCCCGCTCCCAGCGCCGCGCCGACACCGTGATCCCGACCGGCGACGGCCGGAACCGCCCCCGGGCGCGGATCCGCCTCACGAGGTCGGCGTCCTCCATCACCGGCATCGGCCGGTAGCCCCCGAGCCGCCGGAACACGTCCCGCCGCACGAAGATGCCCTGATCGCCATAGGCGATCCCCAGCCGGCGGACCCGCCAGCGGACCCCCGCCTCGATCACGCGCGCCGGCCAGCGGCGGGCGTCGATGCGCAGACGGAAGCAGCCCCCGACGGCACCGGCCGCCCCCGCCCGCTCGATCTCGTCGGCCCATCCCGCGTCCGGCCGCGCGTCGGCGTGCAGGAACAGCAGCCAGGTCCCCGCCGCCCGCGCCGCCCCGGCGTTCATCTGGCGTCCCCGCCCCGGCTCGCTCTCGACCCAGACCACGTCCGGCCGCGCCTCGCGGACCGCCCCGACCGCGGCGTCCCCGGCGTCGCCGTTGGCCACGATGACCTCGCACCGGGGCCGGCCCGGCAACCGCGGCAGCAGCCCCGCGAGCTCCGCCGCGTCGTGCAGCACGGGGACGATCACGGATATCGAAGGCGGGGCGGGTGTTGGGGGATCGACCACGGCCATGAGCATCGTCCGGGCATGCGGACCCGTACAACCTACCATCTTCCCGGGCCGCATCCCCGGCGCCTCTATAATCCGGGGCCGTGACCCACCCGTGCCGCGAGCCCGCCCCGCCGCTGCTGCGGCGCGGCGTCGAGCAGTTCAACGCGGGCGAGTTCTTCGACCAGCACGAGACGCTGGAGGATCTGTGGCGGGCGGAGTCGCGGCCGGTCCGCCGCCTCTACCAGGGCATCCTGCAGATCGGGGTCGCCCTGTACCAGCTTCAACGCGGCAACCACCACGGGGCGACGGTCATGCTCGCGCGGGGGACGGACCACCTGCGTCCGTTCGCGCCGGCCTGCCAGGGCGTCGACGTGGCCGACCTCATCGCTTCGGCGGCGCGCGTGCGCGACGCGGTGGACCGCCTCGGGCCGGACCGGCTCGACGCCTTCGACTGGTCCCTCGCCCCGACCGTCAAGTGGGCCGGGCCGGACCGCGGCGCCGCAGGCCCGTCGTAACACCGCCGCTGCTATACTCTCCCGCCCATGAGCACCGCCGGCCTCCGGTTCACGGAGGAGACCGTCGCGTTCCTCGAGGCCCTGAAGCGCAACAACGACCGGGAGTGGTTCAACGCGCACAAGCCCGACTACGAGGCCCACGTCCGCGCCCCGATGCTGGCCATCATCGAGCGGCTCGCGCAGGACTTTCCGCGCATCGCCCCGGACCTCGCGGCCCTGCCCCGGTCGATGTACCGCATCTACCGCGACACGCGGTTCTCGCCCGACAAGACGCCGTACAAGACCCACGTGGCGGCCGCGTTCACGCACCGGACCCTGCCGAAGAGCGAGAGCGCGGCCCTGTACTTCCACTTCGCGCCCGGCCAGTTGTGGATCGGCGCCGGCCTGTACGCCCCCGCGACGCCCCGGTTGAACGGCATCCGACAGCACATCGCGGCCGACCCCGGCCGCTTCCGCCGCCTCGCGGAGGCACCGGGGCTCCGGCGCCTGGGGGGCGTGCACGGCCAGCGGCTGCAGCGGATGCCCCGCGGCTTCCCCGCCGACCACGAGCTGGCCGACTACCTGAAGCTCAAGCAGTTCCTGGCCGGCGGCGAGGAGCGCGACCCCGACATCGCCCTCGGTCCCCGGTTCTACCGCACCCTGCTGCGGCGGTTCGAGACGCTGGCGCCGTTCGTCGAGTTCCTCAACGCCCCCGTCGTCTCCGCGCGGCCGCGCGACCTGCCGCCGCGCCGGGCGTCCCGCTGACGCGGACACCCCGTGGCCCGCGGGCGCGGCGGGAACCACGCGCGCGGCCCGGGCCGGGCGGCGCGGACGGTGTTACCATGCGGAGCGACATCGCGGGGGCGCAGGTTGTTCTTCGAGATCCTCGACATCCTCGGCCGCGGCGCGAAGCTCCGGTGCCCGTGCTGCGGGCACGGGCGGATCTTCCGGACGAGGTTCCGCATCCATGAGCACTGCCTGGCGTGCGGCGAGCGCTTCGAACGCGAGCCGGGACAGTGGTTCGGGGTCATCTACATCAACCTCGGGCTGTCCGGCATCCTCCCCGCCGCCGGCTATCTGATCATCAACGCGTTCACGGCATGGCCGGCGTCGCAGCAGCTCGGGCTGCTGCTCCCCTTGGCCGCCGTCGGCCCGCTCCTGTTCTTCCGTCTCGCCACGGGCCTGTGGACGAGCATCATCTTCCTGGGCGAAGGACTCTACATTCAGTGGCCGAACCGGTAGCCGGCGCCCCCCGCGACGCGTCCCGCCCCGACCCCGCCGCCGCGCCGCCGACCGGTCCCGCGCCGTTGCTGCGGCTGATCGCGGCGTTCACGTTCGCCAAGTTCCGCAACATGTGGCTGGCCGCGTTCACGTCCGCGGTGGGGACGTGGGTGCAGCGCATCGCCCAGCAGTGGCTGATCCTGAGCCTGACCGGCTCCGCCTTCTTCCTCGGCCTCGACACCTTCCTCGCCGAGCTGCCGCTGCTGCTCTTCACCCTGATCGGGGGCGTCGTCGCCGACCGGTACGACCGCCGGCACCTGCTGATGGGCTCGCAGGGCCTGCAGATGGCCTGCGCCCTCACCCTCACCGCGCTGGTGTTCCTCGACGTCGTGCGGGTGTGGCACATCCTCGCCCTGTCGTTCGTGTCCGGCTTCGCCCAGGCCTTCGGGGGACCGGCCTTCCAGTCCCTGGTGCCGACCCTCGTGCCCCGCGAGCATCTGCCCAACGCCGTCGCCCTCAACTCGATCCAGTTCAACCTCGCGCAGATGATCGGGCCCGCCATCGGCGGGGCGGTCATGGTGGGGCTCGGCATGGCCGCCTGCTTCGGCCTCAACAGCCTGTCGTTCCTGGTCGTCATCGCGGTCCTCGGGCTGATGCACGTCCCCCGGCCCGCCCCCGGCGCGCGTCAGCGGATTCTGACGGAGCTCGGGGGCGGCCTGCGCTACGTGCGCCAGAGCCGCGCCCTCCTCGGGCTGACCGCCCTGGCCTTCGCGACGACCTCGCTGGCCCTGCCCGTCCGCGCGTTCCTGCCGGTCTTCGCCGCCGACGACATCCTCCTGCTGAGCCGCATGATGACCACGTTCGGGGCCGGCGCGGTGGTCGGGGCGCTGGTCGTGGCGTGGCTCGGCCGGTTCGACCACATGGGCCGGGCGCTGCTGCAGACCCAGATCGTGTTCGGCGGCATCGTCGCCGCGTTCGCCCTCCTGCCCGTCGGCGGGGCCAGCTACCTGCTGCTGTTCCTCGGCGGCGCCGCCCTGCTGATGATCTTCTCGCTCACCAACTCGCTGGTGCAGCTCACCGTCCCCGACGAGCTGCGCGGCCGGGTCATCAGCATCTACCTGGTGGCGTTCCGCGGGGGGATGCCGCTCGGCAGCCTGGTCAGCGGGGCCCTCATCGCGCAGTTCTCGGCCCCCGCGGTCATCGCGGTCAACGGCGGCCTGCTGTCGCTGGTGGCGGCGCTGTTCCTGCTCGGCCACCGGCAGGTGCGCGAGCTGTAGGCGCCTGCACCCAGGAGTCTCCGCGCCGGTCAGACTCCGACGCCCCCTTGATTTCCCGCTCCGCTGCGCGAAAATGGTGGCGACGGACAGCGAGGGCGACCATGGCCAAGACACCCGCACGGAGCACGCCCGGATCCCGCCGGAAACCGCCCGCCCGATTGCGGCTGCCGATCGTCGTGCTTGTCATGGCGGCCGCCGGCGGCCTCGGGCTGCTGGCGAGCTGGTTGATGGACCACGTCGGCGGGTTGAACGACCGCATCGTCGAACTGCAGGTCGCCGAACGGCGCGCCGCCGACGAGGCCCGCGAGCAGGCGGACCGGGCCGACCGGGCGGAACGGTCGGCCGACGAGGCCCGCACCGCGCGGGAGGAGGCCGAGACGAACGCCGAGACGGCGCGCGAGCAGGCCGCCGACGCCGACCAGCGGGCCGCGACCGCCATCGAGCGGGCGGCCGACGCCGAGGCCACGTCGCTCGCGGCGCAGGCGGAGGCCCGGCGGATCCAGGAAGAGGCCGAGGCCGCCCGCCGCGCCGCCGAGGCGGAGATGAACCGCCTGAACGACGCCCTGGGCCGCATCGCCGAGACGCGCCGCACCGCCCGCGGCGTGCTGATGAACCTCGACGAGGGCTCGCTGAAGTTCGACTTCGACCGCGCGGAGCTGCGGCCGGAGAGCCGCGAGACCCTCGCCCTCATCGCCGGCATCCTGTTCACCTCGGAAGACTTCGCCATCACCATCAGCGGCCACACCGACGCCCGCGGCGGCGACGAGTACAACCAGCGGCTGTCGGAGCGGCGCGCCCGCGCCGTCGCCGACTACCTGATCGCGGCGGGACTCGAGAGCGAGCGGTTCACCGTCGAGGGCCTGGGCAAGGCCCACCCCGTCGACACCGGCGACAGCGACGAGGCGCACGCCAGGAACCGGCGCGTCGAGCTCGGCATCGTGAACACCCGCATCATCGATCCCCGGGAGATCGAACCTTGACGGGCGGCGGCCCCCCCCGCCCGGCGCTCGGTCGGCGTTCCGGCGCGCCACCCGCACCGCCGCCGGCCCGGCCGTGAAGGGTAGAATCCCCGCGTGACGACGCACGGCCCCATCCGCGAGCTGGTCAGCCTGTTCCTGCGCCTCGGGGTGACCGCGTTCGGCGGCCCCGCCGCCCACATCGCGATGATGCGGGACGAGGTCGTCGAGCGGCGGCGCTGGCTGACCGACGCCGACTTCCTCGACCTGCTCGCAGCGACCCACCTCATCCCCGGGCCGAACTCGACCGAGATGGCCATCCACCTCGGGTACAGGCGCGGGGGCGCGCCCGGGCTGCTCGCGGCCGGCGCCTGCTTCATCCTGCCCGCGACCCTCATCGTAGGGGCCCTCGCCTGGACCTACGTCCGCTTCGGCGACGCCCCGCAGCTCGGCTGGGTGATGTACGGCGTGGGGCCGGTCATCATCGCCATCGTCGGCCAGGCGCTGTGGAAGCTCGGGACGGCCGCCGTCAAGGGCCCCCTGACCCTGGCGCTCGGCGTCGCCGCGGCGGGGCTCGCCCTGCGGGGCTGGAACGAGCTGGGGCTGCTCGCCGCAGGCGGCATCGTCATGGCCGGCGCGCGGTTCGGCCGCCCCGGCATCGCCGCCCTCGCCGGGGCGCTCCTGTCGGGGACGGCGGCGCTGGCGGCCGGGGCCGGCGCCGCCGTCCCCGTCACCCTCGCGCGCCTGAGCCTCTTCTTCCTGAAGGTGGGGTCGGTCCTGTTCGGCAGCGGCTACGTGCTGCTCGCGTTCCTCCGGGCGGACCTCGTCGACCGCTGGGGCTGGCTGAGCGACGCGCAGTTGATCGACGCGGTCACCATCGGCCAGGTCACGCCGGGGCCGGTCTTCACCACCGCCACGTTCATCGGCTACGTCCTGCACGGGTGGAGCGGCGCGCTGCTCGCCACCCTCGGCATCTTCGCCCCCGGTTTCCTGTTCGTGGCCGTCTCGCAGCCGCTCATCCCGCGCCTGCGCGCCTCGGCCGTCACCAGCGCCGTCCTCGACGGCGTCGTCGTCGCGTCGCTCGGGCTGATGGCGGCGGTCACCTGGAACCTCCTCCGCTCGACGATCGTGGACCCCACGACGGCGGCGCTGGCGGCGGCGGCCGCCGTCCTGCTGTTCGCCACCCGCCTCAACTCCACCTGGCTCGTGCTGGCCGGCGGGGTCGCCGGCGCCGTCCTGCGGGGCGCGGGCTGAGCGCGAACGCGTTGGCCTTCCTGCCGTCGCCACCCGCCTCAACTCCACCTGGCTCCTGCCCGCGGGCGGCGTCGCCGGTGCCGTCCTGCGGGGCGCGGGCTGACCGCGGCCGCCTCCCGGGCCGCTCGCGGGTCGGCCCGGACGTCGTTCGCGTCGGGGCGCCGAGGCGCCTGTCCCGGTGGCGCCGGCGGTCGCCCCTTGCGCCGCCGCGGTCAGGATTTGTGTGGCGCGGGCCGGACTCCGGCACTAGAATTGTGCGGGCTCGGCGACGGGACCGCCGCCCTAGGGGTCTGCGCCGTAGAACGGTGCAGACTCCTAGCAGGGTTGGTTGGGCGGCGAGCGGAGCCGTAGGCGACGCTCTCCGGGCTGGGCTATCGCGGAACCAGGGGATGGGCCGGACGGTCTGCGTCTACTGCCGGGAACGGGCCTCGGTCCCCGAATGGGCGCCGTTCTGCAGCGAGCGCTGCAAGCTGCTGGACCTCCGGAACTGGGTGGACGGCCGGTATCGGATCCCCGGGGAGGATGCCGTTTCGGCGAACGGGGAGGACGACCCGGACCGACAGCCCTGACAGGCACCGACATCGCCGGGGCCGCCGTCCTCGCCCGCGAGCGGACGGTGACGAACCGGACCGACAGTCCTGATGGGGGCGAGGTCCGCCGCCGGGCCTGGTTCGCGCGCCGATCCTACGGTCCCGCGGCGGAGCCCCCGCCCCGGCGTGACCTGCCGGCCGGCCGCGCGGTCCGGCGCCGGCCGCGAGGCTGGACCCGAATCCTTCGACCGCAGGAAACGACCCGAACAGACATGGCTGACACGCTGACGATTACCGACAACCGCACCGGCCGGCAGTACGAGATCCCGGTGGTCGACGACACCATCCGCGCCGCGGATCTCCGGCAGATCAGGGTCGACCCGGGCGACTTCGGGATGATGTCGTACGACCCCGCGTTCATGAACACCGCCTGCTGCCGGAGCGCGATCACGTTCATCGACGGCGAGAAGGGGATCCTGCGGTATCGGGGCTATCCCATCGAGCAGCTCGCGGAGCGGAGCACGTTCGTCGAGACCGCCTACCTGCTCGTCCACGGCGAGCTGCCGACCGAGGACCAGCTCGCCGGCTGGCAGGACGAGCTGTCCCAGCACGTGATGCTGCACGAGAACGTCAAGAAGTTCGTGGACGGCTTCCGCTACGACGCCCACCCCATGGGCATCTTCCTGAGCACGGTCGGCGCCCTCTCGACGTTCTATCCCGGCGCCAAGACCATCGACGACCCCGCGTCGCGCCGGCTGCAGACGGTCCGCCTGATCGCGAAGGCGCCGGGCATCGCCGCCTACGCCTACCGGCACAGCGTCGGCAGGCCGTACGTCTACCCCGACGCCGACCTCAGCTACCCCGGCAACTTCCTCAACCAGCTCTTCAAACGGACCGAACAGGTCTACCGGCCCGACCCCGTGCTCGAGCGCGCCCTCGACGTGCTGTTCATCCTGCACGCCGACCACGAGCAGAACTGCAGCACGAGCGCCATGCGCAACATCGGCAGCTCGCACGCCGACCCGTACGCGTCGATGGCCGGCGCCGCCGCCGCCCTCTACGGCCCCCTCCACGGCGGGGCCAACGAGGCGGTGCTGCGCATGCTGGCGAAGATCGGCTCCGCCCACAACGTCCCCGCCTTCGTCGAGAGCGTCAAGAACGGCGAGGGCCGCCTGATGGGCTTCGGCCACCGGGTGTACAAATCGTACGACCCCCGCGCCAAGGTCATCAAGGCCACCGCCGACCAGGTCTTCGAGGTGACCGGCCGCAACCCCCTCCTCGACGTCGCCCTCGAGCTCGAGCGGATCGCCCTCGAGGACGACTACTTCATCGAGCGCAAGCTGTACCCCAACGTCGACTTCTACTCGGGGCTCATCTACCAGGCGATGGGCTTCGAGCCGGCGATGTTCACGGTGCTCTTCGCCATCGGCCGCACCGCCGGCTGGATCGCGCAGTGGGGGGAGCTGCTGTCGGACGAGACCCGGAAGATCGCCCGGCCCCGGCAGATCTACGTCGGCCAGGACCAGCGCGACTACGTCCCGATGGCCGACCGCTGAGCCGGCCGGCCGCCGCGCGGCCCGCCGTCCCCGGCCCGTGCGCGCACGGACATTTATGCCGCACGAACATAATGTCCGTCCGGCATAGTCATTGAGGTCGCGCCTATGCCCCCGCAGGGCGGGCCGTGGTCCGTCAGCGCGGCTCCGGACGGCCCCGGTAGGCGACCACCAGCACCGTCACGTCGTCGTTCTGGGGCGCCCCGGCGGTGAACGTCTTCACGCTCGAGAGCAGGTGCTCCAGTTGCGCCGCGGCCTCCCGGGTGGGGGCGCCGGCGATGCTCTCGAGGATGCGGGCGTCCTCGAACTCGGCGCCGTCCGGGTCGAGGGCCTCGGACACCCCGTCGGAGAACAGCACCAGCAGGTCGCCCGGCTCCATCCTGACCGACTCCTCGGCAAACGGCAGGCCGTCGAAGAGGCCCATCGGCATGCCGCCGGTCTCCAGACGGCGTACCTCGCCGCGCCCGTCGACGAGGAACGGCGGGTTGTGCCCACCGTTGCAGAACGTCAGCGTGCCGTCGGGTTCGAGCTGGGCGTAGAAGAGCGTGACGAAGCGGCCCTCGATGGCCCGCCGGACGAGGGCGGTGTTGAGCCGGGTCAGGGCGTCGGCCGGACCGGCGGCGACGGCGGTCTGCGCGGCGAGGCTGCCCTGCGTCAGGGCGCCGAGGAGGGCGGCCGGCGGCCCCTTGCCGGAGACGTCGCCCAAGGCGAAACCGAACCGGCCCTCCGGCAGGTCGATGTACTCGAAGAAGTCGCCGCCGATCGAGAGGCAAGGCAACATCTCGGCCGCCGCGTCGAAGAACGGCCCGGTCCGGCTGCGGGTGGGCAGCAGGGCCTGCTGGATCTGCGCCGCCGTGGCCATCTCCTGGTCGAGCCGCGCCTTCTCCATCGCGGCGCGGTAGAGCCGCGCGTTGTCGATGGCCACCGCCGCCTCGGCGGCGAGGGCGTCGAGGGTGGCGCCGGTCTCCGGCGACAGCAGGTCGCCCTTGGCGCGGCTGTCGAGGTAGAGCACGCCGATGCGCCGCTCCTCGGCGGCCGCGTCCTGCGCCTCGACGTAGCGGACGAGCCGCAGCGGCACGCACAGGACGTTGCGGATGCCGAGCGCCACGGTGCCCATGTGCTGGTCGGCGAGATCGCCGTCGAGCAGATCGGTCTCGATGCGCGACCGGCCCGCGCGGAAGACCTCCTCGGGAATCTTGCGGCTGGTCTGGAAGGTGTCCCCCGGCAGCGTGGCCTGCTCCCCCGAGCGGCCCAGCTTGAACTCGAGGCGGTCGTCGTCGCCCGCCAGCATGATGAAGCCGCGCTCGGCCCGGCTGACGGCGATCGCCGAGTCGAGGACCATCGCCAGCACGTCGTCGAGCACCTTGCCGGAGCTCAGCGCCCGCAGCCCCTCCAGCAGCACCGCGACCTGGTGCAGCTCGCCGACGGCGCCGCGCTCCGCGGTCGCGGCGGCCGGGGCCTCGTCGTCCGACAGGAAGACGAACTCGGCCCCGTCCCGGTGGCCGAGCCTGACCTGGTCGCCGTGCGCGAGCCGGTGCTCGGCGACGGCCTCGCCGTTGACGAAGACGCCGTGGCGCGACCCGCGGTCGCAGAGGCGGAAGCCGCCGTCGACGGCCGTGATCTCGGCGTGGACGCGCGACACGTCGGCGTTCGTCAGGTGCAGGTCGCTCCCGATCCGCCGCCCGATGGTGAACGGGTCCTTGTCCACGCGGACCACCCGCCGGCCGTGCTGATCGCTGACCTCGAGTCTAGGCGCAGCCATGTGCACTCTCCCGCCCGCCAACCGTCGCCTGCAGCCCGTTGGCAGCCAACCGACCCTCCAGGAGTCCGCGCAACGGTACGGCGCAGCCCCTGCCCCCTGCCGAATCACCGCCTTGCGGCCCCGCCTACCGGCCAACCGGCCCTACAAGAGTCCGCACCGTTCTGCCGCTTACGGCGCAGACGCCCGGTCCGCGGACGGCGGCGCGGCGACCGGCGTCCCGTGTCCGCCCGAGGATGCGGACTCCGGTCCGCGGAAGCGTTCCACCCATCCGCCGCCGAAGAACAGCCAGCCGGCCAGCCCCAGGGCGACGAGCCCCGCCAGCACGATCCACAGCCACCGCCGTCGGCGGCCGACCCGCGCCGGTTCCCGGCGACGGCGGGCGGTCGCGGCACCGCATCGGAAGCAGATCAGCGCCTTTTCCGCTATCTCGGTGCCGCAGCTTGCGCAATGCATGAGGGAATCGTCGCCTCCGGGTCCGCCCGGCGCCCAACCACGTTGCCGGGTGCGTAGTGTGGTATGGAACAGCGCCCGCCGGCCCACGGATCGCCGCGCACGGCACCGGACGGCGACCGACAAGAGTCCGCACGATCCTACGGTGCGGGCTCGCGGGGGATCGACCCCAGCCGGCGGATCTGCCGGGAGACGCGCGCCAGGTCGATCAGGGCGCGTTCGAGCTCGTCGAGATAGGCCGCCGCCGTCATGCGCGGCCGGGCCGCCTTCAGGGCGTGGACCGCCTCCTCGAGCGCGGCCCGCCGCGCCATCAGCGCCGCCACCGCGGGATCGGCCGCCGCCGGAGGCGCCGGGGCCGGACCCGCTCCGACGTGGAGCCGGGCCGCGACCGGCCCGTCCGGACCCGGCTGGCCGGCCTCGCGCCCGCGGCCGTCTCCATTGTCGTCGATCAGGGCGCGCTCCGTGGCCAGCCGCCCCCGTTGGCGGTACCACTGCCGGACGCCGAAGCTGGCGAACTCGAACGCCTCGAGCACCGACACGCGGCCGTTCCGATCCTCGTCGGCGGCGGCGTCGGTCAGCGAGGCGATAAAGAACTGCGGGAACACCGTGTCGTAGCGCTGCGCCGCGGACTCGGTCGCGGTGACGACGGCGCGCCCCGGCCCCGACAGCCTCCGGAGGAACGAGAAGCTGGCGCTCGCGGTGTTGACGAAGACGAGCCGCCCCGGCAGGTCCCCCAGCCAGCGGTCCCACTCCCCGGCCTCGAGGTCCGGCCCGACGAGGTTGAACTTGGCGTCCACGCCGTCGAACGAGCCGTGGCCGATGAGGACGACGTAGAGGACGGCGTCGTCCCCCATGCGGCCGGCGAGGGCGTCAAGCGCCCGCCGGACGCCGGCGCGCGACGCCCGCCCCACGCCGGGGCCGGGGGTCTCGGCCAGCACGGTGAGGTGGTCCTCGTCGAACCCCGGGAGACCGCGCAGCGCGCCGACCAGCTCGGCGCGCCACCGCGCGTGCTTCTCGCGGAACTCGGCCCCGCCCGAGGCGCCGCTGACCACGAGGGCGTACCGGTCCTGCGCCGACGGCGCGGACGGCGCGAACCCGGCCAGGAGCGCCACGAGCAGAACGCCCGCGCCGTGCCGGCGAGCGCGGCTCACCGCAACCCCCAACCGCGGCGCAGTCCCCATTCGGCGGAGAGCAGGCCGGCGATCAGCAGGAACGCCCAGACGGTGTCCCAGGCATCGCGGAGGACGGGGGCGGGCGGGGGGCCGAGACCGGCGCGGACGGCGTCCGCGAGCCCGCCGAGCCCGCCGAGATCGAAGGTCCGGCCGGCGGCGGCCTCGGCGAGCCCCCGCAGCACGCGGTCGTGACGCCGGGGCTCGCTCAGCTCCGGGTCCGCCCCCCCCACCAGCACCGCCGCGCCCGCCGGTTCTAGCGTGCCGCCGCCGTGCTCGACGGCCGCCGTCACCCGATGCACGCCGCGCCCGCGCGGCGCGACCTCCACCGCGTAGCGCCCGGGCGCGCCCGGCCGCGGGGGCGCGTCTTGCTCCCATTCCCCGCCGTTCGGACCGCGGACGCGGACCCGCACGCGGGCGCCGGTCAGCGGCGCGAACTGTTCGTCGGCCGCCGCGACCTCGATGCGCAGCGGCTCGCCGACCGACCGACCGCCGTCGACCCGCAGCTCGGCGCGGTCCGGCGCGGCCCCCGTCAGCCAGCGCGCCGTCTGGCGCCAGAACCGCTCGTAGGTGCGGTCGGTCGAGGGGGCGAGCATCCGCCACCGCCAGGACGCCTCGCCCGCGAAGACCATGGCGCGGCCGCGGCCGAAGCGCTGCACCGCGACGACCGGCCGGGCCGCCGGTTCGCCCCCTCGGCGGGTCACCGCTCCCCCGGAGCCGCCGGACGACACCGCGACGGCCGACCCGGCCGCCGATTCCCCGGCCGCGACCGCGAGCACCGCGGCACCGGGGCGGGGCGGTCCCAGCGGTACCACGCCCCCCAGCGCGGGCATCGCCGCCCAGCCCGCCGCCGTCTCCTCGACGCCGGCGCCCAGGCGCAGGATGGGATGATCCGCCCCGTCCGGCGTCAGGGCGACGCGGGCCGGCGCGCCCGCGGCCGCCCCCGCGTCGAGGACCCCCGCGCGCCCCTCTTCCCGCAGCGCCAACGGCAGGAGGGCCTCGATGGGAGTGCCCTGGAACCCGCGCCCCTCGAACGAGCGGGCGCCCATGACGAGCAGGCCGCCCCCCCGGTCGGACACGAACACCGCGGTATCCTCAACCTGCCGCGGGCGCAGCCGCGCCGCCTCCACGTTCCCCAGAATGACCGCGTCGTACCGGAACAACGCCTCGCGCGTCGCCGGATAGCCCCCGGCCAGCGCCTCGGCCCTGTCGGCCGCGCCCTGCACGTAGAACGTGCGCTCGCCGAGATCGTTGCGGCCCTTGTCGACGACCGCGTCGACGACGATCCCGGGGTCGCCGCGCAGGACGCGCTTCAGGAAGCTGTGCTCGTAGCCGGGGCCGCCCTCGACGAGCAGCACGCGCCGGGGCCGGGCGGGCGGGGGCACGAGCACGCGGCGGACGTTGTTCCCGGCGACCAGCTCGCCCTCGTCGAAAGGAATCTCGACCGTGTAGAGGGTCGCGCCCTCCCCCTTGGGCGACACCGCGACGACCGAGCGGGCGACGGCCCCGTCCGCGGGCGGGTCCACGGTCACCACCCGGATCAGGCGGCCGTCCTCGAGCACCCGGACGTCGAACGGCTCGCCGCCGAAGCCATGGCCGACGGTGGAGAACGCGAGGTCGACCGCCGACCCCGCCGCCGCCGGCCGGCCCGCGCTCACTCCGAGGACCTCGCGGTCGAGGCCGGGCTCGCGGGCACCGACGCCCACCGTGAAGACCGGCGGCCCGGCGGGCGCGTCGGGGAGGCCGACTCCGGTGTCGGCACCGTCGGACACGAGCACGATGGCGGCCAGTTCCCGCCCGGCGTAATGCTCCTCGACCTCGGCGAGGCTGCCCGTCAGATCGCTCCAGCGCGCCTCGGGCCGCATGTCCGTGAGGTCCAGAGGCTCGAGCCGTTCGCCGACCCCCCACAGATCGACGCGCACGTCGTCGGCGAGGGCCGGCATCACGTCGTCCCGGATCGCCGCCACCGCCGCATCGAGACGGCGCGCGCCGCCCGCGTCGGCGATGCCCATGCTGCGCGACCGGTCGAGCAGGACCGCGACCGCCGGGCGGTCCGCAAGCGCCGGCTCCTCGCGCACGGGGCGGGCGAGCAGGACGAGAATCAGCAGGAAGACGGCGAACCGGAGCGCGGTCAGCAACGCCCCGCGCCGACGGGGCAGCCCCGCGAGAGGCCGCAGGTAGCCCCAACCGGCGGCGACGGCGAAGGCCGCCGTCAGTCCGAGCGTCACCCACCACGGCCACGCGGCGGCGAAGCGCATCACGGAACCGCCGGCGGGGCGCCGGCCAGCGACCGGTAGTACTGGTCCACGAGGCGCCGATAGCGCTCGGGCACGGCGTCGTCCGGCCCCGCCGCGTAGCGGTCCCGGAGCGCGCGCTCCGCCAACTCCCGCGCACGGTCGCTCTCGAAGCGACGCAGGGCGGTGACGAGATCGCGGCGCAGCGCCGTCCAGTGGGCGAAGTCGAGCCTCGCGGGGTCGGTGCCGGGCGCGGACCGGCTGCGCCACTGCCGCGCCCAGCGTTCGAGGTCGGCAGCGAGACCGGGATTGGCTTCACCGAGAGCCCGGAGCAACTCGGGACGCTGCGCCAGCTCGGCCGCCGCCTCCTGCCCCGCGTCCGTCGCCGAACCGGCGACGGACGCGCCCCGTTCCTCCGACGGATCGGCCCGGGACCCGGTCTCGCTCCCGGCCCCGCCCGAGCGTTCGCTAGCCGAAGTCGCTTCGCCCCCGCCTCGGGAGGAGGACGACGGCTCTCCGCGGGGCGGGCCTTCGTCGGAGGGCTCGCCGCCGTCCGCGTTGCGACTCCCGCCGTCTCCGGCCGCCGAGGCCTGCAGGCGATCGAGCAGCCGCCGGGCAATCTCCAGTTCGGCCGCCAGCCGCTGCTCAGCCTCGTCCCGTGGCTCGCCCGGTACTCCCGCCTCATCGCCCAGACCGGCGCGCAGGCGTTCCGCGAGCCGCCGCAGGGCGTCCGCGGCCCGGTCCCCGTGCTCGCGCGCGGCCCCGGCGTCCTCGCGGCGCAGGCCGCCGCCCGCTCGCCGCATCTCGTCGGCCGCCCGGCGCAGCTCCTCACTCGGGGTGCCTCCCAACCCGGACCGACCGTCCGCGCCGGGCCGGCCGCCGAGCCGCTCCGCCAGGGCGTCGGCCTCCGCCCGCAGGGCCTGCTGCTCCCGTCTCAGCCGCTCCAGCCGCCGACGGCGCTCCTCCGGCGTGCCCGTCTCCGGGGACCGGCGTAGCTCCTGGTTGATCCGCTCCTGCCGCCGGGCGAGCTCCCGCAGGCGGTTGAGGGCCTCGTCGTCCCCGTCGGCCTCCGGCTCGCCGGGCTGCCGGCCGGTCTCGTAGCTCGTCTCCTGCTCGCGGCGCAGCTCGCGGTCGAACAACTGCGACAGGTCGAGCGGCGCCTGCCGCCCCCCCGACCCGCCGTTCGGCTGCATCGAGACCTGCCGGCGGCGGACCGCGGCCTGGGCGCTCAGCAGCCGGTCGAGCGCCTCGGTCTCGTGCGGCAGCGCCGACGCGGTGTCCAGTGCCTCGAGCGCCGCCTCGGCCGCGGTCATCGCCTCGACGGCGGCCTCGAGCGCCCGACGCTGGACGGCCGGACCGGCCCCGCCGTCCGCGCCGCGCCGGTTCCGGCCGAACGTCCGGCCCGCCGGTCCGGGCGCGCCCACCGCGACCGCCGTCTCGTCGCGCACCTCGCCCTGCACCTCCGCCACCGCGAGCACGTCGTCCCCGCTACGGTCCTCCGTCTGGTCGAGCCGCCACGTGGCCACGACGATCTGCTTCTGCAGCGCCACCAGCCGGCCGATCTCGGCCGCCTGGGGCCCCAGGCCGCCCTGGCTCAGCGCCTCCTCGAACTCGTTGTCGAACGGCCGGATCTCCAGGAAGTAGAGGTCGGAGCGCGCCTCGGTCGAGACGCCGGCGCGACCCGCGTCGCGCGCCCGCGCGTAGTAGGTGATGACGTCGCCGGGCTCGACCGCGAGGTCCTCCACGAAGAACGTGCGGAGCCCCGTCACCGCCGAGGCGTCCCCGTGGATCTCGAACGGCAGCGCCCGCTCCGCCCGGCCGACCACCGTGTAGACGAGGTCGAGGCGATCGACGGCGTGGTCGTCGTCGGCCCGCACCTCGACGGTCACCTCTTCGAGCGGCGTGACCTCCCGGTCGCCGCCGGGGCGCAGCACCCGCACCGTCGGGGGACGGTCGGCGGTGGCGCGGACGAGGTAGTCGGCCGCGTCCCGGTTCGACAGTCCGTGGGCGTCGACGACCCTCACCCGGTACCCGCCGTCGCCGTCGACGACCAGGGTCGCGGCGCGGCGGCGGGCGTCCCCGGCATCGGCCAAGTCCAACCGGCGGCCGTCGGATAGCACCAGCGCCCCTTCCACGACGGGCTTGTCGGTATGGACGACCAGCCGGGCGGTGGTACCGGCGGGGGCGAACAGGTCGCCGCCGTCCTCCTCGACGCGCGGGGGGAGACCGGTGAACGGCGGATAGTCGTATTCGACGTCGATGCGCGTGATCCGCGGCGGCGACAGCGCCTCGACCGCGTAGTCCCGGGAGGTGAAGGAGGCGGCCGACACGCGGTAGCGGAAGCTGCGGGTCACCGAGGGAAGTTCCGCGAGATAGCCGTCGCCGGCCCGACTCATGCGGATCTCGCGCGGGGCCATGCCGCCGAACACCGAGAGGACGGGCGGGGTGCGGGCCGGCGCGCCGCCGCCGTCGGCGAACCGGGCGCGGATGCGCAGGGGCTGGCCGGCCATGAGGCGGAAGTCGCCGGGGTCGACCGTGAGTTCCGCCCCGGACGGCGAGGCGTGCAGCCAGGCGGTCCGGGCGACCCGGCCGAGCGGGGTCGACCCGAGGGAAACCACCGCGACGAGCGCGGACAGGGCCAGCAGCCCGCGTACGGCGGCTCGCCGCAACCGCGCCGGCGCGACCACCCGGGCGAGGTCGATACCGCGAAGGCGCTCGGCCGCGTCGGCGACCACCAGCTCGTGGAAGCCGGCGGCCGGGCGCGCGGCGGCGAGGGCGGCGGCGGTCGCCACCCGGTCCTCGAGCTCGGGGCACCGCTCTTCGACGAGCCGCGCCACCCGGTCGTCGGACGGCGGACGGCGCAACGGCCACAGGGCGCGGACGGCGAACGCGGCCGACGCCGCGAGCGCGGCGGCCGAGACCGCCAGCAACGGCACGTCGGGCGGCGCGAGGAGCAGCTCGGCGGCGATGACCGCCAGCAGGCCGACGACCGCGCTCCCCGCGACGCGCGCCAGCCCGTGCAGCCACCGGGCGGCCAGCCAACGGCGCCGCACGCGGCTCAAGGCGATGCGCAGATCCGCCCCGTGGCCTTCAGACATGGCGCCCATTGTCGCACTGGGGCGGGACGGCGGCAACCGCACGCGGCCGCCCCCCGCCGTCGTCGCCGGCGGACCGTCAGGGGGTCCGGGCCGCCAGCAGGCCCTCGGCGACGAGCAGGAGGGCCATGCCGATCAGCAGATAGCGCCACAGAGCCTGCTCCACCTCTTCCCGGGCGGGAACCGGGTCACTGGGAGGCGCCGCCTCCCCGGCCGACGGCGCCGACTCGGGATGCGCCGTCCCCGCGAACCGTTCGACCGACGCCAGGAACGCCTCGTCGCTAAGCGGCTCGAACGCCGACTCCCGGGTATCGACGTTCAGCACGACGGGGCCGTCCCCGCCCGGCAGCCGTGCCGGCCCCGGCTCGGATGGGGCACCCGACGGGGCGGCGCCGACGACGAACTCCCGCGGCCGCGCCGGCCGGACCGCCAAGTAGCCGACCATTTCGTGCACGAACGGCACGAATTCCGCCTGCCGGGGCAGGTCGTTGCCGTCGTTGCGCAGGTCGGCGGCGAAGACGAGGATGCGGCCGGCGCCGGCCGCGTGCTCCACCAGGGCCGGGGCGCCGTCGGTGAACGACAGGACCACCCCGCCGTCCGCCGCGTCGAGCGCCGCCGTCCGCGCGAACCGGGACCGGCCGAGCCGGCCGGCCAGCCCCCCGAGGGCGCGGACCAGCGGATGGCGGCGATCCGACGTCACGAGGGCCGCCGGCCCGTCGTGGGCGCGGGTCTCGGCCGGTTCGGGGCCGGCCGCGGCGCCGAGCAGGCCCGCCCGCGCCGCCGCCGCCGCGGCCGGGCCGCCGACCGCGAGCAGCCCGCCGCCGCCGCGCACGAACGCCGCGAGCCGGTCGCGCCCGGCGCGGCCGAGGCCGCGGACGCCGGTCAGCACGACCACCGCCGCCTCCGCCAGCGGGTCCAGCCGCCGCCCCGACTCGGATGAAGGCCCCAGATCGGACGCCGCCGCGGTGGCGACGGTGAAGCGGCCCACGCCGTCTCCGGGCGACAGCGCCCGCCGCAGATAGAACTCGGGAGCCCCCCCCTCGTCGGTGACCAGGAGCACCCCGGCCGCGTCCGCCGGCTCCAGCCGACGGTAGCGGCGATCGTCGGCGGGATACCCCGCCGGGTCGGAGACCGCGGCGGTCACGACACCGGCGGCGGGCAGCACCAGGGGCCGCCTGACCGTCGATTCGCCCGCCTCCACCCGGTGGACGCTCTCGTCCACCGCCACGCCGTCCACCTCGATCGCGAGCCGGGCGCTCTCTCCGCCGGCACCCCATCGCGACAGCCTGACCGCCACGCCCGACCGCTCGCGGTCTAGACCGACGACCGCGAGGTTGCCGGCGGGCGCGTCCACCCGCCGGGTCTCCACGTCGACGTGCGGCGAGAGACGGCCGGTCCCCGCCTCCCAGCCCGCCGCCTGCAGGTCAGTCACCACCACGACCCGCCCCGGCCGGTCGCCGATGAGGGCCGAGGCGGCGGCCAGCCCGTCCCGGTAGCGGGTGGCGCGCGGACGCGGCGACAGCCCGTCCACGGCGGCGTGCGCGGCACCGCGCGCGAGGGCGAGCGGAGCTACCACCCGCGCCACGTCGTCGAACGCCACGACCCCGACGAGCCGCCCTTCCGGCGCGGCATCTATGGCCGCGTGGGCCAGCGCCCGCGCCTCGGCCGCCTGACCCGGCCCCGAGACGCTGAACGAGGTGTCGACCAGCACCACCGTGGCGGGCTCCCCGGCCGCGCCCCGGTCCGCGACGAACGGCCGCGCGAACGCCAGCGCGAGCAGCAGCAGCGCGGCGACCCGCAGCGCGAGGAGCAGCAGCTCGCGCAGGCGCTGCCGACGGGTCTGATCGAGCCGCGCGCCCCGCAGGAGGCGCACGTCGCTGAACGGCACCCGCGGCAGCCGCTCGCGCCGCAGGAAGTGCAGCACGATGGGCACCGCGACGGCCAACACGCCGAACAGGAACACCGGCGTTAGGAACGTCATTCACCGCCTCCGACCGCGCGTCGCGGGATACGCGGGCGGCGCCGCGTTCCGGGGGCGGTCCGCCTTCGGGACGTGACGAAGGCCGGCGTCAGGAGCGACATTCACCGCCTCCGACCGTGCGCCGCGGGATACGCGGGCAGCGCCGTGTCCAGGAGACGGTCCGCCCCCGGGCGTGACGAACGCCAGTGTTGTGCACGACATTCACCGCCTCCGCGCGCGCGCCGCGAGGTACGCGGGCAGCGCCGTGTCCAGGGGACGGTCCGTCCGCAGCACGTGATGGTCGACGTCGGCGGCCCGGAGCGCGTCGCGGTAGCGCGCGACGAGGGCGTCGATCGCCGCCAGGTAGTGCCGCCGCACCCGCGCCGGCACGACCGGCACCTCGTCGGCCGACTCCAGGTCCCGGAACCGCGCCGCCTCCTCGAACGGGAAGGTCAGCTCCGCCGGGTCGAGGACCTGGAAGACGAGCACGTCCGACCCCCGGAACCGCAGGTGCTTCACCCCTTCGATGACGCCCGCGGGGTCGTCCAGGAGGTCGGAGACGAGCACCACGAGCCCCCGGCGCCGCAGGCCGGCGGCGAGCCGGTGGAGGGGCATGGCCACGTCCGACCGCGCCCCCGCCTCGGCCCGGCTCAGCTTCGCGAGGATTCGCCGCAGGTGGCCGGCGCGGGCGCCGGCCGGCAGCGCGTCCACGACCTCGTGGTCGAAGAGGGTCAGCGCCGCCGCGTCCCGCTGGCGGTGCATCAGGTAGGCGAGCGCGGCCAGCACGAAGCACCCGTAGCGGAGCTTGCTGACGCCGTGCGAGGCGTAGGCCATCGAGGCGCTGACGTCGAGGAGGAGGTGGGCCTCGAGGTTCGTCTCCGCCTCGAACCGCTTCACGTAGTAGCGGTCGCGGCGCGCGGCGAGCTTCCAGTCGATGGTGGCGGGATCGTCGCCCGGCACATAGGGGCGGAAGTCGCTGAACTCGACGCTGAACCCCTTGAAGGGGCTGCGGTGGAGGCCGGCGAGGAACCCCTCGACGACGGCGCGGGCGATGAGCTCGATCGAACCGATGCGGGCCACGACGGCGGGGTCGAGCAGCGACCGCCCTTCCGGCGCGGCAGGCATGGCGGCGCTCACAGCCCGCTCGCCGGCGCCGGCACCGCCTCGATGAGCCGGTCGACGATCGCGTCGGCGTCGACGCCGTCCGACTCCGCGTAGAAGCTGGTGACGATGCGGTGCCTGAGAATGGGGCGGGCGAGGGCCCGCACGTCGTCCACCGAGACGTGGTAGCGCCCACGCGCGAGGGCCCGCGCCTTGCCGCCGAGGACGAGGGCCTGCGACGCCCGGAGGCTCGCCCCCCACCGGACCCACTTCTCGACGAAGGGCGGCGCGTTGGGCTGCCCCGGGCGCGACGCGTCGACGAGCCGGACGGCGTAGCGCGCCACCTCCTCGGCCACCGGCACCCGCCGCACGAGATGCTGCGCGGCGAGGATGTCGTCGCCGTTCATGACGCGCGCGAGGCGGGGCTCGTCGTCGCCGGTGGTCGCGGTGACCACGCTGACCTCGTCGTCCTCGGAGAGGTAGCGGACGACCACGTTGAACATGAAGCGGTCGAGCTGGGCCTCGGGCAGCGGGTAGGTGCCCTCGAGCTCGATGGGGTTCTGGGTGGCGAGCACGAAGAACGGTTTCTGCAGCGGATAGCTTTGCCCGGCCACCGTGACGTGGTGCTCCTGCATAGCCTCGAGCAGCGCCGCCTGCGTCTTCGGGGGCGTCCGGTTGATCTCGTCGGCGAGGATGATCTGGGCGAAGATCGGCCCCTCGCGGAACGTGAGGGTGCGGTGGCCGCCCGATTCGTCGAGGACCTCGGTGCCGGTGATGTCCGCCGGCATGAGGTCCGGCGTGAACTGGATGCGCTTGAACGGCAGGTCGAGGATGTCGGCGAGGGCCTTGATGAGCCGGGTCTTGGCGAGCCCCGGCACGCCGGTGATCAGGCAGTGCCCCCCCGTGAACAGCGCGGTCAGCACGAGGTCGACGGCCTCGTCCTGACCGACGATCACGCGGCGCAGCTCGCCGAGGATGCGCTCGCGGCCGCGCGCGAGGTCCCGCGCCCCCGCCGCCACCTCCTCGGCCTCGGCGGAGAGGCCGGCCGGCGGGGGCATCGACTCGGTGACGAGCTCTTCGGGAGACACGTCAGCCATGCGCTCGGACCAGAGCCGCCGCGGCGCCCGCAGCCCGCGGAAGGCCCCGCCACGTTCGACCGGCGGCGCATCCCGCGCGACCGCGGCGCTCCCCGACCGCCCGCGCTCGACACGCCCCGTCGCCGTGCCTCGTCAGGCGGGCGCTCCGCCAGCGTCCTCCTCGGGGCAGGGTGCGATCGTACCGCGGGCGGCCGGACAGGGAGTCAGTGCGTGAGCGCATAGACGACCTCGTTGATCATCATGCGGTAGGCCTGGGCGGTGTACCGGATGTAGCCGGGGTAGTCCTCGGCGTTCGACCACTCCCAGCCGTCGCCCATGTCGGTGTTGAAGTTGAGGAGGACCATGGCGCGGCCGTCGTCGTCGAGGACCGCGTGCAGCCCCGCCTCGACCCCCCCCTTCTCCCACGTGACCCCGTTGAAGAACGACCCGAGCCCCGGGATCTGCGGATACTCGGTCAGCCGGTAGAAGGCGCTGAACACGGGATGGTCGATCGGGAGCTTCACGATCTCCCGGTCGGGGAACACCCGCCGCAGTTCCTTCTGCACGGTGGCGAACTCGATCGGCCCGTGGAAATCGTCGAAGGTCGCGGTGCCGCCCCGCAGCAGGAACTCCCGCAGGATCTCGACCTCGTCCGGCTTCAGGCGCAGGTTCCCGGGCTCGACGAAGTAGATCCAGGGGTACTCCCACAGCCGCTCGTCGTCCAGGGTCAGCACCACCGGGTCCTTGACCCGGATCGAGGTGACCCGTCCGAGCCGGCGCGACAGGTTCTGCTCGGCCGCGGGGCCGTCGATGGCCCAAGGGTCGCTCCAGTACTGGGCGCGGAAGGCCCGGATCTGTTCCTCCCACGAGCTGTAGCGGATGCGGACGAAGGTCCACTCCAGGCCGTCGAGCTGGGGCGTCGGCGGCGCCGCGTCGATGTCCGTGATGACCGCGCCCGGCGGCTGGGCGGCGGCCGGCGCCGCGCCGGCAGCGAGCAGCAGCGCCAGCAGGAGGGCCGCCGTCACAGGCCGGCCTCCACGATGTCCAGCAGCATCTCCTGGGCGCGCTCGTAGGTCGGGGCGATCTCGAGGGCGGCGATGACCTCGCGCCTCGCCGCGTCGAGGTCGCCGGCGGCGAGATGGCTGTCCGCCAGGTCCACGTGGGCCGACACCCGATCGATGGGCCCCGCCGCGAGGGCGATCGAGAACTCCCGCACCGCCGTCGCGGTGTCGCCGGCGGCCATCGCGAGGCGGCCGAGCGACTGGTGGGGCTCGGCGTCGAACGGGTCGAGGGCCGCGATCAGCTCGTAGGCGCGGCGCCGGCGCCGGTCGTCGCCGGCCTCCTCGGCGAGCACCGCGAGCCGGCGGGCCGCGCCGAGGGCGCGATGGTCGTGCTCTAGATGGGCCTCGAGATGCCCCATCGCCCGTTCCCGGTCCTCCTGCTCCAGGGCGATGTCGGCGAGCGGCACGTGGGCGCTGCCGTCGCCGGTGGCCATCGGCGCGAGCGCCGCCGCCCTCTCGAACGCGGCCCGCGCCGCGTCGGCGTCGCCGTCCGCCCACAGGGCGTGGCCCAGCGACATCTGGACGGGATAGCTGCCCGGATGCTCCTCGCCCAGCTCGCGCAGGCGATCTAGCCGGGCCTCGCCCTCCGGCTCCCGGCCCGGCGGCTCCGGGCTCGCGGGCTCATCCGGGTCGCCCAGCCGCCGCACGAGCGCGCCCGCCGCGCCCGGGTTCGGCTGCTCGGGGTTCTCCATGGCCCGGCGCAGCGCGCCGAACCGCACCTCGAGGAAGGCGTCGAACGACGCCTGGAGCGTGTCGAAGCTGAGCCCCACCCGGTCGAGGGCCTCCTCGGTGTCGAGGCCCTCCCCGTAGGCCCGCAGGAGGTCGTAGATGGTCGGCTCGCCGTACGCGTCGATCATGTGCTCGACGAGCACCGAGGCATGGAAGTAGGCGATCGAGATGGTCTCGGGCCGCGAGAAGCCGGCGTTCAGATCGCGCAGCGACAACACGTCGCCCCGGTTGAGGTTCCTCGCGAACTCGAGGTCCTGGTCGCGGGCCCAGTCGGCGCGCGCCCGCTTCTCCTCGTACGTCGAGAGCCCCTCGGTCAGCCACCGCGGGACCCGCTGGTTCGACATCTGCAGGGCGATGACGTGGGCCATCTCGTGCCACAGCGTCGACTCCCAGTTGAAATCGCCGGGACTCCGGGCGCGGGGCGAGTCGAGGGTCACCACCCTGCCGAAGCACGCCCCGAGGGCCCCGATCATGCCGGGAAGCCCCAGCGTACGCACCGCGAAGTCGTCGTGCTCGGGGAACACCTCGATGAGAATCGGTACGTCCGGTTCCATGCCGTAGCGGGCCGAGAGCTCGTCGAGGGAGCGCTGGCCGAGCTCGATCACGTAGTCCTTCAGCACCGGAGCCTCGTCCGGATGCAACCGGACGATCAGGTCGCCCTCCTCGAACGTCTCGAACCCGTCGAGTTCGTCGAGCATCTCCAGCAGGTTGAACGTGATGACGTCGAAGGGGTCGTCCTCGAACGACCGCTCCAGGGCCCGCCGCGCCCCCAGCTCGTCGCCGGTCCGGAGCAGGTGCATGCCCAGCTCGGCATAGGCGCGGGTGTTGGCCGGATCGATGGCCAAGCCCCGGCGCACCAGGGCCGCCGCCTCCTCGAAGCGGTAGTTCCGGGCGGTGAGGTTGCCGGCGACCCGGTAGACGTCGCCCCAGGTTGGATTGATCTCGAGAACGCGCTGCACCTCGGCGTCGAAGTCGTCCAGCCGGTCCTCGACGTAGGCGACGGCGGCCAGCAGGGACCGCGCCTCGAGGCTCCGATTGTTGATGGCGAGCGCGCGCTCCAGCGACGCGCGGCCGGCCTCGTGGTCGCGGTCGTCGAAGCTGCGCTGGGCCAGGAAGAGATGAGCCTCCAGGTAGTCGGGATCGATCTCGACGGCCCGGCCCGCCGAGGCGCTCGCGGCGGGGGGGTTCGTGTCGGCGAGGGCGCGGGCCATCCCCAGCAGGGCCGGCGCCCACTCCTCGTCGATCTCCAGCACGGCGATGTACGACTGCAAGGCCTCCGCATGGTTGTACTTCTCTCCGAACAGGTCCCCCCACAGGGTCTCTGTCGCGGGGTCGTCGGGGGCGGCGCCGGCCGCATTCCGCAGCAGCGCGTTGGCCTGCCGGTAGCGGCCGAGGGCCCGCGCGGCCTGCGCCGCGCGGTACAGGTCGACGGCGTCGGGCGAGCGCTGCAGCCGGTCGACGAGGACCCGGAACCGCGCCGCCGCCTCGTCCCGCCGGCCCAGATACTGCTGGAGCAACGCCAGCTCGAGCCCCGCCGCGCTGATGGGGTTCGCCGCCGCGACCGGGGCGAGCCGCTCCTCGGCCGCCTCGTACTCGCCGCGCAGGCGGTCGAGCCGCGCCAGCAGGGACGCCGCCGACGGGTCGGCGGCGTCCCGCTCCCCGGCCAGGGCCCGCGCCTCGTCGTACTCGCCGTGGGCCAGCGCGCGGGTGGCCGCGCGGTGAAACGCGTCCTCCTCCGCCCGCGTGTACCGCTCCTGGGCCGCCGCCGCGGCCGGCCACAGGCACGCGACGCCGATCGCGACCGCGGCCCAGAGCCCACCGAAGCCGGGACGTCTGCTCGTCACAACTGCCTCTCCCCCGTGCATCAGGCCCTCGAAGGTCCGATTATAGCCGGGTCCGCGGTTCGCGGTCCGCGGGGCCGGAAGCCGCGCCGCCGGAGCGGGGCGGCCGCGCGGGGGCCCACGGCAGTCCGCCGCGGCCCGCCGCGATGCGGGCCGCGGCGATTGAGGTAGAATGGGGCCGCACGATTAGCTGGCCTGGGACACTGCGCCGTGGAACCCGCAGAGTTCCAGCGGGTTGGTTTGGCGGCGCGCGGAGCCACAGGCGACGCTCGCCGGGCTGGGCCATCCACCCCTACACCAGACACCAGCAACCTGCGCGGGAATCCGTGGAGGACGCCGCTCCACCACCGGCGGGGCGGGCCGGCGGCACCCGTTCGCCGAGCCTCGGAGTCGCTTCTGCCGGAGCGCCACCACCGGCGGCCAGCAAGGAGGCCCACTCTCCAGAACACATTCCGGTCTTCCCGCACGGAACCCTCGGCGTCCGGGATCGCGGCGGTGGGGGGGACAAGCCCCACTGTCCGGCTGCAGACAGAGGAGGTGCGCGTATGAGACTCGGAACCCTTCCCGCCAGCGCGGCGGCGGCCGTGCTCCTGGCCCCCGCCCTCGCCGTGGCGCAGAGCTCGATCGGGGGCTCGGTCACCGACGACACCGGCGGCGTGCTCCCCGGCGTCACCGTCGAGGCGTCCAGCCCCGTCCTCATCGAAGGCTCGCGCGTCGTCTTCACCGACGCCACCGGCAACTACAACATCGTCGACCTGCGGCCGGGCGTGTACGCGGTCACGTTCACCCTGCCCGGCTTCGGCACCCAGGTGCGCGACGAGCTCATCCTCGGCGCCGACGTGGCCCTGCCCGTCGACATCGTGATGTCCGTCGGGTCGGTCGAGGAGACCATCACGGTGTCGGGCGAGACGCCGGTGGTCGACGTGCAGCAGGTACAGCGCATCGAGGTGTTGACCCGCGAGACGCAGGAGGCGATACCGACGGGACGCAGCATGTGGTCGTACGCGCTGCTGATCCCGGGCGTCAAGGTGCACAAGCCCGACGTGGGGGGCACCGCGGGCGCGCAGCAGTCCGAGATGATGGGCCGCGGCCTCGACGCCGCCCACACCACCGTCGAGATCGACGGCATGATGATCAACTCGATGGTCAGCGACGGCCGGTACCAGGCGTACCTGAACCCGATGCTGTCGGCGGAGACGTCGTACACGACCTCGGGGCAGGGGGCCGAGACGCAGACCGGCGGCCTGCGCATCAACATGATCCCGAACGAGGGCGGGAACCAGTACAGCGGCAGCTTCTTCGGGGGCGGGACGCCGGGGGCGTGGCAGGCCGACAACATCACGCAGCGCGTCCGCAGTCTGGGCGTCGACGAGGTGCCGAAGATCGACATCATCTACGACTTCAACACGGCCGTCGGCGGCCCGATGGTCCGCGACAACCTGTGGTTCTTCGCGTCGGCGCGGCGGAACGTCGTCGACGCCGGGGTGCTCAACAGCACCAACCGCGACGGCACCCCCGCCCTCGACCGGAACAGCATCACGAACGGCAACGCGCGGCTGACGTGGCAGATGACGTCGCAGCACAAGATATCGGCCATGTTCGACAAGGTGCGGAAGCGCCGCTTCAGCCAGCACGCCTTCGGCGAGGACATCGAGACGGCGGCGTCGACGTGGAACTCGCCGCACTACGACGTCGGGACCGCGAAGTGGACGGGAACGCTGTCGAACCGGATGCTGGCCGAGTTCGGCTTCTCGCTCCACTTCGGCGACTGGGACCCCAGCTACTACCAGTACAGCCCGCTGGGGTCGATCTACCAGGAGCGGCCCGGCAACGTGGGCCTGTGCCCCGAGACGCCGTGCTACTGGGACGTGGGCTCGCCCGAGGCCCTGCTGCAGATGCCGGTGTCGATGGGCGGCGACCCCTGGTTCAGCGTGGTCCCCAAGAACGACACTTACCTGGGCCTGATCTACGGGGCCAAGGACGATGGCGAGACCAACAACTACACCCACCGCTGGGCGTACCAGAGCGCGCTGTCGTACGTCACCGGGTCGCACAGCTTCAAGTTCGGGATGAACTTCACCAGGGGGCACAACCGCTTCACGCGGTCGAGCAACGGCAACCTCCTGCAGTTCTACGACGCGGCCCCGAACCCGCGGGGACGCATGCTCGACTTCGTCACCTGCGACCACTACGCCGCGCAGGCGAACATCACCGCCGGGCTGCCGTGCGGGACCACCGGGCTCCCCGACCGCGTGAACGTCTTCGCCCACCCCACCTACACGTCGGTCCTGCTGAACTACAACGGCGGCTTCTACGCGCAGGACTCGTGGACCATCGACCGCCTGACCCTCAACTACGGGCTGCGGGCCGACTTCGCGGCCGTCTCGGTGCCGTCGACGCCGAAGGGGCAGGGCCGCTTCGTGGGCTCCTACGTCCTGACCGGGCGCGACTCGTCCGAGCTGCCCGGCTTCGGGCCCGACTTCGCGCCGCGGTTCAGCGCGGTCTACGACGTGTTCGGCGACGCCCGGACGGCGCTGAAGTTCGGGTGGAACAAGTACATGCGCGACGTCGGCGGCGACCTGCCGAGCCGCTACTCCTACGGGGCGAGCATCAGCGACACGCGCGACTGGTTCGACTGCCACCTGATCGTGGACGCCAGTGGCAACGGGGCCTGCTCGGGGCTCGACCCCTACGGAAGCAACCACGACGACATCGCCCAGGACTGGGAGATCGGACCGCGGTCGTCCGCGACCTTCGGCGTGCCCACCAGCCCGACCCGGAGTCCCGATCTGGCCAACTTCCCGCGCGAGTACAACCGCATCTGGACCGTCGGCGTCCAGCAGGAGGTCTTCCCGGGCCTGTCGGTCAGCGCCGAGTACCGGCAGCGGACGTACCACAACACGTTCGCGCAGGACAACCGGTCCCACTCGTTCGCGAGCTTCGGGGCCCTGCCGGACGGCTCGCCCGATCCGGCGTACGCCGGCACCGGCCGCTACATCGAGGTGCTGCGGCCCTATCCCCTCGTGGGGTCGATAAACGTCTTCAACATCGATCCCGCCGTCCGTACGTCCGCCGACCTCTGGGACGCGGGGAGAGTCGAGGGCTACTCGAACGTCTACCGCGGCTTCGAGCTGAGCGTGCAGGGCCGGCTGGCCGGCGGCGGCACCATCTTCGGCGGCTGGTCGGTGGAGGACAGCGGGCGCGTCAGCATCTACGACTACAACCGGGGCGCGGGAAGCCGTTTCGGCGGCGAGGTCAACACCTGCGCGGACATCCTGCATCGGGGCGACAACCCGAACGAGCTGCGGTTCTGCGACACCGGCGCCTACCCGCGGCCGTTCCGCAACGAGTTCAAGCTGTCGGGCACCCAGCCG
Organism: Vicinamibacterales bacterium; assembly: GCA_963664545.2. GTDB lineage: Bacteria > Acidobacteriota > Vicinamibacteria > Vicinamibacterales > UBA8438 > JAJEEA01. The sequence goes on along the minus strand of OY761475.2, from coordinate 4,478,955 downwards.
TTCTCGCTGCCGCTCATCGGCGACATGCAGCTCGCCGCGTCGCTGCAGGCGTATCCGGGGGGCCAGGGCGACTGGGGCGGCCTGCAGGAGGGGCTCTACGTCCACCGCACGTCGTCCAACCCCCTGCTGGGCACCTACTCCGAGACGCTCTACGGGCAGCCGGGCCACTGCGTCGCGCCCTGCGTGCTGGGGACGCGCATCGCCGACACGGCGACCGTGTCGACGAGCACGGGCGGCTACTGGATTCCGATGATCCCGCTGAACAGCGTGAAGTTCGAGCCGTACTGGACGCAGCTCGACGTGAACCTGCAGAAGGTGTTCAACGTCGGAAGCTGGCGCTACGACGCCCGCTTCGAGTTCTTCAACGTGCTGAACAACGCCGTGGAGATCTACCACAGCGGCTCGCGGAACGCCCTCGGCAGCACGGGGGCGGGCTACCAGAGCCTGTCGAGCTGGGAGCGCGCCGCGCGCGTGCTCGAGGGCCGGGTCGTCCGGTTCGCGGTCACCGCCCGCTTCTAGCCCACCCGTCGTCCTCCGACGGCTCCGCTGGGCCCAACCAACCCGCTGGGAGTCTGCGCCGTTCCACGGCGCAGACTCCCAGCCCGCTCCCGCCGCGGCCCGCCTTCCCATGCGGGCCGGGAGCCTCCCCTTCCCGGTCCTGATGTCTGCGCGTCCACCCGCGTCGGCGCCCGGCCGGCGGGGGGCCCGCCCGCCAACCGCCGGCGCCGGGACCGAATCGAACGGCGCGGGCGGCCGGCCCGGACCGCTCACAGGAAGGCGATGGACTGGTGCGAGGGGATCTCGAAGCGGCGGCGGCACCGCGGGCAGGTCAGCATGTCGTCGACCCGCACCATGTAGTCGCGGAGCTTGCGGTGCATCTCGCGGTCCTCGGCGTCGGCCCCGCGCGGGGGGCGGTCCTTCTTCAGGCGCCGGATCCACCGCACCTGGTACTCCCCCCGGTGCCGGCACCGGGGGCACGTGAAGGTGGCCGGCTTCAGCTCCTGGCGTTCGTTGAAGAAGTCGCGCTCGTGGCGTGCCATGGGATGACCCGGCCGGGCCGGCGCGCGCCGCCCGCCGATCCGTGCGCGCCCCCGCGGGCGCCGGCGGTTCAGGCGTCCTTGATGCAGGTGACGAGAGACCAGATGCGGGGGATGTTGACCTTCTCGATCGACACCGGCTCGAGGCCGGCCTGGGCCAGGAACGCCGGCAGATCGAGATCCGCCTTGAAGCCGAGGTGCACCGTGACGGGAGAGATCCACCGTTCGATCTTCGCCCCCAGCCGGCTCGTGCTCATGAAGTGGTTGAGGAACACGAACCGGCCGCCGGGCCGGCAGACACGCCGCATCTCGTGCACGGTCTTGATGGGGTCCGAGACGACGCTGATGGTGTACGGCGCATAGACGATGTCGAACGAGTCGTCGGGGAACGTGAGCGCCTCGGCGTCCATCTGCAGCAGCCGGACGTTCGTGCGGCGGCGACGGGCGATGCGCCGCGCCGCCTTCTCGAGCATCGACGCCGACAGGTCGATGCCGGTGACGCGGCAGTCGCGCGGATAGAGCACCGCGTTGATGCCGGTACCGACGCCGACCTCGAGCACGCGGTCACCGGGCGAGATGCCGAGCCGCCCGATCGACTCGAGCCGGCCCGCGTGCAGGGTCGGACCGAACGTGAAGTCGTACACCGAGGCGATCTTCTCGTAGACCTCCTCGACGAAGTCGGTCTCGACCGACGCGACCGACAGCGTGCGCGTGGCGGCGTCCGGGGGCGCGACCGCCTTCTTGGGGTCCGGCTCCTGCAGGTGTAGGGACATGCAATCGGGCTCCGCGTGGCGGTCGACGGGACGGTTTACGAGGACGGCCACGCGGTGATCGGCGCACCGGCCCAGGAGACGACAACCGTGCGACTATACCGTTTCGACGGCGCAACGGCAAGGAGAGAAACGGGGCCGGGTGCACGACACCATTGTTGGATGGCGTCAGGCGGCGTTCGCGGCTCGTCGCTGCCAGAAGTCCTCGAAGCGGCCACTGAGGATGCAGCAGCGCAGGGCGGTGATGGCGTTGGCGCCGGCCACGGTCCAGCGCATGCCGGCGCGCTTGAGCCGGGCGCCGATGACGAGCTTGCAGCCGGACTCGACGACGGCCGACGACACGCAGAGACCCGCCGCTCGGAACTCCGGATAGCGCATCCGGTGGCGGTTGCGGGTCAGGTAGTCGATGCACTTGCGGGCCTCCTCGCAGTGCTCGCTGTGGACGCGCAGTTCGGTCAGGACCGCGTCGATCCGCCCCGCGTCCAACTCGTCCCGCCGGGCCTTGCCCCACCGGTCGGCCAGGTCCGTGCCGGGGCCGTAGACGGCCTTGGCGACATCGCTCAGATGCTGCTTGGCGTGGTAGATGTCGACGATTTGGATGGCGTCGGGGAAATGCTCGTCGGCCAGATTCCAGATCCAGGGGGCGCCGTCGCCGATGACGACCTGTCGGGCGGCGGTGTCGAAGCCGCGCCGTTGCGCCTCGCGCTGGACGCGTTGGGGGAAGGCGGCCGGCTGCGGGTCGGTGTCGCGGCTGGCCGCGCTCTCGACGGCGGCGTTGTAGCTGACCGACCCCGGGTCGCGGCGAGGCCGGCCCTCGTCGTCGCGCCCTTCGGCCGTCCACACCGTCGACAGCTTGACCTCGCGGGTCTTGGCGGAGCCGTCGGGCTGCTTGCCGCGGCGCCCGGCGACCTCGGCCGGGCGGACCGGCACGCCGGTCCCGTCCAGCCCCAGGTACATCGTGGGCGCGGGCGCCGGTGCGGTCTGCCCGCGGACGGCGCGCTCGTCACGGGCGATTTCGCGGCCGAGCGCCTCGGCGCAGCGCTCGACCTGCCGGGCCTCGACCTCCACCCCGGTCAGGGCCAACAACTCGCTCGCCTTGTTGAAGCTGACCTCGGCCGCCATCATGCCCACCAGCCGGGTGGTGCCCGGTGACAGCGAGGTGTCTTGCAGGTCCAGGGCCCGGTCGCGCGGGCAGCTTCCCCGGCGGCAGGCGCGGCAGTAGTAGTAGGCCCGTTCCAGCCTCATCGGGCCCATCAGCGTGATGAACGTCTTCGGGCGGCGGCCTACGTACTGCGCCGGCTGGCCGCACGCGCACGGGATGGTCGAACCCGACCGGTCGGTGTGGTCCGCGTTGAACCGCTCCGCCGCCATCTGCGCGGCGATGCCGAGGGCTTGGCGACGGAGCGCCTGCTCGAAGGCCTCGAAGTCCTGCGTCTCCACGCTCCCCGGTCCGATGAGCGCATCGACTTCGGCCGCGAGAGCGGCTACGAACGCCGCGCCCCAGCCGCCCGGATGACCCGGTCGGCGGCGTCGAGGGCTCGACGGTGAATGGTCCGCTCGAGGGTCTCGAAGTCCTGCGCATTCCCCCTTCCGCGTCGCAGGAACGCGTCGACATCGGCCTGGACGGCCGCCTCCAACGCGGCGAACACCTCCTCCTTGAAGCCCCCTTTTTCGGCCGCGTGACCGAACGGTCTCGTCACTTGCGCCTCGGGCATGGTCGGAATCCTCCTACCCGAGCAATCGGTCGATCAGCGCTCGCTCAATACCCCTGACGGCTCCCTGACGGCAAATCCTCAACTTTCCTGTCGTGCACCCAACGGGGCCGGACCGGCCGGAGACCGAGGCGCGGCGGCGTCGGGCCGGTCGCTAACTCATTTGCTGCCAGAGCTTTGGCCGTCATCGCGCCGTTTGACAGCCGGCCGACGGCGCCGGTATAGTGGCGCGAGCCGGTCGTCGCGGCGCCCCGCGGCGCCGGCTGTCTCCCCGCCTGACCATGTCCGAGGAAGTCAGATTCCTCACGCCCGAGCGGGCGTTGCTGACCACCCTGGTGGTCAAGATCGCGCTGGCCGCGACGCTCGCCACCATGCTCGTCCGGTTCGGCCAGTTCCGCCGGATCCTCCTGACCGAGAAGCGGGCGTGGCGCGAACGGCTGACGTTCGCGTTCGCGTTCGGCATCCCCGTCAGCATCGGGGTCATCTCGCGGCTGCTGCTCAACGAGGGGGATCCGTCCCGGGTCATGCTGCCGAACTACGCGGCGGCCGATCTCTCCCTCGCCGGCTCGTTCCTCGCGGGGCTCATCGCCGGCCCCTACGCCGGGGCGATAGTCGGGGGCCTCGTCGGGCTCCCGGCCCTGCTGGCCGGCGAGTGGATCGCGATCATCCTCATGGTGGGCTGCGGATTCGCGGGCGGCGGGCTGCGCGAGCTGTCCCCCAAGGAGGCGATCTGGCACGTGAGCCCGCTGCTGGTGACGGCCCTGCGGCGGCACACCTGGCGGCTCGCGGGACGGTTCCGCGTCGACTGGCAGTTCACCCTGATGGCGGGGCCGGTCTCCCTGGAACTGCTGCGGCAGGCGCTCACCGACCAGTTCGGCGCCCAGCGGCTCTTCGCCCTGCAGCCGGCCAACGTCTGGCTGGTGGCGGCGATCGTGCTGACGACGGTCATGTCCGTCAGCATCCCCATCAAGATTTGGAACACCGCCCGCATCGAGCACCGGCTGCAGGAGCAGGAGAAGCTGCTCATGCAGGCCCGCGTCGAGGCCCTCGCGAGCCAGATCAACCCCCACTTCCTGTTCAACACGCTGACGTCGATCTCGTCCCTCATCCGCTCGCAGCCCGAGACCGCCCGCATGCTGATCGGCAAGCTCTCCGGACTGCTGCGACGGCTGCTGCGGAGCCAGGAGCACTTCGTCACCCTGCGGGAGGAGATCGAATCGATCGACGAGTACCTCGACATCGAGACGGTCCGCTTCGGCGAGACGCTGGTCGTCGAGAAGCGCATCGCCCCCGACACCCTCGACCAGCTCGTGCCCAGCATGCTGCTCCAGCCCCTGGTGGAGAACTCCATCAAGCACGGCATCTCCCGCAAGGTGGGCGGCGGCCGCATCACCCTCTCGAGCGGACGCGTCCGCGGCCACACCGTGATCGAGGTCATCGACGACGGCCTGGGCATGGCGACCGACGTCCCCGACGCCGACGGGCGGCGCGGCATCGGTCTGAAGAACGTGGACGAGCGCCTCCGGGTCATCTACGGCGCCAACTATCATCTGAAGCTGCACAGCGCGCCGGGAGAGGGGACCCGCGCCCGCATCGAGATTCCCGAGCTGGCGATGCCGCGAACCGCCACCGCCTAGAGTGGTCCGGCGCCGTCGGGCCTGATAGAATGCGTCTCCGAGTTCTGGTCGCCGACGACGAGCAGCCCGCCCGCCACGAGCTCTGCTTCCAGCTCGGACGGCTCGACGACGTCGAGGTGGTCGAGCAGGCCGCGGACGGGCCGCAGGCGGTGTCGCTGGCCGAGTCGCTCGATCCCGACTTGGTGCTGCTCGACATCCAGATGCCGGGCATGACCGGGTTCGAGGTGGCCCGCCGGCTGCTGGACCGCGGCGTCAGGAGCCGGGTCGTCTTCGTGACCGCCTACGATCAGTACGCGATCGAGGCGTTCGAGGTCAGCGCCGTCGACTACCTCCTCAAGCCGGTCGAGCCGCCGCGGCTCGCCCGGTCGATCGAGCGGGTCCGACGGCTGCTGGCCGCGCCGCCGGACGGAGCGGCGGCAAACCGGGAGCTCGAACGGATCGTCCAATACGTAGCGGAGCGGCGGCACCGGCGCGAGCGGCTCGCCATCAGGGCGGGCGATCGCTTCCTGCTCGTTCAGGCCGACGATGTCGTCTACGCCTCGTTGGCCGACGACGTCATCACGATCGTGACCGGGACCGTATCCGGCACGTCGAACTATAGGACGCTCGATGAGCTGCATTCGCATCTGGACCCCGCCGTGTTCTGGCGGGTCCATCGATCGCATGTCGTCAACATCAACAAGATCAAGGAGATAGTCCCCTGGTTCAGCCGCAACTACATCCTGAGGATGAAGGACGGGAAAGGCACGGAGATTCCGGTCAGCCGCACCCAGACCAAGCGGCTCCGGGAGTATCTGAGCCTCTAGACGGCACGGCACCGGAAGCCCCGCCGCCCCACCTGCTGTCGCCCAGTCAGGCCTACGAGGCCCACCGCAGGGCGCAACGCAAGGCGCTGGCGGCGCGGGCGGGCGAGGAGATCGTCGCCTGGATCAAGACCTTCGCGTCGGCCGCGGTCTACGCGACGCTCATCGTCACGTTCGGGTTCCAGGTCGCCCGCGTCGAGGGCCGGAGCATGGAGCCGACGCTGGAGGACCAGGACCGGCTGATCGTCAACAAGGCGCTTTATCAGTTCTTCGGCCGCCCCGAACCGGGCGACATCGTCATGCTCTACTACCCGAACGACCCCGACAAGTCCTTCGTCAAGCGGGTCATCGCGCAGGAGGGCGACGAGGTGCGAATCGAGGCCGGGAACGTCTACGTCAACGACCAGCTCCTGCCCGACGACTACGTGCCGCCGCGCTTCCGGAGCCACGAGAACCTCGGTCCGGAGCGGGTCCGGGAAGCCCACTACTTCGTCATGGGCGACCACCGGAACAGCAGCTCCGACAGCCGCCACTGGGGCCAGGTGCCGGAAAAGTACGTCATCGGCAAGGTTCAGCTCCGCTGGTGGCCGCTGTCGAACGCCACGATCTTCTGACCCGGGGAAACCGGCCCGCTTCTCTGATCGGGAAACCGGCCCGCTTCCGGGCGCGGACACCGGTGGCGCCCCCCCTTGTGGGCGACGGCATACCGAGCCGGCGCGGCGGCGAACGCCGCCGGTTGCGCCCGGGCAGCGCAGGCGTGCGTTCGCCGCGCGCTCCCGGCCATCCGGGGCGGAAGCCCCGCCGCATTCGAGCGGCGGAGCACCCCATCCCGCCTACGGGCTAGAAGAACCGCACCGAGTAGCCCACCTTGACGCCGCGGCCCATCTCGGGCGCCAGGTCCTTGATGAAGGACGTGTGGTTCCGGTAGAGGGCGTTGGTCAGGTTGTAGCCCGTGAAGCTCAGGATGTGCGCGGCGTTCTGGCGGGGCCAGACGTAGGACGCGCGCAGGTTGACGACCGAGTAGCCCTCGGTCTCTGTCTCGCCGTCGAACACGCGGTCCTGGGTGCCCGCGAACTCCAGCTCCGGGCTGACCGTAAACCCGCCGTACGGCAGGTCGAGGCTCAGCGTCCCGCGGAGCGGCGGAATGCGCGGCAGCGGCTCGTTGGTGGCCGTGAGCCTCGCGTCGACGTAGCCGATGCCGAGGGTCGTCCAGGCGCGCCCCCCCAGCCGGAAGCTCGCGCGGGCGTCCCAGCCCCTGAACCGGCTGTCCCCCTGGTGGAAGTCGAGGACCCCGAGGCCGTCCGCCTCCTCGCCGGTGCGCTCGCCGAAGATGAAGTTGTCGATCCCGTAGACGTAGAAGTTCATGCTGGCCCGCGCGCTCTCGGACTGGTGACGCAGGCTCAGGTCGAGGCCGAGCGTCGTCTCGGCGTCGAGGTCGGGGTTGCCGACCTCGAAGGCGAGGTTCCCGACGTGGGGGCCGAAGTTGAACAGCTCCTCGAGGGCGGGGGCGCGGTGCGACGAGGTGACGTTGGCCACGAACGCGCTGCCCGCGCCGAGATCCGTGTGGAGGCCGAAGGACGCCGAGGTCCCCAGGAACTGCCGGTCCCGCGGGTCGGGGGCCACGAGATCGCCGTGGTCGTGGCCGCCGTCGTCGTCGTCATGGTCGTCGTCGTCATGATCGTCATGGTCGTGGTCATGGTCGTGGTCGTCATGATCGTCGTCATGGTCGTCGTCGTCGTCATGAGCGTCGTCATCATGATCGTCGTCGTGCCCGCCTCCCGGCCGCTCGTCGGGGCGGTAGTCGTTCCGCTCGACCCGGCCGCCGAACTGCAGCCGGTAGCGCCCGAAATCGACCTCCTCGTAGGCGAACGCGGCGAACGACGTCTGGTCCGTGCGCGGCGCCAGCGCCTCGACCCCGACCGCCTCGAACTCGCGCATCTGGGCCCAGGCCCCGAACCGGCCTGACAGCCGCGCCGTCTGCTGCTGGTCGACCTCGGCGCGCAGGATGGTCGTCCGGTTGGTGAACCGGGTGCCGATGCTCTCGACGCCGTCCTCGATATTCAGCTCGTCGTGGCCCCAGTCGATGACGTTGGCGGTGACGCGGACGCCCTCGATGGCCCGGTTGGTGAGGTTGCGCAGACCGAAGTCGAAACGGCCGACGCGCCGCCGCGAGGCGAGGTCGATCGCGGCCTCGTGTCCTTCCTCTTCCTCGTGGTCGTCCTCGTCCTCTTCCTCGTGGTCGTGATCGTGATCGTGGTCGTGGTGGTCCTCCTGGTCTTCCTCGTGGTCGTCCTCTTCGCCGTGCGCCGCGTGGAACTCGCCCGCGAACGGCACGCCGTAGCGGCCGTCCTCGGCCCTGAACCCGCCGCTCACGAACGCCCGGTCGCCGAACCAGCCGACCCCGGCCTGCGCGTTCGTCAGCTCCGTCGCGGAGTTCTCGACGGTGCCGTCCGGGGTGCTGTAGTCACCCGTCTGCCGCAGGCTGCCGCCGCCCCAGAACAGGACGTTGCCCTGCGCGTGCTGGAAGCTGGCCGCGGTGCCCGCCTGGGCGTTCGCGCTCCCCGCGTCGACGGTGAACTGCCCGCGCGTGCCCTGGAACTGCGAGTCGCGGTAGCTCTCGTGGGGCGTGATCACGTTGACGAGGCCGCCGACCGCGTTCGAGCCGTAGAGCAGGGTCGCCGGGCCCCGGACGATCTCGATGCGCTCGGCCCCGTTGGGGTCGACGGTGACGCCGTGGTCGCCCGACTGGCTCGAGAGGTCGCCGGTGCGGATGCCGTCCTCAAGAATGAGGACCCGGTCGCCGTCGAAGCCGCGGATGATGGGCCGGTCCGAGCCCGGCCCGAAGCTGCGGCTCGCGATGCCCGGCTCGTTCCGCAGCGCCTCGCCGATGGTGTTGGCGCCCACCGCGACGACGTCGAACGAGTCCAGGGTGGTGACCGCATTGAACGCCTCGAGCGACGTCTCGGCCCCGCCGGCCGAGGCGGTGACGGTCAGCTCCTCGTGGACGGCCGACAGGCCGAGCACGAAGTCCACCATCGCCGTCTCCCCCGCGGCGACGGTGACGGCCTGGCGGCCGGCGGTGAGGTGCTCGCGCTGGGCGAGCACCTCGTAGGTCCCGGCCGGAACCCCGTCGATCTCGAACGCGCCGTCCTCGTCGGTCAGGCCCACCGCGCCCGCGCCGACGACCACGATCACCGCGCCGTTGACGGGCCCGCCGCCTTCCTCCAACGCGACCCGGCCGGCGACGGCGCCGGTATCCTGCGCCCGAGCCGGCAGCGCCAGCAGCGCGGCCGCCGCCAAGGCGGCCGACAAACGTGTTGCACTCAATCGGTACATCGAACTCTCCTCATCTTCCAAGCCTGTTTCGGCAAACTGTTCTGCCCGCGGCCAGACGGCCGTCGCGCGACCGGAACTGCACGCCGCGGGGCGGAAACCCGCGCCGGATCCACGACATGGCGTACGCGGGACGTACGCCAAGCGAAAATCAGGAGCAACGCCCTCGGCCCCGCGGTCACCGTCCCCGCGGGGCGGCGGCTGCGTCGAAGAACCCGCCTCTTGCCGGGCGGCGACCATATCCCAGCCACCGGTGGACGTAGACGATCCACCTGCGCCAGTCGAGCCAACGCTTCATGGGTCGTATGGTCCTCGCGGAGAACCATGGAACACGCCAACATAAGGCGGGCAGCAGGGCTCACCAACTTAAGAGTTGCTGAAATCGCCTTAAGGAACGCGTCCGGCAACCGCTGCGTGATCGACGTAACGCAGCCAGTGACGAGAGCTACGCGGGAGGAGCGCGGGCGGGGAGACGGGAGAATCGATCGGCGGGAGTCCATCCATCGCGGGGAAGCTGATCGAGCAGCTCCGCGGCGACCGCCGGTCCGAGCAGGAGATTGTCGGACAGGTCGGCGGCGGGCTGGTGACGCAACTGGCAGACCGCGCAGTCCTGGTCGGCGGCGTGGTCCCCGTGCTGGACGGTCGCGGCGGACGCGGCACCGGCCAGCGCAACCGCCAGGACGGCGATCCACCCGCGCCACCCAGGGCCGCGTCGCACGAGCCCTGCGTGCATGGGTCCTCCTTGGAAGTGCTTCACTGTTTTCAGCTTAACCGGGTTGCCGCCGCCCGGCAAGGTCGGGGCGCGGGCGGCGGCGGACGCGCCGGGCGTCAGGCGTCCCGGTAGATGCCCTCGATGACGTCCTCCCAGCGCTCCATGACCACGCGGCGCTTTAGCTTCAGCGTGGGGGTCAGCTCGCCGGTGTCGATGGAGAACTGCGCCGGCAGGAGCGCGAACCGCTTGACCTGCTCGAAGCTGGCGAGCTCGGCGTTGGCCTGGTCGACGATGGGCTGGAACAGCGCCCGCACGTCGTCGCGCCCGACGAGGTCGTCGAGGCCGCCCGGCGCGATGCCCGCCGCCGCCACCCGCTGTTCCAGGGTCGGCGCGTCGGGCACGAGCACCGCCGACACGTAGGGGCGCCGGTCGCCGACGAGCATCGCCTCGGCGACCAGGGGGTCGCGCTTCAGCAGCGCCTCGATCGGCTGCGGGGCGACGTTCTTGCCCCCGGCGGTGACGAGGATCTCCTTCTTGCGGTCGGTGATCGTCAGGTAGCCGTCCCCGTCGATGCGGCCGATGTCGCCGGTGTGGAACCACCCCGCCCGGATGCACTCGGCCGTCGCCTCGGGGTTCCGGTAGTAGCCCATCATGACGTTGGGGCCGCGCGCCAGCACCTCGCCGTCGTCGGCGATGCGCAGCTCGACCCGGTCCAGGGGCGGCCCCACGGTGCCGAGCCGGGGCGCCTCGAGCCGGTTGACGGTGAGCACCGGCGCCGTCTCCGTCAGCCCGTACCCCTCGATCACGGGCATGCCCACCGCGTACAGGAACTCGGCCACCTCGCGGCTCAGCGGCGCGCTGCCGGAGACGACGTAGCGCAGGCGTCCGCCGGTCCGGGCGCGGATCTTCGAGAGCACGAGCCGGTCGGCGAGGGGCCGCTGCAGCCGGGTCAGCAGGCCGGGGGCGCGGCCCGACAACTTCGCGCCGGCGGCGGCGTGCCCCACCCCGACGGCCCACGCGAACAGCGCCTGCCGCACGCGCGGGGCCTCCGCGACGGCCGCGACGACCCGCGCCCGCAGCTTCTCGTAGACCCGCGGCACCCCGGTCATCACCGTCGGGCGCACCTGCTGCATGTCGCGGCCGAGCGTCTCGAGGTTCTCGGCGAAGATGAACGTGGCGCCGCTGTAGAGATAGATGTAGACGGTGGTCCTCTCGAAGGCGTGGCTCAGCGGCAGGAACGACAGCGTCGTGTCGTCCTCGGAGATGCCGATCACCCGGTTGGCGTCGGCGATGTTGGCCAGGAAGTTGCGGTGCGAGAGCATCACCCCCTTGGGATGCCCGGTGGTGCCCGACGTATAGATGATGGTGGCCAACGCGTCCGGCTCGATCGCGTGCGCCCGCTCCTTGTAGATGCGGGCGAGGCCGTCCTCGGTCATCAGCCGGTGGTGCCCGCGCTCGATGATCTCGGCCAGCGAGTACTCCCGCAACGGCGTATCGCCGTCCGGCTCCGAAACGCCGGCGTCGTCCGCCGCGGGGGCCGTTTCCCCGGAACCGCCCCCCGCGCCTGCCCCGGGCGCGCCGCGGTCGAAGACGATGACGGCCTCGACGGCGGGCGCATCCTTGCGCGCCTCCCGCACCTTCGCGGCCAGCTCTTCGCCGGCCACCGCCACCACCCGCGCCCCGCAGTGGGCGAGGATGTAGCCGATCTGGTTGGCCGGCAGGGTCGGATAGACCGGCACCGTCACCGCCCCCGCGGTCAGCGTCGCGAGGTCGCTGATGACCCATTCCGGACGGCTGTCCGACAGGATCGCCACCCGGTCGCGCGGCCGGACACCCAGGGCACCCAGCCCCAGGCTCAGGTCGCGCACCTCATCGAAGAGCTGCCGGTTCGACCACTCGCGGATGCGTTCACCCTCGCAGCGCCCCGTCAGCACCGGCTTGGAGAAGCGCCCGGACACGTGGAACGGCAGCTCCGCGAGGGTCCTGATGTCGAGATCGGTCATGTCCTTCTCCTGTCCGGCCGCCGCGCGACCCGACGGGTCGCGTTGGGAGTTTCGCTGGCGCGAAACGCCTGCCGCGCAAGCGCCCGGCGGGTCACTCGTCCCTGCGGTACTCGCCGCTGCGGCCGCCCGTTTTCCGCATCAGCCGAATCCCGCCGATCACCATCGTCTTGTCGACCGCCTTCACCATGTCGTACACGGTCAGCGCCGCCGCCGCCACCGCGGTCAGCGCCTCCATCTCGACGCCCGTCTGCGCCGTCGTGCGCGCGACCGCCTCGATGTCGTAGCCGTCCGGCCGCTCGCGCAGGTCGACCTCGACGTGCGAGAGCGGCAGGGGGTGGCACAGGGGGATGAGGTCCGCGGTCCGCTTGGCGGCCATGATCCCCGCGAGCCGCGCCGCCTGCAACGGATCGCCCTTCGCGATCCGCCCCTCGCGGACCAAGGCCAGCGCCTCCGCGGCGATCGTAATCGAGCCCCGCGCCACCGCCTCGCGGCGGGTGGCGGCCTTGGCGCCGACGTCGACCATGCGGACGCGGCCCTCCGCATCGACGTGCGACAGGCGCCCCACCGCGTCTCCGGCCGGCGTAGACGGCTTGGCCTCGGGCATCACTAGAGCAGGGCCGGCGGGTCGCCGCCGCGGGCGAGATGAAAGGACAGGCTCTCGAGCGACACCGTCAGGTCGACGCTCTTCAGCTTGACGTCCGGGGGCACCCGCAACGCCCCCGGCGAGAAGTTGAGCAACGCCCTGATGCCCGCGTCGACGACGGTGTTCACCACCGTCTGGGCCGCCTCCGCCGGCACCGCGACCACCGCGATGGTGATCCGCTCCCGCCGCGCCACCCGCTTCAGGTCGCGGATGTCGTGGATAGGCACGCCGCTCCGCGACCGCCCCCCCACCTTTCCGGGAAGGGTATCGAACAGCGCGGCGATTCGGAACCCCTCCTTGCGGAACCCGGGATAGTCGGCGAGGGCGAACCCCAGGTTGCCGGCACCGATGATGGTCACGTTCAGCCGCCGGTCGAGCCCCAGGATCTGCCGCAGGCGCCGCCGCAGATCCGCGACCACGTAGCCCACGCCCCGGACCCCGAGGTCGCCGAAGTGCGACAGGTCCTTGCGGATGAGGGCCGCGTTCAGATCGAACTGCGCGGCGAGCACCTTGGACGACACGGTGCGCACGCCCCCAGCCTCGAGTTCGTTCAGGAATCGGAGATACAGCGACAACCGATTGGTGGTCTGCTCGGAAACCTGCTCTGCCATCGCCCCGCGGCCGCCCGCGGCGACCCAGCCCGGAGAGCGTCGCCTACGGCTCCGCCCGCCGCCCAACCAACCCGCTGGGCGTCTGCACCGTTCTACGGCGCAGGCCCCTAGGGTCGCCGCAACTGCCAAGAACAGTATATGTTAGGATCGACGGCGTGCGGACCACGCCAGCCGGCGACCGACGCCGTCCCGCCGCGCCGTCCCGCCGCGCGCCGCACGGCCGCCGGCGGCTCGCCGCCGCCGCGGCCCTCGCGATCGGCGGCGTCCTCCAACCGGCCGTCCCCGCCGCCCAGCCGCTCCGCTACATGCCGACCACGCTGGCCGCGCTCGACGCCTATCCGAGCTACTTCCACCGGCAGCCGGTGGTGGTGCGGGCCGCGGCCGAGGGCGACCGGCGGGACGTGTTCGTCAGTGACGGGGAGCGGCGCCTCCGCGCGCTGTACGTCGCGCCGCCGGTCGCGGGCGAACGGGAGCTCCTCGAGATCGAGGGCACGTTCTGGGACGTCGGCCGCCTCCAGCCGGACGACCCGCGCGTGGCGGACCACGGCATCGCTGCGCTCTCCGAGCGGCTGCTCGGCAAGCCCTGGCCGTCGGCCGGCGAACTCCGGATCCTGATCGCCGACGACACCCGGCGGGCGGACCCGCCGGACGCGGCCACCATCCGGACCATCTCGCTCGAGCCGGCCCGTTATCGCGACCGGACGGTCACCGTGACCGGCCGGTTCCGCGCCCGCAACCTGTTCGGCGACCTCCCCGAGGCGCCGGGCAACACCCGCGACGACTTCGTGCTGCAGTCCGCCGACGCCTCCATCTGGATCGTGGGCATGGAGCCGAGGGGGAACGGCTTCGACTTCGACGTGATGGCCAGGGTCGACACCAACCGCTGGCTGCGGGTCACCGGCGTCGTCGGCGGCGGCGACCAGCTTGCCACCATCGAGGCCGAGAGCCTGACCGCGGTGGAGCGGCCCGCGCCCGCCGACGCCCGCCGGCGGGCGCCCCCGCCCGAGCGGCGGCTGCCGGCCGAGGTCATCTTCTCGGCCCCGACCGAGGACGACACCGGGGTGGCCCTCGACGCGCCCGTCCGGTTCCAGTTCTCGCGCGACATGAATCCGGAGTCGTTCGCCGGTAACGTCCGGGCCGACTACGTCGGCGCGGCCGACGCGGGCGGCGGATTGGCGCTGACCGTGGAGTACCGCGCCCGGAACCGGGTGCTGAACGTGCAGTTCGCCGAACCCCTCCTGCCCTACCGGCCCGTCGCGGTGACGCTCGGCGACGGCATCCAGGCCCTCGACGGCGCGGCCCTGATCCCCTATACGCTACGATTCGCCACCGGCGGCTCCTAGCCCGGAGAGCGTCGCCTACGGCTCCGCTCGCCGCCCAACCAAACGCTCATGGCCACGCTTCGCGCAGCCACCCCAACCGCATGTAACCTGTCTGCGCTCACGGCACGCTACGCCGTCGAGGCCACGTGGGCAGCCTCAAGAAGCGAGCGTCGCCGCGTAGCGCATGAACCGCCGCTCCTTTGCGACCCTTCCGTCGCGTCAGCGCCGCACGCCGTCGGCCCCTCAGCGGACGGGACCGGCCGCCAGCAGCCCCTCCATCGCCGACCGCGTGCGCGAGATCAGCTCGTCGCGCTCCGCGAGGCCGAACCGCCGGGACTCGATGGGAGGCCCTATCCGCACGCTGACGGTGACGGGACGGATGATGGGGCTGCCGCGGCGCATCGCCTGACGGGCCCCGAGTATCGTCAGGGGCACGATGGCGGCACCGCCGCGGATCGCCATCACGAACCCGCCCTTCTTGAACGGCAGGAGCGCGCCGCTGCGGCTACGGGTACCTTCGGGGAAGACGAGGAACGAGAAGCCCGCCCTCAGCGCGGCGGCCGCGGCGTCGATGGCGGCGCGGCTCTGCTCGCGGTTGCGGCGCTCGATCGGCACGAACCCCGCGATCCCGAAGGCGACAGGGAGCAACGGCAGCTTCTGCAGCTCCGCCTTGTACAGGATGCGCAGCTTCGGGTGCACGGCGCGGAGGGCCATGTAGACGATGGGCGGCTCCAGGTTGCTGGTGTGGTTGACGCAGTAGACGGTAGGACGATCGCCCCGGACGTGCCCGGCCCCGGCCACGCGGTACCGGATGCCGACGGTGGCGAGCCCGATGCGCACCCCCTGGCGGCCGAGCCAGTAGAGCACGCCGGGGCTCCGAACCAGCAGGGCGATGAGCATGCCCACGGGAGCGGTCACCAGGACGTAGGCGGAGACGACCATGTAGGCGGCGGCGGACCGCACGGCGGCGACGACGGTCGGCCACGGGAGGCGCATGGCGGCGTGGGTCCGGCGCAGACGAAAAGAGCCCGATCCGGCGCCGCCGGACCGGGCTCGACGGAGCGTCGATTCGAGGTTCAGGACGCGCGGGCCTCCTGGGCGCCGGCGGCGGGCGTCTTCGCCGCCTTGGCGACGGTCGCCTTCGTCTTGGTCTTCGCCGCCTTGGCCCGCGCCATGGCCCGGTCCCGATTCGCGAAGCAGCGGTCGAGGGCCTTGTTCACCTTCTCGTCGATGGCCTCGGCGGTGTCGCCCACGACCTCGGAGATCTCGGACACGACGAGGAACTTGGCCCGGTCGAGCATCCGCTTCTCGCGGAACGACAGGTTCTTCGACTTGGCGAGGAACGTGAGGTTCTTCAGCACGTCGATCACGTCGTAGATCGAGCCGGTGCGCATCTTGTCCGAGTTGTCCTTGAAGCGGCCCTTCCAGTTCTGGTGATTGTCGATCTTGCCGTTCCCGAGCAGCGTGAACAGCTTCTTCACCTCGCGGTCCCCGATCGCCCGGCGCAGCCCCACGCCCTCGACGTTGTCGAGGGGCACGAGAACGGTGGTGTCGCTGTCCGCCATCCGCAACGAGTAGAATCCGCAGGTCGTCCCCATGATGGTCCGGGTCTCGATGCACTGGACGACCCCGAGACCGTGGTTCGGGTAGATGACCTTGTCTCCAACTTCGAACTTCACGTAACCCTCCAAGCTGGAATCCGGCTACGGCGCACCTGGAATCTCCCCAGTATAGCCCATCCGGGCCTCCAGAATCAACGGCAAACCCATCATTTATCGACGGTTACGGAGTTCGCGGCCCCGTCCCCGGCGGGCCCCGGACCGCCCCGGCGCGGGCGCCGGCCGCCTGGAGGGGCCGGAGGCGGAATCGAAAGTACTGTAGAGTACGGGTTGGCGCGTACGACCGTGGTTCGATCAGGAGACCTTCATGCTTAGACGGGCCGCAATGCTCGCGGCGGTACTGGCGGTTGCCGCGTCGGCACCGCTCGCCCCGCCGGCGGTGACCGCGGGCGGGCAAGGGGAGAGCCTGGCCCCCTACGTCCCCACGCCGTACGACGTGGTGAACCGGATGCTGGAGCTGGCCGGGGTGACCCGCGACGACGTCGTCTACGACCTCGGCTGCGGCGACGGCCGCATCGTCATCACCGCGGCCGAGCGCTTCGGCGCCCGCGGCGTCGGCATCGACTACGACCCCGAGCGCATCGCCGAGGCCAACGCGAACGCGGCGCGGCGCGGCGTCGACGACCTCGTGACGTTCATCCAGCAGGACGCGATGGAGGCGGACGTGTCCGAGGCCACCGTGGTCACGCTGTACCTGCTGTCGTCGTCCAACCGGAGGCTGCGCCCGATCCTCACGAGGCAGCTCCGGCCGGGCGCGCGCATCGTGTCGCACGCCTTCCGCATGGGCGACTGGCGGCCGGACGTGACGCACGAGTTCGACGACGAGCGCGGCACGCCGCGCACGCTGCACCTGTGGCGCGCCGACGGCGTCGTGCGGCCGTAGACAGCACGCCGAGGAGCTCCCGGCCGCGGGAGCCCGGACCCTCCGTGCCGGAGTGGTGAAACTGGCAGACGCGCGGGACTCAAAATCCCGTGGGCCTTACGGCCCGTGTGGGTTCGACCCCCACCTCCGGCACCAACCCATCGTCCGCGACGTTCACCGACAGTCCCAAAACCCCCGAACCCCATGTTGGACGTGAACATGGTTGAACTGCCGACGCTCGCGGTGGGGCTGTATGCGGCGGCCGGTGTGCACCGGCTGCAGCGACGCTTCGACGAGCCGGCCGGTAAGGTGACCACCCCGGAGACGGGCCACCACGCGCACGTCAACGCGCCCGGCCTGCGCCACTAGACGGCGACCAGCCGCACGGCCGGGACCGGCCTCGCGCCCCGGCCCGCGACAACTACTTCGCGTCGGATCGCCCGCTCAGCGCGGTCATGATGGTCTGCATGACCGCCTCGAGGGCATCGACCCGCCCCCGGAGCTGGGCGATCTGCAGCGAATTGAGCAGCCCGGTGACGGCGGCGACCACGGCGGCAATGGCCGTGAGGGTCTCGACCATATCGGCAGTATAGCGCCACTCGACGTGCCCGATGAAACACCTCGGTCTCCCCTCGCCGCCGGCACGGGCCGACGCGCTTTCGGCGCGGCGTGCGGCGGCGTCAGTGCACCGAGGACGCGTGGGCGCTCGACGAGATGACCCGCGTGATCATCTGGGTCAGCTCGTCGGCGGGCAGGTCAAAGGGGCCGGCGGCGATGGCGCCGCTCGGGATTTCGATGGCGATCGCCACGCCGGCGCCGGCCGAGGTGACGATCCAGCTCAGGCCGCGCAGGGAGACTTCGCCGGGCTCCGCCTCCTCCTTGCGGTTCACCCGGTCGAACACCCGGAGGATAGACAGCAGCACCTCGCGCACGTCCGCGTCGGTCCACCCCGGCGGTTCGGGACCGGCGTAGGTCACCGTCTCGGCGACGACCTCGTCGGTCCCCTTCAGCAGCACCTCGACGTCGAAGGTCATGCGGTGGCTCCTCGTCCCGTCGCGGCGGAATCGTCGCGCCTCGACCGGGGGTCGCGTTCGACCGTCGCCGGCGCGCAACGCCCGCCGCGCGGGGGCTGCCGCCGACCCATCAAGCCCGCCGCAGCCCGGGCGACCGCCGGACCCGTGGCGAGCCGCCGCGGCCCGAGGCTCGTGCTCAGGAACGTCCCGCCTGCGAGCGGTGGGCGGTCAGCGCCGCCAGCTTGGCGCGGAACGCCTCGGGGTCGTTCACCGGCTCGTCGCAGGCGCCGTCGCGGCAGAGATACGCGGTCGGCCGGGCGTCGAGCATCTCCATCGACGCGACCCACGGCAGCCGCGCCGCGATCGCCTGCTGGTGCCCCCCCGGCTCGACGATCAGGCTGACCGCCGCGGGGAGGAAACACGACGTCAACGCCCGGTGCAGGGCCGCCGTCCCCGCCGCGTCGCGCGGGCCGAGCAGGATCACCTGCGGCACGCCGGCCTGCGAGGCGGAGGCGGCCGCCATCATCATGGGCACCACCCGCGCGAGCTGCGGCGACGCGGGAACGCGGCGCAGGGTCTCATCGAGCTGGGCCCGATACTCCGCGGCCTCCTCCCCGGCGGACAGGTGCACGAGGCCCAGGAGGTTCCACGCGGTGACCGACGCGGCCGACGGCTCGGCCCCGTCGTAGTCCTCCTTCAGCCGCAGGAGCACGCTGGCGTCGTCGCCGCTCGTGCTGAACCACCCGCCGTCCGCGGCGTCGCGGAACAGCCGGCTCTGCGTCGCGTGGAGCTGCTTCGCCCAGTCGAGCCAAGTCGGATCGCCGCCGGCCTGGAACAGCTCGAGCAGACCCCACGCGACGCAGGCATAGTCCTCGGCGTAGCCGTCGATGCCCGCACGCCCGTCGCGGAACCGGCGCAGCAGCACCCCCCGCCCGCCGTCCCAAAGCTGGTCCCGCAGGAAGCGGGCGGCGGCGGCCGCGGCCTCGAGCGGATCCGGCGACGGGGCCTCGCCCAGCGGGGCGAGCCGCGCGGCGCGGGCGAACGCCGCGATCATCAAGCCGTTCCAGCCGGCCAGCACCTTGTCGTCTAGGGACGGACGGGGACGCCGCACGCGCACCTCGAACAGGCGCGACCTCGCCCCGTCGAGCACCGACATGACCGATTCGAGAGTCCGGCCGCTCAGGCGCGCGACATCGTCTACCCCGCGCGCGACGTAGAGCAGGTTCTTCCGGGTGAACTCGCCGTGCGGGTCCTGGGGGGCGTTGCCGCCCGGCTCGACGCCGTAGCGGAACCGGACGACGTCAGCGTCGTCCCCGAACAGCGCCTCGATCTCCGGCTGACCCCAGACGTAGAACGCCCCTTCCTTCTTCGCCGCCGCCGACCCCTCGGCTCCGGCCAGCGCCGACGCGCCGCCCCGCGCCGCGGCCGGACCGCCCGCCCCGGCCGCGCCGCCCTCCGCCGACGCGCCGCCCCGCGCCGCGGCCGGGACGCCCTCCCCGCCGACGCCGCCGTCCGGGGGCAGGCTGTCCGCGTCCTCGGCCGAGAAGAAGCCGCCGCCGGGATGACGCAGGTCCCGGTGCACGTAGGCCAGCGTGTCGTGGGCGACGTCGGCGAACGACGGCTCGCCGGCCGCCTGCGCGGTCTCCAGGAACGCGACGGCCAACTGCGCCTGGTCGTACAGCATCTTCTCGAAGTGGGGGACGCGCCACATGGCGTCGACCGAGTAGCGGTGGAACCCGCCGCCGACGTGGTCGCGCATGCCGCCGAGGGCCATCGCCCGCAGGGTTTCGAGCACCATGTGGCGGGCCTCGACGTCCCCGGTGCGCGCGTGCTCGCGCAGCAGGAAGAGCAGCTCCGCCGGCCGCGGGAACTTGGGCGCCCCGCCGAACCCGCCGTTGCGGGCGTCGAAGGCGCCGGCGTACTCGCGCACGCCGCCCGCCAGCAGATCGCCGTCCGGCATGCGCCCCCCGGACGGGCGCCGGCCCTGCTGCACCTCCCGCAGCCGCTCGATCACGCCGTCGGCCGACGCCGCCAGCTCCGCCCGCGACTCGCGCCAGCGCTTCGCGATCTCGGCCAGGATCTCCGCGAAGCCGGGGCGCCCCCAGCGGGACGACGGCGGGAAGTAGGTGCCGCCGTAGAACGGCTTCAGCTCGGGGGTGAGCCAGACGCTCATCGGCCACCCCCCCGACCCGGTCGTCGCCTGCACGAACGCCATGTACACGCGGTCGACGTCCGGACGCTCCTCGCGGTCGACCTTGACGGGGACGAAGCTCGCGTTCAGGACGCGGGCGATCTCCTCGTTCTCGAACGACTCGTGCTCCATGACGTGGCACCAGTGGCACGTCGAGTAGCCGACGGAGAGGAAGATGGGGAGGTCCTCTTGGCGGGCGCGCGCGAACGCCTCCTCCCCCCAGGGGTACCAGTCGACCGGATTCTCGGCGTGCTGGAGCAGATAGGGGCTGGGCTCGTCGGCGAGTCGGTTCGGCATCTATTCGGTCCCGGGCTCCTCCCAGCGCGGATACGACCCCAGCGTCCTCAGCAGGGGGGCGAACTCGGCCAGGTGCATGAGGGCGCGCGCGCAGGGCAGATCGTCGCGCGACGCGGTGAGGTCGGCGTAGAACAGGAACTCGAAGGGCCGCTCGGGGATCGGCCGGGACTCGAGCTTCGTCAGGTCGATGTCGCGCAGCGCGAACACGCTCAGCGCCTTGAACAGCGCCCCGGCGTCGTTGGTCACGGTGAACACGATCGTCGTCTTGTTGGCGGGGCCGAGCGGCGTCTGGTCGCGCCCCACGAGCAGGAACCGGGTGGTGTTGTCGGCAAAGTCCTGCACCCCCGCGGCCAGAATCGACAGCCCGAACACCTCGGCCGCGCGCTCCGAGGCGATGGCCCCGGTGTCGCGGAGCCCGCCGTCCCGAATCAGCTTGGCGCTACCCGCGGTGTCGTAGGTGGGCACGAGCTCCACGTCGAGGGTGCGAAGGAACCGCTGGCACTGCCCGAGGCCCTGGGGGTGCGAGAACACCCGCCGAAGCTGCTCCCGGGCAGTCCCCTCGAGGGCGAGGAGGTTGTGCACGATGGGCTGCTTGACTTCGCCGACGATGGGCAGCTCGTGCTTGAGCAGGAGGTCGTAGTTGCCGTGAATGGTGCCGTGGCTCGAGTTCTCGATGGGCAGGATGCCGTGCGTCGCCCGCCCCTGCTCGACCGCCGCGAACACCGCCTCGAAGGTCCCGCACGGCAGGAGGTCGGCGGACGGCCGGAAGCGCAGGGCGGCCGCCTCGGAATAGGCGCCGGGCTCACCCTGGTAGGCGATGCGCATCCCTAGAGGATATCAGGAGGCGCCCGCCGCGACGCCGCCGCCCGGCCCGCGCCGCACGCACCGCGCGAGACTATAATCGGCAGGATGTCGTTTCGTTCGCGAGCGCCGGTGGCGGTGTGGCGGGTGCCTGCCGACGCTCTCACCCTGCGTATTCCGCCGTCCGGCATCGACACCCCCGGCCGGTCTGGTCGGTCTTCGCCTTCCCGATCGGCGCCCCATGCGTGTCCTGCCGACTAGCGTCGACACCCGGGGCGAGGAGTTCCGGGCCAACCTGCGCGCGATGGAGACGCTTGAGCGCGACCTCGAAGCGCGTCGGGCGCGCGCGCGGGAGGGCGGCGGCGAGGCGGCGGCGAAGCGGCACGCCGAGCAGGGCAAGCTGCCGGTGCGCGAACGGCTCGCCCGGCTTCTCGACCCCGACACCCCCTTCCTCGAGCTGTCGGCGCTGGCCGCAGGCGGCCTGTACGACGACGAGGCGCCGGGGGCCGGGCTCGTCACCGGCGTCGGGCGGGTGAGCGACCGCGAGGTGATGGTGGTGGCCAACGACGCCACCGTGAAGGGGGGCACGTACTTCCCCGTCACCGTCAAGAAACACCTGCGGGCGCAGCGGATCGCCCTCGAGAACCGGCTGCCGTGCGTCTACCTCGTCGATTCCGGGGGCGCCTACCTCCCGATGCAGGCGGAGGTGTTCCCCGACCGCGAGCATTTCGGGCGCATCTTCTACAACCAGGCCAGGCTGTCGGCGGCGGGCATCCCACAGATCGCGGTGGTCATGGGCTCGTGCACGGCCGGCGGCGCCTACGTGCCGGCGATGGCCGACGAGACGATCATCGTCGAGGGGACGGGCACCATCTTCCTCGGCGGGCCGCCCCTCGTGAAGGCGGCGACCGGCGAGGACGTCCCCGCCGAGGAGCTCGGGGGCGCCGACGTCCACACGCGGCTGTCGGGCGTCGCCGACTACCACGCCCGCGACGACGCCGAGGCGATCGAGCTCACCCGCACCGTCGTCTCGACCCTGCACACCGTCAAGCCGCCGGCCAGCGACGTCACGACGCCGGAGGACCCGCGGTACGACCCGGGCGAGATCGGGGGCATCGTCGGCGCCGACCTCCGGCGCCAGTACGACGTGCGCGAGGTTATCGCCCGGCTCGTCGACGGCTCCCGCTTCGACGAGTTCAAGGCCCGCTACGGCCCCACCCTCGTCACCGGGTTCGCGCGCCTCCACGGCTTCCTCGTCGGCGTCATCGCCAACAACGGGGTCCTCTTCTCCGAGTCGGCCCTCAAGGCGACCCATTTCATCCAGCTCTGCAACCTGCGGGGGGTCCCGCTGATCTTCCTGCAGAACATCACCGGGTTCATGGTCGGCCGGGAGTACGAGCGGGCGGGCATCGCCAAGGACGGGGCCAAGATGGTGCACGCGGTGGCGAACGCCGTCGTCCCCCGGTTCACCGTCATCATCGGCGGCTCGTTCGGGGCCGGCAACTACGGCATGTGCGGCCGCGCCTACGACCCGCGCCTGCTGTGGACGTGGCCCAACGCGCGCATCTCGGTGATGGGCGGGCCGCAGGCGGCGGGCGTCCTGGTCACCGTGAAGCGCGACCAGCAGGCGCGGCGGGGCGGCGAGCTCGCGCCGGACGAGGAGGCGGCCATCCGCGACCCCATCCTGGCGCGTTACGACCACGAGGGGTCGCCCTGGTACGCGACGGCCCGGCTGTGGGACGACGGGGTGATCACCGCGGCCGAGACCCGGCCCGCCCTCGCCCTCGGCCTGTCGATGGCGGCAGGCGCGCCCCTCGCCGACCCGAAGTTCGGCGTCTTCCGCATGTGACGCCGGTGGCGAAATCCATCACCCGGCTGCTCGTCGCCAACCGCGGCGAGATCGCCCTGCGCATCGTCCGCGCGTGCCGCGAGCTGGATATCGAGTCGGTGGCGGTGTGCTCTACCGCCGACGCCGGGGCCCCGCATGTGCGCGCGGCCGACCGGGCCGTCACCATCGGCCCACCCCATCCGCGCGACAGCTACCTGAACATCGGCGCGATCATCGACGCCGCGCGCGAGACGGGGGCCGACGCCGTGCACCCCGGCTACGGCTTCCTGTCGGAGGATCCGGCGATGGCCGCCGCCTGCGCCGACGCCGGCCTCGCGTGGGTCGGCCCCCCCGCCGACGTCATCGCGCGCCTCGGCTCGAAGATCGAGGCGCGGCGCCTGATGGAGGCGGCCGGCGTGCCCATCGTCCCCGGCGAGACCCCCGCGGATCAGACCGACGCCGGCCTCGCGGCCGCGGCGGCGCGGGTCGGCTACCCCCTGCTGCTGAAGGCGTCGGCGGGGGGCGGGGGGCGCG
This sequence comes from Vicinamibacterales bacterium, assembly GCA_963664545.2. GTDB lineage: Bacteria > Acidobacteriota > Vicinamibacteria > Vicinamibacterales > UBA8438 > JAJEEA01. The sequence goes on along the minus strand of OY761475.2, from coordinate 4,455,227 downwards.
GCATGCGCACCGTACGCGCGCCCGACCGGCTGGGCGAGGCCATCGACGAGGCGCGCCGCGAATCGGCGTCCGCCTTCGGCGACGGGACGCTGTACGTCGAGCGGCTGCTCGTCCGCCCCCGGCACGTCGAGGTCCAGATCATGGCCGACCACGCGGGGCGGGTCGTGCATCTCCACGAGCGCGACTGCTCGATCCAGCGCCGCCATCAGAAGGTCGTCGAGGAAGGTCCGGCCCCCGCCCTGACCCCGGCGGTGCGGGCCAAGCTGACGGACGCCGCGGTCTCCGCCGCCCGCGCCGCCGGCTACCGCAACGCGGGGACGGTGGAGTTCCTCGTCGAGGGAAGCGGCGACGACGCGGCCGTCGCGTTCCTGGAGATGAACACGCGGCTGCAGGTCGAGCACCCGGTCACCGAGGCGGTGACCGGCCGCGACCTCGTGCACGCCCAGCTCGCGGTGGCCGGCGGGGCGGGCCTGCCGTGGTCGCAGGACGACATCACGCTGCGCGGCCACGCCGTCGAGTGCCGCGTCTACGCCGAGCGGCCGGCCGAGGGCTTCCTGCCCGACGCGGGTGCCCTGCTCCGCTACCGGGAACCGGCCGGTCCCGGCATCCGCGTCGACGCCGGGGTCGTCGAGGGCGGCGTGGTCTCCCCCGCCTACGACGCCCTGCTCGCCAAGCTCGTCGTCCACGGCGAGACCCGCGCGCGGGCCCTGGCGCGGGCGCGGGCCGCCCTCGCCCGCTACGTCGTGCTCGGCGTGCGCACCAACATCGACCTCCTGTCGCGCATCGTGCGCCACCCGCGGGTGGTCGCGGGACCGGTCGACACCGGGTTCCTGGACGAGGAGATCGACCGGCTGCTGGCCGAGGACGACGAGGGTCCGGCCCTCGCCCTGGCCGCGGCGCTGGCCGTCGACGGGAGGCTCCCGCCGGACGGCCCCGAGGCCGGCCGGGGTTCGCCGGCGGCGACGAACGATCCCTGGACCATCCTCGGAGGCTGGCGGCTCTCATGACCCCTCCCCGCCGGCCGGTGACGGTGGAGATGGTCGCCCGCGGTGCCGACGCGGCAACCGCCCGGGTCCGCGTCGCCGGCCTCGTCGAGCCGGTCGAGGTGGAACGGATCGACGCCGGCACCTACCGAGTCTCGCTGGGTGAACGACGGCTGGAGGTCGTCATCGCCCGCGAGCCGGGCGTCGACTGGGGTTGGGCGGGCGGCCGCACTTTCCGCTGGCAGCGCGATGTCGAGGTCGCCGACCGCGGGCCCGAGCCGGCCGCCGACACGGGCACGATCCGCGCCCCCATGCCCGCCGTCGTCACCGCGGTCGCGGCCGCCCCCGGTCAAGTGGTAACGCGGAGCGACACGCTCGTGACGCTCGAAGCGATGAAGATGGAGATTCCGCTGAAGGCGCCGCGCGACGGCCGGGTCACCGCCGTCCGCTGCGAGGCGGGCGACCGGGTGGACCCGGATACGCCGCTCGTGGAACTGGAGTGAGCAGGGTGGGCTGCCGGCGCGGCCACCGGCCCCCGCCAACTGCCGCAACGGCACCCCGTCCGGGGGGTATCTCAATGGCGGTGAACTTCGGGATCCGGCCCTCGCCGACTGCCGCGCACGAAGCGACGCCCTCCGCTTCACGAGCCGGCCGTCACGGCCCGCGATGCCGTTCGCCAACGCAGTCCGGGAGGGTTTACAGGGGTGTTCACGGTGCTCGTCACCGCCGTGACGGCTCCGCGCGTGACCGGGCCCGCCCTATTGCTCCCCGTTCAAGCGTTTCGCTCAGCCGTGACGCGAGCGCCGGCACCCGCGGTGTGGCCCCCGCCCGAGGCGAGCACGGTCACCACCGTCTGCAGCATGGACTCGATCGAGTCCACCAAGCCCGACAACCGCTCGACCCCGACCGACAGCCGTTCGACCCGGCCCGACAGCCGCGAGATCTGCCACGCGTTGAACAGCACCCCGCCCGACGCGGTCAGCAGCAGCACGGTCTCTACGGTCACGGTCATCTCAGGCGGTGGCCGGCTCGGGCTCGGCCGGCTGGCCGCCACCCATCTTGGACTCGACGGCCGCCACCACGTCGCCGTACTCGACCATGTCGATCGCGTCGTAGTCGGCCGGGCACCCGAAGTCCCGCTTGCCGGGGGCGGTCGGGTTGCCGATGGTCACGCAGAGCCCGCAGCCGATGCACTTGTCGATGCGCACCGCGCAGACCCAGCGGTCGTTGGCGTCCTTCTCCTCGACGATGCAGTCTTCGACGGGGCAGGCGGCCTGACAGATCGAGCACGCGAACGCGCCGAAGCAGCGGTCCGGATCGACCACCGCGACCTTGCGGGGCGCCCGCTTGCGGGGCGTGTTCTGAAGCTTCGTCCACATGGGTGGTGATTATACCGCAGCCGCGCGCGGCACGCCTCGGAGGCGTCGGCGGGCGCGGCGGCGCCCGCCATGCACGGCCCGAAGAGAACCCTGGGACGCCCGCCCACGGGGCAGGGATCAGGCTCGGGCAGAATGCACCGTCAGCCGGCAGGCGCGGCTCGCCTCAGATGGACATCCCCCGCCCCGCGATGGGCCAGACCACCTCGACGCGGTCGCCCCGCACGCCGTAGAGCTGGTCGTAGAGGTTCACCACCGGGTCGCAGTGCGACACGATCAGCTCGAGCTTGTCGCCCACCCGGTAGGTGCGGCTGGCGTTCTCCCCGTAGCGGATCGTCCCGAACTCGTCAGACCCCGACGTGTAGCTCATGCCGGTCTCGCCCGCGACGATGGGCCACGGCCGGTTGATGGTGTTGGCCTTGGCGCCGGCGTCGGTGGTCGCGCGGCCTTCGTACTGGGCGTTCAGCACGGTGGTCAGCACCGTCAGGGCGGGGGCGAAGTCACTGTAGACCTCGTCGTCCTCCTCGCCCCCGATGCCCAGGTACTGCGCGTCCATGAACACGTAGCTGCCGACCTGCACGTCGGTCAAGCCCGGCGTCCCGTGGTCGATGTTGTAGGTCCCGGTGCCGCCGCCGCTGAAGATGCCGGTGTCGAGCCCCGACCGCTTCATGCGGTCCGCGGTGTCGGCCGCCGCCTCCAGGTTGGCCAGGGCCCGCCGGCGCCGTTCGGCGAACCCCGTCACGTGCTGCGAGCCGCCGTCGTAGCACAGCATGCCCCGCAGGCGCAGCCCCGGCAGCGAGTCGACGAGCTGGGCCAGCTCGAGGGCGGGGGCGCCCGGCGTGATGCCGGTGCGGTGCCCGCCGGGGTCGACGTCGACGGTGACGTCGGCGACGACCCCCGCCTCGACCGCCGCATCGGAGAGGTCGCGGGCGTTGGCGGCGGTGTCGACGGCCTGGACGAAGCCGTCGCACCACTTCCGCAGGTACATGGCGCGCCGGATCTTGCGCGGGCTCACGTTCACCGTCGTCAGCAGGATCTGCTCGACGCCGTGCTCGTACATCACCTCCGCCTCGGAGATCTTCGCGGTGCAGATGCCCACCGAGCCCGTGGCGATCTGCAGGCGCGCGATGGCCGGGCACTTGTGGGTCTTGGCGTGGGGGCGGCTGGCGATGCCGTTGCGGGTGACGGTGGTCTGCATGCGGTCGAGGTTGCCCTCGAGGCGGTCGAGATCGACGCAGAGGCACGGCGTGTCGAGGTCCCACTTGGAGATGCCCGCCTCGAGGCGCCCCCCGGGGGCCTGCCGCCGCATCTCGGCCGCGCTGTAGCCCTTGACGGGCTTGGGAATCCAGACCGACGCGGCGCCGGCGCCCGCCGCGTGCAGGAAGTGACGTCGAGACAGGGGATGGGTCATCGTTGCGCTCCTCTCATCCGGCGGTTATACCGCAAACCGGGCGCGGTGGGAATCGCGGCCCGGTCAGAAGCGGAACAGCCGGTTCACCTTCACCACCAGCCCGCGGTTGCGCAGCCCCCCCGCGTACCGGTCCGGCCGCAGGGGATCGCTGTCGCGGTCCTCGGTGTAGACGACGAACAGCTCGCTGCCGGGGCTGTACTCCCACCGCAGCCGGAGGTTGTTGCTGACGGTGCGGGTGCTCGAGTTGTACTGGACGAGGCCGCTGAAGAACATGCGCGGCGAGAGGGTCCAGGTGATGCGCGAGACGAGCAGGTCGGCGCGGAACGCGCCCTGCGGCGTGTCGATCCAGTTGACGGACACCGTCGGCTCGACCGCCAACTGCGGCACGAGGACGAGCCGGGCGCGCCGGAACCCGACGGACCGGATGGTGCCGCCGAAGTACTCGCCCGTCCGCACCGTGAGTATCCCGCTCAGGCGGCGCTGCCCCCCGAGGGTGTAGGTGGTCTCGAAGTCGCGGAAGCGGTAGCCGCCGACCGGCAGCACGACGTCCCGCCCCGGCTCGAACGGCCGGGCGAGGAACTCGTAGTTGTCGGCGGCCGAGACGCCGATGCGGTCGCTGTTCTCGAACTCGGTCAGGAACGCGAGCTGCGCCTGCCGCGTCTCGACGACGCCGGTGTCCGCGGCCTCGACGTAGTCGAAGCTGCCTTCGAGCTTGAATTGGCGGATCGCCTCGATCGAGGCGGGCCGGGGGCTGAACCGGGCGGCCCCGAAAGAGCGGCGGAAGTTCTCCCGCCGCCAGAATCCGACCTCGGGCCGGAAGTTGTCCTCGACCGTCAGGTGCTCGGTCCGGAACCCGTAGCGGTCCCCGTCCCAGCTCAACTGCCCCTGGTAGCTCAGGTCGCGGCCGTCGCGGCCGGGCGTCCGCGTCCGCGCGAGGTAGGCGACGGCGTTGACGTTCTCGTAGAACGAGAAGGTGCCGTCGGCGCCGAAGGTCTGGCTGGCCCCGCCGCCGCCGAGCGACACCGAGCGGTTGGTGAACAGGACGCCGAGGGCGCTCCGGCGCAGGACGTCGCGCTTGATCCGGGCGACGGTGAAGTTGGTCGGCTCGACGCCGACGTTCGGCACGTCGCCCGCATGCATGTTCAGCGCCCCGACGTCGAAGGCGCCCACCTTGCCGGTGACCCGCGCCCCGCCGGTGATGGGGACGACGGCCCCTTCCTGAAGCCCGATGCGGCGCGAGTAGAACAGCGTGGGGGCGTGGCTCTCCTCGCTCGACCGCCCGCTGCCGATCAGCCGCAGGGCACCGTCGCGGAGGCTGGGGCCGCCCCCGCGGGCGAACTCGAAGATGCCCCGGCCCTCGAGGAAGAACTCGCGCTTCTCGGGGAAGAAAAGGTTGAACCGGGTCAGGTTCACCTGCTGCTCGTCCACCTCAACCTGGGCAAAGTCGGTGTTCCAGGTCAGGTCCGCGGTCAGGTTCCGGGTGATGCCGTACTTGACGTCCACCCCGTAGTCGGCGGCGCCGTCGTTCCGGCGCGGCGCGTCGAGCGTGAGGTCGGTGGTGACGCCGGAGATGCCGTACGGCTTGATCTCGAGGTTGGTGCCGCTGTCCGGCACGTCGAGGCCCACCAGCAGGGCGGCGTCGGACATGCGGAAGAAGCCCCGGCGGCCGGCCGCGATGGGCACCGACGTGATGTAGGTCTGCTCGTTCTTCCGGCGCACGAGGCGGCGAATCTGCACCCCCCACTGCTGGAGCGGACCCGGGCGGTAGCGCAGCGACTTGAACGGAATGGCCATCTCCACCGTCCAGCCGCCTTCGAACCGGCCGGTGCGCACGTCCCACACCGGGTTCCAGTCGCCGTTGGGGTTGCCCTCGTTCGTGATCCCGAAGTCGCCGATCGCCCCCAAGGGGTTGGTGTAGAAGGCGACGCCGTTGCGCCGGTCGTTGAAGGTGTCGAACGCGACCCAGAACGAGTCGTTCTCGCGGAGCTGGGGGGTGTCGCGCCGCATTTCGTTCGCCACCCACTCGTCCGGGGGCGCCGAGTCCCACACGCGCCCGCTGACGTAGACGTTCTCCTCGTCGAACAGGATCCACGCCTCGGTCTGCTCGGTCGCGGGCGCGCCCTCCACCGGCATCTGCTGGATGAAGCCGCCGATGGCGGGCACGGTCTCGTACACCGGCTCGTCGAGCCGGCCGTCGAGGCGGAGGCCGGTGGCGAGGCGGACCGCCCGCACCGACGCGCGGCCCCGCGCGTCGCGGGCGACCACCGCGGGCGGCCTCGGCGGCACCGGCCGGTCCGGCACCCCGGCCAGCGCGAACCCGCCGACGCCGGAACCCGACGCGTCGCCGGGCCCTTGCCCATCCGCCGACCCTGCAACCGCCGCGGGGATCCCCGGCACCGCCGCCGTCCCCGGCGACCCCCGGTCCCGGGAAGCATCCTGCGCACCGACCGATGCGGGAGCCGCAAGAAGCAACGCGCACAGGACCGCCGGGAACGCCGGCGTGCCGAGACGGTGCCGAACCGCCGACCGGTCGCGTGGGGGCAGATGCAGGGTCAACACCGGCGAGGGCTGGAGGGACGCTCGGACATGACCTTGCGGGAAGTCCATGGAGAGATTGCCCGTTCGGATGCACGCCACACTCAACGGGCCGCCGACAGACTCTCAATCGGCCAACGGGTATTCGGTATGTCGCGAGAAGTCGATGAAGTCGGCGGCGTCCGAGACGTTCACGATGCGAAGCGCTCCATAGCGGCCGTCAGGATTCTTGAGCATCGGCAAGCGCTTGATGCCTGCCCTGCAGAAGCCCCTCGATGCGTGCCTGGCCCGCCAGCAGTTGCTTGACGTCTGCCTCGACCGTCCTGACGTTCGCCTCGACCGCCTTGACGTCCGCCTTCAACTCTCTGCGCGTCCCGTCGATACTTGCCTTCAACTGCCGATGCGCCTCATCGTTGTTCTTGATCTCCCGCTGCAGGAACCACGCCACGACGCCGAGGAGAATGGTAATGCTCCCGAGCAGGAGCGTGATCACGGTAGCCGGGGTCAAGGGGACGAGTGGGGCGGCGTTCGTCGCCAACAGGCCGAAAGACATCCGGGGTCTCCAGGCCGGCGCCGGGCGCGGCCCATGGTCTGCAAGGGTCTCTCGCGGACGCGCCCATGCTGTCCGGGCACGGTCCCGCTATCGATCGATCTTACCAGATGCCCCGGCGGCCTTGCGGACTCGCCTCGTGGCACGATATAGCCGTTGGCGCCCAGCTCGACCTGCCCCTCGATGCCCCGGGCGGCCTCGCTGACTCGCCTCGTGGCACCCGGATGCGCAACCACGGCAGCCAAGTTTCGCAGATCCGGCGACCCTCGACTGCCGCTCCCCCGCCAACTCTATCGGAAGACCTCGCTCATCGGGCGTCCGGAGTACCCGGTCATCTCCAGATAGCCGCGCCCCCGCACCTGCCGGCCGCCGGCCCGGCCGGTCACCGTGACCGCGCCCTCCCAGTAGGTCACGCCGGTCGAGGCGGCGGTGTCCAGCTCCTGGGCGTCGAATGCCGCGGCGACATCGAGAGCGACCCGCCGCCCCGGCAGCTCCACGCGCCACTCGACCGGGTAGACGGCGCCGCTCGCGAGGGAGGTCCAGCCGCGGCCGGGCACGAGGCGCACATCGTCCCGGTCGAGCGCCGAGGCGGAGCCGGCGGCGTCCACCCAGGTGCCGGCGGAGTGCCGGTCGGGCCGTCCGTCGGCGCGGCGAAGCTGGAAGACCATGAGATCCGCGCCGTTGTCGAGCTGCAGCGAGAACCAGTCCCAGCCGACCTGGCCGGGCTCGAGGAACGTCGTGCCGAACTCGTGGTCCATCCAGCTCGCGCCGGTGACGTCGATCCACCTGCCGTCGAGCCGCACCCGGCCCGTGGTCGGCATCCGGGTCATCGAATAGTACTGCGAGGCATTGCCGGCCGACGGCCCCTTCCGGCTGAGGCCGCCCTCGCCGTGGAGGATCGGCCCCTTGCCCGGCTCAAGACGGAGGTCGACCCCGAACGAGCGGTCGACCACCTCCAGCCGGTGGCCGCCGCCGTCGAGAGACGCCCGCCAGTCGCCGTTCCAGACGTCCAGGGTCTCCGTCCGCGCCCCCGCCCAGCCGAGCCCGCCCCGATCGAGCCGCTCCGCGAACAGATGCCGCCCGGTCCCGAGGTCGGTCACCGCCAAGTGCGCCATGTAGAGGTCGCGGACCGCCCACCGCGACGGGTTCTCCGGCTCGGGGTCCACGCCGACGCGGAAGAACGTCACTTGATAGCCGAACCGGCGGCCGCGGTCGGAGGCGAGGTTGCCGGTGTAGTACCACCACTCGATGCGGTACTCCGGATGGCTGCCGTGGTCGTGTGGGAACCGCCACGCGTAGCCGGGCTCGGCCTGGCGCCAGCGCTCCGACTGGGCCGCGCTTCCCGTGATCCAGATGCCGAGCATCACGAACGCGGCGGCGGCTCGCATCGCGGGTCCGCGGGTCCGGCCACGCGAGCCGATCCGTACCCCGGAGCCCCGCCGGTCTCGCGGGTTCGAGCCGACGCTGGTCACCGCCCCGCCCCCGCCGCCACCCGCGAGGCCACGCGGGCCGGATAGAGGCCGGCCAGCGCCGTCGTCGCCGCGATGAGGACCGTCGACTGTGCGAGGAACCCGACCGGCAGGTGGAACTGGATGGTCCATCCGAAGCTCTGCACGTTGATGACGTAGATCAGGATCAGCGACAGCCCGACGCCCACCGCCAGCCCCACCCCCTGGCTGAGGAGCCCGATCATCGCGGCCTCGATGACCACCATCCGCCGAATCTGCCGGCGGCCGGCCCCGACCAGCCGCAACACCGCCAGCTCGCGGCGGCGCTCCAGCACCAGGGTCAGCAGGGTCGCGGCCACCCCCAGAATCGCGACGACGATGGCGATGGCCTGGAGCGCGTAGGTGACGGCGAACGTCGCGTCGAAGATGCGCAGCACCTCGGCGCGGAGGGTCCGGTTCGTGCGGATGAAGAGCCGGTGGTCGGGGCCGGCCGCGGCGAGCAGCTCGTCGCGCACCGTCTCCGGGTCGGCGCCGGGCGCGAGATAGAGGGTGAGGCCGGCCGGCCGGCGGGGGCCGTAGTGGCGGGCGAACGTCGGCTCGTCCATCACCACGAGGCCCCGGTCGCTCGAGTAGTCGTAGTACACGGCGGCCACGCGGAACGGGCGCGGCCCCCCCGGCGTGTCGAGGTCTATGCGGTCGCCCACCGCCGCCCGGTGCTTGATGGCGAAGCTCTCCGACACGACTACCGCGTCGGCCGCTTCGCCGGCGTCGATCGCCGCCCGCATCGCGGCGGGGCCGTCCGCGGGGGCCGTGAACAGGAGCGCCCCGTTCTCCAGCAGCACGTCGAAGCGGCCCGCCCCCAGGACGATCAGGTCGCCGTCGGGTCCGTACGGCAGGTCGACGCTGCGGAACCCGTCCACCGCGACCACCGCGGGGTGCGACGCGATGCGCCGCTCCGCCGCCTCGGAGACCCCCGCCGACGCCCCGATCCGGCCGCCGTCGGCGACGGACACGAAGAGGTCCGCCTGCAGGGTCTGTCCGACCCAGTAGGCGACGGTCTCGCGGAAGCTGCCGACCATGATCGCGATGGCCGCGAGCATCGCGAGGCTCACCGCCAGCGCCGCGACGGAGACCGCGAGCCGCGACACCGCCGCGGACAGGTTCGCGTGGGCGAGCAGCCCCTCGATGCGGAACCGGCCGGCGAGCAGGGCGCGGCCGCGGCGGCGCAGCCCCTCGAGCAGCACCGGCACGAGGGCCGCCGCCCCGAAGACGACGGCGAGCGCCGCCGCGAGGCCGAACACCGGGAGCCCGCCGACCGCGTCCAGCGTCGACAACCACCCTCCCGCGACGAAGAGCCCCGCCGCGACGAGGGCCGCCCGCCGCGGGAACCGTCCGCGGCCGCCCTCCCCGTCGGCGGCGCGCACCGCCGCGACCGGCGTGACCCCGGCCGCCTCCGCCGCGGGCATCGCCGCCGCGGCCAGGGCGAGCGGAATCGCGACGGCCGCGGCGAGGGCGAGGTCCGCCCCCCCCAGCGGCGGCACCACCGCCTGCGACGTCACGTAGAGCGTGTTGACGGTGGTCGAGGTCAGGGCCACCGCGCCGCGGGCGAGAACCCATCCCGCGGGGGCACCGAGGGCCGCCGCGAGGGCCGCCAGCACCGCCGCCTCGCCCAGGAACAGGCCGAGCACGAGACGGCGGGTCGCGCCGAGGGCGCGCAGCACCCCGATCTCGGCGCGGCGCGAGATGACGGAGACGGCCACCGTGTTGTAGACGAGGAAGAGCCCCACGATGAGCGCGATCCAGGACAGCGCGCTCAGGTTGAAGTGGAAGGCCGCGAGCATCCGCTCGACCTGCCGCCCCCGCTGCGCGGGGCGCTGCACCCGCAGCCCGGCCGGCAGCCGCGCCGCGATCTCCCGCTCCGCCGCGTCGACGGCGGACGCGTCGAAGAGCTGGATCTCGACCCGGTCGACCCACCCGAGACCGTCGAAGCGCCACTGCGCGGCCGCGATGTCGAGCAGCGCGAGCCGCCCGTCCACCACCCGCGCGGGCCCCTCGTCGAGCAGCAGGCCGCGCACGACCATGTCGTGCACCGCGTCGCCGACGACGAGCCGCACCGGGCTGCCCACGTCGAGGCCGTGGCGGCGCGCGAACCGCTCGGTGAGCACGATCGAGGTGGAATCGAGCAGGACGTCGAGCAGCTCCTGGGGCCGCGGCGGCCGGCCCTGCCGCGAGAAGCGCAGAAGCTGGTACTCGCGGAAGGGCCGGTCGCGCAGCACGTCGACCCCCAGCACGCGGAGCCGGTGGCCGGCACCGTCCGCCGTCTCGAGCCGGGCGTTGCGGTCGATGACGGGACTCACGCGCCCGTACTCGCGCAACCATCCCATCCCCGCGAGCTGGTCCTCGGGCACGCCGACCCCCGCCCCCAAGATCTCGAGGGAGGTCTGCCCGGCGACGACATCGAGCGCGGCCTCGAAGCCGCGCACCGAGGCGGCGTTGGCGAGGCGGATGGCCACCACCACCGCGACCCCCAGGGTCAGCCCGGCGACGGTGACGAGGCCCCGCGCCGGGTCCCGGCGCAACGCCCGCACGATGAACCAGCGGAAGAGGGTCACGGCGGCAAGGACCCGGTCAGATCTCTATCAGGGCGGGGACGGGAGGCGCGGAGACCGGCCCCGGACCGTCCTCCGCGCCGTCCCGCAGGCGGAGCACGCGGTCGGCGGCGGCGGCCAGGGTGCGGTCGTGGGTGGCCAGCAGCACCGCGACCCCGGTCTCGCGGTTCAGCTCGCGCAGCAGAGAGAGCACCCGCCGGCCGTTCTCCGTATCGAGGTTGCCGGTCGGCTCGTCGGCGATGACGAGGGCGGGCCGGTGCACCAGGGCCCGCGCGACCGCCGCCCGCTGCAGCTCGCCCCCCGAGACCCGCGCCGGATAGTGCGCCAGACGATGCGCGAGCCCCACCCGCCGGGCTCCTTCCTCCGCGCGGGCCAGACCCTCGCCCCGCGGCGCGCCCGCGAGGAGCAGCGGCAGCGCGATGTTCTCCGCGAGGGTCAGGGTCGGCAGGAGGTTGAAGAACTGGAAGACGAAGCCGACCCGGTCGCGCCGCAGCACCGTCAGCGCCTCGTCGTCCAGCCCCGCGAGGTCGACGCCGTCGACGGCCACCGTCCCCGCCGTCGGCCGGTCCATGCCCCCGCAAAGCTGCAGCAGCGTCGACTTGCCGCACCCGGACGGTCCCACGACGGCCACGAACTCGCCGGCCGCGAGGTCCAGACTGACGCCCCGCAGGGCGTCCACCGCGCTCTCACCGGCGCCGTAGCGCTTGCGCAGATTCCGGGCTCGGAGCACCGGCCCGGCCCGGTCATCCCCGCCCGACGGTTCCGCCCCACGCCCGACAGACCCGGCCGCCGTCACCGCTGGTCCGCCCCGCCGGCCCGGCTCGGCGCCGCAGGGCGAAGCGGACGCCGCTCCCGACGATGCGGTCCGTAGCCGGAGGGAAGCGCCCGCGGGTGCGCGACCGCCGGATGCCGGAGACGCTACCACCGCGCCGGCCCGGCCCATTGCGAGCAGAACGGCTCGGACAGCCAGTGAAGCCCCGGGTCGCCGATGGGGCTGCCGGGGGGAGCCGGCGGCGGCTCCCACGCCTCGGCACCGTCGGCCGGGGCCTCGAGAAACCGGGCGATGTCGCGGCGAAGGGCGCTCACGTGCGCCGTGTGGGCCACCCCGTCGAGCTCGCGGACCCGGCGGACTGTCTCCATGACGCTGGCCGCCCAGGTCTGCTCGCGCTCCAGCCGGTACGCGGCCACGGCGCGCACCTGGCCCATCGGCGCCACCGACGCGAGGCGGATCAGGCGATCGACCAGGACCCGCTGCACCGCCCGCTGCACCTCGGCCTCGTAGCCGTCGTCGGACATCTCCCCGAAGGCCGCCTCCCACAGCGTTTCGATGACTTCGACGAGCCCCGGCAGTTCCCCGTCCACCGCGTGCTGCTCGACGAGACGGGCCGCCCGGTCGGGCCGGAGGAGCGCCGACACGGTGAGGTCGGCCGCGACCACCGCGGGGGCGATGCGGTCGAACACCGGCCCCGTATAGCGCGGGAACAGTTCGCGGTGGAGGCCGTACCCAGCGGGGCGGGGCGGGATGATGTCGGCGATAGAGGCGGGAACCGTGAGCTCGTCGGCCCGCAGGGTCCGCATCAGCGCGTCGAGCGCCGCCCGCTGGTCCACCGGCCGGACCGCCCGGAGCGGCTCGCGTCCGTCTCCCCGGAACGCGTAGTTGTAGTCCACCCCGCCGAGGGCCGACGCCGCCGCCTCGATCTGGTAGCGGTGGTGCAGGAACAGGGGCACCAGCGCCTCCTCGAGCAGGGCCAGCGGCGTGCCGTTCCGCACCGCGGCCTCCCCGAACCGGTCGAGCGCGGCGCGCCGCACCTCCAGCATGCGGTGCAGCTCGGCCGCGGGGTCGGTCCCGTTGGCCCAGATGTGCACGCGGGGGTTGGCCCCGGTGTCCTGCCCGGTCAGGAAGCGGAGGTCCGCATCCCACGCCTCGTCGAGCACCGTCGCGAGGGCCGCCGGCTCGTCCGTCCCCGCCGGAAAGTCCTGATAGCCGTAGCGGACCGCCACCTCATCCCAAGCGCCGATGCCGACGTCGTAGGCGTCCGACAGGTCGATGCGCCCGTCCCGGTTGACGGTCACGAGGGGGTGCGGATAGTCCATGACCGAGATCCGCCCCCGCGTGCTCGCGTAGTAGTTGTGGCTCAGCCCGATCGTGTGCCCGACCTCGTGGGCGGAGAGCTGGCGGATGCGGGCGAGGGCCATCTCCGACAGCTCCGCCGGCTCCTCGTCGCCGGTCAGGTACGGCGACAGCAGCCCCTCGGCGAGCAGGTAGTCCTGGCGGACGCGGAGCGAGCCGAGGGTCACGTGGCCCTTGATGATCTCGCCGGTACGGGGGTCGGTGACCGACGAGCCGTAGCTCCAGCCCCGCGTCGAGCGGTGCACCCACTGGATGACGTTGTAGCGGACGTCGAGGCTGTCGGCGCCCTCCGGCATCATCTCCACCCGGAACGCGTCGCGGTAGCCGGCCGCCTCGAACGCCTGGTTCCACCAGCGCGCGCCGTCGAGGAGGGCGGAGCGGACCGGCTCGGGCGTCCCGCGGTCGAGGTAGTACACGATGGGCTCGACGGGTTCGCTGACCGCGGCGGCGGGGTCCCGCTTCTCGAGGCGGTGGCGCCGCAGGAACCGCCGCGTCATCGGCCGCCCCAGCGGCGCGCCGTAGTCCTCGTAAGTCAGCGCCCCGAAGCCGGCCCGCGGATCGTAGGGACGGGGGGTATAGCCGTCGTCCGGCAGCTCGACGAACGAGTGGTGCTGGCGCACCGTCACCGCCCGCGCGGTGGGCGCGACGGCGCCGAGCGAGCCGCGCCCGAACCCCGGCCCTCCGCCGCGCGGGTCGCCGGTGAACGTCAGCCGCGCCTCGAGCTCGGTGTTCCGGGGGAAGCCCCGGGTGCGCGGCAGGTGGACGGCGCTGCGGCTCTCGTCGAGCCGGTACGTCCCCGGCAGCCGGTCGGCCACCCCGTGCGCGTCGCGGAGGAGGAACGGCGTGACGTCGACGAGCACCGTCCCGGCCGTCTCCGCCTCGACCGTGAACCCCCACAGCACGGAGGTGGCGAACGCCTCCTCGAGCGCCCGCGCCTCGTCGGGGTTGTCGCTCTCGACCCGGTAGCGCTGGTTGGGCTGCACCATCAGCACCTTGGGGCCCACCCGCTCGAACCGCACGATGGCGGTCGCGCCGAGCTGGCCGCGGTCGAGCCCGATGTCGTTCGACCCGACCCCGGCCGCGAGCGAGCGCACGTAGAGCAGGTCGTCGTCGAACCGGGCGATCTCCATCCACAGGGTGCCGGTCGCGGCGTCCCAGTGCAGCGGGATGAAACCGGGCAGCCGCTCCATGCCCGCCGTGCGTTCGGCGATGGACGGCGGCGGGTCCTGGGCGAGGCTCGGGGCCGGCCAGACGGCCGAGGCCGCGAGCAGCGCGGGCAGCAATCGTCTCAGGAATACAGGCATGGTTCCTCGCGTCGCCGAACGGGAATCCCCCAGCCCGGCAAATCGTCGCACGCGGCTCCGCTTGGCACCCAATCAACCTTCAGAAGTCCACGCCGTTTCCGCGCCGCTCCCGGCCGTGCGCGGGCGTGGGAGGCTCGCGTGGGCGGAACGCGCCGAGACGTGCCGTGCTCCCAGGTGCGGGAGGCTCCGGCGGGCCGCGCATGGGATGCGGTCGGCAACATCACAACGTTCACGGTACCGGGTACGGGCGGCGGGCCGGCGAACTCAATTGCGGCGGCGGGGGTCGGCGACGTAGCCGCGGCGGGTCCGCACCGTGAGATCCCGCCCCGGGATGCGGACCCGTATCGACCGGTAGCTGCCGTCGGCCGGGCGCGCGGGCCGGTAGCCGAGCATGTACTGGTGGTTCAGCTCTTCCGCGATGCGCGCGGTCGCCGGCCCCAGCTCGGGGCTGTCGTGCACGACCTCGGTGTAGCCGCCGCTCTCCGTGGTGATCTCGCGCAGCGCGTGCGGATTGACGCGGTCGTTGATGGCCCGCGTGTCGGGGGCGTCGATGGCGATGGCGTAGACGAAGGCGGAGTTGCGACGCAGCAGACGACGGACGTCGCGCACGTTGGCGAGGCTGCCGGTGTCGGAGCCGTCGGAGATCAGAACCACCGCGGCGCGGGGGTGCCTGCGGTCATCGAACATCGGCAGGGCGTCCATCATCGCGTCGTAGATGCTCGTGCCGCCCCACGGCCGGACGTGGTCGAGCCGGTTGCGGAGCTCGCGCGGCCCGACCGTCCACGGCACGGCGATGCTGGGCTCGTGGTTGAAGACGCTGATGAAGACCTCGTCGCCCTCGTCCAGCCGGTCCGCGAGGAACTGGTCGAGCGCGAGCCGCGCGTCGTCGATGCGCTGGCCGAACATGCTCTGGCTGACGTCGAGCACGACGCCCACACTGAGGGGCACGCGGTCGCGCGTGAAGTGGGTCAGGGGCTGCGGCCGGCCGTCCTCGTAGATCTCGAAGTCGTCCCGCCCGAGGTCGCCGACGAGGCGGCCGTCGGCGTCCACGACGGTGGCCGCCATCTGGACGATTTCGACCCCGGTGCGGAAGAAGTCGTCGCCGCGGTCGGCCTCTTGGCCGGAGGCCGCAATCGTCACGGCGGCCGCCGCGAGCGGCGCGAGGAGCATCCCGGAGGCTGTGCGGGAAGACATGGCAATCGCCATTCTATGCGAGCCGAGCGGCGGTTTCCAGCCTTCGCCCCCCCGCCGACCCCCGCGCGACTGCGCTCGGCGTGCCGTCATCCCGCCGGCGCCGCCGGGGGGCTCGGTCCGATGACGCGGGCGCTGCCGGCCGGGTCGCGTACAAACGAAAAGGCCCGGGCGCCGAGCACCCGGGCCTCTCCGAAGCTGTCTTGCAGCGTACCGCCTATTCGGGCTCGGTGGGGTCGCGGCCGTCGCGCGGGGCGCCCGTGCCGGACGAACCCATGAACAGCTTGCGGCCGTCCCGGAAGGTCAGGTCGCGGCCGTTGCCCTTGTTCGAGCCGTCCTTGGCCTGGTAGCCGTCCACGATGATCTCGGTGCCCGGAAGCAGCGAGTTCCTCGTGAAGCCCCGACGCAGCAGCGTGTTCGGGGTACCGCCCTCGACCATCCAGCTCGTGACCGAGCCGTCCTCGTTGGTGACGTCCAGGTGGACCCACGCGTGCGGGTTGATCCACTCCATCCTCGTCACCACGCCCTCGAGGTGGATGGGCCGGTTGGCGTCGAACTCAGCCGAGAACGCGTGATGAGCGTCCCCGGGGACGGTGGCCAGGCCCACAACGGCCGCGGCCGCCACGACGAACAGTACCTTTCGCATCTCCTACGCCTCCTCGCTGTGTAAGCTCACACTCCGGTGATTATCGGAATTCCCGAGTCCCGTGTCAATACCCGCGATTCGCGCCGTGCCGTTCCGCCGCTACTGGGGCGGCTCGAGCACGATCTGCCGGTCGGAGCCGACACCGCTGGCCCGGAAGACCGGGGTCAGGTCCGGGTCCTTGCGCAGGTGCCCGTACATCAGCTCCTCGGCGAACTCGACGCACTTGAACTCGAGGAGCTGCATGTTCTCGTCGATGCGGCGATACAGCGGCAGCTTGATGGTCCAGGGCCGCGTGAAGGTCTCGGGGTCGGTGATCGTCGCCTCGTACATGAGGTGGTTCGGGCTGATCGCCGTGTACCGCTCCTCGACGTGCATCTGGTTGCTGTGGTGGTTGCCCGAGCTGTCGAACCAGGTGTCGGGCACCTGCGCGGTCACGTCGATGACGAGGGTCTCGCCCTCCCAGCGGCCGATGTTGTGGCCCATCCACGCGTCGACCGGCGCCTCGAAGTCGGGGCGGTCCATGTAGACGATGCGGCTGGCGCTCGCGAACTCGTAGGCGAGCAGCACGTACTCGGGCGTCTGCACGAGCTGGAACGGATACGGCATGTAGGTCGCGCGCGGCACGCCCGGCATGTAGCACTTCACCGCGGGGTCGCGCTCGAGCCAGTACTGCAGGTTCTCCTGCTGCTGGGCCCGCGCCTCCTCCGTGTAGGGGATCTCGCCGCCCTCGACGATGCCGAGGCCGCCGGGAATCGCGCCCAGGGACGCCATCTCGACGACGGGGCCGAACCGCGCCGCGTGCGGCTCGATGTCATGGTGCGCGGAGCCGAGGGCCTGCCAGATGCCGTTCAGGTCCGGGTTCCCGGCGGCCGTGCGCGGCGCCATGTACTCGTCCTGCGCCAGAGCCGGCTGGACGGCCACCGTCAGGCCGAAGACCATCACGGCCGCCGTCAGGCCGGCAATCGTTGCTGTTCTGAGCCGATTTCGCATGTCTCTGTGTCTCCCTGACACGCCGCCTGCGTGTCTGACCGGCGGGGCCCCGCGGGTCCGCGGACCCCCCGCCACCTCGAGCTTGCCCTGTGACGATACAACTCTACGACAACAATCCGATGAGGCGCGCGCCGATCGTCACGCTGGTCCAGAGCGCGATCGACGTGATCCCCACCACCTTCGGCCAGACCGGCCCGAAGTGCCCCTCCTCCTTCGATGCGATGATCCGACGAATCACGAACGTCACCACGACGCCCACGAACAGCGCCTCCATCTTCCACCAGAAGAAGGGGCTGTAGTACTGCTTGATCGCCGTCGAGCTCATCTGGGGGATGCCCGTGAGCACCAGCACCACGAAGCTCCAGACGAGCCACGGCTGCGCGGTCCGCGCCAGCTCGGGAATCGACGCCCACGTCAGCCCGCGGCCGAGGAGCCGCAGATCGACGACGAGCACCGCGCCCGCGAACACCGCCACCGCCAGCAGGTGGATGCACTGCACGATGGGGGTGGGCCAGACGGAGTTCAGGAAGAAGGCGCTGAAACCCAGCTCCTGCATCCACTGAAAGAACGGTAGCAGCATCGCGTTACCCCAGCCCCATGTCGGCCCACCACTGAGGCACGAGACCGCTGTAGGCGGTCATGCGCCCGGTCACGATGACCCCGGCCCAGAACGCCAGCGACACGTAGCCCGCCACCCGGGCCTTGAGCGGCGCCACCGGATCGTTCTCCCACTGGTCGACGGTCTTCTCGATGTTGTTGTGGAAGTACGCGGCGTTGACGGCGAGGATGACGAGCATCCCCATCTTGAACCAGAACCAGAAGTTCGGAAAATATCGCATCGGCTGGGCGTAGAGCATGACGAAGCCGGTGGCCGCGTTGATCGCCACGCCGGCGTACAGCCACGGGAACAGCCCCGACTTCACCTTCGACACCGGCACCCACCGCAGGGCCACGCCCGTCAGCCGCATGTCCCAGTAGGCGATGACCCCCGCCACCAGCCCCATGCTGACGACGTGCGCGGTCAGCAGGTAGACGTAGCCGTTCAGCGATTCCCGGAGCGCGACGCTGCTGGGGAACGCGTCGACCCACTCGAAGAGGGGCCGCACCAACTCGAGCACGCTGCCAATCATCCGCTGCTCTCTCCCTCGCTCGTCTCTCCGCCCCCGCCGCGCGACCCGTACCGCGCCCGCCGCCGCAGACCCCGCGCCGTTTCGCAGGCGCGGAGTTTACATCGCGGCTTGGTCAAGGTCAAGGAAACCGCGGGCGGGGCGCCGGCCCGCGTCAGGGGCGCACGCGGCGGGCGTGGCGCCGCAGGCGCCGCCATCCCTGGGCGGCCGACGTCACGGCGACGAGGATGCCGCCGAGACTCAACCCGATCACGAGCGCGTCCCACAGCGGTCGGCGCGCGTACAGGAAGGGGAAGTCGAGCCCGTGCAGGCCCCGGTACAGCCAGCGGTTCAGCCGGGTCAGGCGCTCCTCCTTCCGGGCGACGGCGCCGCGGTAGGGGTCGAAGTACAGCCACGTGCGGTCGGCGTCGTCGTACCGGACCCGCAGGACCGGCAACGGCCGCTGCCGGGCCCGATCGTAGTAGTAGTCGTCGTAGGCGCGCAGCCAGACCGCCTCCTCGATCGACGCGCCGGGCATGGCGAGGGCCGCCGCCTCCTCCATCCGCTCGTCGCCGAACCGGACGAAGGCACCGCCCTCGGGGTGCAGCATCGAGACCAGCCGCTGCTCGGGGACCTGCGACCGCAGGGTGGCCAGGGTCGTCGGCAGCGCCAGATCCTCGGGCGGGGCCCCTTCGGGGTCGAGGGCCAGCACGTGCGGCTCGTTCGCGAGTTGCACGACCTCCAGCTCCTTCGGCTCGAACCACCCGCCGATCTCCCGCGCGGCGGCGCGGAGCCCGTCCGCGGTGAGGGGGCCGAGGCGCGGCGGCCCCCCGGCCAGCGCCTGGCGCTGCGCGGGGGTGGCGGCGGTCCCCGGGTGCCAGCTCCACGGGTCCATCGACAGGCCGCCGCTGAAGATCCAGGTGAAGGTAAAGAGGCCGAAGACGAGCCCCGCGTAGTGGTGCCACCGCATCAGGCCGGCGTAGGGCGAGTGCGAGCGGCCGCCCCGCAGCCGGTAGGCGGCCGAGACGGCGACCCGCCACAGCCCCCACACGATGCCCGACAGGGCGAGCACGCAGCCGAGCAGCGACAGCCCGATCACCAAGTCGGACCAGAACGCGGCGCGCGACCGCAGCGGCGTGAAGTACAGCCAGTGCGGCACCGCGCCCAGGTACGCCCACAGCCGGCCCCGGCGGGTGGTTTCCAGCACCGGCTCGACGGTGCGGTCCGAGACGTAGAGGACGGTCGCGGCGCCGTCGCCGAGGGCCACGCGGTGCAGGGGGAAGAAGGCGCCGCTCTGCAGCGTCCACTGGTCGGGCGCGGTCAGCCGCGCGTCGTAGCGGGCGGTGGCCGCGTGCTCGGGGGCGTGCCGCTGCGCGACCGCCAAGGCATGCTCGGGCCCCAACCCGCCCGCCGTCTCCCCCGTGTCCGCGTAGATCGTGGTCCAGCCCCCGCCCCCGGCGAAGCGGTAGACGGGCCGGTCGCCGTGCATGCCCACGACGATGCGGGCGGGGGCGAAGCCCGCCCGGACGGCCGCCTCGCCGACGTCCAGGCGGGCCGTGGAAAGGTCGAGGGCGGGCGCGCGGGCGAGCCGCTCGGCGGGGTCGAGCGCGGGCATGCCCGCGTACATCAGGACGATGCCCGAGGCGAACCAGACGACGAAGAGCACGCCGCCGACGATGCCCAGCCAGCGGTGGGTGTAAATGAGGACCCGGCGCCAGAAGATGGATGGGCTCGACACCGATCCGCGCCCCGCGTCTAGTGTCCCGCAACCGTGGTTAGCGCAACAACGTTGTGCGGGCTATGTCCCACGTTCACAGACATTTGCTGCCCATCCAGCGCTTCGGAAACTCCACCGCCGGGACGCCGGCGGCCCGCGCCCGACGACGCGCGCCGGGCCATGCTCAGGCCCCCGGCTCGATGGCCCGGCCCCGGTCCGCGTCGTCCACCCAGTACAGGGTGTGGCAGTTGTTGCACGTCTCGTAGACGACCTCGCCGAGATCGAATATCCGCTCGGGATCCTCGGCCGCAGCCGCGTCGAACGCCAGCATGGCCGCGTCGGCCATCTCCTGGGACAGGCTCACCCACTGGTCCTGGTCGCGCGCGCGGCCCTCCATGATGAGCAGGTTCGCGGCCTCGGCGAGGGCCACCGCCCCCAGCTTCACCTGCAGCCAGTCCTCCTCGGTCTCCGGCTCCCAGTAGGTCTCGCCGTTCTCGTCGAGAATCGTCCCGACGGCGTCCCACAGGAGGTCGGCGGCCGGGTCCAGCATGTTCGCCATCAGCATCTGGACGGTGTTGTCGGTCCGGAACGGCGGCCCGGCCGGCGGCTCCCCCCCGCACGACCCCGCAAGCAGCGCGGCGGCGGCGACTATCGCGGTCCTCGTTCGCATCTCGTCTCCTCGGCGGCCACGGGGCGCGTCCGCAGCCCCTCCTTCGACTCCGCGGAGATTATATCGTGGCGAACCGCGTCCTACGTAGTCCCGCCGCCCTATAATGGCCGCGTTTCCCCGGTTCCGACGCGCAACGCCGCGCCCGACTCACGGCCCGGGGGCACGGGTACCGGACACGAGAGGGAGATCGACCATGACCGCATCCCGCCGACTGTCGCTGCTGCTGGGGGCCGCCGCCTGCGCGGCGGTGCTCTCCGCCGGACCCCGCGCCCAGGAGCCGGACGCCATGCCCCCCCTCGTCAGCGCCGAGCAGTTCGAGCGCTGGCTGACCGAGCTCTCGAACTGGGGCCGCTTCGGGCCCGACGACGAGCTGGGCATGGCCAACCTGATCACCCCCGCGAAGCGGGCCGAGGCGGCGGCCCTCGTCACCGAGGGGCATACCGTCTCGCTCGCGTCGAAC
Organism: Vicinamibacterales bacterium; assembly: GCA_963664545.2. Taxonomy (GTDB): domain Bacteria; phylum Acidobacteriota; class Vicinamibacteria; order Vicinamibacterales; family UBA8438; genus JAJEEA01. The sequence goes on along the minus strand of OY761475.2, from coordinate 4,434,100 downwards.
GCGCAGAACTACCGCACCGCCGACGTGCCGTGCCCGGTCGAGTGGTCGATGTCGCGGGCCACCCGCACCGGGGCCAGCGACACCATCGCGTACCCGTGCATCCACGGCCCCGGCACCACCCACCTCGACGCGTTCGCGCACGTCTTCTTCGACGGCAAGATGTGGAACGGCTACGACGTGGACGGCCTCGTCACCATGGAGGACGGGGCCCTGAAGAACTCCATCATGGTGGTGAAGGACGGCCTCGTGACGCGGGGCGTGCTCTACGACATCCCCAGGCTCAAGGGCGTGCCGTGGCTCGAGCCGGGGACCCGCATCACCGTCGAGGACCTCGAGGCGTGGGAAGAGCAGGCCGGGGTGCGCGTCGGCCCCGGCGACGCCTTCCTCATCCGCTGGGGCCGGTGGGCCCGGCAGGACGCCCTGGGCCCGTTCGACACCGGGGCCGAGGCGGCGGGGCTCGACAACAACGTCATCCCCTGGCTGAAGGAGCGGGACGTCGCGATCGCGGGCTGGGAGACGCCCGGCTACGTGCCGCAGCCGGAGGGCGACCTGCCCCGCACCGCCCTCCACAACTTCGCGCTGACCATCCTCGGCATCCAGGTCCTCGACCGGGCCGACTTCCAGGCCCTCGCCGAAGCCGCGGCCGAGCGCGGCCGGTGGGAGTTCATGGTGACCATCGCCCCCCTGCGCATTCCCAACGGCACGGGGTCGCCGGTCAATCCCATCGCGATGTTCTGATGACCGGGGTATCGTCCCGGACCCGGGCACCGCGCCGGGCCCTCCCGCCGGTTCGCCGCTCCCGGGGCGCGGACCGACGGGGATCGTGCCCGGCCGAACCGCGCGGTCGGAGCACGGATCGCCGGGCTCCGGGCTCGGGCCGGTACCGGCTGGGCATCCCAAGGTAGAAGAGTCTGCCGAAGGAGAAGAACCCCGTGAAGGTCACCGCCGTCGAAGCCACCACCTGCGTCGTCCCGCTCGAGCGCGGCATCGCGTTCGCCACGCGGGCGGTGACCGAGCGCCACTACACCCTGGTCCGCGTGCACACCGACGCTGGAGCGGAGGGCATCGGCTTCTGCTACGGGGGCACGCGGGGGGGCCGGCTCGCCACCCTCGCCGTGCGCGAGCTGCTCCGCGATCTCGTGGTGGGGCGCGACCCCCACGACGTCGAAGCGATCTGGGAGGCGATGTTCCGCGAAGCCCTGCTCCAGGGCCGGCGGGGGGCGGTGGTGCGGGCCATCAGCGCCGTCGACCAGGCGCTGTGGGACGCCGTGTCACGCGGGGCCGGCCTGCCCCTGCACCGCTACCTCGGCGGCTACCGCACGGAGATGGCCCCGGCCTACGCCAGCGGCGGCTACTACGCCGAGGGCAAGACCCCCGACGACCTCGCCGACGAGGTGCGCGGCTACGTGGACATGGGCTTCGGCGCCGTCAAGATCAAGGTCGGCGGCGTGTCGACGGCGGAGGACGCGGTGCGCATCGCCGCCGCCCGCGAGGCCGTCGGCCCCGATGTCGAGCTCTTCCTCGACGCCAACAACGCCTGGCGCGACGCGGCCTCCGCGGTCCGGGCGGTGCGCGCCTGGGAGGAGTGGGACCCCGGCTGGATCGAGGAGCCCCTGATGCCCGACGACGTCGACGGGCACGCGCGGGTCGCCGAGTCGGTGGCGACGCCGGTCGCGACCGGCGAGATCCACGCGACGCGCTGGGACTTCCTCCAGCTCGTGGACCGGGGCGCCGCCGACGTCCTCCAGCCCGACGCCGGGGTCTGCGGCGGCATCACCGAGTGGCGCCGCATCGCGGGGCTCGCCGCCGCCCACGACCTCGCCGTCGCCCCCCACTGGCTCGCCGACCTGCACGTGCACCTCGTGGCGGCGACCCCCAACGCGAGCTGGGTGGAGTACTTCACCGACTTCAAGGTCCTCAACCTCGGCCGGCTGTTCTCGACCGCCCTCGAGGTCGTCCCCGGCGGCGTGGCCCTGCCGTCCGGCCCCGGCCTCGGCATCGCCCTGGAGGACGGCGCGGTATCCCGCTACTCGGTCGACGGCTGGGGCTAGGAGCGCCGTAGAACGGTGCAGACGCCTAGCAACTCCCGTTTCCCTTCTACGCAGTCCGAGCCCGGTTGGACACGCGTTTTCCGGCGGCAGACCGGCAGGTACGGATCGTGCTATCTTCAGTCGACCAGATCGGGTCTCGACGATCCGAGAGGGAGGCGCAATGGGCGATAGTCTGGCGGTCGTGAGCCTGCTGGTCACGTTGACGGGCCTGCTGGTGGCGGTGGCGGTCGGGGTCTGGAAGGCCCGCGGTTCGATAGAAGCGTCGATCACGGCGTCGGCGCGTTCGATGCGCGAGTCGAACGACAGGGCGCTCGACAAGATGCGCGAGTCGAACGACAGGGCGCTCGACAAGATGCGCGAAGCGCAGGAACGGATGGAGGAGCGGATCGGAGCGCGGATGGATGCCCTGCGCGACGAGCTGAGGGCGGACATGCACGCCGAGCGCACCGTGTTCGCAGAACAGGTCAATCGGCTCGTGACCGCCGTACTGAAGCGGCCGGCCGACTGACGGCATGACAGCTCCCCGGCCCGCAACGTCTTGAATCCGGGCGGATACGGGACTAGACTGGACGGAGTTATTTGACGCCCATGAAGGTACGAATTGCCGTCTCCAACGGGTCGTGCGCTATCGTTTTTCTGATCCTGGCGATGGCCGGCGCGGAGGCGGCCGCCGCGGAGCCCGCACCGGGGGCGGGGGCGCAGCCCGCCCAGATCGTGGCGGGCGGCGGCACCCCCGAGCGCGTGGTGCGAGGCACCTGCGTCGGCTGCCACAACGACCGGACGCTGCGCGGCAACCTGTCGCTGGAGCGCTTCGACCCGGCGGCGGCGGCCGACCACCCCGAGATCGCCGAGGCGATGGTCCGCAAGCTGCGGGCGGGCATGATGCCCCCGCCGGGGCCGCGCCGGCCCGACGACGCCGACCTCCGCCTCCTCGTCGAGATCCTCGAGGACCAGCTCGACGAAGCCGCCGGCATCGCCCCCGACCCGGGAGGCCGGCCCTTCCAGCGCCTCAACCGGGCCGAGTACGCCCGCGCCATCCGCGATCTGCTGGGCCTCGAGGTCGACGCCGGCGACTGGCTGCCGCTCGACCAACTGAGCGCCAACTTCGACAACATCGCCGACGCGCAGACGCTGTCGCCGACGCTGCTGGAAGCGTACCTGAACGCGGCGAGCGCCATCGCCCGGCTCGCGGTGGGCGAGCCCGGCCGGCGGGCCGTCGACCACACCTACTCGAACTCCGAGTACGTGTCGCAGCATCCCTGGGACCACGTCGAGGGCGCGCCCTACGGCACCCGGGGCGGCGTCGTCGTCGATCACGTGTTCCCCGCCGACGCCGAGTACGTCTTCGGGTTGACGTTCACGTCGGGGGCGAACACGCGGATCGAGGACATCGACGTCTCGATCGACGGCGAGCGGGTGGCCCTGCTGCACTACAACACCGACCGCCGCGTCGACGCCGACGGCCGGGGCGGCGTGACCACCCAGACCCCGCCGATCTCCGTGCGGGCGGGGCCGCACCGGGTGGCGGCGGCGTTCATCCGCCGGTCCGACGGCCCCTACGAGGACCTGATCCGCCCCCACGACTGGTCGTTCGCGGGCGGCGGCTCGGGCGGCGCGGGCGTCACCACGCTGCCCCACGTGCGCGACCTCATCGTCACCGGGCCCCACGGGGTCACCGGCCTCTCCGAGACGCCGAGCCGGCAGCGCATCTTCACGTGCCGCCCCACCACGCCGGACGAGGCCCGGCCCTGCGCCCGGCGCATCATCGAGCGCCTCGGCCGCGAGGCGTACCGGCGGGCCCTGACCCCGCGCGACGTCGACGGTCTGCTGTCGTTCTTCGACGAGGGCGCGGCGGCCGGCGGCTTCGAGATGGGGATGCGGACCGCCCTCGAGGCGATGCTGGCGAGCCCGCACTTCGTGCTGCGGCTCGAGCGGGCGCCGGTCGACGCGCCGCGGCGGGGCTACCGCCTGAGCGACGCCGCCCTAGCCTCGCGCCTCTCCTTCTTCCTGTGGGGCACGCCGCCCGACGAGGAGCTGAGGACGCTGGCCGAGGCCGGCCGCCTGACCCCGGACGAACTGCAGGGGCAGGCCCTGCGCATGCTCGCCGACCCCCGGGCCGAAGCCTTGGGCACGCGCTTCGCGGCGCAGTGGTTCCGCCTGCAGGACATGGACAAGGTCCGGCCGGACCCCAACTTCTTCCCGAACTACGACGAGAACCTCGCCCGCGCGATGCGGCGCGAGACCGAGCTGTTCTTCGCGAACCTCGTGCGGGAGAACCGCAGCCTGCTCGACCTCTACCGCGCCGATTACACGTTCGTCGACGAGCGGCTGGCCCGGCACTACGGCATCCCGGGGGTCGCGGGCCGCCACTTCCGCCGGGTGACCTACCCCGACGACACCCGCCGCGGCGTGCTCGGACACGGCAGCATCCTCGTGCTGACGTCGCTCGCGAACCGCACGTCGCCGGTGCTGCGCGGCAAGTGGGTCATGGAGGTGCTGCTCGGCACGCCGCCGCCCCCGCCGCCGCCCGACATTCCGGCCCTCGAAGAGACCGACGAGATCCGCGACGGCCGCCGCCTGACGACCCGCGAGCGCATGGAGATGCACCGGTCGAACCCCGCGTGCAGCTCGTGCCACCGGCTGATCGACCCCATCGGGCTGGCGCTGGACAACTTCGACGTCACCGCGAAGTGGCGGGTGCGCGAGCACGGCGTCCCCCTCGACACCCGCGGCGACTACTACGACGGCACCCCGGTGTCGACCCCGCGCGAGCTCGTCGACGCCCTGATGGCGAGGCCGACGCCGCTCGTCCGCACCTTCACCGAGAACCTGCTGGCGTTCGCGATCGGCCGGCGGGTCGAGCACTTCGATCAGCCGACGGTGCGCGCCGTCGCGCGCGCGGCCCAGGCGAACGACTACCGGATGGCCTCGTTCGTCCTCGGCGTGGTCGGCAGCGACGCGTTTCAGCGCAGTCGGGAGCTCCAGGAGTCTGCGCAGTAGAACGGCGGCACACCTCCAGGACGGGTGGTTGGGCGGCAATCGGATGCCGCGGCGCGACGTTGCGGTCGCGTAAAGGCGACGACTTACGGCGAGGATTCCGGCCCCGACCGACCTCGCCGAATCAGAGGAGAACTCATGGCGTTCATCACCGGAAAGCACCTGCCCCGGCGGACGTTCCTGCGCGGCATGGGCGCCACCGTGGCGCTGCCCTTCTTCGATGCGATGGCCCCGGCGGGGCGCTTCGGCAGGACCGCCCTGGCCGCGGTCAACGACGTGACCCGGCTCGTGTGCATCGAGGAGGTGCACGGGCTGCCCGGCTGCAACGAGTGGGGCGCCAGCCAGCACCTGTTCGCGCCGGCCACGGTGGGGCGCGACTTCGAGCTGCTGCCCGACAACGCCCTCAAGTCGCTCGAGCCGTTTCGCGACTACCTGACCATCGTCAGCAACACCGACGTGCGGATGGCCGAGGCGTTCAGCCCGCCGGAGATCGGCGGCGACCACTTCCGGTCGTCGGCCGTCTTCCTGACCCAGTCCCACCCCAAGCAGACCCAGGGGTCGGACCTCTTCGTCGGCACCTCGCTCGACCAGCTCTACGCGCAGCGGTTCGGGCAGTCGACGCCGATGCCGTCGATGCAGTTCTGCATCGAGAACCTCGACCAGGCCGGCGGGTGCACCTACAACTACTCGTGCGCGTACACCGACTCGATAAGCTGGTCGTCGCCGAGCGAGCCGCTCCCGATGATCCGCGACCCGCGCGTCGCCTTCGAGATGCTGTTCGGGGCCGGGGGCACCCCCGAGGAGCGGGCCGAGCGCAGGGCCACGCGGCGCAGCATCCTCGACTGGATCCTGAACGATGTGGCCGAGGTGCGGAACGAGCTCGGCACCGCCGACCGCCGCCGCATGGACCGCTATCTCGACGACGTCCGCGAAGTCGAGCGCCGCATCCAACTCGTGGAGGGCCGCAACGACGGCTCGGCCGATCCGCGCGAGCTGCCCGACGCCCCGCCGGGGGTGCCCGACTCGTTCTCGGAGCACATGCAGCTTCTGTTCGATCTCCAGGTGCTGGCGATGGAGACGGACATGACGCGGGTGATCTCGTTCAAGACCGGCCGCGACGCCCAGAACCGGGTGTTCCCCGAGAGCGGGACCAACCGGCCGTTCCACCCTGCGTCGCACCACGGGAACAACGAGGGGCGGATCATGGACTTCAACACGATCTGCCAGTACCGCGTGGGTCAGCTCCCGTACTTCCTCGAGAAGATGCGGCAGGCGACGGAGGGGGACGCATCGCTCCTCGAGAAGACCGCCATCATCTGGGGCTCGCCGATGGCCGACGCCAACATCCACAACCACCGACGGTGCCCGCTGGTGCTGCTCGGCCACGCCAACGGCCATCTCCGGGGCAACCTGCACCTCAAGGCGACCGACGGGACCCCCATGGCGAATGCCATGCTGACGCTGATGCAGTCGCTGGGGCTCGAGATGGACCACTTCGGCGACAGCAACGGGACGTTCGCGCTGTCGGGGCCGACGGTGCCGGAGACGACCGAGGCGGGTTAGCCGGGTTCGGCGCGGTGGACTGCCCAGAGAGCGCGGTGGACTGCCCAGAGAAGGCAGCTCCGCGGATGGCCGCGCGGGAGAGGTCGTTCGGGAGAAGGCGACCACCGGATTGCCGCGGCCGGGCCGACGGCGCCGGGCTCGACGGACACGGGAGGATGGGGCCGTGGAGTTGTCACGCACGAGAGGTCATGTCGGAACGCCCGTCGCCGGGGCGATCCTCGCCGCCGCGGTGGCCGTCGCGGCGGCCGGTTTCACCGGGCACGCGGCGGCCCCGGGTACCGCGCCGGTCGCGGACGCGGCGCGCATCGGGGATCTCGCCGCGGTCCGCGCCCTGCTCCAGGAGGGCGCGGACGTCAACGCCGCCCACGGCGACGGCATGTCGGCGCTGCACTGGGCGGCCGAGCGGGGCGACGCCGAAATGGTCGGGACCCTCCTCCAGGCCGGCGCCGCCGCCGACGCGGTGACCCGCATCGGGCATTACACGCCCCTGCACGTGGCGGGCACCGGAGGACACGCCAAGGTCATCGCACGGCTCGCCGAGGCGGGCGCCGACGTGTCGGCCACGACCAGCACCTCGGGGGCGACCCCGCTGCACCTTGCGGCCGCGGCGGGAAGCGCGGCCGCGGTGGCCGCCCTGCTCGACCACGGCGCCGACGCCGACGCGCGGGAGAGCGCGTGGGGGCAGACGCCACTGATGTTCGCGGCGGCGCGCGACCGCGTCGAGGCCGTCCGCGTCCTCCTCGACCGCGGCGCCGACCCCGCCATCACCTCGACGACCGTCGATCTCGTCGCCGACGGCCGGCTCGCCGGCGAGGCGCGGCGGCGGCAGCGCGCGGTGATGGACGCGTTCGAGGCGGGAGACGCGCGGGCGACACCGGGCCAGATTCAGGCCGCGGTGCTCGCCGGACGCGCCCGCTACCTGTCGGGCGAGGTGCCCCCGGCCGCGGAGAACCCGAACGCGCGGCCCCCGTCCATCGAGACCAAGGGCGGGCTGACGGCGCTGCTCCACGCGGTGCGGCAGGGGCACGTCGGCGCGGCGACGGCCCTGCTCGACGGCGGCGCCGACGTCAACCAGGTCGGCGACGGCGACGCCACGAGCCCGCTGCTGATGGCGGCCATCAACGCGCACTTCGATCTCGCCCTGATGCTCGTCGACCGCGGCGCCGACCCCAACCTCGCGTCCGGCCTCAACGGGGTGACGCCGCTGTGGGCGACGGTGAACGCCGAGTGGCAGCCGAGGACCCGCTATCCCCAGCCGCAGCAGCACGGCCTGCAGCAGGCGACCTATCTCGACGTGATGGCGGCGCTGCTCGACGCCGGCGCCGACCCGAACGCGCGGATCACCCGGCATCCCTGGTACATGGTCTACAGCGGCTGCGGCAACCGGAACTGCGGCCTCGTGGACACCCAGGGCTCGACCGCGTTCTGGCGCGCCGCCTACGCGACCGACGTGCCGGCGATGCGCCTGCTCGTCGAGCATGGCGCGGATCCGAACCTCCCCACCCTCGCCCCGCCGTTTCGGCGGGCGCGCGGAGGCACCACCGCGGAGAACGACGAAGAGCAGGACGTGCCGCCGGTGCTGCCGGCCGCCCCCGGGCTGTGGGTGGCGACCGACCTGACGAGGATGGGTCCCGACCCGTCGGGCCTGCCCCCCTACAAGGAGGGCGACCCCGGGGTGTACCCGATTCACGCCGCGTCGGGCGTGGGCTACGGCGAGGGTTTCGCCGGCAACGCCCACCGCCACGCGCCCGACGCCTGGCTCGACACCGTCCGCTACCTCGTGGAGTTCGGCGCCGACGTGAACCAGCGGGACCACAACGGCTACAACGCCATCCACCACGCCGCCGCGCGGGGGGACGACGAGCTCATCCTCTATCTAGTCGACCAAGGCGGCGACGTCACCGCGGTGAGCCGCCGCGGCCAGACCACGGCGGACATGGCCAACGGCCCCGTGCAGCGGGTGTCGCCGATCCCCCGCACGGTGGCCCTGCTCGAGAGCCTCGGCTCGAAGAACAACAACAACTGCGTGACGTGCTGAGTGCGATTCACCCATGCAAGCGACGTTGACACGACACCGCGCCAGCAAGGCACGGCGACACGCGAAAGGCCGCGCGAGGACCACGACACGGCGGGTGCTCTTCGTGCTGGGATTGGCGACGCTTGCGCCTCCAGCCTGGGCCCAGGACGCCGCACCCTGGCTCGAGATGACCATCGTGCAGGTCGACCCCGCCCGCGTCGGTGAGTTCCTGGCCGCACAGCGGGAGATATCGGCCCTCGACGAGGCGGCGGGCGTGCCGTGGCGCAGCGTGGGGCGGACCGCCGTCTTCGGCGACACCTACCGGTTCGTCATCACCACCCCGCTCGCGAGCTTCGCCCAGCTCGACCGGACCGGCGACGAGGGGGCGCGCGCCGGCATCGTCGACCGCATCCGGAACGTCATCACGAGCCGCGCCACCTATGCGGTGCGGACGGCGCCGACCCTCGACAACCCCCTCCCGGAGGGCGAGACCCCGGCCCTCATGCTCATGCAGATCGTCTCCATCGCGCCCGGCCGCGAGCAGGAGTACCTGCGGGTGATGGCCGAGGACGTCCTCCCCCACTTCGACGAGGCGGAGATGCACCACACCACCGGCGCCCTGACGTTCGGGGGCGAGGGCGGGTACGTCCACGTCTTCCACGTCGAGAACTTCGCCGCCCTCGATCAGGGGTCGCCCCTGGCCCGCGCCCTCGGCGCACCGGCCGCGCTCGAGGTGATGGCGAAGCTTGCGGGCATCGTGACCCGCAGCGAGCAGTGGCTCGTCCGCTATCTCCCCGACCTGAGCTTGCGGTCGGAGCCGGAGACCGAAGACCGGCCGTAGGCGACGACGCGGACCGGCTCGTCCGGTAACTGCCTGCCGTGGGCTTCCGGCCCGGATCGAAGGCGAACGGCCGACCGTACGAGACGAAGGACGCACACCACGACCCAGCGCATCGGGTGTGAAGGAGTTCGCTCAGCGCGTGCTATTCTGGTTGCCGATGACAGAGCCCACTGTCCTTGTTGCGGGGAATCAAGAGGCCACGATGCATGTCGGGCCGCTCGGGTCGACCATCCACGTCCTGCGCGCCGACGCCGGAACCATCGCCGAACTCGCCGCCCTCGACTGGAACAGCTCTTTCCGGCGGGTCTGCCTCGACCCGGTCGCCGGACTCATCGTCCTGATGACCCCGTCGCGCCTCCACGAAGATCTGTCGGAGATTGTCGGCGACGTCGTGGACATCGCCGCCAGCACGCTCAAAGGCGCGGTCAGGGGCCTGCGCACCTCCCGCCTCCGCGAACCAGGAACCCCGCCCGGCACCGGCATGGAGCCCGACTGCGCCTTCTACGTCGGCGAGAACGCACGAGCTTATCGCGAGGCCCTGGAGAAAGGCGACGACACGGCCGACGCGTTCTTCGACAAGACCCCGCCCGACCTCGTCGTCGAAGTCGAGATCACGAGCGCGGCCCGAGGCAAGATCGCCCGCTACGCCGATATGGGGGTGCCGGAGCTCTGGCTCTTCCGGCACCGCGACCGCAAGGAGGACAACCCCGAGCTGGACTTCCTCGCCTTGCGTCCCGGCACCGCCCCCCGGCCTCTCGCCGTTTCGAACGTCGTGGGCAGCCTCACGCCGGCCGACGTGCGCGACGCGGTGAACGGCATGCGCCTCAGCGTGACCCACCACGAGCGCGCGGAGGCCGTCGCCCGCGTCGTGCGCCGCCGCCAGCACTCCAGCGTGCGCGTCCGCGAAGAGGAGGCGGCGTACTCCTCCGACCGCAGCCAAGAGTCTGCGCCGTAGAAGGACGCGGACTCCTGGCGGGCTCGTTGGGGCGGAAGCAGGAGCGGCGGGCAACGATTGGCGAGCTGGCTCAACTCCGCGTTCGTGACCCCTCCGCCGGGGACACCGCAAGCCCACCGGCCTCCACGACGAATCAGCCCCGCCCTTCGTGGAACAGGCTCCTGAGCACGAACAGCACGTTGGCCGGCCGCTCCCCGAGCCGGCGCATGAAGTAGGGGAACCACTCGCGGCCGAACGGCACGTAGACGCGGACGCGGTGCCCCTGGTCGACCAGCCGCGCCTGCAGATCGCGGCGCACCCCGAACAGCAGTTGGAACTCGAACCGGTCGGCCGCGAGGCCGAGGGCGCGGGCGTGGTCGCGCACGGCCGCGATCATGTCGGGGTCGTGGGTGGCGAACGCGGGGTCGACGCCGTCCTCGAGCAGCGCCCGCGTCAGCCGCACGAACGACGCGTTCACGTCGGCCTTGCGCGGCCACGCGACGGCCGGGGGCTCCCGGTACGCGCCCTTGCACAGCCGCACGCGGGCGCCGAGCGCGTTCACCCGCGCGAGGTCTTCGGCGGTCCGGTAGAGATAGGACTGCAGCACCACGCCGACGTTGCGCCGGCCGTCGCGCCACACCCGCTCGAACACGTCGAGCGTCGGGGCGACCCACCGCGACTGCTCCATGTCGATGCGGACGAAGCACCCGTCCCCGGCCGCGCCGAGCACCCGGCGCAGGTTGGCCTCGCAGACGGCCGGATCGACGGCGAGGCCGAGCTGGGTCGGCTTGACGGAGATCTGGCAGATCAGGCCGGCGGCGCGAACGTCCCCGATCAGGCCGGCGTAGCCGTCGGCCGCCGCCCGCGCCGCCGGTACCGCCGTGACGCTCTCGCCGAGATGGTTCAGGGTGCAGCCGATGCCGCGGTCGGCCAGCGCGCGAGCGGCGGCGAGCGCCTCGCCGATCCGTTCCCCGGCGATGAACCGCCGGGCGAACCGGCCCTCGCGCATCCCGTACCGGGACGCGAGCCGCTTCACCGCGGCGCTCGCCGCGAGGGCGTTGAACAGGGCGCGTGACAGCGGTTCGATCATGAGGTGGGCCCGCCCCGGTCAGCGGGCGGCGAATCGCCGCCCCGCGTTCTCGCGGGATCACCCCGGACTGTCTCCAGCCGGCTCTCCCGTCCCGCCACGACCCGTCCTCGGCACCCGGCAACCGGGCCCGACGGCATGACGCTTCATGCAGGTCGTTCGATAGTGTCCCACATCATTCGCGCGCGCCGGCCGCCGAGCGCCCATCGAACCCACCGTGAGCAAGGACTCCCCCGCCGCCGCCCAAGGCCCCGAACGCCGGTGACTCCGCGCCCGTCGACCCCGCAAAGAGCCGACAAGCTTGTCATGTCCGCTAACCGTACGAAACTGTGCTGTAATGCCTTCCGGTCGAGTGACACCATGAATGTTCAGCGTCATCTTGGAGCCCGACCCGCCGACGTAAGCCGCGCGCCAACTCGCCCACGGCTCGCCTGGACGCGCGCCCCGGAAGATCACCGCCACGCGCCGGCCCTGACGCAACCCCGCCGCAACGGACGCCCGCCTCAGCTCCACGCGCACATCCGCCGACCCTCAGCCGACAGACGCCCCGTCGGCCGCCGCCGCGCGACCGAACGCCCGACCCTCCGCGCCTCCGCCTCAAGACCAGGCCATGCCCAAGCCTTGGTCGCGCAGTCGCTTCGGTTCTCGACCATCAATCACCATCCGACGGGAGTTCTCAGCAATGGCCAACGAGCACGACCAATCGGAACCCCGCCCTTCCACCGCCGCGGAAACCGCCGCGTCTTCCGCCAATCCCGACAACCGCGACGCGACGACCGCCGGCAACGATTCCCCTGATCGCCTCGTAGCGACCCTGAACGCGGGCGTCGACCGCATCCTCCGCGCCTTCGACGAGAAAATCCGGTACGACGCCACCAAGCAGCAGGCCATCGACCGCCAGCACGAAGAGCTCCTCGGCTACCGCGCCGATCTCGTCGCCCGAGCCGCCGGCCCGTTCATTTACGGCATGATTCACCACCACGGCGAGATTTCCAAGCTGGTCGCGGCCGTGCGTCAGAACAGCGCCGCCGAAATGCCGTCGACCAAGGTCTGCAACCTGCTCCAGAGCCTCCAGGAGGACGTCGAGCAGGTCCTCGGCGAGAACGGCGTCACCGCCTACCGCGCCGAAGCCGCCGAGCCCTTCGACCCGGTTCGCCAGACCGTGGTCGGCCGCGCCCTGCCGACGGACGACGAAGCCCGTTCCGGAACCATCGCCGCCTGCCTGGGCCCCGGGTTCGAGCGCGACGGCAAGATTCTCCACAAGGCCCGCGTGTCGGCCTACCGCCTGCAGCCGCCGCCCGACCTCCGTCCCACCGGGCAGCCGCGCGACGGTTCCGAAACGCATCCCGACACGGCCGCCGCCCGGCCGCCGACCACCAAGGAGTGAGGGCAATGTCCACGAACGACAAGCACAATCCCGTTTTCGGCATCGACCTCGGCACCACCTATTCCTGCATCGCCTACGTCAACGACGCCGGCAAGACCGAGGTGATCCCGAACGCCGACGGCGACCTCACCACCCCCTCCGTCGTCTACTTCGAGGACGACAAGAACGTCGTCGTGGGCGAAACGGCCAAGGAGGTGCTGCCCACCAGTCCCGACCGCGTGATCTCCCTCGTCAAGCGCAAAATGGGCCAGCCGGACGCCAAGTTCCTGGGCCTCGCCGACGCCCCCGTCACCCCCCAAGAGGTGTCCGCCCACATTCTGAAGAAGCTCGTCCAGGACGCCCAGGACTATACCCGCCAGGAGAAGCCCATCACGGACGTCGTCATCACCTGCCCCGCCTATTTCGGCTTCTCCGAGAAGGAAGCCACCCGCCAAGCCGGCGAGATCGCCGGCCTGAACGTCCGCTCGGTCATCCCCGAGCCGACCGCCGCGGCCATCTCCTACGGCATGGCCGAAGGCGCGTCGCGCAACGAAACGGTGCTCGTGTACGACCTCGGGGGCGGCACCTTCGACGTCACCGTCATCGACGTCAAGGGCGGCGACATCGAAGTCGTCTGCGTCGATGGCGACCACAACCTCGGCGGTGCCAACTGGGACGAGGAGGTGGCGACGTGGTTCGCCGAGAAGTTCTCCGAGGAGCACGGCACGAAGCCGGAGCAATTGATGAGCTCCCCCGAGTCGTGGCAGGAGTTCCTCGCGCTGGCCGAAAAGGCCAAGAGGTCTCTGACCGCCCGGACGAAGAGCACCACCCGGCTCACGCACGGCACCGACCGCTCGCAGGTCGAGCTGACGCGCGACGAGTTCGATGACATCACCGGCGGCCCCCTTGAGAAAACCATCATGCAGACGAAGGAGGTCCTGAAGCACGCGCACGACAAGGGCCGCGACAAGATTGACCGCATCCTGCTCGTGGGGGGTTCCACGTATATGCCGCAGGTCCGCGCGCGCCTCGAGCAGGAGTTCCCGGCCGTCTCCGACATCCGCCTCCTCGACCCCAACCAGGCGGTGGCCAAGGGAGCCGCCGTCTTCGCCTACAAGTGCCATCTCGACGACGAAGTCAAGAAGAAGGTCGCCGAACAGACCGGCACCGAGGTAGCCGAGGTAGCCGAGCTGCCGTCGGCGGTACGCGAACAGGCCGAGGCGAGCGTCGCCGCCGACCAAGGGCTGCCGCTCGCCCAGATGCAGAGTCTGACCCGCAAGGCCATTCAGAACGTCACATCGAAGAGCTTCGGCTTGGCTACTTACGACCGCGACAGCGGAACCGCCTACGTCGACAATCTGATTGTGGCGGACGAGAAGGTCCCGACGGAGGTCACGCAGCAGTACCGCACGGTGAACCCGGGCCAGCACGGCGTGGACGTCAAGTGCTTTGAGAACATCCAGCGCCAGAAGGGCCGCGTGGACCTTGATAGCTGCAACGAAATCGGCAACGCGAATTTGCGCTTCGCCCGCCCTCTGCCCCAGAATTCGCCGGTGGTAATGCGCTTCTCCCTGTCCGCCGACGGGCTCCTCGAGGTGCACGGAAAGGACCCGACGACCGGTGCCGAGGTGGAGCTCTCCATCGATACCGCGGCGATCCTGAGCGCGGGCGAGATCGAGGAAAAGAAGAGCCGGAACGACGCGATGGCGGTGAGTTGATCCGACGCGAACGGCCGAACGCCGTCGCCAACGAACCCGGAGGCATTGAGACATGGCGAAGCGAAAGGTCTGGAAGCTGCTCGACGATGTCGGATACGACAGTGTCTATCAGTTCTTGGGCAAAGACGAGGACGCCTCCCTCGAAGAACTGCGCGCGGCCGCGGAGAGGAAGTACGCGAGCATACACAACCAAAGTTCCAGAAGCGACGTGGCGCGGGCCGGTGCCGACCTCGCCGGCTTGTGCCGCTCCGACATATTCAAGAACGCCCGGAGCAGGGACGCGCACGACCGCGAGGCCGCGCGGCGAAGCGCCAAGTCGCGCGGTGAGGCACCCCCGCCGGTGCCCTTCCACCTCAACGTCGGCGACGCCGCCCAGCCCATCGTCGAATGGTCCGGCGACGCGGCCAAATCCATCTACGAGTGGTGGATGGCGAAGACCGCCGCATGGTCCTTGCCGCTAAAGTGCGGCGTTACCAGCCTGGCCCTCGGCGTGGCCCTGCTCCTCCCCGGTGCCCTTTTGAACGCTCTTGGCATTCCGATCCTCGTCGTGCTGGGCGGGGCGCTCGTCCAAGGCGGCCTGCTGGTCGTCGTCTCCGTCTTTGTCTGGCGGATATCGGTGGGGTGGGTCATGTACAACGTGAAGCGGATCTTCCGTGCGGGGGACGTCATGCAATGCCAAAGCTGCGGGGTCATGGCCCGGCGGGAAGTGTTCGCGCGGGGGCACTGGTTCGACGACGTTTGCCCCGGCTGCGGCAGCGACCTGCCTCCTTTGGAGACGGGAAGGAGGCAGTAGCCGGAATTTGCCGCGGCGACATGGGCCGCAACAAGCGCAGGATCGCAAGCGGGGGGATACGACAGATGGTTCCGCCAAAGGTATGGAAGCTGCACGAGACCGTCGGATGCAAGGACATCTACGAATTCCTGAAGTCGTCCAAGGGCGCGTCGCTGGAGGACCTGAGGACGGCGGCGGACAGGAAGTACGCCAGCATACACAACCAGAGTTCCAGAAACGAGGTGGCGCGCGCCGGCGCCGACCTGGCGGGGTTGTGCAAGTCCCACATACTCAAGGACGACCGGCGCAAGGGAGAGTACGACCGGGAGCTTCTGACGCGCTCCAGGAGCGAGCCCGACGCTCCCCACCCGGACCCCCGCCCGGACCGGCCGGGCCCCCGTCTCTCCGGATTCGTCGGACGCGCGGCTCTCGTGGTCGCCGCTCTCGGCCTCGGGGCGCTCGCCGTACCGCGAATCGCACCCTTCTTCCAGCCGGTCGGCGGGGGTCCGGCGGCAGGCGGCGCCGAGTCGGTATCGGGCGGCGCCGCCGGCCAGCCGTCGCCGACACCCCCGGGCGGCACCGTGCCCGCGATTATCTTCGCGTCCCCGCCGGAGACGGAAGACGCGCTAGGACTCGACACCGCGGCCCGTCGGCGGGTTCAGGCCGGATTGGCCGAGGCGGGATTCCCAGCCGGCCCGGTCGACGGCCTGTTCGGTCCGGGCACTCGGAGCGCCATCGGGAGGTGGCAGACGGCCCGCGGCGTCGCCCCGACGGGATACCTCAATGCGGCTGAAGCGGCCGCGTTGTCCGAGCTCGGCGCGGTCCGCCTGGGGCCGTCGACGCCCGCCGCCGCGCCGCCCGCCGACCCGCCCCGGCCGGCCCGCGCCGCCGCGGCGTCCCGTCCGCCCGCACCGTCCCGCCGGTCCGGCGGCGGTCGATCGTCCGGGGGCACGCTCACCGTCCGCGCGGCACCCGCGAGCCGCATCCAGTTGGACGGAGCGGATGTCGGGGCCACGGGCGTCACCGGGATGCTGCTGTTGTCCGACGTCCAGCCCGGACGCCATGTCATCGTCGCCCGCAAGGAGGGACACGCGGACGCGACCAGTGTGGTCGAGGTCGCGGAAGGACGAGCCGAGGTCCTGGAACTCGCCATGGTGCCCTTGCCGGGCAGCCTGACCGCCACCGCGAGCGTTCCCGGCGTGTCGCTCCGCATCGCCGGGGCCGGCGACCACCGCCTGCCGGTCAACGGCCTGGAGCTGCCCGCGGGCTCCCATCGGGTTACGGCGAGCCGCGAGGGGTTCAGGACCGTCGTGAACGACGTGGAAATTCGGCCGGGCGCGCTCACCACCCTTGACCTTAGGCTCGAGCCAATTCCCATCGACGAACTACTTCAGTCGGCGGCCGGCCGGTTGGCGGCGGGAGACTACCGGCAGGCGGCCGAGGCGGCGCGCGCCGTCGTGAGCATGCGTCCCGACGCCGGAGCCGCCCATCGCCTGCTCGGAACCGCGCTGTACGAGCGCGGCGCGTTCGCCGAGAGCATAGGCCCGCTGAGCCGCGCGCTCAGCCTCGGAGAAGAGATCGTGCTCGCCGCCAAACATCGCCACGGCGGCATGGGATTTCGAGAGGGTTTTTGCACCGGCACGATCGCCCTGGGGAGGAACGCGATTACCTTCACCTCGCGGGACGACCCCGATCACGGCTTCACCACTACGCCGGGCGGAATCACGAACCTGGAGGCGACGCAGTCGGACGGCCGCAACGCCCTTCGGCTGAACGCCAGCGTCGAGGACGCGGATCGCGGGCGACGGAGGCGCAACTTCGACTTCGTGCACAGGAATATGGCGCGCACGGCAGAAGACCCCGACTCTCCGTTTCTCGTGCTCACCTGCCGGAACTGCGACGCGTCACTGAACGTCCAGCTCGCGCTCATGAACCACCTGCGGGGGTTAGCGCCGTGACTGTCGGCACCGACCCGGAGCGCGCAACAACCGAGCCTCCGGACCGCACTCTCTAACCGATGAGGAGGTTCGCAGAGTCGACGACTGACGCGGTGGCGGTAGGCGGATGGAGGCAAAGCAGGCACCGGTGAACTGCCTGCGGGAAGCGGACATCCGCATCGAACGAAAGGAAATAGCAATGTCTCTACACTTTCACGGCAACCCGATAGTCGTAGCGCTGGTGCTATTGTTCGGTTTATTCATGATGCAGGAGGAGGGCAGCCGCTTCCTAGGCCTGTACTGTCTCATTTTCGGTTCTCTCTATGGCGCTTCCTGCATCACGTCCCCTGACCTTGGGAAAACCATGACCATGCCGTTCTTCTTGAGGGGAGGGGTGTACAGTTTAGTCGACCATGGCGATTACTATGTCCGCTACTGGCGTTGGGGCCTCCTTCCGTTCATGATTACATTGCTTCAGGTGGCCATGTTACCGATACTGCTGCCATTCTTGATAGTGTGGAACTTCTACAGGAATCGGTACGCTTGGGATGTCATCAGGCGCTGGCTCCGTCGGGCAGGGCCTTCGTCCCGGTGACGGACGAAGTGCCGTACGACCCCATCCGGCTGCCGCCCGGCGGCCGGCCGGGCCGTGCATCGGCGCCCGGCGGCAGCTCGGCATCGCGCGAGCCGGCCGGCGGCAACTCCGCCGGGAATCCGACCTGCCGGGCCCAGCGTCTCGACGCTCCGGGTCGGGGTCCCGGCCCGCTGGGTCACCATCCGCAGCCACGCCCCTCCGAGCCGATCCACTGCCCGGTTCGTCCCCCGGGGCGGAGCGTAAGGGTGGAGCGCGCCCTCCACCGGACGCAACAAGCTTGTCAACTGCGACTAGCGCCGCCGTTTCTGGCACCATGCGCCAGCAATGGCCACGAACGAAGGACCGAATGGCCCGAACACGCCGGCGTCGCCGCACGAGTTTCCGCGCAGGATCCTGCTCGCGAGCCTCGGTCTGACGCCGCAGGTCCTTACCGAGACGCTGTACGCGCTCGTCTCCCCGCGAGATCCGGAAGTCCCGCCCTTCGTCCCTACTGAAATCCAGGTCGTGACCACCACAGCGGGTCGGGACGCGGCGCGCCGCGAGTTGCTCGATTCCGAGACCGGGCGGTTCTTCCGGTTTTGCGCCGACTACGGCCTCGACCCGGGCACGATAGCCTTCGACGACCAGTCCTTCGTCGTGGTCGAACGCGACGGCCGTCCCCTGCCGGACGTCGTCACCCCCGCCGACCACGCCGCCGCCGCCGCCACGCTGCTCGGCCTCGTCCGCCGCCTGACCGCCGACCACAGCGCCGCCGTCCACGCCTCGATGGCCGGGGGGCGCCGCACCCTGGCGTTCTACCTCGCCCACGCCCTGTCGCTCTACGGCCGCGTCCACGACCGGTTGAGCCACGTACTCGTCGATCCTCGCTTCGCCGACGCCGACGCCTTCTACTATCCGCCCCCGACGCCCGCCAACGTCGTGGTCCGCGGCCGCCGCCTGAACACCGCCGACGCCGCCGTCGCGCTCGCCGACGTACCCATTCTCCGCCTGCGCGACGAGCTGCCGCCGCGGCTCATCGACGCCCTCGCGCCCTACAGCGCTCCGCAGGCAGACCGGGCCGGACCTACCGTGCGGCCCGCCATCGAGCTGGACCCGAGCCGACGCCTCATCGTCGCCGGCGGCAATCCTATACACCTGCCCCCCGCCGACTTCGCGTTCTACGCCGTCATGGTTCGCCGCCGCGCGCTCGGCCGCGGGTTCGTGAACCACCGGACGCCCGATCTCGCCGCCGAGTACCTGCACGAGTACGCGGAGGCGACCGCCGACCAGTGGGCCCCCACCGTCGAGCGGGTCCGCCACCGCCTGCGGAACGGCGCCGACCACGAGTGGTTCGAGCAGCGCAAGGCGCGCGTCAACCGCGCCATCAGAGACGCCCTCGGCGTCTGGCGGGCGCGCGCCTACGAAATCGCCCGGGAGGGTCGCCGGCCCGACACCCGCTTCGGCATCGACATCGACCCGGTACACATCAGCCTTCGCGATTGAGAACCCCGCCTCACCCTTCCCGACTGCCGATCCGCCTCCGACAGCTGCTGGAGCGGCCAACCGCGCGAACGCGAACCTTCGTTTACTGGCCTGTGCGCGGCGACAAGCTTGTCAACCGAAGCCTTCCCGATGTCTTCTGGCATGATGCTCGAGGAAACTCGCAGACCGCGTGGCCCCTCGGTCGCGCGACTTGTTGGAGTCGTTACGCGCGCGCAACCCTCCCGCCTTGAGAGGCGTTTGCGCTGCTTGACCAGGAGCGGTCGACCCGTTAGCGACGCGGCGGACGCGCTCCACGTTAGGTACCCAAGGGGGCGCAAAACGCGAACTCCGCGAGTACCAGCAACATGACTTCCCGGGCCGACGATCAGAGGCTGTGGTGGAGGGTCCAACTCCGATGCGAGCCACCCGAGTGGCGGTACCAGCACCCCCAACCACGGCGCCCCGGCGCACGCGGCAGCGCGCCGGTGATCACCCAACGCCATTTCTTCGCGCGCCCCGACGAACGGAGCTTCCGCCGCGATGAAGCGAACCCGCGCCGTGTCGCCCGAGACGCCGCCCGATCGCGCCCGCGGACCCACCGTGGAGCGCGCCGCTGGAATGCGTCGGTCGACGACCACGTGGCTCAGGCCGCCGGTCCTTCGGCCCGGGCGTCCCGGCCGCGAACCCAGGGCCTGGCGAGCAACCCAAGCTACGCTTGTCCGCCGCGCCGTCGCCGGGCCCTTCTAGCATGGGATCCACCACCGAGATCGAGCGCATCCGAGCGGCCCGGGAGACGCCTTCGTCGCCCGTTGTACTGCCCGTCCAACAGGGGGGATTCAAATTGACCGAGAATATCGATGTACTGACAGAAAGCTTCACAGACTGGATCCCCGATCGCTTCACAGACTGGATCCCCGATCGCTTCACGGACTGGATCCACTGTCTCTCCGTACGGATAGAGCACGTCACCGACTGGATCGACCGTTTCTCCATACCGATGGAGTTCACAGAGGCGGCCCTAGGGTTGGCTCTAATCCTATTCGTCTGTGTCCCGTTAGCTTGGTCGTTTGCCGAAAAGCGCCTTGCCGGACGATTAGCTCTTCAAGCAATTGTGCTGCTTGTGGCAAACACTCAAGCTCTGAGCGGTGTCGTTGCAATCGTAGTCCTCATCGTCGATCTGCTGATTGTGTGGAACTTGATTCGTTCCGCCCTTAAACCCATTGGCGTTCCAGTCGACGGAGCGACCACGTTCGTTGTCGAGACTATCCGCAACCTGCTAGTAGCCACGATACAATCCCTGTTGGATGTGCTTCTGAGGGCGCTTTTGCTCCCGGTTCTCAGGGCGCTCTTGCTGCCGCCGCTGAACCTATTGCTGAACCTATCCAGCGGCGTGCCGCTGCTCTACAGGCCTCTGAACTGGCTGCTGAACCGTCTTCGCGACATGCGTGAATGAGGCCGGTGACCAAGGTCGGCGCGACCTTGACGGTCACTGTCGAAGGGCGCGGCATCGACGGGATGACCGTCAGCGGAGGCGAGCCGGTCCACCAGCCGCGCGCGCTAGCCGGGCTGCTCGAGGCGATCAAGGCGTAGCGCCGGCGGATCGAACGCCCGTTCGACGTGCTGTGCTACAGCGGACTTTCGCTCCGCGAGCTCTGGCCGACGTGAGCGTGGTTCACATCTGTGGATCGCGGTCGGCGGGGTTGCCGCCAGCGAAGACGGGGCGGCGACGCCTGGCGGGGACCGCGCGCGGCCCGGGCGCACCTTCTCCGAACCGCCTCCGGTCGCCGCTGGCGTCGCGCCGTCGCCGGACGGCCCGTCGTGGACGCGGATGCAGCGCGGATCTACGATGACGCCGGAACGGGTGTTGGGCCTTTCGCCCCGGCTGACTATCCGGTACTCGCAGCGCGTCCAGTCTCCGAGGGCCCGCATGACGCGGTTGACCTTGCACTTGCGTTCTTCGAACCACTGTCTTTCGACCCCGTCGCGCTTCAGCCGGGCCTCTACGCGCTCGCGGTTGCCGTCCAGCGGGGCGGCCAACCGGCGGTACTCCAACAGATACTCCTGAGCCAACCCCTCCGTGTTCCACGTCACGAAGCCGCGTGCGTCGAGCCGCCGGCGCACCATGAGGGCGTAGAACGCGAAGTCGGCCGGCGCCAGTTGGCGCGCCTTCCCGTCGATGACGACGTGGCGGTCGGCGTAGCGCAACTCGAGCCGGCGCCAACGGGGCGGGCTGTCGTTCGACGCCACGAGTTCGATCAGCTTCGCGACTCGGGGCGCGTATACGCACCCCACCAGCAGTCCCTCGTAGTACTCCGCCCCGCGGCCGCCCGCTAGCACCGCTAGCAGGCGTCCGAGGTCGGCGGGCGCGGCGGCCTGGCGGAGTTGCTCCAGCTCGGCGGCGCCGCGGTCCGCGGGGCGAACGGTCGGTCGTGCCCGGCGGTTCTGCTTCCCCATGACACACTCCTTCGCCCTAACCGGTCCGACACGGGCTCCCGGGGGCTCCACGCCGGTTCGGACGTGTCGTCTTGATCGCGAGCGATGTCCCGACTAGACGAGCAAGGACCGTGCCATTCCCGTACGAACGCCTCCGGACGGAGTTTCCCGGCGGAACGTACTCCGAAACCTGACAATGACCGGCGAGGACGGCTATCGGGAAGCGCCGACGCGTTATCTCCACTGGCAGATCCGCTACCCCGCGCACCCGCCATACTGCGGCATCGGCCTTCCCTCCGTAGCCGCGACTTGCGCCCACCCCGCGCACCCGCCCGTACCGAACTTTCCCCGTTGCCGCGCCCTTGCATGCTCCCGCGCGCCGAGCCGTACCGTGCTAGACTTCGCCCGTTATCGTGGGAAAGTCGAAGCGCCGACCCGACCAGACCCTACGGCGGTACGTCGCCGGCCTGTTGCGCGGGGGCAAATCCCGCGCCAGGCCCAGACCGCGCGCGGGCCGCCGCGCCGACGCCGGCCGGTACGCCGAACGCTTGTGGACGCTCGGGCTCACCACCGCCATGGCCCGCGGCTCCGCGTGGGGCAAGATCGACGCGCTGACCGAGGCCACCGTCTGGATCCAGGATCTTCTCGCGGCCGAACGCGGATACCCGGACGACCCTCCGTACCACCTGCCCACCGTCCAGGTGCTGCACGGGAACACGTTGGTCAAGACGAACCTGCCTTCCTTCTTCCGCACGCGGGACCCCGCGGCCGCGTCCTGCTCCGCCGCCGACGGATCCGTCACCCTCGTCCTGTCCGGCCCCCTCGACGATCGCGCCGCCGCCCTTCCCGAGTGGTGGCGCACCGCCCTGGAAGAGTTCGACATCGACCTCGCGGCCGTCGCGCGGCAGGCGCCGGACCGCCTGCTTCCCTTCGGTTCCGGAATCGAGACGTGCGGGATCGACCCCGACATCCTGCGGGACTTCAAGAAGAGCCTGCGTACCGCCTTCGATGCCGTCGTCGAGTCCATCGCCGGGAACAAGTTCACGATGTGGCTCCGGCCCGGCGGCCGGACGTATCCCGTCGCCCCCGGCTACCGCGTGCCCTACACCGTCGGCTACTGCCTCCCGCACCGGTTGCGCCACTACTATCTCGCTCGGACCGCCGACCCCCTCGAGCCGCGCCAGCTCGGCGAAACGCCGGGGGTCGGGCTCGAGGTCCTGGTGGAGCCCCACGCGGGGAGCGTCGCCCGAACCCTCAGCCACGTGTTCATCGAGTCGCGCCTCTCCGGGTTTGTCGCCCACTACCGGGCCTGCGCCGAGCGGCTCGCCGAGGTTCTCCCCGACGCCTGCCGGCATGTCGAGTCGCTCGAGAAGAGAATCTGGAACGCCACCGAGCCGCACGCGTTCATGATGCCGCTCGTGAGCTACGGCTCCGAGCCGCACCACGCGCCCCGCGTCGTGGCGCATTGGTACGTCCGGGTGTCGGACCTCGACCCGCACGCCCTCTATCGGCTCGTGGTCCTGCGGCAGCGCGCGAATCGCGCCTTCTTCCAGACCCTCTACGGGCTCTATTGCGACGCCGCCGCGCGCGAGTTGACGCGCTGGCTGCTCGAGCCGGCGGCCGCGCCGGGCTCGCTGAACGCCCGGCTGAAGTCGTTGAGCGAGCTCTACAGCGTGCACATCGAGATCGAGGCGGGCGTCCTCGACCCCGGCGGCGGGGCGGAAGGCATCCACGGGCACTTCAGGACCCTGGACGACCACGGCTTCGGACGCACCGCCGGCCTGCCTTGGGACCAGAGCCTGAAGGTCCTGTGGCTCAAGGGCATGAAGGCCCTCGAGAGCGTCACGATCGCGTGGCGCCCGGCGGGCGAAGCCCTGACCAACCGCGTGAAGTTCGACGTGCTCGTCAGGGTCTACGACAACCTCCGGCAGGAAGCGCAGAAGCGGCACGACGCACGCTACTACCTGGGCGTCTTCCGCGACATGGCGAGCGCCGCCGGCCGCATCCGGCAGTTGCTCGACGAGGCCGGACAACACATGGGCCACCGGGACAACCATGCCCACCTGAAGGCCATGGACCCGCTGTGGTACAACGACGACTACGCCGTGACCTGCGAGTACCGCGGCAACCGGAGACAGATCGACCCCGACGGCCCATGGTTCGTTCCCGCCCACGACTGCTGCTTCACCAAGGAGGCGCAGGGCATGGAGATCGGAGACTGCGGGAGCGAGGGCGACGAATGCGCGGCCGAGCATTGGCGGCGGCTGTACTATGTGTTCCAGGGCCCCGCCGACAGCGTCTCCCCCGCGGGAAGGGGAAGCCCCGAGCAGGCGACGGGGATATCGGAGCGCCGCGCCCGGGGCACGCCCGCGGCCGTGCGCTTCACCGAGTTCATCGAGCGGTACGGCGGCCGGTGCGATACCAATCTCTGGGAGTGGCTCAAGTCGAGTTGCGCCTACGGGGGCGACGCCCCGACGGTCCCCGCGATCGTGACGATCCTCTTCATGGAGGAGGCCGAGGCGGTGGAGATGAGCGCGCGGCTCGTCGCCCGCTTCGACCGGCGTGAACGCGCCGGCCTGCGCGGACTCGCCCCCGGTTGGCAGAAGTCGCTACGGGGAATCGCGGACATCGCCCGCGAGCGGTCGAGGACGATAACGCTGGACGTGGACGACGACTGCATTCTGAGGTTCCTCGTCCGGGGCCGGGGCATCCCCCGCATGGTCACGGCGTTCCGCGACAAGATGGAGAGCGGCGTGCGGGCGGGCACGGGCATGCGGCAGCTCGCGGACGTCCTGATGGCGGAAGACGTGGCCGAGCTGACCGGCTTCTCCATGAACGGCGTGCGTATCGACCACGACGCCGCCAACCCGCGGGAGCTGGCCATCACCTGGGTGCGGGGCGACGCCGAGCCGACGGCCCCGCCGCCGCCGGCCGCGGGGTGACGCGGCCCGGCGCTTCGAGAGCGATGACCGTCCTTTCGTTCGGCCTCGACGGCAAGTTCGGCGGCGAGGGGCTGGCCGCGCTGGGAATCGACGCGGACCACCGCCTGCCGAACGCCCGGCGCGGCCTCGACGACGCGCTCGATGGCTGCGCGCCCCCCGTGCTGCTGCTGTTCCACGGACAGCGGAAGCGGACGGGCGAACTGCTGAGAAGGCACGAGAGGCTCCATGTCGTGCACATCAAGAGCAGCCTGCACCGCTACGGCGGCCTCGGCCGCCGCGAGCACGAGCTCGAGTTCGCGGTGCCGAGCCTGCGGGGCGGGGGGCGATGGGAGAGACAAGCGGCCGAGGTGAAGAGCCGCCTGCGCCGCTTCGTCGAGAGCTTCCGCCGCGGACGGCCGGACTGGACCCTGCTGGAGGGGCCGACGGTCCCGGAACACCTCATCGCCTGCTACGTGACCGCGCTGGCGGGCGGCGAAGCGCCGAGCGGCTGGCGGCGCGGCTTCGAACGGGAGGCGGCGGCGCTCGACGGCGGGCGATGGTCTTGGGCGCAGCGCCGCGACGCCGGGCGGATGCGCGAGTTGCTGCTGCGCGCGTGCGCGGGCCGGCAAACCCCGGCGCGCCCGCCGGCCGCCGCGCCACCCCGCCGCTTCGACGTGGTCGCGCTGCCGGGTCTGCCGTGCGACGTCGCGCGCGAAGCGGGCCGCTGCCGGCATTCCTTCCTGGAGAACGTGTTCCAGGTGCTGCACGACCGCAGCCTCGCCGCGTGGCTTGACGACGAGCGCGAAGTCAGCGCCTTCGCAGCTTCTGCACGATTCGTGCGCGACCATGCCGCGGGGTTCTCGCCGTCGGCGATGCTGCCGCAGATCGCGCCGCTGGCCGGACTGCCGGCCGACGCGCTCGAACCGCTCCGCGAACGGCTGGACGGTGCGTTCCGCCGCGCGTTCGCCCCCGGGGCGGTGGCGCGCAGGCTCGGCGCGGGTCTGGAGACCCTGCTGGCGGCGATGCGCGCGCGCACGCGCGGCGACCCGGCCCCGGGTCCGCTCGCGCGCATCCGGCGGGCGGCGCGCGCGCTCCGCGACGAGATGGCCCGCCTGCCCGACGGGTTCTGGCTACCGCCGCCGGGCGACGGCGACAAGACGGATCCGCGCGCGTGACCCGCTCCGCGGCCGAAGAACAAGAGACGAACGAGCCAGGCATGAGCGCGCCGCGATTCGAGCCGCCGACACCGGCACCTTCCGCGCCCTACACCAGGAGAGGAACGGGCGAGGCATGAGCACCCTGCGACTGGGCGACGACCGAAGGATCGTCGTCATCGACGACCAAATCGGGCGCGCCGGCCCGTTCCGCGAGTCCTTCCTCGACGCGGCGGGGCGCGACGCC
This sequence comes from Vicinamibacterales bacterium, assembly GCA_963664545.2. Lineage (GTDB taxonomy): Bacteria > Acidobacteriota > Vicinamibacteria > Vicinamibacterales > UBA8438 > JAJEEA01. The sequence continues at coordinate 4,408,006 of OY761475.2, read as the reverse complement.
GGCGACTTCGTCTTCCTGACGGGCCAGGATGCGGCCGGCCGCAACTGCGTCGAGACGACGGTGGAGCGGGTCGGCCGCCTCTGGCTCGACTCGGACCCCCCGCGGCTGGCCCTCGTGCTGCTGGACCTCCGCTTCGACGACCCGGACGACCCGGACGCCGAGACGTTCGGCCTTCGACTGCTCGAGGCGCTGCGCCGCGAGTGCGGCTCGGTCCTCCCGGTCGTCATGCTGGTCACCGAGGTGCGCAAGCGCGAGACGGCGGGCGAACGGGGGGCCGACGGCTTCCTGCCCAAGACCGACCTCGACACCGAGACGCTGGACCGGCAACTCTCGCGTAACGGCCTCGTGCCCGCCGGCGGCCACGACCTTCAGGGCAATGCGGTCAGCTTCCTCCTCGCCCTGAGGGAGATCCGGCGCGTGGTCGAGCGCGGCGTCGGCGAGATCCTGCTGCTGGGCGAGACGGGCACCGGCAAGTCGGCCATCGCGCGCTACGCCCACGCGGCGTCGCCGCGCCGCGATGCGCCCTTCGAGAAGTGGGTGGCGCGGGCGAACAACGCCGACGTGCACTACAGCGAGCTGTTCGGCTACTGGCGGGGGGCGTTCACCGACGCCCGCGCGCACAAGGCGGGGATCGCGGAGGCGGCGCACGGGGGCACGTTGTTCATCGACGAGATCGCGGAGCTGACCCCCGACGGGCAGACCGCGCTGTTCGAGTACCGCGACCGGCACAGAACCGACGGCCTGCGCCGGGTGCGCCGATTGGGCCGCTGCCCCGGCGCGGGCGCCGCCGGGGTCCCCGCCAACTACGCGCCCGACGAGGACCGGATTCTCGTCGACACCTTCCTCGTCACCGCCACCAACAAGCCGATCCAGGATCCCGCGTGGCGCGGGGAGCACGGCTTCCGGCAGGAGCTCTACAACCGTCTGGGCCACCGCGTCGAGATCCCGCCCCTGCGCGCCCGCTGCACCGACGTCGAACCGCTCTTCCGGTACTTCCTGGAGCACGCGGCGGGAAGGCCCCTCGACATCGCGCCCGATGTGCGGGACCGGCTCGCCTCGCACCCGTGGACGGACGGCAACGTGGCCGAGCTCGCGGCGCTGGCCGACGGCGTCTGCGCCCGGCTCGGACCCGACTTCGACCGGGTGCGGCTCAATCACCTCGACGGCCTTCTCGCCGCCCCGCTTGCGGCGCCGGGGACCGGCGAGGCGTCCGCGACCGGCGGCGGCCCCCGCGGCGGCGGCACCCCGTCCGGGACGGGCGGCGGTGCCCCCGGCGCCTACGTCGACTACGAAGTGCAGATGCTGTCGGGACTCGCGGAACGTCTGCGCACGGCGGTCGTCGAGACCCGCACCGCGCGCGGAGCCGCGGGCGCCCTGACCGACATCCTCAAGCACGCCACCGGCGTGGAGTACCAGCCCACCGACGCCAAGCGCGAACTCAAGGCGATTCTCGCCGACTGGTTCGACCCCGGCACCCGGAAGCGGTCGCGCTGGGAGCGCCACGCCGCCTACGCGCGCGACCGGGCGCGCATCACGGAAGACGACATCCTCGCCGCCCTATACCGGTACGGCGCGGACGAGATCGCCTGGGAAGAAGCGAAGACGAACATCGAATCGGCCCTGCGGCACGAGTGACGCGGGGCGGTCCGGCTTCCCTTCGGAACGAGAGGCGGAGGGTCTACTCGTCCGCCGGCTCCGGCGACCGGGCCCCGCCGGAGCCGGCCGCCGCGCCCTCACGCCAGAATCTCGTGCACCACCCGCGCCGGCTCGACCCCCGTCAGCCGGGCGTCCAGCCCGCGGTGCCTGAAGGTGAACCGCTCGTGGTCGATGCCGAAGAGGTGCAGGATGGTCGCCTGGAAGTCGTGGATGTGCACCGGGTCCTTGACGATGTTGTACGAGAAGTCGTCGGTCTCGCCGTACACCGTCCCGCCCTGCACGCCGCCGCCGGCCATCCACAGGCTGTAGCAGCGCGGATGGTGGTCGCGGCCGTAGTCGGTGGGGGTCAGGCGGCCCTGCGAGTAGATGGTGCGGCCGAACTCGCCGCCCCAGATGACGAGGGTCTCGTCGAAGAGCCCGCGCTCCTTCAGGTCCTGGACGAGGGCCCACGCGGCGCGGTCGACGTCGCGCGCCTGCGCCGGCAGCACCTGGGGCGCGAACGAGTGCACGTCCCAGCCGCGGTGGTAGATCTGCACGAAGCGCACGCCCCGCTCGACGAGCCGCCGCGCCATCAGGGCCGCGTTCTGGAACTTGCCGGCCTGCTTCGCCTCCTCGCCGTAGCGCTCGAAGGTGCGGTCGGGCTCGCTCGACAGGTCGGCCATCTCGGGCACCGACGACTGCATGCGGAACGCCATCTCGTACTGCTCGATGCGGGCGAGGGTCTCGGGGTCGCCGACCTGCTCGTGGCGCAGCCGGTTCAGCGCGCCGAGCCCGTCGAGCATCTCGCGCCGCACGCCGGGCGACACGCCGTCGGGGTCGCGCAGGTAGAGCACGGGGTCGGCCCCGGTGCGCAGCCCCACCCCCGCGTACTCGGGCGACAGGAACCCGGCGCTCCACAGCTTGGCCGAGATCGCCTGGACGCCGGCGCGGGGATGGCTGCGCTCGGCGTTCATGACCACGAACGTCGGCAGATCCTCGTTCATGCTGCCGAGGCCGTAGGCGAACCACGCCCCGATGCACGGCCGCCCGGGAATCTGCTGCCCGGTCTGGATGAAGGTGATGCCGGGTTCGTGGTTGATGGCGTCGGTGTGCATCGACCGGATGACCGCGATGTCGTTGGCCATGCTGGCGGTGTGGGGCAGGATCTCGGAGAACCACGCGCCGCCGTCGCCGTGCTGCGAGAACTCGAACACCGAAGGGGCGATGGGGAAGCGCGACTGCCCCGACGTCATCGTCGTCAGCCGCTGGCCCTGGCGGATCGACTCGGGCAGGTCCTTGTCGTACCAGTCCCGCATCTTCGGCTTGTAGTCGAGCAGGTCCATCTGCGGCGGCGCGCCCATCATGTGGAGGTAGATGCAGCGCTTCGCCTTGGGCGCGAAGTGCGGCACGGCCGGCAGCCCCGCCGCCGTCCCGGGGGCCTGCCCCGGCAGGGCGAACGCGTCGTCGGCCAGCAGGTTGGCCAGGGCCAGCCCCCCGATGCCCCGGGCGGTGCGGCCGAAGAACTGACGCCGGGTCTCCGCGCGAACGGCTTCCTTGAATGGGTGCATCGTTTCCTCTTCGGGATCAAGAGCGCCGACTGAAGTCCTATCGCCGCGCGGGCAAGCGCAACGCCGCACACAACGGCCCGCGCACGGACGCAGTCGGCGAACTCACATCGACCATCATCGCTGAGGCCCTGCCCTCACTTGTTCAGGACTTCGTCGAGGTTCATCAACTGGCTCGCCAGCATCGTCCACGCCGCCGACTCGGTCAGGGGCAGCGCCGCGTCGTGGGCCGACTCGCCCACCGCCAGCAGCTCACGCGCCCCGTCGGCATCGTTGCCGTAGAGATCGGCGAACCGGTCCCAGGTCCGCCGCGCCACCGCCCGCTCGGGGGCGGTGAAGCTGCGGGCGAGCAGCCGCGTCGTCATGTAGTCGAGCCGCTCGTCGAAGTCGTACCCGCCCTCGCGCATCGCGCGCTGGGCGAGATGCCGCGACGCCTCGACGAACTGCGTGTCGTTCATCGTCACCAGGGCCTGGAGCGGCGTGTTGGTCCGCTCGCGGCGCACCGTCGAGTGCTCGCGCGTCGGCGCGTTGAAGATGTCCATCGACGCGGGCGGGGCCGACCGCTTCCAGAACGTGTAGAGGCTGCGCCGGTACAGGGCGTCCCCGCTGTCCCGCTCGTAGACGCGGGTGTTGCTCTGCGGCATCGCCACCGTCGACCACACCCCCTCGGGCTGATACGGCCTCACGCTCGGGCCGCCGATGGTGCGCACGAGCAGCCCGCTCGCGGCGAGGGCCTGGTCGCGGACCATCTCGGCGTCCATCCGGAACCGGGGCCCGCGCGACAGCAGCCGGTTCTGCGGGTCGCGCTCGAGCTTCTCGGCGGTCACCGCCGCCGCCTGCCGGTAGGCGGCCGAGGTCACAAGATTGCGGTAGAACCGCTTGACGTCCCACCCCGATTCGCGGAAGTCGTGGGCGAGGTAGTCGAGCAGCTCGGGGTGCGAGGGGGTCTCCCCCTGCGCGCCGAAGTCCTCGCTGGTCGCCACCAGCCCGGTGCCGAAGACCTGCTGCCAGAACCGGTTCACGGTCACCCGCGCGGTCAGGGGGTTCGCGTCGTCGACGAGCCACCGCGCGAGGCCGAGGCGGTTGCGGGGCCATGACTCCGCCATCGGCGGCAACGCCGCGGGGGTGCCCGCGAGGACCCGCTCGCGGCGCTGGTCGTACACCCCGCGCTCGAGCACGTAGGCCGCCGCCTCGCTGTCGGCGCGCTCCTGCATCACGTGGGTGATGCTGCCGCGCCGCCGCACCTCGCGCCACTCGTCGTCCACCGCCCGGCGCCGGGCCTGGAGCCGGCGGTACGGCTCGTCGTCGATGCTCAGGTAGCGCAGCCGCAGGACGTCGCGCTCGGGCAGGCTCAGGCCTTCCGGCGACTTGACCGTCGCCCCCCGGAGGGTCCGCCACTCGGACACCACCTTGGCTTCCTGCACGGTGAGGGCCCGGTCGAACACGCGGAGATCGGCGATGCCCCCGCCCGCGAAGTGGCGGGTCTCAAGCACCCCGCGATTGATGGCGTCGCCCCGCCCCAGGTAGAACGGCTTGTCGGTGACGATGCTGCCCTCCGCCTTGGCGAAGAACTCGCTGCCCTGCTCCTCGACGCGCTCGCCGTTCTGGTACACGTGCAGGCCGCCGCGCTCGCCCGTCCCGTCGTGGGTGAGCACGATGTGGGTCCACTCGCCGGCCGGCATCCGCTTCGTGTTGATGGGGCCGACGCGGGCGCTGGTGGCGGCGCCGCGCTCGTTCCGCTCGCCGGTCAGCCGGAAGTTGAGCTGCCGCGAGCCGAGGGTCACCGACCAGCCGCGCGCGCCGTCCTCCTGGTCGTACTGGCCGGCCACGACGAAGTTGCCCTCGCCCGCGGGCTGGTAGATCCACATCGCGATCGAGAACGGCGTGTCGCTGTCGAGATCCAGGGACGGCAGCTCGACCCACGACTCGCCGTCGAACCGGAGGGCGGGATGCCCGTCGGGGCCGTCCTCGATGGTGACGCCGGGCTCGAGGGCGACGGGGCGCCGCTCGCCCGCGTGGACAACGGCGGGGCCAGCCGGGTCGTCGAGAACCAGCGTCAGCAGCTCGTCCTCGGGCTCGAGCGGCGTCACGAGGTCGCGGTGCTCGCCGCGAGTCACCCACTCGATGAAGTCGGGGTTCACCGACGCCGCGCGCTCGTCGAGCCGGGCGTCGAGCTCGGCCGCCTCCTCGCGCAACTCGTGCCAGAGATCGCGGTCCGCGTCCTGGGGCACGACGAGGATGGGCGGCGGGTCGGAGACGTTGCCGTCCATCACGTACTGGGTGGTGTTCCGGAAGAACGCGGTCATCGCGTAGAACTCGCTCTGCGCGATGGGATCGAACTTGTGGTCGTGGCAGGTGGCGCAGCCGACGGTCAGCCCGAGGAAGACGTTGCCGATGGTCTCCGCCCGGTCCTTGGCGTAGATCGCCTCGTACTCCTCGGGCACCACCCCGCCCTCGTTGGTGGTGATGTTGTTGCGCTGGAAGCCGGTGGCGACGAGCTGGTCGAGGCTCGGCTCGGGCAGCAGGTCGCCGGCCACCTGCTCGACGACGAAGTCGTCGAAGGGCTTGTTCTCGTTGAACGCCCGGATCGCCCAGTCGCGCCACGCGAACATCTCGCGGTAGTTGTCGATGTGAATGCCGTGGGTGTCGCCGTAGCGGGCCGCGTCGAGCCAGTAGCGGGCGCGGTGCTCGCCCCAGTGCCGCGACTCGAGCAGCCGGTCGACGAGGGTCTCGTAGGCGTCGTCCGAGTCGTCGTTGAGGTAGGACGCGAGGAGGCCCGGATCGGGCGGCAGCCCCGTCAGGTCGAGGGCGACCCGGCGGGCCAGGGTGCGCTTGTCGGCCTCGGCCGCGGGCGTCAGCCCCGCGGCCTCGAGCCGCGCGAGCACGAAGCGGTCGATCGGGTTGCGCGTCCACGCCTCGTCGGCCACCCCGGGCGGCGCGTGATCGGCGACGGCCTCGAACGACCAGTGCTGGTCCCACGACGCGCCCTCGTCGATCCAGCGCGTCAGCACGTCGATCTGGTCGGCCGACAGCCGCTTGTTGGACAGCGCCTGGGGCGGCATGCGCAGGCGCTCGTCGGCGTGGGTGACGCGCTGGTGGAGCAGGCTCGCCCCGGCGTCGCCGGGCACGACCGCCGCGCCCCGGGGCCTCGCCCCGAACGCCCCCTCCTGCGTGTCAAGGCGCAGCCGCGCCTGTCGGGTGCCCTCGTCGGGGCCGTGGCAGGAGAAGCAGTTGTCGGCCAGGATCGGCCGCACGTCACGCTGGAAGTCGACGGCGTCCGGCGCGGCCGGCGGGGCCTGGGCGGCGAGGCCGGCAGGGGCCGCCGGCAGCAGCGCCGCGGCGCAACCGGCTGCGGTCAAGACGAGAGCCAAGCGACGAATGGACATGGTGTGTGCTCTCCGCATGCAAGGTACCCGCTACCTGCGAATGAACGACCGGCGCGTCCAGCCATCGGAACGCCTACATCGGGCGCGGGCGCGGGCCCGGCTGCCCGCACCTGGGCATCCCGCAGCCGGCGCAACGCGGCGCGCCGACCGCCCCCGCCCTGGCGCAGCAACGCGCTGCGGTTGGCGGCCCGGGCGCGCATACCCGGCCGGCGCACCGGACGCGGCCCTCCGCACGTCGCCCCACGGGCACGCCGCGGGCCGGCGCACCATCGAACGCGCCACCCGGGCGTCCCGCCCCGCGTCGGCCCGTCCCCGGCCCGCGCCGACTGGCGCGGGTCGGGACGGCCGGCGATCAGAAGCGGAACAGTCGTGTGAACTTTACAACGAAAGCGCGGTTCTGGAGCATCGGAAACCGCTGGTCAGGCACGAGAACGGTGTCACGCTGGTCGTTGTAGACGACGAACAGCTCGCTGCCGGGGCGGTACTCCCACCGCAGGCGCAGGTTGGTGCTCACCACTTCCTGGGTCGGGTTGAACTGCACCAGCCCGCTGAAGAAGACCCGCGGGTTGAACGTGTAGGTCAGCCGCGTGATGGCGAGCGGCGCCGTGAACTCCGCGTCCGGCAGCCTGACGCGGTTGACGGAGATGCTGGGCTCGAACGAGAACTGGGGGGTGACCTCGATGCGGCCCCGCGAGTAGCCCATCGAGGTGATCTCGCCGTTGTAGAACTCGCCGTGCTGCAGCGACAGGTTGCCCGAGAGGCGGCGCTGCGCGCCCATCGAGTACGACACGTAGTAGTCGCGGAACACGTACTCGCCGGCCGGAATCTCGTAATCGGTGCCCAGCACCCGCTTCCACGGCACGTCGAGGAACTCGTAGGCGCGCTGCACGTCGGCGCTGAACCGGTCGCTGTTCTCGAACTCGATCTGGAAGTTGGCCTGGGCGAGCTCCGTCTCGGGGACGCCGGCCACCGTCTCGAAGTAGTCGTAGCTGCCCCCGAACGTGAACTGCCGCACCGCCTCAATGCCGGCCGGCCGGGGCGCGTACTTCGCCTGCAGGTAGGTGCGCCGGAAATCGTCGCGGCGCAGGAAGCCCACCTCGGGGTTGAAGTGGTCGCCGACCAGCAGGTGGTCGACGCTGACCGCGTAGAGGTCGCCGTTGTAGGTGAACGCGGCCTGGTAGCTCTCGTCCTCGCCGACGAGCCCCGGCGTCCGGGTCTTGGCGTAGTAACCGTTGAAGTTGACGTTGTCGTAGAACGAGAACACGCCGTCGACGCCGAACGCCTCGTTCGACCCCGCGCCGTCGACCGACACCGACCGGCCGGTGAAGAGGGCGCCGACGGCGCTCCGGCGCAGGATGTCGCGCTTCAGCCGAAGGACGGTGAAGTTGGTGGGATCCGCGACGTTGGCGACGTCGTTGGTCTGAATGTTCAGGGCCCCCACCGTGAAGTCGCCGACCTTGCCGGTGAGCCGCCCGCCGGCCTGAATGGGCACCGTGGTCCCCGACTCGAGGCCGATCCGCCGGCTGAAGAAGACCGTGGGCACGTCGCCGCCGCCGAAGAAGCCGCCCGAGCCCGGCCTCCCCCCGCCCCCGGGACCGCCGCCGCCGCCGAAGCGCACGCCGCGGCCGAAGTCGAAGATGCCCCGCCCCTCCAGGAAGAACTCGCGCTTCTCGGGGAAGAACAGGCTGAACCGCGTCAGGTTGATCTGCGCCTCGTCCACCTCGACCTGCGCGAAGTCGGTGTTCACGGTGAAGTCCGCGGTGAGGTTCTCGGTGACGCCGTACTTGACGTCGACGCCGCCGTTGTAGTCACCCTCGTTGTAGACGTCGGTGGCGACGTTGGTGGCCGACGACCCGATGCCGTAGGGCTTGATCTCGAACGTCCGGTTGCCCGACGGCACCTGCAGCCCGGTCAGGGTGCCCGCCGCCGACAGCCGGAACATGCCCGGTCCGGCGGAGATGGCGACGGGGGTGATGTAGTTCCACTCGTTCTTCCAGCGGACGTTGCGGCCGAGCTGGATGCCCCACACCTGCGACTCGCCGCCGGGGAACCGGATCGACTTGAAGGGGATCTCCATCTCGACCGTCCAGCCCCCGCCGAAGCGCCCCGTGCGGACGTCCCAGATCGGGTTCCAGTCGCTGTTGGGGTTGCCCTCGTCGGTGATCTGGTAGTCGAAGAACCCCCCGATGGGGTTGACCATGAACGCGAACCCGTTGCGGCGGTCGTAGAAGGTGTCGAAGGCGACGCTGAACGTGTCGTTGTTGATGATCTGGAACGAGTCGCGCTGCATCTCGTTGGCGACCCAGCGCGACTCGGGGGCCGAGTCCCAAGCGCGGGCCGAGATGTAGATGCTGTTGTCGTCGTAGAACACCCAGGCCTCGGTGCGCTCGGTCGCGGGCGCCCCCTCGTCGGGCTGCTGCTGCACGAAGCCGGTCAGCGGCTCGACGATCTCGTAGACGCCCTCGTCGAGGGTGCCGTCGATGTCGAGGGGCCGGTCGAGGGGCACGGCGCGGATGGTCACCCGCCCCGCCGCGTCGCGCGCGAGGGTCTCGGGGGCGAGGGGCGGCGGGGGGCCTTCGATGATGCGGGGGGCCGCGGGAGCGAAGCCGCCCGCACCGCCCGTGCCCGCGCCGGACGGCCCGCCGAACGGAGGCCGGCCGGCACCGGTGCCGGGATCGCCGCCGGGCCCCCCGAATGGGGGCCGACCGGCCGTTGTACCGGTACCACCCCCGGGGCCGCCGAACGGTGGCTGGCGGCCGGAGCCGGGATCGCCGCCCGGCCCGCCGAAAGGAGGACGGCGGCCGGCCGTCGCGCCGGCATCGCCGCCCGGCCCGCCGAAGGGAGGACGGCGGCCGGCCGTCGCACCGGGATCGCCGAAGGGAGGCCGGCGGCCCGCGCCGGGATCGCCGCCGGGGTCGCCGAACGGAGGCTGGCGGCCCGCGCCGGGGTCACCGAAGGGAGGCCGACCGCCCGTCCCCGCCGCCGTGTCACCGCCCGGCGGGCCGAACGGCGAGCGGCGGCCCGTCCCCGCCGGCGCGCCGCCGCCCGGCGGGGCGAAGGGCGGCACCCTTCCCTCCGCCACCGGGACGTCGCCGCCCAGCGGGCCGCGCGCCGCACCCGGCCGGCGCATCGGAGTGGGCGTCGCGACGCCCGGGGACGGCAGGTTCGCGGCCATCGCGGGCGGCGACGCCGAGAGGCCTCCGCGGAGGTCGGCCGACAGTCGGTCCTGAAGGTCGAAGAGCTCGTCCAGCGTGCCGTCGACGGTCGTCGCGTGCCGTACCGCCGCCGTCGCCACGTCGACGATCCGCGCCGTCAGCCGCACCTGCCGCCCCAGCCGCTGGAAGCCGCCGCTGACGACCCACCTCGCTCCGAGGGCGCGCCCCGCCTGCACCGCGGGGGTGTCGCTAAGGTCCACCGCCCCGCCGGAGCCGGCGCGCGCCTGCCGCAGCGCCGCCTGGACGGCGTCGTTCCCCACCACCGTCGCCGCGCCGGAACCGGCGAGATCGGCAGTGATCGTCTCGGCGATGCCGAACCCGATCCAGTCGTCCTCAGCCGCCCCCGTGATGTTGGCGAACGCCACGACGGCGACCGTGTCGACGCCCGGGGCGGAGACCTGGGCCTGCCCCGGTGCCGACGCGACCAGGAGCAGCACGGCCGCGAGCCAGAACCGGACCCCCGCGCCGCCGCCGATCCCGCGGGCGAGGCCCGCGCCGCGTCGGCGCCCGCCCGAAACCTGCCGCGAGGCGCAACCGCACGCCGCCGCCCTGGAAATCCTGGGCATCATCGTTCCGACTCCCTGCACGCCATCCGGCAATTGTCGCATACCCCTACAGGACGTTCGAGACCCGCGTTCCGTTGACAGGCGGCCCCGGCATCCTGCCGGGGCGGCACCCGACTGCCCGAGGACGGTGGGGAGGCCGGCCGCGACCCGACGTGCACCGACGCACCAGGCGGTGCGCCGCCGGCGTGTTCGCGTCATAATGCCGGGTCGGAAGCCGTCGAGGGAGGACGCGGGATCGGACCGGCCCGCCGTCGGCGGCCGGACGCGGCACGCCGGATGAATCACGAGGCGGCATCAGGACACGCACAGGAGAAAAACGAATGGCGAGACTATCCGTACGACTCATCGCCGCGGGCACCGCGATCGCCGCGCTCGCGCTGGCGGGTCCGCCGGGGACGGCGGCGCAGGAACCCGCGTACACCCCGGTGACCGACGAGCGGCTGCAGTCGCCCGCCGACGGCGACTGGCTCATGTACCGCCGCACCTACGACAGTTGGGGCTACAGCCCCCTCGACCAGATCACCGCCGCGAACGTGGCCGATCTCGAACCCGTGTGGCTGCTGTCGACCGGCGTTACCTCGGGCCACGAGTCGCCCCCGGTCGTCAACGACGGCGTCATGTTCATCACCACCCCCGAGGACCGGGTCATCGCGGTGGACGCCCGCACCGGGGAGCAGCTCTGGCTGTACACGCGGCAGTTCCCGGAGGGCATGGCCCACCCCCACCGCACCAACCGCGGGGTCGCGCTCTACGGCGACAAGGTCTACTACACCACCCACGACGCCTTCGTGGTCGCCCTCGACGCCGTGACCGGCGAGCTCGTCTGGGAGACCGCCGTCGCCGACTACCGCAACGGCTACTACATGACCATCGCGCCGCTCATCGCCAACGGCAAGGTCCTCGTCGGCCCCTCGGGCGGCGAACGCGGCATCCGCGGGTTCGTGGCCGCCTACGACTCGGAGACCGGCGAGGAGGTGTGGCGCACGCACACCATCCCCGGCCCCGGCGACCCCGGCATCGAGACGTGGCCGGGCGAGACGTGGCGCACCGGCGGCGCCTCGATCTGGATCACCGGCTCGTTCGACCCCGAGCTGAACCTCACCTACTGGGGCACGGGCAACCCCGGCCCGTGGATCGGCGACCAGCGCCCCGGCGACAACCTCTACACCAACTCGGTCGTCGCCTTCGACGCCGACACCGGCGAGCTGAAGGGCCACCACCAGTACCACTGGAACGGCTCGTGGGACTGGGACGAGGTCTCGGCCCCGCTGCTCATCGACGTCCCGCGCGACGGCCGCACCATCCCCACCCTCGTGCACCCCGCCCGCAACGGCTACCTGTGGATGCTCGAGCGCGGCCCCGACGCCATCACCTTCGTCGAGGCCCAGCCCTACGTGGACCAGAACGTGTTCACGGCCATCGACCCGGTGACCGGCCGCCCCGAGTACGACCCCGAGCGCAAGCCCGGCACGAACCGGCCCGCCACCTTCTGCCCCTCGCTGTGGGGCGGCAAGGACTGGCCGCCGGCCGCCTACAGCCCCCAGACCGGCTACCTCTACATCCCCGCCAACGAGAACCTCTGCTCGACGATCGTCGGCCGCGAGGTCGTGTACGTCCCCGGCCGGGCGTTCACCGGCGCCTCGTCGCAGGTCTTCGTGGTGGACGGCGCCAGCCACCTCGGCGAGCTGCAGGCGTGGGACCTCGCGACCGGCGAGCAGGTCTGGACCCACGAGTTCCCCGAGTCGCAGAACTGGGGCCCGGTCATGACCACCGGCGGCGGCCTCGTCTTCGCCGGCGGCACCAACGACCGCTACTTCCGCGCCTTCGACGCCGCCACCGGGGAGGTCCTCTGGCAGCAGCGCACCAACTCGGGGGTCATCGGCGTCCCCGCGTCCTACGAGGTCGACGGCGTCCAGTACATCGCCGTGCAGTCGGGCTGGGGCGTCGACGCCCAGGGCATGCAGCGGGCCGTCAACGCGCACTTCGAGCGCAACGTCCAGGTGCCCCAGGGCGGCGTCCTGTGGGTGTTCGCGCTGGGCGGCGAGTAGCGGCCACCCCGGCGTGCTGTCGTCCCGGCGGCACCCGGACCGGGCGGCGCCGGGACGACAGCACGAAACCACTCGACTCGTCAGGGAGGCGCCATGGCCGCGGGGATCCTCTGAAGCATGCGTCTGTTGACGATGTAGGCTCGCGTAGCTACACTGCGACAATGAAGACGTCAGGCGTACGAGAAGTCAAGAACCGCTTCAGCGAATACCTCCGGCACGTGCAGAACGGCGAGCGCGTGGCGGTCACGCACCGCGGCCGGATCGTGGCCGAGCTCGGGCCGCCGGCCCACGTCACCGAGGACGAAGCCTATGCGGAGCTGCGGCGGCGGGCCCGTAACGGGACCGTCCGCCTCGGCGCGCCGAACCGCCCGGACGTCTACCCCCGCCCCTCGCGGCGGCTGCCCTCCGCCGTCCTGCGGGAGCTGCTCGACGACGTTCGGGGCGAACGGTGAATCTGTACGCCGAGACCAGCGGCCTGTACGCCGAGACCAGCGGCGTCCTGTCGTGGCTGCTCAGCGAGGACCGCGGCGAGAGCGCCCGGTCGCAACTTGCCGCCGCGACGGCCGTCCACGTCCGATCTGACGCTCATCGAATGCGACCGCACGCTTCGGCGGGCCGTCGCGACGGGACGTCTGACGGCCGAGGAATCTTCGCGGATACAGGCCGTCGTCGACACCGCCTCCGCCCATTGGACCCTCTACGGCATGGACGCGGAGATCGTCCATCGGTCCCGTCGCGCCTTTCCCCGCGAGCCGGTCCGGGCCCTCGACGCCGTCCATCTCGCCACCGCGCTGGCGGTCCGCAATATCTTCTCCGACGTTCGCGTGCTGACCCCCGACGACCGCATTCGCAGCAACGCCGCCGTCCTCGGCTTCGACGTTGTGCCCTCACTCGACGACCACGCTTGATCGCTCCCCGCGGGGCGGCACCGTACGGACATTCGTGTCCACCCTCGACGGCCCCCAAGGACGGCCCCCTGCGCTCCGCCGTCACGGACGTAGCCGGGGCCCGCCCGAGACCGCCACGCTTCGCGAAACGCTCGACGTGCACCCATGATTCGGGCAGGGGTTGACACCCGGATCGAAGGCGGCGACAATAGATGTTTGCCTCGAGCCGAAGCGAAAAGGGTTATCTGTCTCCAATAGTAGCGGGTTGACTACCCGTTCCGCGGCGCGCATATCGATCGAGCGCTGCGGAGAACCCCTTTTCCAATCACCCGTTCGAGGCGCACGTTCCGCGCCGCGGCGAAGAGGTCCGCCGCGGCGCGCTCATCCCAACGGGTACACGGCGATGCAGGTTCTCAAGAGCGTCCACGGCGTCCCCGCGCCGCAGTCCGAACCGATGGTCGGCCGCGAGGCCGAGATGGTCCGCAACGCGGCGGGCGGATACGTCTTCCCGGTCGACGACTGGACCCGGCTCGAGCGCTTCCTGATTCTCGGGAGCGACGCCGGCACCTACTACGCGAGCGCGCGCGCCCTGACGGTGGACAACGCCGCCGCCGTGCGCCGCTGCCTCGCCGAGGACGGGCCGCGCACGGTGCGGACGCTCTTGGACGTCAGCACGCGCGGTCGGGCACCCAAGAACGACCCGGCGCTGTTCGCGCTGGCGATGGCCGCGAGCTTCGGCGACGCGGAGACGCGCCGCGCCGCCGCCGCCGCGCTGCCGCGGGTCGCGCGCACCGGCACGCACTTGCTGCACTTCGTGTCCTTCGTCAACGACATGCGCGGCTGGGGCCGGTCGCTCAAGCGCGCAGTCGGGCGCTGGTACACGGAGCAGGAGGTCGACCGGCTGACCCACCAGGTGCTCAAGTACCGCCAGCGCGACGGGTGGAGCCACCGCGACGTGCTGCGGCTGACGCACCCGAAGGCCCTGGCGGGCGGACGCCTGAGCCATCTCCTGCAGTGGGTCACGCATCCGGACACGGCGGACGTCGACGCGGAACGGCTGCCGCAGGTCGATGCGTTCCGGCGGCTGCGGCGGGCGGAAACGGCGACCGAGGCCGCCGGTCTGCTGAAGGCGCATGCGCGCACCCTCTCGCGCGAGATGGTGCCGACCGACTACCTGGGCGACGAGGCCGTTTGGCGGGCGCTGCTGCCGAGCCTGCCGCTGACCGCGCTCGTGCGCAACCTGCCGGTGCTGACGCGGCTCGGCGTCGTGCCGCCGCTGGCCGACGAGACGTGCGCGGTGACGGCGCGCCTGACCGACGGCGAGGCGCTGCGCGCGGCGCGCGTGCATCCGCTGTCGCTGCTGGTCGCGCTGCGCACGTACGGCCAGGGCCGCTCGGAGCGCGGATCGAGCACATGGGCGCCGACGCCGGAGATCGTGGACGCGCTGGAGCGGGCCTGCGTACTGGCGTTCGACCAGTTGGAACCGATTGGCGAACGCGTCTACCTCGCGGTGGACGTATCGGGCTCGATGGGCTGGGCGCATGTCGCGGGGCTGTCGAACCTGACGGCGCGTGAAGCGGCGGCGGCGATGGCGACGGTCATCGCGCGTCAGGCGGAGCGCCACGTCATCAAGGGCTTCTCCGCCGGTCGGACTGCAGGCTGGTCGTTCGCCGACACGCGGATGCACCCGCTGCCTATCACGCGGTCCAGCACCCTGAACGAGGCGGTCCAGGTCACGAGCGATCTGCCGTTCGGGGCCACCGACTGCGCGCTGCCCATGCTGGACGCGCTCGAGCAGGGGATCGAGGCGGACGCGTTCATCGTGCTCACCGACAACGAGACGTGGGCGGGCGACGTGCATCCGAGCGAGGCCCTGCGCGGGTACCGGCGCAGGACGGGCATTCCGGCGAAGCTGGTGGTCGCGGCGATGACCGCGACCGAGTGCAGCATCGCCGATCCCGAGGACGCGGGCATGCTCGACGTGGTCGGCTTCGACACCGCCGCGCCGAACGTGATCCAGGACTTCCTGGGCCGCGCCGCCGCGTGACGGCACGCGCGTTGCGGCGCACCATCGGTCGAGGCTCTGCGCTGAGCCGAAGCGGGAGGGTTATCTACTCTAAATGGCCCCCCTCCCGCGCCCCCCGTTCAGCGCAATCCGCCGGCCCGGCATCGCGCGGCCGGCGCTCGGTCGTCCCCTGAGCCGGCCGCGTCCGGTACGGAGGGCAAGGAGTTCTGCGCCGAGCCGAAGCGGGAGGGTTACCTGCTGAAAACAGACCCCCTCCCGCGCTCCCCGTTCGGCGCGCTCCGTCGCCCCGGGATGTCGCGCTGCGGGAGTCCGGGCATCCCTGAGCCGGCCGTGTTCCGTGCGGAGGCGAGGTCCCGCGCTGAGCCGAAGCGGAAGGGTTATCTGCTGGAAACAGACTACTCCCCTTCCGCAACACCCGTTCAGCGCGGTCCATCCGCCCAACATCGCGGGCGACCGCGCCGCGGTCGGGCGAGGTTCGCCCGCCAAGCCCTCTTGCCGACGCGCCCGCGGGGTCCACCGAGACTCCGCGGGCGGCCCAAGCATGGCGAGGTAGAGCCGGCACCGCGCCGTCCTCGGGAGTCCGCCGGGAGCGGTTCCGCCCCCCTCAACTGGCCGCAACCCGCCCCCGACCGCCGGCCTCACATCCCGGAAACGCGGCCGGCGATGCGGTAGCAGTGGAAGATGATGTGCCAGCCGAGCACCACCGCCGCGAGCCACGCCACCCAGTAGTAGTCGCCGGGAATCCCCAGGTTGCCGCCGAAGAACGGGGTCGCGTGCTCGTTGGCCATCGCCCACAGCAGCGGCAGCGACATGTACGTGTTGTGCTTCGAGCGCAGCCCCGCGAGGGCGGGGTCGGCGGGGTCCGGCGGGTTGCCGGCCTTCACCGCCGCGATGATGCGCTGCTGCGCGGGCCAGATGCGGAACCACACGTTGAAGGCCATCATCGTCCCGAACATCGCGCCGGTGTGGATGAGGACCGAGCGCGGCGGGAACCCGCCGACCTCCACGAACAGGAAGACGACGACCGCGAGCAGCAGGAACGAGACGATGGTGGCGGCGCGGACGTTCGACTTGAGCCCGCTTTTCCAGAGCGCGTCGTAGCCGAAGACGGCCAGGAAGGTCACCGCGATCATGGCGATCGCGCCCGCCCCCCAGCTCGCGTCGACCTCGATCGCGAGACGGCCGTGGTAGAAGATCAGCAGCAGCAGGAGGACCCCGGTGATCCAGGTCCACGCCGCGCCCCAGCGGAACCAGAACAGGGCACGCGGCATCAGCTCGGGCACCACCTTCTGCTTCGTGGGCCCGTCGAGCTTCGCGGCCATCTGGGCGTTCACGAAGTTGAAGAAGTAGAGATGCCCGATCCAGATGATCCCCGCGAACACGTGGAGCCACCGGAAGATGAACTGCAGGCTTTCCATCATGGTGTTCCTCCCTCCTCGTTGCGCCGCACGTTTCCGAACTGCCCCGATTGTAGCCCCACGGGGTCCGCGTCCGGCGACGAAGTCGACCCTCGCCGCCGGCTTGACGGGCGGCCGGCCGCGTGGCTATGGTGTGAAGCCCTTCGGCGCAAGCCCTGATCCGACCCGGCGCCGCGCCGCTGATTCCGCCACGGCCGCCTCCGCGTGGGCCGAGCCGCGCTCCGACATGACGACCTCCCTCGCCGCGACCCTCCCCGAACGGGCGCCGCGCGTGGGCGAGCTGGTCCACGTGCGCTCGCGGCGGTGGCTCGTCGAGGAGGTCGTCGACGCGGCCGACCCCGGCGGTTCGCCGCGGGTGCGCCTCGCCTGCGCCGACCACGACGCCCCCGGGCAGTCGCTCGAGGTCTTCTGGAACTACGAGCCCGACCGGCAGATCGTCGCCGCCGAAAACTGGGCCGACCTCGGCTCGCGCGGCTTCGACCCGCCCCGCCGCTTCGCCGCGTTCCTCCACACCCTGCGCTGGCACTGCACCACCGCCACCGATCCCCGGCTCTTCCAGTCGCCGTTCCGCGCCGGCATCCGCATCGACGCCTACCAGATGGAGCCGCTGCACAAGGCGCTGAGGCTGCCGCGGGTCAACCTGTTCATCGCCGACGACACCGGGCTCGGCAAGACCATCAAGGCGGGGCTGATCGCGCGCGAGCTGCTGCTGCGCCGCAAGGTGAACGCGATCGTCGTAGCCGCCCCACCCTCGGTGCTCGAACAGTGGAAGAGCGAGCTGGAGGAACGCTTCGGACTGGTCTTCGAGCAGCTCGACCGCGCGTACTTCTCGCGGATGCGCCGCGAACGCGGCTTCGGCGTCAACCCGTGGCGCACCCACAGCCGGTTCCTCGTCTCGCACAACCTGCTCGTCGACCCCGCCTACGCCGACCCGCTACGCGAGTGGCTCGGCCCGATGCGGCCGGGCAGCCTGCTCATCGTCGACGAGGCCCACCACGCTGCGCCGTCGAGCGGCGGGCGCTACGGCATCGAGACGAAGCTCACGCGGGCCGTGCGCGACCTCGGCGGACGCTTCGAGCACCGGCTGTTCCTGTCGGCGACGCCGCACAACGGCCACTCGAACAGCTTCTCGACCCTGCTGGAGCTGCTCGACCCCTACCGCTTCACCCGCGGGGTGCGGGTGCGGGGCCGGCGGGAGCTCGACGACGTGATGGTCCGGCGGCTCAAGGAGGACGTCCGCCAGCTTCAGGACGGGTTCCCTCGGCGGGTGGTCGAGCGCATCGAGATCGCCGGCCTGCCCGACGACGCGCCCGAGCTGGTGCTGTCGCGCCTGCTCGACGAGTACCGCGGGGCGCGCGAGCAGCGCCACCGGGACGCATCGGGCCGGGCGCGCGCCGCCGCCGGGCTGCTCGTCGTCGGCCTGCAGCAGCGCCTGCTCTCGTCGATCGAGGCGTTCGCACGCAGCCTGACGGTGCACCGGGCGACGGTGGAGCGGCAATGGCGGGCGACCGCCTCCGACGCGGCGGCTGACCGCGGGCCGCAGGTCGGCGGGAGGGATGGCACCGATGCCGAGGACGGGCACGCCTCCGACCCGGCTGACCGCGGGCCGCAGGCCGACGGGCGGGACGCAGCCGATGACGACGGCAGGCCCGCCGACGGGACGGATCGCGGGCTGCCGTTTGGCGGGAGTGACGGGGCCGATGCCGAGGACGGGCACGCCCCGGACCGCGGGCCGCAGGCCCACGGCAGCGGCGCGGCCGATGACGACAGCGGATCCGCCCCAGACGGACCGGCGGATCGCGGGCTGCCGTTCAGTGGACCTCGAACCGCGACGCCGCCGACCGGGGAGGAGCCGGACGACCCGTTCCTGACCCCGCCCGACGCGGACGACGAGCGGGGCGGGTGGGAAGACGGCGACCAGCTCGTTGAGGCGTGGCGCGCCCACGGCGGCCGCCCCGACGACACCGCCGGCGAGGACGACGTGACCGCCGCCCGCCGCCTGGTCGCGCAACGCTGCCTCTACGGCGTCGACCGCAATCCCGTGGCCGTCGACCTCGCCAAGTTGTCGCTCTGGCTGGCCACCCTCGCCAAGGACGAGTCGTTCACCTTCCTCGACCACGCCCTGCGCCACGGTGACTCCCTGGTCGGCCTCTCGCGGCGCCAGATCGCGGCGTTCCACTGGAAGGCCAACGCGCCCGAGTTCCAGCCGGGCTTCGAGGCGCTGCAGGGGGCGGAGCATCTCGCCCGCGCAGCCGCCCTGCGCCGGCGCATCCGCGACGCCCGCCCCACCGTCACCGACCGCGAGCTGCACGACCTGTGGGACGAGGCCCGCTTCGAAGCCGACAACGTCCGCCTGCTCGGCGATCTGACCCTGGCGGCGTTCTTCGAGGGCGGCAAGCCCAAGCAGCGGGAGGAGCACCGGCGGCGCTTCGCCGACGCGGTGCACCGCGGCGAAATGGCGCAGCACCGCAACTGGATGGCGGTGCGCCGGGGCGGGGACCCGCCGCTCGCGCCGTTCCACTGGGAGATCGAGTTCCAGGAGGTGTTCGAGCGGGAGAATCCGGGGTTCGACGCCGTCGTCGGCAATCCGCCGTTCCTGGGAGGCAAGCGGATCAGCACCGTGCTCGGAGGGGCGTACCGAGACTGGCTGGCCGACCTTCATGATGACTCCAGCAGCAACGCCGACCTCGTGGCGCACTTCTTCCGACGCGCGTTCACCCTCCTGCGGTACCGCGGCACGTTCGGCCTTATCGCGACGAACACCATCGCCCAAGGCGATACGCGGTCTACCGGCCTGCGCTGGATCTGCACCCACGGCGCCGACATCTACCAAGCCCAACGCCGGCGACCCTGGCCCGGCCAAGCCGCAGTGGTGGTGAGCGTGCTGCATGTCCACAAGGGGCCGTTCACCGGCGTGCGGCTCCTGGATGACGCCCGGACTGACCGCATCACCGCGTTTCTCTTCCACCGCGGCGGCCACGACGACCCGGCGCGGCTGCGGGTGAATGGCGGCAAGAGCTTCGTTGGCAGCTACGTGCTCGGCATGGGCTTCACCTTCGACGACACCGACACGAAGGGTGTCGCGTCGTCCCTGGCCGACAAGCAGCGGCTGATTGAGGAGAACTCGAGGAACGGTGAGGCGATCTTCCCGTACATCGGCGGCGAGGAGGTGAACACGAGCCCCACCCACGCCCACCATCGGTTCGTCATCAACTTCCCCGACTATCCGCTGCGGCGGGAGGACCTGGGTGACCGTCCCGGTGACCGTCCCGCCTCGACACGCCGCGACATCGCCGGCTCCGCCGGCCGCCCCGCGTCTGCGGCCGCGACATGGGTCGGCGCGACCGACGAGCAGCACCGCGCGTGGCTGCGCAACGGGATCGTGCCGCTGGATTACCCCGGACCAGTTGCGGCGGACTGGCCGAAGTTGCTGGCAATTGTCGAGGAGCGCGTGAAGCCGGAGCGGGATGTCCAGAATCGTAAGATTCTCCGCGAACGATGGTGGCAATACGCCGACAAGCGGCCCGGCCTCTATTCCACCGTCGCCGGACTGGATCGCGTGCTGGCCAACTCTCAGGTCAGCCAGCGCGTGCAGTTCGCCTTCCTGCCAGCGAACATGGTCTATGCCCACACCCTGAACGTCTTCCCGTTCGCGATCTTCGCCGCCCTCTGCATCCTCCAGTCACGCCCCCATGACCTGTGGGCGCGCTTCTTCGCGTCCTCCCTGGAGGACCGGCTCCGCTACACACCCTCCGACTGCTTCGAGACGTTCCCATTCCCCGACGCCTGGGAGACCCGCTCCGACCTGGAGTCCGCTGGCGAGCACTACCACGACTTCCGCGCCGACCTCATGGCCCGCCGCGGCGAGGGCCTGACCCGCACCTACAACCGCTTCCACGACCCCAACGAGACCGAGTCCGACATCGCCACCCTCCGCCGCCTCCACGCCGCCATGGACCGCGCCGTCCTCGACGCCTACGGTTGGCCCGACATCCCCACCGACTACGAGTTCCTGCTCGACTACGAGATCGACGAAGATGAGTGGGGCGCCCGCAAGAAGCCCTACCGCTACCGCTGGCCCGACGACATCCGCGACGAAGTCCTCGCCCGCCTCCTGGAACTCAACACCGACCGCGCCGCCGAGGAGGCCCGCGCCGGAACGGCCGCCCCGGCCGCACGCCCCGAGACAGCCCGAACGCCGAACCGCCCCGCGCGCCGTCCGACCCACGCCGAGACCCGCCCGCTCTGGGGCAGTCCGATGACTGAAGATCACCAGGAGGACACGCCGTGAAGTCGCGGACGGTGATCGAGCGCGTGCGACAGGCGGCCCGGCAGCGCGTACTCTTCCTGCCCCACGCCGTCCGTCAGATGGCTCGGCCGGGCAGGATGATCGAGCCGCGCGAAGTCCACTTGGTCGTTGAACGCGGCGACCTGATCGAGGACTATCCGGAAGACGCCCGAGGCCACAGTTGTCTGCTGTGCGGCGAGGGAAACGGAGGGCGGCTGATCCATGTCGTGTGTTCGCCGAAGGACGACTTCCTCGCGGTCATCACGGCCTATCTTCCGTCGGCGACCCAATGGGCCGCCGACGGCCGTACCAGGAGATTCCGATGACGTGCATCCACTGCCGCGGCGAGATGAAGTCCGCGACCGCACCCTTCCACGTCGATCGGCACGGGTACCACCTGCTGCTCGACACGGTGCCGGCGTGGGTGTGCCGACAGTGCGGCGAGGCGTACTTCGAGAGCCGAGAGGTAGAGACCATTCAGGATGCCATCAAGGCTCTCGACCGCGAAGCCCGCCGCCTTGCCGCCACGGCGGCCGGAACCGCGTAATCGTGCCGCAACCGGGCCACCCCCGTGATTCCGCTGCAGGCCCTTGCCCGCGCCCAATCGGATCCGGCGTGCCGGGCAACCATCAAAGCGGTGATCGACGGCACCCTGACGTCGGTCAAGGCCGACTTCAGCCCCTCCGAGTACTGCAAGATAGCCAAGGCGTACGACACCCGATCGAGCGTGGCGCTCGAAGGCGACCTTGCGGCGAGACGGGCACCGTTGGCACCTATCGAACCCGCGCGACCTGACGGTGATGGACGACAGCGACGCGTGAACGCCACGCAGGACCGGGGCTCGGCGTCCCCGAGCGTCCGGCGATCAGCCCGTGGCAACGGTGCAATACTTGGGCCGCCACCGGCTGAGTGGACGGCGGCGGATTGTACGGAGGCAGATGTGCGGTTGAGGCATGCGGCGGGAACGGACCGACGCTGGCCTACTGCCATCGACGTGTTCTGCGGCGTGGGCGGGCTGAGCCTCGGGTTGCGGCAGGCCCGCTTTCGCGTCGCCGCCGCGGTTGACGTCCTGCCGCTCGCCGCCGAAAGCTACCGCATGAACTTCCCGCGGGTCCCGGTCATCCTCGGCGACGTGCGCGAACCCGACATCGCGTCCAGGCTGCTTCGGGCTGCCGGTCTGCGTCGAGGCGAGCTGGATCTGCTCGCCGGGTGCCCACCCTGTCAGGGCTTCTCGGCGATTCGGACTCGGCGTCGGGGCACCCAACCCGACGACCGCAACCACCTCGTGCTCGACTTCCTGCGGCTCGTTCGGGAGATCCGCCCCCGGCTCGTGCTGATGGAGAACGTTCCCGGACTCCGGCGCGACGAGCTGTTCGAGGAGTTCACCAACGGCATCGCCGCCTGCGGCCTGCTCTACGACTGCGGCGTTCTGGACACCGCCGACTTCGGCACGCCGCAGCACCGCCGCCTAGTGATCGTCGCCGCACGCGGCGCGAGACCGCGCCTCGTCCGGGGCGGTGAACGGCGGCCTACGGTGCGCGACGCCATCGGCAAACTCGCCCGGAGCGCCGGGCGTTCGGGAGACCCGTTGCACGACCACGGCGAACGCCGCGCCCAGCGCATTCGCGCCGTCATCGCCGCGGTCCGCAGAGACGGCGGAAGCCGCGCCGACCTTCCCGACGACGATCAACTCGACTGCCACCGGCGCGCAGCGCCGCACGGGTACGGGTGGGGCCGCCACATCTACGCACGCATGGCGTGGAACAGCGCGGCACCAACGATCACTGGAGGGTGCATCAATCCGAGCAAGGGACGGTTCCTGCACCCCGAACAGGATCGTGCGATCACCGTCCGCGAGGCTCTGTTGCTGCAGGGGTTCCCGGGCAATCACCGCATCTCCCTGCGCCGCGGCAAGTACGCCGCAGCGGAGATGGTCGGCAACGCGATTCCGCCCGGGTTCGTCGCGGCGCAGGCACGGATGCTCCGCCGCCTGCGGGCCGCCTCCGCGGCCGTGGCGGCATGAACAGCCCCGCCGACATCAACGACCTGGTGCTGCCGCGGCACCGCGCGGTGATCTTCGTGAACGGCTGCTTCTGGGCTGGCACCCCGACCCCGCAGTGTCCGAAGGCCCGTCTGCCCAAGTCGAACGTCGGCTTCTGGAAGCCGAAGCTGGCGGCGAACCGGAGCCGCGACCGGAACAACGCCGCGGCCCTCGAGCGGTCCGGCTGGCGGGTCTTGACGATATGGGAGTGCGAGCTGGCCGACCTCGACCAGGTCATGTCCACCGTGTACGACTTCCTGCGCTGACCCGCTCCGGCGGCGAGGCGGCATCGGTCAGGCCGCCCAAGCAGCAAGGCACTTGCGAACCTCCACTCGCGGCAGACGACAGCGAGGATGATCGCTGATGGTCTGCAGACCCTCGCGCAACTCGACCCGGTTCGCCGCGCCCGTTTCGAGCATGCGAACAAGCAGCCAGAGAACGCCATGACAATCGACGAGCTCGCCCGCCGCCAACGTCCGGAGCGCCCGGTCACCGGTCAACAGCGTCCACGCGTTGGTCTTCGCGAGCGCCAGCGCGAAGCTGTCCGGCAGCGACAGCTCCCGGCAGCGTCGCTGGTAGCCGATCGCCAGGGCGACGCCGGCGCCATCGAGCGCCTCTACTCTCAGGCCCAGATTCCTGAGTTCGTCGCCGACGCCAAGAGGCTTCAGTTCCCGTTCGTAGAGCAGATCCGGCACCGCAAACCCCCACGGCACGCGAAAGGCCGACGCGAGAAGCGCACCCCGTTGAAGGTCGATCAGGACCGACGTATCCGAGACGACCACCATGCCCGACCTCCCGCCTACAGCGCAGCCGCCTCGTTCCCGTTGTCCGGGGGCTCCTCCATCCGCCGGCTCAACTCCCGAACCGCGATGCCGAGCAGCTCCGCCGCCTTGGCCTCCGAGATCGCCCCTTCGGCCAGCGCGCGCAGGCAGAGCCGCTCGAATCGCCGGGGTTCTTCGCCGGGCATCGCTTGCGGTTCCCGATACGGCGGGCTGCGCCATCCCAAGCGCGAGAATTCGCGGTACAGGCGATTCAGCAGCGCTTTGTCGAAGATGCCGAGCTCGCCGCAACGGAACGCGAGGGCCTGCGCGCTCACGCCGAAGAGCTGCTTGAGCGCAAACAGCTCGCTCCAGCCGATGGACCCGCGGTGTGCCCCCACCTCCGCCCGCAACGTCTCCGCCGGCATCAGGAAGGCACCGGCGAAGCGGTGGGCGGCCTTCTCGGGGTCAACGCGCGCGGCCACCTGCAGGACCATATGGCCCAGCTCGTGCGCCAACGTGAACCGTTGCCGTTCACCCCACGTCTTGCGATTGACCACGACGACCGACGCCGCGGCGGCACCGGCCCGCCGGACCCGCGCGGTCAGGCCGTCGATGGTCGTCAAGTCGACCGCGAGCACCTTGATGCCCCGCCCCTCGAGCAGCTCCACCAGGTTCGGAATCGGATCCGCGCCGAGCTTCCAGTCCGTCCGCAGGCCGCGTGCCGCATACTCCGCGTCCTGGACCTCGCGAATCGGATACGGCACCTCTCGGGGCCGGTCCCATTCCCTGCTCGCCAGCCCCAGCAGCGTCTCCACGGTCAGGTACCGCTCGAGCAGGTGAACGACCTGCGCTTCGACTTGCGCCTCCTCCCGCCGTCTCGTGAGCGTCTTCTTGCGGAACTCGATCGCCTCCAGAATCACGTCCGGGTCGCCCGTCAGATGATCCACGGACACGTGGAGTGCATCCGCCAACGCGATCAGGACCGCGGACCCCGGCACCGACTCGTCCCTCTCGTACTTGCTGATCGCCTGCGCCGTCACCCGGCCCCCGATTCGGGCTTCCAGACCGCGCAGGGACAACCCCGCCGCGGCCCTCGCCACCTTCAATCGTCGACCGATCATGCGCCCCCTCCTGGCTCTCCTGCCATCGCCGGTTGACACGCTACGCGAATTCTGGCAGTATTGTCAACTGACGGGCCGGCCGATGACCGGCCGACGGCGCACTCGCCCAACATCGATCAGGAGTCGAAAATGCAGAACACGGCACCGCGATCCCCGCAGCCCCTCGACACTCCGGTTGACGTACTGCTCGCCGACATCGCGATCAGGATTCAACTCAGCCACACCGACTACGGCAAGGCCGTACAACGATATCAGGCCGTCAGCGATTGGATCGAGCGCCCGAAAAGTCCGCTTCGGGACCGTGTCCAGAGCCTCTACCCGCAGGGATCCATGGCGACCGGCTCGACGATCGCGTCCAGGCTGCGCACCGACGAGTTCGACATCGACATCGCCGCCCAACTCGACCTTCCGCCGGACATCGCGCCCCGCGCCGCTCTGGATCTCCTGTACGAGGCAGTACGCGGGGAGCCCGACTCCCGGTACCACAGCATGGCGAAGCGACGAACGCGCTGCGTGACCGTGGACTACAGCGACAACATGCATCTCGACGTCACGCCGATGCTGCGACGATGGGGAAAACCCGAGCGCGAGAGCCACCTCTACCATCATCGGCCGGAGACGCCGCAGGAGCCGGGCTACCGATGCATCGCCAACCCGCACGGTTTCGCCGAGTGGTTTCGTGCGAACACGCCGCTCGATCGCGACTTCGCCACGGAATTCGCGGCACGCTCCCTCAACTACGAACGCGCGGCTGCGATGGCACGGGCCGACAGCGAGCCCGTGCCCGCTCAGACACCGCCGTTCCAAAAGTCCAGAGCCGTCGTTGTGCTGCAGCTCTTGAAGCGCTGGCGCAACGTGCAGTACGACCGGCGGCCCGGTCGGCGTCCGCCGTCCATCATGCTCGCCAAGCTCATCGCCGACAACGCGAATGGCACGCACAGCCTGTCCGAAGAGCTCCTCCATCAGGCGAAGCGCATGCTGGCGGAATTCCAGCGATGTCAGGACGCCCGCCAGCCGATTCACGTCACCAATCCCGTCTGCCCGGAGGACGTGCTGACCGACCGCTGGCCGGGCACTCTCGCGACCCAGGACGTCTTCGTTCGGGACATCCAGATCCTCGCGGCGAAAATCGAGCAACTGATCTCGGGGCGCGCCCTAAACGCCATGCAGAGAATCCTGGTCGCACTCTTCGGTGAAGCACCGACCACGGGGGCATTTCGCGCCTTCATTCAAGGCACAGGCGACGACATTCGTCGTGGACGCAGCCGCCATGTCGCTGGCGTCGGGGGCATCGTCGCGCCGGCAATCGTCGGGGGCCGCTCCAGTTCTGTCGTCTCGGAGCAGCCGACACCAAGGCACACCTTCTACGGAGATGATCGCGCCAGATGAGGAAGCTGACCACCTGGGACCAAGCGAACTCCATGCGGAGGTTTTGGCCGGAGTTCCGAATGGTGGAGCGCAAACATGACTTTGTCATGTGGGTCGGACCCTTGCGACCATTCTGCCAGACCTACACGGTCTGCGTGACGTACAGACGAGATCCACGACGCGGGATGATCGACGATTCTCTGCCGCGTGTCACGGTGACCGATCCGCTCTTGCATCGACGGGACGAGGCACCCAACGATCCGATTCCCCATCACTATCGGAACAGCCCATGCCCTGAACGTCCATTCCTGTGTCTGTACGATCCTCAAACACGCGAATGGCGGCCCGCCATGTCGATCGCCAAGACGATTGTGCCCTGGACGATCGACTGGCTGGCGTGCTACGAGGGTTGGCTCGCAACTGGTGATTGGACCGGTGGGGGGCGACATCCGACCCCGGAGTGAGGGTCCGTGGAACCGAATCACGCAAGTGCTCCACCGAAGCGGTCCGATGGTGCCCTGAAGCGAAGACGCAACCCGCTTCCTTGGCCGGCGGATCGGCCATTTCGCATTCTCTCGATTGACGGCGGGGGCATCCGCGGGATCTTCCCCGCCGCCTTCCTTGCCGGCCTTGAGAGTCGCTTTCTTCGTGGCGGCTCCGTGGCCGAGTACTTCGACCTCATTACGGGGACTTCAACCGGCGGAATCCTGGCGCTCGGTTTGGCGTCCGGCCACCCCGCATCCGCACTGAGTGCCGTCTACATCCGCCGAGGATGCGAGATCTTTCCGCCACCCCGAGGCGGTGTTCTCGGCCGTCTTGATCAGGTTGGTAGGAAGATCCTCCGGTGTTTCCGCCACCTCTACGACCGAGAGGCGCTCCGACGCGTACTGCGCGAGACGCTGGGTGACCGGACCCTGGCCGAAGCCGAATCTCGCCTCTGCGTACCATCGTTCGACGGCCGGTACGGCGAAGTGTACATCTTCAAGACGCCGCATCATCCAGACTACTCCAGGGATGGACGCGAGCCGATGACGAAGGTCGCCGCCGCGACCGGCGCTGCCCCTACGTACTACCGGCCCCTTCTGCATGGCGGCTACACGTTCGTTGACGGGGGCGTCTGGGCGAACAATCCTGTCATGATCGCCTTGGTCGATGCAATCACATGCTTCGATGTTCCGCGCGACGCCGTCAGGATTCTGAGCCTCGGTTGCGGTGAGGAATTCTACACCGTCGGCGAATGGAAGGTGCGGTATGGCGGCATGATTGCCTGGAGAGACGTCTTTTCCGCGGCCATGAACCTCCAGTCACAGAATGCCTTGGGGCAGGCCGGACTGTTGATCGGTGCGGATCGAGTCGTTCGGGTCACGCCGACCTTGGATAGCGAGATCGAGCTGGACGACTGGACCCGCGCGTCGAACGAGTTGCCCGGAGCCGCGCGGGCGGCGCTCGACCGAGACGGCCCCCGGGTGGCAGAGATGTTCCTTGCCGGGAGGGCGGATCACCGTGTGTTCTACTCTTGACGCCGGCCCCGGTGCCGAGCACGCGCGCTCCGCGGGCCAGAACTCTGCGAGAGTGCCGGGGTGCTTCTGGAGGACGCGGGCCATCGACGCGCCCGGACCCCGACTTCTCGTGTGGACCTTGAAGAAGTCGGGAATAGCCTGCTGATGGCCCCAGCACAAGGGCGGACGAATGACTGACGACATCACCGCCGGCGTCGTCGCCGACACCGTCACCCTCCGCGGCGTGCATGCCTACCTCATGGCGCACGGTTGGAGCAAGACGGGCCGTTACCGCATAGACCGCGGGGACGTCTACGGGCGTTCCGAAAGCCGGGAGACGGTCCTCGTCCCCGCATCCACCCGGTTCGCCGATTTCCAGGTCCGCATACTCCAGCTTGCCCAAATCGTCGGCAAGACCGAGGACCGCCGCCCCTCCGCCGTTCTCGCCGACCTGTCGCTGGCCGCCGTCGACCTCATTCGCGTCCGCCTGCCGCGGGCGCACGACGACCACTCGCTCGCCCTTGACGCCGGCATCCACCTACTCTCCGAGTCCCGCATGCTGCTTCTGGCCGCCGCGTGCTCCACCCTGCGCCCGCAGCGGCGATTCCGCGCAGGACGCCACGAACGTCCGTCCACCTACCTCGCTGGCGTCCGCCTCGGGCAGACCGAGCCGGGCAGCTTCGTCGTCAATCTCCTCGTGCCCGTTGCGCCGCCGCTGGCGGAGCCCGATCAGACCCACCTGTTCGAGCCGCCCTTCGAACGCCGCGCCAACCGTACGCTCGTCGCCGGACTTCGAGCCGCGCGCGAGGCCACCGACCTCGTCAATCGCGGCGACGGCATCGAGGCCTTCGACCAGCGGGTCGCGGACGGTGTGAGCGCGAATCTGTGCACGGCCGCCGGCACGCTGATCGACATCGGCGGCGGGCTCGAAGTATCCGTCAGTTGGGCGCTGACCCGGCCGGCGAACGAGGAACACGACGAGCGCCGGGCGACCGTGGGTTTTCAACCGGCGGACGCCCCCGTGCTTCACGAGGCCGCGCAGATCCTCAGCGCCCGACAGGAACGGGTTGACGAGCACATCGAAGGCTACGTGTCGGCCCTCGCCCGCGCCCAGTCCGATCCGGCGGGCCGGGCCACCATCAAGGCCGTGATCGACGGTGCCCTGACGTCGGTCAAGGCCGACTTCAGCCCCTCCGAGTACAGCAAGATAGCCAAGGCGCACGACACCCGGTCGATCGTGTCGCTCGAAGGCGACTTGCGGCGAGAGGGCAGCCGTTGGCATCTGTCGAACCCGCGTGACCTGACGGTGATGGACGACGGCGAGGCGTGAGCGCCACGCAGAGTCCGGGGCTCGGCGTACGCGACTGAGGGTGTAATTCGATCTTCACGACCAGTCCGGAGGCTCTTCCATGCGCCGGCTCAACTCCCGAGTGGCAATGCCGAGCAGCTCCGTCGCCTTGGCCTCCGAGATAGCCCGCTCGGCCAGCGCCCGCAGGCACAGCCGCTCGAACCGGCGGGGTTCCTCGCCGGACCTCGGGTGCGGTTCCCGGTACGGCGGGCTGCGCCAGCCCAAGCGGGAGAAGTCGCGGTACAGGCGCTCGAACAGGGCCTTGTCGAAGATGCCGAGTTCGCGGCAACGGACCGCCAGGGCCTGCACGCTGACGCCGAAGAGCTGCTTGAGCGCGAACAGCTCGCTCCAGCCCATCGAGCGGCGGCGCGCGCCGACCTCCGCGCGCAACGTCTCGGCCGGCATCAGGAGGGCCCCGGCGAAGCGGTGGGCGGCCTTCTCGGCATCGACCCGCGGGGCGACCCGCAGGACCATATGCCCCAGTTCGTGCGCCAGCGTGAACCGTTGCCGTTCGCCCCGCGTCTTCCGGTTGACCACCACGACCGACGCGGCGTCGGCACCAGGCCGACGGACCCGCGCGGTCAGGCCGTCGATGGTCGCCAAGTCGATCGCGAGCACCTTGATGCCCCGCCCTTCGAGCAGCTCCACCAGGTTGGGAATCGGAGCGGCGCCCAGCTTCCAATCCGTCCGCAGGCCGCGGGCGGCGTATTCGGCGTCCTGGACCTCGCGAATCGGATACGGCGCCTCGCGGGGCCGGTCCCATCCCCGGCCGGCCAGCCGCAGCAGCGTCTCGACCGTCAGGTAGCGCTCGAGCAGGCGCACGACCTGCGCCTCGACCCGCGCCTCCTCCCGCCAGCTCGTGAGCGCCTTCTTGCGGAACTCCACCGTCTTGAGGGTGAAGTCCGGGTCGCCGGTCAGATGATCGACCGACACGTGGAGCGCTTCCGCCAACGCGATCAGGACGCCGGACCCGGGCACCGACTGGTCCCGCTCGTACTTGCTGATCGCCGGTGCCGTCACCCCGCCCCCGATGCGGGCCTCCAGAGCGCGAAGCGACAACCCCGCCGCAGCCCTGGCGACCTTCAGTCGGTGACCAATCACACCCGCCTCCTCCTCGTCGCCGCCCGCGGAGCGAGGCCGAGCTTGGCCGGGGGCGGCGCAGAGCGCCGGACGGTGCGCGACGCCATCGGCGGGCTCGCCCAACACGGCGGCGGGGGGCACCGGCACGCCGACCCGTTCGCCTCTTCCATGAGCACGGACGCCGTCAACCGCCCGACGGGCCGTCGCCGCGGACGCGGGCGAGAAGCTCCGACGCCGTCTCGCACTCAATGATCCAGTCGCCGACGCGCCCGAGCCGCTCGAGGTCGGTGACGCCGGCCAGGGCGGCGGCCAGCATCTCCGCCGCGGCCGCATCGAACTTCCGAGCCGCCTGACGGCAGAGCAGCGCCCGGCCCTGCTTGATGCCCTGCGCCCGGCCCTGTTCGATGCCCTGCTCGATGCCCTGCGCCCGGCCCTGCTCGATGCCCTGCGCCAGCCCTTGCTCAATGCCCTGCTCGAGCCATTCACGGGTCCATTCCCGCATGTTCTCTTCCAGCATCGTCTTGGTCTCCTGCAACTGCGCCAGCGGCTCCCGCCCGCCCGCCGCCAGCCGACCTGCCAACCGCATCCCGTGGCGGAGCCACGTCGCGAACGCCTGCGTCAAGTGGTCGTCCCCCTGCGCCCGCAGAAGGTCGATCAGCGACGCCAGCGCCTCGCGAAGACGCGCCGCGTCGCGTGTTTTCTCCACGCCGATGAGCGCCGACACCAAGTTGTCCCGCGGCAGGTCCGCGTCGGACATCCGCGCCCCGTCAAGAAGATAGTATCGCTGCGACGGCTGGTACGGTGCCAGCTCCTCGCTCACCTCCGCTATCAGGTCCCTCATCTCGACCGGCGCCGTCCACCGCGGCCGGCCGTTGTAGAAGACGACGGGCAGCACCGGCGGCAGGGCCCCGTGCTCGCGGAGCACGCCGTCGGCATCCAGCCGCTGGTAGAGCAGCGCCGTGTAGGTGAGCATGCGCACCGCCATCGCCGGGTCGACGGCGGCCCGCTGGCGCGCGGCGACTCTCTGCGCTATGCAATACTTGGGCCGGCCCGCCGGATGAGCGGACGCAGTGCTTCGAGTGATGGGCTGAGTGGCCCAGCGGATCGAACGGTGGCCGACAACCTGAGCGCAGCCGAGCGGTCGCGGGTCATGTCGCGGGTGCGATCCCGCCACATGAAGCCGGAGCGCATCGTCCGGTCCATCGTGCACCGCATGGGCTACCGTTTCCGGCTGCACCGCCGGGACCTGCCCGGCACGCCCGACCTGGTGCTGCCGCGGCGCCGCGCCGTGATCTTCGTGAACGGCTGCTTCTGGCATTGGCACCCCGACCCGCGGTGCCCGAAAGCCCGCCTGCCCAAGTCGAACGTCGGCTTCTGGATACCGAAACTGGAGAAGAACCGGAGCCGCGACCGCAACAACACGGCGGCCCTCGAGGGGTCCGGCTGGCGGGTCTTGACGATATGGGAGTGCGAGCTGGGGGACCTCGACCGGGTCATGACCAGCGTGTACGAATTCCTCGGCCCATAGCGGCCGGCACGTCAACGGCATGCAGAGCGATGGAGCGATCTCATTGGGGGGACTACGCGCAGGAGCCTCGACGAGACCACGACCCCCGGCGACGTGGCCCGGATCGTGTCGCTCGTCGCCGGCGCCCTCGGCCGGGCAGCACCGCCTCCCGGTGCCGGGGGGGCAGCCGTCGCCGGGGCAACGGAAAGTCGAGGGCACCGACGGGAAATCGGAGTCGTTCTGGCGGCGGCGGGCGAACGCGTGGTCCCGGTGGTGCTGGGGTTGGAGGACGCCGCGTTCTTTTTGGAGGGCGGGGTGACGGGAACGGAACCCATCCGGCGGGCCGCGGCTGCTGGCGCGGCCCGCCGGACGTCGCGGAAGCCTGGCGGCACCGCTACTCGATCGCCCCGTACACCAGGGTCTGGAACTCGCGTTCCAGGTTGTAGGCGGCGAACGGCATGAACTGCGTCCACACCATGCCGACGAGCTCCGCCTCGGGGTCGATCCAGAAGAACGTGTTGGCGGCGCCGGCCCAGCGAAAGACCCCGTCGTGGTCGGGCTCGGGCGAAGCGTCCTCGTCCACCATCACCGCGAAGCCGAGGCCGAAGCCGTAGCCAGGGCTGAGGAACGCTCCCAGCTCGATCGGGACCATGGCGTCGGGAAGCTGGTTCGAGCGCATCTTCTCGACCGTCTCCGGTGCGAGGATGCGGACGCCGTCGAGGCTGCCGCCCTCGAGCAGCATCTGCGCGAAGCGGATGTAGTCGGACGCGGTCGAGGTCAGCCCGCCGCCGCCCGAGGGGAACGCGGGCGGCCGCGTGTACTGGCCGTCCACCGGCGAGTCGGCCACGACGAGGCCGCCGCCCATCCGGGCGTAGTTGGCCATGAAGCGGCCGCGCTTCTCCTCGGGCACCCAGAAGGCGGTGTCGTCCATGCCGAGCGGGGCGAGGATGCGCTCTTCGACGAACGCGTCGAACGCCTGCTCCGAGGCGACCTCGACGACGCGGCCGAGGATGTCGGTCGACACGCTGTAGTTCCAGCGCGCGCCCGGGCTCGCGATGAGCGGGAGCGCGGCCACGCGGCGGCCGAAGTCCTCCAGGTCCTCGGCGAGGGTGAGGGGGTTCGCCTGGTTGTAGAGGCGGTCGACGGCGGAGTCGCCGAAGAACCCGTAGGTCAGCCCCGACGTGTGCGTCAGCAGGTGGTGGACGGTCATGGCACCGTCCGCCGCGATCCGCTC
Source organism: Vicinamibacterales bacterium (assembly GCA_963664545.2). Classification (GTDB taxonomy): domain Bacteria; phylum Acidobacteriota; class Vicinamibacteria; order Vicinamibacterales; family UBA8438; genus JAJEEA01. Next base: position 4,375,013 of record OY761475.2, on the reverse strand, counting down.
GCCGTCGCCGGCCAGGACCTTTACGTCGGCGAACTCGGGGACGAACTTCGAGACGGGGTCGTCAAGCGCGACCTTGCCCTCCTCGACGAGCATCATCACCGCGGCGCTCGTCACCGGCTTGGTCATCGAGTAGATGCGGAAGATGTCGTCCCGCTCCACCGGGTCGCCGGTCGCGGTGTCGCGCGTCCCCACCGCCTCCCAGTGGACGACCCTCCCCCGCCGCGCCACCATCGTCATCACCGCGGCGAGCCGCCCGTCTTCGACGTACGCCCGCATGGCCGGTCCGACGCGGGCGAGCGCGTTGGCCGACATCCCCACCGAGCCGGGGCTCGCCGTCGGCAGCCCGGCGTCGTCCGCCGCGGGGGCCTGGGCGAGCGCAGCCGGTGCGAACGCCGCCAGCGCGAGGGCCGCGACCGCGACGAGCCCCACGAACCCGACCGCGTTGGCCGAATACTCACGAATCATGACTGTCTACCTCCTTCAATCCCTTCCAACCGTTCCATCTACCGCACGCCGAGCAGGATCTCCGTCGTCAACTGGTCCAGCCGCTCGTAGGCGAGCTCGCGGGCGCCCAGCGCCGCCCGGTCGAAGCGGTGGCCCTTCAGCGTCGCCGCCGCGTCCGGGCTGAACGCCCCGACGCCGGGCGCGGCCTGGGCGGTCTCGTCCAGACCCGCGAGCAAGGCGCGGACGTCGGGGTCGGCGTTCCACCGCGCCGCCTTCTCCTTCAGGATGAGGTAGGTGCGCATGCACCCGCGCGCGAAGTCCTTGACGCCCTCGACGCCCTCGGTGCGGTAGGCGTGGGCGTCGAAGTGGCGGGGGCCGGCGTAGCCGACGTCCTCGAGGAACTTCACCAGCCAGAACGCCGCCTTGGGGTTCGCCGCCCCGAAGCGGAAGTCCTGATCGTAGCGGCCGATGACCTGGTCGTTCAGGTCGATGTGGAAGAGCTTCCCCGCCTCCCACGCCTGAGCGACGGCGTGGGTCATGTTCAGGCCGGCCATGTGCTCGTGGGCGACCTCGGGGTTCACCCCCACCAGCTCGGGGTGGTCGAGGCTCGGGATGAACCCGAGATAGGCGCCGGTGGTCGCGAAGTAGATGTCGCTGCGCGGCTCGTTGGGCTTCGCCTCGAGCGCGAAGCGGTAGCCGTAGCCGTTCGCGATGGAGTATTCGCAGAGGAAGTTCAGCGCCTCGCGGAACCGCTGGACGGCCACGTCGGGGCGCCGGCAGCCGTCCGTCTCGGTGCCCTCGCGCCCGCCCCACATGACGAAGATCTTCGCCCCCAGCTCGGCCCCGAGGTCCATCGCCCCCATCGCCTTCTGCACCGAGAGGGCCCGCACCGCGGGGTCGTTGGCGGTGAACGCGCCGTCCTTGAAGGCGGCGGCGGTGAACAGGTTGGTGGTGACCATGGGCACGACGATGCCGTGGTCCGCGCACGCCCGCCGGAACTCGCGCACGATGCGGTCCCGCTCGGCGGCGCTGGCGTCGATGGGCACGAGGTCGTTGTCGTGGAGGTTCACGCCCCAGGCCCCGACCTCGCCGAGCAGGGCGACGAGCTCGACGGGCGTCAGCCGCGGGCGGACCGGCTCGCCGAAGGGGTCGCGGCCGGGGTTGCCCACCGTCCACAGGCCGAACGAGAACTTGTGCTCCGGGCGCGGAGCGTAGACGTCGTCAGGCATGGTTCACTCTGTCGCCTTCACCGGCCGGCCGAAGAGCACGGCCGGGGCCGGTGCCTTCCGCTCGCCGACCGCTGGGAATCCTCACGCGCTTGCCCGCGGATGCAGCGCCCCGTACAGCCTGCGGTAACGGTGGTACTGCCGGTCGAGGGCCTCCATCGCACCCGGCTCCGGTGCCACCGTCCCCGCCACCCGCACCGCGGCGGCGCACGCCTCGTCCACCGAGCCCCATACGCCGGCCCCCACCCCGGCGAGCAGCGCCGCGCCGTAGGCCGCGCCCTCCTCGGCGGCGAGCACGTCGACGGGCTGGCGGTACGCGTCGGCCTGAATCTGCCGCCACAGTGGCGACCGCGCCCCGCCTCCGCCGAGCCGGATGCGGTTCGCCGGTACCCCCATCTCGTCGAAGATGGTCAGGCTGTCGCGCAGGCTGAAGGCGACGCCCTCCAGCACCGCGCGGATCACGTGCGCCCGCCCGTGCGCGGCCGACAGCCCCACGAGCGCGGCCCGCGCGTCGGGATCGAGATGCGGTGTCCGCTCGCCCATCAGGTACGGTGCCCACAAAACTCCGTCGGCACCGGGCGGGGCCGCGGCCGCCTCGGCGCACAACCGGTCGTAGGGATCGCGCGGCGCGTCGGGTCCGCCGCCGCCCGCCGTGCCGAATCCGCCGCCACTGGGCACCCCCGCGCCGCCTTCGCCCTGCGCATCGGGTCCGCCGCCACCCGGCGTGTCGGATCCACCTTCGCCCGGCGCATCGGAACCGCCGCCGCCCGGCACCCCGGAACCGGCCGCGCCCGCCCCGATCAAGTCGCGCAGCCAGCGCAGCGACAGCCCCGCCCCCTGGGTCACCCCCATGACGTGCCAGCGGTCCGGCACCGCGTGGCAGAACGTGTGCACGCGTCCGCCCGGGTCGAGGGCCGGCCGGTCGGTGGCCGCGAACACCACCCCCGAGGTCCCGATGGTGGCGCTGACGGCACCGGGTCGCACGATGCCCATCCCCACCGCCCCCGCCGCCTGGTCCCCCCCGCCGGCCACGACCGGGGTCCCCTCGACGAGGCCCGTGGCCTCGGCTCCGGCGCGGACGAGACGGCCGGTGACCGCCGGCCCCTCGTGGACCGCGGGCAGGGCGGCCGCGTCGATGCCCGCGTGCGCGAGCAGCGCCGACGACCAGCGGCGGCCGGCCACGTCGAAGAGCAGGGTACCGGAGGCGTCGGCGGCGTCGGTGGCGCGCTCCCCGGTGAGCCGCCACCGCACGTAGTCCTTGGGCAGCAGCACCGTCCGCACCCGCGCCCACGCCGCCGGCTCCTCGTCGCGCACCCACAGCAGCTTCGGCAGGGTGAACCCGGTGAGGGCGGGGTTGGCGACCAGCTCGATCAGCCGCGCCGCCCCCACCTCGTCGGTGAGCCGCCGGCACTGCGCGCCGGTCCGCTGGTCGCACCAGATGAGGGCGGGCCGCACGACCTCGCCCGCCGCGTCGAGCAGCACCGCGCCGTGCATCTGCCCCGACAGCCCGACCGCGCGGATGTCGCCGGGCACCGTCCCCCCCGATGCGAGGGCGGCCCGGATGGCCGCCTGCGACGCGCGCCACCAGTCGTCCGGATGCTGCTCGGCCCAGCCGGTGCGGGGCGAATCGAACGCCGCGTGCGCCTCGGTCGCCGTCGCGGTAACCGCGCCGTCGGCGTCGACGATCACCGCCCGCGACCCGCCGGTTCCGACATCGAGCCCCAGTACCGCCATCGGCCCATAGGATACTCCGGCCAACGACCCGTTGGGCTCGACAGTCCGGCACTCAAGCGCCGCCGATCCAGGCAGGAACGACCGGCGGGCTGCCGCCGCGTGCCGGGCGTGGGCGACGCTTCTGCCCAACGCTCCGCCGTCGCGTGGCGCTGTCGGCGCACTTGGCTGGCGTCCCGCGGTGCCGACAGCAATATGGCATGGCACCGGTACCGGTCCACCGTCGCCCACGGCGGCAGGAAACGCGGTACCATGATGGGCACGGCATGACCCCGACCGCGGAAAGGATGTGGACCGTGCGACACGCAGTTCAGTTCGTAGCAGCAGCCGCCCTCTCGCTCCTCGCCGGCCCGGCGCCGGCCGCTGCGGAGACCGCGAAGGTCCTCTACCTCACGCAGTCGGCCGCGTTCGCGCATCCCGTCCTCCCCCACTCCGAGGCCGTCTTCACGCGCATCGCCAAGGAGTCGGGACAGATCGACGTCACCGTCTCCCGCGACGCCTCGACCCTGACCGCCGAGACCCTCGCCCAGTACGACGCGGTGGTCTTCTTCACCACCGGCGAGCTGCCCATGGACGACGCCCAGAAGGCCGCCCTGCTCGCCTGGGTGCGCGGCGGCGGCGCGTTCGTCGGCGTGCACAGCGCCACCGACACCTTCTACGAGTGGCCGGGCTACCTCGCCCTCATCGGCGGCTACTTCGACGGCCACCCCTGGCACCAGGAGGTCACGGTGCGGGTCGAGAACGGAGAGCACCCCGCCACCCGGCACCTCGGCGAGTCGTTCCGCATCCACGACGAGATCTACCAGTACCGCGATTGGTCGCGCGAGAACGTCGACGTGCTGCTCAGCCTCGACACCGGCTCGGTCGACATGAACGCCCGCAACATCCGGCGCGACGACGGCGACTTCGCCCTCGCGTGGACCCGCGAGGAGGGCGACGGCCGCGTCTTCTACACCGCGCTCGGCCACCGCCCCGAGGTGTGGGACGACCCGCGCTTCCAGACCCACCTGCTGCAGGGCATCGGGTGGGCCATCGGCGCCCCGGCGTCCGGCACCGTCGAGGGCGCAGCCAACACCGCAGCCGGCGGCGATGAGCCCGCCGCCGAAACCGCGGCCTCCGCCGACCAACCCGCCCCCAACACCCTGAGCGCCGAAGAAAAGGCCGACGGATGGGAGCTGCTGTTCGACGGCGGGAGCCTCGCGGCGTGGCGCGGCTACCGGCGCGAGGGCGTGCCCGACGGCTGGCAGGCGGTCGACGGCGCCATGGCCCGGGTAGGTCGCGGCGGCGACCTCATCACCGTCGAGCAGTTCGCCGACTTCGACCTGCGCTTCGACTGGCGGGTGGAGGAAGGCGGAAACAGCGGCGTGATGTTCCGGGTCGCGGAAGGCGACGGTCCCACATGGCACACCGGGCCCGAGTTCCAGATCCTCCACAACGCCGGCCACCGCGACGGGCAGGCCCCCATCACCTCGGCGGCCAGCAACTACGCCGTCCACCCGCCGGCCCGCGACGTCACCCGCCCCGTCGGCCAATGGAACACCGCCCGCCTCGTCGTCCGCGGCGCCCGCGTCGAGCACTGGATGAACGGCGAGAAGCTGATCGAGTACGAGCTCGGCAGCCCCGACTGGGAGCGGCGGATGATGGCCAGCAAGTTCGCGTCGATTCCCCGCTACGGCCGCGAGCCCCGCGGGCACATCGCCATCCAGGACCACGGCGACCCCGTCGCGTTCCGGAACATCAAGATTCGCAGGCTCGACATGAACTGAGCGCCGCTATCGGCTTCGGCCTTCGCCGGGGGCCGCGCCATCACCCGCCGGCCCGCGTTCCTCCGAGCCAACCATCCGTGATCCGGTCACGGAGACGCGCGCATGCCCGAGATCCGCCTGACGATTCGCATCCCCGAATGGATGAGCGGAAGGTCCCTCCCGACCGGCGCCGCCATCGCGGCGGGGTTCGTCGCGCTCAATCTGCCGCTGTTCGTTCCGCTCTATCTGATCGTCTCGCAGCAGCACGATTTCTGGCCGTTCTTCCCGCGGGAACATCCTCGGGGCGTGTACGACTGGGGATGGTCGGGACTCGGGCGCAGCGCCTACGAGTACGCCATGCAGTTGTTCGTCCGGCGCGGCAACCTGGACATCTTCCGGGTCAGCGCGGACTGGGTCTTCATTCTCTCCTCGCTGCTTCTCGCGAGCCGATTCGCCCCCGGGTGGCGGACCGCCGCGGTGTCGCTCGCGTGGTTCGCCTACGCCGCGCTGCTCGCGTTCATGGTCTATACCGGCTTCGTTCAAGCCCTCTTCGACCGCCCGGGCACGCTGCTCGACGACGCGCTCATGCTCGAGAGCGCGTGGATATTCGCGCGCGACACGTGGGGAGCGACGGACTTCCTGTACGCCGCCGCGCTCCTCGCCGCGGGCGCCGCGTTCGGATGGCTGGCGGCGCGTTATCTGGGGGCCGTCTGGCGCTGGGGCACCGGCCTCGACGCCCGCGCCGTCGCCTGCGGCTGGGTGGTCGTCAACGCCTACTGCATGCTTTCCCTGTCGTGGTTCGGCACCGCGCGAGACGACCCGGTCGTTCAGCTCCAGGCCAAGCATGCCTACTCGAATTGGCAGCGGTCGCAGGACGTGCTGGCCACCGTCGAGGCCCTGAACGGTTCCGCCCTGCAGGAGGCGGCGGGTCTCGCCGCCATCAGGCCGGTTCGCCGGCCCGACCTCTTTCTCTTCGGCGTCGAGTCGTATGGCGCGACCCTGTGGGCCGACGACGACTACCTCGTCGCGCGACGGGGGCTGATGGAGCGGGTCGAGGGGGAGCTGAACGCCCTGAGTCTCCCGATGTTCACACGCTTCGCGGCCGCCCCGGTGAGCGGCGGCGGCTCGTGGATGAGCACCGCGTCGGCGTTGAGCGGGATGCGAATCGACAGCCATTCGACGTACTGGGCGTGGAAGCGGATGGCCCGCACCTATCCTCACCTGGTCTCGTACCTCGAACGCCACGGCTACTACACGCTCGCGGTTCAGCCCGGCGCTACGTGGGCCGAGGACCTGTACGGCTACGACGACGTGATCCTTCGACAGGACTTCTCGTACGACGGCTTCCTGTACGGGTTCGGCCACGTGCCGGACCAGTGGGCTCTGGAGTACGCCTTCGCCAACTACTGGAGGCGCCGCCCGCGGCCGCGGCTCTTTCACTTCTCGACCGTGTCGACGCACTTCGCCTGGGAGGCTCCCCCGAGGATCACGGAGGACCTGGCGGAGCTCGAAGACCCGCAGCCCCCCTTCATCGAAACCCGACCGGACTACGTGGAGCTCGCGCTGACGGTTCCCCAGGGATGGAAGCGGAGCTACTTCATCACCGTCGCCTACGAATGGGAGCTGTTGCTCGCGGCGTTCCGACAACGCGTCGAACCCGGATTCATCGCGCTCGTCTTCGGCGACCACCAACCGCCGTTCATCACTGACGGGCAGGGCGACAGCGACGTCGCCCTTCATGTCGTGACGGACATTCCCGCGCTTTCCGGACCCCTGTCGGCGGCGGGATTCGTGGCCGGAGGCGGGGTCGGCTGGGCGCCCGGCGCGGCGGCGGCGTTCCGGATGGAGGCCCTCTATCCGTTCGTGCTGAGCCTGCTGTCCGCGGAAGCCGGGCGGCCCCTGGAGTACAGCCCGACCGGCATCGGCGTCCCCGAATTGCCGACGTGGTGACACGACGCAGGGCCGGCGCGCCCCCCCCGGACTGACCCCATGGGGTGACCCGGGCACCGGTACACATACGTACCACGTCAAGGCCCCCTCGGCTACGCCCCGAAATGGCCGCGAACAGAATGACCGCCGACTACGCGAGGGAAACAAAGCGGCCGGCGACGGCCCCGCGGGTCTGCTCGGCCAGCGCCCGGTAGTCGGACCCGGCGACGGGCGGGGAGACGACGACGTCCACCTCGATGCGGCGGTGGCGGAGCAGGCGCCAGACGTGGGGGAAGAAGGCCATGTCGCCGTACCAGCAGACGGTGTCGTGGTTCGCGGGGCCGACGGGCGCCGAGTCGAGGGTGCGGTAGTTCAGGGTCAGGGGCAGCACCGGCGCGCCGGCCAGGGTGCACGCCTTGAACAGGGGGCTCTTGAAGGGGCGGACCCCGGCCCCGTCGCCGGCGCCGCCCTCCGGGAACAGGGTCACGGGGACGCCGCCATCGAGGAGGGCCGCGACGCCCCGTATCTCCTGCGCCAGCCGCCGCCGGTTCAGCCGGTCGACGAAGAAGCACTGGGCGAAGCGGCAGATGTGCCCGAGGAAGGGGGTCGCCCACATCTCCCGCGACGTAATGAACGTCGAGGGGAACAGGGCCCCGTGGACCAGGATGTCCAGGTACGACAGGTGGTTGACGGCGTAGAGATACGTCCGTCCGGGCGCAATGTGACGCGCGTTCCGGACGGTGACGGCGATGCCCCAGTGGCGCAGGAACGCCCGGCAGCCGAGGGACGTAACGCGGTTGGCCCAGCGCCGGGCGGCGGGGGGGGACCGCCGCCGGAGGGCGATTCCGAAGCTCTGCCAGAACGCGAAGGCGAGGACGATGACGCCCCCGCCGATCAGCTTGTACAGGGCCTTGAACGACGTCACGAGGGTGGTGCTCTCGATGCCGAGAATCAGCGCCGTCGAACGACGCGGGCCCCGGGCGGATTGGTCAGGGCGGCCGCGCCGCCGGGCGGCGGCGCAGCCGCGGGACGGCGCTCTGCGTGGCTACGGCAACGCAAAGACGAAGATGTTGTTGCCGTTGCTCGGCCGCAGCTCCGGGGTCAGGCGCATGTTGTCGCGCGAACTGAGCGACGACCCGGTGCTCGCGACGACGTACTGCTGGCCGTCGACCGCGTAGGTGATGGGGAAGCCGGTGACCGACGTCCCGAGGTTGATCTCCCACAGCGACTCGCCGGTCTCCTGGTCGAGGGCCCGGAACCGGCCGTTGCCGTCGCCGCCGAAGACGAGTCCGCCGCCGGTGGCGATGAGCGAGGTGGTGCCGGCCCGCTGCTCGTAGACCCACGCGGTGGCGCCGGTCTCGGCCGAGATCGCGTAGACGGCACCGACCTGGTCCGTGCCCGGCGCGATCTGCTGGCGCTGGGCGAGGTTGTAGAGGGTCACGCCGCCCTCGGTGGTCGCCATCATGCGGGCGCAGACGTTGCGCAGCGGGTAGTACATCAGGCCCGTCAGGGGGCTGTAGGCGCCGGCCTCGTGGTCTTTGCCGCCGGTCACGAAGCTGGGGCAGATGAGCATGTCCTGCCCCTCGCGCTCGAAGACGAGCTCGGCGTTCTCGGTGACCGCGCCGGTCGCGCCGTCGATGGCGCTGACCACGTTCTGGGCGGTGGTGGGCATGGCCCACAGGAACTCGCCGGTCGCGCGGTCGAGGGTGTACACGATGCCGGTCTTGCCGGGGATGCCGGTCATGACCTTCCGGACCTCGCCCGGCTGCAGCGCGGGGTTGATCCAGGGCACGACGGCGGGGTCCGGCGCGACCGCGGTGTCGAGGAGCAGCCGCTCGAAGGGGTGGTCGAGGTCCCAGTGGTCGTTCAGGTGCTGGTAGTACCACACGATCTCGCCGGTGTCGGCGTCGAGGGCGAGGGTCGAGTTGTGGTACAGGTGCTTGAGGTCGGTCCCGCCGATCATGAACTTGGGAGCCGGCGAGGTGACCGACGTGCCCACGTAGACGAGGTTCAGCTCGGGGTCGTAGCTCGGGACCATCCACGAGCCGACGTGCTTCCGCTCCTCGAAGGGCACGTTGCCCCAGCTTTCGTCGCCGGGCTCGCCGGGGCCGGGGATGAGCCGGCGGCGCCACAGCTCGTCGCCGGTGGCGGCGTCGTGGGCGACGATGACGCAGGCGTGGGGGCCGCCCTTCGGGGCGCAGCTCCGGCCCGACACCACCTTGCCGTCGGCGACGATGGGGCCGGAGGTCTGGTTGGCGGGATGCACGCGGTAGTCGAGGACCTCGGTCTCCCACACCAGCTCGCCGGTCTTCGCGTCGAGGGCGAAGATGTAGTCGTCGCCGCTCGTGTCGATGATCAGCCCGCCCCAGATGGCGATGTTGCGGTTGGTGTCGGTGAGGCTGCCGATCATGTACTCGGCGAGGTCGTCGGGCCGGTCGCGGCGGTACTCCCAGATGAGGTCGCCGGTCACCGCGTCGAGGGCCTGGATGACGTCGCGCGGGTTCGGCATGTACATCACGCCGTCATAGACCACCGGGGTCCCCTGCTGCAGCCCCGGCCCCAGCGCCCGGGTCCACACCATGCGGATGTCGCCGACGTTGCCGCGGTCGATCTGGTCGAGGGGGCTGTAGCCCAGGGTGTCGAGGGTGCGGCGCCACATCAGCCAGTCCGCGGGGTCCGGGTCCTGCAGCATGGCGTCGGTGACGGGGACGAACTCGTCCGCGGCCTGGGCGTGGACGGCGGCCGGCAGGCCGAACGGGGCCAGAAGCCCGAGAACGACGAGGGAAGACGAGACGAAGCGGCGTGCGTGCATGACTGCTCCTTGACGAGGTTCGGGCCGGACGCGGTCACTCCGGCAGCGCGAATACGAAGAGCCCGTTGCCCCCCTGCGGGCGGCGGACCTCGGGCGTCAGGTCCCTCGGCAGCATGCCGCCCCAGCTCGCCCCGCCGCTCCCCGTCGGTATCGCGAGGTACTGGCGGCCGTCGACCGCGTAGGTGATCGGGAACCCCTGGATCGAGGTCGGCAGCCGGGTCTCCCACAGGGTCTCCCCCGTGCGCGCGTCGAACGCGAACGCCTGGCGGTCCCAGCCCCCGGCGATGGCGAGGCCGCCGGCGGTGGTGAGGGCGGCGCTGTTGACGGGGGTGCGGAAGCGGCGGCGCCACATGACCTCGCCGGTGCGCATGCTCATGGCGAGGAACTCGCCGAGCTGCTCGCCGCTGTCGGGGTGGTGGTGGTTGGTGCGGCGCACCGGCCCCGTGCCGCCGCCCCCGGCCACCCGGTCGACCGGCCCGAAGACCGCCGTCTCGCAGTTCAGGTGGATGGGGACGAAGAACGCCTCGAGCCCCGGGTGATAGGACATGGCGCGCCAGCTCTTGAACCCCGCGGTGCTGGGGCACCAGTAGATCTCCTCGCCGATGACGGGGATGGTGCCGTCGCGGTAGGTGACCCGCCCGGTCACCGGGTCGATGTCGGCCACCGTCTGGTAGCCGAGATCGTGGGCGCTGCGGAACCGGCCGGTCTCGAGGGCCATCTCCCACAGGACGCCGATCTTCCCCATCGTGAACACCGAGCGCCGGTCGTCGTAGTCGACGAGGATGCGCTCGAACACCTCGTCCATGTCGAGGGTCTCGCCCGGCAGGTGCTGGTAGTACCACTTCATCTCGCCGGTGTCGGGGTCGAGGGCCAGCGTCGAGTTGGTGTAGAGGGCGTCGCCGTCGGTGCCGCGGACGGCGCGGGCCCACGGCTTGGCCTGCGACGTGCCGTGGAACAGGGTCCGGGTCACGGGGTCGTAGCTGCCGGGGATCCACGAGTCGCTGCCGGCGCGGAACATCGGGGGCAGGTCGCCCCAGGTGTCGCCCCCGCGCTGCCCCGGCAGGGCGATGGTCGAGGTGCGCCACAGCTCCTCGCCGGTGTTGGCGTCGAGGCCGACGATGTAGCAGCTCTCCTCGCGGTAGCGGCCGCAGCCGGTCAGCCCCGACACCACCCGGCCGTCGGCGACGATCGAGCCGCTCGAGAACTGGTAGCCGACGTCCTGGTCGATGTCCGCGTCCCAGACCTCGTCGCCGGTGCGCGCGTCGATGGCGACGACGTGCGCGTCGGCGGTGTTCAGGTAGATCTTGTCGTCGTACATCGAGATGTTGCGGTGCATGCGGCCGGGGGGCGGCCCCCCGAAGCTGTTGCCGGGGGCCTCGGCTCCGCGGTCGTACTCCCAGATGAGGTCGCCGGTGGCGGCGTCGAGGGCCTGCACGATCTCGCCGGGGTTGGCGACGTACAGCACCCCGTCGTGCACCAGGGGAGTCGTCTGCTGCGGACCCGGGCGCAGCGCCCAGCTCCAGACCAGCCGCAGGTCGCCGACGTTGCCGGTGTCGATCTGATCGAGGGGGCTGTGGGCCTGGCCGTCGAGGGTGCGCCGCCAGCTCAGCCAGTCGGCGGGATCGGGGTCCTGCAGCATCGCGTCGGTCACCGGCGTGTAGCCCTCGACCTGGGCGGACGCGGACGGAGCGGAAAGCGCGACGGCGGTCAGGGTGGAGGCGATCAGCGCGGAAACGAACGTGAATCGACGGACCATGGGGCCTCTCTTCAGGGAAACGCGGGACCCGGGGCCGCGAGGGTGGCCCCGGGTCCCGGCGGAGGTTGACAGCCCGTGAGGAAAGGTCCCCGCTGCATTCGAGCGGCGAGGCATCCCGCCTGACTGCGTTGCTCCTCGGTCGAATACGCCCGGTACTCTCCCCCGTCGCGCCTTGTCAGGCGAGCGCCTCGGCTGTTCGCCGGCGCCCTCCGGGCGCAGGGCAACGCGGGGCTTTCACCAACGGTTGAGCCGTGGGCGACGGAGAACCGGCGCGGCCTCGCGCTCGCGTCGGGGGTCTCGCCGGCGCGAGACGCCTGCCGGGCAGGGCTCCTGGCCCGCCCATCGCCGCCTTCGGCTCCGCCGGGTGCCCGGCCAACCCTGCCACGAGTCTGCACCGTTCCACGGCGCAGGGCTCCTATCGGATGTCGATCAGCTCGACGTCGAACACCAGCAGGCCGCCCGGCCGGCCGCCGCCCGGGTTATCGCCGTAGGCGAGGTTGGCGGGAATCCAGAACCGCCGCTTCTCGCCCTCCACCATCAACTGGACGCCCTCCGTCCACCCCCGGATCACCCCGTTGAGGGGGAACAGCGCGGGCTGGCCCCGCACCACGGAGCTGTCGAACATGCGGCCGTCGGTGGTCCAGCCGGTGTAGTGCACGACCACCCGGCTGGTCGCAGCCGGGTGCTCGGTGCCCGTCCCCGCCTCGAGCACCCTCGAGGCCAGCCCCGAGGCGGTGGTCTCGGCGTTGGCCGGAACGGCCGCCACGTCGTCCGGGGCCGCTATCGTCAACTGTGCCCCCGCCCCGGCGGCGAAGGCGAGCGAGCAGATTCCGGCCGCGAGAGCGGCCATCGACATCCTGGGCGTCATGAGTTTCATCATGGCGCAGATCCTACCGCACCCTCATCCGGTCCGGCCGACCACGACGGCGATGGTGGCCTCGTGCCAGATGCACTCCGCCTCGAAGCCCGCCTCCCGCATCGCCGCCAGCTCCTCGTCGAGGGGGAAGTAGGTGTCTTCCTCCGCCCACTCCTCGAGGTGCTCGAAGGCCCGCGCCTCGTCGATACCGCACGCCATCATGTGGTCGACCCACAAGCGGCGGGCGGCCTCCCGCCCCACCGGGTCGGCCGGCATCGTCGCATCGGCATTCACGAAGATGCCGCCTGGGCGGATCGACCCGCGAATCCGCCCGTACAGGGCGCGCTTCACCTCCATCTCCGGAATGTGATGCAGAGCCAGCGACGCCGCCGCCCCGTCGCACGGCGGCAGCGGGGCGAGAAACGACATCTCGCGAACCCGGACGCGCCCTTCGAAACGCGCGAGCCGCCGGCGGGCCTGCGCGAGCATCTCGGGGTCCACGTCGATCAGCTCCACCGTCCGCGCGGCGCCGTGCGCCAGGATCGCCTCGGACAGGGCGCCGGTGCCGGCCCCGAGATCGATCACGCGGTCGGGGCCGGCAGCCGCGAGCGTCTTCGCGACGACCTCGACCATCTCCTCGTAGCCGGGAATGAACCGGCGGATGGTCTCGTCGTACGCCGCCGTCTCGATGCGCAGGTGACGCCTGACGGAGTGGGTGGACATGAAACGCATTCGCGGAGCGGCCCGTGCCGCGCCGCCTTTCCGACAGGTTACCACCCGCCGGCCGTCGGCGCGGCACAAGAGCGCGGACCTCGCGGATGCGGTACCGGCCGGGCGCTGACCCGGGCATCAGGTTCGATCGGCGACACGAAGTGGAGGGTCGGCCGGAGGCGACCGGCGCCGCACACGGCGATGTCGGACCGGGCTCCGACGGTCGTCGGCGTGTTCGGAAGGCCGAGTCGGGCGGGCGGGCGCGCGCGTCAGGACGCCGCCCGGCGGGGAGCCGGAAACAGATCCTCGATCGAGCAGCCGAAGTAGTGCGCGAACTTCCTCGCGTTCTCGACGGTGATGGTCCGGTACCGGCTGCGCGCGACGTCGCTGATGTAGGGCTGCGGGAACCCGAGGGCCGCCGCGACCGCGCCCTGCGTCACCCCCGCCAGGGCGATCGCCTTCCCCACGCGGTTGGTGCCCGGCGCCGCCCGCAGGGCGGCAAGCTGCTTCGCCGTCAACATCGTGTTATGAATATACGTCATTGAGCGTAGACGTGCAATCGATATTCGCCCAAGTGTTAACTCCTTGATTCCATTGAACTACGTTTTTGCGCTATTGCCCCTGGATGCCTTATGCTCAACCTCGTGTCACTCGGACAGAACGTCAAGCGGCTGCGCGTCGCGGCCGGCATCCCCACCCAGCGGGCGCTGGCCGACCGGCTGCACGTGCCGCAGCCGCAGGTGTCCGACTGGGAGAACGACCGCTACGGCATCCTCGAGACGCTGACGCTGATCAGGCTGGCCAAGGTCCTCCGCTGCTCGATCGACGATCTCCTGGAGGGGGTCGACCCCGACTACGACGTGATTCGCCGGGCGCGGGAGGCCGCCCGGCGGAGCGCGCCCCCGCCCCCGCGCGCCGGGCGCGGCAATCGGGTGAGCGAGTCGGCGGCCACCGGCGACGCGCAGGAGCACGTCGCCTTCGGCGCCGACGCGGCCGGCACCCTGCCGGTCGTGGCGGAGGGCGCGGCCGCGCCGGCGGGAGTCGCCTGGAAGCCGGGCGAGCCGCCGCCGGGCGGCATCGAGGCCCAGATACCGCGCCCCCGCGACGTGACCCACAAGGACGCCTACGCGGTGCGGGTCGTCGGCGACGCCATGGCCCCGGCGTACCCGCCGCACACGCTCGCCATCGTCGCCCCCGACCGCCGTCTGGAGGACGGCGACGAGGCCTACGTGCAGCTCTCGGCGGACGAACGGCTGATTCGCGTGGTCCGCAAGATGCGCGGCGGCTATGTGCTCGAGTCGTACAACCACCGGTATCCGGCCCGCGTCGTGACGCGGAAGAACGTGCTGGCCATCCACGTCATCCTCTACTCCCGCCGCCGGGACTTCTGACCGGGCGCGCGGCGGGCCGCCGACCGACCGCCCCGCCCGCCGCCGCTATAGCCCCGCCTTTTCGGGCATGGCGCGCGGATGCGCTACGATCATCGGATCCACGAGGCGCGCAGGCTCCCGCAAGCGGGGAGGGCGGCGGTCGTGGCCAGGGGCCCGATGGATGCAACCGCCCCGGAAGGAGAGACCGCGCGATGAGTGAGCGAGGGCCGCAGGCGAGCCCTGCGAGCGATTGGGTGTCGTACCGCCCCGAGATCAAGGTGCTCGACTGCACCATCCGGGACGGCGGCCTGATGAACGACCACCAGTTCGGCGACGAGACGGTGCAGGCGGTGTATCGGGCGTGCGTCGAGAGCGGCATCGACTACATGGAGATCGGCTACATCAACTCGCGCCGGCAGTTCCCGCCGGGGCAGTTCGGCCCGTGGAAGCACTGCGTCGAGAGCGACGTCCGCCGCATCGTCGGCGACAACGACACCGGCCTGAAGCTGTCGGCGATGGCCGACGCCGAGAAGAGCGACTACCGCGAGGACATCCTGCCGAAGTCCGAGAGCGTCCTCGACATGATCCGGGTGGCCACCTACATCCACCAGATCCCGCTCGCCCTCGACATGATCAAGCACGCCCACGACCACGGGTACGAGACGAGCCTCAACCTGATGGCGCTGTCGACGGTGCCCGACCGCGAGCTGAACGAGGCGCTGGCCCTGGTCGCGAAGTCGGAGGCCGACACCATCTGCATCGTCGACAGCTTCGGGGCCCTCTACGCCGAGCAGATCGACAGCTACATGGACACGTTCCAGAGCTACGCCGAGCCGGCGGGGAAGATCGTGGGGATGCACGCCCACAACAACCGGCAGCTCGCGTTCGCCAACACCATCCAGGCGACCATCAAGGGGGCCAACCGGCTCGACGGGAGCATGGCGGGATTGGGCCGGGGCGCCGGCAACTGCCCGATGGAGCTGCTCCTCAGCTTCCTGCACAACCCGAAATTCCGGCTGCGCCCGGTGCTCCACTGCATCCAGCACCACATCGAGCCGATGCGCGAGGCCCTGAAGTGGGGCTTCGACTACCCCTACATGATGACCGGGGTCCTCAACCAGCACCCGCGGGCGGGCATGGCCTTCAACGAGTCGGACGACCGGGGCGACATCATCAAGTTCTACGACTCGCTGGAGGACCCGGACTGAGCCCTGCGGCCGGGTGTCGAGGCCGCGCGGGCGGCGGCCTCGACCGGGGCCGGTCGCCGGTACCGTCCACGAACGGTACCGGCGACCGAACCGCATCAGCGTTCGCCGTTCAGCAGGTCCCAGTGCCGGCCGGCCCGGTCGAGGATGGCCGGCAGGTCGTCGGCCAGCAGGTAGCGGTCGCCGATGAGGGCCTGCCCCACCGCCTCGACCTTCTCCATGAACTCGCCGCGCGACGCGTAGCGCTCCTCGATGGACGGCCGCGGGTCGCCCGCCGCCTCGCGCTCGGCCTTCGTCGCCGCGAACGGCACGTAGGACCCCGCGAGGGCGACCAGCGTGTCGGGATCGCCGGCGTCGGGGTGGGTGAAGTTCCAGCCGGTGTAGGTGGCCAGGGGCACCGCGACCTCGGGATGCACGATGCCGGAGGTCTCGTTGCCGTCGGCGTCGACCGCGGGCACGAGCATCGGCAGGGGCACGCCGGCGTCGTCGGCCCCGGCCAGCCAGGGGTTCCGAACCCGCGTGCCGCCGGTGCGGTCTTCGGGCGACCGCACGCCGGGGATGGCCGGGAACCCGAGGTCGCGCGGGGCCACGAGGTTGCCGTCGGCGAACCGGGGGTGCCGGCTCGCGGGCGGCTCGACCCCGTCGACGACCCAGTCCTTGAGGGCGGTCAGCAGCGCCCGCATGTTCCACCAGTAGTCGGTGGGGTTGCCCATCTCCTGCCGGTTCCCGGCCTCGGCCGGCGGGAACGGGCCGGGGCCGTGTTGGGTGCCGGCCAGCAGGTAGAAGCGCACGTTGTCCTGCAGGTCGATGTCGGCCTCGCCGTCCGGCGTCGCGTGCACGAGGGCGGTCACCCGCCCGCCGCCCCAGTACTCGACGCCGGTGTTGGTGTAGAGGATGCGGGGCTGGTTGTCCCAGCTCCGCTCGTTCCCCAGGGTGCCGTCGACGGCCCCGGTCACGGGGTCGCGCAGGGCGGCGTCGGCGAAGGGGAACGAGGTGGCATCGAACATGCCGAGCGAGATCGGCGTCGCCCCGGGCTGGTTGAGGTCGAGCCGCGACGCCCCCGCGATGTGGGGGATCAGGCCGTCGAAGACCCGCCGCCCCTCGGTGTCGGTGTTGAAGCCGAGATAGAGGAACGTGCGGAGGAAGCGGCCGCTCTGCGACGAGCCGAACGAGAGGGCGTGCTCCGCGGTGACGGTGGCGTCGGGGTCGTTCTTGATCCACGACGCGGTGTCGCGGACGGCCGCGAAGCCGAGCCCGCCGACCGGGTCCCCGTCCACCGAGGGCACGGTGAAGCGGATGGGCCGGCCCTCGGGCACGTCGAACTCCCAGCCGACCCACACGACGGTGTAGCCCGCCTTCATGAGGAACCCGTCGCCGTAGGGCCCGCCGCCCCCGCGATTGAACCCGAGCGCGGTCAGGCGCCCCCGGTTCGCGATGTCCACCAACACCACGCCGTTCCCGCGCGCGGGGTCGGCGGGGGCGAGGATGCGCAGGTCGCCGGTCGCCTCGACCATCCCGTCGGCGTTGACGGGCGCGCGGTCGAGGTTGGCGATGACCTGGTTCCGGGGATGGGCGGGGTCGACCGCGAAGGTGATCCGCCCGGCGATCAGCTCGTAGGGGCCGGCGTCGCCGAACGCGCGCCCGTCCTCGACGGGGCTCCGTTCGGTGATCTCGACCGACGAGACGTCGGCCCGCGCCGCCATCGGCGCGATCACGGCGAGGGTCAGGACGAGGGCGAGGAAACGGTACGTCGACTTCATGGCGATGGCTATCCCTTCGATGCGTTAAGCGATTCTCTACCGGACCTACTGCTCCTGCGCCGCCGCGAGCTCCTCGGCGCGCGACCCCGCGAGGATGTTCGTCAGGCCGTAGTTCCCCTCGTGGCAGGCGTACTCGTACATCTGCCCGTCGAGGCGCGACATCGGCAGCGAACCGCTCCACGGCCGGGTCCACGTGTTCGGGTCGGTCACCGTGAACTCGTAGCCGAGGGTGTCCGGCCCGAGCCGGGTAAACCGCTCGACGACGTGGAGGTCGGTGCTGAGGTTGCCGTTGAAGTTGCGGATGAACGCGTGGCGGTTGAAGTTGGTGGTCTCCACCACGAGAGTGTCGCCCTCCCAGCGGCCGCGCGAGTCGCCGGCGTACTGGCGGATCTTGCCCGTCACGTGGGGGCGGCCGTCGAGCGGGATGAAGCGCGTGTCGTGGATGTGCTCCTGCAGGATCGCCACCATGTCGGGCGTCTGCACGATGTGGTAGTTGTTGTTGTAGCCGGTGGGGAACGACGGGATGCCGCGGTACCAGAGGCAGCGGTCGCCGAGGTCGAGCTGCTCGTAGGTCTCGACCGGCAGTTGGCCCCCGCGCATCCGCGCGAGCCGGCGCGCCTCCGGCGAGTTCATCCGGGCCTCCATCTCCGGGGTCAGCGGCGGCAGCCGGCCGTCCTCGGGATCGACGATGATCGAGGTCCGCCGGTCGGGCACCACCGACGTTCCCCGCTCCATCCAGAAGTTGTTGTAGGCCCCCACGTTGCCGCCCGCCTCGGTGCGCCGGGCGGGCGCGTTCAGCAGTTCGGCGTTCCGATCGACCGTGCTCTGCGCGAGGCCGGCCGCCTCCTCCTCGGTCAGGAACGCCCGGTCCGCGAGGCTCGCGGGGCGCTGCAGCGGGGTCAGGGTGGCGTTGTTCCAGATGCCCTGCAGGTCGGGATCGCCCCACGCCGTGCGCGCTGAGGCCGGCGCCTCCGACGTCTGGCCCACGGCCGCGGCCGGCGCCAGCAACACCACGAACACGACGGACGCGACGGCGAGAAATAGACGGTTCATGTCACCCTCCTCCGGATACGGATCTTCTCGGCGCTTCTCGACGCGTCAATGATGGCCCCGAACCGGATCCGGCGCAAGCGCTCCCCGCCGCCCGACGCGGGGTCAGAAGATGATGCTCAACGCGCCGTGGTCCGACAGGGCCTCGTGGTCGAGGACCGCGCGCTTGCGGCACAGGCGCAGGCGCCCGTCCACTCGGCGCAGGCGCACGTCGCAGCGGCCGACGTAGGGGGCGGACTCGCCGGCGCGGAAGCGCCAGACGGCCACCGCCGCGGTGGCCTCGATCTCGTCGCCGTCCACCGCCGTCACCATGACGCCCGAGACGAAGCGGCGGGTGCGCGACCAGGGGTATTCGCGGTGGGCGTGGCGGCTCTTCAGCCGGACGACCCGCGCGGCCATCCGGTCGCGGTCGTCGTCGATGAACACCAGGTCCGACCGCGGGTCGCCCCCGGGCAGGTCGGTCGTGGGCACCACGTAGCGCGCGTCCGGCGTGTACAACGCCAGCCACGCGTCCAGATTCCAATCGTCGAGCAGCCGCGCCTCGAGATAGAGCAACTGCTCGACCTCGTGCTGCAGCAGCAGCGAAGCGGCGTCGGCCGGAAGCCCGGCCGCGGACGGGGCGGGGGCGGGTCTGGTCGCCATACTCGGCCGGCTCCTCCTGCTAGTCGGCGGCCGCGGTCGGCTCGGGCGACGGGGCCGTTTCCGGAACCGCGCCGGGCGGCAGCCCCCGTTCGTACTGCTCGACGTAGGGGGTCCCGGCGACGAGCGAGTGCCAGCGCCGCCAGAAGCAGCGCATCTGCAGCTCGTCGTTGCCCCGCGGCTCGCGGCGCATTCCCCGGGAGAGGTCCGACCATTCGACGCCGCCCGAGCGGAACCCCTGCTGGCACGATTCGATGGCTTCGATGTCGTCCGGCGTGGCGAACCCGCCCGGTCCCAGAAAGGTCAGGAACGAGTCGAGGCGGCGGCGCAGCCTCGCGCCGGCCTCCCCGGCGGGGGCCAGCTCCCACGCCGTCACGTCCATGCCGGCGGGGCCGGTGGGCTGGAACGTCCGGACGGTGACGGCCATGATGTCGTTGACGACCAGGTTGGGGAATATCACCAGGTTGCGGGTCGTCTCGCATATCCGCAGGGCCCTGTCTGGCCCGTGGCGGGCGACGAGCTCGTCCTTGACCCTCTGCATCTCGGCCTTGGCCTCCTCGCCGTAACTGGGATGCCACATGGCGACGGGCCGCCCGTAGACGGCCTCGTTCTCCATGACGCCGTGCCCGTTGCCGAGGGAGCGGCCGACCCCCCGGCGGTTTCCGGCGGCCGTCGAGCCAACCCCCGCCGTGCCCATGTAATCGAAGAAGGTGCGGTGGGTGAACGGCGTATGGTAGCCGTCTACGCTGTTCTCGACCATCAGCTTCCAGTTGGCCTTGACGCTGTAGCGGTTGGTGCCGGGGATGACCCGCATGCCGCCGGGGTCCTGGTCGGCCACCAGGTCGAGGTACTCGGCGGCCCCGGCCAGGTACTCGCGCAGGGGTTCGGTCCCGCGGTCGAAGCAGACGAAGACGAAGCCCCGGTAACTGTCGAAGCGCGGCGAACGCAGCCCCATCCCGCCGCGGTCGAAGTCGGGGCCGTACCCGTCGAGGTCGGGCACGCCGACGAGCGCGCCCGACGTGTCGAACGTCCACGCGTGGTAGAAGCAGCGGAACGCCTCGGCGTTGCCGCGGTCGGTCCGGCAGACGAGGGCCCCCCGGTGGGGGCACGTGTTGTGGAACACCGCCACCCCGCCGTCCCGCCCGCGGACGAAGAACAGCGGACGCCCGGCGACCTCCCGCCGGACGTAGTCGCCGGGGTTCGGCGCCTCCGACTCGTGCCCCAGGTAGAGCCAGCAGCGGTCGAAGATGCGCCGCCGCTCCAGCTCGTGGACGGCGGGCGACACCATCGCGGAACGATGCACCCTGAACCGGCCCAAGTCGGGGCGGTCGTAGACCAGACTGCCGACGTCCATGGTGTCCCTTCCCACTGCCCGCCCGCGCCGCGGACTCCAACACGATGCGGAAGGCAGGTTGCCCCGCCGCACGCCAACCCGCTATAGTTGGCAAGCGTAGAGTGTCACAGCCCTCAAACGGAGAGGAGAATACTGCATGTACTTCATCGTCCGCGCGATCTACACGGAGGACGCGGGACGGGTGCGCGAGCGCCCGGCCGACGCGTTCGCCGCCTACCTTCACGATAGCGCCGGTCATCCCGACGTCACCGTTCATCACGGAGGACCTACGCTCGGCGACGATGGAGAAACCGCCGACGGCCTGGTCCTGGTGGTCGAGGCTCCCTCCCCCGACGCGGTCCGGGCGTTCGTCGCCGGCAGCCCCTACGGCGCGGCGGGCCTCCTGGCGGAAACGCGCGTCCGGCGGTGGAACTGGCTGACGGGCCGCCCCGGCTAGGGGCTCGGCGTGAGCGCCGACGAGGCGGAGCGCGGCCCGGCCGTTCGCTACGAGCCCGACGAGAATCCGCCGGCCGGCATCGTCCTCGGCTGCGGCGCGCAGCTCGTGGTGCTCGGCCTCGCCAGCATCGTCCTCATCCCGACGATCGTGATCCGGGCCGCGGGCGGGACCGACGCGTACCTGTCGTGGGCGGTGTTTTGCGCGGTCGCGGTCAGCGGCGTCTGCACGGTGCTGCAGGCCGTCAAGCTCGGCCGGGTCGGCGCGGGGCACGTGCTCATGATGGGCCCGGCCGGGGCCTTCATCGGCGTCTCGGTCGGCGCCCTCTCGGAAGGCGGCCCCGCCCTGCTCGCCACCCTCGTCGTCGCGTCGTCGCTCGTCCCCATCGTCGTCTCCCTGCGCCTCGCCCTGTTCAGGCGCCTGCTGACCCCGACCATCGTCGGCACCGTCAACATGCTGGTGCCGGCCACCGTGCTGCCCGTCGTCTTCGGCCGCCTGACCGAGGGGCCGCCCGGCGCGGGGGCGCTGAGCGCGCCCCTCACCGCGGTGGCGACGTTCGCGGTCATCAGCGCCGTCTCCCTGAAGGGGGGCGCGACGCTGCGCCTGTGGGCGCCCCTCGTCGGGGTCGTCGCCGGGTCGGCGGTCGCCGGATTGCTCGGCCTCTACGACCCCGCCCGCGTGGCCGGGGCCCCGTGGATCGGGCTGCCGCCGGGGGCGTGGCCGGGCGTCGAGCTCGACCCGGGGCCGGCGTTCGCGGCGCTGCTTCCCGCCTTCGTGTTCGTGGCCGTCATCGGCGCCATCCAGACCATCACCGGCGCCGTCGCCATCCAGCGGGTGTCGCGGCGGCGGCCGCGGGCGGTGGACTACCGGGCGGTGGAGGGGGCGGTGGCCGCCGACGGCATCGGCAAGCTGCTGTCCGGCGTCGCCGGCATCATGCCCACCCAGACCGTCGGGATCAGCGTCCCCACCGTCGAGCTGACGGGGGTCGCGGCCCGCGCGGCGGGCGCCGCGGCCGGCGGCCTGCTGATCGTGCTGGCGTTCCTGCCCAAGCTGGTCGCCGTCGTCTTGGCCATACCCAGCCCCGTCGCCGTGGCCTATCTCACCGTAGTGCTGGCCATGACCTTCGTCCGCGGCATGACGGAGGTCGTGCAGGGCGGCATCGACCACCGCAAGGGGCTCATCGCGGGCGTCGCGTTCTGGGTCGGCGTCGGCTGCCAGAACGGCCTGATATTCCCCGAACTGCTGGCCGAGCTCGCGGGCGGCCTCCTGCAGAACGGCATCACCGCGGGCGGCCTCGTGGCCATCTTCATGACCCTGTTCATCGAGCTGACGGCGCCCCGCCGCCACCGCATCGAGGCGGCCCTCGACCTCGACGCGCTGCCGACGATCCGGGACTTCCTCGGGACGTTCGCGGCCCGCAGCGGCTGGGGAGGGAAGATGGTCCACCGCCTGGACGCGGCGAGCGAGGAGACGCTGCTGACGCTCGTCGGGCAGGACGAGGGCCGGGAGAAGCGCGGGCGGCGCCGCCTGCTGCTGCAGGCCCGCAAGGAGGCGGGGGGCGCCGTCCTCGAGTTCATCGCGGCGGCCGGCGAGGAGAACCTGCAGGACCGGATGGGGCTGCTGGCCGACCGGCCCGACGACGTGCTCATGGAGCGGGAGGTCTCGCTGCGCCTGCTGCGCCACATCGCGTCCTCGGTGCGCCACCAGCAGTTCCACGACTCGGACATCGTGACGGTGCGCGTGGAAGTCCCGGAGGCGGGCCGTGGACGCCGGTGAACCCGCGGCGGGCGGGCGGGCGTTCGTGCTGCGCCTCGCGGCCGGGCCGGCCGCGTTCGCCGCCGTCCGCGCCGCGCCGCTGGCCGGCCTCGCGCCCGAGGCGCACTTCGCCCTCGGCGCCTACGCCTGGGTCGTCGCGTGGTGGGTGGCTGCGCCGGTGCCGTGGACGGTCACCAGCTTCCTGCCGTTCGTGCTCCTGCCCCTCGGCGGGGCGATGCCCCTCGGCGACGTGGCCGCCCGCTACGGCCACGTCATCCTGCCCCACATGATGGGCGTCATGCTCTTCGGGCACGCGCTCCGCAAGCACGGCCTCGCGCGGCGCATCGCCCTCGCCACCCTGTGTCTGCCGGGGGTGGCGCGTTCCGGCGGCGGCCTCCTGCTCGCGCTCATGACCGTGTCCGCGGTGTTGTCCGCGGTGGTCAGCGACCTCGCGGTCATCGTGATGATGACGCCGATCGCGCTGTCGACCGCGCGCTCGCTGGCGGCCGGCGCCGGGCGCATGACGGCGGCGGCGAGCCTCGCGGTCCTCTACGGTGCCTCCGCCGGCGGGCTGGCGACGCCGGCGGGCATCGTCTTCAACGCGGTGACCCTCTCGCTGCTGGAACGGTTGACCGGCTACAGCGTCACGTTCGCGCAGTGGACGTCGACCGGCGTCGTCCTGACCGCGGCCCACCTCCCGGTCTGCTACCTGGTCCTGAAGCTGATGCTGCCGCCGGAGGTGCGGGCCGTTCCCGACGGCGCCCGCTTCCGCCGGGAACTGGCGCGGCTGGGCCCGATGAGCCGGGGCGAGAAGAACGTCCTGTTCGTCCTGATCGTGATGCTCGTCCTGTGGATCCTGCCCACGTTCGTCACCGTCGGATTCCTCGACATCTGGTACGTGCCCCCGGTGGCCATGGTGCTGCTCTTCGCGCTGCCGGTCGACGCGAAGCGCGGCAAGACGACCCTGGAGGCCAAGGACGTCCAGGCCGGCATCGGATGGAACGTGGTGTTCCTGGTGGTCGGCGGCATGGCGCTCGCGGACATGCTGGCCAGCCTGGGCGTGACCGACTGGCTCGCCGCCGCGCTCACGGGCAACGTCACCGCGGGAGCGTTGCCGTGGCTGGCCGGCTTGGTCACGCCGCTGTTGACGCAATTCGCCAGCGGGGCGGCAACGTCGATGATGGTCTCCACGATGCTCTTTCCGGTCGCGGACACGCTCGGCTACAACCCGGCGATTCTCGCCCGCATCATCGCGGGCACGGCCCAGGGGGTGGCGCTCCCCTGGTCGAGCCCGACGGTGGCCGCGACGTTCGCTTTCGGGGCGGTCGGACTCGGGACGATGTTCAGGGTGGGCGCCGTCGTCACCGTCCTCACGTCGATCGTCGTGGTCGTGCTGAGCCTGTTGCTCGTGCCGGCGCTGGGGGCGTTCACCCTGCCATGACCGCACCGACGCCTTCCGAGCCCCCCAGGCTCGACGCCCCCGTCCGCCGACCGAGGAAGCGCCGCACGCCCCGCTACCGCACCCCGCCGCCGAGGGTGAACCCGACGTAGATCTCCCGGCCGGGCGAGGGCCGGTAGTACCGGCGGCTGAAGTGGTTGGCCAAGCCCGACGAGTTGTAGCGCTCATTGAACAGGTTGTCGATGCCCGCGAAGGGCTGCACATCGACGTCGCCCACCCGTCCGACCCACCCGAAGCGCAGGTCGACCACCGTGTAGGCCCAGTTGGTCGCCGCCGCCTCGTTGGCGTTCGTGAAGAAGTACTCGTCGACCCAGCGCACCGACGCGCTCGCCTGCAGGCGGAACGGCGTCGCGTAATCGACGCCCGCGAACAGGCGGCCCGGCGGCGCACCGGGCTCGCGCTTGCCCGAGTAGTCGACGCCTCCGAGCACGTATCGGCGGAAGACGAAGTCCTGGTGGGTGTAGGCGAGCCGGGCCTCGAAGCGGGCCGTGGGCCGCCAGCCCAGCGACAACTCGACGCCGTTGCGCGCGGTCTCGCCGGCGTTGACGTAGTAGAGCGCAACGGCGCTGGGGCGGATCGCCACTATCTGACTCAGCAGGCGCGAGCGGTAGGCGGCGACCTCGTATTGCAGCCGGGCCGGCTCGATCAGCCCGCGCACGCCGAACTCGTGGCTGCGGAGCCGCGACGGGTCCAGCTCGTGGTTGAACCCGCCCCGCTCGTCCGGCGACCGCGCGAGCTCCGCGGTGATGGGCGTCTCGTAGGCGGTCGCGTAGTTGCCGTAGACGTTGAGGCCCGGCACCACCGCCACCGTCATGCCGAGGGTGGGGCTGTGGGCGCTCATCGTGCGGCGGCCCGACTGATCGCCGTCGTCGAGCTTCCGATCCGTCGCCCGGAAACGGTAGTGGTCGTAGCGCGCCCCGGCCGTCAGCGTGACCCGCGGGTGGGGCGAGACGCTCAACTGGCCGAAGGGCGCCGCCGACGCCACCAGCTCCTGCTGGTCGAGGTTCAGGGCACCGCGGTGGGCCGTGCCGACGACGACGAACGGCGGCAGGAAGCGGTAGTCCATCCGGGTCTCGTCCTTCGACGACACGTCCACCCCGGCCGTCCATCTGAACGTGGTCGAGCCGACCTCGGCCGCGCCCTGGTACGTCGACCGCAGGCCGGTCCCGCGTCGGCTCAGGTCGAGGGCGCGGTTGACGAGGGCGGTATCCACGCGCCGGCGGACGGCCCAGACGGTGGCGTTCAGGACATGCGCCCCCGAGAAGCGGTGCTCGATGGTCGCCCCGCCTTGCAGTTGCAGGGCCGACTCACCCCAGTTTTCCTTGGCGACAGTCGTGCCACCCAACCAGCGGCTGGGCTGCCGCGGGTCGGGGACAGTGCCGCCCCGCTCCGCCGCCGTCAGCCGGGGATCGGCCGCCTCCGCCGCCGTCAGGTAGGCCGGGTTCGCGGCGAACGGCAGATCGTAGTGGTTGAAGACGAGGGACAGCTCGGTCCGCGGCGAGAGCGCCTGCCGCACGACCACGTTGGCCTGGCGCACCTCCGCGTGGCTGTGGTCGCGCCAGCCGTCGGTGCGGAAGCGGCTGACGCTGCCCATGAACCGCGTGCCGCGGCCGTTGCGGCCGTCGACCCGGAGCTGCTGCCGCCGGTAGCCGTGGCTGCCCCACTGCAGGTCGGGCCGTATCGTCAACCGCCGCGTCGGATCGATTTCGGTGACGAGGCTGATCACCCCGCCGGCGGCGTTGCCGTAGAGGACCGAGCTCGGGCCGCGGACGACCTCGATGCGCCGCACCGCCCCGAGGTCGACGTTGCCGGGCTCGGTGGTCCCGTCGGTGGTGGTCAGCGGTATCCCGTCCTGGACGACGGCCACTCCGCGGATGCCGAGCATGGGCTCGGACGGCGGGGCGCGGACGCTCAGGGCGATGCCGCCGGTCAGCCCGTAGTCGCGCCGGTTCTGGACGGTCAGGCCCGGAACGCCGCGCAGCGCCTCGTCGAGCGACGCCTTCCGCTCGGTGAAGCCGAGGGCCTCGGGCCCCAGCACCGCCACCGCGTTGGCCACGTCGTCGAGCCCCTGCCCGGACCGCGTCACGGTGACGGTCTCGGCCAGCGGCGCGATGGACAGGACGATGTCGACGATCGCGTCCCCCGCCGCGACCGTCGCCGGGACGGGGTCGGCGCGGAACCCGGGGAGGAGGGCGGTCACCTCGTAGTCGCCCGGAGGCAGCCGCGTGATCTCGTAGTTGCCGGCATCGTCGGTCACGGCGCTGCGCGCCAAGCCGGTCGCCGCATGCCGCGCGGTGACCGTCACCCCGGGCAGCAGGCCGCCGACCTCGTCGTCGACGACGCCCCAGATCGAGCCGGCGTCGTCCTGCGCCGCCGCGGCCGCGGCGCCGAACAGGACCCAGCAGCAAGCCGCGGCGAAAGCGGCCAAGCCGACGGCTCCCGTCGCCGGAACATGCGGCCGACCTTGCGATTCAGCCATACGCCGCTTCTGTTCCGTGGGAATCGAATCGTCCATCTCACGGAAGACCTACGGAACCAGCCCAAGCTTGACGGACGCCCGTCTAGGTTCGCTCATTGAGCGGGGCATAAACCGGGCCATGCTATACCACCGTAAACGAGCGCTTCTCGCGGCCGAGCGCGGCCGTCCTGCGCATCGGCACCAGCCTCGACCCCTGACACGACCACCGACCCGGCGACCACCCCCCGCGCCCCGCATCATCGACGGCACCGCCGACGCGGTCACGCTGCCCTGGGCCAGCGGGCGGAGTCCCGGACCCCGGTTCGTGTACCATGCGGGCGGTTCCGGGATACCGTCCATGGCCCTCGAGCTCACGCCCCGGCAGGCCAACACCATCGCGGCCGCCATCACCACCGTCTCCGCCCTCGTCATCCTGCTCGCGGTCGGCCTCCTGGGGTGGCTGGCCGCCCTCTTCCTGCGGACCTTCTCCGGCGTGTTCCTGCCGCTCGCGGTGGGCGGGGTCGCGGCCCTCGTGTTCCGCCCCTACTACGACTGGCTGCGCGGCCCCGCGCGGCTGCCGGTCCCGGCCGCGGTCGCCGCCGTCTTCCTGTCCGCCCTCGTGCCGCTCGGCGTCTTCGCGGCGTTCTTCGGGAACCTCGCCGTCGAGCAGGTCGTCGGCCTCGCCGCGCAGGTGCCCGAGTGGTGGGCGGACGCCCGCGCGCGGCTCCAGGCCGAGCTGCCGCGGGCCTTCGAGCTGCTCGAGTCGTCGGGCCTCGGCGACCGGCTGCGCGAGTTCGCGGTCGCGCAGCAGGCGGCCATCTTCGAGTGGGTTCAGACGATGGGGGTGCAGGCGGTCACCGTCGGCTTCGGCGTCGCGCGCGGGCTCGCCGCCCTGCTGTCGTGGATCATCACCCCCGTCTACTTCGCCTACTTCCTCACCGCCGGCTTCCGGCTCGACACCGACCGCGTGCTGCCGTTCCTCAAGCCCGAGACCCGCGCCGACGTGACCTACCTGCTGCACGAGTTCGTCGACATCACGGTGGGGTTCTTCCGCGGCCAGCTCATCATCGCCTTCCTGCAGGGGCTGCTCTTCGCGGCCGGCTTCAGCCTCGTCGGCCTGCGCTACGGGTTCGTCATCGGCCTCGCCCTCGGCGTCCTCAACGTGATCCCCTTCCTGGGCAACATGATCGGCCTCGCCATCGCCATCCCCCTCGCGTTCTTCCAAGCCGACGGCGGGTGGGTGACGTGCCTGCTCGTGCTCGCGGTGGTCCTCGTGGTGCAGCAGATCGAGGGCTGGTTCCTCACGCCGAAGATCATGGGCGACCGCACCGGGCTGCACTTCATGGCGATCATCGTCGCCGTCTTCTTCTGGGGCACGGCCCTCGGCGGCATCCTCGGGCTGATCGTGGCCATCCCCCTGACCGCGTTCCTCGCGTCGCTCTGGCACTTGGCGCGCGAGAAGTACATCCCGGAGATCGTATGACGCGCGGCGCGCGCGGGGGCGGCGGGGCTATCCGGGAATCGGCCGCGTCCGCGGGCGGGAGGGTCCCGGCCGGCCGTGGCTGACGCGGCTTCTTCGGGCGCGGCCCCGGCGCCGGCCCCCGGCGCGCGGGTCGTGATCCGCGACGCCGAGTGGGTCGTCCGCCGCGTCGACCGGGCGCCGGACGGCGGCTACCAGCTCGTCTGCGACGGCGTGTCGGAGCTGGTGCGCGAGCGCGAGGCGATCTTCCTCACCACCGTCGAGCCGGACATCCAGGTCCTCGACCCCGCCGACACCCGGCTCGTGCCCGACGGGTCGCCGGGCTTCGCCGACAGCCGGCTCTACCTGGAGAGCCAGCTCCGGCAGGCGGTCCCCAACGACGAGCGCATCCACGTCGCCCACGGGGCGGCGATGGACCCCGCGCCCTACCAGCTCGAGCCGGCGCGGCAGGCGCTGCGGCAGCCCCGGCAGCGCATCCTCATCGCCGACGCGGTGGGGCTCGGTAAGACCCTGGAGGCGGGCATCCTCGTCAGCGAGCTCATCGCCCGCGGCCGGGGCCGGCGCATCCTCGTGCTGGCCGTCAAGAGCATGCTCACGCAGTTCCAGAAGGAGTTCTGGAGCCGGTTCACCATCCCCCTGACCCGGCTCGACTCGATCGGCATCCAGCGGGTGCGCGGCCGCATCCCGGCCAGCCACAACCCGTTCCACTACTACGACAAGGCGATCATCTCGATCGACACCCTCAAGCAGGACGCCGAGTACCGCACCTACCTGGAGCAGGCGTACTGGGACGTCATCGTCATCGACGAGGCGCACAACGTGGCCGACCGCGGTGCCGGCGGCACCGGCCCGGGCGGAGCGCACGGGCGGACCTCGCTGCGCAGCCGCCTCGCCCGGCTGCTCGCCCGGCGGTCCGACACCCTCGTCATGCTCTCGGCGACGCCGCACGACGGCCGCGCGCGCAGCTTCGCGAGCCTCGTGAACATGCTCGACGCGACGGCCATCGCCGACCCGGACGACTACACCCGGGACGACTTCCGCGACAAGGGGCTCGTCATCCGGCGCTTCAAGAAGGACATCCGGAGCCAGGTGCGCGACGCCTTCCGCGACCGCGAGATCGTCCGGCGGCGCTTCCCCGCCTCCCCCGCCGAGGAGGCCGCCTACGAGGCCCTGCTCGCGGTGAAAGTGGCGTCCCGATCCGCATCGCCCGGCGGCGGGTCAGAACGCCAGGACATCTCCGAGGGTCACCGGGAAACCGGACTCCAAGGCGCGGCGGCGCCGGGGACCGCGTCGAAACGCCGCGACCTCTTCCTCGTCACCCTGGAGAAGGCGCTCTTCTCCAGCCCTGCCGCCTGCATCGCGAGCGTCGACCAGCGCCTCCGCCGGAGGGAGCGCGAGCTCGCCGCAGCGCCGAACGCCGGGGTGACGGCGGAAGTCGAATCGCTGCGGAATAGACCTTCAGAACTTAATTCCAAGCAATCCGCGAACGCCGGGGTAGCGGAGGAAGTCGAATCGTTGCAGGCCCTGCGCCGGGCCCTCGCGGCCGTCGGCCCCGACGACCACGCCAAGTACCGGGCGCTGCTCGCCGCCATCCGCGGCGGCCGGCCGTTCGAGTGGAACGGGCGCGACCCACGCGACCGCCTGGTCGTGTTCACCGAGCGCATCGAGACGCTGAAGTGGCTGCGCGACCGGCTCGCGGAGGACCTGCGGCTCGGCGGCAGCCAAGTCGCGGTGCTCCACGGCGGCCTGAGCGACGTCGAGCAGCAGCGCGTGGTCGAGGACTTCGGCAACGCGTCGCGCCCGCTGCGCCTGCTCATCTGCTCGGACGTCGCGTCAGAGGGCATCAACCTGCACTACCAGTGCCACCGGCTCGTGCACTTCGACATGCCGTGGTCGCTCATGGTGTTCCAGCAGCGGAACGGCCGCGTGGACCGCTACGGGCAGTCGCGGACGCCGCACATCGTCTATCTCGTGACCGAGAGCGCGAACGAGACCATCCGCGGCGACACCCGCATCCTGGAGGTGCTGGCCGGGAAGGACGAGCAGGCCCACCGCAACATCGGCGATCCGTCGGCCTTCATGCGCGTCTACGACATCGAGGCCGAGGAGGCGATCACCCGCGACGCCATCGCCGCCGGCGAGGGGGCGGAACGCTTCGACGCCCGGCTCAGCCCGGCCGCCGGCGAGGGCGACGAGCTGTTGGCGCTGTTCCTCGGCACGAAGACCGCCGAGGACGAGCCTTCGGCCGAAGCGCCCGAGCCGCCCCCGGCACCGACATCGCTGTTCAAGAGCGACCTCGCCTACTGCGAAGCGGCCCTGCACCGGCTGCGCGAGAGCGACCGCGCACTGCGGTTCGAGCGCGACGCGACCGGCACGGTCCTGACCCTCGACGCGCCGGACGACCTGCGGCGCCGCTTCGACCAATTCCCGCGCGAGGTCCTGCCCGAGAACGGCCGCTTCGCCCTGACCGCCGACCGCAACCGCATGCGAGACGCCATCGCCGAAAGCCGCCGCGAGGAATCGGCGTGGCCGCGCGTGCACTACCTGTGGCGCCTGAACCCGGTGGTCGGGTGGCTGAACGACCGCATGCTCGCCGCGTTCGGCCGCCACGAGGCGCCGGTGCTGGCCGGCGTGCCGGGGCTCGCCGAGGACGAGACGGTGTTCGTCCTCTCCGGGCTCGTCCCCAACCGGCGCAGCCACCCGCTGCTCTACGAGTGGATCGCGGTGGCGTACCGGGGAACGCGGTACGAGGCGGTGGTCCCGTTCGACGAGGTCCTCGCGCGCACCGGCCTCGGCCGCGGCGGGGTCGCGAACCGGGGCCGGCCGGCGGACGTCGACGCCCTCAAGGGCCTACTGCCGGATGCCGTGGCGCGGGCGCGCGAGCGGGTCGTCGAGCGACGGCGCGCCTTCGAGAGCCGCATCAACGACAAGCTGAACGACGAGCTGGCGGCGCTGGAGACGCTGAAGGCCCGCCAGCTCCGCCAGCTCGCGCTGCAGCTCGATCGGTCGGACCAGGCGGGGGCGTTCAAGCGCGCCCGCGAAGAGCGCGGCCGGCGCGACATCGACGCGATCTTCGACGAGTACCTCACGTGGATCGAGGACACCATGACCACCGAGCCGCAGCCGTACATCAAGGTCGTCTGCGTGATGACGGGCGAACCGGCCGGCCGATGATATGTTTCAGGGAGACGCATCGCTGCCGGTGTCGTCGGCTGGACACCCCCGAGGGAAGGACATACGCATGAAGAAAAGCGCCGGAGCGACGGATGCCGACGGCGGCGACGCCGGTAGAGTCCGCGCGAAGGCGGCGGACGCCGCGCCCGCCGGTCCCGCGCGATTCGAGGACTGGGAGGACTACTGGAAGAACAGCACACCATTGCCCGACGACTTCGAGGCAATCATCGCGGAAATGCGCCACGAAGAGTTGCCGCTCCAAGAACGGGAGCCGTTCGATTGACGGCAACGCTCGACACGGACACTGCATCTACGTAGACCCATGCCCGCCGCCACCGCCGCCGCCTTCGCCGGCATCCACAACGAGAACGAGTTCTACAGCCACCACTATCTGTCGGAGATCTTCAGCGGCGACATCCGCGCCACCGTGGAAAGCTGGCGCGAGGCGGCCGAGGCCGGGGGAGGGCAGACCCCGTACGCGGCGCTGCGGGCGCTGGCCGGCGGCTACGTGCGGTTCCGCCGCGACTTCGACCGCGAGCGCCGGAGCGGACGGCGGCTGACCCTGCAGCGCGAGTGGTTCCGGCGGCTCCTCCCCGCCCTCGGCTACGCGTGGGCGCCCGGCGACCATCCCCTCGACGCCGGCGACGAGGTGCCCGTCCTCTGCGCCGCCGGCGGCAGGCCCGGCGCCCCCGCCCTGCTCGCCCTCGGGGCCTACGACGCCGAGGCGGAGGGCGAGGACCCGCTCGAGCTCAAGCCGCACCCGCTGCAGTTCCACGGCGGGGCGCCCCCGGCCGAGGCGCTGCTGCGCGAGACCTGGGACGAGGTCGTCACCCGCCGCGTCTTCGGCCAGGACCACCCGCCGCGCTGGGTGCTGGTGCTCTCGTTCAGCCGCGTCCTGCTGATCGAGCGCGGCAAGTGGACGCACAACCGACTGCTGCGCTTCGACCTCGACGAGATTCTCGGCCGCCGCGACGACGCCACCCTGAAGGCCGCCGCCGCCCTGCTGCACCGCGACTGCCTGCTGCCGGCCGCCGGCCCGAGCCTGCTCGACAGCCTCGACGAGAACAGCCACAAGCACGCCTTCGCCGTCTCCGAAGACCTGAAGTACGCCCTGCGCGAGTCGATCGAGCTGATCGGCAACGAGGCCATCCGCTACCTGCGCGAGGTCCTCAAGGACAAGGTCTACGACCGCCCCGACGACGCGCTCGCGGGCCGGCTCGGGCTCGAGTGCCTGCGCTACATGTACCGGCTGCTGTTCCTGTTCTACATCGAGGCGCGCCCCGACCTCGGCTACGCGCCGATGGACTCGGAGACCTACCGGAAGGGATACAGCCTCGAGCACCTGCGCGACCTCGAGCTGGTGCGGCTGACCACCGGGGAGTCGCTCGACGGCTACTACCTGCACCACGCCGTGCAGACCCTGTTCGGCCTGATCCGCGACGGCTTCGACGGCACGCAGCGGGGCGGCGCCCCCGACCTGCTGGCGGCGGCGCCGGGCGCGCGCCTGCACCACGGCTTCCGCATCCGCGCCCTCGACAGCGCCCTGTTCCGGGCCGGCTCGACGCCGCTGCTCGACCGCGTGAAGCTGCGCAACCGCGTGCTGCAGCAGGTCGTCCGCCTGATGTCGCTGACGCGGCCCGCCAGGGGCCGGCGGGGCCGGCGCGGACGCATCTCGTACGCGCAGCTCGGCATCAACCAGCTCGGCGCCGTCTACGAGGCGCTGCTCTCGTACCGCGGCTTCTTCGCCGAGGAGGACCTGTACGAGGTGAAGAAGGCGGGCGAGCCCGACGACCCCCTCAAGAGCGCCTGGTTCGTGCCCGCGCGCGACCTCGACGACTACACCGACGATGAGCGCGTGTACGACCGCGACGACGAGGGCCGCCGCAAGCTGCGCGTCCACCCGCGGGGCCGCTTCATCTACCGCCTCGCGGGCCGCGACCGGCAGAAGACCGCGAGCTACTACACGCCCGAGTCGCTGACCCGCTGCGTCGTCAAGTACGCCCTGCGCGAGCTCGTCCCCGGCGACATGCCGGCCGACCGCATCCTCGACCTCACCGTCTGCGAGCCGGCCATGGGCTCGGCCGCGTTCCTGAACGAGGCGGTGAACCAGCTCGCCGAGAAGTACCTGGAGCGCAAGCAGCGCGAGCTGGGCGAGCGGATTCCGCACGCCGACTACGCCGGCGAGCTGCAGCGGGTGAAGCTGTACATCGCCGACCGCAACGTCTACGGGGTGGACCTCAACCCGGTGGCCCGCGAGCTGGCCGAGGTGTCGCTGTGGCTGAACTGCATCCACGAGGGCGGGCACGTGCCGTGGTTCGGCTACCAGCTCGTCTGCGGCAACTCGCTGGTCGGCGCGCGGCGGCAGGTGTTCCCCCGCGCCGCGCTCGACGCGCGCCGCAAGAGCGAGCTGTGGTTCAACCGCGCCCCCGGGCGCGTGGCGCCCCCCGCCGGACCCGTCCTCGACGCCGACGCCTGCACGGACGAGAACGAGACGACACGAACTCCGCGGCGCTCCGCCGGCACGGTCTATCACTTTCTGCTGCCCGACCCCGGCATGGCCGGCTACGCCGACAAGGCGGCCAGGGAGATGGAGCCGGCCTGCTTCGAGCGCATCGCCGCTTGGCGCAAGCGCTTCTGCGCGCCGTTCGATGCCGGCGAGGCGGCCGAACTCGAAACGCTCTCCGACCGCGTGGACCAACTGTGGGCGCTGCACGCTGAGCAGCTCGCCCGCGACCGCGGCGCCACCGAGGACGCGCTGCCGGTGTGGGGCCGCTCCGAGGACGATATCCGTGGCACCACCAACACGTGGAAGGACCGCATCCGCGCCCAAGGCGTCTTCAGCGACGACGCGCGGAGCGCCAGCCCCGGCCGCCGCCTAAAGCTGGCGATGGACTACTGGTGCGCCCTGTGGTTCTGGCCCATCCGCGACGCCCACCGGCTGCCCGACCGCGATGAGTTCCTCAACGAGGTCTCTCTGGTGCTGACCGGCTCGGTCTACCAGCCGGGCGTCGGCCCAGGACAGACCGCCGACCTGTTCGGCGCCGAGTACGCGGAGCACGCCGCCGACATCGCCCGGCGCATCGCCGACGAGGTCGGCATGCTCGACCTGCAGAAGATGTTCGACCAGTTCCCGCGGCTGCGGTTTGTGGACGAGCTGGCCAGGCGGCACCGCTTCCATCATTGGGAGCTGGCGTTCGCGGACGTGTTCTACGGCGAGCGGGCGGGAGGCTCGATCCGGGGTGGGTTCGATCTCGTGTTGGGGAATCCGCCGTGGATCAGGGTCGAATGGAAGGAAGGCGCAGTGCTCGGCGACCACGACCCCCTGCTGGTGCTGCGCAAGAAGTCGGCGACGGAGGTCGCGACCCTGCGACGGAAGCTGTTCGCGCGGGAGGCGTCCGCGGAATCGGCGTCGGCGACATCCCGCGATGAAGGCGGCACGGGAAGACGGGACGACCGACCGGGCGCACCATCATCCCTCGGGCGCGCCATCGCGCCGGACCCAGGCACGCCACCCAACCCGCCACGAACCCCGGCGGCGGATACCTCGCCCCGGGGGTTGTCGGCACGCCGCGGCGTGCGGGACATCTGGCTCGCGGAGATGGAGCAGGCCGAGGCGACGCAGGGCTTCCTGAGCGCGACGCAGAACTACGCGCTGCTCGCGGGCCAGAAGACGAACCTCTACAAGTGCTTCCTGCCGCAGGCGTGGTTGATCGGGAGTCCCGACGGTGTGGCCGGGTTCCTGCACCCCGAGGGTGTGTACGACGATCCCAAGGGCGGTGCGTTCCGCGAGGCGCTGTACCCACGGCTACGATCGCACTTCCAGTTCCAGAACGAGAAGAAGCTGTTTGCCGAAGTTGACCATCACGCACTGTTCAGCATCAACGTCCATGGCCGGCCGCGCTCCGCGCCCCGGTTCACCCACATCGCGAACCTGTTCGCGCCCGCGACCGTGGACGCCTGCCTCGACCACGACGGCCGTGGCACCGTTCCAGGCATCAAGGACGACGAGAGCGACTGGAACCTGTCCGGACATGCCGACCGGGTCGTCCACGTCGAGCCGGATGCGCTCGCTGCGTTCGCGAACTTGTACGACGAAGCTGGGACGCCTCCCGGCCAGGCGCGGCTGCCGGCCCTGCATGCCGGGACGCTGTTGACGGTGCTAGGGAAGCTCGCCGCCCATCCAAGAAGGTTGGGCGATCTTGGCGACGATTTCGACGTGGCCACCCACTGGTGGAACGAGACCACGTCCCAGCATGACGGCACGATCCGTCGCGACACCGGGTTTCCGGGGCAACCGGCCCACCTCATCCTCTCCGGCCCGCACTTCTTCGTCGGCAACCCGCTCAACAAGACGCCGCGCGGTCGCTGCACGCAGAACAGCCACTACGACGTCCTCGACCTCGCCGCGCTGCCGGACCACTACCTTCCGCGCACCAACTATGTGCCCACGTGCGAGCCAACCGACTACGAGCGCCGCACACCGACCGTGCCGTGGCGGGAGCCGAACGAGACTGCGCCCCGGAGGGCGACCGCGTACTACCGCGTCGTGAACCGGCGCATGGTGGGTCCAACTGCGGAGCGGACGCTGATCACTGCGCTGATCCCGAGAGGCGTTGCACAGCTCGATTCGAGCGTAGCGAGCGTCTTCCGCGATCGCGGCGCCTGCCTCGACTTCGCCGCCCTGTCGATGTCCATCGTCCTCGACTTCTTCGTCAAGAGCACCGGCACCGGGGACGTCCGTCGCGCCTGGCTCAGCCGCCTGCCGATCCTGACCGACGACTGCCACCCCGCCCTGCGCGCCGCGCTGTGGCTCCGCGCGCTCCGCCTCAACTGCCTGACCGCACACTACGCCGACCTGTGGTCCGAGATGTGCGCCGTCGACCTACTGAACGTCCGCGAGCCGGAGGGGGACGCCAGCGACGACAGCGCCGACAGGGCCGCCGCGACTGGTAGCGTCCGCCCCCTGCTCCCATCGATCGACGCCTTCCGCATCGACGCCTGGACGCGCCCCGACCCCCGCCTGCCTGACGACTGGGACGCGCTGCCCCCGACGTGGGACCGCAACGTCGCCCTGCGTACCGACTACACCCGCCGGCAGGCGCTCGTCGAGATCGACGTTCTCGCCGCCCTCGCCCTCGGCCTGACGCTCGACGAGTTACTCACGATCTACCGCGTGCAGTTCCCCGTCATGCGCCAGTACGAGGCCGACACCTGGTACGACGCCCGCGGCCGCATCGTCTTCACCGTCTCCAAGGGCCTGCCCGGCGTCGGCCTGCCCCGTAAGGCGGTCAACGGCGACACCGCCTGGACCCTGCGCCGCCCCGACGGCGCCACCCAGTCGGACACCGCGCTCGGCTGGGAGGACATCCGTGGCCTCCGCGACGCCGTCATCATCCGCCGCGTGACCGACGACACCCTGCCCGCCGGCCCCGTCGAACGCGTGATCGAGTACCACGCCCCCTTCCACCGCTGCGACCGCGAGCAGGACTACCGCGCGGCATGGGAGGCATTCGCCCATCGGATGCCCGAGCACGAGGCCAACAGGTCATGACCGCCGAATCGGCGACCTGGAACATCGACCGGGTCTGGTCCGCCACCACCGAAAACAACACCGAGCAGCTTCGCACCCTGGAGCTGTCTCCCTTTCGCGGTCTCGTGTTGCTCGGAACCGCAGGTGCCGGCAAGACCTTTGAAGCGGCGCGACTCGCCAATCACGAACGCACTTCGGGCACCTGCGTGCGCGAGTGCAGACTCGCAGAGTTCGCCGAGACCTCGAACCAACTCGCGGACCGCCTCCGCCGGATGTCCAGGGGAGCCGACGAGAAGACCGCCCTCTACCTCGATGCCCTCGACGAGGCGATGATACCTGCGCGCCGTTGCTGGCTCGCGATCAAGCATTGGGTCACGGAGGAGTTGCAGGCCACGGGAGCGTCGATCCGGATCACCTGCCGCTCCGCCGTCTGGCCCTCGCAGCTCACCCAGGTCATTCGCGAGTACGCTGCCAACCGCCCCTTCGCCACGGCGCTTCTCCACCCTCTCGGCGACGACGATATCCTGGCGGCCGCCGCGTCCCACGCCATCGACGATCCGGCCGCATTCCTCCGCCGAATCCGCGACTCGGGTGCCCGCAGCCTAGCCGACCAACCCCTCTCGCTTCGCATGCTGATGCGCCTGCATCAGTCCAGCCACGGATTACCCACCTCACTTAAGGACCTCTTCGAGCAGGGCCTCCAACTGCTCGCGTCGGACCCGCACGACCGCCGAGCCATCGACACGCAGAATCCCGTTCCTCCGCGCGAGTTGCTCGACGCGGCCGAGCGTCTCGCCTGCTACCTGATCCTGACCGCTAGGGAGACGGTCCACCTCGATGACGAGCCAACGCCGGGGCGGCTGAGTCTTCCCGACCTCTCCGCCCACGTCACACCCGAAGAGCTGGATGCCATACGTTGGTGCGGCCTCTCCGACTCCACCTCCCCGGCGTCCTTCCGTTTCGCCCACCGACAGTTCGCGGAGTACCTCGCGGGCCGCCGGCTTGCCCGCCTGCCGACGCATCAGGCGCGGGCGTTCCTCGCAGGTTCCGACGGGTGGAAGACCGGTGTCGCCGGACCGCTCCGAGAGACCGCGGCGTTCACCGCCATGTTCAACGCCCACGTGGCCGACTGGATCGCAACTCGCGACCCCGACGTCATCGGCCTGTCCGACGTTGCCGACCTCGGCCTTCGCCGGGCAGCGACCCTCGCGCTCCTGGACCGCTTCCGTCTGGGAGAGCTCACCACCGCCCAGTTGCGCCCAGGCGAACTCGAGTTCAAAGGACTCCGGTACCCCGATGCAACCGCCGACCTCCGGCCCCTGCTCACTTCCAGAGGCGACGGTTGCGACGACCTTCTGCAGTGCGCCATCGAGCTCGGGCGAGCTTGGAAGCTCTCCTCCTTGAGCGACGACCTCGCCAATCTCGCCCTCGACTCCGCCGCCCCGATGTCCGCCCGGGTCGCTGCCGGCTACGCCCTCCGCGATTGCGGCACGCCCGCCGCCCGCGAGCGTCTCAAGCCCCTGATTGCCGGCTTGCCCGAAGACGCCGACGATGAACTGAAGGGTATCGCCCTGCGTTGCACTTGGCCCGACCACCTTGCCACCCCTGAACTCCTGGCCGTCCTGACACCCAGACGACGGCCCACGCTCTATGGCGCGTACGAGGTTTTCCTGCTGGAATTGGACCGCGACGCGTTCGCCGCCGACGGCCATCTCGCCGCAGGGTTGTTGTGGGCAAAGGACCAAGCGTCCGATTCTCCCAACACTAACGTCATGCACCGAATCGCGATGCGGATCGCCCAAGCCGCGTTGCACCACCTCGACGACCCCGCAGTTTCAAGCCCGTTGGCAGCGGTATTGACAGCTTGGACCCGTTGTCGCACCAGCCCGCTAGCCTGGCTACCACACGATCCCTTCGCTCCCGGCTCGGCCGCGGAATGCCACGAAAGAGCGCCGCTCCACACGAACCCTGAAGCGCGCCGCCGGCTGATCGACATCCTGGCAGGATTCATCGGGAACCGGCACGACCTGCTGACACTCGAACACTATACGCCCGGTTTGCGGAACGACTCCGACTTCCAATGGCTCCTCGCCCGCGGCTGCCAAAAGCGGTATTCGCTCCTCGTGCGGCAAAACTACCTCCACCTAGCTTGGCTGCTTCGGTGGCAGGACACCGCCGAGAATGTGGATGCCTGGCTCCGGGCGTGCGATGATGAACCCGTGAAATCGATTCTCGGCAACCAACGGTCAGTCGACCTTGCCTCCGAAGAAGCCAGCCAGCTTCGCGACCGTTGGAACATGAACCGCGATCCCGCACCTAGGAACGAAGTCCGGCGACTGGATCCACCACCCCGCCAACGGGTTATGGAAGACCTCCACCGCGCCGAGACAAACATACGAGGTTTTCCGGCGGTCTGCCACGAGCTCACGCTGACACCGACGAGCGTTCATTACGGCTTCCAACGGTTCTTGACCGCGGCACCGGGTTGGCGGGAAGCCGACCCCCAGGTCCGGGACCGAATTGTCGAAGCCGCAAAACCGTACCTGTCGAGTGCGGAAGTGCGCTCGGAGTCAGCCCAGGCTCTGACGCGCAGGCCCAAGTCACTTCAGGTCGACGTCATGGGAGCGATGTGGCTTCTTCTCGAGCGTGACGCGGATTGGCTCAGATCCCGGCGTCGCTCTTGGTGGGGAAATTGGTGCTGGTACATTCTCCGTCAAGTCGTACCGGATTTGGCGGGTGAACCCCAAGAACCGAAACATGATCTCTTGAGGCTTCTTAATGAGAAGAATCCCGCAGCCGTGCGTCAGGAGATCATGACCCTTGCCTTGGGTCGGGACGACGCTTTCCGCGAACTACTGCCGAGCTTGCTGCCCGTATTGATGGACCTACCCAATCGGGAGCTCGACCAGAAGCTATGCGCTGAACTCTGTGCAGGCGAAATCGTCGATCCGAGTACCACCGCAGTTGCCGAGTTCGTGTTGACCCGTGCGCCGGGCGCGGCAATCCCTGAGTGCCTGGACGTGCTCAGCGGCGCGACGGACATTGCGGACGGGGCGGTTGAGCACGTCGCCGTAGCACTCCTGCACACAAGAGCCCGGGAGGCTTGGCATGTTCTCAAGGAGTTCTTGCTGTCGGTGCCCGAAAGAGGACGCAGAGTTCTGGGCCGGGCGGCCCACAATAGGGACACTCGTTTAGCGGATTCCTTGGTGACGCGGCAGATCGGCGAATTGGTGGAGGTTCTGATCAAGCTGTTTCCGCCAGAGACCGACCGCGAAGGCGATGGCGCTCATTGGGTGACGCCCGAGGACTCCGCACGCACTTTGCGGACACAATTGGTCTCCCATCTGGCCGGACTGGAGGATGCCGACGCCGTGATCGCGTTGCGGCGACTTGAGGCCCGTTTTGCCGATCGCTATGCATGGTTTTCGTTGGCGAGATCGGAGGCAGAGCGCGCTTTGCGCCTTTCGCGCTGGTCGCCGTTTTCGATCGGTGTAGTGGCAGACGTGCTCGGCGCGGCGACCGCGCGTCTGATGCGCTCAGAGGACGACGTTGTCGGCGGAATCGAATGCGCCTTGGAGAATTACGAGACGGCGCTGAACCGTGACGGTGGCGAGAGCCCCGAGGATCTGTGGAATACCGCTAGAGACGCTACGCCGACGCCGAAAACGGAGGAACACGTATCCAGCAAGCTCTGCGCCGCTGTACGTGCGTACTTTCAGCAATGCGCCATAACGGCGGATCGGGAAATTGAGATCCACAGACGCACGGTGGCCCGCTCAAGCGGAGGCGAGCCCGGATCCGAGGTCGACATTTTGGTGCAGACACCGGCCCGCGCCACGGTGTCTGGAGATGCGATCCGTGTACCCGTCGAGGTCAAGCTGTCCGGCAACGATGACGCGCGAACGGCGGTTCGGACGCAGCTCGCGGAGCGGTACATGCCCCAACTGGGCGCGAGTCACGGCGTCTACGTCGTCGTGTGGATGAGCCTGCCGCGACCTGACGAGCTTCAGAAGCGCCATCGGCCGAAATGGACGTCGATTGAGCGGGCACGGGACGGCCTCCGCGAGGAGGCGGAGCGACTGTCGAAAGAGAGGGGAATCCATGTTCGGACAATTGTTGTTGACGGTTCGTTGCGGTGAAGCAGAGAACACCCGCGGATGGGAGCTTCGGACGTCGAGTGAGGACGGCCGGGAGTCGATTGGCAGCGGTCGTGATCGCCGGGCCTTCGGGGCCTGTTGCTGGATGGGGCGCGGTCGCGACCGACGTTGACGGCGGATGGGCGCTACTTCGATGGTCTGCGCGAGCGGGCGCGGGCCGGGCGGCGACTCAAGGAGCGAGCAGGCCGTTCTGCGAGAACTCCGGCGGCGGGAGTCTCCCGTCCGGCTGAGTTCGGTGCACAGGACGAGCTGCTCGGCCGTTGCGGCGGGCTTGCCGGTCGGGTCGTCGGCTCGGAACGGGAGGATGACTGAAGATGAGGATCGGCCACAGCATCGGCATAGGGCACGACGGCGACGTCTACGCCCGGCCCCGGGTTCCGGCGGCCAACACGGGCGATTCCCAGTCCTTCATGCGAAGCCATGCCGTGAAGGCCGCGGCACCAGCCGGGCCGACCTTCGAACCCCGCTCGCCAAGAACGGACGACCGGCTGATGTCGGCCGACGCGCGGCCGGCCGGATTCGGGCGAGCATGTGGACCGAGGTCTTCTTGGCTGGAGGACGCCTTGCAGACCCTGGCGGACATCGACGAGGAGATTGCCGAGGACGGCCTCCCGGAAGTCTCGCTCCCCACCAAGCGGGAGGCGGAGCGGATTGTCGGAGCTCTGGCGACGCACCCCTGGGCTCCCGCGGTGTACCCCACGCAGGCTGGCGAGATCGCGATCCAGTTCAGGTCCCCGGACTCGCCCGGCTCCGTGGTGATCCTGCTCGACGGCCGCGGGCGGGCGGAGTGCTATGCGTACACGGTCGGGCGCAGTCGGCGCGCCCACTACGACGTGTCGTCGGATTTGCCCGACGGTTTCGTCAGGGAACAATTGCGCGTCATGATTCCGGCGCGGATGGCGGCTGCCACGGGGGTCGAGGGACTCGGCACATCCGCCCATGGTGCTTTTGCGGGCCTCCCGACCGCGCTGTAGAGGCGCGAGGGCGTGAGGTTCGACCAGCCCGGAGCTGTTGATGACCCTGCGTTGCGACGCCCCCCGACGACGCGGTCGCCGAACACCACTTGGAGGGGGGACGGTCTGCCGGGCGACAGTCGGGTCGGTGCCCGAATGCACCGCTCCCGACCGAGCGAGTCCGTCACTCGCGACGTGCGACCGTGAGCGGGACAGTTCCGGAAGACTGGGAAGACTGGACAAGCGGGGAAATGCGGGGATGGAATACTCATGACGAAGATCACCATCGAGTTGCCGGACGGGTTGGCGGAGGAGACAAGTAACCGCGGACTGCTCGCCGGACGGGCTCTCGAGGCCATGATTCGCGACGCGCTTCGTCGGCAGGCGGGAAGGGAGCTTCTCGATGCGGCCAAAGAGCTGGCGGCGGCCGATTTCTTGCCGATGACCCTGTCGGAGATTCAGAGGGAAGTGGATTCCGTCAGGGCGGAGAGGCGACGGCGTGCGACTGGTGCTTGAGGCGAGGGCCATTGGCGGTTGCCGGCACGGGTTGCGGCCTGGCATGACACATGATTCAGCGGCAAGTGGACCAGGAGTTGTGATGAGCACGATGAATGTCTCGTTGCCGGACGGCCTGAAGTCGTTTGTGGACGAGCAGGTCGCGACGCGCGGCTATCGCACGTCGAGCGAGTACGTGCGGGAGTTGATTCGCAGGGATCGTGATCGGCAGCGCCTTCGGGGATTGTTGCTCGAGGGGGCGCAGTCGTCGCCGGCGTCGACGGCGGATGGCCGGTATTTCGATGGCTTGCGCGAGCGGGCGCGGGGACGGACGGGGACGTGAACGGGAAGCGGGTCGTTCTTCGGGAGCGCGTCAGCCGGGATGCCGAGGCGGCGGTGCGGTACTATCGGCACGAGGCTGGCGAGAGGGTCGCCCTCGGTTTCGTGGATGCGCTGGAGGGTGCCCTCGTGCACATCGGGCGGTTCCCTGGAGCGGGTTCGCCGCGTTACGCCCATGAGCTGGATTTGCCGGGAGTGAGGGCTTGGCGGCTGGGTCGCTATCCGTACGTGGTGTTCTACGTCGAGCGTGACGATCACGTGGACGTCTGGCGGCTGCTCCACGCCGAACGGGACATGGCGGCGTGGATGTCGTCACCGGAAGAGTCCTGAATTGGGGTCCACGGTTTCCTGGGCGTTGCCCGGAACCACCACTGGCGGCCCGTAGCGGTCGAAGGCGGCGCTGGAGACGATGCGCGACGAGACGTACAAGAAGCTGTTCGCATTCCCCCGCATGGTCGAAGACCTGTTGCGCGGCTTCGTGGCCGGGCTGCGGGTGGACGACATCGACTTCTCGACGCTCGAGAAGGTGTCGGCCGAGTACGTCAGCGACGAGCTGCTCAAGCGGCACGGCGACGCCGTGTGGCGGGTCGGCCTGGGCGAAGACTGGCTGTACCTGATGGTGCTGATCGAGTTCCAGTCGCGGGACGAGCCCTGGATGGCCCTGCGCATCCACACCTACACCGGCCTGCTGTACGAGGAGCTGGTGCGGAACGGGAAGGTGGCGCCGGACGAACTCCTGCCGCCCGTGCTGCCGGTGGTGCTGTACAACGGCGCGCGGCCGTGGCGGGCGGCCCGGGAGATGCGGGAGTTGATCGCGGCCGTGGGGCCGGACTTGGCACCGTGTCAGCCGGCGCTGCGGTACCACGTGGTCGACGAGCGCCACTTGGCGCAGGACGGTCTCCCGGGCGACAATCTGATGTCGTCGGTGGTGCAGCTCGAGCAGAGCGGTTCGGCGACGGACTTGGCCCGCGTCGTGGAGACGCTGCAGGCGACGTTGCGCGACCCGCGCGAGTCGGGGCTGCGCCGGGCGTTCCTCGACTGGGTGCGTCAGTTGGCGGAGCGGCTGACGCCGCCCGACGGGAAGTTGCCGCGGGTGCGGACGCTGGAGGAGCTGAAGATGACGCTGGTCGAACGCGTGGCGGAGTGGCCGAAGCAGTGGCTTCAGGAGGGTATCGAGCAGGGCGTCAAGCAGGGCATTGAGCAGGGCATCGAGCAGGGCATCGAGCAGGGCGTCAAGCAGGGCATCGAGCAGGGCGTCGAACGGGGGCTTGCGCACGAACGCGCGCTCTTGTGTCGGCAGGCGGCGTTGCGGTTCGGCGCAGAGGTCGCAGGGGGGGTGTCTCAGGCGGTGGAGCGGATCACCGATCCGAACGGTCTGGCCGCCGCGGGCGACTGGATCGTACGGGCCGACACCGGCGAAGAGTTGGTCGCGCGGCTGACCGAGCTCGCGGAGGGTGGGGACACGCCCTGAACGCCCGGTCCGCCATCAACGACGCTATCGCGTTGTCGTCGGCGACATCACGATGATGCCCTCGGTCCTCGCCGCCGAGGTCGCCGGGCGCTGGAGACGATGCACGACGGGACGTACAAGAAGCTGTTCGCGTTCCCCCGCATGGTCGAAGACCTGCTGCGCGGCTTCGTGGCCGGGCTGCGGGTGGACGACATCGACTTCTCGAAGCTGGAGAAGGTGTCGGCCGAGTACGTCAGCGACGAGCTGCTCAAGCGGCACGGCGACGCCGTGTGGCGGGTCGGCCGGCGCGACGAAGACTGGCTGTACCTGATGGTGCTGATCGAGTTCCAGTCGCGGGACGAGCCCTGGATGGCCCTGCGTATCCACACCTACACCGGCCTGCTGTACGAGGAGCTGGTGCGGAACGGGAAGGTGGCGCCGGACGAACCCCTGCCGCCCGTGCTGCCGGTGGTGCTGTACAACGGCGCGCGGCCGTGGCGGGCGGCCCGGGAGATGCGGGAGTTGATCGCGGCCGTGGGGCCGGACTTGGCACCGTGTC
Organism: Vicinamibacterales bacterium; assembly: GCA_963664545.2. Classification (GTDB taxonomy): domain Bacteria; phylum Acidobacteriota; class Vicinamibacteria; order Vicinamibacterales; family UBA8438; genus JAJEEA01. The sequence goes on along the minus strand of OY761475.2, from coordinate 4,330,183 downwards.
AGCCGGCGGGGCTGCGGTACCACGTGGTCGACGAGCGCCACTTGGCGCGGGACGGTCTCCCGGGCGACAATCTGATGTCGTCGGTGGTGCGGCTCGAGCAGAGCGGTTCGGCGGCGGACTTGGCCCGCGTGGTGGAGACGCTGCAGGCGACGTTGAGCGACCCGCGCGAGTCGGGGCTGCGCCGGGCGTTCCTCGACTGGGTGCGGCAGACGGCGGCGCGGGTGGCGCCGCCCGGCGAGGGGTTGCCGCCGGTCGGGACGCTGGAGGAGATGAAGATGACGTTGGTCGAACGCGCAGCCGAGTGGCCGAAGCAATGGCTTCAAGAGGGCATCGAGCAGGGCGTCAAGCAGGGTATCGAGCAGGGCGTCAAGCAGGGCGTCGAACAGGGCGTCAAGCAGGGCATCGAACGGGGGCTTGCGCATGAACGCGCGCTCTTGAGTCGGCAGGCGGCGTTGCGGTTCGGCGCAGAGACCGCAGCGGGCGTGTCTCAGGCGGTGGAACGGATCGCCGATCCGGACGGTCTGGCCGCAGCGGGCGATTGGATCGTGAGGGCCGGTGACGGCGACGAGTTGGTCGCGCGGCTGATGCAACTCGCCGAGGAGCGCGGCACGCACTGAACGGCCGGCCCGGGACCCGGCTCTTCCGCTCTTCGAAGACGATGAAGGCGCACGACCGTGATCCGCTGACGGCCGGGGTCGCCGCAGGCCGGGTCCGATGATACCCTCCGTCGTCGCCGCCGAGGTCGCCGGGGCGCTCGGCGACTTCCTCGCCACCGGCTTCGGGCCGTCGAACCCCGCGCTCGCGCACGTCGTCGACGACTTCCTGGCCGAGCCCGAGAACCTCGCCAAGGGGCCGTACCTCTCCATCGCCCTGCCGTTCGAGCCCGCGGCCGAGGGCGGCGAGCCGTTCCCCGAGGTGCCCCTCGGGTTCACCCCGTACCGCCACCAGCGGACGGCGTTCTCGCGGCTCGCGGCGGGGGCCGGGCGGTCGACGGTGGTGGCCACCGGCACCGGCTCGGGCAAGACCGAGTGCTTCCTCTTCCCCATCCTGGACCACTGCCGGGAACGGGCGGGCGTGCCGGGCGTCAAGGCCATCCTCGTCTACCCGATGAACGCGCTGGCGGCCGACCAGGCGCGGCGCATCGCGCAGACCATCGACCGCACGCCGGCGCTGCGCCGCCGGGTCACCGCCGGGGTCTTCGTGGGCCGCGACAACCAGCCGCAACGGTCGGCGCACAAGACGATGGGCCGCGACCACGTCGTCACCGACCGCGACACCCTGCGCGAGCGCCCCCCGGACATCCTGCTAACCAACTACAAGATGCTGGACTACCTGCTGGTCCGGCCCTTCGACTTCCGGCTCTGGCGGCGCAACCGGCCCGAGACGCTGCGTTACCTCGTGGTCGACGAGCTGCACACCTTCGACGGCGCCCAGGGGACCGACCTGGCGTGCCTGATCCGTCGCCTGCGGGTGCGGCTCGGGGTGCCGCGCGACAAGCTGATCTGCGCCGGCACGTCGGCCACCCTGGGCGACGCGGACGACGAGGCCGGGCTGCGCGCCTACGCCTCGCGCATCTTCGACCAGCCCTTCGAGCCGGGGGCGGTCGTCGGCGAGGTCAGGCAGAGCATCGACGCCTTTCTCGGGGGGGCCATCATCAGCCGGCACCTGCACGCGGCCGACGACCTGGCCGCGCGCGTCGACCCGACCCGGCACCCGACGGCCGAGGCGTACCTACGCGCGCAGCATGAGCTCTTCTTCGGGACCCCCATCGAAGGCGGCTTCGCGTCCGACGGGTGGCGGCTGGCCCTCGGCGAACGGCTGCGCGAGCACGCCGCGTTCGTGAACCTGCTGCGCGTGCTCGACGGCCGGCCGACGCCCATGCCGGCCATCGTTGCCCGCCTGCGCCACAGTCTGCCGGTAGCGAACGACCGCGAGGCGCTCGGGGTGCTGAACGGGCTCTGCGCCCTCGTCTCCGTGGCGCGCCGCCGCGAGGGGGCGGGCGGCGGGGGCGGGTTGCGGCCATTCCTCCAGGTGGGCCTCCATCTCTGGGTGCGCGAGCTGCGGCGCATGGTGTGCAGCCTGCACGACGAAGCGGCCGGGGGGTCGGTCGAGGAAGCGCCGGAACGGAGCGCCGACAGGACGAACGACGCCGAGGAGGCGACCGGAGGGTCGGTCGAAGGAGCGCCGGAACGGCGCGCCGACGGGACCAACGACGCCGAGGAGGCGACCGGGGGGGCCGTCGAAACGCCGGAACGGCGCGCCCGCGCGACGAACGTCGGCGAGGAGGCGACCCGGGGGTCGGTCGGGGAAGCGCCGGAACGGCGCGACGCGACGAACGACCCGGCGGCGGTCGGCGCGGCCGACCCCACCGGCGCAGGACGGGTCCCCCGGCGGCTGCGCTTCTTCGACGACCTGAAGCCCGACGAACCGTCGGTGCACATGCCCCTCGTGCAGTGCCGCGAGTGCCACGTCACCGGCTGGGGGGCCGTGAAGCGTCCCGCCGAGCCGCAGCTCGACCGCGACCTGCGGGTGTTCTACAACCGGTTCTTCCTGCGCGACATCGATGTCGCGTACCTGTTTCCGGCCCCCGCGCCGCCCGGCGTGCGCGGCTTCGAGGTGACGGTGTGCGGCGCGTGCGGCGCGGTCGGGGCGGCCGGCGACGCGACGTGCGCCGGTTGCCGGTCGGAACGCCTCGTCCGCGTCTTCCGGCCGGTCGCGGTCGAGCCGCGGGGCCGGGGCGGGTCGCGGTCGGCGAGGCTGAGCCGCGACTGCCCGTACTGCGGCGCGCGCGAGGCCCTGATCATCGTCGGCGCGCGCGCCGCCAGCCTACTGAGCGTCGCGCTGGGGCAGGCGCAGGGGTCGCGCTACAACGACGACCGCAAGGTCATCGCCTTCTCCGACAACGTGCAGGACGCCGCCCACCGCGCGGGCTTCTTCGCGGCGCGAACGGCCGGCACCGCGGTGCGGGCGGCCGTCGCGCAGGTCGTCGGACGGCACGACGGCATCGCCCTCGCCGACCTCCCAAAGCGGGTCGAGACGTGGTGGCGCGATACGACGGTCAACCCCCGCGCGTTCGACGACGAGCGCTTCGTCAGCGAGTTCATCGCCCCCGACCGGCTGTGGCGGCGCGACTTCGTGACGCTGCAGCGCGAGGGCCGGCTGCCCGCCGGGTCGCGCCTGCCCGAGGCGGTGGCCGAGCGCCTGCGCTGGGACACGCTGGCCGAACTCGGCTACCGGTCGGCCATCGGCCGCACCCTGGAACGGACGCGCGCCGCCGCCGTCGGCGCGGACCGCGACGCCCTTGAGCGCGCGTGCGACGGCGCGCATATTCGCATCCGCGAGAAGTTGGGGGGGCTGCGCGATCTCCCCCCGGTCGCGGTGCGCGCGCTGCTGCTCGGCGTCCTGCGCCGCATGAAGGACCGGGGCGCCATCCGGAGCGCGGTCGCGGCGGCGTGGCTGGCGGCCGGGGGCGGACGCTGGTGGCTCTCGCGGCGGCCGGCCCTGCAGGACTTCGGTCCGCGGTCGGCCCGGCCGGTCTTCCCCGTCGATGCGCCGCACGCCGCCGACGGCATCGAGCCGCTGTTCTCGCGGAACGGCGGCCGGAAGTCGTGGTACCAGGCGTGGGTCGAGCGGGTGCTCACGCCCGTCGACGTGCTCGCGGCCACCCGCGAGGCCCCCGACGTGCTGCTGGAGGCGCTCGGCGCCCTGGAAGCGGCGGGCCTGGTCTGCCGCATCGACGCGGGCCGCGCCGGCCGCGCGTGGGCCCTCGAACCGGCGCGCTTCTACGCCACCGCACGCACCGCGGTGATGCGCTGCGCGGGGTCGAGCCGGAGCCTCGTCGTCCCCGAGCCCGAGGCCGACCTGTGGATCGGCGCGCCCTGCCTCGACCTCGGCGTGCAGGCCGTCTACGACCGCCGCGCGGCGGAGCCGCCCACCTGGTTCGGCCGCCTCTACCGCGAGACCCTGGTTCGGCGCCTTGGGGCGGCCGAGCACACCGCCCTGCTCACCCGCGACGAGCGCGACCGCCTGCAGCGGCGCTTCTCCCACCCCTACCCGCGGCCGTGGGAACCGAACCTGCTGTCGGCGACGCCCACCCTGGAGCTCGGCATCGACGTCGGCGACCTGTCCACCGTGGTCCTCTGCTCGGTGCCGCCGGCCCAAGCGAACTACCTGCAGCGCATCGGGCGCGCGGGGCGCCGCGACGGCAACGCGTTCACCGCGACAGTGGCCGCGGGCCAGCCGCACGACCTCTACTTCTACGCCGAGCCGCTGGCCATGCTCGCGGGCCGCATCGAGCCGCCGGGCGTCTTCCTCAACGCGCCGGCCGTGCTCGAACGCCAGCTCACCGCGTTCTGCCTCGACGCCTGGGCGGCGACCGGCCTGCCCGACGACGCGGTGCCGCGCACCGTCCGCCACGTGCTCGACAACGTCGAGCAGGTGCGCCTGACCGGCTTCCCCTACCCGTTCCTCGATTTCGTGCAGCGGCGCGGCGACGACCTGCTGCAGGCGTTCTTCGACGCGCTGGCCGGCGAGCTGACCGCGCAGTCGCGCGACTACCTCGCCGCGTTCCTCCAGGGCGGCACCGACTTCGAGGGCGGCGACCCGTCGCGCCTCTCGCTGCGCTTCCGCCTGGTGAGCCGGTTCCACGAGATGGCCGGCGAGCGCAAGGCCCTGCGCGCCGATGTCGACGCGCTGGGCCGCCGCATCCAGGGCCTGAAGCGCGCCCCCCAGGACGAGGCCGCGAAGACGGAGCTCGCGGGGCTCGCGCGCGAGCGCGGCGGCCTGCAGGGGCTGCTGCGGAAGCTGAACGGACGCGAGACCTTCAACTTCCTGACCGACGAGGGGCTCCTGCCCAACTACGCCTTCCCCGAGGCGCGGGTGACCCTGAAGTCGGTCATCTACCGGTCGCGGGAACGGGACGGGGACGATGACGGCGCGGAGGACGGTGGACGGGACGACGAACGCGACGTTTACGAGTACGTGCGGCCCGCCGCATCCGCGCTCGGCGAACTCGCCCCCGAGAACGAGTTCTACGCGGGCGGCAACCGCGTCAGCATCGACCGCATCGATCTGCGCGTGTCGTCCATCGAGACGTGGCGGCTCTGTCCGTCGTGCGACCACTGCGCGCGCGTCGATACCGGAGACGACGAAGCCGCCTGCCCCCGCTGCGGCGACGTGATGTGGTCCGACACCGGCCAGCGCCGCGAGATGGTTCCCTTGCGGATGGTGCACGCCGCGACCCGCGACCGCCGCGCGCGCATCGTGGACGAGCGCGACGAGCGCGAGCCGCTGTTCTATACCCGCCAGCTCGCGGCCGATTTCGAGCCCGCGGCCGTCAAGCGCGCCTATGCGACGACCGGCACCGACACGCCGTTCGGCTTCGAGTACATCGAGACGGCCACGTTCCGCGAAATGAACTTCGGGCGACTCGGCACGGGCGGCCAGCCGGTGGCGTTCGCCGGGTTGGCGCTGCCCCGCGACGGCTTCCGCGTCTGCCGACGCTGCGGCAAGGTGCAGAAGCGGGGCGGCGACGACCGCGCGGAACACACCTCGACCTGCGGCGCCCGCCAGGACGAGCAAGCCGACATCGCCGACTGCCTCTATCTGTACCGCGAGTTCAGCTCCGAGGCGGTGCAGATGCTGCTGCCGGTGCTGGACGCGCCGGGGTCCGAACGGCGGGTCAGCTCGTTCGTCGCGGCCCTCGAACTCGGTCTCCGGCGCCACTTCAGCGGCCGGATCGACCACCTGCGCGCGACAACGCGCCGGAGCCCCCGGCCGACGGGAGCGCCCGGCGGCCCGGCCACGGGCACCGCAACAGAGGACGGCAGTGACCGCCGCACGGCGCCCCGCACCGGCCAATTCCGGTCCGGATCCGGCGGCCCGGCGGCGGGCACCGTAACAGAGGGCGGCGACGGGGACGGCGGCGGCATCCGCCGTACGCCGTCCCGCACCAGCCAGCCCCAGACCGGACCCGGCGCCGCGCCGGAGGACGGCGGAGGCGGCGCGCACCAGTATCTTCTACTGTACGACACCGTCCCGAGCGGCACCGGCTATCTCAAAGAGTTGATGACCGAGCCGGCGAAGCTGTTGTCGGTCTTCGAGAAGGCGAGGGACGCGCTCAGGTCGTGCGTCTGCAACCAGGATCCGGAGAAGGACGGCTGCTACCGTTGCGTGTTCGCGTACCGCCGCAGCCGCGAGATGGCCGAGACCTCGCGCGACACCGCGATCGAGATGCTCGACCGCATCCTCGCCCGCCGGGACGCGCTGGCCGCGGTGCCGAGCCTCGGCGGACTCACCGTCAACGCGGCGTTCGACAGCGAGCTGGAGGCGCGCTTCGTCGAGGCGCTGCGCCGCGTCGAGGTGGACGGCGCGCGGGCCGTGCACGTGCGGGCCGACCTCGTGGGCGGAAAGCCGGGCTACGTGCTGAGGGTCGGCGCGCACACCTGGTACATGGAGACGCAGGCGGACCTCGGCGCCTCGGACGGGGTGGTCGAGCGCAGCCGTCCCGACTTCCTCATCCGGCCCGCCCGCCCCGCGCCCGGCCGGCCGCCGGTGGCGGTGTTCACCGACGGCTTCGAGTTCCACCGCGACGCCACGGACGACGACTCGGTCAAGCGGATGGCGCTGGTCCGGGCCGGGTTCCTCGTCTGGTCGCTCACCTGGCACGACCTGGAGCCCGCTTTTGGCGGGGCGCCCGACGTGCCCGACCTGCTCGCCGGGGCACGGGCGGGCGACGACATGGCGGCCGTGCAGCGCAGGCTGGACGCGCGCTGGGGCACCGCCGGCCTGCGGTCGCGGCTCGTCGAGCCGACGTTGATACTGCTGGTGAGCTACCTGCGGGCGCCCGAGCCCGACCGGTGGAAGCAGGCGGTGTTCACGGCGCTGTTCGGCCTCTTCGATCGGCAAGGCATGTTCGCGCTGCGCGCCGCGTTCGACCGCGCCGCCGCTGACGCGCTGCCCGGCCAAGTCCGCGACGCGTTGCGCGAGCTGCCGCGCCCCGTCGCGGTGGCCGGCGCGGGCGCCTGGACCGGGGCGGCCGCGGAGCCGCGGCTCATCGAGGTCGAAGAAGCCGCGGACGTGGCCGGCACCGCCACTTGGACCGGAACCGCCGCGGAGCGACGGCTCACCGAGGCCGAAGAAGTCGCGGACGTGGCCGGCGCCGGCGCTTGGACCGGAACCGCCGCGGCCGCCTTCGATCTGTTCGCCGCCCTCCCGCTCGCCGCCGTCGAGCAGGGCGATCCCGACGCCGCGGCCGTCGTCGTTCACCTGCACGACGACGAGGCGAGCCGGCACGGCGACGGCTACCGGCGCGTCTGGAACGGCGTGCTGCGGCTCTTCACGCTGCTCCAGTTCCTGCCCGGCACCTGGTGGACCACGCGCGTCGGCGTCGAGCGCGGCGTCTATCCGGAGTTCGCGCCCGTGGCCGAGGGCCAGACCCCGCCCGGACCCGCGCCGGATCTGCCGGCCGGGGACTGGAGGGACGCCGCGGAGCTGGGGGCGCCCGAGGTCCACGACTTGCTGCGGGAGCTCGCGGCGCGCGGCGCGCCCCCGCCGGAGGTCGGCTTCGAGCTCGCCGGCACCGGCGGAGCGGTGCTCGCCGAGGCCGAACTCGCCTGGCCCGCGCACCGGGTCGCGGTGCTGCCCGCAAATCGGCGGGCCGACGTCGCCGCGTTCGAGGCGGCGGGCTGGCGGGCGTTCACGACGGGCGCCGGCGGCCCCGTCGACACCTCGTCGCCCTCGATGTCCGGCGCGTCGGGGTCGTCGGCGTTCACGACGGGCGCCGGCGGCCTTGTCGAGACGCTCGCCGACCTGCTCGCGGATGGTACAGTGCCGCCGGAGGGAAGCGGGGGGGCGCGTTGATCGCGGAAAAGAACCAGGGACGATCGGCGGGAGACGGCCGTACGTGGCCGGCAGAGCGCGGGAGCCGGTTGGAGCGAGGGGGCGCGTTGATCGCGGAAAGAACCAAGGACGGTCGGCGGGAGACGGCCGTACGCGGCCGGCGGAGCGGGAGAGCCCGTTGATGGCCCGAAGAACCCGGATGGCGATGTCCAGCGACTTCCTGGACGCCTTCGCGAAGCTGCCGAGGGCGCAGCAGCGAGGCGTGCGGACGCTCATCTCCCGGTTCAACGCCGACTCGACCGCCAGCGGGCTCAACTACGAGAAGATCCGCACCGCCCGCGACCCTGCCATGCGGTCGCTCCGCATCGACCAGGGCTACCGGGCCATCGTGCTCAAGCCCGACCACGGCGACGTCCACATGCTGCTGTGGGCGGACAAGCACGACGCCGCCTACGCGTGGGCGGGACGGCACGAGTGCCGCATCAACCCCGAGACCGGCGCCCTGCAGGTGTACGAGCCCCGCACGGAACCCGCGGCCGGGACCAGACCGCCGACGGGCGCGGCGACCGGGCATGCGGCGACCGGGCATGCGGCGACGGGCGCGGCGACCGGGCATGCGGCGGATCCGGCGGCGGCGGACGCGGCGACAGCCGATGCGGCGACGGCGGACGCGACGGCGGCGGCGAACGCGGCGACGGGGCATGCGGCGGCGACAGCCGATGCGGCGGCGAACGCGGAGGTGGCAGCGACAGCGAACGCGGCGGCACCCCCAGCCTTCGGCAAGCTGCGCGACCGGGAGCTGGCTCGGCTCGGCGTCCCCCCCGCCATGCTCGCCGAGGTCCGCACGGTGCGCGACGACACGGACCTGGACGCCATGCAGCCCCGCCTTCCCCTGGAGGCGTACGAGGCCCTCTTCCTGTTCCTGGCCGGCGAGAGCTACGAACAGTTGGTCCGGGACCGGGAGGCCCCGCCCGAGCCGGTCGACACCGGCGACTTCGCCGCGGCGCTGGCGCGCGGCGAGTCGCGGGGTCGGTTCGTGGTCGTCGAAGACGAGCTGGAACTCGAGGCGATGCTCAACGCGCCGCTGGAACGCTGGCGGGTCTTCCTCCACCCGTCGCAGCGCCGCCTCGTGGAACGGCGATGGAACGGTCCCGCGCGCGTGCTCGGCGCGGCCGGCACCGGCAAGACGGTGGTCGCCATGCACCGCGCGCGGTGGCTCGCGCGGAACCTGCCGGGGCGGGGCCGCATCCTCTTCACCACGTTCACGAAGAACCTCGCCGCCGACATCCGCCACAACCTGGGCGCGATCTGCCGGCCCGACGAGCTGGACCGCATCGAGGTCGCGAACCTCGACCGCTGGGTGGTGCGCCTCCTGCGGGGCCGCCGCTACGACTTCCGCATCGTCTTCGGCCGCGACCCCGACGCGTGGCGGCGGGCGCTCGACCTCAAGCCCCCCGACCTGAACCTTCCCGACGGCTTCTTCGACGACGAGTGGGAGCAGGTCGTGCAGGCCCACGGGGTGACGACCCGGGACGACTACCTGCGCGTCCCGCGGGTCGGCCGCGGCACGCGCCTGAACCGCGCCGCCCGCGCCGGGGCGTGGCGCGTGTTCGACGAGTACCGCACGCAACTGGCGGAGCGGGGCCTGAAGGAGGTGGACGATGCGTACCGCGACGCCGCCGCCCTGCTGCGGAACGACCCCGAAGCCCTGGACTACGCCGCGGTGATCGTGGACGAGGGCCAGGACATGGGCGCACCCGCGTACCGCCTGCTGCGCGCCGTCGCCCCCGCCGGGGCCGACGACATCTTCGTCGTCGGCGACGGCCACCAGCGCATCTACGGCCGGCACCGGGTGGTGCTGGGCCGTTGCGGCATCGACGTCCGCGGCCGCTCGCGGAAGCTGCGCCTGAACTACCGCACCACCGAGGAGACCCGCCGCTGGGCCGCCCGCCTGCTGGCCGGCCGCCCCATCGACGACCTCGACGGCGGGCCGGACGACGACCGGGGCATCACGTCGCTGACCCGCGGCCCCGAGCCGCTCGTCCGCCACTTCGAGACGCGCGGAGAGCAGTCGGCGTTCATCGTGGACTACCTGAAGCGGATCCAGACCGAGGACGGGTCGCTGCGGGGGGTCTGCGTCGTCGCCCGCACCCGGCGGGAACGCGACGCCGTCGCGGCCGAACTGGACAGGCACGACTTGGCGCACGTCGCCCTCGAGGCCGGAGCCGTGGACGCGGCGGAGGCCGACGGCGTCCGGCTGGCCACCATGCACCGCGTCAAGGGTCTGGAGTTCGACCGCGTCGTCATGGCCAGCATCAACGCGGACATGGTGCCGCTGCCCACCGCCATCGACGCTCGCGGCGACGCCGTGGAGCGGGACTCGGCCGAGACGGAGGAACGCGCGCTCGTCTACGTCGCCGCCACCCGCGCCAAGAAGGAGCTTCTCGTGTTGAGCTTCGAGTCGCCGAGCCGCCTGCTGTAGCCCTCCCGGCGGAGCGCGCCCGTTGGTGTGCCGTCGGACCGCATGGAGGCTCCGCCCGCGGCAGGCTCCGTGATCCGCGGGCGCGCGCGCCACGGCCGGGCAACGGGCGGTGGCGGGGCTGGCGGGGCGGGAACAGACCGGCCTCAACGGAGGCTTGCGCCGGGGCCGGTCCGTGATACGGTTAGCCGACATCGACCAACAGAGGAGGAACGACATGGCGCGACGGATCGGTACGCGGTTCAGTCTGATGCTGGCCCTGGTGCTCGTGGCGGCCGGGGCGTGGATGGTGGGACAGGGCTCGACGATCACCGCGGCCCAGAGCAACTTCGTCGGCGGCGACCCATCGCGGCCGGATTCTTCGGACATCCGCGCCCTGCGGCTGCGGTTCGAGGCCGGCGCGCGCTCGAACTGGCACAGCCACGGCGGGTTCCAGGTGATCATGGCCTTGGAGGGGCGCGGGCGCACCCAGGTGCGCGGCGAGCCGCTGCAGGAGATGGAGCCGGGCGTGCCCTACCACGCGGGCCCCGGGGTCGTGCACTGGCACGGCGCCGCCCCCGACTCGCACATGGTGCAGCTCACCGTCGTCGGCGGCGAGGGCCCGACCGACTGGCTCGGGCCGGTGAGCGACGAGGACTATCTGGGCCAGTAGGCGCCTGCACAGCGGGACGGCGCCGCCTTCCGGGGGCGCCGACTCGCAGTCCCGGTTGGTTGGACGGCACCGCTCGGCGATGTCCGGCCGGCCGCTTACCCGCCCGCTGCCGGGCCGCGCTCCCGGCGCGCAGTCCGGCAGCGGACCGGCTGAAGTCTCTGGCGGGGACGCCCGGCAACTGTCCGCCGTCGGTGAGCGGACGTGGGCGCACGGCGGCTCCCTCCCCTGGAAGCCGGTCGTGAAGTTCGCGTTGCACCGTCCCGAAGCGCACCACCGGATGCGGAGGCACCCGCCTGACAGGGCGTGACCAGGGAACAGATCGGGCACGTGTGACCCGGGAGCCAGCCAGCCGGGGGGAACGCATCGCCCGTCGAATCCAGCCGGCCCTTTCACCACGGCTCCAGAGGAGGCGTCGTCATGCAGCCATCCATGCTCCGCAACGGCCCCGACCGGAGTCGCGCGCACTCCCCCGCGTTCCCCGTTCCCCTCCTCGCCGTCCTGCTCGCCCTGACCGCGGCGGCCAGCCTGTCGGCCAACGACTGGCCGCAGTGGCGCGGCGAGGAGCGGCGGGGCGTCTGGACCGAGAGCGGCATCCTCGAGACGTTCCCCGACACCGGACTCACCGTCAAGTGGCGGGCGCCCGTCAACGGCGGCTACGCCGGCCCCGCCGTCGCCGACGGGCGCGTCTTCGTGCTCGACTACGTCGAGACCGAGCCGCGGACGATGGACGGCACCGAGCGCCTCCTCGCCCTCGACGAGGAGACCGGCGAGGTGCTCTGGTCCCACGAGTGGACCACCACCTACCGGATGCTGATGTTCACCTACGCCACCGGCCCCCGCGCCACCCCCACCGTCGACGGCGACCGCGTCTACGTGACGGGGGCGACGGGGCGCATCCTGTGCCTGGAGGCCGCGACCGGGGCGGTCGTCTGGGAGAAGGACACCGTCGCCGAGTACGGCACGAACATCCCCATCTGGGGCACCTCCAGCGCGCCCCTCGTCGACGGCGACCGCGTCATCTTCCTGGTCGGCGGCGAGCCCGACGCCCTCGTGATGGCGTTCGACAAGCACACCGGCGACGAGGTGTGGCGGGCCCTCGAGAGCCGGACGGAGATGGGTTACAACCAGCCGATCATCATCGAGGCGGGCGGGGCCCGGCAGCTCATCGTCTGGCATCCCCGCGGCCTCTCGTCGCTCGACCCCGAGACCGGCGACGTCTACTGGGAGGAGCCGTTCGAGGGGCGGGCCAACATGACGGTGGCCGACGCCGTGCATACCGGCAACCAGCTTTTCATCTCGGGCTTCTACAGCGGCTCGATGATGATGCGGCTCGCCCTCGACCGGCCCGCCGCCACCGCCGTGTGGAAGGACCGGAGCAGCCGGGTGCTCGACAACGGCATCGAGGTGGCCGAGGAGACCGGCCTGCACTCGGTGATGACCACGCCGCTCGTCGTCGGCGACTACATCTACGGCATCGGCAGCCACGGGCAGGTGCGGGGGCTGCTCGCCGCCACCGGCGAGCGGGTGTGGGAGGCCGAGGGGCTGACCAACCGCAACCGTTGGGGCTCGGCCTACTTCGTGCGGCACGAGGACCGCTACTTCGTCTACAACGAGAACGGCGACCTCATCATCGCCCGGTTCCACCCCGAGGGGTACGACGAGCTCGACCGCACGCACCTCATCCACCCCACGTCGCGGTCCGGCTACGGCGGCAGCCGCGCGGGGACGCGGTCGCGCTTCCGCCACGGCCAGAGCGACCGCCTCGTGGTGTGGGCGCACCCGGCGTTCGCCAACCGGCACGTGCTGGTGCGGAACGACGAGGAGATCATCCGGGTGTCGCTCGACGCGAGCGACTACTGAACGGCCGGACGGAGGAGTGGCGATGGGAACCTATACACGGAAAGAGTTTCTCGGCCTCAGCGCGGTGCTGGCCGGCGGCGTCGGCGTGGCGAAGCTGCCGGTCGCGGCGGCGCAGGAGCCGGCGGCGGCGGAGGGACCGCCGGACCTCGCCGTCGTCAACGCCCGCGTTTACACCGTCGACGACGCGCGGCCTCGCGCCGAGGCTTTCGCGGTCCGCGGGGACCGTTTCGTCGCAGTGGGCAGCAGCGATGACGTGCGCAACCTGGTCGGCCCCGGCACCGAGGTGATCGACGCCGAGGGGATGACCGTCACCCCGGGGTTCATCGACACCCACTCGCACCCCAGCGGCGTGAACGAGCTCTACGGGGTGAACACCAACCTCACGACGGTGGCCGAGATCCAGCGGGCGCTACGGAGCAAGGCCCTCGACACCCCGCCCGGGCGCTGGGTGCGCGGCTTCATGTTCGACGACACCAAGGTCGTCGACGGCCCCCTGCACCGGACCCACCTCGACGAGGCGGTGCCCGACCATCCGGTGAACGTGGCCCACCGCGGCGGCCACACCAACTGGTTCAACAGCCACGCGTTCGAACTCGCGGGCATCACCCGCGACACCCCCGACCCGCCCGACGGCCGGTTCGCGCGCGGGCCCGACGGCGAGCTCTCGGGCATGGTGGCCGAGTACGCGCGCGACGTCTTCGCCACCGTCGGCGAGCGCGAGGACCTCACCGAGGAGGAGCAGCGCACCCGCGCCCGCGAAGGCATGGCCCACATCTCGCGGCTGATGACGGCGGCCGGCCTCACCACCGTCCACGACGCGGGGGCGGGCCGCGGCCGGCTCGTCGCCTACCAGGACGCGCGCGCGGCGGGCGAACTGCGCCACCGCGTCTACGCGATGGTCCGCGGCCCCTACGAGCAGCTCCGGGACGCGGGCGTCTACACCGGCTTCGGCGACGAGTGGGTGCGCATCGGCGGCGTGAAGTACGGCGCCGACGGGTCGGCCTCGGAACGCACCATGCGCATGAGCACGCCGTTCGAGGGCCGGCCCGACGACTACGGCATCCTGACGATGTCGCAGGAGGAGATTCACGAGGTCGTCGAGGACGCGCACCGCCACAGTTGGCAGGTGGGCATCCACGCCAACGGCGACGTCACCATCGACATGGTGCTGAACGCCTACGAGCGGGTCCTCGCCCGCTGGCCGCACCCCGACCGCCGCCACCGCATCGAGCACTGCACGCTCGTCAACCCCGACCTGCTGCGGCGCATCCGCGACACCGGCTCGATCCCCACCCCGTTCTGGACCTACGTCCACTTCCACGGCGAGAAGTGGCGGAACTACGGGGCGGAGAGGATGGAGAGGATGTTCGCGCACCGTTCGTTCCTCGACTACGGCATCCCCGTGCCGGGGGCGTCCGACTACACGCCGGGGCCGTTCGAGCCGCTCATGGCCATCCAGAGCATGGTGACCCGCCGCGACTTCAACGGCCAGGTGTGGGGGGCCAACCAGCGGGTGACGGTTGACGAGGCCCTGCGTATCGGCACCCTGAACGGGGCGCGGGCGTCCTACGAGGAAAGCGACAAGGGCTCGATCACCGCCGGCAAGCTCGCCGACTTCGTCGTCCTCGAGCGCGACCCCCACGACGCCGACCCCGACGACATCAAGAACATCGGCGTCGTACGCACGGTGGTCGGGGGACGGACGGTGCACGCGGCGTAGGGGTCCGCGCCGCAGCACGGGCGAACTCTACGACCTGACCGCACGCCAAGCGGCGACAGGGGCGACCCTTGGCGGCCTAGCGGGGTACCCGGCCGCCCCCCCCGGCCGGGTCGCCCGGTTCGCAGCAGCCGCCAGCGACCTGCCACACGACTGCCGTCTCGTCCGCCTTCCAACCCCCCCCGCGCAAGCCCCTCGCACCGCTACCCGCCGCCCGCTGCACCTCATCTCCCGAGCCCGGCCCTCTCTCCCACCGGGTTCCTCGTCCCCCGGCCCCCCAAACGTGGTAGAATCAGCGAAGAGATACTCGACCTTCGCGCGCGTACATTGACGACCCATGCACCTCAACTTTCCGTCGCGCGTCCCGACCCCCCGTGATCAGATGGCCCGAAGTCCATCGCAACCGCCGCTGCCATCCTCGATTCCGAACCGTCCACGGGACACACCGTACACACCGTTGCTCTTCGACAACGGGACGACGCACACACCACCGCTGGGCCCGGAATACACCCCAGTTCCCCGGTACGGGACTTCCGCTGCTGATCGGCCTACGCAAGTCCCGCCACTGGTGCCACGCACACTCGATGGCCGATACTTGGTACCTAGAATGCTGCACCTTCGAGGCCCCGATCACATCGCAGCCGCCGACCCCGTAATGGCCACACTCATTCCCCAGATTGGCCCCTGCGCTCTTCCCCAACGGCGATCTCCTTATGCCGCTCTCGTCCGCTCCATCGTCGGACAACAACTATCCGCGGCCGCCGCCTCCGCAATTTATTGCCGTATCGAGACTGTAACCGGTGGCGAGCCTTCAGTAACTCGCATCCAACACACCGCCGACGAGGTCCTAATTGCTGCCGGACTCTCCCGCAGAAAGTTGCGCTTCATCCGGGAGTTGACGAACCGCGTCGAATCACAGCAACTCGACTTTGGCGCACTCAGCAATTTACCTGACGACCAAGTGAACCAAGAACTCTGCACTTTGCCCGGTGTCGGACCATGGACCGCCGACATGTTCTTGATGTTCGTGCTCAACCGGCCCGATGTTCTCCCGCTACGTGATGCGGGCCTACAACGCTCCTTTCGACTGCTATACGACTTACCATATTCCCCGTCCGAAATACTGATGCAACAAATCGCCGCGCCCTGGAGGCCGTACCGTACCGTTGGTTGCTGGTACCTATGGCGCGCCCTTGACAAACAGTAGCCGTCATGACACCTACAAATCGTCGCAACCGCCGCAGAGCTTTCGCCGACTACCGGGTTGATGCGGAAAACTGGATTACTCTAGCGACAGGCGACTTCTATCCAGACATCCTTGAGGACGCATGTCTACTCTATGAGCCCGTCCTCCGACTCTTCGATCAGCTCTTGCGTTCATCGGAATCCTCTATCCGGCTCTTTCGGGCTACAACCGAGGTCCGACAAAGTTGGATGCGAATTCAACTTGCCCGCGTATTCCGCAAGTATGCAAGCCCCGATCTTCCCGTTGAGATGCTCAAGATAAAGCGTGACGCCGCAAAGATATGCGACCAATTCGGCCACCGGTTTCGCACGATCGAGGACGTGCAGGCAGCCTTTAGCGGCCGACCGATGCCCGACGAGGCACTCTGCGCGTTGCTTTGGGAGTACAAATCTCGCGGCAAGAAAGGCTACGACCTGACCGAGCGTCTTTTTGAACTTTTTCGTTCGCATCTGCCTAGCTTCACAATACAGGGACCCGTGCGAGCCGGCGCTGATATTCGACTAGGTGACGTACTTCCCGATTATCCGAAGGCTGACCGGCCTGTCGATTTCGTGATCAGTTACCACTCTGCACCGGTGGCAATAGGACTTGCACGCTATGATTCTGATCGCGGGGGTGCCCAAGAGGATGATCGCACCGGCGGCTACAGGGAGTGCGCTAGCGAGATTCTCTCATATGCCGAACGAAAGAACATCAATCTCAAAGTGATTTTCGTCAACGACGGCCCTGGACTTTTGCTTGGCACCATGTGGCAGGACTATGTCGCGCTTGAGGAGATACAACCAAGGCGTATCCGCATAGTCACGCTACGAATGGTTCCTTATCGCATCACCGAAGGATGGCTTCTCAACTGATGGCTACAGGTACTCCCGGTACAACGTGGACGAATCCGCAGCCGTCGACCGGCGGCCGCACGGATGTTCAGATCACCTATGAAGGCAAGGAGTCGGAAGAGGAAATACTGCGCTTTGCTCCGGCACAACCGCGCCGCATTTGGTCGGACGGTAACGGTGACGACCAACGAAATGCACTTTACTTCGGTGACAATTTGGCCGTTCTGTCCCATTTGTGTCGCAATTTGCGAAACGCGGCGCGCTTGGTTTACATTGATCCGCCGTTCGCGTCACGCATGGTGTACCACTCACGGTCCCATGACCCCGCTTATGCGGACCTTCTCCATGGCGCGCACTACATCGAGTTTCTTCGAAAGCGTTTGGTCTTCTTGCGCGAGTTGATGACAGAGGATGGGTCCATTTATGTGCACCTGGATACCAAGATGGCGTTTACGATAAAGATTGTCATGGACGAGGTGTTCGGGAAGAATTGTTTTAGAAATTGGATCACACGAAGAAAGTGCAATCCCAAAAACTACACCCGCAATAGCTTCGGTAATATCTGTGACTTTATTCTCTTTTATACCAAAGGCGATCACTATACGTGGAATCCGCAACACGATGACTGGGATGGCGAACGGGTAAAAGAGTACCGATATGTCGAAGAGAATACCGGCCGGCGCTTTATGAAAGTACCCGTTCACGCGCCTGGAGCGAGGAATGGCGAAACAGGTAAACCATGGCGCGGACGGCTCCCGCCTCCAGGGAAGCACTGGCAGTACACCCCTGACAGGCTCGATGAAATGGACCGCCGTGGCGAGATTGTCTGGTCCGCCAACGGAAACCCGCGTCGGAAGGTGTACCTAGACGAGAGTAGGGGTGTTCGGGTCCAGGATCTGTGGTTGGATTTTCCAGACGCTCACAATCAGAACATTAAGATCACGGGATATCCGACAGAGAAGAACTATGACTTGTTAAAGCGTATCATTCTCGCCTCGTCGAACCCCGGAGACCTCGTAATTGACTGTTTCTCCGGTTCAGGAACGACTCTACACGCGGCATCGGATTTGGGGCGATCATGGATTGGGATCGACAATAGTCCAAATGCTATTGCCACGACCCTCCAGCGGTTTCGGCACGGTCCCCAGAAAATGGGAGACTACGTGGCGAAGAAGAAACAGGAAGACACGAACCTACTGCTGTTTTCCACTCGGGAACTCCAGCGTTCGAGTGCGGTGAAACGACACGGGGCGATCAGTGATTTCGCAATTTACAGCAGTGCTGATCTTGACGCGAAACTGGAGGTCGAGCTTTCAGACTGGAAGCGCGACCACCCGGGTCATCAGGGGTCGGGCGATATGGGGCGGCAGTTGGGATGAACAACGTGGCGTGTCCGCGGAGGATATGGCAAGGAGCACATGGTGTCGAACTGCTTTGGGTGTACGGGTTTGACCGAGTTGTATCGGTGATCTCTGCGCTCGTCGGTATACTGCTACAGGAGCCTCTCATGTATGAGTACTTTACGCATATGCGGCTTGTGCACAACGCTCAAACGCTGATCTGCTTGATCGCTCTTTACCTCATCTGGTTGGGTTGGAGTCCCGCTACCGAGCTTTACGGCGACTTAGTCGCGTTTGGCGACATGGCGAGAAAGGCCAGTCAAGCCGTAGATAGACCGAGCAATCTTGATGACTTGACTCCTGACATGCCGGATCATAAGGCTGCGTTGCACCGTCAACTCCGTACCGCACTAGGCCCTGTATACATCGTCGACCCACACTCCTTGCCTATCGAACTACTGACACCGTTCCCACAGGCATCATCGGTATCCGTCCCCATTCTTTGGCAAGAGCTTCAGAATCAACGATGGCGTGTGCCGGAACGGCTTACGGTGCCAAGAAATGTCCTTGATGAAATGCGAGTCTGGCTTGATGAATGGCACCGCTGTAAATCCGCGCTTGCTCAGCAGCTATACGCGCTTCCGGGTCCCACGCGCGTCGACCCTTCCAGGTACACAACACCCACAGTCCGCGTAGCGATTTTCGCTGGACGTCGGCGGTCAGATGTCGTGTCGGTGACCTTTCAGATTGCTGTGTACTCGCCAGGACTCCGCCGTCATTACTGTCGAGGAGACAGCAGGGCTGACTTCTACGACCGTGATTCTGAACTGCGGGTGACCAGGGAGTACAAGAGGTTCGGCCCCTTGTACCTCCGGGTTCAGAGCAGAGGACTTTCACTTCCGGTTAGCCTTTTCGACCGCTATCGGTATCTCAAGGTTAACTTGAGCCAGATTGGCGAGAGGACTTTGGAGGAAGCGCTAGCTTGGGCTGCAGAACAGCAAGGAGCGACGATTCGGCAAAGGGATCTTCGTTTTGTGGGCACACGTTTCACGGGAGAAGATCTTGGGATTGTCCTCCCCTTTGTTGTCATGACCCTCCATGTCTACATGTTGGTCATGCTGCACACCCTTAACTCTGGGGACAGAGGACAATTCGATGGTCCTATTCCGTGGCTCGTAGCTACTCCTTCAACTCTTGCATTAGTCTCCTCTGTATTCACCTTGGCGTTGTTACCAGCCGGAGCCAGCGGACTGGCTCTATGGCGGTTGACGACGAGATCTGGCTTGGTCGCCTTTGTTTGGGCACTCATCCAGGTGGTGATCGCCGTCGCGATCCATGCGCAAGCTCTTCGGGCGAGCGGCAATCTGCGAGGCGTCTGTGGCGTACTTCTGGCAAGGCGCACGTAGTGCGTTTGTGTCCCAACAACCGCGCGGTCGCTGACTCCTCCAGTCGGATCGTCGTACCGCCGAGCGGCGGTGACGGCGTCGTGGACAGCGTGGACGGCACGGTCGAAGCGCACGGTGCCGGGACCAGCGAACGGATCTTACGGCTCGACGGCCCCTCCAGCAACCGGCTCCCGTCGCCGGTCATCGCGGAGAGCGCATTGTCGTCTTCTCAATGGACTCGGGGTCTAATCTAATCTCGCCTGCCGGTCGTCCCCGCAGGTCCCCTGCGGAATGAGCAGGTGCTCTGGCGCGGCCAGAGCGCGACCGCGTCAATGTCGTCACCGGTCGTGACCGCCGAGTCGGTCGGTCTCGGTTTTCGCCTCGGACGCGGCCGAACCGATCGAGTTGACCAGGAACGCGGTGAGCGTCTCGGAGCGGCGGTACCGGGTTGCCACCGTCGACCACGCGCTCTGCGTCAGAACGAGCCGAAAGTTGGTCCGTATCGGGGCGCGGTGGCAGGGCCGTGGCAGGACACTGAGTTCGGCGAATTCGCCCAATCGTGGCGCAAGCGAGTGCGATGGAAGCCGAGCCGCCCGTCGCATCCGCGACGCTGGTGCTGGCGTGGGCGCCTCGTCGCCTACCAGGACGCGCGCGCGGCGGGCGAGCTGCGCCACCGCGTCTACGCGATGGTCCGCGGCCCCTACGAGCAGCTCCGGGACGCGGGCGTCTACACCGGCTTCGGCGACGAGTGGGTGCGCATCGGCGGCGTGAAGTACGGCGCCGACGGCTCGGCCTCGGAGCGCACCATGCGCATGAGCACGCCGTTCGAGGGCCGGCCCGACGACTACGGCATCCTGACGATGTCGCAGGAGGAGATTCACGAGGTCGTCGAGGACGCGCACCGCCACAGTTGGCAGGTCGGCATCCACGCCAACGGCGACGTCACCATCGACATGGTGCTGAACGCCTACGAGCGCGTCCTCGCCCGCTGGCCGCACCCCGACTGCGCATTCCGGTGAAATCGATCACCCATTCCGGCCGAAACCGATCACTCATTCCGGTTGAAATCGATCACCCATTCCGGCCGAAACCGATCACCCGTCGGAGCGGGCGACCCGGGACCTGAATCATGATTCGCGGTTCTCTCGGTTCTTCTCGCCGCCGGTCAGTGGGGTTATCGCATGGAGTCTCCCTTCGTGTCGAGTCGTGGACGTTGGTGTTCGTGTCGACCGGGACTGAACGCCGCGAAGGCTCGGTGTTCAGCGCGTCGTGGACGGCCGGGACGCCCCGTCCAGGCCGGGCCGCAAGGCCCATAACTGCCATCCGAGCCGCGGGGCGGGCGGCGTGTCACCCGGAGGGCCGCAGCGTAGCGGAGGACGCGCGCAGCGCGTTGACACGCCGGCCGTCCCGCAGCTACGCGCCCCGGACCTCCCGACAAGCCGCCGCGTGTCCCGGGGGCGGGTCGGAAATGAGGGACGCCGACCCCGCGGGCACCGACGGCCTCCGGATGCCGGTGCCCGGTGCCGGTTCCTGGCCGCCAACCCGAGGCTGTCGCCGGCGGTCTAGCCGTCACGCCCGAAGCCCCTGGGCAGATCGACACCCTCCAGCACCGACAGGTCCAGTTCGCAGACCTGTTCGAGCAACGCCGCGGTCGCGGACCCGGCGAGGGATTCCGGCAACGCGTCCCGCCACTCCCGGTACTGGTCCTGCAGCGCCAGGAGCGTCCGCACCGCGTCGTCCCACTGCTGTGGCCGCGACCGCCGGTCCGCAGGCCGGCGGTATCGGACCCGGGACTCGCCGGCCTGCCGCCGCTCCCGGTAGCGCGCCTGGCGCTCCGCGTTCGTCAACGCCACAAGACCCTCCCCACACCGTTACGTAACGGCGTTCCACTTCCCCCGGAATGGATGTTCCACATCCCGGAATCGGTGTTCCACTTCGGCCGGAATCGATGTTCCGCTTCGGGCGAAACACGCGGGGCACGGACACGGGGGCACGGGGCTCGGCGCGGCCCCGTGCCCCGCCCGGACCCGCGTGACGGGTCCCGGGCGGGACGGAGGCGGTCCGGGTTGTCCGGCCGGCCGTCGGCCGTCGCCAAACAGCGCGGGACGCCGGTCATGAGTCCGGGCTCCCGGCTCGGGTCGGGGGCCGGCGCCGCTTGCGCATCGAGTCGCCCTTCAGGTCGAGCTTGTAGGCGTTGTGCACGAGCCGGTCGAGAATCGCGTCGCCGAGGGTCGGGTCGCCGACGACGTCATGCCACTTGTCGACCGGGAGCTGGCTGGTCACGACGGTCGAGCGCACGCCGTGGCGGTCCTCGAGCACCTCGAGCAAGTCGAGGCGGTTCTCCGCGCTGAACGGCGTCAGCCCCCAGTCGTCCATCACCAGGACCTCGGTCTTGGCGAGCGACTCGAGCCGCCTCGGGTAGCGTCCGTCGGCGCGCGCGGTGGCCAGTTCGCTCAACAGCCGGGACACGCGCACGTAGAGCGCGCTGTGGCCGTGGCGGCAGGCGCCGTGGGCGAGGGCGCAGGCGAGCCAGCTCTTGCCGATGCCGGTCGGTCCGGAGATGAGGACGTTGAGGTGCTCGCGGACCCAGCGCCCGTCGGCGAGGGCGAGGACGAGCTGGCGGTCGAGGCCGCGGCGGTGTCGGAAGTCGATGTCCTCGATGCAGGCGTCGTGCTTGAGCCTGGCGCGGCGCAGCCGGTTGGCGAGCTGGCGCGAGTGGCGCTCGGTGAGCTCGCGGTCGGCGAGCAGGCCGAGCCGCTCCTCGAACGAGAGGGCCTCGACCTCGGGGGCGTCGAGCTGCTCGGCGAGGGCCCTGGCCATCCCGGCGCAGCGGAGTTGCAGAAGCTTGTCGACGGTCGGATGAGTCAGCATCGGAGTCCTTTCCGGCGTCACCGGTAGTAGAGCGCGCCGCGGATGTTGTCGTGGTCGACGGGCTCGGCGGGTTCGGGCGGCCCGGCGGGGGCCTCGTCGAGCCGGTGGCGGAGGATCGATTCGACGCCGCGGTAGCTGCAGCTGTCGACGGCCAGCGCCCGCGCGGCGGCCGCTTCGAAGCGGGCGGCGCCGTAGCACTTGGCCAGGCGCTGGAGCCCGAGGCAGGAGCGGTGGGCCTGCTGGGGATGCCGCCGGGCGAGCACGGCGGCGACCAGGGCGGCGGTGTCAGGTCCGATCTGCTGGGCCCAGTCGATGAAGCGGTCGGGCGTCCAGTCGCCCATCCGGCGGTGCTTCTCGGGCCTGTGCTCGGCCGCGGTGGTGTGGCGGCCCCGGTGGGGCGAGCGGACGTGGCTGGCGACGCGCTGCCCGCGGTGGAGGCACTCGACGGTGCGGGCCGTCAGCCGGACGTCGAGCTGGCGCCGGACCAGCGCGTGCGGGACCGAGTAGTAGTGCCCGTCGACCTCCACGTGGTAGTCGGCGGCCACCCGGACGGCCTTCCACTCGGCGAAGACGTAGGGACTGTCGGGCAGCGGGCGCAGCGCCGGCCGGTCGAGCTGCTCGAACTGCGAGCGCCGCGACCCCGGAAGCTTGCGGAACGGCCGGGTGTTGAGCCGTTCGAGCAGCCCGGCGACCGCCGCGTTGAGCTCGGCCAGCGAGAAGAACGTGCGGTGGCGGAGGGCCGCGAGGATCCACCGCTCGACCACTTGAACGGCCACCTCCGCCTTCGCCTTGTCCCTGGGCCGTCGCACCCGCGCGGGTAGCACCGCCACGCCGTAGTGGCGGGCGAGGTCGTGATAGGTCGGGTTCAGGTCCGGCTCGTAGCGGTGGGCGTGGCTGACCCCCGGGCGCAGGTTGTCGGGGATCACGAGCTCGGGGCACCCGCCGTAGAACTCGAAGGCGCGCACGTGCGACGCCGTCCAGTCCGGCAGGGTCTGCGTCCACGTCGCCTCGGCGAAGGTGTAGCTCGAGGCCCCGAGGACCGCCACGAAGACCTGCGCCTGCCGCACGTCGCCGGTCTCGCGGTCGACCACCGGCACCGTCTGCCCGGCGTAGTCGACGAACAGCTTCTCGCCGGCCCGGTGGTCCTGGCGCATCACCAGGTCGAGCTTCCCGGCCCAGGCGCGGTACTGCTCGCAGAACCAACTGTACTGCAGCCCCTCGGGGTGGCTCTCCTTGTACTCCTGCCACAGCAGCGCCAGCGTCACGCTCTTGCGCCGCAACTCCCGGTGCACCTCGCTCCAGTCCGGCAGCGGCCGCTCCGCGCGGCTCGGCGGCGGCGCCGGAAACAGCCGACGCTCCAGTCCGGCGTCGTCGACCGACTCGGGCACGGGCCAACTCAGCCCCGCCACCTTGGCGCGGCGCAGGTACTCGCCCACCGTCGACGGCGACGTCCCCAGGCTGCGGGCGATGGCTCGGACGCTCAGCGCGGCCGTGAAGTACAGCCGCAGCACATCTCGAATCTTGCGCATGGACAACCTCCTGTTCGCCAGCGTTCGTCCCTCCTGAAAAGCAGGAAGGGTCTCACGGCCGGCGGGTCGTCCCGCGCCGCTCAGCTCCGACGGGGGGTGATCGGTTTGGACCGGAATCGGTGATCGGTTTGCACCGGAATCAGTGATCGGTTTGCACCGGAATCAGTGATCGGTTTGCACCGGAATACGCACCCCGACCGCCGCCACCGCATCGAGCACTGCACGCTCGTCAACCCCGACCTCCTCCGGCGCATCCGCGACACCGGCTCGATCCCCACCCCGTTCTGGACCTACGTCCACTTCCACGGCGAGAAGTGGCGGAACTACGGGGCGGAGAGGATGGAGAGGATGTTCGCGCACCGTTCGTTCCTCGACTACGGCATCCCCGTGCCGGGGGCGTCCGACTACACGCCGGGGCCGTTCGAGCCGCTCATGGCCATCCAGAGCATGGTGACCCGCCGCGACTTCAACGGCCAGGTGTGGGGGGCCAACCAGCGGGTGACGGTGGACGAGGCCCTGCGCATCGGCACCCTGAACGGGGCGCGGGCGTCCTACGAGGAGCGCGACAAGGGCTCGATCACCGCCGGCAAGCTCGCCGACTTCGTCGTCCTCGAGCGCGACCCCCACGACGCGGCGTAGGCGTCTGGCCGTAGCACGGACCGGACTCCAGGAGCTGGTCGGACCACTCACAGCGTGCGCGCACCACTTGACGAACTTGAAATTTAGGATTATATGTAAATTCAGAAACACTACTCATCCGAGGTCAACATCGACCTGACCGAGTTCTCGAACCCGTTCCGCCCCGGCGCCGGGCACGCGCCACCGTACCTGGCCGGCCGCCACGTCGAGCGCGAGGAGTTCGTCCGGCTGCTCGAGCAGCACACGATTCTCGACAACCTCGTCCTCACGGGGCTGCGGGGCGTGGGCAAGACGGTGCTGCTCGACACGTTCAAGCCGCTGGCGGTCCGTCGCGGGTGGCTGTGGGCGGGAACCGACCTGTCGGAATCGACCAGCGTGAGCGAGGAGCACATGGCCACCCGGCTGTGCACCGACCTGTCCCCGCTCACGTCCAGCGTGGTCGTGGCCACCGAGGAGCGGCGCAGAGCCGGATTCGGGGCCCAGACCGAGGCCGTCCCGCACACCCTCGGCTACCAGGCCCTCATCGAACTCTACCGCCGCACGCCCGGCCTCGCGCTCGACAAGCTCAAGGCGGTCGTCCAGCACGCCTGGCGCGCGCTCTCTCAGCCGGGGGTCCGCGGCATCGTCTTCGCCTATGACGAGGCCCAGAACCTCGCCGACCAGCCGGCGAAGGACCAGTACCCCCTGTCCCTCCTGCTCGACGCCTTCCAGTCCCTGCAGAAGACGGGGCTTCCGGTGATGCTGGTCCTGACCGGTCTGCCGACGCTCTTCCCCAAGCTCGTCGAGGCCCGGACGTTCTCCGAGAGGATGTTCCGGGTCGTGTTCCTGAAGAGCCTGAACGCGGGCGAGAGCGAGGACGCGGTTCGCCGACCGATCGAGGACGCGTCATGCCCGGTGCGTCTGTCCGACGATTCCGTGCGGACGATCGTCGAGACGTCCGGCGGCTATCCCTACTTCCTGCAGTTCATCTGCCGGGAGGTCTACGACGCGTTCATCCAGCGGGTCGACAAGGGCGAGCGGGCGTCCGTTCCCGTCGCGGAGATCGAGCGGAAGCTCGACACCGAGTTCTTCGCCGGGCGCTGGGCGCGCGCCACCGACCGGCAGCGGGATCTGCTGACGGTGATCGCCCGGCTCGAAAGCTGCGACGACGAGTTCACGGTCCAGGAGGTGGTGGAGGAGTCCAAGCGCTCCCTGGACAAGCCGTTCAGCCCCAGCCACGTCAGCCAGATGCTCGTCACCCTCTCCGCCCAGGGCCTCGTGTACAAGAACCGGCACGGGAAGTACTCGTTCGCGGTTCCCCTGCTGGGCCGGTTCATCGCCCGGCAGGCCGCGGTGCAGTGAGACACCGGCTGCCCGCGGCGGAAGTCGCCACGGCCGCCGGCTGCCCCCTGGGCCGGAACGGGGGCCGGAACACCGGTCCGCGGCTAGATCCGCGACACCTGATGTATCATCGTCCGGGCCCTCCTGGGAGCCCGGCGGTGCTGTACCTGGCCGACGGTCGCGCCGCCGCCGCCCTCGACGGCTCCTTTCGCCCCGTGCCCCCGGATGGTACATCTACCGACAACCTCTAGACCACGGAGTAGGACTCATGCGCGTTTATGTCAGAACCCTCGCCTCGGTGCTCGTGATTCTCGGTGCGGCGGCCGCAGCCGGCGCCCAGGGCCGCGACATTCTGCCGCCGGTGCCGACGCCGACGGACATCAAGCCGGGCAGCATCACCTGCGACGAGTGCCCGTATCCCGCCCCGAGCAAGTATCTCGACATCAGTGTCTACAGCCAGGACGTGCGCATCTCCTATATGGACATCGCGCCGACCGGCGCGGCCAACGGCCACGTCGTCCTGCTGATGCACGGCAACAACTTCGGCGGCTTCTACTTCGGTGACATCATCGACGGGCTGACCGACGCCGGTTTCCGCGTCGTCGTCCCCGACCAAATCGGGTACGGCAAGTCGTCGAAGCCCATCGCGCCCTACAACTTCAACACGCAGGCGCGCAACACGCAGCTCGTCCTCGATCACGAGGGCATCGACAAGGTCATGGCGGTCGGCCACTCGATGGGCGGCATGCTCGCGACGCGCTTCACCACGCAGTATCCCGACTCGGTCGAGCGGCTGGTCATCTACAACCCCATCGGCCTCTCCGACAACCGGTTCCGCGGCCCGATGACGCCGGTCGAGCAGATCTACGCGCGGATCCTCCAGACCGACTACCAGAGCACCCGCCGGAGCCTCAGCCGGTACGTCGGGCACGACCCGTCGGCCTGGAACGACCAGTTCGAGCTCTACACCCGCATCCGCTCGTCGTGGACCCTCAGCTCAGACTATCCGCGCCTCGCCATGGTGCAGGCGATCATCAGCCAGATGCTCTACCAGGACCCCGTCGTCTACGACTGGGCGCATATCCACGTGCCGACGCTCGCCTTCGGGGGCGCGGAGGATCTGCTGCTCGGTCCGGCGGAGGTCTTCCAGGAGCGCATGCAGGTGTTGGCCGACACCGTCCCGAACGGAAACGGCCGCACGCTGCTCTTCCCCGGGCTGGGTCATGTGCCGCACCTGGAGCGGCCGGACATCATCGTTCCCGCGC
Organism: Vicinamibacterales bacterium; assembly: GCA_963664545.2. GTDB lineage: Bacteria > Acidobacteriota > Vicinamibacteria > Vicinamibacterales > UBA8438 > JAJEEA01. The sequence continues at coordinate 4,303,208 of OY761475.2, read as the reverse complement.
TCGTCGACTACCTGATGGAAGGCGTTGAGTAGCGTTTCGGACTGAGACCCACGCGTGTCAGTCGACGGGGCAGGCCCGTCGGCTGAACGCGCTTCTCGCGAGTTCCGGACGCAGTCCTGAAGCCCGCTTCGCGCGGCACACCGGACGGTCCCGTCCGGGGTCTCTACTTGCGAAAAGCGCGGGGGGCGAGCAGAGGTGCGCGCCTCGGCCGCCATGCCGGCCCGGAATCGGCGGGCCGGCACGGCGGCCGTGCAGATCAGTCCGCGCCGCGCACGCGCCCCAGCCGGGCCGCAGCGCCGGCGCTCACCAGCACCACCAGTCCGCCGAGGACGAGGAGGGGCACGACCGCGCGGCGGGCGACGTCGGCCGGTCGCTCGTCCACGAAGGCGAAGACCGGCACGTCGGGAAGGACCCCGGCGTCCATCCGCTCGCTGGCGAGGATGGCCGGCACGAAAAACTGCCGCCACTCGTCGGCGAACGCCCGCACCTGCGACTGGAAGCGGGCGAAGCGCGCGTCGCCCGTCCCCGCCGCATCGACGAGCACCTCCTGGGCGAGGAGGGCCGGCGAGAGGAAGCGGTAGCGGCGCACCAGGGCGAGCTGGTCGGCGCGGCGCGCGTCGTGCACCGCGGTGACCTCCTCAAGGCGGGTGTTCACGGCGTCGGTGGCGGCCCAGGCGAGGGCGCCGAGGCCGGGCTCTTCGGCGACCACCCCGCCGGCCATCTCCGGATGGTCCTCGAGGTACCGCGCGAGCAGCTCGCTGCGACGGTTGACGGCGTCGTTCGAAGCCTCGCGCTGGGCGGTGATCATCTCCACGCGGGACGGGAGAGGGTGCAGCAGCCCCGCCGCGATGTTCACGGCGGCCGGCAGCACCACCACCAGGACGAGCCACGCCCCCACGAGGACCGTGGCGTTCCACGCCGACGACCGCCGCAGGCCGTTCACCCAAGCCGCTAGCGCGAACCAGAACAGCGCGTACACCGTCACCGTCCCGCACCAGAGGAGCACGCGGCCGAGCGAACCGAAGCCGCCCGTGGCGAGGATGCCCAGCAGCGAGACCGCCGCGGCCAGCCCCACCACGAGGACCGCCCGGAACGCGAGCTTCGCGAGCACGACGTCGCGCGCCGACACGGGCTGCGACAGGGTCAGGGCCAGCGTCCCCTGCTCGCGCTCCTCCGAGAGGACGTTGTAGCTGAGGGCGAGCACGAGCAGCGGCAGCAGGTAGATCGTCACGAAGGCGAGGTCGAAGCGCCCGACCATCAGGTTGAGGGGGTTCTCGACCTCCCCGTTCTGCTGGAAGGACGCCTCGTTGGTGTAGATGCTGACATCGTAGTAGTACGGCAGGAGGTCGCTCTGCCCCACCGCGAGGGCGGTCAGGGGCCCCGGCTCGAGCACCGCGGTGCGGGCGCCCCGGGCCCCGCCGAGGACGTTGGGGGCGCGGGGGTCGCGGAAGGGCGACGACGGCCGCCCCCCGGCGGCGATGTCGGCCAGCTCCTGCTCCAGGGCGGCGACGCGCTCGGCGTTGCCGGTCCGCGCCGCCTCCACCGTCCGTTCCTGGAAGCGCGCCCAGGCCATGCCGTTGGCCAGCGCGTAGACGAAGAGGACCGCGAAGACCCCGAGCACGACGCGCAGCGCCCGGTCGGCCGCGAGGAGGCGCCACTCGTTCAGCAGGACGGTGCGCAGGGTCATGGCTACGCCACCTCCGCGAGGCGCACGCGCTTCGCCGCGAGCAGGACCGCGCCGGCCAGCCACGCCCCCAGCACGAGGAGCGACAGCAGCCGGTTCCCGAGGACCCAGCCCAGCGTCGGGGCGTCATACTGCAGGGGCGGCACATCCGCCCAGAGCTCGGGCCCCGCCAGGTACAGCTCGCCGGTGCGGGAGTTCTCGGCGAGGTCGAGGTTCATTTGCCGCATCATGTCGCGGCGGTACGTCTCGGCCGCGGTCGCGAAATGCCGGTGCTGCTCGACGTCGGTGCCGGCCAGCCCCATCGACAGCGTGCGCACCGCCAGCAGCGGCGCCGCCACCGCGAGCGCCTCGTGCACGAGGCCCTGCCGCTCGAAGGTGTCCCACAACGCGCCGTAGTTGCGGTCGAAGATGCGGTTCCCGAACTCCTCGCTCTCTTGCAGGTAGAGCCCCACCTCGTTGACCGGCAGGTCCTCGGCCCGCTCCACGCCGTACTCCGCGAGGAGGCCTTCGCTGAACGCGGCGCGGTCCGGGCGCTCGATGCCCTCGACGCCCGCGGCCATCTCCTGCTCGAGGGTGTGGGCGAACTCGACCGCGGACGGCGTGGGATGGATCCACTTCGACAGGTCCACGGCGGCCCGCGGCGCCACGAGGCCGTTCACGACCCACACCCCCACGAGGACGACCAGCGCGGTGCGCGCCGAGCGGGCCCACGCCGACACGGCCAGCCCCAGGCCCACGAACGCGGCGAAGTAGGCCAGATAGACGCCGGCCAGGACCGTGCCCCGGGCCAGGGGCGACGCGGCCGGGCCGGTGCTGCCGACCACGAGGGCGGCCGCGCCCACGACGGCGGCCGGCACCAGCAGCAGCATCAGCGCGCCGGCGACGCCGAGGGCCTTGCCCACGGCCAGCTCGCGCCGGCCGATGCCGGTGGCCAGCAACTGGCGCAGCGTGCCCTGTTCGCGCTCGCCGGCCAGCACGCCGAACGTCAGCAGGATGATGAGCAGGGGCACCAGGTTCTGCAGGACCTGCGCCGCCGTCAGGGCTCCGACGCGCTGGGCGGCCGTCGCGTCCTGGGCCGGGCGCATCAGGAACTCGTTCTGCCGGTGCGCCTCCAGCCACACCGACGTGCCCGTGTACGGGTCCACCCCCTCGTCGACGAACGACAGGGCGAGGCGGGGCTTGAACGCGTAGATGCCGTAGTGGGCGGCCGAGTGGGGGTTCTTCTCGCCCTGCGACTCCCAGTGGTCGCGGGCGGTGGCCTGCGCCGCCGCGAGCTCCTCCTGCGCCTGGCGCGCCTGGACCCAGCCGTGGCCCAGCGACACCAGGAGCAGCGCCCCCACCAGGGCCGCGCACCAGCGGAAGCGGCCGTCCCGGACCACGTCGGTGAACTCCTTGCGGGCGATGTGCTTGATCATCGTGACTCCCCCTACTCGTGCATGTGCTCCAGATAGATGCGTTCGAGATCGGCGTGGCCGATCTCGTCCGTGCTCATTTCGTTGACGAGGCGCCCGTGCCGCATGATGCCGACGCGGGTGCCGGACTCCTTGGCGCGGAACAGATCGTGGGTCGCCATGAGCACCGCGACGCCGCGGTCCCTGAGCCGCTCGAGCAGCTCCGAGAACTCGTTCGAGGCCTGCGGGTCGAGCCCCGACGTGGGCTCGTCGAGCAGCAGCGCGCCCGCCTCCTTGGCGATGGCGATGGCGATGCCGACCTTCTGCCGCATGCCCTTCGAGTACTCGGACACGCGCTGACCGACCGCATCGCGGGGCAGGCCCGCGCCGACGAGGATGTCGGTCAGCCGCTCCGGGGCCAGCGACCCCGTGCCGCCGAGGGCGGCGAAGTACTCCAGGTTCTCGAGACCGCTGAGGTTGCGGTACAGCATGACCTGCTCGGGGATGTAGGCGAGGCGCCGCTTCGACTCCAGCGGCGCGGCCGCGACGTCGAGGCCCATCACGTGCACGCTCCCCGCCGTCGGCTCGAGGAAGCCCAGGAACAGGTGGATGGTGGTCGTCTTGCCCGCCCCGTTCGGACCGAGCAGGCAGTAGATCTCCGACGGCCCCACGCGGAGGTCGAGACCGGTGACGGCCTCCGTATCGCCGTACCGCTTGGACAAGCCCCGGGCCTCGAGAACGGGCACCGGCGCGGCGGCGTCGGACGCGGACGGCGCGTCCATCGTCAGGACTTCGCTCATGGATCTCGATCGGGATCCCGGACGGATCACCGGGACTCCCCCTCCAACGCATTGAAGATCAGAACCGCCGTCGACGCGACCAGCGCGCCGACGCCACTACGGAACCGGGGAGCTACGCGTGCGGGCGGGTTGTCAGGCGGGAGGCGCCCGGGAGCCGTGGCCCTCGATCTCCGCGGCGCGGGCGTGCCCCTGCGCGGGCGCGCGGACGCCGCCGGCGACCGCCGGATCGGGGTGCTCGTGGACGATGGAAGCGATGAGCGGCGGACCCTGGACGTGGCACAGGACGCACGTGTCGCCGCCGCGCCCCTCCGCCTCCTCGTGGAAGTGAGGCGTCGCCGCAACGGCCAGCAGCAGGAGCGCGGCGACCGCGCCCCACCGCAACAGCGTCGACCGGCTTCGCCGCATGGAGACCCTTTTATCGCGTTCGCGCGAGTCCGTCAAGGGCGCGATGCCGTGGGGCGCACGACCCGAAAGTGAGACGCCGCCGCGAACGAAGCCGACACCGCCGGCCTGACCAGTGCCCGGGCGGTCATCTCACGAATCTGTCGTGCACCCAGGCCGCGCGGAGAACGTCGGGCGCGGCCCACGCCGAAGCGGAAGGCTCCGGCCGGCGGGCGGGCACCTGACGGGACGCCCACGCGGCTAGTGGAACCGCACCGAGTAACCCAGCCGGACCCCGCGGCCCATCTCGGGGGCCCGGTCCTTGATGTACGACGTGTGATTGCGGTAGAGCGTGTTCGTCAGGTTGTAGCCCGTGAACGACAGGATGTGCGATATGTCCTGCCGCGGCCAGACGTACGACGCCCGCAGGTTGACCACGGAATAGCCTTCGGTCTCGGTCTCGCCCCGGAACACGTCGGCCTGCCGCCCCGTGATCTCCAGTTGCGGGCTCAGCGTGAACCCGCCGTAGGGGATGTCGAGGTCCAGCGTGCCCCGCAGGGGCGGAATCCGCGGCAGCGCCTCGCCCGTCGTCGTCAGCTTCGCGTCGACGTACCCGAGGCCGAGCGTCAACCAAGTTCCTCCCGCGAGCCGGGTGCTGCTCCGCGCGTCGAAACCGGCGAAGCGGCTGTCGCCCTGCAGGATGTTGAACACCGGCAGGTTGTCGGCCACCGCCCCGCTGCGGTTGCCGAAGACGAAGTTGTCGATGTCGTACATGAAGAAGTTCAACTCGCCGCGGAACGCATCGCTCCGGTGCCGCAGGCTCAGGTCCAGTCCGAGGGTCGACTCGGCGTCGAGGTCCGGGTTGCCGATGTCGAAGGAGAGCGTGCCGACGTGGGGACCGAAGTTGTACAACTCCTCGACGGCCGGGGCGCGGTGCGAGCGGGTCAGGTTGGCGACCAGGGCGTTGCCGGCGCCGAGGTCCGTGTGGAGCCCGACCGACGCGGATGCGCCCTCGAAGCGGCGGTCGCGCGCGTCCGGCGCCTCGAGCGGGTGCTCCCCGCCCTCCTCGTGATCGTCGTGATCGTCGTGCCCATCGTGATCGTCGTGCGCATCGTGGCCGTCGTCGTGCGCATCGTGGCCGTCGTGATCGTCGTGCGCGTCGTGGCCACCGCCGCTACGCTCCGCCACCTGGTAGTCGTCGCGGTCGACCCGACCGCCGAACTGCAGGCGGAAGCGCCCCAGGCTCAGCTCTTCGTAGGCGAAGGCCGCGAAGGACGACAGGTCGGTCCGCGGCGCCAGCGCCTCGACACCCGCCGCCTCGAAGTCCCGTACCTGCGTCCAGACGCCGAACCTCCCCGCGAGACGGGCCGTCTGGCGCTGGTCCACGTCGGCGCGGACGATGTAGGTGCGGTTGTTGTAGCGGGTGCCGACGCGCTGCGCCCCGCCCTCGCTCTCCAGTTCGTCATGGTGCCAATCGACGACGTTCAGGCTGACCCGCGCCCCCTCGATGAAGCTGTTGCCAAGGTCCTGGACACCGACGTCGAAGCGCCCGGCGCGACGCTGCCAGTCGAGGGCGATCGCCGTCTCGCCATGCTCGTCCCCGTGCTCGTCCCCGTGCCCGCCGGACTCGCCTTCGTGGTGTCCGTGGAACTCGCCGGCGAACGGCACCCCGTAGCGGCCGCCGTTCGCGGTCACCCCGGCGCTCGCGAAGAGCCGGTCGCCCGACCAGCCCACCCCCGCCCGCACGCTGCTCGACTCGGTGGCGGAGTTCTCCACGGTCCCCTCGGGCGTGGCGTAGTCGTCCGTCCGACGCGTGCCGCCGCCGGCCCAGTAGCGCACGCCGCCCCGCGCGTGCTGCAGGCCGAAGTTGGAGCCGGCCTGCGCGTTCGCGCTCCCTACGTCGGCGCTGAACTGCGCCCGCGTGCCGTCGAGCAGCGACCCGCGGTAGCTCTCGTGGGGCGTGATCACGTTGACGACCCCGCCGACCGCGTTCGGGCCGTACAACAGCGTCGCGGGCCCGCGCACGATCTCGATGCGCTCCGCGCTGTCGGGGTCGACCGCGACGCCGTGGTCGCCGGACTCGCTCGACAGGTCGCCGGTGCGGACGCCGTCCTCCAGAATCAGCACCCGGTCGCCGTCGAAGCCGCGGATGATCGGCCGGCTCGCGCCGGGGCCGAAGCCGCGGATCGAAACGCCCGGCTCGTTCCGAAGGACGTCTTCGAGACCGGCCGCCGACTCCCTCGCGATGTCGAACGCGTCCACGGTGGTGACCGCGTTGAACGCCTCGAACGTCGTCTCGGTTCCGCCCGCCGAGGCGGTCACCGTCACGTTCTCGCGAACGGGCGAGAGCCCGAGTACGAAGTCGACCGCCGATTCCCCGCCCGGATCGACGTCAACCGTCTGCCGTGCCGCGGTCATGTGCTCGCGTTGCGCGAGGACCTCGTAGGAGCCGGCCGGCACGCCGTCGATGACGAACGCTCCCTGTTCGTCGCTCAACGCGAACCTGCCCGTGCCCACGACGAGGACGACCGCGCCCTCGACGGAGTCGAATTCCTGCAGGGTCACCGTGCCGTGCACCCTGCCGGTCCCCTGGGCGAGGACCGGCGCCGCCGTGAGGACGGCCATCAAAACCGCGCAAACACCTGTTGCTGTCAATCGGTACATCAGATTCGCCTTCCCGAGTTCCACTCTTCGTGACCCTGTTCCCGTTTTCCATCGCGCGGGGCGGCCGAGAACGCGCCGGGCGCCGCGTCAGGAAGGCAGCGCCCCGGACGGGCGCAAGACCCGACACCGCTGACCGGTGTCGGGAGACGCCGCCCTGAACCGCGGTCGGCCGCGGACAGGCACCATTGCCGCAACGCACGCTCATGCGCGCGCGGCAGGGTGCGCCATCGACGAACGATGGACGAAACGTAGCGTGTGACGGGAACTAGGCGGGCGGGCCGCGGGCGGGGAGGCGGCGGAAGTGACCGGACGCGATCCATTCATGGTCGGCAGCCGGCTCGAGGGGCTCCGCGACATCGGCGAATCCGATCGGCAACGAGCCGGAAGGTCCGGGGGCGGGCTGGTGCGGGAGCTGGCAGACCGCGCAACGCTCGTCGGCCGCGTGCTCCTCGTGACAGAGGACCTCGGCGGCGGCGGCACCGCCCACCGCCATCGCCAGAACGATGATCCAGGGGCGCCAGCCAGAGCCGCGTCGTGCGAGCCCCAAGCTCACGGGTTCTCTGTCGGCCATCCGCTCCCTACCGTAGCAGAGATTGCCAGATGCCACAAGCGCGCCGCGGGAACGCGACCCGGCGGCCGTCGGCCCGGACCGGTGGGAGCACCCCGGCAATCAGCATCACGCGACCGCCGGGTAAACGTCGAGCACAACCCGGCGTAGCTCAAGCGCGACAATCAGCGGATCGTCAACGGCCTCCCAGCCACCGATGCCCGCGTGAGACGGGTCGTTCTCTTCAGGTTGATAGTTCACGCGGAGGTCGCAGCCGTCGATTCTGCGAGCCGCATCCTTGGCCGCGCCCACGTTGAGCACGGCCAACCGACCCCGGCGCTTGAGCGTCAGCTTGCCTTGCAGAACGCTTCGAATGCAGTCGACAGCCTGTCGTTGCGGCAGGTCTCCGAAGACTTCGAGCCAGTTGACGGACAAGTCATCTTCGTTCGGTCGAGGCACGAAGGCATCTGCCATCGGCTCCCCGTCCTGAACATGGGAGGGCTTGCAGTAGTGCGCCACGTGGTGATCATCAGGGAGGGAATCTCCCTTTACGAGGTCGGAATGCGGGACACAAGCCATCGCACAGCGTTCACGGCGTCGGCACTATTCAACAAGCCGCCTACCCGTAGATGAGAACCGCGGATGTCGACGGGATCGAGCGCCGCGAATCGAATGTGCGACGACGGCCAGAACGACAGTACGAGCTCGGCCTGCCCAACGGTCCACTCTGCTGTGAAGAAGCCCTCGTCATTGACGGCAAGTCTGCTGGGGGTCCTCAGGCGGTCGTTGGCGAGCACGGCTTGAACCATGCGCTTCAGCGATGCCGTGTTCGGCATCGGGTGCTCCTCGGGATCTGCCTCGTGTCGCCGGTGCAGTTCGACCACCCGAGCCGCCAGCGCGACGAGCCCGGATTCGCGCAGGACAGCGAGCACGTCATCCATCGGGGCAGCCTCGGCAAGCCGGGGCTCAGCGACTTCCGATGCGGACGTGCCCTGAGCGGCGTATTCGGGCGGTTCGGCGGGGCCGACAGAAGGCGGTGGAGCAGGTTCAGCACTTTCGCGTTCGGACGGCTCGCCGGTGAACGGCGTCGCGACCTGCCCGTCACGCTCAGCGAGCCAGTCGGGCGAGGCGGGCTGCGTCTCGTCGGCCACGGATCGAGTATTCTCCAGGGCGCGGCGGACCGTCAAGCCCGACCGGGTGCCGCCGAGTTCCGCAGTGCGTCCGGACGGGCGCGCTTGACTCCAGAGCGTATTTGCATCTTCAATAGGCAGGTTATGCTGTCGAAGCGGGGCGCGGCTCTGCTCATCGTGTTCGCGGCGGTCGCGCTCGCGACGTTGGGTGCCGCGCTCCACGAGCACGATGTCGGCGTGCAGGCGGCCGGCCACGCGGACTGCGACGCCTGTCACTTCCGGCAGTTGTCGGGAATCGCGCCGGACGGCACCCCCGCGCCGGCCCGCCCGGCCCTCGTCGCCCACGACGTCGCGCCGGCCCCACCGGGCGGCGAACGTGCCGCCGTCCTCGGCGCCCTCCTCACGCGCGGCCCGCCCGCCTAGGATTCTGCGCCGTAGAACGGTGCAGAGTCCCAGCAGGGTTGGTTGGACGGCGAGCGGAGCCGTAGGCGACCCTCTCCGGGCCAGCCGCCCGGTCGCACCAACCCTGCGACATCCCAAGCTCGGACGACTCGTCATCGCCGCTCGTCGGATATCGGCGCAGGCACAGGCACGGACGCCGGCGCATGCGCCCGTCCTTCTCGAAACCAACGCTCGAACTGGAGGATTGCTCAGATGTCACGTCTTCGCAGAGAACAGATCGTCTCCCGAGGAATCGCCGTCGCCGCCCTGCTGGCGGTTTGCGCGGCCGGCCCGGCGACCCGCGCGGCACAGGCCCAGGAAGCGGCAGATCAGCCCTTCATGGCCGGCGCGCCGCTCGACCTCTCGTCGAACGCCAAGACCTACGGCGGCTTCCGGTTCGCCGAGAGCATGGCCTACGACGAGGACCGCGACCTGTACGTCGCGGTAAACGCCGGGATCGCCCAGGACGTCATACCCAACGACGGCTACATCTCGCTGATCAATCCCGACGGCAGCGCTCACACGCTGAAGTGGATCGGCGTCGACCGGAACGGCCTGACGCTGAACCATCCGCTAGGCAGCGACATCGTCAACGGCCTGCTGTACGTAGCCGACATCAACGTCGTGCGGTGGTTCGACATGGAGAGCGGCGAGCCGCGGGGCAGCGTCGCCGTCGAGGACGCGCAACGCTTCAACGACATCGAGGTCGCCGAGGACGGCACCATCTGGGCCACGCAGACCGGGACCGAGGAGAGCGGCACCTGGCGCTTGTACCGCATCGGGCCGGACGGAGGCTCGTCGGTCGTCGTCGAGGGAGCGCCTCTCGCCCGGCCCAACGGCGTCGCCTTCGACCCGGACGGGAACATCGTGGTGGTGAACATCAACGACAACGCGGTGCTCACGTTCTCGCCCGACGGCGAGCTCGTCAGGACCGAGCACGCGGTGGACGGCGGCAACGACGGGCTTGTGATTCTGGACGACGGCACGAAGTACGTGTCCAGCGTCCGGATCGGCACTGTCTCGCGCATCCGTCCCGGCGAGGAAGCCGAGGTCGTGGCGTCGGGGATTCCGAGCGCCGCCTCGATGGCCTACGACTCGAAGCGGAACCGGCTGCTCATCCCGATGAACAACTGGAACGCGATCACCATCGTCGAGCTCGACTGACCGGATCCGCAGACCCTGACGACAACCCCGACACGCCGGAACCATGACGAAGCCGAGTCGGCCGACCGCTCTCGTGGCGCTGCTGATGACGTGCGCCCTGCTGTCGGCCGGCTTCGGCTCCCACGGACATGAGGACGAGCATGCCGGCGGCCACGATCACGACTGCGTGATCTGCTGCGTCCATCACCACTCGCCCGTGACGGCGTCGACGGCACCCCTGCCCTCGACCCCGGACCTGGCGGTCCGCTTCGCCGCGTCGAGCTCCCGCCGGAGCGGCCGCGACGCCACGCTCGCCACCCAGGCGACGCGTGGCCCGCCCGCCTGACGACATTCCCATCACCTCGACGGCTCGGCCGGACCGCGAGATCGGGCCGGGCTCGCGCGCGATACCAGTGCTCGCGGGGCGATCCGCCCTGCCCACGGGTACACGCGCACCGAATGCGCGATGCCGATGCTCGCAGGGCGACCCACCCTGCCACGGGACGCGCGCACCGAATTGGCGATCGTGCCGCAATCCGAACCACGACCTGCGCGGAGGCGTTCGGGTGCCGACAGCGATGGACGCCGACTACCGGGACCGCTTATAGCCTGACGGTCAGGCCGTCTCGCTTCGGTGAACCCGTCGGCGACGCCTTCCCGAACCGGTGGAGGGGTGCTGACGCCCATGGCAGCGCAGCGACATGCGTTGGGGTGGAGGGGCATAGAGGAAATCCGGCCGTGGAGAAGCGCTGACGCCCATGGCAGCGTAGCGACAGACGGCACGGAGACCCGGTGATGGACGCCGACTATCGGACCCGCTTATAGCCTGACGGTCAGGCCGTCTCGCTTCGGTGAGCCCGACGGCAACTCCCATCCGGAATCGGCGCAGGAGCGCTGACGCTCATGGCGGCGCAGCGAAGGACGGTGAGGACGAGATGACTCCCACGACGGAACCGACACGAGTGCGGACCCTGCGGGCGCGGCTGGCCGGGCTGTGGTCACACCGGAGGACGATCGCGGCGGCGCTGCTCGCGGCGGCGGGGCTGTGGGGCGCGGCCGCCGCCTACCAGCATTATCTCGCGGTGACGCGGGTCGCCTTCGTCAACTTCCCGGGCTTCCAGCTCGCGCGCATCGAGCGCGCGCGGCAGAGCGGGGCGGTGCGCGTCGAGTCGCTGGACCTAGCGTCGCTGGAACGCGTCGCCGACCATCCGGTCGCCTACATCTTCGGGCGCGGCCTGCAGCTCGACGAGACCCAGCTCGGGCACCTGCGCGAAGCCGGCCGCCGGGGGACGCGGCTGTTCGTGCAGGGGGCCACGAACCCCGCCCTCGACGTCACCAACCTGCGCGGCGCGCAGCTCGACGCGGCCAACGGCTACCTCGAGTTCGGGGGGGCCGAGAACTACGCCCGGCTGCTGAACTTCTCGCGCGTCGAGCTCGACGGCAAGGCGTTCCGCGCGGATCCGGTCGAGCCTCCCGTCGAGCGTTCCATGGACGTGCTGTTCCATCTCGACGACGACCTGACGTTCGAGACCGTCGACGCGTTCGACGCCTACTACGACGGGCAGGGGCTCGCCAAGGCCGAGGCCCCGAAGATCGCCCTGATCACGAGCGTGCCCGGCCCCTTCAACGCCAACCGGGACCACGTCGACGCGTTCATCCGCGCACTGGAAGGCCGCGCGTGGAACGTCTACCCGATGGCCGCCGCCGAGAAGCGCCTCGACTTCCTCAAGCGCATCGACCCCGACCTCGTGGTACTGATGCCGCACGGGCGGCTCACCCTGGGGCGCGCCGACGAGGCCATCGGGTGGCTGCGCGAGCGCGACATCCCCATGCTGACGCCGGTGTCGGTGTTCCAGAACCACGACGACTGGGTGACCGACCAGCAGGGCATGGCGGGGTCCATGCTCACGATGAGCGTGGTGCTGCCCGAGCTCGACGGCGGGGTGGCGCCCTACGCGGTGGCGGCGCAGTTCACCGACGCCGACGGCTACGAGATCTTCGACGCGCTGCCCGAGCGGCTCGAGACCTTCTGCGACCTCGTCGAGGGCTGGCTAACCCTCAAGGCCAAGCCCAACCGCGACAAGCGCGTGGCCATCTACTACTACAAGGGACCCGGCAAGAACGCCATGAACGCCGGCAGCCTGGAGGTGGCGCCGAGCCTGCTCAACCTGCTGCGCGCGCTGCGCGACGCCGGCTACAACGTCGAGGGGCTCCCCGAGACCGACGACGAGTTCTGGGCCCTCGTCCAGGCGAAGGGGCCGGTGATGGGGCCCTACGCGCGCGGCGCGTTCGAGGAGTACGTGGCCACCGGCGATCCGGCCCTGGTGCCGGCCGCCGAGTACGCCGCATGGTTGGCGGAGGACCTCGAGCCGGGCATGCGCGACGCCGTCGTCGAGCAGTACGGCCCCGCCCCCGGCGAGTACATGACGGTCGGCGACGAGGGCGGGGAGGCGGCCCTGGCCGTCGCCCGCGTGCAGTTCGGCAACGTCGTCATCCTCCCGCAGCCCCTGCCGGGCGCCGGCGACGACACGTTCCGGCTCGTGCACGGCGCGCGGAAGGCGCCGCCGCACCCCTACGTGGCCTCGTACCTGTGGACCCGCAACGCATTCGGGGCCGACGCGGTCATGCACTTCGGCACCCACGGCAGCCTGGAGTTCACGCCGTGGAAGCAGATTGCCCTGTCGGCCTTCGACTGGGCGGACGCCCTCGTCGGGGGCCTCCCCCACGTCTACGTCTACGTCATGAGCAACGTCGGCGAGGGCATCATCGCCAAGCGCCGCTCCTACGCGGCGACGGTGACCCACCTGACGCCGCCGTTCATGGAGGGCGGGCTGTACGAGGGGCTGCGCCCCCTGCGCGACCGGCTCGACAGCTTTCGCAACGCGGCCGACGGCCCGGTCCGGGCCGAGCATGCGCGCACCATCCGGCGACTCGCGACGGAGATGAACCTGCACGTGGACCTCGGCCTCGACCCCGACGCGGCGTGGACGGCGGACGAGATGTTCCGCCTGAGCAACCACGTCGAGACCATCGACGGGGAGAAGGTCACGCAGGGGCTCTACACCCTCGGCAGCGCCTTCACGGGGGAAGAGGTCGACTCGACGGCGGAGCTGATGGCCATCGATCCCATCGCCTACGCCCTCGCCCGCATCGACACCGTCAAGGGCGCGGTCGAGGCCGCCGACCTGGAGGACGAGGTCTACTTCGAGCGCCGCTACCGCCGGCGCGCGCGCGACGCCTATGCGCGGCGCGTCGCGGGCGGCGACGCCGGGTCGGTGCTCTCCGGCCTGGTGGCGGACGCGGACCTGCAGCACGCCCACGCCTGGCGCGAGGCGTCGCGCCGGCCGTCGGACGACGACATCATCCGGGGCTTCATCTCGATGGGCGCGGGCGGGCGGAACCGGCCCGGCGCGGCGGTGTCGGCGGCCCGCGCGGGCGAGCTCGAGGACCTCGTGGCCCGCGTCATGCCGCATCCGCGGAAGGTCGAGTTCGTCGAGCGGCTGCAGTCGGAGCAGGAGTTCGCGCGGACGTCGCAGCTTCTCGATCCCGTGCAGCGCGAGCGCGCGAAGACCATCGCCGCGGTCATCCCGCCGATGGCCGAGGCGCTGGAGATTGCCGAGGACCCGGACGTGTTCGCGCTCCTCGAGGCAATGCAGGACGCGGGGCTCCGCGAGCGGACCTTCGCGCTGCTGAAGGACCCCGGGCTCGTCGACCGCGTCGAGGAGGAGAAACGGCGGCTGGCAGCGGAGCGGCTGGCGTTCGCCCTCGACGCGCCGCAGGTCGACGCCCTCGGACGGGCGTGGGGCCACGGGCCGGCCGGCGAGCTGGTGACCGCCGCCAGCGAGGACATTGAGGGAGCCCTCTCGGCCGTGGCCTTCTACCGGGAGCACCGGGCGACTCTTCGCGACCAGCTCCGGGACGCCGACGCACCGGCCGCGGACGGCCTGCGGAAGATCCTCGACGACCCCGCGTTCGACCCGCGCCTCGACGCCGCCGTCGACGCGGCCGGCGTCGAGCTGGAGACGCGCGCGGCCCGCGATGCGGAGCTCGCCCGGGCGGTGCTGACGCTGGAGACGAGCGTGGCCGGCATCGACCGGCACCGGAAGGGCCTGCGCGACAGCTCGGACCTCGAGCTCGCGAGCGTGGCGCGGGGCCTCGCCGGCGGCTACGTCGAGCCCACGCCGGGGGGCGACCCCATCGTCAATCCCGACGCCGTGCCCACCGGGCGCAACCTCTTCTCCATCGACGCCGAGAAGACGCCGTCGCCGGAGGCGTGGACGGTGGGGCGCGGGCTGGCGGAGGCGCTGCTCGACGAGCACCGCCGCCGCCACGACGCCTGGCCGAAGAAGGTCGCCTTCACCCTCTGGCCGAGCGACTTCATCGGCACCGAGGGTGCCACCATCGGCCAGATCTTCTACCTGCTCGGCGTCGAGCCGGTGTGGGACCCGTTCGGTCGGGTCGCCGACCTGCGCCTGATGCCCGCCGCCGACCTCGGCCGGCCCCGCATCGACGTCGTCGTGCAGACCGCCGGCCAGCTCCGCGACCTCGCCGCCTCGCGCCTCGCCCTCATCAACCGCGCCGTCGCGATGGCCGCCGAGGCGCGCGACGCCGAGGCGCACGCGAACTTCGTCGAGGAAGGCCGGCTGCGCGCCGAGGAGGTGATGATGGCCAGGGGCCTCTCCCCCGCCGACGCGCGGCGCTACTCGACCCTGCGCGTCTTCGGCGGCGTGAACGGCGCCTACGGCACCGCCATCATGGGGATGGTCGAGAGCGGCGACCGCTGGGAGGACGACGCCGAGGTCGCCGGCCAGTACCTCCGCAACATGGGGGCGGTCTACGACGAGGGCGAGCTCTGGAGCTTCTACGCCGACGGCATCTTCGAGGCGGCCCTCGCCGGCACCGAGGTCGTCGTGCAGCCCCGGGAGAGCCACACCTGGGGCGCCCTGAGCCTAGACCACGTCTACGAGTTCATGGGCGGGCTGAGCCTCGCCGTCCGCCACGTCACCGGCCGCGACGCGGACGCCTACTTCAACGACTTCCGCAACGCCCAGCGCCCCCGCGTGACCGACCTCACCGAGACGGTCTGGACCGAGGCGCGGTCGACGCTGCTGAACCCGGCCTACATCGGCGAGATGCAGGAGGGCGGCGCCTCGTCGGCGGAGAAGTTCGCCGAGACGTTCCGCAACACCTACGGCTGGAACGTGATGAAGCCGGCCGCCATCGACGACGCGCTCTGGAACGAGCTGTACGAGGTGTACGTCGACGACCGCCACGACCTCGGGGTCGAGGACTTCTTCCGCCGCGAGAACCCCTACGCCCTGCAGGAGATGACGGCGGTGATGCTCGAGACCGTGCGCAAGGGCCTCTGGGACGCCACCGCGCAGCAGGTGGCGGTGCTCGCGGAGCTCCACACCCGGCTCGTGGAGGAGTTCGAGGCGGGCTGCAGCGGGTTCGTGTGCGACAACGCGGCCCTCGCGTCGTTCATCGCCGAGCAGGCCCCGACCGACCTCGCGGCCGCCTATCGCGGCGAGCTGCAGCGCAACCTGACGACGAGCGTGGAGCTGACGGAGGCGAGCGTGGTGCTGGCGCAGCAGGACGCGGAACCCCGGCCGGCCGACGCGGCGGCGAACCACCCGACCCCGGCGCGCCTCGCGTGGCTGGGCGCGATCGCGGTCGCGGGCCTCTTCGTGCTCGCGCTGCTCGTCCTGCGGAGGCGGCGGAGTACGACATGACGCGGGGGCGGCGTGGACGGGAAGCGCTACTGCCCGTGGCTCGTCCTACGGAGGCGGCGGAGCAGGAGTTGACACGGCGGGGTCGCGGACGGGAGGTCGCGGACGGGAGGGAGAACGACCTGACCAGGGCGTGCCCGGCCCCGGCCGCGAGCGGTCGGTGTTTGGCGACGACATGCGTCGCATCGCCCGTCCTGTGGAGGCGGAGAACGACCTGACGAGGACGTGCCCGACCCCGGCGCGACCCCGGCCGCGAGCGGTCGGAAGTTGGAGACGACCATGCGTCGCATCGCTCGTCCCGCGGAGGCGGAGAACGACCTGACCAGGGCGTGCCCGACCCCGGCGCGGCCCGGCCGCGAGCGGTCGGAGGTTTCGCGACGACCATCCGTCGCTTTCAACGGCAGGTGCCCTGCCGACAGCCGTCGTGGCGGCGGGAGCGGGCCCCCGCCGGCGTGACTCGAGCCGTTCGGAAGTTGGAGACGATCATGCGACGCATATCGACGGCAGGCGCCCTGCTGACAGTCATCCTAGTGGCAGGAGCGGGCACCGGCGCCAGCGTGAAGCTGCACGCGCAGTTCCCTTCTCAGTCCCCCCTGGCGCCGGCGACGCCGCCCGAGACCGCGCCGCCCCTCCCGCACGCGTCGTCGGACGCGTCGGGGGCGTGGGTCGGCGACGTGCTCTACGTTCATGCGGGTGATCGGCCGCCAGCCTCCCCCGGCGCCGCGAACGCGGCCCTCTACGCACTCTCGCCGGCGGACACGTCCTGGGCGACGGTGTGGACCGGTGATCCGGTCCGCGGAGCCGTGCTCGCCAGCGACGGCGACGACCTCTACCGGGTGGGCGGCGTCGACATCTCGGGCATCCGCCGGATCCGCCCCGAGCTGGAACGCTGGGACCCCGCGGACCGGCGCTGGGTCGGCCTGACGCCGATGCCGTCGGGCCGGACGGACCACGCGGCGGTCGTCGTCGGACGCGAGCTCTGGGTGATGGGGGGATGGGCCCCCGCGGCCCCGGCCGAGGCGCGCCGCCGAGGACGCCGGCCGCCGCCCGTGCCGGACGGCGACTGGCGCGGCGAGGTGCTCGTCGCCGACCTCGACGCGGACCCCGTGGCCTGGACCGTGGTGGAGACGGCCTCGCTGCGCATGCATTCCCTCGCCGCGGCCGTCCACGGCGACGCCATCTGGGTCGCCGGGGGCATGACACCGCGGGGACCGGGGCTCGAGGTGCATCGGCTGGACCCGCGGACCCGCACCCTGGCGCCGGCCCCCGCCCCGCCCGTGCGAGGCCGCTCCCGGGGCGTCGGCCTGGGCCTGGCCTCCGCCGGCGGAAGCCTGTTCGCGAGCGAACTGAACCAGTTGTACCGCCTCGACCCCGACGGGAACGCCTGGCAGGTGCTCGCCTACGAGATCGAGCCGGAACGTGCCAACCACGCGCTGGTGGGCGGACCGGGCGCGCACGCGACAGCCGGCGGGGGCGTGCTGCACATCGCGGGAGGCGCCGCGCACGGCCGGACCCACGCCATCGTCGACCGGGTCGAGACCGCTTCGCTCCGGCCGAGCGACATCGCCGACGCACCACGCCGCGCCGAGGGCGCGGCCGGCGACCGGCCGCCCCTGGCCGGGGCCCGGCGGTGGCCCGGCTTCCGGGGACCGGCGTTCGGCCACAGCGAGGCCCGCGGCCTCCCCCTGACCTGGTCGGACGAGGAAGACGTCGCGTGGCGGCACGCGATCGGCGGCTACGGCCAGTCGAGCCCCGTGGTCTGGGACGGCGTCGTGTTCGCCACCGCCATCGACGGCCCGATGCGCGAGACGCAGATCGTCGAGGCCGTCGACGCCGAGACCGGCGTGCTGCGGTGGCGCCACACCCTGGCGTCGAGCCACCCCGTCGAGGTGACGAACATCGTGGCGAAGGGCGCGCCGACGCCCCGCGTCGACGCCGAGCGCGTCTACTACCTGTTCGAGAGCGGCGACCTGGGCGCCCTGAGCCACGACGGCGAGCCCGTCTGGTCGCGGTCGCTGAAGGCGGACTACGGCACGATCGAGGGCTACGGGCTGGGCGGCTCGCTCGCCGGCAACGACGGGGCTCTGTTCGTCCTCGCCGCCCACGACGGGCCGTCGTACCTGCTCGCGGTCGACCCCGCCACCGGCGAAACGCGGTGGAAGGCGGAGCGTCCCGCGAGGTCCTCCTGGACGACGCCGCTCGTCCTGCCCCGGGGCGGCCGCGAGCTCGTGGTGGTCAGCGTCGACGGCATGGTCGAGGCGTACGACGCGGGGACCGGCGAACGGATCTGGTGGCTGGACGGCCTTTCCGGCAACCGGATGCCTTCACCCGTCATCGCCGGAGGGCGCATCGTCGTCCCCTCGATGGACTCGGGGTCGAATCTCGCCCTGCCGCTCGACAACCGCGGGCGCGTGCGGAACGAGCACGTGCTCTGGCGCGGCCAGAGCGCGACGGCGTCGATGTCGTCCCCGGTGGTGACCGGCGAGTCGGTCTGGTTCACCAACTCCCGGGGCGTCATCCGCAGCCTCGCGCTCGAATCGGGCCAGTCGCGATGGGCGGTCCGCCTGGCGTCTCCCGCGTGGGCGACGCCCGTCGTCAACGGCGACCGCGTCTACCTGTTCGGGACCGACGGCACGGCCTCGGTCTTCGCCGCCGACGCGGCCGAGCCGATCGAGGTGGCCAGGAACACGCTGACCGTCTCCGAGCGGGTGTACGGGGTCGCCGCCGTCGACGGCGCGTTCTTCGTCAGGACAGGCCGGGAGCTGATCCGCATCGGACGCGGCGGCGCAACCGGAAACTGAGCCGGGCGAATCCGTACTGTCGCCGTGCAACGTGCAAGCAGAGCCATGACGAAGCCGAGCCGGCCCATCGCATCCGCGGTGCTGGTGCTGGCGTGCGCCCTGCTACCGGCCGGCCTCCTCTCTCACGGGCACGACGACGGCGACCTCGACGGTCACCACGATCACCACTGCACCCTCTGTTGTCTCCGCGACCATTCCACGGTGACGACGGCGGAGGCAGCTACGCCCGCGGCGGCGCTACCGCTGGCACCCGCCCCCGCGCCGACCCGCCGCCGGCCCGGCTTCCGGACCGCGCTCGACCCGCACCCCACCCGCGGCCCCCCCGCGTAACACCTCCTCTCGCCGCGTCGACCCGGTCGCCCCGGTAAGGGCATCCGCGGTCGGCCATTCGAGCCGTGGGAATTCGGCGGCCCGCCGGCCGGGAATCCGGCGCGCGACCGCCGCGGAGGTGTGACGTGAGTATGCGTGTACGTAGTCGACCAGCCCTTCCTCTCGCCCTGGCCGTGCTCTTCGCGGCCGGATTGTTCGCAGCAGATTCGGCATTCGGACAAGCCGGCTCCATTCAGGGAACCGTCGTCGCCGAAGACGGCGGCGCGCCGCTGCCCGCCGCCCTCGTGGTCCTGGACGGCACGGGCATGTCGGCCACCACGGAGGGAGACGGCACGTTCGTCATCGACGGCGTCCCGTCCGGCACCTATCAGTTGACGGTCACGCGGGAGGCCTTCGCGACGCTCACTTCGCCGGTGACGGTAGGGGCCGGGCAGCTCGTGCGGGTCGACCTCGAGCTGCCGGTGCTGGAGTTCGAGGAGAGCGTGGTGGTGACCGCGACCCAGACCGAGCGCGCGGTGACCGAGGTCGCGGCCAGCGTCACGATTCTCGACGCGGAGACCATCCAGGCGTCCCCGGCCCGCAACATCCAGGACCTCCTGCGCCGGACGCCGGGCATCGACTTCGTGGAGCGTTCGGGATGGCCGCCCGGGCCAACTCGATGCTCGTCGTGCGGGGCGTCCCCGGCACCAAGCGGGCGCTCTTCCTGGTCGACGGGCTCCCCGCCAACGACCTCGGCACCGGCACGCTGGCCGAGCTGAACCTCGTGCAGGTGCAGTCGGTGGAGCAGGTCGAGGTCGTCCGCGGGCCGTTCTCCAGCCTCTACGGGGCGAACGCCTTCGCCGGCGCCATCAACGCCATCACCCGGCAGGGGGCCGGGCCGCCGACCGCCGACTTCTTCGCGAGCGGCGGAAACTCCGGCTACCACCAGTTCGGCGGATCGACCCGCGGAGAATCGGGGCCCGTCGCCTACTCGTTCACGGCCGACCGCCGCCGCATCGACAACGTCTACAACCGCGATACGCGCCTGAGCGGCGGGAGGCAGATCCCGCTGCAGAACGTCGGCTACGAGGACGTGCGCTTCAGCGGCCGGTTCGACTTCGCCCCCGCCGACGGGTGGACGGCGACGCTGCTGCCGCGGATCTCGCGCTACACGTCGGGGCTCGACGTCACGGGGCGGCTGCCCGTGGCCGTCGACGAGAACCGGACCGGCACGTCGGTGAACCTCGGCGGCGTCCTCCGCCACCGGGGCGCCGGCCCCGTGTCGGCGCAGCTCAAGATCAGCCAGCGCGACCTGCGTTCACATATCTTCCAGGAGAACTACACGCGCACCCCGACGCGGCAGACGACCATCGTCGGGCTCCCCGGATCGGGCCTCACCGAGACCGTCGAGCGCGGCGCGCACGCCTTCGCCGCCCTCACCGACCGGGACACGGCGATCCAGAGCACGCTCGTCGAGCCGCAGATCACCTGGACGCCGAGCCTGAGCCACTCCGTCGTGTTCGGGGCCACGTACATCCACGACCGCGGCAACTTCGGCGACAGCCTCATCGTCGACCGCACCAACCTCCTCGGCTCAGACGCCGACCTCGCGGCGGAGGCCATGGGCCTGCAGGCGGAGCTGCTCGCCGCCGGCGCGGTCAATCCGTCCGTCAGCATCGTCCGCGACCCGCCGCTCGGCGACGTCTTCCCCCTCTCGGCCGGATCCCGGGAGCTGTTCCACGTCGCGGCCGCCTACGTGCAGGACGAGTGGGACGTGGCGGACAGGGTGCGGCTCGTCCCCGGCCTGCGGTTCGACTATCACTCCCGCTTCGGCACCGTCGCGTCGCCGAAGGTCGCGCTGCTGTACTCCATCACGCCGTCGACGCGGGTCCGCACGTCGGCCGGCCGCGCGTTCCGGGCGCCGAGCCTGTCGGAGCTCTTCGGGAACGTCGTCTTCCACGGCACCACGCCCGGCTTCCCGAACCCCGACCTCCGGCCCGAGTACATCATCTCGTTCGACGGGGGCATCCAGCACGAGGTGAGCCGCGCGTTCCGGACCGAGATGAACGTCTTTCACAACGACATGACGGACCTCGTCCAGCTCATCGCCTCGGCCGACCGCAGTCACTTCGACTGGGTCAACGTCGCCGAGGCCCGCTCGACCGGCGTGGAACTGGTGGCGAACGGGCAGGCCGCCGCCTGGCTCGACTACTACGCCAACTACACCTACACGGACAGCGAGGATCTGGCGACGGGGAACCTGCTGGCCCGCGTGCCGAAGCACAAGGTGAACCTGGGCCTCGAGGTCGGCGCCTGGCTGGGCTCGTGGCGCCTGACCGGATCCGTCGATCAGCGGTGGGTCGACGACCGCTTCCAGACGTCGCGGGGCCGGCCGGTGTGGCTCGAGGAGTACGCCCGCACCGACTTCGGGCTCTACCTCCGTCCCAACGACAACCTGCGCGTGGGCGTTCAGGTGCTGAACCTGATGGACGCCTACTACGACGAGTCACTGGGAAGCCCGACGGCGGCCCGGATGTACTCGGTGAGCCTGGCGGTGACGCCGTTCTAGCCGGGCGGGAAAGACCTGTCCGGGAGCCGGCCGTTTCGGGCCGGTTCCCGGGCAGGGAAGCACGCGATTCGCAAGACGGTCGAGGAGCAGGGTGATGACGGAATCGACGAGACGGACGGGCACGCTACGGCGTCTCTTCAGGCCCGAGGTACGCCGCAGGACGATTCTCCTGGCCGCCCTCGCGCTGGCGGTGATGGGAACCGCGGCCGGCATCTACCGGCACTACCTCGCCCCCACCCGCCCGCCTGGAGCGGGCGCGCGGGGACCAGGCGGTGCGCATCGAGCCCATAGCCCTCGACGCCCTCCATCGCGCGGCGTCCTATCCGGTCGTGTTCATTCACGGACGCGGCCTGGAGCTGCAGGAGACGCACATCGAGCAGCTTCGCGAGGCGGGGCGGCGCGGCGCGCGCCTGTTCGTCCGCGGCGTGTCGAACCCCCAGCACGACGTCACCAACCTCGAGGGCCGACAGCTCGAGCACGTCGGCGGCTACTTCCGGTTCGGGGGCACGGAGAACTACGCCCGCCTGCTCAACTTCTCCCGCGCCGAGCTCGACGGCAAGGCGTTCCGGTCGGACCCGGTGCAGCCTCCCGCGGAGCGGGCGATGGACGTGCTGTTCCACCTCGACGACCGCCGGACGTTCGAGACCGTCGACGCCTTCCGCGCCTACTACGCCGAGCAGGGCCTGGCCAAGCCGGACGCCCCGACCATCGCCCTCCTCACCAGCGTGCCCGGCCCCTTCAACGCGAACCGCGACCACGTCGACGCCATCATCGGGGCCCTCGAAGGGCGGCAGTGGAACGTCTTTCCGATCGCGAGCAACGAGAAGCGGCTCGAGTTCCTGCAGGCGATCGAGCCGGATCTCGTGGTCCTGATGCCCCACGGCCGCCTCTCCCGGGGACGCTCCCGGGACGCGATCGCGTGGCTCCGCGAGCGGAACATCCCGATGTTGACCGCCGTGTCGGTCTTCCAGGACCACGACGAGTGGATCGCCGACCAGCAGGGGATGGCCGGCGGCCTGCTGACCCTCAGCGTGGTGCTGCCCGAGCTCGACGGCGGGGTGGCCCCCTACGCGGTCGCGGCAGAGTTCGAGGACGAGCACGGCTACGAGATCTTCGACGTGATGCCGGAGCGGCTCGAGGAATTCTGCGACCTCGTCGAACGCTGGCTGGCCCTGAAGGCCACGCCCAACCGCGACAAGCGGGTGGCCATCTACTACTACAAGGGCCCGGGCAAGAACGCGATGACCGCCAGCAACATGGAGGTGGTGCCGAGCCTCCTGAACCTGCTGCGCACGATGCGCGACGCCGGCTACACGGTCGAGGGCCTGCCGGAGACCGAGGACGCCTTCTGGGACCTCATCCAGGCGCAGGGGCCGGTGCTCGGGCCGTATGCCCGCGGGGACTTCGAGGAGTACGTGGCCGAGGGCGATCCGGCCCTGGTGCCCGCCGCCCGGTACGCGGCATGGACCGAGGAGCACCTCGAGCCGGCGATGCGGGAGGCGGTGGCCGCGGCGTACGGGCCCGCCCCCGGGGAGTACATGACGGTGGGCAGCGGCAACGACGCCGCGATCGCGGTCGCCCGCGTGCGGTTCGGCAACGTGGTCGTCCTCCCGCAGCCGATGGCGGGGGTGGGCGACGACACGTTCCGCCTCGTGCACGGGACGCTGGAAGCGCCGCCGCATCCCTACGTGGCGTCGTACCTGTGGACCCGGCACGGGTTCGAGGCCGACGCGGTGATGCATTTCGGCACCCACGGGAGCCTGGAGTTCAGGCCCTGGAAGCAGATAGCCCTGTCGTCGTTCGACTGGTCGGACGCGCTCATCGGCGGAATCCCGCACGTCTACCTCTACATCATGAGCAACGTCGGCGAGGGCATCATCGCCAAGCGGCGCGCCTACGCGGCGACCGTCACCCACCTCACGCCGCCCTTCATGGAGGGCGGCCTCTACGAGGGGCTGCGCCCCCTGCGCGACCGGCTCGACCGCTACCGCAACTCGGCGGACGGCCCGGTGAGGGCCGAGCACGCCCGGACCATCCGGCGTATGGCCGTGGACATGGACCTGCACGTGGACCTCGGCCTCGACCCCGAGAAGGCATGGTCGGACGACGACTACTTCCGGCTGAGCAACCACGTCGAGACCATCGACGGGGCGAAGGTCGTGCAGGGCTTCTACACGCTGGGCAACGCGTTCTCCGACGGGGAGGTCCACGGGACGGCGGAGCTGATGGCCATCGACCCGATCGCCTACGGCCTCGCCGGCATCGACATCGCCAAGGGGGTGGTCGAGAGCGACATCCTCGACGACGCGGCGCGCTTCGAGCGCCGCTACCGGCAGACGGCGCGGCGCGCCTACGCGCGGCGGGCGGGGGGAGAGAGCGTCGAGGCGGTGCTGTCGGACCTCGTCTCGCCGGCCGACCTCAAGGAGGCCCACGGGGAATCGAAGCTCGCCCAACCGTTTCTCGTGCTGAAGGCGGGCGTCGCCGGCGTCGACCGCCACCGGAAGGGCCTGCGCGACAGCTCGGACCTCGAGCTCGAGAGCGTGGTGCGGGGCCTCGGCGGGGGCTACGTCGAGCCCTCGCCCGGGGGCGACCCCATCGTCAACCCCGACGCCGTCCCCACCGGGCGCAACCTCTTCTCCATCGACGCCGAGCAGACGCCCTCCCGGGAGGCGTGGACGGTGGGACGCAGGCTGGCCGAGTCGCTGATCGACGAGCACCGCCGCCGGCACGACGACTGGCCGAAGAAGGTCGCGTTCACCCTCTGGCCCACCGACTTCATCGGCACCGAGGGCGCCACCATCGGCGAGATCTTCTACCTACTCGGCGTCGAGCCGGTCTGGGACCCGCGCGGGCGGGTCGGCGACCTCCGCCTGATTCCCTCGGCCGACCTCGGACGCCCCCGCATCGACGTCGTCGTCCAGACCGCCGGCCAGCTCCGCGACCTCGCCGCCTCGCGCCTCGCCCTCATCAACCGCGCCGTCGCCATGGCCGCCGAGGCGCGCGACGCCGAGGCCAACTTCGTCGCGGAGGGGCGGCTGCGCGCCGAGGAGGTGATGATGGCCAGGGGCCTCTCGCCCGCCGACGCGCGGCGCTACTCGACCCTGCGCGTCTTCGGCGGCGTGAACGGCAACTACGGCACCGCCATCATGGGGATGGTCGAGAGCGGCGACCGCTGGGAGGAGGACGCCGAGGTCGCCGACCAGTACATCCGCAACATGGGCGCGGTCTACGACGAGGGCGAGCTCTGGAGCTTCTATGCCGACGGCCTCTTCGAGGCGGCCCTCGCCGGCACCGAGGTCGTGGTGCAGCCGCGGCAGAGCCACACCTGGGGCGCCCTGAGCCTCGACCACGTCTACGAGTTCATGGGCGGGCTCAGCGCGGCCGTCCGCCACGTCACCGGCCGCGACGCCGACGCCTACTTCAACGACTTCCGCAACATGAACCGGCCGCGGGTGACGGACCTGGAGGAGACGATCTGGACCGAGGCGCGGTCGACGCTGCTCAACCCGGCCTACATCGGGGAGATGCAGGAGGGCGGCGCCTCGTCGGCCGAGCACTTCGCCGAGACGTTCCGCAACACCTACGGGTGGAACGTGATGAAGCCGGCCGCCATCGACGACACCCTCTGGAACGAGCTGTACGAGGTGTACGTCGACGACCGCTACGATCTCGGGGTCGAGGACTTCTTCCGGCGCGAGAACCCGTATGCGCTGCAGGAGATGACGGCGGTGATGCTGGAGACGGCGCGCAAGGGCCTCTGGGAGGCCACGGCGCAGCAGGTGGCGGTGCTCGCGGAACTCCACACCCGGCTCGTGGAGGAGTTCGAGGCGGGCTGCAGCGGCTTCGTCTGCGACAATGCGGCCCTGGCGTCGTTCATCGCCGAGCAGGCCCCGGCGGACCTCGCGGCGAGCTACCGGAGCGAGCTGCAGCGGGCCCTGACGACGAGCGTGGAGCTGACGGAGGCGAGCGTGGTGCTGGCCCAGGAGGACGCGGAGCCGCGGCCGGCGGACGCGGCGGCGGCCCGGCCGACCCCGGCGCGCCTGGCGTGGCTGGGAGCGATCATCGCCACCGGCCTGTTCGTGCTCGCGCTGCTCGCCCTGCGCAGGCGGCGGAGCACGATCTGACGCGTGGGAGCCATGGAGGCGGTGCTCGACCTCGTCGCGGGGACCGGTGCCGTCCTGTTCCCGCTCGCGCTGCTCGCCCCGCGGCGGCGGCGAAGCACGATCTGACCACGTGGGAGGCATGGAGACGGTACTCGACGTCGTCGCGGGAACCGGCGTCGTCCTGTTCCTCCTGGCCGCGACGTCCATCGATCGGCGCTGGGCGCGTGGGCTGGTCGTGGCCGCGGTCGCCGCCGCTGTCTACGCCCTGCACCCGCTCGCGGTACGCCAGAGCCTGACCGCGTTCGTCGGCGGGCTCGACGGCGCCGGCGTCCAGACGCTGGCCGCGCTGCTCGCCTTCGACGGCGTCCTCGGCTGCGGCGGGGTCGCCCTGCTGCTCGGCGCGCAGCACGGCCGGCGGCTCCGCTGGTTCGAGCGGCTGGCGGCGCACCACGTCGGGTTCATCCCCGCGCCGGCGCTGTTCTACGTGGAGGTGAAGGCGTTCCACGCGGCGTCGGGATGGACCTTCTCGACGACGGCGCTCGTGCTGTGCCTCGCCGTCGTCGTCGCGGGCATGGGCGGCAGCGAGGCCATCTGGCGGCTGCTCCCGGACCGGGACCTCCGGGCCGAGCTGCGCCTGCTGGTGCACGTGGGCCAGGTGGCGCTGGCGATCGGCCTGACCGCGTTCGCGCTGCGGGGGGGCGTGCGGAGCACGGGGGCGGCGGTCGAGGCCGGCCCCCTGGCCGTCGTCGCCGGCACCGCGGCCCTCGGCATCCTCGTCGGCTACTGGAGCCATCGCCGGCACCTGCGCCGCCTCGCGGGCTGAGCCATGGAGCTGTTGACACGCACCCTCTACCTGCTCTCGACCGGCCTGCTGGTTCCGGTCATCGTCCTGCTGCTGATCCTCTTCGGCCGGTCGCTGCTGCTCGTCGGACGCACCTACGGCGCGTGGCTGTCGCGGCTCCGGTTCCGCGCCGCGCTGCGGCCCCTGCTCGACCGGCTCGACGGCGGCAACGTCGAGGCGGTGCTGCGCGACGCCGACCTCCCCCCCGAGCCGCGGTGGACGCCGGCCATCGGCCGCCTGCTCGACCACGGCGGTTCGGCCGCGCAGCGCGAGAAGGTGCTCGCCGACTTCGAGGCGGGCTGCGAGACCGATCTCGCGCCGGCGCGGACGATGGCGCGGCTGGGCCCGATGCTCGGCCTGATGGGGACCCTCATCCCCATGGGGCCGGCCCTCGTCGGCCTCGCCGCCGGCGACATCGTGACGATGGCCGAGAACCTGCAGGTGGCCTTCTCGACCACCGTCGTGGGGCTCTTCGTCGGCGGCATCGGCTTCGCCGTCCAACAGGCGAAGCAGCGCTGGCACACCGAGGCGCTCAACGATCTGGAGTTCGTGAGCGGCCTCGTCGGCGAACGGGCGGGCCAGGAGTCTGCGCCGTAGGACGGCGCCGCCTTCGGACGAGGCGTGTACTCACTGGAGGGTTGGGCGGGCGCAAGCATATGACCGCGGCGCGGCCCCTGCGGTTGCGTAGGGGAGTTTCGCTGGCGCGAACCCTTGCGGCGACGATTGGCGGGCTGACCCGCCGAAGGAGGACCGGATGGCCGGCAGGAAACGGCGACGCAGAATCGGCGGCTTGCGGCATGACGACAGCGACCCCCTCGGGGCCATCGCGAACCTGTTCGACGTCGCCATGGTCTTCGCGGTGGCCCTCATGGTCGCGATGGTCAGCCGCTGGCAGTTGACGGAGTTCCTCACGCAGGAGGACTTCACCATGGTCAAGAACCCCGGCACGGCGGAGATGGAGATCATCACGCAGGAGGCGGGGGAGATCACCCGCTACCGGGCCGAGGACGTGGACGACGCGGCGGGCCGCCGCGGCCGGCGGGTGGGCATCGCCTACCAGCTCGAGAGCGGCGAGATCATCTACGTGCCGGAAGGGCCGTGACCACGGCCGCGCGCCGCCCCCCCCGCGGCATCGGACCAAGCGCCGGTTCCTGCCGCTCCGGAACGATCGTCGTGGCTCTGGCCCCGCGCACGGGCGGGCCGCGCTTGAGATCAGGGTCGGCAGGGCCTCCGTCGCCCGACCGGCCCGGGCGGAAGCGACGGGACCGACGACTCCGGCCACCCGACGACACGCCCACCGGCGGCGGACGGCCCCGGCCTCCGCAGGCGACGGAACCGGCCGACTCCGGCCGACCCGACGGCGGCTATAATCGGCAGCATCGAACCCGAGAAACGCCAATGGACCGGGAGGTTGCAGATGAAGAGGAAGATGGTGTGGTTGAGATCAGTGGCGGCGGCGGCGCTCCTCGTGACGGGAATCGCGACGCTGGCGGCAGCACACCAGCCCCAGCCCATCGACCCGTCGCGCTACGAGGGCGCGATACAGGCGTTCGAGGCGGCGGACCGCGAGAACATGCCGCAGCCGGGCGCGATAGTCGTCACCGGCAGCTCCAGCATCGCCCGCTGGAACGACGCGATGCCCGCGGCCCTCGCGCCGCTGACGGTCATTCCGCGCGGGTTCGGGGGCAGCGCCATGGCCGACGTGCTGCACTTCGTCGACCGCGTCGTCATCGCGTACCAGCCGCGCGCGGTGGTGATCTACGAAGGCGACAACGACACCGGCCGCTTCTTCGTGCCGCCGGCGACGATCGCGGCCGAGCTCGAGCAGATCATCGCGGCGGTCCACGCCGAGCTGCCCGACACCCGCGTCTACGTGATGTCGGTGAAACCGAGCCTGGCCCGGGTGGCGGTGTGGGACAAGGCGCAGGAGACCAACGCGCTGTACAAGGAGGTCGCGGCGGCCGACGAGCGCGTGCACTACATCGACGTCGTCACCCCGTTCCTGAAGGCGGACGGGACGGTCATGGACGACATCTTCATCGACGACGGCCTGCACCTGAACGACAAGGGCAACCGCATCTGGGGCTCGACCATCAAGGCGGCCCTGATGCCCCTCGAGGCGCAGTTCGAGTCGACGAACGACTGAGCGACGTCGGCCGGCGCGGGGGCGCCCGACACGGCCGCCCCCGCCAGTTCGAACCAAGTAAACGCGGTTCCTCCGGGGGTTGCCTGAACCAGTGTTCCTCAAGCGCATCCACATCGAGAACATTCGCGCCATCGCCGACTTCGAACTGGACTTCGACAGCGACAACCGCAGGTGGACGTTGCTGCTCGGCGAGAACGGCACCGGCAAGAGCACGATCCTGCGCTGTATCGCGCTGCTCCTCTGTGGTCGCGATGCTCTGCCGGAGCTCCTGGGACGCAACCCTTCGAGCTGGATTCGCGCCGGACAGCCGACCGCCAGCATCCAAGGTGCCATTGCGACCGCACAGGGCCGCAACTGTGAAGTACATCTCCAGTTGAGCCGGGGCGAGACCATCTCGCAGACTCTCGATCGCAACGCCAAGTCGCTGGCCCCCCTCGAAGACGCTCTCGCCCACACCGCGCGAAGCTGCTTCCTCACCGGCTATGGCGCATCGCGTCGCCTCGGCCGTGGCGGCATACGCGCTGACGAACAACGGTCCATCCGAGCCGGCATGGTCCGGACCCTATTCGACGCCGACGCGACCCTCCGACCACTCGCATCCTGGGCCATGGATCTTCACTACGTCCGAGGTGACAGCTTTCTGCAGTTGATTCGGTCGGCCCTCGCCGAGCTTCTTCCGGACGTTACGTTCCGAAACATCGACAAGACCCGCAAGACGCTGATCTTCGACACTGTCGACGGACCCGTGTCGCTGGACGACTTGAGCGATGGCTACCAGAACGTGGCGGCCTGGATAGGGGATCTGCTCTACCGCACCACGGCCGCTTTCGACAACTACTCCAACCCGCTGGCGACGCGAGGACTACTCTTGATCGACGAGATCGATCTCCACCTGCACGTCAAGTGGCAGCGGCGGCTTCGGCGATTCCTCGGGGACAAACTGCCCAACTTCCAGATCGTGGCGACCACGCATTCGCCCATGACCGCTCAACAGGCCGGTCCGGGCGAAGTCCATGTCCTCGCGCGCCCCACACCCCAGGCCATGCCCGAACTCCGAGACTACGACATCGCGCCGGACCGACTTGGGCTGCATCAACTCATCGAGCCGCTCTTCGACGTCGATACGGTCGACTCCGCCCGGATTGCCAATCTCAAGAATCGGTACCGGGCTCTCAAGGCCCAGAAGCCCCAGACGGCGGCTACGCGCCGACAGCTCGAGTCCTTGCGCGAACAACTCGCCGACGCTCCCGCGTGGGACGACGACAAGGAAGCCAGGGAACAAATCGATGCGCTCAGATCGATTCAAGCCCTGCTCGAGAAGGCCGCTGCCCCCCGCTCTGCCGCTTCCGACGGCAAGGCGCGGCACGGCGCAGCCTCTCGTTCCCCTGGTGGCCGCAACGCAAGATAAGAGTCGAGTAGTTGATCCGCCGCACGGAGCCAGGAAGCGGACCACACGCCCAGATGCCGTGATCAAGCTGACCAGAACCACGGTTCCCCCGGACGGGTTCGCTGGCGAACAGCGAATCGACAAGAATTTGGCCCTGATCCGCCTGCGACGAAGGGGCGGCAAGCCCGATTCCGCCGTCTGGCGTCGCGCGAAGCCGCATCTGAAGGCGGAAACGCACGGCAAGTGCGCCTATTGCGAGTCCTCCACCAGCACCGTGGCCTACGGCGACGTGGAGCACTTCCGCCCCAAGAGTGTGTACTGGTGGCTGGCGTATTGCTACGACAACTTCTCCTACAGTTGCCAGATCTGCAACCAGATGTACAAGAAGGCGACCTTCCGCGTCGCCAGCGAGGACCGCCGTTGGCAGGAGCCGATCGTGCGATCTCGGACCGGGCTCACCACCAGAGAACAAGCCAAGTTGATGACTCCCGACCCGCGTGACCGAGCCGCCGGCGGCATGCCGTTCGATGAATTCGTTCGGGCAGCCACAAGAGAGAAGCCCTATCTCGTCGATCCCTACCTCGAAGATCCCGAGGAACTCCATGCATGGGAAGCTGATACGGTCCTCCAGGAAGTCCGCGTCACCGCGCGCACGAGGCGCGTCCGTGCAAGTCGCGCCATACGCGCGGCGGTAGACGATCTCGGACTCAACCGCAGTAGTGTCCCAGGAATTACTCCAATAGATTCAACAGGTTACGGGGGCCTTCACTAAGAGAAGTGTAATCGGTATCAGAAAATAGCTGCAAAAGCGGGGTTTTCTCGAACACTGTCAAACTCAGCGTCTGTAGAATTGTGTAGAGACTTACCGGGAGATCCAGCCGTTTCTTGATGATGGCCACGAGCACATACACCGACACCGCGATCCAGATTTGGCTCTTGACGGCGTTCTCCGAGGTCCCAAAGAACGACTTGATCCGCAGATGCTGCTTGATCCACTTGAAGAACAGCTCGACTTGCCAGCGGTGCCGGTACAGCTCGGCGACTGTGAACGCAGGGATCGCAAAGTTGTTGGTCAGGAAGTTGAACGTCTTGTCCGTGGATTTATCCCAGTACTTCACGCGACGGAGCGGCTGCGGATACCGGGACGTGGAATCCGCAGCCGTGAGCACGATGGTTTGATCGCAACGAAGACCGGTCGTCTTGTCGACCGGTCGAGAGTACCGACGCTGGTATTGCGTGTTGGACTTTGCGCGGATAACGAAGAACGCACCGAATGCCGCCAAGGCGTACAGGCGCTCGAAGTCGAGGTACGCACGATCCATCACGTAGAAGGCACCAGGTTCGGGGACGAAGCGGTCGAGCGCGTGAACGTCGGCCATTTTGCCGTCGGAGACATGCAGGAACGTCGGAATCGGGCCGCGCAGGTCGAGCAGCGTGTGCAGCTTGACCGCCGCTTTCGTCGACTGGAACGGTGCCCACGGAAACATGGACAGGCACAGGTCGATGGTCGATGCGTCGAGGGCGAACACGGTGTTATCGAGGTCCAGGCCCAAGTTCTCACTGGCGTACATCGGTCTGGCGATGCGGATCAACGCTTGCGCCACCTCGGCGTAGATTCGCCAGTCGCGTTGCTTGTTCGCATTGGCCAAGGTGTTGCGCGACACCGGACTGCGAATGCCCAAGTGATAGAGCTTCTGTCGCTGTGCGCGCAGGCAGACCTCGATATCTCGCAAACTTTCCCGATACGTAAGTTGGGCGAATGCCATGCACAGAAACTGGCTGTGGCACGGGAAGGACTTAACGTAACGGTTGCCGCCATATCGGCTCACGGCGCGACGGAAGGTGTGCATCGGCAGGTGATCCATCACCTGCGCGAAGACCAGCTTGCCTGAGTACATGCCCCATCTCCTCGGAAATAAGCACGAGCATCGTTTCAGAGCGGGAGCGAGTTCAAGTCGATGACAGTTCCAAATCTCTGTATCTCCTTTACGTTCTATGGTTTACGGGTGGCTGTCCCGAGTTTCTTGGGACACTAGTGACTCAACCGTGAAGAGCTGCGCCGGCGGCGGTGGCCCAACTACAGCATCCTCAGGACGTTGGTGAAAATCATCGAAGAACTGCCGGCGCAATACGCGCCAGAGGCGAAGGCCGCAGCTATCACCCAGATTGAAGCCATGATGGCCCCGGATCACGAATACGCGGCCATGGCACGGTACTTCGTACGCATCAAGTGGCGGCTCGACCCAAACTCTCCGGAAGAACCAACGGAATAGCAAATTGCAATGCGGGCATGACTATTTCAGTTCCGTGCTCCAGCGATGAAGTTCATCTCTCCAACTGGACACGCATCCCCTGTCCATGACTGTCAAGGCCGGAAGACACCGCCCGCAGCCTTGGTTGACAGGATTGGTTCCCACAAATTGCTCCTCCACCAGCTTGGTCAGAGAGCCCGCGAGGAATCGAGGAATCAGATTGCTCGCAAGTGCCCGCACCGTGGATCCTCAGAGGTCATGCGCCATACCCGACGGCTCTTCAACCAACGCCGGAACACAGGCACATCCATCAGCGACGCCACGACATTCCGACGGCATGCTTCTGGCAACTCGCGCTGATACGGACCAACGTCCAATACACGCTCCAGGTCCGAGAACCGGTCGTTCACCACCTGACGCAGCCTGCTCTCGGAGACATCGAGCCGAGTCGACGACAACGCACCGCCGGAATTGACTCGCACCGCCAGTCCGGCCAGCGCCCCGATCGGCCGCAATCCCCCAAAGAGCTCGCACAGACCGATTTCGTACTCGGCCCCGCCGAAGTGGAACCAGGTCAACCCCGAAGACAGATCGACCAGCGGCGCGTCCCGTTCTCCCAAGCCCAGGCCGCGCCTGACGTGCACCGCATACTCGCGTCTGACCGGCGCGCGCCTAGCTGAATACCGGAAGCCCTCCCGAGCCGAACCGGCGCCGCGCGGCCTCAGCAGGATCTCGCCGCTCACCGTCTCCATGGTAGAGTCGACGACTGGCGCGGTGGCGGTAGGCGGATGGGGGTAGCTGTTCCCGGCGGCTTTCGCCCGTTGCCGGTGCCTCACTCCCCGCCGTGGCTCCGTTTCCAGTCGCCGCTCATCGAACCGGACGTGCGGATTTCCCGCATCCGGCTCTCGGACGAGATCATGCCTTCGCCCACGGAAAGCTCGTCGTACGCGCGCCAAGGCGGGTGAGCCCGTACTCCTGCCGGAGCCGCTCGTCCGGAAACCGCACGTAGAGTCCGGACCGCGCCTTGTGCTTGTTATTCCGATGTCGGAATAACAAGCATTATGCCGATGTCCGGATTATGCCGATATCGGTTCTGACGCTCCCGTTGGGGACCGCTGCTGCGCCTGGATGATCGGCATAATCGTTGGGACTTGACAGACAGAGGGCCTTCTCTTCACAACCCCCTGGAGGAGAGGAGGCCTTCATGACCGATCCGTCACGCGTTCGCATTCCCGGCGTTCTCCAGCCGTTCGCCGTCGGCTTCGCGGCCGAGCTCGGACGCCAAGGCTACCGGTCGGGTTCTCAGGCTGAGCAGTTGCGTCTGATGGCCCATGTGAGCCGCTGGCTTGGCTCGAACGACTTCGATGTCGCCGATCTTCCCCGCCATGCGGAGCGGTTCCTTCGCGCTCGACGCGATGCTGGCTACAGGTACCTGTGGACAAGCCGCGCGCTGCGTCCCTTGCTGATGTACCTGCAGCGTCGCGGCGCGACGCCCTCCGGGCCGCCGCGCATCCCTGTCGGGCCTGTGGACGAAGCCTTGGGACGGTACTCACGGTACCTCACCGTCGAGCGCGGCCTGAGCGAACGCACCGTCGATGGCTACGTCCATTCGGTCCGTCCCTTTCTGCGCCGCTGCGTTTCCGCCGATGGCCTCGCGCTCGACATCGACCAACTCAGCGAAGCTGACGTGACCGCGTTCATGGTTGCTCGCTGCGCGGAGCAGTCTCGCGGGGCCGCGCAACTGACCGCGACGGCGTTGCGCTCGCTGCTGCGGTTTCTGCATGTCATCGGGGCGACGACGGGTTCACTGGCCGGGGCTGTCCCGTCAGTGGACAGCCGACGGCTGGCAGGGTTGCCGCCACGTCTCGAGCCCGAGCACGTCCGACGACTGCTCGCCGCTTGTGATCGCCGTACCCTCGGCGGCAGCCGTGACTTCGCGGTCATCACCACCCTGGCCCGTCTCGGCCTGCGCGCCGCCGAAGTGGCGACCCTGCGCCTCGACGACGTGCACTGGCGAGCCGGAGAGCTCGTCGTGCGGGGCAAGGGCCGCCGAGCTGAACGCGTGCCGCTTCCATCCGATGTGGGCGCCGTGCTCGTTGCATACCTCCATCGGCGCCCGGCCACTGCGCAGGGCCGTACGCTCTTCGTGCGCCTCGCCGCACCGCATGCGCCGTTCAGGCGCACCACGGTAACGCACATCGTCGCCGCCGCCGCGCAGCGGGCCGGACTCGGTCACGTCAGCGCGCACCAATTGCGCCATTTCGCAGCGACACAGTTGCTTCGCGCGGGCGCCCCGCTGTCCGAGATTCGGGACTTTCTGCGCCACGCCCGCATGCAGACCACGGCGATCTACGCGAAGGTCGACCGCGACGCCCTGCGCACCATCGCCCGCCCGTGGCCGGGAGGTGTCGCATGACCGCCCTGCGTCACTCCCTGGCCGACTACCTGGCAATGCGCCGGGCGATGGGCTCTCGCCTGGTGCGGGCGGAGAAGCTCCTCACGCAGTTCCTGACCCACCTCGAAGAGCGGGGGCAGACCCGCCTGCGCGTCGCGAACGCCGTCGCCTGGGCGACGGAACCGACCGGCGCGGACCCGAGCTGGTGGGGACAGCGCCTGGGCGTAGTCCGCGGCTTCGCGACCTATCTGCACACGATCGACCCGGCGACGCAGATCCCGCCTCCGGATCTGCTGCCCACGCGATCCTTCCGCGCCACGCCCTACCCCTACACGGACGACGAGGTGGCGGCCGTGCAGGCCGCTGCCGCAGGCTTGCGCACGGCGCATCGGGTGGCCACGTATCGGACCTTGATCGGGCTGCTCGTCGTGACCGGGATGCGGGTCGGCGAAGCCATCGCGTTGGACCAGCACGACTTCGACGCCGAGCAAGGCCTGATCACCGTCCGCCGTGGCAAGTTCGGCAAGTCCCGCGAGCTCCCCTTGCACCCGAGCGCCACCGCCGCGGTCCGGCGATACCTCCAGCGTGGCGATCGGCCGACGACCCAGCAGCACACTGCCGCGCTGTTCCTATCCACCGCGGGCACCCGGCTGCTGTACTGCAATGTCCAGCGCACCTTTCGCTCGCTGGTGCGGCGTGCCGGCCTCGCGCCGCGCTCCGCCTCTTGTCGACCACGGCTGCACGACATCCGACATCGCTTTGCGGTGTGCACCCTGCTCGACGCCTATCGGCAGGGCCACGATGCGGAAGCGCGACTCGCGCTGCTCGCGACCTATCTCGGCCATGTCGACCCCAAGCACACCTACTGGTATCTGTCCGCAGCGCCGGAGCTGATGCAACTGGCCGCTGACCGCCTCGAACGTCATCTGGGAGGCAAGCCATGAGCGCCCTCGCCCCCATCCTCGAGGCGTTCTTCACGGACCGACTGGTCCAGCAACGCCACGCCAGTCCCCACACCATCGCCGCCTACCGCGATGCGTGGCGGCTGCTGCTCCGCTTCGCGGCGGCCAACCTGACCACAGCCCCCTCGAAGCTGAAGCTGTGCGATCTCGATGCGCCCCTCATCGGGCGGTTCCTGGAACACCTCGAACGCGGCCGCGCAAACACCGTGCGCACTCGCAATGCACGGCTATCGGCCATTCATGCCCTGTTCCGCTACGCCGCGCTGGAGCATCCCGATCAGGCCGCCGTCATCGCTCGCGTCCTCGCGATTCCGCCCAAACGCGGCCCGCGTGGGCTGGTGACCTTTCTGTCCGACGTCGAAGTCGACGCCCTGCTCGCCGCGCCCGATCGCGCCACGTGGACCGGTCGCCGCGACCACACCCTCCTCGCGCTCGCCATCCAGACCGGGCTGCGCGCTTCCGAGCTCATCGGTCTGCGCCGTGCGGATCTCGACCTCGCGGGCGGTGCGCACGTCAACTGTTTGGGGAAAGGCCGCAAGCAGCGGATCACGCCGCTCACCAAGGCGACGGTCGCCGCCCTGCGGACGTGGCTGGTCGAGCGTGCCGGCACACCGGACGCACCGGTTTTTCCCACGAGGACCGGCCGACCGCTCAGCCGAGACGCGCTGGCACAACGGCTGGCGATACACGTGGCCACCGCTACGTCCGCCTGCCCCTCTCTCCGAGAGAAGAACATCACCCCGCACACGCTACGCCACACCGCCGCCATGCGACTGCTGCACGCCGGGGTCGACACCACCGTCATCGCGCTCTGGCTCGGACACGAACACGTCGACACGACCAACATCTACATCCATGCCGACCTCGCCTTGAAGGAACGCGCGCTGGCGAGAACCGCCCCCGCTGGAGTCCGCGCCGGCCGCTATCGCCCCCCGGACAGGCTCCTGGCCTTCCTGGAGGGTCTGTGATTATGCCGATGGCCTCGGCGCAGACGCCGCCACTGATCGCGGCGTCTGCGCCGATATCGGCATAATCCGGACATCGGCATAATGCTTGCGGCCGAGCCACTGGCGCAGCCGCCGCGTGGCGTGGCGGTCAATCGCCGCGTAGGCCGGGCTGACCTGCCCCAGGATGAAGTAGTTCGCCCAACCGGTCAGCAACCGGTTGAGGCGCGCCACGACATCGCCCGGCGGCAGGAGTCCGGCACGCCGCGTCGTCAGCTCGCTCACGCGACGGCAGACGCTCTGGACGCTCGCCGGGCTCGGGCGCGTGCCGATGTACGCGGCACCCGTCGATGGCCGGTAGTTGCGTCCAATCCGGTAGCCGAGGAACGTCATCGGTTCCTCCGGCACCCGGCAGCAGCGGGTCTTCTCGGCGTTGATGGGCAACTTCAGACGCTTCATCAGGGCTTCGACCGCCGCCAGCATCTCTGCCGCCGGTGCCTTGCCGAGCACCGCGAAGTCGTCCGCGTAGTTGACGATTTCCGCCTCGAAGCGCCGGGCGTAGCCCAGTACCTTCCAGCCCAGAATGAAGCGGCGCATGTAGATGTTGCTGAGCAGCGGTGAAATCGGGGACCCCTGCGGGGTTCCCTTCCGCTCTCGACGCGCCCGGTTCGTGCGGCGGCGACCGCCCCGCCCGTCGTCCTCGTCCACGGCCATTTCCAGCCACCCCTTGACCCAGCCCAGCAACCGCCCGTCGCTCACGCGGCGCGCGATGGACCGGAGCAGGTCCGGGTGCGGAATCTGCCCGTAGTAGTCCGACAGGTCGGCGTCAACCACCTCCCGATGGCCCGTCGTCAGCAGCCGGTGCACGCGCTTGACCGCGTCATTCGCGTGCCGGCCCGGCCGATAGGCGTATTGCTCCGGTTGCAGGTCGGCTTCGAAGATGGGCGACAACACCAGCATCGCCGCCGTCTGCGCCACCCGGTCCCGGAGGCACGGAATGCCCAACGGCCGGAACTTCCCGCGCTGCTTCTTCGGGATGAGCACCTGCCGAACCGCCCGCGGCCGGTAGGTCTCCTCCTTCAGGTCCCGCGCCAGTGCGCCCAACCACCCGTCCACCCCCTGGGACTCGACATCCGCGACCGTCTCGCCGTCCACCCCGGCCGCGCCGCCGTTGCGGCGGACGGTCTGCCAGGCGACCGCGAGCACGTCGTCGCGCCACACCTTGTCGCTCAGCGAGTAGAACCGGAAGTCGGGAGCTTCCTTCGCTTTCGCATGTAGCGCCGTCTGAAGTCGCTGAACCCGTTCCGGGGCTGATAGGCTCCCGCCAGTCCCCATGTCCACTCCTCCGTCATGCGCTGCTCTCGAACCGAGGCCCCTTCCCTCCGCCGGCGTTACCCGGTTTCGCCGGTACTACGGGCCTCTCCGCCACCCCGCGCGGCCCGACCCGACCCTCACGGGCTGTCGGTTGGCGCGTACGCCGCCACCGGCGGGGCTTCCCGCGTTGCGTCCACTCCCCTCTTCCATGCGTGCCGCCGCCACTACCCCGGCGGAACAGGCCGGTGCCTGCGTCGCTCGCTTCCCGACCCGTGGCAGCCTTCCCATAGGCGCTAACTTGTTTGAGCCGCTCGGTCCTCCAGCGGGTCCACCCAGCCGAAGTACGCGGAGAGTTGGGGCTGTCGGCGACGTGGCGGCTCGGCAAGCGCGCCGGAGATCGTTCGCCAGTCCGCGAGCATGCGCGCCAGCGGCAGCGGCGGTTCGATGGCCCGCGTGACCTGGTTGAGCACGAACTTGAAGTCACGCCACGCGCTGCGGGGGCGACGGCGCCGGTACGTCGTAGCCCCAGGGGGAAATCGCGCGAGCGTGGTGGATCAGCTTCTCCACCAGCAGCGCCACGAACAGTTTCCCGTAGAGCCACGCCTTGGCGCTGTCGTCCGCGCGCTTCGGCACGTGCCCCAACTGGGCCAGCGACTTGAAGCGCTTGAACACCAACTCGACCTGCCAGCGCAGGCGATACCACTCCAGCACGTCCGCGGCGGAGAAGGGCGGCTCGGGGAAGGTCGTGAAGACGATCACGTACTCGGCGAACCGCAGCGTGGCCGCTTCCACCTCGTTGCCCTTGCGGGCGGCGTCGCGGCGGGCTTTCCGGTGCGCCAGGCGGATGGCTTCCGCGGACTTGCGGAGCACGCAGACCCGGCCCGCAATGGCGCGCGCCGGGCCGCCCCGCTCGTCCGGGGCCTCCACCGTCGTCGCCCAGGACCGGACGGTGCCCGGACGGGTGACCGACCCGACCGCGGCCAGCAGGTCGAACCGCCGACCGGCCGCCGTGCACAGCGGCAGCGACCCGGTATTGACACGCACAATCAGACGCCCCCCCGCGTCCACCACGTGGCGAATCCCCCGGGCCGTCGAATAGCCGCGGTCGGCCAGCACGTGGTCGCCGGCGCGGATCGGAAACTGCGCCAACGATTCCCCCGTGCCGGGTCCCTCGGTCTCCGTCAGCTTGAAGAAGTCGCATGTCAGCGACGGCAGGCCCACGCTGTAGTGCAGCCGCCACAGCGACCCGCTCGGGCCCGGTTCCTTCACCGTCGTCGCGTCCACCGCCCGCACCTGGAACGCGCCCCCGGGGACGACGGCCAGACCCTGCTCCTCGAACAGACGGACACACAGCGCGTGCAGCCAACCCTTGGACTTCCTCAGCCGCTTCAACAGCGCCACGTCGGACAGGCTCGCCAGATGCGCCTGTCGGGCCCGGACCGCCGTTTCCCGCAACGAGTGTCCGCAGCCGAGATGCAGCAGGAGGGTCCGCAGGAGGTTGTCGACCGCCTTGTCCTTGCGCAGCCCCTTCAACGCCCCGGTGTCCCGCGCCAGTTCGCGCCAATCCGGCGGAAGGAACGACAGCAGCACATCCCAGTCCTCGTCCACCGGGCCGGTCTTCCGGTCATGCATTCCGCATGCCAGGATACGCCAGCCACGTCAGGAAAACAAGTTAGCGCCTATGGGCAGCCTTCCCCGCTGAACAGCCGGGTCGGCTTCCGCATTATTGGTTTCGAGGCCTGCTCGGCGTTTACTCGCGTTGCGGCCCGCATGGTCACTGAGCCGCCCGAGGCGACCCTTGCCATCGAAGTGCTTCAGACGATGTCGTTACCTCCATCATCCGCTCCGACTGTTACCGGCTGGAGCGACAGTTGCCGGGCGGGATTCGCACCCGCTGAGGACTGGCACCTTTTCGCGGCGCACTGTAGAGTCGAGGGGAGGCGCGTATCCGGTAGGGAGTCGGTGGCTCGTCCGGCGCTTTCGCACCGGGCCGCAGTCCGAACCCCGTGGGCACGTTTCCTCCCCCCGCTCTCCGAACCCGGCGGGCCGATTTCCGGCACCGGGCTCTCCAGTGGAATCATGCGGCTCGCACACGGGCTTCCCGGTCACGGCAAGCGGGCGGGTTTTCGCGAGCCGTGGCACCAGGCTCGCACCCTTGCGCCGGCCGGCCGGTGCGCCGTCAGACCTGTTGACGCCCTGACGACGGCGACCGCTCGGGTCGTCCCCTTCGCTTATGCATGTGATGACGTCCGGCATTGCTGCTCATCTCCGGGGTGATAGGCGTCAGCCACTCCCGAGAGCCTGCTCCCTTTCGCCATCCCTTCCACCTGAAGCTCCTTCCCTCCGCCGGCATTACCCGGCCTCCTCGGTACTACGGGCTTCTCCGCCACCCTGGCCGGCCCGGCCTTGCCCTCGCGGGTCGTCGGTTGGCGCGTGCTACGCCACCGGCAGGGCTTCCCGTGTTGCGTCCATTCCCCTCTTCCATGCATGGCGTCGCCAATACCCCGGCGGAGACGGTCGGTGCTTGCGTCGCTCGCTTCCCGGCCGTTGGCAGCCTTCCCCGTATGATCGGCGGGTCGGCTTCCGCATTATTGGTTTCGAGGCCTGCCCGGCGTTCACTTGCGTTACGTCCTGCATGGTCGCTGAGCCGCCCTCGGCGGCCCTTCTTCATCGGAGTGCTTCAGCCGATGTCGTCACCTCCATCGTCCGCTCCGACTGCTACCGGCTGGAGCGACAGTTGCCGGGCGGGATTCGCACCCGCTGAGGAATGGCGCCTTCGCACGGCGCACGATCAACGACAATTATTTTTGCCGGCGCATTGCCTCGCCTGATCTGCTACCGGGCGAGCATCGTTGCCTCAGAATTCCTGCTACCGAAGGGAGGCACGATGTCGACGATGAGTCCGGAGGGGCGGCGGGAGCTGGTGGCGGCCGTGACAGAGCGGTATCGGCGGAGCACGCCGGCCGAGAGGGGGCGGATCCTGGATGAGTTCGTCGCGCTCACCGGGTACCACCGCAAGCACGCGATCCGAGTGCTGAACGGAGACTCGGCGATGCCGGCGGTACGGCGGGGTCGCCGGTCGGTGTACGACCAGGCCGTGACGGAGGGGCTGGTCGTGCTGTGGGAGGCGTCGGACCGCGTGTGCGGCAAGCGCCTGAAGGCGTTGCTGCCAACCCTGGTGCCGGCACTCGAACGGCACGGGCACCTGACCCTCGACCCGCGGGTGCGCGGGCAACTGATGACGGTGAGCGCCGCCACGATCGACCGCCGCCTGGCGCCGGCGAGGGCGGTGACGGCCGGTCAGCGCCGGCGGCGTCGTTCCGGCGGTGACCGCGTACGGGGCAGGGTTCCGGTGCGCACGTTCGGCGATTGGCAGGATCCGGCGCCGGGCTTCGTCGAGGCGGACCTCGTCGCGCACTGCGGGTCGTCGATGGCCGGCAGCTTCGTCTGGACGCTGGTGCTGACCGACATCGCCAGCGCCTGGACGGAATGCGTGCCGCTGCTCGTGCGCGAGGCGGGCGTCGTGGTCGACGCGGTGGACCGACTCCGCGGCGCGCTCCCGTTTCCGCTGCGGGGGATCGACACCGACAACGGCAGCGAGTTCCTCAACGAGGTGTTGATCGGCTTCTGCAAGGAGCACGGCATCGAGCTGACGCGGTCCAGGCCGTATAGGAAGAACGATCAAGCCTGGGTCGAGCAGAAGAACGGCGCGGTCGTCCGCCGACTGGTCGGGTACGGCCGTCTGGAAGGGATGCCCGGCGCCGAAGCGCTGGCCCGCCTGTACTCGGCGGCGCGCCTGTTCGTGAACGTGTTCCAGCCGTCGTTCAAGCTCGCCGAGAAGACGCGGGTCGGCGCCCGCGTTCACAAGCGCTACCACGCGCCGGAGACGCCGTGCGCGCGGCTGCTCGCCTCGGACACGGTTCCCGCCGCGATGAAGGACCGTCTGCGGGCGCTGGCCGGGACCCTGGATCCGCTCGGGTTGCTGGACGAGATCCGTGCGGTTCAACATCATCTGGCCGGACTGGCCGCGGGCTCGACGGTTCATCCGATGCCGCCGCGCGATGCCGACCTCGACGGCTTTCTGCGGGGCTTGGCGCTGGCTTGGCGCGCCGGCGAGGTGCGGCCGACGCACCAGCCCCGCAAGAGACCGCCGCGACACTGGCGCACTCGGCAGGACCCGTTCGAGACGACGTGGCCCCGTGTCGTCGAGTGGCTGGAGGCGGAACCGCATCGGACGGCGAAGGAGCTCTTCGACCGTCTGCGGCGGGAGCACCCGGGGATGTTCCTCCCGGGCCAGCTCCGGACTCTGCAGCGCCGCGTCAAGGACTGGCGCCGTCTCGCCGCCCGTCGTCTCGTGTTTGCCGATCCGATAGGAGCGCCCCAAGGCGCTGCCGCTTCGCCGAGCCCGGACGCCGATTCGAAAGACTTGGCTTCCGACTCGGCACCATCGATCGTGAGCCCGGAGGTCCGGACCGCATAGCTGCGTGGTGGCGGCAATCTCGTTCGAGGCGCAGCCGGCCTCGACCGCGACGCCGTCTCGAAGGTCTTCGACTGCCGCTTCGTCGCCGAGGCCGCCAACGTCGTGTTCGTCGGCGGGGTCGGCACGGGGGGAAGGACGCCTCTGTCCATCAACTTGGGATGGCCTACCGGGTGTGGTTCGTGACCGCGGCCGAGCCGATGACGCTGCTCGTCGAGGCCCGGCAGCAGGACCGGCTGGCCCGCGAGCTCGCCCAGCTCGCCCGCTTCGACGTCGTCCACGCCGACGAGCTGGGCTGCGTCCCGCTCGACAAGGCCGGGGCCGACCTACTGTTCGGGTTCATCAGCCAGCGCTACGGACGCCGGAGCCTGGTGGTGCCGACGAATCTGTCGTCCGCGCGCCGGCCCGAGGTCTTCCTCGACCCGACGGCGGCCGCCGCGGTCATCGACAGGGTCGTCCACAACGCGACCGTGCTGCAGATCACGGGCGGCAGCTTCTGGTTGGCGGCCCGCCAACCAGAACCACCGGCGGTCGGCAAGCAG
Organism: Vicinamibacterales bacterium; assembly: GCA_963664545.2. Lineage (GTDB taxonomy): Bacteria > Acidobacteriota > Vicinamibacteria > Vicinamibacterales > UBA8438 > JAJEEA01. The sequence continues at coordinate 4,260,256 of OY761475.2, read as the reverse complement.
GGAGCTCGTCGTTGACGCCTCCCGGCCGTACTCCCCGCTTCGGAGCAAACGCCCGACGCCGCCGCTCACCGGGCGTCGAGGCCCCGGGCTGTCGGGCCCATCAGCATGACCGTGTGCTCGCCGCCGTCAAGGCGCGTCGCTTCGCTCCGCCCCCGCTTCGCGGGGCTGACGGCCTTGACGGCGGCTGCGCGCACGGTCCCAGGCGATCCTGCCCGACAGCCGGGAACGCTCAGACAGGAGGACCCGGAATCTGATGTTGACGGAGACTTGGGTGGTCCCCTTTCACGTGGCCACGGTGGTCCCCTTTCAGTTGCCATTTCCCGCGGGGCGCGGCCGTGCTGCTCGCCCCAGACCCCACCGACGCCGACCTCCGACCCCGGAGCACGCCGCGTGTCGCGGCGTGCTCCGCTCCAGAGACTCGCAGCCTTCCGCCGTTCCCGATAACGCTCCTGCCACTCCGTGTTTGCCAACCCACAAGACCATTGCTACACCGTTACGTAACGGACCCTGGAGAACACCCCGAACACGGGTCCGCCCGCGCGACGACACAGCGGGTGAACCGGCGCGGTTGGTGGTATCGTGAGGCGGCCGACGGGAGGGGTCGCCGCATCCACCAAGTGACACGCTGCCCGCCCCGCGGCTCCGCTAGCAGTTCTGGGCCTTGCGGCCCGCCTTTGGACCGGGGTGTCCCGGCCGTTCCACGATGATTCACGAGACGCGGCGGGCTGTCGGGCTCCGGATCGGAGCACGCCGCGTGCCGCGGCATGCTTCCGCTCCGGGTGAACCTCCCCGCGGCCGATTGCCGGCCGTGGGTGCCGCCTGCTCGCGATTCGTCCGAGACAGCGGGTACGATCATTCTGAGGATGGCGGGTAACATCCTCATATGAGGCAACACGAGCGGCAAAAGTAGTTGACGCTGAACACCATGTCCCAACTCTGTCCGCCAAGCGCCAACCCCTTGCGTTCCGAGGGCTCATGAATCCCCTCATTTTCCGTTTCAACGTCAAATTACGCCGAAGACCTCTCGGTATACCCGGTGTTCCAGCAGCATCTTTCCGAACGTTTCCATCAATGGGCGAACCCGGTCGTCGGACCAATTGGGAAGATGGTGATACAGCATCAAACCTTGTCGAAAAAGAGAATGTGTGCGCCGCTTCACTGTGTTCGCCCTCAGCCAGCGATCATAGCCGATGCGCTCGCCTGCTGCACCTAGCAACGACAACACCGCGATGGCCAGCGCGCTGATCAGCAATAGCCGGTCTCGCCGACCCGGGCTCGAAACGCGCATCGACGACAGACCCATCCCGAAGCGCATGTCCTTGATGTCCCGAAAGCCCGCTTCAATGCCCCAGCGCTTGCCGTAGTACCGGATCAACACCGGCGTGGGTACCTTCGCGTCGCTGGCCACTAGGCACCACGGTTCGTCCATCTTCCGATCATGTACACACACGACGGCACCCACGGGCCATTCGTGAGCATCGGTCACCCGGGCACCCACCAATCGGCGCGCACGGCCCCGAGAGCCGACCCAGTCCGCCGCCAGCCGCTGGTCGCCCCGTGCATTCGTTACGTAGATGTCTCCGCGCAACCGAATCACGTATTCGAAGGCCAGCTCCTCCGTCAGCAGGTAGAACAGCTTGCAATCCCCAAAGCCCCGATCCGCGACGACCGTAACCCTCACCCCAGCCGGCAGTACCTCCCGCAACCGGGACAGCACTTCGTACTCGTAGCGCCGCTGGTTGCCCTTCAGAGTCGATGTCTCCACGGTCTTCCACAGCAGGGGCGTCGCGCGGCCATGGCCGGTCAGCATCGACAGCACGATCGTGTCCTGCCCGTCCGAGGCAAAGCTAGTCCAATCCAGCGCGACAACCACTTCCTCGCGAGCACCAACGATGTACGGCGTCCAACAGGCGACGAAAGTCCAGACGTCAACGCCTTGATTGCTCAGGAGCCGGTCCACCTGTTTCACACCGTGCTTGGTTAACGTGCCCATAGCTTGGGCCAAGCCACGTCCCACAGCGTGGATCGCGAGAGAGGCACTCGCCAACACACCCAAGGTTGCATTGGCCAACGATAGCACGCGTTTGGCATGCAAATCACCGTCGTACAACGTGGTTATGAAGTTCATGAGATCTCGTCTCTCGATCAGTCGGGCACCGGCCTTTGACGGTTTCTGATGCATGCGCATGGGTCAATATATTACCCGGACGGGCAACATTTTGCAACGTCTTGCAGGGAAAAATCTCCGGTCAAGGAAAGGGCTCGTTCTGTTGACTTCTAATGAAAATGAGGGGATCCCTGAGACCTGGGATAGGGTTTCCACTTCGTCCAACAACAGGACGAGCCCGTGCACGCCGGCTTGGGGCAGGAACTTGACCAGAGACAGCAGGAGATTCCTGCCGAACGTCCTTCGATCCGCCTTCCGCATCCTTTCGAGACGCAACTCGTGCAGGTCGCCCCGGTTGAGAATGCCCGGCTCGCCCTGCAGCCAGTGGAACGCAGCCTCTCCGACGGTGGTCTCATCGCCCTCGGCAGCTTCAAGCGCGGCGGCCATCACCCGGCCGAAGCGGCTGTTGCAGGTTCTTGACGAGCTCCTTATACAGCTCCAAGGGCTCGTCCAGACTCAATCCGGCGCTGCACGGCACGTAGGAAACGGCGAATCCCTCGTCCAGCGCGCGCGCGCCGAACAATTGCAAGAAATGTGTTTTCCCGCCGCCGTAATCCGCCAGGACCAGCTTGTGGTGGGCGTCTTCCCGGCACAGCCCGCTAAGGTAGCGGTGCGCCAGACGATCGAGCCAAGGCTGGATGCCGGCGGTATAGTCCGGAAGTACTCGGGCCGCCCGCCCGAGCTCCGTCGGTGCCTTGCCCTCCTCGCCCAGTTGCGCCCAGATCTGCCGGGCCTCACGCTCGTTCACGTCTATCCCCTCATGAACTCAGTTCCTGGGCCACACGTGCGGCCGCCTCCTTGACGAACTCGCGCACCGCGCCCTCGTTGATGTTGTCCAAGGCATAGCTGACGGCGAGCGCCCCAAGCTCGCGCTGGATTCGGTCTGCGTCGGCTACCGGCAGCCCCGCCTCCAAGCCGATTCCGACGATACGCTCGGCCAGTTCCTCAAAGAACGCGGGCTCCCGCGGACCGGGAACGGTCAGCTCGTCAAGGTCCACCCACACCGCCCGGGGGTTGCGCGCTTCGGACAGGCGAATGCGCTCGATGCGCTGGCTCAGAGCCGCGAGGTGCGCTCTCGCGTCGACGATAAACTCCTCGGTGACGGCGTAGTACACACCGCAACCCCGAAAAGCCCCGGTCGCCATGTGGTCGATGAACGTCCTCACGTGCGCCAAGTGCCTCTGGAGCTGGCGGGAGCGACCGCGCAAGTATGCACTGACCGATTGAACGCGGCCGCGCGACACGGCAGTTTCGGTTTCGTCGAAGAGGACCACGAGACCGGCGTATCCGAGCACGCGCGGCAGCGACAACAACGCGCGCAACCAGATCGCGGCGTTGCGTCTGCCCAGCTTGCCGAGCGGTCTCGGCAGGTTCCTATGTGCCCGATATAGCTCGCCCAGCGTCACTCGATAGGTGGAGGTCGCGGCCAGCAGCGCCTCCAGGCGTTCGGACAGTTCCTCATCGCCGCCGTCCAAAACGGCTGCCGTGCAATAGGCCAGCACCAGATTGCGGAAGTCGGGCGCCAGCGCCCTGTCGTCCCGGAGGCGCTCGACCACTTCCCGTTGCTCGGCACCGTCACGGCCGATGAACTGCGCCTCGATGACCCTCGCGACCCCGGATACCCCGAAGAACGGTTGCGTCTCCAGTCCATCCGGCGGCTCCATGCGGTCCGCGATCGCGCGGTACGTCTGGCGCAGTTCTCTGAACGGACTCAGATCGTCCTGGCAGTCGACGTAGGCGGTGACGAATCCGTGCTCCCGCGCCCACTGCGAGACAGCTCTGAGGAAGTGTGTCTTCCCGCGCCCGTTGGGACCGAAGACGAACTGCAGGCCGCCGCCCCCGGCCGCGACGAAAGGCAGCTCTTCCCGTGCGACCCGCTCCAGCGTCTGCTGCAAGCCGGCGGACACCTTGATGACGTCGGCGTCGCCGCCGGGCGGCGTGCCGACTTCCGCCAGATGGGCCAGCATCTCCTGCGGACTCACGCGGAACGGCTCCGTTCGATGCAGATCGAACCGAGCTGCACGCCGTCGGTGCCCCGTCCGTCGAGCACGGGCAGTGTCACGCTTGCCCCCTTGGCGACGGTGGCCATGTTCGGCGGCTGGTTGGAGACCCGTTCACCGCGCTCCGTCTTCCAACCCTCGCGTCCGAACCGCGCGAAGTCGTAGACGAACTGCGTCATCGGATAATCGGCGTACGTCTTCGAGTCCGGCCTCTTGAGGAAGCGCTCGTTGCCGGTTTGCCGAACCAGCGCCACCAAAGGATACAGGCTGCGTATCGGCACCCTGCCATCGCGATCCCGCCTCAGCGCCCCCGCTACACCGATGGCGTCCTTCAGATCCTGGAGAAATCCGAGCCTGTCGAACGGGAAGCGGTCGAGCGCCTCCCGAGCGGCGCGCAGGCGCGCAAGGAGCCCCTTCCCATCCACTTCGTCGAACGCATCCAGCCTCTCGCTACCGAGCCGGACGGTCACACGGTCCTTCCTGTAGTCCACCCGAAAGCAGTCGACGATGTCGTAGTCCCGCCGCCGAAGGACTCTCCACCCCACCTCCTCCGCCGATCGCCTCAGATCTTCCCGCCGTCGATCGAGCGCCGCTTCCCGCTCTCGAACGTGCGCAGCTTGCTCGCCGTCGAGATGACGGACCCATCCGTCCAGCTTGCCGTCCAGATCCCGCAGCGCGGCAACGGCCTTTCCCCGCGCGGAGTACGCCTGTCCCGGATCCGCCTTCACGGCCTTCGCCAACGCGGTCAGGGCTCGGGTGACTCTACCCAGCACCTTCTTGATGGCGTCCGGAGACACCTCGCGCACGTCTTCTCCCAAGAGTGACTCTTGTCTCGGTGTCATCGTTCGACTCAATCGGGTACCGAGTATACGTGATCCGGGTCGCGCCGGTCGACGACGGTCTGGACATCAACGAGAAGGGCACGGGCATCTGAGCCTCGGCCCTCAAGGTGCCTCTGATGCCCCTTGAGGTGCGGCACGAGTCGACGAAGGACTGAACCCGAGGACCGGAGCGCCGACGTCCACCGGCTGTCCCGCGTCCGCCCGACCCTCCAAGATTACCCGCCGACGGCAACGCCGACTCGCGCCGACCGTATCGGCGACGCCGCGCCCTCCGCCCGCCGCTTGTTCTCGGGACTGCCGCCCCGACTGCCCCCCCGAGCACCCCGGCGGCCGACTGACCGCCCACCGCCGAGCGACTCCGGCCGCCTGCGGCTGCCGCCGGCGCCGCCCTCACGCGTTGTCGCCCCCAACCGAAGCGGCACCAATCCCGTCGACGAGAGCACGTGCCTCTTCGCGGAGCCGGACTCGGGTCTCGATGATGCGCTTGCAGCGGCCGGCGATTTCGCGCGCGCGTTTCTCTGCACGGGGCACGGGAATCACGACCTCGAAGACCCGCTTCCCGATGGTGTCGATGATGTCCTGCGTGAACTGTTTCGCCCGGACCTGCAGATCGACGATCCGCGTGTTGAGCAGAGCGAACAACAACCAAGGATCCATGATTCCCGGCTCGCCGACGCGAATCCGGTACAGGTGGCTCTGGTACAGCATCGGGAGATCGAACTTCGTGACCACCGCCGAAGTACCGATCAGATACGTGCCGTCCTTCACCATGAGGATGTCTCCGGCCCGCACGTCGGCCTTCGGCCGCAACTCCTGGTAGATCGCCTCGCTGACGCCGTGCTTGAAGTCCGCCTTGATTTCCCAGTTGGAGATGTCCGACGTGCGGATGAACGGGATATGCCCCGTCCCGTACGCCATCTTGCCCACCTCCACGCCCGTGTCGAACGACAACGCTCCCTGCCCCACGAGATCGCCAAGGGCCACGAACCGGTAGTCTACCGACAAACGGGCGATCTCGTCGCCGATCTCCGGATTGTTGTACCGCGGGACCAGCACTCCCTTGGCCACTTGTTCGCGTGGGAGAAGAAAGGCCTGCTGGCTGGGCTCGAAGCCACCCGCATCGCGCCGCCACGCCGCGAAACGGTCGGCGATCTCCGGTACGTCGTCGAGCAGTTCGGTGGTCCCGTCCGCGAGAGTACGGAGCGTAGGGTTGCCCCGCGAATCGTGTCCACACCACTTGGCTTCGCCCATGAAGAGCGCCGGCGTGGCGGGCCGGTCAGTCAACGTCCCGATCAGGATGCAGACTTTCGTGTGGGTGCCGCCCTTTCCGCTCGTCTTGAACAGTGGTTCGGGCATGCTGACGACGGCGGTGACGCTCAGACGCGTCTGGAGCCATTGGACAATGTAGCCGTGCGTCGGATTGCCGAAAACGCTCTCCGGAAGCACGATTCCGAGTCGGCCTCCAGGCTTCAGAAGCTGGATGCAACGCTCGAGAAACGGGATCTGGGGCGGCAGGGTATCCCGCTGAACCCCGGACATCTCCCACACTTCCGCGTCCCGGTCGTACTTCCACTTGGAGCCGAGCTCGAACTGCGAGATGATGCGGTCGCCCCGGACGACGATCTTCTTGCCGAACGGCGGATTCGTCAGGACGACGTCGAACGTTCCGGGCTCGATCTCCCGGCGCATCTGTGGAGACCAGTCTTCCACCGGCTCGAGAGTGTTCTGACAAAAGACGCCGCCGCGGCCGTCGCCGATCAGTGCCATGTACGCCTTGCACACGCGGGAGAGAAAGGCGTCCTTATCGATTCCCCGAAAGCACTTCGTCGCGAGCTCCAGCTCGCGTCTCGCCAGCTCGCGCTCCTTCCACTTCTTCCGACGCGCCTCGCGCCTGAGGCGCTCCCAGACGTGGGAGAGCGCGGCGATGAGGAAACCGCCGGAGCCGCACGCCGGATCGATCACCTTCTCTCCGGGGCGGGGATCGACCATCTTCACCATCATTTCGATGACGTTCCGCGGCGTGAAGAACTGGCCCTCAGCGCCGCGCAGGGCCGGGCCGATGAACACCTCGAACGCGTCGCCTATCGCGTCACGGTCGGCGTCGACGACAGCGTACGGCTGAAGCTCTCCGACGACGTACGTCAAGCTTTGCGGATCGAGGTTGATGCGATCCGTCGCCTCGAAGACATCGCCGAAGACGGTCTCCTTGACCCGCTCGAACAGGCCGCGAATCCGCTCCTGGACGGCCTCGGGAGGTTCTCCGACGCCGGCGCGGAACGTAAGGACGTCATCGGGTGCGGTCTCCTGCTCGTCCAGCAGCTTGCAGAACAGGATGTTGATGATCTCCTGCGCCAGGGCCTCGTCGCGGGTGATGCCGGTGGTCATGCCGGCCAGGTGGTTGCGGATGTCGCGGAACACCGCCTTCAGGTTAGACGGCCGCACGAGGTCCTTGCGCAGATGAAGTCCGATGTCCTCAATGCGCTCGCCGCTGCGCGGAATGTTCGGAAGCTGCTCGAAGGTGCGACGGCCGTCCTGCCGGGTGACCTTGCGAAGATAGACGTGATCCCTGCCGTCAAGTACCCGACCCAGTCCGGTTGCGGCTGGCACACAGCGAAAATAACACGAAAGCTTGCACCCGTCAAGACATCCGCCCCGGCATCAGAACGGGCCTTGCTCCTCCCGGCGCGCCGGGCTCTTCGTCCGGATCGAGAGGCTCGTGCGGCGTCGGCGCACTGCGGACTCCCCGGAGCGCTACGGATTCGTCCCCCACAGCAGCTCGGCCAGGAAGCCGGCGGGGATGCCCACCACGAAGAGGGCCATGCTGATCAGCAGGAAGCGGGCGTAGATGGGCACCCTGACGGCGCGGTGGGCGAGTTCGACGGGGACCGTCTCGGCGTTGTCGATGGCCTCGTAGGCGCGGGCGAGGCCGTCGGCGTCGGCCACGTCGAAGTAGTCGCCGCCGAAGGCCCGGATCATGTCGATGAGCCCCTGGGTGTTGTTGGTCGACTGGCGGGCGGCACCCCGGCCGGCGCGGGCGGGCCGGGCGTCGGCGGCGTTGATGAAGATCATGTAGGGGACGATGTTCCGCTGGCTGAGCGCGACGAACTCGGCCTCGGGGATCTCGTCGACGTCGGCGTCGGTGACGATGAGCACCGCCCGGTGGGGCGTGGCCCCCCGCCCGAGGAGGGCGGCGTCGCGGTCGAAGTGGCGCACCACCGACTGGAGCGCCCGCACGATGTTGGTGTTGCCCTCGCGCTCGACGATGCGCACCTTGTCGGGGGGCACGTAGTACTGGTCGATGGGGGTGCCGGACTGGGCGGCGAGGATGCGCACGATGGCGTACGGCGCGTCGAAGACCTGGAAGAAGTACAGCTCGTCGTCGATGACGAAGTCGTCGACCATGTAGGGGAACGACGAGAAGAGCCACAGGGCCACGCGGTCGTTCTTGGCGCGGCGCATCTCCAGGAACTCCAGGTGCGCCTCGCGCGCGACCTCGGCCCGCGACCGGCCGGTCCCGGGCAGCTCCCAGGACATCGACAGAGACGTGTCGACGAGGTCGATGCGGATGCGCGACTCCATCTCGCCCGCGACCTCCTCGGTCGAGGCGAGGTAGGGGTCGGCCATCGCGACGAGCAGGATCGCGAGCGCGAGGCCCAGCAGGACCTTGGGCAGGTGGTAAAGGGCGCGGCCCAGCAGCCCGCGGCGGAAGCGCGGCTCGATGCGGTGTCCGGAATGCTGGCGGTGGTGGATGCGGGCGAGCCCCCACAGGCGCGCCAGGGTCGCGAGTCCGACCAGCAGCACGGCCACCGACAACGTCCAGGTCAGGCCGATGTCGGTGAACCGGATCTGGTCGAACTCGGTCCCCAGCAGCTCCTGGGCGCGGATCTGTAAGATGTCCGAGAGCGCGGTCCAGTCCATGGCTCACCGGACTGGCGGTCCGCCCGCGAACCCCTGACCAGCCAATCCGTCCTGCTCCCGGTGTTTCGCGCCCCGGCCTCCCGCCCCTTGTGCGTTCGTTTCGGGCGGGAGAAGCTGGTCCGCGGTCGGTTCAGGAGCCCGTGGCTGAACCCCGCCGCAAGCCGGCGGACGAGGCGCGAAGCGGTTCCGCCACGGGCTGCCCGGTGTCGCTAGCGCGTCCCCTCGACCGGCTGCGTGTCGAGCTCGCGGGCGCCGGCCATGATGCCGTGCATGCCGATGTTGCCCTCGTGGCACGCGTACTCGAAGAGGGGGCCGTCGGTCCGGCGGAAGGGGATGGCCGCGGTCCACGGACGCGTGAAGTGGTTCTCGTCCTCGAAGGTGAACTCGTACATCAGCGTGTCGGGATCGATGCGGGTGAACCGCTCGACGAGCTGGGTGTCCCGGCTCGACCCGCGGGCCGCGGTCTCGCCCCGGAAGTTGGTGGTCTCGACGACCAGGGTCGCGCCGTCCCAGTGCCCGCGCGAGTCGCCGACCCACTGCCGGATCTCGCCGTGGGGGCTGCCGTCGAGGGGGATGATGCGGGCGTTGTGCACCATCTCGTTGAGGATCACGACGTAGCCGGGAGTCTGTGCGATGAGCACGTTGTTGTTGTACGACGCCGAGGTCATCGGCGGCCCCGCGTTGAAGCCGAGGATGCAGCGGTCGGACAGGCTGCGGTCGGTGTAGTGGTCGGCGAAGCCGTTGCGCAGGTTCAGCCGGTTGAGGGCGCGGGCGCGGCGGCTCTCCTCGCGCCACGGCAGGCGGCCGTCGGGCGGGTCGACGATCAGCGAGGTCCGCTTGTCGGCGGTCAACTCGACCCCGCGCTCGTACCAGAACTCGTTGTAGGACAGCACCCCGCCCTCGGCCCGCGACTGGTAGCCGGCGTTCGGCGCGCCCGTCTCCGGGTCGAACAGGTCGCGGTTCAACCGCGTGCGCTCGGACGCCTCGAACGCGGCGGCCTCCTCGGCGCTCAGGTTCGTCCTGCCGGCCAGCGCCGCCGGCCGCTCCAGCGGCGTGATGGTGCGGAAGGTGAAGATCCCCGAGATGTCCGGATCGCCGTGCGGCGTCCGCTGTATCGAATCGGATTGCGCCGCCGCCGACGCGGCGATGAGCGCCACCGCCAAGCCGGCGATGCCGGCGGTCACGCGACTGTGACTGAGCATGTTCCGTCCCCCGTCTGCTGAACCGTCCCGGCGCTCCCAGCGCCTGGACCGCGGGGCCTGATTGCCCCGCGCGATCCGTGTATCCTACCTTGCAGCGGCCGGCGGTTCAACGACGGAGACGACGGAGCGGCCGCGGGAGCGGGAAGTCGTCGGCGCCGCCCGGGACTCCCCGCCGACGGTTCGGCGACAAGGCCCGCGGGAGGCTCGCCCCCGGACGGGGCTCCGAGCCCGGTGCGGCCCGCTTGGCCGACACGCCGAACGGGAGCCCTCGCCCGCACCGCGTATCCTGCCGCGAGCGGAACTTTTTCCGCCGAACGGCATCGAACGTACTGGGGAGTGTTTATCGAGAGTCGACGCTCCGAGGTCGGCGACCCGGGTCCGAGCCGCCCCGCGCGCGCGACGCCAGGCGGCGGCCGTCCCGACGACGCGGCTTCCGCGGATGGTCGGTTCGCCGCGCGCGGCGGGCTCACGGCTCCGATCCAGGCGACTCCAGCACGGGAGGAAGGGTGAAACCGCTTCGAGCCATCGACTGGGCGGAAACGACGACCTCCGAGAGCGCGCTGGCGGAGCGCTGCGCGGCCGGCGACGCTCACGCCTGCCGCGAGCTGGTCGACGGCCACCAGCGGATGGTCTATCACTTGGCCCTGCAGCTTCTCGGCAACCCCGAGGACGCCCGCGACCTGTCGCAGGACGTGTTCCTGACGGTGTTCCGCTCGATTCACCGCTTCCGCGGCGACTCCGCCCTGCAGACCTGGATCTACCGCATCGCCGTCAACCAGGCCCGCAACCAGCAGCGCTGGTGGCGCCGCCGCAGGCGCGCCGACCAGGTGTCGTTGGAGACGGTGTTCGTCGATCCGCCGGCGCCGGCGGCGGAGGCGTCGCCGGAGCGCGCGCTCGACCGGAAGGAGCTGCGGGGGCGGCTGTGGCGGGCCCTCGGCCGCCTGCCGTTCGAGCAGCGGTCGGCCGTCGTGCTGCGCGAGCTGCACGGCATGCGGTACGCCGAGATCGCCTTCTCGCTCGGCGTCTCGACCGCCGCGGTGAAGTCACGACTGGCGCGCGCCCGCCAGAGCCTGCGCGCCGAGCTGAGGCACGTGTTCCGATGACTGGTATGAGATCACTCCGTTGCCGCACCGCGCGTCAATGGTTGACCGCGGCCCACGACGGCGAACTCCCGGTCGGGCGGCAGGTGACCCTCGACGCCCACCTGGACGCCTGCGCCGACTGCCGGCGGGTCCGGCGGGACTTGGGCACCATCACCGCCGCTCTGCGCGGGTACGCGACCGATCACCGGCCCGAGGAGACGGACTACGCGGGGGTGGCGTCGAGCGTCCTCGATCACGTCCCGCCCGTACCCTGCCGGCCGATCGAGCGGCGGCTCCGCGCGGTCTTCGCGAACGGACAGCGCCTGTGCGTGGTGGGCGGCGCCGTCGCCTCGATGCTGGTGGCCGGCGTGTTCGCGGCCATGACCCTCAGCTTCTCGCCGCCGGTCCATCCGCACTCGCTGGCCGGATTCCTCCAGGGCTCGAACAGCCTCGGCTCAAACGCCAATCCGCTGATGGGCTTCGAGACCGGCGTGAGCCTGCCCCACGTGTCGCCGGACACCCAGGCCGCCGCGATGCTGATTCGGCCGCTGCCGCCGCTGGTGCTGGAAGAGCTGGCACTGGCCGCGGTGGTGACCCGCGAGGGCGAACTCGCCTCGGTCGAGGTGCTCCGCCAGCAGTCGGCCGGCGCCCCGGGCGATTCCGTCCGCGAGGACGCCGCGGGTGCGCCGGAGGGTTCGGCGCCTACGAGAGGCGCGGGTGCGCCCGACGCCGAACTTCAGCGGGCCCTGTCGCGGCTCGCGTCGGACGTGCGCTTCGTGCCGGCCCGCGCGGGCGGCGCGCCGGTGGCCGTCAACGTCGTCTGGCTGCTCGAGCGCACGACGGTTCTGCCCCGCTCTCCCGGAACCCAAAGCCACTCGACGGCCCCCGGCGCCGTGCACTCCCCCGGCTTGCCGGTCAGCCATCCCGCGTGAGTGAGGTCGGCGCCGCCTGCGCGGCGCAACGTCTTCTCCGGAACCGTTGGCTGCCGTGCGAGTTCAAGCCCGCGATGGATCATGGCGGGTAGGAACCCGCTGTACCGCGGTGGACGACGGTTCCGGGCGGGGAACTTCGCGCCGGGAGCCCCGCGCCAGCAAGGACTCCCGGCGCGACCGTCAGTCGCGTGGTCGCGCAAACTAGCGGCCCGGCTCGGTCGGATCGCGGCCGTCGAGGGGCGCGCCGGTGCCGGACGAGCCCATGAAGAACTTGCTGCCGTCCTCGAACGTCACGTCGCGGCCGTTGGCGCGGGCGCTGCGGTCCTTGCTCTGGTAGCCGTCGACCACGATCATCGTGCCAGGGAGGATGGAGTTGCGGGTCAGGCCCCGCCGCAGGAGCGTGTTGGGCGTGCCGCCCTCGACCATCCACACCTGCGTGCCGCCGTCCTCGGTGGTGACCTCCATGTGGATCCACGTGTGGGGGTTCACCCACTCGACGCGGACGACCGGGCCGCGCAGCACGACGGGGCGGTTGGGGTCGAACTCGGCCCCGAAGGCGTGATGCGCCTGCGCCGGCGCGCCGCCGCTCAGCGCCAGTCCGGCCAGGACGAGGGTGGTGGCGATACCGATTCCGAACCAAGCACGGGTCTGCTTCCGCATCGTCGTTCTCCTGACTGTCGAATCCGGGCCGTCGGGTCCCATCCCGCCGCTCGCCCGGCAATCGCCGCTTGGCGGCTCCGATGGCCGCCCATACCATCCCGCCGTTCTGCACCGCTCAACGGCGCAGACGCCTACCGGGTGGGATTGGCCACGCCCTCGGGCTCCTCGCCCCGGAAGTCCGCCTCGAGCAGGCGGGCGCCCTTCATGATGCCCTCGAGGGCGTAGTTCGCCTCGTGGCAGGCGTACTCGAACACCTTGTTGCCGCTCCGCGGCCACGCGTACTCGCCGGTGAAGGGGGCCGTCCACACCGTCGGGTCCTCGACGGTGAACGTGTAGATGAGGGTGTCGGCGTCCTCCAGGCGGAAGCGCTCGGTCACCTTCATGTTGCCGGTCCCCTGGCGGAACGCCGGCCGGTCGACGAAGTTCGTGGTCTCGACGACGAGGGTGTCGCCCTCCCACCAGCCGATCGAGTCGCCCAGCCACTTCTTGATGTGGGGCGGATCGTGCTCGGCGTTCATCCGGACGATACGGGCGTCGTGCACCATCTCGATCAGGATGACGATGGTGTCCTCGCCCTGCACGATGCGCTTGTGGTTGTTGTAGAGGGCGGGCAACATCGGCGGCCCCGACGTCGAGCCGAAACTGAGGATGCACCGCTCGGCGTAGGGCCGCTGCTCCATGTTGTCGTAGGGCCCGGGGGCGTCGAGCCCCGCCTCGAGCCAGTACGCGGTCCCGTCGTTCTGCGCGCGCCGCGGTGGACCCGCCTCGAAGGCCGCCCGCAGCGCCGCCTGCCGTTCTTCGGTCATCGGGGGGAAGCGGCCGTTCGGCGGATCGATGAGGATCGACGTCCGCCACTCGCCGTCGATCCGGAACGCGCCGGTGCCGCGGTCGATCCAGAACGAGTTGTAGCCGCCGACGTTGCCGGCGGCGCCCCGCGACCCGTCGCCGCCCTCGGGGGGCGCCCCGCGGTTGGGGTCGCTCGGGGCGTTGCGCTCGGCCATCCGCTGCGCCTCCGCGGCGGCGATCGCCGCCGCCTCCTCGTCGGTCAGCGACATCGTCTCGCCGAGCTCGGTCGGCCGCTGCATCGGCGTCAGCGTCGACACGTCGTAGGTGCCCGACAGGTCCGGACGGCCGCTCGGGGTCCGGGGAATGTCGCCGCTCTGCGCCGCCGCGGGCGGCGCCGCCAACGCGACCACCGCGAGCACGCCTAGACCGACCGCGATTCGACCACTCATTTCTCAACCTCCTGGTTTAGCGCGGCAGCGGCTCGCGGCGCCACTCGCCGAACAGCAGCTCCTCGACGAACTCGACGCAGCGGAAGTCCATCAGCCGGGCGTTCTCCTCGATGCGCCGGTAGACCGGCATCTTGATGGTGAACGGCTCGGTCAGCACCACCGGGTCCTCGATCGTCGCCTCGTAGTCGATGTGGTTCGGCCCCATCATCGTGTAGCGCTCCACCACGCGGAGCTGGTTGCTGTGGTGGCTGCCCGCCCGGTCGAACCACGTGCCGTCGTGGAGGCCGGTCACCTCCACCACCAGCGTGTCCCCCTCCCATCGGCCGACCGACCAGCCCATCCACGAGTCGATTTGCGAGGGGCCGGGATCGTCCAGGTAGATGTCGCGCACCGCCCCCGCGAACTGGTAGGCGACGAAGAAGTCGTTCTCGCTCTGGACGATCCGGAACGGCATGGGGATGTAGGTCGCGCGCGGCACCCCCGGCATGTAGCACTTGACCTCGGGGTCGCGGTCGACCCAGTTGGCGCGGTTCTCCTCCTTGAGGGCGCGCGCCTCCTCCGTGTAGGGAATCCGGCCCCCGCCGACGATGACCCCCAGGCTGCCCGGCACCGCGCCGACCGCCCCGAGGCGGAGCGTCTCAACCGCGGGCACCGGGTTCACCGGCCCCGGCCGCATCTGCATCGAGTGCCGGGCCATGTGCGGCTCGAGGTCGTAGTTGGCCTCGTTCAGCACCTGCCAGATGCCGTTCATGTCGGGAAGCCCGTTCGAGAGCCGCGGAATGCCGCCGTCCTGCGCCAGGGCCGCCGCCGGTCCGAACAGTCCCAGAACCACCGTCAGTGCAACGGACGTCATCTTCATCGAATCACCACTCCAGGGGAACGCCGCGGCCGCCGCACGCGGCGCGCGCCGTGCCGCACGGCATATTGTAACCGGCTCCCGCCGCGACGGTACGGGGTTTGTTGCCGTGGTCGCGGGGACGGGACTACCGGACGGACTACCGCCGCGTGCGGGGAGCCGGTGCTGCCGGACGGATCTGCGGCACCTTCGTGGCAGGGCTGGCGCCGCGCGCCGGAACCTGGAACGGCCCGCACGGACCGGGGCGCGCCGGTCCGCGGCTACCGCCGCGCGAGGGGAACCCGGAGCGGCTGCCCGGGATGGATGAGCGACGACGTGAGACCGTTCGCCCGACGCAGCGCCTCAACCGTCGCCCCGTAGAGGCGGGCGATCCGGTCGAGGGAATCGCCGCGGCGCACCACGTGGACGGCGACCGCGTCGGCGGCCGCGGCCTCCCCGGTCCCGCGGGCGGCCCGCGCCGCCGACGGCCGCGCGCGGGGAACGCGGAGCGACTGCCCCGGATGGATGAGCGACGACGTGAGACCGTTCGCCCGACGCAGCGCCTCAACCGTCGCCCCGTAGCGGCGGGCGATGCGCTCGAGGGAATCGCCGCGGCGCACCACGTGGAAGACGCCCGCATCCGCGGCGGGGATCGCTTCTGTGCCGGTGCCGGCGGCGGCCCGCGCCGTCAGCTCCCGCACGTAGGCCGCGTAGGGCTTCGGGTACACCGCCACGTGGTAGTGCGGCGGGCGGCGCTCGCGCGTCGCCTCGAGCACCCCCCGCGCCTCCAGCGACAGCAGCACCGACTCGAGCCAGCTTCGGCAGCGCCCCCCGGGCACGCGCAGGTCGATGGCCATGCCGGTGGGGTGGACCGAGCGGTCGGAGGCGTTTCGGGGCTGATGCGACAGGGGCCGCGTCAGACTCGTCACGACGAGCTGCCGGCCGCAGGCCCGGCGGTACTGCGACGACAGCCGCTCGACGAACAGCCGCACCTCGGGCCGGGCGAACGGGAACGACACGTCCGCCAGCGTGTAGTCCCGGTTGCCGGCGAGGTGCACGAGCAGGCCGGCGTCGACGAAGCGGCGCAGTTGCGGGGGGCTGGCGAGATGCGTGAAGTCGTGCCGCCGGGCCTGCGCGACCTGGCGGTCCAGCGACGCGCTGCTTCCCCGCAGGCTCTGGGCCGGCGCTCCCTCTCCGCCTCCCAGCAGCAGACCGGCCGCCAGGAGCGGGACCGCGGACCGAGGCAGACGCGCTGTGCTACCCATATCCGCGATTTCGGCCGGCCGGGCACGGAACTTTAGGGGGCGACGATCTCGCCGCCACGATGACCCCCGCGATGGTCGGCCGGACACGGACTTTAGGGGGCGACGAACGATCTCACCACCACGACGACCCCCGCGACGGCGGCCACCGCGAGGACGGCGGGCCGGGTGTAGCCGCGGTCCAGCTTGCTCGCGAGACGGCGCGACACCAGGAAGCCGAACGCCGCGCCCGGCAGCATGAAGAGCGTCAGGCGCAGTTCGGGCGCCCCGAAACGCCCCGCCGGCACCAGCGCGGCGATCGAGATGATGGTGCCGACGAGGAAGAGGCTCGACAGGGTGCCCCGCAGCCGCTCGCCGGAGGCGTGCTGATAGAGCAGCGCGAGGGGCGGCCCCCCGACCGCGGCCACCGTGCCCATCAACCCCGACAGCACGCCGCCGGCCAGCAGCGCCGGCGGGCGGGGACGGACGTGCACGCCCGACATGCTGATCGCCACCGCCAGGATCACCATCAGCCCGAACACCCGGCTCAACTCGTTCTGCGGCAGCACCGCCAGCAGCGCCGCGGCCGGGAACGTCCCCGCGATGCGCCCGGCGAGCGCCCAACCCAACCCGCCGAGGTCGATGCCCCGGCGCTCGCGCACCGACAGCATCAGGGTGAACACCATGGTCGAGGCGAGCACGGGGCCGGGGACGAGCCGGGGATCGATCAGGATGAGGATCGGCGTCGCCAGAATGCCCATGCCGTAACCGACGGCCCCCTGCAGGGTGAATCCGGCCACGCTGCACAACACGATGACGGCGAGCTCGACGGTGGACATGATGGGTTGCGACCGCGGCGTGCGGCGCCGGTCGTCTCACGGCAGGGCTGGTCGTTTCGCTACGGGGAGGGACGCCAACCGGATGCAGCCAACCCCCAAGCGTACCATGGGCGCACGGGCGGGTCCGCCGAGCGACTAGCGCTCAATCACAGTTGACACAGTGCGGGGTTCCGTGTAGAACGGGTCCGTGCGGATTGGACTGCGCATTCTCCGGCCGGAGTCGGTCGAGTGGTTGCGGGAGGAGTTGTGCCGCGGGTCGCTGTCACGGGCTGCTCTGGGGCGCGGACTGTGCGAGCGGGACGATTGGCGCAACGGGCGGGGGGAGCTGTGCGCGGCGTCGGCTCGGAAGGCGTTGCCGCGGCTGGCGGAGCAATTGGGTCTGGCGCTGCCGCCGGCGCGGCCGGGTCCGCCGCGCGGTTGCGGGCCGTCGGGCGACGTGTCGGAGCTGGCGCGGACGGCGTTTTCGGGCAGTTTGGCGGAGCTGGGCGGCGTCCGGCTGGTGTTGTCGGACACGGCGTCGGTGCGGAAGCTGTGCGGGCATCTGCTGGAGACGTCCCATCCGCGCGGTCGGGGCCGGGCGCCGGGCTGCCGGTTGACGTATCTGTTGGAGTCGGCGGCGGGTCCCGTGGGGGTGCTGAGCTTCGTGGCGGCGCCGTTGCGGTTGGGTCCCCGCGACGCGCATCTGGGCTGGGACGACCGCACGCGCGGGGCTCACATCGCGCGGGTGGTCTCGAACGACCGTTTTCTGCTGTTGGCGGGGGTGCGGGTTCCGCACTTGGCGTCGCACGTGCTGGGTCGTGCGGCGTCGCGTCTGGCGTTGGACTGGGAGGCCCGGCACGGGGTCCGTCCGGTGTTGCTGGAGACCTGCGTGGAGGCGTCGCGTCCGGCGACGAGCTACCGGGCGGCGGGCTGGAAGTGCGTGGGGCGTACGGCGGGCCGCCCGCCCGGGTCGGTGGCCGCGACCGAGCCGAAGAACGTGTTGTTGCTGGGTCTGGCCGGGGGCTGGGCGGAGACGCTGCGGCGTGCGCCGTCGCGGTCGCCGGGTTCGTTTCCTGGGTTGGGGCCGGCGGACGATGGGGGTTGGTCGCGGCGGGAGTTCGGGCGCTCGGACTTGGCCGACGGGCGCCTGCGGCGGCGTCTGGAGCGGATGGGGGCGGCGTGGGAGGGTCATCCCGGGGAGCCGCTGCCGGCGGTCTTCCCCGGCGGCGCCGAGCAGCAGGCGGCGTACCGTTTCCTGCACAATAAGAAGGTGGGCGTCGAGGACATCCTGCAACCGCACCGCGAGGCGCTGGTGGAGCGCTGCCGGCAGGAGCCGACGGTGCTGCTGGTGCAGGACACGACGACGCTGAACTACACGGGGTTGAAGGACAGCACGTCGGACCTGGGTCCGCTTCAGAGCCGCGAGAGCAGCGCGCGGGGCCTGTTCGTGCACGCGGCGGTGGCGTTCACGGCGGGCCGGCGGCCGCTGGGGGTGGGCGGGCTGGAGACGTGGGCGCGGCCGGAGGCCGAGCCGGAGGCGGAGCGGGAGAAGGAGAGCCGGCGGTGGTTCCGGGGGTTCGATCAGGGCCGGGCGTTGGGGCGGGCGTGCCCGGAGACGCGGGTGGTGGTGGTCGGGGACCGGGAGAGCGACATCTACGGCCTGCTGAAGTGGCAGGCGGAGCACGCGGCCGAGGCGGGGCTGGTGGTGCGGGCGCACGCGGGCCGGCAGCGGCAGGTGGAGGTGTGGGACCCGGCGTCGCGGGCGACGATGCGCCGGGATTTGGCGTCGCAGTTGGATTTCGAGAAGCCGGTGAAGACGGGGCGGGAGGTGTTCATCGACTCGCAGGGCGGGAAGCGGGCGCGGGGGCGGCGGACGGCGGTGACGGAGTTGCGCATCGCGCGGGTGGCCCTGCAACCCCCGAAGGACCGGCCCGGCGACGGTCCGGTGACGGCGTGGGCGGTGCGGGTGCTGGAGCCCGACCCGCCGGCGGGACACGAGGCGCTGGAATGGCTGCTGGTGTCGAGCGAGGGGGGGCCGACGGCCGAATGGGCGGAACGGATCGTCGGCTGGTACGAGGCCCGCTGGGGCATCGAGGAGTATTTCCGGGTTCTCAAGAGCGGTACGCGAATCGAGGACCGGCGGCTGCACGAGGCCGACGCGCTGGTCAAGTGCCTGGCGTTCGACGCCATCACGGCGTGGCGGGTCTTCAACCTGGACCGGTATGCGCGCGACGCGCCCGACACGCCGGCCGACGACGTGCTGTCCGGCGACGAGCGTCAGGTGATCGGCCTAGTGGTGCGGGCCGAGCGGCTGCTGCCGCCGGCGGAGCGCGGGCGGCCGTTTCCGCCGGACATCCGCAGTTGGGTGGTGCTGCTGGCGCGCATGGCGGGCTGGCGACCGTCGAAACGTCGCCCGCTGCCGGGCAACGAAGTGCTGTGGCGGGCCTTCGTGCAGTTGCAGACGATGGTGCGCGTCACCCAGGCCGCGCGGGCACCCTAGAACCCAGCGTCGCTGCGAGCCGTCCGGCAACGGAAGGCAGACGCGGAAAACCGATCCAGAGTCAACTGTGATGTAGCGCTAGGCCGAGCGAGCGGGGCGGGCAACGTCGCGCCGCCCCCGCGCCGGGCGGTACACTAGAGGGCGTGGACCGTCAGCCCCGCCCCGTCGCGGCGCCGCAGCCCGCCGCCTCCGTCGTGCTCCTGCGCGACACCGCCGCGGGGCCGGAGGTTCTCTACCTGCGCCGCAGCCCCGACCTCAAGTTCATGGGCGGCTACTGGGTGTTCCCCGGCGGGCGCATCGACCCCGGCGACCACCCGCCGGACGGCGGAAGCGACTATCTGGCCGCGGCCCGGCAGGCGGCGGCGCGGGAGGCCCACGAGGAGGCAGGGGTCACCGTCGATCCGGCGACCTTGCACCCGATGTGCCAGTGGACGACGCCGGCAACAAGCCCGATACGTTTCGCCACGTGGTTCTTCGCGGCGGCGGCCGACCCCCCGGCTGTTCGCGTCGACGGCGTGGAGATCCACGACCACCGGTGGTGGCGCCCGCCGGACGCCCTGCAGGCGCACCGCGACCAGCGCATCCAGTTCGCGAACCCGACCTTCGCCCTGAGCACGCGCCTCGCCGGGCACGCCACCGTCGCCGAGGCCCTGGCCGCCGTCGATACCTGGCCCCGGGAGCGCCTGATGGGACGCCTCCACCCGGTCGACGGCGGGCGCGTCGCCCTCTACGCGGAGGACTGCGGCTACGAGACCGGAGACTTCGACTGCGCCGGCCCCCGGCACCGCATCTGGATGATCGACGGCGCGTGGCGCTACGAGCGGGACTTCTAATCCTCCGGCTGAGCGCCGCGTTGCACCTCACCCCAAGGTGCAAACGCCAGTCGATGCTGTGGGGCCCTCCGCTGCGGCCGCCTGACCGCGAACGATCCGGTCGTGCGTCCCGCCGAGATCCGCAGCGCCCCGCCGCCGGACAAGCCCGTCAGGCAGAAATCCGCCACGCGTCGAACACGGGCCTGCCGAACACACGGCTTCCGCTACGGCACCCGCCGAACAGCGCCCGCTACTCCGGCGTGCGGAAGGCGATCAGCTCCCCCGAACGGCCTCCCCCGCTGACGGTGACGACCAGGTACTGCACCCCGTCCAGCGCGTAGGTCATCGGCGAGCCCGTCTGCGGCGCGGGCATGAACAGGGTGCCCAACTCGCCCCCCGTCGCCTTGTCGTAGGCCCGCAGCCTCGCGCCGCGCTCGCCCGACGGGTCGGTGGTGGTCTGGGGGTCGCCGGCGATGAGCAGGGTCTTCGTCACCAGGGTGCCGACGCTGCCGGGCTGGCCGGTGCGGGGGATGTCGAGCCCCCGCAGCGCCTCGTGGTTGCGGATGTGGTCGGGGGTCTCGCCGTGGGGGATCTGCCAGAGGATCTCGCCCCGCGTCATGTCGATGGCGCTGATGATGCCGTAGGGCGGCTTCAGCATCGGCAGTCCGCGGATGGTGAGCTGGGCGCGCTGCCGCTGCTCCGCCGTCAGGGGCGGGCGGGGCGGCACCGTGAAGCTGGTGCGGCCCCCGCCGGCCGCCGACCCCGCGCCTCCGGTGGTGCGGGGGCCGGTCACCGCGTTCCCCTGGATGTAGGCCATGTCGGACTGCCCCGGATACGGGGGCACGATGCCCAGCGACCCCAGCGAGCTGTTCGACGACACGTAGAGGATGCCCGTCTCCGGATCGAAGGACCCGCCCGGCCAGTTGGTGCCGCCCCCCTGGGCCGGCGCGATCAGCGTCCCCAGCGGCCCGTCCATTTCGCTGACCACCGGCGGGGTGAACATCGGCCCGAGCTTGTAGAACGACGCCCGCTCGACCGCCTCGGTCCGCAGCTCGGGCGTAAAGTCGATGAGGTCGTCGAGGGTCACGCCCTGCCGGTCGTAGGCGGGGGGACGGGTGGGGATGGGCTGCGTCGGCGAATACCACTCGCCGGGCACGTCGCCGGCCGGCACCGGCTGCTCCTCGATCGGCCAGATCGGCTCACCGGTCTCGCGGTCGAAGACGTACAGGAACACCTGCTTGGTCGGCTGCGCCACCGCCTTGATGGTCCGCCCGTCGATGACCACGTCGAGCAGGATCGGCGCGCACGGGATGTCGTGGTCCCAGATGCCGTGGTGGACGAGCTGGAAGTGCCACCGGCGCTCGCCGGTGTACAGGTCGACCGCGACCAAGCTCTCCGCGAACAGGTTGTCGCCGGGCCGGTTGGCCCCGAAGTAGTCGCCGGTCGCCGCCTCCACCGGCAAGTACACGAGCCCCAGCTCGACGTCGACCGAGATCTGCCCCCACACGCCGGTGTTGCCGGTGTAGACGGCGGAGTCGGCGAGCCAAGTGTCGCGGCCGAACTGGCCGGGACGGGGAATGGTGTGGAATATCCAGAGCCGCTCGCCGGTGCGCACGTCGTAGCCGCGGACGTAGCCCTTCACGTTGGCCCGGCTCCGGGGATTCCCGCCAGTGCGATGGGCGGCCCCGACGATGACCACGTCGCCGGCGACGATGGGGGTGGCGTGCAGGCCGACCTCGCCGGTGACCGGGTCGATCGGCTGGTCGTTGTCCCGCTTCAGGTCGACCAGGCCGTCCTGCCCGAACCCCGGAACGCGGCGGCCGGTGGCGGCGTCGAGGGCGACCAGCCGGTAGCCCGGGGTGACGTAGACCACCCGCGGCGGCTCGCCCCCCTCTCCCCCGTCCCAGTACGCGAGCCCGCGGCCCGACAACTGCCGCGGGGCGGCGGCGCCGCGCGCCCCCTCGTCGAGCCGGTGCATCCACAGCATCTCGCCCGTCGCCGCGTCGAGGGCGACGACGGCCCGGCGCGACCCCGCCGTGGAGTAGAGCACCCCGTCGATCACGAGCGGCGTCGACTGGAAGCGGGTCTCCGGCACCGGTCCGAGGTTGTCGGTCCCGAAGCGCCACGCGATCTCGAGGTCGGCGAAGTTGTCCGCGGTAATCCCGTCGAGGGGGGCGTACCGCGTGTGGCCGAGGTCGCCGCCGTAGGTCGGCCATTCTCCCCCGGCCGCGCCGGTCTGGGCGGCGGCCACCGCCGCGCACGAGAGGAACAGGCCTGCAAGGAAACCGGTGATCTCGTTACACTTGGGCATGATGCCGTCAGTATACGTCCGTCCTCCCGCGCCCCGCGCGCCGATGTCACGAACCCGCGACCACGGAGCCCGACATGCCTTCTGACGATTCCCCGGAAGTCCGCACCGAGTTCGAGCCCGTCGGCGACGGCGGCCGGCTCGCGCGCGTCACCGTCCACAACCCCGCGCGCCTCAACGTCCTCGACAGCGTCCTCATCCGCCAGCTCCTCACCGCGTTCCGCACCCTGGGGGGAGAGCGCGAGCTGCGCTGCGTCGTGCTGACGGGGTCCGGGTCGCGCGCCTTCATCGGCGGGGCCGACATCCGCGAGATGGCCGAGCTCGACCACGAGACGACGCACCCCTTCATCAGCCGCCTGCACTTGGCCTGCCAGGCCATCCGGCGGCTGCAGGTGCCGGTGATCGCCCGAATACGCGGCTACTGCCTCGGGGCGGGCGTCGAGGTCGCCGCCTCGTGCGATCTCCGGGTGGCCAGCGAGGACGCGACCTTCGGCATGCCCGAGGTCAAGGTGGGGATTCCTTCCGTCATCGAGGCGGCGCTGCTCCCCCGGCTCATCGGCTCGGGCCGGACGCGCGAGCTCGTCTACACCGGCGAGCCGATCACCGCGGCCGAGGCCGAACGATGGGGGCTGGTGGAACGCGTCGTGCCCGACGGCGAACTCGACGCCGCGACCCGACGGTGGGTGGACGCCATCGCCGCCGCCGGGCCCGGCGCCATCCGGCTGCAGAAGGCCCTGGCGCAGCGGTGGGACACGCTGCCCCTCGACCACGCCATCCAGGTCGGCATCCGCTCGTTCACGACCGCCTACCACACCGACGAGCCGAGCCAGCGCATGCGGGCGTTCCTGGACCGTAAGCGACAGTAGTGCGTCAAGGAGCCGGTCGCGGTTTCCCGGCTCGATCCCATCCCGTTCGAGCCGGCTCTCCCCGCGGGCAACCGACGGCGTCCGTTCGTTCACCGGCGCCATCGCACCCGGAGCCGCGCCGAATCGCGCAGGCCCTACCCGCCCCGCTCGACAGTGAGCACTTGCGGACTATCTCACCCTGAAGGGCACCCGGCGGCCGACCCGCAGGCCGCTCTCGTCGTCCACCGCCTCCACCCGGAGGACGTACGCGCCGGGGCGAAGGCCCTCGAGGGGCAGGCTCGTCCCGTAGCGCGCCGAGCCGTCCTCGACGAGGACCTCGTCGCGCTCCCGGAGGACGCTCGCCCCGGCCGCGTCGCTGATCGTGCGGGTCAGACCGAGCCGCCGCCTCGCGCGCGAGCCGTTGACGTAGATCTCGGCGAACACCCCCAACGTGTCGTCGGCGTCGAAGACGCGGCGGGCGGCCGGCGGGAAGGGCACCGCACGCTCGAGACCGGATTCCCCAATCACGGTCGGCACCGGCGCGACCGGGTCGGGATTGACCGCCAGGCCGCTCATGGCGATAGAAGCCGACCGGAGGTCGGGAACCTCCATTTCATGATGCACGCTGCCGCGCACACCGGTGAGACGGTCCACCACCGCCGCCCGCAGGTGAACCCGCCCCGGCCCCGGCAGGTCGAGCCTGGACAAGACCCGCAAGCCGTGCTCGCGAACAGGCCCGCGCATCCCGCCCGGCAACGACACCTCGACCGTACGACCGGCGAGCACGGTGCCGTCGGTGTCGGCGGCGATGACGGACACGACCGAGTCGACGGCGGACGATCCATCGCCGTCCGCGGCAGGCTGCAGCCGGAGGGTGACCGCGAGCGGCAGCACGTCCGCGTCGTCGCCCCGCAGCGGCAGCGCGGTCAACTCCAGCCGCAGGCCCGACTGCGGCAGCGGACTGTCCAGCAGGGCCAACATCTGCGCCGTGATGTCGTCGGGCTCCTCGGGCATACGGGTGTGGACATAGCTTCGACGAGCATTGATGGTGACGCCCGGACGATTGACTTCAATCCGAATGTGATGGAGCCGCCCGTCCAGAGCATCGCGAGGTGCGCGGTAACCCAGGAGGAAGTACGTGCTCTGCTCTCGAACGATGCGATCGAACGCCTGACCGAACTGGTTCGAGTTGATGAACGCGAAGCCTCCCGTCTCCTCGGCCAGGGCACGGAGGCTCTGCTTGCCGCGCCATGTCGCCTCCGACGTCTCGTCGACGAGAACGCGCGTCCGAACCGCGGACCGCCTGCCGGTGGGAAGCCCGCGGGGGTCGACGGCGTACAGCGTCACGTTGTGCCGTGCGGCGACGTCCGCGACCCGCAACGTCTCGTCGAGCAGGGCGAGCGAGTTCCGATCCCCGAACACGTCGCGCGTGTCGTAGTCGATGCCCTGCCCGATGAGGACCATCGCCTTCCGGCGGGCGTCGAGCCCGCCCATCCACCCGGCGAACCGTTCCACCGACCGCAACATCCGCCTGGCATCCCGGGCCTTCGCCTCCCTCTCGCGATCGACCCGCGCAGGTCCCGCGACCGCGGGGGGCCCGAACGACCTGTCGGGCGGCCATGAGCGGAGCCGGCCGGCCGGAACGTAACGGCCGACGAATCGATCGACCGCCTCGATAAGCCGCCGCCGATCGTTCGTGAAGTGCTGGTTCCGCCCCAAGCCGCTCGTCATGGCGACGGCGGCGAGGTCATTGCCGAAGAGCGTGTTCTCGATGAACTCCCGCGCGATGGCCCGTACCTCCTCCGTGCGCAGGGCATGGGTGTGCAGGTCATCAAGGAGCAGCAGATAGACCCGGCCGTCGCGCTCGCCCGGCGCGCTCGACGCCGCGTCCGGCGGAGGATGCGATACCGGCGCGTCGAACGGCTCCACGGGCGTATCGACGCGGGTGAAGGCCACTACCGGCTGCCGCCGGCCGTCTTCGTAGACCTCGAAGTCGTCCGCGGTCAGGTCCGGCACGGGCCGCCCGTTCTCGTCGGTGACCGAGACGGCCACCTCGATCACGTCCACCGCCGCCCTGAAGGTGGGTTGTCCGGGAGCCGCGATCGTCTGGCCGGCCGGCGCCCCCGGACAGGCCGCAACGACGAGGACGGCCGCGAACGACCCGGCTCGCCCTATGCTCGAGTACATGCACACGGAAACGACTCCCTGGACGAGAACCCACCGGCGGCGGGACGATCTGCGACTCGTGCGGACTCCGATTCGCCATCGCGGGCGCAAGCCACTCGACTACTCCGACTTCAAGGCCTCCAGCGGTTCCGCACCGGCCGCTCGGCGCGCCGGATGGACCGCGGCCGCCAACGCGAGGGCCAGCACGGCCGCCGCGACGACCGCCACGACGGAAGGAGCTCCTGAATCGAACCCGTAGATCTCCTGCGCCACCAGCGGGTGCAGCCACCACCACAACGCCGCGCCCAGCAGCGAGCCCGCCGTCGACAGCAGGGCCGCGCGCCTGAACACGAGACCCGCGATGTGCGCGCGCCCGGCGCCGAACGCCAGCCGGATCCCGAATTCCCGGGTGTGCTGCGCCACGGTGATCGACATGAGGCCGAAAATGCCGACGGCGACGAACACGACCGCCACGATGCCGAGGGTGATCGAGACCGCGGCGGCCAACCGTTGCCGCGACAGGTGCGCGCGGATATCTTCCGCCACGGTCCTCACGTCGAGGACGACGATTCGGCTCGACGCGCCGGCGATGACTTCGCGTATCCGATCGCCGGTGCCGCTTCCGGCAGTCCCGGCGCGGACGAGTACCGTCCCGCCGCCGACGCCGCGCATGAACATCGGGCGGTACAAATAGGGTTCTTCCGTGTTCCACAGGTCGCGGTGGGCGGCGTTGCGGACGACCCCGATGACGCGTCGGCCCGAGACCTCGCCCTCGATGTCCATGAACCGACCGACGGCATCGCGGTCCGGCCATAGCCGCTCCGCCAAGGCCTCGTTGATGACGACCGCATCCGATGCCGCCGCGTCGCCGGGGAACGTCTCCCCCCGCAACAGGCTAAGTCCGATCGTCTCGAAGTAGTTCGGGCTGACGTCCCTGTAGACGACCGGCAGCGGATCCCGTTCGCCGCCTCCGTTCCGCGACGTCACCGACACGGTGCCCCGAAGCCTGGAAAGCGGACCGGCATTGCTCAGGCTCGCCGACTCCACACCCGGAATCCGTTCTACGCGACGGAGCAGATCGACGAAGAACAGGTCGTTTCGAGGCTGTTCCGCCGCCGGGTCGCGGACGTCGATCGGCACGACGAACACCCGGTCCGCCTCGTATCCGGGATCGACCCGCGACAGGTGGTAGAGGCTGCGCCCCAGGGACGCGGCGGCCGCGAGAACGACCACCGAGAGGGCGACCTGCGCCACGACCAGGAGCTTCCTGCCCCGGACGGCGGCCCGGCCCCCCGAGTCGCCGGGCGCGGATCGGAGCGTGTCCACCGGTTGACGGGCGGCGCAAGCGACCTGCCCCAAGGCGATGGCCGCCGCAACCGCGGACAGTCCGCACGAAAAGACGATGGCTCGGGCATCCAGCCCGAGTTCCACATGCAGCGGCACGCCGAACGGAGTGGGATACGCCCCCAGCGCGTGCAGAAGACCTGATGCAATCCCGACGCCGCCCACGACCGCGGCCGCCGTCAATGCCCCGACCTCGGCGAGCAGCAGGCGTGCCAGAGCCGCGGGGCTGGCCCCGACGGCGAGCCGAATCGCGAACTCGCGCCGTCTCGCGAGCACCCGCGGCATCCAGAGATTGAACAGGTTGCTGCAGGCCAGGAGGAGGATCACCGAACCGCCCGCGCCCACGAGGACGAGCAGCCGGACATTGTCCGAATAGCGCCCCGGCCAGAACCGCGCCCTCGTCGCCGGCAGCACGATCAACTCGCGCTGCGCGTTCGACGCGGGGTACGCGAGCTGCAATCGCTTCGACGCCAGCCCCAGCGACGCGCCGGCGTCCTCGAAGGTCGCGCTCTCCCGCAACCTGCCGACGACCTGCGGCGATACGAACCGCCGGTTATGCAGCAGCGGGGCATCCCCATTCCTCCATCTGTCCAACATCTCGATGGGGATGAAGAGATCGACGGAGGCGTCACCGTACCAATCGATCAAGGAGCCGCGGAATCCGGGCGGAGCGACGCCCATGATCGTGAACGGGACGTCGTTGACGACGATCGTCCGGCCGAGCGCGTCCCGGCGCCCGCCGAAACGTTCGTGCCAGAGCCGGTGGCTGATCACCAGCGCGTGGTCACCGGTCTCCGCGTCCGCATCGAACAGCCGCCCCGCGGCGGGTCGAGTGCCGAGAACCGAGAAGTAATTCGGCGACACGAGATCGCCGATGGCGCGCGTGGGGGAAGAAGGGCCGGCTACCGTCAACGCCGTCCGCAGGAACGCCGCCAGCGCGACCGTCGGCACCTGCTCGCCATAGTGGAGATAGTCCGGGTAGGACACGCCCTGGTATTCCACCCCCGGCGTGTCCGCGCGGTCGGTGTAGAGCGCCACCAGCTCGTCCGCTCGATCGACACCCGGGAGCGGACGGAACAGAACCGCGTCGATGAGCGCGTATATCGCGGTGTTGATGCCCACGCCCAGGGCGAGCGTCAGGACCGCCGCGGCGGTGAATCCCGGCGTCCGCGCAAGAGACCGGGCGCCGGCGCGCGTGTCCGACCAACCGGCGCTCAACTCGTCACCGAGGCGCAGGCCGCGGGCGCGCCGGCAGTCGTCCTTGGCCCGTTCGACGCTGCCGAAGCGCAGCCGGGCCCGCCGCATCGCCTCCGCCCTCGGGACGCCGGCGCGGATCAGGTCGTCGGCGTAGGCGTCGAGGTGAAACCGGACCTCCTCGTCGAGCGAGCTCTCGAAGCGCTCCCGCCGCGTCATCGCCGACAGGAACGAGCGCAGACGCGAGAGCACCACTCACCCCCTTGCCCGAGCCGCGACGACCGCCTTCAGCGTCAGGGGGCCGAGGGTGCCGGCAAGCCGTTTGGCGGACTGCCTGACCATGTTCTCCTAGTTCCGCCAAGAGTCTAGCACTGTTCTCCCAGTCTCGCAAGGGCGGGTGGAACGCGGGCCTCCGCTCGTGCACCGCCGCCTGCCACGCCGACGCGCCCGCGGCAGCCCCCATGCGGGCGTTCCTCGACCCGGAGCGGGGGTAGCGCCGGCGTTGCGCCGCGATCCGGCGGCGGCTACACTCCGTAGGCACGTCAACGAACGCGAGGGCCGAGATATGGTCACCAGAGTCCAGAAGTGGGGGAACAGCCAGGGACTCCGATTCGCCAAGTCGGTGCTGGCGGAGGCCCGGATTGCCGTCGGCGATCGGGTGCGCGTGTCCGTCGAGAACGGACGCATCATCGTCGAGCCCGTGTCCCGCGTGCGGGGCAGCCACGACCTGCGGGCGCTGGTGGCCCGAATGCCGGAGGACTACCAAGCCGAGGAGACGGATTGGGGCCCGCCGGTCGGTCGGGAAGCCTGGTAGGTGCCCAAGTCGGACGATGAGCAACCGCTTGACCGCCGCGGCCGAGCGCTACTTCGCCGATCTGCAGAGGATTCGCGCGTCCGGCGGCGCGACCGGCGAACGGTCGGTCTACACGCCGATCGCCAACCTGCTGAACGCCGTCGGCGGCGCCCTCAAGCCCAAGGTGTTCTGCATCGGCGAGCTGGCCGACCAGGGCGCCGGTCATCCCGATTTCGGCCTCTACGCGGCGCGGCAGGTCCAGAAGGGCCGGCCTCGGGAGGGCCAGACGCCGGAGTGCGGCGTCGTGGAGGTGAAGTCCGCCGACGCGGACGCGGAACTGACGGCCGCGGGCCGGCAAGTGAGCCGCTACCGGGCGCGCTACCGCGTGGTGCTGGTCACAAATACGCGCGAGTTCGTGCTCGTCGGTGAAGGCCCCGCGGGCCATTCCGCCCGGCTTGAGACCTTCCGGCTGGCCGCCGACGAGGCCGACTTCGACCGCCGCCTCGAGACCCCGCGCGTCTTCGCCCGTCAGGTCGGCACGAGCCTCGGCGAGTACCTCGGCCGGGCGCTCTCGCACCGCGCGGCGATCGCCGAGCCGAAGGACCTCGCCCGGCTGCTCGCCTCGTATGCGCGGGACGGGCTGTCGCGCGTGGAGGCGGCGGGCGACGCCCCCGCGCTGGCGGCCGTCCGCACCGCGCTGGAAGAGTCGCTCGGCGTCCGCTTCGAGGGCGACCGCGGCGCCCGGTTCTTCCGGTCGACCCTGGTACAGACGCTGTTCTACGGCGTCTTCTCCGCCTGGGTGCTCTGGGCGCGGCAGACGCCTCCACCGGCGGGTCAATTCAACTGGCGCGAAGCCGTCTGGCACCTGCGCGCCCCCGTGCTGCGCGCGCTGTTCCAGCAGCTCTCCGATCCCGGCCGGATGCAGCCGCTCGGGCTCGTCGACGTGCTCGACTGGACCGCGGCGGCCCTCGACCGGGTCGACCGGCCCGAGTTCTTCGCCAAGTTCAGCGAGGGCGAGGCCGTCCCCTACTTCTACGAGCCGTTCCTCGATGCCTTCGATCCCGAGCTGCGCAAGCAGTTGGGGGTGTGGTACACGCCGGCCGAGGTCGTCCGCTACATGGTCGCCCGGGTCGACAAGGCGCTGGAGGAAGACCTCGGCGTCGCCGGCGGGCTCGCCGCCGACAACGTCTACGTGCTCGACCCGTGCTGCGGCACCGGGGCCTACCTCGCCGAAGTGCTGCGCCGCATCGCCGCCAATCTCGAGCGCGGGGGCCAGGGGGCGCTCACCGGCGCGCGGGTGAAGCAGGCGGCGACGGAGCGGGTGTTCGGCTTCGAGATCATGCCGGCGCCGTTCGTCGTCGCCCACCTGCAGGTCGGGTTGACCTTGCGGGCGCTGGGCGCCCCGCTTACCGAAGAGGGCGACGAACGCGCCGGCGTCTACCTGACGAACGCCCTGACCGGCTGGGAGCCGCACACCACCAAGCCCCTGCCCTTCCCGGAGCTGGAAGACGAACGCGACCGCGCCGCCCGCGTCAAACAGGCCACACCCATCCTCGTCATCCTGGGCAATCCCCCCTACAACGGCTTCGCCGGCATGGCCGTGCACGAGGAACGCGAGCTGTCGGACGCCTACCGGGTCACGAAGCGCGTCCGCCCCCCGGAGGGCCGGGGGCTCAACGACCTCTACGTCCGCTTCTTCCGCATGGCCGAACGGCGCATCGTCGAGAAGACCGGCTGCGGCGTGGTCTGCTTCATCTCCAACTATTCGTGGCTCGACGGACTGTCCTACACCGGCATGCGCGAACGCTATCTGGAGGCCTTCGACGCCATCCGCATCGACTGCCTGAACGGCGACAAGTACAAGACCGGCAAGACCGCGCCGGACGGCGACCCCGACCCCAGCATCTTCTCTACACCCGAAGACCCCGTCGGCATCCAGGTCGGCACCGCCATCGCGACGATGATCCGCAAGTCCGACCACGCGCCGGTCAGCGAGATCGGCTTCCGCCACCTCTGGGGTCAGTCCAAGCGCGACATCTTGACCAAGACTGAGCACGCCCCTCCCCTGACAATCTACGACCCCGTCGAACCGGCACTTGGCCTCGGTCTCCCATTCGCCCCGACCGCCGTCAGCCCCGGGTGGTTCGCGTGGCCCGAGTTGCCCGAGTTGTTCCCGGCGCGCTTTCACGGCGTGCTGACCAACCGCGACGGTCTTCTCGTCGATACCGACCTCGACCGGCTCAAGTCGCGAATCACCAGCTACTTCGACGCCAGCCTGAGTCACGAAGGCATCGCAAGGCGCTACCCGAACGCCATGAAGGACACGGCGCAAGGCAACGCCCGCGCCACGCGCGACGTCCTGCTGGCGCGCGGCGGCCCCGCCGAGAGCGGTTTCGTTCGCTTCACCTACCGGCCGTTCGATAACCGCTGGCTCTATTGGGAGCCGGACGGCTTGCTGGACCGGCCACGCGCCGAATACCGTCCGCACGTGTTCGAAGGCAACCTATGGCTCTCCGCCGCCCAGCATCTACGGCAGGGCGCCGCCGAGCCCCAAGTCTGCTTCACCGAACACCTCGGCTCGCATCACCTGATCGAGCGCGGCGCCAACCTATTCCCCGCTTGGCTGCTCGATGACGGCCTGGCCGCGGTCGAGAACGGTCCCGAGCGCCGCGCCAACCTGTCGGCGCCGGCCCGGCGCTACCTCGAACGTCTGGGTGCCAGCGTCGAAGACCTGTTCTACCACGTGCTCGCCGTGCTCCACGACCCCGCATACCGCGAGGCCAACGCCGACGCCCTGCGTCTCGGCTGGCCGCGCATTCCCCTTCCCGACTGGCCCGCCCTCCGGTCGCCAGCGGCCGCCCGGACGACGCCTCCGCCGAACCCCCGTGCCGCCGATGCGCTGGCCGCATCCGCCGCCCGCGGGCGCGAACTCGCCAGGCTGCTCGACCCCGAAACGCCGGTGCCGGGCGTCACGCACGGCCCGCTGGAGGCCCCGGCGGCCGTCATCGCGGTGCCGACGACCATCGACGGAACCTACATGTTGGGTGACGACTTCGCCGTGACCGCCGGATGGGGCCACGCCGGCCAGGGCCGTGCCGTCATGCCGGGCCAAGGGCGGCTTATCGAGCGCGGCTACTCCGACGCCGAGCGCGCCGCCATCGCCGATGCGCCCGCGCTCGGCGACACGACCACCGACGTCTACCTCAACGGCCGCGCGTTCTGGCGCAACGTGCCCACCGGCGTCTGGCGCTACCGGCTCGGCGGCTACCAAGTCCTCAAGAAGTGGCTCTCCTACCGCGAACGAGACATCATCGGACGCGCGCTACGGCCCGACGAAATCGCCGCCTTCTCCGAGACCGCGCGCCGCATCGCGGCGATCCTGTCCCTGCGCTGAGGAACTGCTTGCGCTGCCCGCCGGTCGTCGTTGACAACCCACTCGGTCTGAGAGCCCGCGGGCGCGAACACAGATCGGCAGGAATTGGGAAAGGGGTAGATGCCTGACAGAACGAGCGGTCAATCCAGGTCAATCCCGCGTGCGACGATGACGACCGATCCGAGACCGTCGCCGTAGGCTATTGGGGCTCCGCCGGTCAGCGCGGTCCATCTTGAGCCGGCCTTCAATGCGTGCGACCGTCCTCGCCAACCCGTCGACCCGGGTGGTCAGGCCGTCAACCCGGGTTGACACCTTGTCGAGTCGAGCCGTCTGGGCGTGGTGCCGGTGCGACAGGTGGACCTTGAGGTCCTCGATACGGCGCGACGCCGCCACGCGCTCCGCCACAACGCGGTCCTTGATGCGGTCGGCCCGGTTCGGCAAGTCACCGCAATGCGCCGCAACGTAGTCTTCGAGTTCGTCGAACTTGGCCGACAGCCCCCACCACAGCAACAGGCCGGCGGCCAGTGTTGCCGCGATATTGAGAACCCCGAACAGCGTGGTCACATCCATGGCGCACCCCGGTGCCGACCCAACCCGAAAGCTCAGAAGGTTTAGTTAGCCAGCCTCGCGGAAGATCAACAGTGGCGTCACTCCGTAATGATCGGCCGGTCGACCAAGCAGTTGACGCGCGGCCGGTGCAAGCGTGCGCATCAGATCCACCAAATCCTGCACATTCGGCGATGGGCTGCCGGGCAGCTGAGGATCAGGCCCGGCGTCCAGTATTCCCAACAAGCTCCAGCTGCCCTGAACGGTGACACCGTGCTTCAAAAGCAAGTCGTCAGCAGGAGTGACCATTCCTTCACTCCGTAAACAACACCATACGGAAATCGTACCGCGCAGAGTGGCTTGAATCGAGTGAGGCAACAGCTTTATGAACGAGATACCCGCCTCCGTCTCCGTCCTCTGTTGACCCTCTCATGAATCCCCTCATTTTCCGTTTCAACGTCAAATTACGCCGAAGACCTCTCGGTATACCCGGTGTTCCAGCAGCATCTTTCCGAACGTTTCCATCAATGGGCGAACCCGGTCGTCGGACCAATTGGGAAGATGGTGATACAGCATCAAACCTTGTCGAAAAAGAGAATGTGTGCGCCGCTTCACTGTGTTCGCCCTCAGCCAGCGATCATAGCCGATGCGCTCGCCTGCTGCACCTAGCAACGACAACACCGCGATGGCCAGCGCGCTGATCAGCAATAGCCGGTCTCGGCGACCCGGGCTCGAAACGCGCATCGACGACAGACCCATCCCGAAGCGCATGTCCTTGATGTCCCGAAAGCCCGCTTCAATGCCCCAGCGCTTGCCGTAGTACCGGATCAACACCGGCGTGGGTACCTTCGCGTCGCTGGCCACTAGGCACCACGGTTCGTCCATCTTCCGATCATGTACACACACGACGGCACCCACGGGCCATTCGTGAGCATCGGTCACCCGGGCACCCACCAATCGGCGCGCACGGCCCCGAGAGCCGACCCAGTCCGCCGCCAGCCGCTGGTCGCCCCGTGCATTCGTTACGTAGATGTCTCCGCGCAACCGAATCACGTATTCGAAGGCCAGCTCCTCCGTCAGCAGGTAGAACAGCTTGCAATCCCCAAAGCCCCGATCCGCGACGACCGTAACCCTCACCCCAGCCGGCAGTACCTCCCGCAACCGGGACAGCACTTCGTACTCGTAGCGCCGCTGGTTGCCCTTCAGAGTCGATGTCTCCACGGTCTTCCACAGCAGGGGCGTCGCGCGGCCATGGCCGGTCAGCATCGACAGCACGATCGTGTCCTGCCCGTCGGAGGCAAAGCTAGTCCAATCCAGCGCGACAACCACTTCCTCGCGAGCACCAACGATGTACGGCGTCCAACAGGCGAAGAAAGTCCAGACGTCAACGCCTTGATTGCTCAGGAGCCGGTCCACCTGTTTCACACCGTGCTTGGTTAACGTGCCCATAGCTTGGGCCAAGCCACGTCCCACAGCGTGGATCGCGAGAGAGGCACTCGCCAACACACCCAAGGTTGCATTGGCCAACGATAGCACGCGTTTGGCATGCAAATCACCGTCGTGCAACGTGGTTATGAAGTTCATGAGATCTCGTCTCTCGATCAGTCGGGCACCGGCCTTTGACGGTTTCTGATGCATGCGCATGGGTCAATATAGTACCCGGACGGGCAACATTTTGCAACGTCTTGCAGGGAAAAAATCTCCGGTCAAGGAAAGGGCTCGTTCTGTTGACTTCTAATGAAAATGAGGGGATCCCTGAGGTTGACCCTTCCTACTGCCGGGGCCCGCGCCGCTGGCCGCAAGCGCAAGCTTCTTAAACGCGCTCTCGCTCCACGCTCGGCCTAGAGTTCCCAAATTAACGACGTCAAGGTTACCTTGGATCAGCACGAATTGGCCAATTCTGGCTTCCGCGACGTCTCGTTGGATGAGCTTCCGCTGGTAGAGATAATCGAGAAGCGCGAGTGCATTCTCGCCACAACGGATCATACGTCGTGGTTAGAGCCAGACTAGCGGATTCAGACTCTGCCGTCTCGCCGGATCCGGTGAATGATCCGAGAGGCAGGAGACCTGCCCTACCCGCCATCACGTTTTTCGTCGAAGATGTGTCGGCAGTAGATTCCGAACGACTGAGGGATTGCGGTTGCCCGTACTGCGTGAACTGCGAAAGGAAGGAAGCTATTCGACGCGCGTCATGATACAGGAAATCATAGACGGAACTTCTCTCCGTCGGGGCGGATACCCCGGTCGATTCTTGCATTGGTTTCCTCGACATGTCGACGTACTTCTCCCCTGCGCTTCTGGACACCGGCCGCGATCTCGTCGATCTCGCTGGGCCGCCGGCCAGAAGCACGTTGCACACCCTTCCGAATCCGTCGCATCACTTCGGCGACTCTGCTCTTGAACGAGTTGGTGCCGGTCATGGCATTCTGGGCGCGGGTGTACTCGCACGAGCGCCCTCGTTCGCCATCGAGTCTATCATGTCGACTCACCATCCGTCTCAACTCCAACCACCGTCGGCCGAGCAAGGAGCGCTTCGGCGTCCCCCGGAGGGGCGACTCCCGCGCCCTCCCTCCGGGGACGCCGACAACATTCACCTCAAGTCGCCGAGTCCCCGGTTGAGTGGCGATCGTGGGCACAACAACCGCGAGAACGACCGGTGTTCCTCAGCCTCCGTCCGTCAAGACGGTAGCGTCTTGTTCCTGAACCGAAACGGGGACCCCTTCCGCCCGAGGAACTCTCCGGCGGAGGGGTCAGCAGGGAGAGAGCTGCGCGGCATCGGCTGGCGTCAGGGCCACGAAGTCGACCGCACACCACACATCCCGCCCGTAGAACCGCTCAGGACGCCATCAGCTACCCGGCGGCCATCGGCTCGATGTGGCCGTACATCAGGCCGCCGAAGACGCCGCGCTCCATGTCGTGCTCCCACGAGCCGCCGTAGCGGTTCTCGTAGAAGAACACGCGGGCGGTGAAGGTGCCGTCGAGCCCCGGGATGCCGAAGTCGGTGATGGACACCATGGGGGTGTCGCCGGCCCAGACGAGGGGGACGACCACCGGGAGGGTGACGTCGACGCTGCCGTAGACCATGCGCGTGTCGAAGCGCCACCGGCCGTCGCCGACCTTGGTGACGCCGGCGATCTCGTACCGCTCGGGGCTGCCCCCGACGGTCTCGCGCCCGTCCACGGTGAAGTGGCCCACCAGGACGACCTCCCGCATGCGCTCGGCGAACGCCCGCTCGCGGTCGGTCAGCGACTCGACGGGGACCCCTTGGCCGGCGCCGGTCTTCGCCACGACCCAGCCCAGCCCGAACGTCAGCGCCAGCACCGCCGCGCCGGCGACGATCTTCACGATGTTGCCCGTTGCCATCTCGAATCCTCCCCGTCTTCCGAAAACGCCGCGGCCAGCGGCCCCGCGAGACCGACCCGGCCGCCCGGGCCGTCCGAACAAGGGGGCACCGCGCCGCCGGGCCGCTGTGCGGCGACCCCAGCCCGGAGAGCGTCGCCTACGGCTCCGCCCGCCGCCCAACCAACCCGCTGAGAGTCTGCACCGTTCTGCGGCGCAGACTCCTGGTTTCCAGGATCAGGCCCCCATCCGGCCGCCCCGGGTCCTTCTACTGCCCCGCCTCCGGCACGAACTGCGGCCGGATCAGCAGCGCGCGGTTGGCGTCGGCCTTCGGCACCAGCTTCTGGAGCCGCCCGTACTGGTTGTCGGCCCCGTACAGGTTGCCCTCGGCGTCGACCGCGAGCGAGTGCATCTCGATGAACGCGTTCGGCCCTTCGTCCTCGAGCTCCCACTGGGCCAGGCCGTTGCCGTTCAGATCGAGCTTGACGATCTTGACCGGCGAGAGGTCGGTCACGTAGACCTCGTACTGGTTCACGATGACGTCGAGGGGCAGGCCGAACCCCGGCCAGACCGCGATGGGGGCGATGTTCGGGTGGTACCAGACGGCGGCGCGGGTGGTCTGGTTGAACACCTGCACGCGGCGGTTGTTGCGGTCGGCGACGAAGATGCGGCCGTTGGGGCCGACGGCCACCGAGTGCACCACGTTGAACTCGCCGCGTCCGTCGCCGGGCCGGCCGAACTCGTCGAGGTAGTTGAGGTCGGCGTCGAGGATGATCACCCGCGAGTTGATGAACCCGTCGGCCACCAGCACCCGGCCGTCGGGCAGGAACGCGACGTCCTGCGGCCCCCCAAGGTGGGTCTCATCGTCGCCGGGGACGTTCTTCTCGCCTAGGGTCGCCAGCAGCTCGCTGCCGTCGTTCGAGAACACGAAGATCTGGTGCGCCGACTCGTGCACCACCCACACCCGCCGCTCCGGGTCGTAGGGGCTGATGCGGATGCGGTGCGGGCCGGGGCCGTCGGACCCCTCGAACAGGTGGTCCCACTGGTCCCAGACCTCGATGACGTTCCCGTCGCCGTCGACGACGTAGATGCAGTTCTGCCACGTCCGGCGCTCGGCCTCGCGCAGGGTGTTGATGCCGATGGAGCCGGCGTAGCCGTCGAAGCCGTCCGGCACCGGGTCGGGCAGCCGGGTCTCGCCCCGCTGCAGGACGAAGATGCGGTCGGGCGACTCGACGAAGACGCCGGAGTTCCCGCCGAAGGCGAACCCGTCGCCCGCGAACGGCTTCAGCCAGCCCTCGACCGGCTCGTAGGGCAGCGGCTCGCTCGGCCCGAGCAGGTCCTGGGCCGAGGCGGAGCCCGCGAGGATGCCGCCCATCGCGACGGCGACCAGAATACGAATGGCGTTGCGCATGATCATGCTGTCTCCCGGCTTGTCCAGTTCCCGTTGCCCGGCCGGCACCCACCCATCGCTCGGCGCCCGCTTTGCCGCGCTCGAGCGACCATGCCGGCCGGCAGAGTATTCTGACACACGCGCCCCGGCGCGGCGACGGCCGCTCGTCGTTCCCCGCGTCAGACGGCCTGAGATCCCCCCGACGCCCGCCAGCGCAGCCAGTGGTCGGCGAGGACAATCGCGACCATCGCCTCGGCCATCGGGACGAACCTCGGCAGCAGGCACGGGTCGTGGCGCCCCTTCGTCCGGATCGTGGTGGGCTCGCCGCCGGTGGTCACCGTGGCCTGCTCCCGGGGCAGGCTGCTCGTGGGCTTCACCGCGGCCCGCAGCACGATGGGCATGCCGCTCGAGATGCCCCCGAGCATGCCGCCGTGGCGGTTGGTGCCGGTGACGACGCGCGGGCCCGCGGGCGCGGCGGCGGCCTCGGCGGGGCGGAAAAGGTCGTTGTTCCCGCTGCCGCGCAGCGTCGCGCAACCGAACCCCACGCCGTACTCGACCCCGAGCACCGCCGGCAGGCTGAACAGCGCCTTGGCGAGGTCCGCCTTGAGCTTGTCGAAGACCGGCTCGCCGAGACCCGCCGGCACCCCCGCGGCCACGATCTCGGCCACCCCCCCGATCGAGTCTCGGGCCTCGCGCACCCCATCAATCAACGCCACCATCTCGGCCGCGCGGGCCGCGTCGGGGCAGCGCACGAGGTTGGGCGAACCGTCCGGCAGCGTCTCCACTTGCTCCTCAGTCACCGCGGCGGGGTCGGGCACCTCGGCCACGACATGCCCGACCTGGCGGACGTAGCCGACCACCCGGCCGCCGAAGGCCGAGGCGATGATGCGCTTCGCGACCACCCCGGCCGCCACCCGGACCGCCGTCTCGCGCGCGCTCGCCCGCCCCCCGCCGCGGTAGTCGCGCCGGCCGTACTTCGCGTCGTAGGTGTAGTCGGCGTGGCCGGGCCGGTACTTGTCCCGGATGTCGCTGTAGTCGCGGGCGCGCTGATCGACGTTGCGGATGAGGATCGCGATGCTCGTGCCGGTGGTCTTCCCTTCGAAGACCCCGGAGAGGATCTCCGGGGCGTCGGGCTCGTTCCGGGGGGTGACGATCCGGCTCTGGCCGGGCCGGCGCCGCGCGAGGTCCCGGGCGAGGTCCGCCTCGGCGAGCGGGAGGCCGGGCGGGCAGCCGTCGATGATGACGACGTTGCCGGGACCGTGCGACTCGCCGGCGGTGGTGATGCGGAAGCTGTGTCCGAACGAATCGCCGGGCATGGTCGAACTCAGGTCACCAATCGGAGACGCGCCGTCCTCGCGGGGGCCGGCGGCGTCACTCCGCGTCGATCACGTCCCGGCGGCGCTTCCACCGGCCGAGCAGCAGCGTCGCGAGGCCCAGCATCATCTCGTCGATGAGGGGGATGGGGTCCGGGATCACCAAATCCGCCACGAACAGCGCGCCCGCGAGCAGGAAGAGCTGCCACGAGCGCAGGCGCGACAGCCAAGCGAAGAGGCCGCGGCCGTCGGCGCTATCGGACATGCTCGCGGTAGAACGCCAGCATGCGCGACCAGCACTCGGCCGCGCGGTCGGCGTCGTAGACGTCGGGGCGCGTGTCGTTGAAGAACGCGTGGTCGGCGCCGTCGAACACGGTGATGTCCGCGGACTTGCCCGCCGCCCCGAGGTCCCGCGCGAGCTGCCGCGCCGCCGGCGGCGGGACGAACGCGTCGCGCTCCGCGAAGAACCCGAGGACCGGCGCCTCGAGGGCGGACAGGTTCGGCTTGACGTTCGGGTGGATCCCGTAGAACACGACGCAGGCCCCGACCGCGGGGTTCTCGCAGGCGGCGTAGAGGGAGAGCTGCCCGCCCATGCAGAAGCCCACCGTGCCGACGTGCGCCGTCGTGACCTCGTCCCGTCCGAGCAGGTACCCGACGGCGCCCCGCAGGTCCTTCTCGACCCGCCCGATGTCGAGGGCCATCATCAGCTTGCCGGCGTCGTCGGGGCTCGTCGTGCTCTCGCCGTGGTAGAGGTCCGGGGCGAGGGCCACGAACCCCTCCGCCGCGAAGCGGTCGGCCACGTCCTTGATGTGGTCGACGAGCCCCCACCACTCCTGCAGCACGATGACCCCGGGACCGCCGCCGGCCGCAGGCGCGGCCAGGTAGCCGCCGCCGGTCGCGCCGTTGCTCGCGAACTCAACCATCTTTCCGGGCATTCCATGACCTCCGTCGCGGACGCCTCACATTATACGGTCGTGACCGGCGGGCCGGCGGGGTCGTTGACCGGCGGGGCCGACCGGCGGCGGCCCTCCGGCAGACGGCGGGGCGCCGAAGTCCTGCGACCGACGCGGGAACGCCCTCGATCGCCCGGTCCGGGAAACCGTCGGATGGCGCCTCGCCTCGGCCGGCGGACGCCCCTACTTCTGCGAGCGCGCCCCGGTCCGGGAAACCGTCGGCTGCCGCCCGCCGCCTCGCCGGCCGTTGCCCCGGCCGCCGCCCCGCCCGCGGTAGCGCCCTCCCTCCGTCACCGGCTGTCGGCCGCGACCTCGCGCTCCATCCCGCCCTCGTCGTCGTAGAAGGCGACGCTGGCCCGGCCGTTCTCGGCCACGCCGAGGACCATCCGCGTCCGCGTGCCGTCTCCGAGGTTGACGACGGTGGCGCCCTGCACGGTCCCCAGCGTGACACGCTGCGCGCCGCCGGGGTCGAAGACCGACAGGAACGGCGCGTCGTCGGCCCCCACGATCATGCCGATGCCGGGCTGCCCCCGGCGGTTGAACAGGTTCACCCGCGGCTGCCCCTGGTCGCCCAGGGTCATCTGCATCGGGATGCGCCTGCCGTCCGAGAGGGCGAGGAACGGCGTGCCCGCCTGCGATCCGATCAGCGCGTGGCGCGCGGTCTCGTCCCCGACGGTGAACAACCCGTCCTCCTCTCCCACCCGGGCGAGAATCCGCGCGGTGCCGTTCGGGTCGGTGAACCGCAGGACGGGATGGCCGTCGGCGTCGATTCCCACCAGGCCGCGGAACGCCCCCCCGGGACCGTAGAACGCGAGCGAGGCCATGCCGCGCTCGTCGTCGCCGGACAGGATCGCCCGCAGCCGCCCCGCCCCGTCGACGATGTTCACCTGCGACGCGGTGACCACCCCCGCGCCCTGCGCGCCGAGGCGCGCCGTCAGCAGCGCGTTGGACGCCGCGCCGCCCACGAGCGACGCCGCGAGCATCGCGCCCACCAGCCATCCTTGCCGTCTCATGTCCACTCCCCCGCCCTCGACCGCCCGTGGAGAAAGGTCCCCGCCGCGTCCCGGCGACGCGGGCCTCCGTCACGGGCGATCACTCAGTCTCCGCCGCATCCGGCCGGCCGCTCCGCGCGTCGCGCGACGCCACCTCTATCCACACCCGGGCGGTCACGCGCTCTCCCCCGCCTCCGCCTCGTCGACCGCCACAAAGCGCCGCCCCCGCGTCTCGGGCCCCAGCCAGATCACCGCCGCCACCAGCAGCCCGCCCGCGACGATGCACGCCAGCATCGCCCCGCCGGTGGTCATGCCGCCGTCCTGCAACTGCCCGAGCACGAGCGGGGTCGCCGAGCCCGCCGCCGCCCCCACGTGGTACGACAGCCCGGGCCCCACGCCGCGCACCGCGGTGGGGAAGCGCTCGGTGAGATAGGCCGGGGCCATCCCCCAGATGCCGCCGCCGGTGGCCCCCATCAGCACCGCCCCCGCGAGCAACTGCGCGGGGCCGGACGCGGCGAGGAAGACCGGGGCGACCGCCACGCCGAGCAGCGCGGCCAGCGACACCGCCCCCCGCCGCCCCAGGGCGCCCTCCGACGCGCGTCCCCAGAGCGCGATGCCCAGTATCGCCCCGGCGTTGAAGCCGACGACGTACCGCAGGGGCTCGACCCCGGCGCCGAGCAGAAACGTGGGGTACCAGAACGAGATCGAGTAGTACGAGAACATGAACGCGGACATCAGCAGCGAGCTCTGCAGCGTCGCCCAGAGCAGGTCCGGCCGCAGGAGCCGCAGCAGCGACACGCGGTCCGCCAGGTCCTCCCGCCCCCGCGTGCCCAGGTACCGCCGCCGCTCCAGCCAAACCGGACTCTCCTCGACCCCGGTCCGGATCCAGATCACGAGGAGGGCGGGGACGCCGCCGATCCAGAACAGCACCCGCCAGCCCAGCGTCGACCCGGGCGACGCGCTGAACGGGTCGGGCACGGCGCCGAACAGCGGATAGACCGTCGAGAAGACGAGCGCCGCCAGCATGTAGCCCCAGAACCAGCCGCCCTGAAGCAGCCCCGACGCCAGCCCGCGCAGCCGCGTCGGCCAGTGCTCGAGGGTCAGGGGCATCCCCGCCGCCCACACCCCGCCCATGCCGATGCCGAACAGGGCCCGGCACGCGAACAGCGCCGCGTACGAGGTGGAGAAACCGCTGAGGAACGCGAACAGCGAGAACCACACGATCGACAGCATCAGCGGGAGCTTCCGGCCCCACCGGTCCGCCATCATGCCGGCCCCGAGCCCGCCCGCGAGCCGGAAGAACAGGGTCACGGTGCCGAGGGCGCCGGCCAGCGCCGCGTCGACGGTGAAGCTGTTCCGGAGGTCGATGAGGATGAACGTCAGGACCGAGAAGTCGAACCCGCCGAGCGTCCAGCCCAGGAAGGTGGCGGCGAACGCCCGCCGCTGCCGGCCGTCGACCTGCCGGTACCACGGCTCGTCGGGGTGGTTCGCCATCGGCCGTCCGCAGTCCCCGCTCCGACCGCGCCATCCGTCTCGCGGAGGCGTTCATTATACCGTCCGCCGTTCCGCGGACGCCGCCGGCGCCCGACGGACTACAATGGGGGTTCGCCATGATGCGCCGGTTCCGCTGTCCGGCGTCGCTTCGTTCATCCGCTGGCAGGAACTGGAGGTTCCCATGCTGATCCCGACCCGGCATGTCCGACGGGCGCGCACGGCGCCGCTCGTGGCCGCGCTCTTCCTCCTCGTCGCCGCGCCGTCCGCGCCGGCCCAGGAGCACACCCTGCACGTCGCGGTCGCCGACGCCCAAGGGAATACGGTACCCGGCCTCACCGAGGACGACATCGTCGTGCAGTGGGACGGCGAGAACCTCGAGACGACCGAGTTCGAGGCGATCGACTGGCCGGTCCGGCTCACCGTCTTCGTCGACAACAGCGACGCCGCCGTCCCCATGGTCCCGCAGCTCCGCGAAGGCCTGCGGGCGCTCCTGGCGGAGCTGCCGGCCGACATGGAGATCGCGGTGCTGACCACGGCCCGGCAGCCGCGCTGGATCACCCGGCACACGACCGACCGGGCGGAGCTGGAAGGGAACATCGCCAACATCGTGCCGGACGCCGGCACCGCGCCCACGTACAACGACGCCCTCGTCGAGGAGGCGAACCGCCTCGACGACGACGACGACCGCGAGTACTACCCGGTCATCATCATGGTCGCCGCCGACGGAGCCGACCTGAGCAGGAGCCAGCAGGGACGGGTCGACCAGATGGTGGAGCGGATGATCGAGAACACGGCGGAGGTGCACACGCTGCTGTTCGTCACCGGGGCCCTCGGCTCGGGCGCCATGGCGGCGGGGGTCGGCCAGCAGATGGCGCAGATCACGCGCGGCAGCTTCGAGCGCATCACCGTCGAAACCGTCCTCGTCGAGCGGCTGGCGGCGCTGGGCCGGGACATCGCGCGCAAGCACCGCTTCGTGAGCAACCAATACCGCATCACCTACCGGCAGCCCCGCAACGCCTCCTCGCAGCCGGCCATCGGCGTGGCCACGCGGCGGGAGGGCCTGCAGATGATGGCCACCCTGGACGGCAACATCCCGTCGCGGATACCGCAACAGTAGGCGCCACGCGGCCGGGTGCCGCCGCGGTCCGGTCGTCACCGCCGGGAGCCGGGGCCGCCGGGAACGGCCCCGGCGGCCCCGGGTTCACCGCGGGCGCTTCGGCACGAAGTTCGGATAGGTCCTGACCCGGGCCGCGGGCCGGCCGCGGTCCCGCGCGTACAGGGCGGCGGTGGCGCGGTGGGCCCGGCGCTGAGGCTCCGGAAGCCGGTAGCGGGCCGCGAGGGCGAGCACGAGCTCGACGGCCGACGCGGTGTCGGCCCGGTGCCCCGGCGACACGAAGACCGGATTCACCCCCTCGCGGGTGCGCGCCACCGCCCCGACCGTCTCTCCCTCCACCCGCAGCGGCACGGATGCTCCGCGGCGGTCGGGCACGGCGCCGTGCTCGCCCACGAGCCGGGTCTTCGCGCACCCGACGGACGGCGCGTCGAGCAGCAGCCCGGCGTGGCAGGCGAGACCGAAGCGGCGCGGATGGGCCAGCCCCTGCCCGTCGAACACCAGCACGTCCGGCGCCCGCGAGAGCTGCTCGAAGGCGTCGAGCAACGGCGGCACCTCGCGGAACGAGAGCAGTCCGGGGATGTAGGGGAAGGCCGCGGCCCGCGTGACGCCGACCGACTCGACCGTCTCCAGCGACGGCAGCTCCACCATCACGACGGCCGCATAAACCCGATGGGTGCGGCGCGAATACGCCACGTCGGCCCCCGCGATCAGCCGGGGGCGCTCGGGCAACGGCGCGGCCACCAGCCGCCCGCGCAACGCCTCCTGAATCCCGACCGCCTGGGCGTGGGAGACGCGCCAGGGATGCAGCGCGCGGGCCTTCACGGTCCTTTCCCGCCCGGCCGTTCAGTACCGGAACAGGTACTGGATCTTGGTGAAGACGGCGCGGTTCGTCTGCAGGTAGCCGCGGTCGATGGCGTTCACCTGGTCGTCGAAGAACTCGTACTGGCGGTAATGATCGTCGTAGCCGACGTAGAAGGCGGTCCCCGAGTTGACGCGGTACGTGGCCAGGAGGTTGAGCCCGACCGTACCGCGGTAGGTGTTGAACTCGGTGATGTTGCGCAGCGCCAGCCGGTCGGTGAACTGATAGGTGTTGAGGGCGCGGAGGATGTTCACGTTGAACACCTCGCCGTCCTCCTTCCGCTCGCCGTCGTTGAGCCCGGCCACGAAAAGGCCCAGCGGATCCGTGAACCGGCTCGTCGTGATGT
This sequence comes from Vicinamibacterales bacterium, assembly GCA_963664545.2. Classification (GTDB taxonomy): domain Bacteria; phylum Acidobacteriota; class Vicinamibacteria; order Vicinamibacterales; family UBA8438; genus JAJEEA01. Next base: position 4,215,643 of record OY761475.2, on the reverse strand, counting down.
TGATGTTGGTGGCGAAGCGCGACACCGGCCGGAAGTTGATGAACGTGCGGAAGCCGCTCTCCCGCCCGAGGAACGGGTTGGCCCCGTCGAAGTAGATCTCGTCGCCCCAGTCGAACCCGGTGCCGAACGAGAACACCCGGCTCGTGCTGACGTTGCCGAACATCCGGTAGCGGCGCTTCTCGAAGTCGATCCCGTAGAAACGCTCCATGTCCTGATCGAGATCGAAGCTGTAGCGGACGTTCTTGGCGAAGTTGGCGCTGACCCCGGCCCGGAACTGCTCGTCCTCGAGCACCTGGTCGAAGTTGTAGTTGCGCCCGTAGCGGAACTCCGGCCCCCAACTGATCACCCACGTCTGCGGCCACCACAGGTAGTCGACCCGCGCCTCGGTCTCGCGCTGGTCGGTCCGGCGAACGAACCCCACATCGGTCCGGAAGTCGGGCGACAGCGCGAACGAGTCGATCGAGTAGCTGAGGTTGCGGCCCCGCTTCCGGAAACCGAAGTCCAAGGCGTAGCCGTCGCACGCGGCGGGCGCCTCCGCGTCCGCGGTGGCCGGGCAGGGGTTGGTCTGGGGACCGCTCTGCGCCGCCCGCCGGTCGGTGCCGAAGGCGCGGAAACCCAGTTGGTGGGTGGCGCCGATGCGGAAGTTGCTGTCCGCCCCGACGAGACGGCTGTGCCCGTCGAGGAACTGCCGGTCGGTGACGATGGCCCCGACGAACGACTCGGAGTAGAGGTCGTAGCGCGCGCGGCCCACGAAGGTCTGCGCCGTCTGGCCGAACGCGGGGTCCAGCCGGTCGTCCACGCCCAGGCTGGCCCCCTCGTCGTTAGCGAACAGCACCCCCAGCGTCGTCTTGCCGGCCTTGCCGGTCAGCTTCGCCCCGTACTGCGGATCGACGATGGTCCGCGTATGCACGACGGTTACCGGCGCCTGCATCTGGAAGATCTCCGCCCCCTCAAGGAAGAACGGCCGCAGCTCCGGGTAGAAGAGGGCGAAGCGCTGGTTCACCTCAACCTGCGGCCGATCCGACTCGATCTGCGAGAAGTCCGGGTTGAGGGTGAAGTCGGCGATGAGGTTGGGGGTCACGCCGTACTTGAAGTTGGCCCCGAAGTCGGGCTGCGGCTCGCCGTCGACGAGCCCCCCCGCCGCCTCGTCGTACGTGCCGTAGCGGAAGGCGGTGAACGTCGGCTGCACCTCCAGGTTCCGGCTCGTCGAGAGGCCCGTCATGCCGTCGAGGACCCCCATCTGCGGCAGGAAGCCGGCGATGTCCCGCGACACCGGCGACCAGACGATGGTCTCGTCCTTGTCCCGGATCTGCCGGACGATCTGGAAGCCCCACGTGTGCGGGACGCCGGCGGACCGCGCCGGATACCGCAGGCTCTTGAACGGGATCGCCATCTCGGCCGTGAACCCGTCGGCGACGGGCTGGCCGCCGCTCTCAAAGAGGGCGTCCCACGACCGGTCGCCCCACGGAACGCCGCCGCGCCCGCCCCCGCTGAACCCGCCGCCGCGCCCGCCGGAGACGATGGAGTCGCCCTGCACCCCGTATCCGTTCACCGAGAACACGTAGGCGCGCTGCTGGTCGAGGAACGGATCGAAGTAGACCGAGATGATGTCGTCGCCGTAGCCCGCCCGGTCGCGGTCGACCCGGTTCGCCCGCATGGCCCCCGGGTCCTCGTACTTGGCGTGGAACGCCAAGTAGAGGTTGGCGTCGTCGTAGGCGACGTAGACGTCGGTGTCCTCGCTCGCCGCCGCCCCGTCGATGGGCTGGCGCTGGACGAACTCGGTGATGCGCGCCGCGTTGCTCCACACCGCGTCGTCGAGGAGGCCGTCGACGGTGGGCGGGGTCGTCGTCCGCCGCGGCCGCACCGTGACCCGCCCGGTGAGCACGCCGGCATTCCCGGCCGGCGGCACCGGCGCGAGCCCGGCGACCCCGCGGGCGGGACCGGCCCCGCCGCCCGTCGCCGCCCGCGCCGCGCCGCGCCCCGCCCGCCGCGCGCCCGGCTCGAGGCCGCCGGCCGCGCCGCCCCCCGGGGGCCCGATCGAGGATGCGGGACCGGGCCGGCCGGCGACCCGGGTCCCGCCGGCGATCGGTCCCGCGGCGGCCGACCCCGGCGCGGCGTCCACCCGGCGGACGGCCGGAGCCGATCCCCCGTCGCCGGCGAGGCCGGCCAGCCCCTGCGCCACCTCCGTCACGATCCGATCCTGCAGCGCGAACAGCTCATCGACGCGACCGTCGATCTTGGCGATCTCACGGGCCGCCCCGGTCTCGACGTCGATGACGCGCGCGACGATCCGCAGCCGCTCGTCCACCCGTTGGAATCCGCCCTCGACGAGCCACGACACGCCGGCGCCCCGGGCGCCCGCACGCGTCCCATCCCCGCGGCCGCGGGCTCCGGCGCCGTCGACACCCGCGGCGCGGCGGTCGACCACCGACAACCCGGCCGAACGCTGCACCCCCGAGATCACCGTCTCGGCGATGCCAGCCCCCAGCCAATCGTCGGCGGGCCTGCCCGAGACGTTCACGAAGGGCATCACCGCGACCAGCGTTCCGGCGTCGGCGGCGGGTCGCGGCGCCGTCTCGGCCCCCCCGCTCGGCTGGGCGGGCGACCGTCCGCCGGCCGCGAACACACCGACCACCAACATCGCCCCGACGGCACGGCCCGAGAAAGACTTCCTTGAAGGCAACGTCTCACTCCCCGACATGAGATCCAACCAGCCCGCGACGCCCCCGCTCCCGCAACGGTCCGCGGAGGAGGCCGCCGCACGCCCGCTCTCGCGACCCTCCCGCGGCGCGTCAACCGCGGTCGGCGCACCGACGGCCGCCGAAGCGTCGACGGACGCCAACGACACGGCGGCGCATCCGGCAACCGCCGCGCAACGCGCCTCACGTACAAAGCGCCCTCGCTAGTATCATACCAGTCGCGGGCACGAATCCGAGCAGCGGCGGGCAGTCACGGGCAGCCCCGGGCAACCGGGCACCCCGGCCGGACGAGCCCGGAGCACGACGGCATGGCCACGACCAGCGTTCCGATCGCCCGGTACCGGCGGCCGCCGCCGGACTGCCATCCCCCGAACGACGCGCCCGGCTACCGGTCCACGGCCGCGCGGCATCCGACCCGGCCCCTGGTGGTCATCCCGCAGACGCTGTCGGAGATCACCGGTCCGGTGTACGGCCACGGCGGCCCGGGGCCGACGGACCACGACCTGACCCGCCAGCACGAGGGCGAGCCGCTCGGCGAGCGCATCGTCATCGCCGGCCGGATCCTGGACGAGGACGGCCGGCCCGTGCCCGGGACGCTGGTCGAGGTGTGGCAGGCCAACGCGGCCGGGCGGTACGCGCACGACGAGGACCGGCACGCGGCGCCCCTCGACCCGAACTTCTCCGGCGCCGGCCGCGTGCTGACGAACGCCGACGGCGCGTTCCGGTTCGTGACCGTCAAGCCCGGCGCCTATCCCTGGCGGAACCACGAGAACGCCTGGCGGCCCGCCCACGTACACTTCTCGGTGTTCGGGCCCAGCTTCCTGACCCGGCTGGTGACCCAGATGTACTTTCCCGGCGACCCCCTGCTCGCCTTCGACCCGATCTTCAACGCGGTCCCCGGCGAGGCGGCGCGCCGGCGCCTCGTCGCGTCGTTCGAGCTCGGCATCACCGAGCCGGAGTGGGCCCTCGGCTACCGCTTCGACATCGTGCTGCGCGGGCGCGACGCCACGCCGATGGAGGGCTGACCCGGATGCCCGCGCTGACGCCGTCGCAGACCGTCGGCCCGTTCTTCGCCATCCTCGTGCCCGAGCGGGGCCGGGTGAAGCTGCGTCCGGAGGCCCCCCCCGGCGTTCCGATCCGGGTGGAGGGAGCCGTGCTCGACGGGACCGGGCAGGCCGTCCCGGACGCGCTGGTGGAAGTCTGGCAGGCCGACGAGGCCGGCCGCTACCCCCATCCGGAAGACCCCCGGCACGCCGGGCCGGCCCCGGCGTTCGCGGGCTTCGGCCGCGTGCACACCGACGCCGCCGGACGGTTCGGCATCGACACGATCAAGCCGGGCCGCGTGCCCGGCCCCGGGCGGCTCCAGGCGCCGCACCTCGTGGTCGGCCTGTTCGCGCGCGGCCTGCTCGCGAGACTGGTCACCCGCGTCTACTTCGACGACGAGCCGTCGAACGACGGCGATCCGGTCCTGGCCCGCGTCCCCGCCGACCGCCGCCCGACCCTCATCGCGGCGTCGCGGGGCGGCGGCGCGTACCGCCTCGACATCGCCCTGCAGGGCCCGGACGAGACCGTCTTCTTCGACGTATGACCCGCGACGACCGCCGACCGCCGCCTGCGCGACCGCCGCATGGGCGGCCCGGCCTCGACATCGACGTGCCGGAGCCCGGCGACACCGCCTTCTGCGACGTGTGACCCGCGATGACTTCCGACCGCCGCCTGCACGACCGCCTCCTCGGCGACCCCGATCCGCCGGACCCCGGCGACGCCCCCTTCTGCGACGTGTGACCCGCGATGACTTCCGACCGCCGCCTGCACGACCGCCTCCTCGGCGACCCCGAGCTCCTCGACCTGTTCGACGGCTGGGCGCAGTTGCAGGCGATGCTGGACGTCGAGGCGGCCCTGGCCGAGGCGGAGGCGGAGACCGGCGTCGTGCCCGCGGCGTGCGCCGCCCCGATACGGGCGGCGGCCGTCGCCGACCTGTACGACCGCGCGCGCATCGCCGACGAGGCGGCCGGCGACGGGAACCCCGTCATCCCCGTGGTCCGCCACCTCACCGCGCGGGTCGCCGCCGCCGACCCCGACGCGGCGCGCTACGTGCACTGGGGGGCGACGAGCCAGGACATCCTCGACACCGGCCTGGTGCTGCAGCTCCGGGCGGCCGTGCCGGCCGTCAGCGGTCACCTCCGCCGCGCCGAGAGGGCCGCGGCCGGCCTGGCGCGGCGCTACGCCGACGCCGCGATGCCCGGCCGCACCTGGCTGCAGCAGGCGACCCCGATCACGTTCGGCCTGAAGGCGGCGGGATGGGCCGACGCCCTCGGCCGGACGCGCCGGCAGGTCGAGGCCGCTCTCGACGCCGCCCTGGTGCTGCAGCTCGGCGGCGCCGCCGGCACCCTCGCCGCCCTCGGCGCGCGGGGCCTCGCGGTGACCGACGCGCTCGCCGCCCGCCTCGACCTGCGGGCGGCGGCGACGCCGTGGCACGCCCACCGCGACCGGTTCGCACAGCTCGCGTGCGCCCTCGGCGTGGCAAGCGGCACCGCCGGCAAGATCGCCCGCGACCTGTCCCTGCTCGCCCAGACCGAGGTCGGCGAGGCGGCCGAGAGGGCGGCGGCGGGCCGAGGCGGATCGTCGACGATGCCGCAGAAGCGCAACCCGGTGTCGGCCTCGGTGGCGCTGGCCGCGGCCGGCCGCACCCCCGGCCTCGTCGCGACGCTGCTGGGGGCGATGGTGCAGGAGCACGAGCGGGGCCTGGGGGGCTGGCAGGTCGAGTGGGACGCGCTGCCCGAGCTGGTGCTGGTGACGGCGGGGGGGACCCGGGCCGCCGCGGACGCGCTCGAGAACCTGTCGGTCGACGCGGACCGCATGCGCGCCAACCTCGACGCGTCGGGCGGCGCGCCGCTCGCCGAGGCGGTGGCGATGGCGCTGGCCGAGGCGGTCGGCAAGCACGAGGCGCACGCCCGCGTCGCCGCCGCCTGCCGCCGCGCGGCGGACGGGGGACGGCCCCTCGCCGACGTGCTCGCGGCGGACGAGGTCGTCGGGCATCACCTCGACCGCGCCGCGCTCGCGGAACGGCTGTCCCCCGACAACTACCTGGGCGTCTCCCGTCAGTTCATCGAGCGCGTCCTCGCCGGGGTCGACGATGCCTGACTTCCGCGCCCACGGACGCCGTCCGCGCCGCTTCATCGAGCGCGTCCCGCCCGGGTCGGCGACGATGCCTGACGGCCACGCGCGCCGACGCCGTCCGCGCCCCTTCGCCGAGCGCGCCGCCGCCGGAGGCCGCGGGCATGCCTGACGTCCGCGCCGGCGGATGCCGCCTGTCGTGGACGCGGCAGGGACCGGCCGACGCGCCCGCGCTCCTGCTCCTCAACGCCCTGGGCACCACCGCCGACCTCTGGCGGGGGCAGGCGGACCGCCTCGCCGCCGCGTTCCAGGTCGTCCGCTTCGACACCCGCGGCCACGGCGCGTCCGACGCGCCGCCCGGCCCCTACACCCTCGACCGGCTCGGCCGCGACGCCCTCGCCGTTCTCGACGCCGCCGGCGCCCCCCGCGCCCACGTCTGCGGCGTCTCCCTCGGCGGGCAGACCGCCCTCTGGCTCGCCCTGCACGCCCCCGAGCGCGTCGCCGGCGTCGTGGCCGCCAACACCGCCGCCCGCATCGGCGACAGCGCCCTCTGGAACCGGCGCATCCGCGACGCCGAAACCCTGGGCCTGCCGGCCCTCGCCGGGCCCGCCGTCGCCCGCTGGTTCACCCCGCGGTTCCGGGGGGCCGACCCGGAGACCGTGGACCGGTTCCGGGCGATGCTCGCCGGCTGCTCCGCGGCGGGGTACGCCGGCTGCTGCGCCGCCCTGCGCGACGCCGACCTGCGCGCCGACGTGCACCGCATCGCGAGCCCGACCCTGGTCGTCGTGGGCGCGCACGACCCCGCCACCCCGCCGGCCGACGGACGCGCCATACGGGAACGGGTACCCGGCGCCGAGCTGCTCGCCCTCGACGCCGCCCACCTCGCCAACGTCGAACGACCCGACGCCTTCACCGGGGGGGTGCTCGCCTTCCTGAGCCGCATCCCGCGGTGAAGGCGTCGTCCTTCGAGCCGCGGCCGCGGACGGAGCGATCCCGCGCCGCGCCCCGGCGCGCTGCGTTCGCGGCGTCTCCCCGGTGCGCCGATGAAGTACGATCGCGGCATCGAGAGCCGCCCGCGCCGGCCCGAACCGCGGGCGGCTCGGTTGACATCACCCGAACGGACCACCGATGGACGAGAAGCAGCGGCGCGCGGCGGGCATGCGGATTCGGCGCGAGATTCTCGGCGACGCCTACGTGGACCGGGTCGTCGCCGACACGACGGACGCGAGCAGCGACTTCCAGGACCTGATCACCCGCTACGCGTGGGGCGAGATATGGACCCGTCCGGGTCTCGACGAGCGGACGCGGCGGGTGCTGGTGATCGGCACCCTGCTGGCCCTCAAGCAGTGGGACCAGTTCCGGCTCCACGTCCGCGCCGCCCTCGCGGAGGGCGGCTTCACCGCCGCCGACCTGCAGGAAATCATCCTCCAGCAGTCGATCTACTGCGGCGCCCCGGCCGCCCACACCGCCATGCGCATCACCCGCGAGCTGCTCGCGGAGACGGGCTGACCCCGAGCGCCCTCCGCCGCGGCGCCCCGGCCCACGGAGCGACCGCGGCCGCAGCTGGACGCCGCGGGCTGACCACGGCCCCCTAGGAGTCTGCGCCGTAGAACGGTGCAGACTCCTAGCAGGGTTGGTTGGGCGGCGAGCGGAGCCGTAGGCGACGCTCTCCGGGCTAGGATGGCTAGGCGACTAGTGGTCCATCAGGAACCGCCGTGCTTCCTCGACGGTCGGCGCGTCCTCCGCGCCGCGCCACTGAGCCGCGAGCTGTGCGTACTGCGCGCGCGCGGTGTCCGGATCGCCGGCGGCCACGGCGGCGCGGGCGAGCCCGCGGAGCGAGAGCGACCGGTTCGGCGTGCGCCGCAGCGAGCGCTTGAACTGTTCGACGGCCTCAGCGGGCCGACCCAGCTCGAGGAGGATCTCGCCATACAGCTCGTGCGCCGGCTTGAGCGGGGTCGGCGCCCCGCGCGGCGCGCCCCGCGACTCGGCCAGCTCGATCGCCTTGTCCATCGAGGCCGACGCGGCGTCCGCGTCGCCCCGCGCGGCGTGCAGGAGCGCCGTGACCTCGTGATGCGCGATCGCCGCGACGGCACCGTCCAGCGCGGCCAGCGCCGCGGCCGACGCGGCGCCCGCCGCCAGGTCGCCGGTCCGCACCGCGCTGATGCCGTTGGCCAAGTGTCCCCCCGCCGCGGCATGCGGCGACACCTCGATGACCTGCCATTGCTCGGTCTCGATCACGTACCGCGGCCGGGTGACGGCGGCCCGCTGCAGGGCGATCGGCGCCCCGGTATTGGCGATGACCATCTCGCCGTTCTCGACCGCCTGCCACGCCTTGGCGTAGTCGCCGCGCTGCAGGTCGCCATACTGGCCCCAGTCGAGCGCATGAGTCAGATTCCTGGCATTGAAGTACCGCTGCGTGTCCGATTCGTAGGTGTCCTGCCGCTCGAACATCTCGAGCGCCGCCGCATACGAGGCGCCGTTCGACGACGAGACGTCGTCCCACATCCCGAGCTGGATGAAGATGTGCGACGGCATGTGCAGCGCGTGCACGACACCGGGCGCGATCGCCGCGAAGCGCGTGGCCGCCGGCAGCGCGATCGCCGCGTGAATCGGATCGTCGAAGGCGTGAATGATGTAGTGCGCGGCACCCGGATGATCCGGATTCTCGTCGAACACCCGTAGCGCGACGGCCCCCGCCTTCACGTTCGTGCGATACGGCTCGTAGCCGTAGTCGCTCGAGGTGGCCAACAGCGCCAGCGCGTAGAACGCCTGCACCTCGTGATCGTCGGGGTAGGCGGCGGCAAGCCGCTCCATCTCGTCCGCGTACGCGACGCGGCGGTCCGTCTCCTCGCCGGCGGCGAAGAACAGGGCGTCCACGGCGCGGACGAATCCCTTCTCGCGCTCGGTCGGGGCCTTGGCCAACCGGGCCTCCCGGGTCGGTCCCAGCCGCTCGAGCGCCTGCCGCGGCAGGTCCCACTCCTGGAAGCGCTGGAGGGGGTGGTTGTAGCTCATCGCCTCGCCCCAGTAGGCCATGGCGAAGTCCGGAGCCAAGGCCTGGGCCTGACGGAACTCCAGGGCCGCGTCCTCGAGGCCGAAGCTATGGAGCATCGCCGCGCCGCGGAGAAAATGGACCTGGGCATCGGCGGGGCCGGAGGTCGGAAAGTCGATGACCCCGAGATCCGACGGCAGGGCGGCACCGGACGTCGCTTGCGCGGCGCCGTCCGGGACAGCCACGGCCAGGGTCAAGGCGACGCACACGACGACGGAGGTGACAGTTCGCATTGGTCTCTCTCCCGATTGTCGCCCCGCCGCGCAGAGGCCGGTCGACCCTGATCTACCGCGGTGGCGACGCGCGATTCCACACAGAAACGCGGCATCGTATCACGCCGGGCGGGCGCGACGGCTCCATGCCCTAGCGCTCAATCACAGTTGACACAGTGCGGGGTTCCGTGTAGAACGGGTCCGTGCGGATTGGACTGCGCATTCTCCGGCCGGAGTCGGTCGAGTGGTTGCGGGAGGAGTTGTGCCGCGGGTCGCTGTCACGGGCTGCTCTGGGGCGCGGACTGTGCGAGCGGGACGATTGGCGCAACGGGCGGGGGGAGCTGTGCGCGGCGTCGGCTCGGAAGGCGTTGCCGCGGCTGGCGGAGCAATTGGGTCTGGCGCTGCCGCCGGCGCGGCCGGGTCCGCCGCGCGGTTGCGGGCCGTCGGGCGACGTGTCGGAGCTGGCGCGGACGGCGTTTTCGGGCAGCTTGGCGGAACTGGGCGGGGTCCGGCTGGTGTTGTCGGACACGGCGCCGGTGCGGAAGCTGTGCGGGCAACTGTTGGAGGCGGCCCATCCGCGGGGCCGGGGCCGGGCCCCCGGCTGCCGGTTGACGTATTTGTTGGCGTCGGCGGCGGGTCCGGTGGGGGTGCTGAGCTTCGTGGCGGCGCCGTTGCGGTTGGGTCCCCGCGACGCGCACCTGGGTTGGGACGACCGCACGCGGGGGGCTCACATCGCGCGGGTGGTCTCGAACGACCGTTTTCTGCTGTTGGCGGGGGTGCGGGTTCCGCACTTGGCGTCGCACGTGCTGGGTCGTGCGGCGTCGCGTCTGGCGTTGGACTGGGAGGCCCGGCACGGGGTCCGTCCGGTGTTGCTGGAGACCTGCGTGGAGGCGTCGCGTCCGGCGACGAGCTACCGGGCGGCGGGCTGGAAGTGCGTGGGGCGTACGGCGGGCCGCCCGCCCGGGTCGGTGGCCGCGACCGAGCCGAAGAACGTGTTGTTGCTGGGTCTGGCCGGGGGCTGGGCGGAGACGCTGCGGCGTGCGCCGTCGCGGTCGCCGGGTTCGTTTCCTGGGTTGGGGCCGGCGGACGATGGGGGTTGGTCGCGGCGGGAGTTCGGGCGCTCGGACTTGGCCGACGGGCGCCTGCGGCGGCGTCTGGAGCGGATGGGGGCGGCGTGGGAGGGTCATCCCGGGGAGCCGCTGCCGGCGGTCTTCCCCGGCGGCGCCGAGCAGCAGGCGGCGTACCGTTTCCTGCACAATAAGAAGGTGGGCGTCGAGGACATCCTGCAACCGCACCGCGAGGCGCTGGTGGAGCGCTGCCGGCAGGAGCCGACGGTGCTGCTGGTGCAGGACACGACGACGCTGAACTACACGGGGTTGAAGGACAGCACGTCGGACCTGGGTCCGCTTCAGAGCCGCGAGAGCAGCGCGCGGGGCCTGTTCGTGCACGCGGCGGTGGCGTTCACGGCGGGCCGGCGGCCGCTGGGGGTGGGCGGGCTGGAGACGTGGGCGCGGCCGGAGGCCGAGCCGGAGGCGGAGCGGGAGAAGGAGAGCCGGCGGTGGTTCCGGGGGTTCGATCAGGGCCGGGCGTTGGGGCGGGCGTGCCCGGAGACGCGGGTGGTGGTGGTCGGGGACCGGGAGAGCGACATCTACGGCCTGCTGAAGTGGCAGGCGGAGCACGCGGCCGAGGCGGGGCTGGTGGTGCGGGCGCACGCGGGCCGGCAGCGGCAGGTGGAGGTGTGGGACCCGGCGTCGCGGGCGACGATGCGCCGGGATTTGGCGTCGCAGTTGGATTTCGAGAAGCCGGTGAAGACGGGGCGGGAGGTGTTCATCGACTCGCAGGGCGGGAAGCGGGCGCGGGGGCGGCGGACGGCGGTGACGGAGTTGCGCATCGCGCGGGTGGCCCTGCAACCCCCGAAGGACCGGCCCGGCGACGGTCCGGTGACGGCGTGGGCGGTGCGGGTGCTGGAGCCCGACCCGCCGGCGGGACACGAGGCGCTGGAATGGCTGCTGGTGTCGAGCGAGGGGGGGCCGACGGCCGAATGGGCGGAACGGATCGTCGGCTGGTACGAGGCCCGCTGGGGCATCGAGGAGTATTTCCGGGTTCTCAAGAGCGGTACGCGAATCGAGGACCGGCGGCTGCACGAGGCCGACGCGCTGGTCAAGTGCCTGGCGTTCGACGCCATCACGGCGTGGCGGGTCTTCAACCTGGACCGGTATGCGCGCGACGCGCCCGACACGCCGGCCGACGACGTGCTGTCCGGCGACGAGCGTCAGGTGATCGGCCTAGTGGTGCGGGCCGAGCGGCTGCTGCCGCCGGCGGAGCGCGGGCGGCCGTTTCCGCCGGACATCCGCAGTTGGGTGGTGCTGCTGGCGCGCATGGCGGGCTGGCGACCGTCGAAACGTCGCCCGCTGCCGGGCAACGAAGTGCTGTGGCGGGCCTTCGTGCAGTTGCAGACGATGGTGCGCGTCACCCAGGCCGCGCGGGCACCCTAGAACCCAGCGTCGCTGCGAGCCGTCCGGCAACGGAAGGCAGACGCGGAAAACCGATCCAGAGTCAACTGTGATGTAGCGCTAGCTCCATGCCTCTTCGACGCGTCGAACCGTGATGGAGCCCACCCACGAGGCCACGCCGGCAACCCCGCTGCGTTCGAGTTGGAGCCGCGCCGCGTCGGCGGCAGCGACCCAACCGCCGGGCACGGAGAGCACCTGTGGCAGGTGATCCGCCACCACGTCCACCGCTCCTGCCCCACCGCGCACTACGGCGCCGACGCCCGGTCCGGGAGGGCGAAGACGTAGAGCCCGTTCCCGGACGGGGGCTGGTAGATGTCCGGGCTGAGCACCCCGCTCAGGCCGCGGAAGATGCCGACGCCGGTCGGGACCGCGACGTACTGCCGGCCGCCCGCGGCGTACGAGATCGGGAACCCGTGGCCGGACTGGCCGAGGCGCGTCTCCCAGAGGACTTGGCCGGTGCCGACGTCGAGCGCCCGGAAGTAGCGGTCGACGTCGCCGACGAAGGCCAGCCCGGTGGCCGTCGTCAGGACCGACGTCAGGAAGATGGCGCGCTGCTCGCGGCTCCACACCTCCTCCATCGTGCGCACGTCGTACGCGGCGAGGCGTCCGAGCATGCCGTTCGTGCCCGGCATCTCGTGGAGCTCGATGGCCGAGACCCCGAGGCCTCCGCCCCCCTCCACCAGCTCGACGTGACGGCCGGTCAGCGTCATGCACACCTGGTGCAGCGGATAGATGATCACCCCCGCCTCGGGGCTGTAGCCCGACGCCTGCCAGTTGTGGCCGCCGTACAGGCTGGGGCACGCATCGACCGCGTCGTCGACGCCGGCGTCGCGGATGTCCGGCCGGTAGCTCACGCGCCCCGTCTCGAGGTCGATCGACTCGAAGATGTCCTGGTGCAGCATCTCGGCCAGGTCGACGAAGGCCCCCGTGCGCCGGTCGAGCTTCCAGAGGATGGCGTCCTTGCCGGCCGTGAACAGCCACTTGTGATCGTCGACGTCGACCAGCACCCGCTCGAAGACGATGTCCAGGTCGAGGGTCTCGCCCGGCACGTGCTGGAAGTACCAGGCGACCCGCCCCGTGCGCGGGTTCAGGGCGAGCGTCGAGTTGGTGTAGAGGGCGTCGTTGTACGTCGACATCCCGCGGCTCGCCGCTACCCACGGCTTCGCCTGCGCGGTGCCGATGAAGAAGAGGTCGAGGTCCGCGTCGTAGGCACCGGGAATCCAGGTGTCGCCGCCGCCGCGCAGGTGCGGCGGGATGTCGCCCCAGGTCCCGCTGTTGACGTCGCCCGGCTGGGCGATGGTCGAGGTGCGCCAGAGCTCGTCGCCGGTGTCGGGGTCGTGGCCGGTGATGAAGCAGCCCTCGTCCTCGAAGCGCTCGCAGCCGTTGATGCCGCTGACGACGACGCCGTTCGCGATGCTCGGCCCGCCCGTCTGGGCGAAGCCCTTCCGGTAGTCGGCCCGCGTGGTCCGCCAGACCGGCTCGCCCGTCCGCGCGTCGAGGGCGACGATGGCCGCGTCGTAGGTGGCCAGGTAGACCTTGTCGCGGTAGAGGGCGATGCTGCGGGTCGCGCGCCGGCTCTCCGCGTCGTCGGGATACCGGTGCCGGTGCTCCCAGATCAGCTCGCCGGTGGCCGCGTCGAGGGCCTGGACGACGTTGCCGGGGCTCGCCAGGAACATCACGCCGTCGTGGACGAGCGGCGCGGTCTGGTTGGTGCCCTCGGGCATCGCCAGCGCCCAGGCCAGGCGCAGGCCGGCCACGTTGTCGGGCCCGATCTGGTCCAGCGGCGTGTAGCCGTGGTTGTCCCGGGTGCGCCGCCAGGTCAGCCAGTCCTCCGCCGGCGGATTCCGGAGCAGCTCGTCGGTGACCGGGGTGAGGCCGGAGACCTCGCGGTTGACGAACCCGCGCAGCCCCGGCACGGCGTCCACGTCGCGGGGCTCGTCCGCCGACGCCGCGTCTGACTCCGCCACCGCCGCGTCGGACGCATCCGCCGTGGCGGGGGCGCCCCCCACCGGAGCGGCGCCGGGCTCGCCGACGATGGCCGCGGCGTCGGCGGTGAGCGCACGCGGTCCCGCCGCATGGCCGTTCGCCTGCAGCAGGTAGGCGACGATGCTCAGGTAGGTTCCGCCCGGGAGCGATCCGCCGAACCCCGGCGGCATCTCGGCCCGCACGTACTCGTACAGCGCCGCCGCGGTCCGCGAGCCCCAGTTGCTCAGAAAGCCCGGACCGGTCAGCTCCGGCCCGTGGTCCGCGCCCCGCAGCGTCGTGCCGTGGCAGGAGGCGCAGGAGCGGCCGTAGGCCGTCCGTCCGCTCGCGGCCTGCGCGTCGAGGAACGCGCCGCCCTCCGCGGGCTGGGCCCCGGCCGGTGCGGCGATGCCGAAGGCCAGCCCGACGGCGGCCAGGCTCGCGACGCCGGCGAGTGGTCGTGTCCTCGGCGACGCCCGACCGTCGCCCGATCCGCCACCGTGTCCCGCGCATGTCTGTCTCGGCATCGGCGCGTCTCCCTTGGGGCAGCCTCGCCGGGCCGCCCGTATGGTCCGCGATTATAGGCCGCGGGCGGGGCGCTCGATGTCGGTTATCGAGAAGTCGCCGGCCTCCGACCGAGCGTCCCTTGACCCGCCCGCGCCCCGGCCGACTCTTGAGCCGTTCCGACCATCGACAAAAACGCCTGAAAACACTGATTCCATTGGGTTTAGCGTAGACTCCAGAGGTCGCATCGGGTCAGAACCGGCCGGCAGGACCCGAAACGGCTGGCAGGACGGCTGGCAGAGAACCAGTCGGCTGGATCACCAGCGCTCCGCACGCGCTCCGCCCCCCGCTCTCCGCGGTTCCACATCCAGACCGGGTGTGGTAGATTTCCGCTTCAGGATTTCGTGTGGGCGGGACGCCGGACGTCCGTCTCCGCTATCACGGGCTGTCCGGAGGTCGGTCGCGCGGCGCAGCAGTCCGGTGCGCCATGGGCCATGACACGGAGGTTCAGATGACAGGTTCACTCTTCGGCCGCGCACTCTCGGCCGTCGTCGCCAGTCTGCTTCTCGCCTCGTCCGCGGCGGCGCAGGCGGTGCCCCAGCTCGATTCCTACGACGGCGTAGTCGTGCGGATCCTGCAGAGCAACAACGCAGGCACCATCCAGCACGTCATCGACCCCGAGCTGAACGAGGTCGTAGGGCTGATCAGAGGTTGTCCGAATCCGCACAACCTGACGATGCATCCCGACGCGCTCTACTACTACTGCGCGAACGAGCAGGACCATACGGTCGACGTGTTCGACACGAAGACGCTCGAGCTGGTCGAGCAGATCGAGCTGTCGCAGCGGCCGAACAAGGTCGCCGTCAACAAGAAGCACCGGAAGATCTATGCGGGGATCGCACGGCGGTCGATGAACCCGGTCGGCCCCGGGGTCGAGGTCGATCCGAACCAGGTGTCGCCGGCGCTCGTCGACGTCATCGACATCGACACTCACGAGACCGTCAAGAGCATCGAGGTGCACTATCCGGTGCACAACGTCTTCGTGACCCCCGACGAACGGTGGGTCGTGGCCGGTCTCAGGGGCCCGGCCGGGCCGGATGATCCGACGATCCAGGTGATTGACCCCGAGACCGACACGGTGGCCTGGTCGCTCGGGCTGAGTGGATACGAGCAATACGGCCGGACGCACCACGAGGTGCGGCCGATGGCCTTCGAGGCGAACGACGACGGGTCGACCAAACGGATCTTCGCGCAGGCGACCGGGATCAACGCCGTGTGGGTCATCGACTGGGAGAGCCGTGAGGTCGTAGACATGCTGTGGCCGCCCGAGCTGCCGTTATGGGAAAAGAACGCCGACGGGATACAGACCGGTGACATGCACGGTCTCGAGGTGCTGGCGGATCGTTCCGCCGTGTGGGCCTCGAGCCGGCTCGACAGCCGCATCTACGGCTGGAGTCTGCCCGACCTCGAGTTCATCGGCGGCGTCAAGGTGGGCCCGAGCGCCAACTGGATGACGTCGACACCCGACAGCAAGTACATGTACGTCGCGGTGTCCGGGACTGACCAGACGCTGGCGGTCGATCTGGAGAAGCTCGAGGTGGTCGCCAGCATCACGACCGGCGCGCGGCCGGCCCGCATCAGCACCGTCATCCTGCCCCCCGACCGCGTGAATCCCAAGGGCACCAACATGCGGTCGGAGGAGGAGTAGGGATCATGATGACGAGGCTGATCTGCTGTCTGGCTGTGGTGGCGGCCGTGGCGCTACCGCTGGGCATTGTCGCGCCGGTCGCCGCCCAGACCCTGGGCGCCGGCGAGTTGGAGACGTATCGCGGCACCGTCGAGAGCGTCTTCATGGAAGACCGCGGGGGCACGACTCGAGGCTATGCGTCGTGCGTGATGTGTCACACGTGGCAGACGAGCGTGCGCTTCAGTCTGGAGACCCCGAACTCCAATGCCGGCTGGAGCAGCGAGCAGTCGATGCGCAACTTCGAGGTGGTGAGCCAGCTCATCAACACGGCCGACCCCGAGAGCAGCCGGCTGCTCTTGAAGCCCCTGTCACCCGATGCGGGCGGACTGACTCACACCGGGGGGACCTACTGGACCTCCGCTGACGACCCGGAGTACGTTGCGCTGCTCGATTGGATTCGAAGCATGCCGGATGACGCCTTCGTCCCTCCGCCGGAGCCCGAGATCGACTTCGAGTTCTTCCGCGCGTGCGTTCAGCCCGTCTTCGCGAATCCGCGCGAAGGGCAGCTCCGCTGCAGCAACTGCCATTCCGGGGGTCTCATCGGCTTCGCGCCGGCTCCCGGACGTGGCGACGAGTGGAGCGACGAAGAGGCCCAGCGAGCCTATCGGCTGATCACCCGCGTGATCACGCCGGGCAACCCTGAGCAGAGCCGGTTCATGCTGAAGCCCCTTCATCCCGACGGCGGCGGCGCCTACACGCACAACGGCCCGCGACGCTGGCAGAGTCGTGACGACCCGGAGTGGCAGATGCTGGCCGGGTGGGTTCGCGGGGAGCGAACCGGGTCCACCTGTCCGTAGAGCCTGATAGTGGGGCCACCGACGCGCGTCGGTGGCCTCCGCCGGTCTCGGCGCCCACACCCGCCTTTCGGTTTCCTGAAGGTCTCGCCCCCGGGCAGCCACGGCTCGGGTTCGCCGTCGGGGCGGAACCGGTGCTCGGCCACGCACGCCCGCAGCCGCCGCTGCCCCTCGGGGTCGCGCGGCAGCACCGCCCCCGCCCGCGACAGGGCCGGCGCCGACACCACGAGCCCCGTCGGCCGGACGAAGCCGATCCACTGAACCATGTCGACCCTGACCATCCGCCTCCCCGACGATACGCACGCCCGGATGAAGGCCCTCGCACGTCATCGCGCGATGAGCGTGAACAAGCTGATGGAAGAGCTGTGCACCATCGCCGTCACCCAGCACGACGCCGAGACGCGATTCCGTGCGCTGGCCGCGCGCGGCTCCGTGGACGAAGGGCTGCACATTCTCGACAGGCTCGACGCCGCCCTCGGCGCCGAGGAATAGCCCGCTCCGGGCCGCTCGTCACTGAGCGCCGGACATCTGCCTGAACGTCAGCTTCCGCATGTCCGCACCGGTCGCCGCGAGGCAGAGATTGCCCCGGGAATCGGTCGCGACGGCGCCGACTCAGAACACGGCGATCGGGTTCATCGCGGACCCCGCGCCGTTCGGCACGACGTGGGGCGAGGCCGTGAAGAGGAACTCCCAGCGGCCGAGTTCGCCCGCGGTGCGGGCCAGGTCCTCGAGGCCGAGGTTGTCGAACAGGTGAACGCCGAGGGCGACGAGGGTGAACACGTGGATGGGGATGGGCACGCCCTCCACCGCGCCGCCCTCCTGGGGCACGTCGGCGCCGAGCAGGGCGATGTCGCGCTCCTTGAAGAACGGGATCAGCGACGGATGGTAGCCGCCCTGTTGGCCGATGTCGCGGCCGGTGCGCAGGAACAGGGCGTCGCCCGACGAGATGGTGATGCCGGTCTCGGCCTCCCACGCCTCGACGTCGGCGGGCGTCACCGCCCTCCCCGGCAGGTCGATGAGGACGCCGCGGGTCACCAACCCGTCCTTCGCGTTGATGACGCCCATGGCCGTGCAGCCGTCCTCGACGGTGGCGACCTCCTCGAAGGCGCGGCCGTTGTAGACCTGGCCCTCGTAGGCGACGTGACACAGCGCGTCGAGGTGCGACAGCAGCAGTCCGTGGTATTCGACCTCGTAGCGCTCCCAGAAGTAGCCGTTGGCGGTGTCGATGTCGAACACGCTGCGGACGGCGCCCATCAGCACCGGCTTCCGGTTAGCGCTGGCCGCGTCGGGGTCGTCGAGCACTTGGAGCGCGATGGGCCGGGCCATCGACACCACCCGCCCCGTCTCGACGAGCTTCGCCGCCTCGACCCGCTTGGCGGGGGTGATGAGGTTGAGGGCGCCGAGCTGGTCGTCGTCGCCCCAGCGGCCCCAGTTCGAGAGCTCGGTCATCCAGGCGTCGAACTGCGTCTTGGTCACCTCCGGCGGCGGCTCCTGGGCGCCGAGCCCCGTGACGGCCAGCACCACCGCCGCCAGACCCGCCGCCAGCCCGCGCATTCTTCCGCTCGCTGTCATGGTTCCCTCCCGGCTACCCGGCCTCGACCGAGCATGATAGCGCAGGGGGTATCATGGAATCGGTCCCTCCGGCTCGAAGAGGGAGCGGAAGGAAACGCTATGGATGACGAAAGCGCCGCCGGCGACTCCGGCAACTCGTGGAACATGGAGGAGCACCGGCGCAGATTTACGGCGGACCGGAGGGACCGCGTGTGCGAGCTTCTCGAGCCCGAAGCGTTCGGCGACACGGAAGCGACCGACGACGACCAGAGGCGGTTCGGCCGCAGCCGGGATCCCCGGGACAGCCGGGAAAGAAGCCTGGCCGTGCGCATCCGCTTCGCGCGCAGTTGCGCCGGGTGGAGCGAGCCCCCCACGAGCGAAGAGTTCTACAGGGCCATCCGCGCGGAGAGGCCGGACCGGCGGCAGGCCGCGATACTGCGGGTCTGGGTCACCGAGGCCGACTGGCAGGAACTGATGCAGGGATGGGCCGAACGGGCGTATACGCTGCGCCAACTCGTCGGCAGCCTGCACCGAGCCGGAGTGCACAGGTGCAGGGCCGCGAGGATCCTCAACGGTTGGCGGCGCGATGAACGCTGACGACGACCTGCGATTGCCGGTGCACCGCCTTCAACAGCCCCGCACGGAACGCCGGCACGGCGCGATGAACGCTGACGACGACCTGCGATTGCCGGGCGACGCCCGGCGGCTGTGGCTGGCCGCCAGACACGCCGTCAAGGAAGCCCTGACCGGGATCGAACGGGGACCCGTCGAGTACCGGATCGGAGGCGGAACGATTCTCGCCGCCCGTTGGCACCACCGGGAAAGCTACGACATCGACATCACGGTCGACGAGAAGACACCGTTGCGCGAGCTCCAGAGGGACAGCGGCAACCGCTTCGAGCCGGCGATGGAAGCGCTGGGAGGAAGACCCGTATTCAGCGCCGAACTCAACATGTTCACGGTCGTCTTCGCCGGGAGCAAGATCGACCTGTGGGCGCGCAACCCGATGATCTCGGCGGGACACGGAACCGTACGAGTCGAAGGCGAACCAGAGGTCGTGCTGTCCACGGCCCAAATCCTCAGAGGCAAGCTGGAACGGGCGGACCTGAACGTCGTTCGCGACGTATACGATGTCGTCACGGCCGCAGAACACGACCCGGCGGCCCTCGAGGCGGCGGTCAACGCGGTCCCACGCGGAACGGCGCAGAGAATCGGGCTGGGTTGGCACTGGAGCGGACCGGAGCTGGCGCAGCTCGCGGCGGAGCAACTGAAGGGCGTGCCGCCGCACGCGGCATTCGACCCGCGACGCCTGGGACACGACGCGGCCAATGCCGTATACCGGGCGCTGTACGACGAGCTCCGCATCCGAACGGCCGACGAGACGGTAGTCGTCGAGGCGACGACAAGAAGCGGGCGGCAGCGCCGGATGAGCACCGCGCCCGAGAGCGCCGGGCGGACCTTCGAGACTCTGGGGCTCAACGCGCACCTGGAAACGAAGAACCCCGGACCCCGAGCCTTGCTCGAGTACGCCGCGACGCTGTGTCGGCGAGGAGAAGATGCGCTGGTCTACGAGGAACGCGAGGACACGCCGACCCGCTGGCGCACCGCCGCGAAGAGCTTCAACTGGCCGCCGGACACCGCGGAGGCCGATAGACCTGAGCAGTTACGCTGACGGCCTGCGGGGCCGGTTCGGGCGATGACACCGGGCGCGGTGCGCCTCAGCGGGCTTGCGGCGTGTCCACGACGTCGAACGGGTGCTTGGCGCCGTGCTCGACGAGGAACGCGACGACGTCGTCGAAACCCTCGTCGAGGGCCGCCCTGACCGCGGTCCGCCCGCGCGCGTCGGCCGCGTCGACGTCGGCGCCCAGCTCGACCGCGACCCGGACCGCCTCGAGCGTCGCGGCCTCGACCTCGGCGAAGTCGGGTCCCCGCCCGAGCTCCGTCGCTTCCGCGACCCTCGCGCGATGGTCCACCGACCAGAGGGGGTCGCGCCCGCCGAGGCCGACCGCTGCCATGAGGGCGGTGGTCTCGCCTTCATCGCGCCACATCCGGCCCGCCGACGTCCGCGGGTCGCGGGTCCACCAGGCCGGAGCGTGGGTGGCGAGGGGGTCGGCGCCGTGACGGGCGAGGAGGCGCATGAGACCGGCCTCGCGGTGGCGCGCGGCGAGCCAGTACGCCGGCGCGCCGACGTACCACGGCGGGAAGTAAAAGTCGGCGCTGTCGCGCGTGTAGCGCGTCGAGGCCGAAACCCGGGCGTTCGGGTCGGCCCCCGCCGACAGCAGCGCCTCGGCCAGAACCGCGTCCCGGTGCAGGATCGCGGCATGTAGCGGCGCATAGCCGCCCCCCGCCGCGTTCGGGTCGGCGCCGCCGTCGAGTAGGAACGCGCCCACTGCGCCGCTGCCGCTGAGGGCGGCGACGGCCAGCGCGCCGGCCCCGTCGGGCGCAACCTCGTTCACGTCGGCGCCCGCCGCCACGAGCAGCCGCGCCGAGGCGAGGTCGCCGACCCGGGCCGCGAACAGCAGCGGCGTGAACCCGCCGCTCTGCACCTCGGTGATATAGCACTCAGCCCTCGGCACGCACTCCAGGCCGTAGTTCGCGTAGGTCGAGATGGTCTTGACGGTCTCGGTGAACACGGTCGAGCGCGCGCCCACGTCGGCACCGTACGCCAGGAGCACGTCGACCACGGCGGCGTGCTTCTGCGCGACCGCCCACATGAGCGCGGTCTGCCCGCCGTAGGCTCCTTCCGCGGTGGCGGCCTCGACATCCGCCCCCGCCGCCAGCAACCGCCCGACCAGGTCGGCGCTGCCGGTGCGGGCCGCCGTCATGAGCAGCGTCTCTCCGAACGGCAGCGCCCGGTTCGGGTCGGCGCCGGCCCCGAGCAGGAGCTCGGCCATGGCCGCGCTGCCGTTCTCGCACGCGGCCCAGAGCGGCGTGACCCCGAGGTCGTTCGCGGCGTCGACCTCGGCCCCGGCGCGAATCAGCCGGGCCGCGAGCTCGCGATTGTCGTGGTAGCTCGCCCAGTGAAGCGCGGTCGATCCGTCGCCCTCGCGCGCGTTGACGTCCGCACCCTCCTGCAGCAGCGTGCGCATCGCGGCCCAGTCGGCGCGCCTCGCGGCATCGGCGAGCGCGGCCTCGGGCGGCGCCGCGGCGGCGGCGTTAGCGCCCACCAGGGCCAGCAGCAAGGCGGACAGCCAGACACGCGCCAGCCGCATGCCGCCGGAACTCCTGCCACGGGTTCCCGTCATCGGTATTCTCCTCCCGCCCTGGCGGGCCGCTGCGGGGCCGGCGGTCGCCTTGGAAGGTCCGCTGGCGCGAAACCTCCCCGGCGCAAGCTCCCGGTCGGAATCGCCGCCTGCCGCTCCGATCTGTACAACGGTCCCGACGCGGATGCTGACTCGGCACCCGTCGCCAAACACATAGAACAGCTTGCCGTCCTCGGCAGTCCTCGGTCCCGGTCCGCCGGGACCGTAACGCCCTGATCGCCGCCCAGACCGACCCTGCCGGGGTGTCGGCGCGTCCCTGGCCGGGCAGCCGCCCCGCTACGGGGCCCCCTACACCTCCGACAGCGTGTCGATCTCGTCGATCGGCAGCGCCCCCGTGCTGCCGCCGACGCGCTCCAGCGGGAAGTCGAACTTGTCCATCAGGGTCAGCAGGAGGTTGGCGTGCGAGGTCCCGTCGTAGCGGAGATGCCGCCCGCCCTTCAGCCGCCCCCCGCCGCCGCCGAGCACCAGGATGGGGACGTTGTTGCCGGCGTGGCGCGTGCTGTTCGACATGCACGTGCCGTACACGATGGTCATGTTGTCGAGCATCGACCCGTCGACGTCGGGGGTCGCGCGCAGCCGCTCGAGATAGCGCGCGGTCAACGCCGCGTGGTACGCGTTGACCTTCGACATACGGGCGATGAGCGCGGGGTCGTTGCCGTGGTGCGACAGCGGATGGTGCGGATCGGGGACCCCCACCTCGGGATAGGTCCGGGTGCTCTGCTCGCGGCCGAGCATGAACGTGGCCACGCGGGTGATGTCGCTCCGCAAGGCCAGGAACTGCAGGTCGAACATCAGCTCGACGTGCTCCTCGAACGTGGCCGGCACGCCCCGCGGCTCGTTGGGAAAGGCCTCGGGATTCACGTCGCTCTTCGATTCCGCCACCTCGATGCGCCGCTCGACGTCGCGGATCGCCGCCGTGTAGTCCTCGACCTTTCGCCGGTCGTCGGCCCCGACCCGGCGCTCGACGTCGGCCAGCTTGTCCATCACCGAGTCGAGGATGCTCCGCTTCTCGGCCATGCGCGCCCGCCGCACCGCGGGGTCGGTCGAGCCGCTGTCGCCGAACAGCCGCTCGAACACGGCCCGCGGGTTGTTCTCCATCGGGAGCGGCGTGGTCGGGGTGCGCCAGGAGATCGTCTGGGTGTAGGCGCAGCTCAGGCCCGAGGTGCACTGCCCCGCGTTGGCCTCCTTGTCTATCGACAGCTCGAGCGAGGCGAGCGGCGTCGAGGCCGCGAACTCGCTCGCGAGCAGCTGGTCGATCGACGTGTCGGCCACCACGTCGGTCTCCGACGTGCCCCCCCGCCGCGTGCCGGTCAGGAACGACCCGGAGGCGCCCGCGTGGACGTAGGTCCACGACGCGTTCAGCCCGGAGAAGACGAGCATCTGATCGCGGAACGGGGCGAGGGGCCGCAGGATGGGCGTGAGCTCGAAGTCGCGCCCCGCCGCCGCCGGCGACCAGTACTCCATCGCCATGCCGTTCGGCACGAAGATCGCCTGGAAGCGGCGCACCGGCCCGGCCGCGTTCCTGGCCAGCGCCGACACGCCGGGCGCCATCGCGTCGAGGAACGGCAGCGCCACCGTCGCGCCCACGCCGCGCAGGACCGTCCGGCGGGACAAGGGCTTCGCGGTGAAGATGTTGGTGCCTCTCATGTCAGTCCTCTCGTCGGCTCGCGCTCGGCGGATCGAGTCGAACCAGTTCCCCGTCACTCCGCCGGCCGCCGCATCGTCGGCGCGCCGGGTCGAATCTCGTTCCCCGTCACTCTGCCGCTCCGCCGCTTCGTCGGGCGCCCGGCTCGAACTTCGTTGCCCGTCACTCCGCCGCTCCGCCGCATGGGCTCCCGGCGACCGCCGCCGCGACCAACTGACCGGGGTCGCCGGGCCGCCGCCCGATCGTCACTCCGCCGCCCGCCGCATCGTTCCCGTCACTCCGCCGCCCGCCGCATCAGGAACGCCGGGCTCTCGACCACACCGAGAATGATCGACGACCACCGATGATCGTCGGCGGCCGCGTCGCGGACGATCGCGCGCACCGTCGGCTGGTCGTAGTGGCGCAGCTCGCGCCCGAGGGCGTAGGCCAGAAGCCGCTCGGTGAGGGTGCCCACGAACCGCTCGGGCTCTTCGAGCAGCAGGCCCCGCAGCCCGGCCAGGCCCACCGCGGTCACCCCGTTCGGCAGGGTGCCGGCGGCGTCGACCGGGTGGCCCGTCTCGGTGACCGTCCGCCACCGCCCGATGGCGTCGTAGTGCTCGAGCATGAAGCCCGGCGGATCGATGCTCCGGTGACAGCTCGCGCACGCCGGGTTGCGCCGGTGCAGCTCCAAGCGCTCGCGCATCGACGCCGGCGCCCCGCCGTCCCCGCGCTCGGGCAAGGCGGGCACGTCGGGCGGCGGACCCGGCGGCGGCGCCCCGAAGATGGCTTCGAGCAGCCACCGCCCCCGCAGGACGGGCGACGTCCGGTGCGGATAGGACGTCAGCGACAGCAGCGACCCGTGGCCCAGCAGCCCGCCCCGCTGCTCCAGATCGGGCAGCTCGACGCGTCGGAACCGGCTGCCGTAGACGCCGGGGATGCCGTAGTGCCGCGCCAGCCGCTCGTTCACCCAGGTGTAGTCGGCGCCCAGGAGGTCGAGGACGCTGCGGTCCTCGTCGATGGTGCCGGCGATGAACCGCGCCGTCTCCTGCCGGAACGCCTCCACCAGGTCCTGGTCGAAGTCGGGATAGACGGCGGGCTCGGCCTTCACATCGTCGAGGTTGCGCAGGTGCAGCCACTGGGCGGCGAAGTCGCCGACCAGCGCCTCGCTGCGGGGGTCGGCCAGCAGGCGCCGCACCTGGGCGCGCAGGACGACGGGATCGGTCAGCTCCCCGCGCTCGGCCGCGTCGAGCAGCTCATCGTCGGGAATGCTGCTCCACAGGAAGAAAGAGAGGCGCGAGGCGAGCTCCAGATCGCTCAGCGCGTACGCCTGTCCAGGCGCCGCGCCGGGCGGGTCCTCGAGCACCCGCAGGAGGAAGTCGGGATCGACGAGCAGCCGCTCGAGGGCGAGCTGGATGCCGGCGTCGAAGTCGCCGCCGGCCTTCGCCCGCCCGTCCCGGTAGAACTCGAGCAGCGTCTCGACGTCGCTCGCCGCCGGCGGCCGGCGGTAGGCGAGACGGGCCAGCCGCGACAGGATGCGCCCGGCGCACGCCTCCTCCTCGGACGCGGCGGCGGGCCGGCACGTGAAGATGCGCCGCCGGCTCGGCGTGTCGTCGGGGACCGCGCCCTCGTAGGGTCCCTCGATCGTCAACGCCTGCACCTCGGCGTTCCCGTGGTACTTCTCGTCGTTCGAGAGGACCGCGCCCTTCATGACCGGCTGCAGCGGCCCCTCGGGCTCCCACCGGTTCCGGACGAACGAGAGCCCGACGACGTGCGGTCCGCCGCTGACCGCGGCGCGCACCTCAAGGTGGGCGGCCGACTCGCGGACGTAGCGCTCCCACTCGGGGTCGCCCGCCTCCGCCGGCGACCACGTGTGGGGGGCCGGCGTGCCCGGCGCCTCGCCCCCGACCGTGAAGCGCTCGACGAGCCGTCCGTCGATGCGGAGGTCGAGCAGGTTCCGGCGTCCCATGCCGCGGACGTAGTCCTGCCAGTTGGTGGTCAGCCCGATGCGGAAGATGTAGTTGCCGTCGGCCGGGAAATGGTAGGTGGCGGCGAGGCCGCCGCGCGACCCGAGCGGCAGGTGCTCGCTCTGCCGGTCGGCCTGCGTCAGCAGCACCGAGTTCTCAAAGCGCGCGAAGTCGGGCGCGGTCGTGACCCCGGTGGCGAGGCGCGAGATCTTCCGCGCCGCCGACAGGTACCGCTCGAGCTGCGAGGTCGAGATGGACAGCACCTCGGCGTTGTTGTCGAACCCGGTGTCCGACGTCTCGTCCCCGGGCAGCAGCGCCGCCACGTCGACATCAAGCGCGAGGAGGTCGCGGACGGCGTTGCCGTACTCGGTGCGGTTCAGGCGGTGCATCGAGCCCGTCCGCCCGGGGTGGGGGTTCGCGGCGGCGGCCTCGTCGATGCGCGCGGCCAGCCACGCGGCGACCGCGCGCGAGGCCTCCCGGCCCGGTCGCGGCAGCCCGGCCGGCGGCATCGAGCCCGCGTCGAGCCTCTTGATCACCCGCTCCCACCGCTCGGCGTCGGCACCCGGCCGCTCGGCGTCCACCGTGTCGAGCGCGAGCCCGGTCTCCCGGAGCTGCGCATCGAGCACGGACGCGGCCCCGCCCGTCGCGGCGACCCGGCCCTCGTTGTGGCAGCTTACGCAGTAGCGATCGAGAAGACCGCGGACGGATTGCGGCGAAACCGCCGGCTGGCCAGCCGAAACCCCCGCCGTCCCCACTACCGCCGCGACCGCGACCATCACGGACGCGGCCCGCGACATCTGCGTCGTCATCGTCGCCCTCGCCGGCTTCAGGCTCTCGAACCCTACGCGGTCGGCATCGACTCGAGCTTCCGGGCGGACTACCCGCTTCGCCCCCCGAGCCCCCTGTCGCCGCCCTTCGGCTCTGTCCGGCACCCGGCCAACTCTCCAGCGCCCGCGCCGTTCTGCGGCCCAAACGCCCGCCGGCGCAGGACGCCTGCCCCGCCAGTCAACGCCTACGCCTCCGGCTGGGCCCAACGCTCCCCAAGCAGCCCGCACCGTTCCACGGCGCAAACTCCCGATCCGAACGTCCGGGCGGGACTGCCGCCTCGACAAGCGACAGCCCCGGGCCGGCCGCAATGACGGATCCCGTTGCGGCCGGCCGCTCCGGACGTCAGAGCATCACCTTCCGCGTCACTGCCCGCCGTCGGTGGGCACCGACGCCGGCGCCGGGAACGGATACCCCGGCGGCCCGTAGGTGTAGTACGCCCCGAGGTCGTCGATGGCGTCCATGTCCGGATAGAGCACCCCGAACGCGGGCGCCTCGCGGCTGCCCCGCGGCGAGTACCAGACGGCCCCGTCCCGCGTGATCTGGATCTTCGGCGAGTCGGCGTGCCGCTGCGGCTTCGGATAGAACGTGAACTCCTCCGTCCGCGGGTCGAACTTCCACAGCGTCGCGCCGTAGTCGCCGTCGGTCCGCTGGCCGACGTCGGGGGCCCAGATGTTGTCCCAGGGGTCGGCCGCCACGTCGTAGGGCTCGGCGTTCTGCTGCGGGATCGCGAACTCGGACATCTTGCCGGTGGACTGGTCGAGCTTGACCAGCTTGCCGGCCCGCTTGCCGGCCGAGTAGATGCCCCACCAGATGTTGTTCTGCGAGTCGACGTTCAGCCGCCGCGTGTGCCCCGGATAGGTGGGCGCGGTGAACTCCGTCCACGAGTTGTTCGACGTGTCGAACTTGACGATCTTGCCGCCGCTCCACAGGGCGATCCAGATGTTGTCGTCGCGGTCGGCGACGACCCCGTAGGGGATGGCGTGCGGGGTCGGGATGCGGTGCACCGACACCTCCCCGGTGGCCCGGTCCCACTTGCTGAGGGCCCCGCCCATGATCCAGCCGACGTAGAGGTTGCCCTTCGAGTCCATGGCCAGCGACTGCATGAACTTCGTCGGGTTGCGCACCACGTCGTCGGGGTCCATCGGAATCTGGTACTCGAACGTCTCGGTCTCGGGGTTGAACCCGAGCAGCCGCTTCTCCGCCGCCCCGGTGCGGCCCCGGTGCTCGGGCAGCCAGATCAGGCCCGACGGGTCGATGAGGATCTCGTGGTTGCCGTTCCGCGGATCGGGATACAGGTACTCCCACTGCTCGCCGGTGCGGGGGTCGAGCTTCACGAGCCGGTGCGGCACGCCGCGGTCGACCAGCCAGACGTTGCCGTCGGCGTCGAAGCGCGGGTCCTGGCCGTAGCGGGCGACCCGGTCGCGGGCCCACGGCTCGGCGTTGACGCCCTCGTCGGGCCCGTCCTTGGCGAGGTAATACTCGATGTACATCGCCTTGCCCAGGGCCTCCTCGTCGACCGGCGTCTGCTGCTCGATGCGCACCCGCCGGCGCTTGCTGTCGGGCCCGAAGTTCTCGACGACGTACGCGAGCAGGTCGTCACGGTCCTGCCGGCCGAAGCGGAACATCGACGCCCGGAACGACAGCAGCCCCTGCGCGTAGCGGGTGGGGTCCTGCTCGCCGAGGGTGCTGCCGACCATGTGGTCGATCCAGGTCTCCCACTGCCGCTCGGTGCCGGGGCGCGTGGGGAAGAAGTTCTCGCCGTGGCACGCCATGCACACCTGCTCGGCCACCGCCTTGCCCGGCCCCGGCGGGTAGATCTCGTCGTAGTCGGCGTACTCGAATGTCCCCGACCGGCCGCTCTCCATCGCGGTCCGCCCGGCGGGGATGACGAGCGGCGGCGCGTCGCCCGAGAGCGGGCCCAGGGTCAGGTCGACCTCGGCCGCGTCGCCGGCGCCCACCGTGATGGTCTGCACGTCCGACTCGAGGCTCTTGGTGCTCGCGCTCACCTCGTAGGTGCCGGGGAAGAGGGCGACGGCCCGGTAGCGGCCGCCGTTGGTGTACACCTGGTACACCATGTCGCGGTCGAGGTTGCGGGCGTAGACCTGCGCCGCCGTGAACGGCTCCGAGGCGGTCACCGTCCCCGACAGGGTCGCGGTTCCCGGCACCTCGGCCTGCAGGCCCGTCCCGGCCAGGGCCAGCACCGACGCGCACAGCGCCGCGGCCAACCACCGGGCGCGAAACGGCCTTGCGCCACGCTTCTTCGAAAGCACCATCGTCTGCTCCTTTGGGACGACCGAGTGAGATCGCATCGCCAAGAGAATGCGCCCCGCGGCGGATCAAGTCAAGTCTCGGCGTGTCGGAAGATCGGAAGCAGGCGGGTTGACATCCCCGCATCTCCGCCGACGCCCGCCGCATCCGCTGCGGCGGCCCGACGGGAACGTTCCTGCACTGTCGCGTAACGCAAGACGCCCGTCGCCATGCGCGCAGCGGCCGCCCCGGCATGCGTTCCGACGCCTTTTCCGGCGTCGAATCCACCGAAGCGGCCCGGCGGACCAGACGGCAGCCTGCATCGTCGTTGCACTCCGCAACGCTTCCGAAGCGATCCGCGATATCCGTGATAACTGGTCAAGTCATTGAAAAATAAAGACTTGGCTGGAAGCAACCAACATGGCACGCTTCATGCTAATTATGTCCAGCATGAGCGATAGCGCGGACAGCGCGGGCGGGCGTGCAGCGGGAACGCCGGCCGCCGCCTCGATGGAAGCGGACGGTCATGGTGTCTTCATGCAGCACAAGACGAGTGAATCAGGCTCGGCCCCCGGGGATCTGCTGCTGACCGGCGCCACGGGGTTTCTCGGGTCGCACACGCTGGTTGAGTGGCTGCGGCGGTATCCGGGCGCGCAGGCCTGCTGTCTGGTCCGCGGGCAGGATCCGGCCGCTCGTGTGCGCGGCGTGGTCGCGAGCGCCCTGGAAGACATGGGCGCCCCGGGCGCCGGCGAGGACCTGCTGCGCCGGGTCACCGTCCTGGGCGGGGACCTGCGCGATGCCGCGTTCGCCCGGAACCGCCGCTTCGCGGCCTGGATGCGGGCGGGCCGGCCGATCCACGTCGTGCACTGCGCGGCGAAGCTGTCGTTCAAGCGCGAAGATCGGGGGAGGGTGTTCGCGGCCAACGTCGACGGCACCAAGGCGCTGTGGGACGCGCTGGCCGCCTTCGGCCCCGTCGCGTCGATGAACCACGTGAGCACGGCGTACGTGGCGGGGACGCGGGAGGGCGTGGTCCGCGAGCGGGAGACCACGCCGCCGCCCGGTTTCAACAACCCCTACGAAGAGAGCAAGTGGGAGGCCGAGCGCCTCGCCTGGCGCCGCGCACGGGCGCAGGGGGTGGGAACGCGCATCTTCCGCCCGAGCATCATCATCGGCCACTCGACGACCTACCGGTCGTCGTCGGACAGCGGACTGTACAAGATCGTCGAGATGCTGCAGCAGCTCCGGCGACTGGTCCAGCCTACCGCTCCCGTCCGGGTACAGTCGAACCCCGAAGCCGCCTTGGACCTGATTCCGGTCGACCTGGTCGTCGGGGAGATGCTCGACATCATCGAGCGTGCCGCGGGAAGCCTGGAGCGGACCTTCCACCTGACCAGCGAGCGGGCACTGTCGGTGGGCGAGATATTCGCCCACGTCTCGCCGGTGACGGGGGTCCGGGTGGAGTGCAGCCCGCGGCGGCCGCCCTGCGGCGACCGCCTGGGCGCCCTGTACACCCGGTTGTTCCGGCCATACCTGCCGTATCTGATGCAGGACCGCACGTTCGACCGCGCGAACGCCCGCGCGTGCGCGGTCACGAACCGGCAGGCGCGCTATACCTTGGACCTGCCGCGGCTGAGCCGGTTCGTGCAGGCGCATCTCGACAAGCTGAATCCGGCCGCGGTGCCCGCCCGCGCCGAGGAAGGCGCGGCCGCGTAGCGGCGGCGCAGGCACTTGCAGGGCACTACGCCCGACGGCCTTGCCCGTTCCCCCCGCCCCCAGCCCGAACCGCGCCACTCCAACGCACACCGCCGCGTCGCGCAGCGCCGTCAGGCACGCGGTTCGGATAGGAGCCGCCGCCCCGACCGGCTCGACGACGGGAAGACCCCTCAGGCGATGATGTCGTGGATGACGCGGCCGTGCACGTCGGTGAGCCGGTAGTCCCGGCCGCTGTAGCGGTAGGTCAGCTTCTCGTGGTCGATGCCGAGGAGATACAGGATCGTGGCGTGCAGGTCGTGGACGTGCACCGGGTTCTCGACCGCCCGGAAGCCGAAGTCGTCGGTGGCGCCGTAGGTCATGCCGCCCTTGACGCCCCCGCCGGCCAGCCAGATGCTGAAGCCGAAGGGGTTGTGGTCGCGCCCGTTGACCACGCGGCCCGCCGCCGAGCCGCCGCCGGTCTCGAGCACCGGGGTGCGGCCGAACTCGGTGGCGCACACGACCAGGGTCTCGTCGAAGAGGCCGCGCGACTTCAGATCCTTGATGACCGCGGCGAAGGGCCGGTCCGAGTCGCGGGCGTTCTTGCGGTGCTGGAAGATGTCGCTGTGGGCGTCCCACGGATCGCCCTTGGCGTAGTAGACCTGCACCATTCGCACCCCCCGCTCGACCAGCCGCACCGCCATCAGGCAGCCGCGGGCGGTGCTGCCCGGCCCGTACAGCTTCTGCGTGGCCGCGCTCTCCTGGCGGATGTCGAAGACCTCGGGGGCCTCGGTCTGCATGCGGTAGGCGGTCTCCATCGCCTGGATGGTGCCCTCGATCTCGGGCGCGTCCCGCCCCAGGCGCTCGATGTAGAACCGGTTCAGCCTCTCGACGAGGTCGACCTCGGGGCGCTGGTCGTCGAGCCCGGTGGCGTCGTTGCGGATGTGGGGAATCAGTTCCTGCGGGTCGAAGTCGCCCTCGATGCGGGGCACCTTGTCGGAGATGTACGTCCCCTGGTGGACGGCGGGCAGGAACGCGTTGCTCCAGAGCGGAGGGCCGACCACGGTGGGCTGGTCGGGGCAGAGGACGACGAAGCCGGGCAGGTTCCGGTTCTCGACGCCGAGCCCGTAGGTCAGCCACGCCCCCAGCGAGGGCCGCCCGGGCTGGATGTGCCCGGTGTTCATCATGAGCAGCGACGGCTCGTGGTTGGGAATGTCGGTGTGCATCGAGCGGATGACGCAGATGTCGTCGGCGACGCCGCCCACGTGGGGGAAGAGCTCGCTGATCTCGATGCCCGACTCGCCGTAGCGGTCGAAGCGGAAGGGCGACTTCATCAGCGCGCCGGTCCGCCGCTCGGTTTCGATGGCGCCGGTCGGCATGGGCTGGCCGTCGTACCGCTCGAGGGCCGGCTTCGGGTCGAACGTGTCGACCTGCGACACCCCGCCGTTCATGAACAGGAAGATGACGTTCTTCGCGCGCGGCTCGAAGTCGGGCGCCGGCAGCGGGGCGCCGGACGGCGAGACGAGCCCGCCCGCCGCCTCGAGCATCGACGCCCGCACCATGCCCGCGAACGCCACCATGCCGAAGCCCGCGCCCATGGTGCGCAGGGCCTCGCGGCGGGTGCGGGGCGCCCCGCGCGTCGCGCCGCAGCCGTGATGGCGGTGATCGTGGAGTCGTAGCGGCATCGGAACCTCTCCCGCCGGCTCTCGCCTACTCGACGAACCTGAACTCCGCGGCGCTGAACAGCGCCCGTGCGTACTGGATCCACGCCCGCATCGACGCCCGGCGCCCGGCAAGGTCGTCGGGTCCGTCCTCGGGCGAAGCGCCTCGACCGTCGACCGTAGCGCTCTCGTCTTCCGCTTCACCGACGGCGGCCGCCAATTCGCCATCGGCCGCTTCCGGCTCGTCGTCCGCCTTGCGCGCGGACGCCCGCCGCTCGGCGAGGAACGCCAGCCCCGCCTCGAGCTCGGCCTCGGAGACCTCCCGGCCGTAGAGCAGCGGATAGGCGGCCCGGATCATCGCGCGGTCGGCGAAGCGCGCGGGAATGTCCTCGCCGTCATCGGCGGCGCTCTCGCCATTGGCGGTCGCTTCGGCGGCGCGGGTTCCGCCACGGCCATCGCCCGCGGCGCCGCCGTCGCCCTCGTCCCCGGCGCGCGCCTCGTCCGCGCCTGCATCCCCGGTCCCCGTCTCGTACGCCCCGGCTTCCCTCGCCAGACGCCTCACCAGCCGCTCGGCCTGCCGGCGGGCGAACGGGCTGTTCATGAAGAACAGGCTCTGCTGGGGCACGTTGGTGGCGTAGCGTCGTTCCGCCGACAGGTTGGGATCCGGAAAGTCGAACGTCTGCAGGTAGTCGTCGAGCTGGAAGCGGCTCACCGAGCCGTAGAGCGTCCGCCGGTCGTTGTCTTCGTCGTCGAGGTCGACGGACGCCCCCCCGACCTTGGCGTCGAGGCCGCCCGAGACGTGCAGCATGGCGTCGCGGATGCTCTCGGCGTCGAGGAGGCGGCGGTCGGCGCGCCAGTAGAAGCGGTTGCCGGCGTCGACGGCCTCGTTGGCGGCGTGCCGCCCGGCGCTCAGCCGGTACGTGGCCGAGAGCATGATGTCGCGGTGCAGCCGCTTGACGGACATGCCGCCCTCCACGAAGCGGGCGGCGAGGTGCTCGAGGAGCTCGGGGTTGGTGGGCGGCTCGCCGGCGAAGCCGAAGTTGCTCGGCGTGTCGACGATGCCCGACCCCATGTGCCAGCGCCAAACGCGGTTCACGATGACCCGCGCGGCCAGGGGATGCGACGCGATGGCCTCGGCGAGCTGGAGCCGGCCGCTCCCCTCGGCGAACAGCCCCGCGTCCTCGTCCGCGAGGACGGCGACGAACCCGCGCGGCACCGGCTCGCCGAGATCCGTGGGGCTGCCGCGCACGTGCAGCCGGATGTCGGTCAGGTCCTCGGCCTCCTTGTCCCGCACGCCCATCACGAAGGGCAGGTCCGGCAGCGCCTCCTCCAGCTCGTCGATGCGGGCGCGCATGGCCTCGACGTGGTCGGCGGCGACGCGGCCGAGCTGCCGCTCGAGGCCCCAGCCGCGGAAGCGCAGCAGCCCGGGCGCGGGGAAGAAGGTGTCGAGGGTGTTGTCGAGGTCGCGGCGGTAGACGTCGGTGTAGAGGTTGAGGCGCTCGCGCTCCATGGTGTCGAGCTCGAGCTGGTGCCGGTCGAAGAAGCTCTCGAAGCCGTTCGGCATCGGGGTCGACTCGACCTCGTCGAGCGGCGTGCCCTTGGCGATGATCCGGCGGTTGCGCTCCTCGAGCTCCGCCTGCTCGGCCACCACCTCCAGCAGCAGGCGCTGGAACGCGTCGGCCAGCTCCTGCGCCTCGTCCTCCTCGGCGTCACCGCGGGCGAGCATCGCCTGCCAGTCCTCGAGGTAGGGATAGTGCCGGGGCTCCTTGCCGAGGAAGCGGATCCAGCGCTCGAGCGTCTCCAGGTCGACCCTGGCCCGCGACGCCGCGCGGTCGGGCGGCAGCTTCTCCTTGCCGGTGACCCGCCACGCCGCCATCATGTAGCGCGAGGCCTGCATGGTGAGCACCCGCGCGAGCTGCTCGCTCTCGGTGCGCAGGTACTCGGCCAAGCTCTCCTCCATGTCGTCGATGAACGCCTTGTCCTTCTCGTAGGCCTCGGCCTTCTCCGCGTCGGCCAGCACATACTCGTGATAGTCGGTGTTGTTGAAGATGCCGGCGAGCGCGTAATAGTCGTGGGCACCGACGGGGTCGTACTTGTGGTCGTGGCAGCGCGCGCACCCGACGGTCAGGCCGAGGAAGCCGCGCGTCGTCACGTCGACGCGGTCGTGCCGCTCGTCGGCGCGCGCCACCGGGGGGTTGGCGAGGTCGTAGTACCACGGTCCGCCGCCGAGGAAGCCCAGCCCGCCGAGCGCCCGCGCGCGCTCCGGCTCTTCGAGCAAGTCGCCCGCGAGCTGGGCCTTCACGAAGAGGTCGTACGGCATGTCGCGGTTGAAGGCCTCGACCACCCAGTCACGCTGCACATACGCCGACGGGTAGCGCTCGCGGCCCGACCCGTCCTCGGCCAGCCCGCGGGTGTCG
Source organism: Vicinamibacterales bacterium (assembly GCA_963664545.2). GTDB lineage: Bacteria > Acidobacteriota > Vicinamibacteria > Vicinamibacterales > UBA8438 > JAJEEA01. The sequence goes on along the minus strand of OY761475.2, from coordinate 4,181,802 downwards.
TCCTCGCCGAAGCGGGCGACGTCGAGCCAGTGGCGGCCCCACCGCTCGCCGTAGTGGGGCGAGGCGAGCAGCCGGTCGACGACCCTCTCGAACGCCTCGGGCGATTCGTCGGCCGCGAAGGCGTCGATCTCGGCCGGCGTCGGCGGCAGCCCCGTCAGGTCGAAGGTCGCCCGGCGAACGAGCTGGCGGCGGTCGGCGGGGCCCAGGGGGACGAGCCCCTTCTCCTCCAGCCTGGCGAGGACGAAGTGGTCGATGTCGTTGCGCGCCCAGTCGGTCCGGGCCGGCTCCGGAACCGCCGGCGCCGCGAGGGGGCGGAACGACCAGAAGCCGCGATCGGCCGCGGTGACCCCGCGCCTCGGCGTCGCCGGCCGTGCGAGGTCGGCCGAAGCTGTCGCCGTCGGCGCCGCTTCCGGCCAGGGCGCGCCCATCCGGATCCACTCGACGAGCCCCTCGACGTCCCGCGCCGCCAGGGGATCGGCGTAGCGGAGCATCCCGCGGCCCTCGATCTCGTGGCGCACGGCCCGGACGAGCAGGCTGCCGTCGGGGTCGCCGGGCACTATCGCGGGACCCGAGTCTCCCCCCTCGAGCAGGGCCTCCCTCGAGTCCACGCGCAAGCCGCCCGACTGCAGGCGCGCGTGGCACGCGTAGCAGTTGTCGGCCAGCACCGGCCTCACGCGCGTCTCGAAGAAGTCGGCGGGAGATTGCGCGCCGGCGGATGCGGGCACGCCGAGCGCCGCCAAGGCGATGAGCGCAACGGGTCGCAAGCGAGGCCTCCGTCTCCTGCAGCGGGACTTCGCCGACCGGACGAGGGGCAACCGAAGGGGCTGCATTCACGATGATACACCCAATCATGGGTAGAATCAGGGCGCGATGACCACTCCCCCCGACCGGCCGAACGCCGAGCCCGTGGCCGAGACCGCGCGCATCGACGCCATCGACGTGCTGCGCGGCTTCGCCCTGCTCGGCATCCTCGTCATGAACATCCAGTCGTTCGCGATGCCGCAGGCGGCGTACTTCAACCCGACCGCTTGGGGCGACCTCGAAGGCGCGAACCTCTGGGTCTGGCTGGCCGGCCGGATGCTCGCCGACCAGAAGTTCATGACCATCTTCTCGATGCTCTTCGGGGCGGGCATCGTCCTGATGGCGGGGCGGGCGGAGGCGCGCGGCGGGGCGGGCCGGACGCACTACCGGCGCATGGGGTGGCTGCTCGTCATCGGGCTGCTCCACGCCCACCTGCTGTGGCACGGCGACATCCTGTTCACCTACGCGGTGTGCGGCATGGCCGTGTACCCGCTGCGCCGCCTGTCGCCGGGGTGGCTGCTGGCGCTCGGGACGGCCCTGATCGCGGTCGGTTCGGCCATGTTCCTCGCGTTCGGGCTGTCGCTGCCGTACTGGCCCGAGGACGCGCGGGCGGCGTTCGAGGCCGAGGCGTGGCGGCCGGCGCCGGCGGTGATCGAAGCCGAGCTCGCGGCCTTCCGGGGCGGTTGGCTCGAGCAGCAGCCCATCCGGTCGGTCGCCGCCGTCGGGTTCCAGACGTTCATCCTGCTCATGTGGGGCTTCTGGCGCGCCGGCGGGCTGATGCTCGTCGGCATGGCCCTGTTCAAGGGCGGCGTCTTCAGCGCGGAGCGTTCGCCGCGCTTCTACGCGGGGCTGGTCGCGGCGGCGGTGGCGGTCGGCCTGCCCCTGCAGGCGTACGGCCTCTCCCTCGACTTCGCGGGCGGGTGGCCGGTCTCGTCGTTCTTCATCGGCGTGCAGTTCAACTACTGGCCGAGCATCGCGGTCAGCCTCGGCTGGGTGGGGCTCGTCATGCTCGCCTGTCGCAGCGCCGCGCTCCACCGCCTCACCCGGCCGTTCGCCGCCGTCGGGCAGACCGCCCTCACGAACTACCTCCTGCAGACCGTCCTGTGCACCCTGATCTTCTACGGCCACGGGCTCGGCTGGTTCGGCTCCGTCGACCGGCTCGGGCAGGTAGGCGTCGTGGCCGCCGTCTGGGCCCTGCAGCTCGCCGCCTCGCCGCTGTGGCTGCGCCGGTACCGCTTCGGGCCGGCGGAGTGGGCGTGGCGCTCGCTCACCTACGGCGCGCGCCAGCCCCTGCGCCGGGCGCCGTCGGGAGCCACGCCCTGAACGGGCGTATAATCGGAGACATGGCGACTCGGGCGACAGCCGCGGGTTCGCCGCCGAGGCTCGACGACGGCGGACCCGAAACGGGCGGATCCGCGGCGGCCAGATTCCACGATCTGGACGCGTTGCGCGGCTTCGCCATGCTGTTGGGCATCTTGCTGCACGCCGGCGTCTTCCTCGTCCCCGTCGACTTCTGGCCGGTGCACGAGGCCTACGCCTACGAGACGGCGCCGGAAGCCAACGTCTACGCCTGGATCCTCTCCGCCATCCACGGCTTCCGGATGCCGCTGTTCTTCCTGCTCAGCGGCTTCTTCAGCGCGATGCTGTGGCAGTCGCGGGGGCTCGAGCGCCTCGCCCGTCACCGGCTGGAGCGCGTCGGCCTGCCGCTCTTGGCGGGCATGTTCACCGTGGTGCCGGCCATCGCCTGGGTCGAGCCGGGCGCCTTCTCGCTGCTCGACTGGCCGCTGGCGTGGCTGGGCGGGCTCGGTCACCTCTGGTTCCTCTGGTACCTGCTGCTCCTGGCGGCGGGGCTCGTCGCCGCCGCCCGACTGGGCCTCGCGTTCCGCCACCCGGCGTGGTGGCTGCTCCTGCCCCTCGCGGTCGCGCCGCAGTACGCCATGCGCGAGCCGGCCTTCGGCCCCGACACCGCCGACGGCCTGATCCCGGCCGGCCGGGTCCTCGCCTACTACGCGGTCTTCTTCGCGTTCGGGGTGTTCTTCCGGCAGCGGGGCCTCGCGGCGCGGCGGTGGTGGACGGCCTTCCTCGCCCCGGCGCTGCTGCTGCTCCTGCCGGCCGGCGCGGCGCTGCTGTCCGACGCGTCCCTCCCCGACGCGGGAGCGGCGTGGGTCTGGGGCGTGGCCGCGGTCGTGCAGGTCGCCTTCGCGTGGCTGATGTGCTTCGGCGCGATGGGGCTGTTCCGCTGGGTCGCTTCGAGAGAGCGCTTCTGGGTGCGGTACCTGTCGGACGCGTCCTATTGGCTGTACCTGACCCACCTGCCGCTCGTGATCGGCGCGCAGCGGCTGCTCGTGGACTGGCCGGTCAGCGTCCACTTGAAGTTCGTCCTGATCAATGTCACGGTTGTCACGGTCCTGCTGTTCGCCTATCAGACGGGCGTCCGCTACACGGCGATCGGGAGGATGCTGAACGGACCGCGCGTACCCCGTCCCGCGCCGCCGGGCCGCCCTCTCGTGCCCCGGACGCAGGCCGGGTAGGAGCGTCGGCAACGCGGACACGGCCCGGGACGCGTGCAGAGTCGAGAGTGATGGCCATTGGTTCTGGAACCCACTGGAGGCAAGCATGACTCGGTACAAGGGTTTACTCATCCTGATGGTGTTGGCCCTGTCGCCGGTCGCGGCGGCGGCCCAGGACGGCGGCATCGCCGGCCGCGTCGTCGACGAGACGGGGGCCGTGCTGCCGGGCGCGACGGTCTCTCTCAGCGGTCCGGGCGAGTCGCGCGTCGCGCAGTCGGACAGCAACGGCGACTACGAATTCCCGGCGTTGCCCCCCGGCGCCTACACCCTGACGGCCGGGCTGTCGGGCTTCTCGGACGAGACCGTGGAGGGGATCGCCGTCGCCGACGGGCTGGTCGAGGCGCCGACCCTCGTGCTCGCCATCGCGAGCTTCGGCGACACCGTCGTCGTCACCGCCTCGCGCACCGAGGTCCGGGTGGTCGACGCGCCCGTCACCACCTCGGTCGTCTCCGCCGACACGCTGGAGACCACGGCCAGCACGAACGTCGGCGAGGCCCTGCGCTCGGTGCCGGGCGTCAACGTCATCCAGCTCTCGGCGCGGGACGTCCAGGTGACGAGCCGGCAGTCCACCGGCCCCATCGCCAACTCCCAGCTCGTGCTGATGGACGGCCGCAGCATCTACCTCGACTTCTTCGGCCTCGTGCTGTGGGACACGCTGCCCGCCAACCAGGGCGACATCGAGCAGATCGAGGTCGTCCGCGGGCCGGCGTCGGCGACGTGGGGCGCGAACGCGATGACCGGCGCCGTCAACATCATCACCCGGCCGCCGCGCGACTCGGTGGGCACGACGGTGAGCATGAGCGGCGGCTGGATCGACCGCGACGCGGGGTCGACCGTCGGGCAGGGGGCGGGGACGATGTTCGGGGCCAACGCGACGGTCACCCGGGCGCCCAGCGACACCCTCGCCTACCGCATCAGCGCCGGCTACTTCCAGTCCGACGCGTTCCCCCGCCCCATCGGGCAGGTGCCGGTCGTCGAGGATCCACGGATCCCGGGCCGGATGGTGGGCGGCGCGACGTATCCGCTCGACGGGGCCGGGCCGTTCGGGGCCGCGTTCGCGAACCGGGGCACGAGCCAGCCCAAGTTCGACGTGCGGGTGGACCAGGAGGTCGCCAACGGCGGGCAGTTCACGTACTCGGGCGGGGTCGCGGGCACCGAGGGCCTCTCGCACAGCGGGGTCGGGCCGTTCGACATCCAGCGCGGGTCGTACGTGGGCTACGGCAAGGTGGGCTACACGCGGGGCGACTTCCGGTTCCAGGCCTTCACCAACGTCATGAACGGCGACGCGCCGAACCTCCTGCTCGCGGACCCGACCACCGGCCAGCCCGTGCAGCTCGGGTTCAAGGGCAACACGTTCGACGTCGAGATCGGCAACTCGTCGTTCCTCGGGCAGCGGAACCGGCTGACCTACGGCGGCAACGTGCGCCGGAACACCTTCGACATCACCATCTCGCCCGAGGCGCCCGACCGCCTCGAGTTCGGCGCCTACCTGCAGGACGAGATCTTCTTCGACCGCTTCCGCCTCATCCTCGGGGGGCGGGTCGACAAGTTCGGCAGCGTGTCGACCCCGGCCTTCTCCCCGCGCCTGTCGCTGATGTTCAAGCCCGGCGTCAACCACTCGGTGACCGTCTCCTACAACCGGGCGTTCCGGTCGCCGTCGATCATCAACAACTTCCTCGACATGAACGTCGTCTTCCCCGTCGACCTGAGCGGGCTCGCGGCGTTCCGGCCCCTCCTGCCCCTGCTGCTGCCGCCCGGCCTGCCGCCAGCGGTGGCCCAGGGGGCCCTGATGCAGCTCGAGCAGCAGCTCGACCAGACCACGGCCCAGCCGTTCCCGCTGGTGGTCCGGTCGCTCGGCAGCGACCTGCCCATCGGCTCGACGCCGCGCCCCGACCTCACGGAGGAGTCGCTGACCGCCTACGAGCTCAGCTACACGGGAACCTTCGGCGGCACGACGGCGGGCGGGGCCGTCTACCTGAACCGCCGCGACACCCCCATCGCCTTCACCGAGGTGGCGCCGACCGTCGACCCCTACACGGCGGAGAACCCGCCGCCGGGCTGGGTGCTTCCGCCGCAGGTCCTGACGTTCATGGCGTCGGCGGCCGGCATCCACCTGCCGCGCACGGCGTTCACCTACTCGAACCTGGGCCCGACCCAGCAGGTGGGGGCCGAGCTGTGGTTCGACCAGCGCATCTCGCGCTCGACCTCGGCCTGGTTCAACTACTCGTGGCAGGCCGAGCCGGAGATCCTCGACCCGGACGACCCGGCCCTGCCCAGGTTCCTGCCCGAGGAGCTGACCCTGCCCCCGACCCACCGGGTGAACATCGGGGCGTCGCTGAACGGCACGCGCTTCCTCGGCAACGCGTCGATCAGCATGGCCACCTCCGCGTTCTGGTCGGACGTGCTCACCGAGGCGTTCCACGGCTACACGGACGGCTACACGATGGTCAACGGCAGCTTCGGCGTGCGGTGGAACAACGGCGCCATCACGACGCTGCTGAAGGTGACGAACCTCTTCAACCAGAACATCCAGCAGCACATCTTCGGCGACATCCTGCGGCGGACGGTCGTCGGCGAGGTGCGGTTCAGCCTGTAGCGGCCCGGGGGCCGGCCCCTCCGCGTCCGCGTATACTGGTAATGGTGGCGGGGCGGGGGCGCGGCAATCGCGTCCCGCCGCGTCACGAACGGAGGCTGCCATGCAGGGATCGACCCGCGTAATCGAAGCGCTGAACCGCGCGCTGACCATCGAATTGACGGCGATAAACCAGTACTTCTGCCAGGCCAAGATGTGCGCCAACTGGGGGTTCCACCACCTCGCGAAGAAGCACCACGACGAGTCGATCGGCGAGATGAAGCACGCCGAGCAGCTCATCGACCGCATCCTTTTCCTGGAGGGGACCCCCGAGATCGCACGGTACGACGTCATCCGCGTCGGCACCGACGTCAAGGAGCAGCTCGAGAACGACCTGGAGCTGGAGATGAAGGGCGTCAAGCACTACAACGAGGCCGTCGCCCTGTGCATGCAGCTCGGCGACAACGGCACCCGCGAGATCCTCGAGCCGATCCTCGCCGAGTCGGAAGAGCACGTGGACTGGGCGGAGACCCAGCTCTTCCGCATCGAAAAGGTCGGCATCGAGAACTACCTGAGCGAGCAGATGGGCGGCCACGAGCGGTAGCCCGTGGCGGGCGAGGCCCGATGGCCTTCGGATCAGGCCGGAGGGCCGGCGTAGGTCTCGCCGGCCGGCTCGGACAGGCACGGAGGCGGACTCGACCAGCGGGTCAGGCAGCTCTCGAGCCGGCCGTGGCAGGCGGTGCAGCCGGTGCCGGCCTCCGTCGCGCGGATGAGTTCGCGGACGGTCTGGACGCCGTTCTCCTCGACCGCCGCGCGCAACTGACCCTCGGTGACCTGCAGACACGCGCAGACGACCCGGTCCTGCCCCGCCCTCTCCATGCGGCCCGTATCATAGCACGACTGAGAATGAGACGCGATCTCAATCGAGTCTCCAGGGCGTCGCCCACCACGGCGCCCGGAGGCACTGGCCCGCGGGGATGCCCGACACGGGGCCGCCCTCGCCGGTGGCCCGAGGCGGGCGGCTACGGTACGCTCCGGTCGGCTACGGCACGAGCCGGCGGATCACCCCGTCGTGCTTGTTGAGCAGGAAGATCTGACCGTCGGGCCCGGCGTCGATGCGCACGTCGGCGCGGCTCGTCGGCGTCCGCCCCTGCTCGACGTTCTTCTCCCGAATGAGCTGCAGGAACGTGCGGGTCCCGCCCGCGTGCTCGAACAGCACGCGGCGAATCGGGTCCTGGCCGCCCTCGGGCAGTTCGTCGGCGTCGAGGTAGAAGACCTCGCCGTTGGGTCCGTCGCCGAAGAGCAACCGGTTCTCGAGCTGCGGGATCGCGTCGTCGCGGTAGACGACGAGCCCGGTGGCGTGCGAGCGCGGCCCCAGCAGCGGGTCGAGCTGGCCCCACTCGACGACGGGATAGGCGAGGCCGGGCTCGCCGCGCGGCTCGACCAGGCTCACCTCGCGGCGGCTGATGAACCGGAAGCTCCCCTCCCAGTCGTTCCAGCCGAGGTTGGCACCCGGCCACACCGGGCTGATCTCCTCGACGATGTTCTGCCCGATATCGGCGAGGAACATGTTGCCGTTCCGCGCATCCCAGGCGAGGCGCTGCGGGTTCCGCACCCCATAGGCGTAGATCTCGCCGAGGGTGCCGTCGTCGCCGTCGCCCGCGAACGGGTTGTCGGCGGGGATGCCGTACTCGCCGTTCGCGCTGTTCGAGCCGAGGGGATCGATGCGCAGGACCTTGCCGAAGATCGAGCCGAGGTCCTGCGAGAGGTCGAGCGGGTCGCCGCCGCTGCCGCCGTCCGCCGACCCCACGTAGAGCAGGCCGAAGTCGGGGTCGCCCGGCCCCGCGAGGGGATTGAAGGCGAGCTGCCCCCCGTTGTGGTTGCCGAACGGCTGCTCGACCCGCAGCAGCTCGCGCGGCGGGCCGCCGTCGTACACCGGCGAGGCGGCGTCGGCGGCCGTCCACTCGAGCAGGATCGTGTCGTGGGCGTCGCTGCCGCCGCCGGGCGTGAAGTCGGCCGGGGGCGCCGTGTTGCTCGAGTCGGTCCAGGCGTAGAGCTTGCCGTACCCCGGCGCACCCGCCTCGGCGAACTGCGGATGGAGGGCGAAGCTCTGGAATCCGCGTTCGCGGCCCCTCGCATGGACGTCGACCGCCCAGCGCGGGTCGGTGAGGTCGAGATAGCGCGTGACGGTGGCCCCGTCGTAGCTGACGGTGTAGACGACGCCCCACATGTCGCTCACGAAGAGCCGGCCGGTGCCCGGCTCGTCGACGAGCCGCATCATGCGGGCGGTCTCGCCGCGGAAGTCGGGCAGCGCCGCGAACTCGACGGCCCCGACCGTGATCACGCCGTCGGTCGCGGCGATGGGCGCCGCGAATGGATCGTCGCTCGTCTGGGCGCCCGCGACCGAGACGGCCAGCAGCACCGCCCCGGCCGCGGGGCCGAGACGCCCTGTCGCGAACGTCATGGCCCCGCCTCCTTCTCAGTTGCCGTCGCAGACGTACGGCCGGGACGCTCTACCCGCGAGCGTCATGGCCCCGCCTCCCGCGCAGTTTCCGCCGTCTGCCCTCAGTTCCCGTCGTAGACGTGCTGCACGGTCGTCCGGAGGCTGCCCTCCGGCGCCGCGAAGTCGCTGTACTGACCCGGCACGCTGTAGGCGGCGACCACCTCGTCCACCGACAGCCCGGCCGCCTTCCCGTGCTGCGCCTTGCTCACGACGTCGTTGAAGAACCCGCTGAAGTCGACGAACTCGGCCCACGTCACCGGCGTGGGGTTGTGCCCCGGAATGACGGTGTCGACGCCGGAGACGCCCGCCACCGCCTTCTTCAGGGTCTCGCCGAACTCGTTGGCGCTGCCGTTGCCGTTGGCGACGTCGATGAACGGCAGCCCCTTGCGCTGGAACATGTCGCCGGTGTGCATGGTGCGCGCCTCCCGGAAGACCACGAACGTGTCGCCGTCGGTGTGGCCGCGGCCGAAGTGGTAGAGGTCGATGCGGTCGGTGCCGTTGAAGAGCGACATGCGGTCGGAGTAGGCGAGCCCCGGCAGGTACTTCGCGTTGTCGCCCTTGAAGGCGTCGCAGTTGGTGACCGGCTGGCAGGTCTCGCGCGACATTTGGGCCAGGGTGTTCTCGTGCACCACGAAGTTCACGGTGTCGGGCAGCTCGATGTTGCCGCCGCTGTGGTCGAAGTGGGTGTGGGTGTTGATGACGTGGGTGATGGGCTTGTCGGTCAGCCCGCCCACGGCGTCGATGATGTCCTGGCCGTAGCCGTAGATCTTCGTGTCGACGAGGGCGACGCCGTCGGTGGTGATGAAGATGGCGGTGTTCCCGCCGCCGCCCATGCCCTGCACCTCCGGCGCGTTCCCCAGCACGTAGAGGTTGTCGGTGATCTGCTGCACCGCGAGGGCCGCCCGCTCCTGCCGCGCCTGGTACGTCGCCCCGGTGAGGACCACGCCGATTATCGTGAGCGTGGCCAGATATCCGCTTCGTCTCATTTCTCCTCCTCGCGCGCCGGACAAGGGCGCACTCGGCACTATACCGGCCCAGCCCCGTTCAGGCCAGCGCTTCAACCCCTTTCTCTCCGTGGCCGGGGCGGCCCTCCGGCGGTGCGCGGCACGCGGCGAGGGCTGGAAGCCGTGGTCAGAGTCCGGCTGCGTTCGACCGAGGTTGCATCCCGCGTCGGGGGCGTCCTGGTTGCCTATACCCAGTGTGCGCCCTCGCCGCGTTCTGCCACGCGGGCGCCTCGGCTGGCGCTGGCGCGGCGCGACCGCGGGGTTCACTATGGGCTTCCGGGAAAAGCTTGACTTCGATCCAGCTTCCGATCTAGCTTCACTGAGATGTCTCACTGAAACGTCTAGGTGACTCGCCATGACGCGACCATCCAACACGCTGCAGGGCACGCTCGACCTGCTCATCCTGAAGACCCTGGAGCGCGGGCCCAACCACGGGTTCGGCATCACCCTCCACATCCGGACCGCCTCGGAAGGAACACTGCGCGTCGAGGAGGGGTCGCTCTACCCCGCCCTCCGCCGGCTGGAGAGCGACGGGGTCATCGCCGGGGAATGGCGGACGACGGAGAACGGCCGCCGCGCGCGCGTCTACCGGTTGACGGACGCGGGGGTCGGGCGGCTGGCGGAAACCGAGCAGCGCTGGGTCGAGCTGACCCGGAGCACCGCGCGGGTCCTGGGGTACGCATGATGGGCATCTTCACCCGGCTGTTCCGCAGAGGGTCCCTCGACGAGGACGTCCGCGAGGAGATCGAGTCGCACATCGCGATGCAGGCCGACCTCCACCGGCGGTCGGGCATGCCGCCCGACGAGGCCCTCCGCGCCGCCCGGCGGCAGTTCGGCAACGTCACCGCCATCCGCGAGCGCGTCCACGACTTCTACGGCTTCGGCTGGGTCGAGACGTTCATCGGCGACGTGCGGCACGCGGCGCGGAGCCTCGTCCGGAACCCGGCCGTGTCGCTGGCCGCCGCCCTCACCGCCGCCATCGGGGTCGGCGCGGTCGCGAGCATGTACAGCGTGCTGCAGACCCTGCTGCTGGCGCCCCCGCCGCACGTCGAGGCGGCCGACCGGGTGTTCCGACTGCACGAGCTGTTCCGCAATGCCGGTGCCGGCGCAGAGCCGGCCGAGCCCGTCACAGGGACCCCCTACCCCTTCTACGAACGGCTGGCCGAAGATGCCGACACCCTGCAGTCGGTGGCCGCGTATGCGCAGACCGATCTCGCGGCGGGCGCCGGACCCGACGCGCGCATGACCCGGGCGGTCATGGTGTCCGCCGGGTTCTGGCGGACGCTGGGGGTCCGGCCCGCCCTCGGGCGTCTTCTGCTGGACGCGGAGGCGCATCCGGCGACCGGCGCACGCGTCGTGGTGCTCGGTCACGGGTTCTGGCAACGCCGCTTCGACGGCCGCCCCGACGTGGTCGGGGAGACCCTGCGGATCAAGGGGCAGCCCTACGAGATCGTCGGGGTCACGCCGCGCGGCTTCCGAGGCGTCGAGCTCTCCGACGTCGACCTGTGGCTTCCGCTGTTGGCGTGGGACGACGGCTCGAGCCGGCCCGTCAGGTGGCACACGTCCGGAACGTGGTACGTCCTGACCCTGGTCGGGCGCCTGAGACCCGAGGTCACCCTCGCGCAGACTGAAGCGCAGTTGACGGGCCTTCAGCGGACGTTTCTCGAAGAGGCCGTCGATCCCCTGTTCCCACCCGATGCCGCGCGCCTCGGGAGGTATCGGCAGGCCCGCGTGCTACTCGGACCCGTCACGGGCGGCCTGGGATCCAATCTCCGGCCGATTCCCGAATCGCGCGTGACGGCCTGGCTGTTCGGGGTCGCGGTGGTGCTGGTCGCCATCGCGTGCCTGAACGCGGCCGGCCTGCTGCTGCTGCGGGCGATGCGCCGGCGCCGCGAGATCGCGGTCCGGATCGCCCTCGGCATCAGCCGCGGGCGCCTGGCGCGGCTGCTCCTCACCGAGAGCCTCATGCTGGCACTGCTCGGGGGAGCCGCGTCGCTCGCGGTCGTGATCCTCACCCGTGCTTGGCTGCAGCGCACCATACTGCCGGCGATGGCGTGGGAACCGGCCGCGATCGTCAATCCGGGCGTTCTGGCGGTGGCCGTCGCGGCCACGCTCGCCACCGCGCTCGCGGCCGGCCTAAGCCCGCTCTGGTACGTCGGGCGCGACGCCCTTCCGGCCGTCCAGGGTCGGATCCTGGACGCGACGGCCCGGCGTCCCCGGCTGCAGGGCGCGTTGCTCGCGGCGCAGGCCGCGCTGTCGGTGATGCTCCTCGTCGGCGCCGGCCTGTTCCTGCGGAGTCTGTACAACGCCGCCACGCTGGACATCGGCCTGGACCGCGACAACGTGGTCTCCGTACGCGTCGATTTCACCGGCGCCGGCCGCGGCCCGGACGACGTGGCCCGGTTCTACGAAGCCGCGCTCGGACGCATCTCGGCCCTCCCGGGCGTCACGCGCGCGAGCCTCGCGAGGGGCGTCCCCCTGCAATCGCTCTACGCCGGTGGCTTTCGCCTGCCCGGCATGAACAACATGCTCGCCATGCCGGACGGCGGCGTGCCTTTCGTGAACTACGTGACACCGGGGTTCTTCGAGACCACGGGCATGCGCATCCGGGCGGGGCGCGGGTTCCTGGAGGCAGAGCGCGCGCAGGGTCGTGTCATGGTCGTCAACGAGACCCTGGCGCGGTTGGGCTGGCCGAACCGGTCGCCGATCGGCGAATGCGTCCATCGGTCCGACGAAGATGCGTGCACGACCGTCGTGGGGGTGGTAGCCGACGCGCGCCGCTTCAGTCTCGTGGAAGACCCGTACCCGTACTTCTACGAGCCCCTGCCCCCCGGCGACCCGGGACCGCGCGCGCTTCTCGCCCGGACCGCGCCCGGCCGGCCCCGCCTGGACCCTGCGCTGCGCGGGGAGCTGCTCGCGCTCGACCCCGCCTTGCCCTACGTTCGCATCGAGACGCTCGGCGAGGCGCTGAATCCGCAGATCCGGCCGTGGCGCCTGGGCGCGTCGCTGTTCACCGCGTTCGGGTCGCTCGCCGTCCTGCTCGCCATGATCGGCCTGTGGTCGTCGGTGTCCTACGCCGTCTCGCAGCGCCGGCACGAGTTCGCGGTGCGCCTCGCGGTGGGGGCGACCCCGACCCGAGTGGTGCGGCTGGTCCTGAACGACGGTCTCCGCACCGCGGTGGTCGCCTGTGCGGCCGGCCTGCTCCTCGCTGCCGGCACGACGCCCCTCGTCCGGGACCTGCTGCTGCAGGTTTCGCCGCGCGACCCCGCCGTGTTCGCGGCCGTCGCGGCCGGCGTCCTCGCCGTCGCGACCCTCGCCAGCCTGTGGCCGGCCCTGCGCGCTTCCCGCGTCGATCCGGCGGAGACGCTGCGGGCCGAGTGAGCCGCGCCGGTATCCACGCTCGTCGCGCCTAGTCGGGGTACTGTTCAGCCCGCTGGCGCTCTCGCCGCGACGCGGGAGCTTGACCGCGCGCTCCCCCGACGCCTAGCCTCCCATCGACGTCGGCAGCGAGCGGGTCGCGTAACATACACGCTTCGGAGGAGAGACATGAGACGAGCCATCACCGCCCTGTTCCTCGCCCTGGCATTGGCTCTAGCCGCCGGCGTCGCCGGGCCCACCCCGTGGTCGGTACCGGGCGCGGCAGCGGCCCCCGCGGCCGCGGGCCAGCCCGCCGACGGCGCCGCCATCGAGCCCTTCACCATCGACGTCCCCGACGACGTGCTGGCCGACCTGAACGAGCGGCTCGCGCGCGCCCGAATGCCCGACGAGCCCGAGGGCGTCGGGTGGCAGCTCGGGATGAACCAGGCCTACCTGACCCAGCTCGTCGAGTACTGGCGGGACGAGTTCGACTGGCGGGCGCAGGAGCGCCGGCTCAACCGGCTCGAGCAGTTCAAGACCCGCATCGACGGCCTCGACATCCACTTCGTGCACCGCCGGTCGGCCGAGCCCGACGCGTTCCCGCTCATCCTGACCCACGGCTGGCCGGGCACCTTCGCGGAGTTCGACAAGGTCATCGAGCCCCTGACCGACCCCGTCGCCCACGGGGGGCGCGCCGAAGACGCCTTCCACGTGGTGGCCCCGTCCATCCCCGGCTACGGGTTCTCGGACCGGCCGCGGCGGCTCGGCTACGGCCGCGACCGCACCGGGGCGATCTTCGCCGAACTCATGGCGCGGCTGGGCTACGAGCGCTACGGCGCCCAGGGTGGCGACCTCGGCGCCGGCATCAGCCGGTGGCTGGCCGCCAACGACTCGGAGCACGTGGCCGGCCTGCACCTCAACCTGTGCACCGCCGGCCCGCCCGACCCCGACGACCCCACCGCCGGCGTCCCCGCGGCCGAGATCGCCCTCATGGAGGAGCGCGCCGCGTTCTGGACCGACGAGGAGCGCGGCTACAGCCACATGCACGGCACCAAGCCGCAGACCCTCGGCTACAGCCTCAACGACTCGCCGGTCGGGCTCGCCGCCTGGATCGTCGAGAAGTACCGGAGCTGGTGCGACTGCGACGGCAACCCCGAGACTCGCTTCAGCAAGGACGAGCTGCTGACGACCCTCACCATCTACTGGGCCACCGAAACCGCGACCTCCGCCGCCCGCTACTACTACGAGGGGCGGCACGGCGCCAACGCGCCGGACCCGCCGCGCATCGAGGTGCCCACGGCCTGCGCGGCGTTCCCCGGCGAGTTCCGCTTCACGCCGCGGCGCTGGCTCGAGGCGCGCTACAACCTCGTCCGCTTCACGATGATGCCGAGCGGCGGCCACTTCGCGGCCAGCGAGGAGCCGGAGCTGTACGTCGACGACCTCCGGGGGTTCTTCCGGGAGCTGCGGTAGGAGTCGGCACCGTGGAACGGCCCGGACTCCTGGGGTTGGTTGGGCGCCATGCGGAGCCGCAGGCGACGATGGGCGGGCGAGGAGTCGCCGCAGAACGGCGCGGACTCCTGGAGGGTTGGTTGGGCGCCGAGCGGAGCCGCAGGCGACGATGGGCGGGCGAGGAGTTGGTTGGGCGCCCGGCGGAGCCAGAGGCGGCGATGGGCGGGCCAGGGTCCGGGCTCTCGGCTCTCACGATCGCGACGAGGATCCGAACGGATCGACGATGGTCAATCCCTCGATGCGTTGCCCATGCTGCAGGTCCTCGCTGTGGAGGGTGCTGCAACCCGCATCGAGAGCCGCCGCCACGATGAGACTGTCGTACACGGAGAATCCGTAGCGTGCCCGCACGTCGAGCCCGCGTCGATAGAGTGTCCGGCTGGGGTCGACCCGCCAGAGCGGGAAGAGCACGTCGTCCATCAACTTCCGCATCTGCTCGGGAGTCGCGCCGAGCTTTCCGACCAGGACGTTCATCGTTTCCTGGATGACTTGGTAGCTGATACATCCCCTTCCATCCGCCAAGCTCCGTTGAACGAGGCTATCGGCGACCTCACGCTTCCCGGGAGCGGTCTCGTCGAGCAGGTAGACGAAGACGTTGGTGTCCAGGAAGTCGTCAACGCTCATTCATCTCGTCCCTGGTGAATCGTCGTCCGCCCGTGCCCAACTCCCGCCTCAGCGCCCGGATCGTCGCGGACGCCGCTTCGGCCTGCCGCCTGCGCCCGACGTAGTCCGCCAGCCAGCGCCGGAACTGCTCGTTGAGGGTGGTTCCCTCGCTGGCGGCTCTCTGGCGCGCCGCCTCGATCAGATTCTCGTCGGCGCTCAGCGTGATGTTCTTCATGACCCTCCTCCCGGGAGTGAACACGAACTGCGTGCACACGGCTATAGTGTAACCCGCTGAAGAGGCGCCCTGACGATCGCCAAGAGTACGTCGCCCCCGCGACGGCCAGCGTCCACAGCGCGGCCCCCGCACCGGGCCCGCACCATCAGCTCGGAGACTCCTTGCGGTTCCGGCCTGAAATTCTCGACCAACGTTGGGATTGAAGCCTCCACCCATGATGCGAGCCGTCGCCTCGTCGCGCAGGGCGCGGTCGTCGGTCACATCGATCGCAATCGACGACTGTCCGGCTGACTTCCAGATGCCCCTTCCGCTCGAGAATCCGCATCGTCGTCAGCACCGTGGTATAGGCGATGGGCCGGCGCTCGCGGAACGCCTCGTAGACCTCGCGCACGGTGACATCGCCGCGGTCCCAGACGACCTGCACGCCGCCGGATCCTGGCGACGACCACGAAGACCAGCACGAGCACGGCCGCCAGCGCTAGGACCGGCGCCGCGAGCGCGAGAAGGGACAAGCCGACGGCCGCCCCGTTCTCGGCGGTCGAGACCGCCGGGTTGCCGAGGCCGCCGGTGGCGAGCGTCGAGGCGCCGCGCAGCAGGACCGTCCCCGCTTGGACGACGGCCGCCGCCCCGCCGCCGGTCACGGCGGCCACGCTCCAGCTCAGCAGCGGCGACGCGGTCTCGACGTTGGCCGCCGCGACCACCGTGCCGACCATCACCGCCGCGGGCATCGCCACCGTGTCCAGCAGGTTGTCGAGCCACGGGACGTAGTAGGCACCGACCTCGCACGCCATCGCCACCGCGACGGTCAATAGGGCGGGAGTCCCCGCCATCCATTCGAGGCCGTCGCTCAGCTCGAGGAAGCCGGCTCGGGCGGCCAGCCCCATGACCAGCACGGGCAGGAAGACCCGGAAGCCGCACGCGGCGGCGAGGCCGACCCCGAGACCGACGCCCATCACAATCTCCACGGTTCCAGCTCTCCAACCCTCGATTCGCCGCAATCCACTGCTTACCGGAACACCCGGCCCCCGGCCGCCTCCCGCGATTAGTCTGGAAGACCAAGACTACAACCCGATGCCGAGCGACGAGCGACTTCATCAATCGACGGGGTATACTCGAATCATGAAGTCCGTCGCCTCAGTCCTCCGCGCCCGCGCAGACGCCGAAGTCCGGCGGCTCACCCCGGCCGAACGGGTGGAGCTTGCACTCCGTCTCGGCGACGAGGCCATCGAGACCTTCCGCGCCGCCAACGGCCTCGACCGGCCGACCGCGATCCGTCTGCTCGAGCGGCGCCGGCAGGCGACCCGCCGACCCAGCGCATGTCTCGACCGGCTGATCGGGTGAGCCTGCTCGACCGCGTTACCGCGATTCTCGACCGCGCCGGCGTCCGGTACGCGGTGATCGGGGCCTCCGCGATGGCCGCCCACGGGGTCGCCCGCTCGACGTACGACATCGATCTCCTGGCGCTCGCCAGATCTTGTCTCGACCGCGCGCTGTGGACGCCGCTCGCGGACGCTGGCGTAGACGTGTCGCTGACTCGCGGCAATGCGGCGGATCCTCTGGCCGGCGTGGTCCGCTTCAAGGAAGCCGGCGAGCATCCCGTCGATCTCGTCGTCGGCCGACATCGGTGGCAGGTGGGACTTCTCGAGCGCGCCCAACCGACGGTGGTCCAGGGATCACGCGTGCCCGCCGTGCAGGCCCGCGACCTCATCGCGCTGAAGCTGTTCGCTGGCGGCGTGCAGGACGCCTGGGACATTGTGCAGTTGTTGACGGGGCCTGACCGCGAGTCTCTCATCGCCGAGGTCTCCGCCGACATCGACAAGCTGCCGGTTCACTGTCGCGATCTCTGGCAGCGGATTCTGACCGAGGATTCCAGCTGAGGAACACGTAGGGGCTCGCCGCGCCGCGTACAGGGCCGTCAGCTCGCCGCTGGCCGGCGCACGACCATTTCCGCGCCCATACCGGCTCCAACACTGCGAATACCCCTTTCGATCCGAGCCAAGTGCACCGCGAGCCCACTTGATACCAGCATCCCGCAACCCTTGAGATTCTGGCTTGGTTTGGAACCACAGGTCGCCCAAGTCACCTCCCACGCAACACATCCCGTCGTGTCTACCAATTCTTGCGGCCTCGTGGGCCAAAAGAACGGATACCAAGCCGCAAATGCAACACCGCGCGATTGCAGCGACAGACAAGCTTGGCGAAGCTGACGCCAATCCCTCGCCGAGTCAGGGTGGTATGGCGGATCCAGAAACACCAAGTCGGCACTATCCAGCCGGGCCGCTTCGGCGTAGCCGTCGGCTTGGCGAAAAATCAATCGGACGTTACTCGGGATTTCCGTGGTCGGCGGCGGATACTGTGCGGCCACATCGTCGGCACGGTCGAACAAACTAACTTCGACCCGCGCGAATCGTCTAGCGAGTCTCTTGGCAACAAAGATCCAACTGGCCGGGTATTGCTTCCGGGCGAGCCATCGCCGCAGTTCCCCCACGTAGCAAGGAGAACCGCCTAAAGCGTCCTTGGCGACCCTGCCGACACCCCTCCACCACTCGCCATGCTTAATGAGTTCGTGGATTGGCGCTCCCGCGTGGCACTCGACGTACCCAAAGGACTCCCGACTTCCGCACATGGTGTCAGCCAGTGCGACGAGCACGCAGTGCTTCCAAACGTCACCGCGATTGCCCGCTTTGCGCGAATGGTTATAGGCCATCAGTCGTCGTAGGTCTGCCCTGTCGGCAAGCAGGAGTGATCCACGCCATGGTGAGCGAGCAGTCGAGGACGAAAGCCATCAGTAGCGCCGCCCTTCCTCGATCATCTCCCGAACCGACAGCCCTCCTAGGCTGTGGGTACTCTGGAACTCCTTGAGGCCGTCGATGGCCGCGCGGATTCTGTCGGCGTCCCGCCGCCGAAAGGGAATCAGCTCGGCCACGGGGTGCTTGTGTCTCGTGATCACGAATCGTTCACCCTGCTCCACGCGCTTGAGCAACTGCGGCAGATGCGTCTTCGCTTCGAATGCGCCAACTTCGGACACGGTGGCACCCTCCATGAACGCCAGCCGAAGAGACCGCACTGAGACCAGTCTATCACCGCCTACTGGGTCGGGCTCGCCGCCGCGCTACGGACCGGGCGCAGGATCGATCATCCAGAAGACGCGACCAGACATCCGTCGACCGGTTGACCGACTGATGCCGCAGCCGCGACGGCCGGGTACCGGAATCAGCCCGGTCATCAAGGTGCCGGCAGGAGCCGGCACCATCGAACGGTGCCGGCTGGAGGTCCGTGAACTCCTGCACGGGGCACGATCTCAACAAACATCAAGTCTGTTGACAACAAAATTGATCAGCAGCCGAGACGGCCGGGGTGACGGACATCACCCGGGCCGTCCGGCGAGGAATGCGCTACGACAGGCCGGTCAGCTCCTTCAGCGTCCCGGTGCTGTCGCCGAAGTGCTCCACGGGCACCCCGAGCTTGTGCAGCATGGTGAGCTGCAGGTTTGTCATCGGGTTCTCGCCCTTGGGGTACACGAGGTGGCGGCCGCCCTTGATGGTGCCGCCGTCGTGTCCGGCGAGGAGGAGGGGAACGTTGTCGTACACGTGGGCGTCCCCGTCCCGCAGGGCGGCGCCGTAGAGCAGCATCGCGTGGTCGAGCAGCGAGCCGTCGCCGTCCGGCGTCGACGCCAGGGTGGCGAGGAACTCGCTGTAGAGCTGCATGTGGTACTGGTTGATCTTCGTCACCTTCTCGATCTTCTCGAGGTCGCCGCGGTGGTGCGTCAGCGGGTGGTGCGGGTCGGGGACCCCGATCTGCGGATAGGTGGTGCCGCTCTGCTCGCGGCCGATCATGTAGGTGAAGACGCGGGTGACGTCGGTCTGCCACGCCAGCACGAGGAGGTCGTACATCAGCCGCGCGTGCTCCTCGAACGAGACGGGGATGCCCGCCGGCTGGTCGAGCAGCGGGAGCTCGCGGTCGGCCTGCCGCTCGGCGATCTCGATGCGGCGCTCGATCTCGCGGACGGCGTCGAGGTAGTTGCCGAGCTTGCGGCGGTCCTCGCCGTCGAGCCGGCCCTGCAGGCCCGCGATCTTGTCCATCACCGCGTCGAGGATGCTGCGCTGCTGCTGCGCCCGCGCGAGCCGCACGTCGGCGCTGGTGCTGCCGGCGTCGCCGAAGAGGCGCTCGAACACGACGCGCGGGTTGGTTTCGCGCGGCATCGGTGTGGTGCGGTCGTGCCACGAGATGTTGAGGTAGGCGCAACTGTAGCCGGTGTCGCAGGTGCTGACGCCGTTGAAGGTGTCGGCGCCCTCCAGCGACAGCTCCAGCGACGGCAGGCGCGTCTCGCGGCCCAGGGTCTGCGCCGCGAACTGGTCCATCGACGTCCCGAGGTCGAGCTCGGAGCCCTGCGTCTGCTCGGCGTGGAGGCCGGTGAGGAACGCGGCGGCGGGGCGCGAGTGCGACCCGAGGGCCTCGCCGGGCCGCGCGAAGGCAGCGCGGTTGTCGAGGTTGGTCAGCACCGTGAGGTGCTCGCGCACTGGCTCGAGCGGCTTGAGCAGACGCGGCAGGTCGAACCCGGGGGCGTCGGTCGCCGGGGTCCAGTTGCCGTTGCGGGTGATGATGCCGTTCGGCACGTAGACCACCCCCAGCCGCTTCGCGGGGCTCGCCGCAGTCCTCGCGAGGGCGGTCAGCGGTGGCACCATGCCGTTCAGCAGCGGCAGCGCCAGCGCCGTGCCCATACCCCGCAGGACGGTGCGGCGCGCGATGGTCTTCTTCGTGACGATCATGATTCGACCCTCCTCAACTGGAACGGGGCGCTCCTTACGATACCCTGAATCAACGCCGACCAGCGGTGATTCTCGTCCGCCGCGTCCCGCACGATCTGCCGGACCACCGGCATGTCGGGGTGCTCGAGCCGCCGCCCGAGCGCATACGTCAACAGCCTTCCCGTCACCGTCCGGATGAACTCCTGCCGCCGGTCGAGCAGCAGCCCGCGCAAGCCGGCCGGCCCCTCGAACCGGGTGCCGTCCGGCATGACCCCCGAGGCGTCGATGACCGGGCCTTGCTGACCCGGCATCCGCGGGTCGTCGGTGGTCCGCCAGCGCCCGATGGCGTCGAAGTTGTCTAGCGCGAAGCCCAGCGGGTCCATCACCCGGTGGCAGACCGCGCAGGTCGGGTTGCGCCGGTGCGCCTCCATTCGCTCGCGCTGCGACGTGGGGGCGGCGCCGGCGGCGCTCTCCTCGAGCGGCGGCACGTTGGCGGGCGGGGCCGGCGGCGGCGACCCGAGCACCCGCTCGAGCAGCCACTTGCCGCGGTTCACCACCGACGTCCGCGTGGAGTACGACGTCAGGGTGAGGATGCTCGCCTTGCCGAGCAGCCCCGCCCGGCGGTCGTCGGGCAGCACCACGCGGCGGAAGTGGTTCCCGTAGACGCCGGGCACGCCGTAGTGCCGGGCCAGCCGCTCGTTAAGGAACGTGTCGTCGGCGCGCAGCAGGTCGACCACCGCGCGGTCCTCGCGCAGCTGGCTCGCCATGAAGAGCGCCGTCTCGGTCTGCATGGCGTCGCGCAGGTTCTGGTCGAACGCGGGGAAGATGGTCGGGTCGGGCGCCACGTTGCGGATCTTGTGCAGCTCGAGCCAGCGGTCGACGAAGTTGCCGGCGAGCGAAGCGGACCGCGGGTCGGCGAGCATGCGGCGCACCTGCTCGTCGAGGACGGCGGGCCGCGCGAGCTCGCCGCGCTCGGCGAGGGCGAGCAGCTCGTCGTCGGGGATGCTGTTCCACAGGAAGAACGAGAGCCGCGACGCCAGCTCGATGTCGTCGATGCGGTAGACCGCGTCGGCCGCGTCGGCGGGCGGGCGCGGGATGCGGAAGAGGAACTCGGGGTCGACGAGCACCCGCTCGAGCACCGTCCGGACGCCCGCGTCGAAGTCGGCCCCTCGGCGCGCGGTCTCGAAGAAGCCGTACAGGTGGTCCACGTCGGCCGCGGCCACCGGCCGGCGGTAGGCGCGCCGGGCGAGGGTCGAGATGATCTCGCGGGCGCAGGCCTCCTCGGCCGCCCCGTCCGCGGGGCGGCAGACGAAGAGCTGGCGCCGGCTCGCCACGTCGTCGGGGACCTCGCCGTCGAACGGGCCGCCGATGACGACGTTCCCCACCGCCGGCTCGCCGCCCATCTCCTCGTCGGTGCTGTAGCCGAACGTCGACATGTCGACCGGCGGCTGCAGGACCCCCTCCTCGAGGGCGGGGTGGTCGACGAACGCGACGGCCACCGTCCGCAGGCCGGCCTCGACCGGCACCCGCACCTCGAAGTCGTCGTCGGCGTGGTTGGCGTACCGCTCCCACTCGGCCCCGCCCATGCCCGAGCTGCCGCAGAAGCTGGCGATGCACCGCTCGGCGTCGGGGCTCAGCCCGCCGCCGGCGATGAACGTGGCCACGAGGGCGCCGTCCACCCGCACGTCGAGCTGGTGGGCGACGTTGCCGATGCCGCGGATGTAGTTGTAGAAGTTGCGGCGCAGCCCGACCCGGATGGTGTACTCGCCGTCGAGGGGGAAGTAGTGGCGCACCGCCACGCCCCCGCGGGTGCCGAACGGCAGGTCGTCGCTGGTGTGGTGGTCCTGGATCTCGCGGTCGGGCACCCGGTAGGTGTCGAACCGCGGCCGCAGCCCGGCGTCGCCGACCGCGAGCTGGCTGACCTGCCGGGCCGCGTAGAGGTAGCGCTCCATGAGGGTCGGCGACACCGACAGCACGTCGGCGATGTTGTCGAAGCCCTCGTCGTCGTCGTCGGGCGGCAGCAGCGCCTCGGGATCGACCTCCAGGCCGAGGAGGTCGCGGACGGCGTTGCCGTACTCGACCCGGTTGAGCCGGTGCGCGACGGTGCGGCCGGGGTTCGGGTCGGCGGCGGCGGCGCGGTCGAGCTCGTCCTCGAGCCAGGTCGCCACCGCGTCGTAGGCGGCCTCGTCGGGGCGCGGCCGGCCGACGGGGGGCATCATGCGCGACCGCAGCTTCAGCGCCACCGTCTCCCAGGCGGCGGGGTGCGCGCCCACGTTCGCGGGGTCGAGCGGCTGCAGCGACACGGGAACGCGCCCCGCCGCGTAGCCGCCGTCGCTGTGACAGGTGATGCAGTAGCGGTTCAGCATCGCCTCGACCGAGGCCGGGGACGACGGCGCAGCGGCACGCTCGGACCCGCCCGGCGCCGGCGGCGTCCCGGCCTGCCCCGCGGTTGCGGGAGCGGCGAGCAGCAGGCATCCGGCGGCAACCGGACCGAACCACGCGGCCGCCCGCGCTCGCGAGCGTCCCGGCGGCGTCACGACGGTACGCGCTCTTTCGTGCGCCATCTCATCACCCTTCCGTCCCCCCGCCGGAATCGGTGACCGCACCGACCGGCGATCGACCCGCCTCGGGCCTCAAGCCCGCCGAACCGCCGCCTCGTGGCTACGCTACCACGCCCGACCCGTCCCGCGGGTCCGCTGCTTTCCGCCGCGCCGGCCATGACCCCAAAGCGACCCTCCACCGGGGGGACGCCTATCCCGCGCACCGCACGAGCAGCCCGTCCGCCGCGTGGCACATCATCTGCCGGGGCGTCCGGTTGCGCTCGTTCGCGGCGTTCAGGTCGCCGCCGTGCTCGACGAGCAGGTCCACCACCGCCGGCCATGCCTTGAAGACGGCGGAGTGCAGGGCGGTGTCGCCCGCCTCGTTCCTGGCGTTCACGTCGGCACCCAAGGCCAGCGCGAACCGAGTCGCCGCGAGGTTCGGGGCCTCGTCGGCGTGCAGGGCCTCCGCGACCTCGGGCGGGACCCGCCGGTCGTGGCGGTCGATCTCGCCGTTGGACCAGTTCGCCCCCGACGCCATCATCAGCGGCGTCGTCCCGTCGCGCATCGGCAGGAACGGGTCGGCCCCGCTCTCGGCGAGGATGCGCATGATTTCGACGTCGGCGTACTTCGCGGCGAGCAGGAACGGCGTCGCCCCGATCAAGGACCCCGGCAGTATCCACCAGTGGGTGGCCCGCGGCACGCGGCTGCCCTTCGTCAGCCGAACGTCCGGGTCGGCGCCGTACGCCAGCAGGATCTTGACGAGGGCCGCGTCGGCGCGCAAGACCGCGGTGTGCAGGGCGGCGTAGCCCGCGCCGGCCGCGTCGGGGGCGGCCCCGCGGCTCAGCAGGTAAGCGGCCAGCTCGCCGTGGCCGCTGAAGCTCGCCACGACCAGGGCCGAGGCGCCGTCGGGCGCCGTCTCGTTCACGTCGGCACCGGCGTCGAGCAGCAGCCGGGCGCTCTCGACGCTCCCCTGCCGCGCCGCGAAGAGCAGCGGCGTGAAACCGCCGAGCGGGAGGTTCCCGGCGCGATTCGCGCCCCGGCCGCCCAGGCTCACGAGCAGCGAGCGGGCCTCGGAGCGCGCGTGCACGTCGGCACCGTGCTCCAGCAGCACCCGCACCACGTCGGGATGCCCCTGGGCCGCCGCCCACATCAGCGCGGTCTGTCCCCGCGACGACTCCCGCGCGTCGACGTTGTCGGCACCGGCCTCGAGCAGTGCCCGCACCGCATCCGCGGCCCCGGTGCGCGCGCAGGTCATGAGGACGGTCTCGCCCATCGAGGTGGCGGCGTTCGGGTCGGCGCCCGCGGCGAGCAGCAGATCGACGACCGGCGCGCTCCGGTTGACGCAGGCGAGCGACAGCGGCACGACGCCGTAGGCGTTGGCGGCGCCGGGGCGCGCGCCCGCGGCGAGCAGCAGATCGACCGCGGCGGCGTTGTCCCACCGCACCGCCCAGTGCAGCACCGTCGCGCCGTCGCCCTCGGGCGCGTTCACGTCGACGCCCTGCTCGATGAGGGCGTGCACCGCGGCGTCATCGCCGGTCCTCACGGCCTCCTTCAGCCGGACGTCGGCCGCCTCGGCCGCCATGCCGGCACCCCACACCGGCACGATCAGCCAGGCGATGACCCGAGTCGCGGAGCCAGTGCGCATGCTCTCCCCCTCGCGTTCCCGGCCTTCGCCCGCTCGCGGCGCCCTCGCGAACGAGTGTATCGCCTCGACCCGCGTTTCGACCTCATACGGCGCAACGACCGTCACCGGCGCCGCAACTCATCGATGACGACCTGCGCCGGCCGGACGCGCCCGCTCTTCGCCGACGCCCACGCCCCGGAAATCGCATCGTGCAGGGCGCGACGCTCGGTGACATCGAGGTCGTCACCTCCGTCATCGAGTACCAGCTCCAGAACCGTACCCTCGGCGAGGGAACTCGGCTCATCCAGACGCAGCCGCCCGCCTTGGACCCTGGCCTTCATGGAGGATTCTCGTCGGTTGCGTCTTCAAGCCAACTGCGCCGTGGGCGGGCACCGCCTCCTGCACTCTACGCCATGATAGCGGTCACCGGGCAGTGTACGTCCGGCTGTAGCCGTTGCGGCCGTTCGTCATCGTGTACGTGCCGTCCGCCTGCACCGACGCCTTGAGCCAGTGGCCCTCGCACTCGTCGGTGTCCTCGAAGTTGGCGATCATGTCCTCGTCGGTGTTGTGGCCCTCGGCCTCCAGCGCGAGGTGCGTCTGCCAGATGCCCTCGACGCCGGGGACCTCGGTGATCCGCTCGTAGTGGTGCGGCGCGGTGATGCCCTTGCGGGGGCCGTTGTTCACCACCACCACCTGCGGCTCGATGGCCCACAGGTGGGCGGGGGCCCCCGCCCCGTCGAACGCCCCGTGGCGGCTCGTCTGGTAGACGGTGACGGTGCCCAGCCGGTTGACGGGGCACGACAGCTTCATCTCCATGTCCCAGTCGAGGTCACCGAGATCGACGAAGCGGAACCCGCCGAAGCTGAACAGCGCGCCCAGCGTGCGCTGGTTCTCGGGCGAGGCGGGCGGGCGGCTCTCGGCCCCGGCGCAGTGCGGGTTGGGCCCGCCGTCGTTGATCGGCTCGGCGATGAGCTCCATGTTCGACGAGATCATCCGCACCTCGACGTCACCCATCGACAGGACGTCGCCGGCGCCGGCGACCAGCCGCGCGTCGCCGGCCGTCTCCAGGTAGATGTCGCGCCACTGCTGGTTGCGCTCCTCGGTCTCGCCGCCGTGGTCGAGGTACGTCTCGATGTCCACCATCCCGGCCAGCTCGGCGAGGCTGCCGACGTGATCGGTGTGGAAGTGCGTGATCAGCATGTAGTCGAGCTTCTCGAGCCCGGCGTCCTCCATCGCGGCCACAATGCGCGCCGCGTCCCGGCCCTCGGGCCGCGGCCAGCCGGTGTCGACGAGCATCGACTCGCCGGACGGGGAGACGACGAGGGTCGCGCCCCCGCCCTCGACGTCGATCCAGTAGATGTCCATCGTGCCCGGCTGCGCCGCCGCCGACGGGGCGACGCCCAGGGCGCAGGCCGCGGCACAGACCATCACGCCGACAAGACGCACCGGAACGCCCACATCCCGCATCGTGACCTCCTGCTTCCGCGACGAGGCCAGTCTACCGCACTTGTCCCGGCAAGTGTCGGATTTGCCCGGTGCGGCGGGCCCCGGTTCGCTTCCCGGCGTATCGTGTTCACGGGGCGGCCGGCCACGATGGCGATCCCGCCGCAGCGGAGGTGGTGCGGCGTGTGCAACCGGGGCGGCGTCGGGCACGACGGCGGTCCCGCCGCGGCCCGCGCTATCCTGATCGGCAGTGACGACCAGGCGCCGCCTGCCCATCGGCCTGCGGTCGGCCGGACATGGCGGTGCGCTTCGGCGGCAACGTCTTTCTGTTCGAGTTCAAGGTGGTGGAGCACGCGGGCGAGGGGGCCGCGCTGGCGCAGCTCCGCGAGCGGGGCTACACCGACAAGTACCGCGCGTCGGGCGAGCCGATCCACCTGATCGGCGTCGAGTTCAGCCGGGAGACACGCAACGTGACGGCGTTCGCGGTCGAGCGGGCCTGAGTTGCTTGCCCCGACGACCATGCGCGCGAACCCGCGGGTCACATACCCCATACGTCGATCGTCACGCCGCCCGACACCGTTCGGCGGTGGAACACCTTCTCGTTCCAACTCTTCCCGGCGCTGCGGTCGACGATCACTAAGTGCCCCTCGCGCGCCGCGCACCGGTCCATGTACGCCGCCGTCTGCTCGAGGCCTTCCGCGATGGTCCGCTCCAGGCTCCCGTGCAGCACCTTGCACTCGATCACGATCCGGTCCACCTGCCCAACCTCCCCCCGGAGCACCGCGCCGCCCGCGGGTGACGGCGGGGCCCCCGTCGCGCCGCCCGCCCCCGTCCCGCCGTCCCGCGGCCACTCGATCAGCAGGTCGGTCCGGCCCCGTCCCAGCCCGTACTCCCGCTCGATGCGCCCGCCGCTGTTCACGATCCGCTGCAGGAACGCCTGCAGCAGCAACTGCGGCCACGCCTCCTGATACAGGAAACGCTTGGACCAGTGCTCGGAATGCGCCCGGAAGAACGTCTGGAACGCCGCCAGCAGCTTCCGCACGTTCAGCCCGCCGTCCGCGTCCACATACCACGCCGCCTCCTGCTCGAACTCCTCCTGCACAACCCAGGTCAGCTCGCGCGGCACCACCTCCGCGTAGATCGGATTCGCGATGCGGTACGGCGCGTCCCGCGCCACCAGACCGAGGTCCCGGGTGTACTCGACGTCACGGTCGGTGAACGTCCGCGTGTCGACCCCGCTCAGCAACGGCTCGACCACCCTCCGCACGCGGTCCTCCTTCAACTTGTCCGCCAACTGGTCCAGGTGCGTCTCGCGCCGCAGGATCAGGCGCTCCTGGGACGCCCGCACCGCGTCCGCGTCGACCGGCCGCGACCGGTCCCGGCCCCCCTTGTCCCGGAAGCAGGCGTCGTAGGCCAGCGCGTTCACCAGCCACGGCTGCCCCAGGGTCCGATCCCACATCGTCTGCAGCGCCCCGGCCGTGAACACCTGTCCCGTCTCCGCCGTGTGCTGCCCAACCAGCGCCAGGACCTCGTCCCGCGAAAAGTCTCCCAGCCTCAACGACTCCGCCTTGATGTTGAACGCGCTGCCTCCGGCGATGACCGCGTTCGCCGAACCGGAGTGGATGCGGTAGTCGCGCACGTCCCGCACCCCGCAAAGGACCACGCTCTGCGGAAAGCTGTGTGGACGCTGATGGTACCCGGCCCGCAACTGGCGCAGCACCGCCAGCAGCGAGTCGCCGATCAGCATGTCGATCTCGTCGATCAGCAGCACGAGCGGCGTCGGGTCGGCCTCGGCCCAGCGCGCCAACGCCTCGAGCAGCACCTCGTCCGGGACGTACTTCGCCGCGAGGTCCCGGTAAACGCCCTCCAGGAACTCGTCGCCCAGGGTCATCCGCGCCCCGGAGGCCAGCCGGCCCAGCACCGCCCGCATCGCCTGTCCGACGTTCTCGCGGGCCGTCTGCGCCACCTCGACGTTGACGTACACGCACCGGTAGCCGCCGGCGTTCAGCCGGTCCCGCAGCGCCAGCAGCGCCGAGGTCTTCCCCGTCTGCCGCGGCGCGTGCAGCACGAAATAGCGCTTCTCGCGGACGAGCCGGAGCAGCTCGTCCAGGTCGAGGCGGGACAGCGGCGGAATGCAGTAGTGGTCCGCCGCCACCACCGGACCGGTCGTGTTGAAGAATCGCATCAGGCCACGTGCTTCCAGCCGGGCGCCCGCGGCGGACACCGGGAATCGCGGGGCGCGACGGCGGCGCCGAAGGCCAAGGCACTGGCCATCATGCGGATCGGGCGTCCCAGGATTCCAGCGTTTCGCATCATGCCCCCCGAGCGACCAAGCCAGTCTACCCCACCGCAGGCGGACGGCGGGAACGCTGTCTCCGGCAGCCGGAACCGGTTATCCTGATCGGCGGTGACGACCAAGCGCCGCCTGCCCATCGGCCTGCAGACCTTCCGCGAGCTCCGCGAGGAGGACTGCTACTACGTCGACAAGACCGGCTTCATCGGGCGGCTGCTCGACGAGGGGAAGCACTACTTCCTGTCGCGTCCGCGGCGCTTCGGCAAGAGTCTATTGCTCGACACGCTGAAGGAGCTGTTCGAGGGCAACGAACCGCTGTTCGCCGGGTTGCGCATTCACGACCGGTGGGATTGGTCGGCGCGTCATCCGGTGGTGCGCCTCGACTTCGCCAACGGCAATTTCGCGGTGTCGGGCCAACTCGATCTGCGCGTCATGGAGCAGCTCGCCGCCGCCGAACGGCGCGCGGGCGTGGCCTCGGAATACGCCACGGCGCCCGGGCGTTTCGCGGCGCTGCTCGAGGCGCTGCACGAGCGCACCGGGCGGCGCGTGGTGGTGCTGGTCGACGAGTACGACAAACCGATCCTTGATACGCTGCAGACGCCCGACGTCGCCCGCGCCAACCGCGACTACCTGCGGGGCCTGTACTCGACGATCAAGTCCAGCGATGCCGACATCCGGTTCAGCTTCCTCACGGGAGTCAGCAAGTTCTCGAAGGTTAGCGTGTTCTTCGGCCTCAACAACCTCAACGACATCACGCTCGACCCGCGCTATTCCGCCGTCTGCGGCTACACGGAGACAGATCTCGACACCGTGTTCGCCCCCGAGCTGCCCGGCCTTGACCGCGAGCGGATCCGGGAGTGGTACAACGGCTACAACTGGCGGGGTGCAGAGGGCGTATACAACCCGTTCGACATCCTCCTGTTGTTCGACAAACGCGAGTTTGGCTGCTACTGGTTCGAGACCGGCACGCCGGCCTTCCTCGTGGACACCCTGTTCCAGCGGCGGATCAGCGCCGTGTCGCTGGACGGCATGCGGAGCAGCGACGAGCTGTTGTCATCGTTCGAGGTAGACACCATCGCCATCGAGGCGCTGTTGTTCCAGACCGGCTACCTGACGATCAAGGACGTGCGGGACCGGGGCGGCGTCCGCCGCTACCGCCTGGGCTATCCCAACCGGGAGGTGCGGCAGAGCTTCAACCAGAGCCTGCTGCGGCAGCTCGTGCAGGATGCGACGCGCCAGACCGCCAACAGCGATCGGCTGTACGACCTGATGGAGGAGAACGACTTCGCGGGCATGCGGGCGCTCTTCCAGGCGTTCTTCTCGGGCATCCCCTACGAGTGGTACACGAGCAACGCCATCGCCGCGTACGAGGGCTACTACGCGAGCGTGTTCTACTCCTACTTCGCGGCGTCGGGCTTCGACGTGACGGTGGAGGACTCGAGCAACCGCGGCCGGGCGGACATGGCGGTGCGCTTCGGCGGCAACGTCTATCTGTTCGAGTTCAAGGTGGTGGAGCAGGCGGGAGAGGGGGCCGCGCTGGCGCAGCTCCGCGAGCGGGGCTACGCCGACAAGTACCGCGCGTCAGGCGAACCGATTCACCTGATCGGCGTGGAGTTCAGCAAGGACACGCGGAACGTGACAGCGTTCGCGGTGGAGCGCGCCTGACCCGCCCCGTTCAGCAGGACACACAGTTGTCGTTGTTGACGGCCCCCAGACCCTCCAGCAGGGACAGGGTCTCGGGGAACGGCAGGGTGCGCTGGTACGGGCCGTTCGCCATGTCCGCGGTGGTCTGGCCGCGGCGGCTGACGACCATCACGTCGGCGCCCTGCTCCACGAGATAGAGCACCATGCCGGTGTCGCCGCGGGCGGCGGCGTGGTGGAGGGCGGTGTAGCCCTCGTGGTCGCGAGTGTTGACGTCGACGCCGATCTCCTCGACCAGGTACCGCACGGACGGCAGCCAGCCGTCGGGCACGTGGCGGTGGGCGTTGGACTCGAAGCCCTCGCCGTAGCCGACGCCGGAGGCGGCGTGGATGGGCCACACGCCGGGGCCGCCGGCCTCGACCGGGGGCAGGCCCGACGGATCGGGCTCGGGCTGGCCGCCGCCGCGCGCGCGGCGCGGCTCGGGGGCCCGCGTGGGCACGTGGGGGTCGGCGCCGTAGGCCCGCAGCAGCTTCATGGCCTCGACGTCGGTCGCGTAGGCGGCGCGCCAGAACGGGGTGGCCCCGTCGACGCTCTCCGAGCAGCAGTGGTTGTACGACATGTACCACAGGTGCTTCGCGAGCCGCACGTTCGGGTCGGCCCCCGCCTCGAGCAGGGCCGCCATGACGTCGAGGTAGGTGGCCTCCTGCTGGTCGTGGGCGCGGGGCTGCGGATAGCGCGCCCGCGGCGCCCACTGCAGGTTGAGGGCGGCGAAGAGCGGCGTGGCCCCCCCGTCGGTGGCGACGTTCGGATCGGCGCCGCGCTCGACGAGCCGCAACGCGAGGTCGAAGTGGCCGTTCATGGTCGCGATCTGCAGCGGGGTCGTGCCGTCGCCGCTCGCCCGGTCGATGTCCGCCCCCGCGTAGAGCAGGGCCATCGCCACGTCGGCGTGCCCCTGACGGGCCGCGTGCAGCAGGGCCGTCAGCCCGCCCTGCACGCCCACCCGCTCGGTGTAGGCGCGCGGGGTGCCGCGCTCGAGCTGCGCGCCGTCGCCGAAGATCGGCACGTCGTCGAGAAGCTGGACCTCGCGCGCGGCGCGGACCGCGGCCTGGACCTCGCTGGCCGTCGGCTGCCACCCCTGCCGCTCGTCGGGCGGGGCCGCCGCCCGGAAGCCGTCGAGCACCTGCCTCCGCCGCTGCGCCGCCGCGCGGTCCATCGCGTCGAGGGCGGGGAGGTCGACGACGCGGGTGGCGACCTCCAGATCCGCCCCGCGCTCCATCAGCACGTTCACGGGTCCGAGGCGGTTGGCGGCGGCCGCGAACATCAGCGGGGTCTGCCCCCAGGTCCGCTCGCGCGCGTTCACGTCCGCCCCGTGGTCGAGCAGAGCGGCGACGGCGGCGGCGTTCCCCGCCTGCGCGGCGAGATGCAGCGGGGTCGCCCCACTCGTGGACAGCGCGTGGGGGTCGGCCCCCGCCTCGAGCAGCGCCTGCACCACCCCGGCCCGGCCGCTCCGCCCCGCCACGTGCAGCGGCGTGTGGTGGCCGATGCGGGTCGTCGCCTCGACGTTGGCGCCGGCGTAGAGGAGCATCGCGGCCAGGTCGAGGTCGCTGCGCATCGCCGCCCAGTGCAGCGCGGTCATGCCGTCGGGCCGGGCCGTCTGCACGTCGGCACCCCGCTCCAGCAGGGTCCGGACGGCCTCCACATCGCCCCTGACCGCGGCGTCCGCGACCGGGGAATCAGCCGCCGACACCGACCAAAGGGACGGCGCCGCGAACAACGCCGCTAGCATCGCCACGACCGCGCCCCCGCGCAGTGAAAGTCTCATGCCGCTCTCCCCCGCTGTCTTCCGCTTCCGGTAGATGTCGAGCGCGGACTCGCCGCCCGCGGCTCCTGCTCCATCCCGGAAGCGGCTCGCTATCCCGCCAATCAAGCGCGAACTCTCGCTGCCCGCGGTGCCCGCTTCCCCCGCAAGCGGCGGTACTCGCTATCCGCGTCAGTAGAACGCGAACCCGCCGCCCGCGGTTCATCCTCATTCCGCAGGCGGCGGTACTCGCTCTCTCCGTCAGATGCCGAGCGCGAACTCCCCCGGTGCTGCGGCTGTACTCGCAATCCCGTCAGTCAAGCGCGAGCCCGCCGCCCGCGGTTCCCCTCCCGCAGGCGGCGGCACCCGCCATCCGTCAGACGCTGAGCGCGAACTCGCCGGTGCTGTCGCCAAAGCTCGCCCGCTCGTGCCCGAGCGCGTGCAGCAGGCTGAGCATGGCGTTGGCCATCGGCGTCCCCTCGGGCGCCCGCAGATGGCACCCGCCCGGGAGCCGGCCGTTGGCGTGGCCGAGCAGGAGCAGCGGGCAGCGCTTGTGGTTGTGCAGGTTGGGGTCGCCCATGCCCGAGCCGTAGAGGATGACGCTCTTATCGAGCAGGTCGGCGTCGCCCTCCTGCACGTCCTTCAGCTTGTCCATCAGGTACGTCAGCAGGCTGACGTGGTAGGTGTTGATCTTGTTGAACTCGACGATCGCGTCCTCGCGGCCGCCGTGGTGCGACGCGGAATGGAACGGCCGGTCGCTGCCGCTCAGCGGGTAGACCCGGCCCGAGGCGTCGCGGCCCATCTTGAACGAGAACACCCGGGTGACGTCGCTCTCGAAGGCGAGGGCCTGCACGTCGAACATCAGCTTGACGTGCTCGTCGAACGAATCGGGCACGCCGGCCGGCGCCGCCGGCAGCTCGCGCGGCTCGCCGCTCATGTTGCGCTCCTCGACCCGCTGGATGCGCCGCTCGATCTCGCGGATGTTGTCGAGGTAGCGCTCCATCCGCCGCCGGTCCGTCGCCCCCAACTCGCGCGTGAGCTGCGACACCCGCGAGGTCATCCAGTCGAGGATGCTCGCGTCGGTCTTGCGCCGGGCGGCGCGCTCCTCGGCCGTGCCGCCGACCCCGAAGAGCTGCTCGAAGGCGACCCGCGGCGACCGGGTCACGGGCAGCGGCTCGGTCGGCGACGCCCAGCTTATCGAGTCGGTGTAGACGCAGGTGTAGCCGTAGGCGCAGCCGCCGGCCTGGTCCACGTTCTCGATGCAGAGCTGCATGGACGGAATCGGCGTCTCCTGGCCGAACTGCTGGGCGTGCAACTGGTCGAGGGAGGTCCCCGCGAAGACGTCCGACCCCTGGGTCTGCTTCGGATGCGACTGGGTCAGGAAGACCGAACTGGTGCGGAAGTGGTCGCCGCCGATCTCGGGCGGCGAGAACGCCTCGGCCATGCCCACGTCGGTGTCGCTGACGATGGTGAGGTGCTCGCGGTACGGCTCGAGCGAGCTCAGCGCACCGGCGCTCAGGTCGAAGTCGCGGCCCGCCTTGGCCGGGGCCCACAGGTGCCGGGTGCCCCCCCACGCGTTCGAGCCGGCCGCCCCGTGCACCATCTCGATGGTGATGAGGCGGGTCGGGTCGAGGGCGGCGGCGTTGGCCGCCGAGACGCGTCCCGCCGGACGCATGGCGTCCAGGAACGGCAGGGCCAAGGTCGCGGTCCCCACGTCACGGAGAAACGTCCGGCGAGGAAGGTGCTTTCCGGTGATGAACATGACTCTGTCTCCCAGCCTGCCTGTCTCGTCTCCTGAATGTTCCGCCTGCAACCGCCGCGACTTCGCCGTCAATCGCCGCCCGCGTCTCCGCCGCCGCCTCGCGGTGCCGCCGCCCAACCGTCCCCCGGCTTCCGCACCACGCTGCGGCGCATGGTGCCGAGGACGGTGATCGTGAGGCTGCCGACGGCGCTCTATCAGCCCGCTTCGGTTACCCGCGTACCCGCGCCCCGCTCACGGCAAGGCGATTCCGCCGGCGTCCCTACTGCACGGCGGCGTCCGCCCCGCCGGCGCCCGCCGGCTCCGCCCGCTGCATCGTGAACGCGGGGCTCCGAACGACCCCCAGGACGAACGACGACATGCGGTAGCCGTCGTCCCGCGCGTCGCGGACGATGCGCCGCACCGTGGGCATGTCGTAGTGCTCGACCCGCCGCCCCAGGGCATAGGCCATGAGGTTCTCGGTGAACGTGCGGGCCAGCGGCGCATCGAGCTTCATCAGCGCCCCCCGCAGCTCCCGGGGGGTCGACACAGGGGTCCCGTCCCACATCTCGCCACGGGTGTCGAGGGGCATGCCGTTCTCGCGGATGCGCCACTTCCCGATGACGTCGAAGTTGTCGAGGGCGAGCCCCAGCGGGTCCATGAATCGGTGGCAGGCGTTGCACGTGGGGTTCGTCCGGTGGACCTCCATGCGCTCGCGCGTCGTGAGGGTCCGGCCGTCGATGACCGTCGCCGTCTCGTCGAGGTCGGGGATGTTCGGCGGCGGGGGGGGCGGCGGAACTCCGAGCACCACCTCGAGCACCCACTTGCCCCGCAGCACCGGCGAGGTCCGGTTGGCCATCGACGTCAGCATCAGGACGGAGCCTTGGCCGAAGAGGCCGCGACGCTGGTCGCCGAGGTCGTCGACGCGCCGGAACTGCGGCCCCGCGACGTTGGGGAGGCCGTAGTGCCGGGCGAGCCGTTCGTTCACGAAGGTGTAGTCGGCCGTGAACAGGTCGAAGAAGCTGCGGTCCTCGCGGACGAGGCTGTGGAACAGCAGCTCGGTCTCGCGCCGCATCGCGTCGGCGAGCTGGCGGTCGAAGTTGGGGAACCAGAACGCGTCGGGCTGCACCTGGTCCATGTCCTGGAGCCGCAGCCACAGGGCCGCGAACCGGGTCGCCAGCGACTCCGCCCGCGGGTCGGCGAGCATGCGCCGGGTCTCGGCCTCGAGCACGCCGGGGTCGGACAGTTCGCCCGCCGCCGCGCGCGCCGTCAGGGCCTCGTCGGGGGGCCCGCCCCAGATGAAGAAGGCGAGGCGCGAGGCGAGGGCCACGTCCGATATCCGGTAGTTCCCGCCCGGCGCGACGGGCCCGGCCGGCCGCTCGATGCGGAACAGGAAGTCGGGGCTGGCCAGGGTCGCCTGCAGCGCGGTGCGGATGCCCGTCTCCCAGTCGCCGTCGGCGCGGCCCGCCTCGTAGAACCCCATGAGGTCGGCGAAGTCGGCGTCGGTCAAGGGCCGGCGGTACGCCTGGGCGCCGAGGCGCCCGACGATCTCCTCGGCGCAGGCGCGCTCGGTGTCGGGCGAGGTGGGGCGGCAACTGAAGACCCGGCGGCGGCTCGGCGTCTCCGACACGCCGGTGACGTCGTAGGGGCCGTCGATGATGAGGTCCCGCATGTGAGGCAGGGCGGTGACGCCGTAGCCGAGGTCGCCGATTTCGGTGTCGACGATCGACCACTCGTGCGGCGCGAGGACGTCCTCGACCGGCCCCTCGAACTGCCGGACGAACACCGCCGACACCCGCCGGGGGCCCGCCCGCACGAAGATCGGGGCCTCGACCTCCAGGTTCACGCCGTTGGGGTCGGAGGTCCGCAGCCACTGGTCCATGGCCAGCACCGCCGCCGGCTCGCCGTCGATCGAGACCTCGATCTGCTCGTTGCGGATCGTCGACCCCGACAGGCCGCCGGTCGTCGTGTGCTGGAACGCCATGCGGAAGACGTAGTCGCCGTCGGCCGGGAAGTTGTGCACGACCGAGAACCCGCCGCGCGTGCCGTAGGGGGCGCCCTCGACGCGGTCCCACTGCGAGTACGCGCGCGACTTGGCGTAGGTCGTCTGCTTGGGCAGCGCGTTCGGGTTCCCCACCGCGAGCTGGCTCACCTCGGCCGCGGCGCGGAGGTACCCGTCGAGCAGCGTCGCCGACAGAAGCTGGACGTCGGCGATGTTGTCGAAGTTGGCGCTCATGGTGTCGAGCGGCAGGTAGTCGCCGGCGTCGATGTCGAGGGCCAGGAGGTCGCGGACCGCCTGCTGGTACTCGTGGCGGTTCAGGCGCTGGAAGCTGCGGTAACCGGGGTTCGGGTCGGCCGCGGCGGCCTCGTCGACCACCGACTCCAGCGTCTCGACGAGGGCCGCGAGGGTCTCCGCGGGCGGGCGCCGCATGCCCGGCGGGGGCATCATGTTGGCCCGCAGCTTGCGGATCATCTTCTCCGCCCGCTCCGCGTCGCCGCCCGCGCCGGCAACGTCGAAGCCGTCCAGCGAGAAGTTGCCGGTCAGCATCCGGTCGTTGTGGCAGCGCTGGCAGTAGGTGCCGACCACGCCGTTCAGGGCGTCGTGGTCAAGGGCGGCCGGGGGCGGCGCCGCGGCCTGCGCGGCGGCGTGGGCGGCGCCGCCGAGGACGGCGAGCCCGGCGGCGACGACCGCGGCGGAAACGGCAGGGACTCTCATCATGGGATCGCCTCGAACCGCCGAACGCGAATCAGGCAAGTGTAGCAGATTGGCGGGCGCTTCGCCTCTTCGCTGCGTCCGCCGTCCAAGCCGGCGGCCCGCCATGGTGCCGCGGGCCTCCAAGGGGGCGTGACGCCCCGACCCGCCAATCGTCGCCTTTGGGCTGCGCTTGGCGTCCAACCGACCTCAGGAGCCCGGGCCGGTCTACGGCGCGGACTCCCGGCTTCGACTCGACGCGCGACCGCTGGCGGCCGGCAGCGCGGTACGCTATACGTGTCGACACCGCACGGGTGTCCGGGAGACTTCCCATGTTCCACGCGGCACGACTCGACCCGCATGCGCGGCGCACCATCGCCCGCGCCCTCATCCCGCCGTTCGCCGCCCTCCTGATGCAGTGTGCGCACGCGCGGCCGGAGACGGGCGAACAACCGCCGCCGCCGCCGCAGCCGCCGGCGGCGCAGACCAACGTCTTCGCGGACTGCGCCGACTGCCCGGAGATGGTCGCCCTGCCCGAGGGCGACGTGGCCCTCGGCCGGTACGAGGTGACCCTGGAGGAGTTCCGCGCCTACGTAGACGCGGTGCCGGAGGTCGCCGAGGCGACCCGCCGTTCCTGGTGGCGCCCGGGGTACTCGCGGCATCCCGTGCAGCGCGTGAACTGGGACGAAGCGCAGGCGTACGTGCGGTGGCTGTCGCGGGAGACGGGCCACCAGTACCGTCTGCCGACCGAGGCGGAATGGGACCGGGGCGCGGCCGGCAGCCCCATGGGGTGCTTCTCCATCAGGAACGTGGCCGGAACCTGCGCGGTCGGCTCGTACGATCCGAGCGACGCCGGCCTCTTCGACATGGTGGGCAATCTCTGGGAGTGGACGGACGGCTGCTGGGACGGGGATTGCGGCCGAAGGGTGCTGCGGGGCGGGTCGCACGCGAGCCAGAACTCGGAGCTGCGCCCGGATGCGCGATCGTGGGCCCGTCCCGAACTCAACCGTGCCGGGGTCGGCTTCCGGGTCGCCAGGACCCTGGTCTCGCGCGAAGTGTTCCGCGACTGCGACGTCTGCCCGGAGATGGTGCCCCTCGTGCCCGGGGGCGAGGTGGCCCTCGGCCGGTACGAGGTGACGGTGGAGGAGTACCGCGCCTTCGCCGCCGCGGTACCGGACGTCGCCGCGCCGCGTTGCGGACTCCTCTTCTCCCGAACTTGGCGGGACCCGGGGTACGTGCAGACCGGGCGGCATCCGGTGGCGTGCGTGAGCTGGAACGACGCGCAGGCGTATGCGGAATGGCTGTCGCTGAGGACGGGCCGCCCCTACCGTCTGCCGACGGAGGCGGAATGGGACCGGGGCGCGGCCGGCAGCCCCATGGGGGCGTGCTACGTGCAACTCAACAGCGTCGGGGGAACCTGCGCGGTCGGTCTCTTCGAGCCGAGCGACGCCGGCGTCTTCGACATGGAGGGCAATCTCCGGGAGTGGACGGACAACTGCTGGGACGAGGACTGCGGTCGAAGGGTGACGCGCGGCGCCCACTGGGGGAACCAGCCCTGGACGAACGAGCCGGGGTGGGAGGCCTCGGATATGCGGGGGCGGGCCGCCCCCGGCGACCGATCCAACACGACCGGCTTCCGGGTCGCCCTGACGCTTCCGCCCAACGACGGAGATTCCGTCGAGACGGCCCGACGAGGGGGTCCGGCGGCCGAGGGGACCCGGCGCCAGGATCCGGACGGGACGATCCCGACGATGAACGACGGCCGCCCGGCCCCGCGGGGCCGGGCACGCGGTGGCACGGGCGCGGTCGCCGGCGTGACCGGCCGGGACGCCGAGGCCGCCGACGCGACGGCGACGGCCGAAGCGCCGACGACGGCGGCCGAAACGCCGGCGACGGCGGCCGAAACACCGGCGACGGCGGCCGAAACGCCGGCGACGGCGGCCGCATCGCCAGCGACGGCGGCCGAAACGCCGACGACCGCGGGCGGGCGGGTCGAACACGTGTTCGTCGAGGTGCTGGACCAGGCGGGGCGGCCCGTCCCCGACCTGGCCGCGGCCGACTTCTCGCTCCGGGAGAACAACGTCGATCTCGACGTCGTGGCGGTGCGCCGCGGCACGCCGCGCCCGATGCGCATCGCGCTGCTCGTCGACAACGGCGGCCGCATCGCCGCGCGGGCGGAGCGGGACGCGTTGCGGGCCGGCCTGGCCGCCTTCCTGCGCACCCTGCCGCCGCGGCACGAGGTCTCCCTCTACACCCTCCGGGGCCGCTTCCGCCGCGTTGTCGGCGCGACGACCGACCGGGACGCCCTCGACGACGCGATCGGCCGCGTGCGCGTCGGCACGCGCGCCCGCGTCGGGCTGCTCGACAGCGTCCGCGAGGTCTCGGAGTCCCGCTACGAGGACGACGAGCCGTTCCCGGTGATCGTGCTGGTGCTGCCGAACGGCGACGAGGACGGCGACGGCGCCGGGGAGGACGCCGAGCTGCACATGGCCCGGTTGGCGGCCGCCGGGGTCAGGGTGCACGCGGTGGTTCTGGAGCCGCGGAGCGCCGCGCCCGGCGTCTCCCGGGATCTGACGCGGCTGCTCCGCGGCGTGTACATGACCCTCACGTCACGCGCCGAGCTGTCGTTGGGGCTGGCCCGGCTCGCGGGCCGGCTGGCGGACAGCTACGAGCGGATGTCGATGCAGTACCGGGTGAGCTACGTGCACTCGGGCGACGAGGACGCGGAGATCATGGTCGGGGTGAGGCGTTCCGGCGTCGATGTTCGACCCCTGCCGCAGCTCCAGTTGGATTGAGGTCACCGGTCCTGGGTCAGGGCGACAAGGCCGGGAGCCGTTCGACGACGGCCGGCGCCGGCGGGAACGTAGCGGGTCGGGCCGGGACGCCGCCCGAGCCACTTCCGATCCATCGTGACCGGGCAGCGGCCGTTTCCGGCGGGTGCATCGCCTGTCTTCGATCCATCGTGACCGGGCGGCGGCCGTTTTCCGGCGGGTGCCGGTCCGAACGCGGCGGATCTCCGGCGCCGGTGATAGGATGATGCCCTTGGAAGCGACCCCGGCGGCCATGCAGCAGCCCCCACCGAG
The DNA here is from genome assembly GCA_963664545.2 of Vicinamibacterales bacterium. GTDB lineage: Bacteria > Acidobacteriota > Vicinamibacteria > Vicinamibacterales > UBA8438 > JAJEEA01. The sequence continues at coordinate 4,143,051 of OY761475.2, read as the reverse complement.
CAATCGTCCGAACCAGCCGCTGGACCCCGTCCACACGCGGGCCCCGGTCTTCTCGCCCGGCAGCGGCCCGGCCGGGACGCCGGTGACGGTGGAGACGACCAACCTCCCCGCCGTGACCCCCATCTACCTCGGCATGGGCGCCACCCGCTCCAGCTTCGAGGTCCTCGCCCAGCTCGTCACCGACGAGTTCGGCACGATGTCGACGGTCATTGACGTCCCGACCTGGGCCACCACCGACCGGACCCACTTCTTCGTCCTCGTCGACGTCTACTTCCGGCCCCTCGCGGTCTCCGCCCCCTTCCACGTCACCGAGCCCGACGGCGTCCTGCGCCGCCAGGGACGCATCGCGGACGGCGGGGGCGGCTGCCTCGTGCTCGAGGAAGGGGGCGAAGGCGGCGAGCGCTACGCGCTGACGGGCGACCGGCGGGGCCTCGCGCCCGGGGACGACGTGGTCGTCGAAGGCCGCCTCGCGGAATCGGCCGACTGCCCCGACGGCACCGCCCTCGAGGTCGTCCGCGTGCTCCCCCGAGGCTGATCCGGCTCCCGCAGCCCCCGCAGGCACCGCCGGGCGTGACCGCCCCCGTCGTGGGCGGCCGCTCCATCGTCCTTTCCCGAATAACGCTCCCCTTTACACGGTGGGCTCCAGTCAGCATAATCGCCGACCATTGCGGCCATCGGCGCCGGTCTCGTCAGGCGCCGCTTGAACCCGTTCAGCGGACCGCGGAAGGGCGGCGAGAGCGCGAGGAGCCCGCGATGACCGGCCAATCCACCGATGACCCCGCCGGCGGGGTGAACGCCTCCTGGAAGCGCACCCGCCGCGTCCTCTGGTGCCCGGTCCTGGCCGGGTCGTTGTGGGCGGCGTTCGCCGTGAACGCGGCCGCCCAGGGGAGCGCCGCGACGGACCGGGTGGCCCTCGAGGCGCTCTACGACGCGACCGGCGGATCCGGCTGGACGGACAACGCGAACTGGAAGACGTCGGCGCCGCTCGGCGAGTGGTTCGGCGTGACGACCGACGGCGACGGCCGCGTCACCCGGCTGCGTCTCCGGCGCAACGGTCTGAGCGGTCCGATACCGGCCGCATTGGGAGACCTGGCCCGCCTCGAGGAGCTCTCGCTACGGGACAACCGCCTCACCGGATCGATCCCGGCCGCGCTGGGCCGCCTCGCCAACCTCGACTGGCTGAATCTCTACCGCAACGACCTGACCGGGCCGATCCCGGGCGCACTGAGCCGTCTGACCAAGCTCCGGGGGCTGTATCTCGCCGGCAACGACCTTGACGCGGGACCGATTCCGTCCTGGTTGGGGGACCTCTCCCAACTCGAACGGCTGGCGCTCTGGGGGACCAACCGCACCGGCCCGATCCCCCCGGCGCTGGGCCGTTTGACCAACCTCCGCAACCTCGACCTCGGGGACAACGACCTGACGGGTGGTCCGATCGTCGAGACGTTCCGGCGGCTACCTTTGGCACGGTACCTGCACTTGCTTCCCCGTACGGACGCCGCGACCTGGAGGCGGCGTCGCGGCGTGTGGTAGCTTGGGGAAGTTCGCGCGCACCGCCGCGCCCCCGGGAGGGCCCTTGACGATGACCCGGCCTGCACCTGCCGCCGCGCCCATCCACTACCCGAGCTCGGACGGCCGGCCCATGGCGGAGAACGACGCCCAGCGCAGCGCCATCATGTACGGCATCGGCGCGCTCGCCCGCCACTTCAGGGACCGCCCGGACGTGTACGTGTCCGGCGACCTGCTGATCTACTACGAGGAAGGCAACCCGCGGGTGTCGATCGCCCCGGACGTCTTCGTGGTGTTCGGCGTCGAGAAGCGCCAGCGGCTCAACTACAAGCTGTGGGAGGAGCGGCACGCGCCGGCCTTCGTCCTGGAGGTGGCCTCCCCCAGCACGTGGCGGGACGACGTGGGTCGGAAGCGGCTGGTCTACGCCCGGCTGGGCGTGCGCGAGTACTGCCGGTACGACCCGGCCGGCGAGCACCTGCCGGCGCGGCTCGAAGGCGAGCGCCTGACGGCGTCGGGCTACGTCCGTCAACCGGCGTTGACGGCGCTCGACGGCACGTTGACGCTGCCGAGCGAGACGCTGGGGCTGGAGCTGCGGGCGGCACCGGGGCGCGAGCTGCGCTTCCGGGACCCGGCGACCGGCGGCGACCTGCGCAGCCACGACGAGGAAGCCGAGGGCCGCCGGGCCGCCGAGGAGCACCGCCGGGCCGCCGAGGAGGGCCGCCGGGCCGCCGAGGAGGGCCGCCGGGCCGCCGAAGCCCGCGCCGCCGCCGCCCAGGCGCGGGTGGCCGAGCTGGAGGCGCTCCTCCGCGAGCGGTCCGGCTGATCCGAACGACGTCCTCGCCGACAATCCCGTCGGCACGCCGGACGGCCGGCCGTGCGCGCCGGCCGGAGCACGGGCACCCGCCCCGCAAAGAACCGCAACCCGGCACAATCTGCGACCGGCGGTGCGGGACGACGTCGCAACATCCGCCACGTCTGCCGCCAGCCGCCCGTGCCGCCGGGCCCCGCCGAGAAGCCAGCGGCGGGCACGGGTTTCGCACTCCGGGGCGATGCCCACCGGCTGGCGCAGACCGGCTCGACGGAAGACGCCGTGCGCTCAGTCCTGCTCCCGGACCTGACGCTTCCCCGCCGCCTGCATCCTCGGGGTTCCGTGAGACCGCCGCCGCGTCCTCCCGGGAACCCGTCCGCCGACGGGTTGGCACGGCACCTGCACCTGCTTCCCCGTACGGACGCCGCGACCTGGAGGCGGCGTCGCGGCGTGTGGTAGCTTGGGGAGGTCGTGCGCACCGCCGCGCCCCCGGGAGGGCCCCGACGATGACCCGGCCTGCACCTGCCGCCGCGCCCATCCACTACCCGAGCTCGGACGGCCGGCCCATGGCGGAGAACGACGCCCAGCGCAGCGCCATCATGTACGGCATCGGCGCGCTCGCCCGCCACTTCAGGGACCGCCCGGACGTGTACGTGTCCGGCGACCTGCTGATCTACTACGAGGAAGGCAATCCGCGGGTGTCGATCGCCCCGGACGTCTTCGTGGTGTTCGGCGTCGAGAAGCGCCAGCGGCTCAACTACAAGCTGTGGGAGGAGCGCCGCCCGCCGGCCTTCGTCCTGGAGGTGGCCTCCCCCAGCACGTGGCGGGACGACGTGGGCCGGAAGCGGTCGGTGTACGCCCGGCTGGGCGTGCGCGAGTACTGCCGGTACGACCCGGCGGGCGAGCACCTGCCGGCGCGGCTCGAAGGCGAGCGCCTGACGGCGTCGGGCTACGTGCGTCAACCGGCGTTGACGGCGCTCGACGGCACGTTGACGCTGCCGAGCGAGACGCTGGGGCTGGAGCTGCGGGCGGCACCGGGGCGCGAGCTGCGCTTCCGCGATCCGACGACCGGCGGCGACCTGCGCAGCCACGACGAGGAAGCCGAGGGCCGCCGGGCCGCCGAAGAGGGCCGCCTGACCGCCGAGGAGCACCGCCGGACCGCCGAGGAGCGCAGCCTGACCGCCGAGGAGCACCGCCGGGCCGCCGAGGAGCGCCGCCGGGCCGCCGAGGAGCGCCGCCGGGCCGCCGAAGCCCGCGCCGCGGCCGCCCAGGCGCGGGTGGCCGAACTGGAAGCGCTCCTTCGCGGGCGGTCCGGCTGATCCGAACGACGTCCTCGCCGACAATCCCGTCGGCACGCCGGGCGGCCGGCCGTGCGCGCCGGCCAGGCACAGGCACCCGCCCGGCAAGGAACCGCAACCCGGCACAATCTGCGACCGGCGGTACGGGACGATGCCGCAACATCCGCCACGTCTGCCGCCAGCCGCCCGTGCCGCCGGGCCCCGCCGCGAAGCCGGCGGCGGGCACGGATTCGCACGGGCACTCCAGGCCGGTGCCTACCGGCTGGCGCAGACCGGCTCGACGGACGCCGTGCGCTCAGCCCTGCTCCGGGACCTGACGCTTCCCCGCCGCCTGCATCCTCGGGTTACCGTGAGACCGCCGCCGCGTCCTCCCGGGAACCCGTCCGCCGACGGGTTGGCACGGCACCTGCACCTGCTTCCCGTACGAACGCCGCGACCTGGAGGCGGCGTCGCCGCGTGTGGTAGCTTGGGGGAGTCGCGCACCGCCGCGCCCCCGGGAGGGCCCCGACGATGACCCGGCCTGCACCTGCCGCCGCGCCCATCCACTACCCGAGCTCGGACGGCCGGCCCATGGCGGAGAACGACGCCCAGCGCAGCGCCATCATGTACGGCATCGGCGCGCTCGCCCGCCACTTCAGGGACCGCCCGGACGTGTACGTGTCCGGCGACCTGCTGATCTACTACGAGGAAGGCAATCCGCGGGTGTCGATCGCCCCGGACGTCTTCGTGGTGTTCGGCGTGGAGAAGCGCCAGCGGCTCAACTACAAGCTGTGGGAGGAGCGGCGCGCGCCGGCCTTCGTCCTGGAGGTGGCCTCCCCCAGCACGTGGCGGGAAGACGTGGGCCGGAAGCGGTCGGTGTACGCCCGGCTGGGCGTGCGCGAGTACTGCCGGTACGACCCGGCGGGCGAGCACCTGCCGGCGCGGCTCGAAGGCGAGCGCCTGTCGCCGTCGGGCTACGTGCGTCAACCGGCGTTGACGGCGCTCGACGGCACGTTGACGCTGCCGAGCGAGACGCTGGGGCTGGAGCTGCGGGCGGCCCCCGGGCGCGAGCTGCGCTTCCGGGACCCGGCGACCGGCGGCGACCTGCGCAGCCACGACGAGGAAGCCGAGGGCCGCCTGGCCGCCGAGGAGCGCAGCCGGGCCGCCGAGGAGCGCAGCCTGACCGCCGAAGAGCGCAGCCTGACCGCCGAAGAGGGCCGCCGGGCCGCCGAGGAGCGCAGCCTGACCGCCGAGGAGCGCCGCGTGACCGCCGAGGAGCACCGCCGGGCCGCCGAGGAGGGCCGCCGGGCCGCCGAAGCCCGCGCCGCGGCCGCCCAGGCGCGGGTGGCCGAACTGGAAGCGCTCCTTCGCGGGCGGTCCGGCTGATCCGAACGACTTCCGCGCCGACAATCCCGTCGGCACGCCGGGCGACCGGCCGTCCGCGCCGGCCAGGCACAGGCACCCGGCCGTGCGCGCCGGCCAAGCACAGGCACCCGCCCGGCAAGGAACCGCAACCCGGCACAATCTGCGACCGGCGGTACGGGACGATGCCGCAACATCCGCCACGTCTGCCGCCAGCCGCCCCGTGCCGCCGGGCCCCGCCGCAAAGCCGGCGGCGGGCACGGATTCGCACGGGCACTCCAGGACGGTGCCTACCGGCTGGCGCAGACCGGCTCGACGGACGCCGTGCGCTCAGCCCTGCTCCCGGACCTGACGCTTCCCCGCCGCCTGCATCCTCGGGTTACCGTGAGACCGCCGCCGCGTCCTCCCGGGAACCCGTCCGCCGACAGGTTGGCACGGCACCTGCACCTGCTTCCCGTACGAACGCCGCGACCTGGAGGCGGCGTCGCCGCGTGTGGTAGCTTGGGGGAGTCGCGCACCGCCGCGCCCCCGGGAGGGCCCCGACGATGACCCGGCCTGCACCTGCCGCCGCGCCCATCCACTACCCGAGCTCGGACGGCCGGCCCATGGCGGAGAACGACGCCCAGCGCAGCGCCATCATGTACGGCATCGGCGCGCTCGCCCGCCACTTCAGGGACCGCCCGGACGTGTACGTGTCCGGCGACCTGCTGATCTACTACGAGGAAGGCAATCCGCGGGTGTCGATCGCCCCGGACGTCTTCGTGGTGTTCGGCGTGGAGAAGCGCCAGCGGCTCAACTACAAGCTGTGGGAGGAGCGCCGCCCGCCAGCCTTCGTCCTGGAGGTGGCCTCCCCCAGCACGTGGCGGGAAGACGTGGGCCGGAAGCGCTCAGTGTACGCCCGGCTGGGCGTGCGCGAGTACTGCCGGTACGACCCGGCCGGCGAGCACCTGCCGGCGCGGCTCGAAGGCGAGCGCCTGTCGCCGTCGGGCTACGTGCGTCAACCGGCGTTGACGGCGCTCGACGGCACGTTGACGCTGCCGAGCGAGACGCTGGGGCTGGAGCTGCGGGCGGCCCCGGGGCGCGAGCTGCGCTTCCGGGACCCGGCGACCGGCGGCGACCTGCGCAGCCACGACGAGGAAGCCGAGGGCCGCCTGGCCGCCGAAGCCCGCGCCGCCGCCGCCCAGGCGCGGGTGGCCGAGCTGGAAGCGATGCTCCGCGGGCGGTCCGGCTGATCCGAACGACTTCCGCGCCGACAATCCCGTCGGCAGACCGGACGGCAGGCCGTGCGCACCGACCGAAGCACGGGCGCCCGCCCCGCAAGGAACCGTAACCCGGCACAAAACTGCGACCGGCGTGCGAGATGAGCCGGCTCTGTCGGTCGCTTCAGATCGTAGCCGAGCGGTCGCTGGCATGGCTGTCTTCTCGTTCCCGCTCCAATCCGAGGGCCGACCCGACGGTACTGACATGTACCGCGTCAAGGTCCATGCCCGTCGCCCGGTTCGCGCATGCGGTAGCCGACGCCGTGCTCGGTGAAGATGTAGGTGGGCCGCCTCGCGTCGTCACCCAACTTGCGTCGGACCCGCTTCACGACGGCCCGCACCAAGCGCGTGTCGTCGCCGACGCTCCGGTCCGGCCACGCCTGGCGCAATAGAGTACCGTAGGTCGTCACCCGGCCGGCGCGGACCGAGAGCATGCGCACCAGCTCGTACTCGGTGGGCGTCAGCGGGACCACGCGGCCGGCCACCGTCACCCGGCGCCGCTCGTAGTCGATCGCGAGGTCCCCCAGCGCGAAGGCTTCGGGTCCGGCGCCCCGGCGCAGCGCCGCCTGGACCCTCGCCGTCAGCTCCGTCGACGAGAACGGCTTGACGATGTAGTCGGCCGCGCCCGCGTCCAGGGCCCGGGCAATCGTCTCGTCACGGCCGTAGCCGGAGAAGATGACCGGCAGGTCGGCCAGCCCGGGGATGAGTTCCATCAACTCGATGCCGTCGCCCCCCCCGGGCAGCACCAGGTCCAGAAGGACCAACTGGGGCTTCTGCCTCTCGAGCAGCTCGGGCAGCGCCCGGGGGTCGCCCGTCACGACCGCGGCGTAGCCCGCTCCGTCGAGAGCCTCCCGCACGTCGCGCAGTATCAGGGGGTCGTTGTCGACCACGAGGATGCGCCTCTTCTGCCACCGATCCGCCGGTACCTGGACGGGCGCGAACCGCCCGGGGGCGGAGCCGGCCGCGGCGAGACGCGCGGTATCCTCGACCGCCGGCAACGTGAACGTGAACCGGGCGCCCCGGCCTGCCCCCGCGCTCTCGGCCCGGATGCGGCCCCCGTGGGCCTCCACCAGCCCCCTGCAAATGGCCAGCCCCAGGCCGTAGCCGCCGAGCCCGCGCCCCCCCTCGCCGCCGGCGGCGCCCGCGTGCTTCCGGAACAGGTGCGGCAACTGCTCGGGCGGCACCCCCCGGCCCTCGTTCGAGACCGAGACCGCGACGTGCGCGCCGTCCGGAACCGCCGAGACCCGGATGGGGGAGGACTCGGGGGAGTGCCGGGCGGCGTTGGCGAGGAGGGTGTTCAGGACCTGGACGATGCGCTGGCCGTCCGCCATCACCCGCGGCAGGTCCGGCGGCAGGTCGATGTGCACGGGGCGCCCGGTGCCCGCGGCGCCGCGCAGGAACATCTTCCGCGCATGCTCCACCAGACCGGCCACCTCCGCCGCCTCGGGGACGACCGACAACGTACCCGTCTCGATGCGCCCGGCGTCGAGGAGGTCGTCGATCAGGCCGCGCATGTGATGGGCCTGCTCGTCGATGATCCGGAAGTACTCGCGCGTCTCGGCGGTGTCCGGCCGCCGGGAGGCGCGCAGCAGGGTGGCGGTCGAGCCGACGATGGAGGTCAGCGGCGCCCGCAGCTCGTGGCCCACCATGGCCAGGAACTCGGTCCGCAGCCGCTCCAGCTCCTCGAGGTCGGCCAAGTCCTGCAAGGTGACGACGACCGAGTCGACGCCGCCCTCCTCGGTACGGATCGGCGTGGCATTGATGAGGGCTCTGACGCGCCGGCCGTCGGGGGTCGAGAGCTCGATCTCCTCGGCGCGGACGGTGTCGGCGTCGCTCGGCTGCTGCGCGCGGGGGAGCTCTTCGAGGGGGATCTCCCGTCCGTCGGCGCGCCGGCACGTGATGACGCCGAGCAGCTCCTCCGGCGTGCCGTCGGGCGGGTGCAGGCGTCGCACGATGCGCCGGGCCTCACGGTTCAGGGACACGGGCTGGCCGGTGCGGGCGTCGAAGACCGCGACGCCCACCGGGCACGTGTCGACCAGCGCCTCCAGGTCGGCCCGGGCCCGCCGCTCCCGCCGATGCGCCCGGGCGTTGGCGATCGCCGCCGCCGCCTGCGACGCGAAGAGCACGAGGGTCTCTTCGTCCTCGTCGGTGAACTCCCGCCCGCCGGCCTTGTGGGCAAGGAAGAAGTTGCCGATGTGCACGCCTCGGTGCCGCATCGGCGTCGCCTGCAGGGTCCCCGACGGCAGCAGGTCGGTGGAAAAGCCGAGCGAACGAACGTAGTCTCGTGTCTTCCCCAGCGTCAGCGGACCCGGCAGGTCCCGGAGGTGCTCGAAGAGCTGCCGACCGTCCGACCAGGCGGCCAGTTGCCGGTGTTCTTCGGCCGTGATGCCGGCGGTGACGAAGTCGCGGACCCCCCCCGTGTCGTCGACGGTCGTGATGCAGCCGTATCGCGCGCCGGTCACGGCGCGGGCGCTCTCGACGATCTCGTGCAGGACGGTGTCGAGGTCGAGGCTGGCGCTGATGCGGAGGACGGCCGCGCTGAGCGTGGAGATGCGGTCTCTCAGCGTCTCGATCTCCCGCCGCTGGTCGTCGGGACCCGTCAGTCGTTCGCTCCGCTTCATCATCGATCCGGACTCGTCGGGCTGACTGTGACGACGCTGCCGTCCGCGGCCGAACGGTTTCAGGGCTCCAGGAAGTGACAGGGCATGACGGATCCCGCCGCTGCTGCTCGTGCTCCAGGCCGATGACGCGGCCGATGCCATGCGGCCCCGTAATGAATAGCAGCGATAGCACGGTTACGCATATCCCATTTGGGAGGTACACGGGACGGGCGTGAGCTGAACGAACGACGCTGGGCGGAGCCGCTGACGGCCCACCGGCTGTCAGCGGGGCGGCAAGGCGTATGCGTCCAGGATCCGCAGGACCCGCTGCACCAGGGCGATTTGCCCGGACAGGCCCTGCTTCTTGTAGACCTGCTTCAGAAGCCAGCGGACGTAGCTTTCCCGGTAGCCGGTGGTTGCGGCGATCTCGCGCACCGACCGGCCCTCGGCCAGCAGCGCCGACACCCGGCCCTCCGACGGCGTCAGGCCGAGCACCACCGACACCCGGGCCGGGTCGATGCGCAGACGGCTCGCCGGGTCGACCACCAGCACCAGCGCCGTCACCCTCCGACCTCCGAAGTCCGCCCGCGCAGCGTCCAGGGGGCTTACGTGAAGCTCCAGCCGCGACCGAAGCAAGGGGCGCCGGATCGTCATCGAGCCGCCGGTCGGCGGCTGTTCCCCAGGGCTCGGCAGCGCGCGCTTCAGCAGCCTCTGCAGGCGGTTGTCATCCGCCGGCAGCGCGGCGTGCAGGACGCCGCCCTTGTCGGACAGCCCCTCGCCGCGGCGCAGGATGTCCAGGGCGGGGGCGTTCGCCGACAGCACGCGCCCGCCGCGGTCCAGGTGCAGAACGCCAATCCGGCTGTTGTCGAGCAAGCTGACCAGACCAGCACTCAGCGCATCGGCACCGACCAGCGCCTGACGGACGTGGACGAACTGGCGGATGTGCGGCAGCAGAGACTCGATCAGTTGGAGTTGTTCGGGCTGCCAGCCGCCGGTCGCGATAGGGTCGGCGATGCACCAAACGATGCGCAGGCCGTCCGGCCCTTCGAGGCGCACGCCGAAGCCGTTCTGGCCGCGGCAGCGGCGCCATCCCTCGTTGTACGCCGGCGATGTTTTCAACTGCTCTTCGGTGTACAGGTCAGAGGTAGGGAACAGTCGTCCGGCGGGCAGCCCCCGAAGGCGGCGCGGCCCTTCGTCGTCGGGCCAGTAGACGCCGAAATACTCGCGCACCAGATCCTGTCGGGATTCGCCGCGGTAGAGAAACCGGGCGAAGTGGACGCGCGCGTCGTCGCCAGACCCTTCGCCGACCACCAGCCCATTGCCCGCGGCACCGCAGGCCTCGTCGATCAGAGCGGCGGTCGCGGGCCAGTGGGCGTCGTCGAGCGTGGCGTGGTGCAGCGACGCCAGGATGCGGTCGAAGGCATCGATCGGGTGCACGACACGTCCTCCTAACGACTACCGGACACCATCCGCACCGCTGGGAGCCCGCAGCCCGGACATGCCGGGGACATGCCGGGGACATGCCGGGCCCGGGGGCCGGGCCTATCGTAAAACGAACCAAGAGGCGGCGGCCATGCTCCCATTTTGTAGATATATGGGGGGACAAAAAAAGTTGCCGGCGCTACCGTCCCGACCTGGCCGCGGGCGGGGCGGCGGCCAGCCCGCGGACCGCGTCGGGCAGCGGTCGCCGCGCCGCGGCGGAGGCGACGGCGCTCCCGGGGACGGCCTGCCGCCGGCACGCGGCGACCTGCTGATCGTCGACGAGGAGGGCGATCCGCGGTTGTCGAACCCGCGCCGCGGCCGCCCGGGCGCGGGCGGCCAAGCTGGAAGCGATGCTTCGCGAGCGTTCCGGCTGAATCCGAACGACATCCACGCCGACGATTCCGCCGGCCCGGCGAGCGTCGCCTGCGGCTCCGTAGCCGCCCCACGCGCGGTTCTGTGCTATATTTCACATAGTTTCGTGTCGGGAGCGACGCTACGGATTCGCCAGGGCCGTCCCGCAATCTGACGTGGGCCGGGGGGGGCGGCTAGCACTCCGTGGTGCCTGCGCCATTGCCGGTCCAGCGAATGCACGGTTGCCTTAGCCCAGTGAGCCCGGTCGCGCCGCCGGATGCGGTCGCCGCGGCTCCCCCGGCCCCGGTCCGCGGGTCGCTCGCCGCGTTGCTGACCGGGTTGCGGGCCCTGTACCCGCCCGCCCTGCTATCGGGGGCCGGCTGGGACCGTCTGCTCGCCGGCTGCGGCGCGCTCCCCGCCGTGGTCGCCGGCTACATGGGCTTCGAGTTCCGCCTCGGCCGGGCCGAACCCGCGGCCGATCTCTGCGCCGCCCTCTATCCGGGGGGACCGCTCGCCGCCCATCTCGCCGCGCGCGGCCGCGCCGCGCCGCGCGGATCTCCCGAGGCGTTGCTCGGCTCGTTCGCGGCCGCCTTCACCGCCCGGGAGGCGCCGTGGGCGCGCCGCACATGGCTCGCCCTGCTGGAGTACGACCTCGCCCGCGCGGTTTCGCCGGCACCGGCCCTGCCGGGGGTCTTCCTCTCCTTCCGGGAGCCGCCCCGGTCTCGGGCCGAGGGTCGGGTTGCCGACCTCGCCGACGTCGTTGCCGAGGGGCTCCCCGCCGCCGTCGGTCTTCCGGCGTTCCCCGAGGCGCGCCGCGGGGTCGAACGGGTTCTCGGCGCCCTCCGCGGCCGGGCTCATGTGATCAACGCCGGCGTCTTCCGAGGGCGTCCGGCGCGTACGTTGCGCGTGGTCGTCGCCGACCTCGGCGTCTCCGACGTCACGGATCTCCTCGGCTCGCTGTCGTGGCGGGGGCCGCTGGCCGCCGTCCGGGGACTGCTCGCCGAGTTCGGGCCCGCGTGCACCGGTGTCGGCCTCTCGGTCGACGTGGCGGGGGCCGGCATCGGCCCCCGGGCCGGGGTCGAGTTGTTCGCCGGCCCCCCGGGCGGCGCCTGGGCCGCCGGCTCGCGCCGCGACTGGGAACCGCTCGTCGACCGCCTCGTCGCGCGCCGCCTCTGCTCGCCGGCGAAGGCGTCGGGGCTTCTGGCGTGGACGGGCCGTCAGCGCGTGTTCACCGCCGCCGGCGTGCGCATCGCCTGCCGGGGCGTCAACCACGTCAAGGTGTCATTCGGTGCCGGACCGCCCTCCGCGAAGGCGTACGCCGGTCTGGCGCTCCTGCCGCCGAAGGCGGGGCCCGGTTCGTCGGCCGGGGCCGCGCCCGCGCTCTCGGTTTCGGGCGCCTCCGGGCGCGGGTCTTCTCCGAACGGTCCTGTCTGATGCGCTTCCGATTGACCGCCATCGCCGCGCTGTCCGAGCGTGAGCAGTTGCATTCGCTGCTGCAGGTCACCGCCCCTCGCGAGTGGGTCGTCCTGACCGCGGTTCTCGTCCTCGTCGCCGGCGTTGCCGGCTGGGGCGTGCTGGGCACGGTCGAGCGCGCCATCTTCGCCGACTGCGTGGTCGTGCGCCCCGGCGTGCGGCACACGGTGGTCTCGGGGGTGACGGGCACGGTGACCGACGTGCTCGTCGCGCCCGGCGACGCCGTCGACGCGGGCGATGTGCTCGCGCGCGTCCGCCAGCCGGACGTCGAACGCGACCTGCGCATCGCGGAAGCGCGTCTCGAGAGGCTCGAGCTCGAGTTCGAGGTCATCGGGGGCCGCGCGGCGCCGCCGTCGCTCTCGGCCGCGCGGGACGCCGTGGCCGACCTTCGGGCGGCGCTGGACGTCGGCGGCGTCGTGACCACGCCCTGGGCGGGCGAGCTGGAGTTCTCCAGCCTCATTTCCGGCGGCGCCCTGGCCGCCGACTCGGCGGTCGCCCAGGTCAGGGCCGGCCCCGACGCGCCGGTGGAGGTGCTGGCTTTCGTGCCCGCGTCGGCGTCGGCCGCCGTCGAGGAGGGACAGGTGGCGCGGGTGCGTTCGACCGGCGGCGGTTCCGTCGCCGTCGGCGCGCGGGTCGAGCGCCCGGGCGACCTGTTGCCCGCCGTTCCCGCGTGGCTGGCCAACCTCGGCGCCGGTCCGGACGGGGAGTCCGGGCGGGTGCTGCGGTTCGCCCTCGACGCGGGGGCCGAGAGTCCCGCCCCCGGCGGCTGCCGCGTGCGGGTGGTCACCGCGCGGCACGCGCCGGTGTGGCTCCTCGCTCCCCCGGGAACCGACTGATGGCCCTGCTCGCCCGTCTCTTCGCGCCGTTCCCGCGCCTGTTCCGGCGCGGGCGGGTGCGGACGCCGGTGATGCTCCAGTTCGAGGCCACCGAGTGCGGCGCGGTCTGTCTGGGGATCGTGCTGGCGCACTTCGGACGCTGGGTGCCGCTGCAGGAGCTGCGCGAGGCGTGCGGGGTCACGCGCGACGGGTGCAGCGCCAGCGACATCGTCCGCGCCGGCCGGCGTTACGGACTGCGCGTCACCGGCTGGCGCCAGGAGCCCGAGGACCTGCGCAACGTCCGGCTGCCGGCCATCCTCTTCTGGGAGTTCAGCCACTTCGTCGTGCTCGAAGGGGTGGGGCGCGGCCGGTACCACGTCAACGACCCCGCGGTCGGACACCGCACGCTCGACGCGGACACCCTCGACCGCGGGTTCACCGGCGTCGCGCTGCTCGTCGAGCCCACCCCGGACTTCCGTCCCGGGACCGAGCGGCGCCCCGGCCTGCGGCTGCTGCGGCCCTGGTTCGCGGGCGCCCGCGCCGCGCTCGCCTTCGCCGCCGCCTGCGGCCTGCTGCTGCTCGTGCCGGTGCTGACGACGCCGATACTGCTCACCCTGCTCGTCGACCACGTCCTCGCGGCGCCCCAGCCGCCGCCGTGGGCCGCCGTGTTCGTCGGGGCGGCGGCCGTCTCGGCCGGGCTCGTGTACCTGTTGTCGTGGCTCCAGCACCGCTGCCTGCAGCGACTCAACGTACGGCTCTCCATCGTACAGAGCGACCGGTTCGTACGCCGCCTGTTCCGACTGCCCGTGCAGTTCTTCCAGCACCGGCTGGCCGGCGACCTGATGGCGCGGTCGCAGGCCGTGGCCCGCGTCGCCGCGCAGGCTTCCGTCCAGCTTCTGGGCGTCGCCGTGGAGATCGTCGTCAGCGCGTGCTGCCTGCTGCTGATGGTCTTCTACGACCCGCTGCTGGCCGCCGTGGTCGCGGTCCTCGCGGCCGTGTCCGTCCTCCTGACGCGCGCGATCACGCGCAGGCGGACCGAGCAGAACTGGCGGCTGCGCGGTCACCAGGCGACGCTCTCCGGCCTCGCGGTCACCGGGCTCCGCAACATCGACCACCTGCAGGCGACGGCGGCCGAAGACGACTTCTTCGCCCGCTGGTCCGGGTTCCAGGCGCTGGAGCTGCAGGCCCGCCAGCGGTACGCCGAACTCGGGCACGCGATCTCCGCGCTGCCGACGCTCTTCTCGATCCTCGGCGGGGCGGCCGTCATCGGCCTCGGCGGCTGGCGCGTCATCGAGGGCGGCATGACCGTCGGGATGCTCATGGGCTTCTACATCGTGGCCGGGAACTTCCTGCGCCCCGTCGGACGCCTGGTCCAGTTCGCCGACATGTTCCAGGTGCTCGAGGCGGACCTCCAGCGGCTGCACGACGTCATCGACGCGGCCGAGGACCCGCTGCTCGCCGCCGACGCCGAGCCCGCCCCCAGGCAGCTCGCCCACCTCGGCGGACGCCTCCGACTCGCCGGCCGCCTCGCCCTGCGCGACGTCACCTTCGGCTACCGACGGACCGGGACGCCGCTCATCGAGGATTTCAGCCTCGCCCTCGAGCCCGGGCAGCGGGTGGCCGTGGTGGGGTCCACGGGCTCCGGCAAGTCGACCCTGGTGCTTCTCCTGAGCGGGGTCTACGCCCCGTGGTCGGGCGACGTGCTCTTCGACGGCGTGCCGCTGCCCGAGGTCCCGCGCGACGTGCTCACCAATTCCGTGGCCGTCGTGTCGCAGCGGCCGTTCCTCTTCGCGGGCACGGTGCGCGACAACCTCACGCTCTGGAACCCCACCGTCCCCCACGACAGGCTCGTCGCGGCGGCGCGCGACGCCCTGATGCACGACACCATCAGCGCGCGCCCGGGCGGCTACGACTCGCCGGTCGAGGAGGGCGGACGCAACTTCAGCGGGGGGCAGCGCCAGCGCCTCGAGATCGCCCGCGCCCTGGTGCGCGACCCGTCGATCCTCGTCCTCGACGAGGCCACCTGCGCGCTCGACGCGCTGAGCGAAGCCCGCGTCGACGACGCGCTGCGGCGCCGGGGCTGCACGTGCCTGATCGTGGCGCACCGCTTGAGCACCATCCGCGACTGCGACCGCATCGTCGTCCTCGACCACGGGCGCGAGGTCCAGTCGGGCACGCACGACGAACTGATGGCGGCGGAGGGCGGGGCCTACCACCGGCTCGTCCTCGCGCACTGAGCCGCGCGAGGGAGGTCTTCACGCATGGAACCGGGAACCGCCCCGCCGCCCGCCGCCCCCGACCATCTGACGTCGCTCGCCGTGTCCCTGGGCAAGCCCTTCCGGAGCGCCGCCAACGCCCCGGTCAGCCTCGGCGACCCGGCGGTCGCGTGGTTCGTCGAGGAGGGGGCCATCGACGTCTTCCTGGCCGAGCTGTCGGGCGAGAAGGTCTCGTCGAGCTTCAAGCACCTGCTGCGCGCCCCGGCCGGGCGGCTCCTCTTCAGCTTTCCGACCGACGAGGACGGGGGCGACGCGGCGATGGTCGGGATCGCCAAGGGGCTGCCGGGCTGCCGGCTCCGGATGCTCACGATCGACACGCTGCTGTCGGGCGGGGTCGTCGACGAGGTCGCCAAGCAGGTCGACGAGTGGGTGCGGGACGTGCTGGCGGCGCTGGGCGCGGGCGTCGAGAGCCATCCGCGCCCGGACCGGCGGGTCGCGTCCGGCGACGCGCTCACCGTCGAGGCGGGGGCGCTCGTCGCCGCGAAGGCGGGGGCGGCGTGGGTCCGGGCCGCGGGGGGCGTGGCGCTCCTCGGCTCCGAAGGCCCTGACCCCGCCGGGCCCGGGCTGCTGCCCGTGACGCCCGAAAGCTGGGTGTCGGCGTCGGCGGACGGGCCCGTCGAGACGGTGTCGTCGCGCGCGCTCTGCGCGGACGGCCGCCTCGAGGCGGTGCTGGCGTCCTTCCACCGGGTCGCCCTGCGCTTCGAGCAGATGACCCAGCGGCTGCTGCTCGCCGACGAGGCGAACGAGCAGCGCTCCCGGGTCGCGCACCGGAAGCAGGGGGTCGAGGAGGCCCGCCGCGGGCTCTTCGAACTGCTGACGGGGCTGCCGCCGGGGGCGTCGCCGCTGTCGTTGGCCCTCGACGTGGTGGGGCGCCACGAGGGGATAGCGTTCCGCGTGCCGCCGGGGGCGGCCGAGGCGGATCCCGAGCCCGCGGTGCGGGCGGCGGCCGCCGCGTCGGGCGTCCGGTGCCGGGACTTGAAGCTGCAGACCTCCACCCGGTGGTGGCGGGGCGACAGCGGGGCCATGCTCGGGTTCCTGCGCGACGGCGGCGCGCCGGTGGCGCTCGTCCCGGGCGTGCGCGGCTACCGGATGGTCGACCCGCTGTCGGGGCGCTCGACGCACATGGACCGGGCCGCGGCGCGGCTCGTGAGCCGCACGGCGTGGTCGTTCGTGCGGCCCCTGCCGCATGAACGCGGCATCGGCGCGGCCGACGTCGCCCGCTGCGCCAGCGGGCGCCTGACGTCGGACCTGGTCCGCTTTCTGCTGGCGGGCACCGTCTGCGGCCTGTTCTCGGTCCTGCCGGCCGTCGTGCTCGCGGTGGTCGCCGACTCGGTGCTGCCGTACGGCGACACCGCCGGGCTGCTGCGGTTCACGGGGGCCCTGGCGGTGCTGGCCGTGGCCGCCGCGGTGCTCTCGATGTTCCAGGGCACGGCCCTGATGCGGCTGGAGGGCCGCGTGGCGGCGCGGCTGGCGTCGGCCGTCTGGGACCGCGTGCTCCGGCTGCGGCCCGAGTTCTTCCGCGACTACGCGGCCGGCGACCTGGCGGCGCGGATGGCGGTCTTCAGCTCGCTGCGCGACAAGGTCTCGGGCACGGTCGGCGGACCGTTGCTGTCGCTGATCTTCCTGACGCCCACGTTCCTGCTCGTCTTCGCCTACGACGCCGGGCTGGGCTGGCTCAGCGTCGGGCTGGCGGCCGTGGCGCTGGCCGCCGCTCTGGGTTTCGGCCTGCTCCAGTTCCCGATGCACCGGCGTCATCTCAAGGCGGCGCGGGACCTGTCGTCCGACCTCTTCCAGTTCATCACCGGCATCGCGAAGCTGCGGTCGGGCGGGGCCGACGAGGCGGCCCTCGCGTCGTGGGCCCGGAAGTACCGCGAGCAGCAGGCCGCGGCCCTCGACATCGGCCGGCTGAACGCGCACTTCGTCGCCTTCAGCGCCGCCCTGCCCGGCGTCGTGGCGACCCTGCTCTTCGCCTACGCCCTGCGGCCCAGCGCGGGGCTGGGCGTGGCCGCCTTCCTGGCCGCCTACGGCGTGTCGATGACCTTCTTCTCGGCGGTCTCGCGGCTGGGCCACTCGTTCCAGGCGGTCGCCACGCTCGCGCCCTCCGTGATGCAGGTGCAGCCGCTGCTCGCCGAGGCGCCCCCGCCGCCGCCCGACGAGGCGCCCGAGGCGGCGCTCGCCGGCGGCCTGGCCTTCGAGCGCGTCTCGTTCCGCTACGCGCCCGACGGGCCCCTCGTGCTCGAGGACGTGTCGTTGCGCGCCGGGCCCGGCGAGTTCATCGCGGTGGTCGGCGAGACCGGCTGCGGCAAGAGCACGCTGATCCGCCTCGCGCTCGGCCTGCAGAACCCCGCGGCGGGCGTCGTCCGCTACGACGGGCACGACCTCGCGTCGCTCGACCGCCGTTCGGTCCGGCGCCAGGTGGGCGTCGTCATGCAGAACGGGACCCTGCGCCCGGGGACGATCCTGCAGAACATCGTCGGCGTGTCCCGCAAGGTCGACATCGCGTCGGCGTGGCGCGCCGCCCGTCAGGCGGCCCTCGCCGCCGACATCGAGGCGATGCCGATGCAGATGTTCACGCCCGTCGGCGAGAGCGACGCGGCGTTCTCGGGCGGGCAGGCGCAACGCATCATGATCGCGGCCGCCCTCGTGCGCGAGCCGCGCATCATCTTTCTCGACGAGGCCACGAGCTGGCTCGACACCGGCGCGCAGAGCGCGGTGATGGCCTCCATCGAGGCCCTGACGATCACGCGCGTGGTCATCGCCCACCGCCTGTCGACGATCCGGGGCGCCGACCGCATCTACGTGCTGCACGGCGGGCGGGTGGTCCAGGAGGGCGGCTTCGACGAGCTGTTCGAAACGCCGGGGCGCTTCCGCGAGCTCATGCTGCGCCAGATGCTCTGAGCGACGAACCGGAGCACCACCTCCGCGCCGGCCACCTTGGGCGGGAATCCCCGCCCCCCCCCGTTCGACGAACTGTGCGCAGCAGAATACAATGTGCGCAAAATAGCACAAAAGAAAATCTCGTATAGCCCGACGGCGGCAGATCCTGCGCGACCTGTACCGCAACGGCGTCGTCAGCGCGGTGCCGCCGGGGGCCTGAACGGGCGCGGCAGGCCCGCGCGGCAGGCCCGGCGGGAATCCGAGACGGGCCGAGTCGGGGGAAACGCGGGCCGGACGGACCGCGGAGGCCGGGATGCAACCGCGAGATCTGCGACTGAGGGCGATGGTCGAGACGGCCCTCGACCCCAAGGCGCGCCACGCCGCCGCGTTCGACTCCGGCCGGATCGTCTATCGCCCCCCCGGCGCGGTGTGCCGCCCGACCGATCCCGAGACCGTCGCCCGCGTCATGGCCTGGGCGAACGAGACCCGGACCCCGGTGACCGCGCACGGACTCGGCCACAGCCAGAGCGGACAGGGACTCGCCGAGAGCGGCGTGCTGCTCGACCTGACTAGGCTGAACCGGGTCGCCGCCTGCGGCGAGCGCACGATCGACGTCGAGGCGGGGGCCACGTGGCGCGAGGTCGTACGGAAGACGCTCCCGGCGGGAAGGGTGCCGCGGGTGTTGACGAACAACTTGGACACCACCGTCGGAGGGACGCTCTCCACGGGCGGCATCGGAACCGCCTCCCACCGCTACGGCACCCAGGCCGACAACGTCGAGCGCCTCGACGTCGTGACCGGCTCCGGCGTCGCCGCGCGGTGCAGCCGGAGCGAGAACCCGGTCCTCTTCGACGCCGTGCGCTGCGGACTCGGTCAGTTCGCGGTGATCACGCGCGCTCGGCTGGCACTGCGGCCGACCGGGACCGCCGTACGCACGGAACGGTTGTTGTACCACGACATCGACGGTCTGATCGCGGCCGCGAGGGAGATGATCGAGGGCGACCGCTGCGCGTACCTGCGGGCGTGGGCGCGCCACCGGTCGCACCGGAGCGCCTGCCGCGACCTCGACTTCCGGACGGGCGCGGAGTGGTGCTTTCCGCTCCACGCGAGCGTCGAGCACGACGGTGGCCGGAGCACGACCGGCTCCGCGGCGCGCCTGCCGGCCGACGTCCGCTTCCCGCCGCTGGAACAGTCGATGGCGACGTTCGCCGATCAGCCCGAAGCGGGTCCCGGCGAACTGGAGGCGGACAGCCAGGTGATCTACCCCGTGACCGAGGCGTACGTGCCGTGGGAACGCGCCGGCGACGCCATCGAGGCCGTCCTGGCGGCGCTGCCGCGGAAGCTCGTGCCGACGACCAACGTCATGATCCGGCCGCTGGACCGGCTGGGCGGCGGCGGGCCGCCGCTGCTGATGACCCCGCGCGGCGCGCGGATCGCGGGGATCGGACTGATCCCCTACATCGCGCGGGAAGACCAGGCGGAGCTGCTGCCCGCCGTCGAGAAGGCCGGGCGAACCCTGGTCGCCCACGGCGGCAAGCGGTACCTCACGGGCTGGCTGAACTGGGACCGGGAAGCGTGGCGCCGCCACTACGGACGGCGGTGGCGCGAGGTCTGCGAGTGGAAGAAGCGCTTCGACCCCGCGGGCGTCCTCGGCGCGAGGATCATCCCGTTCGAACCCGACTCGTGACGTTTCGACACGATCCTGATGCGCGCATTGCGCTACCAGGCAAACGGTCCGGTTGAAACCGGGCGCCGCGCCTGCGGGCTCTGTCCCGCCATCCACCGGGGGGACGCCTGGGCCGCAAGGCCGTGCCGCGCTCGACAAGCCTTCAACGCCGCACCTACCCGACGGCGCCCCCGCGGTTCACGGCCGCCGCGGCGGCCTCGGGCCGATCCGGCGCCGGCGACCCCCGGCCGTCGACGCGCGCCAGCAGCGCCGCGCACTCCGCCTGCCGCGCCTCGAGGGTCTCGCCGCCGCTGCGCAGCCGGAGCACCTGGGCCTTGGTGCTCTCCAGCTCGGGGGCGAACGTCTCGCGCAACTGCTCGACGTAGTCGCGGAGCTGCTCCTGGAACCGCGCCTCGAGGGTCTGCGCCAGCTCTGTGCGCAGGGTCTCGACCTTGGACGCCAGCTCGCGCTTCAGCCGCGCCCGGCGCTGGGGCAGGATGAACAGGCCGGAGGCGACGAGCAGGGTCGCGCCGACGGTGCCCGTCACGTCGAGGCCGAGGGTGGTGAACGCGGCGGTCAGGGCTGCCCCGAGGCCGATGACCACCGCCTGGACCCCGAACGTCTTCGCGATGGCCGCGTTCACCGCCGCCACGACCTCGTCCGCCTCGCGCTGGGCGTCGAAGAGCGCGAGCCGCCGCTTCACCGGCTGCGCGAGGCGGGTGAAGATCTCCTCGCGGTTGTAGACGTACTGCGGGCTGACGAAGCGCGTGCGCCCCGCCGCGTCGCGCAGGGCCTCGCGCCGCTGGCGCAGCAGACCGTCGGCCTTCTCCCACATCGCGAGGTTCTGGCGCACCAGCCAGTCGATGAGGGCCTGCACCTCCTCTTCGATGCGCTGCGGCGCGTCGGCGACGACCTCGTTGCGGAAGCGGTTCTCGACGACGTCCTTGTCGCGCAGGCGCATGATGTTGGTCAGCCGCACCAGCTCGTCGAAGAACCGCTGGCCGCGCCGGTCGAGCTGCCAGAGGACGTTGGTGATCTGCGACTGGTAGCGCGACACGTCGGCCCGCATCCGCGTCTCGTAGGCGTCGACCTCGGTAAGGATGGACGCGAGGGCGGAGTGGTCGCCGCGCACGAGCCGCAGGCGCTCGCCGAGGGCGTCGGCCCAGCGGGCGAGCACCGGCGTCAGGCTGTTGAGCGGCGCGGTCAGCTTCAGCTTGACGCGGTCGCGGTCGCGCAGCGTCGACCGGAAGTAGGCGGCGAACGCGGCCCATTCGTCGAGGTCGGACAGGGGCTCGCCGGACGTGCGCTCGCGCACCACGCCGCGGGCGCTGATCGCGAACAGGGGCGGCTCTTCGCCCAGCGCCTCCCGCGCCTGCTGCTGCACGTAGCGCTTCACCCGCGCCGCGTGGTCGGGGCCGCTGGCCAGATCGACCTGGTTGACGATGAACACCACGTGCTTGCCCCAGCTCAGGATGAGCTTGAGGAAGTCGTGCTCGCTCGCCGAGTACGGGCGCAGCAGCGAGGTGACGAAGAAGACGATGTCGGCGCGGGGCACGAAGCCCTCGGTCAGCAACTGCTCTTCGCGCTGCATCGAGTTGGTGCCGGGGGTGTCGACGATGTTCAGCTCCTGCAGCACCTCGACCGGCAGCTCGTGCACGAGCAAGCGGGGCTCGGCCTCGCGCACCGACTCGATGGCCCCGTGGCGCAGCAGGTGCACGGAGCGGGTCGTGGGCAGCTCGCCGGTCTCGAGGGCGTCGACGCCGAGGATGGCGTTCAGGAACGTCGATTTGCCGGCGTTGAACTCGCCGACCACCATGATCAGGAACAGCTCGTCGAGGCGCCGCCGCATCGCCTCGAGGGCCTCGACGTCGCCCGGCACGAGGTCGAGGTCGGCGAGCAGGGCGCGGCTGGCGTCGAACAGCGCCCGCTGCTCGTGCACCAGCTCGCGTTCGTCGGGGGTCAGGAGGGGGTCCATGGCGGCGCGGGTTGGCCGGAAGCACGGACGGGGGCGCCCCGGTCCGCTCCGGGGCGCCCCACGCGGGAAGATGACGCGTCGGGCCGGGGCTGGCTCACGACGAACGGTTGAAGATGTGGACCGCGGTCTCGCCCTCCTGGCGCTCGCCCGCCCCGACGACCACGAACACGTGCGTGTCGGTCGCGGCGACGTCGCGGGCCGGCTCGCCGGTCCCGTGGGTCCCGGCCGGCGCCGGGGCGGACGGGTTCGAGACGTCGACGATGGCGACGCCGGCCTCGGCGTCCGCGACGAAGACGTGCGACCCCGAGAAGGCCACCCGCGACGCGCGCCCCGGCGTCTCGAAGGTCGCGGCCCGCACCGGGCGCGTCGGGTCCGAGGCGTCGTAGATCTGGAGGTGGCCGCCTCCCGCCCCCGCGAGCAGCCCGGAGACCTCGCCGACCTCGCGCTGCACCTCGATGGCGCGGGGCGCGCCGGGGGCGTGCAGGATGCCGACGGGCTCGGGCGGCCCCGGCGCCGACAGGTCGAAGACGTAGAGGCCGGTCGGCGAGTCGGTGGCGTAGGCCATGGGCCCCGACGTCACCACGTCGCGCGCGTAGCCGTCGAGGAAGAACGAGCCGGCCCCCGTCGGCGCCGATTCGTCGGTGGCGTCGACGAGCACCATGCCCTCCATGTGGTCGATCAGCACCACCCGGTTCTCGTACACCGCGCCGATCTTGGTCTGCCCCAGGGTCTCGTGGTTGCCGAGCACGGTCGGGGCCGCGGGGTCGGAGATGTCGACGATGGCCACCCCGAAGAAGTTGGCGCCCACGTAGGCGCGGTCGCCGCGGACCCGGAACCCCCATATCTCCTGGGGCAGCTCGGTCGCCCCCATCCGCGCCGGCGCGGCCGGGTCCGAGACGTCCCAGACGTTGAACGACGAGTGGTGCGAGACGTACGCGTAGTCGCCCTGCACGCGGATGTGCTCGGCCGGGCCCGGTATCTCGCCGACCTTCGTCAGGGTGACGGTCTGGGCACCGGCCGATCCCGACGCCAGGACCGCCAGGACCGCCGCAGCCAGCACGCCGGCCGACCGCGCCGGGGACGCCGGCGCCCGCGCGCCGGCCCGGGCAATCGCGTTCACGGTCATCTTCACAACTGTCACGGCCGCCCCCCCTCTGCAATGCGATAGAGCTTCGTCCGCGTCCGCAGGATGAGGCTGCCGTTCGCCACCGCGGGCGTCGCGAGCGTCATCTCGTTGAGCGGATTGGTGTGCAGGATCTCGAACTCGGGCCCCGCCCGGACGACGAACGTCTCGCCGTCCTCGCTGAGCAGGAATATCCGGTCATTGTACGCCCACGGCGACGCCGTGAACCCGTTGCCGATCTCGAGCCGCCGCCGGCCGTAGATCTCGTCGCCGGTGCGGGCGTCGTGGGCGACGAGGAAGCCCCGGTCGAGCAGCGTGTAGTACTGGTCGCCGTAGACGAGGGCCGACGTGTTGTAGGTGCCGAGCAGCGGATAGGCCCAGGCGACGTCGTCGGACGACGCCTTGACGCCGGGAAAGCCGAAGTTCAGCCCGGTGCGCATGTCGTCGGGCGACCAGATGGAGATGTCGCCCGACGCCCCCGGCCGGACCGCGTAGACGGGGCGCAGGCCGCCGCCGGGATAGCCCGAGCCGATGTAGAGCAGCCCGTGCCGCGAGAACGGCGTCGGCACCGTCAGGCCCGACATGCCGTGGATCTCCCACAGCAGGTTGCCGTCGAGGTCGTACGAGCGGACGCCCTGGGTGCCCGCGGTCACGATTTCGGTCCGCAGCTCGTTCTCCCAGACGAACGGGGTCGCCCAGTTCTGGCCGCGCTCGTCCCGCTCGACCCGCCAGACCTCGGCCCCGGTGTCCCGGTCGAGGGCGACCATGAACGAGCGCGTCACGTTGTCGTTCACGATGTAGAGCCGGTCGCCGTGCAGCGTGGGCGAGGCGGCGGAGCCGAACCCGCCGGTGGTCTCGTAGGCCCCCAGCTCGGTGTACCAGACGGTCTCGCCGCTCATGTTCAGCGCGGCGGCGATGCCCGCGGTGCCGAAGTAGACGTACACCCGGCGGCCGTCGGTGACCGGGGTCTCCGACGCGAAGCTGTTCTTGATGTGCCGCGCGATGGTGGGGGCGGCGCGGTGCATCTCGCGCTCCCACCGCACGGCGCCGGTGTGGAAGTCGATGTTCCAGACGACCCAGCGGTGGACCTCGGACGATCGGGTCGCCCCGTTGTCGTCGCCGGGGTCGTAGAGGCCGGGGATGGGCTCGACCACGTCGCCGGCGCTGACCGCCGAGGTGACGAAGATCGTGTCCTCCCAGACGACCGGCGAGCTCCAGCTCAGCCCGGGGAGGTCGATCTGCCAGACGACGTTCTCGGTCTCGCTCCAGGTATCGGGCAGGGCGGGGTCGTCGCCGACGTCGCCGGCGTTCGGCCCCCGGAACTGCGCCCACTGCGCCGGGGCGGACGCGGGCGCGGCCAGCGCAAGCAACAGGGCGACGACGACGGGCGGATATCGGTTCATGCCTTGCCTCGCGTTCCGGGTGCCCCTCGCGTTCCGGGCGCCGGCGCCGCGCCCCCGCCCTACCATGCCTTGTTGCTGACTCGCGCCGCTCCGCCGAACGCCTGGAAGTCCGTGAACGAGGCGGCGGCAGCGCTGAAGGAGTGCACTAGTACGAGCGCCCGCATCGTCGTGGATGGACGCCCTACCGGGAGCGCAGACCTTCGCAGTTTTCGGGGAGTTCCGGCGGATCCACGAAGAGGTCGGCTTCTACGAGGTCGCGGCCGGCTTCTACCCACGACCTTGCAGCGCGGAGGTAGGCGACTCTCCAGGAATGGTGGACATCGACGATGCACGTTACCAGCACCCTGGATGTCTCGTTCAGCGCGTCGGCGGTGGCACCGAGCCGATCTACGGCCCTCCCCAGCGCCGCCACAGTGGTGTTCAGGCTGTTCACCGTTTCGTTCAGGCCGTCGACCGTCGTGTCGAACGACGCCTGCATCTCGCGAACGGTGTCGCCAAGGTCCTCAACATCGGCCTTCGACGCCGTATTCGCGACATCGGCCTGCATCTCGCGAACGGTGTCGCCGAGGTCCTCAACGTCGGCCTTCGACGCCGTATTCGCGACATCGGCCTGCATCTCGCGAACGGTGTCGCCGAGGTCTTCAACGTCGGCCTTCGACGCCGTATTCGCGACATCGGCCTGCATCTCGCGAACGGTGTCGCCGAGGTCTTCAACGTCGGCCTTCGACGCCGTATTCGCGACATCGGCCTTCGACGCCAACATCGAGCCGAGGTAGAAGACACCGCTGCCCAGCGCAATCAGCACCGTGAGCGAAACGGCGTTTTCGCGGAGCCAGGGCCACACACTGTCGGGTGGTGTCGGGGTCATCGTCAACCTCCGGCTCGGCCGGACTCGCAACGTCTCCGCGCCCGCTCCGTCTCGAGCGCCGGGAGGATTCTTGCTCCACCATGATACCCGAAGCTGTCGTCGAGCCGTCCGATTGACACCCCGCGCGCCCAAAGCCCAAAATAGGCCATCGAACTGTGCACCGGCAACTCGTTCCACTGTAGTTGAGGAACCACGGCCCATGTCTGGATTCCGGGTGATCGGTGCCGTCGTCGGGACCGCGGTGATCTTCGCGACGGCCGGTGCCGGAATGCCGGCCGCGGGGCAGCCCGGCGCCCCCGCCGACGGCCACCGCGAGCTCGTCGACCGGTACTGCGTCGCGTGCCACAACGACCGGCTGGAGACCGGCGGGCTGTCGCTCGAAGGGATGGACCTGTCGGACGTGGCCGGCGACGCGGCGGTCTGGGAGAAGGTGGTCGCCAAGCTGCGCGCCGGGGCGATGCCGCCGCAGCCGCGGCCCCGCCCGGCCCCGGCCGCCTACGACGGCTTCCGCGCCTGGCTCGAGACCGAGCTCGACCGCGCCGCCGCCGCCGACCTGCGGCCGGGGCGGACCGAGGCGCTGCACCGGCTGAGCCGCGTCGAGTACCGCAACGTCGTCCGCGACCTCCTCGACCTCGACGTAGACGTGAGCGACCTGCTGCCGGCCGACGACACGAGCTACGGCTTCGACAATATCGCGGGGGTGCTGGGGGTCTCGCCGACCCTCATGGAGCGGTATCTGGCGGCGGCGCGGAAGATCGCCCGGCTCGCGGTGGGCTCGCCGGTGCCCTCGCCGATCGCCGAGACGTTCCGCGTCCCCTCCGACCAGGGGCAGGACGGCCACGTCGCGGGGCTCCCGTTCGGGACCCGCGGGGGGATGGTCGTCGACTTCAACTTCCCCGAGGACGCCGAGTACGTGATCTCGGTCGTCCCCGACGGTCCGCTCTTCATCGAGCCCCACGCGCTCGAGCTGACCCTGGACGGCGAGCGCCTCGAGGTGTTCACGGTCGGCCGCGCCCTCGAGCCGGGCCAGCGCCGGAGCCAGTACGCCGAGGCGGACGCGCGCGAGGTCCGGGTGCGGGTGAGCGCCGGCCCCCACCGCGTCGGGGCCGCGTTCCTGCGCAAGACCGCGGCCGAGCAGGAGCGCACCCGCAAGCTGTACAAGCGGCCGTTCACCGGCGAGGGCTCCGGTGCCGACTCGCGCTATCAGCCCTATCTCGAGCGACTCACCATCGCCGGACCGTTCGAGTCGCGCGGCGGCCGGCCCCTCGTCGACACGCCGAGCCGGGCGCGCATCTTCACCTGCGAGCCGGGCAGCGACGCCGCCTCGGCCGCCGCATGCGCCGCCGACATTCTCGAGACGCTCGCCCGCCGCGCGTTCCGCCGGCCGGTCACCGGCGGGGACGTCGACCGGCTGCTCGACTTCTACGAGCGGGGCGCGGCCACCGGGGGGTTCGACGGCGGCATCGAGCTCGCCCTGCGGCGCCTGCTCGTCAGCCCCGAGTTCCTGTTCCGCATTGTCTCGGATCCTCCGGATCTGCCGCCCGGGACCGCCTATGCGCTCAGCGATCTGGAGCTGGCCTCGCGCCTGTCGTTCTTCCTGTGGAGCAGCATCCCCGACGACGAGCTTCTCGACGCCGCGATCGCGGGCGAGTTGCGCGACCCCGCGGGGCTCGAGGCCCAGACCCGGCGCATGCTCGCCGACCCGCGGGCGGAGGCCCTCGTCACCAACTTCGCGGGGCAGTGGCTCAGCCTGCGCAACGCCGCCGCGGTGCGGCCCGACGAGGACCTCTTCCCCGACTTCGGCGAGGACCTGCGCCAGGGGTTCCGGCGCGAGACGGAGATGCTCTTCGACGCCATCCTGCGCGAGGACCGCAGCGTCGTCGAGCTGCTCTCGGCCGACTACACGTTCCTGAACGAGCGGCTCGCGGTGCACTACGGCATCCCCAACGTGCGGGGCAGCCACTTCCGGCGGGTGGTCCTCGACGATCCGGGGCGGGGCGGGCTGCTCGGCCACGGCAGCATCCTGACCGTGACCTCGCACGCCAACCGCACGTCGCCGGTGGTACGCGGCAAGTGGGTGCTCGAGAACATCCTCGGCACGCCGCCCCCGCCGCCGCCCGCGGACGTCCCGGCCCTCGAGGCCACCACGACCGGCCGCACCCTGACCATGCGCGAGGCGATGGAGCAGCACCGGGCGAACCCGGTGTGCGCGAGCTGCCACCGGGTGATGGACCCCCTGGGCCTCGCCCTCGAGCCGTTCGACGCCATCGGCCGTTGGCGCACGCCGAACGAGACCAAGGTCCCGATGGACCTGACCGGGGTGATGCCCGACGGCACCGTCTTCGACGGACCGGCCGGCCTCAAGGCGGCGCTGCTCGCCCACCCCGAGCGCTTCGTCACCACCGTCACCGAGAAGCTGCTGACCTACGCCGTCGGCCGCGGCGTTGAGCACTACGACGCGCCGGCCGTCCGCGCCATCACCCGCGCCGCGGCCGACGACGGCTACCGACTGACGACGCTCATCCTGGGCGTCGTCAACAGCCCCCCGTTCCGGATGAGGAGCACGGAGTCATGATCATCACGAAGATGTCGCTGCCCCGCCGCACGTTTCTCCGAGGCGCCGGCGCCGCGCTCGCCCTGCCCCTGCTCGACGCCATGGTGCCCGCGGCCACCGCGCTCACCCGCACCGCCGCGCGCCCGACGAAGCGGCTCGGCTTCATCTACATCCCGAACGGGGCCAACATGTCGCAGTGGACGCCGTCCACGGACGGCCCCCTGGAGCTGTCGCCGATTCTGAGCCCGCTGGCCCCCGTCAAGGAGCACGTGGTCATCCCCACCGGCCTCGCCCACCGGCAGGCCGAGGCGTGGGGCGACGGCAACGGCGAGCACTCGCGGGCGAGCGGGGTCTGGCTGAACGGCGTGCACCCCAAGCGCACCGAGGGCGCGGACGTCCGCGCCGGCACCACCGCTGACCAGATCGCGGCCGCCCGGCTGGGGCAGGACACGCCCCTGCCGTCGCTGGAGATCTCCCTCGAGAACAGCTTCGTGGTCGGCAACTGCGACAACGGCTACAGTTGCGTCTACACGAACACCATCGCGTGGCGGACCCCCACCACCCCGCTGCCGATGGAGCACAACCCGCGCGTGGTGTTCGAGCGGCTCTTCGGCGAGGGCGGCACGAGCGCCCAGCGCGCGGCGCGCCTGCGCGAGGACCGCAGCATCCTCGACGCGGTGCGCGACGACATGGCGCGGCTTGAGAAGCGCCTCGGGGCCGGCGACCGGCGGCGGGCGCATCAGTACCTCGACGCGGTCCGCGAGATCGAGCGCCGCATCCAGCGGGTCGAGGCGCAGGCCGGCGACGGCGACCTGCCCGAGAACCTCGCGCGGCCGGTGGGCATTCCCGACTCGTTCACCGAGCACGCCCGGCTGATGTTCGACCTGCAGCGGCTCGCGTTCCAGGCCGACGTGACCCGCGTGTTCACGTACCTGATCGGCCGCGAGCAGACCGCCCAGAGCTACCCCGAGGTCGGCGTGCCCGACGCGCACCACTCGGTGTCGCACCACCAGCTCGACCCCGGCCGGCTCGAGCAGTACGCCAAGATCAACACGTACCACGTGGATCTGCTCTCCGGGTTCCTGCAGTCGCTGCACGCGACCCAGGACGGCGACGGGTCGCTGCTCGACCAGTCGCTCATCCTCTACGGCGGCGGCATCAGCGACGGCGATCAGCACTCGCACATCGACCTGCCGCTGATCCTCGCCGGCGGCGGGGCGGGGCAGCTCAAGGGCGGACGGCACGTGCGTTACCCGACCGACACGCCGATGACCAACCTGCTGCTGGCCATGCTGGACAAGGCGGGGGTCGTCGAGCCCGAGGAGCTGGGCGACAGCACCGGGCGGCTGCCGCTGGAGCCGCTGACGGTGTAGGAGGGTTCAGGTTCACGGACAAGGGGGAAATCTCATGCTCGAGGTCCTGGAAGCACTGGTTGAAACCGCTTGGGCGCTGACCGAAGCCGCCTTGGTGCTGATCAAGGCGCTGATCACCATCGGGGCCGGCGCCTTGATGTTCTGACCGCGCTCAAAACGTGGCGAGAGCCCTCGGAGATCAGGCGTCCGCCGCCGGTGGCGTTCTGCCGACCCGGTGGACGGGACGCCCGTTGAGGTTCTGCGTACGCAGGCGGGAACAATGAAAGAGAGAGAGCACGCATCCCGCGCGATCCGCTGGCTGGCCGCGGGGACGGCGATTGCGGCGGTGATGGCCGTGACGGCGGGGGCGGCCGCGCAGCCGCCGGCCATTCCCCTGATCGACGCGGTCAAGGCCGGCGACGCGGCCGCGGCGCAAGCCCTGCTCGAAGCCGGCGCGGACGCCCGCGCGGCCGAGCCGGACGGAACCACCGCGCTGCACTGGGCCGCTCACGAGGACGACCTCGCTACGGCGGCGCGGCTGATCGAGGCAGGTGCCGAGGCGGATGCGACGACGCGTTACGGCATCGCCCCGCTCGCCCTCGCGGCCACAAACGGCAGCGCCGCGATGCTGGGGATGCTGCTGGAGGCCGGCGCCGACCCCAACCGGGCGTCGGGCGAGGGCGAGACCCCGCTGATGACGGCCGCGCGGAGCGGCGTGGTGCCCGCCGTCGAGGTACTCGTCCGGCACGGCGCCGAGGTCGATGCGGTCGAGGGCTGGCGGGGCCAGACGGCGCTGATGTGGACCGCCGCGCAGGACCAGCCGGGCGCGGCCGGGGCGTTGATCGCGGCCGGGGCCGATGTGCACGCGCGCTCGGGGGGCGGATTCACGCCGCTGCTGTTCGCGGCCCGGGAAGGCAGCCTCACGACGCTCGACGTGCTGCTCGCGGCGGGGGCCGACCCCGACGACACCCTGCCCAACGGGACCAGCGCCCTCGGCATGGCCGTCTACAACGCGCAGTACGAGATCGCCGCGCGGCTGCTCGCGGCGGGGGCCGACCCCGACGCCCGCGGACAGGGCTGGACGGCGCTGCACCAGGTGGTGTGGACGCGCCGGCCCAACCTCGGCCGCAACCCGCCGTTCCCCGTGCCCCTCGGCCGGCTCGACGGGCTCGACATGGCGCGCATCCTCATCGCGCACGGCGCCGACCCGAACCTCGGCCAAACCGCAGAGCCGCGCGACGGCAACCGCAACATGCTCGACCGCGTGGGCGCGACCCCGTTCCTGCTCGCCGCGAAGGCCGCCGACGTGCCGATGATGCGGCTGCTCGCGGGCCTCGGGGCCGACCCGAACCTGACCACCGCCAACGGCGCGACCCCGATGATGGCGGCGGCGGGGGTGGGCATCTGGAAGATCGGCGAGAACCCCGGCACCAACGACGAGGCGCTGGCCGCGGTCGAGCTGGCGTGGGAGCTCGGCAACGACGTGAACACGGTGGACGGCAACGGCGACACCGCGCTGCACGGCGCCATCCACCGGGGCGCGGACGGCATCGTGCGTTTCCTGCACGAGAAGGGGGCCGAGCTCGACGCCGTGAATGGGACGGGCTGGACGGCGCTGTCGATCGCCCAGGGCGTGTTCTACCCCAACACGTTCAACCGGCACCCGCACTTGGTGGCGCTGCTCGAAGAGCTCGGCGCGGATCCGGCCGCGGGCGCGCGCCGGCAGGTGGACCTCGCCCCCTGGGAGCGTCAGGCGCTGGCCGCCGACGCGCCCCGTCCGTAGCGGCCCCGGGCCGAGAGCCGTAACCGCCAAGACCGCCGGACGCGCTGTCGTCCGGCGACGATAGAGACCGCAGACACGACGACGATGAGCACCGAGAAGCACACGTTCACGGCCGAGGTTCAGGAGCTCCTGAACCTGATGGTCCATTCGCTCTACTCGCAGAAGGACATCTTCCTCCGCGAGCTCGTCTCGAACAGCTCGGACGCTTTAGACAAGCTGCGCATCGAGGGGCTGTCGGACCCGAAGCTCCTGCCGGAGGGCGACCTTGAGATCCGCCTCGAGGCCGACTCGGAGGCGCGCACCCTCGCCATCTCCGACAACGGTATCGGGATGACGCGCGAAGAGGTGGTGCGCGACATCGGCACCATCGCGCGCTCCGGCAGCCGCGAGTTCCTGTCCGCCCTGAAGGCGAAGCAGGGGGCCGGCGACGAGGGCACGGCGCCGGAGACCGCCGACCTGATCGGACAGTTCGGCGTCGGCTTCTACTCGACGTTCATGGTCGCGGACCGGGTCGTCCTGATCACCCGCCGCGCGGGTACGGACACCGCCGTCCGCTGGGAGTCGACGGGCGACGGCACGTACACCCTCGACGATGCGGCGCGGCCGTACGCGGGTACCACCGTCGAGCTGCACCTCAAGCCCGCCGACGAGGAGGACGGGCGGCGCGACTACGCCGACGCCTTCGTGCTGCGCGAGATCGTCAAGAAGCACTCCGACTTCGTCGCGCACCCGATCCGCATGAAGGTCGAGCGGCAGGAGCCGGTGCTCGACAACACCGGCCAGCCCGTGAAGGGGGTGCTGCCGAAGACGGTGGTCGAGGACGAGACCTTCAACTCGATGAAGGCGATCTGGACCCGGTCGCGCGGCGATGTCAGCGACGACGAGTACCACCAGTTCTACCGCCACCTGTCGCACGACTGGCACGACCCCCTGGCCACCATCCCCGGCGCCATGGAGGGCGCGTTCAACGCCCGCATCCTGCTGTTCATCCCACCGAAGGCCCCCTTCGATCTGTACCACCGCGAGCGCATCACCAAGGGCGTGCAGCTCTACGTGAAGCGCGTCCACATCATGGACGACTGGAAGGTGCTGCTGCCCGAGTGGCTGCGCTTCCTGAAGGGGGTCATCGACTGCGAGGACCTCTCGCTGAACGTGTCGCG
Source organism: Vicinamibacterales bacterium (assembly GCA_963664545.2). Taxonomy (GTDB): domain Bacteria; phylum Acidobacteriota; class Vicinamibacteria; order Vicinamibacterales; family UBA8438; genus JAJEEA01. Next base: position 4,111,078 of record OY761475.2, on the reverse strand, counting down.
CGAGATCCTCCAGCACGACCGGCAGGTCAAGTCGATCCGCAACTTCGCGGTCAAGAAGACGCTGGAGGCGGTCGGGAAGCTGCGCAAGGACAAGCCGGAGGCGATGCGCACGTTCTGGCGCGAGTTCGGCGCGGTCCTCAAGGAGGGACTCGCCACCGACGGCGAGCACCGCGACCGGCTGCTCGACCTCATCCTCTGCGCGACGACGCACGGCGACGAGCCGACCGCGCTCGCCGACTACGTCGAGCGGATGCAGGACGGCCAGGAGCACATCTACTATCTGGGGGGAACGTCGCTCGACGCGGTGCGCCAGTCGCCGCACCTGGAGTCGTTCGCCCGCCAGGGCGTCGAGGTGCTCTTCTTCGCCGACCCCGTCGACGAGTTCTGGCTGGAGCGCGAGCTCACCTTCCAGGACAAGAAGTTCGTCTCGGTCAGCAAGGGCGAGATCGACCTCGGGACCGGCGACGCCGAGGACGACAAGAAGGACGCGGCGGAACGGCCGCAGCTCGACGGCCTGCTGCAGACGCTGCGCACGCACCTGCAGGACGACGTCAAGGAGGTGCGGGTCTCGGGACGGCTCACCGACAGCCCCGCGTGCCTGGTCGGCGACCAGGACGACCTGAGCCCGCAGCTCGAGCAGATGATGCGCCAACTCGGCCAGGATCCGCCGAAGACGAAGCGCATCCTCGAGATCAACCCCGACCACCCGTTCATCGCGCGGCTCGCGGCCATCCACGGCGAGAACGCGCAGTCGCTGAAGCTGAAGACGTACGCCCAGCTTCTGCACGGGCAGGCGATACTCGCCGAGGGCGGCGCCCTGCCCGACCCCGGCGCCTACAGCCGCGTCGTCATGGAGGTCGCGAGCGAGGCGGTGACGGCCGCCGCGCCGCCGCCGCGCGTGGACATCCCGTCGGACACTCAGGCCCCGTCCGCATCATCGTGAGGAGCCCCGTCATGAGATACCTGGACACTCGCGCGCTCGCCATCCCCCTGCTGCTCCTGAACGCCTGCGGCGGAGCCGAACCTGCCGCGGACCCGCCGGCCGAAGAAGCCGCCGCGCCGCCTCCTTACCGCGCGTTCGTCACCAACGAGACCTCGGGCGACCTGACGGTCATCGCGGGCGGCACCCACGAGGTGATGGCGACCATCCCCCTCGGCAAGCGCCCGCGGGGCATCAAGGTCGACCCGGCCGGCGAGCGCCTCTTCGTCGCCCTCAGCGGCTCGCCGCCGGCCCCGCCGGGGACCGACGAGTCGACGCTGCCCCCGCCCGACCGCTCCGCCGACGGCATCGGCATCGTCGACATCGCCGAGGAACGGGTGGTGAACGTGCTGAACGCGGGTACCGACCCCGAGCAGGTGGCGGTGAGCCTCGACGGCACCCGCGTCTTCGTGGCCAACGAGGACGCGGCCCTCGCGAGCATCGTCGACATCGAGAGCGGCGAGATCCTCGCCCAGCTCCCGGTCGGGGGCGAGCCCGAGGGGGTGACGCGCAGCCCCGACGGCCGGTGGGTCTACGTCACGTCGGAGAACGACAACCAGGTCTCGGTCATCGACACCGAGGCGCACGACGTGGCCGCGGTGTTCGACGTCGGGGCGCGGCCGCGCTCGTCCGCCTTCCTGCCCGACAGCACCCGCGCCTACGTCACGGCCGAGAACGGGAGCACGGTGTCGGTCGTCGACACCGCCGACCACTCGGTCATCGCGACCATCGAGCTCACCGGCGAGATGGTGCGGCCGATGGACGCCAAGGTCTCGCCCGACGGGTCGCGCCTCTACGTCTCGACCGGCCGCGGGCGCACGGTGGCGGTCATCGACACCGCCACCAACGAGCCGATCACGCAGGTGGAGGTCGGCGAGCGGCCGTGGGGCATCGACCTCAGCCCGGACGGGCGCTACCTCTACACCGCGAACGGCCCCGGGAACGACGTCTCCGTCGTCGACACCGAGACCCTGGAGGTCATCGCGAGGGTCGAGGTCGGCGTGCGCCCGTGGGGCGTCGTCATCGTGGAGTGAGCCGATGCGCGCAGGGCAACGGCTCGGCCTGTCGGCGGCGATCCTCCTGCTCGGCACGGGACTCGTCTTCACCGCGGCGCAGCAGCGCCCGACGTTCACCCCCGAGCAGGAGGCCCGGCTGCAGATCCGCGAGGTCAAGGACGGCCTCTACGTCCTCCCCGGCTTCGACGGCGGCCAGTCCGGCGGCAACGTCGCGGTCCGCGTGACCGACGAGGGCGTCATCATCGTCGACAACAAGTTCCCCTACAGCTTCGACTTCATCACCGCCCAGGTCGCGAGCGTCACCGATCAGCCCATCCGCTACGTGCTGAACACCCACCATCACGGCGACCACGCCGGCAGCAACGCCGACTTCATGCGCTCGGCCGAGGTCATCGCCCACCGCAACGCCCGCGCCAACTTCGTCCGCAACGGCCAGCCCGGCACCCCGCGGGTGACGTTCGTCGACGAGACCGCGGTGCACCTCGGCGACGCCGAGGCCCAGGCCCACCACTTCGGCCGCGGCCACACCGACGGCGACGCGGTCATCTACTTCCCCGACCTGCGCACCGTCCACACCGGCGACCTCTTCATCTACGGCCAGCGCCTCGACGGCAGCACCCTCGCCCCGTTCTGGGACTACGGCAACGGCGGCAGCGCCGCCGAGTGGCCGGCCACCCTCACCGGCCTCCTCGCCCTCGACTTCGACACCGTGATCCCCGGCCACGGCGAGATTCTCGGCAAGGACGACGTCCGCGCCTTCCACGCCAAGCTCGAGACCGTCCTCGACCGCGTCCGCGCCGAGATCGCGGCCGGCGCGACACGGGACGACATCGCCTCCCGCGTCGACACGACCGACCTCGACTGGCCGCTCGCTCCGGTGCGGATTCAGGGCGTGTACGACGAGCTGACGGCGGAGTGAAGCCGCCGTCAAACCGTGTCAGACCACCGCCCGCCGGCCGCCCGCCGCCCGCTCCGCTGAACAACAGCTCACATGAAACCGTGCGCCGCTTGCAGATTCCCGTCAGATATCATATGATTGCCGCATGGTTCCGTTTGCCGCGATTCTTGGCCGAAGACGACCCAAGGCGGGCCGAACTCGTGAGGCTGGCGACCACCGAGCGGCTACGACACATCGGGCGCAGCCCCAACCGCCCGTCAAGGTGGCAACCAGAACACGTACAGAACCCCGACGATGACAACAGAGGATTCACCGATGCCGGCGCGTGGCAACTGGTCGCATCCAAGCTCGAGTGCGGCCACCGCGTCGAGATCGTGCCACTCAGAAGGCCGGCAGGTGCCACGGGTTACGTCATGAAGCTCCGCCTCGACTCGTCGAACCACCCCGTCCTCTATGTGAAGCTTGAACTGCATAGGGGCTACGTATTCGGAAGGAGTTTCCATTATTCCGACCGCTGACCGCCCGCGCCGAGACGTTGCGCGCAAAACGACGACCGATCCGCCCGGCCCGACCGGGTCCGACGAACGATCCCGAAATCCGGCCACGTTGCGGCGCTACGCAACGTGCACAGCACCGAGCATGGCCCCTGACGGCAACCCCGACCGGCCATGGCCGGCAAACGGAGCACAGCGCATGCCATCCCGCACCACCACCGCAACTCCACCCGACGACACGCAGGACACCGTGCCCTGCTTCGACTGCGGAGCGGACACCCGCAAGAAACGGGACGAGTACACCTTCACGTACGGCGTCGGCCCCCACGCCGCCGAGCTGAGCGTGACGCTGCCAATCCACGTCTGCCCATCCTGCGGCTTCGAGTGCATCGACGGTGAAGGCGAGACCCTGAAGCATGAAGCGATCTGCAAACACTTGGGCGTACTGTCGCCCAGGGAGATTCTCGCCATCCGACGGATGCACGGGATGTCCCGCGCCGCCTTCGCGAAGGTCACCGGCCTCGGCGAAGCGACACTGAACCGTTGGGAGAACGGGATTCTGATCCAGAACACGGCGAACGACCGTTACCTCCGCCTCGTCGCGGCCGGCAACAACCTACAGATGCTGCAACGCTTGAGGACGGAACCCGCGGCCTCTTCGGGACCAGCCGAAACGGTGCCGGAAGCCGCCCCCGGACGTTTTCCGAACATAGACGATTCCGACGAGTGTCGACGGCGGCAGGCGGCCTTCGACCTCCGCCCGCAGTTGTCGCCCGTGCCTGCATGATCGGATGATCGAACTCGACGACCTCACGCAGGTTGCCGCCTCGGTCCATTGCGCAAAAGCGCGCCAACGGTGCGAAGCATGTACGTTACGACATTCTACTCCTTCAAGGGGGGCGTCGGGCGCAGCATGGCGCTTGCCAACGCCGCGGTCGAACTCGCGAAACGAGGTCGCCGAGTTCTAGCCGTCGACTTCGATCTGGAGGCCCCGGGACTCGACACGTTCGACGTCTTGCGCCCTAGCGACGACGTTCCCGGGATTATCGACTTCGTCCACGAGTACTTGGACTGCAATCGCGCCCCCGACGCCCGTTGCTTCCTGGCCCGATCGCCCGAAATCGGCGAGCGCAACGGCGAGCTGTGGATCATGCCGTCGGGCGCGCAGCAGGCCACGTACTCGGCCAGCTTCAACCAGATCGACTGGGCCGAGCTCTACGACAAGCGCGACGGCTATCTGTTGTTCGAGGACCTCAAGGCTCAGTGGGGACAGATCGTCAATCCCGACTACGTGCTGATCGATTCGCGAACCGGCCATACCGACACCGGGGGCATCTGCACACGGCAACTGCCCGACGCCGTCGCCATCCTGTTCTTCCCGAACGAGCAGAACCTTCGGGGGCTGACCAAGGTCGTGAACGACATCCGGTCTGAAGCCCGCGAACCGCGCCGCAAGACCATCGAGCTTCACTTCATCATGTCCAATGTTCCGGACCTGGACGACGAGGACGAGATTCTCGAGAGCCAGATCCAGGCGTTCCGGAACCAGTTGGCCATCGATCGCGACCCGCTGGTCGTGCACCGGTACGACAGCCTGTCGCTGCTGAACCAAGCCGTGTTCACCCGGGACCGTCCGAAGAGTCGGCTCGCGCGGGAATACCGCGACCTTGTTCGCGCCATCGTGGGGCGGAATCTCGACGACCGGGACGGCGCGCTGGACTACCTTGAGCGGGCGGCTAGAGCATGGCGGCTCCCGGGACACGCGCACGAATCACCATTTGCCGCCCACTTGGTAGCGCCCGGCGTCCTCGAGAGCGAGCTCCACCGCATGGAGAAGGCACATGCGGAGGACGGGGAGGTACTGTTCGCCGTCGGAAAGTTCAGGGAGAGTCATCCGCGGGTGAAGCCGGACGCGTCGTTGTTCGATCGGGCGATAGGGTCGGGGTACGACGAACCCGAAGTCTACCTGGAGCGTGCGCGTCTTCGTTCCCGCGGCGACGACCCGGTCGGTGCGGGTGAGGACGCGCTACGCGTCCTGCAAAGCGACGACGTACCGTCGCCGCTGATCTGGGAAGCGCTTTCGCTCGTCCGGTTCCACAGGTCCGAGGACGCGGCGGCTTCGCCGTCGGTGATGGCCCTCGGCGTCGAGGAGCGCTTCTCGCTGGCCACCGGACTCCAGGGATCGCCGGACGAAATCGCAGTGTCGATGTCCATTCTGAAACGCATCGTTGGGGACCGGACCGCTTCGGAGGCCGATCGTGCACACGCCCGAGAAAAGTTGGCGCGGCGATTCATCGCTACCGGCGCCTGCAGCGCAGCGGCGAAGCTGCTGCGGCATGCCGATCGCAGTATCGCGAGCATGAAGTTCGAGGAAGCGTTCGACTACGGCATGGCCGCGTGGTGTGCCAGCGGCACGATCGTGCCGGATCCGTTCGCACGGGCCGTCGAGCTCTATGACGAGTTCTACGGAGCGGATCCGGAGCTAGAATCCGAACAGGATCCTGAAACCCTGATGCGCATGGCCGTGGCCTGCGCGGCGACCGGCGATACAACGGCAGCCTCCGCATTCGCGGCGCGTGCGGGGAAAACCGTAGACGACTACGATTTCAGTTGCTGGCGCTATTACGAAGTGTCCGCAAACGAGTTCAACGAAGATATCCGCGAGATCCAGGCCCTGGTCGCCGGCGACACTACTCGGGTACCGCGGTTCATGCGGAGCCGGTCCGTGGCCCGCACATGCACCTGACCGCGCTCCTTCGCCAACCATCGACGCTCGCAGGAGCCGTCGGCGGCGGCGGACCGATGCAGGCTCCGGTCCCCGGTTGGCACGAAGACGCGGCAATGCCCATGCGGGACGTCTCGCCCGCATCACCGCCCTCAAGGCCGCCACCTGCACAAGAAGCCAATGACCGGAGGTGTCGTTCGTTGTCATGATGAACAGCAGCGCTGCTGCTAATTGTCATGACATGACGCCTCCCGCCACCCCCCGCCGCCTGCGTCCGCTTCCTGCGAACGTCAGGTACCCCCGGGGCCCGACGGACGATGGCCAACGTAGCCAGCATCCTACGCCAGCTCCGGCCGTGAACGTCACGTCGCCCCGGAGACCCCGCGATTCGGAATGCGGCCGGAGCGGTCGTCATCCCGCGTCCGCCAGCTCGGGCGTGAACGTCACGTCGCCGGCGGCGGTGTCGCCGGGGTCGAGCACGATGAGGCCGGTGTCGGTGCGGCCGTTCTCGGCCATGTTGAACCCGTCGATGCAGTTGGTGGCGGGCTCGACGCAGAAGAAGTCGCGGCCGGGCGGGGTGTAGACGACGAGGCAGGCGTAGACGGGGTCGGCGTCGATGCGCAGGCGGGCCGACCACTCCGGCCACTCGATGATCGCGCGTCCGCCGAAGCGGGTGAAGTTGTTGTCGAGGGCGGTCGCGTCGGGGTTCAGACCAGCCCCGCGGAGGAGGAGCTGCGGGGGCGGCGGCACGATGCGGACCGGCATGACGTCGTCGCCGGCCTCCCACATCGGACCGACGTCGGCGCGCACCCGCGTCCGCGGGGTGCGGAGGAAATAGGGGTGGAGCCCGAAGCCGACGGGCATCGGGTCGGGGGCCTCGTTGGTGACCGCGAACCGGAGGCGGAGGCGTTCGTCGGCGAGGTCGAAGGTCTGCTGCGCCGCATAGGCCCAGGGCCATGCGCCGGCCGGGTGGCGGTACTCCAGGGTCAGCCGCGCGTCGGCCCGGTCGACCACGGTCCACGGTGCCCGCCAGCCGTGGCCGTGGATGGCGTGGGGTTCGGGCGGGAAGTTCCGCGGAAGCTGGACGTCGCGCCCGCGGAAGCGGAACCGGGCGTCGCGGATGCGGTTCGAGAACGGCACGAGGGGGAAGCTCGACATCCCGCCGGCGGACCGCGCGGCGACCGCCTCCGGCGACGCCGGGCGCATCCACTCGATCACGCGGCCGTCCGATTCGCGGGCGTAGCGGGTGATGGACCCGCCGACCGCGGGCGCCACCGCGAGGCGCGCCGCCCCCGCCCGAAGCTCGGTGATCGCCGGATTGTCCTGGGTCATACCTAAATCCTACGCCCGAGGCCTCTGCCGGCGATTCTCCGCCGCTCGTGGCACCCCACCGGTACGCGCGGACTCGCTCCAGGACGGTCCAGGCCCTGCCGGGGCTCAACCGTCCCACCCCGGTACTCGCGGACCCGCTCCGGGAACGAGCGGCGGGCTCGGGGCGGCTGGATCCTGCCCCCGGCACGCGTTGGACTCACTCGGCCGGCCGCGGCCCGCGCGTGTGACGCATCCTGCAACGGCGTCGGCGCTGAGCGCCAGCGGGCGCGCTGAGCGCCAGTGAGCGCCCCCGGGGCGGCGAAAGCTGATATCGTTGGGCTTTGCACGAAGGTACCCGCCGGGAGGATCCGACCATGACATCGAAGTTCGCGGGGGCGACGGCGGCCGGCTTGGCGCTGGCGATCGCCGTCGTAAACGCCCCGCACGCAGCCGCACAGGAAGAGATGGCCGACAACCCGTTCTTCGCCGAGAGCCCGCTCCCCTACCAGCATCCGCCGTTCGACCGCATCGACGACGCGCACTACGCGCCGGCGTTCGAGCGGGGCATGGCCGACCAGATCGCCGAGATCGAGGCGATCGCGGGGGCGTCCGAGGCACCGACGTTCGAGAACACCATCGTGGCCCTCGAGCGATCCGGCCAACTGCTGAACCGCGTCGCGGCGACGTTCTTCGCGCTCTCGAGCGCCGACACCAACGACGCCATCAACGCGATCCGCAACGAGATGGCGCCGCGGCTCGCCGCCCACACCGACCGCATGCTGCTCGACGCCGGCCTGTTCGCGCGGGTCGAGGCGCTGTACGAGCAGCGGGCCGACCTCGGCCTCGACGACGAGTCGCGGCGGCTCGTCGAGGAGTACTACGTCGACTTCGTGCGGGCGGGGGCGCGGCTCTCCGACGCCGAGAAGGAGCGGATGCAGGAGATAAACGCCCGGCTGGCGGCGCTGTCGAGCCGGTTCACCCAGAACGTGCTCGACGAGGTGAACGCCTCGGCCGTGGAGGTCGAGTCGCGCGACGAGCTGGCGGGGCTCTCCGAAGGCCAGGTCGCGTCCGCGGCGGCGGCGGCGGAGGCGCGCGACCTCGAAGGCCAGTACGTCCTTCCCCTGCTGAACACGAGCGGCCAGCCGGCCCTGGCGTCGCTCGAGGACCGCGCTCTCCGCGAGCGCATCATGCGGACCTCGCTCGCCCGCGGCAGCCAAGGCGGCGAGTACGACAACCGCGGGGTCATCACGGAGATGGCGCGGCTGCGGGCCGAGCGCGCGGCCATGCTCGGCTACCCCAACCACGCCGCCTACATCCTCGAGCGGCAGACGGCCCGGACCGTCGACGCGGTCAACGAGCGGCTCGCCAGCCTCGCGCCGCCGGCGGTGGCCAACGCGGAGCGCGAGGCGGCCGACCTGCAGGCGATGGCCGCAGCGGAGGGCGCGGACATCGAGCTGGCGGCGTGGGACTGGTCGTTCTACAGCGAGAAGGTGCGGGCCGAGCGCTACGCCTTCGACGAGTCGCAGCTCCGCCCCTACTTCGAGATGGACAACGTGCTCGAGAACGGCGTGTTCTTCGCCGCCAACCGGCTGTACGGGCTGACGTTCGAGGCGCGGCCGGAGCTGCCCGTCTACCACCCGGACGTCCGGGTGTGGGAGGTGTTCGACGCCGGCGGCGGGCCGCTGGGGCTGTTCATCGGCGACTTCTACGCCCGGCCGTCGAAGCGGGGCGGCGCGTGGATGAACGCGTACGTCTCGCAGTCGCACCTGATGGGGACCTCGCCGGTCGTGGGCAACCACCTGAACGTGCCGAAACCGCCCGACGGCGAGCCGACGCTGCTGACCTTCGACGAGGTCACGACGATGTTCCACGAGTTCGGGCACGCGCTGCACGGCTTCTTCTCGAACGTGCGCTACCCCTACTTCGCGGGCACGTCGGTGCCGCGCGACTTCGTGGAGTACCCCTCGCAGGTGAACGAGATGTGGGCGACCTGGCCCGAGGTGCTCCGCAACTACGCCGTCCACCACGAGACCGGCGAGCCGATGCCGGCGGACCTGCTCGACCGGGTGCTGGCGACGCAGCAGTTCAACCAGGGGTTCGCGACCACCGAGTACCTCGCGGCGTCGCTCCTCGACCAGGCGTGGCATCAGTTGACGGCCGACGAGGTGCCCAACGCGGCCGGCGTCGAGGCGTTCGAGGCGGCGGCCCTCGAGGCGGCGGGGGTCGCCCTCGAGACGGTGCCGCCGCGCTACCGCAGCACCTACTTCTCGCACATCTGGAGCAGCGGCTACTCGGCCGGCTACTACTCCTACATCTGGAGCGAGGTGCTCGACGCCGACTCCGTCGAGTGGTTCAAGGAGAACGGGGGCCTGCTGCGCGAGAACGGCGACCACTTCCGGAGCACCCTGCTGTCGAGGGGCGGCAGCGTCGAAGCGCTCGACCTGTTCCGCGCGTTCCGGGGGGCGGAGCCGGACATCGGGCCGCTCCTCGTCCGGCGCGGCCTGAACTGACCGGGCCGCGATCCCGTGCGGCGGGCCGGCGGGCACCGCCCCGCCCATCGGCCCGCCGCACGGCCCGGCCCCCGCCGGCACCGAACCGGAGACCGCTCCCCTCGTTTCCCGCGAGGCCTCCCCGGCGAGCGCACGCCAAGAAGTGAGACGCCGCCGAGAGCGACACCGGACACCGCCGGCCTGACCAGTGCCGGAGCGGTCGCCCCGCGGTGCCGGGGCGGTCATCTCAAACTGATTGTCGTGCACCCCTCCCCGGGGGCCGAGTGCGGTCGGCCGCCGAACGGTGATATCATCGGAGCGCGCCTGAGACGGCGCACGCGCGCCATGGGACCCGCCGACATTCTCACCGCCGAGGACACGCTTTCGGTTCCCCGCTCGCAGCCGCGAGCGCGGATGCGACTCGTGGTCCGCGTATTCCTCGCCCTCGCCCTCCTGCTGGCGTTGACCATCGTGGCCACATCGGCCACCCTCCTCTACAACGCCGCCAACACCCTGCGGGCCGAGGCCGAGGCGAACGCGGTCAACCTGTCCGAGGTGTTCTCGGCGAGCTTCGCGGAAATGGGCGAGATCTCCGTGGCCAACGTCGCGCGGACGCTGGACGCGACCCTCGACCCGCAGATGATCGCTCAGGCCCGCATCGCCGCCCATCTCACGGCGGCGGCGGAGGAGGCGGGGTGGAATCCGGCCCGCATCATCCGCGTCCTCGAGGGCATCGTCGCCGAGACGGTGCTCGACGAGTTCTGGATCACCGACGAGAATGCGTACTCGTACCTCACCAACGTCCGGGACGAACAGGGCGGGCTCGTGCCGTTCCAGTTCAGTGCGGACCCGGCGGTGCAGCCGCAGGCGTCGAAGTTCTACGAGCTGCTCCTCGGCGACGACGGCGACGTGATCACGCAGCCCGCCCAGGTGCGGGAGATCGACAACCAGGTCTACAAGTACGTCGGGGTCGGCGGGGTCGACCAGCGCCGGATCGTCCAGGTCGGCAACGGGATCGTCTTCAGCGACCAGGAGATCCTGACGAGCCGCTACACGTCCCAGCGCGCCGACGTCTCCGCCATCATCGAGGGCATCCTCGGCCAGCAGATGGCGGCCCAGGCGACGATGCTGGAGCGCTTCATCGCCGCCGCCGAGGCGGCGGAATGGACGCGGGACGACATCGAGTTCAGGCTGCGCCGCATCGCCACCACGACCGTCATCGGCGAGATCCGGGTCGCCGACGTCAACAACGTTCCCCTTTACTCGAGCCTGCTGCCGTACGCCGCGGGCGGGACCGATGCGGCCCTGGTGCGCCCCGAAGATCTCGACGAGCTGCCCGACGAGCCGCCCGGCGTCGTGGAGCATCCGACGGCGGCGCGGCCGTCCGACGGCGCCCTCTACAAGTACGTGACCGTCGGCACCGGGGAGTCGGCGCGGCGGGTCCAGGTCGGCGTTCCCATCGAGAGCGCGTCGGGCAACCTGCTCTATTCGGTGTACCAGCGCGAGGCGGACGTCCAGGTCCGCTCGGGGAACCAGGACCTCGACGCCCTCTGGGTCGTCAACCTCGATCGCGAGCTGGCCGCCGCCGCTGGCCGGGCCGAGGTGCAGACCACCGAAGGCGTGAACGCGTGGGAGCTGTACGGAGACCGCGCCGCCGCGGTCATGGACAACGCGATGGAGCAGGGGCTCGTCGCGACCGAAGTGAGCCTGAGCCTGTTCTCGCCCGAGGACCGCGGCATCTGGGTCGCCTCGCCGCTCATCAACACCGGCGGCATCCCCATCGGCGGGCTCGCCATCGCCGTCAGCCTCGACGACATCGCGGACACGGTGATTGACGAGATCACGAAAACCGGCGGCATCGCGTTCGCGCTGCTCGCGCTCACCGGCTTCGCGGCGGCGCGAGGCACCCGCTGGCTGACCCATCCCATCGAGGTCATCGCCGACGCCGCCCGGCAGGTCGAGACCGGGAAGCCCCCCGACAACGAAGCGATGCAGGAGGTCATCGACCGCACCGACGAGCTGGGCAGCCTCGCCCGCGTCTTCTCCGACATGACCGTCCAGGTCTTCAACCGCGAGGAGCAGTTGGAGACGATGGTGGCGGCGCGCACCCGGGAGCTGCAGACGAGCAACCAGCGGCTGCAGGTCGCCCACGAGGCGATCAAGCAGGACCTCTCGATGGCCAAGGTCGTGCAGGAGGCGCTGGTGCGGGAGGGCGACGCCGAGTTCGGGGCCTTCTCGGTGTCGGCGCGGATGACCCCGGCCCAGCAGATCGGCGGCGACTTCGTCGAGTTCACGGACGCGCCGGGCGGGAGGCTGCTGTTCGTCCTCGGCGACGTGTCCGGCAAGGGGGTCGCGGCCGCCCTGTTCATGGCCGCCTCGCAGTCCGCGGTGATGGGGGCGTTCGCCGAGCACACCGGCATCTCCACCATCGCCAACGAGGCGAACCGCCGTCTGTGCCAGCAGAATCCGATGGGACTCTTCGTGACCTCCGTGCTGGGAATCCTCGACGTCGAGAGCGGCCGCGTCGACTACGTCTGCGCCGGGCACGAGCCCGCCTATCTCGTCGGCGCCGACGACCATCGGCGCCCCCTCCCGATGACCCAGGGCCTGGCGATGGGCCTGATGGACGACTTCGAGTACGCGAGCGGCAGCGAGGTCATCCAGCCGGGCGAGACCCTGTTCATCTATACCGACGGCCTCACCGACGCCGTGAACCTCGACGGCGCCCTGTTCGGCAAGGAGCGCCTGGAGGGGACGCTGGACGGCGGCTCGCGACGGTCCACCGCGGAGATCGTGGACCACGTTTGGAACGAGATCGGGAGCTTCTCGACCGGGGCCGCCGCCGCCGACGACATGACCTGCCTCGTGCTCCGCCGCCGATGACCCGCTCGCACCGCGCCCACGCCTGACACACTAGTGGATTGGCCGCACCGGATGTTGCTATAGTGGCGTGTCCGCAGCCGCTGCGGACCGCGCGAAACCATGCCTGATCTTCACGTCTCGCTGCCGGCCAAGCTGACCGAGGTGCGCAATCTGTCCGCCGCCGTCGAGCGGTTCGGAGACGCCAACGCGCTCCCGCAGCCGACCGTCTTCATCATCAACCTGGCCTTGGACGAGCTGATCACCAATGCCATCATGCACGGCACGTTCGACGCGCCGGATCCGAAGATAGACATCCATCTGGAGATCGAACAGAACATCGTGACCCTGATCATGGAGGACAACGGGTCGCCGTTCGACCCGACGGGGATGGACGCGGACGACGTCGACACCACGTCGTCACTGGAGGACCGGGCGGTCGGCGGCCTCGGCCTGCACCTAGTCCGGACCTTCGCGCACGACCTGAACTACGAGTTCGTGGACGGCAGGAACCGTCTGACGGTACATCACCATTTCAAGCCGGAATCCGAATGACCGCGCGGTCGACGGATCATCCGCCGAGGGGCATCGATGAACATTGAAGTCGCGGAAGAACGGGAAGGCGGAGCGTTGATTCTGCTGCCGGTCGGACGGCTCGACAGCGCGAACGCGCGGGCGTTCGAGTCGATCGTCATGGAGCACATCGGCAACGACGAACGCCGGCTGATCTTCGATTTCGGCCGTCTGTCGTTCATCAGCAGCTCGGGCATGCGGGTGCTCCTGATCGCCGCCAAGAGGCTCAGCGCGAACGAAGGCACCATCGCCCTGTGCAACATGCAGGACCACATCGAGGAGGTGTTCCGCGTCAGCGGTTTCGATCAGATCATTCCGATCCGCGACTCGCGCCAGGCGGCTCTGGAACTCGCCTGACCCGCCCTCCCCGCGCCGCCGTTACGGGGGCCGGGGCCCCGGGAGGCCGGCGCGGCGCCGGTGCCCCTCTCCGTTCCGGCGCGCCATCAGGACGTCGGCGCGTCGATCTCGTACGCGACGTGGGCCGCCATGACGACGTCGTGAAAGCCGCGGCACTGGGCCTCGATGTGTCGCAGGCGTTCGCAGCGCTCCTCCAGGGCGGGTCCTTCCGACGGCCACCCGCCGCGCACGGTCCTGGTCATCAGCGCCGCGAGACTCGCCGCCTCGCCGGTCGGCCCCGGCCCGGGCGGGAGCGCCGCCAGCTCGCGGGCCGCCGCGTCGGCCGCGCCGTACAACGACCGCGGCAGCCGGCGATCGACCACGAGCAAGTCGAACACCCGGTCCACGCGCATCGCGACGCCGTACCGATGGGTATACGCGTCGAGCGCGTTCGAGACCCGCAGCAGGCTCATCCAGTCGTGGTCGGACGTCTCCTCCGCCGCCGCGACCGCGCGCGCCTGGGCCAGCAGCAGAGAGACGGCGAGCTGCAGGCGCTCGGTGCACCGGCCGATCTGCAGGAAGCGCCAGCGGTCGTCGCGGTACAGGGTCCGCTCGACCACGCCCGCGAACGTGTCGAGGTCCCGCGAGACCCCCGCGTAGAAGCCCTCCGGGGCGGTCTTCCAGACGTCCTCAATGCGCAGCTCCCGGAGGCGCAGCCAGGGCAGGTTCAGACTGGTCCACATCTCGCCGGTGATGCAGTGGCGCATCTGGCGCGCGTTCTCCCGCGCCGCCGCGAAGCAGCTCCGGACCGAATCGGGGTTCGACCGCTCGAACGTGAGATCGTCGGCGAGCGCGAACGCGTCGGCGAGCGTGAAGTCGTCGTCGGTTCCCCCGAACCCGATGGCGGGGCCGGAAGGGCGCCGGCCCAGGGCGGCGTAGAGGCGGCGCCAGCCGAAGTCGATCTCGCGGACGGGCCGGTCGACCAGGGTCTCCATCTGCTCGCGCAGCAGACGGCACAGGTGGCCCGTCCGCTCGACGTAGCGGCCCATCCAGTACAGGCCCTCCGCGTTGCGCGCCAGCATTCAGTCTTCCAGCACCCAGACGTCCTTGCCGCCGCCGCCCTGGCTCGAGTTCACGACGAGGCTGCCCCGGCGGAGGGCGACGCGGCAGAAGGCGCCCGGCACGAGACGCGTCCGCCGCCCCCGGAGCACGAACGGGCGCAGATCGACGTGGCGGGGCTCGGCCCGGCCGTCGACGAAGCAGGGGGCGCGGGACAGGTCCAGCACCGGCTGCGAGACGAAGTCGGCGGGATTGGTCCGCATCTCCCGCGCGTACTCCTCCCGCTCGGCCGGCGTGGCGTGGGGGCCGACGAGCATGCCGTAGCCGCCCGACTCGCCGACGCGCTTCACGACGAGACGGTCGAGATTGTCGAGCGTGTACTCGAGGTCGGCGGGGCGGCGGCAGATGCGGGTCGGCACGTTGGCCAGGATGGGCTCCTCGCTCAGGTAGTAACGGATCAGGTCGGGCACGTAGGGATACACGCTCTTGTCGTCGGCCACCCCGGTGCCCGGAGCGTTCGCGATGACCACGCTGCCGTGCCGGTACGCCTCCATCAGGCCGGGGACGCCGAGCAGCGAGTCGGGACGGAAGACGAGGGGGTCGAGGAAGTCGTCGTCCACCCGCCGGTAGATGACGTCGACGCGCCGCAGCCCCTCCGTCGTGCGCATGTACACGGCCCGGTTCCTGATCACGAGGTCGCGTCCCTCCACCAGCTCTCCGTCGATCTCGTTGGCGAGGAACATGTGCTCGTAGAAGGCGGAGTTGGCCACCCCCGGGGTGAGCAGGGCGAGCGTCGGGTCGCGGACGCCGGCGGGGGCGAGCTCGCGCAGGGTCTCGCGCAGGAGGCGCCCGTAGTGCTCGATTTCCCGCACCCGGCACTGCCGGTAGAGGCGCCGCAGGCCCGCCTTCACCGCCCGGCGGTTGGCGATCATGTAGGACACGCCCGACGGCACCCGCAGGTTGTCTTCGAGCACCATGAACCCGTCGTTGGTGCGCACGACGTCGGTGCCGCAGATGGCGACCCACGTCCCGTGGGACGGGTTCATCCCGCGCATCTCGCGGCGGTACTGCGGGCACCCGTGCACCAGCTCTTCGGGGACGACCCCGTCCGCGACGGCGCGGGCGTCGCTGTAGACGTCGGCGAGAAAATGGTTCAGGGCGAGGACCCGCTGCGCGAGCCCCGCCTCGAGCCGCTCCCACTCGGCCGCGGCGAGGATGCGGGGGATGCAGTCGATGGGGATGATGCGCTCTTCGGCCTCGTCGTCGCCGTAGACGGTGAAGGTGATGCCGTCGTTGAGGAACGAGCGGCCGACCCGCTCCTGCATTCCGCCGAGATCGGCGCTCGACAGCTTGACCAGCGTCTCGTGGAGCGGCAGGCTGTGCCCGCGGGGCGCGCCGTCGGACCCGAACATCTCGTCGTAGACGGCGGGGTCGATCTCGTACGCGCCGAAGTCCATGACCGTGCTCCGTCACAGCCGCCAGATGATCAGGAACTGTAGCAGGTTCTCGTCGGTGTCGGCACCGAGCTTGTTGGGCCAGTACTGGTACTCGCCGCCCACGAAGAGCTGGTTCGCGTGGCCGCTGATCGCCTTCCCGAAGTCCCAGACGAGCTGGGGCTGGGCGAGGACCCAGCTCCGGACCTCGTTCCCGAACTCGTCGGTGACGCGGTGGATGTACTCGGCGTGGCCGAAGAATCCGAACGACTGCGTGCCGACGTCGAACCCCGCCCCCCAGTTGACGTCGAAGTGCCAACTGTTGCTCGTGCGGGGGGCGGCGCTGCCGGTGTTGCCGTCGATGAACGCGGTGAAGTCGGTGTTCAGGAAGAAGAACCCGGGCACCGCCCACGACAGCCGGACCCCCGGCAGGTACTTGAAGAAGTCGGCGTCGCCGCCGAAGTTGATGCCCCCGATGAGGGCCACGTCGCGGAGCGGCCCGCCCCCCACCGTCCGGCCCGACATCTTGCCGAAGCTCAGGGTGGGGTACCACTCGCCGTAGAAGTCCTTGTCGTTGAAGCCGTCGGCGAGGTCGTCGTCGATGTAGTCGATGAAGAAGAAGCTGTCGCCGAGCGACCAGCCCGACGCCTGCTGGAACGTCAGGATGCGGCTCGGCGCAGACTCCGCCGAGAACGGATTCACGAGGTTGCCGTACTGGAAGTGGAACTCGGTCTGCGCCGCCGTCGGCGCCGCCACGAGCCCGGCCAGCACGGCCCCCAGCACGCATCGCCACGAACTCCGGAACGTTCTTTCTGCGACCACCTCTGACCTCGCCGGCCCGTGTCTCCGCGCCTCCGACGTCCGCCGAGCGGCCCGGATCCCGGGTCCGGTTCGTGGGCACCCCGACGCCGCGAGCTGCCGCCGGCCGGGCGATGCCGGCGGCCCGCTGATTTTCGTGCGTACATCCCGACTCTCCGACAGTATAATTCGCCGGTGCCGGAATCGAGCAGCGCCGTCGAGCGCGAACCGACGGCGGCGGCACCCGCACCGCACCGTCAGCCCCCGAAAGACGCCGAGTACGTCGCGTTCGACCGCGTCAGCAAGAGCTACGACGGCCGAACCCTGGTCGTGCGCGACATCGACCTGCGGATCGCGAAGGGCGAGTTCCTCACCCTGCTCGGGCCGTCCGGATCCGGCAAGACGACCTGCCTGATGATGCTGGCCGGGTTCGAGGCCCCCACGTCGGGCGTCATCCGCATCGCCGGCCGCTCCGTGCACCACCTGCCCCCGCGCCGGCGCGGCATCGGCATGGTGTTCCAGAACTACGCCCTGTTCCCGCACATGACGGTGGGCGACAACCTCGCCTTCCCCCTCGAGGTGCGGGGCATCGCCCCGGACGACCGGCGCGCCCGCGTTCGCCGCGCCCTCGAGCTCGTGCGGCTCGAGGGCCTCGAGCAGCGGCGGCCGGGCCAGTTGTCGGGCGGCCAGCAGCAGCGCGTGGCCATCGCCCGCGCCCTCGTGTTCGAGCCGGACCTCGTCCTGATGGACGAGCCCCTCGGCGCCCTCGACCGCCGCCTCCGCGAGGAGCTGCAGTACGAGATCCGGCGCATCCACCGCGACCTCGGCGTGACGATGGTGTACGTCACCCACGACCAGCAGGAGGCGATGGTCATGTCGGACCGCGTCGCCGTGTTCCGGGCCGGCGCCATCGAGCAGATCGCCTCTCCCGAGGCCCTCTACGAAGAGCCGGCCTGCTCGTTCGTGGCCCGGTTCATCGGCGAGAACAACCGCCTTCCCGGCCGGGTCGCGGAGGTCCGCGGAGACATCTGCGACGTGGACGTCGGCGGCGGGCGGGTTCAGGCGCTGCGGGTCGTCCCCTGCGGGACCGGCGACCCCGTCCTGCTGTCCATCCGTCCCGAGCGCGTCTCGATCGCCCCCGCGCCGGGCGCGTACACCAACGAGTTCGACGCGACGGTCCACGACGTGACCTTCCTCGGCGACCACCTGCGCATCCGCGCGACGGTCTGCGGCCAGCCGGAGTTCATCGTGAAGATCCCGAACGTGGTGGGTCACGGCGCCGTGCTGGAGGGGGACCGCATCCGCGTCGGCTGGACCCCGACCGACTGCCGGGTCCTGGACGCCGACGGCGGGGAGGGCGCGCCGTGACCGGCGGCCGGGCGGCGGCCGGCCGGCTCGCGGCGTTGGCGCCGGCGCTGGCGGTGGCCGCGGCGTCGGCCGGCTGCGCGCCGCCACCCGGGGAGTCGCTGACGGTGATCTCGTGGGGCGGCTCGTACGGGCAGGCCATCACCACCGCCTACCTCGAGCCCTTCACCGCCGAGACCGGCATCGAGATCCGCCTCGACGACTACAACGGCGGGCTCGCCCAGGTGCGCGCGCAGGTCGAGACCGGCAACGTGCACTGGGACGTCATCGACCTCGAGACGTTCGACGCGGTGAGCGGCTGCGACGAGGGCATCCTCGAGCCCATCGCCCCCTCCCTGCTCGCGCCGGGGCCCGACGGGGCGCCCCCCGAAGAGGACTTCCTGCCCGACGCGCTGCTCGAGTGCGGCGTGGGCACGCTGTTCTTCTCGACCGTCTACGCCTACGACGCCGACCGCCTGACGGGCGAGAAGCCGACGACGCTGGAGGATTTCTTCGACCTTGAGCGCTTCCCCGGCCGCCGCGGAATGCGGCGCGTGCCCTTCGTCAATCTGGAGTTCGCCCTGATCGCCGACGGGGTGCCCCTCGATCGGGTGTACGCGGTGCTCGACACGCCGGAGGGCGTCGACCGGGCCTTCCGCAAGCTCGACACCATCAAGGACCAGGTGGTGTGGTGGGAAGCGGGGGCGCAGCCCCCGCAGATGCTCGCGGACGGCGAGGTGGTGATGAGCACCGCCTACAACGGGCGCATCTTCAACGCCCAGAACCAGGAGAACCAGCCGCTCGTGATCGTCTGGGACGGCCAGGTGCTGGACATCGGCCTGCTCGGCGTCGTCGCGGGAACGCCCGACCTCGAGGCGGCCCTGGCCCTCGTCCGGTACGCGTCGACGGCGGCGTCGATGAGCGCGGTCAGCCGCCACATCGCCTACAGCCCCGCCCGCCGTTCCGGCGCGCCGCTCGTGTCGACGCACGCCGAGACCGGCATCGAGATGAACCCGCACATGCCCGCCTACCCGGAGAACGCCCGACGCGCCCTGCAGAGCGACTGGGCCTGGTGGAGCGACCACATGGACGAGATGAACGAGCGCTTCAGCGCGTGGCTGGCGCGGTGACCCGGCCCACCCTGCGCGCCGCCGGCCTGACCCTGCCCCTCGTGGCCTTCATCGGCGTCACGTTCCTGGTGCCGCTGGCGACGATGCTCGTGCGCAGCGTCTACGACCCGGTGGTCGCCGACGCGCTGCCCGAGACGCTCGCCGCCCTGCGCGGCTGGGACGGCCGGTCGGACCCCGGCGAGGCGGCGTACGCGGCGGCCGCGCGCGAGCTGGTGCGGGCGCGCGAGGAGCGGACCGTCGGCCGCGTGGCGAGCCGGGTCAACCGGATCCGCGGCGGTCTGCGGAGCGTCGTCACGCGCAGCGCGAGACGGCTGCAGGAAGTCTCCGGAGGACCCTGGCGCGCGGTCATGCTCGACATCGACGACCGTTGGGGCGACGCCTCGACGTGGCAGGCCATCCGCACCGCCGGCGACCGCTTCACCGCGCGCCACTACCTGAACGCCGTCGACCTGCAGCGGCGGCCCGACGGGTCGATCGCCCCCCAGCCGCCGGAGCGCCGCATCTACGTGCCCCTGCTGTGGCGCACCCTCGTCGTCAGCCTCGGCATCACCGCGCTGTGCCTGCTGCTGGGCTATCCCGTCGCCTACCTGATCGCCCACGCGCCGCCGCGCCGCGCCGGGCTCCTCCTCGGGCTCGTCCTCCTGCCGTTCTGGACGTCCCTGCTCGTCAGGACCACGTCGTGGATCGTGCTTCTCCAGACGCAGGGGGTCGTCAACGACCTGCTGGTCGCGGTCGGGCTGGTCGCCGACGACGGCCGCATCGCGCTCATCTACAACATGACGGGCACGGTGGTGGCGATGACCCACGTGCTCCTGCCGTTCATGGTGCTGCCGGTCTACTCGATCATGCGCGCGATTCCGCCCCAGCAGATGAACGCCGCCGCGTCGCTCGGGGCCGGCTTCCCGCGCGCGTTCCTGCGGGTCTACTGGCCGCAGACCCTCTCCGGCGTCGGGGCGGGGTCGCTGCTCGTCTTCATCCTCGCCATCGGCTACTACATCACGCCCGCCCTGGTCGGCGGCCAGAGCGGGCAGCTCATCTCCAACTTCATCGCCTTCCACATGCAGACCTCGCTGAACTGGGGGCTCGCGGGCGCCCTCGGCGGGATCCTGCTGGCCTGCGTGGCCGCCCTCTACCTGGTGTACGACCGCGTGGTCGGCCTGGAGCGCATGAGGCTGGGATGACCATGACCGCGGCCGAACCCGGACAGCGCATCGGACGGATCGTCCACCTCGCGGTCTGCGCGCTGGTGTTCACGTTCCTGATCGCGCCCATCCTCGTGATCGTGCCGCTCAGCTTCAACGCCGAGCCGTACTTCACGTTCACCGAGGGGATGCTGCGCCTCGATCCGGAGGCCTGGTCCCTGCGCTGGTACCGGCAGATCGTCGCCGACGAGTCGTGGCGCCGCGCCCTCGCCAACAGCCTGTTCATCGGCACCGCCTCGACCGCGCTGGCGACGGCCCTCGGCACCCTCGCCGCCCTCGGGCTGTCGAGCCCCGCCATGCCCGCGCGCCGCCTGACGACGGGGCTGTTGATCTCGCCGATGGTCACGCCGCTCATCATCTCGGCCACGGGGATGTTCTTCTTCTACTCCACCCTCGGCCTCTCCCAGACCCACCTCGGCCTGATCCTCGCCCACGCCGCCCTCGGCACGCCGTTCGTCGTCATCACCGTGACCGCCTCCCTGTCCGCCTTCGACGCCAACCTGACCCGCGCCGCGGCCAGCCTCGGCGCCGACCCCCTCGTGACCTTCCGCCGCGTGCAGCTCCCGCTGATCGCGCCCGGCGTCGTCTCCGGCGCCCTCTTCGCGTTCGCCGCCTCGTTCGACGAGGTCGTCGTGGTGCTGTTCATGGCCGGCGAGGACCAGCGCACCCTGCCGCGGCAGATGTGGGCGGGCATCCGCGAGCAGATCAGCCCCGCCATCCTCGCCGTCGCCACGTTCCTCGTCGTCTTCGCGGCGCTGCTGCTGCTCACCGTCGACTGGCTGCGCCGGCGCGGGGAACCCGCCGCCGGGGGGCGCTAACCGCCCGGGTGCGCCCCGCTCATCGACGCGCGCGAAGGCGCCCGGTGCGACGGCCCGCCCCGCCGCACGTCCGCGGGATCCGCGCACCGCGACCGAGCGGCCTCGCCCTCAGAGGGCGGCTATGCGCGTGGGCAGGTGGACCACGTCGGTGATCGGCAGCACGGTGATGCCGGCATCGACGGGATAGGCGCTCGGCGTGGGGCAGACCACGAACAGGTGGTCGAGGGCCAGCGTCTCGGCGACGCTCCGCATGGCCGCGGTCACGCGCGGGGCCTCGTTGAGCTTCATCTCGAACCCGATGCGCCGCCCGCGGTCGATGACGAGGAGATCCACCTCGGCGCCGCCGTGGGACCGCCAGAACCAGGCGTCGGAACGGCCGAGCGCGCACAGAATCTGCTCGACCGCGAATCCCTCCCACGACGCCCCCGTCCGCGGGTGGCCGAGCAGCGCCGCCTCGTCGGGCAGACCGAGCAACGCGTGGAGCAGGCCGGTGTCGCGGAGGTAGACCTTGGGCGCCTTCACCTGCCGCTTCGCCACGTTCTCGAACCAGGGCTGAAGCTGGCGGACCATGTAGGTGCCCGTCAGCAGATCGAGGTAGCGGCGGACGGTCTTGTCCGAGGCCGCGATGGACCGGCCCAGCTCCGACGCGTTCCAGGTCTGTCCGTGCCAATGGGCCAGCATGGTCCAGAACCTCCGCATGGCGGCGGCGGGAACGGTGATGCCGAGCTGCGGGACGTCACGCTCCAGGAAGGTGCGGATGAACCCCTCGCGCCACGCCGCGCTGTCGCCGTCCGACGCCGCCAGGTACGACCGCGGCAGCCCGCCGCGCAGCCAAAGCCTGCGCCACGCCGGCGGGCCGGTTTCCGCCAGGTCGAAGCCCGTCAGCTCGACGAACTCCACCCGGCCGGCCAGCGACTCGGAAACGCCGCGCACCAGGGCGGGCGACACGCTGCCGAGAACGAGGAAGCGCGAGCGCCGGCCGGGCCGGTCGGCCAGGACCCGCAGGGCGGTGAAGAGCTGCGGCATCCGCTGGATTTCGTCCAGCACGACCAGCCCCTCGAGACCGCCGAGGACCAGCTCGGGGTTGGCGAGCCGCCGCACGTCCGGCTCGGACTCGAGGTCGAAGATGACGGCCTCACGCGTCGAGGCGAACTGCCGGGCGAGCGTCGTCTTCCCGCATTGGCGCGGTCCGAGCAAAGCCGTAATCGGCGACCGCGCCGCGGCGGTCTCCAGTCGGCGCAAGTAGTGGGCGCGTTCGAGCACGCCGCCATTTTATGTTGAAAATTCGGATCGCCGATCCGAGATTTCGTTGTTAGCCGCCGTCCCGTCCGCGACGCCGTGGTCCTGCGCGCCGCGACGATGGTTGCGCCGCTCTCCGCGCCGACCGGCCATTCCCGTGGCCGACCTCGGCGACACCGAATCCCGGGTAGCGGGAACGTCGACGACGACCGATTCTCCCGATCCCGTGCCGTGCCGTGTCTGCGCTGTGGGATGGCGTCGTGAGCCAGGCTTCGACCCTACAGCACCGCCTTGAGCCCGGTGAAGGCTCCGTCGAAGAACTCCAGATACGACGCACTCAACTCTCCGCGCCGGGGCGGTTCACTGATCTGGCAGACCCACACATAGCGTTTCGCCCATGCCTTCGGGCGTTTTGTCCAGCCCGCCGGACGGGACACCTTGCGCGCGCCGTCCGGCCCCGACTTCCAGATTCCGACATACGCCGACGGCAGCCCCAATCTCCTCGCGTTCCATTCCGGGTCCTCCCTGCTGTAGCTGAACCCGTATATGACTTTCGCGCCATGGCGCACGATTCTCGGCGACACCCGATAGATCGACTTCTTGTTACGCCTCTTCCACTCTCCCACGGTCCCGCCGAGGGCGGCCGTCATCTCGCAGTCCTCCCAGGCCGCCTCGAGCAACTGTTCGAGGCGCTGCTCCACCCCGCTCGCCTTGCAGACCGTGTAGGCTTCGAGCTCGTCCCTGTCGACCTCGATGGTCATGCCCCGCTCCTTCATGAACTTCAGCAGCTCGCGCACGAACTCTACGCCCTCCCCGCCGCTCCGGGCGCTCTCGGCCCAGTGGCACAGCCACCGGTAGATCTCGAACCACTTGAACGACCTGAACCTCACATCGCCGGATTCCACCTTGAAATCGGGTGCCGCGCAAGTTCGGACAATCTGTACCAGCGTTCTCGTCTCCGTGTCCGCTCGACATGCCCGAAGACGCCGCTCGTACGCTCTCAGTTGACCACTTCCCGCCTGCTGCCGGCCCGCCTTGTGCTCGCTCATCACGATGTGACGCCCGCCGTCGGCGTCACGGGCATCGATCCACATATCCGGCCGGGCCCGGCCGAATACCCTCTGCGTCTCGATGTCGGCGCACGCCACGTCGCGTCCGATCAGATGGCCGGCGTACGCCGCCCCCAGCCTGGGATCGCGGCAGAGCACCGCCGCGAACGACTCGGTGAGCCAATCCTCCCAAGCTCGCCGCTTCTCCGTCGAACGGTAGAAGAACAGACGCTTGAACAGGCTCTCCATGCTCGTGCTCGCCCCGTGCCGCCCGACCCGCCCACGTCCCGGCGACCGCCCCGCCGGAACCCCTATCCCCCGCCTACTGGTGTCCGCCTCGTCCGGGTTCGTCCCGCTCCTCGCTCTTGAGTCTGTCTCGCACCGCCGACACCCGCTCCAGCATATCTTCGTAGCTCGACACCGACTCCTCGGCCTCAACCAACGCCCGCGCGGCCCCAACGACAAACCGGTCGGCCCTCGACACGTTCCGCGCCCCACGGTCCGCGGCCTCCAGCCCGTCCACGCCGCCTCTCGACGACCTTCCCCGCGACCCCTCCTTCCGAAGACCCTCCCGCTTCCGGCACACCAGAATCGCATCGACGCTAATCGGGTCCCTCGCAGCCGCCTTCGGGCTCGCAACGCGCAACTCCGCGTGGACTACGTGCGCCGCCACGACACCCAGCCCCGCCGCCCGAACCGCCTCATGAATCGCCGCCCAGCCTTCGGCCCGCGAATGGTGAAAGCTGAACGCCAACACCCCCCTCGCCTTCATGACCCGACGACACTCCGAGAACACCCGCGCCAACTGGTCGGCGAACGCACGCGGATCCCGGTGCTGGACCTCCCCCGTGTCGAAGCAGTTCGGCTTCCGCATCCATCCGTGTCGGCGCCCCAGCGCCGGGGCCAGCCACGCGAAGAAGAAGTCACTCAACTCGCTGTAGTGGACGAAATCGAAGTACGGCGGGTCGGTCACTATCGCATCCACCGACTCGTCGGGCAGCGGCAACCGCGCGCTGTCTCCATTGAGGACCATGACCGCCCGCGGGTCCTTCCGCAAATCATCCCAGGCGTCGACGCACCTCGGATCGAGCGCCGAGCTGGCAACCAGCTTTTGCGCTTCGTCGGTCATTCCGAAGAGATCCCGCCGCAGCTCGAGCTCGAACGGCTGCCTCAGGTATCGTTTCGCGCGCAACAGGCGGGACTCGAAGAGCGTGCTGAAAGTACCGCTGCTCTTGGCCGTGCCCCACACGGAATTCTCGACTGGTACGCGCTCGGGCTTGAGAATGTGATTCGAGAACATGTGCCGTACGGCCCCGGTACCTTCGCCCTTGTAGCTGCAGAACAGGTTGTTGAATTCCAGCGTGCTCGAGAACAGACAGAGCATTTGTTCCTGTACCATTTCGTCTTCGATCTTCAGGATATGTCGCAAGAGAAGTCCCAGGCACAGCAACTGCCTCGCGTTGAAGAAGTCCCTCCATCGTGTGTAGTTGTAGTTGCGGGCTTGGTCCGTATTGTAGCCAGGTCTGACCGCCAACGTCGGCAGAGGCAAGTCCTCTTCCTCAAGGCGCGCCGTCGCTTCCGCGTACAGCGCATGGTCCTCCGGCTCGGCGGCCAAGTAGACCTTCCGCCCGTCCGGCCGTAGGGCGAGCACGGCGTATAGCCGGTGTTGTGGTGGCGAATCGTCCCTCGGCAGGAGATCCCGAATCTTGTGGCGCGATCCGTCTCGCGCCCGCACGTACTGACCCCTGGCGGGACCGTCCTGCGGATTGAATTCGCCGCCGCAATGAGGGCACGCCACCCAAGCCGAGTCGTATCTCGATCGAAAGATATCCCAACAATGCTCGCAAACGGTCCACGCGTCGGGCTTCTTCGCCGGGCAGGCGTGTTGAGCAAACACATACCGCGAAAACAGGGGCACGACATCGCCCGTCGGTGTGGTCACCGTCTTGCACCAGAAGTAATACAGTACCGGAATTCCCTGTCCGGTCTGAGGATCGCGGGTCTCGTAGTACCGACGGATCTCTGGCGCGACCTCCATTTCCAGCACGGCGAACGCACGGCGCAGCTTGGCTTCCTCGACCCCCGTCAGCGCTTGGCGCACCAGGAACGTGCTCACCGGGTTGATGTCGCAACCTATCGCCCGCGCACCTAGCTTCAGCGCCTCGCCCAGCGTCGTCCCGCTTCCCATGAAGGGATCCAGGACGACCTTGTCCTTCAGGTTGTGTGTTCTGTAGAAGCCCTCCCAGATGTCCGAGCCCGCTTCGGTCAACGCGCCAAGCGTTATTCCGCGGAATACGGACCCCAGCCGGGTCGCCCACCACTTGTGGATGTGATACAGAGGCCGGTTGATCTCCTTTCGCCAACTCTCGCGCTCCGCAAGCGCGCTAATCTCCTCAACCGGGAAGCCCTCCTCCAGGGCGGTGGCCCCCTGCGTGCCCCGGTCGGGCGAGCCTGCCGTCAACTGCCCACCTCCGTCTCACGCTGCGACATGCTCACGGGCTTCGGGCTGTGCGCCACCAGTCGATGGGCGACGAAGCGGTGTTCGACTCCGGCATGAGGGTTCGGCGCGCGTGCCACCCTGAGCTCATTCGATCGAAGGTCGAACTGGTACGCCACGACGAGTTCCGCCGCCTCCGTCCGCGACAACCGCCCGACCTTGCGGAATCCGTCGGGTGGGTCTCCGTGCTCGGGAACGATCAGGGTCATGAGTCCTGTCGTTCCATCGGTGAGCGCGAACGGCGTGGGGGCCACGTACATTTTCCGGTCCCGGATCATGATGTCCCCATAGGTCCCGAAGCCCTTCACGTTCTTGTTCTCGTGTATGTACTCATGGTCGGCGTTGAGGAAATCGCCGTGGCATATGACCAAATCGACGACCGGATACTCGACCCCGCCGCCCGTTGCGCCCGCGTATGGCTTCAGGTCCGCCGGGTATCGGCCGAACACGTAGAAGATGCGCCGGCCGTTGTGGAGACCGGTCGGCGCTTGGCTGTTCGCGTCGTAGTTGCGCTCCCGTCCCGGCCAAGCCAGACCTTTGACCTCGTAGCCCTCGGCATGCTCCACCATCGAGAAGTCCGGGTAGGTGTTGCGCCCGCCGGAATCGAAGTGGACATCGAGGCTGCGCAGCCGCGCCTCGAACCAGTTCTGAAAGTGGAACTCCTTGTCTCGGGCGCTGACAGACTCGATCAACTTCCCCGCGTCCACGGCTTCGGCACACGCCCGGAAAACGTCGAAGCACGTAGTGTTCGTCATGCCGGCCTCCGAGTTCATCACGTCCCGACCGGGGCTTGGCAGTCGACCTCGCGGTCGACCACGACCGGCCACCAGCCGGTGAACGCGGTGTCCGAGCCGGCGATGGGGAGAATCAGGTCGAGGGAGCCGAACGCATCGGTGCCGGCGCCCTCCCCCGCCAGCTCGCCGAGGCGGCGACGGAAGGCGTCCGCCTCGGGGATGTCGAACACGACGAAGAAGAACTCGCGGGTGCGGCCCGCGAAGGTCTCGCGCTTCACCGCCATGCACACCGGCTGGAGGCGG
Source organism: Vicinamibacterales bacterium (assembly GCA_963664545.2). Lineage (GTDB taxonomy): Bacteria > Acidobacteriota > Vicinamibacteria > Vicinamibacterales > UBA8438 > JAJEEA01. The sequence continues at coordinate 4,083,792 of OY761475.2, read as the reverse complement.
GCGCGCTCGAGGCCGGCTTCGTCCGCCGCCCGGCGGATCGCCTCGGGCGGGAGGCCGGCGGCCGGCCCGGCGGGCAGCTCCGAGGCGAGCACGATCGGGATCACGTCGTCCACCGGCGAGGTCATCGACGCCATCGTCCGGTCGAAGAGCTGATCGAAGAGGCCGGCCCGAAACAGGGCCGGCGGCTGCAGCCCGACCGACCACACCGCGGGCCGGCCGGGGTCGGCCAGCAGCAGGGTCCAGCCGGACAGCGACCCCGGCGCCACCGCGTAGGGCGCGGCGATGGTTTCCCGCAGCGTCCGCAGGAAGAGCCACGGCACGATGATGAGGACGGCCAATCCGATGCCGAGCTTCACGAGAGTCTGCTTGCGCATGGGTTCGATTCCGGATGCCTACCGGTCCGGCTCCGCCACGAACCGGTAGCCGACCCCGCGCACCGTCAGCAGGTGCCGCGGGTGGGCCGGTTCGGCCTCGAGGTAGCGGCGCAGCCGGGCCACGAAGTTGTCGACGGTGCGGGTGTCGGTGTCCTGCCGCACCCCCCACACCTCCTCCAGCAGGGTCCGGCGCGACACCGTCTCGCCCGCGTGCTGCACGAGGTAGCGCAGCAGCGTCGCCTCCATCAGGGTCAGCGGCTGCTCGGCTCGACCGCGGCGCAGCACCTGGTTGCGGAAGTCGACGCGCCGGCCGGCGAACGAGTACTCGTCGGCGTCCACGGCCCGTTCCGTCCCGTCGCCCCGCAGCCACCGGCGGCGGCGCAGCAGCCCGCGGATGCGGGCGAGGAGGATGGACAAGTCGAACGGCTTGGGCAGATAGTCGTCGGCCCCCGCCTCGAAGCCGCGCAGGACGTCGTCCGTGTGCGAGCGCGCGGTCAGCAGCATGACGGGGACGAACTGCCGCGCCGCGCGCAGCCGCCGCACGACCTCGAATCCGTCGAGGCCCGGCAGCATGACGTCGAGCAGCACCACGTCGAAGCCGCGGCCGGCGGCCGGGGCGCCCCCATCGACGAGCCGCGCCAGGGCCGCCTCGCCGGTGTCCTCGACGTCGGCCGCGTACCCCTCCGCCTCGAGATTCAGCTTCAGCCCGGCCGCCAGGTGGTCTTCGTCTTCGACGATGAGGACGCGGCTCATGGCTTTAGCGGCGGTTCGATCGTGAGTGGTCTTCGTCTTCGACGATGAGCACGCGGTCACGACTTCAACGGCAGCTCAAGGGTGAACGTGCTCCCCCGCTCGAAGCCGCGGCTGTCGGCGTAGGCGCGCCCGCCGTGCCGCCGCGCCACCGCGAGCACGATCGACAGCCCGAGCCCCGTCCCCCGCACCCGCGAGTGGAGGGCGGCGGGCAACCGGTAGAACCGCCGGAACACCCGCTTCAGCTCGTGGCTGGTGATGCCCATCCCCTGGTCGCGCACGCTGACGGCGACCCGCCGCGCGCCGATCTTGGCCACGTTCACGGCCACCCGCACCCGGTCGCCCGAGTACTTGACGGCGTTGTCGACGAGGTTCGTGACCGCCGCCACGAGCTCCTCGCGGTCGCCCTGGACGACGAACTCGCCGTGGGCCGGGCGCCCGATCACCTCCACCTCGCCGTTCACGAGGTTGTGCCGCTTGCCGGCGAGCGAGATGCACTCGCCCACGACCTCGGTCAGGTCGACGTCGGTCGGGTTGTCGACCCGGCGGGCGGTCCCGGTCTTGCCGGCGAGCAGGATCTGGTCGATGGTCCGCTGCAGGCGGTCGGAGTCGTCGAGCATCGTGTCGATGATGCCCCGCCGGGTGTCGGCCGGCAGCTCGCGCTGGCGCAGCGTCTGCAGGTACAGCTTGATGCTCGCGAGGGGGGTCTTCAGCTCGTGGGTGACCGCGTGGATGAACGCGTCGTGCTGCTCGCTGCGCCGGATCTCGCGGATGAGGAACGCGGTGTTGAGGGCGAGGCCGCCGACGAGGACCACGAAGCTGAGCACGCCGAGCAGCAGCAGCAGCCCCGTCCGCCAGTAGTTGACGATGAAGCTGATGTTGAGGACGACGGCGACGGCGATGAGACCGACGCCGAGCAGGCCGGCGAGGACGACGGAGCGTCGGCGGTTGCCGCCGGAGCGATCCATACGCATAGGATAGCGTCTCCGACCCGGCCCCCGCGACCTGCCCGCCTCAGGCGGCGTTCTCGGCCGCCAGCGCCTTATGGGCGATCTGGTTGGCGCTGGGCACCTGCACGTCCCACGCGAGGCCGAGCCACTGCATGACGCGGATCTGCATCCAGCTCAGGTCGACCTCCCACCACGTCATGCCGTGCCGGGCCGAGCGGGGGTGGGCGTGGTGGTTGTTGTGCCAGCCCTCGCCGAAGGTGATGAGGGCGACCCAGAACGAGTTCTTCGAGTCGTCCGTGGTGTTGAAGCGGCGGCTGCCCCAGAGGTGGGTCGCCGAGTTGATGAGCCAGGTACAGTGGAGGCCGACGACGACGCGCAGGAACACCCCCCACAGCGCCCACGACCAGCCGCCGACGGCGAGCAGCGCGAGCCCAAGGACCACCAGGGGCACCCAGTGCCAGCGCGTGAGCACCTGGTAGAAGCGGTCCTTCATGAGGTCGGGGGCGTACTTGCCCATGATCTTCGTGTCGCCGTGCAGCTCCTCGCCGAAGATGGTCCACAGCATGTGCGACCACCACTTGCCGTCGCGCGGCGTGTGCGGGTCGCCGGTCTTGTCGGAGTGCTGGTGGTGGATGCGGTGCAATGCGGTCCAGAATACCGGCCCGCCCTGCAGGGTCAGGCAGCCGCAGACGGCGAAGAAGTACTCGACGAGCTTGGGGGTCTTGTAGGAGCGGTGCGTGTGCAGCCGGTGGTAGCCGAGCCCGATGCCCCAGCCGATGCACACCCAATGCAGCGCCGCGGCCACCGCCACCGCCTGCCACGTCGCGTTGAACAGCGCCACCACGGCGAGGACGTGGAAGATGCCGAACGCGGACGCGGTCACCCAACTGACCCGGTCTCCGCTGGCGAAGTCGATCTCCTTCGTGGGCACGGCAGCTCCTTCGAGAGACGGTCCGGGCACCAGCGCCCGGACCGAACGCCAGCGTAGCAGGCTGCGCGCCCGGTGGATGTAATTGTTGTGTAATTGCGCCCGGTCGGCGTCACCGCGCGGGACGTGGTCGTCACAGCGCCGGATGCTGCAAATGGTGGTCGGTGGCCCCCTGGAACGCGTGGGCGAGCCTCAGGATCTCCCGCTCGCCGAACAGCTTGCCGGTGAACCGCAGGCTCGTCGGGCTGCCCTCGTGGAACCCGCTGGGCATGCTGATCTCCGGGTGCCCGGTGAGGTTCGTCAGCCCGAGGTTCGAGCCGACGAAGAGGTCGAAATCGCCGAGGGCCTCGTGCAGGTCCTCGATGATGCGCATGCGCAGGCGGTTGGCCTGGATGTACTCGATGGCGGGCACGAAGCGCGAGGCCCGGAAGCTGTCGGGCCACCGGCTGCGCTCGGGCTCCTGCCGCATGCTGTCGAGCTGGGCGTTCAGGGCCGGCACGTCGAACGCGGCCGCCGCCTCGGTGCCGAGGATGAACCCGATCGCCCCGGTGGGGAGGTCGGGCAGGTCGAGCGGGGCCACCTGCACGCCGAGGCCGCGGATGGCGTCGAGGGCGGCGCGGTTGTTGATGCGGGTCTGGCGCCGGGCGGTCACCTGCGGCGTGTTCCCGCCGCCGTCTCCGGCCTCATCCTCGTCCTCGAAAGCCGACCGCAGGTACGCGACCCGCAGGGCGGTGACGTCGCTCTGCGCGTCCCAGTTGAACGGCACGTCGAACAGGGTGTTGTCGAGCCCGTCCGGCCCCTGGATGGCCGCGAACACGAGGGCGCAGTCCTCGGCCGACCGGCACATCGGCCCAATCTTGTCCATGGTCCAGCTCAGGGTCATCCCCCCGTACCGGCTCACCCGGCCGAAGGTCGGCCGCAGGCCGGTGACGCCGTTGCGGGTCGAGGGCGAGATGATCGACCCGCGGGTCTCGGTGCCGATGGAGAACCCGACGAGTCCGGCCGCCGTGGCCGCCCCGGGCCCGGCCGACGAGCCGCTCGAGCCCTGCTCGGTGTTCCAGGGGTTGCGGGTGCGGCCGCCGAACCAGCGGTCGCCCGACGCGAGGGCCCCCATCGTCAGCTTGGCCACGAGGATGGCGCCGGCGTCCGCGAGCCGCCGGTAGACGGTCGCGTCGGCGTCGATGACCTGGTCCCGGTACGGCGAGGCGCCCCAGGTGGTCCGGGTCCCGCGCACCGCCAGCAGGTCCTTGGCGCCCCAGGGGATGCCGTGCAACGGCCCCCGGTAGGTCCCCGCCGCGATCTCCTCGTCGGCCCGCCGCGCCTGCCGCCGGGCGAGGTCCTCGGTGAGGCTGACCACGCAGTGCAGCGTCGGGTCGTGCTCCTTCAGCCGGGCCAAGTAGAGCTCGGTCAGCTCTGACGGCTTGACCTGCCGCGTCTCGACGAGCCGCGCGAGGTGGGTGACGGGCAGGAAGGCGAGCGCCTCGTCGCTGGTCGGCATCGAGACGGTGACGGGCTCGCGGCGGTTGGGACCGCGGTCGGCCGGCAGGGTCATGCCCGGCGGCACCGGGTTGAACACGATGGCCGGCTGCTGCGCGTTCCCCAGGTTCGCGGCCCGAAGGGTCTCGTAGTCGCGCCGCCGGTCGCCGGGGCCGTTCAGGCGCTCGGCCAGCCGCTCGAGCTCGTCGGGCGTGAACTCGAGCCCCGCGAGCCGCTGCGCGGCCTCGAGCATCTCCACCGTGACGACGTCCGCGTCCTGGGCCACCGCCACGAGGGCCCCGGGCAGCAGGGTCGAGCCGAGCCCGGCCGCCGACAGCGCGCCGAGGAAGTGCCTCCGGTTCATCGCGAGCTTCAGATTGTCCATGGCTAGGTCCTGTCGTCGTCCGGTGTGGAGAAGGGCATCGCGCCCGCGTCCACCGGCGGTTCTTCCCCGTTTTGCGCCGGGCTCGGTACGAAACGGGGCGGCGGCGTCCCTCCCGGTCGGCACTTCGATAAGACGGTCCCGACGCGGCGCCCGCGCCCCGGACGTCAGCCCGCCGCGAGCGGCGGGCCTATTCTACCGAATCCGCGCCGCCGGCTCCGGGCCCCAGGCCGCCGCCCGGTCGCTCCCTCCCGCCCCCCTGCCGCGCACGCGGACGGGTCTTCCCCGGCGCTTCGCGGCCGGCGGCTCTGGGCCGCCCACGGGGTGGCCGGCATCCGGCAGCACCGAATCACCGGTCCCGGCCGAAGTCCACCAACCCGTGGCTCCGCACTATTCGCTTCTCGATTCCCGTCGCCTGCTCGCAGAACACGATCAAATTGCTCTGCGTCACATCGCGCGCACTCGGCACGCGCATGCCGTCCGCCCCAAGGAATGCGCACGCCTCGGCTACTTCCTGCGATCGCGGGTACTCGCGCTCACGCTCCACGTAGCTGAGCCGCCCGTACCCTTCCGCGCTCAGCCCGACCTCGACCAGCGCTTCGACGGTGGCGAAGCGTACGACGGACCTGAGTGAGATCCACAACTCGAACAGCTCGTAACGGACCCGGGACGGGGGAAACGGCTGTCCCTGGTAGAGGTGAAACCGCCGCTCGGCAACCGCGCCCTCTCTCGTTTCCGACGTGTACAGGACGTCCAGCGTGCCGTCGTCCCATCGCCCTCCCGGCCGTCCGCAAACGAGCGGGTCCCAGCCGGCGCGCACGGATCTCCATACCGGACCCTCGAACGGCGCGGTCGGAACCGCCTCGATCAAGTCCAGAAGCGACTGATCGCGGATGCCCCCGGGGCGCCGCCGGCCCGTCGGGGTCATGCTCAGAGATACGCGCCGGCATCGAGGCGATCGAGTACCGCGATCACCTCCTCCGTGCGCTGGTCATGGATCAGGTCGATCGCGCGTTCGCCCGCCAGTTGCGGATGCCTCGCGTAGAGCCAGGCCCGCACTTCCTCTCGATCGTAGTACTCACCCAGCCTCATCACCACGTACGACAGGTCCGACATGATGAGTTGCGTCCGCGGATGCGGCGACTTCCGACCATTGCCCCAGCGCGACACGGTCGCCTTCGACACCCCCGTGAAATTGGCGATGTCGGTTCCCTTCAACCCTCCCGTTTCCTGCAGCCGCGCCAAGAACTGCACCACGGGTTTCGCACTCGTCTGACTCATGCCCCGGTCCTTCGGTTCCATATCTGTTTCAGGAAACATATCACACGCAACAAAAAACAGGCCGGGCTGGGGCCGTTGGCGGCGCGCCGGTGAGCGACGGCCCGGTCCGACCCGCGTTGAGCAGGCGGCATGCCTCGGCTACGATGCCCGCGTGGAACTGAACCCGTTCGGGTGGCTCTCGCTCCTGCCGCCGGCCCTGGCCATCGGCCTCGCCGTCGCGAGCCGGCGGGCGATCCCCTCGCTGCTCGCCGGCACCTGGGTCGGCTGGCTCATCTTCACCGGCTGGCAGCCGCCCGCCGCCACCGCCGCCGCCGCGCGCGGCATCGCCGACGTCCTCACCAATCCCGGTCAGGCCCGCGTGGTCCTGTTCACGGTCCTCATGGGGGTCCTGATCCGATGGATGCAGCAGAGCGGCGGGGTCACCGGGTTCCTGCAGTGGGCGCGCCGCCGGCCCTGGTCCGACAGCCCCCGCGGCGCCCGCCTGATGGCCGCCGCGGTAGGGCTGGGGGTGTTCGTCGAGTCGACCATCACCTGTCTGGTGGCGGGCACGGTGGCCCGGCCGCTCTTCGACCGGCACCGCCTGGCGCGCGAGAAGCTGGCGTACATCTGCGACGCGACGTCGGCACCGGTGTGCATGCTGATTCCCCTCAACAGTTGGGGCGCGGTGGTACTGGCCCTGCTGACCGCCCAGGCCGCGCTCGGCCGTCTAGGCGACGACGCGCCGCTGGGCGTCTTCCTCGCCGCCGTCCCGCTGAACTTCTACGCCCTGCTGTCGGTGGTGCTGGTCTTCACGGTGGCGGCGACCGGGTACGACGTCGGTCCGATGCGCGGCGCCGAGCGCCGGGCGCGGGAGACCCGACCGAGGGTGGACGAACGGGCGTCCGGGCCGCCGACGGACGACGAGCGCGCCTCCCCAGTACCCGATCCGCCGCCGTCCGAGGTGCGTGAGGCACCGCACGCGGGAAGACCGGGCTCGACGCCGCCCCGCCCCTGGAACCGGCGGTCGCCGGGGGCTTGGGAGGCTGAGCCGGCGACGGACGGGGCCGCGGACGCCGACCCGGCCGCCGGGGCGCCGCCGTACGAGACTGCGGGCACCGGGCCGACGGAGGACGAGACCGCACGCGGCGCGGTGGAAGGCGGACTCGCCGAGGACCGACCGGGCCGGGCGCGGCATCTCGCGGCGCCGCTGGCGGTGATGATGGGCACGGTGCTGGCGGGCATCGCCGTCACGGGGGTCGCCGGCGCGCGCGCGGCGGGCATCGTCGAACCCGCGCTGATGGACGTGCTGGAGCACGCCTCGGGCTCCACCGCGGTGCTGGCCGGCGTCGTCGCCGCCCTCGCCGTCCTCGGCGTGGCCGCCATCGCGGCCGGCGACGCCCGTCCCCGCGAGCTGGCGGACGCGGCTTGGCGGGGGGCGGCGTCGATGGTGCCCATCGTCACCCTGCTGGTGCTGGCCCTCGCCATCGGCGGCGTCTGCGAGGCTCTCGGCACCGGACCGTTCATCGCCGACCGGGCCGCGCGGCTCCTAACCCCGGCCCTCGCCGCGCCGGTCGTCTTCCTGACCTCGGGGGTCATCGCGTTCGCGACGGGGACGAGCTTCGGCACCTTCGCCATCATGATCCCGCTCGCCGTGCCCCTCGCGGCGGCGATGCAGCTCGACGGCGCGGCCGTCTCCCTGCCCCTGGTCGTCAGCGCCGTGCTGGGCGGCGGCGTGTTCGGCGACCACTGCTCGCCGATCAGCGACACCACCGTCATCTCGTCGGCGGCCGCCGGCAGCGACCACATCGAGCACGTGCGCACGCAGGCCCCCTACGCCCTGGCCGCGGCCGCGGGCACCGTGGTTCTGTATCTGTTGGCGGGATGGCTGGCGGCGGGGTGACCGGAGGCGGACACTCGTACCCCGACTCGGCTCGGTGCGGCGCACCGCATGCCGGTCGCGTGCGGCCCCGCCGGCGCGGCCACGCCGAAGCGTCCTCGCGCGCATGGCGCGACCGGCATCTCCGATCGGCTCTCGTGCGAACGATCTCGCGGGATTGGTGCCCGCGCGATTCAGTCGCGCGTGATCTTCCCGATGACGTAGCCGCCCGACCTCTCGTCGAGGTCTAGCTCAAGGTAGCCGCGCGACTGCGCCTCTTCCAGGAGATCGTTGAACGACCCGAAGCCGTAGGCCGACTCGTTGAACCCGGGCCGGCGCCGCTTCAGGGTCTGCTTGATCATCGACCCCCACAGCTTGGCCCGGTCGCCGCGTTCGGCGTAGATGGCCTCGGCCGTCTGCAGTACGAGGTCGATGGCCGGCTGCACGGGGTCGTCCTTCTTCTCGGGGGCGGCGGTCTTCTTGCGCTTCTCGGCCGACGCCTTCCCCCGCCCCTTGCCGCGGGACCGGCGCCGGGCGGGCGGGCTCTCGGCCACGAGGTCGTCGTAGAAGATGAACTCGTCGCAGTTGTTGACGAGGAGGTCCGAGGTGGCCTTCTTCACCCCCACGCCGATGACCGCCTTGGCGTTCTCGCGCAGCTTGCTGACGAGGGGGGAGAAGTCGGAGTCGCCGGAGATCACCACGAACGTGTCGATGTGCTCCTTCGTGTAGCACAGGTCGAGGGCGTCGACGACCATGCGGATGTCCGCCGAGTTCTTGCCCGACTGCCGCGCGTGGGGAATCTCGATGAGTTCGAACGCCGCCTCGTGCATCGGCGCCTTGAACTCCTTGTAGCGGTCCCAGTCGCAGTACGCCTTCTTGGCGACGATGCTGCCCTTCAGCAGCAGCCGCTCGAGCACCGGCCGCACGTCGAACCGTTCGAGCTTGGCGTCGCGGACCCCGAGGGCCACGTTCTCGAAGTCGCAGAAAACCGCCAGGTTGCCGTCGCCGTTCAAGGGATGCCTCCGTCGTGCGAGACCGCGGCGAGCGGCCCGGGCTTCTGTCACCGGGCCAGCGTTGTGGAACGCTCGGGGTTGGGTGAACTGTCGTGGGCGCGCCAGACATGCGGACGTGCAACTGCAGGGTACCCAGCGGGCTCCCGGGTGCGAAAGACGAAGGCGGGCCCGGGGAACGTTCCCCGGCCCCGCCCAGGTGTCGGGCCGGCCGCCGGCGCGGCGGCGGCCGGCCGCCGGCCGTGACGATGCGCGCGGGGCCGGCCGCGCCGGCTCTCGCGCGGGAGCGCCTACTCGCCGGCCGGCAGCCGCAGCGCCGCGAGCGACGCCGGGAACACGCCGCCCTGCGCGATCTGCACGACGATGTACTGGTCGCCGTCGTGCTCGTAGGTCATCATGCCGTACTGACCCGGCGCGGGCAGCTCCACGGTGCCGACGATCTCGCCCGTCGCCTTGTTCCGCGCGTCGAGCACGGCCGGCCCGTTCATGCCCCGCGTGGTCAGCAGCAGGCTGCCGGTGACCATGGACACGGCCCGGCTGCCGCCGCCGACCCCGGTCAGGTCGACGCCCTGCAGGGCGGGGTGCCGCCGCATGCGCTCGGACGCCTCGCCCACCGGCTGCCACCACAGGTGCTCGCCGGTGTTCATGTCGATGGCGGTGATGCGGTTGTAGGGGGGCTTGTGCATCGGTAGCCCCTGGGGGCCGCCCCAGCCGACGCCGCCGCCCTGCACCCAGTCGGAGATCGTGGTGCCGGTCGTCCAGCAGTCGCCCTCGGACGACGTGCAGGCATGGGTGTCGCCGTCGGTGTTGGTCCCCGGCTGCACGAGGCGGCCCGAGCACTGCGGCCCCGACGGCTGGTAGAGGATGCCGGTGGTCGGGTCGAGCGACGCCGGGTTGGTGATGTTGAGCCCGCCCGAGCAGCCGATCCAGCCCTGCACCGGCTCGTTGTGGCCTTCCGGCAGGGGCGGCATGTACGGCCCGCCGATGCGGAAGTTGCTCATGATCTCGAGCGCCTCGGCCCGCAGCTCGGGGGTGAAGTCGATGACGTTCTCCTCGGGGAGGCCGAGGGCCTCGAGCGGCGCGGGCCGGGTCGGGATCGGCTGGGTCGGCGAGAGCTGCTCGCCGGGCACCACCGACGCCGGCACTTCGACCTCCTCGATCGGCCACACCGGGTCGCCGGTCTCGCGGTTGAAGGCGAAGGTCAGGCCCTGCTTGGTGGTCTGGATGGCCATCGGCACGTCCTGCCCGTCGACGTTGACGTCGACGAGGATGGGGACGTTGGGCAGGTCGTAGTTCCAGATCGGATGGTGCACGGTCTGGAAGTGCCAGACCCGTTCGCCCGTCTCGGCGTCGAGGGCGACGGTGCTCGTGCCGAACAGGTTGTCCCCCGGCCTGAACCCGCCGTAGTAGTCGATGGTCGGCGCGTTGGTCGGAATGTAGACGATGCCCCGCTCGAGGTCGGCCGACATCGGCGCCCACGACGACACGTCGCCGGTCCACTGCCACGCGTCGTTCTCCCAGGTGTCGAACCCGAACTCGCTCTCGGTCTGCGGAATGATGTTGAACTTCCACTTGAGCTGGCCGTTGCGCAGGTCGTAGCCGAGGATGTCGCCCGGCACGTTCTCGACGCGGCTCTGGCTGTAGCCCTGCTCGTGCGAGTTGCCGACCACGATGGTGTCGTTCACCACGATGGGCGGCGACGAGTTGGTGATGTAGCCCAGGGCCGGGTCGAGCCCGCTGTAGGGGTCGTAGGGGTGCCCGAGGCCCGCCAGCAGGTCGACGACCCCGGTCTCGGGGAACCCGGGGATGTCCACCGGCGACCCGAAGCCCTCGATGTGGTCGCCGGTCTTGGCGTCGAGGGCGTGGAGGAAGAACGCCGGGGTCACGATGAAGATGACCCCCCGCCCGTCGACCTCGGAGTAGGCCACGCCCTTGCCGTAGGCGGCCCGCATCGACTGCTCCCACCGCTCGGTGTTCGGCTCGCGGTACGTCCACAGCGTCTCGCCGGTGCCCGGGTCCATGGCCACCACCGTGCGCCGGTAACCGGCCACGGTGTAGAGGACGCCGTCGATGTAGCTGGGCGTCGACCGCGACGCGTAGTTCGTGTGCGGGCTGTAGTTGTCGCCCCGCCAGATCCACGCCACCTCGAGGTCCCCGAAGTTCTCGGCGTTCACTTGGTCGAGCGGCGAGAACCGCGTCCCCCAGGCGTCGCCGCTCTGGTACCACCACTCCCCGTGGGGGGTGCCGCGATCCTGCTCCTGGGCGGCCGCGCCGGTGACGGCCAGGGCCAGCGCCAGCAGCGTGATCCACCCGAGGCGTCCGGCCCCGCGACGTTCTGCGTGTGCTCTCATCCAATCCCTCCGAACATGGTTGCCGGGGTTGCGGGCACGGGACGTGACCGCACGGACGCACGGCGCGCCGCGTGCGGTCCCGGCCGGCGATCGTCGAGCGCCCCGCGCCGGGTTACGAGCAAGTCAAGAGACCGATTATACCCGCGCGGGGCGCGGTCACGTTATGCTTGCGGCATGAAAATCCGCATGACGCTCCGGCGCGTCCTGCCGGCCGCCGCCGGCGTCTGCCTCGCCGCGGCGGGGATCGCGGCGGGAACCGGCTGGGCCCAGGAACGCCGAATCGCGAGCCCGCCCGGGCGGTCGGCCACCCAGATCGGCGGCGTCTACGACGCGCGGGCCGGCAACGTGGGCGGAAACTGGGTCGAGATCCGCTACGGCCGCCCCATCCGGCGGGGCCGGGACATCTTCGGCCCCGACGACTACCGCGAGTTCCTGAACGACGGGGCCGACGTGTGGCGGGCCGGGGCCAACCAGAGCACGCGCCTCGTCACCGAGACGGCGCTGGTCTTCGGCGACACGACGGTGCCGCCCGGCGAGTACACCGTGTTCATCGACCTCGCGGCCGACCCCTGGCAGCTCATCGTCTCTCGGTGGCCGGCCCAGCTCACCTACGATTTCGACAACCGGGACGCGCTGTGGGGGGCCTACGAGTACACGCCCGACCGCGACGTCGTGCGCGTGCCGATGACCGTCGAGACGCTCGACCACGCGTTCGACCAGCTCTCGTGGCAGTTCCTCGACGTGACGGCCGACGGGGCCACCCTCGCCCTCCTGTGGGAGCGGACCCTGGCCTCGGTACGGTTCAGCCTCGGGCGGGAGTAGTCGGCAGCGGAGGCACGTCGTCCCCGGAGACCACCGATGACCGCCGATCGTGCCCCGACCACGCGGCACCTCGCGGCACCTTGACATTCCAGACACATCCGGCGCACATTTGCTTATTGACCTTCGGCGATAGCCCCCCAGGCCATTCCGGGCAGGCTGCTCGGCAACCTTCCGACCCTCGGGTGCCGCCAGACTGGGAGAAGATGCGACACGCACCACGCGTCATCACGGCCGTACGGATCGAACTCCTGCTGCTCGTGGGCTCGTTAGTCCTGACTGCACCACCGGCGCTCGCCCAGGAACCGGCAGGCTCCATCGCATTCGGGTTCGGTCTGTCGAACACGCCCCTTGGGTTCGAATGCCCCTTCGACGACTGCGGCAGCCTCCGCAAGAGCCTGTCCGGCGAGGGTGCCTTCAACATCACCGAGAACGTGGCCGCCGTGGTGGGACTCGGGTACGGCGTCGCCAGCCTCAGCACGTCGTACTCCGGCCTCGCGATCGACGCCAGTTCGAACGTGGCTACCGTCGGCGGCGGCGTGAGGGCATTCGGGCCACCAGGTCAGGCTCGGGCTTTCGCTGAAGTGCTGGCCGGATACCTCAAGGGTACGGGGGAGGCGACCATCGGCGGTTTCCGGGAATCGGCGTCGGTGTCCGGGCTGTCGGTCTCGCCGGGCGCCGGTGTCGACATCGCTGTGGGAGAGCGGGTGGCCGTGCGGCTCTCCGGCGGCGTGTCGTTCAGCTTCGTCGAGGGAGAAACCACCAACGCTTTCGGCGTCGGGATCGGACTCGTGTTCGGCCTAGGAAACCGATAGGTCGGTGAGGCGCGCGGTGTCCGGCGTGTCCCGCTGACGACACTGGCGGTCATCCTCGCAGGCCGGCCCGATCCTCCCGCGGCGAAGGCCCCGCTACGGGAGCGGCCGCACGGAGGCCGGGCGGCCGCTCCCGCCGTTAACCGTCCGGCTACCAGGGCATCTCGCGCCCGGTGTGGCGGCGGCCCATGTCGGCCGCCTCGGCCCCGGGGTTCGACCCGATGCGCACGCCCTCGTCGATCATTGCGATGATGTTGCCCGCGTTCATGCCGTTGAGGAACGGGATGCCCGCCGCCTTCGTGGCCGCGAAGACCCGCGCCCGCGCGTCGACGAGCACATGCGGGTTCTCGGCCCGCGAGACGTTGTAGGACATGCTCATGTCGCCCGGCCCCCACTCGGCGAAGCCGACGCCGGGCACCGCGGTGCTCGCCTCGGCGTTCTGCAGGGCGTGCCGGTCCTCGATCTTCAGGCCGACGAGGATCTCGCCCTCGGGGTTGAGGGGCCACGGGTCGGCGAGCCGCTGGTACTCGGCGTTCGACACGCCCCAGATGCGGGCCGCGAAGCCCTGCCCGCCGCTGCCGCGCAGGCCCTCGCCGAGGCCGTCGGCCTTCTTCGCGTGCGGGTAGCGGGCCGATTCGACGAGCACCTTCACGACCTCGGGCGACCGCGCGTGGGCGAGCAGCACCCCGTGGACCCCGGAGCCGAGCAGGTGCTCGACCATCCAGAAGTTCCCCCACATGACCGTCTCGTTGACGCCGCCGAACGGCAGCACCGCGATGACCGTCGGGGTCCGGTGCCCGCTCTTGGTCGGCCCCCCGTCGACGAGCCCCTGCATGAACGCGCGCAGGTCGGTCATGTCGAACGGGCTGTGCTCGAGGTTGTAGGTGATGTAGTCGGCCCAGGTCTGGGCGAGGGCCTTGCCCTCCTCGTAGCCGCCCCCGCTGACCTGGGTGTAGTAGATCGGCTGGTCCTGCTCGAGCAGCTCGATCGCCTTGTTGATCCGCTTCGGGGTGTAGTCGCTCGAGCCGCCGCCCGCCTCCTGGCCTCCCAGCGAGACCACGCCCACCGCCGCCGCCAACGCGACCAATGCAAGCTTCTTCAGCATGGGTTCCTCCTCGTACGGGGCATCCTCGCACAGCCCGGCGCGGTTGCAAAGCCGCGCCGACGGCCGAACGTGAACTGCACGATTGACAAGCCGTTGCCGCAGGCGCATGATTACGCTGATTAGGAGGACACCCCGATGAACACCCGCGTCAGAACCCTCGGTTCCGGCTCGCTCGGCGTCGTCGTCGGCGCACTGCTCGCGGTGGCGGCCCTGCCCGCCGGCGCGTCGGCGCAGGACCAGGAGGTCACGTTCAACCGCGACGTGATGCCGATTCTCCAGGAGTCGTGCCAGAGCTGCCATCGGGAGGGCGACATCGCCCCGATGTCGCTGATGACCTACGAGGAGACCCGCCCGTGGGCGCGGTCGATCCGCGACAAGGTCGAGACCCGCACCATGCCGCCCTGGTACATCGACCCCAACGTGGGCGTCCAGGGCTTCAAGTACGACCGGTCGCTGAGCCAGGCCGAGATCGACACCATCGTCGCGTGGGTCGACGCCGGGGCACCGCGCGGCAACCCCGAGGACCTGCCGCCGGCGCGGGAGTTCGCCGACCGCGACATGTGGCACATCGGCGAGCCCGACTGGATCGTGCCGATTCCCGAGCCGTTCGTCGTGCCGGCGGAGGGGGCGAACTGGTGGGGCGACCTGTTCTCGCCGGCGGGGCTGACCGAGGACCGCTGGATCAGTGCGGTCGAGACCAAGCCGTCGGCCGAGGGCTTCCCGGTGGTGCACCACGCGGTGACCCGCGTGCAGGAGTCCGAGGACTCGGACGAAGGCGACTTCCTGAACGAGTACGCCCAGGGCAAGAACGGCGACATCTTCCCGCCGGGGACGGGCCGCCTCGTCAAGGCGAACTCGGTCATCCGGTTCAACATGCACTACGCGTCGATCGGCCGGGAGACCACCGACCGCACGAGCGTCGGGCTGCAGTTCTACCCCGAGGGCGAGGAGCCCGAGAAGGAGCTGTTCTCGCGCGGGCTGGCCCAGAACTACGACCTCGACATCCCCGCCGGCGCGGCCGAGGTGCGGCACGACAGCTACCACCCGTTCACGACCAACGTGCGGCTGACCGGGTTCCAGCCCCACCTGCACAACCGCGGCAAGCGGCAGTGCATCGAGGCCATCCTCCCCGACGGCAACGTCCAGACGATAAGCTGCGCCAACTGGGACTTCGGCTGGCACATCGTCTACAACTACGCCGACGACTCGCAGCCGCTGCTGCCGGCGGGCTCCTTCCTGCACACCATCACGTGGCACGACAACTCGGCCGGCAACCGCTGGAACCCCGACCCGGACAACTGGGCCGGCTTCGGCCAGCGGTCGAGCGACGACATGTCGTTCACGTGGACGAGCTACTACGAGCTCGACGACGACGAGTACGCGGCGGCGGTGGCCGAGCGCGAGGCCATGAACGCGGACGACAACTAGGAGTCTGCGCGGTGGAACGGCGCCGCCTCCGCGACGAGGCGCAGACTTCCTGGAGAGTTGGTTGGGCCGTGAGCGGAGCCGCAGGCGACGCTCTCCGGGTTAGCAGTCTGCGCCGTGGAACGGCGCGGACTGCTGGAGGGTTGGTTGGGCGGCGAGCGGAGCCGAAGGCGACGCTCTCCGGGCTAGCCCGGACGGACGACCGGCCAAGACGACAACCGGCACGGCCATCGGCGCCCTTGCCGCGCCGATGGCCTGACCCATCCTGCAGGGGCCTGCGCCGTACCCGCGGCGCAGGCCCCTGGAGCTAGAAGCGATGACCATACGCACCCCTCAACGGATGCTGATGGCGTGCGCGGCGGCGGCCCTGATCGCGCTCGCCGCGGCACCCGCGGCCGATGCCCAGATCCGCTACGACCGCGGCCAGAACGTCGCCCCGGTCTTTGAAGGCTGGGAGCGCAACCCGGACGGCACCTTCAGCATGGTGTTCGGGTACATGAACCGGAACTACCAGGAGATGCCGGAGGCCCCGGTCGGCACCGCCAACTTCTTCGAGCCGGGCCCGGCGGACCGCGGCCAGCCGACGCGCTTCTACCCGCGGCGCCAGCAGTTCATCTTCCGGGTGCAGGTGCCCGCCGACTGGGGTGAGGAGCGGGATCTCATCTGGAGCATCACCACCAACGGCCGCACGGATCGCGCGATGGGCCGGCTGTGGCCGGCGTGGGAGATGGACGACGGCGTGATACGGGCCAACCGCGGCTCGGGCATCCGGGGGGCGCCGACCGACAACCAGGGGCCGTCGGTCGCCATCCCCGGCGGCACCGACCTGACGGTGACCCTGCCCGACACGCTGACGATCACCGCGGTGGTCGGGGACGACGGCATCCCCGGCGCGCGCCCGCGGCCCCCCGAGCCCGACGATGACGACGACCCGGACCGCGCCGCCCGCGCCGCCGCGGACCGCGCCCGTCGCGCGAGCCGGCCCCACCCCACGAACCAGGCCATCGTCAAGGCGAGCGTCGCGGGCGAGACCGGACTCGCCATCACCTGGCTCCACTACCGGGGGCCGGGCCGGGCGCGCTTCGCCCCGCAGAGCGCCTCGGTCGAGGGCGGCCGGGGCGGCCAGGTCGAGACCACCGTCACATTCACCGAGCCCGGCACGCACGTGCTGCGCGCCTACGCCGACGACTCGATCAAGACCACCCCGATCGACGTCACGGTGACCGTGAAGTAGCAGGTCACTTCCACCCGACCCGCCGTGCGCCGGCCACCGGCGGACGGCGGGCGGGACGCCATCACCCGCAAGAGCCCTTCGCGACGTTGCGCTGACGGACGCCTCTCCGCCGGCCGGGGGGCCCATTCCGCGGAAGCCGCAGCCCCCCCACCGCCGGGGTGCCCTCGGTTTCGCGCCACCGGCACCGCTGCACCGCCCCGCCACGGCTTCGCCCACGCCACGAGGTTCCGGAACAGCCCACGCCACGCGCCAAGGAGCGCATCCGGGGACGACGCACGGACGACGCACCGGCGCGGGAAGCCGCCGCCCTTGACATTCTACCGGTCCCTGCTACTCTGATAGACCATCTACCCGAGGAGGCACAGAGGAGACACAAGTCGTGGCACGACCACCGGCAAACGAAGACCAGCTCGGACTGCTGCAGGGCACGCTGGACATGCTCATTCTCCAGACGCTGCGGCCCGGTCCGGCGCACGGACACCAGATCGCCACCACCATCGAGCGGACCTCCGACCACGTGCTCCAAGTGGACCACGGCTCGCTCTACCCCGCCCTGCACCGCCTGATCAAGCGCGGCTGGATCACCGGGGCGTGGGGCGTCTCGTCGAACAACCGGCGGGCGAAGTTCTACGCCCTCACCGAGGCGGGGCGCGGGCAGCTCCTGCGGGAGGCGACCAAGTGGGAGCGGATGGTCGAGGCCGTCGGACGCGTCATGCAGCCGGCGGGAGCCGGGGAGGCGTCGCAATGAAGCCGCCGTCCTGGCTCTGCCGGCTGGTGCCGTATCTCGGCCGGCGCCGGGCCGAGCAGGATCTGCAGGAGGAGCTCCGGCTCCATCTGGAGCTGGAGCGGGAACGGCAGCGGGACGCCGGCGTCCCGGAAGACGAGGCCCTGCGCGCGGCGCGGCGCAGGCTGGGCAACGCCACCCTGATCCGCGAGCGCACGCGCGACGTCTGGGGCTGGCGCTGGCTCGACGACCTGGGACGCGACCTGCGCCAAGCCGTGCGGAGCATTGGCCGGAGCCCCGGTTTCGCGGCCACGGTGGTGCTGGTCCTCGCGCTGGGCATCGGCGCCAACACGGCCATGTTCGGCATCGTCTACGGCCTGCTGATCCGCCCGCTGCCCTATCCCGACCCGGGGGCGATCGTGCAGGTCGGCGAAACGCGGCAGGGATTCCCGGGATTGAGCCTGTTCCTGACCAACCGCACGATGCCGCAGGTCGTGGAAGAGGCCGAGTCGTTCGAGCAGCTTGCCGCCTACCGCGAAAGCTCCGCCGACTGGAACGGACCGGACGGATCGGTCACCCTGAACGGCGCCTCGGTATCGCCCGCGCTCTTCCCGCTCCTGCGGGCGAGGCCCCGCCTCGGCCGGCTGTTCACCGAGGAGGAGGCCCGGATGGGGGCGGACCGGGTCGTGCTGCTGAGCCATCGGGCGTGGGCCACCCGCTTCGGTTCCGATCCCGAGGTCGTCGGCTCCGTCCTGACGCTCTACGAAAGGCCGCACACCGTCGTCGGCGTGCTCGACGAGGGGTTCTACTTCCCGAACCCCGACGGGGAGTTCTGGACGCCCTTCGCCATGCCGCCCTTCACGCCGCCGCAAGAGGGCGGGGCTTCCGCGATGTTGACCTTCGCGACGCTGGGGCGGCTCCGGGACGGCGTCCCGCCGGAACGGGCCGCCACCGAGGTCCACGCCATTCTGCAGCGCAACGACGACGGCGTGACCCGCCGCGCATTCCAGGGCGGCGACGCGGGCACGGGCGTCCCGGAGATCGACGTCCGGGTGACGCCGCTCCAGGAAGAGCTCGTCGCCGGGTATCGGCCCGCGCTGTCGGCGCTGACCGCGGCGACGCTGCTCATTCTCCTGATCGCCGCCATCAACGTGGCGGGGCTGCTGCTCGCGCGCGGGGTCACGCGCCGGCGCGCCCTCGCGGTCTGCGCGGCCCTCGGGGCCGGACGCGGGCGGCTCGTGCGGCAGCTCCTGACCGAGAGCGTCGTGCTGAGCCTGGGCGGAGGCGCGCTCGGGCTGGCCGCGGCGACGGTCGTCCTCCGCGTGGTGCCGGGCGACATCGCGCGGCTCCACGAGGTGTCGGTCGACGGCGCGGTGCTCGCGTTCACCCTGGGGCTGTCGGCGGCGGTCGGGCTGGCGTTCGGCGCCGTGCCCGCGTGGCAGTGGTCCCGGCGCGACCTCGTGCGCACCCTGAACGAGGGCGGCGCGCAGTCCGCGGGCGGCTTCCGGCTGCTGCGCTCGAGCCGGACGCGGGCGCTGCTGGCCACGTCGCAGGTGGCGCTCGCGCTCGTGCTGCTCGTCGGGGCCGGCCTGCTGCTCCGGAGCTTCGTAGGCCTCGTCACCGCGGACCGCGGCTACGACCCCGCCAACGTCATCGCCGCCGGCGTCTCCAACCCCGCCCTGGGGCTCCCCCTGAGCGGCATGACGCCGGAGATGGTGGCCGAACTCAGGACGACGAGCCTGCGTTTCACCGAGGCGCTCCTCGACGGCGCGGAGCGGACGGCGGGTCTGCCCGGCGTGACCGCGGTCGGACTGACGTCCGGCCTCCCGCTGGCGGGCGGGAGGGGAAGCACCCGCGGGGTGCGCGTCGAGGGCCGGCCGGCGCCGAGCGATCCGGGCGAACTGCCGCAGGCGGTGGTGCGCGTGGCGAGCCCGGGCTACTTCGACGTCATGCGCCTGCGGCTCCGCCACGGGCGCTTCCCCACGCGGTTCGACCGATCCGGCGGCCCGCGCGTCGTCGTGGTCAACGAGGCCTTCGCGCGGGACGTCCTGGGTGGGGAGTCCGCCGTCGGACAGCGAGTGCGGTTCGCCTCCCCGCGCGGCGGCGGCGACGGCGAGCCGTGGGAGGTGATCGGCGTCGTCGCGGACATCCGCTACGAGGGCCTCACGTTCACCGGGTCGACCCCGGAGGCCTTCTTCTCGGCGCATCAGGCGGAAGACGCACCGGGTTTCAGCCCCTTCGGCCCCTCGATCGTCGCCGTGCGGACCGCCGGCGATCCGCTGGCCGTGATCCCCTTCCCCCAGGAAGCGGTGACCGAGGCGCATCCGCGCGCGCGGCTGCGGGACGTGATGACGATGGACGCTCGGCTGTCGTCGATCGTCGCCCAGCCGCGCTTCTACGCCGCGTTCGTCGGCTCCTTCGCGGCGCTGGCGGTGTTCCTGGCCGCTTTCGGCGTCTACGGCCTGCTCAGCTACACCGTCGCGCAGAGACAGGGCGAAATCGCCATCCGCATGGCCCTGGGCGCGCAGCGCGGCGACGTGCTCGCGCTGGTCGTTAGGCAGGGCGCGGTGCTGGTCGCGGCCGGCGCCGTCGTCGGCCTCGCCGCCGCCGCGGCGTCGAGCCGCGTCCTGGAGAGCTTCCTCTACGGCGTCACGACCGACGACCGTCTGACGTTCGCGGCGGCGCCGCTCGTGCTGGCCGCGGCGGCCCTCGCCGCCTGCTGGCTGCCGGCGCGGCGGGCGACCCGGGTCGAGCCGATGCGGACGCTGCGTTTCGAGTAGGAGCGCTGACGAGCACTGACTGCCACGTGCCGAGCGGCATCGCGCAGAAGCGGGCTGCAACCGTAGTGAAGTCAGCAACTTCATGTCCATCTCCGTCATCGAGAGACGGCAGGACGATACCGAACCATGAGATGGCCAGCCTGGATGTACCGTCTCGTCCCGTACCTGGGCCGCCGAGCGGCGGAGCGGCATATCGATGAGGAGCTTCGCCTGCACGCGGACCTCGAGCGCGAGCGCCAGCGCGATGGCGGAGTCCCCGAGGAAGAGGCCCTGCGCGCGGCGCGCCGGAGGCTGGGCAACGCGACCCTGATCCGCGAACGCACCCGCGATGTCTGGGGGTGGCCGTGGCTCGACGACCTGGGGCGCGACGTGCGCCACGCCGTCCGGGCCGTGGGGCGGAGCCCCGGCTTCGCCGCGACGGTGGTGCTCGTGCTCGCGCTGGGCATCGGCGCGAGCACGACGATGTTCAGCGTCGTCTACGGCATGCTGATCCGGCCCCTGCCGTATCCGGACGCGGGCGCCATCGTGCGGATCACCGAGTCAGTCGGGAGACGGCCCAGCTCGTCCATCGCGAACCCCTCGCTGCAGGCGATCGTGGAGGAGGCGGAGTCATTCGAGCAGATCGCCGCCTACGGGCCGTCCTCTGCTTTCCAGTGGGCGCGTCCGGAGGGCGCGGACACGGTGCGCGGCGCGCGGGTGTCTCCAGCGATGTTCCCGCTGCTGCGGGCCAAGCCCCACCTCGGGCGGCTGTTCACCGAGGACGAGGCCCGGGCCGGCGCGGACCGCGTGGTGCTGTTGAGCCACGGCGTGTGGACCCGTCGCTTCGGCTCCGATCCCGACATCGTCGGCGCAGTCCTCGAGCTCGACGCCGCGCCGCACACCGTGGTCGGCGTGCTCGCCGAAGGGTTCTTCTTTCCGAGCCCAGAAGTGGAGGTCTGGACGCCCTTCGTGGACCCGGGATGGTCCATTTCCGGGACGGGGCCGAACGGCGGGCCGGGCCTTTCCGTCAGATGGACCTACATCACCGCCCTTGGACGGCTCCGTCCAGGGGTTTCGATCGAGCAGGCCGCCACCGAGGTCCGCACCATTCTTCAGCGCAGCGGCGTCGGCGCCAGAGTGCGTGACGCGCAAGGTGGCCGAGCCCCGACCGCCACGCTGGAGGTCGACGGACAGGTGGTCCCCCTGCAGGCAGAGATGGTCCGAGGCTACCGGCCCGCGCTCCTGGCGCTGAGCGCGGCGACCGCCCTCGTGCTGCTGATCGCCTGCGTCAACGTGGCCGGCCTCCTGCTCGCGCGCGGGGTGACGCGCCGACGGGCGCTCGCGGTCTGCGCGGCGCTGGGCGCGGGGCGCGGGCGGCTCGTGCGCCAGCTCCTGACCGAGTGCGTCGTGCTGAGCGCGGCGGGAGGCTTGCTCGGTGTGGCCGTGGCGGCGGCCGCGCTCGGCGGTCTGCCGGCGGTGGTCCCCGGCGATGTCGCGCGTCTCGACGACGTGGGGATCAACGGACCGGGGCTCGCCTTCGCCCCCGCGCTGTCGGTGGTCGTGGGGCTGGCGTTCGGAGCGGCACCGGCGTTCCAGTGGTCGCGGTTCGGCCTGGTGCGCGCGCTGAACGAGGGGAGCGCGCAGTCCGCCGGCGGCTTCCGCCTGTTCCGCTCGAACCGGGCGCGGGCGGCGCTGGCCGCCGTCCAGGTGGCCCTCGCGGTCGTGCTGCTCGTCGGCGCCGGGCTACTCCTGCGCAGCTTCGTCGGGCTCGTCACTGTCGACCGGGGCTACGACCCGACCAACGTCATCACCGCGCGGACCGTCAACCCCGAGGCACGCCGGGACACCGGTGGGCTCCGTCCGGGCGGAGGCGACGGCGAGGCCGACGCGCGTTTCCTGGCCGCGCTTCTCGAGGCCGTGACGCGGCTGGAGCGTCTGCCGGGCGTAGCGGCGGTCGGGATATCGTCCGGCCTGCCGCTCGCGGCCTCCCGAGCCGGGACCACATCTTCGGTCCGGATCGCCGGTCGCCCCGAGCCCGCCGACGGCGACCGGCTGATGGCAGGAATCGCCTGGGCGAGTCCGGGCTACTTCGCCGCGATGAACCTGCGTCTCCTCGGGGGGCGCCTCTTCACGGATCTGGACCGGGCAGGAAGCCCGGGAGTCGTCGTGGTGACCGAGTCGCTCGCGCGGCACTTGTCCGCCGACGGGGAAGCCATCGGACAGCGCGTGCGGTTCGGGTCCGAGGGTGTCGGTGACGGGGACGACCGCTGGCGGGAGGTAATCGGCGTGGTGGCCGACCTCCGGTACACGGGGCTCGCGGTCAGCGAGCAACGGGCCGAAGCGTTCGTACCGGCTGAGCAGACCGCACCTGCGCGCGCGATTGGCGCGACGTTCGTCACCGCCCGAACCACCGGCGATCCGCTCGCACTGATCCCCTTCCTGGAAGAAGCGGTGGTCGAGGCGCACCCCCGCGCAAAGATCGACGACGTGATGACGATGGACGGCCGGCTGTCGCTCGCCGTCGTCCAGCCCCGCTTCTACGCGGTCCTCGTCGGCGCCTTCGCGGCCCTCGCGCTGCTCCTCGCCGCGTCCGGCCTCTATGGCCTGCTCAGCTACACCGTCGCGCAACGCCGGGGCGAGATCGGCATCCGCATGGCCCTCGGCGCCCGGCGGGGCGACGTCCTCGGGCTGGTGATCCGGCAGGGCGCGATGCTCGTGGCCGCCGGCACCGTCGCCGGCCTCGCCGCCGCCGCGGCGTCGAGCCGCGTCCTGGAGAGCTTCCTCTACGGCGTCGCCACCGACGACCGGCTGACCTTCGTGGCGGCGCCCCTCGTGTTGGTGGCCGTGGCCCTCGTCGCCTGTTGGCTGCCCGCCCGCCGCGCGACCCGGGTTGACCCGATGCAGGTGCTGCGCTTCGAGTAGATGGACTGGTAGCGGGAACCCACCCCCTGGCCGCCACGTCAGTAGGGAGCAGGGGGACAAGTGATGAAGCGCAACAGCGTGCCTTGCCTAGTGGGCGTCGTTCTGCTGGGGTTCTCGTCGGGTTGCCTGGACATCGTCATCGGGCGCGAGGTCGTACGGGGCTCCGGCCGCGTATCCGAGGAGAGCCACCGGTTCAGCGGGCTCACCGGCGTGCAGCTCGCCACGAGGGGCAGGCTGGACATCCGCCTCGGCGACACGGAATCGTTGCAGGTCTCGGCCGACGACAACCTGCACGAGTACCTCGAGATCACGACGGACGGCGGCACCTTGAGAATAGGTACCCTGACCGGCTTCCACCTGCGGCCGTCCCGGCCGATTCGCTACACGCTCACGGCGAGGGAGATCGAGTTCATCGGACTGTCGAGCAGCGGAGACGCCACCGCCCCGGCCCTCCGCGCGGAACGGTTCGAGGTCCGCCTCGGCAGCTCCGGCGACCTGTCCATGGATGGCATCGAGGCCGACTCCGTCGACGTCCGCCTCGGGAGCTCCGGCGGCTTGTCCGTGGATGGCATCCAGGCCGACTCCGTCGACGTTCGCGTCGGGAGCTCCGGCGACCTGTCGGTGGACGAGCTCCGGGCGGGGTCTCTGGCCGTCCGCATCAGCAGCTCGGGCGACGTCAGGATCGGCGAAGGCGAGGTGGATGGGCTCGATGTCACCATCAACAGCAGCGGAGACTACCGGGGAGAATCGCTGCGCAGCACCCGGGCGACGGTGGCGCTGAGCAGCAGCGGAAACGCCCGGTTGTGGGCGGAGGAGTCACTCGACGCACGGTTGAACAGCAGCGGATCGGTCTCGTATCGGGGTGACCCCGAGATCATCGCGAGAGCCAACTCCTCGGGCCGCGTCAGGCCGATTCGCTGAACCGGCCGCTCCGCATCCCGCTTGTCCGGGCGGCGGACCAATCCAGCAAGTGTCGTCGAACGGCCCGGGCCATTCTAGGAATACTCGTATAATGGTCCGGTGGCCCTGCTGGACCGTTGGTATGCCGACCTGATCGACCGGCACCTGCGGGAGGACCGCCAAATGGTGTTCCTGACCGGCCCGCGGCAGGTGGGCAAGACGACGACGGCGCGGGCGGCGGCCGGCGTCCACCGGTACCTGAACTGGGATCGGCAGTCCGACCGCCGGACGATCGTGCGGGGACCGGACGCCGTCGCCGACGCCGTCGACCTGCACACGGTTCACGCCCGGCCGTCGCGGGTGGTCTTCGACGAGCTGCACAAGTTCGGGCAGTGGAGGACGTTCCTGAAGGGGTTCTTCGACGCCCACGAGGCGCGGGCCCGCATCGTCGTCACCGGCAGCGCCCGCCTGGGGTTCTTCCGCCGCTCGGGCGACAGCCTGATGGGCCGGTACTTCCTCTACCACATGCACCCGCTGTCGGTCGCCGAGCTGTCCGGCGCCGGGCGGGCCTTCGCCGGCGACGACGACACCGAGGTCAGCCCGCCGAGCCGCCCGGACGCCGACCTGCTGCCCCGGTTGATGCGGTTCGGCGGCTTCCCCGAACCGTTCCTGAAGGGGACCACCCGGTTCTACAACCGCTGGCGGCGGCTCCGCTCGGAGCTCCTCTTCCGCGACGACCTCCGCGACCTCACCCGCACCCAGGACGTGGGGCAGGTGGAGGTGCTGGCGGAGCTCATCGCGGAGCGCGCCGGCGGCCTCGTCAACTACAGCAACCTCGCCGCCGACGCGGGGGTCGCCGCGGACACCGCGCGGCGCTGGCTCACGATGCTGGAGGGCCTGTTCCACTGCTTCCGACTGCGGCCGTGGCACCGCCACGTTCCCAAGTCCCTGCGCAAGCAGCCGAAGGTGTTCCTGTGGGACTGGAGCCTGGTCGCCGACCCCGGCGCCCGCGCCGAGAACCTAGTGGCGTCGCACCTGCTGAAGGCGGTCCATGCGTGGGCCGACGCCGGGCTCGGCACCTACGACCTGTTCCACCTGCGGGACAAAGCGGGACGGGAGGTGGACTTCCTCGTGACGCGGGCCGGCCGGCCGTGGCTCCTGGTCGAAGTCAAGTCCTCGGCGCGTCGCGGCCTCAGCCCCGACCTCGCGTACTTCCAGCGCGTGACCGGCGCCGCGCACGCGTTCCAGCTCGCCTTCGACCTGCCCTACGTCGAAGCCGACGCCTTCGAGCACACCCGTCCCGTCCGGGTGCCGGCCGCCACGTTCCTGTCGCAGCTCGTGTGACGCAAGGACGCCCACCTGTCGGTCCGCCCTACACCGCGACGTGCCTCTTCAGAACTCCTTCGGCAGTCCGGCCTGCCTCAGGGCGCCGTTGGCCGTGTGCCTAGACTTCGATTGGCGATCGACGGTGAAGTGCCGTCGCGAGATCGGGCTGTACCAGATCTCGTGGTCGCCACGGCCCGGGCGGACCAGCTTGCACTGATGATCGCGGAGAATGCGTACCAACCGACGATAGAAGCCCGCCACCGATCAGACGACGCGGGGGTTGCCGACCCGTCGCACATCATCCGTCATGATGTGGACCGGAATCTCCGGGAGGTCCGTGTCGATTCCGTTCAGCTCGATGAGATCGGCGACGGCGGCCACGACTTTGTCGGACAACTCCTCGTGGGTCGCGCCTTCCACGGACAAACCCTCGATGTCGTTGCTCGTCGCCACCCAAACCTTCGCGTCGTCGTCCCAGAACGCCTGGACGAATATCGAGGCGGTCCTCATCCGCTGCCTCCCGCGTTGCGCCGCGTCCACCGCTTCCGCATCATGGAACCACTCTGGAGCATTCTCGCACGGGTTCACTGGCAGGACCGGTCTCGTCGGCGATGCAGCGTTCCTGACTGGTAGAATGACTGCATGAACGATGTGACCACGACGACGCTATCCTCGACAGGGCAGGTCGTCATTCCCGAGGCTGTTCGGCGCAGACTGAGTCTCGAGCCCGGCGCCGAGTTCGTCGTCCTCGGCGAGGATGACACGATCGTGCTCCAGCGGGTCCGCAGACCCGCCATGCATGACTTCGACGCGATCGTGGCCCGCGCGCGTCAGGCGGCGCGTCGTGCAGGACTGCGCCGGTCAGACGTCGCGGCCGCCATCGACGCCGTTCGCTCAACGTGAGAGTCGTTCTCGACACGAACGTCTTCGTGTCCGCCGTGTTCTTCGGGGGTCATCCGGGTAGAGTCCTGGCCGCGTGGCGCGACGGCGTGATTGACGTCGTCGTGTCCGACGAGATCATCCAGGAATACGTCAGAGTCGGACGAAGGCTCGCCGACCAGTTCCCGGGAGTCGCTCTCTGGACGGCCCTGGATCTGGTCGCCGCTGCCGCCGAGCTCGTTGCGGCCCCGCCTCTCCAGGAAACGGTCTGCCGGGACCCCGACGACGACAAGTTCCTCGCCTGCGCATTGGCGGCACAGGCGAGATACATCGTGAGCGGCGACCGCGACCTCCTCGCGATCTCCCCGTACCGAGGCGTCACGGTGGTCCGTCCCCGCGACTTCAGCGAGAAACTGCGCCAAGGCTGACGACCCGCCGCGGCGCCGGCCGTCAGCGGCCGTGCAGCTCGACGAGGCGGGCGCGGTCGCCGTCCGTCAGGGGCAGGAAGCCGGTGGCGTCGGGCTCGGCCGTGAGGGGCTGACACGGGCCGCACATCAGGGTGTGGGGCTCGGCGTTGTGATCGAGCCCCAGGGCGTGGCCCAGCTCGTGGGCGACCACGTGCTTCGTCACCATGGGGTCGGTCCGGTACGGTCCCCGGACCCTGCGGATCACCACCAGGTAGCGGGGCGGCGAGACGCGGGGCAGGGGCCACGTGAACGACAGGATGTCTTGGCGGGACAGGAGCAGGACGACGTCGGCGTCGAGGGCGACGAGGGCGGCCGGGGGCGGGGGCTCGGCGTCGCCGGCGGGCAGGTGGGTGGCGCGCTGGGCGACCTGCCGGGCGTAGTTCTCGAGGGTGCGCTCGACCGGCGAGCCGACGGCCAAGCGGGGCTCGGCGAACCGGGTCTCGACCCCCAGCTCGGCCAGCCGGTCGTTCCAGAAGGCGACGGCCTCGCGCGCCGGCGCCAACCGGTCGTCGGCCGCCGACGGGACCACGACGAGAATGGAGGAGTTGCCCGGCTGGACGCCGGGCGGCTCAGTGGCCGCCGCGGCCAGAGCCCCGCCCGCCAGTGCCGCGACCACGAGGGCCGCGCCCACGCGCCGCGGCACCGAACGCGACGGCCGGCGCCCGGCCGTCTGCAAGCCCTCTCCGGGGCCAGTTCCCGCGCGCACGGCCGCGCTCGACCGGCTCCCGTCCGGGACCCAACCTATTCCGCAGCCCAACGCGGCGCGCGGAGCCGAACCCTGGGCGGCGGCGACCACCCCGCCCGCTGTCGCCGCGCGGCCGACGCGCCCCACGTTCACAGCTCGCTCAGGTACTCGATGCGCCCGGTGCTGTCGCCGACCTGCTCGCGGTGCGAGCCGAGCTTGTCGAGCATGGTCACGAACAGGTTCGTCATCGGCGTCCGGTCGGGGTAGCGCAGGTGGCGCCCGCCGCGGAGGGTGCCGCTGCCGCCCCCAGCGAGCACCGCCGGCAGGTCGTCGTGGGTGTGCGCGTTCGAGTCGCTGAGGCTGCTGCCGTAGAGGACCATCGAGTGGTCGAGCAGCGACCCGCCGCCGTCGGCGGCGTCGCGGAGCTTGCCTAGCAGGTAGGCGAACATCGCGACGTGGTGCTGATCGATGAGCTGCAGGCGCGCCATGCGCTCGGGGTCGTTCTGGTGGTGCGACAGGCCGTGGTGCGCGTCAGGCACGCCGATCGACCGGTACGTCCGGTTGCCGCCCTCGCGGCTGTACATCAGGGTGACGACGCGGGTCAGGTCGGCCTGGAACGCGATGGCGATGAGGTCGGACATCGTCCGGACGTGTTCCTCGAAGGTCGGGGGCACGCCGTCGGGCCGGGCGAGGGCCGGCAGGTCCACGTCGTCGCGGCGCTCTGCGTTCTGGATGCGGCGCTCGACCTCGCGCACCGAGTCGAGGTAGTCGCCGAGCTTCCGGCGGTCGCCGGCGCCGAGGCCCGCCCGCAGCCGGCCCGCGTCCTCGCGGACGAAGTCGAGGAGGCTGCGGTTCTGCCGGGCGCGCACCGCCCGCACCGCGGGGTCGGTGGTGTCGCCGTCGCCGAACAGCCGCTCGAAGACGCGGCGCGGGTTCGTCTCGTAGGGCAGCGGGGTCGTGGGCGAGCTCCACGACACGGTGTTGCTGTAGGCGCAACTGTAGCCGGAGTCGCAGCCCCCGACCATGCGCACGTCCTGCAGCCCCAGCTCGAGGGACGGCAGGGGCGTCGAGCGGCCGATGTCCTCGGCCAGCATCTGGTCCACGGACATGCCGTTGCGGATGTCCGCCCCCTGCGTCTTCCTGGGGTGCACGCCGGTCAGCCAGCTCGCGCCGGCCCGCGCGTGGTCGCCGGGGCCGTCGCCCAGCGCCTCGCCGTTGCGGTGGGCGAGGCCGGTGAGGACGAGGAGCCGGTCGCGGAACGGCTCGAGCGCGTGCAGGGTCTTCGTGAACGTGAAGCCGGCGCCGGTCTCGGCCGGCGTCCAGTCGCTCATGATCACGCCGTTGGCGGTGTAGATGAACGCCACCCGGGTGATCGGCTTCGGCGCGGACGCGAACGCCGGGGTCATCGCGTCGAGGAAAGGGAGGGCGACCGCGGTTCCCAGGCCCCGCAGGAACGTCCGACGCGGCAGCTCGCTGCGCCGTGGAACGGCGCAGGCTCCTGGAGGACTGGTCGGGCTGGAAGCGGTGCCGTGAGGCGGCGCTTTCCGGGCAGGTGCTTTATTGGTGATCATGGCTCCGGAATCCTCCTCATGCTGAATGGTACGCTATCGACCACCGCGGAGACCAGGGCCGAGAACCGGTAGCCGTCCGATTCCACCCGGCGCCGGATCTCGCGCACCGCGGGCCGGTCGTGGGCCTCGAGGCCGCGGCCGATCGCATAGGTCAACAGCTTCTCGGCCAGCGCCTCGACGAACTCGCGGCGGCGGTCGAGCAGCATCGCCCGCAGCCCGTCCGCGCCCGCGATAACCGTGCCGTCCGGCAGGTCCGCGGAGGCGTCCACCGCGACCCCGTCGTCCTCGGCGCGAAACGCGCCCACCGCGTCGAAGCTCTCGAGCGCGAACCCCAGCGGGTCGAGACGGGCGTGGCAGACGGCGCACGCGGGATTGGCGCGGTGCCGCTCGAGGGCCGCGCGCAGGCCGCCAGCCGACGAACCGGCCTCGGCCTCGAGCTCGGGCACGTCCGGCGGCGGGGGCGGGGGCGGCGCCCCCAGCAGGTTCTCGAGGATCCACTTGCCGCGCAGCACCGGCGACGTGCGCGTGGGGTACGACGTCACCATCAGCACGCCGCCCTGGGTCAGGATGCCGCCGCGACCGGTGCCGGCGAGGGGCACCCGCCGGAAGTAGCCCCCCTCGACCCCGTCGATGCCGTAGAAGTCGGCCAGCCCCTCGTTGAGGAACGTGTAGTCGGCGTCGAACAGCTCCAGCACGCTGCGGTCGTCCCGGACGAGGTGCTCCAGGAAGAGCCGCGTCTCGCGCTGGAACGCGTGGCGGATGCCGTCGTCGAAGTGGGGAAAGCGCTCGGGGTCGGGGGTCCAGTCGGCGACGTTGCGCAGGTGGAGCCACTGCCCCGCGAAGTTCTCGACGAGGGCCCGCGCCTTGGGGTCGGCGAGCATGCGGGCGATCTGGCGCGACAGCTCGCCCGGCGCCCCGAGCCTCCCCTGTTCGGCCGCCCGCAGGAGCTCCTCGTCGGGGATGCTGCTCCAGAGGAAGAACGAGAGCCGGGAGGCGAGGTCGAGGTCCGCGAGGCGATACACGTCGGCGGGCCGGGCGCCGGCCGGGGCGGCGGGCGCCCGGAAGAGGAAGCTCGGCGAGACGAGCACCCCGCTGAGGGCCATCTCGACGCCGTGGTCGAAGGTGCCGCCGTCGGCCCGCCCCATCGCGAAGAGGCGCATGAGGGGATCGACGTCGGCGTCGGTGACGGGGCGCCGGTAGGCCCGCCGGGCCAGCGTGGTCAGGATGCGCCGCGCGCAGGGCGCCTCGGGCCCGCCGGCGGCGGGCCGGCAGACGAACACGCGCCGCCGGCTCTCGGGGTCGCCCGGCCCGGTCGCCTCGTAGGGGCCGCCGACGAGCACGTAGTCGACGGACACGCCGTTGGTCGTCCCGCCCCCGGCGCCTTCGCGCCGCGCGTACTCGGTCAGGAACCCCGCCGCGATCTCGTGCCCGCCCGCCGCGAGGGCCATCCGCACCTCGAAGATGCGGCTGCCCTGGTTCGCCTCCTCGGCGTCGAAGTCGGCGTCGAGCAGGCGGACCCGGGCGCCGTCGATGCGCACGTCGAGCTTCGGGGGCGGCATGCCGGGGGCGCGCCGTCCCCGGACCCGCACTTGAATCGCGTACTCGGCGTCGAAAGGAAAGTGGTGATTGAACAGGATGCCGCCGCGCGTGTTGGGCGGCAGCCCCGCGATCTCTCCGTCCCACCCCGGCCCGCCCGCGGGGCGGTAGCGCTGAACGATGGGGACGGGGGCGCCGGTGCCGACCACGAGCCGGCTGACGCGCCGCGCCGCCGCCACGTACTTCTCGACGTGCAGCGGCGACACCGTCAGCACGTCGCCGATGTTGTCGAACCCGTAGCCGGAGTCGTCGGCCGGCAGGTCGCGCGCGTGGTCGAGGTCGAGCCCCAGCAGATCGCGGACGGCGTTGCGGTACTCGGCCCGGTTCAACCGGTGGATGGCCGGAGAGCCGGGGTCGGGCCGCTCGGCCGCGGCCCGGTCGAGGCCGGTCTCGAGCCACGCCACGAGCTCGGCCCGGGCACCGGGGTCCGGAGCGGGCCGCCCGGCCGGGGGCATCTCGCCGGCGCGGAGCTTGTGCAGGACCTTCTCGAGGATGTCCGCCTGCCCGCCCACCGGCGCCTCGGCCACCCCGGCGAGGGTCAGGCCAGCGGTGCGGGTGCGGTCGTTGTGGCACGCGAGACAGTAGCGGTCGACGGTGGCTTCGAGCAGGCCGCTCCCCGGCGAAACCGGCTGACCGGCCGCGCTCGGCGCGGTCGCCGGGCCATGCCCGAGCCCCAGCGCGACCGCGCAGGCCAAGCCCAGGAGCGGTCCACGCACCGAACGGCAGGTACCCTGGCGACACACGACACCGGCAGTTTACCATTACCCGTCATGAGCACCCTGCCACGCCACGTCACGGGAACCGTGCTGCTTGCCCTCGCGCTGGCGGCACCCCGACCGGCCGCCGCGCAGCCGGCAGACCCGGCCCCGAGCCTGTTCGACGCCGTGCAGCGCCTCGACCGCGACGCCGTGCACACCCTGCTCGCGGACGGCGCGGACGCCAACGCGGCCCGCGCCGACGGCTCGACCCCGCTCTCGTGGGCCGCGTTCCGCGGCGACACCGCCATCGCCGCCGCCCTGCTCGAGGCGGGGGCCGACCCCGACCCGGTGGACGAGAACGGCGAGACCCCCCTGCTCTTCGCCTGCGCCAACGGCAACCTCGCCCTCGCCCGCCTGCTCCTCGACGCCGGCGCCGATGTGGACGCCGCCCGGTGGAGCGGCGACACGGCGCTGCTGGCGGCGGTGCACGGCGGCGACGAAGACTTGGTGCGGCTGCTCCTCGACCGGGCCGCCGACCCGAACGTGACCGAGTCGCGCATGGGGCAGACGCCGCTGATGTGGGCCATCGCCGGCGGGCATCCGTCCATCGCCCGCCTCCTCGTCGAGCGCGGCGCCGACGTCAACGCCGTCTCCCGCAACGGCTTCCGGCCCATCCTGTTCGCGGCCCAGCACGGGGATCCCGCGAGCGCACGCGCGCTGATCGCGGCCGGGGCCGACCCCCACGCCGCCGCCCCCGACGGCAGCACCGCCTTCCTGCTGGCCATCGCGGCCGGCAGCGACGCCGTCACCCGGCTCATGCTCGACGAGGGGGCCGACGTGAACGCCCGCGACCGCACCGGCAGCACGCCACTGCACGCGGCGGTGCGCCAGGGCAACCTCGAGATGGTCAACAGTCTCGTCGCGCGCGGGGCCGACCTGAACGCCCGCACCGGGCGGGCCGACGACTGGGCCGCGGCGGCGGCGCGCCGCACCGGCGGCCTGACGCCCTTCCTGACCGCCGCGCAGGCCGGCAACGTCGAGATGCTCCAGGCCCTGCTCGGTCTCGGGGCCGACCCCGCCGCGCGGTCCTACGACGGCGCGGGCGGGGTGCTGCTCGCCACCCGCGGCCGCAATCTCGAGGCGGTCGAGCTGATGGTCGCGCTGGGGCTCGACGTGAACGCCCGCCCCGCCGGCCGCCCCAGCGCCCTGCACGCCGCGATACGCGCCGGCGAGGACGCCATCGTCGAGTACCTGGCCGCCCACGGCGCCGACTTCGACGCCCTCGACCACCACGGCCGGACGCCGCTGGAAGAGGCGGAGTTCGAGGCGCCGACGCACACCATCGAGCTGATGCGCCGGCTGGACGCCGAGCACCGCGGCGGGACGCCCTGACTGGCCCTCGACAGGCGGCGTTGCTGGAGAGATAAGGACAAGGCTGTCGAATAGAACGAATCTCGATGTCCGGGACCGGAGCGGATGGGCGGTCGACGACGTCGCGTGCGTGGTGCGGTTACGCGGATGGTGGGTAGCGCCCTCACGGCACCGTCTAGCGGCCGGTCTCGGCCGAGTCCTTCAACGCCCCAGCGGGGCGCCCCGCAACGGCCGAGGCCGGCCGATTCCCGCTCTCGCGGCCCGCCAGCGGGCTGACACGCCGCCCAGCCTGGCGGGCCGCAGATCGACGCTCGCCCTCACGTTGCATTTCCGCCTTGATTCGGGCGACCTCCTCCCGATCCCCCGGCGTCAGTTCCTCCATCAGTTCGCTTAACGGCCCAAACTCCTCCATCGTCCTCGTCCTCTCTCACCGTTCGCGCCCGGCATCCCGTTCCAGGTTCAGTTTGCGCAGGTACCGATCATAGATCGCGTCCGCCTGCCGCACGTGCTGGCGGTAGAACCGTCTGTCCTGCCCTCTCTTGCGCCCTCCCACCAAGACAACCGCTCGCCGCCGGGGGTCGAACGCATAGAAGACGCGGATCGCCTCACCGCGTGTGTCGATGCGCAGCTCCCGCATGTGCCCGTGCCTCGACGCGTTCACGGCCGACGACTCCGGATAATCCAGCGTCACGCCCCGCTCTTCAGGCCCCCGGGCGCTCGAACGGCGGCGCTTCGACGCCTCGCTGAGCGTATAGCTGCTTGACCAAGCGCTCCATCGTTGCCCACTGCGCCTCGGTGAAACCAGCCGTCAGTTGCCAAACATCGTGAGGGCGCGGCCGCCGGCCGGTGATGCGCTCGAACGCCTCGGCCCAGACCTCCATCTCCAGGATGTCTCGCTCCTGCTCCGCCTGGTCTTCGCGCCATCTGTCCACCTCCTCGTCCACCGCCTCATCGAGGCCACGTTCGTCGCACAGCTGCTTCACCAGGCGCTTGTACTCCGTCCACTGCGCCTCGGTGAAGGCGGCCGTCAGGTCGCTGAACTCGACATCAGGGGGAGCCTGCCGCTTCCCCGTCATGCGTTCGAGCGC
Organism: Vicinamibacterales bacterium; assembly: GCA_963664545.2. Classification (GTDB taxonomy): domain Bacteria; phylum Acidobacteriota; class Vicinamibacteria; order Vicinamibacterales; family UBA8438; genus JAJEEA01. Next base: position 4,050,054 of record OY761475.2, on the reverse strand, counting down.
GTCGTCGTACGCCGCGCTCACCTTCATGTCCTGATCCACCTGCTCGGCCATGCGACGGCGCTCCTCCGGCGAGAACGTCTTCTCGACCAGCTCTCTCCACGGCCGGTGTCCCGTCATCTGCCGCGCCTCCCAGCGGCCGTCACCCCGGGCCGCAGCGTCTCCGGCACCCGGCACCACAGCACCCCGCCGCCGGCCGCCCCGATCAGCCAGGTCACGGCCAAGGCCGCCGGCAGCGAGGCCACCGCCGATGTGAGCAGCGGCCCCGCGAGGACCCCGCAGTCGCCCACCAGGCGCCACACCCCCAGGAAGCGGCTGCGCTCGCCGGCGGGGGCGAGGTCGGCCCCCAGGGTCAGCAGGATGCCGCTGCCCAACCCGTTGCCGACGCCGGCCAGCAACGCCGCGCACACGTACGTCGCGGCGGAGCCGGTCAGGGGCAGGAGACCCATCGCGGTCCCCAGGGTGACGATCGAGCCGACGCCCGCCGCCTTGCGGCCCCAGCGGTCCATCACGAAGCCGGCCACCGGCGCCATCGCGAGGTCGACGGTCGCCGCGACGCTCACGATGAGCCCTATCGCCTCGGGGTCGACGCCGATGCGGGTGCCCCAGAGCACCACCAGCAGGCGGCGCTGCTCGCGCACGAGCTGCATGCAGAACGCGAAGATGCCGGCCCCCAGGAAGATGCGGCGGTGGCGGCCGAGCATGCGCGGCACCAGCAGCAGCATGGCCGCCGCCGAACCGCCGGACGCCGCCCCCGCCTCATCACCCACCGCGCGCCCCTCCGGCGACGTCGGCGGCGCCACCATCCAGACCAGCGACATGGTGAGCACCGCGGCGGCCGCGATGGCCAGGAACACCGCGCGGAAGCCGACCTGCTCCGCCCCCACCCCGCCCAGCAGCGGACCGAGCAGCAGGCCCACGCGCTGCAGCGCGGCGAGGCCGGCCATGGCCTTCCCCCGTTGGTGACCGGGGACCTGCTCGGTGATGCAGGCCAGCCGGGCGAGCAGCCACGTGCCCGCGCCGGCACCGAAGGTCAGCGTGGCGAGGGCCAGCACAACGGGTGACGCGGACTGCGCGATGACCACCGCGCCGGCCGCCATCAGGCCGTTCCCGAGCAGCATGCCCGCCTTGTAGCCGTGGCGCTCGATGACGAGGCTCGCGGGCACGTTCACGACGACGCTGCCGAGACCGCGCATCGCGAACACCAGGGCCGCCGCCGAGAGGGTCTGGCCGAGGTCGAGCACGTAGAGGGGCAGGACCACCAGCAGCGCCATCTGCGCCACCGCCATCAGGCTTGAGGGCAGGTAGACGGAGAGCCCCAGCGACCGCAACGAGGATTGCACGGGGAGATTGGAGGCGCCGCCCGGATTTGAACCGGGGATGGAGGTTTTGCAGACCTCTGCCTTACCACTTGGCGACGGCGCCGACGGGCGGGAGGTCAACCGGCGTTACCGCCGGGCGGACCGTCCCCGACGGCGCGGGAACGCGCCGCCGAGAAGATTGGAGCGGGAAACGGGATTCGAACCCGCGACTTCGACCTTGGCAAGGTCGCACTCTACCACTGAGTTATTCCCGCTCGTCGCGGCCTGACAGCCGTCGCGGAAGCCCCGCGGCCTTCGACCGGCGACGCCTCCTGCCCGGCTGGGTTGCTTCTGAATACGCTATCACAGCGTCCGAGCGGCATCAAGACGCGCGAGCGGCGAACGCGCCCATCGCCGATGTCCGAGCGGCAGCGGGGCGAACGCGTCCCGCACCGCATCGGGGAACGGCGTTCGGGACGGCAGCGGGGCGCACGCGCGACGAACGCGCCCATCAGCGCCTCGATGACAACGTCCGGGGGCCATCAAGGCGCACGCACGGCGAACGCGTCCCGCACCACCTCGAGGACCGGCGGCCGGCCGGGGCTGGCCGTGACCCCGACGACGGGGCAATCAAGGCGCACGCACGGCGAACGCGTCCCGCACCACCTCGAGGACCGGCGGCCGGCCGGGGCTGGCCGTGACCCCGACGACGTCGAAGCGGCACGGCGGCGCCGGCCCCCCGAGGCCGATCAGGAAGCTGCGCGCCATGTTGACGAGCCGCCGCTGCTTGGCCGCGTTGACGGCCGCCGTCGGCCCGCCGAAGGCGGCGGTGCGCCGGGTCTTGACCTCGACGAACACCAGCGTCGCGCCGTCCCTGGCGACGATGTCGATTTCGCCGAAGCGGGTCCGGAACCGCCGCGCGAGGATGTCGTACCCCCGGCGCTGCAGCTCGCGGCACGCGAGGTCCTCGCCGTGCCGACCGAGAGACTGGCGGGCTTGCGTCATCCCGCCGCCACTGTGTTGCAAGAGCCGGGCCAGCCCGGCGGCAAGAGCCGGGCCAGCCCGCAAGACCCGACGACCCGCAAACCCGGACGAACCACGAATCCGGACCAGCCCGCGAGACATGGACCCGATCGGCCGACCCGGACCAGCCGACCGATCCGGGCTGGCACGCGCAAGACGCGAACCGGCCCGCGAGATCCCGACCGGCTACTTCCGCTGCCAGCGCGTGCCGGCCGGCGTGTCCTCGAGCACGATGCCCCGCGCGTCGAGGTCGTCGCGGATGGCGTCGGCGGCGGCGAAGTCGCGGCGCGCCCGCGCCGCCTTGCGTTCGGCGATCAGCCGTTCGATCTCGTCCACCGGCATGTCGGCCAGGCGCTCCTCCGCCCGGCGCAGGGCGATCACCCCCAGCACCCGGTCGAAGCCGTCGAACGCGTCGCGGGCCAGCTCGGCGTCGAGCTCGCCGAGCGCGCCATCGTCGATCGCGGTGTTGAGGTACCGCACCAGCTCGAACATCGCCCCGAGGCCGCCGGGCACGTTCAGGTCGTCGGCCAGCCGGTCGTCGAAGTCGCGCCGCGCCGCCGCGACCCGCGCCGCCACCTCGGGATGGGCGGCCCCGCCGCGGACGGCGTCGAGCCGGGCGAGGCACGCCATCACCCGCTTCAGCGCCTCCTCGGCCTGGTCGAGGGCGCCCCACGTGAACCGCAGTTGCTTCCGGTAGTGGACCGCCAGCAGCGCGTAACGCAGGGCCGAGGCCCGGCCGCCCCGCTCGAGCACGTCGGGCACGTTGAGGACGTTGCCCAGCGACTTCGACATCTTGGCGCCCTCGTCGAGCAGCAGGTGCTCGACGTGGACCCAGAACCGCGAGAAGGTCTCGCCGGTCGCCCCCTCCGCCTGGGCGATCTCGTTCTCGTGGTGCGGGAACACGAGGTCGACGCCGCCCGCGTGGATGTCGATGGGCGACCCGTCGAGCAGGCGGTGGGCCATGGCCGAGCACTCGATGTGCCAGCCGGGGCGCCCCGGTCCGATCCCGTAGTCCCACGTCGGCTCGTCCGGCCCGGTCGCCTTCCAGAGCACGAAGTCGCGCGCGTCGGCCTTGTCGTACTGGTCCGAGTCGATGCGGGCGCCCGGCTTGATGCCCTCGTGGTCGAGCCGGGCCAGCTTGCCGTAGCCGGGCAGGGTCGCGATGCGGAAGTACACCGACCCGTCGCTGCGGTAGGTGTGCCCGTTGGCCTCCAGGGCCTGGATCATCTCGACCATCGAGCGCAGGTTCTCCTCGTCGGTCGCGCGCGGGTACTCCTCGACGGGCTCGAGCCCCAGCGACGCCGCGTCCTCCCGGTAGGCGGCGATGAACCGGTCGGTGTACTCGCGCAGCGGCAGCCCCGCGGCCCGCGACGCCGCGATCGTGCGGTCGTCGACGTCGGTGAAGTTCATCACCTGCCGGACGTCGAAGCCGCCCACGTGCTTCAGCGCCCGCCTCAGCACGTCGAGGGCGACGAAGGTGCGGAAGTTGCCGATGTGGCCGCGCGCATAGACGGTCAGCCCGCACGTGTACATGCGCACCGTACCGTCCCGCGACGGCGCGAACGGCTCCGCCTGCCGTGTCAGGGTGTTGTAGAGACGCATCCGGTTCTTCAGGGGTGCTGGCCCGCGACGAGAGTCCCGCTCTGTTCGAAGGGCGACGCCTCCCCGGCTGACTGCGTTGTTCGTCGGTTGCATATGCCTGATACGCGCCCTTCGTCGCGGCTTGTCAGGCGCGCGCCTCGGCATACGCCCTACGGGCGCGGTGCAACGCCGGGATTTGCCACGGGCCGCTAGGGCAAAGCTCTCGTCAGCTCGCAGAAGTCGGCGCCGTCGTCCTCCGGTCCGCGCCCCACGACCACCGTGCGCATCGAGCGCCGCAGCCGATCGAGGGGCGCGCCGTCGGGACCGCCGCGGGACAGGAGCCGCTCGATGACCGGCGCGCCGTCGCCGGGAGCCGGGGCACCCAAATAACGGATGCGGACCCGCATGTCGCGCCCCCGCGCGGCCAGCCGCAGCTCGACGTGGGTGTAGGCGGCGCCGCCCGGCTCGAACACCCCCGCCACCGCCTGCTCGATCGCGCAGACGACGTCGTCGCGGTGCGTGGTCCGATAACCGAGGTGATCGGCGGTGTGCTCGGCGAGCCGGCGCAGCACCGGGAGGTACCGCGCCTCGCACGGCAACGTCACGCTCAAGCCGATGGACGCCGCCGAGTCCGAGGCGCTCCCGGTCCTTCCCATGCCTGTCGCGATCTTACAGTGAAATCCGCCGGAACAGCCCGCGGGCCTCGTCGCAGTCGCGGGCGATCTGCGCCCGCAGCGCCCCGCCGTCGGGGAAGCGGCGCTCTTCCCGCAGGCGCCGGATGAACGCGACCCGGACCTCGAGCCCGTACAGGTCGCGGTCGAGGTCGAACAGGTGCGACTCGACCACCGGCCCCGCCGGCGCGTCCGCGAACGTCGGGCGGACCCCGACGTTGGTCACCGCCGCGTGGATGTCGCCGTCGATGACCACCGCGGTGGCGTACACGCCGTTCGGGGGGAACAGGGCGTTCGCGGTCTCGAGGTTGGCGGTCGGATAGCCGATGCTGCGGCCGCGGCCGTCGCCGCGCGTGACCGTGCCCTCGACCGCGTAGTGGTGGCCGAGGAGCGAGCCCGCCTCGTCCACCCGGCCCTCGGCGACGAGGCGCCGGACGCGGGTGCTGCTGACCACGAAGTCGCGGTAGCGCACCGGGTCGATCTTCTCGGCCCGGAACCCGTAACGCGCCCCCAGCGACCGCAGCAGCGAGAAGTTGCCGGCCCGGTCGCGCCCGAAGAGGAAGTTCGCGCCCACCCACACCTCGGCGACCTGCAGCCACTCCACCAGCACCGCGCGGACGAAGGTCTCCGGCACCCACCGCGACAGCTCGGGCGTGAACCGCACCACCGCGATGCCGTCCATGCCCGCCTCGGCCAGGGCCGCGAGCTTCTGCGGGCCGGTCATCAGCAGGGGCGGGGCCTTGTCGGGGCGGACCACGCGGGACGGGTGCGGGTCGAACGTCAGCGCGGCGGCGGTGCCCCCCTGCTCCCCGGCCCGGCGCCTCACCTGCTCGATGATCTTGGCGTGTCCGCGGTGCACGCCGTCGAAGTTGCCGAGGGCGAGTACCGGCCGGCGCCAGCCCGGCGCGTCCCGGTCGTCGGGGAAGTGGATGATCCGCGTCCGGTCCCGCGGGTGGGTCTCGTACGGCATCGGCCAGCCCATAATCATACGCTAGCGGCCGCCCACGAACGCGGCGGAAACGCGGCGGCCGGCCGAACCGCGCGGCGTGCCGCTACTACACGTCGATGACGAGTCCGTCGTGGGCCAAGGTCACGCCGGGCGGCAGGGCCGCGCACGTCTCCGCGTGGGGGAGGTCGTGCGACATGTGGGTGAAGTAGGTCCGCGCCGCCCCGATGCGGGCGGCCGTCTCCACCGCTTGGCTCAGCGACAGGTGGGTCGGGTGGGGGCGGTGCCGCAACGCGTCGAGCACCAGCACCGACAGGCCCTCGAGCAGCGGCCACGAGCCCTCCGGGATCTCGCTGCAGTCGGTCAGGTACGCGAAGTCGTCCACCCGGTAGCCGAGGATGGGGCGCGTTCCGTGCAGGAGGGGGACGGGCGCCACCTGCGCCCGCCCCAGCGAGAAGCGGCCGGTCACCTCCATCAGGCGGAGCTGCGGCAGCCCCCCGCCGCGGGGCGCGGCCGGGTCCCAGACGTAGGAGAAGACCCGGCGCAGCGCGGCCAGGGTGGGCGCGTCGCCGAGACAGGGAATCGTCGTGCGCTGCCGGAAGTTGAAGGGCCGGACGTCGTCGAGCCCCATGATGTGGTCGGCGTGCTGGTGCGTGAAGAGGATGACCTCGACCCCGGTCATACCGCAGGCCAGGGCCTGCGACCTGAAATCGGGCGTGGTGTCGACGACGACCCGCGTCCGGTCGGCGAGCTCGAGATAGACGGACGGCCGCCACCGCCGGTCCCGGGGATCGTCGGAACGGCAGGTGGCGCAGTCGCAGCCGACCACCGGCACGCCGGCCGAGGTCCCGGTGCCGAGGAACGTGACCCGCATGGCGTCAGGGCCGGCCCCCGCCGCGGCTGACCTCGGCGAAGCGCATCCGCAGCTCCTGGAGGACGCGGCTCAGGAACCGCTCCTCGTCCGGCGTGAGGTTGCCGCGCGTCTTCTCGGCGAGGACCGCCAGGAGGTCGAGCATGTGGCCGCCGGCGGCCGGGTTGGGCGGGAGCTTCCGCCCCGTGGCGGGGTCGACGGCGTCGCCGAAGTGGACGGCGGCGGACGTCGCGAGCGAGACGACGAGGGCGTTGAACGAGATCTCCGGGGGCGCGCTGGTCATGGTCTCGCTGGGCGGGAGCCCGGCCGCCCGTGGCCAGGGACCCGCCGCCCGTGCCTCCGGTCGCGGTACGGGGCGGGTTGCGCCCGCGGCGGCCGGCGACCGGCGCGCGGAACTCCGCACCGCCCGCACGGAGACGGTCGCCGTGATCGTAAAGTAGGGGGGCGATATGACCAAGGCCAGCCGACGAGACGACCCCTCCCCCGCCGCCGACGCCGGCGCGCGGTTCCAGCGCCTCGTCGAGATCATGCGGATCCTGCGGTCGCCGGGAGGCTGCGCGTGGGACCGCGAGCAGACCGTCGCCTCGCTCCGGCCCTTCGTGCTCGAAGAGGCCTACGAAGTGGTCGAGGCGATGGACCGCGGCGACCGCGCCGCCCTCTGCGAGGAGCTCGGCGACCTGCTGCTCGAAGCCGTGTTCGTGGCCCAGGTCTGCGCCGAGGACGGCGACTTCACGATCGCCGACGCCGCCGAGGCGGTGACCGCCAAGCTCATCCGGCGGCACCCCCATGTCTTCGGCGACGGCGGCGCGGAAGGCCACGGCGTCCGCGCGGGGAGCGACGTCAACTCGATCGACCACACCGGCTCCGGCGCGGAGGACGTCGCCCACGCCGCGGACCGCCCCGAGTCGGCCGCTGACCCCGCCGCCGACGCCGGCCCGGACTCGGGCGGCTTGGGCTCGGACGGCGGCCCGGAATCCAGCGTCCGCGCCCCCCGGGCCGATCTCTCCCCCGCCGAGGTCAAGCGGCAGTGGGAGCGCATCAAGCGCGAGGAGCGCGCCGCCGCGGCGGGCGACGGCGCCGCCCCCGGCCGCCGCGCGACCCTGCTCGACGGCATCCCCGAGGCGCTGCCGTCGCTGCTGAGGGCGTCCCGCATCGGCGCCCGCGCCGCCAACGTCGGATTCGACTGGAACGAGCCGGCACAGGTCATCGACAAGGCCGACGAGGAAATCGCCGAACTGCGCGCCGCGATCGCGGGGGGCGACCCCGAGCGGATCGAGGAGGAGATGGGCGACTTGCTGTTCACCGTCGCCAACACCGCCCGCAAGCTGCGGATCGATCCCGAGTCGGCCCTCCGCACCGCCAACGCCAAGTTCACCCGCCGCTTCCGCGCGGTCGAGCAGCGCCTCGAGGACCGCGGTCGGACCCTGCACGACGCCTCGCCGGACGAGCTCGAACGGGAGTGGGACGCGGTGAAGATAGCGGATGCGGCCGCCAGCGCCCCGCCCGGCGACTGACCGCCACGATCGGGAATCCGCACCGTCCTACGGCACAGACTCCGGGGCTCAGTCTCCCCTTGGCCGCTCGGTCGCCGATGGACTCCCGCCGTTCGCCCGGTCCGGTCGCTCCCGGAGGTCCCCGGAGGTCAGGACCTTGACTTCGGCCAGACTGATCTCCACCGCCCGCAGGCGATCCTCTACCGCCCGCCAGCGGTCATCCAGTCGATCCATGCGCCCGTTCAGGCTGGAGATACTCGCCAGCATGAGTCCCGCCAGGGCGATGGCGGTGCTCAAGATCGTGCCGATGATCCACTTCGTGTCATTGCTCATCCTGATGTGACCTCAGCCCGTGAGGGCGATGATGCCATGATGGCCTTCCGTTGGCAAAGCGTCCAATTCCCCACACTCGGATGCCCGGGCCGGGAACCGCCGCAGCGCGGGGTTGCGGCCGCGTGCGCCCGGCCGCCGGCACGTGCGACGGGAAGTTGCGCCGACAAGTCGCGGTTGCGGCCGCGTGCGCCCGGCCGCGGGTACGCGCTGTGCGGACCGCGCGCCCGGCGCCTCAGCCGACCGACCGGGCGTTCGCACCGTCCGTCCCGCGCGTCGTACCGCCACCGGCGCCCGGATGCCGTGCGCAGCTCGACCCGCCGCCCGTCGGTCTCGAGGACGACGGCGCCGTCGCGCCCCGTCTCCAGCACCAGCGCCCCGGCTTCGCGGTAGCGCGCCGTCACCGCCGGCGCGGGGTGGCCGAACTGGTTCGCGCGCCCCGCGCTGACCACGGCGACGCACGCCCGCGCCGACCCCACCAACCGGCGCGAGCTCGACCCCGCGCTGCCGTGGTGCGGCACCTTGACGAGCCGGAACCGCGCCGGGGCGAGGGCGTCGGCCACCGCGCCCTCCACGTCCACGCCGATGTCGCCGGGCAGCAGCACCGCGACGTCGCCGAAGCGCACGTCGAGCACGACCGAGTCGTCGTTCCGCACCCGCCGCCGCGCCCAGTCGGGGACCGGCGGATGGAGCACGTCGAACGACACGCCCCCGAGATCGAGCCCGTCCCCCGCCGCCACCCGCCGCCACCGCGCCCCCGCCGCGTCGGCCGCCCGCCGCAGCGCCTCCAGGCCGCGATGCCCCTCGACGGGCACGCCCTCCCACACCTCCCGCGCCGGCAGGTCGAGCAACACCCCGGCCAGCCCTCCGATGTGGTCGGGATGGGGATGGGTCGCCACCGCCGCGTCCAGCCGCCGGACGCCGAGGGACCACAGGGCGGGGACCACGACGCGGCCCCCGATGTCGGACCGCGGGCTGATCGATCCCCCGGCGTCGACGAGGACCGCCTTGCCGCCCGGCGTCTGCACGAGGGTGGCGTCGGCCTGGCCGACGTCGAGCACGCTCACCCGCATCCACCCCGGGGGCGGAGGGCCGACGAGGGCGGGGCGCCACGGCGCCGAGACCATCCAGACGGCGGCCGACGCCGCGACGACCTGCGCGGCGGCGCGGGCGCGGACCGACCGCCCCCGCCACAGCACCGCCGCCAGCGCCGCGTAGTAGACGGCCAGCGCCGCCGGGGCGGGCGGCGGCACGCGGAACACCAGCCACGGCCAGACGTCGAGGAGCCGGGTCGACTCCAGCAGCCCCGTCGCCGCCAAGTGCGCCGCGTAGCCGGCGGCGGCGGCGGGAGCCGGGTGGACGGCGGCCAACGCCACCGACGCCAAACCCGCCACTTGGGTCACCGTCATCAGGGGAATCGCCGCGAAGTTGAGGACGAGGCCGGCGAGGCTCACGCGGCCGAACAGGGCCGCCCCGATCGGCAGCAGCACCGCCTCGGCGCACAGGGTCGCCGCGAAGAGGGCGGCCGGCGCCGCCTGCCACGCCGGCGGCGCCCCGCCCCCGCGGTGGAGCGCGCCGGCCACGCGGGCCGCGCCGAGGACGATGCCCAGGGTGGCGCCGAACGTCAGGAGGAAGCCCGGGTCGAGGACCGCGAGGGGCGAGACCGCCACGATGGCGGCGGCGGTGACCGCGAGCACGTTGAGGGGCGGCGTCCGGTGGTCGATCAGCCGGGCCCCGAGGACGATCACCGCGGCGGTGGCGGCCCGCGTCACCGACGCCTCGTCGCCGACGAGGGCGCTGTAGGCCACCACGCAGGCGGCCACCGCCGCGAGCCTCGGCCGCGGCCGGAGGCCCGACAGGCGCGCGAGGAACAGCAGGCAGCCAGTGAGGATGGCGATGTTGCCGCCGGAGATGGCGATGACGTGGTAGATGCCGCCGTCCCGCAGGCGTCGGGTCGTCTCGGGATCGAGCTGGTTCCGGTCGCCGATGAGGATCGCGGTCACCACCGCCGCCGACTGGTCCCCGTGGCACCCCACCGTGCCGGCGACCGCGCGCCGGACGAAGGCGCGCGCCGAGGCGGCCAGCTCGACCCGCCGCGGCGCGTGGCCGACGACGTCGACGAGGAGGCCGCTCTTCACCGACCCGCGCAGCGCCGTCCCCCGCAGCGCCTGCCGCCGCGCCTGGTCGCCGGTTCCGGGGTTGTGGAACGCGGCGATCGGCCGCAACGTGGCGGACAACCGCAGTTGGCGCCCTTCACGCCATGCCGGGAACCGCTCCGCCCAGCGCTCGCCGCCCACCGAAAGGCGCACGCGGCCCGCTACCGGCACCGACGCCCCGCCCCGGCCGACGCGGGACACTGCCAGCTCGAAGGCGGCCCCATAGTCGGTAACCGCCGCGTCGCGCAGCAGCCGCCCCTCGAGCCGCACCGGCCCGACCCGGCCCGACCCGGCCGCCTCCGGCCGCCGGTCGAACCACTCCCTTAGCGACGTGTCCAGGGCGGCGGCGCGGTGCGTCGCGGCCAGCGCCATCCCCGCGAGGGCGAAGCCCGCGGCGAGCAGCACGACGACGCGGCGGACCGCCGCGCGGCGCGCGACGGCGACGACGGCCATCACCCAGACCGCGGCCAACGCCGCCAGCAGGCCGCCCGCGGGCAGCGGCAGCCAGGCACCGACGGCGGCACCGACCAGCAGCGGCACCGCCGCCACCGATGCGGGAACCGTCACGGTCCGTGCTCATGCAAGAACCATGACGCGACTCTTGCGCCCGCCGAACGAGGAGAAGCCGAACGGGGAGGAAACGTCGGCCGAGCCCGGCGGAGCACCACGCTCACGGCGTACCGCCAACTCGGGCAGCGGGCGGCCGCAACCATGAGGATTGCCGCCAGCGCGCAGAATCTGCGCCTCCAACCGCCCCGGGGCATCGCGGTAGATGCCGCCACCCCTCAAGAGTCCGCTGGGCGCCCAGCGCAACCGCAGTTGACGGTCGGCGGGCTGGGCCCTGCTCCGTAGACACCGCGGACTCGCGGAGGTTGGTTGGGCGCCCGGCGGCACCGGACGCGGCGTTGGGGGCAAGTGACAAGGAAATCGCCGAGCTGCGCGGGGCGATCGCCCCGCACGCATCGAGGAGGACACCGCTACTCGTCCGAGGAGCCGGAACGGCCATCAGCTCCGACGGGGGCAGACACCCGGTTGGCGCGGTACATGCATCACTTCCTGCACGGGCACCTTCCGGCGCGGGACCGCGCAGCCTGTGGTAGCTTGGAGCACTCGTGCGCACCGACGCGCCACCATCGAAAAAGCGCCATGCTCAGACGCGCCCCCGCCGCGGTTCCCGTCGAGTATCCGAGCTCCGACGGCCAGCCGATGGCGGAGAACGACGCACAGCGAAACGCGATCATCTACGCGGTCAACGCCCTGACTCGTCACTTCAAGGGGCGGCCGGACGTGTACGTCTCTGGAGACCTCCTGATCTACTACGAGGAGGGCAATCCCCGGGTGTCGATCGTCCCCGACGTGTTCGTCGTGTTCGGGGTGGAGGACCGCGAACGACCCAACTACAAGCTCTGGGAAGAGCGGCGGCCGCCGGACTTCGTGCTCGAAGTGGCCTCTCCGAGCACGTGGCGGGAGGACCTGACGCGGAAGCGGTCGGTGTACGCGCGGCTCGGCGTGCGCGAGTACTGCCAGTACGATCCGAAGGGAGAACACCTCCCCGCGCGCCTGATGGGCTGGCGGTTGACGCCTTCGGGTTACGTCCGTCAACCGGTGGAGACGGCGCCCGGCGGCGGATCGACCCTGCACAGCCGGACCCTCGGTCTGGAGCTGCGGGCGGCGCCGGGGCGGGAGATGCGCTTCCGCGACCCCGCGACCGGCCGCGACCTGCCCAGCTACGACGAGCAGGCAGAGGCCCGGCGGGCGGAGGCAGAGGCCCGACGGGCCGCCGAAGCTCGCGCCGCCGCCGCCGAGGCCCGCGCCGCCGCCGCCGAGGCGTTGCTGCGCGAACGTGCCGACCGATAGCCGAACCCACCTGTGGTCGGCCTGCCGACGGGATTCGACGGGCACCGTCGACCGTCTGCCGCTCGATCGCAGTCCGATGGCTTCTGCCCCCGCCGCCGCGGCCTCGACGCGCCCCCGCGATGTCTGAAAGGGGTATGTTCGTCGCCCGTCCCGTCCCACCGTCGCCCCTCAGCGACCTCCATCAGCCGGCGGGCCGTCCGGCGGGGAGCCGGCACCCGGCACGGGCGCGATCAGCGGCGGCCCACTCACGCCGATGTTGCGCTGCGTGCCGATGTGGAGCGGGCGACTACCGGGCGACCGCGGCGTGGTAGTCCTGCAGCGGCTGCACGTCGACGGCCTCGTCCTTGAGGGCGCGGATGGCGCTGACCGCGGCCGAGGCGCCGGTGAGGGTGGTGACGCAGGGGACCCCCAGCACCGTGGCGATGCGGCGCAGGGTGCGGTCGTCGAAGAACGACTCGCGCCCGAGGGGGGTGTTCACCACGAGGTCGATCTCGCGGTTCAGCAGGCGGTCGCCGATGTGGGGGCGGCCCTCGTTGACCTTGTAGACGACCGTGGGGTCGAGCCCGTGCGCCCGCAGGTAGGCGGCGGTGCCGCGCGTGGCCAGCAGCGAGAACCCGAGCCCCGCGAGGTCGCGGGCGATGGGGAGGACGCCCGCCTTGTCCTCGTTGTTGACACTGATGAACGCGGTGCCCCGGTCGGGCAGCTTCTGCCCCGCCGCGAGCTGGGCCTTGGCGTAGGCCGAGCCGAAGGTCGCGGCCGCCCCCATGACCTCGCCCGTCGACTTCATCTCGGGCCCGAGGATGGTGTCGACCCCGGGGAAGCGGACGAACGGGAACACCGGGGCCTTCACGAAGACGCCGGCCACGTCGAGGTCGTCGACGAGCCCGAGCTCGCCCAAGGTCCGCCCCGCCATCACCCGCGCCGCGACCTTGGCCAGCGGCACCCCCGTCGCCTTCGACAGGTACGGCACGGTGCGCGACGCGCGGGGGTTGACCTCGAGCACGTACACGGTGTCGTCCTTGATGGCGAACTGGGCGTTGAGGAGGCCGATCACGTTCAGGGCGCGGGCGACCCGGCGGGTGTAGTCGCGGATGGTGACGAGGTGCCGCTCGGCGACGAGGTACGGCGGCAGGACGCACGAGCTGTCGCCGGAGTGGATGCCCGCCTGCTCGATGTGTTCCATCACCCCGCCGATGACCACCGCCCCGGCCGAGTCGGCCACCGCGTCGACGTCGAGTTCGAAGGCGTCCTCGAGGAACTTGTCGATCAGCACCGGATGCTCGGGCGAGGCGTCGACCGCCTCGGTCATGTAGCGGTCGAGGGCCCCGGCGTCGTAGACGATGGCCATCGCCCGGCCGCCGAGCACGTAGGACGGCCGGACCACGAGGGGATAGCCGATCTTCGCGGCCACGTCCCGCGCCTCGGCCCGCGAGGTCGCGATGCCGCTCGGCGCCTGGGGAATGCCCAGCTCCCACAGCAGGGCCGCGAAGCGCTTGCGGTCTTCGGCGAGGTCGATCGAGTCGGGCGACGTGCCGAGAATCCTCGCCCCGGCCCGCTGCAGCCCGAGGGCGAGCTTCAGGGGCGTCTGCCCGCCGAACTGCACGATGCAGGCGACGTCGCCGCCCGCCGCCCGCTCCTTCTCGATGACCGCGGACACGTCCTCGAGGGTGAGGGGCTCGAAATAGAGGCGGTCGACCGAGTCGTAGTCGGTCGAGACCGTCTCTGGGTTGCAGTTCACCATCACCGTCTCGAGCCCCTCGTCCTTGAGGGCGAACGCGGCGTGGCAGCAGCAGTAGTCGAACTCGATGCCCTGCCCGATGCGGTTGGGCCCGGAGCCGAGGATGACCACCTTGCGGCGGTCGGTGGGGGCCGACTCGCACTCCCGCTCCCAGGTGCCGTAGAGATACGGGGTGAACGACTCGAACTCGGCCGCGCAGGTGTCGATGCGCTTGTAGACCCGCGCGAGGCCGGCGTCCCGGCCGCGGTCGCCGACCGCCCCCGGCGCCGCGTCGAGGGCGCCGTCGAGCTCTTCGTCGCCGAACCCCGCGCGCTTGAGGTCGGCGAGGAGATCGCCGGACAGCCCCGCCAAGCCGGCGCGGCCGGCCGTCCGCTTCATCTCGACGATCTCGGCGAACTGGGTCAGGAACCACGGGTCGATGCGGGTGAACTCGTGCACCTGATCGACCGTCCACCCCCGGTCGAGGGCCTGGAACACCGCGAACATCCGGCGGTCGGTCGGCACCACGAGCCGCCGCTGCAGGGCCGCGTCGTCGGCCTCCGGGTCGTCCGCCTCGGGGTCGTCGGGTTCGGGGCGGGGCGGGAACAGCCGGCCGCTCTGGCCGATCTCCAGCGAGCGGATCCCCTTGAGGAACGCCTCCTTGAACGTCCGGCCGATGGCCATCGCCTCGCCCACCGACTTCATCTGGGTCATCAGGGTGCGGTCGGCCTCGGGGAACTTCTCGAAGGTCCACCGCGGCACCTTGACCACGATGTAGTCGATGGTGGGCTCGAAGCTGGCCGGGGTCAGGCGGGTGATGTCGTTGGGGATCTCCTCCAGCAGGTAGCCGAGGGCGAGCCGGGCCGCGATCTTGGCGATGGGGAAGCCCGTCGCCTTCGAGGCGAGGGCGGACGAGCGCGACACGCGGGGGTTCATCTCGATGGCGACCATCCGCCCGTCGGCGGGGTTCACCGCGAACTGGATGTTCGAGCCGCCGGTCTCGACCCCGACGCGGCGGATGATGCGCCGCGCCGCGTCGCGCATCCGCTGGTACTCCTTGTCCGTCAGGGTCAGGGCCGGTGCCACGGTGATGCTGTCGCCGGTGTGCACGCCCATGGGGTCGATGTTCTCGATCGAGCAGACGACGACGAAGTTGTCGGCGCCGTCGCGCATCACCTCGAGCTCGAACTCCTTCCACCCGATGACCGACTCCTCGATGAGGATCTCGTGCACCGGGCTCAGCTCGATGCCGCGGGTCACGACGTCGCGGAACTCCTCGATGTTGTAGGCGATGCCGCCCCCGACCCCGCCGAGGGTGAACGAGGGCCGCACGATGGCCGGGAAGCCGAGGCGGTCGACCACGCTCATCGCCTCGTCGACCGACTTGGCGTAGGCGCTGGCCGGCACCTCGATGCCGATCGACTCCATCGCCTCGCGGAACTTCAGGCGGTCCTCGGCCACCATGATCGCGTCGATCGAGGCCCCGATGAGCGACACGCCGTACTCGTGGAGGACGCCGTTCGCCTGGAGGTCCACGGCGAGGTTCAGCGCGGTCTGGCCCCCGACCGTCGGCAGCAGCGCGTCGGGGCGTTCCTCGGCGATGACCTTGCGGACCACCTCCCACGTCAGCGGCTCGACGTAGGTGCGGTCCGAGACCTCAGGGTCGGTCATGATCGTCGCGGGGTTCGAGTTGACGAGGACGACCTCGATCCCCTCGGCCCGCAGGGCCTTGCACGCCTGGGTCCCCGAATAGTCGAACTCGCAGGCCTGGCCGATCACGATCGGCCCGGACCCGATGACGAGGACGCGTCCGATGTCGCTGCGGCGGGGCATGGGCTGGCGGGGGTCAGGCGGCGCGGCGCGCCATCTCCTCGAGGAAGCGGGAGAACAGGTAGTCGGCGTCGTGGGGCCCCGGCGACGCCTCGGGATGGTACTGGACGCAGAAGACCGGCCGCTGGCGGTGGCGCAGCCCCTCGATGGTGCCGTCGTAGAGGTTCAGGTGGGTCACCTCGACGTCGTCGGGCACCGAGTCGGGCTCGACCGCGAACCCGTGGTTCTGGCTGGTGATCTCGACCTGCCCGGTGGACACCTGCTTGACGGGGTGGTTCGCCCCCCGGTGCCCGAACTTCAGCTTGTAGGTGGCCGCCCCCATGGCGAGGGCGAGCACCTGGTGCCCCAGGCAGATGCCGAAGACCGGGAGGTCCGCCTCGATGACCCGCCGGGCGTTGGCCACCGCGTAGTCGAGGGGGGCGGGGTCGCCGGGGCCGTTGCTCAGGAACACGCCGTCCGGCCCGCCCGCCAGCAGCTCGTCCGCCGGGGTGGCGGCGGGGAAGACCCGCACGTCGCAGCCGTGGGCGGCGAGCCGGCGCAGGATGTTCCGCTTCAGCCCGAAGTCGTAGGCGGCGATGCGGAACCGCCGGGCCGCGGGCAGGTCCGGGACGCGCCGGAACCCCTCAGGCTCGAGCCCGTCCCGCCCGCCCGGCACGCCGGCCGAAGGCCAGTCGAACGGCTCGGCGCAGGTCACCGCCCGCACGAGGTCGCTGCCCTCCATCGGCGCGACCTCGCGGGCCTGGCTCACCAACTCGTCGGGATCGGGGTCGCCGGTGGCGATGACCCCGCGCATCGCCCCCGCCGTGCGCAGCTCGCGGGTCAGGGCGCGCGTGTCGATGCCGGCGACGGCCACCACCCCGTTGTCGGCCAGGTAGTCGCGCAGGGTGCCCGTCGAGCGCCAGTTGCTCGCGATGGGCGACGCCTCGCGGACGACGAACCCGGCCACCTGGGGGCCGCGCGACTCGACGTCCTCGCCGGTCACCCCGTAGTTGCCGATCTCGGGGCACGTCATGGTGACGATCTGCCGGGCGTAGGAGGGGTCGGTCAGCACCTCCTGGTAGCCGGTCATGCTCGTGTTGAACACCACCTCGCCCCGCGCGACGCCGCGCGCGCCGGCGGCGGCGCCGCGGTACCAGCTTCCGTTCTCGAGGGCAAGGACGGCGTTCATCGGGCGGCGTCGGCGAGCGATGCGGCCACTCGGGCCTGGGTTTCGGGAACGACCTCCACGGTGGTGGCCCAGGGGCGGTAGCCGTCGAGCCTGAACTCGATGCGGTGGGCGCCCGCCGGGACGTCCGGGATCGACGCCGGCGTTTCGCCGACGAGCCGCTGATCGAGCCAGACCTCGGCGCCCGGCGGCCGGGTCTCGGCGCGGATGGATCCTACCGCAACTTGCGCGGCGGCGGGGGCGCGGGCGGGCACCGCCCCGGCGCCGGGGGCGGGCGCCGCCCCGGCCACGTCGGCACCCGCCGGGGGCGCGGTGAGGTCGGCGTGCCACGCCCCGATGGGGTCGCCGGCGTCGAGAACGAGCTGCGTGCGCCGCGACCCGTAGCCGGCGAGGGTCACCTCCACCTGGTAGGGGCCGCGCGGCAGCGCCGCCAACGCCAGGGGGGTCGTGCCCCGCAGCTCGCCGTTGACGACGACCTCGGCCCCCGGAGGCGTGGACCGCACGAGCAGGCGCCCGTCGGCGGGCGCCGGGGCCGCCGCGGGCGGCGGCGGGGCCGCGGGCGGCGGCGGGGCCGCGGGCGGCGGCGGGGCCGCGGGCGGCGGCGGGGCGGCGACCGGCCGCCGAACCGCGCGAGCCGGCGCGGGCGGGGCGGCGTCGCGCGACGCCTGGGAGGCGTCCCCGCCAGCCGCGGACGCGCCGCCCGGCGGGGTCGCGGCGACCGCCGGGGAATCGTCGTCCGCGGCGGCGGCCGCCGCCGGGGCGGGCGCCCCGCCGACCACCCCCTCGCTGAACGTGCCGCCGGAATCGTCTTCGGACGCCGGCGGCGCCGCTCCCCCGGCGACGGGGGCGTCCCCGCCGTCGCCGCCCATCCACCCCAGACCGATCACGAACGCGGTCACCGCGACCGCGACGCCGATCACCGCCACGAGGGCGACGGGGAGCCGGCTGGCCGGTTCGCCGGATCCGCCGTCGAGGATCTCACCGGCCGGGTCCTCGGGCTCGGACTCGTCCGCCGGGCCGTAGTCGTAGGCCTCATCGGGGGTCAGGGCGAACTCGTCGCCGCCGCCCTCGACGTCGCCGGCCGCGCCCGACGACACGGGATCCGCCGGCCCTTCCGGCGCGGGCCCCTCCCCGCCGATCCCGCCGCCTTCCGCTCCGTATCCGAGTTCGGCCGCGGCCTCCGGAGGCTCCTCGGCAAGGCCCGGGCCCACCGCGCCGCCCTCGACCCGCGACTCCAGCTCGCCGACGGAGATCGGCGCGTAGCCGTCGGCGGCCGGGGGCTCGGGCGCGAGACCGGCGTCCTCCAGATCCGCATCGGCGACCGCCCCCGCCCGGCCGTCCCGGAGGCCCGCGTGGAGCCCCTCGGCGACATCGGCCAGCGGGTCGACGCCGGTCCGCATCTCGAGGTCCGCGCCGGCATCGGGTCCGTCGTCAGGGGCGGCGCGGCCCTCCAGGGCCTCGTCGATCGGATCGACCCCCGCCCCGGCGGCGTCGAACGTCGCTTCCCCGGCCGCCGCGTCTTCCGCGCGCGGGTCGCCGGCCTCCGCCCCGGACCGCGCGTCCGGGGGATTCAGATCGAGCGGCTGCTTCGTCCAGTCGACCTCCGCCTGCTTCCGGCGCCAAGGCGTCCGCTTCCCTCGTTTCCGCATCACGGTCCCTCCGACCCCGGCGGCGGCCGGCTCCCCTCCGGGGGGAGCGGCGCCGCCCGCGGCGACGGCCGGGTCGCCTTCCCCGCGCTCCGGCCCCCGTCCGCCTCCCGACTCCCCCGTCCCGGCCCCGCCGCTTCCACCCGCCCCCCGGCGGGCGGCGGCGGCGCCCGTCCACGCCAACGCGCCGGCCAGACCGTCCGCGAGCCGCCCCGCCGACCGCGGCCGGCGGTCCGGCTCCGCGGCCAGCGCCGCCTCGAACAGCGGCGTCAGACGCGCGGCCGCCTCGGCGCCGAGAACGCGCTCGAGGCGTCCGGCCGTCCGGCCGTCGCCGGGGGCCGCCCGGCGCCCCGTCAGGAGCTCCCAGGCGACCGCCGCCAGCGCGTAACGGTCCGCCGCGGCCCCCCACCCGCCCCCCGCGATCTGCTCCGGCGCCGCGTAGGGCGGCCGCAACGGACCACGCCGCCCCACCCGCTCGAGCGCGGAGACGATGCCGAAGCCGCCCACGCACGCGCCGTCCGCGGTGACAAGGACGTCGCGCATGTGGAGGGCGCCATGCGCGAGGCCCCCGCCGTGCGCGGCGTCCAGGGCCTCGGCGACCTGCACGATGCACGGCAGGACGGCCTCGGCCGCCAGCGGGGCTCGGGGACGCACTCTGACGTCGAGCGAGTCCCCCGCGACGTACTCGTAGGCGAGATAGGGCACGCCGTCGGCGACGCCGGCGTCCACCGGACCCGCCACCGCGGGATGCGACAGCCCAAGATCGACGATGCGCTGGAGCGCCTGGCTGAAGACGATCGTCCGCTCGGGAGCCAGGTTGACGTGAAAGACCTTGAGCGCCACCGGACGGCCGTCGTCGGAAGAGCCGCCGTCCGACCGGCGCGCGCGGTACACGGGACCCAGGACGCCGCTCCCGATCTGGTGCATCACTCCGTACGGACCGAATGCACCGGGAGACTGATACGCGCCGGAAAGACCGAGTGTCAGGGGGAGTGTTCCTCCGATTCGGGAGTTCAATTTACCAGGAAGTGCACGGTTTTTCAATGCGATAGACCGATCCCCCGGCCGCGGGCCGCGACCCCGGGATCCGCCGCGGGGCCGGAGGCCGCGGCTTGACACCGCGCATTCGCTCTGCAACAGTGGAGACCCGTGTCTTCGGAGTCCTCCGCGCCCCCCCACAGCGTCCCGCTGCCCGTCGATCTCCAGGAGTTCCCCGGCATCAAGCGGCTCGCGGCCGAGTACGTCGCCAACTTCGGGACGCTCCGACCGTTCTTCGCGGGCGACCCCGCCGACGACGGAGCCTGGCGGGCGGCCATCGCGGCGCGCGCGCAGTCCGACCGCGACCCCGCGGCGTTGGGCCGGATCGTCCGCGCCCAGCAGCGCGCCCGAGAAGCGCCCGGCGCGGCCGTCGAGGCGGCGGCGCGGCTCGACGACCGCCGGTCGGTCGCGGTGGTGACGGGCCAGCAGGCGGGCCTCTTCGGGGGGCCGCTGTACACGCTGCTGAAGGCGGTCTCGGCGGTCCGCCTCGCCCGGCGCGCCGAGCGCGTCTTCGGGGTCCCGGGCGTGGCGGTCTTCTGGATCGACGCGGAAGACCACGACCTCGACGAGATCCGGACGTGCGGGGTGCTCGACGCGGACCAGGCCCTCGCGGCCGTGACCCTGGAGACGCAGGCGCCCTCCGGCACCCCCGCCGCCGCCGTACGCCTGGGGCGCGAGGTCGAGCCGGCCTTCGACGCCCTCGCCGCCGCCCTGCCGGATACCGACTTCACGGCCGGGGTGCTCGGCGGCCTCCGCCGCGCGTACGCGGACGGACGCGGGCTCGTCGAGGCGTTCGCGACATGGCTCGAGCAGTTGCTCGGCCCGCACGGACTGGTCGTATTCGACGCCGCCGACCCCGCCGCGAAGCCGCTCGCCGCGGACCTGTTCGCCCGCGAAATCGCCAGCGCCGGCGCCACCGCGTCGCTCGCCCGGTCCGCCGGGGGGTGCCTGCGCGACGCGGGGTTCCACGCGCAGGTGGAGCCCCCCGCGAACGGCGTCGCCCTGTTCCTGCAAAACGGGGGGCGGCGGCCGTTCCGCCTCGACGGCGGCCGGCTGAGGGCGGGGGACGACGCGCTGGACCGGGAGGGCTGGCTCGACCGGCTGCGCGCCGACGCCGCCCGCTTCAGCCCCAACGTCCTGCTCCGCCCCGTCGTCCAGGACCGGCTGTTCCCGACCGTCTGCTACGTCGCCGGGCCCAACGAACTCGCGTACCTGGCGCAGCTCAAGCCGGTGTACGCCCACTTCGGGGTGCCCATGCCGCTCGTCGCGCTCCGGCTCAGCGCGACCCTGGTGGACGCCGCGGTGATGAAGTTCCTGCGCCGCACCGGGCTCCCCCTCGCGGCGCTGCAGCCGCGGGACGAATCGGCGCTGAACCGGTTGATGGGGGCCCAGCTCCCCGCCGCCGTCGAGCAGGCGTTCGACGGCGCGGGCGACGCGGTCCGCGGCGGGATGGCGGCGGTGGCGGCGGCGGTGGCCGAGGTCGACCCCACCCTGGCCGGCGCCGCCGAGTCGACGCGGGGTCGGATGGAGCGAGACCTCGGCAACCTGCGGGGCAAGGTGGTGCAGGCGGCCAAGCGGCGGCACCAGACCCTGCGGCGCCAGTTCACGCGGGCCCAGTCGCAGATCTTCCCCCACGGAAGCGCCCAGGAGCGCGCGGTCGGCGGCGTCTGCTTCCTCAACCGCTACGGGCCGCCCCTCGTCGACCGGCTCCTCTCCGACGAGAAGCTGAACACCGGCCGCCACTGGGTGATCGCGGTCTGAGCCGCCGCACCGCGACTCGCCGACACGTCCCGACACCGGCCCGACACCGACGAAACGCGGTCTGAGGCGCCGCGCCGCGATTCGCCGACGCGTTCCCGACACGGGCATCCACCGGGTCCTCGCGTTCCGGGGCGCCGCCCCGCGATTCGGCGACGCGCCCCTCGACGCCGGCACCGACGGACGGGCACGATCCCGGCCCGCGCCCCGTTCCGGCGTATTCCGCCGCGTGCGACGAGCCGATAGACAGGGCGTGGGCGCCACCCGCGCGACGCGTTCCCGGCCCGGCCGCAGAGCACGCCGGAAGCGCCGGCCGACCCGGCCCGCGGCGTGGATCCGGTACGGCAGGACCGTGCTGGCGCTGGCCCTGGCGGGCGCCTGCGCCGCCGGGCTGGCGTACCGCGTTCTGTCACGGCAGCTCGATGCGCGGCTGGCGGCGGGGCTGACGCCCCCGGCGGCGATGGTGTTCGGAGCGCCGATAGAGCTCGTGCCGGGCTTCGGACTCGACCGCACGGGGCTCGCCGAGCGGCTCGACGAGCTCGGGTACGCGCGCCGCGACCAAGCTCGGCGGGCCGGCGAGTACGCGGTCGGGCCGGAGGCGGTGACCCTGATTCCCCGCGAGGGGCCGCAGGCGGGCCGCGTCGCCCGCGTCCGGTTCGCCGCGGCCGGCGGCGGCGGCGGGCACGTGGCGGCGATCGAGGTCCCGCCGGGCCGGCGGGCCGAGCGCCTCGTCCTCGACGCCCCCCACCTGTCGACCCTGCACGGCGGGAACCGGCGGCGGCGGCGGACGGTGCCGCTGGCCGAGATGCCCGACGACGTGGTGCGGGCGGTGCTGGCGGCCGAGGACCACCGCTTCTTCGACCACCCCGGCATCGACGCGGTCCGCATCGCCGGCGCCGCGATCACCAACCTGACCGGCAACCGGAGCTACCTCGTCGGGGCGAGCACCCTGACCCAGCAGCTCATCAAGAACACCCTGCTGAGCCCCGAGCAGACCCTGCGGCGGAAGCTCCGCGAGCAGGCCCTGGCCCTCCTGCTGGAGCGGCGGCTGCCCAAACCCCGCATCCTCGAGCTGTACTTGAACGAGGTCTATCTGGGGAACCGGGGCTCGTTCGCCATCCACGGCGTCGCCCAGGGGGCGCGGGCGCTGTTCGGCAAGGACCTGCGGAACCTGACCCTCGGCGAGGCGGCCACGATGGCGGGCCTCATCCGGGCGCCGCAGACGCATTTGCCGCACCGCCATCCCGAGCGCGCGCTGACCCGGCGCAACGGCGTTCTGCAGGCGATGGTCGACCTCGGGCTGGTGACCCCCGACCGGGCGATGGTCGCGGCCCGCGAGCCGCTGACCGCGGTCACCGACACCGCCGACCGGGAGGCGCCGTATCTCGTCGACTTCGTCCGGGCCCGGATCGGGGATCGGCTGGACGACTGGCGCGGCGGCGGCCGGGCCCTGCGTATCGAGACGACGGTCGACCTGCACCTGCAGCGCCTGGCGGAAGCCGCGGTGCGGGAAGGGCTGGACCGCGTCGCCGACCGGCGCGGCGGCGGCCGCGATGCCCCGCCCCAGGCCGCGCTGGTGGCGGTCGACCCGCGCAGCGGCGCCATCCGGGCCATGGTCGGCGGCCGGGCCTACCAGGATTCGCAGTTCAACCGCGCCGAGCACGCGCGCCGGCAGCCCGGCTCCATCGTCAAGCCGTTCGTCTACCTCGCGGCCCTCGAGCGCGCCGCCCGCGAGCCGGACCTGCGGTTCACGCCCGCCTCGATCATCGACGACCGGCCGACGACGTTCCGCTTCGGGGGCCGGCCCTGGCGGCCCGCCAACTACGGCGGCGTCTACGACGGCCCGGTCACCGCCCGCGCGGCCCTCGCCCGGTCGCGCAACGTGGCCGCGGTCAGGGTCGGCGAGCTGGCGGGGTTCGGGGCGGTCGCCCGGCTCTGGGCCGCCGCCTCCGGCGGCGCGACCCCGCCCGCCTACCCCTCAATCGTCCTCGGCGCCTTCGAGAGCACGCCGCTGGAGGTCGCCGCCGCCTATACCGTCCTCGCGAACCGGGGCGCGCGGGCGCCCCTGCACGCGGTCGGCCGGGTCGCCGCCGGCGACGAAGTGGTCCACCGCGCCGACGCCCGGCCGCAACCGGTGGCCCGCGCCGACGCCGCGTTCCTCGTGACCTCAATGCTGCGCAGCACCCTCGACACCGGCACCGCGGCGGCCGCGCGCCGCAACGGCTTCGCCCATGACGCGGCGGGCAAGACCGGCACCTCGAACGACCTCCGCGACGCGTGGTTCGCGGGCTTCACCCCCAACCTGCTGGCGGTCGTGTGGGTGGGCATGGACGACGACAGCCCCCTGGGCCTCACCGGGGCCGAGGCGGCCCTCCCCATCTGGACCGCGTTCATGCGGGGCGCCCTCGCCGAGCGGACCCTGCCGGGCTTCGTGCCGCCGCCCGGCGTCGCCCTCGTGGACGTCTGCGCCGACACCGGCCTCCCGGCCGCCGCCGGCTGCCCCCGGACGGTCCCAGGAGCCTTCGCCGCCGCGTCCGAGCCCGGCGCGGGTCGGGCGCGGCGCTGAGAGCCGGACGGACGGAACACGGGGCAGACTACCGATATCTTGCCGAATCTCCTGCGGCGCAAACGCCTAGCCCGGCGAGCGTCGCCTACGGCTCCGCTCGCCGCCCAACCAGCGCGTTGGGATTCTGCACCGTTCTACGGCGCAGACGCCTAGCCCTCCACGATCTCGACGACCACCGGTCCCGTCGGCCGCGTCATGCACGCCAGCCGATGGGTCTCGGGTTCGACGGCGCAGAGCTCCTCGAGGGTCGCCCGCTCCTCGCCGCTCATGGGATTCAGGGCGTCCCCGCCGGAGACGATGCGCACGGGGTCGCTGCCGCAGACCCCGGCGTGGCAGTCGGCGCTCAGCTCCACGCCGTGCGCCTCGGCGACCTCGCAGAGGGTCTGGCCGGCCCGGAACGGGCACGGCGCGCCCCGGTCCTTGAACGTCACCTCGGGGGCGGCGGCGCCGGACGGCGGCACCGGACGGCCGCCGAGGACGGTCGCGGCGTCGACCGTGCGGGGCTCGAAGCCCGGCTCCGCGTCGAGGAACTGGAACCGGAGCACCTGGTGGCCGATCCGCAGCACGTCGCCCTCCGCGAGCGCGCAGGAGCCGTCGACCTTGACGTAGATCCCGTTGCGGCTGTTGAGGTCCCTCAGGAACACCCCCGGACCCACCACGACGGCCGACGCGTGCCGGCGCGACAGGGTCCCGTCGTCCGCCGACAGGGTGATGTCGGGCGACTCGCGGCCGATGATCTGCTGGCCCTCCGAAAGCTCGTAGCGCCGGACGAGACGCCCGTCCGGACCGTGGTGGGCGAGGAGGCGCGGATTGTCCGGCGTCCCGAAGACGACCCACTGCCGGCCAAGCCGGGCGACGGTCCCCGGCGCGACCGCCCGCTCGCGGCCCTCCGCCAGGTGCAGGAACACGCCGTCCGCCGAGCCCCCGTCGCGGAGCCGGTAGCCGTCGCCCGCCGGCTCGACGACGGCGTGGGGGTCCGCCATCCGCGCGTCGTCCGCGAAGCGGACGTCGCCGCCGCGCCGGCCGATGGTCGTGGGCCGGTCGGCGTGCAGCGCGAACTGCTCGGCCTCGACCGCGCCGTCGAGCAGCGCGGTGAGCGCGGCGGGCCGCCGCCCCCCCGCCGGCCGCGGCGCCGGCTCGGCGGCCCCGACGCAGGCCACGTCGACGTTGATCGCGGCCCGGCCGGCCAGCCGCTGCGCGATCACCTCGGCCGCCCTGACCCCGTCGATCAGCGCCGCCTTGATGTTGCCGCGGTGCGCGACCTTGCGGAACCCCGACACGTCGCCGTCGAAGTCGTCGCATTCGAAGTACGACGGGTTGAGGGTGTCGCCGGCCAGATAGACGTTGGGCTGCCGGCTCTCCAGCAGGGCGTTGAGGGGGATGGCCTTCCGGAGCTGGGCGCCCCCCGTCACCGGGAAGACGCCGATGTCGTGCAGCAGCGCCCAGTCGATCTCCTGGCCGATGCACGCGACGACCTGCGAAGCCGCGAACTCCATCAGGGGCGGCCCCCCGCACGCGCCGGGGGATGCCTGACCCCGCGCCGAGAGCACGCGCGGATCCGGCGCCCCCCCGCCCGCGCCCGGGTACCCTGGCATGCGCTCGACAAGGCTATCCGGCCGGGGCGGCCCCCCGCCCGCGCCCGGGGACCCGGCATCCGGCGACGCCGCCCCGGCCCCCCCCGGAACGCCGTCCCCGCCGTCCGCCCCGGGGTCGACGCGCAGGCGGAGCACCGCGCCGCCCTCCGCCTCCGCGACCTCCCGCGCCTCGCTGCCGAGCAGCAGCCGCACGTTGCCGCCGCTCGATAGCGCGCGGCTCATCGACGCCTCCAGCGCCTGCGGCACCTGCGGCATCTTCCGGCGGTGGTACGACCAGTACACGGGGGCGGCGTCGCCGGCCGCGCGCTTCGCCTCCGAGATCGCGATGACCGCCTCGGCCGCCGACACCCCCCCGCCGATCACGCAGGCCGGGGCCCCCACGTGCCGCCGCGCGTCCGACAGCCCCGTCCCGATCGCGCGCACGTCGCCCGGCACGTCGAGCCGCCGCGGCATGCCCGCGCCCAGCGCCAGCACGACGTGCTTCGCGCGCAGGACGTCGCCGGCCCC
Source organism: Vicinamibacterales bacterium (assembly GCA_963664545.2). GTDB lineage: Bacteria > Acidobacteriota > Vicinamibacteria > Vicinamibacterales > UBA8438 > JAJEEA01. The sequence goes on along the minus strand of OY761475.2, from coordinate 4,024,006 downwards.
GGTGCGGTGGTTGCGCACCCGCGCGCGCCATACGCCCCCGTCGCCGGCCTCGAGACCGACGAGCTCGACGCCGACCTGCGCGGGCACGCTGCCCCGCCCGTACAGCGTCTTCCACGCCGCGCACAGGTCCTCGCCCCGGATGTCGCTGAAGAAGTGGAGCCCCGCGACGAGGTCGCCGCCCTCGGGGAACCCCATCCGCTTCCCGGCGCCGAAGTCGGGCTTGATGGGCTTGGCCCGGTCGTAGTCGCGGATGCGCTTCAGGATGTCGTCGATTTCGACGACGAGGGTCGACAGCCCCAGCTCCTTCGCCCGGAACGCGGCCCCCGTCCCGGCGGGGCCGCCGCCGACGATCAGCAGATCGAGCGGATCGGACAGCTCGACCTCGGCGTCGAGTCGGAGGCGGCCGTCGGGGAGCACTTCCATGGGTCGTCGGTCGCGCGGGTCACGCCGCGGTCACGGCAGCAGCCGGAGGCGGGCACCGCGGTCGGGGTGGAAGTCGTGGCACGTCACGCAACCGTCGGACACCGCGTCCGGCCGGTGGCACTGTTGGCAGACGGCCACGGGGGGCAAGTTCTGGATGGCCGCGTTGTCGAGCGCCGGATCGACCGGCCCGTCGACGCCCAGGTACTCGCCGAACGGAATCCGCGTGTGGCAGTCGAGGCAGCCGCGCTGAATGGCGTGCGCGCCGTGGTCGAAGTTCGCGCGCCGCAGCACCCGCTGGTCCCCGCGCACGCGCCGGATGGTGGCGCGTTCGAGGGTGTGGCACGTCGTGCACGGCGCCGCGACCTCCGCCGCGAAGGCCTCGATGTCGGCCAACTGCGCGTCGGTCAGCCGCGGGTCCCGGACGTTGAGCCGGAAGCGGGTGTCGTCGAGGGTCGTGTCGGGGTCGGACAGCCGCCGCTCGAGCGCGCCCATCGAGCGGTCGACATCGAGCAGGGCCGCCTGCACCCAGTCCTCGTCGCGCCCGCGCAGCCCGTCCGCGTACTCCCTCAACGCGCCCAGGGCCTCCGCGTACAGCGCCGGTTCGTCGGCGCGGGCGACGTCGGCCGAGGTGACGAGGAGGTCGGCGAGCCCGCGCGACGGATAGATGGCGCGCCGCAGACGGCGCAAGTTGTGCAGCACCCACGGGTCGGCGTGCTCGACGCCGGTCTTCACCACGAAGCCGCCGTCCTCGTCGAAGCCCGCCGCGCTCATGCGCGCCGCCCACGCCTCGCCCGGCCCCGACCGCGCGCGCACCGTCGCGAGGGTCTCCACCCCGAGGGTCAGCTCCACCCCGCCGCCCGAGGCGCGGACCAGCGGCGCGCGCCGCGGCTGCACCGGGAGCTCCGGCGACTCGTCGTGCGAAGCCAAGTGGCAGTCGGCGCACGCCGCCTCGAAGCGGATGGGCAGGAACCCCCGCGCGTCGGCGGCCGGCGCGTGGCAGGCCAGGCACGCCGCCTCGACGTTCCCGCCGCCGCGGTCGTCGAGCACCCGGTCGACGTGGCGGATGTGGGTGAAGGCGAGCCCGGCGTCGTCGGGCACGCCCCCGGCCGCGAACTCGAACTCGGGATGGCCCTCGTGGAACCCGCCGATCCCGTGGCAGTTCGCGCACCGGCCGTCCGGCACCGCCGCCCGCAGGTCCGCCCCCCGCCCCCCGTGCTCGCGGTGGCACGCGGCGCACCCCACCTCGTTCTCCCGGCCGAAGGCGCGCGTGCGGTCGCGGGACGCGTAGACGTAGTGCGCATTGAACGAATAGGCGCCGACGGCGTCCCCGAACCGCTCGTGGCACGACGAGCACGCGCTCGACAGCACCCCGCCGAACGGCGCGTGGCACTGCGCGCACCGCCCGTCGAGGGCCGCGTGCGCCGACGACAGCGGCCCGTTCGACACCAGGTCGCCGGCGCCGAGCCCGAGGTTGGCGGTCAGCAGGCCCCCGGCGAGCACGGCGAGCGCCGCCCCGATCCAGACGATGCGGTTGCGGTTGCGGGGATGGACGTACCCCGCGGAGAAGGGAAGCCCCGCGTCGCCGAAAGACCCCTTGAGGCCGTCGTCAGCCATGATTCGAGCCCCTCAGTAGTAGAGGACCGCGAACACGTGGAACGCCACGAGGACCGCCAACACGACCACCGGCGGTACGTGCAGGTACAGCCACCAGCGCAGGGCCTTCTGCAGCGTGTAGTGGGCGTCCATCTCGAACTTGGCGCGCACCAGCGCCCGCATCTCCTCCAGGCGCCGCGCGTCGTCCTCGTCCGACAGCCGCATCAGGTAGTCGATGCGGCGCAGCCGCGACCGGACGCCGCCGGTGACGTCGAAGAAATAGACCGGCGACACCCGGGGGCGGGCGAGCGCGGGGGCCAGGCTCGCGGCGTGGAACTTGCGGACCGCCTCGCCGCCGGACGCCGCCAGCGCCTCCACCCTCGCCCTCACCGACTCGACGAGCGCCGGAATCCGATCGTAGTGGACCTCGGTCGACAGCGCCGAGGTCAGCGTGGGCGGTATCCACTTCTGGATGAACACGCCGGCCAGCCCCGTCCCGACGACCCACAGGCTCGACGCCCAGAGCGCCCAGGGCAGCGCCCCCGCGGGGGCGGCGGCACCCGCGTGCGCCGCGAGCAGGAACAGGAAGAGCACGCCCCCGTACACGTGCGCCTGCAGCCAGTGGTGCAGCGCCCCCGGCCCCCGGCGCGGCATCCGCCGCCGCGCGCCGTAGACCAGCGCGACGATCAGCAGCGCCGTCGCCGCGACGCCGTACCCCACCGTCCAGGCCGCGTCCCCGCCCGGGACGCCGGGCGCGCGCCGGACGAGCGGCGCCGCCAGGGAGAGCGCCGTCCCCGCCAGGAAGACGCGCCACCACCTGGGCGAGACGGCGGTGCGGGGGGCCAGCAGCTCGCGGATCATCGTTCCCCCGGCCGCTGCAGCGCCCTGAACTCGTCGACCGAGCCGACGCGCGAGGCGCAGTGCTGGGGGCAGTTCCGCACGCACGCCGGACCCGCCGGCGACGAGTGGCAGAGGTCGCACTTGCTGGCGACGGCGCGCGGCGTCCCGCGCAGCGCCTTCGGCAGCGCGTCGTCCGGCCACGCTTCGCCGGTGTCGTGCATCACGATCGCCCCGTACGGGCAGTTGTCGTGGCAGGTGCCGCAGCCGATGCAGACCTCGTCCCTGATCTCCACGACGTCGCCCACGTTCGCGCGCCGGATGGCCCCGGTCGGGCAGCCGACGAGGCACACCGGGTCCCGGCAGTGGTAGCAGGACCGCGCGATCAGCAGGTTGTCGTAGCGCTCGCCCTCGCGCACGAAACGCGGGCGCCCCCCGTGGGTGTCGGCGCACGCGCGCACGCAGTCGTCGCAGCGCGTGCACCGGTCGAGGTCCATCACCAGGATGCTGCTGCCCTCCACCAGCCCCCGGTCGAGGGCGAACTCGACGAACCGGGACGACCGCGGGTCGGCCAGCCGCGCCCCGGTCTCCTTGATGCGGTCGACCGCCCGCCGCCAGAGTTCGCGCTCGCCGGCGGGTGCCGCGCGCAGCGCCTCGAACAGGTCGCGCCGGCCGATGCGCACCAGCTCGCCGTAGCCCACCGACGTGACCGTGAAGCGCGCCTCCTCCACACCGTCGATGAGCAGCTCGACCTCGCCCACGGTCATGCCCTTCGACAGGTAGGTGACGGTGGCGCGCCCCGCCCCCATCCGGCGCGAGAGCCGCATGAACCCCGACCGCACCAGATACAGGGCGTCGGCCGGCGCCCCCTCCTCGACCACGGCCTCGCCGGGGTCGCACGACACGAGCTCGACCCGCGACGCCAGCTCCGCGAGCAGCGGCGCGGGGCATTCGCGGAACACCGCGCTGGCCCGCAACTGGGGTAAGAGCGCACGCTCCCGGTAGGTCGCCTCGATCTTCTTCTTGAAGGCGCCCGACCGCCGCTTCAGCAGGCGCAGGGCGGGCACCCGGATCTGCACGACGACGCACGCCGTCAGGGCCTCGACGGTCACCGACTGCGGCCAGCCGTTCAGCGCGCCGATCTCGCCGAAGAACTCCCCCGGCCCGAGCTTCAGCACGTCCGACCCGCGGTCGAGGTCGACATCCATCGCCGAGAGCAACAACGTCCCTACGCCCCCGCCGTCGGCCGCCGCGCGTTCGCTCTGCCGGTAGTGGACGGTCCCGGCCGGGGACACCGTCAGTTCCGCGGTCTCGGCCGCGTCGGCGGCGTCCGGGGCCGGTTCCGGGGCGGCGAGCTTCGACAGGTAGGCCGCCGCCCGGCCCTCGACGAGGTAGAACGCGACGTCGACGTAGCTGCCCTCCTCGAACAGCACCGCCCCCTTCCGCCAGACGGCGACCGAGACGTCGGGGCTGATGCTCTCGAGAATCTGGTCCTTGAAGCCCTCGAACACCCCGTAGCGCTTCAGCTCGGCGGCGCTCAGACGCTGCGAGAGCTCTTCGATGCCGCTCTCGGCACCGTACAGGCTCCACCGGTCGCGGTGCTGCTCGTCGCGGCGGAAGAGGGTCTGGCCGGCCAAGTCGGTCATGGCGCCGTCACTCCTGTCCCCGCAGGATTCGATGGAAGGTCTGCCCGGCCAAGTCGGTCATGGCGCCGTCACTCCTGTCCCCGCAGGATTCGATACACGCGCTCGATGCGCTCGCGGAGCGCGTCGAGCATCTCCTCGACCGACCCTTCCGGATTCGCGAGCAGCGCGTCGAGCCCCGGATCGTCGACGGGCGCGGGCCCGCCGCGGCGGCCCCCGCGGTCTCCCGCGCCGCTCCGCGGCGCGCCCGAGCGCGGCGGGCGAAGCGGGGCGGGCGGGGCACCCAGCGCTTGGGCCGTGGCCGGTCGCGAGCCGCCGACGGCCCCGGCGGGGCGGCCGGAGACGGAACGCGGAGCCCCGGCGGCGGCGGCCGGCCGACCCGGCGCGGCGGCCGGCACCGACGAGGGCGGGGCGGCCGGCACCGACGAGGGCGGGGCGGCCGCCGCCACCGGCGGCGGCCCGCGCGAGGAGGCGACCTCGGCGTAAGCGGCGGCCAGCGACCCGGGATCGACGGGACGGGTGTCGCGTCCGAAGTCCGCCCCCCAGTGCACGATGTCGCCGATGCGCGCGCGCACGTCGAACGTCCCGCCCACCGGATGGCCCGCCGCGGCCAGCCCCGGGTCGGTGATGTAGTGGCACCCGGCGCAGGTGGCCGCCTGTGCCGCCGGGTCGCGCAGGTCGGTCATCCCCAGGGCCAGCGCGCCAGCGTAGCCGGCGGTCTCGTGCGGCCCCAGGTAGTCGCTGCCCGCCCCGTGGCAGCGCTGGCAGCCGACGCCGGCGCGCACCTTCCGCGACGGCGCCGACACCGGCGTCCCGTGGCACCACATGCAGATGCGGTCGCCGCGCGCCATGTCCCCGGCCGCCACCCCGTAGGCCCGCGCGATCTCCACGTACCGGGGCTCGCTCGCGCGGAACGGCCCCGCCGTGCCCGAATGCGGGTCGCGCCGCCACCACCGCTCCTGGGCGTTGTGGCAGCGCCCGCACGGTACCTTCACGAAGGCGTGCCCGGGCGGGCCCCGCCACGGCGGGCGCGCCAGCGTCTGTATCCGTGAGGGCACCGGCCGCGGACGCGACGCGGCTCGGGACGCGGCCGTCGCCCCGGGGCCCGCCGGAGCGGGCGCCGCGGCGGCCCGAGCGCCCGCCGGCCCTGCGGCGGCCCGAGCGCCGGCGGCCGCCGCCGCGGCGGCGGACTGCGGAGCTCCACCGCCCCCGCCCGCGCCCGGCGCCGACGCGCCGTCCGCCGCCGCACCCGCCGCCGGCAGCGACACGTCGGGCAGGGCCGGGACCTCGGTGACGCGCGCCGGGGCCGCCGTGTCCTCCACCGTCCCGTCCCACAGCGGGTCGAGCGCCGCCAGCCGCGCCCCGTCCTCGGCGGCGATGAACCGCCTCGTCGACGCCCGCATCAGGTCCGCCGCCGCGCGCAGCCGCGCGGGGTCGCCGACCGACACGTCGACCGCGTCCCACGCCGCGATGATCTCCCCCAGCGCGGGCAGGTCCACGCGGTCGGCGATCTCCAGCAGCTCGTCGACCGCCGCGCCCGCCCGGTCGCCCATCGCCGCGAAGTACAGCTCGTCCTGACGCGTCGCCGCGGCCAGGCCCCGGACCGCGTATTCCAGGTCCAACGCGCGGCCGACCACGTACATCCGCCGCTTCCACTCCCGCGGCCGCTCCGCGTTGGCGCGGCCGTCGGCGGTCCGGTACGAGTCGAGGAAGTTGTGCCGGATGCGTTCGCTCCAGTCCACCATCTCGAAGTCGCTGCCCGTCGAGTGGCCGCCCCGGTTCACCAGGTCCTCGTTCGGCACGGTGTGGCAGCCGAAGCAGTTGGCGGCGACGTCGTAAAGGTCCGAGGGGCGCCGCATGCCCGCCGCCCGGCTGTCGGCGACGCGGCGCGTCCGGTGCTCCGCGGTCTCGAGCAGGGCCGCCCGCTGGAAGTCCGCCTCGGCCACCCCGTAGTCGTTGTGCACCGACACCCAGTCGCGCGCGGGGCCGTGGCACGACTCGCAGGTGACGCCGGCCCCCGCCCGCAGCGTGTCGCGCCGCACCACCGGCGTGTAGTGGCAGCTCAGGCAGGACGGGGTCGTCTCGTCGGTGCCGCGTTTGATGAGCCGCAGGCCCAGGCTGCGGTATATCTCCTTCGCGCGGTCGCGCCGGTGCAGGGTGTCGAACCCGGTCGCGTGCGCCGTCGCCTCCCACACCTCGAACTCGGCCGCGTGGCACTCGCCGCACCGCTCCGGCAGCACCATGCGCTCGGCCGCCGCGGTGAGGGCGGCCCGCAGGCCGCCGTCCGCCCCGCCCCCGGCCGGCGCCTGCGCCCACGCGGGACCGGCCGCGGGGAGAAGGAAGGATGCCGCGAGCGCCGCGATTCTCGTCACCACGATGGCCCTCCCGCGTCTCAGAACTTCACCACGAACTCCATGCGCCCGCCCACGCGCCGGCGGCTCGCCCCCTCCGCGCCGTCGAGCATCGAGACCCCCCGCAGGGTCTCGCGCGCGACGAAGGCGTCGAGCACCACCACCCCGCGCCGCCCCACCGCCGCCTGGTAGCGCACCCCGCCCGCCACCGCGTGCGGGTCGCACACCAGCGACACGGTCCCGCAATCCGCCATCGAGTAGCGCCCCGCCGCCTCGAACAGCAGTTGCTGGCGCGTCCCGGCCAGGAACATCTGGTGGCCGAACGCGCCCCCCGCCACGTCCCGCGCGGCCGGCGACAGCGCCCCCGCCCCCACCCCGGGCACATCGCCGAGGCCCGAGCCCGCGAACAGGATGCCCGCCCGCGCGAGCGGCCCCGGCACCAGCACGTCGAGGGCGGCGGGCCGGTACGCCCCGTGCGCGTAGAACCCGGTGGCGTAGAAGAAGTCGATGCTGTGGTGCGGCGTCCACGACAGCTCCGAGAAGACGAGCGCGCCGCGGCCCGCCGGATTGGCGATGAGGGGGGCCGCCTCCGCCGACGCGGCCGGCACGTCGCCGAGCGGCGTCGAGGCGACGAGGCGCAGCGACGTGTTGAACACGCCGCTGCCCGGACGGCCCACGAAGCTGGCCCCCGCGTACAGGCCGTCGCCGAGGGGGGCACCGAGGGCCGGACCGAGCTCGCCGCCCCGCACGTACAGCACGTCGAAGGCGGCGGTCGTCGACCGCCAGTCGATCTCGGTGAAGCCGCCGACGAGCTGCGCGCCGGCGTCGACGTCGTTGAGGGGCGCGTAGCCCGCCTCGGGGCTGCCGCCCAACAGCGGGAAGTGCCGGTTGACGCCGCCCCAGCCGTAGAGCCCGGTGAACCGGAGGTTCACCGCCCCGCCGGGGCGCAGGTTGTTCCGCGTCACCCCCACCGCGTCGATGAAGTCGTTGATGAGCAGGCCCTCCTGAAAGTTGATGGGCTGGCGCCCGACCGACAGGCCCAAATCGAGCCCGCGGCGGTCGTCGGCGTCGAGGTTCGGGAACAGCTCGCCCAGTTCGCCTTCGAAGAAGAGGTGCGTCAGCGTGTTCCAGTCGAGGTTGAACTGGTTGCTGAAGTCGCCGGCCCCCGGCGGCCCCGAGTTGTAGCCGGTGAACCGCAGCGCGCCGAACGGCAGGTCGGGGCCGAGCCGGTGCCCCCGGTGCGTCGGCCGCAGCCCGAAGACGACGCGCTCGGTGCCGGTGAGGGCGAGGTTCGCGAACAGGTCTATCCGGTTCGCCCACTGGCTTTGCCGCCCCGACCCGTCGTCGAGGACCCCGACGCCGCTGCGCAGAGTGCCGAACATCAGGAATGAGGGGGTCCACACGGCGCCGCCCGGCACTTCGAGCCCGCGGCCGATCCGTCCCGTGCCCAGGAACGGCGGCCCCAGCTCGAGGAGCGGCTTGGGCCGTTGCGGGAACCCGTCCAACTGCAGCGGGACGTAGTGGTCGGTGATGCGGCTCTCGTCGTGCTCCCCGGCCTCGTGCGCGGTCCCCGCCGCCTCCGCCCGGCGCGGCGCCGGCGCGTCCACGGTCTCCAGGCCGCCGCCGCTCAGGTCCACGTCGCGCTCCTGCACGACCACCTGCCCCGCGACCACCGCGTCGGCCACGTCCCGCGCCGTCATGCCGTAGTCGAACCCGACCTCCTCGATCTCGTGCACCAGGTTCACCGGCACCATCCCCGCCTTGATGCGGACGTTCGCGTAGTACGGCCCCGTGGTGCCGGCCAGCACCTCCCGGCCGACCGAGTACGACGCCCACTTGCCGCCGAGCGGCGGTATCGTCTGGCGGTGCTTGCGCGCCGCCACCGGCCGCCCCGTGAGGATGGTCGAGCTGGTCGACGGCCGCAGGAACGGCAGGGGGTCGGGCGAATAGGGCAGCGTCAGCACCTGCTCGCGCTCGCCCCCGCGCACCATCCGCACCAGGAAGCGGGACTGCAGGCTGAACAGGTGATCGTCGGCCGGCAGATCCCCGTTGTGCACGTACACCGAGTGGCTGTCGCGGACGTCCCCGTTGGGGTCGAGGTCGCCCGACTCGAAGACCACCCGCCCCGTCGCGTCCGTCACCGTCACGTGCAGCCAGACCACCCGCTCGGCGTCGAAGCCGGTCGGCACGTTGTGGCCGTCGGTGCCGTTCCTGAACTGGACCCGGAACTCGATGCCGCCCGCGTCGGCGCGCTCGACGATGACGCCGCCGAGCTGGTAGCCGGCCCGCAGCAGCTTCAGCCGCTGCCCGGCGAGCTCGTCGAGCAAGTCGAGGTTGTCGCGGATGATGTCGGCGGCGTCGTAGCGGTCGTCGGGCTCGACCCAGCGCGGGGGGAATTCGTAGTCGTCCGACACCGCGTCCTCGAAGTCGTCCGTGCCCCACCCCGCCTCGTGGTCGAAGGTGAGCCACTCGCGCAGCGTCGCGAGCTCCTGCGCCTCGGTGTTGTGCGGGAAGATGCCGGGGTGGACGATGGAGTAGTCGGGCCCCGCGAACATGTGGTTCGTCCGCTTCCGGGGACGCGTCTCGCGGTCGCCGACCCGCGCCGCCGGCCCCGTCGCGTAGCCCGACGGCACGCCGGGCTCGGTCCCCATGTGGCAGTCCTGGCAACTGACCCCGGCCGCGGCGGCGGGGGTGTGCTTGTACTCGCTGAACGCCTCCTCGAGCCGGAACCCGTTCACGAGGTTCACGTCGTGGCACGACCCGCACATGCCCGACCGCGACAACTGCCGGAACTCGCGGGCCTCGGCGTGCACCCCGCGGCCGGCGCGGCCGGGGTCGGTCTGCAGGTTGAACTGCCCGCTCTCCAGGGCAAGCTCGAGCTCCTCGTTGCCCAGCGGCCCGAACACCGGCTCGTAGAGGCTGCCCTCGACGATCGGCAGCCGGCCGCTGATCTTCCCGAGCGGCTGGTCGACCCGGTGGCAGACGATGCACGTGATGCCCTCGCGCGACGTGGGGTGCCGGTCGAGGTTGGACATGAACTCGGGCTCCTCGAGGTTCATGCCCACCGGGGTGTGGCAGCGGATGCAGAAGTCGCCGTTGGTGCCGTTGGTCTCCTTCAGGATCGTGGCGTGCATGGCGTTGAAGACCGGGCTCATCTGCGCGTAGGCGTGCGACGACACCGACCACTCGCGGTAGATGTCCTCGTGGCAGGGCGCGCAGGTGGTCGCCGACGGGAAGCGGTCTTCGGCGAACAGCGCCGCGTGGTCGACGGCGGGCTCGGCCTGCCCCGCCGGCGCCGGTGCCTCCGCCTCGGCCCCCGCCACGGCCATCGTTGCCGCGAGCACGCCGCCGGCGCACAGCATCAGGGTCCACGGTGCCGCGCCGCCGCGGCGCTCCTCCCGCTTCGAAGCCTCCCAACGCTCCATCGCCCGTGCCCTCCCTTCGCCGGACGCCGGCCCCGCCGCTCAGGGCTCGGCGCCGACCAGAACCTTCACCTGTTCGCCCAGACCCACGAGCCGGCCGTCGCCGACCTCGGTCGCCTCCTCGATCCGGACCCCGCCGACGAACGTGCCGTTCAGGCTGCCGAGGTCCTCGACGCTGACGCGGCCCCCGGCCACCGTGAACGCGGCGTGGCGCCGCGACAGCGTCCGGTCGTCTATCGCCACCGCGCAGTCCTTGGCGCGGCCGAAGACGTGGCGGCCGTCGCCGAGCGTGACCCGCCGCGGCGCGCCGTCGGCCGGCCGCACCCGGAACGACACGCCCGACGCCGACGACTTGGCCTCCGCCGGGCCGGCGGCGGGCCCGGCTCCGGCCTCGGCGGACGGCGGCGGTCCGGCGGACGCCGGGGCGGAATCGACGCCCGCGGCCAGGGGCGGAACCGACAGGACCGGCGGCGCCTCGTGCCGCGTCGACGACGGCACGTCCGCCGGGGCGGGCGCGTCAGCCCCGCCCGGGACCGGGGGCGCCGCGACCCCCGCGACCAGCGGCGGCACCGACAACGCCGCAGGACGGTCGTGGCGCGTACCCGCGCCCACCGCGCCGGAGGCACCCGACGGCGAACGCGGCTCCTTCGCCACGCCGGCCGCGCCCGCCGGCACATCGCCGGCCTCACGCGCCCCCGCAGCCCCCACGACCAGCGGCGGCACCGACAGCGCCGCAGGACGGTCGTGGCGCGTGCCCGTCCCCAACGCGGGAGAGCCATCCGACGACCCCGAATCCCCGGCCCCCGGCGGAGACTCCCCGACCAACGGCGGCACCGACAGCGCCGCAGGACGGTCGTGGCGCGTACCCGCGCCCACCGCGCCGGAGGCACCCGACGGCGAACGCGAATCCTCCGCCCCCGGCGGAGACTCCCCGACCAGCGGCGGCACCGACAACGCCGCAGGACGGTCGTGGCGCGTTCCCGCCTCCACGGGAGGCGAATCGGCCGACGCGGCCTCGGCCGCCCCCGCCGCCGGGACCACGAAGATGAAGTCGTGGCGCCCGCCGAGCGTCACCACATGGAGGTCGCGCATCCGTTCCCGGCCCGAGACCGGCACGCCGTCCAGCTTCGTCCCGTTCGTGCTGCCCAGGTCCTCAAGGATCCACGCGGCCCCGGCCGGGTCGAACGCGATGCGCGCATGCGCCTTCGACACCACCCCGTCGCCCAACACGATGGTGTTCGACGCCCCGCGCCCGATCGTCGCGCTCCCGGCGATGCGGTAGTCGGCCCCCGCCAGCGCGCCGGTCTTGCAGAAGAACCTCGCCTCCACCCTGCTCTCCGCTCCCTTCAACGCCGCGGGCCGGCCAACGCCGGCCCGCTCAGCACCGACGCCCCGACACCGGCAGGTCGTTCTGGTCCCGCACTCCACCAGGGTCGGCCACGCCGGCCGCGCGGCCTCGTGACACCGCGGTCACCGGAAGAGAATGGCGAGACCGCGGAGGAAATCGCTCGTGGATGCCCTCATCTCTACCCTCGCAATGCGTCGGCGTGCTTCCGGCGCGACCGGTCACCAACTGGCGGAACCGTTGTAGTGGCGGCCGGAATGGACGCGAAGCAGCGATGCGACCAACTGGGCGGGATTGCCATGGCGTTGCATGTCGAAGCCTCCCTTCAACGATGCCCGCAACCGGAGGCACCGGCAGAGGACCGGGCCCGGTCGCGACGCGTACGACATGCTCATACTCAAGCACAAATCGGTCTGATGGAGGGAGATGACAAGCTTGTCGCCGCCGCCTGAGAACCGGCCCGGCCGCGACGCGCGTACGACATTTCACATAAACCAGCCAACTAGAACACGGATCGGCCTAGCGGATTAGAGGTGGCAAGCTTGCCGCTCGCCGTCATGCGGGGGAGGCCGCGCGGCGAAAAACGCCGCGAAGGCGCGGAACGAGGTTCGCGGCCGGTGCCAACTCGATGTGGATGCGAAGGACCGGCCGCGGGACCACACGGCGGCCAGGAACGGGTTCGCGCCGGCGCCCGCCCCGCAAAGAAGATCGGTGCGGGCGCGAAAAGCGGACGAGGTCGCGCGTCCGCCCGGCATTGGCCGCGGCCATCAGCAGCCGAGCTGCCGCGAGATGCCGGTGATCTGCTCGCGGTAGTTGCGGGCGTTGTCCGTCTCGGCCAGGTACTCGTTGATGTCGAGCATCCGGCTGTAGCTGCGGCGGCCGACGAGAGGTAGTCGCAGGTCTGGTAGACGTTGAACAGGTCGCGGTTGACGTTGCCCAGCAGGAGTGGGCTATGGGGTTCTGCTCGTCGTAGTCGCCGCGCGCGGTCGGGGTCTGCGAGAGCTGCCGGTCGTGTCGTCTGATTGACGACGTAGGCGGGGCGGCTCACCGGTGCTGCAGCTCGACGGTCCACGCCACGGTATCGCCGAGGTCGTCCTGATTGACGACGTAGGCCGCCTTCTCCGCGCTGTCCGGCGCGTCCTCCTTCTCGAACACCAGGTCCCTGGACCTGATGGAATTGGCCAGCTCGATCACCGTCGGCTCGTCGACCGACTGCACCCTGACCACCGGCCCGCCCCCCCACGGCAAGGTCGCGAGCGGCGCTTTGCTCAGGTAGACGAAGACCTGCTCGGAGCCGGGGTTCTCGTCGAACCTGAACCAGCCCTCGGGGGGGATGGTGACCTCGCCGTAGGACGCCACCCGGTTCCTGCCGCGGTTGATCATCGGGTGCGGCAGCAGCACCGACCAGCGTCCGCTGGATCCGCGCTGGATTACGTACAGGAAGCCGTCCACGTTCGGCTCGAAGGCGAAACGGATCTGGTCGCCCGACCGGAACATGGTCTCCGCATCGACCTCCCGGGCGGCGCCGTCCGGCGCGCGCAGGAGAATCCGGTACTTGATTCCGGCGTTCGTGGCGGCGGCCGGCGCCGACGCGGGCTCCGCGCCCCCCGGCGCGGCGGGGCCGGGACGCGTCGCGGCGTAGTACATGTTCTTGGCGCCGGGGGCCGGCATGGGCGCGGGCGCGGACGAGGCCGACGCGGGCACCTCGGCCGCGGGGCCCTCGGCCGCGGGAACCGCTGCCGCCGACGGCGCCGCCGCGGGCGACGCCTCGACCGCCGACCGCGGCACCGACGCCGGACCCGCCGTCGCGGCGGCGCGCGCGCCCGACCGCCCGCCGCGGCGGGCGTCCCCCGCCGACGCGGACGACGCCGGCCGCGGCGGCGACTCCCCGCCGGCCGCGGCGGGTCCAGGCTGACCCGAGGCAGGGGCGCCGGACGACGCACGGGGGCCGTCCGGAGACCCCGCCGGCGGCAACGCCGTCGACGCCGACACCGACGCCGGTCCGGGATCGCGCGCGGCGGGAACGGCGGACGCCGGCACCGCGTCGTCCCCGAACCCCGCCGAGATCCAGAAGTACGCGGGCACGCCCACCGCGAGCGCCAGCACGACGACCGGTGCGGCCGCGGCCAGCAGGCGGCGGCCCGACCAGGGCTGGGCCGACGCCGCGGGCTCCGCGCCCGCGCGGACGGTAGCCCCGGTCGCTACGGGCTCCGCGCCCGCGTGGAGGGTGCCCGCCGCCGCGGCGGGCTCCGCGCCCGCGTGGACGGCGACCCCCGGCGTGGCCGGCTCCGCGCCCGCGTGGACAACGGCCCCCGTCTCCGCAGACGACGGCACCCCCGCGCCGGGCGGCGCCGGGACTGAGAAAGGCACCGCCCCGGCGGGACCATCGCCCGCGCGGCTCGCTGTCGCCGCTTCACCGCCGTACGCGGAGACCGGCGGCGGCGGATCGGAGCCCGCGAGGACCGTCGGCTCGTCGTCGGCCGCCGCGGCTGGCGATCCGCCGGCCGCGCCCGACGTCCCGTCGCCCGCCCGCAGCAGGCTCCGCGCCTCGTCCGCGTCGGGGTTGGTCCGCAGCACCGACGTGAGCAGCCGTATCGCCTCGGCCGTCCGGTTGCTCGCGATGAGGCTCTTCGCCTCGATGAGCATCCGCTCGGTCGTCGCCGCGAGCTCCGCCTGCTTGGCGACGATGGCCTCGCGCGACGACCCCGCGAACGCGGCCAGCGCGTTCTTCATGTCCTCGGCGGTCCCGTAGCGGTCTTCCCGCCGCTTGGCGGCGGCGCGCCGGATGATGCGCTCGAGCTCGGGGAACGCCTCGCTGAGCCAAGTCCCCACCGCGGGCAGGGGCTCGTTCAGCACCTTCGTCAACACCGTCGCGACCGAGTCGCCCTCGAACGGGCGCCGCCGGGTCAGCAACTCGAAGGCGAGGATCCCCGCCGAATAGATGTCGGTGGCGGCGTCGCTGTCTTCGCCGCGCAACTGCTCGGGCGAGGCGTAGTGGGGCGTGCCGGTCATGGCCCCCGTCGCGGTCAGGGCCGCCTCCCCCGCCAAGTGCGCGATGCCGAAGTCGAGCAGCTTCACCGAGCCGTCGGGGAGGAGATGCACGTTGGTCGGCTTGACGTCCCGGTGCACCACGCCCCGGCCGTGGGCGTAGTGCAGGGCGTCGAGCACCCGGATGAGGATGTCGATCTTCCCTTCGAGGGTGGAGAACCGCGGGAACCGGTGCAGCGACTCGAGGCTCGCCCCCGGGAGGTGCTCCATCACGATGCGGACGCTTCCCTCCACCTGGAGGACATCGTGGATGACGACGATGCCGGGGTGAGTGAGCCGCGCGCAGGCGCGCGCCTCGCGAATGAGCCGATCGACGGCCTGCTGACCGGTGTTCCCCGGCGTCAGCGTCTTGATCGCCACGGTGCGCCCGAGCACCGTGTCGTACGCCTTGTTGACGTCGCCCATGCCCCCCCGCCCGAGCCTCGACTCGACGCGGTAGCGGTCGGCGAAACCCGCGGGCGGACCGTTCGTCGATGCGCTCATCTCAGCCCTCGCAGACCGTCCGGGGATGCCTCCGACGCGACCACGGGCACGCCCCCCCGCGGCCCGAGCGCGCGCGGGCCGACGCGGCGGGCCGGCGCGGCGGGTGGAACCCTCGGCACGAAGCTGGGAACGGCCGCGGGCGGCGAAGCGGCCGACGGGACGGAAGCGCCATCGCGTTGTGCATCGAAGCCTCCTTTCCTCCGCACGAGGCGCGCCCCGGCTTCCTGCCTACAACCCCCGCGCCTTCCGCAGGACCGCGCCGAGCACCAACAGCGAGTCGTCGCATCGCCGGCACGAGGTCTCCGTAAAGAACGAGCTGTCGCCCGACGACTGCCGCACCGTGTCCGTGTGGATGAAGTCGAAGTCCCGCTCCCGCTCGCGGGCGTCGTCGAGGACCACGATCTGGGTGTTGATCCGATCCCGACTAACGTCCACCGATTTGATCTTGTCCGGCGTGACGGCGAAGCTGTGGTCCGCACCGTCGGCGGACCGGAAGAGGACCCTCATCCGGCTCACGATCATCACGCCGTCGCAGAAGCCGGCGCGCAGTCCCAGCCCGCCGTGGCGGTGTTTCGCCGGCAGCTCGACCTCCTGGCCCGCCTCGACGGCCCGTCCCAGGTAGTCGGCGCTCTCCTCGAACCGCCCCAGCGCGTGCAGCGACCGTCCCAGCAGCAGATACGCTTCGCCCGCCTCGCCGTACTCCCTCAGCACCGCCTCCGCGCCCTCGGCCGCCTCCCGGTAGCTCCGCAGGTTGAAGTGCCCCTGGGCCTCCCGCAGCGCCACGTCCACGGGAACGCGCTCCAGCGCGAACGACAACGCCGCGGCCTCGCCCGGCCGAATGTCCACCTCCTCCACCGCGGGCATGAAACCCGGCCGGCTCGCCGTCACCCGCCGTCGGCCCGCCGGCAGCTCCAGCCCCCTCACCGGCAGCGGATACTCCCCGACGCCGTCTATGAGCAACATGGCAGCCGGCGTGTTCACGGTGGCGGTGAGCCTCCCCGGCAACTCCACCAGCGACAGCTCGACGACGTCCGACCGGCCCGCCACCACGCCCGCGGTGGTCGTCGCGTCGCCGTACCCCGGCTTCCGCGCCACCACCACGTGGCCGCCGGCCGCAATCCCATCGACGGCGAGGATGCCGGCGGCGTTCGTCGTGCCGACCTCCACGCCGTCCAGCTCCACGACGCTCCCCGGCAGCGTC
The DNA here is from genome assembly GCA_963664545.2 of Vicinamibacterales bacterium. GTDB lineage: Bacteria > Acidobacteriota > Vicinamibacteria > Vicinamibacterales > UBA8438 > JAJEEA01. The sequence continues at coordinate 4,007,660 of OY761475.2, read as the reverse complement.
CGAATCGTCAGGCTGCCTTCGCTGACCCTCGCCGGAGCCGGTCGGGCGACCGCCCGACGCCCCGCGCCGGGGGCCCGCCCCGCAGACGGGGAACCAGCCCCGCCCGCGCCCACCGCCGCCGGCGCGCGCGCCGGCGCCCCGGCCGCCGCCGACTCGGCGGGTGCCGCTCCGCCGGGCGGCGTGGGCACCGCTGGACCCGCCGGCGACGGCTCCCCGCCGGCCGCGGCGGGTGCCGCTCCGCCGGGCGGCGTGGACGCCGGACCCGCCAGCGACGGCTCCCCGCCGGCCGCGGCGGGTCCAGGCTGGCCCGAGAAAGGACCGCCGGACGACGCGGGGGGGTGGTCCGGAGACCCCGTCGGCAACGCCGCCGACGTCTCGGCCGCCGCCGGTCCCGGATCGTGCGGGGCGGAGGCGGCGGACGCCGGCGCGTCGTCCCCGGCCCCCGCGGACATCCAGAAGTACGCGGGCACGCCCACCGCGAGCGCCAGCACGACGACCGGCGCGGCGGCGGCCAGCAGGCGGCGGCCCGGCCAGGGCTGGGCCGCCGCCGTCGCGTCATGCTCCGCGCCCGCGGCGACGGTGGCCCCCGTCGCGGCGGGCTCCGCGCCGGCGTGGACGGTGGCCCCCGTCGGCGCGAACGACGGCGCCCCCGCGGCGGGCGGCACCGGGGCGGAGAACGGCGGCGCCCCGGCGGGACCGCGGCCCGCCCTCCCCGCTCCACCCGTTGACGCGGAGACGGGCGGCGGCGCGTCGGAGCCCGCGAGGACCGTCGGCTCGTCGTCGGCCGGCACCGCGGCGGGCGGTCCGCCGGCCGCGCCCGACGTCGCGTCGCCCGCCCGCAGCAGACTCCGCGCCTCGTCCGCGTCGGGGTTGGTCCGCAGCACCGACGTGAGCAGCCGTATCGCCTCGGCCGTCCGGTTGCTCGCGATGAGGCTCTTCGCCTTGATGAGCATCCGCTCGGTCGTCGCCGCGAGCTCCGCCTGCTTGGCGACGATGGCCTCGCGCGACGACCCCGCGAACGCGGCCAGCGCGTTCTTCATGTCCTCGGCGGTCCCGTAGCGGTCTTCCCGCCGCTTGGCGGTGGCGCGCTGGATGATGCGCTCGAGCTCGGGGAACGCCTCGCTGAGCCACGTCCCCGCCGCGGGGAGGGGCTCGTTCAACACCTTCGTCAACACCGTCCGGAGCGAATCGCCCTCGAACGGGCGCCGCCGCGTCAGCAACTCGAAGGCGAGGACCCCCGCCGAATAGATGTCGGTGGCGGCGTCGATGTCCTCGCCGCGCAACTGCTCGGGCGAGGCGTAGTGGGGCGTGCCGAGCAGGGTGCCCGTCGCGGTCAGGGTCGCCGCCCCCGCCAGGTGCGCGATGCCGAAGTCGAGCAGCTTCACCGATCCGTCGGGGAGGATCTGCACGTTGGTCGGCTTCACGTCCCGATGCACCACGCCCCGGCCGTGGGCGTAGTGCAGGGCGTCGAGCACCCGGATGAGGATGTCGATTTTCCCTTCGAGGGTGGAGAACTGGGGGAACCGGTGCAGCGACTCGAGGCTCGCCCCCGGGAGGTGCTCCATCACGATGTGGACGCTCCCCTCCACCCGGAGGACGTCGTAGATGACGACGATGCCGGGGTGGGTGAGCCGCGCGCAGGCGCGCGCCTCGCGGAGGAGCCGATCGACCGCCTGCTGACCCGTGTTCCCCGGCGTCAGCGTCTTGACGGCCACGGTGCGCTCGAGCACCGCGTCGTACGCCTTGTAGACGTCGCCCATGCCGCCGCGCCCGAGCCTCGACTCGACGCGGAAACGGTCGGCGAACCCCGGTGGCGAACCGTTGGTCGATGCGCTCATGTCAGCCCTCGCAGACCGTCCGGGAATGCCTCCGGCTAGTGAAGCACAATTCCCGTCGATTCAAGGACTTGACAAGCTTGTCGCATCCCGTGCGGACAAGGCCGGGCCGCGCCGGGCGGGCGGAACGGGAACCGGGCGACCGAGGACGTATAATCGAGGGATGACGCGCCGTTCCCGCCCGTCCCGGTGGCGGTGGCTGCTCCTCCTCGGGCTCGCCGCAGGCTGCGGCGCGGCCCCGCCCGGCGACGCGGTCGAGCCGGCGGCGGGGGCCGTGGCCGACGCGCCGGCCCCGCCGGCGGTGGAGCCGGTGCCGGCCGAGCTGCCCGAGGTCGTGGCCCGCGTCGACGCCTACGCGATCACGCGCGACGAGCTGGAGCGGGCGGTGCGCAGCGCGGAGATCCAGGCCGGGCAGGCGCTGCCCACCCAGTTCCGGGACAGCGTCTACCGGGCCGTGCTCGACCGCCTCGTGTCGTTCCACCTGCTGCTGCAGGAGGCGGAGCGGCGGGGCATCGGGGTGGACGACGCCGAGGTCGAGGCCCGCATCGAGACGATCCGGTCGGGCTTCCCCGACGACGGGGCGTTCGAAGCCCAACTCGACAGTTGGAACACGTCGCTGTATATTCTGCGCGGCGAGGCGCGGCGGGACCTGTTGGTCGAGCGGGTCCTGGAGTCGGCGGTCCTCGCCGGCATCGAGATTGACCCCGAGTCGGTGCGCGCGTTCTACGACCAGCATCCGGCCCAGTTCACCGAGCGCGGCGGCGTTCGGGCGCGCCACATCCTGATCGGCGTCAGCCCCGACGCGTCGGACGCGGAGAAGGGGGAGGCCCGGGAACGCGCGGGGCGGCTGCGCGCGGAAGCCGAGAACGGCGCCGACTTCGCGGCCCTCGCGCGCGAGCACTCCGACGACCCGGGGTCGGCGGCCGAAGGCGGCGACCTCGGCCTCGTGGTCGAGGGCCGAACGGTCCCCGCGTTCGAAGCCGCCCTGTTCGCGCTCGAGCCGGGCGGGCTGAGCGCCGTCGTCGAGACGCCGTTCGGCTTCCACGTCATCGAGATGGTCGGGCGGCAGGAGGACCGGCTCGTGCCGTTCGAGGAGGCCGGCGACCCGATACGCGACCTGCTGCGGCAGCAGGAACAGCAGGCGCGGACCGCGGCCTTCATCGAGGAGCTAAAGGCGGAGCACGACGTCCGGATCCTGATTTGAGCGCCCGCTTCCGGGCAGGTCACCATGAGAAACGAAGACGTGTTCGAGGCGGTCGCCGAGGCGATGCAGCGCGGGGAGCCGGCCGCGCTCGTCACCATCATCCGGGCGCAGGGCTCCACTCCGCAACGGGTGGGTGCCAAGATGCTGGTGTTCCCGGACGGGCGCACGGTGGGCACTATCGGCGGCGGCTGCTACGAGAACGAGGCGTTCTGGAAGGCGCGCACCGCCATCGAGACCCGGAAGCCGGTCATCGCCAAGTACGAGCTGGCCGACGACATCGCCGAAGACTCGGGCCTGATCTGCGGAGGCCAGATGGAGGTGTACATCGAGCCCCTCGAACCCGCGCCGGAGCTCTATCTCGTGGGGGCGGGGCACGTGTCGTACCACCTCGCCCGCGCCGCCCACGAGGTCGGCTTCAAGCTGCACGTCATCGACGACCGCGAGAAGTTCGCCAACGCCGAGCGGTTTCCGCACGCCGAAGAGATCGTAGTGGACGCGATTCCCGACTGGCTGGAGCGGGCCGAGCTGCCCGCCCACGCCTACGCGGTCATCCTGACCCGCGGCCACCGCCACGACCTCGACGCCCTCCGCGCCCTCGCCCCGAAGCGCATCCGCTACCTCGGGCTCATCGGCAGCCGCGCCAAGGTCGCCCGCCTGACGGAGGTGCTCGATGGCGAGGGCATGCCCGCGGAGCAGCTCCGCCGCGTGCACTCCCCCGTCGGCCTCGACCTGGGGGCGGTGACCCCCCAGGAGATCGCGGTGTCCATCCTCGCCGAGCTCATCGGGGTGAAGTACGGCAAGATCGACCCCGCCGCAGGGCAGGACGCCGCGCGCGACGCCCGGTCGATGAGCTGGAGCCCCCGGCCCCGGGCGGACGCCGCGGTCGGCGGCGTATCCTGAAGTCCGCCGCCCGCGGAGCCATCGAGACGGCTCGCCAACCCCGCGCCCGCGCATGCCCGCGGCCGGCGGCTCTCCGCCGGGCTCCGCGACCCGGACACCGGAAGGCGGGCGGGCACGCTATACTGTCAGATCAGATGCCCCGGCAGCCCGTTCCCCGCGACCCCGCCGCCGCGCAGCTTCCCGAGCGCACGCGGCGGGTCCTCGCCACGCTCATCCAGGAGTATGTCGAGCACGGCGCGCCGGTCTCGTCGCGGCGCCTCGTCGAGCAGGGCGGGTTCGGCGTGTCCTCGGCGACGGTGCGCAACATCCTGGCCGCGCTCGAGGACGCGGGGTACGTCTCGCAGCCCCACACGTCGGCGGGGCGGGTGCCCACCGACATCGGCTACCGCTGCTACGTCGACTTCCTGCTGGAGCACCGGCGCGCGGCCCGCTCGACCCCGGCCGTCGAGGCGCGGCTGCGGCAGGCGGGCTCGGTCAAGGGGGTGCTGTCGAACGTCTCGCACGAGCTGTCGCGCATCTCGCACCACCTCGGCTTCGTCCTCGCGCCCACCAGCGAGACGGCCGGCTTCGAGCATATCGAGTTCGTGCCCCTCGAGGGCACGCGCATCCTCGTCAGGGTCACCGCGCACGCCGAGCAGGTCTGCCACAAGGTCGTGGACATCGGCGAGCGCGTCCAGCCGGGCGAGCTGGAGCAGGGCGCCAACTACCTCAACCGCGAGTTCCGGGGCCTCAGCATCGGCGAGGTGCGCGCCCTCGTCATCCAGCGGCTCCGCGAAGAGCAGGTCCTCTACGACGCGCTGCTCTCGCAGTGGCTGCGCCTCGCGAGCTCGACCCTCGAGGACATGGTGCCGCAGGAGAGCGTCTTCGTCGACGGCGCGACGTTCCTCTTCGACGAGATGTCCGACGAGGACGGTCCGGTGTCGCTGGCCACGCTGCGGGCGCTCCTGGCCATGATGCAGGAGAAGCACCGGCTGGTGCGGCTGCTCAGCGAGTACCTCGGCGCGGACGGGCTGCGGGTGGTCATCGGCTCGGAGCACGCCGAGAGCGAGCTGCACGCCTTCAGCCTCGTCGCCTCGGCCTATTTCGACGGTCGTCAGACCGGAACCGTGGGCGTGATCGGCCCCCGCCGGATGCGCTACTCGCGCGCGATCGCCGCCGTCGACAGCGTCTCGCAGGCGGTCAGCCGGGTCCTCCTCGGCCACGCCCCGCCCCCCACTGAAGATGCCCGACGAACAGCAGATTGAACCGTCCGAAACAGAGCAATCCACGCCACCGGAGCCGTCGGCGCCACCGGAACCGTCAGCGCGCCCGGAGTCGTCGGCGCAATCCGGGCAGCCGGCGCCGCCGCACGGCGTCGGCCCGGAACCCGTGCCCTCTTCACCGCCCGAGGCGCCGCCGGACGGCGGCGGCGGGGTTGACGCCGGAGATGTCGGCGGAGACGGCGCGCGCGGAGACGGCGCGCGCGGAGACGGCGCGGGGGAAGACGCGGAACGCGGGGGCGACGGGGACGACGGCGGCGGCGCGGAGGGCGATGACGGCGGCGCGGCGCTCGAAGAGGCCGTCCGCGAGCGCGACGCGCACTACGACCGCCTGCTACGGCTGACGGCCGAGTTCGACAACTACCGGAAGCGCACGGAACGCGAGCGGCGCGAGCTGATCGAGCAGGCGGCCGGCGACCTGCTCGGCGACCTGCTGCCGGTCGTCGACGACCTGGAGCGCGCCCTCGCGGTGGATGCCGGCGACGGAGACGCGTACCGCCGCGGCGTGGAGATCATTCACCGGCAACTGCTCGACGTCATGGCGCGGCGCGGCGTGGCCCCCATCGAGGCGGCCGGCGCCGACTTCGACCCGACCCTGCACCAGGCGGTGGTGCACGAGCCCGCCGACGGCCGCCGCGACGGCGAGGTCGTCGAGGAACTGAGGCGGGGATATACGCTGCGCGGGCGGTTGCTCCGGGCGTCGATGGTCAAGGTGGCGAAAGCGTGACGACCCGCGACTACTACGAGATTCTCGGCGTCCCCCGCACGGCGGAGGACGCGGACATCAAGAGCGCCTACCGGAAGCTGGCCCTCAAGTACCATCCCGACCGCAACCCCGGCGACAAGACCGCCGAGGAACGGTTCAAGGAGGCGGCCGAGGCCTACTCGGTGCTCGCGGATCCGGAGAAACGCGGCCGGTACGACCGGTTCGGCCACGCCGGGGTCAGCGGCGGGGGCCCCGGCGGCGTCGGGGTCGACCCGACGATCTTCAACGACTTCGGCGACATCCTGGGCGGGCTGGGCGACCTCTTCGGGTTCGGGACCGGCGCCCGCCGCGGCGGCGCCCGCCGCGGCCGCGACCTGCGCTACGACCTGGAGATCTCGTTCGACGAGGCCGCGAACGGCGCCGAGACGACCCTGCAGATTCCGCGCGAGGAGCCCTGCGACACCTGCGGGGGCTCGGGGTCGGCGCCCGGGAGCACGCCGGAGCGTTGCGCGCACTGCCACGGCAACGGCCAGATCCGCATCCAGCAGGGGTTCTTCACGGTCGCCCGGACGTGCCACCACTGCGGCGGCATCGGCCGGGTCATCTCGAAGCCGTGCCAAGAGTGCCGCGGCAACGGGCGGATCAGCCGCGAGCGCAAGCTCACGGTGAAGGTTCCGCCGGGCATCGCCACCGCCCAGCGGCTCCGGCTGACCGGCGAGGGCGAGTTCGGGGGCCGGGGCGCGCCCCCCGGCGACCTGTACGTCGTCATCCATGTCCGCGAGCATCCGTTCTTCCGCCGCGACGGCGACGACCTGCTGTGCGAGGTCCCGGTGACCTGGCCCACGCTGGTGCTCGGCGGGGAGATCGACGTCCCCACCCTCGACGACCCCGCGACCATCCACGTCCCCAAGGGCACGCAGGCCGACGCCCGCTTCCGCCTCCGGGGCAAGGGGATGCCCAACGTCGGCGGCCGGGGCCGCGGCGACCTCTACGTCCGAGTCAAGGCGGCCGTGCCCCGGCGGCTGAGCCGCGAGCAGAAGGAGCTGATCGAGAGCCTCGACGAGACGATGCCCGAGCGCGTGCTCGACCCCGCGGCGGCCGGCGAGGGCGGAGACCGGCCGTTCTTCGAGCGCGTCAAGGACATCTTCGGGTAGGCGGCATGCCCGACCAACGGCCGGCGGCGGGCGACGGGCGGCCGGCCGCACCGAAGCGTCATCCGGCCCTCGACGTCCGGGCCGCCGCGCCCCATCCCGGCGGCCTGCCGTGGCTCGACGCGGTGGCGGCCGAGGTCGACGACCACCGGCCCCTCGCCCTCGACGAGCCCGCCCCGGACCGCGTCCGCGCGTTCTTCGAGTCGGCGGCCGACCGCGACCGCGCCCTGGCCGCGGTGGCGCACGCCCACGGCGACCGGGTGCGGACCCGCGCGATCGCCGTCTCCGACGAGAGCTGGGCGGCCAGGTCCCAGGCGGATCTGCAGGCGGTCCGGGTCGGACGGGTCGTCGTCGCCCCGCCCTGGGCCGCGACCCCGGACCCCGGCCCCGACGGCGTAGTCGTGACCATCCGCCCCGCCCTGGGCTTCGGCAGCGGCCACCACCCGAGCACGCGGCTCGCCCTGCGGGGCCTGCAGGCCCTGGACCTCGCGGGGCGCCGCGTCCTCGACCTGGGGACCGGCTCGGGGGTCCTCGCCATCGCCGCCGTCAAGCTGGGGGCGCGCGCGGCCACCGGCATCGACCGCGACCCCGACGCCCTCGACTCGGCGCGGGGGGACGTCGAGACCAACGGCGTGGCGGCCGAGGTCGAGCTGCGCCGGCAGGACGCCGCGGACACGGCGCCCGCCGCGCAGGTCGTCGTCGCCAACCTGACCGGCGCCGCCCTCGTCCGCCTCGCCCCGGTCGTCGCGGCCCTCGTCGAGCCGGGCGGCAGCGCGGTCCTGTCGGGCATCCTGGCGGAGGAGGAAACGGCGGTCGCCGCCGCCTACCGGGAGCACGGGGAGATGACGTGGCGGGCGGCGGAGGACGAATGGGTCGGGATGACGTTCCGCGTCGCGGCCCGCGGAGGGCCGGGCTAGTCTCCGTGTTCGACGTGCGCTTCGAGCGTCGACTTGATGGTGGCCACATCAACCGCGGTAGCGTCGATCTGGCTGTCCAGCGACAGGAACGCGCCGACGATCATCGTGCCGAGCAACACGAACCCGGCGGCGAGCCCCCCGAGAATCCACTTGGCGTCCGGGCTTATGGCGATTGTCATGAATGAAAACAATCCTATCCACAGGGCATCCCGCAAGAGGTAGTTTTCGCCCGTTCACAGTGGACGCCTACAGGTCGCCCCAGATGTAGAGCAGGACCGCGGCCGCGCACGCGACCACCGCGTCGGCGCGGAAGGTCAGGCGGCCGAAGGTGACGACGCGGAACCCGGCCGCGACCGCGGCCTCGACCTCCTCCGCGCGCCAGCCCCCCTCGGGTCCGACGGCGAGCGTCGCCGAGGCGGGCCGGGGCTCTCCGGCCAGGGTCCGCAGGCCCGCCGCGCCGTCGCCGGCCGCGGCGGGCTCGGCCAGCAGCAGGCGCAGCGCCGACCGGTCGCGGTCGAGGAGCCATTCGAGGGGGCGCGGGGGCCGGACCTCGGGGACGAACGCGCGGCGGCACTGCTTGGCCGACGCTATCGCGATCCGCGTCCAGCGCCCGGCGTCGCGGGGCGGCGGGACGGTCCGGGCCGTCGCGAGCGGCTGCACCGCCGCCGCCCCGATCATCGTGGCGTCGCGGACGACGTCGTCGAACCTGCGCCCCTTCAGCAGCGCGGGGGCCACGGTCAAGGCCACCGCGGGCGCGGGAGCCGGCGCCACGCGTTCGTAGGGGCGCACGACGGCCCCGCCGCGCCCGGCCCGCTCGACCCGCGCGAGATACTCGGCCCCGCGCCCGTCGAAGACCGCGACGGTGTCGCCGGCGGCCAGCCGCAGCACCCGCGTCAGGTGCGCGGCCTCGCCGGCCGGCAGCGGGACCGCGGCGTCGAGCCCGGCCAGGGCCGGCGCGAAGAACCGGGGCGGCATGGCGTCCGATTATAGGAGCCCGGGCCGACCCTCCCGAACCCGCTCCACGGCCGCCCACAACGCCGCCCCGCCGCGACGCCCCCGGCGACCGGGCCCCGCGCCGGCCGACTGCTATACTTCCGCCCTTCATGTTGTTCTCCGATCACCTGCTCGGGAAGTACAAGATCGTCTCCACGATCGGCAGCGGCGGATTCGGCACCGTGTATCTCGCCGAAGACACCTGGCTCAACAAGAAGGTCGCCCTGAAGGTCCCCCACCGCCAGAACCTCAACTTCAGCGAACTGCTCCGCGAGCCGCGCCTCCTCGCCGCCCTGGAGCACCCCAACATCGTCGCCGTCAGCACCGCCGAGCAGGTCGCCGTCACCAACGCCGAGAAGCAGGAAAAGATCTTCTTCATCGTGATGGAGTACGTGAACGGCGACACCCTGGAAGCGGTCATCGGGGCCGGCGGGCCGCTCGACGTCGACCGCGCCGTCGACTACTCGATTCAGATCGGGAAGGCCATGGAGTACGCCCACGGGCAGGGCGTCATCCACCGCGACCTGCGGCCGTCCAACGTCCTCGTCGCCGAGTCGGGGACTCTGAAGGTGGCCGACTTCGGCACGTCGCGGTTCCTGGAGCTGGCGGCCCGCGGCACCACCGTCATCGGCAGCCCGCAGTACATGGCGCCCGAGCAGTTCCAAGGCGAGGCAGTCTTCGCGTCGGACCTCTACTCGTTCGGCGTCACCATGTATCAGATGCTGACGGGCGGGCTGCCCTACGACCCGCCCACCCCGCGGGACTTCCACCGCCTGCGCAGCGGAGAGCTGGTGCGCCCGCCCGGCCTGGTGAACGGCGCGATCCCGCCGGAGCTGGACGACGTGGTGATGAAGGCGCTGGCCCCCGAGCTCTCCGACCGGTACGGGAACACCGCCGAGCTCCTGGCCGACCTGGACGGCATCCGGGCCGCGCGGCGCGCCCCGGCACCCCGCCCCGCCGGCCCGCCGCGCGCGGCGCCCGCCGCACGCGTCCGCCGCACGCCCGGCCGCACCCCCGGCCGCCCCCGCACCTCGCCGTCGACCGCCTTCTGCTGGTACTGCAACAAGCCGCTGCCCGCGCGGGCCGAACGCTGCCCGTTCTGCGGCGAACGCCAGCGACGGTAGCCGCCCGTGGCGAAGCCCAGCGCCGCTCGGAGCGCGACGGGGCGCGGGGCGGTCGGGCCGCGCGGACTCTCCCAGTCCGGTTCTCCCGACCGACCGACAGCGGGACTTCCGCGATCTCCAGCCGCACCGGCGACGACGACGGGGATGGGGGAGCAATGGAGGGGTTGCGCCCCGGTCGAGGCGGACACTACACTTGACGGGTACAACTATATGATTCGGCGGTAGATGGGCGGGCCTTCGCAATGAGCTTCGGCAGCGGCAAGATCTGGATGAACGGCAGCTTCGTGGACTGGGCGGACGCCACGATCCACGTCGGCTCCCACGTGGTCCACTACGGGAGCGGCGTGTTCGAGGGCATCCGGTGCTACGACACGCCCGCGGGCCCGGTCGTCTTCCGGCTCGACGCCCACCTGCGCCGCTTCTACGACTCGGCCAAGGTGTACCGCATGCCCCCCGGGATCGACCGGCCCGCCTTCCGCGAGGCGGTGCTCGAGACGGTCCGGGTGAACGGCTACGCCGCCTGCTACATCCGCCCGCTGCTCTACCGCGGCTACCACAGCCTCGGCGTCAACCCGTTCACGTGCCCGGTCGAGGCGGCCATCCTCGTCTGGGAGTGGGGGGCCTATCTGGGCGAGGAGGCCCTGGAGAAGGGCGTGGACGTGCAGGTCAGCTCGTGGGCCCGGCCCGCCCCCAACACGTTCCCGGCGATGGCGAAGTCCACCGCCAACTACGCCAACTCGCAGCTCATCAAGATGGAGGCCACGCTGAACGGCTACGACGAGGCGATCGCCCTCGACCCGTCGGGGCTGGTCAGCGAGGGCAGCGGCCAGAACCTCTTCGCGATCCGCGACGGCGTCATGTTCACGCCGCCGATGGGCGGCTCGGTGCTCCCGGGCATCACGCGGGACGTCATCATGACCCTGGCCCGCGACCTCGGGATATCCGTCGTCGAGCAGCCGGTGCCGCGCGAGATGCTGTACGTCGCCGACGAGGTGTTCTTCACGGGCACCGCGGCGGAGATCTCGCCGATCCGCAGCATCGACAAGATCACCATCGGCGACGGCGCCCGCGGGCCGGTCACCGCGGCCGTGCAGCGCCGGTTCTTCGACGTCGTCAACGGCCGCGTCCCCGACGCCCACGACTGGCTCACCCCCGTGCACCCGGTGGCCGAGCCGGTCGCCGCCGCCGAGACGTCCTGACCTGGGGATGGGCGGGGACGGCGGCTGCCACGACGCGGCCCTGCGGCTCCTCGCCGGCCGCGACCTCACCACAGCGCAGCTCCGCGGGCGTCTGCTCCGCCGCGGGCTCCCCGCCGACGAGGTCGGGCGCACCCTCAACCGCCTGACCCGCGCCGGGCTCCTCGACGACGCGCGGACCGCCGCCGCCCATGCGCGCCGGATGGTGCACGTGAAGCTGCGCGGCCGGGACCGCGCCCGACGCGAGCTGGAGGCCCTCGGCATCGACCCGGAGACCGCCGACCGCGCCCTCGCGGCGGTCTTCGCCGAGGTCGACGAGGCCGCGGTGCTGGAGCGCGCCATCGCCAGACGGACGGAAGGCCCCATCCGCGCGCGGGCCGAGCTGCGCCGGCTGCACGGCGCGCTGGTCCGGCAGGGCTTCGCGCCCGACGAGGTGGCCGCGGCCCTCCTCGCGCGGGCCGGGGGGGACGCCGCTTTTGTGGAAGAATAGCCGCATGACGTCCAGCGCGATTCGCCAGAGCTTCCTCGACTACTTCGCGGGCGAGGGCCACGAGATCGTCCGCAGCTCGTCGCTCGTGCCCGCCGACGACCCCACGCTGCTCTTCACCAACGCGGGCATGAACCAGTTCAAGGACCTCTTCCTCGGCCGCGAACGGCGCGCGTACAAGCGGGCGACGACGTCGCAGAAGTGCATGCGGGTCAGCGGGAAACACAACGACCTCGACAACGTGGGCCCCTCCCGCCGCCACCACACGTTCTTCGAGATGCTCGGGAACTTCTCGTTCGGCGACTACTTCAAGGACGACGCGATTCCGTTCGCGTGGACCCTGCTGACCGACGTCTGGAAGCTGGCGCCGGACCGGCTGCATCCGACGATCTTCAAGGGGGAGGGGGGCATTCCCCGCGACGACGAGGCGCACGCGGCGTGGAGCCGGCTCGTCCCCGCAGGGCGCATCGTCGAGATGGGGGCCGAGGACAACTTCTGGGCGATGGGCGACACCGGCCCCTGCGGCCGGTGCTCGGAGGTCCACTACCACCGCGGCGACGACGTCCCCTGCGACGAGCCCGCGTGCCGGGGCATCGACTGCAGTTGCGAGCGCTACGTCGAGATCTGGAACAACGTGTTCATGGAGTTCGACCGCGACGCGGGCGGGAAGCTGACCCCGCTGCCCGCCGCGTCCATCGACACCGGCATGGGGCTCGAGCGCATCGTCGCGATCATCCAGGAGAAGACCTCGAACTACGACACCGACCTGTTCACGCCGCTGCTGCGCGCCATCGGCGAGGCGACCGGGCGCGTCTACGGCCCGCTGGCGCCGGGCGGCGCGGCGGCCCCCCACGACGTCTCGATGCGGGTCGTCGCCGACCACCTGCGCGCGATGACGTTCCTCATCGGCGACGGCGTCATGCCCTCGAACGAGTGGCGCGGCTACGTGCTGCGCAAGATCATGCGGCGCGCGATGCGGCACGGCAAAAAGCTGGGCATGACCCGCCCGTTCCTCCACCGCCTCGTCGACGTGGTGGCCCGCGAGATGGGCGGCGCGTATCCCGAGCTCCGCGCCGGCCGGGAGACGATAGCCGGGGTGGTGCGGGCCGAGGAGGACCGCTTCGACGCGGTGCTGACCGACGGTCTGCCCCGCCTCGAGGCGGCGCTGGCGAAGGCCGGCGGCGGCGTACTGGCCGGGGAGGAGGTCTTCCGCCTGTACGACACCTTCGGGCTGCCCCTGGACTTCATCGAGGATGTGGCCGGCGAACGGAACGTGACCGTCGACCGCGGCGGCTTCGAGCGGTGCCTCGAGTCGCAGCGGAGCCAGTCGCGGGCGGGGACGCGGTTCGGGACGGCGGAGGCGGTCGGGTTCGCCTTCGGGTCCGACGCGGACCGCGCGGCGTTGCTGGCCGCGCCCGACGAGTTCGACGGGTACGGGACCACCGAGGTCCACGAGGCGGCGGTGCTGGCGCTCTTCGACGACGGGCGCGCCGCCGTCGCCGCGCTCGGCACCGGGGCGTCGGGGTACGTGGTCCTCGACCGGACCCCGTTCTACCTCGAGGCCGGCGGACAGGTGTCGGACACGGGACGGCTGACCGCGGACGGCGGCGCGGGGGCGGCCGATGTCGAGGGCATGGAGCGCGTCGCGCCGGGCGGCCCGCGCGCCCACCGCGTGCGGGTCACGCGGGGAAGCCTGCGCGTCGGGGGGCGGGTGACCGCGGCGGTGGACCGCGAGCGCCGCGACGCCGTCCGGCGGAACCACACCGCGACCCACCTGCTGCACGCCGCGCTGCGCGGGCACCTCGGCGCCCACGTCAAGCAGGCCGGCTCGCTCGTGGCGCCGGACCGGCTCCGCTTCGACTTCGCCCACGGCGGACCGGTCGCCCCCGAGACGCTGGACGCCATCGAGCGGGAGGTCAACGCCGGCGTCTATGCGAACTACCCGGTCGAGACGGAGATCAAGGCGACGCAGGACGCCATCGAGGCCGGCGCGATGGCCCTCTTCGGCGAGAAGTACGGCGACTCGGTGCGGGTGGTCTCGGTGCCCGCCGTCAGCCTGGAGCTGTGCGGGGGCACCCATTGCCGGGCCACCGGCGACATCGGCCTGTTCGCGGTGACCCAGGAGACCGGCGTCGCGGCCGGCGTGCGCCGCATCGAGGCGGTGACCGGCGCCGACGCCATCGGCCACTTGCAGGACCGGCGCCGGGCGACGGCCGCGGTCCTGGCGGCGCTGGGGGTCTCGGAGGACCGGGCGGTCGACGCCGTGAAGCGGCTGCAGGCCGAGGCGCGGCGGCTCGCCCGCGAACTCGAGCGCATGAAGATGAAGGCCGCCCTCGGCGGGTCCGCGGAATCGCCGGGAGACGACTCGGTGCCCATCGGCGACGCCCGGTTCATCGCCCGACGCGTCGCCGGGCTCGAGAAGGGCGCGCTGCGCGGCCTCGCCGACACCCTGCGCGACCGCCTGGGGCGCGGCGTGGTGCTGCTCGTCAACGACAACGGCGGCAAGGTGGGCCTGATCGTCTCGGTCAGCAAGGACCTGACCGGCCGGGTGCACGCCGGCAAGGTGGTCAAGGCCGTCGCCCCCATCGTCGGCGGAGGAGGCGGCGGCCGGCCCGATTTCGCCGAGGCGGGGGGGCGCGAGCCGGCCCGCATCGACGCCCTCCTGGCCGAGAGCCGGCGGGTGGTCGGACGCATGCTCGGCGAGGAGTCCGCCGTCGAGCTCGGGCAGGCATGACCCACAGCGCCGGCGAGACGGCCGACGGGAGGGAGCCGCCGGGCCGCGTCCGGCTCGATGTCTGGCTGGATGTCGCCTGCCTCTTCAAGACCCGCTCCGAGGCCCAGCGCGCCTGCCGCGGGGGCAAGGTCGACGTGAACGACCAGCGCGCCAAGCCGCACCGGACTGTCCAGCCGGGCGACCGCCTCGCGATCACCCGCACGCAGGGCCGGAGGCAGCTCGTCGTCGTGCGGTCGCTCGCCGACCACCACCTGCCCAAGGCCGCGGCGAGGTTGCTGTACGAGGACGTCACGCCGCCCCTCACCGAAGCCGAGCGCGAGATGCGCCGCCTAGGCCACGATCCCGGCCCGCCGTCCCGGCCGCCCGGCGCGAAGGCCCCCGACGCGCGCGAGCGCCGCGCCCTTCGGCGGCTGAAGGGGCGTCGGGAGCCCGCGCCGTAGGGGCGCGCCGAACGCTGGGCACCGGCGGATGTTATACTGCCGTGTTAAACGGAATCGTCGCGGAACGGAAAGGACGGCGCACGCCTTGGCCAATCACAAGCACACCCTGAAAGCGCACCGGCAGAACCTCGTCCGGCGGGCCCGCAACCGCGCGTTGCGTACTCGGCTCCGGGGAGCCCTGAAGTCCCTGCGGTCGTCCATCGATCAGGGCGATGTCGCGGGCGCGCGCTCGGCATTCAGCGGCACGGTGTCGCTCATCGACCGGATGTCCGCCAAGGGGATCATCCACGACAACACCGCCGCCCGCTACAAGTCCCGCCTCGCCCGGCGCCTCGCCGCCGCGGCCGCGCAATAGCACCTCGGCCGGCCGGCGCGGCCGGTCGGCGGTCACGACCCGCAGGGCTCTACGACGCGGCCCGCCCGCGGTCACGACCCGCAGAGTTCGACGACCAGCCGCTCCAGCAGCACCCGGTGGTCGCCGGCGGAGCTCTTGATGTCGAGGTCCGTGCGGTAGAGCGACTCCACCGCCCCCGCGAGGCGGTGGTTCGGCATCCGCGTCCGCACCACCCACGCCAGTTGTCCCAGGACCATGTAGGGCGCCGCTCCCGACTCCATCATCAGGCCGATCTCGCGCAGCGCGGCCGCCGCCTGGCCGCGCTCGATGGCGCGGGCCGCCGCCCAGTCGTCGTGGGCCGCGGCCGGCCCCGCCACCATCCTGGCGTCGTCGAGGCCGACGGTCGGCGCGTCGCCGATGAACAGCAGCAGCCGCTCGACCTCGCCGCGCAGCCGGGACAGGTCGGGTCCGGCCCGCGCGGCCACGAGGCGCGCCGCCGGCGGCTCGATCGACCGTCCCGCCGCCGACACCCGCCGCCGCACCCAGCGCTCGGCGTCGGCCACGGAAGCCAGCGAG
Source organism: Vicinamibacterales bacterium (assembly GCA_963664545.2). Classification (GTDB taxonomy): domain Bacteria; phylum Acidobacteriota; class Vicinamibacteria; order Vicinamibacterales; family UBA8438; genus JAJEEA01. The sequence continues at coordinate 3,991,804 of OY761475.2, read as the reverse complement.
TCGCCGGTCACCCGCGTGGCCGCCGCCAGCAGGCGCGTGGTGGTCCGGCGGCGCTTGTCGAGGTCCGCGGCCACGAGCACCAGGACCGCGTGCGGATACGGATCGGCGAGGTACTCCTCGAACGCCGCGAGGTCGGCGGCGGACGCTCGGCTCTCGCGCTTCGGGGCCAGGCAGCGCTCGGCCCGCCGCACGATGACGATGCGCCGCGCCGCCATCATCGGCAGGGTCGCCGCCGCGTCGACGACCTGCCGCAGCGTGACCTCGGCCCCGTCGAGCCGTTCCACATTGAACGCCCGCAGGCCCTCGTCGACGGCCTGCTCGAACGCGTCGGCAATCTCCGCCTTCTCGAGATCGTCGTCGCCGAGCACCAGGTACACGGGGGCGAGGTCGCCGGCCGCGATCCGCTTCCGCGCCTCGGCGGGGGTGATGTCGGACATGGACGCCCGTCAGAACGCCTCGAGGATGGAGCTGACCACGGTCCGGGCGAAGTCGCGGGCCACCCGCTGCACGGCGTTCGACTGCTGGCCGAAGAAGAGGTTCGCGTCTATCGCGCCGCCGCCGCCCGACGCCACGTCGTACTCGTCGCTGAAGGAGAGTGACGGGTTCTCCCACAGCACCTCGTCGGTCGTCAGGTCCCGGAACTCCATCGCCGCCTGCACCGTGAAGATGTAGCGCGACGCCTGCTGCTGCGCGGTGAAGGTGGCGGGGGCGATGGTCACGCGGCTGATGGTGCCGGTGAGCAGCGCGTCGACGCCGGTCTCGGCCGCGACGACGCGGTACCGGCCGCGTCCGATGAACTCGGTGCGCACCTGCTGAGTCAGCGACTGCTCGATCTCGAACACCGTGGTGTTGTTCTCGAACAGCGGCACGCCGATGGTCTGGATGTAGTCGGGCAGGAACGTCCCCTGCCCCGCCAGGGCGTAGCCGCAGCCGCTGCTCAACACCGCCGCGCCCAGCACCCCGAGACACCCCGCGAACAGCCTCCGCGTCATGGCGGCACCTCTCTTTCCGACCCTCTCAAGGGGCGACGATGTTCACGGACCGGCGGCCGAACCCGGCTCCTGTTCGCCTCTCACCGGGCTCGTCGCCGGGCGACCACGTTCGCGGACTGCCGCGGAAGCCGGGCCCGGCTTCCGCGCTCCTCCCGCCGGTTCACTCACCGGGCGACGATGTTCACGAGCTTCCGGCGCACCACCACCACGCGGGCGATCTCCCGCCCCGCGGTATGCGCCTGCACCGCGGACTCGGCCAGGGCCGCCGACCGGAGATCCTCTTCGCCGATGTCAGCCGGCACCGTCAGACGGGCGCGCAGCTTGCCGTTCACCTGCACCGGCACCACGATCTCGTCGGCCTTCGCCACCGCGGGGTCGAACTCGGGCCACGCGGCGGCGCGCAGCCCCCCGGCATGCCCCAGCCGCTCCCACAGCTCCTCGCAGAGGTGCGGCGTGAACGGCGACAGCATCCGCACCAGAGCCTCGACCGCCTCCCGGAGCACGGAACCGGTGGCCGGCGGCAGGGGGTCCGCCCCGGCCCCCGCGGCGGCGGGCTGCCCCAGCTTCACCCCGTGCGCGTCGCAGAACGCGTACAGCTCGTTCACCAGCTCCATCAGGGCGGACACCGCGGTGTTCAGGTGGGCGCGGGGATCGAGGTCGGCCGAGACGCGCCGAATCGTGTCGTGGGCCTTCCGCCGCAGGGCGCGGTGCGCCGCGTCGAGCCCGGGCCCCCCGGCCCCGCCGGCGGGGGCGGTGCCCAGCGCGGGCGCGGCCCGGGTGACGAGGCGCCACACCCGGGTGAGGAAGCGGAAGCTCCCCTCGAGACCCGAGTCGGTCCACTCGATCTCCTTCTCGGGGGGCGCGACGAACGTCTCGTAGAGCCGCAGGGCGTCGGCCCCGAAAGTGGAGATCATCTCGTCGGGGTCGACGACGTTGCCTTTCGACTTCGACATCACCGCGCCGTCGCGGAGCACCATCCCCTGGGTCAGGAGCCGCGTGAACGGCTCGTCGTGGTCGACCATCCCCAGGTCCTTGAACACCCGGCAGAAGAACCGCGAGTAGATCAGGTGCAGGATGGCGTGCTCGACGCCGCCGATGTAGAAGTCGACCGGCCCCCAATAGCTCACCGTCGCGGGGTCGAAAGCCCGCCCGGTGTTCGTCGGATCGCAGTACCGGTAGAAGTACCACGACGAGTCGACGAACGTGTCCATCGTGTCGGTCTCGCGGCGCGCGGGCCGCCCGCACGACGGACACGTGACCTCGACGAACTCGGGAATCTGCGCCAGCGGCGAATCGCCCCGCCCGCTGAACTCGGCCACCTTCGGCAGCTCGACCGGCAGATCCGCGTCGGGCACCGGCTGCAGGCCGCAGCCCTCGCAGTGGATGATGGGGATCGGCGTGCCCCAGTAGCGCTGGCGCGAGATGCCCCAGTCCTTAAGCCGGAACTGCACGGCGGCGCGCCCGAACCCCCGGTCCTCGGCCGCCCGCGCCATCTCCGCGGGCGCGTCGGCGGTGGACCGCCCCGTGAACTCGCCGGAGCCGGCCAGCACCCCCGGGCCCGCGTAGGCGGCGTCCATCGCCGCGCCGTCGAGGGGCGCGCCGCCATCGGGGTCCTCGGGCTGGATGACGACCTCGACGGGCAGGCCGTACTTGCGCGCGAATTCGAAGTCGCGCTGGTCGTGGGCGGGCACCGCCATCACCGCGCCGGTGCCGTACTCCGCGAGCACGAAGTTGGCGACCCAGATGGGCACGGGCCGGCCCGTGAACGGGTTGATGCAGCGGCGTCCGGTGTCGAAGCCCTCCTTCTCGACGGCCCCGGTCAGGCGGTCGGTCCGGTCGAGGGCCCGGAACGCCTGCACCCGCTTCCGCAGCCCGTCCGGGTCGGACGCCTCGTCGATGAAGCGGGCCACCAGCGGGTGCTCGGGCGCGAGCAGGACGAACGTCGCCCCGAAGATGGTGTCTATGCGGGTCGTGAAGACCTCGATCTCGGCCGCCGCGTCCCCGCCGGGCGGCTCTTCCTCCCCCGCCGGCCCGGCGGGCTCGACCGCGAATCGGACCCGCGCCCCCTCCGAGCGCCCGATCCAGTTCCGCTGCATCGTCAGCACCTTGGCGGGCCACTCGTCGAGCCGTTCGATGCCGTCGAGCAGGCCGTCGGCGTACTCGGTGATGCGCAGGAACCACTGATCGAGGTCGCGGGGCTCGACCGCATACCCGCAGCGCCAGCACCCGCCGTCGACCACCTGCTCGTTGGCGAGCACGGTGGCGCAGTCGGGGCACCAGTTCACCGTCGAGCGGCGCCGGTAGGCGAGGCCGCGCTCGAACATCCGCAGGAACAGCCACTGGTTCCACCGGTAGTAGGCGGCCTCGCAGGTGGCGAACTCGCGCTCCCAGGCGTAGCTGATGCCCAGGCGCTGGAGCTGCCCCTTCATGTGGGCGATGTTGTCGAGGGTCCAGGTCTCGGGGTGCGACCGGTTCTTGATGGCGGCGTTCTCGGCGGGCAGGCCGAAGGCGTCCCACCCGAACGGGTGCAGGACGTTGAACCCCCGCATGCGCTTCATGCGGGCGATGACGTCGCCGATCATGTAGTTGCGGACGTGTCCGACGTGGGCGTGGCCCGACGGATACGCGAACATGACGAGGCAGTAGTACTTGGGGCGCCCCGGCTCCTCGGCCACCTCGAAGGCGCGCTCGTCGGCCCAGCGCCGCTGCCACTTCTTCTCGATGGCCTGCGGATCGTAGTCGGACACGGTGTGCAGCTTGGTTGGATGCGGGTCGGGACCCGTGCGGGACGGGCTGGTCGATCCGATTATAGCAAGGCGGGGGCGGTGGGACGGGGTCTCGGCACCGGCTGCGGGAGTCTACGCCGCAGTGCGGCGGCGCTCCCCCGCAACGCGCCGAATCCCAGGGAGGAGTGACCGCAGGAGCGGCGCGCGGCGACCGCCGGCTCAGCGCAATTCCGCCCAGTGCGGGGCGAGGGCGCGCCGCACCGCCGGAATCACCCGGTCGGCCCGGCTCGTGTCGCCGGAGATGGCGTCAGCCGACGACGGCGGTCCCGCCGCGAGCCGCGCCAGCGTCGAGTCGAGGCAGGCCTCCAGCGCGGTCAGGTCGTACCCGCCCTCGGTCACCACCGCCAACCGGCCGCCGCAGCAGTCCGCGGCGAGGCGCCGTACGTGGTTGGTCATGGCGTCGAAGCCGGCCGTGGACACCTGCATGCCGCCCAGCGGGTCGCGCGCGTGGGCGTCGAAGCCGGCCGAGAGCAGGATCAGGCCGGGGTCGAACCCGGCGACGACCGGCACGACCAGTTCGCGCATCGCGCGGTCGTAGTCGGCGTCCCCGCAACCGGCCTCAAGCGGCACGTTCAGGGTGAAGCCGAGCCCGTCCCCCCGGCCGACGTCGCCGGCCGCGCCGGTCCCCGGATAGAAGGGGTACTGGTGGAGCGAGACGAACAGCACCGCGGGGTCGTCGTAGAACATCCACTGGGTGCCGTTCCCGTGGTGCACGTCGTAGTCGATGACCGCGACCCGGTCGACCCCCGCCGCGCGCGCCGCCGCCGCGGCCACCGCCACGCTGTTGAACAGGCAGAAGCCCATGGCCCGGTCGGCCTCGGCGTGGTGGCCCGGCGGCCGGACCAGGGCCATGGCCGGGGCGCCGTCCGCCATAGTTGACTCGACGGCGGCGACGACGGCGCCGGCCGCCAGCAGCGCCACCTCGTACGACGTGTCCGACGTGTACGTGTCGGGGTCGAGGCGCAGGTGCCGCCCGGCCGTGTCGGCGATGCGGTCGACGTAGGCGGGCCGATGCACCCGGGTCAGCTCGGCGCGGGTCGCCGCCCGCGGTGCCGTCAGTTCGCCGCCACCCTCGACCCACCGCCGGGCCACCGCGGCCATCACCTCGCCGCGCGCCGGCCGCTCGGGATGGCCGCTCGGCGGTTGATGCTCGATGAACCGGTCGCTGCCGATGAGAACCATACGTGCCCCTCCCCCGCCGTACCCCGTCGCACGGGCACCGCTCCCGACGACCGCCTGCATGGTACGACAGCCGGCCCGCACCGCGCAAAGACTCCGGTGAACATTTTCGGTTGAGTGCTCGTCTCATCCAATATATGCTTGTTTAACACTAAGGTTACTTGACTTCACCGAGATAACCCGCTAGACTGTTGAATCAAGCAAGGACGGAACGCCGGATGGACGACGAGACGAACCACGTCGGACGGCAGTCACCACCCAAGGAGGAGACCACCATGTTGAGCATGACCCGCTGGAACCCGTTCGAGGAGCTCGGCACCCTGCACCGCGAGATGGACCGGGTGTTCGGCCGCTACGTCGGCGACGGGCCGGCGGCGGGGCCGGCCTGGACGCCGGCCACCGAGGTCCGCACCGGCGACGACGGCTGGACGGTGCGGATGGCGCTGCCGGGGATCGAGCCGAGCCAGGTCCACGTCGACCTGCACGGCGGCAGCCTGACCATCTCCGGCGAGCGGACGCGGACCGAGACGGACGGCAACGGCTACGCCTCGGAGATCCGCTACGGCCGCTTCGAGCGCGCGTTCACCCTGCCCGCCAAGGTCGACGCCGAGAAGGTCAGCGCCCACTACGAGAACGGCATGCTCGAGCTGACCCTGCCGCTGGCCGAGACGGCCAAGCCGCGCCGGATCGCGATCGGCACGACCGCGCCGGCCGACGCGGTGACAGCCGAGAGCGTGGCCTCGTAAGCGGGAACCGCCGCGCTACGTCAAGCCGCCCGGGGACGGGACCGTCCTCGGGCGGCTTCGTTGTTCTGGAGGGACACCTTGATGAGGAGAATACAGGTCAACGAGTCGGACTTCGCCGCGCTCGACCGACCGGTCAGAGGGGAGGGCGGATTCGAGAATCTCCTGCGCAGAATCAGGGCGGGGTACGATCCTGCCACGGGAACGCTTGAGATTTCCGCGCCCGACGCGGAACGGGTGATGCGGTACTCGGCCGGCTACGGTGGCGGCGGATTTCAGGAGAGACTGGGACCACTCGTCGCTGCACTGGCCCAGCCGAGCGCAGAATGATCCGAGGCACCCGGCGGGGCGGCGTCCGGTAGAATGCGGGCCATGCTACGACACCTCCTCTCCGGGTACCAGTTCAACCTCGACCGCAGCCGGGTGATGGTGAAGGACCTGTCGGACGAGCAGATGGTCTGGCAGCCGCACGGGGTGGTCAACCACCCCGCGTGGATCCTCGGCCACCTCGCGCTCTCGTCCGACGGCCTCGCCCGGCGGTTCGGACTCGAGTCGACGCTGCCCGACGGCTGGGCCGACACGTTCGGGCCGGGCGGCGTCCCCAGCGGCACCGTCGCCGACTTCCCCGGCCGCGACCGGACCCTCGACGAACTGGCCGCGCAGCACGCGCGCGTCGCCGACGCCGTGGGCGCGGCCGACCCGACCGTCTTCGACACCCCGGTCCCGTTCCCCGACGAACGCCGGCGGAAGACCTTCCCCACCCTCGGCGACTACGCCGTGTTCGTCATGACCATCCACGAGGGCAGCCACATCGGCCAGATCGCGGCGTGGCGCCGCGCCATGGGCCTCGGGTCGGCCACCGGCGTCTGATAGGGGCGGGACCGGCCGCGCGCGGTCGGCGTCCCGGGCCGGTGCGCTCCCGTGCCGTTCCCGCGCGGAGGCACCGGCACCGACCCCGGCCGGACGCGTTCGCGGCGGTGCCAACCCCGGGGGACCGCCCGCCGGACCGCCCCGCCGGCGCGGCGACTTCCCTACGGCTCCAGGCTCGCCGTATACGCCACGATGTCCACGATGTCCTCCAGCGTGAGGTTCGCCACCGCGGCGTCCATCAGGTCGGACCACGCGCCGTCGCGCACGCCGGTCTTCAGGTCGTAGAGCTGCCGCGCCATGTACGTCGGCGAGCGGCCGGCGAGGGCCGGCACCGGGCCGAGGCCGCGCAGGTCCGGGCCGTGGCAGACGGTGCACGCCACCGAGTTGTCGCCGCCGGTGAGCACGAGGCGGCGGCCCCGCCCCACCGCCCCCGACGGCACGTAGGCGATGAAGCCCGACGAGTCGTCGCGCAGCTTGGTCAGCGTCAGGTCCACCGGCGTCTCGACGATGCGCGTGCCGATGGGCTCGACGGCGCCGCCCGCGACCACCTCGTGTATCCATCCCGCGAACTGCGTCTCCGGCACCGCGTCGGTCTCGACGACGCGGACCCACGGCTTGAAGTCGATCGACGAGAAGTACTCGGCCGCGATGCGCGCCTCCTCGTCGGTGGCGGCCAGCCCGATGCGCTCCATGAACGCGGGCGGCCCCATGCGCGGCTCGCCGGGCCGACGCCGGCCGTTCCGCCAGTCGGTCATCTGCTGCACGAGGTACTCGTAGGGCTGCCCCGCGAGGCCCGCGTTCTCGGGCTTGCCCTGGCCGTTCGGCAGGTGGCAGTAGCCGCACGCGACGACGCCCTCGCCGCCGCCGCGGGCCACGACCTCGGGCATCGGCGGATGGCCGTCCGGGTGCCAGTCGGGCGGGCCGTTGTCGATGGCGATGGCCGAGCGCGGCATCGACACGCTGGAGCCGGGCACGGTGACCACTTCGTCCGGGTCCAGCGCCTCGGCCACCACGTCCGGGTCGTTGAGCACGTAGGCCCACGGCAGGACCGCGGCGGCCCCTTCGGTCTCCTGCGCGCGCAGCTCCACGCCGGCCGCGAGCCCGGCCGCAGACACCACCACCACCCAGGCGCACATCCGTCGCATGGCGTCCTCCTCATGGCCGCGCCCCCGCGGCGCGGCGATTCGTCTTCCTGCAGCCGGCTCATCATACACGCTGCGCGCGACTCGCTCCGCGAGAGGGATGGGCCGTTGGCCGTGCCCGTCTGGCACCAGGCGGAACCGGAGGCGACGATTGGCGGGCTACGATCGGGCGATCGACACGACCAGTCCGTCCGGCATGCAACGTCCGGCCGCCTCGTATCACCTTGTCTCCAGGGACATGCAACACGGCAGCCCGGAAACCGTCGCCTGCGGCTCCGATTGCCGCCCGACCGACCCCGCCGGGAGTCCGCACGGTTCCACGGCGCAGACGCCCGGCGCGGCGATCTCGGACGGCGGCCTGGTGGGGCGCACGCTGGCGGGCGACTCCGACGGCTTCGGCGAACTTCACCGCCGCTACTACGCGCGCGTGGTCGGCGTGGTCACCGGGATCCTGAAGGACCGCGCCCGGGCCGAGGAAGAGGTGCAGGAAGCCTACCTGACGGCCCTCGAGTCCCTCCCGCGCCTCGCCGATCGCGAGCGGTTCTATCCCTGGCTGCGCCGCATCGCGGTGAACCGCGCCATCGAGGCCATGCGGAGGACGCGGCGGCGCGAGCGGATTCGCGCCGAGCATTCAGGCACCGGCGCGGAGGAGATCGGGGGCGGCGACGCGCTGGAGGAGATCATCAAGGTCGAGGCGGGTCACCGCGTGCGGGCGGCCCTCGACCACCTTCCGGAACGGCAACGCGCGGCGGTGGTCCTCCGGTTCTTCGACGGACTCCCGATGCGCGAGATCGCCGAGATTCTGGGATGCGAACCGGTCACCGCCCGCACCCAGGTATTCCGCGGCCTGCAGCGGCTGGGCACGCTGATGCGCGAGGAGGATCGATGAGCGGCCAGGAACCGACCGCCGCGTGTCCGGAGCGCGAGCCGGACTTCGAGGCCTACCTCTTCGGGACGCTCGACGGATCGCGGCGGTCCCGGATGGAAGGCCACCTGGACACGTGCCCGGCCTGCCAGCACGCCCTAGAAGAGGCGCGGGCCGGCCTGCAGGCGCTCCGGGCACTGGCCGAAGCGCCCGCCCCGTTCCTCTTCGACGAGGTCGCGGGCGCCGAGAGTCCGCACGGCGCCGTGCCCGCCCCCGGCGGATCACCGGCGACGGCACCCGAGAACACGCGTGACGGGGGCGGGCTCAGCGCGCCGAGCCCAGCCGGAACATCCCCGTGGCCGGCGACCGCGCCGGAGACTACGCGTGACGGGGGCGTGCTCAGGGCGCCGAGCCAAGCCGGAACGTCCCCGTCGCCGGCGACCGCACCGGAGAACACGCGTGACGGGGGCGTGCTCAGGGCACCGGGCCGAACCGGAACGTCCTCGTGGCCGACGGCCACGCCGGCGGACTCGCGGGACGGGGGACATGACGCGAAGACCCCCGCCCGGTGGCCGTCCTGGTCCGGGTGGGCCGCGGCCGCGGCGCTGCTGCTGGTCGGGGTCGCCGTGGGCCGCTGGACCCTTCCCGGCGGCGACGACGCCGCCGCGCCGTCCGACCCGCCGCGGGACGCGTGGATACAGCCGGCGCAGATCGAAGCGCTGGCCCGCGCCGAGGTGCTTCTCGATCTCGGGGTGCCGTGGCTGGAGAGCCTGCAGGCGGTGCTCACCGGCGTCATCGACGCGGTCGAAGACGGTGCGTCGGAGGCGGCTCTCCGGGAGTTGCACCAGCAGGCGCGGCGCCTCGTTCTCGACGGGCGGAAGCTGCGCGCGGCGCTCGATGCGGAGCGGGACGCCGAGCTGCTCGCCACCGTCGTCCACGCCGAAGTGTTCCTAGAGGAAGTGGCGGCGTTCGAGCCGGGACGCGCCCCGGACTTCTTCACGCCGTCCGAGCTGTCCGACCTGCGGGCCGGGTTCGCCGCGGCCGACGCGCGGGGCGCCGCCGACCGCGCGCTCCTCGCCTCGGGGTGGATTGCCGCGGAGAGCGGACTGTGAAGGGAGAGACATGTCGCCCAACGGGAAGCGGGCGGCGGGCGGCATGTGGTAGCCGCGGAGAGCGGACTGTGAAGGGAGAGACCTGTCGTCCGACGGGAAGCGGGCGGCGTGCGGCATTTGGATAGCCGCGGAGAGCGGACTGTATTAAGGGAGAGAGACGATGACCGGAACACGCCAGGCAGTCGTTCTGTTCGCGCTGCTGCTCGTCACCACCGCGCAAGTCGCCGCGCGGCAGGCACCGCCGGACCTCTATCGGCAGGCGCGGGAGCACCTCATCGACGAGCGCCTCTCCGACGCGCTGGCCCTCTTCCAGGAGATCGTCTCCGACCACCCGCGGAGCGAGCAGGCGGACGACGCGCAGTACTACGTCGGCTACGTCCACGAGCGCCTGGAACGCGACCGTGACGCCGTCGCCGCCTTCCAGCGCCTGCTCGATCGCTGGCCCGACTCTCCGCGCGCCGAGAACGCCCGCGCGCGCCTCGCGGTCCTGATGGGACGCGCCGGCTCGGGCGCGGGCGGGGCGCTTCGGACGCTCCTGGAAAGCAGCGCGCCGTGGGACGTGAAGCGGGAAACGGCGCTGGCGCTGGCCCGCGCGGGCGACCTGTCGGCGGCGGCGGTGCTCGAGGAGATCATGCAGCGGGAGAGCTCGAGCCGGCGGATCGAGCTCCTCGAGGTGCTGTCCGGCCTCACCGCCGACCCGGTGGCCCTGCGCATCATCGCGGCCGGCCTGCAGCCCGGCAACGGCAGCAGCGTCAAGCTCAGGGCCCTGGACGCGCTGAGCACGGCGGCCGCGCGGCCCGAGGTCGCCGCCCTCGTCGAATCGGTGCTGGAGCGGGGCGAGAGCAGCAGCGTGCAGCACAAGGCGGTGCAGGTACTGAGCGCCCACGTCGCCGCGCCGCGGGTGCGCCGCGCCCTCGCCGCCGCCCTGTCACCGCGGAACAGCAGCCGGGTCAGGCTCCTCGCCTGCCAGGTTCTTGCCGGGCGGATGGTCGAGCCGGAGGTGGCGCCGGCGGTCCTCCGCTTGTTCCGCGGGGGGGCCTCGTCCTCGGTGCAGCTCGAGGCGCTGGAGGGTCTGGCGCCCTCGATCGACGATCCCCGCGCCGCGCCCCTCCTCGCGGCGGCGGTGGAAGCGGACATCAGCAGCCGGGTCCAGCGGAGGGCGCTGCAGCTCGCCGCCGCGTCGCGCGAGCCCCGCGTCCGGGCGGTGGGCGGGGTGGGGATGGCGTCGGCGAGCTCCTCCAGCGTGCAACTGGAGGCGATCCGGGTCTACCTGCGGACCCGCGACGAGCCGGCCGCCTCCGAGGCCTTGCGCGACTTCTTCCGGCGGTCCGGCGTCTCGTCGAACGCCCAACTGCTGGCCCTCGACGCGCTGGACCGGCACATGGCCACCCCCGCCGCCCCCGGCGCCCTGTCGGCGGCGCTGGCGCCTTCCAACTCCAGCCGCGTCCTGACCAGGGCCGTGCGCCTAGCCGCCGGCCACATCGCGCGGCCGGCCGTCCGCGAGGCGGTGCGTCGGCTGCTGTCCGGCGGCGTCTCCTCGACGGTGCAGCTCGCCGCCATCGACGCCCTCTCCGACCGGAGTGCGGAGGCGCACGTCAGGGCGATCGTCGCGGCGGCGCTCGCCCCCGACAAGTCCACGAGGGTGAACTTGAGGAGCGTGGAGGTGCTCGCCGCCCATGCGCGCGAAACGGACGCGCGGGACGCGCTCATCCGCGTGCTCGCGCCCGGCTACAGCACGTCGGTGGTGACCGCCGCCATGCGGGCGCTGGAGCCCCTGGTCGGATCGGACCGCGGCGTACGCGCGGCGTTCCTCTCCGCGCTCGAGCACCGCGATCTCTCGTACCGGGTGCGGATCCGGGCGGGAGATCGACTCCTGGCGCAGGCCGACGCGGCGGAACGCGGGCGAATCGCCGACGCAATGGCGGACGTGGTCGCGCGCATCCGCCGCGAGCACTGGGGGCGCTGGACCCGCGAAGTCGTCGAAGACGCGCTGGACGTGCTCGGCAAGGTCGATCCCGAACGCGCCGAGGCGCTGGCCCGGTAGACGACTCAGCGCCGGGCGTCCAGCATCTTCCGCACCCGCTCGTACACGTCGCGCCGGTGGCCGATGGCCACGACCAGGATCTCGACGCGGACTCGATGACGCGATACACGATCCGGTAGTCTCCGGTGCGCAAGGACCGCAGTCCCTTCAGGGTCAGCAGCAGCGGCTTGCCGCGTTCGGGATCCTCGCGCAGCTTCTCGAGGGCGGCCAGCAGGCGCCGCCGCACGGCGGGATCGAGCCTCCTGATGGCGCGCGCGGCGCTAGTCGCGTAGACGAGCGTCCACGTCATCCCACACGTCCTCGTGGCTCACGACGCGGCCCGCGTCCGCCTCCGCCAGACCCCGCTCGATCGATCCCGCCAGGTCCCGGTCGGCCAGGACCTCCAGCGTCTCGATCAGCCCCTCGTAGTCGGTCAGCGAAAGCAGCACGCCCACGGGACGTCCGGAACGGGTGATGACGACCTCTTCCCCGAGCGCCTCGACGTCCGCCAACAGCTTCGCGAGATGGGTCTTGGCCTCGGACAGCGGCACGGTGGTCATGGCGTCTCTCCCGCATCGGATTGTATTCCGGGCCTGATTTCTGGTCCATCAACGTGGATCGTCTCGGCATCCCAGACCAACGCTCAACGGGTGGCCCCACACATCTCGGCAGATCGTCTCCGACCGCCGGCCGGCGGGCAGCCCTCCGCGCCGCCCCGACGAGTCGCGACGCCTGCCGCCTGCGCGCATCTACTGAAGCCTCAGTCCTCGCGCAACGCGACGATCGGTGCGACCCGCATCGCGCGGCGGGCCGGAACACCGCAAGCCGCGAGGGCCACCGAGAGCAGCAGCGCCGAACCGCCGACGAAGGTCGCCGGATCGAGCGGGCCCACCTCGAACAGCAGGTTGCGCGCGGCCCGCCCCACCCAGGCGCCCCCGAGAAGCCCGAGCGCGACCCCCGCGCCGGTCAGGACCAGCCCCTCGCCGACGACCATCCTGAAGATGTCGGCCCGGCCGGCGCCGACCGCCATGCGAATCGCGATCTCCTTCGTGCGGGTCGAAACCGCGTACCGCATGAGGCCGTAGATCCCGATCGCGGCCATCAGGAGCGCGACCGCCGCGAATCCGACTACGATCGAGGTCTGCAGACTGCGCGGCGCGTAGAACGCGCGCAGCCGGGTTTCCAGGGTCGACACGCCGTAGAGGGGGGCGCGGCTGTCCAACTGCCGCACCGCCGCCTGCACCGCCGCCGCCGCGTCCTCCGGATTCTCGCGCACGGTGCGGACGAGCAGGTAGCCGGCCCCGGACGGGTTCTGGGCGACCGGCTCGAAGATCTGCGGAACCGGCTCTGTCTCCAGGCCCTGACGCCGCATGTCGTCGACGACGCCGACGACCGTGAGCCAAGGACCCGCGGCATCGGCCGGTCCCCGCGTGAGGCGCCGCCCCACCGCGTCTTCGCCGGGCCAGAGGCGGCGCGCCAGGGCGTCGTTGACGATCACCACCCGCGGGGACGCCGGACCGTCGCGCAGCGAGAAGAAGCGCCCGCCGCGCAGGCGCGTCCCGAACGCCTGGAACAGGCCTTCGCTGACCTCGTCGCTCCGGTACTGCAGGCGCGCGGACACCGCCTCGCCCTCGCGCTCCGTGGTGAGCGTCCGCTCGGGGCTGCCGCCGATGAAGGCGTCGCTAATGAAGCCGGCGCGCTCCACCCCCGGCAGCGCCTCGATCCGCTCGAGGGCGCGGCGATAGAAGTCGGCCCGCTGCGCGGGGGCCATGAGGGCCGGCGCCCCGATCTGCATCGCCAGCACCCGCTCGGGCCGGAAGCCGGGGTCGACCCCCTCGACCTGCCACCAGCTCCGCACCAGCAGACCGGCCCCCACCAGCAGCACGACGGCCAGGGCCACCTCGGCCACCAGGAGGGCGCGCCGGATGGTCCGTGCGGCCACGCCGCCGGCCGCGGCCCGCCCGTCGGCGCCGCCGAAGCCTCGCAAGTGCCGGCGCCACAGGAGGGCCGGTGCCAGCCCGACGGCGATGCCCATCAGGAGCGACAGGACCAGTGACCACCCCAGCGCGCCCGCATCCAACCGCACCCCGTCGAGGCGCGCCACCGCGACCGCCTCGACCGAGCCCAGGGCGCGCACGAGATCGAGGCCGACCACCGCGAGCAGCGTGCCGGCGACGCCGGCGCCGAGGGCGAGGGTCATGCTCTCGGTCAGGTGCTGCCGGACGATCCGGCCCGGTCCCGCGCCGAGGGCGGCGCGCAGGGCCACCTCGCGCCCGCGGCCGAGGCTGCGGGCCAGCCACAGGTTCGCGACGTTGACGGCGGCGATCAGCAACACGCATCCCACCGCCGCCATCAACATCCACAGAGCCAGCCGCGACCGCGCACCGACTACGTGTCGCGTCAGGGGAACGACCCGCACGCCCCGGTTCCTCTCGGCCGCCGGCATCTCGGCGTCGAGCCGGCCGGCGATGGTGCTCATCTCCGCCTGCGCCTCCTCGACGGTGACGCCCGGACGCAGCCGGCCCACCACGAACCACGAGTCCCGCCCGCGGACGAGGCGGCGGGCCTCCCAGTCGGGAAACAGCGTGTGCGGCTCGAAGACGTCGGCGTCGAGGCTCCCGAACCGGAACCCGTCGGGCAGGACGCCGACGATGGTGGACGGCCGACCGTCGAGCTCGACGGTCGCGCCGAGCGCGTCGAGCGAGCCGCCGAACCGGGCCTGCCAGAAGCGGTGGCTGACGACGGCGAGACGCCGCCGCTCCGCCGCCTCCCCGGCCGAGAAGCTCCGCCCGTGGCGCGGCTCGATGCCGAGCAGCGGAAACAGGTTGGGCGAGACCCTGGCCCCCTCGACCCGCTGCGTCTCGCCCTCGTGCGTCAGCGTCAACGCGACGCCGTCGAAGACCGCGATGTCCCGGAGGCTCGCGCTCTGGCGCCGCCACTCCTCGACATTCCAGAACGCCGACCGGTTCTCCCTGAGGTCCTGGCTCGGCGTCTCCGTCCACAGCATGACCAGCTCGTCCGGGAACCGGTATGGCAGCGGCCGGAACAGCACCGTGTTCAGCACGCTGAACATCACCACGTTGACGCCGACGGCCAGGGCCAGCGTCCCCGCCGCGACGGCCGAGAACGCGGGGTTCCGGCGTATCGCGCGCAACGCGCCGCGCGTGTCCTGGAGTAGCGCCTCGGCGGAAGCCCAGCCCCAGGCCTCTCGCGTCAGCTCGCGCGTCAGCGTGACGTTGCCGAAGTCACGCCGCGCCGCCGCGCGCGCCGCCTCCGGAGACATCCCCGCCGCCATCCGCTCATCCGTCTCGCGGGCGAGATGGAAGCGGATCTCCTCGTCGAGCTCCGATTCCTGCCGCCGCCACCGCCAGAGCGAGCGCAGCCGAACCCGGATCTGTCGCCACATCATTGTGTAGCCATACTACCCAACATGATGTAGCTTGTCTACCAAAAAAGAACGCGGCCACAACTCTTGCGCGCGTGGCCTCGCATGAGCACGGCGAACACAGCAGGCGCTGCACACTCTGTAGGAACAGTCCGCCAATTCCCAACCGGGCCGCGTGAGCATCGTCCGTGTGCCTGGATTCAAGACCGCGGCTCACATGCCCCAGACGGTGATGGGCGGTCCCTCCGGCGGCGGCGGGCGGCGGAAGATCTTTTCGTCCCACGTGCGCTCGCGGGAGCGGTCGAAGACGATGAGGTGCCCCGACTCCGCCGCGCAACGATCCATGTAGCCGCCCGTCTGCGTCAGGCCGCGCTGAATCGTGGATTCGAGGTCGCGGTGCAGCAGCTTGCATTCGACCACGAACCGGCGCTCGCGGCCGCCCTGCGGCCAGCGGATCAGCAGATCGGTGCGCCGGCTGCCCAGCGCGTGCTCGCGGTCGAGCCGGCCGCCGCCGTTGACGATCCGCTGCAGGTGCGCCTGCAGAAGCAGTTGCGGACCCGCCTCGTGGTACTTGTCGAAGCGTTGCACCCAGTGTTCCGAGTTCTCCCGGAAGAACGCCTGGAACGCCCCGATGAGACCATCGACGTCCAGGCCGCCCGATTCGTCCACGTACCACGCCGTCTTCTGCGGCAGCCCGATCTGCACGGCGTGGGTCAGGTGTCGCGGCGCCACCTCGCCGTAGATCGGATTGGCGAAGCGGGGCGTGCCGTCGTCGTCCAGGGCGATCAGACCTAGGTCGCGGACGTAGCCGATGTCCTCGTCAGACCAGGCGTGTTCTTCAGCCCCGGCGAGGATCGGTTCGACGACGCGCCGCACCCGCTCCTCGCGCAGCTTGCACGCCAACTGGTCGACGTGCGTGTCCCGGCGCAGGATCAGCCGCTCCTGCGCCTCCAGCACGGCGTCGCGCGTGATCGAGCTCGAGCGATCGCGCCCGGCCTCGTTCCTGAAGCAGACGTCGTAGCACAGGGCGTTCACGAGCCACGGCTGGCCGGCCGTGCGCGTCCAGACCGTCTGCAACGCCGCCTCCGTAAACACCTGCCCGGTCTCCCCGGTGTGCTGGGCGAGCAGGGACCGGACCTCCGTCTCGGTGAAGTCGCCTAGCCGCAACGACTCCGACTTGATGTTGAAGGCGCTGCCGCCGAGCACCAGCGCGTTCTCGGCGCTCGAACGGATGCGGTAGTCGCGTACGTCGACCACGCCGCACAGAATGACGCAGTGCGGAAAGCGGTCGGGGCGATCCGGGTAGCCCGCGCGCAACTGGCGCAGCACCGACAGCAGGGTGTCCCCGATGAGGGAGTCGATCTCGTCGATCAGCAGAACCAGGGGCTTCGGCGCGGCCAGGCACCAGCGCGCCAGCACTTGGCGCAAGGCGCCGTGCGGACCGACGCGCTCCAGCGCATCCGGCCACATGTCCTCCAGCGAACCGTCGCCCAGGGTCAGGCCCGCCTGGAACGCCAGCTCGGCCAGGACGACACGCATACCCTCCGCGACGTCCTCGCGCGCCGACTGCCCGCTCTCGACCGTCGCGTACACGCAACGATACTCGCCGCGCCCGTTGATGAGATCGCGCAAGGCCAGCAACGCGGACGTCTTGCCCGTCTGCCGCGGCGCGTGCAGAACGAAGTACTTCTTGCGGTGCACGAGCCCGAGCAGCCCGTTGAGGTCGAGCCGCGACAGCGACGGGATCAGGTAGTGATCCGCCGCCACCACGGGCCCGGCCGTATTGAACTCGCGCATGCCGTCACTCAGCGCCGCGCCGCCGGCCCCTTCCGGACCCGACCCGCGGTCCCACCGTCCCGCATCGACTGGTCGCCAAGCGCGCTGTCGGCCCCGCCGCCGGCGGCTCGGGGCCTGATGGGCACGGCGACATCGAACCAGCCCACATCGACACAGCTCATCGTGTATAATGGCTGAAAAAGAGTCTGATCAGCGCCAAGCAAGAGGATGCACTTGAGTACCGTGAATCCGACCAGAGTCGTTGTCGGCCTCCACCATCCTCGCTCGCGCTTCGGCGAGCCGTGCCCGGAGTGCCGCCGCCGATTCTGGCCGTTCTGCTGGCTTGATGTTCACCATTACGACGATCCTGCGGAATGCTATGCATACCGGCGGCAACTCGCGCGAAGGGTGTACAACCGCGCCGCGCAGGTCCTGTGGAGACCGCTGGAGGGAAACTGGCGCCTCAATCTGCTGGGGTTGTTACGAACGATGGTATACGGATATGGGGCTGTCGGATTAATCCTCTGGTATGCAGCCATGTCGGCATCGCAGGGTCCGTCCGAAGGCGCTTGGATCGTCATGGAGTCACGGTCTACTGGTTCCTGGGTAGAGCCAAGCCTTTACAAGGGGTACTTCGAGGACGTCGCGATCCGCTATCGCTCTGACCGGCCGGCGTACGTCTATTTGACCAGGGACCGGATTGACGAAATCTGCGCGAGAGCAGAGATCACGTGCGCCCGGGCAAATTAATTTAACGGCGGCACGTGTGCGTGCCCGCAGAGCGCAAGCCGCTCATGGCCCGACCCTGAACGCCAGCCAAGCCAGGATCACCCACGCAGGCAGCCAAAAGAGCGCCCAAGTCGCTCTTGTCATGCGCGCTCCCTCCCGCCGCAATCCATCGGCAGGATCCAGCTCGGACGTAATCGTCGCGTAAGCAGCGATCTTCCACGCAGCGTCTGCGGAAACGTTCAACGCCGCTGCAGCCGTCCACGACAATAACCCAAACCAGCTCGGCCAGCTTCCGACAGCCCACACCAGTACAGCGCCGACCAGAAGTGCTCCAAGTTTGCCGTTGCCGCAACACGACAGGGCTGCGGCAACGAGAATCAGCAACCAGTAGAGCACTTCGCTCAACGGAAACCCTCCAAGCACTCCCGGTTGAATGTTGCCGTGGTATCGTAGCTCCGGCGCACGCAAACAGAACGGGGCACGGTCATCACCGTTCGCGGCCGTGACCGTGCCCCGATTACGTCCCGGAAGACCCGCTACGCCACGATCTGCGGGATCAACACGCCGTGCACGTCGGTCAGCCGCATGTCGCGCCCGTTGTAGCGGTAGGTCAGCTTCGTGTGGTCCATGCCCAGCAGGTGGAGCATCGTCGCGTGGAGGTCGTGCGGCGACACCCGCTGCTGCTCGGCCTTGTAGCCGAACACGTCGCTGGCCCCGATGGCCTGGCCGCCCTGGATGCCGGCCCCGGCCATCCACCCGGTCATGGTGCCGGGGTTGTGGTCGCGGCCGACCCCGCGCTGCGAGATCGGCATCCGGCCGAACTCGGCGTGCCACACGATGAGGGTCGAGTCGAGCATGCCGCGGGCCTTCAGGTCGGTGAGGAGCCCCGCGATCGGCTTGTCGGTCTCGGCCGCGTGCTGGCTGTGGTTCTCCTTCAGGTTGCTGTGGGCGTCCCAGGTGTCGGTGTTCTGGACGCCGAGGCCGCCGTGGAAGAGCTGCACGAAGCGGACCCCGCGCTCGACGAGCCGGCGCGCCATCAGGCACTGGCGCCCGAACGGCTCGGTGATCTCCTCGTCGAGGCCGTACAGCTTCTTCGTGGCCTCCGACTCGCTCGAGGTGTCGACCGCCTCGGGGGCGCAGCCCTGCATGCGGTAGGCGAGCTCGTAGGACGAGATGCGGGCCGCCAGCTCCGAGTTGCCCGGGTTGCGGGCCATGTCCATCTCGTTGAGCCGGGCCAAGGTGTCGAGCCGCGCCCGCTGCTGCTCGACCGACACGCCCTCGGGGGGCTGGAGGTCGACGATGGGGTCGCCGACGGCGCGGAACAGCGTGCCCTGGTAGCTCGCGGGCATGAACCCGGCGCTCCAGTCGTTGGGGCCGCCGAGGGGGCCGCCGCGATAGTCGTTCATGACCACGAACGCGGGCAGGCTCGAGCTCTCAGACCCCAAGCCGTAGGTGACCCACGAGCCGACGGCGGGGAAGCCCATCCGGATCTGGCCGCTCTGCATCTCGTAGGTGGCCTGGATGTGGTCGTTCGACCGGCCGTAGAGCGACCGGATGAACGCCATCTCGTCGACCTTCTTCGAGAGGTGCGGGAAGATCTCGGACACGTAGAGGCCGCTCTCGCCGTGCCGGTGGAACTCGAACGGGCTCGGCATCAGCGGCCCGGGGTGGCCCTGCCGCACGACGACCGACTCGGCCATCGGCTGGCCCGCGTATTCCGTCAGCGCGGGCTTGTAGTCAAAGGTGTCGACCTGGCTGACCCCGCCGCTCATGAACAGCGAGATGACCGCGGTCGCGCGCGGCTCGAAGTGAGGGGCCTTGGGCGCGAACGGGTTCCCGGGGATGGGGTCGCCGCAGCCGTCCGCGGGCGCCGCCGCGAGCAGCCCCTCGCGCTCGAGCATGTGGGCGAGGGCGAGCCCCGCGATGCCGCCGCCCGACTGGAAGAGGAAGTTGCGGCGGTCCCAGAACGTCCGCTTCCGGCAGTGGTGATGATGGTGATCGTGCATCGTTGCTCCCTCTATCTCAGGTACAGGAACTCGTTCAGGTTGAGCATCACGTGGGTCAGGTCGACGAGCGACTGCGACGACACGAGGTCGCGGGCGATCCGGGCCTCCTCGGCCGCGGGCGGCCGGGTCAGGGCGATGCGGTAGGCGAGGTCGATCTGCCGGTCGACGTCGCCGGGCGCGGCCCGCTCGAGCCGCTCCGCGAAGAGCCGCGCCTGGTTCAGCACGAACTCGTTGTTCATCAGGGTCAGGGCCTGCGTGGCCACCGTCGAGACGTTGCGGGCCGCCGCCGTCTGGTTCTGGTCGGGCAGGTCGAACGTCTCGAAGAACGGGAAGCTCAGCGACCGGCGCCGGAAGACGTAGACGCTGCGCCGCCACACGTCGGGGCCGTCCGCCTGGTTGTCCCAGTAGCCGTTCCTCGCGGCCAGCAGGAGCTCCTGCGGCACGTGGGGGAAGACCGGCTCACCGCCAACCGTGAGGTCGATGGCGCCGCTCACCGTCATGATCGCGTCGCGCAGGGCCTCCGCCTCGAGCCGCTGCGGACGGTACTGCCAGAGCAGCCGGTTCTCGGGGTCAGCGGCGCGGCTGTCCGCGTCCTCGTGGGCCGACGCCATCCGGTAGGCCTCGGAGGTCATCAGCAGCCGGTGCATCTCCTTGACGCTCCAGCCGCGGTCCATGAACTCCACCGCCAGGTAGTCGAGCAGCTCGGGGTGGGTGGGCGCGTCGCCCATCCGGCCGAGGTTGTCGAGGGTGCGCACGATGCCGCGGCCGAAGTGGTGGTGCCAAATGCGGTTCGCCATGACCCGCGCGGTCAGGGGGTTGTCGCGCGACGCGATCCACTCGGCGAGGGCGAGCCGGCGGCCCGACGTGCGCCCGTCCGGCCGGGGCAGCGCCGTCGGAGGGTCGCCGTAGGTGGCCACGGTCAGGAACCCCGGCGACATCTCGGAGCCCGGACTGAACGGGTCGCCGCGGATCAGGAAGTAGTTGGGCGGCGCCTCGTAGGCCGGCCCGCCCTCCTCGTGGAGGAACGACCCCGGCTCGTCGGGCAGGATGCGGCACTCGGGGCACCCGATGACGTTGTCGCCCGGGCCGTCCGGGGCGTAGCGGTAGTCGCCGTCGGTGACGATCTCCGCCATCGGCGGCTCCGGCGGACGCACCGCGTCGAGGGCCTCCACCGCCGCCGTCAGCTTGCTCCAGCGGTCGCCCTCCGCCTCGGACAGGGCCGCGACGACCTGCCGCCGCGGCGGGTTGATCGACAGCACCTGGGCGGCCAGGAGCTGCTCGCCCGCCGTGCGCTCCGCCTCGGGCTTGAACGCCGCCTGCTGCACGTTCTCGGGGAAGCGCTCCTTGATGAGCTCGATGCGGAGGCGCTCGCGGTGCGGGGCCTCGATCTCGGCGAGCTCGTCGCGCAGCGGCTGCTGGGCCGCGTCGATGGCCGCGTTCTTCTCGCGGTACTCGCGCACGCCGGCCCGGTCGAGCAGCGGGTAGTCGATCTCGACGTAGCCGAAGATCGACGCCTGCATGCTGTAGTAGTCCTTCTGCAGGATCGGGTCGAACTTGTGGTCGTGGCACCGGGCGCAGTGCACGGTCATGCCGAGGACGCCGCGGCCGAGGGTCCCCAGCACGTCGTCGAGGTAGTCGTGCCGCCGCTCGGGGTTGTCCTTCTCGCGGAAGTTCACGCGCGGCCCCGCCCGCAGGAACCCGGTGGCGATGAGGGTCTCGTCCGTGACGTGGTCGAGCTCGTCGCCCGCGATCTGCTCGCGCAGGAACTGGTTGTAGGGCTTGTCGTCGTTGAAGGCGTCGATGATGTAGTCGCGGTAGCGCCACGCGTTGTCGCGGCGGTAGTCCTGCTCGAACCCCGTCGAGTCGGCGTAGCGGGCCACGTCCATCCAGTGCCGGCCCCAGCGCTCGCCGTAGTGCGGCGAGTCGAGCAGCCGGTCGATCAGCCGCTCCCAGGCACCGCGCTCCTTGTCGGCCAGGAACTCGTCGATCTGCTCGAGGGTCGGGGGCAGGCCGGTGAGGTCGAGGTAGGCCCGGCGCACGAGGGTCAGGGCGTCCGCCCGCGGCCCCGCCGTCACCCCCGCCTCCCGGCGGGCCGCGTCGAGGAAGCGGTCGACGGGGTGCTCGTAGTCGGCCGAGGCGGGCACCGGGGCCTTCTTCGGCAGCTTGAACGCCCAGTAGTCGCGCGCCCCGTCCGGCAGCAGGGTGTTCTCGAGCGCGGCCAGGGCGGCGTCGGCGCTCGTGGCCCCGCCCTCGTCCCAGTGCGCGCCGTCGTCGATCCAGGTGCGGATGGCCATGAGCTCGGCGTCGCTCAGGGGGTCGCCGGCCATGGGCATCGGGGGATCGTCGAGGCCGGCCAGCATCCGGAACAGCCGGCTGTCCTCGGCCCGTCCCGGCACGAGGGCCGGCCCGCGGACGCCGCCCTCGACCGCGGCCTCCCGCGTCCGGAGGTCCAGGTCCGAGAGCTGCGACGCCTCGCCGTGGCAGTTCCAGCAGCTTCGCTCGAAGATCGGCCGGATGTGGTCGGTGAAGGTGATCTCGGCCCGCGTCTGCGCCTGCGCGACGGTGCCGGCACCCACGAGGAACACCCCGACCAGCCCGAGCAACGTGGTCGTTCGCCGCATCGACATTTCCTCCAACCTAGCCCGGAGAGCGTCGCCTCCGGCTCCGCTCGCCGCCCAACCAACCCTGCCAGGAGTCTGCACCGTTCTACGGCGCAGACTCCTGGTGTTCAGGACTGCGAAACGCCGCTACAGCATAGCACTTCGCGCAAGCCTCCGCGTCTCAATCCCGCCACGTCGGGTTGACGAACGCGCCGTTGCCCGCCACGTCCCAGACCGCGACCCGCGCCCACGCCCAGGCGGGGGCGTCGGTGGCGAGCCCGAACCCGCCGGCGCCGAAGACGCGGGTCCGGGACAACGGGGTGATCTCGCGGTGCACGCCGCCCGCGTCGTCGCCCCACACGATCTCCGCGAACCGCAGGGGGAACGTCCAGTCCGCCTCGATCCAGACGTCGAGGCGGTCGGCGGTCGAGGCGGAGAAGTCGACCTCGGGCAGCAGGACCTCGCCGGTGGTGGTGAAGAAGTCGCCCCGCGCCAGCGGCTCGACCGCCTCGCCCCAGCGGTCGAACGGCGGCAGCTCGTCGAGGCGCACGTAGTTGATGTTCATGTGCGCGTAGAGCTCGTGCGTGTCGTCGAACTGGAACACGTCGACCTCGCCGAAGATGCGCTTCCTCAACCCCTGCGCGCTCAGGTCGTCGAGCAGATTCAGCGACCGCTCGCCGAGCCGCAGCGACGAGAGATCGGCGGGCATCGCCTTCCACCCCGCCCCGAGGTACGCGGGGTCGCGGAAGTGCTCGGTGCCGGCGATGCGGTCCGGGTAGCCGGTCGAGCCCTTCGTCCGGGGGTGGGTCTGGTACATGAACCCGCCCTCGCGCCGCACCAACTCGAGCATCTCGCCCGCGTCGGCGGTGCTGTAGACCTTGCCGTAGCGGGGGTGGTTCATCTCGAACGCGCCCCCCTCGGGGCGGTCCATGAACCAGTAGACGGGCCGGGGGAAGATGAGGGCCCAGTGCCCGCCGAGGTGCACGTTGGCCTCCTCGCTCGGGATGAGCAGGAAGTCCGGATCGGACTGCGCGCGCAGGGCGCGGAAGTAGGCGTCGAGCTCGTCGAGCCGCAGGTCCGTCAGGTCGCGCGGGTGCCCGTCGCCGTGGAAGTCCATGATGATCGACGCGTCGACCCCCATCGCCTTCAGGACCGGCTTGAACGGCGGGGTCCAGTCGAGCCCGTGCTCGAGCGCCTGCATGGTGTAGGCGAGGTGCCAGTGCGTGCTCAGGGTCTTGTAGCCGTCGAGGAGCCGGAACCGGTCGCGATTGGTGAACGCGAGCACCTCGTCGAGCGTCGCCTCCGCCGCGCCGTCGGACAGCAGGAAGAACACCGACATCCGCTGCGTCTCGCCCGGCGGGGCGTTCATCCACGGATAGAAGCGCCAGTTGGTGTCGCGGATCTGGCGGATCCCGAGCGACACCCGTCCCCGCCACGAACGGTGCCACAAATGCCCCAAGTTCGACGTGAAGTCGCGGGGGAAGAAGTACTGGTGCGGCGGGGGGAACACCGCCACGCTGCCGCCGGCGGTGGTCGCCGCGAGGGTGCGGTAGCGCACCTTCACCGGCTTCCGCTCGGGGTCGAAGCCCGTCGATACGTCGTGGCGCAGGTCGCCGGCCGTGTCGTACCAGCTCACGCGGCTCTGCATGTTGCCGCCCGCCACGCGGTCGGCGTCGGCGGCCATCTCCCAGCCCCCGTCGTAGTAGTAGGCGACGTCGGCCGCGTCCGTGGTGGCCACCGCTTCCTGCTGGATCAGGCGGCTGCCGGGATAGATGGTGTAGACGATGGCCCCCTCGAACACCCCCATGCGCAGCCCGTCGAAGATCAGCTCGACCCGCTCGCCGACGGTCCGGACGGTCGCCTTCGCCAAGCTGAACACCCCCTGACTGTGCCGCGTCCCGTCCGGATGGCTGGGCGGGAAGTCGAAGAACGCGTTCCACCCGCGCCGCCGCGTGCCCGTCTCGACCTGGTAGAACGGCCGCACCGCCGACACCACCGCGACCCCGTCCACCGCGATCGACTCGATCAAGGGGCGGCCGGGGTCGAGCGAGAACGTCGCGCGCCAATCCCGGTCGACGGCGTCCGGCCACTCCACCGCCACCCCGTCCTCGTCCGCGGTCACCTCCACGGGGCCGGGCCGCAGTTCGCGTACGTCCAGTGGCACGACCTGGCCGAGCGCACCCTCACCGGCCAGGACCGCCGCGAGACCGAAACACGCGACAAACGTCTTCTTCATCGCTTCCTCGTCATCTGCAGTCGATCCGGATCATGCCTGGCAAACCATGCATAGTGTCGATGGTAGTTGAAAACGATGATCAGTGCCGCGAGCACGAACAGAGCACTGAACAGCGGCACGCCGGAGACTACCGCGACGGATCGGAACAGCCAGGCAGCTCCGACGAAGAACGGGCTCAAGAGCAGGGATGGGACCAGTGGTCCCATCGCCGTGCCTCTCTTGACCAGCAGGCCACCGACGTCTTGAACGGCTGCCAAACTGTCGCGAAACCAGGACATCGGGACCGGCTACCTCTCATCCGCCGCATCGCCCGCTGGAGCGCATCAGAACACCGCGATCACGTTCAGCGGCGAGCCGGTGCCGCCGGTCACCGGGATCGGCCCGGCCGCGATCAGGAACTCCCAGCGCCCCTCCTCGGCCGCCACCTCGGCCAGGGCCTCCAGGTCCATGTTGTCGAAGATGTTGGTCCCCAGGCCGGCGATGAGCAGGATGTGCAGCGGCAGCCCGACGCCTTCGACCCCCGACGGCTGCACGTCGGTGGCGGCGTCGCTGCCGAACAGGGCCACGTCCTCGCCGCGGATCCAGCGGATGACCGAGGCGTGGATGCCGGCCGAGTTGCCCGAGAGCTGCCACGGCCCGACCTCGGCGCGGCGGGCCCAGCGGCCGGTCCGCAGGAAGACGGCGTCGCCCGGCTGCATGGTCACCCCCGCCTGCTCAAGCCACGCATCGATGTCCTCGGTGTACACCGGCGTCCCCGGCTCGAGGTAGTCGACGCCCTTGAGGCGCGGGATGTCGAGGAGCACGCCGCGGGTGACGATGCCGTCCTTCAGGTTGTCGATGCCGAGCTTGACGCAGCCCTCCTCGGCCGAGCTCGTGTCGGCGGGGAGGCCGTTGTACATCATTCCCTTGTGCAGGAAGTGGCAAAGCGCGTCGATGTGGCTGACGCCGTAGCCGTGGTAGGAGAACTCGATGGTGTCCGACCGCAGCGTCTCCGACATGGTGTGGTTGAACGCCGAGTCGGGGTTGTCGGGGTGGACGCCGG
The DNA here is from genome assembly GCA_963664545.2 of Vicinamibacterales bacterium. Classification (GTDB taxonomy): domain Bacteria; phylum Acidobacteriota; class Vicinamibacteria; order Vicinamibacterales; family UBA8438; genus JAJEEA01. The sequence continues at coordinate 3,966,318 of OY761475.2, read as the reverse complement.
GCATCGGGTTGTGCGACAGCGACACCGTCCGGCCGCGGGTCGGCAGGGCGAGGGCCTGGCGGCGCTTCTCCTCGGTGATCAGGTTGGCCGTGCCCAGCTCGTCGTCCGGACCCCAGCGGCCCCAGTTCTTGACCTCCTCGAAGAGCGCATCGAACTCGGCCTCGTCGTGCGGGCCCGGCCCGTCCTGGCCCGCCGCCGGTGCCGCCGCCAGGACCGCGAGCGCCGTGACCGCGGCGAACCAACCGCCTCTGCTTCTGCTTCGGATCATCTGCTCGTCTCCTCGCCCCGCGATCGTCGCCCGCGGCGGCGCTTGCCACCGACCAATCGCCCGGCACTCCGTGGTGCGGACAATTCCTGCCACGAGCGTACCCCACCTCGCCGCACGTCCCCCCTCGGCAGGTTTTCTTCCTGCGGCTGCGCCCCTGTGACGGCGCGCCTCGGCGGACGGACGCTCGTTCAGTCTACCCCGGGTTCGGTCCCGCGCCCCGGGTGCCGTCGGCGGCGCGGTCGCAGGCGCTGAACAGCGTTTCCTCCCGCGCGACGATCACGGCGCCGCCCCGCGACACCGCCGCGAGCGCCCTCGCGAGGACATCCGGATCAGCCTCGACGGCCCCGGTTCGGGGCCGCTCCAGAAACTCGTTCCAGTCGTCCTCGGTGCGGTAGTGGAACTCCAGCACGATCGACAGCTCGGCCCGCGCCGTGAACATGCCGGCCCGAATCGAGGCGGCGAGCGCCTCCCGGGACGACCGCATGTCCCGCTGCCCGTCGTCGGTGACGTGCACGACGCCCACGGGCTCCGCGCGGCCGGCCCGACGGAGATGGACGGGCATCGGGCGGCCAATCGGCTGCAGGCTGACCAGACGCCCGCCCGGGCGCAGCCAGTCGGCCACCTTGCACAGAGCGTCACCGACGCTCTCGGTGGGCAGTCATCACATCGAACGCGAGAAGACCACCAGATCGAAGCTGGCGGGGGGCAGAACGAGATCGAGGACGTCCGCCGCCCGGAAGCGGCAGGTGTCCGTGGTCCCGGCGACACGGGCCAGGGCGATCGCAGCCTCGTCCGGGTCGACGCCGAGGACGTTCGCGCCCCGACCCGCGAGGCGGCGGGACGTCCGGCCGTCACCGCAGCCGATGTCGAGCACGTCCCGGCCGGCCAAGTCCGCAACCCGACCGATCAGCTCCAGTTCGCGCCCCTGCGGGTCCACCGTTCGCGCCATGTCAGCCTCCAACGCACCGCGCCCCCGCGCAGGCCTTCCTGACCGCGCCCCGCCATCCACGCGCCCCGCGGCCCGAGAGCACGGCTACAATCGCCCTCTGACCGAGGAGGGAGACCCATGAGAGAAACCTTCGACACGCTACTGAAACAGTACGAGGATGGCAAGCTGACGCGGCGGCAGGTGCTGGGCGCCTTCGCCGCGATGGCCCTGCCGGCGGGCGCCCGCGCCCAGGCGGGCCAGGTGCGGGCCCGCACATTGCACCACGTCAACGTCGGGGTCGCCGACCTCGACCGGTCGGAGGCGTTCTACCGCGACCTGCTCGGGCTGCCGGCCCGGCGCTACATCGTCGGCGACGCCTACGCGCTCGACCTGCCCGACGGCGGCCTCATCAGCCTGTGCCCAGTCGAGGGGGGCAACTGCAGCCTGACCGCGGGCAGCGCGGTCGCGGGCGAGATCGACCACTTCGGGATCGGGATCGAGGACTTCGACGGCGACCGGGTGGCGAGGACGCTCGAGGACGCCGGCTTCGAAGGCGTGCGCGGCGGCGGGGGCAGCGTCCTGGTTCCCGACCCGGACGGCCGAGTCGTGCAGCTCTCGGCGGTGACCGAACGCTTCGAGGGAACGCCACCCGATCGGGGGGGCTGATCGCTCGGCAAGGGTGCCCCGGACCCTCCCCTGACAGGGAGGAGGGTCCGGCCCCAAATCGTAGCCGCACGGTGTTTGCGTTCGCGCCTGCTGTCCGGTCCCGCTCGCCCGAACATCGTCGCCGTGCGACCCCGGCCCGGCCCGCGGGAGGCACCGCCCTACCGGCCCGGCCCCCTACTGATCGGTCGCCGCCGCCCGGTACGAGTCGTCGAACAGGTCGAGCTTGGTCTCGCGGATCTTGCTGGCGGCGGCCGTCCCGAAGGTCGCGAACTCGATGACCGGCTCGCCCTCGCGGTCGTACTTCGGCCAGAGCGGCAGGCCCTCGCCGTTCGGGTCGCCGGTCTTCGCGAAGTTCACCCAGTACTGCGACAGTTGGTCCGACAGCTCGTGGTCGCGCGCGTTCCAGCCGACGCCGACGAGCCCGACGTTGTCGAACGCGTAGGCGAGGTCGCCGGAGTGGTACGCGCCCCCGCCGCGAAGGCCGCCCGGGAAGTCGAGCCGGGGCCGGTCGGGCAGGTAGAGGCGGAACACCGGCGGGGCGTGGCTGAAGAAGTAGAGATAGACGTCGTTGGCGTCGGCGTGGGCGCGGGCCCACGCGCGCATCTGCCACGTGAAGCTGCGGTCGGCCTGAATCGCCTGGCCGGCGGTGCGGGTCGACGCGGCGATCTCGCCGGCGTAGGCTTCGAGGAGGGCGTCGGCCCGGTCGCCGTAGCGGTCCCGCAGGCCCGCCACGAACTCGTCGCGCGGCGGCCCGGCCATGCCCGCGTAGAGGGTGGTGCCCTCGTCGGACAACGACCCGACGACCACCGGCACGTCGTTCTGCCGGCCGGCCGCGAAGATCGCGGCGGGCAGGTCGGGCAGCACCCAGCCGTCGACCACGACGCCCGTGCCGCGCCCGGCCTCCAGCACCGCCTCGGGCACCGCCGCCCGGAGGGCCGCCGCCGCGTCGGCGCCCTCGCCCTCGACCCAGAGCCTCGCCGCGACGGCGAGACCCGCGTCGTGGCCGGAAACCGCGGTCGCCGCGCCACCGGTCGTCGCGAGATGCGCGCGCGGGGCGCCGAAGCAGCCGCCGGAGTGACCGATGGCCTTGTGGAACAGCCCCTTCGCGAGGGGAGACGCCTGGAGCACGCAGACCGACCACGAGCCGGCCGACTGGCCGAAGATGGTGACGTTGCCGGGGTCGCCGCCGAACGCGGCGACGTTGTCCCGCACCCACTCAAGGGTCGCGATGTGGTCGAGGATGCCGTAGTTGCCCGACGCCTGCTCGGCCGACTCGGCGGTCAGGGCGGGATGGGCCAGGAAACCGAAGGGCCCCAGGCGGTAGTTGGCGGTCACCATGACCACGCCCTTCTTGGCCATCGCGGTGCCGTCGAAGATCTTCGCGCTGCCGGTCCCCGAGCTGTGCCCGCCGCCGTGGAACCACACCATCACCGGCCGGCGCTCGCCCACCCGCGCCGCCGTCCACAGGTTCAGTGTGAGGCAGTCCTCGCTGCGCGGCAGCTCGCCCCGCGCGTAGGGCGAGTTGTCGGCGTTGCGGGCCTGCCAGCACGCGGGCCCGAACTCGGCGGCCGCGCGCGTCCCGTCCCACGGCTCGACCGCAACCGGCGGGCGCCAGCGCAGGTCGCCGACCGGCGGCTGCGCGAAGGGCACGCCCCGGAACACCGAGACGCCCGCGTCGGCGTCGGCCCACGCCCCCTCGAGCTCGCCGGACGGGGTCAGCACCACCGGCCCGCCCCCGGACTGGGCGGCGGCACCCGCCGCGCCCGCCGCCGCGAAGAGCGCGGCCAGACCCACGACCACAACGTTCCGCATCGTACGCATCGCAATCTCTCCCCGGCCGGGGGCACCGCTCTGCGGCGCAGCCGCCCCGGCCAATCATCGAGGACATCCGCGCGTGACGCCCGCGAAGACCCGCGTTCCCGCCGTCAGTTGCCGGCCGTTCTCAGAATCCCGAAGATGAGCGCAGACAACGCGCCGGTCGCCGTGATCATGATGCCGAGCCCCCACCGCAGCAGCCGGTTGAAATGCAGCTCGAGATCTGCCTTCGTTGCGACGTGCTTCATCTCCGTCTCGAATCTGGTCTCGAGTCTGGCTAGGCCCGCCTCTACCCCCCGCAGGCGACCGTCGAGGCCCGAGACGGCTCCTTCCACCGCCACCAAGCGAGCGTCGAGGCCCGAGACGGCTCCTTCCACCGCCACCAAGCGAGCGTCGAGAGCCGAGACGGCTCCTTCCACCGCCACCAAGCGAGCGTCGAGGCCCGCGACGGCTCCCTCCACGCCCCGCATGCGACCGTCGAGGCCCGCGACGGCTCCTTCCATCCCCCGCATGCGACCGTCGATACCTGACCCGGCCCCTTCCGCCCCCGCCGCAGTTGCCTGAACGTGTCCGTCGGTCATTCGCCGCTCCTCGTTCCGCGGAGTCGCCTCCGCATCACGCTGCGTTCCCGATCGTCCACGCGAATCTGAAGCAATAGCCATGCCAGCGCGCCCGCGCCCGCCGCGGTCCCATTCTTGCCGGTGGGCTATTCTACCAACGAAGCCGGTAAACGCCGGAGGAGACGGCACGTCGACCCGGGACCCGGCCGACCGCCGCCGGGGCGGCCGATGCGGACCGGGCGCGGACAGATCGCGGCCGACGACAACCAGCAGGGAGACACCATGCGCAGATTCATCACCTTCGTCGCGGGTCTGGCGGCCGGGCTGGCCGCGGCCGCGGTCCTCACCGCCCAGATCGACATTCGGCAGCAGGCGCCGACCGATCGCGCCGTCGACTTCCCCACCGCCGAGATCGACGCGATCATCGCGGAGATGGACGCGGCGGGACGCCCCACCACACGGCTGCTGGAGGGGGGCAGCCACAACGTCAACATCCGGCGCATCGGCAACGCCGAGACCGCGCTGATGCACCCGCGGACGACCGACGTCTACGTGGTGCGGGAGGGCTCGGGGACCCTCGTGACGGGCGGGCAGATCGTCGACGAGCAGGGCGAGCCGGTCGACGGCACGCGGGGCGCGGCCATCCGCGGCGGGTCGGAACGGGTGATCGGGGCCGGCGACGTCATCTACATCCCCGCCGGGGTGCCCCACGGCATCCGCGACACCGAGGGCATCACCTGGTTCAACATCCGTTTCGATACGCGCTGACGCGGCGGGTCGGGACGGTGACGGAGGGGAACCGGCCAACCCGGCGCGCGCCGGTGGTTCACCTCGTGAGCACCGGGAACCACGGCAACGCAATCCTCGCCCGGTCCTTCGCCCCGGGGCGCCTCATGCTGCGAGGCGACCCTCGAACCACCGTACGCGAAACGGGCCGGCCCGGCGCCCGCGGGGGCGCCCGGCCGGCCCACGATGGTGAACGCCGACGCCGACCGCGCCGTCAGGGCGCGCGGCAGACGAAGTTCCCGGCGTCGTCGGTACTCCCGCTGCCCGTGTAGACCGCCTGCTGCGGATACGGGCAGAGCGGCCGCGTGCGGTCGACCTCGCCGTCGCGGACGCGCGACGCCACGATGCTGTCGGGCGCCTCGCCCCGCTCGACCCACGCCTCGAGGGCGGTCACCATGTCGAACTGGCTCGGCCCCGCGCCGCCGCCGCAGTGCCCCATGCCGGGCGCCATGAACAGGCGGTAGTGGTCGTGCACGGTCTCGGCGTCCCCGACCGCGTCCACGACCCGCCGGTAGTACTGCGTCGCGTTCCCCGGCGAGATCTGCGGGTCGGCCCAGCCGTGGTACGAGATGAGCCGGCCGCCGCGGTCGAAGAACGGCTTCAGGTTCGGGTCGAGGGCGTTGAGGGTGTCGTTGTCGACCTCCTCGGCCCGGACGATGTCGGTCTCGAAGTTGAACTGGTCGACCGTCCACTCCGGGTCCGCGAACGTCAGGTAGCGGAACTGCTCAAGTCCCGTCGCCCGCGCCGAGCGGGTCCAGCCGAGGTCCGTCCACCCCAGCTCGCTGCCGGGCAGCAGGCCGGTGATGGGCCGCCCCGACCGGGGGTTCTCGGGCGACGAGTACAGCATGCGCACCGTGTTCACCTGGGTCGACGACAGGCAGCCCCCGCTCTGGCCGTCCGCGCACTGCAGCACCGCCGGGTCGAAGTCGCACCCCTCGGGATCGCCGACCACCCCGTCGGTCACGCCGTCGCCGGCGTCGCACGCATCGAGGACCGCCCCGTGCACGAGCTCGCGCAGGTCGGCGGTGAGGCGTGCCGCCTCGTTGGCCTCGAGCGGCTTGGCGACGCGCAGCGAACCGCCGGCCCGGCCCGTCCAGTCGTTGCCCGGGGCCCCGGCGACGATGCCGTCGAACAGCTCGGGGTACCGCTGCGCCGCCTTCAGGGCCTGCCGCCCCCCGGCCGAGCAGCCGTTCCAGTAGGTGTACTCCGGCGCCCGGCCGTAGTAGGCCTCGATGGCGGCCTTGGCCATCACCGTCATCTCGCCGATCGAGCGGTAGCCGAAGTCGATGACCTTCTCGGGATGCCCGAGCCCGAAGCTCGCGGTATTGCCCTCGTGCCCGGTGTCGGTCGAGCTCGAGGCGTAGCCGCGGGCCAGCGCGGCGGCCATCGAGTTGTGCCGGATCGACCCGGTGAACGCGCCGTTGCCGACCGCCTGGTACTTGCCGTTCCAGTCGGCCCCCGGCATCCACACCTCGACCTTGATGTCGGAGTCGTCCGACGGGGCCAGGGTCGCCTCGACGCGGCAGAACTTCGGCAGCCCGCCGTAGGTCGCCCGCGTCCGGGCGTTCTGGGGCCCGGGCGGCGCGAACGCGCCGGCCTCGACGAGGGTCGCGCCGGTGATGGTGGTGTCCGGCAGGGCGAGCGACATCAGGCTGTCGCAGCTCGCCATCTCCGTCGCCGACTGCGCGGTGGCGGCGGCCGGCTCGGTGTTCGCGGTGGCGGCGACGGTCGCCGCCGCGGCCAGCGCCGCCGCCGCGGCGGTCGCGGTGATGAACGTGTAGAGACGTCTCATGATCTGGGATCCTCGCTAGCTAAGGAGAAGTGATCGCCGGGTTACTGGCCGCCCTCGGCCTCGGCCCTCTCCAGCACGCGGGCCCCGGCCATGATGCCCTCCATGCCGATGTTGCCCTCGTGGCAGGCGTACTCGAACACTGGCTCGGTCGTGAATCGCAACGGGATCATCGCCGTCCACGGCCCCGCCCACGTGTCTGGATCGGTCACCGTGACCTCGTACCGCAGCACGTCGTCGCTGGCCCGGGTGAACCGCTCCAGCACGTGCAGCTTCTCGCCGGCCGAGCCCATCACCGAGGCCTGCGGCGCGTAGTTCGTGGTCTCGACGACCAGGGTGTCGCCGTCCCAGCGCCCCCGCGAGTCGCCGTGCAACAGCCGGACGCTGTCGTCCACGTGGGGAGCGCCGGTCAACGGAATGACCCGCGGCCCGCCCATCTCCTGGTAGAGCACGACGTGGCTCGCGCTCTGGAAGATCTGCAGATAGCTGTTGTAGCCGGCCCCCAGGCGCGGCGCCCCCCAACTGATGCACCGCTCGCCGAGGCTGCGGTCCTCCGGCCCCCACGCGTGGCGCGCCCGCGCCTCGGCCCGCGCCGCCGCCCGCGCGTCCGCCGCCTCGGTGCGGGCCGGCAGCCGGCCGTCGGGCGGATCGACGATGAGCGAGGTCCGGTTGTCCCAGTCGCGCTCGACCATCCAGAAGTGGTTGTAGTTGCCGGTCGCCCGGTCGCGCGACGAGAACGACTCGGCCTCGGCGAGGGCCGCCGCGAAGACACTGTCCCCGAAGGCGGCGTCGCCCGCCGCGTCGTTGAACAGGTCGCCGGCCCGCGCCTGCAGGGCCGCCACCTCCTCGTCGGTGAGGGTCTCGCGGTCACCGAGCACCTCGGGCCGCTGCAGCGGCGTCACGTTGTTGTTGGCCCAGACCCCCTGCAGGTCGGGGTGGCCGTCGGCGGTCCGGGGCGGCGCCCACTGCCCCGCCGCGGCCGTCGCCGCCGCAAACACCGCCACGACGAGAACCAGCGCTTTCAGTCTCACGGCATCCTCCTCATTCCCGAAGGCGGACGGCGGCCCGCGCCGCGCCCGTCATGACACTCGTTCCGCCAGAATACCACCGCCCGCCGGCCGTTTCACGCGTTTCCCGGCCGGCGGCGCCGCCCCCGCCCAGACTCGTCGGAGTTCGTCGTCTTCTCGACGCCGCCTTCCGCCCCGCCGACCCGGCCGTCCGCACTCCTTGGACGACGCCGGGGACCGGTCCGGTCCCGGCCCCCCAGTCAACCGTCCGGGAGGCCGCGGCAGGAAGCCCATGCCGTGCTACGGCCCCGGCTTCTACCAGCCCGTGTCTGCTGCTCCGTGTCTACCGCCCCGGCTTCTACCGCCCCGTGTCGAGCCATTCCAGCATGCGCGGCGTGACGAACTCGGGCACCTGGTTGTGCGGGCCGTGCCCCACGCCGGGCAGGACGTGGATGGTCAGCCCGCCCTCGACCCGGCCCCAGAGGTCGTTGAGGGTCTCGTTCAGGAACGGCCCGCTGTCCTTCCCGTAGATGAAGAGGGTCGGCGCCTGCACCGCCGGGAACGCGTCCATCGTGAACCCGAACCCCTCGGTCTCCGCCGTCACCGGCGAGTACGGCCAGTTGGCCTTGTAGAAGTTCACGATCGACTCCGCGTAGAGCCGCCCGTAGGCCTCCGCCCGCAGCCGGGCCAGCTCCGGCGTGTCGCCGGGCCGCGCCCCGCCGCTCCGAATCCTCGCCCCGAACTGCGCGCCCGCCTCGGGGTTCTCCTGCATATTGCGCTGGAACGTGCTCGCGCGCTGCTGGTCGGGGTTGTCGATGAGCTCGCGGATGAGCCCCGCGGGGTGAACCGACCCCAGCGAGATCAGCCGCTCGGTCCGCTCGGGCCGGGTCATCGCGAAGTGCCAGGCGTGGAGGCCGCCGCTGTCCTGGCCCACGACGGTGGCCCGCTCCTCGCCGTAGTGGTCGATGATCGCCTCGATATCGTCGGCGATGCGCGCCGACGCGTAGTGCTCGACCCCCTCCGGCTTGCCGCTCTCGTCGGTCCCCCGCGTCGACATCGACACCACCCGGTACCCCTCGGAGAGCGCCACAAGCTGGTGCCGGAAGTCGAACCACGGCCCCGTGATGCTGTGCACGAACACCACGAGCGGGCCTTCGCCGGCCGTGTAGTACGCGATGGCGACCCCGCCCGAGTCGACCTGGCCCTTCTCGAACGTGGCCGACCGCCCCATCCAGTCGGTGAGGGTCACCTGGGCCCCGGCCTCGACCGGCACGAGACCGAGGAGGGCGACGAGCAACGATGCGCAGATGATTCGCAAACCAGAGACTCCGTTTCTCCGCCCGCAGGGGCGGGTTCAGACCGTTCCCGGGAATACTACGCCACATCCCGCCGCCGCGGGACGCTGTCGCCCGCCACGGACCGCCGACGACTCCCACCGACGAGGACACCGATCACGATCGGCGCGTGTGTTCGGCCCACCGTCTTCGTTGCCGCGTGGGCCACGACCCGGCCGTCGCGCTGGCGGTTCATTCCCCCGGCCCGCGATGCCCGGCCTCGGTGGCCGCGACCACGGCCCTCCCCTTGTCGCTCAACCGGTAGCGCTGCGCGGAACTCCGCGGCTTGTCGGGGACGGTCATCTCGATGAGCCCCGCGGACCGGAGACGGTTGATCCGCCGCTCGAAGCTGCGCGTTCGGCCGGCGTAGCCCCCGGCGTGCCGCAACTCCCGACTCGTTGCGGCCGCTTCGACGCAAGCTCGAAGCATGGCGGCGTCTCTCGCATCCACCTCGACTTGCACCCCAACTTGCACCCCTGCTTGCCCCCCGTCTACGACGGCTTGGTGCCCCCGCCCGCCCCCGATCCCTTCTTGCACACCTCCGTACAGCGCAACTTGGTCACGGACCGCGCCCGTCCCCGCCGGCCGTCCCGGCCAACCCCCAGCGCGTTTCGAGACCGGACCGCCCACCCCGTCGTCCGCGTCGCCGCCGCCCGCCGCGCGCCGAATGGTGGTCACGAATCCGTCGGTTACCGCGAATTCAGGCTCCGGCAAGCCGGCTCCGACGCAGCGGCGGATCATGTCGAGGGTGCCCGTGCCCATGCGCTCGATGTACTCGGTCAGGTACAGGGCCTCGGCCAGCAGAGGATTGCCGGGCACCGATCTGTGCGCCTGGCGCAGCCCCTCGAGGGTAAGCGGGGACGGCAGCCGCCCGGGGTTGCGGATCTCCAGCCGGTCGGAGAACAGCATGACTTGCACGCTGCCCTTGTCCGTGTAATCGCGATGGGCCACGGCGTTCACGATGGCCTCGGTCACGACCTCGGGCGGAATTTCGTAGGTCCTGGGTGCCCGTACGCCCTCCGCTCGCGTGCCGATCGACCGGTTGATCTTGCTCAACACGAAGTCGACCGCCTGGTCGACGAGAGCGAACGCGTCGCCCTTGTAGACCTGGTAGGACGGAATCGGCTTGGCGACCTCCGTTCCGTGGAAGTGCGCACACCTGACCTCCGACGAGATCAGGAACCGCTGCGGCCTCTTCCCGAACAGCAGGATCGCCGCGTTCGTCAGGCGTCCGTCGTTCAGCAGGTTCAGATGCTCCAGCAGTTCCAGCGGAGGCGTCCGCTCGGGCAACGGGAGCTGACGAACGTGGCGGGCGGTGCGGATGAACTGCGCCATCTTCTCCGTGTCGAGGTCGTCCGGCGCCGCCCCGGCGCACGGCGCGGCGTCGAACGGCCCCCACCGGATCAGCTCCCTGCTCTCCAGATACTCCACCAGCGCGCCGTAGAGCCCCGCGACCAGCTCCGCCGTCGTCCCGAACCGCTTCCGGACCAGTCCCGCCTGCGCCTTGCCGATCAGCGCCCCCATCTTCGGGTCGCGGGTGCCGCCGCCCGCATCCTTCACGAACACGAGACGGTACGCTCCGACGGCCGTGGCTCGATCGAACTCCCGTTCCGTCGGCGACACGCCCTCGCCGTCCTCGGTGCCGTAGTCGTTGCCGAACAACCCCACGTACACGTCGCACCGCTCCACTTCATCAAGGTAGAGACGATCCGGTCGTCGATCCGACGCTGGGGCGTCCTCGAACAGGAACACATCGAAGAACCGCCGCATCAGGACATCGTCGCGGACGTAGTCGCGCAACGCCGCCCGTTCTGAGGCGAACTCGCCCTGCACGCTGCTGACGAAGATGCGGAGGGGAATCATGCCGTACGCTTTCCGCCCTGTCGCGGTGTTCTCCCGTGTCCACCAGCCGTCGGCGGTCGGCTCACCGTCCTTCGCCTTCCGTGATGGCTTCGTTCAGGAAGCCCGTGATGCGTTCCCGGTTCGCCGTCAAGCTTGAGAACTGCTTCTCACACACGTCGCTGAAGCGTGCCAGCACCTTGCGGCTGATCGATTCTTGATCTTCGAAGATCGCCAACGAACGGAACTTGATGCCCCACTTCTCGAACTGCAGCAGGGCGATCGTGGCGTCTCTCGTCCGGCCATCGCTCCCGAGCGCGTGCACGAACAGAGGCCGCGGCATGCCGTTCACCCGGCAGTCAACCACGTACTTGCCCTGCGGGTCGTGCATAGGGTCGTTCCAGTCGAAGCTCACGCGCTCCTCCCGCAACGTCTCGCTCAACAGAGCCCGAAAATCCTCCATGAAAGTCGACTTCACCCGTTCCCGCGACAGGTACGATATATCGGTAATCCGCAACAGCCCCTGAACGAACGAATACAGCGCGTCACCATAGCCGGAATCTCGCACGTCGCGTACCAGCTCCCCCTCTCGAACTTTGATCCCGAACACGGACAACGCGTTCGCAATTGTCTTCTGCCGCGTTCCTCTGTGCAGGTCGCTTTCGTCGATTTCGTAGCTGAGGTGCATGTACGTATGGGCCTCGTCGGAGAGCACCCACCCCGTATCTTCCCTCCGAAGGACGATCGCCAAGTGATCGCCGTCATCGAACAAAAAGGGCGTGAGCACACGGAAACGCTCCGGGCCTCGGCCGCCAGCCGAATCTGCGCCGACACCTCGTCGCGAAAATCCCGTTCGATAGATTCGACGGTCACCTCACACTCCCAGTCCGACGGCAGTGCCTTGCGCTCCTGCACCGGCCCGTCGATCTCCTCGTCCGTGTAGCTCACCGCCATCGGCTACTCCGACTTCTCGCCGTCGCGAACTCCTTGCCATCTTCGTGCGATGGTCGGCCAGTCGATGGCCCGTTCTCTCTTGCCGATCCAAACGTCCCAGAAAGCCGGGTCCGGTGAATGGGGTCGATACTCGTCCGGAATCTCGCGGATTTCGACGAGTGTTGGAGCCGCTGCCGCCCAGCCGAGCAGTATCGCGCGTCGGGTGGGCAAACTCGGAAGCTCCCGCAAGAGCGTCCCGAGTCCGTCCGGCACCAGCCGTTTCACGAGTTCCTGATCGCGGTCGTTGACGAGACGGTGCAAGAGGAACGTGTTGCACTGGGAGAGCACCGTCGGCGACACCTCCGAGGGCCGCTGGGACGCCAGCACCAGCCCTAGCCCGAACTTCCGTCCCTCGCGGGCGATGCGCTCGAACACTCGTGCGCACTCCCGGCCCGCGAGGGGCGCGGCCTCCCCGCCGAGGTCTCGGTGAACGAATGTATGGGCTTCTTCCAGTATCAGGGTCGTCGGCAGCTCCGTCCCGTTCTCGCGCCGATACCTTTGCAGCGCTTCGAAGACCATGCGGGCGAGCACGCTGACAACGATGTGAATGATCTCTGACGGCACGAGCGAGAGGTCGATCACCGCGAGCGGTCCATTCTCGGCCTGATCGCCCCCAACGTAGTCTGTGAGCCAGCCTTCGAGAGTAATGGACGTCGAGTCATCCGGTTGGATGACTGAGGCTAACCGGGTTCCAGACAAGAGGCTTCGGATGCGAAGGTTCAGTGTGTCTACAAACTGGGCTATGTCGCGCCCGGAGCGGTCTGCGGCGAGTGCATCAACGTAGTCCGGGAGCTCCCCAACCAAGAACCGGATCGGCGTGTCTTCGTCCATTGCAGGCGCGTCTTCGTCTAGCCCGACGGCATCCGCGGCGGCCTGAAGTGCCGTCGCTATCGTACCGAGTGCCTTTTCCGAGAAATCGTCGTGCCAGTATCCGCCGTTCCTCCGCCCGCTGCGCGCTCCGACTTCGACCTCTTCCGCCCTGGAAGCCACAGCGTCAAGGTGCTTCGTTAGGCCACCACTCGCGCAGGCAGGTCGCTCGACGAGGTCCTTGAAATCCTCGCCGATGTTCACGAGAACCTTCGCAACCCCTTCCCTTCGTCCCGATTGCTGGTGGTCACCGTTCTGCACGAGCACCTTGATCCGGTTTCGATACCGCTTGATTCGCCCCTTGACCTCCGTCTCGAACTCGTCGGGCACCCCAAGTCCCGAACGCAACCGCCTCAATGCTTCGAACAGCACCGGGCGCTGCGCACCGGGTGCTGCGCCCGTAAACGCAGCCCATTCGGCACCGTTCCATAACCAGGCCGGAACTCGCAGCGTTGCCGCTTTGGTTCCCGGGTCGACCCGGAAGAGACGCACGTCGCAGTCGCCGAATGCGCGGGCGTATTCGCCATTCGGGTCGAGCACGATGAAGCGCGCGTTGGGTCTGTCGCTACGCTTTGCCGCGATTCGTGCTGCCTTCGCCGCGTCCAGGGACCATCGCACCAGCCCCGCTACGGAACACGACTTGCCCGCCCCGGTGTTCCCGAGCACGGCCAAGTGGCGCCCGAAGAGCTTGTCCGGGTCGACGTGCACGGGCGATCCTCCAGCCGTCGGACAGTGGCCCAGTTGTATGCGCTGGACTGTATCGTCCTCTCCCTCGACAATCGCCCGGAGCTGGTCGCCTCCGGGAAGGAGCACCGGATCGCCGACGGACGGAAACACGTCGACGCCGCGCTGCACGTGAAACGAGAGGGCGTTTTCGACAGGACGGGTCTTGAGTGTTCCGATCGGAGTGAGGCTCATCACGCGGGAGGGGAACGGCAGGTCCACGAGACCGAAGTCCTGCTGCATACCCTTGCGCTTGGGGAACGCCAGCCTCTCGATACGCACCGAAGAGATGATACAAGCGGTGGCACCTCCCTCGTTAGGAATCAGCACATAGCCGTTGATGCGGGGGAAGCCGGCGGGCGCGCCGGTGTTCAGGGCCGTGGCCTGGGGGGCATCCGGATCCAGGCGCACCACGATCCGGTCGGCGGACACCTCCTCGACCGCGCCGATGATCCGCTCCGCAACGACCTGGACCAGCGCTGTCACTCCGGTTCCTCGCGCTCGCGATCCCCGGGCGCCTCTGGCCCGTCGTCGCCGCGGCGACGCGTCCGCCGATTCAGCAGGTCGACCATGCGCCACGTGGTCCTGTCGATGGCGGGCTTGGGCAGATAGTGTTCGACCAGCGTCGCCAGGTCGCCGAAGTGGGGACCGACCAGGAGCGTGATCTGCGCCTCGTGGCCGGCCGCGTCGTGGAAGGCCTTCAGGCGCCCGCCCGCCTCGTCGTAGGAGATGATGACGAGGTGCGTCGAGGGAATGCTCAACATGTCGCGGAGCATGCGGTTCACGTGGTCGTCTCCGAAGCCGTATCCGTAGGTCACGACAACGGCGTTCGGTTGGCAGACCGCGGCGGCGAAGTCACGGAACAGTTCGGCGTAGGGCAGCTCCAAGGTCTCAACGTCCTTCGCGGCGTTGGGGTAGACGAGTAGTTGCTCGCCCGTCTTGGTCGGCACGTCGGGATCGTTGTCAGCCGCGCCGAATGGGAGACCGCAACGCTGGACGTTCAGGCCGCCGGGCGGTCCGAGGCTTCTCCAGTCCACGGACCCGTGGAGCTTGGTGAACCGCACCACGCCTTCGAGGTACCGGGGTTCGCCTCGAATGCCGGGCGGGTTGTAATGCAGGTCGATGCCCAGCCGGGAGGAACGAAAGACGGGCGCCAGCGAGCCGACGAAGCGGTCGACCAGCCGCAGTCCGAGCAGATCGCAGCCGCGTTCGATCAGCCTGTCGTAGTTCGTGGTGAAGATGTGCGCCCGCTCGCGCGTGGCGGTCCGGCTGGCGAACGGGAGGAGAAAGCCGCCGAGCAAGCGGCCGGCATCGCCAGACGTATCGTCCTGTGGGCCCGACAACGCCTTCGCGATGCCGCGCTCCGTCGCGAGGAGCTTCTTGAGCAACTCGGACGGCGTGGCGTCCAGCGCGGCTCCCCATTCTTGCAACGACATCGCCGCGCTATGCTCAGGTTCTTCGTCATCGCCAACGTGGTCGTCCGTGGCACCAGCCAGAATGCGCAGGCCGCCGATCAGCTCGTTGATGGTCCGCACCTGATCTTCAATGTTGGGTTCGTCACGGCCGAGACGCTTCGCGCCTTCACGCGCAGCCCTCGTCACCCTTTTCGTGTAGCTGTGCTGAAAGGCCGCAGGTCGCATGTCAACTACGGGAGCGCCCGCCGCTTTGGCAATTGCCGTCGTGAGACCACTGCCGACCAGGACGTTCAAGTGCTCCGCCTGAAACAAGGCCGACAGCCACGGCTCGACCTGCTCGCGATGTTCCCCGGGATCGGGTTCACCGGGGCCGGACCAAGAATGAGAGCCGGCGCGGACCAAGTGTTTCTGCCACGCTTCCGCGCGATTCGGCGTGTCGGGACCATGGTTCGGGCCCGGGGTCGGTCGATCGTCGGGTGCTCCGCTCATGCTCCGAGCTCGTGATGCTCCTGCCGGAAGGCAGCGCAGCGCTTCGCGATCTCCGGGAGATCGTTGTTCTCCATGCGTTCCTCTTGGGGCACTCGGACGAGGTGACCGCGCAGAAGTCCGGGTCGCTCTACGGAGCGGACGCTTTCCCCGCCCCCGCCGGCCCCAGACCCAGGTCGCGGCCCTTGTCGACGGCCGGCACGCCCTCGGCCATCCACCGCGGGGCGGGGGCGTCGAGCAGGTAGTGGTCGAAGAACTGCTGCATGCGGACGGCCCAGTCCTCCTGGTTGGCCTGCCGGCGCAGGCCGTGCGCCTCGCCGTTGTAGTTGAGCATGAACACCGGCTGCTGCAGGCGCCTGAGGGCCACGAACAGCTCGATGCCCTGGTACCAGGGCACCGCCCCGTCCTCGTCGTTGTGCATCATCAGCAGCGGCGTCCGCACCTTGTCGGCGAAGAACAGCGGCGAGTTGTGGATGTAGCGGTCGCGCTCGTCCCACAGGGTGCCGCCGATGCGGCTCTGGGTGCGCTCGTACTGGAACATGCGGCTCATGCCCGTCTGCCAGCGGATGCCGCCGTAGGCGCTGGTCATGTTCGAGACGGGGGCGCCCGCCTCGGCCGCCGCGAAGAGGTTGGTCTTCGTCAACATGTACGCAATCTGATAGCCGCCCCAGGAATGGCCCTGCACCCCGATGCGGGCGGGGTCGACGAAACCGCGGCCGAGCAGCTCCAGCACCCCCGGCACCACCGCGTCGAGGGCGCTCTCGCCCGGGTAGCCGACCTCGTAGGGGATGTCGGGCACGAACACGACGTAGCCCCGGCTGGCATAGAACGAGAACGCGACCGACGAGCCTCCCGGCGTCGGCGCCCGGTAGTCGTGCAGGCCGTCGGACATGCGCTCGTAGAAGTAGACCATCAGCGGGTACTGGCGCGACGGGTCGAACCCGTCGGGGGTGATGAGGATGCCCTCGAGCCGCATGCCGTCGTTCGAGGTCCAGTCCACTAGCTCGGCCGTGCCCCAGGCGTACTCGGCCTGCTGCGGATTGGCGTCGCTGAGCCTCCGCTTCGCCTCAAAGTCGGGGCCGCCCGTCCACAGGTCCGGGAAAGTGCCGAAGCTCTCCCGGGTCCAAAGGAGCTGGTCGGCGTCCTCGGCCTTGGCCTGGAAGCGGAAGCGGTTCGGCTCGGAGACCAGCCCGGTCACGCCGGCGGCGCCGTCCGTGGTCCCCCGCGCATAGCCGCCGGCCTTCGTCCTTTCGTCGAAGATCGAGAACAAGAGATCGCCCTCGGGGAGGGCGGGCTCGTCGTCGGTGCGGACGAGCTGATGCCGGACACGGCCGGCCCGCCCCGACGTGAGCCGCACCGGGGGCTCCGCGCCGGCCGGGTCGACCCGCCAGGCGTCGTAGCGGTCGTGGACGATCAGGGCCGCGTCGCCCTCGATCCACTGCACCCCCCCGTAGGGCGACGGTCCCTGGGGGCGGTCGTTCAGCTCGTCGTGGAACGCCTGGGGGATGCCCGCGGTCAGGCTGACCGCGCCGGCCGAGCCGTCCGTCGGGGCGGCCTTCCAGTCGCGGTCGCCATCGTCCCACCAGTACGCGTACGCGCCCCCCGGCGACAGAGCCACGCCGCGCCCCCCGCGGACGCGCTCGGCGACCTTCCGCCGCTCGCCCGTTCGGGCGTCGACGGCGTAGGCGTCCCGGTAGGTGCCGTCCCACGACAGCTCCTGCCGGTACGGCACGTCCGTCGTCCCGAGCAGGAAGTCCGACCCGCCGTCGCGCGTCCGCGCCACATCGGGCACGTCGGGCGCGCCGAGCCGGACGACGCCGTCCTCCCCGCGCGGGGCGACGGCCAGGTACGAGCGCTCGCGCTCGTCGTCAAGCCGCACGAGTTGCATGGGCTGCAGGTAGGGATCCTTCCAGTTCCAGACGTCCAGCCGCACCTCGTCGCGATCGAGCGGCGCCTCCTCCGGCTCGGGTTCGGGCCGGGGGGCGATCCCGAAGAACAGCCGTCCGCCGTCGTCCGAGAACGACACCTCCCCGTGCTCGCTGACCCACCACCCCGCCGGCACGCCGGCCGTCGCCGCACCCGCCACCAGGACCGCGGCGCCGCCCACGTCGGAGCGGTAGAGGGAGAAGGCCGGCTGGTCCCGCTCCCACTCCGCCGCGTCGCTCACGAAGGCGAGGCTGCCCTCCAGCTCGTCGAAGGCGAGCTGCCGGTAGTGGCCCTCGCCCTCCATGACCGCGGTCGCCGCCCCCGACGCCGCGTCGACCCAGTACAGCCCGTCACCGCCCTCCTCGTCGGTCGAGGCGGCGTAGGCGAGAGAGGTTCCCCGGTCCGACACCCGGTAGGACACGGCGTCGGGGAACGAGAACTCCCGTCCCGTGTCGAGGTGTCGCAGCACGAGCGGCGTCCCGGCGTCCTTCTCGTGGCGCTTCTCGTACTCCGGCGAACGGCTCTCCTCCGCCGGCTCTTCCTCGGCTTCCCCGCCCTCGGGTTCCGCCTCTCCACCCTCCGTCTCCGCGCCGGCCTCCCCGTCCCGGGTCTCCGCCGGGTCCTCGGACAGGTGATAGGCGATCCACGATCCCCCGTCCTCGGGCACCTGGAACGACGCGATGGGGCCCGCGGTGAACTCGGCTTCCGCGCCGTCCGGGGACGCCGCGAGCGCGGCGAGCGAGAGCACTCCCAGCGAATCGCCCGGCAGCTCGTCGCCCGACTTCCCCTCCCGGCGCAGCGCGTCGACCTCCGCCTGCGGCGGCGGCACGGTGTACGCCACGTGGCGCGAATCGCGGGTGAAGACGGGGCCGCGGCCCCGCACCCGCCTCGACGCGGTCCCGTCGGTGCGGGACACCACCAGCTCGGGGTCGCCGTCCCAGGGCTGCACCACCCAGGCCGCCCAGGCGCCGTCGGCCGAGATGCGGGGGCTCCGGATGGTGTTCCAGCGGTAGGTGTCCTCGTGGTCGAGGGCGGGCCTAGCGGCCGGAGCCTGGGCGAGGGCCAGGAGGCCCGCCGACAGCATCGCCGCCGCCGCGGCGGCGATCACCCACACCCTCCCGGCCGGCCGAAGCGACCGTCCGAGCCTCGCCGCCGACGCCGCCGGCGCGAGCCGGCGTGAGCGGGCCGCCCGCATCGCGGGCCGGCCGTTGCACGGGGTCATGGTCATTGGTGCCTCCCGACACATCAGGCGCCGTCCTGCCGGGCGCAAGCGGGCCGAGCCGCCGCGCCTCCATCCGCGACATTCTCCCCCGCTTCGCGCCCGGCGTGAAGTACGTCGCCCCGGCCCCCGGTCGACGCCGCATCTACGGCGGGACGCTGCAGGTGACGGCGACCGCGTGAACGCCGCCCCCCCGGTCGACGCTCCC
Organism: Vicinamibacterales bacterium; assembly: GCA_963664545.2. Taxonomy (GTDB): domain Bacteria; phylum Acidobacteriota; class Vicinamibacteria; order Vicinamibacterales; family UBA8438; genus JAJEEA01. The sequence continues at coordinate 3,947,489 of OY761475.2, read as the reverse complement.
GCGCCGCGCACCCCGGCCGGCCGAGCGGGCGGGAAGGCGAACACGACCGTCCGCCGGGGTACGGGGAACGGCCGCCGGGAACTCCCCGCCGGCCGCGTCCGTCTCCATTCCCAAGGGGACGCAGCCCGGCCCGGAGGCGCAGCTCGACCGCAGCGGCGGCGGTTCCGCGAGACGCCGGGCCGGACCGGGGCGGAGTCGGTGAACCGGCGGCGCGACCGGCACCGCCGGGGTCCCGGAGGCGCGGTGCGGCCCATGTCGCACCGCGACGGGGAGCCGGGGAACACGGCGTCCGAACCTGACGGGGCACGACGAGGAACTACGTCGGGCGGAGGGGACGACGGGGAGCAGATCAGGGAGAGACAACATGGTCCCAGCAGGAACGCGGGCGGGCAGAAAGACCTTGAAGCGGTCGTCGGCGGTTCTCGCGGCGGCGGCGACGCTGGCGCTGACCCTGGCGCTGCCGACGGCGGAGCAGGCCGGCACCACGCCGGACTTCCGGTGGCAGGGCCGCGTCGAACCGGGCCGGACCGTCACCATCCGAGGCGTGAACGGCTCGATCACGGCCACGCCGGGAAGCGGCGAGGTGGTGGTCGAGGCAGTCAAGACAGCGCGCCGCAGCGACCCCGGCGAGGTGACCATCGAGGTCATCGAAGACGCCGAGGGCCTTCTCGTCTGCGCCGTCTATCCCTCGGGGTGGTTCCGGCAAAACCGCTGCGCCAGGGGCGGGTCGTACCGCATGAGTTCCCGGAACAACGACGTCAGGGTCGCGTTCAGCGTGTCCGTCCCGGACGGCGTCCGCCTCGAAGCCAGGAACACCAACGGCGACGTGCGGGTGACGGGGCTGTCGGGCGACGTCAGCGCCGCGACCGTGAACGGCGACATCGAGGCGGAGAGCGCCGGGTCCGTGTCGGCGAGCTCGGTGAACGGCTACATCGACGCCACGATGGGCGCCGTCCCTCCCGAGAACCTGTCGTTCAATGCGGTGAACGGACGCATCCGCCTCGCCCTGCCCGCCGACGCCGACGCGGACCTGAGCCTCAGGACCGTCAACGGCGGAATCGACAGCGATTTCCCGATCGAGGTCCGGGGCCGTTGGGGTCCGCGCTCGGCCTCGGGGCAGCTCGGGCGGGGCGGGCCCGCGATCGCCGTCTCGACCGTCAACGGCGGCATCGAAGTGCGCCGCCGCTGACTCCCGGCCCGCGGGTCAGCGCGCCGCCGCGGCCTCCTCCCCGCGGGCGATCTCGAGCGTCGCCGTCATGCCCGTGTTCCCCTCGTGGCAGGCGAACTCGAACATCGCCCCCTCGGTGGGCGGCATCAAGATCTCCGCCGTCCACGGCCGGGTCCACAGCTCCGGATCCTCGTACGTCACCGCGTAGTGCACCGTCTCGGCATCGAGACGCGTGAAGCGCTCGACGAGGCGCATCCCGCCCTGCGACAACCCCTGGAACCACTGGTCGTCCCGGAAGTTGGTGGTCTCGACCACCAGCGTGTCGCCCTCCCAGCGGCCGCGCGAGTCGCCGAGCCACTGGCGGACGTGACCCGGCAGGTGCGGCCGGCCGTCGAGGGGGATGACCCGGAACTCGTGGACCATCTCGTGCAGGAGGAGCACGTGGTCGGCCGTCTGGGCGATGTGGACGTTCTGGCTGTAGGGGCCGCCGAGGCGCGGGATGCCGTAGGAGATGCAGCGCTCCTGGGGGCTGCGGCCCTCCGGCCCCTCCGTCGTCTGCCCCGGGCGGGCGGCGCGGCGCGCCAGGCCCGCCGCCGACCAGGGGATGCGCCCGTCGGGCGGGTCGACGATCATGGACGTGCGGCCGTCCGACAGGCTGCGCTCCCACCAGACGACGCGGCGCGCCCCGACGCCCTCCGCCGATTGCTGCGCGGCGTCGACCTCGGCGATTTCCGCGTCGGTCAGGCGCGCCCGGTCGCCGTAGCGCTCGGGGCGCTCGAGGGGCGTGGCCGTACCGTGGCTCCAGACGCCGCGCAGGTCCGGCGCCCCCCAGGGTGTGCGGGGAGCCGTCTGTCCGAGAACCGCGGCCGGGACCAGCCCCAGGACCGCGACAACGACGGCGAGAATCTTCGTCTGCTTCATCCGCCGATCCTACCAGCCGTCGGCAACCGGGACCCTGCGCCGCAAGGTGCTAGGATATTGGCCCTGACTTCAACCGGGAGACTCAACCCAGGAGAAAGACGAGCATGACCGAGTATGGACGGAACATCGTGAAGCGGAGCCTCGCCCTCGCGGCGCTGCTCGCCGTCGCGGCGGCGCCGGCCGCGGCCCAGGAGGGCTCGGCGGACCTGGTGCAGCGGAATCTGCCCAACCCCAACCCCGAGGTCGCCCTGAACTGGGCCGCCCTGCCCGACGACCGGGTGTGGGGCTCGACCGCGGGCATCGACATCGACCCGACCGACGGCCACGTCTGGGTCTACGACCGCTGCGGCGGCATCGGACTCGCCGGCGGCTGCGCGGCCAACCCCACCGTCGATCCCATCCTCAAGTACGACCGCAACACCGGCGAGCTCCTCGCCGCCTTCGGCGCGGGGCTCTTCGTGCTGCCGCACGGCCTGCACGTCGACGACGACGGCAACGTCTGGGTCACCGACTCGCAGGGCAACGACGAGATCGGCCACCAGGTCTTCAAGTTCAGCCCCGAGGGCGAGGTCCTCTTGACCCTCGGCGTCGCCGGCGAGCCGGGCAGCGACCCCGAGGGCGTCCACCTCAACGAGCCGTGCGACGTCATCACGTGGGGCCCGACCGGCGACATCTTCGTCTCGGACGGCCACAGCGGGCAGAACCCCGATCCCCCGGCCGGTCGCACCGGCCGCATCCTCAAGTACGACCGCGACGGCAACTTCATCAAGCAGTGGGGCGAGATCGGCTTCCGGCCCGGCCAGTTCCGCACGCCGCACGGCATCGAGTTCGACTCGCAGGGCCGCCTGTTCGTGGCGGACCGCGGCAACCACCGCATCCAGATCTTCGACCAGGAAGGCGAGCTGCTCGACATCTACTACCAGTTCAGCCGCATCAGCGGGCTGTTCATCACCGCCGACGACACCCTGTACGCCATCGACTCGGAGTCGCAGGAGACCAACCACTACGGCTGGCTGAACGGCGTGCGCATCGGGTCGGCCAACGAGGACGTGGTGACCGCGTTCATCCCGCCCCACGTCCCCGAGGAGGGCCGCACCCTGCAGGGCCTCGCCGGCGAGGGCATCGCCGTCGACGAGGACGGCAACGTCTTCGTGGCCGAGGGACCGGCCTCGCGCCCGTTCGCGGGCGGCGGCGTGACGAAGTACAGCAAGGCCATGAACTGATCGGAGCCGGGGAATCAGCCCCCGCGAGGCATCGGCAGGCCTCGCGGGGGCACGTCCCACCAGACCTCGGCGTATCGCTCGACATCCAGCCGCACGCAACCGTCCGCGACGGTGTTTCGCCGCAGGTTCCTTCGGGCGAATCCCCTGCGCCCTGCCGTACCGCACGACGCCGGACACCATCCGCGCTCTCGCCGTCATGAATCTGCGACGGCGGCCGACCCGTCGGGTGGGCCGAACGCAGTTCAGGCGATCCTCGACGGCCGGGGAGCCGTTCCGGCTCGACGCCGTCTGCGGGCTTCCGTGTACCGATGAGCCGCCGCACGATTCCCTTGGTCATCCCGACCCAAAAGGACTACGCTCTTGGTCACTTGGCGAACGGTTGCGTCCGCCGCGGCTCGCTCGCCGCAGATCATCAGGAAGCGCGGAGGGGAACCATGCTGAAGCGAATCGTCTCGTTCGTCGCCGTCGCGATGCTGGCGGCGGGACCGGCCTCGGCCCAGGACCCGATGGCGGCCCTGCAGGCGGCCATGGACACGATGGGCGTCACCGACATGACGTCCATCCGGTACACCGGCAGCGGCTGGGTCGGCGCGGTGGGGCAGAACGCCTCGCCCGCCGAGGACTGGCCGCGCTTCGAGCTGGCGGAGTACGAGCGCACCATCGACTTCGAGACCAACTCGTCGACGGAGAACATGATCATCCGCCAAGGCGGCTACCCCGCCCGGGGCGGCGGCGGCGCGCCGATCCAGGGTGACCGCATCCGGAACCCGCGGGTCCGGGGCGAGTACGCCTGGGACGCCCCCGGGGTCGACCGGGTGGTCCCCCAGCCCCAGCAGGCCGAGCGGCGCCTGCTCGAGATCTTCCTCACCCCGCACGGGTTCCTGCAGGGCGCCGCGGCCGGCGACCCGATCGCGATCCGGCGGAACGAGTACGGGCAGCGGGTGACGGTCGTCTCCTACATCGCCCTCGGCAAGTACCGCATCAACGGCACCATCACCGAGGACAACGTCGTCGAGCGCGTCCAGACGTGGATGCCCAGCCCCGTCGTCGGCGACATGTACTACGAGACGGTGTACACGGACTACCGGGACGTCGGGGGCGGAATGATGTTCCCCTTCAACTGGCACCAGCACCAGGACTACGACGACGGCGCCAACGAGCCCAACGTCAGCGGCGGCGACCACTCCTTCAGCCTCACCACCATCGACAGCGTCGAGGTGAACGTGGACGGCGCCGCCCTGAACGTGCCCGACATCGTGCGCACGGCCACGGTTCCGCCGATGCGGGTCGAGTCGGAGGAGGTGGCCGACGGCGTGTGGCTGGTCGGCGGGGGGTCGCACAACAGCGTGGCGGTGGAGTTCGCCGACCACGTGGCGGTCATCGAGGCGCCGCTGAACGAGGCGCGGTCGCTCGCGGTGATCGACCATGTGATGGGCCTCGCGCCGGACAAGCCGATCCGGTTCATCGTGACCACCCATCACCACTGGGACCACATCGGCGGCCTCCGCGCCTACGTGCACGAGGGGGCGACGGTCGTCACCCACTTCGGCAACCGCCCCTACTACCAGGAGGTGCTGCGGGCGGGGCTGTGGGTACTCGAGCCCGACCGGCTCTCGCTGCATCCCCCCGAGGAGTGGTCCGAGGGCTACATCTTCGAGACGCTGCACGAGAAGTACATCCTCGGCGACGCGACGCGGCTCGTCGAGCTGCACCACGTCCAGGGCCTCGCCCACGCGGCGGGGATGCTGATCGCCTACCTCCCGGCCGACCGGATGCTGGTCGAGGCGGACCTCTACACGCCGCCGGGCCCCGGCCGGCCCCTGCCCGACGCGCCGAACGCGAGCGCCCGGGCCCTCTACCGCAACGTGCAGCGCCTGGGGCTGGACGTGGAGACCATCGTCCCCATCCACGGGGGCACGGGCTCGTGGTCCGAGTTCGAGGCGTTCGTGACCGGCGGGGAGTGACGCGGCGGAGTGGGTCGCGGGGTGCGCAAAGGACCCTGCGCGCGGCGACGCGATCCCGCTCTTGAATCGACGGCCGGCCGAAGCAGCGGATCCGCTTCGGCCGGCCGTTTCTCATTGCCGACGTGCCGGGGAATGGGTAACTCCTCGCGCAGAGCCTAGTGAAACCCGTGGCCACGGGCCGTCGAGTACTCACACCGAGCCGAACACCGCGCGGCGCAGCGTGTCGTTCAGGCGCGTCTGCCAGCCGGGCCCGCCCGCCCGGAAGTGGGCGGTGATGTCCGCATCCAGGCGAATCGTGACTTGCTCCTTCGTGGGCGCCCTCTGCTTGCCGCGGCCGCGGCGGGCACGTTCAACGAAGTCTGGATCCACGACCGACGCCGGCCGGGCCCTCGCGAACCAAGCGTCGTCCAATTCCCGCGTGTCCGGGTCGGCTGCGATCCCCGCGTCGATCGCCGCGTCTTCCTCGGGGGTGGGCATGATCGTGTCAGGCTTGAGCTTGGGCATACCGCCGCACCTCCCGGGCATTGGCCTTGCGCAGACTGACGATGCGCCGGCGCGTGCCGCGCATCGCGTAGACTGCGACATGGAGCCGGCCGCCGATGTAGCCGGTGGCAATCCACGTAGTTCCCCGTGCCGGTTATCCGGATCGACGAGAGCCGATTCCCAGTCGAAGGGGCGATGGCGGCGAAGTCGATCCCGTGCTTGACGAGATTGGCCCGCTCCTTCGCGTCGTCCCATTCGTAGAAATCGGTCACGGGCACTGTAACTACAATATACTATCCGCGTCAACCGCGCGCCTCCTCGCTCCGACCGTCCCCTGAGGACTTGCACGCGCGGGCATCCCGTTCAGGGTCCTCCAGTGCGCCACGCCGTCGATGCCCCGGCGGGGGCGTTGGCCGCAACGTGGTCGGCCATCCGCCGCACGAGGTCGGCGTTGGTGAAGGGCGACCAGAGGTGGCCCTTCATGGGGCGGCCGTGGACGAACTCGCCGTCGTAGTGCGGGTCGGTCGTGCCCTCAAGGAACTCCTCCAGCAGGTACACCGCGAAGTTCAGGTAGAACTGGTCCATCTCGGGGTTGTAGACGTGGATCTTCCCGACGAGGTCGGGGCCGATGCCGGGCCAGTTCTCCTCCAGATAGTGCCGCAGGTCGTAGCCGTTGTCGCGCATGTAGTGCGCCACGCCGCGGTCGATCACGCCGGTCTCCAGGTCCCAGAGCCGCCGCGGGTAGCCGTCGTCGCCGACGGGGCCCCAGGCGGCGTTCCAGGCGTCGATCTGCCCGCCCGAGCGCCCGCGCGACCCTTGCGCCCGCTCGAGCTGGCTGAGCTGGCGGACGCTGCCGACCGGCTGCCCCTCGATGGTCCGCTGGAACATCCGCTCGGGCGCGCCGGGAACCGCGCCGGGCACGAGGAACGCGCTCTCGTCCCGGTAGATGTCGATGAGCTGGTAACGCCGGAAGTCGACCGAGTCGGGGTAGAAGGCCCAGGTCCCCCCGTAGAAGGTCGGGCGGCGGACCTGCCAGGCGAGCGCGATCCAGCCGCCGGTGGATCCGCCGGTGATCACGCGGGCCCAGGGCTCGCCGATCATCCTGAAGTTCTCTTCGAGGTACGGGATGAGCTCCTGGTGGATGGCGTCGCCGTAGGGGCCGTTGTTGGCCGAGTTGACGCCGTAGGAATCGTCGAAGAACGGCGTGGGGTGCTGAATCGTGACCGCGATCACGCGCGGGAAGTCGTCGCCCGTCCACGCCCGCTGGAAGTCGTAGCCCGACTCGCGCATCCCGCCCGCGTCGCGCACCATCCACGCGAAGAGCCCCGGCTCGCCCGAGGGCGGCTCGGTCGTGAAGCCGAAGGCGGGCTCGAGCCGGAAGTGGTCGGCCTCGAAGATCACGGGGTACCGCCGCCCGGGGTCGTCGTCGTAGCCGCGGGGCAGCAGGACGACGGCGCCCAAGTACATGGGGTGCCCCCACCACTCGCTGAGGATGCGGCTCCGGATCTTCACCCGCCTGACCCACTCGGTGTCCGGAGGAACCTCGACCGGGGGAAGGACGTCGGCGAGCGCCAGGCGGATCGGCGTCTCCGATGCCGGGTCCACGCGGACGCGCCGCGGAACGCTGACGAGGTTGCCCGGCGAGAACGCCCAGCGCTGGCCCTCCCACTGGTCCTGCGGGGCCCAGACGACGTGGCCGTCCCGCCGCCGGAACTCCGTGTAGACGTGGACCAGCGCCTGCACCCAGTAGTCGCCCGCCGGCAGCTCGTCCAGGCGGGCGTAGGGATAGCCGTCGGCGGCGGCGTCGATGAGCATCGCCCCGCCCGGTTCGACGCCCTCGACGTCGGCCGCGAAGAAGGGCACCCGCCCGTCGCGCTGCCGCGCCGAGTTGTAGGCGGCGATGCGGGGATCGGGCTCCGCCGTCGGGGCCAGGGCCAGGAAGAGTCGGCCGGTGAGGGGACCGTCGTGGAGGCCGGCCGGGTAGCCGACCTCGACGCGGAGGGCCGCCGGCGCCGGGGCTTCACCGGTCTGGCCACCCGACACCGGAGGGCCGACGGTCAGGACCACGGCAGAGGCCAGGGCAAGGCGGCCAACGAAGGGGAACCATGCGCGCATCGGCACTCTCCAACTCCCGGGGCAGGGATCGTCGTCGAACCGTCCACTTTCCGCTCCCGGTCACATACACTGTATGCCATCGACGTAGACCCGGTTGCTCAAGGAGGTCGACATGCGCGTGACATCGCGGATCGGAATCCCGGGAGCCCTGCTCCTGGCCGGCGTCGTCCTGTTGCTGACCGGCGCCGGCGCGGCGGCGTCCGACGAGGACATCAGCGGCGTCGTGCGCGGCGCCAGCGGCGGCGAGGCCGGGGTCTGGGTCATCGCCGAGACCGGCGACCTCGAGACCACCTTCCGGAAGATCGTCGTCACCGGCGACGACGGGCGGTTCCTCGTGCCCGACCTGCCGGAGGCCGACTACGAGCTGTGGGTGCGCGGCTACGGCCTCGTCGACTCCGCGAAGCAGGCGGCGCGGCCCGGCGACGACGTGACCCTGACGGTGACCGCGGCCGCGACCCCCCAGGAGGCGGCGCGCATCTACCCCGCCAACTACTGGTACTCGCTGCTCGAGGTTCCGGCCGCGAGCGAGTTCCCGGGCACCGGCCCCGACGGCAACGGCATCGGCCGGGCGATGCGGCACCAGGCCGAGTGGGTCGACCGGCTCAAGGACGGCTGTCAGCTCTGCCACCAGATGGGCAACGTGGCGACCCGCGAGATGCCCATGCTGGACCTCGACGACTTCGACTCGACCCTCGACGCCTGGGACCACCGCGTGCAGGTGGGACGCAGCGGCCCGAGCATGAACGCGGGGCTCAACCGCATGGGCCGCGAGCGCGCGCTCGGCCTGTTCGCCGACTGGACCGACCGCATCGCGGCCGGCGAGGTCCCGCCCGCGCCCCCGCGCCCGCAGGGGCAGGAGCGCAACCTCGTGCTGACCATGTGGGGCTGGGGCGACCCCATCGCGATGGTCCACGACGAGATCGCCACCGACAAGCGCAACCCGCACCTGTACGCCAACGGTCCCGTCTACGGCGTCGGCGGGGCCGGACTCGTCATCACCGACCCCGTGACCCACCGCTCGGTGCGGATGGACATGACGACCCGCGTCCCCATGGAGCAACGCGGCGACTCCTACGCCGGCACCAGAGCCCGCATCCCCTCGCCGTACTGGGGCGACGAGCGCTCGACGGCGCGGGGCTACAGCGCCCACAACCCGATGCTCGACGACAAGGGGCGGCTCTGGATCACCCAGCTCATCCGGCCGTCCGCCAACCCCGACTGGTGCAAGGCGGGCTCCGACCATCCCTCGGCGCGGCACTTCCCCATCGACCGCAGCCAGCGGCAGCTTTCGTACTACGATGTCGAGACCGGCGAGTTCGTGCACGTCGACACCTGCTACATGACCCATCACCTGCAGTTCGCCGAGGACGACGACGACACCCTCTGGCTGAGCGGGTCGACCGACGTCGTCGGCTGGTTGAACACCCGGCTCTACGACGAGACCGGCGACGAGCAGGCGGCGCAGGGCTGGTGCCCGACCATCGTCGACACCAGCGGCGACGGCGTCATCGGCGCCTACACCGAGCCCGGCGAGCCGCAGGACCCCGCGAAGGACATGCGCATCGACGGGTTCGCCTACGGCATCATCCCCAACCCCGTCGACGGCTCGATCTGGATCGCGCGCCGCCTGCCCGTGCCGGGCAACATCGTCCGGCTCGAGCTCGGCGACAACCCGCCCGAGACGTGCATCGCCGAGGTCTACGAGCCGCCGTTCGAGAACCCCGACGTCGACCCGGGCCAGTGGGGCCACGGCGGCCGCGGCATCGACGTCGACCGCAACGGCGTCCTGTGGACCGCGCTGGGCGGCAGCGGCCACCTCGCGAGCTTCGACCGCACCAAGTGCGCGGTGCTGAACGGCCCCACCGCCACCGGGCAGCACTGCCCCGAGGGGTGGACGCTGTACGCGACCCCCGGCCCCCAGATGAAGGGGGTGGAGGCGGCGGGCAGCGCCGACTTCCACTACTACAACTGGGTCGACCAGTTCGACACGCTAGGGCTGGGCGAGAACGTGCCCATCGCGAACGGCACCAGCTCGGACGCCCTGCTCGCGCTGCTGCCCGACACCGGCGAGTGGGTCACGCTGCGGGTGCCGTATCCGCTCGGCTTCTACACCCGCGGCCTCGACGGCCGCATCGACGACGCCGACGCGGGCTGGAAGGGCCGCGGCGTCTGGGCCAGCTACGACTCGGTGACGAACTGGCACCAGGAGGGCGGCAAGGGGATGACGAGCGAGATCGTCCGCTTCCAGGTCCGCCCGCATCCGCTGGCGGAGTAGTCTCGGTGGCGGTGGGAGTAGTGCAGCGAGGCGATGCCGCACGGCGATGGAACTGCGGACGCCGATGGATGAGGGAGCTCGTCTTCTTCGTGCTCGCTCTCGTCGCGCTCGCTGCGCTGCTCCTGACCGCCTGGGGCCTCTGGCCGTTGCTCGTGTACGCAGCCCTCGTGTCGCTCGTGCCGCTATCGCTCGGCGTGGGCGTCGTGGCCACGATTGCCGTCCTGCACTTCCTCGCCAACGTGGTGTGGCGCCGGTGAAGCCCCGTCGGGGTGCGGTGCGCCGTCGCCCGCGCGGGAGGACGCGAACTAACCGGTGCGTCCGGCGGCTCGGCCCGCGTTGCCGGCCCGTGCTACCCTGAACCGACATGGCGATGCGCGAGACGCGGGTCGAGGACGGCTCGGAGGCCACGATGCACGCCGGGCCGCTGGGGTCCACGATCCACGTCCTGCGCGCCGACGCCGGAACCATCGCGGAGCTCGCGGCCATCGACTGGAACAGCTCGTTCCGGCGGGTCTGCCTCGACCCGGTCGGCGGGCTTATCGTCCTGATGACGCCGTCGCGCCTCCACGAAGAGCTGGCGACGATGCTCGACCACATCGTGGACATCGCCGCGAGCACGCTCGGGCGCGCCGTCAAGGGGCTGCTCGCCTCCCGCCTCCGCGAACCGGGGGCTCCGCCCGGGACCGGCCTGGAGCCCGACTGCGCGTTCTACGTCGGCGAACGCGCCCGCGCCTATCAGGCGGCCCTGGCCGCGGGGAGGGACGCGGCCGACGCGTTCTTCGCGCAGACCCCGCCCGACCTGGTCGTCGAAGTCGAGATCACGAACGCCGCCCGAGGCAAGATCGCGCGGTACGCCGATCTCGGCGTGCGCGAGCTGTGGCTCTTCCGCGCCCGAGACGGCGAGGACAACCCTGAGGTGGACTTCCTCGCCCTGCGCGCCCGCGCCGCCCCCCGGCCCCTCGCGGCCTCGAACGTCCTCGGCAACCTCACGCCCGCCGACGTGCGCGAAGCCGTGACCGGCATGCGGCGCAGCCTGACCCGCGACGAGCGCACCGAGGCCGTGGCCCGCATCGTCCGCCGCCGCCGACGCGCGAGCGTGCGGGTCCGGGAAGAGAGGGTGCCCTATTCGGCGCGTATCGAGGACCGCCCCCCCGATGAAGCGAAGCGGCTACACCGGCCGGGTCGAGCCGCAGGCCGCCGGCTCAACCCCGCCCTTCGTGGAACAAGCGCCTGAGCACGAACGTGCTGGGTCCCTTTCAGCCATCACTGCTCTCGGAGTCCGACGCCCGTCGGCCGGGAACGTCCACATCGGGCAGTTTCCTGGACAACGCCCGGCTTCCCGTACACCGGTGGTTCCGCTACAGCGCCGGATTCAGTGGTGCCTGGGCGGAAGCCCTAATCGCGCGCGAAGCCGCCAACGGACCCGTCCGCGTCTTCGATCCGTTCGCTGGGAGCGCCACCACCTTGATCGCCGCCGAGCAGCGCGGCGTCGAGTCCCGGGGAATCGATCCGCATCCGTTCGTGGCGCGAATCGCCCAAGCCAAGCTCGCCTACCGTTCGGCTCCATACGAGTACCTCCGACAAGCACAGCAAGTTCTCGCCTGTGCGAAGCAGCACCCTGGATCCCCAGAATCGTACGCCAGGCTGATCCGACGCTGCTACACGGACGAGGCGCTGGAGCAACTCGACGGCCTGCGACGGGTGATCGAACGCCTCGACGACGGCTCGGACGTAGCCCGACTGGTCTGGCTCACGCTCGTTTCCGTCCTGCGTCCCACGTCTCACGTCGGCACGGCCAACTGGCAGTACCTACTGCCGAACCGCCGGAAAGCGCGCGTTCCGGCACCGCGCGCCGCCTTCGAAGACATGACGTCCGTAGTGTACCGGGACATGATGTCCGTGTCCTGCGCCGGCCCCAGAGCCACGTTCACGCCCGACGACGCCCGGACTTGTCACACGGTTCCTGCCGATAGCGCCAATCTGGTCGTCACCTCCCCACCGTATCCGAACAACTACGACTATGCGGACGCCACCCGGCTTGAGTTGTCGTTCTTCGGCGAGATCTCCGGTTGGGGAGATCTGCAGGCCGCCATTCGGCGACACCTGCTTCGTTCATGCACGCAGCACGTTCCCGACCGAGCCGTCGATCTCGACGGTACCATCGCCAGGATGGAACTCGATCCGATTCGGGACGAACTTCAGAAAGTGTGCAAGGAACTGGGTCGCGTGCGACTGACTCGAGGCGGCAAGAAGACCTACCACAACATGATCGGCTGTTACTTTCTCGATCTGGCCCTTGCGTGGAGGGCTCTGCGGCGCGTTTGTCAATCACCTTCAAGGGTTTGCTTTGTGATCGGTGATTCCGCACCGTACGGTGTATACGTTCCGGCAATCGATTGGCTCGGCAAACTGGCCGTGGCTGCCGGCTTCAGGTCATATCGTTTCGAGAAGATCCGTGACCGGAACATCAAGTGGAAGAACCGCAAGCACCGGGTCCCGCTATGCGAAGGACACCTGTGGGTGGAGGGGTAGCCACATGGCTGAATCACCGGCTCACAAACTCGGTCAGATTATCGGTGACGAGTTGGAGGCCGCGGTCCGGGAACCCTTGTCAGCGATTGCGGGCGAATTCGGCTTGTACCTGGATTACAAGCATCCGCGCGCTATGAGTTCAGCGTGCGGTACTCGAATGGCGATGAGATTCGAGCCAGATTGGACAGTAGAGAACGCGCGGTCGGGTTTCTCCGATCGCTTGCGGATGAACGGTAGGGATGCTTGCGTCGTAAGGAGCTTGCGTCGCGCCGCCGGGGCGGAGTGCGGGCCGCCAGCGAGCCCTGCATCGCGAGCCCGTCGGGCGACCGCGGCGGGACGGAGGCGGCGACGCCCTCGGGCACCTCATGACCACGCCATCCGGATGGCCGGGACGGTGAGGGTCGGCGACTTCGACAGGTCCGCCTCGGGGCCCCCGGCTTCGGACCGGCGCCGGGCGGCCCGCGTGGCGGGGCTCGAGGAACGCGACCGAAGCCGGCGTCCCTGGTCGTGGACCGCCTTGCTGGCGTATGCTCTTGAGGCTCGGACGCGCTCATCCGCGCGGCTCTCGTTCGACGACCCGCGGCGGTTCGTGGCGTTCGTGCCCAGCCGGCGCGGACCGCAAATCGCGCAGGGGAGCGCGCCGGGGCCCGACGCCGAGGGACCATCGCTTGCGGAGGTGACCATGCCGAACCGACCCCTGACGTTCATGTGCCTGCTCGTCGGCCTCGCAGCCCTGTGCCTCCCGCCCCCCGCCGCCGCCCAGGAGGGCACGACCGTCACCCGCGAGGCGCGGCCGTTCACACCCGTCACCGACGAGATGCTGCGGAACCCCGACCCCGGCGACTGGCTGATGACGCACCGCACCTACGACTTCCAGGCCTACAGTCCGCTCGACCAGATCAACCGCGACAACGTCGACCAGCTTCAGGTGGCGTGGATGCGGGCGATGGACGAGGGGCCGCAGCAGACCCAGCCGCTCGTCTACGACGGGGTGATGTACCTCGCGCACAACGACGACCACATCCAGGCCCTCGACGCCACCACCGGCGACATGCTCTGGGACTACCGGCGCGAGACGCCGGCGGACCTGCGCCAGTACGTCACCCTCGGCAACCGCACCCGCAACCTCGCCATCTACGGCGACCACATCTACCACCTCACCGCCGACGCGCACCTCCTCGCCCTCGACGCGAGCACCGGCGAGGTCGCGTTCGACACCGAGATGGCCGACTACCGCCAGGGCATCACCCACTCGACGGGTGCCATGATCATCGACGGCCGGGTCCTCGCCGGCCGCACCTGCAGCCCCCGGAGCGTCGAGGCGCGCTGCTTCATCTCGGCCCACGACGCCGACACCGGGGCCGAGCTGTGGCGCATGTACACCGCGGCCGGCTCGGACGACCCCGGCGGCCGGACATGGGGCGAACTGCCCGTCGCCGACCGCGTCCACGTGTCGCCGTGGGGCGCCCCCGGCAGCTACGACCCCGAGCTCGGGCTCATCTACTGGGGCATCGCCGTCCCCCTGCCCTACCCGCGCATCGTGCGCCGCGGCACCTGGGACGTCGGCGACAGCACCCCGTGCGAGCTGTACTCCAACTCGACGGTGGCCCTCGCCGTCGGCGACGGGGCCCTGGAGTGGTACTACCAGCACCTGCCCTGCGACGACTGGGACCAGGACTTCGTGCAGGAGCGGACCCTCATCGACACCGTCATCGACCCCGACCCCGAAGCGGTGATGTGGGTCAACCCGAACCTCGCGGGGACCGCCGAGGAGCGCCAGGTCGTCGTCACCATGGGCGAGCCCGGCGGCCTCTTCGTCCTCGACCGCGCCACCGGCGAGTTCCTGTGGGGCCACCCGACGCCCTACGACAGCACCGAGCGCTTCGTCATCAGCGACATCGACCCCGCGACGGGACAGGTCTTCATCAACATGGACCTCGTGGCCCGCGAGCTCGGCCAGCAGTTCATCATCTGCGGCCACAACGTCAAGGGCTGGTGGTCGTGGTCGTACAGCCCCGAGACCGGGATGCTCTACGTCCCCATCAACCGCTCGTGCCTCAACCAGACCACCAACGAGCGCTCCATCTCGGGCGCCAGCCCCCGCTTCACCCAGCCCGAACCCGGCTTCGAGGTCGACGGCCACCTCACCGAGGTGCGGGCCATCGACATCTCCACCGGCCGCGAGGCGTGGCGCTACACCCAGCGCGCCCCCAACGCCGGCTCGACCCTCGCCACCGCCGGCAACGTCGTCTTCTTCGGCGACCTCAACCGCCGCTACCGCGCCTTCGACGCCGAGACCGGCGACGTCCTGTGGGAGACCATCCTCGGCAGCCAGATCACCGGCTTCCCTGTCACCTACACCGCGGGCGGCCGGCAGTACCTGACGGTGCCGGTGGGCGGCGCGTCGATCTTCCAGTTGAACAACTACGCCTCGGAGCTCGAGGCGCCGATGGGCAGCAACATGATCGTCACCTTCGCGCTGCCGAAGGAGTAGAGCCGTCAGCGGGCCTCACCGGGCGCCGAATCGCCGCCGCTCCCGGCGCCCGGCCGATGGGACCGACAGCGTCGCCGAGACGAAACGCCGATGGAGCCACACGACAACCGCAGCATCGACTGGACGGGTGTTCAGCCCGACGACTCGCCCATCGCCCCCCTCGATGGCCGGACCTTTCTGCTCCGCCTGCGGAGGCTCGAGGAGCACGTGCACGCCCTGAGACTCCTGCGTCGGGCGTTGATGGAACAACAGTCTCCTGATTCGCGGGTTTCTCCAGATTCCGAATCACCTTCATGAGCCGAGCATGCGCCAGCGACGCTGCACACCGCCCGGGCACGCCGCCAGGTGCTGATGCTCGACTACTGCAGAGAGGGAGAACGGTGATGGCGAGGATTGTCCGGCTTGAACACAAATGGACCGACTCCAGGGGCTACCTCTACTACAAGCCGCTGCGCCGATCGGCCGAGTGGGCGTCCGCGATACTCAACAAGGAATTCCGCAACCAGTGCCTACGCGGAGTCAAGCCCAAGGGCTCGTGGGCGTTGTTGATCGTGTTCGAGGAAGGCGAGGAGATGGACGAGGCGAACCACGTGCCCGGGATACCCCGCAGGAGATAGGAACCGGTGGGCCTCACCTCTTTGGGTGAAGTACGCCACCGGCCGCAGGGACATCGTGGCCGATCAAGCACCTGAAACACGGCGATGGCGACCATCGAGCGAGGTTCGGGTGTGAGCGAGGCAGAAAACTGATGGACCCAGAAACCGTGGGAGCTGTGTCCGCCATCTCGGCGCTAGTGTCCGCGGTCTCCGCGCTCCTTTCGCTGTTGGTAGCGTTTTTCGTTTACCGAAGATCGTCGCGCGGCCACGCCGTTGTCACGTGGCGTCTTCGGGAACCTGGGTTGTCAGTGGTTGACGTTCTTGTCAAGAACATTGGCACAGCCCCTTTACGCAAGCTCAAGGTCTACGTGCCGCGTCTAGAGAAGCCAATCATTCTTCCGGTCTTGTCGCCACAGGACGAGACCATCGTTGATACCCTTACGAAACACGACGACGAGCAAACATACCGGGTGACGCGCGATTCTTGGCGATTGGAAGCCGAGGCTGAGGTAGAGGAGACGTCTGTCGTAATAGATCCACAACTACTCACCGGCATGAAGCTTGGCTCACGTCTGCCACTTACCCGTATCGCCACAATACTCGAACAGTTGCAGAAGAAGATAGAAGACTCACCAGTTATACGAGATATGGTTGACCGGATAGGGATATCACGAGTCGGCGAAGAGGAGTGGCTGCTGCCTCGTGGAGTGCGCGGGGTCTTGTTGCCATCACCAACGTGGCGCCGGGGAATTCATGAAGACACCGAGTTCGGAGATTCCTATGTGCGGAGTAAGCCCAACGATGAAGTAGTTCACCAACCACGGCAGACCTTGCGAATTGTGATGGATGGGACGGTTCCTGCGACGGAGCAGGCACGCATTCGAGAGTACTTGGAGCCGGGCAACACCGTAGTCCTCCACTGGCACTATCACCGAGGGGAGGTAGAGAGATTCTCGTATTTCGTGCAGAGCGAACCCGTGCTCCCGGAACGTGGAGTGATACTCGAACGTGGAGTGAGGTTCGTGCAGCAGGGGTCCGAACCGGACTCTGTAGAGGAAGGGGAGGAGTGACAAGCATCACGATGATCAAGGTGACGTGCGCTGGAAATGGCAACTGAAAAAGGGACCCCCGTGGCCACGTGAAAAGGGACCCCCCAATTCTCCTCAACACATCACATTTCCGGGCCCTCCTGGCTGAGCGTTCCGTGGGGCTGTCGGGCAGACCAGCCCGGGACCGTGCGCGCAGCCGGCGTCAAGGCCGTCAGCCCCGCGAAGCGGGGGCGGAGCGAAGCGACGCGCCTTGACGCCGGCGAGCACACGGTCATGCTGATGGGCCCGACAGCGCCGGGTCGTAGCCACCAACCGGAAGCTTGTTGCCGGCGGTTCAGCGGTCACGCCCGAACCCCCTGGGAAGCTCGACTGCCTCCAGGACCGACAGATCGAGTTCGCAGACCTGCTCGAGCAACGCCGCGGTCGCGGACCCGGCGAGGGGTGCCGGCAACGCGTCCTGCCACGCCCGGTACTGGTCCTGCAGCGTCAGCAGCGTCTGCACCGCGTCGTGCCACTGCTGGGGCCGCGACCGCCGGTCCACCGGCCGGCGGTACCGAAGCCGGGACTCGCCGGCCTTCCGACGCGCCCGGTAACGCGCCTGCCGCTCCGCGTTCGTCAACGCCACGACTACTCCCCACCGTTACGTAACGGACCCATGACTGGCGCTCGGCACCCCGGCCGGCGCCCGCTTCCGCTTGGCGGCCTGCAGCCTGAAGCTGTCGCCGGTGGTCTGCAGCACCGTCGCGTGGTGCACGACCCGGTCGATGACCGCGGCGGCCGCCGTCGGGTCGAGGAAGACCTCGGACCACCGCGCGAACGGCAGATTCGTCGTCACCACCAGGCTCCGGCGTTCGTAGCGCTGGCTGATGAACCCGAACAGCAGGTCGGCCCCGGTCTTGTCGAGCGGGACGTAGCCCAGCTCGTCGACGTGGACTACGTCGTAGCGGGCGAGCTGGGCGAGCTTGCGGGCGAGACGGCCCTGCTGCCGCGCCTCGACGAGCACGGTGACCAGCTCGGCCGCGGTCACGAACCGCACCCGGTAGTCGTGCTGGCAGCAGGCCATCCCCAGGGCGATGGACAGATGCGTCTTCCCCGTGCCGACCCCGCCGACGAACACGACGTTGGCGGCCTCGGCGACGAAGCGGCAGTCGAAGACCCCCAGGACGGCGTCGCGGTCGAGGTCCGGCTGCGCCTCGAACGAGAAGGCGTCCAGCGTCTTCAGCATCGGGAAGCGGGCGTCCTGGATGCGGCGCTGGATGCGGCGCTCCCGGCGGCCGGTCACCTCCAGGTGCACCAGCTCCGCCAGGTAGTCGGCCGGCGCCTGACGCCGGCGGGCCGCCTGCTCGGCCAGGGGCCGCCACTGCGACGCGACCGTCGACAGGCGCAGCGTCTTCAGGTCCGCGGCCAGGTGCGGGGGCTCGGTGGTCGCGGCGGCCATCAGCGGGGGCCCTCCACCAGCGCGTCATACGCCGACAGCCTCGGCGCGGGCACCGCGATCCGCGCCAGCTCCGGACGCACGCCCGCGACCGGCGGGCACGCCGGCGGCGGGCCGGCCTCCTGCTGCCGGAGGATGAGCCGCACCGTCTCCAGGCGCGGCGAATGGCGCTCGAGCGCGGCCGTCACCGCCCGCTCGACGGCCGGCGCCGGATGGGTCTCCATGAGCCGCAGCATCCGCACCCATTCCTGGTCGGGCTTGCGGGTGTGCCTCCCCAGCTCGGTCCGCGCCCGCTGCCACACCGGGGCCAGCCGCCAGTCGCGAAGCGCCGTCGCCTCGGCCACCGCCCGGTGCTTGCGCTCCAGCAACGGCAGCACGTGAAGCGCGTCGAGGACCTTCGCGCCCCGCGTGAACGCCCGCCGATGCTCGGCGACCACCTCGGTGCCGACCGCGACCGCCACCCGGTCGTGATACAGCTTCGCCCACACCGGCCGGTAGGCGTGGCGGATCGGCACCGAGTACGTCACGCGGTCCACGCGGACGTGTCCGAACTTGTCGGCCACCCGCGCGACGACGCGGCAGGTGTCGGGAAGGTGCGCGGGCATCGCCCGCAGGCGCCGGCGCTCCTCCGCCAGCGCCTCCCCGACCGGACGCCCGTCCTCGAGCTGGCGCGTCGGCAGGTCGGCCTCCAGCTCCGTGATGATCGCCGCGTTGAGGGCCGCCCAGCTCTCGACCGCCAGCCGCGGCCGGAACACGAGGTTCCTGACATACTTGACGCCCGTCTCCACGGAACCCTTCTCCCAGCCCTTGGCCGGCGCGCAGAACTCCGCCCGGAACGGATATCCGCCCCGGAACGCCTCGAACGCCTCGGTCTCGGCCCGGTCCCGGCCCGCCAACACGGCCTTGACGGCCAGCGAGGTGTTGTCGAGGACGACGCGGTCCACGAGGCCCCCGAAGTAGCGGAACGCCGACTCGATGCCGTCGAGCAGCGACTCGAGCCGCTCGACCGGGTACGCCTTGGCGAAATACGCGTTGGAGAACGGCAGCGTCGCCACCAGGTACTTCACCTTGCACGGCACGCCGGCGATGTCGACCCACGACTCGCCGAAGTCGACCTCCATCGTGTGCGCGGGCTCGGTGCTCCGGTGCACGAAGGCCTCCTTCGGCGACACGGCCGCCCGAAGCTCCGCGACGTAGCGCCGCACCGTGCGCGCGGGGACCGGTCCCGCCAACGGCAGCAGCAACCGCCGAATCCGCTTCGCCGTCACCCGCGGCTCCTCGCGCAGCCACCGCCTGATCCGCTCCCGCCACGGGTCGAGGCTGCTCGGCCGCGGCGGCGACCTCCGCACCGGCGGCGTCGGCCGGCCGATGGCCCGCCGCACCGTCTTGACGTCGAGCTTCAACCGCCGGGCGACCTCCTTCTTCGGCACACCCTCCACCAGATGCATGTGGCGGATCTGGGCCCACTGGAACATCCTGATCACCTCCGCGTCCTCCTGGCTCGGCCGACGAGACGACCCTGTCTCGCCCCGTCCATCATCGCCAGGGAATCGCTGTTTTCCGAGTGCTCAGGGGGGTCCCTTTTCAAGTGGCCACAGGGTCCCTTTTCATGTTGCCGCTACCAGTGCGCAAAGTACCGAGGAAAAGCTCAACGTAGGAGCAACCCACACGACAGGGGCCACAGACCAGCCACAGACCCCGCGCCCCGAGCATCACGTCATCGGCGACCTACCATTCCACCGACGATTTCACTCCATGCGGGCAGCCACAACGGACAAAGCACCCGTCATGCGTGCGAACATCGTGGGCAAGATTCAGCGTTCTGGCTCTACTCCCATCCAGCAGACCAACTCGACGTCCTCGTGCGAGATCGGCGGCAGAGGCGGAGCCGGTTCGACTGGTTCGAGCCCAGTCTCGAGGATTCTGTCGATGAGGGAACGGGCCAAGTTCTTGCCGCGGTGCTCGCCGGACTCGAACCATCCTCGGAGCATGATCTCCTCCCGTCGCGGCCAGGGCGACTCCAGCACGTCGAGGGCTCGAGTGATTCGGTCCTCCGGAACGTCCACCGGAGAGTTCGTACGGATGAACTCGGCGACCCGATGGTTCAGTGGCCGGACCTTCGGCTGCAGATTCGCCGGGTCGGTCTGGCGGACCCAATCGTCCAGGATGTCCTGCTGCGCGACCGCCCAGAAGTCGAACACCTGGTCCTGAACAACGGCCGACAGCCACGGATCGGTCTCCTCCGTGCATTCGATCAGGCGCAGGCACGTGCCGACCTCGCGAACGACGGTGCCCTCATCGGTCCGCGGTCGCCAGTCGTCGTCCGCCGGCACGAAACGCAGGTAGGTCCGTTCGAGATCGGTCCCGTGGCCGACCACGGCGCAGAAGAAGACGCCGCGGCGGACGCCCTTGATCATGCCGGTCCCCACCTTCCACGGGAGACCGGCGATGTGTTCGCCGTTGCCCGCCAGCGCCTTGCGGAGGGTCTGCCGGTACTCTTCCCCGGTCTGGGCCGCGGCGGCCGTGCCGCCGCGCTCGTAGAGAGACGGATCCTCGCGGAGCAACCTTTCGATCTCGTGACGCGTCTCGGTGAACACCTGCTTGCCGTGGGACGAGCCCTCAATGGGGGCGACGACGCCGACGCTGGCCGCCGCCATGGCGAGCTTGTCGAGGATGCGCTGTTCGAGGTTCAAGAGCTGGTCGAGGCGGTCGACCGGAAAGATCGTCCGCAGGAACACTCGGTTGTGGGGGCTCGCGATGCGGTCGATGCGGCCGTGCCGCTGGACGAGACGCATTGGATTCCACGGTACGTCGAAGTTGATGATGTGCCGGCACTGCTGCAGGTTGACGCCCTCGGCCAGCACGTCGGTGGAGATCAGGAGGTCGTAGCGGTCGGCGGCCTGACCGTCCGGCGCCTCCATGGACACCGGTGCGAAACCCTGAATCGCCTGCTGTCGGGACACGTCGGAGAGGTCGTCCTGGCCG
This sequence comes from Vicinamibacterales bacterium, assembly GCA_963664545.2. GTDB lineage: Bacteria > Acidobacteriota > Vicinamibacteria > Vicinamibacterales > UBA8438 > JAJEEA01. The sequence goes on along the minus strand of OY761475.2, from coordinate 3,926,249 downwards.
CTCACGGCGGCGATTCGGTTTGCGTAGGCCGCGACGTCGGCGCGATCCTGCGTTTTCGTGGCGAGGAAGTCGCGGACCCAGCGGACCGTGTCGGCGAAGAACGAAAAAACGAGCACCTTGCGCCGCTGGGCCTCGTCGACGCTGTCGGTCGCCTCACGGGTCGCCTGCTCCGCAATCTCGGACAACGCTTCGATCAGGGCCGCCAGCTTGGGATCCCGATCGGGCGTGATGGAGGCGGCGGCCTCCGACAGTGTCCGAAGCGTGTCTCGGTCCCGGCGCACCGCTGCACGCAAGCCCTCCACGTCGTAGGCCGAGGCATCTCTGAGGTTTGAGCTCGCCGTGAGCAGGGTGTCGAAGACCGCATCGTCGTCGCCCGACAGCTCCTGCATGAACGCCGTGGTCGCCACGTGGCCGCGATCGAGCGCGTCGAGGAAGACCTCGTGCTCGCGGACCATCTTCTCGGTCGTGCGCCTGAATGCGAACGCCGACGACTCGAAACGCTTCAACAGGCCCGATCGCAGGAGCCCCACGGTCGCTCGTGCTCTCGCGGCCTCTTCCTCGTCCCCGCCGCCGCGCAAGTAGGCGTCCGGCGTGTACCTCGCAAACTCCACGGCCTCCCCGCCATCGGGATCGAGCGCGGCCTCGAGCCGCTCGAAGAAGCCGGGCAGCGACTCGTCGAGGTCGTAGCGGACACTGATGGCCCTCGGTTGCGGGAACACGATGGGCCGCGCGATGCCGTCCGGCCCCCTGATCGTGTCGTTCGCGTAGTGCTTTCTCACGAACTCCCGCGTCCGCTTCACCGTCGTGGCGTCGATGACCGGGTACAGCACGTCCGGGCTCAGACTCGACGGGTCCTCCCGCATCGCCTCTTCGAAACGGGCGCGGAGCGAGAGAATGCCCCGTTCGGCGAGATGGGCGTCCTGGCGCAGGAAGAAGCGGATCAGGTGGTAAAGATCCCACAGGGAGTTGTTGACCGGCGTCGCTGTCAACAGCAGCAGGTCCCGCCGCCGGCCGAACATCAGAGCCCGCAGGGCCGCCGCCCTGGTCGGCGCATCGGGATTCCGGTAGTTGTGGGCTTCGTCGACGATCACGAGCTGATACTCGTCGAGCGGGCGTTGCAGGTGTTGCTGCCGTGCTTCGGGACGCTGCGCGTCCCGAAGCTGCCTGTCGCTCGCGAGCTGCTCGAACGACAGACACTCGACGAACAACTGATAGGTGCTCAGGAACTTCTTCCACGTGGTGTCCCGCAGCGCCGCAGGACAGATCAGCAGGGCTCGTTGCCGTCGCTCCCGGTAGATCTGGAGGATCTCACCTGCGACGAAGGTCTTTCCCAGGCCGACCTCGTCGGCAACTATGCACCCCCCCGTCTCCCGAATCAGCCTGAGCGCGCGGGCCACTCCGTGTTTCTGAAAGCTGGTAAGCGGCAGGTTGTCGTCGACCGCCGCGTCGTCGGCGACCTCCTTGCCATACAGGCGCCAGAGCACGTGAATGAAGATCTCCCAGGGCCGCCGAAGCCGAAAGACCACCTCGAAGACGTCCGCGAGGTCGTAGGGCTCGGCCTGCTCCCACAGCTCGTCGAACCACGCCCGCGCCCGCTCGACGATGGGCCGGTCGTAGCGGCCCAGGTTGAGCTCCAGGTTGTCGCTCAGGCCCGCCGCCGTCAGGTTCGCGGAGCCGGCGATGACGCCCTCCGGCGCACCGAACGCATCGCCCGTCGATGTCAAGATGTACGCCTTGGCGTGCAGGAACGCCCGCTCGTAGCGCCGCACCTCCATATTGCCGCCGCGAAGCGCCGCGATGAGCGTGCGCAGTGCCGTCGCGCTCGTCCGAGTGTACGGCAGCCGATCACGCTCCCGACGCAGGCCGTCGTCCATTCGGCGCAATCGCGCGCCAAGCCGACGCTGTTCGAATGCCCCGGCCGGCTCCCCAAGCGCCCGCCGGAACGTCGGCTCATCCGCCGAGCGGTCCGCCCCCAGCAACAGTCGGACCTCCGGCACCCGTGAGAGCGCGCCGGCAATCTGAACGAAGCCGCTCGGACTGAAGAATGCCGTGGCGATGCGCACTTGGCCGGGCGGCGCGGTGCCACCGTCCACTCGATCCGCCTGTGGGGCGGCGAGCACCTCGCGCAGCGCTCGCGCCAGCGTGTTGCCGTCACGGTTGTCGATGAACGCGGGTCTGTCGCTCACGAGGGCGCTCCGAGCACGAACCGCGCGTGCTCCCGCCGTAGCATCTCGAACGGCGTCACGCACTTGATGCCGACACCGATGCAGACGTTGGGGATCTTGATTCTACGTGTCGAGGACGATGCGATCTCGTGCGTGACGACGTCGTACCCGTGTGCGAGGGCATGCGCAACCAGGTAGTAGTCGGCGACCTGAAGGAACGTGCTGACCGCGGCCGGCTCGTACTGCTGGCTCGTAACCCAACGGCTGACGGCACCGAGCGCCGAGAGCACATCCGGCGTCGGCCGGAGGAAGAAGTCAGCGCCCCGCTCGGCGGCCCACTTCGCCAAGTCGTCATCGCCCGCGGCGAGCTCGTCACCCACCCGCTCAATGCTGACGGCGCGGCCGTCGGTGCCGGCCGCCACCAGCCACTCCCAGAATGCTGGGCAGAAGTCGAATCCGTAGTGCAGGTTCTTCGCGCGGATGAAGACGTCCGCGTCCAGCAGATAGGCCATTGCGTTAGCGCCCCGCACCCAGGGTCTCCGCGAACTCCCGGAACGTGGACATCTTGCGGATCCCGAGGAGCCGCAGAGACTCGGAGAACGAGGTTCGGCCCTCCAGCGTGCTCGTCACCAGCGCGTGTCCGAACCGGCGTCCTACACGAACCCTGAGAGTCGGATGAAAGCTGCCGCCACTTGCCGCTGGGCGCGCGTTCAAGCGCCCAATCTCGTCTCGGTACGCGACCCGGAACTCCGCCTCGCCGAGCCTGCCGATCTCCTTGAGCCGGCGCAGCACGACGAGGGTGCTCACCTTGAAGCGCCGGGCCATCCGCTGCGTTTCCGAGTACAGGTCCGCGGACACGTCGTGTACCGCTCGGACCACCTGGCCCGGGACGAGGAGCTCGGCCGCCACGCGGTTGCACCAGGCTTCCACCCGATGCACCGGCGTCGGACGCACCGCGACGTCCGACAAGGCCGACTCGCCGAGCCACAGATGCGCGAGCTCGTGGGCGAGCGTGAACATCTGCGCGGCCTTCGTGTCCGCGCCGTTCACGAACACCACAGGGGCCAGCGGATCCGCAAGCGCGAAGCCGCGGAACTCCTCCGGATCGAGCCGCCGCTTCGTACTGTTCCCGACTATGCCGGCGATCATGACGAGCACGCCGAGCGCCTCGGCCTGTTCGCCGAACCGCCGCAGCGCCGCGCTCCAGGTGGGCAGCGTGCGGCGCTCGTCGAGGTCGAAGCCCAGGGCACGCCGCATCTGCGCCGCCGTCGCCTCGACGTCGCCCGAGATGCTCGCGGACCCGACGAACGGCCGCGGCAGTTCCCCTTCCACGCGTGCGAACTCGCGGTACCAGTCCTGGCGCTGCTGGCAGAGATAGACGGTATCGAGCAGTTCGGGGCTCGGATGCCCGATCGCGGAGTCTCCCACGGTGCGGAAGTCGGGGATCGGCACTTCTTCGATCGGCGCCTCGGACAGGAAGAGGTAGCCCACCGGCGCCCGGCTGGTCCTCGCGAACGCCTCGAGCTGCTTGAGCGTCGGTCGAGCCGTTCCCCGCTCCCACTCAAGATACCTCGGAAACCGACGCACCAGCACCGCAAGGTCCAGCCGGCCGCGTTCGCGCGCCCACCGCAGCAGTTCCGGCTTGACGTCGACGCGCGCGGTCACCGGCGCTTCCTCCACGACCGGAAGTGCCCGAGCACGGCGTCGAGACGATCCCGGAAGTCCCAACCCTCATGAAAAGTCTCGAAGACATGGACAAGTTGTGCCTCGCTCAGGCCGTAGAGGTGCGCCACGACCGCGTCGAGCTCGTGGATCATATCGTTCTTCTCGTCCGCCTCGAGTGGCCCACACTCGACACCGACGGAATCGGCCCAGGACACCAAGCGCTGGTCCGAGCACGCCAGGCGACCCGACAGTTCCACGGTGCGCTGCCACCTCGAGTCGTCCCGCTTCGGGCGTGGAACCGGAAAGGGGTTGAGGATGAAGAAATTGACATTCACCTCGACAAAGCGACGAGCGTACCAATCGAGCGGAATCGATGACAGTACGCCGAGCAGGAAGGCTTGGTCGCGTTCATCGCCACGCGGCCAGAGAAAATAGGGTCCCTTGTTGGTTATGAACACACGGGGTGGGATGAGCGCCACCCGCATCGTTCGGGAATCCGTGGCCCTCGACACGTCGCGGAAGGCGATTCGCGATGCAAAGCAAGGCAGGGTAGAGCGGTTCTGAAGATGGTCAGCGTCGAACTCCCGGTGCGGGCTGTCGCCCCGCCGTTTCCCCGCCCGCAGGCGCTTGTCTTGGATCCAAGCGAGAGCCGGCTGCGGGTCGGCCCACGCGTAGTACACGCCGGTGTCCGGGGTCCAGATATCGAACGACTCGCCCTTGTAGACCGGCCAGAAGCCCTCAGGGCATTCTGCGCTCTCTAGATCCATGAGGTGCTTCTGCAGCGAGGCATCGAGTTCGCGATCCGGCCTAGCGCGCCATTGTCCCCGAACGCTCAGGTCGAGTCGTGGTGCCTTGCGGAGCTGCACGAAAACGTCTACCGAATCGTGATGCGGCAACAGCGGCAGGGACGCGCTATCGTTCCAGGTCCGCACTTCATCCCCGAAGAAGCTCACCGGCTCGCGAACGACGTTGGTCTGGAATCGACTCAGGGTGGAGTACGGTCCGCGCAGTCGGAGTCTCGTTTGCTCGTCGTCGTCGCGTCGAACAACTGCAACCAAGCCGATCGAGTACTGAGGGTGAACTTCCGGAAACACCCACTGACGGTTGTTGACGAGCATGGTCACGTCCACTTCCGCCGATCGGCCGAACATCGTCAGTCGAAAATCCGTACACCCCTTCGCTGCCAGCGCGCTCCGGGGCAATACCACACCGATACGGCCTTCGTGTCGGGCCGCCAACCGCCAGAACCGCCAGCAGAAGGCCTTGTAGAAGTCCGGATCGCCCGTGCCCATGCCGGGGTACGCGCCGCCGACGAGGGCGCGGCGCATGCGCTCGGCTTCCGACGCCTCGTCCTCGTACAGCGCGACCAGGTCCGGCCGTTCCCGGCGGAGTCGCGCCTTCTCCGCCTCCTGAACGCGCTGCGGCTGCGATCGCAGACCAGGGAAGTGCCGCGCCCAGAAGGCGTGTTCCTCCAGGGTGGCCTCCTGCCACGGCGGATTCCCCAGGATGACATCGAATCCCGGTCGGTCGCCCAGGAAGACCTCGGGGAACGCAATCGGAAAATGGAGCGCATGCAGTCCATCCAGCGCTCGCCTCGCACGGTCCACGGTCGCGCCAAAGCCCCCGTCCTCAAGACTGGGGTCCCACTTCCCCAGGTCCTCCTTCGTGATCGGACTCGCGTCGTCGGCAATGGGCTGCGCCGCGATCAAGTCGCACAGCGTCGCGGTCGAGCGGATCGCAAGGCCGGCCTCCCGACGGGCGAATCGCGCCGCACTGATGTCGCCCAGCGTGGCGTCGTTGAGGTTGGCGAGTCTTCGCAACGGTGCTGCCGCGCGACCGAGCAGGCTGCCCGCGTCGAGCGGGAACAAGGGCAGGGCATCGAGGTCCTCGAACTTCTTCCGGATCTCCTCGATGGTACCGACCCCGACGAGGGAGTTGCCGTGGACGAGGTTGTGGTCCAGGAACGACAGCGGCAGCCCGGGCACGAAGGTGTGGATCCAGACCGCGAGCCGGGCGAGTTGCACCGAGAGGCCGCTCAGGTCGACCCCATAGATGCAGCGTCGGGCAATCAGACGGCGCAGCAGCGGCCCGTCCTCGATCGTCGTGCTGGTCGCGAGCTCTCCCAGCGCTCCCTGCGCGGCCCCGCGCAGCGCGTCCAGCTCGCGACGCACGCCCGGCAGGTTCCGGGCGGCAAGGGCGTCGGCCATGCGCTTCTCGATCCGGTCGATGGCGGCGATCAGAAAATGGCCCGATCCCATGGCGATGTCCGCCACCCGGAAGTCGAAGAACGCGTCCGCCGCATCGGCCTCGTCCAGCAACCCGAGACGCTCGAAATGGTCATCCAGCGCGGGCTTCAGCGCGCCGTCGAGCAGGTGTTCCACGGCGAACGACTTCGTGTAGTAGCTGCCCGAGGACTTCCGCGCTCCGGAACGGTTGTGGAGATACGTCTCCCCGGCCGCGACCGCGACAGCGTCCCGGCGACGCGCGGGGCGGTAGACCCCCTTCCTGTCGAGCGTCAGATCGGTCTCGGCGACACCGAGCTCCGATTCGAGCAGACCCTCGTAGATGGTGCCGAACTCGCGCACGCCCAGGGAGCGGAAATCGACGGGGCCAGGAACGCCCTCGGCGGTGTCGATGACCAGGAGATGCCGCAGTGCCTCTTCAAACGCCTCGTTCGGCATCGTGGTCGCCGCGAGCGCCGCTCCGCTCGGGGACACGTCGGAATCCCCGGCGAACAGCCCGCCATCGTAGGCAGGGACACCCCATTCCATGTTGCCCGTCGCGACCGCCTGACACAGGACCTCGAATTCCCGCCAATGGGCATCTCCCGCGGCGATCGGGGTCTCCTGCCGGACGCAGTTGGCGAGCTCCTGCGCCTTCTGCTTCAGGGACCGGCGGCGATAGGCGTCGTTGTGTCGGTACGGGAGCAGGTCGCGGTCTTCCGCATAGGCGATGAAGAGCAGCCGGAACAGGACGATGAGGGCCATCTCGTACGTCTGGACCAGGCTGTCGCGACCAGCGCCGTCGGTTCGGCGTGCGTCAGAGATCCCGTGCGCCAGAGCCGGAACGACTCGTTCGTAGATACGCTCCCGCAGACGGTCGGCCAAGTCTCCCGCGAAGCGCCGCGATTGGTCGAGGACCTCTCGGAGACTTCCATCCAGAGCCAGGGCATCGGCCGAGAAGAGCAGCCAGAGATACGCCAAGTGGTCGTTCGACAGGAGCGCGGGCTGGCATTCGACGTATGTCTCGGTCCGACCGCGACGGCCTACGCCGGTCTCGACCGCGGTCGCGTAGAGACGAACGCGGTCCCCCTGCACCAGAACCACCCACGGCAGGTCCTCGTCGTCGGCCTTCTTGAGGCCATAGCTGATCGGCGACAAGCCGTTGAACCGATCCGTTCCCGCTTCCGGCGATTCCGTGTCGCGGAGCAGGACCGCCAGAGCGGTACGGCGGTCGGCTCTGCGCAGCAGGCTCGTGAGATTGTCGAGCCGCTCGATCCTGAAACCGAGCGCAGTCAGGAGATCACGGTCACGGGCACCGAGCACCCGCTTCGCCTTGCGCCCCGCTTCGGTCCAGTCCGTACGGGCCGGGACGCCGTGCTGCAACTCGTGCAGCGCCAGCAACCCCTCGTTGTTCAGGCCGGGAAGAGCCGTTTCGAGAGACGGCAGCGCTTGCGACAGGAAGCGAAGCGCCGCGTGGCGGTCCGGCTGTGCGAGCGTCTCGCGACAGAGTCGCTCGACCTGGCCCGGGTCCACCTCGGGATGGACCGGCGGCGTCTCCCCGGCCGGCCCGCAGAGGGCGGCGCCGCCCGGATGCAGAACCACGAGCAGCACGGGCGCCGCGCGCCCGCCCTTGCGGGTCTTCCAACACTCCAACACATCGGACCGCTTGGGTGCACGCCCCGAGCGGGCAACGGCAACCTCGAGACCGAGCGCCCCTTGTCCGAGGAACAACCCGGCCGAGCTGAAACCGTAACGCGCCGGCGGCGACCAGCGTCGCGGCGGGAGATCGGAGAGGAACTGCGCGTCGTCTGCCATTCTGTTGTGTCGGTGAGATGATCAACCGCCGTCAGCCCGGAAGCGGCCCAGCCGACGCTCCGGCCGGATCGACGTGGACGGTCACCCGGATTCGGCCGTCGAGCTTGGCGAGGATCTTCATCAGTCGATCCAGCGTGAACCGGCCGAGGCTCGCGTTGCGAATACGGGAGAAATCCGCAGCGGCGAATCCGGTGGCCTCCGCAGCCTTGCGGACCGCGAGCTTGCGCTCGTCCAACACGACGATGATTCGCGCCGCAATGATTGCCTTGGCCTGCCTCAGGTCGGCATGAGGGTCGCCGAGGTCGCGGAAGACGTTCCCGCTCCCTTCGACGCACGCGAACTCGGTCTCGTGCATGACAGCAGCTCGTTCTGCGGTGGTGCGGGCCGAAATGTTGGCAAATCTGTCTACCGGGGTCAATCCGGGGCGATCCAACGGTCGACTCGGCGACGGCGTCGCGTCCGCCGCTCCAAGGCGACTCGCGTCCGCCCATACAGGCCGCCGGTCGATCCACCTCCATATCTCATCATGAGTATGCTACTCATGAGTATGCTACTCATGATTCATGTTACAGTCGACCGGTGGACCGCTTCGTCAACAGGACGAACGAGCTGGCGCTGCTCGACCGGATCTCCCGCTCCGAGCGGCGGGAGCTGCTCGTCGTCTACGGGCGGCGCCGGCTCGGGAAGACCGCCTTGCTCAGGCGGTTCGGCCGCGACCGGCCGCTGATGTTCTTCTCCTGCCCGCTGAGCACCGCGCCGGAGGCCCTGCGGCTGTTCACTCGCGAGCTGGCGCGGACCTTCGACGACCCCCTGCTCACACGGACGCGGTTCTCCGGCTGGAGCGAAGCCGTGGAATACGCGCTGGAAGCCTGCGGCCGGGCGGGCCGTCCCCTCGTGCTCGACGAGCTGCCGTACCTGCAGCACAGCGTGCCGGGCATCGAGTCGCTGCTGCAGCACGGCTGGGACGGACACGACGGCGCGGTCAAGCTGGTGCTCACGGGGTCGTCCTTCTCCGTGCTGGACGCCGCCGTGGCCGATCCCCGGGCACCGCTCTACGGGCGCCGTACGGCGCAGCTCGAAGTGCAGCCGATGTCCTTCGCCGAAGTGTCGGACTTCTATCCGGGCTGGTCGTTCGACGAGCGCGCCGTCGCCTACGGCCTCTTCGGCGGCGTGCCCGCCTACGCCGAGCAGGTCTCGCGCCACGCGTCGCCGAGGGACGCCGCCCTGACCCTCGCCCTGTCGCCCACCGGACCGCTTCACACGGAGCCCGAGTTCCTGGTACGGGAAGAGTTGCGCGACCCCGGCGTCTACTTTTCGATTCTCCACAGCCTCGCCGCCGGCATGACGCGTCGGAACGAGATCGCGCAGGACGCGGGGGTCCCGGGGACGAGCACCAGCAAGTACCTCGACGTGCTGCGCCGCCTGCGGCTCGTCCACCGCGAGGTGCCGGTGACGGAGTCGCGGCCGGAACGCTCGCGCAAGGGCCTCTACCGGCTGAGCGATCCCTTCCTGCGCTTCTGGTTCCGGTACGTCTACCCCAATCGTTCGGCCCTCGAGGCGGGGGCCGCCCGCGAAGTGATCGAGGCCGTCGTGCTTCCCGATCTCGATACCTTCATGGGCCAGCCCTACGAGGAAATCTGCCGCCAGCACCTGATCGCGGAGGGACCGCAGGTGCTCGGCTGGCGGCCGGTGCGGGTCGGCCGCTATTGGGATGCCCGGACGGAAATCGACTTGATCGCCGTCGACGCGGCCGGCGAACGCGCCGCGTTCGTCGAGTGCAAATGGGGACGCAACGTCGATGTCGCGCGGGTCGTCCGCCGGCTGCGCGAGAAGGCCCGCGCCGTCACCCCCTTCGCGGCGGCCTCGCACCGGTACCTGGTCATCAGCCGTACCGACACCGACGACGAGCATCACGTGCGCCTGGCGTCGTGAGAGCAGGTTGGGCGTCCGGCGGCACGGGTTCGATGACGGCGTTCAGCCAGTGGACCAGGTCCTGGCGGTACGGCGGGCCGATCTCGTGGATCCACCAGGCGAGGTCCTGGAACGTGTAGGCGCCTTCGGCTTCGGCCCGCATCACGTCGACGATCTCGGACTCGCCGATGACGGTGGTCGCGATGCAGAAGTTCCGGTCCGTGGCCTCGCGTCCACGCATTGCCCGTTCGGCGTCGCCCGCCGTGGGCGGCTCCGCCCACCCGCAGCACGCGCCGGTGATCACGTTCCGGATAGCGGGGCTCGGTTCATTCCCGCGCCGCGGGGCGATGCCGAGGTACTCGCGTCCCGGGTGATCCGTGGTCCAGCCGGGGAACGTCGTCCACGCGCGGAGCTGTTCCGGTCTGTCCGACTCGTCTTCGGCGCGGACCCGGGTTGCCGCCGCAGCGCGCCTGCTCGGCTTGCGGGTGGGTGGCGCGGTCGTGGCCGCTGGCGGGCGCCGCTCCATCGCTTCGGCCGGCTCCTGTGGATTCTGTGGCCCTCGGGTCGCGGGTGTCGCACGTGATGACGGCGTCGCCGTTCCCCGCGCACGGTGGTCGAGGCTTTGGCGGCGCTGCCGACGCTCAAGGCGATTGTACCCCCCACTGTCGGCTCGGCCTTCCCGCCGGCCGTCTACGACGCCCCCTACTCGCCCGGCAGCGCGAACACCACCAGCCGCTCGTTCCCCCGCGGCTCGCCGCTCGCCGGGGCCGAGACGTTGGCGGCGACGTACTGCCGGCCGTCGCGGCCCGCGTAAGTGATGGGGACGGCCTCGACGTTGTAGTCGAACTCGGCCGCCCACAGCTCCTCGCCGGTGCGGGAATCGAACGCCCGGAAGCGGCGGTCGACGGTGGCGCCGATGAACACGAGGCCGCCGGCGGTGACGATGGGACCGCCGACGTTGCGGCTGCCGACGCGCTGCTTCCCTTCGGGCAGGAGCTCGTCGATGCCCAGCGGCACCTCCCACGCGATGCGGCCGGTGGCCGCCTCGACCGCGACGAGGCGCGCCCAGGGCGGCTTGAAGCAGGGCAGGGCCCCGAGGCGCTCGCCGTCGGCGTCGAAGATCGGGGCCTCGAACGGCGGACCCGCCTCGCGGACGAAGGCCACCTGATCGTCGGTGTCCGACGGGTACAGCTCGTTCTCGGTCATCCAGCCGCTGATGGGCGCGTCCTTCGAGTTGACGAAGATGTAGCCGAGCTCGGGGTCGTAGGCGGTGCCGTTCCAGTTCACGCCGCCGCCGGTGCCGGGGAACACGAGCGACGGCGGGGTGCCCTCCCGCCGGTAGCGGATGGGCGTGTAGGGCCCGTCGTTGTAGTAGCCCACGGTGTCCCACAGCTCGCGGCAGGCGGCGGCGTGCTCGGGGGTGGTGTCGCCGGCGGTGACGATGTCGTCGGGTCCGATGCTGACCCGCGACACCGGGGGCGGGGCGAGGGGGAACGGCTGGGTCGGCGAGTACTGCTCGCCGGGCACGTCGCCGACGGGCACCGGCCGCTCCTCGACCCCGTGGACGGGCTCGCCGGTCACGCGGTTCAGGATGAACATCCAGCCCGACTTGCCGACCTGCGCGAGGGCGGGGATGACCTCGCCGTCGCGCTCGATGTCCATCAGGCCCGGCGACGGCGGCAGGTTGTAGTCCCACAGCTCGCGGTGGATGTTCTGGAAGTACCACGCGAGCTCGCCGGTCGCGATGTCGATGGCGATGGTGGAGTTCGCGAAGAGGTTGTCGCCGGGGCGGTCGCCGCCGTAGAAGTTCGACCCCGGGCTGCTGACGGGCATGTAGACGAGGCCCCGCTCCTCGTCGACGGTGAGGGTGAACGCCCACACGTTGTTCCCGATGCGGTCGCGGAAGCTCTGGTTGCCCCAGGTCTCGCTGCCGAAGTCGCTCTCGGTGGGCAGGGTCGGGAACTCCCAGAGCAGCGAGCCGCCCGCGTCGAGGGCGCGCGGCCAGGCCCGGGCCGGCTCCCCCCCGCCCCGCGGCTGGTTCAGGTGGGGCGCGATGTGCCGCTGCCCCGGCCCGAAGGCGCTCGACCCCAGGATCAGGGTGTCGTCGTAGACCACCGGCACGCCGGTGTAGGGGATGCGCACCGCCGCCTCGCCCCCGTCGCCGAACGCGGGGTCCGGCTCGCCGGTCGCCGCCTTCAGCGCGACGACCTTCGACAGGCTCGTGAAGTAGATGCGGGCCTCGTGGCCGTCGGTGGCCGGCCCGTAGGCGACGCCGCGGAACGACGCCAGCCCCTCGGCCAGCTCGTGCCGCCAGATCTCCTCCCCGGTCTCGGGCCGCAGGGCCACCACCCGGTTCCCCGACGCGAGGTACATCACGCCGTCGACCACGATCGGCGTCACCTGCTGGAAGATCTCGGCCGGGCTCGGCCCCTCGATGAACCCGTCCTCGGGATGGAACCGGTACGACCAGACCTCCTCGAGCGAGGCGACGTTCGACGCGTCGATCTGGTCGAGGGGCGAATAGCGGGTGCCGGCGAGGTCCCGGTTGTAGGTCGGCCAGTCGGCGGCAGCGCTCCGCTCGGCCTCCTGGGCGAGGCCCGGCGCCGGTGCCGCGGTCACCCCGGCCAGCAGCGCCGCCACCCCGACCATACGACACATCCGCCCGCGCGAGCCGCCTGCTCCTGTGCTGTACGACATGGCTGAGCTCCTCTCCTACAGAGGGCCATTCTACTTCGGCGATGCAGTGTAAAGTGCCCCGAATCGGCCCCGCGCGCCTGCCCCGAACCCGCCGCCGGTCGGAGTCGCAGGATACCTCGGTGGACGCCCGACCCGCCTGTCGATCGCGGTTCCGCCGACGACCCGACCACGCGCCAGAACCCGGCCGGCGCGCACCGACGACACCGACCGCACAGGACGACAGTCAAGACAAGTCGACTTTCTCTAGTTGACCGCAGCCGGGTTCGCTGTTAGCCTGTCGGCATGCGCGAGATCTCGCCGGCCCAGATCTGCGACCGCATGCGCGACGAGAATCCCTGGTGGCGCGGCGAGGGAATTCGAAGCGACTACGCGGCCCTGAAGCCGCGCGCGTACTTCGGTCACTTCGCACGCCTCGTGGAAGAGACCGGCGTCCGCCGCGCGGTAGTGCTGATGGGGCCGCGCCGCGTCGGCAAGACGGTGCTGCTGCACCACGTCATCGCCAGGCTGCTCGCCGCCGGCCGCGTCGACGCCCGGAACGTCGGCTACGTCTCGCTCGACCAGCCGCTCTACGCGCGACTGTTCATCGAAGCGGTGGCCGACCTGGTCCGCACCGCGAGCGGCGGATCCGCCGGCCCGGCCGTCCTCTTTCTCGACGAAATCCAGTACCTCGCCGACTGGGAACGCCATCTCAAGGCCTTCGTCGACGCCCACCCCGACATCCGCTGCGTGGTATCGGGTTCGGCGGCGGCGGCGCTTCGCCTGAAGAGCCTGGAGTCGGGGGCCGGCCGGTTCACCGACTTCCTGCTGCCGCCCCTCACGTTCTATGAGTACCTCGACCTGCAAGGGTTGGCCGACATCGTCACGCAGGAGTCGGACGGCGACTTTGGGACCGATGACATCGAGGAACTGAACCGCCGGTTCGTCGACTACGCTAACTTCGGGGGCTACCCGGAGGCGGTGTTCTCGGACGCCGTCCGCGCGGACCCCGGCCGCTACATCGCCGCCGACATCGTCGACAAGGTCCTGCTGCGCGACCTCCCGAGCCTGTACGGCATCCAGGACGTCCAGGAGCTCAACACGCTGTTCACCACCCTGGCGTACAACACCGCCGGGGAGGTGTCGCTCGAAGAGTTGTCGCAGAACTCCGGGGTCACCAAACCGACGCTCAAGCGCTACCTGGAGTACCTGGAGGCCGCCTTCCTCATCAAGGTCGTCCACCGTCTGGACCACAACGCCCGCCGCTTCAAGCGCGCCACGCGCTTCAAGGTATACGTCACCACGCCGGCGCTGCGCGCCGCCCTCTTCGGTCCGGTCGCGGCGGACGACGAGGCGATGGGGGCGGTCGCCGAGACGGCGGTCTTCGCCCAGTGGTTCCCCTCGGACCTCGCGCTCTACTACGCCCGCGGCCAGAGCGGCCGCGGCGGCGAAGTGGACATCGTGCACCTCGACCGCGGCCAGACACCCGCCTGGTGCGTGGAAGTGAAGTGGTCGGACCGCGTGGTGCGGCACACAGATGAGCTGACCACACTCGCCGACTTCTCGAACCGTCACCCGAAAGCCGCGCTGCTCGTCACGACCCGCACGGCGGAACGCACCGACGTCCCCTGGCCGGGACGCGGGCGCCTGAACTTCAAGCCCGCCAGCCTTTACTGCTACTCCGTCGGCTACAACCTGGTGGCGGGCAGCCTGCTCCCGCCACGCCGGTCTCACGCCGTGGATTCGCCGACGACGGCCGAATAATAGGAGGGCGTCGATCTTCTACCGCATCGACCGCGTCCGTCCTCCGCTGCCGACGGGCCACGTCCTCCTCATTCGCCAACCATCCCAACACCGTCCTCGCCCCCGCGGTCATCCCGGGGGGCGGCCGGCCGGTAGCGGCGATCGGTGCCGCCATACCGACGCCGGGCGTCGCCGTCTGCTATGCTCGAAACGGGGACTGCATGGGACACGTGTACGCGGACATCGAACTCGCCAACGCGCGCCGGCCGGATCTCACGCCGGTGCGGGTCCGCGCCCTGGCGGACACCGGCGCCCTCCTGTTGTGCATCCCCGAACATGTCGCGGTGCAACTGCGCCTCGAGACGGAGTCCACGCGGGAGGTCTCAGTAGCGGACGGGCGCAAGACCAGCGCGCCCTACGTCGGACCGCTGAAGGTCACGTTCGGCAACCGAATCTGCTACCTCGGGGCATTGGTCCTCGGAGGCGAGGTGCTGCTCGGCACCGTGCCGATGGAGGACATGGATCTCGTCGTGAATCCGCGGCGACGTGAAGTGACCGTGGATCCGGCGAGCCCGAACTTCGCTCACTCACGGGTGAAGCGTGCGACGAACGCCGCGTGGGCGGCCCCGCCCACGGCGCGCTGCTGCTCCCGCAACACGGCCGCGAGGTCGTCTTTCAGCATCGCGTCGACAGCCAAGCGCAGCCCCGGGTACGCCCGGCTGTGAACCAGGCCGGCGGCGTCGGGCGGCAGGGGCCGGTAGACGCCGTCCGCCAGCTCGAACCAGTCGATGCGCCGGTCCAGGGTGCGCCAGACCAGGTACTCGCGGACGCCGTTGCGGCGGTAGGCGTGGAGCTTGTCGTGCAGGTCGTAGGACGCGCCGCTGGCCGCGATCTCCGCGATCAGCTCCGGCGCGCCCTCGATGTAGTCGTCGTCGCTCAACCGCGCCTGGCCGCCCGCGCCGGGGTCGACCAGCAGCGCGGCATCCGGCTGCGGCTCGTTGTCGAGGTCGAGGCGCACCGTGGGATTGTCGGCGACCCGCACGCCCGGCGTCGCCGCCGCGTAGGTGCCCAGCCATGTGATGGTGGCCGCGTGGGGCCGCGCGTGGCTCCCGTACCGCGCGGGTGACGGCATACAGACGACCCCTTCGATCAGCTCGGCCTTCTTGATGTCGGGCCGCGCGTCGTACCGGCGCTCGAACTCGCGCCGGGTCAGCCGGTCGCCGTTCTCGAGGGTGCGTGCGGGGGTCGGGAAGGCGTCGACGGACGGTCCGGCGTGCGGGACATCCAGAGTGGCCATGGCGGTCAGGCCCGCCCGTCAGGCGATGCGCTGGGTGCCGAAATCGGCCTGCAGGCGCTGGATGCGCTCGTCCAGGGCGTCGCGGATCTCCTCGATATCGTCCAAGACTTGGCGGCCGAGCACGCCGGTCAACTGCGCCTCGGTCGAGGCGTCCACTTCGGCGCGCAACGCCGCGAGGTCGTCTAGGGCCTCGCGCGCCTCCTCCAGACGCTCGCGCCAAAGCTGGTGGCGGGACGCGGCGTCGGGCCGCCAGCTCAGATCTTCGAGGATCGCGATCTCATCGCGGGTGATCCCCTCCAGGTCGGCGATGGTGTCGAGCAGCGAACCCCGTACGCTCGAGCCCCCGCACCCGAACGCCGCCAGCACCGACAGTACGACCAAGCCGACCGCCGCACGCCTGAGCATCGGCACCTGCTACACCCCCGACAGCGGCTCGAGCGGGAGCCGGCCGTTGCTGTGGCCGAGTTGCTCAATGGGCACCCCCATCTTGTCGAGCAGGCTCAGGTGGAGGTTGGCCAGCGGCGTGTCCTCGGGGTACTTCACGTGCCGCCCGCCGGTGCCCGCCCCGCCGCCGGCGAGGAGGATGGGCAGGTTGTACGAGGCGTGGGAGTTACTGTCGGCCATGCCCGCGCCGTAGACGATCATCGAGTGGTCGAGCAGGGTGCCGTCGCCGTCCTGCGTCGCGGCGAGCCGGTCGACGAAGGCCGAGAAGAGCTGCACGTGGTACTGGTTGATCTTCGTCAGCTTGGCGAGCTTCTCGGGGTCGCGCTGGTGGTGCGAGATCGGATGGTGGGCGTCGGGCACCCCGATTTCGGCGTACGTCCGGCCGGTGATCTCCCGCCCCATCATAAACGTCACGACCCGCGTGAGGTCGGTCTCGTAGGCGAGGGCCATCAGGTCGAACATCAGCTTCGCGTGATCGCCGACGGTGTCGGGGATGCCCGCGGGCTGCGCCACCACCGGCAGCTCGCGGTCGCTCTGGGCCTCGGCCATCTGGATGCGGCGCTCGATGTCGCGCACGGCGTCGAGGTACTGGCCGAGCTTGGCCTGGTCGCCGGACCCGAGCTGGCGCGAGAGGTCGGCGGCGCGGTCGGTGACCGAGTCGAGGAGGCTCGCGTCCCGGGCGAGCCGCGCCCGGCGAATCTCGGGGTCGGTGCTGCCGGTGTCGCCGAACAGGCGCTCGAACACCGCCCGCGGGTTGTTCTCCATCGGCAACGGGGTCACGTCGTTGGCCCACGCGATGGTGTTGGTGTAGGCGCAACTGAAGCCGTCGTCGCACGACCCCGCGAAGTCGCGCCCGTCGAGGGCGAGCTCGAGGGTCGCGAGCTGCGTCTCGCGGCCGTGCACCCGGCCCGCGAGCTGGTCCATCGAGACGCCGCCCCGCAGGTCCGAACCGTCGTCGGGCTTCGACGGCACCCCGGTGAGGAACCGGGTCGAGGAGCGGGCGTGCGGCCCCTCGCTCTCGACGCCGTGCATGCCCGACAGCACCTGGACGTGCGAGCGGTGCGGCTCGAGCGGCTTCAGGATGGTCGGGAACTCGAAGCCGGCCCCCTCGGTGGGCGGCGTCCACTGCGGCATCATCATCCCGTTGGGGACGTACACCACGCCGAGCCGGCGCACCGGGGCGGCCGCCGTCGTGCGCAGGGCCGCGAAGGCGGGCACCATCCCGTCGAGCAGCGGCAATGCGAGCGAGGCCCCGAGCCCTCGGAGCACGGTACGACGGGGAAGCGCCTTCTGGGTGACGATCATGATTCGGTCCTCCGCATCCGGAACGGTGTGCTCTTCACGATACCGACAATGATAGACGACCAGCGGTAGTTGTCGGAAGCCGCCTCGCGGGTGATCGCCCGCACGGTGGGGCGGTCGTAGTACTCCGGCCCCCGTCCCAGCCCGTAGGCCAGCAGCTTCTCGGTGAGGGTGGACGCGAACTGGTGGCGCCGCTCCATCAGCAGCGACCGCAGCCCCGTCGGCCCGTCGAACGCGCTGCCGTCGGGCAACTGCCCCGACGAGTCGATGGGCAGCCCGGCGGTGCCGGTGGTGCGCCAGCGCCCCACCGCGTCGTAGTTCTCCAGGGCCAGCCCCAGCGGATCCATCGGGGCGTGGCACACCGAGCAGGCGGGGCTCTCGCGGTGGCGGGCGAGCCGGTCGCGCACGGTGGCGGCCCGGCCGTCCTCGCCCCGCTCGGGCAGGTCGGGCACGTCGGCCGGGGGCGGGGGCGGGGGCGTGCCGAGGATGTTGATGAGCATCCACTTCCCGCGCAGCACCGGCGACGTGCGGTTCGGGTACGACGTCACCGTCAGCACGCTGCCGTGCCCGAAAATGCCGCCGCGCCGTTCGGCCAGCTCGTCGTCGAGGCGCACCCGCCGGAAGTGGCTGCCGTAGACGTTGGGGATGCCGTAGTGGGCGGCGAGCCGCTCGTTGACGTAGGTGTAGTCGGCCCCGAGCAGGTCGAGCACGCTGCGGTCCTCGCGCAGCAGGCTGTCGACGAACCGCTCGGTCTCCTCGCGGAACGCCTCGCGCAGGTTCTCGTCGAACTCGGGGAAGGTGATGGCGTCGGGCACCACGCTGCGCAGGTTGCGCAGGTACAGCCACTGGCCCGCGAAGTTCCGGACCAGCTCGGTCGCCCGCGGGTCGGCGAGCATGCGCTGCGCCTGGGCCTCGAGCACCTCGGGGTCGCGGAGCCGGCCCGCCTCGGCGAGGGCGAGCAGCTCGTCGTCCGGCCCGGTCGACCACAGGAAGAACGAGAGCCGCGACGCTAGGTCTAGGTCGCTCAGGGCGTAGGCGGTCCCCGCCTCGGCGTCGACGGGGTCGCGGACCACCCGGAACAGGAAGTCCGGCGCGATGAGCACGCGCTCGAGGGCGAGCTGGACGCCGGCGTCGAAGCTGCCGCCGTCGCGGCCCGCCCGGTAGAACCGCATCAGGGTGTCGAGGTCGGCCGCCTCGACGGGCCGGCGGTAAGCGCGCCGGGCGAGCGAACCGAGAATCTCGCGCGCGCACCGCTCCTCGTCGGCCGCCGCGTCGCTGTCGGGCCGGCACGTGAAGATGGCGCGGCGGCTCGGGGTGTCCCCCGGCCCGCCCGCCGACGTGTAGGGGCCACCGATGACGACGTGCTCGACCGCCGCGTTGCCGTCGCGCATCTCGTTCACGGCCACCGCGAACACGCTCTGGCGGGGCTGCAGCACCCCTTCCGGCTCGGTGAACCGCCGCACGAACGAGACGCCGACGACGTGCGGGCCGGCGGGGGCCTCGAAGCGCACGCGCATGTCGGCGTCGGCGAAGAGCATGTACTCTTCCCACTCGGGGTCGCCGAACAGGTTGCCGCCGTAGCTCGCCGGGGCCTGCACGCCCTCGGGCTCCTCGCCGCCGAAGACGAAGGTGCGGACGAGGACGCCGTCGAGCCGCACCTCGAGCTCGTGGCGCGACCCCATGCCCCGCACGTAGTTCACGTAGTTGCGGTGCAGGCGGATCTGGAGGTCGTACTCGCCGTCGACGGGGAAGACGTGGCGGATGGCGATGCCCCCGCGCGACCCGAACGGCAGGTCGTCGCTCATGCGGTCGTCCTGCAGCAGCAGGATGGGGACCTTGTAGGTCTCCGCCGCCGGACCCGCCGGGGCCTCGCCGAGCGCGGTCCGCCCGATCTTGCGCGCGGCCGACAGGTAGCGCTCCATGAGGGCGGACGAGACGGTCAGCACGTCGGCGTTGTTGTCGAAGCCGTACTCGTCGAAGTCGTCGGCGGGCAGCAGGTCGTCGACGTCCACGTCCACCGCCAGCAGGTCGCGCACGGCGTTGGCGTACTCGGCACGGTTCAGGCGGTGCACGGCCTGGGTGCGTCCGGGGTCGGGGGCGGCGAGGGCGACGCGGTCGATCTCCGATTCCAGCCATCCCGCCACCCGGTCGTAGGTCTCGGCGTCGGGCCGGGGACGGCCCACCGGGGGCATCGCGCGGGTGCGCAGCTTCGCGATCACCTTCTCCCACAGCTCGGCGTGGCCGGCGACGGCGGAGAGGTCCTGGTCGGCGAGGCTCAGGCCGGCGGTGCGCAGCCGGTCGTTGTGGCAGGTCAGGCAGTAGCGGTCGACGGTGGCCGAAAGCAGCTCGGCCCCGGCGGCGGGCTGGGCGAACGCCCCGGTGGCGGCGACGGCCGGCGTCAGCAGCGCGACGGCGACCGCGGCGGCGCGGAAACGGAAACCTGGCGAGACAGCCAGCATCATCAACCCTCCAGCCCGCCGCCGAGGATGCGCCGACACCGTGCGGCGCGACAGCACGCCGTGTGGACGCGGCGTCGGGCGGACTAACGGACGTACCAAGACCCGCTGCCGCCGGTATGTGACGGTGGAACGGCGGTTTCGCCGCCGATCGGCTACTGATAGTCTGGCCGAACCCCTGCCCGGTGTCAATTCGAGCGCGGCCCGGGGCCGCTTCGCGGCGGTCATTCCCGGGGACGCGCCGGTCCGTCGCCCTGCTCATCGCCGGCGTCCCCTCGGGGCCGCTTCGCGGCTATCATTTGGCCGAGACGCACAGCCCCGGATCCGATGCCCGCAGCAGCCGGCATAATTCGGGTCTGCCGGCGGTCTACAGCATCGAAGCCCATCGAATCCCGACATGCCGCTCACCCCCGGCACGCGCATCGGCATCTACGAGGTCACCGGCCCGCTCGGCGCCGGGGGCATGGGCGAGGTCCACCGCGCCCGCGACACCGCCCTCGACCGCGACGTGGCGCTGAAGGTGCTGCCCGAGGCGTTCACCGCCGACCCCGAGCGGCGGGCGCGCTTCGAGCGCGAGGCCAAGGTCCTCGCGTCGCTGAACCATCCGAACATCGCGCAGATCTACGGCTTGGAGGAAGGCGGCGGGTCGCAGGCGCTGGTACTGGAACTGGTCGAGGGGCCGACCGTCGCCGACCTCATCGAGCGCGGCCCCGTCCCCCTCGACGACGCCCTGCAGATCGCGTGGCAGATCGCCTCGGCCCTGCAGGCGGCGCACGAGGCCGGCGTCGTGCACCGCGACCTCAAGCCGGCCAACATCAAGGTGCGCGGGGACGGGACCGTCAAGGTGCTCGACTTCGGCCTCGCCAAGGCCCTCGATCCCGAGCCGGCGCCCGAAGCGGACGTGTCGCAGTCGCCCACCCTCACCGTCTCGGCCACCCGCATGGGGGTGATCATGGGGACGCCGTCCTACATGTCGCCCGAGCAGGCCGCCGGCACCGCGGTCGGCATCGGCACCGACCTGTGGTCGTTCGGCGTCGTCCTCTATGAGATGCTCGCCGGCGAGCGCCTGTTCGGGGGCGAGACGGTGCCCCACGTGCTGGCCCGGGTGCTCGACCGCGACCTCGACCTGTCGAACCTGCCGCCGACCACCCCCGCGCCCGTCCGGCGCGTGCTGCGCCGCTGCCTCGAACGCGACCCGCGGCGGCGCATGCGCGACGCGGGCGAGGCCATCAGCGATCTGGAAGCGGCGCTGAAGCCGGAGGCGGCGGCTTCCGACGGCGGGACCGACGCGATCGCCCTAGCACCCCCTTCCGGGTGGCGGCAGCGGACCGCGTGGGCCGCCATGGGCCTAGCCCTCGGCGCGGCCGCGGCAGGGCTGGCGCTCTGGAGCCTCACCCCGCCGCCGGCCCCGTCCGACGTCCGGCGCCTCTCGCTCGACCTGCCGTCCCCGATAGCGCGCGGCACCACCTTCGCGCTGTCGCCGGACGGCTCGACGCTGGCCTACGTCGGCCGCGACGGTCGGAACCGGCGCCTGATGGTCCGCCGTCTGGACCAGGCCGACGCCCGGCCGCTGGCCGGCGCCGAAGGCGCGCTCGACCCGTTCTTCTCGCCCGACGGGGCCTGGATCGGTTTCTTCGCGGGCGGTGGACCGGCGGGCCCGACGGAGCGGCTCCAGCCCCGCTGGACCCTGATGAAGGCCCCCGCGGCCGGCGGGGCGCCGGTGGCGCTCGCCGAGAGCGTCCCCGCCATCGGCGCGAGCTGGGGCGACGACGACCGCATCGTCGTCGGCGCCCTCGGCGGCCTGCTGGGCGTCCCGGGCGACGGCGGCACGCCGGAGGCGCTGCTGCCGGCCGGAGCGGTCCCCGAGCTCGCCGCGTGCATGGCGCCCCATGTGCTTCCGGGCTCCTCGGCGCTGCTCTTCGTGGAGTTCGTGCCGGACGGAGAGCTGCAGCTCAAGGCGGTGGACCTGCCGGCGGGGGAACCGCGCCTCGTGGCGTCGGCGGTCACGGAGGCGACCTACGCGCCGACGGGCCACCTCCTGCTCCGCGAGGTCCGGCAGGCGCCCGGCCGGCGCGGGCCGGCCAGCGCGACGCTCATGGCCGCCCCCTTCGACGCCGGGCGCCTGGAGCTGACCGGCCCGCCGGTCCCCGTCGTCCCGGACGCGGGCCTCAGCGCCTGGGCCGGCGACGGCACCCTCGTCTACACGATCGATGCGTTCTATCCCGCCGAGAGCCGCCGGACCCTGGCCTGGGTGGACCGCGAGGGGGGCGAGGAGCCGCTGCCGGCGCCGCCGCGCGCGTACCGCACGCCCCGCGTCTCGCCCGACGGCGACCGCATCGCGCTGGCCGTCACCGCCGCCAACGGCAGCGACGCCGACGTCGTCATCTACGACGTCGCCCGCGAGGCGTCGAACCGCCTGACCTTCGAGGGGTGGAACGTCAACCCGCTCTGGTCGCCGGACGGCCGGCGCGTCGTGTACACGACCGCCGGCGCCGACGGGTTCGGCCTGTTCCGGAAGGCGGCCGACGGCACGGGGCAGGCCGAGCGCCTGACCTCGACCGGACGGATGCAGACGGGGGCGGCGTGGGTCGAGGCCTCCGACACCCTCGTGGTCTCGCACGCGGCCGGCATGACCGACGTGGACATCCACCGGCTGCCGCTCGCCGGCGGGGTCTCCGAGCCGCTGATCGCGACCGCCTTCGCGGAAGCGCTCCCGGCCGTTTCCCCCGACGGCCGGTGGATCGCCTACCAGTCGAACGAGTCGGGCCCTCCCGCCGTCTTCGTGCGGCCGTTCCCCGACGTCGGCGAGGGCAAGTGGCAGGTGTCGCCGGGCCCCGGCCTCGCGCCGGCGTGGTCGCGGGACGGCCGCGAGCTCTTCTACGTCGCGGCCGGTCCGGGCGGCAGGGCGATGATGGCGGTCGAGTACGACGGCGGCCCGTCGTTCACCTGGTCGCGCCCCGAGAGGTTGTTCGACCTGCCCCACGGCATGGACTTCGGGATGGCGGCGGTCAGCCGGCAGTGGGACGTGGCCCCGGCCGGCGATCGGTTCCTCATGATCAGGGAGGACGAGTACGCACGCGGAGACGACCCGCGCCAGGGGCCGACGGAGCTCGTCTACGTCGCCAACTGGTTCACGGAGCTCGCCGAGCGGGTGCCGGTCCCGTGAATGCCGCTGCCCGGCCGGCATCGCACACCAGGGCCGCCGCCCGCTCCGCCTGCTGCACCGCGACCGGCTCGATGGACTTGAACCGGACGGGCATCGCCGTTCCGTCCCCGACGCGCGCCGCACCCGGGCGCCGCCAATCCGGGCCGCAACGCGGGCCCGACCACGGCGCGTTGTCCACCGGCCCAAGCCACTGCCGGCGAGACGCCACCGCCAAACCAGGCCGCAACGCGGGCCCGACCGCGGGGCGCCTCCCCGCCCCCTCCCCCGGACAGGACTATCCCACGCTCTGCGACATCGCGTGGGGTGGGCCGCTGAGGGGTCCTGTTCAGCTATGGGCGATGCGGGATTGGTGTGGTGAAGCCGTGTTTCTGCCGTCGGCGAGGGCGGCGATCCCCGGTTCGGCTTGCCGCCGGGGGGACGACAGCAGGGCGGGGTCAGCGTGGGACGACCCTGCTCCCCCGGACCGTTCCCCTTGCGGCCCGCGCCGCGCTATGGTAAAAGCACTTTTCGGAGGTTTTTGTCTCTGCACGCACGCGATCCGGGCCGCCAAGGAGATCCTGAATGAAGCTCACGCGCACGCTCGCCGCTCTTCTCGCGTTCGGCATCGTGTCGGCCGTCGCCGCCCCCGGCTACGCCGGGAACGGCGCGGAGGCCGGCGTCACCTACTACAAGGACGTGCTGCCGATCATGCAGGAGAACTGCCAGACCTGCCATCGGCCGTCCGGGGCCAACATCAGCGGGCTCGTCGCCCCGATGTCGTTCATGGACTACCGCGAGACGCGGCCGTGGGCGCGCGCCATCGCCGGCAAGGTCGAGTCGCGCGAGATGCCGCCGTGGTTCGCGTCGGCCCCCAAGGGCGTGTTCGAGAACGAGCGCGGCCTGACCGACGCCGAGATCGACACCATCCTCGCCTGGGTCGAGGCCGGGGCCCCCGCCGGCGACATGGCCGACGCCCCCGCGGCGCGGCAGTTCGCGGAGAACGCCAACGACGGCTGGACCCTCGGCACCCCCGATTTCGTCGTCAACATGCCCGAGCCGTTCCTGGTCGAGGACGACATCTACGACCTGAACATCACCTTCTACACGAAGCTGACCGAGGACATCCTGCCCGAGGACACCTGGGTCAAGGGCTGGGAGTTCCGGGTCGGCGACAACGCGATCACCCACCACATGTGCTCGTCGATGATCGCGCCCGGCGCGTTCATCCCCGAGAGCGCGGTGGAGGACGAGGGCGCCGACGTGGCCGGCAGCCAGCTCCTGAGCTGCGTGGCCGAGGGCGGCGAGCCCGACATGCTGCCCGACGGCTTCGGCGTGCTGCTCGAGACCGGGTCGAGCATCTCGTTCAACATGCACTACCACAAGGAGCCGGCCGAGGGCTCGGCCGCCTGGAGCAACCCCCAGGTCGCGTTCTGGGTCGCCGACGAGCCGGTGCAGCACCAAGTGATCAACGACACCCTCTACAACCGCGGGTTCGAGATTCCGCCCAACCACCCGAACTACCGCGTGGGGTCGTCGCGCGTCCTCGAGAAGGACACCCTGGTGCTGACCTACTGGCCGCACGCCCACCTGCGGGCCACGGCGGCGCGCTACACCGCGTTCTACCCCGACGGCACCGAGGAGCTGCTGCTCGACGTGCCCCACTACGACCAGAGCTGGCAGGTGACCTACAAGTACAAGGAGCCGAAGCTGCTGCCCAAGGGCACCCGCATCGACGTCGACTTCTGGTACGACAACACCCCGGAGCGGGCCTCGCGCCGCAGCTTCAACCCGAACCGCTTCGTCGGCTACGGGCCGCGGACCGACGACGAGATGTCGCTCGGGTTCATCGGCTACGCCGAGATCGACGAGCCCGCGGCGATGCCCACGACCGACAACGACTGACGGGCCGTCCGCCCGCTCGGCGTTTCACGACAGGGCGGGGCCGCGGATCGGTCCCGCCCTCGTTTTTTCCGCCCGATGCGGGACCGTCGGCACCGGCTGCCGGAACCCCGGCTGGCGGCGATGCCGGCCGGGATGTGGAAACCGTCGGTTGTCGTCGATTGCCGGGCCGGATGCGGAAACCTGCCGACTCGCGTCGATACCGGCGGGATGCAGAACGCCCGGCTGGCGTCGGCAGCGGCCGGACGCGGAACCGCCGGTTGTCGTGGATGCCGCTCCGAGCGGCGCCAAGCCGTCCCGTCCTCTTTCTGCGGAGCATCACCATCGTTCTGCCTGCGGAGCATCACCATCGTTGCGGGGAACATTGCCATGCCGACCATCGGTGACCACCAGCCCGCCCGTCGCGGCCCGCGCGCCCTGTCGGCGCGCCCGACCCTGTTCGCCGTCGGCGCCGCCTGCGGCCTGACCACCCTCGCGGCGATCCACGCGGGCGCCCAGACGCCGCCGCCGACCGAAGAGGCCGACGGCCTCGTGCACGCCTCGCTCGTGCTGGAGGGCCAGGAGATCAGCGTCGCGTTCCCACCCGACCTCGCCGCGGACGGTCCGGCCTACGCGGAGCTGCTGGCGGGCACGGCGGTGCGGGTGGGGACCTTCGAAGGACATCGCGCCCTGCGGATCGGCACGCTCGAGGCGGACCTTGAAGCGCTGGCCGCCGAGAGGGCCGAGGCGGCGGCGCGCATCGCGGCCGAAGCGCGGGCGCGAGAAACCGCCGCGGCGCGGGAGGAACCGGCCGAGGACGACGCCGCGGACGAGTCGGACGAGGCTGCCGCCGACGCCGCGCCGGAGCCCGTCGATCCCCCCGCTCCCGAGCTGTGGATCGCGCGGGACGCCGAGGGTTGGCGCCTGGAGATCCGGGCCGGCGACGACGGCAGCGCCGTCCACGTCGTCCCGCTGCACCACACGGAGACCGCCGCCGCGTCGCCGGTGTTCACCGCCTCGGCGCACGCCACCGCGGCCGAGTCGGGCCGGCTCGAGCTGCGGTGGGGCCGCCAGGCGTGGAGCAGCGACTTCCGCTTCGACGAGCTGCCCCCGCCACCCCGCCGGCCCCGGGTCTCGGGCCGCGGCACCCCCCGCCAGGCCGCCGACGACAACAGCCCGACGGCCCGCAACAACATGCTCAACGAGCGCAACGAGACGGCGCTGGTGCTGCCCGACGGGGCGCGCATCTCGATGCTCTACTGGAAGGGCATCGACGTCGAGGACGAGGACTACCCGCGCGTCGCCGACACCCCGGACGGCGCGGTCGTCGGGATGATCCGCGCCCCCGTCCTCCGCCTCAAGTCCGACGTCTCGCTACGCTTCGGCGACGCCGAGGTCCCCACCGGCAACCTCGCCCCCGGTTTCGCCGGCGCCTACGGCGTCTGGCTGCGCCGCGCCGGCGCCGGCTGGCGCTTCGTGTTCAACCACGAGCCCGACTCGTGGGGCACCCAGCACAACCCGGACTTCGACGCGGGCGAGACCCCGGTCGAGTACTCGCGCACCGCCGGGTCCTTCCGCCCCCTCGGCGCCACCCTCGTCCCCACCGCCGCCGACCAGGGCCGCCTCGTCGTCCACTGGGGCCCCCACGAGTGGGCCGCCGGCTTCACCGTCGTGCGGGACGCGGCCGAGTAGAGGCGGCGCGACATTCGCGGTGGTGCCGAGGAGCCTCAATTCGAGCCTACCGCGACTTCCTGCTCCTCGCTGCGCCACGCGGCCCAGGCGAGCGCCTGGCTGATGTCGTCGCGCTCGAGATACGGGTAGGCGGCCAGCACCTCATCGGGGTGATGGCCTGCGGCCAGAAGTCCGACGATGGTCCCGACGGTGACGCGAAGGCCCCGAATGCACGGACGTCCGCCCATGACGTCCGGATCTTGCGTGATTCGATGCAATCTGGTCATCGACTCCAGTATACCCGTAGGATGGGCGCGGCCCCGGCGCGGTGCCCGATGAACGGGCCACGGTCTCGTAGACCGCGTCGCGAGCGCGCCAAGGATGTCGAGTCCCGGTCTGAAACCCGGTTCCAATCGTACCCCCGCACCGTCCACGCTGCCCGAGCATCCCAACGGTGCACCCCAGACGTGCAAATCGTTCGATGGCATCGTAGAATTCACACGATGTGGATCGACCGCCAGATCGAGCCGCTGTTGTTGCAGCGGGCGGCGACGCGGCCGGTCGTGGTGCTGACGGGTGCCCGACAGACCGGGAAGACCAGCCTGATGCGGCGGCTGTTCCCGGACCACGGGTTCGTCACCCTCGACCTGCCGAGCGAGGCGGAGCAGGCCGAGCGGGACCCCGGCACCTTCCTCGCGCGCCACCCGCCGCCCGTGGTCATCGACGAGGTGCAGTACGCGCCCGGGCTCTTCCGCCATCTGAAGGCGGCCGTCGACCGCGAGCGCGGGCGGTACGGGGCCTTCCTGCTGACCGGGTCGCAGCCGCTCGGCCTGATGAAGTCGGTCTCCGACTCGCTGGCCGGCCGCGCCGCCGTCATCGCGCTCGAGCCGCTGTCGTTCGCCGAGGCGAAGGCCGCGCATCCGCGCCTCGCCGCCGACGAGTTCGTGGTGCGCGGCGGCTTCCCCGAGCTGTACGAGAACCCGGAGATCGACGCCGAGGGGTTCTACCGCTCGTACGTGGCGACCTACCTGGAACGGGACCTCCGGCAATTCCTCCAAGTCGCGAACCTCCGCGATTTCGAGCGCTTCCTGCGCGCCGCGGCCCTGCGTTCGGCGCAGTTGCTCAACCGCGCCGACCTCGCCCGCGACGCCGGCATCGCCGGCTCGACCGCGGGCGCCTGGCTGTCGGCCCTGGAGGCCTCGCACCAGCTCATGCTGTTGGAGCCGTGGTTCGCCAACCCGACGAAGACGCTCGTGAAGCGTCCGAAGCTGTACGTGCGCGACCCCGGCCTCGCCGCGTTCCTGTGCGGCGTGCACACCGTCGAGGCCCTGCGCGCTTCGCCGCTCACCGGGGCGCTGTGGGAGACGCTGGTCTGCGCCGAGATCCGCCGCGCCCAGTCGAACCGCCGCGGCGGCTGGGACTTCCACTTCTGGCGCGACCGCTCCCGCGAAGCCGACTTCCTGCTGCACCGAGCGGGGACGTTCCATCTCGCGGACGCCAAGTGGACCGAGCACCCGAACGCCCGCGACGCGGGTCCGTTGCGGGCCATCGCCGGCGTCCTGCCGCCCGGCGCGGTCCGGTCGCTGTCGATCTTCTGCCGGGCGCCGAACGCCTACCCGCTCGACGACGCGGGCGACGCGCGCGCCGCGCCCCTCGACGCGCCGGGAGCGCTGACCGACTGGATGTAGCGTCACGCGTTTTTTGAAGCCGCCGCTGTCGCCGGGTCGCCGCCTACGAACGTTCACGGCGTTGCCCGGCCCACCGCTTCGCAGGCCACCATCTCCCACCCGTGGAACACCACCGCCAAGCCGGTGAACTGCACCGCGGGGTACTGGCGCGACAGGCGATCGTCGGCGAGATAGCGCCGCAACTGCGCGGCCGCCTCGTCGACCGCCGCCGCGACCCGCGTCTCGCCGGCCTCTTCGCTCCGCTTGAGGTACTTCAGCTCGATCAGGAAGCCGTGGCGCAGGTGGGGATAGCGGGCGACCAGCGGCTCCAGGCAGATGTCGGCGTGGCCCTTGCCGAGCTCCGCCTCCGAGCGGAACACGAAGTGGTCGGTCACGCTGAGGTAGGCGGCAAGGAAGCCCTGGATCACCTTCTCGCCGCCGATGTAGTCGCGGATGCCGGTCTGCGCGGCCACGGCGTCGCGCAGGAACGCGAAGACCGGCTCCCACGCGCCCTCGTTGGCCATGGCGCGCAGCAACCGGTCGAAGGTGAACAGGTCGACCGAGAACACCTCGACATCGCGGTATGCGTCGCGCAGATACCCGTACATCAGCCGCCGGACGGTCTGGTTGGGAATCGCGAGCCGGGGCACGCCGCCGACCACGCCGCGGATGCTCAGCAGGCCGAAGCAGTGCAGCAGCGAGAGGAAGTTCTCGGGCTGGTCGAGCCGTTCCAGGGGAAAGCCGGACTGCAGCGGCGTCTCGACGGTCTCCTCGCCGATGACCCGCCGCAGCACGTCGAAGTTGCCGTTGAGCTGACGGCCGACAACTAGCAGATGCCGCAGCTTGCCGTAGTCGATGCGGACGTTGAGGTCGATCAGATCGTCCGGCGGCGGCTTGTTCGGCAGCGACTCGTTCAGGTAGTAGAGCACCATGTCGGTGTTGTAGACGTCCGTCTCGGCGCCCTTGGCGAACCGATAGCCGTCGTACCAGGCCCGCATCAACTCCATCGCGGCGTCGAGGTCCTGCGAGAACGCCCCGAGCTCGCGGTACCTCCGCAGCAGGCCGAGCACCTCCGCCTCGGTGAAGCCGAGCAGCTCGTTGAAGTCGGGATGCAGGCTGACGTTCCGGCCGATGTTGAAGCCGCTGGTGACGTCGTCGAGCGTGACCGGCGAGACGCCGGTGACGAACAGGCGCTCGAGGCCGCCGCCCTGTCCGGCCCCGCCCTTCAGGGTGGCGAAGAAGTTCCGGTAGAAGCCGCCCCCGTGGGTGAACGCGCGGTACGACGCCGCGCCGTGGTGGGCGAGGATGGTGTTGGCGAAGTTGTCGTACTCGTCGATGAGCACGTAGAGCGGAATCCCGTGCTCGCCGGCGTAGGCGAACAACTGGTTGAGCTTGCCGTCGACGGCGGCCGGCGCCAGGATGCGGCGCCGCGCCGCGTCGGGGAACAGGTCGCCGTTCCGTTCCAGCGCGTAGTAGAGCACCGTGTCGCAGTAGGTCTCGAAGCGCTCCCGCAGGGTCTCGGGCGCATCGTCGAACACCGAGAAGTCGAAGCGCAGGACCACGTAGCGGTGGCGGCCGTCCGTGGGCCGCCGCCCGACGTCGGTGCTCCCGAACAGGGCCTCGAACTCGCCGGCCCGGTTGCGGTCGTAGTAGTTCTCGAGCAGCGACACCCAGCACGACTTGCCGAAGCGCCGGGGCCGGATCAGAAAGACGTAGCGCTCCTCCTCCAGCCGCCGGAGGAACCGCGTCTTGTCGACGTAGAGGCGGCCTTCGAGCCGGATGGCCCGGAAGTCTGCCCAGCCGTAGGGAATGCGGGGATAGTCGGGCATACCGCCTCGCGCCCGCGCCGGCGGGGCGACACCGGCGGTCATCCGCGTCAGAACCGGAACAGGCGGTTGAACTTGACCACGAAGCCGCGGTTGCGGAGGTCGAGGCCCCGGTCGGGACGGAAGCCGTTGGTGACGTCGCGGTCGTCGGTGTAGACCACGAACAGCTCGCTGCCCGGGCTGTACTCCCACCGCAGCCGCAGGTTGCTGCTAAACGAATTGTCGGCGGAGTTGTACTGCAGCAGGCCGCTGAAGAACATCCGCGGGTTGAACGCGTAGTTGACCCGCGTCACCGCCAGGTTCGACTGGAACTTCCCGTACGGCGTGTCGATCCAGTTGAACGACACCGTCGGCTCGACCGACATCTGCGGCAGCACCGCGATGCGGCCCTGGCTCAGCTCGAGGCTGGTCAGCGCGCCCCCGAAGTAGTCGCCCCGCCGCAACGCCACCTGCCCGTTGACGCGGCGCTGCTGCCCGATGGCGTACGCCACCTGGTAATCGGCGAAGCTGTAGCCGCCCACCGGAATTGTGAAGTCGGCGCCGGGCGGCGTGAACGGCTGCAGCAACAGCTCGTAGTTGTCGGTCGCCAAGAACGTGAGCTGGTCGCTCGACTCGAACTCGGTCTGGAACGACAGCAGGCGCTGGCGCGTCTCGAGCTGGGTGACGTCGGCCATGAGGATATAGTCGACGGCCCCCTCCAGGCTGAACTGCCGCACGCTCTCCATCGCGGGCCGCGGGCTGAACCGGCCCGACACGTAGGTGCGCCGGAAGTTGTCGCGCCGGAGGAAGCCCACCTCGGGCAGGAAGTTGTCCTCGACCAGCAGGTGGTCGACCTGCAGGCCGTAGCGGTCGGCCGCGTACTCGAACTTGCCCTGGTAGCTCGTGTCCTTGCCCTCGTACTCGGGGGTCGGCACCCGGGTGCGGGCGAAATAGCTGATGAGGCTGACGTTCTCGAAGAACGCGAAAGTGCCGTCTACACCGTAGGCCTGGCTCGCCTGCCCCGGCGCCACCCGCGACACCGAACGGTTGGTGAACATCCCCCCGATCGAGCTGCGCCGGAGGACGTCGCGCCGCAGCCGCACCACCGTGAAGTTGGTCGGCTCGCTGGCCGAGACCACCTCGTCGCCGGCGTGGATGTTCAGGGCCCCGACGTCGAACGGGCCGACCTTGCCGGTCACCCGCGCCCCCCCCACGATGGGCACCACGCGGCCCCGCTCGAGGCCGATCTTCCGGCTGTAGAAGAGCTGCGGGACGTTCACGTCGCCGAAGACGCCGCCGCCACCGCCGCCACCGAGTCCGCCGAAGCGGCCCGTGACGCCGCCCCGCGCGAAGCCGAAGATGCCGCGCCCCTCCAGGAAGAACTCGCGCTTCTCGGGGAAGAACAGCGGAAAGCGGGTCAGGTTGACTTGCCGCTCGTCCACCTCGACCTGCGCGAAGTCGGTGTTGTAGGTGAAGTCGGCGGTCAGGTTCTGGGTGATGCCGTACTTGACGTCGATGCCCCCGGTGCCGTCCCCCGCGTTGTTCACCGCCGGATCTGCGGTCAGGTCGGTCGAGATGCCCCCGATGCCGTAAGGCTTGACCTCGATGTTCCGGCTCGCCGGGGGCGGCTCGAGGCCGACCAGCGTCCCGGCGGCCGAGACCCGGAAGATGCCGGACGAGCCGCTGCCGCCGCCGGCCGAGATGGGCAGCCGGGTCAGGTAGACCCACTCGTTCTTGCGCCGGATGGCGCGGCGGAGCTGGATGCCCCAGAGGTGCGGCGGTTCCGAGCGGTAGCGCAGGGTCTTGAAGGGGATCTCCATCTCGACCGTCCAGCCGCCGGCGAAGCGGCCGGTCCGCACGTCCCACACCGGGTTCCAGTCGGAGTTGGGGTTGCCCTCGTTGGTGAACTGCTGGTCGGCGCGCGCGCCCAGGGGGTTGGTGTAGAAGTTGAAGCCGTTGCGGCGGTCGTAGAACGTATCGAAGAAGGCCGTGAAGGTGTCGTTCTGGCGCAACTGGCTCGTGTCGCGGCGCATCTCGTTGGCGACCCACTGGCTCTCGGGGGCCGAGTCCCAGACGCGGGCGGAGACGTAGACGTTGGTGTCGTCGAACAGGATCCACGCCTCGGTCCGCTCGGTGGCGGGCGCGCCGATGTCGGGCACCTGCTGGATGAAGCCGGTGATCGGGGGCACGGTCTCGTAGACGGGCTCGTCGAGCACGCCGTCGAGCCGGATGCCCTCGGCCAGCGGGATCGCGCGGACGGTGGTGCGGCCGTCCTCGTCGCGCGTCATCACCTCGGGCGCGACGGGGGCCGGCGGGCCGTCGATGAGCGACGCGAGGGCGGCGGCGTTGCCGGCCAGGAAGCCGCCGGCCGCCACGCTGCCGGCCGCGGCCGCCGGGGCCGCGGCCGCCGGGGCCACGGCCGCCGGGGCCACGGCCGCCGGGGCGGAGGCACCCGCGAAGGGAGCCGGCGGGGAAGCCGTCCCGACCGCTCCCGGATCGCCTCCCACCGACGGCCGGGCCGGGGAGCCGACTGCCGCCGCCGGGCCCGGCACCGGCACCGGCTCGAAGGGAGCCATGGAGACCGCGCCGGAGCCGCGCCGGGCCGGCGGCGATGCGGGGTTCCCGAACGGACCGGCCCCGCCCGACGGCGGAGTCCCCGCGGGCGGGCGCGCGCCCGCGGGAGGGCGCGTTCCGCCGGTCCCCGCCCCCGGCCGCCGCGCGGCCACCGTGCCGGCCGGGGCCTCCGGCGACGAAAGCGCCAGCACCACGCGGTCCTGCAGGTCGAACAGATCGTGCGGGGCGCCGTCGACGATCGCCGAACGGACGACCTCGCCGGACGCCGCCGAGATCACGCGGGCGGTGATGCGGAGCCGGGTCCCGAATCGCTGATGGGCGCCGACGACCACGAACGGCACGTCGAGCGCGCGGCCCACGCCGACGGCCTCCTCGGCCGAGACCGGCGCATGGGACGCATCCGCCGGGGCCGCCGCGGCGGCGCCGTCCCGCTGCACGACGACCGCCGTCCCCGCGGGGAACCCCGCCGCCAGCCCCTCCGCGATGCCGCGGCCCATCCAGTCGTCGGCCGGGCTCCCCGACAGGTTCGCGAACGGCACAATGGCCATCGTCCCCGCCGCCGGGGCGCCGGGCGCCACCGCGGCCGGCTGCGCCGGTGCCGGAGCCGCCGCCAGCAACACGCCCGCCAGGACCGCCCACGCCGACGCCGCCCGATGCACACCCTTCGCTCGCACGCTCACCAGCTCCTCATCGCTACGGACCGCAACCGTGCCGCCCACCCCGACGCGGCGTCGCGCCGCTCCGCCGCAAGACTCGCGACACGCTCCTCGTCACACGGAGTTGACGGTCCCCAACGCGCTCGGCGCGCTTCATTCGGCGGTGCACACCCGGACCCCGTCCGCCCCGCAGAGTTGCGCCGCTCCGCTGTCAGCCCCCGCCGCAATGCCCGCCCATCGCACCCCGTCGCACGGCGCGTTGACGACGGCACCATCGCCGCGACGCGGAGACCGACACCGGCACCCGGCCATAATAGGATACGTCCAATCCCATCAACCGTTTACCGGACGCGGAAACGGGGCGGGCCGCCTGACGCTATAATCCATCCCATTCAGCGGACCGACGGCGCGAACCGACACCGGCAAGCCATGCCCCGGAGGGGGCGGCGGGAGGACCTCGGAATGGCTTCATCAAGACGACGCTTCCTGATGCACGCGGCCGCCGTGGGCAGCGCCGCGCTGGCCCGGCCCGCCTCGGCCCTGGCCTCACCCGCGGGCACCCCCCGCACCGCCGCCGGGACCTTCTCTCCCCCGGAGCTCCTCGCCCGTCAGGCCGCCCGCAACCGGGCGGCGGCATCGGCCGCGTCGGCGGCACCCGCCGCTCGCGCCGCCCGGCCGGCGCAGGCCGGCGACCCCGACTACGCCGCGATGTACCGCGACCGGCGCAACTGGGGCCGCTGGGGCGACGACGACCAGGTCGGCGCCGTCAACCTCATCACCGCCGAGAAGCGCGCCGCC
Source organism: Vicinamibacterales bacterium (assembly GCA_963664545.2). Lineage (GTDB taxonomy): Bacteria > Acidobacteriota > Vicinamibacteria > Vicinamibacterales > UBA8438 > JAJEEA01. The sequence goes on along the minus strand of OY761475.2, from coordinate 3,892,362 downwards.
GCCGCCGGCCTCGTGCACACCGGCCGCACCGTCTCGCTCAGCCGCGTCTTCGAGCCGCCGCAGCACTTCATCACCAAGGACTCGCTCGGCGGGGGCGGCTACGTCATGGACTACCTGGGCTTCATCTACCACGGCTCGACGGTGACCCACATCGACGCCCTATGCCACATCTGGGACGACGACGGCATGTGGCAGGGCCGCGACCCCGACGTCGAGATCACCACGCAGGGGGCCCACTTCGGCGACATCACCCACTGGAACCGAGGCATCATCACCAAGGGGGTGCTGCTCGACGTGCCCCGCCACCGCGGCGAGCCCCACGTGACGGCGGACCGCCCCGTCCGCGGCGACGAGCTCGAGGCGATCGCCGCCGCGCAGGGGGTGACCGTCGAGGCGGGCGACGCGCTGCTCGTGCACAGCGGATGGGCGTCGTACATGCAGAGCGGCGACGACGGCAGCCGGGGGCGCCCCGGCCTGCACCCGAGCTGCGCCGAGTTCATCCGCGACCACGACGTCGCCCTGCTCGGCTGGGACCTCATGGACGCCCGCATGGGCGCGGACGGCCTGCCTTGGCCGGTCCACGGCGTGCTCTTCAACTTCGGCGTCGCCCTGCTCGACAACGCGCGGCTGGAGCCCATCGCCGACGCCTGCGCCGAAGAGGGCCGGCACGAGTTCATGTTCATGCTGCTGCCGCTCAACGTGGCGCGCGGGACGGGCAGCCCGGCGAATCCGATCGCGATGTTCTGATCGGCATCGGCGCCATCAGAGGAAGCCGGGATACTTGGATGACACACCGGACGACGGATCGTGAGTGTCGCGCCGCGGTGCCCGGCCGGACGGAAACCGGGACACGACCGACTCCTCGCCGGCTCCCCGCCCTCGCGCTGGCCGGCTGGGCCGCCGCGTGCGGCGCGCCCGGCGGCGACGGGGCCGGCGACGACTACCTGAGCCCCAACCTGCGCGCCGCCGTCGAGCAGCTCAAGGCCGACGTCGCGGCGAGCCCCACCGACGAGGCGACCATCGCCGAGCGCGCGCGCGTCCTCGACGAGTGGGTCGACGCCTACGCCCTCGGCGGCGGCGAGGTCGGCCTGGAGGGCCCGCGCGTGCGGCTGCAGGCGACCCTGCCCCCCCGGGGTCAGGCGGCCCTCGCCCAGGGCGCGGTCATCGACCGGCTCGTCCGCCAGTTCACCCTGCACGACGAGCCCGGGGCCCTCGGCGAGCTGACGGCCGAGTCGCTCGGCCCGTTCGAGGCGCGCAGCCACCAGACCATCCGCCAGACGTGGACGGCGGGGACGCGCGCGGTGGAGGCCGGCGGCGGCTTCTGGGTGGCCCGGCACTTCAACATGAACTACGGCCCCTTCCAGACCGACGACCCCGCCGGCGAGGGCTACGTGACCATCGCCACCACCGATGGCGACGCCAGGTTCGAGCCCGACGTCTACATGGCGCGCGGCCCCCACGGCGGGTTCCGGGCGCCCGAGCCGGCCCTCGTCTTCCGCCTCGCGTCGGGCCGGCTCGACCCCGGCGAGTCGGTCACCATCACCTACGGCGACACCGGCGGCGGCGGACCGGGCCTGCTCATGACGGGCACGTCGAGCGCGCGCATGCCCCTGCCCCTCTACGTCGACCTCGACGCGTCGGGCGAGTGGCGGCCGCTGCCCATCCTGCCCTTCGTCGTCAGCGGGACGCGGGTGGCCGGCGTGCACGGCTTCGCGCCGAGCGTCGTCGAGCCCGGCGAGCCGTTCGAGCTGTCGGTGCGGGCCGAGGACGCGTTCTACAACCGCGCCACCGGCGACATCCCCGCCTTCGAGGTGCTCGTCGACGGCGAGGTGCGCGCCACCACCCCGGCCGGGGCCGAGGCCATCACCCTCGTGCCCCTGACCCTGGACGAGCCCGGGCCGCACTGGATCGCCCTCCGTTCCGAGGACCGCGAGATCACCGGCGACGCCAACCCTGTCCTCGTCGTAGAGGACCCGGAGCGGCGCATCTTCTGGGGCGACACCCACGGCCACTCCGGCTACGCCGAGGGCATCGGCACCATCGACTTCTTCATGACGTTCGCCCGCGACGACGCCCGGCTCGACTTCGTCACCCACTCCGAGCACGACGTCTGGCTCGACGACGCCGAGTGGGAGCTGTCGAAAGCGGCGGTGGAGGCGTTCGACGACCCCGGGCGGTTCATCCCCTATCTCGGCTGGGAGTGGACCCGGCCGGCCCGGTTCGGCGGCCACCACAACGTGCTGTACCGCAACACGACCGACCGGACGCCGGTGTCCGCCGTCGAGTTCCCCACCCTGTCCGAGCTCTACCAGGGCCTGCACGCGCGCTACGACCCCGACGACGTCCTCGTCATCCCCCACGCCCACAACCCCGGCGACTACCGTCAGTCGGACCCGCAGCTCGAGCCGCTCATCGAGATGATGTCGATGCACGGCACCTTCAACTGGTTCGTCCGGCAGTACCTGTCGCACGGCCACCGGGTGGGGCTGATCGCCGCCTCGGACGACCACCTGTCGCACCCCGGCTACTCCGCCCCGAACCGAGACTCGCTGGCCCAGCGCGGCGGCCTCGGCGCGGTGATGGCCCCCGAGCGCTCGCGCGACGCCATCTTCGACGCCATGAAGCAGCGGCGCACCTATGCGACGACCGGCGACCGCATCATCCTCGACGTCAGCGTCAACGGCATCCCGATGGGACAGGAGGCGGAGTACGCCGAGGTCCGCGAGATCGAGGGCCGGGTCGTCGGCACCGCGCCCATCCGGTCGGTCGAGCTGCTGAAGAACGACGAGGTCATCTGGAGCGAGGAGTACGCGGTGGGTCGCGGCCGGCCCGCCGACACCGAGCAGTGGCTGCTGTCGTTCTCGTCCGGCGAGACCCCCGTCCACCCCGGCGACGCCCCGCGCGGCTGGCGCCACTGGCGCGGCGAGGTGCGGGTGACCGGGGCGAACGTCGTCGCCGTCGACGCCACCGACTTCGTGAACCCGACCACCCAGTTCCTCGAGCGGACGGGCAACGGCGCGCGCTTCGCCACCCACACCCGCGGCGACGCCAGCTCGCTGCGGCTCACCCTGTCGGGCATCCGCCCCAGCGTGGCGGTCACCGTCGACCTCGAGGAGACCGCCGAGACCGGCTCGGCCCCGCCCTTCTACCGGCCGCGCGCGGTCATCCCCGCCAGCCGCGTGCGCATGACCCTCAACGCCGGCGGAATCTCGCGCGCGATGCCCATCGACGACTACCCCGACGACCGCATCACCCTGCGCCGCCTCATCCGCAACGGCCCGCGCGACGTCAGCTTCGACTACACCGACGAGGACACCCCGCGGCAGGGCGACTACTACTACGTGCGGGTCCGGCAGGTGAACGACGCGATGGCGTGGTCGAGCCCGGTCTGGGTGGGGGGCTATCCGTCGCGGTAGGCGGCCAGTGTGCTATTCTGTATTCCAGATTCTCGAATACAGAATAGCCATGAGCCCGCTGTCCCTGCATCCCCAGGACGTTGTCGTCCTGGCCAAGCTGTTGTGCTACCCCGGGCGACGCCCGTCCCTCGTGCGGATGGCCGTCGATCTGATCCTGAGCGCGTCCCAGGTCCACGCCGCTCTGAACCGACTGGCGGCTGCGCGGCTCGTCTTCAAGGATGCCCGCGACAGTCGACCGAACGCAACGGCGGCGGAGGAGTTCCTCGTACATGGGATGAAGTACGCGTTTCCAGCACGGCGGGGCGGGGTCACTCGGGGAATCCTCACCTCGTACGCAGCCCCGCCCTTGAACCGCCGGATCTCGGGCGGGACCGATCTGCCGCCCGTCTGGCCGTTCGCGACGGGCGAGCACCGCGGCGTCTCACTCGAGCCGCTGCACAAGATGGTGCCCCTGGCCGCGCGTGCAGACCCGAGCCTCTACGAATTGCTGGCGCTCCTGGACGCGCTGCGCGACGGTCGCGCTCGCGAGAGGAGCCTCGCGGAGCGTGAGATCGCAAAGCGCGTACGGGAACGTCCTGATGCATGATCCCAACCTCCAGTTGCTGGAGGCCGCGGTTCGGCTGTTGGAGCCATTGCTCGACGAGGTCGTGTTCGTCGGCGGATGCGTGACCGGACTGTTGATCACCGACCCGGCTGCGGCCGGCATGCGGCCGACGACCGACGTCGACGTGATCGCCGAGGTGTATTCGTACGCCGAGTACGGTGCATTGTCCGATCGGCTCCGTGAGCGTGGATTGACCGAGGACAATCGAGAAGACGCGCCAACCTGCCGGTGGCGTCACGGGAGCCTCGCCATCGACGTCATGCCGGTTGCCGAAGCGGTCCTGGGGTTCACCAATCGCTGGTATCATCCCGCGATGGAATCGGCCGATCGGGTCGATCTTGCGGGGTTGACCCTGAGATGCATCACGCCCGTGTACTTCCTCGCAACCAAGCTGGAAGCATTTCACGGACGTGGAGACGGCGACTATTCCGCCAGTCACGACCTCGAAGACGCGATCGCAGTTGTCGACGGGCGACCGGAGTTGGTTGACGAGATCCTGGAGGCCCCACACGACGTACGAAGCTACATACGAGAAGCTCTCGCGAACCTACTCGGAACGAGAGATTTCGTGGACGCTCTTCTTGGATTCCTGCTTCCGGATGAGGCAAACCAAGCCCGCCTCGCAGTGTTGCGAGAGCGGCTCGAAGCGCTGGCCTCCTGAACGGTCTCCAGAGTCGCCCCCTGCGGTCGGCCAGACAGTGAACACGTCCGGTGCGGGCACCGAGACGGCGGAGGCCCCGGGGCACGGGCGGTCCGGGGGTCAGGGCGCGACGCGGGCGCAGTAGCTCTGAAGCTGCTCCAGATCGGGCCTGCTCGTTGCCGTGAGGGTCGCCGAGGGCCACGATCGCGTGTCGCTCGAAAGCGACGAGGATGGCGGCGATCGGCTCGACGGGTACCGCGTGCGGCGGGGTCTGCCCGGCGGCCGCCCCACCGACGCCAAGCGCCGCGAGCAGCGACGTCGCCAACAATCGAGGGTCCAGAGCACCGATCTTGTGCACGTGACAGCTCCTTCGCGAACCGCGAGGTCTCCGACGACGGAACCGGGCTCGGCGCCGTCTCTCACTCCGGCGCCGGCTCGGCGCCGGTGCGCGTGTCGCCCCCGCCGGCCAGATCGGCCTGACGAAGCGCGGCGGCGCCCATCAGCCCCCCCACGCCCATCGACTCGACGGCGCTGCTCGGGACCAGCATCAGCGCGCCCTTCTCCTTCAGCCCTTCGTAGAGCATGTTCATCGCGCGCAGGTGCAGAGCCGTGGGATTCTCCTGATACGCCTTCGCGGCTTCCTGGAACGAGTTGGCGATGGCCATCTCGGCCTCGCCCAGGATGACGCGGGCCTGCTTCTCGCGTGCCGCCTGCGCCTCGCGCGACATGGCGTCCTGCAGCGCGTCCGGGATGACGACGTCGCGCATCTCGACGGAGGACACGGTCACGCCCCACGGGTTCGAGCGCTGATCGATGAGCTGCTGCAGCTCGGCCTCGATGCGCTCCCGGCCGCGCAGGAGGTCGGCGAGGGTGGTCCGGCCGATGATGTCGCGCAACGCGGTCTGCGCCGCCCAGCTCACCGCCTGCGCGTAGTCCTGGACCTCGAGCGCCGCCTTCTCGACGTCGTGCACCATCCAGAACAGCACCGCGTCGACGTTCACCGGCACCGTGTCCGAGATCAGGGTCTGCTCGGCCGCGAAGGTGGTCGTGACCGTGCGCTGGTCGACCCACGCCGAGACGCGGTCGACGAACGGCACGATCCAGAACAGCCCGGGGCCGCGCAGTCCGACGCGAGATCGAGGCCGTCGAACTGGCGGTGGAAGAGGTACGGGCCGTTCGCCGCCGGCGCATCGGGCGTTGAGCATGCCGGCGTGAAGGTCGTCATCGACGCCAACCTGTCCGCCTCCCCTGCTCGAATAGGTCGCCCCGACTTCCGCCATCGGCGCTACAAGTCGCGCAGATATTGAGCGTAGTAGAGGGGCCACGTCTCGAGCGGGCCATCGCCGTCGCCGCCGGGACCGCCGACGAGCTTGACGGCGCGGCGCGGCGCGTACCGCGCGATGTACGAGCGCAGGCTGCGGGCGCGGGTACGGGTGCCGCTCTTGACCTCGACGGGGACGATCGAGCCGTCGCGGGCCCGGTGGAGGAACTCCACTTCCGCCTGGGCGTGCTCCCACGCGAACGTGGGATACGCCACGCGGGCGCTCAGCTCGGTTTGCACGAAGTTCTCGGCGACGTAGCCCTTGAAGGCGAAGTCCTGCGCGTGCTGGTCGGCGTAGGTGAGGCCCAGCATATGCCCGAGCAGCCCCACGTCGAACAGGTACAGCTTGAAGATGTTCTCCCGCACCTGCGCCCCGAGCGGCACGCTCGGCCGGCCCTTGACGGGATGGCACTTGCGGACCAGCTTTGCGGCTTCCAGCCAGTCGATGGGGCCGCGCAGCTCGCGGTAGCGCCGCTTGCGCTCGATCGCGTCGCGGAACCGGAACCGCTGCACCGAGCCGTCCCCAACGGCCGCGAGCTGCCGCGGCACGTTCGAGAACACCGCGTCGATGTGCTGCGCGTGGAGCTTGCCGGCGTACTTCCCGAAATCGCGCCGATAGCCGTCGACGAGCTCCCGGTGAATCCGGCCGACTCCTTCGGCCCGCTCGCGGACGGTGCCGTCCGTCTCGAACCAGTGGGCCACCGCCTCGGGCATCCCCCCGACGAAGTAGTAGTCGAGCAGCAGGGGCCAGAGCCGCTGATGGACCGCCTCGCCGCGCCGGCGCTCGCGGAACGCCTGAAGCAGCCGCGGGCGCCCCGCCGCCATCAGGAACTCCTCGAAGCACAGCGGGAACATCTCCAGTTGCCGGACCTTCCCGACCGGGAACGAGTCGAGCAGGCCGACGTTGGAGCCGGAAGCGCAGACGAACGCCTGGGGCAGGGACTCTGCGAAGTACTTGAGCGAGTCGACGGCGGGCTGGCACTCGCCCACCTCGTCGAAGAACACGAGGTCGCGCTCGACGTCGATGTCGGCGTCGACGTGCAGCTCGAGGTTCGAGAGGATCGCCCTCGGGTCGAGGCTGTCCGCGAAGAACCGGCCGAGCCCCGGCTCGCGCCGGAAGTCGAGCCGATGGACCCGCCGGAACTCCCGGGGTCCGAAGATGCGGTCGATCAGCCAGGTTTTGCCGACCTGACGCGCGCCGTCGATCAGCAGCGGCTTGCGGACGGGTTCCCGCCGCCACGCCTGGAGGTCGTCGAGCAGTAGTCGCGGCAGCATCGGGGGCGGACCTTCACCCAGGTCGGTCCGCAGCGAGAGTAGCACCCGACAGGTTCCGAAGTCTACATTTTTATGGACATAAAAAAGCCGATAATGATACTTTAACAGCCATGAAAGGGAACTGTGGCAACAGGCGACGTCAGATCGGCGTAGCCAGGCGCGAAGAGGTCCATCGCCGGCCCCGATGACCGCCGCGGCGACCGAGACAGATTCTGACATCGCGTGCGCTATCATCGGCTCGCCACGACGGTCGACTGCCGCGCCCGAGGCCAGCGGAATCCGGCACTCGCTGACGGCCCGAATGCATGCTCGACTGGATGCCGCCATGACCCGAAGCCAGAAGACACCCGTTCCGACCGGCCTCCCTGCACGGTTCTCCGGCGGCGGACGCGAATTCCGGCGACTACGCGAGTTTCTGGAGATTCCCAACACCAAGGCCGTGGAGGCCGTGCTCAACGCCGTCAAAGACGCCGTGCCGCGCTTGCCCGGGAAACCCCCAGGCGCAGAGCGGCGCCGGTTGGCGCTCACCGCGTACTACGGAAACCCGAAATCGCGTCGCGAGCTCTGGCGGCAGGCGCTCGCCCCCCATCCACCGGCCGCCTCGCGTGGGCAGCTCGTGCCTTCACTCGAGTTCATCGCCGTGCAGGGCCACGACCCCGAGTTTCGCGAAAGGGAAGTCGACACCGCCGCCGTGGAGGAGGCGCTTCGCGGCCTCCCTGACATCGTCGAGTCAGTCACCGACGCGCCGGACTGGCAGCGCCCGGCGCTGGCAGCGTGGCCTGCGCTGCAACGCGACCTCGCCGAGTGGAGCGAGCTACCGGACGATCGCCGCGAGGCGGCGTCGCTCGCGGTGTTCGCCGTGGCCACCGTCCTCGATGACCTCCGACTTCTGCAACTCGCGGCACGCCGCGTGGATGCGCTCGCTGACGAGTTCGCCACGCTGCTGAACGACCAACGCGACGGCTCGCTGACCGAAGACGAGACCCCGCCGACCGCGGAAGACGACGTCATCCGCCGGTGGCAGGAAACCTGCGACGCCGTAGCGGTCGCGGCACGCACGCTCGGCGCGGATCCGCTCCAGCCCGAGCTGTTGCCCGAGCACCTGAACGATCTGTCACGGCAGGTGAACACCCTGACCGATCTCCTCGAACCCGTCACCGAGGCACTCGATCGCGCCGCACCCGAGAAGCTCCTGCAGCGTGCTCACGATATAGTGGCGGCGCTGGCCCGAGGCGGCGACTCGCCGATCGCGCGATGGACCGACCAGATCGCCGCGCAATGGCGGTCGGCGTACCCGCTGCCTGTCGATTCGGATGTCGAGTTTCTTCAGGTGGACGTAGATCGCCTCGAAGCCGAACTTCCGGACTCCCTCGCCGTATGGCGGGCAGCAACGCATCACCGCGCCGACGTGCAGAAACGGCTGGACGAAGCGAGGCGGCGCGCGCAGCAAGAAGATGATCGGCTGAAGCGCCTTGATGCCCAGGACCAGGAAGCCGCACTCCAGCAACAGATCGGCCGCGCGGCAGAGGAGACTCAAAGAGCGCGCGACCGTATCTTCCGGATAGTCGCGCCGACCGACCAAGTGTTCGACCCGCGCCGTTCCTACCACCCCGACGAAGACCCCACGACCCCCGAACCACGAAAGGCCCCGGAGTCCGGCCCGAAGCCGACCGCCCAGGCGACCAAAGCCGACACCGACGACACCGACGACACCGACGACACCCAGACTGCCGGTGCCGACGAACTTGAGACCAGCGAACCCGTCCAGGACGACACCACTGACGCCGACCAGGACGACGCAGCCAACGGCGACCAGGAAGACACACCGAACCCGCCCAGGACGACGCGACCGAGGGCGACACCACCGAACCCGCCCAGGAGGCCACGACCCAACCCGACGAGAATGCGGCCCCAGCCCCCGAACCAGCCTTGACAGGCTCCCCCGATCCACCTCTGCTCGCCGACCGCCGCGGAACCTCAGCGGTCGAAGGCCTGTGGCGCGCTCTCGGTGCCGGCCGCCCCGGCATCGCCTACCACATCGCTCGACTGTGCGGCGACCACGACCGGTACGGAACCCTCCCGCCGATGCTGGCCGACATCATCGCGGCGTCCATGCTGGCACCCCACGTGCATTCGCCGGACAGCGTATCCGCGCGCGACCTTCGCCCCATCCTCGAACGCATCGATCCGACCGCATTGTTGCGCAACGAGCGACGCGAATCGGAGCGAGACGCGCTCAGCCTGCTGCTGTTCAGCGCTACTCTCCGGCCCGCGCTCTTCGCGCCGACCACCGGTGCCCCGTCGCTACTCAGAGCCGTGAACCTCTCCGATGGCCTGAAACCCGTTTACGACCTCGCCAGTCGCGTCGCCGAACACGCAGACCGCTTGTTGGGCGTCAGAATCCACGCCTCCATGTTCCGGTCGAGCCAAACCGGTACTTGGCAGCAGCAGTTCGATGCGCTCACTGGGCGCGTTCGCGCCTGGCACGCCGGTGCCGATTCCAAGCGCAACATATACGGCCGGGCGACCAAGGTGTGGCGCGACCTGTTCGCCCGCGACGGCCTGCTCGCGAGGCTGATGAGGCTCATCTCTGATTCCGACAGCTCCCTCCGGCCTGATGTCGACGCAATTCACAGGCAGATCAGTGACCAGAGGACATTCAGCCAGATCGTCCAACGCGCCGACCGAAGGGGCCCCAAGCCCAATCCGATTGTGGGCCGCGCACTCAAGCAGATCTGGAACGACGTTCAGCCGGCCGTCGACTACTCGCGTGAGTGGCTGCGCTTGATGGACACACGGCCCGAGACCGCCGGATTCGTCAGCGAGCAAGTCGATGCGCTCCGCCAAGAGGTGGAGCGACATGCCCCCAGAGCCATCGCGGCCCTTCTGGACCTTGACACTGCGTCAGGGTCCACTTCACTCGCGGCCGCGCTCAGGCCCGCACGACGAGCGCTCGACGACCTGCTTCAACTCTTCGACGACGACTCCGCGATCACGGAATCCGCCCTCGCTCCCGACATCATTCTCTCTCGCGACCTGCTGTACGTCACCGACCTGAAGATCAACACCGGCCTCGACGCCGTCTCCACCGATGAGGCCGAGTTGCTCGATCGCCTGCAAAACACGCACGCTCATGCGAACGACATGCGTGCCGCGTTCGAGGCGAGGCTCGAACGGGATGACTTCATCGGCGCGCGTCTCGCGCTCGATTTCATCGAGGGAGAAGAAGACCTCGATGCGTGCACCGCGTCGCTTGCCGAGCGCACCGAAAACTGTCGCCGGACCCTGCGCACCGACCTTCAGAGCGCCCAGAAGCGTCTCGAGAGCGCCTTCTGTCGTGGCCAGCTTCCGACCGACGACCGCGACGGAATGACCGCCAAGCTCACGGCGCTACGCCAGGTAGCCGAGCCGTCGCCCCAGGCACCGCCCTCCCTCCATGACGTGGAGGTCCTGACCGGATCTTCACGTCGACTGCTCGAAGTCGACAACGCCATTGAAGCCTTCAGCCACAAGAGCGTCGAGACCGTCCGAAGGCGTTTGCGGAACATGCCCCACAACCGAATGGATGACGCGGCCAGGGCCGCCGTCGACCACACGATCGAGCAGGGGTACGTCCAGACGGCTCACGAGCAGATCAATCGTCTCGAGCGCGGGGAGTCGGTCAATCCGCTACCGCCCCCGGCGGACTCGTTCTCCGAATTCACTTCGACCCTGGAGGCCATCGAGACAGCCCGCAAGACGACGGACCCTCAGACCATCGTCCGCGGTGCCCGAACCGGCGAGTCCGTCGCGGCCGTACCGTTCGGCGAATTGGCGGAAGAAGACGCGCAATCGGCAGCCGGCCTGCTCGACGCGTGGTATCAAATGGCGCGGAAGCGTTCGGTCGACAAGGCGCGGCTCCGGAGTCTGCTCGAGAGCCTTGGGTTTAGCGTACGCACCGTCGATTCTCAACGACCCCGCTCCCAGGCCAACGTCACCACTGAGCCGATTGCCGACCGCGCCTTCTGCCCCTCGCGGCAGTTCGGATCCGAGGCGAACGGACGTTATCGGGTGCTCCTCAACTGGGATACGTCCGCGACAGACTCCATCTTCCGCTCCATCGGGATGGAAAACCGCGACCCCACGATCGTGCTGCACTTCGGGTGTCTGGGCGCCGGACGGGACGAGATCCGCAAGCGCGCAACTCGTGAACACCGTCTGTTCCTCGTCATCGATGAGACCCTGATCCTCTTCCTCGCCGCCCGTGCGCCCAATCGGTTGTCCGCCCTGTTTCGCTGCACGCTGCCCTACAGCGCCGCTCAACCGTACGCCACCACCTCCGGTCTCGTGCCGCAGGAGCTCTTCTACGGTCGCCAGCGTGAGCGCGAGACGATCATGGACCAGTCCGGCGCCTGCTTCATCTACGGCGGACGGCAGCTCGGCAAGACCGCCCTGCTCCGACAGGTCGAAAAGGACTTCGGCGGCAACGACCGAGTGGCCAAGTGGATCGACCTCAAGGTCAACGAGATCGACTGGGCACCAGACCTCTGGCGCGTGATCCAGCACGCCCTTAGCCCGTTGCGCGTGGTGCGCCGCGGCCAAGAAATCGATCCTGAGAACCCGAAGCAAGTCGAGTCGCTTCTTGATCAGATGCGGGAATGGTTGGACGGCCGGGACACCCGTCGGCTGCTTCTGCTCCTCGACGAGGCCGACCAGTTCCTTTCGGTTGACGCTAAGGGCGACTTTCTCGAGTCTTCGCGGCTCAAGGGCCTCATGGACCGTACGGACCGGCGATTCAAGGTGGTCTTCGCGGGCCTTCACAACGTACTACGCACGGTCCAGCAAGCGAACCACCCCCTCGCGCATCTTGGCGAACCGATATGCGTGGGTGCGATGACGTCGAACGGAGAATGGAAGGAGGCTCAGGCGCTGGTGATGGAACCCCTCCAGGCGGTCGGGTGCAAGTTCGGAGGGAACGACCTCAGCACGCGCATTCTCGCTCACACCAACTACTATCCGTCGCTCATACAGCTCTACGGCGCGGAACTCACGCGCAGGCTTCGCGACTCCGACCGGGCTTTTCCCTACGCCATCGACGACGCCGCCATCGACGATGCGTACGGCAGTCGGGAACTCCGCGACGCCATACGTGAGCGGTTTCTGCTCACGCTGCAACTGGATCCGCGCTACGAGGTCATCTGCTACGCCCTTGCTCACGAACTGCAAGAGGGCACCGATCTCGACCAGGGTCTGACGCACGACCGAATCCTCGAGGCTGCGCAGTATTGGTGGTCGGACGGATTCCAGTTGCGGGATGGGGAATTCCAGAGGCTGCTCGAGGAACTGGAGGGACTCGGGGTCTTGCGGGCGATCGATCCGGACCGCCGCCGGTATACGCTCCGGAACCCGAACATCCTGCTGTTGCTCGGGAACCGGAAAGACTTCGAGAAAGCGCTGACTCAGCAGGAACGAAGGCTGGAATCAACATACGCGCCGGCGTCGTTCCGGGCCCGTTATCCGCAAGACCGGCAAAGCGCGAGACGCGGTCCACTCACCCGGCAGCAGGAATGGAAGCTCCACGATGAAGGCGTGGGCGTGATCTGCGGCTGCCCCGCGGCCGGACTCGAGGACGTGCAGGAGTTCCTCCGCCAGCGAATCGGGAGCGACCAATTCTCTCCCGCGGCCAACGCCGTCGAATTCGAACAGCAACTCAGGAAGCTGCCGTCCGTGCGCAACAGCGTGACGGTACGACTCGTCCCGCCGACCCTGAAGTGGGACGGCCAGTGGCTCCGAGCCGCGAAGCGCGTTGTCAAGGGGAAAGCGCAGGGCAAGCGCCGGTGGAATCGGGTCGCATTCATCGCCACGCCGGACCAGCTCTGGCGGCTGCTGAAGGACGCCGCGGAATCCGACATGGACGGCGTGGACTGGTTTCCGCTGGGGCCGTGCGACCTGACGTTCCTGCAGCGCTGGCTGGACGACACCAACAACACGGCTGACGCGGACGATGCCAGGGAATTCCTGCAGATCTCGGGCGGCTGGCCCGTCGAACTCGACCGGTTCGGCAAAAAGAAGACCGGCAGACCCTGGCAGACCCGGATTGCGGAGCTGCAGCGCGAAGCCGGGAAGAATCCCGGGAAGCGCTTGCGGGACGAGTTCGGGTTGACGCACGATGCGGAATCCGTGTTGCGGGGACTCTTCGCGGCCGACGACCCGTTCGACGAGGACAGCATTGAACTCGTTTCGGCCGAGATCGCCGTGCCCCTCGGTTTGGTGCGGCTTCGGGTCGACTGGGGCGAGCGTCTGGGGTTGCTGTCTTCCGCCGGATACGCGTCCTGGCGGTTTAACCCACTGGTGAAGCGTCTGCTCGAGGCGACGTCACCTCGATGAATCTCTGGACCCTGCCCGGCCCGATCCGTTTCGCGCTTCGCGTCGAGCGAGCCTTGCGCGACGGCGCAAATGTGGTGATGCGGTTCCCGGTGACAACGCCAGCCGGTTTCGGGGAACACGTCCGGTCGCGACTCCAGGAATCGTGGCGCTGTACCGTGTTCCGCCCCGAGCCAGCGACCCCACCGTTCCGGAGTCTTCGCGAACGGTTCGCGCCCCGCCTCCCCAACGAGTGGAACCCGACACTCCTCGACCTGTGCGAGCACGAGGACTTTCAGGGGCGCCTCGTCTGGCTCGATGGCGTAGGGCACATGGACGGTGAGGACTGCGCCGCCTGGAAGAAGTTCCTCGTGGACTACGCGCAGGCCTCCCGGAGCGTGCCCGAATTCGAACGGACCCTGTTCGTCGCGGTCCTTGAAGGCGCGCCGCCCACCGAGCCCCCGTCGGAGGACGTCACGCTGAAGTGTTTCGATTGGCGCGGCGTCATCGACGAGACCGACCTACTCCTGGCGGCACACGAGCGCCTGCATGGCCGCGATGCCGGACCCGTGATGCGTTCGCTGCTCGCCACGACCGTCGCGCGGGTCGCCAGCTGGGATCCGGTCGTGGCGGAGCGGCTGCTCGACGAAGGATGCGACGCAATACTCGATCCTGTCTCCCTTCTGCAGTCGGTCGCGGGAGAACAGGGATGGACATCCGCCACCGACGCTTCCTGGGAACTCGGCACAGCGTCAGGAGACGGCGTGTCGCACGCGGCCCTGGCGGCCCTGGAAGATCCGCCGAGGGACCTTCGGCGTCGCATCTGGAGCGCACAGGCATCGGTGCTCCTGCCGTCGATCGCCGGCTGGGGCAGGGATCTTCTCATGCAGCACCGAGCCCTGATCGCGGAGCACCTGAAGCGCGAGGGCAAACCCGAAGATCCGCTGGACCTCGACATCGGAAACCTCACCGGCATGGTGCAGCGTCCGGGCTTCGACCCCGAGGTTCGACGGGACGCGTGGCGGATGAACCGGTGGCGCAACGAACTCGCGCACCTGAGGCCCTTGTCGGCGAACGACGCGCGATTGCTGGCCGGCCGGTAGAGACTTGGCGCTCGGCTCGTTCGGCCGTTGGCATGCCCGCCACTGAAACCCGATTCGCCCGCGGAGGCCAGCGCCGCGCGGTCGGCCCATTGTGCCGCCGGGCCACCGCCTCCAGCGACACTGTCGCCCGTCACCTCGCAGGCATCCGCTTCCACTTCCGCTCCGAGCGCGCGATCTTGGGCAGCGCCTCAATGAGCAGCATGCCGCCCAGGCCGCCGTCGACCGTCGACGGTCGTATGGTTCGCTCCGCCTTCTCCAGGTAGGCGACGAGAAGCTCATGCGACATCGGGCAAGGACTTCTCCAGCTTCCGGCGGATTTCCATGTAGTGCCGATAGTCGTTCGCCCACTCGACGAACGCGGCATCGTCCGTCAGGCGGCCCTGGCTGTACTGATTGAAGAAATCCCCCGAGTCCATGTGATGCCGACTCTCGTACGTGCTCAGCCGTTTCGCCACCGCAATCAGCGCGTCAAGAAGAGACGTATATCGAGTCGTCTGTTTTCTCATGAGCGCCTCCTTGCCCCCATAGCCGCCCATTCATCATCGCGCCGGGACGCGCGTCCACTTCTGCTCCGAGCGGGCGCTCTCGAGCAGGGCCTCGATGAACAGCATGCCGCGCAGGCCGTCGTCGACGGTCGGGAAGTCGAGGGCCAGCGGGTCGGGCTCGGTGCCGGCAATGCGCGCGCGGATGGTGTCGGCGGCGTTGCGGTAGACGTTGGCGAAGGCGCCGAGGAACGCCTCCGGATGCCCGGCCGGCAAGTGGGTGGCCCGCGCCGCGGCGGGGCTCTTCGCGGCGACGTAGCCCGAGCCGCGGGTCCAGGTCTCGACCGGCCCGTCGTTCGACCGGACCCGGAGGGTGTTGGGGGCCTCCTGGTGCCACTCCAGGCCCTTCTCCTCGCCGTAGACCCGCAGGGTGAGGGCGTTCTCCTCCCCCACCGACACCTGGCTGGCGTGCAGCACCCCCCGCACGCCCTTCTGGAAGCGCACCAGCACGTTGCCGTCGTCGTCGAGGCGGCGCCCCCGGACGAAGGTCGTCAGGTCGGCGCACAGCTCGACGATGCGCAGGCCGGTGACGTACTCGGCGAGGTTCTCGGCGTGGGTGCCGATGTCGCCCATGCAACCGGCGCCCCCGCTGCGCCGCGGGTCGGTGCGCCACTCGGCCTGCTTCATGCCGGTCCGCTCGAGGCGGGTGGCGAGCCAGCCCTGCGGGTACTCGACGACCACCTTGCGCAGACGGCCGAGGTCGCCCGCACGCACGAGGTCGCGGGCCAGCTTCACCATCGGGTAGCCGGTGTAGTTGTGAGTCAGGGCGAAGACGCGGCGGCTCTTCCGCACGATCTGCCGCAGCTCGCGCGCCTCGTCCACCGTGAACGTCATCGGCTTGTCGCAGACCACGTGGAACCCGGCCTCGAGGAACGCCTTGGCGACGGGGAAGTGGACGTGGTTCGGGGTGACGATGGACACGAAGTCGATGCGGTCGCCGTCGGGCCGCGCCCGCTCGCCATCGACCATCGCGTCGTACGACGGGTAGGTGCGCTCGGGGCTCAACCCCAGCTCGGCCCCCTTCTGCCGCGAGCGGCCGGCGTCGGACGCGAACGCCCCCGCCACCAAGTCCACGTCCCCGTCGATGCAGGCGGCCCGGCGGTGGACGTCGCCGATGAACGCCCCGGGGCCTCCCCCCACCATGCCCATGCGCAGCCGTCGTACCGTGGTCCCCATGTCTACTCCTCGAACGCGGCGTCGAACGCGACCTTCGACGGCTCGAAGTCGGCGTCCTTGACGAACTCGCACGACTCGCGGGCGCCGTGCTCGCGGTCCATGCCCGAGTCCTCCCACTCGACCGAGAGCGGCCCCGCGTAGCCGATGCGGTTCAGGGCCCGGATGATCGCCTCGAAGTCGACGTCGCCGCGCCCCACCGAGCGGAAGTCCCAGCCCCGGTCCGCCGCGCCGAAGGGCAGGTGGGACGAGAGCAGTCCGGTGCGGCCGTCGAGGGTGACGGCGGCGTCCTTCATGTGCACGTGGTAGATGCGGTCGGAGAACTCGCCGATGAACCGGGCCGGCTCCATCCCCTGCCACTGCAGGTGGCTGGGGTCGAAGTTGAAGCCGAACGCCTCGCGGCGGCCGACGGCGTCGAGGGCCCGGTGGGCGCTGACGATGTCGAACGCGATCTCGGTCGGGTGCACCTCGAGGGCGAACCGGACCCCGCACTCGTCGAAGACGTCGAGAATGGGGTTCCACAGCTCGGCGAAGCGCCGGTAGCCGGCCTCGATGGTGTCCTCGGACACCGGCGGGAACGAGTAGAGCAGGTGCCAGATGGGCGAGCCCGTGAACCCGCACACGACGTCGAGCCCGAGGTTGCGGGCGGCGCGGGCGGTGTTCTTCATGGTGTCGACGGCCCACGCCCGTTTCGCCTCGGGATCGCCGTGCACCGACTCGGGGGCGAACGCGTCGGACCGTTCGTCGTTCGGGTCGCAGACGAGCTGGCCGGCGAGGTGGTGCGAGATCGCCCAGCAGCCGAGCCCGTGCTCGGCGAGCAGCGCGTGGCGCGCGTCGCAGTAGGCCTGGTCGACGGCGGCGCGGTCGACGTCGAGGTGGTCTCCCCAGCACGCCAGCTCCAGCCCGTCGAACCCGAACCCCTTCGCCTTCGGGGCCAGCTCGGCCAGCGGCAGATCGGCCCATTGTCCCGTGAACAGCGTTACCTTTCGCGCCATCGTTCGCCTCGTCTCCTTCCGTCGCGGCGGGACACCTTCAACGTCCCGGTGGTGCGGTGCCTGCCGGCTGACCGGCGGGACCGGGGCGGCGCGGCCGCTCCAAGCCCGGAACGAGCTGCCGGCCGCCGGGGTCGGCGAAACCGAGCGCCCACGCGGCATTGTCATATCACAGGCGCCGGCGCCGCGACAGCCGGTCCCGGCGGACGAGCGCGCTCCCGCCCGCGGTGAACGGCCGCCCGATGTGTGTCGTCGCCCCGGACCGAATGGTCCGCGGCAGCCGGTCCCGGGGGACGAAAGCGCTTCCGCCCGCGGTGAACGGCCGATCCAGCGCTGCGTCGCCCTGGAACCGGATCGCCTGCGGCGTCGGTCCCGGTAAGATCGACGCGCTTCACCGCGGGAGGGAGACCGCCTGATGAGGTTCGCCGCTCTGGACTGGGTCGTCGTCGGGACGTACTTCGCGGCCCTGCTCGGCATCGCCGCGTGGGTCGCCCGCCGGCGCCAGCAGACCGCCGCCGACTACTTCCTCGCGGGCCGGCACGTGGGCTGGTTCGCCATCGGGGCGTCGCTGTTCGCCTCGAACATCGGCTCCGAGCACGTGGTCGGCCTCGCCGGCTCGGGGGCCAGCACCGGCATGGTGCTGGGGCACTACGAGCTGCACTCGTGGATCATCCTCCTCCTCGGCTGGGTGTTCGTGCCGTTCTACCTGCGCAGCGGCGTCTTCACGATGCCCGAGTTCCTCGAGCGCCGCTACGACGGGCGCAGCCGCTGGTTCCTGTCGGTGGTCATGCTGGTGGGCTACGTGCTCACCAAGGTGTCGGTCACCGTCTACGCGGGCGGGGTGATGCTGCAGGGGCTGATGGGCCTCGACTTCTGGACGGGGGCGGCGGCGGTGGTGGTGCTGACCGGCGTCTACACCGTGCTCGGGGGCCTGCGGGCGGTGGTCTACACCGAGGCCCTGCAGGCGTTCGTCCTCGTCGGCGGCTCGGCCGCCGTCACCGTGTTCGGGCTCGTGGAGATCGGCGGATGGGGCGAGCTGCGGCAGTCGGTGGGGGGCGAGCTGTTCGACATGTGGAAGCCCCTCGACCACCCCGAGTTCCCGTGGCTCGGCATGCTGCTGACCCCGCCCATCGTCGGCCTCTGGTACTGGTGCACCGACCAGTACATCGTGCAGCGCGTGCTGGCCGCCGAGGACGAGACGACCGCGCGGCGGGGGGCCATCTGGGGCGCGTGGCTGAAGCTGTCGGCGGTGTTCCTCTTCATCGTGCCGGGCATGATCGCGCTGGGCCTCGCCAACCGCGGCCGCCTCGACCTCGCCGAGGCCGACCAGGCCCTGCCGGTCCTCGTCAACGCGGTGCTGCCGGTGGGCCTACGCGGCCTCGTCGCGGCGGGGCTGCTCGCGGCCCTGATGAGCTCGCTCGCGGCCGTGTTCAACTCGTGCTCGACCCTGTTCACGATGGACGTCTACCGCAAGGTGCGCCCCGCCGCGAGCGGGGCCGAGCTGGTGCGGGTGGGCCGGTGGGGCACCCTCGCCGTCGTCGGGCTCGGCATCGCGTGGATCCCGGTCATGCAGGTCCTCGCGACGGGGCTCTACACCTACCTGCAGAACGTGCAGGCGTACATCGCCCCGCCGATCGCGGCGGTGTTCCTGCTGGGGCTGCTGTGGAACCGGGTGAACGCGACCGGGGCCATCTCGACCCTGGTGGCGGGGTTCGTCCTCGGCATGGCGAAGCTGCTGCTCGAGCTGCGGGCCGACGCGCTCTCCGGCCCCCTCGGCTGGCTGGCGGGGGTGAACTTCCTCTATTTCGGCTTCGCCCTGTTCGTCGCGTGCGTGCTGCTCCTCGTCGCGGTCAGCCTCGCCACCGAGCGGCCGGACCCGGCGCGCCTGCGGGGGTTGACGTTCAGCGCTCCCGCGGACGGAAATGCCACGCGCGAGCGCACGTGGACGACGGGGGACCTCGTCCAGTCCGCCGCCATCGTGCTGCTGGTGGTGACGGTGCTCGTCTACTTCAGTTGAGCCGGGGGAGCCCGTTTGCGTTCGAGCGTCGCCTTGGCACCCTGACTGTGCCCCTGGCGCCTCCGCCCCTCCGTCACGCCGCGCGGCCATGGGACGCCGCGGATGACAAGCCGCGGGTCGCCGGATTATGCTTGGTCCCGCAATCCGCCCCGACGTGATCCAGCCGACGATGGAGAGTGCCATGAGCCTGTCGAGACGCCGCTTCCTCCAGACCTCCGCCACCGGTGCCGTGGGCGCCAGCGCCGCCCTGTGGACGCCGCCCGCCTACGCCGCCGGCCGGCAGGCGACCGCCCCCAGCGACCGCATCGTCATCGGCGCCATCGGCGTCAACGGCATGGGGTTCTCCAACGTGCGCTCGCTGCTGCGGCAGCCGGGGGTCGAGTGCGCCGCGCTCTGCGACGTCGACGAGAGCGTGCTCGAGCGCCGGGCCGGCGACCTCGAGGCGATGGGCGGCAAGCGGCCGGCCCTCTACGCCGACCACCGGGCGCTGCTCGACAACGGCGACCTCGACGCGGTGGTCATCGGCACCCCCGACCACTGGCACTGCCTGCAACTGGTGGACGCGTGCGCGGCGGGCAAAGACGTCTACGTGGAGAAGCCGCTGGCCAACTCGATCTACGAGTGCCAGGTCATGACCACCGCCGCCCGCCACTACAACCGCGTCGTGCAGTGCGGGCAGTGGCAGCGCAGCGGGCCGCACTGGACCGAGGCCATCGAGTTCGTGCACGGCGGGGCGCTGGGGCGCATCCGCAGCGTGCGGGCGTGGGCGTACATGAACTGGCTGCCCCCGGTGCCCGACGTCCCCGACAGCGAGCCGCCCGCGGGCGTCGACTACGACCGGTGGCTCGGCCCCGCCCCCGAGCGGCCGTTCAACCCCAACCGCTTCCACTTCAACTTCCGGTGGTTCTGGGACTACGCGGGCGGCCTGATGACCGACTGGGGCGTCCACATCATCGACATCGTGCTCTGGGGCATGCAGGCCGAGGCGCCGCGCAGCGTGGTCGCGAGCGGCGGCAAGTTCGCCTACCCCGACGACGACCAGGAGACTCCCGACACGATGACCGCCCTCTACGAGTTCGACGACTTCCTGATGACGTGGGAGCACGCGACCGGCATCGAGCTCGGACCGTTCCAGCGCGCGCACGGGGTGGCGTTCGTCGGCAACAACGGCACGCTCGTCGTCGACCGCCGGGGCTGGGAGCTCTACCCCGAGGAGAAGCTCGAGAACCGGCGGCCCGTCGGCTACAAGATGCCGGGGCGACCCCCCGTCGTGGCGAACCCGGCCCAGCGGGGGCTCGACCAGCACACCGAGAACTTCATCGCGTGCATGCGCTCGCGCGAGCAGCCGGTCTGCAACGCCGACGTCGCGAGCCTCGCCGCGGTGAACGCCCACCTCGGGAACATCGCGTTCCGCACCGGCGGCAAGGTCGTGTGGGACGCGAAGAAGCAGATGTTCGAGGGCGAGGCCGACAGCGCCGCCAACAAGATGCTGAAGACGGCGTACCGCGCGCCCTGGACGCTGCCGCAGGTGTAGCCCACTCTGCCATCGTGCTTCCGCGGCAACGGGTGGAACGGCGGCGACCGGCACGACCGGACGAAGCACGAAAACGCAGACCGGCGAGCCCACGGCGGATGGTGGAACCGATTTCCGAGGAACACAAGAGCCGATCGCCAAGAGGGGGTGCAACCATGCTGCGTAGCAGAGAGCTCGTGACGACGGGACTGGCGCTGGCGATGCTGACCGCGGTTGCCGCGGCGCAGGAGCGCGTCGACCTGCCGCCCCCCGCGGAGACCGAGGTGTGGAAGCCGGTCCCCGTCGTGGTGAACCCTGGCCGCCCCGGCCACGGCCCGCCGCCGTCCGACGCCATCGTGCTGTTCGACGGCACGGACCTGTCCGAGTGGCAGGGCCGCGACGGCCCGGCCCAGTGGAAGGTGACCGACGGCGCCATGACCGTGGTGCCCGGCACGGGCAGCATCACGACGAAGCGGGGGTTCGGCGACGTGCAGCTCCACATCGAGTGGCGCACGCCCGCCGAGATCGTCGGCGAGAGCCAGGGCCGCGGCAACAGCGGCGTGTTCCTGATGGGGCTGTACGAGGTGCAGGTGCTCGACTCGTGGGAGAACCCCACCTACGTCAACGGGCAGGCGGCCAGCGTCTACAAGCAGCACATCCCCCTCGTCAACGCCTCGCGGGGACCCGGCGAGTGGCAGACCTACGACATCATCTTCACCGCGCCCCGGTTCGGGGCGGACGGCGACGTGGAGAGCCCCGCCACGGTGACGGTGCTCCACAACGGCGTGCTCGTGCAGAACCACGTGACGCTGGAGGGGCCGACCGTCTTCCGCGGCGCGCCCCGCTACGAGGCCCACGCCGACCGGCTGCCGATCATGCTCCAGGACCACCGCAACCACGTGAGCTACCGCAACATCTGGGTCCGCGAGCTGTAGGGCCCGCGCCACGGAACGGCGCCGCCCGCGTCACGGAGTCGGCGCCGCCCGGAGGATTCGTAGAGGGCCCAAGGAGTTGTAGAGCAGGATTCTCCGGGCGACATGCCCGTGGGCAGGTGCCCCGCGGTTGCCGCCCCCCGGCATCGCCGACGCGGCAGCGACGCCGCGCCCGTCCGAAAGGAACGCCGACCATGCGAACCTGCCGCCGACCCCTATCGTGGGTACTCGCCGCCGCCCTTCTCGCCGTAGCAGCGACGGCTGACGCCCAATCGGCCCCGTCGACCCGCGAGACCCTGATCGAGCTCGAGCGAGGCTGGAACGACGCCCTCTACCGGGGCGATGTGGACTTCATCGACGGCGTGCTCGCCGACGAGTTCCGCGGCACCTACGACGACGGCAGCCGCGGCGACAAGGCGCGGGAGCTGGAGGCCGTCGCCGCCGTCGCGAACCAGGCGGTGACCTCGGCCGTCCAGGACGATTTCCGCGTCGCGATCTATGGCGACACCGCCGTGGTCTGGTTCACTCTGCACCTCGCCGGCCTGAGCGGGGGGCGGGAGATCGAGCTGACCCTGCGCTATACCGACGTGTGGATACGGCGCGACGGCCGATGGCAGTGCGTCTCGGCGCACAGCACGCGGGTGCAGTGACATGGCGGAATCCGAGCACGGCCCGACCGCCGGAGAGACGCACGGCCGCGAGCACCACCACGACCACCAGGTCGTGCCCGACGACATCGCCCTGCGCGTGCGCGCGCTCGAGTCGATTCTCGTCGACAAGCGGATGATCGACCCCGCCGCCCTCGACGCGGTCGTCGACGCCTACGAGAACCGCATCGGCCCCCGCAACGGCGCCCAGGTCGTGGCCCGGGCGTGGGCCGACCCCGACTACAAGGCGCGGCTGCTCGACGACGGAACCGCGGCCATCGCCGAACTCGGGTTCGGCGGCACGCAGGGCGAGCACATGGTGGTCGTCGAGAACACCCCCGAGGTGCACAACCTCGTCGTCTGCACGTTGTGCTCCTGCTACCCGTGGCCGACCCTCGGGCTGCCCCCGGTCTGGTACAAGTCGAACGCCTACCGCGCCCGCGCGGTCATCGAGCCGCGCGCGGTGCTGCGCGAGTTCGGCGTCAACGTCGCCGACGACATCGAGGTGCGCGTGTGGGACAGCACGGCGGAGATCCGCTACCTGGTGCTCCCGGAGCGCCCCCCCGGCACGGAAGAAGGGATGACCGAGGAAGAGCTGGCCGGGCTGGTCTCGCGCGACGCCATGATCGGCGTCGCCGTCGTGCCGCCGCCGGCCGGCGGGACAACGGCATGAACGGCGTACACGACATGGGCGGCATGGACGGCTTCGGTCCCGTCGAGCCCGAAGTCGCCGTCGTGCCGGCTCCGGCCGGCGGGAGATCGGCATGAACGGCGTCCACGACATGGGCGGGACGGACGACTTCGGCCCCGCCGAGCGCGAAGTCGCCGTCGTGCCGGCCCCGACCAGCGGGAGCGGGATATGAACGGCGTCCACGACATGGGCGGCATGGACGGCTTCGGCCCCGTCGAGCGCGAAGCCGACGAGCCCGTCTTCCACCATCCCTGGGAAGGCCGCGTGTTCGCGCTCCGCGCCGCCCTCCGGCCCAAGGACCGGGTGCGGGGCTGGGGCAGCTTCCGCTACGACCTCGAGCGCATCCCCCCCACCGACTACCTCCGCATGTCGTACTACGAACGCTGGTTCGCGGCGTCGGCGCACCGCCTCCTGCGCGCCGGCCTCGTGACGAAGGCCGAGCTCGAGACGGGGCGGGCGGAACCCGGTGCGCCGGAACCGCCGGGGCCGCCTCTCCGCCCCGGGCCGGCCGCCCGGCCGGCCGGCCCCGGACGCCTGGACATCGACGTAGTGCCCCGCTTCCGGCCGGGCGAGGACGTGCGCGCGCGCAACCTGCATCCCCCCGGCCATACGCGGCTGCCGCGCTACACGCGCGGCAAGGCGGGCGTCGTCACCCGGGACAACGGCGTCTACGCAGTGCAGGACACCGACGAGGCCGGGAAGGCCCTCGACCGCCCGCCGCAACACGTCTACACGGTCCGTTTCGCCGCCCGGGACCTGTGGGGAGAGCGCGCATCGGCGCGCGACGCCGTCTACGTCGACCTGTGGGAGGACCACCTTGAGCCGGCCTGAGCTTCCACCGCGCGCGCCCGGGCCCGGCGCGCCGCCGCCCGATCCGCCGCCGGTCAACGCCCTTCCGCCGCCGCAGACGGACAGACCCGTGACCGAGCCTCCAACCGGTGCGCCGCGCCCCGACGCGCCGCGGCTCGACGCCGAGCGGCTCGCCGCCCTGCCGCCGCTCCCGCGCGACGACGACGGACCCGTGTTCGCCGAGCCTTGGCAAGCCCAGGCGTTCGCCCTCGCCGTCACCCTCAGCGAGCAGGGCCGCTTCACCTGGAAGGAATGGACCGGCGCCCTCGCCGACGAACTCCGCGCCGCCGCCGAGAAGGGCGAGCCCGACGACGGCTCGCGCTACTACCACCACTGGGTCGCGGCCCTCGAGCGCCTCGCCGCCGCGAAGGGCCTGACCGACGCGCCGGCCCTCCACACCCGCAAGGAGGCGTGGGCCGACGCCTACCGGCACACCCCGCACGGTCAGCCCGTGGTGCTGCGCGACCGCGACGGTTCCGCCGGCGCGTCAGGATGAACCGTCACGCCACCGCCACGCCGGTTCTGCCCCACACGTCGGCCCTCGTGAGGTAATCTCAGCGCATGGACGTCGGCCGTCGCCGGTCGAGCCGCACCGGCCCCACACGGAGAAACGCAACCGCCGGAACCAACGCCAGGAGGCGTGCAGCATGACCGCACTCAACCACAGCCGGCCCGTATCCGCGATCCCCGATTTCTGGAGCCGGCGGGCTTTCCTGCGCCGGATGTCGAGTCTCACCGCCGCCGGGGGCGCGGCACGGCTGCTGACCGGCGCGCCGACGCTGATCACACCCGTCTGGGGGCAGGAGACGGCTTCGCGCGCCACGGTCGAGACTACGGCGGGCCGCGTCCGCGGCGCCGGCCGCGCGGGGGTCCACGTCTTCAAGGGCGTTCGCTACGGCGCGCCGACGGGTGGGCGCAACCGGTTCATGCCGCCCGCCGCGCCCGCGCCGTGGGCCGGCGTGCGCGACGCCCTGGACTACGGGGCGGCGGCGCCGCAGAGCCGGTCCCAGCCCGTCGCCAGCGAGGACTGCCTCTTCCTCAACGTGTGGACGCGGGGGCTCGGCGACGGCGGCCGGCGGCCGGTCATGGTCTGGCTGCACGGCGGCGGCTTCAGTTCCGGCTCGGGGTCTTCGGCCACCTACGACGGCGTCAACCTGTGCAACCGGAGCGACGTGGTCGTCGTCACCATCAACCACCGCCTCAACATCTTCGGGTCGGCGTACCTCGCCGAGCTGGCCGGCGACGACTTCGCGGCGTCCGGCTGCGCGGGGATGCTCGACATCGTCGCCGCCCTCGAGTGGGTACGTGACAACATCGAGGCCTTCGGCGGCGACCCGGGCCGGGTGACGGTGTTCGGCGAGTCCGGCGGCGGGCGGAAGGTCTCGACCCTGCTCGCGATGCCCGACGCCAAGGGGCTCTTCCACCGGGCGATCATCCAGAGCGGCGCGGTGCTGCGCGTGCGCAATCCGGGCGACGCCACCCGCGAGGCGGAACTGTTGCTCGCGAAGCTCGGCCTGCGCGCGGACCAGGCCCGGGATCTGCAGGCGGTTCCCACCGACCGGCTGTTCGCGGCGTTCACGGAGGTGTCCCGCGACTTCGAGCCCGAGGAGCGCGTGGTCGGCATGACCGGCAGCACGCCCGTGCTGGACGGCCGCTTCATCCCCGTCCATCCTTTCGATCCGGCGGCGGCCGAGATCTCGCGAGACGTGCCGGTAATCGTCGGCTACAACCGCACCGAGGAGACGCTGTGGTGGCGCGGCCGCGAGATGCCGCTCGGCATGACGGAGACCGATCTGCAGGGGCGGATCGCGGCGCGGCTCCGGAGCGACGCCGACGCCCGCCGCGTCGTCGCCGCCTACCGCGACGCCTATCCCGTCGCGCGCCCGTGGGACCTGTACATCCTGATCTGCACGGACCACCCGCGCGGGATGTACGCGCGCGAACTCGCCGCGCGGAAGACCGCGCAGGGCGGCGCCCCCGCCTGGCTTTACCGCTTCGACTGGGACATGGGGGGCGAGATGAAGACGCCCCACGCCCTCGAGATCCGCTTCGTCTTCGACAACGTCGACCACACCGAGACCCGGCTGTTCGACCTGCCCGGATCGCCGTCCGCGCGCGAACTCGCCGGCCGGATGAGCGCGGCGTGGACGGCGTTCGCCCGCACCGGCAACCCCGACACTCACGACCTGCCCCACTGGCCTATCTACGCCCGGGACACCCGGCAGGCGATGCTCTTCGACAACGAGAGCCGCATCGTGCGGGACCACGACCGCGGGCCGCGACTGGTCATGGAAGATGTGCTCGGACTGGCGTGAACCCGGATGCTCGACCCGCGGACCCCGCCACGGATCACGCTGGCCAGCGCTTGGGCCGGCTCTTCGAGCCGGGCGGAAGCAGCAAGACTCGTGTCCGCCGCAGCTCACGCTGCCCTGCGCTTGCAGCCGGTCTGCCAGACCGGCGGAGACGCGAAGCTCGCCTCCGCAACGGCCCACGCCCGGCCCGCTTGCGGCGGGTCATCCCATCTGCCATAGTCTCGCGATGTCGGTGTTGACGGCCGCGGAGCGGCCACCTGCACGGAGAGTACCCATGACGAGAATGTCGATGCGGTTCGCGATCGTGGCGGGCATCGCGGGAATCGGGCTGTCCTTGGGGAGCGCGAGCCCGGAAGCCCAGTCGCCCGAACGCGAGCCGGTCAGCATCGCGCAGTTCGACCGGTGGATGGACGAGCTGTCGAACTGGGGCCGCTGGGGCGACGACGACCAGATCGGCGCCGCCAACCTGATGACCGACGAGAAGCGCCGCGAGGCGGCGGCCCTCGTGCGGACCGGCACGACGGTGTCGCTGTCGCACGACTTCCTCACCGAGGAGGCGGTCGACGCGGCAGAGCCCTACGTGCTGCAGATGAACGTCAACCCCGAGGGGCAGAACTCGGGGGACCGGGTCGAGGTCTACTTCCACGGCGTGACCTACTCCCACCTCGACGGGCTGTGCCACGTCTTCTACAAGGACAAGCTCTACAACGGCCTCGACTTCCGCGACGTGGTGACCGAGGACGGCTGCTCGCTGATGGACACCACCCAACTGAAGGACGGCCTGGTGACCCGGGGGGTGCTCGTCGACATGCCCCGGCTGAAGGGCGTGCCGTACCTCGAGCCGGGCACGAAGTTGTACCGCGAGGACATCGAGGCGTGGGAGGAGTACGCCGGGGTGCGCCTGGGACCGGGCGACGCGCTGCTGCTGCGCACGGGCCGCTGGGCCTACCGCGAGGCGGTGGGGCCGACGCGCGAGATGTCGGGGTGGGACGCCTCGGTCATCCCCTTCCTGGCCGAGCGCGACATCGCCCTGCTCGGGGCCGACTCGGTGCACGAGGCGCCGAACAGCGTGCCGGGGCTGCGCGTCAACCCCATCCACCGATTCGCGATCGTCGCGC
Organism: Vicinamibacterales bacterium; assembly: GCA_963664545.2. Taxonomy (GTDB): domain Bacteria; phylum Acidobacteriota; class Vicinamibacteria; order Vicinamibacterales; family UBA8438; genus JAJEEA01. The sequence continues at coordinate 3,864,875 of OY761475.2, read as the reverse complement.
GCGGCATGAACCTGCTCGACAACATCGACCTCGACGCCGCGGCCGAGACGGCGGCCCGGCTCAACCGCTGGGAGTTCATGCTGGTGGTCGCCCCGCTGCGGGTGCCCGGGGGCACGGGGTCGCCGGTGAATCCGATCGCCATCTTCTGATCAGAACGACACGGACAAACCGTCCGCCTCCGCCGCGCGGCGGGTCGGGAACGAACGAACAGACCTGTCCCGCCTCGCGCGCCGGCCGAACACCAACGACCGGCTCGCCCTCGCCTTCGGGGCCGGCGGCTGGCGGCCGGCGGGGGGGGACGATGACCGATCTGCCGTCGCTCCACCGAGGACGGCGAACCCGAAACACCACATCATGTCAGAGACCGTCATCCCCCTGTTCAGCGACACCGAAACCCGGCCCACGCCCGGCATGCGCGCGGCCATCGCCGCCGCCGAGGTCGGCGACGAGCAGAAGGCCGAGGACCCCACCGTCATCCGGCTGCAGGAACGGGTGGCCGAACTGCTCGGCAAGGAAGCGGCCCTGTGGCTGCCCACTGGCACGATGTGCAACCTCGTCGCCGTGAAGACCCACACCCGGCCCGGAGACGCCCTCGTCGCCGACTGGATGGCCCACGTCATCCGCGCCGAGTCGGGCGGAGCCGCCCTCGCCTCCGGCGTCATCATCGAGCCGATCCGAACCGAGCGCGGCATCTTCGCCGCCGCCGAGCTCGAGGCGGCGATGGACCGGCTGGTTTCCGTGCCCGAGCCCTACGGTCCGCCCGTGGGGCTCGTCTGCGTCGAGCAGACCCACAACCTCGGCGGCGGCGCGGTATGGTCGTTGGAGGCGCTCGACGCCGTCGCCGCCATCGCGCGCGGCCGCGGGGTGCCGCTGCACATGGACGGCGCGCGGCTGCTCAACGCCTGCACGGCCCTCGGGGTCTCGGCCGCCGCAGTCGCAGAGCGGGTGGACAGCGTGTGGATCGACTTCACCAAGGGGCTCGGCGCTCCCATAGGTGCCGTGCTCGCGGGAACTGCGCCATTCATCACGCAGGCACGCCGCTACAAGCAGCTCTTCGGCGGCGCCATGCGGCAGGCGGGCATCGCCGCCGCGGGGTGCCTGTACGCCCTCGACCACCACGTCGACCGCCTCGTCGACGACCACGAGAACGCCCGCCGCCTCGCCCGCGGGCTGGCCGAGATCGACGGCATCGAGGTCCGCACCGCCGAACCCGACACCAACATGGTGTTCTTCGACGCGTCCGGCCTGGGCCTGAGCAACCGGGAGTTCCTCGACCGCCTCGCCGCGGCCGGCGTCCGCATGAGCGGCGCCGGCGGGACGATCCGCGCGGTCACCCACCTCGACGTCTCCCGCGCGGACATCGACCACGCGTTAGCCGCGGTGCGCGACATAACCGCGGGCCGAGTCTGAGCGGACCCGCCGCGAGTCGGATCACTCCGTGTCCGGCAGTGCGAACACGTAAAGCGTGTTGCCCGAAGCAGGCCGGATCTCCGGGGTCAAGGCGCTGAAGTGCGACGCCGTGCCGCCGGCCCCGGTGCCGACCGCGATGTACTGCCGCACGTCGACGGCGTAGGTGATCGGGAAGCCGCTCACCGGCGAGCCGAGGGCGATCTCCCACAGCACCTCGCCGGTCTCCTGGTCGAAGGCGCGGAACCGCCCCGCGATGTCGCCGCCGAAGACGAGCCCCCCGCCCGTCGCCACCATCGACATGGTCGCCGCGCGCTGCTCGTGGAGCCACAGGGTCTCGCCGGTCTCGGCCGAGATCGCGCGCACCGTGCCCGCGTTCTCGTTGCCCGGCGCGAGCTGGTGGCGGTAGGCGATGGCGTAGGTGCGCGAGCGGCTCTCGGTGCGCGCGGCGGGGGTGTCGTCGGGGAACGTGGTCGTCGCCAGCATGCGCGCGCAGGTGTTGCGCAGCGGCATGTACATCGTGTTGGTCAGCGGGCTGTAGGCGCCCGCCTCCCAGTCCTTGCCGCCGTTCCAGGTGGGGCACGCGAAGACCTGCTGCCCCACCGCGGTGAACACCACCTCGGCGTTCTCGGTCACCGCGCCCGTCGCCCCGTCGATGCCGCTGATGACGTTCTGGGCGACGGTGGGGGTGGCCCACAGGAACTCGCCGGTCTCGCGGTCGAGGGTGTAGACGACGCCGGTCTTGCCGGGGATGCCCGTCACCACCCGGCGCGTCTCGCCCGGTTGGATGCGCGGGTTGATCCAGCTCACCTCCGACGGGTCGGGGGCCACCGCGGTGTCGACGAGGATGCGCTCGAAGGGGTGGTCGAGGTCCCAGTGATCGTTCAGGTGCTGGTAGTACCAGCGGATCTCCCCGGTCTCGACGTCGATGGCGAGCGTCGAGTTGTGGTACAGGTGCGTCAGGTCGACCCCACCGAGCATGAACTTCGGGGCCGGCGACGTCACCGACGTGCCCTGGTAGATGAGGCGCAGCTCGGGGTCGTAACTCGCCGGCATCCACGTGCCGACGTGCACGCGCTCCTCGTAGGGCACGTCCCCCCACGTCTCGTCGCCGGGCTCGCCCGGGGCCGGCACCGTGCGCCGCCGCCACAGCTCCTCGCCGGTCCGCGCGTCGTGGGCCACGATGACGCACGACTCCGGCCCGCCCTGGGGCCGGCAGCTCCGGCCGGAAATGGCCCGGCCGTCGGCGATGATGGGGCCCGAGCTGTGCCCCGCGGGCGTCACCTTGTAGTCGAAGATCCGCGTCTCCCAGGCGATCTCGCCGGTCACGGCGTCGAGCCCGAAGAAGTAGTCGTCGTCGCTGGTGTTGACGATGAACCGGTCGTAGATGGCGATGTTCCGGTTGTTGCGGGCGTTGCCGCCGACGAAGTCGTAGACGTCGTCGGGCAGGTTGCGGCGGTGCTGCCAGATCAGGTCGCCGGTCACCGCGTCGATGGCCTCGATGACGTCGCTCGACTGCGGCATGTAGAGCACGCCGCGGTAGGCGAGCGGGGTGCCCTCCTGCCGCCCCGCCGCGAGCCCGCGCGACCACACCATGCGGAGCCGGCCCACGTTGCCGCGGTCGATCTGGTCGAGGGGGCTGTAGCCCCACCCGTCGAGGGTGCGGCGCCACGTCAGCCAGTCCTCGGGCGCCGGGTCGTGGAGCATCGCGTCGGTGACGGGGACGAACTCGTCCGCGGGCTGGGCCGGCGCGCTCCCCGGCACCGCCAGCGCCAGGAGCCCCGCCGCAATCGCCGTAACCCAGCGCATGATCCCAGACTGCATAGGCATCACAACACTCCTCGGCACCGGGGCCGGGCGCCGTCCATTCCCGACAAGGCGGGTTCTCCCGCCGCCGGCGCGGCCCGCTTGGCACCCTGCCGCCATGATCGGCGCCGCCCCCATGGGTGTCAAGGTCCGCGCATGCGCCTCCTGCCGACTGTGTACCGCAGCCCCCCCCGTCAGCCCGTGGCGCAAGGGCTCGCCGCTCTCGGTGCGACGCGGGGTCTCGCCACAGGCTACCAGGTTTCACGGGTGCTCTGCCTGCACTTCACGTACACTGGGAGACACGGCCAGCGCAGTCACGGTTACCAAGTACGCGTAGGCGGTACAGCCGTGCGCAGCAATCGGGCGCCGGCCGGCACCTGAAGTGATGGAGAGCGAGTGATGCGCCGGTGGATGGAGGCCGGGTTGGCGGTCGGGGGTGTGATTCTGCTCGGCCTCGCCGCGCGGGCATGGTACGAGGTCCCGGGCATCACCGTAGTAACGCTACGGTATCTGCACGAGGCCGTGCTCCTTGGCCTCGGCGTGCTGTGGGCGATCGTCGTCGACTGGGAATGGCTGCGCTGGGGGTGCCTGGGAGCCTTGTCGGGCCTGACCGTCCTCGGCATGTGGTCCATCGGCGGGACCCTCCTGCCGGGGCTGCTGATGGCAGGCGCGGCGAGCGTGATGGGGACCGTCAGGACCAGCGCCCCTCCCCTGCCTGCGCTTGGGTGGTTCCTGGTGGGAGGCGTTGCCCAGACCGCACTCATGCTGTAGATGCCGTGAACGGTGTCGAGGCCCCGATAGAGCCGAGCATCCGGCATTGGCCGCCCGGCAGCCGAGTTCGGCTGAACCGGTATCCAAGCCCGACCCCGGCTCTCCCGGGACCCGGACGACCGTACCGTCGGCGGCGGAGAACCGTCGGCGGACGCGGCGTGGTTGGTGCCGGTCGCCGTCCGTCCTTGCGCGCGACCACCCTCCGGATCGGTGATTGGCACGTACGAAACGAGACCGGGACACTTGGAGGTGGATGCAATGACCAATCGTTCTCTCGTCGCGGCGTTGGCCGTGATCGCCGTCGCGGCGCTGGCCGCGGCCCCGGCGACGGCCCAGGACGCGCCCCGGACCCCGTTGGGGGTGCCGGATCTGCAGGGCATCTGGGACTTCCGCACCATCACCCCCCTGGAGCGGCCGGAAGCCCTAGGCGACCAGGCGTTCTATACGCCGGAGGAGGCCGCGACCCTCGAGCGGGAGGCGGTCGAGCGCGACATCGAGCTCTGGGAGCGCGAGGCGCAGCGGACCGAGGTCGGCGGCAACGTCGGCGCCTACAACAACTTCTGGATGGACCGGGGCACGAGTCCCATCGAGACGGGGACGAACTCGTCCGCGGGCTGGGCCGGCCCGCTCCCCGGCACCGCCAGGGCCAGCGGCAGCGCCAGCACCGCCGCCGTGATCCCGGGAACCCAACGCGAAATCGTAGACCGCATCTGCATCGCACCACTCATCGGCGGCCGGGCCGGCCACCGTCCATTTCCCGACAGGGCGGGCTCTCCCGCCGACGGCGCGCCCCCCTTCGCCGTACCGCCACGATCGGTGCCGTCCCCATAGGTGTCAAGGTCCGCGCAGGCACCTCTGCCGCCGCGTGTGGCCCGCCACCACGCCCGGCCCTTGGCCGCCCGTCGTGGTTGAGAGGGGTCTTCGCCGCCCTGCTCAGGCGGGCCGCACCGAGGGCCGTCGACCCGTTCCGGCGCGTCGCGCCGCCGGCCGTCGTGTTATCCTGACCGTGTGGCCGATTTTCCCACCGCTCCCCGGATGCCAGCCCCGCCGATCTCCTCGACCAGCCGTGAGCGAGGGCGCCCGACTGGCCGCCCCAGACCCGCGACCGATGGAGGCGGTGAGCCGCGTTCAGGGACCGCCGGAGGAAGGGATCCGATGAGCGGCGTCGAAGCATCCGATGTCGTGATCGACGTCGAACGCGCGTTTCCCATGGACGGCCTCCTGGACTGCGAGTATCTCGTGATGCAGCGGTGTGAGTACTACAAGGCTCGTGAACTGAACCTTCTCAACCCCTGCAGAAACTACGTGACGCTCCTGACGTCGTTGCGCGAGATCCACGACTACAACGAGGGACATGCGAAATCGTTCGCCAAGCGCCTCAGAGCGAACGCGAGTGACTTCAGAAACTGCGAAGCCATCTTCGCGGAGATCATCGTCTACCACCACTACGTTCGGGGTATTCCCGAAGGCCTCGTTCGCCGAATCGAACTCCATGAGTCGGAAGCCGACGTCATCGTCGAACGGCCGCACGGCTCCAGGATGTTCCTCGAGGTCTTCACCGTCAATCCGGATTTCCCCACGGGAACGACCGACAAGCCGATCGTGAACGACGTCAAGACGCATACGCAGAACGCCATGGCCTCCATCCGCCAGAAGCTCCTGCACAAGATCAGGAAGCAGAAGCAGATGTCGACACCGCGCGAGAACTACGCGGTCATCGAGCTCAACCATCCGACGATCGCCGGCGACTTCTCCGTCCTGTCGTCCCTGTCCGGCGGCTACAAGATTCAGTTCAGTACGCGGACCCTGCGTCCGGTATCTGCCGGCTACGACTGGATCGAGTCCATTTTCCGCGATCCGGCCACGCGGTTCCTCAAGGGCATCATATATTTCAGTCTGGGCGACTACGCGTCCAGGGAGTTTCTGCTGAATCCTCAAGTAGAGCCGCTCGACCGGGCACCGCTCGGTCAACCGTTCGACGTGGACCGGTTCGTGAACGATCCGGAACCGAAGGTCTTCGATCCGAACAGGATCGTCCCGGCCAGCGAACCCTTCGATGTGGACGAGTTCATCCGCACCATCCACGAAGGCCGCGACGTGGAACGGAAGGAACGCTCGGGTTGATCGTACTGGACACGAACGTCGTCTCCTATATCTTCAACAGGGACGGCCGGGCCGAGTACTACGTCGAACGGCTCCGCGGCCACCGCGCGATCCTTTCGTTCCAGACGATCGAGGAGATCTGGTACGGCGCGTTCGCTGGGGGTTGGGGCGAACGACGGAGAGGCGAGTTGGCACGTCATCTCGATCAGTACGAGATCGTCTGGACGAGTCCCGAACTGATGGAGATCTGCGCCCGGCTGCGGGGCGAACGCAGGGCCGCGGGACGTGAGATGAACTCCGCCGACGCCTGGATCGCCGCCACGGCCATTCTGTTGAAGTGCCCTCTGGCGTCGCATGATCGTGACTTCTCTGGCATCCCCGGCCTTGAGATCATCCGAGCGCCGTGACGGCAACGCGGCCCCGGCGTGGCGAATCGGGCTCGCGCCCGGTTCCGGCGGTACCCTTGGCGACGGTGGGGCGCCGCCGGCCGGCGTGGCGGCGAGCGGCTCTGAATCCGTCCTTGCACACGACCACCCTCTGGATCGATGATTGGCAGGACGGAAAGACGACCGGGACACCTGGAGGTGGATGCAATGACCAATCGTTCTCTCGTCGCGGCGCTCGCCGCGATCGCCATCGCGGCGCTGGCCGCGGCCCCGGCGGCGGCCCAGGACGCGCCCCGAACCCCGTGGGGGGCGCCGGATCTGCAGGGCATCTGGGACTTCCGCACCATCACCCCGCTGGAGCGGCCGGAAGACCTGGGCGACCAGGCGTTCTACACGCCGGAGGAGGCCGCGACCCTCGAGCGGGAGGCGGTCGAGCGCGACATCGAGCTCTGGGAGCGCGAGGCGCAGCGGACCGAGGTCGGCGGCAACGTCGGCGCCTACAACAACTTCTGGATGGACCGGGGCACCAGTCCCATCGAGACGCGGCGCACATCGCTGATCACCGATCCCCCGAACGGCCGCTTCCCCGAGCTGTCCGAGGTCGGGGCCGAGCGCGCCGAGGCGCGGCGGGCGCACATGGCCGAGCACCCGGCGGACACCTACACGGACCGCAACACGTCCGACCGGTGCATCGTGGGGTTCAACGCCGGCCCCCCCATCACGCCGCTCGCCTACAACCAGAACATGCAGCTCTTCCAGACCCCCGACCTCGTGGTCATCCACACCGAGATGGTGCACACCTCGCGCATCGTGCCCCTCGACGGACGGCCCGTGCTGGATGACAGCATCCGCCTGTGGACGGGCGACTCGCGCGGCCGCTGGGAGGGCGACACCCTCGTCATCGAGTCGGCGAACTTCAACGACCAGCGCCAGTGGATCCCCCTCACCTCGGGGGGCTCCGGGGTGGCGTCGAGCGACAACTTCACGCTGGTGGAGCGGTTCACCCGCCTCGACGACGACACCCTCGAGTACACGTTCACGGTGACCGACCCCGACACGTGGGCGGTCCCCTGGACGGCGTCGATGCCGATGCAGCGCACCGACACCCCGCTCTACGAGTACGCCTGCCACGAGGGCAACTACTCGATGGAGGGCATCCTGGCCGGGGCGCGGGCCGACGACCGGGCGGCGGCCGCGGAGGGCGGCCAGTAGGCGCGACAATCACCGATCCCGGCGGCATTCTCCCGCCGCGCCGGCGGCCGATCTCCGAAGGACCGGCCGCCGGCGTCGGGCCGCGCCGCCGAGCCTTCCGGCCGTGTGGTCACCAGCCGTGCGATGACCAGCGACACGATGGCGCGGTGGCGCAGGACGCCCAACCCGCGGGCGTCCTGAAGGGCCGTTACGCCTCCGATGACTGTCGACACGTCGGAGCCGGCCGCCGCCGGCTCCCTCCCGTCCCTCGCGACTCGCGGCGCGATCGGCGGGGCGCTCATGGGCCTCGCCAATCTCGTCCCCGGCATCAGCGGCGGCACCATGCTGCTCGCGGCCGGCGTCTACCCCGCGTTCATCGCCGCCATCGCCGACGCCACCACGTTCCGGTTCACGCGACGCACCCTCGCGCTGCTCACCGCCGTCGGCGGGGCGGCGGGCCTGGCCATCCTGCTCCTCGCCGGACCCATGCGCGGCCTCGTCGTCGAGCAGCGATGGGCCATGTACAGCCTGTTCATCGGGCTCACCCTGGGCGGCGTGCCCCTGGTGTGGCGGCTCGCCCGCCCCGCCGGCCGGGCCGTGTACGCCGGCGCGGCCGTCGCCCTCCTCCTGATGTTCCTCATGCAGCTCGGGCTAGGCGCCGGGCGCGCCAGCGGCGAGGCGAGCGGGGCGCTGCTGTTCCTCTCGGGTCTGGCGGGGGCCTCCGCCATGATCCTGCCCGGGGTCAGCGGCGGCTACCTGCTGCTGCTACTCGGCCAGTACGAGACGATTCTCGGGGCCGTCGACACCCTGAGGGCCGGGCTCGTCGAAGCGGACGCGGGGCGGCTGCTCGACGCCTCGGCGCTCCTGCTGCCGGTCGGGCTCGGCGTCGCCGCCGGCGTCGTGGGGGTCTCCAACCTGCTGCGCTGGCTGCTCGACCGCCACCGTCAGGCGATGCTGGGCGCGCTGCTCGGGCTCCTGCTCGGCGCCGTGGCCGGCCTCTGGCCCTTCCAGCAGCCGGTCGAACCGCCCCTGGGCTCGATCGTGCGGGGGCAGGTCGTCACCGAAGCGTCGCTCCCCGGCATCGACTCGGCCGACTGGCCGCTCGCGCGTTTCTCCCCCTCGACCGGCCAGGTCGCCGCCGCGCTGACCCTGATGCTGGCCGGCCTGGCGGCGACGACCGCCATCGCGCGCATCGGGAACGAGCGCCGGCCCGGTTGACGGCCTCGCGAGCTTCCGCCGGCAAGAGGGACTACGGGATGGAGCCGATCATCGACCACATCGAGATCACGGTGAAGGACATGAGCGTCGCCGTGCCCTTCTACGATCGGCTCCTTCCGCTCCTGGGCTTCGACCTCAGGCACCGGAACCGCGCCGTGCTGGAAGACCACGAGCTGCACGTCGTGGAATACCTGCACCCGCGGCTCGGTTTCGCCATCAACTCGCCGAGGGGCGCGTTCCGGGGCGAGACCGTCAACCGCCGCAGGCCCGGCGCGCTGCATCACCTCGCGTTCAGGGCGGCGTCGCGCGCCGAGGTCGACCGGCTGCACCTCAAGCTGAAGGAGATCGGAGCCGCGATCGTGATTCCGCCGCGCGAGTTCCCGGAGTACGTGCCGCCGGGCTACTACGCGCTCTTCTTCAAGGACCCCGAGGGCATCAAGTACGAGATCGTCCACACCCCGCCGCAGCCCGGATAGGGCTGCCCCCCCGGCCGCACGGCACCTCACGACGGGATTCCGGCCCGCGGTCGAACGCGAGGGCTTGCACCGGTGCGTTCTGGCGTACACTCCCGACAGGCATGCCCCAGCTTGAGCACATCGAGGCCATCGAACGGCGGCTCTGGAGCGCCGCCGACACGCTGCGCGCCAACTCGCGGCACGCCAGCAACGAGTACTTCCTGCCGGTCATGGGCCTGGTGTTCCTGCGCCACGCCTACAGCCGCTATCTGGCCGTCAGGGACGCGGTCGCGGCGGGCCTGCCCACCCGCCGCGGCCGGAAGCGGGCGGTCACCCGGGAGGACTTCTCGCAGAAGAACGCCCTCTTCCTGCGGCCCGAGGCGCGGTTCGACCATCTCGTCGCCCTGCCCGACAGCGCCGACCGCGCGGCCGCCATCGTCGCGGCCATGGCGGCCATCGAAGAGGACTACGACAGCCTGCGCGGCGTCCTGCCCAAGGCCGAGTACCAGGCGCTCGACAACGAGGTGCTCGGCGACCTGCTGCGCAAGCTGAACCCCGACGAGCTCAAGCAGGTGTCGGGCGACGTCTTCGGCCGCATCTACGAGTACTTCCTCACGAAGTTCGCCGACCAGAAGGCGCACGACGACGGCGAGTTCTTCACGCCGGCGTCGCTGGTCTCGCTCATCGCCCACGTGCTCGACCCCGACCGCGGCACCGTCCTCGACCCCGCCTGCGGCTCGGGCGGCATGTTCGTCCAGAGCGCGCGCACCGTGGAGGAGCACGGCGGGAGACCGACCGAGCGGCTCACCTTCCGGGGCGTCGAGAAGAACGACACGACCATCCGCCTCGCCAAGATGAACCTCGCCGTCCACGGCCTCGAAGGCGACATCCGGCAGGCCATCACCTACTACGAAGACCCCCACGAGCTGCTCGGCCGGGCCGACTACGTGATGGCCAATCCCCCGTTCAACGTCGACGAGATCGACGCGGACAAGGTCAAGACCGACCCGCGCCTGCCGTTCGGCCTGCCCAGCGTCAACAAGAAGCAGCGGGTCGGCAACGGCAACTACGTCTGGATCAGCTACTTCTACAGTTGCCTGAACGAGACGGGGCGCGCCGGCTTCGTCATGTCCTCGCAGGCGTCGAGCGCCGGCGGCCGCGAGGCGGCGGTGCGGCGCAAGCTCGTAGAGACCGGCGACGTCGACGTGATGATCGCCATCCGCTCGAACTTCTTCTACACGCGCACCGTGCCCTGCGAGCTGTGGTTCCTGAACCGGGCCAAGCCCGAGGCGCACCGCGACAAGGCGCTGATGATCGACGCGCGCGCCGTCTACCGGAAGGTCACGCGCAAGATCTACGACTTCAGCCCCGAGCAGCAGCAGAACCTGCTGGCCATCGTCTGGCTCTACCGCGGCGAGACCGCGCGGTTCCGCGATCTCGCCTTCGGATACCTCCTCGATGTCGTCGAAGAAGGGGTGGCCTGCGTGGCCTGGGAGGGCGCGGACGACGAGATCCACCGGCCGTTCGACGACCTCCTCGAAGCGCTCGCCGGCCTCCGCGACGAAGTCGCGCCTTTCCTGAAGACCCTGCCGAAGTCCGGACCGCACGCTGACCGCCTCGCCGAACTCGACCGCGAGGCCGACCGATTCGCGCGCGACGCCGAGAGCTTTGGGCTTCGCGTCGACGACGCCGCGACCGAGCACGAGGACGCACCGGAGACCAACGACGGCCTGAACACACTGGTGGACGCGCTCGCCCCCCTGGCGGAATCGTGCCGCGACCTCGCCGCGCAGGCCGACCGGCTCTACAAGGCCGCGATCCGGCTGATCGACACCTGCGAACGGGAGTGCGACGCCGGCTCCAGCGACGCCTGGAACGGACGCAGCGTCACCCGCGCCCGCAAGACCGCCGACGAGGCGCGGGGAGCCGCCGTCGAGCAGCTCCGCAAGGTGCGCTACTTCTGGCGTCAGGCCCGCTGGCTGACCGAGCGCTTCCCCGACGGCGAGCTGCGCGACGTCCCGGGACTCGTCAAGCTGGTCGACCGCGCCGACATCGAGGCCAACGACTGGAGCCTCTCGCCCGGCCGCTATGTCGGCGTCGCCCCCGAGGAGGAGGACGAGGACTTCGACTTCCCGACGGCCATGCGCGAGATCCATGCCGAGCTCGCCGACCTCAACGCCGAGGCGGCCGGCTTGGCCGAGAAGATCCAGGAGAACTTCGAGAGGCTGGGGATATGACACGATGGTCGCCACGTGCCGGCCTGATCCAGATCGTTGGATCGAGTGGCGAAGTAGGAGGTTGCAGTGACCCCGTTCCCGAAATGCCCGCTGTGCGGCGGCGAGGTTGTCCGAAAGCGGACAGAGAAGCTCCTGCGCGGCGGAACCGACCTCGCGACCGTGACCGTCGACGCCGAAGTCTGCCTGCATTGCGGCGAGCGGCTGTACTCTGCCGACACGATCCGTTCGTTCGCTCAGATCCGCGACAAGCTCCACCGCCAGCAGATCGCAGAGTTCGAATTGATCGGAAAGGCGTTTCGCGTGCCCGGCTGATGGCTTTTCCGACGACCCTGCGAGCGCACGTCGTTCGTGGCCTTTATGCTGGACATGATTCAGAGGCTCTTCGGCCTCCCTCGGTAGTCACCAAATGACCTGGAAGTCCATGCCGCTTGGTGAGTTCGTCACGCTAAAGAGAGGATACGACCTGCCGTCGTCTCTGAGGGTGGATGGACCTGTTCCGGTCGTCTCTTCGTCCGGCGTCACCGGCTGCCATGATGTCGCCAAGGTCAAGGCCCCCGGAGTAGTGACCGGCCGTTACGGAACACTCGGTGAAGTGTTCTTCGTCGACGAGGATTTCTGGCCACTGAACACTGCACTCTATGTTCAGGATTTCCAAGGCAACGATCCGCGATTTTCCGCATATTTCCTTGAGAGCGTCCTCACCAACACAGACAGCAACAAGGCGGCTGTGCCTGGTGTGAATCGAAACGACTTGCACGCGCTCACCGTGCGGGCCACGCGTGACCTTGGAGAGCAAAGGGCGATCGCGTCGGTCCTCAGTGCCTATGACAACCTGATCGAGAACAACCGACGACGGATTCGGTTGCTGGAGCAGGGAGCGTGCCTAGTTTACGAGGAGTGGTTCGTCCGTTTCCGCTTTCCTGAACACGAACACGCCCATGGCTCCGGGCAGGTACCGGAACGGTGGAAAAAAGAGAGACTGAGCGAAATCGCCCAGATCACGATGGGCCAAAGTCCGAAGTCCATCCACTACAATCGAGATCGCATCGGCTTGCCGTTTCATCAGGGCGTAACCAACTTTGGTGTTCGATTCCCCAATCACGACGTGTACTGTACAGAACAGAATCGCATCGCCAAACCCAGTGATATCCTCTTTAGCGTGAGAGCACCCGTTGGGCGAATTAATATCTCGCTCGACAAGATCGTCATCGGCCGCGGCGTTGCTGCCATTCGCTCGCAGCGCGGACAGCAAAACCTGCTCTTCTACGCCCTGAAGACTCACTTCGTCAAGGAGGACATGATAGGCTCCGGGGCAATCTTCGCTGCGATTACAAAGGGGGACCTGCATAACGTCATGCTATTGCAGCCGCCAAGCCAGCTCGCTGACAAGTTCACGGAGATAGTTAGGCCTATAGACCATGAAATTGCATGTCTCCAACGGTCTATTGACGCTCTTACCAAGGCTCGCGACTTGCTCCTGCCACGCCTGATGAGCGGGGAGATCGCAGCATGACCAGCATGACCCGGGACCTCGCCTCCGAGCTCGCCGACCTGATCGCCGCCGGCGAAGGCGGAACCATGGAGTTCAAGCGATCGCTGACCAAGGACGTCGGCCGGGGGCTATGCGCGTTCGCCAACGCCAGCGGGGGGACGGTCCTGCTCGGCGTCACGGACGTGGGCAAGGTCGTCGGCGTGGCGGACCACAACCGCTTGAAGGCGCGGGTGCTGAGCACCGCGCGGTCGGCGGACCCGCCGATCGAGGTGGAGGTCGAGAGCGTCGGCGACGCGTTGCGGGTCGTCGTGCCGCCGCAGAAGCGCAAGCCGTACTCGTTCGGGGGACGGTTCTTCATGCGCGACGGGGCGAGCAGCCGGCAGCTTTCGAACGCCGAGGTCGAAGAGCTGTTCTACGCGGCCGGCCGACTTCATTTCGACAGGAAGCCCTGTCCGGACTTCTCCATCGAGAACGATCTCGACGACGAGGCCTGGGCGCGGTTCAGCCGCCGCGCCAAGATCCCGGAGTCGATGGATCGGATGGTCGCGCTCCGGAACCTCGGGCTGCTGGACAGCGATGACCGGATGACCCACGCCGGGGCGTGGCTCCTGGCCCGCGACATCCGCAGGTTCACGACTTCGGCGCACGTGTCCTGCGCGCTGTTCATGGGCACCGAGAAGGTGCGCATCCTCGACCGGCGCGACTTCCACGGCGACGTGCCGGCGATGGTCGACGAGGCGGTGGCGTGGGTCCTCACGAAGATCAACGTCGAGTTCGTCATCAAGCACGTGCGGCGCGAGGAACGGCCGGAGTTGCCGGAAGAGGCGCTGCGCGAGGCGGTCGCGAACGCCGTGGCGCATCGCGACTACCGCTCGACCGCGAACGTCCACGTCTACGTCTTCAAGGACCGCGTCGAGGTCGTCAGCCCCGGCGGCTTGCCGGCGGGAATGAACGAGGCGGACCTCGGCGTCAAGAGCATGCCCCGCAATCCCCTGCTGTTCGGCATGCTGTACCGGATGGACGTGGTCGAGAACATCGGCTCCGGCATCAAGCGGATCCGGAACCTCTGCCGTGAGCACGACGTGGCCGCGCCGGTCATCGACGCCTCCGAGCACTGGATGACGCTGACGTTTCCGAGACCGGCCGTGCCCATCGGCGAAAGGGATACCCGCGAGACCAGCGGCGAAGCGGGTCGAGGGCCCGAGTCGCGGCCGGAACTTGGGCCAGAGTCGACAGAGAATGGGCTAGAGTCAATGGACGATGGGCTAGGGTCGACGGACGATGGGCCAGAGTCGGCCGGCGATGGGCCAGAGTCGATAGACAATGGGCTAGAGTCGGCGACAGGCAATGGGCTAGAGTCGGCGGGCGATGGGCCCAAGTCGACGGACGATGGGCCAGAGTCGGCGGGCGATGGGCAGAAGTCGCTGGAGCGCCGCATACTGGCTCTGCTGGCGGCGGAACCTCTCTCGAGGTCGGAGATAGCTGACCGACTGGAACACCGGTCCGTCTCCGCGGGACTCAACCGGGTGATTCATCGTCTCCTGAAGGAGGGGCGCGCAGAGTACACCGTACCGGACAAGCCGAACAGCCGACTCCAGAAGTACCGAATCACGCCGGCCGGACGCGCCGCGCTGGAGGAACCGGCGAAGTGACCCCCACGCCCTACACCGAGGACACGCTCGTCCAGCAGACCACCGCCGACTACCTGGAGCGGCAGCTCGGCTGGGAGTCGGTCTACGCCCACAACCACGAGGACTTCGGCCCAGACAGCCTCCTCGGCCGGGCGTCGGACCGCGACGTGGTGCTGACCCGCGCGTTGCGCGGGAGGCTCGCGGCGCTGAACCCCGGCCTGCCCGACGAGGCGTACGACGACGCCGTGCGGCGCATCACCGCCACCGCCGTCTCGCAGACCATCGTCGCCGCCAACCGCGACAAGTACGATCTCGTGCGCGACGGCGTGCAGGTCACCTACCGCGACGAGAGGGGCAAGCCGACCCGGCGGCGGCTGCGCGTGATCGACTTCGACGAACCCGAGAACAACCACTTTCTCTGCGTGCGCGAGCTGCGGGTGCGCGGCGCCCTCTACCGGTGCCGGCCCGACATCGTCGGCTTCGTCAACGGGCTACCGCTGCTGTTCATCGAGTGCAAGAACATCCACCGCGACCTGAAGGCGGCATTCGAGAAGAACTACGCCGACTACCGCGACACCGTGCCGCACCTCTTCCACCACAACGCGGTGGTCATGTTCGGCAACGGCGAGAAGGCGCGCGTCGGCTCGATCACCAGCCGGTGGGGCCACTTCCACGAATGGAAGCGGCTGGCCGAGGACGAGCCGGGCGCGGTGGACATGGAGACGCTGCTGAAGGGCGTCTGCGACCGGCGCAACTTCCTGGACCTCGTGGAGAACTTCATCCTCTTCGACGACTCGTCCGGCGAGACGCGGAAGATCCTCGCCCGCAACCACCAGTTTCTCGGCGTGAACCGCGCCGTCGAGGCGGTGCGCGAGCGGAAGGCGCGGCACGGGAAGCTCGGCGTGTTCTGGCACACCCAGGGGGCCGGCAAGAGCTACTCGATGGTGATGTTCAGCCGCAAGGTGCGCCGCAAGCTGGGCGGCAACTTCACCTTCCTGGTATTGACCGACCGCGACGACCTCGACACCCAGATATACAAGACCTACGCGGGCTGCGGCGTGGTCGACCACGACCGCGACCCCTGCCGGGCGGGCGACGGCGACCACCTGCGTCGGCTACTGGGCGAGCACAAGTCGCACGTGTTCTCGCTGATCCAGAAGTTCAACCGGGACGTGGACCCGGCCGCCGGCTACACGCGGCGCGACGACGTCATCGTCATCAGCGACGAGGCGCACCGCACCCAGTACGGCACGCTCGCGCTGAACATGCGCAACGCCCTGCCGAACGCCGGCTTCATCGGGTTCACCGGCACGCCGCTGTTCACCGGGGACGAGATCACCCGCCAGGTGTTCGGCGAGTACGTCTCGACCCACGACTTCCAGCGCGCGGTCGAGGACGGGGCCACCGTGCCCCTCTACTACAGCGCCCGCGGCGAGGAGCTGGGCGTGGCCGTCGGCGACCTGAACCAACGCATCGCCGACAAGCTGGAGGAGATCGAGGTCGACGACATCGACGTCGCGCAGCGGCTCGAGCGGGAGCTCAAGCGCGACTACCACATCGTCACCGCCGACAAGCGCCTCGACCAGGTCGCCCGCGACTTCGTGCGCCACTACTCGGCGGCGTGGGAAACCGGGAAGGCGATGCTCGTCTGCATCGACAAGGTGACTTGCGTGCGCATGCACGGACTGATCGAACGCTACTGGCGCGAGCGCATCGACGAGCTGGAGGCGGAGCACGCGAAAGCGCCCGGGGAACAAGAGGCCATCTACCTGCGCCGACAAATCGACTGGATGCGCGAGACCCGCGCCGCCGTCGTCGTGAGCGAGGACCAAGGCGAGGTGGAGAAGTTCCGCCGCCGGGGCCTCGACATCGTCCCGCACCGGCGGATCGTCAAAGAGGGCATGGAGCTGCCCGAAGCGATGCGCCGCCAGCCCCGCTTCCGCAACATGCAGCGGATGGCCGTCGACGACGCGTTCAAGGAGCAGGAGCACCCGTTCCGCATCGCCGTCGTCTGCGCCATGTGGCTGACCGGCTTCGACGTGCCCAGCCTCGCCACCCTCTACCTCGACAAGCCGCTGAAGGCCCACACGCTGATGCAGGCCATCGCGCGCGCCAACCGCGTCAACGCGGGCAAGAACAACGGGCTGATCGTCGACTACTGCGGCGTTCTCAAGCACCTGCGCCGGGCGCTGGCGACGTTCGCCGGCACTGAGCCGGGCGGCGGGGGCGGAGAGCTCGACCCGGCGAGACCGGACGAGGAGCTGCTGGAAGACCTCGCCGAAGCGATCGCCCTCGTGCGGGGCTTCCTCGCCACCGGCGGGGCGCCGCTCGACGAGGTCTTCCGAAAGGAGGGCTTCGCGCGCAACGCCGCCATCGTCGCGTGCAAGGAAGTCGCGAACGAGAACGACGAGACCCGCAAGCGCTTCGAGGTGCTGTGCCGCGAGGTGTTCAAGAAGTTCCGGGCGTGCGTCAACGTGACCGGCGTGAACGCCCACCGCCCCGACCGCGACGCCATCGACATCGTCTACCGGAGCCTGCAGCAGGACCGGGAGCAGGCCGACATCACCGACATCATCCGCAAGCTGCACGCGGTGGTCGACGCGGCCATCGACGTGCGGGCGGACCGTACCAGCGACGACGATTCGGTTCCGTACGACATCAGCGCCATCGACTTCGACCGCCTCAAGCAGGAATTCCGGCGCACCCGCGAGAAGCGGACCACGGTGCAGGCGCTCAAGCACACCGTCGAGCAGCGACTCCAGCGCCTGCTGGCCCGGAATCCGCTGCGCACCGACTTCCAGCAGCACTACGAGCAGATCGTCGCCGAGTACAACCGCGAGAAGGATCGCGTGACCATCGAGCGAACCTTCGAGGAGCTGCTCAAGTTCGTCCAGAGGCTCGAAGAGGAGGAGGGCCGCGCGCTCCGCGAGGGACTGGACGAGGAGTCGCTCGCCATCTTCGACCTGCTGAAGAAGCCCGACCTCGGCCGGCCCGAGATCGAGCGGATCAAGCAGGTCGCGAAGGACCTGCTGCGGACGCTCAAGGCAGAGAAGCTGCGCGTCGACCAGTGGCGCGAGAAGGACGCGACCCAGAGCGCCGTCAAGGTCGCCATCCACGACTTCCTCTACAGCGACGAGACCGGCCTGCCCGCCGGCGCCTACTCGGACGACGACGTCACCGCGACGTCCGAGGCCGTGTTCGCGCACGTCTACCGCGCCTATCCGACCGTGCCGTCGCCGTACTACGACGGCGTTACCGCGGCATGAGAATGAGGCGGGAGCCGCGCGAGAGAAGCAGATGAATCAGGGGGGCGCGATTCTCGCCGCGGTCCGGACCCCCCAGGAAGGCCCCCAAGTCCCCCCCAAGTTCAGCGGTTGGCTGTCTCGTGCTGGCCGGCGAGATATCCCGGCGCTAGATCCTCGACGCCCTCGGCATCGGCGACCGCAAATCGCTGCGCCAGCGCTACCTGTCGCCCGCGCTGCAGAACGGGTACGGGGAGATGGATCCGTCCCGACGCACCTAACGCAAGGAACCAAGGTACCGGCTGACCGGGCTGGGCGCCGACTCCAGTCGGCCGGACACGGAATGGACGGAGTGTAGGGCGGTCGGGGTTTACCGCGGCGGCTCCGGGGCGGTGGGCGAGGTGGCGCCGAGGCCGAGGAGCAGCGCCTCCATGTCGGGCCAGCGGCGGCCGAGGTTGGCGTAGAAGACGCCCTGGGCGATGGTCAGCGGCGTCCAGCCCCGCTCGTTGACGGGGTTCAGCGCGGCACCGTGCTCGAGCAGGTAGAGGACGAGCTCGGGCGAGCCGCGCATGACCGCGCCGTGCAGGGCGGCGTCGCCGTTGGCGTCGACAGTGGTCACCGAGTCGCCCAGCGCCACCATCAGCTTCACCGCCTCCAGGGCCTCCTCGGCGCTGCCGGGGCTCTCGCTCGACGACCAGATGCCGACGCCGGCCGCCACGAGGAGCGCGGTGGTGCCGTCCTCGTTCGCCGTAATCGGGTCGGCGCCGAGATCGAGGAGCAGGCGCATCAGGTCGAGGTCGACGGCCTTGGCCGCAAGGAGGAACGGGGTGGCACCGGTGCGGTTGAGCTGGTTGCGGTAGCCGTCGCGCGGCTCCGCCGTCTGGCGGGCGTCGACATCGGCGCCGTGGGCGACGAGGGCGCGGGCGAGCTCGAAGTCGGTGACGGTGCCGGTGGGGAACGCGGCGGGGTTGTTGTAGTGCCGGTTCGGGCGGCGGGTCCAGACGAGCTGGTGGAGCGGCGTCCACCCCGGCCCCGCCGCGGCCGCGTCGGCACCGTGATCCAGGAGTTGCACCGCCACGTCGTAGCGCGCATTGACGACCGCGAGGTGGAGGGGGGTGGTGCCGTCGGGCAGGGCGAGGTTCACGTCGGCCCCGGCCGCGAGCAGCGCCTCCACAGCGGCGCCGTGGCCGGCGCGGACGGCGAACGCGAGCGGCGTGAATCCGCCGTCGGACCGCGCGTCGACATCCGCCCCCGCCGCGACCAAGGGGGCGACGACCGCCGCGTGGCCCTCGGCCGACGCCCACATCAGCGCGGTCTGCCCGCGCCACCCTTCCCGGGCGTCGACGCCCGCCGCGGCGCCGTGCCGCAGCAGCGCGGCGACGCTGCCGACGACGCCGGTCCGCGACGCCGCCATCAGCGGCGTCTCGCCCTCCGGCGACGCCCGGTTCGCGTCGGCCCCGGCCGCGAGCAACGCCTCCACGACGACGTCATGGCCCCCGGCCGACGCCAGCGCCAGCGGCGTCACGCCGTGGCGGGTCGCGGCGTCGGCTTCGTCGCCGGCATCCAGCAACTCGGCGACCGCCGCCGCGTCGCCGGCGTGCGCGGCCCGGTGCAGCGGCATCGCGTCGTCCGCCGGCTGCGCCGCAGACGCTCCCGCCCAGCCGAGCGCCACGACCATGCCCGCGGCGCACCGCGTCCGCATCCATATCGCCGCGGCGCGCCGCAGCGGCATCCAGGCCGTGACTCCCAAATCGCTGTTCATCATTCCCCGCCCGACCGCCTTCCGACACCTTCCGGGTCCGTGATACGATGGCTGCATGACTCGCGCCGACCGCATCACCATCCTGCTCGCGGTTGCCGCTCTCTGCGGGACCATCATCGGCACGTCGTGCTCGACGAACGCGCGCATCGACGACATGAACGCCCGCATCGGCGACATGAACGCCCGTTTCGGCGACATGAACGCCCGTTTCGACGGCGTGGACGCCCGTTTCGACGGCGTGGACGCCCGCATCGACGGCGTGAACGCCCGCATCGACGCCCGCGTGGATGCGCTGGCCGCGGACGTGAATGCCCGTTTCGAAGACTTGCGTCGCGAGCTGCTTGCGGAAATCCGCGAGCTGCGCGCCCTCGTCATCGACGCCATCAAGACCGCCACCCCCGCCGCCGATTGATCCGCCGTCGACGCCCGGGCCGCAAAGCCCAACACCGAACCCCCTTCGCGGACGCTTTCGCCCCTCACCGCTACGACCCGGCGACCGGCATCGATCTACACGTCCGCCAGCGGCGCCAGTTCCTTCAGCCGCCCGGTGCTGTCGCCCAACCCCTCGTCGAGCCGCACCCCCGCCTTGTCGAGCTGGCTGACGAGCAGGTTCGTCATCGGCGTGTCCCGCGGATAGCGCAGGTGCCGCCCGCCCTTCAACTGCCCGCCGCTGCCGCCGACGAGCATCAGGGGCAGGTCGTAGTGCAGGTGCTTGTTGCTGTCGCTGAGCGACGCGCCGTAGAGCAGCAGCGAGTTGTCGAGCAGCGAGCCGTCGCCGTCCGGCGTCGACGCCAGGGTATCGAGGAAGCCGCGGAAGAGCGACACGTGGTAGGTGTTGATCTTCGCGAGCTGGGCCAGCTTCAACGGGTCGTAGCGGTGGTGCGAGATGCCGTGGTGCGACTCGGGAATGCCGACCTCGGGATAGGCACGGCCGTTCAGCTCGCGCCCCAGCATGAACGTGAAGACGCGGGTGATGTCGGCCTGCCACGCCAGGGCCGTCAGGTCGAACATCAGCCCGACGTGGTCGGCGTAGGACTCGGGGACGCCGACGGGCCGGGCGAGTTCGGGCAGCTCGGTGTCGCTCTGCTCCGAGAGCTGGATGCGCCGCTCGATGGCGCGCACCGCGTCGAGGTACTGCGTCACCCGCGCGCGGTCGCCGGCCCCGACCTCGCGCTCGAGTCGCGCGAGGTCGGCCCCGATGGCGTCGAGGATGCTGCGGTCCTTGCGGAACTGCGCGCGCCGCTCGGCCGTCGAGCCGCCCTCGCCGAAGAGCCGCTCGAAGACGACGCGGGGGTTGTTCTCCATCGGCAGCGGCGTCGTGGGGTCGCGCCACGCGATGGTGTTCATGTAGATGCAACTGTAGCCGTTCTCGCAGTTGCCGACGAGGAAGTCGCGGTCGATGGCGAGCTCGAGCGACGGCAGCGGCGTCGTCCGGCCGAGCTGCTCGGCCGCCACCTGGTCGGCGGTCATCCCCGCCCGCACGTCGGCGCCCTCGGTCTCCTTCGGGTGGACGCCGTTGAGCCATGTCGCGGTGGCCCGGGTGTGCTCGCCGTTGCCGTCGCCGAGGGCCTCGGCCTGCCCCTGGGCGAGCCCGCTCAGCACCACCATGCGGTCGCGGAACGGGTCGAGGGGGCGTAGCGTCGGCGACAGCTCGAGGGCCGTCTTCGCGGGCGGCGTCCACGACTCCATCGCCATGCCGTTGGGCAGGTACACCCATCCGAGCCGGCGCACCGGCTCGGCCGCGCGGACGCCGACACCGGCCAGCGCCGGGGTCATCGCGTCGAGCATCGGGAGGGCCAGCGCCGCCCCCGCCCCGCGCAGGAACGTGCGCCGCGGCAGCGTCTTTCGGGTGATGATCATGATTCCGCTCTCCTCATCCTGAACGGCGCGCTCTCGACGATGCCGACGACGAGCGACGAGAACCGGTAGGCGTCCTCCGCCGCGGCGCGCGTGATGGCGCGCACCGCCGGCGCGTCGTAGTGCTCGAGGCCGCGACCGAGCGCGTAGATAAGCAGCTTCTCGGTCAGGGTGCCGACGAAGCGCTCCGGCCGGCCCGCGAGAGCCTCGCGCAGCCCCGCCGCCCCGTCGAAGCGGGTGCCGTCGGGCAGCTCGCCGGTCGCGTCGATGGGCGTGCCGGCGGCGCTGCGCGTACGGAAGCGCCCCACCGCGTCGAACTGCTCGAGCGCGAAGCCGGGCGGGTCCATGAGCCGGTGGCAGCTCGCGCAGACGGGGTTCGCGCGGTGGCGCTCGGTCGCCTCGCGCATCGAGAGCGCCTCGCCGGTGCCCGTCGTCTCCTCCAGGGCCGGCACGTCCGGCGGCGGCAGGGCGGGCGGCGTCCCCAGCAGGTTCTCGATCACCCACTTGCCGCGCAGCACCGGCGACGTCCGGTTCGGGTACGACGTGACCGACAGGATGCTGGCGTGGCCGAGCAGCCCCCGCCGCGCCTCGTTCGCCACGGGAACGCGGCGGAAGTGGCTGCCGTAGACGCCCGGCATGCCGTAGTGGCGCGCGAGTCGCTCGTTCACGAAGGTGTAGTCGGCCGTCAGCAGATCGAGGACGTTGCGGTCCTCGCGGAAGACGCTCTCGACGAAGAGCTCCGTCTCACGGCGCATCGCCTGCCGCAGCCCCTCGCCGACGTCGGGGAACCGGTCCTCGTCGGGGACGACGGCCGGGACGTTACGCAGATAGAGCCACTGGCTCGCGAAGCTCGTGACGAGCGCGCGCGACCGCTCGTCGGCGAGCATGCGCCGCGCCTGCGCCTCGAGCACCGCCGGGTCGCGCAGCCGGCCCGCCTCGGCGAGGTCGAGCAGCTCGTCGTCGGGGATGCTGCTCCACAGGAAGAAGGACAGCCGCGACGCGAGCTCGAGGTCGCTGACGGCGTAGCTCTCCCCCGCCGCGACCCCCGCCGGGTCGCGCTCGACCCGCAGCACGAACTCGGGGCTCGCGAGCAGCCAGCGCAGGGCCATCTCGACGCCGGCGTCGAAGCCCCCCTCCCGCCGGCCGTCGTCGAAGAACCCGAGGAGGACGTCGAGATCGGCCGGGGTGACGGGGCGCCGGTAGGCGCGGCGCGCGAGAGCCGACACGATGCGGCGCGCGCAGGCGGCCTCCTCGGCCTCGGCCGCGCGGTCGGCGGGGCGGCACACGAAGATGCGCCGCCGGCTTGGCGTCTCCTCCGCCGGGGGCGCGCCGACGGCCGCCGACGGAACGGCCCCGCCGTCCGGGAGCCCGGCGCGCGCCGCTACGGGGGCACCGCCGACCGGGGAGCCGCCGCCAGCCGCGGCCGGGGCGCCGCCGCCAGCCGGGAGCCCGCCAGCCGACACGTCCGCCGGCCGGCCGGAAACCGCGGCCGGGGCGCCGCCGCCGGCCAAAGAACCGCCGTCGGCCGCGAACGGCCCGGTGACGGTGACACTCCCCAAGTAAGGCTGCACCCGGGTGTCGCCGCCGGTGATGCTGGTGTACGGCCGCAGGTAGGGCTGGCGCAGCGTCTCGGGGTACGCCGCCGTCTTCCGCAAGAACGTCACCCGCAGCTCGCGCGGCCCCGCTCCGACCGGCATGCGGAACTCCCAGTCGCGGTCGATGTTCCGCTGCCGGTCGCGCCAGGCGCGGCGCTCGTCGCTGTCGCGCGGCGCGTCGGGCGGCGGCCCGCCGACGGTGAAGGTCCGCACCAGCTCGCCGTCCAGGCTCACCTCCACCGTGTGCGGCACCTCGAAGACGGCGAGGTTGTCGCCCGCGTTGCGGGCGAGCGTGACGCGGAAGTCGTACTCCGCATCCTCGGGGAACGTGTGCCGGAACGCGCCGCCGCCGCGGGTGCCGAACGGCATGCCCGCCACCCAGTCGTCCTGCGGCAGGTCGCTCGCGAGCCGGAACACCTCGGCGGTGGCCGAGGGCGCGGGGCGTCCGACCGCCACGCGGGCGATCTTGCGCGCCGCCGCGAGGTAGCGCTCGAGCAGGGTCGGCGAGACGCCGAGCACCCCCGCGATGTTGTCGAAGCCGTAGCTCGCGCCGTCGGCCGGCAGCAGCTCCGCGACGTCGATCTCCAGGTCGAGGAGGTCGCGCACCGCGTGGTGATACTCGGTCCGGTTCAGCCGGTGGAACGCCTCGGTGCGGCCGGGGTCGGGGTTGGCCGCGGCGTGCCGGTCCAGCTCGGCCTCCAGCCAGCCGACGAACCGGTCGTAGGTCGCCGCGTCGGGCCGCGGACGCGGCGGCGGAGGCATGGCTCCCGCCCGCAGCTTGCGGACCACCGTCTCCCACACCGCGGGAGACGCCGCCACCGACGCCACGTCGTGCTCGTCGAGGGCCAACCCCGCCGTGCGCATGCGGCCGTTGTGGCAGGTCACGCAGTAGCGGTCCAGCAACTCCCGCTGCCAGCCGCCGGCCGGTCCGGGCTGCTCCCCTGCCTCCGCGGCGACGGCCGGCCGGGCGATGGCCAACCCGGCGACGGAGAGGACGAGCGCCACGCACGCCAGCGCGGCAAGGTGTCGCGATGCAGACATGTCGACTGTACTCGCCGTAGTATCCGAACGAAGGCGAACGGTGTCAATCGCCGTCCCGCAGCACAGGCCGGGACGAGTCGTGGGCGGGCTACAATGGTCGAGTCGCCGGGCAATCGAGGCGAGGGACGAGACCGATGGCGTTCACCAGGATCACGGCCGATGCTGCACGCATGGGGGGCGTTCCCTGCATTCGAGACCTCCGCGTGCCGGTAGCCACGATCGTGGGGATGGTTGCCGACGGCATGAGCACGACGGACATCCTTCGCGCCTATCCGGACCTGGAAGCCGAGGACGTCATCGAAGCCCTCCGCTTCGCAGCCGACGCGGTTCGTGAGCGGGAGCTGCCCTTGCTTTCGACCGGATGAAGTTCCTGATCGACAATGCGCTCTCGCCAGAGGTTGCGCGCATCCTTCAGACTGCAGGACACGACGCCGTCCATCTTCGTGCCAGAGGACTGCAGCACGTCGCGGACGAAGTCGTCTTTCACACGGCCCTCGTCGAAGGGCGAGTCGTCGTGTCGGCGGATACGGACTTCGGAACCTTGCTGAGTCTCCGGCAGCAGCGCCACCCATCGCTGATCCTGTTCCGCGAAGGGTCGCCGCGCCGGCCGGATCTCCAGGCGCGTCGGCTCCTGGCGAACCTGCACACATTCGCAGAAGACCTCGAAGATGGCGCTATCGTCGTCTTCCGACGAAACCGTGTCCGTGTCAGAAGACTGACCTCGTGAGCGCGCGCAGGGCCGCTCGGGCTGCCCGCTCGGGCAGGTGCGGTAGACTGGCGCCGATTCCAGGAGGGAAAGCGATGCCGGAGCGGACGAATCGCGGGTTGCGGGCCGGGGCGGCGGTCCTGGCGGGGACGGCGGCCCTCGGCGTGGCGGCGCTCCCCGCCGGCGGTCAGACGGTCGAGTGGCCGGCCTACGCGGCCGACCAAGCCGGCACGAAGTACCTGCCCTTGGACCAGATCGACGCGGAGACGGTGGCCGACCTCGAGATCGCGTGGCGGCAGCCGGTGATTCCCGACGCCATCCGGAACGGCGAGACCGCCCGCGGCCCCGTCGCCTCGCAGACGACGCCCCTGATGGCGGGCGGCCTGCTCTACTTCAGCACCGGGCTCGGAACCGTCGCCGCCCTCGCGCCGACGACCGGCGAGGTCGTCTGGAACACCGGCCCGAGCGACGGGGTGCGGGTGCGACAGACGCGGGGCGTGGCCTACTGGACCGACGGCGAGGAGCGCCGCGTGGTCGCGACCCTCGGCCCCAAGCTCGTGTCGCTCGACGCCCGCACGGGCCGCCGCGACCCCGGGTTCGGCGAGGCCGGCGAGGTCGACCTGCGCGAAGGGCTGCTGCGCCCCTTCCCCGACTTCTACTGGAACTCGGCCCCCATCATCGTCAACGACGTCGTCATCATCGGCTCGTTCGTCGAGGACATCACCACCGCCCAGCGCACCGCCAACAAGGAGTCGCCGCGCGGCGACGTCCGCGGCTACGACGTGCGGACGGGCGAGCACGTGTGGACGTTCCACACCATCCCCCGCGAGAACGAGTTCGGGGTGGAGACGTGGGGGGCGGACCCCGTCGACGACCGCGCGTCGTGGGAATACAGCGGCAACACCAACATGTGGGCCCACCCCACCGGCGACGAGGAGCTGGGCATCGTCTACCTGCCGCTCTCGACCCCCACCAACGACTACTACGGCGGGCACCGGCCCGGCGACAACCTGTTCGCCGAGAGCCTAGTCGCCGTCGACTCCCGCACCGGCGAGCGGCTCTGGCACTTCCAGGCCATCCGCCACGGGGTGTGGGACTACGACTTCGCCTCGTCGGCGGTGCTGATGGACATCACCGTCGACGGGCGCGAGATCAAGGCGGTGGCTCAGCCCAGCAAGCAGGCGTTCACCTACGTCTTCGACCGGGCGACCGGCGAGCCGGTGTGGCCGATCGAGGACCGGCCGGTCCCCGGCTCGGACGTGCCCGGCGAGCGGCTCTCGCCGACCCAGCCGTTCCCCACCAAGCCGCCGCCGTTCGAGCTGCAGGGCGTGACGGTGGACGACCTCATCGACTTCACGCCCGAGCTGCGGGCCGAGGCCGTCGAGTTGCTGGACCAGTACGTGTGGGGGCCGATGTTCACCGCGCCCATCCTGCTCGACCCCCGGCCGGGCGGCAAGAAGGGCACGGTCTTCAGCCCCGGCACCGCCGGCGGCGCGAGCTGGAGCGGGGCCGGCGTGGACCCCGAGACGGGCATGCTCTACGTGCCGTCCGCCTACAGCCAGAACGTGGTCGCCCTCGTGCCGTCCGAGCACCCGCGGGCCGACGTGCGGCTGGTGCGGCAGCGGTACACGCCGTTGCTCGGACCGCGGGGCCTGTCGATGTTCAAGCCGCCCTACGGCCGGCTGACCGCCATCGACATGAACGCCGGCGACATCGCCTGGCAGGTCCCCAACGGCGAGGGCCCCCGCAACCACCCCGCGTTGCGCGACCTCGACCTGCCGTGGCTCGGCCAGGGGGGGCGCGCGTCGGTGCTCGTCACGAAGTCGCTGGTATTCCTGGGGGAAGGCGGCAACACCGGCGTCTCGGCCCTGCCCCAGTGGTACAACGGGCCGGGGGGCAAGATGTTCCGGGCCTACGACAAGGCCACCGGCGAGATGGTCTGGGAGATGGAGCTGCCGGGCGGCACCACCGGCGCCCCGATGGCCTACATGATCGACGGCCGCCAGTTCATCGTCGTCGCCGTCGGCTGGGACGACATGGCGAGCGAGCTGGTCGCGCTGGCCCTGCCCGAGGCGCAGTGACAAGGGCCCCGGCGACCGCCGCCAGCACCGAGCCGGCCGAAGGCATGAGCCCGAAATGAACTGTTCTCCCGACCTGATTCTCGATTACCTGAATCGAGCCCGCGTGCGATGCACGTACAAGGCGTTTGCCGGTGTTCTCGGGGTACCGGAGCGATCGTCAGGCCGGTACCTGGGCGACCCGCGACCTGAGGCCTCCTGGGTCGTCAAGAAGGCCGGGAAACACAAGGGTGAGCCCGAAGGCTACGCGAACTACAACAAGCACCCGGAACTCCACCGCACGAGCTACATCATCGAGACGGAAGACGATCTTCGCCGGTGCATGCGGAGGGACGTCACGGAATTCCCCTGATTGGCCAGCGGCGGTTTCCCCTTGCAACTGTCGATCATCGTCCCCGTCTACAACGAGGCGTCCACCATCGCCGAGGTGCTGTCGCGGGTGCTCGCGATCGAGCTCGATCTCGACCGCCAGATCGTGGTGGTCGACGACGGATCGACCGATGGCACCCGCGAGTGGCTCGACGCTTGGGTGGAGGACCAGCCTGACTGGGTCCGCGTCGAACACCACGCCGGCAACCGCGGCAAGGGAGCGGCGCTCCGCACCGGGTTCGCCAAGGCGACCGGCGACTACGTCATCATCCAGGACGGCGATCTCGAGTACGACCCGCGGGACTATCCGCGTATGCTCACCCCCCTTCTCGAGGGGCGCGCCCGCGTGGTCTACGGCTCGCGGTTCCTGGGCGCGCGCCCGCCGATGTTCTTCACCCAGCGGATGGGCAACGTGTTCCTGACCAAGCTGACCAACCTGCTCTACGGCGCGTCGATCACGGACATGGAAACGTGCTACAAGCTGTTTGCGAGGGAGGTCATCCAGCAACTGCCCCTAGCCGCCGACCGCTTCGACATCGAGCCGGAGATGACGGCGCGGGTGCTGCGGCAAGGGATCGAGATCGTCGAGGTACCGATAAGCTATTCGGGGCGCTCGTACGTGAGCGGGAAGAAGATCAACTGGCGCGACTTCATCGTCGCGGTCCGGACGCTGGTCCGGCTGAGGCTGTGAACGACATGAGCACCGCGCAGACCGCATCGCCGCAGGCCGCCGAGACCGTCGACCTCGTCGAGTGGTACTTCCGGCAGGGCTGGACGGACGGCCTCCCGGTGGTCCCCCCGACCCCGGAATCCGTCGAGTCGATGGTCGCCGCCCTCGGGGGCGACCCGGATCGGGTCGAGACCCGCGTCCCCCCGCGGTGGGGCAGCCTCACCCGCGAAGTGCTCGCCGTCAACCTCGTGCTCGCGGGCTGCCGGCCCGCCTACGCCCCCCTGGTACGGGCGGCGATGCTCGCCCTGTGCAGCCCCCACTTCAACCTGCACGGGGTGCAGGCGACGACCCACATGGCGGCGCCGCTGCTCGTCGTCAACGGCCCCGTCCGCACCGAGATCGGGATGAACGCCGGGGCCAACGTCTTCGGCTCGGGCAACCGGGCCAACGCGACCATCGGCCGCGCCGTCCGGCTGATGCTGCTCAACGTCGGCGGCGCGCAGCCCGGCGACCTCGACAAGAGCACCCTGGGCCACCCCGGCAAGTACACGTTCTGCATCGCCGAGAACGAGGAGGCGAGCCCGTGGGCGCCGTACCACGTCGAGCGGGGCTACCGCCCCGACGACAGCACCGTCTTCTGCATCGCGGCCGAGGGGCCGCACAGCGTGACGAACCATGTGGCCGACGACCCCGAGGGGGTGCTCGACAGCATCGTCTCGGCCATGAGCACCATCGCCCACAACAACGCGGTCAGCAGCGGCGCGTGCGCCGTCGTCATTGGCCCCGAGCACGCGGCGACCATCGCCGCCCGCGGCTGGACGCGCGCCGACGTGCGGCGCTACCTGTGGTCGCACACCGACAACACGTGGGACGACGTGAGCTTCGGGGACCGCTACGGCCGCGTCTACAACCGCAACCTGCCGCGGTGGTACCGCCGACGGCCCGGCGCCCGCATCCCCATCGTGCCCGACCCCGACGACATCCACCTGTTCGTCGCCGGCGGCGAGGCGGGCCGGTTCTCGGCCTTCCTCCCCGGGTGGGGGCACATGACGTCGCCGGTCCTGCGCGCCCTCGACGGACGCGCCGGCGGCGGCCGGGCACCGTGCGTGGACGGGACTTGCGAGCTGTAGGAGTCCGTGGAGACCGGACCATGACCAGTCGACAGACGCTGCCCTCCGGCCAGATCGTGTTCGACCCGCGCGGCGCCGTCGCCGCCACCGAGATCCGGCTCGCCCCGCGGCCCGAGACCCTCCGCGGCGTGCGCCTGGGGGTGCTCGACAACTCGAAGTGGAACGCGTCGAAGCTGCTGCGGCACGCCGCCGCCGCCCTCGACGGCTTCGAGCCGGCCGCCGTCAACCGCTACGTCAAGGACAGCTTCTCGCGCGAGGCGGGCGACGCCCTGCTCGACCGCCTCGCGGCCGAGAACGACGTCGTCGTCACCGCGATAGGCGATTGAGGGTCGTGCACGTCGTGCAGTGTGCACGACACGGCCAAGCTGGAGCAGCGGGGCGTCCCCGCCGCGGTCATCGTGACCGCCGCCTTCGTCCGCGAGGCCGAGGTGCAGCGCGCCGCCCTGGGCGCCGGCGACCTCGAGCCGGTGGTCATCACCCACCCCCTGAGCACCCTCTCGGAGGACGAGATCGAGGCCAGAGCGCAGGAGGCGGCACCGCAGATCGAGCGCGTGCTGACCCGGCGGCCGCCGCCCCAGCACGGGGGCGGAGCACCGGCGAGAGAATGAACGGGTGCCAACCCTCCACCGTGCGTCGGCAAGCGCCCGGGCGATCCCTCCACCGCGGGTCGACAAGCGCCCGGGCGATGCCGCTGAGCGCTCCGCCGAGGTCGGTGGCCCAGCATCGACTTGGTGCATCGCGGCAACGACCAGCGGGCGACGCCTCTCCGTGACCGTCGACACCGGCACGGTTGCGGCCGCCCCGCGCATCAGAAACCGAACTTGACGCCGACGATGGCGCGGCGGGGGTCGATCCAGCGCTCGCCGACGCCAAAGACGCTCGACCCGAGCGTGCGGCTGGCGATGTCCTCGGCCGCCGCCGCGTTGAACAGGTTGAGAACGTCCGCGAGCAGCTCGACCGTCCGTCGGCCGTCGGCGTCGAAGAAGAAGACGCGGGACACCCTCAGGTCGAGCACGTTCTGGCTGTCCAACCGCCGCGCCCCCGGCGGCTCCACGTACACCCACCGGTTGCCCTGCGGGAGGAACGCGCGGTCGACGAGCTCGCGGCCCGCCCACGGCTTCCCGACGAACCAAGCGTAGTTGAAACCGAGCAGGACGCCCCCGGGCGCGAGGACCGCGCCGGTGACCCGGACGGTGTGGGTCCGGTCGTTCTGGAGGTGGCCGGCGGCGTTGATGAAGTCGTTCGGGTCGCGGCCCAGCGATCCCTCGAACACGCGCGTGGTCTGGCTGGCCGCGGCCCCGAACCCCGACGACGGCAGGAGCCCGTAGGCCTGCGACCAGACGTACGACACCTGCGCCTGGTACCCGTCGGCCATCCGCTTGTCGAGGGTGAGCACGAGCCCGTTGTAGTCCATGTACATCGGGTCGCAGCGGTACGCGACGCCCCGGCAGTCGACGTTGCCGAGCTGGAAGAACCGATCGTCGGGATCGGTGGTGATCGGGTGGATCTCCCCCGAAAGGCCGTTCGAGAACGTGTGCGGCACCGTCGAGTACGACGCGCCGCGCACGTTCCAGCCGAGCAGGTCGTCCTGGTCCTTGCGGACGTAGGTCACGCCGAGGGCGAGGTTGGCGGCGAGGGCCCGGTCGAGGCCGATGGAGAACTGGTCCGTCCTCGGCGCCCGCGACTCCGGGTCGTATCCGAAGTTCGTGTCGGGGGCGTAGACAGGGCCGGGAACGTCGTAGCCACCGGTCGCCGGATTCCAGTAGAACTCCCGCAGGGTCGCCTGTCCCGGGTGCACCCCCGACAGCTCGCCGGTGATGGCGGTCCGGTAGAACCGGCCCCAGTTGCCGCGGAGCACGGTGGCCCCGTCGTCGTCGAGCCGCACGTTGAAGCCGAGCCGGGGGCCCACGTTCGTCCAGCGGTAGAGTTCGCCGCGGCCGGCGACCGTACCCCGCGGCTCGAACGCGAGGGTGCGGACGTCGGTGAGGACGAGATCGTCGACGTCGGGGCTGATGCCGCGCACGTGGTCGACCCGGACGCCGGCCGAGATCGTGGTCCGGTCGCCGAACGTCATCACGTCCTCGGCGAACAGGCCGGTCTCGCGGAACTCGCCGCCCTCGTGGAAGGGGGTCCCGGTGAGGATGTAGTTGGGGGTGCCGTCGCCGTTGTCGTAGTAGACGACGCCGTCGGGATAGCCGGGCCCCGGCGTGTAGCCGCCGTGGGCGCTGTGGTTCCCGACGACGTGGACCACGCCGATCTTGAAGTCGTGGTCGGCGTTGAGGAAACCGCCCGCGTAGTGGTGCAGCTTGGCCTTGGCCTCGGTGCGCCCCTGCCTGAAGATGTCGTAGGTGGGGGCGCCGCCCGACGCGAGGCCGTTGTCGATGTCGTTCCGGCGCGGGACCCCGGGGTTGTTGGGCTCGCTGAGGTCCCCGGGCGAGTAGAAGCCGGAGACCCCCGCTTCGTAGAAGGTGGATGTGGACAGCGCATGGGTGATCCGCCCGAACGTGAGCGACGGATTGCGGCCGCTGAACGTCCAGCCGGTCTCGAAGGGCTCGCTCACCGTCGGCGTCGAGGGGATCACCCAGTAGTCGTCGTGGTAGGTGTGCATGAACCGCAGGTCCGGCGTGAGGTTGGCGGTCAGCTTCCAGAAGACGCGGTTGGCGCCGAACTTCCGGGGATGCGCCGGATCTGTGCCGGGCTGGTTGTCCCAGTCCTGCAGGAACTGGTAGCCGCCGTAGATCCAAGCGCGGTCGCGCCGAATCGGCCCGCCGGCGTGGGCGGTGACGTCCCGGTAGCGGTTGCGGGTGAACCCCCACCCGCCGGGATCGCGCTCGCCAGCCGCGTTGAACCTGATCGGCTTCGCGGTGAGCGCGTCGTACATCCCGTAGTACGCCGCGTCGCCCCGGAACACGTTGGTGCCCTGCCGCGTCACGACGTTGAACACCGCGCCCGGGCTGTTGCCGAACTCGGCCGAGGCCCCGAGCGACACGACTTCGATCTCCTCGATGACGTCGGTGTCGGGCCACGGCCAGGCAGCGCCGGACACGGGGGCGGTGAAGTCGACGCCGTCCATGAGGTACTTGTTCTCGTCGACGCCCGAGCCGAAGGCGGACACCCGGCTGCTGGAGCCGCTCGTCGGGTTGGTCGCCGACATCCCCGGCGCCGCCTTGGTGAAGTCGAAGAAGCTGAACCGCCGGAGCGGCGTGTTCTCCAGGTAGTCGGCGGAGAAGTTCGTCGAGACGCCGGACCTCCGGGTGTCGACCACCGGGCTCTCCGCGGTCACCGCGACGGTCTCGGCGACGCCGGCCAGCTCGAGGGTCACGCGCCGCTCCGTCGTCCCCCCGACCCGCACCCGGAGCCCCTCCTCCCGGTAGGCCGCGAAACCGGGGAGCGTGGCGGTGAGGACGTAGTCGCCCGGCGGCAGGTTGGGGAACCGGTACTGCCCGCGGGCGTCGGTGACGCCCGTCCGCGGTCCGCCGGGAAGCTGATCCGACGAGAGGACGACGGCGACGCCCGGCAGCGCGCCGCCCTGCGCGTCGGCGACCGCGCCCAGAATCGAGCCGGTGATGGGCTGGGCGGCGGCGGTGGCGGCGGCCAGAAGAACGCCGGACAGCACCACACCTGCCGGACCACCCGCACGTCGACGACGACCGCAGTTGGCGACGGCCAGAAGAACGCCGGACAGAACGACACCCCTAGCCAGTCGATTGACCATCATCTGCATGTCGGGAACGCCTCCCCACCGTCCGGTCGGCGGTTGCCGCCACCCGTGCGCAGGCCGAAGCATGCGACATCGTGTTTCCTCGGCACTACAGCGCTGGACAGTCACCCGCGCGCAGGCGGAAGCATGGCGGCACGCCTGTCGTGCGTATCGGCGCGCGGGCCGACCGCCTGTATCCCCCGCAGACCGTCGCAGACCTGGCGACCGCGGGAATCCGGGCGCGGTGTCGACGGTGCGACCCGCCGCCGCACTCGTAGCAACCGCACGTGCTACGCTTGAACCCCGATGATCGAGGGGACCGGCTTGGTTTCCGCGACCGCCGATGGCGCCGCACCCGGGCGAGCGGCGACATCGGCCGGTCGCCCCGCAAGGCACCACTGCGATCCGCCGCCGGAGACTTATCTTTCATGATCGTCAATCTCGCGTACGGGCGCACCGGACTACCGGTCGAGTTCCCCCACGACCGCACGACGGTCATCGAGCCCACCTACGTCGACGGGCTGCCGGACCAAGCCGGGGCGGTCCGGCAGGCGCTCGAGCAGCCGCTCGGCAGCCCCCCCCTGCGCGAACGCGTCCGCCCCGACCAGACGGTGGCCATCTCGGTCTGCGATGTGACCCGGCCGATGCCGAGCGCGACGGTGCTGCCGGTGGTGCTCGAGGCCCTGTCGCACGTGCCCGTCGACCGCATCGCGATCATGATCGCGAGCGGCACCCACCGGGCAACCACCCGCGACGAGCTGGTCGAGATGCTCGGCGCGGACATCGTCGAGCGCAACCGCATCGTCGTCCACGACGCCTTCGACGACGCGCAGCTCATGTCGCTCGGCGAGGTCGACGGCGGCGTCCCCGTCTGGCTGAACCGGACGTGGGTCGAGGCGGACGTCCGCATCACCACCGGGTTCGTCGAGCCACACTTCTTCGCCGGCTTCAGCGGCGGCCCGAAGATGGTCGCGCCGGGGCTGGCCGGCTTCCGGACGATCATGCGGCTGCACGACGCCGAGATGATCGGGAGCCCGCAGGCGCGGTGGGGGGTCACCGAGGGGAACCCGATCCACGACGGCATCCGGGCCATCGCCGCCCGCTCGGGGGTGGACTTCAGCATCGACGTGGCCATCAACCGCGACCGGCGGATCACCCACGTCGCGGCCGGCGAGCTGTTCGCGGTGCACCGGGCGGTGCGCGGGGTCGTCAGGCGGAACGCGATGCAGGCGTTCGATCGGCCCTTCGACGTCGTCGTCACCACCAACAGCGGCTACCCCCTCGACCAGAACCTCTACCAGACCGTGAAGGGCCTGTCGGCGGCGGCGCAGGTGGTGAAGCCGGGCGGTGCCATCGTCTGCGCCTCGGCCTGCGCCGACGGCTACCCCGACCACGGCGAGTACCTCGACATCCTCACCCGGCGCGACAGCCCCGACGGGCTGCTGGCGATGATCAACGCCCCCGGCCACAACCGCCACGATCAGTGGGAGGTCCAGGTCCAGGCCCAGATTCAGCAGCGCGCCGACGTGCTGCTCAAGACCGACGGCCTCACGGACGAGCAGGTGCGCGCCGCCCACCTCACGCCGATAGCCGACGTCGGCACCGCCACCCGCGACGCCCTCTCGCGGTCGGGATCCGACGCCCGCGTCTGTGTCCTGCCGGAGGGCCCGCAGACGATTCCCTATCTGGCGGAGACGGCGGAGGCGGAAGAACGAGCGTGACGGGCGACGGCCGCCACTTCCTCGCCGCCCTGTTGCGAGCCGACGCGCGATTCCTGATCGTCGGCGCGCACGCGATGGCGGTGCACGGCATCCCGCGCGCGACCGGCGACAGTTGAGGGGCCGAATCGCCGGAGACGGTGTCCAAGGAACAGACACGGCGCAACCGCCCAGATGCCCGCCCCCCGGGAACCGGCCCAATCGACCGCGATGAGACGACTCCGCCACACGACGACGCTCGCGTTCCTGACCGTGGCCTGGTCCTGCTCCACCACACCGCCGCCCGTGGTGCCCGACCCGATGGATGCGGTCCGGGCGCAGCTTGCCGAGGCGCATGACCTGACCCTCCGGGGTTGCTACCGGTGCCTGATCGAGGCGCGGAACCTGTACGAGGAGGTGGCCCGGCAGGGCTTCGTACCCGACACGGTGAACGCCGGCCTCTTGCGGACGACCCTGCTGATCGGGATGCGCGAACGCGAGATGGGCCTGCCCGGCGGCGGCACATTCGAGCGGACGGTGGCGCTGGCGGGCCTGGAGGTCGCGGCGGCCGAGGAGATGGCGGAGGCCCGGGAGGCGGCGGAGGCCCGGGAGAGCCCGGAGGCCGGGGAGGCCGACGGGGGCCCGGCGGGGCGGGAGGCCGGAGAGGCCCGGCGGCCCCCGGAAGCCGCGGATTCCCGGGAAGCGGTCCCCGGCACCAGCGAGGACGCGGAGGGCGGGGAAGCCGGAACAACCGGGGAAACCGCGGGGAGCGCGGCGACGGCGTCCGTCGGCCCGGAATGGGAGACCTTCCTCCAGATCGCGGCGACCACCCCCTGGCAGGACGTGGGCATTCCCAAGGCCCTGTCTGAGGAGAACGTCTACGCCCGCGCCATCGCCGACCGCGACCGCGACGCCTGGAACCGCGTGCTGCAGCCCCTGGTCCCGACCGACCCCCTCGCCGCCTACCTGTACCTCAGCCTGAACTGCACGGGCGAGTGGCTCGCCGAACAGCCGCCGGAGCTGGCCGAGGTCCTCGCCGTCCACGACGACGCGGTCTACGTCCGCTACCGGCAGGCCCTCTGCGCCGATGAGCAGGTGGCCCTGGCCTCGGTCCAGACCATCGAGCCGCGCTTCACGGAGATGGAGTTCTTCCTCGGCCAGCACGCGGTGGAGCAGGGGCGCGGACCGCGACAGGGGGACGTGGCCCTGGCCGAGTTCCACTACCAGCGGACCCTCGCGGAATGGCCGGAATGGCCCGCCCCCGCCCTCGCCCTCGGCGAGGTGGCCCGCACCGTCGAGGACTACGAAGCGAGCCTGCCCTTCTACGACGCCACCCTCGCCCTCGTGCCCGACCAGCGCGACGCCCTCCTCGGCCGGGCCCAGTCGCTCAGCTACCTCGACCGCAACGCCGAGGCGGTGCCCCTGCTCGACCGGCTGATCGAGCTGGGCCGCTGGTACCTGGCCGAGGCGCACTTCTGGCGGGCGTACAACCGCTTCAACCTCGGCGACATCGAGGGGGCCCGCGACGACGCGGCCACCTCCATCGGCCATCGTCCCGACGCCCAAGCGTACGCGCTCTCGGGGCAGATCGCGCTCGTGCAGGGCCGGCTCGACGACGCCCGGACGGACCTGGAGACCGCCCTCGACATCAACCCCCAGTACTGCTACGCCGCGTTCCACCTCGGCCGCGTGCACATCGAGCAGGCGCGCTGGATCGAGACCGCATCGGCCTTCAGCCGCGCCGCCTTCTGCTTCCGAGAGAACGCCGACCGGCTCACCGCCGACCTCAGCGAGATCGAGCAGAACCCCGACCTCGCCGAGGACCGCCGCGCCCGGCTCGTCGCGCGGCGCACCGACGAGATCGCCGTCGTCCGCCTGCAGGCCGCCTCGTCCTTCTACAACGCCGCCCTCGGCTACTACAACGACGGCGTCATGCCCATCGCGCGCCGCTACGCCCAGTTCGCCGGCGATCACGAGCAGTTCGCCGAGCGCGCGACCCGCCTGATCGGGCTCATCGACGCCCGGCCGGGCGCGGGGCTCCCGCGGTAGCTTGGCACCTCGAAACCCATCATGGCCGGTCATCATGGCCGGTCGGATTCTCCCCTTCCGATCCTCGAAAGGGCGCTCGCCAGCGAGCATGCGGCCGAGGAGGTCCAGATGCTCAATCAGAGACATCCGCGCCCTCTTCGTCCAGCGACCGAGCCGCTTTCGCCGGGCCGATCATGACCCGGCGAAGGCGCGCGCGTCTCTACCGCGCGGTGATCGCGTTGATGACCACCGGAGTGACCGGCGCGTCCTGGTGGATGCCTTGCTGCCGGGTGTCGACCCCGGCGATCGCGTCGACGACGTCCATGCCCTCGGTCACGCGGCCGAAGACGGCGTAGCCGAACTCGGCGTCCGAGTCGCCGCGGTAGTCGAGGCCGCGCCGCGCGTTGTCGGCGACGTTGATGAAGAACTGCGACGTGGCGCTGTTGACGGCGGCGGTGCGGGCCATGGCCACGGTGCCGCGGGTATTGCTGATGCCGTTGTCGGCCTCGTTCCGGATCGGCTCGCGGGCGAACTTGCGGGTCAGGTCGGCCCGGAAGCCGCCGCCCTGAATCATGAAGCCGTCGATGACGCGGTGGAAGACGGTGTCGGTGTAGAAGCCGGCGTAGACGTACTGCAGGAAGTTCCGGACCGAGACCGGCGAGCGGTCCTGGAACAGCTCCATCGTGACGTCGCCCTGGCTGGTCTGCATGACCACCGTCGGGTTGCTGCCGGGGATGGTCCCGCCGGTGGCGAGCCGGATGCGGTAGACCCCGGTGCTCGCGGTCATGTAGAGGGTCTGCCCGTCGTCGCCCCACGCCACGTTGGCCACGACCTCCGGCATCAGGATCGTCCCCAGGTGGACGCCGTCCCAGCCGATGACCCAGACCCCGCCGGGGCCGGTGGCGAACAGGTTGCCGCCCAGATCGACCTTCAGGCCGTCCGCCGCCCCGGGCGCGGTCTGGTCGTTGATGTCGTAGAAGACGCGCCCGTTCGAGGCGCCGTCCTCGCCGAGGTCGTAGGCCATCCACACCTTGTTGCTCTCGTCGGAGTTGGCGACGTACAGAATGTCCTCGTCGGGCGAGAGGGCGATGCCGTTCGGGCGGCTCTGGTCCCGGACCAGCAGCTCGAGCTCGCCGTCGGGACGCAGGCGGTAGATGCCGTTGAAGTCGAGCTCGCGGAGCGGCGACTCCTCGAGGCCATCGAGGCCGTACGACGGGTCGGTGAAGTAGAGCGACCCGTCGGAGCCGAAGACGGCGTCGTTGGGGCTGTTGAGGCGGCCGCCCTCGAAGCTGTCGACGATTACGGTGCGGGTGCCGTCGTCCTCGAGCCGCGAGATGCGGCGGTTGCCGTGCTCGCAGATGATGAGGCGGCCTTCACTGTCCAGCGTCAGCCCGTTCGACGAGATCGACCGCAGCCCCTCGCGGTCGCCCTCGAACACCGGGTCGAGGAACGGGCTCGCCCCGTCGACCTCGGTCCACTGGTGGATGGCGTTGGCCCGCACGTCGGAGAAGAGCAGCCGCGACTCGCCGCGGATCCACACCGGGCCCTCCGTGAACACGTAGCCCTCGGCGAGCTTCTCGATGGTCGCGCCGGGGGGTACCAGCGAGTCCAGCCGCGGGTCGACCCGGAGGATGCGGCCCTCTCCGGCCGCTTCCCCGACTTCCACCTCCTCGGGCGGCTCCTCGGGAGCGCCGCCGCAAGCCATCGTCAAGGCCGCGAGCGCGGCCGCCGTCATCCAGTTGGTCGGTCTCATCATGTCGTCCTCGATTCGGGGTTCGGATTCTGCACCTTGAAACGGCCCGGACGCCAAGGCTCGCGCCGCACGACAAGAGAGACTGTAACGCAATACCGCTCCGCCGTGAACGATGGCGGGACCCGCGCCGACCCCGACCCCCGCCTGCCGGACGACTTCGCGGCAGCCCGGCCGCGGGGGGGCGGCGGGCCGGTGCCGAGCGCTCGGCGGCCGGTGCTGCGGGTCCGGCGGCCGGCGCGGCGAGGGCCCGCGCCCCGCGGACCGCCGGGGGCGGGACCCCGCATGCGCTCGATGGTAGAGTGCGGGCACGGAACCCGCGCCACCCGACACCGCCAGATCGATGCCGCCGCCGAGCCCGTCGCCACTCGTCGTCCTTACCATCTGGACCGCCCTGCTGCTCTACACCGCGGGCGAGTACGGCCGCACCCGCCGGCCGGCGGCGGCGTGGGCGCGGCCGGTCTGGCTGCTCGGCACCACCGCCTACCTCGCCCACGTCGCCGCCGCCTTCGCGACCCACCACGGGTGGAGCCACGCCGCCGCCCACGCCTACACCGCGGCGCGCACCGAGGCGCTGCTGGGCCTAGCCTGGGGCGGCGGGCTCTGGGCGAACTACGCCTTCACCGCCCTGTGGGCCGGCGAGGCTCTCTGGTGCGGCATGATGCCCGGCAGCTACGCGCGGCGCTCACGGGCGTGGATGACGGCGGTGCGCGGCGCGTTCCTCTTCATGATCGTGAACGGCGCGGTGGTGTTCGTGGACGGGCCGGGGCGCTGGCTCGGCGTCGCCGTCGTCGCCGCCTTGATCGCGATCTGGCGGGCCGACGCCCGGGCGAACGCGACGTCCGGCCATCGGAACGCGGTGCGGTCGGCGGCGCATGACGGTGCGGACGCTTTCCGGAACCGCAACCGATGGAGAACGGAGCCGGAGGGACGGGGCCGCCCCGGCCGGACTCGCGGGGGGCCGCAGGGGCGGCCGGCTTCGGAGGCCGCCGGGCCAGAGGGGCCGGGCCGCCCCGACCACTCGCGGAGGTGATGCATGTCGGGTCAAGGCAGGCAGGAGGCGACCACGGCCTCGCCGTTCACCGTGACGCTCCCTTCGGGCGACACCGTTAGCGCGATCGCGCACCCGGCCGCGGGGGCACCGCCCCCCGGAACGACGATGATCCTCGCGCACGGCGCCGGCGCCCCGCAGACCCATCCGTTCATGACCGCCTTCGCCCGCCTGCTCTCCGCGCGTGGGATCGACGTCGTCACCTTCAACTTCCTCTACATGGAGCGCGGCCGCCGCGTGCCCGACCCGAAGGCGCGCCTCGAGGCGTGTTACCGGGCGGTCATCGCCGCCGCGCGGGCCCGCGCCGGAGACGGCAACCGCCGGATCGTCATCGGCGGCAAGTCGATGGGCGGCCGCATCGCGACGCAGGTGGCGGCCGAGGACGGCGCGGACGGGGCCGAGATCGGTGTCGACGGCCTCGTGCTCCTCGGCTACCCCCTCCACCCCCCGGGCCGGCCCGACAAGCCGCGCACCGCGCACCTGCCGGCCGTCGCCGCCCCGATGCTCTTCGTGCAGGGCGAGCGCGACGCCTTCGGCACCCCCGACGAGCTGCGCCCGGTCCTCGCCACCTGCGTCGACGCCGAGCTGGTCACCTTGGTCGGCGGGGATCACTCGTTCAAGATGCGCGGCAAGGACGCGCCGCGGGCCGAGGAGGTCTACGAGACGGTCACCGAGTACATCGTCGGCTGGCTGGAGGCATGCCGGCTCCTGGCGATAGCCGCAGGGTGAGAAACTCCGAACCGGCTTCATGCAGAAAGGAATCGATCGAGAGAGCGAGCCGTCCTTACAGCTCGGAATCCTCGATCTGCGCGATCCTCATCAGGTGCTTCTGCAAGCCGCGCTTCAGCATGCCGCCGTGCACCGGGACCGAGATCCGAGCGGGAACTGCCGCCTTCACGTAGATGTGGTGGCTGCCTCTGATCCGCTTCAACCGCCACCCTCGCGACTCGAGCAGCCGGCAGAACTGCTTGCCGCTGACGGCCTTCACACCGCGATCTCGACGATCTTGTCCTTCTCGGAGACGGGAATGTCTCGGACCTCGACGGACAAGCACCCCTCGACGGCCTCGTAGAGGTTGCTCAGCAGATCCTCGAACGAGTCTCCCTGTGTGGCGCACCCCGGGATGGACGGCACTTCCGCCCAGTACCCGCCCTCTTCCGCTTCGTGGATCACGACCTTCAGCTTCATGGCGCTCCATTCCGCAATTCACCGCCGGCCGCGCGGCTGAGATCCGAACGTCTCGGGTCCCGGTCCGTGTTCCGGGACGCTGCAACCCTCTCCACTGCCGGACTGCCGGCTGACGACACTCGCGTGGACCCTAGGGTCAGGGTAGCACGCGCCAAGCCTCACGGGGTACGGTGGGCCGCCATCACCGACCTCCCGTCATTTCGACCGCCCGGCGCCTCGCGGCTGGATCCCCGCCGGTCCGCCGCACGCCCGCGTGCGTAACCGGTTGAGCCGATTCCCGCCCCGGTCGCGCACTCCTCAGGCAGAGGAGGGTCTCATGACGAAGACCGGATCGACGGCGCCGGCCGCGGCTCCCCCGCGGGCCGGCCACGTGGCCGCCGCAGCCGTCGCCCTCGTCGCGGCGCTCGCCCCGCGGCCCGCGGCGGCCCAGATCCGCGGTGACGTCGGCGTGATCATCGCCCCGGCGTTCCTCCACTACCTCGACGTGGATCCGGTGTGCTGCCCGGCGTCCGTCTGGGGCGCGGCCGGCTCGGGCCGCTGGCGGGCTCACGTGGACTACCTGCGGAGCACGCGCAAGGCCAAGACGTTGCACGAGATCAACGTGCTGGCGGCGTGGCGGTTCCTGGAGGGGAATGGGGCGCGCGCGTCGCTGCTGTTCGGAGTGCACATGCGACCCCGGCCGGTCTGGTACCAGGTCGGGGTCGCGCTGGACTGGCCGGTCGGGCGCCGCTTCTTCGTGCGCGCGGACGCGCGGCTCGCCCTGTTCCGCGTCGGCATTGGGGCCGGGATCGGCTTCTGAATCAAGCTGGTCGCCATCCGGGGCGGCCGGCGTCCCGGTCCGGCAGCACCATCCGGCCCTGCCGAAGTCGCGGCCGGCGATCCCTCGCCTTCCAGCTCGCGACCGGCGTCGACCTAGCCCGGAGAGCGTCGCCTGCGGCTCCGCTCGCCGCCCAACTCCTAGCCGACGACGGCGTAGGGTCCGACAACGAGCCGCTACGCCCCCCCAAGACAGGCGCCGACGCTCCACTCCGGAACGAACGTGCGCCCCCCTGGAAGCCGGTCGGCCGCCCCCGCCTTGCACGCCGCCGGCGGACGAACGATCATGAAAGACGTGAAGGGCGGGCACCATGACGTCGAGCGCGGGCCTGCCGGCCCCCACGGCCGACCGCGGGCCGTTTTTCCGACCCATCCACCCACCCCCGCCGGCGGCACGCCGGGGGACGGGCCCGCACGAGTACGACAGGAGATCGAGCGGCGACTGCGAGAGCCCGATCAATGGGAGCCGGCGACGCTCCTCCCGCCCTCCGCCTTCAGCGACGCACCCGCGGCCGACCGGGACTTCGAGAGACTCGAAGACCTGAACGCGCGAACCGGCAGGCACGCCGACGCCGTGCACTTCCGCCTCATGAGCAGTTGCGCCGGGTGGAAAACCCGGCCCACCGCGAGCGAGTTCTACGACGCGGTGCGGGCCACCCACCCGACACCGCGCCAACGGGCGATCGTGTCCGCATGGGGCCGCGAGGCGACGTTCCACGAGCTCCTCGAGGCATGGGCGCAGCGGGCATACACGGACCGCGAGCTCGTGCGCGCGCTGCACCTGGCCGGCTTCGACTGCGGCGAGCGAATCCGCGAGATCAACCGGTGGGCGAAGTACTCACGCTGAGAACCTCCGCCGGGCCCCTGTGGCGGCTGGTCAGAAGGCCCGTCGCGGAGTGCCTCGCCGAGCTGCCGGGCGCCCCCCACGAGTGCCGTCTCGGCGGAGGAACGACGCTCGCGGCCAGATTCCACCACCGCGACAGCTTCGACATCGACCTGACCGTCGCACCCGAAGCGAACCTCGGCTACCTGCGGCCGCGGCTCGAGGAGGCCATCACGAAGCTCGGGGGCAGACCCCGGTATCGCGACGACCACTGGAAGATCGACTTCGGCACCGGCCTCCTCGACGTGTCGAAGCTCCAGCCGCGGCCGGCCGGCGCCCAACAGACCGCCATCGTCGACGGCGAACCGTTCGTCGTGCTGTCGAACGCCCAGATACTCCACGGGAAGATGGAGCGGGCGGCCAAAGCCCCCGTTCGCGACGTCTTCGACGTTATCAAGGCCGACCAGCTCGACCCCGACGCCCTCGCGATCGCCGTCAACGCCAGAACCCGCGTCGCCGCCGAGCTGGTGTGCATGTCGTGGGAGAAGGCCAACCGCCGATTCGGCCGCGAGGCCGACGAGCAGCTCCTCGGCGTACCCGAGTCGATGCAGGACGACCCCGAAAGGCTGGGTCTCAGCGCCGCGGCCGCGGCGCAAGGCGCGATCTACCAGCGGGTGGCGCTCCACACCGACAGCGACCGGACCATCATCGAGACCGAAACCAGGAACGGCAGACCCAATCGCATCGAGCTCGCGCCCGACGAGCTCGACCGCGGCTTCGCGCTGAACGGCCTGAACGAGTACTTCTACTACAACGTTCTCGGCGGCGACCGCCTGCTCGAATGCGCCCGGAGCGCCGTCACGGACCCGGCGTTGCTCCCGATCGACTGGGAAACGGGGCGCGTGGCCCCCACGCCGCCAACGTCGACCACGAGCCGGCGTCTCGATCTCGATCGCTGAACGCGCGACGGCCGCGCGCGGCCGGGGTGGAAGCGGCGGCGAGCGACGAACATGGACAGGACGGAAGCGGTCTGGTAAACCAGGAAAGGAGGGAGGATGAGTTCACTGCCAGAGTCGAGTCCGTTCAGGCTGGGCGGCTACACGGCGGGAATCCGCGACGGGTGGCCCGACGCCGACATCTACCGCTGGATCGTGCACGACCTGCCCCGGCAGTTCCACGCGCGCAGCGCAGACGAGCAGCGCCGGGCCCTCGCGGAGCGCGTGGCGCTGACGAGAACGAGGTGGGACGCCCTTCTCGCCGCGATGGTCGAGCACGTCGCAACCCTGCACGGTCATCCCGTGCCGGAATGGGTGAACGAGCCCGAACGATTCCAAAGGCGGACGTGGGTGGTGTCAAGGACACCGCAGATACGGCTCGACTCCCTGATGTATGCGCCGGCGGCCTTCCTGCGGCACGGCGCCGTCCCCGACCCGAGGGATCTCGACCGGCGAGGCGGAGAGCGCGATGACTGGGCCCCTTGACCGACAGAGGATCAGGGAGCTGTTCGACGAGCTGTCGGACGAGTTGAAGTGGACGAGAACACGCGCGCAGATCTACATCGTGGGCGGGGCCGCCATGAGCTTGGCCTTCAGCCGCGACCGAACCACACGCGACGTCGACGCCCGGATCGACGCGGGCCACTACCGACTGACCGAAGCCGTGCGGAAGCTGGGGCGGAAGTACAGCCTTGGAGACGCTTGGCTGAACGACCAGGCGACGACCGCCATCCCTCGAAGGACGGACACGGCGGCACGGACGGTATACCAGTCACCGTACCTGACGGTCACCGGAGCATCAGCCGAGCACCTGCTGGGGATGAAACTGCTCGCGGCGCGCGAAGCCGACGAAGATGACATCCGGACCCTCGTCAAGCATCTGAGGTTGTCGCGCACCGAGGAAGCGATCGCGATCTACGAGGAGCTGTTCCCGGACGAGCCGCTCAAGACGAGGGCTCGACAAGCCCTGGCGGCGATACTCCCCCCGCCAGGGCGGGTCGGACCGGAACGCTGAGAATCTTGCCAACGCTGAGAATCCTGCCGTCTGCATCGCGCTTGGAGGTCCGCCTCGCCGGCCGGGGCGCCGCGCCC
The DNA here is from genome assembly GCA_963664545.2 of Vicinamibacterales bacterium. Taxonomy (GTDB): domain Bacteria; phylum Acidobacteriota; class Vicinamibacteria; order Vicinamibacterales; family UBA8438; genus JAJEEA01. The sequence continues at coordinate 3,820,588 of OY761475.2, read as the reverse complement.
GTTTCTGACCGGGCACTGACTCGACCACGGCAGCATCGACCCCGCCGGTGCCGTCGTCCGTTGAATGCCGACGTCGGAAGGAAGGCACCCGTACAAAACGGAGCCGGGAGAGAGGGCTCTCTCCCGGCTCCGGAACGTAGGCAGGATTCGCCGCCCGCCGAAGCGGGCGGCGACGGCCAGGCTAGAAGCGGGCGGTGACCGCGAACTGGATGACGCGGCCTTCGAGCATCCGGTTGCCGCGCTCCCAGGAGGTCAGCGCTTGGTAGGTGGCCCCGGTGCTGCCGTTCGCGTTACGCGACCCCGTGTGCTCGAGGACAACGCCGTTGTTGAGGACGTTGTAGAACGAGAACCGCGTGTCGTAGCGCCAGCTCCCGATGTTGAACACCTTCTGGATGTTCACGTCGAGCTGCGTCCAGTACGGCAGGAACTTCACGCTGCTCAGGGGGACCATCGGATACCACTGGCCGCCCGTGCTCCGGTCGATGTTGGCGAGACCGTCCGGCACGATGCTCTGGCCGAGCACGCACGGCGCCACGCAGTGGCCGGGCTGCCCGTACAGCTCGGGCGAGTAGGTCCGGTACAGGTCGTTGCTCGATGTGCGGTGGACGTAGAGGCCCTCCTGCAGGCCGCCCCAGTCGCCCAGACCGCCCGGATACGCCTGCAGCGAGAAGCCCGCCTGCAGGTCGCCGACGCCCGGCAGCGAGAACGGCTGCGTGCCCGACAGCTTGAACTCGTTCCGGAACGGCCGCGGATACGCGCCGGCGTCGCAGAACCGGAGCTGGTGCGGCTCGTCGCCCCGCTCGATGATGTCGGAGCAGGCGTTCACCTCGCCGCCGTAACGGCTGCCCGCGCCGCTGTTGGTGTCGTAGCCGTAGATCGACGTCCGGCCCGTGTCCTCCATCGACCAGCCGCCGAACAGGGTGCCGCCGCCGGGCAGCCGGCCCTGGATGCTCAGCTCGAAGCCCCGGTAGACGTTCGTGAAGCCCGGGCCGCGGGTGCGGTCGGTGAAGTCCGTCTGGTTCGTCCGCACCGCTTCGTCGATGCTGAACGCGGTGAAGTGCCCGACCATCGGGTACGGCCGCGCCACCTGGAAGTGCCGCACGGGGTTGCCCATGGTGTTGCCCACGGCATACGCCGGGTCGGGCGTCCCGTCAGCCATCACCCCGAAGTCCGAGAAGTTCCAGTTCGGGTTGTCGTCCCACCACGTGTTGTGGTACGTCCGCTGACGGTACTCGCCGCTCAGCGAGATGCCCGGGAAAACCTCCTGCTGGATGCCGGCGGTCCAGATGCGGTTGTATTCGCGCGCCGTGATGTCGGGTATCCGGGTGGGCTGCGAACTCGACCCGAAGCTCGAGTTCTGGATGGCCCCGATCTCCCAGTTCTGGGCGATGCCGTCCCAGTTCGTCCCGTACGGGTCGATCCGGTTCCCCATGGCGTCCAGGGCGCAGGCGTCGCCGGCCGCGTTCATCGTGCAGTCGTACCAGTCGCGGTTGTCGTTGCGCAGGAACCCGTAGGCGTAGCGGGCCGCGAGGTTGCCGCCCACGTCGCGCACGTACTTGTTGTAGCCGAACTTCAGCGCCGTCCGGGCGTCGCCGAACACGTCGTAGGCCACGCTCAGCCGCGGCGAGAAGTCGGGGCCGAAGCTCGGCAGCTCGCTCGACGGCCGCCCCGGCTGCATGTAGGCGGGCACGAACCGGCCCGGGCCCTTGGGCACCTCGGGAATCTCGACCGCCGCGAAGTCGACCCGCATCCCGTAGTTAAGGGTCAGCCGGTCGATGGTCCACGAGTCCTGCGCGTAGATGCCGCCGTTGTAGGCCAGCTTGTAGGCCAGGTAGGACGGGTCACTGAGGACGTTGACGCTGTCCGGCGTGCCGAGCAGGCCGCAGTTCCCCTGCGTGGTGTCGGCGTCGATGTTCGCCTGCGCTTGGGGATGGTCGCAGTTGAACCAGGGCATCCCGTAGACGAGCGGCTGGTTCTGGATCAGGTTCCCCATGGGATGCGCGCCGCTGTCATAGAACTGATGCAGGTTGCCGTTGCTGCTGTTCGTGTGCCGGTTGTGGCCGTTCGTGAAGTTCATTCCGAACTTGAAGCTGTGCGAACCGGTGACGTACGACAGCGCGCTCTGGTAGGCCCAGCGGTGCGTGTAGTTGTTGTTCTCGCCCCACTGCCGGGCGCCGTACTCCAGTCCCAGCCGGCCGTCGATCATGGGAACCTGGGAGTACCAGGGGTCGCCGCCCATCGACGCCGGCATCTGCGCCATGTGCGCGGCCGAGCCCACCTCGGGGAAGCACGGCGTCGAGTAGCAGGTCGCCAGCGCCGACGCGTCGGGCTTCGGCTGGACGATGAGGTTGCCGTCGGGGCGGTACCGGTAGTAGCCGGGGTCCCAGTCCTCATAGATCAGCGAGAACCCGAACTCCGCCAGCATCCGGTTCGACAGCGTCCCCGTCCACTTCGCCGTCCCCGTGTCGTAGTGCGGAGACGTCCACGACGACGACGCGGTGTTCAGGTCCTCGCCCGGGTTGTGCTGGCTGAACCGGCGCTTCCGAACCTTGTCGAACATCGCCGAGATCTTGTGCTGCTGCGTCATCTGCCACGTCAGCCGCACGTTCGCGCTGTGGATCGTGTTGTTGTCCAGACCCTGCGTGCCGTCGGGGTTGATGCTGTTGGTGATCTGGTTGTTCACGCCGTTCCAGCGGCCCGTCGAGAAGAACCACAGACGGTCGCGGAACACCGGGCCGCCGATCGCCCCGTTGTTGTCGTAGATGAGGTCGACGCCCGTCGCCTGACGGATGCCCTGGGCCTGCGCCTGCGGGCTCAGGTTGTCGGCCTGCCAGTTGCCCGGCGTGAAGCCCGTGAACCAGTTCCCGCTGAACTGGTTGCCCCCCTCGTTCGGGATCATGTTGATGCGCAGCCCGCCGGTCTGGGTCTCGGCCCCCTGACCCGAGGTCGTGTACGACGTCTCCGCCGCCAGCATCGGGTTCAGGTACGCCTGGTACCGGCCGTCGCTGATCATCGTGTTGATCATCATCCCGTCGACCTCGATCGTCGTGTTCGAGGCGTCGAGACCGCGGCCCATCATCTCGGACTGCTGCACCCCGGCGGTGCCGCCCACGTCAGGCTTGTGCACCTTCACTCCCGGGATCAGGAGCGCGTACGACCACATGCTGCGGCCGGTCGGAATCGCCTCCTGCGTCTCGCGGGTCATGACCTCGATGCGCTGCACCTGCTGCACGTCGACCACCGGCGTCTCGCCCGACACCGTGATCGTCTCCTCGACCGAACCGACGGACATGACCACGTCGATGGGCAGGGCCACGTCGGCCCCGAGGATGAGCTCGTCGCGCACCTGGGTGCCGAACCCGGGCAGGGTGAACACGACGGTGTACTCGCCCGGCCGCAGGTCGATGATGTTGTAGTTGCCGGTGCCGTCGGTGAAGACGACACGCGACCCCTCGATGAGGACGTCGCTCGACGCCTCGACCGTCACACCGGGCAGCACGCCCCCGGTGTCGTCCGTGACCGAGCCCGCGATCGAGCTCTGCGCCACGGCAACCGCGGGCGCGAGCAGCAGCAGCGCCGCCCCGACCGCAAGGAACCTACCCAACCTCATGCGTGCACCTCCTCCATCAGAGACAACCAGTGACTCATCTCTCTCCTCTGTTCAGTCAACGCGGCCCGGCCCTCAGTTGCGGCGGTCGCCGAGCCTCACGACGAAGCCGAGCGAGACCGAGAACTCCTTGAAGTCCTCGCCGCCCGGGTTAACCAGCGACGACGTCCCGGTCAGGTCGGTCTGGGCGTCCTCGTTGGGGTACATCGTCAGCCGGTAGTCGGCCTGGATGCGGAACGCGGTGTTCGGGGTCACGTCGATGTCCACCCCGCCCCCGGGCTGGATCGCCCAGTGCGTCGCGGTGTGCGCGAAGAAGCCGATCTTGCGCAGCGACCGCGCGACCCCGAACAGCGCGTGGAAGTACGGCCGGACGCCGCCCGCCTGCATGTGGAACCTCGGCCCTCCCACGACGCTGGCCGTCTGGATGTGCACCTGGCACAGGTTGGCGTGCTCGTCCACGAACAGCGGCGAGCAGTACTCCGCCTCGGGCCGGTTGAACGAGAGCGCCTGGAAGTCCTGGGCCGGGTTGGGCCGCACCGGCATTTCGTTCGGCCCCCCGGAGTACGTGGGAGACGCGTCGATTCCCCGCCGGTAGTGCCCGTTCACGTCGAGGGCCAGCGACAGGCCGCTGTTGACCTCGTACGACGTGTCGAAGAAGAAGCCGAACGGCAGGTTGGACGCGTTCGCGGCCAACTGGTCGTTGGTCAGGAACGAGTACCCGACCGCCAGGTCGCCGCCGACCTGCGCCGACGCCGGCTGGGGCATGCTGAGCGCCGCTGCCGCGAGCACACAACCGAAAACAAGACGCTTACGCATTATCCAGAACCTCCTCCGAGAGCCGTATCCACCGTTCGCACCCAGCCGAACGTCAAAGCTGGACACAATGACGCGCCGACCACCATGCTGCCGCGGGACGCCGACCGAGCGGTCGCCTTCCGTATCGTCTAAGCAAATCCCGTGCCGTGCCGCATCAAAGCCCTTGCCACGGTCCAAAGGCCACCGCCCCGGCCGCCGACGGGCTCGGATCCGGTCCGATCCGCAGGACTTCGCGAACGGTGCGGTGCGGCTCCACACGGAACTCAAGGTCCAAACGAGCGGTTATTCGATGCAAAATACGGAAAGGCCGAGTTCCATTCGGCGCCGTCACGGATCATTCGAGCGAGCGGCAACTCCGTCACATGAACGACGCCTGGTCGGAATGTTCGGGGTTTCCGTTCGGCGTCGCCGCCGGACCTGGTCCGAAGGACTCCCCCGGATTCAGATCAACCGGGCCAATCGCGTCTTCGGAGAGCCTGTCGATGGCGATTCGGGCGCGGGCCAGCCGTGAACGCACCGTGCCGATGGGAATACCCAGGCGACCGGCAATGTCCGCGTAGCACATCCCTTCTCGAAACCTCAGCCTGACGACCCCCCGCTGGGGTCGAGAAAGCGACTTGACGTAGGGCTCAACCAGATTCCACTGGGCGCGCAGCCGACCCGCCTTCGTGGGGCCGAGGACGGCGAAATCACCTGGAGCGCCCGTCCGACGTTCGTCGATATGTTTCGAGATGACCAGACTCGCGATCGACGTCAACCAAGCCCTCGTCCGGGCGACGTGCCCTCCTTCGAAACTATACTCGGCCATCTCACTCCCCTTGTCGCGCGCGGTATCCGTCGTGAGCACGAGGAACACGAACGCGACGACTCATGCGGCGTAAACACGCAGCATGAACACGAAGCGCCCTCGGGTTCGCGGAAACAACGTTAGCGACGCTGTCGCGGGGCCGCAATACCGAGAAACCGGTATATTCGACCGGCAAAGACGCAATGACGGCGTTTGCGTGGTGGGAGGGTACCGGAAAACTGGTAGGTCAAAGGACTAGCGATACCGGAAAACCGGTACGTTTCGCGCGCGGCCGGGCAGATGACGGTGCTGGAGATGGACCTACCTGATAACCGGTATGTTTCACGCGGCTGATGAGTGAGCGGAAGCGATCACTTGCGGGTCGGCGCTGCCGAGAGCCGGCATGTTCACTCGTCCTTCGGCGGACTGGGCTCGAGGAGCAAGGGTGTCCGCCGGTGTCCGCCCTTGGTCAGCGGATGTGCAGGATACCCCGTCGAAACGCGACCTGCACCGCGGCGGTCCGGTCCCGCGTCCCCAGCTTCTGGAAGATGTTCCGGAGGTGCACCTGGGCGGTCTCCTCGCTAATGCCGAGCATCGCGGCAATCTCCCGGTTGCGAAAGCCCTCGGACACGAGCTTGATCACCTCGACCTCCCTGGGGGTGAGCCTGGGACGCTTCGAGTGCTCCGAGAGCTTCGCCTCGATGGCCGGCAGCATCGGGCGCTCTCCGGCGTGAACGCTGCGCACGACGTCGATGAGCTCGTCCGCCAGGCTGTCCTTGAGCAGATAGGTCGCGGCGCCGGCCTCGAGCGCGCGGAAGATGGCCTCGTCGCCCTGGTACATGGTCAGCACGACGATCCGGGCGTCCGGGTGGTCCTTCCGGATGGCGCGAATGGCCTCGAGCCCGCTCATCCCCGGAAGCTGCAAATCCATCAGGGTCACGTCCGGACGATGCGCTCGGTGCTCCGACACGGCCTGCTCGCCGGTCTCGGCGACCGCCACGACGGCGAGGTCCGCCTCGCGCTCGAGGAGCAGGCGGATGCCCTCGCGGACGATCCGGTGGTCTTCGACGCACAGGATGCGGATCGGCTCGGATGTGGTCATCACGTTGGCGGCGTTCCGAAGCTGACGGCCCACCCGCAGGCCACGCCCTTCGACGGGGCCCGGCTCGTCACCGCCGGCGTTCCCCGCAGTGTCTCGGCCCCGGCAGCGACACGCGCACGCGGGTGCCCCGGCCGGGCTCGCTCGTCACCTCCAGCGTGCCCCCGACCGATTCGGCGCGTTCCCGCATGCCCGTCAATCCCCACCCCGCCATCTCGCCGTCGGGGCCGTCCGGCCGCGTCAGGCCCGAGCCGTCCGGCCGCGTAAGGCCGCGGCCGTCGTCCGTCACCTCCAGCCGCAGGCCGACGCCGCGGTAGTCGACCACGACCACGAGGCGGCGCGCGCCCGCGTGCTGCATGACGTTGGCGACCGCCTCCTGACCGATCCGGAGGGCCTGGCCCTCGATCTCGGGCGGACAGGGACGGGGCTCGCCGTCGACCGTCAGGGAGAAGGTCGTCGAGGTGCCCCGGGTGGCCTGCTCGCCCACCGCGCGGAGCGCCTCGACCAAGTCCATCCGCTGCAGCATCGGCGAACGGAGATCGGAGACCACCTGACGGGCCTCGCGGATGTGTTCCTCGACCTGCCTGCGCAGGCGGATCAACGGGTCCCGGAGCGGCCCCGGCGGCGGATTCCGCCCCTTGGCCAACATCTCGATCTGCAGCGACAGCCCGACGAGGCTCTGGAGCAGCGTGTCGTGGATCTCCCGGCTCAGCCGCGTCCGCTCCCCGAGCACCAGCCCGAACCGCCGCCGGGCCATCCGTGCGTTGACGCGCCAAGCGCACGCGGTCGCGGCCAGCCCCAGGACCGCGGTCATGGGGAGGAACCACGCCCGCTGGTGGAGCTGCGGCCGAATGGAGAAGCTCCACGACGGCCCGATCTCCGGCCACGAGCGATGGCCGTCGTTGGCGACAACGCGGAACGTGTAGTCACCGTGCCCCAGATTGGTGAACACGGCCTGGCGCCGCGCGCCGGCGTCGACCCAGTCGTCGTCGAAGCCGTCGAGGCGGTAGCGGAACCGCATCTTGGCGGCCGCGGCGTGGCTGGGGCTCGTGTAGTCGATGACCACGCGGGAAGGCGCGGGTGGAATCTCGCTCCCGTCGTGCATGTCCCACGGGCGATCGTCGACCGACGCTCGCTCGATGAGCACCCGCGACGGCGGGGGCGGCGTGCCCAGGGTGCGGGGGTCCAGCGCGGTGAGTCCGTCGCCGGTGACGAACCACAGGCGGCCGTCGGCCCCTCGAGCGGCGCTGGGGCTGCCCAGCCAAATCGGCGGCCCCGAGAGTCCGTCCGACGTGTCGTACACGCGCAGGTCGACCTGGTGCGCGGGGTCGTTCGCCACCTTCTCGATCTCGTTCGGGTGAAGGCGGACGATGCCCAGCCCGAGGCCGGCCCACAGGAAGCCCTCCTCGTCCTCGACGATCCCGCTGATGACGTGCCCGGGCAGGCCCTGACTCTCGTTGACGGTGGTGAACACGCCGTCCACGTAGCGGGCGAGACCGCCGCTGCCGGCGAGCCACAGGACGCCGCGGTCGTCCTCGTGGATGGACCAGATCGCCGCCATGCCCGGTATCTCGAACGATTCGAAGGCGCCGTCCGGTCGAAGCCGGCCCAGGCGCCCCGCCGTGAACCCCACCCAGACGTCCCCGCTCGGGCTCGCGTGCACCGAGTAGACGGGCGGGTCGATCGGCAGCGCAACCGCGTGCGACCGGTCGCCGTCCCATCGGTGGAGGCCGGTGACGAGGTCGTTGAACCACACGTCGCCTCCGTCGACGGAGCTGATGCCCCTGATCAGCCATCGACTTCGGTCGCCCGGCCCGGAGAAGCGCTCGAGACGTCCGCCCGCGAGACGGGCGAGGCCGCGGGGCGTCCCCAGCCAGAGCGCGCCCCGGTGGTCGCGGTGCAGCGCGCCCACCTGCTCCGCCATCAAGGAATCGACGCCCTCGCCCGCATCGTCGAAACGCTGCAGACCGAGGCTCGTGCCGGCCCAGACCGACTCCGCGGTCCCCGCAGCCACGGCCCGGACGCCGCCGCGCGTTGCGTACCGCTGCACCCGGCTCGGCGACAGTCGGCGCAGGCCGCTCTGCGACCCGACCCAGATATTCCCCTCGGCGTCCTCGTAGAGGGCCCGAATCGACTCGTCCGTCAGCCCGTGGTCGACAGCCGTCCCGGAGACGGATTCCCGAGGATCGGGATGGACGTGCCACAACCCGTCGCCCAGCGTGCCGGCCCACATCCCGCCGGCGCGGTCGCGCACTGCCCGAAACGGCGAAGAGTCGGCAGGCAGGTAGCGCCTCACGGCGAACAGGGCCGACCGCCAACGAGCGGGCCTCGTCCGGTCGAAGGCTTCCCAGTGGTCCCCCACCAACCGGAAGGTGCCGTCCAGGACGCCGGCCCAGACGCCCTCGGCGTCCTCGCCGAACGTGTTCACCCGGCCGTTGCCGATGGTGCCCTCCCGATAGAGGGTCACGTCGTCCGCGCGAATCCGCGCGACGCCGCCCCCGCCGCCGAACCCGACCCAGAGGCTCGCGTCCCGGCTCCGGTAGAGGGCCAGCACCTGCTCGACCGGCAGGGCCGGACGACCCAGGTTGGCCCAGGGCACGAAGCGTATCCCGTCGAACCGGATGAGGCCGTTGTCGGTCCCGAGCCAGATGTAGCCGTCGGTGTCCTGGGCGATGGACCAGACCGTGCTCGCCGGCAGGCCGCTCCGTGGGTCCCACGTGGTCAGGGTGTAGCCGGGGAACTCGTGCGGCACCGGTTGCCCCCGCGCCGGGGCGGACAGCGCGGCGACCAGGATCGGCAGGAAGAGCGTGGCGCGGAGACGGGTCATGGTTCGAACTCCGCCGCGCGGGGGAAGATGCAGACCCGGTGAGGACCGCGGGGGGGCGTCCGGCGAAACGGACGCCCCCCCGCCCGGTCAGGCGTTGCCCAGCGTCAGGGCTGGTCTGTCGTCTCCTCCGCGGCGACCTCGATGGTGCCGTAGTAGCCCAGCATCATCTCCTCCCAGGTCTGGTCGCCCCAGCGGACCTCGGCCGAGGGGTCGGGGTTGTGCCGGTTGTTGGCCGAGTTGTCGTAGGTGAACACCGCCTCGAGGGTCGAGCCGGCGGGCATGAGGATGGGCTCTTCGAGCTGGTAGCGGAGCTGCCAGTTGAAGTCGTAGTTGGGCACCCACAGGGCCACTTCCTCGGTGCCGTCGGGGTAGCGCACGATGTACTTGGCGGACTTCCCGCGCACATGCATGTGCGGCATCATGCTCGACAGGTACGCGGCCTCGTCGATCTGGCGCTTCGCGCGGATCTCGTAGGCGGGGTTGCCGGGCTCGATGCGGAACATGAGGTTGGCGACCGCGCCGCCGCCGGCCTGACGGCGCTCGGCGCCGGCCGGCGCCTGCGCCACCACGACGCCCCAACTGCTCTGGTCGAGGACCGGCTCGCCGATGGTCGTGTAGTGCATCTGCGCCTCGATGTCGGCGCCGGCCGGCAGCTTCACGGCGACGCCGTCCTCGTAGACGGTTCCGAGCCGGTTCGGCACGTAGCCGCCGACGCGGGCGCCGCGGGCGCGGGTGCGCGAGCGGTCGCGCTGCAGCTTGACCTCGGCCGTCGCGGGGACGCCGTCGTCCTCGAGGACCTCGGAGATGACGTGGTGGATGACCCGCCGGTCGCCGGGGCGGAACTCGTGGGCCGAGATCCAGGTGTCCTCCGTCAGGTTGGTCGGCACGGTGACGTAGGAGTACGGCACGGTGCCGTCGGCGGGCACCGCGAACGGCTCGAGCATCGTGAAGACGAGGTCGGGCTCGCCGATGGACCAGCCCTCGGCGAACTCGGGCACGGCGGGCAGTTCGGCGTCGTTGCCGCGCGGCGCGCCGCCGTCGACCCACGCCGCGATGAGGTCGACCTCGTCCTGCGACAGGCTCGCGTCGTTCCGGTAGGCGCGGACGCTGGAGTCGGCGCCCCACGGGGGCATCTCGCGCGAGACGACCTTCGACTTGACCGCGCGCGCCCACGGGCGGACATCGTCGTAGCTGATCAGCGACATCGGCGCGAGGTGGTTCGGCCGATGGCAGGCCACGCAGTTCTCGTAGAGGATCGGCGCCACGTCCGCGGAGAACGTCGGGACCCCCTCCGCCGCCTCGGCGCCGACCGCCACCGTCCCGAGCAGCAACACCGCCGCGCACATGCCGGCCGCCGTCTTCGACACTCTCATCAGTCATCCTCCTCCGGATACGCGGCACGCCGACGAACCGCCCGGCACCAGGGCCGCCGTCTCACGGATATGACGTGCGCCCGACGTCCGGCGTTCCGTCGACGATCCGCGGCGCTATACTGTGCGCCGTCACGCACCGCGGCACCGTCGCGCCGGGCGCACACCGCCCGGTCCCAAGTGTAGATCATGGACTTCTCGTACTCACCAAAAACCGAAGCCCTGCGCCGCCGCGTCCTCGACTTCATGGCCGAGGTCGTCTACCCCAACGAGCCGGTCTACGCCGGGCAGCTCGCGGCGGCGGACGACCGCTGGCAGTCCCCCCCGGTCATGGAGGAGCTGAAGGCCCGCGCCCGCGACGCCGGGCTGTGGAACCTCTTCCTCCCCGAGAGCGACCTCGGGGCGGGACTGACCAACCTGGAGTACGCCCCGCTGTGCGAGATCCTCGGACGGTCGCCCATCGCCCCCGAGGCGTGCAACTGCTCGGCCCCCGACACCGGGAACATGGAGCTGCTGGTGCGCTACGGCACCGAGGCCCAGAAGGCGCGGTGGCTCGGGCCGCTCCTCGACGGCACCATCCGGTCCGCCTACACCATGACCGAGCCCGAGGTGGCGTCGTCGGACGCCACCAACATCGGCGCCCGCATCGAGCGCGACGGCGACCACTACGTCGTCAACGCGCACAAGTGGTGGGCGTCGGGGGCCGGCGACCCGCGCTGCGCGCTGTTCATCCTGATGGGCAAGACGGATCCGTCGGCGGAGAAGCACCGGCAGCAGTCGATGATCCTGATCCCGGCCGACGCCCCCGGCATCACCCTCGTCCGGCCGCTGACCGTCTTCGGCTACGACGACGCGCCGCACGGGCACTTCGAGATCACGTTCGAGGACGTCCGGGTGCCCGCCGAGAACCTCGTGCTCGGCGAGGGCCGGGGGTTCGAGATCGCGCAGGGGCGGCTGGGGCCGGGGCGCATCCACCACTGCATGCGGCTGATCGGGCTCGCGGAGCGGTCGCTCGAGAAGATGTGCGCGCGCGCGAAGAGCCGCGTGGCGTTCGGGCGGCCCCTCGCCGACCAGGGGGTGGTGATGGCGGCCGTCGCCGACTCGCGGATCCAGATCGAGCAGGCGCGGCTGCTGACCCTGAACGCAGCCCACCGCATGGACACCGTGGGCAACAAGGCGGCGCGGGCCGAGATCGCGATGATCAAGGTGGTGGCCCCGAACACGGCCCTCGACGTCATCGACCGCGCCATCCAGTTGCACGGCGGGGCGGGCATCTGCGACGACTTCGGCCTGTCGGCGGCGTGGGCGCACGCCCGCACCCTGCGCCTCGCGGACGGGCCCGACGAGGTCCACCGGCGGGCGGTGGCGCGGCTGGAGCTGAAGCGGGGCGGCGCGACGGGTCAGGCGTAGACGAGCGTGACGGTGTCGGCCACGCACGCTGGCTTCGACTCGCCCTCGATCTCGACGACGAACCGGCTCGTGAAGCGCACTAGGCCCGGCTCGACGCGTTTCGTGGTCAGCAGGGTCTGCACGCCGCGCACGCGGGCGCCGGTCTTGACGGCGTTCGGGAACCGCACCCGGTCGACCCCGTAGTTGATGGCGCGGGAGACGCCGCGCACCTGGGAGATCTGCCGCCGGAAATGCGGCACCAGCGACAGGGTGAGGAAGCCGTGGGCGATGGTCGTCCCCCACGGCGACTCCGCCGCCGCGCGTTCGCGGTCGACGTGTATCCACTGGGGGTCGAGGGTCACCTCGGCGAACCGGTCGATCATCTCCTGGGTCACCGTCATCCACTCGCTCGCGCCGAGCTCGGTGCCCGCCAGCGCCTCGAGCGCGTCGAGGCCGTCGATTGCGCGCATGCCTGCTCCCCTGTTGCCGCCGCTTCGAACCGAGCCGGCCCCGCGGGGCCGGCTCGGGTAGTATAGGCGTCCGTGGCGACATCGGACCGGGAAACAGCCGTCGTGAACCCAACCGTCGATCCCGAGGTCATCGACGTCCGGCCCGACGAGGGGCTCGAGCTTTCGCGGCTGGAACCGTGGCTGCGCGCGCGGCTTCCCGAGGCGGCGGGACCGCTGTCGATCCGCCAGTTCGGGGGCGGGCACGCGAACCTGACGTACCTGCTGCAGTTCGGTGCGGCCGAGTACGTGCTGCGGCGGCCGCCCCTGGGGCCCGTCGCCCCCACCGCCCACGACATGGCGCGCGAGCACCGGGTGCTGGCCCGCCTCGGCGAAGCGTTCCCCCTCGCGCCCCGCAGCTTCGCGCTTTGCACCGACCCGGACATCCTGGGCGTCGACTTCCACGTGCTGGAGCGCCGCCGCGGCATCGTCATCCGCCGCGACCTGCCCCCCGCCTTGCAGAACCGGCCCGAACTGCAGCAGCACGTCGGCGAGATGATCGTCGACGTCCTCGCCGACCTGCACGCCGTCGACCCCGCCGCCGTCGGGCTCGGCGATCTCGGCCGCCCCGAGGGCTTCGCGCGGCGGCAGCTCGACGGGTGGGGCCGCCGCTGGCACGCGGCGAAGGACCGGGACGTCGCCGACGTCGACCGCATGCTGCGCTGGCTCGACGGCGGCGTCCCCGCGCCGCAGGCCGTCGCCCTGCTCCACAACGACTACAAGCTCGACAACCTGATGGTCGACGCGGCCGACCCCTCGACCCCGGTCGCCGTCTTCGACTGGGACATGGCCACGCGCGGCGACCCCCTGATGGACGTGGGGTACCTGCTCAACTTCTGGAACGAGCCGGCCGACGACCCGCGCTGGCACCACGTCTCGCGGATGCCGACGAACCATTCCGGCTTCCCCGTTCGCGCCGACGTCGTCGAGCGCTACGCGCGCCGCAGCGGCCTCGACCTGGAGCGGATCGCCTGGTACCACGTGTTCGGGGTGTTCAAGCTGGTCGTCATCGTGCAGCAGATCTACATCCGCTATCTGCGCGGGCAGACCCGCGACGCCCGCTTCGCCGACTACGACGTCCGCGTGCGCGACCTCGCGCGGAAGGGCGTCGAGCTGATGGGCGGGTGAGGAAGGCCCGAGACACGCCGCGGATTGCCGCCGACCCCTGATCCCCATGGATGATCCGGACGCCGCCGCACCGATCCCCGAGGCCACCGTCGAGCAGATCGTCGACCGGCTAGCGTCGGGCGAGGGCGCCGCCGCCGAGGCGCTCATGCCCGTCGTCTACGACGAGCTGCGCCGGCTCGCCCGCGGCTACGTCCGGCGCGAGCGCGCCCGGAGCGTCCAGGCCACCGAGATCGTCCACGAGGCGTATCTGCGGCTGGCCGGCGACCGGCCGCGGCGCTGGCGGGGACGCACCCACTTCCTCGCCATCGCCGCGATCTCGATGCGGCGGGTGCTGGTGGAGCGGGCGCGGGCGCGCGGGGCCGCGAAGCGCGGCGGCGACCGCGTGCAGGTGACCCTGGACGACGCCCTCGCCGCCGCCCCGGGGGCCGCCGTCGATATACTCGCCCTCGACGAGGCGCTGTCTTCCCTCGCGGCCCTCGACGCCCGGCAGGCGCGCGTCGTCGAGCTGCGGTTCTTCGGGGGGCTGACGGTCGAGGAGACGGCCGAGGCGACGGGGGTCTCGCCGGCCACCGTCAAGCGCGACTGGACGCTCGCCCGCGCGTGGCTGAAGCGGGAGCTGGGGGCCGACCCGGGCGCAGCCGAGGGCGACGGTGGATCCTGAGCGCTGGCGGCGGGTCGGCGAGCTGTTCCATCGGGCGTTGGAGCACGACCCCAGCGACCGGCCGCGGTTCCTCGACGAGGCCTGCGGCGGCGACGCGGCGTTGCGGGCGGAGGTCGATTCCCTGCTCGCCCACCACGAGGACAGCTCCCCTCCGGTCGTCCCGACCCCGCCGGATAGGCCGGTCGCCCCGACCCCGCCGGATAGGCCGGTCGCCCCGGCCCCGCCGGAAGGGCCGGCCGTCCCGGCCCCGCCGGAAGAACCGGCCGCGGAGAGCGGCACCGACGGGCCGGAGCTCGCACCGGGTCGCCAGCTCGGCCCCTACCGCATCGCCCGCAAGCTCGGCGAGGGCGGCATGGGGGTCGTGCACCTCGCCGAGGACACGCGGCTCGGCCGGCTCGTCGCCGTCAAGGCGCTGCCCCCGCGGTTCACCGGGGACGAGCGACGTCGCCGGCGCTTGCGCCGCGAGGCGCGGGCCGCGGCCAGCCTCACCCATCCCGGCATCGCCACCGTCTACGCCCTCGAGGAGTTCGACGGCGCCCTCTGCATCGTCAGCGAGTACGTGCCGGGCGAGACGCTGCGGCAGGAGCTGGCGGCCGGGCCGCTGCCCCCGGCCGACCTGCTCGACACCGCCATCGCCATCGCCCGCGCCCTCGCCGCCGCCCACGAGGGCAACGTGCTGCACCGCGACCTGAAGCCAGAGAACGTGATCCGCACGCAGGGCACCGACATGGACGGCGCAGGCGTCAAGCTCGTGGACTTCGGACTCGCCCGCTTCGGCGATCCGGACGCCGGCGCCGCGTCCGCGACGCAGCTCACCGCGCCGGGGGCGGTGCTGGGCACCCCGGGGTACATGGCGCCGGAGCAGATCCGCGGCGAGCCGGTCGACTTCCGCGCCGACATCTTCGCCTTCGGGGTGCTGCTGTTCGAGCTCGCCACTGGCTCGCACCCCTTCACGAGCGCCACACCGGTGTCGACCGTCGCCCGGGTGCTCGAGGCGACGCCGCCGGACCTGCGGCAGCTCGCCCCGGACTGCCCGGCCACCCTGGCCGCGGTCATCTGCCGGTGCCTGCAGAAGGACCCGGGACAGCGCTATGGCTCGACGCGGGAGCTGGTCGACGACCTCGCGGGTGCCCGGCGGACCCCCGCCGCGTCGGCGGCCCGCCCCCGGGCGGACGAGCCGTCGCACGGGAGCGGCGACCCGGAACGCGGACGGCGATCGGGTGCGGCCGCCGCGCCACCGCGCGGCAGCGACGATCCGGAGCGCGGAACGCCGTTGAGCCCGGTGTGGTGGTGGCAGTTCCACCAGCGCGCGGCAGGCGTCGTCTACTACGCGATGCTGTATCCCCTGTGGCGCGTGCGAGAGTGGGCCCCGTCGCCGTGGGGGTCCGCGGTCTTCTTCGCAGCCCTCGCGGCGGTGCTGGTGGCCGCCAACCTCCGGTTCCACCTCTCCTTCACGGAGCGGTTCACCCCCGACGAGCTCCACCTCCAGCAGACCCGGGTCGCGCCGTGGGTCCGCGCCGCGGACTGGCTGTTCGCAGCCCTGCTGCTGGCCGCGACCGCCCTGATCGCCGCCACCCACCCCGCCTGGGCGAGCCTCACGGCCGCGGTGGGCATCGTCAGCGCCGTCACCTTCCTCGCCATCGAGCCGGCCACGACCCGCGCCGCGTTCCGCCGCCGCCCCTGAGCCCGCCCCGTCAGTCGACCAGCAATCTGTCGATGCAATCGCGAGGCCGCAACACGCTGATGCCCTTGTATGGCGATATATCGAGAAGGTCGCGGTCTCCGCTCACCACGTAGCGGACCGAGGCGGCCAGAGCGCAGGCAAGAAACTTGTCGTCGTTCGTGTCGAGCACGAGTCTCACGCCGAACGGACGGCGTCGATGGCCGCCGCAACGTCCGACCGGCGCATCCCGGCCCGGCGCGCGGCCCGGCGCGCACGGGCGACGATCGCGTCGAAGTCACGCAGACCCGACGGACGAACCCGCTGGAGCACGATGGTGTCGTCGTCCTCGAGAACGACGAACTCGGTGCCGGGGCCGAGCCCCAAGCGGTGTCGGATCGCCTCCGGAATGACGATCTGCCCCTTCGACGAGAGTCTCGTGGTAGCGACGGCCTTCACGTCGCGATTTTACCAGCCGATCGTACGCCCCGCGACAGGCGCGTCTCAGCCGCGTCCCCGTGACTGAAACCGCCGGGCGTCACGAGCCGGCCGTGAGATGGCGCCGGGCCGCCTCGAGGGTGGCCGTCAGCTTCTCGCGGGGCACGCCGGTCACGAACGGCCGGATCACGACGCCGAGAAGAGCAGGCAGACCCCGGGTGAGGGTGATCGACTCGCACTGCATGAGGGTGCCCCCGTCCCGCTCCTCGAACGAGCAGTAGTTGTTCAGCCGCCACGCGAACCCCCGGTCGTTGCCCCCGGGCCTGGCGCGCTCCCGCGGCGTGTCGGGGTGCTCGATCTCGAGGATGCGGGTGCTGCGGCTCGGCACGTGCATGCGGGTGTCGCCGACCGCGACGAACTCCACGCTGTGCTCCGTGTCGGCCACCCACGTCAGGATCCTCCTGGTGTACAGCCGGAGGTAGACGTGGAAGCGGTCGCCCTCGCGCTCCCGGACTGCCGAGGCCTGGACGTCGGGTGCATAGACCTCGGGATAGCGTTCGTAGTCCTTCACCATCGCGATGGTCCGGTCGAGGGGCACGCCGGGGATGAGAACGGTGCCCATCCAGTGATGGACCATGCCGGAGGGGATGGCGACCTCGTCCCCGCCGTCCCGTGTCTCGATCCGCTCGACGACGACCTCGCCGGATCGCAGCCGCGCGAGCACCTCGTCGCGCTCCGCGGCATCGAGGCGGTCGAGCCACAGGAACGGGCTCAGGCCCTCGACCTCCGCCCGCATGCGCTCCTCCGTCAGCTCCACGTAGCGATCGAAGGCACGGACCGTCTGCGGCTTCAACTCCGCCGCGGCCGCAGGCACCGCCGAGGCGGCCAGGACCACACACCCGATCGCCGCCGAAGCCATCAGTCTCATCGTCGCCCCCAGTCATCGAACCCGTGTCCAACGCGGCACCACCGCCCGCCGCCTACATCAGGACAGTGCGCAAAACGCGCGCAGATCGGCTCAACGACCCGGTTTCACTAGAATAGCGGAGGTCGTGGCCGAGAGTCGCCCGTCTTCGGCCCGCCGCGGTGCACGGGCCGTCACCCGGTCCGCGACACCGACGCCGGACGCATCCGCAATCGATTGCGAAGGACTCGACCATGCCTGAAACCCGCGCACGAACCGTCCGCCGCGGCCCCGGCCCCGACTTAGCCGAAGCCCCCGCTGCCCTCGGGCTCCTCGCCGTCGCCCTCGCCGCGCTCGCCGCGGCCGCCCCGGACGCCGCGGCCCAGGACACCGACTGGCCCGTCTACCTCGGCGACGCCGGCCGGTCGCACTACTCGGCCCTGGACCAGATAGACCGCGGCAACGTCCACGAGCTCGAGGTGGCGTGGACCTACGACTCGGGAGAGCTGCGCGGAAGCCGCTCGACCATGTACACGAGCCCGCTCGTGATCGACGGGGTGCTGTACGGCCTCTCGCCGCGGCTCGTCGCGTTCGCCCTCGACGCCGGCACCGGCGAGGAGCGGTGGCGCCACGACCCGGGGCTGCCCGGGGCGGCGCAGCGCGGATTGATGTGGTGGGACGGGGACGGCGGGCCGCGCCTCTTCTACACGGCTGGACGGATCCTCATCGCGCTCGATCCGGCGACCGGCGAGCCCGCCGAGGCGTTCGGCGACGGCGGCCGGCTCGATCTCATGCCGCCCGGCGAGTCGGGCCCGATGACGGTCACCGCGCCCGGGGTGGTGTTCGAGGACCGGCTCATCTTCGGCTTCTCCACCTCCGAGAGCGACGGGGCGCTGCCGGGCAGCATCCGCGCCTTCGACGCCGGCACCGGCGAGCTGGAGTGGCAGTTCCACAGCATCCCCCGCCCCGACGACCCCGGGGCCGAGACCTGGGCCCCCGGGTCGCTCGAGAGCGCGGGCGGCGCGAACACGTGGACGGCGATGGCCCTCGACGAGGAACGCGGCCTGCTCTTCGTCCCCACCGGGTCGGCCACGCCCGACTTCTACGGCGGCCGACGCCCCGGCGACAACCTCTACGCCAACTGCCTCCTCGCCCTCGACGCCCGGACCGGCGAGCTGCGCTGGCACTTCCAGGTGGTGCGGCACGACATCTGGGACCGCGACCTGCCCGCGCCGCCGACCCTGGTCGAGCTCGAGCGCGACGGGGCGGTCATCGACGCGGTCGCGCTCACCACGAAGTCAGGCCACCTCTACGTCTTCGACCGCGACACCGGCGAGTCGCTCTACGCCATCATCGAGGAGGAGACCCTGCCCAGCGAGCTGCCCGGCGAGGTGCCGGCCCCGACCGAGCCGGTCTCGGCCGTCGCGGTGACCCGCCAGGCGTTCGAGCTCACCACCCGCAGCCCGGAGGCGACCGCGTTCGTGCAGGAGATGATCGCCAACTTCGACCTCCGCCCGTGGGCGCCGCCGACCCTCGACGGCACGCTGTTCTTCCCCGGCTACGACGGCGGTGCCGAGTGGGGCGGGTCGGCGTTCGACCCGAACACCAACCGGCTGATCGTCAACATGTCGGAGATCGGCGGCATCATCCAGCTCTACGAGATACCCGTCGGCTTCAGCGACGGGGGCGTGTACGCCGAGCACTGCGGAAGCTGCCACGGCCCCGACCTGGAAGGGACCATGAACGGCCCGGGCCTTGAGGGCGTGATGGACCGGATCGGCCGGACCGCCGTCGAGACCATCGTGCGCGAGGGCCGCGACCGCATGCCCGCCTTCGCGCACCTCGAGGAGATCGAGCGGCGGGGCGTGCTGCGTCACCTCGCGGCCCCGGCGGCGGCGCGAGCGGCCGAGGCGCCGAGCACCGAGGTCCGCTATGCGCACGGCGGCTACCGCTGGGTGCGCGACCACGACGGCCTGCCGGGGAACACCCCGCCGTGGGGCACCCTCACGTCGGTCGACCTCGCCACCGGCGGGTTCGACTGGCAGGTGCCGTTCGGCGGCTATCCGGGCCACGACGACCTGGACTACGGGTCGGAGAGCTACGGCGGCCCCGTGGTCACCGCCGGCGGGCTCGTCTTCATCGCGGCGACGCCGGACCGCAGGCTCCGCGCCATCGACGTCCGCAACGGCGGGGAGCTGTGGCAGGCGGAGCTGCCGGCGGCGGGCTACTCGACGCCGGTGACCTACACCGCCGGCGGCCGGCAGTTCGTGGTCATCGCGGCCGGCGGGGGCCGGCAGGGGCCGCCGTCCGGATCGGAGTACTGGGCGTTCGCCCTGCCGGAACGGTGATACGGCAGGGGCCACCCTCCGGCTCTGAGGATTCGGCGTTCAGCCTGCCGCAACGGTGATGCGGCAGCGACCACGCGTAGACCGGCCGCGGGCAAGGGCCGGCTGCCCTCCGCCCGGAGGATGCCGGAACGGTGTGCGGTAGCGACCACGTGTAGACTCGCCGACCGTAGACCGGCGCCGCGCGGCGGGACAACGTCGGGCGGGACGCCGGCCGGCCGCGCGAGAAGGCGGGGCCGGCCGGCGGGATCGTCGGAAGGCAAGCGAGACGGGGAGGCCGGCTACGGCTGGAACTGCCGGCCCCGAACCCTCGCGCGGCCGGAATCAGTGGTCCGCCGCCAGGTGCTCCCGCAGGAGGTCGCGGCCGAGGTCGCCGTCGAAGTCCCGGAACGCGGCGTGGATGTGGTTCGGGTCCTCCTGGGTGTTGTCGAACTCGATGAGGAAGTTCGGCCCCTGCACGCGGTAGTAGGCCACCTCGCCCCGCTCGGTCGGACCCGCCCACGCGAAGTAGGTGTTCTCGATGCCGCCTTCGCGCACCTCCTCGCGGCGCAGCTCGGCGATGTCGTCGGCCATCAGCCCGACCCACGACTCGATGATCGCCATCAGCATCTCCTGCTGGCCGGTCGAGAGGTCGGCGCCCTTGACGCCGATCGGGTCGAGGGGGTCGACCACGAGGTCGGCCCCCGTCACCACGTTGGTGGGCGCGACGTCGTCGAAGATAGCCGCCTCGCGCTGGCTCGCGCCGAGCGAGGCGAGCAAATCGCGCGCGGTGTCCTCCTGCGCCTTCATCGCCCGCAGCCCCTTCCGCGCGCCCGAGGGCACGGTGGCGGGGTTCGCGCCGAGGAAGGTCGGCGTGCTAACGGTGACCGCCCCGTCCACGATGGTGAAGTGCAGCGAGAGGTGGTGCCCCTCCCAGCGCCATCCCCACGTGCCGGTGGTCGACGGCGTCCCGAACACCGACACCCAGTACGCCTCGGGGTCGCGCGAGAACTGCCGCCCCTCGCCCTCGACGAGGACGCCGAGGATGCCCTCGACCTCCATGATCTGCTGGGCGGTCATGTAGCCCGTCTCGCTGAGGCCCGACCGCAGCAGGTCCAGGGCCCGCACCTTCTGCTCGAAGCCGAGGTCGGCGTAGGACACGCCGTGCCGCTCGAACACCTCGGGGGGAATGAAGTGGTGTCGCGACCGCTCATCCGACTCGAAGTCGAAGGTCGCCGCCGCCTGTTGCGCCTCGGGGAGCGACGCGAGAAAATCACCGGCGGCGGCGGCCATCCCCTCGACCGCCTCGTTGCTCTGGAGCGTCTGCAGGGTGACGGTGCCGCCGAGGGCGAGCACGACGGCCAGCAGCGCGATTCTGGGTCGGTTCATCTGTTCGTTCCTCCTGGGTGTGCCGGATACGCCAATGGTACCCCGTCCGGCCCCGGCAGGGGAACGCCGCGCGCGGGCGGCACCGGCGGAACCACGCGGCAAGATCGACGGGCCGCCCCACCAGGCCGGCAGGGGAACGCGGCGGGCGGCGGGTGCCGGAGCAGGACCCGGTCGGCATCGGCCGCGGGACAGACAACGGCCAGCGGCAGCGAGAAGCGGGAGTGCGGCTGGCGAGCGGGTGCGCCCGACGCAGGCAACGCGGACGGACAACGGCCGGCGGCGGCGAGAAACGAGAAGGAGCTCCACCATGCAGCAGCGCTACCGAATCGGCGCGATCCACGCCCTCATGAACGCCATCCCCACCACCCAGCTCGCGTTCGACCGGGGTTGGCCGGCCGCCGACGTTGCGCACCTCCTTGACGGAGGCTTGTACCTCGACCGCAACCTCGGCACGGCGGACGACGCCGAACTCGCGTCGCGCATCCACCGCCTCGTCCGCTACAGCGCCGAGACGGGGGCCCAGGGCATCATCATGACCGGGTCGTTCTTCGGCGAGGCGGTCAAGCAGGCGCGGGTGGGCATGGACATCCCGGTGGCGACGTCGTTCGAGGGCATCGTCGAGCGGGCGTTCGCGCTCGATCGGCCGTTGCACATCCTCGCGACCGCCCCCGACTCCGCGACGCTGCTGGCGGAAGAGCTGGGACGGGAGGCGGCGGCCCGGGGCCGCGAGCTGTCCATCACCCGCCAGGCGGTGGACGGGGCGATGGACGCCCTGATCGGCGGCGACCCCGAGAGCCACGACCGCCTCGTGCTCGACGCGGTCCGCGCGGTGGACGCCGACACCGCCATCCTCTTCGCGCAGTTCTCGATGGAGCGCATCCTGCCGGGGGCGGCGGCCGCGCACTCGGCGCCGGTGGCGGGCCCCGCCAGCGCCGGGGTGGCCCGGCTGCGGCAGCTCATCGCCGGGCAGTGATCGCCGGGCACGGGCCGGCGCGGGCCGGGCCCCGCCGTCCACCGCCGCACCTCAGCCGTGTGCGGACGGGCGGGCCGGGCGTCCGCGGACCGGCGCTACGAGTCCGGGCTCAGCCCGTGAGCGGACGGGGCGGGCCCCGCCGCGTACCGTCACGCCGACACTGTGGCGGGCCGGGCGCAGGTCGACGGCTTCGGCTCCAATGGAAGGGAACGGCTCGGCGGGACTGGCGGCGGGGCGGGGATGATCCGAAAACAAGGTCGGACATCCAGGCCGGAGCGCGCCGGCCAGCGGGTATAATCGGGGGAAGGACGGGAGCAGGATGGACACCATCAAGAGCCTCTACGCCCGGCGCCTGGCCGTGATCGTCGCCTTCACCGCCGTCGCCACCCTGGGCCTCGTCTCCGGCGTGCTCTTCGCGTACTCGCCGGACCTCTCGATCATCACGGAGCTCGACGACTACTCCCCCGGCACCATCACGCGGATCCACGCCCGCGACGGCCAGCTCATCGGCGAGTACGCGACCGAGCGGCGGGTCATCCTGACCTACGACGAGATTCCCGACGTCCTGCGCAACGCGATCATCGCGGCCGAGGACGGCGACTTCTTCAACCACGTCGGCTTCGACATCCCCCGCATCTTCATGACGCTGCTGTCGAACGTCCTCAAGGGCGATCTGACGGCGGCGGGGGCGAGCACCATCACCATGCAGCTCGCCCGCAACGTGACGCTGGGCGGACAGAGCCTCGGCCTCGAGAAGGTCTGGCAACGCAAGATCCTCGAGGCCTTCTACACGACCCAGATCGAGAAGCGCTACACGAAGCGCGAGATCCTGACCCTCTACGCCAACCAGATCTGGCTGGGCACGGCCCGGCACAGCGCCTTCGGGTTCGAAGCCGCCTCCCGCCTCTACTTCGACAAGTCCGCGACGGAGCTCGATCTCGGCGAGGCGGCCACCATCGTCGGCACCATCCAGGGGCCTTCGCGCGTGAGCCCGCTCGTCAACATGGACCTCGCCGTCGACCGCCGCAACTACACCCTGCAGCGGATGGTCGACGAGGGCTTCGTCACCCAGGCGAAGGCGGACGAGGTCATGGCGCGGCCCATCGTGCTGGCCGAGCGACGGGAGCGCAGCAACTCCATCGCGCCCTACTTCATCGAGGAGGTGCGGCAGCACCTGGAGCAGGAGTACGGGGTCGAGCAGCTCTACGAGCAGGGGCTGACCGTCCACACCACCCTCGATGTCCGGCTGCAGGAGGCGGCCAACCAGGCCGTCAAGAAGGGGCTGCGCGCCCACGACAAGCGCCGCGGGTTCAGGCCCCCCGCCCGGAACATCCTCGCCGAGGCAGAGGAAAACGGCGACGACCGCGACCCCGGAGAGATCCTCGCGACATACGAGCACTACCGCTGGCGGCTGCCGATCAACGCGGGCGACATCGTGCCCGCGCTCGTCACCGGCGCCGACGCCGAGGCGCTGCGGGTGCGGTTCGGACCGTACGCCGCGCAGGTCGTGCCCCGCGGGCTCCGCCTGACCGAGACGCGCGACTACAAGGGCTTCCGGCGCCTCGGCGGCGAGCCAGCCGACGAGGTCGTCGCCCCCGGCGACCTCGTCGAGGTCGAGATCACCGTCCTCGACACCGCGGGCGACGGGCCGGTGATCGAGGCCGAGCTCGAGCAGGAGCCGCTGGCCGAGGCCGCGCTGCTCGCCATCGAGAACCGGACCGGCCGCATCCTCGCGATGGTGGGCGGCTACGACTTCGAGCGCAGCAAGTTCAACCGCGCCACGCAGGCGTACCGGCAGCTCGGGTCGCTCTTCAAGGGCCTGCTCTACGCCGCCGCCATCGACCAGGGCTTCACCACCACGTCGATCGTGCGGGACGAGCCGATCGCCTACGACGTGGGGCCGGGGCAGCCCCTCTACCGGCCGACCAACTACGACTACACCTACGAGGGCCCGATCACCCTCCGGCGGGCGCTGGAGAAGTCGCGCAACGTCCCCGCCGTGTGGATCATGAACGAGCTCGGCCCGCAGAACGTCCTCGACTTCAGCAAGCGGCTCGGCTTCACCTCGGAGTCGCCGCCGTACCTCTCGGTGGCCCTGGGGTCGGCCGAGGCGACGCTGATGGAGGTCACCAGCGCCTACTCGGTCTTCCCCAACCGCGGCGTGCGGATGGTCCCCTATCAGATCGACCGCATCGTCGACCGCGCGGGCGAGGCGCTGGAAGAGAACAGCCCCGTGTTCGAGGACGCGGTCCCCGCCGACACCGCCTACATCATGACAAGCCTGATGCAGGGCGTCGTGCAGCGCGGCACCGGCATCCGGGCGAGCCGGCTGGGGTGGCCCCTCGGAGGCAAGACCGGCACGATGGACGAGTACACCGACGCCTGGTTCATCGGCTTCGACCCGGAGGTCACCGTGGGGGTCTGGGTCGGCTACGACGAGAAAAAGACGCTCGGCTACGACGAGCAGGGGGCGCGGGTCGCGCTGCCGATCTGGATCGACTTCATGCGGGCCCACATCGACGGGCGCGAGGCCGGCGAGAACGACCGTTTCGTCCCGCCGAACAACATCGTCTTCGCGTCGGTCGACCCCGACACCGGCGAGGTCGCGCCGTGGGCGGGCGACGCCATCCGCGAGGCGTTCATCGCGGGCACCGCGCCCGGCACCGAGCTGCTGCCGTAGGCCGCCCCCCCGGCGGGGGGCCTTCGCCGACGCCGCTACCCACCGGCTACACGGCATGTCACTCATCGTGCAGACGCCACGGTCCGCCCGCGAGGTACCCGACGCCGCCGCGCTGGAGGCGGCCATCGGCGGCCCGAGGGCGGTGCTGTTCAAGCACAGCACCCGCTGCCCAGTCTCGGCCTACGTCATCGACGAGGTGATGGAGTTCGCCGAGGACCATCCAGAGTGGCCGGTGTACGTCCTCAAGGTCATCGAGCAGCGTCCGCTGTCGAACGAGGCCGCGGAACGGCTCGGGGTGCGGCACGAGTCCCCGCAGGCGTTCGTCCTGCGTCATGGGCGCGTCTACTGGCACGGCTCCCACAACGAGGTCACCGCCGACGCGCTGCGGCGTGCGATTCGGCCCGCCCCGGAGCCGCCGCCGGTGTAGTCGGTCGTGCTACGGTTTGTCGTGGCAATTCGGAACACCCGCCACGGAGGGAGGCTCGATATGTCAGTCAAGACCGCCGCGATCGTGACGTTGCTCGGCACCGTGGGCCTCGCGCCCATCGCCGGCGCGCAGTCGGCGAACCTGCGGACGCCCTGGGGCGATCCGGACCTGCAGGGCATCTGGACCGGCTCGACCCTGACGCCGCTCGAGCGGCCGGCCGAGTTCGCCGGCCAGGAGTTCCTCACCGAGGAGGAGGCGGCGGGCCTGGAGCGGCGCGCCGACGAGACCCGGTTCGTCGAGCGGGTGCCGCGCGAGGGCGACCCCGGCACCTACAACCAGACGTGGTTCGACCCCGGCACGCGCCTCGTGCCCGACCGGCGCACGGCGCTGATCACCGACCCGCCGGATGGGCGCGTCCCCTACACGCCGGAGATGGCCGAGCGCGGCCGGCGGCAGGCGATCTACCGCGTCAGCGGGGCCCGCAACACGTGGGTGGATGTCGACACCGGCGAGCGCTGCATGTCCGACGGGGTGCCGATGTTCTGGCTCGGCTACAACCCGAACCACCAGATCTTCCAAACACCCGACCACGTCGTCATCGTGCACGAGATGTTCCGCGACAGGCGCATCATCCCACTCGACAACCGGCCGGGCACCGGCATCCGCCAGTGGAACGGCGACATGCGCGGGCGCTGGGAGGGCGACACCCTCGTCGTCGAGTCGACCCACTTCATCGACGGCCACGCCGACCGCTGGGCCCAGACGTGGCGCATGCCCACCCACACCATGCACCTCGTCGAGCGCTTCACCCGCCTCGACGCCGACACCCTGCAGTACGAGTTCACCCTGACCGATCCGGCGAAGTTCACCACGCCGTGGAGCGTCCGCATCCCCCTGACCACGAACCAAGCGTCACGCGGCGTCACCGAGGGGCCGCTCTACGAGTACGCCTGCCACGAGGGCAACTACAGCATCGCCAACGTCCTCCGCGGCGCCCGCGTCGAGGAGCTGGCGGCCGACCAACAGCACTGATGGCGCGCGAGCCCTCGCCACCGCTGACCACGATTGCCGAGGCGCTCGAGCTCGCGAGCGCCCACCTGCTCCGGCCCATGCTGGGGCTGTTGCCGAACGCCCCGCCGCCGCCCCGGCGCAAGGCCGACATGATGGCGGCGATCGAGGGGCGGCTCTCCGGCGACTCCTTGCGCGAGCTGTGGAACAGCCTCGACGAGACCCAGCAGCTCGCCGTACGCGAAGCGCTGGACAGCCCGTACGGGTTCTTCGACCAGCACCACTTCGAGATGAAGTACGGCCGGGCGCCGGCCGGTTTCGAGGACGACGGCGGGCTGTCGACCGCAACCCTTCTGCACTGTTTTCTCTACGCGCCGCGGCGCCGAGGCGTCGCGCCGACGATCGTGCCCCTGGAGCTGGGGCAACGCCTGCGGGCCTTCGTGCCGCCGCCGCCCGAGGCCGAAGTCCCGGCGAGGGACGAGCTGCCCGAAGGCGTGCCGCTGATGCGGCGCGACATGGAACGGCCCGCGCAACACGACCTGCTCTCGGTCCTGCGGCTGGTCGAAGCGGGCCGCGTCGCGGTCAGCGCCGGCACGCGACGCCCGGGCACCGCCGCGTGCCGGCTCGTCGCCGACGTGCTCGCAGGCGGCGACTTCTTCGACGAGAAGACGGGCCGATGGGTCCGAGGCCTCGCCGCCATCAGGGCCTTCGCCTGGCCCTGCCTTCTGCAGGCGGCCAAGCTGGCCGAACTCCGTGGGTCGAGGCTGGCCCTCACGAAGTCGGGCCGCAACGCCCTCCACGCGCCGCCGGCCACGACGCTGCGCGCCATCTGGAAACGGTGGCTCGGGAACAAGCTGCTGGACGAGTTCAACCGCGTCCATGCGATCAAGGGGCAGACCCACCGCAGCGGCCGGCGAAACATGACGGCGCCGGCGGACCGCCGCTCGGCCGTCGCCGACGCGCTGACGGCGTGTCCGCCGTGCCGGTGGGTGCGTTTCGACGACTTCGGCCGGTTCATGCGGGTGGCCGGCTTCGACTTCGTCGTGAACCGCGAACCCTGGAACCTGTGGGTCGCGGAGCCGAAGTTCGGCAGGCTGGGCTACGACAGTTCCCTCGAGTGGCCCCTCATCGAAGGCCGGTACGTCCTGTGCCTGCTGTTCGAGTACGCCGCCACCCTGGGCCTCATCGACGTCGCCTATACCGAACCCCGCGGCGCCCGGCCCGACTACACGCACCTCTGGGGCTCTGAAGAGCTGCAGTACCTGAGCCGCTACGACGGCCTCCACTACTTCCGGCTGAACCCCCTGGGCGCGTACTGCCTCGGCGTCTCCAAGGCCTACGAGGCGAGCACCCCTTCATCGCGAGCCGCGCTCACCGTCTATCCCGACCTCTCGATACACACCGCCGCGCAGTTGTCGCCCGACGAGCGCATGCTGTTGGAGACGTACGCCGCCGCCGAGGCCGACGGCGTCTGGCGCCTCGACCGCGACCAGACCCTCGCCGCCATCGAGGGCGGGCACGACCCCGACGAGTTCCGCAAGTTCCTCGCCGACCGGGACGATCAGCCGCTGCCCGAGACCGTCGACGGATTCCTCGCCGCCGCGACCCGCGGCGCCCGCGCGCTGAAGATTCAACGGACGGCGCTGCTCATCGACTGCGCGGACGCCGACATCGCGACCAAGCTGACCACCGACAAGCGCACCGCCAAGCTCTGCCTGCGCGCAGGCGAGCGTCTCCTGGCGGTGCCGACCGCCTCGGAGGCGGCGTTCCGCGAGGCGGCCCGCGCGATGGGCTACGGCATGCCGCCGCGGTGATGGGGTGGCGATGATCTAGTCAGCCGAGGCGTCTCGGCGGCCGTCGCGGCCCGGTCGGGGCCACCAGCGGCGGTGGCGATGTTGGGCTCTCGGCAGCGGACAGCGATGGCACGGGATCTGCCTGGACCTCGACATCGCCGTCGACGGCCGGTCCTTTCGGGACATCGAGACTTCACTTGCGAAGTGTGTTGAAATGTACTTGGAGAGCGTCGCCGATCTCCCCGCCGAGGAACGGCGGCGTTTCCTCGCCCGCCGCGCGCCGTGGCGCGTCAGGGTCCGGGTGACGTTGTCGACCTGGCTGCATGGTCTCTGTGCCACGGCGACCACGACGCGCCGGTTTTGCCTGCTGCAGTCCCGAACCGGCTCGATCCGTTCGACGACGGCGGCCAAGCACTGCAGGCCGGCACTGAACCCGATGGTCAACGGCGAGCCCCGGCGGGATCGGATTGACCCGTCACGGTGACCGCCGCGTGTCTCTCCAGCCATGAGTCGTTTGCCTTTCGGGTCCTTCTTCAAGGCCGCGACCGGCCTGCAGACGAGCCCGTACGACTACCAGACCGACATGGCCGAGGGCGGGCACCCGCCTGACATCCTCGCCGTGCCGACCGGCTGCGGGAAGACGGCTGCGGCCGTCCTCTCGTGGGCGTGGCGTCGGCGAGAATGCCCCGACGACGACATCCGGCACCGCACGCCGCGACGACTGGTCTACTGCCTGCCGATGCGGTCGCTCGTCGAGCAGGTGCACGACGAGATTGTCAAGTGGTTCACCAACCTCGGTTGGCTTCAGCCCGCCCAGCCTCTAGCCGACGCGTATCGGCCACGCTGGTCCGAGTCCGACGATGAAGTGCCGGTGTTTCGGCTGATGGGCGGAGAACAAGCGGCCGAATGGGAGGGCCACCCCGAACGGGAAGCCGTGCTCGTGGGGACCCAAGACATGCTTCTGTCACGGGCTCTGAACCGCGGGTACGCGATGAAACCGTACGACTGGCCCATCGCGTTCGGCTTGCTCAACGTCGATGCCCTGTGGGTTCTCGACGAAGTTCAGCTCATGGGCGTCGGCCGGACCACGAGCGTTCAGCTTCACCGGTTCCGACTCTCGCCGCAGAACCTGCCGCGCAAGACTCTCTGGATGAGCGCGACGATCGGCGCCACCATCCCCCCGCACGTCGGCGGACCGCGGTGGACGCAACCGGTGCCGCGGTGGATGCGGACGCCGGAACACGGAGCACCGGACGTCACGGTGCTCGGCCTCGGAGACGCAGACCGCAAGACACTGTCGAGGGTGCTCACCGGACCGAAGCGCGTCGAACGTCCGGCGTTCACAGTGGATGACCCCTCTTTGCCCGGACAACTCCTGCGGCTCGCGTCTGGCGGGCGATTCGTCCTGGTGATGCTCAATCGCGTCGTGCGCGCCCGCGAGCTGTTCCAGAGGGTCAAGACGCTTGGCGCTTCCGACGGCGGTCCGGAGATCCTGCTTCTCCACTCCCGTTTTCGACCCCGTGAACACGCCGCCACCATGGCCCGACTCAAGAAAGCCACACCAGACCCGGGACGAGTCGTAATCAGTACTCAGGTCCTCGAGGCAGGCGTCGACCTCGACGCAGACGTGCTGGTGACCGAGCTCTGCCCGTGGCCATCCCTGGTGCAACGCCTCGGGCGACTCAACCGCCGGGGCCGAAAGGCGGGCGTCGTCCATATCCTCGACCTGCCCGTCAAGGAGCCGACAGGCGGTCGGCCGACCACGAAGTCCGAACGCGACCAAGCCGAAGCAGAGGCCCGGAGCGAGGCGGCGCGGCCGTACGCATGGCCAGACATTGAGGATGCGCGCAATCGGTTGAATCGCCTTCGAGCGGATGCGTCGATCTCGGCACTCGAGACCGTCGATCAGGCTGATCCGTACACCGTTCCCGTCGAGGGACCCGTACTGCGACGACACCACCTCGACGACCTGTTCGACACCGACCCCGACCTGTCCGGCGGCCACCTCGACGTCTCCAGGTTCGTGCGCGGCGACGCCACGGATCTCGACGTCGCGGTGCTCTGGCGGAGCCTCGGCAACGCGGGGCCGGAGAACGACCCACCGCCACACCCTGACGAGCTGTGCAGGGTCCCGATTGCTGGCCTGAGCCAGCTCGGTTCCGACAAGCGGGGCTGGTTGCTCGCGCTGCAGTGCTCCCGGCGTCGAAGCGGCGCGTGGCGAGAGACACGCCTGGGCGATCGCGGTATTCGACCCGGGGATACGGTGATGCTCGACGTCTCTGCCGGCGGTTACGACGATGAACTTGGGTGGGTCGGCTCCGACCAGAGCCGGCCGTCATCCTGGGTGGCCACCGTCGACGGACATCGCTCCTGGGTCCACCGGGACGGCGGTCCGGACGACGACATCGACGAACGGACGGAGGGATGGAACAGCCTCGGGGGGGATCCCCGCAGCCACACACGTCGCTGGATGGAACTCCCTCGGCACCTGTCGGCGGCAGGATCGCAGGTTCGTCAACTCGCAAGGCTCGTACCGGACATGGAGGAGCCGCTCGCAACGGCAGGCCGTTGGCACGATATCGGCAAGGCCCTTGAGCGAGACGAT
Source organism: Vicinamibacterales bacterium (assembly GCA_963664545.2). GTDB lineage: Bacteria > Acidobacteriota > Vicinamibacteria > Vicinamibacterales > UBA8438 > JAJEEA01. Next base: position 3,790,197 of record OY761475.2, on the reverse strand, counting down.
GCGGACCGTCCCTTCTCTCCGTTTCAAGAGATGCTGCGCGGGGCGGGCCACGTCGAGCCACCTGACCCGCGCGACGACGTCGACTACGCCAAGTCCAACGGCCGCGGCAGCCCATGGCGCCACGGTCACCGCTTCCGGCACGAGGTGGCGTCCGCGCTCGCGTACCTGGCTGCGGAGAACGCCGACGATCTGGTCGCGTGGCTCATCATGGCGCACCACGGGAAGGCGCGCATGACGCCTGTACCGTGGAACGACGAGCGGCTGGACGATGTGGCCGGCGTCCGGCCCGCCGACCGCATCCCGGCGAGAGCGATGTCGCTTGTCGGACGTGACGGCACTTGCCAACTCGATCCCGATCTTCTGCTCTCCTCGCGCACCCGCCCGGGTTGGCAGGGACGAGCCGTGAAGCTGCTCGATGAACACGGACCGCAGTTTCTCGCATACCTGGAGGCTCTGCTCCGCATCGCGGACTGGAGGGCCAGTGATGCCCATTGAGTTCCGGGGCGTATCGACGGCCTCTCTCGGTGAGATATTGAAGGGCTACGGCGTCATGGCGGGCGTCGGCGCGGCTTGGCCGCAGGCGCGCTTCTGGTGGACGCCCACGGGCTCACTCGAGACCGAGTCGGCAGAACTCGATGACCGCAACCCCGAGACGGCCCGCGAGATCGTCTCCGATCGTATCTTCGAACTCGCGGAATGGGCGAGCGATCGCGGGAAGGCGTTCGGGAGAACGCGGGGGAACAAGAAGAAGAAGCAGCAGGCCGGCGATTCTCCTCTCGAAAGCCAGGACACCTGGGATTCCCTCGAAGCAGCACGAGCCCTTGATGCAGAAGGGGCAGGTGTGTTCACCGGCGGGTCCGGCCGCCCGAACCCTGTGCTCGGTCGTTGGGGTCAGGACGGGAGCGGAAACCTCTTCAATGTTCTGCGTGCCGCCGGAAGTGAGGCGAGGCGGGTGGACGTCGACGGGGCCATATTCGGTGGTGACGCTGCCCCCCGGCGGCGCTTGGCCAAGGGAAGCGGCGTGCTGTTTCCGGAAGGTATCAAGCGCTACGCGACGGGATCAGACTGGATCCAAGGAGACAGCGGGCAGAAGAAACCGCTCGGGCTATGGGATTTCATCCTGGCGATGCGCGGGCTGCTGACGCTCCGGGGTGCCGTCCGCGCACCGCGTGGATCGAGATCCGACTACCCCGCGTTTCCGTTCGTGCTGCCGGGCTCCGTCGTCCGGGCTCAAGGCTCGACCGTGCCCACGGACGAGCTCTTCCTTCCGACCTGGAGCAGCGACCACCCCAGGACCCTGGCCGAGTTCCGGGCACAGGTACGGAGCTTCCAGGCCCGCGTCGGACGGAGAGACTTCGCCTCCGGGGCGGCCGATTTCCGCCGGGCCGTGGTCGGGCGCGGGACCACCGGCGCGTTCGCTGCGTTCCACCGCTTCGCCCTCGAACCAAGGAAGCCCGGTCGCGACAAGCCTCAAGCACAGGCCGTGGCGCGCGGGATTACGATGGTCGGTCGAGCGGCCGCCGTCCGCAACAGTCTACGGTTCCTCCTCGCGTCGCTCGACGATTCTCGATGGTTGGAGGCGTTCCACCTGCAGCGGACCGGTGGCAGGGTGGACGACAAGTCCGCAAAGCTGTCCGCAAAGCTGGCGTTGACCAAGGCGCGCTTCGACGACGCCATCCACGCCGCCATCGACGTACCCGAAGACACGAAGCACATCGCCGTTTTGAAGACGCTATGGGACCGGCAGCTCACGTTGTGGAGCGTGTCCGAACGATCTGAAGGCCGAGTGCATTTCAGACCCGCCCCGTTGCTGGAGGGGCGAGCGTGGGGATCGCTGCTGTCGGAGCTCTTGCGGCAATCAGCAGCCGCCCGACTTGGATCGGCGCTCGCTTCACTCGGTTGGGCTTCGGTGCCAGATGGAAGCGGCAAGGAGACCAGGCAGCCGATAGTCGAGCAACTCTTGCCGGTGGTGGCGCGCGACGACGGGCGCGGGCTACGCGTTGCCGATCCTCCGCCCGCACAGCCCGTGCCTCAGCCCGGCCGCAACCCCGCTCGAGAGATTGCCGCGCTGCTCTGGCGCAGGTGGCTCGACACGGAGAGCCTACCTGCGCTTCCCACGCGGGGAACGCGCCCCGCCGATGCGACCGACGTTACCGCATTGCTGCAGGGTGACGTCTCGGTGAAGGAATTGCAGCAGTACTTCCTGGCGTTTCTGCTGCTGGACGGCACCGGAGACGCCCCGCCAGCGCCGCCGTGGACCGGCCGGCGGTTCCCACCTACGCCGCTCTCCGACTCTGGTTCGATCTCTCGGCCCAAGGCACGCCGGATGATCGACGACCACTGGACGGGGCCGTACCGCGGGGCGTCGCCACCGGGACCGAGAGCTCCGTCGCGAGCGGCTGCCGCACCGCACTGCGACGACTGCGCATCCACGGATTGCCCGGCGACTGGCGGCGTGACGAGCGTCCCCGGGGGAAGAGCGTGGCGCACCCCGATGTCGGGATCACGCCAAGGCAGGCAGCGTTGATGGCCGCGGCCGTGCTGGTTCCGGTTTCCGACGAGAGCGTAGTGCGGCTCGCGGGCACCCTTCTCGTCCCGTCCCACCCTCGCGAACCGGAATACCGGTCCGCAACGTCCGCAACGGAGACCGTTCATGGCTCACGACAATCTCGTTGACGAGTTCCTGGAGCAGGATCGCGTGCTGATCTCCGCCGAGCTTCACGTGGCCAACGGTTCGTTCTTTCAGCCGACCGGGTTCCCGGACATCGGCGCCTGCGTCTACACCGACGGCGCGGGTCGACGCCGATGCCTCGTCGAGAGCGAACAGAGCATGGCCAACCGACTCGAGGCAGTCTGCATGCAGGCGCCGGGGGTGTGGCGGCCGCCGATGGCCGGCCGACTTCCTGTCATCCGCGTCAAGGACAGGAAGAACCGTCTGCTGGCGACCAACCTCACCGAGGCCCACCGAGTCGCTTCATCGTACGTGCTCGAGAGCGACATCAAGGGTGTCAAGGGCACGACACTTGAGAAGAAGCTCGAAGAACACCTGGGCCTTGACGGCAAGACTTGGCCGCTGAACGGGCGCGACAGGCTCGCGCAATCGGTGTTCGCCCTCGACCCGGCCGCGATCCTACACGGCTTCCAGTTCATGCAGTGGGAGGCCGTCGGGCTTCGCGCCGCCCGGCTGGTCCACGCGCGCATCGAGGCGACCCTGGCGAAGGACGGCGAAGAGGTCCACTACGGACTGGTGAAGGTGGATGGGATCGAGCCCGGCAAGTCATCGGAACCGAAGAGCAATAAGGGCCAGAGCATCTCCGCCAAGGTTCGCTACGTGCCCGAAAGCACCAAGGCCACCTTCGAGCTCGACGTGCTTTCGCTTCGGGAACGATCGCTGGTCCCGGCGTCCAGCGAGGATGGCGCCGACGACGACTCCAGCAACCGCACGGCGCAGCGGTTCGTGCTCGCGATGGCTCTGTGGAAGATCCACCGGTTCCTGACGAACGGGCCGGCATTCGATGCTCGCACCGGCGACACGATGGGGGCCCTCCGGCTGCGCGCCGACTGTTCCCTGGCGCTCGGTCGAGTGAGCTGGGCCGGATCGAAGCAGGGCGCGCCGTTCGGCGAGAACGAACCGCTGGATCCGGGACGGCTCGTGAAGCTCGACGCAACGACGGAGCCCGCCGGCCTTCTCGCGGAACCGCCGAACTTCGGGGACCTCCTGAAGCCGTTCGGCCTGGAACTCGATACGACCGTCAACTACGGGAAGTAGCCCGTGTCACGTGTCATCGTCCAGGTGCACCTGTTGTCGGGACGCTATCACGCGCATCCCTGGGGCGAGGCCCAGCACGCGATGGCGGGACCCGAGTGGCCCCCGTCGCCCTGGCGCCTCCTGCGCTGCCTTGCCGCAACCTGGTTCGACGCCAACCCACCTCCGATCACCGAGGCGCAACGCGACGACCTGCTGCAAGCGATGGGAAGGGCATCGCCTCCGTCGATGTGGCTGCCACCGGTGTCGTTTGCCGAGATTCCGTACTATCAGCCGCTGCGAGCGAGCGGGAATCGCGTGCTGCACTTCGATCACTTCGCCGTCCTCGGCGAGGACGAGGACGGTGCCTCCTTCTGCTTCGATTTCGATGTCGGCTTGTCGGCTTGGCAGCGGAACGCCCTCGCGCGGCTGCTGGCGCGGATCACCTACCTCGGGCGGGCGGAGTCGAGAGCCCGCCTCTCACTGGTGGAGAGCCCCGCCGAGCACCTGCGCCAGGTGACTCCCGCCGACGGGTACTCCTCGTCGGCCTCGTCGGGGGCAATCCGAAGGCGCGTGTTGGTCACTCGCAACACCTTCCAGGCTGCCGACTTGTGGGCGCCCCGACTCGGAGGCGGCCATCTCGTGCAAGCGATGATCGAGGAGGGCCGAAAGCGGCCTTCCAACACGGATTGGCTCGACTATGCACTACCGCCGGCCCTCGTTCGCCCCCAGCATGCTCGTCGCCAAGCCCCCGCGTCCGAACAGGATCGATGCGTCGAAGCGGTGCGGTTCGGGTTGTTCCGCCGTATTCCGATCCCGCTGACGGAGCTCGTTCGCGTGGCTCGGGAGATCCGCGATCAGGCCGTCGTCCGCTTCCAGGCCGACACAGGAGCACCGTCCCACCGACTGACGGGCCGCGACGCTGACGGCAGCGTCGCGACGGGACATCGGCATGCCTTCTGGATGCCCGAGCCCGATGGGGAAACGGGGCGTCTGGGCGGTTGCACCGTTTGGCTTCCGGACGGCGCGGACGGCATCGACCAGCGAGAGCTCGACGCCCTTCTCGGCGTCCAGCGCATCTTCAGCCGCGACGACTATCCAATCCTCGTGGTCGCCGAGCGTGTGATCGAGACCCGCGCGAAGTCGACGCCGTCACGCCACTGGCGTTCGCTGACACCTTTCCTCGCGCCATTGCGCGCGGGCCGACGACGTGAACTGACGCCATCCGAACAGCTTCAGAGAATGGTGGAGGAAACCGCGGGTGCCAAGCCTCGTGTGACGTCGACGTTCGGCCCGGGCTCGATGAGCAGGCTCACGACGCTTCGCGCCCACCTCTACCAGCGTGGAACGTGGCGTTGGGCCAGGCGAGCGGCCGCCTGGTTCCAACTGGAGTTCGACGAGCCCGTGGCTCTTCCACGACCTGTAGGCGCAGACGCCCATTTCGGCCTCGGGCGGTTCGTCCCCGAGACGCGGGGAGACTACGCCGAGGAGGGTGGACACCGCTGAACCTGGAGACCGCCGGCCCCGCAGGCTCATGGCAGGCACCCCGTGGACGACGTGGTGTGAGTCCACCCGCGTCGCGTCATCCAGCCACCCTTCTGGCGAAGCAGCCCGGCAGCGCCTTGCCCAAATCCGAGGCCGGCACGACGGTGCACGCTGAGACGTACTCGCGTTTCCAGGGATCGGGTCCCTCCCGCTTCACGCGGCTGCGCAGCCGCTCCGCCAAGTGCTCCAGGAGCAGCGGCTGGATGGACGGGTTCTCAATGCCGACGGCGACGACGAACCGCATCGGTTTCGTATCGCGAGCCATCAGGTGCAGGAATCCGTAGGAGCTGCGCGCCTTGGGCGCCAGCGCCTCGTGCGTGAGCACCTTGGCCTGCATGTCACGAACGAATCGCTGCCGTTGGTCGGATGTCGCGCTCGACGCCGACGGGTCCTTGACCTCCAGCAACACGATCTCGTCCCGCCCTTCGGCGATGAAGTCGACCGGCGCGATTCCTCGGGGCCAGCCGACACCGGGTCGATCGAAGTGCTCGGCCCGCCAGTCGTCGCCGAAGACGAACTCCAACTCGCCTTCCCGGAACGTCTTCATCGCCGAACACCCAGTGCCAGCGAGCGTTCGACCGCACGGTCGTACAGCGACGTGAAGGCCTCGGAGATCGGGCTGTGATCGAGCTCGAACGGGAGATCCGCCGCCTCGCAAGTCAGCTCGCCGTCCGATTCGTCGCGGTAGAGAGCGCAGAACCGCACGTCGTCATCCGGTCGCATCAGCAGCTCCAGCTCCTTCAGAATCGCGTAGTCGTGGGTGGCTATCAGCACCTGCACGCCCATGCGCTGCAGCTCGAGCAGAATGTCGATGACCACGGCGAAGACCTTCGGGTTGAGATTGGTTTCCGGCTCATCCCAGAAGAGGACCGAGCCGTTGAGCAACGTACCATTCTGCACCAGGAGCCAGAGCAAGCCCAGCTTCCGGACGCCTTCAGCCAACAGCGTGAATTCCAGGTTGCCGTGCCGGTCACGGAGAAAGAACTCCTCGTTCCTGACCGTCACCTTGCCCTCGACCGCCGCCTGCAAGGTCTTTAGGACGCGCCTTCGCCTAGTCTCGGCGGGACCGCGCATAGCCGGTCGATAAGCGCGATCGAGCAAGTCGGCGTAGATCTCCTCAAAGTGGATCTCACGATGGGCGTAGATCGACCGAAAGCCGGGACCGTTCGACAGCATCTCCTTCACGGGAATGAACACGCTCTCGACGGCGTCCTCGGACCATCGGGCCTGACCCGTGACGGTTGCGGCACCCGGGGTAGTGGCCTGGCTGCTGAACGACACCCGCAACTTGCGCGCGCCGCGCCAGATCTCGGCAGCGCCCCGCACGCTCCCCCGCTGACGTTTCACCAGCCGGCCGATCGCCCGACCCGACGGCAGAAAGACCCTAGTGAGCTTGTCGGCGACGCTCACACCGGTCTTCGCGGCATCGCAGGCGGCGTAGGCGACCTTCAGGAGATGGGTCTTCCCCGTGCCGTTGGCCCCGATGAAGACGTTGATGCCGGGGGTCAGGTCCAGGTCGAGCCGACGGAAGGCGGTGAAGCGGTCGAGGCGGATACGGGTCAGGGTGCCGTTGCCCCCATCCGGCAGACTCCCGACCGCCTGAACACTGCCCTGCATGCTGTTCCCTCCGAGCGTCCCCATTGCCGCACCAAGGCGTGCAGGCCGCAGACTGCCCGTCCTCACGCCGTGCAGCGATTGGTCGACCTTGAATCACGACGGCGGGCAACCGCATCCTCGGGCGATCCGCCGCGGCCAAGACGTCCTTGAGGAGGTCACGCCTACCGCTCCTCACCCGAGAGTATCCGCCATACGCGCCGGTAGTCGCCACCGCTCAAGGCGGCGTCGGCCGGGCGCACCCCCCCCCAAGCCGCGACGTCCATGTCCTGCAGGAACGCGCGGGCGTGTCCGATCGTGTAGCGCCCTGCCCCTCCATCCGCCTGCCGATACAGGTCGCCCACCTGCACCGCCACGCTCCGCGGTACGGCGTTCATGCGCATGAGCACGCCTTCCTCCGAGCGAACTCCGTGGTAGACCATGGCGGGCAGGGCGTTCAGCCGCCTCCTGCCCTCGTCGTCGAGATCCTCGCCGGCGCCGGCCAGCGCGCCCAGCGCGGAGAGCCCCCAGGCGCCGCCGTTGGCGATGGCCCGGTAGATGGTGCGGCAGGCTTCGGTGATGGCGCGGGTGTCTCCGCTATCGGTCGCCCTGCCGAAGTACCGTACCGCGATTTCCCTGAGCCGATCACCATTCACCCAATCCCGGGCTATGCCAGACAGCTCGCCCTGTCCACCACTCGCCCCCACCGCGTCGGCGAACTGGCGCTTCAACTGCGGCACCCTGAGCATGACCCCGAACAGATCCGAGATCCGCCCTTCGTTGCCGAACAGGCTGTCCGGCATCCAGTCGTCCGGGGTCAGTCGCCCCTTCAGCTCCCGCAACCCGCCCATGGCCCTGCTGACACCTTCCGGAGAGAATCCGGTCGAGTCCGCGAGTTGCGCCATGCCCCGTTTGTCCATGCAAGCCGTCGCGTACTCGCGCGTGGCCGCGAGCAGCACCTCGGCGTGTTGCCTGCGCGCTGGATCTCCACGCAGGGTCGCGTAACCGTAGGTATGGCGCAGCAGTTGCTCCGAATCCGCTAGCACGGCGTCAAGGTTCTTCGCTTCCGCGCACAGATGCGCCACGTAGCAGCGGAAGTCCTCCCACTGGTCCTTCCACAACACGCCGGCGAGCCCCGCCAGCTCGCCCTCCCGCGCCAGTTCGTCCAGCAGCGTCACGAGGCGTGACACCAGCGCGCCGGTCGTCTTCTGCACGAAGGCCATCGTCTCGGCCCGATCTGTTCCCTCCGCAAGGCCGACCACACCCACGGAGTCGTGGCCGAGTCGCCCGGCGCGCCCGGCGAGGTTCCAGAACTCCCGCGGCGTCATCTCGACCTGCCCCCAAGGGCCGGGAAAGTGCCGCGACGCCAGGAACACGGACGACACCGGAAAATCGATACCCTGTGCGATGGTCGTCGTCGCGCAAAGCACCTTCAAGTGGCCGCTCTCGGCCAACCATTCCATGAGCGACCGCGTTTCGTCCGACAGACCGGCATGATGCACGCCCACACCGTGCTCCAGCATGCCGACGAGCTCGAAGTCGTCGGCGATCTCGGTGCGCAGGAAGTCCTGGACCAGACGGATGTCCGCACCCGGCTCCTTGATGGCGGGCATCGAGTCCGTCAGACGTCTCGCCATCGCCCATACGGAGTCGACGCGGTTCGCGATCGCGATGCTCGTGCCACGCTGCGACAGGACCGACGCCATGGCCGCCGTCTGGGTACTGAGACCCGCCTGTGAGCCCCGCTGGAGAACCGTGCTGCGCGGAACGCCCAAGGGACGAACACCGTCCACTCGATGCGTTCCCCTGAGCCGGAGGGCCTTCGGCGTGACCGTCAGCGTCTCGAACTCCAGGCACCACCCCGCGCGCGCCGACTCCTCCTTCGCGGCGCGGTAGAGGCCCAGTATCCGCTCGTTCGGCCTCCAAGCCGTCGTCCCCAGACTAATCGCCCTACCGGCACTGTCGTCCTGGGCAAGCCACCGCGCGATGTCGACGGTTCCCTCGACGAACGGCATCAAGAGCAGAAAGTGTGTCTCTGGACAGTCGCGCCGCACCGTGGCCAGGAACAGTTCGATGCGCAGGCCCCGCCCTTCCGCTTCCAGGTTGTGCGCCTCGTCCATGACGAGCAGGGACAGCGGCCGCTCGATGCGCTTGTTGCGAATCGCCAGCGACAGCTTCTCCGGCGTGGCGATGAGCACCTCGAAAGCCTCTTGGCCCGCAGCCAACAGGTCGCCTTCAAAGGCGTCGACCTCCACCGCCGACGTCAACTGCTCCACGCGAATGCCGATCGGCTCGAAGTCTCGGCGCAACCGCCGCGTGATCTGGGCGCAAAGCGCGCGCGTGGGGGCGACATACGCCACCCAGCCGCCTGCGTCCCGGAACTGGTTGAGCGCCTGCAGCATGCGGAACTGCGCCAGCAGCGTCTTGCCGCCCGACGTCGGCATGTCGACCACGATCGCCGTCTTGGCTTGGTCGAGCAAGCCCTGTTCCAGCAGCGCCGCGCGCTGCGGGGGCAGGAGCTGAAAAATGGGCTGCGCGCGCTTCGCCAGCGTCCGTACGAACGCCGTCGTCCTGGAGTTCACGCGCCTCAACGCCCACCACAGCGCGCTCCTGACCATGACGTGCGCCGACGCGTGCAGGCACCGCAACAGGACGTCGAGCCCCGCATCGCCCAGCGGCGACGCGGCCTTGATGGCGGCCTCGAAGTGCTTGTCGATCTCCACCAGCGGGTCCGCGCCTTCGCCCTGCAGTAGGTAGCGCGCCAGCGTCTCCGTGGCCTTGGCCCAGTGGTACAGGGCCACCAGACGCAGCGCGGTGACCCGATTCTCGTCGTCCGAACCGTCCTCGAACTGCCGCGCCTCGTGCTGCCGCTGGTCGTCGCGCAACCCCGCGATGGTCTCGCGTACCCTGTCGAGGTCGTCCCAACCGCGCTTGCGGAACAGTCGTACCCAGCAATGAAACAACCGGTAGAGCACGCGCGTGTCCCAGGGCACGTCCACCACACTCGGCGCCTTCACGCTACCCTCGTGTTCCGCGTACCAGCGCCGCAGATCCGGCCACCGGTCGCCGCAGTACGCCAGCGCCGATAGCCTCAGGACGAACAGGATGCGGTCGAGAGGCCCACCCGACACGCGGCCCAGGCGCCGAAACTCGAACGCCTTGTGCGAAGCCGCCGTTGCCTGTTCCCTGAGCTGCTGATCGATGCCGCTGGGATGCACGAGCGCTTCGAGCCCCTCGACCGCAGCCAATTCGAAGGCCAAAGCCACCCGGTCCAGCAACTCCTCGTCACGCCGGGCGGCATCCCCTCCACCGCGACCCGGGCCGAAGTTGAAAGCGATCTGGCGACCTACGTTCTCCTGTGCCAAACGCTCGTCCGCCAGTTGCTCCGCTCGCTCCAGCTCCCGCTCGCCGATCGCCGATACCGCCCAATGGGAGCGGAGCGCTGCCAACGTCTCCGGCGTGACAATCATGCCTCGCCTCCCCGAACAGCCGACCGAACGTCGTCAGCCAAGCTGCCGACCCGACCATCCGGCAGGTACAGCCCGATGAGTGCGATCCGCATGGCATCCGGGCAGCCAGTCGCAAGCTCCGCAACCGCGCCCTGCAGGTCGCGTTCATCGGGAGGCACGTCCCGTACCAACACCCCGTACAGCCGAACATCGCAGCTGTCACGGAGATAGCGCTTGGCCGCCTCCTGGAAGCGCTCCCGCCAACCCGCGTCCCTCGAGCGCACGGTCAGGTACGTCACCAACTGGTCCCGTAGGGCAACGTCCTCACGCAAGTCTTCGAGTTGTCGACGAAGCCCCGACCGACCGCCCATCACATCGGGCGGGTGCCTGTCCTGCGCCGATGTCTTCACCTCGCCGAACGCGAAGCGGTCGCCGTCCGCCATTCGGACCAACCCGACGAGATCCGCACCAGGCAAACTCGAACCCGGCCGGCGTACGTCGCGACTCATTCGCCAGGGAAAGAAACAACCGCGTCGCTGTGTCAGGTAAGCCTCCCCGATTGCCTCACCGACCCGCCAATTCGTAAGCGGGCCGTGTCCGGCCGCCCTCCCAATCCGCCGCGCGGCCGCAGAGTACGCGCTGTCAGACCCAACTCTGATCCGTCGTCCAGTCGGTCGCTGCTCTGAAGCCAGCGCCCCCTCTATGCCTGCTGTCGAGAACCCGCTTTCAAACAGCGGAGAAAGAGCCTCCGCCACCAGCATCGATCCCGCGTCATCACGAAGCAGCTCCGCTACCGGGCCAGCCAACGCGCTGTCCAGTTCCGCGGCGCTCCACTGGATACCGGTTCCGGTGCACCGCTCCGCTCCGACTTCATACTCCACCACACCGCCTGCGACTCCAGCCGCCGTCCCGCCAGCGCCGTGCTCCCCACCGTTCGCCATGCCCTACCCGTTCCTCACGCGCTGCCGAGACGCATCGTCGCGACGTCGTGGTACATGAGGAGCTTCTGGTCCTCCTGGATGACCTGCCCCGGACTGAACAGGATCTCGATGTCGAGCAGCACCTCGCCGGCGTGGTCGTCCACGATCCGAGCGAGCAGCGACGACACCCGAAGGGCACAGCGACGGCGTTGCTCACGGCAGCGTGAACGTCACGAGCATATTGCTGCCGGTCGGCGCCTCAAGCTCCGGCGCGTAGGTGCGCAGCCGGTTGCCGACGCCGCCGACGGGCACCGTCAGGTACTGGCGGCCGCCGGCCTCGTAGGTCACCGGGTAGCCGCTGATCTGGCTGCCCAGGATCGTCTCCCAGAGGACCTCGCCGGTCTCGGCGTCGAACGCGCGGAAGCGGCGGTTCGAGTCGCCGAAGAAGACGATGTTGCCCGCGGTGGCGAGGGTGGTGCCGGCGTTGGGGGCCCGCTGGCTGTAGCGCCAGACCTCGCGGCCGGTGGAGATGTCGATGGCCCGCACCTCGGTGAGGTCGCCGTTTGGCCCGATGTCGGGGTCGGGAATCGAGAAGCGGGGGCCGGTGCCCGAGACGGTCCGGGGGTTGAGGGTCTGGTTCAGGCACGAGCGGTTGATGGGAACGTAGAGCAGCCCCGTCACCGGGCTGTACGACCACGACCACCAGCCCTTCACGTTGTGCCCGCAGATGATGAACTGGTCGCCGGCCTCGCGCGCCACCAGGTCCATGTTGATGGTGGTCGTGCCGGTCTCCACGTCGACGTCCGAGATCACGAACCGCTCCGTGCTGTCGAACGGGAAGGGGTCGGCCCAGAGGAACTCGCCGGTCTCGCGGTCGTTGACGAAGAGGCCGCCGGGCTCGCCCAGGACCACGACGATCTTGCGCTCCTCGGCGGTGCCGGTCAGGTTCGGGTTGATCCAGCGCACCGCCTCCGGATCGGGATTGACCACGGTGTCGATGAGGGTGCGCTCCTGCACGAAGTCCTGGTCCCAGTCGTCGCAGGGCAGGTACTGGTAGTACCAGTCGATGGCGCCGGTGTCGGCGTTCATCGCGAGGGTCGAGTTCGAGTACAGCTCGCACGGCGAGCGGTCGCCGACGTCCCAGGTGCCGCGGCGCATGAGGCGGGTGTAGGGCAGGGGCACCGCGACGCCCCAGAACACCAGGTTCATCTCCGGGTCGAAGCTGCCCGGGACGCCCCACGGCGAGACGTGCACGCGGTCGGCCGTGGGCAGCGTGCCCCACGTCGCGCCGCCGGGGTCGTCGGCGCCGGCCGCGGTGTAGGTCCGCCAGCGCTCGACGCCGTCGCCGGCGTCGTGGGCGGCGACGAAGCAGCGGGCGTCGAGGCTGGCGGGGCTGCACGTCCGCCCGCTGACCACCATGCCGTTGACGATCGTCGCGCCCGACGAGTGGGTGATGCCGTCGCGGTAGTCCGCCGTGCGCGACTCCCAGGCGAGCTCGCCGGTGCGGGCGTCGACCGCGATGATGTGGGCGTCGGCGGTCAGGTGGTAGACGTGGCGGCCGTAGAGGGCGAGGTTGCGCGTGCGGGCCCCGAACTGCGCGTACTCGCGGATGTCGTCGGGCTGGTCGCGCCGGTACTCCCAGATCAGGTCCCCGGTGGTGGCGTCGAGCGCCTGCAGGTGGTCGTAGCCCGGCTGGGCGATGTACATCACGCCGTCGTAGACCAGCGGCCGGATCTCCTGGGCGCCCTCCTCCATCGCCCGCATCCACGCGAGGCGCAGCCCGCCGACGTTCCCGCGGTCGATCTCGTCGAGGGGGCTGAACGCCTGGAAGTCGTAGGTGCGGTAGGCCATCAGCCAGTCCCCGGGATCGGGATCGCGGAGCATCTCGTCGGTGATGGGCACGAACTCCTCCGGCTGGCCGGCCGCGGCCGCCGTCGGAAACGCGCCGCACGCCACCCACGCCAGAACGGCGACCACTACGACACGCGCGAGTCTCGACTGTCTCGTCATCGGCGTCCTCCTGTGCACGCCCCATCGTAGCAGCCCGCCGCCGCAGTCCCGCGGAATTCCGCCGCGCTGCCGCCGCCGCGGAGCCGCGTGCCGGCCGTACGGCCCGGCCGCGCCGACGTCCGCGGAACCTCGATCGGGCCGCGCCGCCGCGACGCACGGATGCCGGATCGCATGGTCCGGCCGTACCGAGGTCCGCGGAATCTCGACCGGCCGTCGCCACCGCGACGCGGGATTCCGCCGGGCGGCGCCGGAGAAGACGGCGGCGGGTTGATATAGATTGATGACGGGACGAATCATGACGACGCACGACGCGGTGGAAGGACAGATCGCCCGGTGGCGGGACTACCTGCGCCGGCGGCGGGCGATTCGGGCGTCCGACGTCGAGGAGCTGGAAGGGCACCTGCGCGACCGGATGGCGGCACTCGTCGAGGCCGGCCTCTCGGACGACGAGGCGTTCCTGGTCGCCGTCAAAAGGATGGGCAGCCTGGACGCGGTCTCGCGCGAGTTCGCGCGCGAGCACGCCGAGCGGTTGTGGAAGCAGTTCGTCACGGGACCGGACGCGACGGGCGCGGCGGCATCCCGCGCCCGCCGCGAGACCCTCGTCGTCGTCGGCCTTGCCCTCGCGGCGGCGGTCGCCGTCAAGCTGCCCCCGCTGTTCGGTCAGCCCCCCCTGGACCCCGACGAAGAGCTCCCCGAGTTCTACTTCCTCAACTTCAGCCTGTTCGTGCTGCCCCTGCTCACGGGCTACTTCGGCTGGAAGCGCGGGCTCGACCGGGCCGCCTGTCTGTGGCTGGCCGCGCCGTTCGCGTTCGCCGCCGCCTTCGTCAACGGCGTCCCGTTCGCGCCGCTCGGACACACCCAGGTGCTGGCCGCCCTGCACCTGCCCATCGCCCTGTGGCTGGCCGTCGGCGTCGCCTACGCCGGCGGCCGGTGGAACACCACCGCCGGACGCATGGACTTCGTGCGGTTCTCCGGCGAGCTATTCATCTACTTCGTGCTCCTGGCCCTCGGGGGCGGCGTGCTCACCGGGTTCACGGCCGGCCTCTTCTCGGCCATCGGCGTGGACGTCGAGCGGCTCGCCGTCACGTGGGTGCTGCCGTGCGGAGCGATGGGGGCGGTCATCGTCGCCGCGTGGCTGGTCGAGGCGAAGCAGGGCGTCATCGAGAACATGGCGCCGGTGCTGACGCGGGTGTTCACGCCGCTGTTCGCGCTGGTGCTGCTGGCGTTCCTCGCCACCATGGCGTTCACGGGCCGCGGCGTCGCCCTCGACCGCGAGGTGCTGATCGGCTTCGACCTGCTGCTGGCGCTGGTCCTCGGCCTGCTGCTGTACGCGGTGTCGGCCCGCGATCCCCAGGCACCGCCCGGGGTCTTCGACTGGGTGCAGGTGGTGCTGGTGGCCGCCGCCCTCCTCGCCGACGCGGTGGCCCTGGCCGCCATCGCCGCCCGCATCTCCGAGTTCGGCTTCAGCCCGAACCGGGTGGCGGCGCTGGGCGAGAACCTCGTCCTGCTCGTCAACCTCGCATGGTCGCTGTGGCTGTACGGGCGGTTCGTCGCCGGGCGCGGACCGTTCGCGGCCGTCGAGCGCTGGCAGACGGCATACCTGCCGGTCTACGCGGTGTGGGCGGCCGTCGTGGTGGTGGTCTTCCCGCCGCTCTTCGGTTACCAGTAAGGTCTCTTCGGTTACCAGTAAGGTATAGTGCACGCGGGCGGGCCGGGCCGCCCCCGGATTCTACCCACGGTTCCGCACCCGGATTGGTGCAGACCGCCGGCCGGGTCGGCTGGGGGATCGATCCTCGCGCCGCGGACACTCGCGCCGGCCGAGCTTCCAACGCGCCCGCAGGGTCACGCGACGGCGCCCTCGGGGCGGACGCACATGATCGCGCTGGCAGACATGATCGCGCTCGTTATCGGGCTCGGCATCCTGGCGGCGGCGCTGTACCTGATCGCCGCGCGGCGGCAGCCCCGGGACATCCGACAGCGGATATACCGCCGGCAGGAGGGACGCTGCCGCGACTGCGGGCAGGCGATGGAGGAAGGGTGGCTCAAGCTGGACGAACCGCCCGGCCGGGAGCCGGAGCTGGTGTGTTCGGTGTGCCACATGTCGCGGCACGCCTGAGCCCGACGGAACGGGACGGCACCGACGCCCGCGGAAGCGGCCGCGACGCCGCTCCCTCGCCGCCGGACGCCGTCCTTCCGAACGCCCCCCGACTCCCGAAGCTGCCCCGCCGGCGAGCGAACCTCCTTCTCGCGGCGCGCCCGGTCGATCTCCGCGAGGCCCCCGACTCCCGAAGCTGCCCCGCCGGCGAGCGAACCGATGCGACCCTGCCGACTACGCCGGGGCGCAGACCGTTTCTGCGGTTCCCGCGCGCGGCGCGTGGCAAAGCAATCCCGTCGCCGTCCTCAAGGAACCGGCGCGAACGGCACCGCCGGCTCGCGCACGCCGGGGTGTCCCGCCTCGATACGCTGCCGCGAGACGAGGGCCGCCGCCTCGAGGGCCAGCTCCTCGTCGGCCCGGCCCGCGTGTAGCAGGTTCACCATGGCGTGGTTGCCCTCGTGGCAGGCGTACTCGAAGAGGGTCACGTCGGGGGCGGACCGCAGCATGGGGATCGCGACCGTGTACGGGACCGCGAACGTTTCGGGGTCCTCGACGGTCACCCGGTAGTCGATGGTGTTGGCGTCGACGAGGGTGAACCGCTCGACGAGGGTCAGGGTCTCGCCCGACATGCGGGGGCCGGTCGGGGTGACGTGAGACGGCTGGTAGTCGCCGCCGTCGAGCTTGCCGTTGAAGTGCCGGGTCTCGACCACCAGGGTGTCGCCGTCCCAGTGCCCGCGCGCGTCGCCGAGCCACTGGCGGATGTCGTCGGCCGCGTGGGGCCGCCCGTCGAGGGGCACGATGCGCGCCTCGTGGATCATCTCCATCAGCAGCACGAAGTGGTCCGGCGTCTGGAAGATCTGGTAGTTGGCGTTGTACAGGGTGGGAATCATCGCGGTCGGCAGCGTCCGCGAGATGCAGCGCTCCCAGTTGTTGCGGTCGAGCCACGAGTCGGCCTCGCCGCGGCCGGCGCGCGCCGCCTCGCGGGCGATCAGCCGCTCGACGCCCCGCTCGGTCATACGGATGCGGCCGTCCGGCGGGTCCACGATCAGGGCCTCGCGGTCGATGCGGCCGGCCTGTTCCAGCCAGCCCGCCCCGGTGCCGCCGGTCGCCTCTATCACCGCGCGCTGCGCCTCGCGGCTCTGCGCCCACTCCTCTTCGGTCAAGCGTTCGAGGGGCGTGGTGGTCGAGTTGTTCCACAGGCCCTGCAGGTCCGGGTCCCCCCACGGCGTGCGCGGGACGGCGGAGCCGTCCGACTCGATCCGCTCGGGGACCCACTGCCCTGCGGCGGGGGTCGCCGCCGCTAGGGCTGCGAGCAACGCCGCAACGGCGCCGGCCATCCACCTCATCTTCATCTCCAGACCTCCAATGGCGTACCCGCCGGCCCCGGGCCGCAACGTCAACGCGCGTTTCCCGTAACGGTGAACCGGCGTTGCCACGTCCCGCTCCGGAACACCCTGACGACCGCCTTCCGCGCTCGGCAACCGCAGTGGTACGCGCCACGCTTCGAGACCAGCGGGCACGGCGGCAGCAAGGGCGCTGACGAAAGCAACCTCGCCGCACGCCGAGCGCGAAACCGCCGTACTCCGCCCACCTGCGAGTAGCCGGCAACTCCAGGTCGATCTCTGTTCCAACCGAAGGCGCCCACCGCCGGGGCGGGCGGTGGTCAGGCGTTCCCGGATCCGCCGGCACTCGGCCGCGGCAAACGCTCGGCGAGCATCGTCCGCAGCTCCACGATCGCCTGCTCGACGTGGCGGAGCCGCTCGTCCAACCCGTCCAGACGCGGACTCAGCTTGTCGCGCCCCTGCCAGAACAGGGCAACGAACCCCACCACCAGTGTGGCGACAACTGCCATTGCATCAGGAGTCATCACATCCCCCCTCTCCAATTATGCACGAGAAGCGGCCCGGAGCCGCACCCGTGCGGATTGACAACCGCGGTTTACGCCCGCCCCGGACATTGCTACGCCCGGAGATTGCGACCGCGCCCGCCCCGGTCACGACGACCCCGACCGGTGGTCCTTGTATTCCGGCCAGGGTATCCATCCGGAGGGAGTCTTGAACCCCCACCGGCGAATCCGCCGGCCGCGCACCACGATGGTCACCGGCCGGCGCGCCGGGTCGATCTCTACCCTATGCAACCAGCGTGCCGGACGCAGCCGGACCGCCCCCGGCGGATGCCACCGCCGGACCGGCGTCCCGGCCGGCCCGGGGGTGTGCTCCCAGTAGCCGCCCCGGAGGATGAAGGTGAGGAACCACCACGGGTGGTCGTGCAGCGAGTCGTCGTCACTGGCGTGGAACCAGTGGACGTAGACACCGAACCAGCGGGACGAAACCACGCGCAGCCGCCGCAGGTACAGCTCGCCCTCGTGCCGGTGGATGGACTCCCAGCGCCAGATACGGAAAGGCGGGGCGTCGGCCGATTCCGATTCCATCACGACAGCGCCGGCCTCCGTCCCGAGCGGGCTAGGAGTCTGCGCCGTAGAACGGTGCAGACTCCTAGCAGGGTTGGTTGGGCGGCGAGCGGAGCCGTAGGCGACGCTCTCCGGGCTAGCGGCGGGTGCCTTCGACGTCGGTGCGGACGCTGAACAGCGTCTTCCCCGCGGTGACGTACAGCGTGCGCAGGTCCGGCCCGCCGAAGGCGGCGTTGGTGATCGTGTCCTCGGGCACCGGGATGTGCTCGAGCAGCTCGCCGGCCGGCGAGAACACGTGGACGCCGGCCACCGTGTCGAGGGTCTCGCTCGTCCCCCGCGTGCGGTTCAGGCCCGCCGCCACGTAGAGGTTGCCGGCGCTGTCGATGGTCATCCCGTCGCCGCTGCGCCCCGGCAGGAAGTCGTGGAAGATGCGCATGTTGCCGACCGTGCCCTCGGGGCTCAGGTCGTAGGCGCGGATGAGCCGGGGGCCGCCCTCGGCCTGCTCCGTCTCGATGACGTACAGCGTGGTGTCGTCGGGCGAGATGACGATGCCGTTGGGGCGCATGACCTCGGGCTCGGTCAGGATGCGCGCGACGGCGCCGTCGGGGTCGATGCGGTACACCCCGTGCACGCCGGTCTGGTTGGGCGTCGGGTTGGGGCCGGGCCGGTCGGTGAAGTAGATGCGCCCCCGCCCGTCGATCGTCAGGTCGTTCGGCTGGTGCAGCTCCAGACCCTCGAACGAGTCGGCCAGCACCTCCACCTCGCCGGTGGCCATGTCGGTGCGGGTGACGCGCGGCAGGGCGGTCTCGCCGTCGCCGCCCTCGCACGCGAGCAGGCGCCACTCGCTGTCGAAGATCAGCCCGTTGGCGCGGTTGCTGGGCTGGCGGAACGTGGTGAGCTGGCCGTCGGCCCACCGCATGATGCGGTTGTTGCCGAGGTCGGTGAAGTAGACCGAGCCGTCCTCGGCCACCGTCGGCCCCTCGGTGAACGCGACGGTGGTCTCGACCGCGAGCTCCCGCGCGGGCGGGGCGGCGTCGGAGGCGGCCGCCGGGGCGGCCCCGACGCTCAGGGCGTCCTCCAGGCCGGCCACGCTGTCCTGCAGGTCCGCGATGCTCTCGGCGGTGGCCGCCTGCTGGGTCTCCAGGTTCTCCAGCACGCGCAGGACGTGGGCGGTCCCCACGAACTGCGGCTCGGAGCCGCCGCACGCGGACACGACTGGCAACAGGACCGCGACCGCCGCGATAGCCGATCTCTTCATCTGGGTGCTCCCCGGTCTGGCAGTCCGCGGCGGAGTCCCCGCCGCGTTCGAGCGGCGCTGCATCCCGCCTGACTGCGTTGCTCCTCGGTCAAACTTGCCTCGTCCGCTCACTCGGGCAGCCGAAAGGCAATCAACTGCGGCGGGCGCCCGCCGATGGTCAGCGCGATGTACTGGCGCCCGTCGACCATGTAGGTCATGGGCGTCCCCAGGGCCCCGGTGGGCAGATCCACCGAGCCGAGCTCCTCGCCGGTCTCCTTCGACCGCGCGACGAGCCGCGGCCCGCCGTCGCTGCCCCCGGCCGAGAGGGCGCTGACGACCAGCGTCTTCGTGAGCACCGGGCCGCCGACGCCGTCGCCGCCCAGCGGCGGCAGGTTCAGGTCGCGCAGACGCGGGTGGTTGCGGTACCGGTCGCCGTTGCCGAGCGGCTGCATCCACACGTGGTCGCCGGTGTTCATGTCGATGGCCGTCATCCGCGAGTAGGGCGGCTTGAGCAGGGGCAGCCCCTGGGGCATGAGGTTGCCGCTGCGCGACGGCCCCAGGCCGCGGGTCATCCGTTCGCCCTCGGGAGCGCCGTGGGTGTAGGCCACGGTGGCGCCCAGCGCCGGATCCGGCTCGTACATCGTGATGACCACCGCCTGGTTCCTCGACGGCACGTAGAGCACGCCGGTCTCGGGGTCCATGGCCGCCCCCGCCCAGGTCGCGGCCCCGCCGTCCGGCGGGCGCATCAGGGTCCCCTGCCAGCCGCCCTCCTCGCGCCGCGAGATCGGCGTGAACAGCGGCCCGAGCCGGTACGGCTGCACCGCCTCGACGGCGATCTCGCGGAGCTCGGGGGTGAAGTCGATGAGGTCGTCGATGGTCACGCCCTGGTACTCGAACGGCGCGGGACGGGTGGGGAACGGCTGGGTCGGCGAGACGTACTCGCCGGGCATGTTCGTCTCCGTGGGAACGGGGCGCTCCTCGATCGGCCAGACCGGCTCGCCCGTCACCCGGTCGAACGTGTACACGAAGCCCTGCTTGCTCACCTGCACCAGGGCCTTGATGTCGCGCCCGTCCACGGTGACGTCCACCAGGTTGGGATGCGTGGGGAAGTCGTAGTCCCACAGGCCGTGGTGCACCGCCTGGAAGTGCCAGACCCGCTGCCCGGTCTCGACGTCGACAGCGATGATCGTCTCCGAGAACAGGTTGTCGCCGGGCCGGTCGGCCCCGTAGTAGTCGTTGGTGGTGGTGCCGGTGGGCAGATAGACGTGCCCCAGCTCGTTGTCGCCCGCGAGCATCGACCAGACGTTGGCGTTGCCCGAGTACCGCCACGACTCGTTCAGCCACGTGTCGGCGCCGAACTCGTCGGCGCTGTTGGGCACGGTGTGGAAGTCCCAGGCGTGGTCGCCGGTCCTGACGTCCCAGGCCCGCACCCAGCCCGGCACCGCCTCCTTGGTGATGCGCCGGTCGGCGACCTGCGAGCCGTGGATGACCCGGTCGCGCACCACGATGGGGGGCGAGTGGATGCCGTAGAGCATGGCGTTGAGGTAGTCGCGCTCCTCCCGGTCCGCCCGCGGCAGGCCGACCATCGCGTCGACGATCCCGCTGCCGTCGGGACCGAAGTCCGGACAGGGCCGCCCGGTGCCGGCGTCGACGCACACCAGGTAGCCGGCGCCGGTGCCCCAGAAGATGCGCTCGTCGCCCTCGCCGTCGGTCCAGTAGGCCACCCCCCGCTGCCGGAACGTGCCGGTCATCGGGGTGGTCCCCTCCTCGTAGCTCTTCGGGTTGAAGACCCACAGGGTCTCGCCGGTCACCGCGTCGACGGCCACCCCCTGCGAGATCGCGGTGTTGAAGTAGAGCACGCCGCCGACCATGAGCGGGGTCGCCTGCATGCCGCCGGGGCGCGGGGGATGCCCGCGCCGGTAGAGGTTCGGGTTGTCCTCCTCGAGCGAGGCCACGATGGTCTCGAGCGGCGCCCACCACTCGCTGCCGTCGGGCATCGTGCGGCTGACCATGGCGTCGACCGACTCCCAGCGCCACGCGATCTCCAGATCGCCGAAGTTGGTCGCGTCGATCTGGTCGAGCGGCGAGTACTTCTGGCCCGCGATGTTGCCCGCGTAGCTGCGCCACTCGCCGTTCTCGGTGCCGTAGGTCTGCCACGGGCCGTCCTGCCCCCGGGCAGCCGCGGGCGGCGACACGAGCGCGAGACCGACGAGCCCGGCCGCCAGACGTGTCGGCAGTTGCGCCATCGACTGAACCTCCTTCGACTCTCCCCGAATGCGAAACCGCTGGATTATACCCGGGAGCGTACGCCGTTCCACTGCGCAGACGCCTAGCGGTCGCCGCGCCGGCCGCCCGACACCCGGGGAAGATGCCCGTGCACGTCGGTCCGCGCCGCGGGGTTGGCGGGGGACGACGCCCCGGCCTGCGGCCCCTCTCCCATGACCTTGACCGAGCCGTCCGCCACGAGCCGCTTCACCGTGTCGCCGTCGGCGTCGTGGGTGGATATCTGGCCCTCCTTCCGGGGCCCCAGCCGCAGCACCTTCCCGCGGGCGAGGTGGATCCGGAGGAACCGGTTGGTCTGGTTGAGTATGGTGATCATGGTCGCGCGTCTCCGGTCGCCGCCTCCCGATGATACTGCACCCCCGACGGCGCCGAAGGCGGGCCCAGGAGCCGCCGCTTTTGCGTTTCCGGCAGCGACGGGGTATGCTCGGCATTCGGTTCGTGTTGCGTTCCCGCACCACAACAGGACGGGCGGCACGACCGGCGGCGCCGCGCCGGGTCGACGCGGAGCCGGCATCGGTCGCGGCGCCGGCTGTGGACGGCCCGCCGGCCAGGGAAGCAAGGGAGGCACGCCATTTCTTCACGAATCTTCGTCGGTAACCTCAGCTACGAGACCTCGCAGACAGAGCTGGAAACCCTGTTCGGACAGGTGGGTCAGGTCACGGAGGTGTTCCTGCCCGTCGACCGCGCCACCGACAAGCCCCGGGGCTTCGCCTTCGTCGAGTTCGGGGACGCCGCCTCGGTGTCCGAGGCCATCCAGAAGCTGGACGGCACGGAGCTTAACGGCCGCAACCTCCGCGTGAGCGAAGCCCGCGACCGGGCGCCGCGGCCTCCGATGGGGGGGCCGCCGCCGTTCATGGACGACGGCCCGCCGTCGATGGACTTCGGCCGGCGCCCGGCGAAGCCGAAGGGCAGCCGGCGGGGCCTCCGCGGCCGCAAGCGCGGGTTCTAGGAGCGGTCCGTCGCAACGACACGCCACCGTCCGGCGGGCGCCCGGCATACCGCGGGCCGCCCGCGTTCCGCCGCGGTTGCGGCAAGCGGCGGCGCCGACCGGAGGTGCCGCCTCCGTCGGCGCCTGACGGCCGCCCGCGTCAGGGCAGCGCGAACGCCAGCGTCTCGCCGGGGGTTTCGACGTCCCCGGTCGCCACCAGCAGATACTGCTTGCCGTCGGCCAGATACGTGACCGGCGGCGCGATGGTGCCGGCCGGCAGCTCCGTCTCCCAGACGACGTCGCCGGTGGCCTTGTCGTAGGCCCGGAAGATGCGGCCGCCGTAGTTGGTGACGATCTGCGGCGGCATGCCGTCGGGCACGCGGGCCCCGCCCGGCAGGTTGGTCGAGCCCTCGCCGATGAACAGCAGCGTCTTCGTCAGCAGGGGCGCGGGGCGGCCGGGGACGCCGAGTTTCCCGAGCTCGAGGTGGCGAATCGCGGGGTGGTTCCGCGGCCCATCGCCGTTCGGGGTCGTCCACACGATCTCGCCGCGGTTCATGTCGATGGCGGTGATGCGCCCGTAGGGCGGCTTGAACAGCGGCAGGCCCCGCGGGCCGCCGATCCACTGCCGGCTCCCCTTGATGTAGTTGAGGTTCGTGCGGTCGGGGTTGCCCTCGATGATGTCGGCCACGAACGGCGACGTGATCGAGGGGATGTAGAGCATCCCGGTCTCGGGGTCGAACGCCCCCCCCTGCACGTCGGCGCCGCCCTGCGATCCCGGAAGCTGAATGGTCCCTTGCGTGTCGTTCGGCCCGTCGCCCCGTATCGACGGCGGCGTGAACATCGGGCCGATGACGTAGCGGTCGGTGATGGCGATCGCCTCGGCCCGCAGCTCGGGCGTGAAGTCGATCAGGTTCTCGATGGTCGCCCCCTGCCGGTCGAACGCCGGGGGCTTCGTCGGGAACGGCTGGGTGGGCGAGGTCAGCTCGCCCGGGGTCGCCGACTGCGGCACCGGGCGCTCCTCGATCGGCCACACCGGCTCGCCGGTGGCGCGGTCGAAGACGAAGACGAACGCCTGCTTGGTGAGCTGCGCCACTGCCGCGATCTCGCGGCCGTCGACGGTGATGTCCATCAGGATCGGCGCGGTCGGCACGTCGTAGTCCCACAGCCCGTGGTGCACGGTCTGGAAGTGCCAGACGCGCTCGCCGGTCTCGGCGTCGACGCAGACGATGCTCTGGCCGTAGAGGTTGTCGCCGCCGCGGTGGCCGCCGTACATGTCGTTGGTCGGCGAGCTAGTCGGCATGTAGACGTAGCCGAGCTCCTCGTCGGCGCTGAACAGCGACCACACCGGCGCGTGCCCCGAGTACTGCCAGGAGTCGTTCATCCAGGTGTCGGTGCCGAACTCGCCGGCCTGGGGGATGGTGTGGAAGATCCAGCGGAGCTCGCCGGTCCGCACGTCGAAGGCCCGCACGTCGCCGCGGATCCCCTCCATGGTCTGGAACGTGTCGCCCATCGACTGGCCGACCACCACCACGTCCCGCACCACCGTCGGGGCACCCCCCCACCGGTAGCGGGCCCCCTCGGCGAGCCCGATGACGAGATGCACCCGGCCGCCGTCCCCGAAGTCGGGGAACAGCTCGCCGGTGTCGGGATGCAGCGCGTACATGTACTCGCCGCGCTGGGAGATGATCCGCGCCTCGTCGCCGTCGGACCAGTAGGCGACGCCGCGGGTGCCGGCCCCGCGCACGTCGTCGGCGCCGCCGTACGGGGTCTGCACCCAGCGGGTCTCTCCCGTCGTCACGTCGAACGCCTCGACGAGGCCCACGGCGTTGGGCACGTAGCCGGTGTCGCCCACGATGAGGGGGGCGGCGGTGGAGACGTTCGAGAACCGGAGGTTCGGGTCCATCTCCAGGTAGGCCGGATCGACGATCGGCCGGCGCCAGGCGATCTCGAGCTGCCCGACGTTGCCGGCCGAGATCTGGTCGAGGGACGAGTACTTCGTGCTGCCCAGGTCGGCGCCGAAGCTCCGCCACTCGCCGTCCACCGCCCCCTGCTGGGCGAACGCGGCGGTCGCCGCCGCCAGGGCGGTCACGGTCATCCACGAAATCACGCGAGGACGCATCGATAGAGCCTCCTTCGGAAACGGCATCGGTCACGATGAGGTTGGATTATAGCCGCCGCGCGGCCCGGCGGCGGGGAACTCTGCGGCCCAAGCTCCCGATCGGCCGACCGGCGGTCGCGCAGGCCGCGGCCTCTGCGGCTACGGCGTCTGGTCGCGGGCGGTCCCGACCGAGCGGGTCAGGCGCTTCACGATGGCGCTGTAGTTCAGCAGAGTCCGCTCGCCGGCCGTCACCTGGCCGCGGACGAAGGTGAGCGACCGCGTGCGCCGGACGATCTCGGCCGTCGACTCGACGAAGTCGCCGACCTCGCCGGGGGCGGTGAACTCGCAGCTCAGCGACACGGTGACGCACCGCTCGCCGGGCAGGCCGTGGATCGCGGTCAGGCACAGCGCGTAGTCGGCGAAGGTCATGAGGACGCCGCCGTGGAGCTGCCCCGCGGTGTTGGCGTGCTTCGGCTGTGCCTCGAACGCGAACCGCAGCCGGCCGTCCGCGTCCTCGCGGTAGCAGAGGGGCCCGACCAGGTCCTCGAACGGGTCGACGTACTCGAACAACCGATAGCCCTCGGGGACACCTGTCATGATTCCCTCCCCGCTCGTGCGGGAGCGCCGGCCGCCGTGGCGCCGGCGCGGCGCCGGCGCGGCCCGCCGCATTCGACCCGCGGCGCCGGTCCCGCCGCCGGGCGGGCTCTGTCGAGCGCTTCCGGATCCGGCGTCGGTGCCGCTCACCGGAGGGCCAGGATCGCCTGCGGACGCTCCAGCCAGTGGTCCGGACCGTGGGGGTCGAGGGACGCGCGCGAGAACGGCCCCCACAGCGCCGCCGCCGTCGACACCCCCGCCGCCCGGCCCGCCTCGCAGTCGTGCGGCGAGTCGCCGATGAAGACGGTCTCCGCCGACCGCGCCTCCAGCCGCGCCAGCGCCGCGAGCACCGGCGCCGGATGCGGCTTGTGCTCGGTCACGTCGTCCGAGGTCACGAGCATGTCGAAATAGCCGTCCAAGGCGCAGTGGCGAAGGCCCTGCTCGGCCGCCGTCCGGTTCTTGCTCGTTACGATGCCCAGCCGCGCGCCCCGCTCCTTCAACTCGGCGACGACCCCGTGGATGCCCGCGTAGGGCTTCACGAGCCGGTCGTGGTGTTCGAGGTTGTGCGTGCGGTAGGTGGCGGCCATCCGCGTCACCTCGTCGGCGTCCCGCGCGTAGCGGGCGAGCTGCGGCCGGAGCGGCCGGCCGAACCCCGCCCGCCAGTCTTCGTCGTCGGGCACCGCGCCGCGATGCGTCAGCATCGTGTGGCGGAACGACGACATGATCAGCTCGATGGAATCGATGAGGGTCCCGTCGAGGTCGAAGAGATAGGTCGAGAGCCGCGCCATCGTGGTGCCGGCGGATTATACCGCCCGCCCTCCTTCCAGGTCGTCCCGACCGGGCATGGGTACCGCAACCCGACGTTCCCCGCGGGCACCGCCCGGCGGGGCCGTTGCGGCCTGATGGTCAGAAGCTCACGCCGGTCCCGAAGTGGAGCCGGAAGCGGCCGTCGAGGTCGTGGGCCACGTCGGCCTGCAGGTTGATGAACGCCGCGTTGAGGAAGACGCCGGCCCCGGCCCCCTGGCTGAACCGGGTGCGGTAGACGTCGTCGCCGGCGCCGTAGACGGCCCCGGTGTCGAAGAACACCCGCACGCCGGCCCGGCCGAAGCTCAGCGGCGAGCTCACCGGGAACCGGAGCTCGGCCGAGGCGGCGGCGAGGCGGTCGCCGGCGCGATGGCCGAACCGGTGCCCGCGCACCGACGCGAGCCCCCCGAGCAGGGGATGGGCGTAGCCCGGGACGGGGCCGTCCGCCCCCTGGTAGAGGACCCGCAGCCCCAGCACCGTCTGCCCCGACAGCCCCACGAACCCGCGCACATCGGCCTGCGGCTGCGTGACGACGCCGCCCGCCCCGGCCCGGTCGAGCCACTGCCATCCCGCGTGCGCGACCACCGCGTCGCGGGGGAACCCCTCGTTCCGCCGCGTATCGAGCTCCAGGCCGACCCGATAGGTGGCCGCCGTTTCGGCGAGGGCCCCGAAGCCGACGTCGCTCCACTCGGCCCGCGCCGCCGCCCGCAGCGGGCCCGCGAGCCGGCGGTCGGCCCCGGCCCACACCGACAGCCGCCGGTCGCGCACCCGGTAGTGCTGGTTCTCCTGACGCGTCGCCGCCGCCCCGGCCCGCAGCGCGTGGACGACGCCGGTCTCGAACCGCTTCTCCAGGGCGACGCCGGCCCGCCGCGTCCCGCCCCAAGTCAGGGGGACGGCCAGACTGCTCCCCGCGCCCGCCACGTCGACCAGCCTGAACCGGGCGCCGTAGCTGTATCCGTGCCCCTCGGCGTAGTCGAGGATCGGCAGGAACATAGTCCGCCGCGCCAGGAAGCCCAGCGCGCGCCCCACCGCCCGCCGCGCCGGATCCGCGGCGCCGGGGCGTTCGCGGACCACGAGGATCAGCGCCACCGCCTCGCGCCGCACCAGCGACGTGTAGCGCTTCCGTACCTCGACCGACTCGAACCGGCCGCTCGCGCGCAGCCGCGCGGCAATCCGGTCCACGGTATCGGCCTCGACCGCGTCGCCGACGGCGACGCCGGCCAACTTCAGGATGTCCGCGTCCGGGATGGAGTGGTTCCCGTGCACCCGCAGCTCGGCGACGACCTCCGGTCCCGCGGCCGGGGAGGGCGCGGGGAGCTGCCGGACCGCGGGGGCAGGGAGCCGGACGCCGGATGAGGAAGAGAGCCGGGTGGGGAGCGGCGCCAAGGGATGCGCCGACGACGGCGCGGGCCGCGGGGCAGCGGAGGCCCCGGCGAGCGGGATCGGGGAAAGCGCCCGTGGCGATTTCGGGGACGGCGCCGAGGGATGCGCCGGCGACGGCGCGGCCACGAACAGCATCAGAAGCGCCGCCGCCGCGCCTCGCCGCGCGGGCGCGAGCGCACCGGTGCCCGCCGCCCGGGCGGGGAACGCGGTCTCGGCGCCGGCGGCCGCCGCCGTCACCGCGGATCCCCCGGCACATCCGCGACGCCCACGAGCCGGCCATCGGTGAGCGCCTCCCGGTAGTCGGAGTACTCGCGGGTGAGCCTCAGCTCGAACCCTCCCAGCGCCGTCGTGGCGCGGCCGGTCAGGGCCATCCGACGGGGCAGCCAGACGCCGCCGATCGGCTGCGCCATCTCGATCGACGCGTGCCACCCGTCGACGCGTACCAGCCAGCGGCCCGGCAGGAAATCGAGCCCGACGTTGTCGAACGTGTACCGCACGACCTCGTGGACCTCGGGGTCGATCCAGAGGGTCACGAGCGAGGTCTTGGCGAACCCCTCGGCGATGCGCCGCTCGCGCTCGGACTCCGGCTCCGAGTCGTCGTCGAAGAGATCGGTGGGGTAGTACTCGATCTTCACCACCTCGCGGCCCGCGAGCGTCTCGTACCCGGCCAAGTAGTAGTTGCCGGGCTCGAACGGGAACTCCAGGAAGTAGCCGGCGTCGGTGATGAACTCGGGCTCGAGCCGTTCCGGATCCGCCGCCGCGGCCTCCCGTTGGCCGGGAACCGGCCCGGCATCGTCCGCGGCCGCGGGAGCATCGCCCGCGGCAGCCGGGGCGGCGGCCTCCGCGGCGGCGGGAGCACCGTCCACGGCAGCCTCCGCGACCGCCGCCTCCGCCTCCTCCGCGGCTCGGCTTCGCTCGACGGTCACGCCCTCGGTCGGGGAGACCCGGACGCCGACCCGGCCGTCCTCCTCCCGGCGCTCCGCGGCGCGCCGCGCGCGCCGGCGCAGCCAGTCGGCCTCGTATTCCCGGCGCTCGGCCTCGCCGATGTCGACCCCGTCGAAGCGCCGCGGGCTGCGTACCACCACGTCTCCGCGCACGTACCATTCGTACTCGCGCCGGAAGCCGGCGATCGGCAGGCCGGCGGGGCCGTCGACGTCCAGCGTCAGCACCTCTCGCAGCACGAAGTCGCCGATGCGCCGCCACGACGCGTCGCGGTTGTCGAGCACGCGCTCCATGAACCGGTCGATCTCGTTCCCGGACTGCCCCGCGCCGGCCGGAGGGGCCTGTCCGGCGCTGGCGGGGGGCGGCGACGCCGCCACCGCCGCGAGCACGACGGCCGCCACCACGGGCCAGCCGCCCTTGGGCGGGCGCGCAGGCGCGCATCGGGCTCCCGGATCCGGAATCGTGTCCGCTCCAGACGCACGCGCGAATCCCCGGCGGGACCCGCCCCCCATTGCGCGCCCAGTCCCCGCCATGCACGACGGCCTCTCGGGGTAGGCCGCCGCGCGCGCGGTCGCGGGAATCATGCAGGTCGAACGGAGATCGGACATCGACTGCTCCATGCTCCGCCCGGATGAACGCCGCAACGTCCGGTTACGTCCGGGCGCGGCCACGATGCGCGGGAGTGCCTTCTTCATCACCGGGCCGGTTTCGGGGTCGCCCCGGCGGGCTCCCGGCTCACTCGTAGTCGGCGGCGGCGACTGGTTCCTGGAAGACTACTCGTAGTCCTCGGCCGCCAGCGACACGCGCACCACCTCGGCGTCGTTGCGCGCGAACACGTGGCGGTTCGCGTACGCCGGGTGCGACCACAGCACCGCGCGGTCGACGCCTCTCCAGCGGCCGGAGCCGCCGCCGCGGGTGCGGGTGGTGGGGGTCAGCAGGTGCGTCCGGTCGACCTCTTCGTAGCCGGCCGGCGAGAAGCGCGCGATGACGAGGTCGCCGGTCTCGACGGAGATGAACCAGCGGTCCCGGTGCCGCACGAGGTGCGAGCTCGCCCAGCGGATCTGGGGCGCGAGCCCGTCGCTCGACCACAGCCGCTCGCCCGTCGCCGCGTCGACGCCGCGCAGCTCGCCGTAGCTGTTGAGCCCGTAGATCGCGTCGCCCACGATGATCGGCGTCGACGTCATGGAGTTCTGCGCCGGGCGGTCGGTGCGGTTGGGGTTGGCGCCCGTCCAGACCACGCGGGCGGCCGGACGGTCGGGGTTGAGGGCCAGCATCAGGCCCCCGTTCTCGACCTGCGAGATGAGCAGGTAGCGCCCGCTGCGGACCGGGGTGCCGATGGTCAGGCCGCTCGCGATCCGGAAGTCGTGCTGCCACCAGACGCCGCCGGTCGCCGGGTCGAGCGACGTGACCGCCGCCGGGTGCCAGACGATCAACTGCCGCACGCCCCCGGCGGTGGTCACGATGGGCGAGGAGTAACCCGCCTCGGAGACCGTGTCGATCGCGCGCCAGACCTCGACGCCGGTCGTCTTGTCGAACGCCACGACCATGGCGTCGGGCTCGCCGCCGAGCAGCGTGATCAGGAGATCGCCCTCGACGAGGGGCGAGTGCGCGACGCCGTAGACCGGCACGGTGACGCCGTAGTCGACCACGGTGTCGATCTGCCAGAGGAGATCGCCGGTGGCGGTGTCGAAGCACGACAGCATGCCGGCGGCACCCAGCACGTGGACGCGGTCGCCGTCGACGGTCGGCGTGGCCCGGGGCCCGGTGGCGAACACCGGCACGATGTTGCGGTAGGTGGCCGGCCATTCCCGCGTCCAGAGGACCGTTCCGGTCTCCTCGTCGAGGACCAGGAGCCGCTCGCGGCCGTCCATCGTGCGGGTGCCCGGCGTCTCCTGGTAGTCGAGGACGAAGACGCGTCCGTCGGCCACCGCCGGCCCCGCGAAGCCGGCCCGCACCGGCGTGCGCCACTTCACGATCAGCCCGTCGTCGGGGAACCGCTCGACGATGCCGCTCTCGCGCCACACCGCGTCGCGGTCGGCGCCCCGCCACTGGGGCCAGTCCTCGGCGCCGAGCGGGATCGCCGCGAGGCAGGCGAACGCGCATGCGACGGCGATGGTCATCCGGGTCGATAAGCGACGGTCAGGCATTCGGCTGCTCCACGTTCAATACGAGACGACGACGCCGGGTGCCCGGCGTGCCTTCGGTTTGCGGCTCACCGGCGGGCTTCGTCGACGACCACCGCCGCGGCGATCATCAAGGTCCGTCGTCGCCATGGTCCTCCGCCGCGCTCCAGACCGGCGGAAAGCCGCGCGTGAACCGATGCGAGTCGCTCGTCAGGATAGACGATCCCGGGCGGGAGGGCTACGGGGTCACGACCACGATGCCCGCCGGCCGAAGCCGCTCGAAGTCCGACACGTTGGAAGTCAGGATGCGGTCCACGGGAATCCGCTCCGCGCAGCAGACGTGCAACGCGTCGTAGACGACGCCGCTCGTCGAATCCGCCGCGGCCGACGCGGCGAATCGCAGCGACGTAGTCGTCCCGGGTCAGCGGTACCGCGGTCAGCCGCCCCAGGAGGCTCCCCTCCACGAGCTGCTGCGCTTCGCCGGGAAGGATGCGCCGCCGCAACGGCAGGGCCGTCAACGTGGCGTAGCACTCGGCCAGCGCGTGGGTCGAGCAATAGCCCGAATGTTCGCCGTTCGTGTAGCCCAAGAGCGCGTCGAGCGCCGCCGCGTGGTTGGCCAATTGATCGACGACCGCGGGCACCAAGACCGAGGTATCGAAGAGAACGCGCACTACTCGGGAACCTCCGGGAGGATCCGGCGGCTCCTCGATTCACGCTCCGCCCGGATGAACGCCGCGACGTCCAGGTCCGCGCGGGCGCCGCCGTGATGCACCAGAATCCCCTTCTTTCTGACCAAGGCGGGTTCCGCGTCGACCCTGCGGAGCTGCAGGCAGTCTCCGGAGGCCACCATCTCCAGCTCGGCGCCGGCGACTAGGTTGAAGCGCTCCCGCAGGCTCTTCGGCACGACGATGCGCCCGGCGCGGTCGATGGTAATCATCATGGCATGATGGTAGGCACCGTGGGGCGGGCAGTCAAGCCCCGGTGCGCGACGATGCGACGATGCGGTCCACCCGTTCCGTTTGGAGCCCGAAATCAGTCATAATGGTTGGTTCCACCTGTCACGGAGAACCATCATGGCGACCTTCGAATCCAAAATCCACGCCCTGCGCATCGAGCCGCACCCCAACGCCGACCGGCTGGAGCTGGCGGCTATCGGGGGGTTCCGCTGCGTCGTGGGCAAAGGCTCGTTCACCGACGGCGACCTCGCCGCGTACATCCCCGAGGGGTCGGTCTGCCCCGACTGGCTCATCGCCGAGCTCGGCCTCGAAGGCAAGCTCGCCGGGAGCAAGAAGAACCGCGTCAAGGCCGTGAAGCTGCGCGGCGCGCTGTCGCAGGGGCTCGTGTACCCCGTCCGCGACGGCATGGTCCGCGGCCGGCCGGTGGCCGAGGGCGACGAGGTGACCGATCTGCTCGAGCTCGTGAAGTACGAGCCGCCCATCCCCATCGCCATGCAGGGCGAGGTGCGGGCGGTGCACGGCGCGACGCTGCACTACGACATCGAGAACGTCAAGAAGTACCCGGACGAGCTGCGCGACGGCGAGCCCGTCGTCATCACCGAGAAGCTGCACGGCACGTGGTGCTGCCTGGGCTGGCACCCCGACCACGGCCCGATCGTCACGTCGAAGGGGATGTCGGACCGCGGCATGGCCCTGATTCTGAACGAGGCGAACCAGACCAACCTCTACGTGCGCACGTGGCGCGCCTTCGAGGAGCCGTTCGAGACGGCGCGCGCCCGCCTCGCCGCCGACGGGCAGCCGTTCTACGTACTCGGCGAGGTGTTCGGGCGGGGCGTGCAGGACCTGCACTACGGCGAGCCGAACCCCGCGTTCCGGGTGTTCGACGCCTACGTCGGCGAGCCCGGCCGGGGCCGCTACCTGCCCCCGGACGAGGTCGAGTCGCTCGGCGACCTGTTCCCGCTGGTGCCGGTCCTCTACCGTGGGCCGTTCAGCGCCGCGGCGATGCTGGAGCAGACCGACGGCAAGACCGCGCTCGGCGGCAAGCATGTGCGCGAGGGCGTCGTGGTGAGGCCCGCGGCGGAACGCGAGTCGGCCGAGTTCGGGCGGGTCATCCTCAAGAGCGTCTCCGGCGACTACCTGACGCGCAAGGGCGGCACCGACTACAACTGACGCGGACGGCGCGGGGCCGCCGTGCAACCGGGCATCTCTGAAGCCTTGACCTTCTACACGTTGGTCTGCTACATGTAGAAGGGAGAGGCATCGAGATGAACGCACCCACGACGATTCTCGGGACCGCGGGCGGAGGCGCGCGGTGAGCTGGTGGCGGAGGCTGCGGCGCCGCGACCGGCTCGAAGGCGAATTGGACCGCGAGCTGCGCGACCACGTCGAGCGGCAGGTGGCCGACCATGTGCGGGCCGGCCTGCCGGAGGACGAGGCGCGTCGGCGCGCCCGCCTCGACTTCGGCGGCCTCGACCAGATCAAGGAGCTGTGCCGCGACACGCGCGGCACGCGGTGGGTCGAGGACGTCTCGCGCGACCTCCGATACGCGTTCCGCCGCCTGGCGCGGGACCGCTCGCTGGCGGCGCTGGCCGTCTCGACGCTGGGGCTGGGCATCGGCCTGAACGTGACCGTCTTCACGATGGTCCACGCCGTCTTCGTCCGCGGCCTCCCGTACGACGATCCTGGCCGCATCGTCAACGTCTGGTCGAGCGCCGATTCCGACAACCTGTATCGGCGCGTGTCGCTCCCCGATTTCGAGGACTACCGGCGCGACGCGGCCTCGCTCGACGATCTCGCCGCGTTCACCGTCGACGGGCGCATGAGCCTGAGCGGCGGGGAGAACGCGCCCGAGCCGCTGAACGGCTCGTTCGTCTCCCCCAACACTTTCCGCCTGCTCGGCCAGCCGGTGCTGCTCGGGCGTGATTTCCTCCCCGCCGACGGCCGGCGCGGCGCGGACGGCACCGCGATCATCGGCCACCGCGTGTGGCGGGACCGCTACGGGGCGGACCCCGACGTCGTCGGCCGCGTCGTGCGCGTCGACGGCGAGCCCGCGACGGTCGTGGGGGTGATGCCCGAGGGCGTGCGGTTCCCGTTCCGCGCGGAGGTCTGGCGGCCACTCCGGCCGACCGACACCCTCGACCGCCGCGACGCGCGCGCGCTGCACACCGTCGGCCGCCTCCGTCCCGGCGTGGATCTCGGGGAGGCGCGGGCCGAGCTGAGGACCATCGCCGAACGGCTCCGCCGCGAGCATCCCGACACGAACGAGAACGTCCGCGCGAACGTGCAGTCGTTCACCGACTGGGCCGCCGGCGCGGACGTCGCGCTGATCTACCGGACGCTGACCGGCGCGGTGGCGTTCGTTCTGCTCATCGCCTGCGCCAACGTCGCCAACCTCCTCATCGCGCGGTCCGCGCAGCGCGCCCACGAGTTCGGCATCCGGCTCGCGCAGGGCGCCACCCGGTGGCGCATCGTCCGGCAGTTGTCGATGGAGAGCCTCGTCCTGGGCGCCGCGGGCGGCCTCGCGGGCCTCGCGGTCGCGGCGGGCGGCGTGCGGCTGGCCGAGCTCCTCACCCGGGACATGGGCATGCCGACCTGGATGGCGTTCACCATCGACCCGCCGGTCATCGCCTTCTTCGTCGGACTGTGCGCCGCGGCGACGTTGCTGTTCGGGTTCGCCCCGTTGCCGCACCTAGCCCGGCGAGCGTCGCCTACGGCTCCGCTCGTCGCCCGACCAACCCTGCCGGGAGTCTGCACCATTCTACGGCGCAGACTGGCGCGAACGCCGGCCGCAACGTTGCTGCAGGAAGGCAACCGGTCGGGGACCCGGAGCGTCCGCGCCCGCCGCCTGGGCGCCGCGCTGATCGTCGTCCAGACGACGCTGGCCCTCGTTCTCCTGGGCGCTACCGGATTGATGCTGCGCAGCCTCGGCGAGATGTACCGCATCGACCTGGGCTTCGATCTCGACCGCGTCCTGTACGGAGAGGTCCTGCTGCCCTCGGCGAAGTACCCGGCGCCGGAAGATCGCGCGCGGTTCGTCGCCGATCTCGAGGACCGGCTGAACGCGTCGCCCGGCGTGCGCGCGGCCAGCGTCATGACCAACCGGTCGACGGCGGCGTTCGAGGTGGACGGCCGGCCCGCGTCGGCGGAGGCGCCACCGGTCGAGGCGCTGGTGATGGGCGTCGGCCCGCGCTACTTCGAATCGCTGGGCGCGCGGATGCTGCGGGGGCGGGCGCTGACCGCGAACGACGGCCGCACCGGTTCCGAGGCGGCGGTCGTGAACGCGAGGTTCGCCGAGCTGTTCCTCGACGGCGGGGACGCGCTCGGCCGCCGGCTCCGGATCCGGACGCGGGACGGCTCGCCGGGACCCTGGCTGACCATCGTCGGCATCGGCTCGAACATCCATACCGGGGACCTTCGCAGACGCGACCCGCCGCCCGCCGTGCATGTGCCCTACGGCGCGGCACCCGAGCCCGGGTTCGGTCTGCTGATGCTGACCGACCGCGCTCCCGCCGGGTTCGTCCCGCGCCTCCGGGCGGCGGTGCGCGCGCTCGACCCCGACCTGCCCGTGCACCGGGCCGGGACGATGGCGGCCCGGCTCGCCGACTCGCGCTGGGAGTTGGCGGCGTTCAGCGGCACGCTCGGCGTGTTCGGGGTGTTCGCCGTCGTCCTCGCCGCGGTGGGCATCTACGCGGTCGCGGCCTTCGCCGTCGCGCAACGGACGCGGGAGCTCGGCATCCGCACGGCGCTCGGCGCGCGGCCGCACGAGATAGCCCGGACCTCCGTCGGACGGGTGCTCGCGTGCGTCGGCACCGGCCTGATCCTCGGCTCCGCGGGCGTGCTCGCCGCCGGCCGGGCGATCGAGGGCCTGCTGTTTCGCATCCCGCCCGTCGATCCGCCGACGCTGGTGCTCGTGCCGCTGGTCTTCGCCGCGCTGGCGGCCGTCGCGTGCGCGGGCCCCGTACGGCGGGCGGTGCGGCTCGATCCGTCGGAGGTGTTCCGCGTCGAATAACACGCGCATGCCGCGCCGCCTCTCGACGGCGCGGGGTTCAGCCCGCCCGGCGCGGGCAGGGAGTCGCACATGCAGGTCCGCTCTGGTGGTGGTTCGTCACGGCGCACAGCGACCCGCGCCGCCTCTCGACGGCGCAAGGCGTTCGGCCCGCCCGGCGCAGGCAGGGAGTCGCACATGCAGGTCTCCTCTGGTGGTTCTGCACGGCGGGTAGCGAGCTGCAGCGTCGGCCCGCCCGCGAGGCGGCCGGCTTTTTGTTCGCGGGTCGGCGGTTCCCGGCGGCATCCGGCGGGATGTAACTCGCGCCAAACGCTGCTTTCTGTACCCGCCGCGCTCTGCGCCGCGAGGCGGACGGCCTGTCCGCGGGTCGGCGGTTCTTGGGGGCGCCCGGCGGGATACGACCCGCGTCTGGTGCTGCTGCCCGTGCTCGCCGCGATCTGCGCCGTCGGCACCGTCGCCGTCGAGGCCGTCGCCCCGGAAGACGGGGAACCCGACGTCCGCGCCATCGTGGTCGAGGCGGTCGAACGCATGGACGCAGCGCAACAAGCGGCGGCCGGCGACTACCGGGCCCTGGTCACGAGCGAGTCGCGGGAGTTCGACGGCCGCGGCGAGGTCGAGGAGGAGACCCGGGTCGAATGGGAGTCGATCCCGATCGACGGGGCCAGGTTCTCGCGGCGGATCGCCATCGACGGCCGGCCCCTGACCGCGGAGGAGCAAACCCGCGAGACCGAGCGCGAAGCGGCGTTCCGCGAGCGCCTCCGCCGCCTGCGGGCCGGCGAGATCGAGCCGGAGGAGAACGAGAACCAGATCATCTTCGACGAGGAACTCGTCGCGCGCTACGACATGACGCTCGAAGGCGAGGAACCGTTTCGGAACCGCCCGAGCTATCGCATCG
The DNA here is from genome assembly GCA_963664545.2 of Vicinamibacterales bacterium. Taxonomy (GTDB): domain Bacteria; phylum Acidobacteriota; class Vicinamibacteria; order Vicinamibacterales; family UBA8438; genus JAJEEA01. The sequence goes on along the minus strand of OY761475.2, from coordinate 3,754,181 downwards.
CGTTCGCGCCGCGCGACGGCGACCTGCCGGTGAGACGGCAGATCGAGCGCGCGCTCAACAAGGCGCGCGGCCGCATATGGGTCGACCGCGAGACGCACGAGATAGCCCGGCTGGAGTTCGAGCTCATCGACCGCGTGCGCCTGTGGTGGGGGCTGGTCGGCACCATCCACCGCTTCCGCGGCTCGCTCGATCGCGGACCGGTGCTCGACGGCCGCTGGGCGAATCTCCAGAGCGAGAGCTACAGCGACGTCCGCGTCTTCTTCAGCCGCTCGCGGCAGGCATCGGTCCAGCGCTGGCGCGACTACGCGTGGATCGAGGATCCCCCACCGCCGGACGCCTCCACCGCCGCGAAGCCCGATGCCGCGGAAGAGGGCGCACGATGACACACCCTCCCTGGCTCATGCGCGATGCGCTCGGCGGCGAGCGGCCCGGTCCTCCGGTCCCATCGCTATCCCGCTGCGGTACGTCCTGCTCCGCACGTCGCTCCCCGTCACAAGATGATCTGCTTGAGGGCCTGAGCGCGGCCGCGGCTGACCGTCAGGGTTGCGCCGCCCTTCAGAGTCACACGATAACGGCTGCTTCCGGCCGGCTCCACCTCCAGAATCTGATCGAGCCGCACGATCGCGGAGCGATGTACGCGCAGGAACTCCGCTGGGTCCAACCGCTCTTCCAGTTCGTTGAGCGTGCGGTACACGAGGTAGCTCTTGTCGCCGGCGTGAATCCGCGCGTAGTCCCCTTGCGCCTGTATCCATCCGATGGCCGCGACGGCGACGGGTACGATGCGGCGCCCCTCGGGCACGAGCAGCCGGTCGGGACGCCGTCCAAGATCACGCAGAAGGCGCGGGACGCCGTCCGCCGTGCCGACCCGCCGGCGTTCCCGCAGCCGCCCGATCGTCTCCGCGAAACGAGACTCCGTGAAGGGCTTCACGAGGTAGTCCACAGCGTTCATCTCGAACGCCCGCACCGCGTAGCGGTCATACGCGGTCGCGAAGACCACGGCGGGCAGCGGTTGCCGTCGCCGAATGTCGTCAAGGACCTCGAATACGTCGCCCCCCGGCATTCGGATGTCAAGCATGGCCGCGTCCGCTCCCCCCTGCTCGAGTGCGGCGGCCAATGTCGCCGCGTCGACGCATTCATGTACGATGCTCACGTCGCTACATCGGGACACGTAGTCCCGCACGAGCCCCCGCGCCAGCGCCTCGTCGTCGGCCACGATCAGGCGGAGGCGGTCAGGAGACATTGACAGCGGATGAAGAGAAACCCCGTCGCTCGGGTTCGGCCGGAAGGTCCAGGCTCACCGTAAAGCCCTCACTCTCTCCGTCGGACATGCGCAGCACCGCTCCGCCGTCGCCGTATGTCGCACGGAGTCGCCGTCGAGTCAGGTCGATACCCTTGCCGCCCGTACCGTGCGAAGAATTCGGACCGTTGCCGGTGTCGGATACCGCGATGTGGACGCGGCCGCCCCCACGATGCGCGGTGACGCGCACCTCCCCCTGTCGCGTGTGCGGCTGAATACCGTATTTGACCGCGTTCTCGACGAGCGGCTGCAGCAAGAACGGGGGTACGGTTACCTGCCCCGTTGCGCGGTCCGCATCAATGGTGAATCGCAGCCGATCCTCGAATCGGACCTGCTCGATCTTGAGGTAGTCACGAATGGTGTCCAGCTCGCGGTCCAGAAGAACGAGCGGTTCGTCGAGGCGATCGAACACCGACTGCAGACCGTAGAGCGATCCGAGCAACGCGTGCGCTTCCGCGTATTCCGGATCGTCGTTGACGAGGGACTCCAGTCGCTCCACGGCATCATCGACGAGGTCAGCCTGTTCCTGCTCGGGAACCTCGCCCCGGTTGGCCAACCGGTACCCGACGTAAGCGATCGCGTACTCCAATAGTGATTGCTCGGGCGCCTGTTCCGCGGGACGCACGAGTTGTCTGAGGAGGTCGATCCGAACGGCCCGGAGCTCTTGTCCGGATCCGGCCAGCGCCGCCCGTTCGAGTCGCTCGGTGAGCTCCAGCCACGCGAACTCCTGCCGCAGGGTGAGTGCCGGCGCAGTCATCGCTGCGACCAATGCCATTGCCACGATGTGAGTGCCTGCCATGATTACCTCCTGAGGGAAACGCCGACATACACCGAGCGGGGCGCCGCGTTGACCACCGGCTGGCGTGCCGTATAGTCGGGCGCGTAGACGTAGTCGAGGAAGTTGGCCCGGCCGAGGACGTTGCCGACGGCCGCAAAGAGGATCGCCGCCCCGTCGCCGGCCGGTACGAGCCAGCTCGCGGAAAGGTCGAGCCGCTCGTAACGCGGGAAGCGCTCGGAGTTGACGGGACCGAAGACAGGGAGGAAGCGGTCGCGGATCGCGCGGCCGCCGACGATCGGGGTATGGGGTCGGCCGGCGGCCGACCGCCACGATGCGCTCACGCTCATGCTGTTCGAAAGCGGCACGCTGGTGATGACCTGCACCGACCAGGGAATCTCGAAGTCCGGTGCCCAGGTCCCGTCTGGAAGGTCGTAGCGCTCGCGCTGATCGACTGGCGTCCATCGCCGCCTGGCTCGCAGCCAACTGGCCGTGCCGCGCACCTCGAGTCGGCTCGACAGCCACTGGACGAACAGATCGACCCCATAGGCGCTAACTTGTTTGAGCCGCTCGGTCCTCCAGCGGGTCCACCCAGCCGAAGTACGCGGAGAGTTGGGGCTGTCGGCGACGTGGCGGCTCGGCAAGCGCGCCGGAGATCGTTCGCCAGTCCGCGAGCATGCGCGCCAGCGGCAGCGGCGGTTCGATGGCCCGCGTGACCTGGTTGAGCACGAACTTGAAGTCACGCCACGCGCTGCGGGGGCGACGGCGCCGGTACGTCGTAGCCCCAGGGGGAAATCGCGCGAGCGTGGTGGATCAGCTTCTCCACCAGCAGCGCCACGAACAGTTTCCCGTAGAGCCACGCCTTGGCGCTGTCGTCCGCGCGCTTCGGCACGTGCCCCAACTGGGCCAGCGACTTGAAGCGCTTGAACACCAACTCGACCTGCCAGCGCAGGCGATACCACTCCAGCACGTCCGCGGCGGAGAAGGGCGGCTCGGGGAAGGTCGTGAAGACGATCACGTACTCGGCGAACCGCAGCGTGGCCGCTTCCACCTCGTTGCCCTTGCGGGCGGCGTCGCGGCGGGCTTTCCGGTGCGCCAGGCGGATGGCTTCCGCGGACTTGCGGAGCACGCAGACCCGGCCCGCAATGGCGCGCGCCGGGCCGCCCCGCTCGTCCGGGGCCTCCACCGTCGTCGCCCAGGACCGGACGGTGCCCGGACGGGTGACCGACCCGACCGCGGCCAGCAGGTCGAACCGCCGACCGGCCGCCGTGCACAGCGGCAGCGACCCGGTATTGACACGCACAATCAGACGCCCCCCCGCGTCCACCACGTGGCGAATCCCCCGGGCCGTCGAATAGCCGCGGTCGGCCAGCACGTGGTCGCCGGCGCGGATCGGAAACTGCGCCAACGATTCCCCCGTGCCGGGTCCCTCGGTCTCCGTCAGCTTGAAGAAGTCGCATGTCAGCGACGGCAGGCCCACGCTGTAGTGCAGCCGCCACAGCGACCCGCTCGGGCCCGGTTCCTTCACCGTCGTCGCGTCCACCGCCCGCACCTGGAACGCGCCCCCGGGGACGACGGCCAGACCCTGCTCCTCGAACAGACGGACACACAGCGCGTGCAGCCAACCCTTGGACTTCCTCAGCCGCTTCAACAGCGCCACGTCGGACAGGCTCGCCAGATGCGCCTGTCGGGCCCGGACCGCCGTTTCCCGCAACGAGTGTCCGCAGCCGAGATGCAGCAGGAGGGTCCGCAGGAGGTTGTCGACCGCCTTGTCCTTGCGCAGCCCCTTCAACGCCCCGGTGTCCCGCGCCAGTTCGCGCCAATCCGGCGGAAGGAACGACAGCAGCACATCCCAGTCCTCGTCCACCGGGCCGGTCTTCCGGTCATGCATTCCGCATGCCAGGATACGCCAGCCACGTCAGGAAAACAAGTTAGCGCCTATGCAGATCGACCCCGTGGGCCGAGCCGTAGCCGTCGGCGGTATACCCTCGGACGTCATCTTCCAAGGGGAGATCGCGGTACGTCTTCACGAACCCCTCTGCGCGAACGTAGATGCCCTCGGCCTCCCGACCGGCCTCGTATCCGGCAACATAGTGCAGCGCCCGCATGGGCGGCAGGCTCGAAGCCCCTCGCTGCCGGTCGTAATACAAGGGTGAAGGGGCCTGGTGGTACACACCCGTTGCGAGGCGGAGCGCATGCGTGCGGCCCAGACCGATGCGAACGTTGAGGCGCGGATCGACGGTGGCCGCCCGCGCCAGGCCGAACCGATCGGCGCGCGCGCCGATCGTGGTCGACACCGCCCCCGTATGTGTCGTGGCCTCCAGATATGTGCCTCCGTACCAATCATCGACGGCGGCGTCGAACCGGACGTCACCGGAAACGCCGCCCAGGTCGCCGCCCCTCACCGGCACGCGCCCCGCAATCGACGTCTCGGCGAGGGAGCCATTGGCACCGACACGCCATTCGACCGCCCCGGCCGGCGGTGCACTGAGATCGACCCGCCACGATGCCACGCGGTCTGCAATCGTCCGGTCCAGGATGCCGACGTTCGTACCGCGCTTGTAGTCGTCGTGGCCGAAAGACGCCGAGGCCGCCCAGCCCCCGAGCGCACCATCCCACCGCGTGCCGACGAACCCCTGTGCCGTCGAGGCCTGCAACAGCCCCGTGAACGCGTCCTGGTCGATTCCGACGCCCACTCGATCCCGCCGCATCAACGAGAAGCCCTTCAGTCGACCGCCTCTTCCCAGATTCCAGGCAAACCCGGCGGACCCGTCCCAGCCTTCGGGTGGCGGATCGAACGGGCGCGGACTGCCGTTGACAGCGAAGAGGACGCCGGTGAAGGTTCGATTGAACGCGCCGCGCACGGCGAATCGGTCGCCGGCCGGCGCGGCGATGGAGGCGGACGCACCGGCGAGTCCAATCGTCGCGACGGTCTGCCGCGCCTCGGGCCGCTCGGGCCCGCGCAGATCGAGGACCCCGCTGAGGGCGTTGCCGTAGCGGGCGGAGAAACCGCCCGTACTGAAGCTGAGCCCCGAAATGAGCAGCGGGTCGACGGTGCCCCGAAATCCGCCGGTCGGTGTCTCATGCCGGTAGGGATGGGCGATTACGGCGTCATCGAGCGACACCAGCACTTCGCTGACGTCGCCGCCGCGCACGAACAGACCGGCGGTTTCGTCTGGCGCGCTGACGCCCGGCAGTGTCTGAAGCGCTCTGAAGATATCGGCGTTCGCGCCGGGCGTCCGGTAGACCTGGACGGGTTCGAGCAAGAAGGGACGCGCGACCGCCTCCTCGGGTGGCGGGGCCGTGACGGTCACTTGATCCCGCATGCGGCGAATCGCCAGCACGACATCGAGTCGCACGCCGTGGCCCGCCTCGAGAACGGATTCGTGTGGGTCGAACCCGGGTAGCGTCACGACCGTCCGGTAGCGCGCGCCTGACACTAGGGCGATCTCGAAGCCACCTTCAGCGTCTGAAACGGCGACGAGAGAATCGTCGATTTCTATCGTGGCACCGGGCAACGGCAAACCTGTCGTGTCACGAACGGTGCCCACGACGCGGGTCGTGCCGTCCGGCTGGATCGGACGCGGCTCGGCGGCGAATGCGTCAAACGGCTGGACCAAGAAAAGGACCAGTGCCAGCTTTGTCATGTTCCCTCCCACGTCAGTTTTGTCATGTTTTTGATACCACGAGGCAGGTGACCCAATGACCCGGTTTTCGGTGAACGTCACCACGAGTCGCCCAACGACACGCCGGATGCGTAGCCGGGGGATCTCGAACGCCGAATCCGGCAGAAGCCGAACACGGAGTCCGGGGAAGTTGGGCATCGAATCGGGGATGTCGGACGCTGGCCGAGGCGGAGGCGGCGACCTGCGTCGACCCCGGCCAAGCCGGCGAACCCGCCGGCGGGCGCGAAATCCGGCGGCACCGCCGGTCGGACCGCTGTCCCTTCGGGCGGTCGTGTACGTTTCGTCTTCGACGCGTGCAGGACGGGCACGACGCCGCAGGCAAGCCCGGACGCCCCGGACGCCCCCCAAAAAGCCTTGATCTCCTACATATCGATCTGCTACATGTAGAAGCTAGAGGCATCCAGATGAACGAACCCAAGACCGAACTGCCCCAGGGCACGCTGGACTTGCTGGTGCTGCAGGTGGCCGCGAACGGTCCGATTCACGGCTACGGCATCGCCCAGCGGATCAAGCAGATCTCGCGCGACGTGCTGCAGGTTCCCCAGGGGTCGCTCTACCCCGCGCTCCACCGGCTGGAGAACCGCAAGCTCCTCGCGGCGGAGTGGAAGCCGTCCGACACCGGCCGCGACGCCAGGTTCTACCGCCTGACGCCGAAGGGCCGCGCCCGGCTGCAGGAGCAGACCGAGAGCTGGGCCCGGCTCGCCGAGGCCGTCGGCCTGATTCTCGGGACCGCGGGCGGAGGCGCGCGATGAGCTGGCGGCGCTGGCTGCGGCGCAGGGACCGGCTCGAAGTCGAGCTGGACCGCGAGCTGCGCGACCACGTCGATCGGCAGGTGGCCGACCACCTTCGGGCCGGCCTGCCCGAGGCCGAGGCGCGCCGACGCGCGCGCCTCGGCTTCGGCGGCCTCGACCAAATCAAGGAGCTGTGCCGCGACGCGCGACGCGCACGGTGGCTCGACGACCTCGGACGCGACCTGCGGTACGCGCTGCGGCAGTTCACGGGCCGCCACTCGGGCGTCTCGGTGTTCGCCGTCGCCGCGCTCGCCCTGGGCATCGGCGCCGGCACCGCCATGTTCAGCGTGCTGGATGCCGTCGTGCTGCAGCCCCTGCCGTTCCCGCAAGAGGACCGCCTCGTCGTCGGTTGGAAGACCAGCCGGACCGACCCGGGGCGCTTCATCGAGCTTTCCTATCCCGAGTTTCTCGAGTGGCAGGCGCAATCGACGAGCTTCGACAGCCTCGCCGCCCTGCCGACCACCGTCTACGGGTACAGCTTCGTGCTGACCGGCCGCGGCGGCCCCGTCACCATCGAGAGCGCACGCGTCACCGGCGGGTTCTTCGACGCCCTCGCGGTGCCGCCCCTCCTCGGCCGCACTTTCCGGGCGGCGGATGACCGGGAGGGCGCCCAGCCGACCGTCGTCCTCACCCACGCGTTCTGGACGAACGTCCTCGGCGCGGACCCCGGCGTCGTGGGGTCCGGCCTGACCCTGACCGGCGTCGACTTCACGGTGATCGGCGTGCTGCCGGCCGGGTTCGTCTTTCCCCGGGGCGTGGACGTCTTCACCGCGCTCGGCACGCGGCCCGGACTGGCGAACAACCGCACCGTGTTCCTGCAGGTCGTCGGACGCCTGCGCCCCGGCGTGTCGCGGGACCAGGCGGCCTCGGAGCTCGACGGCATCGTATCGAGGCTGGAGATGCAACGGCCGGGCGCGATCACGGGGGATCAAGTCGCGGCGCTGACACCGCTGCGTGATCACGTCCTGGGAGGCGGCCGGATCGTCGCGTCCCTGCTGTTCGCCGGGGCGGTCGTGCTGCTGCTGGTCGCCGGCATCAACCTCGGCGGATTGCTGGCGGGGCGCGCGGCCCGGCGCGGCGGGGAGGTGGCGCTGCGTCTCGGCCTAGGTGCCTCGACCCGTCATCTCGTCCGTCAATTCGTCGCGGAGGGGCTGATTCTGGCGACCGTCGGCACCGTCGCGGGAATCGGTCTCGCCGTCCTGATGCTCGACGCCGTGGTCGCCCTCGCGCCGGGCGGTATCGCGCGGATGGCGTCCGCGTCGATCGACGGCGGGTCGCTCCTGTTCGCCGCCGTGTGTCTGGTGGTGCTGACCCTCGGGATGGGCTGCGTCCCCCTGTGGCTGGTTCGCACCCCGTCCATCGACACGCTCCTCCGCCGGAGCGGCACGGGCGCGGGAGGCTCGACCCGCGCCGCGCGCGTCGGCGGCGCGCTGGTCACCGTCGAGGTGATGGGGACGGCGGCGCTGCTCGTCATCGCCTGCACCCTCGCCATGAGCTTCGCCAACCTGCGCGGCGTGAACGTGGGCTTCGACCGCGACGGCGTCCTGACGGCATTCGTGAACCCGAGCCGCTTGCGCTACCCCGACGCGGAGACGCGGCGGCGGTTCTTCCAGGACGTGCTGGCGCGACTCGAGGCCAACGCCGAGGTGGAAGCGGCCGGCGCGGCCCTGCTTAGGCCCTTGGAGGGCGTCATCGGGTGGGACCTGCCCTACGCGCTTCCCGGTCAGAGCCCCGAGGACGCGGCCGGCAACTCCATCCTGAACCTGGAGGTCGTGACGCCCGCCTACTTCGACGCCATCGGCACCCCGCTGCTGGCCGGCCGCGCCTTCGCCGAAACGGACGGCCTGCGCGTCGCCGGCACCGAACCGGACCGCGCTGTGCAGCCCGCCGACGAGCCCGCGGCCGGACCCCGGCCGCCGGCAACCGTCGAGTCCACGGCCGGGCCCCGGCCGCCGGCAACCGTCGAGTCCACGGCCGGGCCCCGGCCGCCGGCAACCGTCGAGTCCACGGTCGAGCCCCGGCCGCCAGCAACCGTCCCCCAGCCGCTGGTGGCCATCGTCAGCGAGAGCACGGCCCGCGAGATGTACGGATCCCCGCTGGCCGCCGTCGGCAGGCGGTTCGTCGGTGGCCGCAACGCGCCGCGCTCCTACCGCATCGTCGGCGTCGTGGCCGACGGCCGCTACCGCCGCGTGCACGAAGTCAGCCTCGACGTGTTCCTGCCCTATACGCAGACCGCCATCCCCCTGCGGTACGTCGTGGTCCGCACGTCCGCGGGCCCGGCCGCGGCGCGGGGGATGCTGCGCCGCGCCCTCGCCGAGACGGACCCGGAACAGCCGATGAGCGCCGACCTCACGACGACGGAGCTCGTCGGCCGCGCGCTGTCGCGCGAGCGGTTCCAGAGCGCGATGCTGCTCCCGTTCGGACTCGGGTCCGCTCTGCTGGCGGCCATCGGCGTGTTCGGCATGGTGAGCGACGCCGCGAACCGACGGCGGCGCGAGCTCGCGCTCCGCCAGGCCCTCGGCGCGACCCGAATCCAGGCGCTGGCGCGGCTGCTCCGCTCGACCCTGGCGTGCGTGCTCGCCGGCTTGGCCATCGGCGTGTTCGTGGCCGTCACCGCGGGCCGCACGCTGAACCTGACCCTGTTCGGGACCGGCCTCGCGGACGCGTGGATCATCGCCACCGTCTGCGGCCTGATTCTCGGCGTCTCCCTCGTCGCCTGCGCCGGACCGACGGCGCGCGCGGTGCGGCTCGACATCGGCGCGGAGTTGCGGCAGTGAGAGAGCTGCATTCGAACCGCAGGTGCGGCAAGTCAGTATTTCGGACATACCGGAGTACCGACTCGATGGCAGCACAGAAACATGATGGCTTCGGGGGCATGGAAGTGGCGAGGATCACGGCGCGCGGCCAGACGACCATTCCCAAACGGATCCGGGAAGGGGCCGGTCTGCTCGAAGGGGACGTGGTCGCCTTCGAGATCGAGGGCGACCACCTGATCGTGCGGAAGATCGCGAGAGGCCGGGACGAGTACCTTCAGAACCTTTCCGCAACGGCGAGCGAGTGGACATCGCCCGAGGACGAGGGCACTTGGCGTGACCTGTGAGCCGCTCGACGTCGTCGCCGTGCCGTTCCCGTTCACCGTCTCGAAGCATTGTCCGGTAAGGTTGGACACCGAGGGGCCGGGATGAGACCGGATAGAAGGTCAAGGCGTTCAGGCCGCCGGGAGCTGAGCCGCGGCCGGCCGACTGGAGAAGCTGCATGCTCGAAGTGATCGACATCACCAAGTACTACGGCGCGCTCGCCGCGGTGCGCGGCGTCAGCTTCACGGCGCGCCGCGGCGAGGTGCTCGGCTATCTCGGGCCGAACGGGTCCGGCAAGTCGACGACCGTGAACATCGTCGTCGGGCTCCTCGATCCGACGAGCGGCACCGTCCGCGTCGACGGCGAGGACATCCGGCGCGACCTCCTCGCCCACCGGCGCCGCATCGGCTACGTGCCGGAGACGCCTGACGTCTACTCGTACCTCACCGGCCCCGAGTACCTCACGCTGGTCGGACGCCTCCGCGGCATCACGCCCGACGTGCTCGATGAGAAGATCGAGCGCTTCCTGCGCCTCTTCGGCATCTACGACGACCGGTACTCCCGGCTCTCGGGCTACTCGAAGGGCATGCGCCAGAAGGTCCTGATCGCGGCGGGGCTGCTGCACGACCCGGAGATCGTCATCCTCGACGAGCCCTCCTCGGGGCTCGACGTCGGGGCGACCCTCGTCCTCAAGCAGCTCATCCGCGCCCTCGCCGCCGACGGCAAGATCGTCCTCTACAGCTCGCACGTCCTCGAGATCGTCGAGCAGGTCTGCTCCTCGGTGGTCATCCTGCGCGAGGGGCGGGTGGCGGCATCGGACCGCATCGAACGCCTGGAAGAACTGATGAACCAGCCGTCGCTGGAGCAGGTGTTCACGCAGCTCGCGGTGCAGGACGACGCAGGCGAGGTCGCGGGCGAGCTGGTGGAGGCAATGAAGCTGTGAAGGCGAGGCTGTCGCGGTTGCCGGTGGTCGGGACGGTGGCCGCGGGCGAGTTGGTGGAGGCGATGAAGCTGTGAGGGGCGACTGCGTCCGCCGCGCCGGCCTCGACGAGGAGCGGGGGCAGTTCCGGGTGCTGTTCCGCACGTTCCTGCGCCGGCTGTTCCACAGCGACCTCGTGCCGGAGACCGTCGACCTGCGCCAGTCGGCGATCGTGATGGCGGCGGTGCTCACCGTTCCCCCGGCCCTCTACGCCGTCGCGTCGGCCTGGAGCTACGGCTCGTGGATGGACGACCTGCAACTGGCGATGCGGGCGGTGCCCCACAAGCTGTACTTCATCGGCTACTCGATGGCCGCGGTCGGCCTGGTGACGGTCCTCGTGTGGGACGCGCTGTTCCCCGACCGCCGCGACGCGATGGTGCTCGGCGGCCTGCCGGTCCGCCCACGCACCGTCGCCTTCTCGAAGCTCGCGGCGCTGGTCGCCTTCGTCGGCGGCTTCGCGGTGGTCGTCAACCTGCCGGCCACCGTCGTCTTCTCGTTCCTCGCCGGCGGCTACCTGCCGTTCGAGACGTTCGTCCGCTACCCCGCCGCCCACCTCGCGGCGACGGTGTCGGCCGGCCTGCTCGTGTTCCTCGCCCTCGTCGCGGTCCAGGCGGGACTCGCGCTCGCGTGTCCGCGACGCCTACACCAACGGCTGACGATGCTGGCGCAGTTGCTGTTCGTGATCGTGCTGATCGAGTGGTTCGCCTTCGCGCCGGGCCTGCTCTACAGCTTCGCCGGCATCGACTCTGCCGTGACCAACGAGCAACTGATCGCGGCCGGGGGGCCGTACCGGTTCATCGGGCTGACGGCGAGCGGGGCCGGCGCGTGGCTGCCGCCGGTCTGGTTCCTCGGGCTCTACGAGGTGGTCTGGGGCTTCGACCCCGACGTCTACCGCGGTCTCGCCGCCACGGCCGTCACGGTGTTCGCGGCCACGCTCTCCCTCGCGGCCGTCGCCTACGGGATCGGCTTTCGACGCATGATGAAGCGCACGCTGGAAACGCCGCCGGACACGTCGGGCCGCGCCGCCGCGCTACCGCGCGCCGCCGCGCGCCTCGCCACCGCGGCCCTCGCGCGCCACCCCGTGGCGCGGGCCGTCGCGGCGTTCGCGGCCGCGAGCACGATGCGCAGCCGCCGCCATCGGCTCATCATCGCCGCCTACGTCGGCCTCGGAATCGCGTTCGTCATCGGCTCGTTCCTCAGTCCGATCACCGGCATCGCCGAGGACGCGCTCGCCGAGCCGCTCTCGGCCCCGTCGGCGCGCCTGCTCTCGATCCCCTTCATCCTCTCGTTCTTCGTCCTCGCCGCCCTCCGCTTCATGTTCGCCGTGCCCACGGAGATCCGCGCGAACTGGGTCTTCCGCATCACCGAGATCGACGACCGGGGCGCGTACCTGGCCGGCGCCCGGACCGCCCTGTGGACGCTCGGCGTCGCGCCGGTGGCCCTCGTGACGACGCCGCTCTATCTCGCGTTGTGGGGACCCGTCCCCGCTTTCGCGCACACCGTGTTCTGGGTCCTGATGGCCGGCGCGCTCGCCGAGCTGCTGCTGTGCCGGTTCCACAAGGTGCCGTTCGCGTGCAGCTACGTGCCCGGCAAGGCGAACGTGAAGCTGCTGTGGCCCGTGTACGCCCTCGCGCTGACCGCGTACGCCTCGTGGACCGCGCGATTCGAGCTCTGGCTGCTCGGAAGCCCCTTCTGGTGGAGTGTCACCTGCGGGACGCTGCTTGCCTGTCTCGTCGCCGCCATCGCCTGTCGCCGACGCGCCCTCGCGTCCGCCTCCCCGCTCCAGTACGAAGAGGCCGTCGATCCGGCCGTGCAGGTGCTGGGCGTGATGCGGACCTGACTACCGCTCCGACTCGATGCGGAACCCTCGCCGGGTCTCCGGCGTCCAGATGCCGGGCATGACGTAGTCGTCGCGGCGGGGCATCCAGACCTGCGGCAGGGTGTCCGCGTCCATGACGGCCTCCTCCGAGATGATGTCATTCCGATAGAGGAGGTACGCGGTCACCGCGTAGGTCTCGTCGTCGGTGAGGATGCCCGGCCGGTCGTAGGGCATGACGCGGCGGATGTAGTCCCAGATGCCCGGGGCGAACGGCCAGTGGCGGATCGGCCAGTAGTTGGTGCGCGTGGTGACGTCACCGCCGACCAGCGGGATGGAAGGGCCCTCCTCGGCGGTCGGGCCGTGGCACGTCGAGCAGCCGCGGCGCGCGAACACCATCGCGCCCTCGGCCGCGTTGCCGCTCCCCTCGGGCAGGTCCGCCCCGTCGGGGCCGACGATGCGGTCAGCCCGCTCGGCGGCGGTGGGCGGGCGTCCGAGGCCGAAGGGCGACGCCGCCTCCTGAGCCTGCACCGCCGCGGTCAGCAAGCCGACCGCAACGAGCAGACCGGCCGCGACGAGCGCGCCCGCGAGCTGCAGGCGCGCCCCGTCCGTCCGGTTACGCGTGCACGTCGACCACGACGTCGACGGGCACCAGCCCGTTCGTGACCTTGCCATCGGAACCCACCTTCCAGGGCTGAATCCAGTTGCAGTGCCCGAGCTGGCTCTGGATCGTCCCGTAGAGCTGCCCCCGCGTGAGGCCCCAGTACTGCGCGTACTCGGCCTCCGTCGGCTGGAGCTGCCCCCGCTCGTCGAGGCAGCGCGACTGCAGCACCGCCTCCCCGCCGTTCCAGCGCCACGGCAGGCAGAAGCGGGTGTGGGCTTTCGACAGCACCGGGCCCACCAGCTCCGCCTCCCGGTAGGTGGCGCCGCCGTCGGTCGACACCTCGACCCGGCTCACCTTGCCGCTGCCCGACCACGCCAGCCCGCTGATGACGTGGGCGCCGTGCGCCTCCAGCCGCTGGTCGCCGGACGGCCGGGTGATGACCGAGTTCGGTCCGAAGTCGTAGCTGTCGCGCTGCGTCTTCGGGTCGGGGGTAAGAAAGCGCGAGTGCTCCTGGAACGACAGGTACGGCTGGTCGACGACCTTGATGCGGCTGAGCCACTTCACGTTGTAGATGCCCTCGAACCCCGGCACCAGCAGCCGCAGCGGGTAGCCGTGGTCGGGCCGCACCGGCTCGCCGTTCTGGCCGTAGGCGACGAGGACGTCGTCGAGGGCCTTGGCGAGGGGGACGCTCTTGGTGTGCCGCCCGCCGTCGGCCGCCTCCGCGATGATCCACGACGCGCCGTCGCGCACGCCGACCTCGCCGAGCAGGACCGACAGCAGCACCCCGGTCCACTCGCTGCACCCCATGCGGCCGTGCGTCGCGGTCACCGTCGCGCCGCGCGGGTTGGGCCGGTTGCCGACGCACTCCAGGAAGTGCACGCGAGAGACGAACGGCAGCCGGTGCAGCTCGTCCATCGTGAACACCAAGGGCCGGTCGACCATGCCCTCGACCATCAGGGTGTGCTCGGCCGGGTTGATGTCGGGAATGCCGTAGTAGTGCTGCGTGGTGAAGTGCAGCGACGTGGGCGTGATCGTGCCGGTCAGCTCCGCCAGCGGGGTCTTGGCGCTCGGCCGCTGCGGGTTGGGCCGGATGCGCGGCGTCGTGTAGTGGCTGCGCCCCTCGATCTCGCGCGTCGTGGTGACGAAGCGCGAGCGGCGGCCGTAGAGCACGCTCTCGATGGCGTTGTTGTCGGCGACCGCCGGCACCTGCGCCGCCGCCGCGGACGACCCGCCGGCCAGCTCCAGGGCGGGAGGCGCCGCGACGAGGCCGGCCGCGACCGCGCCCTTCTTCAGAAACCGCCGCCGGCTCGGGTGTGTGCCGCTCATCGTCGTCCTCCTCGAACCGTCCGAATCAGAATATCGCCAGCGCGTTGACCGGCGAACCGGTGCCGTTCTCCACCGCCAGCGGCCCCGCGACGAGCGTGAACTCCCACCGGTTCAGCGACGCCGCGGTCTCCGCCAGCGCCTCCAGGTCCTGGTTGTCGAACAGGTCGACCCCCATCGCCACGATCGTCAGCAGGTGCACCGGCAGGCGGACGTCCTCGACCAGCGACGGCACGACGTCGAGGGCCGCGTCGCTGCCCATGAACGAGACGTCGCGCGACTTGAACCACGGCATGGTCGAGGCGTGCAGCCCCGCCGCGTTCTGCGAGATGTTCCACGGGCCGACCTCGGCGCGCCGCGCCCACCGGCCGGTGCGGATGAAGACCGCGTCGCCCGGCTGCACCGTGACCCCCGCCATCTCCTCCCAGGCGTCGAGGTCCTCCACGTAGATCGGCGTCCCCGGCTCGAGATACGGCACCCCCTTCAGGCGCGGGACGTCGACGAGCACGCCGCGCGTCACGATGCCCCCTTGCAGGTTGACGATCGACGCATGGGAGCACCCCGCCTCGCTGATGGTGTCCTGCGAGAAGCCGTTGTACATCCGGCCCTTGTGGAGGATGTGGCACAGCGAGTCGATGTGGCTGTGCGAGTAACCGTGGTAGCTGATCTCGTAGCGGTCGCTGACGCCGCCGAAGAACGCCGACTTCGCCTCCTCGCCGGGCACCCCCAACATGCTGCGCCCGAACGGCAGGGGCACATCGTCGGCCTCATCTTCGATGAGACGGTGCGCGAGCGACACGGTGATGCCCTCGGTGGCCAAGGCCAGCGCCGCCAGCCGCTTCTCCGGGGTGATCAAGTTGGCCGCCCCGAGCTGGTCGTCGGGCCCCCAGCGCCCCCAGTTGGACAGCTCGTCCACCATCCGCTCGATGTCGGCCTGGTCGAGCTCTCGCGACTCCGGCGTGAAGGAGGGCGGCACGTAGGCCTGAGGGGCACCGGCCGCCGCCGCGGAAGCGGAGCCGCCGTCCGGCGCGGCCGTAGAGAGGAAGAAAGCCAGCAACGCCGCGGCGAACCCCGCGAGCCCGCCCGTCAGGAAGTTCCGTTCGAATCTCATCGCGCCACCTCCGCAGCCAGGACGGCCCGCGCCCCAGCGGACCGCCGCCGGCGGTCTCCGGCGAACGGCCCAACAGTATCAGCCGCGAACGAGCCCGGCAACCGGTACTTCGGAGCGCACGTCGCCGGCGCGGCGGGTAGGCGTGCGGGCACCGCGACGGACTCGTCATCGGCGGCCGGCGGGGCGCAGATCGACGAGACCCAGACTCAACCGAAGGGCTCGCTCGACCCGCCTCATGGTCGGTGGCGCGACCGTACCAAGACGCCTGACGAGACGCCGCCGATCGATCGAGCGAATCTGATTCAGGAGGACGATCGAATCGACCGAGAGACCCGCCTCCGGCGCCCTGACGAGAACCTCCGTCAGGTAGCGCCGGCCGCCTACGCTCGAAGTCACGGCGGCCACGATGGTGATGGGGCTGTACTGGTTGGCGATGTCGTTCTGGACGACGAGGGCCGGTCGGGTCTTGTGGATCTCCGCCCCCATCGTCGGATCGAAGGCGACCAGATGAATCTCCCCACGCCTCGGCCCCGTCATGCTGACGGGTCTTCCGGAAGCGCCTCGACCGGGAGCCACTCTTCAGCGAGGTGCAGGTCCCGGTCCGCCCTGTCCCGCGCGCCGGCCGCGAGCTGCTCTCTGATTCCCTCGCGGGACTCCTCCTGAACGTACCGAACGACCGCGCGATCGATGAGCGCGCTGCGCCGCCCCTTGCCGGCGACCCGGTCGATGAGATCCACCGTATGTTCGGGAAGCGAGATGTTCAAGCGTCGAACCATGTCCGTTCTCCAGTAGACTCCGGGATTCAGTATACACATCACGGGTGTGTATCGTACGCTGGGGGGCAGGGACATGCGCCGTGGGCAACCACCGGCGACCCGCAGCTCCGTTCGCCCGAGCTTGCCGGAATAAGCGCGACTCCCACCCGCACATGGCGGCCGACCCGGCCGCTCCCCGCCGCCGTCGACTTCGCGGGACGGCGGTACAATCGGGTCGCGGCACCGGGGCTCCGCGGGGCGCGGGGCGCGGACCGCCGCCGCGGGGACGTCAGAGGCAGCGCCATGACCGACGAGCAGGTGTACGACTCCATCGCCGACGAGTACCGCGAATCGAAGTGGCTGCTGTTCCGCCACTTCATCGAGCGGTACACCCTGATGGAGCTCCTCGGCGACCTGCGCGGCCGGACGGTCGCGGACCTCGCGTGCGGCGAGGGCGTCTATGCGCGCCAGTTCAAGCGGGCCGGCGCGGCCGCGGTGACCGGCGTGGACATCTCCGGCGAGATGGTCGCCCTCGCGGAGGCGGAAGAGCGCAGGGACCCCCTCGGCTGCCGCTACGTCCGGTCGGACGCCGCCGCGTTCGCGCCGGAAGAGCCCGTCGACGTTGTCACCGCGATCTACCTGCTCAACTACGCCCGGACCCGGGACGAGCTCGACGCCCTCTGCCGAGCCTGCTACCGCGCGCTGCGGCCGGGGGGCCGGCTCGTCGGCTTCAACGACAACGTTCGGCGTCCGCCTCGGCCGGGGGAGTCGCTGGCGAAGTACGGCTTCGAGCGAACGTGCCCGCACCCTCCCCGCGAAGGCGACCCGGTCCTGTACCGCATCACCAACCACGACGGCCGGACGTTCGAGTTCGAGAACTACTATCTGGAGCCGGCCACCTACGCGGCGGCGGCGCGCGACGCCGGGTTCGAGGACTTCCGTTGGGTGGACGCCATGCTGGAGCCGTCGGAGCACGGCGACTCGTTCTGGGACGACTTCATGGCGCAGGCGCCGCTGGCCGGGTTCACGGCGACGCGGCGATAGGTAGGTAGGACGGCCGGGACCCGAAGGTGGCGCGCCCGGACGACGGTGGGCCGGCGGCGCGCGGCACCCCCCGTGCTCCCGAAGGCGGCCCGGAAGCCTCCGCCGTCGAGCTACTCCGCGAGAATCTTCCCCAGCTCTCGGCGGGCGGTCGCGGTCAGGGCGTAGTTGCCGGGGCGCGGCTCGCTGAGCTGCCGCTCCTTGATCAGGTTCCTGAGGTACCGGCTCAGGTTCTTGCCGTAGACCGGCTCGTAGTACTCGCGCGCCGTCTTCATTTCACCGAGCAGCGCGGCCCGCGAGAAGGACCTCTGCCCGGCCCCGAGATTCAGTTGCGCCGCCGCCGCGAGCACCAGATCCGTCCCGTGCTTGCAGCCGATCCGCCTGGCGATGTCGGCCGTGGGAGAAGCCGCCGGGGCGCTCGTAGTACTCGCGCGGCGGTCCGTCCGGGCGGACTTGTGGCCGCCGATCTCTTCCTGCCCGCGGTCTTTCTCGAGGGAACCCCGGCGGGCGCGGCGGCCCCGGCCGCTGGCCGGGCCCGGCTGCCAGAGCCCGCGGGGAACGTCGAGGCGGCCTCGAGCAGAGCGAGCTCGGTCTTGAGGAACTGCTCGCTGCCTTCGGCCCCGAGATTCAGTTGCGCCGCCGCCGCGAGCACCAGATCCGTCCCGTGCTTGCAGCCGATCCGCCTGGCGATGTCGGCCGTGGGAGAAGCCGCCGGGGCGTCGTACCGGGACCGCCGGAGGCGCTTCCGCCGGCGGGGCCGGCAGACCCGGCAGCCGCGCGCGTCTTCGCGACGGCGGTCCGTCCGGGCGGACTTGTGGCCGCCGATCTCTTCCTGCCCGCGGTCTTTCTCGAGGGAACCCCGGCGGGCGCGGCGGCCCCGGCCGCTGGCCGGGCCCGGCTGCCAGAGCCCGCGGGGAACGTCGAGGCGGCCTCGAGCAGACTCGCGAGCTCGGTCTTGAGGAACTGCTCGCTGCCTTCGTACTCGACTTCCGTATCGCCCTTGCGGACTCGAATCCTGGTGGCCATCGAGATTCTGTCTCCTACCGCGCGGGGCCGGCCGGCGACGCGCAGGCCGCGACCGACCCGCGCCGCTCCCCGCGGCCCGGCGCGCCATCGTAGTGAACACGGGCGGGTCAATGCAAGTGAGCGCGCCGCGCGCGGGCGATCCGGCCCCGGCGACACGGCCTGCGGTCTGCTGATGCCGGAGCACACCGCGCGCGGGCGGACTCGGGCGGCGCGCGGGGCGGAGGCCAGAGAGAGCGCCGCGCGCGGGCGGACCGGGGCGGCGTCGCGACCAAGGGTGTGGCGGGCGGGAGAACGCCGCGGGCGGGCGGATCGGGCGGACGACCGCCCGCCGGTCACCGGAACAGCTTCGTACCGTGCGCGACCAGGGTTCGGCCGAGCCCCTCGACCCGCTCCCGTTGTTGCGGATCGACGAGCCGGCCGTCGGCGTCGAACGCGTCGCGCGCCTTCGGCACCGCCACCTGGTCGGGCAGGACCACACAGCCGAGGTTGCCGAAGATCGCGCGCACGTGCACGAGCCCCCGCAGCCCGCCCAGCGCGCCGGGCGAGGCGCTCATCAGCACGACCAGCTTGCCGCGGAACGCCGCCAGCGGCCCCGCGTCGCCGGGGTCGGGGCGCGACGCCCAGTCGATGCTGTTCTTGAGTACGCCGGTGATCGAGCCGTTGTACTCGGGCGCCGCGACGAGCCACGCGTCGTGTTCCATGAACTGCCGCTTCAGCGCCCCGGCCGGCGGCGGCTTGCCGTGCTCCGATTCGTCGTCTTGGTCGAAGACCGGCAGGCGGTAGTCGCGCAGGTCGATCTCGGTGACTGCGGCACCCGCCGCGCGCGCGCCGTCGGCGGCGACGCGGACGAGGGTCCGGTTGAACGAGGCCCGCCGCGTGCTGCCCGCGAACGCGAGGATCCGCAGGGGTTCCGGCATGGTGTCACGCTCCTTCCTTCGAGGGACGACCCGGCCGGACCCGCCCGATCCCCCCCGCCGACCGGGGCGCGGCATGACCCACGTCGCATAGTATTGAAGGACTCCGTGGGGATGCCCCGGCCGCCGAGAGGCACGCGATGCAACGGAGAACTGGTGCCGAGGGCGGGAATCGAACCCGCACGACCCGAAGGGTCACGAGATTTTAAGTCTCGTGCGTCTGCCAGTTTCGCCACCTCGGCATGGACCAGCCGTTCGGCGCGGCGGGCGGCGCTCGACGCCTTGACGCGCGACCACAGTAGGCCACCGAAACTATGCCTGACATCATAGCGCTCCGCACCCTCAACGCGCTCGGCGCGGGCCTCGAAGCCGCCCGGGGCCGCCGGCTCCCCGCTCCGAGCTCCATCGGGTACCCGGCCAGAAGCGGCCCGACACGCGGAACCGCGCCGCGGCACCGGCTCCTCGCGGGGTTGGCCGCCGTCTGCCTAGTCTTGGCGGCCGCCCGCGGCGCGCCGGCGCAGCCGGCGGTCACCGGCGACGGCGCGCACCACGGCTACCTCGCGGCGCGGATGACCGGCGACGGCGGGCTGGAGGTGATCGACGCGCTTAACGCCGGCCGCTTCTTCGTGCCCGCGTCGGTGCTCAAGGTGGTGACGGTGGCGGCGGCGCTGGAGCACCTCGGCGCCGACTACCGCTGGCGCACGCGCCTGACGTCGCCGGCGGCGATCGCCGGGGAGGTCCTCGACGGCGACCTCGTCATCGAGCCGGGCGGCGACCCGACCTGGAGCCGGGACCGGTTCCCCCGCGGAGCGGCCGAACCGCTGGCGGCGCTGGCCGCCCAGGTGCGCGCGCGCGGCATCGTCCGCGTCCGCGGCGACCTCGTGGTCGACGCGGGCCGGTTCCCGGGCCGCCCGCACCCCCTCGACCGCAGCTTCGGCGACCTGCCGTACCGTTACGGGACCCCGCCCGCGGCCCTCGCCGTCGACGACGCGACGATCACGGTGCGGGTGGCGCCGGGGGCGTCGATCGGGGCGCCCGCCCGCGTCGAGGCGCCCGACGGCGTGACCGTGATCAACCTGACGGTCACCGCTGGCCGCGACCGCCACGGGGCCGGCACCCTCGACTTCCTCCCGGTGTGGGGCACCGACAGGCTGCTCCTCCGCGGCGAGTACCCCCTGAGCGAGCCGGCGTTCACGGTGCCCGCGAGCGACCCCGCGCCGATGCTCCGCGCCGCCCGCAAGCTGCGGGCGGCCCTCGACGAGGCGGGGGTGACGGTCGACGGCGGGGTGCGCCTGCAGCGGGCGGGGGCGGCGGCCGGCTCTGCCGCCGTGCTCGCGGAGTTGGCCTCTCCCCCGCTGGACGACCTGCTCGACCGCATCCTGACGAACAGCCACAACCGGTATGCGGACACCCTGGCCCTCACCCTCGGGCTGGAAGTGGCCGGCACCGGCCGGTTCGACGACGGCGTGGACGTCGTCGTCGACTTCGCGTCCACGCTCGCCGACGTCCCCGCCGGAGGCCGGGACGCGGTGTCCCTGCGCGACGGATCGGGACTGTCCGCCGCCAACCTGGTGACACCGACGGCCGTCGTCCGGGTGCTCGCCCACGCGGCCGGCCAGCCGTGGGGCGGGAGGCTGATCGGGGCGCTGCCGACGCCGGGGCGCGGCACCCTCGCCGCGTGGCCGCCCCTGCCGCCGCTCGCGGCCAAGACCGGGACCCTGCGCCACACCGCCGCCCTCGCCGGCATCCTCGACCCCGATTCGGACGCCCCCGTCGTCTTCTGCTACTTCGTCAACCACCACCGGGGGTCCGCGGCGGCGCGCCGCGCGATCGCCGCCGCGCTGCGGTCGTGGCGCGCGGGGGAGCCCGCCGCCCGCCCCTGACGTTCGCCCCCGGCCTCCGCTCTCGCCAGCAACGCCCGACCGGCCCCGACGGCCGCGTACGGGCCGCGTGTGGTAAGGTTGCCGCTCCGTTCCCTGCGGGGAGCGCCGCCGCGACCGATTCCGGGCTGGAGGAGTCCCATGACCCCTGTTCTCATGACGTTGAGCCTGTTCGTGGCCACCGCGGTGGCCCAGCTCGTCTACGGCTCGACGCTCTACTTCGCCTGCACCGCGATGGAGGCCGGGCACGTGACGTTCCGGCACGCTTTCACGAACGCCATGGGCGTGCTCATCCTGAGCCTCTTCGTCGTCCTCACGACCGTCGCGGTCATCGACCACG
Organism: Vicinamibacterales bacterium; assembly: GCA_963664545.2. Classification (GTDB taxonomy): domain Bacteria; phylum Acidobacteriota; class Vicinamibacteria; order Vicinamibacterales; family UBA8438; genus JAJEEA01. The sequence goes on along the minus strand of OY761475.2, from coordinate 3,732,766 downwards.
GGTCGTGGATCTTCCTGTTCCTGCCGGCGTGGATGGCGATCACCGTCATCTCCTACGTCAGCAACCTGTTCTCGGTGACGTTCAGCCGGGCGCTTGCCATCCTGCTGCTCGCCGGCATGTTCTTCGGGGTCACGGCCCTCGTCGCCGGCCGGGTCGGCGAACTGCTGCTGGCGCAAATGGCAGCGTAGCGGTCCGCGCGGACGAGCGCCGCGGGGTCACACGCGGTCGGGCCGGCGGCTGGCCGCGGTCTCCGGGCCGGTCGAAGCGGTCGGGCGAACAGCGGCGACTTCACCATTCAGGGCCGGGAGTCGGCACCGCGGAACGGTGCCCGCCCACGCACCGTCGTGGGGCGGATAACGGAGCCGGAAGGGCGGGGAGTCGGCGCCACGCAACGGTACCCGCCGGCGCAGGTTCGCCGCGTGGACATCGGAGCCGGAAGGCGCCGACACCGGGCTGGGGAGTCAACAATGCGACAGAGCAGGCCACACCGGAGAGAGTCGACGGCGGGACGCCGCATCCTGCGCGCGGCGGCACCGTGGGTCGTGTCCGCGCTCTGTCTCGCCCCACCCGCGGGCGCACAGGAAGTTCCGCAGCACGAACTCGACCCCGTCTGGCCCAAGGTGCCTCTGGCCGATCGCATGCTCACGGGCGGTCTCGGCGGCATGTGCGTGGACGGCCGCGACCACGTCTTCGTCCTCAACCGGCAGAACGTCGTCCCCGAGGACCTCGACGGTGCGACGCTGGCCCCGCCCATCGTCGAGTTCGACCCCGACGGCAACGTCGTCGGCGCGTGGGGAGACCCCGAGGCCCTGGGCGGCCGGCTCCACGACTGCCACGCCGACGCCGACGGCAACCTGTGGATCATCGCGGCCGGCACCGGCGTCGTGCAGAAGTACTCGCGCAACGGCGAGCTGCTGCTCCGCATCGGCGAGGCGGGGCGCTACGACTCGTCGGACGGGACGCGCGACGGAACGCCCCTGAACTCGAACCGCGCGCAGTTCTTCCTGCCCGCCGCCATCGACGTCGACGCAGAGACCGGCGAGATCTACGTCGCGGACGGCGAGCTGCCGGGCGGCAACCAGCGCATCGCGGTGCTGTCGCCCGACGGTGAGTTCCTGCGCCAGTGGAAGCTGCACCGCGCCGACGACGAGCAGAACGTCACCCCGGTGCCCCACTGCCTGCGGGTGTCCGGCGACGGCCTCGTCTACGTCTGCGACCGCGAGGCCGACCGCATTCAGGTGTTCGACCGCGAGGGGACGTTCATCCGCAACATCGACGTGCCCTGGGAACCGCTCACGCCCTCGGAGGGACGCCCCAGCGGCACGCGGGGGACGGCGGTGGTCGTCGCTTTCTCGCCCGACCCCGAGCAGCGCTGGCTGTACGTCCTGAACCAGAACCGGGTCATGGTCGACGTGCTCGACCGCCGGAGCGGCGAGGTCGTCTCCAGCTTCGGCGGCGGCCCGGGGCGGTACCGCGGCCAGTTCACGCTGCCCCACGGCATCGGGGTCGACTCGAACGGACACGTCTACATCGCCGAGCAGGAGGGCCGGCGCCTCCAGAAGTTCCTGCGCGTCTCCCCGTGATCGACCCGCCGACGCGGAACAAGCTCACCCCCCGCCGCACAGCGTCCCGGCCTCGTAGTGGGCGATTCGAACCCGCGCGACGCCGGTCCGGTCGATCGCCGTCGCCACGAGGTGGCCCGTCTCAAGGCTCTGCAGCGTGAACTGCCACCGGGCCGGGTCGTCGTCCACGGCCGGGGTGAAGCGGACGCGGATACCGGCGGGCGGCGGGGCCGGCAGATCGAACCGGAACCCCGACAGCGGGAGGGTCAGGCCGCGCCCGCGGGCCTTGACGTAGGCCTCCTTCAGCGTCCAGTACTCAAGAAACCGCCGCGGCCGGGCCGGCGGCGGCACCTCGCGCAGCGCGCGCGCCTCGGCCGGGGCGAAGAAACGGTCCGCAAGGTCGAGCCAGCGCCGATCCTGGCGCAGGTGCTCCGTATCCACCCCGAGTTCGCGTCCCCGGCTGACGAGGCAGACGACGAGACCAGCCGTATGCGACAGGTTGAACCGGAGTGGCGTGGCCGGCGAGGCGATCTCGGGCCGGCCGTGGTCGTTGGTGCGGAACCGCCACCGCCCCGGCGGCACCTCGCAGTACCGCGACAGCGTGACCCGCACCAAGGCTCGGGTCACGAGGCTGGTGCGCCGATCTTGCGGGAAGCGGTGGCGGTCGGCTCGCGCGCGCTCATCGCCGGTCAGTAGCGCGCGGCATCGCGCGAGCTGCGCGGGACCGGCGAACGCGGCGGGGCGCGCGAGCCACAGGTGCGCCTGATCGGCCGCCAGCGGAACCGTGGCGACGGTTCCCCAGGCCGCGCCCGGGTCCCCGTCCCTGCCCGCACCGCCGTACCCGACGCCCGCGCTGTTCCCCTTCATTGCCCCTTCCGCGCGCTGCCTGCGTCCTCCTCCCGACCACTGTCCACCGCCGACGAACGGTTCGTCGTCATGAGGAAGGGGGCGACCCATCCCACGGCTCCGGGCACGGCCGCGCCGACTTTCGCTGCCCCTCGCTCCTCACCGGTGATACACCGGCCCGTCCAGCCACCGGGCCGCCGACGGCCCCGGCAGGATCTCGCGCAGATAGCCGTCCAAGCCGCGGTCGCGCCGCCAGTGCCGCGGATAGCCGAGGGACACCTCCTCGAACCGCACCCCGTCGATCCAGTCGGTGGTCCGCACGTGCAGGTGCCCGGCCACGACCACCTTGGCGCGATAGCGCACATGCCACGACTCGGTGCGCCGGGTGCCGCACCAGACGCGGAACCGCGGGATGCGGGGCAGCCGCACGAGGTCGCGGCGCAGGGGGTAGTGGTTCACGAGCACGAGGGGATGCCGGGCCGCCGCCTCGGCCAGCCGCGGCATCGTCTGGCCGAGGCGCGCGCGGCACCACGCGACCCGCGACGGGTACGGGTCGGGGGCGAGGAAGCGCTCGTCGGCGCACCGTGTCCCCGCCTCCGCCGCCCACGCCGCCGCCGCCTCCGGGGGCACGGAATCGGGGCCGAAGGTGTAGTCGTACAGCAGGAACAACGGCGCGATGACGCACTGCGGCGCTCCGGGCCAGACCACGTAGGGGTCCTCCGGGGTCACCACGCCGAGCCCGCGGCACATCTCGACCACCGCCTCGTACTTGGCCACGCCGCGGGGACCGTTCCCCCCGTGGCTCCACAACTCGTGGTTCCCGGGCACCCAGAAGACCTTGGCGAACCGCTCCACGGCGAACCGCAGGCCGAGCTCGATCAGGGCCATCGACTCGGCGACGTCGCCGGCCAGAATCAGCCAGTCATCGGGCCGGGCCCGCCAGTCGGCCAGCGCCTCGCGGTTGGCGCGGTGGCCGAGATGCAGGTCGCCCAGGGCGTAGAGGTTCATCGTCGAGCGGGTGCGTCCGCCGCGGAACGGCGGAACGAATGTACCACCGGCAGCGTCGTAGTACCCTGCGGACCGCGGACGACGGGCTCGGCCGGACGACCCCGGCCCGGCCGCCGCCGTCCGCATCCCCGAATCGAGGTGACGATGCCGACCGCCGCCCTGCGTTGCGAGGACCTGGTCAAGACGTTCGCGGGAACCACGGCCGTCGACGGCCTCAACCTGACCGTGCCCGCCGGCGCGATCTTCGGGCTGCTGGGGCCCAACGGATCGGGCAAGACCTCCACCATCCGTACCGGCCTCGGCCTCTACGTGCCGGACGGCGGGCACGTCGAGCTGCTCGGCTCGCGCGACCCCCTGGCGGTGCGGCACCGGGTCGGCTACCTGCCGGAGGAGCGCGGCCTCTACGCCAAGATGAAGGTGGCCGAGCAGTTGACCTTCCTCGCCGCCATCCGCGGGCTCGACCAGGCCGAGGCGGCCCGGCGCGCGCACGCGTGGCTCGACCGCGTCGGCCTCGCCGACAAGGCCGGGTCCGACACCGGCGACCTCTCGAAGGGCATGCAGCAGAAGGTGCAGTTCGCCGCCGCGGTCATCCACGAGCCCGACCTCATCGTCCTCGACGAGCCCTTCACCGGGCTCGACCCCATCAACACCCGCCTCCTGAAGGACCTCATCCTCGAGCAGCGCGAGCGCGGCGCGACGGTGGTCCTCTCGACCCACCTGATGGAGCAGGTCGAGGCCCTGTGCGAGTCGATCTGCCTGATCCACCGGGGCCGGCCGGTCCTCGACGGCGTCGTCGCGGAAATCCGGGCCGGCTACGGGCGGAACACGGTGGCGGTGGAGTACGAGGGCGACGGCGCGGGGCCGCTGACCGCGCTGCCGGGGGTGCGCCGCGGCGAGGACACGGGGCAGGAGGCGCGGCTCGAGCTCGACGCCGGAACCGACCCCCAGGCGGTCATCCGGGCGGTGGTGGAGCGGGTGGCGATACGCTCGGTGCGCCTCGAGCACCCGAGCCTCGAAGACATCTATCTCGAACGGGTCGGGGCGTCGCCGTCGCCGGCCGCGGAGGACGCATCGTGAACCCGAGCCAGATCGTCAAGGTCGCGCGCCGCGAGTACCTGACGCGCGTGCGCAGCAAGGCCTTCATCATCATGACGGTGCTGATCCCGCTCCTCATGGGCGGCTACATCTTCGTCATGCCGCTGCTGTTCACGTCGTCGGGGACCGACGAGCTGCGCATCGCGGTGCTCGACGCCGGGACCGGCCTCGCGCCCGCCCTCGGCGGGCACCTCGCGGCCATCGAGCGGCCGAGGGTCGAGGTCGCCGAGCAGGCCGCGGTGCCGGACGACTCGGAGGCCGTGCGCCGGCCCTATACGGACGACATCCTCGCCGGCCGCCTCGACGGGTACCTGGTGCTCACACCCGACCCCGTGATCGGGGCGCGCAGCCGCTACTACGCGCGCGAAACCGGCAACCCGGTGGTGTTGCGCGACCTCGAGCGGGCCATCGAGGCCACCCTGCTCGACCGCCTCGTCGCCGGCACCGGCGTCGACACCGAGCGCGTCCGCGCCTGGCAGCGCTTCGATCTCGACGCGGTGACGGTGTCGGACGAGGGCGAGACCGAGGGCGGCTTCGAGGCCGCGTTCTTCAGCACGTTCGCCCTCGCGATGCTGCTGTACATGGCCGTGCTCATCAACGGCCAGGGCATGGCCATGGCCATCGTCGAGGAGAAGTCGTCGCGCCTCATCGAGGTCATCCTGGGGGCGGTGACCGCCACCGAGTTCATGGCCGGGAAGATTCTGGGTGTGCTCGGATCGGGCCTGACCCAGCTCGGCATCTGGGTCGGCGCGCTGCTGGTCGGGCTGCTCTACGCGGCGCCGATGCTCGCCCTGGGCCCCGAGCTGGCCGACTTCGACCTCGGCGCCGTCCTGAGCCTGGAGCTGATCGTCTACTTCTCGATCTTCTTCGCCCTCGGCTACTTCCTCTACTCGGTCTTCTTCGCGGCCATCGCCGCCACGTGCACGAGCACCGAGGAGCTCGGCCAGACGATGTTCGCGGCGGTCCTGCCGATGGTCGTCGCGCTGATGTCGACCTTCTACGTCATCGCCAACCCCGGCACCACCGCGACCCGGGTGCTGAGCCTGCTGCCGCCCTTCACCCCCCTCGTCATGCTCGCCCGCGTCAACGTGCTCACGCCGCCCTTCTGGGAAATCTGGCTGGGCATCGTCCTGCTCGCGCTGGGCATCGTCGCCGCCGGGTGGCTGGCCGCGAAGATCTTCCGCTACGCCCTGCTGATGCACGGCAAGCGGCCGACCCTGCCCGAGCTGATGAGCGTCATCCGGGCGGGATGACCGCGTTGTGTAAAATCCGCAATTATGGAGCACATCATTCGCGCGACGGAGCTCGCCCGGAACTTGGGTGATGTCCTGGCGAGAGTCCGGTATCGGAACGACTCGTTCGTCGTCGAGCGGAACGGCGCTCGGGTGGCGCGGCTGACCCCGATCGCCTCCACGGCGGCCACCGCCACCGTGGGCGAGGCGCTCGACGCCTGGCTGAGCGACGCGGACGCCGATCCCGCGTTCGCGGACGACCTCGCCGCGATCGGCGCGTCAGACCGGCCGCCGGACGATCCATGGGCGTCGTAGTCGACACCAGCGCGCTCGTCGCGGCCGAGCGGCACCCAGGGAAGACCGGCGCGGCCTGGACCGACGTGATCGGCCGACTGGAGGGCGAACGCGCGGTGCTGCCCGCGGCCGCCTACGCCGAGCTCCTGGCGGGCGTCTACCTGGCGGACAGCGCCGCGCGCGCCGCGGCCCGCCGGGCCCGCGTGGAGGGTCTGGCGGTCCGGGTGCCGGTCGTTGAGTTCGATGCCGCGATCGCGGACGCCTGGGCGCGTCTGTTCGCGCGCCTGCGCCGCGGCGGAACGCTCATTCCGACCAACGACCTCGCCGTGGCCGCGACCGCGGTGCACCTGGGGTTCCCGGTGCTGGTCGGTTCGTCCGACGAGCGGCACTTCCGGCTCGTGGAGGGTCTCGACGTGGAAGTCCTGAACCTCCCGGACGCCTGATCGGACTCTGCCTCTGCCTTGGCCGTCGAGCAGCGGGCGGGAACCTGACGAGGCCCGGCCGGGCAGGTCCCGCACATCGCCGATTTTTCGCTATGATCCGTCTGTGGGCATTGTTGCGCCCAGACCTTGATCGCCGCATCCCGATGTGACCGAGTGCCATCGCGCCCGGCGACGACGATGAAGAGGAACCTGTTCATGACCACGAGATCGATGACGATCGCGGCCGCCGCGACGGCCGTGCTGCTGTCCATGCCCGGAGGCGCGGCGGCCCAGGAGCTGTCGACGGCCGACGGCGAGTGGCCGTCCTACGGCGGCAACCTCTCGCACGACCGCTACTCGCCCCTCGACCAGATCACGGCCGAGAACTTCAGCGAGCTGGAGCTGGCCTGGCAGTTCAACACCGACAGCTTCGGCCCCCGGCCCGAGACGAACTACCAGTCGACGCCGCTGATGGTCAACGGCATCCTCTACGTCACCGCGGGGTCGCGCCGCGCCGCCGTCGCCCTCGACGCCGCGACGGGCGAGCTGCTGTGGATGCACCGCGTCGACGAGGGCGAGCGCGGCGAGACGGCGCCGCGCCGGCTGTCGGGCCGCGGGCTCGCGTACTGGGACGACGGCGGCGACGGGGTCGTCTTCTACGTGACCCCCGGCTACCAGCTCGTGGCCGTCGACGCCCGCACCGGCTACGAGGAGGAGGGCTTCGGGACGAACGGCATCGTCGACCTGAAGCAGAACATCGACCAGGACCTCGAGCCGACCTCCGAGATCGGGCTGCACGCCGCGCCCATCGTGGCCGGCGACACCGTCCTCATCGGGGCCGCCCACCGGCCCGGCGGGGCACCGCCGTCGCGCACCAACGTCAAGGGCTACGTGCGCGGCTTCGACGCCCGCAGCGGCGACCGCAAGTGGATCTTCCACACCATCCCCAGCGGCGACGAGTTCGGCAACAGCACCTGGCTGAACGACTCGTGGCGCTACACCGGCAACACCGGGGTGTGGGCGCAGTGGAGCGTCGACCCCGAGCTGAACATGGCGTACTTCGCGGTCGAGGCGCCCACCGGCGACTACTACGGCGGCCACCGGCCCGGCGACAACCTCTACTCGGGCAGCGTCGTCGCCGTCGACCTCGACACCGGCGAGCGGGAGTGGCACTACCAGACCGTGCACCACGACATCTGGGACTGGGACCTGCCGGCGGCCCCCGTGCTGCTCGACATCACCGTCGACGGCCGGGACATCAAGGCCCTGATCCTGCCCACCAAGCAGTCCTACATGTTCGTGCTTGACCGCGCGACCGGCGAGCCGGTGTGGCCGATTCCGGAGGTTCCGGTGCGGGCGGGGAACGTGCCCGGCGAGTGGTACGCGCCGACCCAGCCGATCCCCATGAAGCCGCCCAACGTCGACGACGTCGACCTCAGCATCGACGACCTCGTCGACTACACGCCGGAGCTGTTCACCCGGGCCATGGAGATCTACAACCGCCACACCATCGGCTGGCTCTACGACCCGCCGACGGTGGCCGAGCCGGGCATGCTCGGCACCCTGCAGCTCCCCAACTCGACGGGGGGCGTGAACTGGCCCGGCGGGTCGGCCGACCCCGAGACCGGCTTCTTCTACATCTACACCAAGACCCAGGTCGGGGTCCTCGGGCTGGTCAACGACCCGGAGCGGTCGGACATGGACTTCATCCGCGGGCGGCCTCCGGGCGTCGGCTTCCGCGACGCGTCGACGAGCATCGACGGGTTCCCGATGATCAAGCCGCCGTGGGGACGCATCACCGCCGTCGACATGAACGCCGGGGACATCGCGTGGCAGATCCCCCACGGCGAGGCCCCCGACAACATCCGGAACCACCGGCTGCTCGACGGGCAGGACATCGGCCGCACCGGTTGGCCGGGCCGCATCGGCGTGCTGGTGACGAAGACCCTCGTCGTCGCCGGCGAGTCGGGCATGTACACGACCGAGTTCGGCGACACGGGGGCGATGCTGCGCGCCTACGACAAGGCCACCGGCGAGGAGGTGGGCGCGGTGTACATGACCGCCCCCCAGAGCGGCTCACCGATGACCTACGAGGTCGACGGCCGGCAGTTCATCGTGCTGGCCACGAGCGGCGGCGGCCAGTCGGCGACCCTGCTCGCCTACGCGCTGCCGTAGCCCTTCCACGGTTGCACGCCCCGCGCTACGCGGGGCGTGCGCCGATGCCCGCGATGCCGAGGCGCCACCACCGGTTCTTCTCCGACCTGTCGAGCATCTTCGACCGCGCCGCGTCGTTCACCGACCACCCGGCCGGCCTGCTCGACCAGATCAAGCGCTGCAACGCGCTCTACCGCTTCGACTTTCCGGTGCGGCAGCCCGACGGCGGCCTCGAGGTCGTCCGGGCGTGGCGGGTCGAGCACAGCCACCACCGGCTGCCCCTGAAGGGCGGCATCCGCTACAGCGCGCAGGTCGACGAGGACGAGGTCATGGCCCTCGCCGCCCTCATGACCTACAAGTGCGCCATCGTCGACGTCCCCTTCGGCGGCGCCAAGGGCGCGGTGCAGATAGACGCCGGGGCCTACAGCCTGGACCAGCTCGAGCGCATCACCCGCCGCTATACGCACGAGCTCGTGCGCAAGAACTTCATCGGCCCCGCCGTCGACGTGCCCGCCCCCGACTACGGCACGAGCAGCCGCGAGATGGCGTGGATCGCCGACACCTACGCGGCCCTGCGCCCCGACCAGATCGACGCCCTCGGCTGCGTGACCGGCAAGCCCGTCGAGCTCAGCGGCATTCGGGGACGCACCGAGGCGACGGGGCGCGGGCTGTTCTACGTGCTGCGCGAGGCCTGCGGCGACGCCGACGACATGCGCCGCATCGGCCTCGCGCCCGGCGTCGAGGGCAAGCGCATCGTCGTGCAGGGCCTCGGGAAGGTGGGCTACTGGGCGGCGAAGTCGTGCCACGAGGCGGGCGCCGTCATCGTCGGCATCGCCGAGCACGACGGTGCCGTGGCCGACCCCCGCGGCCTCGACCCCGAGGCCGTCCGGCGCCACCGCGACGCCACCGGCTCGATTCTCGACCTCCCCGGCGCCGCCACCCTCGCCGACACCCGCGCGGCGCTCGAGCTGCCGTGCGATGTCCTGATTCCCGCCGCCCTCGAGCACCAGATCACCGACGAGAACGCCCCCCGCCTGCAGGCCCGCATCCTGCTGGAGGGGGCCAACGGGCCGACCACGCCGGAGGCCGACGCGGTCCTCGCCGACAAGGGGGTCCTCATCATCCCCGACATCTACGCCAACGCCGGCGGGGTCATCGTGTCCTACTTCGAGTGGCTCAAGAACCTGTCCCACATCGGGTTCGGCCGCATCGAGAAACGGCACCAGGAGAGCACCTACGGCCGCATCCTCGGCGCCATCGAGACGGCCACCGGCGACCGCTTCACCCCGGACCAGCGCGCCGCCGTCATCCGCGGGCCCGACGAGCTGACCGTCGTCAACTCCGGGCTCGAGGAGATCATGGCCGTCGCCTACCGCGAGATCCGCGGGACGCTCGCCCGCCGCCCCGAGATGGGCTCGCTGCGCATCGCGGCCATGACCAACGCCATCGAGAAGGTGGCGCGGTCCTACCTGTCGCTGGGCGTGTTTCCCTGATCGGCCCAACCCCGGCGAAGCGACGGGCGCACAGGCGGCGCACCGACGACGAGGGGCGGCTCCGATTCCACCAGGACCACCTGCGAGCGGCCGTGATTCATGCTCGCGCAACCAACCGTTGGCCAGCAGGGCGGCAATCAGAACCAAGGGCGTCGTGCTCGATCTAGATCCCGACATGGCGTCTTCCTCCCCGTGGCCGTGGCCCCCCGGATGCCGACGGCGAGGGCCGGAGCGTGACGGCACGTCCGTGCCCGCCGCATCAGAAGTGCAGATGGAATGCCAAGTGGCCTTCAGAACCTGTAAATGCCTTTCTGTCAGCGGGTTGCCGACGAAACACCGCCTGGGTGCCGCCAAGGGACCACGCCGGAGGCAGACATTCAATGCTCTACTCCTGTTCAGCCGATGTCCAGGATGCGGGGACGATGCCGGTTCTCTGGCCCAGCAGGCAACGGGGTTACGTTCGTCCGGGTAGAGCCGGGCGGTCAGGAGGATGCCGCCGGACGGCCGCCGCGCAGTCTCTCGAGTCGATCGCGATCGACGTGCTGCTTCACGGTGCGCCGGTCGAGGACGAGCCGGCGCGCGGTCTCCTGGTAGCTGCCGGTGCGGGCGTAGCGGTCGTGCAGCCGAGCAGCTCGCGGGGGCGGTGAGGCCGCCGTCCCGGAGGGCCGCCGCCACGCCGTCATCGGCCGGCTGCGCCGGTAACGCGTCGATCTCGCCGACCGCACGCGAATCGGACGCAAGCGCCGGCGCGGCGGGTTGATGGGGCGCGCTTCCCATCACCGGCGGGGGAGCCCCGGATCGGACCGGACTGTCGCGTACGGCAGGTCGAACCGACAGACGAAGACGAGGATACTCGAGACGACCGCCACCAAAGGGGACGCGCCGACACTGCGATGACTGACACAACCTGGAACGCCTACCTCGCCCGAGCGAGGCAGATGTACGAGGAAATCGAGACAGGTGAACGCTACAAGATCGCTCTCGGGGAGGCGTTGACCAGAGCCCGCGAGGCGTTGCTGCGCGATGACCGAGACTGGCCGGGGTTGGTGAAGGCAGCGCTAACGCATAGGCAGAACAACATCATCAACTGGCGCGATCAGGCGAAGCTGGTGGAGTGGATCGACGACAACGCGGCCGAGGCGCGCGAGGCGCTGTCGGCAATATGGTCCGAACACGACCGAACGCCGGGCGATCGCGTTCGCGCGTTCGATGGCGGGCTGCCCGAGAACGTGTTCTCGCGACCATCCGAGAGCGCCCGCCTCGGCGCCGCAGCGTATTTCCTGATGGGAATCGATCTGCAGCGCTATCCGCCGTACCGGCGAAAGGCATTCCGAGACACGTACCGGAGCCTGGGCTATCCGCCGGGCTCGGCCAGCGACGCAGGAGGCGAGTACGAGCATGCCCTGGCCTTCCTCGACCGCATGCTCGAAGAGGCGCGGAGGCTGGGCATGGACTGGCCGGGCACTCGGCTCGACGCTCAGTCCGTGGTCTGGTGGCTCAAGGCCCCCGAAACACCGTCTCCAGACTTCAAGAAACCGCCGGTTCGCGACGGCGGCGACCCGACTCGGCCGGCGCATGCCCTGAACACCATCCTCTACGGCCCGCCCGGCACCGGGAAGACCTGGCACACCGTCACGCGCGCGGTGGCCGTCGTCGAGAACCGGGAAGCGGACGAGGTGGCGCAGGAGGACCGCGCCGGCGTCAAGCTCCGGTTCGACGAGCATCGACGCGCCGGACGGATCGAGATGGTGACGTTCCACCAGAACACGACCTACGAGGACTTCGTCGAAGGCATCCGGCCCGTCCTGGCGGACGGCGCGAGCGCCGGCGCTGACACCCCGGCCGACGGCGGAGCGGCTGGAGAGGTGCGGTACGAACTGTCGCGCGGCGTGTTCCGGCGCATCGCGGAGCGCGCCGAGCGGGACCCGGACCACCCCTACGTGCTCGTCATCGACGAGATCAACCGCGGCAACGTCGCCCGGATCTTCGGCGAGCTGATCACCCTGATCGAGGATTCGAAGCGGCTCGGCCGGGACGACGAGGCGCGGGTCACGCTGCCCGGCTCGAAGACGGACTTCGGCGTGCCGGCGAACCTTCACGTCGTCGGGACCATGAACACCGCGGACCGATCCATCGCCCTCCTCGACACCGCGCTGCGCCGGCGGTTCGTGTTCGAGGAGATGATGCCGGAGCCGTTCCATCCCGGCGTCGGCAAGGATGTGGGCGGCGTCGATTGCCGCGAGCTGCTCACGGCGATGAACCGGCGCATCGCGGTCCTGCTGGACCGTGAACACCAGATCGGGCACACCTACTTCCTGCGGGTCGACACGCCGGCGGCGCTCGCAAGCACCTTCCGGACCCGCATCGTGCCGCTATTGCAGGAGTACTTCTACGACGACTGGGAGAAGATCCGCGCGGTTCTGAACCAGAACTCATTCGTCCACAAGCTTGACCCGCCGGCCGAGCTGGTTCGAACGGATCTGGTGGATGTCGACCGCGCCGTGTACGAGCTGCTGCCTGCCCAGGACGGCCGATGGACCGCCCCGGGGGAGTATCGGAAGATCTACGAAGCGAAGACGCAGACGGAAGATGACGGCGTGGCACCGGGCGACTGACCATGCCGACCGTGAGCGGGCACGAACGACCCGCCGACCCCGCCGACCCCCGTGACGCGAGCGGCCGATACCCACCCGGACGACCAAGCGCACCCGTGAGCCAACCAGCCTCCCTCACCGATGCGCTGGCGGGGCGTCCGCGCCGCGGCGCGCGGCGCAAGATGGTCGTTCGAGAGTACGAAGAACTGACCGGGCTCGATGAGAACGAGCGGCGCGAGCTCGAGAGATTCGCCCTCGCGCAACCGGCCGGCACCGAAGCCGAGTGGCGGTCCGTCCTGGCGCTCCGGAACCGCCGTCTCTACGCCCAGAACTACGTCGGAATCATCGAGACGCGCCGCGGAACGGTAGTCGAAATCCTGCCGAAGATCGACCTCGCGAACGTCACGGACGAGACGAGATGGCCCGCCGGATACCCTGGCGAGCCGGCGAGCGGCTCCGCCGACTCGTCGACATCGACATCGACGAGGGCGCGGCCGAAGAGCTCTACCGGCGAACAGGCGCGCGGCTCCGCCGACTCGTCGACAGGCCTGCACGAAGACACCCGCAGGGTCTTCCTGACCATGCTGCGAGACTGGCGCGGTCTCGGGCAAGCGCAGCTCGACGCCGCCGGCATCCGTTCAGTCCGCCGCTTCGACATGCTCGAAGCCTTCGTCCACCTGTTCCTGACGAGCGTCATCCTGCTGACCCGTCGAGGCCTCGCCAGGGCGTACCGAACGCGGGAGGCGAATCTCCCCTGCCTGCGCGGGCGCATCCTGTTCCCGCCGCACGTCCGAGAGAATCTTGTCGACCGCTCACGGTTCTACGTGGGCTACGACGAGTTCACCGCGGACCGGCCCGCCAACCGTCTGATCCATCTCGCGTTGCGGCGGCTGACGCGTGCCGTGCGTCATCCCGCGAACCGACAGCGGGTCCACCAGTTGCGCATCCTCTTCTCCGACGTGCCGCCCTCCACGAACCCGGACGACGACTGGGCGCGGCATCGCGTGGACCGTTCGATGCGGCATTACGACGCCGTGATGCCCTGGGTGCGGTTGTTCCTGTTCGGCCACGGTCTCGCCACCTTCGCCGGCCCGCACGTCAACCGGGCGCTGCTGTTTCCGATGGAGGAGGTATTCGAGGACTTCGTCACCGCCGCCGTCCGCCGACACCAGCGGCGCTTCACGGTGCGCGCCCAAGGGCCGGTGCTACCTCTGGCAACGGACCACGCCGGCCTGGACGCTTTTCGGCTGAAGCCGGACATCGTCCTGACCGAGAGGGGGCGGGTCCGATTCATCCTGGATGCGAAGTGGAAGCGTCTCGACCCCGGCGCACCGAATCATGGCGTCGGTCAGGACGACGCGTACCAGCTCTTCGCCTACGGGAAGAGATACGGCTGCCGGCGGGTGGTCCTCGTCTATCCGAGGACGACGGCGTTTCGGGAGACCATCAACTTCCGGTTCGTCGATGACCAAGACCTGGAGATGGCCTGCTACCCATTCGACGTGGACGATTCGGCAGGAACCGTCGACGCGATGATGCGGGACCTTCTTTGCTGACAGCGTGGTCGGCTCACGTGCGCCACCGCCCGCCGCGGCGGTCACCGACGCTCCGCCTTTTCGGGCCGCGTCCGGCGCGAGCACCTTGGATCCAGCCGCGCGCCTGCGGGATGAGCGGGAAGGTCAGGGGGTCGCCGGAGGGCCGCCGCGCAGTCTCTCGAGCAGATCGCGGTCGACGTGCTGCTTCACGGTGCGCCGATCGAGGGCGAGCCGGCGCGCGGTCTCCTGGTAGCTGCCGGTGCGGGCGTAGACGGTCGTGCAGTAGCGGCCGAGCAGCTCGCGGGCGGTGAGACCGCCGTCCCGGAGGGCCGCCGCCACGCCGTCGTCGGCCCCTTGCGCCGGCACCGCCGGGGGACGGTAGCGTTTGCGGACCAGCACGTTGCGGACGCACTGCTCGAGCTCGCGCACGTTCCCGGGCCAGGGGTAGTCGGGGCCGAGGTCGCGGTCGATGCACGCCATGACCTCGTCGGCGAGCTCGGGGGCGCCGGCCTCGCCGACGACGCGCTCGCCGACGAAGAGCACGAGGTTGCGGAGCTCGCCGGGGGCGTCGCGGAGCTGGTCGCGCAGCGACGGGGTCTCGACGAGGTCCGAGCAGAGGCGGTAGTACAGGTCCTCCCGGAAACGCCCGGCGCGCATCTCCGCCGCGAGGTCGCGGTTGGTCGCGGCGATGAGCTTCCCCTTGAACTCGCGGGTCGTGGTCTCGCCGATGCGCTGGAACTCGCGCGTCTGAAGGACCCGCAGCAGCTTGACCTGGATCGACGCGTCGATCTCGCCGACCTCGTCGAGGAGCACTGTGCCCATGGCCGGGCACGATTCGAGCCAGCCCACCCGGTCCTGGACCGCCCCGGTGAAGGCGCCCTTGCGGTGGCCGAACAGCTCCGACTCGATGAGGGTGGGCGACAGGGCCGACAGGTTCAGGGTGTGGAACGCGCCGTCGAGGGTCGCGGCGAACGCCTCGCGCCGGGAATCGAACGGCACGTAGCGCGACAGGCCGATGGCGCGCGCCACCAGCTCCTTCCCGGTGCCGGAGGGGCCGGTGATGAGGGTGGTGATGTCGTGCATCCGGTCGTACAGGGACCGCCAGTAGCGGCGCAGGTCGTGGGTGAAGATCGACTGCCACACCGCCGCGCGAAGCTGCGCCGCGGGGCGCGACGCGCCGATGATGTGGCGGTAGATGAGGCGGAAGGCGCGGACAAGCTGGTGGCAGCAGGCGAACAGGTGCGCGGGGTCGACGCGCCCCGGCAGCCGCAGCCCCGGCAGCGCGAGGAAGTGCTCGAGATCCCGGCGGAACGGCCGGTAGCAGGCCGCCCGTCCGGGCGTACGCGCGGTGTCCAGATCCGTTCGCTGCAGGGGCTCCGCGTAGCGCTGGAACAGGACGTAGGCGACGATCTGCCCGTAGAGAATCAGCTCGTCGCGGTCCGCGGCCGGCCGCCTGCGCAGCCGCTCCCGCGCGCCGCGCGCGGCCCGCTCGGCGATGACGCCGACCATCGCGAGGGCCCGGTTCTCCGCCTCGGGCCGCGCGCGCAGGTTCCACACCGAGCGGTCCGCGGCGTGGTCCGGGCCCAGCAGCGCCCGCTCCCACTCGACGAACTCGGGCACGAACGGGTTGCAGGCGGCGAGTTGTGCGACCGACTCGACGGCGCGGCGTTCGTCTGGAGGAAAGAGGGGCATCGTGTCCAGGGGAATCCGTATGCGTGAACGACGTATGCACATCGAATGTACGTCCCATGGACATTCGATGTCAATGCGGCGCCGCCGCTCGGTGCCCGCCCGCTCTCAACATCCCGCGAGCGGCAGCGGACCGCCTTGACGGGTGTGATCCCTGCGTGCATATCTATACGGGTGCGGATGACGCTCGACATCGACGACGACCTGCTGCGGGAAGCCACGCGACTGACCGGCATCCAGGACGAGACGGCCCTTGTAGAGCACGGACTGGACGTGTTGATCGCACGCGAGAGCGCACGCCGCCTCGCGGCTCTGGGCGGCAGCGAAAAGGGACTCCGCCCTATTCCGAGGCGTCGACCGCGGAAGGCCCGATGACGACGCCGACGGACGCGGCGGCCGGGTCGGCCCTGGGCGGCGAGCCTTCGGCCGGCCGCCCTGATCGAGGAGAAACCGCGCATGGGCGACAGACTGATTCGGATCCGCGCCGGTGACGTCACGGTGACCGCCACGCTGAACTACTCGCCCACCGCCGACGCGGTGTGGGACGCGCTGCCGATCACCGGCCGCGTACAGACCTGGGGCGACGAGATCTACTTTCCCATACTGGTCGACGCAGCGGAGGCGCCGGACGCCGCGGAAACGGTCGACAAGGGGGCGGTGGCCTACTGGCCGCCCGGCAGCGCGCTCTGCCTCTTCTGGGGGCCGACGCCCATGAGCCGCGGAGACGAGATCCGGCCGGCGAGCGCGGTGAACGTCATCGGCAACATCGACGGCGACTCGACGGTGCTCGGGGCGGTCCCGAGCAGCGCCGAGATCGTCGTCGAACGGCAGTGACGTTGCGGATTGGCCGCCAGCGCCACGAGCGTGCTCAGGCCGCGGCCGGGCGGCGCCGCCCGGCTTCCAGACCTGGAGGGAACGGGCTCGGCGAACCCGCGGCACGGTCAGTCCGAACCCGGCTTCCGCGCCAACAAGGACGGCTGCTCCCGCTGCAGCCGGGCGCGGTCCATCTCGAGCAGCAGGCGTTCCTGCTCGGGATCGCGCGGCCGTCGCCCGGGCACCCGGCCCGGCGGCTCGGCGGCGAGGATCTTCGCCCAGCGCTCGCGCTTGAGACGCCGCACCTCCGCCTGGAACTCGTCGTAGTCGATCATGGCCGGCGCGCCTCTTGCTCGACCCGCCGCAGGGCCTCGGCTTCTTCGGGAACGTCCCTCGTCCGCGTCCGCAGATAGCCCCAGTCCAGCCGGTGCGCGTAGAGCTTCGCGAGCCGTCGGGTCCAGCGTCCGTCCTCGTCGCTCTGCCAGTGCACCCAGGCGCGGAGGCGGTCGATGAGCAGGTCCTCGACGCCGATGACCACCACGGGGAGGCCGTCGACGGCGACCTCCGTCCGCGGGGCGTCCTCGCCCGGGAGTCCGGCCGGCGCCGGCGCCTCGAAGAACAGATCGAGGTCGGCGTGATGCCAGAGCCGCCCCTCCTTCTCGAACCCCAGGGCGGCGAACGCGGCGTCGACCTCGGGCCCCGACGGCAGGGCCAGGTCCACATCGCCGGTCGCGTAGCCGCCGGCGGTGTAGAACTCCAGGGCGCCCCCCCCCACCAGGATCGGCTCGATGCCCTGCGGCGCGAGCCGGGCCGTGAGCAGTGCGAGCATGGCCAGCCGGCGGCGGCGCGGGTCCGGCTCCCCGCGCAGGCGGCGGAGCCGATCCGCGAAGTCACCCGAATCCATCGTCGGCCCTCGTGCGTCCGTCGCCGCTGATGACGACCCCGACCCCGCGGATGCACCGCCTCCGGCAACCCGTCCAGGTTGAAGACCCGCCAAGCATCAAAGGTTGGGCACTTGCCCAGCGGCTGATGACCGCCCGCGGCGTCGAGCCGAGTATAGTGGAGGCCGGAGGTGACGATGGAGTGCACACGGCGTCGCTCGACGATCCTCGTTTCCGTGATCCTCCTCGCGTGGTGCGCGGCCGCGCTCTCCCCCGCCGGCGCGCTCGCCCAGTACGGCGCCGCGGACGGCGAGTGGCGGAGCTACGGCGGCGACGCCGGCAGCACCAAGTACTCGCCGCTCGACCAGATCGACGCCGGCAACTTCGGCGATCTCGAGATCGCCTGGCGCTGGCAGTCGGCCGACGCGGCTCTCGATCTCGACGCGTTGCGCGAGCAGATCCCGCGCCTCGGCATCCGCATGTTCCAGGCGACGCCGCTGATGGCGGGCGGCGTCCTCTACCTCTCGACGGCGCTGCACCAGGTGGCGGCGGTCGACGCGGCGACCGGCGAGACCATCTGGGTGCACGACCCGCAGATCTACCTGCGCGGGCGGCCGACCCATTTCAACAACTCGCGCGGGGTCGCCTGGTGGAGCGACGGCGACGACGCCCGCATCTTCTTCGGCACTCACGAGGCGTACCTGCTCGCGCTCGACGCCGACACCGGCGAGCCGGTCCTCGACTGGGGCGACGACGGGCGCGTCGACCTCATGGCGGGCATCCCCCGCGCCGACCGCGGCGGCACCACCCGCCGCGGCCGCAACCTGATGGGGGTGGCGTCGCCGCCCATCGTCGCCCGCGACGTGGTGGTCACGCCCAACGTCATCTCCGACGGGGTCATCGCCAAGGAGGCGCCGCCGGGGTGGATCAAGGGGGTGGACGCGCGCACCGGCGACGTGCGGTGGGTCTTCCGGACGGTGCCGCAGGGGGACGACTTCGGCGCCGACACCTGGCTGAACGAGTCGTGGCGCTACTCGGGCAACACCAACGTGTGGCCGCCGATGAGCGCCGACGAGGAGCTGGGCTACGTGTACCTGCCGACGGGCACGCCGACCGGCGACTACTACGGCGGCCACCGGCCCGGCGACAACCTGTTCGCCGAGAGCGTGGTCGCCCTCGACATCGAGACCGGCCAGCGGATGTGGCACTTCCAGGCCGTGCACCACGGCGTCTGGGACTACGACTTCCCCGCCGCCCCCAGCCTCGTCGACGTCGCCGTCGAGGGCCGGCCCGAACCCGTCCGGGCGATCGCCCAGGTGAGCAAGCAGGGCTTCACCTACGTCTTCGACCGGGTGACGGGCGAGCCGGTGTGGCCCATCGAGGAGCGCCCGGTCGAGACCGACAGCGACATGGAGGGCGAGGTGCTGTCGCCCACCCAGCCGTTCCCGACGAAGCCGCCGCCGTTCGAGTACCAGGGGGTGGGCATCGACGACCTCGTCGACTTCACGCCCGAGATCCGCGCGATGGCCGTCGAGGCGGTGCGGAACTTCCGGCTCGGTCCGCTCTTCTCGCCCCCGACGCTGAGCCACGACGGCGGCCTGCAGGGCACGATTCAGCGCCCCCACGTCGGGGGCGGCGCGGGCTGGGCGGGCTCGGGGGTCGACCCCGAGACGGGTCTGCTCTACGTGCCGTCGGTCAACCGGTTCTCGGTCATCAAGTACTACACGCCGGACCCCGCCGACGGCGGCAACCTCCGCTACACCATGCGGGGGCTCGCCGCGGGTGTGCAGCCGCGGATGCCGAACGGGCTGCCGCTGCTGAAGCCGCCCTACTCGCGGATGACCGCGATCGACCTGAAACGGGGCGAGCACGCGTGGATGCGGCCGAACGGCGACGGCGACCGCGTCCGACGGCATCCCGCGCTGCGCGACCTCGACCTGCCGCCGCTCGGCGGCGACGGCCGCGGCGGCGTGGTGATCACGAAGACGCTGCTCGTCAGCGGCCTCACCGCGGGCGGGACCGACGACGGCCCGCGGCTGGTGGCGCGCGACAAGGCGACGGGCACCGTCGTCGGCTCGGTCGACCTGCCGGGCGGCCCCATCGGCACGCCGATGACCTACCTGCACGAGGGACGGCAGTACATCGCGCTGACGGTGGGCGGCGACGTGCCGGAGCTGGTGGCGCTGGCGCTGCCGGAGTAGCGGCCGAACTGCCGCCTGCCCGCCGGCGCGTCGGCGCGACGACGCACTCCGGCCGAGCGCCGCTTCGGCACCGTGCGCCCGGCGGGGTGCCGTGTGGGAAGCGTTGCGAGCTGCCACTCCGTCGACGACGGATCGCCCGGGATGCGACGGGATGCGCCCGCTAGGGCGCTATGATAGGAGGCGTCGCGATGGCGCGCCACGGAAGCGTTTCCGTCCGCCCGTCAGGGGCGGGAGTGGCCGTGGCGACTGGCAGTGACAAGAGACGCTTCCGCCGAGCCGGAGGCGCGATTGACGATCGGAGATGTGAATCGATGAGAATCGCACGTATCGTGACGTTGTGCGGGTTGCTCGCGCTCGGGGCGGTCTCGGCCGCGACGGCGCAGGCGCCGCCGTTGCCGGACGTCGACGGGGTGGGCCCCCAGGTCGGCGACGTCGTGCCGTCCTTCTCGCTCCCGGACCAGACCGGCGCGGCGCGGAACCTCGACTCGCTGATGGGGCCGAACGGGCTGATGCTGGTGTTCAGCCGCTCGGCCGACTGGTGACCGTACTGCAAGACGCAGCTCGTGGAGCTGCAAAGCCGCCACCAGGACATCCAGGCCCAAGGCCTCGGCGTAGCCGTCGTCACCTACGACCCCGTCGCGACCCTCGCGGGTTTCGCGGACGCGCGCGGCATCGACATTCCGCTGCTGTCCGACGAGGGCTCGGCGACCATCCGGGAATACGGGCTCCTGAACCACGAGATGGACCCGGCCCGCGCGCCCGAGGAGCGGCGCCAGATGATGCGCCGGCTCTACGGCATCCCCTATCCCGGCACGTTCATGCTCGACACGGCGGGCCGCGTGACCTCGCGCTTCTTCGAGGCGGCGTACCAGGAGCGCTCGACGGTGTCGAGCATCGCGGTCCGACTCGGCGACGCGATCGCCGGCGCCGACGACCGGGCCGCGACCCGCGTCGCCACCGACCACCTGGAAGCCCTCGTGTGGGCCACCGACGACGTGGTCGCGCCGGGCAACCGCCTGTCGTTCGTGGTCGACGTCACGCCGAAGACCGACATGCACGTCTACGCGCCCGGCGACCACGGCTACCAGGTGATCCGCCTGCGCCTGACCGCCCCGGACTTCCTGCGGGGCCACGATGTGAGCTACCCGGCGTCGGAGCTGTACCACTTCGAGCCCCTCGACGAGACGGTCGAGGTCTACGAGGAGCCGTTCCGGCTCGTGCAGGACGTAACGATCCCGATGCGCCGCGACATCGACGCGCTGGCCTCCGAGCCCGGCGCCACCCTGCGAGTCGAGGGGGTGCTGGAGTACCAGGCGTGCGACCACGAGATCTGCTACCTGCCGGAGGAGGCACCGCTGAGCTGGGAACTCGCGTGGCGCCCGCTGGTGAGGGATTAGGAGTCGAGATGCGCAGAGTACTGCCCGGATGCTTGATGGGGCCTGCCGCCGCGCTGATCGCGGCCGCACCCGCGGCGGCCCAGATCACCGCCGCGACGGACGTGACGGTGGCGGAGTACATGGCGGTGAGGAACGCCCCCGAGGGCGGGGTCGACCGCCAGGTGAAGGTGGTCGACATCGGCAAGTCGAACGTCGCCGTCGGCATCCTCCACCGCGACGCCCTCGAGTCGACGGGGACGACGGCGCGGGGCATCGTCCACACGCTGGTGACCGAGGTCTACTACATCGTCTCGGGGAGCGGGACCCTGATGACCGGCGGGACGATCACCGAGCGCCTGGACATCCCCGATGACAGCCACATCGTGCAGGTGCTGGTGGGCGAGAGCTACCGGGCCACGGCCGAGGGCGGCGAGGTCCGCGACGTGTCGGTGGGCGACGTCGTGGTCATCCCCGGCGGGGTGTTCCACGGGTGGACCGCGATTCCCGACCACGTCACCTACCTGAGCATCCGCCCCGACCCCGACAAGGTGCTGCCGGCCGGCTGGGTGAACCCGGTCATCCAGTAGCTGATCGCGTCGCTTCGCCACCGCTCCAGCCGCGACCGGGCCGCAACCGCGCGGCGGCCGGCCGCCGGCTGTGGCATACTGGGAACAGCCGTATGGCCCCGTTCATTGCCACCCCCGTCGCGCACACCGGAAGGGCCGTCAGGCCGGCCGCGCCGACGCCGACCGCGCCGACGCCGACCGCGCAACAGGACTTTCCCGGCTGCGACCCCGTCTCGCTGCCGACCTGGGACGACGTGTGGGCCTACGACGGGCGCATCGAGTACTGGCTGCGCGAGACGGGGACGGCCTGGGTGCTGCGCGACGCCGGCCCCGTCCACGAGATTGCCCCGAACCTGCTGAGCGAGCTGCTGATCCGCATGTGCCTGGAGCGCGGGTCGCGCTTCCGGTTGGCCGGGGCCGTCTACCTGATGGAGAGGGACGAGGACGGCCGGCCTCGGCAGGTGCTGGTCGCCGACCAGACCATCTACCTCGACCGAAGCGTCTGGCGGCCGCGCGACCCCGCCATCATGCTGGGGGTGGACCCCCTGCCGGACGTGATCGTCGAAGTGGATCACACCACCGACGTCCGGCGCAACAAGCTGCCGGTGTACGAGGCGTGGGGGTTCCCCGAGGTGTGGGTGGACACGCCCGACGAGCCCTCGCCGAACCGGCCCCGGCGCGTGCGGCCGGGCCTGACGATCTACGTGCTCGACGGCGGCCGCTTCCGCATCGCCGACGAGAGCCGCGCGTTCCCCACCTGGACGACCGCGCAGATCCACGCCGCACTGAACGAGAGCCGCCTGAGCCCGCGCACCCTGGCCGACCTCACGCGGGTGGGCCGGCGGCTCGGCGAAGACGAGGGCACCACCCCCGACGACGACCCCCAGATGCGCCTCCACCGGCGGCGGGCCCATGAAGCGGGCCGCTGGACCGGCCGTGCGGAGGGGCACGCCGAGGGGCTCGAGCAGGGCCGCGCCGAAGGCATCGCGCGGGAACGCGCCCTCCTCGTTCGTCTGGCCGCCCAGAAGTTCGGCGCGCCCACCGCCGACCGGCTCGCCGCGGTCCTTGCCGGGCTCGAAGACCCCGACCGCCTCACCGAGGCCTGCGACCTGCTCTTGGAGTGCGCCGACGCCGACGACCTGTTGTCCCGTCTGGCCTGACGGGACTGTCGCGGCCGCTTTCGACGCATACCGCGACCCGCAGACTGGTACCGAGCCGCGCGGTCTGCCGTCCGAGGACCGCTCGTCCGA
This sequence comes from Vicinamibacterales bacterium, assembly GCA_963664545.2. Classification (GTDB taxonomy): domain Bacteria; phylum Acidobacteriota; class Vicinamibacteria; order Vicinamibacterales; family UBA8438; genus JAJEEA01. The sequence continues at coordinate 3,709,755 of OY761475.2, read as the reverse complement.
TGAGACAGCGTGCTGCGGTCATCCTGGACCCTACGCGGTCCGCGCCGTAGAAGCTCGTCACGATTTGGTCTCGCCGTCAGCGAGAGGCCGTGGTTCCTGCGGATCGAAGGCGAGGCACCTGAAATAGCGCTCTATCCGCCCGTAATCTCCGTCTGGACCGAAGAACTGGTCCAATCCTTGGTGAAGCAACTTGACCGATTCCTCGAACGGCCCGGCGAGTTCCGCGCCCTTCAGAAGATTGTGTCGATAGATGACGCCTTTTTCCATGGGGTATCTCGCCGATCTGTCCCGATCGATTGGCGTGTGCTGCAGAAAGCTCCAGATCCGCTGCCACTTCGGGTCCGGGTCCTTCGGGTTCAGTCCCCATAGTGTGCCGAACTGCACGGTCACGGTCACGTTGCGAGGTTCGAAGGTGAACCGCCAGCCGTAACCCTCGCGGATGCCTAGCTCCTCGCCGGACGGCATGTGAAACCACACCAGCCATCGCCAGCCCGGTAAGTCGCCCCTAACCCCCGTGTTCTTGATGCGGCCGGCATCGATCCATCCCTTCTGCGTCAGGTACTCCGCAACCTCTTCTCTCAGCCTGCGCGGCCTCCCTTCGAAGTTCTCCATCCACCGTCTGATGGTAGCCCTGTGCGGTTCGTCCACTTTGTCCAACAGAGCCGATTCGTCCTGCAGCTTCTCGAATATCTGTGGATGCTTGTTGAGCAGTCGCTCGGCGGGATCGTCTCCGGCGTGGATCAGTCTATCCTCAATGACCTCGACGTATCGCTTCACGAAATCTCGGACTTGGCCGTCCGCGAAGTTCCCGCTCTCGCCGTCCTTCAGCAGGGACCGGATGATCTCACGTACCTCGCCCCAACTCAGAGGGAATAGAGGGAATGAACTGTGGTGCCTCTTGCGTTCTTCGTTCTTTCCTTCCAGTGAGTCCGAAGTAGTAAGCAGAACGCCGGGATAGTAGTCGTACCGGCCCCTGTACTTTTCGACAAACGTCTCCTGATAGCCCCTGGCCTGATCTTCGGCCTCGGGGTACCATCCCACGACCTTGTTCTCGATGATGAGCAGCACCCTTTCCGCCTTGAAACCGACGGTGATGTCAGCGTAGCCGCCGTCGTGGTAGTCCTCTCTCCTGATCTCGACATTGTCCTTGTCGTCGAAACCAGTCAGACGACGGAAGAGCGCAGCGTCGTGGCGACGGGTCAGGTGCTCGACGAATTTGCGCAGGAATCGGCCGCCGATTCCGTGTGTCCCGTCCGGGGTGAGCAGCCACGCCAGGACGTTGCTGTGGCGAATTTCCACATCCGCGACTTGCAGGACGTCGAACGGACTGAACCTCGGGGAATGCAGCTCCTCCTGGAATCGTTTGAATTCAGGAGACTCGATCAGCGCGTTCATCTCTGGCTCCAACATTCCGTACCCCCCTTGCGCTACCCACCGCGCGACGCCAGTCTGTCTGCACGGCCACGGCCGTCATGTTCGACCCGGACCCGGATCTTTCGCTACCCACCGCGCGACGCCAGTCTGTCTGCGAGCCGGTCCCGCAACACGACCTCCGCCGGCCGCCACTCGTGGCGCCGCCGGCGCCGTCGGTCCGGGCAAGACACCGAGTTCCGGGCCACCCGGCAACCGATCTCAGGCCCCTCGGACCTGCCCGGAGGTCCCGCGTCGAGTCCGCCGCCGGATTCGGGTCCCGCTCCGGCCGCTCCGGTATATAGCGCCGGCACGAAGCAACCCCGAAATGGCCGGGTGCAACGCTGGACGCACGCGCCGCCCGCGGCGGCGCGCCTCCGCGGCGCTTCGAGCCGCCGAAGAACCCGCGGGGCAAGGTATCGCGAGAATCAGCGCCGTACCGACCGGCAACGCCCGTCTTCGCTGCGGCTCCCCGCCGGCGCGTCGATTGTGGCATGATGGACGGCAGGCATATGACCGCCATGATTCACCCCGCTGTCGCGCGCGTCCAGCGGGCCGTCAGGCCGGCCGCACCGACGCCGGCCGTGCCGACGCCGACCGCGGGGCGGGACTTTCCCGGCTGCGACCCCGTAGCCCTGCCGACGTGGGACGACGTGCGGACCTACGACGGCCGCATCGAGTACTGGTTGCGCGAGACCGGGACGGCCTGGGTGCTCCGCGATGCCGGCCCCGTCCACGAGACTGCCCCGAACCTGCTGAGCGAGCTGCTGACCCGCATGTGCCTGGAGCGCGGGTCGCGCTTCCGGTTGGCCGGGGCCGTCTACCTGATAGAACGGGACGGGGACGGCCGGCCGCGCCAAGTGCTGGTAGCCGACCAGACCATCTATCTGGACCGGAGCGTCTGGCGCCCCCGCGACCCCGCCATCGTGCTGGGGGTGGACCCCCTGCCGGACGTGATCGTCGAAGTGGATCACACCACCGACGTCCGGCGCAACAAGCTGCCGGTCTACGAGGCGTGGGGGTTCCCCGAGGTGTGGGTAGACACCCCCGACGAGCCCTCGCCGAACCGGCCCCGGCGCGTGCGGCCGGGCCTGACGATCTACGTGCTCGACGGCGGCCGCTTCCGCATCGCCGACGAGAGCCGCGCGTTCCCCACCTGGACGACCGCGCAGATCCACGCCGCCCTGAACGAGAGCCGCCTGAGCCCGCGCACCCTGGCCGACCTGACGCGGGTGGGCCGGCGGCTCGGCGAGGACGAGGGCACCACGCCCGACGACGACCCCCAGATGCGCCTCCACCGGCGGCAGGCCCATGAAGCGGGCCGCTGGACCGGCCGCTTGGAGGGACGCGCAGAGGTCCTCGTTCGTCTGGCCGCCCGGAAGTTCGGCGCGCCCACCACCGACCGGCTGGCCGCGGTCGTCGCCGGACTCGAAGACCCCGACCGCCTCACCGAAGCCTGCGACCTGCTGTTGGAGTGCACCGACACCGACGACCTGATCTCCCGTCTGTCCTGACGGAATGTCGCGGCCGCTTTCGACGGATACAACACCCGCTGCTGGAACCGAGGCCGCGGCGAGATCAGGGCCGAATCCTCGATCCAGCACAACCGATACCGCGACCTGCTGCACGAAACCGAGGCCACGGCGAGAATCAGGGCCGAATCCTCGATCCAGCACAACCGATACCGCGACCTGCTGCACGAAACCGAGGCCACGGCGAGAATCAGGGCCGCTCTTCGATGCGGTAGAGGTGGGTGTCGGTGCGCAGGAACAGCGCGCCGTCGGAGACCGCCATCGACGCCAGGGTCGAACCGTCGAGCCGGTTCCGGGCCAGCACGTCAAACTCGGTGCCCGGCGCGAGCACCGTGGTGATTCCCGCCTCGTTCTGGAAGTAGATGCGTCCGCCCGCGAACACCGGCGACGCGGAGTGGTTGCCGCCGAGCCGCTCCTGCCAGTGGATCTCGCCGGTGAGGGCGTCGACGCAGGTCGCGATGCCGAAGTCGGTGACGATGTAGAGCTCGTCGCCGACGAGGATCGGCGACGGGGTCAGCGGGGCACCGCGCCGCAGCCGCCACGCGACGTGCGAGCGGGTGACGTCGCCGGTGCCGTCCGCGCGCACCGCGAGCAGGGTCGGCTGCTGGAAGCCCGTCGACAGGTAGACGAGCCCGTGGCCGTAGACCGGCCGCGGCACGTTCGAGAAGCCGCGGGGGTAGACCACCTCCCAGATCGCCCGCCCCGACGCCGGATCGTGCCCCGAGGTCCGGAACGCGCTGACGTTGACGATCTGCTCCCGGCCGCCGACCTCGATGACGATCGGCGTCGAGTAGGCCTGTGATACCGGATCGGGCCGCACCGAGCGCCAGCGCTCCTCGCCGGTGCGGGCGTCGACGGCCACGAGATACGCGGTGTCGTAGCCGTCGATGCTGACGATCAGCCTGCCGTCGTGGAGGATGGGCGACCCCCCGTTGCCGTGCTGCGAGATGTAGGGGAAGCGCGTGCGCCACAGGATGTCGCCGCTGGTGCTGACGGCGGCGGTCCCGGTGGCCCCGAAGTGGACGTAGACCCGCCCGCCGTCCGGGTCGAGGACCGGCGTCGGCGAGGCGAGGCTGTTCTTCGGGTTGAGGGGATAGACCTCGCTGCTGTCGAAGACCTCCACGTCGAGGGCCGGATTCCCCGTCTCGGCGTCGAAGGCGAGCAGCCGCAGCGAGCTGCCTTCGGCGGAGTCGATCAGCGACGTCGTGAGCCAGAGGCGCCCGTCCGCCACGACTGGCGACGACCACCCGAGGCCCGGCACCGGCGTCTTCCAGGTGACGTTCTCCGTCTCGCTCCACTCAAGCGGGACGACTGCGTCCGCCGCGTGGCCCTGCCCCGTCGGCCCGCGGAACTGCGGCCAGTCGCCGGCGTGCGCCGGGGCACCGGCCACGGCCGCGACAACCGTGTACGCGGCGGCCCACGACGCGAGTCTGCGGATCAGGGCGCTGTCCATGCTCATCGCCTGCCTCCCCTCGCCGGGCATTGTAACCGGCCGCCGGCGGGGCCGCTTCCCCCGCCGACACGCCGATTGTGGCATGATGGTCAGAGGCACATGGCCCCCATGATTCCCCCCGCCGTCGCGCGCGTCCAGAGGGCCGTCAAGCCGGCCGCGCCGGCACCGGCCGCGCCGGCACCGACCGCGCCGATGCCGACCGCGGGGCGGGACTTTCCGGGCTGCGACCCCGTCTCGCTGCCAACCTGGGATGACGTGTGGGCCCACGACGGGCGCATCGAGTACTGGCTGCGCGAGACGGGGACGGCCTGGGTGCTGCGCGACGCCGGCCCCGTCCACGAGGTCTCCCCGCACCTGTTGAGCGAGCTGTTGACCCGCCTCGGCCAGGAGCGGGGGTCGCGCTTCCGGTTGGCCGGGGCCGTCTACCTCATGGAGCGGGACGAGGACGGCAGGCCGCGGCAGGTCCTGGTGGCCGACCAGACCATCTACCTGGACCGCGGCGTCTGGCGGCCGCGCGACCCCGCCATCGTGCTGGGGGTGGACCCCCTGCCGGACGTGATCCTCGAAGTGGATCACACCACCGACGTCCGCCGCAACAAGCTGCCGGTCTACGAGGCGTGGGGCTTCCCCGAGGTGTGGGTCGACACCCCCGACGAGCCCTCGCCGAACCGGCCCCGGCGCGTGCGGCCGGGCCTGACGATCTACGTGCTCGAGGGCGGCCGCTTCCGCGTCGCCGACGAGAGCCGCGCGTTCCCCACCTGGACGACCGCGCAGATCCACGCCGCCCTGAACGAGAGCCGCCTGAGTCCGCTCACCCTGGCCGACCTGACGCGGGTGGGCCGGCGGCTCGGCGAGCGGGAGGGCACCACCCCCGACGACGACCCGCAGCTCGGCCGCCACCGCCGGCAGGCCCACGCCGCGGGGCTATGGACCGGCCGCGCCGAGGGGCTCGAGCAGGGCCGCGCCGAGGGCATCGCCAGGGAACGGGCCGCCCTCGTTCGTCGGGCCGCCCGGAAGTTCGGCGCGTCCGCCGCCGAGCGGCTGTCCGCGTTCCTCGCCGGGCTTGAAGACCCCGACCGCCTCACCGAGGCCGGCGACCTGCTCTTGGAGTGCGAAAACGCCGACGACCTGCTCTCCCGCTTATCCTGACCGGCAGATCAGCATGCTCGCGTCGACGGCTCGCCTTTCGGGCCAGGGCTTTGAGCCGGTCCCGCGTGTCAACGGTGCCGCCGTCGGCAGCACACCTACGGAAGCTCGCCTTTCGGGCCAGAGCTTTGAGCCGGTCCCGCGTATCAACGGCACCGCCGACGGCGCGCCGGCGGAAGCCCTGCGGCTCCCCCGACCGACGACACCCGTTCCCTACGGCTGTGTCGTCGCCCGCCTGGACGACGGCGTCGATCCGCAGGATGCCGACCGACGAGACGCGTTTCCCTACGACTCTCGGGCGCCGTACCGACCGGCAACACCCGTCTTCGCCGCCGCTTCCCCGCCGACGCGCCGATTGTGGCATCATGGGCGGCAGGCACATGGCCGCCATGATTCCCTCCGCCGTCGCGCGCGTCCAGAAGGCCGTCAGACCGGCCGGGCCGGCACCGACCGCGCCGATGCCGACCGCGGGCTCCGACTTCCCCGGCTGCGACCCCGTCTCGCTGTCGACCTGGGACGACGTGTGGGCCTACGACGGGCGCATCGAGTACTGGCTGCGCGAGACGGGGACGGCCTGGGTGCTGCGCGACGCCGGCCCCGTCCACGAGATTGCCCCGAACCTGCTGAGCGAGCTGCTGATCCGCATGTGCCTGGAGCGCGGGTCGCGCTTCCGGTTGGCCGGGGCCGTCTACCTGATGGAGCGGGACGAGGACGGCCGGCCGCGGCAGGTCCTGGTGGCCGACCAGACCATCTACCTCGACCGGAGCGTCTGGCGGCCCCGCGACCCCGCCATCATGCTGGGGGTTGACCCCCTGCCGGACGTGATCCTCGAAGTGGATCACACCACCGACGTCCGGCGCAACAAGCTGCCGGTGTACGAGGCGTGGGGCTTCCCCGAGGTGTGGGTGGACACCCCCGACGAGCCGTCGCCGAACCGGCCCCGGCGCGTGCGGCCGGGCCTGACCATCTACGTGCTGGAGGAGGGCCGCTTCCGCATCGCCGACGAGAGCCGCGCGTTCCCCACCTGGACGACCGCGCAGATCCACGCCGCCCTGAACGAGAGCCGCCTCAGCCCGCGCACCCTGGCCGACCTGACCCGGGTAGGCCGTCGGCTCGGCGAGGACGAAGGCACGACGCCCGACGACGACCCGCAGCTCGGCCGCCACCGCCGGCAGGCCCACACCGCGGGGCTATGGGCCGGCCGCGCGGAAGGCCATGCCGAGGGACTTGAGCGGGGCCGCGCCGAAGGCATCGAGCGGGGCCGCACCGAGGGCATCGCCCGGGGGCTCGAGCAGGCCCGCGCCGAGGGCATCGCCCGCGAACGGGCCGCCCTCGTTCGTCGGGCCGCCCGCAAGTTCGGCGCGCCCGCCGCCGAGCGGCTGGCCGCGCTCCTCGCCGGCGTCGAAGACCCCGACCGCCTCACCGAAGCCGGCGACCTGCTCTTCGAGTGCGTCGACGCCGACGACCTGCTCTCCCGCCTCTCGTAAGGCGAATGCACACGCGCCGCGCCTGCAACTCGCTTTATCATGCACTTTGCGCAGGTCACAAGCTGACCCTAGCGACGCTGCGGTCGGATCGCCAAAGGAGAGGAAGATGACGACAACACGTCGGATCGCGATCGACATTCCGGAAAAGGTGTTGTTGGCCGAGAAGACCGACGAGCATGCATTCGCCAAGGAACTTCGCACATTGGCCGCCGTCAAGCTCTATGAACTCGGCCGCCTGTCTTCCGGCCGGGCCGCGGAGCTCGCGGGAATGCCCGCGTGGAGTTCTTGCTGTCGCTTGGTCGTTACCGGGTCTTCCCTCTAGGTGCGGAGCTTGACGATCTGGAACAGCAGCATGGTTGAGATCGATCGTGACGTTCAGATCATCGAGAAGGACGGTCGACCCGAGTATGCGGTGGTGCCGATCGACGAGTACCGCCGCATGGTCGCCTCGCTGGAGGAGTCCGCGGACCTGGCGGCCACCGACCGAGCCCTGCGTGAGAACGAGGCCGGCGACACGGTCCCCGGCGAGGTGGTGCACGCGATTCTGGACGGGGCACCCCCGCTGCGGGCGTGGCGGCGACACCGCGGGCTGACGCTCGACGCCCTCGCGGCGAGGGTGGGCGTCTCGAAGGGATACCTGTCGCAGATCGAGAACGGCCGGAAGTCGGGTACGCTGGATCTCGTCCGCCGTCTCGCGGCCGCGCTGGACGTGACGCTGGACGACCTAGCGGGTTGACCGGACGCGGACGACGGGGGTGCCTGACGCGCGCCGGGCGTTCCGGCGGAGCGGAGGCGGCGCGGGTCGAGGCGGAGGAAGAGACACGACATGCGGAAGATGCTCATCCGGGCGGCGGCGCTGACGGCGGTCGCGGCAACCTGCGCGGCGGTCGCCGCCGGCACCGGCCACGCCCAGGACGTGGAGTGGCGGTCGTACGGGTCGGACGCGGCCGGCACCAAGTACTCGCCGCTGGACCAGATTGACGCGGAAACCATCGGCGACCTCCAGATCGTCTGGCGGCAGTCGGTGCTGCCCGACGCGATGCGGGAGGGGCGCGAGGACTTCACGCCGTCGATCGCCTCGCAGAACACGCCGCTGATGGCCGACGGCCGGCTCTACATCAGCTCGGGCCTCGGCACGGTGGCGGCGCTCGACGCGACGACGGGCGAGGTGCTCTGGTTCGACACCCCGCCCGACCGCGACGGCGAGCCGTTCACCCGCGTGCGCCAGACCCGCGGCGTCGCCTACTGGGAGGACTCCGGGAGCGACGACGCCCGCGTGCTCGCGGTGGTCGGCTCGTACCTGGTGGCCCTCGACGCCCGCACCGGCGAGCGCTACCCCGACTTCGGCGACGGCGGCGAGGTGGATCTGACGCAGGGGTTCGACGAGCCGGTGGAGACCTTCAGTTGGGGCTCTCCGCCCCTCGTCGTGGGCGACGTCGTCGTCATCGGCTCGGCCATGAGCGACGTCACCAACCCGAACATGCCGGCGATGAAGGAGATGCCGCCGGGCGACGTGCGCGGCTTCGACGTCAGGACCGGCGAGCAGATCTGGATCTTCCACACCGTCCCCCACGAGGGGGAGCCGGGCAACGAGACGTGGCTGACGGCGCTGAACGAGGACCGGCCGTCGTGGGAGTACACCGGCAACACCAACATGTGGGCGTGGCCCGCCGCGGACGAGGAGCTCGGCCTGGTGTACGTCCCGCTGTCGACCCCGACCAACGACTACTACGGCGGCTACCGCCCCGGCGACAACCTGTTCGCCGAGAGCATGGTCTGCCTCGACGCGCGCACCGGCGAGCGCGTCTGGCACTTCCAGGCGGTGCACCACGGCATCTGGGACTACGACTTCGCCGCCGCCCCCAACGTCCTCGACCTCCAGGTCGAGGGGCGCGCCGAGCCGGTGAAGGCGGTCGCGGCGGTGAGCAAGCAGGCGTTCACCTACGTCTTCAACCGCGTCACGGGCGAGCCGGTGTGGCCCATCGAGGAGCGGCCGGTGCCGCCCGGCGACGTGCCCGGCGAGTGGTACGCGCCGACCCAGCCGTTCCCGACGAAGCCGCCGCCGTTCGACCAGCAGGGGACGACGGTCGACGACCTCATCGACTTCACCCCCGAGCTGCGGCGGGACGCGCTCGAGGTCTTCGAGCAGTACGTGACCGGCCCCCTCTTCACCGCCCCCTCGATGGTCGACGACTCGCCGCGGGGCACGAAGGGCACCCTGCAGATGCCGGGGGTGGTCGGCGGGGCCGACTGGGGCGGCTCGGCCGTCGATCCGGAGACCGGCATCCTCTACGTGCCGTCGGTCCACAGCGAGTCGGTCATCGGCATCGTGCCGTCCGAGCACCCCCGCTCGGACATGCGGCTCGTGGTCGAAACGCTGGCCCCCCTCGAGGGCCCCAACGAGCTGCCCATCTTCAAGCCGCCGTACGGGCGGCTGGTCGCCATCGACCTGAAGAAGGGCGAGATCCTGTGGTCGAAGGCGAACGGCGACGGTCCGCGCGACCATCCTATGCTGAAGGACCTCGACCTGCCCCCGCTCGGCCAGCCGGGACGGGTGTCGCCCCTGGTGACGAAGTCGCTCGTCTTCCTCGGCGAGGGCGGCAACGCCGGCGTCGTCGTGCTGCAGCCGCTCTGGGGCGGGGCCGGCGGCAAGATGTTCCGCGCCTACGACAAGCTGACCGGCGACGTGGTCTGGGAGATGGAGCTGCCCGGCGGCACGACGGCGGCGCCGATGACCTACATGGTCGACGGCCGGCAGTACATCGTCGTGACCGTCGGCTGGGAGGACATGCCCAGCGAGTACGTGGCGCTGGCCTTGCCGGAGTGAGCGGTCCCCGGCGGCCCGCGGCGGAAACCGCACGTCTCGACGAGACTCGCGGGGTTGCCCGGCGGGCCGGAGAGAACGGCCGTGCCCGCCAAGACGCGACGAGGGCGCACAACGGGCATATCGACCGAGGAGCAACGGAGTCAGGCAGGATGATCGCCCGTTGAACGCGGCCGGACTTTGCGCCGCGGATTGCCACGACTCGCGGGAGGACAGTCCCATGCTACGAGGGTTTCTTGGACCGCCCCGGATGTTCTGGGAGCGGTGTGTCGTCGGCACGGTGGTCTGCCTCGCCGCATCGGCGGTCGCCGTGCGCGCCCAGGATCACGTCGAGCACGATCCCGCCGACATCGAGTACGGCCTCGCGGTGTACCTGTCGCAGTGCGCGAGTTGCCACGGCGAGACGGGGGACGCCACCGCCGGGGTCGACCTACGCAACGGCCCCCTGCGCCGCGCCGCCACCGACCGGGACCTGATCGGGGTCATCCGGAACGGCATCCCCGGCACCGGCATGCTGGCGTTCGAGCTCGATGCGGCGGAGATGGCCGGCATCGTCGCCTATCTCCGGAACATGACCTACGAGGCCGACGCGGTGACGCTGGGCGACGCCGCGCGCGGCCGGGCGCTCTTCGAGGGCCGGGGCGCGTGCCTCGACTGTCACCGCGTTGAGGGGCGCGGCCCCCGGGCGGCGACGGACCTGACCTCGGTCGGCGCCGAGCGGGCCCCGAGCGCCCTGCGGCGCTCGCTCCTCGACCCGACGGGCACCATGCGGCCCATCGACCGCCCCGTCGAGCTGGTGACGGCCGGCGGGGAGCGGGTCACCGGGCGGCGGCTCAACGAGGACACCTACACGGTGCAGATCCTCGACGGCGACGCGCGCCTGCGGTCGTTCGACAAGGCGGACCTGCGCGAGTTCCGGGTCCTGACGACGTCGCCGATGCCGGCCTACGGCGACCGGCTCGACGCGGACGAGCTGGCCGACCTGCTGGCGTACTTGGTGTCTCTGAAGGGCTGAAGCCGCGGAAGCAGCCCGGCTCCGCGTGCCCAGGTGCCCGGAGGCGCGAGACGGTTCACGCCCCGCGCGGGCGCGACCGCCGCGTCGACCGGTGTTCCGAAACCAACCCCTGCGAACCGGCCGGCTGCTGGGCCAGGGCCGAAGTCGAGGTGAACCATGCGAACCAACGAGACGATGCGGCGGATCGGGCTGGCGGCGCTAGTGGCCGGACTGGCGGCCGGCGCGGCACCGAGCCAGGCGCAGGTGCCGTTCGAGCGTCTCCGCGACGCCGCGCAGGCGCCGGCCGACTGGCTGACCTATTCGGGCACCTACTTCAGCCAGCGCTACAGCGAGCTCGACGACGTGACCGCGGCCAACGTCGGCGACCTGCAGTTGCAGTGGGTCTACCAGACCCCGGTCTTCGGCCCGTGGCAGGCGACGCCGCTGGTCGTCGACGGCGTCATGTACCTGACGCAGCGGCCCAACGACGTCGTCGCCCTCGACGCCCGCACCGGGCGCGTGTTCTGGGTGTACCGCTACGCGACGCCGCCGGACCACCGCGCCTGCTGCGGCTCGAACAACCGCGGCGTCGCCATCCTCGGCGACCGGCTGTTCATGGCCACTTTGGACGCCCACGTCGTGGCCATCGACGCCGCGACCGGGGCCGAGCTCTGGGACGTCGAGCTGGCCGACAAGGAGCTGGCCTACTCGTTCACCCTCGCCCCCCTGGTGGTCGAGGACAAGGTCATCGTGGGCTCGGCCGGCGGCGACCGGGGCATCCGCGGCTTCATCGCGGCCCTCGACCCGGCCACCGGCGAGGAGATCTGGCGCTTCCACACCATCCCCGGGCCCGGCGAGCCCGGACACGAGACGTGGGAGCCGTGCCCGCCCGACCCCGAGACCTACTGCGACCCCGAGGCGTGGATGCACGGCGGGGCCGCGGCGTGGCTGACCGGGTCGTACGACCCCGAGCTGAACCTCATGTACTGGGGCCTCGGCAACCCGGGCCCGGACTTCAACCGCGAGCAGCGGCCCGGCGACAACCTCTACTCGGACTCGGTGGTCGCCCTCGACGCCGACACCGGCGAGCTGCGCTGGCACTTCCAGTTCACGCCGAACGACCCCTACGACTACGACTCGGTGCAGATACCGGTCCTGGCCGACTTCGAGCGCGGCGGGGTCACCCTGAAGGCGATGCTCTGGGCCAACCGCAACGGCTTCTACTACGTGCTCGACCGGACGACGGGCCGGTTCCTCAACGGGCTGCCGTTCGTGACCGTCAACTGGGCCGAGGGGCTCGACGACACCGGGCGGCCCATCGAGACCCCCCAGCCGCCGGGGGCGCCGACCTTCCCCGGCGTTCAGGGCGGCACGAACTGGTACTCGCCGTCGTTCAGCCCGCACACGGGGCTGTTCTACATCCCGGCGTGGGATGACTACGCGTCGGTCTTCGACGCCCAGCCGCAGGCGTACGAGCCGGGCCGCTCGTTCATCGGCGGACGCCCGAGGACGGCCGCGCCCGTGCCCGACGCCCCCACGGTGCCGGGCCTGACCCGCGGCCCCATCAACACCTGGACCGACGCGGCCGGCTCCGGCGCGGTGGTCGCCCTCGACGCGCTGACCGGCGAGCAACGCTGGAAGTTCGAGATGACCGACGTGACGAGCAGCGGCATCCTCACCACCGCCTCGGACCTGCTGTTCACGGGAACCCGTTCGGGCTACTTCCAGGCCCTCGACGCGCGCACCGGCGACCTGCTCTGGCGGACGAGCCTCGGCGGCCAGATCACCAACGGCCCGATGACCTACGAGGTGGCCGGCCGGCAGTACGTGGCCGTCATCGCCGGGCACAGCCTTTCGACCTTCGCTCTGCGCGAGTGACTAACTGACGGAACGACCCCGTCGTATCCCGCGGGGAGGTTGACAGATGCAGACCTTCATCGTTCTCTTGCATACACCCGCTCTGAGCCCAGACGCGTCGTCGACCGAGGTCTCCAGGAAGCTCAAGGCGGCAGGCTTCGAGGTGTACGACTTCGCTGACAATGCCCTCATGGCCCGCGCGAAGGGTGCCATCACCAAAGATGTTGCGGAGGCGTCGGGGTTGACTTCGGACGGCGGCGTGCCGGGCATCGTATTCAAGCTGAACCGCGCCTACGCCGGCTTCACCGAAGCCCCCCTGTGGGAGTGGCTCGACATGCACGCCGGGGGCGGGGAGTGAGCACCCAGCAGCCACGAGGCCCGCGAAAGCCGGACCGGAACCGCTACTCGGAACGCAAACTGTCCGAGCGAGTCACCAAGCTCGAGGTTCACCGGGAGTACGCCGCGACCCGTGAAGACGTCTCCAAGCTGACCGCCGAGGTCGAGAAGCGCCTCACTGCCCTCACCGCCGCCGTCGCGAACATCAACGTCAACATGGCCACCAAGACCTGGGTTCTCGGCGGGGTCCTGGCCCTGATCATCGCCCTGGTCACTGCGGCCGCGAGCGCTTGGTTCCGTACCCTGTTCAGTTGAGAACCTGGCCGGCCCGTGCCCCGCCGCGCGGAGGGAGGCAACCATGAGGCACAGAGTCCGTTCTTCTCGTGCGGCCGCGACGGGCACCGTCTTCTTCGCAACGGCGCTCCTCCTGGCCGCGTCCGCCGCCGCGCAGGTCGACCTGGGCCGGATCGACGTCACCGTCCAGGACGCCACCGGCGCCGTGCTGCCGGGGGCGGGGGTGGCGGTGACGGGGCCCGAGGACCGGTCCGACGTCTTCACCGACGTGCAGGGGGAGGCGCGCTTCCTGCGGCTGCCCGTCGGCACCTACGAGCTGAGCGTCACGCTGCCGGGGTTCCGCACCTTCGTGGACACGGGGGTCCAGGTGCGGGCGGCCGCGTCCACCCCGCTGGTCGCGACGCTGGAGGTGGGCGGGATCGACGAGACGGTGACCGTCTCCGGGACCTCGCCCATCATCGACCCGCGCCGCCAGAGCACCGACACGCACATCACCGTCGAGGAGCTGCAGGAGATTCCCTCCGCCCGCGACCCGTGGGTGCTGCTGCAGACCATTCCCGGCATCGTCGTCGACCGCGTCAACGTCGGGGGGGCCGAGTCGGGCCAGCAGTCGCTGTACATGGCCAAGGGGGCGGGCGCCGCCGAGAACACCTGGACCCTCGACGGCGTCGTCGTCACCGACATGGCGTCGCTCTCCTCGCCGACCTACTGGGACTTCGACCAGTTCCAGGAGGTCCGCATCAACACCGGCGGGGCCGACGTGCGGAACCAGACCCCGGGCGCGGCGGTGGACGTGGTGCTCAAGAGCGGCACGAACCAGTTCAGCGGCAGCACGCGCGGCTACTTCGCCAACGAAGGGCTGCAGCGCAACAACCTGTCGCCGGCGCTGGCCGACGCCATCGGCGGGGAGACCGGCAAGGGCAACCGCATGGAGCAGTACGCCGACTACGGCTTCGAACTCGGCGGCCCCATCGTCAGGGACCGGCTGTGGGGCTGGGGCTCGTTCGGCGAGACCGACATCCGGCTGCGCACCCTCATCGACACCCCCGACCGCACCACGTTGACCAACCGGGCGTTCAAGGTGCAGGGGCAGGCGACCGACGGCCTGCGCCTCGGCCTCAACCACTTCAGCGGCGCCAAGGTGAAGCTGGGCCGGAACGCGGGGCCGACCCGGCCCGACGAGACCACCTGGAATCAGGGGGGCAGCGGAACGGGCCTGTTCACGGGGACGGCCAACTGGGTGGGCAACAACAACCTCGTCGTCAGCGCCAAGGCGACGCAGTTCAACTGGGGCTTCTTCCTGACCCCGCGGGGCGGCCTCGACACCGACGTCTACCGCGACGTCAACCGCGTCTTCCACAACTCGTTCGCCGACTTCCGGTCATGGCGGCCCCAGTCGGTGGCGGACGTCGACGCCAACTACTTCCGCGGCGTCCACGAGCTGCGCTTCGGCGTGAACTGGCGGAGGAACGTCCAGCAGGAGGAGTTCATCTGGCCGGGATCGGGGACCCTCTCCCTGCATCTCCCGAGCTATCCCGAAGACGGGCTGATGTACGCCATCGCCTACGGGGACGAGGTGCTGAACGCCGAGGGCCGGTACCTGAGCGTCTACGCCAGCGATCGGACAACGCTGGATCGCCTGACCGTCGACGTCGGCATCCGCTACGACCGCTCGACCTCGTCGCTGCTCGAGGCGCAACGCCCCGCGAACCCGCTGGTCCCGGACCTGCTGCCGGCCCTGACGTCTCCGGTCTTGACCAACACGCACGCGTTCGAGGTTGTGGCGCCGCGCATCGGCGTCAGCTACGCCCTCGGGACGGAGGCGGACACCCTCGTCCGGGCCGGCTACGGGCAGTTCGCCTCGCAGTTGCCGGTGGGCGCGGCCGGGCTCCTGGCGGGGCCGGTCAGCTATTCGGCCGCCTACTTCCTCGCCGTCGACGCGAACGGCGACGGCGTGACGCAGGCCGACGAGCTGGGCGGACTGCTGTTCGCGGACGGTTTCGATCCCGACGACCCCACGTCGACCGCGAGCGTCAACCAGGTGGCGGCGGGCCTGTCGTCGCCGAGGACCCACGAGTTCATCTTCGGCCTCGACCGCGAGCTGCCGATTCCGAACTCGGCCCTCACCACGTCGGTGACGTGGCGCCGGTTCACCAACTTCACGTGGACTCCGCTGATCGGGCTCACCTCGGCCGACTACGGCGTGGTCGACACCCTCGCCGCGACGCTGCCCCCGGCCGGCGGGGGCGCGGCGGTCAGCCAGGACGTCTACGCGCCGCTGCCGGGCGTGGTGCTGCCGCCCGGGGGCGGCGTGGAGGAGCGCAACCGCGACGGCTACCACCAGGACTACTGGGGCTGGGAGACCAGCTTCATCAAGCGGCTGGCCAACCGCTGGCAGGCGCGCATCGCCTATTCCTTCAACGATCACCGCGAGTACTTCACGGACCGGTCGGCGGCCATCATCGATCCGACCCCGTCGCCCACCAGCCCGCTGCGCGACGGGGGCCTGGTCATCGCGGGCACGGGGGGCAGCGGCAAAACGGGCATCTACTTCGTGAGCCCCCGGTACCAGTTCGTCGCCAACGGGCTCTACGAGGGGCCGTTCGGCATCAACATCGCCGGCAGCCTGCTGTTCAGACAGGGTTACGGGCAGCCCTACTACCAGGAGATCCAGGCCCACGCCCGGGACGCGGCGGCCTTCAAGGACGTGCTGCTCGCGCCCGACGTGGGGGCCCACCGGCTGCCCGCCACCAGGAGCTTCGACTTGCGCATCGGCAAGGAGTTCCGGGGCGACGGCTACAGGCTGAACCTGGACTTCGACTGGTTCAACATCCTCAACGCCGGCACGATCCTCAGGCGCCAGTACGACGTCGCCACCGCCGAGGGCCCAACGGGGCCGGGCCAGACGCTCGAGATCATGAACCCGAGCCTGCTTCGGTTCGGCTTCCGGCTCGGGTTCTAGGGGGCGGCGACCGGGCAGCCGTGGAGAGCGTTGCGGCGCGGCGC
Organism: Vicinamibacterales bacterium; assembly: GCA_963664545.2. Taxonomy (GTDB): domain Bacteria; phylum Acidobacteriota; class Vicinamibacteria; order Vicinamibacterales; family UBA8438; genus JAJEEA01. The sequence goes on along the minus strand of OY761475.2, from coordinate 3,693,416 downwards.
TCGACCGGCGGACGACCGCATCCATGAATATCTAAAGTGCTGGTTCAGATATTCATGGATGACACCGATGTGGTTCCTCGCGCCGACCATGCAGCCTGACCGCTCCGGCAGTTCGCCGGAGCGCCGCGGCTATCGTCGGAGATCGACCGCGACCAGCGTGTCGGTGTTCCGCGCGTAGAGGCGGCCGTCGGCGAGGGCCGGATAGGCGCGCACGACGCCCGGCAGGATCCGCGCGCGGGCCAGCGGGCGGAGCGCCTCGGGCGTCGCCTCGGCCAGCATCAACTCGCCGCTCTCGCGCATGACCACGAGGCGGTCGCCGGCGAGGGTGACGGTGCCGGCCCCGAAGCGGTCCTCGCTCCAGCGGACGGCGCCCGAGCGCAGATCGACGGCCCGCAGGCTCGGGCTGTACTCCTGCCGGCCGTGGTAGCCGTAGAGCACGCCGTCGTGGATCACGGCGGTGGCGTAGTGGTTGGTCATGCTGTCGTCGCCCGACCACTCCTCGGCCAGCGTGCCGCCGTCGACCCGCAGCAGGGCGGCCCCGGTGCCGTAGCTGGCGGAGATGAACACGCGGTCGCCGACGACGAGCGGCGTGGCCGCGTTCACCGACGCCCCGAGGCGCGAGCGCCACCGCAGTTCGAACCGGACCCCGCCCGTTGCGGGGTCGAGCCCGACGAGCCCGGTGCGGGTGAAGACCAGCGCGAGCCGGCGCCCCCCGAACGTGCCGGCGGCCGGCGACGAGTAGCTCGCCTCGTGGGTGGTCGCCGTCCACAGCTCGTCGCCGGTGGCGGCGTCGAACGCGACGATGCCGCCGCGCCGGCCGCCGACGTTGGCGATGACCCGCCGGTCCTCGACGAGGGGCGAACCGGCCGCCCCGAAGAACCCCTTGCGCACGCCGTAGCGGGCGTGGGTGTCCACCTGCCAGACGCCGGCCCCGGTCTCGAGATCGACGGCGTGGAGCTGGCCCTGCGCGCCGAACGTGTACACCCGCCCCCCGTGCACCACCGGCACCGACCGCGGCCCCTCGTCGAACCCGAAGTCGTCGCGGTAGCTGGTCGGGTAGTCGTAGCGCCACACCGTGTCGCCGGTGTCGGCGTCAAGGGCCTCGACGACCTCGCGCCGCCCCACCCGGTGGAACAAGACGACCCGGTCGCCGACGACGACGGGACCGGCGAAGCCCGCTCCCACCGGCCGCGACCACAACCGCGTCGGGCCGCCGCCCGGCCAGCCCTCCGCCAGCGGCGGGCCGGCGTAGCGGCCGTCCCGCCCCGGCCCGAGGAACTGCGGCCAGTCCTGCGCGGCCACGTGGGTCCCCGCCGCCGCCGCGACGATCATCGCGAGGGCGCACCACCGCATCCGCCGCACCCGTGTGACAGTCTGTCGTGATTGCATATCGACATGATTCTACGACGCTCGCGGGGCGGATGGCAGACCCTCGGCACCCTCGGCCGCCGGGCCGTGGTATAACGGTTCGGTCGGGGCGGCCGGGCGGGCTTCACGGGCGGCCGGTCCCGACGCGGAGGCACCGCACACGGCGGAGGATCGCAGATGAGACTCGCGCGGCGCCGTCTCCCGGCGGGAATCGCCCTGCTGCTCGCGGTGGGGCTGGCGGTCACCCTCGCGGCGGGGGCGGGCACCCAGCGGTTCTTCGGCGAGGGCAACATGCCCCCGCGCTACCCGCCGCCGTCGATGCCGGACCGCGACTTCGCGTTCTGCAAGCTGATGTACCGCAGCGTCCGCTACGAGGCGCTGGGCATGGGGTGGATCACCGACTACCCGTACGCGGGCATCAACCTGATGTTCCGGTTCTCGGACCTGACGACGGCCCAAGTGAGCCTCGACCGCCGCGGCGAGCCCAACCACTGGGTCGTCTCGCTCACCGACCGCGAACTGTTCAACTGTCCGTTCATCATGGCCGCCGACGCGGGCACCATCGGGCTGAGCGGGAGGGAGATCACCCAGCTCCGCAACTACTTGCTCAAGGGCGGGTTCCTCTGGGTCGACGACTTCTGGGGCACCGCGGCGTGGCAGCACTGGCAGTCGGAGATCAGCCGGGTGCTGCCGCCGGCCGAGTACCCCATCCGCGACCTGCCCCTCGACCATCCGGTGTTCCGGGCGCTGATGTACGTCGAGGAGGTCCCGCAGATCACCGCGATCCAGTTCTGGTGGCGCAGCGGGGGCACGACGTCGGAGCGCGGCCGCGACAGCGAGACCGCCCACCTGCGCGCGATCACCGACGAGCACGGGCGCATCCTCGTGCTGATGTCGCACAACACCGACGTCGCCGACGCCTGGGAGCGGGAAGGCGAGGACCCGCGGTTTTTCCGGCAGTTCTCGCCCAACGGCTACGGGCTCGGCATCAACGTCCTGCTCTACGCGATGAGCCACTGAGCGCCGCGTCACGTCCCGATCTTCGGACGCGGACAGGGTTCACAGCGCGCAATCGTTGAGGAATCACAGCGCCGCACAAGCGAACTCTCGGTCAGCGCGCAGCAGCAGCCGACCGCGGCGGAGCAACGCCGCCGCGGCTTCTGTCGTCTTTCGAATATGGCCCCATGCAACGGCAAGCCCACTTCCGGGATCGCCCACCGGGAACACCAGGAGCAAGCACCGTGACACGGAACAACCCCGGCCTCCGCCGCCTCGCCGCGCTCGTTCTCGCGCTCGGCATGCTCGCCGCCCCCGCGCCCCCGGCCGCCGCCCAGGACTCGGCCGGCGTCCGCATGGTCCCGCCGGAGGGCGACGGCGCCCGCTGGTGGTCGCGCTGGCGGGGCCCCTCGGGGCAGGGCGTGGTCGAGGGCACGGGCTACCCCGACCGGTGGTCGGACACCGAGAACGTCCTCTGGAAGGTCCCGGTACCCGGTCGCGGCCATTCCTCGCCCATCGTGTGGGAAGACCGCATCTTCCTGACCACTGGACGCGACCGCGGCCGGCGGGTCTCGATTCTCGCCTACCGCCGGTCCGACGGCAGGCTGCTCTGGCAGGCCGACGCGCCGAACGGCCCGGGCGAACGCACCCACGGCAAGAACAGCGCGGCGTCGGCGACGGTGACCACCGACGGCGAGCGGGTGTACGCCTCGTTCGGCAGCCGCGGCCTGCTCGCCGTCGACTTCGACGGCAACATCTTGTGGCACCGCGAGCTGGGCCGCATCGACAACTACCATGGCCCCGCGGGATCGCCGCTGCTCTACCGCGACACGGTCATCATCTACCAGGACCAGAACCGGAACGCGTTCGTCATCGCCCTCGACGCGCGCACCGGCGAGACGCGGTGGCGCACGCCGCGGGCGGCGCGGGTCGGCTGGGGCACGCCGATCGCCATCAGCGTCGGGGACCACGACGAGCTGATCGTCAGCAGCCAGCGGTTCGTGCAGTCCTACAATCCGTCGACGGGCGAGGAGCTGTGGCGTTGCGAGGGCATGCTGCGCGAGGTCATCCCCACCCCCGCGGTCGGGCACGGGCTCGTCTACTGCGCCTCGGGCCGGGCGGGGCCGACGCTGGCCATCCGGCCGGGAGGCCGCGGCGACGTCACCCGCACCCACGTCGAGTGGAGCATCACCCGCGGCTCGCCGTTCGTGCCGTCGCCGACCGTCTACGGCGACTACCTGTACCAGATCAACGACATGTCGAGCATCCTCACCAACCTGAACGCCCGGACCGGCGAGACGGTGTGGCAGGAGCGCCTCGGCCGCCCGCGGCGCGAGGGCATCTCGGCGTCGCCGATCGTCGTCGACGACAAGCTGTTCGTCACCAACGACGAGGGTCAGACGTTCGTGCTGAAGACGGGTCCGGAGTTCGAGATCCTGCACATCAACGACATCGGGGCCCCGACCCTCGCCTCGCCGGCGCTGGTCGACGGCATCTGGTACATCCGGACCGCGGACGAGCTGTTCGCCATCGGGCATTGATCCTGTCGGCGGCGACCCGCGAGCCCGCCGACGGCCCGTTCCCGCCCCGCAGCGCCCCCCGCCCGTTATGGGGGGCGCGCGGAAGCCCGTACCGTGCCCCTGCGGGCTGCGCCTTGTCCGACAGGATCGTTCCGTGGTACCCTGATCTGCAGTCGTCGTTCCTGACCGTTCCCTTGCCTCGGGACGCTCCGTCCGCGAGCGTCCGCGCGCCACGCACGGTTTCACTCAGGGATTGCCGGCCCGATACCCGCAAGAGTGTAGTTTCTGATTGCCGGGTACGGACAGGATTGTAGAGCGAGCGCGTTCCCGCCGCCCGGGAGGCACCGTTCTCCAAGTGCGTCGCGGGGTCTGTCCAGTTGGCACGACGTTTGCTACGAGACAGAGAGAAGATCGCCGTTTCCCCGTTCGATTGTTCCGGCGCCGGTCGACCCGGCGCCCTGGAGACCTATCAAATGACTGCAGCACGCAACAACTTCCTCGTGGACGAGTACGGCCCCCTGACAGCCCACCCGGGTGACGGGCGTCTCGCAGACACGGTCGACGAAGACACCTGGAACGGCTATCCGTGGGCCGAGCGGAATCCCGCGGCGGCCGCGCAACGGCGCGAGACCGCCGTCTGGATCGAGGAGATTCTGGCCGAGGTCGATCGACGGCGCTGACCGGGCCGCGAGGCCCGCCCTGGCCCCCGGTGCCGAGCCCGGCCCGCGCGCCTGGAGGCTGCCGCGGGCGTGGCTGGCCGTCGCGCTGTCGGAGCTGCCGGGTGCCGAGCCCGACCCGCCCGCCTGGAGGCTGCGACGGCCCGGAACACCGACCCGGGCACCGGAGACGAAACAGACATGAAACCCTTTGTCGTGAACTCGCACCGCCGGCTCGTCTTCCCGTCCAACTTCTTTCCCGAGCCGGACTTCTCGTCCATCGACACCGTCGAGGACCTCGCGGCCATCGTGCGGCGCGACTTCGAGGTCAAGGCTCCGACCGGCTCCGAGATCCGGGCGCGGGCGGAATCGGGCGGGTACGCCAACCGCTACGAGCTGCTGCGCGATCTGGGGCTGCACCTGTTCTGGATGAACCGCTACGTCATCACGATGTACGAGAAGCGGCCGACGCGGTGGCGCGACGTGCCCCGGCGCCGCGACGACATCTTCCTGCCCGCCCTCACCCCCTGGGAGGACGGCGAAAGCAAGGTCGCGGCCGTCGAGTCGTGCTACCGGGACCTCCCCGCGGCGTGGTCGCCCGAGGTCGAGCACGAGCTGTACCGGATGCTGTTCGACGTGTTCCGCCACAAGCGGCACCACGCCACCGACCTGCCCGCGATCAAGCCGACGGTCGCCGAGGCCGTCGCCACCGGCTCGCAGCTCGTGTACCGCCTCGGCTCGTTCGAGCCCGACTATCCCCGGTTCAGCCTCGCGGACATCCTCGACTGCCACGAGAGCGTGCCCGAGCTCGAGGCCCTGCGGCGCTGGACGATGACCCTGCACAACCAGTATCCGTGGGACCGCTCCGATACCCGGCTGACCCCGGTGGGCGCCCTCAAGGGCGACGATGTCGTCGTCATCTACCAGCCCCGCAGCGGGGACGTGCTCGACTTCATCCGGCGCGTGAAGAACGGCGCGCCGCGGCGGCCGCGCATCCCCCCCGCCGCCCCGACCCGGCAACCCGTCGCGCCCCTCGCCCCCGTGCAGGTGCGGTCGCAGTTCGAGGTGCAGCCGCGCATCGAGTCGCTCGCCGTGCGCCGGGGCGAGATCCTGTGCACGAACGACGACATCATCCGCAACTCGGCCTCGAACTGGTCGCCGATGAGCGCGGCGGAGATCGCCGCCAAGACCGGCATCGAGAGCCGCTGCTACACCGAGGGCGGCCTCGAGCACCTCGCGCTCGACGCCGCCGCGGGCGCGCTCGACCGGGCCGGCCGGTCGCCGGAGGAGATGGGCGCGGTCCTCTTCTGCACCTGCACGAACACCCGGCTGCTGCCGTCGGCCGCGACGTGGCTCTCCGGGCAGCTCGGCATGTACCAGACGCACACGTCGGTGGACCTGGTGGCGGCCTGCGCGGGCTTCCCCTACGGACTCGTCGACGCGGTGCGCATCCTGCAGGAGGTCCGGCGGCCGATCCTGCTCGTCTGCGCCGAGAAGTTCTCGGACAAGGTGGGCAGCGTGCGCACGTCGCGCATGATCTTCGGCGACGGGGCCGCCGCCCTCGTCGTCGCCCCCGCCCCGGACGGCGCGGCCGGCGACGTGGACGTGCTGCAGACCTACGCCAGCGGCCCCGAGAGCCAGGTGAACTCGATCATCTGGCCGAACCTCGAGTTCGGCTGCGACATCACCGTCTACGGGCCGGAGGTCAAGGCGCTGGTGAAGCGCTACCTCGAGCAGATGATCGGCGAGCTGCAGACCCTGCCCCACCCCGACGGCGGGGCGGGAACCCTGGTCGACGCCATCGACCTCATCATCCCGCACCAGGCGAACAAGCGGATGGTCATCGACCTCGCCGAGCAGGCGGGCATCGGCCGCGACCGCATGTACTTCAACATCGCGCGGGTCGGCAACACGTCGGCCGCGAGCATCCCCCTCGCGATCCACGACGCCGTGCGCGAGGGCGTGCTCTCGGCGCCGACCCGCATCTTCACGCCCGGCTTCGGGGCCGGCGCGGTCGCCGGCTACGCGGTGCTGCGCATCGACCCCGCCGTCGTCGCGCCGGAACGGACGGGGCCGCCGCTGGCCGCGGACGCCGGTCCGCTGCCCGTGCCGCCCCACACGTCGTCGTCCGCCGACGTCGAGGCCGCCTTCGGCGGCTGACCCTCGGCCCGTGATGAAACCCGGCGCTGTCCGACGCTGTAATGCGCCCAGCGGGCGCCGGGGATCGGCGGGGGGCACCCGCCTGATAAGGCTTGAGGCGGCCGCAGTCGGGCACATTTGGCCGACGAACGACGCGGTCGGGCGGGTGCGTCGCCATCGGTAACCAAGTCGGCCCCGAGGGCGGGTCGAGCCGGCCCGGCGACGGCCGGGTCACTCGACGGCCGTGTTACGCTTCGGCAGCCTCCCGCGGGTGCGGCGGGCCGACGCCGCGCGGCGGGCGCCCCGCAACGGGTGCCGACGATCGGAAACGGGAGGAGACAGGATGTTCACAGGAAAGGTCGCCGTCGTCACCGGGGGGTGCCGAGGCATCGGCGCGGCCATCACCCGGAATCTGGCCGAGGCCGGCGCCCACGTCGCGGCCGGCTACAACCGGGGGGCGGAGGCGGCGGAGGTGCTGGCGACCGGCCTGCGGGCCGAGGGCCGCTCGGTGTCGCTGCACCAGGGCAACGTGGCCGAGCCCGATGCCTGCTCGCGGGTAGTGCGGGAGGTGCTCGACCAGCAGGGACGCATCGACTTCCTCGTGAACAACGCCGGCATCAACGTCGACAAGACGGTGCGCAAGATGACCGTCGAAGACTGGCACGCGGTGCTGAGGGTGAACCTCTCCGGCGCGTTCTACATGATCAAGGCGGTGCTCAACCACATGGTCGAGCGCCAGAGCGGGCGCATCGTCAACATCAGCTCGGTCATCGGCCAGAGCGGCAACATCGGACAGGCGAACTACGCGGCGTCGAAGTCGGGCCAGTTCGGCTTCACCAAGAGCCTCGCCCTCGAGGTCGCGCGCAAGGGCATCACCGTCAACTGCGTCGCCCCCGGGTTCATCGAGACCGAGATGGTCGCCTCGGTCCCCAAGCCGGTCCTCGAGACCATCATCGGCCGCATCCCCGTGGGCCGCCTCGGGCAGGCGTCGGAGGTCGCGCGCTGCGTGCGGTTCCTCCTCGAGGACGAAGCGGGGTACATCACCGGCGCGGTCCTGACCGTCAACGGCGGCCTGGAGATGTAGCCCAGCCGGGAAACGGCATGACCGTCAAGCGCTCCGGTCCCGATGTCGGCCTCGGCGAGTTCATCCGCCGCCAGCGCGAGCTGGGCCACCTGTCGGTGCGCCAGCTCGCCGACGTGTGCGGCATCTCGAACGCCTATCTCAGCCAGATCGAGCGCGGCCTGCGCAACCCCAGCAGCTTCGTCCTCAAGGCCCTCGCCGACGGGCTGGAGATATCGGCGGAGACGCTGTACGCGCAGGCCGGCATCCTCGACCCGTCGGACGGCGGGGCCGCCGACACCGTCGAGGCGATCCGCCGCGACCCCTACCTGTCGGCCCGCCAGCGCGAGATGCTCGTCGAGATGTACGAGTCGTTCCGCAAGGTGAACGACGCCGGAGAGTGACACGCCGCCCCGCCGGGGTTCCGCAAGGCCGGCGAACGCCCCCCTCCCGCCCGGCCCCCGCGGGCACCGGCATGTCCATCATCGGCGGCTCCCGCCCACCTGGAAGGGCGTCCCCGCTGCCGCAAAGAAACCGCTTGCAAAAGTTACCAGCCCTTGTTACCATTCTGCCCGTCGCTCGGCGGGCCGGGTCGCGGGCGAGCAACGGAAAGGCCGCGCGCGGAACGCCGGCCCTGGACCCGCGTCCTTCGTTTCGAGGAGAATCCCGATGATCAACTGGACCAAACAGACAGACGACATGCTGCAGGCGTGGACCGACACCCAGAAGAAGCTGTGGAGCGGCTGGGCCGAGGCGACGGAGCAGCAGGCCAGCCAGGCGCAGCTCGCCGAGACGTGGCGCAAGGCCGTCGACACGTGGGAAGAGGCGGTCAAGAACGGCCTCGAGACGCAGAAGGCGGTCATGGGCAGCCTCGCCGACAGCGCGTCGGCCGTCCCCGGCATCCCCAAGGACCTGCTGGACTGGGCCGAGCAGACCCAGGCCCTCGGCAACCGCTGGACCGAGGCCCAGAACGAGCTCTGGGAGAGCTACTTCGGCATGGTCCGCAAGGCGGTGCCGGTGAAGATGCTCGGCACCATCGACGACGAGAACCAGAAGCTGTTCGCGGCGTGGCAGGAGTCGGTCGAGAAGGTCAGCGCGGCGCAGTCGGCGTGGGCGCAGATGTGGACCGAGCGCGCGGCCGACGCGGTGCCCAAGAGCACCCGGACCACCGCGAAGGCGCGGACGGCGGCCAAGACCGCCGCGTGAGCGCGAACCGCGGTTGACGCTGCCCGGCGAACCGCGGACCACGGAGTCGCCCCGTGGGGCGGCCCACCCTGACGGGAGAGCGGAGCCGGGCCGCCCCGCGCCCGCTCGACGATGAACCCGGCCGGCCCCGGCATGCCCGGCACCGGCCGTTCCCGCGGAGGAGATGACCGGCATGTCGGTGCAGTCCACCCCCGTCGGCGAGGACGCCTGGTCGGCCTGGCAGACCGAGATCGAGCGCACCATCCGGCGCGTGCGCAACATCGGCGAGATCGTGGCCGAGTCGAACGAGCCGGCGGTCGGCCAGAGCCCCCGCCGCGAGGTCTACCGCAAGCACAAGGCGCGCCTGTACCGCTACGACGGCGAGGCGAAGGTCGACACGCCGGTGCTCTTCGTGCCGAACCTCGGCATCAGCCGCCCCACCGTCTTCGACCTCCTGCCCCAGGCCAGCTTCATCGGCTACATGGTCGAGCAAGGGTTCCCGTTCTATCTGCTCGACTGGGGGGTCTTCGGCCCCGAAGACGACCACCTGACGTTCGCCGACTGCGCCACCCGCATCCTGCCCCGCATGGGCCGGAAGCTGCTGGCCGACGCCGACGCCGAGGCGTGCTCGGTCGTCGGCTACTGCATGGGGGCGCCGCTCGCGGTCAGCTTCCTCGGCAGCCACCCCGACTTCCCGGTCCGCAACCTCGTCAACCTCGCCGGCCCCATCGACTTCTCGCACGCGGGCCTGTTCGGCCGCTGGCTCGACCGCCGCTACTTCGACGTCGACAAGCTTGTCGACACGATGGGGCAGATGCCGGCCGAGATGGTGCAGGTCGGCTTCAAGCTGCTCCGGCCCACCATGGACCTGAGCACCGGCATCAACCTGTGGTGGAACGCCTGGAACGACCGCTATCTCGAAGGCTACAAGGCCCTCCAGAAGTGGGCCAACGGTTACGTCCCGTTCCCCGGCGAGTTCTTCCGGCAGTGGGTCAAGGACTTCTACCAGGAGAACCGGCTGGCCCAGGGCACGCTGCAGCTCAACGGGATGCCGGTCGACGTCGGGAGCATCACCTGTCCCCTGCTCGTGGTCGGGGCCCGCGACGACAACATCGCCCCGCCGGCCGGGGTGAAGGCGCTCGTCGACCTCGTCGGGAGCCGGGACACGGACTACATGGAGCTGCCCGGCGGGCACATCTCGCTGATCGCGGGACGGAGCGCGTCGCGCGACTGCTGGCCGCACGTGGCGGGCTGGCTCGCGGCGCGATCGTAGGCGCGCAGCGGCCTCCAGACCGGGAGTCTTGAGATGCCAGATACCACATCGGACCCGAACGACCTGTTCGCGCAGTGGCGCAAGCAGGTGCAGGCCGGCACCGACGCCTGGATCAAGACGGTCCGGCAGATGGCCAGCCAGGGCCACGTCCCCCCGCCGCCGGACCCGATGCAGTTCTGGCGCCAGTTCTCGAACGTCGGCCCCATGAACGCCCCCCCGTTCGCGGGGGCCGGACCCGTCGACCCGCAACTGCTCGCGCAGTGGAAGCGGTTCCTCGACGACTGGATCGCGGCGTGGAGCCAGGCCCTGGAGCGGGCGATGGGCACCGAGGCGTTCGCCGAGGCCCTCGGCAAGACCCTCGACCAGTTCCTGACCGTGCAGGGCAAGGCGCGCGAGGCGGTGGAGCGCTCCGGCAAGGCCGCCATCGACGCCGTGGGCCTCCCGTCGCGCGAGCAAGTCGTCGGCCTGTCGCGGCAGCTTATGGACCTCGAAGACCGGCTCGAAGGGCTGGAGGACAAGCTCGAAGGCCTTGGGGACAACCCGCGGGTGACGGGCCTGGAGAGCCGGGTCGGGGCGCTGGAAGGCAAGATCGATAGCCTGCGGAACAGCCCACGGATGGCGGGCATGGAGGATCAGATCGGGGCGCTGAAGAGCGAACTCGGGGACATCTGGAACAGCCCGCGGATGACTGGCCTGGAAGGCCGGCTCGGGGCACTGGAGGACAAGATCGAAGATCTTCGGAACCGTCCCACCGCCCCGCCGCCGGAAACCGGCGGTTCTAAGCGGCGGCCTGCCGACGGGAAGACCGGCGGGACGACACGTAGCCCCGCCGCGAAGACGGGTGGCACCGCCGCCAAGGCCGGGCGCACCGCCGCGAAGACCGGCCGCGGCACCGCCAACACGGCGGCCGGCGCGGCGAAGACCAGCCGGAGCACGACGAAGACCGGAGGCGGTACCGGGAAGACCGGAACCGGCACCGCGCGGAGGACGCGGAAGCGTCAGGCTTGACGGCGGCCGACGCGGACATCATGCCTGCCGGCGCCGCGGGACGCGGACGCGCGTCGGGCGTCTGGCGGCACCGGCGCGGACGACGACGGCATCGCTGACGAGCGGCGCGACGGAGACGGACCGGACGGATGCGAGGACACCCCCTGAAGGACATGGCCGTCGGCGACACGGCCGAGACGACCCGCGTGGCCTCCCCCGGGGACGTGGCCGAGTTCATCGACTCGATCGGCGACCACAACCCCATTCACCAGGACCACGAGTACGCCGCCTCGACGCGGTTCGAGAAGCCCATCGTGCCCGGCATGTGGACGGCGGGCCTCGTCTCGGCGGTGCTGGGCATGAAGCTACCGGGCCCCGGCTGCATCTACGTCAGCCAGCAGATCAAGTTCACGCGGCCCGTCTACTTCGGCGACCGCATCACCGCGCGCGTTGAGGTCGTGGAACGGCTGGAGGACCGCAACCGGGTGCGGCTGAAGACCGTGTGCGTCAACGGCGACCGCGAGGAGGTGCTGGTGGGCGAGGCGGTGCTGTCGCCGCCGAAGCAGGCCGTCGCCTACGTCCGGCGCGAGACCGGCCCGGCCCGCGTCGCCCACTGGACCCTGCAGCCCACCCTGTGGGCGGCCCACGCCGCCGGCGCCTGGGCGCGGCTCGGCACCGCCTGGGTGTCGGCGTGGCAGGGAGAGCCGCGCCGGCCGGGCTCGAACGGCACCGCGCGATCGTAGTAGGACGCCGCGCCGGGTTCCCGACGGCTCAGGCGTTCGATGTGTCTCTACCCGCCCGATCCGGCCATCAACCGCAGGATCCCGACCGTCAGCGCCGCCGTCGCGATCACCGTCCCGACCATCCAGCGGATGAGCCTGGTTTCAAGGCTCGCAATCTCGGTGCGGACGCCGGCGATCTCGGTGCGGACACCGGCGATCTCGGTTGAGAGCCGTGTGTCCAGGTTTGCGATCTCGGTCCGGACCTCGGCAATCTGGGTTGAGAGCCGTGTGTCCAGGCCTGCGATCTCGGTTCGGACCTCGGCGATCTCGCTCCGGACTTCGGCAACTTGGGTCCGCTGTTCAGCCCGCAGTTCGGCGATCTCGCTCCGGACTTCGGCAACCTGAGTCCGTTGTTCGGCCCGCAGTTCGGCGATCTCGGTTCGGACCTCGGCTTGACCGGCCTTGAACTGGTCCGATGTGACGTGGTCGCCCACCTCCGTGACCTCCCGGAGGGCGTCGGTGAGGGCGTCCGCCTGGGCGGGCGTGAAGTCGGCCGCGGTCAACGACCGGGCGATTGCATGCGTGTCGAGCATCGGGCGACTCCTCGTCTCGCGGGATCGATCGGTTCCCCATGATGGTCGCGGGACTGATCATAGCGCGTCACGGTGTGGCCGGCGGGCCGCCGCCGTGAGCGTCCCCCCCGGCGGCGGGAGCGGTGCCGCTCGGCGCGGGGGGGCACGAACGCCGATGCCGTGGATCGGCCGGGTGGACCGGCGGCCGGGCCGATCCAGACCGAGATGCGGCCTTCCCACCCGCCGGCGTCTCCGTAGCCCGCTCGTGCCCCACCCGTCCGTGCGGCGCGGGCGCTACATCGACAGCATCGACAGCCAGACCCCGGAGAGTTCCGAGAGCCGGGCGTGTACACTGGCTCGCCGATGCCCGACAGCACCTCCAACCCAACTGGCGACCTCTGCGACCTGACGGCGCGCCGGATCGCGGAGTTGATCCGAAGCCGGGCGGTCTCGGCGCGCGAGGTCATGCAGGCGCACCTCGCCCGCTACGAGCGCATCAACCCCCGCGTCAACGCCATCGTCACCTGCGTCGCCGGCGCCGCCCTCGACGCGGCCGACGCCGCCGACGCGGCCCTCGCGGCGGGCCGCGAGGTCGGCCCCCTGCACGGCCTGCCCGTCGCGCACAAGGACCTGTTCGTCACCGCGGGCATCCGCACCACGTTCGGCAGCCGCGCCTTCGAGCACCATGTGCCCGACGAGACCGCGCTCATCGTCGAGCGCGAGCGGCGGGCGGGTGCCATCACCGTCGGCAAGACCAACACCCCGGAGCTCGGGGCCGGCTCGCAGACCTTCAACGAGGTGTTCGGCGCGACCCGCAACCCCTGGGACCCGACGAAGACCTGCGGCGGCAGCAGCGGCGGGGCGGCCGTCGCCCTCGCCACCGGCATGGTGCCGATCGCCGACGGCAGCGACTTCGGCGGTTCGCTGCGCAACCCCGCCAGCTTCTGCAACGTCGTCGGGTTCCGTCCCTCGTCGGGCCGCGTGCCGCGCTGGCCCAGCGCCGCGCCGTGGTTCTCGTTCCACATCCACGGCCCGATGGCCCGCACCGTTGGGGACGCGGCCCTGCTGTTCGACGCCATCGCCGGCCCCGATCCGCGGGCACCGCTGTCGCTGACGGTGCCCCGCGTCGCCACGGGCGGCACCCTCGCACGCGACCCCGCCGGCGTCCGTGTCGGCTGGTCGCCCGACCTCGGCGGCCTGCCGGTGGAGCCCGAGGTGCTGGCCGTCCTCGAGGGCGGCCGGTCGGTCCTGGAAGACCTCGGGTGCGTCACCGACGAGAGCGCCCCCGACCTCGACGGCGCCCACGAGGTGTTCACCACTTGGCGGGCCTGGTACTTCGACCTCGCCTTCGGGCCCATCATGGACCGCCATCCCGGCGTCCTCAAAGACACCGTGGTCTGGAACATCGAGGCCGGCCGCGCCCTCCGCGGCCCCGACCTCGCCGACGCCGAACGCCGCCGCGCCGGCCTCCACCGCCGCCTCCGCGCGTGGTTCGCGGACCACGACTTCCTCGCGACGACGGTAGCCCAAGTCGCGCCGTTCGACGTCGACCAGCCGTACGTGAAGGAGATCGCCGGCCAGACCCTCCCCACCTACCTCGACTGGATGAAGTCGTGCTACCTCGTCAGCGCGACCGGCCTCCCCGCCATCTCGGTGCCCTGCGGGTTCACCCCGGCCGGCCTCCCGGTGGGCTTGCAGATCGTCGGCCGCCTCTACGATGACCTCGGCGTGCTGCAGCTCGCCCACGCCTTCGAGCAGGCGACCGACTGCTGGAAGCGCCGGCCGCCGATCGTGTAGTCCGCTTCCCCCGCCCCACGCCCCGCCTGCCCCGCCAAATCGTCGCCTGCGGCTCCGCTTGGCGCCCAACCAAGCTCCGGGAGTCCGCGCCGTCCTACAGTGCAGAACTCGTGGCCGCCTGCATCCGCCGCACGATCCCTCCTGATTCCGAACCATCTACGGCCGCGCGCGCGGCCCGGCGGCGGCCGCCTCCCGTGATATCATGCGGGCGCGGTGAGCGAGCGAACCCCGCACGATCGCCACGGCGCCCGCACCCTGACCCGCAGACCTACGTTGCCCCGAAGCGGCCGTGGCTGGAACCACCCGGAACCCCGCCCCCGTGGACGCCGGACCGCCCGAGGCCGACACCGCAGCCGCCACGGCCGACAAGCCCGCCGCCCCCGCTGAACACCAGATTCTGACCGGCCCGCTCTTCAACGAGCCGATGCGCGTCGAGACCGTCACCGAGACGGGTCCCGGCAACTGGGCCCTCGGCCTGGTGGGCACGCGGTCGGAGCGCTTCCGGCGGGTCTCGATCACGGCGGCCGACCTCGCCGGGCTGACGGTCCTCGACGGCGGCTTCCGCTACGACGGCGACGGCACCCTGCTGCGGCTGGGGCTGCAGGCGCACGCGCTCGGCATCGCGTGGGAGTTCGACCCCTGCTTCGGGCTCTCCGTCTCGCGGGTCGACCCGCTGCCGCACCAGTTGGAGGCGGTCTACGACCACCTGCTGAAGCTCGCGCGCGTGCGGTTCCTGCTCGCCGACGACGCGGGGGCGGGCAAGACCATCATGGCCGGGCTGCTCATCCGCGAGCTGCAGTTGCGCGGCTTGGCCGAGCGCATCCTCATCGTCGCCCCGTCGAACCTCGCGTTCCAGTGGCAGCGCGAGCTGCGGGAGAAGTTCGACGAGACGTTCACGGTGCTGAAGGGGGGCGAACTGCGCGCGCAGTTCGGCGTCAACCAGTGGATGCAGCAGCCGAAGGTGGTGACCTCGCTCGACCTCGCCAAGCGCGACGAGATACTGCCCGGCCTGCGGCAGGTGCGCTGGGACCTCGTCGTGGTGGACGAGGCGCACCGCATGTCGGCGCGGGACGAGTCGCACAAGAGCCGGCGCTACAAGCTGGGCGAGCTGCTGCGCGACTCGTCCGACCACCTCCTGCTGCTGACCGCGACCCCGCACAAGGGCGACCCCGACAACTTCTCGCTCTTCCTCCAGCTCCTCGACCGCGACGCCTACGCCGACGTGCGCTCGATCCGCCAGGCGATGGACGCGGGGCGCGCCCCCTTCTACCTGCGGCGCACGAAGGAGGCGATGGTCCACTTCCCCGAGCGGGGCGGCGACGGACGGTGGACGGCGCGCAAGATCTTCACGAAGCGCATTCCGGGTACGGTGGATTTCGCCATCGACGGCCCCGAGTTCGAGCTGTACCGGGAGGTGACGCGCTTCGTGAAGCGCCAGAGCGCCAGAGCCGCGGCGGCCGGCGACACGCCCCGCGCCCGCGCGGTCGGCTTCCTGATGGCCCTCTACCAGCGGCGGCTGGCCTCGAGCGCGCGGGCCATGACGCGCAGCCTCGCGAACCGGGCCGACCGGCTCGAACGCGGGCTCGCGCAGGCGCAGGACCTCGCCCGCGCGGCCCCGCCCGACCTGCCGACCCCCGACGAGCTGGACGAGATGGAGGACCACGACCGCGAGCGGCTCGAACGGCTGCTCGACGCGGTCACCCTCGCCGGAAACGCCGACGTGGTGCGCGGGGAGATCGCCGAGCTCCGCGCCCTGGCCGCGCGGGCGGAGGAGGTCGAGCGGGCGGGCGCCGAGGCGAAGCTGGCGAAGCTCGAGGACCTCCTGCGCGGCCAGGGGTTCTTCGACCGGGCGGACCAGCGGCTGGTCCTGTTCACCGAGTTCAAGGACACCCTCGACTACCTCGTCGAGAAGCTCGACGCGTGGGGCTTCCGGGTCGCGAGCATCCACGGCGGCATGAAGCCCGGCTCGCGCAACGAGCCCGGCACGCGCCTGCACGCCGAGCAGCGGTTCCGCGAGGGCGCGGCGCAGGTGCTCGTGGCGACCGAGGCGGCGGGCGAGGGCATCAACCTGCAGGTCTGCAACGTCCTGTTCAACTACGACATCCCGTGGAACCCCAACCGCCTCGAGCAGCGCATGGGGCGCATCCACCGCTACGGGCAGGAGAAAGACTGCCTGATCTTCAACTTCGTGGCCACAAACACCATCGAGGGGCGCGTCCTGCAGCGCCTGCTCGACAAGCTGCAGGAGATTCGCGACGCCCTCGACGACGACGCCGTCTTCAACGTCGTCGGCGAAGTGCTGCCGGCCGCCCACGTCGAGCGCGTGCTGCGCGACTACTACGCCGGCCGGCTCGGGGCCGAGGACCTCGAAGAGCGGCTGCTGCGCGACGTCGACGAGGGGCGCTTCCGCAACATCTGCCGGAACGCCCTGGAGGGCCTCGCGTCGAAGAAGCTGAACCTGGAGATGCTGGTCGAGCGCCGCGCCCGCGCCCGCGAGCGCCGCGTCGTGCCCGAGACCATCGCCCGCTTCCTGCGCGACGCCGCCCCCCTCGTGCCGCTCAGGCTCGACTTCGTCGCGGGGCCGCCGCACACCTTCGAGCCGGCGCGGACGCCGCCGTCCCTGCGCCGCTACGAGCGCGAGCCCGACTGGCGGCTGCCCGACCTGGCCGCGCGCTATCCGCGGTGCAGCACCGACCGCGACGCCGCCCAGGCGCACGGGCTCGAATGGGTGACGCCGGGCCATCCCCTGTTCGAGGCGGTCCGCCGCCACGCCCGCGACCGCGCGATCGACCCGCTCGCCCGCGGCGCGACGTTCCATTCCCTCGCGCACGACGCGCCCGCGCGCATCGACGTCTACCGCGCGCGCGTCGTCGACGGACTCGGCCACGTGGCGCACGAGCGGGTGTTCGCCCTGGAGCTGGCGGCCGACGGCGAGCCGCGCCGCCGCGAGCCCAACGTGCTCGGCGACCTCGCGCCGGCCCCGCCTCCCGACGCGCTGCCCGAAGCCGCCCGCCGGCCCGAGCCCGCGGCGTGGCTGCAGCGGCACGTCCTCGAGCCGTTCCTCGACGAGAGCCGTGCCGAGCGCCTGGCCGAAGTCGAGCGCGTCGCGCGCCACGTCGAGCTCTCGTTGACCGAGCTCCTGCACCGCGCCGACGACGAGATCGGCCGCGCCGCGCACGAGGTGGAAGAGGGCCGCCAGGGTGCCGAGGGCCGGCTCGCGCTGGCCGAAGACCGCCACGCGCAGTTGCTCGCCCGCCGCCAACGCCGGCGCGACGAGCTCGAGCGGCAGCAGGCGCTCTCGCTCCAGGGCGTCGAGCGCATGACCAGCGTGCTCGTGCTGCCGCACCCCGACCGCCGCGCCGCCGAGGTGAGGCGCCACCAGCCCGACCCCGCGACCGAGGCCGCGGCCATGCGCGTCGTCATGGACCACGAGCGCGAGCAGGGGCGGCACGTCGAGGACGTGAGCGCGAAGAACCTCGGCTACGACGTGACGAGCCTCGACCCGCGGTCGGGCGACCTGCGCCTCATCGAGGTCAAGGGCCTCGCCGCCGCCGCCGGCACCGTCCTGCTGACGCCCAACGAGCGCCGCGTCGCCGAAGACCGGCCCGACTGCTACTGGCTGTACGTCGTCACCGGCTGCGCCGGGACACCGGTCCTGCAGGAGCCCGTCGCGAACCCGGCCCGGTTCCCGTGGCGCGAGGTGACGAAGGTGCAACACTACTACCTGAGCGTGGACGCGATGACGCGGCCGATGCAGGTGCGCGAGCGCCCGGCGGAGTACGGAGCGGAGACATGAGCGGGCGGGAGGTCCGATGAGCACGCATCGCAGGCGAACTCCGCCGCATCCGCGATGCAGTAGCGGAGACGTGAGCGGGCGGGAGGTCCGATGAGCACCAGTCTGCGGTTCCGGCGGCTCCGTCTGCGGAACTGGAAGAACTTCCCCCGGGTGGACGTCGCCATCCAGGACCGCCTGTTCCTCGTGGGGCCGAACGCGTCGGGAAAGTCCAACTTCCTCGACGTGTTCTGCCGACCGGCACCGCCATCTCCGCCGCCGTCGAAGGCGCCCTCGACGAGGCCGTCGTCGGCCGGCTCGTCCGCCACGCGGGCGCCACCCTCGCCACCGTGTACGGCAAGAGCGGCAAGCCCTTCCTGCGGGACCGCATCGCGGGGAGCCCATGGAACCCGGTTTCCCGCGCTACACTGCTTGTGTCGAGATTCCGAGGATGACGCAATGAAGGACCTGACGATCACGTTGCCGGACGACGTAGCCCGCTGGCTGCGCGTCAAGGCGGCCGAGGACGACCGCAGCGCCTCCCGCTGGATCGCCGAGCTGCTCGAGCGGATGTGCCGCCAGCAGGACGACTACGAGGTCGCGATGCAGCGCTACCTGGCGATGGAGCCGCGCAAAATCGAATGGCCGGAGGGCCGCAAGCCGACGCGCGAGGAGCTGTATGACCGGCCCGGTCTTCGTTGACACCAATGTCTTCGTCTATCGGCACGACGCATCCGAACCGGCGAAGCAGGCCCGTTCCGATTCGCAACTGACGTTGAGCAGGGACCCCAGGGAGCAATAGAATGAACGACGCCGCTGATCCTGAGCAGACAATTATCGATTGGCTGAATGCAGACGACCCAACGAGAGATGCCGCCAGCCTCGTGATGCCACACCTGGACTACGAATCGCAGTTGATAGCGATTCTTGAGCTACTTCGACATCAACGTCAAGCCGAGGAAGTGGTTGACCGAGAGATCGACAAGCTCAAAAAGTTCGCCGAACGCACACGCGATGAACACGCCATCGACGAATGGATAGCACACATAAGTCAGCATACCTATCACGCCGCCGCACATAGTATGGCCGCAGTGGGGATGATAGCGCCATTCATCGAGTCTCTGTTCTACCACGCGTTCAGGGGGATCGAGCACGCGATGACCAAGACCCATCAATTACCCTTTCAGCACGAGAGGTGGCAGCGACCCGCTGAAGATCAGTGGGATTGCAGGTATGTTTGGAAAAACGGCCGTCGAAATAG
Organism: Vicinamibacterales bacterium; assembly: GCA_963664545.2. Lineage (GTDB taxonomy): Bacteria > Acidobacteriota > Vicinamibacteria > Vicinamibacterales > UBA8438 > JAJEEA01. The sequence goes on along the minus strand of OY761475.2, from coordinate 3,674,108 downwards.
AGACCTTGTTCGTGGTGTTATGCAGTTGGCAGACGCCATCGGTTTATCGCCACATTTACCTACCCAAATAGAACATACCATGTCGGCCTTATTCGAATATCGGAACAAGATGTTCCACTTAGGATTCGAGTGGCCGATGGAGGAACGTAGGCGTTTTGATCGCCGACTACGCGAGTCCCAGTGGCCGGCAGATTGGTTCTCAAAATCAACAGCCGCTGGCGATCCGTGGGTCTTCTACATGTCATCACAGTTCATCGACCACTGCCTCACCACGGCTGGCGGGATCATCACGGCTATCGGACGTTTCTGTGCTCCACGACTCTACTCCTTGGAAGACGGCTCGTTGGCGCTCAATTCAGAGCCGTTCGACCCCGACCCAACGCCGAACTGGACCGAGGATCCGTTTTGATCCCGAAAGAGTGCAAGCGCCTTGCCGAAGTAGACTTCCCGATCGCCGCCGTGTCCACGCACGCGGCGCGGGAGAAGTCGATCCGCCACGGACATCCGTCGACGCTTCATCTCTGGTGGGCGCGCAGACCGTTGGCGTCGAGCCGGGCGGTCTTGCTGGCGTTGCTGCTGCCGGATCCGTGCGACGCCCGCTGTCCGGGGGCGTTCAAGCGGCGGGCGCGAGAGATCCTGAGCGCGCTGCGTCAACCGCCGAGGGGCGACGAGGAGTTGCGGAGGACGTTGCTCTGGTTCGTCGGGGCGTTCGCCAACTGGGATCTGGCGGCGCATCCGACCTACCTGCAGGTGGGGCGCGGCCTCGTGCGGGCCGCCCACGGCGAGGAGGCACCGCTGGTGGTGGACCCGTTCGCGGGCGGCGGGTCGATTCCGCTGGAGGCGCTCCGGCTCGGCTGCGAGGCGTTCGCGAGCGACCTGAACCCGGTGGCGTGCCTGATCCTCAAGGTGATGCTGGAGGATATCCCGCGTCACGGGCCGGGGCTGGCCGACGAGGTGCGCGGGGTCGGCTCCGAGATCAAGGCGGCGGCGGAGAAGGAGCTGGCGGACCTGTATCCGCCGGATGCGGACGGGGCGACGCCGATCGCCTATCTGTGGGCGCGCACGGTGCGGTGCGAGGCACCGAGCTGCGGGGCGGAGATCCCGCTCATGCGCTCGTTCTGGCTGTCCAAGAAGGCCCGGCGGAAGCGGGCGCTCCGATACGAGGTTCAACGGGCCGCGGGCGGGGCGCCATGTGTGGAGTTCGAGGTATTCGAGCCGCGGACGGACCAGGAAGTGCCGAATGGCACCGTGGCGCGGGCACGGGCGACGTGCCTCTGCTGCGGCGCGGTGCTGCCCCCGGAGCGCGTTCGGGCGCAGCTCGCCGCGGTGCGGGGCGGATCGGACGTGGTGTTCGACGAGGCGGGCCGGCGCGTCGGCGGCGCGCGGCTGACGGCGGTGGTGACGCTTCGCCCGGGCGCGAGCGGGCGCCACTACCGTCTGGCGACGGAGCAGGACTACGCGGCCGTGCACCGGGCCCAGGACCGGATGGCGCGGCTGCTAGCCCAGTGGGAGGGCGGGGGCCGGCAAGGGCTGTGCCCCGTCCCGGACGAGCCGCTGCCGCCGATCGGGACACTTGGATTCCGCGTCCAGCGCTACGGCATGCTTCGGTGGGGCGATCTCTTCACGGCGCGGCAGAAGGCCGCGCTCGTGGAGCTACTCGCGCAGTTGGCTCCTCGACGGGAGTCCTCATCCTGGTCTGCACTGCTGGCACTGAGCGTTAGTCGCTTTGCAGACATCGCGAACTGCCTTTGCCAATGGGAGAATACGAAACATCAGGTTCGGCATCTCTTCACCAGGCAGGCCATCCCGATGCTCTGGGACTTCGCAGAGGCCAGTTTCCTGGGCGGGCAGGCTGGTGACCATTCGACCACATTGGGAACGATGGCTCGCGTCGTCGACCGGTTCTCGGAAAGCCTGGAGCCGGGGCAGATCCATCCTGCGGATGCGGTTGCCCACCCACTTCCTGATCAGGCCGGCAACCTCTACTTTACTGATCCGCCGTACTACGACGCGGTTCCCTACGCCGACCTCTCTGATTTCTTCCTGGTGTGGCTCCGGCGTGCGCTACCCGATCAGCCGCTGCTGCGCGATTCGTTCGATCCCCACAACGCGCTGTCCCCAAAAGCGGCCGAGGCGGTGCAGGACGAGACCAAGCAGGTCGACGGTAGGCCCAAGGACCGCGCATGGTTCGAGGCGACGATGGCCCGTGCCTTCGCCGAGGGCCGCCGGGTGCTACGCGAGGACGGCGTCGGCTCCGTGGTGTTCGCCCACAAGACCACCGAGGGATGGGAGGCGCTGCTCTCCGGCATGATTCGGGGCGGCTGGACCATCACCGCGTCGTGGCCCATCGCCACCGAGATGGGTACACGTCTGCGAGCCCGCGAGTCCGCCGCCCTCGCCACGAGCGTCCACCTCGTCTGCCGGCCACGAGCCGACGACGCACCGGTCGGCGACTGGGCCCACGTGCTACGGGAGCTACCCGTCCGCGTCGCCGACTGGATGGAGCGGCTGCAGGGCGAGGGCATCCGCGGCGCCGACCTGGTGTTCGCCTGCATCGGCCCCGCTTTGGAGATCTTCAGCCGCTACCGCGGCGTCGAGACCGCCGACGGCCACGCCGTCGCCTTGGACGAGTACCTGGAGAAGGTGTGGGAGGTCGTCGGCCGCACCGCGCTGGAGACCGTGCTCGGTGCCGCCGAGGCGAAGGCCCGCAACGGACTGGCCGGCGCGCTGGAGGAGGACGCGCGGCTGACCGCGCTGTTCCTCTGGACGCTGCAGGCGACCACCGGCGACGGGAGCGGCGAAGGCCGACGCGAGAGAGGCGGACGCGGCGTCCGACGACGCCGACGAGGATGTCGAGGACGCATCGGCCGCCAAGGCCAAGGGTTTCTCGCTCGTCTATGATGTGGTCCGGCGCTTCGCGCAGCCGCTCGGCATCGACCTCGACAAGTGGGAGCGGCGCATCATCGAGACGAAGAAGGGGGTCGTCCGCCTGCTGCCGATCACCGAGCGGGCGACCGGGCTCTTCGGCGAGCGCGGGTCGCAGGCGGTGGCCGCGTGGCTGGAGGAGGGGGCGCGGGCCGGAACCGACCCGCTCCAGGGTCTGCTCTTTCCGGACCGCCCAGAGCGAGGGGCCGTTGCGGTTCGGGAGCGGCCGCCGCGATACGGTGACGTCGAAGCGGCCGACGGTGGTTCCGGTGCCGGCGGTGCGAAGACGACTCTAGACCGGGTCCATACCGGTATGCTGCTCCAGGCCAGCGGGCAGGCGAACGCGCTGCGGGCGCTGGCGCACGCGGAGCAGGAGCGGGGGCCTGACTTCCTGCGCCTAGCGAACGCGCTGTCGGCGCTCTATCCGCGGGGCAGCGAAGAGAAGCGCCTGCTCGACGCGATGCTGCTGGGGATGCGGAAATGAGTCACGCGGGGTTGCCGACGTGCCGGCCGGACACCGCCGCGGACGCGGGAGAGGACGACATGGACCATTCGGAACTGCTGAAGCGCATCACCGCGCGCCCGGACGTCTTCGGCGGCAAGCCCATCATCCGGGACATGAGACTGTCGGTGGAGTTGATCCTGAGCCTGATGGCCCAGGGACTCAGCTCTGAAGAACTCATGAAGGAGTACCCGGAACTGGAGCCCGACGACATCCGCGCGTGCGTCGCCTACGCATATGCGGTGATCTCCGGCAACCCGCTGCCTGCCATTTCGATAGCGGGAAAGTGAGGTTCATCCTCGATCGATGGGTCGGTCCGCACGCGGCCACCCATCCGTCAGCGCAGTGAACGAACTCAGACGCACGTACCGGGAGACCAAGAGATGACGCTCGACCCGTGGAAATGGCAACTGAAAAAGGGACCCCCGTGGCCACGTGAAAAGGGACCCCCCAATTCTCCTCAACACATCACATTTCCGGGCCCTCCTGGCTGAGCGTTCCGTGGGGCTGTCGGGCAGACCAGCCCGGGACCGTGCGCGCAGCCGGCGTCAAGGCCGTCAGCCCCGCGAAGCGGGGGCGGAGCGAAGCGACGCGCCTTGACGCCGGCGAGCACACGGTCATGCTGATGGGCCCGACAGCGCCGGGTCGTAGCCACCAACCGGAAGCTTGTTGCCGGCGGTTCAGCGGTCACGCCCGAACCCCCTGGGAAGCTCGACTGCCTCCAGGACCGACAGGTCGAGTTCGCAGACCTGCTCGAGCAACGCCGCGGTCGCGGACCCGGCGAGGGGTGCCGGCAAGGCGTCCTGCCACGCCCGATACTGGTCCTGCAGCGTCAGCAGCGTCTGCACTGCGTCGTGCCACTGCTGGGGTCGCGACCGCCGGTCCACCGGCCGGCGGTACCGAAGCCGGGACTCGCCGGCCTTCCGACGCGCCCGGTAACGCGCCTGCCGCTCCGCGTTCGTCAACGCCACGACTACTCCTCGCCGTTACGTAACGGGCCGGTGACTGGCGCTCGGCACCCCGGCCGGCGCCCGCTTCCGCTTGGCGGCCCGCAGCCTGAAGCTGTCGCCGGTGGTCTGCAGCACCGTCGCGTGGTGCACGACCCGGTCGATGACCGCGGCGGCCGCCGTCGGGTCGAGGAAGACCTCGGACCAGCGCGCGAACGGCAGATTCGTCGTCACCACCAGGCTCCGGCGTTCGTAGCGCTGGCTGATGAACCCGAACAGCAGGTCGGCCCCGGTCTTGTCGAGCGGGACGTAGCCCAGCTCGTCGACGTGGACTACGTCGTAGCGGGCGAGCTGGGCGAGCTTGCGGGCGAGACGGCCCTGCTGCTGCGCCTCGACGAGCAGGGTGACCAGCTCGGCCGCGGTCACGAACCGCACCCGGTAGTCGTGCTGGCAGCAGGCCATCCCCAGGGCGATGGACAGATGCGTCTTCCCCGTGCCGACCCCGCCGACGAACACGACGTTGGCGGCCTCGGCGACGAAGCGGCAGTCGAAGACCCCCAGGACCGCGTCGCGGTCGAGGTCCGGCTGCGCCTCGAACGAGAAGGCGTCCAGCGTCTTCAGCATCGGGAAGCGGGCGTCCTGGATGCGGCGCTGGATGCGGCGCTCCCGGCGGCCGGTCACCTCCAGGTGCACCAGCTCCGCCAGGTAGTCGGCCGGCGCCTGACGCCCGCGGGCCGCCTGCTCGGCCAGGGGCCGCCACTGTGACGCGACCGTCGACAGGTGCAGCGCCTTCAGGTCCGCGGCCAGGTGCGGGGGCTCGGTAATCGTGGCGGCCATCAGCGGGGGCCCTCCACCAGCGCGTCATACGCCGACAGCCTCGGCGCGGGCACCGCGATCCGCGCCAGCTCCGGACGCACGCCCGCGACCGGCGGGCACACCGGCGGCGGGCCGGCCTCCTGCTGCCGGAGGATGAGCCGCACCGTCTCCAGGCGCGGCGAATGGCGCTCGAGCGCGGCCGTCACCGCCCGCTCGACGGCCGGCGCCGGATGGGTCTCCATGAGCCGCAGCATCCGCACCCATTCCTGGTCGGGCTTGCGGGTGTGCCTCCCCAGCTCGGTCCGCGCCCGCTGCCACACCGGGGCCAGCCGCCAGTCGCGAAGCGCCGTCGCCTCGGCCACCGCCCGGTGCTTGCGCTCCAGCAACGGCAGCACGTGAAGCGCGTCGAGGACCTTCGCGCCCCGCGTGAACGCCCGCCGATGCTCGGCGACCACCTCGGTGCCGACCGCGACCGCCACCCGGTCGTGATACAGCTTCGCCCACACCGGCCGGTAGGCGTGGCGGATCGGCACCGAGTACGTCACGCGGTCCACGCGGACGTGTCCGAACTTGTCGGCCACCCGCGCGACGACGCGGCAGGTGTCGGGAAGGTGCGCGGGCATCGCCCGCAGGCGCCGGCGCTCCTCCGCCAGCGCCTCCCCGACCGGACGCCCGTCCTCGAGCTGGCGCGTCGGCAGGTCGGCCTCCAGCTCCGTGATGATCGCCGCGTTGAGGGCCGCCCAGCTCTCGACCGCCAGCCGCGGCCGGAACACGAGGTTCCTGACATACTTGACGCCCGTCTCCACGGAACCCTTCTCCCAGCCCTTGGCCGGCGCGCAGAACTCCGCCCGGAACGGATATCCGCCCCGGAACGCCTCGAACGCCTCGGTCTCGGCCCGGTCCCGGCCCACCAACACGGCCTTGACGGCCAGCGAGGTGTTGTCGAGGACGACGCGGTCCACGAGGCCCCCGAAGTAGCGGAACGCCGACTCGATGCCGTCGAGCAGCGACTCGAGCCGCTCGACCGGGTACGCCTTGGCGAAATACGCGTTGGAGAACGGCAGCGTCGCCACCAGGTACTTCACCTTGCACGGCACGCCGGCGATGTCGACCCACGACTCGCCGAAGTCGACCTCCATCGTGTGCGCGGGCTCGGTGCTCCGGTGCACGAAGGCCTCCTTCGGCGACACGGCCGCCCGAAGCTCCGCGACGTAGCGCCGCACCGTGCGCGCGGGGACCGGTCCCGCCAACGGCAGCAGCAACCGCCGAATCCGCTTCGCCGTCACCCGCGGCTCCTCGCGCAGCCACCGCCTGATCCGCTCCCGCCACGGGTCGAGGCTGCTCGGCCGCGGCGGCGACCTCCGCACCGGCGGCGTCGGCCGGCCGATGGCCCGCCGCACCGTCTTGACGTCGAGCTTCAACCGCCGGGCGACCTCCTTCTTCGGCACACCCTCCACCAGATGCATGTGGCGGATCTGGGCCCACTGGAACATCCTGATCACCTCCGCGTCCTCCTGGCTCGGCCGACGAGACGACCCTGTCTCGCCCCGTCCATCATCGCCAGGGAATCGCTGTTTTCCGAGTGCTCAGGGGGGTCCCTTTTCAAGTGGCCACAGGGTCCCTTTTCATGTTGCCGCTACCAACCCGTGGTACAGGGTCGCGCTCCCGCGCGAGGAAGTCCGCGAAGGGCGCTCGTTCAACCCGGACGAGTTCGCCATCGCCCTGGAGCAGGTCGTCTCCGGCACGGCGCCGGCCGACTACCGCGATCCGCGGGCGTTCTTCGCGCGCACCTGCTTTACGCGCGCGCTGCGCGGCCACACCGGCATGGTGCTCCGGCGGCTCGCCGGGAAGACGGCGAACACGTCGCCGGTGATGACGCTGGTGACGCAGTTCGGGGGCGGCAAGACGCACGCGCTGACCGCGCTGTACCACCTCGCGACGGCGGGCCGTTCGGTGGCGCAGCTCGACGGCGTCGGCGGCGTGCTGCACGAGGCGGGGCTCGCGGCGCCGCCCGCCGCGCGGGTGGCGGTCTTCGTCGGCAACGCCTGGGACCCGCAGGAGGGCCGGGAGGCCCCGTGGGTCGACATGGCCCGTCAGCTCGCCGGGGACCGGGGCGTCGAGCTGCTCGGCGCGCACGCCGCCACCACCCCGCCCGGCACCGAGGCCCTCGGGCGCGTGTTCGCGGCGGCCGGCCGGCCGGTGCTGGTGCTGTTCGACGAGGTGCTCAACTTCGTGAACCGCTACCGGCAGATGGCCGATCCGTTCCTCGCCTTCATCCAGAACCTGACGGTCGCGATGACCGGCACGACGCACGGCGCGGCCGTCATCAGCCTGCCCCGCAGCCAGGTCGAGATGTCGGACTTCGACGTGGTGTGGCAGGACCGCATCACCAAGGTCGTCGGGCGCGTGGCCAAGAACCTGCTGGCCAACGACGAGGTGGAGGTGAGCGAGGTCGTGCGCCGGCGGCTGTTCGATGACGTCGGGCGCGACCGCGCCAGGAAGCGGGTGTCGAAAGCCTACGCCGACTGGTGCTTCGAGCGCCGCGCGCAGCTTCCGCCGCAATGGACGCTCGTGGACAGCGCCGCCACCGAGGCGAAGGCCCGCGAACACCTGCGCGCGCGGTTCGAAGCGTGCTACCCCTTCCACCCGGCCACGCTGTCGGTCTTCCAGCGCAAGTGGCAGGCGCTGCCGCAGTTCCAGCAGACGCGCGGCACCCTCGCGATGCTCGCGCAGTGGATAGCGTGGGCGCACGAGGACGGCTTCAAGCGCGCGCGCACCGAACCGCTGATCACGCTCGGGTCCGCGCCCCTCGACGTCGCCGAGTTCGGCAGCGTCGTGCTCGCCCAGCTCGGCGAGCCGCGCCTGGGGGCGGCCATCGACGCCGACCTCGCCGGGCCGCAGGCGCACGCCCGCGCGCTGGACGCCGACACCGCGGGGCCGCTCCGCGACATCCACCGCCGCGCCGGAACCACCATGCTCTTCGAGTCGTCGGGCGGACAGGTCGACAAGGTCGCCCACCTGCCCGAGCTGCGCTTCGCGCTCGGCGAACCGGCGGTCGACACGACCTCGATCGACGGGGCGGCGGCGGCGCTGGAGGAACGGGCGTACTTCGTCCGCCGCGTCGGGACCGACGGCTTCCGAATCGGCTACCGGCCGACCATCAAGAAGGTGGTCAACGACCGGCGCGCATCGCTGGACGAGGAAGGCGAGATCCGGCCCGCCATCCGCAAGCTCGTCCAGGACGACTTCGACCGCGGTGCGACCATCCCGCGCGTCTACTTCCCAACCGACGCCGCGGCGATTCCCGACACGCCGAGGCTCACCCTCGTGGTCGCGGACCCGGAGGCGGAATGGACCGGCTCGGCGGACGACGTCCGCGCGCGCATCGCGCGGTGGACCCGCGCCCGCGGCGCGTCGGACAGACTGTACCCCGGCGCCCTCGTCTGGACCGTCAGAAGACCGGGGCGCGAACTGCGGGACAAGGTGGAGCAGTGGCTCGCCTGGAAGCGCGTCGCCAAGGAGATAGCCACCGGCACCCTGGGGAGCGAGCTGGAGAACGCGGAGCTCGCGGACATCCGCACGCGGGTCCGGGAGGCCGGCGACGCCGCCGGCGAGGAGGTGTGGGCCGGATACCGCTTCGTCGTGATCGCCGACGCCTCGACCGACGACGGGCTGGCGAGCATCGACCTCGGCGCCGGCCACTCGAGCAGCAGCACCAGTCTGTGCGGACGCGCCGTCTCCGCGCTCAAGTCGAGCGCCCTGCTCAACGAATCGGTCGGCGCGGGCTATCTCGAACGCAACTGGCCGCCGGCCCTGAAGGAGGCCGGCGCCTGGCCGCTGGCCAGCCTGCGGCAGAGCTTCCTGAACGGCTCGCTGACCCGCCTGCTGGAGCCCGACACGGTGCTGCGGCGCAAGATCGTCGAGCTCGTCGCCAAGGGCGAGTTCGGGCTCGGCTCGGGCCGGAAACCCGACGACGGCTTCGACCGCGTGTGGTTCCGCGAAACGCTGGAACCCGACGAGGTGGTGTTCGAGTCGGACGTGCACCTGCTGACGCCGACCGCGGCCGAGCGGCTGAAGGCTCCGCCCGCACCCGCGCCGCCGCCCCGCACACCGGGAACCGACCCGGCCGGCGCGGGCGACGGGTCGGCGGAGCCCGGGCCGGGACCGGACGGCCGCACCGATCCGGAACCCGCACCGCCCCCGGACCCGGCGACGCGAAAGTCGGTCCGCATCCACGGCCGCATCCCGCCGGAGCTGTGGAACCGAATCGGAAGGACCCTCGTGCCGAAGCTCCGCTCGGCCGACGGCCTGAAGGTCGGGGTGACGTTCGAACTCACCGCCGACGCGGCGCGCACGGACGCGCTTCTGAGCGACGTGGCGCAGATCCTCGACGATCTGCAGCTCACCGGGAAGGTGAACGTCGATGTCGAGTGAATGAACACCTTCGACGCCGCGATGCACAGGTTCCGGGTCCGCTGTTCTCGACCGATTCCCGGGCAGGACCGAAAGCCGCATGCGCCCGCGGGACTGCACGCCGGACGAATGTCCCGCCACGCCCTATACTTCACTGTAGGAGTTGAGGGGTGCCGGCCCGGTCGGCAGACATCCGAGACCCACGCAGGACACAGCAGACCCCACCGGCCACCCGCTATGACCGCAGACGAGACCGAACGCCCCCACCGGAGGGTGCAGCGACCGGATTTCGTACCGGGGGGAGGGTGACCGGTATGGCGACGAGAGACGCGCTCGTCCTGCCGGAGCCGGCGGCGACGCTGTGGGCGACGAAGGGACGCGCCATCGTCGCCGTCGTCCGAGCGCACCTGCACGAGAAGACGGCGTACAAGATCGGAGGCGGAACCGTGCTGGCGGCCCGGTGGGGACACCGGCGTTCGACCGACGTGGACCTGAAGCTCGAACCGAAGACCGGCCTGAACGCCTTGAGTCCCCGCTTCGGCGACGAGTTCCAGCGGGAGATTCACCGGGTCACCGGAAGATGGCCGAGATTCAGGCAGGACCAGATCAGCATCGATCTGACGCCGGAAGGCGGGGAACCGCAGAAGATCGACCTTTTCGAGGGGCCGACGACCCCGGCGAGAGGACACACGAGGGTCGAATTGGCGGGGCGGCCCGAGACCGTCCTGTCGAGCGCCCAGATCCTGACCGGCAAGCTCGCCGGGCGGGCGCTGCACGCTCCGGTACGGGACCTGTTCGACGTGGCCGTCGCGCGGAGGGAGGACCGCCGGGCGCTCGAGATCGCAGTCAACGCCTGCTCGAACGACCTGACCGGCAGCACCGTTCTGAAGTGGCTGGAGGCCGGGGACGCCTACCGCGAGGACGCCACGGAGGATCTCCTCGACGTGCCGGCGCGGTATGCGGATATCTGCGAGCAGGTGGCCGAGCACGCGGTGCAGGCCCTCAAGGACGCGCGCTACCGGGCCCTGGACATCGAGTGGAGCGGCCCCGACCGCCTCACCGCCCGAACGACGGCCATGGACGGGGCGATGCGCAGCGAGACGCTCGACGCGACGACGCGCGGGACGTTGCTCGACGACCTCGAGGAGCACGGCCTGCGCGCATGGCTCGATCACGAGCGGCCGGGAGTCGAGAACCACATCCTCCGGCGCGTCGAAGAAACGCGGGACAGGCGCCAGCTTCCGGTGTACGAGGAGACGCCAAGGTGACCGACACCCGTACGGCGCACGGCTCACGGCGCGGACTGCAAGCCGACGCCGGCCGCCCAGAAGGCCGCCCCGTGACCGGCACGCGTGCGGCAGATGGCTCAGCGCGCGGACTCTCGGACGACATCGGCGAAGTCCGCCGGGTTCTCGGCAGCGAGAACGCAGCGGACGGCCGGGCCGGAGCAGCCGCCACCCGACGGCAACGGAGATGAACATCGACCCCAACGACCGGCCGTGCGAACTGGCACCGATCGAGGCGTTCCGCGACACCCTGGCTCCGCCGGGCGCGTGGAAGACCATGAAGCCTTGGCTGACCGAGGACGACCTGGGACCGAACTCGTACACGGTGCAGGCAGTCTTCGCCGCCGGGTGCTCCGGCTACCGGGAGCCGCCGACCGCGCCCGAACTCTACCGCGCCATGCGGCGGACACCGAGCCGGCGGGACGTGCGCGTGCTGAGGGCGTGGATCGTCGAGGCGGACGAGATCGAGTGGATCCAGGCGTGGTCCGAGCAGGCGTACAGTTGGCGAATGCTGGCGCGGGCGATCAAGCTCTCGAAGTACCCGTGCTGGAGCCGCATCAGGAGCCTCCACCTGACGGTGCAACGGCCGGATCTCGTGCCGAACGGAGCATGGCCGGTCTGGCGGTGAAGGAGCCCGGATCGACGTCGAGTGACCGAACACGCCAGACGGATCAATGTGCGCCGCTCTATGACGCACGCCCGCAACTCCCACTAAGGCGTGCTCGCCGAAGGCTCCGCGAGCCTGACTTCCATCGTGCTCTCCCGCGCCCGCGGTTCGGTCGCTCGCGCCAACATGTAGCTGGCCCCCAGCTTCTTCAGGGCGTCGGCATAGGCCCGATCTACGTCCGGGCCGATTTCGTCCAAGTCCAGTGGCACCCGTGCCTCGATGTTCACGACGGTCTTGTCGAGCATGACCTGACCGGCCGGATCCGTCTGAAAAACCGAGTGCCAAGACGGCTCTCCGTAGGTATAGCGCCGACAGAAGACGCGCTCACCTACCGTGACGAACATGAGTGTGATGAACCGGTGGGTATACCCTGCCCGGATTTCGTGCTTCAGGGAGTTGTCAACTAGGTCGGCCAACTCGCGCTGAGTCTTCGGGTGTGGCATGGGGCCTCGCATGGCCATTCGAATTGGCCGAAGCACTTGCCCGACCAGCAGTCGTGGTATCTCAAGGGCGGTTTCCAGTAACGATGACATGGTCGATATCTCCTCTCATTGACCCGAGGATCAGCGCTCGCGCATCACTTTGCCGAAGATGACGGCCAGCATGATCGAAACGACCATGAAGCCGGCGAACCGGGCAGCGGTTTCGGCGTTCAGGCCGATCTCGAAGAGCCGGCCCACCCCGGCAGCACGTATCCGACGCCCTTCGGCGATTGGCGTCAGACCGAGTGCCTCTTGAAGAACTCGTCCATCCTGGCCACGGCGCGATCGACATCCTCATCGATGTCGTAGAGCGAGACGTGGGATGCGCCGGGGACCTCGAAGAGCTCCTTCGGCTCGCTCGCAGCCTCGTGGAAGGCGACGGTCATCGGACCCGTGTCCCGCATCGCCCGCTCCCCGTAGATGCCCAGATAGGGCGTGTAGAGGTACGGGGCGATGACCTGGGCGCTCGAGCGCGTCCGGGTCCAGCTCGCCCGCCACGGCAGTCGTTCCGGTTGAGTGCTCGTCATTGTACTTCGTCGGCTTTTCGTTGCACGGCCTTGCCCTGCCGCCAGTCCTGGGACCTGTCGGCGTTGCGCCGTCCGTCGTCCGCGGTGCGGCTTGTCCCCGCTCCCGGTCCCGCGCATCGGGCTCCCCGGCGGCCACCGGAGCCCGTCGCGCCTTCGCCTGCGACGCGCGGTCGCCCGCGGGCTCGGGCTCTGCACTCGCCCGAGGCCGGCGGGGAGGTCGATGCCGGTCTATCCGCGCTCGCTCAATGCCCCAACGGCAAATCCCCGACTCCTGACGCGCACCCGACCCAGGCCGGCGGCTGGCATCGAGAACCCGGACGTGCTACAAGTCTGCACAAGGAATCGGACGGCGCTCCGTGGCGCGGTTCCGCACGGACGACCGACCAACGGGGGACAACAATGCAGACGCGACTGATACGCGGTATCGGCGGCATGCCGGCGTTCATGGCGGCGCTGGTGATCGCGGCCGTGACGGCGCTGTGGCTCGGGGCGGCGGCGACGGCCCAGACGGCCATCGACGCCGACGACATCGGGGGCGTGGTGCGCGGCCCGAACGGGGCCGAGGCGGGGGTCTGGGTGATCGCCGAGACCGACGACTTCGACACCAAGTTCCGCAAGATCGTGGTGACCGACGACGCCGGGCGCTACGTGCTGCCCGACCTGCCCGACGCCGGCTACGACGTCTGGGTGCGCGGCTACGGCCTCCGCGACTCCGAGCCGGTCGCCGCGCGGCCGGGCGACTCGCTCGACCTCGACGCGGTCCCCGCCGCGGACGCGCGCGAGGCGGCGCAGGTCTACCCCGCCAACTACTGGTACTCGCTGGTGGAGGTGCCGGCCGAGGACGAGTTCCCCGGCACCGGCGACGCCGGCAACGGCATCTCGCCGGGCATGCGGCACCAGGCGGCCTGGATCGACGGCCTGAAGCAGGGCTGCCAGCTCTGCCACCAGCTCGGGAACCAGGCGACCCGCGAGGTCCTGAACCCCGGCGACTACGACTCGACGGAGGCGGCGTGGGCGCACCGCGTGCGCGTGGGCCAGCGGGGCGCCTTGATGGCCGGCGGGCTGCGCCGGTTCGGGGCCGAGCGCGCCATCGCGATGTACGCCGACTGGACCGACCGCATCATGGCCGGCGAGGTGCCCCCGGCGCCGCCGCGTCCACAGGGGCGCGAGCGCAACGTCGTGCTGACCCTGTGGGAGTGGGGCGGAGAGGCCGGCTACATCCACGACGAGATCGCGACCGACAAGCGGAACCCGCAGGTGAACGCCGGCGGCCCCGTCTACGGGGTGGAGTTCGCCAACGACAAGCTAGTGTGGGTGGACCCGCGCACCAACGAGGCGCGCGAGGTGGTGCTGCCTGTGCGTGACACGCCGGGCGAGGGCGACTTCCGGTCGTACATCGACCGGGAGAACCTCGAGCCGTCCCTCTACTGGGGCGACGAGCTGATCTGGAACAACCCGGGGAACCCGCACAACCCGATGATGGACGCGCAGGGACGCGTGTGGATGACCCACCAGATCCGCGGCCCCGGCAACCCCGCGTGGTGCCGCGAGGGCTCGGACAACCCCTACGCGCGGCACTATCCGCTGAACCGGGCGGCGCGGCACGTCGCCTACTACGACCCGGCGACCGAGCACGTCGAGCTCATCGACACCTGCTTCAACACCCACCACCTGCAGTTCGGCTTCGAGGACGGCGAGCGCCTGTACCTCAGCTCGGTCAGCTCCGTCATCGGCTGGCTCGACGTCGACGTCTACGAGGAGACCGGCGACGCCGAGGCCGCGCAGGGCTGGTGCCCGCTCATCGTCGACACCAACGGCGACGGCCGCATCACCGAGTGGGTGGGCCGCGCCGGCGACGTCGACCCCGCCCTCGACAAGGAGATGGGCGGCGGCTGGTACGGCATCGTCCCCGACCCGACGGCCGACAGCGTGGTGTGGGCCGCCTCGGGCGGCGTGCCCGGGCAGATCGTGCGGCTCGAGCTCGGCGACAATCCCCCCGAGACGTGCGTCGCCGAGTACTACCAGCCGCCGTTCGAGAACCCCGACGCGCCGATCCAGGGGTTCTCGCCGCGCGGCATCGACATCGGCACCGACGGCATCGTGTGGACCGCCCTGTCGGGCAGCGGGCACATGGCCAGCTTCGACCGCAGCCGGTGCGACGTGCTGAACGGCCCTACCGCCACCGGGCAGCACTGCCCCCAGGGGTGGACCCTGCACGCGACCCCGGGGCCCCAGATGAAGGGGGTCACGACGCACGGCAGCGCCGACTTCCACTATTACAACTGGGTCGACCAGCACAACACGCTGGGGCTCGGGCCCAACGTCCCCATTGCCACCGGCAGCACGTCCGACTCGCTGCTCGCGTTCCTGCCCGACGAGGAGGAGTTCGTTATCCTGCGGGTGCCGTACCCGATGGGCTTCTACTCCCGCGGCATGGACGGCCGCATCGACGATCCCGACGCCGGGTGGAAGGGCCGCGCGGTCTGGGCCGACTACGGCACCAACGCGGTGTGGCACTCGGAGGGCGGCAAGGGCACGCAGGGGAACCTAGTGAAGTTCCAGATTCGCCCCGACCCGCTGGCGCATTAGTTGGTGGACCGTGGCGGAAGCGCCTTCCACGCCCGGGTTTGGGGCCGGGCGCGGAAGGCGGCCGTTCCGGCGCCAGGCCTTCGCCGCGCCGGCCTGCCGCCGGGGCCGTCGGCGCGCAGCCCGCCACCCGTACCGCGCGCCGCCACCGCATCCACCCAGCTCCGGGCGTTTAGGGCGGTGATCGATACAAGGTTGCCAACTGCGCCCAGCGGCAGCCCGTTTCTGTGGGACGACGCACTGGACGCGCGGCAAGGTGATTCCCGTCAGCGTCCTTAGCGCCGTTCCGCGGCCGAACACCCAGCGCACCGCCGGTCATCCCGTGGATGCATCCTCCCCACCCGGCGCGCCGGACGCGACCCCTCCGGGCCGGGACGACTTGGCCCTCGTCCTCGTCGGCGGCGGCGCCCGCGCCGCCTACCAGGTCGGGTTCCTCGGAGAACTGATCCGGCGCCACCCGACGGCGCGGTTCCCCATCCTCGCGGGCACGTCGGCCGGGGCCATCAACGCGACCTGGCTGGCGGCGCGCGAGGGGTCGCTGGCCGAGGCGATCCGCGAGCTCGTCGAGCACTGGCGGCGCCAGCGGGTCGACCGGGTGTTCCGGGTCGACAGCCCCTCGTTGATCGGCCTCGTCCTGCGGTGGGGCCTGCGGCTGGTGTCGGGCGGGTGGACGTTCGCCCCGCGCGTGCGGGGCCTGCTCGACACCGCGCCCCTCCGCGCCACGCTGCGCGAACGGCTGAAGCCGGGCCCGAACGGCGAGATCGCGGGCATCGCCCGCAACCTCGCGGCCGGCCGGCTGCGGGCGCTGGCCGTCTCCACGAGCAGCTACAGCACCGGGCAGTCGGTGATCTGGGTGCAGGGCGGCGACCTCGCGGACTGGAGCCGGCCCTACCGGCGCGGGCGGCGCGCCCCGATCACCGTCGAGCACGTCATGGCCTCGGCCGCCCTGCCCCTCTTCTTCCCCGCCGTCCGCCTCGACGACGGCTGGCACGGCGACGGCGGCATCCGGATGATGGCCCCGTGCTCGGCCCCCATCCACCTCGGGGCGCGCCGCATCCTCGCCGTCTCGAACCGGCACCGGGGCACCACCCAGGAGGCGAGCCGGCCGGTCATCCACGACTACCCGCCGCCCGCCCAGATCGCCGGACAACTGCTGAACGCGATGTTCCTCGACGACCTCGACCACGACGGCCTGACGCTGATGCGGCTGAACTCGCTGGTCCGGGCCCTCCCCCCCGACCGGCGGCAGGGCCTGCATCCCGTCGAGCTCGTCGTCATCCGCCCGTCCGAAGACCTCGGCCGGCTGTCCCTCCAGTTCGAGCCGCAGCTCCCCCGGACGTTCCGCCACCTGACCCGCGGACTCGGGTCGCGCGAGACCACGAGCCCCGACCTGCTGAGCCTGCTGATGTTCCAGCCCGACTACATCCAGCGGCTGCTGGAGCTGGGCGCCGCCGACGCGGTGGCCGCCGATGCCCGCCTCGCGGCGCTGCTGGCGCCGGAGGCGGCGGTTGCCGGCGATCTTGTCGGAGGGTCGGTGCCGGCCGTATAGTGGATCGACATCAGCCGGACGAGGAGACGGCCCCGCATGGAACTCGCCGTACGTGAAGCCAAGGCGCGACTGTCGGAGCTCATCGCCGCCGCCCAGCAGGGCGAGCGCGTCGTAATCACGAAGCGCGGCGTCCCCGCCGTGGAGCTCGTGCGCTGCCCCCCGTCGCGGCGGGGCTTCGACTTCGAGAAGTTCGAGGAGACGTTGCGAGAGCTCGGCATCGAAGGAGATGGCGAGCGCTGGCCCGAGGAGTTCGACGATCCGGCTTTCAGCCGACGTGTGCTCGGTCTGGAGCCGGAGGACGGATAGGGGCTAGTGCGCGTTCTGCTCGACACCTCCTATCTCTTCGACCTGATGGGAGCGTCCGGCCGTTTCAGGGATGCGGAGCGTCGGTTCTTCGAGAGGCACGCCGCGCGCCTCTACGTGAGCGCCGTGTCGATCTGGGAGATGCGCCTGAAATACCACGCACGACACGGGTCCGGCGACCGCAAGAGCCGCTTCGACCCGGAGGATGTCGTCGCCGCACTTGAACAGCACAACGTGACGTTCCTGCCGATGACGCCGGCCCACGCCGCCCGGAAGCTTGAGGTGCCCATTCCCCACCGCGACCCGTTCGACGAGCTCCTGCTCGTGCAGGCTCAGGAAGATGGTCTGAAGCTCCTGACGCACGCACATCCCCCCGCGTTCCGGAGCCCGGACATTCCATTTGACATCCCAATGATGCACTGCTACGCTTCATTGGGATGCCAAACAGAGAGCCGTCGAGGACGGAGGTACTCCGCGGCACCCTCGACCTGATGGTGCTGCAGACGCTGGTCTCGCTCGGCCCGTCGCACGGCTACGCGATCGCGGCGAGGCTCGAGCAGGTCTCGGGCGGCGCCCTCGTCCTCAACATGGGCACGCTCTATCCCGCCCTGATGCGGCTGGAGCAACGCGGCCTCGTCCGGGGGCGGTGGGGCACGACCGAGAAGAACCGGCGCGCCCGGTTCTACGGGATCACCCCGGCCGGGCGGCGGCACGTGGCCGCCGAGAAGCGCGGCCTGGACCGGATGGTCTCCATCATCGACGCGCTCTTTCAGGAACCGGCGGCGACGGGGGGCGGTCGCCGCTGACGAGACCGCGCGAGTCGCCGCGCCGGCCGGGGCGGAATGCCGACGACCGCCGGCAGGGCGCGCCGACGAGGAGAACCACCATGGCCAGGCTTCGCGAGTGGCTGCTTCGCCTGTGGGGCGCGCTCCGGCGAGACCCGACCGGGGACACGGAATGCCCGTGGGGAGAAGCACGATGAGGGTCTGCCTGATGTGGTTGCGCCGTCTGTGGGGCGCGTTCCGGTGCCACCGGATCGATCGGGATCTCGCGAGCGAGCTGCACTTCCACCTCGAGCGGGCGGAGGAGGAGCTTCGCGCCAAGGGCCACGCGCCGGCAGAAGCCGCGCGGCTGGCGCGCGCGCACCTCGGCGGCCTTCCCTAGGCGATGGAGGCGCTGCGCGACCAGCGCGGCCTGCCCTGGCTGGACGACCTGCGAACCGACCTGCGCATCGGCGTGCGCGGCCTCGCGCGGCGTCCCGGGTTCACGGCGACGGCGGTGCTGGCCCTGTCGATCGGCATCGGGGCCACCGTGGCGGTCGTCGCCGTCGCGAACGCGCTGCTCTTCCAGCCGTTGCCGGTGCCCGAGCCCGACGAGCTGGTGGTCGTGGCGCAGCTCGACGAACACACCGCGGAGTTCCCGCACGGCCTGTCGTATCCCGAGTACCTCGACTACCGGGCGCTCAACAACGTCTTCGAGGGCCTGGCCGCGCGGAGCCCGGCGCAGCCGCTGGTGTCGTTCGACGGCGGCGCGGCGGAGCGGGTCCGGATCGAGTACGTCAGCGACAACTACTTCGACGTCCTGCGGGTGAGCGCCGAGCGCGGCCGCACGTTCCTCCCGGGCGAGGGGCTCCGGCCCGGCGACGCCCCGTACGTCGTCCTGACGCACCGCGCGTGGCAGACGCGGTTCGGCGGGGATCCGGAAGTGCTCGGGCGGGCCGTTCGCGTCGGACCGGCGACCATGACGGTCGTCGGGGTCACGCCGGAGGCCTTCACCGGGGCGGGCGGCGTGGTGCCCGTGGAGCTCTTCGTCCCCGCCACCGAGGGCGCGCTCGCCGAACCGGGGTGGGCCGGGCTCCTGACCAACCGCCTCCCCGAGCGCTTCCTGCTGACGGGGCGACTGCGGGACGGCTGCGGGACGGCGCGACCGTCGCCGAGGCCGCCGCCGAGCTCGGCGCGCTCGCCGGGGCGCTGGCCGCGGAGCATCCCGACGCGAGCCGCCACAGCCGGCTCTACGTCGTCCCCGAGCGTCACGCGCGGCCGGAGCCCACCGCCTCGCGCCACGCGAGGCCGCTCGTGAGCGTGGTCATGGCCATCGCGTCGCTCGTGCTGCTCGTCGCCGTTGCGAACGTCGGCACCCTCCTCGTCGGCCGCGGAATCGTGCGCCGGCAGGAGATGGCCCTGCGCGTGGGTCTGGGCGCGACCCCGCGGCGGCTCGTACGGCAGTTGCTCACCGAGAGCGTGCTGCTGGCGCTGATCGCCGGGGCCGGCGGGGGGATCGTCGCGCTCTGGGCCGCCGATCTCGTCGTCGCAGCCCTCGCGACGGCCACCGGCGTGGAGCAGTTGGCGCTGGCTCCGTCACTGGATTGGCGGGTGATCGCGTCCACCGCGACGATCGCGCTGGCGGCCGGGATGCTGGCCGGCCTCGCGCCGGCGTTGCGCTCGACCCGGATCGACCTCGCGCGCGCCATCGGCTCCGGCGGCCGCGACGACGGCGGCGCCCCGGGACGGCGCCTGACGAACGGGCTCGTCGTGGTCCAGGTCGCGGTCTCCATGGTCCTGCTCGTCTGCGCGGGCCTCTTCGTGCAGAGCGGCAGGAACGCCGGCGCCATCGACTTCGGCTTCCGGACCGAGAATCTCCTGGTGCTGTCGGTCGATCCCCTCGCGCAGGGGTACGACCCGGAGCAGGCCCTTGCGTTCTACCGGGACGTCGACGACGACGTCGCCGCCCTGCCCGGCGTGAGGTCCGCGAGCTGGGCGCGCCGCGCGCCGCTGGTGCCGGGCGGCAGCTCGGGGAGCGTGTTCACCCTCGACGGCGGCGCCGCGCCCGAGCCCGACGCCGCGAACGTCGCGGTGAACCACGTCGACCCGCGCTACTTCGGCACCCTCGACATTCCCGTGACCCGCGGGCGCGGCTTTCGCGACGAGGACGCGGCCGGCGACCGGCGGGTCGCGCTCGTCAGCGAACGCGCCGCGCGGCAGCTCTGGCCGGGACGGGACGCGCTCGGCCGGCGCATCGTCGACGCCGACGCCGACGGCGCGCCGTTCGAGGTGATCGGCGTGGTGCGCGACGCCCACATGGGGCAGACGCCCTTCGACCGGCCGCCCTTCGTGCTCTACCCGTTCGGCCACCGGCTCAGCGGGCGCGCCACGCTGCACGTGCACACGGAAGGACCCGCGAGCGCCGCCGCCGCGATGGTCGCCGAGACCATCCGCCGGCGAGACCCCACCCTGGCGGTCCTCGACGCCGGCGGCATGGACGCCGCGGTGCGCTCCCACCCGATGCTGGCGGGCGTGCGCATCGGTGCCGCCCTCATCGGGTCGTTCGGCGCCCTCGGCCTGCTTCTCGCCGCGGTCGGGCTCTACGGCGTGGTGTCCCACGCGGTGGCCCGGCGCAGGCAGGAGTTCGGCATCCGCGCCGCCCTCGGCGCGACCTCGGCCGCCATCACCCGGCTCGCCCTCGGCCGCGGGCTGGCCCTGACGACGCTCGGCCTGGCCCTCGGCGCCGCCGCGGCCGTCGCCGCCACGCGGCTCACCGCCGGCTTCCTCGTCGACGTCAGTCCCACCGACCCCGCCGTGTTCACCGTGACGGGCCTCGTGCTGGCGGGCGCGGCTCTCCTCGCCTGCCTCGTGCCGTCACGCCGCGCGGCCACGGCCGACCCGCTGGCGACGCTGCGCGCGGGCTGAGCCCGCCATCGACCCGGGAGAGCCCCGAGCGAGACTGGCACCGCCAGCGGCTCGCGACGCTGCGCGCGGGCTGAGCCCGCCATCAACCCGCAGAACCGAGCGGCACCGGCACCTCCCGACGCTGCGCGAGGACCGAGCCCGCCTTGAAGGAGCCGCCGACGGGGACCGCAGCGGCACTCGCCAGCACTTCATGTCGACGGCGACGGGTTCTGGGGGAGCAGCCGGAAGCTCATCGTGTGCACAGCCACCCGAGCGGGGACGGAAGTCCGCGTTACACTGGTTGGTACGGGAGGGCTCCATGGGCCGCATCAACGTCGAGACCACGATCGAGAACGGCATCGACGCGACCTTCAGCATCCGTTGCGACGCCCTGGTCGACACCGGGGCCGCGTATCTGACGCTGCCGAACGCTTGGCGCGACCGCCTCGGCGGGCTGACGCGGCTCGATACCGTCGACGTGCAAGTCGCGAATCAGGCCGTCATCAGCGGCGAGATTTGCGGGCCGGTCCTCTTGCGCATGGAGCGGTTCCGGCCGGTCCTGACCGAGGTGCTGTTCATCGACATGGACCCGACCGACGGGCGGTACAAGCCGCTGATCGGCTACATCCCGCTGGAGCAGGCCCAGGCCGTCGTCGATCTCGTGGGCCATCGCCTGGTCAAAGTGAGCCTGGTCGATCTCAAGTACCCCGGTCTGCCCCTGATCGCCCCGGCATCAACGAAGTCGTTTGCAACCGGGGCCGGGGCGGCCGGCTGAACGCCGTCGGTGCCGCCTTGGCGTCCGGCGGACAGACTACGACCGAGCCTCCGATTCCAGCCTGTTCCCGCGATGGCGGAACCCGCGCGCTATCTGTCTGGCGACGCTTCCGCAAGCTCGTCGGCGATACGACACATCTGTCGAACCGCATCATCTACCACGCGCGCTCGTTCGACCCCGATCTTCAGACGAATCGGAATGTACAGCCGGTCACCGTGCTCTCGTGCCCCGTCGAACAGCTTCTCGACCTGCTGGATCTGGCCCTCTATTCCGGAAAAGGAACTACTTGTGTTGTGCTCCGACCAGATCGGCGTGATACCCCACCCGGACCACGCACCGATATCAACCCCCAGACACAAGCCGAACCTTCCATGCAAGCGCAGAAAGCGTCCCCAACCGCTGCGCGTCAACCCCTTCGTATCGGCGACGCCATCCGCGATGAGCCTGTCTGAGATGTCATCGATCAGCGCGGCGTAGTTCAGCATCCGGCGCGCTACCCGCACGTCCGTAGCTTCGGCACCTCCCAGCGGCGGAAAGATGTCTGAGTTCATCTGTTCCGTGAGTCCTCGAAGCTGAACCACGTCCTGCGCGACGGCCCCGTGACCACCCGCGACCGCCGCGCTCTCCAACGCGTCCAGGACCCGCCTCCAGCTCGTGAGGAACAGCGCGCATTTTCCCACACGTATCCGCCGGAAGTCCGTTGATCTGATCTCGTCCGCCAGATCGAGATTCGCGCGTTCGCACCGGTCCTTCAGCTCGGCCCACAAACTGCCTGCGCGGTCCTCAGGGGCAATGAACGCAAGCACGGACCGCCCCTTGGCGGGTAGTGCCTTCAGATACGCAACCGGTTGTTGATCGGTCAGCGACGCCCAGAACTTGTTCTCGACGAAGAGGCGCACCTCGCCGTGCACGTCGTAGATTGCAATGTCGGGGCGCACGCCGTTCTCGAACTGCCATTCACTCGCGATCCTGCCGATCTCGAATCGCCGGCCCACCAGCAATTCGACGAACGCAGAGGCTGCCTCCGGGGCCGCTTCCAGAATGTAATGAAGAGCCTGTGTTGCCGCCGGTTCCGCCTGTCGGATCAGAGGAACCAAGTGCCCAAGCAGACTCTGCCGCATCGATGCCCTCCTCTCGACCAACGTCACGCCCGCCGCGATACTTCCAGAAGCATGTCTGCTACGCGCCGCATTTGCCGGATGGCGTCCTCGATCACCTCGGCCTCTTCGACACCCGGCTTCAGCCGGACGGGGATGTACAGTGAACCACCGTACGACCGCACGCCATCCAGGGATCCCTTGATTCTCTGCCAATCGCCCGTAGCGTCGTATCCAGCCGAACTCGACAATACCCACCACAACGGCGTGACGCCCGAATCCCGCCATGCCCTGCATTCCATCCCGAAGCGCAGATCGAACTTGCCGTGTATGCGCATCGATCGGTTCACCAATCGACCTCTCTGGTACGAACCGGCATTCCAATTGACCTTCTTGAGACGCGCGATACCGTCCGCCACGATCCGATCCGTAATCTTGTCGACCAATCCGCAGTAGCCTGCAATCCGACGAGCCAAACCGACGTCTGCTACCTCGCTCGCGTCGAGGGGCAGGAATGCCTCCGCTTCCATCCGATCCGCAAGGCCTCGAAGCTGAACGATGTCCTGTTCGACGCCTGCGTCCTCTGCTCCCCGTCGCAGCGCGTCCAGGACGTAATTCCAGGCGGCAACCAGCAGCACGCGGCGGCCTGCTCGTGCCCACGCCACTCGGCTGTCGCTCGACATCCTCTCCTCCAGACCGATTCCAGGCCCGTTCTCGCAGCGCGCCCGCAACTCGCCCCACAGCCCCGGAACTCTCTCCCCTGGCGCAATGAAGACGACCGCCGACGGAGCATCGTCGGGCAGTTCCTCCAGGCGCCTGAACGGCTGCGAGTACTCCAGGCCTTCCCAGAACATCGCCTCGACGAAGATCCGACGCTTCCCCTTCGCGTCAGAGATCGTCAGGTCCGGACCGCTGTCGCTCCGCTGGTCCGGGTCGTGTTCCACTCGGCCAGGCGGAAACGCGGGAATGCCCGTGCGTCCCAGCATTTCGACAAAAACCTGCGCCATCCCGGGCGAGGCGTGCGGATCCAGGATGTAGGCCAGTGCCCTCGTCGCGGCGTCCTCGGGGTGCCACCCAGGCACGAGATGAGCCAACACACTCATGACCACCTTCTCCTTTGCCCTACATCAGCCGAAGCGTCGCCGCAGCCAGGACATCCCGGCCGAGCGCTATCCGCCACCGGTCATCTGGCTCCATTGCCGACCAGAGGTCGCTCATCCCCAATCGCCCGGCCCGGGAAGACCTCCTCCTCCAGCTCCTCCATCCCGAACCACGAACGTCCCGCCGACGAGCATGTGGCGGATCCGGTCCAAGTGCCGGTCCGGTGCGGCGCAGGTCGCCCGATAGACTACCGTCTCCGGGTCGAACAGCGTGAGGTCGGCGTCCCGCGCCTACGTGGGGACGCGCCCTTGACGGCCATCCGTGGGGTCATCGCCTGCAGCCATCGGGCCGGCAGCAGGGTCATCTTGCGCAGGGCGTCCATCAGCGAGGTGTCCCCGTTCTCCAGTCCCTTCGTATCACTTAGGCGAGTTCGGTCTCGAACGCGACGATGTCGCGGGATTCGGCGCCGATCTCCACGCCGATCAGGTGGATCGTGCAACCCGGGGCGCGGTACTTGTCCGCGTAGCCGCGCTCCTTCAGTTGCGCCAGCGCCGCGCCGGTCGTCTGTGGGGAGCTCCCCCTCGAGCCGACCGCCTGAACGCCCGCCGACGGCTCGGCCACCTTGAACTCGAACAGGTAGACGTGCGCCCCCAGCCGCACCGCCAGGTCCAGCCGCCCGCGGCTGGTGGCGTCCTCCGCCGCCACGTCCAGTCCCAGCGCGGCGAAGTGCGCGTAGAACACGCTCGCCCAGTAGCCCTCGTAACGGGCGATCTCGTTCCGGCGATGCCAGTCGTGGGGAATGCCCGCCAGCAGCGCCCGCAACGGCGCTTCCACTCCCGCCGCGTCGCCCGCCGCCAGCACGTCGTACAGCCGGGCGGCGTGGCGCTCCCGCCTCGGGTCCGGCGCCAACCGGTCCAGCAGGCTCTCGCTTAGCCCTTGGCGGACCTCGCGGTTCGGGTATCCCAGGCGGTACACGGTGCGTCCGCCGCGCCGCTCCTCGCCGCGGATGGTGAGGTAGCCCGTCTGGAACAGCAGCGCCTCGGGCGCGATGGCGTCCACGTCGAATTCCGACAGCAGGGCCTCGCTGGCGTGGACGTCGTCGAGATCCGAAGCGGCGACGCCCCGCCGGATCAGGGTGTCGATCAGGAACCTCGGGGTGCCGGTCTCGAACCAGTGGGCCTCGAACCGGCGGCTGCGGAACAGCTTCAACAGGCCGAACGGATTGTAGACCTTCTCCTTTCCCAGCCAGCCGTAGCCGTCGTACCAGGCGCGGATCTCGTCCCGGTCGAGGCCTGGCAGCTCCGGCGCGAAGACCCTGTCCAGATCCGCGTCCGTGTAGCCGCAGATCGCCGAGTAGTCCGGGTCGAGCGTGAGGTCGACGAGGTTGTTCAGCCCGGAGAACAGACTGACCTTGCTGAACCTGCTCACCCCGGTGATGAACGACAGCTCCACGTGCGCGTCGCAGTCCTTGAGCGTACCGTACAGCCCACGCAGGTCGTCGCGGTTGGCCTTCGCCCGTTCCGCATCGTCGAGCGCGTCCAGGATCGGCTTGTCGTACTCGTCCACCAGCACCACCACGCGCCGGCCGATCCGCCGGTGCAGCGTCTCCAGCAGGGTCGCGAACCGTCCCGGCGCCGAATCGCCGCCGGACGGCGGCTCGGACGGACGTCCGCGCACCGCATCGAGCAGGCGGCCGAGCGGCCCCGGCACCGCGCGGCGCTCCGCCGCATCGAGCTGCCGGAGGGCGCTCCCAAGCAGCTCGTCGGGCCGCTTGAAGTTGCCGGCGCCGAAGCTCAGCCGCACCACCGGATGACGCCGCGACCAGTCCCACGCGTCGTGGACGGCGAGACCCCGGAACAGCGCCTCGGCCCCCTCGTACAGCTCCTTGAGCGTGTCCACGAACAGACTCTTGCCGAACCGGCGGGGACGCGACAGGAAGTAATGCTTGCCGGCGTCGCTCGCCAGCCGCCGGGCGTAAAGGGTCTTGTCGACGTAGTAGCAGTCCTGCTCCCGGATATCCCGGAACGTCTGGATGCCGACAGGAAGCCTGCGCCTGTCCATGAGGAGACTCACGTCAGAGCCGTGCGGCGAACGTTCCCCCGCCGCACCGCGGCCAGCTTGGCACCTGCCGACCCAGTCGGCGGCTGCCGCTCGACCGCCGCACCCGCGCTTACAGCGGTTGAACGGGAGGACTCCACGGGCCGGATCACCGTCGAGACCACGACTTGAGACGCGGCCTTCAGTATCCGTCGTGACGCCCTGGTCGACACGGAAGTCGCCCTACGGCACGGACTCCCCGGACCCGGACCCAGACCCCAGGATCGGCCGGCCCGGGAACACGCCTTCCACGAGTTCCCCATCCCGTACGACGAAAGTGCCGCCCACAAGGACATGCCGAATGCCCTCCGAGTAGCGGTCGGGCGCCTCGTAGGTCGCCCGGTCGATGACCGTCTCCGGGTCGAACAGCGTCAGGTCGGCGTCGGCGCCAGCCTGGACGCGGCCCTTGGCGGCCAGTTGCGGGGTCACCTGCTCCAGCCGTTGCGCCGGCAGGAGGGTCATCTTGCGCAGGGCGTCCATCAGCGGCAGGGCGCCGCGGTCGCGGACGTAGTGGCCGAGGATGCGGGCGAAGGTGCCGGCGCCGCGGGGGTGGGAGCGGCCCTCGGTGAAGGGGATGCCGTCGCTGGCCGCGATGACGTCGGGCTGGGCGACGATCCACTCGTTGGTGGTCTCGGAGCGGCCGTGGGTGATGACCCAGCCGCCCTGCTCTCGGTAGCGGCCGAACGACTCCTCGGTCAGCCGCTCGCCGGTCTCGACCCACTGATGGCGGGCGTAGTAGCCGGGGGGCCGCCCCCGCCACCCGTCGAACAGGGCCGACTCGATGAGGCTCGCGCTGGCGGTGTAGGGGTAGGCCTCGGTGGTCACGTCGACCCCCTGCGCCCGCGCGCCCCGCATCAGCTCGAGGGCGGCCGGGGCCGACTCGCCGGCGCTGCTGTTCATGTGCACGATGTGCAGCGAGGCACCGGTGGCGGCGGCGTTGGCGATGGCCTCCTGGAACGGCGCGATGGCCTCGCGGCTCGCGAACGCGCCGGCCGACCGGAGGTGGATAAACACCGGCACCCCGCGTTCCGCCGCCGCCGCGAACAGGCGCCAGAGCTCCTCGTGGCTCGCCCCCGGCGTGTAGGCGACGCCGAACCCGAAGCCGAGGGCGCCCTGGTCGAGCCCCGCCTGCATCAGGCGGGCGGTCTGCCGCAGCTCCTCCTCGGAGGCCTCCTCGTAGAGGTAGGCGCCGCCGCGCCCGAGGGTGAAGGTGCCCTCGTCGTTGCGCGCCGTCACGACCGCGCCGAACGCCTCGCGGCGGGCACCCTGGTGGCTCACCGTCGCCCCGTAGTTGATCAGCGCCTGCCCCTCGCGCTCGGCGTACCAGGCGTCGACGGGATAGACGCCGATCTCCAGTTCCATCGCGGTGGTCACGCCGTCGCGGGCCTGGTAGCGCTGGCTCACCGGGTCCTGGCCGTGGGCGTGGAGGTCAACGAACCCCGGGGCGACGACAAGGCCCGAGGCGTCGAGCACCTCGCGCGCCTCGGGTTGCTCGTCGCCGACGGCGACGATGACGCCGTCGCGGACCGCCACGTTGGCGACGGCGTCCAGGCCGCTGTCGGGGTCCATGACCCGCCCGCCCGTCACCAGCAGGTCCACCGGCCCGGCCTGCGTGCCGACGCCGCACGCCGCCGCGACCCACAACGCCGCCACGAGCGCCGCCCGCCGCCATGCCGTGCTTCCGGTCATCATGCGTCCCCTCCAGCCCGAAACGCCGCTACCTGACCAAAGCTGCGGTCGAGCCCCGGTGCGAACGGTCATCATGCGTTCCCCTCCAGCCCGAACGCCGCTCGCCACAGCCCGAGGATCTTCCGCCAAAGCAGCCTCACCGGGAGCCAGATCGCCAAGTTGCCACCGACACGTGGAAACCGACCTGCCACCAGTCCGCAACGCCGCTCACCACAGCCCGAATATCTTCCGCCACAGCGGTCCCACCGGGATCCAAATCGCCAAGTTCGCCACCGAGGCGTGGAAGCCGACCCGCCACCAGTCCGCGACGCCGCTCACCACAGCCCGAGGATCTTCCACCACAGCAGCCCCACCGGGATCCAGATCGCCAGGTTCGCCACCGAGGCGTGGAAGCCGACCCGCCACCAGTCCTTCAGGCTGACGTAGCCCTCGACGAAGATGATCGGCGAGGTCGTCGTCCCGTAGTGGGTCAGCCCCGCCGTCAGGTTGTTGATGAACACGAGGCTGTAGACCACCACCGGGGCCGGCGCCCCCACGCCGACGAGCAGGGCGAGGAACGGCGGATACATCGCGAGGGCGTGGACGGTGGTGCTCGCGAAGAAATAGTGCGCGTAGAAGTAGATGACGAGGGTCGCGACGAAGACGACGGCCCAAGGGACGCCGGGGAACAACGAGCCGAACCACTCGGCGAACAGGGTCGCGACGCCGGTGTCGTTCAGCACCCCGCCCATCATGAGGAGCCCGCCGTACCACACGAAGATGTCCCACGCGGAGCGCTCCGACAGGGCGCTGTCCCACGTCAGGGCCTGGGTCGTGAAGAGCACCGCGATGCCGAGGAGGGCGACCAGCGTCGGCGAGAGCCAGTCCACGTAGGACGAGAGGACCCAGAAGCCGATGAGCCCGATGAACACCGCCCCCACCACCGCCTCGCGGCCGCGGATGGGGCCGAGCTCGGCGAGCTGCTCGTTGGCGAACTCGGCGGCGGCCGGGGTCTTCTTCAGCGTCGGCGGCAGCACCCGGTAGACCAGCCACGGCACGAAGGCGCTGGCCGCGAGCCCCGGCAGGAGGCCCGCCGTGAACCAGCTCGCCCAGGTGATGGTGACGCCGGCGTACTCCGCCGCCAGCTCCCCGAGCAGCAGGTTGGCGGCGCTGCTGTAGTAGAACATCGCCGACGCGATGACGCTGCCCTGGTACATGCAGGTCATCAGGAACGTGCCGAGGATGGCCGACGACGGGCCGGGATGCGACTTGTAGAGGCTGCTGATGCTGCGGGCGATGGGGAAGACGATGCTCGCCGACCGCGCCGTGATCGAGGGCACCCCCGTCGCCAAGGTGAGGTCGGTCAGGTGCATCGAGTAGCCGAGCCCGAGCGACGTGCGCCCGATGGCCCGGATGAACCAGAGGGCGATGCGCCGGGCGAGCCCGCAGTCGCGCAGGGCGCGCGACATGAGCATCGCCATCAGCACCATCCACACCGTCGGCGCCGAGTAGCCGCTGAGCGCCCGGTCCATCGGCAGGCCGCCGAGGACGATCATGCCGGCGATGCCCACCAACACCACCTGGGAGCCGGGCATGGGCTGCAGCATCAGCCCCCCGATGGTGGCGAAGAAGACGCCGACGCGGCGCCAGTCCTGGGCCTCGATGCCCTCGGGCGCGGACAGGACGTGGGCGATGACGACGTAGATCCCGACCAGCGCCAGCAGCCGGTAGGGCCTGACGGGAGACGCGGGGGGCGGGGCGGCGGGCTCGTCAGCCATGGCTGGGCGTCCCGGTACGGCCCGTGGCAAGACCCCGCGGCGCGCGGAGGCCGGCGAGGCGTCTGCCTGACAAGGCGTGACCAGAGAGCATATTGGGCATATGTGACCGGGGAAGGCAGTCAGGCAGGATGCACCGCCGATCGAAGGCAGCGGGGCCTCCGGCCGCGGGCGGTCAAGACACCCGCTCCAGCACCGCCGCGAGCCCCTGGCCGACGCCGATGCACAAGGTCACGAGGGCATAGCGGCCTTGGCACCGGTGCAACTGGCGCGTCGCGGTCAGCGTCAGCCGCGCGCCGGACGCGCCCAGCGGGTGGCCGACGGCGATGGCGCCGCCGTTGGGGTTGACGCGGCTGTCGTCCTGGTCGATCCCGAGCGCCTTCAGGCACCCCAGCACCTGGGTGGCGAACGCTTCGTTGATCTCGATGACGTCCATGTCGGCCAGCGACAGCCCCGCCCGCGCCAGCGCCTTCCGGCTCGCGGGCACCGGACCCAGGCCCATGACCCGCGGCTCGACCCCCGCCGCGGCGGCCGCGACGACGCGGGCGAGCGGCGTGGCCCCCGCCCGCTCGCCGGCGGCGCGGCTGCCGACGACGAGGGCGGCGGCCCCGTCGTTGATGCCCGAGGCGTTGCCCGCCGTCACCACCCCGCCGTTGAACAGCGGGCGCAGCGTGGCCAGCTTCTCGAGCGACGTGCCGGGACGGGGATGCTCGTCGTCGGCGACCACCGTCTCCGCGCCGCGCTTCCGGCCGGGGACGGTCACCGGGTCGAGCTCGTCCTTGTAGAAGCACGAAGCCTTGGCGGCGGCGAAGCGCTGCTGCGACGCGAGGGCGAAGCGGTCGCTGTCGGCGCGGGTGATGCCGAGGTCGGCGGCGACGTTGTCGGCCGTCTCGGGCATCGCGTGGTCGCCGTACTGCTCGGTGGTCCGGGGGTTCGAGAACCGCGACCCCAGGGTGCTGTCGTGCACGGTGAGCTGGCGGCCGAAGGCCCGCTCCGACTTCGCCATCACGAACGGGGCCCGGCTCATGCTCTCGACCCCGCCCGCGATGAACACCTCGCCCTGCCCGCACGCCACCGCGCGGGACGCGTCCACCACCGCCGCGAGCCCGCTCGCGCAGAGCCGGTTGACGGTCATCCCCGCGACCTCCACCGGCAGCCCCGCGAGCAGCCCCGCCCGCCGCGCGACGTTGCGGCAGTCCTCGCCGGCCTGGTTCGTGCAGCCGACGATGACGTCCTCCACGTCCTCGGGGCGGAAGGGGCTGCGCGCCATCAGGGTGGCGATGGGGCCGGCCAGCAGGTCGTCGGGGCGCACGGGCGAGAGGGCCCCGGCGTGGCGGCCGAACGGGGTTCGGACTCCGTCGTAGATGTAGGCGTCGGTCATGGTCGCGGGCACCGTTCCCTAGTGAAAGGTGCCCATTATACCGGCCGGGCCGGGGAACAACGGGGAACAACAGAGAGCCGAGGAACGGGCCGGGGTCGAAGCTGGGGGAGCAGGTTGCGTGGCGGATCTGCGCGGATCGGCGGTGAACCCGGCGGCGGCGGTCGGGGGTCGAGGCCGGGGACAGGTTGTGTGGCGAACCTCGCGGGTCGGCGGTGCCCCCCGGCGGCTTCGGTCGGGGGGGGCGAAGCCGGGAGAACGAGTCGCGTCGCGGGGCAACGGGTCGCGTCGCGGGCAACGGGTCGCATCGCGGGTCTCGCGCGGCGCAGTGTCTCGCGCCGCGCAGTATCCGCGCTGCTGCCGATAGGCTCGTAAACGGTTGTTGAATAGGGCCTTACGGCCCCGGTCAGCACCGAATCGCACGTTCCATCCCACGTCTGTATTCTCTTGGTTTGCGATTCCGGGCGCAACTCATGCGGGTCTCCGCGGAATGCTTCTGTCGTGTTGACCGCCACGCGGCGGCGTACGTCATCGGCGTGCTGGACACCCGCCGGGCGTCGGACGACGACCTCGCGGTGTTGCTACTTGAGCTCCTTGAGCTTGTCGAGCACGCCGAGCACGAGAACCCCGGCATGCGGGGCTCGGAGTTCCTGCCGAGGGGCGGCCCGTCGCCGGGGCAGCGGGTGGTCGAGGTGCTCCTGCCGGGCGTCTACACCTTGGGGCGCGGCCGTCCGGTGCCGCCGGTCGAGCTCGTCGAGAGCGCTGGAGCGATTCGGCGTCGGTCAAGCGCCGGCGCTGGATGAAACTGACCGATCCGACGGACGTTCGGCACGGCGCCGGTTGTACAATGCGCGCCTTGGTGAACGGAACCGCGACCGCCACCGGGATGCCGAGCTCGCGCTGATGTCGTCGCGGGGCGGTCCAGATCACCGCCGCGTCTCCGAAGAGGAGTGCGCCGTGTATCGTTCCGGGCCGAAGACACGGCCTCAAGGGGAGGAGGACATGGACATGGGAATCGCGAGATCGCTCGCGGCTGCCCTGGGGGCGTCGGTGATCATCGCGTCGGCATCGGCTGCGGGCCAGGAAACGGAGACGATCGAAACGCTCGTCACCGGGCAATACGCGCACGGATTGCCGGCGGGCGAAGTCCGGCGATTCGCGGGCACTGAGAACACCGCGATCCTTGTGGCGATCCTCAGGGATCCGGCCGCCGGCCCGCACCACCCGAACGCCGCTGAGGCCCTCGGCCTCGTGGGCGGACCCGAAACGACCGAGATCCTG
Source organism: Vicinamibacterales bacterium (assembly GCA_963664545.2). Taxonomy (GTDB): domain Bacteria; phylum Acidobacteriota; class Vicinamibacteria; order Vicinamibacterales; family UBA8438; genus JAJEEA01. The sequence continues at coordinate 3,642,268 of OY761475.2, read as the reverse complement.
ATGGCGGTGGCCGATTCCGTGACCGACTTGTCCGACCAACCAAGGATCGCGGGGGCGGCGAGGCGCAGCGCGCTGCGCGCGCTTGGGATGTTGGCGGCACGGCACCCCGCCGAAGCTGCGGAAATCGTGCGGCACCTTGAGAGCGCCGCGCTTCCGGGCGGGTCCGATGCGGATCCGGGGACCGGAGACGTTGAGACGGCCGCAACCGTCGGACTGACGCTTGCAGCGAGTCCAGGTGCCGATGCGGCACTATGTCGAATCGCGGGAACCGTCGGGGCGCACCCGCGGGTCCGGGCAGCCGCGCGCGCGCACATCCACGGTGCGAAAACCGAGCGGAATGCCTGCCCTCCGGCTCTCCGCGGGACACAGAGAGCGGCGAGACGGTAGCTCTCCGGGAGGACAACGACAACGGTCCCGCAAGAGGCGGGCGCCTCCGAGTCCGGCGCACATGGGAGATGCGCTCGGGCAGGCCGTCCCCGTGGCCGAAGACGGCACTGCCGGGGTTGTCGGCGGCGACGACCCGTCTCGTCCGGTCCAGGGACTCTCATGCGAGATCGGGCTTGATGCGGCCGACCGAGGGACCGGTCATCGGCCGCGTGATTCGGCGTTGACCGCTCGCGTATGGTCCTCGGTATGTTCGATTCGAAAACATCCGGAAACACGGAGGTTCTCTAGCCCCGCTTGGTTAACAGAATGCCCCGTTATCCGACCCCGGGCCCCGAGGAAGGTCCCTGAAGTCGCGGCCTGTCGAAAGCGATTCCGCGGGGTCGCATGGTGCCTCTGACGGCCAGGGGTTCCAACACCCCGCTAGCCGCGCTAGCCCGGATCCCATCTCACAATCCATCCCACGAAATTCTCCGTAGGAGGGATCGGCGCTACTGAACTTGGTGCACAAGTTCCTTTATTTCAGTGCTTTACGTTGCGCGACTCTGTCGTGGCGGGCCGAAGCCTGTTTCATCAGCCGGCTTATCCGCGCCGGGAAGTGGGTGGCGAGCGGGGAACGGTCGGCCAGCCGCATCCGGTATCATCCCGCGTCATGCCCGGACGACGCGGGGTCGTGGCGGCGGGGCACGCGCTGACGGCAGAGGCGGCGGGCGAGGTGCTGCGCGCCGGCGGCAACGCCTTCGACGCCGCGCTGGCCGCCCTCTGCTCCGCCTGCGCCTGTGAGCCGGCCCTCACGTCCTTTGGCGGGGGCGGGTTCCTCCTCGCCCTGCCCGCCAGCGGCCGACCCCGCGTGTACGACTTCTTCGTGCAGACCCCGAAGCGGCGGGCCGCGGCCGAGGATATCGAGTTCGAGCCGGTCGTCGTCGACTTCGGTCCCGCGCGGCAGGAGTTCCACATCGGCCGGGGCACCGTCGCGGTACCGGGCATCGTCCGCGGGTTCTTCGATGTCCACCGCGACCTGTGCACAATGCCCGCCGCCGACCTCGTCGCCCCCGCCTGCGGCCTCCTGCGCGACGGGGTGGTGATGACCGCGCTGCAGGCCCATTTCCTGCACCTCGTCCGGCCGATGCTGGGCGCCACCCCCGAGTCGCTTGCCATCTACGGGAGCGGACGCGGCGACGGCAAGATGCTCGGCGAGGGCGACCGCCTGCGCAATCCGGACCTCGCCGCCCTGCTGGAACTGATGGCCATCGAGGGCGACGACGCCTTCTACCACGGCGCGGTCGCGCGAGCGCTGGTGGAGGACCTGCGCGAGGGCGGGCTCATCGGCCTCGACGATCTCGCCGACTACCGCACCGAGGTCCGGGCCCCGCTCGCCCTCGACTACCGCGGGGTCGAGGTGCTGACTAACCCGCCGCCCTCGGCGGGTGGCGCGCTGATCGGGTTCGGTCTGGGCCTGCTGAACGCCCTGCCGGTCGCGCCCCCGGGGAGCGGCCGCGCCGTCGCGACGCTCGCCGACGTGATGCGCGCCACGCGGTTCGCGCGCGCCGAGGCGCATGACGCGGAGCCCGCGGGCTCGAACGAGCACATGCTCGACCCGGCCCTCCTGGCGCGGTGGCGGGACGAGATCCGGGGCCGGACACAGGCCGTCCGGGGGACGACCCATCTCGGGGTAATCGACCGCCGGGGCAATCTCGCGAGCCTCACCCTGTCGAACGGGGAGGGCTCGGGGCGGGTCGTCCCCGGCACCGGCGTCGTGCTGAACAACATGCTCGGCGAGGAGGACCTCAACCCTGGCGGCTTCCATCGCTGGCCGCCCGGTCACCGCATGGCGTCGATGATGGCCCCGAGCGCCCTGCGATGGCCCGACGGCCGGCTGGTCGCGACCGGCTCCGGCGGCTCGAACCGCATCCGGAGCGCCGTCCTGCAGGTGATCGTGAACCTCGTCGACCACGGGATGGACGTCGACTCGGCGGTGCGCGCGCCCCGCATCCACGTCGAGGGCCCGCTGCTCAGCGTCGAGGGGGGCCACGCCAGCGATGAAATCGCCGGGGCGCTGGCCGCCTGGCCCGAGCACCAAGTGTGGAACGACCGCAGCGTCTTCTTCGGCGGTGCCCACACGGCCGAGCGTCGCGACGACGTGCTCGGCGGCACCGGCGACCCGCGACGGGACGGATTCTCACTCACCGTCTGACCACGCCGTCCCCCGCCGCGGCGAGCGCGCTACTCTCCTCCGCGGATGTGCGCCCGCGCCAATTCCTTCAGCAGGACGCGCGCCCACTCGGCCATCGCGTCAGCGCTGCGCGGCTTCGGCGACATGTGGACGACGCCACGCGAGTAGCGCTCATGCCCGGGACGGGCGTCGTACTCGATGGGGATGCCGCTGTTCCGCACGATGGCGTCGAGCCTGGCCTCCCAGTCCTCGCTGGCCATTCTCCACCCCCTTCTTGTTCATGGGCGCGCGTCGACTCCCACTCGGATCTCAGGATCCATCGAGCAGTTGCGCGACGCCTTCGAGGCGCTCGACGACCTCTTCGAGCACCGCGTCGTACTCTTTGTCCACCGGTAACGGGACAGGAACGAAGAGCCCCCCCGCGCCGTCGTCGATGACCTCGAATGGGTCCTTCCGCCGCATTGAATCGAGCGTGCCGCGAGTCTGCTCGCGTCGCTGCAGAGAGTTCGATGTGAGCCAGAGCCAGAGTGGGGTGGCAGGGGGTTGCAGGACCCAACGCCCGAATTGGATTCCGAACCACACCTGCGCCTGCGCGATACGTCCGAGACCGAAATACCGTCCGTAGCCTGACCGCTGAACCGTCGCCCTGTACCCGCTGATGTCAGCCCAGCCGTCGCCCCTTCCGCGATTCGTGGCGTCATCGACGAGGCGCCGCAGCGAGCCTACCCGCCGAGGAAAGTCCTTGCGCATTCCCGCCGCTGCAGCGGCGGAGACCCCTCCGGGGCGAGGAGCCCGCGGGACCGCGGCCTTTCTCGTAGCGCCGGGTCGGCGGGAAGTTGCACGGAGCAGTTGCGCGACTTCATCCAGGCGCGCGACCATTGCTTCGCAGACGGGTTCGAGCATGGTCACGTACTCCCGCCGCTCGACATCGCTCAATTCGGCGCCGGGCGCAAGGCTCTCGCGCCAAGCCGTAACGGATGCCCCGAGCGCCTCGCCCCGACCTCCGGGGGTAAGGGGACGGGGACGAGAAGCCCACGCTCGTCGTCGTCGAAGAGCTCCTGCCGCCTCCTGCTTCGTAGCGGTTCGAGCGCGATGCGTGCCTTCTCCCCGCGCGCCTCCAGAGACTTCCTGCTGAACCAGAGCCAGAGGAGGGCGGTGGGCGACCGGACCCAGCGATCGAAGTGGATGCCGAACCACACGTCCACGCCTGCAAGCCGCAGCCACTGTCCGTATCCCCACGCTTGGGGCTTCTTCTGCGACTTCGTGGCGACTCGCCGTCGTTTCGCCCCCTCGATGGCAAGATCGATGAGTTCCTCCACCAGGAGCACGAGAAGGGGAGAGTCCTGGTCTCGCAGCTCCTCGGGGCGTAGCGGCCGAAACACGTTGTCTTCCTCGCGAACCGCCAGCCCCCGCAACTGCCGGATATCGGCCCCCGCCTGCGAGTCGTCGGCAGCCTCGACCCTGACCGACATGCGATCCAGCAGGACCTTCCAACTGGTCAGCATCAACCGGGTCCCGCCGCCGACGACGGCAGCCCTCCACACTCCCTCCGCCTTGCGGAACGACTCCAGCGCGATGCCCGATTCCGACGCCCGGCGACGCAGTTCAGCCCAGAGGGATTCGACCCGGGCCGCCGGCGAGACGAACAGCAGGACCGTCGGTCGGCCATCCGGCAATCGTTGCAGCCGTTTCAGATAGGTGACGGGCTGGTTCGGCGTGAGCCCGGCCGCGAACTTGGCCTCGATCAGGACGTGGTCGAGACCGCTCTCGTCGAAGCCCGCCAGGTCCGGCCGGGCGCCCTTCTCGCCCGTATCCTGGGTTTGCACCCGGACAATCGGACCGACCTGCCCGCCTCCCGCCGCCACGACGTCGGAGAGCGCGGCGCGCGCCGCCTCGGAGGTCGACAGGATGTGCCCGAGCGCTTCGACCGCGACGTCCTCGGTGCGCCCCCGCAACGGCGGCCTCAGGGCGAGCCCCTCCAGCAAGGTCGGGCGGGGTTTCGTCATGGCTGTCACCGGAGGCGCGACGAGACTACCGGTTCGATTCGAGCGTTCTTGCGGGCTGGGCCGCGGTCGGCGATCGTCACGGCGCGATTATCGCAGAGGTTGCGGCCCGGGGGCGTCGCGGCGCGGTCGCAGAACGCGGCGCGGCTGGTGGAAAGCGGTCCCGCGCGGGCTGGTCGCACATCCCCCGGGGGCGTATACTTGATCACATGGTTGAAATCCTCACCGCCATCGCGGCCGTGGTCGGTGCGGTCGGATCCGTCACCGCGGGCATCGGCGTACTCATCGTCAACGGCAAGATCGATCGGTCGACGGGGCGGGTCGACGCCCTCGAATCAACGATGCAGACCGTCCTCACGCTGATTGCCGGACGGCCGGCCACCCCTGCCCAACCCTCCGGCGACTGACCCGGCTCAGAGATCGTCGATTATCGCGTTCAGGGTCGGGCTCGGCCGCATGGCCCGCTCCACCAGGGCGTCGTCGGGCCGGTAATAGCCACCGACGTCGACCGCCCCACCCTGCGCGGCGAGCAGCTCGCCAGTGATGGCCGCCTCGTTCTCGGCGAGCCGCGCCGCCGCCGCCGTGAACCTGGCCTTCATCTCCGCGTCCTCGTCCTGCGCCGCGAGGGCCTGCGCCCAGTAGAGCGCGAGGTAGAACGTGCTGCCCCGGTTGTCGATCTCGTTAACCTTGCGCGAGGGATAGCGGGCGTTCTCCAGGTACGTGCCGATGGCCTGGTCGAGGGTCCTCGCCAGCAGCCCCGCCCTCGCGTTGCCGGTGCGGTCCGCGATGAGCTCGAGCGACGGCACGAGGGCGCAGTACTCGCCGAGCGAGTCCCAGCGCAGGTGCCCCTCCCGCAGCATCTGCTCGACGTGCTTGGGGGCCGAGCCGCCCGCGCCGGTCTCGAAGAGGCCGCCGCCGTTCAGCAAGGGGACGATCGAGAGCATGCGGGCGCTCGTGCCGAGCTCCAGAATCGGGAAGAGGTCGGTGAGGTAGTCCCGCAGGACGTTGCCGGTCACCGCGATGGTGTCCTCGCCGCGGCGGACGCGGGCGAGGGAGAAGCGCATGGCGTCGACCGGCTTCAGGATGCGGATGTCCAGCCCGCCGGTGTCGTGCTCCGGCAGGCGGGCGCGGACCTTGGCGATGATCTGCGCGTCGTGGGCCCGCGCCTCGTCCAGCCAGAACACCGCCGGCGACCCCGACGCCCGCGCGCGGCCGACGGCCAGCCGGACCCAGTCGCGGATCGGCTCGTCCTTGGTCTGGCACATGCGGAAGATGTCGCCGGCGCTCACCGCCTGCTCCAGCAGGACCGCGCCGTCGGCCCCGACCACGCGGATGGTCCCGGGGCCGGGCCCGGTGAACGTCTTGTCGTGCGAGCCGTACTCCTGGGCCTTGCGGGCCATCAGCCCCACGTTCGAGACGTTGCCCATCGTCGCGGGGTCGAACTGCCCGTGCCGCTGGCAGTCCTCGACGATGGCCTGGTAGATGGGGGCGTAGGAGCGGTCGGGCACCATCGCCACCGTGTCCTGCAGCTCGTCGGCGGCGTTCCACATGCGGCCGCCGTCGCGCACGATGTTGGGCATCGACGCGTCGATGATGACGTTGTTCGGGACGTGCAGGTTGGTGATGCCCTTGCGCGAATCGACCATCGCGAGGGGGGGGCGCCCGGCGTACACCGCGTCGATGTCGGCCTCGACGGCGGCGCGCTGCTCGGCTGGGAGCTTCGCGACCTTCTCCAGAACCCCGGCGAGGCCGTTGTCGACGTTGGCCCCGACCGCCTTCAGGGTGTCCGCGTGCTTCCGCAGGGCCGGCTCATAGTACGCCGACACGCAGTGGCCGAACATAATGGGGTCGGAGACCTTCATCATGGTCGCCTTGAGGTGGAGCGACAGCAGGGCGCCGTCGGCCCGCGCCTCCTTGATGGTCCGGCTGAAGAAGGACCGCAGGGCGGCCACGTTCATGACCGCGGTGTCGACCACCTCGCCCGCCTCCAGGGGCACCCGCTCCTTCAGCACGGTGACCGCGCCCCCCGCGTCGACGAACTCGATGCGCACGTCGCCCGGCCGCTCGACGGTGACGGAGCGCTCGCTGCCGAAGAAGTCGCCCTCGCGCATGTGGGCGACGCGGGTCTTCGACCCCGAGGCCGGCCACGGCTTCATCATGCGGTGCGGGTGCTTCTGGGCGAACCGCTTCACGGCGGCGGCGGGCCGGCGGTCGGAGTTGCCCTCGCGCAGGACCGGGTTCACGGCCGACCCCAGGACCGCCGCGTAGCGGGCGCGCACCGCCCGCTCGTCATCGTCCGCGGGCTCCTCCGGATAGTCGGGGACGTCGTACCCCCGGCCCTGCAGCTCGGCGACGGCGGCCCGGAGCTGGGGCACGGTGGCGCTGATGTTGGGCAGCTTGACGATGTTGGCGGCCGGCGTCCGGGCCAGCGCGCCGAGCGCGGCCAGATGGTCGGGAACGCGCTGGTCTTCGCGCAGCCGGTCGGGAAACGCGGCGAGGATGCGTCCCGCGAGGGAGATGTCGCGGGTCTCGACCTCGACCCCCGTCCCCTTGGCGAACGCCCGCACGATCGGCAGCAACGCGAACGTGGCGAGGGCCGGCGCTTCATCGATCTTCGTCCAGATGATGGTGGAAGCTGACATGGTCTCTCCGAATGGCGGCGTCGAACGGCACGGGACCGGCCCCGGGCGGGCGCGGATCCGATGATCGTACCCGATCCGGGCCCGCGCGCGTTGCCCGGCCGGCCGCGGCCTCCGGCCCGCGGGGTGCGGCGGCTCGCGGCGGCCGAAGCCCGCGCGCCGGGGGCGATATAATGCCCCGCTTGCGATGCCGCCGCTGCACGGACTGCGCGTGATCGACCTGACCCGGGTGCTGGCCGGGCCCTACTGCGCCATGATGCTGGGCGACATGGGGGCCGACGTCATCAAGGTCGAGGAGCCCTCGCACGGCGACGACACCCGCGCGTGGGCCCCGTTCGCGGACGGCGTGAGCACCTTCTTCCTCGGGCTGAACCGCAGCAAGCGGAGCGTCGCCCTCGACCTCAAGACCCCGGCCGGGGCCGACGCCCTGCGGGGCCTGCTCGCCGACGCGGACGTCCTCATCGAGAACTTCCGGCCGGGCAGCCTGAAGAAGCTCGGGTTCGACTACGCCTCGATCCGCGGCGACTTCCTCCAGTTGATCTACTGTTCGATCACCGGCTACGGCCAGCAGGGCCCCAAGCGCAACCTCCCCGGCTACGACGCGGTCATCCAGGGCGAGTCGGGGGTCATGCACGTCACCGGCTCGCCGGACGGCCCCCCGACCCGCGTGGGCGTCGCGATGACGGATTTCCTCGCCGGGCTCTACGCGATGAACGGCATCCTCCTCGCGCTGCGCGACCGCGACGAGACGGGGCTGGGGCAGCACGTCGACATCGCCCTCCTCGACTCGATGACGTCGACGCTGGCCCTGCCCGCCAACGTCCTCTTCGCCACCGGCGAGGAGCTGGGGCGCGAGGGCAACGACCACCATTCGCTGACGCCGTACGAGGCGCTGGAGGTCAGCGACGGGCTGGTGATGATCGCGGTCGGCAACCAGCGGCTCTGGAGCCAGTTCTGCCGGGCCATCGGCCAGCCCGAGCTGGAGGCCGACCCCCGGTTCGTCACCAACACCGAGCGCATGCGTCACCGGGGCGAGTTGAAGGCCCACCTCGGCACGCTGCTCGGAGGCTGGACCCGCGACGCGGTGATCGAGCGGCTGCGGGCGCACGCGGTCCCCTGCGGGCAGGTGCGCTCGCTCGCCGAGGCGCTGGCCGACCCGCAGCTCGCCGCCCGCGACATGGTGGTCGGGCTCGACCATCCGCGACTGGGGGCGATCCGGGCCCTCGGGAACCCCATCAAGCTGTCGCGCACGCCGGCGGTCATCGACCGGCCGCCGCCGGCCCTGGGCCAGCACACCGGGGAAGTCCTGGCGGAGCTGCCGGGGGCGGACCCGCCGGGGGCGCACGCGATGTCGGCCGACGCGGCGTCGGCGGACGCGCCGGGGGCGCACGCGTCGGCGGAAGAAGCGGCCCCGGGGGAAGCGGCCCCGGAGGGAGCGGTCCCGAAGGAAGAAGAGGCCCCGGAGGAGGCGGCGACGCCCGCGGCGGTGGCCGCCCAAGTCGGAGAGTGACGGATGGACCATCGCAGGACGGCGCTGAACGTGTCCGGAGCGGATCGGGGCGGGAGCCGCGCGCGGCCGGGCGTCGCTGGACCCCCGACGGCCGGCGCAACCGCGCGGCACCGGCGCGGCGCGGCGCGGCGCCGGCACCAGCGGAGCCAGCCGGTCCGCCGGCGCGGCGCAACCGCGCGGCACCGGCCCGGCGCGGCTCGGCCCACGCTCCGTCTCGTGTGCGTCGGCGTACTGCTGGCCGCCGGAGCCGCCGCGCAGGCGCAGGACGGCGACCGCTTCGGCGGACGGCTCTCGATCGTGCCGGTCGACTTCGCGACGCGTCCGAACGTGTCGGGCTCGGGTGACGCCGAGGCCGTGCTCGACGGCCGCATCCTCACGATCAGCGGAACGTTCGAAGGGCTGAGCTCGCCCGCTGCCGCCGCCCATCTCCACCGGGCGCCGCCAGCGCGGCGCGGCCCCGCCGTGTTCGCCCTCGACGTCACCGAGGCAGCAGCGGGCCGGGTCGAGGGCGAGATCGAGCTCGACGGCGCGCAGGTGGAGGCGCTGCGGCGGGGCGAGTACTACGTCCAAGTCGCGACCCGGAACAACCCCGACGGCGAAATCCGGGGATGGCTGCTGCCCCGGGCCGGGGCCGACCCCGCGGAAGGGGCCGAACCCGGGGCCGACGCCGAGCGCGACGCCGGCGCCGGGGGCGAGCAGGAGGCCGGCACCGAGGGCGAGGCGGACGCCCAAGGCGGGCCCGAGACCCAGGCCGACGCCGAGCCTCAAGCCGACCCCGCGCGCGGGGCGGACGCGCAAGCGGAGGCCAGTGCCTACGAACTAGCCGACGAGGCGACGCCGATCCGGTACCTCGCCGATCAGGCGCGGACCGGCGAGGCCGCCTACCGCAACGTGTGCGCCTCGTGCCACCAGGCGGACCTGAGCGGCGGCTTCGACACGCCGGAGCTGGCGGGGCCGGCCTTCCGCAGCCTGTGGAGCGGCCGGCCCGTGCGCGACCTGCTCGGCTACATCGAGGCGGCGATGCCGCCCGCCGGCCGCCAACCCGACGAGGCCACGCGCGCCGCCATCGTCGCCTACATCCTGAGACAGAACGGCGCGGAGGCCGGCGGCGCGCCGCTGTCGGCGGCGTCCGAGGGCATGATCGGCCCGTGACGTGACCGCCCGGCGGGCGGCGGACGGGTACAGAACCCGGGGCGGGCTCGTGCCGGATCTGCGGACGCGGGATCGGGTTGGGCGGGCCGGGGCGGCGGACAGGTGCGGAGCCGGGGCGCGGACCGCAACGGGATTGGACGCGCCGTGCGAAGCGAAGCCCGAGCACCAGTGGATGGTGCAGAGCCGGAACGCTGACCGCAAAACGGGATGAACGACCGACGCTCGCTCTACGCACCGCACCATGGTCGCCGGGGCGCGGACGGCAACGGGATGGACGGCTGGCGGTACGGCTCGCATCTGTCCTATCATTGACGTTGCGGGTCAGGCGCTGCCACGGCAGCCTTTCCTGGAGCGGGGTCTCGTATGGCGGTACGACCGCGCGGCCGGCACAGCGGGCCGTTCGTCGGCGTCGTCGCACTGGCGATCGTCGCCGGTGTCGCCTCGTACGATTTCTTCCTCGCCGATCCGCCGCCCGAAGAGGCCGCAGCCCCCGCCGTGGCGGCCCCGGCCCCCGCGCCGCCGACGGGGAACGCCGACCCGAACCCCGAGCCCGAACCGCCGGTCCCCCTCGACGAGAGCGACGGCCTGGTGCGGGACTTGGTGGCGGCGCTGTCTTCGCACCCCGGCCTTGCGGCGTGGCTGATCCCCGACGACCTGGTCCGCATCTTCGTCGTGGTGGTGGACAACGTCGCCGACGGCCACACGCCCGACCGGCACCTGCCGCCGTGGCGCCCGACGCGGCGCTTCCAGACCACCGGCGCGTCCCCGGGGCTCCGTGTCGACCCGATCAGTCACGCCCGCTACGACACCCACGCCGAGATTGTGGCGGCCATCGACCCGGCCGTCGCGGCCAAGCTCTATCACCACCTGCGGCCGCTCATCGGCGCCGCCTACGCCGAGCTGGGGCGCACCGGGCGCGAGTTCGACGAGACGGTGCTGCGCGCCCTGCGGAACCTTCTCGAGACGCCGGTCCTGGAGCGCGAGGTCCGGTTGATTCGCCGCGCCCCGTTCTTCGAATTCGCGGACCCCGCGCTCGAGGACCTCCTACCCGTCCAGAAGCAGTTCCTCGGCATGGGCCCCCGCAACGTGCGGGCGGTGCAGGCCAGCCTGCTGGAGATCGCCGAGGAGATAGGCTTCGACGTCGCGAGCCTGCCCGTGCCCCGGGTGTTGCGCTAGGAGTCTGCGCCGTAGAACGGTGCCGACTCCCGGCGGGTTGGTTGGGCGGCGAGCGGAGCCGTAGGCGACGCTCTCCGGGCTACTGTCCTGAACCGTGGTTCGCGGCACAATTCTACGCGGCGGTTATCCTGTGTTTACGGGCATTTACAGCGATCCAGAGCTATCGCGAACTTCAGGGTCGGGACACTAACGGGTTGGTTGGGCGGCGAGCGGAGCCGAAGGCGACGCTCTCACGGCTAGGCGCATCGCCCGCTGCCCACCGCCTCACGCCGTCATGCGGCTTATCGTCAAGCGCCTCGACCCGGCCGCCCGCCTGCCCGAGCGCGCGCACCCCGGCGACGCCGGCCTCGACTTGTTCGCGGCCGCCGAGGTCGACATCCCCGCGGGCGAGGCCCGGCTCGCGGGCACCGGCCTCGCCGTCGAGCTCCCCCCCGGCACCGAGGGCCAGGTCCGGCCGCGCAGCGGCCTCGCCCTCCGCCACGCGGTCACCGTGCTGAACGCGCCGGGCACCATCGACGCCGGCTATCGCGGCGAGGTCGGCGTCCTCCTCGTCAACCACGGCCGCGAGGCCTTCCGCGTGCGGCGGGGCATGAAGGTGGCGCAGCTCGTGGTGACGCCGGTGGTCGAGGTCGACGTCATCGAGGCGGACGCGCTCTCGGAGACCCCGCGGGCCGGGGGCGGCTTCGGGTCGACGGGGTGATGACGCCGGTGGTCGAGGTCGACCTGGTCGAGGCGGACGCGCTCTCGGAGACCCGTGGGCCGGGGCCGGATTCGGGGCGACGAGGTGATGACGCCGGCGACGTGGGTCGGGGCGGACGCGCTCTCGGAGACTCCGCGGGCCGGGGCGGGCCGCGGCGACTTCGGGGTGACGGGGTGATATGGTGAGATCGCCGACGCCATGGCGACCGATCCGAACCGCCCCGCCGCCGACGGCGCCGCCCTGCGGGTGGCCCTGTGCCAGTGCAACCTGCCGGTCGGCGACCTCGCGGGGAATCTCGACCGGCTCCGCGACCTGATCGCCCGCGCCTCGGAACGCGGCGCCGACCTGACCGTCTTCCCCGAGCTCTCCGCCACCGGGTACCCGCCCGAGGACCTGCTGCTGAACCCGCGCTTCACGGAGGCCGCGGCGGACGGCGTGCGGCGCCTCGCGGCGTCGGTGACGGGGACGGTGGCGGTGGTCGGGCTGCCGGACCTCGCCGGCGACCTCCACAACGCCGCCGCCGTGCTCGCGGACGGCCGGGTCGCCGCCGTCTACCGGAAGCACTTCCTGCCCAACTACGCGGTCTTCGACGAGCAGCGGTACTTCGCGCGCGGCGACGCGGCCCTGACCGTCGACCTCCGGGGCGTCCGCGTCGGCGTCACCATCTGCGAGGATCTCTGGTACCCCGGCGGGCCGGGCCGGTGGGCGGCCGTCGACGGCGGCGCAGCGGTCCTCGTCAATCTGTCCGGCTCGCCGTACCACCGGGGCAAGGGCGTCGAGCGCGAGCGCATGCTCGCGCAGCGCGCGGCCGACTACGGCTGCTTCGTGGCCTTCTGCAACGCCGTCGGGGGACAGGACGAGCTGGTCTTCGACGGGCACAGCCTCGTCATCGACCCCGCCGGCCGGGTCGTCGCCCGCGGCGCCCAGTTCGAGGAGGACCTGCTGGTGGTCGACCTCGACACCGTCTCGGCGACGCGGCGGCGCCTCCACGACCCGCGCTGGCGTCAGGCCGGCGCGGACCGCGACCGCGTGCGGTCGGTCACGGTCGAGACCGCGCCGCGGCCGGATCCGTCCGAGCCCGGCCCCCGTAGTGAACCGGCGGGTGAACGAGACGCGCCGTACGCCGACGGTCAAGGCCGGCAAAAGGTTCGCGAGGCTCCGACGAGCGATCGACGATCGGTGGTTCGCAGTCCTGCGCGGCCCCGCCCCCCGGAGCCGCCCCCGCGGGTTCCGCCGCTGCTCAAGCCCGAGGCCGAGGTCTACCGCGCCCTGACCCTCGGCACCGCCGACTACTTCCGCAAGAACCGGTTCCGCCACGGGGTGCTGGGCCTCTCCGGGGGCATCGACTCGGCCCTCGCCCTGACCGTCGCCGCCGACGCCCTCGGCCCCGGCGCGGTGACCGCGGTCTCGATGCCCTCGCGGTTCACGGCGGCGGACAACCGAGACGACGCCCGCGAGCTGGCCGACCGCCTGGGCGTCGAGCTGCTGGAGCTGCCCATCGCGGAGCTCGCCGGCGCCTACGACCGCGCCCTCGCCGGGCCGTTCGGAGACGCCCCCCCCAACGTCGCCGAGGAGAACCTCCAGGCGCGCATCCGCGGCAACCTGCTGATGGCCCTCTCCAACAAGTTCGGCTGGCTCGTGCTGACGACCGGGAACAAGAGCGAGATGAGCGTCGGCTACGCCACCCTCTACGGCGACATGGCCGGCGGCTTCGCGGTGCTGAAGGACGTCCTGAAGACCTGGGTGTACCGCCTCGCGCGGTGGCGGAACCGCGACGGCGGGGTCATCCCGCAGCGCATCATCGACAAGCCGCCGACGGCCGAGCTGCGCGAGAAACAGCTCGACACCGACAGCCTGCCCCCGTACGACACCCTCGACGCGGTGCTCGAAGCCTACGTCGAGGAGGACCGCAGCCCCGAGGACATCGCCGCGGCCGGCTTCGACCCCGCCCTCGTCGACCGCATCGTGGCGATGGTCGACGGCGCCGAGTACAAGCGCCGCCAGGCCCCGCCGGGGGTGCGCATCTCGGTGCGCGCGTTCGGACGCGACCGCCGACTGCCCATCACCAACCGGTACCGAACGTCGTGATGGGATCGGCCGCGCGGGTCGTTGGCCTCCATCCCGGCCGCGAGACCCAACCCCTCGAACCCATCGAATCCCATCGAACCGACCCGCAAGCGGGATCGTCTAGAATGAGCGGGAGGTAGCGCAGCAATGGCGGAAACTATCGGTACGACCCTGTCGATCGTCATCCCCCTGTTCGGAGCGATGTTCTGGGTCGGAAGACAGCTCGGCAAGCGGATCGACGATCTGAAGGCCGACACCGGCAAACGCATCGAAGACCTGAAGGCCGACACCGGCAAGCGGATCGAAGCCCTGAAGACCGACGCCGGCAAACGCATCGAAGCCCTGAAGGCCGACATGAACAGGCAGTTCGACGAGACCAAGAGCCGCCTTCAGCACGTCGAGAGCCGGATCGACGACACGAACCGGCGCATCGACGTGGTCGCGCGTGACATCGCCGAATTGCGGGACCGCACCGGCGCACTCGAAGGCAGCCTGTCTACCTTCATGAGCGAGCGCCGCAACCCGACCGCCGCCTGATGAGCTGCGGCGGCGGCTCTTCCATAGCGATCATCCTCCCCCTGAGCATGCGGCGCACGAACCGGCCCAGCCGCTCGTCGGCCGGCTCGACCCGCTCCCCGAACGCCGAACGCATCGCTTGGACGATCTCGGCTAGGGAGGTGCAGCCGTCGCACGCCTTCCAGACGAGCGTCCCCACCTCGTCGAGCCGGATCCGGTAGTACGGGTCGCCCGAAAGCCCGGCCAGCCACCGCCCCGGACGGCTCGTGCCGAAGCGCGGGCGCAGCAGGACGCAGCGGCCATCCTCCTCGCGCCACTCGAGCAAACGACGCGGCCGGACATCCTCGAAGGACGTCACGACCCTTGACCTCGATGTCCGCGTCGCCCGCGTCGCCCCGGCCACCGCGGCCGGACGCCCTCGAAGGACGTCACGACGGCGCGCCTGGTCCCCGCTCGTCCCCGCTCGCGGCCAAGGGCACGCGGACCAGCAGGTGGTAGAGCAGGATGAACACCCCGGCGCCGAGCAGCGACTGCAGCCAGGTGGGGAAGCCGGCCAACTCGGCGATCGACGGCAGGGGCCGGTCGACCCCGGCGGTGATGCCCCCCAAGACCATGAACGCCAGCAGCACCGCCATCAGCGCCTCGCCCGCGATGAAGCCCGACGACAGCAGCACGCCGGTGTTCTTCGCCTTCGTCACCGCCGCCCCGCCGGCGTCGCGGGCGGCGAGGGCGCGCGACAGCAGCCACGCGATGATGCCGCCGACGAAGATGGCGGCGGTGGCCGAGAACGGCAGGTACATGCCGACCGCGATCAGCATCGGCGAGGGCGACTGGATGAGCACGAGCCCGACGGCGAGGAACATCCCCGCGATGACGAGCGGCCACGCCATCTCGCCGCCCACGATGCCCTCGGCCATCAGGGCCATCAGCCCGGCCTGGGGCGCGGGCAGGTCGGCGCTGCCGATGGTGTAGACCTCGTGCATCGCCATCATCGGCAGGATGAGCACCAAGGCCGCCACGATCACCCCGATGATCTCGCCGACCTCCATCTTCCAGGGGGTCCCGCCGAGGATGTGGCCGACCTTCAGGTCCTGCAGCATGTCGCCGGCAACGCCGGCCGCGCAGCACACCACCCCCGCCACCCCGAGGACGCCGAGGATGCCGGCGGGGCCGGTCACCCCGAGCCAGACCATGAGGATGGCCGCGATCAGGAGGGTGCTGAGGGTCAGGCCGCTGATGGGATTGTTCGAGCTGCCGAGCAGGCCGATCAGGTACCCCGCCACCGCCGCGAACAGGAAGCCGAGCACCACCATGACCACGGTGAGCACGAGGGCGCCGGCGATGCTGCCGCTGAAGAACCAGTAGAGCCCGAACAGGGGCACGGACAGGGCGGCGATCGCGATGCCGATCTTGCCGAAGTCGAGATCGAGGTTGAGCCGGGTGCCCGTCCCCGCCCCGGTCCGCGCCTTGCGGATGTCGGCGAACGCGCGGCCCATCCCCTCGACGAGGGCCGTCCGCAGGGTGAACAGCGTGTAGAACGCGGCCACGATCATCGTCCCCACCGCGAGCGGGCGGACCTGCCGCAGCCACACCTCCTCGCCGAGGGCCATCAGGGCCGCCCCGTCCGCCGACTCCGCCGCCGCCTCGGGGTTCAGGAAGAGCCCGAGCGGCACGAGCAGCAGCCAGCCCAGCACCGCCCCCGAGAACAGCGTCGAGGCGATGCGCGGCCCGACGATGAACCCGACCCCGACGAGGGCCGGCGAGGCGGCCGGCGACTGCAGGAGGAACCCGCCCGCGTAGCTCATCGGCTGGCCGAGCATCTCGACCGTCGAACGTCCGAGGTTGACGAAGGCGGTGGCCGAGTCGCGCACGATCTGGAGGCCGTAGGAGTTCTCGACGAGCTCCCACGCCCCCGCGATGCCCATCGCCTGGAACACGTATTTCGCCCCGGTCTGCCGGCCCTGCCCCGCCTTCACCAGCTCCGCCGCGGCGACGCTCTCGGGGAACGGCAGGTCCGCCTCGACGACCATGGTGCGGCGCAGGACGATGATGAACAACACCCCGAGCAGGCCGCCCACGAGCATGATGGCGGTGCTCTCCCAGTAGCGCAGCTCGTCCCAGACCCCGCTGAGCACGAAGGCGGGAATCGTGAAGATCGCCCCCGCCACGAGGGCCTCGCCGACCGACGCGGTGGTTCGCGAGATGTTCTCCTCGAGCACCGAGCCTCCGACGCCCCGCAGGGCCGCCATCGCCACCACCGCGGCCGGGAACGTCGCGGCGACGGTCAGCCCGGCCCGCATGCCGAGGTAGGCGTTGGCGGCCCCGAGCACGACGGCCATGACGACGCCGATGCCCACGGCCCGGACGGTCAGCTCCGGCAGGTCGGTCTGTTCGGGCACGAACGGCGTGAACCGCGGCGGCGACGGGTCGGATGCGCTCATGGCCGCCTTTATACGGGCATCCGGTGCGGGACGCAACCGCCGGCCGCCGGGTCGGGCCGCGTAGCCGGATGTGGTACTGTCCCTGCCGCGAAGCTCCGATTGACCCGTATGGCATCAACGGCAGAACCGCGGCTCGACCGCGCTCCGGCGGGCGCCGACACCGCCCTCCCCGACGCCCGGCTCATTCGCGACATCTACGCCGAGGAGCGGGAGGCGGGCCGGCCGGTCGTCTCCGTCGAGCTCTTCCCGCCCCGGACCCCCGAGGGGCACGCCAAGCTCTTCGAGCGGACCCTGCCGGCGATGCAGGCGATCCGGCCCCACTTCTACTCGGTGACCTACGGGGCCGGTGGCAGCACTCGCGACCGGACCCTCGACATCGCCGACCGCATCCAGCGCGAGCACGGGGCGACCGCGATGGCCCATCTGACGTGCATCAGCACGCCGCGGCCCGAGATCGAGCGGTACCTGCTGGAGGCGCGGGCGCGCGGCATCCGCAACATCCTCGCCCTGCGCGGCGACCCGCCGCAGAACGTGGACGAGCTGGCCGAGCTCGACAGCGGGTTCGAGTACTCGTACCAGTTGGTCACGTTCATCCGACGGCTCGGCGGCTTCTCCATCGGGACCGCGGGCTTCCCCGAGAGCCACGTCGCGTGCACCGAGGGGAAGCACGTCGACTGGCGGCGGCTGAAGGCCAAGATCGACGCCGGCGCCGACCTCGTGCTGACGCAGCTCTTCTTCGACAACGACGACTACTTCACGTTCCGGGACTACCTGGTCGACACGCTGGGGGTGCGGGTGCCGCTGACCCCGGGGGTGCTGCCGATTCTCGGCACCCAGCAGATCAAGCGGTTCACGGCGATCTGCGGGGCGACGCTGCCCGCCCCGCTGCTGGAGAAGCTGGAGCGGTTCGGCGACGACGCCGAGGCGGTCGCCGACTTCGGCATCGAGTTCGCGACCCGCCAGTGCGAGGCCCTGCTCGCGGGGGGGGCCCCGGGCCTCCACGTCTACTCGCTGAACCGCGCTCGCGCGGTCACGAGCATCGTCCGGAG
This sequence comes from Vicinamibacterales bacterium, assembly GCA_963664545.2. Lineage (GTDB taxonomy): Bacteria > Acidobacteriota > Vicinamibacteria > Vicinamibacterales > UBA8438 > JAJEEA01. The sequence continues at coordinate 3,624,458 of OY761475.2, read as the reverse complement.
CCTCGGGCTGCGCGCCTGAACACGGCCGGCACCTTCCGGCGGCATGGCGGCCATGCCCCGGATGCCGCACGCGGACCTGGGTTCCTACCCTCCGGACGCGCCGGTGGCGCGCGTCACGACCGCTCGATCCACTCGACGAACTTCGACCCCTCGGAGGCGTCCACGATCATGACCCGGGTCACGCGGGCGTTCTCGTGGATCAGCGCCTTGGTGGCGTCGCGGGCCTCCTCGACGGTGGCGTACCGGTTGAACAGGATCGGCGAGTTGGCGGCACCGCCGCGCACGGTGGGAATCAGCTTGAACATGGCGGGCAGATCATACCCCGTCCGTACCGTGGGCGATGCAGGGAGGGCTTCCGCAGCCGGCCAAGAGCCTCGGCGCCGCCCCGGCGTCACTCCGAACCGGACGGCACCCCGGCTTCCGCCGCCGGCCACTGCCGGCGACCGAGGTCCGTGCCCACGGCCAACTGCAGGACCTCGCCGTAGCTCCGCACCCCGCCGGCCACACGGTTCGCCCGGAGATAGCCGTCGTTAAGGCGGCGCGCGTTCCGCTGGATGACCGGCACGACGCGGCTCGTCCGCGTGCGCACCGCGGCGTAGTCGGCGCGCGGCCCCGAGCCGAGCTGCGCGCCGAGGGCCGCCCGCGACGACTCCGGGACCGCGCCGAGGAGCCGCCCCACCAGGTTCAGCCATCCGGCGTACTGCATGCGCTCGTCCCCCGCCAGGCAGGTCAGCCAAGCCACGAAGTTGGCCTCCGCCTCGTGGGCGTAGCCGGCCACGTGGGCCCACTCGTGGGCGGTGACGAAGGGCCGCTCGAACGGCAGCACGGTGTCGTTCACGAGCACCTGCAGCGAGAACGGATCGGTCATGCCGTCGATACCGGCGCGCCGGAAGTACGGCGTCAGCAGCGAGCGCCGCGGAACGACGGCGGGGGCGGGGCGCGACGCGCCGAGCTCGCGCTGCACGCGTTCGAACGCGGGGCCGAGCTCGGCCGGCAGCTCCTCGAGCTGCGGCCACGACCGCGTCTCGATCGCCTCGAACAGGCGGTTGAGATGGGCCACCGCGGACGCCGCCAGATCGTCCAGGGCGGCCGCGGTCATCCGATCTTCCGAGTACCCGAGCTTCGCGGTCAACGCCTCGCGCCGGTAGTTCATCCCCCAGTTGGCGAGAAAGACCAGGTAGAGCACGGCGGCGACGACCGCGAGCCGGCCCGCGACGGCGCCGAGCGCGCGCAGCCGGCCCCGCGACCCCGGGCGCAGCAGGCACCAGGCGCACCATCCGACGCAGCCCGCCGCCACCCCGAACAGCAGCCAGTCGAAGAGCACCAGGGGCACGCGGTCCGTCGCCGCGGTCAGCACCTGCCGCAGAACGGGATACACGCCCTGCGAGTACGCGGACTCGACGGCCGCGCGCGGAACCGGCAGCACCGCCATGAGGACGGCGGCCGCGACGAGCGCCGCCGGCAGCCAGCCCCGCCCGCGGCGAACGGGCTCCGGTCGGGATCGACGCCGCGCCATGCCCGTACCCTACACCACGCGGGCCGCCGGGCCGGGTGATAGACTGGGCCGATGCCCAGACCCGACGACGAGCCGACCTGGGGCCGATCGACGGTGCACACCGTGTGCCCCCTCGACTGCCCGGACACCTGCAGTCTCGAGGTCGCGATCGAACGCGGGGCCGTCGTCTCCATCGACGGGTCGCGCCGGAACCCCGTCACCGACGGCTACATCTGCGGGAAGGTGCGCCGGTTCGGCGAGCGGGTGTACGGCGACGCCCGGCTGACCCAGCCCCTCGTCCGCCGGGGCCGCCGCGGCGACGGCGAGTTCCGGGAGGCCACGTGGGACGAGGCCCTCGCCCTGATCGCCGGGCGGATGACCGAGGTCCGCGACGAGTTCGGCGCCGAAGCCGTGCTCCCGTTCTCGTACGGCGGGTCGAACGGCCTGCTGACCCAGGACACCGTCGACGCCCGCCTGTTCCGCCGGTTCGGCGCCTCGCGGCTCGCCCGCACCGTGTGCGCCCTGCCGACGAGCACCGCCAACCAGGCCCTCTACGGCAAGATGCCGAGCACGACCTACGCCGACTACCGCCACGCGCGGCTCATCGTGGTGTGGGGCGCCAACCCGGCGAGCTCGGGCATCCACCTGATGCCGCACCTCAAGGCGGCGCAGGAGGCGGGGGCCGCCCTCGTGGTCGTCGACCCCCGCCGGACGAAGCTGGCCCGGCGCGCCGACATCCACCTCGCGGTCAGGCCGGGGACCGACGTCGCGCTCGCGCTGGCCGTCCACCGCTACCTGTTCGAGAACGACCGGGCCGACGAGGCGTTCCTCGCCGCCCACGCCGAGGGCGCGGACCGGCTGCGGGAGCGCTGCGCGGAATGGACCTTCGACCGGGCGGCGGAGGTGGCGGGACTCGACCCGGGGCTGATCGAGAGCTTCGCCGAGATGTACGCCGACTACTCGCCCGCCGTCATCCGGTGCGGGTGGGGGCTCGAGCGCAACCGCAACGGCGGCAGCGCCGCCCTCGCGGTGCTCGCCCTGCCCGCCGTCGCGGGCAAGTTCGGGGTCCGGGGCGGGGGCTACTCGATGAGCAACACCGCGGCCTGGGGCCTGTCGGCCGAGTCGTGGATCGGCACCCCCGAGCCGGAGACGCGCATCGTCAACATGAACCGGCTCGGCCGGGCCCTGCTGGAGCTGCAGGACCCGCCCGTCAAGATGCTGTTCGTCTACAACTGCAACCCGGTGGCGACGATGCCGAACCAGAACCGGGTGATCGAGGGGCTCTCCCGCGACGACCTCTTCACCGTCGTGTTCGACCAGGTGATGACCGACACCGCGCAGCTCGCCGACGTGGTGCTGCCCGCCACCACGTTCCTCGAGTCCTACGACGTCGCGCAGAGCTACGGGTCGACCAACCTGCAGCTCGCCCGCCCCGTCATCGAGCCGGTGGGCGCGTCGCGGCCCAACGTCGAGGTCTTCGCGGAGCTGGCGGGCCGGCTCGGCCTCGATGTCGGGGCCGGGGACGGGAGCGACGCCGAAGCCCTGCTCGACCTCGCGGCGGCCCTGCCCGAGGAGGCGCGCGGCGACCTGCTCGAGTCGGGCATCGCCCTCGGGGTGGCGGAGGGCGCGCCGGTGCAGTTCGTCGACGTCCATCCCCGGACCCCAAACCGGAAGGTGCGGCTCTTCCCCGACGAGCTCGAGCGCGAGAGCCCCGGGGGCATCTACCGCTTCCGGCCCGATCCGGCGACGGCCGACTTTCCCCTCGCCCTGATCTCGCCGTCCACCGGGAAGACCGTCAACTCGACCCTCGGCGAGCTGCGCGCCCGCGTGGCCAGCCTCCAGATGCACCCCGACGACGCCGAGCCGCGCGGCCTCGGCGACGGCGACACCGCCCGCGTCTTCAACGCCCTCGGCGAGGTGCACTGCCCCGTGTCGGTCGACGCCGGCATCCGGCGGGGCGCGGTCGCCCTGCCCAAGGGCCTGTGGCGCATGAGCACCCTCAACGGCGCGACCGCCAACGCCCTCGTCCCCGACGACCTGACGGACGTCGGCGGCGGCGCCGTCTTCAACGACGCTCGCGTCCAGGTGGCGCGGGTCGTCACCGCCACCCTGAAGCTGGACGCGCAGGAGTCGGCGGTGTCCGCAGCCGACCGCGACGCGTCGGTCCACTGAACCCGTTTCGGTGAGGGGCGTAGCGCCAGAGGAATGTGCGCGAAGCGCTCCGCGGGGGCGCTCAGTCGGAGTGCATGCCGGGCGTGGTCACGTGCGTGACGAGCAGTTCCTGGAGAGCCTGGACCTGGCCGGTCAACTCGTCGACCTTGCTGTTGACGATCAGGACACCGATCGCGCTGACGAGCGAAACCAAGAGCGTCAGCACCTGTAGCGCGGTCGAAAGGGAAATAGTGTTGCGCTCCATGTTTCCTCCATTCTAGCCTAACGCCCGCCGTCCGCAGACGAGGCCGCCTCGAACGGTCAAGCTTCCCGCGGCGCCGCCGGGGCGGGCGCGTGGTCGGGATGGACGAGGTCGGCGACCCGGCCGCCCGGCATGCGGACGGCCGCGATCACCGCGACTCCGGTGACGGCGGCGGTGAGCGCGAAGACCCGGTGAATGGCCTCGAGCATGCGGCCCTGCGAGGGTTCCCCGCCCGACGCGACGGCGGCCGCGATGACCACGCCGAAGAGGGCGACGCCCACCGCCCCGCCGATGCTGCGGGTGAACTGGCCCAACGACGTGGCGACCCCGAGATGGCGCCGCGCGACCCCGCTCTGCATGGCGAGCACCAGCGACAGCATCGCCATCCCCATGCCCATGCCCATCAGGGTCAGATCGGCCTGCAGCATCCAAGCGGGCGTGTCCGCGGTGACCGCGGCCAGACCGGCGAAGGCGAGGGTGACGACGACGAGGCCGCCGAGCACCATCGGCCGGTAGCCGGTCCGGTGCACCAGCCGGCCCGCGATCACCGACACCGCGACCCAGCCGAGGACCAGCGGCGTCAGCGCGCGGCCCGCCTCAACCGCGGTGCCCCCCAGCCCCTCCTGCACCAGGAGCGGCACGTAGGAGATGGCGCTGAACATCGCCGCCCCGACGAGCAGCCCGATGCCCGCGATGGACGCCACCATCCGGTCCGAGAGCAGGTCGAGGGGCACCATGGGCTCGGCCGCCCGCCGCTCGACCCGCACGAGCCACCAGCCGAACGCGGCCGCCGCCCCGTAGCCGAGCCCCGCCCACGCCCCCCGGCCCGCCACCCCGGTCTGGCCCACGGCGAGCATGAGCAGCGTGACCGAGGTCATCAGCAGGGCCGCCCCGGCGTAGTCGATCCGGTGCCGGACGCCGCGCGGCGGATCCCGCAGCGCCGCGCCCACCGCCACCGCGGCGAGGACGCCGAACGGGATGTTCAGGTAGAACACCCAGCGCCACGACAGCAGCGCGGTGATGTAGCCGCCGGCGAGCGGCCCCGCGACCGAGGCGACGCCCCACACCGCGCTCAGCAGCCCCTGGGTGCGGCCCCGCTCCTTCAGCGTGTAGTGGTCGCCGATGATGCTCATCCCGAGGGGCATGAGGCCGCCCGCGCCGAACCCCTGCAGGGTCCGGAACACGATGAGGGCGGCCATGGACGGGGCCGCCCCCGAGAGGGCCGAGCCCGCGAGGAAGATGCCGATGCACCACAGGTAGAAGCGCCGCCGGCCGTACAGGTCGGAGAGCTTGCCCCACAAGGGGATCGAGACCGTCGAGGCCAGGAGATAGGCGGAGAAGACCCAACTGTACCAGGCCAGCCCGCCGAGCTGGTCGGCGACCGTCGGCATGGCCGCCGCCACGACGGTCATCTCGATGGCGGCGAGGAAGGTGCCCCCCAGCACGCCGGCCAGCGCCACCGCCCGGCGGGCGCCCCGAATGGGTTCCTGATGAGTCATGCGCTTGGAGGCGTCTCCCGGGAGACCGGACCCCGGTCCAACCTTCCCATGTTACGATCCCCCGACCGGTGCCGCCAGCCGGACCACCGCCATGCCTGATTCCGACACCCCCGTCCGAACCGTGAAGTGCGTGAAGCTCCAGCGCGAGCTGCCCGGGCTCGACGAGCCCCCCTGGCCCGGCGAGCTGGGCCGGCGCATCTACGAGCAGGTCTCCGCCGACGCCTGGAGGCAGTGGGAAGAGCGGATGACGATGATCCTCAACGAGTACCGCCTCATGCCCTGGCAGAAGGAGGCCCAGGACCTGGTGGCGAAGTACATGGAGGAGTTCTTCTTCGGCGAGGAGTCGGCACCGCCCCCGGACTACGTGCCGCAACAGCAGAAGTGACGCCCGGGCGGGCGCGGCGGCCTCACGGGGCCGCTTCGCCGTCAAGAGCCGCCGATCGTGGAACCGGCGCCGGGTCTAGCTAGGTAAGCTAGGTCTCCCGCGTCGACCGCGGGTCGCGCGGCACCCACGTTTACGGGCGGCGCTCAAGACGGACGCGCTTGGACCTCCGTCGGGGGTCCGCACCAGAACTACGACTACGGTCCCTACGACATCCGCCCCCGCACCATCTCCACCGCCCGCCGTTCCGCCCAGTAGCCGTCGAACCCCGGTTCCGCGCGCGCATAGAAGCCGCAGTGGCCGCCGTGCTCCGTGACCTGCACGGTGATGTGCGGGTTCGCGGCGATCGCGGGGTCGTCGAACTGCTCCGGCGGGATGAACGGGTCGTCGGCGGCGCTCACCACGAGGGTCGGCACCCGCACGCGGTCGACGACCCGCAGGCTGCTCGCCCGGTGGTAGTAGTCGTCGGCGTCCCGGAACCCGTGGTGCGGGGCGGTGAAGCGCTCGTCGAAGTCCCGCACCGTCCACACCGAGCCGAGCCGGCCGATGTCGAAGCGGCCCGGCCACGCCCGCGCCTTCCGCCTCATGCGGCGCTTGAGGTTGCGCACGAAGTTCCACTGGTAGAGGCGGTTCGCGCGCTGTTCGAGCGCCTCGACGCACATCGCCAGGTGCATCGTCGGCGAGACCGCGACGACGGCCCGGAGCTGGGGCGGCGCGTCCGGCCCGTAGTCGCCCGCGAGGCGCACGGCCACGTTGCCCCCGAGCGAGTAGCCCGCGACGGCGATCGCGGGCAGACGGTCGAGCCCGATCAGCTCCTCGATGACCGCTCGCGGGTCGGCGGACAGCCCCGAGTGGTAGAGCCCGGCCGACAGCGCCTCGGTGCCGCCGCAGTTGCGCTGGTTCAGCAGCACCGCGTTCATGCCCGCGGCCACGGCCTTGTCGGCGAGGCCGCGCATGTAGTGGGCTTGGCTCGAGCCTTCGAGTCCGTGCAGGGTGACGAGCGTGGGGTGCCGGCGGGGATCGGCCTGCCAGTGGCAATGGGCGAGGACCCGGGCGTCGGTGGCAACGTCGAAGTAGCGGGGCACGGGCGGGGGCAGGCGCGGAAAGCGGCGCGGCCGGCCCCACGTGAACAGGGTCATGCGGTGGCCGCCCCGCAGGCGCGGATGGGGCACGTAGCGGGCGGCGGGGCCGCCAGCCGCCATGGCCGTCGTCATCGCAGGGGCTTCGCGGCCGGCGCCCGGCATCGCGGGGGCTCCGCCGCCAGCGCTCATCATCGCGGGGGCTCCACCGTCAGCATCCGGCATTGCGGGGCTCCACCGTCGGCATCCGGCATTGCAGGGGCTCCACCGTCGGCACCCGTCATCGCAGGGGCTCTACCGCCGGCCGCCGTCATCTCGGGGCTCACAGGGCTGGCTCCCGTCGTCGTGGGACTGTCGAGGCCGGCTCGCCGTCGGCGGTGGGACCGTAGATCGGCGGTACCCGGACGCCCCGCAGACGCAAGTAGACGCTGAGCTGGCCGCGGTGGTGGACCAGATGGTTCAGCACCAGCCCCTGCACCGCCGATATCCGGGGCAGCGAGAAGATCGCCCGCCCCCCGCTCCGCAGGGTCCAGTCGGCGGTGAGATCGTCGTCAGGGCGCCCGGCGAGGGCGCGCCGCCCCGCCGCCGACCCGGCGTCGAACCGCTCCAGCGCTCCCGCGACCGAGGCCACCGGAACCGCTTCCGGAAGGTCGGCGAGGTCGTAACCCTCCTCATCCATGATGCCGCAGGTCCAGGCCGGAATGTCGACGAGGTGGGCCGCCAACCCGGCGGCGGTCCGGCACTTGCCGCCCGGGCTCCACGCGAGATCCGCCCCGGGGATGACCTCGAGGAGACGGCGGGTGGTTCCCATCTCCCGGTCGAACTGGGGCAGGAGCATATCAATGAGCGGCATGACGTTGGCCGGTCGCTGGAGGTGTTGCGCGTGGGCCGCGGCATCGCGCAGGAGCATGTCGATGAGCGGCATGAAGGTAGCCGGGGCGGCTGCGATGGTACGGCGAACCCGCAGGCACCGCCGCTCCGGCCTCTCAGGCGTCGCGTGCCAGTCTCTTGGCCGCCGCCTTCCCGATGACCTCCTGCAGCGCCTTTCCGGGAGCGCCCGCGCGGGCGGCGGCGCGTCCCGTCACCCACACGTCGGGCAGGTCGTCGGCGAGGATGTCGTCGAAGTCCCCCTCGCTCTTCACGCTGAGGGGGGCGAACGTGGTGATGTCGAGGGGGCCGGACCAGAAGTCGCGGTGCTTGATGAGCAGCCAGCTCCGGCCCTGCTGCGACGGGGACGTGCCGGGACGGTCGCGGGTGCGCACGAGCGCCCACGACCCCTTGAGCTTGTAGCCGTCGAGCGCGAACTTCAGATCGCCCTTGCGCAGGGCCTCGTCGACGTCGTCGACCTCCGGTTGCCAAGTGCCGTAGTCCCAGAGCATCACGACGCCCTGGCCGTAACCCCCGGGGATGACCCCCTCGAAGTCGCCGTACTCGCGGGGATGGTCCTCGGTCTGCACCGCGAGGTGCCGGTCGCGGTGGTCGAGCGACGGCCCCTTGGGCACCGCCCACGACAGCAGGACGCCCCCATGCTCGAGCCGCAGGTCGTAGTGCAGCCGGCTCGCGAGGTGCTTCTGCACGCAGAAGTACGGCGGCTTCCGCCCCGCGCCCCGGCGCCCGCGCGGCCTGCCACCCCCCCGCGGCTCCGGCGTCTTCGAGAAATCGCGCTTCCGGCGGTACTCGTCCAGCGGCACGGCGGCAGGATAGCAGAAACGCCGCCAGCCGCCCGGCCGCGCGCCTTCACTCAACGTCCCCGGTAGCTTGCATCCACGGCGGTCCGCAGCGTCTGAGGCTCTGCGCGGAACTCGATCAGGCTCTCGATCTCCTGCATGGCTTCCGGTGGCGGGAGGGGCAGCGCCCGTAGCTCGTAGGCGGAGACGGCGACGCTACCGTTGATGCAGCGGAACACTTGGTCGACGACCTCGGTGTTCAGGAGCGCCGTCAATGCGGCCGGAGACACCTTGGGCGCACCGTTCAGGGGCCTGATCATGTTGAGGTGGTTCTCGATGACCACCGCGCCGTGCCTCGCAATGAACGAGGCCGGCAGTTCCGCCGCGATCAGCCGCCGGCACTGTTCCTTGGCCGTCGTTCTCTGCACGAGCGCGCACGGAGAACGGGTCACCACCCAGGACTCCTTCGCAGTCGGCCGGAAATACGGCTTGTGATTACGCTTCTCCGCCCGGAAGTCGAAGACACCGTCAGGACGCACGGATTCCGCCCAGACCAGCGGGTAGCACCCCTTGCCGGGCTCGTCCCGGAGGCCGGCCCGGTGGCGGTTCCAGACCAAGGGCCCGGTGCTGACCGTATAGCCGTAGTCCGCGAGACGGCAGGGAAAACGGCGAACCCGGCGCAGCAGATCGGTCTGCGTCCGCGTACGCGGCACCAGCCACGGTTGGGCCGGGCGGGCGGGGAGACGGAAAGAGCCGGCGGCGGACGTCTCGATGGAGCCGTCCGGACGCGGAGAAATGAAGTGGACCCGCGCCGGACGGGAAGCACCCCGACTGCGGTATACGGCGAGCAGAGTTTCCTGCAGCACGTCGGCGAAGACGCCGGTGCGTGTCGCGATGAAGTCGACGCTGACCGGCGCGGCTTCCCGGCCGAGCAGGGCGCGGAGCGCCTTGAAGTACTCGCCGGCGAGGAAGCTGGTGGGCGTCACGTATCCGATGACCCCGCCGGGACCGGCGAAACGCAACGCCAAGTCGGTGAACACCCCGTACAGGTTCGCGTGACCGAAGAGGCTGCGCTTGAACTTCGCACGCAGACGGGGTGACAGGGTGACGCGCCCGTAGGGCGGATTGCCGACCACCAGATCGAACCGCTCCGGCGGCGGGAACTGTTCGAGGCTGTCGCACACCCGCACGATGGGATCGAGGGGCGTGGCCGCCCCGCCGCAGCACTCACGCAGCGTCGCGTCGAGGAACACCTGCGACAGCCAGGCGGCGAAGGGGTCGAGCTCGAACCCTGCCAAGCGGCGGTGGATGCTCGACAGCACCGCGGCGGGGCGGCGGTCGGTCAGACTCTCCGCCATGCGGCGCGCCACCGGCGCGAGAAACGCGCCGCCGCCGCAGGCGGGGTCGAGCACGCGTGCGGACCGCCAATCGACGCCGGCCGCGGCGGCGAGATCCAACAGGCGCTCGCACAGCGCCGGCGGCGTGTAGTAGGCACCCCGCTCCGCCCGGAGCCGGACCGGCATCATCCCGGTGTAGAGGACCCCGACGAGGTACCCGGCGTCTTCGGCCCGGAGGGCGGCCGCCGCGGTCCCGATGGTGCGGGCCAAGTTCGCCGTCTCTCCGGTGCGGGAGCAGAACTCGACGTCGGACGGGAGTCTGCGCAGGGACCAACCGGAGCCGGGTGCGGGGAGCGACGCGCGCCAGTATGCGGAGACGACTTCGAGAACGACCGCCCTCGCAAAGGCGAGGCGCTGTTCGCCCTTCACGGCCGCGGCGAGCTTCCGGGTCGCCAACAGGGCCTCGCGCACATCAGCGGGAAGCGGCGCCGGGAGGATCGCCGCAGCGGCGGCCGCCATGTTCAACGCCCCCCGGGCTGGATGCGCACGCGCGCCTCAGCCGCCCGTCCGCCGTTCCGAAGATAGGCGGAGGGGGAGCTGCAACTCGTCCTGCGCATGCCGTTCTAGAAACTCGATGGTGGCCTGGCGGCCGAGCCAAGCGAGCGAGACCCGGTATTTCTCCGCCAACGCCGACAGCTCCCGGTACTCGCGATCCTCGAGATTGACGGTCAGACGGTGTTTTGCCGACACTCGGTCACCCACTCATATCGGCCGGGAGCGTGTGCTGCAGTGTGCTACGCAGGGTCGTCCGCGTCAAGGGAAAGGAACCCCGATGAAGTTGCGTCGAACGGGCGACGCGTTCGGCGCATAATGGGCGCGGAGACACACGATGCTGACCGCCGTCCTGCTCTACCTCTCGGTGCTCGTCCTCGTCGGCGCCTACCGCAGCCGGCGGGTGCGGACCGGCGACGACTTCCTCGTGGCGGGCCGGGCGCTGCCGGCGCGGGTGCTGGTGTTCACGCTGCTCGCGACGTGGATCGGGTCGGGGAGCCTCTTCGCGGGGGCCGGGCTCGGCTACCGCGCCGGGTTCGCGGCCCTCTGGCAGTCGGCGGGCGCGTGGGCGGGCATCGCCCTCGTCTACTTCATCGCGCCGCGGGTGCGCCGCATCGCCCAGTACACCGTGCCCGACATCCTGGAGCTGCGCTACGGGCCCGCGGCGCGGGTGCTCGGCACGGTCACCACGGTGCTCGCGTACTCGACCATCGCCGCCTACCAGTTCCGGGGCGGCGGCCGGCTCCTCGCGTCGGTGGCGGGCATCGACCCGGACACGGGCGCGTTCATCACGATGGCGTTCTGCGTCCTGTTCACCGCCCTCGCGGGCATGCTGTCCATCGCCTACCTGGACGTCGGCAACGGCACGCTGATGACCGTCGGGGTGGTGCTGGCCGTCACGTTCATGGTCGGCGACGCGGGCGGGCTCGGCGCCGCGGTGGGGGCGCTCCGGCCCGACCAGGTGTCGCTGTTCGGCAACCTGGGGGCGCAGGCGTCGCTGGCGCTGTTCCTGCCGACGATGTTCCTGCTGCTCGGCGAAGCGAACATGTACCAGAAGTTCTTCTCGGCCCGCGACGAGCGGGCGGCGCGGCTCGCGGTCGGGGGGTGGATCGTCGGGACCATGCTGGTCGAGACCCTGATCGACTCGACCGGCATCTTCGCCAGCACCATCACGCCGGGGCTGACCGACGCGGAGTCGGAGGAGATCGTCATCCGGGTCGCGACCGACGTGCTGCCGCCGTTCCTCGGGGTGGTCCTGGTGTGCGGGGCGGCGGCGATCATCGTCTCGACCGCCAACAGCTTCCTGCTGACGCCGGCCACGAACCTGATCCGCGACGTGTACCAGCGCTTCGTCGACCCGTCGATGACCGGGAGACAGGTCATCGTCTACACGCGCGTCGTCGTCGTCGTGCTGGGCCTCTTCGGCTACGTGGCGGGGAGCTTCTTCCCGACCATCCTCGCGATGGCCCTGTGGGCGTACACGATGTACGGCGCGGGCATCACCCCGGCCCTGCTCGGGGCCCTGCTCTGGCACCGCGCGACGCCGGCGGGAGGAGTGGCGTCGATTCTCGTGGGCATGGTGACCACGCTCGGGTGGGAGATCGTAGGCCTCGCGCGCAGCGTCGACGGCGCGCCCGTCTATCCGCTGGGCCTGGAGACCGCGTACCCGGCCTTGGCGCTGTCGATCGGCACCCTGGTCGTGGTGAGCCTGGCGACGCCGCCATCCGCGCGGCCGGCGGCGCTCGACGGCGAAGCGGCGGCGTGAGGCGGCCGCGGCCAAGCACCTGCTCCCGACCGACGGCCCTCGACGGCGAAGCGGCGGCGTGAGGCGGCCGCGGCCAAGCACCTGCTCCGCAGGAGCCGAGGGTTCAGAACGGTCGGTTGGACGGCGGACGGAGCCGTGGCCGACGCTTCCCGTTCACCCCGCGGCCGGCAGCGCCTCGACGAAGCACCGTGCGAATTCAGGCCCCTTCCCCTTGTCCTCGTGCTTGAAGTAGACGAAGACCTCCCGGCAGTCCCGGGTCTCCGCGGCGATCGTCTCCGCCCACCGGGCGATGTCGTCCGGCCCGTACCCCTCGTCGCGCAGCCGGAAGTAGCCGTAGTCGGCGGTCACCTCCATCGGCGTCGTCATCCGCTCGCTGTCCGCGATGCACAGGGCGAGCCCGCGCGACCGCAGGCGCCCGAACACCTCGGGGTCGTGCCAGGACGCGTGGCGGAACTCGAACGCGGCGCGCACGCCGGCCGGGAGCGCGGCCAGGAAATCGTCGAGGACCGCGAGGTCCTTCCTGAAGTACGGCGGCAACTGGAACAGGAGGACGCCCAGCTTCGGACCCAGCGACCGCGCCGCCCCGCAGAACGCGGCGGTGGGGTCCGCGCAGTCCCGCAGCCGGGCGTCGTGGGTGATGCGCCGCGGCGCCTTGAGGGTGAAGCGGAAGTGCCCGGGGGTCAGGTCCGACCACCCGGCGAGCAGCCGCTCGGTCGGCATGCGGTAGAAGGTGTAGTTGATCTCGACCGTCGGCAGCCGCTCCGCGTAGAACGGGAGCATCTTCTTGGGGGAGAGCTTCTCGGGATAGAAGCTGCCCCGCCATTCGACGTAGTTGTAGCCGGAGGTGCCGACGAGGATCCGCGGCGGCGCGGCGGGGCCGGCCGGCCCGGCGCGGTCCGAGGCGGATGCGGAGGTCGGCATCGGCGGAAGTCTGCCCGGTGCGGTAGCCCGACGCCGGCGTCCCGAAGGCGGAAGGCCGGTGGGGTCGGCCCCCTCAGTCGAGGTCGAAGTCGCGGGTGGGACGCGTCACCGGCTCGTCGCGCGCGCGCTCGAGGGCCTCGTCGAAGCGCTTCGAGAGCACGTCGCCGCGGCTCCGCTCGTCGCTGACGGACTGCTGGAAGAGGGCCTCGCGCCGGGCCGCCTCCTCGGCGAGAATCCGCTGCGCGTGATCGAGCTGCGGCCGATCGTCGTGCTCAGGCTCGCGGTGGGCCACCACCCGCTTCAACTCGGCATCGACGGTCTGCACGGCGCCGCAGCAGGGGCAGACGACATCGAACTCCGACGACAGCAGCGTGGTCATGTGGAGGCGCCCCGGCCGTCACCCTTCTTCCTCGTAGCCCTCCTCCTCCATCGGGCTGATGCGGGTCGAAGGGCGCAGGGCCTCCCGATAGTCGTAGACCGGGAAACCCTGCACGTGCAGCGAGAGACCGCAGCCGGGCGCCTTCCGGTCGACGACCACGGTGACCGGGCTGCCCTCCACCCCTTCGCGAAACGCGAGTCGACAGCCGCAGGCCAGCTCCGCGTGGACGAACCCTTTCAGCATCGGCACCCCTCGTCGGGATCATACATCAGTCGACCGTCTCCGTGGCGGCGACCCGCGGCGGCCCCGGCCCTACAGCAGATCCCGGATGTCCTGCTCGAACTCGTCCTTCGTCGCGATGCCGGCGTGCGTGCGGCACACCGTGCCTTCGCGGTCGATGAAGAAGGTCATCGGCACGCCCCAGATCGGCCCGTAAGCCTCCTGGAAGTCCTCGCGGCCCAGGCCCACGAGCATCGGGTAGTTCACGTCGAAGTCGTCGGCGAACTCGCGGATCTTGTCGACGGTGTCGTCCACCGACAGGCCGAGCACCACCAGCCCGTCGTCGGCGTACTCGTCGGCGAACTCGACGAACCACGGCACCTCGATCTTGCAGGGGCCGCACCACGTGGCCCAGAAGTTCAGCAGCACGACCTTGCCGCGCAGCGACTCGAAGTCGACGTCCCGCCCCTCGTGGTCCTGCAGCACGAAGTCGTAGCTCGCCGGCTTGGCCCCGGCGTCGCAGGCCGCCGCGGCCCCGCCGAGCGCCGCGGCGGTGCCGTGCGGGTGCGTATGGGACGACACGAGGCCGGCCGGCAACGTGGACATCGCCAGCGCCAGCGCGCCGGCCGCCGCGACCATCCAACGCAAGGTCATGACTCGCTCCTCTCGTCGGCGGGCCCGGGATCAACGGGTTGGCGCCGCCTCCTGCAATAGCGTCGCACACGCGGGCGGACTTGTCCACGTGTCCTCTGTCGTGGTCGGTCCCTCACCCGCGGGGGACACCGGCCCGGCACCGGCGGCGGGACGCCGCGGCCCCCGTGCCGGGCGCGTGCCGCGTCGCTTCCGAGCCGGCCGGGCGCGGTTCTTGCTAAGATGGGTACCCAGGAAGGAACCACGGCCCCCGGTCGCCCGCGTCGCGACCGGCGCGGCCGCGCCAGGAACGTGAGAACTCTCTCCCCGCCAGCTTCCGCCGCACGCCGCTGGCCCTCACGAGGTGAATCATGAGTTGCACCCCCTGCGGGCGCGCCCTCCGGAGCCGAGTCGTCCGCGCCGTGCTGATCGCCGCCCTCGCCCTCGGCTGGACGGCCGCCGACGCGATGGCCCAGGCCGCCACCCAGTTCTTCCCGTACTTCGGCAAGAACCGCGTCAAGTACGACGACTTCCAGTGGCACATCTACACCACCGACCACTTCGAGATCTTCTACTACCCCGAGGTCGAGGAGCACCTGGAGCGCATCGCCAGCTACGCCGAGAGCGCCTACGCGCAGATCAGCGCCGACCTGACCCACGACCTCGCGAACCTCGTCCCCCTCGTCATCTTCAAGACGCACAGCGAGTTCGAGCAGCAGAACATCATCCCCGGCGCGGTCTCGGACGGCGTCGCGGCCTTCGCCGAGCCGTTCCGGCAGCGCATCGTGCTGCCCATCGATGAGCCGCCCGACCAGCTCTACCGGCTGATCGCCCACGAGCTGACCCACCAGTTCGCGTTCGACATCATCCCGCGCTCGGTCATCCGGCGCGGCATCCCCCTGTGGGTCGACGAGGGGCTCGCCGACTTCCTGGCCGGCGTGTGGCGCCCCCTCGACCTGATGACGGTCCGCGACGCCGCCCTCTCGGACACCCTGCCCGAGATGAGCAAGTACGAGGGCTACGGCATGAACGCGAGCCCCCGGCTCGTCTACAACCTCGGGCACGCCGCCTTCGAGTTCATCGAGGAGCGCTGGGGCATGGCCGGCGTCCGCGAGTTCCTGTTCTCGCTGCGCAAGTCGGTGATCGGCGGCGAGAGCGACATCTACGAGGACGCCTTCAACATCTCCGCCGAGGAGTTCGACGTCGAGTTCTCGTCCTACATCCGGCGGCGGTTCCAGGCCTTCCGCGACAAGGAGCGGCCCGACGACTACGGCCGCGACCTCGCCCCCGACCCCTTCGAGACGCGGTACCTGGCCGTCTACTCGATCGAGCCGTCGCCGTCCGGCGACCTCCTCGCGGCCTACGCGGTCAACCGCAAGGACCGCGAGATCGACATCATCCTGCTGTCGACCGAGGACGGCGAGGTGGTGTCCAACCTGACCGCGGGCTTCAACCAGGACCTCGGCTACGAGTCGATCCAGCTCCCCGGCGCGCGGTGGAACGCGGTGCCGTGGATGTCCTGGTCGCCGGTCGACGACCGCCTCGCGTACTTCGTGCGCAAGGGGAAGTACCGGTCGCTGATGCTGCAGAACGTGGTGACGCGGGAGACCGAGGATCTGATCGACCTCGAGATGGTCGACGCCCCGGAGTCGCCGGACTTCTCGCCGGACGGACGCTACGTCGCCTTCTCGGCCCTGCAGAACGCGGTGGGCGACATCCACCTGCTCGACCTCGAGACCCGCGAGGTCACGAACCTGACGCAGGACGACTTCGCCGACTACGCGCCGACGTTCTCGCCCGACGGCTCCTACCTCGTCTACGTGGCGCGCATCAGCGGCAACAACAAGCTCTTCAAGCTCGACCTCGAGACCCGGGAGAAGACGCAGTTGACGTTCGGCACGTTCAGCGAGGCGAGCGCCCAGTTCCTGGACGAGAACACGCTGGTCTTCTCGTCGACCGCCACCGACCCGCTGGCCCCCGTCGACCCCGACGTGGCCGCGAACGGCGACATCTACAACGTCTGGACCCTCGACCTGAACAACGGCGAGCTGCGCCAGTACACCGACACCGCGACCGGCAACGTGTCGACCATCGTCCTCCCCGGCGACCCCGAGCCGCGCATCGCATTCGTCACCTATTTCAAGGGCGAGTACGGCATCCACACCGCCGAACGCGACGAGCCGCTGTACACCGCGTTCACGTCGGACTTCGGCGCCCCCGGCCCCAACATCGACTTCCAGGCGCCGCTGACCCACACCCTGGTGACCGCCAACAACCGCCGCAAGGGACGGTTCGAGAAGATGTTCATGGACGGGACCCCGCCCATCAACCTCGGCATGACCAGCAACGGCCACTTCCTCGGCGGCACCGGCATCTCGTTCTCCGACGTCCTCGGCGATCAGGGCTTCAACCTGATGGCCTACTCCATCCACCAGTACCGGACCTTCTCGGGCTCGTACTTCAACCAGAGCGGCCGCCTCCAGTTCGCCGTGCAGGGGTTCTCGCAGGAGATGTTCTTCTACGGCGCGGCCGGCTGGTACGCCCCGTCGCTGGCCTTCCTCAGCCCCGACGACGCCCTCGCGTCGCAGACGATACGGGGCGGAAGCGCCTACGGCATCTACCCCCTCGACCGCTACCGCCGCCTCGAGCTGAGCGGCGGGATATTCCACTTCAACGAGCGGTTCAACGACCCGTTCCTCCAGCAGCAGTCCGACCAGTACCAGATGCAGCAGTTCGGCACCCCGCTGTTCCGCAACGGCGCCCAGATGCCGGTGACGGTCTCGTTCATCCAGGAGACCACCGTCTTCCGCGAGTTCGGGCCGGTGTCGGGCAACACCATGCGCTTCGCCTTCAACTACGCGCCGACGGTGGGCACCACGTTCCTCGGCAAGAAGACCCTCGACGCCGACGCCCGCTACTACGTGCGGATCGGCGAGACCGGCGTGTTCGCGCTGCGCGGTCGCGCCCTCAAGAGCTTCGGGGACTTCCCCGACTTCCTGTACTTCGGCGGCAACTCGGAGATGCGCGGCTACGAGTACCTGGAGTTCATCGGCCACAACGCCGCGTTCTTCAACGCCGAGCTGCGCTTTCCCCTCATCGAGGCGATGCTCACCCCGATCGGCCTGATGGGCGGCATCCGCGGCACCTTCTTCTTCAACATCGGGGGCGCCGGCCTGAACGACCGGCCGTTCACGTGGTTCTCCACGGGCAGCGAGCCGGTGACGCCGACCATCGGCTACGGCTACAACGACGTGACCGGCCAGTACTTCGAGGTGTTCGGCGACCCGACGAGCGTGTCGGGGTTCCGGCTCGTGGACGGCCGGGCGTCCTACGGCATCGGCCTGACGACCTCGGTCATCGGCATCCCGATGCACTTCGACTGGTCGTGGCGGACGTTGTTCAACGAGCAGTGGGAGGACATCCTCTTCGCGACCCGGGGGGGGAGCGCGGCCTTCCGCAATCCCCGCTTCGACTTCTGGATCGGGTTCGACTTCTGAGCCGCGAGCGCCGTCCGCGGCGGCCGGGCGCCGCGCTGCGCCTGGATGGGGACGCAGCGCGGCGGCCCCCGCGCCGGCCTCTGCGGGGTTCGCCGTACGGGTCCCCGCCGATCGACGGGCGGGGGGTTGCGCTGTGGGTGTCCGGGACTCGACCTGATTCGGTCGCGGGAACGTCTTGACGACCGGAGGCTACAACTTCGTCTTGCCCCCCGAAGGGGACGCAGAGCGGCCGGACCGGAGGAAACCGGCGGACCGTTCAGAGACGCGTCAGCCGCAACTGGCTGCGGCCCAGGTCGAACGCGACCCGGTAGTCGCGCAGGAAGTGGTGGCCCACCGTGCCGCCGATGTGGAAGCCCAGGAGCGCACTCGGACGGTGCAGGTTCAGCACCACCACCGAGTAGTTGGGATAGAGCAACTGGTCGAAGGCGAGCGAGGTGCCCGGCCGCAGGTACGCCTGCTCGTCCCACCCGGAGGTCCCGTACACGTTCACCGGCACCTGACGCACCTCGAGCGGGGGCAGGAGGTTGGCCGTGCCGCGGCTGATGGAAATGACCTCGCCGCCGGTATCGACCACGAAGCTCCGTGGAATCTGATCGTTGATGATGCCGCGCACCACCGCGAGCCGGTGCTGCCGGAGCGGCATGGAGACGTCGAACGCCTCGTCGGGCAGATCCTCCCCGACGATGATCTCCCGGCGCCCGTAGTCGACGATCATCGACAACCCGACCGCGAGCGGCGAGAACGCCTCGGCCTCCGGCGTCGGGAGTCCGCCGAGCGGGGGGCTCTTGATCAGGGTGGGGAGATTCCGGATGCCGAGGGAGCCGATCTCAAGGGACTCCAGCCGGCCCGCCTGCAGACCCCTGAACCCGATCTCGCCGACGCCCGCGCTCAGGGTGGTGCTGACCGGACGGACGCCGAGCTGCCGGGCGACGGGCTGCGACAGCACCGTCTGCTCGGCCCCGGTGTCGACGACGAAGTCGACCCGCTCGCGGCCGTTGACCCGGCCCTGCACGATGACCTTCTCGTCGACCAGCCGGAACGGAATGGTGTGGAGCCGCCCCGGGGCCATCATCTCGACCGCGGGGCGGTCCCCGAACGAGCGCAGGAACTGCACCTCCGCCCGCGCCCAGTCCGCCTTCTCGGTCTCGGCCCAACCGGGGAGCAGCTCGATGTACCGTTCGTAGGCGTCGGCCGCGTCGGCGAATCGGCGCATGCGCCGGTGGACGTACCCCAGCGTGTGATACGCCGCGGCCAGATCGGGAGCCGCGTCGAGGGCCGCCTGGACCCAGTCGAGGGCCTCCTCGTACCGCTGGCGGGTCGTCAGGCTCTTCGCGACGCCGTGGCGGGCCGCGCCCGACGCCGGGTCGAGAGCCAGCGCGTCGCGGTAGAGCTGCTCCGCCTCGTCGAACAGCCCGCCGCCCCACAACGCGTCGCCGACGAGGGCGAGCATCTCGGGCTCGCCCGGGGCGAGCTCCAGCAGGACCTGGGCCTCGATCTGCGCGCGCGTGAACTCGGCGACCGGCAGCAGCGACATCAGCATGCCCGCCGCGGCCCGCGCGCGCTGCTCGTCGGTAGCCCCCTCCTGCGCCTCCTCGAACGCGCGGATGGCCTCCCAGTAGCGCAGGTCGTCGAGCAGCAGACCGCCGAGCTGGATGCGGGTCTCGACGCGCGACGCGGTCGGCGTCGGCTGCGCGCCAAGGACGACGGACAACCCCGCCAGCACCGCCGCGAACATCAGGGCGCGTGACGCCAGTCTCATGCCACCTCCACCGGAACGGCGGAACGACGCCGGGGAATTCAGCGGGTCGGCGGGAGCCGCGGGCAGATCTGGTGCGACGCACCCGGGCTCCGCCCCGGACCGTCCCTAGCCCGCGCCGCCTACGGCTCCGCTCGCCGCCCAACCAACCCGGCTAGAGGTCTGCACCGTGCTACGGCGCAGACGCCTAGCGCGAGTACTGCTCGATCGCGACGCCGTCGTACATATCGTCGACGCGGAGAATCTGCTTCTGACGGTCGTAGCTGCCGAGCTCGTAGTCCTCGCTCATGATCAGCGCCTTGACCGGCTTGGTCGGGCACACCTCGGCGCACAGGCCGCAGAAGCTGCAGCGGGACAGGTTGAAGTCGAAGTAGTCCAGCACCTTGATCTTGTGGCCGGGCTCCCGGTGCCCGCCGAGCAGGATCAGCTCGTCGGGGCAGACCTTGGCGCACTGGTCGCACACGATGCAGGTCTGCGCGCCCGTCTCCGGCTCGACCTGCAGCCTGAGCACGCCCCGGAAGCGGGGCGCCACCGGACGCCGCTCGGCCGGATACTGGAACGTGAACGCCGGCTGGGGGGTGTACCTGAGGGTGACCAGCAACCCCTTGATCAGGTCGACCAGGAACACCATCCGAAAAAGCTTCGCCAACTGCTGCACGGCCGCTACCCCCGGTCCTCGACGAGAATCGGCTCGCTCTGCCCCGCCATGATGACCCGTTCCTTGCGCAACACCGTGTTCTCGCGCCGAATCTTGTCCTGCAGGCGCATCAATCCGTAAAGCAGCGCCTCGGGACGGGGCGGACACCCGGACACGTACACGTCGACGGGCACGACCTTGTCCACCCCCTGGAGCACCGAATAGGTGGGGAACGGCCCCCCCGCGTTCGAGCAGCTCCCCATCGAGATGACCCACTTCGGCTCGGGCATCTGGTCGTAGAGCCGCCGCAGCACCGGGGCCATCTTCTTGGTGACGGTCCCCGCGACGATCATCAGGTCGGCCTGGCGCGGCGACGCCCGGAACACCTCGGCGCCGAACCGGGCGATGTCGAACCGCGACGCCGAGGTCGCCATCATCTCGATGGCGCAGCAGGCCAGTCCGAACCCCATCGGCCACAACGAGGACTGACGCGCCCAGTTGAGGACCTTGTCCAGGTTCGTCGTGATGAAGTTGTCTTCGAAACGATGGTCGATCAAACCCATGGGAGGCTCGCTCGTTCTACCGGCCCTCGTACCAGTTGGCGTTCACCTCGATGAAGCTCTCCCACTGATCGGGCACTTCGTCGTTGGCGAAGATCGCCTCGACCGGACACGCCGGCACGCACGCGCCGCAGTCGATGCACTCCTCCGGATGGATGTAGAGCATCGTCTCGGCCTCGAACTCTTCCTCGTCCTTGCGCGGGTGGATGCAGTCCACCGGACACACGTCCACGCACGCCGTGTCCTTGGTCCCGACGCAGGGTTCACAAATGCTGTACGCCATCGACTCCTCCGTGTCGTTCACCGGCCGCGGCACCGTGGCTCACGGACTGATCGGCCGCGTTCACCCGCCCGCCGCCCCGCGGCGACGCCCCCGGCACCCGACCGCCGACGGCTTCCGCACGAACGGCGACACGGTGCCCACCCGGCACCGGCGCAAGTGTACACGATTTTCCCCCGCCCCGCGAATGCAACTTCACCCGCGGGGGCACGACCGACTCGCGGGATGACCGCCCCGGCACGGGTCGGGCCGTCGATTCGGGTGGCGCTGCCCGGCGGCCTCCCACCTTCATTGTCAGGCAACCTCCCGCCCGCGGCGCCTTGGAGCCCTCCGCGCGGTGGATTGCGCGGGGGCGGCGCGACGCGACACCGCCCGCGGCGCGGCCGGACCACCGGGCCGAATTGCGCCGGAGCGGGGCGAAACGGTACGATCCCCGGCGTGGGGACCGTGGACGACGGACGAACCGCCCCCCGGGCCGTACCGGCGACCCTCTACCGGGGGCGCAGGGTCCGACCGGAGCCCGCGCCGCCCGGCCGCAAGCCCGGTTGGCTGCGGGTGCGGGCGCCGGGCAGCGCCGGCTACCGGCGCCTCAAGCGGCTGGTCCGGGAACAGGGGCTGCACACCGTCTGCGAGGAGGCGAACTGCCCCAACATCGGGGAGTGCTGGCACCACGGCACCGCCACCTTCATGATCCTGGGCGGCGTCTGCACCCGCGCGTGCGCCTACTGCAACGTCGAGCACGGCCGGCCCGGCCCCGTCGACGCGGGCGAGCCGGCCCGCGTCGCGGAAGCGGTGCGGACCCTCGACCTCGCTCACGCGGTCGTCACGTCCGTCGACCGGGACGATCTCGAGGACGGGGGTGCCTGGGTCTTCGCCGACACCATCACCGCGATCCGCGCGCTGTCGCCGGCCTGCCGCATCGAGACCCTGGTGCCGGACTTCGGCGGGCGCGCCGCCTCGCTCGACATCGTGCTGGCGGCGGGGCCGGACGTCCTGAACCACAATCTCGAGACCGTCCGCGGCCAGTACCGGCGGGCGCGCCCCGGCGGCGACTACGACCGCGCCCTCCGGCTGCTGGCGCACGCCCGCCGGCACCGTCCCCGGGTGGCGACGAAGTCCGGGATCATGGTGGGCCTGGGCGAGACCCGGGACGAACTGGCCGCGGCCCTCGCCGACCTGCGGCGGGCGGGGTGCGACATCGTGACGATAGGCCAGTACCTGCGGCCGTCGCCCGCCCACCTGCCGGTCGCGCGCTACTACCACCCCGACGAGTTCGCGGCGCTCAGGGAAACGGCGCTGGCGCTCGGCTTCGGCCACGTCGAGTCCGGGCCGCTGGTGCGCAGCTCGTACCACGCCCACGAGCAGGCGGACGCGATCACCGCGGCGACGGCTCCGGCCGGCCCGCAAGCCGTCGCTTGACGGCTCCCATCGGCACCCCAATCAACCGTAGCAGCCCGCGCCGTGCCTCGGTGCCAAGCAGCAGCCCGCGCCGCGTCTCGGCGCCAACGCTTGACGCCAGGGTCAGCGTTTCCGCTTCGGCCGATAGACGTGGGTGCTCTGGCCGAAGAAGACCTCGGCCGACTCCATCAGGGTCTCGGACAGGGTCGGGTGGGGATGGATGCACAGCCGCAGGTCGGCCGCGGTCGCCCCCATCTCGATGGCCACCACCCCCTCGGCGATCAGCTCGCCCGCCCCGCTGCCCGCGATGCCCACCCCGAGGATGGCCTCCGACTCGGGATCGATGACGAGCTTGGTCACCCCCGCCGGCCGGTCGAGGGTGACCGCCCGGCCCGAGGCCCCCCAGGGGAACTTCGCCACCTCCACCGCCCGCCCCTCCGCCCGCGCCTGCGTCTCGGTCAGGCCGCACCAGGCGACCTCGGGGTCGGTGAACACCACGGCGGGGATGGCGGCCGGCTCGAACACCGCCCTGCCGCCCGCGATGGCCTCGACCGCGATGCGCGCCTCGTGGCTCGCCTTGTGCGCGAGCATCGGCTCGCCGACGAGGTCGCCGACCGCGAAGACCGTCGGCTCGGCCGTCCGGCCCTGGCCGTCGACCTCCACGAAGCCGCGGGGGCCGCGCCGCACCGCGGTCCGGTCCAGCCCCGGCACGTCCGAGTTCGGCACGCGTCCCACCGCCACCAGCACCCGGTCGAAGCGCCGCGCCGACTCGCCGTCCGCCCCCCGCAACGTCACCGAGACGCCGTGGCCGTCCTCGGCCATCGCCGTCACCGTGGTCCCGAGCAGCACCGCCTCGCACGCCCCGGCGAGGCGCCGCGCCACCACCGACACGAGGTCGCGGTCGGCCCCCGGCAGCAGGCCCGCCGTCATCTCGACCACCGTGACCTTCGAGCCGAGGGCGGCGTACACCGACCCCAGCTCGAGCCCGATGTAGCCGCCGCCGACCACGAGGAGGGACCCCGGCACCGAGGGCAGCTCGAGGGCCCGCGTCGAGTCCCAGACCCGGTCGCTGTCGACGGCGAGGGCGGCGGGTGCCGCCGGCCTCGACCCGGTGGCGAGGATCGCGTGCTCGAACGCCAGCTCGGTGACCCCGCCGTCCGCGGCCGTCACCCGCGCCGACGCCGGTCCCGCCAGCTCGGCGCGGCCCTGGAGGTAGGTCACCCCGCGCTGCGTCGAGAGCTGGCCCAGGCCGCCCGTCAACCGCGCCACCGATTCGTCCTTCCAGGCCCGAAGACGGTCGATGTCCAGCGCCGGCTCGCCGAAGTCGACGCCCCAGCGGCGGGCCTCGCGGGCCTCGGTCACGACCTTCGCCACGTGCAGCAGGGCTTTCGACGGCATGCATCCCCGGTACAGGCACACCCCGCCGGGATTCGGCGCTTCGTCGACGAGGGTCACGCGCATCCCCAGATCCGCGGCGAGGAACGCGGCGGCGTACCCGCCCGGCCCCCCGCCGATCACCGCCACCTGTGTCGAGCTGGTCATGTACGCTCCTGCCGTCGGCGCGCCCTAGAGTTCTCGGCGCCCCCCCGTTCGTCCCGCCGGAATCCAACCGCCCGCGGGTTCGTTCGCCTCGTCGGGTGCTCGACGCGCGCCCGCGTCCCGCCGGCCCAGATGCGGCGCGAGGCTCCACAACGGGCCGCGGTCGCCCCGCCCGCGCCGATTACCAGTGTACCAATCTCCCGCGCCTTGCTTCGGCCGGGCCGGGCGTTCCATGATGGTAGCGGGGGGTCGCCCGACGCTGGAGGTGAGAGGATGACGATGCGGAGACCGTTCGGCGGCGCGGCGACCGTCCTGCCGGCTTCGGCCGTCGCCGGCTTCCTTGCACTGACCGGCGCCACCGCCGCCGCGGGGGGCCAGGGGACCACGATGACGCGACTGTTCGCCCCCGTCGAGATCGGCGCGGACCTGTCGGGGCTGCCCGACACGGAGCGCCGCGCGCTCGGCCACATCATCGACGCCGCCCGCGTGATGGACGGGATCTTCCTGGAACAGGTCTGGGCCGGCAACCCCGCCATGCTGATCGCTCTCGCCGGGGACGGGAGCCCCGCGGGACGGGCCGCCCTCGACTACTTCCTGCTCAACAAGGGCCCGTGGGCGCGCATCGAAGACGACCGGCCGTTCGTCGCCGGCGCGCCGCCCAAGCCCGGGGGTGCCAACTACTACCCCGCCGGGGCGACGCGCGACGAGGTCGCGGCGTGGCTCGACGGGCTCGAAGGACCGGCCCGCGCCGCCGCCACGGGGTTCTTCACGACCATCCGCCGCGACCCTGCCGGCGGGTTCACGAGCGTGCCCTACAGCGTGGAGTACCAGGGGCCGCTGGCCGTCGCCGCCGCGCACCTGATCGCGGGCGCCCGCGCCACCGCCGACCCGACGTTGCGGCGCTACCTGGAGACCCGCGCGGCCGCGTTCGCGAGCAACGACTACTACGAGAGCGACGTGGCGTGGATGGAGCTCGACTCGGCGGTCGAGCCGACCATCGGGCCCTACGAGGTCTACGAGGACGAGTGGTTCAACTACAAGGCGGCGTTCGAGGCGTTCGTCACCGTCCGCGACGCGGCGGAGACGGCGACGCTGGCGCGTTTCGGGGCCGAGCTGCAGGGGCTGGAGGACACCCTGCCCATCGACCCGCGGTTCCGCAACCCCGCCCTCGGCGCCCTCGCCCCGATCCGCGTCGTCAACGTCGTGTTCACCGCCGGCGACGCGAACAGCGGGGTGCAGACCGCGGCCTTCAACCTGCCCAACGACGAGCGGGTGGTTCGCGAGATGGGCTCGAAGCGGGTCATGCTGAAGAACGTGCAGGAGGCCAAGTTCCGGCGCGTCCTGACCCCCATCGCGCAGGTGACGCTGCGGCCGGCCGAGCAGCGCGAGGTCACTTTCGAGGCGTTCTTCACCCACATCCTGATGCACGAGCTGATGCACGGCCTGGGGCCCGGCACGATCACCGTCGACGGCCGGCGGACCACCGTGCGGCAGGAGCTGCGGGAGACCCACAGCACCATCGAGGAGGCCAAGGCGGACATCGCCGGCCTCTGGGCCCTGCGCGAGCTGATCGACCGGGGGGTCGTCGACCGGTCGCTCGAGCGCGGCATGTACACCACGTTCCTCGCCTCGACGTTCCGGTCGATCCGCTTCGGCATCGGCGAGGCGCACGGCCGCGGCGTGGCCATCCAGCTCAACACGTTCCTCGACGCCGGGGCGGTGACCGTCGACGGCGACGGGCGCTTCGCGGTCGACCACGGCCGCATCCGGGACACCGTCGCCGCCCTCACCCGCGAGCTGATGACGGTGCAGGCCACCGGCGACTTCGAGGCCGCGCAGCGCATTCTGGAGACGCGGGGGGTCGTAACCCCGGCGGTGCGGCAGGCCCTGGACCGTCTGGGACACATCCCCATCGACATCCAGCCCCGCTTCGTCACCGCGGAAGCGCTCGCCGCGGGCGCGCGCTGACGGGGCCGGCCGCGCGGAGCCCGGTTCCGTCCCGCCGTGCGCGGCCGGCTGGCAGTCCGTGGTGAAGGCCCCGCATTGACCGCGCCCGGAGGGGGCCAGCGGATCGCCGAGGCGTCCGCCTGAAGAGGCATGAGGAGCGCGCTTTGGCGATAAGCAACCGACGAACAACGAAGTCAAGCGAGATGCACCCGGCTGGATGCAACGGGACTCTCGCCGCGGGCTGCTAAGATCGCACCATGCCGCTACCGGAACGTCTGGGAGAGCTTCGCGAGGCGGTCGACGCCGGCCGCCTTCCCCGCCGCAGCGTCAGGCTCGAGATGCGGGAGAACCTCGTGCGCCGGCTCGGCGAGGACGGGCCGCTGTTCCCCGGCATCGTCGGCTACGACGAGTCGGTCGTCCCGCAGGTCGTCAACGCGATCCTGTCGCAGCACGACTTCGTGCTGCTGGGCCTGCGGGGACAGGCGAAGACCCGCCTCGTGCGCGCCCTCGTCTCGCTGCTCGACGAGGCGCTGCCGGTCGTGCCGGGCTGCGAGATCAACTGCGACCCCCTCGCGCCCCTGTGCCGCGAATGCCGCACCCGGGCGTCGGAGGAAGGCGACGGTCTGCCCGTCGCGTGGTTGCCGCGGGAGCGCCGGCTGGTGGAGAAGCTCGCGACGCCCGACGTCACCATCGCCGACATGATCGGCGACGTCGACCCCATCAAGGCGGCCCGCGGCGGGCTCGAGCTGTCGGACGAGCTCACGATGCACTACGGGCTGCTCCCCCGCGCCCACCGGTGCATCTTCGCCATCAACGAGCTGCCCGACCTCGCCGGCAAGATCCAGGTCGGCCTGTTCAACGTCCTCCAGGAGGGCGACGTCCAGATCAAGGGCTATCCGGTGCGGCTGCCCCTCGACGTGGTGATGACGTTCACCGCGAACCCCGAGGACTACACCGCCCGCGGCAAGATCGTCACGCCGCTGAAGGACCGCATCGGGTCGGAGATCCGCACCCACTACCCGCAGACGCGCCGCGAGGGCATGCGGATCACGAGCCAGGAGGCGTGGACGGCGCGGTCCGGCAATGGGGCGGGGGCGCCGCGCATCGCGCCGTACATCCGCGAGATCGTCGAGGAGATCGCGTTCGTCGCCCGCGGCCACGCCAAGATCGACAAGCGCTCCGGGGTCAGCCAGCGCATGCCCATCACCTGCCTGGAGAACGCGGTGTCGAACGCCGAGCGGCGGGCCTTCATCAACGCCGAGCCCGCCGCCGCGGTCCGCGTCGCCGACGTCTACGCCGCCCTGCCGTCGATCACCGGCAAGTTCGAGCTGGAGTACGAAGGCGAGCTGCGCGGCGCCGACCAGGTCGCCCGCGACGTCATCCGCACCGCCGTCGGCCGTGTCTTCGAGGGGTGGTTCAGCACCGTCGACACCGGCGCGGTGGTCGAGTGGTTCGACCTCGGGGGCACGCTCGACCTCGGCGACGCGACCTCGGCGGCCGAGCTCCTCGAGCAGACCGGCCAGATCCACGGCCTGCACGAGCTGGCCGGCCACTTACGGGTCGATGCCGACGAGCCGTCGGCGGTGCTCGCGTCGGCGGTGGAGTTCATCATCGAAGGGCTGTACGCGCAGAAGAAGATCAGCCGGAACGACACGTGGCAGTACAGCGCGGCGGAGAACCGACGGCAGAAGCCCATGACCCCGGAGCAGATGATCGAGACCGACATCCGCATCCCGCCCGGCAAGAAGAAGTACTACAACTAGGCGTCCGCCCCTGTACGATGGGAGTCGGGCACCGGCGGAGCCGCCGGGCGAGGACTTCGGGGCGGGAACGCGTTGCACGGGCCGGAACCGAGCCGCCTTCGACGATGAAGTACCGATACACCCGCTACACCGGCGACGAGCTCGACGGGCTCGACATTGAGGAGCTGGTGTCGAAGCTCTCGAAGCTGCTCCTCGACAGCGGCTTCGGCCGCGCGTCGGGCGACCCCGATGCGAACGCCGAGGGCGATCAGCGCTCCGAGCAGGCGCTGCGCGACGCCATCCTCGAGGCGCTGCTCAACGGCGGCATGCTGTCGGGCGAGACCATCATGCAGCTCCTCGGCGACGCGGCCGACGCCGACCACGACGGCGCGTCGCGGCTCGAGGCGCTGATCGACCGGCTCATCGACCAAATGGCACAGCAGGGCTACATCACCCGCCGCCCCGACCCCCAGGCGGACGCCCGCGACGGGGAGGGCCGAGGCCGCGGCGACGGGCAGACGCCGCCCATGCGCTTCGAGGTCACCGACAAGGGGCTCGACTTCCTCGGTTACCGCGCCCTGCGGGACCTGCTCGGCTCGGTGGGCCACAGCAGCGTCGGCCGGCACGACACCCGCGACTACGCGGCGGGCGTCGAGGCGGGCGGGGCGCCCAAGCCCTACGAGTTCGGCGACACCATGAACCTCGACGCCGCCGCGACCATCCTGAGCGCGGTCAGGCGGATGGGGCGGGGCGCCATCGCCGGCCCCGGCATCGCGGTCGAGCACGAGGACCTCATGGTCGCCCAGGGCGAGTACCAGAGCGCCTGCGCGACGGTCCTCATGCTCGACTGCAGCCACAGCATGATCCTCTACGGCGAGGACCGGTTCACCCCCGCGAAGCAGGTCGCCCTCGCCCTCGCCAACCTCATCCGGCGCCAGTATCCCGGCGACACCCTGCGGGTCGTGCTGTTCCACGACTCGGCCGAGGAGATTCCGCTCCGCCAGCTCGCGCGGGCGCGGGTCGGCCCCCACTACACGAACACGCGCGAGGGCCTGCGGCTCGCCCGGCGCCTGCTGGAGCGGCAGCCCCGCGAGATGCGGCAGATCGTGATGATCACCGACGGCAAGCCGTCGGCCCTCACCCGCCCCGACGGGAAGATCTACCGCAACGCCTTCGGCCTCGACCCCTGGGTCATCTCGGAGACCTTCGCCGAGGTCGCCACGTGCCGCAAGGCCGGCATCATGATCAACACGTTCATGCTCGCGCGCGACTACGAGCTGGTGAGCTTCGTGAAGCGGGTGACCGCGATCTGCCACGGCAAGGCGTACTTCACGACCCCCCGCACGCTGGGCCGCTACGTCCTGATGGACTTCCTCGACAAGAAGACCCGCACCGTGCACTGAACGGTGCACGGCAGCCGAACGGACGCACGAATGCGCCCCGCGGGAGGCCCGCGCCGAAAACAGCCAAGCGCCGACCTCAAGCCGGAGGCGGACGCAAGCGCGCCGCAACGGGATGGAACGGCGGTGCTCAAGACGCCCCGACGGCAGGAAAAGACCGGAGACGCGGCTTTCGGACATCTGGCCCTGGATGTCCCGTGGATGTAGACTTAACTTCCGCGCGCGCGGCGCGCGACACTCGATCGGACGCACACGATGGCGAAGCTCACGGCCGCCGCCCTCCTGTTGACGGCGGCGACGGCGCACGGCGCAAGCGTTCAGGAGACGATACATCCGCTCTCGATCGGACGAAGCCCGGAAACGCACGCGAACCGGACGTGGGTTTCGACGGTGCTCGACGAAACGTCGTCGGTCCTCGCCGTCGACGACGACGGCAACGGGAACCACGACATCACCTGCCGGGTCCGGTACGAGGTTCACGGCGACGTCGCCGAGCTCGCCGACGTCCCCGGCATACTCCAGACGCCGACGGAGGTCCGTACGGCTCTGGCCGCCGGACCGGACCTAGTGCTGGTGAACGGCATCCGCTGGTGCAACGGCAGGGCCGGAACCGTCCTCGGATGCGCGCGCCGCAACGGCGGCGCGGTCGTCCGGAAGGACTACGGCGGAAGCCCCGAGGTCCGGGCGACGACGTGGGCCCACGAGATCGGGCACATCTCGGGACTCGACCACCGGAACGAGCCGAACGCGCTGATGCACGAAGACGCGGGACGGACCGACATGTTCGTCAACGCCGCGGAGTGCCGCGCGTTCAAGAAGGGGCCGATACGCTCAAGAGGCACGGAGGTTGCCATGGCCAACAGAACCGCCGGCGGCGCCGCCCTGGCATCGGTCATCACCGCCGCCGTCTTGGCGGCCCCTGCGGACGCCGGTGCGGGACAGGGCGGAACACGGGTCGGGGCGTTCCTGGCCCGCACCCACCACCACGGCATCCGCATCGAGGAGGCTCGGAAGTACTCGACACCCGAGGACATCCGCGAGCTCGAGCGGATCGTGCTCGGCACCGAACCGCCTGAACTGCGTTCGAAGGCGGCCGAGGTCCTCGGCATGGTCGGCTCCGAAAGGAGCTTCGAGGTTCTGAGGCTGGCGGCGGCGGGCGACATAGACATAGATGCCGATCCGACGACGGTCAGGCTGAGCGCCCTGACGGCGATCGGGACGTTGACGGCCCGCCGAAGAACCGTCCCCGGCTTCGAGTTCCTCGAGACTGCCGCGCGAAGCTGCGTCTTGGACCGCGGAGATCGCTGCGCCTCCCTTGCGACCGCGGCGGTCGTCGGGCTCACCCTCACTGAAGATCCCGACGCCCCCGAAGCGCTTTGCCGGATTTCGGCGGCGAAGTGGACCCACGACCGCGTGCGGGCCGCGGCGACGTCGATGCTGGACGAGCTCCACCCAGACGTAGTGTGCAAGCCGTCAACGGCAGCGGACGGACCCGCTAACCGCTGATTCCGTATCGACGCCGGCGGGCCGCACGGGTATCCGGCCCGGCCGGGGCCGGACGGCCAATCCGCCGTCGCGCAACGACTTACGGGATGTACAGCGAAGGGACGCCTCCCGGGAACCCCCCTCGGGGGGACGAAAAGTAGGACCGGATCCGGACCGAGATCGCAAGCCTCGACACACGGCTACGCGGAACAGAACACCATCAGACCCCGACCACTACCACCCGCCACTGCAACCGACGTGACACCGAGCATGACACCGTACCAGCAGACGGCTTATAGTGGGACAGTCCGTAGGACGAAACGCGTGCGGTTCCCGTAAATGGTTGGCAGACCATGGCTTATGGGACTTATTCACGCTGCACCGACCGCGCGCACCCGGAGGAGCCCGCCGCCGGGCCGCACCGTCCCGCCGCGGGCCGCCAAAGCGTCATGATGCTGCCGTCGACGATCCCGATCTTCCCGCTGCCCAACGTCGTCCTCTTTCCGTCGGTGTTCCTGCCCCTGCACATCTTCGAGCCGCGGTACCGCAAGATGCTGGCCGACGCCCTGTCCGGCGACCGCATCATCGGCATGGTGCTCCTGCGGGGCGGAGACGGGCCCGGGCCCGGGGGCGGGCCGCCGCCCGTCTACGACGTAGGCTGCGCCGGCCTCGTCAGCCACGCCGAGCGCCTGCCCGACGGCCGCTCCAACATCATCCTGCGCGGCATCGAGCGCTTCCGCATCGTGGGGGAGGTCGGCGGACGCGCCTACCGCCGGGCAGAGGTCGCGCCCCTGCCGGAGACCGACTCCGAGCGTATCCGCAAGGAGCTCCGCCGCCTGCGGACCCGCCTCGACCCCCTGCTCGCCGGCCAGTTCGACGACGCGGGCTGGCGCCGGATGGTGCCCGCGGACATGGGCGACGAAGCCCTCGTCAACACCCTCGCGCAATACCTCGACCTCGAGCCGATCGAGCGGCAGGCGCTGCTCGAGCAGGACGACATCGCCGGCCGCTCGCGCGCCCTCATCGACCTCATCGAGATGCACGCCTTCGCGGCGCGCACCGGCCGCCCCGGACCGCAGTAGTCCGCGCGCGGTTTCCGGTTCACCCGCCCCGAGCTCTCGGCGCCGCCGCTTGTGCCGGCCCGCGACTTGCGCGTACGATGCCCGGGTGAGACGGCATGGACGCAACCGGACAGGGCAGGTCGCTGGCGGGCGTTTTCCGGACGCTGAACGACATGCGCGAACGACGCGTCGTGGCCGACTACGCCATCGGCGGGGCGACCGCGGTCCTGTTCTACGCCGAACCGACACGCACCTATGACCTGGACGTGTTCGTTCTGCTGCCCCCCGACGCCGCCGCCGACCCGCTGGCGCCGCTGTCCGGCATCTACGCGTGGGGCCGCGCGCGCGGGTTCGGGCAGGAGCGCGAACATCTGATGATCGACGGCGTACCGGTGCAGTTCCTCGCCGCGTACAACGCACTGGTCGAAGAGGCGGTGACGACCGCGCGGATCCACGACTACGAGGGCGTGGACGTCCGGGTTACCGCACCCGAGCACCTGGCCGCGCTGGCGCTGCAGGCCGGCGGCGCTCGCCGCCGCGAGCGCGCGTGGCAGCTCGTCGAGAGCGGCGCCATCGACCGCGGCGCGCTCCGGGCGCTCCTGGCGCGACACCGGATCGCCGCCGAGATTCCTGACGATGCCTGACGACGTTTCCCTCGACAGCCGCGCGATCTTCGACCGCAAGCGCGTCTGGCATCGGGAGCAGGCCAAGCTTCCGCTGAAGGAGAAGTTCCGGATCCTCATCGCCCTCCAGCGGCAGGACCTCCCGCTGATCGCGCGTCGGCGGCCTCTCCGCCCCTGGGAGCGGCCGTGGGACGTCACGCCGTAGACACACGCCGCCGCCCCGCCGCCGGACGGCGCGCGAGCTAATCGGCCGGGCCCTACGCCGGCACCGCGTCGCCGGCGCGCGCCAGACGGCGGGCGATCTCGCCGATCACCCGCTGGCCGTGGAAGCGGCCGTTCTCGATGAAGATCTGTCCGCTGAAGACGCCGGAGATGACCTGGCCGGCGAGGAACAGGTTGGGGACGTTGGTCTCGTAGGTCTCGGGGTCGTGGGCGGGCACCATCGTGTCGGCGTCGAAGTCGATGCCGAAGCGAC
Organism: Vicinamibacterales bacterium; assembly: GCA_963664545.2. GTDB lineage: Bacteria > Acidobacteriota > Vicinamibacteria > Vicinamibacterales > UBA8438 > JAJEEA01. Next base: position 3,591,720 of record OY761475.2, on the reverse strand, counting down.
GGAGCATCGCGGTGTCGGGGTGGTAGCCGGTGAGCAGGAGGACCGCGTCGGCGGGCAGCACCTTCCGGCCCGCGGCCGACTCGACGACGACCTCGCGCGCCCGGATCTCGACGACGCGGGTCTCGAAGCGCGCGGGGATCGAGCCCTCCGCGATGCGGTTCTCGATGTCGGGGCGAACCCAGTACTTGATGCCCTCCCCCAGCTCCGCGTGCCGGTGCACGAGGGTGACGCGGACGCCCGAGCGGTACAGCTCGAGGGCCGCCTCGGCCGCCGAGTTCTTGCCGCCGACCACCACCACCTGCTTCCGGTACCAGGGATGCGCCTCGGTGTAGTAGTGCGAGACGTGGGGCAGATCCTCGCCGGGGATGCCGAGGACGTTGGGACAGTCGTAGGCCCCCACCGCCACCACGACGGTGCGGGCGAGCCGCCGGAACGAGCCTTCTTGGGGATGGTCGACGTCGACGGCGAGCGCCGCGGTGCCGTCGGGCCCCGGCTGCCGGGCGATCGACGCGACCTCGTAGCCGAGCCGGACGGTGAGGTCGAACGCGTCCACGGCGCGCCGGTAGTAGCGCAGGGCCTCGTCGCGGGTCGGCTTCGCGTAGGGGGTGACGAACGGCAGGTCCCCGATCTCGAGGAGCTCGGGGGTCGTGAAGAAGACCATGTTCGTCGGGAACTTCAGGATCGAGTTCACGAGCGCGCGCCGCTCGAACACCTCGCAGTCGAGCTGCGCGCGGCGCGCGGCGATCGCCGCCGCCAAGCCGGCCGGCCCCGCCCCGACGACGATGACGTCCCGCACCCGATCCGGATCGCTCTGCTGCTGCCCCATGGTTTCGTCCGTATCGTCTCCTTCCGCTCCCCCGCCGCGACGCCGCTCCCGTCGCCTTCGCGGTGCGCGCGACGAACCGCTCGCCACTCGGGGGTCGCGGCCCGTCGGGGCGGTGCCGCTACCGCGCGCGGTACTCCACGTTCACGTCGCTGATCAGGGCGATGGCGCGGCCACGCGCGATGTGCGTCTCCCGGCTGTCCACGCGCCGGACCTCGAGCTCGAGCCCGACGATGCTGATCTCGGTGACGTTGGACGGCACGACGACCTGGACCCGTTCGGCCCCCACCGGCGCGATCGCCTTGACGCCGCCCGGACCCGCGCCCCCGCCCACCCGGTCGACGAGGTCGGCGGCGCCGTGGAACTCGGCGAGGAGGACGGGGCGCGCCAGCACCTCTTGGGCGCTCGCCACGGCGGCCGTCGCGAGATAGCGCGCGTACCCGCGGCCCCGCGCCACCTCGTCGGCCGAGTAGGTGTGCCGGCCGTGCAGGGTGAACCTCACCGTCGCGGGTCCCCGGTGCGGGGGGATCCGCACGAGGATGCCGTCGGCGATCTCGTCGCCGATCTGCACGTCGCAGTAGGTGCGCTCGGTATCGATTCCGATCCCGAGGATCGACGGACATTCCACCTCGGCGGGGTCGATGCGCCGCGACTGCGCACCCGTCGAGACGGCGGCGGCCATGACGGCCGCGGCCACGGCGGCCGCGGTCATTCCCGCCCCCCGGCGCCGGCGTTCAACTGTGCTCGGCATCGATCGCGTGCTCCGTGACCTCGCGGAGGCCGGCGGCGCGGCCCCCCAGCCGCAACAGGTTCAGGAACTCCATCCGCGTGCGGGCGTCGGTGCGGAACACCCCGTGCATGGCGCTGGTCAGGGCCACCGAGTTCTGCTTCTCGACGCCGCGCATCGCCATGCACAGGTGGGTGGCCTCGACCACGACGGCGACGCCGAGGGGGCCCGCCTTGGCCGCGACGGCCTGCGCGATCTGGCCCGTCAGCCGCTCCTGCACCTGCAGCCGGCGGCTGAACACCTCGACCAGCCGGGGCAGCTTGCTCAGGCCGATGACCTTGCCGTCGGGGACGTAGGCGACGTGGCAGCGCCCGAAGAACGGCAGCAGATGATGCTCGCAGAGGCTGTAGAAGTCGATGTCCTTCACGATGACCATCTCGCTGTAGTCCACCGTGAAGAGGGCGTCGTTGACGACGCTGTCCACGTTCTGATCGTAGCCGCTGGTCAGGAACCGCAACGCCTTCGCGACCCGGTCCGGGGTCTTGACGAGCCCCTCGCGCGCCGGATCCTCGCCCAGCCCCGCGAGGACGACCCGCACCGCCTCGGTGATGCCGTCGTCGGCGCCCTCCGGCGGACAAACGGCGGACGCCGCCGCCTCAGTACTTGAAAAAGCCATGACCGGTCTTGCGCCCGAGCCGGCCCGCCAGCACCAGACGCTTCAGCAACGGCGGCGGGGCGTACGCGGGGTCGCGGAACTCCTCGAACATGATGTTCGCGATGTAATAGGTGGTGTCGAGGCCGATGAAGTCGGCCAAGGTGAACGGGCCCATCGGGTGGCCGCAGCCGCGGGTCATCGCGGTGTCGATGTCCTCCAGGGTGCCGCATCCCTGCTCGTAGGCGCGCACCGCGCTGAGCAGATAGGGGATGAGGAGCCGGTTGACGATGAACCCGGGCCGGTCCGGCGCGGTCACCGGCTGCTTGCCGAGCGACTTCGCGAAGGCGAGGGCGCGCCCGCAGGCGGCGTCGGTGGTGGACAGTCCGCGGATGACCTCGACCAGCGGCATGACCGGCACCGGGCTGAAGAAGTGCAGCCCGACGAACTTGTCGGGCCGCGCGGTCGCCGCCGCCAGCTCGGTGATGCAGACCGACGACGTGTTCGAGCAGAGCAGCGTCTCGGGACCGACGACCGGCTCGACCGCCGCGAACGCCGCCCGCTTGGCGTCGACGTTCTCGACGATCGCTTCGACGATCACGTCGCTCCCGGCCAGCGCCTCGAAGCCGGTGGCCCCGCTGAGGCGCCCCATCGCCGCGTCGCGCGCGTCGCGCGTCACCTTGCCGCGCGCGACCCCGTTGTCGAGGGAGCGCTCGATGCGCCCCAGCCCGGCGTCGACGGCGGCCTGATCCACCTCCCGCACGACGGTCCGGTAGCCCGCCTGCGCGCAGACCTGGGCGATGCCCGAACCCATGAGCCCGCACCCGAGCACGCCGACGACCTTCACGTCCGTGTTGTCCGTCACTCCAGCCCGCCCTTGCGTCGCCTGCCGGCTCCGCTCGGCGGGCCGCAGTTCACCGTAACGCTACATCATAACAAACGGCCGTGAGGTTGGAGACTCGTTCGGACCGGAACCACCTGGAACCACCGACCGGATCGGCCGAATCGGGAGCCCGCGGCGGGAAGCCCGCGGCGCCGGCTCAGGAGGGCTCGCCGCCCGCCACCATCGACAGCAGGAGCTCGATCGCTTCGGCGGGCACCCGCAAGGACAACGTCACCGCCGTGCCTTCGCCGCCGGTCTGAAGAGACTCCAGGATCGACTGCACGGCCGGGTCGCCGAAGGTCTGAAGCTGCGCCAGCGCCACGAAGCCGCGGACGACGTCGCGCAGGCTCTGCGCCGCCGTTTCGTCGCGGCCCTCGACGGCCAGCGACAGGCTGATGCCGCCGTTGACCCGGCCCTGCACCGAGAACGCGGTCACCGGCGGCAGCCGCGCCGACACCTGCTCGGGCACCCAGCCGAGCAGTCCCGCGTCGCCGAACTTCCCCACCGCCCAGAAGCTGCTCCGCGGGTCGACCCGGCCCAGGAGCCGCATCATCTCCGCGTCGGCGTCGATGCCGGCCTCGCCCGACCCGCGCCGCGCCGCCGACCGGACGGCGGCCAACTCCCCCACCGCCGCCAGCCCCGGCGCGAGTAACGCCATCGCCAGCGAGCCCGCGCCGTCGATGTCGCGGCTGACGATGCGCGTGCCGTTCTCCTCGGTGACCTCCGCGCCGCCGAGGCGGGCCGTGGTCACGAGCCGTTCCGCGTCCAGCCGCCCGCGGAAGAAGGCGAGCCCGGACCATTCGTCCCCTTCCCCGGCGTCCGCGTCCGGCTCGGGCGCCCAGTACGCCAGCACCCGGTCGATGTCCCGCTCGATGTCGAGGCCGAGATACCGGTGGAGCTGCTCGCGGCCGACGCCGTCCGGCGCGAAGCGGCTGATCCGCTCCCGCAGCTCCGACGACATCACCGCCCGCACGTCGGCGAAGGCGAGGGCCGTCGCGTGGGGCGGCACGAACGCGAGCTCGGGGAGCGCGCCGGCCGCCGCCCCGCGCGCGGCGTCGCGGTTGAGGTAGGCGAGCAGCCCGCCGCACAGCCCGACCGCGAGCACGCCGCCCGAGGCGAGCGCGACGTAACGCGTCCGACGCGACATCGAAGCCATCATCGATCACCCGCCGGCCCGCCGGCGCGGACGGCGGTCCCCGGAACCGCGGCCCCGGCCCCCCGCGCCGACGGTCTCGACCGCCCGCCCGTCGGCCAACGGCCGCCTCCCGCGACCGCGGCGAACGGCACGGCCGCGTCCGCGGTCCCTATGATACCGCCGCGGCGCGGCGAACGCCCGCGGCCGAGGTCATTGCTCCAGCACGTACTCGCGGCGCTCGACGAACCGGACCGCGAGGGCCAGCCCGCCGATCAGGATCACCGCCAGCCCGACGAGGCCGACGGTCGCCGACGGTAGGATCTCGTTCGCCTGCAGCACCCTCAGGACGAGGCTGGTCACCCCGCCGTCCTCGGGCATCGCGTGGGGGACGAGCCCCTGCAGGTAGTACGACACGGTGAACCGCTTCATGTAGCCGGGCACGACGATGACGACCGGCTCCCAGCCGAAGATGAACACGAGGCCGGTCAGCAGCGGCCGCTTGAACAGGGCGCCGACGAGGGCGAACAGGGCGCCGTAGACGGCGAGCCCCACCGCGAGCAGGGCCAAGTCCTTCAGCAGGTCGGGGAAGCCGGCGCCGACGCTGCCGCCGAGGAGCGGCATCACGAGGAAGAACACCAGCACCACCGAGGGCAGCACCAGCAGCCCCGAGCACACCAGGTAGGCGAGGTACTTGCCGACGAGGACCGCGCCCCGCGGCACGGGGCGCGTGAACAGGTACGTGATGGTCCGGTCCTCGACCTCGTCCGCGATGAGCGACGTCCCGTAGAACACCCCCAGCAGCGGCACCGAGAAGCTCAGGTAGAAGCCCCAGATCATCAGCCCGAAGATGACCGGACCGTCGACGTTCACCGGGCGGCCGTCGATCTCGGCGCCGGCGTCGAACAGGTCCATCGACACCAGCAGGCGCAGGATCAGGGCCACCGCGACGGGCCCCCCGACCACGAGGACCATGAACACGGTGCGGCGCGACCAGAGCAGTTGGCCGAACGAGAGGTCGTAGATGCGGGCCACCGACCCCAGGAACGAGGGCCGGGCCGGCGTCGGCGGGGGCGGCGGGGGCTGGTGCGGATCGGGCATGTCGCGGGCACCTACTTCACGAGGTAGTCGAACACCGCCTGCAGGTTGTCGTCGGGCGAGCTGACCTCGTGGATCCCGCCCAGCGCCCCCGTCGCCGCCGCCTCCGTCAGCCGGGCGTAGAAGGCGTCGGGCCGGTTGGTTTCCAGCACCACCGCGCCGTCCTCGAACTGCAGCTTGAGCACATCGTCGTGGGCGACGAGGGCGCGCGCCAGCCCCCGCGGATCGTCGGCCCGGACCCGCACCTGGTGGGGATGCTCGTCGATGAGGTCGCGAATCGTGTGGACGTTGCCCTCGGCGAGGATGCGGCCGTTGTGCATGAGGAGGATCGTGGCGGTCATCGCCTCGATCTCGTGCAGGATGTGGCTCGAGACGAGGACGCTCGCGCCGCGCGCCGCCCGCTCCTTGATCAGGCGGATCACCTTGCGCCGCGCGATCGGGTCCATCCCGGCCAGGGGCTCGTCCAACACCAGCAGCTCGGGGTCGTGGGCGATGGCCTGGGCGAGCTTCACGCGCTGCCGCATCCCCTTGCTGTAGCCGCCGATCTTCCGGTCGGCGGCGTCGAGCAGGTCGACGGTGTCGAGGGCGCGCCGGGCCGCCTCGGCCGCCTCGGCCTCCGGCAGCCCGTTGAGTCCGACCAGCGCCGTCACCCACTCCAGGCCCGTCATCCGCTCGTAGAAGGCGTCCTGCTCGGGGCAGAACCCAACCCGGAAGAACAGCGGCGGATTGCCCCATACGGGCTCACCGAGCACCCGGACGGCCCCCTTGCTCGGCTTGAGCTGGCCGGTGATCAGCTTGAGGAGGGTGGACTTGCCGGCGCCGTTCGGGCCGAGCAGGCCGGTGACGCCGGGGCCGACCTCGACGGAGACGTCGTTGAGGCCGATGACCTGCCCGTACCACTTCGACAGGCGGTCGGCCGCCACCACGGGCGCGCTCACGTCACCACCTCCACCCCGCGGACGCGGCGTTCGAGCACCAGGACGGACAGGCCGATCAACGCCGCCACCACGAGCAGCGACAGCCCCCAGGGCGACTCGAAGCGGGGCGGGACGCGGAAGATGACGTCGCCGATCTGCTCGACGTTGGCCCGCAGCGAGAGCCACGCGAGCATCGAGCTGCCCGTGGCCCCGCGCAGAATGCCGAACACCGCCGCCGTGAAGAAGAGCGCGCCCGCGTAGAGCATCGCGGTGTAGCGGGCGCTCGTCGACAGCGACGACAGCGCGAGCATCGTGAACGAGGCCAGCGACACCTCCATCACCGCGTACAGCGTGATGGCCGGCAGGAGGAAGACGTTGCCGAGCAGGAAGTCGAGGCTGGCCGAGAACATCGCCTCCAGCACGAGCAGGGCCAGGGCCGGGGCCAGGGTCACCATCAGCAGGAAGAACGCGAGGACGCCCAGCTTGCCGGCCACGTACTCGGCGCGGCTCAGCGGCTTCGACAGGTAGATCTGCAGGGCGTTCGAACGCCGGTCGTTGGCGATGAGGCCCGAGCCGACGTAGACGGTCACGAACAGCACGAAGATTTCCTGGAAGTCGAAGAACTGCCGGAAGGTCTCGGCCGACGGCGCGAGCACGTTCATGCTCGGGAAGTTCGCCGACAGGTAGAACATCACCGCGCGCACGAAGAACTGCCCCCACGCGGCCAGCATGACCGCCAGGAACAGCTTCCGGCCGAGGAGCGTGCGGATGCCGGCGGCGGCGATGACCAGCCACGCCGAGCCCGGCTCGTTGCGGCGCCCGCCGTAGCGGCGGTAGCTCTGGTCGTGAATCGGCATCACGCTTCCCCGACCGTCTCCGCGAAGACGTCCTCCGGCGCGGACGCGCCAGCCCGGAGAGCGTCGCCTACGGCTCCGCTCGCCGCCCAACCAACCCTGCCAGGCGTCACTCTTCCCCCACCGCCTCGGCGAAGACGTCCTCCAGGGTGGGCACGCTCGGCCGGAGGTGGCGCACCTGTACTTGGTGCCGCACCGCCGCCGCGAACAGGTCGCGGGGCCCCCAGCCGGGTTTGACGAAGACCCGCATGACCTCTTCACCGGACCCGCGGCACTCCACGCCGTCGGCCTCCAGCCCCCGGATGAAGGCCCCGGCGTCGCCCTTGACGCGCACCTCGAAGACCTCGCGCCGGCCCGCCTTCAGGTCGCCTATCGCCCCCTGGGCGGCCACCGCCCCGCGGTACATCACGATGACCCGCGCGCAGGTGGCCTCGACGTCCGGCAGGAGGTGGGAGGAGAGGATGACGTTGACCCCCTTGCGGGTCGCGAGGTCCGCCACCAAGGCGAGCATCTCGTCGCGGCCCTTCGGGTCCATGCCGTTGGTCGGCTCGTCGAGGAACAGGAGGTCGGGGTCGTGCACGAGGGCCTGGGCGAGCTTGATGCGCTGCTTCATCCCCGTGGAATACGTCTCGAGGTTGCGGTAGCGCGCCTCGCCGAGCCCGACGTAGTAGAGCACCTCGTGGGCGCGCTGCATCGCGTCGCTCCGCGGCAGGCCCGCCAACTGCCCGCAGTAGGCCACGAACGACACCGCGTTCATGCCCGGCACGTGGCCGTCCGACTCGGGCATGTACCCGAGCCGCGCCCGGATCCGCATGGGGCTTCGGGCGACGTCGAGCCCCAGCACCTCCATGCGGCCCGCGGTGGGCGTCACAAAGCCGAGCAGGGCCTTGAGCAGGGTGCTCTTCCCCGCCCCGTTCGGCCCCAGCAGGCCCACCGCGCCGGGGGGGAACGTCGCCCCGACGTCGCGCAGGGCGGCCTGTTCGCCGTACTGCACCGAGACGCCGTCGAGGCGGGCCACGGGCGCGGGATCGGGGACGGGGGCGCTCATGTCTCTAGGTGCGATACGGAGAACGCCGCGGTCAGGTTCAGCGGGGCCGGGAAACGGGCGCGCCGGTCTCAGAGGGAGCCGCGCAGGCCGAGCTCGTCGGCGGCGGCCCGCATGAAGCGGATGACGTTGGCGATGTGCTCGTCGAGGGGGAGGCCGATCTCCTCGGCCCCCTGCCGGAGGTCGTCGCGCGGCACCGCCCGCGCGAACGCCTTGTCCTTCATGCGCTTCCGCACCGACTTGGCCTCGAGGTCGAGCACGCTGCGGGACGGCCGGACGAGGGCCGCCGCGGTCACGAAGCCGGCCATCTCGTCGCACGCGAACAGGGTGTGCTCGAGGCGCGACTCGCGGGTCACCCCGGTGTAGTCGGCGTGCGAGAGGATGGCGCGCATCACGTGCTCGGGGTAGCCCCGCTCGCGCAGGATTTCGCAGCCGCGGTACGGATGGTCCTCGGGGCTCGGCCAGCGCTCGTAGTCGAAGTCGTGCAGCAGGGCGACGATGCCCCAGTCCTCCTCGTCCTCGCCGAACTCGCGCGCATAGCCGCGCACCGCCGCCTCGACGGCCAGCGCGTGCTTCAGCAGGCGGTCGTTCCGCGTGTACTCGGTCAGCAGCCGCCACGCCTCGTCGCGAGTCGGTGTCATGGTCCCGCCTTCTCCGCTCTCAGGGGCAGCGCCGGGTCCGCGTTCAGGTCGAGCCGGCCCGTCACCCCGGCCGAGAGCTGCCGCAGGCCGGCGGCCGCGATCATGGCGGCGTTGTCGGTCGACAGGTGCAGCGTCGGCAGCACCACCGGCACGCCGTTCCTCCCGCCGCGTTCCTGCGCCACCTCCCGCAGCCGGCTGTTGGCCGACACCCCCCCGGCGATGCCCAGGCCGCGGGCCCCGAACCGGCGCACCGCCTCGAAGGTGCGGTCGAGCAGGGCGTCGATGACCGCGCGCTGGAAGCTCGCGCAGATGTCCGCAAGCTCGCCCTCCGGCAACGGACCCGGATCGTCGGCGCGGCGGCGCTGCAGGTGCCGGGCGACGGCCGTCTTCAGCCCGCTGAAGCTGAAGTCCATGCGCCCCTCCCCCCGCCGGGGGAGGCCGGGCGGGGTGACCGTCGCGGGGCCGGCCACGCGGTCGTCGTGGGTCATCCGCGCCACCGGAAACCGGATCGCCCGCTCGTCGCCGCCGCGCGCGATGCGGTCGATGACGGGGCCGCCGGGATAGGTCAGCCCCAGCAGCTTGGCGACCTTGTCGAACGCCTCCCCGGCCGCGTCGTCGCGGGTCCGGCCCACCAGTTCGTACCGGCCCGGCTCGGGGAGGTGGTACAGGTTCGTATGGCCGCCCGACACCACCAGCACGACGGCCGGCAGGGGGAGATCGGGCCGGCAGAGGAACAGCGACTCGATGTGCCCGGCGAGATGGTGCACGGGCACCAGCGGCCGTCCGAGGGCGAGGGCCAGGGACTTCGCGAAGGCCACGCCGACCAGGAGCGAGCCGACCAGGCCGGGCCCCTGGGTCACCGCGACCGCGTCGAGGTCGCCCCAGCCGACGCCGCCGTCGCCGAGGGCCCGCTCCACGACCCCGCAGAGGTCGCGCACGTGCTGGCGCGACGCGAGCTCGGGCACGACGCCGCCCCACTCGCGGTGGATGTCGACCTGGGAGGCGATGACGCTGGACCGGATGGCCCACGAGGCCGGCCCCGCGGCGTCGCCGGTGGCGACGGCGGCGGCGGTCTCGTCGCACGAGGTCTCGATGGCGAGGAGGGTGGTCGGTTTCATGCCGGAGTGGGGACGGCGGCGGAATCGCAGACCGCCCTCAGACTGTCGGCGAGCGGAGGCCGGCAGATGCCCCGCTCGGTGATGATGCCGGCGACGAGGCGCGCCGGGGTGACGTCGAACGCGGGGTTCCACACCGCGGCGCCGTCCGGCGTGAGCCGGGCCGAGCCCAGGTGGGTCATCTCCTTCGCGTCGCGCTCCTCGATGGGAATGCCCGCCCCGTCCGGGGTCTCGAGGTCGATCGTCGACACCGGCGCCGCCACGTAGAACGGCACGCCGTGCTCCTTGGCGAGCACCGCCACCGTGTAGGTCCCGATCTTGTTGGCGATGTCGCCGTTGGCGGCGACGCGGTCCGCCCCCACCACGACGACGTCGACGCGTCCCTGGCGCATCAGGGACCCGGCCATGCCCTCGGTGATCACCGTCGTCTCGATGCCGTCGCGGACGAGCTCCCACGCGGTGAGACGGGCGCCCTGCAGGAAGGGCCGGGTCTCGTCGGCGTACACCGCGACCCGCTTCCCCGCCTCGACCGCCGCCCGGACCACCCCTAGGGCGGTGCCGTAGCCCCCGGTGGCCAGGGCCCCCGCGTTGCAGTGGGTCAGCACCCGCGCCTCCGCCGGCACGACGGCGGCGCCGTGGCGGCCGAGGGCCCGGCAGCCGGCCACATCCTCGTCGTGGATGCGCGCGGACTCGGCATCCAGGGCCTCCCGGATCTCGTCCGCCGACCGTCCCGCCCGCATCGCGTCCGCGAACGCCCGCTTCATGCGGGCGATCGCCCAGAACAGGTTGACCGCGGTGGGCCGGGTGGCGGCCAGCAGGTCGCAGGCGCGGTAGAACTCGGTGGCGAGCTGCGTGGTGCCCGCCGCGCTGCTGCGGCGCAGCGCCAGCACCAGCCCCATCGCGGCGGCGACCCCGATCGCCGGCGCGCCGCGGATGACCATGGTCCGGATCGCCCGCGCCACGTCCCGCGCGGTGCGGCACCGCACGTACACCTCCCGCGCGGGCAGCTTGCGCTGGTCGATCATGACCACTTCGCCGTCTTCCCATCCGATCGTCGGCAACATCCGGTCCGTCCTCCGACGCCGTCACGACAGCAACACCGACGCGATGGCGGCGTTGATCAATGTTGCCAGAAACCCGCCCAGCAGCGCCACCGGCCCGAGGCGCGCGAGGTCGGGGCGCCGCTCGGGGGCGAGGCCGCCGATGCCGCCGAGGAGGATGCCGATCGAGCCGAAGTTGGCGAAGCCGGTCAGCGCGAACGTCGCGACGACGCGCGTATGGTCGCTCACCGTGCCCAGGTAGTCGGTGTTGAGCTTCACGAAGGCCACGAACTCGTTCGTCGCGAGCTTGGTGCCGAGGAGGTCGGCCACCGCCGGCAGGTCCGCCGAGGCGACCCCCAGCAGGGCCGCCACCGGCGCGAACAGCCACCCGAAGACGGCGGCCAGCGACAGGCCGGGGCTGACGAGCCCCAGGCCGTAGTCGATCATGGCGATGCACGCGAGGAACGCGATCAGCATCGCCGCGACGTTCATGGCCAGGCGCATGCCGTCCGACGCGCCGCCCGCGAGCGCGTCGATCACGTTCACGTACCGGCGCTCCACCGTCACCCGCACCGTGCCCGCGGTGGCCGGGGTCTCCGTCTCCGGCAGCAGGATCTTCGACAGGTAGAGGCCGCACGGCGCCGCCATGACGCTGGTCGTCAGCACGCCGACCGGGTCCGCGCCCAGGCCGATGTAGATGGCCATGACGGTGCCCGCGATGGTCGCGAGGCCGCCGGTCATCAGGGCCAGCAGCTCGGACTGCGTCATCCCCGCGATGTACGGCCGGATCATCAGCGGGGCCTCGGTGATCCCGAGGAAGACGTTGGCGGCCGCCGACAGGCTCTCGGCCCCGCTCGTGCCCATGACCCGCGCCATGACCCGCGCCATCAGCTTCACGGCCACTTGCAGCGCCCCGAGGTGGTAGAGCACCGTGAACACCGCCGACATGAAGATGAGGATCGGCAGCGAGGCGAAGGCGAGCACGAACCCGTCGGGGAAGAGCGCGGACATCTGCTCGGGGTCGGCCAGCACCCCGAACACGAACCGCGACCCCGCGTTGGTGAACTCGAGGAACCGGGTCGCGACCGCCGCGAGGCCCGAGAACAGCGCGTACCCGGGGCGCACCCCGGCGATCTCGACGTTCAGGATGAGGACCGCGAGGCCGATCTGGAGCGCGAACCCCCGCCCGACGAGCCGCCAGTTCACGCCAGCCGGCCGCGCCGAGCACGCGGCGGCGACGGCGAGGAAGGCGACGACGCCGGCGGCGCCGCGCACGCGGGGGTCGACGAGGTCGCGCAGCCAGTACGCGCCCGCGCCGAGCGCCGCGGCCAGGAGGGCCAGGCCCAGCCGCGGGCGCCAGTCGGACGGGACCAGACGGTCGAGCCGGCTCGCGGTCATGGCGCGCTGATCATACGCGGGTCGGGTCCGGATCGGAGAACGTCCGGCCGGAGTCCACCGGCGCCCCCCCCGGCGGCGCTGCGGAGAATGCCGCGGAGCGCCCGCCCGCGGCCTTCGGCGCGTCCCAACTCCCCGCATCACGGCGCCGCGGCGCAGTGGCTCAATCCCGCGGTCTCCGGCGCGCCGGGAGCGCGCACGGCCGGTCGCCGCGGCGGAGAATGAAGGCAGCGGGTCGTCGAACGGCGCTTCGACCCGTCACGCGGGTATCATGGTGGAACGCCCACCGGGGCGCCGCCGGCCCGGCCACCCCGTCGTCACGGGCGAGAGTCCGTGCAATCATCATGACTGACGGTGCGCGCGCGTTGCTGGTCGCGGGACTCGCCCTCGCGATCATCCTGGTGAGACTGGCTCTCGCGGCGGTCAGGGCGGATCCGAGCTCGCCGACGCGCCTGGTCGCCGAGCTCCGGCTGGCCCAGTTCGCGGCGCTGGTGCTGACCCTCAGCGCGGGGACGTACGTCGGGTTCGCGCTCGCGCAGGAATCGGCGGCCGGCAGCGGACTGGACGTGGCCCTCGCCGTCGGCTTCCTGGTACTCGCGGCGATCGCGGTGACCCGGGACCCCCGGATGGCCCTGACCCTGCTGGCGCTCGCGTTCGCCGGTCACGCCGGCGTCGACCTGCTCCACGGCGCCGGGGTGCTGCCTCCCGAATCGATGCCGCACTGGTATGCGACGGCCTGCGCCGTGTACGATATCGGGGTCGCCGGCGTGTGCTACTTCCCCATCGTGTATCGATGAGGCGGCCGGCCGTCGGCACCCCGGCCGGGCGCTGACTGCCCGTGGTGCGATCCCGCGTTGCACCGCGCCCCGGCCGGCGCCGGAAGGCAGCGGGGGGCTGCCGAGCGCGCAGGCAAACAGCGGGGCCGGCGAAGCGGGGAACGACGACTTCCGGGCGAGGATTCGACGATGAGTGACGCTGGAAACCGGCTGCTGCTGGACACCGCCCGCAAGCGCCTCGTGGTCCACCAGGCGGGACAGGTGCGGACCTGCATCGAGGCCCTGAACGACGGCCAGATCTGGTGGCGCGCCAACGAGGCGTCGAACGCCGTCGGCAACCTCGTGCTGCACCTGTGCGGCTCGACGCGCCTCTACATCGGCCACGGGGTGGGGGGGAACGGCTACCGGCGCGACCGCGACGCGGAGTTCGCCGAGCCCGGCCCGCTGCCGAAGGAGGACCTGCTGGCCCGGTTCGACTTCGCCGTGGCCGAGGCGGACCGCGCCCTCGCGGCGTTCGACGCCGAGCGACTCACCGAGACGACCGAGCTGAACGGCAAGACCCTCACCTACGGCGAGCTCATCCTGAACCAGGTGCTCCACTTCACGACCCACGCGGGGCAGATCGTCTTCGCCACGAAGCTGATCCAGGTCGGCCTGATCGACGAGGTCTGGAAGACCACGCCGACGGAGTAGGCCCGCCGGGCGCGGACCCCCGCTTCAGGTACCGTGGCCGCCTCCACGCCACCCCCCGGCGGCTCGTTCCAGGCCCGCGTGATCGCGGTCGTCCGCCGGATTCCCCGGGGCCGCGTGGCCACCTACGGCGACGTGGCGGCCCTCGCCGGACGCCCCCGCGCGTGGCGCGCGGTCGGCACGATCATGCGCACCTGCCGCCTGCCCAGCGTCCCCTGCCACCGCGTGGTGGGCGCCGGCGGCCGATTGGGGGGCTACAGCGATCCGCTGCGCAAGCGGCGGCTCCTGCAGGAGGAGGGCATCGTCGTCGGCCGCCGCACGATCCAACAGTTCGACGCTATCCGGTGGACGGCACCCCGCGCCGACGGACGGTAAACCGACGCGGCTACATCGCCGTCACGTCGAACTGCTCGTGATGCAGGATGGCGTCGGCGCGCAGCGTGACCTCGCGGTCGAGGGTGCGCTCGATCTCCTTCAGCACCCCGCGCTCCTCCGACTTCAGGGCCCGCGCCACGTCCGGGTTTACCCGCAACTGGACGTGATGCCCGTTGAGGTCGCCGCTGACCTTCCGCAGCTCCGCGAGAATCTCGAAGCAGATGGTCGAGGTGGACTTCACCACCGCGCTCCCCGAGCAGTACGGGCAGGGCTCGGTCAACTGCCGCTCGAGGCTCTGCTTGACGCGCTTGCGGGTGGTGATGATGAGCCCGAACTCGGACACCTGCACCGCCTTCGACGGCGACCGGTCGCGGCGGATCTCCTGCTCGAACGTCTGGTACACCTTCTGGCGGTTCTTGCGCTCCTCCATGTCGATGAAGTCGAGCACGATGATCCCGCCGAGGTCGCGGAGCCGGATCTGGCGGACGATCTCCTTCGCCGCCTCGAGATTGGTCTTGACGATGGTGTCCTCCAGCCGCCCCGTCCGCTTGCCGACGTAGCGCCCGGTGTTGACGTCGATGGCCACCAGGGCCTCGGTCTGGTTGATGACGAGGTAGCCGCCCGACTTCAGCCAGACCTTGCTGCGGAGCGCCTTGTCGATCTCCGACTGCACCCCGTACTCCTCGAAGATCGGGAAGTTCTTGTCGTAGTGGTGCACGCGCGACACGAGGTCGGGCATGATGCGCTGGACCAGCTTCACCGCCTTCCGGTACTCGCCGCGGTGGTCGATGCGGATCGCCGTGAAGTCGTCCGTCAGCAGGTCGCGCAGCAGCTTGGCGACGAGGCTCTCCTCGCGGTGGACGACGGCGGGGGCGCGGCGCGACTCGCTCTTCTTGAGGGTGTCCGACCACAGCTCGTGGAAGTAGGTGAGGTCGCTGAGGATGTCCTCTTCGGGCCGGTCCGCGGCCGCGGTCCGGATGATCACGCCGCCGGGCATGTCGTGCTCGGCGCGGAACTCGCGGACGATGCGCCGCAGGCGGCCGCGCTGCTCGCGCGAGACGATCTTGCGCGACACGCCGATGTGCTCGACCGTCGGCATGAACACGAGGAACCGCCCGGGGATGGTGACGTGCGACGTGATGCGCGCCCCCTTCGTCCCCAGCGGCTCCTTGACGACCTGGACGACGATCTCCTGACCGGCGGTCAGCAGCTTGTCGATGGGCTGGTCGTTGGCGCGGTCGCGCCCGCGCCCGCGGCCCCGGGAGCCGCCGTTGCCCTGCCCTTCGGCCGCGGCCGGCGCCTCTCCCGGGGCGCTCTCCGCGTCCGCCTCAATGCCGTCGATCGACGCCATGGGATCGATGACGTCGGACACGTAGAGGAAGCCGTCGCGCTCGAGCCCGAGGTCGACGAAGGCGGCCTGCATGCCCGGCAGCACCTTCGAGACGCGGCCCTTGTAGATGTTCCCCGCGACGCCCCGGGACTTTTCGCGCTCGACGGAGATCTCGACGACCTCGTCGTCTTCCAGAATGGCGGCCATCGTCTCATGGCCGCTGGCGGAGATGATCATCTCCTTGTTCATCACTATCACTCCAACGGGGTTGACGCCGCGGCGCCCTCCGGCCGCGCTCGGACGCCCGAACCCGAAGGGGCGCGCCGACGTCCACGAACGGCCGGCCGCCGGGAGCGTGCTCCGCGCCGGGAGCGTCCCCGCCGGCCCGGCCGCCGCTTCGGGCGCCGTCCGACCGCGCGTCTACCCGGATTCGCGTGCACCGGACAGCCTGCCCGGCCCACTGTCATCAAGGCGGGTTTCCGAAGCGGGACGGTGGGAGAACCGCGCTCAGTTCGTGAACCTTCGCATCCGCACGTTGAGCACGAATCCGAAGGCCGCCAGCGTGGCGATCACCGACGAGCCGCCGTAGCTCATCAGCGGCAGGGTGAGCCCCTTCACCGGCGCCAGTCCGGCCGACATGGCGATGTTGTAGATCACCTGAAACGCGAAGCCGGCCATGATCCCGACGACGAGATACATGCCCAGACGGTCCTTGGCCAGTCGGGCGGCATCCATCCCGCGCAGGATCACGAACAGATACAAGCCGAGCGCAACCACCACGCCCAGAAACCCTTGTTCTTCCGCCAGTACCGAGAAAACGAAATCGTTGTGCGCGACCGGCAGGAAGTTGTACTGGCTCTGGGTCCCCCTGAGGAACCCCTTGCCCGTCGCCCCCCCCGATCCGGTCGTGATGCGCGCCTGACGCTGCTGGTACCCGGCTCCTTGGGGGTCCTTCTCGGGGTCCAGGAAGCTCAGGATGCGCTCCCGCTGATAGTCCTCCAGGCCGTAGGCCCAAACCGCCGGCGCGCTCAGGGTGGCCGCCACGATCAGCAGCCCGACGTACCGCAGCGGAAGCCCGGCGAAGACGAAGATCACCAGCGCGACGGGCAGCAGGGTCGCGGCGGTGCCGAGATCGGGCTGCTGCGCGATCAGCACGAACGGAATGCCGACGATGAGCACGGCCATCAGCCAACCGAAGGGAGTACCCCCCGTCCAACGGTGGCGCGTGAACAGCGTGGCCAGCCCCAGCGCCACCACCATGCGGGCGAACTCCGAGGGCTGGAGGTTGAACACCCCCAGGTCGATCCAGCGGCGGGCGCCTCCCCCGGTGGTCCCGAACATCAGGGCATAGGCGATGAGGCCGACGAGGCCGATGAAGATGAGCACCCACAGGTCGGCGAACCACCGGTAGTCGATCGAGAGGGTGACGACGAAGGCCACGAAGCCGAGGGCGAGGGCCCAGAGCTGGATGGAGACCAGCGGGCTGGCGCCGCCCGCGGTCGGATCGTACGTCGTGCTGTAGATCATCGCCACGCCGATGGCGGCCAGCAGGAACAGCGCTCCCAGCAGCAGCCAGTCGATATGGCGATAGAGTCGTTGTTCCAGCATCTGCCGGCCCGATGGCCCGGACGACGCCGGGACCGCACCGAGGCCCCGGCCCGTGTCCGCCGACCCGCTATTGATCCGCCGCCGATGCCGCCGCGGCGGCCCACGCCCTCCTCCCGAACGGCGGCACCGGCACCGTCGGCCGCGGGAGCCCGTCCTTCTTGGCGAAATACGTCTCGAGGACGTGCCTCGCGATCGGGGCCGAGAGATAACCGTGTTCGTTGTGCTCGCCGAAGACCGCGCCCGCGATCTCCGGCGCCCCGGCCGGGGCCGCGAAGACGAACCACCCGTGGTCCCGGAAGTCCTGGTCGGAGGTGCCCGCCGCCGCGGCCCGTCCCTGCAGGGAGATCACCTGGGCCGTGCCGGTCTTTCCGATGACGTCCCGCCCGACGATGCGGCCGCGCCGGCCCGTCCCGGCCCGGTTGACGACGAACCAGAGCCCTTCGGTGACCACGTCGAGCGTCGACCGGCTGATGCGCGCCCGCGACCGCGGCACGGGACGACGCGCCCGCTCGAACCCGTCCCCTTCGTTGACCGCCCGGAGCAGATGGGGGGTGACCCGCGTTCCGCCGTTGGCGACCGTCGCCATCATGACCGCAAGCGAGATGGGGGTCACCGACACCGCACCCTGCCCGATGGCGACGGAGATGGTCTCGCCGGGGTACCACCGCTCGCCGCGCCGCTCCCGCTTCCACGCGGTGGACGGCATCAGCCCGCGCACCTCGTGCGGCAGATCCACGCCGGAGGATTCGCCCAGCCCCAGGGCCGTCGCCCACTTGTGG
The DNA here is from genome assembly GCA_963664545.2 of Vicinamibacterales bacterium. GTDB lineage: Bacteria > Acidobacteriota > Vicinamibacteria > Vicinamibacterales > UBA8438 > JAJEEA01. The sequence continues at coordinate 3,573,840 of OY761475.2, read as the reverse complement.
ATCTGGTCGATCTCCATCCTCTCACCGAGCGCATAGAAATAGGAGTTGCACGACTTCTCGAGGGCCTCGCGCATGTCGACCGAGCCGTGCGTCGAGTGGCACCGGAAGAGCCGTCCGTGCACCACGCGCCCGCCGGGGCAGGCGACGCGGAAGTCGGGCGTGACCACCCCCTCCTCCAGCGCCGCGACCGCCATCGCCACCTTGAACGTCGATCCCGGCGAGTACCGCCCCTGGAGCGCGCGGTGGTTCAACGGGCGGTGGCGGTCGGCGTTGAGCCGCCCCCACGTCTCGCTGTCGATACCGCGGGCGAAGAGGTTCGGGTCGTAGGCGGGACGGCTGACGAGGGCGAGGATCGCGCCCGACCGCGGATCCAGGAACACCGCCGAGCCGTTGAACCCGGCGTCGCGGAACGCGTCCTCCGCCGCCTCCTGCAGATCGTAGTCGAGGGTGAGCTGAATCTGCCCGCCCTCGATCGGCGGTCGCTCGTCGAGGACCCGGACCTCGCGGCCGACGTTGTCGACGACCACCCGCCGCGCGCCGTCGCGGCCCATCAGGAGCCGGTTGTAGGTGCGTTCGATGCCGGACTTGCCGACGATGGCGCCGCGGCGCAGGCCTTCGAATTCCGGCGTCGCCAATTGGGCTTCGCTGACCTCGCCGACGTAGCCCAGGATGTGCGCCCCCACCTCGTCGGCCGGATAGAACCGGACGGGAAGCTCCTGCACGTAGATCCCCGGCAGCTCCCGCGCGTGCGCGGCGACCGCCGCCACCTGGTCGAACGCGGCGTCGCGAATCAGGACCACGGGGCGGTAGAGCGGATCGTCCCGGTGGCGTTCCAGCGTGGCCCGGAGCGCCGACAACGGCACGCCGGACAGGTCGGCGAGGAGCTCGACGGTGCCCTCGAGGTCCTCGGCCTGCTCGCGGGACAGCGTGATGTTGAGCGAATGGCGGTTCTCGGCGAGCACGCGGCCGTCGCGGTCGAGGACCGCGCCGCGCGGCGCGCTCAAGATCAGGGTCCGCTGGTGGTTGTTCTCGGCGAGTTCGCGGTACTTGTCGTAGTTGACGACCTGAAACCACCAGTATCCGGCCGCGAGGCCCGCGAACACCAACACGATGCCCGCGCGCCAGACCGCCAGCAACACGGCGAAACTGTCGGGCGGCCCCTCGCGTGCGCCCGGTGCTAGATGGCTGGACATGCTCATCGGCTCGGCCTCACCCGGAACTCCCGTCGGCGTGGCGGCCGCCCGGCCACCGCCCCCGCAGACGCTGCCGTTCGACCTCGTCCGGAACCGTCTGCAGCCCCACCGCCACCATCAGTCCGACGACGGTGTTCGCGGCCGCCTGCATCAGCAGGTCGCGCCGCGTGACCACCATACGGTCACCGAACAGCAGGCTGTAGCCGCCGAGGAACAACGCGGCGTGCAGCAGGGAGCCGCCGACGAACACCAGCGCCTTGTGCCACAGGCGCGTCACCATGAACTGGGCGGCGAACTGACCGCCGAGGTATCCCACCAACGTCTTCGCCAGTCCGCCCATCCCGACGACGCCGCCCGACAGGGCGTCCTGAAGCAGCCCGCCGACGGTGCCGGTCCACAACCCCGCCCGGGGTCCGTTCGCGATGGCCACGACGATGACCACCATGAGCACAAGGTCGACCGGCACCCCCGTGCCCGCGACCATCTGCACCAGCGTCGTCTGTATCGCCAGCGCCGCCGCGACGGCGAACGCGACCCAGGCGACCCTCATCCGCCACCGCCGGCCGCCGCCACGAGCGCCGGGGGCGGCGACTCGGGCAGGACGACGAGCACCTCGTCGAGGTCGCCGAAGCGGATCCGGGGACGCACGTGGATGGTCCGGTACAGCCCCGGCCCCCGCTGCACGAGGGCGACGTCCCCGATGACGAACCCCTTCGGATAGATGCCGTCGCTGCCGGAGGTCACGACGGTGTCCCCCACCTCGACGTCATCGAGATTCGACACGTACTCCATGCGGAGCCGCCGATCATCCGCGTCGCCCTTCACCAGCCCGGCCACCCGGGTCCTCTCGATGAGCGCCCCCGCCGCCGCGTTCCGGTCGATCAGGAGCTGGACCCGCGACGCCCGGTACCCCGGCTCGTCGACGACGCGCCCCACCACGCCGGCCGCGGACAGGACCGCCGCGTCGGGGCGGACGCCGTCGCGCCGCCCCCGATCGAGGGTCACCGTCCGGAAGTAGGGCGTGGCGTCGCCCGCGATGATCCGGGCCCCGACGGTGGCCAGACCGGCGTTGTCCCGCAACCCGAGCAACGCCTCGAGACCGCGGACCCGCTGCGCCCCGGCCCGGTCCACCTGCCACTGCAGCCTCACCGCGTCGAGCTCGCGGCGCAGGAACTCGTTCTCGTCGCGAACCGCCCGCAGCTCGACGTACGCGTTCCACAGCCCGCCGACCGCGCCCACCGTGCCGGTCACCGCGCGCTGCACCTCCGAGAATACGCCGAAGGTGACGGCCTGCAGCACGGGCGCACCGGCGGCGGTATTGGCCTGGGTCGACAGCAGCAGGATGTGGCCGACGACCGCCGCCAGCAGCGAAACGCCGGTACGGCGCGTGAGGTCAATCAATGGAGATCTTCCGCAGCAGTCCGAAGTCCGACAGCATCCGGCCCGCCCCCAGAACGACGGAAGCCAGCGGATCCTCGGCCAGGGCCAGGGGGAGGCCGGTCTCGTCCCGCAGCCGCTTGTCCAGGTTCTTCAGCAGCGATCCACCGCCAGTCAGCACGATCCCCCGGTCGACGATGTCGGCGGACAGCTCGGGCGGCGTCCGCTCGAGGGCCACCCGCACCGCATCGACGATCACGCGGACCGTGTCGGCCAGCGCCTCGCGTATCTCCTCGTCGGTAATTGTAATCGTCTTCGGCACGCCTTCGACGAGGTGCCGCCCCTTGATCTCCATCGTGATACGGCCGTCGAGCCCGCACGCCGACCCCATCCGCATCTTGATCGCCTCGGACGTCCGCTCGCCGATCAGCAGGTTGTAGGTCTTCTTGATGTACTGGATGATCGCCTCGTCCATCTCGTTGCCGGCGACCCGCACCGCCTTGCTGTAGACGATGCCGGCGAGCGATATCACCGCGATGTCCGTGGTGCCGCCGCCGATGTCCACGATCATGTTGGCGGCCGGCTCCGTGACCGGCATCCCCGCCCCGATGGCCGCGGCCATCGCCTCCTCGACGAGATGCACCTCGCTGGCCTTGGCGCGGTAGGCGCTGTCCTTGACCGCCCGCTTCTCGACCTGGGTGATCTCCGACGGCACCCCGATCACGATCCGGGGCCGCACCCAGACCGTCCGGTTGTGCGCCCTCTTGATGAAGTACGTCAGCATCTTCTCGGCGATCTCGAAGTCGGCGATGACCCCGTCGCGCATGGGCCGGATGGCGACGATGTTGCCGGGCGTGCGCCCCAGCATCTCCTTCGCCTCGCGCCCCACCGCCTCCGTGCGCCCGGTGACCTTGTTGATGGCCACGATGGAAGGTTCGTTCAGCACGATCCCCTTGCCCCGCGCATAGACGCAGGTGTTGGCGGTGCCGAGATCGATGGCGAGATCACTGGAGAACAGCGAGAAGAGGGAGCTGACACTCAAGAGGAGCATGCCTCCGGAATCAAGGGCGGACGGCGCCCGCCGCACCAGGGTGCGCGGATGTCGGCGCCCAACCGGGACGCCGATATCCACATGTCTGGAGAATCCGTCTCGAGGTTCCGGCGAACGGTCAGGACCATTTCACCCGCACATCCGCCTCCCACCGACCGATGCAGTTCCGACCGGCGGGCGGCATCCAAAAGGCGTCGCCGGGCGGCCGGCGGCGCGGATCCGGCTCCGGGCGCGGAAAACGCGCCGACGGCGACGCGACGAGAAGCTCGTGGAGGGTCGAGGCGGCAGGCGGACCGGCGGCGCCCGGCAGAACGGGGTCGCGGCCGGCTCGATCGATACGGAGGCGGGTTGCTCATCCGGCCGACCATCAGAGGAAGGTCCGACGCGGCGGCGCCCCTCGAGCCAGACAACATGGATTCCCCCGGCATGGCACTTCTGACACGACCCGCGGGTCGCAAGACTATACCACATCCGGCGGCCCGTTGCCCCGACTTACGCAACAGGTAGTGGTTCGGAACAACATCACCCAACCGGTAGTGGCCGGAGCAGCCTTCGCACGACAGGCGGGCGGCGCCCTTGCGGGTCTGTCATAGAATGTACCCTTCGTCTCGACCGCGGCCCGAACGCCGGAACCGCGGCGCGGCTCCGGATCCGCCGGGTTCGACCGCCGGGCGGCGGAGGAAGCAGCCGGGACGGCGCACGACAGCGGCAGTACAGGGAGTGAGCACACGATGACGATGCTGGATCGCATGCGGCGCCACAAGGCGTGGCTGAAGTGGACCCTCGCCCTCGCCGGTTTCGCCCTGCTGGTCCTCGGGTTCCCCCTGATCCAGCCGCCCCCCGAGACCACCGGCGCCCTGACCGACGTGCTCGCCCAGGTCGGCGACCAGGAGATCACCGTCGGCGAGTTCCAGACGCTCTACCGGCGCCAGTTGCAGAGCTACCAGGTGCAGTCCGGCGGCGAGATCACCTCCGACCTCCTCCGCTCGATGGGCATCGACCGGCAGTTGCTGCAGCAGGTGATCGACGAGTACGCGGCGCTGCAGGAGGCCGCCCGCCTCGGGGTGACGGTCAGCGACGCCGAGGTCCGCGAGGCGATCGTGACGCTCCCCGCGTTCCAGCAGGACGGCGCGTTCATCGGCGAGGCCGCCTACCTCCAGTTGCTGCGGATGCAGCAGCCGCCCATGACCCCGGCCCAGTTCGAGGAGGACGTGCGCCGGTCGCTGATGCTCCAGCGGCTGCAGGCGGCGGTCACCGACTGGATCACGGTCAGCGACGAGGACGTCGAGCGCGAGCACGTCCGGCGCAACGAGCGGGTGCGCCTGAGCGCGATCTCGTTCCGCGCCGACGACTTCCGCGAGGGCCTGGAGGCGACCGACGACGACGTGGCCGCCCTGTTCGAGCAGAACGCCAACGACTACCTCGTGCCCGAGAAGCGCCGCCTCCGCTTCGTGCTCATCGACGTCCCCGCCCTGAAGGCCGCGTTCACCCCGGGCGACGCCGACGTGCAGGCGTACTACGACAACAACCTCGACAACTACACCGAGGCGGTCGACCTGCGGGTCAGCCACATCCTGCTGCGGACGCAAGACCGGGAGCTGGCGGACGTGCAGGCGCAGGCGGAGTCGATAGCCGCCGAGGCGCGCGACGGCGCCGACTTCGCGGAGCTGGCGAGGCGGCATTCCGAGGACGAGGGCACGCGGGAGGCGGGCGGCGACCTCGGCCGGATCGCCCGCGGGCAGATGGTGCCCGAGTTCGAGGGGGCCGCGTTCGCCCTCGAGCAGGACGAGGTCAGCGATCCGGTGACGAGCATGTTCGGCGTCCACGTCATCAAGGCGACCGAGAAGACCGGCGGCGCGACGCAGACCCTGGACGAGGTCCGGGACGGCATCGTCGACCTGCTCCAGCAGGAGAGCGCCGACGCGCGGGCCGACGCGCTGGCGGAGGCCATGGCGCTGGAGATCGACGTGGCCGCCGACCTCGACGCGGCGGCGGCCCGCCGCGGCCTCGAGGTGCAGGAGAGCGGCTTCGCCGCCCTGGGCGAGCCGATTCTCGGACTGGGCTTCTCGTCCGAGGTGACGAACCAGGCCTTCCAGCTCGCGGAGGGGGAGGCGGCGGGTCCGATTCCGACGCCGACGGGGCCGGCCTTCGTGACCGTGAACGGCATCCAGGCGCCCTACGTGCCGCCCCTCGAGGAGGTCGAGACGCGGGTGCGGGACGACGTCATCCGGCGCAAGGCGTTCGTGATGGCCCAGGAGCGCGCCGACGCGGTGGCCGCGCTCCTGCAGGACGCCGACGACTTCGGCGCCGCCGCCGAGGCCGAGGACCTGTCGGTGAACGAGAGCGGCCTGATCGCCCGCGGCACCGGCGTGCCCGGCGTCGGGGTCAACGCCCAGGTCGAGGAGGTGGCCTTCTCGCTGAGCCCCGGGGAGACCAGCGACCCGGTGCTGACCGGCAACTCGGCCGTGGTCGTTCACGTCCACGAACGGCAGGACGCCGACGAGGCCGATCTCCGGGCCAACCGAGAGCGGCTGCGCAGCGAGCTGGTCATCGAGCGTCAGAACCAGTTCTTCACCGCGTACATGGAGAACGCGAAGGCCCGCATCCCGATCAGCATCGACATGGGGGCCTTCGCCCTGGCGACGGCGTAGAGTCCGCGCCGTAGAGCGGAGCAGAATCCCAGCGGGTTGGTTGGGCGGCGAGCGGAACCGCAGGCGACGCTCTCCGGGCCAAGCAACCGGGCCGGCCCGCCCGACCGCAGCCGAAGGCCCCGCTGATTCGATCGTCGCCTCGGCGGCCGCAGGCTCCCGACTCAGCGCACGAACGCGCCGGGCATGATCGCCAGCGGCTCGCCCGGGCGGAACAGGCGCGCCGGCGCGGCCGCCCTGCCCACCGCGGCGGCCTCGGGCGACGCCCGCCCCGCCAGGGTCCCGAACGCCCGGGCCATCGGCAGCCCTTCGTCGAGCAGCTCGAAGAAGCTCCTCGGGCGCGGGTAGACCACCAACCGGACCTCGTCGCCGGGGTCGATGCCGGCCTTCTCCTTGGCCAGCGCGATGGCCCGACCGAGCCCGCCGACCTCGTCGATCAGCCCGTGCTCGAGCGCCTGCCGGCCGGTCCAGACCCGGCCTTGGGCGACCTCGTGGAGCGCGTCCCGCGTGGTCCCCCGCCCCTCGGCCGCCTTGGCGACGAACTGCCCGTAGATGGCGTCCACGTGCTGCTGCGCCTTCGCCCGCTCGGCGTCGGAGAACCGGGTCACCGGCGAGTAGATCTCGGCGAACCGGCCCTCGCTCACCGGCTCGATCCCGACCCCGAGCTTCTCGTAGGTGCCCCCGGTCGTGAACTTGCCGAACACGACGCCGATCGAGCCGGTCAGGGTGGCCGGCTGGGCGACGATGGCGTCGGCGCCCATGGCGATGTAGTAGCCGCCGGAGGCCGCCAGGTCGGACATCGAGGCGACGATCGGCTTCCCGCTCTCTCGGACCAGCCCGACCTCGCGCCAGATGACGTCGGACGCGACCGCCGACCCCCCGGGGCTGTCGATGCGCAGCACGATGGCCCGCACCGAGTCGTCCTCGCGCGCGCTGCGGATGGCTCTGGTCAGGGTGTCGGAGCCGAGCACGTCCCCGTTCAGGACGTCGAAGCCGCTCGACCCCGACACGATGGCGCCGACGGCGTAGATGAGGGCGATGCGCTCCCCCTGGTTCAGACCCAGCGACTGAAGGCCGATCTGCCGGTAGTCGCCGTCGGCGATCTCCCGCCAGTCGGCCGCTTCGAACGGCTCCCGGTCCTTCAGCTCGTCGGCGTACGCGAGCCCGTCGACGAGCCCCGCGGCGAGCGCGTCCTCCGGCAGGAACGGCCCCTCGTCCACGAGCCGGCGCACCTCGTCGGCCGAGAGGCCCCGGGCGCCCGCGATGCCCTCGATCAACTGCTCGTAGAGATCCCGGTTCAGCGATTCGGCCATCTCGCGGTGGGCCGGGGTCATCGTGGTCTCGGTGTACTGGTTGGCGGCGGTCTTGTAGTCGCCGGCCGCGAGGACGTCGGGATAGGTCCCGACCTTGTCGAGGGCGTCGCGGAAGAACATCTCGTACTGGGCGCGGCCCACGAGCTCCAGGGGGCTCCCCGGCATCAGATAGACCCTGTCGGCGGCCGACGCGACGTAGTAGTCCTCGGTCCCCCCGTACTCGAGGAACGCCGCGATCGGCTTGCCGGACTCCCGGTAGTCGATGACCGCGTCCCGGATCTCCTGGAGCTTCCCCCAGGAGAACCGCGGCCCGATCAGCGGCTTCAGGACCACGCCGCTGATGCGGTCGTCCACCTTCGCCTTGCGCAGGCTGTCGGTCACCGACCGCACCGTCGCCCCGCCTGGGCCGAACGGCGTCAGCAACGCATTCTGGCGGTGCTCGGTCAGGCCGCCCGGCACCGGCAGCACGAGGACCGAGTCGGCGGACACCGCCGGGGCCCGCGACACCAGCAGGTAGAGGGCGGCGATGCCGGCCATCGACGCCACGATCGCCATCAACAGGAAGACGACGACGAACCGGACACCTCGACTGACCCCCACGACTGACCTCCTTGGCTGCGTCCCCGCGCGACGATTCCGCCGCGCGGATCGGCGGCGCATTCCCGATCCCCACCGACAGCCCGTGCCGAAATCCGCGTCGCACCGTCCCGGAGGGCGGCTGCGGGCGCCGGAACTCCCGCCATGGGCCGGTGGTCGACCGCCGTCGCCGGCGACCAACACGCGAAGTATACGTGACGACGGGAACCGTGGCCCCCCAGCTGACCTCGGCTGGCGCCGACACGGCCGTCTTGGGTATACTGGAGTCTCTGCGGCGCGGTTCCCCCAACTGCGGAAGTGGCGGAATTGGCAGACGCGCAGGCCTCAGGAGCCTGTGGGACCTAGTCCCATGGGGGTTCAAGTCCCCCCTTCCGCACCAATTCAACCGTCTCCGGTGAGCCCCCGGGCGCGCGGACGTCGCATTCCCCCGGTGAAGGGAGTGCGACCATGTCCGAGACCGCCGTTCGATCCCACGTCCGCGAAAACCGAAGCCTCCTCGCCGCCTGCGAGCGGCGCGTCCTCCTCTGGCTCGCCGAGCGGCTGCCGGGCTGGGTCACGTCGGATCGGCTGACCGCCCTCGCCCTCGCCGCCATGCTGGGGGCGGGATTGGCCTACGGGCTGGCGGGGCGGCACCCGGCCGCGCTGGTCCTCGCCGTCGTCGGCCTCGCCGTCAACTGGTTCGGCGACAGCCTCGACGGGACCCTCGCGCGGGTGCGGCGGCAGCAGCGGCCGCGGTACGGCTACTACGTCGACCACGTCGTCGACCTGCTCGGGGCCTGCGCGCTGCTGGGCGGCCTCGGCCTGTCGGGCTACATGAGCCCCCTCGTCGCGCTGGGGCTGCTCGCCGCCTACCTCCTGGTCTCGGCCGAGGCCTACCTCGCCACCCACGCCTGCGGGGTGTTCCGGCTCTCGACCTGGGGCTTCGGCCCGACCGAGCTGCGCATCATCCTGGCCGTCGGCACCCTGACCCTGCTCGTCAAGCCGTCGGTCGTCATGATGGGCCACCCCTTCCGTCTCTTCGACGTCGGCGGGGTGGCGGCGATCGGGGCGATGGCCACCGTCCTGCTCTGGTCGGCGGCCCGCAACACCGCGGCGTTGTACCGGGCGGAGCCGCTGCCAGCGCAGCAGCCGCCGACGACAACCTGAACCGCTGAGGGGCGCGCCCGCGCTCGACCCGCGGTGCATCCCGCATGTCGCGTGGTTCGCCGCGCCGACGCATCGGCAGGCACGACCGTTCCCGGCCCGCGGGCGAAGAATGCCCGCGGGCGCCCCACGCAGGTGGGCTACACGGCCGCCGGGGATCGCGCAGCTCCGGTCAGAACGGCCGGTAGGTGACCATCACGACCGCGATGACGATGGCGACCGCGGCCAGCGTCTGCAGCATCGGGATCCGGTCCGTCATCCGGAAGGCCATCCCGGTCAGAGCGGACAGGACCAGCCAGCAGACGACCTTGACGAGGGCCCAGCCGGGGAACCCGAGCCCCATCGCCCCCATCACCCCGAAGCCGCTGAGGAAGACGAGCAGGCTCAACACGCCCGAGTGCATCAGCATGGGCCGGCGGTTGTCGGGATGGGGCGCCGCGAACGCCTGGAACGTCACGCCGCACATCAGCAGGACGGAAATCAGGTGCAGGACCAGAAACGTCTGTCTCATGGGATTCGCTCCGTGCCGACGGCCACGACGGCGGGCGGCACCTCCGCGGACGGAGACGCCGCCGGACCGCGGTTGCCGCTCAATCGTAACGGGTGGACGAGATGGTGGCGCCGCCGTCCACCACCAGCACCTGGCCGGTGATGAAGCGGCCGGCCGGCGAGGCCAGCAGGAGGGCGGCACCGGCCACGTCCTCGGGCTCGCCGATGCGGCCCAGCGGATAGGTGGACACCGCCCCCCGCAGGCTGTCGGGATCGTCCCACAGCTTGCGGGCGAAGTCGGTGCGGACGAGCCCCGGCGCGATGCAGTTCACCCGCACGTTGCTGCGCCCCCACTCGACGGCGAGGTTGCGGGCCAACTGGTGGTCGGCCGCCTTCGAGATGGCGTAGATGCCGAGGGTGTCGTGCCCCTTGAGCCCGCCGATGCTCGAGACGATGATGACCGACCCGTCGCGGCGGGCGGCCATCTGCGGCAGCACGAGGTTGCAGAGCCACAGGTTGTGCTTGACGTTGGTGGCCAGGATCTTGTCGTAGGCCGACTCGCTCACGTCCGCCATCGGGCCGTAATGGGGGTTGACGGCGGCGTTGCAGACGAGGATGTCGATGCGGCCCCACCGTTCGAGGGCCTTGTCGGCGAACGCCCGGACCTGGTCGAGATGGGACATGTGGCACGGGATGGCCGCCGCCTCGCCGCCGGCCGCGTTGATGGCGTCGGCGACCGGACCGCAGCTCTCGAGCCGGCGGCTCGAGACGACCACCCGCGCCCCCGCCTCGGCCAGCGTCTTGACGATGGCCCGGCCGATCCCCTTGGACGATCCCGTCACCACCGCAACCCGCCCCCGCAGGTCGAACAGATCCCGATAGCTCATGCCGCTCTCCCGCCCCGCCGCGGGGGCTCACCGCCGCTGGTCGAACCGCCGGCCGACCAGCGCCGAGGCGATGTTGACCTTTTGGATGTCGATGGTGCCGCCGGCGATGCCCCAGCCCCATGCGTCGCGCATGCGCCGCTCCGTCGGGTACTCGCGCGAGTAGCCGTAGCCCCCCATCAACTGCACCGCGGTCCCCGTCACCTCGCGCGCCGCCTCGTTGGCGAAGCACTTGGCGATGCTGGAGTCGAGTATCGACGGCAGGCCGCCGTCGGCGTTCCGGGCCGCGCGGTGAATCAGCAGCCGCGCCGCCTCGACCCGCATCGCCATCTCGGCCAGCTTGAGTTGCACCGCCTGGAACTCGACGATGGGCTTCCCGAACTGCCGGCGCTCCTGCACCCACGCGAGGGCGTCCTCGAGGGCCCCGGACGCCTGCCCCAGGGCCATCGTCGCGTTCCCGCAGCGTTCGAGGTCGAACGCCCGCATCAGCTTCGGGAACCCGCCGGCCGGCACCACGAGCTGATCGAGCGGCACGGACACGTCGTCGAAGTAGAGGTCCGACTCGGGGATGCCCCGGAACCCCATCAGCCGCTCCTGCTCGCCGAACGTCAGCCCCGGCGTCCCCTTCTCGACGTACACCGCCCCGATGCCCTTCGCCCCCGGCGCGTCCGACATCCGGCAGTAGACGAGGTACGCGTCAGAGTGCCCGCCGCCCGAGCACCAGCGCTTGGCGCCGTTGACGACGACGCGGTCCCCGCGCACCTCGGCCCGCGTTCGCAGGTCGGTGAGGGCGGTCCCCGCGTCCGGCTCGGACATCGCGACCGCCACGATCAGCTCGCCGCGGCACACGGCGGGAATCACCCGGCGCTTCAGGGCGTCGCCGCCGAAGTGCTCGACGGCCCGGACGGGGCCGGCCACCGACTCGAAGATGGGGAACGCCACCGCCGAGGAGACCTTGGCGAACTCCTCGAGGACGAGGAACGCCTCGACGTTCCCCAGACCCAGGCCGCCGTGCTCGGACGGGATGTTCACCCCGAGGAACCCCATCTCGGCGTAGCGCTTGACCCAGCTCCGCGACAGCGGCGCCGCGTCGCGCTCGGTCTCCTCGGCCACCGCGGTCATCTCGCCGCGGGCGAAGTCGCGCGCCGCCGCCTGCAGGGCCTGCTGCTCTTCCGTCAACGTGAAGTCCATCTGGACCCGAATGGTACACTCGCGCCCGATTCGCGGTCCCCACACGAGGCCCCTCCGATGACCACACCACTGGACGAAGGCGGACTGAAGGCCCGGCGGCGGGTGCTCGGCGACGAGTACGTCGACCGCGCCCTCGACGGGCTTGACGCGTTCAACGCCGAGTTCCAGCAGCTCGTGACCGAGTACTGCTGGGGCCGGGTCTGGACCCGGTCCACGCTCGACGACCGCCAGCGGAGCCTGATCAACCTCGGGATGATCGCCGCCCTCAACCGGAGCGGGGAGTTCCGCACCCACGTCCGGGGCGCCCTGCGCAACGGGTGCACGGTGGAGGAGATCCGCGACACCCTGCTGCAGGTCGCGGTGTACTGCGGCATCCCCGCCGGCGTCGAGGCGTTCCGCCTCGCCCGCGAGGTGTTCGACGAGGAGGGGGTCAAGCCGGATCCCGCCGAGACGGGGCCCGCTCCTGCATCACCAGCCTGAGCGCCCGCCCGGCGCCGCCGACGACGCCGACGAAGAGCGCCAGCCAACCGTTTCCCGTGGCGAGCCAGACCCCGAGCACGCAGCACGCAACCACGAAACATGGACTCGGCAAGCGTGGTCCGGGGCAACCAGCGCCGCCTCTGTATCCAGACGAGAAGCAGCAGACTGACGACCGCCAGCACGCCCAGCAACGACGTCTTGGGCTCCATCTTTCTTGTCCTTCACGACCGGGAAACCAGGTAACCCGATCAGGCGTCCCCGGCCGCCCGGAGGTCCGCCTCGGCCCGGCGCGCCGCCGCCTGCCCCTCCTCCACGTCCACCCGCGACAGCAGGAGGCCGCCGACCACGAAGAACGTGATGAGGGAGAGGATCGCGCCCCGGCTCGACCCGGTCAGGGCGATCATGAGCGCGAACACGCCGGGTCCGACGATGCCCGCGAACTTCTCGAACACCCCGAAGAAGCCGAAGAACTCCGCCGACTTGTGCCGGGGCACCATGCTCGCGAACAGCGACCGGCTGAGGGCCTGGCTCCCCCCCTGCACCATCCCCACGAGCAGGGCGAGGGCGTAGAACTCCGTCGCGGTGGTCATGCCGTAGGCGAGCACGCTGATGATCGTGTACACCACCAGCGACAGGAAGATCGCGTGCTTCGCCCCGATGCAGGCGGCGAGCTGCCCGAACACGAAGGCGAAGGGCACCCCGACGAACTGCACGAGCACCACCGCGGTGATCAGATCGCCCTGCTCGAGGCCGATCTCGGTCCCGAACGTGGTCGCCATGCGGATGATGGTCCCGATGCCGTCGTTGTAGATGAGGAACGCCAGCAGCATCACGAACGCCTGCCGGTACCCCCGCAGCTCGCGCAGCGTCTCGCCGAGCCGGACGAACGACGCCCGGATGGCGCTCTCCCCCGCCCGCTCGTCGGCCTCGAGGGTCCGGGCCGGCTCGGGCACCTTCCGGAACAGGGGGATCGAGAACCCCAGCCACCAGACCGCCACGCTCACGAACGACAACCGGCTCGCGAGGGCCGCCCCGCTCAGCCCGAAGGCTTCGGGGGCCTGGATCCAGGCGAGGTTGACGACGAGGAGGAGGCCGCCGCCCAGGTAGCCCAGGGCGTAGCCGGCCGTCGACACCCGGTCGAGCTCGCCGGGGCGGCAGATGTGCGGCAGCAGCGAGTCGGCGAACACCAGGCTCGACGTGACCCCGATGTTGGCGAACGCGAACAGCAGCGCCGCCAGCACCCAGTCCCCCTGCTGGATGAAGTACATGCACGCGGTCGCGACCACCCCGAGCCCGACGCAGGCCCCCAGCATCTTCTTCTTGATGCCCGCGAAGTCGGCCAGCGCCCCCAGCACCGGCGCGAGCACCGCGACGAAGGTCAGCGCCACCGTCGTCGTGACCGCGAACCGGAAGCTCGCCGTCGCCGGCTCGAGGTCGGCGGCGGCGACCGACGAAAAGTAGATCGGGAAGACCGCGGTGACGATGGTGACCATGAACGCGGAGTTGGCCCAGTCGTACATCGCCCAGGCGCGCAGCTCGGGGCGGTGCAGCCCGAGACGTTCCAGGATGGGGGTTGCAGGCATTGGCGGAAACTACCACACCCGCGACGGAAGATACCCGGCGGCCGGATCCGAGCGTCGAGCGGTCACCCCGATAGCCTGTCGTGCGCCCGCCGGGGGGCGGGCCCCGCGTCGGGGCGCGATGCGCGAACGACACCCCGCCGCCGATCGTCGGGCGCGACCGCGCGCGGCCAGCGTGAACCGACTCGCCGACGAGACCCGAACCCTTGTGGGCGCGGGCCCCACCCGGGGAACGTGATATACAGGGTGCTCGTTCCAACGACCGAATCGCGGCGACACCGCCACCGAGAAGGGGGACGCCGCCGTAGCGAGCAGAAGCCATGCCATCATTCCGCAGAATCGCCCTCGTGACCGCGGCGCTCGGCTGGGTGCCGACCCTGGCCCTCGTGACCGTGCACTGGACCGGCGAGGCCCACGTCGGTGCCCAGGAGCGGACGCCCATCAAGGTGACCCGCATCTACACCGGGGAGGACGGCAAGACCCACGCCGAGGAGTACGACGTGCCGCTGGGGACGCGGCGCGGCGCGACCGAGCTGTCGGAGCCCGTCGACGTCACGAGCGTCCAGTTCCGGCGGACCTCGCCCGACTACTTCATCGACTGGCACACCGCGCCGCGGCGGCAGTTCGTCATCACCCTGAGCGGCGAGAGCGAAGTGGTGATGGGCGACGGGACCGTCGTCCGGCTGCACCCGGGGCACATCCTCCTGGCGGAGGACACGACCGGGCAGGGGCACATCTCGCGGGCGGTGGGCACCGAGGACCGGATCTCGCTGTTCCTGCCCCTGGCGGAGCAATGAGCCGGCGCGGCCTAGCCCGGAGAGCGTCGCCTACGGCTCCGCTCGCCGCCCAACCAACCCTGCTAGGAGTCTGCACCGTTCTACGGCGCAGACTCCTAGTGGCCGCGTTGGGAGTCTCGCCGGCGCGAAGCTTCTACGCGGAAAGCCCGTGGCCCCGTTCCTCCAGCGAGCGCCGCCCGTGACCGCATCCACCATCGACACCGCCACGCTGTTCGATCTCGGCGGCAAGACGGCGCTGGTGACCGGGGGGTCGCGCGGCATCGGCCGCATGATCGCCGAGGGCCTCCTGCAGGCCGGCGCGACCGTCTGGATCTCGTCGCGGAAGGCCGACGCCTGCGAGCGCACCGCGGCCGAGCTGCGGGCGGCGGGGCCGTGTCACGCCCTGCCCGCGAACATCGCCGACGACGCGGACCGCGGCCGGTTCGCGCAGGCCCTCGGCGAGAAGACCTCCCGGCTCGACATCCTGGTGAACAACGCCGGGGCCGCGTGGGGCGCGCCCTATGAGACGTTCCCCGAGTCGGGGTTCCGGAAGGTGATCGAGCTGAACGTGACGGCGCTGTTCTTCCTGACCCGCGACCTGACCCCGCTGCTGGCGGCCACGGCCACGGCGGACGACCCGGCGCGGGTCATCAACATCGGCTCGATGGACGGGCTCCGGGCCCCGACGATCCTCGGCAACGGCACGTTCCCGTACTCGGCGAGCAAGGCCGCCGTCCACCACCTGACACGGTCGCTGGCCCTCGAGCTAGCCCCCCGCCACATCACCGTGAACGCGGTGGCGCCGGGGTTCTTCCCCAGCAAGATGACCGAGGCGACGCTGGAGACGTTCGGGGACGAGATCGAGCGCCGCGCCCCCCTGCGCCGCATCGGCCGCCCCGAGGACATGGCCGGCGTCGCCATCTACCTGGCGTCGCGGGCCGGCGCCTACACCACCGGCGCGGTCATACCGGTGGACGGCGGGACGTCGATCGCGTAACAACGGTAGGCGAACCCACGTCGGGCTCTTGGCCTCCGCTGCCGGAGACGCGAAGCCCGCGGCCAGGCCCTCCGGCCTCACCGCGGGCTCACCCCATCGAACGTCCCCGCGTCGGTCAGTCCAGAAGCCGGTACGCGAGCAACTCGCCGGCCTGCCCGCCGCCGCTGACGGCGACGACGATGTACTGCGCCCCGTCGTGCATGTAGGTCATCGGCGACCCCGACACCCCGGCGGGCATGAGCACCTCGCCGACCTCCTCGCCGGTCGCCTTGTCGTAGGCCCGCAGCATCGCCCCGACCCCGCCGAACGGCGTGGTGAACGTCCCCGGCTCGCCCGCGATCACCAGGGTCTTGGTGATGAGGGTGCCGACCCGGCCGACGCGGCCGGTGCGCGGGATCTCGACGCCCTGCAGGTCCGGGTGGTTGCGGACGTTGTCGGGGGTCTCGCCGTGCGGTATCTGCCAGAGGTGATCGCCGGTCTTGAGGTCGATGGCGGTGATGCGCCCCCAGGGGGGCTTGATGAGGGGCAGGCCGCGGATGGTCAGGGCCCGGTCGCGCGGCGCCACCCCGGCGGGGTTGCCGCGGATGAAGTCCATGTCCGACCGTTCCGGGTCGTTCACGAGCCCGAGCGAGGTCACGGTGGTGAACGAGTAGCCGTAGAAGATGTCGGTCTCGGGGTCGATGGACCCGCCCGGCCAGTTGGTGCCGCCCCCGGCCGACGGCAGCATGAGCGTCCCGTAGGGGCCGTCCGGATCGGCGACCACCGGGGGCGTGAAGATCGGTCCCATCCGGAAGTTGGCGACCCGCGCGAGGGCCTCGGCGTGGAGCTCCGGCGTGAAGTCGATGAGGTCTTCGACGCCCACGCCCTGCCGGTCGTAGGGGGCGGGGCGCGTCGGGAACGGCTGGGTCGCCGCGAGCAGCTCGCCGGGCACGTCGGACTGCTCCATCGGCCGCTCCTCGATCGGCCAGATGGGCTCGCCCGTCTCCCGGTCGAGGACGTAGAGCCACGCCTGCTTGCTCGGCTGGGCCACGATCTTCCGCTCGACCCCGTCGATGACGACGTCGGCGAGGATCGGGGCGCACGGGAAGTCCCAGTCCCACACGTCGTGGTGGATGGCCTGGAAGTGCCACAGCCGGTCGCCGGTCTCCAGGTCCACCGCCACGATGCTGTCCGAGAACAGGTTGTCCCCGTGCCGGTGCCCCCCGTAGTAGTCGTTGGTGGGCATCTCCGTCGCCAGATACACGATGCCCAGCTCCAGGTCGACGCTGGTCTGCCCCCACACCCCGGTGTTGCCGGTGTAGCGCCACGAGTCGTTCAGCCACGTGTCGTTCCCGAACTCGTCGGCACCCGGCAGGGTGTGGAAGATCCACTTCCGCTCGCCGGTGTCGGCGTCGAACCCCCGGACGTAACCCTTCGTGTTGCGCATCGACACGGGGGCGCTGCCGGGCACGTGGGCGGCCCCGATGACGATGGTGTCGCCGGCCACCAGCGGGGTAGAGTGGAGGCCGATGGAGCCGCCCAAGGGGTCGATCTCCTGGTCCATGTTCTGCATCAGGTCGACGATGCCGTCGTCGCCGAAGGCCGCAATGCGCTGCCCCGTCTTCGCGTTCAGCGCGATCATGCGGTAGCCGGGGGTCACGTAGATGATCTGCCCGTCGCCGCCGTCGTCCCGGTAGGAGAGCCCGCGCCCCGACCGGCGGCGGGGCGCCACCTCGGCCCGCTCGCCCTCGTCGAGGCGGTGCATCCACAGGTACTCGCCGGTGGCCGCGTCGGCCGCGACCACCGCCCGGCGGGTCCCCGCCGTCGTGTAGACGACCCCGCCCACCATCAGCGGCGTGGACTGGAAGTTGTACTCGGGCTCGGGGCCGAAGTTGTCGGTCTTGAGCCGCCACACCAGCTCGAGGTCCGCGAAGTTGTCGGCATCGATCTGGTCGAGCGGCGAGTAGCGGGTGTTCGCCTCGTCGCCGCCGTAGTGGCGCCACTCGCCGTCCTGGGCGCCCGCGCCGGTCTGGCTCCAGGCCGCGGGCGCGGCCAGCAGGGCGGCGGCGATCAGGCACGGGACGAGCCGCCGCCCCACGCCACGTCCATTCATCTTCGTCCCCGGAAAACGGCGGTTGCTTGGAATCATGTCTGCAATACTCCCTGGCGAAGCGGTCCAGTTCGCCCGCTCCGACCGGCCATCGACATCCGCTCCGCGAGACCCTGAGTCCGAAACCGATCTGCCGGGGTCCCTTCCGCGGGCCCACCGGCGGTCACCATGCGATCCGGATCGAGTCCGCCCGCGCCGGGGCCGGCGGCCCGCTCCCGAACCTCCCGGCCGGCGATGGGGCTACCCCGCGCCGGCCACGGCACCGGCCCGTGACGACCCGCGCCGGCTGGCGACGGCCGGCACGATCTCGTCCTCCATCAGGCTGTACAGCGACCGCCGGTGCTCGCGCAGCGTCCTCCCGGGGTTGGGCGACGAGGTCATCACGGTGACCAGCCGCAGGTCGGGCACCACGTAGATGAACTGCCCGCCGTAGCCCCAGGCGTAGAAGGCGTCGTAGCCGGCCAGCTCCCGCACCCACCAGCCGTAGCCGTAGGCGCGGTCCGGGCTCCGGGTCCTGGTCGCGTGGGCGACTATCGACGTGTGCACCCAGTCCTCGGAGACGATCTGCTTCACGCCGACGCGCCCGCATTCGAGGTACATCTCGCCGATGGCGAGCATGTCGCGCGGCAGCATCGACATCTCGTTCCCGCCGAAGTACACCCCCTGCGGATCGGTGGTCCACCGGGGCACCGAAATCCCCATCGGCTCGCCCAGGTACCGCTGGGCGAAACGCCACGTGCTCATGCCGGACGCCTCGGCGACGATGGCCGACAGCAGGTGAGTGTTGCCGGTGCTGTAGATCATCCGCGTGCCCGGCTCGGCCACCAGGGGCCGGGTCAGCACGTGGCGGACCCAGTGACGGCTCGCCACCCAACGCCCGTAGTTCCGGTTGCTGGTGGTCTCGAGGCCCGACCGCATGGTCAGCAGGTCCTCGACGGTGATGCCGCGCTTCGCGGGGTCGTCGACGAGGTCGGGGAAGAAGCGATCGACGGTGTCGTCGACGGCGAGGTGCCCGCGGTCGACGGCGATCCCGACGAGCAGCGAGATGAGGCTCTTCGAGGCGGACTTCATGTTGGCGGCGCGGTTCGGCCTCGCGCCGTTGAAGTACTCCTCGACGAGGAGCGCGCCGTCCACCGAGACGAGCAGCGAACGCATGCGCGGCAGCTCGGCGACCTGCGACAGGACCGGCTCGAACGCGGCGTCGGGTTCGACGCCGCCGACGTTTCCGGCGCGGGTCGGGCCGAGCAGGGCCAGACCCGCGGCCACCGCCGCGCACGCCGCGTAGCGGCGGATACGCCGCAATCCCGGTCGCCCGTCGTGCATGAAGCTCAACCCGGCAGCCATCCTACCATCCACGGCCGGAGCATGTCTGTGCATGGACTCGCGATCTCCCCGCAATCTCCGATTCACAATAGAATCTCGGCAGGACGGCTCCTGCTCGGGAGGCCCCCGGCCGGAACGAACGACGGCCGGGGGGCGCCGCCGGCGTCGAGTCGAACGGGGGCGCGGCCGTTCCGGAGGAGATCGACACATGAGACGCACGATTTGCCTGACCACGCTGACGGCGGTTGCCGTCCTGACCGCGGTCGCCGCCAACGAGGCGCGGCAGGACCGCTTCGGCATCCGCAGCCTGGAGATCGCGGACAACCTCTACGTGCTGACGTCCGACCCGGCGGAGCAGGGCATGCGCACCGGCGGGAACACCGCGGTGTTCGTGACTGCCTCGGGGGTGACCCTCGTCGACACCAAGATCCGCGGCTACGGCGAGGACATCCTGGCCGAGGTGGCGCGCATCACCGACAACCCGGTGACGACGATCATCAACACCCATACCCACTGGGACCACAGCGGGGCCAACACCGAGTTCCCCGACACCGTCGACTTCGTGGTGCACGAGAACACCGCGGGGCACATGGCCAGCACGGACTGCAGCGACGGCGCGGGGTACCAGGGCGGGTCGATCAAGAACTGCGAGGCGTTCACCGGCGACAACGCGCGCTTCCTGCCGAGGATCACCTTCGCGAACCGGACCTCGCTCTACAGCGGGGCCGACCAGATCGACCTCTACTACTTCGGGCGGGGTCACACCGACGGCGACACGTGGATCGTGTTCCGCGAGGCCCGGGCCATGCACACCGGCGACATGATGGCGCGCAAGGGGCTCCCGTTCATCGACGCCGACAACACCAACGGCAGCGCCACCGAGTTCGGCCAGACCCTGAAGAACGCGGTCGACGCCATCCGGGACGTCGACACGATCATCCCGGGGCACAACGACGACCCCCTGACGTGGGACGACCTCGTCGACTACGCCGCCTTCTACGACGACCTGCTGACCCGCGCCCAGGCGGGGGCGGCGGCCGGGCAGAGCGTCGAGGAGACGGTGGCCGCGTACTCGGTGCCCGAGGAGTACGGCGACTTCCAAGCACCGGCGGGCCGGGTGGAGCAGATCGTCGGGCTCATCTACGAGGGACGGTAGCTGATGACCGAACCCTGCCGCGGAACGCGGCCATTCGTCTGCCTGTTGGGAGCGGCGGTGGCGTTGCTCCCGGCCGCCGTACCGGAAGCCGCCGCCCAGGAGCCGGCTGCCGCCGGCGCGGCGGTGGAGTGGCCGTACGTCGGCGGCGACGCCGCGAACACGCGCTACTCGGCCGCCGACACCCTGACCCCGGACACCGTCGGCCGGCTCGAGGCGGCGTGGACGTGGCGCCCCGCGGACCGGCCGCGGCAGGAGTTCGGCACCATCCCCGGGAGCTTCACGAGCACCCCGATCATGCTCGACGGCACCGTCTACGTCAGCTCCAACTACAACCGCGTCGCCGCCCTCGACGCCGAGACCGGAGCCGAGCGCTGGGTCTTCGACCCGCGCGCCTACGCCGACGGCATGCCCGCCCTCGGCGGCGGCTTCCGGCACCGCGGGGTCACGATGTGGCGCGACGGCGGCGACCTGCGCATCTTCCTCGCGAGCCGGCACCGCCTCTTCTGCCTCGACGCCGCGACCGGCGAGGTGGTGCCCTCGTTCGGCGACGACGGCGTCGTCGACCTGAGCCGCGACCTCATTTGGTCCATCGACCGCAGCCACTTCGAGTTCAACGCGGCGCCGGTCATGTACAAGGACCTCGTCATCGTCGGCAGCGCCGTCGGCGACCGCGTCATCTACCGGCGCGCCCCGCCCGGCGACGTCCGCGCGTACGACGCCCGCACCGGCACCCTCGTCTGGAGCTTCCACACCATCCCCCAGGAGGGCGAGTTCGGCAGCCAGACGTGGGAGAACGAGGCGTGGCGCCACATGGGCGCCACCAACGTGTGGGCCGGGGTGACCGTCGACGAGGCGCGCGAGCTCGTGTTCCTGCCCGTCGGCAACCCCACCAACGTCTACTACGGCGGGCAGCGGCTCGGCGACAACCTCTTCGCTGAGAGCCTCGTGGCCCTCGACGCGAACACCGGCGAGCGGGCGTGGCACTTCCAGATCGTCCACCACGGGGTCTGGGACTACGACCTGCCGACCCAGCCGATGCTGACCCCGATCACCGTCGAGGGCCGGCGCATCGAGGCGGTCACCCAGCTCACCAAGCAGGGGCTCGTCTTCGTCTTCGACCGCGTCACCGGCGAGCCCGTCTGGCCCATCGAGGAGCGCGAGGTGCCGCAGAGCGACGTGCCCGGCGAGCGCACGTCGCCGACCCAGCCGTTCCCGACCCGCCCGCCGGCCCTGCTTCCCACCCTCGGGATGCAGCCGGACGATGCCTTCGACCTCACCCCGGCGCTCGAGGCGGCGGCCCGGACCGCGTTGGACGCCTTCCGCACCGGCCCCCTCTACACGCCGCCCAGCCTCGAGGGCTCGCTCGTGCGGCCGAGCGGGGGCGGCGTCGCCAACTGGGGCGGCGGGGCGTTCGACCCCGAGACGGGGATGCTCTACGTGAAGTCGTCGAACGTCGCCGGCGTGCAGCGCCTCGTGAAGTTCGACCCGGAGACCACCAACAATCCGTTCGCCGACGCCACGGACCCCGACTACGTCGGCTACGACGCCGACCTCGGCGGCCGCGCCACCTTCGAGGGCGGCATCCCCCTGAACAAGCCGCCCTACGCCTACCTCGTCGCGGTGGACCTGAACGCGGGCGACATCGCCTGGCGGGTCCCCTTCGGCCGGGGCAGCGACCGCCTGCGGGCGCATCCCGCCCTGCGCGACCTCGACCTCCCCGAGCGGCTGGGCACCCCCGGCGCGCCGGGCGCCATCGTCACCCGCGGCGGTCTCATCTTCGTCGGCGGCGGGGAGGACGCGCTCTACGCCTTCAACAAGCGCACCGGCCGGGAGGTCTGGTCGGCCCCCCTCGCCGAACGCTCGACCGCGACCCCGATGACCTACCGCACGGAATCCGGCCGCCAGTTCGTGCTCATTGCGACGGGCTCCGGGGCCAGCCAGGAGCTTGTGGCGTTCTCGACGCCGTGATGGGAGGAGGCCCTCCTGCAGACGTTGCGGTTGTCGGACATGACGCTCGGGTCGGCCCACGGCCCGCTCCCGCCAGCGCCCACGATGAGCGGATGCTGAACGAGGAGCGGCGGCATCCGGACCCGCACTTCGACGCCAGCCCAGTGCGGGCCGCCCGCCTCGCCGATCTCCGTCTGGCGCGTTTCGAGGAGGACTATCTTCCCGCGGCCGTCGATGCCGAGGCGCTGGCCGCCAACGACCGCAGCCAGGAAGAGCGCCTCGCCGCCGCCAACATGATCGTGTCGGTCGAGGACCCGGTGCCCACCGTGGGCGGCATCCTCGTCCTCGGCCGGCGGCCGCAGGACTTTCTGCCCGGCGCGTACGCGCAGTTCCTCCGGGGCGGCGGGACCGAACTCGGCGACCCGGTCACCGACGCGGAAGTCTGCCGGGGCGCGATCGCGGACGTCGTGCGCCGGCTGGACGACAAGCTCATCGCCCACAACCGCACGTCGGTCGACTTCCTGTCCGGTCCGGTCGAGATCCGCGATTCGACCTACCCGCTGGAGGCGGTGAAGCAGCTCGTGCGCAACGCCGTCATGCACCGGACCTACGAAGACACGAACGCGCCCACCCACGTCTACTGGTTCGACGACCGCATCGAGATCAACAGCCCCGGCGGGCCGTACGGCGCTGTCAACGCCGACAACTTCGGGCGGCCCGGGGTCGTCGACTACCGCAATCCAATTCTCGCCGAGGCGATGCGCGTGCTCGGCCTGGTACAGCGGTACGGGTTCGGCATCCCCGGCGCCCGCCGGCTGCTGCGCGCCGCCGGCCATCCCGAGCCCGAGTTCCGCGTCGACCCGAGCTGGGTGCACTGCACGGTGCGGGCTCGGACGTGACCGCGGTCGGGCCCGCGAAGACGCCCGCCTCCACCGGCCTCCTCCATCCCGCTGTCGCGCTTGGTCGGGTCCCGAGCGGCGGGCGACGGTTGGCCGGCTAGAATGGAGGGCACCACCGGGCGGGTGCCCGGCGGGTGCCCCGAGATGGACGAGGAGAAGGGATCATGTCGGCGACGCGGGAGGGTCCGAGGCGCAAGCTGCCCACCGGCATCCAGACGTTCCGGGAGATCCGCGAGGACGACTGCTACTACGTCGACAAGACCGCGTTCATCCGCCGCCTCGTGGACGAGGGCAAGCACTACTTCCTGTCGCGCCCGCGCCGTTTCGGCAAGAGCCTGCTCCTCGACACCATGAAGGAGCTGTTCGAGGGAAACGAGGCGCTGTTCGCGGGGCTGGACGTCCACGACGAGTGGGACTGGTCGGTGCGCCGCCCCGTGGTGCGCCTCGACTTCAGCGCCGGTCACTTCACCGAGCCAAACGGCCTGCATACGGGCCTGATGGCGCAGTTGGGTGCCATCGAACGCCGGATGGGGGTCCCTTCCGACTTGGCCGTCGGACCGGCCCGCTTCCGACAGCTCATCGCCGCGCTGCGCGAGCGCGCGGGGCATCGCGTCGCCGTGCTGGTCGATGAGTACGACAAGCCGATACTGGATGCGCTGGAGAAGCCGGAGATAGCGCGGGCGAACCGCGACTACCTGCGCGGACTGTATGCGACCATCAAGTCTGCCGACGCGGACGTCAAGTTCACCCTGCTCACCGGCGTCAGCAAGTTCTCGAAGGTCAGCCTGTTCTCGGGCCTGAACAACCTCGTCGACATCACCATCGAGCCCGAGTACTCGGCCATCTGCGGCTACACCGACGCCGACCTCGACGCGGTGTTCGCGCCGGAGCTGCCCGGCCTCGACCGCGACCGCATCCGCGACTGGTACAACGGCTACAGTTGGCTCGGCGACCGGAAGGTCTACAACCCGTTCGACGTGCTGCTGCTGTTCCGCCGCCGCCGGTTCGGGGCGTGGTGGTTCGAGACCGGCACTCCGACGTTCCTGATCGACACGTTGCTCGCACGCGGCATCGGCTCGACGGAGCTCGACGGCATGCGGGCCAACGACGAGCTGCTGGCCGCCTTCGATGTGGACGACATCGCCCCCGAGGCGCTGCTCTTCCAGACCGGCTACCTGACTATTCTCGACGCGGAGGACGTCGACGGCGAGCTTCTCTACCGCCTGGGCTATCCGAACCGCGAGGTCCGGCAGAGCCTGAACCGGAGCCTGCTGAAGGCCCTCGTGCCGGCCGCGTCGCGCCGGCTCGCGCAGGCCGACGGGCTGCGCGAACTGCTGAAGGCCAACGACTTCGCCGGGCTGGAGGAGCTGCTCCGGGCGTTCTTCGCCAGCATCCCCTACGAGTGGCACACGAACAACGACATCGCCCGCTACGAGGGCTACTACGCCAGCGTGTTCTATTCCCGCTTCGCCGCTACGGGCCTCGACGTGACGGTCGAGGACAGCGACAGCCGGGGGCGCGTCGACATGGCCGTGCGCTTCGAGGGCAACGTCTACCTCTTCGAGTTCAAGGTGGTCGAGCAGAACGCCGAGGGCGCGGCGATGGCGCAGTTGAAGGACCGGGGCTACGCCGACAAGCACCGCGCCCGCGGCCGGCCCGTCCACCTGGTGGCGGTGGAATTCAACCGGGCTACCCGCAACCTCGCGTCGTTCGAGGTCGAGCGCGTCTGACGGCTCGCGAGCTATGCTACCGGCTCTACACCCTCTGCGAGCGCAAGAAGCGCTCCGCCGAGGCGCTGGCCTACAACGGGCTGGTGCAGAGCTGGCCCGAGATCAGCCGGCTCGCCGCCGCGGAGAGTACGGAACAGGGCACCTTGTTCGGCGACGGCACCGCGGACGCCGGGGAGGAAGCGTGACCGCAGTCGTCGCCGAAACGCGCCGACCGCGGGGGAGCCGTCCATGTCGTTGATGACCAGGGAGTTGCGCCAAGTCTGGGACGCCCTGCGCACCAGCAACGGGCACCGCGACGAAGCGCTGACGGCGGTCCGCATCAGCAAACTGCGGGGCATTCGGGACCTCCGGATTCCCTTCGAGTATCCGGTGTCCGTGCTCGCGGGGCCGAACGGCTGCGGCAAGTCCACGGTGCTCTTCGCGTGCGCCTGCGCCTACCACGTTCCCGGCACCGGCCCAAGGCACCTGACGCCCGGCAGCCTGTTTCCCGATTTCACTAGCCAGCAGGAGGACGTGTCGTCGGACACCCCGCAACGGACGCAGATCGACTTCCAGTACCTGCACCGCGGCGACGATGTCTCCATGGCCTGGAGGCGGGGCAGGACGTGGAGGCGCAGCTTCCCGAGCCGCAACGGGGAACGCCAGCCCGAGCGGCCCGTCTATCTGCGCACGCTCGCCAACCTCACCAACCCCTCCGAGGTGCGCAGCCTGCTGCGGCTCGGTCGCAGACAGGTGCAGATGACGACGGTCGAACGCCGTCTACTGACCTTCGCCCACCGCATCCTGCCGTGGCGCTACAGCGACCTGTCGGTCATCAGCGGGCCTGAGAACGACCTGCTTTTCGCGGAGCTGGAAGGCCGCGACGGGACCCGCTACTCCGAGTTCCACATGTCGTCGGGAGAGCGTTCCATCCTGCGGATCTCGAAAGATGTCGCGGGGCTCGACAACGCGCTCGTCCTCATCGACGAGATCGACATCGGCCTGCACCCGTACACGCAGCAGCAGGCGATGCTCGAGCTGCAGCGCAGCGCGCTGCGCCGGAACCTGCAGATCATCGTGGCGTCGCACAGCCCCGTCGTCCTCGACAGCGTGCCGCCCGAAGCGCGGCTGTTCCTCGACCGCGACGACGACACCGGAGAGGTGCGGCGCGCGCCCGCCTATCGCGACATCTTCCAGAAGGCGTTGTACGGGACATCGACGGACCCGCTCTCCATCCTGTGCGAGGACGCCGTCGCCGAGGGCGTGATTCGCGGCGTGCTCGACGTGCTGAACGTCGAGCTCGAGCTGGAGCACGGCGATGTCGTCATCGGGCGCAATTCGGGGCGGGACGAGTTTCCCGGGCACGTCCGCACGCTGGCGAAGTTCGGCCGGCTGTCCAACTTCATCCTGGTCCTCGACGGCGATTCGCGCGAGCTGAAAGAGAGGCTGGAGACCGTCGCCGAACGGCGGGGGCACGCCGCGCACGTGTTGTTCCTGCCCGGAGACGGCCCTCCGGAGCAGTGGCTCTGGGATGCCGTGCGGGAACGATCGGATGCGTATGCGGAGCGGCTCGGTATCACCGCGGCCGACATGCAGCGTGCGATGCGTCACCTCGAACGCCTGGTCGACGGCGCCGTGCAACGGCGGCAGGACATGGCCAAGGTCGCCGTCAACGCGCTGGCGCACCGGGTCGAGCGCACCGTCGCGGAGTTCGCCCGCATCGTCGGTCGGCACGAAGCGCGGACGGAAGCGCTGTTCGAGCTGGTGGACGGGCTGAAGAAGCTGATCGAACAGTGGCGGCGATTGTGAGGCTACTCGCGTTCGAACCCGGCGCTGCTGAACTTCAGGGTGCGGCTGTTCTCGTTCACCGTGCGGACGACCTGTCCGGGCTGTGCGCGAACGTGAACCCCGCTGCCCCGCTCTCGAATCGCCGACCGCGCGTCTCTACTCGTCTCTACTTGTCGCCCGCGCTCCCGTCCGTCGCCAAATCGCGGGCGATTCCCCCGATTCCGGCGACGAACGCCTGGAAGCTCTCCGACCCGTTCCGTTCCCGGCTCAAATGACCGGCCATCCGCCTTGCGCCGGACACCTTCTGGAACTCCGGCACGAGCTGCTCGACCGCCTCTGCGGGACGCCGTACCGCGTCCGGCTCGCGGAATCGCGCCTGCTGCCCGATTCGCCGCAACCCTTCACGACCGAAAGCGTCGGCGAGCGCGTCCGGCTCACCCAGGTACCACGCCTCCAGCTCCTGGCAGGCGATCCGGACCAACGTATCGTCCCGGTGCCCCGCCCGGCACAGTCCCCGCAGCCGTTCCTTGAGTGCACAGCAGTCTCCGCCGTCGTTGTCCCGAACGACCGCGAACCGTACGCCCGGCTCGCGCCAACCCTGGAGCTTGCGCGGGATGCTGCGCTCCAGATCGCCCTTCCCCTCGTGAGGCACGCACAGGAACGGCAGCCCGGGAAACAGCCGCGGCAGCAGTCCGTCGAGGAGCACCTGCATCGACTCCTCCTCGAGGAGCAGGACGAGTCGGCTCACTCCGGGTCCGCCCCTTCGAAGAGCCGCTGCTTCCAGAGGGCTCCGGGCAAATCGCCTTCGGCGTGCAGGTCGCGCAGCAGCGCGCTCTCCGACGCGCGCCGCACGGTGGCGAACCCGTCCTTCTTGACGAACCAGTAGATCTCGTCCAGCTTCGCGCCGTTCAGGAACTCCGGCGAATGCGTCGACACGAGCACCTGCCCGCCACGCCGGGCGTAGTCGCGGAACTCCTCGGTCAGCTCCCGCAGCAGCGCGGGATAGAGCTGGTTCTCCGGCTCCTCCACCGCCAGCAGGGGATGGGGCTTCGGATCGTGGAGCAGCACCAGGTACGCGAACATCTTGATCGTGCCGTCCGATACGTACCGCGCGATGAACGGGTCCTCAAAGCTGCCGTCCTGGAAGCGCAGCACGAGACGGCCGTCGAGGGTGGGCTTGGCCTCGACGGACGTGACGCCCGGCACGCGAGCGCGCATCACTTCCAGGATCCGCCGGAAGCGGTCCGGGTGATGCTCGTAGAGATGCTGCGTCACCTGCGCGACGTTGTCCCCGCGGGCCGAAAGATGCTCCGCATAGCCCGCTTCCGCGCTCGGCTGCGCATCGCCGATGTGGAAGTTCGAGATGTGCCAGCTCTCCAGCAATTCGGCGAACTCCACGGCCGCCCGGAACTCCTTGAACTGGCCGAGTCCCTTGATCGCCAAAGCGCCGGGATCTCCCAACCGAACCTGCTTCTCCATTCCCGGAGCATCCGAACTGGAGGTCCAATCCCCGGCAAAAGCGATACCCTCGCCACGCTCCACGTCCACGACACGGTAGGACTGCCGATTCCCTGCAGTCTCGACGACCGTAAGGAGCTCGTGTTCGATGATCGGTCTGCTGTCCTCGACTCCGATCTCAAGCCTGTAAACGGCCGAATCCCCGGTGCTCTCGCGGAGCGCGATCTCGACCTCGATCACGATGGGCCCGTCCTCTCCGCGGCTCACCAGCTCGCCGAATCCTCCGCGGCGCGCCACCGCCTGCGTGACATTCCGGCTCAGGGCGTCCTTCAGAAACTCCAGTACGTCGAACAACGTAGACTTCCCCGAGCCGTTGGCGCCTACCAGGATCGCCATCGGCGGCAATCCCTTCAGCTTCGCGCTGCGGAACAAGCGGTAGTTCTTCAACTCGATTGATTCGATCCGCATCCGATGCTCTCCCACCGCCCGGTGTGCCCGCACCCCCCGTCCGCGTCGCGCTCACCACCAGCCTGCTCCAGTCGATGCTCTCCCGCGGCCCGGTGTGCCCGCCTCCCACCACTATCCTCAGCGGAACGGCAACGTGCCGTCGCCCGCGGACTACCCCTTCTGGCTCAACCCGCACACCGCGCCGGACTGGGGCACCGGCCGGTCACGGGTCCCGCTCGACTGCGTCGAGCACGTCCCGGGGTACGGCGTACATCCGGGCTCTCCGCCCGAGGTACCCAGTGCCGCACATCCCGCCGGGCACCGCGGCGCCGCCCCGCCGGCGCGTCAGGCGCGCTCCACCACACACCCCGTCACGTTGCGGGCGTCCCTGCTGAACTCCACCCCGACCAGGTAGATCGGTCCGCCCGAGGCGCGGTACTTGTCAGCGTACCGCCGCGTCTTGAGCTGCGCGAGCGCCGCGCCTTCGCCCGCCAGTTCGACCACCTTGAACTCGAACAGGTAGACGGCCCCGCCGAACCGCACCGCCATGTCGGCCCGCCCGTGGCTGCTCGAGTCCTCTACGGTGACGTCGAGCCCCGACGCCGCAAAGTAGGAGTAGAACACGCTGGCATAGTAGCCCTCGTAGCCGGCGATGTCGTTGTTCGTGTACCACTCGTAGGGAATGCTGGCGAAGAACGCCCTGAACAGGTCCTCCATGCCACCGAAGTCCCCGGTCTCCAGCAGCCGGCGCAGGCGCACGCTGTTGGCGGTCTGCCGGGTCGCGTCCTGCACGAGATGGCGCAGCAGGCTCCGGTTCAGGCTGCGCCGCACCTCCAGGTTGGGATAACCCAGGCGATAGAGCGTCTCGTCGCCGACCTCCTCGGTCGCCTTGATCGTCAGGTAGCCGGTCTGGAACAGCAGAGCCTCGGTGGCGATGGCGTCGACGTCGAAGGTGGACAACAGGTCGCCGGTCGTCACCAAGCCGTCAAGCGTCACCGAGTTGACCCGGCGCCGAAACAGCGTATCGACCAGGAAGGTCGGCGTGGCCGTCTCGAACCAGTGCGGCGCGAACTCGCGCGTGTCGAACAGCAACAGGACGTCGAACGGGTTGTACACGCTCTCCGCGCCCCGCCAGTTGTAGCCGTTGTACCATTCGCGGATCCGCTTGCGGTCGAGGCCCGGAAGCTCCGGTCCGAACACCGCATCCAGGTCCGCCTCCGTGTAGCCGCAGACGGCGGAATAGCGCGGATCCAGGGTGATGTCGCGGAGATTGTTGAGGCCGGAGAAGAGACTGACCTTCGAGAACTTGCTGACCCCGGTGAGGAAGCTGAAGCGGACGTGCGCGTCGCACGACTTGATCGTCGAGTACAGGCCGCGCAGGTAGTCGCGGTTGGCGCGGGCGATGTCGCCGGCTTCCAGCGCGTCCAGGATCGGCTTGTCGTACTCGTCGACCAGCACGACCACGCGCCGTCCCGACGCGGCGTGCAGCCCGCGGAGCAGATCGCGGAAGCGTTCCGGCCCGGTGGCGTGACGCGCGGCGACGCCCGCGTCTTCCGCGGCGGCGGCGAGCTGCGCCATCGCGCTCGTGTGCACGTACCCCGGTTCCGCGAAGTTGCCGCCCCCGAAGTCGAGCCGCACGACGGGATGGCGCACCGACCAGTCCCACCGATCGTGGATGGTCAGGCCCTCGAACCGCGGCTCGTTGCCCTCGAACAGCTCCTTCAGCGTGTCGAGCAGTAGGCTCTTGCCGAAACGCCGCGGTCGCGACAGGAAGTAGTGCTTGCCCTCGTCGACCAGTCGGGCGATGAAGCCCGTCTTGTCGACGTAGTAGCAGTCCTGCTCGCGGAGCTCCCTGAAGGTCTGCAGGCCGATCGGCAGTCTGCGTGCGGTCATGGCCGAGGTGGGGACCCGCCGCTC
The DNA here is from genome assembly GCA_963664545.2 of Vicinamibacterales bacterium. Classification (GTDB taxonomy): domain Bacteria; phylum Acidobacteriota; class Vicinamibacteria; order Vicinamibacterales; family UBA8438; genus JAJEEA01. The sequence goes on along the minus strand of OY761475.2, from coordinate 3,543,388 downwards.
CCCGGGCGCGGGCGGCTACTCGTAGTACGCCGGCGACTTCTCCAGCAGCGCGTTCTCGGCGATGTCGTGCTCTATCCAGAGCCGGGCGCCGGTCTCGATCAGGAAGTCCTCGACGCGGTCCATCGCCTCGAGGGTCATCTCGGCGTCGAAGTTGAACGTGGGGACGCGCTTGAGGGCCCGGCTCTCGGGGAAGTGGTAGAGGTCGCCGCTGAGGACGACGGGGCCGTACTCGGCGAGGTCGACGAAGAGCACCTGGTGGCCGGGGGTGTGGCCCGGGGCCGACTTGATGACGACGCTGCCGTCGCCGAAGACGTCGTGGTCGCCGTCGAGAATCAAGGTCTCGGCCGTCTCCAGGGCACCGTAGTACTGGGGGTCGAAGCGGTACGCGGCGGGGTCGTCGCTGAACGCGGCCTCATGCTCGGGGCGCTGCACGAGCCACGTCGACGCCGCGAAGTCGTTGGCGTTGCCGGCGTGGTCGTAGTGCAGGTGCGACATGGCGAGGTAGGTGACGTCGGCGGGCTCGTAGCCGAGTTCGGCGAGCTGCGCCCGCAGGGTGGTGGTGACGGTGGCGACGCTGCCGCTCGACTGCGGGCTCGCGTCCTGGCCGGCGAGGGCGTCCGACAGGCCCGCGTCCCACAGGAGGCTGCCTCCGGCGTGCTCGATGAGATAGCACGGCACCGAGAGATCGAGGGTCGACACCTCGTCCATGGTCAGCGAGAACCGCCCCGGATCGCCGACCCGCAGATGGCCGCAGTCGAAGATGTACAGACGCGGCGAGGTCAGGCCCGCCTCGGCGGCGGCCGGTTCGGCGTCGCCCGCGGGCTCGCCGCCGGAACAGGACAGGGCGCCGGCGGCAACCACCGCCGCCAGCAGGGCCGACAGGCATCTGAACGTCACTTTCGTTCTCCTTCCCTCAAGGATCGGATCGACCTCGCAACCTCGCGGTCCCCCCATTCCGGCCTCCCCACGCTCCCGCCGCGGCCGTCGACCCGGACGCCGACGCCCGCCCCGACGCCGAGCAGCCGGGCGTCACGCCCGCGCCGTCAACCGCGCGTAGACGTCGAGGGCGCGGGTCGTCATCTCGTCGGTGCTGTAGTGCGCCCGCACTCCCTCGGCGGCGCGCCGGCCGAGCTCGGCCCGCCGTTCGGGGTCGGCCGCAAGCTCGGCGATGGCCCGCTCCAGCGCCGCCGGGTTCTCCGGCTCGACGAGCACTCCGCCGCCGGTGCGCTCGACGAGCTCCGTATAGGTGCCGCGGCGCGGGGCCACCACCGGGGCTCCGCAGGCCATCGCCTCGATGAGCGACAGGCCCTTGGGGTCGTCGTACTCGGCCGGGACCACGAACAGGTCGAGGGCCTGCAGGAAGGCGACCTTGGCGTCTAGGGCCAGCTCGCCCCGGTAGCGGACGTCCCCGGCGAGCCCCCGGTCGGCGTTCGCGCGCTCCACCGACCGCCAGTAGTCGGCGTGCTCCGGACCGAGCCAGCCGGCCAGCTCGACCCGCCACCCGTCGAGCCCGCCCCGCCCGCGGAGGGCGGCGAAGGCGTCGCACAGCCGGTGGACGCCCTTCTCGGGGGCGATGCGGCCGAGGTAGCCGAGGGTCAGGGGGCCGCCGGCGGGCGCCGGGCGCGGCCGGAAGCGGTCGACGTCCACTCCGAGGGGCACGACGTGCAGCTTCGCCCCGGGGATCTCCAGGTAGCGGCTCATGCACCCGGCGTAGTAGTCGCTGACCGCCACGAACGAGTCGACGTGCGCGACCTGCCGGCGGATCAGGGCCAGCGCGCGCGACCGGTAGGGCTCGGGCAGGCCGCTCAGGAAGATGTTCTCACCCTGCAGGGTGCAGTTGACGGGGCAGCCCAGGGCCTGCCGGAGGGGCTCGGCGATGCCGATCAGCATCGAGTTCGAGATGTCGATGACGTCGGGGCGGGGCTGGCCGCGCAGCCAGTGGACGAGCTTGTCGAACTCCTTGCGCTGATGCCCGTGCGTGCCCTCGAGCATCGACACGGTCAGCCCGCCGAGCTGACCGGGGTCGGTCTTCATGCGCCCCGAGACGAGCCTGAGCAGCCACGGCGACTCCCAGAGCCGGTCGAGCAGCCACGGGGTCCAGCGGAACAGGGAGACGTACTGCTCCAGGTAGACGCTGATGCCGCTGAAGAAGACGCGCTTCCCGCTGACGTTCTCCTCGTCGGTCCGCGTCGGGGTGTAGAGCGGCAGCAGGGTGACGTCGTGCCCGCGGCGGGTCAGGGCCGCGGCCAGGGCGTTGTCGCGGATGCAGCTTCCGCAGTACATCCCGCTCGCGCCGGCCGTGATGCTGGTGATTCTCACGTGTCGTCCGTTCCGCGTCAGTCCGCCGCGATGGCGTAGAGGAACTGCCGTCCCCGCAGGTAGATCGCGTCGCCGGCGATGGCCGGCGAGGCGTCGAAGCCGTCGTCGAGCGTGTTGACGGCGAGCACCTCGAACTCCGGCCCGGCCCGCAGCACCGCCGTCGCCCCCTCGCGGCTCGTCACGTACAGCCGTCCCCCCGCCGCGACCGGCGAGGCGTAGACGTTGCGGATGCCGCGCAGCCGCTCGGGCCCGTAGAGGCGCGCGCCGGTGGCGGCGTCGAAGGCGGTGAGGACCCCGGAGTTGCTCTTGAGGACGTAGAGCCGGCCGTCGAGCAGGAGCGGCGAGGGCACGTAGGGCGTGTCCCGGTCCACCGACCACACCACCGCGTCAGACCCGCGGATGTCGCCCGCCGCCGCCGACAGGTCGATGGCCGCGAGCCGGTTGCCGCGGTAGCCGCTGGTGACGAAGACCAGCCCGTCCGCCGACACCGGGGTGGGGATGGCGTTCTCCGTCACCCCCCGGTCCCACCAGAGCAGCTCGCCGGTGGCCGCGTCGTAGCCGCGGACCGCCTCGGTCGCGCTCGTCACCACCTGGGCCCCGTCCCCGCCCTCGATCACGAGCGGGGTGCTCCAGGAGGTGTCCTCGTCGCGGGGCGTCCGCCAGCGCTCGCGGCCCGTCCGCTTGTCGAACGCGGCGATGAACGACCGGCCCTCGTGGTCCCACGGCACGATGAGGAGGTCGCCGTGGAGGGTCGGCGACGCCCCCTCGCCGAAGCTCATCTTCGTGCGCATGTCGCCGAGGTCGGCGTCCCAGAGGAGGCGCCCGTCAAGGTCGTAGCAGTACAGCCCGACCGAGCCGAACGACGCGCAGACGACCTCGCCGTCGGTGACCGCCGACGGCGAGGCCCACGTGTTCGTGTTGTGCCGGCCCTGGTGCGGCGCCGTCTCGCTGGCGACGCGCTCCCACAGCACGCCGCCGTCGCGCCGGTCGATGGCGAGGACGACGAACTGCTGCACGCCGGTCGCGGACACCCCGCGCATGATGCGGGTGCGGAGCCGCGAGAAGAACCCCGGCCCCGAGCCCGCCCGCTCGCCGGTCGGCGCCGCGGTCAGCACGAAGAGCCGGTCGCCCCAGATGACCGGCGTCGCCGAGCCGAGCCCGGGCAGCGCCACCTTCCACCGCACGTTCGACGACTCGCTCCACGTGACGGGGGGGTCCCCCGCCGGCGCGACCCCGCTGTGCAGCGGGCCGCGCCACTCGGGCCAGAACCCGGCCGCGTCGTCCTCGACCGCCTGCCCGCCCCGCAATGCGACCGTGGCCGTCAGCAGGCATACCGCCACGACGCCGACCCGCGCCACCCCAGCACCGTTCTTCACTCGGAGCATTCCGCTTCACCTCGAATCCAGCCGGACCCGCCGTCGGCGGCTCCGATCGCCGTCCCCACCGTCCCCCAAAGACCGTCGTCAACCGCTCCCGCTCACCGACTTCCTCGGCGGCCGTTTCTGAATCTCGTCGAGCAGCTTCTCCAGACGATCGCGCTCGGCGTTGCGCAGACGCCGGTTCTGCTGCGGCGGCCGGCGTTCGACGAGCGCCTTGACGTCAGCCGCCTCCCGACTTCCTCGGCGGCCGTTTCTGAATCTCGTCGAGCAGCTTCTCCAGACGATCGCGCTCGGCGTTGCGCAGACGCCGGTTCTGCTGCGGCGGCCGGCGTTCGACGAGGGCCTTCAGCTCGAGCAGCCAGTCGAGGTCGGCCCGCGTCTCGCCGTCCGCCAACTCCGCCGCCCGCTCCCACCGGCCGAAGTTCCGCAACACCCGCAACACGTCCTTGGGCCGGCCGGCTTCCTCGTAGGCGCCGACCGCGTCCTCGGGCCGCCCCTGCGCCTCGCGCAGCCGGCCGAGCCGGACCGGGTCGGGCGCAATCGTCTCCAGCACCGACTCGGCCCGGCCCAGCCGCGTCCGCCGCGCCGACCGCGGCTCGTCCGGGCCGGGGCCCTTGATCAGCGCGTCGAACGCCTTGCCCCGCAGGGCGCGGGCTCGGGCCGCGGCGTCCCCGGCGTAGCCGGTCAGCCGCAGCCACGCTTCGACGTCGGCCCCCGCGAACGCCGACGCCGACGCCGGATCCTCGGCGCTCGCGCCCAGCCCGTCTCGCAGGGCCTGGGCCGCCGACAGCAACGCCGTCCGCAGCCAGCCGCCGGCGCCGGCCGACACCGCGTCGAGCTCGCGGGCGGACTCGAGCAGGTCGAAGGGCGGCACCTGCCGGTCCATCGACCAGTACTCCAGCGATCGGAACGCGATAGCCTCGTGCGTCGACACCACGACCGGCGCCGCGGGGCCGGGGCCGCCGTCGCCCGCGGCGCGCTCCCCGCCGGCATCCTCCTCGGCCGGCGCCGCGGCGGCGCCCCCCGACGCGTCCTCCGTCCGCGCGACCGCCAGGGCCATGCCGACCACTTCCCGGCGCTGAACGCCCTCGGGCACGCCGTCGACGAGGAGCCGCGCGGCCGTCGCGAGCAGGGTGGACCGGGCGTCCCCGCGGACGACGGGGTCCGACACCCCGTTCGGCAGGTCCGGCGCGCCGAGCAGGCGCACCGCCTGACAGGCGCGCTGCCAGGCCCGGCGCGGCGCCGAGTCGATCAGGGCGCGGGCGTCGCCCGTCCGCGCCAGCACCCGCTCCTCGGCGGAGGCGTCGGCGTTGGCGAGATGGTCGAGCAGGTCCTCCGCGCTGTACGGCGCCGCGTCGCCCAGCAACTCGCGGCTCTCGAGCAGCTCGTCGTCGCCGGCCTCGACATCCACGAACACCAGCGTCTCCGTCGCCCGGCTCAGCGTCACGCGCAGATGGTCGATGGCCGTCCGGCGCGCCGGCTGGTCGAGCTCCGCGTCGATCCCGTACGAGACGTTCTCGGGCCTCAGGCTCAAGAGCAGGCGTCCCGGGTCGAGGACGCAGACCGACTGGTACTCCAGCCCCTTCGTCTCCTCGGGCGTGAGCACGACGCCGCGCAGGTCGGCCGGCACCCAGTCGGGCGGGTCGTTCCGCGGCGACACGACGACCACGTCCTCGGTCTCGTCCAGCCCCTCCAGCAGCCGCACCGCCTCGGCCCGCGCCGGCAGGTGCACGTGGACGAGGTGCGCGTCGACGTGCTCGCCGCCCCGCTGGCGCCGCTGCCTCGTCGGCCGCGCCTCCTTCTCGATGTCGGCGTAGCGCCGCGACGCGCGGTCGACGACCTCGGCGATCCGGCTGGGGCAGCGGAGGTGCTCGTCGAGATGGAACTTCTCGGCCCGCCGCAGCCGCACCGCCAGGAGGTCGCTCACCGGCGCCCACTCGAACGCGGTCGGCCGCACCGTCTGCCCGGCGTCGCCCGCCATCAGCAGCCACGGGGCGCGCCCGCGCGCCCGCGCGACCGCGGCGCAGAGCTCCACCACCACCGCAGTCTCGAGCAGAGTCAGGTCCTGGACCTCGTCGACCACGACGCGGTCGAAGTCGGCGAACCCCTCCGGTACCTCGCCGCGGCGCAGGCGTTCGATGGCCCGCGTCGCCGCCACCAGCTCGGGAAACACCGACCCGACCCGCTCCGAGTCCCGCGCCAAGCGCTGCGCGACCTTCAGCAACGCCTTGGCGGCCTTGGCGCCGACGCCGGCGGCGCCGGAGAAGGCGTTGTCGTCACCGCGCAGGGCACCGTAGGTCCCGTCGCTCAGGCAGGCGATGCCGTGATCGGTGGCGCATCCGCGGTCACCGGGGACCGCGCCGCCGAAGTAGACGGCGCGCAGCTCGGCGTGCAGGGCGTGCTGGCGCCGCGCCCACGGTCCCGCCATGTCGCGGCCGAGCCGCGTGAGCACCTGGTCGAATCGCGCGCGGCTGGCGCTGAGCGGCTGCCGCTCGACGTCGGCGCCGCAGACCTCGCCGAGGAAGGTCGTGAAGTCGCGGGCCACCACCTCGGCGTCGGCCGGCGCGAACGACGCGAAACGCTCTTCGGCGTGGCGGGTGAGCGCGCTCGACCACGTGAGATACAGCACGCGCTGGCCGCCCCGCGCCTCGACCGCCTTCCAGAGCACCGTCGTCTTGCCGGATCCCGGGCGGCCGAGGATCAGCCGGACGGGGTTGTCGTCCTCGACGAAATCGATCTGCTCGTCGGTCCAGGGCGAGCCGGCGATGTCTCCGTTCAGGTGATCGGGGGTCGTCAACTGCAGGTAGTCGCCGGGCCCGCCCGCCGCCAGCGGGGCGTGGTCGTCGTGATGCCGGACGTCGCGCACCAGGATGGCGTCGTCCGGCAGGTCCAGCGTCCCCGCGGCGTCGCTGCCGGACGGCGTCCACCACAGGTAGTACTGCATGCCGTTGTTGCCGCCCAAGGGCGACCGGCGCCAGCCTCGGTTCGCGTCGCGGCATCCCTTGACGACGGTCGATCGGCCGTGCGCGGCGAGATGCTGGAGCACGATGCCCAGCCGCTTGTAGAGGTGCGTCCATCCGCGCAGGCGGTCGGAGACCTCCGGATGCACCCAGAGCCCGTGGCGCAGCTCCCGCAGGTTCAGATCCGCGGGGTCGGACGGCGGGTCCGACCGGAACCGCGGGCGGGCGCGGCCGCGCGGCCTCGGCGCGGGCGGGTCGTCGGCCTCGGTCGGCGCGAGGAGCGACGGCTGAAGTCTCCGGCCGAGGGCGTCGGCGACCTGACGGCACTGGGTGGAAGACAGCATGAAGCGGCGGTCGCGCGCGCTGGCCGCGTCGAGGCCGAGCACGCGCCGCGCCGCCTTCGAGATGTCGCGCAGCTCGACGTCGAGGCCGCGCGCAAGCTGCTGGATGGTCTTCCGGCCGTAGACCGCGCCCGCCCCCTGGGTCCTGTCGTCCACGCCGTTATGGTACCGCGAATATCCTTCCGGGCCACGCGCGGGCGGCCGGTGAGGACCGGGCGCCGCGCCGTCAGTTGACGATGGCGCTGTAGACGGCGACCTCGAAGCGGTCCGTCAGCCGCGACCGGTTGTTGGGATAGAGCTGGGTCATGATGATCGCCACGAGCTGCTCCTCGGGATCGACCCAGTAGACGGTGTTGAAGAAGCCCAGCCAGCCGAACGCCCCCGCCGACCGGGGGCCGCCGGTGACGCCGGGGTCGCCCGAGATGGCGAACCCGAGCCCGAACCGCTGGCCGGTGTCGGGCACGCCGAGCCCCGCGAGGTGGTCGCGGGTCATGAGCCGCACGGTGCGGCGCCCCAGGATGCGGGTGCCGTCGAGCTCGCCGCCGTTGAGGAGGGCGAGGAGGAACCGCGCGTAATCGGAGACGGTCGAGGTCAGCCCGGCGCCCCCCGAGTGGTAGGTCCGGGGGCCGTCGTAGGGGTAGCCGGCCGAGTAGACGGTGCGGCCGTCCGGGCTCGTCACGGGGTCGCCGGACACCTCGACGAGGCCGTCGGGCCCCGGTGCGTAGACCGACGCGTAGCGGTCGGCGTCCGCCGGATCCCGGAAGAAGCCGGTGTCGACCATGCCCAGCGGCTCGAAGATCTCGTCCCGCATGTAGTCGGCGAGCGACCGGCCGCTGACGACCTCGACGACGCGCCCGAGCACATCCACGCCCAGACTGTAGGTGAACCGCGCCCCCGGCTCGTGCAGCAGGGGCAACGCGGCCAGCCGGTCCACCATCTCGCCGACGGTGCCGGGGGTCTGCGCGAGCCCGTCGGTGATGCCGGCGTCGATGTAGCGCGCCGCGAGCGGCGGGGGCGCGAGAAAGCGGTAGCTGAGGCCGGACGTGTGGGTCAGCAGATGTCGGATGGTGACGGGTCGCGCGGGCGGCGCGAGCCCGCCGCCGGGCGCGAGCACCTCGACCGACGCGAAGGCGGGTATGTACCGGGACACTGGGTCGTCCAGCAGCAGCGCGCCCGACTCGTAGAGCCGCATCGCCGCCACGCTGGTTACCGCCTTGGTCATCGACGCGATACGGAACAGGGTGTCGGCCTCCATCGGCGCCCGGCGCTCGACATCGCGCCAGCCGACCGCCTCGAGGTGGCCGACGCGGCCGAGGCGGGCGACCAGGGTGACGGCACCCGCGACCTCCCGCCGCTCCACCGCCTCCTCCACCAGGGTCACGATGCGCCCAAGACGATCCGGATCGAGGCCGAGCCGGGCCGGCGGGGCGGTCGGCAGATCCTGCCCGACCGCGGGGCGCCCCGCCGCCAGCAACAGCAGGCAGAGACACGACCACCGCGCCGCGCGCATCACTCGTTGGGACATGTGCAGACTCCTAGCGCTTCGAGAGCTGCACGCCGTTGTAGGTCATCGACAGGAACTGGTCGTTCGGAAACTCGACCATCACGGGGGTCTGCACGTTGAACCTGTCGTCGGGTCCGTCGTACTCGCGCACGGTCAGGACCGCGGTGAGACCGACGATGCCGTAGGTGCCTTCGCCCTCGCCGTCCTCGTCCTCGAACTCGAACCGCTCGTCGTCCTCGAAGCGGAACCTCGGCGTGCCGCCCTCCGCCCGGAACTCGGTGCGCTCGCGGAAACGGCCTCCCGGGGGGGTGGCCGGCATCTCGAAGCGGAGCGGGCGGGTCTGCCCGAGCCGGCGGACGTTGGCGACCTGCGCCAGGCCCTGGTAGCCGTTGAGGAGAACGGTGAACTGCCAGTCTCCCGACCCCAATCCGATGAACGAGAAGTTGCCGCCGTCGTCGGTCGTCGTGGTCTGCTGCGTTCCGTCGGCGCCGGCGGGATCCGCGATCACGTTGACGCCCTGGAGCGGGTTGTCCCACTCGTCGGTGACCTGTCCCCGCTTCGTGCCCTGGGCGTCGGCGCGCTCGGCCATGCCCAGCCCGATACCGGAAGCCACCGCCACCGCCGCCACGGTACGCAAGAACGGTCGTCGCATCGTCGACTCCTTTCCTCGGGGGAACCCGGGCACTCTCGTTGCGCGCAAAAGGCACCCGCACGCCGCACCGCGTGACCGGATGCGGCGGCTCGCGGTCGCACGGGCACCCGGGAGCCGGGTTGAGGTGAACCTCGACGAGCCCACGCGCCGGCCCGGCGGCCGCGTCGGGAGTCACGCCCGCCGCGGCGCGTCGCCGGGACCGGCCGTGCCCCTAGCCATCGTGTCAGGCCCTGGCACCGAACGCGGGCACCTACGACCCCGGCTCGGTGCAGTTCGCGTCCGCGGTCTCGTCTCGATTCCGCTCGTGGCACGACAAGGTGGCGCGCAAAGCCCGGACGCCCGACCGCGCGCGCCCCTGGTCCATCGCGCCCGCGGCGTTGCCGATCTCCCTCAGCCTCTCTATCGAGGCCAGGGCCCTGGCGACCGCATCGTCGTTCCCGCGCTCGGTCCAGAACTCCTCGATCTGCCGGAACATCCGGAACAGCTTCTCGAGGTCCTCGCCCAGTTCGGGCCAGTAGCGTGCATCGACGTGCAGCTCGGCATCGCCCACGGTGAGGCGGATCTCCCTCAACGCCGGGTCGTACGTCTCCTCGGTCAGCGGCTCCTGGGCCGCCGCGGCAAGGCCCCCGGCCGCGAGCGCCGCGCAGAAACCGGACACCAGAGCACCCTTCGCACCAGACCACCGCATCATCGTTTCTCCTCCCGGACCGGACGGCGGCCGCCGCGGCCTCTGAACGGGAAAGGCCGGCCCCGCCGCGCGCGGGGGGCCGGCCTCGCCATCACGACTTCACCTAGACCGTCCGCACCGCCTTGCGGCGGCTCAAGACGCCTGGGAGTCTGCGCCGCAGAACGGTGCAGACTCCCAGCGGGTTGGTTGGGCGGTGAGCGGAGCCGGTAGGCGACGCTCTTAGTTCCCGGTCGGCCAGAGCACGCCCTGGCTGTTGATCCCCTCCGCGCCTTCCGGCACGGGACCATAGCCCTTGAACACGAACTTCTGCAGCCGTGACCCCTCGTAGGTCTCGGTCGTGTAGATGTTGCCGTCCGAGTCGGTGGCGATGCTGTGCACGGCGAAGAACATGCCGGGCTGGCGCCCGCCGTCACCGAACGCGGTCAGCACCTCCATGGTGTCGCGCTGGATGATGTAGACCTTCATGTTCTGGCCGTCGGCCAGGTACATCCAGCGCTGCTCGGGATCGTGCGAAAAGGCGAGGTCCCAGGTCGACCCCTGCGAGCGGGTGAGCGGGGCCACGATGTGCTCGGACACGTACGTCCCGTCCTTCTGGAAGATCTGAATGCGGTCCTCCGCCCGGTCGCAGACGTACACCAGGCCGTCGTCGGAGATCACCGCACAGTGCACGGGTCCGCGGAACTGCGCGGCGGGGTCGCCGCCGGGCTCGTAGCGTCCGAGGTCGAGATCGTCGTCGGGCTCGTTGCCGTAGGCGCCCCAGAACCGCTTGACCTCGCCGCTGTCCTGATCGACGACGGCGACCCGGCGGTTGAAGTAGCCGTCGGCGAAGTACGCTTCGTTGGCCTCGTTGTCGATACCAATCTCGGCGACCCGGCCGAAGCTGTCGGTGGCGTGGCTGTCGCGCTGCGGAGCGGCCCGACCCGTGAGCTCGCTGACGGGGCCGGTCATGCGGGCGCCGGCGATGCCGACCTGCATCAGGAAGTTGCCCTGGTGGTCGAACTTCACCACGTGCGAGTCGGGACCGCCGTTGCCGCCGATCCAGACGTTGTTCATGCCGTCGATGGCGATGCCGTGGTTCGACACCGGCCACGTGTAGTCGCCGGTCTCGGTGCCGGGGCCGCCCCACGCCTGCAGGAGGTTGCCCTCCTGGTCGAACTCGAGGACCGGCGGTCCGGGCTGGCAGCACTCGGCGACCGGCGGGTCGGTGGTCATGCCGATCTCGGTGTTCAGCACGAACTGATCGGGGGTGTTCCGGTGCACGATCCAGATGTGGTCGTCCGCATCGACGTCGACCCCGATGGTCGGCCCCATCAGCCAGTGGTTGGGCAGGTTCTTGGGAAAGAGCGGATCGACCTCGAAGGTCGGAACCCCGTCGTTCGGGTCCATCGAGAGCGCGGCGCTCCCGCCGCCCTGCTCCTGCGCGCCGGTGGCCGCCACCACGACCAACGCCGCCGCCGCGAGCGCGCCTGCGAATAGAAGATGCTGCTTCCGATTCATCGACATTCCTCCTTGAGAGCCGTCCTGAACCCGGCGCCCCGCGCCGAACCGCGCCGGCTGCCCTGTAAGCAGGGGCCGTCGAGCCCCAACACGTACCCCGAGAACGCCCGAACCCGAGCCCGCCCCGGCTGCCGCGCCGACCCGCGGGGTCGCCCCGCAAGGCGGCGGGCCGCCCGGTCGCCGGCGCGCAAAGCGGCCCCGCCGCTCGAAAATCAAGCCGCCCGGACCGGAACCGACGGCCGATCCGAACGCACGGGCAGCGGGCACCAACGGGCACCATGACCCTGGCCGGGAGTCGCCAGTATACTGGTAAACCTCATGAATTGCGCTACCTTTTCGATACCGGCCCGCGAACGCCCCGAGTCGGGCGATTCCTCCCGCAACCCCCGCCTCCGGCGGGACGCCGACGCCGGCCCGCGGGCGGGGACGGCCCCCGCCGACGCCGCCCGACCGGGGCGGCGCGTGCCGCGCCGGCTGATGGTCCGGGGCCTCGCGGTCATCGGCCTGCTCCTGACCCTGCCCGCCGCCCCGTCGGGGCACGACATCCCGGGCGACGTGACGGTGCAGGCGTTCGTCAAGCCCGAGGGGCAGCGACTGCGACTGCTCGTGCGGGTGCCGCTCGAGGCGCTGTCGGACATGGCGTTCCCGACCTACGGGCCGGGCTACCTCGACTTCGAGCGGGCGCGCGAGCGGGACGAGTTCACCGACGCGGCGATGGTCTGGATGGGGCAAGAGGTCCGCATCTTCGAGAACGACGCCCCCCTCTCGGAGCCGGCCATCACCGCGATCAAGATCTCGCTGCCGTCGAACCGCTCGTTCGAGACGTGGGAGGGGGCGCTCGCCGACGTCCAGGGCCCGCTGCTGCCCGCCGACACCCAGATCGTGTGGCAGCAGGCGATGCTCGACGTCCTCTTCGACTACGACATCCAGTCGGACCAATCCGACTTCTCCATCCGTCCGAGCTTCGAGCGGATGGGCCTACGGGTGGTCACCGTCCTGCGCTTCCTGCCGCCCGGCGGGGCGGAGCGGGCGTTCGAGCTGCGGGGCGACCCCGGCGTCGTCCGCCTCGACCCGCGCTGGCACCAGGCCGCGTTCCGGTTCGTGGCGATGGGCTTCGAGCACATCCTCGACGGCACCGACCACCTGCTGTTCCTCGCCTGCCTCGTCATCCCGTTCCGGAAGTTCAAGCCCCTCGCGATCATCGTGACCGCGTTCACCGTCGCCCACTCCGTGACCCTGATCGCCTCGGCCTACGACCTCGCGCCCGACGCGCTGTGGTTCCCGCCGATGGTCGAGACCCTGATCGCGATGTCCATCGTGTACATGGCCATCGAGAACATCCTCGGCGCGAACGTGCAGCGCCGGTGGACCATCACGTTCCTCTTCGGGCTCGTCCACGGGTTCGGCTTCTCGTTCGCGCTGCGCGAGACCCTGCAGTTCGCGGGCTCGCACCTCCTGACGTCGCTGCTGTCGTTCAACATCGGGGTCGAGCTCGGCCAGCTCCTCGTCCTGGCGGTGCTGGTGCCGGCCCTCCACCTGCTCTTCCGCCACGTGGTGGCCGAGAAGGTCGGCACCATCCTGCTGTCGACGCTCGTCGCGCACACGAGCTGGCACTGGATGACCGAGCGGTGGGGGGTGCTCAGCCAGTTCCCGATCACCTGGGAGGCGTTCAGCCGGGCGATGTTCACCGGCGCGATGGGGTGGATGGTGCTCCTGCTGCTGATGCTCGGCGCCCTGTGGGCGGCGGCCAAGGCGATACAGTCCCCCCCGCCCCGCGAGGCGGCCGCCGACTGAACCTAGCCCGGAGAGCGTCGCCTACGGCTCCGCTCGCCGCCCAACCAACCCTGCTAGGAGTCTGCACCGTTCCACGGCGCAGACTCCTAGGGCTCGGCGAGGAATTGGATCGCGCCGAGGGGGCCGGCCCGGCTGGCCAGCTCGGTGTCCCCGGCGGGCATGCCGTTCGCCTCGAGCATGAACGCCAGGATGTCGGCCTTCTCCTGGCGGCTCACGCGGTTGGGCTGGTCCGGGGGCATCGAGACCCGCAGCCGCTCGAAGAGGTCGCGGGCCGAGAACCCGTGCCAGTTGTAGGCGAACTCCACCCCGGCGAGGCCCGGCGCCATGTCGCCGCCGCCGAGGTCGGCCCCGTGGCACTCGGCGCACGCCCGCTCGTAGGCCTCGGCGCCGCGGCGCGCCTGCTCCGCGGTGTACACGCCGTCCCACACCGTCCGTCCCTGTCCGGCGGCGGGGCCGGGACCCGGCCACGCCACCGCCACGGCCCCGGCCGCCAGCACCGCCGCGGCCACGCGGATCGTCGTGTTCACGGTTCCCTCCAAGCTCTGTCGTCAGAACGGTGCTCGACGCGAAATCGCCGGATTCAATGAGGCGACCGTCGGGGACGCGCCGCGGCGGCCGCCGTCAGAATCGGTACTTCAGGTTCACGCCCACGCCGAACACGGCGACGTCGCCGGCCGTGACGCGGGTGGTCACCGGCTCGCTCACCCGCGGGCCGCGCGGGCGGCGGCGCGCTTCTGAATCAGCCAGTGCGGACAGCGGTCCTCGTCGGCGTAGAGCCGCTCGCAGTCGTCGCACCGCACGCACTCGGTGACGAGGATCTTCGGACCGTCGATGGCCCCCCACTCGCACGTCTTCTCGCAGAGCTTGCACGTCGAGCACTCGCGCCACCGCTTGATGCGGAACACGGTGAGGTTCGACAGCAGCCCGAGCCCCGCCCCGACCGCGCAGAGGTAGCGGCAGTAGAGGTTGCGCACGAACACCGTGGCCAGCAGGAGCCCGGCGAGCAGCGTCCACATCACCGCGTTTCCGCTCAGCGTGAACATCCAGAACGGCTCGATGTAGCGGTACACGAGGGTGTCGCCGCCCGCGAGGACGTAGAGCACGGCGGCCGCGAGCACCCCGTACTTGACGTAGATCAGCCGCCGGTCGAGCCAGGCCGGCGGCTCGACGCGCACCCGCGCCGGCACCACGCGGTCCATCAACTGGGTGAGGGCCCCGAACGCGCAGATCCGTCCGCAGTACAGACGCCCCCACAGCACCGTCGACGCCAGCGTGAACCCGACGAGGAGGTAGTAGGCCTGCCCGTCCGTCCACGCCGGCAGGCTCCCGCGCATCGCCCCGAAGATGTCGACCACCGACACCAGGCTCGCCTTGACGAACCCCAGGTAGGCGACGGCCAGCACGAGGGCGACGACCTTGAGCCGGTCGTCCTTGCGCACGAAGCTGAACACCGCGAACGCGAGGACGAGCCCCAGGAGGGCGACGTCGGCGGCGGCCCCGGCATCGATCCAGGCCGCGGTCTCCGCCTCCTCGGCCTCGAGCAGCGCGTCGAGCGCGGCCAGGTCGTCCAGCGACAGCGGCTCGGGCCCGGCGGGGGCCGGCTGAGCCGCCGCGAACGGGGACACGCCCAGCACAAGCAGCAACACGGCACCGGGAACGATGAGGTGCGAAGACCGGAGGACCATGGGTGCAACCGCAGTTGTCGATCCGGGCAGGCGCGCGACCACCGCGCCCCCTATTCTGTCCGATCAGACCGTGCCGGAACCAGACCGCTCCGGCCGCGGTCGAGGCTCCAGGACCGCCCCCGCTGACCGCCGGATGGCGTTCTCGCGACGACCCGAGGCCGAGACCGCGACGCGGCCTCACGCGCGGGGGGCGCGGACATCCAGGTGGCACATCGCTTGCATCCATCGCATGTCATGGAACTGATGATAGAATGCCCACCCTCTGGACGACGACGCTCCCCCGGTCGCCAGCACGGGCGAAGGAGCGCCGCCGTGGACCGACGAACGATGGAGGAAGTACTCAAGAACCTCGATCGCCGAGTCGCCCGGATCGAGCAGATCCTGCCGACCCTCGCGACGAGAGATGAGCTCCGCAAGGAGGTCGCCCGACTCGCCACCAAGGAGGAGCTCCGCAAGGCGATCGAGCCCCTCGCCACCAAGGAGGAGCTCCGCAAGGCGATCGAGCCCCTCGCCACCAAGGAGGAGCTCCGCAAGGCGATCGAGCCCCTCGCCACCAAGGAAGAGTTGCGGGAGGCCGTCGCCGGACTCGCCACCAAGGAAGAGGTCCGGGCCGAGGGCGAGCGCACGCGGGCGCACTTCAACGCGGTCGCCGAGCGCCTGGAAGAGCAGATACGCCTCATCGCCGAGGGACTGCTCGCGCTCACCCGCCAGTTCGAAGAGTTCAAGGCCGAGACCAACGCCAAGTTCGCCGAGATGGACCAGCGCCTGATCCGCCTGGAAGGCCGGTTCGCCGGATCCTGACGCCCCGGCGCGGCGGAGAACCCCCGGCGTCGCGGGCCGGCCCGTCAACGGCCGGCGCGCTGCTCGGCCAGAAAATCGCGGGCGAGCCGTCTCGCGCCCTGCCGGATGGCGCGGGTCGCCGCCTCCATGGTGATGGTGGCGCGCGAGACGGCGTCGATGTCCCCGCCGACCTCCAGGGGCTCGAGGATGCTCTTGCCCGCGAACTGGGGGGTGAACCCCGGCAGGTCGATCGAGAAGTAGCCGAACGGCTCGTCGTGGTGCACCACCTGCACGCCGATCAGTCGGCCGCCGGGGTCCATCGCCACCAGGCTCGTGATGCGCCCCTTGTAGGCGTAGATGCGGGGGGCGAGGTCGGTGGTGAAGAAGGCTAGGCCGATGAGCCGCGGGGCACCGCCGGCCTCGGCCGCCGCGAACGCGCGGAAGTGCCGCGCGCCCCGGTCGTGCAGCTCGAAGCGGTCGGCATCGGGCACCAGGCGGCGCAACGCGGCCTCGTCCGCGGGCGACACGAACCCTTGCGCGGAGGCCGCCGCGGCCGTCGTCAGGACCAGCGCCACGGCCAGGAACCCCAACGGCCCGTGGCGACCGGGCCCGTTGCGTTCATTCGCCCGTCGGCTGCGCTCCATCGACGCCCACCTTGTACACGCCGTTGCGGTGCCCGCGGAACGTCCCCCCGGACAGCCACTCGAGCGACGCCCGGTGCATGAACCGGTACTGCGCGCGCTCCCAGTTCGCGAAATGCGTCGCGCACTCCATGGTCACGAGGACCCGGGAGTCGGTGCCGGTCAGGTCCGCGTGGAGCACGCCGCGCGCGTCGGGGTTGTCCTGCTCGCCGACGATGATCATGGTGGGCGCGGCGACCTTCGCGGCGTACTCGCGGTTCCAGCCCCACGACGGGTTGCCGGCCCGCACCCGCATGACCCCCTCGGGCGGCCCCCAGACCGAGCCCAGCGGGTCGAACGCCAGGATGCTCTGCCAGATGGCGGCGCGGATGCCGGGGTCGACCTGGTTCTCGCAGGCGACGTTGTCCTCCCACCGGCCGTGCATCAGGGTGTCGCGCGTCTGCAGGCGCATCGGCACGCCCGCGGCGGGCAGCTTGCCGGGCGCCTCGGACGGCCCGTCGGGGCGGTAGCCCGGCGCGAAGAGGAAGAGCTTGTCCACCTTCTCCGGATGCCGCGCCGCGTAGCCGCCGGTGCGCGTGCCGCCCGCCGACCACCCGACGAGGCTGACCCGCTCGACCCCCCGCAGCCCGCGAATGTACTCGACGACGGTGTCGATCTCGTCCCAGTCGGACTGCACCGTGGTCGATCCGAACGGATAGCTCGGCTCGCACGGCCCCGACAGCGGATGGGGCGTGACGACGGCCTGGTCCGCCTCGCTCATGTTGCAGGCGTCGTCCATCTCCGGGCGCGGCGACCGGCCGTAGCCGGTGTGGTCCATCGCGAAGGTGTCGAAGCCCGCCTCGGCGAGGTGGCCCATCCAACTGTAGTCCTCGTAGTCGAGGTCGTAGTCGGGCACCGACGGCACCGAACCGCCGTGCACGAACAGCACGACGCGGCCCTCGGGGGCCTCGCCGGCCTCGAACCGGGCCATCGCCTCGGCCGACGCCTTCTCGCGCAGGTAGAGGCCGACCCGCTGGCCCTCGTTGGCGGGCACCGTCGATCTGTGGGGGACGAAGCGCTCAATGGTCACCAGACCGTCTTCGGCCGCGGCCGGTGCCGGCAGCGACAGCGGAATGGAGACCGCGGCAAGCACGGCGAAAGCGGCGGCGGAGCGAATGGTCATGACACCTCCCGGTATCGTCGCGTATGCCCGTGCAGGGCCCCGGCCGCGTTCGGCCGGCGGATCGCGGCGTCCTCACCGGCCGGGACAGGAACTCGAACTCCTGTGCCCGGCGGACGGACGCCTCGCCGGCCGCCGCCCTGCGCGGGTCTCCACGGGTCTCGATCTCCGCGATTATAGCCGCCCGCTTCCCCGCCGTCCGGGTACCCGATTATGATGCGCGTACCGATACCGGTTCGACGCGTCGACCGTCGACCAACCCGGAAGGGGACGAACATGAGCATGCGACACGCGCTCGGCGCCGCGGTGGCGGCCTGCACGCTGGCGGTCCTGGCGACCTGGACGACCGGTCCGGCGGGGGCCCGGCAACTCGCGGACGACGGGGTGATCACCGGGGCGGTCCGCAGCGACGACGGCCCCGAGGCGGGCGTCTGGGTGGTCGCCGAGACCGACGACCTGCAGACGAAGTTCGTCAAGATCGTCGTCACCGGCGACGACGGGCGCTTTCTGCTGCCCCAGCTTCCCGACGCCGCCTACGACCTCTGGGTCCGCGGCTACGGCCTCGTGGACTCCGACAAGGTCACCGGGCGCCCCGGCGACGAGGTCGCCCTGCGCGCGGTCGTCGCCCCGACGCCGCGCGACGCGGCGCAGATCTACCCCGCCAACTACTGGTACTCGCTGATCGAGGTGCCCGACGAGAGCGAGTTCCCCGGTACCGGGCCCGACGGCAACGGCATCTCGCCGGGGATGACGAGCCAGGCGCGGTGGGTCGACCGCATGAAGCAGGGCTGCCAGCTCTGCCACCAGCTCGGCAACCGCATCACCCGCGAGATCGACCAGCTCGACGACTTCGACTCGGCCCTCGCGGCCTGGGACCACCGGGTGCAGACGGGCCAGCGCGGCGCCTCGATGAACGCGGGGATGAACCGCTTCGGCCGCGAGCGCGGCCTGCGGATGTACGCCGACTGGACCGAGCGCATCGCGGACGGCGAGCTACCCCCGGTGCCGCCGCGGCCGGCGGGGGTCGAGCGCAACCTCGTGCTGACGATGTGGGACTGGGGGCGGCCGACCGCCTACATCCACGACGAGATCGTGACCGACAAGCGCAACCCGCGCGTGAACGCGAACGGTCCCGTCTACTCGGTGGACGCCGGGCACGGCACCCTGGTCGTCACCGACCCGAACGCCCACACCTCGACCGAGATCGTCATCCCCGTGCGCGACGATCCGGCGACCATCGTGTCGCGGTTCCCCCAGACCCAGCTCCAGCCCTCGTACTACTACGGCGACGAGATCCTGTGGGGCAACGACCCCGACGAGCTCGCCGACCCGCACAACCCCATGATGGACGGGAAGGGACGGGTGTGGATGACCTCGACGGTGCGGGGCGCGCAGGGGCCCGAGTGGTGCGGCGAGGGGTCGGACCACCCCTCGGCGCAGTGGTTCCCGATGTCGCGGACGGGACGGCGCCACGCGTCGTACTACGACCCCGCCACCGGTGAGTTCGCGCTCCTCGACACCTGCTTCAGCACCCACCACCTGCAGTTCGGCGAGGACCCCGACGACACGCTCTGGTTCAGCGGGAGCGGCAACGTCGTGTCCTGGATCAACACCCGCCTCTACGACGAGACGGGCGACGAGAAGGCGGCCCAGGGCTGGTGTCCCAAGGTGCTCGACACCAACGGCGACGGGCGCATCACGCGGCCCTGGAACGAGCCCGGCGGCGACGTCGACCCGGCGCGCGACACCCGCATCGGCGGCGGCTTCTACGGGGTCATCGCCAACCCCGTGGACCACACCGTGTGGGGGGCCGAGACGGGGCCGTTCCCGGGCCGCATCGTGCGCCTCGACCGCGGCGACAACCCGCCCGAGACGTGCATCGCCGAGGTCTACGAGCCGCCGTCGATCGAGAACCCCGACGTGGACCCGGCCCTGACCGGCCACGCGCCGCGCGGCATCGACGTCGACCGCAACGGGGTCATCTGGACCGCGCTGTCGGGGAGCGGCCACATGGCGAGCTTCGACCGCAGCCGGTGCCGGGTGCTCAACGGGCCGGAGGCGACGGGCCAGCACTGCCCCGAGGGCTGGACCCTCTACCCGACCCCGGGCCCCCAGATGAACGGGGTCGACGACCCCGGGAGTGGCGACTTCCACTATTACAACTGGGTCGACCAGTTCAACACGCTGGGGCTCGGCGAGAACGTCCCCATCGCGAACGGCTCGGGCTCGGACTCGCTGCTCGCCCTCCAGCCGGACACCGGCGAGTGGGTGGTGCTGCGCATCCCCTACCCGCTAGGCTTCTTCTCGCGGGGCCTCGACGGCCGCATCGACGACCCCGACGCGGGCTGGAAGGGACGGGGCCTCTGGGCCAACTACGGCGGCAACTTCAACTGGCACATCGAGGGCGGCAAGGGCACCCCGAGCAAGATGGTGCACTTCCAGTTGCGTCCGCACCCGCTGGCGGACTGACGGCGGCGGCGTCACACCGGGCGCGGGGCGAACCCGGCACCGTGTACCCCGCCGCCCCTGATTCGGGGGCGGCGGGTAGCCCAAGAGGGACCGAGAGAAGCCGGCGGACAACGGGGCCACGGAGTATACTCGGGAGGCATGGTGGATACCCTGACAGCGGTGGCTGCGGTGCTCGGCGCGCTCGGTTCCCTGGTCGCGGGCGTGGGCGTGCTCGTCCTCAACGGCAAGGTCGACCGGCTCTCCGGGCGGGTCGACCGACTCGCGGGCCGGGTCGGCGCCATCGAGGCGACCCTCCAGACCCTCATGTCGGCACTCATCGGCCACGGCTGGCGATCCGGCGATTTCGGCGGGCGAAACGCGGCGGCACCCCTCGACCCGACAAAATGAGACCCGCGACGGTCAAGGCCGGCAGCGTTCTTCACCCCCAGGAGGAGACGACGTGAAGCCGGCCGCTTTGCTGGCCGCAGTTCTCGTGATCGCCGGCCTGCCCGCCGCGACCCTGGCGCAGCGGTGGCGGGCCACCGACGACGTCCCGCGCTACGAGCGGTACCTGCGCGAGGCGCTGCCGGGGGCCGAGACGTTCCGCTTCGTCGACCGCGGGACGCCCCACTACCGCGGCTACCGGACGGAGCCCGACGGCAAGGAGGTGCTGGTCGGCCTCGGATTCTTCACCGTCGACTTCGCCCGGGGCGTCCGAGGCTACAAGGGCGAGATCTGGATGCTGGTGGGCATGGCCCCGAGCGGCGTCCTGCTCGACGTGAGCATGGTGTACCACGACGAGCCGTTCGGCTACTTCTCGATCGACCTGCCCGAGTTCATCGAGCAGTTCCGGGGCAAGAGCGTGCTCGCCCCGCTGACCGTCGGCGAGGACATCGACGGGGTGTCGCGGGCCACCATCACCAACGACGCGGCGGTGCGCTCGATCCGCGACAGCGCCCGCCGCATGGCCCGCGAGTTCATCGCCGAGAACCGGACCGATCCCTGACCGGAGCGCATCGTGAGAATCTCGCGTCACACCCGGAAGGGCGAATGCGCCGGCGGGCCGAAGGGTGCCGGGCCGGACCGCGGCGGCCGCCATCAGCCGCAAGACACCGACGTCACCCGCCGGCTGAACGAGCTGTTCGCCGATACGGCGCTGGATCGGGAACAGCTTCGGACCGCAGCCGAACTGGACACGGCGGGCACGGACTGGAGTGACGAGAACTGGTGATCCGGCAGCGAGCGTGTCCGAAACACACTACGTGGGAAACCCCAACCGTTAGTCGCCCGACTCCTGATCTCGTCACCCAGCACCGTGTCCCTACTGCAGAACCTCCCGTTGGACAAGCTGACGCCGGCCCGCCTGTGGCCGGCCCTGGGTGAATCCGTCCGACGCCTCGCCGTCCACGCGATGTACGGCGACGACCCGGAACTCCGCGCCCAAGCCGACCAGGCCCTCGCCGACGCCCTGCGCTTCCGGCCCGCGGGGGTCCGCAAGCTGCCGCTCGACAAGCGGGTCGACTACTTCGTGCGCCGCGTCCGTCCCGATAACACCCTGGCCTCGACGCTGCTGACCACGCTACACCTCGCCCACCGCAGGCCGCTGCTGGGCGCGTTTCTCGACGCGCTGGAGGTCCCGAACGACGACGGCCTGATTCCGCCGGGTCACGAGCCCGAGCCGTTCGCGGACGACCGGCTCGCGCCCGCCGTCGACGGCCTCCGCGGGCGCTTCGAGGCCCCCGACGTCGACCTGTACCTGGCGACCCTGCTCGCGCTCGACCCCGACGTGTGGGGCGGGCTCAAGCCCCTGCTGGAGCCCGCCCCGGACGAGTAGCGGGTCGGTGCACGGCACCGCGAAGGCGCCTCGCCCACTGGCGGCTGATCGGAGGATTGCCCCGCAGCAGCGCCTCGGCCACGCGACGATTGTGTCCGGCCTGCTCCAGAAATGCCTGTTCCGGCGGAGTCACCAGCGGGGACGCTCGTAGATCGGGTCGCCCAGCGAGAGAGAGCGCGCAGCTCCCTGCGACACCACGTGGAACTCGACCGACGCCAGCCGCTCTCCGTAGTCGTCGTGCAGCTCAAGTTCTCGCTGGAACACAGCGTCGAGCGTCGCGTCGTCGTCTTCGACGAGAACGGTCCAGATCCGGGTCAACCCCTGGGAGTCGCTCGCATGGACGGCGACCACTGCGGGCACCCGGGCCAGCTCGGCGGCGATCCTCGCGGCGGCGATACGCTCGCCGTCCACCCTCGGCTCTCCTTCAAGCATGGCCTTTCATTCTGCGCGATTCCTCGTTTCTCACGTCCACGACGGTGAAGCGCGTCACGCGGGACACGGTAGAATAGCGGCCAACGGACGGCTACCCGGGCAAAGAGACGTGCCGCCTGGAGTCATCACCGTCGCCCTCCGCAACGCCGTCATCCGCCGCACCGACCGTAGACCCATGCACGCCGACCTGCAGGACGCCGTCGACTTCCACGACGCCATCATCGCCGAGGGGGGCAAGGCCCTCGTCGGCTACGAGCGCGAGAAGGCCCTCGCCAACATGGTGCTCCTGGCCGAGATCCCCACCACCTACGATCAGGAGGAGCAGCGGCAGGTCAATGCCGGCAACCTGCTGCTACGCGGGGTGCCCGGCGTCGGGAAGACCTTCTTCGGGGTCATCCTCGCCGCCATCAGCGGGGCGAGGTTCGCGCGCCTCCAGGGTCGCGCCGACCTCCAGCCGACCGAGGTCGTGGGGTTCCAGATGATCAACCCCGCGACCGGCGAGTTCATGACCGAGTTCGGCCCCCTCGCGTCGGCCGAGGTCATCCTGCTCGACGAGATCAACCGCATCCCCCTCAAGTCGCAGAGCGCGTTTCTTGAGGGCCTGCAGGACCGCTCGGTCACCGTCGGCAAGGAGACCTACCGGCTGCCCGCGTTCAGCTTCGCCATCGCCACCATGAACCCGATCGAGCTCGGCCAGGGCACCTTCCCCCTGTCGGAGGCGGCCACCGACCGGTTCGCGATCATGGTCAACATCGGCTACCTGCCCCCCGAGGAGGAGCAGAAGCTCGTCGACTTCGACTTCAAGAAGGTGCACCTCGACGGCCTGATGCCGAAGGCGCGGGTGCTCGAGCTGCGGGCGCGCATCGGCGAGCAGGTGTTCCTGCACGACGCGCTCGGGAAGTACATCCGGCGGCTGGTGTCCGCCACCCGGCCCTACAGTCCAGAGACGGAGTGGCGGCAGCATTCGCCCTCGCCCTTGGTCGAGCAGTTCGTCGACCTCGGCGGCTCGCCCCGCGCCACCATCTGCTGGGGCCGCCTCGTCAAGGTGTGGGCCCTGCTGTCGGGCCGCCGGGCCGAGGTCTACCCCGAGGACGTGCAGGCGCTCGCCCCCTACGTGCTGGGCCACCGCATCTGGCTCGCCCCCCACGCGGCCGGCCGCGGGGTGCGGGTCGACGACGTCATCGCGGACATCGTCGATCGGGTGCCGATTCCATGAGCGTCGACGCCGACGACTCCCTCGTATCCTGGGAGGAGATCCGGGACGTCGAGCTCGTCATCCGGCGGCGCATGCAGGAGCTGATGGGGGGCATCCACCCCAGCCTCGTCCACGGCCCCGGCCACGACCTCGCGGGCCTGCGCGGGTGGGAGCCCGGCGACCGGCCGTCGGCCATCGACTGGGCGCAGTCGACCCTCACCAACTTCAGCCCCCTGGTCACCCGCGAGTTCGACCAGGAGAGCAGCGCCTCGGTGATCATCGCGGCCGACGTCTCCGACTCGACCCGGTGCGGGGCGGGGGGCGAGTCGATCGCGAGGGTCATCGCCCGCACCGTGGCGACGTTCGCCTTGGCCGCCGCCTTCTTCCAGGACCGGGCCGGCCTCGTCACCTTCGACCACGACGCCCGCCGCATCGCGCTGCGCCCCCAAGTCGGGCGGAACCACGCCATCCACTGTGTGGACGTCTACCAGGACCAGCTTCGGGGCCGGTACGGCGCCGAGCCCGCCTCGCACCGCACCTTCGCGGAGCTGCTGCGCCGCCGTTCGCTGGTGCCGGTCATTTCCGATTTCCTGTTCGAGGATACGGACGCCTTCCTCACCGAGCTCGCCGACCTGAACAGCGCCCACGACGTCTTCGTCGTGCTCATCGACAGCGCGTTCGCGTTCGAGCTCCCGCCCCTGTCCGCGGGCTGGATCGAAGCCGCCGACGCGGAGACGGGCCGCACCCGGGTGCTCGCGGCCGACGACGTGCGGCAGCTCGCCCGCCGCATCGCCGAGTGGCAGGACGCGGTCGAGCACCAGGCGCGCGACCGGGGGCTCGACGTGCTGCGCCTCGGCGGCGAAGGCCGGCACTTCCACGACACCGTGGTGGCGTTCCTGCTGGAGCGGAAGCAGATGAAGCGGCGGTAACCGAGGAGTAGCGCAGATGTCCCTTTCCCCAATTCTCCGACATGCGAAAGCGCTGGCCGCCGTCCTGCTCGTCCCGGCGGGCGCGTTCGCGCAAGCCGGGATCGAACCGGATGGGTCGACGCCAGCGACCCTGTCGGTCTCGCCAGAAGAAATCACGCTGACCGCGGGCGAGGGCGCGCAGATCTCAGCCACGGTACTCGACGGCGACGGGAACGAGATGGAGGCCCAGGTCCTCTATCTGCCGCTGTACGGGCAGTACTGGAACCTCGAAGAACGGACCTGGGGCTTCAACATCTTCACGGTGACCGCCGACGGGCGAATCTCGACCCTGCGCCCGGGCCGGTACGCGGTGATGGTGCGGGTGGTGGGCGCCGCGCCCGACGCTTCGGCACCGGCTTCGGATGCGGAGGGCCGTCTGGAACGGCGCATACCGCTCACCATCCTGCCGCGGCCGGCGGCGTCGCTCACCGTGAGCGCATCGGGACCGTTCTACGCCGGGACCGAAGTGGCCGTCCGGGCCGAGGCGCGCGACGAGACGGGGGCGGTCGCGGAGGACGCCGCGATCGAGTGGCGTTCCTCGGACGGGTCGGTGGCCCTGCCGATCGGGCAACCGGCGGCCACCGAGGGCGCGGGCACTCGATCGGTGCTGGCGCTCGGCGCGCCGGGAAGGGTCACGGTGACCGCAACCGCCGGCGGCGCGACCGCCGAATTGATCCTCGACGTGCAGCCGAACCCGGCCGCGAGCGTCGATCTGACCCCGGACCGGAGCACCGTTCGCGCGGGGGACGTGATGCACCTGACGGCCACGGTGACCGACGCCGACGGACGGCCGCTCGACGACGTCCCGGTCGGCTTCAGCGTCTCCGCCGTCACCGACGACCTGAGCAGCGGCGGCCCCTCCTCGGGGCTGGTCACGCAGGACGGCCGGTTCGTGACGGATCTCCCCGGGGTGTATACGGTCGTCGCCCGCAGCGGCCCGGTATCGGCCTCCACCGTCATCCGGGTCGTCGAGCGCGCGGTCCGGCGCCCCGTCGAGCTGGTCGGGCACGGCCGGGTGCAGGACCGCGCCACGACGGACCTCTGGGTGTGGGAGGCCCCCGACGGGCGCGACTACGCGTTGACGGGCACCCACAACGCGGGCGGCCACGCCTACGTCTGGGACGTGACGGATCCGGCGAGCATCGATCTCGTCGACGTCGTGCACGTCGACGCACGCTCGGTAAACGACGTCAAGGTCTCGGAGGACGGCAGGACGGCGGTGCTCTCGCGCGAGGGTGCCTCCAACCGGCGGAACGGGCTGGTCATCCTCGACGTGTCCAATCCGAACGTCGGGGTGCGGAAGATCGCCGAGTACGACGACCAGCTCACCGGCGGCGTCCACAACACCTACATTCACGACGGCTACGTCTACGCCCTCTCCGGCGCCCGGCGCTTCGACGTCATCGACATCTCGGACCGCGCATCCCCCCGGCGGGTCGGGAGCTTCGCCCTCGACAATCCGGCGCGGTCGATCCACGACGTCGTGGTGGCGGACGGCATCGCGTACTCCGCGAACTGGACCGACGGGGTGGCGGTGATCGACGTGGGCGGCGCGGGAAGGGGCGGCAGCCCGCGCGACCCACGGCTCATCGGGCAGTTCCCGTTCCCGACCGGCTGGAATCACGCCGTCTATCCCTACCGGAGCGTCTCGACCGGCAAGTTCTACATCTTCGCGGGGGACGAAGCGGCGCGGAGCGGCCCGAACTACAGCCCGCGGGCGGCCGTCGGCACCGGCACCCCCGGCTACGTGAACGAGCCGCACCGCTGGGCCGGCTGGATCCACATCCTGGAGTGGGACGAGAACTTCGAATCGCCGCCGCGCCTCGTCGGCCGCTACGAAGTGCCCGAGGCGGGGAGCCACAACATCTGGGTCGAGGACGACGTGATGTACGTGGGGTTCTACAACGGCGGCCTGCGGGTGGTCGACGTCTCGGGCGAGCTGCTCGGCAACCTCTACCGTCAGGGCCGCGAGATCGCCCGCTTCCTGCCCCTCGACCCCGAGGGCTTCGTGCCGAACGCGCCCCAGGTCTTCGGCGCGCAGCCGCACAAGGGGACGATCTTCTTCTCGGACATGAACTCCGGCCTATGGGCCGTGCGCCTCGGGGAGCTTCCGGGCGAGGGGGCGGCGGACGAGCGGTAGCGCCTGCCGGGCCGCTCCGGCGGAAGCTCAAGGCGCTCGAAGCGGCCGCTCGGCCCAACGACCTGCGAATCCCTCCGGCAATCGGCTGGAGCCGATCGAGCGCGCCCGACCCGAACAGTCAGCATCCGCATCGACGAAACAGTATCGCGTGACGTTTCCTCGGAGAACGGCCATGCCCGCGAGGTCGGCATCAAAGACCGTCACCAGGGATCCAGACTGCACGCGACCGGCCGTCCCGCCCGGCGAGATGCTGCTGCAAAGTCCCTGAAGCCGGCTCAATTGCTGGAACGGAAGCAGATGAAGTGGCAGTAGGCGTGGACTGAGAGTGGGAATGAGAGTGGCCCCACCCCCCCTTCAGTCCGCCTCATTCAATAGAGAAGCCAAGTTGCCGCCAAGTTGGAATACCTGTATGGTCATATCCACGTACTCATTTCCTACCGTAAACTTGTTATTCCGGTAGCCAGGCTCTACATCTCTCAAAAGGGTACCGTCGACCCTGTAGAGTTGGTCATCCTTGTTCCTCTTGAGCACCGCCAACATGACTTCAATAGCTATATCGGCAACCGCGACTGCAGCACCGATTCCGGTTGCGGTCTTGAGTGCCTCCTTGACCTTATCGTTGTTCTTCGCTTGTTCATGCGCCGCGCCAAGACCATTTCCGAGATCCTTGTCAGACTCTGCGACCAGGATCGAAAACGCAACGAAATCACCGGGATCGTCGGGACCATACACGAGGTGTCCGCTACCGACCAGACCTACGGCTTCCCCAGGGCTTATCTTGGGAAAAACACGCACGCCCAGCGTTGGCCGTTGACCCTCTGCCTCGTTGCCGTCTATAGCCGATGTGACAATATAGGGCTCGTTCTTGGCCCTTCGTCCCACATCGGAACTCTTCTTCAGGACAAGACTCGGAATCGTAATGGCGATACGATTCTCGGATGCCATTCTTCCTGCCCTTCCCTCAACTGGCCGGCTTGAGCCCTGAGATCCCGAAGTAGGCCAGCACTATCGCCATGAAAAAGCTCCCGAGCCAAACGACGTGATCTCCCATCTCGGCCAAGTTGCACTTACCACTGTCCGGCCACGAAAAGAGTACGACGCAAAGAGTAGCCGCAAGCAACACAAGCAGGGCACCAAGGGAAATGTAGGCAATTCTTCTTCTGTGGTGAAAACGAGCCTTCCACAGTTCCACAATGATGCGCTTGTCCTCAACCGTAAGGGCGCTATCCTTGAGTATGTCGGCCAGCATCCGCAGTGGATTTCTGTTCGCCGACGCCATGTCAAGCTGCGAAAGGATGCTACCCGGGTTGCCGCCGCTATCGGCCGCGTTGTCAGCCATTTGCACCACCTCTTCCCTTGCGGCTATTCGTGTTGTGTGTGGTCGGCCAGTTTCGCTGCGGGCGCGATTGCCACGGAAGTCAGGCTACCGCAGCCGGTCGACCCGTGTCGTTGACCGATGTCAAGAAAGCCCACAGCCTCGTCTGGTATCGGCATCCAGCCGAGGATCGAGTTGTGGTAGACATGGGTCAGGTCGGTGCCTCCCGCCATGGACTCGGCGGCCCGTGTCCGACTCGACCCGATGCGGGGCCGGCGGCAAGTCCCCCGCGGCCGACGACCTGCGGCGGCTCGCCCGCGGCGTGTCCGACGTGGCACGGCGCGGTGGAGCGCCAAGCTCTCGACCGCGGGCTCGACGTGCTGCGCCTCGGCGGCACCGGGCGGCACTTCCACGACACGGTGGTCGCGTTCCTGCAGGAGCGGAAACAGATGAAGCGGCGGCAGGGCCCCCGCGGCGAGCCGGCGCTTGCTCGTCAGACGAGGATCGACTACTATAGTCTGATATTACCGACCTGAAAGGACATGCAGACAACCACCGTCTCTCAGCTCAAGATGTCGTTGAGCGCCTACCTGCGGCACGTCAAGGCCGGCGAGGAGGTCGTGATCACAGAGCACGGCCGTCCCATTGCCCGGCTGCTACCCCTCCCGAGCGCCGCCTCCGTGCCCGAGCACGTGCGGAACTTGGAGGCGAGGGGTCTGCTCAAGCGCGGGCAGAAACCCCTGCCCGCGGATTTCTGGGACCTGCCGCGGCCCGCGGATCCGCGAGGAGCCGTACGCGCCGCAGTCTTGCGGGAGCGGGACGAAGGCTGGTGAAGTTCTGGGATACGTCGGCGGTGGTGCCGCTCTGCGTGCAGGAGCCCGCCTCGTCGACGGTACGGGAGATTCTCGTCGAGGATGCATCGATGGTGGTGTGGTGGGGTACGCGCACCGAGTGTGTCTCGGCCCTGATGCGTCGGACTCGCGAGAGCGGCACGACTCGGGCCGACGAGCTTGCCGCCCGGAACCTGCTGCGTTCGCTCGCAAGCGCCTGGATGGAGATGCAGCCCAACGATGCGCTGCGCGACACGGCGGAACGGCTGCTGGCCGTGCATCCGCTGCGGGCCGCCGACGCGCTGCAACTGGCCGCCGCCCTGTCGTGGTGCGGGCAGGCACCGGCGGGACAAGAGTTCGTGACGTTCGACCAGCGCCTCCGGGATGCGAGCTTTCGGGAAGGCTTCAGTGTATTGCCGGAGACCCAGTGACATCCCCCGCGTCGCCGACGGCCAGCCGCGCTGCTGCCCGCCCCGGCACCCGCGGTCACGGCAGCGCGAAAACAAAGATATTGTTGCCACTGCTCGGCCGCAGCTCCGGGGTCATCGCGCTCCAGCGCGAGGCGTTGCCGCCGGTGCCGGTGCCGGCGACCACGTACTGACGGCCGTCGACGGCGTAGGTCACCGGGAACCCGCTCACCGGCGAGCCGAGGTTGATCTCCCACAGCACCTCGCCGGTCTCGTCGTCGAGGGCCTTGAAGCGGCCGTTCACGTCGCCGACGAAGACGAGCCCGCCGGCCGTCGCGGCCAGCGACATGGTGGCGGAGCGCTGCTCGTGGGTCCAGGCGACGGCGCCGGTCTCGGCCGAGATGGCCCACACCGCGCCGAGCTGGTCCGTGCCGGGGGCGAGCTCGTTGCGCATGCTGAGGCTGTAGAGCGAGCGCCCGCCGTCGTCGAGGGGGGCCATGCGCGCGCAGGCGTTGCGGAGCGGCATGTACATGGTGTTGGTCCGCGGGCTGTAGGCGCCCGCCTCCCAGTCCTTGCCGCCCATCGCGGTGGGGCAGGTGAAGACCTCCTGGCCGAAGCCGCGGAAGACCGCCTCGGGGTTCTCGGTCACCGCGCCGGTGGCACCGTCGATGCGGCTCACCACGTTCTGGGCCACGGTGGGGGTGGCCCACAGGAACTCGCCGGTGGCGCGGTCGAGGGTGTACACGATGCCGGTCTTGCCGGGGATGCCGGTCATGACCCGGCGCTCGCGCCCCGGCTGAAGACCCGGGTTGATCCAGCTCACCGCCGACGGGTCGGGGCGGACGACGGTGTCGACGAGGAGCCGCTCGAAGGGGTGGTCGAGGTCCCAGTGGTCGTTCAGGTGCTGGTAGTACCAGGCGATCTCGCCGGTGTCGGCGTCGAGGGCGAGGGTCGAGTTGTGGTAGAGGTGGGTCAGGTCGGCGCCGCCCACCATGAACTTCGGGGCCGGCGAGGTCACCGACGTGCCGATGTAGAGCAGGTTCAGCGCGGGGTCGAAGCTCGGGGCCATCCACGTGCCGACGTGGCGGCGGTCCCGATCGGGCACGCCGCCCCACGTCTCGTCGCCGGGCTCGCCGGGGGCGGGGGTGGTGCGGCGCCGCCACAGTTCCTCGCCCGTCCGCGCGTCGTGGGCGGTGATGACGCAGGCCTCGGGCCCCGCCGCGGGCATGCAGCTCCGGCCCGAGACGACCTTGCCGTTCGCGATGATCGGCCCGGTGCTCTGGTTCGCGGGGTGGGTCTGGTAGTCGAGGACCCGCGTCTCCCAGACCAGCTCGCCCGTTCGCGCGTCGAGGGCGAAGACGTACTCGTCGACGCTGGTGTCGATGATGAGGTTGTCGTAGATGGCGAGGTTCCGGTTGGTCGTGCAGACGCCGGGCATGATGCGCTCGCAGGCGTCGTCGGGGAGGTCGCGGCGGTACTCCCAGAGCAGATCGCCGGTGGCGGCGTCGATGGCCTGGATGACGTCGCTCGGATTGGGCATGTAGAGGACGCCGTCGTAGACGAGCGGCGTGCCCTGCTGCCGGCCGCCGGGGCTGAGGGCGCGCGACCACGCCATCCGCAGGTCGCCGACGTTGTCGCGGTCGATCTGGTCGAGGGGGCTGTAGCCCCAGCCGTCGAGGGTGCGGCGCCACATCGGCCAGTCGCCGGGGGACGGCGCCTGCAGCATCGCGTCGGTCACCGGCACGAACTCCGCCGGGGCCTGCGCGAGGGCGGCGGGGGCGGCGGCGAACGCGGTCGCGAGCACGGGTGCGAGGAGCCGGCGGGCTCCGCAGACGTTCTCACGGCGGGCTCCCCGTCCCGCGGCACGCGCTGTCGTCTTCATCGATTCACTCCCCGGAATGCGCGGCGAACGCCGCCGCCCTACTCTGCACGCGGAACGTGAGGCGGCCAGCGTACCGCAAGTCATCGGGTGGTTCAACGAACCGGCCTCGCGCAGCCGCCGCACTCTCCGCGTCACACGCCCGCCGTGGACCCGGCCGGAGCGCGCCGACCGCAGGTCGTCGAGAGGTGCGACGAAGCGTCGTCGCCGTTCGCCGACCCGGCCCGGCCCCGCGCCTGCCGTTCATCGGGTTCGTAGGCGTGGGCTTCCCCCGGGCTGGCGTATGATGGAGAGTGGTGCCGCCGCCCGTCGACGGCGCGCGTCGAGCCCGGGAGGCGACACATGGCGACTGCGGAAACCACCCTCGAACCCTATCCGTCGTCCTTCGGACCTCCGAAGGCACCGGTGCCGCCCCGCGACGCCGCCCCCGCCGCCGCCGTGCCCGACTCGCCGGCGCCGGTCGCCGACGACTTCCCGGGTTGCGTGGCGGTGCACATCTCCCGCGACGAGATCGGCGACTACGACGGCCGCATCGAGGTTTGGGACGCCGCCACCGAGACGGCCATGGTGGTGAGCGAGCCGGTCAGCATCTATCACGAGCACCCGTCGCAGCGCCTCGCCCAGATGACCGCCCTGATCGTATTGACGCGTGGCGCGCCCATCGAAGCGTTCGGCTCGGCCGACATCCTGCTGCGGGACGCGCAGGGCAAACCGCGGCGCATCCTGGAGGCGGATCAGTCGGTCTATCTGAATCCGGAACGGGACCGCCCCCCCGGCCCCGCCATGGTGGTGGGCGAGGACGCGCTGCCGGACGTGGTGGTCGAGGTCGATCACACCACCGACGCGCGACGGCGCAAGCTCGCGCTGTACGAGTCGTGGGGCCTGCCCGAAGTGTGGGTGGAGGTGCCGGACGCGCCCTCGCCGAGCCGGGCCGCGAGCCGCAAGCCGGGGGTGACCATCCACGTCCTGCATCCGGGCGGCTACCGCCCGTCGCCCGAAAGCCGGGCGTTCCCAGGCTGGACCGCGGCGGAGATTCACCGGGCGATGAACGAACCGACGTTGTCGGCGGAGACGATGGCGGTCCTGGACCGGGTCGGCCGGGCGCTGCGCGAACGGGACGGCGCCGGCGCGGGCGACGCGCCCCTGCTTCGACGAGTGCGCGCTGCCGGCCGCGCCGAGGGACGGAAGGAGGGCCGGGCCGAGGGACGGGCGGAAGGCCGGGCCGAGCAGCGGGCGCTGCTGCGCCGCCTAGCGGCGCGGCGGTTCGACGCGCGGACGGCGGAACGGCTGGCCGGACTGATCGCCGGGAGCAATGACCCCGCCTACTTGGCCGAAGTGGGCGACTGGATCGTCGTCTGCGCTACCGGCGACGAGCTGCTCGACCGCTGTACGCGTCCGCGCGACCCGCGTTCATGACAAGGACCTGCGCGGCAGCACGCGCCGGATCCGGCGAGGACCGTGACCGACATCGAGTTGCCGACTGGACCCGGCCGAAACTCATCCTCCAGCGCTCGCGGCAACTGATACGCGACACGGTGTTCTAGTCGGCGCCCCAAGCGCCTCCCGCAATCGACCAAACTGCCGGCGAGTTGACGCGTTCCGAAGACCCATGACCCTGGCCACGCTCCGAATCGGCGCTCAGTGGGCGATCCGCCTTGCCTTGGCCGCCGCGCCGATGGCGGCGGCTGCGGCGCAGCCCGATGGCACTGAAATCGCGGTCGGCGGAACCGGGGTCGACGAAGCGGCGGCCGGCGAGACCGGGGTCGGCGGAGCGTCGGCCGGCGGGACCATGGCCGACACAACCGCGGTCGACGCGCTGCGGTGCTGGCGCCGGGTGGACCGGAACGCCGTGTTCGTCGGCGAACGGTTCACGATGACGGTGACGTGCCGGACGGTGGAGACCGAAGCGGCGCGGACGCGGCTGGACGGGGCCGCCCTCGAGCCGGCCACCCTCGACGCGGCCCCCTTCGAGGTGCTCTCCGGCGAGCGCGTCGACGACATCCTGACCGGGCCCTACCGCTTCTCGCAGCACGACTACACGCTGCGCCTGATCGCGGAGGGCGGCTTCGGCGAGGACGTGGAAATCCCGGCCCTCGACCTGCCGTACCGCATCGAACGGCGGGTGGGCGACGAGCCGGCCCTCGCGGGGCGTGAGTTGACCTACATCCTGCCGGCCGAGTCGGTCCGGCTCCTGTCGCTGGTCCCCGACGCGGTGGACGACATCCGCGACCTGCCCCCGGCCGGCTTCGGGGCGGCGCAGGCGGGCGAGCTGCGGGCCAACCTGCTGGGGCTGCTCTCGGCGCTCTTCGGGATCGCCGCCGTCGGCCTCGTCGCGCTCGGCGCGCTGCGCATGGTGCGCGACCGCAGGGGCACCGCGGCGGCGACGGAGAAGCGCCTGTCGCCGGCGCTCGCCGCCCGCCGCGCGTTCGAGGAGCTGATCCGCGTGCGCGGGGCCGCGGCCGGGCACGGCTGGACCCGCGACGCGGCGGGGCGCGCCCTCGCCGCCCTGCGCATCGCTAGCGCGGTGGCGCTGGGGCGGCCCGTCACCCAGTCGGTGCTAGCCGCCGGCGAGGCGCCGCGGGACGGGCAGTTGCGGGTGCGCCACGGGCTGCTCGGCCGCCGCACCGCGGCCCTCTCGTCGGCCGTCACCGCAGCCGACTGGCACCTTGCCACGACGCCCGCGGCCACGGACCTCTGTCGGGCGATGAAACTGCTCACGGCGGTCCGCTACGGGCGCGGCGACGAGACGACAGATTCCGGCGTCGAACCCGACGCGCTCACTCGCGCGGTGGACGCCGGCATCGCCCACATCGGGCAACTGCGCTGGCGCGCCCTCGCGCCGGTTCGGCACGCCGGCCGCTGGACCGATGGCGCCCGGCAGGCGTGGACCCGGCTGACGAGGGGAGCGCCGTGGACACGGTGACCGCGGTTGTCGAGCGCCTGCGGCTCACGCTCGCGGAGCTGGGCGGGATGTCCCTCTCCGCCCTGCCCCTGCCGCGCCGCGACGAGACGGTGGTCGCGCTGGGCGTGCTGGCCCTGCTCGCGCTGGCCGCGCTGCTCGCCCGCGCCATGGTCCGCACCCGCCCCGGACGCACCCATCTCGTGCTGCCGACGCTGCTCCCCGCCGCCATCACCCGCCGCTCGGACCTCGCGCCGCTCCGCCACGCGCCGTTCGCGCTGGTCCTGGCCGGCCTGCCGTTCTTCGCCGTCGCCCTCGCCGATCCCCACACCGCGCTGGTCCAGGAGCGCGCGACGTACCCGGGGCACCGCATCGCCATCCTCATCGACGCCTCGCTCAGCATGGACAGCTCGTTCGCCACCGACCAGCTCGGCTGGGGCAACACGTTCCTCGCCAACGCCGCCGCCGCCGAGTACTTCGTGCGGCGGCGCATGGAGGGGTCGCACCGCGACCTCGTGTCGCTGGTGCAGTTCGGGGGCGAGGCCTACGTCGTCACTCCGTTCACCAACGACTACGAGAACGTGCTGCTCAGCATCGGCCTCATCGGGACGCCCGAGGAGTACGACCGCTTCCCCGACCACGGGACCCTGATCATGCGCGCCATCAGCCGCGGGGTGCAGCTCTTCCGCACCTTCGACTTCCTCAGGGCGCAGGGCAACCTGATGGTGGTCTTCAGCGACGGCCAGGACACCCACGCCGTCTACGAGGGCCAGTCGCTCGACGACATCCTGCAGGAGGCGGCGGACAACTCGATTCCCGTCTACTTCATCCGTACCGCCTACGACCAGGGCCTCGGCGACGTCCTGCCGGACATCACCTGGAAGCTGGCCGTCGAGAAGACCGGGGGGCGCTTCTACCCCGCCGCCGACGAGGCCGCGATCCTGCAGGCGGTGCACGAAATCGACGAGCTGTCGGCGGGCGAGATCGAGATCACGCAGTACGTGGCCCACCAGCCGCGTTTCTCGCCCTTCGCGTTGGCGGCGGCGGGCCTGTGGAGCCTGGCCCTCGTCCTGAGCCTCGGCGTGAAGCCGTTCAGGAGGTTCCCGTGAAGCGCCCGGTGCCGTCGTTGTCGGCGTCCCCGCCGGGGCTCGGCGTGAAGCCGTTCAGGAGGTTTCCGTGAACCGCTCGCCGTCGTCGATGGCCCTGCTCCGGCTCGGCGTGACGCCGTGCGGGCACCGACGGTTGGTGGGTCGGTTGGACGGCCATCCTCACGGCCCGCCCCGGCGCGGCATGAAGCCGCGTGGGAGGTTCCCATGAGCGCCCGACCCGTCACGGCCGCGATCGCCGCCCCGGCCGGACTCGACGCCGTTCAGGAGGTTTCATGAAGACGTTGCTGCGCTACCTCGTGCCCGCCCTGCTGCTCGCCGCCGCGGCCCTCGCGCTGCTCGCGGGCAGCCGGCTCGAGCGGCGGCTCGCGGCGGCCGACCGCGCCCTCGCCACCCTCGACCTCGCCGGCGCGGCGGCGGGGTACGACGGCGCCGCGGCGTCCCTGGCACCGACCGCGCGCCTCCCCGGGCTGCTCGCCGGCCTGCGCGACTCGGTGGCGGTGAAGCAGGCCGCGGTGCGGTACTGGCGCGGTGACTACCTCCCCATCGTCACCTTCTACGACTCGCCCGACAGCCCGAGCATCGCGGGCAACGTCGATCTGCAGCTTCTGGTCGCCAACGCGCGCTACCGGGCCACGCAGCGCCCCGACGCGAGCCGCGACATGGCCCTGGGCGCGCT
The DNA here is from genome assembly GCA_963664545.2 of Vicinamibacterales bacterium. Taxonomy (GTDB): domain Bacteria; phylum Acidobacteriota; class Vicinamibacteria; order Vicinamibacterales; family UBA8438; genus JAJEEA01. The sequence goes on along the minus strand of OY761475.2, from coordinate 3,507,857 downwards.
CGACCGGGCCATCGGCGTCTACCGCCGCGTGCTCGAGGCCAACGACGCCAATGTCGACGCCGCGTTCAACTACGAGCTGATGGTGCGCCTGCGCGCCCGCATCGCGGCCGGCGGGCCGGTGCCGGAGGCGCGGCGCCCCACCGTGCCGGGGAACGAAGGGACGGAGCCGGAGGAGGCGGACATGGAGGACATCCAGATCTACGTGCCGCGCGACCGCTTCGTCGAGCCGGAGGAGACCGACGACCCGACCATCGGCGAGAGCGCCCCGATACGCCGGCGCGGGTAGCAGGACGAGGCGACACGAGGATCGGCCGTGACTCCGACGCAGCTTCCCGCGCTCCAGTTCCAGGAACCGCTGTATCTCTGGCTCCTGCTGCTGCCGGCGGGCCTCGGGCTGCTGTGGCTGTGGCAGCTCGCGCGGCGTCGGCGGGACGCCCGCGCGGCGCGGCGCGGGCGGACGACGCCGGTCCCCGAGCGGTTCGCCCTCGCCGGCGGGCTCTCGTTCCACCTCTGCCTGCTGTTCGCCGTCGCGGCGCTGGTCCTCGCCCTCGCGCGCCCCCAGGCTCTGGTCCCGGTCACGCGGAGCGCGGGCGCCGACTTCATCATCCTGCAGGACGGCTCGGCGTCGATGCGGGTAAGCGACATGGCCCCGGACCGCTGGCAGCGGTCGGTGGCGTGGATCCGCACGTTCACCGAGCTCCTCGGCTGGCGGGACCAGCGCGTCGCCCTCGCCCTGTTCGCCCACCGCGCGGCCCCGCAGGTGCGGCTGACCCGCGACCCCAACGCCCTGTTCTTCTTTCTAGATCACCTCGGCGACGAGCCGCCGTTCCGCCTCGAGGACGACACGAGCTGGGACACCAACATCGAGGAGGGCATCTACTGGGGAGTGCAGATGTTCGAGCGGGACGCCCAGCTCCACGGCGAGCGACCCAGCGCCAAGGCGTTCATCGTTCTCTCGGACGGCCAGGCCTGGAGCGGCGAGGTGGACGACGCGCTGCAGCTCGCCCGCGACCGCCGCATCCGCGTGTACACCGTCGGCGTCGGCACCACCGCCGGGGGGCTCATCCCCCAGCTTCCCGCCGGCCCCTACGACGCCCCCGAGGCCCCCATCCACTCGTCCCTCGACCGGCGGTCGCTACGGGCGATCGCGGAGGCCGGCGACGGCGCCTACTACGAACTCGGCGTCGACAGCGGGCAGGACATCGCGCTCCGCATCCTCGGCGACGTCGAGCGCCGCGCCCAGGCGACGCACCGCGAGGAGAGGTTCACCGAGCTCTACTGGTACCTGCTCGCGGCCGCGGCGGGGCTCGTCGGCCTCGGCACCCTGCTCGTCAAGGAGCAGGCCCAGCTCTGGTGGCAGCTCGCGACGGCCGCGGCGCTTGCAGTGCTGCTGCTGCGCACGTAAGGACGCTGACGAGAATCACCCGCCAGTACCGAGCGCGCCATCCCGCACGAACGGGGTGCTCTTGGGGGCAGTCGGCAACTTGGTGCCGCGATCGCCGCCCCAAGAGGCGGGATCCGCCGGGCCCAGTGGCAGTCCGGGGCTCGCGGCGTCAGTCCGGCGCGAGGCGGCCGCCGCCGGCCGGATCTCTCGCCGACAGCGGCCCGCTACTCCTACGGGTTTGCGCCGACCGCGTGCGCCGCCGGCTCAAGCCCTGACTCGATGATCGTCGATGCCGCGGCTTCGGACGCCAGGAAGTCGATGAGCGTCTGCGCGCCGGACGGGTTGGCGGCGTCCGCCGCGATGCCCGCCGAGAACGTCGTGACCCGCTGGTACTCGGCGGGAATGGGGCCGGCGTAGGCCGCGCCTTCGATGGAGAGGATCTCGCTGACCTGCTGGAAGCCGATCTCGACCTCGCCGCGCGCCACCACCGCCGCGACGCGCTCGCTGACGATGCGGCGGCTCTTCGGGGCGAGCTCCTCGGCCACGCCGAGCCGGGGGAACAGCTCGGTCGACACGTAGGTTCCGCTGACACTCGCCGAGTAGCCGATGGACTCGGCCGCGAGCAGCGCCTCCACGAACGCCTCGGGGGTGCCGATGTCCGGCAGGGGGGCGCCCTCGCGCACCGCCATCCCGATCGACGAGGTCGCCAAGTCGACCCGGGTGTCGGGCCGGACCCGGCCCCGCCCGGCGAGCCCGTCCAGGCCCGCCTGCGACATGATGAGGACATCGAAACGCTCCCCGCGCTCCAGCCTCGCCGGGATCGAGTCGGGCGCCCCGCCCGTGGACGCCCCGTACGCGGTCACCAGTCGGATGCCCGTCTCGGCCTCGAACTGCGGCGCGAGCGCATCGTAGGCCGCGGCAAGGCCGCCGGACGTCACCACCGCGACCTCGCCGGCCGCCTCCGCCGCGCCGGCCGACGGCTGGCCGCCGGACGACGGCGCGCAGGCGGCGATGGATGTCGCCAGGACCAGGAGGAACGTGATCATCGGGCGTCTGGGCATGCTGTGCGTCTCCGGGGCGCGGGCCGCCGGCCCCGGCCGATGGTAACAGGAAGTCGAGGCAACGGCGACGGCCGCGCGCGGCCCGCCGCTCGTCGGTTCGGCCGTACGGAATCGGCCCCCCTTTCGTCGGTTCGGCGGTACTGGATCGGCGTCTCCCTCCCCTCGTCGGTTCAGTGATACGGATCAGCGCCCCGACGCGCGGATGGTCCCGGACGATGCCGTCGCCGGACCGGTGGTCCAGGGGTTCGCGAGGCCGCGCGTGCTGCTGCCGGCGCGGCTGGTACGGTCCTGGCGAAGCGAGGACCTGGATTCGGTCCTCCTCCACGAGCTCATCCATCTCCGCCGGCGGGACCCCGCGGTGCGCGCACTCGCCAACCTGCTGCAGATCGTCTACTTCTTCCATCCCCTGGTCTGGTGGGTCGGCCGCCGCCTCGCCGCGGAGTGCGAACGGGCGTGCGACGACGCGGTCGTCCGGCGGCTTCGGGGAGGAAAGCGGGCGTACATCGACTGCCTGCTGCGGCTCATCGAGGAACGCTCGCCAGCGTACGACACGCCCGGGCTCGGCATGGCGCCCGGTCGGCGGCCCCTGGCCATGCGCCTCAAGCGCATGCTGCGGCCCCGGTACGAACCGGAGCCGGCTGCCGGGATTCTCTCTCTGGCAACGCTGATCCTCGGGGTCGGCCTCGGGCTGGCCCTCTCGACGGAGGCACGTCAACCCCGGGCGGCCCAGTCCGAGCAGCCTCCCACGATTTTGACGGGCACTTCCTGGCGCGACGGGTTCCTCGTGGACTCGGTCGAAGAGGTCGACGGCGCCGAACGGGTGAACCTGAGCGGCAACTTCACCGTCGGCCGTGCGCTGACGCCCCTGACGCCGGCGTTGGCGGACTGGAATCCGGGCGCTATGCAGAGCTCTGCATAGCGTCCGGATCGACGCCGACATCGTGATGCGCGGGGACGCTTCCCGCGAGGCACTCCTGAACGAGCTCCCGCGGGCGCTGGAGGAACGGTTCGACCTGAGCGTGGACTTCCGCATCGTCGCCGAGCCGTCCCGAGCGCTGGTGCTGAGGGGCACCGTCGGCGAACCTCCGCCGGACGACGGCCGCGACGGGCACCGCGTGCTGCACGTGTTCACCGAGGGCAGGAACGAATCCGGAGTCGGCGGCGGAGGCACCTTCGCAAGCGTGGACCTGCTGGCCGACCTGATGTCGGGTCATCTCGGAATACCGGTGGTGAACGAGACGTCCGGGACCGTCGCGCAGCCCTTCCAGGTGATTCTGCACGACTCTGCCCGCGCGACGCGGCGGCTGGACCTCCTGATTCGGAATCTCGAATCGCAGACCGATCTCGACATCGCCGTCGAGGATCGCCCAGACGAGATCCTGGTCGTTTCCCCGAGACTACGGTAGAGCAGAGAAACCGACCGCCCTCGGGCGCCACGGCCGGCCGGGATCGAGGCCCCTTGAGTGCCTTGCTACACTCATCTCCTGTTTTTGTGAGGTAGCCGCTCCATGACACCGCGGACGACGAGGGTGTCCTTCAACGTGTCCGGATTCGCGCCGACGAGGAAGAGACGTTAGTCAACGCCGTGGCACCCGCTCCGAAGCCCCATGCCGGTGCCGCTCGGCGCCGGCATGCCGCGCTCCAGCGCCTGCTGGCCCTGTCGGAAACCGCGAAGACCGCGCGAGGCGGCGCGCACTGGACACACGACGAACCGCATGACCGCTGATCCCAAGCGCCGGCCCTTGATCCGGTTGCGGTGGTTGATCGTCTCCACCCTCGCATTGGTCGCCAGTCCGACGCCGGCGCAGGAGTGGCCCGGATGGCGCGGGCCGCAACGGGACGGGACCGTGCCGGCCGCGCAGGCACCGGCAACATGGCCCGAGTCGTTCGCCGCCGCCTGGCGGGTCGAAGTAGGCGAGGGCTACTCTTCGCCGGTGGTCTCAGACGGCCGAGTCTTCGTCCACAGCCGGCGCGGCGACCTCGAGGTCGTGACCGCATTCGATATCGAGAACGGCGCGCGGCTGTGGCGGCACGACTACCCGGCGCGCTTCGTGCAGAACACCATCGTCCCCACCGCCCTGCCCGGTCCGTTCGCGACGCCGGCCGTCGACGGCGGGCGCGTGTTCACCCTGGGGGCGGGCGGCATCCTGTCGAGCTGGGACGCGGCGTCCGGCGACCTGCTGTGGCGGCGCGACTTTTCGCCGTCGGTCCAGGTGACGGGCCTGTTCTGCGGCACCGCGGCCTCGCCCCTCGTCGACGGCGGCAGGCTGATCGTCCAGGTGGGCAGCGACCCCGCCGGCGGCCGCGTGCTCGCCCTCGACCCCGCGACGGGCGGCGAGATCTGGGCGTGGCGGGGCGTGGGTCCCGGCTACGCGTCGCCGATCCTGATCGAGACCGACGGGCACCGCCAGCTCGTGACGCTGACCGAGTCGTCGATCGTCGGGCTCGACGCCGCGGACGGCACGTTGCTCTGGAGCGCGCCGTTCACCGACGAGTGGCACGAGAACATCATGACGCCGGTCTGGACCGGCACCCACCTGGTGGTCTCCGGCCCCCGCCGGGGGACCCACGCCTTCGCGATCCGCCGCCGGGAAGACGGCTGGGAGGCCGCGCCGGCCTGGAGCGACGCGGGTCTGACCATGTACATGACCTCGCCGGTGCTCGCCGACGGCATCGTCTACGGGCACGCGTCGACCCGCGCCGGCCAGTTCGTGGCCCTCGACGCGGCGACGGGGGCGGTGCGCTGGTCGAGCGAGGGGCGCGAGGGCGAGTTCGCGTCGGCGCTGCTGGCGGGAGACGACCTCCTGCTGCTGACCGGCGACGCCGAACTGCTGGTGGCGGAGCCGAGCCCGGCCGGCTTCGCGGTCTCGCACCACTACGACGTCGCCGACGGCGTCACCTGGACGGTCCCGGTCCCCCTGCCCGACGGCCTGCTCGTCCGCGACGCGACCGGCCTCTCGCGGCTCGTGGCTGCGGATTGACCGCGGATCGAACAACCGCCGCTCCGCGAACGAAACCGCCCCCCGAAGCCGCAGCCCGCATTCGCGGCATCCGCTCAACGGCTGCGCCCGCCCGACAACCCGGGCCCTCGGCACCCCTGGAGGCTGCATCCCTACAAGGACGTCGGCCGGCTGGCGGCGAACCTGACGCGGTACTGATCCGCGGAAGCGGCTCCTACTGAATCACCCCCCCGGCTGCTGGTCGGCGTCTGACGCGCAACCCGGCCTACGCAGTCTTGTCGTCGAACTCGCAGAGGTCGGCGATGACGCACGCGCCGCACCGGGGCTTGCGCGCCGTGCAGACGTAGCGGCCGTGCAGGATGAGCCAGTGGTGGGCGCCGCGCCTGAATTCCTTCGGGACGCGGCGCAGCAGCCGGTCCTCAACCTGCCGGGGGGTCTTGCCGGGGGCGATGCCGGTGCGGTTCGAGACGCGGAAGATGTGGGTGTCGACGGCGATGGTGGGCTCGCCGAACGCGGTGTTGAGCACCACGTTGGCGGTCTTGCGGCCGACGCCGGGCAGGGCCTCGAGGGCCTCGCGGCTCCGCGGGACCTCGCCGCCGTGCTCGTCGACGAGGATGCGGCAGGTCTTGATGACGTTGGCGGCCTTGTTGTTGAACAGGCCGATGGTCTTGATGAAGTTCCGCAGCCGGTCGAGCCCGAGGTCGAGCACCGCCTGGGGCGTGTTGGCGGCCGCGAACAGGGGGCCGGTGGCCTGATTGACGCTGACGTCGGTGGCCTGGGCGGAGAGCACGACGGCGACGAGCAGCTCGAACGGGGTCCGGAAGTTCAGCTCGGTCGTGGGATCGGGGTTCCCGGCCCGCAGGCGGGTGAAGATCTCGGTGCGCTTGGCCTGGTTCATGGGCGGTGGCGGCGGCGTGATTCCGGCTATTATAGGCGCCGTCCCGACAGGCATGATGCAGACCAAGACGCTCCCGGCCGAGCACACCGTCCTCGCGCCCGACGGCTCGGAGATCCGCGAACTGGTGGCGGTGAAGGGCGGCAGCCTCGTGCACTGCCTGCTGCCCCCGAGGGCGGCGTCCCGGGCGGTGGTTCATGCCACGGTCGAGGAGGTCTGGTACGTCGTCCAGGGGCGCGGCGAGGTCTGGCGGGCGAACGAGACCGGCGAGTCCGTGGTCGACGTGTCGCCGGGCGTCGCCCTGAGCATAGAGACGGGGTGCCGGTTCCAGTTCCGCAACACCGGCGACGACGACCTCTGCATCCTCATCGTCACCATGCCGCCCTGGCCCGGCGCGCACGAGGCGCGGCCCGCGCCCGCACGCTGGCCCGCCGCGACCGGCTGACGGCGCGGACCGGGGGAACGATGTCCCACGCCGCACCCGGGACGCCCGCCGAGAACGACGCACCGACCCCGCCGACGGCGGGCGCGCGGGCGGGACCGCCGGCCTCGGGATCGTCGGCAACGACGTCCGCCGTCGGCGCGCCGTTCGACCACGTCCGGGCGATGCGTCCGCACCACTGGATCAAGAACCTGATGGTGTTCGTGCCGCTGCTGGCGGACCACGGCACCGACGCCGCCCTGTACCTGCGGCTGCTCGGGGTGTTCGCGGCGCTGTCGGCCTGTGCGTCGGGCACCTACCTGCTGAACGACGTGCTCGATCTCCCCCACGACCGCCGGCATCGCCGCAAGCGGCACCGTCCGCTCGCCGCGGGCCGGACGGGGCTGGCCCCCTCGGTCGGCCTCGGCCTCGCGCTGGTCGCGGCGGGCCTCGCCGCCGCGTTCTTCGTGTCCGTGCCCGCCGGGTACGGGGTCCTGCTCTACTTGGCCGCCACGTTCGCCTACTCGCTGTGGCTGAAGCGCAAGACGTTCATCGACGTCATCGTCCTCGCCCTGCTCTACGCGATTCGCGTGCTCATCGGCGCCGCCGCCGTCTCCGTCACGCCCTCGCCGTGGCTGCTGGCCTTCTCGATGTTCGTCTTCCTCGCGATCGCCATCGCCAAGCGGCAGACGGAGCTGGCCGCGGGGGAGGCCCTCGACGGGCGCGCCTACCGCGCCGAGGACGGCCCCGCGCTGGCCGCGCTGGGCGCCGGCAGCGGGTTCGCGACGGTGGTGGTGCTGACGCTCTACCTCCAGAGCCCGGAGGTGAGCGCCCGCTACGCGCAGCACGAGCTGCTGTGGCTGGTCTGCCCCCTGCTCGTCCACTGGCTGGGGCGGCTGACCCTGCTCGCGGGACGCGGCGCGGTCGACGACGACCCCCTGGTGTTCGCGATGCGCGACCGGACGAGCTGGCTGACCGCCCTGGTCATCGCGGCGGTGGTCGTTGCCGCTCTGTAGGCAGGATCGAGACCGATGAGACTGTCGGGATGGGGGCGCTACCCGGTGCTGGACTGCCGGGTCGCGCGGCTGCGCCGATGGGGAGAGCTGGGCCCCCTGCTGGCCGACCACCGTACCCTGATCGCGCGGGGCAACGGGCGCGCCTACGGCGACGCGGCGCTGAACCCGGACCTCACGCTGTCCATGCTGGCGATGGACCGGCTGCAGGCGTTCGACCCCGCCACGGGCCTGCTGACCTGCGAGGCCGGCGTGCTGCTGTCGGACGTGCTGGCCACGTTCGTCCCCCGCGGCTGGTTCCCGCCGGTGGTGCCCGGCACCGAGCTGGTCACCGTGGGCGGCCTGATCGCGGCCGACGTGCACGGCAAGAACCACCACCGCGACGGCTCGTTCGGCGCCCACGTGGAGTCGCTGACGCTGGCGACGGCCGACGGCGGGGTCCGGCGCTGCAGCCGCTCCGAGAACGCGGACCTGTTCCGCGCCACCCTGGGCGGCATGGGCTTGACCGGGGTGATCCTGTCCGCGAGCTTCCGCCTGCGGCGCATCGAGTCGGCCTACGTCCTGGCGGAAACCGTCGCCACGCGCGACCTCGACGACACCATGGCGCTGTTCGAGGCGTGGGGGGACCGGCCCTTCAGCGTCGCGTGGATCGACGGCCAGGCGCGCGGCGCGGGACTGGGCCGCTCGCTGGTTTCCCGCGGCGCGTGGCTGCCGCGATCCGCGCTGCCCCGGCGGCTGGCGTCGAACCCGCTGCGCCCCGCGCCAACGGCGAGGCTCGCGGCACCCGTCGACGCGCCGACGGCGCTGCTCAACCGGACGTCGATCCGCCTGTTCAATGCGCTGTACTACCGGCGGGGGCGCCTGCGCGGCGGGGAGCGTCCAACGCACTACGGGTCGTTCTTCTTCCCGCTCGACGGCATCGCGGCCTGGAACCGCCTCTACGGGCGGCGCGGCTTCGTGCAGTACCAGTGCGTGCTGCCGAAGGCCGAGAGCCAACGCGGCCTCGCGGCCCTCCTGGAGCGCGTGGCGGCGGCCGGACCGGGCCCGTTCCTCACCGTCCTGAAGCTGTTCGGGCCGGCCGGCGAGGGACTGATGTCGTTCCCCATGGAAGGCTATACGCTGGCGCTGGACTTCCCGATGCGCGCCGGCACCGCGGCCCTGCTCGGCCGCCTCGACGACATCACCCACGCCCACGGGGGACGGGTGTATCTCGCGAAGGACGCCTGCGCGGCCCCGGAACGGGTGTGGCAGGGCTATCCCCGCTTGGATGAGTTCAACGCGGTCCGGACCGAGGCGAACGGGGGGGCGCGCCGCTTCGCCTCGGCGCTGTCGCGGAGGCTCGGGCTGTGAGCGGCCGCGGGCTCCCGTCCGCCGGCGCCGCGTCGAATATCGGCGCACGCCTCATCGCCTCGACGCCGCCGGGGAGGCTCGAGCCGTGACGCGCGCGACCGCCCTGATCGTCGGGGCCACGTCGGACATCGGCCGCGCCGTCGCCCACCACCTTATCGCCTCGACGCCGCCGGGGAGGCCCGAGCCGTGACGCGCGCGACCGTCCTGATCATCGGGGCCACGTCGGACATCGGCCGCGCCGTCGCCCGCCGTTTCGCCCGGGACGGCTGCGCTCTGCAGCTCGCGGCGCGCAACCCCGACGACCTCGCCCGCGAGGTCCTGGACATGCGGGCGAGGACCGCCGCCGCGGTGACCGCGCACCGCTGCGACGTGCTCGACGCCGACGGCGGCGCCGCGCTGCTCGACGCGCTCCACGCGCTCCCCGACGTCGCGGTCTGCGTCGTCGGACTGGACGGCGACCAGAGGGCCGCCCAGCGCGACGGCGCCGTCGCCGAGCGCATCATGCGGACCAACTACGTCGGCCCCGCCCTGCTGACGGCGGCCCTGGCCGAACGGTTCGAGCGGCGCGGCAGCGGCGTGCTCGTCGGGGTGAGCTCGGTGGCGGGCGAGCGCGGGCGCGCCTCGAACTACGTCTACGGCTCGGCCAAGGCCGGCTTCACCGCGTTCCTGTCGGGCCTGCGCAACCGCCTCGCCGGCTCCGGCGTCCACGTCGTCACCGTCAAGCCGGGCTACGTCCGCACCCGCATGACGGACGGGCTGGACCTACCGCCGCGACTGACGGCCGAGCCCGACGAGGTGGCGCGGGCGGTGGTCCGGGCCATACGCCGACGGCGGGACGTGGTGTACGTCAGGCGCGTGTGGCGCGTGATCATGCTCGTCGTGCGGGCGATTCCCGAGCGCATCTTCAAGCGCACTAGACTGTAGAAGCCTGCGTCGGCAGAAAGGGCGTCGCTCTCGACGGCACCCTCGGAGCGAAGGGCCCCCGCTGCGCCGACGCCCGCGGGGTTGGTGAGCGGCGACGGGAGAGCCGAAAGGCGGCGATTGCCGAACCAAGCCCAAGCCGAACCGTCCGGAATGACTCGACCGCTCCGACTCGTCGCCGCGATTCTGGGCGCGGGCGCCGCGCTGCAGATACTGCTGTGGTCGCGACAGTGGATCTACGGCGACCAGTACGCCCTGCTGCTGGCCGGCATCGGCGTGCTGGAAACCGGCGACCTGCCGCCGTTCGCGAAGACCATGAGCGGCGGCGGACGCGTCCCCGGCACCCTCCTGCCGCTGCTCGTCGCCGCGCCGCTGCAGGTGTGGGCCGACTACCGCGCGCCGGGGCTGCTCATCGGCCTGTCCCACGCCGCCGCCGTCGCCATCCTGGCCACCTGCATCGGCCGCGCCCTCGGCGTCCGGTTCCTCGCCGCCTACCTCGCGGTGTACTGGCTGTCTCCGTGGCGGCTGTACCACTCCGGGTTCATCTGGGAGCCGGCCTACGTGTTCCTGCCGGCGGCGCTGCATCTCGCCAGCGCGTACCAGCTTCGCGAGCGGCCGCATGGGTGGTGGAGCCTGCTGCACGCCGCCAACCTGACGCTGGCCCTGCAGCTCCACGGGTCGTTCCTCGTGCTGGCCCTCCTGACCGCGGGGCTCGCGGCGGTCCGGCGCATCCGCCTGGACGTCCGGGGGTGCGTCCTGGGCGTGCTGGTCGGAGGACTCACCCTCGTTCCCACCGCGCAGGCGTTCGTCGCCGGCACCCTGCCGCAGATTCTGCCCGGACGCACCGACGAGCTGTCCCGCGCGCTCATCGCCCTCGTGAACCTGCCGAAGAGCCTCGCCTACTGGTGGCGCCTCGGATCGCCGTACATCGGCAGGCGGCTGGAGCAGACCGTCTACGCCGATCCCGAAGCCGCGGCTTCGGCCTTCGCCGCGGGCGTGACCGGCGCCGCCGTCGCGCTGAGCACCGCGTCGGTCGCGGTCGCGGTGTTCGCGTCCTGGCGGTACTTCCGGCGGCATCCGTCCTGCGAGCCCGACGACCCCGGTCGGACATCGACGGCGGAATGGATCCGCGCCTACGCGGGATGGTGTCTGGCCGCCCTTTGCGCGGCCGCCACGCTCTCCCCCGTTCCCGTCCAGGGCTGGCACGTGGTGATCGCGTTCCACGCCGCCTGCCTGCCGGTAGCGGCCTGGATATGCGCCGCGTTTAGAAGCCGATCTTCCTTACCCCGGGCCGCGGCGGCGACGTTCATCGTCGTGCAAGTGGCCGTCGTCCTCCTGCTGGCCTTCGGCCACCCGATGTACCGGCCGGTCTCCGGTGAAGCGCTGATGCGGCAGGATCTGCCCGCGGCCGTCCGCCCGCTCATTCCGGTGACGTCCCGCTGACGCCGCCAGCCGCGTGGCCGGAACCCGCCGACCTCGCTGGCAACGCACACCCGGCCCGCGGGCCGGAGCCATTCCGACCCTGTCGGAATCACCGTTCATGGCCGCGTCAACGAACTTCCGAAAGCCGGGACTCCGCTCGACGATCGTGTCCGCGTCCAGTCTGCTTGCGAGCTCCTCGGAGACCCGGGCGGTAAGACACGCTCTCCGAGCAGGTGCAGCTTCGGATTCTCGATCTTGTCCGGCTCTCGGAGATTCTCGGCGTCGGCAAAGTACCTCGCCTTCAAGGTGTTGTTGAGCGTTGAAGGCTGCGAAGGCTGCGGTAGCGCTCGGCGTGGAGTGTCGAGAGCCAAATGCGCGACCATGCAATGGTACTACGGCGATCGCCGAGGCCGACCCGCGCCGCCGCGCATCGGCGGGCCTCGGCGCGACGTCGGCCCTCGAAGCGCGGGACCATCGAGGTCAGCGGCAGACCGCGCGGCGCGAGGGGTCGCGTGTGGCATGATCGAAGCGACCGGCGCGGCCGCCCGCGCCGGGCCGAGGCGCACCGATGAGCACGACCTACCCCCGCATCCCCTACGGCGAGGCCGACATCCGGCGCATCCGCCTCAGGGGCTGGCTGTACGTCGACAAGACCCGGTTCCTCCGCCGGCTCGAGGACGAGAGCTACGCCTTCCTCATCCGGCCCCGCCGCTTCGGCAAGAGCCTCTGGGTGTCGGTGCTCGATAACTACTACGACCGCACCCGCGCCGACGACTGGCACGCCGTCTTCGACGGCACCGACATCGGCCGCGAGCCGACCGACGACCGGTCGCGCTACGTCATCCTGCGCTTCAACTTCTCGGCCTTCGACGATACCCTCGAGACCCTGCGCGAGCGCTTCGAGGCCTACTGCGCAAGGGTGATCCGCCGTGCGGTGGAGCGCAACGGCGATCTGTTCCCCGAGGCGGCGGTCCGCCGCATCCTCGCCCCTCCCGCCCCCGACGGCATGCTCGACGAGCTGTTCGCCTATGCCGGCGACCACGGCATTCCGCTGTACGGCCTGATCGACGAGTACGACAACTTCGCCAACACGGTGCTGGCGCACCGCGGCCGCGAGGCGTACGAGTCGTTCACGCACGGCGGCGGCTTCTACCGCAACTTCTTCGCCACCCTCAAGGCGGGGGCCGGCGAGAGTGCGGGCGGACTGGAGCGGCTGTTCATCACGGGGGTCTCGCCCATCACGATGGACGACGTCACCAGCGGCTTCAACATCGGCAAGAACCTCAGCCTCCGGCCCGAGTTCAGCGAGCTGCTCGGCTTCACCGAGGAGGAGGTGCGGGGCCTGCTGGAGCTGTACCGGGACCGCGGCGCGTTCGAGCAGGACGTCGATGCCGCTCTGAACGTAATGCGCGAGTGGTACAACGGGTACCGGTTCGCCAAGGGCGCGCGGGGCGACCTCTACAACACCGACATGGTGCTCTACTACCTGTCGGAGTCGGTGCCGAACAAGCCGATACCGGACGACCTGATCGACGTCAACGTGCGCATCGACTACGACAAGCTGCGGCACCTGCTGGTGGTGAACCGCGAGGCCGGCGCCCACTTCAACGGCAACTTCGACCTGCTGCGGCACATCGCCGGCGAAGGCGGCACCGACGCCGACATCAACCTCAGCTTCCCCCTCGACGAGTTGGCCGAGCCCGAGAACTTCCTGTCGCTGCTCTACTACTTCGGTCTGCTGAGCATCCGCGGTTCGGTCAACGGGAGGACTCTGCTCGGCATTCCCAACCAGACGGTGCGGCGGCTGATGTACGGCTACCTGCGCGACGGCTACCGCGACAGCGGGGTCTTCTCCGTCAGCCACTACCGGTTCTCGAAGCTGGTGGTCGACATGGCCTACCGCGGCGCGTGGCGGCCGGCGCTCGCGTTCCTGGCCGAGGCCGTCACGGCGCAGACCGGCGTCCGCGACTACCTGGAGGGCGAGAAGGTGGTGCAGGCGTTCCTGGCCGCGCACTTCAGCCTGATCGGCCACTTCGTGATCCACTCAGAGCGCGAGCTGAACAAGGGCTATGCCGACCTGCACCTGGAGCCGTTCCTCGCCCGCTACCCGGACGTCCGCTACGGCTACGTGATCGAGGTCAAGTACCTGAAGCGCGGGGAGACGGCGGACGAAGCCGCGGTGGCGGCGCGGCTCGACGAGGCGCGGACGCAGCTTCGGGGCTATCTGGCCGACCCCGCCCTATGCGGCGGGCCCGCGGTACGGCACATCGGCTTGGCGCTGGTGTTCCACGGCTGGGAGCTGGCCGCCTGCGAGGCGGTGGGCGACGAGGATACCGGCGGCCAGGAGTCTGCGCCGTAGAACGGCGCGGACTCCTGGGGGGTCGGTTGGGCGCCCAGCGGAGCCGCAGGCGACAATGGGCGGGCTGGCATCACAGGCGTCTGACCGGCGGGTCCGGCACCGGCTCGACGTCGAGCACGGCGTGCCAGTAGGCCCACGACCGCGCATCGAAGACGCCCGGAAGACTCGAGCCAAGCGCCCGGCGCAACTGGTCGTCCGTGTAGTGCGCCCGCACCACCCGCAGATCGTCGACGGTGCCGTAGGTCATGACGTAGCTCAGGAACACCGCGGAGTCGGCCAGCACCTCCTCCGGCGGCTTGAACCACACCATCCGCCTCGCCACGCGGAGCAGCTCTGCCGCGGCGTCTGCGTTCAGCATGATCGATCCGGGGCGATGCCCACCCGCGATTCTACCCCGCCTTCTTCACGGTGCCCGCGACGAGGTCCTCCATCATCTCCGGCCCGCGGGCGAACAGCTCTTCCTTGGAGACCCTGCCGGCGTCCACGTCGGCGAGCAGCTCGCGCTGGGCGGCGTAGTCCTTGTTGACCTTGCCCACCTTGCTCTGCAGCAGCCGCCACGCCTTCCGCCGCTCGACGCAGAACAGCACGAGCTGCCGCGACAGGACCCGGTACTCCGGCATGTTGTCCTTGCCGTTCACCTTCATGCACACACCGAAGTCGGGCACGTAGGCGCGGTGCTCCGGGTCGAGGTGGCGCCGCCAGACGACGTCCTGCTGCGTCAGCCGCAGCAGCATGTTGTCGAGCGGAATCATCTTCGCCGCCGCCTCGGGCTTGACCTTCTTGACGTGGTTCCGGAACCGGGCCTCGGTCGCGCACCAGTGGGCGACGGTGTACTGGTAGGACTCGCGGTTGCCCTTGAACCGGGTCTGGAACCAGTCGCGGTCGGGGGTGGGGTTCCCCTTCAGGTCGAGCGCCTCCATGTAGCTCTCGCCGAACTGCGGGTTGAAGACGAACTCGGGGGCCCCGCGCGAGTCGCGCACCCGCTGGGCCTGGTCGAGGGCCATGTCGTCGCCCACCCCGTGCTCGGGCTGGCAGGTGGTGAACGACTGGATGAACGCGGTGCCGCGGTACTCCAGGGCGTCGAGCAGGGCACGGAAGAGCTTGGGCGCGTTGGCGATGGAGACCTGGGCCACGAACGGCGACCCGTGGCCGGCGAGGAACGTCTCGGCGACGGTCTTCTTCTCGACGATCTTGCCCTGGCTGGCCGCGCCGAACGAGTTCATGTCGCCGCCCCCGAGCATCGGGGTCGAGTCGGAGTTCTGGCCCCCGGTGTTCGAGTAGACCTGGGTGTCGAGCATCAGCGCCTTCACGTTGGGCCGGTTCTGCAGAATCATCTTCGAGACGTTCTGGTAGCCGATGTCGCCCATGCCGCCGTCGCCGCCGACGATCCACACCTTCGGCAGCTCGTTGATCTCCTGGTCGGTCATCACCGCGTCGCTGAAGTGCCCGAACTCGTAGTACTTCTGCTCGTCGATGAGCCCCTCGTCCTTGTGCAGGAGGGCGTCGGCGAGCCGCTCGGGGATGACCGATCGCCGGGCGTGGTCGACCATGAAGCTCTCGCCGATGAGCCAGCCGATGGTCGAGCCGTCCTGGAACAGCGAGTTCATCCACGGGTAGGGATGCGGATTGCTCGGCGGGGTCGATCCGTACACCGTGTTGCACCCGGTGTGGGCGGCCATCGCCATCACCGACTGCCCGTTCGCGAGCCGGCCGTCGAGCGCTTGAAGCTGCTGGTGGTTGAACGCCTCCTGCTTCATGACGGTGGCGATGGCGTCGGCGATCTCCTCGTCGGTGATCTCGCCGTGGGCCTCGAGCCGCGCGGTGGTGTCGGCGTCGTCCTCGCCGCCGAGGCCCATGAGGAAGTGGGCGACGGCCCGCTTGAACAGGGCGTACTCCTCGGGGTTGCGGGCGGCGAGGGCGGCGAGCTTCATCGGCCCGAGCTCGAGCACCTCGTTGGCGACCCGCCGGAACCGATCCGCCTTGGCGTGGAAGACCGGCCGCATGTACGCCTCGGTCACCCCCGCGATGGCGCGCAGGACGCTCTTCTCGCCGCAGCCGGCGCAGGCGCCGTCGCCGGACACCAGCGCGTCGTAGTTGCGCCGCACCATCATCAGGTTGCGCAGGGTCGCGGTCTTCGAGTCGGTGGGGTTGGCGTCGTTGTAGAACCCGAGGAACTTCTGCGACGTGTCGGGCAGCAGGTCGAGGAACGCGGTGCCGGTCTCGTGGTCGGCGTTGACCTGCTCGGTCTCCTGCACCATGCGCAGGGCGTCGTGGTCGCCGCACGCGGTCACGCACGCCGCGCAGCCCTTGCACAGGTCGGACACGAAGATCGAGAAGATGCCGCCGCTGCCGGGGTTCTTCTTCTCGGGGCCGTTGAAGATGGCGTTCACCTTGTTGTAGGCCAGGGGCTGCTTCTCGATGACCGCGAAGAACTCGTCCTTCGCCTGGGGCGAGAAGCCGTCGACCTCGTTGGCCACGGTCTTGATGATGTCGGGCAGCGGCGTCCCGGCCTTGGCCTTGATGGACTCGCGCATCGCCTCGCGGGTGCGCGCCTCCATCTCGGGCACCTTGGCGAGCATCTTCATGCGCTCGCCCTCGTCGGTCACGTAGCTGCTGACGGCGGTGCGGAGGACCGTCTCGATGTCCTGCGAGCAGTTCGGCAACGCGGTGTCCGGGCACACCGAGATGCACTCCATGCACTGGGTGCAGTTCTCGGGGATGAAGAGCGGCGTCTCGCGCCGGGCGACGTACTTCGAGGAGGTGTCGCCGGTGCCGGCCGCCATCACCCCCATCGCGGCGTACTGGTTGGCGGGCTGGTCGTAGTCGTAGTCGGACCGGAACAGGGCGTCGAACTCGGTCACCTGAGTCACCGGCGTCCGCTCGCCCTGCCCCTCGGGAATCTCGTTCGACCGGCAGCCGCTGCCGCAGCCCTCCATCGGCAGGAGGGGGATGCCGCGCAGGGTCGAGCGGTCGGCCGCCTCCACCTCGCCGACCTGGATCTCGGTGACCCGCTCGAACCCCTGGGTCATGACCTCCATGTTCGACTTGACGACGGCGTCGCCGAGGCGCCCGAACTTCTTCTTGTACTGCTTGTGGACGACGTCGTGGAACTGCTCGGTGGCGATGTCGAAGTCCTGGAGCAGCGGCGACACCTTGAAGAAGGCACCGAGGAACGAGTTGCCCTGCATCCGGAGCTGGAGGTCGGGACGGTTGGTGGCCTTGCGGGCGATGTCGAACCCGGCCAGGGTGAACACCCGTATCTTCTTGTCGAGAATCTGCTTCCGGGCCCAGATGGGCAGCCGCTCCCACGCCTCGGCCGGCTCCTCGTCCGACTCCCAGATGAGCGCCCCGCCCTCGGACATGCCGTCGAGGGGGTTCGTGTGGGTGAACGCCTTGGGGTCGCAGCACAACACCACGTCCACGTGGCGCAGGTCGCAGTTGACGCGGATGCGCTCGGGGGCGACGACGAGGAAGTAGGACGTCGGCGCGCCCTTCTTCTCCGAGCCGTACTTCGGGTTCGCGCTGACGTGAATGACCTCCTCGGGGCGGCCGAACTCGTCGACCTTGGTGCTGCGCGCGGCGAGGAAGTCGTTGAAGTCGCCGATGATGGCCCCGAGGTTCTTGCCGGTGGTGATGGCGCCCCAACCCCCGATGGAGTGGAAGCGCACCGCGATGGAGCCGTCGGGCAGCAGCGACGGCGTCTCGTCGGACTTCACCTCGTAGGGGTGGTCGATGCCGAGGGCGAAGAAGCTCGCCCCGTCGGCCGCCCGCTTGCCGTCCGTGCGCGCCCGGCCCTCCTTGACGAACTCGTAGGCGCCGAGCACGTGCTCGGGCCGGAAGTCGCGCGAGCCGAGCCCGTAGACCCCGTGGTAGAGCCGCGGCATCTGGCCCGCCTCGATGACCGGGAAGCCCGCCTCGACGGGCTGGCCCTCGATGTGCAGCGCCTTGTGCAGGGCCGTGCTGATGTCGCGCCCCACCGGGTTGGCCCCGGCCATCGCCTCGTCGGTCCGCTCGACGATGATGACGCTCTTCTTGCCGGCCAGGGCCTCGACCACCGCGCGCTCGGGGAACGGCCGGATGACGTTGAGGTGGATGGAGCCGACGCTGGCGTCCCGGGTCGCCCGCAGGTGGTCCACCGCCGCCTCGATGTTCTCGGCGGCGGAGCCGAGGGACACGAAGACGGTGTCGGCGTCGTCGGTCTTGTACTCGGTCACCGGGCCGTAGTAGCGGCCGGTCAGCTCGCCGAACTCCTTCCAGGCCGCGTCGAGGAACTCGAGGATCGGCTCCGTGAAGTTGTCGCGCCGGGCCACCACGCCCTGCATGTAGTGCTCCTGGTTCTGCACCGGGCCCAGGAGCACGGGGTTGGCGAGGTCGATCATCGGCGGCACGCGCCGGCGGGTCGGCCCGAACAGCTTCCGCTGCGCCTCGGTCGGGCACTCGATGACGTCGTCGGGGGCCCCGAGGAACTTGCGGATGAGCTCGGACTCGTGCTTGTAGAAGGTGCGCTCGAGGTGCGACGTCAGGAACCCGTCCTGCACGTTCAGCCCCGGCGTCAGGCTGAGCTCGGTGACCTTGCGCAGGATCAGCGCCTGGTCCGCCGCCTGCTGGGCGTCCTTGCCGAACACCGTGGTCCAGCCGGTGTCGAGCGAGCCGTACACGTCGTCGTGGCCGCAGTGCACGTTCAGGGCGTGCTTGGTCAGGGCCCGCGCCACCACCTCGACCACCATCGTCGAGGCCTTGCCGGGGGCGTGGTAGTACTGCTCGATGCCGTACACGATGCCCTGCCCCGAGGTGAAGTTGCACACCCGGCGCCCGCACACCGAGTAGGCGATGGCCCCGCCCTGCGCCGCGTGCTCGCCCTCGGCCTCGACGGCCAGGGTGTTGCGCCCGAACACGTTCAGGCGGCCCTCGGCGAACGACTGCTGGTACAGCTCGCCGCCCTCCGTCGACGGCGTGATCGGGTAGAAGATCCCCGCGTCGGCGACGCGGGCCTCGGTGTGGTACGACACGAGCTGGTTGCCGTTGGCGGTGATCCGGATGCCCGGAAACGGCGGCTTCTGCCCGTTGGTGTTCTTGTCAGCCATGACGCGCAAGCTCCCAAGCTGAGTGAATCTCGTGACGACGGTCCTCTAGCTGCCCGCGGCCGTCCGCGCCCGCGGGGCTACATCTTACCCCAGACGGGGCCGACCGGGGGACGATCTCCGGTGCGGGTCGAGCCGGCCGCCCCGGGCGGCGGGCCGCATGCGGGCTCCCGCGCGGAGGCCGGGCGCCTCAGGCGGTCAGCAGGATCAGATCGAGCCCGTCGAATCGGCCGGTCGAACGTCGCGAGACGGTAGCGGCCGGCGCGCGCGAACGCGGCGAGGTAGGCGTCGGTCCAGAAGCCCGCCGAGAGCCCCCCCGGGCGGCAGGCGCCGGCGAGGTGCTTGTCGATGCCCGGGCGGCCCGGTGGTGCGGATGCTCCGTGACGAGCGTGGCACCCACAGGTTGACGTCAGCGAGGAGGCGTCACGGTCGATGTCGTCGTTCGATGCGTCGGCGGCTGCGTCGCCAGCATCCGGTTTTTTGCGGCGTAGGTGACTATCCGAGGAAGTTCGTGCTCCGGCCAGCGTCTGTCTGGGCCGGTCGGGTCGTCCGGCGCCTGCCAGCCGACCAGGAGGGCCGCCGCCGCAGCGGCCCCTAGCTTGTGCCGGTTCGTTATCGCAGCGCCAGCACTTCTCCTCTGAACTTCTGCAGGGTCATCGGGCGTCCGCCCTTCGCAGTCTCGGCCTCGGCCGCTTCTGCCTGCCCGGAGATCCGCACGACCGGCGTCATCGCGTGGTTGAAGACGCCTTCGCCTGCGCCGTCCGTGTGGTCGGCGATCCTGTAGAGGCCCTGCCACCAGCCCACCAGCGGGCACCATGCTCCCTGCGATGGCGCCGCGAAGATCATCACCTTCTCGCGTTCGGTGAACCGGGGCATCCCGGGGATGTCCGTTTCGATTCCGTCGCTGTCGCTGCCTCCTGCGAACCGGAGCGCGATTTCCGATCCGGGGTCTGCTCCCGCGACGTGTTCCACGTCGGTGAGCGTTACGATGCGGAACGGCATGCCGTGCTCCGGTCCGTCACGGTCCGGTCGGACCGACGCGACCACGCCGATCGCGATGAAGTCCGCGTTCTTCGCGACATCGTAGAGGCTCATCTTGGCGACTGCGGTGCCCTTCGGCTCGCTAGCCGCTGTGGCGAGCACTGCGACCACTCCTGCGGCCGCTAGAGTTCTTCGGGCCATTGCGCTCCTGATCGCCATGGACTGCCCTCCTGTTCTCCGCCGCATCTGCATATCTGGCCAATCGAGACGGTATCACATCCGGCCGGGTGCCCCGCGAATCGGCCCACGCCCCGGTCGAACGTCGCGAGACGGTGGCGGCCAACCACAGGCTGCGTCAGCGAGGATAGGCGTCGCGGTCGACGTCCTCGCGGTCGAGCAGGCGCTGGGCGGCGCCTCCCTTGAGTTCCGGCATCACGGGTCCGGCGGCGCCGGAAATCAGCGGAAAGACGTAGCCCGGCGTCGCGGTGGATTCCACGACGAGCTCGCGGCCGAGCAGGCGGAGCTGGGCCGGGCCAGCGAGCGCAGCGCGACCAGCGTGTCGCCGGATCTGCGGCTGGGACCCGACGCGCCACAGGTGGCCAGGACTCTCCCGGGGGGCACCCACCCGATGCCGGGGGAGCCCGGATCCAACCCGCACGACGAGAACTCCAGTGTGACGCGAGTCTACTGTTCCGCAATGCGGTAGACGGCTTCGGCGGTACGGATGACGAGGCTGTCGTCGAGGATGGCGGGGGTCGCCATCGTGAACTCGTCGAGGGGGTTCTCGGCGAGGACACGGAACTCGGGCCCCGCCTCGATGACGTAGGTCGTCCCCTGCTCGCTGAGGGCGAAGATCTTCCCGTTGTAGGCCCACGGCGAGGCGGTGAAGGCGTGGCCGACGTCGATGCGCCGGCGCCCGTAGACCTCGGCCCCGGTCCGGGCGTCGTGGGCGGTCATCATCCCGCGGTCGAGCAACGTGTAGTAGTAGTCGCCGTAGACGAGCGGCGAGGGGTGGTAGGAGCCGCCCTGCTCGAGCGACCACGCCACGTACTCGTTGGCGGTCTCGCCCTCGGCCAGCGAGATGTCCCCGCTCGCCCCCGGGCGTATGGCGTAGACGGGACGGAAGAAGTCGGCGATGTATCCCGACTCGAGGTACAGCAGCCCGTGGGCGGTGACGGGGGTCGGGATGACGATGGACGACATGCCCGACAGCCCCCACAGCTCGCGGCCCGCGAGGTCGTAGGAACGGACGCGGTCGGTGCCGGTGGTGACGATCTCGGTGCGGCCGCCGTGCTCCCAGACGAAGGGGGTCGACCAGTTGCTCCCCTCGTCGCGGTCCGTGCGCCACAGCTCGGCCCCGGTTTCGGCGCTGAGCGCGGCGAGGTACGACTGCTCCTCGTTGTCGACGACGAGGTAGACGCGGCCGTCGTGGAGCACCGGCGACGACGCGGTGCCCCACCCGTTGCGGGTCTCGGCCGGCGGCAGGTCGAGCGACCAACGGACGGTCCCGTCGAATCCGAGGGCGTAGAGACCGACGTTGCCGAACAGCACGTAAAGGTGCTCCCCGTCGGTGACGGGGGTCTCCGACGCGAACGTGTTCTTGAGGTGATGCGACGACCGCGGAACGCCGGCGTGGATCTCAGTCCGCCAACGCGTCTCGCCGGTCTCGAGGTCGAGGGCGTAGACGAGCCAGTGATGGACGTCGTCGGGGGTGGGCCGCTCGCCGCCGCGGTACCAGCCGCTCTCGGGCACCTCGACCTCGCCGTCGCTCGCGACGGTGGTGACGAAGACCAAGCCGCTAGCGACGATGGGCGAGCTCCAGCCGAGGCCCGGGAGCGAGGTGCGCCACGCGACGTTCTCGTCGGCGCTCCAACGCTCGGGCAGGTCCGGGTTGTCGGCGACCACGCCGGCCGCGCCCGGGCCGCGGAATTGGGCCCACTGCTGGGCTCCGACCGGAGTCGCAAGGGCCACCGATAGCGCCGTCGCGAGCGCCGTGAACGCCAATCGCGCGGGATGGCGGCGGCGGTTCGAATGTCCGTCGTTCATCATCGCAAGACAATCCCCCGGTTTCGCGTTGTCGTCCGTCACCGCCCTCCGACCCGCGCCTCGACTTCGTGGTTGCCTCATCGTTCGTCCACGACGGCCTTGCCGAAGTACAGCGAGATTCGGACGTCCGCGCCCCGCAAGTAGGCGCCCGCCAGTTTGCCCGGTTCGAGTCGGCCGCGTCGGCCGGCGAACCGTGCCACGAATCGATCCAGATCGCGAGCGTTCGAGGCGCGTCTCTCATCCGTGGTCAGGGGCGTCACGAATTCATGGACCATGACGACCGCGCGGCGCGCCGATTGTCGCTCGGCCTCGGCCATCGCGGCGGCGGTGACGGTCAGCAGTTGGTATCTCAAGTCAAGAACCTCGCGGTCGTCTATCGCCGCGCCGAAGAGTACGGCAAGAAGCCGCGTGATTCTCGCAACGCCCTTCGAACGAGGATTGCTAGCGAGCCGCGAGCGCGCGTGTTCCAGGGTCTCGCGGACCGTCTCGCCGAAGGGCTCGTCGGCCTTGGCGTCGACGGCGACGACCACGGGACCATTCCGGTCCGAGCCGACGAGCGATACGTCGACGCTGGGAGGACCGCGAAACTCGTCGATCCGTACCTGCGCGGCAGGTTCCGCACGCCAATCGCAGAGCGTTCCGATGTCGCGATGCGATGAGAGCGTTGCGGCGATCTCCGCGGGGAGCTCAGGCGCGGCCGCCAGCCAGGACTTGGCGCTCTCCTTCGCGCTTCGCCCGTCCTTCCAATGCAGGTCTCCCCCCTTGGGCCCGGCACGGTCGAACCATGCATCGAGTGTCGACAGGCGTTGACCCTTCTTTTCGACGACCCCCATGCGGCAATCCTCCGCGCCGGCCCTTGTTCGTGCCGGAAGGTGCGTGGCAACGACTACGGCGCGGAACCCTGCTCGCGGCGGTAGACGTCGACCGCATCCAGCGTCGCCACGAAGACGTGCGTCGCATTGACGGCCACCGGGCCGGTCGGCTCTCCGGTCTCTGCCGATGCCGCCAGCGCCGGCCGCGCCGGGTCGCTCAGGTCGAACGCCCGCAGCGCGCCGCCCCCGGCCACGTAGAGACGGCGTCCCCACAGCGCCGTCCCGCTCGGGCGGTCACCGAAGGGCACCACGGCGGCGACGCGCGGCGACGCCGGATCGGAGAGGTCGACCGCCTGTAGTCCGCCTCGCCCGCTGACGATGCAGACGACAGCCGGGGGCGCACCGCCGGTCGAGCGGTCATCCGGCGCGAACACCTGGAGGACGGGGTCGCGGCCGAGCGACAGCCGGCCCTCGACCCGGGGCGCGGCGGGGTCGGACACGTCCACGACCATGAGCCCCGCGGGCTGGTCGGCGACGAAGACCCGCGGGCCGGCCGCCGCGATGCCCCGCGGGAACCCGTCCGCGAGATACTCGCCCGCGCGAGTCGGAGCGCCGGCCACGTCGACGATGTCGAAGCCGATGGAGTTGTCAGACGTGAAGAGATGGCGCCCCGCCCCCGCCACGCCGACCGCCTGCCCGCGGGTGGGGGCGGTGCCGGTCAGGGCCGGGGCGGCCGGGTCCGACAGATCCAGACGGCGGAGACCGTCGTGGCTGTTGGCGACGTAGGCCAGCGACCCGTCGACGACCACCCCCAGGGCCGGCTGGTCGAAGTCGAGGTGCCCGACGACCTCGGGCGCCTCGGGCTGCGTGACGTCGATGACGTGGACGCTCGACCCGATGGCCGCGACCACGAGCCCGTCGCCCGCGGCCAGGGCGGTCACCGGACCGGGGACCGGGACGGACGCGAGCCGGGCGAGCGCCGGCGCCTGGGCGACGGCCGCGGCTGGCGCCGACAGGCCCAGCGCGAGAACGACCGCAGGCATGCACCCCCGTACCACCGCCGACGTTCGGCACCGCCGCATGACGGCCGCCGACGTTCGGCGCCTCTGCACCGCCGTCGTCACCGGCCGCCCCCCCTGCACGGCGGCCGTCACTGGCCGGCACTCGCGGCGCCGAAGCGGAGCCAAGTGTCCGGCGGGGCGGTCTGGCCCACGCCGGGCTGCGACCAGTTGCAGACGCCGCCCGAGAAGATCTGCTCGAGCGTCGCGCGCTGTTCCTCCGTCAGGTCGACGGCGTAGTCATCCGGGTCGACCGGCTTGAGCTGGCACTTGAGGACGTCGCTGCCGACGGGCGCGCCGGCCACCTCGCGCGGCCCCGGCGCCGAGGGGTACAGCTCTTCGCACCGGCCGCTGCCCCGCACCATGGGCTCGGCGATCTTGACGGGGTCGTCGTCCCGGCTCCAGCACGCGTCGACGAGGTCGGCCGGCCTGGCGCTGGCGATCCGGTCGAGGGCCGGCGCCGAGGACTCGTCGGCGGTCAGGGCGCCCAGCCACTGGTCCATCTGGCGCAGCGCCTCCTGGGCGACGGGGCTGGCCGTCGAGTACAGCCCATAGCGGTCGTCCTCGACGAGCATGACGTGGTTGTCGGCCCGCCCGTTGGCCCGCTGCAGGCGGTCGCGCAGCGAGAACGAGTGGTACCGCACATGCACGTCGCCGTTCTCGCGGTCGTCGCTGTAGGCGCGGTAGTCGATGATCGGGGTCTCGGCGAGCCCCCCGCCGCCGTGGGTCACCCGGCCGCTCGCGTAGACGGCGCTGAGCGCCTCGGGGTCGGCCACCGTGCGCTCCGCCTGGAAGTTCCCGTCCCCGTCGAACCCGCCGATGCGCGCATTGAGATCGAGGAACTGCTCGGCGGTGATGGCCCCGGCGTTCAGCGCCTCCAGGCCGTACTGCACGCCGACGTTGTCGAGGGGCCGCCGCGCGAAGCCGGTCTCCGGGTCGCGGCCGAGCACGTTGACGGTGTGCTCGAAGACGTCGCAGCGCGCGCCCCCGGGGTTGGTCTCGGGGTCGTAGCGCTGCTCCTCGGGCAGCACGTCGGGACAGAACTCGCCGGTGGTGATGCGGCCGGCGTTGCGCGACACGTTGGGCATCGTGGCCAGCACGAGGAAGCCGGTCACCGCGCGCTGCTCCTCCTCGGTGAACGGCACCCCCGCGTTCTCCTGGAAGTAATGGTTCAGCAGCCGGGCGTCGGTCACGAACGGGATGGTCCCCGAGATGACGTCGGGGAAGCTGCACCCGGGGATGATGCCGTCGAGCAGCCCGGGGTAGTTGTCGGCGATCTGATGGTTCTGGTAGGAGCCGCCCGAGCAGCCCCAGCCGATGGTGAACCGGGGCGCGCCGTAGGCCTCGACGAAGCGCTCCTTGACCATCATCATCGTCTCGGCCGCGAGCAGGTCGTTGCAGTTGTTGCCGAAGACGTTGAGGCTCGCCGAGGCCACCGCGTAGCCCTGGCGCAGCATGGCGTCGTCGGTGACGCCGCCGGTCGTCGCCCCCTGGCGGAACCAGCCGTTCACGCAGCCGCCGCCGAACGTGTAGACGAGGCGCCGGTTCCAGCCGGCGGGCGACTGCCACGGGTCGGGATCGGGCTCGTTCGCGGGGTCGTGGAGCATCGCGATCTGGTAGACGGCGCGGTTGATGGTGCCGGTCTCGATGCGCACGAGGTAGGGCACCTCGCCGCCGTCGAGGGTCGTCGTGCGGGCGAGGTCGGCCGGCCGCGTCGCGGGGTCGGCCAGCGGCTTGAGGCTGCCGTCCTCGGCCGACCGGTAGGCGTAGTCGACGCGCCGCTCGACCGAGCAGTGGTCGTCGAGGGCGGCGCCTAGGGTCTCGCCCGAGACCAGCTCGAAGCTGTCGGTCTGGCAGACGAACGGAGTCTCGTGGGGGCCGGAGAAGACCGGGCCCGCGACCGGGTGGTTGACGACGTCGATGCCCGCCGCCGCGCCACCGGCGGCGCGGACCTCGATGCGGTGGGTCCCCGGCTCGAGGCCGCTCACGAGCCCTTCGAGGGCGCCGTCGTCGAGCCGCCGGAAGTCGCCGGTCACGTCGCGGCCGGCCGCCAGCACCGTCAGGGCCGCGTCCGGGGTCCCCGGGGCGGGCGTCACCCGCACCAGAACGTCGCCGCCGCTCACCATGTCCGGGCGGTTGGACAGCGTCGCGATCTCGGGGGCGTCTCCCGCCGTCTGGGCCCCGGCGGAAACGGCGCCGGCCGCCAGCAGGGCGAGCAGGGCCGCGACCCGCCGCGGCCGGGTCTCCATGAACGTCAGGGTCGGGATGGACACGGTCGGCTCCTTTGTCTTGGGCTGTGCCGCCCTTCGTCTTGGGCTGTGCCGCCCTTCAATACGCAGCCAGGGCAGGGAAACCGGCCCCGCACCGCGTAGGGCGGGCATGATATCAGACCCCGACGCAGCGGCCCGGCCCGCGTCCGCGCCGGCCGTCCGCGCCTTTGATTTTTCGCGGAACCGGCGCGTATAGTGGATTCATGCGGGGGCGGGCGGTGCCCGACGTACGCCCCGATGGGCGACGGGCACCTGCAGGTCAGTGGAACGGCGGGTGAAGCCGGAAGGCGGCGGCCCCGGAGCTGGAATCCGGGCCGTCGGAGCCGTTCCTGCAGGATCGGACGACCGGGCGCCGAGCCGGCCGACGATCGCCTTCGCGGGCTTCACGCCCGCCAAGCACCGCGCGGCGTCCGGGCGCGAAGCTCAACCGCGTCGGCCGCGACTCGCGGCACGACGCTCACGGCCGGGGCCAGATTCGGGGAGGGTGTCCATGCATCGACGACTCGGTTGGATGACGGTCGCGCTGGCCGCCGGGCTCGCCGCTCCGGCCCTAGCCCAGCCCGATCCGTGGGCGGGCACGTGGCGCGGCGAACTGACCTCGGAGTCCGACACGAGCAGCCCGGTGTCCCTGACCCTGGTCGCCGACGGCGACGGCGGCTACACCGGGCTGGTGGACGGGCTCGCGCCCAACCACGAGGTGCGGCTCGACCGGGTCGTCGTCGACGGCGAGCAGGTGACGGTGGAGGCCGCCGCCGACACCGACTTCGGCCCCCTCTCGTTCGTCTATACGCTGCTCCGCGACGGCCGCGACCTGTCGGGCATCGGCCGCGTCGCCGCGGGCGGCCACGGCTTCGACGTGTCGCTCGCGCTGGAGCGGTCGCGGCGCGCAGACGTGCCGCAGCCGCAGATCGAGCCCCGCATCGGCTATTTCAGCGGGAGCTGGCGCTTCGAGTACATCGGGGGCGAGTTCCCCCCGCTGAGCGTGGGGACCCGCGAGGGCACCGTCACCTTCGATCCGCTGCCGGCGGGGCCGTTCGTCCGCGGACGGGCCGAGAGCGACCTCTACGGCGAGCCCTACGAGGAGACCTGGACGATCGGCTTCGACGAGGCCACCCGGGCCGTCGTCTGGCAGGAGGAGCGGCCCGACGGCCGCACCCTGACCGCGCTGGGCAACTGGACCAGCCCCATCGCCATCACCTTCCTGACCGCGCCGATGGAGGCGGACGGCTCAGTCTACGTGCTGCGGCGGGTCATGCGGACGACCTCGGAGAGCGCCTTCGCGGTGGTCGACGAGTTCTCCGTGGACGGCGGACCGTTCCGCCGCCTCGGCGACGGTGCCTATCTCCGCCTCGGCGACACCGACGCCCGCTGAGGACGGCTATTTCCGCCTCGGCGACGCCCCGCCGCCACCCGCTGAGGACGGCTGTTTCCGCCTCGGCGACGCCGACGCCCGCTGAGGACAGTGATCGATTGGAGAGTCGCCGACCGCACTCCGCCGCCGCCCGCTTCCGCGGCTTCGCGCGCGCGACACACTGGCCAGGTGATTCCCGTCACCGCCCAAGGATGCCGACGATGACCCCGACGACCGCGACCACGACCAACGCCGATCTCCTCGCCCGCGACGCCGCCCACCTGCTCCACCCCCTCCACGACGCCCGCGGCCACGAGAACGCGCGGGTCTGGGTGAGGGGCGAGGGGGCGCTGCTCTTCGACGCCGACGGCCGGGAGTACATCGACGGCCTCGCCGGACTGTGGAACGTGCTGGCCGGCCACGGCCGGCGCGAACTCGCGGAGACGGCGCGGGCCCAGATGGAGACCCTCGCCTACGCGTCGGGCTACACCGGCAGCTCGAACCGCCCCGCCATCGAGCTCGCCGAGCAGCTCGCGGCCATGGCCTACCCGTCAATCAACCGCTTCTTCTTCACGAGCGGGGGCGGCGAGGCCACCGACAGCAGCATCAAGATGGCGCGCGCGTACTGGAAGCTGCGCGGCCGGCCCGGCAAGACCAAGGTGATCTCGCGCATCGAAGGCTACCACGGCGTCACCCTCGCGGCGATGAGCGCGACCGGGCTCTCCGCCTACTGGCCCCTGTTCGAGCCGCGGGTGCCGGGGTTCGTCCACATCCCCTCGCCGTACCCCTACCGCTACGAGGCGCCGCCCGGGGTGAGCCAGGGCGTCGCCGCCGCCGACGAGCTGGAGCGGGCCATCGAGCGCGAGGGGGCGGACACCGTCGCGATGTTCATCGCCGAGCCGGTGCAGGGGGCGGGCGGGGTCATCGTGCCCCGGGACGACTACTTCCCCCGCATCCGCGAGATCTGCGACCGCCACGACGTGCTGCTCGTCGCCGACGAGGTCATCACCGGCTTCGGCCGCACCGGCACCCTCTTCGCCCTCGACCACTGGGGCGTCGAGCCCGACATCATGCAGTTCGCCAAGGCGATCACGTCGGGCTACATGCCGTTCGGGGGCATCGGCATCAGCGACCGCATCGCCACCGCCCTCGACGCCGACGAGCGGGTGTGGATGCACGCCTACACCTACTCGGCCCACCCCGCGGGGTGCGCCGTCGCCGCGCGCAACCTGCGGATCATCCGCGACGAGGACCTGCCCGGCCGGTGCGCGGTCCAGGGGGACCGGCTGCTCGCCGGCCTCCGAGCGGCGCTCGGCGACCACCCGCATGTCGGCGACGTCCGAGGCAAGGGCCTGATGTGCGCGGTCGAGCTCGTCGCCGACCGCGCGACGAAGCAGCCCTTCCTGCCCGGCGACAAGGTCGGACCCCGCGTCCGCGAACAGGCCGCCGACCGGGGCCTCTTCAGCCGCGTCAAGGCCGACACCTACGTGCTCGCGCCGGCCGCGGTCATCACCGACGATCAGGTCGACCGCACCGTCGACATCCTCGCCGCCGGCGTCCGGGCCGTGCTCGGGTAGCCGCCGGACTTGCGCAACGCGGCGGCCGCCTGCCAGAGGTCCCAGTCGGCTTGAATGCCCATCCAGAACTCGGGCGACATCTCGAACAACCGGGCGAGTCGGATCGCGGTGTCGGCCGTGATCCCGCGGCGCCCGCGGACCACTTCGTTCAGGCGGTTCAGGGGGATGTCCATGCGCCGGGCCGCCTCGACCTGCGTGAGGTTCGCGGGCCGGAGAAACTCCTCGAGCAGCATCTCCCCGGGCGGCGTCGGCGGACGCTCCAGATCCAGCACGGACCGCGGTCCGTCAGTGGTAGTCCTCGCATCTGACCGCATCGGCGCGACCTCCCTCGAACCGAAACGTGATCCGATACCGCTCGTTAACCCGCAAGCTGTAGCGCCCGGCCCGGCCGCCCTTCAGCGCCTCCAGACGATTGCCCGCGGGCAGCCGCAGATCCCGAATCGTCAGCGCGCGGTGCAGCGCGTCCAACTTCCGGCGGATCACGGGCCATAGCGGCTTCGGCAGCCGGCGGGCGGCTTTCGTATCGCGACCGTAGTAGAGGTCGGCCGTCGCCGCATCGTCGAACGACCGAATCACTCCCCCAAGATTACACGACTAACGGGTAATCATCAACCTCCGGTTCCGCGCCGAGACCGCCGGCCGACGCGACGGTGGGGCCATCGTGAGAAGGCGTTCGCGGAACGCTCTGGCCGATCGGGGCTTCCCTGAAAGATATCGATGTGATATCATACCGAAATCACAACCGGGCCGGTCCATCCCAGAGGCCGGTCCATGACGGGGAGTAGAGGCTCATGCTCAAGGAGAGAGTGCACGTCGCGTCGTCGGGCTGGTTCGCGCTGGCCATGCTGCTCGCCGCCCTCCTGGCGGTCATCGTCCTGGTCCTGTTCGACATCGCGGACAACGGCCAGATCGGCTTCGCCGGCTTCTTCGCGGTGCTGTCGGTGCCGGTCATCGTGTTCCTGCTGATAGGCCTGTTCATTGTCAACCCGAACGAGGGCCGGGTGCTGCAGCTCTTCGGCCGCTACGTCGGCACCGTCAAGGACCCGGGCCTGCGGTGGGCCAACCCCCTGTTCACCAAGCGCCGCATCTCGCTGCGCGTGCGCAACTTCGAGACCGAGCGGTCGAAGGTCAACGACGTCGACGGCAACCCCATCGAGATGGCCGCGGTGGTCGTGTGGAAGGTGGTCGACACCGCCGAGGCGAGCTTCGAGGTGGACGACTACGTCGACTTCGTGAAGGTTCAGAGCGAGTCGGCGGTCCGGAACCTCGCGACCCGCTATCCCTACGACACCCGCGAGCCGGAGCGCCGCTCGCTGCGGGGCGACACGGAGGAGATCGCCGGACAGCTCCAGACCGAGATCCAGGGCCGTCTCGACAAGGCCGGGGTCGACGTGCTCGAGGCGCGCATCACCCACCTCGCCTATGCGCAGGAGATCGCGGCGGCGATGCTGCAGCGCCAGCAGGCGGGGGCCATCGTCGCGGCCCGGACGGAACTCGTCGACGGCGCGGTGGGGATGGTCGAGATGGCCCTCGACCGCCTGTCCAGCCAGCAGATCGTCGAGCTCGACGAGGAGCGGAAGGCGACCATGGTCAGCAACCTGCTGGTGGTGCTGTGTGGCGACAAGAGCACCCAGCCGGTGGTCAACACCGGGTCGCTCTACTAGCCGCCGCGGGCCGTCCCGATGCCTGCACGCAAGCCGTTCCTGCTGCGCACCGACCCCGAGGTCATCGCCGCCCTTCAGCGATGGGCCGCCGACGAGCTGCGCAGCGTGAACGGCCAGATCGAGTTCCTGCTGCGCCGCGCCCTGCAGCAGGCGGGCCGTCTGCCGTCCAAGCCGGACCCGCCCGCCGACGGCGGGTCCGGCGCGGCGTCGTGAGCCGGACGCCGCGGTGCCCGTACGGTCCCCCGGAGGTGGACAGAGGCGCGTCTACGCCTGATCGGTATCTTCGGCGGCCGCTATCGCATGGCGCAGCCCCTCGAGTTTCTCCTGGCAACGCGCGGCCTGCCGGCCGGCCGGTGCCGAATCGACCAGTGAGCGCATTCGAGCGACGTCCTCGGCGTACTCGGCCAGCCGCCGCTGGTGGCTGGCCCGGTTCTTGGTGCAGACCAGCGTATACGGCCGCCCCTTCTTTTCTGTGACATGGTCGATGTCGAGCCTGCGGTGGCGGATGACCCCCTCCAGATGCACGCGCAGATCCTCGCGCAAGGGGAACCGCGCGACCCGCACGGCGGGATCGTCGCAGAAGGCGCGCAGGTTCGCGCAGTGCTCGCAATCGCAGCCGGTAGCCGCCCCGATCTTCCAATCCCGGGGTTCGCCGGGCGGGGCGGCGCTACGTCCGAGCAGGCTGTCGGCGGCGCCGTCCCACAGCGCCGCGTGGACCGCGGTATCCGCGAAACCCTCCACGTCTCGCAGTTGGCGCAGCGCCGCCGGCAGCGTCCGGTCCAGAGCAACGACGTCCGGTGCCTGGACGACCATGGAGGCCGCCCGCGCGGCCTCACTGCTCAGTTCGCAACGCCAGGCCAGCGCGAAGAGATCGCGGACGGCGCCGTCGTCCAGCGCTGCCGGCCGGCTGGGTTCCAACCGCGGCGGATCATCGTCTTCCTCCTCGATCCAATCGTCGTCGTCCTCCTGCTCTTCCACCAGGTGCGCCCATCGATCCGCCGGCGGTACCATCCA
Source organism: Vicinamibacterales bacterium (assembly GCA_963664545.2). Lineage (GTDB taxonomy): Bacteria > Acidobacteriota > Vicinamibacteria > Vicinamibacterales > UBA8438 > JAJEEA01. The sequence goes on along the minus strand of OY761475.2, from coordinate 3,476,217 downwards.
TGCCGCCGGGCGCGCCGGCGGTTCCTCCGGCGGCGCCTCCAGCCCCTCGCACAAGGTGCGCAGGACGGCCTGAACGCTCGTCCGAACCGCACCGCGCCACTCCGCCCCGGCCGCCGACCCGCGGCACTGATCTTCGATGCGGCTCAGCAGCGCCAGCAACCCGGCGGGGTGCCGGGTGACGTGGGCGCGGACCAGATCGGTCAGGAAGGGTCCGGCGGCGTCCGGCCCGACGAGTCTCACCGCGGCGGGCAGTTGCTCGTTGCCGCCCCGGTAGCGCGGCAGAACGACCTCGCGCAGAAAGGTCAGCATGCGTGCTTCGTCGCCCGTCGCGGACAACAGGCCGAGCATGCGGCCGCGGCTCGACCGATCGCGCTCGGGGCCGCCGCCGGTCGGCCAGAGACCGATCAGCCTCGTGACGAGCCGGCCGATCCGCTCGTCCACCGTGCCGCCGTTGCGATCCAGCTCCGCCGCCACCCAGGCGACGGCGCCGTCGATGCCGCCGGCGGCGACGACATCCAGCGTCCTCGACCGCGGCCACATCACGAAGGCGGCCCGGCGGTAGGTGCGTTCCAGGCTGACGCCCTCGTTGCCCGACGCCTCGTGCAGCAACTGTTCATCGGGCTTGGCGTCGTCGAGGGCGCCCCGCGGCAACAGCTCTCCGGGAAGCACCGGAACGTCCTCGAACGGCGGCGCGCCGCCGTCCCGACCGGTCCAGCCGTCCAACCAGAAATGGCTCTCGTACACCTCGTCCATCTCCATGTCGTCGGCGTCCTCACCGCTCCAGCCGCCCCATCCATCCACGTACTGGCCGTCGAGGGTCGCGTCGCCGTGCACGCTGGCGTGCACGATGGCCGCGTAGAGCTCGCAATCGGCCCGTTCGGCGGCCGGCGCCAGCACTCGCGCGAGGGCCGCGTCCACCCCCTTCAACGCGCCGAACGACAGCCCCGCCTCGCTGTAGTCGTGGTCGAGCACCCACACCAGCTTGTCCGCGGCGTCGTCTCGGCCGCGCCATTCCACCAGCCGTTCGGCGATACGGTCCGGGAGACTGGCGAAGTCGGGCGCGCGGCGCGGCGTGTCCACGTCGCCGGCGGCGAGGCACAGATTGAAGACCATCGACAGGCGATGGCCTTCGCGGACGGGACGCACCTCGTGGGTGCAGTCGGCGTAGAACGCGGCGAACGCCAGCTCGGACGGCTCGCCGGCTGCCATGTCGATGGCCACTTCGCGCCCGCGGTGGCGGACGACCAGCTCGCCCCCGGCCCCGGCGACCGGCAGCGAGACCGCCAGCGTGGCGATCATCCCGTCCGCCTTCTCCGTGTCGCGGTGCGGCGCGAAGAAGCCGCCGGGCTCGTAGACCAGCAGCTTGTAGAGCCGGGCGTCGATCCGTTCCGCCGCGCAACCGAGGCCGATCGCGGCCTGGTTGAGAATCCTCTGGAACGTGTCCCCCCACGCCCCCCCGGAGACGCGAATCCGCGCCGCGTCGATCTGCCGGCAGTCGCGCACGGAGGTGTCGACCAGCGTGTCCGGCCCCCGGCCGTACGGTGCGCGCTCCGACGCGGCGATCAGGGCGTCGACCTGCGCCTCGGGCACCGGAAACGAGAGCATGCCGACGCCGTCCACCTCCAGCCGGGGCATCGGCGCGAACAACCGGCCGTGGGCGCAGAAGTCGCCGGGACGGTTGACCGACAGCAGGAGCTTTTCGAGCGGAGCGTGGTCGACGCCGTATTCGATGTCGCGCAGGGTCATCGGCGGTTCACTCCCAGCGTCCGCGGGCGGGCCGGCACACGCGCCACGCCCGAACCGGGCCGGCGGCCGCGGCGAGGTTGCCTTCGGTCGCCCCCGGTACTATGCCACGCCCGCCGGATCTGTGGGCAAGCGCGAGGTGGCAGGGTCGGGACGTGCCCCCGACCTGCCGTCTCCGCGTGCGGTCCGGCGTGGGGTGATTCGGGTCGCCTCGGTCGGCCCGACCACCAGTCGCCGCCCAGTCCACCCAGCCCCGCCCAGTCCGGCGTTCAGCGTTTGCTGCTACCATACGGGTGGAACGCCCGTTCACGGAGACGCGCCATGCAGAACCGACTGAACCCGATCATCGCTGTTTTCGCGGCCGCCGCCGTCGCCTCCGCCGACGCGGCGGAGGTGCCGACCTTCGCCGCCGACGTCGCGCCGATCCTCTACGAGGAGTGCGCGAGCTGCCACCGGCCCGGCGACATCGCCCCGATGTCGCTGCTGACCTATCCCGAGGTGCGCCCGTGGAGCCGGGCCATCAAGGACAAGGTTGTGTCGCGCGAGATGCCGCCGTGGCACGCGGCCCCCGGCGGGGTGCCGATTCGCAACTCGCGCGGGCTGACCCAGGACGAAATCGACACCATCGTCGCCTGGGTCGACGGGGGCGCGCCGCTCGGCGACGCGGCGACGATCCCACCGCTGCCGACGTTCTCCGACAACGAGTGGCACCACCCGAGCGGGCGGCCGCCCGACCACATCCTGCCGATGCCGGTCGAGATGGCGATTCCCGCCCAGGGCGAGCTGCCCTACATCACGCTGTACTCGGCGATCCCGTTCGACGAGGACGTCTTCGCGAACGCCATCGAGATGCTGCCGTCGAACCGCAGCGTCGTCCACCACCTGTCGGTGAACGTCACCACCCTGCCCGAGGACACCGTGCTCGTCGACGGGCAGGCCTACGACGCCGGGGGTGCCCCCCTCACCGACGCGGCGATCCGGGCCGCCCGCGGCAGCGACTCGAACGCCCTCGGCGGGGCCACCAAGCTGATCTGCTTCGTGCCCGGACGCGGGTTCGAGATGTTCCATGCCGGGGTCGCCAAGCGGGTGCCGGCCGGCAAGGCGCTGCAGTGGAGCCTGCACTACAACGCGACGGGCCGGCCCGAGGTCGACCGCTCGCGCATCGGCATCTGGCTCTCGGACCAGCCGGTGACCCACGAGATGCTGTCCCGCACCATCGGGAGCCCCCTGCCGACGACGCCCGACCGGACCCTGCCGGTCATCGTCAACGGCGAAGAGGTGCCCCGGCGCGAGGTGCCCGTGATTCCGCCCTTCGCCGACGACTGGGCGATCACCATGCAGACCGACGTCAGCGAGCCCATCACCTTCTACGCCATCTCGCCGCACATGCACCTGCGCGGCAAGGACATGCGGTTCCGGCTCGTCTGGCCGGACGGCCGCGACGAGGTCCTGCTCGACGTCCCCCGCTACGACTTCAACTGGCAGACGGAGTTCGAGCTCGTCGACCCCCTCCACATCCCCGCCGGCAGCCGGCTGGTCGTCGAGGGGCACTACGACAACTCGCCCCGGAACCGGTACAACCCGGCCCCCCACCGCGAGGTCTACTGGGGCGAGCAGAGCTGGGACGAGATGTTCGAGGGGTGGATCAAGTACTCGATCGACAGCCAGGACCTGTCGAAGCCGGCGACGGAGTGACGCTCGGGGCCAGCGGGCCGCCTACCCCGACCCGCAGGAGCGCCGCCTCGATAGATCCAGCACCAGGGACTTGGGCGAACGGGCATGGACCAGGGCGAGGCCCGTCCGCCCAAGTTGCTGGTACAAGCGATCGAACACCGAACGCCCCGATTCGGGGAGCGCTCTAATGGCTGAGACCGCACTCCGCGACGAGTTCGAGTACTACCTTGAGCACCAAGCCGAACTGGCCGCGAAGTACCAGGGACGGTACATCGTGATCAAGGGCCGCCGATTGCTTGGCGACTACCCGACGGTCGACGAGGCCGTGCGCTCGACGACCCGGGCGCACGAAGCCGGCACCTTCCTCGTGCAGCGCTGCGACGCCGACCCCGAGAGCACCAAGGCCATCTTCCGTTCGCGGGTGAGATTTGCCTGACCGGCCGGATGTCCGCACCCCGCCGCGCCACGAGACGGGAACGACATGGCTACGACCAAGGCACCGTCGTCCACTGACACTTCCGACGACCTGCGCGCGGAGTACGACCTGGATTACACGCGGAGTCGCCCCAACCGATTCGCATCCGAGATGCGCGGCACGGTGGTCGCCGTCGCCCTGGAACCGGACGTCGCCGCCGTCTTCGGCACATCGGAAGCGGTGAACCGCGCTCTCCGCTCGGTGATCTCGAAGCAGTCGGCCGACCACCCACGCGTCGCACAGGCCGACCGAAAACCGGGGCGCTGACCACGCCATCGGCCGCCAGGGAGGCCACCGCGCCCCCCCGAGCAGACGCCGGCAGGATTGGTCCGGGCTGGAAGTGACGAATCGGCGGTGGCTGTCGGCGTTGATTCCCGACCGCCGACGGCAACGGCGCTCACCCTGGCCGCCGGGTGAGCGCCGCTGCATCCGGAGAGAAACTACCTCGGCGCGATGGGTCCCGGCGCCGGCTTCTCGGTCTCGCCCAGCTCGTAGCCTCTCGACTTCCAGTCGTTCAGGGCGCAGAATTCCGCCACCCGGTATCCGTTCTCGGTGAAGAGCTCCGCAGCACGGGAGCTTCGGCCTCCGGCGTTTCAAAAGAAGACGAGCCGCACGTTCTTGGGAATGTCCGGCATGCGGCGCTCGAGCTCGGCCACCGGGATGTGAATGGACCCCGGCATCGACCCGCTCGCCACCTCCCAGTCTTCGCGCACGTCGATGAGCAGCATGGTGGCACCGGCGTCGAGCGCCGCCTTCAGCTCGTCGATGTCCGCGCGCTGCCCGGCCGCCGCCTGACCGCCGGCCGCGGCCCCCGCGAGCAGGAGACCGCATGCCGCCGCGAGCAGCACGCGCCCGTTGCCCTTGAGCAGTTTCCACACCATATCGAACCTCCCTCGCCACCGGCGGTGGCCGACGGCCCTCACCTCGACCGACCGATGTCGACGGGCACTCGAACCGGACCCTGCGGTACCCGCCGTCGTCGACGGCCCGTCACGTCACGTCGAAAACGTCCGCCACGCTCACCGCGAAGCCGTTCAGCGACACCGACTCCGCCTGCCCGCCCCTGCGGAACACCCCGTGCTCGGCGTATTCCGCGCCCACCAAGGTCAACACGGTGATCGTCTCGTCCATGGGATTGACGATCCAGTACTCGGGGATGCGGGCCTCCGCGTAATCCCCGCGCTTGACCTGCGTGTCCCGCTGGGGATCGTCGGGGCTGACGACCTCCATGACCAGGTCGGCGCCGCGCCAATAGTCGTTCCGCCGCCGCGGGTCGCCGGCGTCGCGCACGAGGAGCAGGTCCGGTTCGTGGAACTTGCCCTCGCGGATGCGCAGGCGCAGGGGGGCGAAGTGGACCCGCCCGCCGCGAGTCCCGACGAACGGGGCCAGAGCCAGGAACAGGCACTGCAAGATCGACTGATGACGGTCCGTCGGCATGGGGAGGATCTCCAGCCGACCGTCCGTGAACTCGATCAGCAGCCTGGCGTGATCCGTCAGCCGGAGGTACTGCGCCTGCGTCCACAGCCCCTGGAGCGGCCCGGCGTCGAGCTCGGTGCATCCGTCCGGGGTGGTGATCTGCAACCCGAGGCACGGCACGACGCCGCCGCGGCCGCTCTGCGCCGCCGGGGGTACGGGAGGCACATGCGCCGGGGCGGGTGTGGAAGTCATCGCCAAGAGCGCCGCGAACGGATGAAGTGTAGCACGCGCCCATCGGCGACCCGGACGACCCGGACGAGCCAGGACGAGCCTGGACGGCTGGCCACGGCTGGCCCACCCCAGGATGAAGTACCCTGTGAAGGGAGCCGGCATGAACAGATTCACCGTCGAGCAGTCCGAGATCGAGATCGAGTCCCAGTTCGCCTCCCGGCTCTGGTCCGTGGTGCACGATGTTCCGGTGCTCTACGACGCGCTGCTGGAGGAGCTGGCCTACGCCGGGCTCTCGAGCATGGACCTGCGCCCGGATAGCGGCAACGGCTCCGTGGGCGGCGCAGGGGTGGGGGTCTGGTTGTTCGGAGGCAAGGCCAACGCCAGGATCGGCCTCGACGGCGTTCGCTTCCAGACCTCGTCGACCGATTCGCGGGTCGTGGACTCCGTCGACGGCGTGGTCGGCGCCGTCCAACGGGCGTCGCCCGGGCTCAGCTTCCGGAGCCATGCGGTCTCGTACGCCTGCCACGGACTGATCGAGGGCATGAGGGCGGCGGAGTTCGTCCGCCGCTTCGTGCCGGACCCGGTGAACGTCGCCGGGTTCGGAGACTGTCTCGGCGCCGGAGCCGTCTTGTACTTCGGCGAAGCGCCACCCGTCATGACCGCCACGTTGACCCTGGACGTCTCCCGCGTCGTTCAGGAGGGTCTCTTCGTCCGCGTATTCATGGTGATGGACGGAGAAGTCGGAGCCGGCTCGGCGGTCCGAGCACTGATGAAGGAACGAACCGGGGCGGCGCTGACGGCCGTGGGGCTGGCGAACGCCTGACCGGGAGGACCGATGTTCGGACAGCAGCCCGGCGTCTTTGAGGCCACCCCTCCGCTGGAGCCGTTCGCCTCGGCGACGAGGGTCGGACACTTGCGTCCACTGGCCGAGAGCGCAGGGTTCAGCGACGGCCGCAGCCGGTTCGCGACGCCCCTCCCGCGGATCGATTCACGCACGTTCGCCCGAAGCGGGGATGCCTGGGGGTTCCAGCGCATCGGGCCTCGCGCTGCGCCGCCGCCCGTCGAGCGCAGCGCGGGGCTCGATTCGACGACGTATCTGGCTTCACGCCGGCCCGCGGCGGACATCGAGGCGATGCTCCGTCAGCTTCTGGCCGACAATCGCATCCTGGCTGCCCGGAGGCTGGCCGATGCGGTCCCCCCGGATCTGGCCTCGCGCGAGTCGCTGCGCCGCCTGCTCGTCGTGCTGGCACCGCCGGTGGTCCGGCGCAGGACGCCGGCGCGGGCAGGGGGCGCCGCCAACATCGAGTGGTTGCGCCGGCATGCCGGCGCCCATGCCGGCAAATGGGTGGCTCTGGCTCACGGCGAGCTTCTCGCAGCCGACGAGTCCCTGGCCGCGTTGCGGCGGAGGCTCAGGGAGATCGCCCCGCGCGCCAAGCCACTCCTGCATCGGCTGTAGCGACCGCGATGCTCCTCCGGCCAGACGGCTCCGTTTTCGCCACCCGGCGGGTCCCGCTACCTCGACAGGGATCCATACATTCCGGCGGAGAATGCGAGCGTTCACGTTCACGTCGAGTTCGACGGCGTGCCCGCTCTCGCGATGCTCGACACCGGAGCCGCCTGGTCGGTGCTGCACGCCGACCTGGCCGCCGGTCTCGACTTGTTCGACCGGGATGGAGAAACCAAGACCATCAGCACCCGGATCGGAAGAGTCCAGGGAAGACTCGTGAGAACCGTGACGACCCTGGTGGCCGACGATGGCGATTCGGTCGACGTCGACTCGACCGTCTTCGTCTCGCCGGAGTGGCGGGCCGGGAACTTCATCGGCTATGCGGGCCTGCTGGAGAGGATTCGATTCGCCGTGGATCCCGGCACCAACGCGTTCCTCTTCGGCGCACTCTGAGTGCGACCCGGTCGACTGCCGGCGCCCCGCGGTGCCGGCGGTCGGACCAACGCGTTCTTCCGCCGCGGGCGCCGTCCTGCCTTGGGTGTGCGCCCCAGAGCGCCTCCAAGTCGGGCGCAATACGTAGCGGTCGCGTGGGCGGCGTGTTGCCGAGCAAATGGGGGCCGGGATTCCCTGCGGCGCCGCCACGCTCGAGTCGCGTTGCGGCGCTACTCTTCGGCGACCACGACCAAGGTGTTGACCTCGATCGGCCCCGGCACGGTCTGCTCGGTCCCCGACGGCCACCGGACGTCGATGCGCTCGACCGAGCCGGCGGCGCCGAGGCCGAAGTAGAGCGGCATGGAGCTCTGCGACAGGTACCCCGACTTCCCGTCGTGGAGCTGCGTGTAGGTCCGGCCGCCGGCCGTCACGCGGACGAGGGCGCCGAGGCCGTCGCGGTTCGAGGCGGTCCCCGCCAGCCGCACCTTCAGGTAGCGAATGCCGCTCCGCTCGGCGAGGTCACTGACCATCACCATGGGGGCGGCGTTGAACTCGGAGGTCACGATGTCGAGGTCGCCGTCGCCGTCGAGGTCGAAGATGACCGACGAGCGCGAGCCGCGCGCGGCCATGACCGTCACGTCGCGCGGGGGGCCGGCGAACGTCGGCAGCCGGTCGGCCTCGCCCAGCTCGAACCACGGCGTGGTCAGGCCCCCCGCGCGGGGCTCGACCCCGAGGATGAACTCGGCGTCGAGGAACCGGGTGCCGGCGTTGTTCAGCAGCACCGAGTTGACGCCGTAGCGGAACGGGAAGTTCATGCTCGACGCGACGAACAGGTCCTCGTAGCCGTCGGCGTTGAGGTCGCCCGCGCTGGGCCCCCACGGCCAGTAGTTCTCGGCCCCGATCTCGTCCGACACCTCCCGGAACCGGCCCGACCCGAGGTTCAGGAAGAAGGCGTTGCCCCAGAGGCTCGTGCTCCCGTCGCCCACCATCTCGGGGTCCCAGATCATGACCGCCTTGCGCTTCTCGTCGGCCGGCCCCACCTCCTGGCTCATGTCCGAGTGCATGTCGGTGACGTAGATGTCGAGCCGCCCGTCGTTGTTGAAGTCGAGGACCGCGACGCCCATGGCCCCCCACGAGGTCCGGGGGAACACCTCGCGGCCCCGCGCCGCGAAGCCCGACCCCCCGAGGTTCTCGTAGTACTCGTCGTCGCCCTGCATGTTCAGCACGTAGAGGTCGGTCCAGCCGTCGCCGTTCACGTCGAGGGGGCTGGCGTCGCCGGACCACCGCCGGTCCACGAGGCCGGTCGCGTCGGAGACGTCGGCGAACCGGTTGCCGCCCTCGTTGCGGAACAGCAGGCTCCGCTCGGTCCGCTCCGGGAACAGGTGGCCCCGGAACGCGTCCTCCTCGAAACCGACGTAGTAGCGGTAGCCGTCGCCGCCGATCAAGTCGGTGGTGTACACGCCCACGTTCGTGAGGAAGAGGTCGAGCCGCCCGTCGCGGTCGTAGTCGAAGAACACCGCGCCCGACGAGTGGCCCACATAGCCGAGCCCCGCCGCGGCGGTGATGTCCCGGAACGTCCCCGCGCCGTCGTTCTCGAAGAGGACGTTGCCGCCCCGGACGGTGGTGACGTAGAGGTCGGGGTCGCCGTCGTTGTCGATGTCCGCGAACGAGGCGGTGACCCCGATGCGGTCGGCGACGCCGACCCCCGCCGCCTCCGTGACGTCCTCGAAGCGCCCCCCCCCGAGGTTCCGCCACAGCCCGTTGGCCCCGACCTGGGTGACGAAGTAGAGGTCGTCGAGGCCGTCGCCGTCCACGTCGGCCACCGCGACGCCGTTGCCGTGATCGTAGTGGACGGCCTTGTAGGTCCGGCCCGCGTCGCTGACGATGCGGTGCACGAAGGTGATGCCGCTCTCGGCCACCCGGTCCGTGAACCGGAAGTCGTGGAACACGTCGAAGTCGCCAGCGGTCCGGAGCTGCGCCTGCCGCCGCGGCTCGACCCAGCTCTCGTCGACCAGCACCGGCGGGATGTGCACGACGTCCTGCGCCGGCTGTCCCTGCGGCGGCTGGCCCTCGGGGCCGGGGGCCGCGCTCCCGCCGCGCGGCGCGGCGCCGATGCCGACGACACCGAGAATGCCGGCGAGGCCGGCGATGACACCGTAGCGAAACGGCTTCATGTCGAGATCTCCTGTACTGCGCGTGAACCGCACGCCGCGCGCTACCACACGCCGCGACGAAAGGCGGGGGCCCCGCGCGGCAGCCAAGGTCCGGCGACACGCGGTCTCGCGGCCCCGGGAATCGGCCGCCGGAGTCCGTCCCGCGACACGCGGTCTCGCGGGCTCCCGGAATCAGCCGCCGGAGCCCGCGGCGAGGGTCGCGCGACACGTGTCTTCGCGGGCCCCGGAATCAGCCGCCGGGGCCGGGAGCGAGGAGGTTCGGCTCGACAGCCGGACCGGGGTTGTGCTCCGGCTCGTCGTCCCGCCAGGGCGTCCGGCACGGCTCGCTGCGTTGATAGAGAGCGAGGTTGGCGCTCATCCCCCGCGCCACGCCGGCCTGGCCGGCACCGGCGGCGACCTGCATCGCGCGGCCCTGCCACTCTACCGCCTCCGAGAAGCGGCCCAGCTCGGCCAGCGCCATCGCCATGGTCTCCGCGACCCCGGCCGTCCGGTACCCTTCGGCCGCCAGTCCCTCGACCAGCGCCAGCGCCCGCGCCCCGTCGCGCACACCGTCGTCAGGGGCGGCAGCGAGTAGGCGGGCCCTGGCGTGTGGGAAGGACGGCTCCCCGGGGTACCGCTCCCCGGCCCCGTCCAGCACGCGGAGGGCCTCGCCGTACCGGCCCAGCCGCACCAGGGCCATCGCCTCGCCGAAGCGGGCCTGCGGGGCCTGCTCGCCCTGGACCTGCCGGTAATGGGGCAGCGCGGCCTCGAACCGGCCGGTGCGGCGCAGGGCGTCGCCGAGCCGGAGACGAGCGGCGCTCATGCCCTCGTCGGCGTCCGCGGCCATCCTGAACCGATCGATGGCCTCGTCGTCCCGCCCGCTGCGCTCGAGGAGGGTGCCGATGAGGAAGTGCGGCGCCGCGAAGCCGGGGTCGAGGCTCACCGCCGCCTCGAGCTGGGTCAGCGCGGCCGGGGCGTCGCCAGTCCGAATCAGGACGGTCCCGAGGTTCAACCGCATCACGGGGTTCTCCGGCGCCATCCGCGCGCCAAGGGTGAACTGGCGCGCCGCCTCCCGCCAGTCTCCCCGCTCGGCCGCCTGGATGCCGAGATCGCGATGGGACTGCGGGCTGCGCAGCAGGGTGTAGATCTCGGCCATCAGGGGATCGGACAGCACCCCCCCCTCGGCCCCGCGGCCGTCGCTACGGGCACCGCCCCGGTCCAGGTGGGCCCGGGTCCGATCCAGGTCGCCGAGGCCCCGGTAGGCCATCGCGAGCGGATAGTGAATCACCGTCGCGGCCGGATTCAGCCGCAGGGCCTCCTCGAGCCGTTCGACCGCCGCGGCGTACTCCCGCGCCGCGAGGGCCGCCCTCCCCCCCTGATACAGGAGGGCCGGCGCGCCGGGATGGCTCGCCCACGCCCGCGCCAGCAGTCGCTCCGCCTCGGCCGGCTGGTCCAGGTCGACGCGCACGTGCACGAGCCAGACGAGGGCCGGCAGGTCGTCGGGTTCGAGCGCCAACGCGCGCTCGAACGATTCGACGGCCCGGTCCAGGTCGCCGAGCCGGATGTGGACATGCCCGAGATAGTAGGGCCAGCGGAACTCGCCAGGGGCCAGACGCGCCGCGTCGCGCAGGCAGCGCCCCGCCGCGTCGGGGTAGTCGGCGGCGAGGAGGAGCATTCCCAGCGCGCCGTGGGCCTCGCCGCGCCGCGCGCCGGCCGCGGGCGGCGCGCCGGCGCCGCCCGCGGGCTGCGCCGTTTCCAGCGCACGATAGGCGTCGGCAAGCTGCGCCTGGGTCGCCGCGTGCATGCGGCTCAAGTCGGGCAACGTGCACGCCCGGCGGGCCGACGGCTCCGCCGACGCTTGCCCGGACCCGCCGTGCCGCGCGAAGGCCGGGGCGGCACCGGCCAGCCCGGGCACTACGACGACCGCGCCCAAGACGAGCGCGGTGCCGATGCCATGCACCAGACCGGCTCGGGTGGCGACACCCTCGGGACGATGCCGGAAAGTGTGGTGCATGTCCTCAATTATCCGCGCGGGGCGGCGGCTCCTTCAAGCCGCGGGCGTCGCAGGCGAAACCCGAGGAGTCTCGTGTTATGCCCGGTTACGGGAGGTTCGATACTCACGCCCGGCGCTTGCGCCGGAGGAGTTTCGCGCCAGCGAAACTCACAACGCGGCCCCAAGGTCGCGCCATTGCCCGCGCACTTGACCGACGCGGGTGAAGACCCCAAGCTGCCATCACCAATGCCGTGAAGCAGGCGGCCGGACATGGCGATCCTGCGACCCGCGACATGCTCGGCGCGGAACTCAAGAGCCTGGAAGCGAGCGAGCGCTCGGCATCGCCGGCCTCGCGATAGCAGCCCTTCGTCTGCTCGGCTGACCTCGTCCAGCCCGCGCCGGAAGCCGAAGTAACAGGGTCGTCTCAACCCTCACTCGACGCGCCGGCCGGTTCCCTGGACGAGGGTCGTCCACCCCTCGACGGCAACGTCGGCCCACTCCTCGACCCCGCCGTCGGGCCACACCACGCGGATCCGCTCGACGGCGGCGGCCGGGCCCAGTCCCACGAGCACCCGGGGGTCGCTGGCCGACACGTAGCTGCCGTCGGTGCGCGCGCGCCGCCACAGCGGCGGCCCCGCATCGCGGAACACGGCGACCCGGGCCCCCAGCATGTCACGGCCCGAGGCACCGACCAGCCGCAGGCCGACCCAGCGGTTGCCGCCGGCCGACTCGTTGATCAGCAGGCGCACCGGCCCGTTGTTGTTGGTCAGGAGCACGTCGATGTCACCGTCGTTGTCGACGTCGCCGAACGCGGTGCCCCGGCTGACCTCGGAGAGCTCGAAGACCGCGCCGGCCTCGCCGCTCACCTCGGCGAAGCGGCCGTTCCCCAGGTTGCGGAAGAGCTGGTTCCGCTGGTGCAGGGGAAACGGATCGTTCACCCGCGCGAGGGCCTCCATGGTCCGGATCTCGCCATTCGCGACGACGAGATCGAGCCAGCCGTCGTTGTCGAAGTCAAACCACCCGGTCCCGAACCCGGTGAAGGGCAAGCTCGGGGGGCCGAGGCCGACCCGCACCGTCCGGTCCTCGAACAGCCCCAGGCCGTCGTTGACGTAGAGGGTGTTCGTCTCGGTGGCGATGTGGGTCATGAACAGATCGTCGTCGCCGTCGGCGTCGAAGTCGCCGGCGTCGACCCCCATGCTCCCCTCCGGCCGGCCGTCGCGGTTGACCGCCGCCCCCGCGAGCCACGCCATGTCCTCGAAGGTGCCGTCGCCCCGGTTCATCCAGAGCTGGTTGGGCTCGCCGTCGTTGGCGACGTAGAAGTCGGTCCACCCGTCGCCGTCGAGGTCGGCCGCCACCACCCCGAGGGCGGGGCCGAACTCGCCGCCGCGCAGCGCCTCGAGCGTGACGTCGGCGAAGGTGCCGTCGCCGTTGTTGCGGTAGAGCCGGTCGGGCACCGGGGGATAACGGTTGGGCCCGCAGTAGTCCTTCTCGCCAGTGCGGCTGAAGCACTCGAGGTCGTCGTCGAGGCGCGGGTCCACGTAGTTGGCGACGTAGAGGTCGAGCCGGCCGTCGCGGTCGAAGTCGGCGAACGACGCCGCCGCCGTCCACCGCGCGTCGTTCACCCCGGCGCGCGCGGTGACGTCGGTGAACGTCCCGTCGCCGTTGTTGCGAAAGAGGTGGTTGTCGCCGAGCCCGATGCGGTAGAGGTCGATCCGGCCGTCGTCGTCGAAGTCGCCGGTCGCCGCGCCCATGCCGTAGGACGCGACGTCGAGGCCGCTCCCCGCGGTGACGTCGGTGAAGCGCAGGGTGCCCGTGCCGTCGGCGTGGACCTGGAGGTCGTTCCGGTACAGCCTGTCGGTGAGGGGCCGCCCGGCCGGGGGCGCGACCAGGGCCTGGGCCAGGGTCCGGCCGGGACCGAGCATCTGGCCCTGCACGAGGTAGACGTCGAGATCGCCGTCGTCGTCGAAGTCGAAGAGGGCCCCGCCCGGCCCCATGATCTCGGCCGAGTAGTACTCCCCGGACATGCCGTTGAAGTGGAAGAAGTCGAGCCCCGTCGCCGCCGCACGGTCGGTGAACCACTCCCCGGCACCGCCGGGCTGGCCTGACGCCGGGCCGGATGCGGCGCCGAGGAGGGCCCAGACCGCCAAGCCCGCCGCCCCGGCCGCGCGGGCAAGCCGCCTCTGGAGACTCATGCGGGGAGGGCCGCCAGGCCGCGGCCGGACGAACGTGACCATCCCGCGATGATACCGCACCGGCCGCACTGCTCGCGGTCCCCACCGCGACGGCCGGAGAGGACGAACGAGTCCACGCGCCCCGTCACGCGGCGGACGCCGCCACGGCGGGACGCCCCCACATCCCCCGCATCGCCCGCCCCGCGTCGTCGAGGATCATGTACGCGGTCGGCACCAGGACGAGGGTGATGACGGTCGCGAACAGCACCCCGAAGCCGAGCGAGACGGCCATCGGCACCATGAAGGCGGCGTCGAGGCTCTCGTTCCACATCAGCGGCGCGAGGCCGAAGAACGTGGTGAGCGACGTCAGGAGGATGGGCCGGAAGCGGTGGACGCCGGCCTCCCGCACCGCGAGGGCGAGGCCCGCCGTCTCGAAGTCGCGCCGGTCCGCCGGGGCGGCGCCGGCCTCCCGCGCCAGACGTCCGACGTCGGCGTGCACGCCCCGCGCCCGGTTGATGAAGTCGACCATGATCAGGCTGTCGTTGACGACGACGCCGGTCAGCGCCACCAGCCCGAACATCGACATGATCGACACGTCGAGGCCCAGGAGGGCGTGCCCCCAGACCGCGCCGATGAGGCCGAACGGGATGGCGCTCATGATGATGAGGGGCTGCACGTAGGACCTCAGCGGCACCGCGAGCAGCGCGAAGATCATCAGCAGCGCGAGCACGAATCCGCGCTGCAGCCCGCCGAGGGCGTCGCGCTGCTCGGCCATCGCCCCCTCGAACGAGTGGAACACGCCCGGGTAGCCGGCCAGCACCTCGGGCAGCACGCGCGCGTCGAGGTCGGCGATGACGTCGCCGGCCGACGCCGCGCCGGGATCGACCGACGCGGTGACGTTGACGGTCCGGTTGCGGTCCACGCGCCGGATCGACGCGAAGCCGCGCCCCGGCTCGACCACCGCGACCTGGCCGAAGGGCACCTGGCCGCCGTCGGGGGTGCGGATGCGCATGTTGTCGAGGTCGCCGAGCGAGCGGCGCTCGTCGCGCGGATAGCGGACCATGACGCGGACGTCGTCGCGGCCCCGCTGGATGCGCTGGGCCTCCTCGCCGTAGAACGCCTGGCGCACCTGCCGCCCGAGGTTCTCGAGGGTGAGGCCGGCGACCTCGGCGGCGGGCTTGATGCCGAGCTTCATCTCCGCCTTGCCGGCGCGGAACGAGTCGCTGACCTCGTAGACGCCGGCGTAGGCCCCGAGGCGCCGCCTGACCTCGGCCGCCGCCGCCCGCAGCACGTCGAGGTCGGGGCCGGCAAGCTGGACGTCGATGTCGCTGCCCGCGCTCATGCCGCTCAGCGCGAAGTCGACCGCGACCGCCTCCGGAATCGGCGCCGTCGCGTCGCGCCACCGCAGGCCGAGATCCTCGCTGCCGTAGACGCGCTGCTCCGACGGGAGCAGCTCTATCGCCACCTCGCCCACGTTCGACGCCGACGCCACGCCCCGCGCGGGTCCCATCGGGCCGCCGCCCCGCGCCGCCAGCGGCTGGTCGCCGACCGCCGCCAGCACGTGCCGGAAGTAGTCGCGGCCGGTCTCGTCGATCAGCCGTTGGCGCAGCCGCGCCGCGCCCGCCTCGAGCTTCGCGACCGCCGACCCCGTGGCTTCGACCGGCGTGCCCTGGGGCATCGTCACCGAGGCGGAGATGACGCGGGCCTCGATCGCGGGCATGAAGCGGAAGCCGGGCCGACCCGACAGCACCATCCCGACGGTCACGATCATCACCCCGGCGCCAACGGCGGCGGTCAGGTACCGCCACCGGAGGGCGGCCTCCAACAGGGGGCTGTAGACGCCCTGCGCGACGCGCTTCAGGCCGTCCGCGAAGAACCGTTGAAAGCGCCGCCACGGTCCCGGGCGGCGGCGCTTCGGGACGTACGACAGGTGGGCGGGCAGGATGTTCAGCGACTCGAGCAGCGAGAACAGCAGGCACGGGATGACGACGAGGGGAATCACCCGGAACACCTTGCCCAGCACCCCGGGCACGAACAGCAGGGGGCTGAACGCGGCCACCGTCGTCAGGACCGCGAACGTGACCGGCTTCGCGATCTCGTACGCGCCCTCGACGGCCCCCCGCAGGCCGTCGCCGTGCTCCTCCTGGTGCCGGTGGATGTTCTCGCCGACGATGATCGCGTCGTCGACCACGATGCCGAGCACGAGGACGAAGCCGAACAGCGACAGCACGTTGACCGAGACGCCGAGGCCGGGCATCAGCGCGATGGCCCCGAAGAACGAGATGGGGATGCCGAGGCTGACCCAGAACGCGAGGCGCAGCTCCAGGAACAGGGCCAGCACGAGGAACACCAGCGCGAACCCCGCCACGCCGCTCCGGAGCATCAGCGAGAGCTGGCTGTTCAGCGATTCGGCGTCGTTCTGCCACACCGTGAGGGTCACGCCCTCGGGCAGGCGCGCGCGGGCCCCGTCCACGTACTCGGCGGCGAGGCCGGCGATCTCGACGGCGCTCTGGCCCCCGGTGCGGAAGACCGAAACCATCATCGTCGGCTCGAAGTCGAACCGGGCGTACTGGTCGGTCTCCTCGAAACCGTCGACCACGGTCGCCACGTCGCCCAGCCGCAGGCGGGTGCCGTCGGCGCGCGTCCACAGCACCAGATCCTCGAACTCGGCCCCGCGGTACGCCTGCCCGAGGGTCCGCAGCAGGATCTCGCCGCCCTCGGTACGCACCGAGCCCCCCGGCAGGTCGAGCGACGAGCGGCGCACCGCCTCGGCCACCTCGTCGAACGTCAGCCCGTGCCGCCGCAGGTCGTTCTCGGCGACCTCGATCGAGATCTCGTAGGGCGGCGCGCTCACCACGTCGACCTGGGAGATGCCAGGAAGCGCGGCGAGCTCGTCGCGCACCCGCTCGGTGACCCGCTTCAGCGCGAACGGGTCCATGTCGCCGGAGACGGCGATGTCGACGACCTGCTGCCGGTTAGTCAGCTCGCGGATGATGGGCTTCTCGGTCTCGACCGGGAAGGTGGTGACGGCGTCGACGCCGGTCTTCACCTCGTCGACGACGCGCCGGGCGTCGGCGCCGAGGTCGAGCTCGACCGTCACCACGCCCACGCCCTCGTACGCCGTCGAGCGGATCCGCTTGATGCCGTCGATGCCCTGAATCGCCTCCTCGACGCGCACGTTCACCGCCGCCTCGACCTCTTCGGGGGCGGCCCCCAGATACGGCACCTCGACGCTGATGCTGTCGAGCTGCATCTCGGGGAACACCTCCTCGTTGCTGTTGACGGCGGCCAGGACCCCGCTCGCGAGGATGAACGCCATCATCAGGTTGGCGGCGACCCCGTTCCGCGCGAACCAGTCGATCATGCCCTTCACGGCGGCTCCCCGCGGGGCGTCGAACGGCGGCTTCCCCGCGACCCGTCCAGCCTACGGCGGGCGCCGTGAAGCCGGCGTGAGGGAATCGGCCTTTGACCTTCACGCCGGTTTCACGGTTCCTGACCGTCCGGCCCGCCACTGCAACCCGCGGGGCCACCGCCGCCCGGAACGGCACCGCCCCCGGAACGCACCGCCCCCCGGAACGGCAGCGCCTCCGGAACACCCCGGAACGGCACCGCCCCCGGAACCGCACCGCCCCCCGCCCGCGCACCCCGCACAGCGCGAGTGAACCGGAACATGGCCGGGAACGTCAATATATAATTGAGGGTTGGGCAGGTCACCATCAGCCCTGCCTGTAACCCAGGAGGAGGAAACATGCCGACACGACGACACGCACCGGGAAGGACCCTTGCCCGTAATGTCCACCCGCGGCTGCGGCTCCCCGCCGCGCCGCTTCGCCAGCACCGCCGCGCATCGACCCGACCGACCGCCGGCGCCAAGCCTCCGCAAGACCTCCGGTCCATCTCCCTGCGGCTCGTGCGACGCCTCGGGCTGCTAGCGTCGTAGCCGCAGCCACCCCATTCGCAATCGCAGATTCGTGACTCGCCGGCACGGGCGGCATCCAGCTTCGGATGTCATCCGCCCGGCGGCACGCGAGCTGCGTCGATTCTCTTGAGGTAAGATACCAAGGTGACGGACGACGATGTGACGATGAACAACGAACGCAGGGTGGCTGGACGTGCGGAGCTGTGGATCGCGGCCGCCGGACTGTTCCTGACGATCATCGGCGCAACATGGTGGCTGGGGTCGAATCTGGCGACGAAGACCGACATCGCAGCCATCCGGCAGGAGCTTCAGCAGGACCGTGAACGCTCCGACGATCAGATGCTGGAACTGCGCGGCCAGATGCAGGAACTGCGCGGCTACATCGTCGGGCACCTTGACGGTCACCCCGGAGGCTAGCCCGCCAATCGTCGCCTACGGCTCCGTTTGGCACCCAACCAAACGCTCACGGCCGCGCTTCGCGCGGCCGCCCCGACGGCATGAAATTCGCCGGAGGCAGGCCGTTGCGGCGGCTGAAGCGGTGCACAATAGCGGCGGAGACAGGACCCGTGGTCGTCATGGTTAGTGGTGGGTCTCAATCCCCGAAACCAAACTGACCCGGCCGGTTCGGCCATCGAGCCCCGAATTGTGCCCGGCCTTCGAGCCGTGGACGCGCGGCAAAGCGCACCGTGCCCGAGCAGGGCGCGAGTTTCTCTGTCCGACCGGCCTGTCCTGCCTCCGCCTAACCCCCCTCAACAGGAGGCAAACCGATGATGAACGATGAGTTGTGCGTTGTCCATCCCCGCGCCGCGGGACTCGACGTGCACAAGGGACACATCACCGCCACCGTCCGGCTGGCCGGCCCGACCGCCGCCGAGCCGCGGGCCGAGACCCGCGGATTCAACGCGCTGGCGAGCGGCTTGAAGGCCCTCGTCGCCTGGTTGACCGGCCACCGGGTCGGAGCCGCCGCCATGGAGGCCACCGGCGTCTACTGGCACACCCCCTGGCAGGCCCTCACCGACGCAGGCATCGAGGCGCAACTGCTCCACGCCCAGCACGTCAAGCAGCTCCGCGGACGAAAGACCGACGTCGAGGACAGCCGCTGGCTCGCACGCGTGTGCCAGTTCGGGTTGGGGCGGCCCAGCTTCGTCCCCGACCGGCAGTTCCGCGACCTGCGCTCCTTGAGCCGCCACCGCCGAAAGCTCGTCGCCCGACGCAGCCAAGTCCGCAATCAGGCCCAGAAGGTCATCGACCGTGCCGGCGTCCGCGTCGGGGCCGTGCTCAGCGACATCTTCGGCCGCAACGGCCGGCGGGTCCTCGACGGCCTCGTCAACCGACTCGACCCCAAGGACATCCTGGCCTCGCTCAGTTGGCACGTCCGCAGCAAGCTCGACCGACTCGGCGACGCGCTGAACCTGACCCTGCGGGAGACCGAGCGCCGGTTGCTCGACGACCTGCTGACCGAACACGACGCCATCAGCCGGCGCATCGGCGACTTCGACCGCCACATCGACGAGGCCCTCGCCCCCTACACCGAGCAGCGCCGCCTGCTGGAGACCCTCCCCGGCGTCGAGCGCGCCGCGGCCTGCGCCATCCTCAGCGAGATCGGAGCCGACCCCCACAAGGTGTTCGGCAACGCCAACCGCCTCGCCGCCTGGGCCGGCCTGTGTCCCGGCAACAACGAGAGCGCCGGCAAACGCCGCAACGGGCGCGCCCGCCGCGGCAACCAGACCCTGCGCGCCGTGCTCGTCGAGTGCGCCCACGCCGCCGCCCGCACCAACAACTGCCAGTTCCAGGGCTTCCACCGAGCCTTGACCAAGCGCCGCGGCTACAAGCGCGCCATCGTCGCCACCGCCCACAAGCTGCTGCGATGCGTCTTCGCGATACTCCGTGACCGCTCGCCCTATCGCGACCCGGCCACCGACTACGAGGCGCTGCTCGTCCACCGCAACGCCCCGCGTTGGCTGCGACAGCTGCGCCAGTTCGACATTCTCGTCCACAACCAGGACGGCACCTACGCTGTCCACTGGCCCAACAGGAGCACCGCCCCGACGCCCTGACACACAGCCCTCACGGGCGCGACGGTGGCGGCACGGTTTCGTCGTAGAGGCCACTTGGGGCAGCCCCGTCCGCCGAACCCAACCCCGCCACCGCCGCGCCCGTGTCCAACGCCCCAGGCCCCGTGACGCCCTTCCCGTCGCGTCGGGAGTCGTGCGTCCAGGCCGCGGGAGAATTTCACGGCAATCCTACAGGAGTCCCCGCCGTTCTACGGCGCAGACTCCCAGCGCGAAGACGACCGCCAGCAGTGCCGCCCACTTCGGGGCGGGCCGAAGCCCCCCGCCCCCATCGCTCCCTTGCACGTCAGCATCGCAGTCCTCTCCGTCATGAAATCCCGCCGCCCGCGAGGCGGCGCCCGACGGTGCGGCCGTGCCTGGCCGCCGCCGTCCGGGCACCCTCCGCCTCATCTTCGAGGAACGGCGAAGCGGGTGGGGTAATCCCGGGGGTGGGGAACGTCGTGGGTGACCGACTCCCTGTTCCCCTCCATCGGCCCGTCTATCGGCACGGGAGTACCAGAACTGCACCCTGTTGTTCAGCGTCAACTACTTTTGCCGCTTGACGACAATTATTTTTGCCGGTTCCGCTCGTCGTGGATCGAGATCGCGGTCCGCTGCGTCCGGGGAGTCGTCGTGGACGGCCGGGACGCCCCCGTCCAGGCCGGGCCGCAAGGCCCATAACTGCCATCCGAGCCGCGGGGCGGGCGGCGTGTCACCCGAAGGGCCGTAGCATCGCGGAGGACGCGCGCAAGCGCGTTGACACGGCGACCGTCCCGCAGCTACGCGTCCCCGACGTCCCGACAAGCTGCTGTTGGTTCCGGAACCGAAGAGCACGACCCCGCGGCCTCGGATGCCGGCGCCGGCACCGCTCGTGGCCGCCAACAGGAAAGCTGTCGCCGGTGGTCTAGCCGTCACGCCCGAAGCCCCTGGGCAGCTCGACGGCCTCCAGCTCCGACAGGTCCAGATCGCAGACCTCTTCGAGCAACGACGCGGTCGCGGACCCGGCGAGGGATTCCGGCAACGCGTCCCGCCACTCCCGGTACTGGTCCTGCAGCGCCAGGAGCGTCCGCACCGCGTCGTCCCACTGCTGCGGCCGCGACCGCCGGTCCGCCGGCCGGCGGTACCGGGTCCGGGACTCGCCGGCCTGCCGCCGCTCCCGGTAACGCGCCTGCCGCTCCGCGTTCGTCAACGCCACGACCAACTCCACACCGTTACGTAACGGACCGGCGACGGGGCGGCTCGGCCCCCGGACGTTCACGACGCCGGGCGTCGGCGGGCCCGGGGCAGCAGCGGACCGGGGCCGCGGCCCCGGGGGGCGGGCACCGGCGGCGACTTCCGGCGGGACCGGTCCGTCCGGTAGCTCGGCACGTCGAACTCGATCACCACCGCGTGGTGGACCAGGCGGTCGATCGCCGCGGCCGTGGCCATCTGGTCGCGGAAGATCCGGTCCCACTGGCTGAACACCAGGTTGCTCGTCACCATCACCGAGCGGCGCTCGTAGCGCTCGGCCAGAAGCGTGAACAGCACCTCGGCCTCGTCGGGGCTTTGCTGGACGTAGCCCAGGTCGTCGAGCAGAATCGCCGTAAAGAGGTCGAGCTTACGGAGGGCGCGCGGCAGGTCGAGGTCGCGCTTCGCGCCGAGCAGCTCCTGCACCAGGGCGTAGGCCGGGGCGTACAACACGCTGTGGCCGGCCTCGACCAGCGCGTGCCCCACCGCGCAGAGCGCGTGGCTCTTGCCGACGCCCGGCAGGCCGAACGCCAGCACGTTGGTCGCCGTCTCGAGGAACGCGCCGGTGGCCAGCGTCTCCAACTGCTGCGCGACCTTCGCCGGGAACCTGCCGGCGTCGAGCGTCTCGAACGTCTTGCCCGGCGGCAGCCGCGAGGCCCGGCGCAGCCGGGTGATCCGGCGCTGACGGCGCGCTTCCGCCTCCGCCTCGAACACCTCGACCAGCACCGGCATCGCCCCGGGGTGGCCCGCCTCCGTCAGCCGCGGGACGAGCTCCTCGGCCGCCGTCGTCAGCCCGAACTGCGTCAGCAGCGACGTCACCTGCGTGCTCGCCGTGCCCGCCGCCGTCATCCGACCGGGCCTCCGGCCAGCAGCGCGTCGTACTGCGCGAGGTCCGGGCGGGGGATGTGGACCACGGGGATGGTCGGGGCCGGCGGACGAACCTGGGCCTGCACGGCCGCGTAGTCGCAGGGGTCGCCGGCGTCGAGACGGGCGCGAAGCGTCGCCTCCCCGGCCCCGTCGCGCAAGGCATGGACCTCGTCCATGTGGCCGTCCGCCGGATCCGCGAGACGGTTGATGTCCCGGAAGTCGCCCGCCTCGACGTACCGGACCTCCGATCTCGCCACCAGCGCCAGACGGCCGTGCACGCCGCTCGCCGCGTACGCCTCGTTGGTCTCGGCGACCATCAGGTCGATCACCGCCTCGATCTCGGCGGTCCCGCCGGCCTCCTCCCGGGCGGCCGGCGTATAGAAGACGGCCACGTCGACGGTGAAGTCCGTTGCGGACCCGCACAGCCGCCCGTCGAACTCGTCCATCGCCTCGAGCCAGTCCCGCCAGGCGGCGGGCGCGCACGTCCGGGTGGCGAAGATGTCGAGCTCGCCGAGCGACGCGGCCGACCGCAGGCCGGGCGGGAGGGAGCCCGACAGGCCCCAGGCGTAGGACAGGTCGAGCCGCTCGAGGCTCGGCAGGCTTCCGAGCTCGCCCGGGATCCCCCCGGTCAGGGCGGTGCCGGCCAGGCTCAACTCCCGGAGGCCGCCCAGGCTCCCCATCCACGCTGGAATCTGACCGGTCAAGTCGTTACCATCCAGGTACAGCCTCTCCAGATTCTCAAGATTCCGCAGCCGGGCGGGGATCGGGCCGGTCAAGTCGTTCCAGGAAAGGTACAGCCAACGGAGCTCGGTCAGGTCTCCCAACCACGCCGGCACCGGGCCCGTCAGCCCGCTCCCGGAGAGGCCCAGCCCCACGAGGTTCTCCAGACGTCCCAGCTCGTCGGGTATCCGGCCCGTCAAGTCGTTCCACGAGAGGTACAACGATCGGAGGTGGACGAGGTCCCCCGGCCACGCCGGCACCGGGCCCGTCAAGTCGTTCCACGAGAGACTCAGCCCCTCCAGGTTCGTCAGGCCCGCCAGTGCTTCCGGGATCGGGCCGGCCAAGCCGTTCCGGGACAGCTCCAGCGCCGTGACCCGGCCGTCGGCGTCGGTCGTCACGCCGTGCCACTCGCCCAGCGGTGCCGCGGTCTTCCAGTTGGCGCTCTCGGTCCAGCCCGGGCCGCCGGTCGAGTCGTACAGCAGCTCGAGCACCTCGCGGTCGTCCCGGGGCCCCGCCGACGCCTCGGTCGTCACGGCCACGGCCTGCGTGGCGCTCAGGCCGTCGGGGTCGCTCGCCGTCACCGTCACCGTCGCCGCGCCGGCCGTTCCCGGCACCAGCCAGACGACGCCGCCGGACACCTGGGGCGCGACCGTGCCGGGGTCGCTCGACGCGGCCGCGTAGGTCAGCGCGTCGTCGTCGGGGTCGCTGAAGTAGGGCTCGACCGATACGCCGACGGTCGGCCCCGACTCGGCGAGGGCCTGCGCCGGAATCGTACCGACGGGCTGCGGCGCGCGGTTGCACGTGGCACCCTGGAAGTCGTCGATCGTCTCCAGCCACGCCTGGAACTCGTCGTCGGCGGGCGCGCACGCCGCCGTCCCGCTGATGTCGAGCCGCGCGAGCCGCGGCAACTGGGTCAGGCCCCGCGGCAGCGTCCCGGTCAAGGGGTTCCAAGAGAGGTACAGCGACTCGAGGTCGGCGAGGCCGGCCAGCTCGTCGGGGATCGGGCCGGTCAGGGCGTTCGACGAGAGGTTCAGCGACTCAAGATTCGCCAGGCCGCCCAACGCTTCGGGGATCGGGCCCGCCAGGCCGTTCCACGAGAGGTCCATCCGCCGAAGCTCGGTCAGATTCCCCAGCCACGGCGGCACCGGGCCGGTCAAGTCGTTCCGGTAGAGGAACAGCGCCTCCAGGTTCAAGAGACCGCCCAGCGCGTCGGGGATCGGGCCGGTCAGGGCGTTCGACCGGAGGTCCAGCCACCGAAGCTCGGTCAGATTCCCCAGCCACGGCGGAACCGGGCCGGTCAAGTCGTTCCAGCCGAGAGACAGCGACTCCAGGTTCACGAGGCCGCCCAGTCCGTCGGGGATCGGGCCCGTGAGGGCGTTCGACGAGAGGTCCAGCCGCCGAAGCCCGGTCAGATTCCCCAGCCACGGCGGAACCGGGCCGCCCGTCAGGTCGTTCCAGCCCAGCGACAGCGACTCCAGGTTCACGAGGCGGCGCAGCCCGTCGGGGATCGGGCCCGTGAGGGCGTTCGACGAGAGGTCCAGCCACCGGAGACCGGCCAAGTTCCCCAGCCACGGCGGAACCGGGCCGGTCAAGTCGTTCCAGGAAAGATAGAGCCCTGTCAGGCTCGACAGCTTCCCCAGCGCCGACGGAATCGGACCGTCGAGCTCGTTGTTGCCGAGGGACAGCCACTCGAGGCTCGACAAGTCGCCCAGCGCCGGCGGAATCGCGCCGCTGAGGCCGTTGTTCCAGAGAGACAGTTCCGTCACCCGGCCCTCGGCGTCGGTCGTCACCCCGAACCACTCGCCGAGCGGCGCGTCCGTCTTCCAGTTCGTGCTGTCGGTCCACGTCCGCCCGCCGGCCGCGTCGTACAGCGCCACGAGCGCCGCCCGGTCGGCGGCGGCGTCGCCCTGCGCCGTCGCTTCGGGCGCGAGCCCCGCGCAGAAGGCAGCCGCCAACGCTGCGACGCTCGCGCGCCGCGCCTTTCGGTCCCGTCTCTGCATCGCCGCACCGAGTGTACCGCACCACCCGCGATCTGCGACAAGGCCCTCCACAGCGCTCGTTCGAGAAGCGCACGGACTTCCCGGACCTCCCGGACCGCACCTTGTCGGCCCCGCGGAGCCCCGGGTCGCGGGGTCCCCTGCCGTGGCTTCGCGGATGGTGGACGCGCCCGCACCAAACGTTGCGCGGTTCTCGCGAGCGGCCGGTAGAGTCAGGTGGGCGCCGCGCTAGAGCCAGCGAGGCTCCGCCTCAGACCCACGAGGCATGTGGGCCTCGGCGTGTGCTGACGGTGGAAGCGGACTCCGGCCGCTGCCCCAGCCGCGGCCCGAAGGCCGCCTTCATGGTCGCACGATGGCGATGGTGGCCGTAGACTGGCCGGTGAGGAGCCCATCGACCGGAGTCCTACCACCGCACGCAGGCGCGCGTGCTCGGCCCCCTGTTGTCGGCGACCCTGGACGGGGAATCGAGCACGCGTCTGCGTGCCGCCGTCGCCGCCTACGACCGGGAGGTCGACCACCTCTGGCAGGGACGCGCGCTCGCGGCGTAAACCGCCGATCGCGGAGAATTGCACCAACGATGAGCCTTGACCCGAAACTCGACTCAACCGTGAAGATCACACCTGTTCAAGGCGTCTAGCGCGCGGGGTCCGCGTCCGGGTCCGGGAAGTAGGCGATCATCCCGCCGCGGTTCGTGCCCAGCCAGATCTCGCCGGCGATGCGGATGGCCGCGGTGGACGACGCGAACCCCTCCATTCGCGGATGCTGGAAGATGCGCCGGACCTCCAGCGTCCCGGGGTCGACAAGGGCCACGTTCGAGGTCTCCTCCGGCGTGCCGAAGTCGCCGTGGCCGGCGGCCAGGATCACCGCGCCGCCGTCGACCGACCGCAGGTTGTCGGGGCGGAACCCCATCGGCACCACGTCCTTCTGCGGCGGCGTCCGGCCGCGCGAGAGACGCGTGAGCTTCTCGCCGCGCCACCCCGCAACGTAGAGCCACTCGCCGTCCGGCGATATCTCGAGACCGTTCGGGGTCGTGTCCTCCGTGCCCGCGATGAGCGACCAGCCCGCCCCGGCATGCCACTCCCACACGTCGCCGGTCGAGGTGCTCGTCGCCGCGAAGCCGCCCTCGGGCAGCGCCACCACCGAGTTCAGGCGCAGCCCCCTCGGGCGCCACCGCGCAGCCGACCCACGCCAGCGACATCGGCTGCGCCCCCGCGTTCACCTCGAAGACCTCGATCGACTCGCGCCGGCCGTGGTGCACCACGTACAGGTCGTGGACGCCGCCCTCGCCGGGGTCGAGATAGAGGCCGTGGGCGCGGAACTCGTCGTTGTCCAGCTCTCCCGGCTCGATGGGGCCGGGGCAGTCCGGCCACGCCGCCGCGTCGAGCCGCTCCGTCCGCGCGGGGGTCGGGAAGAGCACCGATGTGGACTTGTCGGCCACGTCGACGAGGTGAATCCGGCCCCCCTCCTGGTTGCCGGACGCGATGACCCACTCCCCGCCGGGAACGATGGCAAGGTCCTCGGGTCCGATCAGATCGCAGATGAACCGGATGTCCCCCACCGGCTCGCACCCGGACGTCTCCTGCTCAGCGAGACCCCCGGATCCGGACAACACGACCGCAACGCAAGCAACCAGCCACATCCGTGCTCTCATGACGCTCCTCCCGGGTCACCCGTTCGCCAGCGTGGCACTGCGACACGCCGCAGCCGGACGCGACTGACCGCCACACGATGATAACGCAACCCCGCCCCCCAACCCGACGGCGGGGCCGCGAGGACCGCGCCCGAGGCGGACCGAGCGACACGAACGAGCCCAGCCGAACGGCGCAACGAAGCCCTCATCCACCGGCCTTCGAAGATCACTTCCGGGCGACCGCTTCCCCCGACGCAGTGCTCCACTTCTACCCACTTCTACATTCGCGACTACCTCTCCACGGTGCCCCGGACCAGCGACCAACCGCCGCCCCCCTCCGCGGCGCCGTCACGCCCGGCGCGCCCAGGGCCGCCGATCCGCTCCGAACGTGGCGTGCTCGCAGCTCGGGCAATAGAAGCACATGCGACAGTGCCGTCCTTGCCGCGGCGCGTCGCCGCCCGACAGTCGCCGAATCCACCGGCGGAGAGCGAGGCAAACGCTCGCCGTCTCGTCACGACAGAGCAAGAGCCTGTCTTCCTCGCCGCTCTCGAGATAGTGCCGGCGCAGGAACACCTGCTGCGTCTCGTACTCCAAGAGCGCAGCCACCCCATAGCCCGCGAGCTGCAAGAGGTCCGGTATCCGCGGTCGGGACGAAGACGCCCGAAAGCGCGTCTTGTAGTCGATCACCTCGATGATCCCCGTCCGGGTTCGGACGAGCCGGTCTATGGTTCCGGTCAGGACGACACCGCCACCGAGATCGAGCGCGACGCGCTTTTCCGTACTCAGTGTCTCGCGCGCGTCGCAGGCGAACGCCGTTCGGTAGTGGAACTCCAGTATCTCACGTCCCCGCCCGATCAGCCACCGGCGCTCTTCTTCCACCGGATCCTCGGCCGCGACTACTGTCTCGAACAGCGTGAACAGCGAGCCAAGGCTAATCCCAGACGCCTTGGCCGGGTATAGTTGCGCGAGAGCCAAGTGCAGACACTTGCCCAACCGCACCGCCACGGGCATGAACTCCTCTTCGCGCCCTTCGATGTATTTGAAACGATGCGACAGTGGGCAGACTTCGTACGTCGCGAGGCGCGAGAAGCTGAAGACACCGGGCACCACTCTCTGCCCGGGTG
This sequence comes from Vicinamibacterales bacterium, assembly GCA_963664545.2. Classification (GTDB taxonomy): domain Bacteria; phylum Acidobacteriota; class Vicinamibacteria; order Vicinamibacterales; family UBA8438; genus JAJEEA01. The sequence continues at coordinate 3,448,947 of OY761475.2, read as the reverse complement.
CCTCGCTCTCAAGCGCGTCTACAATCTGACCGGCGGCCTGCGATGGACTATTCTGCTCCGTCGATACGCAGACGTCTACAGGGACCAACCGCAGCCGTGTCTGAACCCACCGCAGGTGATCCGACCAGGATCCGCCTCCGCGAGGCGGCTCACGCTGACCACGTTCCTGCAGCCGCCGCGTCGCGGTCTCGAAACTTGCATCCAGCAGCGCGACGAACGGCGGAATCCCGCCCGCTTCGATCTCGAACAGGGTTTCCTCGAAACCCGGGTGGGCTCCAGAACACTCGTAAACGACGGTCCCGGAACCCGCGAGAGACCCAAGCTCGCGAGCGACCCTCGTGGGGCTCGTATCCAAACCCGCGGCCCTCAACTGTTCGATTCCCGAGACCCGAACTGCAAGCCGGCGACCGATCTCCCGGGCGACGGTCGTCTTGCCCGAGGCGACCTGTCCGATCACGACTATCGCACGACGTTCCGAACTCATGTTCCCTAGCTAGTCGGCACCGTCCTTCTTCTTCGAAGAACTCTTGCCCGTGATCAGGTTTCTCAGCACTTGACCGAAGAGCCGGTCCGAGTAACCCGATACGAAGCCGAGCACGGTCAAGAAGGATATGGCCGTCTTAAAGCCCGACGGGATTGTAAGCGGAAGCACATGTGCCAGCGTGGCGATGTAGACGATGAACGCATAAACACCGCCCAATACTGCGCGCACTACCATGGACTCGATGTACGTCCACTTGTAGACGGGTCGCCTCTTCTCTTTACTAATCGTTGACGGAACGATGTTAATCATCGCTCCCAATCCACCGGCGAGGAGGACTAGTCTGAGCCAAGCCCAAGAAAGAGCGGCACCACAAGCGCAGTCCTGTGTATTGGCCACTCCGTCGCAGCAATCTAACATCAGGCCGTTGAGTGACCACATGACCCCAACCAAGAGTACCATCACGATCACGAAAGAAACAAACAGGATTATTTGGATGGCACTCGACCGCTCTTTGGCGAGCCGCTCATAGCGCTCTGCCGCCTCTGTCGACTCGTAGGTAAGGCTTTTCAAACGCAACCGAACTGCCTGCTCCTGCTCTGCTTGCTCGGCGAGACCGTCGCCATCCCTAGTCAGCCGGTCGAGATACTTCTCCCAGGCCTCGCGTCGCTTGGAGTCTCGGCCGGGCTCCATCCGGTAGAGCTTCTCGCGCAGGCGGTTGGCAGTGGGGACCAACAAGGGCACTGGCTTCGTCAGGCAGAGCTCGGCCTCCGCCCTCAGCGCGGCGCGGAGCCGCGCCGTCTTGTCACCCTCCACGCGGGCCTCGGCGACCGCCTGCTCGGCCACCTCAAGATCCTTCAGGCGGTTCTGCTTGTCCGCGCCGTCGGGTAGCGATTCGCAGTGCAGCTTCGCCTGGCGACACTCCGACTCAAGGCGATCGACCCGCGATTCGAGCTCTGCGTCGAACTCAGGCTTCCGCCGGAACAGGTCCATGCCAGCTTCCTCTTGCTGCCTCGGATCCGGGCTGCGGCCGCCGTCCGTTCGGCTCGGATGGCCAACCGCCGAGCAACCTTGCCAGCCGCCGCTCCAGCCCCCCCCATCGTGTCGGTCCACCGTCGAAGGCGACCCGCTTCAGGCCGCGCCGCACCTTCCCACCGGGGCTCGGCGCGAGACAGGTCCAGAGATCGCGCACGACGATGCTGTGGTCTTCACGGACCAGCGCGGCTATTCTGTCACGGAGGGTGGGGACGAGCCACGCGAGCGCCAGCGCCGCCCGCCGGGCGGAGGTGGACTCGAGTGCAGGAACTCGGTCGAGGAAGTCACCGGCAAGCCGCGCACGTTCTCCCGCGGGTGACACCCGCGCCAAGCACGCTAACGCCGCGACCCCTGCAAGCGGGTGGCAGGGGCTCGAACCGAACGACGCGTCGAGCAAGGCGGGCTTGACTTCCGGCACGATGTGCGGCAAGGCGCAGTCGTTCAGGAGGGCGCTCAAGGCCGAGAGTGCGAGCGTGTCGTGGGACGGCCGGCTGACGGCTCGCAGCAGCAGCGTCCGGCCCGGTTGGGGCCATCCGAGCGCCGCAAGGTAGCGGTACAAGCTGCGTTCGACGACCGGATAGCGTTCGAGATCGGCCTCTGCCCGGCCGACCAGCGCCGGGGTCCGCGCCAGCGCAGCGAGGTCGTAGGCGCGCTTCAGCAACCGCGCCGCGCCCTGACGGTCCGCGCTCTCCAGCGAGTTCAGGGCGGCCAGAAGCACCTGGACTTCCGACTTGGACCCCCCATTCCGATGAACGGCGATCAGGTCGTTGACGCTCTCGTGTTCCGACGCGAGATTGCGCGTTTGGTAGTCTTGCCATGACGAGAACACGCGCGTTTTTCGAGCGTTCAGCCTGAACCCGTTGTCGCCGGCGCACATGGCGAGACGGCGCAACGCCGCGCGTTCGGCGCCCGGTGCCGCAGACAGGAGGAAGTCGTCGCTCCAGCGTGTGTGCCCGACGACGTGCGGCGCACGATCGAGCGCCGTATCGACGTCACGAAGGACCCGGTCGGCGACGAGCCAGAAGAAGTCGCCCGGACACACCGGCAGCCCTGCGCCGGACGCCGCAGAGCGGCGCCCGAGCTTCCGCAGCCGATCGAGGACGCGCAAGGTCAGCCCTTCAACGTCCGGGTCGAGGCCGCTCCGCTCCAGGACGCCGGCGATGGACGGCGAGGGGATGGACGGGAAGAAGTTCTCGATGTCGGCGTAGACGACGATCCGGCCTGCGGCCAGCTCCTTGCGAATCCATGTTCGGATGTCGGAGGACCACTCCTCGTACTGATTCGCCGCCGCCAAGCGAACGCCGTGAGGAACCTGGGCCACCGACGTGGCCGCGCCGGTGCCACGCCGCTGCAGGCGGTCGGCCACCGCCTGGAGGAGCGTCGCAGTGTGTGGGTCGGGGAACAACTCGGTCCGTACGCCGCCGCTCTGCTTGGGGCGGGTACACGCGTCGACTTCGATCCGTTCGGGCGTGAAGTCCGAGCCCGGAGGCACATCCGCGATCTCGAACTCCGCATGCAGCAGCGGGTCCGAAAACAACTGTGCTTCACGCGCGGATCGACACGCTGTCCACGCGGACCACAGATCGCCGGGTTCGAACGCCATCGCAGGACGATCCTAGCCCGGAGAGCGTCGCCTACGGGCTCCGCTCACCGCCCAACCAACCCGCTGGGAGTCTGCACCGTTCTACGGCGCAGACTCCTAGGCTCGAATGGCCTCAGATGCAGAACAGGCCATGAGGATCGAGCACGTGGGCATCGCTCGCGGAGCCAGCGTATCACGACCGGAGAGCCTTCCGCGCCGCCTCGCGAGCCGGTCACGCACACGTCCCGTCGCTCGGAAACGCGGCGCCGGTCCCGGGGCCACGGCATTCCGGCGAAGCGTCGTCCGTCGTGACGACGACCGCGATCCCGGTCGCTCAGGCAGGGTCGGACGGCGGCGTCGGCTCCTCCCCCCCGCGGGAACCCTGCCGCTCGACCTCGATGGTGCACCCGGTGACCAGGGCGGTCATCGCGCCGATGGCGGCCAGCAACGGGGCGAAGACGGCACCGACCAGGCCCACCGTCAGCGGGAACTCCGCGATGATCTGACCCTTCTGGCGGACCCGCACGCGCCGGATGTTGCCCTCGGCCAGCAGCTTCCTGAGCTGATCGAGCACCGCGCTGCCGGTGCCCCCCACCGTCTCCCACCACGTCTGCGTCGTCATGAATCCTCCTGCCTCACATTGGACGGACCCGCGGCCCACGAAGTTCGCCGAGCGCCCCGGCGAAACCGGACGCCGGACGCACGGCGGAACCGGACGCCTTACGGACCGGCGCGGCGACCGCCCTTGGCCCTTCCCCACCGCGACCGCGCCACGACCGCAGCAGCTATCTCCGCACACCCGGCCCGGCAACCGCCCGCGGCTTCCCTGCCGCCCCCGAGGGCCGCCGGTCTTGTGCCGCCGCCCCTCCCCCGCCGACAATAGCCGCATGCCGAAACGCTACTGGTTGATGAAGTGCGAGCCGAGCGCCTACAGCATCGACGACCTGGCGCGCGACGGGGAGACGTGCTGGGAGGGGGTGCGCAACTTCCAGGCCCGGAACTTCATGCGCGACGAAATGCGGGTGGGCGACGGCGTGCTGTTCTACGCGTCGAACGCCGAGCCGTCCGGGGTCTCCGGGCTCGCGAAGATCCACCGGACCGGCTACCCCGACCACTACGCGTGGGAGCCCGGCCACAAGTACTTCGACGCCCGCAGCAAGCCCGACGCCCCGGTCTGGTACATGGTGGACCTGGCGTTCGTGGAGCGGTTCGCGGAGACGGTGCCGCTGGCCGCCCTCAAGACCACCCCCGGCCTGGAGGCGATGAAGGTCGTCCAGAAGGGCAGCCGGCTGTCGGTGCAGCCGGTGACCAAGGCGGAGTACGACATCGTAGTCCGCCTTGGCCGCCGCACGGGCGATTAACCGCTACTGCCCCTCGTCGGTCGGCGTCCGCACCGCCTTCAGGACCTCGCGGACGAGCCCCCAGCGGTCGAAGCCCTGGCGGCCCCAGTCGAGGCCGCGGCGCACGATGACGAGGTCGTGCGAGGGCACCACGACGGCGTACTGGCCGCGGTTGCCCGAGGTCGAGTAGGCGTCCTTCGGCACGTCGTTCCGGTTCTCGGGCACCAGCCACCACTGGCCGCCGTACTGGCCGCCGCGCCCGACCGTGGCGGGGGCCGGCGTGCGCACGAAGTCGATCCACTCCTCCGAGATCAGCCGCTCGCCGTTCCACACGCCGTTCTGCAGGTACAGCAGGCCGAAGCGGGCGAGGTCGCGGGCGTTGGTGTAGACCTGGCTGCTGAGGATGAAGTCGCCGAAGCGGTCGGTGCTGACCAGGGTGTTGCGCATGCCGATCTTGTCGAGCAGCGCGCGCCGCGGGAACTCCGCGTAGGCCTTCCCGCCCCCCAGGGCCTGCTTCATCTTCAGGACCGCGAGCAGCGTGTCGTAGTTCTCGTAGTCCCAGTTGGTGCCGGGCTCGCGGATGAGGGCCTGCCGCAGGGCGCCGCGCACCGAGCTGGCCCCCGCCCAGTAGGACATCCCCGAGCCGGTGGCGTACTCGAGGCCGCCGTTGTCGACGACGTCGAGGCCGCTCGACATGTTCAGCACGTGGCGCAGGGTGATGGCGTTGCGCGGGTCGGTCTCGGGCGACGCGGCCCGCGGCAGCCACTCGAAGCCGAGGGACTCGTCGAGCTTCAGCTTGCCGTCGTCGACGAGCATCCCGATGAGGGTGGCGGCGATGCTCTTGGCCGTCGACCACGTGCGGGTGCGGGTGGTCATGTCCACGCCGGGCGCGTAGCGCTCGTGGATGATCTGACCCTCGTGGACGATGAGCAGGCTCAGGGTGTCCTGCTCGGGGGTGCCGCGGTCGAAGGCCCAGTCCGAGGCGGCCTGGATGGCGGCGGCATCGATGGTCGGCGGAAGGGCCGCGTCGGCGACCAGATCGCCGTCCGGCCAGGGGATGTCGGCGGGGTCGCCGTCGGGGTACGGCAGATCGAGGATCGGCAGCGAGTCGATGTCCTCGAAGGTCTGGTCGGGGGCGAGGATCACGCAGCCGACGCCCTCGCGGAACGCCGCGCGCATGACCGGCGTGCCCCCCGGCGTCCCGATGGCCACCGCCTTCCGCTTCTCGTCGATGACGTAGTCGCCGCCGCGCGGCGTCCCCACCGGCCGGGGGAGGAACGCGAGCTCCTGTGCGAAGACGTTCTCCAGGCCGCGGTTGGACGTGAACAGCCCGTTGCACATGAAGATGGCCTGCTGCCCGTAGCGGACCATCTCGCGCTGGAACTTCCAGTAGTCGTAGGTCTCTTCCTGCTGAGCCGCCGCCGGCATCGGGGCCGCCAGCGCCGCCAGCATCAGCGCCGTCAATGCGCGCTTCATGGTCATGGGTCCTCCTGCAGGCCGCCCGCGCCGGCGGACGGCCGAGTCGCTCGGTTGGTCGAACGGGGCAGTATAGCGCGGTTCAGCCTTGCGCCGCGCGGTTCCGCGCCGTCATCCCGGCGGGTCGAGCAGCGGCTTCTCGGCCAGATAGAGCAGGTGGGCGTCGGGCTGCAGCAGGTAATCCTTGGGCGGGTTGATCACTTCGTCGCCGGCCGGGGTGCGCACCCCCACCACGAGGCCGCCGCGCCTCGACAGCTCCATCTCGGCCAACAACTCGCCGAAGAGCACCGGCTCGCCGCGCCCGCCAGGCAGCACCCCGACGTACACGTTGTGCGCGCCCGACAGCAGGACCCGGCTCATGGCGGTGGCGGTGCCGTGGTACCCCACCGCGTGGGCGATCATCGCGTAGCCGATGCGCCGGGTCTCCAGCACCTCGTCGGCGCCGGCCTTGCGCGCGTGGTCGACGTTCTCGGAATCGAGGATCTCGACCACGACGTACACCGGGAACCGCCGGCGGCGCGCCTCGCTCCGTCGGCGGCCGAGGTACGACCGGATGGTGAACGTGATCAGGATCGTGCGGGCGTCGGCCGCCTGGGGCGCCGTGTCCCGTTCGCCGGTGACGATCACCCCCGCAGCGTGCGTCAGCCGCACCTTGTCGAGCTCGCTCTCCTTGGTCGGGTCGCCCTGCACCCACGCGAACTCGGGCGGGACGTCGTGGGGGCGCTCGTGGGTGTCGAACAGCACCACGCGCGTCCGCGCCAAGTCGAGCTCGGCGCGCAGCGCCTCCAGCATCAGGTGGGTGCTCTGATCGTACCCGCACACGACGATGTGGTCGACGTAGTCGCTCATGCGGAACTGCTCCTCCCGGACGCTGACGACGCTGCTGACGAGGCTCGACCCGACGATGCCCGCGAACAGCGCCAGGGTGAACATGCCGGCCACCATCATCACCGCGCCGATGATGCGTCCGAGCCCCGTGACCGGCGCGATGTCGCCGAACCCGACGGTGGTCGTCGTCACCAACGCCCACCACATCCCGTCCAGGAGCGTGGCGATGTCGGGGTTCTCCCGGACCTCCACCAGGTACATGCTGGTGCCGCCCAGCAGGGTCGCCGTCCCGAGGACCCCGAACGCGAGCGTGAACAGCACCCCGTTTTCCTCGAACGCCTGCAGGAGGATGGCGAACGGGTTGTGGTAGCGGAACAGGCGGCTGGACCGCAGCAGCCGCAGCAGCCGCAGCAGCCGCAGGGCCCGCAGCGCGGGGAACAGCGCCAGCACCGCGAGGATGTCGACCAGCATGATGGGCCGGAGCAGGTACTGCAGCCGACCCATCAGGTGGATCCGGAGCCGCCCCCCCGGGGGGTGCCGGAAGATGACGAGCGCGGGCGGCCAGTACGACCCGACGCGGAGCAGAATCTCGACCGCGAAGACCGACAGCAGGACGGCGTCGATGCGCCGCACCAGGGGGCCGGCGGGGCTGCCGGCCGGCAGCAGGGCCTCGACGACAGTCAGGAGGACGGAGGTCAGGATGAGCGTCCACACCGTGCCCTGGACGTACCGGTAGAGGACGGTGTCCGGCTTGTGAAACGCCGCGTGCAGCCGACCGGCGAGGGCGCGCATGGAGGTCAGCGGGGCTCCCGGGGTGCGTAGGTCATGGGGGGCCGCCCCGGCCCGCGGGCGGCGAGGCCCCCTCGGCCTGCAGCAGCATCAGGCCGGGCTGCTCGAGGCGGAACTTCAACGCCTGCAGGAGTTCCGCCCCCGCCGCGCCGTCCATGACCCGGTGGTCGGCGGACAGTGTGCAGGCCATGACCGCGCCCACCCCGACGCCGTCGCCGTCCGCCACCGGGCGCCTAGCCGCCGCCCCTACCCCGAGGATGCAGCTCTGGGGCGGATTGACGATGGCGTAGAGGCTCTCGACGCCGTACATCCCCAGGTTCGAGACGGTGAACGTGCCCCCCGCGTACTCCGCGGGACCAAGGCGCCCCTCGCGCGCCCGCGCCGCGAGCGCGCGGGTCTCGCGGGCAATCGCGCCGAGGTCCTTCCCGTCGGCGCCGCGGATCACCGGCGCGACCAAGCCCTGCGGCGTGGCCACGGCGACCGCGACGTCAACCCGCTCGTAGACGCGGACGGCGCCGTCCACCCACGCGGAGTTGGCCTCGGGCACGGCGCGCAACGCCGAGGCGGCGGCCCGAACCACCAGGTCGGTGAGGGTGGGCGGCGCGTCCGGGTGATGCCGCTTGGCGGCGGCGAGGAACCGGAGCGCCGCGTCGACCCGGCACTCGGTGCGCAGGTAGAAGTGCGGGACGGTCTGCTTGGCCTGCTGCATGCGGGTCGCGGTGACCCGGCGCATGGCCGTGAGCGGCTGCTCGCGGTGGGGGGGCTCCACATCCCCCGATGCCCCCGCCTCTGCCGGCGAAGCCGGGGGCGCCGAGGGGGGAGCCGGTTCGACCAGCACCGCCGCGAAGGGCTCACGGCCGTCTCCGGAGGGCGCACCGTCGCCGGACGGCGCTCCCACCGGGGCGGCTCCTTCCCCAGAGAGCGCCGTCCGTGCAGAGGGCCCGTCCCCGTCGGCAGGCGCGCCCCGCCGCTCCGCGAGCGCCCGGTCGACGTCCGTCTTGCGGATGCGTCCGTCGGGGCCGGCGGCCCCGACGGCGGACAGGTCGAGCCCGGCCGCGGCGGCCATGCGGCGGGCCAGCGGCGTCGCCGCGGGGGCATCCGCCGCCGCCCCGGCCGGCGCGCCGCCCGAGGCCGCCGGGGGCTCGGCAGAGGCCGCCGGAAGCTCCGTGGGCGTGGCGGGCACCCCGTCGAGCGCCGCGGGCACCGCTCCCTGCACCGCCGACGCTTCAACCGAAGCCGCGCCGGCCGGCGCCGTATCCGTGGCCCCCCCCGCGGCCGGGTCGATCCGTCCGAGCACCGCGCCGACCTCCAGTCCGTCCGCGCCCGGCACGACGCGCAGGTCGCACAGCACGCCGGCAGCCGGCGCCTCCAGTTCGACGGTCGTCTTGTCGGTCTCGACCTCGGCTATCGGCTCGCCCGCCGCGACCCGGTCGCCCTCCTGCTTCAGCCACGCACCGAACCTGACCGACGTGACGGAATCGGCCAGCCGGGGCAGCCGGATCTCGGTAGTCTCGGCCATGCCCTCCCCGTCGGGGTATCCTCCCGCGGTCCGCCCGCGTCTGCGGCGCCCGCCCACCCGGCCGGCGCCCCAGACCCGCTACAGCCTAACCCAATCCCGCGGCCGGCGGCGCGATCGCGGACCGCGCAGCCCCCGCCCCAACCCGCCGACCGTGGCCGGCTGCGAGTCCCCCCATCGGTGATGCCTGCTACGATTGCCGGATGGAGGCCGTCGCCCCCTGGCTCACTCCCGCCCTGGTAGTCGTGCTCTTCGCGTGGCTCCGCTCCGAACTTATCGGCCGGACAGGCAAGATCGAGAAGCGCTTCGACGGCATCGAGAAACGCTTCGACGGCGTCGAGAAACGCTTCGACGGCATCGAGAAACGCTTCGACGGCATGGCCCGCGAGTTCGCCGACCTGCGCGAACGCATGGCCAGGCTCGAAGGTGTCCTCGAGGGCTTCCTGGCCGGCCGCCGCGACCGCGACGCCGCCTGACATCCCGGAGCGCTCATCCCGGTCAGACGCAAAGCCGCGCCGCGGCGTCGAGGATGGCGTCGACGTCGAGCCCGCACGCCCGGTAGAGGTCGGGGATGTCGCCCGACTGGCCGAACTGGGTGACCCCGAGGGGCTGCACCCGGTGCCGTCCCACCGAGCCGAGCCAGGACAGGGTCGCGGGGTGCCCGTCGAGGACGGTGACGAGCCCCGCCGTGGGGGCCAGCGGGTCGAGCAGCCGCCGCACGCGGGCGTCGTCCGGCCGTCCCGCCTTCACGGCGCGCATCCACCCCTGCTGCAGGCGGTCCGCGGAGGTGACCACGAGCACCCCGGTCCCCGGCAGGTCCTCGGCGATCTGCCGGTGGGCCTCCGCCGCCTCGACGACCACCGGCCCCGAGACGACGATCGCGAGCTCGGCCCCCGGCGCGGGGGGAATCAGCCAGTAACCGCCGTCGACGATGCCGGCGCGGTCGGCGGGCGCGAACTCGCGTTGCGGCTGCGCCAGCGGCCGGGTCGACAGCCGCAGGTACACGGCGCCGCCGTCCGTGGCCTGGATGTGCTCGAAACTCCAGCGCAGGATCTCGGCCAGCTCGTCCACGTAGGCCGGCTCGAACGAGGTCAGGCCCGGCTGCCCCATGCCGATGAGGGGCGTCACCACCGACTGGTGGGCGCCCCCCTCGGGGGCGAGGCTGACCCCGGACGGGGTGGCGACGAGGATGAACCGCGCGTCCTGGTAGCAGGCGTAGTTGAGGGCGTCGAGGCCGCGGCTGATGAACGGGTCGTAGAGGGTCCCGACGGGCAGCAGCCGGGTCCCGAACAACGGCCCCGTCAAGCCCAGCGCGGCCAGCAGCACGAAGAGGTTGTTCTCGGCGATGCCCAGCTCGAGGTGCTGGCCCGTCGGCCCCATCGTCCAGTCCTGGGCCGAGAGGGGCCGCTCGCCCCGGAACGCGTCGGCCTGCGCCGAGCGGGCGAAGACGCCGCGGCGGTTGACCCAGCCCCCGAGGTTCGTGGACACCGTGACGTCGGGCGAGGTGGTCACGATGCGGTCGGCGAGGTCGGGATGACGCCGCGCGACATCCGCGAGCACGCGCCCGAAGCCCGCCTGGGTCGACAGCGGGTCGCCGGGCGGCACCTCGATCTCGGCCGGCACCGCGATGCGCGGGGCGTCGTGGCGGCGCGTCGCGGCCTGGTTGAACGGCACCCCGTCGAGGAACCCCCGCAGCGTCTCCAGGGGAACGTCGAGCCCCGCGAAAGGGTCCCACTCGTCGCCCTCGGCGATGCCCATCCCGTCGCGGAGGGCGGCGATCTGCTGCGGATTGGTGAGTCCCGAGTGGTTGTCCTTGTGACCCTCGAACGGCAGCCCGTGGCCCTTGATGGTGTAGGCGATGAAGCAAGTGGGAACGTCGTCTTTCGCCGCCTCGTGGAACGCCCCGCGCACGGTGTCGAGGTCGTGGCCGGCGAGGTTGGTCATGAGCGCGTGCAGAGCATCGTCGTCATGCTCGTCGAGCAGCTCGCGGATGCCCGAGGTGTCGCCCAGATCGGTCACGAGCCGCGACCGCCACGCCGCGCCCCCCTGGTAGGCGAGGGCCGAGTAGGTGGAGTTGGGGCAGTCGTCGATCCACCGGCGCAGCGCGCCGCCCCCCCGCCGCGTGAACGCGGCCTCGAGGCGGTGGCCGTACTTCAGGGTGATCACCCGCCACTCCATCGTCTCGAAGACGGTGTCGAGGCGGTGGAAGAACCGGTCGGCGACGATGGCGTCGAGGCTCTGGCGGTTGTAGTCGATGATCCACCAGACGTCGGTGACGTGGTGCTTCCACGCCTCGAGGAGGGCCTCGAAGACGTTCCCCTCGTCGAACTCCGCATCGCCGGCGATCGCGATCATCCGCCCCGGCGGCGCGCCGTCCGGCGCGAGCCCGCGCGTGCGCAGGAACTGCTGGGCGAGGGCCGCGAAGCTCGTCATCGCCACCCCCATCCCGACCGACCCCGTCGAGATGTCCACGTCGTCCTTGTCCTTGGTGCGGGACGGATAGGACTGGGCGCCGCCGAACGCCCGGAACCGCTCGAGCTGGTCGCGGGTCTGGTTGCCGAGCAGGTACTGGATGGCGTGGAAGACGGGGCTGCCGTGGGGCTTCACCGCGACCCGGTCGGCGGGGCGGAGGAGGTCGAAGTAGAGGGCGGTCATCAGGGTGACCATCGACGCGCACGACGCCTGGTGGCCGCCGACCTTCAGGCCGTCGCGGCTCGCCCGCACGTGGTTGGCGTGATGGATCATCCAGGTGCTGAGCCACAGCACCTTGCGTTCGATGGCGGCGAGACACCTGGCGGCGTCGGCTGCGGGCGCCGGGGACGGCGCGGCCGCGGGTGCCCCGGACGGCGCGGCGGCGGGCGGCGGGAGCGAAGGTAAGGCGGTCATGGTTGACGGGCGCCCGGCGCTCCACGACCGCAGCCGCTACTGCGTCGCGATGGCGGCGCGGCCGCTCCGCAGGACGTACTTCTGGATCTTGCCGGTGGCGGTCTTCGGCAGCTCCTCCACGAACCGGATCTTCCGCGGTACCTTGAAGTGGGCCATCCGCTCGCGCGCCCAGGCGATGAGATCGGCCTCGCTGGGCGCCGCCCCCGGGGCCGCCACGACGAACGCGTGGGGGGTCTCGCCCCACTTCTCGTCGGGCATGCCGACGACGGCGACCTCCTGGATGCCGGGATGGCGCATCAGCACGCCCTCGACCTCGACCGACGAGATGTTCTCGCCGCCGCTGATGATGACGTCCTTGAACCGGTCGCGGATCTCGAGGTACCCGTCGGGATGCACGACGGCGGCGTCGCCGCTGCGGAACCACCCGCCCCGCATCGCCTTCGCGGTGGCCTCGGGGTCGTTGTAGTAGCCCTCCATGACGACGTTCCCGCGCACCACGATCTCGCCCAGGGTCTGCGCGTCGCGCGGGACGGGGCGGTCCTCGTCGTCGAAGACCTGCAGCTCGCCCGACGTGATCAGTTCCACCCCCTGGCGCGCCTTGACCACCGAGCGGTCGGCCAGTGACAGCCCCGCGTGCTCGGGCCGCGGCTCGCACACGGTGATGAACGGGGCGGTCTCGGTGAGGCCGTAGACGTGGGTCAGCTCCCACCCGAACCCGCCCTCCACCCGCTGGATGGTCGCGGCGGCGGGCGGGGCGCCGGCGGTCAGGACGCGCACGCCGGCCGGCACCTCCCCCCGCTGGTCGGGCGGGCACCCGGCGAGCCCGATGAGCACCGTGGGAGCCGCGCACATCATGGTCACGCCCTCGTCCCGGACCAGGGCGAACGCCTGCACCGGGTCGACCTTGCGGAGGCAGACGTGGGCGCCGCCGACGGCGGTGACGATCCACACGAACGTCCACCCGTTCGCGTGGAACATCGGCAGCGTCCACAGGTAGCGGTCGGCGCACGTCATGGGGATGTGCACCAGGGTCCCCACCGCGTTCATGTACGCGTTGCGGTGGGTGATCATCACCCCCTTGGGCCGCGAGGTCGTGCCGCTCGTGTAGTTGATGGTCAGCAGGTCGCGCTCGTCGACGGGCGGCCGGTCCACCGCCCCCGACTCCGCGTCGCGCAGCGCCCGGTGATCGAGCCAGCCGTCGCGGGCGCCCTCGAGGGCCACGTAGTGCTCGACGCCGGCGCACTCGCCCCGAATCTCGTCGACGGTGTCGAGGAACTCGGCGTGGGCGCAGACCGCCTTCGCCCCCGAGTGCTGGACGATGTAGGCGATCTCCTGCGGCTTGAGCCGGAAGTTGATGGGGACGAGGACCGCGCCGATCTGCGGCACCGCGTAGAACGACTCGAGGTGCGACGCGGTGTTCAGCGAGAGGTACGCGACGCGGTCGCCCTTGCGCACCCCCAGCCTCTGCAGCGCCGCCGACCACCGGTCGCACCGGTCGAAGAACTGCGCGTAGGTCAGGCGGTCGCCGCCGTCCACCACGCACTCGCGGTCGGGATAGAGCGCCCGCGAGCGGCGCTGGAACTCGAGCGGCGTGAGCGGTGTCTCCACGTTACGCCGACGTCCTCAGTCGTCGGTCCGGCCCGCCTGCCGGTCCGCGATGATCTGCTCGTAGTCCTCGTCGGTGAGGTAGGTGATGTTCACGTGCGCATGGTACATGTCGTCGTAGCTGCGCTGGCCCCACCCCACCCACTGCGTGTGGTCCGGGTTCGCCCGGTTCGCCTCGGTGTTGTCGTGCCACGCGGTCAGCTTGATGACCGTGCCCGCGGGCAGCACCGGGGCCGAGTCGTCGGTGTAGACGTAGTTCACGTGCCAGTTGAAGTCGAAGTTGGCGACGTGGTTCAGCATCTCGACCCGCCCGTCCGGGTAGATCGCCTCCATCGACATCGCCTTGCCCCGGATGTGCATGTGCGGCTGGTAGTTCTCGAGCCGCGCGGGCAGGGGCAGGGGCACGTAGGCGTGGTGCACGGTCACCCGGCCGGGCGGGATGTCGAGGGTGTCCATGGCCTGCCGGACCCCGAGGGCGCCGCCATGCACGCGGTACTTGGGCACGAAGCCCTTCGGGTGGAACCAGACGCCCACCGCGGTCGAGTCGACGAGCTCCTCGCCCACCGAGTGGTAGTGGTTGTCGAAGGCGAGGCGCGAGCCCGCCTTCATCAGCTTGCCGGTGTTCTCGCGGAACACGTCGCCGATCTTGCCCACCGCGAACTCGGTCAGGTAGGTGCCCCGCCCCGGCACGTCGACCACCGCCTCGTGGTCGCCGGGCTGCTCCTCCTGCTGCAGGTAGACGACCGAGTGGTGGGTGATGCGCCGCTCCGACGGCCGCACCTCGATGCCCGACACCCAGCGGTCCTCGGTCAGCCCCGTCTCCATGATCGGCTGCCACCACTGGTCCTGCCCCTCGGCGCTCTGCGTCCACGGCTCGGAAGCGATCACGAGGTCGGGCTGGCGGTCGAAGCGCTCGGCCAAGTGCCAGACGTCGCCGGCGGGCCACTCGACGGGCGGCGGCAGGTCGGCGGGGTTGCCGCGCGGGGCGCCGGCGTCGACCCACCGCGCGATGGTGTCGATTTCGGCGTCGCTCAGCGAGATGTCGTTCTCGAACGCCTGGATGCCCACGGTCTTGTCGAGGTGCCAGGGCGGCATCGACCGCTCGACCACCTTGGTGCGGACGGCGCGCGCCCACGGGCGCACCTCCTCGTAGCTCGTCAGCGCCATCGGCCCCATCTGGCCGGCCCGGTGGCAGCCCTGGCAGCTCCGCTGGAGGATGGGGGCCACGTCGCGGCTGAAGGTGACATCGGCGGTCTGCGCCCCCGCGGTCTGCGCGCCGACGGCACCCGCGGCCAGCGCGAACGCGGCGGCGGACAGGGCAAGCCGCGCGGGGCGGCGTCTCGTGGTCTGCGTCATCGTCTGTCTCCAGGCGTCTTCCGAATCACTCTATCAACCGTCCGCCGCTGCCGGGCGGCACCTCGAGTCCCCTGCCGTAGCGGCCCACCCAAGTCGCCGCCCCGCGGCCCACCCGCCGAGCTTGTGCGCCGCCTCCGCGGCGTACACCGCTCGGCGGCCCGGTCCCGCTCTTCGACCCTACTCGTCGACGTCCACCGTCAGGTAGCCGTTGGTCCAGCAGCAGAAGAAGCCGCCGGCCATGATGGCGGCCTGCCGCCCCGAGTCGTCCCACGCCAGCACGCGCAGGACATAGCGGCCGGGCGCGTCGAACGTCGCCGTCGTCACCGCCTTCCCGGTGCCGTCGGTCTCCGGCTCGATGGTCCCGAAGGCCACCGCGCCGGGCCCGCGGTACTTGCTCCACACCAGCCCGAACTGATTGGGCCGATTCGCCGCGCGCCGCTTGCGGACACCGTCGTCGGTCGCCCACACCGTGATCGGCGCCGGCTCGGACACCGCCGCCCGCACCGCCGACGCCGACGTCACCCCATACTGCCCCTGACCCGGCTCGCCGTCGGCCGACCCGAAGCGCACGACGGGCGGCGTGTTGCCGCTCGTCACCTCCTGGAGGGCGTCGATCTCCCATTCGGGCCGCAGGTGGCCGGGAATCGCGATGGTCTCGCCGTACGCGGTCAGCGACCACGTCAGCCGCCCGTCGAAGTCGGCGGGCACCACCACCGCGAACATGCCGGTCTGCCGCCGCGGCAGGAAGTGGGTGGGCTGCCCCCGGTCGGCGGGACCGGGCTCGAAGCGGTTGTCCGGGCCGACGGGGATGTCGAGGTGCTCGTCGTAGTTCCGGTTGAAGTAGCCGAACACGAGGCTGCGGGTCCCGTCGGGGTTGCGGTACCACCCCTCGAACGAGGGCGACACGCTCTGCCCCCGCACATGCGGGATGGGGGCGTCCAGACGGACGTCCTGGGCCGCCGCCCCCGGCGCGGCCATGGCCAGCAGCAAGGCGACCAAGCCGCCCCCTCGTCGTCGTATTCCGGCGCGTACAGAGTTGTCCACGGTGGCTGCAAGTTTGAACCAGGACCCGAGTCGTGTCAACGCCCGAGCGGCGCGCGGGTCGGCACCGAGGCGGGAAGCGCGGGCGACCCTTCCGGCCGGGCGGTCTCGTGCCGTCGCCCCAAGCAGCGCGGGGCACGTGGAGCCGGGCCGGGGCGCGGCCAATGACGCCGGGGCGCAGAGAAGCGCGTTCGAGGGGCGGGCGGGCCGGTTGCGACTGTTAAGATACGCGCTGACGATCCGACCACCGTACGACCAGGCCGCCGATGACCAGGACCACCGCCCCGCCGGCTCCGCCCGCGACGCCCGCCCACACGACCGTGTCGGGCCGGCCCGTCAACGCGCTGTACACCGCCGACGACCTCCGGGGGGTCGAGCCGCCGCCGGCGGCCGGCGAGTTTCCCTACACCCGCGGCATCCACGCCGGCGGGTACGCCGGCAAGCTGTGGACGATGCGCCAGTTCGCGGGCTACGGCACGCCGGACGAGACCAACCGGCGCTACCAGGAGCTGCTCGCGGCGGGGGGCACCGGCCTCAGCGTGGCCTTCGACCTGCCGACCCTGATGGGCCGCGACCCCGACCACGCGTACTCGCAGGGGGAGGTCGGCAAGTGCGGGGTCAACGTCGCGTCGCTGGCCGACATGGAGCGGCTCTTCGAGGGCATCGACCTCGGCGCGGTCACCACGTCGATGACCATCAACTCGCCGGCCGCGATGATCTTCGCGATGTACCTCGTGGTCGCCGAACGCCAGGGAGTGCCCTGGAAGGCCCTGTCGGGCACCCTGCAGAACGACATCCTCAAGGAGTACATCGCCCAGAAGGAGTACATCTACCCGCCGGCCCCGTCGATGCGCCTCGTCACCGACACCTTCGCGTTCTGCGCCCGCGAGACGCCGCGCTGGAACACCATCTCGGTCAGCGGCTACCACATCCGCGAGGCGGGGGCGACGGCCCTGCAGGAGCTGGCGTTCACGCTACGAGACGGCATCGAGTACGTGCAGTACGGGGTGGACGCGGGCCTCGACGTCGACCGCTTCGCCCCCCGCATCTCGTTTTTCTTCAACGCCCACAACGACTTCTTCGAGGAGATCGCGAAGTACCGCGCCGCCCGCGCCCTGTGGGCGGCGGCGATGCGCGACCGCTTCGGGGCGCGCGACGAGCGGTCGTGGAAGCTGCGCTTCCACACCCAGACCGCCGGGGTGTCGCTGACCGCCCAGGAGCCCCACAACAACGTCGTCCGCACCGCCGTGCAGGCGATGGCCGCGGTGCTCGGCGGCACCAACTCGCTGCACACCAACTCGCTCGACGAGGCCCTGTCGCTGCCCACCCGCGAGGCGGCGCTGCTCGCCCTCCGCACCCAGCAAGTCATCGCCCACGAGAGCGGCGTCGCCGCCCACGTCGACCCCCTAGGCGGGTCGTTCTTCGTCGAGCGGCTCACCCGGGACATGGAGGACGGCGCGCGCGGTTACTTTCGGGCCATCGACGACCTCGGCGGCATGGTCGAGGCCATCGAGGCCGGCTATCCGCAGCGCGAGATCGCCGAGAGCGCCTACCGCTTCCAGCGCGAGGTCGAGTCGGGCGAGCGGAAGATCGTCGGGGTCAACGACCGCACCGGCGACGCCGGGGCCGCGGTCGAGACCCTCTACATCGACGAGGCCGCGGCCGCCGCCCAGGGCGACCGGCTCGCGGCGCTACGGGCCGACCGGGACGGCGCCGCCGTCTCCCGCGCCCTCGACCGCCTGCGCGAGGCCGCCCTCGGCACCGACAACCTCGTGCCCCTCCTGATCGACGCCGTGCGCGCCTACGCCACCCTCGGCGAGATGTGCGACGCGCTGCGGGACGTCTGGGGCGAGTACGAGGAGCCGGCGTCGTTCTGACCGCGTGCCGCTATAACTGGGAGCTACGCACGGCTCGGGTGCCGCGCGCCGGATCATGCCGTCATGGGATCGCCCAACCTCTCGCCCGGCCCCCCGCCCGACGCCGGTCGATCGGCTCGCGCGGTGCGGGCGCCGTCCCTGGAGAACGGCGCCCGGTTGACCCGCGCGGAGTTCGAGCGCCGCTACGAGGCCCGGCCGGACCTCAAGAAGGCGGAGCTGATCGCAGGTGTCGTCCGCATGCCGTCGCCAACCCGCTCCGCCAGCCATGCCCGGCCCCACGCCGCCACCATCATCTGGCTGGGCACCTACGTCCTGGCAACGCCAGGCGTGCAGATCAACGACAACCCGACGATTCGCCTCGATCCCGACAACGAGCCGCAACCGGACGTGGCGCTGCTCCTCGATCCCGCGGTCGGCGGGCAGGCACGCGTCAGCCGGGACGACTACATCGAGGGCGCGCCGGAGCTGGTTGCCGAAATCGCCGCCAGCAGCGCGTCGGACGACCTGCACGACAAGCTCCACGCCTATCGCCGCAACGGCGTTCGCGAGTATCTGGTGTGGCGCACCCTGGATCGCCCTTTCGACTGGTTCGAACTGGTCGACGGCGTCTATCGCCCGCGACGGCCGGATGCATCCGGCCTGGTGCACAGCGCCGTCTTTCCGGGACTCCGCCTCGCCGTGGACGCCCTGTTGAACGACGATCTTCCGACCGTCGTGGAGGCCCAGCAGCACGGCCTCGACGAGCCGGCCCATGCGGCGTTCGTGAAGCGCCTGCAGGCGCGTCGGCGAACACACGATCCGGCAAAGAGTTAAGTTGGTCAGGCGAGCGGCGGAAGCCGCAGGGTCTCGCGCCCGGAGGTGCGCCGCGGGGACACCGGGAGTCGGCGCCCACCACGTCGCCCCCGGGGTGGGTCGTCTGCGACATCGCCCGCGCCCGGCTGATCCCTCCAGAACCGCCCCGCGTACAGGCGGCGCGGAACGCGCCATCCCATGACGCCGAAGATGCCTTGACAATCTACAAATCTGCTTGTATTGTCGATGGTCGAGGCATGAAGGAAGACCCATGGGCAAACCGACCGGACTCGTTCAGGGGACCCTCGACCTGCTCGTCCTGCGCACCATCGAGCACGAGCCGAAGCATGGCTGGGCCATCGCGAAGCGCATCCAGCAGGTGTCGAACGAGGTCCTGAAGGTGCAACAGGGCTCGCTCTATCCGGCGCTCTACCGCCTCGAGAAGGAGGGGCTGATCGCCGGGCGCTGGGCGGCGACGGACACCGGCCGCGAGGCCAAGTTCTATGCGCTGACGCGGACCGGACGGGCGCACCTGAAGCGCGAGGCCGCGTCGTGGGCGCAGCTCTCCGCCGCCATCGACCTCGTCCTGCGGCAAGCGTGACTCACCGGGCAGACACTTCCTACGGCACGGCATACACCGAGCGCCCCCGCGAGAACGTCTCGAGCACCGCGATGTGCTCCAGCTCAGCGGGATCGGCCGTCAGCGGGTTCCGGTCGAGGACCACAAGGTCGGCCTGCTTCCCCGCCGTGATCGAACCCTTCGTGTCCTCCTCGAAGTACTGGTAGGCGGCCCCTAGGGTGACCGCGTGCAGCGCCTCGCGGACGGTGGCGCGCTGGTGCGGGCCGAGCACGTGCCCGCTGCGCGTGGTGCGGTTCACGGTGATGGAGACCAGCCGCATGATGTCCGGGGGCACGATGGGGGCATCGTTGTGCACGGTGAAGGGCACGCCGCGCTCGATGGCCCAGCGCACCGGGCTGACGTTGTTGCCGCGCGCCTCGCCGAAGCTGCGCCGGTGCCAGTCGCCCCAGAAGAAGGCGTGGGCGGAGAAGAACGAGGGGACCGCCCCGAGGGCGGCGGCCCGGTCGAGCTGGTCGGCGCGCATGAGCTGGGCGTGGATGATGACGGCGCGGTGGTCGGGCATCGGGTCGCGGCCCGCCACCGCCGCCTCTACCCCGTCGAGCATCAGGTCGATGGCGGCGTCGCCGTTGGCGTGGACGATGATGGGCACGCCGCGCCCGATGAGGTGCGCGGCACCGGCCCGGTAGGCGTCGGGGTCGAGGGTGCCGTAGGCGCGGTAGTCGGGCGGCGCCCCCGGCGGGCCCTCCGCGTACGGCTCGGTGACCCACGCGGTGCGCCCCTGCGGCGACCCGTCGAGGCTGAACTTGACGCCGGCGACCCGGAGCCCGCCGCGGTAGGTCGGCTCGTAGGTCACGCCCTCGGCGTCGGCCATCGTCCGGAAGCGCGGGAACACCGCGACGTCGACCGCGAACGGCTCGCGCGCGGCGGCGGCGCGCAGCGCCCGGAGGACCCCGGCGCCGGTGGAGCCGTCCTGCACGGTGGTGGTGCCGTAGGCGGCGTAGACCTCGATGGCGCGCCGGGCCAGCGTATCGAGTTCGCCGGCGGTCGGGGCGGGGCCGCCCGCCGCCACGAGCCCCAACGCCGTCTCCTCGAGCACGCCGTCGGGCTCCCGCGACCCCGCGCGGCGGCGGATGTGTCCGCCGGGCGGGTCCGGGGTGTCGGCGGTGACGCCGGACGCCTCGAGGGCGGCGGAGTTGGCCGCCCGCAGGTGCCCCGACACGTGGGTCAGGACGATGCGGTGGCGGGTGGAGGCGCGGTCGAGGTCGTCGCGCGTGGGGTGGCGGCCTTCGGCGAGCAGCGAGTCGTCGTAGCCGCCGCCGAGGACCATGCCGCCGGGCGGAATGTCCCGCTCGGCTATCCACGCGCGGATCTTGCCCACGAGGCCGTCGATGTCGGTGACGTCGCCCACCGGCGGCGAGTGCAGCGACAGCGTGTCGAGGCCCCGCCCGACCCCGAGGAAATGGCCGTGGGTGTCGATGAAGCCAGGGAGCAGGGCGCGGTCGCCGAGTTCGACGACGCGGGTCCCGCCGCCGCGCCGCGCGAGAACCGCGTCGCGCGCCCCCGCCGCCGTGATGACGCCGTCGCGGACCGCCACCGCCTCGACGGCGGGCCGCTCCGGGTCCATGGTGACGATGTGGTCGCCGACGAAGATGGTGTCGGCGGCCTGGGCGGCGGCGAGGGCGGGAACGCCCGCCACAAACGCGACGGCGGCAACGGCGGCAACAACCGGGTTCGGCATCTCGACCTCCGCACGCGCCACACGGTCAGTCGACGACGAACAGCCTGACGACCATCAGGCCGACACCGACCAGCGTCGACGCGCCAAGGACAACGAGGAGGTTCAGCTTGTTCTCGATTCGACGCACGCGCAAGGCGGGAGGGGTGCACGACACCATTGTTGGATGGCGTCAGGCGGCGTTCGCGGCTCGTCGCTGCCAGAAGTCCTCGAAGCGGCCACTGAGGATGCAGCAGCGCAGGGCGGTGATGGCGTTGGCGCCGGCCACGGTCCAGCGCATGCCGGCGCGCTTGAGCCGGGCGCCGATGACGAGCTTGCAGCCGGACTCGACGACGGCCGACGACACGCAGAGACCCGCCGCTCGGAACTCCGGATAGCGCATCCGGTGGCGGTTGCGGGTCAGGTAGTCGATGCACTTGCGGGCCTCCTCGCAGTGCTCGCTGTGGACGCGCAGTTCGGTCAGGACCGCGTCGATCCGCCCCGCGTCCAACTCGTCCCGCCGGGCCTTGCCCCACCGGTCGGCCAGGTCCGTGCCGGGGCCGTAGACGGCCTTGGCGACATCGCTCAGATGCTGCTTGGCGTGGTAGATGTCGACGATTTGGATGGCGTCGGGGAAATGCTCGTCGGCCAGATTCCAGATCCAGGGGGCGCCGTCGCCGATGACGACCTGTCGGGCGGCGGTGTCGAAGCCGCGCCGTTGCGCCTCGCGCTGGACGCGTTGGGGGAAGGCGGCCGGCTGCGGGTCGGTGTCGCGGCTGGCCGCGCTCTCGACGGCGGCGTTGTAGCTGACCGACCCCGGGTCGCGGCGAGGCCGGCCCTCGTCGTCGCGCCCTTCGGCCGTCCACACCGTCGACAGCTTGACCTCGCGGGTCTTGGCGGAGCCGTCGGGCTGCTTGCCGCGGCGCCCGGCGACCTCGGCCGGGCGGACCGGCACGCCGGTCCCGTCCAGCCCCAGGTACATCGTGGGCGCGGGCGCCGGTGCGGTCTGCCCGCGGACGGCGCGCTCGTCACGGGCGATTTCGCGGCCGAGCGCCTCGGCGCAGCGCTCGACCTGCCGGGCCTCGACCTCCACCCCGGTCAGGGCCAACAACTCGCTCGCCTTGTTGAAGCTGACCTCGGCCGCCATCATGCCCACCAGCCGGGTGGTGCCCGGTGACAGCGAGGTGTCTTGCAGGTCCAGGGCCCGGTCGCGCGGGCAGCTTCCCCGGCGGCAGGCGCGGCAGTAGTAGTAGGCCCGTTCCAGCCTCATCGGGCCCATCAGCGTGATGAACGTCTTCGGGCGGCGGCCTACGTACTGCGCCGGCTGGCCGCACGCGCACGGGATGGTCGAACCCGACCGGTCGGTGTGGTCCGCGTTGAACCGCTCCGCCGCCATCTGCGCGGCGATGCCGAGGGCTTGGCGACGGAGCGCCTGCTCGAAGGCCTCGAAGTCCTGCGTCTCCACGCTCCCCGGTCCGATGAGCGCATCGACTTCGGCCGCGAGAGCGGCTACGAACGCCGCGCCCCAGCCGCCCGGATGACCCGGTCGGCGGCGTCGAGGGCTCGACGGTGAATGGTCCGCTCGAGGGTCTCGAAGTCCTGCGCATTCCCCCTTCCGCGTCGCAGGAACGCGTCGACATCGGCCTGGACGGCCGCCTCCAACGCGGCGAACACCTCCTCCTTGAAGCCCCCTTTTTCGGCCGCGTGACCGAACGGTCTCGTCACTTGCGCCTCGGGCATGGTCGGAATCCTCCTACCCGAGCAATCGGTCGATCAGCGCTCGCTCAATACCCCTGACGGCTCCCTGACGGCAAATCCTCAACTTTCCTGTCGTGCACCCAGGCGGGAGCCGTCGGCTCCTCCGCCGCGGCGCGCACCTGCCCGCCGGGCCGGCCGCGGGCCGATCGCAACGCGTGGGACTTCTTCGGCTGCATGGCGGGCACCGGGTCACTGTACCACGCAGCCGCACTGTTCGACCCGAGCCGCCAATCGCCGCCCGCGGCGCCGCTCCGCACCCGACCAACCCCTCGAAGAATCGGCGCCGTTCCATGGCGGCAGACTCCTTGACCGACCTTGACGCACGCCCGCCACGACCACGATACTCGGCGGGTCTACCCCGAGTACCGCCTTGTCGGGCAACGACTCGTGCCTTTACAGCGGAAGACTCCATGACCACGACCGACACCGTCGCCCCTGCTCCCGCCCCCCTGACCAAGCTCTCCGAAGAGGAGGACCTGTTCCGCGCCAGCGTCCGCGCGTTCGCCGAGGGGGAGATTGCCCCGCAGGTGCGCGAGATGGACGAGCGGGCGGCCATTCCGCGGGCGCTCATCGACAAGCTGTTCGACCTCGGGGTGATGGGCATCGAGATTCCCGAGTCGCTCGGCGGGGCCGGCGCCCCGTTCTTCCTGTCGGTGCTGGCCGTCGAGGAGCTGGCCCGCGTCGACCCCTCGGTCGCGGTGGTCGTCGACGTGCAGAACACCCTCGTCATCAACGCCCTGCTGCGCTGGAGCTCGGCCGACCTGCAGCAGCGGTTCCTGCCCCGCCTCGCCGGCGGCACCATCGGGGCCTACGCGCTGTCGGAGGCCGGCTCGGGCAGCGACGCGTTCGCGCTGAGGGCCCGCGCGGTCGAGGACGGCGACGACTACGTCATCACCGGCCGCAAGCTCTGGATCACGAACGCGCGCGAGGCGGGGCTCTTCATCGTCATGGCCAACGTCGACCCCGACGCCGGCCACCGCGGCATCACCGCCTTCGTCGTCGAGCACGACCGCCCCGGCCTCGCGGTCGGCAAGAAGGAGGACAAGCTCGGCATCCGGGCCAGCAGCACGTGCGAGCTGCTCCTCGACGGGTGCCGGGTGCCGAAGAGCCACGTCCTCGGCGAGCGCGGCCAGGGCTACAAGGTCGCCATCGAAACCCTGAACGAGGGCCGCATCGGCATCGGTGCCCAGATGGTGGGGCTGGCCCAGGGCGCGCTCGACCACACCGTCCGCTACATCCGCGAGCGCGAGCAGTTCGGCCGGCCCATCGCCGGGTTCCAGGCCGTGCAGTTCCAGGTGGCGCAGGCGCAGACCGAGGTCGAGATGGCCCGGCTCGGCACCTACAACGCCGCGCGCCTGCGCGACGCGGGCCGGCCGTTCCTCACCGAGGCGGCGATGGCCAAGCTCTTCTCGTCGCAGGTCGCCGAACGCGCGACGTCCCTCGCCGTGCAGCTCTTCGGCGGCGTCGGCTACACGAAGGACTACCCCGTCGAAAAGCTGTACCGCGACGCCAAGATCGGCCAGATCTACGAGGGCACGTCCAACATCCAGTTGCAGACCATCGCCCGGCAGATCCTGGGCTGACGGCCCCGGCTTCACCCCGAGCGCCCTGGAGGCTGGATGGCCGAATATCGTCCATTCAGTGGCTGAATTTCGTCCACTGCATGGTTGAATTTACCGGCCGGCCGCCAGCCAACCGCCGTGGTACCATCCACGCATGACCGCCGAGAGCGATCCGATCGCGGCCTATCTGGAGACCTTCGAGCGCCTCCGCGCCCGCAAGCGCTGGACCACCGACACCGCCACCTACCGGTTCGTCGCCCTGACCCTCGGCGCCGGGGGTGCCCGGATCTCGCACGACCGGCTGGAGGAGGTCGCGGCCGGACTGCGGCGGCGCGCCGGCTGGACGAGTCCGCTGCGCTCGGAGATCCGCTACGTGGTGGCCGCGATGATCCTGCGGCGCGACCTCGACGCGGCCACGGTCCACCGTCAGGTCATCGCCACCAGGGACCGCTTCGGCGAGCACGGCATCAAGCGCCGCGGGACCGGCGCGACCCTCGCAGCGTTGCTGCTGGCGCTGCAGGCCGAGGGTAGGCGGGTGCCGGAGCCGCACCTCGAGCGGCTCGCGCGCATCTACGCCCAGTGGCGCGCCGATCACTTCTGGCTCACCGACGCCAACGACCTGCCGGCGGGGGCCCTGCACGCCGGCCGCAACGTATCGGTCGAGTCGCTGACCGAGGACGTCCGGCGCGCCTACGCCCGCCTGCGCGACGCCGGGTTCCGCCGCGGCAACCAACTACAGCTCGTGTCGCACCTGCTCGCGGTCGACCCCCGCGGCACCGACAACGCGGTCCAGCGCTTCGCTGTGGTCGCCGACCAGTTGCGGAACGCCGGCGAGCGGATCGGAACCGGCCGCTACGACGAGATCGCGGTGCTCGCCCTCACCCAGGGCGCGCCCGCACACGTCGTCGGCCGCGTGCTGCGCTACCGCGACCGCCTTCGGACCGCGCGGCCGCGGCCCTCGAAAGACATCGCCTTCTCGCTCGCCGCCGGCATCGAGCTGGCGGAAGACAGCGAGCAGGCCGGCGAGCGCGGCGCCGGCGACCTCGCGGCGCTCCAGTCCATCCGCGCGATCCTGGACGCCCAGCAGGCCGCCACCATCGCCGCGGTCAGCGCCGGCGCGGGCGCCGCGGGGTCGGGTTCCTGATCACGGCGATGGATTTCGACGCCCTCAAGGCCGTGCTGGCCGCCCTGGAGCATCACGGCGTGCGCTACGTGATCTTCGGGGCCGCCGCTCTCAACGTGCACGGCCTGGCGAGATTCACCGAGGATCTCGACATCTTCGTCGCGCCCGACCGCGAGAACGTGGAGCGCCTGAAGGACGCCCTGCGCTCTGTATTCGACGACCCGCACATCGACGAGATCTCATCGGACGATCTGCAGGGGTCGTACCCGGCGGTCCAGTACGTGCCGCCCGACGGGGGGTTCCACATCGACATCCTAGCCAGGCTCGGCGAGGCGTTCAAGTTCGACGATCTTGACGTCACGCGACTCCCGTTCGAGTCCATTACGGTTTCCGTCGCCACTCCGCGTACGCTGTACAGGATGAAGCGCGACACGGTCCGCCTCAAGGACCGGGCCGACGCCGCCTGGCTCCGGGAACGATTCGGTCTGGACGACGGCTGATGCCGGTATTCAAGTTCCGCAGCATCGAAGACATGAAACGGCACGCGTGGCGCGAGCCCGGTGATCCGTCGCTGTACCGCGCGATGCGGCTCGTCCTCGACGTCGGCCGCCGGACGCGCCCGCGCCGCTTCCCGCCCGGCGTCCACAAGCACCGCTCCATCGAAGCGCTGAACGCGCAGACCGAGCGCTGGAGTACGGGGACTTCGCAGTCCTTCGGCGTCCGACCGGGCGTTGATCTCGACTGAAAATCTACCGCCCGCCGCCCGGCCGCGCGCCCTGCGACTCCAGGAACGCGGCGACGGTGCGCAGGCGGGCCAGGCGGGCGCCGTCGAGGGCGGTGCGGCCGGCCGCGTCGGCGGCGTTGAGGTCGGCGCCGAGGGCCAGGGCGACCTGGACGGCGTCGAGGGCGAGCAGTTCGGCATCGGCGGGGTCAGGGGGCGTCCACGCCCGCAGCCGTCCTCCGCCCATGCCGACGGCGGCCATCAGCGCGGTCGTCGACTCGGTGATGACCTGGGTGTACCGCTGTTTGTAGCTCGCGTGGTGCACGAACGACGGGTCGGCGCCGTGGTCGGCGAGCAGGCGCATGACGTCGGGGGCGGCGAAGCGCGCGGCGAGCCAGAAGGGGGTGGCCCCGATGAGGGCGGGCCGGAAGTTGTAGTCGCGGGACGCGCGCCGGGTGGGAGTCCAGGTGCGCAGCACCGCGTCGGGGTCGGCCCCGTGGTCGAGCAGGGTCGCCACCATCGACGCGTCGCGACGCATGACGGCGGCGTGGATCGCGGCGAAGCCGGCCTCGGCCGCGTCGGGGTCGGCGCCCGCTTCCAGCAGGAGGGCCACGAGCGGGCCGAAGCCGGCGTGCGCGGCCATGGTGACGGCGCTCACCCCCCACGCGTTCTTGTCCTCGACGTCGGCGCCGGCCGCGATGAGGAGGCGCGCCGAGGCGATGTCGCCGTTGCGGGCGGCGAACATGAGCGCGGTGTTGCCGCCGTGGGGGATGTCGGCGTTGTACTCGGGCTGGCCGTGCGGCGGCACCGCCATCATCTGGCTCCACACGTCGGAGCGCGCGCGCACGTCCGCCCTGTGGGCCAGGAGCACCCGGACGACATCGGCATGGTGCTGCGCGACCGCCCACATCATGGCGGTCTGGCCGCGGGGGCCGCGGGCCTCGGTGTCGGCCCCGTGGGCGAGGAGCAGGCCCGCGACATCGGGGGCACCCGCGCGAGCCGCCACCATGAGCGCGGTCTCGCCGGCGAGGAGCGGCCGGTTCGGGTCGGCCCCGGCCTCGAGCAGGGTCCGGGCCAGGGCGGCGCTGCCGTTCTGGCTGGCCGTCCACAGCGCCGTCACCCCGAGGTCGGTCGCGGCGTCGACGTCGGCCCCGGCGTCGAGGAGCCGCGCAACGGTCTCCACGTCGTCGCGGTGGCTCGCCCAGTGCAGGGCGGTCGAGCCGTCGGCGTCCGCAGACGCGACGCTGGCACCGCCGTTGAGGAGCGCCACCACCGCCGGCGCGTCGCCCCGCTTGGCGGCGTCGACCAGCGGCGGGGTTTCGGCCGACGCAACACTCCCGGCGACGGCAAGGGCCGCCGCGGCAACGACGATGTGGGCTCTCAACAGGCGCATGGTGGTACCGCCCCTACGAATGTCCGGGAAACGACACGGGCCTGCCTGCCGCCTGACTCCAGCAAATCAGGCCCGTCTGCCAATGTCCGACACGCCGCGAACGCGGCGAGCCGGTTCGTTGCCTGACCTACGGCGCCTACAGCAGCCCGGTCAGCGTGTCCACCGGCAGCGCGCCGGTGCTGCCGCCGATGCGCTCGACCGGCACGCCCATCTTGTCCATCAGGGTGACGAGCAGGTTCGCCATCGACGGCTCGTCGGTGTACCGGATGTGGTGCCCGCTCGGCAGCCGGCCCGCCCCGCCGCCGGCGAGCATCAGGGGCAGGTCGATGCCCGAGTGCCGCGTGCTGTTCGACAGGCCCGACCCGTAGAGGATCGTGATGTTGTCGAGCAGGTTACCGTCGCCGTCGGGCGTGGCGCGCAGCTTCTCGAGATAGCGCGAGAAGAGCGTGGTGTGGTACGCGTTGATCTTCGACATGTGGGCGACGAGCGTGGGGTCGTCGTTGTGGTGCGAGAGCGGGTGGTGCGCCTCGGGCACCCCGATCTGCGGATACGGCCGCGCGCTCTGCTCTTTGCCGATCATGAACGCGATGACCCGGGTCAGGTCCGACTGCAGGGCCAGCACCTGCAGGTCCATCATCAGGTCGTAGTGGTCCTCGAAGTCGGACGGCGCCCCTTGGGGCTGCTCGAGGGTGGGCAGCTCGAGGTCGCTCTGCTCCTCGGCCTTCTCAATGCGGCGCTCGACGTCGCGGATGGCCTCGGTGTACTCCTCCATCTTGGTCTGGTCGCCGGGGCCGAGTTCGCGGCGCAGGGCGGCGAGCTTGTCCCCCACCGAGTCGAGCAGGCTCTTGTGCTGCTGCAGCCGGGCCGCGCGGGCCTTGCGGTCGGTGGTGCCGCTGTCGCCGAACAGGGTCTCGAACACCGCCCGCGGGTTCGACTCGGTCGGCAGGGGCAGGGTGGGGCTGCGCCACGACAGGGTGTGGGTGTAGACGCAGCTCAGGTTCCCGGTGCACGCGCCCGCGTTGTTGGGCGGGTCGAGCGAGAGCTGGAGCGACGGCACCTGCGTCTCGTCCTGGAAGTGCCGGGCGAGGAGCTGGTCCATCGACACGTCGGCGATGATCTCGATCTCGTTCGTCCCGCCGCGGGTGGTGCCGGTGAGGAACGAGCCCGACGCCCCGGCGTGGATGTAGTTCCAGCTCGCGTTGAGCCCGGAGAGGACGATCATCTGGTCCTTGAACTCGGCCAGGGGCGCGAGAATCGGCGACAGCCCGTAGTCCGTTCCCTCCCCCTTGGGCTTCCAGTACGGGATGGCCATGCCGTTGGGCGTGTAGAACGCCTGGAAGCGGGCCACCGGCCCCGGCGCCGCCCGGCCGCGCAGCGTGAACGCCGGATGCATGGCGTCGAGAAGCGGCAACGCCACCGTGGCGCCGAGCCCGCGCAGCACCGTCCGCCGCGGCAACGTCTTCGTCAGGAAGGTCATGGATACCTCTCAGTTCGCCGTTTCCGGGTCCCGGACACCGCGCATCCGGAACGTGGGACTCTTCACGATGCCGACGACGAGCGACGACCAGCGGTAGTCGTCGGCGGCCGCGTCCCGCACCACTTGGCGCACCGCGGGCCGGTCGTAGTACTCCAGGGGCCGGCCCAGCGCATAGGCCAGCAGCTTCTCGGTCACCGTCCGCGGGAACTTCTCGGGGTCGTCGAGCAGCAGGGCGCGCAGGCCCGCGAGGCCGTCGATGCTCTCGCCGGCCGCGGTGGTGCCGGTCGCGTCGACGGGCTCGCCCGCCTCGTCGATGGTGCGCCAGCCGCCGATGACGTCGAAGTTCTCCAGCGCGAACCCGAGGGGGTCGATCACCGAGTGGCAGCTCGCGCACGCGGGGCTCCGCCGGTGCCGGGCGAGCCGCTCGCGGATCGACGGCGGCCGCACTCCGGGCTCTTCCTCGAGGGTGGTGTCCACCTCAGGCGGAGGCGGCGGCACCGGCAGGCCGAAGATGTTGTCGAGCAGCCACTTCCCGCGTAGCACGGGCGACGTGCGGTCGGGATAGGACGTGGTGGCGAGCAGCGCGCCCTGGGCGAGCAGTCCGCCGCGCTGCGTCGAGTCGGGCAGCGGGACCCGCCGCAGCCGGCTGCCGTAGATGCCGGGGATGCCGTAGTGCCGGGCGAGCCGCTCGTTGACGAACGTGTAGTCGGCGTCGAGCAGCTCGTGCACGCCGCGGTCGCCCCGCAGGGTGCCGGCGACGAACATCTCCGTCTCGTCGCGGAACGCCTCGAGCAGCGTCTCGTCGTAGTTGGGATAGATGATCGGGTCGACGACGACCTCGGCGACCCGGCGCAGGTTGAGCCACTGGGCGGTGAAGTCGTCCACCAGCGCGTCGGTGGCCCGCGGGTCGGCGAGCATGCGCCGGGCCTGCCGCTCGAGGACCGCGGGGTCCGACAGCGCGCCCTGCTCGGCCAGGGCCAGCAACTCGTCGTCGGGGACGCTGCTCCACAGGAAGAACGACAGGCGCGACGCGAGGTCGACGTCGTCGAGCGGGTAGGCGGCCTGCGCCGCCGGCAGGTCGATGGGGTCGCGGTGCACCCGCAGCAGGAAGT
Source organism: Vicinamibacterales bacterium (assembly GCA_963664545.2). Classification (GTDB taxonomy): domain Bacteria; phylum Acidobacteriota; class Vicinamibacteria; order Vicinamibacterales; family UBA8438; genus JAJEEA01. The sequence continues at coordinate 3,418,903 of OY761475.2, read as the reverse complement.
CGGGGTCGATGAGCAGGCGCTCGAGCGCGAACTGGACGCCGTGCTCGAAGCTGTCCGCCGCCGCCCGGCCCTGGTCGTAGAAGTCGAGCAGCACCGCGACGTCGGTCTCGGTGACGGGCCGGCGGTACGCCCGCCGGGCCAGCCTCGACAGGATCTCGCGGGCGCACGCTCGCTCGTCCGCCGCTACGGCCGGGCGGCAACTGAAGATGGCCCGCCGGCTCGGGGTGTCGGCGACGGTGCCGGCCACCTCGTAGGGCCCGCCGATCTCGACCGCGCCGACCGCCGCGTAGCCCATGTAGATCTGGTCGTTGGTGAGCACCCGGCCGCGCTGCAGCGGCTGCGGCAGGCCCTCCTCCTCCCACAGCTCGCGGACGAACGACACCCCGACGGTGTGGGGGCCGGCCTCGACCGGCACCTGGACGAACAGGTGGTCGTCGCCGGTGAGCTGCATGAACGCTTCCCACTCGGGATCCTTCACGAAGCCCGGCTCGCCGGCCCCGGCGTAGCTGGCCGCGCCCGGAATGCCGGGGGCGTCGCCGCCGACGGTGAAGCGCCGCAGCAGCTTCCCGTCGAGGCGGACGTCGAGCCACTGCGGCCAGCCCATCCCCATCAGGTAGGCCTGGTACTGGCGGCGCAGCCGCACGCGGATGACGTACTCGCCGTCGACGGGGAACTGGTAGGGGACCGCGAGGCCGCCGCGCGAGCCGAGGGGCAGGTCCTCGCTCTGCCGGCCGTCCTGGACGATGTGCAGGGGCACCTCGAAGGTGTCGAAGCCGGCCGCCGGGGGCGGCAGCCCGACCGCGAGGCGGGTGACCTGCCGGGCCACCGACAGGTAGCGCTCGAGATGGGCGCGCGAGATGGTGAGAACGTCGGCGAAGTTGTCGAAGCTGCCGTCGGCCGTCTCGTCCCCCGGCAGCAGATCGGATACGTCGATGTCGAGGGCGAAGAGGTCGCGGACGGCGTTGGCGTACTCGGTCCGGTTGATGCGGTGCACGGCGCTGCCGCGGCCGGGATAGGGGTCGGCGGCCCACGCCGCGTCGAGCGCGCCCTCCAGGTGGGCGGCCACCGCGGTGTAGGTCGCCGGGTCGGGCCGCGGGCGCCGCGGCGGGGGCATCGACGCCGCCCGCAGCTTCGCGACGACCCTCTCCCAGAGCTCGGGGTCGGCCTCGGGGTGCCCGGCGTCGACGCCGGCGAGGCTCAGCTCGGCCGTGCGCAACCGGTCGTTGTGGCACGCGACGCAGTACCGGTCGAGCATCGCCCGCACGTCGACCGCGCCCACCGCGCCCGGAGGCTCCTGCCCCGCCGCGCCCGCGGCCGACGCCGCCACGAGGCAGACGGCCCCGGCGAGCGAGGACATCCCGAAACGCCGCCAGAGACCCGTCCCACCGCCGTCACGCAGTAGCCGCATGCCTCTCCCCGTTCCCGTCCGGGTCGTGCTGCGTACCCGCGGGCACACTTGGACCGCTCAATTGTGCCCCATCGTCACCGACTTGGCAACGCGTATTCGCGGCGGTCGCGGAAGTGCGGGCGAGAGCGCCGCAAGCCCGACGCGGCTCACGCGAACGGATTCCGAACCGTCACCCCCGCGAAGTTCATCCCCGACTGCAGATCTTCGGTCAACACCGTGGGGCAGCGCCCGATTCGCGCGGCTTCGACGACCGCGGCGTCCCAGTACGATATTCGCCAGCGCGCGGCGGTCGCGATCGCCTGCTGGACCAGCGACACCGTCGTCTCGACCACGCGGAAGCGCAGCCACGATTCGACCAGAGCCACCGCCGCCTCGTGGGCGAGACGGTCCGGCTTGGTGGCCCGCGTGGCCTGCACGTAGAACTCCTGCAGCACCTGGGCCGACACCACGAGGTCGTCCCGCTCGAGGATCGCCCGCGCCGTCGCCCGCTTGTCACGCTCCACGACAAGGTCGCTGGCTGCGTACAGGAGCACGTTGGTGTCAACGAAGTCGGCCACGGCGATAGAGCTCCTCTCGCGGCAGCCGGTTTCCGGCGCTGAACCCCTTGATGCTGCGCAGCGTCTCGTCCTGCAGGCGCTTGAGCCGGTCGAACTCGGTCTCCTCGCCCGACCACCGGACGAGGAAATCGCGGACCGCCGCCGACACGGACGTGCCGCGCTCCGCGGCCCTGATGCGCGCGCGCCGATGCACCTCGTCGTCAATCGTAACTGTGATGTTTTTCATATGCACAGTTTCACACATCCCGAACCCACCCTGCAATCCGGTGCGCGCCTGCCCCGGTGCCCGGAACGCGCTTGCCCCGTTGCTCACCCTCCTTGGCGCCCTCTGCGCCCTCCTGCCTCGCCCCACCATCCCGCCCTTCTATAATGGACGCCTCGACAATCTCGACGCGTTCCCTGGAGGTCGCACGATGACGAACCGCGCCCTCGCGCTGCTCGCGGGACTCGCCCTCGCCCCCGCAACTCTGGACGCGCAGCCCCGCCCGACGCGGCCCGGCACCCCCGGCCTCTCCGCGATCGTGAACGCGCGGGTGGTGACGGTGTCGGGGGTCGCCATTGAGAACGGCACGGTGGTGATGGGGGACGGGGTCATCACCGCAGTCGGCGCGGGCGTGGACGTGCCGGCGGGGGCCCGGGTCCTCGACGGAGCGGGCAGGACCGTCTATCCCGGACTGATCGACGCCCTCACCACCCTGGGCCACGGGCGCGAGCCCGAGGCGGAGTCTGGGCGCGACGGCGGGGACGGAGGCGGCGACCGGCCCCATGCGTGGGGTCCGGAGGACCGGCCGGGGACGACGACCTGGCTGACCGCGGCCGACGGCCTCGACCCTGCCGACGAACGCTTCGAGCGGTGGCGCAAGGCGGGGTTCACGTCGGTACTCAGCACCCGACACGAGGGGCTGGTCCCGGGTCAGGCAGCGGTGCTCAACCTGGGGTCGTTCGAGCGCCCGCGCGAGCTGGTGGTCGCGAGCCCGGTCGCGATGCGGGTGAACCTCGAGGACCGCAGCCGCACCTACACGGGGTTCCCGGGCAGCTCGATGGGCGTCTTCGCCTACCTCAAGCAGCTCTACTACGACGCCGGCCACCACCGGGACGCCTGGGCGGCCTACGAGGCGAGCTCGCGCGGCCGGCGGCGGCCCGAGTGGGACGGAGCCCTGGAGCCGATCCGGCGCCAGCTCGACGAGGACTGGCCGGCCCTTTTCCCGGCGTCGAGCCGGTCCGACGTGATTCGCGCCCTCGCGACCACCACGGAGATGGGCGTCCGCCCGATCGTCTACGGTGCGCAGGGCGCTTGGGAGGCGGCCGACCTGCTGGCCGCGGTCGACGTGCCCGCCCTGGTGAGCCTGGACTGGCCGGCACCGCCGCGCGACGGCGACCCCGACGAGGTGCCGACCCTCGCCGAATTGAGGCGCTACGACCGCGCGCCGACCTCCCCCGCCGCCCTCGTGGCGGCCGGCGTGAAGTTCGCGTTCTACGCCAGCGGGCTCGACAATCCGTCGGAGGCGCTGCCGGCGGCGCGGCGAGCAGTGCTGCAGGGGCTCCCGGCCGACGACGCGGTCCGGGCGTTCACGCTGTCGGCGGCCGAGATCTTCGGCGTCGACGACCGGCTCGGCTCGATCGAGACGGGCAAGATTGCGAACCTGATCGTCGCCGACGGCGCGCTCTTCGACGAGGGCACCACGATCGAGACCGTTTTCGTCGACGGCGAGATGTTCCGTGTGTCGGACGGCGCGGACGCCCTCACCGAAGCAGAGGAAGACGGAGAGAGCGGACGCGGGACGTCCACCGGGAGCGGCCCGGCGCCCGACCCCGCCGCCCCGCCGGTGCCGTTGGCCGCCGACCGCGGGCCGTACCGCGACGACCCGGTGACCTTCATCACCGGCGCGACCCTCCTCACCGCCTCGCGCGGGACCATCGAGAACGGCGACATCCTCGTCCGCGAAGGCCGCATCGCGGCGGTCGGAACCGGCCTCGCTCCGCCCGCGGGGGCCGTGGTGGTCGACGCGGCCGGCCGGTACGTCACGCCCGGCATCATCGACGCCCACTCGCACCTCGCCGCCCTCAGCATCAACGAGGGCTCGGTGAACATCTCGTCGATGGTCACCATCGAGGACGTCATCCGCCCCGAGGACGTCGGGATGTACCGGGCCCTCGCGGGCGGGGTCACCACCATCAACGTCCTGCACGGCTCGGCCAACCCCATCGGAGGCGGCAACGCGGTGCTCAAGCTGCGCTGGGGCGCCGACGCCGGCGATCTGCTGATGGGCGCGCACCCCGGCATCAAGTTCGCGCTCGGCGAGAACACCACCCGCGACCGCAACCCGGACCGCTATCCCGGGAGCCGCATGGGGGTGCAGGACGTCATCCGGCAGGCGTTCCTCGACGCCGACGCGTATCTCGCCGAGCGGGAAGCGTACGAGGCCGGGGAGAAGAAGCGCCCCGCCCCCCGCCGCGACTTGAAGCTCGAGCGGCTCGGCGAGGTCCTGCGCGGCGAGCGGTGGGTGCACGCCCACAGCTACCGCGGCGACGAGATCCTGCAGTTGCTGCGGGTGGCCGAGGAGTTCGGCGTCACCATCCGCACCCTGCAGCATGTCCTCGAAGGCTACAAGGTCGCCGACGAGATCGCCGCCCACGGGGCGGGGGCGTCCACCTTCTCGGATTGGTGGGCGTACAAGGTCGAGGCGTACGACGCCATCCCCCACAACGCCGCCCTGATGGCCGAGCGCGGCGTGCTCGTCTCGATCAACTCCGACTCGGGCGAGGAGATCCGCCACCTGAACCAGGAGGCGGCCAAGACCATGAAGTGGGGCGGCCTCGACGAGGAGGCGGCGTTGCGGCTCGTGACCCTGAACCCCGCCATCCAGCTCGGCATCGACGACCGGGTCGGCTCGATCGACGAGGGCAAGGACGCCGACCTGACGGTGTGGGAGGGCCACCCCCTGACCATGTTCGGCAAGCCGGTGCAGACCTACGTGGACGGGAAGCTGTACTTCGACATCGAACTCGACCGCGAGCGCCAGGCCGCCGTCGAGGCCGAGAAGCAGGCGCACCTCGAGAAGCTGGGGTTGGCACCGAAGAAGTCGGAGGAAGAACGATGAGACGCTCCATCGACGTCCGCGCCATCGTCCTCGTCGCCGCGGTCGCTCTTGGCACCCCCGTCCCCGCGGCGAGCCAGACGTACGCGATCACCGGCGGGACGGTGCACACCCTGGCCGGCGAGCCGTTCGTGGGAACTGTCGTCATGCACGACGGCCGCATCGCCGCAGTGGGACCGGACGTCGAGGCGCCGGCCGACGCCGAGGTCGTGGACGCGGCGGGCCGCCACGTCTATCCGGGGCTCTTCGACGCCGTCTCGCGGCTCGGCCTCATCGAGATCGGCGCGGTGAGCGTGACCAACGACGCCCGCGAGCAGGGCGGCTTCAACCCCCACCTGCAGGCGGCGACGGCCATCCATCCCGCCAGCGAGCACATCCCGGTGGCCCGCGCCAACGGCATCGCGGCGACCCTGAGCGTGCCGCAGGGCGGGACCATCGCGGGCCAGGCGTCGCTCGTCGGGCTCGACGGCTGGACCGTCGAGGAGATGCTGATCGATCCCGGTGCCGCGATGGTCGTCAACTACCCGTCGCTGGCACCCGGCTTCGGCAACCGCGGCGACTGGTCCGAACGGCGGGAGCGGTACGACGAGACCGTCGCCCGACTCGACGAGTGGCTCGACGCGGCGCGCGACTACCACCGCGCTGTCGAGGCGGGGGCAGGCGTGCGCCGCGACCTCGAGCTCGAGGCGACGGCGAAGATCCTGGACGGCGGGATGCCCGTCCTCCTCGCCGCCGACGGCGAGCGCGACATCCGCAACGCCGTCGAGTGGGCGCGGGGCCGGGGCCTCGACTTCGTGATCGCGGGGGGAAGCGAGGCGTGGAAGATCGCCGACTGGCTGGCCGAGCGCGACGTCCCCGTCATCCTCGGGCCGACCCAGTCGATGCCGGCCGGCCCCGACGAGGCCTACGACGAGGCCTACGCAAACCCCGGCCGGCTGCACGCGGCGGGGGTCCGCATCGCCTTCGGCACGTTCAACTCGTCCGACTCGCGGACCCTGCCCTACGAGGCGGCGCAGGCCGTCCCCTACGGGCTGCCGCGGGAGGCGGCGCTGGCCGCGATAACCAGGAACGCGCCCGAGATGCTGGGCTTCGACGACCGGCTCGGGACGATCCGGGAGGGCCGCATCGCCAACCTCATCGTCACCGACGGCGACCCCCTCGCCATCCGCACGCGGGTCGTCGAGCTGTTCATCCTGGGCCGCCGCGTGAGCACCGACAACCGGCACCGGTCGCTGTACGAGCGATACCGCGCGCGGCCGCGCTGAGTTGCCTAGGCCGCGGGAGCCGGCGGGGGTGGACCCGGCGGCTCGGGTTCGGCGGCTCGGCCGCGACGGATCTCACTCGACGGACCGAACCACCGCCAGCAGATCCGCGCCCGGCTGACCGGCCGCGGTCGCACGCCAACCCACGAGCTTCGGCCAACGACCGAAGAGCGCGAAGACTCGGCTGTCACGCGGCTCTCCCGGCCGGAGGCCGCCGTTCACCCGCCAACCCCGGGCGCCGCCGGGCGTCAGCGCCGCCGCTGGCGCTTCGAGCCCGCGTGCGCCCAAGCGCCGCAGGCGGGACGCTTCCGCCTGGCAGGCGGCGTACGACGCGTGGCCGCCCACAACGACCTCCCGTGGCAGCTCGGGGCTCGGGAGAGACGGGTCGCCGAGGTCGACGGCCCAGAGGGCGCGCCGGATCGTCGCGACGTCTTCGGGGTCGGAGATCTCCTCGTGACGCAGGAACTCGGCCCACGCGCCGTCCGGCGTATCGGCGAAGTAGTGCGCCGGGCCGTCACCCGCCGCGTGCCAGCGCGCCGCGGGTTGGTCCGCGCCTTCCCACAGAAACGGATAGCGGGGGTCGGCGTGGCGGAAACCGATCATGATCACGTGGCGGGCGATGCCGTCAGCGCTTGCGCGAGACCGCGCACCTGCCGGGGCTCGGGATCGTCCGGCTGCCACCCGGCCGTCAGGACGTCGCCCGGCGCACGATTCCCCAGGACCGTGCGCGGCCGGGCGAACCAGCGGCGGATGCCGGCGTCGTTGTAGGCACCCGCGAGATCGCCGACGACGAGCGCGAGCGCATGCAGACGGACGGCGACGTCGTCCGGCGTCCTCCTGGCGCCGGACAGATAGCGGCGCAGGCTGACGGTGGAGATGCACAACAGACGGGCGAGCAGGTCGACGCCGAGCACGCGCCGCAACGCCGGCCATTCCGACGCGGGCACGGGCGAGGCACCCAGCGCCTCGTTGACGTGTTTGAGCGTCGCGTGGAAGCGGTCCGGCTCCGGCGCGGCCGGGCCCAGGCGTTCCGCGAGGATCCCCTTGGCGACGCCCGCCCGGGCGACCTCCCTCGCCACGCGTTCCCATTCCGCGAGGTCGAGACGATGGATCGAACGCTCGGCGAGCAGGCCCATCGCGTCCGCCCGCATGACCACCGAGACCCCGAGCCGGGCGACCTCGGGGTCGTCGAACGGACTCTGAACGGACTCGATTCGGATGTCAGCCACGGATCCGATTCTACACCCTGCCAGCGATGCGTCAACGGCGCGGACCTCGCACCTAGCGCTCAATCACAGTTGACACAGTGCGGGGTTCCGTGTAGAACGGGTCCGTGCGGATTGGACTGCGCATTCTCCGGCCGGAGTCGGTCGAGTGGTTGCGGGAGGAGTTGTGCCGCGGGTCGCTGTCACGGGCTGCTCTGGGGCGCGGACTGTGCGAGCGGGACGATTGGCGCAACGGGCGGGGGGAGCTGTGCGCGGCGTCGGCTCGGAAGGCGTTGCCGCGGCTGGCGGAGCAATTGGGTCTGGCGCTGCCGCCGGCGCGGCCGGGTCCGCCGCGCGGTTGCGGGCCGTCGGGCGACGTGTCGGAGCTGGCGCGGACGGCGTTTTCGGGCAGTTTGGCGGAGCTGGGCGGCGTCCGGCTGGTGTTGTCGGACACGGCGTCGGTGCGGAAGCTGTGCGGGCATCTGCTGGAGACGTCCCATCCGCGCGGTCGGGGCCGGGCGCCGGGCTGCCGGTTGACGTATCTGTTGGAGTCGGCGGCGGGTCCCGTGGGGGTGCTGAGCTTCGTGGCGGCGCCGTTGCGGTTGGGTCCCCGCGACGCGCATCTGGGCTGGGACGACCGCACGCGCGGGGCTCACATCGCGCGGGTGGTCTCGAACGACCGTTTTCTGCTGTTGGCGGGGGTGCGGGTTCCGCACTTGGCGTCGCACGTGCTGGGTCGTGCGGCGTCGCGTCTGGCGTTGGACTGGGAGGCCCGGCACGGGGTCCGTCCGGTGTTGCTGGAGACCTGCGTGGAGGCGTCGCGTCCGGCGACGAGCTACCGGGCGGCGGGCTGGAAGTGCGTGGGGCGTACGGCGGGCCGCCCGCCCGGGTCGGTGGCCGCGACCGAGCCGAAGAACGTGTTGTTGCTGGGTCTGGCCGGGGGCTGGGCGGAGACGCTGCGGCGTGCGCCGTCGCGGTCGCCGGGTTCGTTTCCTGGGTTGGGGCCGGCGGACGATGGGGGTTGGTCGCGGCGGGAGTTCGGGCGCTCGGACTTGGCCGACGGGCGCCTGCGGCGGCGTCTGGAGCGGATGGGGGCGGCGTGGGAGGGTCATCCCGGGGAGCCGCTGCCGGCGGTCTTCCCCGGCGGCGCCGAGCAGCAGGCGGCGTACCGTTTCCTGCACAATAAGAAGGTGGGCGTCGAGGACATCCTGCAACCGCACCGCGAGGCGCTGGTGGAGCGCTGCCGGCAGGAGCCGACGGTGCTGCTGGTGCAGGACACGACGACGCTGAACTACACGGGGTTGAAGGACAGCACGTCGGACCTGGGTCCGCTTCAGAGCCGCGAGAGCAGCGCGCGGGGCCTGTTCGTGCACGCGGCGGTGGCGTTCACGGCGGGCCGGCGGCCGCTGGGGGTGGGCGGGCTGGAGACGTGGGCGCGGCCGGAGGCCGAGCCGGAGGCGGAGCGGGAGAAGGAGAGCCGGCGGTGGTTCCGGGGGTTCGATCAGGGCCGGGCGTTGGGGCGGGCGTGCCCGGAGACGCGGGTGGTGGTGGTCGGGGACCGGGAGAGCGACATCTACGGCCTGCTGAAGTGGCAGGCGGAGCACGCGGCCGAGGCGGGGCTGGTGGTGCGGGCGCACGCGGGCCGGCAGCGGCAGGTGGAGGTGTGGGACCCGGCGTCGCGGGCGACGATGCGCCGGGATTTGGCGTCGCAGTTGGATTTCGAGAAGCCGGTGAAGACGGGGCGGGAGGTGTTCATCGACTCGCAGGGCGGGAAGCGGGCGCGGGGGCGGCGGACGGCGGTGACGGAGTTGCGCATCGCGCGGGTGGCCCTGCAACCCCCGAAGGACCGGCCCGGCGACGGTCCGGTGACGGCGTGGGCGGTGCGGGTGCTGGAGCCCGACCCGCCGGCGGGACACGAGGCGCTGGAATGGCTGCTGGTGTCGAGCGAGGGGGGGCCGACGGCCGAATGGGCGGAACGGATCGTCGGCTGGTACGAGGCCCGCTGGGGCATCGAGGAGTATTTCCGGGTTCTCAAGAGCGGTACGCGAATCGAGGACCGGCGGCTGCACGAGGCCGACGCGCTGGTCAAGTGCCTGGCGTTCGACGCCATCACGGCGTGGCGGGTCTTCAACCTGGACCGGTATGCGCGCGACGCGCCCGACACGCCGGCCGACGACGTGCTGTCCGGCGACGAGCGTCAGGTGATCGGCCTAGTGGTGCGGGCCGAGCGGCTGCTGCCGCCGGCGGAGCGCGGGCGGCCGTTTCCGCCGGACATCCGCAGTTGGGTGGTGCTGCTGGCGCGCATGGCGGGCTGGCGACCGTCGAAACGTCGCCCGCTGCCGGGCAACGAAGTGCTGTGGCGGGCCTTCGTGCAGTTGCAGACGATGGTGCGCGTCACCCAGGCCGCGCGGGCACCCTAGAACCCAGCGTCGCTGCGAGCCGTCCGGCAACGGAAGGCAGACGCGGAAAACCGATCCAGAGTCAACTGTGATGTAGCGCTAGGGTGTCGCCCCACCCGGGCCCGTCCGCACACGGGCACCAGATCGACTATCATGGATCGTTTGCCGTCATGGTCGAGTGCCCGCGCAGGGCCTCGCCAGCTCCGCCACAAGCCGACAACCCATGACCCGCGCCGCACGCGCCCTCGCCGCCTGTCTCCTGCTGCCGCTGACCGCCGGCGGCACCCGTGCGCAGGCGCCGGTTCCACCCCCCATCTCCGCTCCGATCGCGGTGCTCCCGTTCACGAACCTCTCGCCAGACCCGGACGACGCCTGGCTGGGCGACGGAATCGCCGAGACCCTCACGGCGGAGCTGTCGGCGCGGGGCCTGCCGGTGGTCGGCGCCGCCGGGGTCGCGCTAGCCGCCCCCGGTCCGGGGGGCGTCGAGGACTCGGCCGGAGACCTGGAGCGGCTGCACCGCCGGCTCGGCGCGCGCTGGGCGGTCACCGGCAGCTTCCAGCAGATCGGACAACGGCTCCGCATCAACGCCCGGATCCTCGACCTGCCCTCGGCCGTCGTGATCCACGCCGCCAGGATCGATGGCGCCCGACACGAGATCTTCGCGCTGCAGGACCGTATCGCGGGCGAGCTCGCGGCCGGCCTGTCGACGGGCCGGTTCCCGACCCCGGGACTCCCGAAGCCGCGCCATCCGGACGCCGGCCGGCTCGCCGAGGTCGCCGCGAGCCCACGGCCCGCCGGCCCGCCGACGGGCAACCCCCTGGCGGCCCGCCCCGGCGAATCGCCGGCTGACTTCTCAGGCCCGGCCGGCACTTTACGGCGGCCGGGGGAGGTGCCGGCCGGCGGCGGCGTCCCGAGCCTGGGCGCGGAGGGCGGCACCGGCGTACCGAACCCGGCCGGCGGGGCCGCCGGGCTCGGCATCGCGAGCGGGGCCGGCATCCTGACCGGCCGACCGAGCGTGCGCCCCGAACGCACCGCCGACGCCCCCCGCATCGACGGAACCCTCGACGACCCGGTGTGGGAACGGGCGACGCGCATCGCCGACTTCGTGCAGCAGCGCCCCCTCGACGGCGCCCCCGCCACCGAGGACACCGAGGTCTACGTCGCCTACGACGACGACAACCTCTACTTCGGCATCCGCGCGCACTACTCCGACCCCGCCCTCATCCGCGCCAACCGGGCCGACCGCGACCAGACGTTCATCGACGACACGGTGGCCGTCTACTTCGACCCGTTCCTCGACCAGCAGCGCGCCTACGTCTTCTCGGTGAACGGCTACGGGGTGCAGGCCGACTCGCTGCTCGAGTCGAGCGCCGAGCGCCTGCCCGGCGGCGGGGGCGGAGGCGGAGGCGGCGGCGGGCGGTCGGGCGGCGGACGGTCGCCGGGCAGCGGGCGCGGGGGGATGAGCGCGGCCCTCGCCGCGTCGCTCGGCGCGCCCCCCACCGGCGACCTCTCGTGGGACGCCCTCTTCGAGACGGAAGCCCGATTGACCGGCGACGGCTGGACGGCCGAGATGGCGATCCCGTTCAAGAGCCTCCGCTATCCGGAACGCGGCCCCGGCGAGCCGCACCGGTGGGGGTTCCAGATCGTGCGGACGATCTTCGGCAAGGACGAGGCCGACGTGTGGTCCCCGGTCTCGCGCGGGATGGCCGGCTTCCTGACCCAGATGGGGCTGCTCGACGGGCTCACGAACCTGTCGACGAGCCGCAACCTGGAGATCATGCCCACGGTCACCGCCATCCGGTACGGATCGCTCGACGCCGCGACCGGCGCGTTCGACGAGGCGACGCAGCCCGAGGGCGCGGTGAACGTGAAGTACGGGGTGACGCCGAACCTCACCGCCGACTTCACCTACAACCCCGACTTCTCGCAGATCGAGTCGGACACCCCGCAGATCGAGGTCAACCAGCGGTTCCCCCTCTTCTACCCCGAGCTGCGCCCGTTCTTCCTGGAGGGGCAGGAGGTCTTCACGGTGCCGGGGCAGGTGAACCTGCTGCACACCCGCACCATCGTCGATCCGCGCTACGGCGGGAAGCTCACCGGGAAGGTCGGCAACACTACCCTCGGGGTCCTCGTGGCCAACGACGAGGCGCCCGGCCGGCGCGACGACCTGCCGGCGGACGCCGTCGGCAAGACGTCCCAGGTCTTCGTGGGGCGGGCCCGCTACGACCTCTACGCGGAGTCGTCGCTCGGGGTCATGGCGACCGGCCGCGAGTTCCTCGACGCCTACAGCCGGGTCGCCGCCGTCGACGGCCGTTTCCGCCTCGGCCGCACGTCGTCGCTGACGATGCTCTACGCGGGCTCGCAGCACCGCGACGAGGAGGGAGCGGAGCGCACCGGGCCCACCGCCCACGTCGCCTACAACCGCCAGGGGCGCAACCTCAGCTACGGCGCGTCGTTCGACAGCATCGACCCCGACTTCCGGACCGACACCGGGTTCCTGCAGCGCGTCGACACCCGGACGGCCCGGGCCAACGCCGCGTGGCGCTGGTGGCCCGACAACCTCGTCATCAACTGGGGCCCCTTCGCGAGCTACGGCCGCATCTACGACTTCGGCGGCGTCCTGCAGGACGAGCAGTCGAGCCTCGGCGCGCGGGCCACCCTCGCCAACGGCATCATCACCGTCTTCAACGTGAACCAGGACGTGGAGCGCTACAGCGGCATCGACTTCCGCAAGAACTCGGCGTTCATCGGCGGCGGGGCGAGCGCCAGCCGCAAGCTCTCGTTCGGGGGGTTCCTCAACTGGGGCGACCAGATCCGCTACGGCGACGACCCGTTCCTGGGCCGGTCCGTCAACACCACGGTGTTCGCCAACCTCCGTCCGACGAGCCGGCTCAGCGCCGACCTGACCCTCATCACCAGCCGCCTGCACGACCCGATGACCGAGGCGCAGGTGTTCGACGTGAAGATCCTGCGCACGTTCACGACCTACCAGCTCACCAACCGCCTCGCCCTCCGCAACATCATGGAGTACAACTCGCTGAACCGCACCCTCGGCGCCAATGTGCTGTTCACCTACCGGGTCAACGCCGGCACCGTGTTCTTCGTCGGCTACGACGACCACTACCGGCAGGGCAGCCTGATCGACGAGGCGCGGTTCCCCACCACCGCCCTGCGGCAGACCAACCGGGCGTTCTTCACCAAGCTGTCGTACCTGTTCCGGTACTGACCCCGCGTTCGGCGCGGGCACCCGGCCGCCGTCGGGCCGCGCCCGCCGGCCCTTGCCGCTTGTCGTATCCTGTTTCGCCGTGCCGAGCTACCAGTGCCAAGTGTGCGGGACGCGGTTCGACGTGCCGCAGGCGGCGCTGGAGCGCTATCCGGGCTGGCGGCCGAAGTACTGCCGCGACCATTCCCCCAACAAGAAGAAGGCCGCGGGCAAGACGGCCGCTTCCACGAAGAGGGCGGCCGAGTCCCGGCGGGGCCGCGGCGGCGCCGGCCGCGCCCGCCCCCTGCGCGAGGAGAACCTGACCCCGGCCGAGGCCCGCGCGAAGTACTCGGGCGGCCCCGACTCGGGCGTGTTCACCGACGGCGGCGCGTCGCCCAACCCGGGGCCCGGCGGGTGGGGCGTCGTGTGGGTCGAGGACGGCCGCATCGTGTCGGAGAAGCGCGGCCACGACCCCGACACGACGAACAACCGCATGGAGCTGCGCGCCCTCATCGAGGCGTTCACCCTGCTGCCCGAGGACGCCGCGGTCAGCGTCTACACCGACAGCCAGCTCTGCGTGAACACCATCACCCGGTGGGCGCCGGGGTGGGAGCGCCGGGGCTGGAAGAAGCAGTCCGGCCCCATCATGAACCTCGCGCTGATCCAGGAGCTGCTGGCCCTCTACCGCGCCCACCCCGCCTGCGAGCTGCGCTGGATCGCCGGCCACGCCGGCCACCGCTGGAACGAGTACGCCGACCGCCTCGCCACCGCCTGGATGCGCTCTGCGCGGTGAGGGGCGGCCGGTGTGCCGCGCGGCGGATCCTCACGGCGGGACAAAAGCACTCCGCGATCGTCGGCTGGCGGTATGATGGGACAAACCGGCGCTCGCACGCCGGCGCCCCGCGACGACTCGAACCCGGACGCGACACATGACCGACACCGCAACCCTGCCCGCCCCCTCCCCACCGTCGGCGCGGCGGCCCGAAGCGGCCACGCCGCCGCCCGACCCCGCGCCCGCGCCGGCGACCATGGACGACGTGCTGACGGCGCTCGACCCCGACGACTTCCCCGGCTGCCGCGCCGTCAGCATGACCTCCGAGGAGTTCGACGACTACGACGGCCGCGTCGAGGTCTGGGACGCGGCCACCGGGACGGCCATGGTGTGCGAGGCGGCCGGCCTCTACCACGAGGAGCCCTCGCACCGCCTGGCCCAGATGACGGCCCTGATCGCGCTGACGCGGGGCGCGCACATCAGCGTCGTCGGCTCGACCGACCTGCTGCTGCGGGACGAGCACGGCGCGCGGCGGCGCATCATGGAGGCCGACCAGACGGTCTATCTCCATCCGGAACGGGGCCGACCCGACGGCCCCGCCATCGTGATGGGCGAGGACGTAATGCCGGATGTCGTGGTCGAGGTGGACAACACCACCGACGTGCGCCGGCGCAAGCTCGCGCTGTACGAGTCCTGGAAGCTGCCCGAGGTCTGGGTGGAGGTGCCCGACGTGCGGTCGCCGAGCCGGGCCAAGAACCGCGAGCCGGGGTTGACCATCCACGTCCTGCGCCCCGACGGCCGCTACCGCCCGGCGGCCGAGAGCCGGGCGTTTCCTGGCTGGACGGCGGACGAGGTCCACCGCGCCATGAACGAGCCGGTGTGGTCGGCGGAGACGATGGCGGTGCTGGAACGCGTCGGCCGGGCGCTGCGCGACCGCGACGGCGCCGGCCCGGGCGACGCCCCCTTCCTGCAGCGGACGCGCGCGGAGGGCAGGGCCGAGGGCCGCGCCGAAGGGAGGGCGGAGGGCCACGCCGGGCAACGGGCCCTGCTGTGCCGCCTGGCCGCGCGCCGGTTCGACGCCGGGACCGCGGAGGGGCTGGCCGAACTGCTGGCCGACGTCGACGACTCCGTCGACCTGGCCGACGTGGGCGACTGGATCATCGACTGCGCCACCGGCGACGATCTGCTGGCACGATGTTCGAGTCTGCGCGGCTGGCACCCGCCGACGGCGGACTGAGCGGCCCCGCCAACGGCCGTCCCGTGTTCGGCTCCGTTGACTGAAGGCGCAGGATGCGGTCTTCGAGAAACGGCACCCGATTCGCAGCCGGGCCGGCAACGGCGACCCGCGTCGGCGGGGAGCCAAGGGTGCCGCACGCAGTCAGTGCCTTGGCGGGTCCGGCGACCCCGCGCCGACGGGGAAGCCCACCTGACCAAGGGAGACAAATGTCGGCCGGACCCCCGCACCAGCGGACGACCTCTACGGTCCCCCGGGCGCTGGCTCCGACCCCGGCGGACGCCCGCGCTCGGCGTCCGCCCCCGCCCGCCGCGGCAGCCCCCACCCGCGCCAGATGGTGTAGACCGCGGGAAACACCAGGAGCACGACGAGGACCGTCGTCGCCACTCCGCCCACCATCGGCGCCGCGATGCGCTTCATCACGTCGGCGCCCGCGCCGCCGCTCCACATGATGGGCAGCAGGCCGAGGGTGGTGGTGGCGCCCAGCATCACCACCGGCCGCACGCGGCGGGCCGCCCCGTCGAACACCGCCCGCCGGAGCTCGGCGGCGGTCTTCAGGCGCCCCTCGGCGCGGGCCGCGTCGCAGGCGCGGTCGAGGTACAGCAGCATGACGACGCCGGTCTCCGCGCTCAGGCCGGCCAGCGCGATGATGCCCACCCACACCGCCACGCTCAGGTTGTAGCCGAGCGCGTAGAGCAGCCAGAACGCGCCGACCAGCGACAGCGGGACGGCCGAGAGCACGATGAGCGTCCGGGCGGCCGAGCGCGTGCTGGCGTAGATGATCAGGAAAATCGACAGCAGGGTGATCGGCACCACGAGCCGCATACGCTCCTGCGCGCGCACCATGTATTCGTACTGGCCGCTCCAGCCGAGGCTGTAGCCGGTGGGAACCTCCACCTGCGCCGCCACCGCCTGCCGGGCGCGCTCGACGTAGGTGCCGACGTCGACGTCCTCGATGTCCACGTAGACCCAGGCGTTCGGGCGCGCCTGCTCGCTTTTGATGGCCGGAGGCCCCTTGACGAACGACATGGTCGCGAGGTGGCCGAGGGGAATCTGCTGCCGGGTCGGGGTCTGGACGAGGATGTCCCGCAGCGCCGCGGGGTTGTCGCGCAGGTCGCGGCTGTAGCGCAGGTTGACGGGGTAGCGTTCCAGCCCCTCGACCGTCGTGGTGATGTTCATGCCGCCGATGGCCGACTGGATGACGTCCTGCACGTCGCCCACGGTGAGCCCGTAACGCGCGATCTCGTCCCGCCGCACCGAGAAGTTCAGGTAGTTGCCGCCCATCACCCGCTCGGCGTAGGCCGAGCGCGTGCCCGGCACCTGCCGGACGACGGCCTCGACCTCGCGGCCGACCGCCTCCAGCACCGCGAGATCGGGTCCGGAGATCTTGATGCCCACCGGGGTCTTGATGCCCGTCGACAGCATGTCGATGCGGGTCTTGATGGGCATGGTCCAGGCGTTGGTGACGCCCGGGAAGCGGATGGCGCGGTTCATCTCGTCGGTCAGCCGCTCGGGGGTCATGCCCGGCCGCCAGGCGGCTTCCGGCTTGAGCCGGATGGTCGTCTCGAGCATGCTCAGCGGCGCCGGATCGGTCGCGGTGTCGGCGCGCCCGACCTTGCCGAACACGTGCTCGACCTCGGGGAAGGTCCTCAGGATGCGGTCGGTCTGCTGCAGGATCTCGCGCGCCTTGGTGATCGACACGCCGGGCAGCGTCGTCGGCATGTAGAGCAGGTCGCCCTCCCAGAGCGGCGGCATGAACTCGGAGCCGAGCCGCGAGAAGGGAACCGCGGTCGCAACCAGCGCCGCCAGCGTCGCGGCGACGACCGCCCAGCGCCCGGCGAGCGCCAGCCGCAGCACCGGCCGGTACAGCGCCATGAGCAGCCAAGTCAGCGGATTGAACTGCGCCGACACCATGCGGCCGCGCAACCAGTAGCCTACGAGGACCGGCACCAGGGTGACGGAGAGCAGGGCGGCGGCGGCCATGGCGTAGGTCTTGGTGAACGCCAGCGGCTTGAAGAGCCGGCCCTCCTGCGCCTCCAGGGTGAAGATCGGGGCGAAGGAGACGGTGATCACCAGCAGCGCGAAGAACAGCGTCGGGCCGACCTCGGTGGCGGCGCGGGTGACGATCTGCCAGTGCGGCAGGCGGCCGCGGTCGCGCGCCAGGTGCCGGTGCGCGTTCTCGACCATCACGATCGCGGCGTCCACCATCGCGCCGATGGCGATGGCGATGCCCCCCAGCGACATGATGTTGGCGTTGATGCCCTGCAGATACATCACGACGAGGGCCATCAGCACCGCCAGCGGCAGGGTCAGCACCGCGACCAGCGCCGAACGCACGTGCAGCAGGAAGACCGCGCACACGAGCGCCACAATCGCCATCTCCTCGATCAGCTTCCGCCGCAGGGTGTCGATCGATCGCTCGATCAGCGTCGTCCGGTCGTAGACGGGGACGACCTCCACCCCCGGCGGCAGCCCCGACCGCAGCTCCGCGAGGCGGGCCTTCACCCGCTCGACCACCTCGTGGACATTGGCGCCGTAGCGCACCACGACGATGCCGCCGACCACCTCGCCCTCGCCGTTCAGCTCGGCGAGCCCGCGGCGGATGTCCGGGCCGATCTGCACCGTGGCGACGTCCTGGACCGTGATCGGGGTACCCGACTCGTCCACCCCGAGGGCGACGCGCCTCACGTCGTCGACGCCCTGGATGTAGCCCTCGCCGCGCACCATGAACTCGGCCTCGGACATCTCCAGCACGCGCCCGCCGACGTCGTTGTTGCTCCGCTCGACGGCGTCCCGGATGCGCGACAGGGGGATGTCGTAGGCGCGCAGGCGGTTCGGGTCGACGGTGATCTGGTACTGCTTGACGAAGCCCCCGATGCTGGCGACCTCCGACACCCCGGGCACCGCCGTCAGCTCGTACTTGAGGAACCAGTCCTGAAGCGAGCGCAGCTCGGCGAGGTCGACATCGTCTGAGCGCAGCGCGTACATGTAGGCCCAGCCGACGCCGGTGGCGTCGGGGCCGAGGGTCGGCGTCACGCCCCCGGGGAGGCGCCCGCCGACGTAGTTGAGGTACTCGAGGACCCGGCTGCGCGCCCAGTACAGGTCGGTGCCGTCCTCGAAGATGACGTAGACGAACGAAAAGCCGAAGAACGAGTAACCGCGCACCACCGTCGCGGACGGAACCGCCAGCATCTGCGTGGTGATGGGATAGGTCACCTGGTCTTCGACGACCTGGGGGGCCTGCCCGGGGTAGTCGGTGAAGATGATCACCTGCACGTCGGAGAGGTCCGGCAGCGCGTCGAGGGGCGTCGCGCGCAGGGCGTAGATCCCGCCGAAGGCGATGAACACCGCCCCGAGGACGACGAAGAAGCGGTTGCCGATGGACCACTCGATGACCCTGGCGAGCATCGGTCTCCTCCCGAGGCGTCGGTCGTCAGTGGCGGTGGCCGGCCGGCGCCGCGGGCTCGGTGCCGTGCCGGTGCTCCCCCGACATCCCGGTCACGTCCAGCCCCGATTCGATGCTCTGGATCGCCTGCGTGAGGTTGCTCTCCGAGTCGATGAGGAACTGCGCCGACACCACGACGGTGTCGCCCTCCTCGACCCCGTCCAGCACCTCCCACACGCCGTCGCCCTGCCGGCCGAGGGTGACGGCGGCGACCTGGAACGTGCCCGGAGACCGCTCGAGGACCACGAGGTCGCGCGTGCCGCCGCGGATCACCGCCTGCTCGGGCACCGCCAGCGCGTTGCGCGCGACCGGCACGTCGAACGTCACGTCGGCGTACATGCCCGCGCGCAGCGTCAGGTCGGGATTCTCGAGCTCGACGGAGACGGTCATGGTGCGCGTCCGCTCGTCGAAGTGCGGATACAGATAGCGGACGAACCCCGTGTAGGGCCGGCCCGGCCGGTACGGCAGCTCGACCTGCGCGCGCTGGCCGACGCGCATCGCCTCGACTTGGTGCTCGAAGACCTCGACGTCGACCCAGATCGTGGTGAGGTCGGCCATCTTGTAGAGGTTCATGCCCGCCTCGACGTACATCCCGTCCAGCGCCTGGTCCATCTTCTCGACGACGACGCCGGTGACCGGGGACTGGACCGACAGCGTGCGGCGGGGCGTGCGCTCGCGCTCCAGCGTCGCGATCTGCTCGTCGGTGATGTCCCAGTAGCCGAGCCGCGCGCGCGCCGACGCGACGAGCGAGCGCGCGCGCTCGGCGATGGCGGGGTAGGCCGACGTCTCGAGGCGCGCCGCGTAGTCGACCGCCTGCAGATACTCCATCTGGGTGGTGACGAGCCGCGGGCTGTAGATGTCGAACAGGACCTGCCCCTCCTCCACCGTCTCGCCGAGGTAGTTCACCGCGACGTTCTCGATCCAGCCGTCGTACTTCGTGTTCACCCACGCGATCTGCCGGTCGTTGTGGGCGAGGGTGCCGACGGTGCGGATGGTCTGCGCGATGCCGCGCCGGGCGACGGGCTCCTTGCGGACGCCGATGTTCTGCACGAAGCCGGGATCGATGCGCACCGTGCCCGGCGGCAGGTCCCCCGCCCCGTCCGCGTACACCGGAACGAGGTCCATGCCCATGGGCGACCGGCCGGGCCGGTCTGACGTGAAGGTCGGGTCCATGGGCGCGCGCCAGTACAGGATCTCGCGGTCGTCTTCCGACGCGGGCGCGCCGGTCCGCGCATCGCCGGCGGGGGCGGAAGCTTCGCGCGCCGCCGCGAAGGAGAAGATGCGGGAAGGCCACTGCCACCCCGCGGGATTGACGGCCAACAACGCCGCCGCGGCCATGCCGAACCCGAAGCTCACGACGCCGACGGCGATCGCCTTGTTCATGGCGTCCTCCCGGTTCCGGGCACGCGCGTGCCGATCGCCCGTTCGAGGGCGGCGAGCGCGATGAGGATGTCGGACAGGTAGCGCGCGCGCATCGAGCGGACGTCGATCAGCGTCCGCTCCCCGTCGAGCAGATCGAGCACGCCGAGCTCCCCCGTCTCGTAGGCCGTTTCCGTGGCGCGCAGCGCCTCCTCGGTCTGCGGAATCAGCACCGTGTCGAGCAGGTCGATCTGCCGGTCGAGGGTCTCGAGTCGGACGACCGCCGCCTGTACCTCCATCTCCATGGCGTTGCGCGCCGCCGCCCGGCGCCGCGTGCGCGCGCGCAGCTCCGCGCCCGCCTCCACCACGCCCGCGCGGTACTTCGAGCCCCAGAGGGGCAGCGACATGCCCAGGGAGACGGTGACCGAGTTCCTGCCGTCGTCGGCCACCGGCAGGAGGGCGGCGTCGTCGCGCCGGCCGACGTTGGTCACCCCCACGCTCGCGGTGAAGCCCGGCCGCGCGTTCTTCATCGCCAGCTCGACAGCCCGCTCGCCGCCCTCGATGAGCGCACTCGCCGCCCGCAGCTCGTGCCGGTTCCGGTCGCCGAGGCGGTAGAGCTCGTCGCGGTCCACCTCGACGGGGGGCCGCACCAGCGGCGCCACCGCGGGCACCGGCGCCTCGGCGGGCCGGTCGAGCACGGTGTTGAGGCGCGCCGCGAGGGTCGCGCGCTGCCGATCGAGCAAGTGCCGGCGGTCGATGACGCGGGTAATCTCCGCCTGCAGCCGGATCACCGCCTGCTGCAGTCCCTGGCCCGTGGCGTAGCGGGCGCTGGCCAGGGTCTCGTAGTGCTCGAGCAGCGACTGCTCTTCACCGGCGAGACCGAGCTCGGCCTCGACGTACCCCAGGTCGTAATAGACCTCCTTGACCTCCGCCACGATGTCGCGCCGGGCCGCCTGGTACAGGTGCCGCAGCGCCGTCGCCTCAAGCAGGGCGACCCGCCCCCGCAGCTCCAGCGTGCCGAACCAAGGGAAGGCCTGGGTCAGCGTGACGCTGTTGATCTGGGGGCCGACCCGGGTCTCCACGCTGCGCAGGGCCTGGGTGAAGCTGACGACGGGGTCGGGCAGCGCGGCGACCTGGGGCACCCGCTGCCGCGCCGCCTCGTACCGCGCGCGAGACTCGAGGATCGCCGGATTGCTCTCGACCGCCGCCGCCACGTAGCCGCGCAGATCCGCCGCAACGGCGTAGAAGTCGAGCGCGTCCTCCGGCGGCGGGGGCTGCACCGCGGCCGGCGGCGACGGCTCGGCGGTTCCCGGCGACGACGGCGGCCCTGTCGCCTGCGGCCCCGGCCGGACTGCCTCCGGCAGCACCGGCTGAACCGCGACCGACAGCGGCGGTCGGACGGCGGACGGCGATGGCGGTGCCGCGGACGGCGACGGCTGCACTGTCACCCGCGGCCCCGGTCGAACTGCCTCCGGCGGCACCGGCTGAACCGCGGCCGGCGGCGACGGCTCGGCCGCGGCCCGCGACGACGGTCGGACGGCGGCCGGCGGCACCGCCTGCGCCGCGACCAACGTCGACATCAGGCCCGCAGCGGCCAGTCCGGCCGCGGACAGCCGAGAACGTGGTGCAGGCATTTCATCGTTCCCCGTGTTCGGTCGCGTTCCCGTGGCTCGTGGCCGAACTCCTCGGTCCATCCACGGGCTTCCGGGCAACGGGCGTCCTCCCCCCGAGCGCGGAACGCGGCGACACCGGTGGCGCGCGCGACGCGCGGATCGACGCCGCGCGGTCGCGTCCCGGGTCCGACACTCGGGCGGAGAAACGACGGCCGTGACGGAGGACGATCAGATCAGCAGGGAGGCGTGTTGCACGAAGAGCGGCGGCGAGACGGACCGGGGCCGCGGGTGGTCGGCGTGCCACTCGGCCCGCCGCGACGCGTGCGGAGCGACCTCGACGGCGGGCGGCAACGCGGCGACGGCATCGGGCGCCGCCGTGACCGCCACGGCGGCGACGATGGGCGCGCAGCAGGTGAACGCGGGAGATGTGTCGCCGTGGTGATCCTGGTGCGGCTGGTCGTGGCAACTCGACGCGGCGGGCATCGCCGCCGCGGCCGCCATCAACGGGCAGAGGACCACGGCGGCCAGCAGGGTCGAGCCGACCCCGAGCACGAAGGACCGCCGCCATCCAAGCAGCATGACCCCATCGTCGCACAATCCGGCCGCCATTGCACGAACTCGATGTCATCGACGCCCGGTCCGTTCGGCGATGGTCGGCCCTGCCCCACGCACCGCACCAGCGAACTTCGAGGCGGCGGAGAACGACCGCCGTGCTGACCAGCGCCGGCCCGACGCCGCGTCTTCGCGAGTAACCAAGCGTCGGAGCCCTCGCGATTCCTCCCACGGGTCTTCCTCGGCAGAATCACCGGGGCCGAATCCGCCCGCGTCCGGAATCCGGATCGGCGCCGGAACCGCCTTGCATGGCCGGTTGTCAGCCATCCGTTTCGGGGTACCGGCCGGTTGTCGCGGATGCCGGCCGCGCGGCGTGCGCCTCCCGGGCGGCGGGCACCGCGTTGCCGCGGGTATAATCGACCCGGCCCGACCGGAGGATGCGATGACCACTCCCCGAGACCATTCGCGGCGCCGGTTCGTCAAGCAACTGGGCACCGCCGCCGGCATGCTCGCCGCGGCACCCGGCGAGGCGGCGGCCCAGGCGCAGGCGGCGCCGGCCCTGCCGACCCTGGAGGAGACCCCGCGGTCGGTCCACCCGACCCTCAACCGGCGGACGCGCGGCTGGCTGCGCTTCTTGTGGGAGAAGGCGACGACCCCCGACGACTGGAACGCCGACGGCGTGCCCCACATGTGGTGGGACCGCTACTCCAACCCCGTCGTCACCAGCTACGGTCGCTTCGACCTCCACAACTCGTCGTACGCGCTGCTGCTCATGGCCGACCAGACCCCGGCGTGGCGCGAGGTCTACACCCGCATCGCGGACGGGCTCGCGAGCCGCTACCCGACCTACTGGGGGGCCGTCGACTGGCTGACCCAGATCGGCGACGACCCGCGGCGGGAGAACTACCCTCCTCAGGTGATGGCCGGCATCCCCGAGCGCCTCCGCGGCCGCTACAACCGCATCGGGTGGACCGCGAACGGCATCGAGCCGTGGGGCCTGTCGCCGGACCCCATCGGGTCGGAGGGCAACCTCTTCTTCCGCGGCTGGTTCAACCTGCTGCTCGGCATCTACAAGTACGTCTCGGGCGACGACAAGTACGAGCGGCCCTTCCCGGTGACCGGCTACCGCGACGAGCGCTTCGAGTGGGACCAGCACCGCATCGCGGCCCTCCTCGAGAGCCAGTACCGGGAGCGCCCGGAGGGCCCCCACTGCGAGAACACCAAGATCTGGTTCCCGTGCAACGCCGCCGCGGGCCTCGGCATGTTCCTCTACGACCGGCTGTCGGGGCGCGACACCCACCGCCCGGTGCAGGGGTGGCTGGAGTACGCGCGCGACAACTTCATCGGCATGTCGCGCGACGGCCGGCTCGAGTGGGTCACGAACTACTACGACCCCATCGTCAACCACAAGGCGAACGGCGGCCCCGCCGCCGGGGTCGGCGTCGCCTTCCTGCTCCTGCCCCAGGACCGCGAGACGGCGACCCTGCTCTACGAGTCGGCCGCCAACGCCCTCGGGTGGAACGACCCGAGCGTCGAGATCCGCGCCTCGGCCACCGGCCTCGTGATGGCGCGCGAACTCGGCGACCACACCGCCGTGGAGCGGCTGCGCGCGGCGGCCGAGCGCGAGTACGACCCGCGCTTCTTCGGCGGGCACGACGAGAAGTTCGGCTGGTGGTTCGGCCTGAACGAGGCCTACCCGCGCGGGCAGCGCAGCGCGAGCATGATGGTGGCCGAGGTCGGCGACGGCGACGCCTGGAACCGCGCCTTCGACGCGCCGCACCTGGACAAGTTCGACGCCCCCACCGTGGAGGGCGTCGACTTCCCGGCCCTCGGCGTCTACCAGGCGTGGAACGACGTCGAGAGCGGCACCCTCCACGTCGGCACCTACGCGGCGGCCCCCGAGCGGCGCGGCGACGCCACGAGCTGGCGGGTGACCAACCTGCCCGACCCCGGCGACGTCTTCATCCTGTGCGACGGCGCGCCGTTCTCGCGCTTCGCGGCCGACGGGCCCAACGCCATCCGCATCGACGGCGACATCGGCCTGCACCGGTACCAGATCTTCACCGGCTACCGGGGACCGGACCCGCGCCAGGCCGAGGCGCGGCGCCAGGAGCGCCGCCGTCGCGCGGCCGCGGCCGCCGGCGTCGCCGCCGCCAGCGCCCGCGGAGCCCACCGGCCGCCGCGCGACACGCGTCAGGCCACCGCCACCTTCTCGTCGGGCGACGGCCCCACCTGCGCGTGTTGCGTGGGGTGACGGGTCGGCCACCGGCCGCGCACCCGCACCGTTCCGCCTGAACGCCCGGGTGACGGCGTTTCCGGCCTCTGAAGACACGGCCGAAACTGACGCGGACGCTCGTCCCCCGACCGGCGCGGCGCGCGTTCCCCGACCTACGGCGCCCGTCCCGCGGCCGCCTCCAGGACGCGCTCGCCGCGCAGCGCGTTGGCGATCCCGTAGTTCCCCTCGTGGCACGCGTACTCGTAGATGATGTAGCCCGGCGGGCTGACGAGGGGCAGCTCGACGGTGAAGGGGCGCGTGTACGTCGCCTCGTCGTGAATCGTGTAGCGGTACTCGATGGTGTCGGCGTCGATGCGGGTGAACCGCTCGACCGCGCGGAGGCCGCGGGTGCCCGGGAACCCCCGCCACGTCGTGTCGTCGCGGTAGTGCGTGGTCTCGACCACGAGGGTGTCGCCGTCCCATCGGCCGCGCCCGTCGCCGTTCCACTGGCGGATGCGCCCGTCGATGGGCGGACGCCCGTCGAGCGGCACGACGCGCACGTCGTGGATCATCTCGTTGAGGATGACGACCTGCCCGGGGCTCTGGAAGATCTGATACGCGTTGCTGTAGCCGGACGGCACCGGCGGCACCCGCTGGTAGGTCATGCACCGCTCCTGCAGCGGCCGGTCAGCCCAGGAATCGAAGGGGCCGGCGGCGCGCCGCTCGCGTGAGGCCGCCAGCCGACGCTCGGCCGCCGGGGTCAGCGGCGGCAGCCGGCCGTCGGACGGGTCCACGATGAGCGACGTGCGCCCGGTCGACTCGCCCCGGTCCCACCAGACCTGGTCGTAGGCGAGGGCGAGGTCGCGCTCGGCCGAGAGCTCGCCGCGGCGTTCGGACGTCGCCCGGGTCGCGTCGGCCAGGTTCTGCGCGGCCACCTCCTCCGGGGTCAGGAACACGCGCCCGGCGAATTCCGCGGGCCGCTGGAGCGGCGTGAACGTGGCGTAGGACCAGACGCCCTGCAGGTCCGGATCGCCCCAGGGGGTCCGGAACGCCGCCGCATCCGGGCTCGATGCGGTCTCCTGACCGACGGCGAGCGCCGGCACCAGCCATGCCGCCGCGACCATCGCCGCCACCGAACGCACCAACCATCGACGGGTCATGTCAACCTCCTCGGCTCGCGAGGGTCGGCGTCCGACGAACCCACCGAGCCCGCCGGCACCGATCCGCAACGCGACAGCCCTGTCTCCTTCTGGCGGATGCTCGAGATGGCCGGCACGTTGACGATGCGTCCATGCTCACCCCGCTTGAGCTGCCGGATGCCCTCCAAAATCTCCTCCCCGATATCGCGTCCGACCTCAGCCATCAATCTCCTCCTGATTCTTCTTCAGCACGGACGGAGGAATGTTCACGCGGCCGCTTCGTGAAGAGCTTTGGTCTCGACGAATGTCAACACGTCCCAGTATACGTCAATGACGGAGTGCGCCGCCCACCCCGAACGGCCGGCGCGTTCTTGTCGGTCGTGTGTGCGCGGCCTCGGCAGATTCTCGCCGAATCACCCGCTGAACTTTCGCCAAATCACCCGCTGAGCGTTCGCCGAATCACCCGCTGAGCGTTCGCCGAATCACCCGTTGGAGTTGCGCTCTCCCACCGGCCGGAGTACAACCGTCCCAACCTGCCATGACCTACTTGCCGCGCATTGTCGACGCCGAGCTGGCCGAGCTGCTGGAGGCGGCCGGGGCGGTCCTCGTGGAAGGGCCAAGGGCCTCGGGGAAGATCGTCTGCGCCGGCGGCTGGCCGGGCCACGTCGGCCGGCCGCTGCCGGGGATCCTGCGCACGAAACCGCGGCTACCTGGACGAAGTCCGCCGCACCGACGTCACGAAAGTCAGCGGCAAGACGCGCGACCCCGTCAAGGTGGGCCGCCTGCTGCGCTCGCTGGCGCGCAACGTCGCCACGCCCGTGACCCTGTCGAAGCTGGCCGCGCGCTGGGGCCCTGACCAACCGCGCGGTGCAATCCGCCGAGTCACATCGGCCTGAACGCCGCTTCCGCCCGCGTGAAGTAGATTCCCGTCCTGGCTTCGAATCCCGAGTCGACGCCGAACAACAGCCAAGCTCGGCCACTGGAGGGTATCTCGATCGAGGCCGGTACGGGTCTGCCCGCGAAGGACTTGCGCTCCCACTGGCGCGGCTCATCGCAGCGCCTCGAGTTGGCGACATCGCCGAGCACCACGCCCTGCGAGCCGCCCGCCGACTGATTGCCGATGTCGATGTTCATGCGCAGGTAGGCGCCGTCGCGGACCGCGAGCGGTTCGACGGCGGTGGCTCCGGCCTTGACCCAGACGCTCTCGCCCGGCGCACCGCCGACGCCGAAGCAGCCGGCCGGCACGTCGGTGGCGATCTCCACGCTGACGGTGACGTCGTAGCGCGCCCCCGGCAGCAGCCCGTCGACGGGCCCCTTGAAGAACATGAAGAGGTCGGCGCTCCGGTTGACTCCGGAAATGAACAGCGCGGAGTCCGTCGCCAACGGCGACGGGAGGGGGCGGTAGTCGGAGGTCAACTCGTAGAAGTCCGCGTTGGCGGGCGGGTAGTCCGCGAAGCCGGCGACGAACCCCTGCGGCCCGCGGCGGAAATCGAAGGTGAACGTCAGCGTGTCCGTCGGCGCGGTCGGGCTTCCCGAGCATCCGCCGAGCACTGCGGCCAAGAGCGCCACCGGCACCGGGCGGTTCACGAGAGGATCCTCATGCCGGGCCTCCAGTGTCGGACGGTCCGGCCCCGGATTATGGCTGGAGCGTCCGGGCCGCGATCTTCGTCGGCCGCGGCCGCGGCTGTGGGCTCGCCGGCTGCGGGCGCGCCGCAGTCTGTGCAAATATAATATGGTTTATTCGATTCGACATCGATCCCGACAGACGATGCGATACGTCCCCCGAGCGTTGGCGACCACCATCCGGCGTGCGATGCGCACGTTCCCCGCCGTGCTCGTCACCGGACCCCGCCAGACCGGCAAGACGACCCTCCTCCGCGAAGAGTTCGGCGCCTCCCACCGGTACGTGTCACTCGAGCGCCCCGACGTACGCGACATCGCGCGCGACGACCCCGGCGGCTTCCTCGCGGACGCCGGCGACCGCGCAATCCTCGACGAGATCCAGTACGCGCCGCAGCTACTCCACTACGTCAAGGACGACATCGACGCCCGCCGTCAGCCCGGCCGCTGGCTGCTGACCGGCTCGCAGGACTTCGCCCTGATGCGCGGCGTCAGCCAGACCCTCGCGGGCCGCATCGCGGTGCTCCACCTCGACCCGCTCGCGGTTTCCGAGGTGCTCGGGTCGCCGCCCGCGGGCAGCCTCGGCGACCTGCTGGACCGCCTCTGCGCCGACTCCGGCGGCGATGTCCCCGACTTCGACCTCGCCGACTGGCTCCACCGCGGGGCGTGGCCCGAGCCGCGCCTCGACCCCGGCGTCGACCGCGACCTGTGGATGCAGAGCTACGTCCAGACCTACCTCGAGCGCGACCTGCGGAACATGGAGCAGGTCGGCGACCTCGAGACGTTCCGCGCGTTCTTCTCGCTCGTCTGCGCCTCGACCGGCCAGATCGTCAACCTCGCCCGCCTCGGGCGCGACGCCGGGGTGAGCGCCCCCACCGCGCGCCGGTGGCTGAACCTGCTGGTCACCAGCCGCCTCGTGCTGCTGCTGCCCCCCTACCACCGCAACTTCGGCAAGCGCATCCGCAAGAGCCCGAAGCTGCACGTCATCGACCCCGGACTGGCGGGCTGGATGCTCGGCTACCGGACGCGGGACGCCATCATGAACGGACCCGCCCTCGGCGCGCTGGCGGAGTCGGCCGTCGTGTCGGAGCTGACCAAGTCCGTCCACCACGGCGGCGGCGCCGACCGGCTCTACCATTGGGAGGGGCTCTCGGCCGAGGTCGACATCGTCGCCGACGTGGACGGCCGCCTGTACGGCATCGAGGTGAAGGCGACCCGCACCCCGACCCCCCGGCACGCCAACCACCTCGCGGCCTGGTGCGAGCTCACCGGCGGCCGCGGCATCCTCGCCTGCCGCACCGACCGCCTCCGCTCCATCGGCCGCGGCATCCGCGCCGCGCCGTGGCACTTCTGCACCGCCGAATCGACGACCTCGGGAGCCCGCTCGGCACCCGCTGACGACACCGGCCTTCAGTGACCGCGGCGACCCCGCGGCGCCGCCCGGCGAGCCGCACCGTCGCGATTCCGTTGCGGCAACTGATCGACGGCGCCGGGCTCCGAGACGGCCGCCAACACCGCCTGAACTCGTCCGCGCTGGCAGCCGGCCGAAGTCGCCGACGCCAGTCAGGATCGAGTCCGCCCTCGACCACGAGACGGCAGGCGACGTACCAGTGGATCGGCTTGATGTGCCGCTGACTCTGGGTCGAGCCGCGGAACGTCACGAAGTGGGCCAGGGCCGTCCGCAACGATACCCACTCGCACGAGCTCACGCCACGTGTCGCCACTGCTGCATCACCTCGATGCCCTCTTCCAGGAGAGCGCGGTCGCGCCCGGTGACGGCGGCGTCCGGCGCGAGGAGCACGTGCCGCGCCTCTCCCGGTTCGAGCTTCAGCATACCGCCGCCGAGCGGATGCCCCTCGAGCTCGCAACTGAGCCGGCCGGCGGGCGAGCCCCACGCCGCCGAGAGCCCCGGTTCTGACATGCCCCCATTGCCAAAGAGGTCGGACCGGAGGTCGACTGCCAGAAACGCGTTCGTGCATGTGCACCGACCGCGGTTCACGGCCAGCGCGGGCGACCTTCCGCTCATGTACGTCAGGACGAACGCGGGACGCCGTACGTCGGGCACCGTGTACCACGGCGTCCGGTTGCGGCACTTGTAGGAGGCCCGGGCCTTCCTCCCCTCCGCCGTGTCCAGATACGCGCGGACCGTGCTCGGCACCCGCACGCCCGGGGGGATGCGCAGAAGGAACACGGGTTCGTCCTTCGCGACCCAGCGCTCGACGTCGGCGTCGTCGACCACCGCGCCGGCCAGGTAGCGACTGTTGCGGATGGACGGCACGAGGAACTCGCCGGGTATCGCGAAGCGCCGCACGTCGGACGGGCGCAGATGGAAGAAACCGTTGGCGCCGCTGACGTACCCGATGCCGACTTGGGCGATCTGGCCGAGGCGCACCGCGTCCGGCTCGGCCGCCATGCGCTCGTAGAGCCTCCGGACGCGCGGCGGCAGCAGGAAGGGCCGCAGCCGGCGGCGCCATCCGACCCGCCAGGCCTCGACGGCGATCTCCTCCGACACCGGCGGGGGCATGGCGCCCGGGTCGAACCGATCGACCCGCGACAGCTTGACGGCGCCGGAGCGCGAGCCCGCGTCGTCGGCCAGCAGCAGCCAGCAGTCTTCCGACAGCTTCGGGAAGATCTTGTCCCTGATGGCGATCAGGTGCACGGAACCGAAGTTGCCGACCAGGTACTCCATGAGCGGGCCGGCGTACGGCGCGTGACCGATCTCGGCCGGCACGACGAAGGCCATCCGCCCGCCTGGGCGCAGCTTGCTGGCCGCCGCCACCATGAACGGCGCCCACGACGACGACAGCCCGCTGAAGACGACGCCCAGGCGCCGGCAGTAGTCGAGCGCGGCCCGCCGGGTCGCCCCCGCGAACCGCTGGTAGCGGATGAACGGCGGGTTCCCGGCGGCGCAGTCGAACCGCCGCCGGTCGGCCGCCGCCCACGTGAAGAAGTCGCCCTCGACGATGGTGGCCGCCGGTGCCCGCCCGCGCGACTCGGCGGCCGCGGCCGGGTCCCTCTCGACCCCGACGCTGTTCGGGTGGCGGGCCACGAAGCGGCCGTCGCCGCTCGACGGGTCGAGGAGGCGGTCGCCTAGGTCTCGAACCGCCCACCGCACTAGGGCGTCGGCCACCGCCTCCGGCGTGTAGTAGGCCCCGAGGGTCTTGTCATCGCGCGGCATCGGTTCCGACGTGGACGTTGCAAGACCTGGTCCAGACGCGGACGCGGCGGTCGGGGCGGGACGCATTGGGCGTCAGTGTACTAGCTTGCGCCGGGGGCGGCCGCTTCTCTCACCGGACGTGGAAGATGTCCCGCACCTCCGGGCGACACGGGCGAGAGCTTCAGAAGCGAGATGGCTCGGGCCGCATCGGCCGTCCAATCCGTCGAGTCACATCGGCCTGAACACGGCTTCCGCCCGCGTGAAGTAGATTGCCGTCCTGGCTTCGAATCCCGAGTCGACGCCGAACAGCAGCCACGCCCGACCGCTGGCGGGTATCTCGACCGATGCCGGTATCGGTCTGCCCTCGAAGAACTTGCGCTCCCACTGGCGCGGCTCCTCGCAGCGCTTCGAGTTGGCGATGTCGCCGAGCACCACGCCCTCGGAGCCGCCCGCCGACTGATTGCCGACGTCGATGTTCATGCGCAGGTAGGCACCCTCGCGGACCGCGAGCGGCTCGACGGCGGTGGCTCCGGCCTTGACCCAGACGCTCTCGCCCGGCGCGCCGCCGACGCCGAAGCACCCGGCCGGCACGTCGGTCGCGATCTCCACGCTGACGGTGACGTCGTAGCGCGCCCCCGGCGGCAGCCCGTCGACGGGCCCCTTGAAGAACATGAAGAGGTCGTCGCTGCGGTTGACGCCGGAGATGAACAGGGCGGAGTCCGACGCCAACGGCGGCGGGAGGGGGCGGTAGTCGGAAGTCAGCTCGTAGATGTCCGCATTGGCGGGCGGATAGTCCGCGAAGCCGGCGACGAACCCCTGCGGCCCGCGGCGGAAATCGAAGGAGAACGTCAGCATGTCCGTCGGCGCGGTCGGGTTCCCCGAGCATCCGCCGAGCACTGCGGCCAACAACGCCACCGCCGGCCGCGCCGGGTGGTTCAATGGAGGGTCCTCCTGCCGGCACCAAGGGTCAGGCCCGACCCGGCGGCGCCCGCGGCCCGTCGGCGGGCATGCCCCGCGGTCGCGAGCAGAAGCGCCATGAGCGCCGCAAGGGCGGCCGGCGGCATGACGGAACTAGTGTCCCAAGAAACTCGGGACAGCCACCCGTAAACCATAGAACGTAAAGGAGATACAGAGATTTGGAACTGTCATCGACTTGAACTCGCTCCCGCTCTGAGACGATGCTCGTGCTTATTTCCGAGGAGATGGGGCATGTACTCAGGCAAGCTGGTCTTCGCGCAGGTGATGGATCACCTGCCGATGCACACCTTCCGTCGCGCCGTGAGCCGATATGGCGGCAACCGTTACGTTAAGTCCTTCCCGTGCCACAGCCAGTTTCTGTGCATGGCATTCGCCCAACTTACGTATCGGGAAAGTTTGCGAGATATCGAGGTCTGCCTGCGCGCACAGCGACAGAAGCTCTATCACTTGGGCATTCGCAGTCCGGTGTCGCGCAACACCTTGGCCAATGCGAACAAGCAACGCGACTGGCGAATCTACGCCGAGGTGGCGCAAGCGTTGATCCGCATCGCCAGACCGATGTACGCCAGTGAGAACTTGGGCCTGGACCTCGATAACACCGTGTTCGCCCTCGACGCATCGACCATCGACCTGTGCCTGTCCATGTTTCCGTGGGCACCGTTCCAGTCGACGAAAGCGGCGGTCAAGCTGCACACGCTGCTCGACCTGCGCGGCCCGATTCCGACGTTCCTGCATGTCTCCGACGGCAAAATGGCCGACGTTCACGCGCTCGACCGCTTCGTCCCCGAACCTGGTGCCTTCTACGTGATGGATCGTGCGTACCTCGACTTCGAGCGCCTGTACGCCTTGGCGGCATTCGGTGCGTTCTTCGTTATCCGCGCAAAGTCCAACACGCGGTACCAGCGTCGGTACTCTCGACCGGTCGACAAGACGACCGGTCTTCGTTGCGATCAAACCATCGTGCTCACGGCTGCGGATTCCACGTCCCGGTATCCGCAGCCGCTCCGTCGCGTGAAGTACTGGGATAAATCCACGGACAAGACGTTCAACTTCCTGACCAACAACTTTGCGATCCCTGCGTTCACAGTCGCCGAGCTGTACCGGCACCGCTGGCAAGTCGAGCTGTTCTTCAAGTGGATCAAGCAGCATCTGCGGATCAAGTCGTTCTTTGGGACCTCGGAGAACGCCGTCAAGAGCCAAATCTGGATCGCGGTGTCGGTGTATGTGCTCGTGGCCATCATCAAGAAACGGCTGGATCTCCCGGTAAGTCTCTACACAATTCTACAGACGCTGAGTTTGACAGTGTTCGAGAAAACCCCGCTTTTGCAGCTATTTTCTGATACCGATTACACTTCTCTTAGTGAAGGCCCCCGTAACCTGTTGAATCTATTGGAGTAATTCCTGGGACACTACTGGCATGACGGGCGTCGCCGTGGCCACGACGCCGCACCCCAGCCGCGCCCCGCCGCCGCCCAGGGGCGACGGCGAGTCGGAGTAGTTGTCGCCGCCCTCGTGAATCACCAGCGCGCGGCCGTACAGGTCGCCCAGGGTCAACCGGGGCGCGACCACCGCCGCCGTCACGCGGCCGCCGTCGGAGGTCAGGCGCGGCAGATCGCCCAAGTGACCGTTGCCTTCGGGCCCCTCGTGCACGCCCGTGTTCTCCGGGTCGTAGTGCCCGCCCGCGGCCTGGCCCCCCGACCCGCAGTCGGGATTCACGTGGGCGTGGAAGCCATGATCGCCCGCGGGGAGAATGTCGTCGAGGTCGGGCGTGAAGCGCACCCCGCCCCCGGCCGCCTCCTCCACCATAACGGTCCCCAGTGCCCCGTCCGTGGCGGTGTCGCGGATCTCCACCGTCATCTGCGCCGCCGCCGGCGCCCCGAGCGTCACCGCCGCGATCGCGGCCGCCAGCGTTCGTATCCGGGCCATGTCGCTCTCCTTATGACAGTGATGGAAATACAGTCACCGCCTGTGTCCGAGGGCACCCCGTGTTGTGCGGAATGACCGGCTCGGTAGGTGCAGAGTGATCTCGTCAGCGTCCCTTGGGACAGTGATCGATATGGCCTTGCCGACTACGTCCAGAACCGTCCCGCTTGCCTGCGTTTCCTGTGCCGCGGCACGTGGCAAGCTAATTCCCGTCAGCGTCCTCACCGTCCAGCGCCGCGACAGTCCCGTCGGCCGGAACGTCGCCTGCGGCTCCCCCCTGAAACCCGCGCCGGCCATCCGGCCGGGAGGCCGTGCCGTTCCACGCCTTCAGCGCCCGCGGCGCAGACGCCTACGCCAGAATCCCCCGGATCGGGTGCCCGTCCACGTCGGCCAGGCGGAAGTCGCGGCCGCCGAAGCGGTAGGTCAGGTTGCGGTAGTCGAGCCCCAGCAGGGTGAGCACCGTCGCGTGCAGGTCGCGGACGGTGTGCGAGTTCTCGACGACGCGGTAGCCGTACTCGTCGGTCTGGCCGTAGATGAAGCCCTTCTTGAGGCCGCCGCCGGCCAGCCACAGGCTAAAGCCGTAGGGGTTGTGGTCGCGGCCGTTGGTGCCCTGGACGAACGGGGTCCGGCCGAACTCGCCCGAGAAGATGACCAGCGTCTCGTCGAGGAGGCCGCGGGCGCGGAGGTCCTTGACGAGGCCGGCCACGGGCTGGTCGACGGTCAGGGCGTTGGCGGTGTGGCCCTCGATCAGCTTGGTGTGCTGGTCCCACGGGTTGGCGGCCTGCCCCATGCCGTCGGTGCCCACCATGGTGAGCTCGACGAAGCGGACGCCGCGCTCGACGAGTCGTCGGGCCACCAGGCACTGGCGCCCGTAGGCGGCGGTCGACGCGTTGGGCGAGTCCATGCCGTAGAGGCGCTTGGTCGCCTCGGTCTCGCCGGCGAGGTCGACGAGCTCGGGCACCGCGGTCTGCATGCGGTAGGCGATCTCGTAGTTGTCGATGGCCGCCTCGACCTGCCGGTCGCCGCCGATGCGGTCGACGAAGGCGGCGTCGAGGTCGCCGATGAGGCCCAGGCGGCCCCGCTGCTGCCGGTCCGTCTCGCGGGGCTGCACGTTGTTCAGGGGCTCGGCGTTCTCGGGATAGAGCATCGAGCCCTGGTGGACCGCGGGCAGGAAGCCGTTGCCGAAGATGTTGACGCCGCCCAGGGGGATGCCGCCGCTGCCGAGGACCACGAACCCGGGGAGGTTCTGGTTCTCGGTGCCGAGGCCGTAGGTCACCCACGCGCCCATGCTGGGGAAGCCGTTGAACGGCATGCCGCTGTGGAAGTAGAAGTTGGCCTGGGCGTGCTCCATGAACGGCGCGGTCATCGAGCGGATGACGGTCAGCTCGTCGGCCACGCCGCCGACGTGGGGGAAGAGCGCGCTGACGGGGATGCCGCTCTCGCCGTAATGCGTGAACTCCCAGGGGCTCGGCCAGATGTTGCCGTCCTGGTTGAACATGGTCCGCTCGGTCTGGAACGGCATCGGCCGCCCCGCCTCGGCCGCGAGCCGCGGCTTGGGGTCGAACGAGTCGACGTGCGACAGCCCCCCCGACATGTAGCAGAAGATGACGTTCTTCACCTTCGGCGGGAAGTGCGGCGGCTTCGCGGCCAGCGGGCCGTCGCCCGCCTCCTGCGCGAGGCCCGCGTAGGACCGGTCGGCCATCAGGGCCGACAGCGCGAGGAGGCCGAACCCCGTGGAGGTCTGGCGCAGCATTTCCCGGCGCGTGAGGAACGGGGTCGGGGCGGGGTGGCGACGTGGATCAAGGCACATGGAAGAAACCTCGGCGCGAGGAGCCCGCAGCACGGCTTCCTGCCGGGCTGGCCAGCGCGGCGGCCGGAGCCGCCGGCGATGCTCTCCGGACTTACCGGACGAACAGGTACTCCTTCAGGTTGAACAAACTGTGCGCGACGTCCTGCCACACCTGCGGGTCGTAGAGCAGCAGGTGGGGCGCGGCGCCGCGCTCCGCCGCCACCGCATCGAGATAGCCGGCGACCCGCGCGCGCTCCGCGTCGGAGGGCCGGCGCGAGAGCGCCTTGACGAACATGTGCTCGATGCGGCTCTCCACCGACCCCGCCTCGCCTTCGGCGAGACGCCGCCCCCACTCCGCCGCCTGCCCGATGACGAACGGGCTGTTCAGCATGGTCAGCGACTGCGCGGGCACGTTGGTGGCGTCGCGCTGGCCGCGCGTCGTCGCCGGCCGCGGCAGGTCAAAGACGTCGAGGAACGGGTTGTGCGCGTTGCGGCGAATCTCCTGATAGATGCTGCGGCGCCCGGCGCCGTCGACGGGGCCGTTGTTCGGGTCGCCCTCCGTCAACCCGTAGCGCTCCGCGTAGCGCACCGGCACCGACGGGCCGTAAAGCGTCGGGTCGAGCCGGCCCGACACCGAGAGAATCGAGTCGCGGATGGCCTCGGCGTCGAGCCGCCGCAGGTTCGCGTGCTGCAGCAGCCGGTTCGACGGGTCGGCCGCCAGCGCCTCCGGCGACCCCTGGCTGGCCATGCGGTACGCCGCGGTCGATACGAGGCGCCGGACCAGCCGCTTCACCGAGTGGCCGTCGGCGGCGAACTCCCCCGCGAGGTGGTCGAGCAGCCCGGGGTGGGTCGGGGGGTCGCCCAGCCGCCCGAAGTTGTCGACGGTGCGGACCAGGCCGTATCCGAACAGGTGGCGCCATACGCGGTTCACGGCGACGCGCGCGGTCAGCGGGTTCTCGGGCGCGGTGATCGCGTCGGCGAGACGCAGCCGGACGAGGCCGGGGTCTTCGTACCGCCGCGCGTCGAGCGCGGTGAGGAACGCGCGGGGCACCGCCTCACCGAGGGTCTTGTGGTTGCCGCGCACCAGCAGCGGGTGGTCGGGCGCCGTCTCCTCGATCACGCCGGGGGCGCGGCGCGCCACCGGGACGTCGCGCTCGAGCAGCCGGTAGCGCGCGGCCGGCGCGCGCACGGCCTCGAGGTCTTCCAGCGACCGCGGCAGCACATCGGCGCGCACGAACTCGTCGAGGAACGCCGCCTCGGTCTCAGTCAGCGCGCCGCCGCGCCAGCGGGACACCACCTCGCCCACGCGGCGGCCGACGCGCTCGGCCAGCTCGGCGCGCGAGCCGGGCGGCGGCCCGTCGCCGGCGAGCAGGTGCAGCACCGGCAGGTGGGTGCCGCGCGGCTCCGCCGCCTCGTCGTGGAACAGCACCTGCCCGACCCCGATCGACGAGCGGCCGTCGCCGCGCCGCACCGGCCGGTTCGTCTGCCGGCCGTCCTCGGGGTCGAGGGTGAACTGCGTCACGTCGTCCTGCGTCGCGAACTCGATGTAGGCGCTGAACCCCTTCCAGAACGTGGCGTCCCACTGCGCCCACGTCATCCGGTCCTGCTTCGGGCTGTAGCGCAGGTGGTAGATGCCGCCGCGCGGCACCGCGTAGTTCTCGATGATGAGGTTGGCGAAGCTGAGGTCGCCGCCGAGCAGCCGCAGGCTGATGAAGTCGCTGTCGATGGTGAAGCGGGGCGTCTGGATGACCCCCGCGTGCTTCGACGACAGCAGGTGCGTGTAGGCGCCGCCGGGATAGATGCCGTTCAGCAGCCGGTCGCCGCGGCGCTCGATGGCGAACTCGCCGGGCGGCGACGGCACGTCGGGGCGGCCGAGACCGTGCCCGACGGTCGCGGCGTAGTCGGCGCCGGCGAGGTCCCACGCCACCTCAAAGTGCTCCTGGTTGAACCGCTCGCGTTCGGCGAGCTCCGCCCCCCAGCGGGCGCGCAGCCCCTCCCACGCCCGCGGGAGGTCCGCATCGTCGACCGCGGCCAGCTCGCGCCACGCGGCCAGCGCGCTGCCGTCGCGCCCGCCCCGTCCCGCGTCCCGCGCCGGCGCCGCGGGCTCCGATGCGGCCGTAGCCGCGTCCGCCGCCGCCGCGTCCGCGGATGCGGCCGCCGCCGCGTCCGCTTCTTCAAGCAGCCGCGCGCCCACCGTCCCCGCCGCCTCGAGCCAGGCATCGGCCAGCCCGTCGCGGATCTCCTCCTTCAGCGCCGCCAGCGCGTCCCGGTTCGTCTCGAGCAGGGCCGGGTCGTCGATGGCGCGCTGGGTCGGGCGCGCGCCGTAGAGGGTGCCGAACAGCGAGTAGTAGTCCTTCTGGCTGATCGCGTCGAACTTGTGGTCGTGGCACCGGGCGCACGAGACGGTCAGGCCCATGAACGCCTTCGAGACGACGTCGACCTGGTTGTCGGCCCACTTGACCCGGTCCTCCCACGGGTCGACCGGCTGATAGCCGTGCTCGACGAGCCGGTAGTGGCCGGTGCCGATGATCGACTCGTTGGTCCGGTTCTCCGCGTCGAGCCGCGGCGCCGGCAGCAGGTCGCCGGCCACGTGCTCGCGAATCAACTGGTCGTAGGGCACGTCGCCGTTGAAGGCGCGGATCAGGTAGTCGCGGTAGCGCCACGCGAGGGGGATGTCGGGGTCGCCCTCGCTGCCGTGCGACTCGCTGTAGCGGAACAGGTCCATCCAGTGCCGCGCCCACCGCTCGCCGAAGTGGGGCGACGCCAGGTACCGGTCGACGAGGTTAGCGTAGGCGTCGGGCGACGGGTCGCCGACGAAGCGGGCGATCTCGGCCGGCGTAGGCGGCAGCCCCCGCAGGTCGAACGACAGGCGGCGGATCAGCGTGCGGCGATCCACCGCCGGCGCCGGCTCGAGTCCCTCGGCCTCCAGGCGGGCGAGGATGAACCGGTCCTCCGCGCCCTGCGGCCACGCCTCGTCGGCGACGGCGGGCGGCTCGACCGGCTCGACCGGCTGCCACGCCCAGTGCTCGCGCCGACGCTTGTCGAGGTCGAAGGGCTCGGACGGGTCCGGCGTGCCGACGGCCACCGCGGCCGCCTCGGGCCACGGCGCGCCCATCTCGACCCAGGCGATCAGGCTCTCCACCTGCGCCGCGTCGAGGGCGCCGGTCGGCGGCATCAGCACCGGCCGGCCCTGCACCCGCTGCACGAGCGGGCTCGCCGCCGGGTCGCCCGGCACGACCGCGGGCCCCGAGTCGCCCCCCGCGAGCAGCCCGTCGCGGCTGTCGAGCCGCAGCCCCCCGAACGGCGTCTCCAACGCCGCCCCGTGGCACTGGAAGCACTGCCCGGCGAACAGCGGCCGTATCTCGGTCTCGAAGAACTCGACCTGCTCCGGGCCCGGCCCCGCCGGCTGGGCGCCGGCGTACACGCCGACGGACAGGGCCGCGGTCAGGCCCAGGATGGCCGCGATGGATCTGACATTCATCTCGCCCGCACTGTACCGCCGGGGCCGGCCCCGGCGCAAGCGCCCGCCGGGTCCGCGGTCGCGGCGGGCCGCGTTCCCGATGCGGGGCTGCCGACGCCCTCGTGCAAGCTGCGAGAACGACAATTCCTGGGCTACTCGGACGGCTACAACCATCGGTACCCTGCGTCGTGCCGGCGCTCGACGACGGTTGTACTACACTGTGTTCATGAAGAACATCACGCTCAGCGTCGACGAAGGCGTACTGCACAGGGTCGGGCTGTACGCGGCCGAGCGGGGTTCGACCGTGAACGCGCTCGTCTGCGAGTTTCTCACCAAGCTGGCGAATCGGGATCGAGTTCGCCAAGCGCGGCA
The DNA here is from genome assembly GCA_963664545.2 of Vicinamibacterales bacterium. GTDB lineage: Bacteria > Acidobacteriota > Vicinamibacteria > Vicinamibacterales > UBA8438 > JAJEEA01. The sequence goes on along the minus strand of OY761475.2, from coordinate 3,380,144 downwards.
GCGCATCGCCGAGCTGAGCGAGCGGTCGGCGGCGCGAATCGGCTCTCGCGCGTGGACTCGCGAGGACCTGTATGAACGCTGACGCAGGACGTCTGTCTCGAGCCCCAGTCAGTCCCCGGAGCTAACCCCCACACGTGCCGAAGACATCGCATCCGCCACGCGGCGGGCGAGCCCCCGCGAGAACTCCGCCTGAGCGGACGGGGTGCCCCGGGCGAACAGCCGATCCAGATCGGCGCGGGTCAGGCCCGGGTAGACGCCGCTCCCCTCGGCCAGCCGGCACCCCGCGGCGGTCCCGGCGTCCGGCCGCCAGATGACCGCACCGTCAACCCGGTGGTTCGTCCAGACTTCCGCGACGCCCATCCGGAAGTACGGCCCGAGTTTGTGGCAAGACCGGCGGCTGCGGTCGATCTCGACGACCAGGGTGGGCGGCGGCAGCCCCTTGCGAACGTCAACGTACCCCTCCACCCGCCCGACCGCCCGCGCCGCCGCAGCGTCGAGATAGAAGCTGGCGTCGCCCTCGAACGCCCCGTCGTCGCTCAACACGCGTAGCGCGCCCGCGAACCGCCACGAGACGTCGAGACCGCGATCGGCGAGTGCGTCCCCAAGGCGGCCAACGAACATGCCGGCCGCCACCGTCTGCTCCTCATGGGTAAAGTCCGGCACGGCCACGAACTCGGCGAGCCCCGTGCGCTCGTCGTACCGGCATCGTGGGGCGTCGTCATGGTCAGTCAGGCGGTCGAAGAGATCGCGCGGCATGGCGACCTCGATCCGAAACGGGGCATCGGTCCCGCCGGACGACGCGGTCTCGCCGACCGGTGGGTGAACGACATCGGGAGCATTGGTCGGGAATGCCATTCCTTCAGGCTCCGGCAACCTCGAAGTCGCGCTTCGACCCGTCAGCCCGGCGGAGCGGCGAGGATCCGCTCAGCGACCCGATGCGCGAGGCGCCGGGAATGCCGGGCCTGCTCCCGCGGGTCGCGGCGGGTGCAGAGCGGGGCGAGATCGGCGCCGGTCAACCCCGGCAGAAGGGCGCTGGCCGGGACCGCCCGGAAGCCCTCCGGCGAGCCCGCATCGGGCGCCCAGATGCTCACGCCGTCCTTCCGATCCGACGTCCACGCCTCCTTGACGCCCATCCGGAAGTACGGGGCGAGCTTGTGCCGCGACCCGCGGCCGCGGTCGATCTCCACCACCAGGTCGGGCGGCGGCAGACCGGTCCGCACGTCCAGGTAGCCCGCGAGCCCGCGGTCCCGCAACGCCTGCTCCGCCGTCGGGTCGAAGTAGAAGCTGGCGTCGGCCTCGAACGCCCCGTCATCGCTGAGTAGGCGCAGAGCGCCGGTCGCCCGCCAAGCGACGTCGTGGCCGCGCTCGGCGAGCGCCCACCGAACGCACGACACCAGTTCGCCGATCGCCCAGGCCGGCCCTTCGTGCGCGAGGCCCGGCTCGGCCACGAACTCGGCGAGGCCCACGTGCTCGTCGTACCGGCAGCGCGGCGCGTCGTCGTGGTCGGTCAGCCGGTCGAAGAGGCCGCGCGGCATGGCGACCTCGATCCGCACCGGCGCGTCGGGACCGTCGGCGGGGCTGACCGACGCGGGTTCGCGCACCGGCGGGTGAACGGCCTCGGGAACGAAGGTCGGCGGGGCCATGGGTCAACCGTAGCACATCACGGCCGGCGAGCCGGACACACCGCACGCTCCGGGCCAACCAAGCCCAGAGGACTCGCGCCTACCCTGCTCATGCGGCGTCGAGCATTCGCGCGGCCACGCGGCGCGCGAGACGCCGGGAGTGCCGGGCCTGCTGCCGCGGGTCTCCGCGCGTGCAGAGGGGGGCGAGATCGGCAGCGGTCAGCCCTGGAAGGACGGCGCTGGCCGGGATCGGCCGGAAGCCCTCGGCCGAAGCCGCGTCGGGCGTCCAGATGCTGACACCGTCCTTCCTGTCCCACGTCCAGACTTCCTTGACGCCCATCCGGAAGTAGGGGGCGAGCTTGTGGCGCGACCGGCGGCTGCGGTCGATCTCGACGACCAGGTCGGGCGGCGGCAGACCGGTCCGCACATCGAGGTAGTCGTCGACCTGCCGGGCCGCCCGTTCCGCCGCGGCGTCGAGATAGAAGCTGGCGTCGGCCTCGAAGGCGCCGTCGTCGCTCAGCAGGCGGAGGGCGCCGGCCGGCGTCCACGAAACCTCGCGGCCCTCGTCCTCGAGCGCGTCCGCGATGCGCGCGAACAACTGGCCGATTTGCCAAGCCGGCCTCTCGTGCGCGAAGCCCGGCTCCGCCACGAACTCGGCGAGGCCCACGTGCTCGTCGTACCGGCAGCGGGGCGCGTCGTCGTGGTCGGTCAGCCTGTCGAAGAGGCCGCGGGGCATGGCGACCTCGATCCGCACGGGGGCGTCGGGGCCGTCGGCGGGCGCGGGGTCGTCAGCCGGCGGAGGGACGGCGGCGGGGGCGACGGTCGGCGAGGCCATGTGCCTAACGTAGCACAACACGCGGCCACCCGCCCGCCCAGGCCCTGACCGCCCTACCCGCGACCGTCGCTCGGCCCGGGTTGCTTCGTGCTCGAGTGATCCGCCCCGGCGCGTGGAGTCGGCACCGATACGGATTTGCAGCGGCTGGCGAAGACTGGGATCCGCCCCGGCGCGTGGAGTCGGCGCCTCCCGCGTCCGAGGGCGCCGATCCCACGGCGGGGGCCGCCTACGGCACCCGCACGTCCGGTGCGACCTGCAGCACGAGCTGCGAGGGGTGAAGGTCGTCGTGCAGCACCCGCTGCGTCGCCGTCCGCACCTCCGCGCTCCGCCCGAAGGGATCGCCGGTGTTCGGGTTCCGGTCGAAGTGCGGGAAGTTCGACGAGCTGATCTCCAGCCGGATGCGGTGCCCGGCGCGGAACACGGTGGCGGTGTAGCCGAGGTCGATGGTGTAGTCGTGGGCGGCCCCCGGCGTGAGCCACGACTCGAGGTAGTCCGAGTTGCGGTAGCGCGCGCGGACGATGCCCTCCGACACGTTGTGGGCGTAGCCGTCGAGGTGCACGTCGACGAGCTTGGCGGTGAAGTCGGTGTCGCGGGCCGACGACGCCGCCCACAGCCGCACCTCCACCGGACCGATGACGGTCAGGTCCTCGGCCAGCGGCTCGCTGGTGTAGACGAGGACGTCGCCGCGTTGCTCGACCTCGCGCTGGTCGAAGGCGCCCGAGGCGAGGAGGCCGTTCTGGCAGCACATGTTGCCGCCGACGGTGGGCACCGGATCGCGGGGGTCGTAGACGTACTCGTCAGCCGGCCCGCCCGGGCCCTCGTCCGAGAGGACGCCGTCTCCGGCGGACGAGTTGGCCCCGCCGCCGCTCCGCAGGTAGAAGCGCGTCTCGACCGCGCCGGGCAGGGGGAACTCGTCGGCGGTGATCCAGAAGCCGCCGCCGGCGGTGCCCTCGTCGGGCGGGGTCATCACGAAGAGCCGGACGGCCGGGTCGTCGGCGACCCCGTTGTCGATGCCCTTCAGCCAGTAGTCGAACCAGCGCGCCCACGCCGCGTTCAGGTCGAGCACGTTGTCGGGGCCGAAGTCGATGTCGCCGGCGGTGGTGTCGCCCGGGCAGGCGTGGCAGAGGGCGCGCATGATGAGCTTCGTGCCGTTCCGCGCGACGTCGGTGCCGCCCTCCTCGCGCAGCCCCATGAAGTTGCGGATGGTCCCTTCCTGGAAGATGTCGTACCAGCCGCCGGTGATCAGGGCCGGCACCTGGACGAGCGGCCACTTCGTCTCGACGTCGAGGTGGGCCCAGTAGTCGTCGTAGCTCGGCCGCGCGAGCCACTCGTCGTAGTAGGCGGCGATGTTGCCGCTACGCCGGAACCCCGCGAAATCGGCGAGCGGCATCTCCCACACCCAGTCGCCGAGCAGCTTCTCCCGCCCCTCGGCGACGAACCGGCCGACCTCCTCGAAGGCCTGCGCCCTGGGCATCCCCCCCGCCTCGAGGCGCCGCTGCAGGGTGTCGGGGGCGAGGGTCTGCGCCGTCCAGCTCAGGGCGAACCACAGGTCGAAGGCACCGCCCTGGTAGGTCCACCCCTTGTGGTAGTCCGACGAGCTGTAGTGGGGGGCGATGGCCACGAGGTGCGGCGGCTGCTCGACCGCCGCCTGCCACTGCGTGAGGCCGACGTAGGAACCGCCGATCATGCCCACCTTGCCGTTCGACCACGGCCGCGCCGCCGCCCACTCGACCGCGTCGTAGCCATCCGCCGCCTCCTGCCGCATGGCGTCGAACTCGCCCTCCGAACGGTAGCGCCCGCGGGTGTCCTGGTTGAGCGTGGCGTAACCGCGCGCCGCGAAGTAGCGCCCGGTGCCGGAGTCGCAGTCGCTGCCGGGCGCGGGCGAGCGCCGGTTGTAGGGCGTCCGCTGGAGAATCACGGGGAACGGCCCGTCGCCCTCGGGCAGGTACACCTCGGTGGCGAGCCTGACGCCGTCGCGCATCGGCGCCCACTCGACGGCGCAGCGCATGCCGTCGGCGTCGCCGTCCTGCCCTTGGCCGACCGCCCACGCCGCGCCAGGACCGGCCCACGCGAGGACCAGACCCGCCGCCGCGGCGAGAACCACGCGATAGAGCACGCATTGCTTAGACATCTTCGTCTCCCCGGAAGCCGTGATGAAGTCCTGCAGCATTCTACCCACCGCCGGTGCAATCCGGTGCCGACCGCCTTGCTCCCGGCTGCCTACGCCCGACCGCTCTCCCGCCGCACCTCGCCCACGGGCGTCCTTTAGCCCACGGGTGTCCTCGCCCGCGCGCTCCCGGTCGCGAACGCGGTTCGCGTAGCGGGCTGCTGCGGGCCCCTGGGCGGAATCGGCCGGCGCAGGGCCCCACGGACGTCGGGCCGGGCGTCCGTTTCGAGAACCGGCACCCACGGAGGAGCGCCACGCCAGCATGCGCCGCGGAGGCGACCCGGTGCCGACTTGGGCCACCGCCCAGGGACAGAGCCACCCCGGCGACCCCGGCGTACGCCGTAGAGGCGACCGGATACACTACGCGGGACCGTCAGCTTTCCCGGAGGCACCATCCCCGACCCGCCCGAGCCCCGCCGGCCGCCGGCCTCCCCGTCCGTCGACCGACCGGTCTTCGGCCTCGCCCTGCTCTGCCTGCTCGGCGTCAGCCTCCCGATACTGGCGGCACCGGAGGCGGCGGGCGACGTGGTGTCCGCCGTCTACCAGTGGATGGCCCGCGAGCTGGGCCTGATCTACCAGTGGGCGACGCTGTTCACCATGGGGTTCCTCGCGTGGCTGGCCCTCGGCCGGCACGGGACGCGCGTGCTCGGCCGCGCGCCGGAGCCGGAGTACGGCGACGCGAGCTGGATGGCGATGCTGTTCTGCGCCGGCATCGGCGGCGGGCTGATGTACTGGAGCAGCATCGAGTGGGCGTTCTACGTCGACCAGCCGCCGTTCGGCGTCGAGCCGGGCGGCGCCGAGGCGCGCGAATGGGCCGCGACCTACGGCATCTTCCACTGGGGGCCCGCCGCGTGGGCGCTGTACGCGCTGCCGACGGTCGCCATCGCCTGGCCCTACTACCGCTACGAGCTGCCGTGCCTGCGGCTGTCCGGGGCCCTGACGGGGCTCTTCGGCCGCGGCTTCCCCGACCGCCCCGCCGGCCGCGCCGTCGACTTCTTCTTCATCATCGCCCTCATCGGCGGCACCGGCACATCGCTCGGCCTGACGACGCCGATGCTCGGCGCGGTGGCCGCCCGGCTCTTCGGCGTCGACGAGTCCCTCGGCCTGACGTGGGCCATCACCGGCGGCTGCGCCGCCCTCTTCGGGGCCAGCGCGTACCTGGGCCTCGACCGCGGCATCAAGCGCCTGTCGAACGTCAACCTCGTCGTCGGCGCCGTCTTCCTCGCCTGGGTCCTCGCGGTCGGCCCCGCCCGCTTCGCCCTCGAGCTCGGCACGTCGTCCATCGGCCTCATGCTGCAGGAGTTCGTCCGCATGAACACGTGGACGGAGCCGCTCGCCGACACCGGCTTCGTGGAGGACTGGACGGTCTTCTACTGGGCGTGGTGGATCGCCTACGGCCCGTTCATGGGGCTGTTCGTGACCCGCATCTCCCGCGGCCGCACCCTCCGCGCGCTCGTCCTGGGCATGGCCGGCTTCGGCACCCTGGGCTGCGCCGCGTTCTACGTCGTCTGGGGCAACAGCGTCCTGTGGCTCGACCTGCACGGGGGGCTCGGCCTCCTCGACCTCGTCCGCGCCGGCGAGGCGGCCACCGCCATCGCCGCCGCCCTCGGCGCCCTGGCCGGACAGCCGGGGCCGCTGCTGCTGTTCCTGGTGCTCGGGTTCGTCTTCGTGGCCACCACCTACGACTCCGCCTCGTACGCGATCGCCGCGGCGGCGACCCGCGACCTCCGGCCCGGCGCCCATCCGCACCGCGTCCACCGCTTGTTCTGGGCGGGGGCGCTCGCGTTCCTGCCCGCGGCCCTCATCGTGATCGACAGCCTGCGGGCGGTGCAGTCGGCGGTGCTCGTGGCGTCGCTGCCCATCCTCGTCATCGGGGCGCTGGCGGTGGTGTCGCTGGTGCGGTCGCTGCGGGAGGGGGAGGAGGGGGAATGACCAGCGCCGCCGCGAGCCCCCGCCGGCTCGGCGTCGGGTTCATCGGGAGCGGGTTCATCACCCGCTTCCACATCCGGTCGATGGTCGGGGTGCGGGACGCCGACGTGCGCGCTTGCTGGAGCCCGCGCCGCGAGCACGCCGAAGAGGCGGCGGCGCTGGCCCGCGAGCTCGACGTGGGCGACGCCCGCGCGTTCCCTTCCATCGAGGCGATGGCCGCCGACCCGGCCGTCGACGCGGTCTGGCTGTGCGGGCCGAACCACACCCGCATCGAGAACCTCGAAGCGGTGGTGGCCGCGCTGGACGCCGGCGCGACCCTGCGCGGGGTGGCCTGCGAGAAGCCGCTGGCCCGCACCGTCGCCGAGGCGAAGCGGATGCGCGAGCTCGCCGCCCAGGCGGGGATTCCCCACGGCTATCTCGAGAACCAGATCTTCGCGCCCGCCGTCGCCCGCGGGCGCGAGCTGCTGTGGCGGCGGGGCGCGGCGCTGACCGGCCGGCCCTATCTCGCCCGCGCCGCCGAGGAGCACGCCGGTCCCCACCGGCCGTGGTTCTGGCGCGGCGACCTGCAGGGCGGCGGGGTGCTGAACGACATGGCGTGCCACTCGGTCGAGGTCGTGCGGCACCTGCTGACCGCGCCGGGCGCGCCGCGGGCGTCGATCCGCCCGAGGCGGGTGACGGGGCGCATCGCCTCGCTGAAGTGGACCCGGCCCGCGTACGCGGCCAAGCTGCGGCGCGACATGGGGCCCGAGGTCGACTACCGGGCGCACCCCGCCGAAGACTACGCCGGCGTGACCATCGAGTACGAGGCCGAGGACGGGGCGCCTCTCGTCGGGGAGGCCACCACGTCGTGGAGCTTCGTGGGGGCGGGACTGCGGCTCAGCCTGGAGCTGCTCGGCCCCGAGTACTCCCTGTCGGCCAACTCCCTCGACAGCGGCGTGAAGCTCTTCTTCAGCCGCGCGGTGCGGGGCGACGCGGGCGAGGACCTCGTCGAGAAGCAGAACGCCGAGGTCGGCTCGATGCCGGTGGTCGTCGACGAGGCGTCGGAGTACGGCTACACTGCGGAGAACCGCCACATGGTCCGGGCGTTCCGGAGCGGCGAGGCGCCCGCGCTGACGTTCGACGACGGCGTCGAGGTCGTCGAGCTGCTCATGACCGCGTACATGAGCGCCGAGCAGGGCCGCACCCTGGCGTTCCGCCCGGCCGGGCTCGACGCCTTCGTCCCCGCGGTGGCGCGGGGCACGTGGCGGGGGGGAATCGACGATGCCCATGAACGCTGAGGGACTGCGCCGGGTGGGAAGAAGAGCCGGCTATCTGCTTGGTCGATGCGTGAACTTTCTCCCGCAAGCGATGGTGCGGTTCGTCCGCACGGGCAGATTACGGCAGAGTTGGCCGTCTCGACCGGAAATCGTTTTGATGCAGAATGCCCTGACGTGCGTGCACAAGAGGGGAGGCAGGGTAGTCACGGTGGCCGACTTGCGAGCGGCCGTGGCCGCAGGCAACAAGGTTCTGCCGCGTTACGGTTTCAGGCATCGGCCGTACGCCCCGGATGCCGAGCGTTTGTGGAGAAACGCCACCGACGCCGCCGGGGGGCTCAACCCGAAGGCCGTCGAGCATCTGCGCCATGCCCTTGCGTCGGCGTCGGGCGTGGAGTTCCGGGCCAACGGGCGTTGATCCGCGACGACGTGACGGGGCCGCCCTCTCGACGCGGACCCTTCCGCCCCGGGGCGGGGCCGTGCTCGTTGTCGTCCAGGCAGGGGGGATCAGTTTCATCGTGCCTCGGGGAGACCCGGGGAGACCGCCTTGACGTTGAGCAACGCCTGTGCGATGTTTGCGACTGGGAGAATCGAAGAGACCGCGACGGCGCGGTCCCGAATCGAGGAGACCGCGCCGCGGTCCTGAGGAGGTTCAGATGAGGCACAGACGGCTCCGTTCACTCGCCGTTCCCGTCCTGGCGTTCGTCGCCCCGGTGCTGGCCGCCGCCACCGCCGCCGGACAGGCCCCCAAGACTCCGTGGGGCGATCCGGACATCCAGGGCATCTGGTCGTCGTCGGGGGCCACGCCCTTCGAGCGGCCCGACGATTTCCAGGGGCGCGAGACCCTGACCGAGGAGGAGGTCGCGGAGATTCGCGGCGCGACCGAGGCCCGCAACCAGGCGCTGCTCGACGCCTCGGCCCAGCGCACCCAGGCCGGGGGCAACGTCGGCGCCTACAACAACTTCTGGATGGAGCGGGGGGCGCGGTCGAACCGGACGTCGATGATCGTCGACCCGCCGAACGGCCGGTTCCCGGCCCTGACCGAGGCGGGAGAGATGGCCCGCAACAGCCGCCCCCGCGGCGACGACACCTGGGGCGACCGCCACATCTGGGAGCGCTGCGTGACGCGGGGCGGCATGCCCAACGCGATGTTCCCGCGGTCGTACAACAACAACATGCAGGTCTTCCAGTCGCCCGGCTGGGTCGTGATGCTCCTCGAGCAGGTCCACGAGCTGCGCGCGGTGCCGCTCGACGACCGCCCGTTCCCGCCGCCGCACGTCGGCCAGTGGAACGGCCTGTCGCGCGGGCGCTTCGAGGGCGACACCCTGGTGGTCGAGACGCGGAACCTCGACTCCCGGGTGAGCGCACTCCAGCCGTGGTCGGCGTGGAGCTCGCACGACGACGAAGGCTCGGGCGAGGGCCTCACCCTCGTCGAGCGCTTCACCCGCACCGGCCCCGACAGCCTCGAGTACGAGGTTGAGGTCACCGACACGCAAATGTACACGCGGCCGTGGACGGTCGCCTATCCGTTCGAGCGGATGACCGACCAAGTGATGTACGAGTACGCCTGCCACGAGGGCAACATCGGCATGGAGGGCATCCTCGCCGGCGGCCGCGCCGAGGACGCCGCGGAGGCCGCCGCCGAGAAGCAGTAGACCGGAAGGAGCCGGGTGCGGGGGTAGACCCCGCGCCCGGAACACCGTCGCCGGCGGCCGCGGCCGCCGGCCCAACGACCCGGCCGGGGGCCCGAACCGCTTCCGTGGCGCGAACTCCCGGCTCGGTTCGCACCTGCCGATTCCGGCGGGGGGCCTTGCGCGGCGCAGACTCCCGGGTCGGCCTGCAACAACAACGGGCATTGCCGCCTCCGGCGGCCCGCGCCAGCGTCCCCACGTCACAGGGGCGTGCTACGGCCCCGCTCCTGGCAGCTCTCCAATCGCGTCTCCGGCCCGCCTCCGCGCCGGCGGTCCCACGTCACAGGGGCGTGCTGCGCCCCCGCTCCCGGTAGCTCTCCAACAGCGCCTCCAGCCGCTCGACCACTTCCGGGAACCCGTCGTACACGTTCCGCCTCTCCCCCACGTCCGATTCCAGGTCGTAGAGCTGGACGGGCGGCATGTTGCGCCGCCGCACCTCCTCCGCGCTCAGGTTTGCGTAGCCGCCCGAGCTGCCGGTCAGCTCCAGCTTCCACCGCCCCTGGCGGATCGAGAACGACCCGTCGCCGGCCTGGTGGACGGTGGCCTCGCGGATGGGCGCGGCCAGCCGCTCGCCGACGAGGGCGGGCAGGATGTCGAAGCTGTCCTCGCCGGCGTCGGGGGGCAGCTCGGCGCCGACGATGGCGGCGCACGTGGCGAGGAGGTCGGTCAGGCACACCGTCTCGTGCGAGCTCGACCCGGCCCGGACCCGCCTCGGCCAGCGGGCGAGGCACGGGATGCGGTGGCCGCCCTCCCAGATGTCCGACTTGTAGCCGCGGTAGATGTAGCTCGGATAGTGCCCCTGCTCGTTCATCTCCTCGACGCCGATGTAGGGGGCGCACCCGTTGTCGGCGGCGAAGATGACCAGCGTGTCGTCGGCGAAGCCGCGGCGGTCGAGAACGTCGAGCACCGCGCCCACCGACTCGTCGACCTGCATGCAGAAGTCGCCGTAGGGCCCCAGCGGGCTCCGGCCCACGTACTCGGGGGACGGCACGATGGGGATGTGCGGCGCGGTCAGCGACATGCACAGGAAGAAGGGTCGCCGTCGGGCCGGCCCTCGATGTAGCCGACGCTGCGGCGGGTGATCTCGGGCAGGACGTCCTCGGCCACGAAGTCGGCGTGCGACGGCCCGGTGTTGTCGGCGTAGCGCGCCGGCCGGAAGTCGCGGGTGCTGAACAGCAGGTCCTGGGTGGTGGTGCACTCCCCGACGAACCGGTCGTCCTCGATGTAGATGTAGGGGTGCATGTCGAGCGACGCCGAGATGCCGTGGAAGTGGTCGAACCCCACCGCGAGGGGGCCGTTCCGGATGGTCCCCGACCAGTCGACGTCGGCGGTGTAAGCGCGGCGGTCGGCCTCGGCGTGGGGCAGCCGCGTGCCCCGCCCGTCCCGCGTCGGCATGTCCATGCCGAGGTGCCACTTGCCGATGCACGCGGTGTGGTAGCCGTGCGCCTTCAGCAGCGAGGGCACCGTGATGCGCTCGGGTTCGATGAGGTGCCGGCTGTAGCCCCAGAGCACGCCCCGCGTGACCCGCGTGCGCCAGCAGTAGCGGCCGGTGAGGATGCCGTACCGGGTGGGCGTGCACAGGGCCGAGGGCGAGTGGGCGTCGGCGAAGAACATGCCCCCGCGCCCGATGCGGTCGATGTTCGGGGTGGGGATGCGCGATTCGCGGTTGAGGTACGACAGGTCGCCGTAGCCCATGTCGTCGGCCAGCACGAACACGATGTTGGGCCGGTCGTCGCGCTGCCGCGCGCCCCCCACCGCGCGGGGCAGCGCCGCCGACGCGGTCGCCGCGCCCACCGTCTTCAGAAAGTCGCGTCGCTTCATGGCGTCCCTCCGTTCCGGCCGCAGTATACCGGCCGGGGAAGAACGGCCGCGGCGGTGGCCGCCGCCTCCGCGGAGTACAATGTCGACAGACTGATCAAGATGACACGATGAAAACCATCTCAGCGAAGATGCGCGGAGCACTGGTCGAGGCGGGGGCGAGCGAGGAAACCGCCGAAGCCGCCGCGTCCGACATTGGCGAACTCGCCGGCGAAGTACGGATCATCCGCTGGATGCTTGCGACCCTGCTCGCGGTGGTGATCACCGGATTCGGCTTGCTAGGCGCCGCGGTGGTCCAGATCCTCCTGCGCCTTCCGTAACCCCCATCCCTGACACGGCGACGAACTCTGACGACAACGGATCGCCGCGTTCTTTCGTTCGCCCGTACGCGTTCGGACTGTGGTTCGACGACTTGTGGTCCCCGCGTTACCGCGGCTACGGCATCGCGTGACGCGTGCCGCGGCCGTGTGGCCGTCGACCCCGAAGAACTCGGCGATCGCCCGGGACGGCCGACCCCGCTGACGCATGCCCGCCGCCTGGGCGGCGGTCCGCTGGTACACCGGCGGCACCGACCGATCGCGAAGCTCGACCTCAACCGGCAGTGCCGCCAAGGTTCGCAATCTTTGCGGGCGGGTCGGGCATAGTAGTATTGGCGGATCGAGAGGACAGGCAGCATGCGAGGTCTACGAGCATTCGGGCGGATACTGGCCGTTGTCGCAATGGCCGGCCTCGGCGTCGCCGGTGCCGGTCCGGCCGCGGCCGGGCAGAACGCCGCCGGCCAGGACGCCGCCGGGCAGGAGGCCGCGCTAGTCGAGGCCGTGCGGCGCGGCGACGGCGAGGCGGTCGCGTACCTGCTCGTTCAGGGCGTGAACGTCGACGCGGCGGGTGACGACGGCGCCACCGCCCTCCACTGGGCCGCGTACCTGAACGACGCGGAAACGAGCGCCGCGCTCATCCGGGCGGGAGCGCGGGCGGACGCCCCGAACAGCTACGGGGTGGCGCCGCTGGCCCTCGCCGCGAGGAACGGCAACGCCGCCGTCATCGGGCAGCTCCTGGCCGCCGGGGTCGACCCGAACGATCCGCGGCAGGCGGTGAACACCGGCGAGACCCCCCTGATGCACGCGGCGCGCGCGGGGCAGGTCGCGGCGGTGCGGGCGCTCGTCGAGGCCGGGGCCGACGTCGACGCGCAGGAGGGGTGGAACGGGCAGTCGGCTCTGATGTGGGCGGCGGCCGAGGGCCACGTCCCCGTCGTCGAGACCCTGATCGAGGCCGGGACCGACATCCGCGCCCGCTCGAACAGCGGCGCGACTCCCCTGCTGTTCGCCACGCGCAAGGGCAGCATCGGGGCCGTGCGCGCGCTGCTCGCGGCGGGCGCCGACGTGAACGAGGCGCGCCCCGACGGCGCCGCCCCCCTGCTCGTCGCGGTCGTCAACGGGCACGAGGACCTTGTGGACCTGCTGCTCGAGGCGGGGGCGGACCCCAACGCCGAGGGCGGCTCGACCCGGCTGACGGTGCAGGGCATGCGGGCCGTGGCGATGCCGCTCACGATTCGCAAGCTCGGCTACAGCGAGCGCGAGTCGGAGGGCATCGTCCGGGGCAACATCTTCGGCCGGCCGCTGCAGGCGGCCGTGCACGTCGCCAACTGGCACATCAGCGACCAGTTCATCTCGGTGAACATCGACCGGCTGCGGGTCATCCGCGCCCTGCTCGAACACGGCGCCGACGTCAACGGGCGCAACTCGATGGAGGAGCCGCGCTGGTCGGGCGCACGCTACCGCCGCCATATGACCGGGGCCACCGCGTTCATGCTCGCGGCCAAGTCCGCCGACGTCGAGGTAATGCGGCTGCTCCTCGAACACGGCGCCGACCCCCACATCAACACCGAGGACAACATCACCCCGCTGATGGCGGCGGCGGGCATCTCGTGGGCGTCGAACCAGGACCGCGCGAGCGAGGCGCAGGTGCTCGAAGCCGTGCGGCTGCTCGTCGAGGAGCTGGGCCTCGACGTCAACGCCGTCAACGACGTCGGCGAGACCCCGATGCACGCGGCGGCGTACCGCGGGGCCAACAGCGTCGTGCAGTGCCTGTTCGACCGGGGCGCGAAGCTCGACGTCGTGGCCCTCGACGGCCGCACGCCCCTGCGGGTCGCCGACGGCGTCGAGTACGGCAACTCGTTCGCCGCTCACCCCCACACCGCGGTGCTCCTGCGCGAGCTCGGGGCCAGCGAGATCCCGTGTCCCGCGCCCTGCGCGGCCGCCATCCCGGAGGAGGCGCTGAACCGATGACGGACGCTATCTCGTCACGCCTGATCGGGTACGCGGGCCTTGCAGCCCGCCAGCGTCTCGCCGCCGTCCGGCGGGCTGTCGGCGGCTGCCGCTCTCGCCGGCAGCGGCACGACGGGCGGTCCCTGCCCGGGCTGCTAGCCGCCGTCCTCGTCCTCGCCGCCTCCCTCGCGCCGGCCGGCGGGACAGCCGCAGGACCGGTAGCCGAGCCCCAGCGGGCCGGCGCGGCCTCGGCGGAACAGAGCGCAGAACCCCAGCCGGCCCCCACGGCGCACGAGGCCGCGAACGGGCCCGCTCCCCGCACCGTCCTCCAGCGCTACTGCTTCGCGTGTCACAACGAGCGCACCCTGACGGCGGGACTGGCCCTCGACGTCCTCGACATGACCCGCCCCGGCGATCACGCCGAGGTGTGGGAGGCCGTCATCGACAAGCTGCGGACCGGAGCGATGCCGCCGGCGGGACGCCCCCGGCCCGACCGGGCCACCTACCGCGAGGTGGTGGCGTGGCTCGAGACCGAGCTCGACCGCGCCGCCCTCGCGAACCCCGACCCCGGCCGGCCCACGCTGCACCGCCTGAACCGGACCGAGTACCGCAACGCCGTCCGCGACCTCCTGGCGGTGGACATCGACGCCGCCCTGCTGCCCGCCGACAACGCGGCCTACGGCTTCGACAACAACGCCGACGCCCTGACCCTGTCGTCGGCCCTCACCGAGCGGTACCTGGGCGCCGCGGCCCGCATCGCCCAGATGGCCCTCGGCCGGCCGCGGGGCACCCCCGCCCCCGAGACGATCCTCATCCCGACCGACCGTGACCAGGGCGTCCGCATCAGCGACGACCTCCCGTTCGGCTCGCGCGGCGGCGCCGCGTTCCGCTACTACTTCCCCGCCGACGGCGAGTACCACTTCCAGCTTCGGCCGAAGGAGAGCGGCGTCGCCGGCGGGTTCGAGGGCGTCACCGCCGAGCCCCACGAGCTGCACGTGAGCATCGACGGCACGCGGGTGTGGACCGGCATCGTGCAGCGGCCCGAAGGGGCGCGCGGCAACGAGCGGATCCGGCTGATCCTCGAGCGCCTGCGGTTCGAGGCCCCGGTGACCGCCGGCCCGCACCTCGTGCAGGTGTACTTCACGGCCAAGACCTCGGCCTACGTCGAGGACCTCTTCGACCCCTCACTGCGCCGCGATCCGTACCGGGCCGCGAACGGCGAGCCGGTGGTGTCGAGCGTGTCGATCACCGGGCCGATGCCCGAGACCGCGTCGCCCGGCGACTCGCCCAGCCGCCGGAAGCTGCTCGTCTGCGCCCCCGACGCCGGCGCGACGACCCACAAGGAAGCGACCTGCGCCCGCGAGATCGTCTCCACCCTGGCCCGGCGCGCCTACCGGCGGCCAGTGACCGAGGCCGACCTCGAGATCCCGCTGGGGCTGTACCGCGAGGGCGCGGCCCGGGGCGGCTTCGAGGCGGGCGTCGAGCTCGCCGTGCGCGGCATCCTCGTCAGCCCGAGCTTCCTGTTCCGCTTCGAGGACCAGCCCGCCGATGTCGAGCCGGGCACGCCGTACCCCATCTCGAACCTCGAGCTGGCCTCGCGCCTCTCGTTCTTCCTCTGGAGCAGCATCCCCGACGACGAGCTGCTGGAGCTGGCCGCAGCCGGGCGGCTGCACGACCCCGCCGTGCTCCGCGGTCAGGTGCGGCGCATGCTCGAGGACCCGCGCTCGCAGGCGCTGGTCGACAACTTCGCCGGCCAGTGGCTGCACATCCGCAACGTCTCGGGGTTCCAGCCGAGCCCCGAGCTGCTGTTCCACTTCGACGACAACCTGCGCATGGCGTTCGAGCAGGAGACGAAGCTCTTCTTCGAGAGCATCGTCCGCGAGGACCGCAGCGTGCTCGACCTCCTCGACGCCGACTACACGTTCCTCAACGAGCGCCTCGCCCGCCACTACGGCATCCCCGGCGTGTACGGCGAGCGCTTCCGCCGCGTGACCCTGCCCGCCGACAGCCCCCGCCGCGGGCTCCTCGGGCAGGGGTCCATCCTCACCGGCACCTCGCGCGCCAACCGCACCTCGCCGGTCATCCGCGGCAAGTGGATCATGGAGAACATCCTGGGCACGCCGCCGCCCCCGCCGCCCCCGAACGTGCCCGACCTCGTCGAGGAGCGCGACCCCCGCAAGGTGCTGCCGATGCGCGAGCAGCTTGCCGTCCACCGCGCCAACCCCGTCTGCGCCGCCTGCCACGCCCAGATGGACCAGCTCGGCTTCGCCCTCGAGAACTTCGACGCCATCGGCGAGTGGCGCGACATCTACGCCTCGGGCCTCCCCATCGACGCCTCGGCCGAATTCCCCGACGGCACCACCTTCGACGGCCCCGCCGAGCTCCGCGCCCTGCTGCTGAGCCACTCGGACGACTTCCTGACCACCGCCATCGACCGCCTCCTGACCTACGCCCTCGGGCGCGGCCTCGAGGCCACCGACATGCCCACCGTGCGCCGCATCAAGCGCGACGCCGCCGCCGACGGCCACCGCTTCGCCGCCCTCGTGCAGGGCGTCGTCGCGAGCGCCCCGTTCCGGATGCGCATGGCGCAGGGCCGGGCGGACTGAACGCCTCGACGCTCGTCGGCTCGATTCGGCCTGTGAAGGACACGGCAGACATGGCGACTACCAACCGTGAACGTGTTGGCAGAGCCCTCGATCTGGTGATGGAAGGCCTCGGCTCGTTCGTCGACCGGGCAGTTAAGAAACAGCGCGTCAATCCGGTCAATCCGGCCGCCTTGCGGAACTTCATGGATGATCCTCGGATTGACCGACCGGTGATCCAGCGGGACGTCACTGCGCTGGTAAACGTGGTTCTGGACAAGTGGAACGAAGTGCTCTTGTTCCGCAACACGCTGGGACGACGGCGGCACTTGCTCTACGAGTTGCGCGACCACCGGAACCGCTGGGCGCATCAGGAACCGTTCTCGCCCGACGACGCCTACCGCGCTGTCGACACGGCGCATAGACTCTTGCAGACGATCTCGGCCGAGCAGGCCAGGGACGTCGAGAGTCTCAAGAGCGAGCTACTGACCGCTCGCTATCAGGAACAGGTACAAGACGAGCGGAGCAGGCAGAGTTCGATCATTCGGAACGAAGGGAGAGGTCCCGGACCGCGGCACGAGTCACCACCGCGCGGAAGTCCCGAGTACCGTTGTCCCATCCCTGGATGCACGAAAGTCTTCCACGGAACGCGCGGCGGCTGGGATGCCCATGTAGCCTCGTGGCGCATGCACCCCCATTGGCACCCGGACGTCACCGACGGAGAGGAACGCAAGAGGCGTTTCAAGGGAGAGTACCCGCGCTGGTGACGGTCCCGCACTCGCGAGAACGCGACGCCACGGCGACATTCCTGTCCTTGGCCGAATCCGCTGCCTGCCGACGCTCATGTAGCCGCCGGGCGGCCCGGGCGAACCCGAAGAAGTAGCGGCTGAGCCCGCGGGCAGAGTCCGGCGGCACGTCGGGGTCGAAGAAGAGGCGGCAAAACTCCTCGCGGGCGCGCAGGATCTCTTGGCAGCGGTGCCCCCGCCAGCGGGGATCGGCGGCCGTCAGGTCGAACAGCTCCAGCGCCCTTTCGAAAGCGCCCTCGAACCGGCCTGTCCGGCCCGCCTCGTGGGCTCGGATCGCGCGCTCTACCTCACTGCCCACATTCCCAAGCTGCTCGACCAGCTCGAGTCGAGCCCAGCCCCCGGCGGCGGCGTTCCTGTGCAGGACTCTGGTCAAGGGGCTCGGCAAGTCAGACGAAGGGCGATTTCGGAAACGCGGTCAACGCGAGCAGCGTTCCGGGAGGAGTCCTCGCACCTATCCGTTCGGGCCGGCGGTGGATGCCGCCGCGTCGGCGCGGCCGTTTCGTTTCGGAGAGCCCGTCGTGCGTGCGCGATGCCGACGGTCCGTCATCGTGATCCTCAGCCTCTTGTTCAGCGCCCGCGCAATCCGTTCGAGCATCGTGAGCGAACGTCCGCCGTAGTCCGAATCCTCCAGCCTGCTGATTACCGACTGCGTCGTGCCCACCAATGCCGCCAATTCTCTCTGCGAAAGACCGGCGTCCGTCCGCACGTCGTAGATCAACTGAGCCACATCGGCCCTGACCTGCTCCTCATCGAGCCGGGCCAGTCGTTCGGCGTCGTCTCCGATATACCGCTCACGCAGCAAGGCCGAGGCACCGCTTGGCCGCTTCTCCTTCACGGTCACCAACTCCTCATCGTGTGTCGTTCGGGATCGCGCGCGAATTCCCTCCGGTTCGCGATGGCCCGGTCGACCTGGACGCCGGGCACGATGCGCTCCTTCCTGCACCCGTGACTGATCACCGCCCGTCGATCGTGGAAGAAGTAGAGCATCCTGTACTGAACACGCCCCGATCGAACCCGCAATTCATGAATCCCGTCCCGCAGCAGATCCGCATGAGGCCGGCGCAATTCGTGGCCCAACGCCTCGAGCCGCTCGATCCGCTCCAGACACTTGTTCTGCACCGTCGCCGGAAGACCCATCCAGCCATCCCAACAACGGCGCGAAACCCGTGTCATCCACGAAGATGATGACTTCCGTTCTCGGCACCGCAAGTCACCGCCTAGTCCCAATATCGCACCAATGCGATATCACCGTCAACCGTCCGTCGGGTGCCGTCAGCACGATTCGCCTGACTGCTGCGCGCCTGTCGACCACGCCCGCTACTCCGAGGCGCGGTCAGCCGCGAGATCCCCCGGCCGCCGACATGCTCCGTGAGGAGCGGGGACGCCGCTGAGGCCAGCAGGGGTCGCGGGTGCCGGACGCGTCCGCGGTCGTCGAACTCGTGCCCGGGACGCGGACCGGCTCGGAGGTCCGTCGACATCGCGAATCCCGCCGCGGCCCCGTGCCGGTCGCGCCGGCGATTTCGACTGCAAGACCGCGCTGCTTTCCTCTATAATCGCCCCTTGTCGGGCGGACGCGTGCCCGTGGGGCCGCCCCGCGCCTCAGCGGCGTCGGCCCCGGCGCGGGGCGTTGCCGAACCCGGAACGCGGAGCCCGTGGATTCGGGACGAGAGGGAGCTGCAACGATGGTGATCACGAAGATGGCGCTGCCGAGACGGACGTTCCTGCGCGGCATGGGGGCCACCCTGGCGCTGCCGCTCCTCGACGCGATGGTGCCGGCCCTGTCGGCGCGGGCGCCGGGCACGCCGCGGTTCGCGGTGGTCTACGTCGGCAACGGCATGAACATGTGGGACTGGACCCCGCCCACCGAGGGCAAGGGGTTCGAGCTCTCCCCCATCCTGCAGCCGCTCGAGCGGTTCCGCCGGCACACGCTGGTGCTGAGCGGGCTCGACAACTACCCGGCGACCGATCAGGGCGACACCGGCGGCCAGCATCCGCGGGCCGCCCCCGCGTTCATGAGCTCGGTGCACCCGAAGCAGACCGAGGGGGCGGACGTGGAGGCGGGGACGACCGTCGACCAGATGATCGCGGAGTTGATCTGCCGCGACTCGAAGCTGCCGTCGCTCGAGGTCTCGGTCGACCGCAACGACGTCGTCGGCGCCTGCGACCACGGCTACGCCTGCGCGTACATGAACTCGATGTCGTGGAAGACGCCGACCCAGCCGCTGCCGGCCGAGACGAACCCGCGGTTCGTGTTCGAGCGGCTGTTCGGGGCCGGCGACACCGCCGAGGAGCGGCGGCTCCGCGTCGAGGAGGACCGCAGCATCCTCGACGGGCTGACCCGCGAGATCGCGGCCCTGTCCGGCCGGCTCGGCGGCCACGACCGCACCAAGCTCGGCGAGTACCTCGACTCGATCCGCGACGTCGAGCAGCGCATCGCCCGCGCCGAGTCGACCAACGCCGACTTCGCGGTGCCGGAGCGCCCGGTCGGCGTGCCCGAGACGTTCCGCGAGTACGCCGAGTTGATGTTCGACCTACAGGTGCTCGCGTTCCAGGCCGACATCACCCGCGTCACGTCCTTCATGATGGCCCGCGAGAACATCAACCGCTCGTACAACGAGATCGGGCTGCCCGAGGCGCATCACTCGATGTCGCACCACGGCAACAACCCCGAGAAGATGAAGGACTTCACCAAGCTGAACACCTACCACGTCGACACGCTGGCGTACTACCTCGACCGCCTGCAGTCGGTCCCCGACGGCGACGGCACCCTGCTCGACGGCACCGTGGTCCTCTACGGCAGCGGCATGAGCGACGGCAACATCCACAACAACTACGACGTGCCGGTGGTGGTGGTCGGCGGGCCGGAGCGCGGGCTGAAGGGCGACCGGCACCTCGTCTACCCGAAGGGCACGCCGCTCGCGAACCTGTCGCTGAGCCTGATGGCCAAGTTCGGCGTACGCGAGGAGGCGTTCGGCGACAGCACCGGGCGGCTTCCGCTGCTGTCGGGCGTGTAGGGCGTCGAGGCGCTACGCTTTCATCCGGCTGTTCGCGGGATCGAAGAGGGCGGGGCCGTCGGCCACCGTCACCGGGTACGCCTCGTTCATGTACAGCACCTGCAGCCGTGTGCCGGGTGCCGCGTGCTCGACCGGCAGGTACGCGAGCAGGATGTACTGGCCGACGGACGGCCCCATGCCCGCGGAGGTGGCGCGCGACTCGCGGCCGCGGTCGTCGACGATGCGCACGCCGTCGGGGGTCAGGATGGGCTCGGCGCCCCCGGTCGGGAAGCGGTCCACCCCCGACGCGCCGGCGTGGCGGTCCATGGTCAGCGTGCACAGCTTGACCGCCGGCCCCTCGGCGCGCGCCCGCAGGTAGGCCGGCTTGCCGATGAAGTCGGCGTCCTTGACGGTGGCGCGTGCCAGGCCCGCCTCGACCGGCGAGTATTCCGAGCCGAGGTCCGCGCCCATCAGCGCGTAGCCCTTCTCCAGCCGGCCGGTGGTGCCGTAGACGCCGATGCCCACGGGGCGGGCGTCGAAGTCGCGGCCCGCCTTCATGATCGCGTCCCACAGGCGGACGCCGGACGGCATGTCGGCGTAGATCTCCCAGCCGCTCTCGCCCACGTAGGAGATGCGCAGCAGGGTCGCCGGCACCCCGTCGACGATGGCCTCCTGCACGGTGCCGTAGGGGAACGCGTCCTGCGAGAGCGGCGCGTCGGTCAGGGTCGAGAGCAGCGCGCGGGCGTCGGGCCCCCACACGCCTATCGTGCACAGGGCGGACGACCGGTTCTCGAGCTGCACGGAGCCGTCGGCGGGCAGGTGCCGACGGAACCAGACCTCGTCGCGCGCCCCGTCGAAGGCACCGGTCACGATGCGGAAGCGGTCGGCGGCGAGCCGCTGGATGGTGAGATCGGCGCGGATGCCGCCCTCCGGCGTCAGCAGCGGCGTGTAGACCGAGCGGCCGACGGGCACGTCGCAGCGGTTGACGGCCAGCCGTTCCAGGTAGGGCACGACGCCGGGGCCGGCCGCGTCGAAGACCTGGAACCCGCTGAGATCGACGACGCCCACCTTCTCGCGCAAGTGGAGATGCTCGGCATTGATGATGGGCGACCACCAGCGGCGGTCCCACTCGTGGGGGCGGTCCGGGACGGCGTAGCGCGCCACCAGATCGGCGTTCGACGCGTACCACTGCGGACGCTCCCAGCCCCGCGCCTCGTAGAGCTCGGCCCCGAGGGCGGCGGTCCGGTCGTGGAACGGCGCCCGGTTCATGCCGCGCCCCGACGCCCACTGCTCGCGCGGGTGGACGATGCCGTAGGTCTTGTTGAAGTGCTCGCGGCAGCGCTGGCGGATGTGCCGCAGCGTCCGCTCGTGGGGATAGAAGCGGGTGACGTCGGACCCGTGGGGGTCGCACAGGCGCGGGTAGCCGTGGGTGATCCACTCCGCGATGAGCCGCGCCGTGCCCGGCCCCTCCTTGATCCAGACGGCGGCGGCCGACCACAGCTTCTCGACCTCGGCCGTCTCGCCCAGCACCTGCTGCGCGTCGGGGGTCAGCGACAGGAGGCCGTTCACGGAGTACCGCATCTCGGAGCCGGCGAGCAGTTCGCCCATGATCTCGCGGGCGTGATCGAGCTGGGGGGCGAAGTCGCCGGCGGTGAACGGCATCTCGGTGGGCGAGCGCTCCGCCTCGGCCACCGACGGGATGTCGTCGGGGTGCACGAGGATGGGGCGGTGCGCGTACGAGCCGACCTCCATCGCGTCGTGGCTCTGGCGCTCGTACATGAACACGTCCATGTCGCGCACGATGGGGTAGGCGATCTCGTTGCCGGTCCGGTGCAGGAGGTCGATGGGGCCCATGTCGGCCATCTGGTGCACGGCCGGGGTGAGCGGGATCGACGCCCCGGCCATCGCCGCGACGCGCGGGCTCCACACCCCGCAGGCGATGACCACCTGATCGGCCTCGATCGTCCCGCGCGCCGTCGCCACCGCGCGGATGCGCGGGCGGCCGAAGGGCGGGCGCGACACCTCCAGCCCGGTGACCTCGGTGTCGTCGAGCACCGTGAGCACGCCCCTCGCCTGCGCCCGCTCCCGCATGATCGTGCCCGCCCGCACCGAGTCGACCACCGACACGCTGGGGGTGTAGAAGCCGCCGAGGATGACGTCGCCGTTGACGAACGGGGCCTTGGCGACGACCTCGGCCGGCGACAGCAGCTCGGCCTCGATGCCCCACGTGCGCGCCGACGTCATGCGCCGGCGCAGCTCCTCCATGCGCTCTTCGGTGCGCGCGACCTCGATGCCGCCGCAGGTGGTGTTCACGCCGAGGGCCGCGTACTGCCGCTGGCTGTCCAGGGTCAGCATCGCGATCTCGCGGTTGTGGTCGGTGGGGAAGATGAAGTTCGAGGCGTGGCCGGTGGAGCCGCCGGGATTGGGGAGCGGCCCCTTGTCGATGAGCACGAGGTCGCGCCAGCCGAGCTCGGCGAGGTGCGCGACCAGGCAGTTGCCGACGATGCCGGCGCCGATGACGGCGATGGACGCCCGCGCCGGCGGTGTGGACGACACGCCCGGCACGGTACTGGTGGTGGATGGCTTCATCCTCGGCCTCCCGGCGACGCGCCGGCCCCGGCGCGCGATCAGGCGCTCCGGCCGGATTGACCGGACCGCCGACGATGAATGATCATGCACTGCGTACCGCTCTTGCAAGGCGCGCCCGGCGCGACGGCCGCGAGCGGGCGGCGCCCGGCGGCGTCACGGGAGGAGCCATGAACGGTCAGCCCCGCAGCGTCGATCAGTCGGACCGGATCGTCCCCGTCAACCTGCGCCAGAGCGGCCGCACCCCCACCGAGCTGCTCATCTCGACGCGGGTGAGAAAGTCGCCCTACTGGCACTTGTCGCACGCCGCGGGCTGCTGGCGGGCCACCGTCTACAACCGCGTGTACCATCCGCGCGGCTACGTCCGGCCCGAGGACGGCGGCGCGGCGGCCGAGCACGAGGCCCTGACGAAGCACGTCACGATGTGGAACGTCGCGGTCGAGCGGCAGATCCGGGTGATGGGGCCCGACGCCGAGCGCTTCGTCGACTACGTCGTCACCCGCGACGTGACCCGCATCGAGCCGATGCACGCCCGCTACGTGATCCTCTGCAACGAGAAGGGCGGCATCTTGAACGACCCGGTGCTGCTGCGTCCCTCGCGCGACGAGTTCTGGTTCTCGCTGGCCGACTCCGACCTGCTGTACTGGCTGCAGGGCGTCAACGTGGGGCTGCGCATGGACGTGGCCATCGACGAGATCGACGTTTGCCCGGTGCAGATACAGGGGCCGAAGTCGCTCGCCCTGATGGTCGACCTGGTCGGCGGCGGCATCCGCGACATCCCCTACTACGGCCTCCTCGAAGCGGAGATCGCAGGCTGCCGTGTCGTCGTGTCCCAGTCGGGTTTCTCGGGCGAGAAGGGCTACGAGATCTACCTGCGCGACGCCACCCTGCACGCCGAGGCGCTGTGGAACGCGGTGCTGGAGGCGGGGAAGCCGCACCAGCTCAAGGTCATCGCCCCCGGCCACCAGCGCCGCATCCAGGCCGGCATCCTGTCGTGGGGCCAGGACATGGACCACGAGACGGTCCCGTTCCAGTGCAACCTCGCCTACCAGGTGCCGCGCCGGAAACAGGGCGACTACATCGGCCGCGCCGCCCTCGAACGCATGCGGGCGGAGATCGAGGCGGGCCGCCCGCCGTTCAAGATGGTGCTCGTGGGCATGACCCTGGGCGGCAAGCCCATCGACGACTATGCGCCCGACTTCTGGCTGGTCTCGGAGGCGGGGGGCGGCGACCCCATCGGGTACCTGACCTCGCCCTGGTACGCCCCCGAGATCGGCTCCAACATCGCCCTCGGCTACGTGCCCGTCGGCCGGTCGGCGGTCGGCACCGAGCTGCGCGTCCAGCTTCCCGACGAGTACGCGACCGAGCCGGGGCGCCCCGACCCCGCGCGGGTGTGCGAGGTCCCGTTCCGCCCGTCCGTCAACCCGAGCGCCCGCGAGCAGGCGCACGCCCGCGGCGAGGACACCGCGGACTGAGTCTGCGCCGTAGAACGGTGCAGACTCCCAGTGGGTTGGTTGGGCGGCGAGCGAAGCCGAAAGCGACGCTCTCCGGGCTAGCGCAGTGCCAGGATCGGTCCTTCGGGGTGGCGCGGTGTCAGCGTCCGGTTTCTGCAGTCGGCGACGAGGTCGAGCAATTCGAGTACGACCTGTCCGATCAGGACCTCGCTCCCTTTCCGTCCTACGATGGCCTCGGTCCGCGCGGCGAGGTCTCCGATCTCGATCGTGACGTCCGTCAAAGGTCGTTCTTCGCGGCGTTCGTCCGCGTAGACGACGGTCCTCGTTCCCCAGCGCCGCAGGCCCAGTTCCGTCGCGATCTCTTCCGGGACCACGAGACTCACGGCCCCCGTGTCGACGACGCCCTCGACCGTCGTTCGTCGGACGTCCGCCTCGACCCGCAGCCCGAGGTCTACGGCGCCACGGTCGTCCCTGTTCTCCAGCGTCACGTTGGTCCGAATCTCTCCCATCGTCATCGTTCTCCTATTCTGACGCTCTTGGCCCGGCGGGTCCAGCACGAGTTGACGGCGACGGCCGGCGCACGATCGAGCCGGTGCTAGCTGCGGCACCGCCGCGATTCAGGACGGCGGCGCGGACAACGCGGCGCCGCCGACCCTGACCATCGGAGACGACGACCTCACTTGGACCCAGTCGGGGGCCCGCGGATCCGAACCTCGTCGAAGGCCGACCGGACCGCAAGAACCGTTGACCCGAAACGGCAACCGTAGTTGACGCCGTTCCGGGTCAGGCGTGCTGTTTCGGGCGAGCGACCGACGGCGCGGCGGGCGGCCGCGGTGTCCGCTCCGGCCGCCCGATCAACGGCGACCTCTGCGGTTCCCGCGGCCCCCGGCACCGGCACGGTCGCGGGACCGCGCGCGTTCCAGGCGCGTCCGCACGCCGACCGCGGCGCGCACCGCGTCACCCTCCGAGGGCTGAGGCCGGCGGGCGGCGACCCCGCACGGCCAGGCGACCAGGAGGGCGACCGAGCGGTCGCGCAGCACCACGTCGACCCGGCCGGCACCGTGAAGCTGCAGCCACCGGACCGCCGCGTTGAGCCGGCACGGCGCGTCCGCCATCTCCCCGCCGAAGGCCAGGGTCACCGGCCCGACCAGCACCCCGCCGGCCGGCGTCCTCCGGCCCGGCCCCCGCCCGACCACCGCCGGGCCGTCCCGGAGCGTCGCCGCCAGCCTCGCGCGCGCTTCGCACCGATGGCGCCCCCGCCCGTGCCGCACCGTCGCGCCGTACCCGTCCTCCCAATCGCTCTTGTCCTGCATGCGGCAGATACGTGCATTTTCCGTGCCCACCGCTCGACGCCCGCCGGTCCGACGGCTCACGGGGTGTAGGCGCGCGGCCCTTGTCCGTGCCCGCCGCTCGACGCCGCCGGTCCGGCCGGCTCACGGGGGTGCGGGCGCGCAGCCCCTGTCCGTGCCCGCCGCTCGACGTCCGGCCGGCTCACGGCACAGAGGCGCGCAGCCCCTTCCACGTGCTGACGCACATTGCGACGAGGACCAACGCGAAGGGGAAGCCGGTGGCGAGGGCGGCGGCCTGCAGGGCGACGAGGCCGCCCCCGAGCAGCAGGGCGATGGCGACGATGCCCTCGAACGCGCACCAGAACACGCGCTGCACCACCGGCGCGTCGAGCTTGCCGCCGGCGGTGATGGTGTCGACGACGAGCGAGCCGGAGTCGGACGACGTGACGAAGAAGACGACCACCAGCACGATGCCGATGGACGACGTCAGGCCGGCGAGGGGCAGCGCCTCGAGCATCGCGAACAGCGAGAGCTCCGGCTGCTGGGCCTGCACCGCGGCCACCACGTCCGCGTAGCCGTCGCCGACGTACTGCGCGACCGCGGTCCCGCCGAACGTGTTCATCCACAACACGGAGATCAGCATGGGGACGAGCAGCATGCAGCCGACGAGCCCGCGCACCGTGCGGCCCCGCGAGACCCGCGCGATGAACATGCCGACGAAGGGCGACCAGGAGATCCACCACGCCCAGTAGAACGTGGTCCAGCCGTGCATGAAGTCGAGGTCGCCGCGGCCGAAGGGGTTGCTGAGGGGGACGATGGCGGTGACGTACCGGCCGAGGCTGGCCCCGGCCCCGGCCAGGATGCCGCCGGTGGGGCCGACCGCGAGCACGAAGCCCAAGAGCAGCAGGGCGAGCACCAGGTTGGCCTGGCTCAGCCGCTTGACGCCCTTGTCGAGCCCCATGACCACCGAGGCCAGGGCCATGCCGGTGACGCCGGTGATCAGCAGCACCTTGGTGGTGTCGGTGGCCGGGACCCCGAACAGGTGGGCGAGCCCGGCCGCGGTCTGCTCGGCCCCGAGGCCGAGCGAGGTGGCCAGCCCGAACAGGGTCGCGACGACGGCGAGGGTGTCGACGACATGGCCGAAGCGCCCCCACACCGCGTCGCCCAGGAGGGGATGGAACGCCGACCGCAACGTCAGAGGTAAACCGAGGTTGCCCGACGCGAACGCGAGGGCGAGGGCGACGACCGCGAAGATCGCCCACGGGTGCAGGCCCCAGTGGAAGATGGCGGCGGCCATGCCGAGGCGGCGCGCCGCCCCCGCGTCCCCCCCGTCGGCCCCGAGCGGCGGATCGAGGAAGTGCGCGACGGGCTCGGCCACCCCGAAGAACATGAGGCCGATGCCCATCCCCGCCGCGAACAGCATGGCGAACCACGCGCCGGTGGAATAGTCGGGCCGCGCGCCGGGGCCGCCCAGGCGCACCCGGCCCATCGGCGTCACGATCAGCGCCAGGCAGAAGAGCAGGAAGAGGTTGCCCGCGCCCATGAACACCCAGTCGAACGTCGACGTGAGCCAGGTGCGCAGGGCCCCGAAGAAGGCCGCCGCCGACGCCTGGAAGACGAGGGCGGCGGCGACGAACCCGACGATGGTCAGGCTGGAGACCACGAAGACCGGGTTGTGGATGTCGAGGCCGAACCACCGGACGTTGTCCCGGCCGAGCGCGTAGTCGGTCTTCGCGAGGGTCGTCATGCGCGCCCGCCCCCGACCGCCGCGGCAGGCGTCGGCACCGTCATGCGGTGAACTCGTAGACGAGCGGCCCCCCGGTGAAGCCGTCGAGCTGCAGCACGACCGTGGCCGCGCCCGGTCCGTAGGCGTCCCGGTACCGGGTCCTGACGAGGGCGAGGTCGAAGACGTAGGTCACCGTCAGCCACGCCTGGCACGGGTCGCCGTTCGCCTCGTGGGCGAGGGACGCCTGCAGTTGCACCGGGAACGACTCGGCGAACGAGGCCGCGATGACGAGGGCGACGACGTGCGTCTCGCAGCCGCCGCCGTACGAGACGGAGACCTCCAGCGTATCGCCGACGACGGCGGCGCTGTTCAGAACGTAGTCGTCGTCGCCCAGCTTGGCGCCGGAGCCGGCCACGTGCACCGCCCCCGCCTGCGGGCCGTCCGGCGTGGTGTCGCCCGGAGTCACGGACACGACATCGTCCGGCGCGGTCGGGCTGCCGGACTCGCGGCAACCGACGGCCACCAGCAGGCCCAGCATCGACACGCCCGCCGCGAGGCGCAGCGCCGCGCGGTTCCGGACGAACCCGCCGCCCGGCGTCCATCGCGATCGCCTCGAGAGCTTCCCGTCGTTCATGGGATCCTCCCCCGCCCGCCCCGAATGGGACCGGACGCAGGCGGGCCGCCCGGACGCCCCGGGCCGCCCTCCGCCCGCTCCCGAGCCGGACCGACCGCCGCAGGTCGACCGGGCGCCGGGGGCCTCCAGAGCCCGGCACCCCGATTGGAACCGGCCACGAACCGGTTCCAGCCAGCGTATCACGGGCGACCGCGACCCCGGAGACGACGGAGGAACGCCGACCGCCGGTCAGCCCATCCAGAAGCCCTTCCGGTGCGAGACGCCGAGCACCTTCCGGCACGCCAGGCAGAAGTACACATACCGCCGCCCGAAGATTCCCGAGAGCCGACGGTAGCCGATGGCGCGCACCGCCTCGGTGCAGTAGGGGCACAGCGGGGTGACGTCGTCGCGTTCTTCGCTCGTTATCATGACGCTCCTTCCTGCCCCGATCTACGCCGGGCGCGGGCCGCGCATTCGGCGGCCGGCCCCGGAGGAACGCCCGACGGCCGGACGGGTACGGATAGCGGCCAGCGGCCGGGCGAGTACGGATAGCGGCCGGCGACCGGGCGAGTACGGATAATCGCCCATGCCGCGGGCGATAATCGCCCACGCCGTGGGCGATTTGTCAGGACCCTGCGAGCCGCCCCGTTGAAACTCGCGTGCCACGGAACGGGGAATCACGCTTGCACCGCCACGCATCCGCCGTCATGATGAGACGGTTGCCGGTCATGCACGAGCCAGCGGGAACAGCGATCGCGTCGGGCCGGACGGTGACGGCGGACGAGCTCTTCCGGATGCCGGACGACGGCTGCCGCAAGAGGCGCCCCGCCGGTTCGCCGAGAGCGACACGCTGGACGGCGGGCCGGCGCTGCCCGGGTTCCGCCTGCCGGTCGCGGACGTCTTCGCGTAGGCGCTTGTCCAATCGCACATGAACCAAGGAGTAGCCGCATGAAGGGCACGGCCCACTGGATGATGATCCTCACCCGCCACGTCGTGCCAGCCCTCGTGCTCGCCGGCCTGTGCGCGCCGATCGCCGAGGCGCAGACGCCGGCCGCGGTCGCGCCGGCCCCGCTGCACTACGCCGAGATCGTCGAGGAGGCGCGCGCGCTGGTTCGCACGGACATCGCCGAGCGGGGCTACCCCGGCCTCGCGATCGCGGTGTCGGTCGACGGCGAGACGGTCTGGTCGGAGGGGTTCGGCTACGCCGACCTCGAGCACCGGGCGCCGATGACGCGGTCGGTGAAGTTCCGCGTCGGCAGCATCTCGAAGTCGCTGACGGCGGCGGCGGTGGCGGGCCTCGTCGAGAAGGGCCGGCTCGACCTCGACGCGCCGGTCCAGACGTACGTCCCGTCGTTCCCCGAGAAGGCGCACCCCGTCACGACGCGGCAGCTCGGCGGGCACCTGGGGGGCATCCGCCACTACCGGGGGGACGAGAACTTCATCCGCGACCCCTACGCGACGGTGGTCGACGGGCTGTCCATCTTCGCCGACGACCCGCTGCTGCACGAGCCGGGCACCGCGTTCTCGTACACGAGCCACGGCTTCAACCTGATCAGCGCGGTCGTCGAGGGGGCCGCCGAGCGGCGGTTCCTCGACGTCATGCGCGAGGCGGTGTTCCGCCCCCTCGGCATGCGCGACACCGTGGCCGACTTCGTGACCCCGATCATCCCCGGCCGCACGCGCTACTACGTGCGGGACGACGCGGGCCGCGTGGTGAACGCCCCGTTCGTGAACAACAGCTACAAGTGGGCGGGCGGCGGCTTCCTGTCGACGACCGAGGACGTGCTGCGCTTCGCCAACGCGCACCTCGACGACGGGTTCCTGTCGAAGCCGTCCCTGGAGCTGCTCTTCACCGAGCAGAAGACCCGCGACGGCGAGGGCGTGGGCTACGGCTTCGGCTGGTTCATCCGCACCCGCGACGACGGCCGCCGCCTGCTGTCGCACTCCGGCGGCTCGGTCGGCGGCACGTCGCTGATGGTGATGGAACCGGAGACCCGCGTGGTCGTGGTCGGCCTGATCAACCTGACCGGCGCGAACAACGGCGTCGTCCGCGAGGTGCTCGACCTGTTCATCGACGCGGCGGCCTCGACGGCGCACTGAGCCGCCGCCGGCGGCTTCTTTGCGGCGCGTGCCGGGGACCGGTCATAAGGCGTGTTCCCGTGGGCCGGTCGCCGTCGACCGGCCCACGGCGACCGGCCCACGGCGACCGCGCCGGAGGGGAAGGCGGGCAGAGCCCCTGCCCACTGGCGGTCAAGGGCGCCCCCCGTCATCCGGAAGGCTGAAGTTCATGGTCACCGTCAGCAGGATGGGAACGGGCTCGCCGTCGACCAGCGTGGGCTCGTACCGCCATTGCCTGACCGCGGCGACCGCCGCCTCGTCGAGGAGCGGCACGGAGCGCAGCACCTCGACGTCGCTCACCTCGCCCGTCGGGCTGAGGGTGACGTCCATGATGACGACGCCCTGAACGCGCGCCTCCCGGGCGTCGGGCGGATAGGCCGGTGCGGGACCCCCGATCTTCGCGGGCGGACGGATCCCGCCACCGATCCGGAACGGCCCGTCCGAGCCGCCGACGGGCCGGCCAGAGGCGCCGAGCAGGGCCTGCAGCTCGTCGAGCACGGCGCGCAACTGTTCCTGGAGGGCGGAGGCCCTTTCGACGAGCTCCGCGACGCGCTCGCTCGACGGCTCCGCCGGCTGCTCCTGCCCGGCCGCGCCGCCGGTCGGTTCCGCGAGAGGCGCCGCGGACACTGGCCCGACCTGCAGACCGGCGACGAGGATCGAGACCGGCACGATCGCCCCCAGGGTCCCGAAACGAGCGAGCCGCATCATCGGACGCCGATTCGTGCGGGAATTCGACATGGCGCACAACCTCCGTTCAGGCTGTGACGGACGCGCCGGCACCGGTGCCGACAACCACGTCCGCCGGTGTTTCCGAACTCTCTCGCTGCCTCAACGAAATTCCGCAACGCCGATCCCGCGCGGGGTTCGGTGACGCGTCGCCGGGCGGGTCGCCGCTCGCGACGCTACGGGCGGCGTTGCCACGATCCTTCCATGCCCATTAGACACCGACCGACTGCGGCGGTTCCGCCGGCCGTAACCCGCAGGGCGTCGCCTTCGGCTCCGCCCTCGGCCCAACCACCCCTTCAGGAGTCCTCTACCGCGCAGATTCCCGGTGCTGACCGGCCATCAACGGCAGTCTCATGATGCGCAACGCGACCCGCACGGGGCTGCGGCCGTACGGCACACGCCGGAACGGATCGCCCGGAAGCCGCGGCCCGTGGTACATTGGCACGGCGTCAGACTCAGGTAACGGAGTGAAGCGATGACCATCTCGTTGTCGAGTGTCCGCGTCCGGGCCGCGGTGCTGTCGGCGTTCGTGGCGGCGAGCCCCGCCCTTGCGGCCGCGAACGAAGGCGGGGCCGTGCCCGAGCACCCCACGTTCACCCGGGACGTGCTGCCCATCCTGCAGCAGTCCTGCCAAACGTGCCACCGGCCGGACATGTTCACGCCGATGTCGCTGCTGACCTACGAGGAGGTCCGGCCGTGGGCGCGGTCGATCCGGCAGCGGGTCGAGGAGCGGGTCATGCCGCCGTGGTTCGCGGACCGGACGGTGGGCCGGTACCGCGACGACCCGTCGCTGAGCGAGGCGCAGATCGCGACCATCGCCCGCTGGGTCGACCAGGGCGCCCCGCGCGGGAACCCCGCCGACGCCCCGCCGCCGGTCGAGTGGCCGGCCGTCGACACGTGGTACCACGGCGAGCAGCCGGACCTGGTCGTCACGAGCCCGCCGGTCGTGGTGCCGCCCAACTCGACCGAGACCTACCCCGAGCCGGAGATGTCGACCGGACTCACCGAGGACCGCTACATCAAGTGGATCCAGGTCATGCCGGGCGAGTCGCGCGTCGTCCACCACGTGCTCGTCTACGCGGTACGGGACGCGGAGGACGGGGCGGCGGACGACGGCGCGCCGAGCGGGGTGCGCCAGCTTCTGGCCAACCGCGCGCGCGGCGACTTCGTCGGCGACTACTTCGAGGACGGCTACGCGCGCCTGCTGCGCAAGGACGACCGCATCCGGCTGCAGCTCCACTACCTGCCCGACGACGAGCGGAGCTTCACCGACCAGACCAGCGTGGGCATCAAGTTCTACCCGGCGGGCTACGAGCCGGAGTACGTGGTGAGGACGCGGGCGGTGTCGAACGCCGCCGACCTGATCATCCCGCCGGGCGCGGCGAACGTACGCAGCGACGCCTACTTCACCCTGACCGAACCGACCCGCATCATCAGCTTCCAGCCCCACATGCACTACCGGGGCCGGGCGATGACCCTGGAGGCGATACGGCCCGGCAGCAGCCGCCCCGAGGTGCTGAGCGACGTCGACCGCTTCGCCTGGGACTGGCAGCCGACCTACGTGTACGAGACGCCGCTGACGCTGCCCGCGGGCACCGTCATGCACGTGACCGCGTACCACGACAACTCGGCCGCCAACCGGGTCAACCCCGACCCGGACGCGGCGGTCGGCTGGGGCCAGCGGACCATCGACGAGATGAACATCGGCTGGCTCGACTACTTCCACATCTCGGAGGACGAGTACGCCGAGCTGCAGGCCGAGGAGTAGCCGCGTGCGCCGGACCGCCGTCTCTCGGAAGATGAGTACGCCGAGCTGCGGGCGGACGAGCAGCCGCGTGCGCCGGACCGCCGTCGTCCTCGCGCTGGCGGGCGCGGTCGCCGCGTCCGCCGCCGGGGTCCAGCCCCGGCACCCCGTCTACCTGATCTACGACGGCTTCATCGCGAACGCCGACGGCTCGCTGACGCTGGCGTTCGGCTACCACAACGTGAACCACGTGGACGTGACCGTCGCGGGCGACGACAACGCGTTCCTCGCGGGCGCGGTCGACCGCAGCCAGCCCACGGTGTTCCGGCCCGGGCGGCACCGGTTCGCCTGTGTGATGGTCGTGCCGGACGGCTCCGACGCCCGGCCGCAGTGGCGGGTGCGATTCGCGGGTCAGACGTCCACGACGACCCCCCGCATGATGGATCCCCTGTACGCCCTCGAAGAGGCGAGCGCCCGGCGGGCCGTCGAGGGCATCGACATCGACGGAGCGCCCCCCGGA
Organism: Vicinamibacterales bacterium; assembly: GCA_963664545.2. Lineage (GTDB taxonomy): Bacteria > Acidobacteriota > Vicinamibacteria > Vicinamibacterales > UBA8438 > JAJEEA01. Next base: position 3,347,408 of record OY761475.2, on the reverse strand, counting down.
ACCTGCCTGGAGCGCGCCGCCGCGGGCAAAGACCGGTAAGCGGCACCGGACCAACGGCGGGTCCTCGACGAGAACATAAGCGCAACGCGCCTCCCGAACGTCTACAATGCAGCGGGCTTCCGCACCGGCTCCCCTGCGGGCGAGGGTCTCGTCCGTCTGAGCCGTGGAAAGGCGGGGCGGCCGAGCCCGGTCCGGTCGGAAGGAACTCGTTGGGCGAGCTCTTCGGTCGAAGGAGGATGCATGAATCGGCACGGCTGTCGGTCACGCGGACGGGCGGCGGACGCCCGGCCCGCCGGCTTCCGCTACCGCCGCGAAGGCACCGCGCTCTACGCCTTCGCGCCGCTCTCCAGCGTCGTCGAGTCGTCCGCGCGATGATCGCCCGGTGGACGGCGCGGCTCGCCGCCGTGCTCGTGTCGTGCGCGCTGCCCCTCGCGGCGACGCCCCCTACGGCGGCCGCGCAGCAGCAGGCCCTCGCCCCGCAGACCGGGGCCATCGACGGTCCGCCCGCCCCGGTGCCGCCGGCCACCATCACCCGCGACGCGGCCGGCGGGGCGACGGTCCGCGCCGTCCGCCTCGAGGGCCCGTGGCGGCTCGACGGCGTGCTCGACGAGCCGATGTACGCCGCCGTCGAAGCGTTCGGCGGGTTCATCCAGCAGGCCCCCGACGAGGGGGCCCCGGCCACGGAGGCGACCGAGAACTGGATCTTCTTCGACGACGAGTCGATCTACGTGGGGGCCCGCGTCTACGAGTCGGTGCCCGAGTCGGCGTGGGTCGCCAACGAGATGCAGCGCGACTCGTTCCAGCTCATCAACAACGACGGGTACATCGTCGTCTTCGACACCTTCTACGACCGCCGCAACGGCTTCTCGTTCCGGGTCAACCCCATCGGGGGGTTCAGCGACCAGCAGATCACCGACGAGGGCAACCCCAACCCCGACTGGAACCCCGTCTGGGACGTGCGCACCGGCCGCTTCGACGGCGGCTGGACGGTCGAGATGGAGGTTCCCTTCCAGTCGCTCCGCTTCCGGCCGGGCGCGAACCAGGTGTGGGGCATCCAGATCGGCCGCGACATCCGGTCGAACTACGAGGAGGCGTACCTCACGGCGGTGCCGATCTCGGCCGGGCCGGGGCAGTTCCGCCTGTCGGTGGCCGGCACCCTCGTCGGCCTGGAGGTGCCCGCGGACAGCCGCACGTTCGAGATCAAGCCCTACTCGATCGGCTCGCTCAACACCGACCGGACCGTCACGCCGCCGATCTCGAACGACGGCGACGGGAACGGCGGCGTCGACCTCAAGTACGGCCTCACCGAGAACCTGACCGCCGACTTCACCCTGAACACCGACTTCGCGCAGGTCGAGGTGGACGAACAGCAGATCAACCTGACCCGGTTCAGCCTGTTCTTCCCCGAGAAGCGCGAGTTCTTCCTGGAGAGCCAGGGCATCTTTGACTTCGCGCGGGTGGCCGGCTTCGGCGGCTTCGGCGGGTCCGCGCGGGGGAGCCTGAACGCGGCACCGGGGGTGTTCCCGCCCGGGGACGCGCCGACCCTCTTCTTCAGCCGGCGCATCGGCCTCGACGCGGCGGGGCGGACGGTGCCCATCGTGGGCGGCGGGCGCCTGACCGGCAAGGTGGGCGATTTCAGCGTCGGGGCCATCAACATCCAGACCGACGCGCCGGCCACGGAAGCCGCGTCGCCCGCCGGCGCCGCCGGCACGAACTTCAGCGTGCTCCGCATCAAGCGCGACATCCTCCGACGCAGCCGCGTCGGCGCGATGTTCACCAACCGGTCGGTCTCGCTGAACGGCGACGGCGCGAACCGCGCCTACGGCCTCGACGGGTCGTTCTCGTTCTACGACAACGTGAACCTCTACGGCTACTACGCCCGCACGCAGACGCCGGGCCTGGAGGGCGACGACGAGAGCTACCAGGCCGCGTTCTCCTACGAGGGCGACCTCTACGGCCTGCTCGTCGACCACCTGCAGGTCGGCGGGAACTTCAACCCCGAGATCGGCTTCATGCGCCGCCACGACTTCCGGCGCAGCTACGTCCACGGGCAGTTCAGCCCGCGGCCCGAGGGCATCGAGGCGGTGCGGCAGTTCACCTGGGCCGGCAGCCTCGACTACATCACCAACGGGGCCGGGCAAATCGAGACGCGCATCCTGTCGGGGCGCTTCCAGACCTCGTTCGAGAACAGCGACAGCCTCAGCGCGGACATCCAGCAGGACTACGAGCTGCTGACCGAGCCGTTCGATCTCGCCGGCGAGATGACCCTGCCGGTCGGCGGCTACGAGTTCACCGACTTCCAGGTGTCGTACCGCATGGGCCCGCAGCGCCGGGTGGCGGGCAACCTGTGGGTGCAGCACGGCGAGTTCTTCGACGGCGACATCACCGCCGTCGGCTACTCGCGGGGCCGCATCGAGGTCACGCGCCAGTTCGCGGTCGAGCCGAGCGTCTCGCTGAACCGGATCACCCTGCCGCAGGGGGCGTTCACGGCCCGCGTGACCACGACGCGGCTCACCTACACCTTCACCCCGCGCATGTTCGCGAGCGCGCTGCTGCAGCACAACTCGGTCGACAACGTGCTGAGCACCAACGTGCGCCTGCGCTGGGAGTACCAGCCGGGCAGCGAGCTGTTCGTGGTGTACAACGACCAGCGGAACACGTGGCTCGACCGGGGCTTCCCGATGCTCGAGAACCGCGCCTTCGTGGTGAAGGTCACCCGGCAGTTCCGGTTCTGAGCGGCGGGCGGCGGATGGGCCTCCCGTTCAGCAATCGGGCACCGACAATCGGCGGCAGATCTTCCGAACCAGCGTGTCCGGAATCTCGACATGGCGGGGAATCGTCTCGACGGTGCCGGTCCTCGGATTCGTCCACAAGGAATGGGCCGAGCCCTCTCGCTTCAGGTGACAACCGTGCCTGCGCAGGTGCCGCAGCAGTCGGCTGCGTTTCACTCGAGAACCACCGTCTCCCGTTCCGCACCGGCGGGGACGCCCCGCAGGCCGTCGTCCCGGCGGTCCTGCAGAATCAACGCGATGGCGTCCAGGAGGCTGCGCCGCGCTTCGCTCTTGGTCCGACCCTGTCCGTTGGCGCCGGGAATCTCCGGGCAGTACGCGACGTACCACCCGCCGTCGCGCTCGAACACCGCGGTGAACTCGTTCCGCATCTCGTCTCTACGATGGCCCGCCTGCCTCGGGTGCTACGAGCCGAGCATCCGAAGAATGGCGACGGCCGCGCCGATCACGGCGGCGAGGATCACGCCTGTCTGCGCCAGCATGGCTCCCGCGAAGCGCCACGTCAGGCGAGCCTCGAGGGCCGCGAGATCCGCCTTGGTGGCCATGTCGGTCGGCGCGGCGGCGGCTTGGCGCACGGCGTCAACGATGGCGTCGGCGTGTTCCGGCTTGATGCCGGCACCGGTCAGCCGGCGGGCGGCGGCAAGCGTGTCAAGCATCGGTCGGTCCTTCCCCAGCGAAATGCAGATCCTGTAGGCATGTTATCGGTCATTGCAGGATGGGTGCAACAACCGGTCTCGGGCCGCACGTCGGCCGCCACGGCGCATGCCGCCGCGGGAGCCTGACGCTATGATGATCGCCTCCACGCGGTCAGCCGGGAGCATATGATGACGACGACGCCGGGCTCGAGATACGGCATGGGACGCATGGTCGCCCCGATCGCGGCGCTCGCAAGCGCATCGGCGATGGGCGCGACCATCGCGCTGGCACAGGGCTTCCAGATCGAGGAAGCGACCATCGGCGACATCCACCGCGCGATCCACCAAGGCGAGACGACCTGCGTGCAGGTGGTCGAAGCCTACGTCGAGCGCGCGAGGGCATACAACGGCATCTGTACGCAGTTGGTCACCGCGGACGGCGGACCGGTCGCGCCGGGCCGGGGGACCGTGCGGGCGGGCGTCCCCCTCGAGTTCCCCTCCAGCACCGTGCCGGTGCGCGAGATTCTGCCGGACTTCGACGACTACCGCGGGCTGCCGGTCGAGTTCGGCCGCATGGAGCCCACGCGGTCGGACCCGGCCGTCCAGCAGCAGTACGGCATGGTCGTCGGCATGGAGGACGCGGGCCAGCTCAACGCGCTGAGTACGCTCAACCTGCGCGGCGAGCGCTCGGTGACCTGCCAGGCCGAGTGCGACGCGCACCCGTCGGACGGCGCGCTGCCCGCGCACTGCCCCGCCGCCTGCGACGCGTTCCGGCGACAGCCCGACGCGCTCGAGCGGGCGGCCGAGCTCGACGCCCTGTACGGCGCCAATCCCGACCTCGACCGGATGCCGATGTACTGCGCCGCGATCTCATTCAAGGACGTCTTCGACACCACCGACATGCGTTCGACGAGCGGGGCCGACACCGCCTACGCGATGGACGCCGCGCCGCGCGACTCGACCGTCGTCGCCGAGCTGCGCGCCAAGGGCGCCATCGTCTACGCCAAGGCCAACCTCTCTGAGTACAACGCGGGCGGCGGGAACCCGGGGGGCGCCGCCGCCCGCTCGCGGACGTACGGCGCGGGCGTCGCCCGCAGCACGTGGGCCGGCCCGTCGTGCAACGTCTACGACACCGCCCGCGAGCCCGGCGGGTCGAGCTCGGGGTCGGCGGTGTCGGTCGGCGCCAACCTCGCCACCTGCTCGATCTGCGAGGAGACCGGCGGGTCGTGCCGGCAGCCGGCGTGGCGCAACGGCGTCGTCGGCCTCGTGACGACCAAGGGGCTCATCCCCTACGGCGGGGCCACCGGCGTCGAGCCCTACCTCGACCGGGGGGGCATCAACTGCCGCACCGTCGAGGACGCGGCCCGGGTGCTCGACGCGCTCCGCAACGACGACCGCGGCTTCCACGACCCGCGCGACATCTACGCCGCGCTGCCGCGCGCGCTGATCCCCGAGGCCCCCTACGCGAGCTTCGTCGTCGACGCCGAGGCCGCCAGCGCCAGGCCGCTCGCCGGGGTGCGCATCGGGGTGGTGCGCGAGTACATGGTGAAGCACACCGCCAACGACGCCGCGGCGAGCGATCTCGTCAACCGGCAGATCCTGCGCGTGCTGCGCGACGAGCTCGGCGCGGAGATCGTCGAATCGTCCGATCCCGAGTATCCGGACGACCCGTCGGTCCCGAACATGACGTACGACTTCCACCGGGCGATAGCCGAGATCCTGCCCGTCCACATGCCGGAACTAGTCCAGGCCAGGGACGCCGGCGGCGGCTACCGGTTCGCGGTGCCGGGTCACGACGTGACCAGCCGCGACTATCTCCTCAGGGCGGCCGAGGACCTCGCGCCGCTCTCGCCCGGCCTGAACCTCCGCAGCATCAACAACTCGCCGCGGACCCTGAGCCTCAGCTTCCATCTGGCCCAGTACCTGATGCGCCGCGGAGACGCCGCGGTGACCGACTGGGCCAGCCTGAACGCCGCCTCGAAGTACTTCAGCGAGCGGCGCGCGGTGGCGATGCGCAACTGGGAGAACGCCCGCAACATCCGGTCGGCGGGCATCACCCGGCGCGTGAAGATGCGCGAGGTCATGCGGCTCGTCCTCCTCAACGTGCTGCGCCGGAACGACATCGACGTGCTCGTCAACCCGACGATCACGGTGCCCCCGGTGCGCATCGGCCACGCGGGCGAGCCGCGGGTCAACGACCGCCCGACCGGCCGCTTCCCCACCAGCGCCAACCTCGGCATTCCCGAGATCACCGTGCCGGCCGGCTTCAACCGCGTCGTCTACGACCCCGAGTACGTGCTGAACGAGGACCGGGACGGCTACGACAACGTCACGGGCCGCCGGCGGACCGTGCTCGACGCCCCACTCCCGGTCGGCATCTCGTTCTGGGCGGGGCCGGGCGACGAGCCGATCGTCCTGCGCGTCGCGTCGGCTTACGAGGCGGCCACGAAGCACCGCCGCCCGCCGCCGGACTTCGGGCCCGTCGCTCGATGACCCCGGCACGTGAGGATAGTGATCCACCGGCCTGTTCGACATCAAGGCGGAAGCATGACTGACTGCACATGGTATCGTCGATCGACCGGCCGGCCGTGCCGAGGATGGGAGGCATGATGACCGGAAGGTCAAAGATGGTCGGGAACGCACTGACACGGACTATCCTCAGCACACAGATTGCGGAGAACGTCGATGACAGAACGAACCGGTCAGATCATTAATCGGAACTTCGCCGACATCTTCTCCGGCGAAATGCGTTATGTGATTCCATTCTTCCAACGCGGATACGTTTGGGGATCGAGAAACTGGAATCAACTCAAGCAGGACATCGAAGAACAGATACTTGAGCCCGCGCAAAACGGGGAGCTCGCCGACCAGGAACACTTCTTCGGCCCTGTCGTGGTTGCGGAGCAAACCGGACATCATCCGCGCTTCAAGGTGTTCAACATCATCGATGGTCAACAGAGATTCACGACCGTATATCTCATGCTGGCCTATTTTCGCAGGCGTCTGGAAACATTGATGACAAAGGCACCGAAGGCCCGCGAACATCATGAAGAAATCGGCAAATGGTTGATCAATCGGACCGACCTTGGATCAACTCTCGACGACTACTGGCGCATCAAGTTGTTCAGTGTAAAGGGCGACCGACTTGCCACGTACTATTCCGTATTTGGACACCAGAATCCAAGAACGCGCGACCTTCAGGACGATCTGTTTCTTTATCTTCCAAATGGCAACATCTCCGGTAAGTTCGAACGCTGGATGGGGCGGAATTTCGGTGACTCGGGAGAGGAAGACATATGGCGTTGGGTGAGAGCACTCGCCCAATGTCTCAAGGTCGTTTGGATCCCACTGGGCAGCCGGGACGATCCTCAGGCTATTTTCGAAAGCCTGAACGATAAGGGCATACCTCTCACGGCGGCCGAGCTCATGTGCAACTACCTGTTCAAGCCGCTTATTGCGGCCAAGAGCGACTATGAATCGCTGCATCGGTTTAAGTGGCTCGACGTCCAACGGATCGACCGCTCGTCACCAGTTGCCGAAGCATTCGACTTTGAGGAGTATTTGCGCCACCTGTTCTCGATCGGGCATAACAAGATCGTCGGGAAGGGACGACGGCTGTACGTATTCTTCAAGCAGCACAACAAGAATCTGAATGCGGACACCGCGAACGCGCATCTGAACAACATCGATCAGTCGGCACCACTGTATAGACGCATACTAGGCGAATCGACAGACCGCGTGACGCCCGTTGACGAACTCCTGAGAAAGATAGGAGAGACGAACATGACCTCCTGTCGTCCATTCCTGCTGGCAGTACTTAAGAAAGAACGAGACGGGATAATCCCTGCGGAGGCGGTGGAGGCTCTGCTCAAGGAAGTGTACGTACTGCTCGTTCGTAGGAAGGTTGCCGAATTGTCAGTAACGAGATACGACTCATTTTTTCCGCCACTCGTCGACAGAATAGTGCCCCCCGACAGTGTTGCCCCGACTGCGGCTCTCCTGCATGAAGCGATCAGGAAGGAGCAGCTATGGGTGGGAGACGAAGTCTTCAAGGACGCGCTGGTCAGACGACCGGTCTATCGCTCACGGGAAATTGGATTCACACGCCTGATTCTGGAAGAAATAGATCGTCATCTCGCCCAAGAACACGGTGGCGAGCTGCCGGACTACTCCACTCTTGACACCGTGGAGCACGTCGCACCGCAGCACATCGAAACCAGCGATGACTGGAAAAGGGAGTTGGGTGAAGACGCAAGAAGCGAGAACTATACAAGAATAGTCAATACCGCAGGCAACCTTTGTTTGCGCAAGCGCGAACGAAACTCGGAGATGGGACGACTATCGTTTGCGAAGAAACAGGAACTGCTTCGCCCGTCGCCTAGCCGGCTTGCGCTCGACATCGCCGATCGTGCAGGACCCTGGAACTTCAAAGCCATCGAGACGCGATCCGCTCGGCTTGCTGATATCGCGGCACGCATCTGGGCTTGGTCGATGGCCCAAGAGTAGCTCCGATCTCAAGAGTCCAAGCCCCATCAAGGAGAGTTCAGATGCGGACCCACCGGTCCATGTCCTCCAGGTTCTTTTGGCACGTGACGGGAAGTCTACGGAAGCGGAGAACCCCAATGCCGTTGAAGCCGCTAGTCGTCATGCTGGCCGTCGCGTTCGCGGCCACTGCCGCCGCGCAGCAGACCGCATTCGACCGCCTGCCGCCCGACGTCCTCGACGTTCTGGTGCCGTCTGCGCGCGTCACGGGCGAGCCCGGCGCCATGAAGATCAGCCGGACGTCGTGCGGCACGCTGCCGATGAACGAGGTCGGCCGGCGCATCGTCGACCTGGCGGCGCAGGAATGGGCATTCTTCGGGTTCATCGTCGTCGACCAGACGACCGAGGCTTCCGGACCCGACCAGCCGCGCCGCCGCCGCTGGCGCCGGCCGGGCCGGGCCGAGTCGGCCCGCGTTGCCGCCTCCATCGCCGGCTACTGGTCGGTCACGCCGCAGGGCGGCTGGATCATCGGCGCCCAGAACGACGCCTGGCGCGGACCGCGCGGCGTCGCCTCGCGCTGGCGCTACCCTTGGTCGGCGGCCTTCATCTCGTGGGTCATGTGCGAGGCCGGCCTCGGCGAGGCGCGCCGTTTCGAGCGCGCGGTGGCCCATCACGCCTACATCGACCAGGCCATCCGCGCCCGCCGCACCGACGAGCCGTCCGCGGCGTTCGCCGCCTACGACATCGGCGAGGCACCGGTCGCACCGGGCGACCTGCTGTGCAGCGCCCGCCGGCCGGCCTACCGGTCGATCGCCGAGCGCCGCCGACAACTCGGCGTCGGCGCCCGGACCCACTGCGACATCGTCGTGAAGGTCGAGCCGTCCCGCCGCCGCATCCTCGCCATCGGCGGCAACGTGCGCGGCGCTGTCAGCCTGAAGCTGCTACCGGCGGCGGCCGACGGCCCCGACGGCGGCCTCCGCCCCCTCCCGGGCCGCCGACGCATCTTCGCCCACCTCAAGCTGCGCGCCGAACCGCTGCCAGCCGACGCGCTAGACCACACGCCCACGATGCGCGCGGTCCGGTGCGCCGACGGCTTTCGGCTGCCACCGCAGGCAGCCGCCGCCGGCCTCTTCGGTCCGGGCGCCCGCTGCTGAGCCGGGCGCACGCGCTCGCCTCCGAACGCTGTACCCCGGACTGCGACGGCGAGGACCTCCGCGGGGCTGTCCACGCGTCTGTCTCCTGGACGTCGCGACGGCACCCTGATCCCGAACTTCGTCTATCATGACGCCCGTGAGGCCAAGACCGCTCCCGAGGCGGAGCCTGCCACGAGGGCGACTGGATCGTCTTGCCTCACCGTTGCGCCGCCGGACGCGGTGCGAACGAGAGCGTCATGACCGTTGACCCCAAGGGCCGCGAGCTCTTCATCGTCGACAACAGCGTCTCCGGCTGGACCGGGCTCCGGTACCTGGAGGAGTGGTCGGGCATCGCGAAGGCGTTCGACATCGCGACGGGCTACTTCGACATCGGCGCCCTGCTCGCCCTCGACGGCAAGTGGCAGGAGCTCGACAAGATCCGGATCCTGATGGGCACGGAAACCACCCACCGGACCCGCCGGGCCATTCTCCAGGCGGTCCGGACGCAAGCGCTCGACAGGCTCGACGAGAGCATCGAGGAGGACAAGCAGCCGAACCCCTTCCTGCACGGGGTCCCCGCGATACTCGACGCCCTCCGCTCCCGGCAGATCGAGTGCCGCATCTACGACAAGGACAAGTTCCACGCGAAGGCCTACATCACCCACGCGAAGATGGAGGTCGTGGGCGCCCAGGCGCTGGTGGGCTCCAGCAACTTCACGCGGCCGGGTCTCACCAAGAACGTCGAGCTCAACGTCCAGATCCAGAGCGCGCGCGAGGTGGCGCAGCTTCAGGAGTGGTTCGAGACGCACTGGGACGAAGCCAACGAGATCACCGAGGCCGTCATCGAGACGATCTCGCGCCATACGCACCTGTATTCGCCGTTCGACGTCTACGCGAAGGCCCTGCAGGAGTTCTTCCGGGGGCACGAGCTGACCGCCACCGAGTGGGACGAGAGACGGTCGCGCATGTTCCCGCGCCTCGATCGTTATCAGCAGGAGGCGTACTGGGCGCTGATGAAGATCGCCCGCCAGCACGGCGGCGCGTTCCTCTGCGACGGCGTGGGTCTCGGCAAGACCTTCGTCGGCCTGATGCTGATCGAGCGGCTCATCCTTCACGAGGGCAAGCGAGTCGTGCTGTTCGCGCCGAAGCCCGCCAAGGAGGGGGTATGGGAGCCGCACCTGCGCCGGCTGCTGCCGCACATCGGCGGCGTCGGCGGCGGTGCCGACTTCAGCAACCTGGCCGTCTTCAGCCATACCGACCTCGGACGCAAGGGAGATTTCCCGGCGCGTTTCCGGCGCATTGCGGAACTCGCCGACATCGTCGTCATCGACGAGGCGCACCACTTCCGCAATCCGGGCCGACAGGGCGACCCCGGCAAGGGAACCGAACCGTCGCGCTACTACCGCCTGTTCGAGCTGCTCGACAACGCGGAACGCCCCAAGACCCTGTTCATGCTGACGGCCACGCCGATCAACAACCGCCTGAGCGACTTCCGTCACATGACCGAGCTCTTCACGCGGCGCGACGAGACCTACTTCGCGCGCACGATCGGCGTGAACAGCCTGCGGGCGCACTTCAACCAGATGGAGAAGGCGCTTCGCAGTCGTGTGGGGCAGGACGCGGCGGACGCCGCGGAGCACGTCACCGATGCCCAGGAGATCCTCCTGTCCGACGAGATCTTCCGCCGGCTCGTCGTCCAGCGCAGCCGCGCGTACGCCCGCGAGAGCCAGATTCGGGAGCACGGCAAAGCAGCCGCCTTCCCCGAGCGCAAGGACCCCCAGGTGGCCGCGTACTCGATCCGCAAGACCTACGGGCGCATGCTCGACCTGTTCGAGAAGGCGTTCGCCAAGCAGAACCCGCTCTTCACGCTCCCGATGTACTACCCGTTGTACTGGTACAGGGGCTCTAACGGGGACATCGACGCCTTCGAGGAGAACCGCCAGAAGCAGGTCGTCGGCCTGATCCGCACCAACTTCCTCAAGCGCTTCGAGAGTTCCGTCGCCGCCTTCGAGCTCTCCTGCGACCGCCTCCTCCAAAAGCTGCTCGCCTTCCTCGAGGTTGACAGCCGGAGCGAGGCTCAGAAGAAGCGCCTCGCGCGGTGGAAGGCGCAGAAGGCCGACGTTTTGGGCCACGTCTCCCACCGCCAGCTCGAGTTCTGGGGCGACGAAGGCGACGACGCGGACGACGAGGACGTCGTTCCCCAGGAGATGCTCGACGCCGTCGAGCGCCTCGACCGGGCCGAGTACGACGTCGACGAGATGATGTCCGAGACGTTCCTCGACCTCGACCAGATCGTGGAGTTCCTGGACGAGGCCCGGAAGTTCGAGCCGAGGCACGACGACAAGCTCCAGAAGCTCATCCGCCTGCTCAAGTCGAAGGCGCTGGCCGAGGAGAAGATCCTGATCTTCACCGAGTTCGCCGACACGGCCCGATATCTCAAGCGTCACCTGGACGGCGCGGGCATCAAGGGTGTCGAGCAGGTGGACAGCGCCACCAAGAAGAACCGCGCAGACGTCATCCAGCGCTTCGCGCCCTACTACAACGGCCTGTCGTCCCCGGAGCTCGCGGGGCAGGGCCGCAGCGAAATCCGCGTCCTGATCTCCACCGATGTCCTCTCCGAGGGTCTCAACCTCCAGGACGCCTCGCGCATGATGAACTACGACATCCACTGGAACCCGGTGCGTCTCATGCAGCGCATCGGCCGTGTAGACCGGCGCATGAGTCCCGAGGTCGAGAAGCGGCTCCTCGCCGACCATCCCGAGGCCGCCGTCTCGCGTGGCAGGGTCTGGTTCTGGAACTTCCTCACGCCCGAGGAGCTGAACGCGATACTCTCGCTCTACACCAAGGTCACGCAGAAGACGCTCCTGATTTCCAGGACCCTCGGCATCGAGGGCAGGAAGCTCCTCACGCCCGAGGACGACTACGAGGCGCTGAAGGAGTTCCACCACGCCTACGAGGGCACGCGCACGGCCGTAGAGGACATGCACCTCGAGTACCAAGCCCTGCTCCAGACCGACCCGGAGCTGGAGGGCCGCCTCGCTCGCTTCCCCGGCGGGATCTTCAGCGGCCGCCAGCGCCCGGCCAAGGGCGTCTGCGGCGCCTTCTTCTGCTACGTGCTCCCGGCTCTCGACAAGGAGACGAACGAGTTCACCGAGGAGGCCGGCACTACCCGCTGGTACCTCTACGACCTCGACCGAGGGTCCATCCTCGAGGAGCCGGGCGAGATCGTCGGCAGCATCCGCTCGAAGCCCGAGACGCCCCGGCGCTGCGCGACCGAGGAGAAGACACTCCTCGACGTCCGCAAGCGGATCGAGAAGCACATCAAGAACAGCTACCTGAAGCGCGTGGATGCCCCCGTCGGCGTCAAGCCGCACCTGCGCTGCTGGATGGAGCTGAACGAGGGCTGAGCCGATGCCAACCGACCACCGCGAACGCCTCGCCGGCATCCGCCGCTTCGACCAGCTCGTCGCGTACCTGCGCGATGAACTCGGTTGGCCGATCGACTCGGACGACTTCGAGGAGTTGACCTTCGAGTACGACCCACAGGACGAGCTCGGGATCGACGCCAAGAACGCAGCCAAGATCCAGGAGATCAAGCGCCTGCGCCCTCTCGCGCCCGGCCAGCCCTGCGGCATCTTCTTCGTCAAGTTCCAACCCAAGCGCCTGCCCGTGGTGGCCCTGCGTCGCATCCTCGGCCAAGTGGCGCTCAAGAAGCGTGCCTCCGACCACCGCTCCGAGCGCCGAGCCTGGGCCTCCGACGACCTGCTCTTCGTGTCCAACTACGGCGAAGGCCACGAGCGCCGCATCGCCTTCGCCCACTTCTCCAAGCCTCCCGATAGCCGCGACCTGCCGACGCTCAAGGTGCTGGGCTGGGACAACCTCGACACGCGGCTCCACCTCGACACCGTCGCCCGCGAGCTGACCGACCATCTCACATGGCCCGACGACGACCGCGACTCCGACGCTTGGCGCGAACGCTGGCGAGCCGCCTTCACCTTGCGCCACCGCGAAGTCATCACCACTTCGAAGGGGCTCTCCGAGCGCCTGGCGGCACTTGCCCGCGAGATCCGCGACCGCACCAAGACCGCCATCGCGATCGAGACCGAGACCGGCCCGCTCACCAAGCTCCTGAAGGCGTTCCAGACTGCGCTGGTCCACGATCTGGACGAGGCCGGCTTCGCCGACACGTACGCCCAGACCATCGCGTACGGGCTGCTCTCGGCCCGCATCACGGACCCCGCACGCCCAACCGCCGACGACTTCGCCGCCCACATGCGGACGAACCCCTTCCTCCGCGAGTTGACGCAGACGTTCTTGCGTGTCGGCGGTCGCCACGCCACGGCCGGCGGACCCGGTATCGACTTCGACGAACTGGGTGTCTCCGAGGTCGTGGAGCTGCTCGACCAAGCCAAGATGGAAAGAGTCGTCCGCGACTTCGATGACCGGAACCCCCAGGAAGACCCCGTCATCCACTTCTACGAGCATTTCCTCGCCGCCTACGACAAGGAGCAGAAGGTCAAGCGCGGTGTCTTCTACACGCCACGTCCCGTCGTCTCCTATATCGTGCGCTCGATCGACGCGCTCCTACGTACCGAGTTCGGCCTAGCCGACGGCCTAGCCGATACGACCACTTGGGCCGAAATGGCCAAACGCCACGAGCATCTGAAGGTCCCGGAAGACACACCGCCCACCGACGCCTTCGTTCAGATTCTTGACCCCGCCACCGGTACCGGCACTTTTCTCGTCGAGGTCATCGATCTCATCCACAAGACTATGGTCGAGAAGTGGAGCGCTCAGAGCTACGACGAGCCGAAGATCCAGGCGCTCTGGAATCAGTACGTCCCCAGAGACCTCTTGCCGCGCCTGCACGGCTACGAGCTTCTGATGGCACCGTACGCCATCGCGCACCTCAAGATCGGCCTCAAGCTCTACGAGACGGGCTACCGCTTCGCGAGCGACGAGCGGGCGCGCGTGTATCTGACGAACGCGCTCGAGCCGCCGGCCCAAGGGCAGCTCACGCTCGGCTTCCTGCCGGCGCTAGCGCATGAAGCGGAGGCCGTCAACGCGATCAAACGCAAACGGCGGTTCACTGTGGTAATGGGAAATCCGCCGTACCTGGCGGAGGCCGGGCGCGGCGGTGACTGGATCGCTGCACTAATGCGCGGAAGGGAAATCCAGAGCGGTCGCAGGACTTTGAGCTATTTTGAAGTGGATGGCGAGTCACTGAACGAACGCAACCCGAAGTGGCTGAATGACCTTTACGTGCGATTCACGCGGCTCTCCAATTGGCTGTTGGAGCTGTCAGGCACCGGAATCCACGGTTTCATCACCAACCACAGCTATATCGACAATCCGACCTTCCGCGGCATGCGATGGGCGCTAATGGCGTCCTTCGATCAGTTGTTCCTCGCGGACCTGCACGGCAACTTGAAGAAGAAGGAGGTTTCACCCGACGGTCGCAGAGACGAGAACGTCTTTGACATTGAACAGGGCGTCGGCATCGGTCTGTTCGTCAAGACGTTCACTGGCACCCAGCGAGTTTCCCTCACTCCCGTGCGCCACGCGGAATGCTGGGGCGCAAGGACGTCCAAGAATGACTGGCTGCTTGCGCGCGACATGGCGACTACCGATTGGATTGACGTCGGTCCTCGTCCACCCTTCTATATCTTCAGGCCGTTCGAAGACACCAGCACGGACGAATACGACGAGTGGACATCGGTAACCGATGTCTTTCCGGTCAATTCCGTTGCCATCGTAACCGCAAGAGACGGCCTGACAGTGCAATGGTCAGCCGAGGATATCTGGCACGTGGCGTCCGAGATGGCGCGTGGCGATACAGAAGAAGTGCGGCATAAGTATGGATTGGGTGAGGACGCGCAGGATTGGAAGGTCGCGTGGGCACAGGACGACCTCCGTCGCGCTGGCCCATCCGAGAAAGATGTCGTTCCGATCCTCTACCGGCCTTTCGACACCCGCTTCACCTACTTCACCGGAGAGTCGCGTGGCTTCCTGTGCCGTCCCCGCGCCGACGTTATGGGACACATGCTTGCGGGAGAGAATGTGGCCATGATGGCATGTAGGCAGTCAATCGGTAACGGCTGGAAGCACCTACTGGCCACGCGATGGATTACCGATGACTCGATGGTTTCCAATCGGACACGCGAGCCTCAGGGATCCCCTCATTTTCATTAGAAGTCAACAGAACGAGCCCTTTCCTTGACCGGAGATTTTTTCCCTGCAAGACGTTGCAAAATGTTGCCCGTCCGGGTACTATATTGACCCATGCGCATGCATCAGAAACCGTCAAAGGCCGGTGCCCGACTGATCGAGAGACGAGATCTCATGAACTTCATAACCACGTTGCACGACGGTGATTTGCATGCCAAACGCGTGCTATCGTTGGCCAATGCAACCTTGGGTGTGTTGGCGAGTGCCTCTCTCGCGATCCACGCTGTGGGACGTGGCTTGGCCCAAGCTATGGGCACGTTAACCAAGCACGGTGTGAAACAGGTGGACCGGCTCCTGAGCAATCAAGGCGTTGACGTCTGGACTTTCTTCGCCTGTTGGACGCCGTACATCGTTGGTGCTCGCGAGGAAGTGGTTGTCGCGCTGGATTGGACTAGCTTTGCCTCCGACGGGCAGGACACGATCGTGCTGTCGATGCTGACCGGCCATGGCCGCGCGACGCCCCTGCTGTGGAAGACCGTGGAGACATCGACTCTGAAGGGCAACCAGCGGCGCTACGAGTACGAAGTGCTGTCCCGGTTGCGGGAGGTACTGCCGGCTGGGGTGAGGGTTACGGTCGTCGCGGATCGGGGCTTTGGGGATTGCAAGCTGTTCTACCTGCTGACGGAGGAGCTGGCCTTCGAATACGTGATTCGGTTGCGCGGAGACATCTACGTAACGAATGCACGGGGCGACCAGCGGCTGGCGGCGGACTGGGTCGGCTCTCGGGGCCGTGCGCGCCGATTGGTGGGTGCCCGGGTGACCGATGCTCACGAATGGCCCGTGGGTGCCGTCGTGTGTGTACATGATCGGAAGATGGACGAACCGTGGTGCCTAGTGGCCAGCGACGCGAAGGTACCCACGCCGGTGTTGATCCGGTACTACGGCAAGCGCTGGGGCATTGAAGCGGGCTTTCGGGACATCAAGGACATGCGCTTCGGGATGGGTCTGTCGTCGATGCGCGTTTCGAGCCCGGGTCGCCGAGACCGGCTATTGCTGATCAGCGCGCTGGCCATCGCGGTGTTGTCGTTGCTAGGTGCAGCAGGCGAGCGCATCGGCTATGATCGCTGGCTGAGGGCGAACACAGTGAAGCGGCGCACACATTCTCTTTTTCGACAAGGTTTGATGCTGTATCACCATCTTCCCAATTGGTCCGACGACCGGGTTCGCCCATTGATGGAAACGTTCGGAAAGATGCTGCTGGAACACCGGGTATACCGAGAGGTCTTCGGCGTAATTTGACGTTGAAACGGAAAATGAGGGGATTCATGAGCACGCGAGCGAGGTCACCTTTTTCCCGTTTATCTCTATCCGGGCGTTGGAAGTGCGGATACAACCCTGTTCAGCCGCTGGGCCAACGGCAAGGACGGCCGCACGCCGAATCTCGCCGCGGGTTTCGTTGAACAGATTGCATCCGCCACTGAACTGCGATTCGTCAGCGACGGCCGGGGCGACCTCCGGGCCACCCTCGGCCCGGAGGATGTCCTCGCCTGGATCTACGCGGTGTTCCACAGCCCCCACTACCGGCAGCGCTACGCAGCCAAGGTCAAGCTCGACTTCCCCCGCGTGCCGCTGCCCGCAAACATTGAGCTCTTCCGAGAGCTGGTGGCGGCTGGACGTGAGTTGCTGGCTCTGCACCTGCTCGAATCGTCGAAGCTCCGTAAGCCCGTCACCAGCTACGCCGGCCCCAGGAACCCCGTAGTGGGCCGCGTCGGCTGGTCGAACGGCACCGTCTGGCTCGACGCCGCCAGGACCAACGCCCACGAAGGCCACCGCGCGACCGAGCCCGCCACCATCGGGTTCCACGGCGTGCACGCGGGGCCTGGGACTTCCACATCGGCGGATACCAAGTCTGCCACAAGTGGCTCAAGGACCGGAGGGGCCGTACGCTCTTCGACGCGGAGGTCGCCCACTACCAGAAGATCGTCGTCGCCGTGAACGAAACCATCCGCGTCATGGCCGAGATCGACGAAGTCACCGAAGTCCACGGCGGTTGGCCGGATGCGTTCCAGATTCGGTCCGGGGCGGGGGCGGGAGCGGCATCGGAGGGGACTGCGACGGTGGTTCCGTTCCGCCCTCGCACGGTCGAGCCCGCGCCCGAGGACCGCTACCTGACCTGCGTGCCGCTCGTTTCCCTCAAGGCGGCCGCCAGCGGCTTCAGCGATCCGCAGTACGTCGACGACCACAGCTTCGACTGGGTCGCTGTCGAGTCCCGCCACCGCCTGCGCAAGGGCATGTTCGCCGCCCAGGTCGTCGGGAAGTCCATGGAACCCGCGATCCCCGATGGTGCCTGGTGTCTTTTCCGCGCTCCGGTCGAGGGCACGCGCCAGGGGAAGATCGTCCTTGCCCAGCTTCGCGATGCCACCGATCCCGAGACCGGGCAGCGATACACCGTCAAGCGTTACAAGAGCCGGAAGGCGAAGGACGGTGACTCCTGGCGTCACGAGGAGATCATCCTGGATCCGGTCAACCAGAACTTCGAGCAGATGGTGATCACGGGTACAGACGAAGACGAGCTGCACGTGATCGCTGAACTGATCGAGGTGCTGCAAGGCTAAATCATGGTTCTGGACCAACTAGAGCCGCGCCTGGAACTACTCCACGAGGAGTACGTTCTTGTTCAGGCATGGAAGAAGACAGCGTCCTACATCCGCTACCACAACTGGTTCTCCGACACGCTCGCCCTCGACCGAGCCGCGGTGAACCTGCCAGCGTTTCTCGGCGAACTCCGCGAACGTCTGCAGTCTTCGCAGAACTGGCAGAACAAGTCCCTACGAATCGTTCCGGCACCCAAGGGCCAGCGCTGGAGAGTGCGGGATGGCGTGTGGGAACCTGTCGAGAAGCTGCCGACCGCCGCACGGCTTCGGCCGCTCGCCCACGTCGACCTCGCTGAACAGGTGGCGGCGACCGCGATAATGCTGTGTCTTGCCGACCGGGTAGAGACACGCCAGGGGGACCCGCGGCGGCCGATACGCGATCAGGCGTCCCGAAAGCAGGTAGTTTCCTACGGCAACCGCCTGTTTTGCGACGAGATCGCTGGAAAACTGCGGCATCGGTGGGGATCTGCCAAGCTCTACCGTGCGTACTACCAGGACTACCGGAGCTTTCTGTCCCGCCCGGAAGTCGCGGCGGCGTCGATTCCCGCGGTGGAGGGCAAACGTGTCTACATCGTACACGCAGATCTTCGGCAGTTCTACGACCGCGTGCGCCCGGATCTGCTTGCGGAAGCCATAGGCCGGGTCCGGCGCAACGGTGATGACCCCGCGTTCTTCTATCTGGCGGCGTCCGTGCTCAATTGGGGCTGGCATTCCCGCGACGAGAGTGACGTCCGGATCTACGCAGAGCAGGCCACTAGTGTCCCAAGAAACTCGGGACAGCCACCCGTAAACCATAGAACGTAAAGGAGATACAGAGATTTGGAACTGTCATCGACTTGAACTCGCTCCCGCTCTGAGACGATGCTCGTGCTTATTTCCGAGGAGATGGGGCATGTACTCAGGCAAGCTGGTCTTCGCGCAGGTGATGGATCACCTGCCGATGCACACCTTCCGTCGCGCTGTGAGCCGATATGGCGGCAACCGTTACGTTAAGTCCTTCCCGTGCCACAGCCAGTTTCTGTGCATGGCATTCGCCCAACTTACGTATCGGGAAAGTTTGCGAGATATCGAGGTCTGCCTGCGCGCACAGCGACAGAAGCTCTATCACTTGGGCATTCGCAGTCCGGTGTCGCGCAACACCTTGGCCAATGCGAACAAGCAACGCGACTGGCGAATCTACGCCGAGGTGGCGCAAGCGTTGATCCGCATCGCCAGACCGATGTACGCCAGTGAGAACTTGGGCCTGGACCTCGATAACACCGTGTTCGCCCTCGACGCATCGACCATCGACCTGTGCCTGTCCATGTTTCCGTGGGCACCGTTCCAGTCGACGAAAGCGGCGGTCAAGCTGCACACGCTGCTCGACCTGCGCGGCCCGATTCCGACGTTCCTGCATGTCTCCGACGGCAAAATGGCCGACGTTCACGCGCTCGACCGCTTCGTCCCCGAACCTGGTGCCTTCTACGTGATGGATCGTGCGTACCTCGACTTCGAGCGCCTGTACGCCTTGGCGGCATTCGGTGCGTTCTTCGTTATCCGCGCAAAGTCCAACACGCGGTACCAGCGTCGGTACTCTCGACCGGTCGACAAGACGACCGGTCTTCGTTGCGATCAAACCATCGTGCTCACGGCTGCGGATTCCACGTCCCGGTATCCGCAGCCGCTCCGTCGCGTGAAGTACTGGGATAAATCCACGGACAAGACGTTCAACTTCCTGACCAACAACTTTGCGATCCCTGCGTTCACAGTCGCCGAGCTGTACCGGCACCGCTGGCAAGTCGAGCTGTTCTTCAAGTGGATCAAGCAGCATCTGCGGATCAAGTCGTTCTTTGGGACCTCGGAGAACGCCGTCAAGAGCCAAATCTGGATCGCGGTGTCGGTGTATGTGCTCGTGGCCATCATCAAGAAACGGCTGGATCTCCCGGTAAGTCTCTACACAATTCTACAGACGCTGAGTTTGACAGTGTTCGAGAAAACCCCGCTTTTGCAGCTATTTTCTGATACCGATTACACTTCTCTTAGTGAAGGCCCCCGTAACCTGTTGAATCTATTGGAGTAATTCCTGGGACACTACTGAGAGCAGGCAGATCTCGATGACTTCACACGGGTGGCGCTGCCCCAGGGCCTCGTCGCGTCCGGATTCTTCGCGAATGTTGTGTTGCTACCGTTCGACGCGGCGCTCCGCAACGCGATCGGAAACACTATTGCTTCTGGGATCCGGCTGCTGGACGCCTGCCGGTACGTCGACGACTTGCGAGTCCTGGTCGCGGTCGATCCAAACCCCGATCGCTCCTCGACGGACCTCGAGAAGACCGTTTCCGGATGGCTGCGTGAAAGACTCCAGGAAACCGCCGCAGGCCTTGCGCTGTCGAACGACAAGACGCGGGTTGCAGAGCTCGGAGGCGCTGAACGACCACTGGTGCGCCAGAGCGCGAAGATGAACCGCATCCAATCGGCCGTGTCGGGGGGATTCGACGCACTTGCGGGCGAAGAGATCCTCGACGCCATCCAGGGCTTGATGCGCGCCCAAGAGGCCCTCACCATCGGAGACGACAGCGGCTGGCGGCTTTCGCCCGTCCCGGACGTACGCGAAGAGACGGTCGCCAGATTCGGCGCGGCCCGGTATCGGACGACGTTCCGCTCCATCAGGCCGCTGCTCCAAGCCGACGACACGCTGGACGAGTCTGAGGTCGGAAAAGGCGACGCTCCGAATATGCCGTCGAGCGGCCGACTGCGCGTGGCGCGTACGCGGAACGAGCTGGACGAGGATGCCAGGGCGTTTGCGCTAGGCCTGATTCAACGGTGGATCGACGACCCATCGAACGTCCGCCTGCTTCGGATCGGGCTCGATCTCTGGCCGCATGTGAAGCTGTTGCGGGAAGTCCTTTCGCTCCTCCGCCCGTTCACGGAAATGGGAGGCCGTCGAAAGGCACCCAGGCGAGTGGCTTGGTACTGCCTCGCTGAGGTCCTACGCGCGGGAGCCACGGAGACCGGCCTCGTGAGGGAACCGGAATCGCTTCCGTCGGGGATCGACCTCAGATCCTACCGGGAGGAGCTTGGCAGGGAGGCCGCTCGTCTAGTGGCCTTGCCCGGGCCGACGATTCCATGGTACCTGCGGCAGCAGGCGTTGTTGTTCCTCGCCGCCTCCGACCCGGCCGCGGCACCCGTCACGCGCACGGGAACGGCACCCGAAACGCGCCACTATCGGGAGCTCATCCGATTCCTGCGCGGTGAAGGCGAGCGCTTGGCGGGCTCTGATTTCGGCACTCTCGCGGTCGTTGCCAGGCGGGCCTTCGTGGATCGAGAGCGCGCTGTTGAGCTGACGCGGCCTGGCCTCAACCCATCGCTGAAGCGTCAACTCGCACAGAGAGATCCGAGTTTCCTTCTTGAGCTCATCCACGCGGAGACACAAGGTCTCCTCTTCGACGATCTTCCGGCGCGGGTGCGCGAAGATCTGTGCAGTACTGCCAGCAGTTCAGGCGAACACTCTGACACGTTGGCCGCGGTTGTCCTACGCTCTCATCCGACAGGCTCGCTGCGCAACGAGCTCTCCCTCCTGCGCTTCGCGATGGCGTTCCTTGAGCAGTGGCGGCGACAGGAACCTCCACTCGAGGTGATCACCCCGGTCCACATCCGACTGAGGGTCATTTCGGAGCACGGGATCGCCGATATCCAGGACCTACGCATCCAGAGGAGTCGAGCCGATCCATCGGCCTCCCTGTACGAGCCGCCTTCATGGTGCGAGGCTGGCGAGCGATGGCGCGTTCAGCTCGGCTTCCTGTTGCGATTTATCCTGTCGGGACAACCGGACTTCACGCGTCCCGTACGCCTCGCGAGTTCGATAGAGGTCGAGTCGAGGTATCGCCCGGCCGTGAGCCACTGGTACCAGCGGCTTTATGGCCTTTACAGCGGGCAGCCAGCCTTTGGGGACGACTGGCTTCCGATCACCGACTGGGTAGAGGGATTCCTCATGGCCCTCCTACGCTGGCCGGGATGCCGTGCTCCAACCGAGTTCGGTTGGCTCGAACAGGGCATCAAAGAGGCGAGGACGCAGATTGCCCAGAGGATCGCCGATCTCGATCAATGTCGCGGCAGCGCTACTCGGGCGCTGATCCTGCCTCTGGTGGCCAAGCGACCGACCGCGACGAACGCGAACAGACCGTTGCGTGCCTGCGTTGTCCAGACGGCGGTCCCGGCAGCCGAGGACTTCCAGCGCGCCGACTTGGCGCTCAACGAGCCGACAATTCGACGAAAGCACCGCAATCACCTGTCGGCGGCGCTCGCAGCGGTGGAACGCATGTTGTCGCTTCGGGAAACGCACAAGGGGAGCGAAGGGCGGCTCGATTGGCTGATTCTGCCCGAGCTTGCCGTCCATCCGAAGGACGTCCGTACCCATCTGGTCCCTTTTGCACGGGCTCACAAGGCGATGGTCCTTGCGGGGCTGACCTATGAGGCCATTCTGCCGCGGCAACCGCTCGTCAACTCAGCGCTGTGGGTGATCCCAGAGTGGTCGGACGCCTATGGACTGCAGATCAAGACTCGCCGCCAAGGAAAAGCGCATCTTGCTCCGAATGAGCAGGCGCTCAATCATGGTGGTGCGGACGTTCTTCGGGAGTTCCGGCCGTGCCAGTGGTTGATCGGCTATCCGTGGTCGATCGCGGACGGTACGAGGCCCGTGCAGCTCACGGCGGCGGTGTGCTACGACGCGACGGACCTCGGCCTAGCTGCGGATCTCAGGGATGTGTCGGATGTCTTGGCGATCCCGGCACTCAACCAGGACGTGAAGACGTTCGACCAAATGGCGTTGGCGCTGCACTACCATATGTTCCAGCTCGTGGTCGTCGCCAACAACGGGCAGTACGGCGGCAGCAATGCCTACTGGCCTCGGAGCAAGGCTCACAACAGGCTGGTCTTCGACAGCCACGGACAGCCGCAGGCTTCGATCGCGTTTCTCGAAATCGATGACATCGGCGCATTTCTGGAGCGCCACGACGTGTCGGGAGCCAGCGACGACTGGAAGCACCCTCCCGCAGGTTTGAACATGACATCCCCGCGGTCGCCGGGAGGTTCATCGTGACAAGCTTCGCCACCGGTGTCCGTCGCTTGCCGCCCCACCACGTCACCATCCGCGTCCCGTGGCACGACGCGGGCTGGACCGGGACGGTGTGTGCCCGCCCGCTCGACAACTCGAGCTGTTTCGTCCTGCCCCGCATCGGCGAGGGCCGGCGTGACGATGTGGAGGCGCGTTGCGCGAACCGGCGGCTCGACCAGCTCGACCGGGCCGACCTGCCGCCTTGCGTGAGCGAGCGCGTCTCGTTCATGGCGCCCTTCGCGCTCCCTCGGACGATGAGGCACCCGTACACGGAGTTCTACCCCGAGACGCACGGCCACTTCGCACCCACCCGCTTCGTGCAGCCGGCGTATTCCGCTGCCTGCGTGCCGTTCCGGTGGATGCTGCGGGAGAAGGTCGAGGGCAACCCCAAGGACGACGAGATCGGGATCGCCGATCGTCTGAAGATCGGCTGGGTGCCGGAGCGCGAGCCCGACATCCACAATCACCAAGGCAATCCGGTCGAGACCGCCTGGGTCCAGGAGCGCGGGAACCAGCTCGCGCTGCTCGACACCTTCTTCGGCGCGCTCCGGCCGGAGGAGTCGCTCTGCTTCTTCTATGCCAAGCGTACTCCGCTCTCCGAACAGTCCCGGCGCGTGATCGTCGGCGTGGGACGCGTGCTTTCCGTCGGCGGGCCCACCGAGTACGCATACAAGGTCGAGAACCCGCCCCTTCAATGCGTGCTCTGGGAGCGCAACGTCGGCCACTCCGTCCGACCCGGGTTCGCGGACGGCTTCCTCTTCCCCTACCACGAGGTGCTGGAACTCGCCGACAGCGAGCGGGTCGATCCCGAGGAATTCATGGCCTTCGCTCCTGACGGGCACTTTGACGCTTACTCCTACGGCTCGGAGCTCCTGACCCACGATGGCGCCGTCGCTTCTCTCGTGGCATGCGCCGCAACGCTGCATCGGATCCGCGGCCGGATCGAGGGGCCGTGGGACAAAGCGCTCGCCTGGATCGACACGCAGCTCAACCGCCTATGGAAGGCACGCGGCGCGTTCCCCGGCCTCGGCTCGGCGCTCTCCGCGTTCGGCTACGAGTGGGGCTTCCAGCACGGGAGCCTGCTCGCCTACGAGATCGAACTGCTGCGCGAACGGGAGGGCGGCGGCGATCCCTGGACGATCGTGGAAGCCGTGATGGATGATCCCGAGAAGCTCGGCGGATCCGCGGCCAAGCTCCTCACGGACGGTCTGCGCAGGGGCTGGAAGCGCCTCGCCGACGGGCGGCGGGCCCTGCTCCAGCTCCTCGGACGCTGCGCCATCTCGGAGGGTCAGGCGCTGCGCCTTTACGACACTACGGCACGGGCAGAGGCCGGCATCGAGGCGAGCGATGCCGACTTACTGCGCAATCCGTACCTCATCTTCGAACGCGACCGGCGCGCCGCTGACCCCATCGCCTTCGGCGCGGTGGACCGGGGCCTGTTTCCGGATAAGGCAGTGCGGGAGCAGTTCCCCGTGCCGGAGCCGAGTTGCGTCGAAGACCCGGCCGACCAACGGCGGGTGCGCGCGCGCGTCGTGGACCTCCTGAAGCACGCGGCGGGCGAGGGACACACCCTGCTTCCCCGGAGTTGGGTCATCCGCAGGGCGCGGGAACACGCGCTCCAGCCGCCGTGCCCGCTCGGCGAGAACGTGCTCGACGCCTGCGAGGAGAGCTTCGATCCAGTCATCGCGCGCGTCGCGACGCGCGCCGACGAGCCGGGCTACCAGGTGGCACGCCTCGTCGAGTGCCGCAACATCATCCGCCGCGAGGTGCTCGGTCGGAAGAGGGGCAAGCCGCACGCGGCCGACCTCGACTGGCGTGGACTCGTGGACGCGGGGCTCGACAAGCCGCTGCCTGGGGATCCGGAAGAGCGCGAGCTGGAGGAGCGTGCGCGGCGCGAAAAGGCGTCGGCGCTCGAGCAGCTCTTCCGCTCGCGCCTTGCCGTGCTGATCGGCCCGGCGGGGACGGGCAAGACGACACTGCTGCGGATGCTCTGCTCGCTTCCCGGCCTCGCCGAGAGGGGGCTGCTACTCCTCGCGCCCACGGGCAAGGCCCGCGTGCGCCTGGAAGGGCAGACCGGCATGCGGGGTGCCGGCCAGACGCTGGCGCAGTTCCTGATCCAGCGGCAGCGCTACGACGGCGAAACCTGCGCTTACTTTCCCAAACCCAGGGTGCCCCGCTGTGGCGACTACCGGACCGTGATCGTGGACGAGTGCTCGATGCTGACCGAAGAACAGCTCGCGGCGCTGATCGACTCGCTCAGCAACGTCGAGCGCCTCGTGCTCGTCGGGGACCCGCGCCAGCTTCCGCCGATCGGGGCCGGCCGTCCGTTCGTGGACATCGTTCGAGGGCTCGAGCCGGAGAACGTCGAGCTGGTCTTTCCGCGCTGCGGGCCCGGCTATGCCGAGCTCACGATCTCGCGACGCCACCAGGGCGAGGCCCGCACCGACGTGCTCCTGGCGTCGCACTTCAGTGGACGGCCGCTCGGTCCCGCCGCGGACGCCGTGCTGGACGAGGGCGAGGAAGGAACGGACGGACGACTGCGGCTCGTGCGCTGGAACCACCCGGAGGAGCTTCAGGAGAAGCTCGTTGCGGAGCTGGTCCAGGCCCTCGGGCTGGCGGGGCCGAACGACGAACTAGGCTTCGAGGAATCGCTGGGCGGCTCGCGTCGCGGGGACAACCCGTGGGCCTTCTTCTTCAACGGGTTCGGCGACAACCCGGGAGCCGCCGCGCAGGCGGAAGCCTGGCAGATGCTCTCGCCCAGGCGCGCCGGGCTCGTTGGGGTGGATGCGCTGAACCGCACGCTTCAGACGCGGTTCCGGATGAAGGTTCGCGAGCTCGCCGAGAAGGAGGGCTGGGGCCGCAAGGTGCCGCCGCCCTTCGGCCCGCAGACGCTCCTCTACGGCGACAAGGTCATCAACGTCATCAACCAGCGCCGGCGCGACGTCTGGCCGAAGCCGGCGGAGGACGCCTACATCGCCAACGGCGACATCGGCATCGTCGTCGGGCAATACAAATTCAGGAACAGCAAATTCAGGGGCCTGCCGCGGAAGCTCGAGGTCGAGTTCGCCGGGCAACCGGGCTCCAAGTACGGGTTTCACCGCGGCGAGTTCGGAGACGAAGGCCGCAACCCGCTCGAGCTGGCCTACTGCCTGACGGTGCACAAGACCCAGGGCAGCGAGTTCGGCATCACGTTCGTCGTACTCACCAACCCTTGCTGGCTGCTCTCCCGCGAGCTCCTGTATACGGCGCTGACCCGCCACAAGGACCGGCTGGTCATCCTGCACGAGGGCCCGCTTGTTGACTATCGCCGTTATGCGGGCGACGAGCACTCGGAGATCGCCCGCCGCATGACGAACCTCTTTGCGGATCCGTTGCCGCGCGAAGTGGTCGTCGACGCCCAGCAACGCTTCCTCGAGGAAGGGCTGATCCATCGAACCGAACGCGGCGACCTCGTGCGATCGAAGTCCGAGCTGGTGATCGGCGACAAGCTGCACGCCCACGGGATCGACTACGCCTACGAGCAGCCTCTCGTACTGCCCAATGGTCGCACCCGATACCCGGACTTCACGATCGAGGATCACGCGCGGGGCGTGACCTTCTACTGGGAGCATCTCGGCATGCTCAACGACCCGGGGTACAGAGCCCGATGGGAGAGGAAGCGTGCCGAGTACCTGGCGTGCGGAATCGGGTCTCACGAGAACGGCGGAGGCCCGGAAGGCACGCTGATCGAGACCCGCGACGAGCCGGGCGGGGGTCTGGATGCAGCAACTATCGCGTCGGTGATCGACGAAGTGATCCTGGGTTGACGCTTCTGCGACCTCGACGGTGACCCGCACAAGGCGACCAACGGTGAGGAGCAGTGGACCGGTCGGGTGTCGGAGAGCCGAGTCGGGGCGCGGGGCCGGTTGAAACGACGCGCGCAGTACGGAGGGTACGCATGCGAGAGAGACGCATCGGAATTCAGGAACTCCACGCGAACCTGGGCAGGTGCCTGGACGAGGTCCGGCGCGGCACGACTCTTCTCTTGACGGATGGCGAGCATCGGGTGGCTCGCCTTATCCCGGAGCCCGACGCCGGCACCTCGGACGACGGACCTCCCATCGCCTGGAGCGGACGCCGGCTGAAGAAGACCAAGCCGAGGGCCCGGCTGCGCGGCGGAGGCAGCATGGCCGACATCGTCAGGGAGAACCGCCGGTGACGCTGCTCTACCTGGACACGAGCGCCCTGTGCGTATTTCGGAGGAAGTGGAACACCGATTTCGGAGGAAGTGGAACACCGATTTCGGAGGAAGTGGAACATCGATTCCGGGATGTGGAACACGGATTTCGGGATGTGGAACATCCATTCCGGGGGAAGTGGAACGCCGGTTCCGGAGTCGTGAACGCTCGTCGGTAGCCTGATTGCGGCACGCTTCGCCTTTCCGAAGGGAGGGTGAGGCGATGCCGGCACGGAGGCTGCTGATGAGGAAGATTCGCGATGTACTACGGCTCAGACACGGGCAGGGACTGTCCCACCAGGCGGTGGCCCGGTCCTGCGGCGTCGGCGTGGGGACGGTCAACCGCTATCTGCGGCGGGCGTCGGAATGCGCGCTCGGCTGGCCGCTGCCGGCCGACCTGGACGACGCGGCGCTCGAAGCCCGGCTGTTCCCCCGCGCCGCCCCGGCGCGGGACCGGGTCCGGCCGGACTGCGCGCACATCCACCGCGAGCTGAAGCGGGACGGCGTCACGCTGCAGCTCCTCTGGGAGGAGTACGCCCAGGTCCACCCGGACGGCTACCGCTACACCCAGTTCTGCGGGATCTACCGGCAGTGGGCGCGGCGGCTGCGGCCGTCGATGCGGCAGCTCCACCGCGCCGGCGAGAAGACGTTCATCGACTTCTCCGGGAAGCGGCCGGCCCTGGTCGACCGGCACACGGGGGAGCCGCGGCCGGTCGAGCTGTTCGTCGCCGCGCTCGGGGCGAGCGGCCTCACCTACGCCGAGGCGACCGCGACCCAGCAGTTGCCCGACTGGGTCGGCGCCCACGTCCGCATGGTCGAGTACTTCGGGGGCGCGACCGCCCTGTGGGTCCCCGACCAGCTCAAGAGCGCGATCACGCGCCCCTGCCGCTACGAGCCCGGCGTCAACCGCACCTACGAGGACCTCGCCGACCACTACGGCGCCGTCGTGGTCCCCGCGCGGCCGCGGAAGCCCCGCGACAAGGCCGCCGCGGAGAACGGCGTGCTGCTGGTCCAGCGCTGGATACTCGCCCGGCTCCGTGACCAGACCTTCTTCGAGCTCGGCGCCCTGAACCGGGCGATCCGCGTCCTCCTCGACGCGCTCAACGACCGGCCGCTGAAGCAGCTCGGCGTCAGCCGCCGCGCCCTCTACGAGCAGCTCGACCGCCCCGCCCTGCGGCCCCTGCCGGCCACGCGCTACGTCCTCGCGCGCTGGAAGCTCTGCAGGGTCAACATCGACTACCACGTCGAGGTCGACCGCCACCTCTACAGCGTGCCCTACCAACTGGTCCGCGAGCAGGTCGAGGTCCGCCACACCGCCGCGACCGTCGAAGTCCTCTTCAAGGGCCGGCGCGTGGCGTCCCACCCCCGACGCCGCGACCGCCGGCCGTCCACCCTGGCCGAGCACATGCCGAGCGCCCACCGCGCCCACGCCGAGTGGACGCCATCGAGGCTCATCGGCTGGGCCGGGAAGGTCGGACCCGCGACCGCCGAGCTCGTCACCCGCATCCTCGAGAGCCGCCCCCACCCCGAACAAGGCTATCGGACCGTGCTCGGGATCATGCGGCTGGGGCGGCGGTACGGCGACGCCCGGCTCGACGCCGCCAGCGCCCGCGCCCTGGCCATCGGCTCGTGCCACTACCGCACCGTCAACAACATCCTCACCACCGGGCAGGACCGTCTGCCCCTGCCGACGCCGGCCGAGACGACGCCGACGCCCGTCCACACCAACATCAGTAATGCCGACATCCTGATTATGCCGCGTGGACTGCCGACCGCCCTGACACTGCGGACTTCCTGCAAAGCGATATCGGCATAATCAGGTCGATTGGAGGTTCGTTGATCATCACGCCTTTCTTCCACCTTGAGGGGGGGAACGACACATGGAACTGCACACCGACGATGTCGCCGCTCAGACGAACGCTGGAGACCGGCTCCAGCAATGCCGTGATGGGTTTCTGGAAAGCCTCGCCGTACAAGGCTACTCACCCGCAACGATCGACGTCTATAGCCGCCTTGTGCGGGCCCAGTGTTCGGAACTCACAGCCCGAGGTCTTGACATTGAGACCCAGGAAGCGGCCGTAGCCGCCACCTTGAGTGAATTGGCACCAAAGGGTTCGGCTGCGAAAACGCGGGCACTGTGGGAAAGCGCCGCAAGACGATTCGTCAGATATCTCTGTGATCTCGGGATTCTCGACCGGTCCGTACCCAAGGTTGTACCAGAACCGGACGACCTGCGGCGTCTGCGCGTAGCGTACGAAAATTGGCTTCGCCATCAGCGCGGGCTGAGCGACGAAACGGTCAAGAATAACTTGCAGATATTCAACGCCTTCATGCGTTTCCGATTCGCGGATAAGGCGATTCAACCCGACCGCATAACGCCCGCGGACTTGGTCGCATTTCTCGTGCCAGAGCGCACCGACCGTGGGACCTGTCCGGACCGCACCAAGGCATCGAGGCTGCGCAATCTCCTGCGCTTTCTGCACTGGAGCGGCAGGGTTCCCCGCGCCCTTGTCGAGACGGTATCGCGCACTGCGCGTCACCACCTGACAACTCCACGCGCGCATCTGGAACCTGCCGAGGTCCAGCGTTTGCTCGATGCTGTTCAAGGCGATTCAGCTCTTGCTCGCCGCAACTACGCGATCCTGCTGCTGACCGGCCGGCTGGGACTTCGTGCGCGGGAAGTGGTCGCCATCCGCCTTGAGGATATTCGTTGGCGCCTCGGCGAGATCCTGATTCGGGGCAAGGGCAATCGTCACGACCCCATGCCACTCCCGGTTGACGTCGGTGAAGCGCTAGTCGACTATATCCGCCACGGCATGAACCGTAATCCGTTTGCCATCTGCCTTCAGCGGTTCTTCACGGACCACCTCACGACGGGTCTTCGGGCGAGCGCCCATACCATCGCGAGCTACCGGGATACCTTTCGCCTGCTGCTGAACTATGCGTCCGGTCAGCTTGGTCGCACGCCGACGGACCTGACGTTCGAGGACCTTGACGCAAACCTCGTTGGTCGTTTCCTCGGCTTCGTCGAAACGGTGCGCGGCAACAGTGTGCGCAGCCGCAACACAAGGCTATCGGCCATCCGGTCGTTCTTCAAATACGTGGCGACGCATGAACCGCAGCTTGTTCATCACTGCCATCGGGTTCTGTCCATCCCCGCCAAAAGGTATGAGAGGACGACGGTCACTTACCTCGACCAGCCCGAGATGGCAGCACTGGTGGCGGCACCCGATTCGAGCACATGGTTCGGGCGGCGTGACAGGACCTTGCTGGTTGTCGCGTTGCAAACCGGTCTCAGGGTTTCCGAGTTGATTAACCTGTCCCGCGGTGACATCGTCCTCGGTGCCGGGGCGTATGTCCGATGCATGGGCAAAGGACGAAAGGAGCGAGCGACCCCGCTACGGAAGGACAGCGTTGATGCACTGCGCTCCTGGCTGACAGAGCGTCCCGGCAATGACGGTGATCCCGTGTTCACCAGCATCCGTGGCGGGCGTCTCAGCCGGGATGCGGTCGAGCGGATCGTGGGGAAATACACCGCGCTCGCGACCGAGGTGTGTCCATCACTCAAGGACAAGCGCGTCACACCGCATGTTCTCAGACATGCCGCCGCCATGACGTTGCTCCAGTCGGGGGTCGATTGTGCGGTGATCGCACTGTGGCTCGGCCACGAGTCGGTCGAAACCACCCAGATTTACCTCCATGCCGATCTCCAACTGAAGGAGAAGGCAATGGACCAGACGAAACCAGTCGGTGTGCCCTCCGGCCGATATCATCCACCTGACGAGGTAATGGCGTTCCTCCAGGCGCTGTGATTATGCCGATATCGCTTTTGCAGGAAGTCCGCGGTGCCAGGGCGGTCGGCAGTCCACGCGGCATAATCAGGATGTCGGCATTACGGGCCGGCGCAAGAATAGATTCCGATTTTCGTTACGCGGGTTCGATGGTGTAGTTCCATTTGGGCAGGGAGCTGTCGCTGGTGATGTGTAGCTGTTCCATCTGGGCATCGGTGACCTTGATGCCGGTCTTGTAGACTTTCTTCACCAAGTGCGCGCGCACGCGGAGTCCGGCCGCCGTGCGTGTGGTGCGCAGGTATTTCAAGATGGTCTCGTAGCTGTCCAGTGGGCGGCCCGCCCAATTCCTGCTGATCTCAGAGAACAGGCGGTGGTCGATGGGATTCCACTTGGACGCGGCCGTGGGGTAGTGGGCGACGGTGACGCGCAGTCCATGACGGTTGCAGAGGCGATGCTGCAGCTGGAACTTCCAGGCTCGCGGCCGGCAACCGTTGCTGCCGCCGCTGTCGGCGAGGATCTGCAGCGTGGCGGCCTCGGGATAGCGTTTGCGGCCCTCGGTGCGCCACCACTTCTCGATGCAGTCGACGGCGAACGCCGGAGTGTCGGCGGTGGTGCCGACGAAGACGGTTCCGGTATTGGCCTGCAGGTCGTAGATTCCGTAGGGGATGGCGCGGCCCTCGGCGTCGGAGGGGAAGTCGTGATCGCGCACCAGTTCGGGGGCGCGGTCCCATTTGGCGCCGGCGTTCTTGAACGCGCCGACGAGCTCCTTCTTCTTGGTGTCGACGCTGATGACCGGGGTGTTCTCGGCGGCGCAGCGCTCGCGGAGCGCCGTGATGCACTGGAATTGGTCGTCGCGGTTCGGATGGGAGGTGCCGGCGAGCTTCTTGTGGTTGACACGCAGCGAGAAGCCCAGGGCCTTGAGGAGCCGCGCGACGGTCCGAGCGCAGATGTCGATACCGAGTGCGCCGAGTTCGGCGGCGATCTTGGCGGTCGTACGGCGCGTCCATTTCAACCCGCTGAGCGGGTCGCCGGCCGTCTCGTGCGCCATCAGGGCTTCGAGGCGGGCGATGACTTCCGGCGTTTTTTTTCCGGCGCTATGCAGAGCTCTGCATAGGGACGGCTATGCGGAGTTCGGGACTATGCTGAGTCGGTTGAGGCGTTCAACTTCAAGTGCCTGTTGAAGCGGGGGTTGCGTGAGCTGACCGGTTCCCAGGACTCCGCATAGTTGAGATGCTCTCGTCCGGCCTGATTGGCCGGAAAGGAGCATCCCATGACCGTTCACGGCCCGTGGACCCTCGACCGTCTGGTCGAGGCGTACACGCACCACCAACGACGTACGCGCGGCTTGCGTCCTCAGACCTTGCGCAACCGCGCTTGGTTCGCCCGGACGCTCGTCCGGGCCACTCTCGGTACGGACCCGATCGAGCCCAGCCGCCTTACGCCGGCCGACGTGGCGACATTCATCACGTCGCTACGGCACCGGTTCTCGCCGGGGTCGATGCGGACCGTGCTGTCGACGTTGCGACCGTTCTTCCGGTTCCTGCGCTTCGAGGGATTCTGCGGCGACGCGCTCGAGGCGGCTCTCCCGACCGTGGCCCATTGGCGGCTTGCGACGCTGCCGCGTTCCCTGACCGAGCAGCAAGTCGAGCAGGTGCTCGCGTCGTTCGACGCCCCCACCCCGTGCGGGCAACGGGACCGGACGATCGTGCAGTGCCTGGCGACCCTGGGGCTGCGGCCCGGCGAAGTGGCCGACCTGTGTCTGGACGACATCAACTGGCGCGACGGCACCATTCAGATCCGCGCCCGGAAGAACCGGCGGGGCGCCATGCTGCCGCTGCCGAGCGTGCTGGGGCAGGCGCTGGTCGCCTACCTCAGCGGAGGGCGGCCGGCGACCAGCGAACGCCGGGTGTTCGTGCAGCACCTGGGAGCGCGTCGCGGCGAGCCGCTCTCGAGTCCTGCCGTCTCAGCCGCCGTGGTCCGCGCCCTTCGCCGCGCGGCGGTCGACACGCCGCTCGCCGGCCCCTACGTCTTCCGGCACACAGTGGCCAGCCGCATGGTGCAAGAGGGAGCCAGCCTCAAGGAAGTCGCTGACGTCCTCGGCCATCGCAGCCTCGACACCACGATGGTCTACGCCAAGCTCGATCTGCCGAGGTTGCACGAGGTCGCGCTCCCCTGGCCGGAGGTGCTCCGATGACGCCCCCGAGCTTCAATCATCTGGTCGACGAGTACCTCACCGCGCGCCGCGGACTGGGCTTCCACCTCGGAACGGCCGAGGGGTTGCTGCGAAACTTCGCCAGCCATGCAGACGGGATCGGACACATCGGGCCCGTGACAATCGAGCTCGCGGTCCAGTGGGCACGATCCTCACGGTCCAGCAATCCGGCCCAGGCCGCACGGCGGTTGGCCGTCGTGCGGCAGTTCGCCCGGTATCGCGCGATCTTCGACCCGGCTACCGAAGTGCCGCCGGTCGGGCTCCTGGGACGCATCCCGCGCCGCTCGCCGCCCCACATCTACAGCGAGACGGAGATGGCTGCACTCCTGCAGCAGGCGGGCCGCTTGGCGCCCCGAAACGGGCTGCGACCCGCCACCTATGTCGCCTACTTCGCGCTGCTGGCCTCAACCGGTCTGCGGCTCTCCGAAGCCTGCCGCCTCACGACCGACGACGTCGACCTCGTCAACGGCATCCTCACCATCCGCGAGACCAAGTTCCGCAAGTCCCGACTCGTCCCGCTCCATCCGACCACGACCCAGGCGCTGACCCGCTACGCCGACCGGCGCGACGCGTGTCGTGCCGCACCTCGGTCCAACTACTTCTTCCGCACCGAGCAAGCACCCCGACTCACGGGCACCGCCGTAGGGAAGACGTTCCGCCGGATCAGGCAGCGTCTGGACTGGATCGGGCACGGCCGCACCCACCAACCGCGCATCCACGACCTGCGACACACCTTCGTCGTGCGCCGGCTGTTGCGCTGGTACCAAGAGGGTGCCGATGTCGATCACAAAATCCTGGCTCTCGCCACCTACCTCGGCCACGGCAGGGTCGCCGACACCTACTGGTACTGCACCGCCGTCCCCGAGTTGCTCGCCAGCACCGGACAGCGTTTCGAACGCTTCGCCCATCAAGCGTCGGAGCGCCCGTCATGACCTCCGTCGAGCGGGCGTTCCCCGCACTCCTACAAGAGTTCTTTCACCGGCGCCTCATCGCGCAACGGGGTGCCAGCACGCACACGATCGCCAGCTACCGCGACACCTTCACGTTGTTCCTCGGGTACGCCGCAGAGCGCACCGGACGCACCCCCTCGGCGCTGACCCTCTCGGATCTCGACGCGCCCGTGGTCCTCGACTTCCTCGACCATCTCGAGACCGAACGCGGCAACTCTGCGCGCACCCGCAACCTCCGGCTCACCGCCATCCGGTCCTTCATGCGCTACGCCTCGCTGCGCGAGCCATCCCTGCTGCCCGTCGCGCAACGCGTCCTCGCGATTCCCGTCAAGCGCTTCGACCGGCCCGTCCTCGGCTACCTGTCCCGCGACGAGACCACCGCGATCATCGACGCGCCCGACAGGTCCACCTGGAGCGGGCAGCGCGACGCCGTCCTCTTCGCCGTGCTCTACAACACCGGTGCCCGCGTCTCCGAGATCATCCGGCTGCACGTCGCCGATGTGCTCCTCGACCGGGCGTCCTCGCTGCTTCTCCACGGCAAGGGACGCAAGGAGCGTGTCGTCCCGCTCTGGAAGAGCACCGCGGCGCAACTGCGCAGGTGGCTCCCCCGAATCGATGGAGACCCCGACGCCCCCGTGTTCCCCAATCGCGCGGGCAAGCCCCTCTCGCGGTCTGGGGTCGAGCATCAACTGCGCGTTGCCTGCCGAAAGGCCGCCGAGCGTCACCCGTCGCTCGCGACGCGGCGGGTCTCGCCCCACACGCTGCGCCACACGACCGCAATGCATCTCCTCCAGTCCGGAGTCGACATCACCGTCATCGCTCTCTGGCTCGGCCACGAGGACACCGCCACCACCCACCAGTACGTCGAAGCCGACCTCGCCATGAAGGAGGCGGCACTCCGGCGCGTCGACGATCCCGCACCTCAGCCATTCCGCTTCACCGCCACCGACCGGCTCCTCGACTTCCTGGAAGCCCTCTGACTATGCGGAGTACCGCTCCACGCAATCGTCCGTGTTCCCGCGGGCCGCCGAACCAAACTCAGCATAGTCCCGAACTCCGCATAGCCGTCGGCCGCCGCCCGCCCCCCGCGCGGCGCACCCGGTCGACCTCGACGTCGTGCTCGACGAGCTCCCGTCGTCCGGTCGCGACCGTGGAGGGGTCGATGCCGAGCAGGGTCGCGACACGCCGGTCGCCGCCCCAGCCGCACTGGAGCGATTCGAGGCCGGCGAACAGACGCCGCTGCCGTTCATCGAGCAGGCTGGCGAACAACACGATGGCGGCGCGCAACTCGGCGGGCATCAGCTCGGCATCGGGCAGGGGCCGTACGAGTCCGGGCGTGGCCAGCAACAGGCGCCGGGCCCGCAGTTGCCGTGCCTGTTGCGTGCGGTCGGCCGCGCAGTAGAGGAACTGGCCGACGAGCTTGTGATGGTAGCGGCAACATGAAAAGGGACCCTGTGGCCACTTGAAAAGGGACCCCCCTGAGCACTCGGAAAACAGCGATTCCCTGGCGATGATGGACGGGGCGAGACAGGGTCGTCTCGTCGGCCGAGCCAGGAGGACGCGGAGGTGATCAGGATGTTCCAGTGGGCCCAGATCCGCCACATGCATCTGGTGGAGGGTGTGCCGAAGAAGGAGGTCGCCCGGCGGTTGAAGCTCGACGTCAAGACGGTGCGGCGGGCCATCGGCCGGCCGACGCCGCCGGTGCGGAGGTCGCCGCCGCGGCCGAGCAGCCTCGACCCGTGGCGGGAGCGGATCAGGCGGTGGCTGCGCGAGGAGCCGCGGGTGACGGCGAAGCGGATTCGGCGGTTGCTGCTGCCGTTGGCGGGACCGGTCCCCGCGCGCACGGTGCGGCGCTACGTCGCGGAGCTTCGGGCGGCCGTGTCGCCGAAGGAGGCCTTCGTGCACCGGAGCACCGAGCCCGCGCACACGATGGAGGTCGACTTCGGCGAGTCGTGGGTCGACATCGCCGGCGTGCCGTGCAAGGTGAAGTACCTGGTGGCGACGCTGCCGTTCTCCAACGCGTATTTCGCCAAGGCGTACCCGGTCGAGCGGCTCGAGTCGCTGCTCGACGGCATCGAGTCGGCGTTCCGCTACTTCGGGGGCCTCGTGGACCGCGTCGTCCTCGACAACACCTCGCTGGCCGTCAAGGCCGTGTTGGCGGGCCGGGACCGGGCCGAGACCGAGGCGTTCGAGGCGTTCCGGGGCGGATATCCGTTCCGGGCGGAGTTCTGCGCGCCGGCCAAGGGCTGGGAGAAGGGTTCCGTGGAGACGGGCGTCAAGTATGTCAGGAACCTCGTGTTCCGGCCGCGGCTGGCGGTCGAGAGCTGGGCGGCCCTCAACGCGGCGATCATCACGGAGCTGGAGGCCGACCTGCCGACGCGCCAGCTCGAGGACGGGCGTCCGGTCGGGGAGGCGCTGGCGGAGGAGCGCCGGCGCCTGCGGGCGATGCCCGCGCACCTTCCCGACACCTGCCGCGTCGTCGCGCGGGTGGCCGACAAGTTCGGACACGTCCGCGTGGACCGCGTGACGTACTCGGTGCCGATCCGCCACGCCTACCGGCCGGTGTGGGCGAAGCTGTATCACGACCGGGTGGCGGTCGCGGTCGGCACCGAGGTGGTCGCCGAGCATCGGCGGGCGTTCACGCGGGGCGCGAAGGTCCTCGACGCGCTTCACGTGCTGCCGTTGCTGGAGCGCAAGCACCGGGCGGTGGCCGAGGCGACGGCGCTTCGCGACTGGCGGCTGGCCCCGGTGTGGCAGCGGGCGCGGACCGAGCTGGGGAGGCACACCCGCAAGCCCGACCAGGAATGGGTGCGGATGCTGCGGCTCATGGAGACCCATCCGGCGCCGGCCGTCGAGCGGGCGGTGACGGCCGCGCTCGAGCGCCATTCGCCGCGCCTGGAGACGGTGCGGCTCATCCTCCGGCAGCAGGAGGCCGGCCCGCCGCCGGTGTGCCCGCCGGTCGCGGGCGTGCGTCCGGAGCTGGCGCGGATCGCGGTGCCCGCGCCGAGGCTGTCGGCGTATGACGCGCTGGTGGAGGGCCCCCGCTGATGGCCGCCACGATTACCGAGCCCCCGCACCTGGCCGCGGACCTGAAGGCGCTGCACCTGTCGACGGTCGCGTCACAGTGGCGGCCCCTGGCCGAGCAGGCGGCCCGCGGGCGTCAGGCGCCGGCCGACTACCTGGCGGAGCTGGTGCACCTGGAGGTGACCGGCCGCCGGGAGCGCCGCATCCAGCGCCGCATCCAGGACGCCCGCTTCCCGATGCTGAAGACGCTGGACGCCTTCTCGTTCGAGGCGCAGCCGGACCTCGACCGCGACGCGGTCCTGGGGGTCTTCGACTGCCGCTTCGTCGCCGAGGCCGCCAACGTCGTGTTCGTCGGCGGGGTCGGCACGGGGAAGACGCATCTGTCCATCGCCCTGGGGATGGCCTGCTGCCAGCACGACTACCGGGTGCGGTTCGTGACCGCGGCCGAGCTGGTCACCCTGCTCGTCGAGGCGCAGCAGCAGGGCCGTCTCGCCCGCAAGCTCGCCCAGCTCGCCCGCTACGACGTAGTCCACGTCGACGAGCTGGGCTACGTCCCGCTCGACAAGACCGGGGCCGACCTGCTGTTCGGGTTCATCAGCCAGCGCTACGAACGCCGGAGCCTGGTGGTGACGACGAATCTGCCGTTCGCGCGCTGGTCCGAGGTCTTCCTCGACCCGACGGCGGCCGCCGCGGTCATCGACCGGGTCGTGCACCACGCGACGGTGCTGCAGACCACCGGCGACAGCTTCAGGCTGCGGGCCGCCAAGCGGAAGCGGGCGCCGGCCGGGGTGCCGAGCGCCAGTCACCGGCCCGTTACGTAACGGCGAGGAGTAGTCGTGGCGTTGACGAACGCGGAGCGGCAGGCGCGTTACCGGGCGCGTCGGAAGGCCGGCGAGTCCCGGCTTCGGTACCGCCGGCCGGTGGACCGGCGGTCGCGACCCCAGCAGTGGCACGACGCAGTGCAGACGCTGCTGACGCTGCAGGACCAGTATCGGGCGTGGCAGGACGCCTTGCCGGCACCCCTCGCCGGGTCCGCGACCGCGGCGTTGCTCGAGCAGGTCTGCGAACTCGACCTGTCGGTCCTGGAGGCAGTCGAGCTTCCCAGGGGGTTCGGGCGTGACCGCTGAACCGCCGGCAACAAGCTTCCGGTTGGTGGCTACGACCCGGCGCTGTCGGGCCCATCAGCATGACCGTGTGCTCGCCGGCGTCAAGGCGCGTCGCTTCGCTCCGCCCCCGCTTCGCGGGGCTGACGGCCTTGACGCCGGCTGCGCGCACGGTCCCGGGCTGGTCTGCCCGACAGCCCCACGGAACGCTCAGCCAGGAGGGCCCGGAAATGTGATGTGTTGAGGAGAATTGGGGGGTCCCTTTTCACGTGGCCACGGGGGTCCCTTTTTCAGTTGCCATTTCCAAGCTTGTGCCGCGTCAGGCGCCCGTCGCGGACGAGCTTGCGCAACGCGTCCTGGGCGCCGACATGGAGCAGGGTGTCGAGCTCCTCGCCGAAATGCCCTGCCTGTGCCTGGTCGACGAACGACTCGGCGGTGGCGACCAGGGTGCCGGCGCGGGAGAACCGGACGCCGCCGAACGCCCACAGTCCGAGCTCGTCGAAGTCGGCGAGTTCGTCGAGGGTGTAGTAGCGGCCGCGATGCGAGTAGCTGGTGCGGGCGGCGAGGTCCTTGAGCTTGCGGAACGCGGTGCGCCGGGCGCGGGTTCCGAGCGCCGCCATGACCTCGGGCAGCGAGGCGATGGTCTGCTTGCGGAGCAGGGCGAGGATTGAGTCGGCGGAGAACTCGGGTGGTCTCATTCTGGCACCATTACGGCTCTAGATTCCGTAATGATGCCAGAACCCGGCGCTGGGCACCACCCAAAATCCGGGAGAACAGCCTAGTTCTACTGACGGCTCGGCAGGAGATTCTGGCGGGGGACGGGTCTGATTTCAGCGCTACTACAGGCGGTTATAGGGACTTATTCTTGCGCCGGCCCTACGGATGCTATGCCGATATCGGCATAGCATCCGGGGCACCGACTATTACGGCGCGGTCACCCGGGAGGAGGACCCATGCTGATCGAACAGACCCTCGACAAGCTCAACGCCATGAAGCTCGGCGCCATGGCCGACGCCTGCCGGCACCAGCTCCGGACCGACGAGGCCGCCGTTCTCGGCTTCGAGGAGCGCTTCGGCCTGCTCGTCGACGCCGAGTGGACGGCCCGCGAGCAGCGCAAGCTCGACCGCAGGCTCCGCACCGCCAAGCTGCGCCATCCCGCCACCCTCGAGGCCGTCGACTTCGCCCATCCCCGCCGGCTCAACCGCCAGCAGGTCCTGACCCTCGGTGCCTGCGCGTGGGTCGCCGAACGCCACAACCTGATCCTGATCGGGCCCACCGGCATCGGCAAGAGCTTCCTCGCGTGCGCGTTCGTCGAACGGGCCTGCCGCCGCGGCTTCACCGCACGCTACGTCCGCATGCCGAGCCTGCTGCACGAGCTCGCCGTCGGCCGCGGCGACGGGTCCTACGCCCGGCTGCTCGCCCGGCTGACCAAATTCGACCTGCTCGCCATCGACGACTGGATGCTCGCGCCGCTCCGCGACGCCGAACGCCGCGACCTCACCGAGGTCATCGAGGACCGGGCCGAGCGCGCCTCCACCCTCATCGCCAGCCAGTTGCCCGTCACCGACTGGCACGCCGTCATCGGCGACCCCAACCAGGCCGACGCCATCTGCGACCGCCTGCTCCACGACGCGCACCGCATCGAGCTGAAGGGCCGCTCGATGCGACGGACGCACCGCGCCCCAAAGGCCCGCACGGGGGAGACGGGATGAGCCGAGTATCCAACGGCCTCGCGAGCGCCCGGCCGGTCCCGGGCCCCCGGGCCGCCTTTCGCCGCCCTTCCCCGGTCCGTTACGTAACGGTGTGGGATTACACGGGCGGCGTTGACGAACGCGGAGGGGCAGGCACGCCACGGGAGCGGCGGACGGGGAAGACGGATGAGCCAAGTGTCCAACGGCCTCGCGAGCGCCCGGCCGGTCCCGGGCCCCCGGGCCGCCTTTCGCCGCCCTTCCCCGGTCCGTTACGTAACGGTGTGGGATTACGCGGGCGGCGTTGACGAACGCGGAGGGGCAGGCACGCCACGGGAGCGGCGGACGGGGAAGACGGATGAGCCAAGTGTCCAACGGCCTCGCGAGCGCCCGGCCGGTCCCGGACCCCCGGGCCGCCTTTCGCCGCCCTTCCCCGGTCCGTTACGTAACGGTGTGGGATTACACGGGTGGCGTTGACGAACGCGGGGCAGCAGGTGCGCCACCGGGAGCGGCGCAGACTGGCGAGTCCGGGTCCGGACCCCACGGCCGGACGCAGGTCGCGGCCACAGCAGTGGAACGACGCTCCCACGAAGAGCAGCCCGGCGCTACGCGCCAACCGGTGTCGGTTCCGCTGCTGCGACGACGAAGAGCACGTCGTCTCCGCGAACCGCAGCACGCGGAATCCCTCGCCGGGTCGGCGGCCGGGCGTTGCTCGAGCAGGTCTGCAATCTGGATGGTTGTACTCTTCGAACACTCGACGTCACGGGGGGCACGGGTAGAATCTCACGTACCCGTCGCGAACCGAATGGGAGGACCGACCGCTCAACGTCGCTGCGCTCCGACGAGCGTTCCACTTCGCCGGAATCCGTGTTCCACTTCACCGGAATGCGTGTTCCACTTCACCGAAATGCGCACCCTGTTCAAGCGCTACGTCGAGGAGGCCGAGTCGGAGGCGCTGCTCGGCCGGATCGAAGACGCCCCGGCGGTCGGCACGGCCTTGATCACGCGGGTCGAGGTGGCGGCGGCCTTGGCGAAGGCGGTGCGTGACGATCGCATGCCGTCTGCGGAAGCGCGCGAGGCCGAGAGCGACTTCCTCGACGACTGGGCCGACTTCACGACAATCGAATTGACCGACGATGTGGCGGCGCGCGCAGGCCGCCTCGCGTGGAAGCACGACCTGCGAGGCTACGACGCCGCGCAGTTGGCGGCCGCGCTCGCGTGGCGCGACGCAACCGAAGACGCGGAAGACCTTGTCGTGTTCGCCTGCTTCGACAACGATCTGCGCCGGGCGGCTGCGGCGGAAGGCCTCGAGACATGGCCGGCATGAACGCCGCTGATGTGGTGGTCCCGGGGCGGCTACATGCTGCCGCCGCCCGCCCGCCCGCCCGCCAGGACGTTGTCCCGCTGCCTGAGCCGGGCCGATCACTCAGTTCGATGCTGGCCGTCGTGGATGTGGCCATCGTCCGCGGGCTCCTGCTTGGCCGACCTCAGAACGTGGCGATCGGGTTGATCGGCGACCCGGTGCCGCGCGTCGGCAGCGGCGCCGCGGTCAGCAGGAACTCGTATCGGTTCAGCGACGCGGCCAGCTCGCCCACCGCCTCCAGGTCGAGGTTGTCGAACAGCGGCATCCCCAGGTAGATGAGCGCGAAGCGGTGCAGCGGGCGGGGACCGAGGTCGTCCGCCGCCGTCACGGCCGGGTCGGCGTCGGCCGGCGCCATGTCCTGCGCGGCCTCGCCGCCCAGTATCGCGATGTCCCGCTCCTTGAGCCACGGGATGACCGACGCGTGCAGACCGGCCGCCGCGTTGGCCACGTCCCAGGGACCGACCTCGGCGCGCCGGGCCCAGCGGCCGGTGCGGATGACCACCGCGTCGCCGGCGGAGACGGTCACCCCCGTCGCCGCCTCCCAGGCCTCGATGTCCTCGACGCGGATCGGCGTGCCGGGCTCCAGGTACGGCACGTTCCGGAACCGCGCCATGTCGATCAGCACGCCCCGCGTGACGATGCCCGACTTGGCGTTGTGCACGGTGTTCCGGGCGTGGCCGCCCCGCGCCGCGACCTCGGCGGGGTCGGGCCGGTAGCCGTTGTAGGTCACGCCGTCGCCGATGAAGTTGTGGTTCAGGAAGTCGAGGTGGGTGTGGATGAACCCGTGGTACGCGATCCGGATCTCGTCGGCGGTGATCCCGAGGGGCGTGACCTGATACGGCCGCGGGCCGTCGACCGTCGCCTCGGTCTCGGCGTCGCGCGCGAGCGAGACGGAGATGCCCTCGCGCACGAGGGCGGCGGCCTGCCTGCGCTTCTCCGGCGTGATGAGGTTCAGGGTGCCCCTCTCGTCGTCGGCACCCCACCGGCCCCAGTTCGTCAGCTCCCGCTTCCAGCGTTCGACGTCCGCTTGGGTCACCCGCCGTCCATCCTCCGCCTGTGCCGAGCCCGGCCGGGAGTTCGGAGAGCCGACGGTGTGCGCGAGCAGCGGCACGGTGACGACGACCGCCAGTGCGATGACGCCTGCCAGGCTCGATTGTCTCTTCGTTGTCCTCATCGGTCCCTCCATGGCGCGCCGCTCCGTGGTCGATCGCGGCTCCGCGGCCCGGACCTTGGCCCAGTCGGATCTGGGCATCGAGCGGTTCGGGATCCCGCGCTCGTCTCCGCGACGGGCAGTCCCCCGATGATAGTCCGCCCGGCGTCCTCGCCGGGTTTGCCGGCGATACCGCGCCGCCTCGGACGCATCGACGGCGTCCAGCAGCGCAGTGCTGGCGCGCACGTACAGCGGGTCAGGACCGCCAGACATGCTCGTTCCTCTCCATCCA
The DNA here is from genome assembly GCA_963664545.2 of Vicinamibacterales bacterium. Taxonomy (GTDB): domain Bacteria; phylum Acidobacteriota; class Vicinamibacteria; order Vicinamibacterales; family UBA8438; genus JAJEEA01. Next base: position 3,304,666 of record OY761475.2, on the reverse strand, counting down.
CGACAGCATCTCTTCGCCCTGTGAGGGTTCCCGACCCGGCCCCGTCAGCAGGTCGACGGCGAGCTGGCTGGGGGCGACGCAGCGAAGACCATCGCGTTCGACCGTACGATCGAAGACGACGGGATCGAGAGGCTCGAGAAGCACCACGTTGGTGCCGGCTTCCGTCTCTCGGAGATCCAGGCGCTCGATGGCCTGGATCGGGTCGGTAACGTAGAAGGTCGCCAACCTTGCGGGTGCGACGGGATCGAATCGCTGAGCGGCAAGCGCGCCGGTGGCGGCGTACGCGAACGCCGCCGCGCGGAGCTTGTCATCGAGAGCCGGCAGACTCCGCGGTTCGAGTACCGTCGTCGGTGAATTGGAGTCGGTCTGGTCGTAGTCCTCGGCCCAGCGGCGGACGGCCCCCTGCCAGTCGACGGTCGAGACGGCGCCGCGTACGCGGGTCACGATCGCCTCGCGTTCGAGCAGGTCCAGCACGCGGGACAGGGTCGGCGCCGACGCGCCGGTCGACTGAGCCAGATCGCGGACGCCGTACGGCGGACGGGTATCGATGATGGCCCTCATGGCGCGGGCGGCGCCCCGGCCCCGCAGGGACCGGAGCTTGTGCTCCCTTGGCCAGGGGTCGCGGTCGGCTCCGTCGGTGGCGATGAACAGCCCCGGCGTGGAGATCTCGATGCGGACGTTGCCCGTGATGTCGACGTAGCCGACGCGGCGAGCGTGGAGCATCGCCCGGACGCGGGGGAGAGATAGGCGGCCGCCACGACGGGCACGGCGGGCGGCGACGAGCCGGCCGTGGTCGCCGAGATGTGCTCGACGGCCCGGGAGACGTCGCGTGGTTCCAGAGTTCGCTTGACCTCGACGGCAAGGACGGCGCTCTCGCCGGCGGGTGACGCGACCTCCGCCCGCAGGTCTACGCGGTACGGGCCGGGCGATTCGGTCCGCCGGGCCCGGAGCGACCAGCCGACCGGGATTCGTTCAGCCAGCACCCGCTCGATTCGTCGCTCGACCTGCATTCCGGTCGGGGGCCGCTTGTCGGTTGCGGGCATGGCGTTCGGTTCTCTTCCAGAGCGCAGCGTTCCGAGTATTGTAGCGTTTCGGCATTAGCGAAACAAACTATTTAATGAAACAAAATGTAGGCGGATCCGAATCGACCCGGACGGATTCTCCTTGCCGAGCTCCTCGGTCGTCTGCCGGTCGTCGGAGCTAGATGATGAACGAAGCCGGTCGCCCGCACGTCCAACCACACGACTCGCGCGTCCCTCGCGCCGAGTCTCTTGCCGCGGGCACGGAGCAGGAACAGAATGAGGGGGCTCGGGGTCCAACATCCCCGGAGGGAAGAAAATGCGCGACTTCACCGCTACGCTGACGCTGCTCGCTTCGCTCGCCGCGACGACGGCCTGGGCCCAGATCGACGCCCGGATGCTGCGCCACCCCGACGTCTCGGAGACGCAGATCGCCTTCGTCTACGCCGGCGACATCTGGGTGGTCGCCAAGGAGGGCGGCCCGGCCCGCAAGCTGAGCTCGCCGCCCGGGGAGGAGGCCTTCCCGCGGTTCTCGCCCGACGGCGCGCAGATCGCCTTCACCGGCAACTACAACGGCAACAGCGACGTCTACGTCGTGCCGACCCTGGGCGGCGCGCCGTTCCGCATCACGCACCATCCGGGCGACGACCGCGTCCTCGACTGGACGCCGGACGGCCGGGGGGTCCTGCTCGCCTCCAACCGGCGGAGCGGGCTGCCCGCCTTCCGGCAGATCTACCGTGTCGCTATCGAGGGCGGTCAGCCCGAGCGGCTCGCCGTGCCCTACGGGGAGTTCGGCACCCTGTCGCCCGACGGGCGGCGCATCGCCTACACCCCGGAGACCCGCGGGTTCCGGACGTGGAAGCGCTACCGGGGCGGGGCGGCGCCCGAGATCTGGCTCCTCGACCTCGAGACGCTCGACGCCGAGAACGTCAGCGACAGCCCGGCCAACGACGCCCAGCCGATGTGGCACGGCGACACGCTGTACTTCCTCTCGGATCGCGGGCCGGCCCAGCGGTACAACATCTGGGCCCACGAGCTGACGACCGGCGCGAAGCGGCAGGTGACCGCCTTCACCGACTTCGACATCACGTTCCCCGCCATCGGGCCGTCGGATCTCGTCTTCCAGGCCGGGGGCCGGCTCTTCCGCATGGCGCTGGCCACGGAGCGGGTCTCGGAGGTGGCGGTCGACGTCGTGACCGATCTCGCCGCCCTGGTCCCGCGCACCGCGGACGTGGCGAACCGCATCGCCTCGGCGGGGATCTCGCCGACCGGGCAGCGCGCGGTGTTCGAGGCGCGGGGCGAGATCTTCACGGTCCCCGCCCGGCACGGCGCGGTGCGCAACCTGACGCACTCGTCGGGCGCGGCGGATCGATTCCCCGCCTGGTCGCCCGACGGCCGGTGGATCGCCTCGTGGAGCGACAGCGGGGGCGAGTACGAGCTGACCCTGCACCGGGCCGACGGCGCCGGCGAGCCGCAGGTCGTGACCGCGCTCGGACCGGGGTTCCGCTACCGGCCGTTCTGGGCCCCCGACAGCACCAAGCTCGCCTTCATCGACCACACGCAGCGCATCCACGTCTTCGACCGCGAGACCGGGGCGCTGACCGAGGTCGACCGCGGGCTGCACATGCTGCATGGCGCGCTGGCCGGCTTCGAGCTGAGCTGGTCGCACGACAGCCGCTGGGTCGCCTGGTCCAGGGGCCTCGAGACCACCAACAGCGCCGTCTTCCTCTTCGATACCGAGGCCGGCGAGCGGTTCCAGGCGACCTCCGGCTACTACAACGACTTCCGGCCGGTCTTCGACCCCGCGGGGAAGCACCTCTACTACTACTCGAACCGGACGCTCGCCCCGGTCTATTCCGATCTCGACGCCACCTGGGTCTACCCGAACGCCACGAACATCGTGGCCGCGACCCTGCGCGACGACGTGCCGTCCCCCCTCGCGCCCCGCAACGACGAGGAGCCCGTGGCGGAGGACGCCGACGAGGGCGGGCCCGACGAAGAGCCGGCCGGGGACGGGGACGAGGCCGGGCCCGGGTCGGACGACGGAGACGACGCCGAGGCGGCGCCGCTCGACATCGACGTCGACGGCTTCGAGAGCCGCGCCGTGATCCTGCCGGTCGAGGCCGGGAACTTCGGCCGCCTGCGGGCGGTCGACGGCAAGGTCGTCTTCCACCGGCGACCGCGCGCCGGCGCCGCGGGCGACCAGCCGAGCCCCATCGTCGCCTGGGACCTCGAGGAGCGGGAGGAGCAGACCATCCTGCCCGACGGGGACAGCTTCGAGATCTCGGCGGACGGCCGGAAGCTGCTCGTGTCGAACGAGCGCTCGTGGGCGATCGTCGACGCCGCGCCGGGTCAGACGCTGGAGGACCGCCTGGCCACCAACGCGCTGACGATGACGCTCGATCCGCCGGCCGAGTGGCGGCAGATGTTCGACGAGGTGTGGCGCACCTATCGGGACTACTTCTACGACGACGACCTGCACGGCCTCGACTGGAACGGACTGCGGGCGCAGTACGGCGGCCTGCTCGACCAAGCGGTCACGCGCTGGGACGTCAACTTCCTGATCGGGGAGCTCATCGGCGAGGTCAACGCGTCGCACACCTACGTCGGCGGGGGCGACACCGAGGCCCCGCGCCGACGCCGGGGGGTCGGCCTGCTCGGCGTCGACTGGTCGCTCGAGAACGGCGCCTACCGCATCGCCCGCATCGTGCGGGGCGCGCCCTGGGACATCGAGGACCGGTCTCCCCTCGACGAGCCCGGCGTCGACGTCGACGAAGGCGACTACCTGCTCGCCGTCAACGGGAACCCCCTCGACCCGGCGCGCGATCCGTACTCGGCCTTCGAGGGGCTGGCGGGCGAGACGGTCCTCCTCACCGTGAACGACCGGCCGACGGTGGACGGCGCCCGCGAGGTCGTCGTCACGACGTTGACGAGCGAGGCGACGCTCCGGATGCGCGACTGGATCGAGCGGAACCGCCTCCGCGTCGACCAGGCGTCGGGGGGCCGCATCGGCTACGTGTACGTGCCGAACACGGGGGTCCCCGGCCAGACCGAACTCGTGAGGCAGTTCAACCACCAGCACGCCAAGGACGGGCTGATCATCGACGAGCGGTGGAACGGCGGCGGCCAGTTGCCGGATCGCTTCGTCGAGCTGATGAACCGGGAGACGGTCGGCCACATCTACTTCCGCCACGGGGCGACCGCGCGCCAGCCGACCATCACCCACCGCGGCCACAAGGCGATGCTCATCAACGGCCAGGCCGGCTCGGGCGGCGACGCGTTCCCGTGGTTCTTCCGCGAGATGGACGCGGGCGTCCTCGTGGGCGAGCGCACCTGGGGCGGCCTCATCGGCCCCGCCTCGGGGCACCAGCTCATCGACGGCGGCTTCTACACGGCCCCGCCCGGGCGGCTCTACCGGAACGACGGGCAGTGGTTCGCGGAGGGCCACGGGGTCGAGCCGGACATCCCGGTGACGGACCACCCGGGCGAGCTGGCCAAGGGGAACGACCCGCAGATCGACGCCGCGGTCGCGGAGCTCATGCGCCGGATCAGGGAGGATCCCCCGGCGTTGCCCGCGCCGCCCGCCGACGAGCGGCGGATCGTCACCGATTCCGACGGCGGGGACGGGGACTGCTAGCGGGTCTCGTCTGAAGGTCGACAAGCGAGCCGGCTGGGGGCGACGCAGTGGAGACCGTCGCCTTCGGGCCTTGCGGTCTCCGCGTGCACTGCCGAAGGGGCACGCCACTCGTCCCGCTCATCCGAGCCATCCCCCCCGCGAAGAGACCCGACAGGCGGGAGGGAGCGGAGAACAGCGGAACAACCCGGTCTAGGATCGAGAGCATGCTCACGCTGCTGCCGGACGAGAGAACGTGGCTCGACCGATACCGGGAGGCGATCGGGAAGGAATGCCCGGACGCGGTGCGGGATCTCCTGATCTACGGCTCGAAGGCGCGGGGGGACGCCCACGAGGACAGCGACATCGACATGCTCGTGATCGTGAAGACGGGCCACGACCACGCGAAGAACCGGCTGACCGACATCGCGGACGACCTCGCGGTGACGGCGAACGCCGCACCGTCCGCGATCGCCCTAACCGAAGACGAGTGGGGGCGCATGAAGGAGCTGGGGCTGCCGTTCCAGCGGAACGTGGAACGGGACGCGGTCTCGGTGCTCTCCGACGCGATCGCGGAGCGAGGACGGCCACAGAGAACGCACGGCGGGCCGGGCCGCCGGCGGACGGCGTTGCAGGCGACGCGAACCGGAGGGCAAACCCCCGAGGAGCGCCCGATGAACAAGGAAGCGGTGCTGGCCGAATGGGGAAGCGCGGCCGATGCGCTGGTCGATACGCGGGTGATGAGGGAGCGGGGGCGCGTGAAGGGCACGATCTCGCGGGCCTACTACGCCATCCTGCACGCGGCGAGGGCCGCGCTGCTCGTTCACGACGTGAGCACGTCGAGCCACGAAGCGGTGCGGAAGAAGTTCGGCGAGCACGTCGTGAAGAGGGGCGGAGTCGAACGAGAATGGGGCAGGATGCTGCAACCCAGCGCCAGGCAGCGGCAGCTTGCGGACTACGGGACCTCGACGACGATCAAGTTCACCGAACAGGACGCGGACTCAGCGGCGGAGAACGCGGAGAAGTTCCTGCAGCGCACGCGGGACTACCTGCTGGCGGCGGGACTGGCCGAACGAGAGCTCGACAGCGTCGTCGATGAGTCGCAACCGAGCTGACCGCCGCCAGGCCAGTATCGGGACTCCCGGGCCCGCCGAACGAGAACCGGCGCGCCCGGCCGCCGCAGCCTATCCGACCCGAGAGGGAGGCTTGCAGTGTCGGCGAATCACCCCGTTGCGGATTGCCGCCCGGGCTCCTAGAATGGAGTTCCGGCCCCCGGCCGGAAGACCGCGTTCGCACCGAGGAGGCCCCGGATGACGACCACGCGAAACCGGCGGCGGACGTTCGCCCAGCGAATCGTGCTCACCACGGCGGTCGCGGCCCTCGCCGCGATGCCCGCGCCGGCGGCCGCGCAGGCCGCGACGACCGACGAGGTCACGTTCACCCGCGACATCGCCCCCATCCTCCAGCGGAGCTGTCAGAAGTGCCATCAGCCCAACTCGCTGGCCCCGATGTCGCTGATCGACTACGAGGAGGTGCGGCCCTGGGCCCGCGCCATCAAGCTCCGCACCGGGCTGCGCGACAAGCCGGGGGTGATGCCCCCGTGGTACATCGAGAAAAACATCGGCATCCAGCGGTTCAAGGACGACCCGTCGCTGAGCGACGAGGAGGTCGCCCTGATCGCGCGGTGGGCCGACAACGGCGCCCCGCGGGGCAACCCCGCCGACCTGCCCCCGCCGGTGCCGTTCATCGACGTCGACCAGTGGGAGATCGGGCAGCCCGACCTGATCGTGTCGTCGCCGAGCTTCGAGGTCGCGGGCGACGCGCCCGACTGGTGGGGATCGATCGGCGAGGTGCCGACGGGGCTGACCGAGGACCGCTACGTCGCGGCGATGGAGTACAAGGAGGTCACCGAGTCGAGCGTGGGCGAGACCCGGAACACCGTGGGCGGCCTCTTCGTGGTGCACCACGCCACCCTCGGCGTCACCGACCCCAACCCCGACGAGAACGAGGACGATCCGCTGGCCGCGCAGCGCCGCTGGCCGACCCACGAGGTCGGGCGCAACGCCGACGTCTTCGACCCCGAGGCGGGCAAGATCATGAAGGCGGGGTCGAAGCTGCAGTTCAACTCGATGCACCTGCACGCGAACGGGGCGGACACGCGGGCCCACCTCGACGTCGGCTTCAAGTTCCATCCCCGCGGCTACGAGCCGACCCGGAAGTGGGTGCGGATGTCGTTCGGGAACGGCGTCGACCTCGACATTGAGGCGATGGACCCCGACCAGCAGGAGGAGGCGTACTTCACCCTGCCGGAGAACACGCTGATCACGATCTTCGAGCCCCACATGCACGCGCCCGGGGTGCGGATGTGCCTCGACGCCATCTGGGGGCACAACGTCCAGACCCTGAATTGCGCCGGCTACGACCACAGTTGGGTGCGGGTCTACAACTACGCCGACGACGCGGCGCCGCTGCTGCCGAAGGGCACCATCCTCCGGATGACCGGCTACTTCAACAACTCGCCCTCGAACCCCAACGTGCCCGATCCGCGCAACTGGTCGGGCGGCGGACACCGTTCGGTCGACCAGATGTTCATCAACCTGATGCGCGGGGTCTACCTGACCGACGAGGAGTTCGCGGCGGAGATGGCGAAGCGGCGCGAGGCCCTCGGCTTGGCCGACGGCGAGGTGGTCCTCGGCTGTCCGCTGTGCGGAACGGTGGTGGAGGCGCCGGCCGAGAACGCCGGAGGCGGACAGTGAGAGCCGCGACGGGCCGCCGCGGCACCCTGTTGGCGGTCGTCCTCCTGCTCGCCGGGCTGCTGGTCGGCCTCGCGGCAGACGCCAGCGCGCAAGGCTCGCGGCGCGCCTACGACTTCGGCCAGGAGGTGGTGCCGGCCTACGAGGGCTGGGAGCAGAACTCCGACGGCTCGTTCAACCTGGTGTTCGGGACGATGAACCGGAACTGGGAGGAGGAGCTGCACATCCCCGTCGGCCCCGACAACCACATCGAGCCCGGCGGACCCGACCAGGGGCAGCCGACGTGGTTCCTGCCGCGGCGCAACCGCTTCCTCTTCCGCATCCGGGTGCCCGCCGACTTCGGGGACAAGGAGTTGGTCTGGACCCTCACCAGCCACGGCGAGACGAAGCGCGCCTACGGGACGCTCAAGCCCGACTACTACATGGACGACAACGTCCGCATGGCCAACAACGGGGCCGGCGTCTCCGGCGAGCTGTTCAAGAACGTGGCCCCGACCCTCGAGGTGCAAGGCGAGTCGACCCGCACCGTGAAGGCGAACACGCCGGTCACCCTGACCGCGGTCGCGCACGACGAGGACGAGCTGCCGAGGCGGCGGGGGATGCGCCCCGTGGACCCGGGCCGGCCCACGAGCCTGACGCCGATCGCGGCGACGGGCCTCCGGCTCTCGTGGTTCGTCTACCGCGGGGCCGTGCCGGTGACCTTCGACCCGGTGCAGACCAAGGTGTGGGAAGACACGCGGGCGAACTCCAACTCGCCATGGGGCGCCGGCTGGGAGACGCCCGACCCGCCGCCCGACAACGAATGGGTGGTGCAGGCGACGTTCACCGAGCCCGGCACCTACGTGCTGCGCTGCATCGCCCACGACGGCGGGCTGGCCACCTACGAGGACGTCACGTTCGTGGTGACGGAGTGACCGACGCTCCGTCACCGCCTTGCCTCCTTCCCGAACCGGCCTTCACCAGGAGTCTGCGTCATGGAACGGCGCGGACTCCTGCAGGCTTGGCCGGGCCCCAAGCGGAGCCGAGCCGACGATTGGCGGGCCAGGACGGCGGAGGCACCAGGAGGCTGCCGGAAACCCATGACGAGCCGGGCGGTCCGGCTGGACGGCGTTCGCGCCGGCGATCCACGACACTCTGACGAGACGATGGCCATGATGACCAAAGCTGTTGGCGCCTTCCTGATTCTGGCCGTGGGGATCCTGGCCGCGGGATCGCCCGCACTTTCCCAGACCCGGGATGCCGGGGCGCGGGACGCGGCGGCCGAGGCGGCCGCGCGGGCGGCCCTGGAGAACTTCATCACGCAGTGGAACACCGCCGACGACGCCAACCTGCGCCTGGCGATGCACTTTCCGTTCGCGACGGTGCCGGGCGGCGGCGCGCTGCTCGTCGCCGCGCGGCCGGAGGACTTCTCGGCCGGCTTCGACGAGATGCGGACGCGCGAGGGATGGAGCCGCAGCTCGTTCGACTTCGACTCGCTCGCGATGGTCAAGTCGTCGCCCGACAAGGTGCACGCGGAGATCGGCTTCAGCCGCTACCAGGCCGACGGCACCGCCTATCGCACGTCGCGGGTGTTCTACATCCTGACCCGGCGCGACGGCCGATGGGGCGTGCAGCTTCGGACGCCGGCGGCCGAGCCCGAGGACCTGGGCGCCGCCGAGCGGGCGGAGATCGTCTCGGCGGCCCGCCGGACCGTGCTCGACTTCTTCACCGCCTTCAACGCCAGCGACGTCGACGGCACCGTCGCCGCGGTGAACCACCCGCACCTGTTCATGACCCCCAACGGGGGCTTCTCGGTGGCGGAGTCGCCCGCCGACGGCCCCCGTCCCGACTTCGACCGGATGCGCCGCGACGAAGACTGGCACATGAGCACCATCGACGCGCTGGAGCCGAGCATCGTCACGCGGAACAAGGTGCACTTCGAGCTGACCTTCACCCGTTGGCACCCCGACGGCACCCGCTACTGGACGGTCCCCGCGCTGTGGATCGTGACCCGCGCCGGAGACCACTGGGGCATCCAGGTCCGGTCGCTCATGCCGCCCACGTTCGACGCGCGCGAGTGACAGCGCGCTCGCCGAGCTGTCAGCCGATTCGGTGCCGGACCGGTTGCCGCGCAGACGGAAACGCCAAGTTCCGGTCGCGACACGCGCGGCTACCCCCCGCTCCGCCGACTCGGGAAGCGCGCCTCCATCTCGCGCCGCACCTTCACGGCCAGCCCGTCCGGGTCGATCTCCACGTCGTCCCAGCCGACGATCTCGCCCGCCCCGACGGCCCGCTTCAGGGCCGCGCCGTGCGCGAGGCCGATCGGCAACGCCCCGCGTTCAAGCGACGCCCGCGCCGGCAGCAGCTTCCCGTAGACGGTGAAACCGCCCTCGCCGTCGAGGGTCTTCCCCGCCGCCAGGTCGCGCTTCGCGGTCGCCGCGACATCGCCGACGAAGTCCCGTGCAGCGCCCGTCGGCTTTCCGAGCAGCCCGGCCGCGAGGACCGACACGTTCAGCTCGAGCCCGATGAGGTGGAACGGCTTGTACATGGCCGAGTAACGGCCCGTCGCGTCGGTGTTCATGCCGTACTGCCGGAAGCAGCCCGCGGTGTAGTCGTTGGGCGCCTCGACGACGACATAGACGCCCCAGCGCAGGTCGCCGGGCACGGGGCGCCCGTCGCGCTCGAGCGACGACACCACCTCGACCTGCCCCTTGTGGTGCAGTTGCCCCCCGGCCTCGGCCGGCCGCAGCACGTGGGCGAGGTCGTCCCGGCCGCAGGGCGGGAACCGCAGGCCGTCGGGTGCGGGGGCGAGGCCGGTGGCGTTGGCGATGGCGGCCATCTCGATGGCCGACTTCGTGCCGTCGAGGAACGAATTGAACATCCGGCTGTTCATGCCCGCCGCCCGCGCCTCATCGGCGGTGAGCCCGTAGTGATCCCACACCGTGTCGGGCGTCGAGGCGTGATACGACGGCAGGTACTTGGTGCCCTTCCCCGCCGCGACCACGTCGAAGCCGCACGCCCGCGCCCACTCCACGAGCTCGCAGGTCAGGGCGGGCTGGTCGCCGTAGGCCATCGTGTAGACGACGCCGGCCGCGCGGGCCTCGGCCGCGAGCAGCGGCCCCGCCAGCACGTCGGCCTCGACGTTGACCATGACGACGTGCCGCCCCGCCGCGCACGCCGCGCGCGCGTGCGCGATGCCCGCCGCGGGGTCGCCGGTCGCCTCGACGACGACGTCGACGGCTTCGTCGCGCACCGCCTCGACCGCATCGTCCGTGAACCGCGTCGCCGCGACGCGCGCGTCGTCCCACCCGACGGCGCGGCACGCGGCGCGCGCGCGGTCCGGATCGAGGTCCGCGATCGCGCGCACCTCGAGGCCGACCGTCGACGGAACTTGGCTCAGGAACATCGAGCCGAACTTGCCGGCGCCGATCAGGCCGACCCGCACCGGCCGGCCGGCCGCGGCGCGCGCGCGCAACTCGTCCCAGAGGTACATGGCGTCACGCTCAGACCGCCGCCGCGCCGGCGCGCACCAGCTCGATCAGGCAGTCGTCGGCCAGCGGCTCGATGGGCGTGAAATCGCGGTGCGCAATCCACGCCGCGCGCTTGAACCGGCGGATGTGGTTGTCGACGTGGCACAACGAGAGGTAGACGATGCTCCGCCCGAACGGGCTGATGTTCGGCGGGCTCGCGTGCACCAGGGTCGAGGCGAAGACGATGATGCTGCCCGGCGGCCCCGTCGGGGCCACGCAGCCGCCCCGCTCCGCGAGCCGGATCACCGTGGCGCGGTCGAGCGTCCACAGCGGGTAGCTCGTCGTCTCGAGGTCGTGCCCGGCCTCGAACACCCCCTGCCGGTGGCTCCCCGGCAGGAACAGCAGCGGCCCGTTGGCCGCGGTCACCTCGTCGAGGAACACCGCGATGTTCATGGCCCGCGGCTCGGGCATCTCGTCGTCGCGGTGCCACGTGCCGAAGTCCTGGTGCCACTGCCACACCTCGCCGTCGAACGCGGCCTTGGCGTTCACCTTGTACTGGTGCATGTACACGGGGCCGTCGACGAGCTGCATCACGGGCTCGACGAGGCGCGGGTGGCGCCCGAGGCGGCGGAACGCCTCGTTGTAGGTGTGGGCCGCGAACGCGGTGCGGGCGACGCCGCTCGACTCGCGCCACACCTCGTCGCGGTCGAGGGCGTAGACCTCGTCGGCGGCGGCCCGCAGCAGCGCCGCCTCGTCGGGCGAGAAGCGCGAGGGGAAGAACAGGTAGCCCTGCTCGTCGAACCGGGCCAGCTCCTCGGGGGTCAGCTTCATGACGGCTCCTCCTGGGACGCTCGCCTACACTGTACGCCAAGCCGGGGCCGGGCCACGCGCCCCAACCATCAGGCGCTCCGCGGTTGCCCGCCCCCTGGACTCTCAACGTGCCCAGCCGCATCCTCCGCGAGTTCGCGCGTCGCCGCATCTCGCGGCACCGCGTAGGTGGCCTCGGTCAACACGCCGGCCAAGCTGCCGCCCTTGGGCCGGTTCGTGGTCAGGTCCGCCCGATACCTACCCTTCACCGTTCGCGGGCACGGCATCGGCCGCTAAGTAAGCGGTGTCAGATGTACGGCGCAGCCGACATGTCTCAGAATGGCGGCTTCCAGACGGCGGCGAGATCGAGCGAGAACCCCGGCAGGACCGTTTCGCCCGTGAGGACGTCCGGTTCGGAGCGCTGCTCGAGACTGCCGTCGGCGCGGTAGATGGCGACCTGCCGCCGGGCGGGGTCGATGAGCCAGCCCAGGCGGGCGCCGTTGGCGCGGTACTCCTCCATCTTTCGCTGGGCGGCGGCGCGGGAGTCGGACGGCGAGAGCAGTTCGATGACGAAGTCGGGGCACAGCGGCAGGAATCGCTGCTTTTCGCCGGAAGAAAGCCGGGCAAGGCGGCTGCGGAGGACCCAGGCCGCATCCGGGGCACGCATCGCGCCGTTGGGCAAGTCGAAGCCGGTCGAGGAATCGAAGGCGACGCCGGTCCCATCCTCTTCGGCCCAGCGATACAGCGCGGCCGACAAGGAGAGACCGCGCGCCCCCGTTTCCCCGCCAGCGGGCGTCATCACCGTGATGCTCCCTTCCGCGTTCCGCTCGATCCGCAGGTCGCCATTCAGTTGGCAGAACTGGAAGAACTGCTCCCGGCTCATGTCGATGGCGGGAAGCATGTGCAGCTCCAGAGCCGCCGGACCGGACCGCGGGTGCAGGACCCCCATTGACCTCAGGCTACCGCACGCGCCGCGCGGGAATCAACGGAGCCGGTCCGTGTGTCAACGCGTCGCTCCGCCGGTCGCGGTGACGAGCCTCGTGGCGACCGTGGAGAGGCCCAGCCGGTGATCGCCCGGGTCGATCCAGCGCGCGGCGTCCTCGCGGACCGCAGCGGGCCGGGACTTGAGGCGGACGTAGACCGGCTCGACGTCCAGGTCGTAGTGGGTGAACGCGTGGCGGAAGACGTCGGCGGGGCGGACCTCGTCGACGAGGCGGGCATCGACCCCGGCCTCGTCGAGGAATCCGTCCACCGTCTCGCGGGCGTCGCGGTCCGGCGGAGACCACAGGCCGCCCCAGAGGCCGGCGGGCGGACGCCGCTCGACGAGGCAGGCACCGTCGGGGTCCACGAGCACGAAGAAGCGGCGGCGCTCGAGGCGGCGGGGGCGGCGGCGCGCGGCCTCCGGATAGCGCTCGGGGTCGCCCGCCGCGAGGGCCCGGCAGCCGGCGCGCACCGGGCAGTCGCCGCAGCGGGGCCGGCGGCGACGGCACACGGTCGCGCCGAGGTCCATGACGGCCTGGGTGTAGTCGGCCGCGCGGTTCCGCGGGGTATGCGATTCCGCGAGCCGCCACAGCTCGCCGAGGGTGGCCGGCGACGACACCGGGCCCGCGACGCGGTGCCGCCGCGCCAGCACGCGCTTGACGTTGCCGTCCAGGATAGGTGCCCGCCGGTTCCAGGCCTGGGCCACGATGGCGGCGGCGGTGGAACGGCCGATGCCCGGCAGGGTCCGCAGCGCCGCCTCGGTGTCGGGGAAGGTTCCGCCGTGCTCCCTGATGACGATGCCCGCGGCGCGGTGCAGATTGCGGGCGCGCGCGTAGTAGCCGAGGCCGCTCCACAGGTGCAGCACGTCGTCAAGGCCGGCGCGCGCCAGGGCGTCCACGTCGGGGAACTGGGCCGTTAACCGCTCGAAGTACGGCGCGACCGTACCGACCTGGGTCTGCTGCAGCATGATCTCGGCCACCCACACCCGGTACGGCGTGCGCTGCCGCTGCCACGGCAGGTCCTTGCGGCCGTGGTCGTCCCACCAGGCGAGCAGGCGGCGGGCGAAGGAGCCGGCGGCGGCCATGGCTGCGTCAGCCCGACATCACGCGCGCGAGCCCCGCGCAGTCCTCGACGACGATGTCCGGTTGGTGGGGTGAGCCGCCGAAGGGGCGCCGGCGCCGGTCGATGAACGCGGTGCGCATGCCGCCGGCCTTCGCGCCGATGCAGTCGAAGGCGTGGTTGGCGACGAAGAGCACGTTCGGAGGATCGGCGCCGAGGCGCTCGCAGGCCGTCGCATAGGTGGCGCGGTGCGGCTTGAAGTAGCCCGCCTCCTCGACCGAGATCACCGCGTCGAAGGGGAACCCGATGTGCGGCCTCGCCGCCTCGAGCATGTCGCGGTCGCCGTTCGAGAGAATCGCGAGGCGGTAGCGTCCGCGCAGCCGTTCGAGCGCCTCGATCACGTCGGGGAACGGCTTCAGGCGCTCGATGCAGCTTACGAGCCAGCGCACCTCGCCGGGCGTGTGGTCGATCCCGGCGCGCCGCATGACCTGCGACACCGCGCGGTGGCCGATCTCGCGGTAGGACGTGTGGCCGCGGTCGCACAGCGAGTCGATCATCGAGTCCTCGAAGTGCGTGCGCCGCCACCAGGTGACGAAGCGGTGAGGGTCGCCGCGCCAGCCCTTGCCGGCCAGGAACGGCGTCACCATCTCCGTCAGCCCGCCTTGCATGTCGACGATGGTGCCGTACTGGTCGAACATCAGGGTGGAGACCCCGCGGCGCAGGAGACCGGCCGGGTCGGCGCTCATCGCGTTCTCCTCAGGAACCCTCGGGCGTGCCGGACGGCTCGATCACGTCGCGGCCCATCAGTCCGAGATGCGGCGCCGCCCGAAGCAGGTGCTTGTCGTTGCTGTAGATTTCGGCAAATCCGTGCGCCCGGGCAGAGATCAGGTGCACGGCGTCGCCGGTTCGCAGGAACACGTCGCGGGGCAGATTCCTGAACGCGTCCTCGACCGCTTCGATGATGGCCGACGACAACGGAATCCACTCCCAGAGCCCTTCCGATTCGTCCACGTCCAATTGCCGCAGCACCACGCTCACTTGCGGTTCGGTCAACTCTCCTTCCCGCAGCTTGCGGTGAAGCGCGGCGAACAGCTCCATGCGTCCGTAGGCGGAGCAGGCAATCCGCCGCCGACCGCGCGCGAACGCCCGCACCGCCTCCCAGCCGTGCTCCTTCACGTAGCACTTGAGCAGGTACGCGGTGTCGAAGTAGCTCATCGACGATCGCGGTCTTCGGACACGTACACGGCGGCATCGCCGGGCACGCTCGGCAACGCGTCGAACTCGGGGAGCACGCGACGGTCGCGAAACGACCGGCCCGGAGCGTCCGGGGCGAAAGGCACGAGGGACGCCACGGGGCGGCCGCGTTCGGTAATCACCACGCCCTCCCCGCGCGCCGCCCGGCGCACCCATTCGCCGGTCTTGAGATGAAGATCGCGAATCCTGATCCGGTCCATGTGCACAAAGGTGTCACATCGGCTGCGGCTCCGTCAAGGCGGCGGGCGCACCCGGCGTCGCGCCGCCGCGTCCTGCAGGAGGGGCAGCACCGCGGGGGTCGCGTCCGCCATCAGGCGCGTCAGGTACGCGTCGTCGTCCGGCCGGCCCGGATAGTGCAGGCCGGCGCCCGCGGCGATCAGCAGGCGCACGACCTCGACGTAGGCATCGCTCCGGTCCCGGGCGCCGCCCGAGTAGCGCGCGCCGTGGACCGCCCACCCGAGGGGCGAGCTGTCGTGGCACGCATCGAAGACGTCGAGCGGCGCGCCGGCCTCGAGCAGCAGCCGGGCGTTGTCGGGCTGGCCGAACCACGCGGCCTGGTGCAGCGGGGTCCCGTCGTCGAGCCCCGTCGCGGTCAGATCCGCCCCCGCGGCGATGAGCAGGGCCACCGGGGCGGTGCCGGGTCGCCCGGCCATGTCGGCGAGCAGGCGGTCCTCTTCCGGGTTACCGGTGCGCGCGCAACCGGGGTGGGTCTCCAGTAGCTGCCGCGCCTCGTCGAGCCTCCCGCCGACGACGGCGACGGCCAGCCGGTCGGCGGGGGCGAGCGCGGTGTCGGCCCCGCGCTCCGCCAGCAGAGTCGTCAGCTCGGAGAAGCCGCGGCGCGCGGCGTGCGCGTAGGCGGTCTTCCCGCCCGCGGTGCGCGCGTCGACCTCGGCGCCGTGGTCCAGCAGACGCCGCACCGCCTCGGGGCGCCGGCACCGCACCGCAACGTGGAGCGGCGTCTCGGCCGCGGCGCCGGCCCGCGCCGCGAGGTCGGCCCCCGCCTCCAGCCGGCAGGCGAGCTCGGCGTCTCCGTCCGGGCCGTAGCCGTCGTCGAGGAACTCGTGCAGGCTCGCCTCCGCCTGCGCCCCGCCGGGCGTGAGGCCCATCTGCGCGAGCACCGCGAGGTGGTCCCACTCCGCCCACGCCTCGACGAGGCGTCCCGCCTCGAGGCGGTAGACGGCGAGATAGCGGACCCGCACCGGCCGGCCGGACGGGGGATGGTCCCCGAACGGGCCGGTCTGCGTGCCCGTGAGCAGATGGCGCGCGGCGACGCGGTCTCCCTCCGCCACCAGATCCTCGACCGTCTCCCGCGCGTCGGGGAACGTCAGGTACTCGTTGCGGAAGAACCACTTGAGGTCGTCCCGGCTGTGCACCCCCGGCTCGGCGAACGCGTCGCTGTGCCGGACGAACTCCGGAGCCACGAGGCGGTCCAGCGCGTCCCAGTCCTGCGCGTTGACGGCGTCGACGAACGCCAGGACGATCCGCTTGTTGCGCTCGACCTCGCTCGTTGCATGGTCTGACATCGATCCGCCTCCATCGAACACCGCGGCCGACCCGCGGAAGCTCACGCCAGGTAGCGGGCCACCGCCGCCTCGTCCCAGTCCATGCCGAGACCGGGGCCGCGCGCGGTGACCGTGCCGTCGACCACCGGCGGCGGGTCGGCGAGGATGGCGCCGGCGAGGTCCAGATACTCCAGGTAGTGGGCCAGCGGCGTCACCGGCAGGACGTGGGCGCTGGCCTCGACGAAGAGGTGGCTCGAAACGGGGACGGCGGCCGCCTCGGCCTGCCCCATGGCGCGCAACCAGCCGGTCACGCCCCCGATCTTCATGATGTCGGGCATGCAGAGGTCGCAGGCGCCGGCCGCGAGGGCGTGGGCCATGTCGTGCCCGAACCACCAGTTCTCGCCGGTCTGAACCGGCACCGGTGACCCCGCGCGGACGCGGGCGTGGCCGGCGAGGTCCTCGGCCGGCACCGGCTCCTCGACCCATTCGAGGTCGAAGCGGGCGAGCGCGCGGATGCGCCGCAGGGCCTCGGGCGCGGTCAGCGACTGGTTGTAGTCGACCATCAGCCGCACGTCCGGCCCGACGATCTCGCGCACCCCGCCGACCCTCGCGACGTCCCAGGCCAGATCGCCGGCCCCGATCTTGATCTTGATCGCGTGGAAGCCCTGCTCGACGCTCCGCTCCAGCGCGGCCCGGTCGGCAACCGGATCGACGATGCCGTAACTGTCGTAGGCCGGCATCGGCGTCGCCCGCCCGCCGAGCAGCTCGACCACCGGCCGCCGCTGCGCGCGCCCCTGCATGTCCCACAGGGCCATGTCCAGGCCGGACAGGGCCATGCCCACGAGCCCCTGGCGTCCCATCAGGCGGAAGCGCGCAGCCAAGTCGTCGTACAGCGCCACCGGAATGGCCGGGCGTCCCCGCACGACCTCCTCCAGGTCTTCGAGAAACGCCTTCAGCGCGCGCAGCGTGAGGGTGGTGTACCCGAAGACGTAGGCCCGGCCCGCCGGCCCCTCCTCGGAGACGACGTCCACCAGGAGGAGCGGCGAGACCGGGATGTCGCCCGACGCCGTGCGCAGCGGCCGCGCGAGCGGCGCGGCGACGGCGCGCGCGGTCACGGCGCGGATGGTCAGAGCGGATTCCAGCATCACAGGCTCCGGGACGGTCGTCGTTCCACGCGATCGGGCCGCCGCGAGATCGCGAGGCAACCGGAAGCGGCGGCACCCGGTTCACGACCCACGATTGCCGGCAACCGATCTACTCACCTCGGCCGCCGCGCGCGCCGGCCCGCCCGCGCTGAAGGGAAGCCACGGGCACCCCGCTCACGGCTCACACCCGCGCTGACGATACGCCGGGGGCGAACACAGGTCAACGCGAGTCTGGACGGCCTGCGGCCCAATGCCGCCGCCCGGCGCTCCCCGAAGGAGCCGGTTGGCGGTAGACTCGCATGGAGCGGCGCCGCGACCACGGAGGGTGCCGCGGGAGGCAAGCCATGACGATTCCCGCTTCGATCACCGCAAGGCCGCTTCGGCGGCTCGGCGTCTGCCTGCTGCTCGCGCTGTTCGTCGCGGCGGCGGGCGCGTCCGGCCAGGACGACGGCCGGCGCCATCTCGCGCTCGACGACTACCTCTCGTGGGAGACCATCGCCAGTCCCCGCATCTCGCCCGACGGCGCCACCGTCGTCTACGAGCGGCGCTTTGTCGACCCGGTGGCCGATGGCGTCCGCAGCGAACTGTGGGTCATCGGCGCCGACGGCTCGCGGAACCGGTTCCTCACCGAGGGGGCCGGCCCCCGCTGGTCGCCCGACGGCACCCGCATCGCCTTCACGCGGTCGGGCGAGCCGCGGGGCTCGCAGGTGTTCGTCCGCTGGATGGACGCCGAGGGCGCCGAGAGCCAGATCACGCGGCTGGAGAACCCGCCGTCGCAGATCCGCTGGGCGCCCGACAGCGGCTCGCTCGCGTTCCGCGCCGTAGTCTCCCCGCCTCCCGACCCGGCCTGGGACATCGACATGCCGAGGGTGCCGGAGGGCGCCGACTGGACGGGCCCGGCCCGCATCGTGACCCGGCTCGGATACCGGCGAGACGGGTCCGGGTACACGCCGGCCGGCCACCGCCACATCTTCGTGGTGAGCGCCGCCGGGGGCACGCCGCGGAAGCTGACGAGCGGCGACTTCCACCACGACGACCCGCGTTTCACCCCGGACGGCGGCACCATCGTGTTCTCGGGCCTCCGCGAGCCGGACGCCGAGTACGCGTGGCGGCAGTCCGAGGTGTACCGGGTGGACCTGACGACCCGCGAGATCGCCGCCCTGACGAGCCGCGACGGTCCCGACGGCGGCGCCGTCCCCTCGCCCGACGGCCGCGCCATCGCCTACACCGGCATGGACCACACGACGGACACCTACCGCGAGGAGGGCCTCTACGTGATGGCCGCCGACGGCTCGGGGCCCCGGGTCGTCGCCACCGAGATGGGCCGGCGCCCCGGCATCGTGGGCTGGGCCGCCGACGGCACCGGCGTCTACCTGAACGCGCAGCTCCGGGGGACGAGCAACCTCCACTTCGCGTCGGTCGACGGCGAGGTCCGGCAGGTGACGAGCGGCAACCACATGCTCTCGGTGTCGTCGGTCAGCGACAACGGCGTCGCGGTCGGCGTCGTGTCCAGCTACCACGTGCCCGGCGACCTCGTCGCCTTCGACGTGGACGATCCGGCGACCATGCGCACCCTGCACCGGACCAACGCCGGGCTCCTCGCCGACGTGCGCCTCGGCGACGTCGAGGAGATCTGGTACCAGTCGCCGGACGGCCTCGACATCCAGGGCTGGATCGTCAAGCCGCACGACTTCGACCCGGCGAGGAAGTACCCGCTCATCCTCCGCATCCACGGCGGCCCCCACGCGATGTACAACGCCGGGTTCGACTTCAAGAACCAGGACCACGCGGCGAACGGCTACGTGGTCCTCTACACGAACCCGCGGGGCAGCAGCGGCTACGGGAGCGCGTTCGGCAACGAAATCAAGAACGCCTACCCGGGGGAGGACTACGACGACCTCATGGCCGGGGTCGACGAGGTCATCTCGCGCGGCTACATCGACGAGCGGAACCTGTTCGTGTACGGCGGCAGCGGCGGGGGCGTGCTGACGTCGTGGATCGTCGGCCGCACCGGGCGCTTCACCGCCGCCGTGGTCAAGGCGCCGGTCACCAACTGGCTGAGCTTCGTCGGCACCACCGACGGCTCGGGCTGGTACCGCAACTTCGAGAAGCTGCCCTGGGAGGATCCCGAGGAGCACCTGCGGCGGTCGACCCTGATGTACGTCGGCAACGTCACCACCCCGACCCTGCTCATGACCGGCGAGCGCGACCTGCGGACGCCCATGGAGCAGACCGAGCAGTACTACCGCGCGCTCAAGCTGCGCAAGGTGCCGACGGCGATGATCCGGCTGACCGACAGTTGGCACAGCCGCAGCTCGCCCCCGACCAACTTCCTGCGGGTGCAGCTCTACCTGCGGCTGTGGTTCGAGCGGTTCACGGTCGGGGGTGCCGCGGCCACCAACGAGGAGGGGTAACGGCTGCGCGTCACAAGCCACAGACTGCCGACGGGCAGGGTCGAGGCGGCGGTGCCGCGGCAGCCGTCCAACTCTGTCGTGCTCGATGGAAGAAGATGCGGCTTCCGCATGCGGAACATGAAGCCCGTCCGGCAAGGCCGACGACCCGCACGTTCGCGATGCTAGAATGTTCACGTCGACGGGCTCTCCGATTTCTGGACGCGCCCGTCGGCCCTCGCTCAAGGTTGTCTACACCGTGCTCACGCGCCTCAAGGTAAGCGGGTTCAAGAATCTCGACCGGATCGACGTCCGGCTGGGTCCGTTCACGTGTCTTGCGGGACCAAACGGAGTCGGCAAGTCCAACCTGTTCGACGCCATCTCCTTTCTCGCCGCCCTGGCGGACAAACCCCTGCTGGAAGCGGCGTCCACCGTTCGTGGCGGCGATGCTCGACGGGGTGACGTCTGGAGTCTCTTTCGACGCCACGGGGACCGGGTTGCCGACAAGATGACGTTCGCGGCGGAGTTCCTGATACCCGAGGATGGTGAAGACGAACTCGGCCAGGCGGCCAAGGCATCAATGACGTTTCTGCAGTACGAGTTGGAACTGCGCTATCGACAGGACCCCGCCATCAGAACGATCGGCGCTCTGGAGATCGTCCGCGAGAGGCTGGTGCACATCAACCGGTCCGAGGCGAAGAGTCGGCTCGGTTTTCCGCACAGGAAACCGTGGCGCGACTCCGTCGTCAAGGGCCGCCGCACCAGCCCTTATATTTCTACGGAAAACGAGGGCGACGGCGGACCCGTCGTGTCGCTGCACGCAGACAGCGGGGCCGGCCTGGGCGGCGGCCGACCCCGTCGTGTCTCCGCCGCGAATCTGCCGCGCACCATGTTGTCGTCGGTCAACAACGCCGCCGAGCACCGAACGTTGGTGCTCGCCCGTCAGGAGATGGCCCGATGGACGCAACTCCAGCTCGAGCCCTCGGCGTTGCGGGCACCGGACGGCTTTACGGCGCCACGCAGCATGGGGCCGAGCGGAGCCCATCTGCCGGCGACGCTGTACGACCTCGCGCAGGCAGCCCAACGGGACCACCCCGGTGGAGACCGGGATGTCTATGCCCGGGTCGCGAACAAGCTCTCTGAACTGGTCGAGAACGTGCGCGGGGTTACCGTGGACGTCGACGACAAGCGACAGCTTCTGAGCATCGTGATGACGGATCTCCAGGACACCGAGCACGTCGCAAGCGCGTTGTCCGACGGCACCCTGAGGTTCCTCGCCCTCACCGTCATGGAATCCGATCCCGGGAGCAGGCGGCTCCTGTGCCTGGAAGAACCAGAGAACGGGATGCATCCGCTCAGAATCTCGGCGGTCATCGAATTGCTGGGTGAACTTGCCGTAGACGTAGAGGAGCCCGTCGATGCCGACAACCCCCTGCGGCAAGTCATCATCAACACGCACTCGCCGTCCGTCGTGGCGTGCGTTCATGACGATGCGCTGCTCGTGGCGCATGCCGGCCGCGGCGGAGAATCAGGCGTTTCGCGACTTTCCATACGCCACCTGCCGGGCACGTGGCGCGACGATGAGAGTTCCGACGAGCCGACGGTGGCGCGCGGAGACCTGCTGGCCTACTTGAATCCCTTGCAGACCATCGACGACGAAAGCGACGCGCCGCACGTCGGTGCCACGCGCGTCATGCACCGGAAAGACATGCAACAATTCAGGCTGCCGCTCTCTCCTTCGGAGGCCGGGCCCGGAACATGACACTACGGGCGACACTCGTGACCGACGGCGCGTCGGATGTCGTACTGGTACCGATTCTCCAGTGGATGATGAGCCGGTTGACGTCACAAGAGTTCGAAATCCGTTGGGCGGACCTCAGAGCGTTTCGCGAAAGGCCTCGGGACTTGGCTGAGAGACTTGCCGTAGCGATTCAGGAGTACCCGTGCGAGCTTCTCTTCGTGCATCGAGACGCCGAGAAACAGGATCCGCGTGTTCGATACGAGGAGATCAGGGCGGCGAACCATACCGGCCGCGGTCACGTTTGCGTCGTGCCGGTGAAGATGCAGGAGGCGTGGCTTCTGCACGACGAGCCTGCCCTGCGGGAGGCGGCAGGTCGACCATCCGGAACGGAGGATCTCGGGTTGCCGCCGCCGCATCGATGGGAGAAGCTGGCGGACCCGAAGAGAGTCCTCTACGACGCGCTGCGCGCCGCCAACGGGGCGAAGGGGCGGCGCGCGAAGAGCTTCAGGCCCGGACGCGCCGCGCACCGTTTGGCCGATTTGATAGACGACTGGACACCCTTGCGAAACTTGGCGGCTTTCGCCCGGCTCGAGGCGGACACGACGACGGCCCTCGAGCAACTGGGCATACCCGTCGCGGTGGGAGCCTGAACGCGGACTACCCCCCGCGGGACGGTTGCCGATATCCTGGTGGAGAGCCCCTGATGCCTTTGCGAGCGGGATGCCGATTGCTCTTGCCGGAGTCTGACGAGCACGTTCACCCAGGGGGGCTGAGAGGAGCTCCAGTGATGTCTGTGACCAAGAGATGCGTTGGGTTCGCCGCCGCGGCGGTCCTCGCGCTGGCCGGTGCCGCCCGGGCGCAGTCGGCGGCCGAGATCGGACCGCAGGCGGCGTTGAACGCGATGGGCGTCGTCGGCTACGCCGACCGGATGAGCGTGGCGCCAAGCGAGACGATCCGCTTCATGGTGAGCAGCGAGCTGCCCACCTACCGGGCCGAGATCGTGCGGCTGATCCACGGCGACGCGAACCCGAACGGGCCGGGCATCAAGGAGACGCTGGTCGAGACGCCGGTCAACGGCGACTACCCCGGCCGGCGCCAGGAGCTGCCGCTCGGCTCCTACGTCACCGTGCCGGACGCGGCGCCGCTGCGCCTCGGCGGGAGCTTCACGATCACGGCCTGGGTGGCGCCGACGCGGCCCGGCGTCGTCGGCTGGGTGGGCGAGCCGGGCGCGCAGGGCGTGGTGACGAAGTGGGCGGCGGACCGCGGCTACGGGCTCGTGATCGACGAGCAGGGACGGCTGGCCCTGTGGCTCGGCGGAGCCGACGGCGAGGTGGCGCGGGTGGCGGCGGAGCCGGCGCTACGGCGCTGGGTGCCGGCCATTCCCGGGGCGGGCCGGCCGCGGCCGCACGGCGTGCCGACGCAGTGGTACTTCGTGGCCGCGACGTTCGACGCCGACACCGGCGGGGTGGCGCTGTACCAGGAGCCGCTCGACCTCTACGCGAACGACCCGACGCGGGTGGTGGTGGAGGAGACGACTCCCGTTCGGGCGCTGGCGGCGCCCGAAGTGCCTCTGCACATGGCCGCCTACGCGACCGCGGACGGCGGCGTGGCCGGGCACTACAACGGGAAGATCGACAACCCGCGCCTCTATGCGCGGGCGCTGAGCGGGGCCGAGGTCGAGGCGATCGCGGCCGGCGCGGGGCCGGCGGATGCGGTGGCGGCGTGGGACTTCGCGGCGGACATCGAGACCGACCGGGTGCGCGACACCGCGGGGAGCGGGCTGGGCGGCCGCACCGTGAACCAGCCGACCCGCGCGGTGACGGGCCACCTGTGGGACGCCACGGAGATGGACTTCCGGCGGGCGCGCGAGCAGTACGGTGCCATCCACTTCCACGACAGCGACCTGCTGGATGCGGGGTGGGACGTCGGCTTCGCCTTCGAGGTGCCGGAGGGCCTGCCGAGCGGCGTGTACGCGGCGCGGCTGCGGACGATCACGAGCGAGGACTACGTGCCGTTCTTCGTCCGCCCGCCGCGCGGAACCGCCACCGCGGACATCGCGTTCCTCGCCCCGACCGTCAGCTACCTCGCCTACGCGGGGACCGGCGGCACCGGCTTCCAGCCGATGAGCCTGTACTCGACCCACACCGACGGCAGCGGCGTGGCGTACTCGTCGCGGCTGCGCCCCATCACCAACATGCGCCCGAAGATCGACACCCGCAACCCCTGGCAGTTCATGGCCGACACTCACCTCGTCGACTGGCTCGAGGTCAAGGGCTTCACCGTCGACGTGGTGACCGACCACGACCTGCACGCCGAGGGGGCGGCGCTGCTCGAGCCCTACAACGTGGTGCTGACGGGCACCCACCCGGAGTACTACTCGTGGGAGATGTTCCACGGGATGCGGTCGTACCTGGAGCAGGGCGGCCGGCTGATGTACATGGGCGGCAACGGCTTCTACTGGGTGACGCCGGTCGACCCGACCGGCACGTTCATCGAGGTGCGGCGGCGCGACGGCACCGAGCACTGGCAGGGGGCGCCGGGCGAGAGCCACCACAGTCTGACCGGCGAGCCGGGCGGGCTGTGGCGCTTCCGCGGCCGGGCCCCGCAGTGGCTGGTGGGGGTGGGGTTCACGGCGCAGGGGTTCGACCGGAACTCGCCCTACCGGCGGATGCCGGACAGCTTCGACCCGCGGGTCGCGTTCATCTTCGAGGGCATCGGCGACAACGAGCTCATCGGCAACCACCCGTCGCTGGTGCTCGACTTCGGGGCGGCGGGGTCGGAGCTCGACCGCGTGGACCTCGCCCAGGGGTCGCCTCCCCACACGCTGGTCCTGGCGCGGTCGTTCGGGCACTCCGACGCCTACCAGCACGTGATCGAGGAGGTGAACACCAGCAACTCAGAGCAGGGGGGCACCGTCAACCCGCTGGTCTACGCGGACATGGCGTACGTGGAGTACCCCAACGGGGGCGCGGTGTTCTCGACGAGCTCGATCGCGTGGAGCGGGAGCCTGTCGTTCAACGACTACGACAACAACGTCTCGAAGCTGACCGAGAACGTGCTGCGGCGGTTCGCGTCGGACGAGCCGCTGCCGGGGCCCGCCGCGGCGCCCACCGAGGGCGGCGCCGGCGCTGGCGGCGGAGGGCGATGATGCTCCGCGCGCGACGCTGAGCCGGCGCGAGCGAACCGATGTACCAGGTCGAGGCGTGGTCGGCGCTGCGGCGGGCCCAGCGCGACGCGGGCGGGGGCCGCCGATGGGCGCACGTCAGCGGCACCGTCTGGGCGCTCGGCTTCACGAGCCTCTTCACGGACGTCTCGTCCGAGATGGTGGCGACGGTGCTGCCCGTCTACCTCGTCCTCTACCTCGGGCTGACGCCGTTCCAGTTCGGCATCGTCGACGGGCTCTACC
The DNA here is from genome assembly GCA_963664545.2 of Vicinamibacterales bacterium. Lineage (GTDB taxonomy): Bacteria > Acidobacteriota > Vicinamibacteria > Vicinamibacterales > UBA8438 > JAJEEA01. Next base: position 3,279,547 of record OY761475.2, on the reverse strand, counting down.
ACGGGGTGACGGCGCTGCTGCGGCTGGCCAGCGGGGTCGCCGTGGACCGGACGGGCCGCTCGAAGGAGATCGCCCTGGCGGGCTACGGCGCCTCGGCGGTGTCGCGGCTGGCCATGCTGGCGGCCGGGGCCTCCTGGCCGCTCATCGCCGGCGTCGTCGCGTTCGACCGGGCCGCCAAGGGCGCCCGCGCGGTGCCGCGCGACGTGCTGATCTCGCTGAGCAGCCGCCCCGGCGGCCTCGCCACGGCGTTCGGCGTGCACCGGGCCCTCGACAGCGCCGGCGCCATGCTCGGGCCGCTCGTCGCGCTCGCCATACTCGGCACGCTCCCGAACGCGTTCGACGTCGTCTTCGTCGCCAGCTTCAGCGTGGCGGTCATCGGGCTCGGCGTGCTGATGCTCTTCGTCACCAACGCCGAGCGGCCCGCCGGCCCGGCACCGGCGGCCGCCGCCGTCGGACCGACCGCCAACACCGCACGCGCGGCACCGGCGGCGCGGTCTGGGGCACCGACGGCCACCGACGACGGACCGCCCACCACGGAGCGTCGTCAGGCCTTGTCAGACGGGCACCTCGCCGGCCAGCCCGCAACCTCCGGGCGCGGTGCAACGCGGGCTCTCGCCACGCACATCCTGCACGTCCCCGGCTTGCTGCGCCTCACCGTCGCGGCGACGCTACTCGGCACCGCTACGGTGAGCGACGGCTTCCTCTACCTGCTGCTGCAGCGGGACGCCGGCTTCAGCCCCGGCTTGTTCCCGCTGCTCTACGTCGGCACGTCGGCCTGCTATCTGGCGCTGGCGGTGCCGGCCGGCGGGCTGGCGGACCGCATCGGCCGGCGGCGCGCGTTCCTCGCGGGCTACGCGTCGCTCGCCGCCGCCTACGCGGCGACGCTGCAGCCCGGGATCGGACCGCCGGGGGTCGTGGTCTGCCTTTTCCTGCTGGGCACCCACTACGCGCTGACGGACGGCGTGCTGATGGCGTTCGCGAGCGGGCGGCTGTCGCCGGAGCGGCGCGGCGGCGGACTGGCGCTCGTCACCACCGGGGCCAGCCTCGCCCGGCTGCTGGCGTCGGTCGTGTTCGGCGCGCTCTGGACGCGGTACGGCGCAGAAACGGCGGTTCCCGTGTTCCTGGCCGCGCTCGCGGCGGCGATAGCGGTCGCGGCGGTCCTGCTGCGGGGCACGGGTGGCGAGAACGAACGATGACAACTCCGACCGAACATCAGCCGAACCAGCACGCGGCGCGCCGGGCCGGAGAGGCGGAGACGAATCGGCGACCTCCGCCCCGCGTCGTCGCATTCGTGCTCCTATGCGCGGCCTCCCTCGCGCTGGCCGGCGGCTACGCGTGGTGGTCGGTGGCGCGCCGGGCGAGCTTCGTTCGAGAAGTCTCCCTGCCGCAGATCGGCAGCCTCGCCGAGCTCGAAGCGCCGGTCGCAGGAGAGGGTTCCGCGCCGTCCGCGGGAGGGGTTTCGGCGTCGCCCGCGGGGAACGGTTCCGCACCGCGTCCGCCAGCTCGGCGCGACGACCCGGCGGCGCCGCTCCCGCCGGCTGCGCGGTCGCCGGCAGACCCGATCGGAACCGCCGGACGCTCCTCGCCGGCGTCGGATTCCGGTCCGACGGCGGATTCGGACGGCCTCAAGCCGGAGGGGAACGACGCTGCGCTCGGAGCGGGCGACCCGGCAGGGATGGACATCGACGAGCCGCAGGCCGGGCGCGCCGTCCTCCTCCGCCACACCGCGCTGGACGAGAGCTTCGGCGTGGCCAGCGTCGAGCGGCTGGGCGGGGCTGGCGGCGGTCGCCGCGCCACGCCGCTACGCTGCGACCGGGTCGACTTCGCGGGCGAGCGCGGCGTCTGCCTGACGACCGACCGCTTCTACACGACGCACGCGATCATGGTGTTCGACGGCGCGTTCGAGCCTCTGCACCGGCTGCCGCTGCACGGCGTCCCCAGCCGTGTGCGCGTCGCGCCCGACGGCCGGCTGGCCGCGGTGACGGTGTTCGTCTCCGGCCACTCGTATCTCGACGAGGGCTTCTCGACCGAGACGAGCATCATCGACACCTACTCCGGCGAGCGGCGGATCGCCAACCTGGAGGAGCTCCGCGTGTACCGGGACGGCGCACTGTTCCGGGCCGTCGACTTCAACTTCTGGGGCGTCACCTTCGCGGCCGACGGCGACCGGTTCTACGCGAGCCTGGGCACCGCGGGAACCACCTATCTCGTCGAGGGGCGCGTCTCGACGCGCCGCGCGGACGTCGTGGTCGAAGGCGTCGAGTGCCCGTCGCTGTCGCCGGACCAGACCCGCATCGTCTTCAAGAAGCGGCTGCCCCTCGCGGCCGGGCTCGGGTGGCGGCTCCACGTCATGAACCTGCGGTCGCATGCGGTCACCCCGCTCGCCGAACTCCGGTCGGTGGACGATCAGGCCGAGTGGCTGGACGACTCGACGATCCTGTACGCGCTCCCGGACGCCTCCGCGCCCACCCCGATGGTGACCGACGTCTGGCGGGTCCCGGCCGACGGCGGCGGCGCGCCGGAGCTGCTCCTCGCGGGCGCTTCGTCGCCGGCCGTGCTCCGCCGGGAGTCTGCGCCGTAGAACGGCGCCGCCTCCGACCTGCCCGCACGCGTCTACTCCACGTCAAGAGCGAAGCGGAGGGCACCGGCTATCTCCCCCATACGCTCGGCGCGCAGCGTGGTGATGAGCGCGCCGACCTTGGTGCGCGACACTGTCTGGACGTGGTCGAGGTTTGCGGCGCAGGTCCGGGGCATGCCGTCCTCGCGCGTCAGAACGACCTCGGTTGGCATGTCCCGGATGCGGCTGGTCACCGGCGCGACCGTAACCTCCGACAGGAACTCCAGGGCGGCGGCGCGGGTCAGAATGACGACCGGGCGGTGCCTGTCCGGACGGCCGAACGGGTACCACCGCACATCCCCCCGCTGAATCAATCGGGCCACACCTGCTCCTGCTCCCAGCCGTCGAACTCGCCCGGCCGTACCGGATGGCGCTCATAGCCACGCCGATGGCGCTTCTCCAGCGCTTCGATCCGCATGCGCTCGAGCGCGTCGGTCAGCGCCTTGCGGGTGAAGGCGGACCTCGTGGTTCCGAGCTGTCGCGCGGCCCCGTCCACGGCTTCCACCAACGCTTGGTCCAACGTCATCTGGACGGTTCTCATCGGGCTCATGGTCCTGATTGTAGCCATAACATGCACCATAAACAATAGTGATTAACATAGCTATTCCAGGCACTCCAGTCAGGGAGCGAGCGATGAACCGCGAAGTGCGGCTACGGCGTGATCCTGGACCTGCGCGCGATGCTGGGGCCGATCCGACGGTGCTGAAGCCCGAGCTGCGCGTCGCGGAGACCGACGCCCAGGACATCCAGATCGGCCCGGACGACGGCCGTCGGAACCCCCGCAACGGCACCTACGTATTGACAACCGATAGGACTTGACTGCATCCTATCGAAACCAGACAGGAGCAACCCGGAATCGCCGTGGCCGGGTGAGGACGACGAGCCGAATCGCCATCGCCAACGTGTCGAGGTAGCCATGGACATCTCCCGACCCGATCTCGCGCGCAGGAAGACGCTCCGCCAGACGCTGTATGCCGTGACGGCGGTCGTGGCGGTCGTCGTCGTCCCCGTCGGCGTCTCGCGCCTCGAGCCGGCGGCGCCCCGGATCGACCGCGACACCGTCTACCTCGACACGGTGCAGCGGGGTCCGATGCTGCGGCAGGTGCGCGGCGCCGGCACCCTGGTCCCCGAGCGGATCCGCTGGATTCCCGCCACCACCGACGGCACCGTCGAGCGGATCGTCATCCGGCCCGGTGCCCCCGTCGCGCCCGACACCGTGATTCTCGAGCTGAGCAATCCCGAGCTGGAGCAGTCCACGCTCGAGGCGCGGCTCAACCTCGAGGCGGCCGAGGCGCGCTACAGCAACCGGCAGGTCGAGGTGGAGCGCGACCTCCTCGACCAGCGGGCGACGCTCGCCACGACCGAGGCGCAGCTCGAGTCGGCCCGGCTGCAGGCCGCGGCCGACGCACGGCTCCACACGCGGGGTCTCGTCTCGTCGATTCAGCTCCAGCAGTCGCAGTCGGACGAACAGGAATACGAGACGCGCTACGCGATCGAGCAGGAACGGCTGCAGATGGCCACCGACACCGTCGAGGCGCAGCTCGCGGTCGAGCGCGCCGAGGTGGACCGCCTGCGGACGCTGTTCGAGCTGCGGCGGCGGCAGGTCGCCGCCCTGCGCGTGCGGGCCGGCCTGTCGGGCGTCCTGCAGCAGGTGCCGCTCGAGGAGGGGCAGCGCATCGCCGCCGGCACGAACCTGGCGCGGGTGGGCGATCCGACGGTGCTGAAAGCCGAGCTGCGCGTCGCGGAGACCGAGGCCAAGGATGTCCAGATCGGCCAGCCGGCGGCCATCGACACCCGCAACGGCGTCGTCCCGGGGCGCGTCGCCCGCATCGACCCGGCGGTGGAGAACGGGACGGTGACGGTCGACGTCGCCCTCGACGGGGAGCTGCCGCGCGGCGCCCGCCCGGACCTGACGGTCGACGGCACGATCGAGCTGGAACGGATGGACGACATCCTCTTCGTCGGCCGGCCGGTGTTCGGGCAGGCGCAGAGCGTGGTCAGCCTGTTCAAGGTGGAGGAGGACGGCACCCACGCGTCCCGAACCCGCGTGAGCCTCGGCCGCGCCTCGGTCAACACCATCGAGGTGCTCGACGGCCTGCAGCCGGGCGACCGCGTGGTCCTGTCCGACACGTCGAGCTGGGATCGGTTCGACCGCGTGCGTATCGAATAGGGCCGTCTGCAGCGGGGCGGGGCGTGCCGCGACGCGCCCCGGGGCATGAGCGGAACGCCGTACGGACTTCGAAGACGTCCCGCCTCCCGCACCCCGCTGACCGGCTACACGCTTATCGGGTCCAGGTCCAGACGGGGGCTCGGTTTCGTGGAGTCGAGCGGGACGCTGTCGAGTGTAGCCCGCTACGAAGAGATCGCCATTCGGGTCCCTGGCGGACCTGCGAACGGAGGCATCCCGAGATGAGCAAGGACCGATCTTCCTGCCAGCTTCGACTCCCCGACCGGAGGACGATCTTGTGGTCCCGCGTCCGCGCCTTCGCTTGCGCGCCGCTGATCGCCGGTCTGATGATCGCGGCGGCCCCCGCAACCGACGCCCAGGACCTCGACACGGTTGGCGCGCGAATCGCGGCGGCCGCGCGCGCAACCGACGCCCAGGGCTTCGACACCGCCGTCGGCGCGCAAGTCGCCGGACTCGCGCGCCGGGCCGGCCAGGCCGCGCAGCCGGCCCGCCGATTCCAGCTCACGCTCGACGATGCCGTCCGGCGCGCTCTCGAGCAGAACCTCGACATCGCCGTGCAGCGCATTCACCCGCTCGTGCAGGACATGCAGGTCGCCGCCGCCGGCGCGGCCTTCCTGCCCTTCGCCTCTTCCGGCTTCGACTTCAACCAGGCCACCGCTCCCAACCGCTCCGTGTTCGACGGCGGCGGGCTCGGCGGCCGGTCCATCGTGACCGACCAGGGCACCTACGACCTCGGGATCGGCCAGGAGATCAGGTGGGGCGGCGGCCGCTACGACGTCACTTGGAACAGCACGCGCGAGGAGACGACCAACATCTTCTCGACCTTCAACCCGAGCTTCGGCGCCAACATGACGCTGCAGTACACGCAACCGCTGCTGCGCGGCTTCCGCACCGACCCCAGGCGCACGCAGCTCGTCGTCTCGCGCATCAACCGGGACATCTCCGACATCGACCTCGAGGAGACCGTCGTCAACACCTTGGCCGACGTCAGCCTCGCCTACTGGGATCTCGTCTATGCGCGCGCCGCCGTGGACGTGCAGCGGCAGGCGCTGGCGCTGGCCGAGCAGCTCGTCGAGGACAACCGGTTCCGGGTCGAGGTCGGGACGATGGCCCCGATCGACGTGGTGCAGGCGGAGTCCGAGGCCGCGGCGCGACGGCAATCGCTGGCGCAAGCGGTCGAGACGCAGCGGACCAACGAGGTGGTCCTGAAGGAGCTCATCGTCGGGGGTACGTCCGATCCACTGTGGAATGCGGAGATCGACCCGACCGACCAGCCGCGGATCGAGCCGACGCCGATCGACCTGCAGCAGGCCATCGAGGCGGCGCTCGATCGCCGCACCGACATCTCCCGCGCGCGGCGGCAGCTCGACATCAACGAAGCGACGGTCCGCAATCTCCGCGACAGCGCCCTGCCGGCGCTCGACCTGATCGGCAGCTATCAACTCACCGGTCAGGGCGGCCCTCAGCTTATCCCCACCGGGAACAGCTTCGAGGACATCTTCGGCGGCACCGGCGGCGTGCTCCCCGGCGGCTACCGCGACGCGCTGCGGAGCATCGCCGCCGCGGACTACCCGGTCTGGAGCGTCCAGCTCCGGATGAGCTACCCGCTCGGCCGGAGCGCGGATCGCGCCGCGCACGAGCGGGCCCGCCGGGAGCTGCAGCAGAACGAGGCCCAGATTCGCCGCATCGAGCTCCGGATTGCGGGCGAGGTCACCGCGGCGGCGCTCCGCATCGAGTCGATCCAGCAGCGCATCGAGGCCGCGACGGCATCGCGCGAGCTGGCGGAACAGCAGCTCCAGGCCGAGGAGAGCAAGTACGAGACCGGCCTGTCGACGAACTTCTTCGTCCTGCAGTCGCAACGCGATCTCGCGGCCGCGCAGGACGCCGAGCTGCGCGCGATTCTCGACTACCAACGCGCGCTGATCGAGTTCGACCGGACGCAGCGCGCCTCCCTCGGCGGCGCCGGCATCGCCATGGTCGGCGGCGCGGCGCCGTCCGGCCCCCAGGGCCCCGAGCCCCGTGTCGCGTCCGGAACTTCTCCGTCCGCCGCGCGTTGAACCAACGGGAGCGTTGCCCATCACGGGAGGAGTCGCCATGAGCCGTTTGCGGATCTTCGCCGTTCGCCTGCTCAACCTGTTCCGGCGCGGACCACTCGAACGCGAGCTCGATGCAGAGCTCCAGACGTACCTGGAGCTGGACATTGACGAGAACATCCGGCGCGGCATGGCTCCGAAGGAGGCGCGCCGCACGGCGCTGGCCCGTCTGGGAGGCCTGGAGATGACGACGATCAAGGAACAATGCCGCGACGTACACCGCTTCCGTGCCCTCGACGACCTGTGGCGCGACTTCCAGTTCGGATTCCGCCGGCTGCATGCGCGCCCGGTTCTCGCCGTCGTGGCCGTCGCCGTCCTGGCCATCGGCATCGGTGCGAACACGGCGATTTTCGCCCTGCTCGACGCTCTGCTTCTGCGCCCGTTGCCCGGCCCGGACCCGCATCGGCTGGCCGTGGTGTCCACGAGCGACTTCTCGAGCGGGCGGCCGAGCGCGAACTCGTATCCGGACTATCTCGACATTCGCGAGTCCACGCCCGACGTGTTCGAGCACCTCAGCGCGACGTCCTTCATGCCGGTCGGCGTGCGTATCGGAGGAGAGACCCGGGTCATGTCCGCCCAGATAGTGGAGCCCAACTACTTCGATACGATGGGGTTGGGGCCGGTCCATGGGCGTGCGTTCGAGGCGGTCGAGGCCGGCCCCGTCGCCGTGATCGGCAACGGCGTGTGGCTTTCGGAGTTCGGCGCCGATCCGTCGGTACTGGGCCGGGCAATCACCGTCAACGGGTTGCCGTTCACGGTCGTGGGTGTGGCGCCCCTCGAGCTGGGGGGCCTGTTCGGCGGCACCCAAGGCCTTCTCCGCGTCGACGTCTGGTTGCCCGCGGCCTTCGAGCAGTCGGTGCGGCTGGGTGACGCCAGACAGGAGCAGCGCAGCGCGCGCGGGTACGACATAGTAGGCCGGTTGCGCGAGGGCGTCGGGATTGACGAGGCACGGACGCGTCTGGACGTTGTCGGCCGACGCCTTCATCAGTCCTACCCCGAGGCGTGGACGGGTCTCTCCGGACAGCCGCGGGCCCTGACGATCAGGGCAGCGAACGAAGCACGCCTGCCCTCTGTCGCCTTCGGGCCTCTGGCCGTCCTGACAGGACTGGTCGGCACGCTCCTGTTCATCGTCTGCGCCAACATCTCGGGCCTTCTGCTCGCCGACGCGTCGGTTCGCCGTCGCGAGATGTCGATACGGCGGGCCCTGGGCGCGAGCCGGTTCAGGCTGGTCCGGCAGGTCGCCGTGGAGAGCCTCGGTCTTGGTCTCGTCGCGGGGGGCCTGGGCGTTGCCGCGGCGTCGGCCGCCATCAGCTTCGTGACGCTGCTGGTACCGGACCTGCCCTTGCCCGTGCCCTTGCGGTTGAACCTCGAGCCCAACTGGCGCCTGCTCGCGGCCGCGCTGGTCGTGTCATCGGGCGTAGGCCTCCTGGTGGGGTTTCTTCCCGCACTGTACGCAACCCAGGCCAAACCCCGTCTCGGCGGATTCTCGCAGACGAGGCTGCGCAACACCCTGACCGCGATGCAGGCGGCCGCCGCCGTCTTTCTCCTGATCATCGCGGGGACGTTCGCGCACAGCATCGTGGCCGCGTACGCCGTCCCGCTCGGCTACGACTCCGACGAGCTGACGCTCGTCACGGTCGATCTGGAGGCGGCCGGTTACTCCGAAGAGCGCGGTCGCGCGTATCTCCGACAGGTGTTCGAGCAGGTGCCGACGGCCGAGACATCGGAAGCGCCGTTCCTGTCTCTCCAGGCGCAGTCACGTCGTGGCATCAGTGTGGACGGGTATCAGCCCCGGGCTGGAGAGCGCATGTCGGTGCACGCAAACGTCGTCAGCCCCGGTTACGTCCGCATGATGGGGGTGCCCCTCCTTCGCGGTCGAGACCTCGAATCCGGAGAGCGAAACGCGGTGCTCGTCAACAGGGCGTTCGCGGAGCGGTTCTGGCCCGGGCAGAATGCCGTCGGCAGGCGACTGCGCCGATCGACTCGGGAGGAGATCCTTCGCCAAATGCGGGGCGATCCCGCGCCTGTCGCCGGCGGTGCCCCGTGGTCGACCGTGGTCGGCGTGGTCGACGATGGCCATTTCGTGTCGTTTCGAGAGGATGCGGTTCCCGTCTTGTTCGCGTCCATGGAGAACGTCTACTCCCCTCAGGTCACGTTTCACATGCGGGGCGTATCGGCCGAAGCGGCACGAGAGGGCATCGGCCGAATCGATCCGGACGTGCCCATCGTGAACGTGGCGACGATGGCGGACATGGTCGACACGGCGCTGCTGCCCGCGTGGATTGCGGCCGTCGTGAGCGGCTTCGTCGGGGCGGGAGGCCTGCTGCTCGCATGCATCGGACTCTTCGGCACGCTGAGCTACGTCGTGGCGCTGCGCGCCCCGGAGATCGGCCTCCGCGTTGCGCTCGGGGCCCGGCCGCTGCAGATCATCCGACTCGTCGCCGGTAGCGCGAGCGTGAAGCTGGTGACGGTCGGCGTCGTCGTCGGCGCGGGACTGGGAAGTGGCGTCTCGCCGCTGTTCCAGGCGCAGTTCTCCCGTGCCCAGGGCGTGGACCCTCTCGCGCTCGCGGGAGTGGCGGCCTGCCTCGCGCTGGTGGCGTCGGTCGCCGTCGGCCTGCCGGTCGCGCGCGCCCTCAGGATCGATCCTGCGGAGGTCTTGCGCGTCGACGAGTAGGTGGGGCAAATGGACCGGTCGAAACGCAGGAAGGACACCATGACCATGAAGAACGCGCAGATTGTGCTCGTCCCACCGCCGCCGGGTGCAGTCTAGCTCTGGTCTGACGTCCGAAACCGCTCTGTCTGGCGCGCGTTTGAACCAGCAGGAACGTTGCCATCGCGAAGGAGTCGTCATGAACCGCTTGCGGGTCTTCGCCGTTCGCCTGCTGAATTTGTTCCGCCGCGGGTCATTCGAACGCGCACTCGATGCAGAGCTCCAGGCGTACCTGGAGCTGGACGTCGACGAGAACATCCGGCGCGGCATGACTCCGAAGGAAGCGCGCCGCACGGCGCGGGCCCGTCTGGGAGGCCTGGAGATGACGATGGTCAAGGAACAATGCCGCGACGTACACCGCTTCCGCGCCGCCGACGACCTGTGGCGCGACTTCCAGTTCGGGTTCCGCCGCCTGCGCGCGCGGCCGGTTCTCGCCGGCGTGGCGCTCGCGGTGCTGGCCATCGGCATCGGTGCCAACACCGTCGTCTTCTCGCTGGTCGACGCCCTGCTCCTGCGTCCCTCGCCCGGCGCGGACCCGCATCGGCTGGCCGTGGTGTCCACGAGCTTCGACGGCCGACTGGTTCTGAACTCCTATCCGGACTATCTCGATATTCGGGAGTCCACGCGCGACGTGTTCGAGCACATCACCGCCACGTCCGGCACCCCGGTCGGCGTACGGTTCGGCGGAGAGACCCGGGTCATGTCCGCCAGCATAGTGGAGCCCAACTACTTCGATACGATGGGATTGAGGCCGGTCCTCGGGCGCGGGTTCGAGCCGTCTGAGACCAGTCCCGTCGCGGTCATCGGCCATGGAACATGGCTTTCCGAGTTCAGCGGCGATCCGTCGGTGCTGGGCCGTGCGTTGGTCATCAACGGGTCGCCCTTCACCGTCGTGGGGGTGGCGCCGGCGGAGCTGGCCGTCACGCGAAGCCTCCTCCGCGTCGACGTCTGGCTGCCCGCGGCCTTCGAGCAGTCGGTACGGCCCGGTGACGCTCGACAGGAGCAGCGCGGCACCCGTGGCTACGGCATAGTCGGTCGACTGCGCGACGGCGTCACGATCGACGAGGCACGGACGCGCGTGGCGGTCGTCGGCCGACGTCTCCATCAGGCATACCCCGAGGAGTGGACGGGTCTCTCCGGGCAGCCGCTGACCCTGACGGTCAGAGAGGCGAACGATGCACGCCTGCCCTTTTCCACATTCGGGCCGCTGGCCGTGCTGACCGGGCTGGTCGGCACGCTCCTCCTCATCGTCTGCGCCAACATCTCGGGCCTCCTGCTCGCCGACGCGTCGTTTCGCCGTCGCGAGATGTCGATTCGGCGAGCTCTGGGCGCGAGCCGGTTCAGGCTGGTCCGGCAGGTCGCCGTGGAGAGCCTCGGCCTCGGTCTGGTCGCCGGGGGCCTGGGCGTCGCGGCGGCGGCCGTCGCCATCAGGTTCGTTGCGCTGCTGGTGTCGGACCTGCCCCTGCCCGTCCCGCTGCAGCTCGACCTCGAGGCCGGCGGGGGCCTGCTCGCGGCGTCGCTGGCCGTGTCATCGGGCGTCGGCCTCCTCGTCGGGTTCCTTCCGGCCCTGTACGCCACTCGAGCCAGGCCGCGTCTCGGCAGGTTCTCGCAGACGAGGCTGCGCAACACCCTGACCGCGATGCAGGCGACCGCCGCCGTCTTTCTCCTGATCATCGCGGGGGCGTTCGCGCGCAGCATCGTGACCGCGTACGCCGTCCCGCTCGGCTACGACGCCGATGGGCTGGCGCTCGTCACCGTCGATCTGGAGGCGGCCGGGTACTCCGAAGATCGCGGTCGCGCGTATCTCCGACGCGTGTTGGAGCAAGTGCCGATGGCTGAAGCATCAACAGCGCCGTTCCTGTCTCTCCAGGCGCTGCGACAACGTGGCATGGATGTCGACGGGTACCGATACGGGTCCGGAGAGGATCCGCTGATGAACACGAACGTCGTCAGTCCCGGTTACGTTCGCCTGATGGGCGTGCCCTTCCTTCGCGGCCGGGACCTCGAACCCGGAGAGGGAAACGCGGTGCTCGTCAACCGCGCGTTCGCGGAGCGGTTCTGGCCCGGGCAGAATGCCGTCGGCAGGCGACTGCGCCGACTGAGTCTGGGTGAGGTCCTTCGTCAGGAATGGCGCGATCCCACACGTTCCACCGGCTCCCCGTGGTCGACGGTGGTCGGTGTGGTCGAAGACGGCCAGTTCGTGTCGTTTCGAGACGATGCCGTTCCCGTCGTGTTCGAGTCCATGGAGGACGTCTACGCCCCGCAGGTCACGTTTCACATCCGGGGCGTATCGGCCGAAGCGGCACGAGACGGCATCGCTCGAATCGACCCGGGCGTGCCCGTCGTGAACGTGGCGACGATGACCGAAATGGTCGGCACGGCGCTGTTGCCGGCGTGGATCGCGGCCGTCGTGAGCGGCTTCGTCGGGGCCGGCGGCCTGCTGCTCGCGTGCATCGGGCTCTTCGGCACGCTGAGCTACGTCGTGGCGCAGCGGGCCCCGGAGATCGGTCTCCGCATCGCGCTCGGGGCCCGGCCGCTGCAGATCATCCGGCTTGTGGCAGGGAGCACGAGCGTGAAGCTGGTGACGGCCGGCGTCGTCGGCGGCGCGGGACTGGGAAGTGGCGTCTCGCCGCTGCTTCAGTCGCAGTTCTCTCGTGCCCAAGGCGTGGACCCTCTCGCGCTCGCGGGAGTGGCGGCGTGCCTCGCGCTGGTGGCGTCCGTCGCGGTCGGCCTGCCCGTCGCGCGCGCCCTCAGGATCGATCCCGCGAAGGTCTTGCGCGTCGAGGAGTAGGTGCAGTCGAGCAGAGGAAGAACACCATGACCATGGAGAACGCGCAGAACGTGCTCGTTGCCGCCGCGCTGATGGGCGTGGTCGGCGGCGCGACCGCGGGCCAGACCGAGGAAGGAGGATTCAGCCAATGAACAACGCAGCCCAGCCCCTCATTTGCCTCGACAAGGTGACGAAGGTCTTCTTCACGGACGAAGTGGAGACCCATGCCCTCGCGGAAATCGACCTCGACATCTACCCGGGGGAGTACATCGCCATCTCGGGACCGTCCGGCTGCGGGAAATCGACGCTCCTGTCGATTCTCGGCCTGCTCGACTCGCCGTCCGACGGTCAGTACCAGCTCAACGGCCGGCGGGTGGGGAGCCTCAAGATGTCGGCCCGCGCCCGGACCCGGAACCGCGAGATCGGTTTCATCTTCCAGAGCTTCAACCTGATCGGCGACCTCACCGTCCACGAGAACGTGGAGCTGCCCCTGACCTACCGCGCATGCGGCCGGCCGAGCGCCGGCAGCGGGTGGACGAGGCCCTCGAGAAGGTCGAGATGGCCCACCGCGCCAGGCACCTGCCGAGCCAGCTCTCCGGCGGCCAGCAGCAGCGGGTGGCGGTGGCCCGCGCCGTCGCGGGCCAGCCCTCGATCCTGCTCGCCGACGAGCCGACCGGCAACCTCGACTCGAAGAACGGCGAGGCCGTGATGCAGTTGCTCGCGGGCCTGCACGCGGAAGGGTCGACCATCTGCATGGTCACCCACGACCCGCGCTACGCGCAGCACGCCGGCCGTGAAGTGAACCTGTTCGACGGGCGGGTGGTGGACGGCCTTCCGCGAGGCGAGAGCTGAGGTCGGTTGGGCGACGATTTCCCGGCGATCTCACTGGCCACGCCAACGAGATCGAGGAGCTGATAGCGGCCGGGATGTCCCCCAAGGACGCCCGCGCCGCTGCCCAGCGCGATTTCGGCAACGTGACGCTCACCCGCGAGTTGACCCGCGAAGCCTGGGGCTGGTCTCCTACCGAGCGCTTCCTTCACGACATTCGCTCCGCGATACGGGGGTGCAGAAGGCCAAGGGCTGGACGATCGTGGTGCTGGTCTCGCTCGCCCTGGGCATCGGCACCAACACCGCGCTCTTCAGCGCCGTCGACGGGCTGCTCTTCAGGGACGATTCCGGTCCCGGACCCGACGGTCTTGTGCGCCTGCGCTGGACCGGCAACAACGGCACCAGGCGGAGCGCCATCTCCTACGGCTACCGAACCCCCACCGCGCTACCGGACCCCGCGACGCGGGTTGTTCTACTCGACTCGGTCTGGATCGTCGCGCCATTGAACGTAGGAGTACGACCACAAGAGCACCAGCCAAGCCAGGAACAATCCAAAGAGAATCGACCCCGGGAGGCGCACACCCAGCAGCTCGGGAAGAATCAGCACCGCGGCGGCGACCGGCGACGACTGCCCAGCGAAGCGATGGGAACGCGCCCAGGACAGATTGCTCCGCAGCGTCCAGCGTGTGCGGAGACCAATCAGAGTATTCGGCTCCTTCCGTTGCATCACCCAGGACATTGCCCCGAGGACCAAGCACAGCACCGCGGCGGGAACCCCGCTGGGCCCTTCGTCGACACTCAACAGCGGAGGGTTCCAATACCCGAGATACGTTCCGCTCAAGACAACGCCGAGGAGGACCGCACCGGCCACGGCGATAGCGTTGATGATTCGCTCTCTCACGGCGACTCCCTCTGACGGCCCGTGAACGGCATTATGCGCCCTCCCGGCTGCCGAGGCCAGGGTCGCCGCCGAAGAACGCCGCGGTCAGGCTGCACCGGGCGCACAGATTCCTGCGAGCTCGGCTTCAGGCTCAGCGCTGACCAGTCTCTCGCGGTGGGACGGAGGACAGCATGCGCGCGGCGCGGGAACGCGTACGCAGCGCCGGAGTTGAAGTCCACGAGGGCCGGAGCGGCTCCGGCCAAGACGGCGAGCAGCGTGAGAGGAGACGAGAGATCTCCCTCGCTGCCGCCGAGCAGCGCAGCGCCCGTTGCGTAGAAGGCGAGCGCCCCGACCGCCAGGTCCACCGCAATCCACGGGTTCACCCGGCGCCGGAGCCTTAGCGCGGTCGGCTTGAACCCGTCGCTCTCGACCAGGAACGTGGGCTCGGAGCCGCGGTCCACGGCCACCTCCACCGGCGCGGCACCTACCGGCTCCCCGTCCAGGAACACCTGGGCACCAGCCGGCGAAGAGCTCACGATGATGGGCTGCCTGACGCCCCCGTAGAGGGTCAGGCAGCCCGACGATGCCAGAGCGGCGGCGACGACGGACATATTTCTCAGGAATCGCATGGCAGCTCCCTCGCGGCCAAGCCGCGCGCCACGCGACCTCCACGACGTGGTCGCATGCTCAAAGCCCAACGTGACGGCGACCCCTCGACGGTCCGGTGCCAGCAGAGGCGCCACACCCCAGGCTCCCCGCGTCGTCGCCGGCCAGCTCACCTCGGTCTGCGTCAGGCCATCCACGCCGACGCCGATCCAGGCGCCTGCCGCGCCGAAGAGGCCGGCAACGAGCAGGACGCTGGCGGGAGGGGTCGGGCAAAGGTCGAGGCGAGTGCACATGGCGTAGGACATCAACAGCCCGCCGCCCGCGCCGGCCGCGAACCCGCGCCAAGCGCCGTCCCGAGTGGGGTCGTCCACCCCATAGCGCACGGACAGGACGTCGCCCCGGTCGAGGTCGAGCTGCCGACCCTGGATGCGTACGGACAGCGCCCCGGGCGTCAGCCTGACCACCTGCGCCGCGCGGACGAGACCATCGCCGGTCAAGGCCACCCGTATGTCGTCCCCGGGCTCGATCACCCCCAGGAGCGGGCCGAAGTCGCCGGCGTCCTGCGCCGCGGCGGGCGCGGCCAGGGACACGAGCAGAATCCAAGCTCCTGATCTGGGCATCGTCATGCTTCACCTCCTCATCCTCCACACTTGGCACTGCGTGAGGCACCACGGAATCGGCTCATGAGCTGCTAACCAGCCAAATTCGCGCACCTTCAAAGAACCCGGCTGCCCGCCGCGCCAACGCGCCACAGTTCACCGACCAGGAGCCGGACATTTTTTAGTAGACACGCCACTCAATAATCAGGTAGCATGCCTACACAATGACCGAGCACGCGAACAACCGGGTCGAGCTGCTCTACGGCACCCTCGGGTCGCGCTGGGAGGCGCTGTCGGTGGCCATGGCCCGGGTGCTGCGGCCTGCCGAATAAAGGGAGGCACGATCATGTGGCGGCAACTCCATCTCCGGCTGCGCTCGCTCTTCCGCTGGCACCGGCAGGAAAGCGAGCTCGACGAGGAGATCCGATTTCATCTCGCCAACGAGACCGCGGAGCTGATGGCGGCCGGGATGTCCCCCAAGGAGGCCCGCGCCGCTGCCCGGCGCGATTTCGGCAACGTGACGCTCACCCGTGAGTTGACCCGCGAAGCCTGGGGCTGGGCTCCTGCCGAGCGGTTCCTTCACGACATTCGCTCCGCGACACGGGGGGTGCGGAAGGCCAAGGGCTGGACGCTCGTGGTGCTGGCCTCGCTCGCCCTGGGCATCGGCGCCAACACCGCGCTCTTCAGCGCCGTCGACGGGCTGCTCTTCAGGGCGATTCCGGTCGCGGACCCCGACGGTCTCGTGCGCCTGCGCTGGACCGGCGACAACGGCGCCGTGCGGGGCATGAGATCCTACGGCTACACCCGGGGAGACGGCGTCCAGGGGTCCTTCTCCTACCCCGTCTTCGAAGCGCTGCGGGACGCCAACGAGACGCTTGCCGGGGTGTTCGCGGTCACCGAGACGCCGTTGACCCTGGTCGTCGACGGCCGGGCCGAGGTCGCGACCGGCTTCGCGGCCACCGGCGACTACTTCAGCGTTCTCGGCGTGCGACCGGTCGCGGGCCGCGCCATCGGCCCCGACGACGACCGGCCGGGGGCCGAGCCCGTGGCGATGATCAGCCATCGGTTCCGGCAGCGCCGCTTCGGCCCGGAAGGGGAAGCGGTCGGCGAGGTCATCCGCGTCAACAACATTCCCACCACCGTCGTGGGCGTGCTCCCCCCCGGCTACACCGGCATCCGCCGGCCGGACGCCCTCGCCGCCGACGTGCACCTGCCCCTCGCCACCCTGCCCCTGCCGGAACGCGGCCCCCGCCTGGCGGACGGGACGGCGTGGTGGCTCCCGATCATGGGGCGGCTGAAACCGGGGGCGACCGCGGCCCAGGTGCAGGGCAACCTGGACGGGGTGCTCCGGGCCGCCGCGCAATCGGCGCTGGCGTCGCTCCTCGACGGCCTGCCCGAGGAAGAACGGGCGCTCCCGCGGAACCGCGATCTGAGCGCCGAGCCGCGGCTGCTCGTCGATTCCGGCCGGCAGGGCCTCTTCGACGCGAATCCCCGGTCGTCCGGCCAGGCCCTCGTCCTGGGCGTCGTCGTCGCCCTCGTCCTTCTCATCGTGTGCGCCAACGTGGCCACCCTGCTGCTGTCGCGGGCCGTGTCGCGACACCGCGAGGTGGCGATCCGCATGTCGGTCGGCGCTTCGCGGGGGCGGCTGATTCGGCAGCTTGTGACCGAGAGCCTGCTCCTGTCGGCGACCGGCGGGGCGCTCGCGCTGCCTGTTGCCTGGGCGGCGCGTGGACTGCTGCCGTTCGGCCAGACCAGCCCGTTCGACTGGCGGGTCTTCGCGTTCGCCGCGGTGCTGAGCCTGGCCGCCGGATTGATGTTCAGTCTCGTGCCGGCCCTGCGCGCCACCCGCGCCGAGCCGTCGGACGCGCTCAAGGAACAGAGCCGGAACGTGACCCTGTCGCGCTCGCGGCTGAGCCGGGCGTTGATCGTGGTCCAGGTCGCG
The DNA here is from genome assembly GCA_963664545.2 of Vicinamibacterales bacterium. Classification (GTDB taxonomy): domain Bacteria; phylum Acidobacteriota; class Vicinamibacteria; order Vicinamibacterales; family UBA8438; genus JAJEEA01. The sequence goes on along the minus strand of OY761475.2, from coordinate 3,262,314 downwards.
GTGTCGCTAGCGCTGCTCGTCGGCGCCGGGCTCTTCCTCAAGACCCTGTCCAACCTGCGGGGCGTCGACGTCGGCTTCAATCCCGAGCAGGTGCTGTTGTTCCAACTGGACTCGACCCGGAGCGGCTACGACCCCGAGGAGTCGATCGCGCTGTACACCCGGGTCCGCGACGACGTGGGGAGGCTGCCCGGGGTGCGCTCCGTCACCGTGGCCCAGACGGCCCTGCTGGGCGGCGGGGTCTCGATTGGCACCGTCCACGTCGAGGGCGCGACCGACCCCGGGCGCGCCACGCACGTGCTGACCGTGGCGCCCGGCTTCTTCGACACGATGGAGATTCCGCTGCTGGCGGGACGTGCCTTCGAGGCCCGCGACGACGCGGACGCGCCGAGGGTCGCGGTGATCAACACCGCCGCCGCGGTGGAGCTGTTCGGGACCGAGAACGCGGTCGGCCGGCGGTTCGGTTTCGACCAGGAGGAGCGCGGCGAGATCGAGGTCGTCGGGGTCGCCCGGGACACCCGGTACGACGACCTCCGGGGCGCGGCGCCGCCGACGGTGTTCCGCTCCGCCATGCAGTTTCCCCTGCGCGCCGCCACGTTCGCGGTCCGGACCGACGGTCCGCCGAGCGCCCTGACGCCGGCGGTGCGCGAGACCGTCCGCCAGATCGATCCGCGGCTCCCGATCATGAACGTCACCACCCAGACCGCGGCCATAGAGGAGCGGTTGTCCACCGAGCGGATCTTCGCCCTCGCCTATACCGCCTTCGGCGGCCTGGCGACATTGCTCGCGGCCATCGGGCTGTTCGGGCTGGCCTCGTACACCGTGACCCGGCGCACCAACGAGATCGGCATCCGCATGGCCCTCGGCGCGTCGTCGATCGGCATCGCCTGGATGGTGCTGCGCCAGTCGCTCGTGCTGGTCGCCGCGGGCGCCGCAGCCGGGGTCGGCACGGTCCTGCTGGCCGGCCGCCTCGTGGCAAGCCTCATCCACGGTCTGGCTCCCACCGATCCCGTCACGATCGTGCAGGCGGCCGCCGTCCTGGGAGTCATCACGGCGGCCGCCGCCTGGTTCCCTGCGCGCCGCGCCGCGTGCGTCGACCCCATGACCGTGCTCCAAAAGGAGTGAACTGCCCCTGCCGCCGAGGGATCGACCATCTGTATGGTCACCCACGACCCGCGCTACGCCCAGCACGCCGGCCGCGAGGTGCACCTGTTCGACGGGCGGGTGGTGGACGGCCTTCCGCAAGGCGAGAGCTGAGGTCCGTCGGGGTTCCGGCGCCCGCGGCGGCGGTCGGGGCATAGCGGGCCGCGAGGCGCACCCGTTCGACGGGCGGGTGGTGGACGGCCTCCCGGGCGAAAGCTGAGGTCCGTCGGGGTCCGGCGCGCGCGGCGGCGGTCGGGACATAATGGCCCATGGCTGAGAGACCGACGAACATCCCGCGCGGCGCGCGCGCCCCGGGCTACCCCCGCGCCCCCGGACACCGCGTCGCCTTCGTGCCCCGCCACGTCCGCGTGCGCGTGGCCGCGGGCGGGGCCGAGATTGCCTCGACCGCCGACGTCGTGGCCCTCGAGGAGAAGGGGTACCCGACGCGCTACTACCTGGCCCGCGACGGCGTCGCCATGTCCCGCCTGGAGAAGACGGACAAGACGACGTTCTGCCCCTTCAAGGGGCTGGCCACCTACTACGTGATCCACGGCCCCGAAGGCGAGGTCCGCGACGCGGCGTGGAGCTACGAGCAGCCGTACCGCGAGGCCGAGCTCGTGCGCGACCGCCTCGCGTTCGATGCGGACGCGGTGGAGGAGACGGTCGGCTCGACGCCGTGACCGGGTCAGCGCCGCGGCGGTCGAGGCGCCGGTCGCCAACAGGCTGACAGCCCGTAGCGAAGCCCGCGCTGCATTCGACGGGCACCGCATCCCGTCTCGGTGAGACGCGGGACTTCCGCCGCAGGCTGGAGGGCGCGAGGCCGGCGCCACCGACGGGTCGGACCGGGCACCGGCCCAACGTCCGGCGTGAGAGAATCCGTCGGTGCGTTTCGCGACGACGCGCTGGAGCATGGTGCTCGCGGCCGGAGCCGGGCCGTCCGAACGCGCCGACCGGGCCCTCGCGGAGCTGTGCTCCGGCTATTGGCATCCGCTCTACGCCTACGTGCGGCGGCGCGGCTACGACGCCGACGACGCGTGCGACCTCACCCAGGCCTTCTTCGCGCAACTCATCGAGCACCGGAGACTCGCGGCCGCGGACCCCGTTCGCGGGCGGTTCCGCAGCTTCCTGCTCACCTCGATGAAGAACTTCCTCGCCAGCGAGTGGCGGCGGGAGTCGGCGGCGAAGCGCGGCGGCGGCGCGGACGTCGTGTCCATCGACGCGACCGATGCCGAGAGCCGCTATCGGATCGAGCCGGCCGACAACCGCACCCCCGAGGCGGACTACGAACGCCGCTGGGCCCTCGCCCTGCTCGACCGGGCGGTCGAGGACCAGCGGCGCGCATACGCCGACCGCGGAGAGGCCGAGCTTTTCGACGCCCTGAAGGCGTACCTGGGCGCCGACGCCGGCGGGGCACCGTACGGCGAGCTGTCCCGGCGGCTGGGCCGGAGCGAGGCCGCCCTGCGGACGGCCCTCTCGCGGCTGCGCGCCCGCTGGCGGACCCGGTTGCGGGAGATCGTCGCGGAGACGGTCCAGGGCGATCGTCTCGTCGACGACGAGCTCAAAGACCTCGTCCGGGCGCTCGCGCTTCCGTCTTGACCGCGGGCCGCGCCTGCCTGTAACAAGCGGCGGGAGACCGCGTAGCAACCGGCATGACCACTCCGCGAACCTGTCCCGAGTGCCACGCCGAGATCCCGCCCGACGCGCCGCCGGGAGTCTGCCCCTACTGCGCGCTGCGGGCCGGACTCCGACCGGAGACCTCCGCCGGGTCCGCCCGCGAACCGGGCGCCCCGCCGAGCCCCGAGGAACTGCGCCGCCGGCTCCCCGACCTCGACGACTTCGAACTCGTCGGTCCCGGCGGCATGGGGACCGTCTACCGGGCGAGGCACCGGCCCCTCGACCGCCCCGTGGCGGTCAAGGTGCTCCACGCCCACCTGCAGGACGACGGGTCGTTCGCCGAGCGGTTCACCCGCGAGGCGCGGACGATGGCGCGCCTTGACCATCCCCACATCGTCCGGGTCTACGACTTCGGACACCGGGAGGGCCTCTACTACTTGGTGATGGAGCTCGTGGAGGGGGTGAGCCTGCGGCAGGCGCTAGCCGACGGCGGGTTCACCCCGGCCGAGGCTCTCGCCGTCGTGCCGCGGATCTGCGAGGCGCTGCAGTACGCGCACGATCAGGGGGTGGTGCACCGCGACATCAAGCCCGAGAACATCCTCCTCGACCGGTCGGGCTCGCCGAAGATCGTCGATTTCGGCCTCGCCCTGCTGACGCGGCCGGACGACAGGACCCGCCTCACCCGGCAGGCCCGCGTGCTCGGCACCCCGCACTACATGGCACCCGAGCAGATCGAGCGCCCCGCCGAGGTGGACCACCGCGCCGACATCTACGCCCTCGGGGTCGTCTTCTACGAGATGCTCACCAGCGAGCTGCCCATCGGCCGCTTCCCCCCGCCGTCGCAGAAGGTCGAGGTCGACGTGCGGCTCGACGAGGTCGTGCTGCGCACCCTCGAGAAGGAGCCGCGCCGGCGGTACCAGCAGGCGCGCGAGCTGAGCCGCGACGTCGAGCGGTCGGCAACCGGAGCGGACGCGCACGGAAGGGAGGCGAGTGGAGCGGAAACGCGGCATCGCCGCGACCGAGCCCCGGACCCGGGCTGGACGCCCACTCGCGGAGGCCGACGCCGCTCCCGCCGTCGGCGGCGTCCCGACTTCGAGTATCGCTCGACACGCACCCTCTGGGGCCTGCCGCTGATCCACATCGCCCACAACCGCGAACACCACTCCTTCCACGAAACTCCCGCAGCGGTGGCGCGGGGCATCGTCGCGATCGGCGACGTGGCGATCGGGCTCGTCGCGATCGGCGGTTTCGCGGTCGGCGGCGTCGCCATCGGCGGCATGACGGTCGGCGTCATCAGCCTCGGGATGATGGCGGCCGGGCTCCTGATTGCGGTCGGCTGCATGGCCGGCGGGGCCTTCGCGGCCGGTTTCATGGCCTGGGGCGTGGCGGCGACCGGCTTGCGCGCGAGACCCCTGCTGGACCTGTCGGCGGAAGCGATGCAATGGGTCTCCTTCTCCGCCTGGGCGCTGCTCCCGGCCGTGGTCGCGCTGATCGTGGCGGGGCTGATAATCTGGTGGCAGGACGCGGGCGACGGTGAGTCTCCGCGCGAGTGCGACGACACCGGGAGCGGCGGACGAGAACAATGAAGGAACGAACGGACGAGGCCGCGCATCTGGAGGCTCAGGCGAACCGCCTGGAAGCGTACGTCGACTTCGGCAAGCCGGCGCCGGCGGTGTTTCCGAACCTCAAGCCGTCGGCCTCCGGCGTGCCGCCGCGCACGCCGAGCAGACCCGCATCGGCCGTGAACCCCGACTGCTTCGACTGACGACATGACGTCCGCACGACTCTACGAAACCGCGTTCCCTTTCGCCAACGACGTTCTGGCGCTGCCCGTCGAGGACATCGACCGGGCCGCGGCCTGGTACGGCCCCAGGTTCGGCCTAGTCGAGGTCGAGCGGCGGGACGACCCGGTGCCGACGGTGATACTGGAACGCGACGGCGTGCGCATCGGCTTCGCCGTCAACGGCGGCGACCCCGCCAACGAGGGAGCCGCGATCCGGGTGACGAACGTCCGCCGCGCCCGCGACGAGTTGGAGGCCAACGGCGTCAAGACCGCCAACTGGCGCGTGGACGAGCGCGACGGCGAGAGGTATCAGGTCTTCTTCGTGGTCGCGCCGGACGGCCTCTGCTACTACTTTCATCAACCCATTGGTCGCGCCGACAAGTAGGCCGGAACCGGCCGTGGCGCCCGCCGAGCGCGTTGCCGAATTGACCCGGCGCGCGTGGAGCGATCGCGTGAGTCGACGCCCTCGACCGCCGCGGCGGGCGCCGGACCCGGCATCGACCATCATCGACCATCGACCATCATCGACCATATATAGGTGCCGCATGCCGCCTCCGCGCATCTTGCTGATCTTCGCGCATCCGGACGACGAGAGCTTCATCGCCGCCGGTGTGGTGCGCGGGCAGGCAGATCGGGGCGCGCGGGCAGCGCTCGTGACCGCGACCCGCGGCGACGCCGGACGCGTCGGCGACCCGCCTCTGTGCGACCGGGCAGAGCTGCCGGCCGTCCGCGAGGCCGAGCTCCGCCGGGCGGCCGCCGTCCTCGGCATCTCCGACGTGCAACTGCTCGACTACCGCGACAAGCACTTGGCGGAGGCGCCGGCCGACGGCATGCGCGAAGCCCTGGCCCGGCGCATCCGGGCGCACCGGCCGCACGTGGTGATCACCTTCGATCCCAACGGGATGAACGGCCATCCCGATCACGTCGCCATCGCCCGGTTCACCACCGACGCGGTCGCGGCCGCGGCCGACCCACGCTGGATGGGCGCCGCGGGGCGGCCGTACCGCGTGCCGCGCCTTCTCTGGACCACGCCGGTCCTGCCGTGGGAGGTGACCCGGCCGCGGGACCTCGGCCGCGAGCCCGGCGTCGACTTCGTGATCGACATCGCAGCGCAACGAGCGGCGAAGGCGGCCGCGCTGCGGGCGCATCGCACGCAGAACGTCCCGATCGATCGCTGCTTCTTCAGCAAGCCGGACGTCGACCAGATCCTGAGCGTCGAGGTGTTCAGGCAGGCGTGGGGTCCGCCGCTGCGACGCGTTCCCGAGGACGACGTGCTGGCCGGAATCGACCTGTCGGAGCCGTAGACGGGCGCAACGAGGCGACCATCGCGGCGCGGCGGTTGCTCTAGGCGACGGACTACTCCGGCGCCGGCAGGCAGGCGAGCCGGTCGCCCCGGTACGACCCCAGCCACAGTCCGTCGCCGATGCGGATCGCGGTGGTGGACGAGATGAACCAGTTTGATGGCGGACTCTCGCCACGCGATCGGCGGATGATTTACTCGTCGGACTCTATCGTCTCGAGGAGGAGGTACATGCCCGACGATGGGTTGTCTTTCGGGAATTCCCTTCCGTCACCCGCGTGCTTGGCATTCAACGCACGCGCACGTCGCGCCGCGTCGCCTCGTCGGCGCATGTACTTGGAACCGTCCATGCCTTTGTCGGAACTCCTGTCGTGCTCGCGGCGCAGCCTCCTGGCAGCGTCGTTATTGAGCCAAGCCGTGTGGTTCGTGAAATGGAGTACCAGCCACAGCTCGAAGCACGGATTCGAAATGGCAAGACGGACGCCGCTCCGCTCAGCCTTGGCCCTAGCCTCGGAGAGCTTGGGATGATTCCGAGGCCATTCGACGTCGAAGAGACACCACACTTGGTCAATCTCGCCTTGCTCTTGGGTGCTGCGTGCTCGGGCGTCGGCGGCCGCGTTGACCAGGGTCAACGGCACTCCACCGCTTGCCTCTATACGGAGGTCGACTGACGCCGAGTCCCGGATCGCCGGCTCCCGTTTCAATGCGTCGATGTAGTTGGGCTCGGTCTTGGTGCCTTCGCAGAACACCAGGAAAGTCCGCTTAAGGGTACGAAACTCGACCCTGCGGCGCAGCGGACGCTCCTCGTGGGGCCTGCGTCGCCTGTGACCAGTCGGTTTGCCTTTAGCTTTGGTCATCGCGAGGCTGAGAAATGAGCCCCAGGGCTCTGCGGACTGCTATCTGGTCGACTTCGGGAACAGCTCCGAACCTGCCCTGGAGGTAGGCTCTCTCCAGGTTCAGGGACCTCCTCACTCGCTCGCCCCCGAACTCGGCCAGACTAAAGAGGCGAGTGGTGGCGTCAGCCGCCTTCTCGGTTAGCCAGACCTCGTCGCGGTTCAGGCTGTTCAGCAGGGACGTGTCGTGGGACGTGAACACGAGTTGAGCTCCACGGGTATTGGTCTGGGGATCCTGGAAAATCTCGATCAGTCGGACCGAGAGCCGAGGATGAAGGCTTGCATCGATCTCATCGAGCAGGAGGATCCGACCGTTGCGGAGTGCCGCCAACGCGGGACCTATCAGACGGAACCAGGTCTGGGTCCCAACGGACTCTTCCTCCATCTCGAAGTCAACTCGTTCACGTTCTCCGCGATGGACGAAGCCAAGCCGGCGACGAGGTCCACCGGGACTCGCGGAATGTTCTTCGATCGTCACGAAACCGTCGATTCCAGGGTCCGCGAAACGTAGCAAGTCCATGGCGAGGTTTGGATCCGTCGAGGTCGATCGCCCGTCCGGCGTCCCGATGAGCGGTGCCTCAGATGCCTGAGCTACTTCAGCTCCTCCCAACAACAAGCTGGTCGTAGAGTCCATCCAGCCGACGCCACCGAGTCGAAGGAACCTTCTTCTCTGGACTCCGAGTATGCCCATTCTCCCCAGGATTCGCCCGACGCTTCCGAAGACGGAACCTCCGACCCGCCGCGCGGCGGAGAGTGCCAGCGTCGTTGGAGTGAGCAACTCGCGTATTCCCCGGACTCCATCGAGGTTGCGGCGGAAGTCGATCTCCTGCTTGTCGCGAGTGAAGAGGTTTCGCCGACGCCTCTCGGGGTAGCTGTCCAAGCTCTCGAACAGCACGATGGAGTCATCCACCTCGAGCCGGTAGACGAATCGGACACCGTCCGCAACCAGATCCAGTTCGAATTCCGTTGGAGAGTCAGGCCCCCTGCCGAACCGATGAGCGTCCCGCGGAACGTAGTCCTCCCAGCTCCGAAGCGACCTGGCAACGGCCATCGACAGCCACGCCATGGCTTCGAGTACGTTGGATTTGCCCGACGCGTTGGGCCCGTAGATTCCGGCTACGGTCAGGACGCGTTCCGCTAGGCTGTCGAACCCTCGCGTCGCCGCCCGGTCGTCGTCGACGGCGATCATCGATAGCTCGACCGGATCGAGAATCGAACGGTGGTTCGAGACCCGGAATCGCAACAGCATGAACACAGCCTAGCACAAAATCGACACTTTCAAGCCCGATTTCGCCGAAACCGCGCAAAATCCGGCATGAGAACGCAGAACAGGGCCTCCGTGCCCCGCACCGACAACTCGCGCGGGCGTTGCCAAGCACGGTAGGAGCCCTTCGCCCGCGAGGCCGCCATCCGGTAGGGCGTCTGAACCGGAGACACTTGGGCAACGCGCGACCACGCGTGCAACGCGCGCGTCCGCCATCACGAACGCGCGCGCCGAGCTACTCCGGCGCCGGCAGGTAGGCGAGCCGGTCGCCGCGGTACGAGCCCAGCCACAGCTCGTCGCCGATGCGGAGCGCCGTGGTGGACGAGATGAACCCGTTCATGGCGGGGTGCACGAAGATGCGTTCGGCCTCGAGGGTCTCGGGGTCGATGGCGGCGACGTTGCTCGTCTCCAGGGTCGGCTCGCGGGGGTCGGTGATCGAGTTGCCGTCCCTGTCGGTGTGGCCGGCCGCGTAGATGACCGAGCCGTCGAGGGCCTTGCGGAGGTTGTCGGGCCGGAAGCCGAGGTCGATGACGTCCTTCCGCACCGGCTCGACGCCGCGCGACAGGCGCGTCAGCTTCTCCTCGGCCCAGCCGGCGATGTAGAGGGTTTCGCCGTCCTCGGACACCTCGATGCCGTTCGGCGCGGTGTCCTCGCTCTCGGGCAGGACCTCCCACCCGCTGCCGGCCTGCCACTCCCAGACGCCGATGCCGGCGTTGGTGGTGGCGAAGCCGCCGCCGGGCAGGGCGACGACCGAGTTCAGGCGGGCGCCCTCGGGGGCCACCGCGCAGCCGGTCCAGGCGAGGCTGGGCGGACCGTCCCCGGCGTCGACCTCGAAGAACTCGATCGACTCGCGGGGGCCGTGGTGGACGACGAGCAGGGCGTGGACATCGTCTGCGCCCGGCGCGAGGTAGAGCCCGTGGTACACGGACGCGGGGTCCGCGGGGTCGAGCGGACCGGGGCAGTCGGGATACGCCTCGGCGTCGGGCCGCATCCCGGCGTCGGGCGTCGGGAACAGCACCGTCGAGGTCTTGTCGGCCACGTTCACGAGGTTGATGCGGCCGCCCTCGCGGGCGCCGGAGACGATGGCCCACTCCGCGCCGGGGACGACCACGATGTCCTCGGGGCTGACCATGTCGCAGATGAACTGCACTTCGCCGACGGGGTCGCAGGGGTGCTCGCCGGTCACCGCGAACTGCGGCGGCGCTGGCGCGGCGTCGGCCTCCGGTTCCGGTTCGGGTGCCCCGGCGCCGCAGCCCGCCGCGAACATCGTCATCAACCCGAGTGCCGCCAGCTTCGCCGCGCTCATGACGTCCCTCCTCCCCTGAACGAGTCGGCGACAGGATACCACCGCACCCCGGGAAGCCGCCGCTACGAACGTCCCGCCGCCGAGCTGCCCGCCCACGCTCAGGCCGGCTCGGCCGCCGACCAGTCGACCACGTCCAAGCCGTCTATTCTGGAGAAATGGCGAACGTTGAGGGTGGCGAGGCGCGCCGGAAGGCCGAGGGCTATCGACGCAATGGCCAGGTCCATGTCCTCGATCGGCGTCCCTCGTTGCTGCAGAGCAGCCTTCCACTGCCCGAAAGCCCGTGAGGCCGGCTCGCTCCAGTCGACCCAGCGCAGAGCTTCGCGCAGGCGCCGGAACTCGCGTGCAAGGAGGAGCTGCCGACGCGAGCCGGACTCCAGCTTCGACAGGCCGAATTGGACCTCCGCCGCGACCGGCGTGCACAGGTAGACGCACGAGGGATCTTCATCCCGCAATCGGTGCAAGGCGTCCGGACGCCGATGCATCAACGCCGAGACGGCGCTCGTATCGAGGAGCAACATCAGAACGGGCCGCCCGCGCGGCTCCTGCGGGCGGCGGCGACGGCCTCCAGAAACTCCCGCTCGCCTTGCCGCAGCTCCTCCAATTCGGCGTCGCTGAGGTGATCGTTCGAGAACAGGCCGGCGGGCCAGCACGCCCGCTCTTCGACGGCGCGCCGGCACGACTCCACGATAAGCCGGTTCCGGCTCATGCCCCGCTCCGCCGCGATTCGATCCAGTCCGTCGAGCAGCGATTGCGGGAGATGAACGCTCGTATTGGGCATGGCTGGCTCCTGTTCGAACATGTTATACTAGGTTGCCCACGATGGCCCTGTGCCGGATCTGCGGCACCTGATCGACTTCTCGACGCGTGAGCGGCATCGGCCGACAGGACCCGCCGACCTAGCGACCTAGCGGGGCGGCCCCCACGTGCCCCGCCCGCCGACTCCACGAACAAGAAGGGACACGGGAAGATGACATAATCCGCTTCATGCGCTATCGATCCTTCGACGGCTCCCCCCACGCCACCGGCCCGGCGGCCGGCGGGCCGATGACCGCCGCGTGGACACGGCGTCAGGTTCTGCGCGGAGCCGCCGCCGGCATCGCCGCCGCGGCGGCGGGACCCGGGGCGCCGACGGCCGGCGCGGCGCGACAACGAGACGGCATCGGACCCTACGAGGACGGCGTGCTGCCCCCCGGCGTCGGCTCGCGCTTCGTCGCCGACGTGAACGGCATCCGCATGCACGTACTCGAGGCGGGATCGAAGGCCGGCGCGCGGGCCGGCGTGCTGCTGCTGCACGGCTTTCCCGAGCTCGCCTACAGTTGGCGGCGGCTGATGCCGGCCCTCGCGGAGGCGGGCTACCACGTGATGGCCCCCGACCTGCGCGGGTACGGCCGCACCGACGGCACCGGCGTCGGCTACGACGACGACCTGCACCCGTTCCGGATGCTGAACGAAGTGCGGGACATGCTGTCGCTGGTGTCGGCGTTCGGCTACCGGCGGGTCCACCTCGCCGGCCACGACTTCGGGTCGCTAGTGGCGTCGTGGTGCGCGGTGGCGCGGCCCGACGTCTTCCGCTCCGTCGTCCTGATGAGCGCGCCGTTCGGGGGAACGGCGACCCTGCCGTTCGACACCGCCGACGCGCCGGCGGCCCCGGCGGGCGCGCCCGCGCCCGACATCGACGCCGGCCTCGCGGGCCTCGACCCGCCGCGCTGGCACTACCGGCGCTTCTACGCCACGCGCGGGGCCAACGACGACCTGTGGCAGGCATCCCAGGGGGTGCACGACTTCCTGCGCGCCTACTACCACATGAAGAGCGGCGACTGGAGCGGCAACCGGCCCGAGCCGCTTCGGGAGTGGTCGGCGGCCGAGCTGGCCCGGCTCCCCCGCTACTACGTCTTGGACCTCGGCCGGGGCATGGCCGAGACGGTGGCCGAGCACATGCCGTCGCCGGCCGAGATCGCCGCGTGCGAGTGGCTGCCCGACGACGAGCTGCGGGTCTACAGCGCCGAGTACGAGCGGACCGGGTTCCAGGGCGGGCTGCAGTGGTACCGCAGCGTGGCGTCGGTGTCGTCCATCTTCGGCGGCGGCATCAACGCCGACCTGCAGGTGTTCGCCGGGCGCACCATCGACCAGCCGTCGATGTTCATCGCCGGCGCGCGCGACTGGGGCATCCACCAGCGGCCGGGCGCCCTCGAGCGGATGGACGGGACGGCGTGCACCGACCTGCGGGGCCTGCACCTGCTCGACGGGGCCGGCCACTGGGTGCAGCAAGAGAGCTCGGCGGAGGTCAACCGGCTGGTGCTCGACTTCCTGGACTCATTGTGAAGGACGCACGGCCAAAGCGCCGCTCGCCCGGGCTTCCGACTTGAGTTCTCCGCAGCGGCCGAACGGGCCCCTCCCCCGCACGACAATTTGCCCGCGCGATACCGGCCCTTCACCGCGGCGTCATACGGTTCTCCCAGAATCGTCGCAGGAGGTGCGGAGATGATTCGTCGACCGTCGAGGAGGATCGTAGCGGCGCTCGCCATGGCCGCGGTGCTGGGAACGACCGCCGCCGGCCGCGCGCAGAACGCCACCACCGGCACGCTCGGGGGCGTGGTGCGCGACGCGCAACAAGGGGTGCTGCCCGGCGCGGGCGTCGTCGCCGTCCACGCGCCGACGGGGACGCGGTATGAAGCCTTCACCCGCGCCGACGGGCGCTTCGACCTGCTGAACGCGCAGGTCGGCCCCTACGACCTCGAGATCGCGCTGAGCGGCTTCGGCACGCGGACGCTGTCGGGCGTCGTCGTCAGCCTCGGCGAGGCGACCGAGGTGCCCGTCACCCTGCAGCTCGCGGCCGTCACCGAGACCGTCGAGGTCACCGCCGAGGCGAGCGCGGTCTTCTCGCCGTCGCGGTCGGGCACGACGGCCGGCGTCGAGTCCGACGTCATCGAGGCCCTGCCGACCCTCGAGCGCAGCCTCCAGGACTTCGCGCGCACCAACCCGTTCTTCGTCAAGACCAACAGCAACGCCAATTCCGAGAGCTTCCTGAGCGTCGCGGGCCGGAGCGGCCGTTACAACAACATCCAGATCGACGGCGCCGTCAACAACGACCTGTTCGGGCTGGCCCGCCAGGGGACGCCGGGCGGCCAGGCCAACACCGAGCCGATCAGCCTCGACGCGGTCAGCGAGCTGCAGCTCGTGGTGGCGCCCTACGATGTGCGGCAGAGCGGCTTCTCGGGGGGCGGCGTCAACGTCATCACCCGCAGCGGATCGAACCGCTACAGCGGCACCGCCTACCTCTACAGCCGCAACGAGGCGCTGGTCGGGCGCGGCACCGACGACGTGCCCATCGCGACCTTCTTCGACCGGCAGCAGGGGGCGAGCGTGGGCGGCCCGCTCGCGCGGAACCGCGCCTTCTTCTTCGCCAACGTCGACGTCCAGCGGCGGGAGACGCCGGTGGGCTATTCGCTCGACGGGTCGTCCGGCGTCGACTTCGGCCGGCTCGCCGAGGCGCGGCGCATCGTCGACACCGCGCGCGCGCGGTACGGCTACGAGGTGCCGGGCGGTTTCGGCGAGATCATCCGCGGCAACCCGAACGAGAAGGTCTTCGCGCGGTCAGACGTGAACCTGTCGCCCGCGCACCGCCTGTCGGTGCGGCACAACCACGTGAACGCCAACGCCGACGTCGGGTCGCAGTCGAACTTCCGCTACCGCTTCGCCGACAACTTCTACCTGTTCGAGAGCCGCACCGACTCGACCGTCGCCCAGCTCAACAGCACGTTCGGCGGCGCGTTCAACCTGGCGCGCGTCAGCATACAGCGCGTGCGCGACCGCCGGGGGCCGGAGACCGCCCCGTTCCCGCAGGTCACCATCGATTTAGAGGGCGGGGAGGAGATACGGTTCGGCACCGAGCAGTTCTCGACCGCGAACGCCCTCGACCAGGACATCATCGAGCTGCACAACGACCTGACGTGGGTGCGGGGGCGGCACCAGTTCACCGTCGGCACCCACAACGAGCTCTTCCGGTTCCGCAACCTGTTCATCCGCGACAACTTCGGCGTCTACGAGTTCACCAGCCCGGCCCTCTTCGAACAGGGGCTCGCCCAGTCCTACAGTTACAGCTTCTCGCGCACCGCCGACGCCCGGCAGGCGGCCGAGTTCTGGGTCCTACCAGCTCGGGTTCTACGCGGGCGACCAGTGGCGGGTCCGCGACGACCTCACGCTGACCTACGGCGTCCGCCTCGACGCACCCGTCTTCCCCGACACCCCGACCGCGAACCCGCTGGTCGAGACGCTGTACGGCCGGGCCACCGACGTCGTGCCGGCGACGCGCAACTGGTCGCCGCGCATCGGCTTCAACTACGACCTGGGCCCGCAGTCGCGGGACGACCCGACCCCCGGGTCGCGGCTCCGCCAGCAGGTGCGGGGCGGCTTGGGCCTCTTCCACGGCCGCACGCCGTACGTCTGGCTGTCGAACCAGTATTCCAACACCGGGAACGAGTTCCAGCGCATCCGCGTGTTCTTCGACCCCGACAACCGGATTCCCTTCTCCGCCGACCCCGGCGCGCAGCCGACCGACATCGGCTCGGCGTCGACCAACGAGATCAACCTCGTCGACCCCGACTACCGCTTCCCGCAGCTCCTGCGCGGCAACCTCGCCTACGACCGCGACCTCGGCTTCGGCCTGGTGGCGAGCGTCGAGCTGCTCTTCTCGAAGACCGTCCGCGACATCGACTACCGGAACCTCAACCTCGTCGCGGCCGGGACGGCGCCGGACGGGCGCCCGACGCACGCGCGCCTGCACCACGACTTCAGCAACGTCGTCCTCCTTACGAACACCGACCAGGGCGGAAGCTGGACGGTGGCGACGAAGCTCGACAAGCGGTTCAGCGACAACTGGTTCATGAGCGGCTCGTACCTCTACGGCGAGTCGCGGTCGGTCAACGACGGCGGATCGAGCCAGGCGACGTCGAACTGGCGCTACAACTACAGCGACGGCGACCCCAACGCGGCGCCGCTGTCCGTGTCTAACTTCTCGCCGGGCCACCGGTTCAGCCTGTCGGGCTCGTACCGCATCCCCGCGGGGCCGGCCGGCGTCACCCTCTCGGCCTACTACGACGCGCAGCAGGGCCGCCCCTACAGCTTCCTCGACGGCAGCGACAGCAACCGCGACGGCACGCGGGGCAACGACCTGCTCTACGTCCCGCGCGACGCGGCCGAGGTCATCGTCACCAACGGCACCTTCGACGACCTGATGGGCTTCCTCTCGGCCGGCTGCGACGTCACGCCGGGGACGATCGTGCCCCGGAACGCCTGCCGCGGCCCGTGGAACTACGCGCTCGACTTCCGCCTCGGCGTCGACATTCCGCGGGGGGCGAACGAGTTCGAAGTGTTCCTCGACGTCCGGAACCTGATCAACGCGTTCGACGCGAGGAACGGGCTCGTCGAGTTCGCCTTCTTCCAGAACCTCCAGCCCGTGCGGTCGAGCGTCGACCCCGACAGCGGCCGCTACGTCTACAGCCTCAACACGCCGGCCCGCCCCGGCTACACGGGCGACCGCTTCGCCCGCGACGACCTGCGGAGCCGCTGGCAGGCGCAGTTGGGGGTGCGCTACTCGTTCGGGCGGTAGGTGAGGGTGCCAGTCATCCCATGCGAACGTGCTGTACGACGATACCCAGCCCCGGCGCTCTCGAGAGCCTTCCGTCGGCGGTCAGCAGGGTGGCGTCGTGGGCGCGGGCGGCGGCTACGTAGAGGGCATCGTATGCACTGACGTTATGGAGATGCCGCCAAGCCAGGCGGGCCAGCGTTCGATTGGGAAGACGGTCCACCGGCCAGGCAGCCAGGTCGTCAAGGGCCGCGAGCGCGCGCCTTTCCTCGAGGCGGCCGCCCAGCGCCGCCCTGCGCAGCGCTGACAGCACTTCCGCGTCCAGCAGCTCCGGTGCGATCAGGGACGCGCGTTCGACGAGTTCGGCCAACGCCAACCCGACTGGCGTCTTCAGGAGGTACTCGACCGCCGCCGACGCGTCGATGACGTATCGGGTCACCGCGATCCCAACTCGCGGTCCCGGAGGGCGCGCGCCTCGGCGATCAGCGTCGCCGCATCGACGCCGAGATCGGTCTCGGGCCGCTGAGCCCACCGCTTGCGCCACTCCCAGGCTTCCAGCTCGCGCTCCACCGCAGCGAGCACGGCCGCGCTCAGGGTGCGGTTCGTCTCACGGGCGAAGCAGCGCAAGCGATCGTGAAGCGAGTCGGGTACGTTCTTGACCTGCAGGTGCGCCATGTCATGATGGTAGCATGACCACGGCATGAGCGCGGGGCCTCCAGCCGAGCGGCCCGAACGCCCATCTCAACGCGCCTCGACGACGGCGGCACCGCTGTCTGCCGCCCCGCCGGCCGAACGCCCATCTCACGCGCCTCGACGACGGCAGCACTGCTGTCTCCCGGCCCGCCGGACACGCGCCGAAGCGCGAAGCGGGTGGTAGGATACGGCCATGATGGTTCATCCGTCGGCCGGCACCGGACTCGTGCTCGCCGTTCTCCTTGGCGTGACGGCCGGGGCGGCGGCGCAGCCGCTCCCCAACCCTTACCGCCTCGTCGACGAGTGGCCGAACCTGCCGTCGCACATGAACGGCGGGAGGTGGGGCGAGACGATCGGCGTCGACCGCGACGCGGACGGGAACATCTGGGTCTTCCACCGCTGCTTCAACAACCGGCCGCCGGGCGCGGCCACCTGCGTGGGGCGGGACGACGACCCGCCGGTCGTCAAGTTCAGTCCCGACGGGGAGCTCCTCGACAGTTGGGGCGAGGGGGTCTTCGCGGCCCCGCACGGCTTCCACATCGACCCCGAGGGCAACCTCTGGGCGACCGACTACAACGGCAGCGACACGGTGCTCGGCCTGCCCGCCGGCGGGCGCGGGCACCAGGTGTTCAAGTTCAGCCCGAGCGGCGAGATCCTGATGACCCTCGGCCGGGCGGGGGTCGCGGGCAACGGTCCGGACACCTTCGACCGGCCGAGCGATGTCGCGGTCAACGCCGACGGCGACATCTTCGTCACCGACGGCCACGGGCCGAACAACCGGGTGGTCAAGTTCGACCGGAACGGCCGCTTCCTCCTGACCTGGGGCGGGCCGGGCAGCGGCCCCGGCGAGTTCGACCAGCCGCACACGCTCACCCTCGACACCCGCGGGCGGGTCTTCGTCGGCGACCGGTCGAACGGCCGCGTGCAGATCTTCGAGCCCGACGGCACGTTCGTCGCCGAATGGCGGCAGTTCGGCCGGCCGAGCGGGATGTTCATCGACGAGGACGACGTGCTCTACGTGACCGACTCGACCTCGACCTCGTCGAACAACCCCGGCTTCAAGCGCGGCATCTACATCGGCAGCGCGGTGGACGGGACCGTGCACGCCTACATCCCCGACCCGGACCTCGACCGGCAGGACGAGCTGCGCATCTCCGGTGCCTCCGGCATCACCGCCGACCGCGAGGGCAACGTCTACGCGGCCGATGTCGGCCCGCAGAGAATCCGGAAGTACGTCAAGCGGTAGCGGCGGGACCCGCCGAGCGTCGACTCCGACAGCGGCGGCCGCCACGTGTACCGCCTCAACACACCGGTCCGGCCCGGCTTCACCGGCGATCGCTTCGAGCGCGACGACCTTCGGAGTCGATGGCAGGCGCAGTTCGGCGTGCGCTACTCGTTCGGGCGGTAGCGCCGCCGGCCCGTTCGGCCGGGATTTCTCCGCCCCCCCGAGCGACCGACCGCGGGTATGCTATTGTGCACCGATAGTATGACTCCAGATCCCGGAGGCCGCCATGGGAACCGTTCGCAAGACCATCACGCTGACCAATCTGCATGATCGGTGGATCAAGGCGCAGATCGCCGCCGGCCACTTCACCAACGACAGCGAGTACATCCGGGATCTGATTCGCCGCGATCGGGAGCGGAGCTCCGAATACGAGGCGCTCAAGGCCGCGGTCCAGGAAGGCCTCGACAGCGGCCCGAGCGAGAAGACGGTCCCCTCCATCATGGAAGAGGTCGAGGCGCGGCTTCGGAGCGATGGGCGTCTATAGATTGTCGCGGAAGGCCGCCGCCGATCTCGACAGCATTTACACCTACACGATCGAGCATCATGGGCTGGCGATGGCAAGGAAGTACCTGCACGGCCTGCAAACCTGCTTCGAACATCTTGCGGAGCACCCGATGCTCGGCCGAAAGGTCGACCGGATCGCGCCCGGAGTGCGACGTCATGAATGCCAATCCCACGTCGTGTTCTACGTGCCGGACGACGCCGGCATGAGTATCGCGCGCGTCCTGCATGCCCGGATGGATGCGCCCCGTCGTTTGATGGAGGACGGCGGTGGAGGTTGGCCGACGTGAACGTCGACCGTCGGTGAACTCGATCAGGCGGTTGCACCGGTCCGTCAGCCACAGGTAGTCCTCGTCGCGCCAGGTTCCCTGGGGCGGCAGCACTTCGTGCAGGAGGCCGCGCAGCGCATCGTTCGAGGTCGCCGATGCGTTCGTCGCGGTGCCGCATCGACGCCGAGGTCGGTCTCGGGCCGCTGAGCCAGCCGCTTGCGCCACTCCCACGCTTCCAGCTCGCGCTCCCTCGCGCCGTGTCCGCCGTAGAGTTCACGCTTGTAGCCCCGGTTCCGATCGGCAGTCGCCGGCGACAGCATCTCGATCACCGGATCGCCGGACGCCGACCCTTCGAAGACGATGCCGCTGACCGCGGTTGACTGGGCACCCCGGTCAGTGCAGGGCGCAGGTTGACCTCGCGGCACCGCGAGGTCAGATGTCTCGACCGCTCGCCGGCCGGCCTCTTCCACCGGGCCGGTTGCCGGCGTTTCTCGCCACGGTCGGTCGGGCCGGCCCGGCCGGCGGTGGATGGCCCGGCCCTTGAACTCCGCCGCCCGCCGGCCGGGCGAGCCGCCCGACGAGCTGCTCGAACCCGGCGGCCTTCTGCGAGTCGTTGCGCGACGCGCGGCGGATTCGGGCGATGTGTCGCCGGCCGTCCGGCGGGCCGCCGACGTTGACCCCGGGGAGTCCTCAAGCATAGGATCGCAACTGCCACACCTTGACGCACACGGCCCGACACCGGGCCGCCCGCTGAATAGACCCGGATGTCCGGGGTAACAGGCGGGGGTCGCGCTATTGGTGGGACAGACACAAGATACCCAGTCGTTCCGGTAGTAGCCCTGCCGGTTATCGCCACGGGACCCGTGTGTAAAAACCACGCAAGCCAACGAGGTCGAGAGGTAATGGAATCCGAACGGTCAAAGGCACAGACGGACGCTCTCCACGGGGAGGAGGCGAAGACTGTCCAGCACATGATCTTCTTCCTCCCATACTTGCGGATCAAGACCCGCCACAGCATTGCCGACGTCGATTTCTCACCCTTTCGCGACCCCGATGGCCGCGTAACGCCGCACCTGGAGAATGCGGTACCTGCCCTGTCGAGGATACTCTCCAGCTATATCGACTGGCACGGAACGTCGTACGACAACTGCGCCGTCGCTACGATTTCCGGTCGAGGATGGGATCTGAACCGTACTGACGGACCGACGATCTCCTGGTCCGCTTCCCTGCTGTTTCTGGCATCTTGGGCCGGCAACCAGTATTTTCCGCGGTTCGTCGGTGCCTACACCAACTCCAGCTCATTCCGAGTCGTCGCTCAAGCATTCACGGGTGACGAGCCCGTATATATGGCGGTCGGTGCACGTCGGCGCGACGGTCATACGTGGGATGGCGGCTACCAACACGGCGAGTTGCACTTCAGCACCCCGGTTCAGTACCCACTCCGTGATGCCGTCGTGGTGGACACACAGCTTCTCGCAGCTTTGAGCAAAGCACTTGCCAGTGACTCGGAGACAGTACGACGACTACGGACGGCCCTTCCGTTTGTGCAGTTGGCCAATACGGACGATGATGTGATGACTGCCGATACCGAAGCGATCCTGATGGCGTCGGCGTTTGAGCAACTTTTGGATGGCGGCGGAAGTAAGTACAAACTTGGCAAGTCGTTTGGCGAGCTGTTTCAGGACTTTGGAAACGTGACGGTTGCATCCGCCCAGCGAACTAGACCGGACATCAAGATCGACGAGAGTGAGCCTGAGCGTGCTGATGCACAACCTCAATGGTGGGTTCACCGCAAATGGGTCGAGGAACTTTATGACCTGAGAAACAAGGTGGCCCACGAAGGTAGCCCCGGTCCGCGGAGGTGGGCATGGCGACCCGACGAACATCTTGTCATGGCGGCATTCGTGTTTCCGCTCGCAGCAAAGTTGTTGTTGTCATGGGAGGGTCACTACTCCATTACCGATGTAGACCAAGCGCACTGTAAGGCGGTCGACAAACTGCTAGCGACCACTGCCTGGTACGCAGAACCAGAAGGCGACGGCAGTGGGTCGACGTGGCACAATGTCGTCGAAGGTGCGGTACAGGAACATAGACACGAGAAACGTATTGGAGCGTTCCTGAAGGAGCACCCAGAACTGTTCGCAGACGAGAAGACCACGCTGTAGACCACCATAGCCCAGGACTGGCGCGGTGCCTCAAGGCCGGCTTGGTTATAGACGTCGGCAACGCATGAGCGCCACACTTCGCAGACACCGGCCCAAGAATGAGACGTTCGAGCGTCCCACGGTCGAGGCTCACAAGGCGGCCAACGGCGCGGGGCAGGTCGCGGTGCGGCCCGGCCTCGTGCTCGCCGTTTCCGGCGCGGCCGTTGCGGCCGTTGCGCAGCCGCTCACATGCCCCAGACGGTGACAGGCGCATCGCCGCGAGCCGGCTCTTCGCGGCGGAAGATCTTCTCCTCCCACGTCCTGGACGGCGAGCGGTCGAAGACGACCAAGTGTCCCGACTCCGCCCCGCAACGGTCCATGTAGCCCCGGGTCTGCTCGACGCCCTCGCGGATCGTCCGCTCCAGTCCGTCGCGGCGCACCTTGCACTCGATGACGAACCGCCGGTCGCGGCCGCCGTGCGGCCAGACGATCAGCAGATCGACGCGCCCCCGGCCTAGGGCGTATTCCCGTTCGATGCGGCCGCCACCGTTCACGACCTTCTGCAGATACGCCTGCAGCAGCAGTTGCGGTCCGGCCTCCCGGTACTGGTCGAAACGCTGCGTCAAGTGTTCAGAATGCTCGCGGAAGAAGCGCTGGAACGCCTCCAGCAGCCTGTCCACGTTCAGGCCGCCGACGGCGTCCACGTACGAGGACGTCTCCGCCTCGACGTCGTCCTGCGCCGCCCACGTCAGCTCGCGCGGAATCACCTCCGAGTATATGGGGTTGGCGATGCGCTTCGCGTCCCCCCGCGCGAGCAGACCCAGGTCGCGTGCGTACTCGACGTCCCGGTCGCGGTCCGCGTAGCTCCCCCGACCGTCGGCGCCGATCAGCATGGGGCCCACCACCCGCCGCACCCGTTCCTCGCGCAGCTTGTCGGCCAGGTTGTCCAGGTGTGTCACGCGGGCCAGGATGAGCCGCTCCTGCGCGTCCAGGATGTCGTCCTCCGCGACCGCACGGGAACGGTCCCGGCCCGGCGCGCTCTCGAAGCACGCCTCCCGGCACAGCGCGTTCACGAGCCACGGCTGCCCCGCCGTGCGCGTGCAGACCGCCTCCACCGCCGCCGGCGTGAACGCCTGCCCGGTCTCCGCGGTGTGCTGCCCCAAGAGCGCCCGCGTCTCCGCCTCGCTGAAGTCACCCAGCGTAGCCGCCGCCGGGGCGACCGGCGCACGGACCGCCAACGTCACGACGACGTCGACCGCGGACTGGTCGCGCGGTCACCGCGACGGCCACGCCGACCCTCGCCAACCGCTCGCCACGACTACCCCCGCACCGGCTCCGATCCCCGTCTACCGCCCCGCCCACACGTACCGCTCGCGTCAGAACGGCGGCCTGAATCCGTCCTTGCCCTCCCCCAGTTCCGGCAGCCGCCGCCTCAAGACCTCCCGCACGCCGCGATAATGCTCCGTGTAGGCCTCCCGGAAGGTCTCCGAGTCACTGGCCAGCTTCTCCGCCATCAAGCGCAGCGCCGCGTCCCTCGTACCCGCCAGGAACTTGCCGCGTTGGAAGTGGAACGGTTGGACGATGAAGTCTCGAATGCCCGTGGCGCAGAGCTCGTCCGCGAACTTCCCGGCATTTCGCACCAGCAATAGTGGCGTCATCGTGACACACGCCTGGATGCCCGCCTCACAGAGCGCCGTGGACGCCCGCAGCCTTGCCGCGTTGCTCGGACAGAACGGCTCGAATGTGCGACGGATGTCCTCGTCGTCGGTGGTCACCGTCATGTTCACCTGGACGCGGCCGCCGCGCCCCACGATCTCCCCGAGTAGGTCAATGTCACGGACGACGTCCGGGCTCCGCGTCTGCACGACCAGCCTCGGGCGCTGCCGCGCGAGGATCTCCAGCAGTCCGCGCGTGAGCCCGACGCGCCTCTCGATCGGTTGATACGGGTCCGTCACGCTGCTCATGTAGATCAACTTGCCGTCCAGGCTGCCGCGTCGGCACCGAAGGCGCTCGACCGCGTTGTCCTTGACGGCAACCCACCGCCCCCAGGAGTCACGCCTCTCGGTACTGTGCGAGAAGAACGCCGCGTAGCAATAGGTGCAACCATACGAGCAACCGGAGTACGGATTCAGCGTAAAGTCGTAGGCATCCATGAAGCCCGTGGCCCGCGTGAGAATGTCACGTACCTCTACATATTCCACGTCCGCGTGACCCAGACGATCCGGCGGTGCCTCCAACCGCCTGGATGACTCATCAAAGAGCGACGCAAACGAGGGCGACCCACTCGTCACCATAGTCGGCCTTGCGTCCGGGCTGGAGTTCTTTCAAGGGCCAGAGTCCTGCATCTCACGCATCCGGCTTCGGTGCGTCGAACACCGACCTCACGTCGGCCACGAATCCGTCGAGCACTCGTGACCTGGCGGTGTCGCCGGGGCCGAACACGCCGAGATCGCGGTAGGCGCCGCCATCGAGGGCGAGCACCGTGATCGTCTCGTCCCGGGGATCGACGATCCAGTACTCGGGAATGCCCGCCTCGGCGTAGTCGGCGCGCTTCTCGACGAGATCCCGATCCGGGTCGTCCGGGCTCACCACTTCGATCACCAGGTCCGCGCCCAGCCAGTAGCGGTCCCGGCAGCGGGGGTCCGACCGGTCGCGGAGCAGCAGGACGTCGGGCTCGCGGAACTTGCCCTCGCGGACGCGCATGCGCAGCGCCGCCGCCATGACCACGCCGCCGCGCGGCGCGAGAAAGTCGTGGAGCCGTCGGTAGAGGTCCAGGGCGATGGCTTGGTGGGTGAACGTCGGCATCGGGAGTTCCTGCACACGGCCGTCGGTGAACTCGACCAGGCGGTTGCACCGGTCCGTCAGCCACAGGTAGTCCTCGTCGCGCCAGGCTCCCTGGGGCGGCAGCACTTCGTGCAGGAGACCGCGCAGCGCATCGTCCGAGGTTGCCGAGGCGTTCGTCGCCGGACGCGTGCTCGTCATGTCTCCATCCCCGCCATCACCCGGCGGTCGCCGGCACCGCTCCACCGGCACCGCTCCCAAGCGGGTCTGCGGCCGACGCCGAACCCGGCGGCGGCTACCGGCCCCATCGCGCCTCGCGCCGTCATCGAGCCATCGGCGTCTACGGATGTCGCCAAGAACGGCCGGAACGTCCGCCGGACGTGCTCATCGCCCATGCCGCTCCACCGTCGTCGTATACAGTACCACTCCATGGCCGACGAAGCGCCGCCGAGACCCGCCCGCCAACCGCGCGTGGACGCCGCCCGGCTCGGGGTGGTGGCCGCGGTCGGCGCCGCCGTGTGGCTCGTGCCGACCCCGGACGGGGTCGAGCCGCGGGCGTGGCAGCTCCTCGCGGTGTTCGTCGCCACCATCCTGGGAATCATCCTGCGCCCGCTGCCGATGGGGGCGATGGCGTTCGTGGGGGTGGCGTTCGCGGTGATGTCGGGCACCCTGACGATCGCGGAGGCGACGGCGGGGTTCGGGAACACCGTGGTGTGGCTGGTGGTGGCGGCGTTCTTCATCGCCACCGCGTTCGTCAAGACGGGGCTCGGGGCGCGCATCGCCTACCACTTCCTGCGCATCCTCGGGAAGCGGAGCCTCGGGCTCGGCTACGGCATCGTGGCCACCGACCTCGTCCTCTCGCCCTTCATCCCGAGCAACACGGCGCGCGGCGGGGGCGTCATCTACCCCATCCTCAGGTCGCTGTGCGTCTCGCTCGGCAGCGACGCCGCCGACGGCACCCAGCGCCGGGTCGCGGGCTTCCTGACGTTCACCGCCTACCAGGGGGTGGTGGTCACCAGCGCGATGTTCCTGACGGCCATGGCCGCGAACCCGCTCGCGGCGGAGCTGGCCGCGCAGCAGGGGGTCAACATCACCTGGGCGGGATGGGCGGTCGCGGCGCTGGTCCCCGGCCTGCTGAGCCTGCTGCTCGTGCCCCTGCTGATCTACCGCCTGTATCCCCCCGAGGTCACGCACACCCCCGAGGCCCCCGCGTTCGCGCGGGAACGGCTGCGCGAGATGGGCCCGATGACGCGGGACGAGCGGGTCCTGGTGGCGGTCTTCGTCTTCCTGCTCAGCTTTTGGATCGTGGGCGGCGAGCTCGGCATCAACGCCACCGCCACCGCGATGGCCGGGGTGGCGGCGATGCTCGCCACCGGCGCCCTCGCGTGGCAGGACATCCTCGACGAGCGCAAGGGGTGGGACACGCTGATCTGGTTCGCGGTCCTCGTGATGATGGCGAGCCAACTCGGCGAGCTGGGCCTGGTGGGCTGGTTCACCGACCGCGTGTCCGGCGTGCTGGGCGGGGGGCACTGGCTCCCCGCGTTCCTCGCCCTGTGCCTGATCTACTTCTACGTGCACTACTTCTTTGCGTCGAACACCGCCCACGTCAGCGCGATGTATGCCCCGTTCCTCGCCGTCGCCCTCGCGGTGGGGACCCCGCCGGTGCTCGCCGCCCTCGTGCTGGCGTTCTTCAGCAACCTGTTCGCGTCGCTGACCCACTACGGCACCGCGGCCGCGCCCATCCTGTTCGGGTCGGGGAACGTCGACATCGGCACGTGGTGGCGGCTCGGGGCGCTGATCGCCGTGGTGAACATCACCATCTGGCTCGGCGCCGGCAGCCTGTGGTGGCGGTTGCTGGGGCTGTGGTGACGGCGCACGCGAACGTCATGCTTCGGTCGTGAGATACTGCGGCGATGAGCCTCGCGTACCACGACTTCGACACCCCCATCGGCACCCTGCGGGTCGTCGCCGACGACGGCGGGATCGAGCGGATCGACCTGCCCAACGCGGCGGCCGGCGAGCCCGATCCGGCATGGCGGAGCCAGCGCCGGCCGCCGGCCGGACCGCTGCGGGAGGCGAAACGGCAGCTTCGCGAGTACTTCGCCGGAGCGCGCCGCGGGTTCGACCTGCCGCTCTCCCCCGCCGGCACCGCGTTCCAGCGCCGGGTCTGGGACGAGCTGCGCCGCATCCCCTACGGCGAGACCATCTCCTACGGCGAGCTGGCGCGGCGCATCGGGCGGCCGACCGCGTCGCGCGCCGTCGGCGCCGCCAACGGCCGCAACCCGCTGGCCA
This sequence comes from Vicinamibacterales bacterium, assembly GCA_963664545.2. Classification (GTDB taxonomy): domain Bacteria; phylum Acidobacteriota; class Vicinamibacteria; order Vicinamibacterales; family UBA8438; genus JAJEEA01. Next base: position 3,237,465 of record OY761475.2, on the reverse strand, counting down.
TCGTGGTGCCCTGCCACCGCGTGATCGGGGCCGACGGCACGCTCACCGGCTACGGTGGGGGGCTGCCGGTGAAGGAGGCCCTGCTGGCGCACGAGCGGGGTTGCTCCGGCAAGGCTCACTGAAGGGGGCGCTGCACCGCGCGCGGCGGCGCGATTCCTACCGGCCCGCCTCCTCCATGCGCGCGCCGCCGAGGGCGTTGGGCACCGAGTAGTTCCCCTCGTGGCAGGCGTACTCGAACTGCAGGTACTCGTCGTCGCGGTTGAACGGGAACGCGGCGGTCCACGGCGCGGTGTAGGTCTCGGCGTCGTCCATGGTGACCGAGTAGCGCAGCTCGTCGGGGCCGGTGAGGGTGAACCGCTCGACGACCCTCTGCGCCTCCGACTGGCGCGACCGGATGCCCGCCGACGGACCGCGGATGTTCTTCACGGCCCGGAAGTTCGTCGACTCGACGATGAGGGTGTTGCCCTCCCACCGGCCGCGGGGGTCCCCCTCCCACTGCCGCACCCTGGCGTCGGCGTGGGGCCGGTCGATGGGGATGATGCGAGCGTTGTGGATCATCTCGCTGTGGATGACGACGTAGCCCGGCGACTGCAGGATGAGGGTGCCGTTGTTGTACTCGGTCGGCATCATCATGCCGAGCACCCCGCGCGAGATGCACCGGTCGCCCGACTCCATGTTCCCGGCCGCGGCGTGCAGCTCGGCCATGTTCATGGCGATCGACTCGCGCGCGTTCGCGGTGTACTCGGGGACGCGGCCGGTCGGCGGGTCCACGATGATCGAGGCCTGGCCGATGTCGACCGGCGTCTCCCAGTACCAGTCGAACCAGTAGGTGCCGTAGCCGCCGACGCCGCGCGAGTTCTCGTGGCCGCGCCACTCCGACCGCTCCTTGCGGCCGCTCGCCCGCGCCTCCGCCCGGGCCTGCAGCTCGTCGGCCGACAGCTCCCGGCCGACCAACTCCTCCGGCAGCTCGAGCGGCGTGAACGTCGCGTTCGAGTTGTTCCACATGCCGGTGATGTTCGGCTGCCCGTCGGCCAGGATCTCCGGCATCCAGCCCTCCGGCGCCTCCTGCGCGGGCACCGGCGTCCCCGATACGGCGGCGAGGAAGCACGTGATTCCTGCGACAATCCCGATGCGCGACCCAGTCGAGCGGTTCATGGTCTCTCCCTCCGCGGCCATCCTCGGTCAAGAATCCGAATTCGCCCCCGGCTCGGGCCACCGGCCCCGGCCCGGAACATCATCGGCAGGATAGCATGCGCGACGACCGCGGCGACGCCGGCGAAGCGGTCCCCCGGTGGCGTGGTAGCGTGGGACCGGCAGAATGGGGTAGAATGAGCGGGTTTATTTCTACCAGGAACCCCAGATGAGCCTGAACATCAAGAACGAGGAGACCTGCCGGCTCGCCGCGGAGCTCGCCAAGCTGACCGGCGAGACGATGACCGGCGCGATCACCGTGGCGCTGCGCGACCGTCTGGAGCGGGAGAAGCGCCTGCGCAACGCGGACGAGCTGGCGGCGAAGCTCCACGAGATCGGCCAACGCTGCGCCAAACTGATGGGACCGGGACCCTCGGCCGTCGAACATGGCGACTGGCTGTACGACGAACGGGGATTGCCCAAGTGATCATCGACACGTCCGCGATCATGGCCATCCTGTTCGACGAACCGGACGCGGCGCGCTACGAAACGGCGATCGCCACGGCGTGGCCCAGGCGGATGTCCGCAGTTGCGCTGTTCGAAGCATCCATGGTCGTCGAGGGCAGGGGCGGAATCGCGGCGGGGCATCAGCTCGACGCGTTCGTCAAGAAGGCGAACATCGAGCTGATGCCGGTCACGACGGAACAGATCGAAGCCGCGCGCGATGCCTGGCGGCGGTTCGGCAAGGGCAACCATCGGGCGGCGTTGAACTTCGGCGACTGTCTCGCCTATGCGCTGGCGAGCACGACCCGCGAGCCGTTGCTGTTCAAGGGCAACGACTTCGCCCGTACCGACATCGAGGCGGCGTGACGCGCGTTACGGCCGCCGCCAGGCGGCGGGTCGATTCGTGGTAGCGGGGGGCGGGGTACGCCCCGGCCCCGGCCGATGACGAGGACAGAGATGCGACACAGCGCCCGACTCGTGCTCGCCGTCTACGTGATGCTCGCCGGCCCGGCGCCGGCCCGCGGCCAGTCGCAGGCGCCGCCGACGGACGGCGAGGCGCCGGCGTCGATCCAGATCACCGCCCCCGGCGCGGGCATGAGCGCGCCCATCGCCGGCAAGTGGGCGGTGGCGCAGTGGCGCGAGCAGGCGCCGAGCCTCGACGGCAACGTGGTCGACGACGCGGCCTGGGCCGGCGTGCAGCCGGTCAGCGGTTTCCGCCAGAGCGCCCCCGACGAGGGGGAGCCGGCGACGGAGCGGACCGAGGTGCGGGTGGTGTTCACCGACGACACCGTCTACTTCGGGATCGTCTGCTACGACCGCGACCCCTCCGCCATCATCATGAGCGACAGCCGTCGCGACTCGTCGATGAACGACTCCGACAGCTTCCAGATGGTGCTCGACACCTTCCGCGACCGGCAGAACGGCTTCGTCTTCGGCACCACCCCGGCCGGGCAGGAGTACGACGGCCAGGTGACCGACGAGGGTGGCGCCCGCCGCGGCAGCGGCTCGGGGGGCGGGGGCGGCTTCTCGCGAGGAAGCGGCGCCGGTTTCAACCTCAACTGGGACGGCGCCTGGCAGGTGCGGACCGAGATCTCCGACATCGGGTGGAGCGCCGAGTTCGCCATCCCCTTCCGGACCATCCGCTACCCCGACCGCGAGGACCAGGTGTGGGGGATGAACTTCCAGCGCAACATCCGCCGCCGGAACGAGACCGCGTACTGGGCGCCCCTGCCCCGGCAGTACAACCTCTACCGGGTCTCGATGGCGGGGCAGTTGACGGGCGTGCGCGCCCCCGCCGGCTTCACCGGGAACCTGCAGGTCACCCCCTACGTGGTCGGCGAGATGGCCACGCGCGACCTCGAGCCGAGCCTCGGCATCCAGGGGTTCGGCGACTACGGCGCCGATCTCAAGTACAGCGTGACGCCGGGGTTGACCCTCGACGGCACCTGGAGAACCGACTTCGCGCAGGTCGAGGTGGACCAGCAGCAGATCAACCTCGACCGGTTCAACCTCTTCTTCCCCGAGAAGCGGCCGTTCTTCCTCGAGAACGCCGGCGCCTTCTCGGTGGCGAACCAGTCCAGCGGCCGGAACCTCGGGCAGACCGAGCTGTTCTTCAGCCGGCGCATCGGCATCCAGGACGGGGTCCAGATCCCGATCATGGGCGGCGCCCGGATGTCGGGCAAGGTGACCGACTCGATGACGGTGGGGTTCCTGAACATGCAGACCGAGCAGGTCGGCGACACCGTGAACACCGCCAACAACTTCTCGGTGGCCCGCCTGCGCCGCGACCTGCCCAACCGCTCGAGCATCGGCGGGCTCTTCGTCAACCGCCAGGGCACCGGCAATCTCGCCCTGAACGACGACTACAACCGCACCTACGCCTTCGACGGCCGGTGGGGCATCGGCGAGAACGGCATGGTGCAGGGCTACGTGGCCCGCACCGAGACGCCCGGCCACGACGGGCACGACCACGCGGTGAGCTTGACGAGCCAGTACAGCTCCGAGTCCTGGCGCCTCGGGGCCGGCTACCAGGAGAACGGGGAGCACTTCAACCCCGAGGTCGGCCACCTCCAACGCTGGGGAGGGTTCCGGAAGTTCGACTTCGCGGTCTACAACACCACCCGGCCCGGCGACAACCCCCTGAGGTACCAGGAGCTGACGCCGCACATGAGCTATACGCGGTTCTGGAACCTCGACGGCATCATGGAGACGACCTACGTCCATCTCCACTACCAGGGCGAGTTCGAGGACAGCTCGTCGGCCGGGGTCGTCTACGACATCCGGCAGGAGTACGTGTTCGAGGACTTCCAGGTGTCGGGCCTCACGGTGCCGGCCGGCCGCTGGGACTTCGAAGAGCTCAGCTATCAGTACAACTCGAACCGGTCGGCCCCCATCAGCGCCGGCATCCGGGCTACCACCGCGGGGTTCTTCAACGGCCACATCGTGACCCTCCGGCCCTCGATAAACGCGCGCTACGGCGAGACATTCAACCTGTCGCTGAGCTACAGCCGGAACGACATCGACCTGCCCAGCGGCAGCACCGTCACCAACCTGAGCAGCATCGACATCGGCTACAACTTCTCTCCGAGGCTCTACGCCCAGACCCTGCTGCAGCACAACGACAGCGCCGACCTGTGGGCGGTGAACTTCCGCGTCGGCTGGCTGCAGGACGCCAACACCGGGTTCTTCTTCGTCTACAACGAGACCGACGGGCTCGGCGACTTCATCCCGTCGTACGCCGGCCGCAGCGTCATCCTGAAGTACAGCTACCTGTTCGACGTGCTCGACTGACGGCGCTCCGGGGGATGTCCAGGGGTTCGACCGCGACCGACGTTTTCACTTATGCAGAGGGTTCGACCCGACCTGAAGGCAACTACCGCGCGCTGAACGGCGGCGACACGGTCGGCAGCGACTGAGGTTCAACCCATGGCGAAGGCACAACCTGAACGGACGGCCGCGGGCGCGGGTTTCGTCGACCGCGCCCTGAACGGCATCGAGACGGTCGGCAACCGACTGCCCGACCCCGCCATCCTGTTCCTGCTGCTGCTGGTGCTGACGTGGATCGCCTCGGCGATCCTCTCGCCGGTCGAGTTCACCGAGGTCGACCCGCGCAGCGGCGAGCCGCTGCGCATCGCCAACCAGTTGACGGGCGCCGCCCTCGCCACGTTCCTGGTGCAGTTGGTGCCCACCTTCACCGGGTTCGCGCCCCTGGGCGTCGTGCTGGTGGCGCTGCTCGGGGTCGGGGTGGCCGAGAAGACCGGCTTCATCAACGCCGGCCTCAAGCTGATACTGGGCCGCACGTCGCCGAGCCTGCTGACCCCGATGCTGATCCTCGCCGCCATCGTGAGCCACACCGCGGCCGACGCCGGCTACGTGCTCGTCATCCCCCTGGGCGGGGTCATCTTCTACGCGGCGGGCCGGCACCCCTTGGCCGGCATCTCCGCCGCCTTCGCGGGGGTCTCGGGCGGGTTCTCGGCCAACTTCATCCCCTCGGGCATCGACCCCCTGCTGCAGGGCTTCACCCAGCAGGCGGCGCAGATACTCGACGCCGAGCGGATGGTCAACCCCCTGAGCAACCTCGGGTTCACCGCCCTCTCGTCGCTGCTCGTCATCGGCGTCGGCTGGTACCTGACCGACCGCGTCATCGAGCCGCGCCTGCAGTCCACCGAGGTGGACGGCGACCCCGCCGAGATGCCGAAGATGGACGAGTTGACCGACGCGGACCGGCGCGGCTTCTTCGCCGGCGTCGGGGCCATGGCTGCGGGGCTCCTGGTGCTGACCCTGTGGGCACTGCCCGAAGGGTCGTCCCTCCGCGGCCCGGAAGGCGGGCTGACCAGCTTCGCCGCCCCCCTGATGGGCATGATGGTGCCCCTCATCTTCCTGCTGTTCCTGATTCCCGGCGTCGTGCACGGCTACGTCGCGGGCACCGTGAAGACGCACCGCGACATCGTCAAGGGGATGACGGCGGCGATGGGCACGATGTCGTACTACCTGGTGATGGCGTTCTTCGCGGCCCAGTTCATCGCCGCGTTCAACAACTCGAACGTCGGCCTGCTCATCGCCCTCAAGGGCGCCAACTTCCTGCGCGACCTCGCCCTGCCCCCGCAGATCACCATCGTCGGCATCATCCTGCTGACCTCGGTCGTCAACATCTTCGTCGGCTCCGCCTCCGCCAAGTGGGCGCTGCTGTCGAGCATCTTCGTGCCGATGCTGATGAGCCTCGGCATCGCGCCGGAGCTGACCCAGGCCGCCTACCGCGTCGGCGACAGCGTGACCAACATCGTCACCCCCCTCATGCCGTACTTCCCGCTGGTCGTCGTCTTCTGCCAGCGCTACGTCAGGTCGACGGGCATCGGCACGGTGGCGTCGCTCATGCTGCCGTACTGCGTCGTGCTGCTGGTGACGTGGACCCTGTTCCTGATCGCCTACTGGATCGTCGGCCTGCCGCTCGGCATTCAGGGCGCGTACACTTATCCGTGATGCCTGCGGCCGGAAAGTTGCCGATCTGACGGGCTTCCGCCGCGCGGGTGGCATTCGGCCAACACCTCAGCGGCGGAACGTGCTACCTTCATGGTCGGACTCCGGTCGATGGGCTCCTCACCGGCCAGCTTACGGCCATCTTCGCCTCCGGGCGACCATGAAGGCGGCTTCCGAGCCGCGGCTGGAGCAGCGGCCGGAGTCCGTTTCCGCCGTCGGCGGACGTCGAGGCCCCCCTGTCTCGTCGGTCTGAGACGGAGCCTCACCAGCCCTTGACCACGAACGCGTTCGGGAGGATCGATATGGCGGGTAGCAACCCCGGAGAGTGGGACGGAGTCATCAAGGCACGCAAGGCGTTCTTCGCGGCCGAGCGGGCGCTCATCAAGGCGAGTTCGGATTACGAGAAAGCGCGGGCGGACTACGAACGGGCGTGCACCCAGGTCGGAGTGACCCCCCACTACTCACCGTGAACGCCGCCTAGCCCGCCCATCGTCGCCTGCTGCTCCGCTGGGCGCCCAACCAACCCTCCAGCAGTCCGCGCCGTTCTACGGCGCAGACTGCTACCCCGGAGAGCGTCGCCTACGGCTCCGCTCGCCGCCCAACCAACCCGCTGGGAGTCTGCACCGTTCTACGGCGCAGACTCCTAGACTCCCGGGCGAGATCGCTGCGAGCGGCGCACGCGGTAGCGGCGATTCCAACATCCGTCGGGCACCTCGCCGCTTCACGCGCTCGCCGGACATCCGACCGCGCCGTCCGCCCTCCCCCGGGCCTACACGCCGGCGAGCGGCTCGATCGGCTCGAGCGGGAGCGTCCCGGTCGCGTCGCCGAACTTCTCGGCCGGCACGCCCGCGCGCTGGAGCATCGCGACCAGCAGGTTGTTCATCGGGGTGTCCTTCGAGTGGCGCAGGACGCGGCCGCCCTTCACCCCGCCGGCCCCGCCGATCATGACGAGCGGCAGGTCGATGTGCGAGTGCTCGTTGGCGTCGCTGATGCCGCCGCCGTGCAGGACCAGCGAGTGGTCGAGCAGGTTGCCGTCGCCGTCCGGCGTCGACTTCAGCTTGTCGAGGAAGTGCGCGGTCAGGCCGATGTGGTACTGGTTGACCTTGGCCCCCTGCTCGAACTTGAGGGGGTCGTGCTGGTGGTGCGACACCGCGTGGTGCGCGGCGTTGACGCCCAGCTCGGGATAGGCGCGGTTGGTCTGCTCCTTGCCGAGGGTGAACACGAAGACGCGGGTGATGTCGGCCTTGAAGGCGACCGCCAGCAGGTCGAACATCAGCTTCGCGTGCGCGTCGTAGTCCTCGGGCACGCCGATGGGCCGGTCGGGCAGCTCGAGGGCCGACTCGCCGTGCTGGCGCTCGGCGACCTGGATGCGGCGCTCGATCTCGCGCACCGAGTCGAGGTACTCGCCGACGCTGTTGCGGTCGGCCGCCCCCAGCCGCTTCTGAAGCTGCGAGATGTCCTGCGTCACCCAGTCGAGGATGCTGCGGTCCTCCTGGAGCTGCGCGAGGCGCTGCTCGGGGGTGCCGCCGTCGCCGAACATGCGCTGGAAGACGATGCGCGGGTTCGTCTCGTGGGGGTTCGGGGTGGTGGCCGTGCGCCACGAGATGCTGTTGGTGTAGACGCAACTGTAGCCGTTGTCGCAGTTGCCGATGAGATAGGTCTGCTCCATCGCCAGCTCGAGCGACGTCAGCGGCGTGTCGCCGCCGATGTGCCGCGCCGCGATCTGGTCGGCGGTGATGCCGTTGCGGACGTCGGCGCCCTCGGTCTCCTTCGGGTGCACGCCGCTCAGCCAGACGGTGCCGGCCCGCGAGTGCTCGCCGTTGCCGTCGCCGAGGGCCTCGGCCTGCTTCTGGCTGAGGCCGATGGGGACGATGACCTGATCCTGGAACGGCGCGAGGGGGCTCAGCGTCCGCGACAGCTCGCTGAGCTTCCCGTCGCCGGCCGGCTGCCACGACTTCATCACCGCCCCGTTGGGGATGTACACGAAGCCGAGCCGGCGCACCGGCTTCGCGGCGGTGCTCGCGAGCGCGGTGGCGGCGGGCACCATCGCGTCGAGCAGCGGCAGCGCGAGGCTGACCCCCATGCCGCGGAGGAACGTCCGACGGGGCAACGCCATCTTGCTGATGAACATGACAGCCAGTCTCCTCGACCCGAACTCGATATCCTGGACGGGCACCGCAGGCTCGCGGCTCCGCTTCCCGTCCGACCGATCCTACACGACTCTGGGCGATTCGGCAGCCCGGCCGCGCGGCCCTGCCACCGCACTCACCACCAGCAGCCGCGCCACTACCGCGGTAGCAGCGCAGCCGACTCCGTGGTCGCGTCAGCCGTCGTGGCGGCCCGCCTGCGGCTCCACCGCACCCCGGTAGCGCCGCCGATTCAACCGACCCCGCCGTCCGCGCCGCCCGGCGCAATCCTCATCGCAGGGCGATCTTCCTTCCCCTGCGGCTCGACCTCGCCCGACCCAGCCGACCGGAGCCGGCGTCGTTCCCGGTGTCGATCCCTACTCCGCCTCCGCCACGACGCCGGCCAGCCGCATCCGGAACGGCGTGCTCCGCACCACGCCGACCACCAGCGACGCGAGACTGTAGTCGTCCGCGACCGACCCGCGCACGATCTGCCGGACGGCCGGCGCGTCGTAGTACTCGATGCCGCGGCCGAGCGCGTAGATCAGCAGCTTTTCGGTCACCACCGTCGCGAACTGCTCCTGGTCGCGCACGAGGAGGCCGCGCAACTCGGCCGGCCCGTCGAACGCCGTCCCGTCGGGCATGGTGCCCGAGGCGTCGATGGCGATGCCGCCGGGCATGTGCCCGCGCCACCGTCCGATCGCGTCGAAGTTCTCGAGGGCCAGCCCCAGCGGATCCATCACGCGGTGGCAGCTCGCGCACACCGGGTTCTCGCGGTGCTGCTCCATCCGCTCGCGCATCGCCAGGACCCTGCCCGTGTCCTCGGTCGGCTCGAGCTCGGGCACGTTCGGCGGCGGGGGCGGCGGCGGGGTCCCCAGCACGTTCTCGAGCACCCACTTGCCGCGGCCCACCGGCGAGGTGCGGTCCGGGTACGACGTGACGGTGAGGATGCTGCCCTGGCCGAGCAGCCCGCGGCGGTTGCCGTCGGCGAGCGACACCCGCCGGAAGTCGCTGCCGTAGACGCCGGGAATGCCGTAGTGCCGGGCGAGCCGCTCGTTCAGGAACGTGTGGTCGGCCGTCAGCAGATCGGTGACGCCGCGGCCCTCGCGGAGGATGCTGTCGAAGAACAGCTCCGTCTCGCGCACGAAGTCCTGCCGCAGGCTCTCGCCGAAGTCAGGGAAGAGCACGTCGGAGGGCAGGGCCCCCGAGATGTTGCGCAGGCGCAGCCACTGCCCCGCGAAGTTCTTCGCGAGGGCCTCGGAGCGGGGGTCGGCGAGCATGCGCCGCACCTGCGCCTCGAGGACCGCGGGGTCGTCGAGGCCGCCCGCCTCGGCGGCGGCCAGCAGCTCGTCGTCGGGCAGGCTGCTCCACAGGAAGAACGAGATGCGCGACGCCAGCTCGAGGCCGCTCAGCCGGTAGGGCGTGCCCGGCTCGGCCCCGGGCGGGTCGGAGACCACCCGGAACAGGAAGTCGGGGCTCACGAGCAGGGCCCGGAGGGCGCGCTCGATGCCCGCCTCGAAGCCGCCGGCCATCCGCCCCTGCTCATAAAAGGCCACCAGCGGGGCGAGGTCCCGCCCGGTCACGGGGCGGCGGTAGGCGCGGCGGGCCAGGGCCGACAGTATCTGGCGGGCGCAGGGCGCCTCTTCGGCCGCGTTCCCGGGCCGGCACACGAAGATGCGCCGCCGGGTCGGGGTGTCCTCGATGCCGGTCTCGTCGAACGGCCCGGTGATGGTGACGGTGCCCAGGTGGGGCGCGTACAGCAGGTAGTCGCCCTCGCCGTGGGGGCGGTCGAACGGCTGCCGGAGGCTCTCGGCCAGCGCGCCGGTCTTTCTGATGAAGGTGGCGGTGACCGTGCGCGGGCCGGCCGCGACGGGGACGCGCACCCGCAGGTCCTCGGGCCCGGTGTTGTAGGCGGCACCCTGGTCCCGGCCGGGGTCGATGGGCGCGAGCGGGAACAGGGCGACCCGCTCGCCGTCCACGCTGACCTCGAGCTGGTGCGGCTCGCGGATGGGGGCGCCCGCGAACAGGTCGAGCATGGCGAGCTCGATGTCGTACTCGCCGTCCCGCGGGAAGTTGTACGAGACCGAGAGGCCGCCGCGGGTGCCGAACGGCAGGCCGTCCTGGTGCCCGTACTGGGACAGGTCGGAGACGATGCGGAACGTCTCGCCGGTCGGGGCCATCGGCGACGCCCCCACCGCGAGGCGGCTGATGAAGCGCGCCGCGTTCATGTAGCGCTCGAGCAGGGTCGGCGACACCTTGAGGACGCCGGCGATGTTGTCGAACCCGTAGCTCTGGTCGTCGGCGGGCACCAGGGCCGCCGCGTCGACGTCGAGGTCGAGGAGGTCGCGGACGGCGTTCTGGTACTCGGTGCGGTTCAGCCGGTGCAGGGGCACGGTGCGGCCGGGGTTCGGCCTCGCCGCCGCGGCCCGGTCGATCTCGGTCTCGAGCCACGCGGCGAGGTGGTCGGCCGCCGCCGCGTCGGGGCGCGGGCGTCCCAAGGGCGGCATGGTGCCGGTGCGGACCTTCCGGATGACCTTCTCCCAGACCTCGGCCTGGGCCGGCACGTTCTCGAGGTCGGCGCTCTCGAGCTCGATGGGGACGGCGCCGCGCTCCATCATGCGCGGGGTGTGGCAGGTCAGGCAGTACCGCTGGAGCAGCGCGCCATGGCCGGCGATCTCGCCGGCGCGATCGGGCACCGCCGCCCGCACCGACGTCGCCGGCTCCGGCGCCTGCGCGGGCCCGGCCGTCGCGAGCCCGCCCGCGGCGAACGCGGCGATCACCGCGATGCCGGCAAGCCACCGAGAACGCCGCCTGGGCGCGTGCTCCATCGCCACCATCCTGCTGTGCCTTCCGGGTGTACGAAACCGATCGTGCAATCTTACGGCTTCCGGCCGCGGTGTCAACCAGAGGCGCGCCGGTCGCTCGCCGGTCGCCCCCGCGTGCCGGCCTCCGCCGGCCTCCCGCGCCCCCGGCGTCACGCGGTCGCGGTCTTCTCGACGTTCTTCATGAAGTCGGTGTCGATGGCGAGGCGGTCGTCGGCGAGGTCCCACAGCTCCTCGGCGTAGGTGAGCTGCGGGCCGTGCACCAGCCACACGAGCACGCCCTCCTGCTGCGCCGCCTCGACCGCGGGCATGAGGTCGCCGTCGCCGGAGATGACCGCGGCGTGGTTGATCTGCCGCTTGGCGGCGAGGCTGGCGATGTCGAGGCCGACCATCAGGTCGACCCGCTTCTGCTGGAAGATGGGCTTGCCCTGGGCGTCGATGCCGCGGTGCATCAGCCGGCCCTCGCGCACCTTGTAGCGCGGAAGGCGCTGCAGCGCGTAGAAGAACCGCTTCTTGCTGCTGAACCGACGCTCCTCGTCCTCGGTGGGGGTGCTGCTCTGATAGGGAAGGCAGTCGTAGAAGTAGGTGCGCAGCAGGTCGAGGGGCTCGTTGGTGCGGTCGGCGATGGTGTTCTGCACCCGGTTGCTGAGCTTTCCGAAGTCGACCCACGTGCGGAAGTGATGCTCGGCGAGGTAGGAGAGATAGCCACCGTCCACGAAAATCGCGAGCTTCGCCATCGAGACGTCCCATTTTTGCGTCGAATCAACCCCCGCGGCGGGCGGGCGCCCCGGCCCCGGCGCGGGTCGAAGCGGCGGCCCGGCCGACCCGCTTCGAGCGACCATCATGAATACGGCGGAGCGCCGGTTTCCGCTTACCGCCCTTCGGGGCTTTACGTCGACGGCGCGGTGGGGGCGGCGGGGTCGACGGGGCGGGGCGAGGCCAACCTCTACAGCCTCGCGTCGTTCCTCATCGTGGAGCGGATGCGGGCCGGCGCGCACCCCCTCGACGCGGGGATGGAGGCGCTGCGCCGCGTCCGGGCCAACACCGTCGAGCCGCGGCTGCTGAACGGCCGCGGCCTCCCCGCGTTCGGACTCTCGTTCTACGTCCTCGACCGGCGGGGACGCCACGCCGGGGTTTCGATGTACGGCGGCGGCCGCTACGCCGTGTGCACCGGGAACGGGGCCGAACTCGCGCCGCTCGAGCCCCTGCTCGACGGATCCGCGCGCGGCTGAGCGCGCCGCCGTTCACGCTAAGCGTTCCGCGCGGCGCGGGGGGACCGTCGGTGCCGCGCGGGGTCCGGCCCGCTCGGCGCCGCCGTGCCGCCCGCCGCCGGTTCGTCCTCCGGAGCCTACTGGCCCCCGCTCGCGTTGTCCTCGGCCCGCGAGCCCGCCATCATGTTCATCATGCCGTAGTTGCCCTCGTGGCACGCGAACTCGAACATCGGGCCGTCCGACCGCGCGTAGGGCAGGGCCCCCGACCACGGCCGCGTCCACGTCTCGGGGTCGTCCACGGTGAACTCGTAGTGCAGGGTGTCGGGGCCGGTGCGCGTGAAGTGCTCCGTCACCCGCGCCCCCTCGCTGAGGTCGCCGCGCGACAGCGAGTGCTCGGGCCGCGCCCACCGGCGGATGAACGGCTGGCGCAGGTTCGTGGTCTCGACCACCAGGGTGTCGCCGTCCCACCGGCCCCGCGAGCTGCCCGCGAACTGCCGGACGCCGTCGGGGAGGTGCGGGCGGCCGTCGAGGAAGATGACCCGCAGGTCGTGGATGTGCTCCTGCAGGATGATGATCCGGTCGGGCGTCTGCAGGAAGTGGTAGTTGTTGTTGTACCCGGTCGGGAGGGTCGGGATGCCGCGGTACCAGAGGCAGCGCTCGCTGAGGCCCATCTGCTCGGGGCCGTCGGCGGGGACCCGGCCCTCGCGGATGTCGGCGATGCGCACCGACTCGGGCGACGTGATGCGGGCCAGCGCCTCCGGCGTCAGGGACGGCAGCCGGCCGTTCTCCGGGTCCGTGATCAGGGACGTGCGCGCCGTCCCCACCACCGACGTGCTCTGCTCGGTCCAAAAGCTGTTGTAGGCGCCGACGTTGCCGCCGACGGGCAGCGGCTCGGTGCGAACCTCGCTCGGCGCGTTCTGCCGGTCCACCCGCTCCTGGGCCTGCTGTTCCAGGGCCGCCACCTCCTCGGCGCTCAGGAACGCCTGGTCGGCGCGGTCGGCGGGACGCTCCAGCGGGGTGATGGTGGCGTTGTTCCAGATAGCCTGCAGGTCGGGATCGCCCCACGGCGTCCGCGGCATCTCGTAGTCCGCCGCCGGGGTCTGCGCCGAGGCCGGCGGGGCCGACGCGAACGGCGCGGCCATCAGCGCGGCCGCGAGCGCCGCCGCCGGCCGCGTGAAGAGTCGTCGACTCATCTCGGAACCTCCTTGCCGTCCGATTCCCGCGGACGGATCGAAACCAGAATATACCCCACCGCTTGCCCTCACCCCGCGTCGCCTGCGATGATCGACGGATGCCGAACGCCATGCGCCGCTGGATCGCCGGGGCGGGGCTCATCCTCGCCGCCTGGCTGTGGCTGGCCCCCGTCCTCACCGGCAGCAGCCAGCCGATACGGGCCCGGCAGGCGATGGTCGTCTCCCAGGACGCCCTCGCGTCGGCGGTCGGGGCCGAGGTGATGCGCGGGGGCGGGAACGCCGTCGACGCCGCCGTCGCCACCGCCTTCGCCCTCGCCGTCACCTACCCCACCGCCGGCAACCTCGGCGGCGGCGGCTTCCTCGTCTACCGCCCCGCCGAGGGCGAGTCGGCCGCCTACGACTTCCGCGAGACGGCGCCGGCGGGATCGTCGCCGACCATGTTCCTGCGGGACGGCGAGTACGACCGCGTGCTGCACCACAACTCCCATCTCGCGGTGGGGGTGCCGGGCACGGTGGCGGGCCTGCACCTCGCGTGGTCCGAGCACGGGAGCCTGCCCTGGGCGAGGCTGGTCGAGCCGGCGGTGCGGCTCGCCCGCGAGGGCTTCGCGGTGTCCGACGCCCTCGCCCGGTCGCTGGCCGGGGTGCTGCCGCGGATGGCCCCGTACGCGGCCTCGGTGGCCCAGTTCTCGAAGGACGGCGAGCCCTACGAGGCGGGCGAGGTGCTGCGTCAGCCCGACCTCGCGCGGACCCTGGAGCGCATCGCGGCGGAGGGCCCCGACGGCTTCTACCGGGGCGAGACGGCGGCCCTCGTCGAGCGCGAGATGGCCGCGAACGGCGGCATCATGACCCGCGCCGACCTCGCCGCCTACCGCGCCGTCCGCCGCGCCCCGATCCGGGGCACGTACCGCGGCTACGAGGTGCTCTCGATGCCCCCCATCAGCTCGGGGGGGACCGCCATCGTCCAGATGCTCAACATCCTGGAGCACGACGACTTCGCGGCGTCGGGGTTCGGGTCGGCCGCGACCGTCCACCTGATGATCGAGGCGATGCGGCGCGCCTACGCCGACCGCGCGCGGCACCTCGGCGACCCCGCGTTCAACCCCGCGATGCCCGTCGCGCGCCTGACCTCGAAGGCCTACGCGGCGGAGCTGCGGCGGACCATCGACGCCGACCGCGCCTCGGCGTCCTCGCCCGACTCGTTCGAGTGGCCGCGCGAGAGCGGCGAGACGACGCACCTGTCGGTGGTCGACGGGGCCCGCAACGCGGTGTCGCTGACCTACACGCTGGAGCAGGGCTACGGGTCGAAGATCACGGTCCCGGGGGCGGGGTTCCTGCTCAACAACGAGATGGGCGACTTCAACGCGGGCCCCGGCCTGACCACCGACTTCGGGCTCATCGGGACCGATCCCAACCTCGCCGGACCCGGCAAGCGCATGCTGTCGAGCATGTCGCCGACCATCGTGACCCGGGACGGGCGCCTCGTGCTGGTGACGGGGAGCCCGGGCGGGCGGACCATCATCAACACCGTGCTGCAGACGATTCTCAACGTCGTCGACCACGGCATGAACGTGCAGGAGGCGGTGGACGCGCCCCGCATCCACCACCAGTGGCTGCCCGACGTCACGCGCTACGAGCGGTGGGGGCTGTCGCCCGACACCCTGGCCCTGCTCGAGGCGCGGGGCCACGCGATGGTCGAGACGCGCGTGCAGGGAGCGGTGTCGGCCATCTACTACGACGCGGAGGAGGACGTGCTGGAAGGCGCCGAGGACCGCCGCCGCACCAGCGCCGCGGTCGGCTTCTGAGGGCCGGCGGGCGGGAATCGGCGCCGGCGGGCGGCGAGGAGTCCCGGAAGTTCGATCCCGGGCGAGGCGGAGACGGTTCAACAGCAGGAAGCCGCCCGGTGCAGGGCGCGGAATCCTGGGGGATTGACAGCGCGGAGCGCGGAGCCGGGGCGACGGTTTCCGACGTGCGGAACAGGAGACGAGCATGGCGATTGCCGAGGCGTTGCTGCCGGAGTTCGACCAGGAGGCGGCGGGGGTGCGGAGGACCCTGGAGCGGGTGCCCGCCGACAAGTTCGAGTGGCGGCCCCACGAGAAGTCGGGGACCATGATC
This sequence comes from Vicinamibacterales bacterium, assembly GCA_963664545.2. GTDB lineage: Bacteria > Acidobacteriota > Vicinamibacteria > Vicinamibacterales > UBA8438 > JAJEEA01. Next base: position 3,221,890 of record OY761475.2, on the reverse strand, counting down.
TGGCTCGCCGGGCACTTGGCGAACCTGCCGCAGTGGGCGGTACTGACCATGGCCGACGACGAGCTCGACCTCGCCCCCGGCGGCGAGCCCATGCCGCCGCCCCCGACGCCGGCCTCGGTCGAGGACCTCGTCGCCACCTTCGACCGGCACGCGGCGGCGGCGCGGGCGGCCCTGGCGGCGGCGGGCGACGCCGACTTCATGAAGCCGTGGTCGTTGCTGAACAACGGCACGGTGCTGATGACCCTGCCCAAGGCCGCCGTCATCCGCAGCTTCGTGATGAACCACCTGATCCACCACCGCGCCCAGCTCGGCGTCTACCTGCGGATGAACGACGTCCCGGTGCCGTCGATCTACGGGCCGTCGGCCGACGAGGCCCCGCAGGGGTTCTGATCGGGGCGGGACGTGGTGGCGGCCGCCCCGGGCGTCGCGCTCGGGAGGCGCGGGGGTGCCGCCGGTGCCGGTGCCGGGGCTCGCGGGATGCCGGCGGCCGAGGCGTAGGTCGCCGCCGCCGGTCATGTCCGCTGCCGCCGACTCCGGTGTGGCCGACCGTGCCGCCGCCGGCATGCGCGCCGTGGAGTACACCTACCATCCCCGCGTTCTCGAGGAGCTGGCCGGGTTCGGCCTGCGCCCGCGCCCGTCGACACCGCCGTCGCTCGCCAAGGAGTTCGTGAACGACCTCTACCGTCACGAGCTGCGGCGCCTCCGTCGGCGGCTCCGGTCGCGGGAGATCCCCAAGGAGGGCTACGCCGACCGGGTCGTGGCCCTTCGGAAGAAGTACTTCCTGCTTTCGATCCGGCTCGATCTCTGGGCGCGCGCCCGTCCGGACGTGGTCGCCTGAAGACCGTCATCGGCGTCGATTCCCGCGCAAACGGAACGCCCGCTCCCTTCGGCGCGAGAGCGAGCCGAGTGCTCGCGGGCGCAGACGCCGACCGAGGGTGGCGGGCCGGCGGGCCGGATCAGGCGATGGTGACGTCCGGCGACAGATAAACGTCCTGGATCGCGTTCAGCAGCGCGACGCCTTCCGCCATCGGGCGCTGGAACGCCTTGCGGCCCGAGATGAGCCCGGTGCCGCCCGCCCGCTTGTTGACGACCGCGGTCTTCACCGCCTCCCTCAGATCGCTCCCGCCCGACGAGGCCCCGCCCGAGTTGATGAGCCCGGCCCGGCCCAAGTAGCAGTTGGCGACCTGGTAGCGGGTGAGGTCGATGGGGTGGTCGGTGGTCAGGGCCTCGTAGACCCGCGCGTGGGTCTTGCCGAACCCGAGGGCGGGGTAGCCGCCGTTGGTCTCGGGCAGCTTCTGCTTGATGACGTCGGCCTCGATGGTCACCCCGAGGTGGTTGGCCTGCCCGGTGAGGTCGGTCGCGGTGTGGTAGTCGGCCTCGGGGGTCTTGAACGCGGGGTTGCGGAGGTAGCACCACAGCACCGTGAACATGCCCAGCTCGTGGGCCTGGTGGAAGAGCTCGGAGACCTCCTGGATCTGCCGCCGCGACTCCTCCGACCCGAAGTAGATGGTCGCCCCGACGCCCATCGCCCCCATGTCGAACGCCTGCTCGACGCTCGCGAACCGGATCTGGTCGTAGGCGTTGGGGTAGGAGATGAACTCGTTGTGGTTGAACTTGAGGATGAACGGGATCTTGTGGGCGTAGCGCCGCGAGAGGGCCCCGAGCACCCCCAGGGTCGACGCCACCGCGTTGCAGCCGCCCTCGATGCCGAGGCGGACGATGTTCTCGGGGTCGAAGTAGGCGGGGTTCGGCGCGAACGAGGCGCCCGCGGAGTGCTCGATGCCCTGGTCGACGGGCAGGATCGAGACGTACCCGGTGCCCGCGAGCCGTCCCGCCCCGAACATCGCCTGCAGGCTCGTCAGCACCCGCGCCGGCCGGTCCGACAGGGCGCAGCAGCGGTCGACGAAGTCCGGGCCCGGCAGGTGCAGGTCGGACGCCGGGATGGTCCGGCAACGATGATCGAGCAGGGCCGCGTCGTCGCCGAGCAGCTCGACGATGGCGTCCAGCCCCGACGCCTGACGTTCGAGGGTTCCAGTAGTCACGCGCGTATTTTCCGTTGCCCGGCGGGAGATTACAAGGCGGGGAGGCGGGGCGGTATACTGAACGGCTGTTGTCGTCTCGAACGTCCACCACGGGGGAGCATCCGATGCGCGAGCACCTTCTCTTCACCTACAAGTTCAACCTCGGTCACCTGGAGTCGCTGGTCAAGGACCTGAGCGACGAGCAGATGGTCCAGCAGCCGCACGGGGTGGTGAACCACCCGGCGTGGACCCTGTGCCACCTCGCGTCGGCGGCGAACCACACCGGCGTCGCCCTCGGCCTGGAGTCGACCTTCCCTGCCGACTGGGAGGAGGCGGGCAAGACCGGCGGCGAGCCGAGCGGCGACGCGTCGAAGTACCCCTCGAAGGACGCCCTGCTCGCCGAGCTGAAGAAGCAGCACGAGCGGGTCGCCGAGGCGGTGGCCGCCGCCGACCCCGCGGTCTTCGCCAAGGAGTATCCCGACGAGAATACCCGCAAGTACTTCCCGAAGATGGGCGACTTCGTCGACTACCTGCTGTCGGCCCACGAGGCCACCCACATCGGCCAGCTCGCGGCGTGGCGCCGCGCCATGGGGCTGGCGTCGCGCGCGGACTAGCGGTCTGCGCCGTAGAGTAGAACGGCGGGTCTCAACGGCGGGGTCTTGAAGTTGGTCGGGCACCGAGCCGACCGTGAAGCGGCGATCCGCCGGTGCCCGAGGAACCGCCCGCCCCGCCCGCGGCTCCGTAGAATGGCCGCGGGCTCTCGTCGAGGACCGATGTCATGACCGAGAAGACAGAAGCGCCGCCGGCGCCCGCCCCCCCTTCCGGCCGCCCGCCCGCGATAGCGCCCTTCGTGCCCGACCTGCTGGAGCACGGCGCGCCGGTGCGGGGCGTCCCCCAGACGCTGGACAAGCGGCTGTTCGTGCAGCTCCACGTGTTCACGGGCTGCTCCAGCGGCGCGTCCATCGTCAACCTCGTGCGCGACAGCGGCCTAGAGGCGGCGGTCTACGCCAACCTGAACGACCCGCGCGGGGTGGGCGTTGTGCTGATGTCGGAAGACCCGGCCCTCTTCGCCGCGGCGGCGCGCAGCCTGCTGGCCGGACCGTACTTCCAGACCCTGACGCCCCTGCCCGACTTCACCATGCTCGGCCGCACCTACTCGAGCGGGCGCGAGGCGGACCTCGAGGACTTCCTGCTGCACCGCGTCCGGCGCGCCATCCTGAACCCCGCGCACCCGTGGGGCGTCTGGTACCCGCTGCGCCGCATCGGCGCCTTCAACCGGCTGCCGCGGGGCGATCAGGGCCGCATCCTGATGGAGCACGGGACGGTCGGGCGCGGCTACGGCGAGCTGGGCCTGGCCGTCGACGTGCGCCTCGAGTGCCACGGCCTCGACCGCGACGACAACGAGTTCGTGATCGGGCTCATCGGCCCCGAGCTCCACCCCCTGTCGAAGCTCGTCAAGGACATGCGCCCCACCGTCCAAACCTCGGAGTACATCCGCGACATGGGCCCGTTCTTCGTCGGCCGGGTCCTCTACCAGTCGCCGGTCCCCGAGGCGTCCCGGTCGGAGGGCGGCGGATACTGAGGGGTACTGACCCACTCCCTTCCCCCAACCCATCCTCGATGTATAGGGGGCTGGCGAAGCGAAGTTGGCCGCCCACGACGCTCCCGGCGCTCGAGTCGCGGAGAGCGGGCGACTCTGGAGATCAGGGCCAGAGGCGCCCTTCAGCCGCGGCCTGCGCGAAGCGGGGCGCGGGCCACACCTCGATGCCGTCGGCGGAGCGGAAAGCGCGGGGGCCGGTGTAGACGAGCACGCGGCGCACGAGGCCCGGCAGGGTCGCGATCGCGCGGAGGCCTTTCAGCAGGCTGGTGTGATAGCGGCCCGCCGCCTTGACCTCGACGGCCAGCAGCTCGCGGCCGCGCTGCAGGAGCACGTCGACCTCGACGTCCGTCTGGTACGGGGCCCAATACCACACCTGGTCGTAGAGTTCCCGCACCTCGGCGTGGGCGCGTAGCGTCGTGAGCACCCAGCTCTCGAGGAGCGGGCCGCGCTCTTCCGCCGCGACCTCGCCGAGCTGGCGCTTGACGGCGCGCACGACGCCGGGGTCTACCCAGTACAGCTTGGGCGACCGCCGCTCGCGGACGCGGACGCGGGCCTCGTAGGCGGGCAGCCGGCACACGAGCAGCGTGTCCTCGAGGATGTCGAGGTAGCCCTGCACGGTGGTGCGGGCGACGCCGGCGTCCCGCGCGATGCCCGCGACGTTGACGACCTGGCCGTTGAACAGCGCCGCGACGGGCAGGAAGCGGACGAAGCCGGGCAGGTTGCGCACCAGGGCCTCGGCGCGGATCTCCTCCCGCAGATAGAGTTGCGCGTAGGCCTCGAGGACCTCGCGCGGCTGCTCGCTGGTCCAGACGAGCGGTACCGACCCGTAGCGCAGCACGCGGTCGAGATCGAAGTCGGCGCCGAGCTCGGTCGCGGTCAGGGGGAACATGGTCCGCTTGAGGGCGCGGCCGGCCAGGAGGTTGGTGCCCGCCGCCTTCAGCTTGCGGGCGCTCGACCCGAGCAGCGCGAAGCGCAGGCGCTGCGTCTCGATGAGGCGGTGGACCTCGTTGAGCAGGGCCGGCAGCCGCTGGACCTCGTCGACGACGACCCAGGCGCCCGGGGCGGATTCGCCGATGGACTGCGCGAAGAGGGAGGGGTCCGCCAGGATGTCCTGATAGAGGCGCTCGTCGAGCAGATCGACGTACGCCGCGTCGCCGAACGCCGCGCGCGCCCAGGTGCTCTTGCCGACGCCGCGCATGCCGAACAGGAAGAAGCTCTGCCGGGGCGGTTCGGTCAGGCGGTCGTAGGTGGACATGAGGTCGTCGATAATACTGGAAAAATGACGGCAGTATAGTCGTTTGTCTTCGGACCGTCCGCCACGTCATCGAAACGAAAGTCACGCCGATGACGGATCTGTGGAATAATGGGCGGTCGCTGTCGTGGGCGGGCGCGCCGTGGCGGGCCGGCCGACCGACGGGGGCCCGGAGTCGAGATCTGCGGGCGGCGGCGGGTTCGGCCGCGCGGACGCGGCCTTCGCCGACCGCCGGGAGTCTGCGCCGTGGAACGGCGCGGACTCCTGTAGGATTGGTTGGGCGCCAAGCGGAGCCGAAGGCGACGATTGGCGGGCTAGGAATCTGCGCCGTAGAACGGTGCAAACTCCCAGCAGGGTTGGTTGGGCGGCGAGCGGAGCCCTAGGCGACGCTCTCCGGGCTAGGAGGACTGACGTGAGAACCACCACACTCGTCGCCGCGTTCGTGTTGAGCTCGGCCGCGCTGGCGCTGCCGGGCGGCGCCGCCGCCCAGGGCACGGAGGCCCCGACGTTCACCAACGACGTCGCGCCGATTCTCTACCGGTCGTGCGTGAACTGCCACCGGCCCGGCGAGATCGCGCCGATGTCGCTGATCAGCTACCGCGAGGTGCGGCCGTGGGCGCGGTCGATCCGGGAGAAGGTCGAGACCCGCGCCATGCCGCCCTGGCACATCGACCGGCGCCTGGGCATCCAGAGCTTCAAGAACGACCCGTCGCTGACCGACGAGGAGATCGGCACCATCCTCGCCTGGGTCGACGCCGGGGCGCCGCAGGGCAACCCCGCCGACACCCCCGTGCCGCCGGAGTTCGCGCCGGCCGACTCGTGGCAGATCGGCGATCCCGACCTCGTCGTGAAGTTCCCGACCTACGAAGTGCCGGCGGCCGGCCCCGACCTGTTCGGGAACCTGTTCGCCGAGATGGGGTTGGAAGAGGACCGCTACATCACCGCCATCCAGACCCGCCCCGTGGGCGACAAGGCCCGCCAGGTGGTGCACCACGCGCTGTCCTACGCGGTCGAGCCGGCCGCGGACGAGGCCGACATGAGCGGCGGGCTCTTCCTCGTGGAGTACGCCTCCGGGAAGCTGGCCGAGATCTACCCGCCCGACTCCGGGCTGCTGCTGCCGGGCGGGAGCCAGGCGCGGCTCAGCTACCACCTGCACTCGGTCGGCGAGCCGATCGACGCCGACGTCGAGCTGGGCATCAACTTCCTGCCGGCGGGCGAGACGCCGAAGTTCATCCGCTACTCGCGGCAGCTCGGGGGCTCGCAGAACGTGACGACCGGCATCCTCGACATCCCCGCCGGCGAGGTGTCGCGCTCGGACGGCTACGCCCGCTTCAACAACGCGGCGCGCATCACCATGTTCCAGCCCCACATGCACATGCTGGGCATCTACCAGTGCATCGAGTTCATCTACCCGACCCAGCCGGTCCGAGCCGAGACGGTGAACTGCGCCGGGTTCGACTACAACTGGCACATGAACTACAACTACGAGGACGACGTCGCGCCGCTGATTCCGGCCGGCACCATCCTGCACGTGTCGAGCTGGTTCGACAACTCGGCCGCCAACCGGGGCAACGTCGACCCGAGCAACTGGGTGGGTAACGGCGGACGCACCATCGACGAGATGGGCTTCGCGTGGATCGGGTGGCACGACCTGACCGACGAGGAGTACGAAGCGGCGGTGGCCGAGCGGCAGGAGGCGCGGGAACGCACCGACGACGAGTGAGCGCGGGCCCGGCATCAGGCGGCGCACGCGTACCGACGACGAGCGATCGCGAGGCCCGGGCATCGGTTGTGCCTGCGCCCGCCGCCGGACGGAGGGCGCCCGTTGGAGAAGAATCCGGCGTGGGGGCGGGGGACGTCCCGCTCCCGCGTCGGCGTGTTCGAGAAAGCCATGTTGAACCGGTCGAGACGACTCACGCCTTTGCTGGCCCTAGCCGTGTTCCTCGGCACCGCCGCCGAGGGGCGGGCGCAGGCCGACCCGCAGAACTTCCTGTTCAGCTCGGGGCAGACGATTCAGCCGTTCTTCGACGGCTGGTCGCACCATCCCGACGGCGGCTTCGAGATGCACTTCGGGTACCTGAACCGGAACTACGTCGAGGAGCTGCACGTTCCCGTCGGGGCCGCCAACCGGATGTCGCCGGGAGACCCCGACCAGGGACAGCCGACCTACTTCTACCCCCGCACCAACCGCCGGATGTTCAGCGTGCGGGTGCCGGCCGACTGGGGCGACCGGCGGCTCGAGTGGCAGGTCACGGTGGGCGACGAGACCTACCGCGCCCTCGCCTGGCTGCAGCCCGAGTGGGAGATCTTCGCCAACGCGGCCGCGGCGCGGGCCGGCGGCCAGGGGGACAACCTGCCGCCGACGCTGGCCGTCACCGCGCCGTCGGGCGCGGCCGCCGGAGAGGCGGTGACGCTGACCGCGGCGGTGACCGACGACGGCCTGCCGCCTCCGCGCCGACGGGGCGGCGGCGGACGCGGGACGCTCGATACCTTCGAGCGTCGCCCCGGCGAGCCGACCCTGCCCATCAACGTGCCGCAGATCCAGGTGTCGGCCCGCAAGCGTCCGCTCCGCACCCCGGTGGAACGGGTCACCGTCACGTGGACGCAGTTGCGGGGGGCCGCCGGGGTGACCCTGGAGGCCGGGGACGACGCGCCGGACGGCTCGGCCGTGGTGACCGCGACCTTCCCGTCGCCCGGCGAGTACCTGTTCCGGGTGCAGGCGTCCGACACCCTCGCCACCGTGACCGAAGAGGTCGCGGTGACGGTGCGGTAGCCGACTGCGCGTGTCCTTCCCCGACCTGCGCGCGTTCCTGGACCGGCTCCGGCGCGACCGGGACCTCGCGCGGATCGACGTCCCCGTCGAGCGCGCGCTCGAGGCGGCGGAGATCCACCGCCGGGTGATCGCCGCGGGCGGCCCCGCCCTCCTGTTCACCAACGTCGCCGACGCCGACTTCCCCGTCGTGACGAACCTGTTCGGCACCGCGCGCCGGGCCGAGCTGGCGTTCGGCGAGCGGCCGGGGCGGCTGATCCGGCGGCTCGTCGAGCTGGTCGAGACCCTGATGCCCCCCACGCCGTCGAAGCTGTGGGGCGCGCGGGATGTCGGGGTCGAGCTGCTCCGGGTCGGGATGCGGCGCGGCCGGCGCGGGCCGGTGACCGAGGTGGTGACGGACGACGTGCGCCTCGACCGTCTGCCCGCGCTGACCACCTGGCCCGAAGACGGCGGCCCGTTCATCACCCTGCCGACGGTGTACACCGAGCATCCCGACCGGCCCGGCCACAACCTCGGGATGTACCGCCTGCAGATCCATGACGCCCGCACCACCGGCATGCACTGGCAGATCGGCAAGGGCGGCGGCTTCCACCACGCCGTCGCCGAGGGCCGGGGCGGGGCCCTGCCCGTCACCGTCTTCCTCGGCGGTCCGCCCGCGCTGATCCTCGCCGCGGTGGCCCCGCTGCCCGAGAACGTGCCCGAACTGATGCTGGCGTCGCTGATCGCCGGCGGGCGCCTCCCCCTCGTCGAGGGCCTGGGGCCGCACCCCGTGCCGGCCGGGGCCGAGTTCGCCCTGGTCGGGTCGGTGCCGCCGGGGACCCGCCGGCCCGAGGGGCCGTTCGGCGACCACTACGGGTACTACTCGCTGCGCCACAACTATCCGGTCTTCCGCGTCGACCGGGTGGCGCGCCGCCACGACGCCATCCTCCCCGCCACCGTCGTCGGCAAGCCCCGGCAGGAGGACTTCTACATCGGCGACCTCCTGCAGGACCTGCTGTCGCCGCTGTTCCCCGTCGTCATGCCCGCCGTCGAGCAGCTCTGGTCGTACGGCGAGACCGGCTACCACTCGCTGTCGGCCGCCGTCGTCAAGCAGCGCTACGCCCGCGAGGCGATGGCGAGCGCGTTCCGCATCCTCGGCGAGGGGCAGCTCTCGCTCACCAAGTTCCTGCTGGTGACGGACCGCTCGGTCGACCTGCGGGACTTCCGGGCGACGCTCGAGCACGTCCTCGCCCGCACCAATCCCGAGACCGACCTGTACGTGTTCTCGAACCTCTCGATGGACACCCTCGACTACACCGGGCCGGCCGTGAACCACGGCTCGAAGGGCGTGTGGCTGGGGCTCGGCGACCCCGTGCGCGAGCTGCCCGGCGAGTTCTCGGCGGCCGAGCTGCCCGCGGGCGTCGACGACGTGCGGGTGTTCTGCCGCGGCTGCCTCGTGGCGGGGGGGACGCCGACGGCCGACGACCCGGACCTGCCCGCGCGGGTCGCGCCCCACCCCGCGTTCCGCGGCTGGCCCCTGGTGGTCCTGACCGACGACGCCGGGCGCGCCGCCCGCAGCGCCATGAACTTCCTGTGGACGACGTTCACCCGCTTCGAGCCCGCCGCCGACGTGCACGCGGCGTCGACGCGCGTGGCGCGGAACCACCTCGTGCGCACCCCCCCCATCGTCATCGACGCGCGGCTAGCCCCCTCGTTCCCCGACGAACTGACGTGCCGCCCCGACGTGGCCGCCACGGTGACCCGACGCTGGCGCGAGTACTTCCCCGACGGGAACATCGAGATGGGCGACGCCGAGCGCGGCCACCTCGACTGAAGCGGGGCGGCGGAGCGGAGACGGATGGCGGCGGGCATCCTCGTCGGGCGCTTCTGAGACCGGAGGCCTTGGTCATGCAGAGACTGACCTTGTCGTCGGCGTATTCCGCGGGCCTGTGTCTGGCCCTCGCGCTGGCCGCCCCGGCGGCGGCCCAGCAGGATGTCGAGCGCGAGAACCTCGCGGGCATCCGCGACGTGAACGTCGTGGTCGCCGACCTCGCCGACGACGTCGAGCGGGCCGGGCTCACGCGGCGCGGCCTGCTCGACGCGGTCGAGCGGCGCCTCGAGGATCGCGGGGTCCGGCTGGGAAGCTCGCGGCAGGCGGCCGACCTCTACGTCGACGTCACCACCCACCGCGGCTCGACCGGGCTCTACGCGTACTACGCCCGCGTCTCCGTCCAGCAGCTCGCCACCATCGAGGGGAACCAGCTCCGCGCCTATGTCGACACCTGGGACATGGCCAGCCTCGGAACCACCGGCGGCGCCAACCTGCCGCGGGTCGAAGATGTCGTGCTGCAGATCGTGGACCTGTTCTGCGACGACTACTTCGACGTGAACGATCCCCGGCGGTGACCGCCCGTCCCGGAGAGGCGCGGGATTCGCCGACGCCGACCGTCGAACCCAATCCCGCAGGACTCCTCCCCTCGGAGAATCCACTACGGTCCGACAGATCGGGGGCACCGCGCACGGCACCGGCCAGCTTCATGAACGTCCTGGGGACCCGGTTCCGCAGGGCACCCTTCGCGGATGCGGCGGAGTGTAGTGGAGCCTTCGCCAAGGCTCCCGCCCTCCGCGGTGTGGGAATAAGCGCGCGGCTCCGGCGGTCACTGTAGACAGCGACCGGCGAGCCGCGGACGGGCCGCCGGGCCGGGTCGCCGGCGTGGGCCGGCGGGGCATGCCGCCCGGTTTCTGCGTGACCGCATGACACGGCCGGCGCGGCCGGCCGGGACCGAGTGGGGAGACGACGATGAAGGCGCTGTTGCTTCGGAGGACGACACGGTTGACGGTGGCCGGGGTGCTGGCGGTGGCCGGCGTGCTCGCGGTGGCGGACATGGCGTGGAGCCAGCCCGACGGCGGCCGGCGCGGGTGGATGGGCCGGGGCGGCCCGGGGGGGCCGGGCGGCCCCGGCGGATTCGGCGGCCCGGGTGGATTCGGCGGTCCGGGCGGGTTCGGCGGCCCGGGCGCCCTGGCCGTCCCCCTGCGCCAGCTCGGCTTGAGCGAGGAGCAGCGGGACGTCGTGCGCGGTGTGCTGTCGGAGAGCCGCGAGGCCGTGCGCGAGGCGGGGGAGCAGGTGCGGACGTCGCGCCGGGCGCTGCGCGAGGCGGCCGGAACCGGCGTCGACGTGGACGAGGACGCGATCCGGGCGGCGGCCGCCGCCCTGGGGACCGCGGAGGGCGCGGTGGTGCTCGCCATGGCGTCGGCGCGGGCGCGGATCTGGGAGGTGCTGACGCCCGATCAGCGGACCGCGGCCGACGTGATTCGGACGGCGCGGGAGCAGCGGATGGCGGAGCGCCGCGAGCGCTTCGAGGAGCGCCGCGAGCGCTTCGAGGAGCGCCGGGGCCGCAGCGGTCGGGAGGGGCGCCGGGGCCGCGGACCCGAGTAGTCGTCCGCGGTTCGCCCGCCGACGACGCCCCGTGTTGACCGACCGGACCTCGAACGGCGCAGTCCCTTCCCGGGCTGCGCCGTTCTCTTGCGTCCCGCCGGACCCATCCTGCCCCCGGCGTTGCCGGCGTTCTTCCACGTCCCCTCGGCGGGGGCTGTGCCGTTCCTGTCTTGCGTCCCGCCGGATGCGTCGTGCCGGCGCGCCTCCGTTCGCGGGGTTGCGCCCGTTCTTCTCGTTCTGCGCGGGCGACGGCGCGCGTCGCGGTGCCGCGCCGACCGGTCACTTCGCCCCGGCCGTCACTGGCCCGAGCCCGCAAGGTCCGCCTTCATCTGCGTCCACGCCTGCCGCGCCTCCTCGACCGAGCCCTCGTCCTCGATGGTGGTGATGTCGCCGGGGTCGCGGTCGAGGATGACCGCCCTGAGCACGCGGCGCATGATCTTGCCGCTGCGCGTCTTGGGCAGCATCGACACGAAGTTCAGCTCGCCGACCACCGCGATGGGGCCCAGCTCGCGGCGTATCGTCTCTATCAGCGCCCGCCGCAGGTCGTCCGACGGCTCCTCGCCCTGCTTGAGGAGGACGAAGGCGGAGATGACCTCGCCGCGGGTCTCATCGGGCCGGCCCACGACGCCGCACTCGGCCGCCGCGGGGTGCTTCAGGCACGCGCTCTCGACCTCGATGGTCCCGATGCGGTGGGCGGCGATCTTGATGATCTCGTCGGCACGGCCGCCGAACCACAGGTAGCCGTCGTCGTCGACGTGGGCCGAGTCGCCGCTGAAGTACACCCCCGGGATCTTCTGCCAGTAGTCGCGCCCGTAGCGCTCGGGCTCGCCCCAGAGCGAGGCGGTCAGCCCCGGGAACGGGCGCTTCAGCACCATGATGCCCTTCTCGCCGGGCCCGCACGGCTCGCCGTCGCCGCGCACGATGGCCGCGTCGATGCCCGGCAGGGGCAGGGTCGCCGACCCCGGCTTGATCGGCAGCATCGCCAGCCCGTAGGGGTTGCCGAAGACGGGGCCGCTCGTCTCGGTCTGCCACATGTGGTCGATGACGGGGATGCGCCCGCCGAGGACGGTGTTCTGCAGCCAGTCCCACGCCGGCGGGTTGAGGACCTCGCCGGCCGAGAAGATGCGCTCGACCCGCGCGTGGTCGACGCCCTGCAGCGGCGCGTCGCCGTAGCGCATGAGGGCGCGGATGGCGGTGGGCGACGTGAAGATGCCGGTGGCCCCGATCTCCTCCACCACCGCCCGCCACGTGCTGTCGGGCTCGGGGTAGTCGAGGGCCCCCTCGAACACCACGGTGGTGCAGCCGACGAGCAGGGGGGCGTAGACCATGTAGCTGTGGCCGACGATCCAGCCGATGTCCGACGTCGCCCACCACACGTCGGCCGGCCGCATGCCGAAACACCAGCGGGCCATGCTCGCGATGTGCACCTGGTAGCCGCCGTGGGTGTGGACGGCGAGCTTGGGCCGGGCCGTGGTGCCCGACGTGGCGAGGATGAACGCCGGCTCGTTCGCCTCCATCGAGACCCAGTCGCCGGACTGGCCGGCCGCCGCCGCGAGGAAGTCGTCCCACGACATCTCGCGCGCCGGGTCGAGGGGCGGCGTCGGGTCGGCGCGCCGCAGCACCACCACCCGCTCGACGGGGTGCCCGGGCGCGCGCAACGCGTCGTCGACGATCGGCTTCAGCGGGACGTCCTTCCCCTTCCGGTAGGTGACGTCGGCCGTGAACACGACCCGCGAGCCGCTCGCGTTGATGCGGTCGGCGAGGGCCTGGGCCCCGAACCCCGCGAACACCACCGAGTGGATGGCCCCGATGCGCGCGCACGCCAGCATCAGCAACACCGCCTCGGGGCAGGTGGGCATGGACAGGGTCACCCGGTCGCCCTTGCCGACCCCGAGGGCGCGCAGCGCCGCCGCGACCCGCGTCACGTGGAACTGGAGCTGCGCGTAGGTGAGGACCGTGCGCCCGCCGCGCTCGTTCAGGTAGACGAGGGCGGCGCGCCCCCCCTCGCCGGCCGCGACGTGATGGTCGACGGCGTTGTGGGCGAGGTTGGTCCGCGCGCCCACGAACCAGCGGAACGTGGGCGGGTCGGGGGCGTAGACCTGGTCCCAGGTGCGGAACCACGGCAACCGCCGCGCCGCCCGTTCCCAGAAGCCCTCGGGGTCGCGGCGTCCGTCGTCGATCCACCGTTGCACGATGGGGGGGATGATTTCCACGGTCTCGTTCTCCTGTCGTCAGGCGTGGTCGAGCCGCGCCGCGCGTCGTCGCGGGCTGCTAGACTCGCCCCGAAAATGCCGCGTCACGTCACGGTGGGACTGCACGCCACCATCGTCGCCGTCACCGGCGCCGAGCCCCGGGTGCTGACGGTGTCGGGGGGCGGCGGGGACGATGGCGCCCCCGCCCTGCCCTTCGGCCCCCTCGACCCCGACCGCCACCGCACCCTCGAGCTCGGCCTGCGCGCCTGGGTCCGCGAGCAGACCGGCATGGAGCTCGCGCACGTCGAACAACTGTACACGTTCGGCGACCGGGATCGGGTGGGGACGGGGGACGGAGAGGCCCGGGTCATCGCGGTGGCGTACCTCGCCCTGGTGCGCGAGCGGCAGGTCGCGGCGGGGCATCCGGCGGCCTGGGAGGCCGTGTACCGCTTCCTGCCGTGGGAGGACCGGCGCGCCGGCGAGCCGGCCCTGCTGCGCGACGGCATCCGGCCCGCCCTCGACGCGTGGATCGAGGCGGCCCCAGCCGGCGACGCCCGCCGCGAGCGCCGGGGCCGCGCCGACATTACCTTCGGGGCGGGGGCCGCGCCGTGGGACGCCGAGCGGGTCCTCGACCGCTACGAGCTGCTCTACGAGGCGGGGTTGGTCGCCGAGGCGCGGCGGGACGGCAGCACGGCGGCCGCTCGCGACCGCACCCCCGGAGCGGGGGCGTCCGGCCGCTCGGCGCGCCTTCAACGCGAGCCGGCGGCCGAGGGCGCGGCTCCCGGCCCCGCGGGGTTCGGGGCCCCGCTGGCCCTCGACCACCGCCGAATCCTCGCCACCGCCCTCGGGCGGCTGCGCGGCAAGCTCAAATACCGGCCCCTGGTGTTCGAGCTGCTGCCGGAGACCTTCACGCTGCTCCATCTCCAGCGGACGGTCGAAACCCTGGCCGGTGTCCGCCTTCACAAGCAGAACTTCCGGCGGCTCGTCGAGCGGGGCGCCCTCGTCGAGGGCACCGGCCGGTTCGAGCCCGCCACCGGGGGCCGGCCCGCCGAGCTGTTCCGCTTCCGCCGCGCTGTGCAGCACGAGCGGCCCGCGCCGGGGGTGGGCCTCCCGGGCCTGCCCTCCTCGGGCTCGTAACCGCCAGCGCCCCCGGAGGTTCGGTCGCCGTCCGTCCGGTCCGTTCCGAACCCCACCAGGGTGTCACCACAGGACTGCGAGATGACCAGTCGGGGCGCTGTTTGCTGCTTGAAGCGGCACCGTGGCGCCGTTGCGCCTCGCGGTGAGCGCCGTCGGCGAAGGCGGGGCGGCCCCGAGTCGGTGTCTCGTCCGGCCCGCGGAATCCCCGCCGTCGCAGGTTTGACAGCCCGTTATGCTCAAGGCTAGAATAACGCACCTGTAATCCTCATTATGAGCATAATGAACAGCGACCTTCTGCAAGCCGTTCCCGAGCCCGAACCCCCGCGGCTTGACTACACGCCGGCGGTGGCGGCGCGCACCGCGGACCTCTACGAGCGGGTGCGGTCGGTGATTCCTCCGGTGGAGTGGCCGGTCCACGCCCCCTACGTCGACGCCATCCGGCGTCTGAAGAAGGAGCGCGGCGCGGTGGTGCTGGCCCACAATTACCAGACGCCGGAGATCTTCCACGGCGTCGCCGACCTCTGCGGCGACTCGCTCGCCCTTGCGCGGCAGGCGGCGGAGACCGACGCCGAGGTCATCGTCGTGTGCGGCGTCCACTTCATGGCGGAGACCGCCAAGATCCTCAGCCCCGGCCGGACCGTGCTCATTCCCGACCTCGAGGCGGGTTGCTCGCTGGCGTCGTCGATCACCGCGGCCGACGTCGCGCTGCTGCGCGAGCGGTATCCGGGCGCGCCGGTCGTCACCTACGTCAACACGTCGGCCGACGTGAAGGCGGCGTCCGACATCTGCTGCACCTCGTCGAACGCGGTCGAGGTCGTCGAGTCGCTCGGGGCCGGGCGGGTCATCTTCCTGCCCGACGAGTACCTGGGCCGCTACGTCGCGGGCCGCACCGGCGTCGAGGTCGTCCTGTGGCAGGGCCACTGCGAGGTACACGAGCGGTTCCGGGCCGAGGACCTGCGGGACTACCGGACCGCCTACCCGGGCGTGCAGATCTACGCGCATCCGGAGTGCCCGCCCGACGTGCTCGCCGAGGCCGACTACGTGGGCTCGACGGCGGGTCTGCTGCGGCACGTCGACGCGGTCCGCCCCGAGCGGGTGGTGCTGGTGACCGAGTGCTCAATGAGCGACAACGTCGCGGTGGCCCACCCCGAGGTCGAGTTCATCCGGCCCTGCAACCTGTGCCCGCACATGAAGCGCATCACCCTGCCGAAGATCCTCGCGTCGCTCGAGAGCATGCGGCACGAGGTGACGGTGGACCCGGCCGTCGCCGCCCGCGCCCGCCGGGCTGTCGATCGCATGCTCGAGGTCGGCCGCAGGGCGGGGGGATGAGCCGCCGCGGCGGGTCGGCATGGCGCGGCACCCCGGAGCGGGACCGGAGCTCGCAAGGGGGGTTGCGCGGTAAGCGGAGCCCCGAGGCGGCGGGTTCCGGCTCGGCGCGGGCGCGCCGCAACTCTGGCCGGTGGGTCGGTTGGGCGGCAGGCGGAGCCGCCGGGGGGGCACCGGTCGGAAGGCGACGCCCGGGAACCCTCGATGGTCGGTTCGGCGGCGGTTGGCGGACCCGGGTGGAGGGGCGGCCGCGGTGACTCGGGAACATCGGCGGCACCGCGTGCCCCCGCCGCTCCGGTTGCACTACGAGCCGCTCGTGCGCCGCGAGCTCGCGGTCGACCTCGGGTCGGCCGGCGATCTCACCACCGACGCCGTCGTCCCGGTCGACCGCCGCGCCGCCGCGCGCATCGCGGTCCGGCGCGCCGGCCGCGTCTGCGGGCTGCGGTGCGCCCTGTTCGCGTTCGAGGTGCTGGGTCCGGTGCGTTGCGCGGTCGAGCACGACGACGGCGCGGACGTGCCGGCGGGCGCGGTGCTCGCGACGGTCGAGGGGCCCGCGCGGGCCCTCCTCTCGGCGGAACGGACCGCCCTGAACCTCCTCGCCCACCTGTCGGGCGTCGCCACCGCCGCCCGCCGCGTCGTGGAGGCGGCGGCGCGCGGCGGTCCCGCCCGCGTCGTCTGCACCCGCAAGACGACGCCCGGCCTGCGCGCCCTAGAGAAATACGCGGTTCGCGTGGGCGGTGCCGCGAACCACCGCTTCGGCCTCCACGACGCGGTGCTCGTCAAGGACAACCACCGGCTGATCGCGGGCGGGGTGGCCCCCGCCGTCGCCCGCGCGCGCGCCGCGGCCGGGCACTTGGTGCGGGTCGAGGTGGAGGTGGACACCCTCGCGCAGCTCGAGGAGGCGCTCGACGCGGGGGCCGACGCGGTGCTCCTCGACAACTTCTCGATCGCGGATCTGAGGAGGGCGGCGGCGCTGGCCCGCGGCCGGGCCGTGACCGAGGCGTCGGGCGGCGTCACCCCCGAGACCGCCGCCGACATAGCCGCCACCGGCGTCGACCTGATCTCGGTCGGCTGGATCACGCACAGTGCGCCGGCCCTCGACGTGGGCCTGGACTTCGACGCGTCCTGAGCTCGGCCCCGTGCTCCCCGTCGGAGGGGGCCCGCTTGACTTCCGGCGCCGACGCATCCCGGCCGCCCCGCGCCCGCCGCGCGACAGGGATCCGCTGCCGGCTTCCTGGGGGATGCCGGGGTTGAGTGGCCCGCGAGCGGAGCCGCAGGCGATGATTGGCGGTCTAGCCGTCTAGCTCGGAGAGCGTCGCCTACGGCTCCGCTCGCCGCCCAACCAATCCGGCTAGGAGTCTGCGCCGTTCTACGACGTAGACGCCCAGCGCCGCCGTCGGCGCAGGTACGCCCCACCTGCAGCGAGGAGAGCCGCGAGCAGGACGTGCGCGAGGGGCGGGGCGACGGGCACCGGGGTGGCCGGGTAGAAGCCCGCCCCGATCGTGTACGTCCGGCCCGCAATCGTGATCTTCTCGGTCCAGCCCACCTTGAGCGAGCCCTCCTCCTCGTCGCCGATCACGTCGGGGTTGTCCCAGTAGTACTCCACGAACTCGACGCCGGCCTTCTCGGTCAGCTCCCGTACGATGTAGACCCCGTTCTTGTCCTGGAGGTCCCACAGGTTCTGCCCTTCGAGATCCGGGGCGACCGCGTGGAAGAAGCTCGTGCCCCGGTCGTCGCCCTCCGCCAGGATCACCCCCGTATAGATGGGGCCCCGCCGCCACTCGCCCTCGGGCCTGAACTCACGGTCGAAGAAATCGTACGCCTCCTGCTCCGTCGCATCGGCGAGCGATGCCTCCGCGTCGTCGCGGGCGCGCTCGACGAACGCGCGCAGGGTGGGCCGGTCGACGACGTCCACGGCCGTCACCTGGGCGGCGGCCGGTCGGACGTCGGCCGTGACGATGAAGAGGGCCGCCGCCGAGACACGGGCGATCCAGAGAAGGGGCAGGGTTCGCAGTAGAGTCATGGCCGCGAATCAATAGCATGCGCGGCGGCGTTGCTGCAATGGTCCTTCGAATGCGGGATGCGTGACCGCGCCGGCTCGACCATGCGTGACCGGGCCCGGGGGCGGGGCGTCGAATGAGCGCCACCGCTCTCCGATCGCGGAACCCCGTTGGCCGCGTCGGGTCGTCGGCGAGGCCCGGCGGTCGCGGGAGACGCGTCCGGACCATCACCGCGCCGATGCCGGGCGCAGAGTCGCGCGGACGCGCCTCCGGGCGGCTACTCCTGCGCCCCCATGTCGGGCGCGAGGCCCGCGAGCGCCCGCCGGAGCCGGGCCGCCGCCGCGGGCATCGGCCCGCCGGTCCGGCCCTCGACGATGATCTGCCGCGAGTCGAGCCGCGCGCCGTAGAAGCGCTCGTTCGCGTCGCGGTCCGCCCGCAGGGTGGCGCCGCCGAGGGCGACCCCCGCGAACGCGCCGCGGGCGCGCGAGTAGCTGAGGATGCCGGCCGTGAGCTGCAGGTCGGTCGCGGCCTCCAGGCTGCGCCCCACCGGCCCGACCGCGGCCGAGGCGTCGCCGCCCAGCTTGAGCTGGTTGCCGAGCAGGCGGGCGAAGCCGCGCCGGTTCTGGACGACGAGGACCACGTCGACCTGCTGCGCGCCCGCCTGCAGGCCGACGCTGCCGCCGGTCAGGGTGAGGAACGCGGGCGGCGACCAGCGGCCGGTGTCGCTGTACTTCGCGCTGATGAAGCCGCGCCCGCGCTGGCCGCCGAAGATGAACCCCGCCCGGACCGTGGACGGGAAGACCGCGATGGCGACGGCCCCATCGAGGATCGCCTCGGGGATGCCGGCGTCGGGCGCGGCCAGGATCTCGTCGAGGACCGCGATCGCCTCGTCGAGGCGTTCCGCCTCGGTGTCGGCGGCGGCCGGCGCCGCCGTCAGGGCCAGAACCGCGACGGCCGCCGCGGTCTTCGCGAGCCGGGCGACCGCAGCCGTGAGCGGTGTGCAGTAGGTAGACATGTCTCCCCGCTTATCGGCTCGCGGCGCGGCTGTCTCCACCGAGCTTGTCGGTAACGCCCTCGACGATCAGCTTCCGGGGGTGGCGTCTGGCGGACAACTCACCTGACCTCTACGCTCCGCTCGGCAGCGGCGATGATGGCTTGGTTGTTGTAGCGGACTGCCTCTCCCCGGCTTCGATCAATCCGCTGAATGGTGACGTTGCCCGCCTCGGGTTTCGCGATGGCCGCCAGACTTTCGTAGCAGTCGCGGCTGTGGGTCGTGGCGAACACCTGGACCGACAGCTCGGCCGCCTGTTCCGTGATCATCCGCCACATGTCCTCCATGACCGAGTAGTGGAGGCCCGTGTCGATCGACGTCTTGCCGCAGTTGTTCTTCCCTACGAGCAGGTTGACGCGGCCGAGTCCGTCCATCCGGAACGAGTCGAGGCCGCGGTAGCCCTGAATCCGTATCGATGAATACAACACGCTCTCCATGAAGCTGCCGGGCCACCAGTATGACACGCCCGGTGGTCCGGCCCCGAGCGGCGATCATCCGTTCGCCGGGCGTGGGGCCGCCCGGCGCGCGACGGCGGCCGACCGGGGGCGCCGTGCCGACGGGGGCCCGCCGCTCGCGGGCCGTGCGTATAGAATGGACCGATGCGTCTCGCGGGAGCTTGGCGGCTGGCCGTCGTGCTGGCCGTCGCCGTGGTGTGCGGGTCGGCCGACGCCGCGGTGACGGCCGGCTCGGCCGCCGCGTCGGCGGCGGTCATTGCCGAGGCGGCGCAATCGGACCGGGCCACGACCCCGGGCGGCACCGGCGGGGTCAACGCGCCGGAGACCCTCGGCAAGCCGTACCTCGTGCTGGTGTCGTTCGACGGGTTCCGAAACGACTATCTCGACCTCTACGAGACGCCGAGCTTCGACCGGGTCGCGGCCCGCGGGGTGGCGGCCGAAGCCCTCGTCTCCGTCTATCCCTCGCTGACGTTCCCCGCCCACTACTCCATCGCCACCGGGCTCCATCCGGAACGCCACGGCCTCGTGGGGAACCGCTTCTACGACCCCGTCCGGGGCGCGGAGTACAACTACCGCGACCGGCACAGCGTCGAGGACGGCACCTGGTACGGCGGCGAGCCCATCTGGGTGACGGCCGAGACGCAGGGAATGGTGGCGGCGGCGATGCTGTTCGTGGGCACCGAGGCGGACATCGGGGGGGTGCGGCCCACGTTCTGGACCCGGTACGCCGACCGGGGCACCCACCGCGAGCGGGTCGACGAGGTGCTCGACTGGCTGGCCCTGCCCGCCGAGCGGCGCCCCCACCTCGTCACGCTGTACTTCTCGTCCGTGGACGGCGCCGGCCACCGCTACGGTCCGGCGTCGTCCGCCGTCGCCGAGGCGGTGGAGCGGGTGGACGGCGACCTCGGGCGGCTGCTCGACGGCATCGACGCGCTGCCGCACGGCGGCGCCGTCTCCGTCGTGCTGGTTTCCGACCACGGCATGGCCGCGGTCCGGCCCGGCGGGACGATCGACCTCGGCGCGGTCGCCGACCTGCGCGGCGTCCGCGCGGTGGTCAGCGGGCCGGGGGCCAACCTGTTCGTCGCGGGGGGCGCGGCGCGGGCGCGGACGCTGCGCGACGACGTCAACGACGGGACCGGCGGGGGCCTGACCGGCGGGCGCGCCTACCTCCGGCACGAGGTGCCGGCCGCGCTGCGCTACCGGGACAACCCGCGCATCGGCGACGTGGTGGCCGTCGCCGACCCCGGCTTCATTTTCGACCTGGGCGGCCCGCCGCCGCCGGCCGGCATGCACGGGTGGGACCCCCGGCATCCCGACATGCACGGCATCTTCCTGGCGGCGGGGCCGGACATCCGGCCCGGCCGGCGCATCGGCCGCGTCGGGCTCGTGCACCTGTACCCGTTCCTCGCCCGCCTGCTACGCCTGGCCCCGAACCCCGACGTGGACGGCGACCTGTCCGTCCTCGCGCCGGTGCTGGCACCGCCGGAGCGGTAGCGGCGGGGGCCGCGGTTGGCGCGCGGCCCGGCTATGCCCGCTTGCGCCGGGGCTTGGCGGTCTTGGCCGCGGCGCTCCCGCTCGCCCGCGCCGGCTTCTTCTTGGCGGCGCTGACGCTGTCGAGGCTCTTCCGCAGCGCGGCCATCAGGTCGACGACCTTGGCCGGCGACTCCTCCTCCTGGACCACGAAGTCCTCGCCGGCGATCTTGGCGTCGATGACCGAGCGGACCTGCGCCTGGTACTGGTCTTCGAACTCGCCGAAGTCGATTTCCCCCTCGAAGTTTCCGATGACCTGCCGGGCCAGCGACACCTCGGCGTCGTTGGGCTCGTCGGGCACCCGGTCGAGCTCTTCGATGGCGCTCATCCGGCGCACTTCGTTGGCCCGGCGCAGGGTGAACATGACCAGCCCGTTCTCGCGGGGCTGGATGGCCACCGAGTACTCGCGGCCCGAGAGGGCGAGCTTGCCGATGCCCGCCTTGCCCCGCAGCGCCTCGCGGATGACCCCGAAGGCGCCCGCCGCCACGTCGCCGTCGGGGGCGAGGTAGTACGGCTTCTCGACGAAGATCGGGTCGATCGAGTCCATCTCGGCGAAACGCTCGAGATTGATGATGCGGGTCGACTCGGGCCGCGCCTTGGCGAGGTCCTCCTCGTCGATGACTACGTACCGGCCGCGCTCGAACTCGTAGCCCTTGACGATCTCGGTCTTGTCGATCTCGCGGTCGCAGTTGGGGCACCAGCGCTTCTGCTGCAGCCGCGTCTGGCACTCGGCGTGGAGCTGGTTGAAGCGGATGACGGCGTCCGCGCTGGTGGCGGGGAACACCCGCACCGGCACCGTCACGAGACTGATCTTGATGTGGCCCTTCCAGGTGGGGCGTGCAGCCATGCTGTTCTCTCCCTGTGCGCCCGGACGCCGCGGGCGGGGACTTCCATCTTATCGGCTCCGGGCGCCCGGGGCAGAACCCCGGCCGGCGCGGCGGCCGGCGGAGGTCTGTGCAGGGTCCGGGGTGGCGGACGGACCCAGCCGCGGTTCGGTTCCGATTCCGGACGGGACGGGGTTCGGCCGGCTCCGACCCCGGTTCGGTCGCATCGCGGCGGCCCGGCGTTCCGGTTCCGGGCGGGGGGCGGGTATGCTGTCGCCGGATGGGCGGACGGAGGGAGTCTCGGACGGCGCCGGCGGGGCGGGCACCTCGGCGCGCGGGGAGGGCCGGTGCCGGTCGCGGGCCGGCGTGGCGCGAAGACCCGGCGGCGCTGCGGCCGATGCTCGCGGTCGCGGCCGACGAGTCGGCCCACGACCGGCTGGTCGCCCGCGGGGACCTCGTCTTCGAGCGGAAGCACGATGGCATCCGCGCCCTCGTCGAGGTGGCGCCCCCGGCGGGGCGGGGCGCGACGGCCGGCGCGCGGGGCGGGGCGGCGGTCCGCATCTGGTCCCGCCTCGGGAACGACAAGACCGCGCAGTTCCCCGAGGTCGCCGCGGGGTTGACCGCGCTGGCGCCGGGGCTCGCCGGCCCCATCGTGCTCGACGGCGAGATCGTGGCCGTCGATGCGGAAGACCGGGCGCTGCCGTTCGAGCGCATGCAGGGCCGCATGCACCGGCGCGGCCGGCCCCGCCCCGCCGCGCCCGACGCCGCCGTCGTCCTCGTCGCGTTCGACCTGCTCCGGGACGGGGACGAGGATCTGCGCCCGCTCCCGTTCACCGAGCGCCGGGCGCGGCTCGTCGAGCGCCTCGACCCCGACGCCGGGGGCGTGGTGCGGGTCGTGCCCAGCCGGATCGGCGGCGGCCGCGAGCTGCGGGCCGCGGCGCAGGCGAACGACTGGGAGGGCCTGATCGTCAAGGACCCCGCGTCGCGGTACCTGTCGGGCCGCCGCCATCCGGGGTGGCGCAAGCTCAAGCTGGTGCGGCGGCAGGAGTTCGTCGTCGGCGGGTGGACCGAGGGCCGCTCGGCGCGCAGCGGGTTCGGCGCCCTGCTCGTCGGCTACTATGCGGGCGGGACGCAGGCGCCCCCGCCGTCCCGCCGCCGCGCCGGCGGCGGCCACGGCCCGGCGGCCGGCCCGCGGCGCGGAGCGGACCGGCTTGTCTACGCCGGCCACGTGGGGTCCGGGTTCACCCAGGCCGACCTCGACGCCCTCGGCGAGCACCTGCACGCCATCGCCGCCGACGACTCGCCGTTCACGGAGGTGCCGCCCGCCAACGAGACGTCCCACTGGGTCGAGCCGAGCCTGGTCGTCGAAGTGAAGTTCACCCGCTGGACGGTCGACGGGGTGCTGCGCCACCCCGTGTATCTCGGGGTGCGGGCGGACGTCGCACCCGGGGACGTGCGCCGCGAGGACGCCCCCGGCCCGGGCGCGCCGGATCCGCCCCCGCCGGCCGCCGCCGGTCGCCGGCCGGCGCGAACGGCTTCGCGCGGCGGCGGCGCGCCGGATCCGGCCGGGGCGCCGCCGCGACCGCCACGGGCCCGCGGGGGCCGTCGATCTCCGGCGGCGCGGGACGTGGGCGACGGGGGCGCCCGCCGGCCGCCGGACGGTGATCGAACTTCACCGGACCTTGCCGATGGGGCGGTCCCCGCCGTCCCGCCGTCCCGCCGGTCACCGGACCGCGCCGGCACGCCGGCCACCGCCCCGTCGCGGCCCGGCCGGTCGCCGCGCTCCGCCCTGTCCGCGTCACCGCCGGCGCCCGCCCGTGAGACGCCCGACCCCAGCCCGCGGCTCCCGCGTCGACCGCGGACCGGTGCCTCGTCGCGGTCCCGCGCGCCGTCCCCCGCCGCGTCCCCGCCGACGCCCGCGCCGACGCCCGCCGCGGACCCCACGATCGACGCGCTCTGCGAGCAGCTCCGCGCGCTGGAGTCGGCCCGGAAGCGCGGCGTCCTCGCGCTGCCCGACGGCGCCCGGGTCCCCGTCGGCAACCTGCACAAGGTGTTCTGGCCCGAGCCGGGGCTGACCAAGGGCGATCTGGTGCGGTTCAACCTGCGCATGTCGCCGTACCTCCTGCCCGTCGTCGCCGACCGCCCGCTGGTCATGAAGCGCTTCCCGAACGGCATCGACGGCAAGTGGTTCTACCAGCACCGGTCGCCGGGCGAGCTGCCCGAGGGCGTCCGAGTGGTGACGGTGAACGAGAGCCTCGAGCGCGACGACACCGGCGTCCCCTACCTGATCGGCGGGACCCTGCAGACCCTGGCGTGGATGGCGCAGCTCGCGGTGATCTCGCAGGATCCGTGGTTCTCGCGGCTCCCCGACGTCGCGGAGGCGGACTGGGCCGCCCTCGACCTCGACCCGATGCCCGAGGCGCCGTTCGGCCGGGTCGTCGAGGTCGCCCGCTGGCTGCACGACGAGCTGGCGCGGCTCGGCGTCCCGTGCCTGGCCAAGACCTCGGGCGCCTCGGGGCTGCACATCTACGTCCCCCTGCCCTCGGGCACGCCCTACGAGGCGGGCATGATCCTCTGCCAGATCCTCGCCACCATCGTCGCCTCGCGTCATCCGCGCGCCGCGACCGTCGAGCGCACGGTCAGGCGCCGTGCCGCCGACGCGGTCTACATCGACTACCTGCAGAACATCTACGGCAAGACCCTGGCCGCCGCCTACAGCGCCCGCGCCAGCCCCTTCGCGGGGGTGTCGGCGCCGCTGACCTGGGCGGAGGTGCACGACGGGCTGAAGACCGGGCTGTCGCCACGCGACTTCACCGTCGAGAACGTCTTCGACCGGCTCGCCGAGGTCGGCGACCTGTGGGCGGGGCTGCGGGCGGCCGGACCCGCGGACCTGCGCGCCGTGCTCGCGGGCCTGGAGGCCGGGTAGGTAGGGCGGGCCGCCGGGCCGCGCCGTCACGACCTCGATAGCGTCGCCGTCGCCGTCGCCGTGACCGGGCCTTCCGTCACCTTGACGGCCGTCCCGTCGGTCACCATCCTCCTCAGCACGTCCCGGCGCTTCTCGTCGGGCATCCCGGTGTCGCAGTGTCCGGCGAGCTCCTCCACCGTGCCGGTTCCGCCGGCGGCGAGCACCCGCACCATCTTCGCCGCCTTCCCCGGGTAGCGCCATGTCCGCCCCATCATGGTGATCTCGACGACCCCCGCGGCGGTGATCTCCCGTACCCCCACGGGGCGGTCGACGGCCGACCGCAGTTCGGCCGGCGGGGCCGGCAGCGGGTCGCGCATCGCCACTTCGGGGAACCCCGGGTCGCGGCCGTGGTCCGCCGTCATCTCGCGCCAGAGCATGAATTCGTCGACGAGCTCGTCGGTCCAGAGCTCGTTCAGCGCCTCCCGGAGCGTCCTGAGGTGCGCGGCGAGCGCGTCGCGTCCCTCGACCAGCGGCAGGTCCTTCCGGAACGCGTGGGCCCTGAGCGCCCGTTCGCGCAGCCAGCCCATGAAGTCGTGCCCGGTGACCGTCGAGACGCCCGTCGTCAGGTGCAGGCACGGTTCGTCGGCGGGGTGGGCGATGTGCCACCATCCCCGCGGCACGTAGAGGACGTCGCCCGGCGTCAGCATGCCGCTCCAGAGCGGATTCGTCGGACGCCGCCTCATCTTGGCCTCCGCCTCGAGGGGCTGCGGCCGCGTGTCCTCGTACACCTCCCACTTCTTCCGCCCCGCCACCTGCAGGATGAAGAAGTCGTGGTCGTCCCAATGCTGGTCGAAGCCGTTGTCGGTACGCCAGCCGGCGTACAGGTTCATGTTCACCTTGGTGTGGAGCGCGCGCTCCATGTTGACCACGAGGGCCTTCAGCCGCGGATGCATGTCCGAGACCGCGTTGACGATGAAGGTTGCGCCGCGCCTCAGCAATTCGGCCAACTTGGGCGGCGATATCCGCTGATGGGTCTCGCGCCCGCCCTTCTTCGACCGCGTCTCGGTGAAGGCTTCCGGCGCGAGGCTCCGCCCCTTCTGCACCACGCGGGCGCGCGGCGGCAGGATGTGGTGGTACTTGACGATGTGGTTCAGGTCGTCCCAGCCGAAGAGATCGGAGAATCGGTCCTCCGGACCGCCCATCAACTGGAACTTCCGGTGCCAACTGTCGGCGAAGAACTCGGCGGGTTCCTTTGGACGCAGGATGTCGTCGATCGTCACCGGGCAGCGGTCGGGGTTCGGCGGAATCGTCACGTCACGTCTGTCCCTGCGGGCAGGGAAGCGAAGAACCAAGCCGCCCGGGCCTCGCTACGCGTCGTCGTCCGAGATGTTGGCACCAACCCAGCCGCCGGCTACCTGCTCCAGCTCGGCCCCGGTCAACTCCATCGGTGCGGGCAGCACCAGATGGAGCGTTTCGTGCGTCTCCTCGTGTACTTCCACCTTGAGGTTGTCCGGCAGCCGGGCACCCATCTCGGCGTTCACCGTCCCCACGGGGTCGGCGACGAGGGCCCTCCGGAACTCTTCGTCTCGACAGGCCTTCCCGATCACGTACTCGCGCACCTTCGCCTCGGTGATCGCTCCGGAATTCTCGGCCACGAACTCACTGAACGATGCGGACTCCTGTGCCGGCATGTTGTTTCTCCTCCTACAAAAGACACGTAACGGTTCAAGCATAACACGGCGATGTCCGACGAAACACGTGGAACCGAACGCTGGAGGTCAGCCCCCCCACGGACTCTACGGAGTTCGGGCACTCACGACCCGGGAATCACGGACCGCGTGCCCGTCGGTATGAGCGGGCGTGCCGAGCGCGGGCTAGGAGTCTGCGCCGTGGAACGGCGCGGACTCCTGTAGGATTGGTTGGGCGCCAAGCGGAGCCGAAGGCGACGATTGGCGGGCTAGACCCCGAACATGCAGTCCGATCGCGTCTGCCGTGGTCTGGGGCGAACAGTCCAGAGGCCGCTCGACCGTGAAGACCGAAGGCCCGTCCGTTTCCCACCGCCCGGCGCCGGGGAGCACGTCCCCCGCGGAACCCTCGTCCGGACGCGACAAACGCCCGAAGCCGCGCGCGGCGCGACGGCAACGAACCGCGGCCGAACCCTCGACCCGGCGGATCCGCACCTCCGAGGTGCGGATCCGGTCGAGCAAACGGTACAGCGCGACGACCGCGGCCGGGTAGCGAAGCCGCGACGCATCGGGCACGGTGCGGTAACGGGTCGGACCCGAACCCCGCTTCTCGGAAGCTATCGGCCAGCCCGGCGTGAGGCGCCAACCTGAGGCCGAGCGGCGAAGGCGGACGAACTCGTCGCCGGCCCAGGAGAACCCGGCGGCGCAAAGCGCGCGGGCCACGGCCGTCTTGCCGGCGCCGGACGGACCGGTGACGATGAACGCCGGACCGCCCGGGGCCACCGCCGCGGCCGCGGCATGGAGCGACGCGTGCCGGCCGCCGTCGGTGGCGGCGAAGACGGCCGGGGCGAGCCAGCGGTGAGCGGCGACCGCCCAGTCGACCGAATGCTCATCGACGCCGGGCACCAGCCCGGCGCGGGCAACGCGGTCGGCGCCGTCGAGCACGAGCCAGATGCCCGGCGAGAAGAAGAGGGTCCAGTCGGCGCCCGCCCGCGAGACGACCGCCCGCACCGGGGGCGCGGGGAGCGACACGACACGGGGCGGAACCGGCGTCGGCATCTGCGACGGCGGACAACCGACGTCGAGCGTCAAGGTCGCCGGCCGGCGCGTCAGAACCGAAGCCGCCTCGGGCACGGGGTGATTCACGTCGAGAACGGCGCCGCAGACCCCGTAGCGCCACCGCCCGGCCCGGGAAGTCACCGCGGGGAGGATAGCAGGAACCGCGGGAGGCGGCGCGCCGCGGTCGCGGCGGGCAAAGCCGTGCGCTCACGGTGTATGCTATCCGGCACGCGTTCGCGGAAGGACTGCGACGCACGTGATCCCAATGCGCGCCCGTAGCTCAGTTGGATAGAGCGCCGGGCTTCGAACCCGTAGGTCGGGGGTTCAAATCCCTCCGGGCGCGCCACCCTCCTTCCCCGCGCAAGGGCGGGTCGCCCCGGGCGTGGCGGCCGTCCGCCACCGCCATCCGCGCCCCCCGGGAGAGAGAAGCGGGAACGAATGGAATCGAACGCCGAAGACGTGCGCTACGAGCCGGACGAGCGCCCCCCCAACCTGCTGTCCCTCGGGCTCGGGCTGCAGTACGCGATGGTCGCGATTCCCAGCATCGTGCTCGGGCCCACCGTCATGATCCAGCTCGCGGGCGGCGGCGACGCCTACCTGTCGTGGGCGGTGTGCGCGGCCCTCGCGATCGGCGGCGTCACCACCGTCATCCAGGCCGTGCGCGTCGGGCGCGTCGGCGCCGGCTACGTGATGCTGATGGGCACGAGCAGCGCGTTCATCGCCATCTGCGTCTCGGCCCTCGAGCAGGGCGGGCCGGGGCTGCTGGCGAGCCTGATCGTGGTCTCGTCGCTGGTCCAGTTCGTCCTCGCGGCGAAGCTGTCGGCACTGCGGCGCATCTTCACGCCGACGGTGGCGGGGACGGTGCTGATCCTGATCCCGGTGACCCTGACCCCCCTCGTCCTGCGCAAGCTCGTCGACGTGCCGGCGGGGGCGGCGCCGGCCGCGGCGCCGGTCACCGCGGTCCTGACCCTGCTCGTCCTCGTCGTGACCGCCCTGCGCGGCACCGGCCTGTGGAGGCTGTGGGGGCCGGTCATCGCCGTGGCCGCGGGCAGCGCCGGCGGCGGGCTCGCGTTCGGCATCTACGACACCGCGACCGTGCGGGAGGCGGCGTGGGTCGGCCTGCCGGCGTTCGCCTGGCCCGGTCTCGACCTCGGCTTCGGGCCGGCGTTCTGGGCCCTCCTGCCCGCGTTCGTGCTGCTCACCCTCGTGGGGGCCATGGACACCCTCGGCGACGGCATCGCCATCCAGCGGGCGTCGTGGCGCACGCCGCGCGCCATCGACTTCCGGTCGATACAGGGCGCGATGTCGGCGGACGGCGTGGGCAACCTGCTGTCCGGCCTCGCGGGCACCGTCCCCAACACCACCTACGCCCAGAGCATCGCGATGGTCGAGCTGACCGGGGTGGCCTCGCGCGCCGTCGGTGTCTCGGTCGGGCTGATCTTCGTGGCGCTGGCGTTCATTCCGAAGCTCTCGGCCCTGGTCATCGCGGTGCCGGGGCCGGTGGTGGCCGCCTACTACGTCGCGCTGGTCGCCCTGCTCTTCTCCTTCGGCGTGCAGATCCTCCAGCAGGACGGCTTCGACTCGCGGAAGGGCCTGGTGGTCGGCCTCGCGTTCTGGCTCGGCCTCGCGTTCCAGTTCGACTGGATCTTCCCCGAGTACTTCCAGGGACCGTGGAGCGAGCTGTTCGCGAACGGCATGACCGTGGGCGCCATGACGGTGATCGCGCTGACCCTGTTCGGGGAGCTGACGGGGCCGCGCCGCGAGCGCCTGCGGGTCGCGCTGAGCATGGACGCCTGGCCCAAGATGGACGCGTTCCTCGCGAAGCTGGGCGCCCGGCGGCGGTGGAGCGCGGAGCTCGTCGAGCGGGTCCGCGCGGTCGGCGAGGAGTCGCTGCTGCTGCTCGTCGGGAAGGACGGCGGGGCGGCACCGGGCGGCGGGCGGCACCTGCTGCTTATCGCCCGCGGCGAGGGGGACGGCGCGGTCCTGGAGTTCATCGCCGCCACCGACGAGGCGAACCTCGAGGACCGCATGGCCCTGCTCGGCCAGCCCGCCGCCGGCCTGATGGAGCAGGAGGTCTCGCTGCGCCTGCTGCGGCACTACGCGGCGTCGGTGCGCCACTACCAGTTCCAGGACACCGACGTGGTCACCGTCCGGGTGGAGGCGGCCGGGGCGTGAGCGGGAGGTGCGGGGTGGCGGGCCGTTACGGGCGGGTCCAGTTCTCCACCGGTAACCCGGCATCGTCGATCAGCTCGGGGCGCTCGGCCAGGAAATCGTCGCCGACGGGAGGCGCGTCTTCAGGGTAGGAGGTCCACGTCTTGCGCGCGGGGACGAGGATCAGCGCGTCGCCCTCCTTGCGTATCGACACTTCGCTGACCCCCTCGAACTGGTACGCCTTGGGGATGCGGACGCCTTGGCTGCGGCCGTTGGTGAAGAGTTTGGCGGTGGTGGTCATGGCCTCCTGGGTGCCCGCGGCATGCCCGCGGGGCGTCGTCAAGGGTATACCACAGGCATATCACGGCAGGCGTAGACCCAGGTGGCCCCATACTCCGTCCCGGCCCGTCAGCCGCGCAGCGACGGATGTGCGTGGTTCCCGCCAGTAGAGGCGATATGATCCCGTCGTACGGGGCACACTGGCAAGGTGAGGTGGCGATGAACCGCTCGCGGAAGGGATACGTTCGACGGGGGTTGATGTCGGCGGCGGGGTTGGCGGCGATGTTCCTCGTCCCGGGGACGGCCGCGCCGGGCGCTGCCCAGGAGCAGGCGGCCGGCGTCTACACCACGGCCCAGGCGGCGTCCGGGCGCGCCGTCTACGAGCGCGAGTGCGCCGCCTGTCACCAGGCCAACCTGCAGGGCAGCTTCGAGGCGCCGCAGCTCGCGGGCGAGAGCTTTCTGCGGTTCTGGGCGGACTTGAGCCCCGCGGATCTCTTCGTCCGGATCAGCAGCTCGATGCCGCCGGGAGAGGAGGGCTCGCTCACGGACGAGGAGCACCTCGACGTCGTGGCCTACCTGCTCCAGGCGAACGGCGCGCCGGCCGGCGGGGCCGCGCTCACCGAGGCCGCGGCCGTCCCCATCGGGATGCTCGCGGACGCCGGGGCGGGCGCGTCCCCGGCCCGCGTCGCGCCCGCGGCGGCCCCGGCGGCGGCCTCCGCGGGAGGCGCGGCCCCCGCGCCGGAGGCCGGCGGCGTCACCCTGGCCGGCACCGTCGACGACTACCGGCCGGTCACCGACGAGATGCTGCGGGACCCCGACGACGGCGACTGGCTGATGATCCGGCGCAACTACGAGGCCTGGAGCTACAGCCCCCTGGCCGACGTCGACCGGTCGAACGTCGGCGGGCTGGAGCTGGCGTGGGTGTGGGCGATGAACGAGGGCGGGTGGAACGCGCCGTCGCCGATCGTCCACGACGGGGTGATGTACCTCGCGGGCATCGGCCCGGTCGTGCAGGCGCTCGACGCCGCCACCGGCGACCTCGTCTGGGAGCACGAGGTGGAGGTGGCCACGACCGGCTATTCCGGGATGAGCCGGAACCTCGCCATCTACGGGGACAAGCTGTTCATGGCCACCCCCGACGCCCGGCTGATCGCCCTCGACGCCCGCACCGGCGAGCGGGCGTGGGACACCGTCATCGCCGACCACACCGAGGGCTTCCGCAACACGAGCGGGCCGGTGGTGGCGGGCGGCACCCTCGTGCAGGGGCTGAGCGGCTGCGACCGCTACACGCTGGAGAGCTGCTTCATCAGCGGCTACGACGCGGCCACCGGCGAGCGGCTGTGGCGCTTCAACACCGTCGCCCGGTCGGACGAGCCCGGCGGGAACACCTGGGCCGACGTGCCGGACTTCCTGCGCGGGGGCGGCGACACCTGGATCACCGGCAGCTACGACCCCGCCCTCGACCTCGTCTACTTCGGGGTCGCCCAGGCCAAGCCGTGGGTGGCGCGGAGCCGCGGCATGACCGTGGACGACCCCGCCCTCTACACCAACTCGACCGTCGCCCTCCGGCCCCGCGACGGGGACCTCGCCTGGCACTTCCAGCACGTGCCGGGCGAGACCCTCGACCTCGACGAGGTCTACGAGCGGGTGCTCGTCGACGTGGGCGGGCGCCGGGCCGTCTTCAGCGCCGGCAAGCACGGCATCCTCTGGAAGCTCGACCGCGAGACCGGCGAGTTCCTCGGGCACAAGGAGACGGTGTACCAGAACGTCTTCGACCGCATCGATCCCGAGACCGGCGCCGTCACCTACCGGCAGGACATCATCGACGCCGAGTTCGAGCAGCTCGTGCCGGCGTGCCCGAGCACCGCCGGCGGCAAGAACTGGCACCCGATGAGCTATCACCCGGGGTCGGGGCTGCTCGTCCTGCCCCTCGCCCAGTCGTGCATGGAGCTGGCCGCCCGCGAGGTGGCGTTCGAGCTGGGCTCGGGCGGGGTCGGGATGAGTTCGCGGCCGTTCCACGAGATGCCCGGCACCGACGGCAACCTCGGCAAGCTCGCCGCCTACGACGCCGAGACCCTGGAGGAGGTCTGGAGCATCGAGCAGCGGCCGACGTTCCTCACCGGGGTGCTGACCACGGCGGGCGGGCTCGCCTTCGCGGGCGACCTCGACCGCCGGTTCCGGGCGTTCGACGTGGAAACGGGCGAGGAGCTGTGGCGCGCCCGCCTCGGGACGTCGGTGCAGGGCTTTCCCATCAGCTTCCGGGCCGGCGGACGGCAGTACGTCGCGGTGTCGACGGGCCTCGGGGGCGGCAGCCCCCGGCTGATGCCCCGCAATCTGGCCCCGGACGTGCGCCATCCGCGGAGCGGGAACGCGCTCTACGTCTTCGCGCTTCCCGAGGAGGAACCCGACGTGGCGGAAGAGGTGCTCGCACTGGAGAAGCGGATCGAGGAGGCGGTGCTGCGCGCCGACGTCGCCTTCCTCGACGAGGTCTGCGCCGAAGACTTCACCTACACGCACGGCGACGGCTGGACCACCGGCGGGCCCGTGCTCGGCGTCGACCGGAAGCAGGAGTGGCTCGACTCGCTGGCCGGCCGCTATTCGTCGAGGGAGGTCGATTCGCAGCAGGTCGAGGTGCACGGCGACGTCGCCATCACCATGGGACGGCTGCGCGCCCGCAGCGGCGGGCCGGAAGCGGAACGTCGCAGCTTCAGCTTCTGGTACGTCCGGGTCTACGCGCAACGCGACGGCCAGTGGAAGTACCTGTCCCACCGCACGGTCGACGGTCCCGTGTACGAGAACTGACCCCACGCCGTCGCCGCCGCCCGCTCGGCATCAGGGGAGAGAGGCAAGGGCGGCTACTTGGCCGGCAAGGGCGGCCACTTGGCCGGCAAGGGCGGCGACCTGGTAGACCAGCGCGACTACGGCCGACAGGATTGCTCCGCCCAGGGCGAAGGCAATCCCGACCGTCCACCGGGAGATTCGGTCGGCATCGCGGGCGCGTCGGTCGGTGAGATCGGCGGCGCGTTCGACCCTGACTGCGAACGCTTCCAGCGTCTCGATCGTTGTGTTGTCCATGCCATCTTCACAGTATCACGCAATCGTGCGTCGCCGCATCGCGCTGAACGGATCCGGGCGCTGACCGCTAGGAGAACAGGAGTACTCCATGTCGATTCGGACGAAAAGGTGTTTCCGGATGGTGCCGGCCGTCGTCGCCGCCATCCTCGTCACGGCGGCCGCCGCCCCCGCGCAGCAGGGCGCGCAGGACGGCGAGTGGCGGTACTACGGGGGCGACTCGGGCAGCACCAAGTACTCGCCCCTCGACCAGATCGGCCCCGGGAACGTCGCCGACCTCGACGTCGCTTGGCGCTGGCGGACCGACAACCTCGGCCCCCGCACCGACTTCAACTACCAGGCGACGCCGCTCGCGGTCGGGGGCGTGCTCTACACCACCGCGGGCTGGCGGCGCAACGCCGTGGCCATCGACGGGGCCACCGGCGAGACCCTGTGGATGTACCGCCTCGACGAGGGCGCGCGCGGCGACGCCGCCCCGGTGCGGGCGAGCTCGGGCCGGGGGGTGGCGTACTGGACCGACGGGGAGGACGACGCGCGCGTCATCCACGTCACCCGCGGCTACCACCTCGTGGCCCTCGACGCCGCGACCGGCTACCCCGTCCCCGGCTTCGGCGAGGACGGCGTCGTCGACCTCTACGACGGCATCTTCGACGGGCTCGACCGCCCCGAGGTGGAGGACGGCCAGATCGGCCTGAACTCGCCCGCCATGGTCGTCGGCGACGTGATCGTGGTGGGGGCGGCCCTGCGCGCCACCGCCCCCGCCCCCGAGTTCCCGGCCGGCTTCGTCCGCGGCTTCGACGTGCGTACCGGCGAGCAGCTCTGGATCTTCCACACCATCCCCCAGCCCGGCGAGTTCGGCAACGAGACCTGGGAGAACGACTCGTGGCGCTACAGCGGGAACACCGGGGTGTGGGCCCCGATGTCCGCCGACCAGGAGCTCGGCTACGTGTACCTGCCCGTCGAGACCCCCACCAACGACCTCTACGGCGGCCACCGGCCCGGCGACAACCTGTTCGCCGAGAGCCTGGTGTGCCTCGACGCGCGGACCGGCGAGCGGGTCTGGCACTACCAGCTCATCCACCACGGCATCTGGGACTACGACATCCCCACCCCGCCCGCCCTCGTCGACATCACCGTCGACGGCCGCGAGATCAAGGCGGTGGCCCAGGTGACCAAGCAGGCGTTCACCTACGTCTTCGACCGGGTGACCGGCGAGCCGGTGTGGCCGATCGAGGAGCGCCCGGTGCCCGCGTCGACGGTGCCCGGCGAGCAGGCGGCGGCGACCCAGCCGTTCCCCACCCGGCCCGCTCCGTTCGACCGCCAGGGGGTGTCGAACGACGACCTCATCGACTTCACCCCCGAGCTCGCGGCCGAGGCGCGGCGCATCGCGTCCGAGTACCTGATGGGCCCCATCTACACGCCGCCGATCCTGGCCGGGCAGGACGGGCGGCGCGCCCTGCTGATGCTGCCGCAGATGACCGGCGGCGCGAACTGGCAGGGCGGGGCGGTGGACGCCGAGACCGGCGTCCTCTACGTGGCCTCGGTCACCAACCCCACCGTCGCGGGACTCGTGAACGACCCCGGCCGCTCGACCATGGACTTCGTGGGCGGGGGCGGGCGGCGCCGCGGGCCCGCCCTGCCGCAGGGGTGCGGCGAGATCGGCCCCCTCGGCCTGCCCCTCATCGCTCCCCCGTGGGGGCGCATCACCGCCATCGACCTGAACACCGGCGACCACCTCTGGATGATTCCGAACGGCGACACCCCGGACTGCGTCCGGGACCATCCGGCCCTGAGCGGCGTCGACGTCCCCCGGACGGGCAAGCCGGAGCGGAGCGGCATCCTCGTCACCAAGACGCTGGTCTTCGCGGGCGAGGGCGGCGGGCTCTTCGCCACCCCGACGTGGGCGGGCGGCGAGATGTTCTACGCCTACGACAAGCGGACGGGCGAGACGGTCTGGGAGATGGAGCTGCCCAAGCGGCAGAGCGGGGTGCCCATGACCTACACGGTCGACGGCAGGCAGTACATCGCGATGGCCGTGAGCGCCCGCGGCGAGCCGGCCGAGCTGTTGGCCCTGACGCTGCCGTAGCAGCCTCCTCACGCCTTGCCAGAAGGGCGCCGGGCGCCCGCCGGCGCGGTGCGCAGCGCGGTTCCGCCGCGGGCCGCAGGGGAATCGTTGCCGGAACCGGCGGCGTTCGACGGGTTCGCGAGAGCCAGCCCCGGTTCCACCCGACCGCGGGGGGGGTCACGCGGGTCGCCCGGCGCCGGCATGCGGTAGCCGACGCCCCGCTCCGTGAAGATGTACGACGGCCGCGCCGCGTCGTCGCCCAGCTTACGGCGGATCCGCTTCACGACGGCCCGAACCAGCCTCGTGTCGCCGCCGGACTCCCGGCCCTTCCACGCCTGGCGCAGCAACGACCCGTAGGTCGTCATGCGGCCCGCGCGGACCGAGAGCACGCGTATCACCTCGTACTCGGTGGCCGTCAACTGCACGGCACAGCCGGCTACCGTCACCCGGCGCCGCGCGTAGTCGATGGCCAAGTCCCCCAGCCCGAAGGTCTCGGGTCCGGCGCTCCTGCGCAGGGCCGCCCGGACCCTCGCCGTCAGCTCCGTCGGCGAGAACGGTTTGACAATGTAGTCTACGGCGCCCGCCTCCAGGGCCCGGGCCATCGTCTCGTCCCGGCGATAGCCCGAGACGAAAATGACCGGCAGGTCGGCCAGCCCGGGGACGAGCTGCATCAGCTCGATGCCGTCGACCCCCGGCAGCATCAGGTCGAGGAGGACCAACCGGGGCTTGCGCGTCCGGAGGATCTCGGGGATCTGCCGCGGGTCGCCCGTCACGACGGGGACGTAGCCCGCCGCGGCGAGGGCGTCCCGCACGTACCGCAGCGTCTGGGGGTCGTCGTCGACCACGAGGATGCGCTCTTCCCGCCGCCGGTCCGCGGACGAGCGGGAACCGTCGAGGGCGGGGCCGGTCGCAGTCGCCGCCTCTTCGGCCGCCGGGATCGTGAACGTGACCCGCGTGCCCTGACCGATCCCCGCGCTCTCGGCCCAGATGCGGCCCCCGTGGGCCTCCACCAGCCCCTTGCAGATGGCCAGGCCCAGACCATAGCGGCCGAGCCCAGGCTCTGCGGCGCCGCCGGCCGCGATGCCGGCGTGCTTCCGGAACAGGTGCGGCAACTGGTCCGGCGGCACGCCCCGGCCCTCGTCGGCGACCGAGACCGCCACGTGCACGCCGTCCCGCACCGCCGCGATCCGGATCGGGGAGACCTCGGGAGAGTGCCGGGCGGCGTTGGAGAAGAGGTTGTTCAAGACCTGGACGATGCGCTGGCGGTCGGCGAGCACCGGCGGCAGTTCCGGCGACAGGTCGATCCGTACGGGGTGCCGGCCGAGGCCGCCGCTCAGGAACGTCTTGCGGGCCTGGTCCACCAGGCCCGCCACCTCCACGGGCTCGGGCGCGACCGACAGCGTGCCCGTTTCGATCCGTCCGGCGTCGAGGAGATCGCTGATCAGCCCGCGCATCTGGTCGGCCTGCTCGTCGATGATCCGGAAGAACTGGAGCATCTCGGCCGGGTCGAGGGCGGCCGAGGCGCCGAGCACGGTGGCGGCCGAGCCCTTGATCGAGGTCAGGGGGGCCCGCAGCTCGTGGCTCACCATGCCCAGGAACTCGGTCCGCAGCCGTTCCCGCTCATCGAGATCGGCCAAGTCCTGCAGGGTGACGACGAGCGACTCGACGCCGCCGTCCTCGCCCTGGATCGGCGTGGCGTTGATGAGGGCCCTGATGCTCCGCCCGTCGGGGGCGGAGAGCTCGATCTCCTCGGCGCGGACCCGTTCGGCGCGGGTCAACTGCTGCGCCAGGGGGAATTCTCGGAGGGAGACCTCGCGCCCGTCGGCACGCCGCCACGTGATGATCCCGAGCAGCCCCTCCGGCGTGCCGTCGGGCAGGTGCAGGCGTCCGGCGAGGCGCCGGGCCTCGCGGTTGAGGGACACCGGTTGGCCGGTGCGGGCATCGAAGACCGCGACGCCCACCGGAGACGTGTCGACCAGGACCTCCAGGTCGGTGCGGGCGCGCTGCTCCCGGCGGTACGCCCGCGCGTTGGCGATCGCCGCCGCCGCCTGGGACGCGAAGAGCACCAGGACCTCTTCGTCCTCGCTCGTGAACTCCTGCCCGCCCGCCTTGTCGGCGAGGAAGAAGTTGCCGACGTGCGCGCCCCGGTGGCGCATCGGCGTGCCCTGCAGAGTGCCCGGCGGCAGCAGGTCCGCGGAGAAGCCGAGCGAACGGACGAAGCCGCGCCCGTCGCCCAGTCTCAGGGGCCCCGGCAGGTCCCGCAGGTGCTCGAACAGCCGCGGCCCGTCCGACCAGCCCTCCAGCCTCCCGTGTTCCTCCGGGGTCATGCCGGAGGTGACGAAGTCGCGGACCTGTCCGCCCTCGTCGAGCGTGGTGATCACGGCGTACTGCGCGCCGGTCAGGACGCGGGCGCTCTCGACCACCTCGTTCAGGACGGTGTCGAGGTCGAGGCTGGCGGTGATCCGCAGGACGGCCGCGCTCAACCGCGAGATGCGGTTCCGCAGCGCCTCGTTTTCCCGCCGCAGGTCGTCGGGGTCCTTCGGGGGGTCGGCGCTCTCGTCGACGGCTTGGGACATGGCCTGATACTACACGAAGCGCTGAACCCGGTTTGGCAGCCCGTCCGAGTCACGGGCGGTTCCGCCTCTGGTAGAATCGCGGTACCGGGATCGCATTCCGCGCGCCGATCCTTCGCGATTCCCGCGCACCGTGTGAGACGGGACTTGCGGTATGCCCGCATCTCTAGACGAGTTGAGGATCGACCGGTCTCGGCCCGGCCGCCGGTGGGGGCGGTGGGTCGCCGCGGCGCTGGCGGCGGCGGCGCTCGCGGGGGGCGGGTCGCTCGGCTGGCGCTGGTGGGCCGAGTCCCGGGTTCCCGCCGTCCGCACCGCGTCGGTGCGCGCGACCGCGGCCGGCGGCGGCCAGCCGGCCGTCCTGAACGCCTCCGGCTACGTGACGGCGCGGCGCCAGGCCACGGTCTCCTCCAAGGTCACCGGCAAGGTCGTGGACATCCTCGTCGAGGAGGGGATGGCGGTCCGCGCCGGCCAGGTGCTCGCGCGTCTGGACGACACGATGGAACGCTCGCTGCTCGCGCTCGCCGAGGCGCAGTTGAGCGCCGCCCGGAGCGCCCTCGCGGAGCTGCAGGTCCGGCATCGCGAGGCTCTGCTCGACCTCGATCGCCAGCGTCAGCTTCTGGACGAGCGCATCGTCTCGCAGGCCGACTTCGACGCCTCCCGCGCCGAGGCGGACTCCTTCGAAGCGCGCATCGCGAATCAGCGGGAA
The DNA here is from genome assembly GCA_963664545.2 of Vicinamibacterales bacterium. Lineage (GTDB taxonomy): Bacteria > Acidobacteriota > Vicinamibacteria > Vicinamibacterales > UBA8438 > JAJEEA01. Next base: position 3,183,822 of record OY761475.2, on the reverse strand, counting down.
CAGGTGGTGGTGGCTCGGCGCGAGGTCGACGTCCGCAGGACCTCGCTCGACGACACCATCATCCGGGCCCCGTTCGGCGGGATCGCGATCTCGAAGAACGCGCAGCCGGGCGAGATGATCTCGCCGGTCTCCGCCGGCGGCGGCTTCACCCGCACGGGCATCTCCACCATCGTCGACATGGATTCGCTCGAGATCGAGGTGGACGTGAACGAGGCGTACATCAACCGCGTCTCCGACGGTCAGCGGGTCGTCGCCAACCTCGACGCGTACCCGGACTGGGACATTCCCGCCAGCGTCATCACGACCGTCCCCGCCGCCGACCGCCAACGCGCGACGGTCCTGGTGCGGATCGCTTTCGACGAGCTGGGCGATCCCCGCATCCTGCCGGACATGGGCGTCGACGTCGCCTTCCTGGAGGACGAGCCGCCGGCCGACGCGGCCGCCGGGGCGCCGCGGCTGTGGATTCCCGCGGGGGCGGTCCGGCGGAACGGCGGCGGCCCCGCCGTCCTCCTGCTGCGGGGCGACCGGGTCGAGCGCCGCGCCGTCGGTCTGGGACTGGAGAACGGCGGCGAGGTCGAGGTGACGTCCGGCGTCGGGGCGGGGGACCGAGTCGTCGTAGACCCACCGCCGGAGCTGGACGACGGCGATCGGGTCGCGCCGGATCCAAGCGCCCGCGCCGGCCGTCCGGACCCCGCGCCGCCGGGGGCGGGACGGCGGGCGCTCGACCGGTCCCGGCGGGTCCATCTCGACGACGGCGCCCCGCCCTCTCCGGAGGCCGCGGCATGAAGTTCCTGCCCCTGATCTGGAAGAACCTGTTGCGGCGCAAGGTCCGGACGCTGTTCACCATGCTGTCCATCGTGGTGGCGTTCGTCCTCTTCTGCGTCCTGGCCGCCATCCGGGTCGCGTTCGGCGGGGGGATCGAAGTCGCCGGGGCGGACCGCCTGCTGGTCATCCACAAGATCTCGCTCGTGCAGTTCCTGCCCGAGAGCTATCGGGCCGACATCGAGGCGATCGACGGCGTGGTGGACATCAGCCACCAGACCTGGTTCGGCGGCATCTACCAGCAGCCGTCGAACTTCTTTCCGCAGTTCGCGGTCGACCCCGAGAGCTACCTGCGCCTCTATCCCGAGATCGTGTTGAGCGCCGAGGAGCGGGAGGGCTGGCTGCGGAACCGGGCCGGGGCCATCGTCGGCCGGTCGACGGCCGACCGTTTCGGCTGGGAGGTCGGAGACCGGATCCCGCTCCAGGGCGCTCTCTGGCGGAACGAGGGGGCGCTCGGGTGGGAGTTCGTCATCGAGGGCGTCTACGAGGCGGGCGCGGAGGGATTCGATACGTCGACGTTCTATTTGCACCACGACTACCTCACCGAGGGCAGCCCCATCGTCAGGGGGGCGGTCGGCTTGTACGTCCTCCGCATCGCCGATCCCGCGCAGGCGGCGGACGTCGCGGCGGCGATCGACCTGCGCTTCGCGAACTCCCCGGCCGAGACCCGGACGTCGAGCGAGCAGGCGTTCCTGCAGGGATTGACGAATCAGGTCGGGAACGTGGGCGCGGTCGTCACCGCCGTCCTGTCCGCCGTCTTCTTCACGATCGTCATCATCGCCGCCAACACGATGGTCCAGGCGGTGCGCGAACGGACCGGCGAGCTGGCCGTCCTCAAGACGCTCGGCTTCACCGACGGCGGCGTGCTGGCGCTGGTGATGGCCGAGTCGCTCATCCTCGTGGGCGCGGCCGGCGGGCTCGGGCTCTGGCTCGGCCACGCCCTGGTCGGCCTGGGAGACCCCACGGGCGGCTTCATGCCGACGTTCCTCATGCCGCGGCGCGACATCGCCGTCGGCGTGCTGCTCGTGATCGGGCTCGGGCTCGCGGCCGGCGCGGTCCCGGCGTGGGCGGCGACGCGGCTGCGAATCGTCGACGCCCTGCGGAGGGTGTAGCCATGCAGTTCCTCTCTCAGCTCGCGGCCGTGCTGGGGCTGACGCTCCGCACGCTGCCGCAGCGGGCCGGTTCGTCGTTCATCGCGGTCGTCGGCGTCGCCGGCGTCGTGATCGTGTTCGTGGCCGTGCTCTCCATCGCGGAGGGGTTCCGGGCCGCCATGACCGGCGCCGGCTCGCCCGACACGGCGATCGTCATGCGGGGCGGGAGCGACAGCGAGCTGAACAGCACGCTGGAGCTCGAGACGACGCGCATCGTCAAGGACGCGCCCGGCGTGCGGCGGTCCGGCGGCGGCGCGGTCGCCTCGGCCGAGCTCTTCGTCGTCGTCGACGTGCCGAAGCGCAGCACCGGGACGGCGGCCAACGTGCCGCTGCGGGGGGTCGAGCCCGAGGCCTTCGGCGTGCGCGAGGATGTCCGCGTCGTGGAGGGCCGGCCCTTCGAGTTCGGCACCAGCGAGATCGTCGTCGGCCGGGCCGCCGCGGGCCAGTTCGCCGGCATCGGCCTGGGCGACGCGCCGAGGTGGGGCGACAGCGCCTGGACGGTGGTCGGCATCTTCGAGACGGACGGCACCGCGGCCGAATCGGAGGTCTGGGCCGACGCCCGCGTGGTGCAGTCCGCGTACCGGCGCGGCAGCACTTTTCAGTCGGTCTACGCGAAGCTCGAGACGCCCGGCGCGTTCGGCGCCTTCAGGGACGCCCTCGGCGACGACCCGCGGCTCAACGTCATGGTCGAGCGCGAGAGCGACTACTACTTGGCGCAGTCGCAGGCCCTCCATGCCATCATCACGACCATCGGCAGCGGCATCGCGGCGCTGATGGCGATCGGGGCGGTGTTCGGCGCCATCAACACCATGTACGCGGCCGTCGCCAACCGCACGCGCGAGATCGCGACGCTGCGCGCGCTCGGCTTCGGGAACGTGCCGGTGGTGCTCTCCATCGTCGCCGAGTCGGTGCTGCTGTGCGCGGTCGGGGGCGTGCTGGGCGGGCTCGCGGCCTATGCCGGGTTCAACGGCTACCAGACCGCGACGCTCAACTGGCAGACGTTCAGCCAGGTCGCGTTCGCCTTCCTCGTCACTCCGGCGCTGCTGGCGCAGGGCATCGCCTGGGCCGTCGTGATGGGCGTGATCGGGGGGCTCCTGCCCGCCCTCCGGGCGGCCCGGCTGCCGGTGGCGACGGCCCTGCGCGAGTCGTAGGCGCCGCGGCGGCCTCCCGCGCCGCGCCGGCGGCGAGGTCCGCGGGGCGTTCGGGCGTCGACGCCGAGCGGCGCGCGCCCGACCCCGGGGGTTTGGGTCGCCCTCGCGGCGGCGGATCGAACCGTCCGGCCTCCGAGGCGAAAGCGGCCGGGCTTTCGCGCGGCCCGGCTTTCGCAGGGAAGTAGTGGTGAGCCGCCAGGGACTCGAACCCCGAACCCGCAGATTAAGAGTCTGCTGCTCTACCAGTTGAGCTAGCGGCCCACCGTCCGACCTTATAGCGTAGCATGCAACGGCCCCCGGCCGCACCTAGCGCTACATCACAGTTAACTCAGGATCGGTTTCCGCGTCTGCCTTCGCCGTCGGACGGCTCGGCAGCGCCCTCGGCAGCACTCCTGGGGTTCTAGGGTGCCCGCGCGGCCTGGGTGACGCGCACCATCGTCTGCAACTGCACAAAGGCCCGCCACAGCACTTCGTTGCCCGGCAGCGGGCGACGCTTCGACGGTCGCCAGCCCGCCATGCGCGCCAGCAGCACCACCCAACTGCGGATATCCGGCGGAAACGGCTGTCCGCGCTCGGCCGGCGGCAGCAGCCGCTCGGCCCGCACCACCAGGCCGATCACCTGACGCTCGTCGTCGGACAGCACGTCCCCGGCCGGCGTGTCGGGCGCGTCGCGCGCATACCGGTCCAGGTTGAAGACCCGCCACGCCGTGATGGCGTCGAACGCCAGGCACTTGACCAGCGCGTCGGCATCCTGCAGCCGCCGGTCCTCGACCCGCGTACCGCTCTTGAGCACCCGGAAATACTCCTCGATACCCCAGCGGGCCTCATACCAGCCGACGATCCGTTCCGCCCATTCGGCCGTCGGCCCCCCCTCGCTCGACACCAGCAGCCATTCCAGCGGCGCGTGTCCCGCCGGCGGGTCGGGCTCCAACACCTGCACCGCCCACGCCGTCACCGGACCGTCGCCGGGCCGGTCCTTCGGCGGTTGCAGGACCAACTGCGCGATACGCAACTCCGTCACCGCCGTCCGCCGCCCCCGCGCCCGTTTCCCGCCCTGCGAGTCGATGAACACCTCCCGCCCCGTCTTCACCGGCTCCTCGAAATCCAACTGCGACGCCAGCGCCCGGCGCATCGTCGCCCGCGACGCCGGGTCCCACACCTCCACCTGCCGCTGGCGGCCCGCGTGCGCCCGCACCACCAGCCCCGCCTCGGCCGCGTGCTCCGCCTGCCATTTCAGCAGGCCGTAGATGTCGCTCTCCCGGTCCCCGACCACCACCACCCGCGTCTCCGGACAGGCCCGCCCCAACGCCCGGCCCTGATCGAACCCCCGGAACCACCGCCCGCTCTCCTTCTCCCGCTCCGCCTTCGGCTCGGCCTCCGGCCGCGCCCATGTCTCCAGCCCGCCCACCCCCAGCGGCCGCCGACCCGCCGTGAACGCCACCGCCGCATGCACGAACAGACCCCGCGCGCTGCTCTCGCGGTTCTGAAGCGGACCCAGCCCCTCCGCGCTGTCCTTCAACCCCGTGTAGTTCAGCGTCGTCGTATCCTGCACCAGCAGCACCGTCGACGCCTGCCGGCAGCGCTCCACCAGCGCCTCGCGGTGCGGCTGCAGGATGTCCTCGACGCCCACCTTCTTATTGTGCAGGAAACGGTACGCCGCCTGCTGCTCGGCGCCGCCGGGGAAGACCGCCGGCAGCGGCTGACCCGGATGACCCTCCCACGCCGCCCCCAACCGCTCCAGACGCCGCCGCAGCCGCCCGTCGGCCAAGTCCGAGCGCCCGAACTCGCGCCGCGACCAATCCGCGTCGTCCTCCAGCGCCAACCCCGGAAACGAACCCGGCGACCGCGCCGGCGCACGCCGCAACGTCTCCGCCCAGCCCCCGGCCAGACCCAGCAACAACACGTTCTTCGGCTCGGTCGCGGCCACCGACCCGGGCGGGCGGCCCGCCGTACGCCCCACGCATTTCCAGCCCGCCGCCCGGTAGCTCGTCGCCCGACGCGACGCCTCCACGCAGGTCTCCAGCAACACCGGACGGACCCCGTGCCGGGCCTCCCAGTCCGTCGCCAGACGCGCCGCCGCACGACCCAGCACGTGCGACGCCAAGTGCGGAACCCGCACCCCCGCCAACAGCAGAAAACGGTCGTTCGAGACCACCCGCGCGATGTGAGCCCCCCGCGTGCGGTCGTCCCAACCCAGGTGCGCGTCGCGGGGACCCAACCGCAGCGGCGCCGCCACGAAGCTCAGCACCCCCACCGGACCCGCCGCCGACGCCAACAAATACGTCAACCGGCAGCCGGGCGCCCGGCCCCGGCCCCGCGGATGGGCCGCCTCCAACAGTTGCCCGCACAGCTTCCGCACCGGCGCCGTGTCCGACAACACCAGCCGGACCCCGCCCAGTTCCGCCAAGCTGCCCGAAAACGCCGTCCGCGCCAGCTCCGACACGTCGCCCGACGGCCCGCAACCGCGCGGCGGACCCGGCCGCGCCGGCGGCAGCGCCAGACCCAATTGCTCCGCCAGCCGCGGCAACGCCTTCCGAGCCGACGCCGCGCACAGCTCCCCCCGCCCGTTGCGCCAATCGTCCCGCTCGCACAGTCCGCGCCCCAGAGCGGCCCGTGACAGCGACCCTCGGCGCAACTCCTCCCGCAACCACTCGACCGACTCCGGCCGGAGAATGCGCAGTCCAATCCGCACGGACCCGTTCTACACGGAACCCCGCACTGTGTCAACTGTGATTGAGCGCTAGCGGCCGCACCGGAGCCGTCCTTACGCCGGCTGCCCGGCGGCCCGCGCCTTCCGGGTGGGGCGCGTGGGGGCGCGTGCGCCTGCGGATGGGCGCGGGCTCGTCGGGTGCGCCGCGGGCCCGGGGTCAGGCCGGCGCCGGCTGCAGGACCCCCTCTCTGACGAGCCGCGTCACCAGGGTCAGCTTCCCCCCGGCGTCCAGGCAGTCGGGCAGGTCCTCGACGGCGAACTCGTCGGTCGTCGCGGCGAACCGCAGCGCGGGCCACGCGGCGGCGGGCAGCCGGAGCTCGCGGCCGCAGAACCGGAGGAGGCACGTTCCGCCCTCCGCGACGGCCTCGGTGAGCAGACCGGCGCGGCGCCTCACCCGCGAGCGGGGCGTCAGCCGGTCCCCGCGGAGGCGCTGGCCGAGCAGGTCGGTGAAGAGCGGCACGTCGGCGGCCAGCACCTCGTCGGCGAAGCGGCGCCACACCGCCTCGGGGTCGAACCCCGACCGCACGATCGCGAGCTTTTCGGCGAACAGGCGTTCCCGCTCGGCGGCGGGGAACCCTTCGCGGGCGAACCCGCGGGGCAGGTTGCGGCGCAGCGATTCGTTCTCGAGGGCCGCGGCGGAGACGCTCTCGACGAGGAGCTCGGCCCAGGTGAACGCGGTGAGCCCGAGGGTGACGTGCAGCGACGCCCGCCCCGTCGAACGGGCCGAGTGCATGAGGCCGCGCGGCAGGTAGACGGCGCCGCCCGGGCCGAGCTCGAACTCGTCGCTGACGTCGCCAGGGGTCGTGCCGGGCGGGAAGCGCTGGCCCCGGAGCGGCAGCCTCACCGGGGTGTCGTAGATCGTCCACCGCTTCGTCCCGCTGATCTGCAGCACGAAGACGTCGTGGGTGTCCCAGTGCGGGGCGAACCCCTGCGCGTCGGGCGGCGTGAGGTACACGTTGGTCTGGACCCGCGACGAGAAGCGCCGCCCGAGGGCGACGCAGAGCCGCGCCAGCGCCGGCACGCGCTTGTGGAGCTGGTTGAAGACGACGGTCGCACCCTCGTCGAAGCGCGTCGCGACCTCAAGGGGCTGGACCCGGCCCGCGTCGTTCGTGTACTCGGCGGGGGGGACGTCGCCGTCGCCCCGGACCAGGGCGATGTCGCGGTGGCCGGCCGAGTGGGTGCCCAGCACGGTGTCGAGGTCGGCCGCCGAGAGGAGTTCGGCGTAGTAGGCGGGCGCCTCGCGCCGGACGTGGAGCAGCCGCTGCTCGTAGTAGTCGCGGTCGAACTCGGCCGTCGGCACCGGGTCGATGAGCCAGGCGTACCAGTCGCGGTCGGCCGCGGGTGCTGATAGGGTGTGGTCCGTCATCGTGTGAGCGCTCCGTGCGATGCGGCCGATCGTGCCGTGCCGATGGCCGGCGGCGCGTGGCCGCTTGACAACCCTCTCGCGCGTCTCTACGATACTGAGACTCATTCGCATCTTCAAGGCTCAAGACACATCAGGGAGACAGCGTCATGCGTAGACCGCAGAACGGAGAGCCCGGCGCGGACCCTCAGGGATCGCCGACGTCGCTGACGGACGAGGACATCACCACCGTGCGGGTCGACCGCCGCTCGTTCCTGTTCCGCGCGGTCGCGGCCGGGTCGGTGGCGGCGGGCGCCGCCCTCACCGCGGCCTGCCCCGGCGGGACCGACTCGGACGGCGGGGGCGACGCCGGGTCCCCGGCCACGGACTCCGACCAGGCCACGGACTCCGATCAGGCGACCGACTCCGATCAGGCGACTGACTCCGATCGCTCGCAGTAGGCCGCGCCCGCGACGGCCGCTGTTCCCGGCACGGGTCGGGGCGTTCGCGGCGCCAAGCCGCGGATCCGGCGAACCGAATCGGCCGGCCCCCCGCGCGGGCCGGCCACCATCGCGGGTGCCTGCGGGGGGGGCCGCGTTCCGGGAGGGCCTGCGGCGCGGGGTCCCCCCACGGCCGGCGTCGCGGGTTTCCGCCTCTGGCCCGGCGGGCGGCGCGTGCGGTTCCGCCCGCCGCCCAACTCAACCCCTGCCGGGAGTCTGCGCCATTCCAAGGCGGGCTCCCGGCGCGGTCCGACATGTCCCTGCGCAGGCCGATCTTCTGGATCCATCTGGCGGTCGGGGTCGGTGCCGGCGTCGTCGTCTTCATGACGGCGGTGACCGGCGTCATCCTCACCTATGAGGCGCAGCTCGACCGGTGGGCGCTCCGCGGCTACCGCGCCGACCCGCCGGCCCCGGGTGCCGCGCCCCTCGCGCTGGACGAGCTGATCGCCCGCGCGGCCGCCCGCCCGCCGGCCGCCCGCGTCGCCTCCGTGGCGTTCGGCAGGGATCCGCGGGAGCCCGCGATCGTCGCGTTCGACGGCGGCGCCGCCGTCTACGTCGACCGCTTCACCGGCGACCGGCTGGGCGACGGCGACACGCGGACGCGGCGCTTCCTCCGCGCGGTCCTGTACTGGCACCGGTGGTTCGCCCTGGAGGGGGAGTACCGCCTCGTCGGCCGGACGCTCGTGGCGACGGCCAACCTCGGGTTCCTGTTCCTCCTCGTCAGCGGGGTCTACCTCTGGTGGCCGTCGGCGGCCGGCCGCGCCGCCTGGCGGCGGGCGCTGTGGTTCCGCCCCGGCCTCCGCGGGCGGGCGCGCGACTTCAACTGGCACAACGTGATCGGCTTCTGGTCGGCGGTGCCCCTCGCGGTCATCGTCGCGAGCGGGGCCACCATCTCGTACCAGTGGGCCGCCGACATCGTCCACCGGCTGGCCGGCGATACGCCGCCGTTCCAGGCGTCGCCGCGGCCGCCGTCGGCTGGGCCGGCCCTGCCGTCCGCCCCGCCGGATCCGTCCGCCCCGCCGGTCGCGCTGCAGGCGCTGGTCGCCAAGGCCGCGGCCGGGACGCCCGGCTGGCGGACGATCACGCTCGATCTGCCCGAGTCGATGCGGGAGCCGGTGGTGGTGGCGGTCGACCGCGGGACGGGCCGCCAGCCGTCGAAGGCCGAGGACCTGCTGTTCGACCGCGCGACCGGCGAGCTGGTCGGGCGCGCCGGCTATCCCGCCTTCACCCCCGGCTTCAAGGTCCGCCGCTGGCTGCGGTTCGCCCACACCGGCGAGGTGTACGGCTTGGTCGGGCAGTCGATCGCCGGCGTCGTTTCCCTGGGTGCCGCCGTCATGGTCTGGACCGGCCTCGCCATGAGCTGGCGCCGTTTCTTCGGCGCCGCCCGCCGGCGGTGATGGTGGCGGAATGACGGCGCGGGTCCGAGCTGCCGGTGTCGCGGCGTGACCAACGTCAAGACCTTCGACCGCGCCTTCGCGGCCGCGGTCCGCCCGCGCTGACGCCGGCCCGCCGGCCGGGGCCGGCAGTTCGGGCGTGACTGGCGGGCGCGGGAGGGTGGTCGGGCCGGTCGGGGGCGCCGCCCACCCGGTCGAGCAGGCTCCACGCGATGCCGAGGTGCGGCGGCAGGGCGAGGGCGAAGAACGCCGCGTTGGGCTGGATCGAGGCCGGCGCGAGCTGCCAGAGCAGGCCGGCCAGCCCCAGCCCGGCGACGGCGGCGGCGGCGGCGCGGGCGCGGCGCCGCCAGGCCCCGCCGCGCGTCGACAGCGGCAGCAGGACGCCGAGCCCGAGCGACAGGGGACTGAAGAGGAAGAGATTCTCGTTCCACCACATGAACGTGTGGTCCGTCGCGAGCATCAGGACCAGGAGGGTCCCGACCCCGCCGGCCGCGAGCGACCATGCGGCGGCGAACGCGAGCACGCCCCGGCGCAGACCCGTCGACGTCCGGACCCGCGCGGTTCCCGCCGACGCGAACAGCGCCCCGACGAGGAGCCCCAGGGCCAGGTAGCGGCCGAGCCACGCCGGCGGACCGGCGGGTGCCGGGGGGCGGCCGGACGGGTGCAGGATCTCCTCGGTGAGCACGAGGGCCCGGGTCTCCGCCCCGCGCGTGATGCGGACGGACCGGAGACGGTCGCGCAACGCCAGCGGCAGGAACAGCTCGTCCCACGCCGGGATGGGCCGGTCGGCGGGCGAGCCGAGGAGCAGGTCCGTGCCGGTGTGGACGAGCGGAGCGGTCTGCGTCAGGCGGCGCGTGTGGTGCCGGTAGCCGACGTCCGTCGCCCGCCCCTCGAACGCCTCCCGCAGGGCGCCGCCGAGCACGCGGTCGAGGAGGTCGCGGACCCGCGTCGAGCAGTTGTCGAGGAAGTACTGGTAGATGAAGTCGCGGTTGTGCGGCAGCGCGTTCTCGTGCGCCGCGGTGCGCAGCATCGCCTTCTCGGCCGGGGTGAGGTCCAGCTCCTGGAGGACCACCTCGCGGTCGGCCTCGCGGAACTGGTCGAGCATGACGCCGGTGGGCAGCTCCGCCACCATGTAGAGCATGCGCCCCCGCAGGAAGCGCGCGATGAAGTCCGCCTGCCGGAAGTCGAAGAAGCCCCAGTTGTAGGAGACGTCGCGGCCGGTGCGGGTGTCGAGCACCCGGAGCGCGTTGTGACCGTAGTGCTCCCAGACCGCGTCGCCGGGGCCGGCCGTCACCAGCCAGACCCGCAGCTCGGCGCCGCGTTCGCGCGGCGCGGCCGGCGCGGGGGGCGTTCGGCTTTGCGCCGGTCCGTACCGCGCGGCGAACGTCCCGGGGCGGGCCGGCCGATCCTGCGCGGTGGGGGCTTTCCGGCCGGCCGGCCCTTCCTGCCGTACGGCGGCCGGCGCCGCGCCGGCCGCGGCGGCGTGGATGCCGGCCATCAGGCCCGCGGCGAGGACCAGCGGGGCCGCCGCCCGGCATCCCCGCATCCTCGGCCCGGCGTCCCGCGACGTCCTCGGCAAGTGGATGCTTGCGCGTAAACACGAACTGGATCCCCGCATCCTCGCTCCGGCGTCCGGCGCCGGGGCGGGGAACGCGGCAGTGCGCGGTGTCGTAGACATCATCGGTTCATATAATCTCCCGGAGACCCGTATCCGTGCAGAGAGGCAGTTGGGAGGAGACCATGCCGCAGGCGTATCGAGTGCTTCTGGCGGCGGGGCTGGGCGTGGTGTCCGCCACCGCCGCCGCCCAGGAACGGACGTTCCGGCACACCATGGAGTTCCAGGCCGGCAGCCTGCTCCAGCTCGAAGCCGACCGCGGGAGCGTGCGGCTGACGTCGTGGGACCGTCCGTCGGCGGAGATCGTCGCCCGCATCGAGGCGCCCGGCGGCGTCGACGACGACTACGCGCGGCAGGCGGTCGACGGCACCGCCATCGAGGTGCGGGGCAACCGCCGCTCGGCGCGAGTCCGCACCGACTACCGCGGCGTGCCCCGGCGCGGGGGCCTGTTCGGGAACCGGCGGCTGCCGCGCGTGCACTACGAGATCCGCGTCCCGCGGCAGCTCGACCTCGACCTCGAGATCGATCGGGCGGCGACGACCCTGGAGGGGTTCGAGGGGCGGCTGCTGCTCAACCTCGACCGGAGCGACCTCGACGCCCGCGACCTCGGGGGGATGGTGACGCTCCAGTTCGACCGGGGGCGGTTCCAGGCGCGCGGCCTCGCCGGGTCGATCGCCGTCACGCTCGACCGCGCCCGCGAGGTCATGCTGGACGGGGTGCGCGGCGACCTGCGGCTCGACGCCGACCGCTCCGACGTGGTGCTGCGCGACCTCGCCGTCGAGGGCGACTCCTCGGTCGAGGTGGACCGGGGCGACCTCGATGTCGAGCTGGCGGCCGAGGGCGCGGTGACCATCGACGCCTCCACCACCCGCCGGTCCGGCTTCTCGATCGACCTGCCGGGGACGCCCGAGCCGCGCGGCGGCGACTTCCGTGGGGACGTCAACGGCGGCGGCCCGGTGCTGCGCATCGCGGCCGACCGTGGTGCCGTCCGCGTGCGGATGCACTGAGGGGGGGAGCCGGACGCTGAGGGTGTGCGGCGCGGCCCGGGGGCGGTGGTCGCGCAAGTCCCGCGGGGTTGGTCCGCGTGGCTGGCGGCCACGTTCCACCCCCGCGCCTCCGGCCGTCTGCCGCCGGGCTGGTTGCCGGCCCTTCGCGGACGCCGGCCCCGCACCTCCGCGCTTCGCGCCGGCCGGCCCGGCGCCTCACGCCGCCGGGGGGCGGCGCCGGCGGGGACGCGGGCGCGCCACGCGGCCGTCGCCGGCGTCCCGGTAGCCGAGGGCCTCGACCACCGGCCGCACGTCGGCGCGGGGACAGGACAGCCGCCGGCGCACCGGTTCGTCGGGCTCGAACCGGCCGCGCCGGTCGAGCCGGCGGAGCTCGCGGACGAGCCGTTCGAGGACGTCCGCGCGCACGGCGCGGACGCCCGCCACGGGGAAGCCGACCGCCGCGTACAGCGCGGCCGGCCGGCCCGCCTCGGCCGGTACCGACACCGCCGAGGGCGGGGGGTGGACGGCCCCGGCCTCCGCGCCCCAGAACGCCGCCGCCAGGGCCGCCCGGCTCGCGAGCGGTCCCGCCTTCAACGCCCCCCGCAGATAGACCACGTGCAGTCCCAGACAGATGTCCGCCTGCTCCAGGAGCCGCCGCTCGGCCGCGGTCAGGGCCTGGAGCTGGGCGCGCGCGTCGCGGGCGGCGACGGTGCCCAGGCCCTGCTCGAGCTGGTAGACGACGCCGCGCCCGGCCGGCCCCAGGTCCCCCAGGCGATCCGTCCGCAGCGGCGCGAGGACCTCGCCCGCGAGGTCGCGGGCCGCCGCCACGAGGCGCCGTTCGACGCGGTGGCGGAGGCCGCGCGACGTCGTCACGCCGTCGGCCAGCACCACGTTCGGGCGCAGGAGGTCGACCCCCCGCACCAGCCGCCCGACGGGCCGCCCCGCGAACCGGATGCGCGCCCCCGCGTCGATCTCGATGCGCTCGTGGGGCGCGTCGATGAGCTGCTCCAGCCACCCCGCGCCCCGCGGGCTGGCCGGGGACGGGTCGGGCACGAGACGGGCGAGGACCGCGAACGGCCCGGCGTCGCGCGGCCCGGCGTCGTCGCGGGGGCGCGTCGCGCGGGGGGCGTTGCGCCGCGGGTCGACGAACCGTTCCACCAGCCGCGCGTGAAGGGCGTCGCTCAGCTTGTCCTCGACGGTCCGCGTGCGCGCCTGCCAGTGGCCGGGGTCGGCGACCCACGCGGGGCGGTGGGCGATGTACGTCCACGTGCGGATGAACGCGAGCCGTGTGAGCAGGTCGTCGAGGTCCCCGCCGGTCCGGTCGAGGCGGCCGATGCGTTCCGCCAGCCAGTCTTCGGAGAGCCGGCCCGGCGGGTCGGTGAGCTGGCGGAAGACGTCGCCGAGCAGCGCCGCGTGGTCTTCCAGCACGAGCTGCCGGTAGTCGGGGATCTGGCAGACGTCCCACAGCAGCTTGACCCCGGACCCGCGGCCGGCGCGGTCGCGGACCGCGGGGTCGAGGGCGAGGCCGCACAGGGCGTCGCGGTCGGCGCCGCGCGTCGCCAGGCGCAGCCCGCGCCGGGGCGGCGGCCGGTGGAGCGAGGCGACGAGGGCGTCGAGGCTCGAGAAGTCGAGCGCGCGGTTGCGCCACATCACGCTCCGGGCGGCGGGGAAGCGGTGGCTCTCGACGGCCCGGACCACGCGGGGGGCGAGGTCGTCGGCCGGCGCGAGCACCCCGAACGTGCCGTCGTTCAGGTGGCGGCCGGCGCGGCCCGCGATCTGGCCCAGCTCGACGAGGTCGAGGTGGCGGCTCGTGCGGCCGTCGAACTTGGTGAGCTCGGCGAACGCGACGTGGTCGACGTCGAGGTTCAGGCCCATGCCGATGGCGTCGGTGGCCACGAGGTAGTCGACCTCGCCGCTCTGGTACAGGGCGACCTGGGCGTTGCGCGCGCGGGGCGACAGCGCCCCGAGCACGACGGCGGCGCCGCCGCGGCGCGCCCGCACCCGTTCCGCGAGGTCGTACACGCGCGCCATCGAGAAGGCGACGACGGCGGTGCGGGGCGGCAGTCCCCCGACCTTCAGGCGGCCGCGGTGGCGCAGGGTCGAGAGCCGGGTATGGCTGCGGACGGTGATGCCGGGGACCAGCGCGGTCACCATGCCCCTCACCGTGTTCGAGCCGAGGAACCAGGTCTCGCGCCGGCCGCGGGCGTACAGCAGGCGGTCGGTGAACACGTGCCCGCGCTCGGGGTGGGCGGCGAGCTGGATCTCGTCGACGGCGACGAAGTCGACGGCGCGGTCGAGGGGCATCGCCTCGACCGTGCACACCCAGTAGCGCGGCGACGCCGGCACCCGCTTCTCCTCCCCGGTCACCAGCGCCACCGCCTGCTCGCCGGCCCGCACCGTCAGGGTGTCGTAGACCTCGCGGGCGAGCAGCCGCAGCGGGAGCCCGATCATGCCGGTGCGGTGCTCGAGGAGCCGCTCGACCGCGCGGTGGGTCTTTCCGGTGTTGGTCGGGCCGAGCAGGGCAGCCGGCGAGGGGCCGGACGGAGGGGGGTGCGCAGGCACGGCGATGCCGTTCGTGAGGCGGCGTGGAGCCCGTGGTCGAGTCGCGCGTTGCGTCGCGCCCAGCGGTGCCGGCCGAACGGGCGGGGCGGCCGCCGCCGGTCCGGCTGCCGCCAACGGAACTCTGCGCACGGTAGCACGGACGGCCGGCGCTCACCAATTTGCTAGAATAACGGGCTGCGTAGCGAGCCGGTCTGCGTCCCGGCTCGCTACCTCCCGACAATCCGGTACGACCAACGCATGAGATTCCGTGCTTCCGCCGGCCGCCGATCCCGTACGGCCACCGCCGCCGCGGGGCCGGCCCGCCCATCGCCGCCTGACGCCTCCGCTGGGGGCCTGTCCGGCCCTGCGGGAGTCCGCGCCGTTCTGCCGCGCAGACTCCTAGCCCGGAGAGCGTCGCCTGCGGCTCCGCTCACCGCCCCACCAACCCCGCCACGAGTCTGCACCGTTCTACGGCTCAGACTCGTGGCGGGGCTATTCGTCCTGATGGCGTCTCCGGGCGCGGCGCAGCCGCCCGTCACCGCCGTCGTGCCGTTCACCAACGTCAGCCGGCAGCCGGCCGACGACTGGATCGGGGCGGGCATCGCCGAGACGGTCGCGGCCGACGTGCAGCGGGTCGGGATGGCGGTCGTGGGCTGGGGCGCGGCCGACCCGTATCGAGCCGGCGCCGCGGCGGGCGGGCCAGGACCGGGCGGCGTCGCGGCCTTCGCGCCGGACGCGATGGCGGTGTGGCGCGACCAGGGCGTGAGCTGGCTCGTCGACGGCGCGCTGCAGCGGGTCGGCGACCGCCTGCGGGTGACGACCCGGGTGGTCGACGTGGCGTCGGGCGCGGTCGCGTTCAACGCCCGGATCGACGGCACGTGGCAGGACCTGTTCGAGACGCAGGACCGGGTGGCCGCCGCCGTCGCCGACTGGCTGTCGTCGCAGTCCGCGCCGCCGGCCCGGACGGCGCCGGCGTTGTCGCGCCCGGTGCCGCGCTCCGCGGCGTTCGCCGCGGGGCGTCCGAACGCACCGGGGCCGGGAGCGACGGGTGTAGCTTCGGCCGAGGTCGCCGCGGGGGGGCGGGCCGCGCCGTCGGCGCGCCCGACGTCGGCTCCGCGTCAGGGGTCGGCCGCGTTTCGGCCCGCCGACCGCGCCCCCGTCCGGCGCGCCGGCGATCCCTTCGGCAACGCGCCGGCCGCCTCCGGCAACGCGCCGGCCGCCTCCGGCAACGGGGTGACCGGGACCCTTGCCCTGCCCGGGCCGGCCGCGCGGGACGCCGGGGTCGCCGACGCCCCCCCGCCGCAGCGGTCCGGCCGCGCGGGGGGGTTCGCGCCGGGCCTGCTGGCGCGGCCGACGGTCGCGCTGGCGCGGACCGCCATCGCCCCCGAGATCGACGGCCGGCTCGACGACTCGGTGTGGGAGACCGCGACCCACCTCACCGACTTCGTGCAGATCGCCCCCGTCGAGGGGGCCCCGGGCTCGGAGGACACCGAGGTGTGGATGGCCTACGACAGCGACCATCTCTACTTCGCCTTCTACGCCCACTACGCCGACCCCGGCATCATGCGGGTCAACCGCGCCGACCGCGAGGAGATCCGCGGGGACGACCGCATGGCGGTCCTCTTCGATCCGTTCCTCGACCAGCAGCGGGCCTACCAGTTCGAGGTCAACGGCTACGGCGTGCAGGCCGACTCGATCGTCAACGCCGACGGCAGCACCGGCTTCTCGCGCTCCAGCTCGAGCTCGTCGGCGCGGCGCGGGTCGAGCGGCGGCCGGCGGGGGCGGAGCAGCAGCAGCGTGTCGGGGCAGTTCGGCATCCGCGGCGACGAGTCGTGGAACGCCCTCTTCGACACCGCCGGCCGCATCGTCGACGACGGCTGGGTGGCGGAGATGCGGATTCCGTTCAAGAGCCTCCGCTATCCCTCCCGCGCGGCGGGGGTGGGCCACCGCTGGGGGTTCCAGATCACGCGCATCATCCGCGGCAAGTCCGAGGCGCAGTCGTGGTCGCCGATCTCCCGCGGGGTCGCCGGGCAGATCACCCAGTTCGGCCAACTCGAGGGGCTGTCGGACCTGTCCGCGAGCCGCAACCTCGAGTTCCTGCCCGAGGTCACGGGGTTCCGCACCGGGTCGCTCGACACCGCCGACGGGATGTTCGCCGACAACGATCCGGAAGGCGCGTTCGGGCTCGGCGTCAAGTACGGGATCACCCCCAACCTGACCGCGGACTTCACCTACAACCCCGACTTCTCGCAGATCGAGTCGGACCGGCCCCAGGTCGAGACCAACCAGCGGTTCGCGCTGTTCTACCCCGAGCAGCGCCCGTTCTTCCTTGAGGGGCAGGAGATCTTCCAGACCGCGACGCCGCTGACCCTGGTGCACACCCGCACCATCGTCGACCCCCTCTACGGCGGCAAGCTGACCGGCAAGGTCGGCCAGTCGACCCTCGGGGTCCTCGTCGCCGACGACGGGACGCCGGGCGCCCTGCTCGACGCGGGCGATCCGCGGGCCGGCACGTCCGCCCAGACCGTGATCGGCCGCGCCCGCTACGACCTCTACTCCGAGTCGTACGTCGGCGGCATCATGACCGCCCGCGAGTTCGGGGACGACTACAACCGGGTGGCGGGCGTGGACGGCCGCTTCCGGCTCGGCCGGAACCACCGCGCGAGCTTCCTGGCCATGGGGTCTGATACCGTGGACGGCGAGCTGGGCGACCTGTCGGGGCCGGCGATCGAGGCGGACTTCTCGCGCGAGGGCCGCAACCTGAGCTACAGCGCCGCCTACAGCAGCATCGATCCGGGGTTCCGCACCCTGACCGGGTTCCTCCCCCGCGTCGACCTGCGACAGACGAGCGGCAACATCGGCTACCGCTGGTGGCCCGAGTCGTCGATCCTCACGTGGGGGCCGTCGCTGACCTACCTGCGGCTCTACGACCACGCCGGGGTGCTGCAGGACGAGCAGATCCAGGGCATGGCGAGTTTCTCGTTCACGAACAACATCTCGTTCACGGGGATGGTGAACCACGACCTCGAGCGGTTCCAGGAGGTCGACTTCAAGAAGACCGGCTACGGGTTCTACAGCGGCATCAGCTCGCGGCTGTTCTCGCTCTTCGGGGGCTACAACTGGGGCCACGGCATCCTCTACGACGAGGTCAATCCGTACCGGGGGCAGTCGGTCTCGGGGAACGTCAACTTCCGGGTGCAGCCCACGTCGCGGCTCCGCACGGAGCTGAGGACCGTGTTCAGCAGCTTCGTCGACCCCCTCGGCGGCGCGGAGATCTACGACGTGAAGATCCTCCGGGGGCGGACGACGTACCAGTTCACCGACCGGTTGATGCTGCGCCACATCCTGGAGCACAACACCTGGGACGTGACCGTCGGCAACAACCTGCTGATGACCTACCGCATCAACGCCGGCACGGTCCTGTTCCTCGGCTACGACGACCGCTTCCGCGACGGGATGAAGATCGACAGCGTGCTCTTCCCGATGACGGCCCTCCAGCGCACCAACCGGGCCTTCTTCGGCAAGGTCTCGTATCTGTTCCGGTACTGATGGACCGTCTCGGGAGGCCTGCTGCCTTCTCGGGGGATATCGGGAGCAACGAATCACCGTCGTGAGTCGCCTCGTGATCTGACCGCGAGCTTCCCTCCGCGCCGCCGGTTGCGGGCGGAACCGCGGTAGAGGGATACTATCGGGTCTGGATTCGCATGCGTCGGCCCGTGTATTCGAAGGAGAGTCTGTGATGAGCGCCATGCGTGTTCTCGTCGCCGGTGTCGTCGGTTTTCTGCTCATGGCCCCGGCCGCCGCGACCGCCCAGTCGGCGCCGGCGGTGGCGGACGCCGAGGTCACCTTCGCGCGGGACATCGCGCCGATCCTGCAGCAGAGCTGCCAGCAGTGCCACCGGCCCGCGTCGGTGGCCCCGATGTCGCTGCTCACCTACGCCGAGGTGCGCCCCTACGCGCGGGCCATCAAGGCCCGGACGGCCCTGCGCAGCGCCCGCGGCGCGATGCCGCCGTGGTTCATCGAGCGCGACATCGGCATCCAGCACTACAAGAACGACATCTCGCTGAGCGAGGACGAGATCGAGCTGATCGGCCGCTGGGTCGACGCCGGCGCGCCGCTCGGCGACCCCGCCGACATGCCGCCTCCCCTCGACTTCGGCGACGAGAGCGAGTGGGAGATCGGCGAGCCCGACCTGATCGTCGAGTCGCCGCTGGTCACCGTGCCCGCCGCCGCCCCCGACAAGTGGACCAACCTCGGCACCATCCCCCTCGGGCTTGCCGAGGACCGCTACGTGGCCGCGGTCGAGGTGAAGGAGTTCAACGACATCCCGCCCGACGGGACCGGCGACACCGTGGGCGGGCGCTACGTGTTCCACCACATGACCTACGGGGCGGTGGACCCGGACGGGTCGGACCCGGCGAGCGCCACCCGGTTCCCGGTGCACGAGGTGGGGCGGAACGCCGACATCTTCCCCGAGAACGCCGGGCGGCTGCTCAAGGCGGGCTCGGCCCTCGAGCTCGAGACGGCGCACCTGCACTCTAACGGGCGGGAGACCCAGGCGCACCTGAAGTTCGCGTTCAAGCTGCACCCGAAGGGCTACGAGCCCGAGATCCGCCACGCGCGGACCCTCGTCGGCAACGGCGTCGACATCGACATCCGGCCGAACGAGACCTCGCAGGAGCTGCACGCCTACCGGGTGCTCGACGAGCACACGCGCATCGTCTCGTTCGAGCCCCACCAGCACGCGCCGGGCACCCGCATGTGCCTCGAGGCGATCTGGGGGCACAACATCGAGACCCTCGCCTGCGTCGGCTACGACCACAACTGGGTCAAGCAGTACATCTTCGACGACGACTACGCGCCCCTGCTGCCGAAGGGCACGATCGTCCACATCATCGGCTGGCTCGACACCACCGCGGCCAACCGCAACGTCGCCGACCCGCGCAACTGGTCGGGCGGCGGACGCCGGTCGGTGGCCAACATGTTCATCGACCTCGGCGAGGCCCTCGAGCTGACCGACGAGCAGTTCGAGCGCGAGATGGCCGAGCGCCGCGAGCGCCTCGGCCTCCAGCCCGGCGACCACCTCATCGGCTGCCCGCTGTGCATGGCCGAGTTCCCGTCGCAGCAGGTGCACGTGGACGAGGGCAACGACCAGTGACGGTGAACGCGAAGCGGTTCGTCCGCGCGTCCGTCGCCGTCGCCGCCCTTGTGGCCCTGGCCGCGGCGGCGGGCGCCCAGACCCGGTTCACCTACTCGCGGGGGCAGAGCGTGTACCCCGCCTACGAGGGGTGGTGGCCGAACGAGGACGGCACGTTCCGCATGTACTTCGGCTACATGAACTCGAACTGGGAGGAGGAGCTCGACGTGCCGGTCGGGCCCGACAACCACATCGAGCCCGGCGGGCCGGACCGGGGGCAGCCGACCCACTTCTACCCCCGCCGCAACCTGTTCCTCTTCACGATCGACGTCCCCGCCGACTTCGGGGACCGGGAGATCGTCTGGACCCTGACCACGAACGGCCGGACGGAGCGCGCGTACGGCTCGCTGCGCACCGACTACCTGCTCGACGCGCAGACCATCGCGACGGAGATGGGGGCCAACTTCGGCCGCATCCGCGACGAGTGGCGCGAGAACCGGCCGCCCGAGTTGAGCCTCGGGGTCGACCAGCCGCGGACGGTGCGGGTCGGGCAGCCCCTGACCCTGGTGGCGTTCACGAGCGACGACGGCATACCGTCGGGCAGCTACACGCCGCCCGCGGCCGAGCCCGGCCAGCCGCATCCCGCCTACCGGCCGCCCCAGCAGATCGTGCCGGGCAACCCGCCGGGGCTGCGGTTCTCGTGGATCGTGTACCGGGGCGACGCGTCGAAGGTCAGCTTCAGCCCCCGTCAGCTCAAGACCTGGCAGGACACGCGGGTCTACTCGTACTCCCCGTGGTCGCCGCCCTACATCCTGCCCGACGTGCCCGAGGACGGGCGGTGGGAGGTGTACGCGACGTTCGACGAGCCCGGCACCTACGTGCTGCGGGCCATGGCCGGGGACAGCGCGCTGACGACGAGCGAGAACTTGACGATCACCGTCACCCCCTGACCGGGTGGCGGTGTCCCGGCCCGGGCCTGCGTCGCGGAACGACGCGGGCCACCGGAGGGGCGGGTTCGGGCGGCGGCGCCGCAGAGGCGGCGGCGGAGACCTCCGACGACGGCGCCGAGTTGCGGCGCAGCACCGCGCGCTGCTTCCGGCGTGACGGGGTGCCTGCCGTCGGGGCCGGGAGGTTAACGCGGCGGTAACGGCAGCGGCGGAATGAAGGAGACTGACGACGATGACGAAGTGGACGAGCGTGCGGACGGGTGCGTTGCTGACGGTGCTGGCGCTGGCCGCCGGCCCGGCGGCGGCGCAGGAGGTGCCGCGCGCCTTCGACGGGAACCCCGATCTGAACGGGGTCTGGCAGGCCATCGGCACCGCGCACTGGGACATCCAGGACCATCCGGCGAGCGCGGGGCCCCGGACACGGGGGCCATCGGGGCGATCCCCCCGGCCGGGGCGTGGTCGTGGGCAACGAGATTCCCTACCGCCCGGAGGCGCTGGCGCAGAAGCAGCGGAACTTCGAGAACCGGTGGACCGACGACCCCGAGGTGAAGTGCTTCATGCCGGGGGTGCCGCGGGCGACCTACCTGCCCTATCCGTTCCGCATCATCCAGGGCGACCGCGCGATCATGTTCGTGTACGGGTTCACCGATGCGAACCGCACCGTGCACATGGACAAGGAGAACCCCGAGCCGCCGCCCCTCGACACTTGGATGGGACGGTCGCACGGGCGCTGGGAGGGCGACACCCTCGTCGTCGACGCCGAGGGCTTCACCGGCGAGCAGTGGTTCGACCGCGCCGGCAACTACGCCAGTAACGGCCTGAGCGTCACCGAGCGCTACACCCCGATGGGGGCGAACGCCATCTGGTACGAGGCGACCATCGAGGACCCCAACGTGTTCACGCGGCCGTGGACCATCGAGATGCCCCTCTACCGGCGTCTCGAGCCGAACGCGCAGGTGCTGGAGTACAAGTGCGTCGAGTTCTCGGAGGACCTGATCTACGGACACCTGCGCCGGGTGCCTACCCGCTGACCCCGTGAGCCCGTCGTCGTGGTCGTGCCGCGCGCCGCGTGCCCCTGAAGGGTGACGGCAACCGGGACCGCGGAGTCGCATCGCCCGTCGGAGGCGGCGCGGCTCCCGCCACGAGATTCGAGGAATGTTGAAGAGAGGCAACGCACCATGAACCGGACCAGAAACGTCCTGCTCGCGGCGGCCGCCGCTGCGCTCGTCGCCCCGGCCCCGGCCCTCGCCGCCGACTACCATCACGTGCAGCTCACGACGTCGAACGCCACCGAGGCCGTCGGCTGGTACACGCGCTACCTCGACTGCGAGCCCGTCGCCGACCGCGACGACGCGGTCCTGTGCGGCGGGGCCGAGCTCGTGTTCGACTCGCGCCCGACCCTCGGCAGCAGCCAGCGGACGGGCATCGACCACATCTCGTTCTCGTACCGCGACCTGACCGCCAAGATGGGCGAGCTCGAGGCGGTCGGCGTGCGCGGCTCCGGCGTGCGGCTGCAGCGCTTCGCCGACGGGTCGGCCCTGCGCGACGTGCCGGGGCTGTACCAGCACGGCTACATCTTCGACCCGTGGGGCACGCGCATCGAGCTCGTCGAGGACGCCGACACCCTCGGGTTCCACCACATCCACCTGAGCGCCACCGACCCCGCGGCCACCTTGGCGTGGTACCAGGAGCGGTTCGGGGGCGAGAGCGCCCGGCTGCGCGACCAACTCGACGGCGTGCGCATGGGCGACATCTGGCTCTTCGCGATGGAGGCCGAGGCACCGCCGGCGCCGACGGCGGGCCGCTCCATCGACCACATCGCGTTCGCGGTGCCCGAGATGGACGCGGCCGCGGCCGAGCTGCGGGCCGACGGCGTCGCCTTCCTCAGCGAGCCCGCGGTGCCCGAGGGCGGCCGCACCGCCGCCCGGCAGGCGTTCATCAGCGGCCCCGACAACGTCCGCCTCGCCGTTGTCGAGGAGGGCTTCGCGGGGGTCGACGTCGCGTTCGACGCGCCGGTCGACATCACCACCGAGCTGCGCGAGTACACCGTGCCCCGGACGCCGTGGGGCGTGCCCGACTTCCAGGGCGTGTGGACCGGCGACGCCGCCCACGGCATTCCCCTGGAGCGGCCCCGGGACCTCGCCGAGACCGAGGTGCTGACGGCCGAGCAGGCGGCGGCGCGGCGCGAGCGCGGCACCCTCGGCAGCATCTGGGGCTACGAGTCCGAGTGGCGCGACACCACCCTCGGCTACGTGCGGTCGGCGCCGTCGCGGCAGGTGGCGATGGTCATCGACCCGCCCGACGGCCGGCTGCCCGCCCGCACCCCCGAGGGCGAGCGTCTGCTCGCCGAGGCGCGGGCCGCCCGCCGGCCCATCGCCGCGGGCCCCGAGGACCTCAGCTCGTGGGTGCGCTGCATCACCCGCAGCCTCGTCCCGACCCCCGGCGTCTACAACAACGGCCTCCAGATCGTGCAGGGGCCGAACCATGTCGCCCTCCAGCGCGAGATGATCCACGAGACCCGCGTCGTCCCCACCGACGGCAGTCCCCACATCGGCGACGACATCACGTCGTGGCTGGGCGACGCCCGCGGCCACTGGGACGGGGACACGCTGGTCGTCGAGATCCGCAACTTCAACGGCAAGGCGCCGTACCAGGGGTCGAGCGACGCGCTGACGATGACCGAGCGGTACACGCGGACGGGTCCCGACACCCTGGAGTACCAGTTCACGGTCGACGACCCCAGGGTGTGGACCCGGCCGTGGACGGGCATGTTCACGTTCGTCAGGGACGAGACGCAGTACGAGCTCGTCGAGTACGCGTGCCACGAGGGCAACTACGGGATGACCAACATCCTGAGCGGCGCCCGCGCGCGCGACGCCGAGGCGGCGGGCGGCGGGCGGTAGAGGGGGGCGGACGCGGCCGCCGCATCGGGGCGGCCGCTGAATCGGACGATAGATTGGACGGCGACCGCCGGGACAGTTGGCGGCGCATCTTCAGGAGCGAGGTAGGGCAATGAAGAGGAACATGTTCGTGCTGGCGGGGGTGGTCGGGGTCGGCCTGCTCGCGGCGACCGCGCAGGTCGTGGCGCATCACGCGTTCGCGGCCGAGTTCGACGCCAACCGGCCGGTCCGGCTGCAGGGCAAGATCACCCGGATGGAGTGGATCAACCCGCACGCGTGGATGCACCTCGAGGTGACCAACGACGACGGGACGGTCGACAACTGGATGATCGAGGCGGGCCCTCCGGGAGCGCTGGTGCGCCGCGGCTGGCGGAGGGACTCGGTGCTGCCCGGCACCGAGGTCCTGGTGGAGGGCTACCAGGCCCTCGACGGCGCCCTGCGCGCCAACGGCCGCGACGTGACGTTCCCCGACGGCCGCCGGCTGTTCGCGGGTTCGTCCGGCACCGGCGCCCCCCTCGACGGGCGCGATCCGACCGAGCCGCGCCGGTAGGGCGGCCCTTGGTGGCAACCTGCCCAAGGTTGCCGACGACGGGACCGTGGATGGCGACGTTGGCGGGCGGGACCGTGCCTTATTGGCCCGCCCCGCCCGCCGGCGTCAGCACCTTCCTTCGCCGTGCTCGCCGGCGCGCCCCGCGTATTCTGCCTCCGCGCGGCGGCCCTCGGTTCAGCAGGATCTGCGCCGAGCCTAGTCGAGGGTCCTTAGTCTTAGTCTGACTGCCCGCGGCGAAAGCCCGCGCGGCGGCCGCGGCGGAACCTTCGCCACGAGCTTCCGAGGCCGGCCGCCGGCCATCGGCGGAGGCACCCCGTCACCCATCGGCCGCCGACGGCCGACGCCGGCGGGGGCACGCGGCGCAGGCCAGCGACTCGCCGTCCCGCCCGACCACGTCGGGGCCGCCGCAGGAGCCGCGCAGACACCGGCCGTCGAGCATCACCCCGATCGCCATGATCGCCATGACGATCGCGATGCCGCCCAACGTCAGCAGGAACACCCCCATCGTTCCCATTCTAGCCCGGGGACCGTCGTCTCCGCTCGCGGCCCGACCATCCTGCCGGAATCCGCGCCGTCCTACGGTCTCGACGCCTGCGGCTCGGATGCCGGCTCCCCCGGTGGGCGCGCCTCGGCGAGGGCGGAGAACGCGGGGGTGGCGCGCTCGGCGATCGCCCCGTCCGCGCCGCGGATCAGGAAGAGGGCGGCCCACCCGTTTTCTAAGGCCAGCGCATAACCATCGTCGGGACCCAGCACCTCGAGCGCGGTGGCGAGCCCGTCGGCCTCGAGGCAGGTGTCGGCGACGACGCTCACCGAGGCGAGCCGGTGCTCGACGGGCCGCCCCGTGCGGGGATCGATGGTGTGGGAGACCCAGCCGCCCTCGACCTCGCGCCGGTTGCGGTAGTCGCCCGACGTGGCCATCGCCCCGTCACGCAGCGGGACGACCCGCTGAATACCGCCGCCGGGCGTCGGCGACTCGATGCCGATGCGCCACGGGCCGTCGAGTTGGTTCGTCCCGGAAGCCACGATCTCACCCCCGACCTCGACCAGGTAGCGCCCGAGCCCCGCCCCGCGCAGGGCGTCGGCCACCCGGTCGACGCCGTAGCCCTTGGCCACCGCCGACAGGTCGACCTCGATCGCGGGGTCCGCCTTGCGCAGCGTCGACGCCGCCTCGTCGAGCTGGATTCCCGCGTAGCCGACGTGATCGAGAGCCCGCGACAACCGGTCGGCGTTGGGAGGAAACCGGTCCGGCTCGACCGGCCCGAAGCCCCACGCGTTGACGAGCGGGGCCACCGTCACGTCCAGCGCCCCCGCCGTCAGCTCGCTCAGCCGCCGGGCCTGGCGAAAGACCTCGAACGTCTCGGCCGAGACCGGGAAGGGGCGGGTCGTCCGCCCGCGGTTGAACCGCGAGAGCTCCGACGACGGGTCGTAATGCGACATCTTCGATTCGACATCGTCGAGGACCGCCTGGATCCCGCCCGCGACCCGATCGCGCTCGGCCTGCGCCCACGCGTCCACCGTCACCACCCGGACCGCGTAGGTGGTCCCCATCGTGGACCCGGTGAACTCGACGACGGCCGCCCCGGGGTCGGGGGGGACGCACGCGCACGCGGCCAGGAGCAACCCGCACGCGGACCCGGCCGCGAACCGCGGCCGGCCGCGGCGATGGGGGGAGACTCCCGGCCGGCGGGGCAGGCCGTCGCCGGCTACCGATCGTGCCCGCGCAGTGAGCATGTGCCCGTACTCGCCGGAGGGACTGTCCCGAGGAGCAGGGTCGCGCGCTCGCGCCGACTCCTGGTGCCGCGCCGTGACTGGACGTTCGCGTGTACGGCGCGGTGATTCGTCAGCGATTGCGCGCCGTAAACCCCATGTCCGTGTCCGAAGATCGGGACGTGACGGAACGCTTATCCGAAGTCGTCGAAGAGGATGTTCTCGGGCTCGACCCCCAGCGAGTCGAGCATGTCCATGCACGCCTTGAGCATCATCGGGGGACCGCACAGGTAGTACTCGACGTCCTCCGGCGCGGGGTGGGTCTTCAGGTAGTTGTCGAGCACCACCTGGTGGATGAAGCCGGTGTGTCCGGTCCACCCGTCCTCGGGCAGCGGCTCCGACAGGGCGAGGTGCCACTCGAAGTTGTCGTGCTCGGCCGCGATGGCGTCGAAGTCGTCGAGGTAGAACGCCTCGCGCAGGCTGCGCGCGCCGTACCAGAACGAGACCTTGCGCGACGTGCTCAGCCGGCGGAACTGATCGAAGATGTGCGAGCGCATCGGGGCCATGCCCGCCCCGCCCCCGACGAAGAGCATCTCGGCCTCGGTCTCCTTCGCGAAGAATTCGCCGAACGGCCCCGAAATGGTGACCTCGTCGCCCGGCCTGAGGCTGAAGATCCAGGAGCTCATCTTCCCCGGCGGCGTCCCCTCGGGGGCCCGCGGCGGCGGCGATGCCACCCGGACGTTCAGCATGATGACGCCGCGCTCCTCGGGATAGTTGGCCATCGAGTAGGCGCGCGTCACCGGCTCCTCGACCGTCGACACGTAGCGCCACAGATTGAACTTGTCCCAGTCCGCCCGGTACTCGTCCTCGATGTCGAAGTCCGAGTACTTCACGGTGCCCGTCGGCGCCTCGATCTGGATGTAGCCGCCGGCCCGGAACGGCACCGACTCGCCCGCGGGCAGCTCGAGCACCAGCTCCTTGATGAACGTGGCGACGTTGGCGTTCGACCGCACCCGGCAGCGCCACTGCCGGACGCTGAACACCTCGGGGGGCAGCTCGATGGCCATGTCCTGCTTCACCTTGACCTGGCAGGACAACCGCACGCCGTCGCGCGCCTCGCCGCGCGAGACGTGGCTCAGCTCGGTCGGCAGGATCGCGCCGCCCCCGTCGCACACCGTCACCGTGCACACCCCGCAGCTCCCCTTGCCGCCGCAGGCGGACGGAATGAAGATGCGGTTGGCGGCGAGGGTGCCGAGCAGGGTGCCCCCGGCGCTGGTGGTGAGGGCCTTCTCGGGATCGCCGTTCACCGTGATCGTGACGTCGCCGGTGGCGACGAGCTGCCGCCGGGCCGCCATGAGCACCGCCACGAGCGACAGGATCGTGCCCGTGAACATCGCGACGCCGAGGAGCACGGTGATCACAACTGCACTCCCGCGAAGGCCATGAACCCGATGGCCATCAGGCCCGTGATGATGAACGTCAGCCCCAGCCCCCGCAGGCCGGCCGGCGGGTTGCTGTAGCGCAGCCGCTCGCGGATGCCGGCGAGGGCCACGATGGCGAGGGCCCAGCCGACCCCCGAGCCGAACCCGAACACCGCGCTCTCGACGAGGTTGTAGTTGCGCTCCATCATCCACAGCGAGGCGCCGAGGATGGCGCAGTTCACGGCGATGAGGGGCAGGAAGATGCCGAGGGCCGCGTACAGGGCCGGCGCGAAGCGGTCGAGGGTCATCTCGACGATCTGGGTCATCGCCGCGATGGTGCCGATGAACGTGAGGAACCCGAGGAACGACAGGTCGTACTCGGCCAGCCCCGGCGACAGCCACGCCAGCGCCCCCGGCCGGAGGGCGTAGGCGTACACGAGGTTGTTCAACGGCACGGTGACCGTCAGCACGAAGATGACGGCGCCGCCGAGGCCGATGGCGGTGGACACGCGCTTCGACACCGCGAGGAACGAGCACATGCCCAGGAAGAACGCGAGGGCCATGTTCTCGACGAAGATCGCCTTGACGGCCAGGTTCAGGTAGTACTCCATGGCCCCCTCAGTCCTGCTCCACCTGCGCGGGTTTCCAGACCCGGATCGCCCAGATGAAGAACCCGATGATGAAGAACGCCCCCGGCGACAGCACCATCAGCCCGTTCGGCGTGTACCAGCCCCCCTCGCTCGCGAGCGGCAGCACCTGCGCCCCCATGAGCGACCCCGACCCGAAGAGCTCGCGGATGACCGCGGTGCCGGCGAGGATCACGGCGTAGCCGAGCCCGTTCCCGATGCCGTCGATCATGCTCATGCGCGGCGGGTTCTGCATCGCGTAGGCCTCGGCGCGGCCCATGATGATGCAGTTGGTGATGATGAGCCCGACGAACACCGAGAGCTGCTTGGATATCTCGAACACGTAGGCCTTCAGCACCTGGTCGACGACGATCACCAGCGACGCGATGATCGTGAGCTGCACGATGATGCGGATGTTGGTCGGAATCTGGTGGCGCAGGAGGCTGACGAACAGGTTCGAGAAGAGGAGGACGAAGACCACCGCCGCGCACATCACGAGCGCGGTGTCCATCCGCGTCGTCACCGCGAGGGCCGAGCAGATGCCGAGCACCTGCAGCGCGATGGGGTTGTTGTTGAACAGCGGATCGATCAGGGCCTCGCGTTGCTTCGACATCAGACCGCGCCCCCTTCCCCCCGCAGCCGCGCCAGGTACGGCCCGAAGCCGTCCGGCCCCAGCCAGAACCGCAGCAGGTTGGTCACCCCCCGGCTCGTGATGGTCGCGCCCGACAGCCCGTCCACCGCGTACGGCGCCTCGTCCACGCTCCCCGCCGGCCCCTTGACGACCCCGATGGCGGGGCCGAGCTCGTCGTCGAACGCGAGCCGGCCGGGCCACAGCGCCTTCCACCGCGGGTTGTCGACCTCGCCGCCGAGCCCCGGCGTCTCCTTGTGCTCGTAGAACGTCAGCCCGCGGACGGTCCGCAGGTCGCCCTCCAGGGCCACGAAGCCGTAGAGGGTGCCCCAGAGTCCGAGCCCCTCGACGGGGAGCACGACGAGATCGAGGCGCCCCGCCTCGTCGCGCGCCTCGTAGACCAGCGCCTCGTGGGGCAGCCGCTGGATGCCCGCGACGTTGTCGGGCGCGGGGGCGCTGCGGTCGGCGTCGATCGACGCGGCCCGCTGATCGAAGGCGGCGGGGTCGACGTCCCCCGCCACCCCGCCGGTGGCCAACGTGACGACCACCGGGGTGACCGCGGCCGACCGGGCCGCGACGGCCTCGGCGTCGAGGCGCTCGCCGTCGTCCGCGAGCCCCGCCGCCAGCAGCACGTTGCGCTGCCGGTCGAGGGCGGCGTTGCGCGCCTGCCGGTCGGCCAGGGCCACCGCCGCCGACGACACGACGACCGCGCAGACGAGGCAGACGGCCGCCGCGAACCCCAGGTTGTAGCCGACGCTACCCTGCATGACGGGCCCTCCTGCGCCGCACGTTGGCCTGCACCGCGACGTAGTCGATCAGCGGCGCGAACAGGTTCATGAAGAGGATGGCCAGCATCATGCCCTCCGGGTACGCCGGGTTCACCACCCGGATCAGCACCACGAGCAGGCCGATCAGGAACCCGTAGGCGTAGTGGCCGCCCGGGGTCGACGGCCCCGACACCGGATCGGTGGCCATGTACACCGTCCCGAACGCCCATCCCCCCAACAGATAATGCCAGAGGGGGGTGACCTCGAAGAAGGGATTCGTCGCCGACCCGACGGCGTTGAGCAGCCACGCCGTCCCCAGGGTGCCCACGGTGACGCTGGCCATGATGCGCCACGACCCCACCCCGGTCCCGATGAGGACGGCGGCGCCGGCCAGGCACGCCAGCACCGACGTCTCGCCCATCGACCCCGGCATCCATCCCGTGAACGCCTGCCAGGGGCTCACGGTCCCGGTCACCCCCGCCAGCCCCTCCTCGGTCGCCAGCGCGAGCACCGTCGCCCCGCTGACCCCGTCGGGGGCGGTGCCCGCCGCGATCCAGATGGCGTCGCCGGACATCTCCGCCGGATAGGCGAAGAACAGGAAGGCGCGGGCGGTCAGGGCGGGGTTGAGGACGTTCATCCCCGTCCCGCCGAAGATCTCCTTGCCCACGACCACCCCGAACGAGATGCCCAGCGCCACCTGCCACAGCGGGATGGTCGCGGGCAGGGTCAGCGGCAGCAGCATCCCCGTGACGAGGAAGCCCTCGTTGATCTCGTGCCCGCGGACGCCCGCGAACAGCGCCTCCCAGAGCCCCCCGACCGCGAACGTCACGGCCAGCACCGGTCCGTAGTAGAGCGCGCCGTGGACGATGCACGCCCACGCGTCGTCGGGCGCGAACGGCAGGCCCAGCCACCGCATGACGTCGGTCTGCCAGACGTCGAGGGGCGGGGCCCCCGCCGCGATCGCGAGGTGCGCCTGGTACCCGGTGTTGTGCAGGGCCATGTAGATGCACCCGGCGAGCGCGATGACCACGGTCATCATCAGGCGCTTCATGTCGAGCGCGTCGCGCACGTGGGGCTCCGACCGCGTGACCTCGCCGGGGGTGTAGAGGAAGGTGTCCTGCGCCTCCCACAGCGGGTACAGGCGCTCGAAGCGCCCGCCCTTCTCGAACTGGGGGGCCTGCCGGTCGAGCAGGTCGCGCAGGAACTTCATGTTAGCCTTCGGCCTCGAGGGTGGTCAGCACGCGGCGGAGCGCCGCCCCGTAGTCGAGCTTGCTCGGGCAGACGAACGAGCACAGGGCGAGGTCGTCCTCCTCGAGCTCGAGGCAGCCCAGCTCCTCGGCCCGCTCGACGTCGTGCATGACGAGGGCGCGCAGCAGCGGCGTGGGCAGGAGGTCCATCGGCATCACGCGCTCGTAGAGGCCGATGGGCACGATGGCCCGGCGCGACCCGTTCGTCGTGGTGGTGAACGGAAAGCGCCGTCCCCGCCAGAGCGTCGAGAGGAACGCCCGCGACGCCGAGAACTTCCCGAGGCCGGGCGTCAGCCAGCCCAGGAACTCGCGCTCGCGGCCCTCCCCGATCAGGCAGATCTGCCGGTGATAGCGGCCCAGGTAGCCGTCGGCGGGGCCCGACGCCGGCCGCCCCGCGAGCAGCGACCCCGACACCACCCGCACCCCGTCGTCGATCGACTCGTCGGCGAGGACGTCGGCGACCGCCGCCCCGAGCCGCGTGCGGACCAGCCGGGGGTGCGCCACCGCCGGTCCGGCGAGGGCCACGATCCGCTCGACGGCGAGCTCGCCCGTCTCGAACAACCGCCCCATGGCCGCGACGTCCTGGTACCCGACGTACCACGCCTGCCGGTCGCGGCTCACGGGGTCGAGCCGGTGGATGTGCAGGCCCGGCGCGCCGGCGGGATGGACGCCGACGAACTCCTCGCGCCGGAACCGGTCGCCGTCCGGCACCGGCACGCCGTCGCCGGGCGCCGTGCACACGTAGACGGCGCCGTCGGTCAACCGCGCGAGGGCCTTCAGGCCGGTCTCGAACGGCCCGTGCGCGCCCGCCAGCACGACGTCGACGCGCGGGGCCAGGGGCTCGGTGTCGATGGCGGTCACGAAGATGGAGCGGGGCCGCGCCTCGGGGTCGGCGACCCGGCCGAAGGGCCGCGACCGGATGGCCGGCCACAGGCCCGACTCGAGCAGCAGCCCGCGCACGTCGTCGCCGGCGAGGCCGGTCGGATGCCGGCCGCTGAACGCGGAGAAGCGGACCGAGGCGCCGCCGCGGCCCTCCTGCTCGTCGCGGCCGAGGGCGATCACGACGGACCGGAAGCTCCGGCGCTCGCCGCGGTGGACGGCCTCGACGGTGCCCGCGGCGGGCGACGTGAACCGCACGCCGGGCCGCTTCTTGTCCTCGAACAGCAGCTCGCCACGGCGGACGTCGTCACCCTCCGAAACGTGCATGGTGGGCCGGAGGCCGACGTAGTCGTCGCCCAGCAAGGCCACCCGCCGCGCCGTCCGGGCGGGGCCGACCGCCTGGTCGGGCTCGCCCGCGACCGGCAACCGCAGTCCCTTGCGAATGGTGTGTCGCCCCATTTGCGGCAATCAGGCGGGGGGCCGGCGCGGTACCGCCCCGGCGCGGCGCCCGGTCCGGCGGGTCTTCCACGCGACTCTTCCACGCGGCGGCGTCGTCTTCACCGGGGGCGGGTCCGGACCGGAGGGTATTGTGAAGTTTTTCTCAAGCCGGGCCGCAGCCAACGGCGGTCCGTCGTC
Organism: Vicinamibacterales bacterium; assembly: GCA_963664545.2. GTDB lineage: Bacteria > Acidobacteriota > Vicinamibacteria > Vicinamibacterales > UBA8438 > JAJEEA01. The sequence goes on along the minus strand of OY761475.2, from coordinate 3,152,165 downwards.
GGGCGACCGCATCCGCGAAGGACGCCCCGCGCCCATCATCGTACCAAGAGGGGCTGTACCAAGTCAATTTGCCCGGCAAGCCCGGACAAGCCCGCCCGACCGTCAGATCGCGAAACCCGTCGTGCACCCGTCCACGATTTTGACTCCGCCGGCCCGGCGCGATAGACTGCGGGGTTGGCCGGTCCCGCGTGATGCCGGCCGTAGAGAATCCTCCGTCCACCCGTGCGGATTACCCTGAACGGCGACCCGTTCGAACTCGGCGAACCGATGACCGTCAGCCGCCTGCTGGCGCGGCTGGAGATCGATCCGCGCCGGGTCGCGGTCGAGCACAACCTCGTGGTCGTGAAGCGGGCCGCCTACGCGTCGACGACCGTGCGGGCCGACGACACGGTCGAAATCGTCAACTTCGTGGGCGGCGGGTAACCGGACCGCCCGACACCGTTCCTGTCATACTCATGCTCATGGACACGGGCGACGACGCGCTGGTGATCGCGGGGAAGTCCTTCTCATCCCGCCTGATCGTCGGCACCGGCAAGTACGCCTCGAACGAGATCATGCAACGGGCGCACGACGCGTCCGGGGCCGAGCTGGTGACGGTGGCGGTGCGGCGCGTCAACCTCGCCGACCGCGGCCGCGGGTCGCTGCTCGACTTCATCGACACCGGCCGCTACGCGCTGCTTCCGAACACCGCCGGCTGCTACACCGCCGACGAGGCGGTCCGCACCGCCCGGCTCGGGCGCGAGGTCGGGTTGTCGGAGTGGGTCAAGCTGGAGGTCATCGGCGACGAGCGGACCCTGTTCCCCGACAACGACGGCCTGCTCGAGGCGACCCGGGTCCTCGTCAAGGAGGGGTTCGTGGTGCTGCCGTACACGAACGACGACCCCGTGGTGTGCCGCAAGCTGGAGGACGCCGGCGCGGCCGCGGTCATGCCCCTCGGCGCCCCCATCGGCTCGGGGCTCGGCATCCAGAACCTCAACAACATCCGTATCATCCGGGAGTTCGCGGGGGTCCCGGTGATCGTGGACGCCGGGGTCGGCACCGCGTCGGACGCGGCCGTCGCGATGGAGCTCGGGGTGGACGGGGTGCTCATGAACACCGCCATCGCCGGCGCCCGCGACCCCGTCGCGATGGCCGACGCCATGAAGCTCGCGACAGCGGCGGGCCGGCGGGCGTACCTGGCCGGCCGCATCCCGCGGCGGCGCTACGCCACGGCCAGCAGCCCCACGGACGGCCTGCTCTCCGCGTGACCGCGGTCCCGCCGCGGCGGAGCCGCCGGGCCGGGCCCCCATCGTCACCGCGCCGATCTCATTCAGCTTGCGCCCCGAGGCCCGTCCCGGCCAGGAGCCTGCGCCGTGGGAAAGGCGCGGACTCCTGTAGGATTGGTTGGGCGGCGAGCGGAACCGTAGGCGACGCTCTCCGGGCTAGGAGTCTGCGCCCCGATGAAGGAACGAGAGGACGATCCGACCCGCGACGCCCCCCCGGGAAACGCAGCCCCGAGCGGGGACGCCGGGTCGGCCGAAGCGGCGCTGGCGTCGCTGCGGGACGCGGCGGCGTCGAAGCCCGAACTGCCGGCGCCCCCCGCCGAGCTCGACGACCCGCAGCTCCGGGCGCTGAACGACGTCTGGCGCCTGCTCCCCCGGCAGCCCGAGACGGAGATCGACCTGGGCGCGGGCTGGCGCGGCCGCCTGCGGGACGTCGCCTGGCGGCTGCTGCGGCCGATCCTGGAACGCCAGCAGCGCTTCAACACGGCGCTCCTCCGGCATCTCGTCGGCGACCGGGAAAGGGCGGGCCGGGCGGTGGCGGCGCTCGACCGCCTCGCCGCGATCCAGTTCGGGATCGTCGACTACCTCGGCCACCTCAGCCGGATCGACCGGGACCTCAAACAGTCCCAGGAGGAGACCGCGGACGAACTGCGCCGGGCCCAGGGCGAACTGCGCCGGTCCCAGGAGGAGACCGCGGGCGAACTGCGTCGGACCGCGGGCGAACTGCGGGATCTGGAGCGCACCACGGAGGGCCTGAGCCAGTCCGTCGAACTCGCGACCGCGTCGGCGCACGGGTTGAAGCGCGAGATCGAGCAACTGCACCGCGCGTCCACGAGCCGGCCGGACGCCGCGGGCGGCGGCGAAGCCGGGGACGCCGACCCCGGCGACGCCGCACCGCCCCCCGCGGTTCCGGCCGCGGCGGACCTGGACGCCTACCAGTACATCTGCTTCGAGGACGTGTTCCGCGGGGCGTCCGAGGAGATCGTGAAACGGCAACGGGCCTATCTGCCCTACTTCGAGGGCGCGTCGGACGTGCTCGACGTCGGCTGCGGCCGCGGAGAGTTCCTCGCCCTGCTGCGCGACGACGGCATCGCCGCCCGCGGCGTCGACACGAACGCGGAGGCGGTCGAGCGCTGCCGCGAGCGGGGGCTGGACGCCGTCCGGGGCGACGCCCTCGGCCATCTTCGCACCCTGGCCGACGAGTCGCTCGGGGGCCTCTTCTCGGCCCAGGTCGTCGAGCACCTGGAGGCCGACTACCTCATGCGGATGCTCGCCGACGCCCACCGCGCCCTCCGCCCCGGGTCCCGCGTGGTGCTCGAGACGATAAACCCCGCGTCGTGGACGGCGTTCTTCAGCGCCTACCTGCGCGATGTCACGCACCGGCACCCGCTGCACCCCGACACCCTCGCCTACCTCCTGCGCGCCAGCGGGTTCGTCGGCGTCAGCATCGTCTACCGCTCGCCGGTGCCCGACGCGGCGAAGCTGCGCCGCGCCGAGGTCGACCCGGCCCTGGCGGCCACGCCGACGGGCAAGACCGTCGCCGCCCTCGCCGACGCGCTGAACCAGCACGCCGAGCTGCTGAACGGCCTGATCTTCGCCGAGCAGGACTACGCGGCGATCGCCCGGCGCCCCTGACCCGAACCGACGCGCCCGGCCCGGGTGTTCCGCCCGGACGATCCGCGGCCGGGGCGCGGCGCGGCCCAGCCCGCCAATCGCCGCCTGACCGCTCCGCTTGGCGCCCAACCAAACGCTCACGGCCGCGCTTCGCGCGGCCGCCCCGACGGCATGAAATTCGCCGGAGGCAGGCCGTTGCGGCGGCTGAAGCGGTGCACAATAGCGGCGGAGACAGGACCCGTGGTCGTCATGGTTAGTGGTGGGTCTCAATCCCCGAAACCAAACTGACCCGGCCGGTTCGGCCATCGAGCCCCGAATTGTGCCCGGCCTTCGAGCCGTGGACGCGCGGCAAAGCGCACCGTGCCCGAGCAGGGCGCGAGTTTCTCTGTCCGACCGGCCTGTCCTGCCTCCGCCTAACCCCCCTCAACAGGAGGCAAACCGATGATGAACGATGAGTTGTGCGTTGTCCATCCCCGCGCCGCGGGACTCGACGTGCACAAGGGACACATCACCGCCACCGTCCGGCTGGCCGGCCCGACCGCCGCCGAGCCGCGGGCCGAGACCCGCGGATTCAACGCGCTGGCGAGCGGCTTGAAGGCCCTCGTCGCCTGGTTGACCGGCCACCGGGTCGGAGCCGCCGCCATGGAGGCCACCGGCGTCTACTGGCACACCCCCTGGCAGGCCCTCACCGACGCAGGCATCGAGGCGCAACTGCTCCACGCCCAGCACGTCAAGCAGCTCCGCGGACGAAAGACCGACGTCGAGGACAGCCGCTGGCTCGCACGCGTGTGCCAGTTCGGGTTGGGGCGGCCCAGCTTCGTCCCCGACCGGCAGTTCCGCGACCTGCGCTCCTTGAGCCGCCACCGCCGAAAGCTCGTCGCCCGACGCAGCCAAGTCCGCAATCAGGCCCAGAAGGTCATCGACCGTGCCGGCGTCCGCGTCGGGGCCGTGCTCAGCGACATCTTCGGCCGCAACGGCCGGCGGGTCCTCGACGGCCTCGTCAACCGACTCGACCCCAAGGACATCCTGGCCTCGCTCAGTTGGCACGTCCGCAGCAAGCTCGACCGACTCGGCGACGCGCTGAACCTGACCCTGCGGGAGACCGAGCGCCGGTTGCTCGACGACCTGCTGACCGAACACGACGCCATCAGCCGGCGCATCGGCGACTTCGACCGCCACATCGACGAGGCCCTCGCCCCCTACACCGAGCAGCGCCGCCTGCTGGAGACCCTCCCCGGCGTCGAGCGCGCCGCGGCCTGCGCCATCCTCAGCGAGATCGGAGCCGACCCCCACAAGGTGTTCGGCAACGCCAACCGCCTCGCCGCCTGGGCCGGCCTGTGTCCCGGCAACAACGAGAGCGCCGGCAAACGCCGCAACGGGCGCGCCCGCCGCGGCAACCAGACCCTGCGCGCCGTGCTCGTCGAGTGCGCCCACGCCGCCGCCCGCACCAACAACTGCCAGTTCCAGGGCTTCCACCGAGCCTTGACCAAGCGCCGCGGCTACAAGCGCGCCATCGTCGCCACCGCCCACAAGCTGCTGCGATGCGTCTTCGCGATACTCCGTGACCGCTCGCCCTATCGCGACCCGGCCACCGACTACGAGGCGCTGCTCGTCCACCGCAACGCCCCGCGTTGGCTGCGACAGCTGCGCCAGTTCGACATTCTCGTCCACAACCAGGACGGCACCTACGCTGTCCACTGGCCCAACAGGAGCACCGCCCCGACGCCCTGACACACAGCCCTCACGGGCGCGACGGTGGCGGCACGGTTTCGTCGTAGAGGCCACTTGGGGCAGCCCCGTCCGCCGAACCCAACCCCGCCACCGCCGCGCCCGTGTCCAACGCCCCAGGCCCCGTGACGCCCTTCCCGTCGCGTCGGGAGTCGTGCGTCCAGGCCGCGGGAGAATTTCACGGCAATCCTACGGGAGTCCGCGCCGTTCTCTACGGCGCAGGCTCCGGCCGCGCTCAGGGCGTGACGTCGGGCGGCGGGTCGTCCGGCGGGCTCCGCAGCATTTCGACGCGGTAGACCCGAATCCCGAGACTCCGGCGATCCGGCGAGATGTCCAGGGCGGCGGGCCGGAACGCGGTCGAGCGTATGGTCAGCTCGGTGGTTCCGGCGCGTTCGGACGCCGGCAGGTCCAACGTGATCGTCTGCAGACCGCCGCCCACGGCCAACCCGTCCGCGATCCGATGCGGTCCCGCCCACACCGAGATCTCCGCCGGCGGCACCCCGGCCGGGCGCCCCCCGGCCACCTCGAGCCGGACCCGGTCGCCGCCGGCGACGGCGATCGAGGCCACCCCTTCGGTCCAGCGGAACGACCGGGCGTCCTCATCCCGCTCGGCCCCGTGGAAGCCGCGGAGGCCGGCCACGAGGTCGTCGCGGAGATTGCCGACGTCGACGGCCCTCCCGGCGGCGGAGGCGTCCGCCCGGACCAACTGCAGGACCCGCAGTCCGATGGACACGTCCACGAGGTCGCGCGGAGCCACCCCCCGCGTCCGCTCCAGCGTGCGGAGGTCGATGCTCGCCCGCCCGACCTCCGCCGCCGCGAGCTCCGGGGCCGGCAACGAGAACCCCCGCCCGCCGACGACGGCGAACACCGGCCGGTCGGCTTCCAGCCAGTCCGCGACCACGTCCCGCAGGACGTCCCCCGGCTGGTTCTGCTGCACGAGCACGCTGTCGACGCCGTGGAGGTAGTTCAGGGAGGTGTGGACGTGGGTGCCCGCCAACTCCGGCCCCACCAGCACCACCGCGTCCTCGGGGAAGGTCCCGGCCACGGCGGCGCTCTGGTCGAGCACCCCCGCCCACAGCCGCTCGCCCAGCACCGGCATGCTGGCCGCGCCCACGAACCCGACGAGCACCGCCGCCAACGCGGCCGTCGCCACCGTCCGGAACTCGAAGTAGACCCACTCGACGAGCCGGCCCGCGCCCATCGCCACGATCGCCAGCAGGCCGGGCAGGACGACGGGCACGAAGCGCCGCATCGACCAGATATGCTCGCCCGGCTCGAGGGGGTCGTACAGGTAGTGCAGGCTGACGACGCCGGTCAGGATGAGCAGGAACGACAGGCCCGGGTTCGCCCGCCCCGCCCGCCCCGACCACAGCAGCCACAGCAGCCCGACGACGCACAGACCGAGCGCCGGCCACGACACGTACCAGCTCAACCAGATCAGGGGGTCCGGCCACCGGCCGGAGGTGACCGTGGCGTAGACGGCGGCATCCGCGGCCAGCAGCCCGACCAGCCCCCACCCGAGCGCGCGCGGCCCCGCCGGTCCGAGGCGCCGCCACCGTACCCGGACCGCCGGCAGCGCCGCGCCGGCCGCGGCCAGCGCCGCGACGGCCAGTCCGGCCGCGGCCGCGCCGGGCGGGACCGGCACCTGCGCCAGCAGTTGCCGGACGTAGAGCGTGTAGTCCGACGGGTACAGCGCGTAGTGCGCGACGTTGTGGGCCAGGGCCAGACCGAACGCGGCGAGCAGGAACACGACGCACCGGCCGCCGCCCTCGGGGCGGACGAGGAGCCGCCAGGCGACGAACGCGGCGAGGGCGACGGACAGCCACACGATCATGTCGATCTTGGCGAAGCAAGCCAAGCCGAAGAATCCGCCGGCCGCCGCCGCCAGCCCCGGCCGGCCGTCCCGGAACGCCGCGAGCAACGCCAGCAGGCCGGCCACCACGAAGAACTGCGCCACCGTCTCGGGCACGGGGTACTTCGCGAACCAGATCTGGGGCAGGGCCACCGCCGCGAGCAGCGCCGCCAACAGCCCGGTGCGGACGCCGCCGAGATGCGCGACCACGAGAAACAGGCCGCCGACGCTCAGCACCCCGAACAGCGGCGCCACGAAGAGCGCGCCCCGGGACGGCGACACCTGCTGGAACAGGGCGGCGAGGACCGGGAACAGCGGAGAGAACCCGCTCGTGACCACCGGCTCCGCGATCTCCGGGATCGTGAACCCTCCGGGGAACCGCGCGTACCGCCCGTACCCGTAGTCCCCCGGCTGGCGGTTGAGGAAGATCTCCTCCCGCGCCTCGACCGGCAGCTCCCGCAGCAGCGGGTCGTCGAAGACGAGGGCGCCGGTCTCGGCGATCTTGCTGCTGAGGTTCAGGTAGACGGTGGCGTCGCCGCCGTCGACGGCCGTCTCGTAGGGCGGAAAGAAGAGGAACCCGGCCGCCAGGACGACGGCGCCGAAGGCGACCGGACCCCTGAGCCCCGCCGCGGGGCGCGGGGGCCCCGACGGCGGCCGCCGCACGAAACGGGCGCGCGCGGCGAGGGCGGCCGCCGCCGCCGCCGACACCCCCAGCAGGAGCCCGACGCGGAGAAGGCCCAGCTCGGCCAGGAGCAGCCCCAGCCAGGCCGCGGCGCCGATGCCGAACGCGGCGCGGAGGAACCAGCGCTCGGTCCACGCCGTCTCGCGGGCGCCCGGCGGCGGGCCCGCCTCCGGCCGGGCGTTCGCCGATACCGGCCGGCGATCAGTCATGAGGAGTCGGCAACGGGGTCACCCGGGGACACAGCCTATTCCCGCCGCCCCGACGCGTCAAGCATCGGGCGCGGCCCCGCGGGCCTGCAGCAGGAGGTCGCAGACCTCGCGCACGGCGCCGTCCCCGCCGCGGCGCGCGGTGGCGTAGCGCGCCGCGCGCCGCGCCGCGGGCCAGGCGTCGGCGACGCAGATGGGGACGCCGACGAGCCCGAGGCACTCGACGTCGTTGACGTCGTTGCCGACATAGGCCACGGCGGCCGGGTCGAGTCCGCGCCCGCGGATGATCCGGCGCAGCGCCTCCCCCTTGCCGTCGACGCCGAGGCCCTGCACGCACTCGACCCCGAGCTTCGCGGCGCGCGCCGAGACGACCGGGTTCGTCTCGGTGGACAGGACGAGGCAGCCGACGCCGGCCCGGTCCAGCCGCTGCACCCCCAGCCCGTCGGCGCGCGAGCAGAACACCGACTCGCGACCGTCCTCGCCGACCAACACGCGGTTGTCGGTCATGACGCCGTCGAAGTCGAAGACGACGAACGTCACCGACGCCAGGTGCTCGCGGGCCAGTCGCACTGCCATGCCGTCCGCGTCACTCCACCGGCGCCGGCGCCGACGCCTGCACCGCGTACTCCGACGCCGGGACCGGCTCGTCGAGCGGCTCGCCCCGCAGGAACGCGACCACGTTCCGGGCCGCGCCCCGTTCCATGCGCCCCCGGCAGTCGAGCGCCATCGACCCCATGTGGGCGGTGATCAGGCAGTTGTCCAGTCCGACGAGCTCCCCGTGGTAGGGCTCGTCGACGAACACGTCGACGGCGGCGCCCGCGGGCCGGCCCGCCCGCAGCCCCCGCGCCAGCGCCGCCTCGTCGACGACGCCGCCCCGGCAGGTGTTCACGAGGAGGGCGCCGGGGGGCATCGCCGCGAGCTCTCCGGCCCCCACGAGGCCGCGCGTCGACGGCGTGAGGGGCACGTGCAGGGTCACCACGTCGGCCCCGCGGAACAGGGTCGCCTTGTCGACCCACTCGACCGGCTCGGCGAGGGGGACGGGGGCGAGGTCGTTGGCGAGGACGCGGGCACCGAAGGCGGACAGCAGGCGGACGACGCGGCGCCCGATGCGCCCCACCCCGACCACCCCGACGGTCACCGCCCCGAGCCGCCGGCCCGGCAGCCGGGTCCAGTCGCCGCGGCGGATCGCGGCGTTCGCGCGGTGGACGCCCCGCAGCAGCGACAGCGTCAGCCCGAGGGTCAGCTCGGCCACCGCGTCGGCCGGCGCCTCCGGCGTATAGGCGACCGCGACCCCGTGGTCGCGGGCGGCCGACAGGTCGACGCTGTCGAGCCCCACCCCGACCCGCGAGATCAACCGCAGCTTGCGGGCGGCCCCGATGACGGCGCGCGTGATGGGCTCGGTCCCGGCGATGACCGCGTCGCAGTCGGGAACGAGGGGCAGGAGCTCCGCCTCCGTCAACCGCCGGCCGTGCGGGTTGCGGACGCAGTCGACGCCGGCCCCGCGGAGCAGGTCGAGGCAGCCGGGGTCGGCCTCGCCGAACGGGACGGCGGTGATGAGGACCCGGGGCATGCCTTCACGGCGCGGGCACGCCGGCCGCAAGGGCCGGCGCGGCGGCCCGGCGACGCGCCAGGTCGGCGTCGACCATCATGCCGACCAGCCCCTCGAAATCGACGGCCGGCGACCATCCGAGCCCGGCGCGCGCCTTCGACGCGTCGCCGATCAGATGGTCCACCTCCGCCGGCCGCATCAGGGCCGGATCGACGCGCACATGCCCGCGCCAGTCGAGACCCACGTGCCCGAACGCGGTCTCCAGCAGCTCGCGGACGGAGCGGCTGACGCCGGTGGCGATGACGTAGTCGCGCGGGGCGTCCTGCTGCAGCATCAGCCACATCGCCCGCACGTAGTCGCCCGCGAAGCCCCAGTCGCGGCGGGCGTCCAGGTTGCCGAGCGAGAGCCCGTCGGCGAGGCCGAGCTTGATGCGCGCCACCCCGTCGCTCACCTTCCGGGTCACGAACTCCAGGCCGCGGCGGGGCGACTCGTGGTTGAACAGGATGCCGGACACCGCGAACAGGCCGTAGCTCTCGCGGTAGTTGACGGTGATGTGGTGGGCGAACGCCTTGGCCGCCCCGTAGGGGCTGCGGGGGTGGAACGGCGTCTCCTCGGTCTGCGGCGTCTCCCGCGCCTTGCCGAACATCTCGCTCGACGAGGCCTGGTAGAACCGGATCGAGGCGTCCACCCTGCGGATCGCGTCGAGGATGCGGGTCACCCCCAGGGCGTTGTACTCGGCGGTGAGCATCGGCTGCTTCCAGGACGCGGGCACGAAGGACATCGCAGCGAGGTTGTAGAGCTCGTGCGGCCGGACCTCGTCGACCACGTTCAGCAGCGACATCGGGTCGAGCAGATCCGCCTGCCGCAGGTCGATGCGCCCGCGCAGGTGCTCGATGCGCTCGAGGTTGGGGGCGCTGAGGCGCCGCGTCACCCCGACCACCTCGTAGCCCTTCCCGAGCAGCAGCTCCGCCAGATAGGACCCGTCCTGGCCCGTGACGCCGGTGACGAGGGCGCGCCTGGACATCAACCTCTCCGATCGTACGAGCACGGGGCCGCCGGATCAACGTCATGGTAGGGTATCGCACCCGGCGGAACGGGGTTCCGGCACCGATGCCGGCCCGGGGCCGGCGGAGGCGATGGAAACGATCGACCTGGTCGTCGTCGGCGGCGGGGCCGTCGGCTTGGCGTGCGCCCGCGAGGCCGCCCGCGCCGGCCGCACCGTCTGCCTGATCGAGCGCCACCCGCGGTTCGGCGCGGAGACCAGCACCCACAACAGCGGCGTCATCCACGCGGGCATCTACTATCCGGCCGGCTCCCTCAAGGCGCGGCTCTGCGTCGAGGGCCGCGACGCGCTGTACCGGTTCTGCGCCCGGCACGAAGTTCCGCACCGGCGCTGCGGGAAGCTCATCGTCGCCCGCACCGCAGAAGAGACCGTCCGACTCGAAGGGCTGCTCGCGCGGGGCCGCGCCAACGGCGTCACCGACCTCGCGATCATCGACGACGACGCCGTCCGCAAGCTGGAGCCGCACGTGTCGGCCCGCGCTGCCCTGTGGTCGCCGTCGACGGGCATCGTCGACCCCGAGGCCCTCGTCCGCGCGCTGCGCCGCGACGCGGACCGCCGCGGGGTCATCCTGCTGCCGGGGACGCCGCTCGCCGGGGGCCGGTCCGAGGCCGGGGGCATCGAGATCCGCACGCCGGCCGAGACCATCCGGGCGCGGGCGGTGGTCAACGCGGCGGGCCTCTACGCCGACGAGGTCTCGGCCCGGCTCGACGGGCGCCGGTTCCGCATCCACCCCTGCCGGGGCGAGTACGCCGAACTGGTCGGGGCGGCCCGGACGCTGGTCGGCCGCCCCGTCTATCCCGTGCCCGCGCCGGTCGGCGAGCATCTCGGGGTGCATCTCACGCCCACGACGTGGGGCGGCGTCGCCGTCGGCCCGACCGTCCGCTACCAGGCGTCGAAGGAGGACCACGAGCGGGACCGGTTGCCGGTCGAGGCGTTCGTCGAGCCCACGCGGTCGCTCCTCCCCGCGGTGCGGCCCGCCGACCTGCGGCTCGGCGGCACCGGCATCCGCGCGAAGCTCAGCCCCGACCCCGCCGTCTTCTCCGACTTCCTGATCGGGCGCGACCCCGGCCAGCCCCGGCTCGTCCACGCCGCCGGCATCGACTCCCCGGGGCTGACCGCCTGCCTCGCCATCGGCCGCCTCGTCGCCGGGCTCGTCGACGACGCGCTCGCCGGCCCGCGGTGAGACGTCCCCCGCCCGCTTCGGGCTCGCCGGAACCCCGCGGGTCCGGCGCGACGAGCCGGCCCGCCGGCGGGTGAGGGATCCCCTCAGAGACGATGCTTGATGGCGGCGCGGGCCTCCCGGTCGGCCTCGCGGCGGCGCAGCGTCTCGCGCTTGTCGTGCACGCGCTTCCCCTTGGCGAGGCTCACCGCCACCTTCACCCGCCCGCGCTTGAAATACATGCGGACGGGGACCAGGGTCATGCCGCGTTCCACCACCTTGCCGATCAGCTTGCGGATCTCCCGCTTGTGGAGCAGCAGCTTGCGCCGGCGCATCGGCTCGTGGTCGGCGTACCCGCGGTGGCTGTAGGGGCTGATGTGGACGTTGTGCAGGAAGACCTCGCCCTGCTCGATGCGCCCGAAGCTGTCGCGCAGGTTCACGCGCCCTTCGCGGATCGCCTTGACCTCGGTGCCGAGCAGGGCGACGCCCGCCTCGAAGGTGTCGAAGAGGGTGTAGTCGTGACGCGCCTTGCGGTTCTCGGCGATCGGCCGGTCACCGCGCTGCGGTTCGGCGGCGGGCATGTCCCCCCCGTTCCTCCTTCGCGGCCAGCCGGGCCGCGAGCACCACCGCCTGCACGAGGCTCGCCGGGTCGGCGACCCCGCGCCCGGCGATGTCGAACGCGGTCCCGTGGTCGACCGACGTCCGGATGATGGGCAACCCCAGCGTGACGTTGACGGCCCCGCCGAACGCGGCCAGCTTGACGGGAATCAGTCCCTGGTCATGGTAGCAGGCCACCACCGCGTCGAAGCGGCCGTCGACGGCCTGACGGAACACCGTGTCGGCGGGCAGGGGTCCGGCGACGTCGATGCCGCGCCCCCGCGCCGCCGCCGCCGCCGGGGCGAGCACGTCGCGGTCCTCGGTGCCGAGCAGCCCCCCCTCGCCGGCGTGCGGGTTCAGGCCGGCCAGCGCGAGGCGGGGCCGGGCCACCCCGAACCGCGGCAGGTGCGCCGCGGCGAGGTCGATGACCGTCTCGACCCGTTCCCGGGTCAGCAGCCCGGGCACCGCCGACAGGGGCACGTGCACCGTCGCGAGCACGACGCGCAGCTTCGGCGAGTCGAACATCATCGCGACGTCGCGGGCGCCCGTCAACGCCGCGAGCATCTCGGTGTGGCCGCGCCACGCGGAGCCGGCCAGGGCCAGCGCCTCCTTGTGGACCGGCCCCGTCGCGATGGCGTCGAGCCGGCCCGCCACCGCGTCGGCGACCGCCCCCTCGATCGCGTCGAGGGCGGTCCGGCCCGCCGCCGCCGACAGCTCGCCGGGCCGGAAGCGCGCCCGTTCCGCGGCGGTGCGGGGGCCGTAGAGCAGCGGCTCGCAGACATCGGTGACCCGTCGGTCCGCGACCGCGGCGAGGGCGACCTCGGGGCCGATGCCGGCCGGGTCGCCCATCGTCACGCCGACGCGGGGCCGGCCGGGGCCGCGGCCGGCGCGGTCAGGCGCGGCCCGCGCAGGCACCGCATCCACCCGAGGCGCAGTCACCGCCGCCGCAGCCGCCCCCGCACCCGCCGGCGCGCCGGTCGCAACTCGACTCGTGCGCGCACCCGGCGTGCTGCTCGCCCTTGGCGTTGGGCAGCTCGTAACGCAGGCAGCACTTCAGCCGGCCGCACGCCCCGGACAGCCGCGAGGGGTTCAGGCTGAGGTTCTGGCGCTTGGCCATTTTGATGGAGATCGGCTCGAACGACTGCAGCCACGTCGTGCAGCACAGCGGCCGGCCGCAGGTGCCGTAGCCGCCGAGCAGCTTGGCCTCGTCGCGCGCCCCGATCTGCCGCATCTCGATCCGCGCCTTGAACTCGCCGGCGAGCTCGCGCACCAGCCCCCGGAAGTCGACGCGCCCCTCGGCCGTGAAGCTGAAGATGAGCTTCGAGTCGTCGAACATCTGCTCGACCTTGACGAGCTTCATCTGGAGGCCACGCTCGCGGATCTTCAGCAGGCAGACGCGCCGGGCCTCGCGTTCCCGCTGCTCCTGCCGGAACCGGCGCAGCACGTCGTCGCGGGTGGCCCGGCGCACCACCCGCAGCGGCGACCCGGGCGGCGGCGCGGTGCGCTCCGCGATCGGGGGAATCGTGGGCACCAGGGTCCCGAACGTCCGCCGGGCCCCCACCTGAACCACGACCGGGTCGCCGGGGCCCGGCTTCGGGTCGAAGTCCACCTCCGGCAGCAAGAACGTGCGGGTCCGGCCCACCGGATCGAACTTCACGCTCATGCAGCGAGCAGGTCGGCGCTCCTCGGAACCGTCCATGCCTCCTCCTAGCCCGCCCATCGTCGCCTTCGGCTCCGCTGGGCGCCCAACCAACCCTGCTAGGCGTCTGCACCGTTCTACGGCGCAGACTCCTAGCCCCGCCGCCGGGCGGCCGCGCCGTCCCCCGCCCGGATGCCTATATCCGCAAGCTCAGCCAGTCGACCACGACCCGCGGGCTGGCGTTCCGCATCAACGCGCCGACCGCTTGGTCGACCTGCTCGAAGCCCCGGCCGGCCCGCTCCGCGCCGTAGGCGCGCGACAGGGCTTGAAGCTGGTCGGCCAGATCCGCGTTCGCGAGCCACGACCGGTCGCCCCGAGCCGACACGACCTGCAGGTCGCGGAACAGGGTGCCGAGCGCGCGCAACCGGCGGGTCAGCGCCTCCCGGTCCGCCGCCGCGCCCGACTTGGCGCGGCGCGCGCCCATGAGGTCCTTGCCGACGTCGATCCGGCGTTTCGGCGGGGGCCCCGGCGCGAGCGCCTTCAGCGCGGCAGCGGCCGACTCGCGCGCCTGCAGATACTCCTCCGAGCCCGCCTCGAGGGCCCGCCCGACGCTGCCGTCGGCGGCGGCGGCGGCCGCCCGCGCCGCCGCCGGCTCGACGCCGCACCCGCCGACGAGCACATCGACCACCTCGTCCATCGCGAGGCCGCCGAAGCGTATCTCCGGGCACCGCGACCGCACCGTCGGCAGCAGCAGGTGGGGCCGATGCGCCACCAGCAGGAACACCGACGCCGGGGGCGGCTCCTCGAGGGTCTTCAGCAGCGCGTTCTGCGCCTCGGCCACGAGCCGGTCGGCGTCGTCGACGATCACGACCCGGCGGCGCCCCTCGAACGGACGGAAGGCGGCCTGCTCGACCACCCCGCGGACCGCGTCGACCTTGATCGCCCCGGTGTCGCCGGGCCTGACCACGATCACGTCGGCGTGGACCCCCCGCGAGATCCGCCCGCACGCGCCGCACGCGCCGCAGCTCTCCAGAACGCCCGCGGCCCCGCCCGACGCGGCGGGCGCCTCGCAGTTCAGCAGCTCGGCGAGGCCCAGCGCGACCTGCCGCTTGCCAACGCCGTCGGGACCCGACAGCAGCAGGCTCGGCGGCAGGCGGTCGCGGGCGACGGCCTGGGCGAGGAGCCGGCGGACCGTCGCATGCCCCCGGACCGCGCCCAGCTTCACGCCGCGCCCCCGTCCATGTTAGCTCCGCTCACGCCCCACCGGACCTGCGGGAATCCGCGCCGTGCTACGGCACCGGCCTCCCGCGCCGGAGCCTGCGGCTCCGCCCACCGCCCGACCAGACGGGCAGGGGCCCGCGCCGTTCCACGCCGCAGGGCTCTTGCCAGTCTACACGTGCTGACGCCGCCACGCACGGCACCGGAGATTCACGATGAGAGGAAACGAGGCGGCGGCTGGAGGAAGCCCGCCGGGGCGGTCAGCAGTCGGGGCGGAGCCGCCCGAAACCACCGCGCAAGGCGATTCGCGATGAGAGGAAACGGAGGCGGCGGGCTGGAGGAAGCCCGTCGGGGCGGTCAACGGTCTTGGACGGAGCCGCCCGAGCCGCCGCGCAACCGGGAACATCCCGCGCGGAGAGCGGAATGGCGGGGCCGACGAGACTCGAACTCGCGACCTCCGGCGTGACAGGCCGGCGTTCTAACCAACTGAACTACGACCCCGCGTCGTAGAGGAGTCCGGGCCGCGCATCCACCCGCCGGAGCGGCGGCGGACTCGCGCGGCACCCACCCGCCCGCGTCACCGGGACTGGCCGCCGCCCGCCGCGACGCGCGGCGAGTATCGGCTGGTGGGCGGTACAGGACTCGAACCTGTGACAACCGGCGTGTAAAGCCGGCGCTCTACCCACTGAGCTAACCGCCCGGCTACCGGTTCGTGTCCCGCACCCGACGAAACCCAGCCATTATAGTGCAGAATCGCCGCGTCCGGAAACCGGCGCGGGATCAGTCCGCGAGCAGGGCCTTGAGCGCCAGCAGGGCGAGGGCGGCGAGGGCCCCGGCGAGGGCCTGCCCCTCGTGGTTGCGGGCGGCGCGGGCCGACGACCACCGCCGGGCGCCGGCCGCCGCCGTCCCCCGCGCGTAGCGGTCGTAGGCGCCGCCGTGCTCGGCCCGCAGCCGCGCCTCTTCGAACCGCGCCGCCTGCGACAGCGACACCGCCAGATAGAGGACGACGAGGGCCGCCGCCCCCGGGTGGCGCGCCGCCGCCGCGAAGCCGAGCCCGAGCAGGGTCGAGCCCACGTACAGGGGATGCCGCATCCACCGGTACGGCCCCGACGTCGTCACCTCGATCCCCTTCTCGAGATGCCCGGCCGCCCAGGCCCGCAGGCCCGCCCCGGCGAGGCCGACGGCGGCGCCCGCGCCGATCGACCCCCACGAGGGGCGCGCGAGCCAGAACGCCGCCGCCGCGACGCCGAAGCCCGCCGCCACGCGGGACCGCGCCACCCAGAAGACCCACCGCGGCGACGCGCCGCCGGCGCGCGGCGGGACCGGCTCAGCGCCCGTCATGACCCGTCCCAGCCGGCACGGCCGGGCGTCCCCGGCGCATCATCCGGGCGGCGGCCTCGACGATGCCCGGTGCGGCTGCCGGAGCCTCCGACGGTCCTGCATCCGATGGCGCATCATCCGGGCGGCGACCTCGACGATCACCCCGGTGCCGCCGGGGAGTCTGCGCCGTAGAACGGTGCAGACGCCCAGTAGGGTCGGTTGGGCGGCGAGCGGAGCCGTAGGCGACGCTCTCCGGGCCAGCTTCGTCTTCGTCCGGCCCCGGGGTGTCGTCAACGGCGGCCAGCCGCCGGTCGATGGCCGCGGCCACCTCGTCCACGGTGACGTCGTCGAGGCACCACCGCGCCGCGCGGCAGCGCCGCCGCCACCGGCATCGGCAGTCGTCGAAGCGCGACACCGCGACGTCCCGCGACGACCAGGGCCCGTTGCGGCGCGGGTCGGTCGGGCCGTAGAGGCCGACCACCGGCGTCCCCACCGCCGCCGCGAGATGCAGCGGCCCGGTGTCGCCCGACACCACCACCGACGCCGCCCGGAGGACCGCGACCAGGTCAGGCACGCGGGTCGGGGGCGCGAGCCGCGCGGCGCCGTCCGCGCCCTCGACGACGGCCGCCGCCCGCGCCTCGTCGCCGGGGCCCCACGTCACCACCGACGGCAACCGGCGCGCCGCCCGCAGCCACCCGGCGACCCGCGCCAGCTTGGCCGGGGCCCAGCGCTTGTTCGGCCACGCGGCGCCGGGGTTGAGGACCGCGAACGGCCCCCCGCCCACGCCGGGAAGCCGGCGCACCGCGTCGAGGGCGGCCGACGCCGGCGCCTCGATCGGGAACCGCCGGTCGGCGGTCGACGCGCCCAGCCGCCCGGCGAGGGCCAGGTTCTTCTCGGTGACGTGCACGACGTTCCCCGGGTCGCAGGTCTCGGTGTAGAGGAACCGGGCCGCCGGCTCGCGCAGGTGCGGCGCCGCGAAGCCCAGCACGCGGGGCGCCCCGCTCCACCGGGCTACGACCGCGGACTTCAGCAGCCCCTGCACGTCGACGGCGGCGTCCCAGGCGCCGCCCGCGAGGGCCCGGCGCAGGTCGACGACCCGCCGCCACACCGGCAGCGAACGGGAACGGAACACGATGCGCCGGTCCACGACCGGGGCCAGGCGCAGCACCTCCTCATGCCGTTCGTCGACCACCCAGTCGATGCGCGCGGCCGGGAACCGGTCGCGCAGCGCCGCCGCCACCGGCAGCGCATGGACGACGTCGCCCAGGGCGCCGAGGCGGACGATGAGAATGGCTCTCATGAGTGCGGCTTTCGCATCCGGGCCACGAGGTCGCGGGTCGAGTGCGACTTGCCGTCGCCGACGATGACGGTGCGCCCGCCGTAGGCGCGGACGACGCCGCGTTCCGGCACCGTGTCGACCGTATAGTCGGGTCCCTTGCAGTGGACGTCGGGCTCGAGCAGGGCCAGCAGCCGCCCCGCCGTCCGGTCCGCGAACACGACCACGTAGTCGACGACCCCGAAGGCGGCCACCAGCTCCGCGCGGTCGGCCGCGGTCTGGACCGGCCGGGCCGGCCCTTTCAACGCCGTCACCGAGGCGTCGTCGTTCACCGCCACCACCAGACGGTCCGCCAGGGCGGCGGCGCCGGCGAGGTAGCGCGCGTGGCCGACGTGCAGCACGTCGAAGCAGCCGTTGGCGAACGCGACGGTGCGGCCGGCCGCGCGGTCGGCGCGCACCCGCTCCACCAGCCCGGCCTCGGTGACGACCACTCCCGGCACGTCTCCCCCCCGCGGCGGTCACGCCGGGTCGCCCCCGACGGCCGACATAGTCCGGGGCCGGGCGCACACTGCTCGACCCCCGCGGCGGTTACGCCGCGCCCCGACCGCCTGTTCCCGCCGTCGGCCGGACGGGCCGTACGCCCGCCGCCCCCGCGGCGGTCACCCCAAGTCGCCCTCGACGGCCCGCAGCAGCTCGTCCGCGTCGGTCGACTTCGTCAGCATGCACGGCCGCGATCGGCTCCTACATCACGAGCCCCCACGGGATGCGGCGGTCACCCCAGGTCGCCCTCGACGGCCCGCAGCAGCTCGCTCCCGGACACGACCGCGGTGCCGCGCTTCATGACCACCAGCCCCCCCGCGTAGTTGGCGAGCAGCGCCGCCTCGAGGCACGAGGCGCCGACGCTCAGGGCCGCCGCCATCGTGGCGATCACCGTGTCGCCGGCCCCGGTCACGTCGGTGACCTCGTCGGGGCCGTGGATGGGGATGTGGTGGGTCGGCCGCCCCGGCTCGAACAGGGCCATCCCCCGGCTGCCCCGGGTGACGAGCACCGCCCGCATCCGCGTGCGCGTCAGAATCGTGCGCCCGGCCCGCTCGAGGGCCTCGGCGTCGTCACCGACCGCCCACCCGAGGGCGTGCTCGACCTCCGACTCGTTGGGCACCGCCACCGTCAGCCCCCGGTGCCGCAGCACCCCGTAGCGCGAATCGAGCAGCACCGGCGCGGCCGGGCGGCGCTTCCGCCGCGGCAGGCGGCGCTTGAGGTCGGCGACGAACCGGGGCGTGATCAGCCCCGTGCCGTAGTCGGACACCACCACCGCGTCGCAGCCCGCGACCGCCCCGGCCGCCGCCCGCGCCACCGCGTCGCGCGCCTCGGCGGTCACCGGCGGTCCGTCGCGGTCCACCCGCACCACCTGCTGCCGGGCCGAGTGGGTCCCCCCCGCGAGCACGCGGGTCTTCGTCGGCGTCCGATAGCCCGGCAGCCGCACGAGGCCGGTCCGGGCGATGCCGCGCGGAAGGCTCCGGGCGAGGCGGCGGCCCATGTCGTCGCGGCCCACGAGCCCCACCAGACCGGCCTCGGCCCCGAGGGCGGCCACGTTGTGGGCGGCGTTGCCGGCCCCGCCCGGACGCACCTCGGTGGCGTCGTACTTGAGGATGAGCACCGGGGCCTCGCGCGACACCCGGTCGATGCGGCCGTAGATGAATTCGTCGGCGATCAGGTCGCCGACCACGACGATGCGGGGCCGGCCGAACGACTCGATCAGCTCGACGAGCCGGGTGCGCAACGACCCGTCACCTGGCGCCGGCTGCACCGAAGGCAGGATCATCGGACGAACCGCCCTCCCCGCGCCGGATCGGGCGATGGACGATCACGCATCGTCCCTCCCCGCCGCGGAGGCCGGCGTGCCGCCCGCGCCGGGTCGGGCGAAGGGCGGTCACGCATCGTCACCCCCCGCCGCGGCCGCCTGCGCGCCGCCCCCTGCCGGATCCGGGGCGTTCGGGGCGGCCGGCCGGCCGTCCCCGTCACCAGGGGCGGCCCCCCCGCCGGCCCCCAGCCACCGGCCGGCCGCCGCCAGGACCCGATCCTCGGAGATGCGCGTCATGCACCGGTGGTCGATGGGACAGTCGCGGAAGAAGCAGGGCCGGCACCAGACCGGATGCGTCAGCACCGCATGTCCGCCGATCGGCGCGGTCAGGCGCTCGTCGGTGGGACCGAAGATGGCGGTCACCGGCACCCCGAGGGCCGCCGCCAGGTGCATCGCCCCCGAGTCGCCGGCAATCAGGGTCCGGCACTCGGCGAGCAGGCCGATCAGGGCCGGGAGATCGGTCCGCCCGATCAGGTTCAGGACGCCGGGGTCGCGCCGCGTCCCCGCCGCGAGGGTCGATTCTATCGCACGGCCGGCGTCCCGGTCGTGAACGCTGCCGAGCAGCACGACCCGCGCGCCCCCCTCGCGCATCAGCCTGGCCGCGACGCCGGCGTAGCGCGTCGGCGGCCACCGCTTGGCGTGGCCGTAGGCGGCCCCCGGGGCCATGCCCACCCACGGCCGCCCTTCGTCGTCGCCGGCCGCCGCGAGCAGGGTCCGGGCGCGGGCGCGCAGGGCGGCCGGGGCCTCCAGACGGGGCTCGGCGCCGACCGGCTCGACGCCGAGGCCGCGGACCAGCGCCAGATAGCGGTCCGCCTGATGCACGGGGCCCAGGCCCCGCCGCGGGGGCGTCACGGCGCGGGTCAGCAACGCCCGCCGCCACCGCCCCGCGAACCCCCACCGCTCGGGGATGCCGGCGCGGCGGACGGTCCACGCCGAGCCGAACGAGTTCGGCAGCAGCACCGCCGCGTCGAACGCCCCGCGCCGCAGCGCCTCCGCCTCGCGGCGGCGCGCCCCCCGGCCGCCGCGCACGACCCCGACCACCTCGTCGACCCCCGGGGCCGCCGCCAGCAGCGGCGCCAGCGGCGCGGGGCCCGCCGCCGCGAGGACCGCCCCGGGGTAGTGGGCCCGGAGCGCCGCGAGCGCCGGCAGCGCCATCACGGCGTCACCCAGCCAGTTGGGTGTCCTCACAAGCAGGCGCATCGCTGATCAACGATTCGGCCGCAGCACCGCCCCGAGATGAAACAAGCACCTTGTGCATGTGATAACATGCGTGAAATGGAAGCCGTACAACTGACTATCGACCTCCTCACCGCAGTCGGTGCCCTCGTCGGCGGCGTCGGCGCCATCGTCCTCAATAACAAGTTCAACCGCCTGCAGGGCAAGGTCGAAACGCTGTAGACCGCCTTCAACGCGCACGTCAACGCCCCGGGACTACACCGAACCTGAGCCCATCAGGCGGGGCCGTGCCATCCTAACGAGCCGGCCGGAACCGCAACCGCACCGTCGAGCCTTACACTCGAAGCCCGATCGGAGCCGTCCTTCAAGCAACTCCAGCGCACGGGCTGGCGACGCGTGCACGTCAGCCACGCGACCGTCCCCCCGTCGTGGCACCCGGCGACTCCGCGGTATCCGACTGCGCCGCGGTATCCGTCGGCGCATCGGCGAGGCGCCAGCGGCGGTGCATCCACAGGTACAGGTCGGGCCGCCGCCGCACGTGGGACGCCAGCACGTCGGTGCACCGCTGGGTGAGGACCTGCACCGCGTCGGGGCGGCCGCGGTCGGGCATCTCGACCGGCGGCTCGTAGACCACCCGGTAACGGCCGCCGTCCACCGGCAGCGTGAACACCGGAATCACCGGCGCGCCGGTGCGCAGGGCGAGGGCGGCGACGGCCGAGGTCGCCGCGGCCGGCCGGCCGAGGAAGTCCACCGTCACCGCGCTGCGGTCGTGCATGTGCTGGTCGACCATCATGCCGACCCCGCGGCCCTCGTGAAGCCCCCGCAGGAGCCCCCGCACCGCCCCCCGCCGCGGGACGACGCGGGTGCCGACGCGGGTCCGCACCCGCTCGATCATCGCCTCCAGCAGCGGATTGTCCAACGTGCGCGCCACCATCACGATCGGCTCGAAGCGGACCGCGTGGGCCATGACGTGCAACTCCCAGAACCCGAAGTGCCCGGTGAAGAGCATCGCGCCGCGGCCCGCCCCCCGCGCCCGCTCGACATGCTCGGCGCCCTCGAACTCCACCCGCGCCATCATCTCGTCGACGCGCATCGCGTCGAAGCGCAGCAGCTCGATGACGTGGCGGCCGACGTTGGCGAACGCGGCGGCCACGACGGCGCGGCGCTCGTCGTCGCCGCGTTCCGGCAGGGCCGCCCGCACGTTGGCCGTCGCGGTGCCGCGGCGCCGGTGGTCCCACCGATGGAAGATCCAACCCAGGCCGTCCCCCACCGCGTCTCCCCAACCGCGCGGCATCGCCCGCACCGCCGACTGCACCGCCCGCACCGTCACGTACTCGGCGCGGTGGCGGACCGGCCGCGAGCGCCGCCGTCCCCGCGCCGTCACCGCACCCCGCTCCGCTTGGCCGCGAGCCGCTCCGCGATGAACGCGCGGAACGGCGCATCCGGCGTCACCGCGCAGGTCAACGGCATCGTCGCCAGCACCGGGTCGAACGGCAGCCACGGCTCGAGGCGGACGAAATCCTTCTCCGTCGTCACGATGGCCCGCGCCCCCGCGCGCCGGGCCTCGACCTGGAGGCGTTCGGCGTCGCGCCGCGAGTACCGGTGATGGTCGGGGAACGCCACGGCGTGAGCCACCTCGAACCCGGCCGCGCGCAGGTCGTCGAAGAACCGCTTGGGTCGCGCGATGCCGGCCACGGCGGCGACCCGCGTGCCCGGGTCGAGCCCGCCGCCCTCTCCACCCGGTCCTCGCACCCGGACTGTCCCGGCCCGGCACCGCACGTCGAACAGGCGGGGCGAGGGGGGCACCGTCCGCGCGTCGGCGCGGTTGCCGGCCGGCGCGTCGACCAGCGGGGGACTGTCTCCGTGCAGACTGCCGACCGCCGCCCCGACGAGGGCCCGGTCGGCGGGCACGTCGACCAGCAGCAGGGCGTCGGCGCGGGCCGCCGTCGCCAGGCGCTCGCGCAGCCGCCCCGCCGGCAGCACGCGGTCGTCGAGGTCGGCGGCCGACAGCAGGACCAGATCGGTCCCGCGTTCCAACGGGAGGTGCTGGAACCCGTCGTCGAGCAGATGCACGGTGGCCCCGAGACGGGTCTCCGCGAGACGCCCGGCGAGATGGCGGTCCTCGGCCACCACGACCGCGACCCCGTCGAGAGCCGCAGCCAGCATCCACGGCTCGTCGCCGGCGACGGCCGGGCCGCCCACGGTCCCCTCGAAGTCGCGTATCACCGCCGCCCCCTCGACCGGATCGGCGCGCCCGTACCCGCGGCTGAGGACGGCCGGCCGCTCCCCCATCTCGACCAGCATGCGCGCCAGCGAGGCGACCATCGGGGTCTTGCCGCTGCCGCCGGCCGCGAGCGCCCCCACGCTGACCACCGGCCGCGCCAGCCGCCGACGGACCTCGGGACGCCGGTCGTACCAGCGCCGACGGCGCCACGCCGCTTCGTCGTACAGCCGGCCGAGCAATCTCAGCAGCAGGGTTCCGTCCTCGTCGGCGGGCACCGCATGGCGCGGCCCGCCATCGACACGGCCCGGTGTCCGGCCGGCGCGGCCGTCCGGCCCGTCTTCGCCAACACCCCACGGGGCGGACATCCGGCCCGGCGCGGTCGCCCGTCCCGCCCTAGTCACCGCACGGGCCGGCAGACGGCCGGCGCGGCCCGGCCGCCCCGCCCCGCCGACACCGCCGCGCGGCAACCGGATCCGGGCGGGCGGCCACACGCCGCCCCGTTCCGGTCAGCGCCGCGCCGCCGTCCGCGTCTCGTCCGCCGCCGGGGGGCCGGGCGGCGGGAGCACCGCGGCGATCTCGGCCAGGCTGCGCGCGGCCGCGCCCCGGTTCGCCTCGACCACGGACCGGGCGGCGGCCCCCATCGCGGCGCGTCGTCGGGGGTCGGCCAACAGTCCGGCCAGCGCCGGCTCCAGCTCGGTCGCCGCGCCGACCTGGCGGGCGGCCCCGTTCGCCAGGAACAGATCGGCGACCTCGGCGAAGTTCTGCATGTGCGGCCCAAACACCACCGGTCGGCCCCAGGCCGCCGGCTCGATCACGTTGTGCCCGCCCACGGGCACGAGGCTCCCCCCGAGGAAGACGACGGTAGCCGCCCCGAACAGCCCGGCCAGCTCGCCCACGGTGTCGAGCACGACGACGTCGGCCGGCCCCACGCCGTCCTCGGGCGGCCGGCTCCGGCGCACCGCCGCCAGCCCCCGCCCCGCCGCCAGCGCGGCCACCTCGGCCCCGCGCTCGGGATGCCGCGGCGCGAGCACCAGGGCGAGGCCGGGCGCGCCGCGCCGCAGCCCCCGGAAGGCGTCGAGCACCGGCTCCTCCTCGCCGCGGTGCGTGCTCGCGGCCATCAGCACCGGCCGGTCCGGCGCGAACCCGAGCGGGCGCGGCGGGCCCCCATCCCCTTCAGGGGCACCCCCCCGCCGCCGGTGGCCAGCCTCCGGCGCAAGCCCGAGCGAGGTGGACGGGGCCGGGCGCGGCGGCGGCACGGCGTCGAACTTCAGGTTGCCGGTCGTGACCACCCGGTCGGCCGGCGCGCCGAGGTCGACGAGGCGGCGGGCCGACTCGTCGCTCTGGGCGCAGAACCGGTCCACCCCCGCGAGCACGCGCCGGAAGAAACGCCGCGCCAGCTTGTAGCGCGGATACGACCGGTCGGAGATGCGCCCGTTGACGAGCATCGTCCTGACCCCGCGCCGGGCGCACCGGCGCAGCAGGTTGGGCCACAGCTCGGTGTCGACGGCGACGAACAAGGCCGGGCGCACGCGGTCGAGCACCCGGTCGACGGCGCGCGGCAGGTCGAGGGGGAAGTAGAACAGGCCGTCCACGGCCTCGATGCGGGCGGCGACGGCCCGGCCCGTCTGCGTGGTCGTCGACAGCCACAGGCGATGGCCGGGATAGCGGTCGCGCAGGCCGGGTATCAGGGTCCGGGCCGCCTGCACCTCGCCCACCGAGACCGCGTGGACCCAGATCGACGGCCGCCCCCCCGGGTCGATGGCGGCGGGCAGCCGCCCGAGGCGCTCGCGCAACGTCCCCACGTACTTGCCGTGGCGCACCGCCCCGTAGAGCAGGCGCGGGGCCATGAGCAGGGCGTAGCCGACGATGGCCGCGGTGTAGAGGAGATGCATCGCGAGGGCCGGCGGGCGGTCCGGCAACCGCCCTCCCGTTTGACCCGGCCGGCGCGTCATAACCTACAATAGATCGTTTGTGAACCGCGAACGGGGGCGCGCCGGGCGCCCCGACCCGGAGGAAAGTCGAGACAGGGCATGGCGACACGAGTAGGCATCAACGGATTCGGCCGCATCGGCCGCAACATCATGCGGGCGGCGCGGGGCGCGGACGGGCTGGAGATCGTGGCGGTGAACGACATCACCGACGCCGCGACCCTCGCCCACCTGCTGAAGTACGACTCGGTGATGGGCAACCTCGAGGAAGAGGTCGCGGTCGACGGCGACGGCATCCGGGCGGGCGACCGGCGCTTCCGGGTCACCGCCGAGCGCGACCCCGCCGACCTGCCGTGGGGCGAGCTGGGCGTCGAGGTGGTGCTCGAGTCGACCGGCCTCTTCACGAAGCGCGACGACGCCGCCAAGCACCTCGCGGCGGGCGCGCGGCGGGTCGTCATCACCGCGCCCGCTAAGCAGCCCGACGTGACCGTGGTGCTCGGCGTGAACCACGACCGCTACGACCCCGACCGCCACCGCATCATCTCGAACGCGTCGTGCACGACCAACTGCCTCGCCCCCGTCGCCAAGGTGCTGCACGAGCAGTTCGGCCTGAAGCGGGGGTGGATGACGACGGTGCACGCGTACACCAACGACCAGAAGCTCCTCGACCTCCCCCACAAGGACCTGCGCCGCGCGCGCTCGGCGGGGCTCTCGATGATTCCCACCACCACCGGCGCCGCCGCGGCGGTGGGCGAGGTGCTGCCCGAGCTGAAGGGCAAGCTCGACGGCATCGCCATGCGGGTGCCGACCCCGAACGTGTCGGTGGTCGACCTCGTGGCCCAGGTCGACCGCCCCGCCACCGCCGAGGCGGTGAACGCGGCCTTCGCCGCCGCCGCCGACGGCCCGCTGAGCGGCATCCTGCAGGTGGCCACCGCCCCCCTCGTGTCGATCGACTTCAAGGGGAACCCCCACTCGTCCATCGTCGACGGCTCGTACACGAACGTCATGGAGGGCGACTTCGTGAAGCTGCTGTCGTGGTACGACAACGAGTGGGGATACTCGTCGCGGTGCGTCGACCTAGTCGGGTTCCTGGCCGACAAGGGGCTGTAGGCCGACCCCAGGCCACCGTGTCCAAGAGAACCATCCGCGACCTCGACCTGGCCGGGCGCCGGGTGCTCGTGCGCGTCGACTTCAACGTCCCCCTTCGCGACGGGGCGGTCGGCGACGACACGCGCGTCCGCGCCGCCCTGCCGACCCTGCGGCTCGCCCTCGACCGGGGGGCGACGCTGCTGGTGGGTTCGCATCTCGGCCGCCCCAAGGGGACCGCGAACCCTGCGTTCACGCTGGAACCGGTCGCCGCGCGCCTGTCCGAGCTGCTCGGCCGCCCCGTCGTCTTCGCGCCCGACGCCGTCGGCGAGCCGGTGGCCGCGGCCCTCGCCCAGGCCGGCCGCGGCGGGGTCGTCCTGCTCGAGAACCTGCGCTTCCACCCCGGCGAGGAGGCCAACGACCCCGCGTTCGCGGCGGCCCTCACGGCGCCGGCCGACGCCTACGTCAACGACGCCTTCGGGGCCGCGCACCGCGCCCACGCCTCGACCGTCGGGGTGGTCGGCCATGTGGCCGACGCCGCGGCGGGGCTGCTCATGACCGACGAGCTCCGGCATCTCGGCGCGCTCCTCGACTCGCCGCCGCGGCCGTTCGTCGGCATCCTCGGCGGGGCCAAGGTCTCGGGCAAGCTCGAGGTCATCGGGAACCTGCTGCCCCGCCTCGACGCGCTCCTCGTCGGCGGCGCCATGGCCTACACGTTCCTGAAGGCGCGCGGGCATCCCGTGGGCCGGTCGCTGGTTGAGGAAGACCTGGTCGACACGGCCCGCGAAGTCGAGCGGACCGCGGGCAGGCATGGCGTGCGGCTCGAGCTGCCGGTCGACCACGTCGTCGCCGACCGGCTCGACGCCGGCACCGCCCAGGCCGCCATCGGCACCGACGACCCGGCCATCGGCGACCGGCTCGGCGTCGACATCGGTCCCGGGACCGCCGCCCGCTACCGCGACGCGGTGGCCGCCGCCCGCACGGTCCTGTGGAACGGACCGATGGGCGTGTTCGAGGTCCCGCCCTTCGCCCGCGGCACCCTCGCCGTCGCGCGGGCGGTCGCGGACAGCCCCGCGACCTCGGTGGTGGGGGGAGGCGACTCGGTGGCCGCCGTCCGCCAGGCCGGCGTCGCCGACCGCATCACCCATGTCTCGACCGGCGGCGGCGCGTCGCTCGAGCTCCTCGGGGGCCGCACCCTGCCCGGGGTCGCCGCGCTGCCCGATGCTCCCGGAGGAAGCTGACCGTGCCCCGACGGCCCCTCGTCGCCGCCAACTGGAAGATGCACAAGACCGTCCGCGAGGCCCTCGACTACGCGGGCGAGATCGTTCCCCGGGTCCGCGACGCGGCCGGCGTCGACGTCGTCCTCGCCCCGCCGTTCCCGGCCCTGCCCGCGCTGGTCGACGCGCTGACCGGCCTCGGGGCCGGCGACCGCATCGCGGTGGCGGCGCAGAACGTGCACGCCGAGCCGCGGGGCGCGTTCACCGGCGAGGTCAGCCCGCCCATGCTCCAGGCGTGCGGGGCGCGCCTCGTCATCGTCGGCCACTCCGAGCGCCGCCACCTGTTCGGCGAAACCGACGCCGGCGTCAACGCCAAGGCCCGGGCCGCCGCCGCGGCCGGCCTGACCCCCATCGTCTGCGTCGGCGAGACCCTGGAGGAGCGCGAGGCCGACCGCACCTTCGACGTGCTCGACCGCCAGATCGAGGCGGGCCTCGCGGGCCTCTCGCCGACCCAGGCCGGCGCCGCCGTCGTCGCCTACGAGCCGGTCTGGGCCATCGGCACCGGCCGCGTCGCCACCCCCGACCAGGCCGACGCCGCCCACCGCCGCATCCGCGCCCGGCTCGCGGCCCGGTTCGGCGGCGACGCGGGCGCCGCGTGCCGCGTCATCTACGGCGGCAGCGTCAAGCCCGCCAACGCCGCCGCCCTGCTGGCGCAGCCCGACGTGGACGGCGCCCTCGTCGGGGGGGCGAGCCTCGACCCCGCCGCGTTCGCCGAGATCGTGGCGGCCAGCCACCCGCGGGCCGGATAGCGGGTTGGGCAGCCGTATCCCCCCGGGGTCGGATCGCCGCAGGCCGGCCCGCTGGATGACGCCGGGTCGGACAGCGGGTTGGACAGCCGTATCCCCGGCGTCGGCCGGCCGCCGGCCGGCCCGCCCGATGACGATGGGTTAGGCCGGGACCCGGGCAGTCGTGCCCGTACTGGATGTAGCCGGATGGCCCCGGAAGCCGGTTGGCCGTATGGGGCCTGATGGCCGTATAATGGAAGGACGATGCTGAGCATTCTCCTCACCGCGGTGCACGTGCTGGTCTGCCTGTTCCTGCTGGTCGTCGTCCTGATGCAACAGGGCAAGGGCGGCGGGCTGCAGGCCGCGTTCGGCGGCAGCGGCAGCGACGCCGCTTTCGGCGCCCGCTCGAGCGCCACCGTGCTCACCCGGGCCACGACGGTGCTCGGGGCCCTGTTCATGGTCGGGTCGATGACCCTCGCCATCATGGGCCAGCGCGGCGAGTCGTCGCTGCTGAGCGGCGTGGAGGGCCCCGGCTTCCAGCCGGCGCCCGCGTCGGTCCCGGTGGAGGCCGGCGCCGAAGCGGACGCCGCGGCCGAGGGCGAAGGGGCCGAGCCCGGCGCCGACGCCGAGGAGCCGGCCGACGCGCCGGAAGAGTCCCGGTAGAGTCCCACCTGAGTTGCGGAAGTGGCGGAACTGGCAGACGCACTAGCTTGAGGGGCTAGCGAGCCAATGGCTCATGGGGGTTCAAATCCCCCCTTCCGCACCAACTAGATCGGCGACCTGACGGACGCGAGGCGCGACGCGGTCGGGCTGGATCCGAGGAGGAAGCGCGTCACGCGCGGGCTGGATCCCCGAGGAGGAAGCGCGTCACGCGTGCGGGGGAGACGCCGCCCCCCCGCGGCCGTTTCGACCGCTTCGACCCCTGCGCTGACTCCAGACAGCCCACGGGCGCTCGCTCGATCGTGAGCGCTGCCCCTGTGAGACCAGGGTTCGTCAGTCGGGGAGATCGAAGCGCTCCATGAGTGCGACCCGGGCAGACCGAACGGCGATCCGCCGCGCCTCGCTGTCGCGACCGGTCGCGCTTGCGCTCCAGGACAACCTCATCCAGCCCGAGCGCACGTTCTTCGACTACGGCTGCGGCCGCGGAGACGACCTGCTGCGGTTGCAGAAGATGGGCATTGCCGTGTCCGGCTGGGACCCGGCCTTCTTTCCCGACGAGGAACGAACACCGGCCGATGTCGTGAACCTCGGCTACGTCGTCAACGTGATCGAGGACGCCGACGACCGCCTGGTCGTCCTCTCGGCCGCCTGGGCGCTCACCCGGCAGGTGCTCATCGTGTCCGCCCGTCTCGACTGGGAGGCGACCGATGCCGCCGTCGACTTCCAGGGCGACGGCATCGTGACGGGCAGGCGAACCTTCCAGAAGTTCTTCACGCAGGAGGAGCTCCGTACGTGGATCGAACGAGTTCTCCGCCGCCGTCCCGTCGCCGCCGCCCCCGGCATCTTCTACGTGTTCCGCGACGAGGCCGAGGAGCAGTCGTTCGCCATCAGCCGCGTCTCGCGGCGCCGCCGCGCCCCCGGCATCGAGGAATGTCGGGAGCTCGTTGCCGACCACGAGGACCTGCTCGACCCCCTCATCGCGTTCTTCACCGACCGCGGCCGCTTGCCCACTCCCGGAGAGCTCCCGACCGCCCCGCAACTCACCCGTGCGTTCGGCAGCGTCGCCCGAGCGTTCTCCCTGCTCCGGCGGGCCACCGGCCCCGAACGCTGGGACGCGCTCCGCGATCATCGCCGCGCCGACCTCCTCGTATACCTCGCCCTCGCCGCGTTCCCGAAGCGCCCCCGCCTCGGCGCGCTCCCCGAGGCGCTTCGACTCGACATCCGCGCCCTCTTCGGGTCCTACAAGTCCGGCTGCGCCGCCGCCGACGCGCTGCTGTTCTCCGCCGGCGACCCCGACGCGGTGGACCGCGCGTGCCGCCGCGCGCCGGTCGGCAAGCTGCTGCCCGACGCCCTCTACGTCCACCACACCGCCGTCGCCCATCTACCCCCGGTGCTGCGGGTCTACGAAGGCTGCGCCCGCCAGCTCGCCGGCGCCGTCGACGGGCTGACCCTCGTCAAGCTCTTCCGCCGCCGGCCCCGCGTCTCGTACCTCGTCTACGAGTCGTTCGACCGCGTGGCCCACCCCGCCCTGCAGACCAGCATCGTCGCCGACCTCAAGGGCCTCCGGCTGCACTTCCGCGACTACACCCGTTCTGCCAATCCCCCCGTGCTCCACCGGAAGGAACGTTTCGTCGCCGACGACTATCCCGCCCGCCCCCGCTTCGCCCGCCTCACGGCTCGCGAGGAGCGCCTCGGCCTATTCGACGCCCCCAGCACAATCGGCACCCGTGCTGGCTGGACCAAGACCCTCACCGCCCACGACGTCACCATCCGCGGTCACCGCTTGGTCACAACTACCCACTGACCCTCCACCATCTCCACGTCGCCCCACGCTCCGCCCCTGAACTCGCAGAGAGGACGCTACCACCTCTCCGCTCTATTTGTCGAAGGTACCGCCTCAACGCCCTCTAGCCGCTCACTCACCGCAATAGCCAACTCCACTCCCCGATTGCGCGTATTGTCTGTCACGACGATCTGCGCTCCCGTAGCACGCACATACTCCAAAGTCTCATTGAAATCCGCATGATTCGATAACGCCACACTGTACGCCCGCTCCGAAAAACACCGCAACGGGCAATCCATCTCAACCATGTACGCACTACATGTCACTGCCGTCCCCTCCATCAGTTCGTTCCTGAATCCATCTCCCTTTGAATAAAGTCTCACGTATGACCGCTGTCTTTTCGCACTCCGTCCATCTACCGAATCCACATCCACCAAAGTACCGACCGCGTAGCCGTGCGCCTGGTAGACATCAACCTCACGAATAAGCCGCCTACTCGCCAACACCGGCACGCCTACGTCGTCGCCCAGCACCTGCACCACCCGCTCCACCGTTCCCCTGTGCGCCCGAATATGCACGGACCCGTGCCGCAGCCGGGTCCTAACAAGTTCCGCGAGACTCTCCTCAGCCTCATCTTGGCTGTAGTTCCGCACACTGCCGGGGTTGCCGTACGTGCTGTCCACCACAAGCTGATCTACCTTGATTACCTGATCCAGTGGCCAACCAAAATCACCCGAATAACCGACCCTAGTGCCGTCAGCCAAAGTCAATCCGACTTGACAGGAACCCAGCATATGGTTTGACGGCAAGAGCAACACGCTCGCCCCATCATCAAGCCGTTCCCAGCTTCCCCGCTTAACCCGCCGAATGTTCTCTCTATACTCCAAATCTGCATCATACTCTGCCACCAGCAACTCGAAGGTCTCTGGACTCATCACGACGTCCTGCAGCCCCTTGCTCCGACCAAAGTCCCCCATGTGATCATCGTGGGCGTGCGTCTGCACCCGAAAGGCCCTTCCCTTCGAGTATCCATCGCACACAACGTTGCCACCCAAGCACACTGCGCCGCTCTCGCGAACGTCAACCAACAGGACCTTCATTCTCCAATTGCCCCTGCAATAAACGCCCGCAACCTCTGCTCCACGACTCCCTTGCCCACTTCCTTCATTGATGCCTCGAAACCCTCATCGCCCACCAACGTAAAGGTCCCTGTACCCAACCGCCCCGCCGCATTCCTCAAGCCCACGTCCACCACCCCGGCCGCCAGAATTGCGTCCCGAACCCGCTGCGGCCGCCCCTTGAGCGCTTCCTGTACGCATTTGTCACTTACCGATCCGATAAAGACGTACCGCTTCTCCACTCGCGGCCGCATGCCCAATACTTCGCGCAAACATACGTCCACAGACCGCCCCGACCTCCTCACCAACTGGCCGACTTGCCTAACCTCCTTACTGCTAAGTCCATGCTCCAAAACTGCCTTGCCAACCACACGTTGGTTTTCCTCTCCCCCAACACGAACCAATTCCGCCGCACACGAAAACCCGATTGCCTCGCTGCCACCGCCCCAATCCACCAAGTGCCTCAGTTCTTCCGGTAGTTCCAAAATACGCAAGAAACGCGCCAAGCCCGTCCCGTCAATCCGAATCACCTCCGCACACTCCGCAAGCGTGTGCCCCCCATCGCACGCCCGCCGCAAGAGCGTGCCAACCTCTACGGGCGACAGCGGTCGCCCCTTCTTGTGCGTCCCATAGCCCAGCGACACCCGAAGCCGCCCCAATTCCAACGTGCTCAATCCCTTGAGTTTGCTCATTATCTCTCCAGCAATCCGCGCTCCGCCAAAGCCTCTTCGATAAGCCCTGCCGCCGCCTCGTCCTGGTTCACTTTGTCCTCGGCCGCTACCGTCCGAATCGCGCGGTGTGTATCACGGCTAACCGTCGCAATAATCTGAATCACCCGCGCTCCCCGCTTCGCGTTCTCAACGACATCTTCGATCGGCGTCTCCGGGTTCTGTTTGCGCTCCCGCACAACATTCTTCCGTTGCGGTCCCGACATTGGCTGCATTTCTTTCGCCAATCGCACCGCAACGTCCGGGTCCGGCTCCCCATAGTCCTCCCCCGACGCGTCTTGCGCTCGCACCGCGGCGTTGATATCCACTACTTGTTCGTCTACCAACTTTTTGAGTTCCGGCAGCAAGCGCGGGTACTTTACATAATCACGTATCTTCTCCCTCGGAAGTCCGGTCCCAGACACAACATCGTTCACGCTCCCATAGATGTTGTACAAGTATAGGATCCCATCTTTCAGCTCCTTGCCCGACAGCTTCCGTCGCATCAGGTTTTCGGTAATCGAGATAGCCTTCGCTTCCTTCTCGTCCACTCGTGCGTCCAGAACAGCAGACGGAATCGTTTCCCTTTTTAGCAGCTTGTGGGCCAGAAATCGCCTTTGACCCGTGAGTATTTCCCACTTTCCCTTCGTCCTCGCCGCGCAAACGACAATCGGTTGCAATAGACCCTGTACCTCGATACTCGTCGCTAGGTCTTCTATCCCCTTGCCCGGACTGTCCGTCCTCACTTGCCCTCGATCAATAACCAACTCGTCCAACCCAATATCTCGGTATCCAATAATTCTAGCCACGGAATACCTCCCCTTTCGCTATCCACGTATTGGCCCTTCCGCTGCCCCCGCCAAGTCTAGCACGTCCACCAAATCCCTGCGACTCAACGTCCCGTTTTCGCCGCCATCCACAGTCTCCTGAAATAGAGATTCTTTTTTCTCCAGTATCTCCGCGATCCGTTCTTCAATCGTATTTCGCACCAAAAAACGTACTACATGAAGAGGATCCTCCCGCTCGAAACGATGTGCTCTGTACATCGCCTGCGCCTCGACCGCCGGGTTCCACCATCGATCGAATAACACCACGTGGGTGGCTTCGCCAAGGTTCAGACCTACACCCCCCGCCCGAAGCGACACCAGAAGACAGCGTGGCGACCTGCCCTCTCGGAACTCTACCATAACCGACTCTCGTTCCGCCACCGGCATCGAACCCTCTACCATTCCGTGGGAAATCTCTAGCCGCTCAGCTATCCATCGTAGTGTCGCCACGAATTGCGAAAAGACAATGATGCGCGCGTCACGTCCGGCACCCTCCGTAACGGTCCTCAGCGCCTCAAGCTTCGCGGAGCTACCACTGACCGAGTCAAAATTGCATATTCCCTTTAGCCGTGTAATTAGTCCCAGCATCGCCGATCCCGACAATCCTCCGTGCTCCGTATCTACTACAGAGCTCCTCCTCCCAGTCCATAGATCATGATAGCGTTCGCTCTGCCGGTCGGAAAGTTCCATCTGCAAATCTTGCACGATAACACTCGGTAGTTCACTTCGCACGTCCCGCTTCCGCCTCCGGAGCATTATCGCTTCCAGCCGGCGCTTCACGTCCGCCCGCGCCCGCGACGCTGAAAGCTCCCCGTCCAAGAAACCCAGAATGGATACCAAGTCCTCGACCCTGTTCTCTAGTGGTGTTCCGGACAGCGCCCACGCACGTTTCCTCGGAAGCACCCGACAGGCAAGCGCCGTCGCCGACTCCGGATTCTTGATCCGCTGCGCTTCGTCCAAAATCACCAAATCAAATGCATCGCGTGGAATCCTCTCCAGAGCGTCGTCTCGCACGTGCTCGTAAGACGCCACAAGTACGGGAATCGGCAACATATAATACGCGGCTCGATCTTCACCATCACCCCGGACTTGGCGCACGGTCACGTCCGGTGCCCACATCGCAAGTTCAGCCATCCAATTCGCGCTGAGAGACGCCGGTGCCACGACAAGCGCTCGTTCTATTGCCCTGCAGTCACCAAGGAGTATCGACAGCGCCACAATTGCCTGCACGGTCTTCCCCAAGCCCATCTCGTCGGCAAGGAGCGCACTCCGTGAGCGCAACAGAAATGCCACTCCCTCCCACTGGTACTCGTGCAGCGACGGAACTGCCCGCATTCGGTCAGCCACCATCCGTCGCACGGCGTCGAGGCTTCGCATTACTCAAATGCCCAAACCCTTGCGGCTGTCTCCGCCAGCCTACGTTGGCGTCTCTGAAGCGCCACTGGCGACCAATCGTCGCAAGCAGCCAAGTCTCGTGTGATGCCCACACTACTCCGCTGATAGCTCTGGCGTTTCCTCGCAAAACTCGAGTTGTACTTGCTTCCCGGTTTGTTGTCACCAGAACTCATCAGAGTAAGGTTCCCAATTCGGTGAACCCAATCATTACCATCCACATTGTCGAATCCGTGCCAGTTTTTCCAATGCTCGGACGACACAGGCAAAATGTGTTCTACGGTACACTGGCGCTCCTGCAGCACCACGGCATCTGGTCGTCCATGACGGTTTATGCCAAGCAAGAACTGAAGGATTTTGACCTTTCCTCGTAGCGTTGCCTCCGTCATAGCACCGACGAACTTTGCGTCCTCCAGTACCCCGTACTCAGAGCGGTCGCAATCCCGCAAAAACTCGACGAAGCTGTCATCGGGAACGTCAATCACCGATGCAAGTTTCATAGAGTAGTTGGAGAATTCCGTTTCGAAATGAGAAGGCTCAAACTTCGGGGCAACGAACGCGGTCCGGAGGACAAATGACGCTAGTCGGCTGAGATTTCGATGTACAAGCCGCGAAACCGCCTTCCGACGACGGCCACCTGTTTCATGAACGTACTTGATCATTAAGGCAAACACTAGGGGCTGGGTGATCGTGTAGCTGCGAAGTTCTCTCAGAAATACGGCGAGCTTGCGTGGCGAATTCACGGTACCCGACGCAGACTCAAACGCGTGGACGAAATCGGGATCCGGGGTTCGGCTCGTTAGGCGCCGAAAAAGCTCCAAGTCTTCTGACTTTGAGATTTCCCGCGTTAGCCCAAAGGCGTAGTCGGGGGCTGTCATCCGAGGCTTACGATGCCGGTCGCGTTGTTCCCGGATGGCTAGGCGCGCATCGCGATAGAGGTTATCCTTGGGGAGAAAACCAAAACGACACTGCAGGCGACAGCGCATGTACTCAGCAGCTCGATTACCTCCGGGGAATACCTCGCGGATTCTTTCAAGGTCGGCATGCACAGTGTCTTTTCTCTGAACTTCGGACTCAGCGTTGAAGTGCGAGTAAATGAAGTTCCGAATTCTATCCAGGTCATCAAGCTGCTTACCGCGACTGTTAATTGTCTCATACACGGCGTTCGGATCGATATCGCGTGGAACGCTCAAGCACGCGATTTCGAGTCGTTCACGAATGAAATCAAAATGGCTCTCCCATCGTCCTCCTGCATTGGTTGGACCCAGAAATTCTTCGATAGTGCGCCAGGCGGCGGTGAGCTTCCCGTCAGCACCTATCGAGTTACCACGGATCATTTGGCGGTAGCGCATCCTGTCGCCGACGGGAGACTCGATTCGGGGCTCATAGTGTTCCGCCTCATCAAGTGACCATACGCCACGGTCGTCCAGACAAAAAAGCATGCGGAGGGCTTGCGCTTCCCGCTGCGAGTCGGCTGTCTCCTGAGAGAACCTACGGCAGAGTGCAGCGCATATGAGGGAAACGGTCACCATTCTCTGCTGGCCGTCATTGATCTCCCACTGCCCGTCTTGAGCGTCTACTAAAAGGATAGCGCCAAGAAAGTGACAACGGCGATTCTCCTTTATTGCTTCATCGATGTCAAGGAGCAGCTCTTGAGTGTTGGAGGCCGTCCAGTCATAGTAGCGTTGGTGCCAAGGTACAGCAAAGCGGCCCCAGTGGAGGAGCTCGGAAAGAAGCATTGCATCGGCGCGAATAACAGTCGAGCGCTCGGTGCTCACGCTGGAACCTCTTCCGCTTGGTAACTTTCGTCCAATGCCGTGCGACAGGTTCGCAGGATTTCGTCGCGTCGCCAGATGTCCTCAATGACCTCGCACTCAGACTGGGTAACGAACTTCCACCCGGTCTCGGTCTCGAGAGTCCTTAATTGGCTGAAGATGCGCCGACGGACCTCTATTGTGAACGGACCAAGTACACGAGTCCCGTCGTGGCGGGTTTTCGTATTGCCATCTCGCCTTACACGTTGGCGGTTTGCGCTATTCTCCCTGAGTTCGATAAGCCACTCGCGGAAGTCAAAGAGCTTCTCCAGGACTCCGGCATCCTCATGTCCTGAGTCGATCAGGCCACGCATGCTGCGGTCTTTGGATACGACGGTACAGGTCCAGCAGCCAAACCGTGGCGAGGTCGTACCGCACGAGGGCGCGTCCTCCTTGCTCAAGACGAGCGGACATTCGCCCCCACCCGCGTTGCGGTACAGCGTGATCAGTTCGCGGTGGGTTCCGCCCCAAGGCGGCCTGCACTGCATCAGAATCTGCCACACATCCTCGTCGTGGAGGTCGGCTAGCGGAGCAAACATGCGGCAATTGCGAATCGTGCTGTGGGGGTTCATCGTCGTCGGCGTAACCCCGCGCTCGGTCATCGTACGGCCACGGCTCGGCGACTCGCTCTTGCGGGTACCGACTAGCAGGACGGCTCGCTGGTGCGCACGGACGAGTTTATTGATGACATCGTTGGTCGGGATGATTTTCATCCGGTCGGTGCACCAGCGGAAGTTGCGCGTTGGCGGAATGTAGCCGCGGCCGATGACGTTCACCCAGAACGTCTGGTCGATGCATGGCTGGGTCACCTTGACCGTGATCGGCAGGCCGGTACGCCGAACCGCGGACCGGATGACCGCCAGACTCTGGTGCAGATGGCGGATGACGAGGGGCGACTCCACGAGCGTGTCGTTGGCGACGACGTAGATCGGCCGCCGCGACTCGTCGCTTGGGACGGCCGCTGCGACCTCCCATACGAGCTGGAGGAGCAGCGTGGAGTCCTTGCCCCCCGAGTAGGCCACGATCCAGGGATCTGCGTGCTTCTTGGTGAACGCCGCGTACATCGTCTCGCGCACGGCGTCGAGACGGGCCGGGACATCGCTGCTGGTGGTCATGCGACGCGAACGCCTCCTTCCGGGCTGTCGGGCGCCCCGCCATGGGATATGCGAGAGGCGTGCCATGTCGACGACAGCGCGCGGAGCTCGGCGACGGCACCGCGGATACGCTCCGCGGCGTGGTCGACCTCCCGCGGCGTCGTGAACCGGCCGAAGCTGAACCGGACGGAACTGTGGGCCGAATCGTCGTCCATGCCCAGCGCGCGCAGCACGTGCGACGGCTCGACCCGGGCCGACGTGCAGGCGGAACCGGTCGAGAAGGCGATGTCCGGCAGGGCCACGATCAGCGACTCGCTCTCCACGGAAGGGAAACCGAGGTTGACCACCCCGGGCACGCTGTGAGCGCGGTCGCCGTTGACCAAGATCCGCTCGACGGACCTCAGGCGGTCGAGGAAGCGTCCCTCCAGGTTCCGGGCGTGTTCGGCGTCCCGGTCCCGCCGCTGGGCAATCAGGCGGGCCGCTTCGCCCATGCCCGCGATCTGGTGCGTCGGCAGGGTGCCCGAGCGCAGGCCGCGTTCGTGGCCGCCGCCGTGGACCTGCGGCTCCAGGCGCGCCGGCGGGCGGCGGCGCACGTAGAGGGCGCCCACACCCTTGGGGCCGTACATCTTGTGCGCGCTGAGGGACACGAAGTCGGCGTGCTGGCGCTGCACGTCCAGGGGCACGCGGGCGGCGCTCTGGGCGGCGTCCACGTGGAATGGAACCCCCCGGTTGCGGGCGAGCCGGCCGATCGCCTCGATGTCGGTGATGGTGCCGAGCTCGTTGTTGACGTGCATCAACGACACGAGAATCGTGTCGTCGCGCAACGCCGACACTACCAGCCCGGGGGTGATCAGACCGCCAGCACCGGGCTCGATGCGGGTGACCTCGAACCCCTTGCGCTCCAGGTAAAGGCACGAGTCGAGGACGGCCTTGTGCTCGATGGCCGAGGTGACGATGTGGCCGCGCCGGCCGCCGCCAGCGGCGACAGCGCCCTTGATGGCGAGGTTGTCCGACTCGGTGGCCCCCGAGGTCCAGACGATCTCGCGCGGATCGGCGTTGATGAGGTCGGCGACGTGGCCCCGCGCCTGCTCGACCGCGTCCTCGGCGTCGCGCCCGAAGCTGTGTTGCCGCGACGCGGGGTTGCCGAAGACGCCGCCGGGCCCAAGGTAGCGGTTCATCACCGCCACGACGGCCGGATCGGTCGGTGTCGTAGCGGCGTAGTCCAGGTAGACGGGCGTCTTCATGGCACGGTCCCGCTGTCCTCTGGACGGGCCGGTCGGTCAAGACCCAAGCTGGGGCAATGATACCCTTGCCGCCGGCCGTGCTCAAGGCGGGCCGCGGCAGACCGCGGCAAGCCCGGCGCGCTGCCGGTGACGGCCGGCCGGGCAAACCCTCCGCACCGCCTGACGGCCCTCGGATCCGACTGGACTCGTGCCGGCTCGTGGTCGAGGGGGGGAGCCGGTCGTTGCGTCAACCGTGGTTTCGGCGCCGATCGCGACCGATGACTCGGCAACGCCTGCTGAAGGCGCTCGAACGGCTCAACGTCTGGAAGCGGGGCGGCGACCGCGCGCCGCACAAGCCGTTGCTCCTCCTCTGGGCGCTCGGGCGAATCCGGCGGGGCGGGGGCCGGCTGGCGTCGTACGAGCGGGATGCCGAGGAGCCGCTCAAGAGGCTGCTCACGGACTTCGCCCCCCGGCGCAAGGTCCTGCATCCCGAGAACCCCTTCTGGCATCTTCAGACCGACGATCTCTGGGAAGTGGATGCCGCACTCTCCTTGGCCTCGGGGCGAAGCCCGACGCGAGGCGATCTCGTTCGCCGCAACGTCAGCGGCGGCCTGCCCGAGCCGCTCTACAAGCTGCTGCAACGCGACTCCGAACTGCTGCGGGCGGCGGCGGACGTGCTGCTGTTCGGGCACTTCCCCGAGTCGATGCACGACGCCATCCGCGAGCAGGTGGGCCTGCCCCGCGACACGGCGGGGGCGGTCCGCGAGGGGGAGCGGTCGCTCCCCCGCCCCCCGCGGCGGGACCCGGAGTTCCGCGAAGCCGTGCTGCGGGCCTACGAGCGCCGGTGCGCCGTTTGCGACTTCGACCTGCGCATCGCCGACGCGTCGTTCGGCCTCGAGGCCGCCCACATCATGTGGCACTCGCACGGCGGGCCGGACGAGGTCCCGAACAGTCTCGCCCTCTGCACCTTCCACCACAAGGCGTTCGACCGCGGCGTCATCGGCCTGGAGCCGGAGTCCGGCGAGTACCGGGTGCTGGTGTCCAACGAGCTGAGCGGGCAGAGCCCGGCGTTCCGCGAAGTGCTCGATCTGCGGCACAGGAGCCTGCGCCCGCCGCAGGAGGAGGAGTTCCAGCCGGAGGGCGAGTACGTGGACTGGCACCGTCGGCAGGTGTTCCGGGGTGCGCCCCGGAGCCGACCGGAGCCCTGACGCCCGCGCGGCTCCTGAAGCGGCGGGTGCAGCCTACCGCCCGGCCTCGGGTCCGGCGCGTCCTTCGAGCCTCTCCTCGGTCTGCTTCATCAGGGCCGGCACGCGCCTGCGGGCGTGGTTCAACAGGTCCTCGCCGACCGGCACCATCGCCTTCCACGTCGCGTCCGGCTCGGTTTCCGCGGCCGAGTACTGCCACTCGCCGGCGTACTTCGTCAGCCTGTCGAACTCCGCGGGGTCGGGACGCGCCTGGATCGACTCGCCGTGCTGCTCGACCTCGTTCCACAGCTTCCGCAGGTCGTGCCGGTGCCGGACGCGCCGGCCCTGCGCCAAGATCAGCGCCTTGAGGGCCCGTTCCATCGCGGCCTGCAGGTTCTCGCACTTGTCGACGGGGTGTTCCTCGCGGTTCGCGGTCCGCCACTTCCGCTCCGCCTGCTCGAGCCAGTCGCGGGCGTAGTCCGGCTCGTAGGTCGTGCTCTTCACCATGCCGCTTCCGTTCCAGACGTAGAACGGGCCGGTCGGCAGCAGCCGGGCGCCCGCGCGCGCATAGATGGTGCGGCCTTCCTCCAGGGCGGCGCCGTAGACGTGCCCCGCGCTCCGCCGGTACTGTTCGGCGGTCCGCGGGTCGGTCAGCAACACGTCGAGGTCGTCGCCGCTCGCCTCGCAGCGCCACCGGTAGCGGTCGCCGGCGTTCTCGCCGGGCTCGGGCGTCTTGACGACCAGCAGGTCGAGGTCGCTCGATGCCGACATCCGGTTCCGCGCTCCGGATCCGAACAGGATGATCTGATCCGGCGCCAGCCTGGCGACCACCGCCTCGACGGCCGCCTCGAGGCGGCCCGGCCCCGGAGACGTCGCCGGCCGTGTCGCGGGTGGTCGCGTCATCGCAGGGTTCCGGCTTTCTCTGAATCCTGATTCTACTCTCGCGTCGAATCGGTCGCGGCAATGCCTACCAAGCCGTACCAAGCCGTGCGACGAGCTGCCGCGATGGCTTCTGCGCTCGGCGCCGTGGACGACGGTGCCGAGTTCCGCTTGGACGAAACCGCTCCGGCGGCCTGCCGTCGTCGTCGGACGGCGACCTCCCGCAACCGGTGATCGGTTCGGCCGGCGTGCGTGATCAGTGCACCGCAGCGGCACAGCGCTTGCGCGTTCCTTCCAATGTCTGCAAATGCAGTCCAAACAATCGGTTGCGACACGTATAATGGACGTTATGAGCACCCCAAACCGGCCCCTGCCCTTGCCGGTACGCCGCGTGCTCGGCAAGCTGGGCGCCGACATCCGCGACGCCCGACGCCGACGCCGCATCCCCACCGCGACGATGGCGGAGCGCGCCCTGATCAGCCGCACCACGCTGCACAAGGTCGAGAAGGGCGACCCCGGCGTCTCCCTGGGTGTCTATGCGACGGTGCTGTTCGTGCTGGGTCTGGAGGCGGGCGTCGGCGACCTGGCCGACGCGAGGGGCGACGCGGTCGGGCTGGACCTCGAGGCGGAGGCGCTGCCGAAGCGCATCCGCGCCAGACGCCCGCGGAAACCCGCGGCGCAAGTCTGATGGACCGGGAGATCCTCGTTTTCCTCGACCTGCACGGGGCGGCCGCCTTCGTCGGACGTCTGTGGTGCCGGACCCGCCGGGGCCGGCACAGCGCGTCGTTCGAGTACGACCCGGGGTGGCTCGCACATCCCGAGCGCTTCGCCCTCGAGCCCGCCCTCATGCTCGCGCCCGGTCCGTTTCACACCGCGCCCGGACGGTCGCTGTTCGGCGCCATCGGCGACTCGATGCCCGACCGCTGGGGCCGTCTCTTGATGCGGCGGGCGGAACGCCGCCGCGCCCGGCGGGAGGGCCGCGCGCCGCGGACCCTCTCCGAGGCGGACGTCCTGCTGCTGGTCGACGATGAAGCCCGCCAAGGAGCGCTTCGGTTCTCCACCGACCCTGCCGGTCCGTTCCTCGCCGAGGCCGGCCCCGCCCGCATTCCGCCCTTCGTGGAACTGCCGCGCCTGCTCGCCAGCGCCGATCGCGTCACCGGGAACACGGAAGGCGATGAAGACCTCCGGCTTCTTCTCGGCCCGGGCTCCTCCCTGGGCGGCGCACGCCCGAAGGTCGCGGTCCGCGACGCGGACGGCCGTCTCGCCATCGCGAAGTTCCCGCACGCCCACGACGACATCAACGTCGTGCTCTGGGAGGCGGTCGCGGTCGCGCTCGCCGAGAAGAGCGGCATCGACGTGCCGGAGCGGCGGTTGGAGACCGTCGCGGGCCGGCACGTGCTGATCGTCCGGCGCTTCGACCGCCGCGCGGGCCGCCGCGTCCCCTTCCTCTCGGCCATGAGCATGCTCGGCGCCGCCGAACGCGAGACGCATTCGTACCTGGAAATCGCCGACGCGCTGCGCCGTCACGGCGCGCGGCCCAAGCGGGACCTGCGGCAGTTGTGGCGGCGCATCGTCTTCAACGTGCTGATATCCAACGTCGACGACCACCTGCGCAACCACGGCTTCCTCTACGCGGACCACCGGGGCTGGCGCCTGTCTCCCGCCTACGATCTCAACCCGCTGCCCGTCGACATCCGGCCGCGGGTGCTGTCCACGGCGATCGACGCCGACGATCCTTCGGCGTCGATCGAGCTGGCGCTGGCGACCGTCGAGTCCTACGGGTTGGGGATGAACGAGGCGAAGACCATCGCGCGGCAGGTCGGGACCTCCGTCACGCGGTGGCGCGAGGTCGCCGCCGGCCTGGGGGCCGCGCGCCGCGAGATCGACCGGATGGCGTCCGCGTTCGAGCATGACGACCTTTACGCCGTACTCCGCATCTGACTCGGGCAACGTCGCCGGCTCCGACCCAACCAACAACTAAGGCGACCCGCTCAACAGCGCTTCGTAACCGCGCACCAATGACATGTAGGTCGGATAGAATACCCCTCCGGAATGCATGTCGAAGTGCAGGTGAATGGTGGTGGGGGTGTCGCCGAAGTTGTTTGAGACAAGCCCAATCCGATCACCCCGGTCAACCCGCTGCCCCACCTCGACCGCGAGCTGATCATGATCCAGATGCAGATAGCGGTACCAGAAGCCGCTCTCCTCGCCCCGGAGCTCGACCCGGAACACGCCTATGTGCGCAATCGTGCCGGCCTCTGCCGCTACCGCCCAATGGACACCCCCGGCGCAAGTCGCAGGTCGGATGTCCTGCCCCTGATGCCCGGTGCCCACTGGGCACAACGGCATCTCCCATTGGCGTCGCGTCTCGCAGTAGTTGTCACGCCAAGGATAGGAATAGTTGGCGTTGTCGCATTGACTCCCGGGCGGACCCTGCAGTCCTCCGGTG
This sequence comes from Vicinamibacterales bacterium, assembly GCA_963664545.2. Classification (GTDB taxonomy): domain Bacteria; phylum Acidobacteriota; class Vicinamibacteria; order Vicinamibacterales; family UBA8438; genus JAJEEA01. The sequence continues at coordinate 3,109,593 of OY761475.2, read as the reverse complement.
CCCCACACCTGCGAGTTGGCGTACGCCGGGGCCGTCTCCAAAGGGAAGCGCATCCCCTCCCGGTACACCGTCCAGTCGGCGCGCCCCTCTCCGCTTCCCGGGGCGAGATCCCCAGGATGTATGTAGTCGAAGTCCGGTTGAGCCAGGATGTTCCCGGTCAACAGCACCACGCCCAGCGCGGAAAGTGCTTTCGAGCACATGCCTCAGTCCCTCGCCGCTTCGGCGAACGCGAGGCCGGCGGTCAAGTCCAATACATAGCGGTCTTCCGCGCAACGAGAATCCTGCGCCCAGTAGCACTCGACGCTGACCCTGTAGACCGCGCCGAAGGCCTCGAAGTCGACTCCGACGATCCCCTCGCCCCGGCTTGGGGTCAGCGGCTCCCCAAGCGTCGGAAGGTCGGGCCGGTGTCCGTCCAACAGCGCGACCGTCGTCGTGCCATTCACGACCACCGCGTGATCGTCGCCCTTGAACGAAGCCGCGTACCAATCCGTCCCGCCCGTGATACGCAGCCGCCCCGCAGAGTCCACCAACTCGCCGGGCAGCAGAACCGGAATGTTGCTGCTGCGCACCGCCGCCTGTTGCTCGTCATTCAAAGACCACCACGACAGGCGTTGATGGCCATGAGTCTGCGCCCAATCCACGTTGAGTCTTGACGTAGAGAGCTGCTGCGCCGCGCCCACCGAAGGCAGAGACACCAGCAGGCCAAACAACGCCAGAACCGAGAGCATCGTTCCCGTCCCTAAAGCTCTCATCCAGGCTGCTCCTTTCTACGAGCCTACCAGCCGTTCACGACAGTACCACGGATTCTCCGATTCTCGAAATCACCCGCGTCGTCGGCAAGTACGTCAGGCCCATGACACTCGCCGCCGCCGACGTTGCGGTAGAGCGTGATCCAGGGGGTCTTCGTGCTCCCTTCTGTACCCGGCGTGCATCGCCTCGCGAACGGCGGCGAGGCGGGCTGGGACATCGCTGCTGGTCATGCGCCGTGAATGCCTCCTTCCGGGCTGCCGGGTGCCCCGCCGTTGGACATGCCAAATGTGTGCCAGTTTGAGGACAGCACGCGGAGATCGGCGACGGCACCGTGGATGCGCTCGGCGTGGTCGACCTCCCGCAGTGAGCCGGCCGAAGCTGAACCGCACGGAACTGTGCGCCGAATCGTCGTCCATGCCCAGCCGGCAGCACGTGCGACGTGCTCAACCCGGGCCGACGGGCACGCCGAACCGGTCGAGACGGCGATATCGGGAAGGGCCGCAATCAGCGACTCGCTTTCTACGCCTGGGAAACTCAAGTTGACGATACCCGGTACGCGGCGGGTGCGGTCGCCGTTGACGTAGACCCGCTCGACGGACCGCAGGCGGTCAAGGAAGCGTCTCTTCCAGATTGCTGGCGTGTCCGGCGTCCTGGTCCTGCCGCCAAATGACAAGCCACCGCGACAGGTTCGGCGTCGCCCGTGGACCACGGCGCCTGCGTCCGCCCGGACCAGTCCGCTCCGGCGGCCTACTGTTGTCGGCGCATGGCGATGATGGACCGGTTCCTGCAGAATCGGCTGGGGCGAGCGCCCCGGCGATGAGCGGTCGGGGTGAGACGCGACCGAGGGATGCGCAGGCCGCTCCAGCGTTGACGTACGTGTACATTCCCAGTGATGATCACGTACGGTGACTGTGACGATCACCCGGCTGCGGCGCCGCCTGTTCGAGCTGGTCGATCGAGCGAGCCGAGGAGAGCCGATCGTCATCGTCAGGAACGGCGCGGAGGTGGCGCGGCTCCTGCCGGCGGAGCGCCCTGACTGGCGCGGTCGCATGACGACGACACCCCGCGTGCGGGTAGCGGACGACGCGGCGTTTCGGCCGCTGGATGACCGGCAGCGGCACGCGTGACGTGCCTCATCCTCGACACGCACACCGTCATCCACTGGCCGCTCGGACCGGCGATGCCGCCGGACCCAACGACCCAGGGGGGGACGGACGAGAACCATGCAGCCCCGCGCGGCACGCGGCTGGGAACCCGACTGGGAGCGGGCCGTTCCGCGGTGGCCGGAACTGAGGCCGGCCGACAGTTTCAGCGACGACGACGCCCCCGAAGAGATGCGGCGCGACCTCGGGGTTCACGAACACCCCGGCGAGACCGGGCCCCTCAGCCGGACGGTGACGAACCGCCTGACCCGGTCGTGCGCCGGGTGGACGCGGCAGCCCACGGCGGCCGAGTTCTACGAGGCCGTCCGCTCGACGCGACCCGACGCGCGGCAGCGCGAAATCCTGTACGTCTGGGGTTCCGAGGCCGAGTGGCACGAGATTCTCGCCGCGCACGCCGAAGGCGCGTACACGCTGCGGGACCTCGCCGAAGCGCTCCACCGGTGCGGATACCGCCGTCTGGCGGCGTCGGAAGCGATGAACCGATGGAGCGCGGACGGGCCGGGGTGACGCCGACGACGCCGGGGACGGGCCGCGGCCTGATCCTCCCGGAGCCGGCCAGGAGCCTCTGGCTGGAACACCGCGGCGCCGGCGGGCGGGACGACGGTGATGCTGACGACGGGCGGCACCGCGACGCGGGGCGCCGACTACACGCTGTCGTCGGCCGCCCTCGCCGCGGGCGGGACGTCGGGCACGGCCACGATCACCGTGGTCGACGCTCCGGCAATCGGGGTGAGGTCGCTGGCGGGAAGACGCCTGCCGATGTACTTGCGCTCGGCAATTGGCGTTAGCCGGGTCGTTCCGACCCGCCCCGGGGTGCGTGCCGATTCCGGCGAGGCGGCTGTGTTGATGAATTGTGAACCATGGTTTACAGTTAGCCGGTGCCGGAGGTCATCGAGAGTGCGACGTTCCGGCGTTGGATCCATGGCCTCAGGGACCGTGCCGCGTTGGCGCGCATCAACGCGCGTCTGCGCAGCGCCTCACTCGGCCACATGGGAGATTCGAAATCACTGGATAGTGGTCTGTTCGAGATGCGCGTGCACTACGGGTCGGGCTATCGGCTCTACTGCCTGCACGCCGGGAATGCAGTGGTCGTGCTGTGCGGAGGCGACAAGGGTAGCCAGCGCCGCGACATCGAGCGCGCCGGACGGCTGGCAAAGGACTGGAGGCGGACATGACCGAGACGTTCACAAGGTGGGACGCCGCCGAGCATCTGCGCACCCCGGAGGACGCGCGGCTCTACGTGCAGGCGTGCGCCGAGGAAGATCCGGGGGACGGCAGCCTGATCCGCGCCGCCCTGAACGACGTGGCGCGTGCGGGCAACATGGCGGGTCTCGCACGCGAGGCGGGCATGAGCCGCGAGGGCCTGTACAAGGCGCTGGCGGTCGACGGCAACCCGACGTTCGCGACGGTCCTGCGCATCACACGCGCACTCGGCATGCAGGTACATTTCTCCTGAACGGTCCTACCTTCCCTGACCGATGCGGCGGATCAGCCCCCGGTGATGCACCGGCAACGTCCGCCCGTCGCCGGCTGCGCCGCGGCCGTCGCAGCGGCACCCACCGTCTCAGCGTCCAGTTCCGGCTATGCATGCCGATGGGGCTGATCGACATCGACCACGCGGCGCGGGCGGACCCCGCGGGCCTGGAGGCGGCGGTAAACGCCGTCCCGGAGAGAGGACGCTCCAGTCCAGCGGAATCGGCCGCAGCAACCTGCTACCAGGCCACGCGATAGGCCACCCCGACAGCGCCGGCTTCGCGCGCCCGGCGCAATTGCTCGTCCTGCTGGTCGAGGATCGTCCGATAGCCGGCAGATTCCAGCGAACTGCCCACCACCGCGAGGGTGAGGGTGGACGTCCCCAGAATCGACACGCCGTGAACCGCCTTCCCGCTGCCCGTGCGCGCGGCGACGACCGACAGCCCCAACGTCGCCGCCGCGCCCAGGAGCGTGCCCCACTTCTTGATCCACCTGCCGGTCCTGACCTGCTCGCAGGCCCGGACCGTCCGGTCCGCATGCGGGGCGCCGTCACGGCACACCCGCACCTCGTCCCGGGGACCGGCCCCGTTCGTCTGAGCCGCGGCGCCCGCCGCCCCGCCGACGACCATCGCCAGCATCACGAACACCGCCGCCATCTGCCGGAACATGAGCTTCGTCACCATCTCTCCCCCCACGAGGGCGGCCGCGAACCACGCTACTGCCCGCGGGCCGCGCCGGTTGCACGCGATCGCGAACGCCTTCCACATCAGCCAGACCATCCAGATTCCGCAGGCCCCGGCGAGCACGCCGGCGGCCAGCGCCGCGCCCGGCGGCGTCGCGAGCCGGCCCTCGGCGGCGGCGGCGACGAGCGCCTCGTTGCCCTGACGCACCGTCGGCGGAAGGCTCGCCAGCGCGGCCGGCAGCAGCGGCCAGCGCGCGAGCGCCTGCATGCCGGCGAGGTCGACCAGCCGCACGTTGCGCGGGGCGACGAGCAGGGCCGGCGCGAGGAACGCCGTGAACACCAACCAGTTCACGAGACCCTCGACGATCGGGACCCAGACCGGCACCCGGTATCCCGGGTGGAAATCGAGCAATCCGTCGAGGCGCACGCCGCCGCCGGCCGCGGCCAACCCGGTCAGGACGACGAGGCCCAGCCCGATCGCCAGCGCCCGCGCCCCGCCGAGCCGTATGAACGGATTGAAGAGCCAGCGGGCGACCGTCATCCCGCGCGGGACCGCGGGTCTATCGCTCGTCTCCTGCATCGGTGCCACCTCCGTCGCCCCCGCCCGACGCATCCTCGTCCTGCGACTCGACGATCGTCCGCAGGCGCGCGATCACGTCGTCGAGCCGGTTGCGGACGGTCGGATACGAGACGCCGTAGAGCCGCGCCATCTCCTTGAGGCTGCCGCTGCGCAGGATGAAGGCGAGCGCGAACTCCCGGTCCGCCCGCTCGAGCCGGGCCAAGGCGGGCGACTGGTAGTCGCCCCGCACCGTGGTCCCGCAATCGGGGCACGCGAGCTGCACGACCCGCAGACCGCCGCCGCAACTCGGGCATTGCGTCGGCAACCGGGCTACGCGGACCATGCGTGATTATGGGTCAGGATGAAGTTTTAGTCAACACAATATAAACATTATTAAAATTAGCTTGATTTACTGGTGCGCCTACTACGCCGAGTCGTCGAAGCGCGCGAGCAGGCGGCTGAAGTCGGCGAGGGGGAGCCTCGCCGGCGGTGCGGGTCTGGAACTGGTCGTCGCCATGGACGACGGCGCCGGTCCCGCGCCCGGGCAGGAGGGGCACGACCCGCCCGAGGGCACCGAACCGCGCAGGAGGATGCGTCAGCCCCAAGGGTTCACGAGCGCTACGCCTGACGGCTCGAAATCGGCGACGTTCCGGGTCGCAACCTGCATCCGATGCACGAGCGCGATCGCGGCGATCTGGCCGTCCTGAACGTTGAGCCGTCTACCTGATCGGTCTGCTCTGGCTGCGATGTCTCCGTACGCTTCCGCGGCGCGGCGATCGAACGACAGGATTCGGCCCCGGAACTGCTCGCATGTCGCCCGCCAGAAATCCTGCAGGCTCGATCGCCGCCGGCCCTGGGGCAGCCGCGAGATCCCGTACCGCACCTCCGCCAGCGCAATCGTCGGTACCGCCAGCGAGGGCTCGTTGACGGCGAGCCACGTGACGACCTGGACCGACGGCGTCGGCTTGGTCAGTTCCGACAGGACGTTGGTGTCGAGCAGAATCACGACAGGTCGATGGGTTCCTGCGGCTGTCTGTGCCCGCGGAGGAACGGTTCGATGTCGTCGCCGGGCTCGACGAGCGCGATCAGGTCATGCGGAAATCCGGTCGCGACGGAGGTGTCCTCGGCAGCCTGGTCAAGTATCGAGCGGGCCAGGGCCTCGAGGCTGCACCCTCGTTGTTCGGCGCGCCGCCTGAGCCTCGCCTTCGACTCGGGCGACAAGTTGCGGATCGTGATGCTCGCCATGCTGCTCCCCGACGGTCACGGACCTTGCCGTACCTTGCGATGATTGCATGCAGCCATCGCTTGCGCAAATGCCGATCCGACGCCCCATCAGTCCTCCTTGCAGAACTAGGAGAGAGATGATACTGTCCTCTAGACACGCTAGGAGACACTCATGGACACCAGCAAGTCCGCCGCCCTGCTCCCCGGCACCCTCGACCTCCTGATCCTCAAGGCCGTCTCGCTCGACCGCCTGCACGGCTACGGGGTGCTGCTGCGCATCCGGCAGATCACGGGCGAGGCCCTCGACGTGCCGCAGGGCTCGCTCTATCCGGCCCTCTACCGGCTCGAGCACCAGGGGCTCATCGAGTCGGAGTGGGGCGAGAGCGAGAACCGTCGCCGGGCCAAGTACTACCGCCTGACCGACGCCGGGCGGCGGCGGCTCGAGGAGGCGGCGGCGGGCTGGGAGCGGCTCGCCGCGGCCATGGCCGCCGCCCTCCACGCCACCCCCGGGGAGGCGTGACGTGCTCGCGCGCCTGCGCTCGTTCCTCGGCGCGTGGACCCGGCGGGAGCGCTTCGAGGACACGCTCGACGAGGAGGTCCGCTTCCACCTGGAGGCGTGCACGGAGGAGCTGGTGCGCGCCGGGGTGCCCAGGCCGGAGGCGGCGCGCCGCGCGCGGGTGCAGTTCGGCGGCATCGAGGGCGTGAAGGACGACTGCCGCCGGGCGCGCGGCTTGCGGCTCGCCGACGAGCTGGAGCGGACGATGACCAACGTCCGACTCGGGTTCCGCATGCTCTTCAAGACGCCGCTCGTCACCGGCGTGGCGGTCGTGTCGCTGGCCCTCGGCATCGGGGCTAACGCGGCGATCTTCTCCCTCTACAGCCAGTTCCTCCTGCGCCCGTTGCCCGTCTTCGAGCCCGAGCGGCTCGTCAACCTCGAGAGCCCTGGGCCAAAGCCGGGCTCCTGCCGCAACGACAACGCCGGCGGATGCGACCACGTGTTCAGCTACCCGATGTTCCGCGACCTCGAGCGCGGACAGACGGTCTTCTCCGCCCTCGCGGCGCACAGGGGCCTCCTCGCCAATGTCGCCTATCGAGGCCGGGCCGTCACCGTCCGGGGCACGCAGGTCTCGGGCTCGTACTTCCCGGCGCTGGGACTGCGGCCGGCCGCCGGCCGACTGTTCGGCCCCGAGGTCGACGAGGCGATCGGCGGGCACCCGGTGGTGGTCCTGAGTCACGATTTCTGGCAGACCGAGCTCGATGGATCGCCGGACGTGATCGGGGACGCCCTCGTCGTGAACGGCCAGGCGCTGACCGTGGTCGGCGTGGCGCCGGCGGGGTTCCGCGGCACGACGTTCAACATGCCGTCCGCGCTCTTCGTGCCGATCACGATGCGCGGCCTGCTCTCGCATGAAGATGACGGCGGGTTCGAGGACCGGCGCGCGTACTGGACCTACCTCTTCGCCCGCCTCGCGCCCGGCGTGTCCATCGACCAAGCCCGCGCGGCCCTCGATCCCCTGTACCGGAGCATCCTGGCCGAGGTCGAAGCGCCGCTGCAGACGGGCATGAGCGCGCCGGAGACGGCCCGGTTCCTCGACCGACCCCTGCAAGTCAGAACGGGACGGCAGGGGCAGAGCGGGATGCACGAGAACAGGAGCGGGCAGCGCGCGGCCCTGTTCTTCCTTTTCGGGATTACCGCCGCCGTGCTCCTGATCGCGTGCGCCAACGTCGTCAACCTGCTGCTGGCCCGGTCGGCGGCCCGAACCGGCGAGATGGCCGTTCGGCTCGCGCTGGGCGCGTCGCGCCGGCATCTCCTGGCGCAGCTCCTGACCGAGTCCTGCCTCCTCGCGGTGCTGGCCGGCGCGGCCGGGCTGGTCGCGGCCCACTGGACGTTGCGCCTGGTCTGGACGCTATTGCCTCCCCTCGTCGCGGACATCTTTCGAGCAGCGACGCTCGACCCGTACGTCGTGCTGTTCACCGCCGCCGTCTCGCTGGCGACCGCGGTCGTCTTCGGCATCTTCCCCGCGCTCTACGCCACCCGCGGGGACCCGCTCGCCGCGATGAAGGACGTCGCCGGCCGGTCGGGCGGCACCCGCTCCGCGGCGCGCTTCCGCCACGGCCTAGTCGTGGCCCAGCTCGCCCTGGCGACGACGCTGCTCGCGGTGGGCGGGCTCTTCATCCTGAACCTGCACAACGTGGATCGCGTCGACCCGGGCTTCCGGACGGACGACGTGGCGACGTTCCTCGTGCGGCCCGAGTTGAACGGCCACGGCCCCGTCGGCAGTCGGGCCGTGTACGAGCGCATCCGCGAACGCCTGTCGGCGCAGCCCGGCGTGATCGGCGTCACCGCGGCCTCGCGCCTGCTGCTCGACGGAGGCCCCGGCGGGCCGGCCGAAGTGAGGGTCGAGGGGGTCGAGGCGGGGCCGGACGCGGATCGTGCGACGCGGCTGGAGCGGATCGGGACCGACTACTTCCGCACCCTCGGCATCCCCCTGCTCTCGGGCCGCACGTTCTCGGCGTCGGACAGCGTGGAGGCGCCGAAGGTCGCGATCGTGAACGAGTCGTTCGCGCGAAAGTTCGACCTCGGGCGCGACGCGGTGGGGCGACGCATCGGGCGCGGCGGTCCCGACGCCGAGCTCGACATCGAGATCGTCGGGCTCGTCGGCAGCGTGCGGCACCGGCTGCGGAGCGCCGATACGCCGCCCGTCGTCTTCGTCCCGTATCGACAGGAAGAGGAGACCGGCGGTCTCTGGTTCTACGTCCGAAGCTCGGCGCGGTCCGAGGTGGTGGTGCGGTCCGTTCCCGCCGTCGTCGGCGCCGTCGATCCGAACCTGCCGGCGGCCTTTCCCATGCCCTTGTCCCGGGCGGCCGAGATGAACACCACGGACGATCGCGTGGCGGCGGGGCTGCTGGCGTCCTTCGCGGCTCTGGCGACGCTCCTCGCCGCGGTCGGGCTCTACGGCGTGCTCGCCTACGCGGTGGCGCAGCGCACGCGCGAGATCGGCCTGCGCATGGCCCTCGGCGCCGACGCGGCGCGGCTGCGCGCGATGGTGCTCGGCCAAGTCGGACGCATGGCGCTCGCGGGCGGCGCGCTCGGGCTGGCGGCGGCGTTCGGGCTCGGCCGCGCGCTGCAATCCCTGCTCTACGAGATCGAGGGTATGCCGCCCGCCGTCGTCGCCATCGTGGTGGCGGGACTGGCCGCCGTGGCCGTGGCCGCCGGCCTCGTCCCGGCGCACCGGGCGGCGCGCGTGGATCCGATGGAAGCGCTGCGGCACCGGTAGAGCCCCACACAAGCTGGGGGCAACAGGTCCTCTTGGCCGCACGAGGCAACAGACCCGGGCCGGGGCCATCCCCCCCGGTCAGGCGCCTGGCCCGGGGGCGTCGAACAGGGCCGTCACGTCCACGGCGAATCCGGCCAGCAGCCGCGAGGTCGCCGTGTCGCCGAGCGCGAACACGCCGTGCTCCACGTATCCGTTCTCTGCGAGGGCGAGCACGGTGACCGTCTGGTTGCTGGGGTCGACGATCCAGTACTCGGGAATGCCCGCCTCGGCATAGTCGGCGCGCTTGACGACCAGATCCCGGTCGGGGTCGTCCGGGCTGACGACCTCGGCGACCAGATCGGCGCCCAGCCAGTAGCGGTCCCGGCAGCGGGCGTCCGAGCGGTCGCGGAGCAGCAGAAGGTCGGGTTCGCGGAACTTGCCCTCGCGGATGCGCAGGCGCAACGCGGCGAACACCACGACGCCCCCCTGCGGCTCGAGATGCGCGTGGAACAGGCGATAGAGCAGCGCGAGGATCGCCTGGTGGGTGAACGTCGGCATCGGCAGCTCTTCGATGCGGCCGTCGGTGAACTCGACCAGACGCTTGCACCGGTCCGTGAGCCAGAGGTACTCCTCGTCGCTCCAGGCGCCCTGCGGCGGCAGGATTTCACGCAGGAGGGCGTGCAGCGCTTCCGGAGACTCGGGCGGCGCGGCCGGCGCCGCATGGGCGACCGTCATGCCTCCCATCGTATCGCCGGGACCGGGCCGCGGCAAGACACCGCCGCGGTGAGTCCGCCACCCCTCGGGATGCGCACTCGGCCGCGGTGATGCGGACGTTCGCGCAGATCGCGGCCGCCGCAGTGAGTCCGCCCCTCGCGATGCGCGGGACCGACTGGCCGCGTGAGCGTTGTCAGGACGCCGCGGTGACGGCGGTCAGCCGCCCGGAGATCTCGCGCAGGCGGAGCCACTGCTGGTAGTAGAAGGGCAGCAGGGTCACCGACTCGGCGAACTCGAAGACGTACATGACGACGGCGAGCACCATGCCATACTCGACGGTCTGCTCCGCCGCCTCCGCCACCGAGAAGACCAGCAGCCCGACCATGAGCACCCAGACGATGCCGAAGGTGGCGGCCTCGAGGTCCGACAGCTTGATGTTCCAGCGCATCATCTCGCGGAGATGGCGGCCGACGCGGGCGGGGTCGCCGCTTTCGACCGCGTCGACCTCGCGCTCGTGCTGGTCGTTGAGCCCTTGGTTGTAGCGGGTGGTCAGGTTCCCGGTCAGGGCGTAGAGGACGACGGTGGCGGCGGCGACGGCGAGGCAGCCGAGGAACACCGGCCGGTTCAGGGCCGACAGGATGAGGACGGTGCCCGCGAGGCGGATGACGCTGGTGAGGAGGTCGGGCAGCGAGTTCTCGAAGAACTCGACCATCTCCCAGAGCATGCCGAGGCGCGCCGTCCTCGTCGACGTGCTCTCGGCCTGGCGGTCGACCAGCTCCTCGCCCAGCCGCGCGTAGATCCGCGCGTAGGCCCGGCTGTCGACGAGCCGGCGGACTATCGCGATGGCCATCGCCGCGATGCCGAGCGCGGCCAGCTCGTAGAGGCCCCGCCGCGAGTCGGCGAGCACGCTGTCGACGGCCCGGCCGATGACGAGCGGGAACAGGGTCCAGCCCGCCGCCTCGAGCACGACCAGAGACAGGGTGAGGGCGAAGCGCCCGGCGAAGCGTCGGAACAGGGTGAGCATCGGCGCGCCCGCGCACCTTCGGGAGCCTCAATCGGCCGATGTTACACTGGCGCCGTCGAAGCGCTGCGTCGATACCTGTCGGAACATGGAACCCCACCTGCCCCCGGCAAGCCGCTGAGCTGAATGACCGATACGACACGGGACCTCCCCGACCTGGACCGGGAGGAGATACGCGACTGGCTCGACTCGCTCGACGCGGTCATCGACCACCACGGCCTGACCGCGACGGGGCGGCTGCTGCAGGAGCTGACGCGCCGGGCCGAGCACGCGGGGGTGCAGCTTCCGTTCACCGCGAACACGCCCTACGTCAACACCATCCCGGCCGAGGAGGACCCCGCCTATCCCGGCGACCGCGACCTCGAGCAGCGGCTGAAGAGCCTCGTCCGCTGGAACGCGCTGGCGATGGTGGTGCGCGCCAACCGCGAGGCGGACGGCATCGGCGGGCACATCTCGACCTACGCGTCGGCCGCGACCCTCTACGAGGTGGGGTTCAACCACTTCTTCCGGGCCGCCACCGAGACGCAGCCCGCCGACCTCGTCTACTACCAGGGCCACGCGGCGCCAGGGGTCTACGCCCGCGCGTACCTGGAGGGGCGCATCACCCCCGGGCAGCTCGAGAACTTCCGGCGCGAGCTGCGGGGGCCGGGCCTGTCGTCGTACCCGCACCCGTGGCTGATGCCCGACTTCTGGGAGTTCCCCACCGTGTCGATGGGGCTCGGCCCCATCATGGGCATCTACCAGGCCCGGTTCCAGCGGTACCTCGAGGACCGGGGCCTGCTGCCGCCGTCCGACGCCAAGGTGTGGGTGTTCGTGGGCGACGGCGAGACCGACGAGCCCGAGTCGCTGGGGGCCATCACGCTGGCCGCGCGCGAGCAGCTCGACAACCTGATCTTCGTCGTCAACTGCAACCTGCAGCGGCTCGACGGGCCGGTGCGCGGGAACGGACAGATCATCCAGGAGCTCGAGGCGGCGTTCCGCGGGGCGGGGTGGAACGCCATCAAGGTCATCTGGGGGCGCGACTGGGACGCGTTCCTCGCCGACGACCGGGACGGGCAGCTCGTCCGCCGCATGAGCGAGACGGTCGACGGCCAGTACCAGAAGTACGCCGTCGAGTCGGGCGCGTACATGCGCGACCACTTCTGGGCGGGCATGCAGGACCGGGTGGACCACCTGACCGACGGCGAGCTCAAGAAGCTGCGGCTCGGGGGGCACGACCCCGCCAAGGTCCACGCGGCGTTCGCGGCGGCGGCGGCCCACCGCGGCCGCCCCACCGTCATCCTCGCCCGCACCATCAAGGGCTACGGGCTCGGCGAGGGCGGCGAGGGCCGCAACATCACCCACCAGCAGAAGAAGCTGAACGAGGACGAGCTGCGCGCGTTCCGCGACCGGTTCGGCATCCCCCTGTCGGACGACGAGATCGCGGCGCTGCCGTTCTATGCGCCGGGCCCCGACACGCCGGAGATGGCGTACCTGCGGAGCCGGCGCGAGGCCCTCGGGGGGCCCGTTCCCGAGCGCCGGAGCCGGGCCGCGCGCCTGCGCGAGGTGCCGGCCGAGCCGTTCACGGAGCTCCACGCGGGCACCGGCGGGCGCGAGGCGTCGCTGACCATGGGGTTCGCCCGGCTGCTGAGCAAGCTGCTGCGCGACCCCGTCGTCGGCGAGCTGATCGTGCCCATCGTGCCCGACGAGGCGCGGACGTTCGGCATGGAGTCGCTGTTCCGGCAGGTGGGCATCTACGCCCACGCGGGGCAGCTCTACGAGCCGGTCGACCACGCGACGCTGCTCTACTACCGCGAGGGCGAGGACGGGCAGATCCTCGAGGAGGGCATCACCGAGGCGGGGTCGATGTCGTCGTTCATCGCGGCGGGCACCGCATACTCGACCCGCGGCGTCAACACCATCCCGTTCTTCATCTTCTACTCGATGTTCGGGCTGCAGCGCGTCGGCGACCTCATCTGGGCCGCCGCCGACTCGCGCTGCCGGGGGTTCCTGGTGGGGGGCACGGCGGGGCGGACGACGCTGGCCGGCGAGGGGCTGCAGCACCAGGACGGCCAGAGCCACCTGCTGGCGAGCCCGGTGCCCAACCTGCTCGCCTACGACCCGGCGTACGCCTACGAGCTCGCCGTCATCGTCGAGGACGGCATCCGCCGCATGGTCGTCGACGGCAAGAGCGTGTTCTACTACCTGACGGTCGAGAACGAGGCCTACCCGATGCCGGCGATGCCCGACGGGGCGCGCGAGGGCATCCTGCGGGGGCTGTACCGGCTGCGGCCGGCCGGCGAGCCGAAGAAGCACCGGGCGCAGCTTCTCGCGAGCGGGGCGATCCTGCGCGAGGCCATCAAGGCGCAGGCGCTGCTGGAGGGTTACGACGTGGCCGCCGACGTGTGGAGCGTGACGAGCTGGGGACAGCTCCACCGCGATGGCCACGCCTGCGACCGCTGGAACCGGCTGCACCCGCTGGAGACGCCGCGCGTGCCCTGGCTGACGCGGTGCCTGGGAACGGCGCCGGGGGTCGTGGTGGCGGCGAGCGACTACGTCAAGGCGCTGCCCGATGCGCTCGGGCGGTGGCTGGACCAGCGGCTGGTGACCCTCGGCACCGACGGGTTCGGGCGCAGCGACACCCGCGGGGCGCTGCGCGATTTCTTCGAGGTGGACGCGCGCTTCATCGCCCTGGCGGCGCTGCAGGGCCTGGCCGGTGACGGCGCGGTAGAGCCGGCGGTCGTGGCGCGGGCGATCGCCGACCTCGGCATCGACCCCGACAAGCCGGATCCGGCGGTGAGCTGAGCCGCGCCGGGACCGCACGGTGTAACGACGCCGGTGGACCAAGCGCGACCGCCGGGCCGCAAGTGGCGAGGTGGCAGGACGTCCGTTTCGCCAGAGCGACGGGTCGTAGTCCCGGCGGGCGCGCGGTCGAGGCGCGCTGCCGTCCCGGGACGGAAGCCACACACGCCACGAGGCCCCGGCGACGAGGCGTAACGTCCGGCGCGGCTTGGACGGAGACAGACGGTTGGCGACAGAGGTCAGACTGCCGGAACTGGGCGAGGGCGTGGAACGCGCCGACATCGTGCGGGTGCTGGTGGCCCCCGGGGACACGGTGGCGGTGGACCAGCCGCTGCTGGAGATCGAGACCGACAAGGCGACGGTCGAGGTGCCGTCCCCGGTCGCCGGCACCGTCGCCGTGGTGGCGGTCGAGGCGGGCGCGAGCCTCGCCGTGGGCGGGTTGATTGCTTCTCTCGAAGCGGACGGTGCGTCGTCGGATGCGGACGCGGACTTGCCGACGACGGATGCGACCACGGCGGCAGACGCGGCGGCGGCACATGCAAGTGCAGCGCCGCCGGCAGCCGCCGCTCCCGCACCGAGCCCGTCCGGCGCGGCGGCTCATCGTCCGGCCGCGACCACGCTCCCGGCTACGCCCCCCGCCGAGGGCGGGACTGCCGCACCGGAGAGCGCTCTGCCCTCTCCCGCGGCCGCCGCGGCCGCCGCGCCGGCACCCGTGGCCGCGCCGGTGTCGTCTCCCCGACCGCCCTCCACCGCGCCGCCGGTGCCGTCACTATCGCCGGCAACGGCTGCCGCGCCGGCGCCCGGCGAACCGCAGTCCACGACACCCCGGCGCCGCGCTCTCGCCGCCCCGTCGGTGCGCAAGCTGGCGCGCGAGATCGGCGTCGACATCGACGCCGTGGAGGGCTCCGGCGCCAACGGTCGGGTGAGCCTCGACGACGTCAAGGCGCACGCCCGTCGGGCGATGGAGCAGTTGCGCTCGCCTGCGCCCCAGCCGGCCCGTCCGGCGCAGCCGCCCGTCCCGGCGCTGCCCGACTTCTCCCGGTGGGGCCCGATCGAGCGCACGCCGATGCGCAACGTGCGGCGGGCCGTCGCGCGCCGGATGAGCGCGTCGTGGCAGACCGTGCCGCACGTCACCCAGCACGACCGGGCCGACGTCGGCGAGCTCGACGCGGTGCGCCGCACCCTCAAGCGCACGTCGCCCGAACTGCCCCTCACCGTCACCGCGTTCGCGGTCGCCGTCTGCGCCGCCGCGCTGCGGGAGTTCCCGCAGTTCAACGCGTCGATCGACACCGCGCGCGACGAGATCGTCTACAAACGCTACGTCAACATCGGAGTGGCCGTCGACACCGAGCGGGGCCTCATCGTGCCGGTCATCCCCGAAGCCGACCGGAAGAGTCTGGCGGCCCTCTCCACCGAAATCGCCGAGGTGGCCGCAGCGGCGCGCACCACCGGGCTCCCGCGCGAGCGGCTCGAGGGCGGCACGTTCACCATCACCAACCTCGGCGGCCTCGGCGGCACCGCGTTCACGCCCATCGTGAACCACCCCGAGGTGGCCATCCTGGGGATGTCGCGCTCGGCCCCGGCGCCGGTCTGGGCCGGCGACCGGTTCGAGCCCCGGCCGATGCTGCCGCTGTCACTGTCCTACGACCACCGGCTAATCGACGGCGCCGACGCCGTGCGCTTCCTGCGGTGGGTGGCCGAGCGCTTGGAGCACCCGCTGCTGCTCGAGCTCCAGCCCCCGGCCTCGGCGAACGGGGAGTCCGCGCCGGCATGATCGAGCTTCAGCACTTGACCAAGCGGTACGGCGACCAGGCCGTCGTCGACGACGTGTCGCTGTCGGTGGCCGAGGGAGAGCTGCTGGCGGTGCTCGGGGGGTCGGGGAGCGGCAAGACGACGACCCTCAAGATGATCAACCGGCTGATCGAGCCGTCGGGCGGCCGCGTGCGCGTGAACGGCGCGGACGTGGGCGGGCTGCCGCCCCACGAGCTGCGCCGGCAGATCGGCTACGCGTTCCAGCAGGTGGGCCTGTTCCCCCACATGAGCGTCGCCGGGAACGTGGCCGTCACCCCGACCCTGCTCGGCTGGCGCGAGGCGGACATCCGCCGCCGCGTCGACGAGCTGCTCGAGTTAGTCGAGCTCGACCCCGCGGCGGTCCGCGACCGGCGTCCCGACCAGCTCTCGGGCGGACAGCAGCAGCGCGTGGGGGTGGCCCGCGCGCTGGCGGCCAAGCCCCGCGTCATGCTGCTCGACGAACCGTTCGGGGCCCTCGATCCGCTGACCCGGCAGCGGCTGCAGGAGTCGTTCGTCCGCATCCGCCGCCGGCTCGGCGTAACCGCGGTGTTCGTCACCCACGACATGGTCGAGGCGCTGGTGCTCGGCGACCGCATCGCGGTCATGCGCGACGGCCGGCTCGTGCAGGTCGGCGCCCCGGCCGCACTGATGCGGTCGCCGGCCGACGACTACGTGCGGCAACTGGTCGACACGCCGTGCCGCGACGCCCGGGTCGTCGACGCCCTGCTCGCCGCCGGGGACCCGGGCTCATGAGCGAACAGCTCGCGCTGCTGCCGGAGTACCTCACCGCCCACCTGCAGCTCACGCTGCTGGCCCTGCTCTGCAGCACCGCGGTGAGCCTGCCGACGGGGGTGGCGGTGACCCGCGTGGCGTGGCTGGAGCGGCCGGTGCTGGGGGCGGCCGCGGTCATCCAGACCGTGCCGAGCCTCGCGCTGCTCGCGGTCATGGTGCCACTGCTCGCGGGGCTGGGCGTGCAGAGCATCGGCTTCCTCCCCGCGTTCATCGGCCTCACGCTGTACGGCGTGCTGCCCATCCTGCGCAACACCGTCACCGGCATCGCCGGCGTCGACCCCGCCCTGACCGAGGCGGCGCGCGCCGTCGGCATGACCCCGTGGCAGCAGTTGCGCCGGGTCGAGCTGCCCCTCGCCATGCCCGTCATCGTGGCCGGGCTGCGCACCGCCACCGTGTGGACGGTGGGGGTGGCGACCCTCTCGACCCCGGTGGGGGCGACGAGCCTCGGCAACTACATCTTCAGCGGCCTGCAGACCCGGAACTACACATCGGTGCTCGTGGGATGCGCCGCCGCCGCGGGGCTCGCCCTCGTCCTCGACGGGCTCGTGCGCGGCCTCGCGGCGGACGGCCGCGGGGGCCGGAAGCGGCAGGCGGCGGCCGCCGCGGCCGTCGCAGCGCTCTATCTCTACGCCGGCCTCACCCTCGCCGCGGCCCTCGCGCCCCGCGGCGAGCGCCCGGTGGCCATCGGCGCCAAGACCTTCACCGAGCAGTACATCCTGGCCCACCTCATCGGCGGGCTGATCGAGGAGGAGACCGGGCGCGAGACGACCCAGCTCCAGTCGCTCGGGTCGATGGTCGTCTTCGACGCCCTCGCGGCCGGCGACGTCGACGTCTACGTCGACTACTCGGGCACCCTCTGGGCCAACGAGCTGGGCCGCGACACGGCGGGCGCCGACCGGGCGACCGTGCTCTCGGGGGTGGCGGACCATCTGCGCGACAACTACGGCATCGTGGTGGCGGCGACCCTCGGGTTCGAGAATGCCTACGCGGTGGCGATGCGCGCGGACGACGCGGCGGCGCGCGGCCTGACCCGCCTGAGCGAGCTGACGCCGGTCGCGCCGCAGCTTTCGATGGGCGGTGACTACGAATTCTTCTCGCGGCCCGAGTGGACCGCCATCCGCGACGCCTACGGGCTTCAGCTCCGCGAGCGGCGCCCGATGGACCCGGCCCTCATGTACCAGGCGGCGGCCGAGGGCGCGGTCGACCTGATCAGCGCTTTCACCACCGACGGGCGCATCACCGCGTACAATCTGACCCTGCTCGAGGACGACCGGGGGGCGATACCCCCCTACGACGCCATGGTCCTGGTCAGCGCCCGCCTCGCCCGCGAGGCGCCGGACGTGTTTGCCGCCCTCGGCCGGCTCGACGGCGCCATCGACGCCCGCGCCATGCGGGGGATGAACCTAGCCGTCGACGAGCGGGGCGCCGACCCCGCGGAGGTCGCCGCCGACTTCCTGCGGCTTCTGCCGTAGAAGGCCCGGGGGGGCGTGCGCGAGGCGGTGGCGCGGCAGATCGCGCAGGGCGCGACCGAGGACGAGGCGGCGGCCCGCATCGACCTCCCGCAGTACCGGCGGTTCCAGGGCTACCCCCGCGCGACGGAGGGACGAGGCGGTGGGCCGCCATGGATCTCCCGCAGTACCGGCACTTCCAGGGCTACTCCCGCGCGATGGAGATGGCCGTCCGCCGGACCTGCCTGGAGCTGACGACTGAGGCGCGGACCCAATCGCCCGCCGCCGCCTGGTTCGACCGCCGCAGTAGGGAGGCGCGGGCCAATCGCCCCCCAACGCCTGGTTCGACCGCCGTAGAATGACGCCATGTGCACCCTGCGCCGTCTCGCCCCGCTCGCCGCGCTGACCGTCGTCCTGACCGCCGCGCCGCCCGCCGCCCAAGACGGGGCGGGCCCCGTCCCCAAGGTCGCGCCGAGCGGGCGGGTGACGACGAGCGTGACCTTCGACGGGCGCGTGCTTCGCGACGGCGGGTGGTTCACCTACACGCCCTCCCACTCGGGCCCGTCGCGCATCACCATCGACTACGGCCAGCCGCACGCGCGCGGCCGCGCGATCTTCGGGGGGCTCGTGCCCTACGGCGAGGTCTGGCGCCTGGGGGCGAACTGGGCGACTCGCCTGACCCTCGACTTCGACGTCCGCTTCGGCGACCTCGACGTGCCGCGGGGCGAGTACACGCTGTTCATGCTCCCGCGCGAGGACGGCGGCGAGCTGATCGTGAGCCGCCAGACCCGGCAGTGGGGCACCGACTACGACCCGTCGTTCGACTTCGGCCGGACGCCGATCCGCCGCCGGGAGCTGGCGGAGCCGGTCCGGAGCCTCGCGGTCACGCTCGAACCCGACCTGCCGGCGGAAGAGGGAGCCGTCCCCTCCGGGACGCTCCGCGTCGCCTGGGGACGGGCCGAGTACCTCGCCGACTGGCTGATGCTGTGGCCGTAGGAAACCGCCGGGACTCTGGCCGCACCTATACCCGCGCCCGGGCCGACCCGAACAGGTAGCCCAGTACAAGGGTGATCAGACTGAATGCGCCTGTTACGAACTCTCGCTCGAAGTTCCCCGATCCCCTGCTGGTGTACCAGACTATGGCCAACATGATCATCATCACGACGGCCACCAACCCAGCGATATTGGTGCTGGCGTACCTGCCCCCGAAGACGCGCCCGAGCAAGCCCAGATCCTGTCGATGTGCCGGAGGCTCCTGATGATCCCCTGCCATCTCCATGGCACGGGTGAGAAATTCTCGCGAAGCATCATCCATGCCTACGTACCTTCTCCTGCGCGGCCTTGAGGTACTGGTTGATATCGTCGATAGACTTAGCCGCCGTTTTCTTCGGGCGTGGGTACTCGTTCATTAAACTGCTCAGATTCTCCAGGACCCCGATGAGGCGGTCACGTTCGGGTGATCTGACCGCCAGCAGTGTGATCACGACCTCCAGTCCGTCTATGCGGTCGCGTAGGTCTTGCAGATCCGACTCGTGGGTCGGCTGGTGACCCGTCTCTTCCCCCTGTGCCGGCATGCGTTTCCTCCCAAGCGGCAGCTTCACGGTATCCGGGACCGGTTTCCTGGGCTTCCTCCCGCGCCCTCTTCACCAACCCCCACGGGGCCGGCGACGGCGTGTTCACCTCGATCAAGTCGACGATCCACTTGAAAGTCGCGCACCTCGCCGGCCAGCCCTACCTGTATCGCCGACATCACCCGCAGCGTCTTGTTGATGCGGATGAAGTTGTGGGCCGTGATGCTGAGCGCGAGTTGATGCGTGTGGTTTCTCCAGCTTCCAGCGCGATGTCGAGCACCCGAACCGCGCACACGGTCTCGGTCTCGGCCGCAACTGCCCTTGAGGCCCTCTCAGCCACCCCTTTAGGCACCATCCACCTTCCTGATCGCCTCCGCGAACACCCGCATTGTACATCGGATGCGCCCGGCGCGCGCTTCTGATGTCATTTCCTGACCCGGGCGTCGTGTACGCTCGCCCGCTTGACCACCTGGGAAATGGCCGGGGGTGGTGGTGCACCCCCGGCCGTTGCCCACCGTTCACGTGTACCCTTGGAGGAACCCCAATGAACAGCAGGACAAGTCCCTACATCCTCGTCGTCGTGTCCGCTACTTCACAGGCGCCGACGTCAAGGCCTTGACGCCGGCCGCGACAGTCGTCGAGAGCCCGCAAGAGCACTGCTGCTTTGGACCGACGCGCATTCCCATGGGACGACGGTCGCGCACGGCGGAGACCTATCCTCCCCGAACTGCAGATCGCGCGCTCAAGGACCGCTTCGAGACGAGCTGCGTTCGGTCCGGGTGACCCGGCCGGCGTCGCCGTCGACCCCGAGCCGGTCGCCGTCGGCGATCAGGCGCATGGCGTCGCGCACGTTGACCACCGCCGGCAGCCCGAACTCGCGGGCCACCACCGCGCCGTGCGACAGGTAGCCGCCGGTCTCCGTCACCAGCGCCGAGGCGCGCAGGAACAACGGAGTCCAGCCGGGGTCGGTGGAGGGTGCCACCAGCACGTCGTGCCGGCGCATCCGGCCGCCGTCGTGGGGCGTGCGCAGCACGCAGGCGGCCCCTTCGGCCGCGCCCGGCGCCGCCGCCACGCCGGTCCACGCGTCGCCCTCCGGCGCGGGTGCCGCCGCCGCGGGCCCCCGTGGGTACGCGCCCGGCGCCGTCGAGGGTGATTCCTGGATAACGCCCGGGAGCTCCAGCTCCTGCTGGACGGCAAGGCGGGCCCGGCGGTCGCCGGCCAGCGCACCCGCACCGCTCCCGTCCCAGGCGCCGGTCAGCCACGCTTCGACCTCGAGAAGACTCAGGTGAAAAACGTCGTGCGCGGCGGCGAGGCGGCCCGCCGCCTGCAATCGGCGTCCCACCTCCAGGCATAGCTGCCGGACGAGGGTGAGGGCCGCCGCCGACCCCGACTTGGCGTTCTCGCGCAGCCCGGCGCCGAGTCGGGCGCGGGCCACGATCCGCCGCGCGATGGGCCGTAGCCAGGCGGGGACCGTTGCCAGCTCCGCCTCCGCCCGCCGCCGCAGATCGACGGCGCGCGCCCGCGCGTCACGCGCGGGCGGATGGTCGAGGTGGAATCGCACCTGGTCCAGCACGTAGCGCGGGTCCTCCGCCCAGCGGACGCTGGCGAGCTCCATCTCGTAGACGGCCCGGTGGCCGTAGCGGTCCAGGTAGGCCTCCATCGCGACCCGGAACGGGGCGTCCGCCGGCAGCGCGCGCCAGGCGAACGGGTCGGGGTCCCGCAGCGCGGCCTCCGCCGCGGCGTCCCCGGCGACGCTGTCCGCGAGCTCCCGGATGCGAAACCCGTGCTCGGCGCTGGCCACGTCTCCCGACGCCGCCAGGAGACGGGCGACCAGCGACTGTGCGTCACGGCGGGTAGCCAGCCCGAGGAAATCCTCCGCCACCTTCAAGCAGGCGGCGCAGAAGCTGGCGGCGAGCTGCAGGACCGGCTGGTACTCGACGCCCAGCGCCTGCACGTCCCGGAAGCGCGCCAGCAGCGCCTCGTCGCTGAGGGTCGAGAGATCGACCGCGCGGCTCTCCCTGGCCCGCGCGATCAGCGCGTCGATTCGCGGGGGGATCTCCCGGTGGAACCGCAGCAGCCGGCGGGCCAACCGCAGCCGGCGCCACAGGCGGGCGAGGCCGGCGCGGCCGCGGAGCGCGTGCCCGTCCGGCACCGTGATCTCGGGCTGGAATCCGCCCAGGTTGCGATTCATTTCGGCCGGCGGAATGCCGACCGAGTCGTAGAAGCTCCACTGCAGGCTGTCGAGATCGAAATAGGGACGCCCGCCGAACCGGCGCATCACCTGCATGCCGCGCGGCAACGGATAGTCCATCGCCTGCATCGAGGCGTAGACGACGGCTTGCACGGACGCATCGAGCAGCGACCAGGTGGCCATGGTCAGCGGCCGGGGGAGAGAGTCCCGGATGTTGGCGTTCGACCAGATCGGGGTCTCGGTGGGAACGCCGGGAAAGGTCCAGCGCGGCAGCTTGGTGACCGGCCGCGACTGGAGCATCCAGAACGTCCGGCCGTCCCAGGCCCACTCCACGTCCTGCGGCGCGTCTCCGTCGCCGAGCGCCCAGTGGACCCGTACGACGATGCGCGCCAGCGCCTCGATCTCCCGGTCCGCGAGGACCGGCGCGTCGCCGGTGTCGTCCAGGCGCGCGACCTCCGTCTCCAGACCGGGCCGGCGCACCGCGTACTGCTGCGGGGCGACCGTCCCGCGGACGACGGCGTCGCCCGGCCCCGCCGCCAGCTCGATCGTCACGACCTGCCGCTCGCCCGTCACGGGATCGCACGAGAAGGCGACGCCGGCCGCGACGGGGCCATCGCGCGGGTCGCCGACCATCTCGCAGATCACCACCGCGCACGGCGTGGCGTCGTCGGCGACGCCCGCCCGCCGCCGATAGGCGACGGCGCGCGGGGTCCACAGCGACGCGAAGCAGCGCGACACGGCCGCGCACACCGCGTCGAGCCCGGTCACGCCCAGATAGCTCTCGTGGATGCCGGCGAACGCCGCGCCGACCCCGTCCTCCGCCGCGGCGGAGGAGCGGACCGCGAGCGGCCGGCCTTCCAGCCCCGCCTCGTTCAGGAACCGGCCCACCGCCGCACGGGCGGCCGGAGGCAGGCCGGTCCGGACGACGAGCTCGCGGAGCGCGGCAAGACGCCCATCCAGGTCGCCGTTGCCGATATCGTCCAGGGTCGCCGTTGCGAGCGGCGCGGCCAGGGCGGCGACGTCCGGCGTGCGGAACAGCTCGGTGTAGACGGAGGCGGCCACGACGCCGCCGCGCGGCACCGCGAAGCCGTACCGCACGAGCCGGGCGAGGTTCCAGCCCTTGCCCCCGGCCACCGCGGGGCCGGCCGCGAACGCTTGGTCCCAAGTGAGCAACCCAGTCCGCGCCTCCATGTCGATCATTGTCCCCGACCTGCGTCCAGGACTGTCCCCTAGTCCGCCCGCAGGACGACCATCGGATCGAGCCGGGCGGCTCGGCGGGCCGGAATGATCGTGGCGGCCAGGGCGGCGAGGATGACGGCGGCGGCGGCCGCCCCGAACGTGGCAGGGTCGTAGGGGCCGACGCCGTAGAGCAGGGAGGCGAGCCCGCGGCCGGTCGCGGCCGCGGCCAGCAGCCCCGTGGCCAGTCCGGCTCCGGTGACGGCGAGCGCGCTCCGCAGGACGAGCCGGACGAGCCGGGCGGGCGACGCCCCGACGGCGGCGCGGATGGCCAGCTCGTGCCGCCGCTCGGCGACGGCGCGGGCGAGGGCGCCGAAGAGGCCGACCATCGCGACGGCCAGCGCGAGGGCCGCGAAGCCCGCCGCCGGCAGGACGCGCAGCCGCCGGTCGGCGATGGAGCCGGCGACGTGGTCCTCCAGGGTCCGCACCTCGGGGACCGGCAGCGAGGGATTCAGGGTCCGGATGAGGCCGCGAACCGCCGGGGCCAGAGCCATCGGATCGCCGGCGGTGCGCACCACGAGGTGCGACACGCCGGTGGGCGCCCGCGGCCACGGGACGTAGAACGAGCCCGCCCGCGGCGCGGCGAGCCCCTGGTACTTCATGTCGTCGACGACGGCGACGATGGGTGCCCATCGCGCGATGCCGAGGGCGGGGACTTCGTTGTAGTACAGCGGGCGGCCGACCGCCTCCTCGTCCGGGTAGACGAATTGCGCGGCGGTCTCGCTCAGCATCACGGGACCCGGGTCCGCGAACTCGTCGGCGGCCTCGAACCGGCGCCCGTCCCGCAGCCGGGCCCCTAGCGCCGCGAAGTAGCCGCGGGTGACCGCGCCGTACGACAGGACGATCCGGCGCCTCGACGACTCGCCCCTGTCATCCTCATAGGTGAACTCAACCGATATGGGCTCATCGTCGGGAGGCAGCACGCTGCCCACCCCGGCCGCCCGCACGCCCGGCAGGCGGCGCACCCGCTCGAGCAACGTCTCCACGAACGCGTTGTGCTCGTCGCCTCCGATCAGGGCCCTGTCGGCGAGCATCAGCCGCGCCGTCAGGGCCTGCCGCGGCTCGAAGCCGGCGTCTTCGTCGAGCAGCCGGTCGACGGTCCGGACCAGCAGTCCGGCCCCGGTCAGCAGGACGATGGACAGCGCGATCTGGGCGGCCACCAGCCCTGCCCGCAGGCGACGCGTCGTCCGCGGGCCGGTCGCCGCCGTGCCCCGCGCAGGACGGCGCCGTCGCCCCGCGCCGCGCCGGCGGCCGTGGCGCCGCCGCAGGCGACGCCGGCCAGCAGGGTCAGGGCCAGACCGGCCAGCACGACCGGCAGATCGAGAGCGATGGCGTCCACCCGCGGCATCACGCCGGCGGCCGTGGCCGCGAACAACCGCAGACCCGCCCAGGCCGCCGCGAGACCCAGAACCAGTCCGCCGGCGGCCATCGCCAGACCCTCGACGAGGGCGGCCCGGACCAGCCGGGCCAGGCCCGAGCCGAGGGCGATGCGAATGGCGAACTCGCGGCTCCGCACCGCCGAGCGTCCGATGAGGAGCGTCGCCGCGTTCGCGCACGCGACCACGAGCACGAGCAGCGCGGCGGCGATCGACAGCCTCAGGACGGGCCGGAGCTCGCCGCGCAGCGTCTCGTCGACCGGCCGGACCACCGCGCTGTACAAGTCGGGCCGGTACTCGAGTGTCTCGCGGACGACCCGCGTCGCGTCGTCGCGGGCCTGCGCGAGGGTGGAGCCGTCACGCAGCCGGCCCACGAGCTGGTAGCTTCCCCGTCCCGTCGGTCCGGTCGGCGGCTCGCCGAGCCACATGTCGATGCCGGCCGACGGCAACCCGAACCCGGCGGGCATGACCGCCGCGACCTCGTAGCGACGGTCGCCGACCGTCATCGTCCGACCGAGGGCGGACCCGCCTGCCCCGCCCGCGAGCGTCCGGGCCAGCGACGCGCTGATCACGGCCCGGCCGTCGCCGGCCGCGAACCGGGGCGCGACGCCCCGCGCCGCCGGCACCCCGAGCACCTCGAAGAAGTTCCCGGTGACGCTGGCCACCTCCATCACACGGGTCGGACCCGCGCCGCGCACCACGCGTTCCCGCGCGTTGTGGCCGGCCACCCGCATCGTTCGGAGGCGGCGGTTCCACTCTGCAAAGTCGTCGAACCACACGCCCGATTCCGAACCGTTCTCCGCGTACACCCGCGCGACCGTGACCAGCCGGTCAGCGTCGGGGTACGGCAACGGCCGCCAGAGCACGCCGTAGGCGACCGCGAGCACCGCGGTGTTGACGCCCAGGCCCAGGGCCAGGATGCCGACGGCCAAGGCGGTCGTCCCCGGCTGCCGCACCAGCGAGCGGGCGGCGTACCGCACGTCGTGGAGGATCGATTCGAGCATCGGGAACCCCGCCTGGTCCCTCAGCGACTCCCGGACCTGGGCGACCCCGCCGAACTTCGCGCGAGCCAGCCGGCGGGCCTCCGCCGGCGTGTTCCCCTCCCGGACGTACCGCGCGGCGAGCAGGTCGAGGTGCGCCTCGATTCTCCTGCTCCGCCTCCCGCGCGAGGCGGCGGCGCGCGCACAGGTCCCGCACGCGCGACACGAACGCGACGAAGAGTCGCCACATGATAGTCTAGCTGCCGTCACTGGGGCGGTGACGGCCGCGCCGTCGACGCTGGTCCCGAACAACAGACCGACGAACAGGCGGGTCGTGGCCATCGCCGCGAGCAAGCCGATTCAGAGGCCGACGGCCGGAAAGTCGCAGGCCGCCGAGGCCGACGCTGGCATCCCTCGCCGGCGTGATCGGTCCATATCTGTCCTGTAGCCACGAACCGTCCCCCACGACGAGAAGCTGGTCGCCCCCACGCCGTATCCGCTAGCCTGAGACTCCCGTCGTCCCGAACCGGCAACCGATAGCTGAACATTAGCCCGGGGGGATTCCGGGTCGCTCCCAGAGAAAGGCGCATGGGCGAGGAGCTGTAACGATGGGACGATCTACGGCGGCGCTTCACCAGCCGCCTCTGTCGGTCTGGTCCAATCATTGAGACCCTGCCGATGAAGGTGCCAGCGTTCGGGCCAGCCACTCCTGCACGACCTCAGCCGCCCGCTCCCACCCCGCGTCCAGCATCAAATCGTGCCCAAGCCCCGGAACGATCTTCCACTCCCCATGACATGCGTCGGCCGTAGACCTGATCTCGGACGGCGGAATGAGGTGGTCGAGCGACCCTCCCAGTACCAGCATAGGGGTGCCTCGGATGCGCTCTGGACTCGGCAGGTTGAACATCATCTCGAGATAGGCGCGGAAGGACTCACGCCCGATTCGCGCTGCGTACCGTTGCACTTGCTCTTCACTCAGATCAGGTGAGAAGAGGAACTTCCTGGCGAGCTCGGGCGTCGAGAACAGCGTGCTGGGCTCGAGAGTAAGATATACTCGCAGGAAAAGCCACGGATTCTGCAGGAACAGCCGCACGCCCGGGCGCAGCATTCCGACCACGGGCGACGGTGCGAGCAGTACCGCGGCCGGCGCGTCGTGGTTCTCGAGATACTTCTGCACGACCAGTCCGCCCAGGGAATGCCCGACGACAATCGGCGCGCGCGGCAATCCTGCGGCCACGCGGGCGACGTCGCTCACGTATTGCGCAACCGACACCCACCGCAGACGTTCGAGGCCACCACTGTTCCCGTGACCCCGGAGGCTCACGGCGTACGAGCTGAAACCACGCTCGGCGAAGAAGTCCAGGAAGTGCTCGTCCCAGCACCACGCCGCGTGACACGAGCCGTGCACGAACAGCAGTGGGGGCCGCTCCGAACCGCCGCCACACTGTCGTTCGAGTAGTTCCAGTTCACATTCCATGCGATAATCTCCTCAAATGAGTGTGGGTAGGGGCGGGCGAGTTCGATGCCTCCACAACACAGGAACAGCATCGACGTGAGGGCACCGGCCGAGTGAAAGCCGTACGCGCGCCGCGCAATCACCCGCAGCTTGTTGTTGATACCCTCCACCGGTCCGTTCGTCATCCGGGTGTCCAGATACGCCAGGATGCCCGCCGCGTGCTTCCGAATCGTCCGGCCCAGCTTCACGAACGCCGCCAAGCGGGACCGCGCAGCCCACCTCAGCCACTCCTCCAGCAGCTCAAGCTCCCGCCGCCGGCATCTAGGCCCTGAGACGCATCCTCCGCGGCGAGCAACTCCTCAACCCACGAGACGCCTTCACCTGCCTACGGGGCCTCCCACATGGCCTCGCCCGCCAGACGAGCCGCGTCCGTGACCTCATCGTCGCCTGCGTCATCGACGCGCAGTCGAAGCTCGCCACCGCCCGCGCCCTCGCCCCCGAGACCGCCGGCTCCACCCTCGGCTGGGTGCTCGAACTCCGGCGACGTCAACCAGCATGAGCTCCGCAGGCCCCACGCGCATCGTCTAGTCGGCCCGGAGGGCCCGCACGGGATCGACGCGCACCGCCAGCCGCGCGGGCAGCCAGCAGGCCGCGAGCACGGCCGCGAAGACCAGCGCCGACACCAGGGCGGTGACGGCCGCGCTGTCGGCGCTGGTCCCGAACAACAGGCCGGCGAAGAGACGGGTCGTGACCGTCGCCGCGAGCACGCCGATGCAAAGGCCGACGGCCGCCGTCGACAGCCCCTGCCTCAACACGGTGCCGAGCACCGCACGGGGCGCAGCGCCCAGCGCCATGCGGATGCCGAGCTCCCGCTCGCGCTGACCCACGGTGTACGCCATCACGCCGTAGACGCCGATGGCCGAGAGAAGCAACGCCAGCACCCCGAACACGCCCATGACGGCGGCCACCTCCCGAACCCCCGCCACCCCCGTATCAACCGCGACGCTCAGCGGCCTTCCTTCGAAGATGGGCAGGGCGGGATCCATGCGCCGGAGGGCGAGCGCGGTGTCGGACAGCAGGCGCTCCACGGTTCCCCGCCCGCGTATCGTCAGGTACATCTGGCGGTTCGCGACCTGCCCGGCCGACAGGTACAGGAAGGGGCGCTCGGCCTCGAACCAGTTCTGTCGGACGTCTCCCACGACGCCGACCACGCTCGCCCACGACCCGCCGGTCGCGATGGCGGGCACCTGCAGCCGTTGGCCCAGCGCGTTTCCGTCGGGCCAGTACCGCCGGGCCAGGCGCTCGCCGATCATGACCGCGAAGTCGCCGTCCTCCACGGCATCGTCCCGCGCGTCGAACTTGCGCCCGTCGAGGAGCGGAATGCCCGCCGTCCGAAAGTAGCCGCCGCTGGCGACGAGCACGTCGGCCAGCGGGGTCTCGCCGGGCGCGGACTCGGGCCGCCCCTCGATCCTGAGTTCGACGGTCGGACCGTGCCTGAGGCTGGCCGGCAGTTGGGAGACGAGGCCCGCGCTCTCGACGCCGAGAACTGCCGACGCCCGCGCCAGCACGTCGTCGTAGAACTCGATGACCCGCCGCGAGTCCTCGACCCGCGCATCCGGCGGCCGGATGAGCATCGTCCCGACGCCCCGCGGCGAGAAGCCCCGCGAACCCGCGTGGAGCGCGCGGAAGCCCTGCACCGCCTGCCCGGCCGAGACGGTGATCACGACGGCCAGCACCACCTCGGCGGCAACGAGGGCGCGCCGCAGCGCAGCCCGCCGGGCGGTGCCCGTCGGGGCCCCTTCCCGGAGCCCGTCCATCACCGCGGGCCGCCACGCCGCGGACGCCGCAGCGAGGCCAAACGCGACACCGGCGACGGCCGCCACCGCGAGCGAGAAGGCGAAGACTGGCCAGTCGACGGCGATGTCGCGGAAGCCTTGGATCCACCTCGCCATCTCGGGCGAGATGCTGTCCTTGAGCACCCCGACGCCCCACGCCGCGACCCCGATGCCGATGCCGCCGCCGACGAGCGCCAGCAAGAGGGACTCGACCGCGACCAGCCGCGCGATGCGCCATTGACCCGCGCCGAGGGCGGCGCGAACCGTCATCTCGCGGGCCCGGGAGGTCATGCGGCCCAACTGCAAGTTCGACACGTTGGCGCACGCGATGAGCAGCACGAGCACCGCCGTGATCTGGCCGAGAAGGAGAAACGGCCCCGTCACCCCGCGTTGCTGGTGCCGGAGCTCGACGACCTCGACGCCGCGGCCGGTGTTGGTCCGGGGATGGGCCACCGCGAGGCGGTCGCCGAGCGCCGCCATCGCGGCGCGCGCCCGCTCGAGGGTCACGCCAGGCCGGAGCCGGCCCACCGTCACCACGCTGTGGTTCCGCCGGTCGTCCCGCTCCGCCTCGTGGAGCACCAGCGGCGTCCACACGTCGCGGCCCCCCGGGGGAAACTCGAACTCCGGCGGCATGACGCCGATCACGGTGAACGGGCGCCCGTCCAGCGCGATCTCGCGCCCGACGATGTCCGGCTCTCCCCCGAACCGGCGCGTCCAGAGGCCGTGACCGATCACCGCGACCCCGTCGCGACCCGGCCGGTCCTCGCCGGGCAGGAACGTCCGCCCCAGTAGGGGCCGCACGCGGAGGGTCCGAAAGAAGTCGGAGGACACCGCGACGGTGTACAGCAACTCGGCATCGCCGGCCGGCGTGGTCAGTCCCGACGCGCTGTACAGGTACCCGGACAGCGTCTCGAAGACCTCGTTGCGCTCCCGCCAGTCGACGTAGTCGCCCGGGGTGACCAGGAACGGCGCGGGAGGATTGGTCTCCTGGACCGCCGCCAGCCGGTCTGCCTCGACGTAGGGCAGCGGCTGCAGCAGCACCGCGTTGACGAAGCTGAAGACGGCCGCGTTCGCGCCGACCCCGACCCCCAGGGTCAGGACGACGACCAGGCTGAAGCCCGGGTCCCTCAGCAGTCCCCGCGCCGCGTGCCGCACGTCGCGAACCCACGATTCGAGCATCGGAAAGCCCGCCTGGTCGCGGAGCTCCTCGCGAACCTGCGCGACCCCGCCGAACTTCGCGCGGGCCAGCCGGCGCGCCTCCGCTGGCGTGTGCCCCGCCCGGCGGTACCGCGCCGTGAGCAGGTCGAGGTGCGCCTCGATCTCCTGCTCCGCCTCGCGCGCGAGGCGGCGGCGCGCGCACAGGCCCCGCACGCGCGACACGAACGCGACTACGTGGTGCCAGGGGTTCATGGGTCCGGAGACAGCCGCAGGAGGCGCGCCATGACCCCGGCGATGCGCTCCCAGTCTTCCGTCTGGGCGGCGAGCCGGCGGCGGCCCGCCGCGGTGATGGCGTAGAACCGGGCGCGCCGGTTGTTCTCCGAGCGTCCCCAGCTCGCCTCGATCCAGCCCTGCTGCCGCAGCCGCAGGAGCGACGCGTACACCGTGCCCTCGTTCAGGTGCAGCAGGTCGTCGCTGACCTGCTCGATGCGCCGGGCGATGCCGTAGCCGTGCTGCGGCCCCATGACGTCGAGCGTCTTGAGCACCATCAGGTCCAGCGTGCCCTGGAGCACGTCGGTCCGGCCCTCTCCTATGGTCATCACACAGGAATATGAGGCAGGGACCTGTGGCCTGTCAAGAAGAGAATGCGCATCCGTCGATGACCTCCCGCGCCACGGCACCGTCGTCGCGCCGCGGAGACCTCCGGAAAGGTCGCGCCCACCGGGTGCACTATTGCTCCCGTGAAGCCGAACTGGAACGAGGTCCGAACAGTGCACGGACCGGCCCTCGCCCGGGTCGTCGCCAGCTACGCGCCGCCCGGCGCAGATCGGGAGGACCTCGCGCAGGAGGTGGCCATGGCGCTGGTGCGGGCGCTTCCCGCGTTCCGCGGGGAGGCCTCCCTCAAGACCTACGTGCTGCGGATTGCGCACAACGTCTGCCTGCGCCAGGTCATGCGTGACCGGCGGTGGAAGGTCGATCCGATCGACGAGATCGCCGACCCGGTGGCATCCGCGGAGCACAGGGCGATACGGCGTGAGGAAGGAGCCCGGCTGCTGGCCGCAATCCGCAAGCTGCCGGTGGGGCTCAGGCAGGTGCTGACGCTGGCCCTCGAAGAGCTCCCGCAACGGGAGATCGCCGAGGTGCTCGGCATCACGGAGAACGCGGTCGCCATCCGCATGCACCGGGCCCGGCGGTTGCTCAAAGCCCGGCTGGAGGAGCGATGAACCAAGACGTGGACCTGGAAGCGCTCGGCCGCGAATGGAGGAGAATCGACATGAGGACCATCGAGCTGGCCCTGGAGACCGGCAAGCTGCGCCGCGAGTTCACCGGGAACTTCGCCCTGATGACCGCAATCACCGCCTTCCTTGGTTACGTGCTGTGGCGCGGCCTCACCGGAGCGGGGCCGTGGATCGAACGGTTGCCGGAGGCGATCGGTTGCGGGGTCCTCTTCGTCTTCTGGCTGTGGTACTTCCGCCGGCAGTGGCGGGCGGTTCGGGCGGCGGACGCGCTGCTGACCGGCCCCCCGGTCGACGTGGTTCGGGGCCGCCGGGCGCTGCTCGCGATCGAGCTCTACAACTGGGTCAGCCGATCCGCCCTCTTCTTCGAGCTGCTGGCCGGACCCGCCGCGATACTCGGGGCCACCGTCTGGTGGTGGCTCGGCAACATGTCGCCGTGGGTGCCTCTCGCCTGCGCCGCCCTGATGGGATCGATGTCGGCCTATGGCCGCCTTCACCGGATTCCGAGGCTGCGCCGGGAGATCGCCGAGCTGGAGGAGCTGGCGTCGACGCTAGCGTAGCCGCGCCCGGACGGGCGTGAGCTCGGGCCGCCGCCTGGCGGCGCGCGGTGCGTGCGATCGCGCCCTTGCACGGCGGGGGCCCGGGCCCCAAAGGACGCTCGGACTCCCCGGCAGAACGATCGATGACCGCCGCCGTCCGCCAAGAGTCTGCGCCGTAGAACGGCGCGGGCTTCCGCAGGGGAGGTGGTGGGGCGCCAAGCGGAACCGCAGGCGACGATTGGCGGGCTAGAATCCGCTTCGATGGTGAGAACCCGCGCGGCCCGCCTCTTGGTCGGTCTGTCGGTGGGCATGGCCGTCGCCGGCTACGTCGGCGTGTCGATGGTCGTCGCCGACCGGCTCACCAAGCCGTACCGCCGACCCCTGGCCTCGTCGCCGGCCGCCCTCGGCTTGGCCCACGAGGACGTGACCTTCTCCAGCACGACCGACGACACGACCCTGCGGGGCTGGTTCCTGCCGGTGGAAGGCAGCGACCGCGCCGTCCTCGTCGTCCACGGCCGCAGTTCGTCCCGCACCGGCGACAACGGCGAGCTTGTGGCCCAGGCCGCGGCCCTCGTCGCCGGCGGCTACAACGTGCTGCTGTTCGACTTCCGCGCGCACGGGCTGTCCGACGGCACGCGCTACACCCTGGGCGCGGACGAGCAGGGGGACGTGCTGGGGGCCGTCGCGTATCTGGAGAGCCGCGGGTTCGCCCCGAACCGCCTGGGGTTCTGGGCGCACTCGATGGGCGCCGCCACCGTGCTGCTCGCGGCCGGCGCCTCGCCGAACGTGCGCACCATCGTCGCCGACAGCAGCTTCGCCCGCCTCGATGACCTGCTGGCGCGCGAGCTGCCGCGAGAGAGCGGCCTGCCGGGTTTCTTCAACCCCGCCATCCTCTACTTCGGCCGCGAGCTGTTCGGCCTCGACACGCGGATCCTCAACCCGGTGGAGGCGGTCGCGGGCCTGCCGCCCCGCTCGCTGTTCGTCATCCACGCCAAAGCCGACCGGCTGATCCCCGTCGACCACGCGCGGCGCATCGCCGCCGCGGCCGGGCCGGCCGTCTGGGACCTGTGGGTCTTCCCGGGGGCGAGCCACGACCGCGTCTGGTCGGCCGCCCCCGAGCTGTACCGCTCGCGCGTGCTGGCGTTCTTCGACGAGAAGCTCGACTGAACCGGCTCCGTCGCCGCGATCGCGGTCGGACGCGCAACCTTGAGAGACCTCGCGACGGCGACCCCGGCGTGAGCCGTCGCCGCGGCCACGGTCGACGTGCAACCTGGAAAGCCGCACCGAGGGGCGGAGCCGGGCCGCCACCGGGGCGTCGAAGCGGCCACGATCGACGCGCAACCTTGAAAGTGCCCTGCCTGTATTCAGGGATATGTACTATCCTTGAATAGGAGCGGGCCATGGCCAGCCTGGAAAAACGACGATGGGAGGGCGACCCCGCCGGATTGACCCGGCGCGACCGCCGGCCGTGCGCCTACGAGGTCTACCTGCCCGACCGATTGACCGGCCGCCGGTTCGTCCTCGACGGCGACGTCGCCGCCGACGTCGGCGACGCCGAGGCCGCGCTCCTGAAGCTCGACGCGTCCGCAGCCGCCCTCGCGGGCACCGAGGCCCTCGCCCGCCTCCTGCTCCGCGCCGAGTCCGTCGCCTCGTCCCGGATCGAAGGTCTGGAGGTCGGCGGACGACGACTGCTGCGCGCGGACGCCGCGCGTCAGCTCGGCGAAGCCTCGCGCGACGTGACGGCCCTGGAGGTGCTCGGCAACATCGACGCCATGGTGTGGGGCGTGGACACCGTCGAGCCCGGCCGGCCCATCACCACCGACACCCTACTGGAGGCGCATCGCCGCCTGCTGGCGGGGACGCGCCTGGAGAACCACGGGGGACGGCTCCGCACCCTGCAGAACTGGATCGGAGGCAGCGCCTACAACCCCTGCGCCGCCGAGTTCGTGCCGCCCCCGCCCGAGGCGGTGGCCAGCCTGCTGGACGACCTGCTCGCGTTCTGCAACGACGACTCGCTCCCGGCCCTCGCCCAGGCCGCCATCGCCCACGCGCAGTTCGAGACGATCCACCCCTTCGTGGACGGGAACGGGCGCACCGGACGGGTGCTCATCCACCTCGTCCTGCGGCGTCGCGGCCTCGGGCTGCGTGTCCTGCCACCGGTGTCCCTCGTCCTCGCGACCTGGTCGCGGGACTACGTCGCCGGCCTGACCGGCACGCGCCACACCGGCCCACCGGACTCCGCGGAGGCGCACGACGGCACGAATCGCTGGATCGCGCTGTTCGCATCGGCGTGTCGCCGCGCGGTCGAGGACGCCGCCCGCTTCGAGGCCCAGGTGCGCGCGCTGCAAACAGCCTGGATCGAGCGCGCCCGGCGCCCCCGCCGCGACTCGGCGGCGCGCCGGCTCATCGATGCGCTGCCGGCCGCGCCCGTCCTCACCGCGTCCACCGCGGCGACCCTCATCGACCGGTCCTTCCAGGCGGCCGGCCAGGCGATAGACCGCCTCGTGGCCGCCGGCGTACTCACGCAGGCCAACGCGGGCCGCCGCAACCGCACGTTCGAGGCGCCCGAACTCATCGAGGCGTTCACGGCCCTGGAACGCCAGCTCGCGAGCCCCGCCGACGACACCCGCGTCTCCGCCCCGGCCCGCCGCGTGCCACGACGCCACGAGAGTTGAACAAGTGGGACCTGCAATGAAGCTACCCTACGACATAGGGAACGCCGGCGACCTGCTCAAGCACGGCGTGCTCGCGGAGTTCGTGCGCTGGCAGTGCGGCCTGGGCATACCGCTACGCTTCATGGACCCCTTCGGCGGCGAGCCTTGGGGGCACCCCGTTCCGGAGGTGGAGAGACGCGTGCGGGCCTTGGAGCCAAGCGCGCTGCACACGGCGCAGTCCGATATCGACGAGGGCCGCTACTACGGCAGCGGCCTGCTCGTACGTCGAGTGGCAAAAGCGGCCAAGCGAACCGCTGTTGTGCTAAGCAGCGACGCCAGCGCGCCGCGCCGAGAGCAGCTCCGCGCGTGCGGCCTCTCGATGCTGGACGAGGCTCTTCCCGGACTCGGAACCGCTTCGGGCCGTGACCGCTACGATGGCTACGACGCCTTCGAAGCGATAGCCCGCGTTGCCGAAGAAGGTGATCTGGCGCTGATCGACCCCTTCTTCGACAGCTTCGTGGAGCAACGGGCGCAAACGGTCGTGCCGCAAATGGCAGCGATGGCCGAGCGCGCTGCCGTCCTCCTGTTCCTGCTGAATGAGAATCCCCGCAGTCCGGCCGGCCATCGGTTCGACGCGCTCCTGCACGACCATCTTCCCGGCGCGTGGCGGATGACGTGCCCGCCGCTTCAGGGCACCCGCGTCAAGGGCGAATCGAAGTACCACGCCGAGGTCGTGCTGGCCGCCAGTCTGCTGCGAGACGCTGACCGCGCCCCAGATGCCTCTGTGCTGCGACGGCGACTGGCCGATTACCTGATGCATCTGGCCAGCTTGCTCGGGGTGCCGACTGGGCGAATCGAACTCCGAGTCGTCGGACATTGAGGCCGCCGCCCCGCCTAGCGGGTCCGTTCGCCTCGCTCGCGAGTCACAGCCACGGTGGCGGGCACTCCTCGTCCGCCACCGAACCCACCCGCGGGTACGGTGGCTTGCCCCAGTCCTTGTCGATGTTCCACTGGATGCTATCCCGAAAGCAGGGAACGAGGGCCTTCAGCAATCGGGCACCGAGGATGACTTGGGTCCGTCCTCGACTTTTTGGGCCAGCGCTTCCGCCGTGCACGATTTGATGACGAACGATACTCAGGTTGGTGAACAAGTTGTTCAGCGTCCCGGACATCATCTCCCGCTTGACACGAAGTTGGTCGTCTCGACAGAGAGCTGCGTTCAGCCCGTCGATCGCCGATCCGATTCGCTTTCTGAACTTGCGCTCCCACTCCGCCGCACTTGCCACACCCTCGTCTTCCCGCCATCTCTTCCAGAAGGAAGGGTGGGCCTGCCTCAGCTCAAGGATGCGAACGATGTCGGCGCTTCGCGCCCGCAGTATGCTCTGCAGTCTTCCCCTGTCGCAACGCGCCAGCCTGTCGTGGAATCTCCGTCTCTCCTCCCCCTGCGTACGCTCTGAGCTCTCGTTCTGGTGGTTCTGGTGAGCGGCTTCGTACGCAATCCACAGGAACACGAACCGAACGTGCTCGTGCGTTGTTGTTTCTGCCAGCTCGATCCACGTGTTCATGCGGTCGATGCGGCGTTCGTTGTCTTCACGGAAACGGTGGTCCGTAGCGCGCATGGTTGGGATGACTCCAGCAACGGATCCGTTTCTGTCGCTTACGTCAGCTTGGCTTACCAGATGGGTCGAGAGGTTGCGGAGAAGGAACCGCGGCCCGATCGCCGCCTGTGATGCGTTGTCTGTAGCCGTCGAACAACTTAGGGACAGCCGTGCCATAGAATACCAAAGTCCCAACGAACACAAGGAAATTGCCAGGAGTTTTCATGTAGGTGAACTGAGGATCCGCTGTCTCGGGGTACGGGGCGTCCTGCGGAATAGCGGGCGCGTCTACATAGGTAATGTTCATGAAATTACCTATGGTCAGGAGACCCACGGGAATAGCCATGAGCCATACCGTCTTGGGCGCAAGATTGCCAAGCCGCATATGTACTGAAATCCACACTCCAAGCGCGAATGCGAGGAACGGAGAAACGTGCGCCACCAACCAGTTGAGGAAATAAACCAACTCTCACGTCTCCCAGTCTCGCTCCCCACTACCACCCAGCTCGACGCGCGACTTCGGCCGCGAGCCGTCTTTCGTCGTCCCTGCAAGTTTCCGATTCCACATCACAGAGGTCGGTAAGGAGAAAATCGCCTTGACTGTCCCCAACCTTGCCCCATCGCACCCAGAATGGTCCCACGTCCTTGATGATGGCGTTGTCATTGTTCAAGGGTACGACCCTGAGCCAACGCTCGTGGCCCCAGAACACGGGAACTTGCCGCCCCTCAATAATCATGTATCTATTGAAGTCGGTGACGGGGCCTTGTTCTTCGCCCACCCAGATGTCCGGCGGGGCATCGCGAAGCACGGCGGTCGTCCCCGACACCGGTGCGATGACGTCCACACGGCCTTGCGCACCGGCATGACCTGCAAACAGAAGGATCAACCCCAGGCCGGCGACGATGCAGAATTGGCCAGAGAATTGCATGCGTGCTCCCCCTTCTCCTCAATATCCGATCCTACACGATCTTCGACGGTCCGACCCGGTCCGACCCTCACTCGCCCCCCTCGCGCTGCGCCGCGTAGTAGCGGTCGAAGAAGTCCAAGCGCTCCCTGCGGATGCCCCGTTCGACGGTGATGGTGTCGCCGACGTGGAGGGCGGCGTCGGCCTCGGGGTCGTAGGCGGGCCATTCCGGCAGCCCCGCTCCGTTGGGGTCGCCGGTGGCGGCCATGTTGACCCAGTACGAGGCGAGGATGTCGGAGAGCCTGCGGTCGGTGTCGGTGTAGTCGCGGTTGGCGTAGGGGTGGGGACTGACCCCGAAGTTGTCGAACACGTAGGGGATCTCGGCCGTGTGGTACGCGCCGTAGCGGTCGGCGTCGGGGGCCGGCGGGACGCGGCTGAAGAAGTAGAGGTAGGCCGGCGACGGGACCGTCTCCATCATGCGCGCCCAGGTCCGCATCTCCCAGCCGAAGGTGGCGTCGGTGCCGCTCGCCATCCGGGCCTGCCGCGCCTCCTCGTCGGTGGCGGCCGGGAAGACATCGAGGAGCGCGTCCGCGTGCTCGCCGTACTCGTCGCGTATCGTCTCGCGGTACTGCTCGACGGTCTCGGCCCCCGCCGCGCCGCCGAGCATGGTCATCTCGTCGGCGTTCGAGCCGACGATGACGGGCACGTCGTGCTGCCGCCCCGCCGCGAAGATGTCGTAGATGGTGTCGGGGAAGACCCAGCCGTCGACGTTCGCGGTCGACCGGACCAGGTCGGGCGCGACGCCCTGCACCGCGTCGGCACTGGCGGCCCGCATCGCCTCGAGCGACGGCGCCGCGCCGTCGCCGAGCAGGGCCTCGACGAAGCGCTCGCCGGCCGCCTCGATCTCCGCCCTGGGCGCGGCCCCGCCCCGCGATCCGAAGCCGCCGCCGCTCTCGCCGATGGCGGCGTGGAAGAGGCCGCGCGCGAGCGGCGTCGCCATCAACTGGTTGACGCTCCACGAGCCGGCCGACTCGCCGAAGATGGTCACGCGCGACGGGTCGCCCCCGAACGCCGCGATGTTCCGCCGGACCCAGCCGAGGGCGGCGATCTGGTCGAGCAGGCCGTAGTTGCCCGACGCCCCGTGCCCGGACTCGGCGGCGAGCAGCGGGTGGGCGAGATAGCCGAACGTCCCGAGGCGGTAGTTGATGGTCACCAGCACGACGCCCCGCTGCGCCAGCCTCGTCCCGTCGTAGGTGATGTCGGCGCCGTTGCCGATGGACAGCCCGCCGCCGTGGATCCAGACCAGCACGGGGGCGCGGTCGTCCGACCCCGCCGCCGTCCAGACGTTCAGGTAGAGGCAGTCCTCGTCCATGCGGTCGACGCCGGCGTCGTAGAACGTCCTCACCGCGGCGGGCAGCGGGTTCTGCATGCACGCCGGGGCCGCCGCCGTCGCGTCGCGCACGCCCTCCCAGGCCGCCGGCGGCCCGGGGGGACGCCACCGGAGGTCGCCCACCGGCGGGGCCGCGAACGGCACGCCCCGGTAGACCATGACCTCGGCACCGAGCGGCGAGGGGGCACCGGCGAGCCGCCCGCCTTCCACGGTCACGACGCCGCCGATGTCCTGACCCACCACCGGCGCATTCGGAAGCACCGCGAGGGCGAGCGCCAGACCGCTCACGAGCACGCTATTCGCCATGTTTCGCATCATGAACATGAGACACCTCCGGTTCCGGTCGGCCCGACCGGGTCGCTCACAGGGGGTTGCGCCATCTGAGGCCCGGGAATCGCGCGAAGTCCGCGTCATTGGAATGCACTTCCGCCTGATGCTCGATGGCCAGCGCCGCGATATGGGCGTCGGTCACGAGATCGCCTCCGACGCCGCAGGCGTCGAGACCGCGCTGCACATGCGTCAGGTGGTCGGCGCCGGGGTTGATCGGAGCGACATGCGCGTACCGGAACCAGTCCCTGACGTGGCCGACGGCGTCGGCCGCCGGGATGGGCGACGTCAGCACGCGCGAATGCGTCATCAATCGTACGAATCCGGTCGAAACCGCCCAGGGCACGCCGACTCTCTCCGATCCGTTGACCAACCCCTCCCACCAGCGTCTGGCCGCCTCGTGCAACGGCGCTCCGTCGTTGTAGGCGTAGACGAGCAGATTGACGTCCGGCACGATCATCGTCTGCTCTCGGCGACGAAGTCCTCGACCTCCAGTTGATCGTTGATCTGGTTGAGCCTCAACGGATCCACACCCGGAACCAGTCCGCTGTGGTTCGGAACCACCCGGAACCGCCGAGGTCGGGACTCGCGCGACGCAGGGGCCATGCCGCGACGCAGCACGTCGTTCACGACCTGCTTGAACGGCTTGTCGTGCAGCCGGCTGTGCTCCCTGAGGAAATCAGCGACGTCGTTGTCCAGCGTGAGTGTCGTTCTCATGTCCACATCATGATGGCGGTACCCGTTGATGTCAAGATGTGCCGACCTCCGAGTCGGTCCTGAACGAAACTTCAGGAAAAATTAAGGTGCCCGCCACGGGCAACTGTGGCAGCGTAGCGACAAGTGCAGCGGGCACGGGGAGGCACCATCGCTTCGGGAGGACCGGACAGGTGACGCAGAAGCAGATCGAGGCGATCCTGGGAGCGTTGCGCGCCGATCCGTCGGCGCCGTCGGGTCACGCGGGCATAGCCGATGCCTACCACGTGGTGGCGGAATACAGGTGCCACACAGGCAACAGCGAAGAGGTTGCGGTCAAGATCCTGGATGCAGGGCCCGACTTCCAGCCCACCGAGCACCGCTACGTGTGCAGAGCCGAGACGAGTGACGGGAAACTGCTGCTCACCGGTGACGGCGGCTCATCGCCGGGAGCGGCGCTCGAGTCTGTGCATTGGGGCCAACTACAAGGCGAGCTGGCCCGTGTTCTCGTAGGACTGTAGTCCCTGCCGCCGGTCGTCTCGACTGTCCCCAAGGATGCCACGGCGTCTCCCCGCGCCCCCCGCCGGCCGCTCCGCGCCCGCAGCGAACCTGTAGCGTGAAGGGTCGGGCACCCCGGAGCCACGGGGTGCGCCGGACGACCGACCAAGCGGGGCAGACCGCCAAAGAGCTTCGGCCTCACGCAGCCGGAGTACGCGTCGGTGCCGGCGGCCCGCGCCGGGCACCGGGCGTTTCAGTGGGCGGCGCGGGCGCCGGCGTCGTGAGCACGGCACCGGACGGCTCGGACGCCGGCGTTCCGACCGCCCCCGGCGAATCGGCCGACGGCATCCCGACCGCGGCGGACGACTCGGCCCCCCCGGGCGGCACGGGTGCCGGCCTCCCCGCGGCCGGCGCCCCCGGCTTGGCGTCGAGCAGCACCGCGATCCACCGCAGGTCGTCGGTGTTCTCGAACGCGATCTTGAAGGTCATGGTGATGGGCACCGCGAGCAGCAGGCCCATCGGCCCCCACACCCACCCCCAGAACACCAGCGATGTGAAGACCACCAGCACCGACATCCCGAGCTTGCGGCCCAGCAGGGTCGGCTCGAGGATGTTGCCGAAGGCGATGTTGAGCACCACGTAGCCGGCGGCGACGGCCAGCGCCCGGCCCAGGTCGACCTGAACGAGGGCGAGCACCGAGGGGCCGACGGCGGCGACGATGGACCCGATGTTGGGGATGTAGTTGAAGAGGAACGCGACGAGCCCCCACATCAGGGGGAAGTCGATGCCGAGGGTCCAGACCCAGACGAACGCCAGGAACCCCGTGCCGAGGCTGACCACCGTCTTGACGGCCAGGTACTTCTGGACCTGCTGGGCCATCTGGCCGAGCCGTTCGAGGTTGGCCCCCCGGTCGCCGAACGCCACGCGCAGCTTCCGCCGGAACCCGGCCGCCTCGATGAGGATGAAGATGACCGCGAGGAGGACGAGGAACGCGTCCTGCAGCACGCCGGCCAGCGCCGCCAGGGTGCCGCCGAGCAGGTTCACCACCGCCTCGGGATTGACGAGCTCGAACGGCGTCCGGTCCGCGAACGGGAGGTTGGCCTCTTGGGCCCACGCGCTGAGCTGATCGGCCAGCTCTTCGAACCGCTGGTTGTACTGCGAGTCGGCGACGACCTGGGCGAACTCGCCCACCGACTGCCCCACCACCACGCCGAGGACGCTGACGACCCCGGCGGCGGCGAGGACGGTGAGCATGACCGCGAGCCATGTCGGCACCCGGTGGCGCTGGAGCCACGCCATGACCGGCAGGCTGACGACGGCGATGAACAGCGCGCTGAGGAAGGGCAGCAGTATCTCGCTCGCCTCGCGCAGGCCCGCCACCACGACGATAGTGCTGGCGGCCACCACCAGGAAGCGCATCGCCCGGCGCGGCATCAGCTCCTCGCGGCCCATCGACGTTTGCTCCAGCCCGGCCGGCCGGCGCCGTCCCCTACGGCGCCGACTCCCCCGGCTCGAACGCGGTGAGGGCGAAGCGGTCGCGCTCGTCCATCCACTGTCCGCGCACGGCGAGCCCCGCCGCGGCCCCGAGCCCGCGCACGCCGTCGGCCTCGTACTTGTACGAGCTCTCGGTCCAGATCGACTCGCCCTCCGCGAACCGGACCGAGCAGCCGGCGCCGGGAATTTCGACGGTCTGCGCCCGCAGGCTCTCGAGGTGCATCTCCATGCGCGACTCGGCCGCGTTCCACACCGCGCGGTGCGCGAACGCGTCGAGGTCGAAGTCCGCCCCGAGCTCGCGGTTGAGGCGCGCGAGCAGGTTCAGATTGAACGCCGCCGTCACCCCCAGCGGATCGTCGTAGGCGGCCACCAGCTCGGCCTCGGGCTTCACGAGGTCGGCGCCGAGCAGGAACCGGTCGCCCCGCCGCAGCCCCGACCGTACGGCGCCGACGAGCGCCAGGCTCTCGTCGGGGTCGAGGTTGCCGATGTTCGACCCGAGGAACGCGGCGAGCACCGCGCCCCCGCCCCGCCGGCCCGCCGCCACCCGCTCGATCCCGTCCTCGTAGGTCGTCCGGTGGCCGGTCACCGGCAGGTCGGGCCAGCGGGCCAGCGTCCGCGCGGCCAGCTCCAGGGCCGTCGCCGACACGTCGACGAGCTCGACCCGCACCGGGACCCCGGCATGCATCAGCGGCTCCAGAAGCTGCGCGAGCTTTTCGCCGCTGCCCGCCCCCAGCTCGACGATCGTAACCGGGGCGGCGAGGCCGGCGCCAACCGCGCCGGCGTGCGCGGCCAGCAGCCGCCGCTCGGCCCGGGTGATCCGGTACTCCGGCAGGGCGCAGATCGCCTCGAAGAGCCGGGACCCCAGCGCGTCGTAGAGATACCGGGGCTGAAGCTGCTTCCGGGGGCGCCCCAGGTCGCGCCGCACGTCGGCCGCGAAGCGGTCGCGGACCGCCACCGCGCCGGTCACCGCGGCAGGTCCTCCACGCAGCGGAAGCCCGCGTAGACGAACGGATAGTGGGGCCGGAACCAGTTGCGCAGGCTGCGCCGGACGAGCCCGGCCGCGGTGACCGGCGACGCCCCCTTGATGACGTAGTGCCGCCCGTCGAAGAAATCGGCGGAGTACTCGGGATACGAGGCCATCGGGGCGAACCCGGGGAAGCCGTCGAACACCGTGGAGGTCCACTCCCAGCCGTTGCCGACGAGGTCGTGCACGCCCCACGCGCTCGCACCCGCGGGGAACGAGCCCACCGGCACGGGGTTCCAACTCTGGAAGCCGAAGTTGCCGCGGGCGGCGTCGGGCGGGCCGTCGCCCCACGGGTGGCGGCGCTCGGCGCCGCCCGGCGTCCCGTAGGCGGCGCGGTGGAATTCGGCCTCGGTCGGCAGGCGCGCCCCCCGCCAGCGCGCGTAGGCGGCCGCCTCGGCCTGGGTGACCCAGACCGGCCACGCCGGCGGCAGCGGGACGGTCTCGAACATCCCCCGCCAGCGCCAGGCGCCGCCGTCGCGCACCCAGAACGCCGGATGCAGGACCCCGGCCTCCGCGCGCCACACCCAATCCGCCTCCGTCCACCAGCGGCGGTCCGCGTAGCCGCCCGCGTCGACGAACTCGAGGAACGCCGCGTTGGTCACGTTGTGCCGGTCGATGGCGAACGCCGGCACGTCGGCCGCCAGGGCCGGGAATTCGTTGTCCCAGCCGAACGGAATCGCGTCCCGCTCGGCCCCCAGGGTCGCCCGGCCGGCGGGAATCGGGATCCGGTCGACGGCCGGCGCCTCCCCCCCAGCGGCGATGCCGGCGTCCGCGGGGCGCCGCTTCAGGGCCGGCGGCAGCCGGTGCCACATGTACGCCAGCGTCTCCTGGTGCAGCTCCTCGTGCTCCACCGTGGTGAACACGGCCTGGCCGCGGTGCAGCGTGGGATGGCCCTCGCGCTCGAGGTCGGCGTGTTCCAGCGCGTCGAGAATCAGCCGGTCGGCCTCGGCCGCGTAGGCGCGGACCGTCCCGCGGCTCGGCCAGGACGCGACCGCCGCCCCGTCCGCCGCCGCCTGGCTCTCGGGATCGATGCCGCGGGCGAACAGCACCTCGAGGCCGGCGTCGACCCCCGGCCGCCCGAGCCCGCGCTTGATCAACGTGTTCACGCTGAACGCGGGGATGTGCCCCTCGTAGAACACCACCGGGTGCCGGAGGGGTATCGGCCGCTCGTAGTAGGCGTCGGGCCTCAACAGGTCGAAGAGCCGCGCGGTCCGCTCGCGGGTGTCGCGGAACCAGGCGATGCTGGCCTCCCTGTCGACCACCGGCTGACGCGTCCCATCCATACGCATATCCTGCCCGCCGAACGCCGCCCGAGGAACCAGCGGTCGATTCGGGCTCGCGCCTCACGGCCCCGGCGCGCCCGCAGGCCCGCGGGCGGCCGCATACACGCCACGGTTCCCCGGCAGGCGGGGCACCGGTTGCGACACGCAACACTACCATAGCCGGCCGCCGCGCTCGGGCCGGCGGCGGGCGCGGCGCGGGGCCGGGACGTTGGGGGCGCTCCCCGCCTCCCTCCGGCGCGGCCCGCCACGACCGCCGACGGGGAACCGGTGTGGTAGCCTGAGACGCGGGGCGGCGCGCGCGGGATCGCTCTCACGCGGGGCGTGGGATGCCCGCGGCGCGGCCGGGCCGACAGCCTCGTGACGGTGGTCCCCGCTGCATTTCGAGCGGCGATGCACGCCGCGTGACGGCTCGCCGCCTCGGCGCGGCGCGGGGTTTCGCGACGGGCCGCCAATCCCAGCGAAAGTGGCGGAATTGGCAGACGCGCCGGATTTAGGATCCGGTGGCCGGAAGGCCGTGGGGGTTCGAGTCCCCCCTTTCGCACCACGACCGGATGGACGCATGAAGTCGGGCATCACCGAGCTGAGCGGGACGCGGCGACGCCTCGACGTCGAGATCCCCGCGGCCGAGGTGGACGCGGTCCTCGACAAGCTGACCCGGCGCCGCCGCGGGCGCGCCCGCCTGCCCGGCTTCCGGCCCGGCAAGGCGCCGCTGAGCATCGTGCGTCAGCGGTTCAAGGAGGAGATCCTCCACGACGCCGCGAACGACCTCGTCCCGCCCGCCGTCGAGGCGGCGCTGCGGGAGCACGGGGCGAGCGTCGTCGACACCCCCGACGTGCGGGACGTCTCCATCGAAGAGGGCCGGCCCCTCACGTTCCACGCCCTGTTCGAGGTCATGCCGGCCATCACCGCGCTCGACTACGACGCCCTGACCCTGCGGCGCCGCCCGGTGGTCCCCGAGGCGGGGGCCGAGGAGCGCGCGCTCGAGCAGCTCCGGCTGCGGGCGAGCCGCGTCGTGCCGGTGACGGACCGCGCGATCGAGACCGGCGACATCGCCATCCTCGACCTCAAGCGCCGCGCGGACGGGGGCGGCGACGGGGCGGGCCGGGTCGACGAGCCCGAGCAGCGCGCGACGGTCGAGCTGGGGGCCGAGGGCAACCCGCCGGGCTTCGACGGCGAACTGGTCGGCCTGAGCGTCGGCGACTCGAAGACGTTCGAGCTGACCTATCCCGAAGGTTCGTCGCCCGCCGAGCTCGCCGGCAAGCGGGTCACCCACGAGGTGACGGTGCGCGAGCACCACCGCCGCGTGCTCCCCGACGTCGACGAGGCGTTCGCGAAGTCGGCGGGCGGCTTCGACTCGGTCGAGGCCCTCAAGGACCGGATCGCCGCCGACCTGCGGCGCGAGGCCGACGTCGAGACCCGCCGCGGGGTGCGGCGCGACCTCCTGCGGCAGCTCTCGTCCCGGCTGACGGCGGAGGTCCCCGATGCCCTCGTCGAACACGAGATCGCCCGGCGCGT
Source organism: Vicinamibacterales bacterium (assembly GCA_963664545.2). Taxonomy (GTDB): domain Bacteria; phylum Acidobacteriota; class Vicinamibacteria; order Vicinamibacterales; family UBA8438; genus JAJEEA01. The sequence goes on along the minus strand of OY761475.2, from coordinate 3,064,980 downwards.
CGAGCAGGTCGCGGCGGCGATGGCCCGGCAGGGGATCGACCCCCGGACCGCCAACGTCGACTGGAGCGCCCTGCGGGAGGAGCAGCGGGCGCCGTCCCTCGAGGCGGTCCGCGCCGCGCTCGTGCTCGACGAGGTGGCGCGGCGCGAGGACGTGAGCGTCAGCGACGAGGATGTCGAGCGGGAGGTCGCGCGGCACGCCGAACGCCTGGGCCAGACCCCCGCCGCGGTGCGCGCCCGGCTCGACCGCGACGGCGGCATCGACAAGCTGGCGGAGAGCCTGCGGCGCGAGAAGGCGATTGACTTGCTGATGTCGCGTGCTACCATCGTGACGGCGTGAGCGTGCGCCCCGCCCCGGCCGCCATCCCCGAACACGACTCGACCATCATCCGTGAGCCTGAACCCGCGGGCGCCGCATCGCGGCGTCGCCGCACGCCCGGCCGCCGGCGCCGGAGACTCCAGAAGCCCAGACGCGCAACCGCCATGTCCGAGGTCCACAACCAGTTGATTCCCGTCGTCGTCGAGCAGACCAACCGGGGCGAGCGCGCCTACGACATCTACTCGCGCCTGCTCAAGGACAGCATCATCTTCATCGGCACCCCCATCGAGGACGCCATCGCGAACGTCGTCATCGCCCAGATGCTGTTCCTCGAGGCGGAGGATCCGGACCGCGACATCGTGCTGTACATCAACAGCCCGGGCGGGTCGATCTCGGCCGGGCTCGCCGTCTACGACACGATGCAGTTCATCAAGCCCGACGTCCAGACCTACTGCATCGGCCAGGCGGCGTCGATGGCCGCGGTGCTGCTCGCGGCGGGCGCCCGCGGCAAGCGCTACAGCCTGCCCAACTCGCGCATCATCATCCACCAGCCGCTCATGTCGGGGCTGGCCGGGCAGGCGAGCGACATCGACATCCACGCCAAGGAGATCATCCGCATGCGGACGCGGCTGAACGAGATGCTCGTGGACCACACCGGCCAGGACCTGGCGCGGATCGAGGAGGACACCGAGCGCGACTACATCATGACGGCGGAGCAGAGCCGCGAATACGGTATCATTGACGAAGTGGTCAGGCAGCGCGCCTAGGGGTCTGCGGGCGGAATCCGCCCCGCTCGGCCGGGCGTTGGGTGACAGATGGCCAAGAAAAGCGCCGAGCCGGAGATCCTGCGCTGCTCGTTCTGCAACAAGGATCAGAACGACGTCCGCAAGCTGATCGCCGGCCCCACCGTCTTCATCTGCGACGAGTGCGTCGAGGTCTGCAACGACATCATCGCCGACGACAGCCGGTTCGAGACCCGCGGCGCCCGGTCGTCGCTGCCGGTGCCGCAGGAGATCAAGAAGTTCCTCGACGAGTACGTCGTCGGGCAGGAGCAGACCAAGAAGAAGCTCTCGGTCGCCGTCTACAACCACTACAAGCGGGTCGAGATACAGAAGCGGTCGCGCAGCCGGCAGGACACCGAGCTCACCAAGTCGAACATCCTGCTCATCGGCCCCACCGGCACCGGCAAGACCCTGCTCGCCCAGACCCTCGCCAAGCTGCTCTCGGTCCCCTTCACCATCGTCGACGCCACCACCCTGACCGAGGCCGGCTACGTCGGCGAGGACGTCGAGAACATCGTCCTCAAGCTGCTGCAGGCGGCGGGCGGCGACATCGAGAAGTGCCAGCAGGGCATCATCTACATCGACGAGATCGACAAGATCTGCCGCAAGGACGAGAACCCCTCGATCACCCGCGACGTCTCCGGCGAGGGGGTGCAGCAGGCGCTGCTGAAGATCCTCGAGGGCACGGTGGCCAACGTGCCGCCCCAGGGGGGCCGCAAGCACCCCCACCAGGAGTTCTTCCAGGTCGACACCGGCAACGTGCTGTTCATCTGCGGGGGCGCGTTCGTCGGGCTCGACCAGACGATCCAGCGCCGCGTCGGCCGCAAGATGCTCGGCTTCGGCGCCGACATCAAGACCTCGCGCGAGCGGGACCTGGGCATGACCCTGGAGCTCGTCGAGCCCGAGGACCTCATCCGCTTCGGGCTGATCCCCGAGTTCGTGGGCCGGCTGCCGGTCATCGGGGCCCTGCACGAGCTCGACAAGCCGGCCCTGATGCAGATTCTCACGCAGCCCCGCAACGCGATCACCCGCCAGTACGAACGGCTGTTCGAGTACGAGAACGTCAAGCTGCAGTTCACCGAGGACGCCCTGGAGGCGATCGCCGAGTCGGCCCTCGACCGCAAGATCGGCGCGCGCGGGCTGCGGATGATCATCGAGGACCTGATGCTCGACATCATGTACACCCTGCCGGGCCAGAAGAAGGTGCGCGAGTGCGTGATCACGCGCGAGGTCGTGCAGGCCAAGGGCGACCCGATCACCGTCATGGAAAAGGCTGGTTGATGGAAACCTACGAAACGCTGCCCATCGTGCCGCTGCGCGATGTCGTCGTCTTCCCGCACATGATGATCCCGTTCGTCATCGGGCGGCCGTCGTCGACGCAGGCCCTCGAGCACGCGCTGATGAAGGACAAGCGGATCTTCCTGGCCGCGCAGCAGATGGCGGTGGTCGACGACCCCAAGCCCACCGACATCTACACGATGGGGTGCGTCGCCAACATCGTGCAGAGCCTGAAGCTGCCCGACGGCAACATCAAGGTCCTCGTCGAGGGCCTCGAGCGGGCGCGGGCGGTGGAATGGAAGAAGGACAAGGGGTTCTACCGGGTCGTCGCGAAGCTCCTCCCGAAGTCCGAGGAGGCCGGCGAGGAGGTCGAGGGCGCCATGAGCCGCGTCGTCTCCCTGTTCGAGCAGTACGTGAAACTGTCGAACAACCTGCACTACGACGCGATGATCGCGGCCGTCCGGGTCGACGACGCCGGCAAGCTCGCCGACACCATCGCCGCCCACCTCGCGGTGGGGGTCGAAGAGAAGCAGAACCTGCTCGAGATCGTCCAGCCGCTGGGGCGGCTCACGCGCATCGCCACCCTCCTCGAGGCCGAGGTGGACAAGCTGCAGGTGGACCGCCGCATCCAGTCGCGCGTGAAGAAGCAGATGGAGAAGGCGCAGAAGGAGTACTACCTCAACGAGAAGATGAAGGCGATCCAGAAGGAGCTGGGCCGCAAGGAGGACAAGGGCAGCGAGCTCGACGAGCTGAAGAAGAAGATCGAGGACGCGCGCATGCCCAAGGAGGTCGAGGAGAAGGCCCTCCAGGAGCTGAAGCGGCTCGAGGGCATGCCGCCGATGTCGGCCGAGGCGACGGTCTCGCGCAACTACCTCGACTGGCTCATCGCGGTGCCGTGGCACAAGAAGTCGCGCGAGAGCCGCGACCTGAAGAAGGCCGAGGCGATCCTCAACACCGACCACTACGGCCTGGAGAAGATCAAGGACCGCATCCTCGAGTTCCTCGCCGTCCGCACCCTCGTCCGCAAGCCGAAGAGCACCATCCTCACGTTCACCGGGCCCCCGGGGGTCGGCAAGACTTCGCTCGCGAAGTCCATCGCCCGCGCGACGAACCGCAAGTTCGTCCGGCTGTCGGTGGGCGGGGTGCGCGACGAGGCGGAGATCCGCGGGCACCGCCGCACCTACATCGGGGCGTTCCCCGGCCAGATCATCCAGATGATCAAGAAGGCCGGCACCATGAACCCGGTGTTCCTGCTCGACGAGGTCGACAAGATGTCGATGGACTTCCGGGGGGACCCGTCGGCCGCCCTCCTCGAGGTGCTCGACCCCGAGCAGAACCACACGTTCCTCGACCACTACCTCGACGTCGAGTACGACCTGTCGAACATCATGTTCGTGTGCACCGCCAACGTGCTGCACACCGTGCCCCAGGCCCTCCGCGACCGCATGGAGGTGCTGCAGCTCGCCGGCTACACCGAACTCGAGAAGATCGAGATCGCCCGGACGTTCCTCGCCCCCAAGGCGGTGAAGGCGACGGGGCTGACGGACAAGAACATCCAGTTCAAGGACGAGGCGTTCGAGACCATCATCCGGCGCTACACCCGCGAGGCGGGGGTCCGCAGCCTCGAGCGCGAGGTCAACACCATCTGCCGCAAGGTCGCGCGCAAGGTGGTCACCGAGGGCAAGAAGTTCTCGGAGGAGATCGCCGGCGAGCAGATCACCGGCTACCTCGGCGTCCCCCGCTACCGGCCGACGATGGCCGAGGAGGAGAACGAGGTCGGCATCGCGACGGGGCTGGCGTGGACCGAGGCGGGCGGCGAGCTGCTGCTCACCGAGTCGACCCTCATGCCCGGCAAGGGGCGGCTGACCCTGACCGGCAAGCTCGGCGACGTCATGCAGGAGTCGGCCCAGGCGGCGATGAGCTACGTGCGGTCGAAGGCCGAGGAGTTCGGCATCCGGAAGGACTTCCACCGGAGCACGGACGTCCACGTGCACGTCCCCGAGGGGTCGATCCCCAAGGACGGGCCCTCGGCCGGCATCACCCTGGCGACCGCCCTGGTGTCGAACCTCGCCAGCGTGCCCACCCGGCGCGACGTGGCGATGACCGGCGAGATCACCCTGCGGGGCAAGGTGCTGGCGATCGGCGGGGTCAAAGAGAAGGTGCTCGCCGCCCACCGGGCCGGCGTGAAGACCATCATCCTCCCCAAGGACAACGAGAAGGACCTCGCGGACATCCCCAAGCCGGTGCTCGACGTCCTCGAGCTGCACCTCGTCGAGTCGATGGACGAGGTGCTGAAGATCGCCCTCGCCGAGCCGCTGGTCTCGCTGCTCTCGGCCGGGGACGGCGCCGAGTCGGCGACCGCCGCCGCGGACGGCGGGATGACGCACTAGGATTCGGCGGCGGCGGCCGGCGGATGAAGATCCACACCGCGGAGTTCGTCACGAGCGTCGGTGCCGACAGCCCGCTGCCCGACCCGCGGCTGCCGCAAGTCAGCCTCGTCGGCCGGTCCAACGTCGGCAAGTCGACCCTCGTCAACGCCCTCGCGCGCCGCAAGGTCGCGCGGGCCGGCGGCGCCCCCGGCACCACCCGCCTGCTTAACGTGTACCGCATCGTGCTCGCCCGCCGCCGCGGCGAGCTGCTGCTGATCGACCTGCCCGGCTACGGCTACGCGCGCGGCGGGGCCGAGAGCACCCGCACGTTCGACCGCCTCACCGAACGCTACTTCGGGCGCCCCGCGGCGCCGGGCGACGGCCCCGCCGGACGGCCGCCGGCCGCGGACCCGCCCCAACGCCCCCGCCGCGCGGACCCCGCGGTGACGCGGGCGCCGAGGGGCGTGATACTGCTCGTCGACGTGCGGCATCCGGGACTCGAGAACGACCGGAACGCGCTGGACTGGCTGACCGCGCTCGACATGCCCCTGGCGGTCGCCGCGACCAAGATCGACCGCCTCTCCCGGTCCGCCCGCCACGCCGCGCTGCGGTCGCACGAGAAGGCCCTCGGCCGCCCCGTGCTGCCCGTCTCCGCCAAGCGCGGCGACGGCCTGCCCGAACTGTGGAGCGCCCTGCTCTCAATGGCCGGAAGCACCGCCGCGGCAGACCGGTGAATACCGCCCGCGGCCGGCCGGCCGCCGGCCGGCGGCGGACATCGACCGCCGCCTAAACCGCATCGACCGCAAGGCCGCCATACTGCGCGAGACCGAGATCGCAAGTGTGTTTACATTTGGTCGACCAAATGCAAAATACGCTTTCCGAAAGGCCCCGCCCCGTCAGCCGGCGGGACCGGGGGGCAGCGGCGGCAGGCCGACGGCGACCAGCGCGTCCTCGATCGCCCGCTGGACGTCGGTGCCGGAGGCGAGGTCCGCCGCCGCCTGACGGATGACGTCGGCGGCCCGCGGGAACGAGGTGCGCTGAGGCATCAGCTCCGTCAGCGCGCGGAAGAAGATCCGCTCGACCTGGTCGCGGTTCGACGCGCCGGCACCCCCGACGGTGAGCCCGGTGACCAGGTTCGTCCCCCCTTCGATGGCGAGATAGAACGCGTGGCTCAGGATCGTCGAGTTCCAGTGCTGGCCGCCGTAGCAGCAGAATTCCGGGTTAAAGCCGGCGAACCTCCCCCCCAGGAACACGGCCCCGGAGTACGTGTAGTACCGGTCGTCGACGATCACGACCGCGAATTCAAAGTGGAAGGGATAGGCCGGCGAGTTGAAGGTCGACCACGGATCCGACAGCGACCGCAGCGTTCCGGCCGCGTACTCGCCGCCGTACTCGTAGGTGGCCGCGGCGCCGACCCCCTCGTGGAAGAACCCGGTCGAGACGCCGAAGATGTCGGAATAGGCCTCGTTGACGCCGCTCGCCTGGGAGGACGCCAGCACGAACCGCCCGTCCTCGCTGCACAGGGCCGGAATCGGCTCCCACACGTCGAAGTCCACCTCGATGTTGAAGCTGGTCTCGGGGCAGTTGTACGTCTCGCCCTCCCACTCGAAGCTCGGCGGGCCGAGGCGGCCGACGACGCCCAGGTTGTTGATGAGGCCCCCACCCGTCCGCGTAGCGACGGAGAAGTACGTGAGCCCGTGCATCAGCTCGTGCGCGACGGTGTGCAGCGCGACCCGCGGCTGCGTCGCCTCCGAGTCGGGCACCCGGCGCTGACCGAAGACGTAGACGCCGGCGCCATCCGGACCGAACGGCGGCCGGTAGGCGTAGGCGTTGAGGAAACCGTTGTTGACGATCCCGACGATGCGTCCGTTCACACCGTCGAGCCCCTCCCAGCCGTGCCGCTGCGCGAAGTAGTCGTAGGTCCAGCCCATGTGCACGTGGGCGTCGACCACCGCGGGGTCGTCCCAGTCGTTGTCGGCGTCGACCGCGATGTCGCCGGACGCCCAGCGCGGGACGCGGGGCGGCCCCGATTGGAGCAACGGGACGAGACGCTCGACATCGAAGCCCGCGTCGAGGGTGACGACCTCGCCCGGCCGGAGGCGGTCGATCGCCTCGTACCGTCCGCCCTCCCGCGTGGTGCTGATCTTCTTCGTGTCGCCGAGGAACCCGGCACCGGTGCCGACCGCGGACTGCGTGTCGAACGCCGCCTCCCTCTGCACGACGGCGCCGTCGGCGGCGGACACGAAGTAGGTGTGGGCGTCCTCCAGGGTCAGGGGATAGGCCAGCTCGTACAAGCCGCCGAGCAGCGGCACGATGACCGCCTCCGGCATCAGGCGGCCCGCCGGGGCCGCCCCGGTCCGCCGCCGGAGAAGGCCCGTGGCCTCGCCGACGGTCAGCGCCGGCGCGGTCTCGATGTCGATGTTGGTGTAGAGGGTGCCGAAGAGCGAGACCGTCACGCCCCGGTCGAGCTGCCGCGACACGCCGCCGCCGCGCACCCGCACGCCTTCGAAGAACTGCGCTAGATACTCGTGGGTGCGCCCCGGCAGGCTGCGGTCGGCCTGGCGGGACACGACGACGAGCTCGCCGGTCCGCGACATCGCGTCGACCGCCGCATCCCACCGCCGCAGCTCGTCGACTCCGGTCGAGTACCCGACCGCCACCGAAACCTCTCCCGGCGACAGTTGGGCGGCGGCGGGCCGGCCCGTGGCCGGAATCACGACCCCGGCAAGGGCCGTCACCATGACGAGTCGCTGGACGTTGTGCATTTTCCCGTTCCCTCCGCTGACGTCGGGGCGGCGACGCGAGCCAGGCGCGCGACGGTCCGGGTTTCGCCGCGCGACGCGCCCTCCCTTCCAGTCTATGTCGGGAAACGCACCGGCGGCAACCGGCCGGCCGCCGGGCACCGGCGGCAGCTTCCTCCGCCGACCGCGGCGGCGGTACCCTTTCGCCGCGGCGAGGCGGACCCCGGGCCGGCGGCATGTCTCCCATGGATCACTGGGGGAAGTCGCCACAGCGGCGAGGCGGATCCCGGGCCGGCGGCGGCCGCCTGCCGCCGGCCCGGCGCAGGAATCGATATACTTGGGGTCGGACCCGGGCGTCCGGCACCGCGCCGGGCGGGTTCGCCGACAGGAGACAGCCACCATGCGATGGACGCGTCAGAGCCTCGCCGCCGCGGTCCTCGTGCTCGCCGCCGCGGCGGCGGCCGGACAGGACGGCCGCGACGTCTTCCCGTTCCCCGTCACCACGTTCGAGCTCGACAACGGGCTCACGGTGGTCGGCGTCGACTACGACAGCCCCGGCATCGTCGCCTACTACACGGTGGTGCGCACCGGGTCGCGGAACGAGGTCGAGCCGGGCTTCTCGGGCTACGCGCACTTCTTCGAGCACATGATGTTCCGGGGCACCGAGCGGTACCCGACCGAGGCCTACAACGCGGTGATCAAGCGCATCGGCGCCGACTCGAACGCGTTCACGACCTCCGACTGGACCACCTACTTCATCGTGGCGAGCTCCGACGCGCTGGGGACCATCGTCGACCTCGAGTCCGACCGCTTCCGCAACCTGCGGTACTCCGAGGAGGACTTCCGCACCGAGGCCGGGGCCATCCTCGGCGAGTACAACCTGAACTTCTCGAACCCGGTGGCGCTGCTGCGCGAGACCCTGCACGACCTCGCGTACACGACCCACCCCTACAAGCACACCACCATCGGGCTCCTGGAAGACATCCGGGACATGCCCAACCACTACGACTACAGCCTGCAGTTCTACGACCGCTACTACCGGCCGGAGAACTGCATCGTCGTCGTGGTGGGCGACTTCGACCGGGCCGAGCTCGAGCGGCTCGCCCGCGAGTACTACGGCGGGTGGGCGCGGGGCGGGTTCGAGCCCGAGATCCCGGCGGAGCCCCCGCAGACCGAAGCGCGCGCGACCCGCATCACGTGGCCGAACCCGACCCTGCCGTTCCTGATGATGGGCTACCACGCGCCGGCGTTCTCGGACCGGCGCATCGACATGCCCGCCCTCGACGTCTTCTCGCAGCTCCTGTTCTCGCAGACCTCGCCCCTCTTCCGCAGGCTGTACCTTGAGGAGCAGGTCGTCGACGCGCTGCAGGGGGGCGCCTTGGACAGCCGCGACGCACCGCTCTTCACGATCATCGCGCGCATCACCGACCCGGCGCGGATCGAGTACGTGCGGGACGCGGTGGTCGCTGAGATCGAGCGGCTGAAGACCGAGCCGGTCGACGAGGCGGTGCTCGCGGCCACCAAGTCGCACATGCGCTACGCCTTCGCGATGGGGCTCGACAACCCCGGGGCGATCGCGCAGACGCTGGGACACTACCTGCAGCTCACGCGGGACCCGGAGACGGTGAACCGGGTCTACGCGCTCTACGACGCGGTCTCGCCGGAGGACATACGGATGGTGGCCAACCGCTACTTCGCCGACACGAACCGGACGGAGGTCATCCTGACCCAGGAGGAAGCCCGATGACGGCCCTCAACCCCGGCGCGGGAACCGGCGACGGAACCGCGCGTCTTCGCCGAGTGCGGCCGGCGGCGCTCGCGACGGCCGCACTCGTGCTCGTGATGGCGGGGGCCGGCACCGGCGTGGCGACCGCGGGCCAGCCCGGCGCCGCCCTCGTGACCCTCCCCGCGCCCGGCTCGCCCCTGGTGACCCTGCGCATCGGGTTCCGCACCGGCTCGGTCGACGACCCGGCGGGCAAGAACGGCCTGAACGCGCTGACGGCGCTGACGATGGGGCGCGGCGGCACCGAGTCGATGACCTACGAGGCGATCACCGAGGCGCTCTATCCGTGGTCGGCGTCGATCCGGGCGCAGTTCGACAAGGAGATGACGGTGATCGTGGGCGAGGTGCACCGCGACCACCTCGACCCGTTCTTCGACATCGTGCGCGACCTCGTCGTCGCGCCGCGGTTCGACGCCGCCGACTTCGAGCGCAACCGCGACTTCTTGACCAATACCGTCGTCTCGACGCTGCGCGGCAGCAACGACGAGGAGCTGGGCAAGGAGGCCCTGAACGCCCTGCTCTACGCGGGACATCCCTACGCCGCCCCCGCCGTCGGCACCGAGCACGGGCTGGCCGCCCTGACCCTCGACGACGTGAGGGCGTTCCACCGCGGGCACTACACGCGCGCGCGGGTCCTCGCGGGCATCGCGGGCGGCTACCCCGCCGGCTTCGCCGAGCGGGTCGAGCGCGAGCTGCTCGACCGCCTGCCGGCGGGAGGCGCCGAACCCGCCGCGCTGCCAACGCCGCGGGCCCTCGACGGCGTCGAGCTGCTGCTGGTGGACAAGGACGCCATCGCCACCGCGATCTCCATCGGCTTCCCCATCGACGCGACCCGCGCCGACGACGACTTCTACGCCCTGCTCGTCGCCAACTCCTACTTCGGGGAGCACCGCACGTTCAACGGCCTGCTGATGAACAAGATGCGCGGCCAGCGGGGGCTGAACTACGGCGACTACTCGTACATCGAGCACTTCGTCCAGGACGGCGGGTCGCGCCTGCCCGTCCCGAACATCCCGCGCCGCCAGCAGTTCTTCAGCATCTGGATCCGCCCGGTGCCGCACCACAACGCCCACTTCGCCCTGCGGCAGGCGTTGCGCGAGCTGCGCGTCCTCGTCGAGGACGGCCTGAGCGAGGCCGACTTCGAGGCCACCCGCGAGTTCCTCGTCAACTACTCGAAGCTGTACGTGCAGACGGGCAGCCGCCGCCTCGGCTACCACATGGACTCGGCGGCGTACGGCGCGGCGTACTTCATCGACGAGATCCAGCGCCGGCTGCCCGAGCTGACCGTCGACGACGTGAACGCGGCCGTCCGGCGCCACCTCCAGGCCGACGACCTGGCCGTCGCGGTGGTCACCCGCGACGCCGCCGCGTTCCGCGACCGCCTGCTCGCGAACGCGCCGGCGCCGCCCAACTACAACACGGCGGTGACCGAAGCGATCCGCGCCGAGGACGCGCTGATCGAGGCGTTCGAGATCGCCGTCAACCCGGACCGGGTGCGGGTGGTCCCGGTGGAGGAGATGTTCCGCGAGGTCTCCGCCGCGCCCCGGACCGACCAGTGACGGAAACCAACCCGCCGCCGCGTCCGGGATCGGCCCGGCAGTGAGGATCCGCGCCCGACGCTCACCCCGCTCCGCCGCTGACGGGACTGCGCGCGGCGGCCCGGGGACGCCGGGCGGCGGGAGACACGCGCCACACCGGGTGAAGTCCACGAAGCCATAGCGATCACCGTCCCATCGACCATCTCCCGCCGCCGAGCACCGAGACCCAGCGCCGCCGGACAGTCCGGCCGCGGCACTGTGTCGCGTGCACGCCCGGCCCTCTGCATGCCACCCATGCCCGACCCCGTCCAGACCACGACCGTGCTGCTCGGCACCGCCGCCTCGCTGGCGATCGTCCACACGTTGATCGGCATCGACCACTCGCTGCCGCTGGCCGCGTTGGGCCGCGCCCGGGGTTGGGCGCTCGGTCGGACGCTGCTCGTCACCGGCGTATGCGGCGCCGGGCACATCGCCTCGTCCATCGTGATCGGCGCCGCCGGCGTGGGCCTCGGCGTCGCGACCGACTCGCTGCTCCGGGTCGAGTCGGCCCGCGGCGAACTGGCGGCGGCCCTGCTGCTCGGCTTCGGCTTGGCCTACACCGCCTGGGCCCTGTGGCCCCGGCACGGCGGACGCGGGGGGGCGGGCACCCGCGCCGTGCCGCCGGCCCGCGCCCTCGACGGGCGCGAAGCGGCGGCCCTTCGGGCACCGCAGGCGGGCGACCAGCCGGAGGCGGGCGACGACCGGGCGGACGGCCGGCCGAAGACGGGCGGCGACGGGGCCGGCGACATCCGCGGGCTGACCGCGTGGGCGCTCTTCGTCGTGTTCGTGCTCGGTCCGTGCGAGCCCCTCATCCCCCTGATGGTGGTGCCGGGCCTGGCCGGCGACTGGCTGGCCGTCGCGGCGGTGGCCGCGGTCTTCGGTCTGCTGACGATCGGGGTCATGCTGGCCGCGGTCACCGCCGCGTGGCACGGCCTCGGGTGGATCGGCCGTCCCGCCCTGCTCCGCGGCGGCCGCCTCGCACACGCCGCCGCCGGCCTCGTCGTCACCGCCAGCGGCGCCGCCGTGCTCTGGCTCGGCCTGTAGCAGCCTAGCGACGATGGGCGGGCGAGGAGTCGCCGTAGAACGGTGCAGACTCCTAGCAGGGTTGGTTGGGCGCCCAGCGGAGCCGCAGGCGACGCTCTCCGGGCTAGGTTAGGAAGGCGGCGCTACGGGCTCACCGTCACGGTGACGTCCTCGTAGGTCTGGAGGCCGCCGTCGTGGGCGAGGGCGCGCAGCACGTACTCGCCGGGGCGGCTGAACGTGACCTGCGTCTCCCAGCGGCCGTCCTCGGGCGCCTCGGGGGTTGACCAGCCCGGCGACCACGGCGAATCGCGTCCGACCCGCGTGTCCTCCCACGTCACGATCTGCGGCGGGTCGAAGACCGCCTCCCCGACGCCCCGGTAGACGAACCAGGACAGCCGCAGGCCCGTCGCGGTGTCGGTGGTGATGCGACCCGGCCGGCGGGGATTCGCGGGGGCCAGGGGCCGCGCCCGCGGGACGCCGTCGTCGGTGACCGACGCGGCGAGCGCCAGCGCCTCGCCCACCCGCGCGGTGCGGGCGGGGCCGCCCTCGACGGTCAGCACCGGAGCGGCGTTCTCGGCCAGCTCGGGGGTCGAGCCGGCGGCGCCGGCCGCCCCGAAGTTCGCCTGGATCACCATGTCGTCGATGAAGTAGTCGCGCCTGAGGGTGGCGTAGGCGCGCTGGGTCTCGCCGTTAGCGGTGAGGGTCCACACCAACTCGCGGTCGCCGAAGTCGGCGGGCACGCGGACGCTGAACACAAAGCGGTTCCGGCGCGGCTGGAAGCGGGTCGGCTGGGCCCGGTCGGGGCCGCCGGGCTCGATAGTGTTCTCCGGCCCGACCGGGACGCTCACGACCTGCTCCCAGTTGCGGTTCATGTACCCGAAGACGAGGTCGAAGGACCCGTCCTCGTTCTGCACCCAGCCCTCGTAGGCGGGCGAGATGCTCTGCCCGGTCGCGAACGACTGCTGCGCGCGGGCGTCCTGCCCCACCGCCAACGCGATGAGCAACGCCAAGCCCGCCACCCCGCGGGATGACGGGAGGCAGCCGGCTGATCTCGGTAACATGCTCACGCTCCGAACCGGCCTACTGGCCGCCGCCGTCGACGTTGACCGGCGTCTCGAAGTAGTCGCTGCCGCACACCATGCAGCCGATGTCCGACCGCCCGTCCGCCGCCCGCAGGCGCTCGCGCTCCGCGACATCGGCCGCGAACTCCTCGTCGTCCATGTAGATCGCCTGTATCAGGTTGATGAACATGTTGTCGACGGACCGGTGGCCCGACCCCGACCAGTTGCGCGGATCGACGACGTTGGGGTTGGTCGGCGTGTTGTTGAAGAAGCCGCTCAGGTGGAGGATGGTGCCCTTCGGCAGCAGCGGGGCCGCGTCGTCCTCGTACTTGTAGACCCGCACCCAGTTGTGGTCGTAGCCCGAGCAGTTGAGGGTCTCGACGGTGTCCCCCCACACCGCCTCGAGGCACATCCTGACGCCGGGGGCGTGCATGTGCGGCTCGTAGACGCTGATCTTCGTGTTCTCCGGCAGCGTGAAGTAGGCGTCCATCCGCTGGTTGTCCTGCATCGGCAGGATGTCGATGTCGGGGCCGTTCCCGAAGAAGAGCAGCTCCATCTTCTTGGTGGGCTCGTAGTCGCGGGGATGGAACTTGAAGCCGACCTCGATGCGGGCGGTGGTGTCGATGCCGTTCGAGTGGAGGTGCGTCGACGGGAAGATCAGCATCGAGTCCGCGGGCAGGATCGGTCCCGCGTCCTCGTCGAAGACGTCGGCGTTGCGGCCGACCTCGTGCACCGGCCACGTGTAGGCGTCGGCGGGGCCGCCGTCCGGCGGCATGGTCGTCAGCGCCGAGTGGTGCACGACGAAGAGGCCGCCCACGGTGTCGGACCGCACGCCGCGCGGCAGGTCGTTGCGCTCCTTGTACTCGATGGCGGCGACGTAGCGGTCCTCGGTCAGCCCCGACTCGACCTGGCCGAGCACGCCCCACCAGTCCGGCGCCTCGGCCGCGACCTCGAAGCTCGGGGACGACACGATGAGGTCGGGCTCGCCGATCTCCCACTCGTCGATGTCGATGAACGGCGGCGGCGCGGGCATGTCCGCGGGCTCGCCGCGCGGGGCCCCGTTGTCGACCCAGGTCGCGATGGTCCCGATCTCGGCATCGCTCAGCGACCAGTCGTCCTTGAAGCGCTGGATGCCGATGTCCTTCTCGATGTACCAGGGGGGCATGACCCCCATGCGGTTGCGCAGGCCGGTGCGCTGCTTGATGGACCGCGCCCACGGACGGACGTCCTCGTAGGTGATGAGCGACATCGGGGCCAGCGAGTTGGGCCGATGGCACTTCTGGCAGCTCCGCTGCAGGATGGGCGCGATGTCCTTCGTGAACGTCGGCTCCGCCGACTGCGCCTCGGCGGCGGGTGCCGCCGCGAAACCGAGGGCCGCGACCAGCATGCCGGCCAGCCAGCGGAAAGGAATCCGCACTCCGTGATGTGACGTCGCGTTCATGACCGCTCCCTGTTGTGGACGAAAGTACCCTATTATCTCCCGAATCGGACCGCGGGCGTCAACGTCGGCGGGCGCGGGCTTCAACCCGGTGAGGATGAGGAGGCTGGCATGCGACGGAAGCAGCGGGATCGGTGGCGCGCGGGGCTCCTGGCGGGCGTCGCCGCGGCGGCGTCGTTCGTCTGGATCGGCCACGCCCGGCAGGAGCAGACCACGTTCACGGGGACGTCGTTCCGGGTCGCCTCGGAGGGTGTCAACGTCTCGTCGCGCGGCTTCGAGGCCGGCGCCCGGACCCACTGGCACACCCACAGCGCCCAACTGCTGTTCGTCAAGGAGGGCCGGCTGCGCTACCAAGTGGAGGGGCAGCCGGTGGGCGAGATCGGGCTCCACGAGACGACGTACCTGCCTCGGGGCGTCCGCCACTGGCACGGCGCGACCCCCGACGAGCCGTTGACCCACGTCTCGGTGACGTTCCCGAACGACGCCGGCGAGCCGCTGCCCATCGAGTGGATGGAGCCGGTCACCGACGAGGTCTACTCGGCCGGCGCGGACCGCTGACCGGCGGCGCGGCCGCGGCGGCGGGCCGCCCCCGCCGCGGCCGCCTGATGACGATGGACACCAACCCCTACGCCCGGCCGTCGCGGGACGCCGCCCTGGCCCTCGCGCGCGAGACCGACCTGCCGGCGCTGATGGCGCGGGCCTCGGCCCTCCGCGACGCCGGGTTCGGCCAAGCCGTCAGTTACTCGCGGAAGGTGTTCATCCCCCTCACCAAGCTGTGCCGGGACGTGTGCCACTACTGCACGTTCGCGCAGCCGCCGCGGCCCGGCGAGCGGGCGTACATGACCCTCGACGAGGTCCTGGACGTGGCGCGGCGGGGCGCCCGCGCCGGCTGCCGCGAGGCGCTGTTCACGCTCGGCGACAAGCCCGAGCTGCGGTACCCGCAGGCCCGCGACGAGCTGGCGGCGCTGGGCCATCCCACGACCATCTCGTACCTGACGGCGGCGGCCCGCGCCGTCCTCGACGAGACCGGCCTGCTGCCCCACGCCAACCCCGGCGTGGTCACGCGCGACGAGCTGAGCGCGCTCCGCGAGGTGTGCCCGTCGCAGGGCCTCATGCTGGAGAGCGTCTCGCCGCGCCTGCTGGAGCGCGGCGGGGTCCACCACGGCTCGCCCGACAAGGACCCCGGCGCGCGGCTGGAGACGATGCGGGCGGCCGGCGAGCTGGCCATCCCGTTCACGTCGGGCATCCTCATCGGCATCGGCGAGACCCGCGTGGAGCGCATCGAGTCGCTGCTCGCGCTGCGGGACCTGCACGACGAGCACGGGCACATCCAGGAGATCATCGTCCAGAACTTCCGGGCGAAGCCGGACACGCGCATGGCGGCGGCGCCCGAGCCCACGCTCGAGGACCTGCAGTGGACCATCGCCTGCGCGCGGCTCGTCTTCGGCCCCGGCATGGCCATTCAGGCGCCCCCCAACCTGACCCCGGACGGCTTCGGCGCCCTCATCCGGGCCGGCATCAACGACTGGGGCGGGGTGTCGCCGGTCACGCCCGACCACGTGAACCCCGAGGCGCCGTGGCCCCACCTGGAGCGGCTCGAGCGCGAGACGGCGCGCGGGGGGAAGGCGCTGACCGAACGGCTCACCGTCTACCCCGCCTACGTGCGGCGCCTCGACGCGTGGGTGGCGGAGCCGTTGCGGCCGGCGGTGCTGCACGCCTCGGACGCGGAGGGGTTCGCCCGCGAGAGCGCCTGGTCGCCCGGCGACGCAGACGCCGTGCTACCGGCCGCGCTGCTCGACCGCCTCGCGCGGCCGGCCGCGCCGCCCCCAGCTCCGGCGGTGCGCGCCCTCTGCGAGCAGGCGTCGCGCGGCGACGGGCTCGACGAGGCCGAGATCGCCGCCCTGTTCTCGGCGCGGGGCGACGACCTCGTAGCGGTGGTGCGGGCGGCCGACGCCCTGCGCCGCGAGGTCAACGGCGACGACGTCACCTACGTCGTCAACCGCAACATCAACTACACCAACGTCTGCTACTTCAAGTGCCAGTTCTGCGCGTTCTCGAAGGGCAAGCTCAGCGAGAACCTCCGCGGCGCCCCCTACGACCTCGAGCTCGACGAGATCGCCCGCCGCAGCGCGGAGGCGTGGGAGCGCGGCGCCACCGAGGTGTGCATGCAGGGGGGCATCCACCCCGAGTACACCGGCGCCACCTATCTGGACATCTGCCGCGCCGTCAAGACGGCGGTCCCCGAGATGCATGTGCACGCGTTCTCGCCGCTCGAGGTCTGGCAGGGCGCGGCGACCCTCGGCGCGCCGCTCGAAGCGTTCCTCGGGCAGTTGCGGGCGGCGGGGCTCGGCACCCTGCCGGGCACCGCGGCCGAGGTTCTCGACGACGAGGTCCGCCGCGACCTCTGCCCCGACAAGCTGACGGCGGGCCAGTGGCTCGAGGTGATGGAGACCGCGCACCGGGTCGGGTTCCGGACCACCGCGACCATCATGTACGGCCACATCGACCGCCCCCGCCATTGGGCGCGGCACCTCGCGCGCATCCGCGCCCTGCAGGCGCGCACCGGCGGGTTCACCGAGTTCGTGCCCCTGCCCTTCGTGCACATGGAGGCGCCGATCTACCTCAAGGGCCGGGCGCGGCGCGGCCCGACGTTCCGCGAGACGCTGCTCATGCACGCGGTGGCCCGCCTCGCCTTGCACCCGCTGGTCACCAACATCCAGGCCTCGTGGGTGAAGCTGGGGCCGCGCGGGGTGCGCGCCTGCCTCGAAGCGGGGGTGAACGACCTCGGCGGCACCCTGATGAACGAGAGCATCACGCGGGCGGCCGGCGCGGGCTTCGGCCAGGAGCTGCCGCCGGAGCGCATGGAGGCGGTGATCGCCGGGGCCGGCCGCACCCCGCGGCAGCGCTCGACGACCTACGGCAAGCCGCCGGCCGGGCAGGTGGCGCGGTCGTTCCACGCCGCCGACCTGCGGCCGGTGGTGCAGACGCCGAGCCCCGCGTGGGCACGTTCCGGGGCGCGCGAGGCGCTGGTCAGACCCGGCCTCGACGCGGCCGGCGGCGAAACCGCGGGCCGCGAAGGATGACACAAATCGGAGCAAGGAGACGAATGATGACTGACGACCGCGCAATCGGCGAACGGCTTTTGAACGCGTTGAAGCGACCGGCGATCGGGGGGCCGGCGGCACTGCTGGTGCTCCTGGTGATCGCGTTCTACGGGTGGTCGGTCACCTGCCCCTGCGAACGCACGCCGGGCGCCGTCCTCTTCGGCTACGAGCAGCAGTTTCCGGTCGACGACTGGACGTTCGCCAACGACGTGACGCTGTGCCAGATCCAGATCAACGCCGGCTTCCGGCCGCACGCCATCAACCTGAACTGCTTCGCGAACGACGCGGGCGACCTCTACCTGAGCTGCTCGAGCTGCGACGGCAAGCTCTGGTCCGGCTTCGCGATCCGCGACCCCAGGGCGTGGCTGCGCCTCGACCGCAACGTCTACCCCGTCCACATCGTCCGGATCGTGGACCCCGACGAGCTCGACATGGCGTGGGTCGCGCGGCTCGACAAGCTGCATTCCCTGGAGGAACCGGCCAACCCGCCCGCGCCCCTCGGCTCGCCGCGGCCCGACGGCTGGTGGACGTTCCGCGTCCGCTACCGCGGGTAGCCGTCCGCGCCGGCCGAGCGGCACCAAGCCCGGCACGATTCATGCTTCTATCACGCGCGGACGCCCCAACGTGGAGCGGCGTCCGCAGCGTGTGGTAGCTTGGACAGGTGCGCGCCGCCGCGTCACGCGCACGGCGCTCGCCTGTAGAGGTTCCGCGATGATCCGCCCCGCACCTGCCGCCGTCCCGCTCCACTACCCGAGTTCGGACGGTCGGCCGATGGCGGAGAACGACGCCCAGCGCAACGCGATCATGTACGGGATCGGTGCCCTGGCCCGCCACTTCAAGGACCGGTGGGACGTGTACGTGTCAGGCGACCTCCTGATCTACTACGAGGAAGGGAACCCGCGGTTGTCCATCGCGCGGCTTCGCGAGCATCCGGGCCGACGGCCTGAGCGCCTGCCCCGATCCTGAGAGACTAAGGACGCCCGCGAGGCGGGAGGAAGACATGGAAACCGCGGTCCGCTCAGTGGACGTGCACGCGCCGGAGACGAGCGCTGCCCTGCTCGTCAGGTTCCCGCCGGCCCTGGGCCTCACTGACGACGGGTTCTACGAGCTCTGCCGGCTCAACCGGGATCTGCGCATCGAGCGTACGGCCGATGGAGAGCTGTCAATCATGGCGCCTGCGGGCGGGAAAACCAGCAACAGGAACGCGGAGATCACCGTCCAATTGGGGCGCTGGGCCAAGGTCGACGGGACGGGCATGACGTTCGATTCCTCCGGCGGCTTCCGGCTCCCGAACGGCGCGGTCCGTTCCCCGGACGCCTCGTGGATCGCACGCGCCCGCCTGGCGACGCTCACCGACGAGCAGCGCGAGAGGTTCATCCCCCTCTGCCCGGACTTCGTCGTCGAGCTGCGTTCGCCGAGCGACAGCCTCTCCGCGGTCCACGACAAGATGCGCGAGTACATGAAGAACGGCGCCAGGCTCGGCTGGCTCGTCGACCCGCCGGGCCGGCAGGTCTTCGTGTACCGCCCCGATTCGCCGCCGGAGCGCCTGGAGGCGCCACGGAGCGTGTCGGGCGACCCCGTGCTGCCCGGATTCCGCCTGGAGACGGACGAGATCCTGTAGCGGCCGAGCAGGCTCTACTGGTAGTCCACGCCGGTCAGGCTGGTCAGCGCGGTGTGCTGCCACTCGCGCAGCCGCCGCTGCATCTCGGCCGCGACGGCGGGCTCGTCCGCGGCGACGTTGCGGCTCTCCGCCCGGTCATGGCGCAGGTCGAACAGCTCGACGCCCGCGCCGCGCGAGCCGTCGACGACGAGCTTGTAGTCGCCGTCCATGATCACCCGCGCGCCCGCGAAGTCGCGCTCGTCGACGGCCGGGTAGCGGATGTTCTGGAAGTTGCGGGTCGGAATGCCGTCCATCAGCTTGACGAGCGGCGTCGTCCCCGCCTGCAAGGCGGGGGCGAGGTAGGGGTCGTGGTCGCGTCCCGCGAGGCCGCCGACGTCGAAGCTCCAGAAGAAGATGGGCGCGGGCCGCGACGTCATGCCGTCGTCGAGGAGCGGCGCGAGGTCGATGCCGTCGAGGGGCCGGTCGGGCAGGGGCCGCCCCGCGAGGGCGGCGACGGTGGGCAGGATGTCGCTGGTCACCGCCGCCACATCGGTGGCGCGCGGCGCGGCGATACGCGCCGGCCACTCGATGACGCCGGGGACGCGGATGCCGCCTTCGTACATCGTCCCCTTCAGGCCGCGCAGCGGGGTCTCCGCGAGCCCGCTGCGGGGCGTGCCGTTGTCGCCGTTGTACCAGAGCAGGGTGTTGTCGCGCAGCCCCGCCTCGTCCAGGTGGTCGCGCAGGGTGCCGATGGCGCGGTCCATGGCGGTGATCTCCGCGTAGCGCTCGCGGAGGACGTCGCCCAGGGGGCGCTCGATCTGGAGGCCGGTCTCGTTCGAGGTCAGGGGGACCCTGCGGTCCGCGTACTTCGCGGGCAGCTCGTCGTAGAGGGCGAGGTCGTCCTCGAGCCCGCTGTAGGGCTCGTGGGGCGAGCCGAACCAGACGACGGCGAGGAACGGCCTGCCGTCCGCCGCGGCCTGGTCGATGAAGCGGATGGCCTCGTCGACGACGATGGCCGAGCTCTCGCCCTCGAACCGCTCGGGCGGCCCCCCGTTGCGGGACAGCGTCGGGTGCAGCTCGAAGAAGTTGTCGTGCGAGAGCCACTCGTCGAAGCCCATCGCCCCCGGGTTGAGCGGCGAGCCCGCCTTCACGGTGCCGACGTGCCACTTGCCGAAGTGGCCGGTCGCGTAGCCGGCCTCGCGCAGCACGTGGGCGATGGTGATCTCCTCGGGCCGCATCGACCAGTTCGGCGCGAAGGTGCCGTAGCGCACCGGATGGCGCCCCGTCAGCACGCTCCCCCGCGTGGGCGAGCACGACGGATGCCCCGCGTAGAACCGGTCCAGCCGCAGTCCCGAGGCGGCCATGGTGTCGAGAACCGGCGTCTTCAGGTAGGCGTGCCCGTTGTAGCCGGTCTCCTCCCACCCGTGGTCGTCGCCCATGAGGAGGACGACGTTCGGGCGGTCGGCGGCCCGCGCCGGCGCGAGCGCCGCCGGCAGCGCGGCGAGGCCCGCGAGGACGAGCCCCAGGGTTCCCCAGACAAGTCGCTTCTTGGTCATCGGTCGATCCTGCCACCAACCGCATCGGGCGACAACCGCGGCCCTTCCCGCTCCGCCCAATTGAGATAGGCGTCCAGCTTGTGCACCAGGCAGTACGCCAGGTTGAGTTGGTGCCAATTTGCAACACGTTTTGTCTAGAATTTGGGGCAATTCGTGACATCGACAACGCCCGTTGGGCTCAGGCGCCGATGCCGAACTGCCGACCGCTTCCCTTTTCGGTCCTTTGGTTGGTCCGGGGCGCCGGCCGGTGTAGGCTGTGGCTCTTGTCGAGAAGGCTCTCTGCGCGCGGTCGGCGGCGGCCGCGCGCGTCGTGGACGACGCGCCGAACCCGGCGTCGAGGGTCGGTCCCCCGGCGTCGGACATACCAGCCCGGAGAACAGTCATGCATCGATCCGCCCGCCTGCTCGCGGCCCTGACGACACTTGTGCTGGCGGCACCCGCCGTGCCGCACGCCCAGGAACGCCAGGCCCAGCCCTTCGCGGCCGAGGGCATCCCCGCCGTTCCGCTGCCGGACGCCCCCGTCGTCTACGACACCGCGGCGGGGCAGCGCATCCGAGTCTCGGTGGTCGCCGACGGGCTGACCTACCCGTGGGGGCTCGCGTTCCTGCCCGACGGCCGCGTGCTCGTCACCGAGCGGCTCGGGACCCTGCGGCAGATCCGCGACGGCGCGCTCGACCCGGCCCCCATCGCCGGCGTCCCCGAGGTCTACACCGGCGGGCCGCTCTCGGGGTTGATGGACGTGGCGGCGCATCCGCGGTTCGCGGAGAACCGCTTCGTGTACCTCACCTACTCGAAGCCGACGGCGGACGGCTCGACCGTCGCCCTGGCGCGGGGCCGCTTCGAGGGGGCGGCCCTGTCCGAGGTCCGGGACGTCTTCGTCGCCGACGCCGACCTGAACGGCGGCGCGTCTCGGCTCGCGTTCGCGCCCGACGGAACCCTCTACATGAGCGTCGGCGGCGCGTTCGGCGGCGTCCGGCCCCTCGCCCAGGACCCCGCGAGCCATGTCGGCAAGGTGCTGCGGCTGCGCGACGACGGGACCGCCCCCGACGACAACCCGTTCGCGGGCCGCGAGGGGCACCGGCCCGAAGTGTTCTCCCTCGGCCACCGCAACCCCATGGGCCTCGCCATCCACCCCGAGACCGGCGAGGCGTGGGCGAGCGAGCACGCGCCGATGGGCGGCGACGAGGTCAACCGCATCCTCCCCGGCCGCAACTACGGCTGGCCCGAGGTCTCCTACTCGCGCGAGTACACCGGCCTGCGCGTGTCGGAACGGCCGTGGCGGGAGGAGATGGAGCAGCCGGAGATCGTCTGGATCCCCTCCATCGCCCCGTCCGGCCTCGTGTTCTACACGGGCGACCGGTTCCCCGCGTGGCGCGGCGACCTCTTCGCGGGATCGCTCATGACCGGCCGCGTCGCCCGCACCGGCCACCTCGAGCGCATCGAGTTCAACCGCCGCGGCCTGGAGCAGCGCCGCGAATGGCTGCTCGCCGACCTCCGGCGGCGCATCCGCGACGTCGAGCAGGGTCCCGACGGCCTGCTCTACGTGCTGACCGGCGGCGGCTTCCTCGGCCGCGACCCCGCCCAGGGGGAAGCCGCGCTGCTGCGCATCGAGCCGGCCGAGTGACGGGGCTCGGCCGGCGGGCGCGTCCAAGTCGAACACTTCTGTCTGGAGACCCGGGCTACGGCGTCCCGGCCAAGCGGGCGACGAAACGCCGGTGCTCGGGAGAACCGATGCCCCGGTTCACCGCCTCCAGCGCCTCGGCGGGACTGCCGTCCAGCAGCGCGGCCACGGCGATCCGGAGACCGGGGAAGACCCGGCTGCGGCCGACCCCCTCCGCGTCGATGGGCAGAGGCCGGTAGTCGCCGTCCACCAGCTCGAACCAGTCGATGCGGCGTTCCTGCGTGCGCCAGACGACGTATTCCCGAACGCCGTTGAGTCGATAGGCGCGCAACTTGTCGTGCAGATCGATCGACGCGCTGCTCGCGGCGATCTCGACCACCAACTCGGGCGCCCCTTCGACGTAGTCGTCGCCGCTCACCCGGGACTGCCCGCCCGCGTCCGGCTCGATGCGCAGCAGCACGTCCGGCTGCGGTTCATTGTCCGGATCGAGCCGCACGGTGGCGTTGTCCTCGCAACGGACCCCGGGCGTGAACGCGCTGTACACGAGGAGCACGCCCTGAATCATCGCGTGCGGTCCGGAATGCGCCAAGCTGACCGGCGACGGCATGCGGACGATCCCCTCGATCAGCTCCGCCTTCTCGAGGTCCGGCCGAAGCGCGTACCGGCGTTCGAACTCGGACCGCGCGAGTCGGTCGCCGCTCCTGAGCGCGGGTGTCCCCGCGGTGTCCCGCAGGCGCTCCGCGGGGCACCCCGGCACCGGAACCGCGGACGCTGACGTCATGTCGGTCTCTGGCATGAGCGGGTTTCGCCCCTCGGGGTGTCCCCGATTATCACACGCCGTAGAGCCGGGCACCGTGTCTTCGCGGTCCGACCGCACGTCGACCGGCCAGCGGAAGATGGGCGGCGGGGGGACACCGACCGGGGGACGACGGGCAAACGGGCGAATCGTCCTGCCTTACGGAACGACCAAGCCCTCGAACTGTATGCGGACCTGCGGGCGCACCCGCAGGAGGCCGAGCATGACGACGGGCGGCTCGACGCCGTAGGCCGTCATGTCGAGGCTCACCTCTCCCGCGATTTCGACGCCGGCTGCGGACGGCGACAGCGAGACGGGGAAGCTGACCGGGCTGGTGACGGCGTGGATGGTGAGGGCACCGCTGGCCTGGGCGCCCCCGCCCGATGCCTCGTAGCTCTCGAGCCGGAACGTGATCTCGGGGAACTCGGCCGGCTTCATGGCCTCGAGCAGGTGCTCGGTCATCGTCTCGTCGGGGCACTCGAAGTCGGCCACCGGGACGGTGAGGGCGGCCGTCTGAACGCCTTCGGCGAAACCGGAGACCGGCGGGGAGGAGCCGGGCGCGACCTCCGCCGACCCGCTCACCGTGCAGGTCCATCCCCGGATGGTCGAGGTGCCCGAGACGGTGAACTCGACCGTTGACTGCGCCGCCGCGGGGGAACCGGCCAGCAGCGCGAGACCGAGGGTGACGGCGAGGGCGGTCGGGAACGCGGGCGAGAAACCTGTTCGACGTGCGACGAGCATCCTGTAGTCCTCCCAGTGGCGGGCCGCGACGAACCCGCCGGACGGCGTGGGCCAGCGCGCCCCGCGGATCCGGTGCGGAAGCCTTCGCGCTCCCCCGCCCTCCGGTCCCCCGGCGCGCACCCTTCACGGTCTAGGCGCCCGGCAGCCCCGCAGGACCGGACGCGGACCCCGGCCGAGTCGAATCCGATCAGAGCCCGAAGCCGAAGCGGTTGTCGCGCATCATGATGGGGTTCTTCCCCTCCATGACGAAGCGCGAGGTGATCTGCTCGACCGACGTCGTCCGGGTCTGCCGCATGGCGATGCGGAGTTCCGCGAGGATCAGGTCGATGACCTTCGCGACGCCGTCCTCGCCGAAGGCGCCGAGGCCCCACACGTAGGGGCGGCCGATGCCCACCGCATCGGCACCCAGGGCCAGCGCCTTGAAGATGTCGGTGCCGCGGCGGACGCCGCTGTCGATGAACACCGGCACCCGCCCCCGGACCGCGCCGACGACCTCGGGCAGCGAGTCGATCGACGACCACATGCTGTTGACGGCCCGGCCGCCGTGGTTCGACACGAAGATGCCGTCGGCGCCGTGCTCGATGGCCTCCTCGGCCCCCTCGGCGGTCATGATGCCCTTCAAGACCACCTTCATGTCGCTGGCGTCCTTGAGGCGCTTGACGTAGTCCCAGGTGTAGGGGTAGCGCGGGCCCTCGGGGCCGCCGAGCCCCGCCCGCATCGGCCGCAGGTAGTCGGGGTGGTGCTGGTGGCAGCTCTGGCAGAGCACCGACGCATAGCCCTCGCCGGAGAGCGTGCGCCGCTGCAGCTCGCGGTTGCTGCCGCCAAGGAGGTCGATGGTCCACACCAGAACGCGGCAGCCGGCGCTGGCGACGCGGTCGATGACCCGCTTGTTCACGTTCCAGTCGGGCACCGTGTAGATCTGGAACCAATGCGGCTCGCCGCGGGCCTCGGCGATGTCGGCGTAGGACTGCGAGCTCTGGTGCGACTGCATCTGCAGGATGTCCCGCGACCGGGCGGCGCGGGCGGCGCCGCTCTCGCCCTCGGTGTGATAGGCCTCGAGGCTCGCGACCGGGCACAGGAAGAGGGGCGAGGGCCACCGGCGGCCGTAGAGCTCGGTCGACGTGTCGAGCTCGCCCAGCGGCGCGCCGCCGAGCCGCCGGGGGCGGATCATCAGGCGCTGGAACCCTTCGCGGTTCGCCCGCCGCGTCTCGTAGTCGCCGACCCCCATGTGCAGGTAGTCCCAGTGCTGGGCCAGGTTCGTGGCGTGGGCCGCGCGCTCGAGGTCCCAGACGTTGACGGCCTCTTCGAGCGACTCGATGACCTGCCCCGTCAACTGGTCCTCGATGGCGTTCTGGGGCGGCAGCGCGGGCTCCTGGAAGGCGGTGAAGCGGGGCTGCACCAGCGACTGCGGCATCCGCGACCCGCACTCGGGGCAGTTCGGCGCCGCGGGCCCGGCCGTCGCGCGGCGCTCCGCCTCGTGCGCGAGGGCCCGCTGCCAGCTCGCGGGCAGGCCCGACGCGGCCACGCCCAGCAAGGGGCTGGCGGCCAGCAGCTTGAAGAACTCGCGCCGGCTCGCGGCACGGTCGGGGGAACTCGTGTCCGGTGTCCTTCCAGTCATCCTCGGTTCTCCTCGCAGGCCCGCGACGCGGTTCGAACGGGCGTTCGGTCGCCGTCCGCAGGTCCGCAAAGTGTAGCCGAACGGCCGTCGAATGCAACCCGCGCGGTCCGGCGCGGGGCGGCTCGCGCGGGCATGGGGGCGGTCGTGGAATCCGCAAGTCGCCGATGGGCTGTATCACGGCCGCCAACGTCAATCGGTGCACGACGTTGACGGCGACGGCGGGACGCAGACAGCCGACGGACTACGTCACGGCAGCCTGAAGACGAACAGCACGTTCCCGCCGCCCGGCTGGCGGATCTCGGGGGTGAGCCCCCGGAAGTTGATGCCGCCGCCGGCCGCGATGGCGATGTACTGCACGCCGTCGTGCATGTAGGACACCGGGAACCCGCCCGCGCTCGAGTTGAGGATCTGCTCCCACAGCACGTCGCCGGTCGCGGCGTCGAAGGCGCGGAAGCGCCGGGCGTCGTCGGTGACGAACACGAGGCCCCCGCCGGTGGTCAGCACCGAGCCGCCGATGCCGGCCCGCTGCCGGTGCACCCACCGCGGCTCGCCCGTGGCGAGGTCGATGGCGCTGAACTGCCCGATCTGCCCGCCCATGTCCGGGGCCGGTACCTGGGCGATGCGCGCCGAGCCGTGGTGGAGGCCCGGCCGGTAGCGGAACTCGTTCAGGGTCAGGTCCATGCAGACGTTGTTGGTCGGCGCGTAGAGCACGTTCGTACCCGGGTGGTAGCCGGTGCCCTGCCAGTTGATGCCCCCGAGCGCGCTCGGGCACACGAAGACCGGCTCGCCGACCTGCGGGAACTTCAGCGACTGGTTCACGATGACGCGGCGGCTCTCGGCGTCGATGTCCGCGATGACGTTCTGCGCGTTGGTGGGCTGGGCCCAGAGGAAGGCCCCGGTGGCGGCGTCGAGCGCCCACACGATGCCGGTCTTGCCGGGGATGCCGGTCACGATCTTGCGCCGCCGCCCCGGCACGATCGAGCCGCTGCGCCACTCGACGTCGCCGGGCGAGACCTCGGTCTCGACGACGAGCCGCGCGAACGGGTGGTCGAGGTCCCACTCGTCGTTGGGGATGTGCTGGAAGTACCAGACGATCTCGCCGGTGTCGGCGTCCAGCGCGAGGGTCGAGTTGGTGTAGAGGACGTCGCCGTCGCCGGTGCCCCGCTGCACCGAGCCCCACGGGATGGGCACCCCCACGCCGGTGTAGATCAGGTTCAGCCCGGGGTCGAAGCTCGGCGAGTTCCACGCCGACCCGCCCCGCCGGTCCTCGTCGGGCACGTCGCCCCAGCTCTCGTAGCCGAACTCGCCGGGGCCGGGAATGGTGTACGTCCGCCACACCTCGGCCCCGGTCTCGGCGTCGTGGGCCGACACCCAGCAGCGGGTGTTGAGGTGGTAGCAGCCGGACATGCCGGCGACCACGCGCCCCTTGATGATCATGGGGCCGCCCGAGTAGTGCTGGCCGATGGTCCAGTCGCCGACCGCGACGTCCCACGCGACCTCGCCGGTGCGGGCGTCGAGGGCGACGAGGTGGGCGTCGTGGGTGGCGATGAACAGCTTGTCGCCGTAGAGGGCGCCGTTGCGGTTGACGCAGGCGAGGTTGGCGGCGTGGTCGACCCGCTCCCGCCGGTACTCCCAGACCCGCGTGCCGTCGCGCACGTCGAGGGCCTCGACGAAGTCGCACGGCTGCACGAGGAACATCATCCCGCCGTGCACGAGCGGCGTCGTCTCCTGGCGGCCCTGCGCCATCGTCCACGCCCACGCCAGCCGCAGCCGGCCGACGTTCGACGTGTCGATCTGGTCGAGCGGGCTGTGCCCCCAGTGGCCGTAGGTCCGCCGCCACATCGGCCAGTCCTCGGCCGGCGGGTCGAGCAGCATGGCCTCGGTCACCGGCGTGTAGCCGTCGGCGACGGACTGCGCCGGGGCGGACGCCCCGGCGAGCAGGAGGCCGATCAGGAACGCGCCGAACCCGAGCCGCGTCACGATGCGCATGTGCTTTTCCTCCCGCGACGGCCGTGCTCGGCCGCCGAGTGCCGCGGCCTCGCACGCCGCGACAGCGAGTTTGCTACTTCCGTCTCGGCCAAGCGCCGGCGGCGGCGTCGCGTTGATGTGGTACGCGCGGTTCCTCGCGGCGCCCCTCGGGGCCGTCCAGCGTTCCGGTTCGGGTTTGTCTGCTCAGTTCCGGCGGTCCGGCGGGGCGCTCAACCGCGGCCCCGGCGTCGGTTCCGTGGTTCCGACCGCGGTCCGTTCCAGCTTCTTCAGCCGCTTGGCGGTGGCTTCGGCGATCGCTGGCATCCGCCGTCCGGCTTGCTTGACGACGTCGACCGCCGTCGGAAGGACGGCGGCGAGCGTCTTTCCGGGCGATTCGTCCGGGGGCGGTTCGCCGTACTCAAGTTCGCCCGCGTACTTCGTCAAGCGCGCGAGGGCCGCTTCGTCCCTCGGTGTTTCGATCTCGACCCCCGCGGCCTCGACGGCGTCCCACAACTCGCTCAAGTCGTGGGTGTGGGGCACTTTCACGCCGCCGGCGGTGAGGAACCCCTTCAGGGCGTGTTCGATCGCCTTCTGAAGTTGCACACACCGCATTTCGGGCCGTTGACCGGGATCGACGGTTCCGTACTTGAGGTAGTCGAGGGCGTTCAGCCTGAATCTCTCGGATTCGCGGACGTCGAACTGGGTCTTCTTCACCATCGCCCCCCCCGGCATGATCCAGTACCGGGGACCCGTTTCGATGACCGTCCCGGCAGGGTCGGCGTACACCGTGACGCCCTCCTCGACGGCGGTTCCGCCCACTTTCGCCGGGTGGCACCGCGCCGCCTCGGCGTCGGACGTCGTCATCAGCACCACGTGGACGGACCGTCCGCCGGCGGCGGCGGCGATCGGCGAGTCGGCGGCGACCCTTTCGACGGCCGCGCGGCCGGGATCGGGCGGCGTTCCGGCACCCCGCGTCAACACCAGCAGGTCGATGTCGCTCCCGGGGCGCGCGTCGCCGCGCGCCTGGGAGCCGAACAGGATCACCTGCTCCGCGCCGTACGCGTCGGCGGCCGCGGCGGCGGCCGCCTCGATTTGCGCCTGGGTCGCGCGCGTCATCGGTTGCCTCGGTTCGTTCTGTCGTTCCGTTGCCTGGGACTTTAGCAGAGTACCTCGCGCCGGCGGAATCCCGCGGCGCCGCCGCCGTCCTCTGCCTCTTCGGCCCCTCCGGGGTCGGTAAGACGAGGGCATTGGTGTCAACGAAGACCCGTCCGGTCATGCAACTCGTTCCGAGTCGGCCTGCGGCCGTCGACCCACGCCATCTTCCGAGGCTTTCTCGCCAGCGCGCGTGCCATCGCGACCTCGTAGGCGTCCTCGCGGCACCTCATCTCTTCTTCGAGGCGTCAGCGAGCCCGCTCGACACGCTGCGATTCGCCTCGGACGCGCGAGCCCGCAGCCAGAGCGCGGTGTCTTCGGAAAGCGTGACCGTGACGTCGTTCATGTCACGAGGATGGTAGGACACGAAATCCGGGTCAATCGCGCGAAGGGACAGCGGCTGCGTGATCCTCCGGAACCGGGAGATCTTCAGATCCTCCGCCGGTTCACGGAACGTCCCGTCATCGGACCCTAGTCGATGTTCACTGGCCGCGGGCCCGGGCCTGAGCTTGCTGGCAGCTCTCGGGAAGGGGGCGGGATGCCGAGGTTTCGAAGCGCGGCCCCGTCGGCGACTCCCCCTCCGGCGGGCGGTGGAGCTCGAGGATGCACGGCACCAAGGGCGAGACGATGCCGGTCAGGGTGTCCAGCCTGTCGTCCATGGCGTCAACGACACCGTCCGTGCGGACGGCCGCCTCGCTGACCCGGTCGACGGTACTCTGCAGGGCGACCACCATGTTGGCAACACGACCGACGGTTTCGCTCTGCGTGCGGACAGCCACGCCCAGCCTGTCGGTGGTTTCGCGCTGAGCCTCGACGGCCGCGCCCAGCCTGTCGGTGGTTTCGCGCTGAGCCTCGACGGCCGCGCCCAGCCTGTCGGTGGTTTCGCGCTGAGCCTCGACGGCCGCGCCCAGCCTGTCGGTGGTTTCGCGCTGCTCGGTGACGGACGCCCGCAGCGCGTCGGTGGTTTCGCGCTGCTCGGTGACGGACGCCCGCAGCGTCTCGACGGCCGCGCCCAGCCTGTCGGTGGTTTCGCGCTGCTCGGTGACGGACGCCCGCAGCGTCTCGACGGCCGCGCCCAGCCTGTCGGTGGTTTCGCGCTGCTCGGTGACGGACGCCCGCAGCGCGTCGGTGGTTTCGCGCTGCTCGGTGATGGACGCCCGCAGCGCGTCGCGCTGCTCGGTGACGGACGCCCGCAGCGTGTCGATGGTCTCGCGCTGAGCCTCGACGGTCTGGTTGATCGCCTCCACGGTAGCACTCAAGGCGGCAACCGCTTCTCGCAGGGTGACGACCGTCTCGACCACCGCGCTGAAGTTCGCCATCGTCGGCAACGCTGCGAGGTCGGCTTTCGTCGCCAGCGATGCGGTCATCCTCTCGACGTCTGCGGTGGTCGCCAGCGTCGTCATCGCGAACGCGATTACTCCGCCCGCAGCCGCGAGCGCGGCCACGCAGAGCGCGAGCAGGCCCACCACGTGTTCGCGAATCCACCCCACGGGTCAACGATACCACAGCCGGCATACTGACGACACGGCCCGACACCGTCTGGTCAAGGGGCTCGACTCCGGGGCGGTCAAGTCCCCTTCCAGAGCTCGGCGGGGTCCTCGTCGCCGACCCAGAGCGAGTGGGTGTTGAGCGTGCGGTAGAGGCGGCACCGCCGCCGGCCGGTGCGGCGGCACGCCTCGGCGAGCTGGCGCCAGGTATAGACGTTGTCGCGCCAGGCGTCGAACGCCTCCTCCGCCGTGGCTTCGTCCATCCAGACGCCGAGCAGCATCTCCTGCTCCGCGGTCGGATTCTCCGCCCGCACGGCCTCGTAGAAGTCGTCGGCGGTAGGGTGCGGCAGCGTCCAGCCGCAGCAACTGCTGGCCAGCCGGCCGGCGACCGCCGGCGAGCGGCGCGCCTCGGCCTCCGTCTTCGCCGGCTCGCACCGGCGGTCGTCGAAGAACCGCGCGGGCAGCAGCCTCGGCACGTCCCAGGCCCCGTCCAGCTCCGGCACGTAGTCGGGGTCTCCGGGAACGGGGTCGGGCTCCCTCGGATACCCCCCGCTCTCGGGCGTCGTGATCTCGGGTCCGCTGTGGTCTTCGTAGGCCGTGAGCGCCATTTCGTCGTCTACCTGCGCGGCGGTCCGGCCCGTGCGGGTCCGGGGTCCCGTCCGTCCCGTCCGCCGGGTCTCCGGCCACCGCCGGACGGCCCCGCCACGACCACCGACCGGGTGGCCGTCTCCGCTGTGCGGTTACGCGCCGGATCCGCCGAAGTCGAGAAGGGTGATCCGTTCCCGGACGCCGTGCCCGGCCCGGCATCGGCCGATCAACTCGTCGATGTCGTAGCCGTTGGCCTCGAGCCAGTCGGCCACTCCGCACCGGCGGGCGTCGGCTCCGGCCGTCCGGCGGTCGATCACGTGCTCGCCCGTGTGCGCCCCGCGGGTGGCGTACTCGAAACGGAGGATGGTCGGCTCGATGGCGAGGTGCATCGTCCTGTATCTCGCCGCGCGGCAGCCTGCCGCGGCGTCCTCCGCGAGCGCGCCCCAGGTGGCCCGCTCTTCGGGCGGCGGACCCGCGATCTGCCTCGGGGCGCGACTCGCCACGATAGTCCTGTTGTCCGTCCAGGCGCGCATCCGGCGCTCGAAGTCCTTCTCCCCCAGCATGTTGACGGCGATCGCGAGGGCCGCCGGGTCCCGCCTTGCCGCCGCCTTGACGTCGAAGATGTCACGCGCGGCGAGCACGCCCGTTCGCTGCAGCTTGCCCCGGAGGATCTGGGCCGTACTCTGGACGGGCATCGTCCGGCCGTTCACGCGGCCGGCGGTCTCCGCCCCCTCCTCCGGGTTCCGCGCCCAGGTCTCGATGCGCTGTTGGACGGCCCCCACGCCGGTGTCGGGGAACGAGACCCGCCAGAAAGCGCCCTCCGGCGCCCCCTCGGCTTCGATCCGTCCGCCCGCCGCCGTCAGGCGGGCGACGACGGCCGCGTCGCGCGCCGCCCTCAGCATCCGGTGGCCGTCGCGGGTCCTCACGCGCAGGTCGATGTCGAGCTCCTGCGGTGCCCGTACCAGCGGGCCGCCAGCAGCGTGCCGCCCCCGAGGCTCGGCGTGCACCGATATCTCCGCAGGGCGTCCATCACGGTCGCGGCGCCCCACTCCCAGATGTCCCGGACGTCTTCCAGTAGCTGAAGGTCCTCCATGGCTCCGAGGGATTCGCGGGGCCTCCCCGCAGCCCACCGCAGCCGTTCCACGATACCACGCGCTCCCGACTCTGCGGGTCGATTCCGTGTTGGGATGCCGCCGTGGGGGACGGCGTCGCGCCGTGTCGGGGCCCGTGTCCCGCTCTCCCCGCTCTCCGCGCCGCCATCCTCAACCTGCTACACTCATTCATCGGGCGGGGCGCGGCTGAGGCGGCAACGCCCGGCGCGCCCGACAAGTCCATGGACGAGGCGGCGAAGATGACCGCCACGGCACCACCTCCGGATAAACCGAGTGATGTGACCTTGGGAGAAACAGTGAGGAGATCGTCCAGCACGTCCAGCATCGTCTTTAGGTTGACTCGCGGAGGCGGACCGGAACCCGTTCTGGAACTCCGACGAGTGTTCGAGGCCGCGCAAGAAGACCCCGCGGGTACAACTTGGATCGCGACCCGCAAGTCCGGGTCGTCCTTCATCCGCAGCCCCGATTCACAACTCCTCGCGTTCGCGCAGGAACGAGCAGGACACGCCTTGGCGCTTACCGCACGAATCGCGTCACGGCACCAGACGCTTCCGTCCGACGCTCTCGTAAGGGACATGTACGAGGAATACAAGGACTCGTTTCGAGCGTACTGGAAGATCACGAACGTCCACCTGAGAGAGGTCTTGGTCGAGGACCTCCCCGGAACGACGCTAGCCGGCAAACAAATCGCCGATGCCTTTCGTAGCCAACTGTCGTTCGCGTACTGGCTACCGGACTCCCCGGAAGAGCAGCGTGCCGTGGAGACGACGAGAGCCCGCGACGGCGAGCGCGGCCGCCGTCGTGTTCCAGCGACCCAATCTGCGCCTGCGCCGCGGTCTTCCGCAGTCCGTGGGAGCATGAGTCCCTTGTTGCCGCTTCATGGCGTTGACTTCAGCGGCGCGCAAGAAGCGAGCGGGCGAAACGGCAAGATATGGATCGCGAGTTGGTACCCAAACGGCGACTTCGTGGAACTTCGGTCCGGCGCGGCAGATCCAGGCTTCGACAGGGCGGGTCTTGCGAGCAAGATCAAGGAGGGTAGCGGCACTTGGGTGATCGACTTCCCATTCGGTCCTCCCGCTGAAGTTGCTAAAGCAGCGGGCTGGAATTCATGGCAGGAGTACCTTACTTGGTGCGGGAGCGATTCCGACGCTAAAGCCCTTCGGGACCAACTCCGAGAGACGTTGCGCCGTAGCGGCGTTCCATGGTCGACGCCGAGAAACATCGACCACGTGCGCTCGACTACTTGGTTCCCTTTTTTCGAACAACTGTACCGCCAGACGATCGCAGGGGCTCGTGATGTCCTTCGCGCATTGGAGGAAACAGGTAGAGATAAGACACGTATCCTTCCATTTCACGGATTCTGCGCGCCCAGCCCTGAATCGAGCGCCGTCATTGAGGGGTTCCCGGGGTGGACACTGGAACAATGCGGGCTTCCTCGCACTGGGTACAAGCACTCCGGCCCCGACGCCACAGATCAACGGCGGCGCATCGTAAACGCCCTTCGCGAACGCGGTCTTCCGATTTCTGACGCGGACGCATCGACAGCGATCCATGACAACCAAGGTGATGCCGTCGATGCGCTTGTTCTTGTGCATGCGGCACAAAGCGCGAGCCGCCGCACCGCCACTGATTGGAACGACGGGATCGGCCCTCAGGCTGGCATCGAGGGTTGGTTCTTCGACTAAAGCCGACCGGCCCCGCAACGGCGGGTCTTCTTCCGAGAAAGTGTTGCGCGACCCACGACCTGCGCCGGCTACGGCACCGAAGAGCTGTCCGTCGCGCTGGGGCCCTCTACCGCACGCAGGGTGTCCATAGCAAGATCTCGGGTGGATTCGGCAGGGCTCCTCTATGGGCGAGTCGTTAGTTGCTCCATTTCCCATCGGACGCCCTCTGAATGTTCCATGGTGAGGATGCTGCAGGGACGCCCGCGCCCGTTGTAGGACCGCTCGTTTCGGACCGTGAACCAGACCCAATCGTCGCTGGCGTAGTTCGTGCCGACGATCTCGTTGACCAAGAGTCCTCCCCTGTCGTCGCTGTCGCGGTGATTCCCGCACCACACAACGAAGTTCTGTCCGCGCCCTGAATACGTTCCCCTCACGCGAAAGCGTAGGACGCTGTCCGGGATCGTGATGGTCTTGGGACCCGTCCCCGTTGCCGTCCACCCACCGCCGGGAGGCTCTGGAGTGACAGGTGGGTCCACACGCTTCACTCCCGCTGAGTACCTTAACGACGGGGGTGGTTTAGTACCGTCGGCATCCGTATCGTGCGCGAAGAAGTACCAGTCGACCGCAGTCGCCCCGCTAGCAGCTATGCCTCCGCTGAACACTAGACTCCCGCCGATCCGTACAACTCGCTCACCGGTGTAACCCATCGGCCCGTTGGGTCACGGTACTGAACTCCACCGCGTACAATTTGATTCGTCGGCGTATAGCTGAAAGTGAAGTAATTGGTTACCGCGTTCGGTGCGAGCGGCAGGCGTCGAAGCGCAGGGTGAACGTTGAGGGCGGCGGCCGCTGATGTCCGGGGTGCACAGAATTTCACAAGTGCCGATAAACCGGGTATGCGCCCGACGCGCCGCGAGCAGGACGCCCCCCGGCCAACCCCGGAGGAGCACGCGCGCGTGAAGCGCGAACTCGAGGAGAGCGAGCGCGAACGCGAACGGCTGCAGCGCCGGATCGAACGGCTCGAGAAGCAGAACACCCGCCTGAGGCGGGAGCTCGATGCGGCCAGACGCGCCGGGCATCGCCAGGCTGCTCCCTTCGCCAAGACGGTCACGGCCGACCCCAAACGCCCAGGCCGACGAGCCGGTGCCCAGTACGGCCAGCCAGCCCGCAGGCGCAGGCCAACCCGGGTGGATGTGCGCCACGACGTTCCGCTGCCGCCGAGCTGTCCGGATTGCGGCGGACGACTGCGCTCGACCGGCATGGCCACCCAGCTCCAGGAAGAGCTGCCGGTCCCGCGGGTCCTCGTCCGCGAGTTCCGGGTCGCCCTCGGCGCCTGTCAGGACTGCGGCCGGCGGGTGCGGGGTCGGCATCGGTTGCAGACGTCCGACGCCTTCGGGGCCTCCGGTGTACAACTGGGCCCCGAGTTGGTGGCGTCGGCGGTCATCCTCAACAAGCAGATGGGGTTGTCGTTCGGCAAGATCGCGACCCTGCTGCGGCAACACCACGGCGTCCGCGTCAGTCCGAGCGGCCTCGTCCGCGCCGTGCATCGGGCCGCCCGCCGGGCCGAACCGACCTATAGCGAACTGCGGCGCCAGCTTCGGAACAGCCCCGTGGTCACCCCGGATGAAACCGGGTGGAAGGTCGGCGGCCACCTGCAGTGGCTCTGGGCGGGCGTCGCGGAGAAGACGACCGTCTACGCCATTCTGCCGGGACGAGGCTACGAGGAAGCGGCCCACCTGTTGGGGCCGGACTTCGACGGCGTGCTCATCCGCGACGGTTGGGCGCCGTATCGCCGCTTCACCCGGGCCACGCATCAGACGTGCCTCGCCCACGTGCTGCGCCGGGGACGGACCCTGTGCCGGGACCATCCCCGCAGCCGTATCGCCGCCGACATCCACGCCCTGTTGAAGCAGGCCCTTCGCCTGCGCGACGACGCCCGCGCCGGCGAGCTGTCCGGTGACGACCTCGGCGAAGCGCTGGAAGCCCTGGCCGGCCGCCTCGCCCGACGACTGCTCCACCCCGGCCCGCTGGCCGACGTGCGCTGCTTCGCGAAGCACCTGACCACGGAATGGAAGGCCCTGTTCACGTTCCTGCGCAACCCCGCCGTCGACGCCACCAACTGGCGCGCCGAACAGGCCATTCGCCCCGCCGTCGTCACCCGCAAGGTGTGCGGCGGCAATCGCTCCTGGCGCGGCGCGGCCACCCAGCAGATACTCGCCTCTGTCATCCGTACCGCCTGCCAACGCCAGCACAATCCCCACGCCGTGGTCGTGGGCCTGCTTCGCTCTCCGTCGCCCACCGTCGCACCCGACCTGCAAGGCCCGGCGCCGTAGCAGACGCCCACCACGGTAACCAATTACAAAGTGAATTCGTACTGGTGTACTTCCGTCGCCATCGCAGGCGTCGTTTTGTCCCTCTTTACGGAGAACTTCAGGGCTATTCCAGTCCCGGGTTTTAGCGTTCCTGTCACATTCGCTGCTGCGAGATCGGTCAGCAGCGCCCGCATGTAGTTCCGCTCTACACCGAACCAGCCGGCGGCGTCAAGCTGCGCCTCGACAGATCGCATATCCACGCGACCGGCACCGACGTCCGGCAGTTCGTGAACCATCATGTTCTGTGCGTTTGCGGCTGTCACTGCTGTAAGAAGTCCAATTATGGGTCCAATGAGTCTACGCATCACGTGTCCCTCGTGCACTCCCGAATGGCTCATATCATCCACCGTGCTGAAGTCCCTCGTCGGCAACGCTGGGACGTCGGCTTTCGTCGCCAGCGATGCGATCATCCTTTCGACACCTGCGACGGTCGCCAGTGTTGTCACTACCAACACGATCAGTCCGCCCGCATGGGGCAACTATAACACAATCGGCATACTGAAGACACGACTCGGCGGAGGAGGGCTCGAACTCTGGAGCTATCGCGCACCACCGGCGCGGCCCGTCGGTCCGGCAGGCCCCTCCGCCCGGGCAGTCCACGGCGGCCCCGGGGATCGTCGGTGTGCGCCGACGGTTCGAACAACCCGTTGACGAGGTTGGCCTTGATGGCCACCCGGCGCACGATCTCCTTGATCTTGGAGGGTAGTCGATTCAGGTGGTCCTGGGTCCGCCCTGCTGGTCGTAGGGCGCGGGGCGGGTCGGGAACGGCTGGGTCGCGGAGAGTAGGTCGCCGGGGATCCGGGGACGCGGGGATCGGGACGCCCCACCGGTGCCATCGTCTAGCAACCGGCCCCGGCCGAGCCTTCAACCCCCCGGCGGGGTGCCCGCAACGGCGGAGTTCGGCCGCTTCGTGCTCTCGCGTCCCACGCGCGGCCCGGTACGCCGCCCCGCCTGGCCGGCCGCCACCAGACGGTCCCCCTCACGTTGCATTTCGGCCTTGATTCGGTCGACCTCCGCCCGATCCTCCGGCGTCATGTCCTGAGTCAGCTCGCTCAACGGTCCGAACCCCTCCATCGTTCCCGACCCCCCTCTACTTCGGCGGGCGGTTTCCTTGCAGATGCGAGCAGGAGGGGGGGACGCTCCCCCGACGGGGACCGTCCCCCCTTGACCGTGACCGAACCGGCTCAGTGCCCGCCGCCCACGTCATCGCCCTCGACCGGCAGGGCCATCGCGGCGAGGCCGTCGCGGAGCTGGATGATGACGTATTGCCGGCCCTCGTGCGACCAGCTCGACATGCCGTAGCGGGTCAGGCCGGGGATCTCCACCTCGCCGAGCCGCTCGCCGGTGCGCTTGTCGATGGCGAAGAGGTGCGGGGTGTTGTCGGCGGTCTGGCCGCCGGCGAGGAGCATGGTGGGGGTGACCACCATCGCGGAGTTGCCGCCGCGGCCGCGGTTGATCTCGACGCCGTCGAGCCCCTGCACGAGGGGGTGGTTGCGGATGCGGTCCTGCGTCGCCTGCGGGGAGTCGCCGTTCGGGGCCACCCACAGGTGCTCGCCGGTGTTCATGTCGATGGCGGTGATGCGCCCGATCGGCCCCTTCCAGATGGGGAGCCCGTCGAGGGTGAACGCCTCGATGCTGCCGCGCACCGTCGTCGCCACCGCGGCGAAGTCGGTGTGCGTGGTGCCCGACTGCGGGAGCTCCTCGAGGGGCGAGTCGACGCCCGGCATGACCTGCAGGCGGAAGCAGCCGCTCTGCGAGCTGACGAAGAGGACGCCGGTCGTCGGGTCGCCGACGGCGGGCCCGGTGATGTTGGTGCCGCCCCCACCGCCCGGGCAGTTCCACGCCGGCCCGGCGGGGTCGCCGGTGTGCGTCGGCGGGTCGAAGAGGCCGTTGAAGAGGTTGTTCTCGAGGGCCACCTGGCGCGCCATCTCCTTGATCTCGGGGGTGTAGTCGATCAGGTGGTCCTCGGTCCGCCCCTGCAGGTCGTAGGGGGCGGGCCGGGTCGGGAACGGCTGGGTATCGGAGAGCACCTCGCCGGGGATGTTGGACGGCGGGACGGGGCGCTCCTCGATGGGCCAGATGGGCTCGCCGGTCTCGCGGTCGAGGGCGTAGAGGAAGACCTGCTTGGTGGCCTGGAAGAGCCCCTTGATCTCCCGCCCGTCGACGGTCACGTCCATCAGGACCGGCGCGGTCGGGGTGTCGTAGTTCCAGATGTCGTGGTGGACCATCTGGTAGTGCCAGCGCCGTTCGCCGGTCTCGGCGTCCAGGGCGATGATGCTCGTGCTGAACAGGTTGTCGCCGGGGTGGTGCCCGCCGTAGTAGTCGATGGTGGCGCCGTTGGTGACGATGTAGACGAGGCCGAGCTCGGGGTCGGCGGACATCGGGGCCCACGACGACACGTCGCCGGTCCACTGCCAGGCGTCGTTCTCCCAGGTCTCGTGCCCGAACTCGCCGGGCCGGGGAATCACGTGGAACTTCCACTTGAAGTCGCCGGTCCGCTTGTCGTAGGCGAGGATGTCGCCGGGCACGTTCTCGACCCGGGTCTGCAGGTAGCCCTGCTCGGCCGAGTTGCCGACGACGACGGTGTCGTTGACGACGATGGGCGGCGACGACGCGGTGATGTAGCCGATCTCCCGCGGGATGCCGATGTAGGGGTCGTAGGGCCGGTCCATGCTCGTCCACGGGCCCCAGTCGGCGATGAGGTCCTCCACGAGGTCGACGGCCCCGGTGTCGGCGAAGCCGTCGAGGGGCACGGGGCGTCCCCAGCCCTCGAGGGGCAGGCCGGTGTCGGCGTCGAGGGCGTGCAGGAAGAAGCCCGGCGAGGTGATGAACACCACCCCGCGGCCGTCGACCTCGGTGTAGGCGACGCCCTTCCCGTAGCCCTTCCGCATCGAGTACTCGTAGCGGTAGGTGTTGGGCTCGCGGAAGCTCCAGAGGAGCTCGCCGGTGGCGGGGTCGAGGGCGACCACGTGGCGCCGGTTGCCGGCCACGGTGATGAGCTTGCCCCCGACCAGCGAGGGCGTGGCCCGCGCCGTGGCGGGGCCGAAGCTGGTCGCGTTCCATTGCCAGGCGACCTCGAGCTGCTCGAAGTTCGACGGATCGAGCTGGTCGGCCGTCGTGTAGCGCGTGTGCCAGGCGTCGCCGCCGAGGTAGGTCCACGCTCCGTCTTCGGTGCCCGGCCCCTGGGCCGCCGCGCCCCCCGGCGCGAGCAGGCCGACCGCGGCCGCGAGCGCGAGCCCGAGGGCCATGGATGACGTCCGGGCGATCTTGCGTCGTTCTTCGACTCTCATTCGCTTCCCCTTCTACCTACTGCCCTACTGCCGTGAACTCTTCCCGGTCACGCCGGGCCGCACGGGCGCACCGCCCGCCGGCCGCCCGCACGATCCGCCGACCGCGCGCGACGCGGAGGTCTGACCTCGGCCCGAGACCGCACGAGCCCGAGCCCCGCCCACAACAGGCGGGATAGTAATGGTAGCAGCCGTCGGGCGGTTCGCGCGAGCGGGCCGCACGTCCCAGACGCCGAACTACGGCGGACCGCGCGGGCCGGCCGAGTCCGCGGGGCGGCGGGCGCGTCGACGCCGACAGGAACGTCGATGCGGCGCGGCGGCGGCTACAGCAATGTCGATTCCGCCCCGGTCGGCCCCGCGGTGCCGAGCCACGGCCGGAGCCCGACAAACCGCGTCCCCGCGGGGCGAAACGCGCCGACGGCCCCCGTGAGACCGCCGACACGGGAGAAACGGCACGAACCTTGCTGGACAACATCGCCGTAATCGGAGGCCCGCCGGCCTCACGGCAACCCGGAACGCGCAACGGGAGGAGTATCGTTCGTGCCCAGTCACAGACACCCAGACCGCAGCCGCCGCGCCGGGCGCGGGCGGTCCGGCCGGACGGCGGCGCTGCTGCCGCTGACGCTGGCCGGCCTGCTCGCCGCGGCCGGCCCGCTCCACGCCCAGGACGCCGACGCCGAAGACCCGCCCCCTCCGCCGCCGGTCACGATCGGCGGCGGCCTGCAGACCAGCTTCCTGCACCGGACCTCGGACGACGCCGACGCCTCGCAGCACTTCCGCGTGAACAGCCTGCGCATGTACCTGAACGGGGCGGCCACCAGCAAGATCAAGTTCATGGTGAACACCGACATCGACTACGGCGGCTCGCTGGGGGCGCCGGGGCCGCAGGACGCCTCGTTCCAGATCCTCGACGCGGTCGCGCAGTTCGAGATGTCGGACACGTTCAACGTGTGGGTGGGGCGGTTCCTGCCCCCGAGCGACCGCGCCAACCTCTACGGGCCGTTCTACGCGCACCACTGGGCGGTGTACTCGGACGGGGTGCAGGACGGCTACCCCTTCGTCTTCC
Organism: Vicinamibacterales bacterium; assembly: GCA_963664545.2. Classification (GTDB taxonomy): domain Bacteria; phylum Acidobacteriota; class Vicinamibacteria; order Vicinamibacterales; family UBA8438; genus JAJEEA01. The sequence goes on along the minus strand of OY761475.2, from coordinate 3,024,880 downwards.
AGGGGCGCGACAACGGCGCCGCGTGGTGGGGACAGTTCGACAAGGTCAAGCTGTCGGCGGGCGCGTTCGACGGCCTGTCGTCGACCGGCAACTCGTCGCTCATCGGGGCCGGCCGCATCCAGGTCGACTTCTGGGACGCCGAGCCGGGGTACTACCTCAACAGCACCTACTACGGCGACAGGAACATCCTCGCCCTCGGCCTCGCCGGCCAGGCCCAGGCCGACGCGGGGTCCGCGTACTCCGCCGACGTCCTCGTCGAGCGCAAGGTCGGCGACGGCGGCGCCGCGACGCTCGAGGCCGAGTGGGCCCGCTACGACGGGCTCGGCGGCTACGACCCGCGGTACATGACCAACGACGGCGGCTACCTGCTCGCCGCCTACCTGTTCCCGCAGCGGGTGGGCGACGGGCAGTTCGAGCTGCTCGGCAAGTTCGCCCGCGCCCGGTTCCGCGAGGGCCTCAGCCCCGACTACGACCAGACCACCACCGAGTTCAACCTCAACTACGTCATCAGGCAGTTCAACGCGCGCGTGATGATCTTCGTGAAGGACACCGCCTACACCGACGTCAACCCCGACGACTTCCAGGTCGGTCTCGGGCTGCAGCTCCAGATGTAGCGGCCCGTTCACTCACAGGAGCCAAACTCATGAAACTGAAGCATGCACTTCTCGTCGCCGGCCTCGCCGCCGCCCTCGCCGCCTGCGGCGGAGGCGGAGACGAGTCGGCCCCGGGGACCGCCGGCGACCCCATCAAGGTCGGCGTCCTCCACTCGCTGTCGGGCACCATGGCCATCAGCGAGACGACGCTGAAGGACACCATCTTGATGATGGTCGAGGAGCAGAACGCCAAGGGCGGGCTGCTCGGCCGGCCCGTCGAGGCGGTGGTGGTCGACCCCGCGTCGGACTGGCCGCTCTTCGCCGAGCGGGCGCGCGAGCTGCTCGAGTCTGAGCAGGTCGACGTGGTGTTCGGCTGCTGGACCTCGGTGTCGCGGAAGTCGGTGCTGCCGGTGTTCGAGGAGAACAACGGCCTGCTCTTCTACCCCGTCCAGTACGAGGGCGAGGAGTCGTCGAAGAACGTCATCTACACCGGGGCCGCCCCCAACCAGCAGGCAATTCCGGCCGTCGACTACCTGATGAACGAGGTCGGCATCGAGCGCTGGGTGCTCGAGGGCACCGACTACGTCTATCCCCGCACCACCAACCGCATCCTCGAGGCGTACCTGAAGCAGCAGGGCGTGGCCGACGAGGACATCGACATCAACTACACCCCCTTCGGGCACTCCGACTGGCAGACCCGGGTGGCCGCCATCCGCCGCTTCGGCGAGGCCGGCAAGCCCACCGCGGTGGTCTCGACCATCAACGGCGACGCCAACGTGCCGTTCTACCTGGAGCTCGCGAACCAGGAGGTCTCGGCCGACGACATCCCCGTGGTGGCGTTCTCGGTGGGCGAGGAGGAGCTGTCGGGCCTCGACACCGGCCCCCTCGTCGGGCACCTCGCGGCGTGGAACTACTTCCAGAGCGTGGAGTCTGAGGCGAACGGCGGGTTCATCGCCGAGTGGAAGGCGTTCGTCGGCGACCAGGACCGGACGACCAACGACCCGATGGAGGCGCACTACATCGGCTTCAACCTGTGGGCGCAGGCGGTCGAGGCGGCCGGGACGACCGACGTCGACGCGGTGCTCGCGGCCCTGCCGGGCACCGAGACCCCCAACCTGACCGGGGGCATCGCGCGGGTGCTGCCCAACCACCACATCACCAAGCCGGTGTACATCGGCGAGGTGCAGGCGAACGGCCAGTTCGACGTGGTGTGGCAGACCGACGACACGGTGCCCGGCGACGCGTGGTCCGACTACCTGCCGGTCAGCGAGGTCACCGAGGCGGACTGGGTCGAGCTGAACTGCGGGAACTACAACACCGAGACACAGGTGTGTTCTGGGCAGAACTACGAGTAGTATTCCGCGCCGTGGAATCCTGACGAACGGCGGGCGGCAGTCGCTGCCGCCCGTCGCCGCCGCAGGCACCGATTCGCGGGGCAGGATTCCGCACCGTAGAACGTCGCGGATTCTCCGCGGGGCGGCCGGGCGATAATCGGAGCCGGAAGGCGGCGATTTGCCGGGGGGGCGTCTGCCCCGTGGAACGGCACTGACCACTGGAGGGTGGGGATGGGCGGCGATTGGAGCCGCAGGGCGACGGTTTCCGGACGAGGAAGCAGAACGCTGTGCGGGCGGCGGCTCGCGTGGCTGCTGCTCGCCGGCTGCTTGGCCGCCCTTCCGGCCCCGGCACCGGCGCAGACCGGCGACGACGCGTTCCGCGCCATCGTCGGCGAGTTCGCCGGGGCCAGCCTCCGGCAGAAGGAGGAGATTGCCGGCAGACTGCTCGCCACCGAGCACGGCGGCGTCCGCGGCGTGCTGACGGCCTTGCTGGAGGACCGCCTGTTCGAGCGCGAGGACGACGGACGGGTCTTCGTCGTCGAGTCGAACGAAGAGGGGCTGACCACGTTCCAGCTCCTCGATCCCGCCACCCTGGCGGACGCGGGGACCCTCCCCCCCGACCGGCTGGACCGCATCATCACCAACAACCGGCTCCGGCGCTTCCTGCGCACCGGCATCGCCCGGTTCGACGCGTCGAGCCCCGACGCGGGCGTCCGGCTCGAGGCGGTGCGCGAACTGCTGCGCAGCCTCGACGACGCCACCCTCGACCTCCTCCGCGGGCGGGCGGCGGTCGAGACCGACCCCGACGTCGCGTTCGAGATCGAGACGGCGCTGTCGGTCGAGGCCCTCGACGACCCCGACCCGGCGGTCCGCCTCGGCGCCGTCGAGACGCTCTCGGGCCGCCTGAACCCCGTCGTCCACAACCGCCTGTCGGCGCTGGTCGCGACCACGGAGGACGGCGGGTTCGCCGAGCCCGACGAGGCCGTCCGCGCCGCCGCCGTCGACGCGCTCTGGCAGATCGACTCGCGGCGCAACGTCTACTCGGTGCTCGAGACGGCGGCGTTCGGGCTGAGCCTCGGGTCGGTGCTGGTGCTCGTGGCCATCGGCCTCGCCATCACGTTCGGGGTGATGGGCGTCATCAACATGGCCCACGGCGAGCTGATGATGCTCGGGGCGTACACGACCTACGTCGTGCAGCTTTGGATGCCCGACCACATCGGCATCTCCCTCATCGTGGCGGTGCCGGCCGCGTTCGTGGTCGCGGGGTCGGCGGGGGTCCTCATCGAGCGGACGGTCATCCGCTTCCTCTACGGCCGGCCCCTGGAGACCCTGCTCGCGACGTTCGGCGTGAGCCTCGTGCTGCAGCAGCTCGTGCGGACGGTGTTCTCGGCCAACAACCGCGCCGTCACCACCCCCGCGTGGATGAGCGGGGCGCTACGCTTCAACGAGGCGTTCTCGCTGACCTACAACCGGCTGTACATCGTCCTCTTCGCCTTGATGGTGTTCGCCCTGGTGCTGGCGGTCATGAAGTACACGCGCCTGGGCCTCGACATCCGCGCCGTCTCGCAGAACCGCACGATGGCGCGGGCGATGGGGGTGCGCACGGAGTGGGTCGACGCGATGACGTTCGGCCTCGGCGCGGGCATCGCGGGAGTGGCGGGGGTGGCCCTGACCCAGTTGACCAACGTCGGCCCCAACCTCGGCCAGTCCTACATCGTCGATTCGTTCATGGTCGTGGTGTTCGGCGGGGTCGGCAACCTCTGGGGCACCCTCATCGGCGGCATGTCGCTGGGCATCGTGAACAAGCTGCTCGAGCCGTTCGCGGGGGCCGTGCTCGGCAAGATCCTGGTGCTGGTGGTGCTCATCCTGTTCATCCAGCGCCGCCCCCGCGGGCTGTTCCCCCAAACGGGGCGGGCGGCGGAGAGCGTGTGATGGCAGGGCCGACGCCGGCCCCGGCCCCGGACCGTTCCCCGGATGGGGCGGGCGGTGGGGAGCGTGTGATGCGGGTACCGGTGCCGGCGCCGCTCCCCGGGACGATGGGCGCCGCAGGGCGCGTGATGCGGGCCAGCGCCGCGCCCTCGGTGGGCGGATCCGTGGACGGGCGTACCGGCGGAGGGCGCGCGATGAAGGCCCGGACCCCGCGCCCCCGCGGGCTGTTCCGCAGGACGGGGCGCGGGGCGGAGGGGGCGCGATGAAGACCCCGGCGCTACGCCTGCCGGCGGTGGTGGCGGACCGCGGCAGCGTGGCGTTCCTGGCGTCGCTCGCGGTGGTGGCGGTGGTCGCGCCGCTCCTCAACCTGGCGGTGCCGGAGTCGTCGCCGCTCCACCTGTCGAGCTACGCCGTCGGCCTCATCGGCAAGTACCTCTCCTATGCCCTGCTCGCCCTCGCCGTCGACTTCATCTGGGGCTACTGCGGCATCCTGAGCCTGGGGCACGCGGCGTTCTTCGCCCTCGGGGGCTACGCCATGGGGATGTACCTCATGCGCCAGATTGGCACCCGGGGCGTCTACGGGCACCCCGAGCTGCCCGACTTCATGGTGTTCCTCAACTGGGACGAGCTGCCGTGGTTCTGGTACGGCTTCGACCAGTTCTGGTTCGCCGCGGTCATGGTGGCGGTGGTCCCCGGCGCGCTGGCGTTCGTGTTCGGCTGGCTGGCGTTCCGCTCGCGGGTCACCGGCGTCTATCTGTCGATCATCACGCAGGCCCTCACCTACGCCCTGATGCTCGCGTTCTTCCGCAACGACATGGGCTTCGGCGGCAACAACGGCTTCACCGACTTCAAGGACCTCCTCGGGTTCGACCTCCAGAGCGACGCCACCCGCTCGGCCCTCCTCGCGGCGACGGCGGTCGCCCTCGGGGGCGGCTACTGGGTGTGCCGGTCGGTCCTCGCGTCGCGGGCGGGCCGGGTGCTGCGCGCGATACGCGACGCCGAGAGCCGCACCCGCTTCCTCGGCTACCGGGTGCAGGACTACAAGCTGTGGGTGTTCGTGCTGTCGGCGGTGCTCGCGGGGGTGGCGGGGGCGCTCTACGTGCCCCAGGTGGGCATCATCAACCCGAGCGAGTTCGAGCCGATCAACTCGATCGAGGTCGTCATCTGGGTCGCGGTCGGGGGGCGCGGCACGCTGTGGGGCGCGGCGGCAGGAGCGGTGCTGGTGAACTACGCCAAGACGTGGTTCACCGGGGCCCTGCCCGACGTGTGGCTGTACGCCCTCGGGGCGATGTTCATCGGGGTCACCGTCTTCCTGCCCCGCGGGCTGGCCGGCCTGCTGACGGCCCGGAGCCGGGACGCATGACCGGCGGACCCCGCCCCGACGGCCCCCGTCCGGGCGAGACCGAACCGCATCGACCGGCCGGCCCCGTCGAGCCCGGCGCGGCCGCGTCCCAACGCGAGGCGTGGCGCGAAAAGCGCGAGGCGGCGGCGCGGCGCCGGCCGTCGGTGCTGACCGGCGACGTCCTCTACCTGCAGCAGGTGACGGTGAGCTTCGACGGCTTCAAGGCCCTCGACGAACTGACGCTGCACGTCGACCCCGGCGAGCTGCTCTGCGTCATCGGCCCCAACGGCGCCGGCAAGACCACCATGATGGACGTCGTCACCGGCAAGACCCGGCCCGACGCGGGGCGCGTGTTCTTCGGGAACGAGACCAACCTGCTGACGATGAGCGAACCGGAGATCGCGCAGGCCGGCATCGGCCGCAAGTTCCAGAAGCCGACGGTCTTCGACTTCCTCACCGTCTTCGAGAACCTCGAGCTCGCCCTCGCCGGCGAGAAGTCGTTCTGGCGCACGTTCTTCGCCCGCCTGACCGGCCGCGAGCGCGAGCGCATCGACGAGGTGCTCGAGACCACCGGGCTCGCCTCGAAGCGCGGGTCGCCCGCCGGCACCCTCGCCCACGGCCAGAAGCAGTGGCTCGAGATCGGCATGCTGCTGATGCAGGAGCCGAAGGTGCTGCTGGTGGACGAGCCGGTCGCGGGCATGACCCCGCAGGAGACCGAGCGCACCGGCGAGCTGCTGCTCTCGCTCGCGGGACGGCATTCGGTGGTGGTGGTCGAGCACGACATGGCGTTCGTGCGGTCGATCGCGCGGCGGGTGGCGGTGCTGCACGAGGGACGGGTGCTGGCCGAGGGCGGCATGGACGCGGTGCAGTCCGACCCCCGCGTCATCGAGGTGTACTTGGGGTCATGAGCCTGCTCGAGATCCGGGGCCTCGACCAGTCCTACGGCGGCAGCCGCACCCTGTGGGACGTCGACCTCGACGTGGCGGCGGGGACCCGCCTGTGCCTGATGGGGCGCAACGGCATGGGCAAGACGACCCTGCTGAAGTGCGTCATGGGGCTGATCCCGGTGAAGTCGGGCGCGATCCGGTTCGACGGCGCCGACCTGCTCGCGCGCACGCCCGAGAGCCGGGCGCGGCTCGGCATCGGCTACGTGCCCCAGGGGCGCGAGATCTTCCCCCAGCTCACCGTCGAGGAGAACCTCCGCATCGGCCTCGGCTCGCGGCGCGGCGGCCGCCGCGGGGGCATCCCGGACCGCGTCTTCGAGCTGTTCCCGGTGCTGAAGCGGATGCTCCAGCGGCGCGGCGGCGACCTCTCGGGCGGCCAGCAGCAGCAGCTCGCGATCGGGCGCGCCCTCGTGCTCGAGCCGCGGCTGCTCATCCTCGACGAGCCCACCGAGGGCATCCAGCCCAACATCGTCCACGAGATCGGCGATATCATCGTCCGGCTCAACCGGGAGGCGGGGGTCACGGTGCTCCTGGTCGAGCAGAAGCTGCCGTTCGCCCGCCGCGTGGCCAGCGAGTTCCACATCCTCGACAAGGGCCGCTCGGTGGCCGGCGGCCCCATCGACGACCTGAGCGACGATGCCATCCGCAGGCACCTCACGGTGTGAGCCCGCGGTCGTCGCGGTCCCGACCTGCTGACCGAACTGAAGTACCATGGGTGCAGGCAGCACCGCAGCAGATACGGAGCGATGAAGCCATGCACACGGACCAACCCAGCCAACCCGTCGATGTCGACGAGATCGAAGGCCTGGATCCGGACAGTGGATCGTGGGGCGACTATCCTATCGACGATCTCCTGATCCGCCATCAGAGCCGAACGATTCACGACGTCACGAGACGCATAGAACAAGGCTCCTACGTGATGGATCCGGACTTCCAGCGCGATTTCATCTGGCCGGAAGACAAGCAGAGCAAACTGATCGAATCCGTTATCATGCGCATTCCCCTGCCCGTGTTCTACATGGCGGAAGACGACGAAGGTCGGATGGTGGTCGTCGACGGGCTCCAGCGCCTGTCCACATTCAGCCGTTTCATGCGGAATGAACTGAAGCTGAACCTGCCGGATCGCCAAGAACTGCACGGCAAGCGATTCTCCGACCTGTCATCCAAACTCCAGAACCGCGTCGAGGACTGCAACCTCATATTTTACGTCATCGACGCCAAGGTTCAGGAAAGAGCCCGGCTAGACATCTTCGAACGGGTAAACAGCGGTGAAACACTCACCCGGCAGCAGATGCGGAACAGCCTCTTCATGGGATGCGGAACACGTTTCCTGAAGACGGAGTCGCGGACGGAGGTTTTTCTCAGAGCGACGGGTGAAAGCCTGAACCAGAAAAAGATGAGAGATCGGGAGTTCGTCAATCGATTCTGCGCCTTTCAACTCATCGACCTTGACGAATACCGCGGCGACATGGACAAGTTTCTCGCCGACTGTCTGCGCCGAATGAACCGGATGGACGAGCCCCAACTGTCTCGGTTGTCGGCGGAATTCCGCCGAGGCCTCTCCAACAACTTCATGTTGTTTGGCCGCCATGCATTCCGAAAGCACGAACCAGAGCAGGAACGACGCGGGATCATCAACGCCTCGTTTTGGGATGTGATGTCCACTGGTCTATCCCGCCATGCCGAAAACACGGTCGAAGAGCGTTCCGAGCTTCTTCGTGAAAACATCTTTCGCCTCCTAGCCGACGAGGAGTTCAACATCGCGATTACGTACGGTCCCAACGACGCAAGAAAGGTGAGAACGCGGTTCCGTCTGACGCAGGAGGTCTTTGAGGAGGTTTTGGGTGCTCACGCGTATTGATCTCCGACACTTTAAGTGCTTCGAAACACTGAAACTGCCCCTATGCGCACTGACCCTGCTGTCCGGGGCCAATGCCTCTGGAAAGTCGTCCGTGATGCAGGCGCTTGTTCTCCTGCACCAGACGATGCGGGAACACGAGTGGTCGTCCCGCCTGATGCTCAACGGCTCTGCCGTCCGCCTGGGTGCCGTGGCGGACGTCGTCGACCAGGTTCATGGGCGCCGCGACTGCGGGATCGCTCTGCTGGAGGACGATGCGGCGTCGTATCAATGGGAGTTTGAGGGTGAGCGCGACGAGATGTCCATGGCCGTCCGCAGGGCTCACGGCGAGACCGGCACCGGGGACGGCTGGGACGTCGACGGGTCCCAACCGCTCCACCACCTGCTGCCGGCGTCGACGGGCGGCCAGTCACTGACCAGCCGCCTGCGCAGGCTCACCTACCTGACGGCGGAGCGACTGGGACCGCGAGAGCTCTACGCCTTCGACGATCCTCAGCTCACGACGGTCGTCGGCCCTCGGGGAGAGTACGCCGTCAGCGTGCTCCACTCCGGCCGCGACGTCCGGGTACTGGACAGCTTGGTGATCGACGGCGTGCCGCCCACGCGGTTCCGGCAGGTGGAGGCGCGGATGACCCGGTTCTTTCCAGGTTGCGTACTGGCCGTCGAGCAAGTCGCCGGGGCCAACGCGGTGACGCTGGGAATCCGCATATCGGCCGATACGGACTTTCATCGCCCCGTGCACACCGGATTCGGACTGACACAGGTTCTGCCCATTGTCGTAGCGGGTCTGTCCGCAGACGAGGACGACCTGCTGCTGATCGAGAATCCCGAAGTGCACCTGCATCCCGCCGGGCAGGCTGCCATGGGGGAGTTCCTGAGCGAAGTCGCGGCGGCGGGCGTGCAGGTCGTCATCGAGACGCACAGCGATCACGTCCTGAACGGCATACGTCGGGCGGCCAAGGGCGGCCTGCTGGCCAGTGGGGACGTCGCCCTGCACTTCTTTCGGCCGCGACTCGAGGACCGAGATCAGCAGGGCGGGGCGCAGGTGGAAAGCCCGATCATGGACGCGGACGGCAACATCGACAGTTGGCCCGACGGGTTCTTCGATCAGTTCGACCGGGACATGAACTACTTCGCGGGCTGGAGCTGATTGTGGACGTCCTGGTCAACGACCTGTCGATCCACGAGCAGTTCCGTGATGCGGGATCCTTCCGCGATGCGCTCGCGCGCCTGATGGCGATGCGCTCCGCCGCCCGGCGCTTCGGGCGCGACGTGCATTGCCATCGCGCGCTCCTGACGGCCAGCCCGATCCCGGGCGTAGCGATGCAGCAGGCGATTGGGCGTCTCGCCGTCGAGAGCGAGCGGCGCGCGGCAATGGGTTGGCTGACTCGCTTCGGCCCGTTCTGGGACGATCTCCGTCGGCACGGGGCCGGTGACTGGCTGGAGTGCGGAGACGAGATGGTCACGGACACCGCGGTCGGCGAAGCGGCGTTCCGAACCTTGCATGGTGCGGACTGCGGGTTGATTAGCTTCACGCCGTCCGATTGGGACTACTCCCCCGTCGACGTGACCTGGCGTCGAGAGGACGAGGGTGCGGACGACCGGAGCACCGCGCTCCCGAACTGGCGAAGCGCCCGGGCGCTGGAAGCCGGACTGCGGGACACCGCGCCTCCATTGCGATCCTGGAACCACTTGCGACAGGCGGCGGTCCGGTTCAAGAGCCTGACGTGCGCCCCGGACTGTTTCGATCCGCTCTCGGGGGTACCGTTCGCCAGGAGCACGGCAGAGCGGTTCCTCGCGCTACTCGGAATCCTGGACCGCATGGCGCGCGCGTTCGACGCGACCGGCGCGCGCACGGCCGCGGGCCAAGGGATCTACCAGGACTACTTTACCGGCGACGATGCCCTGTTCTCGGACTCGTCGGACCAGGAGAAGCGCCGTTTCCGAAAGGCGCTGACGTTCCCGCACCCCGGCGAGCCCGGGAGCTTCCTGTTCTGCCCTTGGCACGGCAAGGTGCGCCACATGACGCTCCGCCTGCACTTCTCCTGGCCCATCCGGGCCGGCAGGCCCGTCTACGTCGTGTACGCCGGCCCGAAGCTCACGAAGCGGTGACGCGATGCCGACGAACGGCGGGCGAGCCCAGCGTCGTCCACGAGATCGGCGACATCATCGTCCGGTTCAACCGGAAAGCGGACGGCCCGGGACGACCGCGCGGAATGACCCGCGCCCGATGCCGAAGGAGCCGCTGTCGAAGGGACCGTTGCCGTCCGAGAGGCCGCTCGCGCCGACGCTGACGCCCGAAACGGCGCCGCGTCCCGGCCTCGGGTATATCGCTGTCGAGCGGGTCGGCGGTCGGAACGTCGTATGCCGAGCCTACGCGACGAGCCCCCTGCGGCTGCTGACGCCGAGGAACCACGGGCACGCGGCCTGGGTCTACGCATCGAGCTACGGGGGCGGGCTCGTCGACGGCGACGCCATCGCGATGCAGGTGTCGGTGGGTGCCGGCGCCGCCGCGTTCCTGTCGACGCAGTCCGCCACCAAGGTCTACCGGTCGCCGCGCTGGGCCCGGACCACGCTCGTCGCCGAGGTCGGCGAGGACGGTCTGCTGGTGGCCGCCCCCGACGCCGTGGTGTGCTTCGCGGAGTCCCGCTACCGGCAGAGGCAGGAAATCTCGGTCGCGGCCGGGGGTCGCCTCGTCCTCGTCGATCGCGTCACCTCGGGCCGCCGGGAGTCGGGCGAGCGCTGGCGCTTCGACAGCTACGTCAGCCGCACCGCCGTCCATCTCGACGGCCGGCTCGTGGTGCACGACGCGACGGTCCTGCGCGCGTCGGACGGCCGGCTCGCGGAACGCTTCGGCCGCTACGACGTGCTGGCGGTGGCGATGGTGATCGGCCGCGGCCTTGAGGAGGAGACCGCGCGCATCGATGCCCGCGTCCGGGCCGAGCCGGTCCGACGCCGGGCGGACCGGCTCGTCGCCGCCGCCCCGGCGGGTGACGCCGGGTGTATCCTGCGCATCGCAGGGCGAACGATGGAAGACGTCGACGAAACGATCGAGGACCTGCTCGGCTTCGTGCCCCGGCTCCTCGGCGACAACCCGTGGGCGCGGAAATGGTGACGGCGGACGCCGGACACCGCCGCGGGCGCGGCCACGGGCCGGCGGGCACCCGGAAATGGTGACGACATGCATCTGACGCCACGCGAGGTCGACAAGCTGATCCTGCACCAGGCGGGGTTCCTCGCCCAGAAGCGGCTGGCCCGCGGGGTGCGGCTGAACTACGTCGAGGCGGTCGCGCTGATCGCGACGCAGTTGCTGGAGTTCATCCGGGACGGCCGGTCGGTGGCCCACCTGATGAACATCGGGCGCTGCTTTCTCGGCACCCGCGACGTCCTCGACGGGGTGCCCGAGATGCTGGACGAGGTGCAGGTCGAGGGGACCTTCCCCGACGGCACCAAGCTCGTGACCGTGCATAACCCGATCGTCGCCGAGCGCGGCGACCACGCCCTCGCCCTCTACGGCAGCTTCCTCACGCCCGAGGCCCCCGAGGCGGCGGTGGGGCGGCCGGCGTCGGCGCTCGCCGGCGCCCCCGGCGAGGTCTTGGCCGAGAGCGGCGAGATCACCCTGAACGAGGGCCGCGACGCCGTCTCGGTGACCGTCGCCAACACCGGCGACCGGCCCATCCAGGTCGGCAGCCACTACCACTTCTACGAGACCAACCGCGAACTGACGTTCGACCGGCGGGCCGCCTACGGGCGCCGCCTCGACATTCCCGCCGGCACCGCGGTCCGGTTCGAGCCGGGCGAGGGCAAGACCGTGAACCTCGTGCCCATCGCCGGCGCCCGCGTCGTCCGCGGCGGGAACGCGTGGGCGAGCGGCCCCGTCGACGAGACCCGCGACCTGCAGAACCCGGAGTAGCCATGCCCCACCGCATCGACCGGCGTCACTACGCGGACCTCTACGGCCCCACCACCGGCGACCGGCTGCGCCTCGGCGACACCGGCCTCGTGGCCGAGGTCGAGGACGACGCCACCGTCTACGGCGACGAGTGCAAGTTCGGGGGCGGGAAGGTCCTGCGCGAGGGCATGGGGCAGGCGGCCGGGGTGTCGGACGAGCGCGCCCTCGACTGCGTCATCACCAACGCCCTGATCGTCGACTGGACGGGCATCCGCAAGGCCGACGTGGGCATCAAGAACGGGCGCATCGCGGGCATCGGCAAGGCCGGCAACCCCGACGTCATGGCCGGGGTGGGCGACGACCTCGTGGTCGGGGTGACCACCGAGGCGATCGCCGGCGAGGGGATGATCCTGACCGCGGGGGCCATCGACGCCCACGTCCACTTCATCTCGCCCCAGCAGGTCTTCGAGGCGGTCGCGAGCGGCGTGACCACGTTCATCGGGGGCGGGACGGGGCCCGCCACCGGCACCAAGGCCACGACGTGCACCCCGGGCAGCCGCCACGTCCGGCTCATGCTGCAGGCGAACGACCCCCTGCCGATGAACTTCGGCTTCCTCGGCAAGGGCAACACGTCGATGCCCGAGGGCATCGAGGAGCAGATACGCAGCGGCGCGGTGGGGCTGAAGCTGCACGAGGACTGGGGCTCGACGCCCGCCGCCATCGACTGCTGCCTGACCGAGGCGGACCGCTTCGACGTCCAGGTCGCCATCCACACCGACACCCTGAACGAGTCGGGGTTCGTCGACGTGTCGATAGCCGCGTTCAAGGGACGGACCATCCACACCTACCACACCGAGGGGGCGGGCGGGGGGCACGCGCCCGACATCATCCGCGTCTGCGGCGAGCCGAACGTGCTGCCGAGCTCGACCAACCCGACGCGGCCCTACACCGTCAACACCCTCGACGAGCACCTCGACATGCTCATGGTGTGCCACCACCTCGACAAGAACGCGCCCGAGGACGTCGCCTTCGCGGAGAGCCGCATCCGCGGGCAGACCATCGCGGCCGAGGACGTGCTGCACGACCTCGGGGCCATCAGCATCATGGCGAGCGACAGCCAGGCGATGGGGCGCGTCGGCGAGGTCGTCACCCGCACGTGGCAGACCGCCGACAAGATGCGCCACGAGCGCGGCCGGCTCGACGGCGAGCGGGGCGACAACGACAACCTGCGCATCCGGCGCTACGTGGCCAAGTACACCGTCAACCCCGCCATCGCCCACGGCATCGCCCACGAGGTGGGCTCGGTCGAGGTGGGCAAGCTCGCCGACCTCGTGCTGTGGAAGCCCGCGTTCTTCGGCGTCAAGCCCGAGCTGGTGCTGAAGGGCGGGTTCATCGCGTGGTCGCAGATGGGCGACGCCAACGCCTCGATCCCCACCCCGCAGCCCCAGCTCATGCGCCCGATGTTCGGGGCCTTCGGGCGGGCCACGGGGGCGACGTCGCTGGCGTTCGTCTCGGCGCTGTCCCTCGACACGGGGACCGCGGCGAGCTACGGGCTGACGAAGCAGCTCTCGGCGGTGCGCGGCTGCCGCACCGTCGGCAAGCGGGACATGAAGCTGAACGACGCCCTGCCGCGCATCGAGGTCGATCCGGAGACCTACGTGGTCAAGGCCGACGGCGAGGTGCTGACGGCCGAGGCGGCGCCGGTGCTGCCGCTGGCGCAGCGGTACTGCCTGTTCTGAGGGTCCCGCCGTCCCGTCGCCGGGGCTCGTGGACGCTGTCCATCGCGATTGGGCGGTGGACGGCAGAGGGTGGCTTCCTCGGGCGCAGACGCGATAGGTCGTTCCGTCGGCCCTCGTGAAGGTGCGGTAGACATGTCCGACTGGCTCGCCTGGCAGGTCGTCGACTCCGCGTTCCCGGTCGGGACGTTCGCGCACTCGTGGGGCCTCGAGGCCGCATGGCAGGCCGGCCACGTGGACGACGACGCGGCGCTGCGGCGGTTCCTGACGGAGACGATCCGGCAGACGGGATGGGGCGCGCTGCCCCTCGCCAACGCCGCGCACCGGGCGCCGGAGCGGCTGGAGGAGCTCGACGAGTTGAACGAGGCGTTCCTCACCAACGCCGTGGCCAACCGCGCGAGCCGGGTGCAGGGGCGCACCCTCGCCGCCACCGCAGCGCGGATCTGGCCATCGTCCAGAACCACCGCCCTGGAGGCCCGGGTCCGACGGGGACGGGCGCACGTGGCGCCGGTGTCGGGGGTCGTCTTCCAGACCATCGGGCTGTCGCGGGAGACGGCCGGCCAGGCCGTCCTCTACGGCGCCGCCCGCGGCGTCCTCGCCGCCGCGGTCCGGCTCGGCATCGTCGGCAGCTTCCGGGCGCAGCAGTTGCAGCACGAGGCGGAGGACTGCCTCGACGCGACGCTGGAAAGGTGCGCGCGGGTCGAGCCCGAGGAGATCTGCCAAACCGCGCCCATCGTCGATCTGCTGCAGGGCGCGCACGACCGGCTGTATTCGCGCCTGTTCCAGTCGTAGAATTGACGCACGAGGAGGACGCCGCGACATGCACTTCATGCCCAACCAGCCGCACGACCACGGACCCGGCGCCTTCGCGGACCGCGACGAGCCGCAGGCGCGCGACTACCGCCAGCGCGCGTTCACGGTCGGCATCGGCGGACCCGTGGGCAGCGGCAAGACCGCCCTGCTCCTCGCCCTGTGCCGGCGGATCCGCGACCGCTACAGCCTCGGCGTCGTCACCAACGACATCTTCACCAAGGAGGACGGCGAGTTCCTCGTGCGCCACGAGGCCCTCGAGACCCGCCGCATCACCGCGGTCGAGACCGGCGGCTGCCCCCACACCGCCGTCCGCGACGACGTCAGCCAGAACCTCGACGCGCTGGGCGAGCTCATGACCCGGGTCGAACCCGAGCTGCTGTTCGTCGAGAGCGGCGGCGACAACCTCGCGGCCCAGTTCAGCCGCGACCTCGCCGACTTCACCATCTACGTCATCGACGTGTCGGGCGGCGACAAGATCCCCCGCAAGGGGGGGCCGGGCATCACGCAGTCGGACTTGCTCGTGATCAACAAGACGGACCTCGCGCCGCTCATCGGCGCCGACCTCGACGTCATGGCCCGCGACTCGCGCCACATGCGCGGCGACGGCCCGTTCGTCTTCGCCCAGGTGACCAACGGCGTGGGCCTGGACACCATCACCGGGGCCGTCGTCGAGGGTCTCGAGGCGACCCGCGCGCGGTCGGCGTGACGGGGGTGGCTCCCCCAGACCGCCAGGACGTGCTTTGACGCGGCGCGGCCGCTCTCTCATAAACCTGGACTTGCCCCAGGTATTCGCAGGAACTCTCTGATGGCGAGAGAACGAGCAGCGCGCCATCCCGTCACCCGCCTGGAGGCGGCGCCCCCGCGGGCCGAGGGAGCCGACCCGCGCGGGATCGTCTGGCAGATGGCCGACGCCGATCGCCGGGAATCGCGGACTCCGTTTGCCACGGATGGACTGGGGGCGTTGGCGGGGCTGCTCATCGCAAAATGGGCCGGCTTTGACGAAGCCGAGCGTCAGGCGGGCACAGCCAGCGACGGTCGCGCCTTGGCACCGGAGCTTCCCGAGGCGCTCGGACGCCCGGCATGGGAACGCCCGATCGAGCGACATGCGGACGCCATCCGACATGCGGACGCCATCGTAGAGGCACTGAAGAGCATGGCTGCGCGCCACGCAGCGGTGTCGCCGTGCACTCGCCGTCTGGTCGATGTGGCACCGCTCGTGATCTCCGCTGCCGAACAACACCCATCGTTGGTCGCAGACTTGGTGGAATGGGTACATCAGGTCGAGATGGGCACCCCTGCGGGCAGGCGGACCGCCGCCGAGGTTTTCGACGAGACGCTGCACGGAGTCTCCAGCCGGGAGGGGCGGGAGATCGGTGGGTACCGGACGCCGGCCCCCGTCGTCGACCTCATGGTCGAGCTGGCGAATCCCGTTCCAGGCGAGCGAGTCTACGATCCGTGCTTCGGATTCGGCGGCCTGCTGGTCCGAGCCGCCCGACGGCTGCGCGCAGGCGCTCGGGCGGATTCCGCTAACGACGGGAGCGACGCTCGGCGCACCGGGATCTTCGGCGTCGAGATCGACCGCGCCTCATACGCCATCGGGTTGTGCAGAACGCTGCTGGCCGGTAGCGAACACCCGGGCTTGGCGTTGGGTGATGCACTCGACCACCCGCCGCCGGACGGCCGAGCGAGCGACGGCTTCGACTGTATTCTGACCGCGCCCCCGTGGGGCCTCAAGGTTGCACGCGCGTACGCGGGCGGGGGTTCGTCTTCGGGCGCGGCGGCGAAGCCCGCGGGCGGCGGCTCGAAGGGACGGTTCGCGTTTCCAAGCCATGATGCAGAGAACCTCTTCCTGCAACATGCCATGGCGAACCTGCGCCTCGGCGGACGGGCCGTCGTCGCCGTGCCGGAGCGCACCCTCTACCGTAGTAGCGGTGCGGATCGGCAAGTTAGGAAGGCGCTGTTGTCGAGCTACTGCGTAGACGCGGTGGTCTCGCTGCCGCCCGGCGCATTCGCGCCGCACACCAATGTATCCGCGAGTCTCCTGCTCTTTCGGCGTCACGAGCCGCGTGCGACCGTCCGCTTCGTGCACATCTCTCCCAAAGCATGGGACCAAGCGGCGGCGGAGGGAAACCGCGACCGTGGACGCGGCGACCTTCCGCATTGCGTGGCAGCCCTAGTCCGGGGTCGCGAGTTACCCGACGGAGAGGCACGGCAGGACATCGAGACATGGGACGTGCCGATCGAGGAGCTTGCCGCTCGAGACTACGAGCTGGTGGCCAAGCGAACCGGAAGCCGGGCGTTGCAGGCCGAACTGGAGCGAATCGTCGCGGCGGACCCCTCACTGAAGATCGAACGCCTGGATGCCGTCGCCGAGGTCCGCAGAGGGGTGGCGTACGAACGCCGCTTCGCCACCGACGCGCTCCCGGCGCCGGGCGGCGCGCCCGGACTGCTTCGCGTGGGAGACATCAGGGACACGGGAGTCCGGGCACCATCCTTGTTCCTCACGGACGGGAACGAGATGCGCCCGACGGAAGACGACGGTCTTTGCGTCGGCGACGTCGTCGTCACCACGTCGGGCACGGTCGGGAAGATTGGCCTGATCCGGGAGGGGCACGCGGTCGGGTCGCTGGCCACCAGCAACATGGCGGTCGTGCGCCCGCACGAAGGCCTGACGCCCCACTACGTGGCGGCCCTGTTTCGTTCGCCGACCTATCAGAATTGGTTGTCGGGTCATGCCCGGGGCGCAACGATCCAGCACCTTTCCGTTCGCGCCCTTCGCAACGTGCCGATTCCCGTCCCGCCGGTGCCGGTGCAGGACCTCCTGATCGGCGAACTGAACGGGGCTCCCGGCGACGCGTTAGCCGCGCTAGCGCGACTGCTCGCCGGAACGGCGGCGTCTCCGCTCGCGGTCTGGCTGGAAACACCGTTCGTGGCCAAGCTGGCCGCCGGGCGCGTTGGGGACGCGTCCGACCGAATCGACGCATTGTCGGCTGCGGCAGATGCGCTGCTGTCGCTCGCCCTGAGCGCGCGCGGATCGGAACTTGCATCGACCGAAACCGGCGACCGGCGGACCCTGGCTTGGCTCGACGCGGCGCGCCAAGCCGCCGCCGCCCTGGCCGGCGTGGCCTCCATCCCGCAGGGCGCCGGCCGGCTCGCGGTTATCGAAGTGGCCCGGTTGCGGCTGAACGAGGCGCAGCACGCGCTCGACGCGGCCACGGGGCCGACCGTCAACCGCCTGCGTTCCTTCACGCGGGCGGTGGTCGGACTTGCGGAGGACGAGGTGCGGGCGATGCAGGAATCGGTCAGAGTCGGCATCGCCGTCGAACCGGCCGAAGTGGTGGTCGGAATCGACAGCGAGGTTCGGCTGCGCCTGACCAACTCGTCGGCGGTTCCGCTACGCGACCTGGTCGTCGAGACACGACCAGCGGTCGGCGCGGCCCGCATCGCCTATCTCGCCGAGGACGCCACCCACGACGTACCGCTCGCCGTGCGGGCGCACGACGCGACGCGACCACTGCGCGTCGCCGTGTCATGGCAGGCGCATCGCCTGGACGGAACTCCTGTCGGCAGCGAAGAGGAGATCGAGCTGCATGTGCGCTCCACGCGCGAGGCGGTACGGGCCAGAGACCTGAAAGCCAGCCCGTACATCGTCGGCAACCCCGTCGACCGCCGGGAGATGTTCTTCGGCCGGGCCGACGTCATCGAAGGCATCAGGCGGCAAGTGGGGGCGAGCACGCATGCGAACGTAGTCCTTCTCGAGGGAAACCGCCGTACGGGCAAGACGTCGATTCTCCGCCAACTGGCCCAGGCCGACGCCTTGCCGGGATGGATTCCTGTCGATTGCTCGCTCCAGGACGCCGAGGGCGATGGCGGGAAACCCGGCATCAGCACACGCAACCTCTACCGGCTGCTGGCCCGAAGGACCGGCTGGACGCTCTACGACGCCGGTGTCGAGACGTGGTTCCCTCAACTGCCGGAGCGCGCGTCGAACCGACCGTTCAAGGTGGCTTTTCGCCATGCGTTGGATGAGGTGTTCGCCGACGAGCAACCGTTCGAGACGTTTGCGGCGTACATCGCAGCCGCGGTCCAGGCGGCCAGTCCGCGGCGCATTCTGCTCATGCTCGATGAGTTCGACAAGCTTCAGGAGGGCATCGACGCCGGGGTCACGAGCCCTCAGGCACCCGAGAACATCCGCCACCTGCTGCAGCACCAGGCCGGTCTCTCCGCCATCATCACAGGGTCGCGCCGGCTGAAGAGGCTCCGCGAGGAGTACTGGTCGGCTCTCTTCGGTCTCGGCTGCCGCATCGCGATCAGTGCACTGCCGGATGACGACGCCAAGCGGCTGGTGATCGAACCGGTCGCCGGCCAGTTGGAGTACCTGCCGCAGGCGCGCGACCGGGTCGTGGAGCTGACGGCGCGCCATCCGTTTCTCGTGCAGTCGCTCTGCAACCAGGTATTCGAGCAGGCGGCGGAGACGGGCCGGCGAACGATCACGACCGAGGTCGTCGAGGAGGTGGCAACCGCGTTGGTCCGCGACAACGAGCACTTCCGGACGCTCTGGGGCTATGCCGGAAACGAGCGTCGCAGGCTTATTCTGGCCCTCTGCGACAAGCTCGCGCGGGAGCCGGACCCGGTAAACTTCGATCTCCTCGAGCTGAAGCTGGACAAGCTCGGGGTGCAGGTTCGTTCAGGCCGCGTGCTTTCCGACGATCTGGCAGCACTTCGCGAGCTGGAGCTGGTCGAATACGCCGCTTCGCCCCGGGGTGACAACTATCGTCTGGCGGTGCCGCTGATGGCCAAGTGGTTGCGGCACAACGTCGATTTCAAGGACATCGTCAGGCGCGCGCAACAGGAGGCGATGGAGTCGTGACGTCGAATCCCTATCAGGTCCTCGGCCCCTCGGTTCCACGCATGCTCGGGCGCGAAACGCTCCTCCGGCGCATCGGCGGACGTCTGTCGAAGGCGTCGCCCGACCACGTCTCGGTCGTCGGTCCGGCGCACTACGGGAAGTCCGTCCTCCTTCGACACGTCGCGGACGCCTACCGAGAGGGTTCCGAGCACTATCTGACGACCGTGCACGTCGACCTTCGGCACGCCGACATCGCGTCCGACGGCGACTTCCGGCGGCGTTTCGCGGAAGACCTCAGAACCGCGTTGCGACCGCATCGTCCCGAAGTGGCAAAGGACCTCGACCCCGAGGTGGACAGTCTCCATGAGCTGCTCGACTTCGTCTTCGACGAGCTCGCGGCTGAACCCGCGCGGGTGCTGGTCGTGTTCGACGGCTTCGATCACGTCCTGGCCCGAGCCGACCTGACGAGAACGCTCTGGGACCAACTCCGCACCTTGGCGCAGAAGCCGAGCCTCCAGCTCGTCGCCGGCAGCCGGCTTCCGCTGCGCGAGGTCTGCCGGACGGAGGAGTCCAGAACGTCCGACTTCTGGGAGATCTTCAACCCGACACCCGTTCGGGTGGGCGCGCTCAAGGGTGAAGACCTCGAAGCGTTCATGGAGCCGCTGTTCAGCAGCGGCTGCACGGCCGATGGATCGGCGCGAAAGGAAATCTCGAACTGGACGGGAGGCGTTCCGCTTCTGGTATGCGCCCTTCTTCAGCGGCTGTGGGATGTTCGCGGTGAGACATCCCGCCTTTCCAAGCGGGATGTCGACCAAGCCGCCGAGGCAGTGCTGGACGAGCAACGCGAACTTCTTGGAGCGCTGTGGGACGACTGCGACACCGAGTTGCGAGAGGATCTCGCGGCGCTCACTGGCGCTGGCGTGTCGCGCGCCGACCTGTCGGAGCGACGGATCAGGAGCGTCCAGGAGCGCGGGTTCGGCCGCATGGCGGGTACGCGTCTGCGCAGTGGTTGCCGATTGATGCAACGCTACGCCATACAGCAGGCACCAGCAATCGCGAACCTGAAGCGCCTGTTCGGCTCCCCCTTGGGATTCGAAACGAATATCCGCTCGGCGCTGGAAATGCGCCTCGCGCAAGTCGCCACGCCCCGTACGGACAAGCTTCTTCGTGATTTCGTCAACCGTGCCGTACGCGACCTGGACGACGATCCTGAACTCGCGATCTATGGCGTCAGGGGCATCACGAACCGAGCATTGACGCTGATCTGGAACGCAGAACTCCCGCCTGACCAAACGTTGCCTTCCGACTGGATCAAGGAGTGGCAGCACGCCGGGGTGAACTTCACCGACGACGGATGCAAGCTGCCTCGCAGATCAGGCCAGCAGTGCCAAATCCTGCGCCTCGCCACAGGGACCGCCCAAGTCCGGCGTCAGAGCAAGTATGTCACCAGGACGACCTACCTGCTGATCGACCACCTGCAGTCCGTCGGCGACTTCGGCCAGCACCGGAGCGACTTTCCAGAGGCGCAGGTCACCATTGGCTTCGCCGCAGCCGTCGTCCTCACCGCGATTGCACTGGTGGAATCCCTGACAGCGGACCTGCAACGAGAACACGAGCCCGACTCCGGTGCAGCCTGAACCAGGAGACGATCACGAGCGTCTCGCACCGGTGCCTGCGTCAATAGCCTCGTCGGCGTCCACGGGCAACGCTGCTTCGCATAAAGCGCGTGCCCCCCGGACGACAGCCTCATCCATGTCCACCGGTAACGCTAGCTGGGCGGTTGGCTGGACTGGCCGGCACCGTCGGGGCTGTGCTCGCGTCGCGGGCGGTTTGCGGGAGTCCCACAGAAGAGACGCCGGCGAGTACCCGCAACAGTTGACACGCCGCCCGAAGCCGCACACCATGTCGGCACATCCACCGGGAGGCCAGAGATGCTGATGAATCGACGCCAGTTCGTCCGGGCCGCGGCCGGCGCGGCGGCCGGAGCCGCCGTCGGTGCCCGTGCAGCGGGGCTGCTCGCGCAGTCGTACGACATGGTCGTCAAGGGCGGACGCGTCCTCGATCCGTCGCTGCACGTCGACGCGGCCCTCGACGTGGCGATCCGCGGCGGGCGCATCGCGGCGGTCGAGGCGGACATTCCGGCCGGCTCGGCGGAGGTCGTCGACGCGCGCGGCCGGTTCGTCGTCCCCGGGCTGATCGACGTCCACACCCACTACGCGCGCGACGCCGAGGGTCCGGCCATCTGCCTCGAGGACGGGGTGACGGCGTGGGTCGACGCGGGGTCGGCGGGGGCCGACGGCATCGACCCGCAGGTGGCCATCGCGCGGGCGGCGCCGCAGCAGGGGCGCATCCTCGTGAACATCGGGCGCGCCGGCATCCTGCCCGGCGGCGACACCATGGACCTCGACCTCGCCGACGTCGACGCCGCGCGGGGCGCCATCGAGCGGCACCGCGACGTCGTCGTCGGGGTCAAGGCGCGGCTGACGGAGGGCGTCGCGGCCGACGACGTCGAGGTCCTGCGGCGCGCCCAGGCCGCGGCGTCGGCCTTCGGCCTGCCGGTGATGATCCACATGGGTCAGACGGCGTCGCCGCTGTCCACCCTGCTCGATCTGCTCAAGCCCGGCGATGTCGTCACGCACATGCTGGCCCCGCCCCCGAACGCCATCGTCGACGACGCCGGCCGAATGGACCCGGCGGTGCTCGAGGCGCGGCGCCGCGGCGTGTGGTTCGACGTCGCCAATGGGCGGGTCGGCCACGTGCGGTGGGACATCGTCGACCAGGTCATCGAGGCGGGCTTCTGGCCCGACACCATCTCGACCGACGGGAACACCACGAGCCGGTCGGTGCCGGGGGTCGTCGACCTGCCCAACGTCATGTCGAAATTCTTGAACGCGGGGATGCCCCTCGACGCGGTGGTCGCGTGCGCGACCGTCAACGCGTCGCGGGTCTTCCCCCACCTGAACGACCGCGGCACCCTCCACGTGGGGGCGCGGGCCGACCTGACGCTGCTCGACCTGCGGGTCGGCGTGTTCGACTTCGTCGACAACTACGAGAACGTGCGGACCGACCGCTACCGCCTGTTCCCGGCCGGGACAGTGCTCGGCGGGCGGTGGATTCCGCGCGGGTAGGTGGCCGTGGCCGCGGCCGCGGCGGTGCGTTTCTTGGGCCGGTTGGCCGGCGACAGCACGTGGAACCGCGGCGCGATGGCCGGGCAAGGCCGGGCCGCCAGTCCACTGCGAGTCGCCGCCAACTGCGAGTCGATTGACGGAAACAGCGTACCGGGCGTCTTGCCCCTCGTCGGGGTCGCGGGAAACCGCGCGCAGCGGGGGACGATACCGGCCGGTGGCGCGAGGCAGGCTTCGAGCGGCCGGCATCGTGCGGGGAGGGTGAGAGGATGACGGAACGGTCTCGTCTCGAAGCGGCGGCGCCGGCGATGTTCGCGCTGCTGGTCTCGTCCCTCCTGGCCGTCACGTCCGGACCGGCCCACGCCCAGGACGGCTCGGACGGACCGCAGTTCGTGACGCACACCATCGCCGCCGAACTGGCGAGCGGCTACCAGCCGGTGGTGGTCGACCTGAACCGCGACGGCCGGCTCGACGTCATCGCGCTGTCGACCCGCCTCGACGAACTCGCCTGGTACGAGAACCCCGGTTGGGAGCGGCACGTCCTGACCACCGGGCTGAACCGCGCCATCAACGCGGCGGCGCGCGACCTCGACGGCGACGGCATCCCCGAACTGGTGGTGGCCCACGAGTTCGGCACGACGCACGGCAGCAGCCTCGGCGTCCTGTCGCTGCTGACCCATCAGGGCGACCCGACCGAGCCCTGGCGCATCCGCGAGATCGACCGCACGCCGACGGTGCACCGCATCCGGTGGGCGGACATCGACGGCTCGGGGCGCGACGTGCTGATCAACGCCCCGCTGTCCGGCCCCGCCGCGGAGGCGCCGGAGTACCGCGACGCCGTCCCCCTCTTCTGGTACCGCCCCGACGACTGGGCGCGCCGCACCGTCCCCGACGCCGGGCAGGGCGTGGTCCACGGGCTGCTCGTCAAGCCGTGGGACGACCCCGACCGCGACGCCGTACTCAGCACCAGCTTCGCGGGCGTGCACCTGCACCGGTTCATCGACGGCGAGTGGATCGGCGGCACCCTCGCCGCCGGCGACCCCGCCCCGTGGCCCCGCAGCGGCGCGAGCGAGGTCGAGACCGGCCGGCTGGGCGACTCGACCTTCATCACCACCATCGAGCCCTGGCACGGCGAGCAGGTCGTCGTCTACCGCGAGGACGGCGAGGCGTGGACGCGGCAGGTCATCGACCGCATCGGCAGCAGCCACACCATCGTCACCGCCGACTTCGACGGCGACGGCCGCGACGAGATCGCGACCGGCGACCGCGGCGAGCCGCGCCGGCTCTATCTCTACACGGCGGCGGATGCGGACGGCGACACTTGGTCGCGGCAGATCCTCGACGACGGCGACATGTCGCCCTCGGCCTGCGTGGCCGAGGACCTCGACGGCGACGGCCGGGTCGACCTCATCTGCATCGGCGGCGGGACGGCGAACCTCAAGTGGTACGAGAACGTCTCGCGGTGAGCGCTGCCGTCACTGTGGGGACCGACTGATCAACCGAAAGACACACTATCGCGTCCCTCCCCGGCGGCGCCGCCAGGGGCCCGTCGGCCTGGGGCTCCGACTCCTTCACCCCAGCCGCTTCTGCAGGCACGCGAAGAAGCGGTCCATCATCATCTTCGAGACGCCGCCGAGCAGGCGCTGGCCGACGCGGGCGATGGTGCCGCCGACCTGGACGGTGCCCTCGACCGTGACCTCGGTGGCACCGCCGGTGTCGCGGAGGGCGATGGCGGCGCCGCCGTTGACGAAGCCGGGCTTGCCGCGGCCCTCGACAGCGAGGCGGTAGGCGTTGGGCGGGTCGAGGTCCTGCATCTCGACGGTGCCCTCGTAGCGGCCGGTGACGGCGGCGATGCCCATGGTGAGGACGGCGCGGTAGCGGTTCTCGCCGGCGGGCTCCAGCGACTCGAGGCCGGGCAGGCAGGCGGCGACGGCCTCGATGTCGACCAGGAGGTCCCAGACCGCTTGGGGCGGGGCGTTGAACGTGTAGGTGGCGTTGATGTTCATGGCGATTTCAGCCGCGGTTGGCGTCGGGAGCGATGTCGGCCCAGGGGACTGCGGTTGCCGCGGGTGGCGCGACCTTCGGCGGCGCGGCGCTCGGCGGCCCCGCCGTTGCGCTTTCGCCCCGCCCGGCGGTCGCCGTCCGGCGGCCCGACCCGACCGCGGGCTGGCGGCGGGCGGGCCGGCGGTCGACGAGGCGGTTCAGGTGCGCGGCCAGCGACTCCAGGCTGGCGAGATTGTGCACCGGGAGGAAGTCGTCGATCCAGGGCAGGGCCGCCTGCATGCCGCGGGTCAGGGGGCGGTAGCGGGGCGACCCGAGCAGCGGGTTGAGCCAGACGAGGCGGTGGCAGCTCCGCTGCAGGCGGGCCATCTCGCGGCCGAGGCGCTCGGGCTCGCCGCGGTCCCAGCCGTCCGAGATGAGGAGCACGATGGGGGCGTGGCCCATGACGCGGCGCGCCCAGTCGAGGTTGAAGCGGCCCAGGGCCTCGCCGATGCGGGTGCCGCCCGACCAGTCGGGGACGTGGCGGGGCAGGGTCGGCACCACGTCGTCGACCCCGCGGCGGGCGAGGCGCTTCGTGACGCGGGTCAGGGTCGTCGAGAAGAGGAACGTCTCGACGGCGTCGAAGCCGCGCGACAGGGTGTGGACGAAGTGCAGCAGCATGCGGCTGTAGCGCTCCATCGAGCCGCTGACGTCGCAGAGCAGCACGAGGGGGCGCGGCCGGGTGCGGCGGGCGCGGCGGGGCAGGACGACGAGCTCGCCGCCGAAGCGGAGGTTGTGCCGGACGGCGCGGCGGACGTCGATGGCCGGGCCGGCGCCGGCGCGCCACCGGCGGGTGGTGCGGGTGGCGGGCGCCCAGTCGAGGGCGGCCATGAGGGCGCGGGCGTCGGCGATCTCGGTGTCGGTGAACGTGGCGAAGTCCTTGGTGCGCGAGACCTCGCGCGCGCTGTAGGTCATCGCCGCCACCTGCTCCAGCCGCAGCAGCGGGTCCTCCCGCTCCTCGGCCGCGCCCGGCGCGGGGGCGTTGGGGGGGACGCCGACCTCGGGCGGCGCGAAGCGGCGGCGCTCGCCCATCGCCCGCAGGTCGCGGGCGGTGCGCTCGCCGCGCGGGGGGCGCCAGAACAGGCGGAACGCCTCGTCGAACACCGGCAGGTCCTGCGCCCGGCGGACCATCAGGGTCCGCAGCGTGTGGTAGAAGTCGGCGCGCCGGCCGACGTCGACGTGGCCCAGGGCCTCCGCCACGTCGAGCATGCCGCCGGCCTGGACGTCGAGGCCGAGCGCGTGCAGCAGCCGGCCGAACCGCAGCAGGTTGCCGAACAGATGACCCGCGGCGCGCGGGTCGTCGGGGGGCAGGTCGGTCGGGCCGCCGGCGCCGGTCATGCGCCCCCGGCCGCGCCGGCCGGCAGGAGGCTGCGCTCGAACAGGGCCTGCGCGCGTTCGCCGCGCATCGCCTCCAGGTCTTCCTGGGTCTTCAGCACGAGGCCCAGGGTTTCGTCGATGGTCGCGCCGTCGAGCTCGCGGCGGTCGAGGGCGACGAGGGCGGCGATCCAGTCGAGGGTCTCGGAGACGCCCGACACCTTGTAGAGCTCCGCCGTCCGCAGCTCCTGCACGAAGCGGGTCACCTGCTCGGCGAGCCGGGCGGGGGCGTGGGGCACCTTCTCGGTGATGATGCGGTACTCCTTCTCGAAGTCGGGATAGTCGATCCACCAGTAGAGGCAGCGCCGCTTCAGCGCGTTGTGCAGCTCGCGCGTCCGGTTCGACGTGATGACCACGACCGGCGGCGCGGACGCGCGCACGGTGCCCAGCTCGGGAATCGTCACCTGGAAGTCGGAGAGCAGTTCCAGCAGGTAGCCCTCGAACTCCTCGTCGGCGCGGTCGAGCTCGTCGATCAGCAGCACCGGGGGCCGCGCGCCGGTCGACTCGAGGGCGCGCAGCAGCGGGCGCTTGATGAGGAAGTCGGGGCCGAACAGGTCCCGCGCCACGGCCGCGCGGTCGACCGGCCCCGCCGCCTCGCGCAGCCGGATCTCGAGGAGCTGGCGCGCGTAGTTCCACTCGTAGACGGCGTGGGTGACGTCGAGCCCCTCGTAGCACTGCAGCCGGATCAGCTCGGTGCCGAGCCCCTTGGCGAGGACCTTCGCGACCTCGGTCTTGCCGACGCCCGCCTCGCCCTCGAGGAGCAGGGGGCGGCCGAGGCGCAGGGCGAGGTAGATGGACGTGGCGAGACCTCGGTCGGCGACGTACGCCTCGCGGGAAAGTAACGCCTGGAGCTCGTCGATGGACTCGGGTACGACGGGTGTCGCGTTGGTGTCGGTCATCTTGACGGACTATCGGACGTTGTCGGCGTTCGATCGGGGAAGCCTAACGGCGGGGAAACAGATCGGCGGGAGGGAGTCGCGGCGGCCACTCCCCACGCGCCCGCCCGGCAGATACAAGCGCGGCACGGCTTGGCCGCTCGACCGGTTCGCCGGGCGTCGGCGCGCTGTCCTGCCGCGACGCCCCCGTCCAGCCGTCGTCGGCTGTGACGGCTCTGCCTGCCGCCCAACCGGCCCTCCCGGGCACCGGTGCCGTCCCGTGCCGCGAAACCCCTACAGCCAGGACGGCTTCCACCACGGGCTGCGCGCCTTGGGGGCCTCGGCCACCGACGAGGCGCGCTTGAGGGCCGCGGTCAGCGCCCGCTTGACGCAGACCGGGGCCATCGCCCGCCGGTACTCGGCCGACGCGTAGATGTCGCCGATGAGGTCGGCGCCGAGGTCGTCCGAGACCGCCGCGGCGGCCGCGGCGATGGCCTCGGCCGACGGCGCCCGGCCCGACAGGGCCCGCTCGACCGCGCCAGCCCGCACCGCCGCCGGCACGAGGCCCCCGACGCCCACCGCCACGTTGCCGACGTTGTCGCCCCGCAGGTCGACGGTGGCCGCCACCCCGATCACCGCGTAGCGCGACGCGGGGTGCGAGAACTTCCAGTACGCCTGCCCTTGGCCCTCCGGCGCCGCGGGCACGTCGATGGCGGTCACGATGTCGTGCTCGCCGAGGGCGGTGGCCATCATGCCCTGGAAGAAGTCGCCGGCGGGGATGCTCCGCTCGCCGTCGTCGGTGGTCACCGCGAACGACGCCCCGAGGGCGAGCAGCACCGTCGGCAGGTCCGAGGCGGGGTCGGCGTGGGCGACGTTGCCGCCGATGGTCCCGCGGTTGCGGACCGCGGGGTCGCCGATGACCGCCGCCGCCGAGACCAGCGCCGGCGCGTGCTTCTCCACGTCGGTTGACGCCGCGATCTGCGCGTGCGTGGTCAGGGCACCGATGCGCAGCCCGCCGTCCGATGCGGCGATGCCCTTCATAGCGTCGACGCGGCCGATGTCGATCACGGCCGTCGGCGCCGCCAGCCGCAGCTTCAGCAGCGGAATCAGGCTGTGTCCGCCGGCCAGCAGCTTGGCCCCGGGGTGCGCGCGCAGCAGCCGGCCGATCTCGGCCACCGAGTCCGCCCGGTAGTATGCGAAGTCTGGTGCGTACATCGCCTGTCCTTTCGCTTGCCGGCCTCCGCGCCGCCGCCCGCCGCTTCCGCCGCCGCCCCCACCGGCCCGACGGTGCTCCCCGCCGTTCCGGCTCCGCCGTCGCCGCCGCTCCGGGCCGGCCGTCGGGCCGCCCGCGCCGCCGCTACGGTGCCGTCGGCGGGGCGGCGGACTGCTTCGCGTCCTGAATCGCCTGCCACACCCGCTGCGGCGTCAGCGGCATGCGGACCGACGTGACCCCGAGCGGCCGCAGCGCGTCCATCACCGCGTTGTACACGGCCGCCGTCGAGGCGATGGTGCCCGCCTCGCCGATGCCCTTCACCCCGAGGGGGTGGTGGGGCGACGGGGTGACCGTCGACAGCACCTCGATGTCGGGCAGCAGGTCGGCGCGGGGCAGCGCGTAGTCGAGCATGCTGCCGGTGACGAGCTGGCCGCCCTCGTCGTAGACGGCCTCCTCCCACAGCGCCTGGCCCACGCCCTGCACGACCCCGCCGTGCACCTGCCCCTCGACGATCACCGGGTTGATCTGCGGGCCGCAGTCGTCGAGCGCGACGTAGCGCTTCAGCGTGACGGTGCCGGTCTCGCCGTCCACCTCGACCACCGCGAGATGGGCGCCGAACGGGAACGTGAAGTTCGGCGGGTCGTAGAACGTCGAGGCCTCAAGCCCCGCCTCGACGCCCTCGGGCATGTTCCACGCCACGTTGGCCATGAGGGCGATGTCGCCGATGGTCTTGCTCTGGTCGGGCGCCCCCTTGACGAAGAACTTGCCGTCCTCGTAGTCCATGTCCTCGACTGCGGCCTCGAGGAGGTGCGCGGCGATGACCTTCGCCTTGTCGCGGATCTTGCGCGCGGTGAGGGCGAGGGCCGCCCCGCCGACCGCGGTGGTGCGGCTGCCGTAGGTGCCCCAGCCCATCGGCGTGTTGTCGGTGTCGCCGTGGAAGACCTTCACGTCCTGGGGATCGACCCCGAGCTCGCTGCCCACGATCTGCGCGAAGGTCGTCTCCTCGCCCTGCCCGTGCGGCGACGCCCCGATGAACACGTGCACCTTGCCGCTCGGGTGGAAGCGGACGATCGCGCTCTCCCACAGCCCGCCCTGGAACCCGATGGCCCCCGCCACCTGCGATGGGCCGAGGCCGCAGATCTCCACGTAGGTGGCGAGGCCCAGGCCCGTGTACGTCCCGTTGACCGGCCCCGCCTTCTGCCGCGCCCGCAGGCCCGCGTAGTCGGCGTGGGCGAGCACCTTGTCGAGGGCGCCGGGGTAGTCGCCGCTGTCGTAGGTCAGGGTGGTGACGACGTCGTGGCCGTCGTCGAACTTCGGAATCAGGTTCTTCCGGCGGACGTCGGCGGGGTCCATGTCGAGCTTGGCCGCGAGCACGTCCATCATGCGCTCGAGCATGAACGTCGCCTCGGGGCGCCCCGCCCCCCGGTACGCCTCGACGGGCACGCCGTTGGTGTATACGCCGTAGACGTCCTCGTGCACGGCGGGCAGGTTGTACACCCCCGAGAGCATCAGCCCGTGCAGGATGGTGGGGATGCCCGGCGCCGCCGTCGACAGGTACGCGCCCATGCCCGCGTGCACGGTGCAGCGGAGGCCGAGGAGGGTGCCGTCGTTCTTGGCGGCCAGCTCGACGTGCTGCACGTGGTCGCGGCCGTGCGTCGTCGACTGGTAGTTCTCGCTACGGGTCTCCGTCCACTTGACGGGGCGTCCGAGCTTCCGGCTGCAGAACATCGTGAGGAAATCGGCGGGATAGGCGGCGATCTTGCTGCCGAAGCCGCCCCCGACCTCGGGCGCGATCACCCGTATCTTGTCCTCGGAGATGCCCAGCACGAGCGAGCTGAGGAAGCGGACGATGTGGGGGTTCTGGGTGGTGTTCCACACCGTCAGCTCGCCCGTCGCGGCGACGTAGTTGGCCAGCGCCGCCCGCGGCTCCATCGCGTTGGGGATTAGCCGCTGCTGGATGATGCGGTCCTTCACCACGACGTCGGCCCCCGCGAACGCCGCGTCGACGTCGCCGCCCGCGACCTTCCAGTGGAACGCCTGGTTGCCGTCGATCGCGTCGTGCAGCTTCGGCGCGCCCTCGGCCGCCGCCGCTTCGGGGTCGGTCACCGCCGGCAGCGGCTCGTAGCCGACGTCGATCAGCTCCAGGGCGTCCTCGGCCTGGTAGCGGCTCTCGGCCACCACCACCGCGACGATGTCGCCGGCGAAGCGCGCCACGTCCTTGGCGAGGCAGTGGTAGTCGGCGATCTTCAGGTCTGACTCGGGCAGCAGCCAGGCGCACGGCGCGGGGGCCAGGCCCTCGGTGTCGGCGTGGGTGTACACCGCCACGACCCCGGGGGCGGCCGCCGCCTTGCCGGTGTCGATCGAGGTGATGCGCGCGTGCGCGTGGGGGCTGCGCAGCATGGCCGCGTGGGCCATGCGCGGCAGCGTCAGGTCGTCGGTGTAGGTGGCGCTGCCGGTGATGAGGCGCGGGTCTTCGCGCCGGCGGATGCCCGAACCGAAGATGCGTGTGCTCATCGCTGACCTGCCGTGGTTCCGGCGGCCTGTCGGACCGCCCGCACGATGTTCTGATACCCCGTGCACCGGCACATGTTGCCTTCGAGGCCGTGCCGGATCTGCGCGTCGCTCGGGTCAGGCGTGACCCGCAGCAGCTCGTGCGACGCCATGATCATGCCCGGCGTGCAGAAGCCGCACTGCAGCCCGTGCTTCTCCCAGAACGCGTCCTGCAGCGGGTGCAGGGCGTCGCCGTCGGCGAGCCCCTCGATGGTCGTGACCTCCGCGCCGTCGGCCTGCACCGCCAGCGCCGTGCACGACTTCAGGGAGACGCCGTCGAGCAGCACCGTGCACGCCCCGCACTGGCTGGTGTCGCAGCCGACCTTGGTGCCCGTCGACCCGACGACCTCGCGCAGGAAGTGCACCAGGAGCAGCCGCGGCTCGACCTCGCGGTCGTACCGCTGTCCGTTGACGGTGATCGAGACGGGGACAGTCAACCCGCACCTCCTTGGCGTCGCCGACGCCCGCTGGTCGTGGATGGGGACCGAATTATAGCGCCGTTTCGGAACGCGCCACGCCGATGCCGGTGGGCAGGGGTCCAGTTTCGTGGTCCCCCGCGCTTGCGGTCACGCATGGCGGCTGATACGCTCGAAGACATGAGCGAGCACACCGACGCCGAGTTCGACGCCCTCAAGGCTCAACTCGCCGCCGAGCGGTCAGTCGAACACGCCGCCTACGCCGACCGAAGGGCCAGAGACGCTGACCGCATCTTCCGGTGGATGCTCGGGATCGCGCTCGCTCTCGTAGCCCTCGTCGTGGTCCAACTGCTCACCATGGAACAACGCATCACCACCGCGGTGGTCGATCAGTTGGCCCCGCTCATCGCGCCAGCGGTACCGCCCGGCAGCTAGGAGTCTGCGCCGTAGAACGGTGCAGACTCCTAGCAGGGTTGCCGTGAAATTCTCCCGCGGCCTGGACGCACGACTCCCGACGCGACGGGAAGGGCGTCACGGGGCCTGGGGCGTTGGACACGGGCGCGGCGGTGGCGGGGTTGGGTTCGGCGGACGGGGCTGCCCCAAGTGGCCTCTACGACGAAACCGTGCCGCCACCGTCGCGCCCGTGAGGGGGCTGTGTGTCAGGGCGTCGGGGCGGTGCTCCTGTTGGGCCAGTGGACAGCGTAGGTGCCGTCCTGGTTGTGGACGAGAATGTCGAACTGGCGCAGCTGTCGCAGCCAACGCGGGGCGTTGCGGTGGACGAGCAGCGCCTCGTAGTCGGTGGCCGGGTCGCGATAGGGCGAGCGGTCACGGAGTATCGCGAAGACGCATCGCAGCAGCTTGTGGGCGGTGGCGACGATGGCGCGCTTGTAGCCGCGGCGCTTGGTCAAGGCTCGGTGGAAGCCCTGGAACTGGCAGTTGTTGGTGCGGGCGGCGGCGTGGGCGCACTCGACGAGCACGGCGCGCAGGGTCTGGTTGCCGCGGCGGGCGCGCCCGTTGCGGCGTTTGCCGGCGCTCTCGTTGTTGCCGGGACACAGGCCGGCCCAGGCGGCGAGGCGGTTGGCGTTGCCGAACACCTTGTGGGGGTCGGCTCCGATCTCGCTGAGGATGGCGCAGGCCGCGGCGCGCTCGACGCCGGGGAGGGTCTCCAGCAGGCGGCGCTGCTCGGTGTAGGGGGCGAGGGCCTCGTCGATGTGGCGGTCGAAGTCGCCGATGCGCCGGCTGATGGCGTCGTGTTCGGTCAGCAGGTCGTCGAGCAACCGGCGCTCGGTCTCCCGCAGGGTCAGGTTCAGCGCGTCGCCGAGTCGGTCGAGCTTGCTGCGGACGTGCCAACTGAGCGAGGCCAGGATGTCCTTGGGGTCGAGTCGGTTGACGAGGCCGTCGAGGACCCGCCGGCCGTTGCGGCCGAAGATGTCGCTGAGCACGGCCCCGACGCGGACGCCGGCACGGTCGATGACCTTCTGGGCCTGATTGCGGACTTGGCTGCGTCGGGCGACGAGCTTTCGGCGGTGGCGGCTCAAGGAGCGCAGGTCGCGGAACTGCCGGTCGGGGACGAAGCTGGGCCGCCCCAACCCGAACTGGCACACGCGTGCGAGCCAGCGGCTGTCCTCGACGTCGGTCTTTCGTCCGCGGAGCTGCTTGACGTGCTGGGCGTGGAGCAGTTGCGCCTCGATGCCTGCGTCGGTGAGGGCCTGCCAGGGGGTGTGCCAGTAGACGCCGGTGGCCTCCATGGCGGCGGCTCCGACCCGGTGGCCGGTCAACCAGGCGACGAGGGCCTTCAAGCCGCTCGCCAGCGCGTTGAATCCGCGGGTCTCGGCCCGCGGCTCGGCGGCGGTCGGGCCGGCCAGCCGGACGGTGGCGGTGATGTGTCCCTTGTGCACGTCGAGTCCCGCGGCGCGGGGATGGACAACGCACAACTCATCGTTCATCATCGGTTTGCCTCCTGTTGAGGGGGGTTAGGCGGAGGCAGGACAGGCCGGTCGGACAGAGAAACTCGCGCCCTGCTCGGGCACGGTGCGCTTTGCCGCGCGTCCACGGCTCGAAGGCCGGGCACAATTCGGGGCTCGATGGCCGAACCGGCCGGGTCAGTTTGGTTTCGGGGATTGAGACCCACCACTAACCATGACGACCACGGGTCCTGTCTCCGCCGCTATTGTGCACCGCTTCAGCCGCCGCAACGGCCTGCCTCCGGCGAATTTCATGCCGTCGGGGCGGCCGCGCGAAGCGCGGCCGTGAGCGTTTGCCGTGAAATTCTCCCGCGGCCTGGACGCACGACTCCCGACGCGACGGGAAGGGCGTCACGGGGCCTGGGGCGTTGGACACGGGCGCGGCGGTGGCGGGGTTGGGTTCGGCGGACGGGGCTGCCCCAAGTGGCCTCTACGACGAAACCGTGCCGCCACCGTCGCGCCCGTGAGGGGGCTGTGTGTCAGGGCGTCGGGGCGGTGCTCCTGTTGGGCCAGTGGACAGCGTAGGTGCCGTCCTGGTTGTGGACGAGAATGTCGAACTGGCGCAGCTGTCGCAGCCAACGCGGGGCGTTGCGGTGGACGAGCAGCGCCTCGTAGTCGGTGGCCGGGTCGCGATAGGGCGAGCGGTCACGGAGTATCGCGAAGACGCATCGCAGCAGCTTGTGGGCGGTGGCGACGATGGCGCGCTTGTAGCCGCGGCGCTTGGTCAAGGCTCGGTGGAAGCCCTGGAACTGGCAGTTGTTGGTGCGGGCGGCGGCGTGGGCGCACTCGACGAGCACGGCGCGCAGGGTCTGGTTGCCGCGGCGGGCGCGCCCGTTGCGGCGTTTGCCGGCGCTCTCGTTGTTGCCGGGACACAGGCCGGCCCAGGCGGCGAGGCGGTTGGCGTTGCCGAACACCTTGTGGGGGTCGGCTCCGATCTCGCTGAGGATGGCGCAGGCCGCGGCGCGCTCGACGCCGGGGAGGGTCTCCAGCAGGCGGCGCTGCTCGGTGTAGGGGGCGAGGGCCTCGTCGATGTGGCGGTCGAAGTCGCCGATGCGCCGGCTGATGGCGTCGTGTTCGGTCAGCAGGTCGTCGAGCAACCGGCGCTCGGTCTCCCGCAGGGTCAGGTTCAGCGCGTCGCCGAGTCGGTCGAGCTTGCTGCGGACGTGCCAACTGAGCGAGGCCAGGATGTCCTTGGGGTCGAGTCGGTTGACGAGGCCGTCGAGGACCCGCCGGCCGTTGCGGCCGAAGATGTCGCTGAGCACGGCCCCGACGCGGACGCCGGCACGGTCGATGACCTTCTGGGCCTGATTGCGGACTTGGCTGCGTCGGGCGACGAGCTTTCGGCGGTGGCGGCTCAAGGAGCGCAGGTCGCGGAACTGCCGGTCGGGGACGAAGCTGGGCCGCCCCAACCCGAACTGGCACACGCGTGCGAGCCAGCGGCTGTCCTCGACGTCGGTCTTTCGTCCGCGGAGCTGCTTGACGTGCTGGGCGTGGAGCAGTTGCGCCTCGATGCCTGCGTCGGTGAGGGCCTGCCAGGGGGTGTGCCAGTAGACGCCGGTGGCCTCCATGGCGGCGGCTCCGACCCGGTGGCCGGTCAACCAGGCGACGAGGGCCTTCAAGCCGCTCGCCAGCGCGTTGAATCCGCGGGTCTCGGCCCGCGGCTCGGCGGCGGTCGGGCCGGCCAGCCGGACGGTGGCGGTGATGTGTCCCTTGTGCACGTCGAGTCCCGCGGCGCGGGGATGGACAACGCACAACTCATCGTTCATCATCGGTTTGCCTCCTGTTGAGGGGGGTTAGGCGGAGGCAGGACAGGCCGGTCGGACAGAGAAACTCGCGCCCTGCTCGGGCACGGTGCGCTTTGCCGCGCGTCCACGGCTCGAAGGCCGGGCACAATTCGGGGCTCGATGGCCGAACCGGCCGGGTCAGTTTGGTTTCGGGGATTGAGACCCACCACTAACCATGACGACCACGGGTCCTGTCTCCGCCGCTATTGTGCACCGCTTCAGCCGCCGCAACGGCCTGCCTCCGGCGAATTTCATGCCGTCGGGGCGGCCGCGCGAAGCGCGGCCGTGAGCGTTTGGTTGGGCGGTGAGCGGAGCCACAGGCGACGCTCTCCGGGCTAGTCGCAGCGCTGGTGCTGTTGCTGGTGGATAGGTTCGTGCCGGAACACCCGGGGTCGCGTGAGCTGATCACTGGAGCCTTCAGCATCATCAGCCTTGCCCTCGGCTATCTCTTCGGCTCGTCCAGACCGCGGGCGTAGCGCACCCACTCGGACGCCCCCCGAACCCCCCGAAGGCGGCCGGTTGCGCCTGCATGGGCAGCGTTTTCGAGCACGGTCAACCAGAGCTAGAAGGGTACCCCGACGTCCAGGTAGACCTTCGGCTCGTAGACGCCGCGTGCCTCGTCGCGGACCGCGGCCAGGCCGACGCGGAGAGGGAGCACCGACCGGTAGAAGACGGCGAGATGGGTGGTGAACTCGACCCCGAGCGACCACAGGGGACGCCGCCGCGGGGGGGACGCGGCGGAGGGATCGGCGGGGTCCCAGGCGTCGCCCGCGTCGAGGAAGACCGAGCCGAACAGCCGGTCGACGTGGAGGGGCCAGATGCCCGCCCCGCGGTTGATCAGGGCCAGCGGCGCGCGCAGCTCGACCGAGGCGGACCACGCGCGGCTCCCGTCGCGGGCGGCGGGGTCACGGCCCCGGACGGAGCCGAAGCCGCCGAAGCCGCCGACCGCGAAGTACCCCGTGCGGGTCGCGAGACCGCGCGCCGCGCCCGCGTTGGCGCGGACCGCGAGCACGGGGGCGGCGAAGCCGGGCAGGGGGAGCGGCAGGTAGGCCGCGAACCGGCCGAACAGCGCGTCGACGGAGCGGTCGTCGAGCCAGGCGCGGCCGGCGGATGCGTCCGCCGCGCCCAGGGGTTGGGCGGCGAGCGGAGCCGCGGGCGACGCTCTCCGGGTCAGGTCGCGGCGGGTGCGGGCGAACAGGTCGGCCTCGACCCCGCGTGCGTTGCCCAGTTGGAACGCGTGCGACCGCGCGGTCGACGCGCTCAGCGCGACCGCCAGCTCGCTCGAGGTCGCGCCCGGGCGCGCGGGCCGGTAGCCGCCCGTCGGCTGCAGGTCGGCGTCGAGCGCCTCGCGGTCGCTCCGCACCAGTCCGGCCGAGATTGTCAGGCCGAGCGAGGTCCGGTAGCCGGGCCGGCGGATGCCGACCGACGCGGCCACGCTGCGCTCCCGATCGAGGACGAAGAACGTCTCCGGCGTGCTCTCCTCCCCCGTTCCCGCCGCCGCGTCGACCACCCGCACGCCGTCGTGCCCCCAGCGCTGCGCCGCCGAGAGCCCGATGGTGGGGTTCCCCAGTCCCCGATACTCGTACGACACGTCGCCCTCGCGCCGGCCGCCCGACGGGAAGTAGCGCGCGCCGCCGGCCCATGCGTGCCTGCCGACCACGTCGAACCCCGAGGTCCGGCCGCCGAAGCCGCGGCCGAGGACCTCGGTCCGCGGCACCTCGACGCCCCCGACCGTCTTCGCCGCCACCGCCACCGGCGGGCGCAGGCTGGGCACCCAGTACCGCGGCCACAGGGTCGGGAACGGCGAGTAGCCCCGCACGGCGCGGTCGCCGTCGCGCCGCTCCGGGTTGTTGGGGTCGCCGCTGACGGGCGTGGTGCCGGCGGGGGGCGGCGCTGCGGTCGCGTCGTCCCGGCCGCCCGGTGTCTCCCGGCCACCCGGCATGTCCTGCTCGGCCGCGTCGTCCCGGCCGCCCGGCGCCGCGTCCTGGTTGGCCGGCCCGTCGTTCTGGTCGGCCGGTCCGCCGTCCTGGTCTGTCGGTTCGTCCCGGCCGCCCGGCACGTCTTGGTCGGCCGGCCCGTCGTCCGGGGCCGCCCGCCCGTCCTGGTCCGCCAGCTCGGCGGGGTTTGCCGACGTGTCCGGGCCCGCCGCGGCCGAAGCGGTCGGCGCGTCCAGCAACGCGGCGGCGGGGAGGACGGTCGCCGGCACCCCTTCGTCGAAGCGCGCGGCCGGCGGCGGTGCCGGCGGAGCGAGGCCGGGCGCGAACGGGACGCGCTCGATCTCCCAGCCGTCGACGTGGTAGCCCGAGAAGTAGAGCCACTCGCCCGCCGGATCGACGCTCGGGAACGCCGCCCCCGTGCGCAGGTTGGTGAGCAGGCGCGGCGCGCCCGGTGCGCCGGTGCGCGGGTCGATCTCGGCCGCGAGGATGTTCGGGATGCCGGTCCGGTCGGACGACCAGACGAGGTGGCGTCCGTCCGCGGTCCACGCGGGCGCGAGGTCGAGGGCGCGGTCGTGGGTCACCTCGTGCCCCGGGCCGCCGTCGCGGTCGAGGATGACGAGGTCGTGCCGGCCCCCCGCCCACCGGCTCGCCGCGATCCACCGGCCGTCGGGCGAGACCGCGGGATAGGCCCAGTAGACGTCCGGCACCGGCGCCGCGATCTCGTCGACGGCCCCCGTCGCGAGGTCGACGCGCGCCAGGCCGGTGGTCCCACCGCCCTCCGCCACCGCGACCGCCCACGCGCCCCCCGGCCCCGCCGACGGCGCGGTCAGCCGGGCGCCCTCGGTGACGCGCCGCACCGATCCGGCGGGCGTCAGCACGTACAGGTCGCTGTACCGCCGGTAGCGGTCCGCGTACTCGCGCTGGGCGAACACGATGCCGCCCCCCGGCAGGAAGTCGAACCGGGTCAGGTTGTTCGTCCGCGTCAGGGTCGACCCGTCGCCGCCGCCCGGGGGCATGGCCGCGAGCCTCGGGTCGGACCGGCCGTCGGACCGGACGTAGACGAGCCGGCCGCCGTCGGGCGACACCGCCGGGTGCAGCCCCTGGCGCGCGCCGCGGGTCAGCGCCTCGGGCTCGGTGACGGGGCCGAGCCGGGCGAGTTCGGCGTCGAGGCCCTCGACGCCGGCCCGCATCTCGTCCCTCCACGCGTCCCATTCGGCCGTCAGCGGGACGTCCAGGACGCGCGGGGGCAGTATCCCGTTGCGCGCGACCTCGTCGACGAGTTCGGCCATGCGGTCGCGGCCGTGCTTCTCGAGCAGGTACTCGAAGAAGAGCGACCCGTACACGTAGCGCCGGCCGCCGCCGGGCCACTGGGGAGAGTTGCCGCCGGCCTGCCCCATGCTCTCGAAGCGCCCCTCGAGCGCCGCCGTCCGCAGCACCATCTCGTGGTATGTCCCGTGCACTCGGCCGCGCGCGGTCAGCGCCGATTCGTACCACGTCGCCAGTCCCTCGACGACCCACGACGGGACGTTCGTGCTCGGGAAGGTGACCATGGACAGGGGCGGGGCCGGCTGCCGTCCCAAGAGGGCGCGGAAGAACCCGCCGACGCCGCCGCCGTAGTCGAGGTGGAAGATGTGCGCGAGCTCGTGGACGACGAGCTGCTCCAGCCAGTCGTCGAAGTAGGCGAGCGCGGGATGGTCGACCGGGGGCCGCGCGTAGAGCACGATGCGGTTCCACGGCGAGTAGGCGGCGGAGCCGTTTGAGACGTCGATGTGGTCGGTCAGGACGACCTCGATGGTCCCCCGCGGACCCGAGAGGAACCCCGCCGAGAGGGCCGCGTGCGCCCGCTCGGCCATGTCCGCGGTCCGCGCCGCCAGCTCTTCGAGGTGCTCGGGGAAGGTGATGCGGAAGTGGGCGGTCTCGACCGTCCGCCACGCCTCGTCGGGGGGAACCTGGGCCGCCGCCGGCCCCGCCAGCAGGGCCGCGACCGCCGCCGGCAGAAGGGCGCGGTGTCGGATGCGGCTGGACATGGCTTGGCGCCTCGCCGTCCTCGGTCCAACGCGGCGATTCGCCACCAGCCGCTACCCGGACGGCTCTTCGAACCGCGCGGCGAGGGCGCGGGCCTCGTCGACGCCGATCAGCTCGTTGAATTGCTCGAAGGCCATGAGCCGGTCGGCGCCGGTGCCGCGGGTGCCGCCGGGGCTGGTGCCGGTGCCGCCCGTGCCGCCGGTGGCGGTGCCGCCCGTGCCGCCGGTATCGTGCAGATGCCGGTAGACGTCTGTCAGGGCCTGCGCTGACGCGTAGAGCCCCGCCACCGGGTACAGAATCAGGTCGAACCCCAGCGCGGCCAGCTCGGCCCGGCCGAGCGTCGGCGTCCGTCCCTGCTCGACCATGTTGGCGACGGTGGGCCGGGGCGCCCGCCGGCCGATCTCGCGCAGCTCGTCGAGCGACCGCGGGGCCTCGACGAAGGTGGCGTCGGCGCCCACCCGGTGCGCCGCCTCGACCCGCGCCAGCGCCTCGTCGAGGCCGACGGCGGCCACCGCGTCGGTGCGCGCGACGATGAAGAAGTCGCCGTCGCCCCGGGTGTCGACCGCGGCACGGATCTTCTGCAGCCACGCCTCGGCTGCGACGACCTCCTTGCCGGCCATGTGCCCGCATCGCTTCGGCCACGCCTGGTCTTCGAGGAAGCAGCCGGCCGCGCCGGCGTCCATCAGCTCGCGCACCGTGCGGACGACGTTCAGCGCGTTGCCGTAGCCGGTGTCGGCGTCGACGAGGATGGGGATGCGCACCGCGCCGCAGATGCGGCGCGCCCGCTCGACGATCTCGGTTTGGGTGAGGAGGCCGAGGTCGGGCTCGCCGATTAGGGTGGCGGCGACCGCGTAGCCGGAGACGAAGGCGAGGGGGAAGCCGGCCCGCTCGGCGACCTTCGCCGACAGGGTGTCGTAGACGCCGGGGAAGACGAGGGGCCCGCACTCGTCGAGGATCCGCCGTACGCGGCCAAGTTCAGAGAGGGCGCCCCGCTCGTCGGGGATCCGCCGTACGCGGCCGGGGGTTGGGTTGGGGTGGGTGACGGGATTTGAACCCGCGACATCCGGAGCCACAGTCCGGCGCTCTACCACTGAGCTACACCCACCATGCGGAGACCGTGAAACGCCGCCGACGCCGCCGCGGCGGGCGACGCGGGCGCGTGGAACGCCCGTCCTTCTATTCTATGCGCCCCGCGAGATCCGGACAATCCGGCTAACATGGGGGGACGAGGCTCTCGCCGGCAACCGCACGATGGCCGACCCGACCGCGCGACCCGGACAACCCGGCCCACAGGTTGGGCCGACCCATCCCGAAGACATGCCGATGACCGAAACGCCGCCGACACCGGACAGCGCCGCCGACGACGAGGCCCTCGGCGCGGTCCGCGCGCTCGTCGACGCCTACCAGCTCTTCGCCTCGCGCGACGTCGACCGCATCCTGAACGGCATCCTCGACTGCGTCGCCCGCCTCGTCGACTACGACTCGGCCGCCGTCTACGTGCTGGGCGCCTCGGGCCGGCACGTGCGCCACTACTGGTGGCGCGACCCCTCGGGGGCGGTGCCCTGCCACGACGGCGCCCTGGAAGAGGGGCGGCCCGTGGCGCGGGCCATCGACACCGGCGAGCCCGTGCGGCTGGACGAGGACGTCGCCCCCGCCGACGGCGGCCCGTGCCACCGCTCCGGCCTCGTCGTCCCCCTCGTGGGGCTCCACGCGGTGATCGGGGCGGTCGAGCTGCATTCCCGGCGCGCGGACGCCTACGACGCCCGCGCGGTCGAGATGCTGCGGCTGCTGGGCGCGGTCATCGCCGGCAGCATCGAGCGGTCGCGCATGCAGGAGGAGGTGCGGGCCAAGCGGCTCATCGACGCCGAGATGCTCGTCGCCCGCCAGGTCATGGAGGACCTCGTCCCGCGGGGCATCCCCGACCTCGACGGGTTCGACATCGCCGGCGTGAACGAGGCGTCGTTCGAGGTGGGGGGCGACTACTACGAGTTCATCCCGCTGCCCGAGGACCGGTGGCTCATCATCATCGCGGACGTGGCCGGGAAGGGCATCGCCGCCGCCCTCCAGGTGTCGGCCATCCGCGCCTCGATCTACGCGCTGGTGGGGCGCGAGCTGGCCATCCGCGCGGTCATGCGCCACGCCAACCGGTTCTTCTACGACTCGGTCGACGCGGGCCGCTACGTCACCCTCTTCTACGCCGTCCTCGACGCGCCGACCCGCCGCATCATCTACGTCAACGCCGGCCACCAGCCGCC
This sequence comes from Vicinamibacterales bacterium, assembly GCA_963664545.2. Taxonomy (GTDB): domain Bacteria; phylum Acidobacteriota; class Vicinamibacteria; order Vicinamibacterales; family UBA8438; genus JAJEEA01. The sequence goes on along the minus strand of OY761475.2, from coordinate 2,984,032 downwards.
GCTGCACGTGCGCGCCGACGGGTCGGTCGAGAAGCTGTCGAGCGGCGGGGTCCCCATCGGCATGTTCGAGTCGCCGCGCTACTTCGAGGGCGGCGCCCACCTCCGCCCCGGGGACATGCTGGCCCTCTACACCGACGGCATCGTCGAGTCGGCCGACGCCCACGACGAGGAGTACGGCCACGACCGGCTCGCCCGAACGATGCACGAGGCGCGGGAAGAGAACGCCCAGACGATCTGCCAGCGGGTCATGGACGATGTGCACCGCTTCTCGTTCGGCAGCCCCGACGACCGCACCCTGGTCGTCCTGAAGTCCATCTGAGCCGCCCGGCTGCGGTGCGACGCGTGTAGGAAGGACCGCTTCTCGTTCGGCGGTCCCGACGACCGCACGCTGGTCGTCCTTGAGTCCGTCTGAGCCGCCCGGCCGCGCGCTGCTTGGAAGAAAAGAAGGTCGGAGGCGGGCGGAAACCGCCCGCGGGATGCGCTGACGGCATCCCCTTGAAAAGGTGGGAGAAGAGCGGCCGGAGCCCCCCCCGGGAGGCCCCGGCGATCACGTCGAACCGGCCGGTCGTCGCCGGCCGCCCGCGCTAGTCGGCGTAACGCACGCCGTGGTCGTACTGCCGGTAGTGCTCGGCCAGCAGGTCGCGGCCGAAGTCGCCGGCGAAGTCGCGCCACACGCTGTGCACGTGGTTGGCGTTGCCCTGCGTGTTGTCGTACTCGATGAGGAACGTCGGCCCCTGGATGCGGTAGTAGTGCGGCTCGCCCTGGGCCTCGCCGCCCATCCACACGAAGCGGATGCCGTCGAGCCCGGCGTCCCGCACCTCGGCCAGCCGCTCGTCGGCGACGGGGCCGGGCTGGGCGGTGGCGTACTCCTCGATGATCGACCACACGGCCGCCTGCTGGTCGGCGTCGAGGTCCTTGTGCAGGACCCCGAAGTCCTCGAGCAGGGTCACCCGCCGCTGGGCGCGGGTCAGGATGTCGCTCGGGGCCTCGTCCGAGAGCTTGGCCGCCTTGCGCTGCTCGTCGTTCAGCGACTTGAGCAGGTCGCGGGCCTGGTCCTCCTCGCTGCCGAGGACCCGCAGGCCCTGCCGCGGCCCGCTCCGCACCTCGGCCGGGTTCGAGCCGAAGAACTGCGGCGTGGCGGCGATCGCGCTGCCGTCGACGATGGTCCAGTTCTGCGAGATGTGGTGCCCCTCGTAGCGCCAGCCCCACGTCCCGTCACCCGGCTCGCCGAAGATCATGAAGAAGTAGAGGTCGGGGTCGCGGATGTCGCGGCCCTCCTGCTCGTACAGGATCTGCTCGAGCTGGCGGATGACCTCCGACTTCGTGAACCCCTCCTCGCTCAGGCCCGCCCGCACCAGGTCAAGGGCGGCGGCCCGCTGCGAGCCGGTCATCATCTTCAGCGAGACGCCCTTCCGCTCGCGCGGGATGAAGTGCCAGTCGAAGCGGTCCTCGCCGTCGAACGGGAACCGCACCGCGGCCTCCTGCTCGTCGTCCAGCGTGTCGAGGAACCGCGCCGCCGCTTCCGCCATCGCCGACGCGGGGTCGGCGGGCTGCTGAGAGAGCGTGATCGTGCCGAGCAGCACGACGAGGCAGACGACGTTGAAGATGGTGCGAGCCATGACTTCCCTACCCCCTTACGCCGCCGCGCCGCGGTGTCCGAACACCGGGCGCGCGGCCTGCAAGTCCCGATTCCGAGGCGAGAGCGGGAGCGTACCTTTCGGGGCGGGGCGAGTCAAGACGGCAGGGCGCAGGGGCGCGGGGCGGCCTACGAGCCGACGGCGACGGCGTCCGGTTTTTCCAGGGCGTCGTCGAGGGTGGGCCGAATGTCGAGGAGCTTGTAGAGCCCCGTGACCCGGAAGACCTCCGCGACATGCGGGATGAGGCCGGCGACCCTGAACACCCGGCCGCGGGCCTTGGCGGACCTGGCGCCCAGGATGAACGCGCGCATCCCCGACGAGGCCACGAAATCGAGTCCGCTGCAGTCCACGACCACGTTGGAACCGGACTCGGTCAGACCGAGGATCGACTTCTCGACGTGGTGCGCGTTCCCGGAGTCCAGCCGACCCGCGAGCTCGACGACGCGGAACTCGGCGTCGTCGGCCGCGACCTGCCGGGACGACAACCGGAGGGTGTCGATCATGACGTACCGTTCCTGGAAGGAAAGGCCCCGTCGGCCGCCTCTCCCGGCGCCGTGGCCATGACCGGGCTGTCCCGGCCGTACCGCCGCTCGAACGACACGACGTTCCGGTCGCCGTCCCGGCGGTAGCGCATCTCCTGGGCGAAGGCCTGAACCAGGCAGAGCCCCAGGCCCCCGACCGGCACCGCGGCGGGGTCGGATCCTCGATCGAGATCGGGCGTCACGAAGGAGACCGGATCGAACGACTCGCCCGGCCAGTCGAACAACAACCCGACGCAGTCGTCCGAAAAGGCGACCGAGACCCGCAGCAACGCGCCGGGGGCCGGCTGGGCATGGCGGACCACGTTGGCGACCAACTCGTCGACGACGACGCTGAGGCCGTACACGACCGCGCCCGGCGCCTCGTGCCAACGCCCGACCGTCTCGATCATCGAGAGGAGGGGCCCGATCTCGCCGAGCCGGGCCGGAAACCGAACGGAGAACTGGTCGACGGCCAAGGCGGGCCAAACCGGGCTCGCGCGGCCCGAAACGGCAGGAATCGTGTCCATTACCGCCCCCACGGATCGCGAACCGACCGGTTACGAGGCGGTCGGCGGCGAACACCCCACCCCGTAGTATACGACATGCGTGACGGGCAGGCGACGAAGGCGACGGCGGTGCACGACAGGTTGTGAAGATGACCGCCCCGGCATCGGGTCACGCCGGCGGTGTCGGCGTCGTTCGCTGCGGCGTCTCACTCTCCTGTCGTGCACGCCGGCGGCGACGACCGCTTGCGCCGCGGTTGCGGTTCCGCCGGGCGGTCACGGCCGCTCGGCCGCGAGGTCGAGGACGACGTCCGTCACCACGCGGGGCGCCGCGCATCCGCACACCGCCGCTGCGAGGACCAGCGAACTCCACACGCGTCGATCCGTCCGCGTCATCGTTGGCGCGCCTCCCACCCGGCGGCCCGCCGGGCAACGAACCGAATCGTACCGTACCATGAGCAATGCGCCCGCGCGGACGGCGGCGCGGACCGAAGCCCCATGACGCCCGTTGACCGGAGCTGCATCGAGCTGAAGCACCTTTACCTCGAGGCGCTTCACCGGATTCTCGCCACGGGGAAGCCACGGGGGAACCGCCGGGGCATCCGGCGGATCATCGACTACACCGAGACGCACCCGGTCGAGGTTCACCGGCCCGGCGAGCGCCGCACGTGGGTGTGGTCGGACCTGCACCTGCGGCACGGCAACATCATCAAGTACTGCGACAGGCCGTTCCGGGACGCCCCGCACATGGACGGCGCGATCATGGCGAACTGGAGGTCGGCCGTCGGCGGCGGCGACACCGTGCTGAACGGCGGCGACGTCGCGCTGGCGGGAGCCCTCGACGAGGCCGGCCGCGCTGAAATCCGGGAGGCGCCGGGCCGCAAGCTGCTCGTGGTCGGGAACCACGACTTCAACCGCAGGACCGGCCTCCTGGACGCGGCCGAACACGAGACGGCGACCGGCATCCTGGCGATCGACACCGATCCCCCGATGGCGCTGACCCACCTCGCGATGGACGGACTCCCCCCGGGCTGGGTGAACCTGTACGGCCACGTGCACAACAACGAGCCCCTGCGCGACACCCCGCACATCAACGTGTGCGTCGAGCACACCGGCTACCGGCCCCTGCCGCTCGAGAGCCTGCTCGCGCTCGGCAAGCGCCTGCTGTCCGGCGACGGGCCGGAAGGGGCGACGACGGCCGACCGGGTCCGGGCGGCGGTGGCGTCTGAACTCTCCTCCGGGGCGTAAAGCAGCCGGCGCTCCAGGCCCGCGTCGCCAACTGCCTCGGCCAGGGGGTCACCCAGCCCGCCACCTGGGCCCGGCGCAGGTAGTCGCCCCGGCGTACCCTCCACACCTGCCGTCACGGCAGGAGAGCGGGGCGGGCCGGCCGGGCGGCCGGGTGATGACATCAGGCATCCATTCAGCTAGACTGTGGCGGTGCGGCGTTTCAACTGGAATCGTGCCAAGAACGTCCAGTTGAGGCGGGAGCGGGGCATCTCTTTCGAAGAGGTGGTCTTTCACATCGAGAACGGCGACGAGGTCGACATCTTCGACCATCCGAACCAGGATCGGTATCCGCGGCAGAGGATTTCCGTGGTCGTGATCGACGACTACGCGTACCTGGTGCCGTTCGTCGAATCCGGGACCGAGGTGTTCCTGAAGACGATCATCCCGAGCCGGGCGGCAACCCGGCGGTATCTGGGAGACCGGCGATGATGGCCCGACTGACCAAGGAGGAACAGGATATCGTCGACGCGTTCGAGCGCAACGAGCTGCGGTCGCCCCGGAACAAGGCCGCGATGATGAAGAAGCACCGGGAGTACGCGGCGGCCACGTTCCGCAAGGACCGGCGCGTGAACGTGAGGATTTCCAGCCGGGACCTCGATGCCCTGAAGAAGCGGGCCCTGTCGGAGGGCATGCCCTACCAGACCCTGATTGCGAGCGTCCTGCACCGGTACGTCGAGGGCCGCCTGCGAGCGGTGGAGGCGGCCGACTGAGCCGGCGGACCGGTCGAGACGGGCTCGGTCAGGCGAGCACCGCCCGAGGGATGCTCGATGACGTTTGGCGGGGCTGCAAAGCTGCTGGCCGAGGTACGCCCGGAAGCGCTCGACGACGGTGGGCGCGTTGGTCTTCTGGATCTCGATGAGCACCTGCCGCTCGCCGCCGTCGGGGGTGCGCACGCGGGCCGCGAAGTCCATGCGGAACAGGGCGAGGGGCGGCTGCACGGCCTCGCCCGCTCCCCGCCGCGGCCCCTCCCGCGGGGTCGCCAACTCCTGCGGGCGCAACTCCAGCGACTCGATGTCGAGCCCGGCGATGCGGCCGACGAGGAGGCGCGCCGCCCGGTCGTCCTGCATCAGGTACTCGAAGGCGGCGTCGTAGATCGGGTTGGCGATCTCCATGCGGCTCTATTTCAACCCCGCCGTCCCGGCGCGTCAACCGGCTCCAGAACGCCGCGCCCGCCTCGGCCCGCGTCCCGGAGCGGTGCCCTCGTGGAGCTCTTTGGCGCCGTGTCGTCGTCGGCCAGCGTCGGCTCCGTGCCGTTGACCGTGAGGCCGGCGGCGGGCCCGCCACGCCGACCTGCCTCGAGCCATTCCTCGCGAAGAACCGTGCATGTCGGGCAATCCGGGCAACCATGTCGAGTATTGCCCAAGCCGTCCAAGCCGTCGACCTGGCCCGTGCCGTTGTGTAAAATACACAACGTGAGCAGCGGGGAAGTCATCAAGCGCCTGGAGCGCGACGGATGGACACCGAGGAAGGGCAAGGGCAGCCACCGCGTGTTCACGCATCCCACCAAGCCCGGAATCGTCGTCGTGCCGCATCCCCGCAAGGACCTGATGATCGGGACGCTACGGAACATCTGCCGGCAGGCAGGCTGGAAGTGGGGAGGCCGATGATGCGATATCTCGTCGTGCTCGAGACGGCGCCGGGGCGGACAGACTACGGCGTGACGGTGCCGGACCTGCCGGGCTGCACGTCCGCCGGCGACTCGCTGGACGAGGCCCTCAACAACGCCGAGGATGCGATCCTGTCCTATCTCGGCGTGCTGGTCGAGGACGGGAAGCCGCTTCCGGCACCATCTCGCGATGTGCCGCTCAAGCTGGGCCCGCATGAGGTGGTGGGCGTCGTCAACGTCGACCTTGAGAAGATCGACCCGCCGCGGAAGGCGGTGCGGCTGAACGTGTCGATCCCCGGCCATGCGATCGACATGATCGACCGTGCGGCGGGGCATGCCGGCACCACCCGCTCGGGGTTCCTGACCCGCGCCGCGCTGACCGTCATCGAGCAGAACATCAAGCTCGCATGAGGCCCTGGGCCTGGGTCACGCACTTCCCCAAGGTACTCCCCGGTCGGGCCGCATGGCCTTGGCGAATCGAGCTCGACCACGCGTTCCGCTCAGCATCCCGCGGGGTTCGCGCGCGCTTTGGTTGTAGACCGCGGCCGAGACGGCGCGGGCCGCGGGCGTACGCCTGAACCGCGACGGCCCGGCGGCGCACATCGCGACGGCGTACGGGATGCGCAGGGGCCTCCTGATGGGGGCGGCTGCACGCCTCCCCCCGCTCCCCGCCACGGCCCCTCCCGCGGGGTCGCCAACTCCTGCGGGCGCAGCTCCAGCGACTCGATGTCGGAGCCCGGCGATGCGGCCGACGAGGAGCCGCGCCGCCCGGTCGTCCTGCATCAGGTACTTGAAGGCGGCGTCGTAGATCGGGTTGGCGATCTCCATACGCCTATTTCAACTCCGTCGTCCCCGGCGCGTCAACCGGCTCCAGAACGCCGCGCCTGCCTCGGCCCGCGCCCCGGAGCGGCACCCTCCTAGCTAGCTAGAGCTTCCTTGGCGCCGTCGCCCCTCGGCCAGCGTCGACTCCGTGCCGTTGACCGTGAGGCCGGCGGCGGTGCCTGCCACGCCGTTACCTCGATGGCGCTTCACCGGATTCTCGCGACGGGGAAGCCACGGAGGAACCGCCGGGGCATCCGGCGGATCGTCGACTACACCGAGACGCACGCCGTCGAGGTTCACCCGCCCGGCGAGCGCCGCACGTGGGTGTGGTCGGACCTGCACCTGTGCCACGGCAACATCATCAAGTACTGCGACAGGCCGTTCCGGGACGCCCCGCGCATCGACGGGGCGATCACGACCGGCTGGAGGTCGGCCGTGGCCGGCGGCGACACCGTGCTGAACGGCGGCGGCGTCGCGCTGGTGGGAAGCCTCGACGAGACCGGCCGGGCCGAAACCGGGAGGCGCCGCGCCGCAAGCCACTCGTGGTCAGGAACAGGTCGGGAACCACGACTTCAATCCGAGGACCGATAGCGCTGACCCACCCCCCGTGCCCAAAGCAGCGACGACGGCGGACCGCGCCGGGGCGGCGGCGGGGTCCGATCTCTCGCCCTGGGTGTGACGGGGCCGACGTGGCGATGGGGTAACCCCGGCCTTCGGGCCATGATGTGCATCCGTGTCGCACACCCTTTTCACTGCCCTTCTGCGATAATGCTAATCTCCCTCACATTAATTGACCCCTCCGTCCGGTCGCTTTCGCGTACCCGCCGAAACCGCTCCGCTCCACTCCGCAACGCCGCCGGCAAATACGCGCTCAATTCCTCCGCTCCCCAAGGGCCAAGGTTCGACGTAAACTCCAGTTCTACACCCACAATATACAGGTCTTCAATGTCGTCCTCCTCCGCGTTGTACACCATCGCCTCTCTCACGTTTACGTCAACACTCTCACCCTCCCTTCCGTCAGTCGTCGCCAAAATAACAGTACTAGACACACGTCGTTCCTCGTTACCATCTCTTCGCGCGACAATAAACGTCGCCCGCACTGCAGGCACACCATATGGATTCTGATACCGCAATCGTATGGCATTTCGTCGTCCCACCGGAAGCTCCACGTCCGTGGTCGCTACCGTAGGTGCGCTAGAATCCACCTCCCTTATCGGCACCTCAATATAGTCACCTGCCCCGTCCTCTCTGATCGCCACGCTGTCATCACCCGCCACCCATTCCCTGAGATCCGCCCCCCCATAAAGACGGATCGTGTCCGACGGGTTGCCCGTGGTTTGTGTCGCCTCGGCTGTACCCGCACCAATCGCTACCTCAGGTTGTCGGTCTACCGGGGGGTTGCCCGCATATTCCAGGAAGGGGTGGCTGATGTAGTAGCGCGGATCGTCCACACTGGCACGGTCCAACCCGGGCACCACCAAGTGTGAGGCCACCGTATGCGCCGGTGCCAAATACCAGTCACCGCGCCGTACTCCAGGGTCATTAAGGTCATCCCATGCCCACGGTGGATTTGCCTTTAGGAAAAAATTGCCTCCTCGAAAAGCCTCGAACAGTTGGTGGGACGGCCGTCGTTCGTATAGGCGACCGTTCCAATTTCTAAATCGATCCCTGTAAAGTGTACTGTCTTGCCTGCCCCGCCATAGCACGCTGTCTTCCAGTGCTTCAAGTGCGTATTCCGCCACCGCTATCCGGCTCCCATCAATCATCGGTGTCTCACCGACCTCACGCATGGATGGACGGTATATGATGACGTGGCGGGTCAGCTCTTCGTAATACAGAAGATGCACGCCGTGACCCTTGGCCTCGACTTGCACAAACGGATGAGATGTGCCGTCCCCGTATGAAATGCCACCATCTTTATCCTCTGATGCTCTACCGGGTGCCGCCTTTGCATCAAGAATAGTGCGATGGTTATAGTACTGATAAAGCTGGTTGTGGGCGAGCGTCTCAATAACGAGTACTTGCCCACGACCAGTGTCCGTGGCTCCAGGGTAACTAACAGTTAGCATAATACCTTCCATGTCGTTCTCATGGCCAAGACCTCTTTTGTAGTCCTCCGGGTGATAGAACGCGTAGCCAATGAACCGGTGTGTCTTGCCTTCGATAACGACAAAGTAGACGTGCGCCGGCAAGGGGTACCGCGGGTCCCGGCCGTTGGCGCGCTGATTCGTGGGGTCGTTGTCTCCGTCGAAATCGAAGCGTGTAATGAAGTCGCGGCGAATAGTGGCGCTACGAGTGTTCTGGAGGATAATGGGGGCGAAGTGGTGTGCGAGTTCCAGTTGGCACTGAGGTGTGATCCCAGGTCGCGAAAAATCGCACTGCGACACCGAAGCTGCCAAGTGGTCGTGTGCGGGAGCCTGGTTGGCATGCTCGGGGGGGTGCGCTCGCGCTCGCCCCGCAAGCACGGCTGCGACCAACACGACGGCTGTAAAGAAAATGTAAGTTGGTATGCGCGGCGAAAAGTGATCGGGCATCATGTCAACGCTCCCTTTCTTCGGATCCATGTCGATCCTTGGTCACCAACTGCACCACGGGCCACGAGGCAGAAGTACGGCGGTTCGCAGGCTGATTGGCCTTGGTCAAGAACCTACTAAGGTCGACAGTGAATCCGGCCATGAACCTTAGGTCGTCTGGGCCCTCACCGGTATTGAGGTCAAAGCCTAGATAAACGGATTCAACGAAAATCCTGCCTTCTATGTAGGCTCTCAGCGCTTTCTCTACGGAGAATTCGTCTATTGGCGGCGGTCCGTTTGCGAGGCAAACTCCGGGCTTTCGCAGGCATTCTTGGGCGGCGTTGGTTTTTCCTTGCACGAGTTCGAAATTCTGGAACCGTCCTCCACCGAAATCAATATACGCCGTTGGGGTCCAACCCTGTACAGCGCGACCAGGGCTTGGTTCAGTGCCGGGTCGGCTGTACAAAGTAAGGCGCACGCCGAGGGTTGTGCCATTATATAAATCGTCTTCAGGATTCCACACCCGCCTGTTGCGTTGGGCAATTGTAACGGTGTGGAAGAGCGAGCGATATACTGGCCCGAGGCTCCAGTGGAACTGATTGCCTCCAACATCAAATCCGCGACCGTTAAAGGTCAGTAGTGCGCCAAACTGAAGTTGTGCCGACTTCTGAGATTCAAGGATTGACGCGCCGGGAACAGCGACGCCGGGATCCTCGGTAGTTTCACTTCTTGCAGTGACGCCAATCGTTGTTAGTCGCACGTGGGCAATACCCTCAAGATACACGCGGCTGTATAGATCTGGACGGGGAGGGTCTGTCATGGGCCATAAGCGGGGTTGCGCTTCAAATGCCAAGTACGGCGACGCCTTGCTGAACTGTGGTGATTCGTAATGTGCGGTGCCGTCGCTTTCATTGTGGACAAGAGTGCGCTCGCCAAAAAAGATAGAACCGGCGGTTAGTCGCGCACGAAGTGCGTCCATCACTGGAACGGGCAGCGGCTGATCTTCGGATGGGCTAGACGCGGGAGATGAGGCCACGGGCGGGGCCGGCGGCGGGCTGGCACGGTCGGTACTGGCGGGTGCTGTTCTGACTGCGACGGCAGGCATATGCCGGGGATCGGGTGCCAACGCAGCCGCCGACGGCACGGCGAGCAGAACGGGAGCTAGAACTACAGCGAACGCGGTCACACTTCTCATTACTGGTCTCTGGGAGTCTTCTCATGCGAAGCAATGGTACCACGGCCGCGGCTGGTCGCGGACGGCGAAAACCATCGGCTGTGATCGACGAACGGGCCTGCGGGCTGGTGGCGACGGAGGTTTGATGGGGACGATGTGGGGCCCGACAAGCGGTCTGTTGTTTGGCTTTCGCAGCATTGCTGCCGCAGAAGCGGCTTCACTCCACGGAAAAAGCCGGAGACGTCCATCGGCGAGCACGGGCACGATGTTCCCACGTATTGACTCCCCTCCCGGCCGCAGCACGCAGTCGGAAAATGATAACCGGAGGTGGCTGCGGTCGGCCTTGACGCAGGTCAAGGCGTGGGCGGCCGGCGGTCAGGGGGTCTGGTTGGCGGGCGCTGCGGGCCGCGCGGTGGCGCATTCAACTACACGGGCGGGACGCTGAGCACGCGGCGGTGACGACGTGCGGCGGGCCGCGCGGCCGGTGCCCGCGGCCGACGCGGTCAAGCGTTGCGACCACTGGCCTCCGGCTGCGGGAGGACCGGCCGGGTCCCCACTGCTGCTCGCGGGCGCTGGCGTAGCGGGGCGCGCTGGTCTGCGGGAAGTGCCGCGGAGGGCGCGGCCGCCGGGCTGCTGAGCGCAGTGGAGGATGAACGTACATTGGCCGACGCCACGGGTGGTGGATGTCGGGCAAGCGGCGAGCCGGCCGCGGTTGGTGGCCGACGTGACGCCGGTCAAGGCGCTTCACCGTGGCGGACTCCGGGAGCGGGTCGGCGAGTGCGGTCGGCCGGGCGCTGACGGAGTTCTCGTGGACGGAGCGAGTGCTTCGGCGGACGCCGGTGTGGGTGCGGAGGAGCGTCGAGCGCTGGCTGGCGCGACAGGAGAGCGCGCGGCCTGCCGCTCCGGAAAGGCGCGGTCGCGCGCCCCGAGACGCCGGGAAGCTGGGCCCGTCGAGCTGAGCGGGCTCGCGCGGCCGTAACTGGAAACGAGCCCGATCGTAGCGTAGTATTGGTCAGGGAGCCCGAACGAGGCTCTTGGTCGAGCAGTTCGGCGCGGCGGGCGATTCGGCTGACAGAACCGGCCGGCCGTGTTGACGAGGATCTCCGTAAGTCGTTGATTCCAAAAGGGTGTGCGCCCGTAGCTCAGCCGGATAGAGCATCGGCCTTCTAAGCCGAGGGTCGCAGGTTCGAATCCTGCCGGGCGTGCCAACTCTCCAGGCCTTTTTCCGCACGGAAAAGGGCCTTTTTTATTGGGATTTCTCTTGATTTCTCGCTCCGAGCCCGGTGTGCCGGTCCGGGTCAGAAACGGTCAGAAACGGTCGCAAAACGCCCCATCGCGGCACCAAAAGTTAGCAGGAAAGTTAGCAGTCCGGGCACCCGGGAGAGTGAACCCTCGCTTTGGCAGGGCCAACGCCTGCCGATCGGGCGCGGCGTCGGTCGCCATCACGCACGACGGGGCCAACCGGCGGATCACCGTGAGCGACGACGGCCGGGGCATCGGCGACCCGAGGACGCTCCTCGCGTTCGGCAAGAGCGGCTGGCCCGAAGCACCTGCACGGGGCCGAAAATCCCGCGGGCATGGGCATCTTCTCCCTCGCGCGGCGGTCGCCCCGGATACGCTCGCGGGTCGCCGGGCGCGCCGCCTGGAGCGTCCAACTCGGGAAGGACCACTTCGTCGGACGCGCGCCCGCGGCCGGCGCGGCGGACCCCGGCCGGGACCGCGGCCAGGGCACCGACCCGAACGCAAACACCTCGCACCCTGTCCGAACTCCCCATCGGCGTGGACATCCGCCCGCCCGAGACCCGTCCAGTCTACCAGCGGATCGCCGCGGAAGCCACGGACCTCAGCGCCTCGGGACTCCCCGACGCCGAGATCGCCCGGCGGCTCGGCGTCGTCCCGAAAACCGTCGCCAAGGCCATCCGTTGGCTGGCGGAGGCCGCGTAGAGCCGCCGGAGGCCTCGGCCCCGGTTGTCTTGCGGCCCGGTGCCGTGGGCGGTTCTGCCCGGCCGCGGCCGGTAGCCGGTGGCGGGGTGCTTCGCTGCCCGTCCGCCGGCCCGGCCTGCTTCATGGCCCGTCCGCCCGGGGCGGCGGGCTAGAGGACCGGCTGTCGTCATCCTGGTCCTCTCGACTTTCCGCTAGGACCGTCTGGTCCCCCCGGTGGTTCCGTGTGCAGCCACATGAAATTCTGGCCGTTTGGCCAGCATTCGTGTGTTTTCTGATCAGTCCAGCATCCGTGTTTCCTTTGAGCGCGCCGTAACCCGCTGTCCATCAACGATTTGCGGCCGGCGTCTCCCGCCCGCCCCGCCCCTAGTCCCACTTCGGGTCTCCGGTGATCCGGAAACATCCGCAGACATGTTTCTTGTTCCGGCGCTTGAGTCCGTCCCGGGCCCGCCGCTCGTCCGGCCTTCATCGGGTCGCGCGCCCGCCGCGCCGGGGCCCTGATCGTCCCGCGTTCGATCCGCGGGGGTCAACCCGTGCCCGTCCGCGTCCTTGGGCGCGTTCCGCGGGCGGGCCGTCCGGGTTGCAGTCGAAGCGGCCGTGTTGCCGCGCCGGATCGCCGGCCGGCGCCTTCCGGCCGTGCTTGGGCCCCCGGACGGTCAGGTCCTCGCGCTCCAACGCCCCCTTACGCCGCGGGCCGCATCGTAGGGAAGGCCCGCGACCCCTCATCCGCGCGGTCCCGCGCGCCCCCGGCGGTACCGCCTCCGCATAGTTCCCGGTGGACGGGATTGTCGTCTGTCGGGAGCCGGAAGGAGGGCGTCTATGCGGAGAGCGGTGGCCACGGCGGCGGCGTCGGTGGTGTTGCTGGCCGGACCGGTGGCCGTCGGCGGCGGTCCGGAGGTTGCGCCGTCGCCGGGACCGGCGGGGGCGTGCCCGCCGGGTTCCCCGATCTGGCGCGGCCTCCCGGTCTGCGACGAGCCGGAGGGGCCGCGCGCTGGCTTCGACCGCGCCGACTACGGCCCCGATTCGCGCTACCGCGCGCTCGAGGACGACGTCATCGCCGCGTTCCCCGACTCGATGAAGGTCGACGGGATGGTCTTCACGCCGTACTCCTGCAAGGCGTTCCCGATCGACCCGGTGGACGGCGACGCCGCCACCGACGTCGACCACATCGTCGCCCTCGCGGAGGCGCACGACAGTGGCATCCGGCCCGCGGCGCGCTACGAGTTCGGCTCCTACCTCCCGAACCTGACCATCGCGGACCCGACCATCAACCGCCACGCGAAGTCCGCCCGCGACGCCGCGGAGTGGCGCCCCGAGTATCACGGTGCCTGGTACGCCGAGCGCGTGATCGAGGTTAAGCGGTGGTGGGGCCTCAGCGTCGACCCCGCCGAGCGGGACGCCCTCCGGGCGCTCCTCGCCGCCCCCGGGGCGGAGCTGAACTGCGTGTCGGCCGTCCCGGCCTTGCCGGTCCCCGGAGTCGCCCTCCTCTCCGCCGTCCTCGCGCTCCTCGGTTTCCGTCTCGCGGGCCGTCGCGTTCGCTCCCCGGCTGGTGCCGGCGGTTCTGTCCGGCCGCGCGCCGCGGTCCTCGTGCTCGCGGTCGTCGTGTCGCTCTTCGCGTTTCCCGCGTACGCGCAGGAGCGATCCGATTTCCGCCGTGCCGCGGTGGAGGCCCGGGATGCTTCGGAACGGCCGTCCGCGTGGCTGCGTGTCGCCGCGTCGGCTGTAGCGGGGGTCGGGGTCTACCTTGTCCACCGGGGGGTCGCCCACTACGAGCGCGGCGTCGTGATCCCGGTGGACCTCCGGGCCGGTGTCGTCCCCGCGGGGAGTCCGTCGGCGGTTCCCGTCCCGCCGGAGATCCGCGCGGGATTCGTTCCCGAGGGCACGGTGTTCAGAGACGCCGCCGGGGTCCCTTCGGCCCCGTTGTCGTGTGCGGTCTACGACTGCCTCCGGCGGCCCCGGGACGGGTTCTCGAAGGGCTCCGCCGTCCTCGGCGCCGCCGCCGGATTGTTGACTTGGACGTTGACCTGGTAGCTCGGTCGTTCTCTTCGGAGGTTGGGCTGATGCGGTTTTCGATTCCGGCGGCGGCGGCGCTCCTGGTCCTCTCCGCGGTCCCGTCCGCGGGTCAGTCCGATGTCCGCGCGGCGGCCGTCCGCGCCCGCGAGGCGTCCCACGCCCGGTTCCCGTGGGCGCGCGCCGTCGCGGCGGCCGGCGCGGTGGCGGGCACCGCCTACTTGGCCCACAGGTCGCGCGACGTCGAGGGGTGGTGCGGCGGCGTCCGCTCGCCGTTCGCGACGCTCGATCACTGCCGGGGCCTCGCGCCCGGAGGCGGCCGCGTCGACGACGCGGCGGGCCGGTTCCTCCCCCATGGCTCGAGGGTCTACGTCGGCGGCCGGCAGTGGTTCGTCCTGAAGTGCGGACCCGGCGGCGTGCTCAACTGCGTCGACGGCGCGGAGCACGCCGCGTTGCGGCGCGGCCCGTGGCCGGGCGGCGGTGCCGCCTCGGCGGCCTTGGCCGCCGGAGCCTTCGCGGCCGCGTGGGGGCTCGCCGAGCTCGGGGACGGCGGGGGCGTGCCCTCTGACCGCCCGCCGGCGTGGCTCAAGATCGCCGCCGCCGGCGTGGCCGCGGTCGCGGCGGGTGCCGCGGTTCATTCCGCCCGAGAGGGTCAGGCGGACGGTTCGTCCGCGGGAAGAGGGGCGTTCGCGGGTGCCATGACGGCCATGGCGGCTTGGGGCGTCGTTCACCGGATCGGGTGGTGACCCTTCCGTAGCCCCCGGGGCCGGGTTCCGTTCAGGGTCCCGGTTCCGGCGTCCGCCGGGGCTGGGCCCGCGCCCGCGCGCCCGCCGCCCTGCGCGTCCCCGGGGGGTTCCGGCGACCAAACCTGTCGCCGCGGGTGTCCGGCGGTCACGCGGCGGCGACGCGTCGGCCCCGCCTCCCTAGTCTTGCCCGGCCGGCGTGCTCCATGCCGGTCGGGAGGCTTCCATGTTGACGCCGTACCTTCCGGCGCGCGCCGTGCGCGCCGGGATCCTTGCCGCTTCGGCGGCCGTCCTGCTGGCCCCCGGTGCCGTCGTCGGCCAGTCCGTGGCGCCGGGGCGCGTCGACCTCGTCGTCTTCGACGACGCGCCGGCGGCCCGGTTGGCGGTCCCGTCCGGCCCGCCGTCCGCGGCCGGCGGGGTGGCGCGCCGTTCGGCCGTCAGCGTGCCTGAGGGCGCGCTGGACGCCCTCCGGGTCGCGGCGGCGGCCGACGCCCCGCTCGCCGTCGCCATCGGCCTGTTCGCCGATCTCTTGCTTGAGGCGGAGCTCGTTCCGGCCGGCTCTACGGCCACCGGCGACGGCTTGGCGTTCGCCGGCGACGCGGTTCCGCCCGGGGGCGCGCTCGGGTGGCCGGTGACCGTCCTCGTCTACCCCGATGGCCTGTCCGTCACCGTCCACGGCCCCGGAGGGGTCGTCTACGGCGTGAAGCGCTCCGGCGGCGGCTACGAGGCAAGCGAGGCGGCCCGCCCCCCCTGGAGCGACGAGCCGGTGGTTGTCGATCCCGAGGTTCCGTGGTCGCCCACGGCGGCGCTGGACCCCGCCGCGTCGAGCCCCCTCGACGACGGCTCGGTCATTGACGTCGCCGTCGTCTACACGCCCGCGGCGGCGGCCGGCGCGGCGTTGCTCCCGTCGGTCTGGTCGATCTCCGGCCTCGCGGATCTGATGTTCGCGGATGCCAACAGCTCCTTGGCCGCCTCGGGCGTCGGGCTGCGCCTCCGCCTCGCCCATCTTGGCCCTATCTCGTACGTCGAGTCCGGTCCTTCCACCGACACCCGGCGTCTCGCCGGTCGGTCCGACGGCTACATGGACGACGTCCATGCGCTCCGCGACGCGTACTCGGCGGACCTCGTCCACTTGGTCACCGACTGGGACGTCGACGACGCCGGGTCCGGCGACCGGGTGGTGTGCGGCCGGGCCCAGATGCCGTCGTCGCCCACGCCGCAGGCCGCCTTCGGCGCGACGGACTACTTCTGTGTTGACTTGGGCACCTTCGCCCACGAGATCGGCCACAACCTGGGGCTCGCCCACGACCGCTGGCAGAGCCTGCGGGAGGCCCCTCCCGAGACCCACGGCTACCGCCACGGCTATGTGAACCTCCGCATGTTCGACCCCGGCGCGCCGGTCTCGTCGCGGTGGCACACCGTCATGGCCTACTCGGCCCGTTGTTACGACCACTTCGGGCTCTACCGGTCCTCCGGGTGCCGCCGCGCGCGGTTGTTCTCGAACCCGCGCCTGACCCACATGGGGGACCCGGCTGGTGTGCCCGCGACGTCGTCCGTCGCCGGTCCCGACGGTCCCGCCGACGCCTCGAGGGGCATTCGGGACACCAAGTACGCGGTCGCCAACTACCGCGTCTCCGGCGGGACCCCGCCGGGCTCGCCCGACCTGCGGCTCACCGGGCTGCGCCGGTTTCCCGACGGCCCGCCCTTGGCTCCGGGCCAGCTTTTCGACCTGGCCGTCGATGTCGTCAACCGGGGATCCGCCGCTTCGCCGCCGGCGGTGGTGGAGTTCCGCCGCGGCCCGGCCCGGGCGGACCCGCCGGTCGCCCGGCGGACCGTCGGCGGGCTGGGGGCGGGCGGCCGCGCCACCGTCTCCGCGGCGCTCGCGGCCCCGCCGGACGCCGGGGCGCACGTCTACCGCGCCTGCTTGGCGCCGGCGCGGACCGGGGGGTGTTCGGAGGACCTCGTCGTCCGCGTCGGCGTTGCGAACCGCGCGCCGTCGTGACGTACCGGCCGCCCGACGTCGACCTGCCCCACGGCGCGGAGCGCCTCCTCGACGCGGCCGTCCACTTCCGGACCCCGACGGCGACGCCCTCGCCTTCTCGGCCTCGGCCGGCGACCCGTCGGTTGTCTCGGTCCGCACCTCCGGCTCCCTCGTGACGCTCCGCGCGGGGGGCGCGGGGGTGTCGTCCGTCACCCTGACGGCGCGCGACCCCGCCGGCGCCGCCGCGTCCGCGTCGTTCGTCGTCCGGGTGGCGTCCCGCCCGCCCGAGGTCGTGTCGCGCCCCGCGGACCGCCACGCGTATTCGGGGTTGACGTTCTCGTTCGACCTGCGGCCCCACTTCCGCGATCCCGACGGCGACCGGCTCTCGTTCTCGGCCGTCTCGTCCGACCCCGCCGCCGCGCGGCCCTCGGTCGCGGGCTCGTCGCTCGAGGTCCTCGCCCTCCGCCCCGGGACCCCGAGGATCGAGCTGACAGCCGCGGACCCGTCGGGCGCCTCCGCGTGGACCCTGTTCTACGTCGAGGTCACGGTGGAACCGTTCACGGACCCCGTGATTACCGCGCGCGAGACGGCCGTGCGGGCGGTGCACTTCGCGGAGCTGCGGATCCGCGTCGAGGCGCTGGTCCGCCGCGCGGGGCTGCGCCGCCGCCCGTGGACGGATCCGGTCCTCAGCCCCGGCACCACCCTCGTCAGGGCCGCCCACGTCTCGGAGTTGCGCGGCGCGGTCGACGACCTCCGACGCGCCCGGGGCCTGCCGGTGCAGGCTTGGACCGACCCGGCGGTCGTGCCGGGCCGCACCCCGGTGAGGGCTGTCCACATGCGCGAGCTGCGGGATGCCGTCATTGCGCTTGAGACGGGCGGCTGAAGCCGTCCGAAGGGAGGATCGACATGAACATCGGAGTCCGCCGCTGGCTCGTCCTGGCGGCGTTCATGGCCGTCTCCGCGGCGTCCGCCGCCGCGGCCCAGTCCGCGGCCGTCCAGCCGTCCGGTTCACCGGACGGGCCGATCATCGCCGAGGTCCTGCGCGAGCCCGGCTCGGTCGTGGTGACCGTCAACGGATTCTCGTTCCCGGAGGGCGCGCCGACCGCCTCCCTCGGGATGCGGGCGCTGGCCGTGTTCTCGTCCGGCCCGTCGTCCGTGACGCTCGACGCCCCCGGCCTCGACGACGCCCCCGCCGGCACGTACCTCCTGGCCCTCACGTGGCCCGGGGGCGGGGGCGCGGTGTTCTACCACTCGGTCCCGGCGTCGGGGCCCCGGGGGCCCGCGGGGCCGGCCGGTCCTCCGGGCGCGCCGGGCGCGCCTTCGTTCTCGCGGCCCGCCGCGACCGTCGCGGGGGCCGCTCCGGGCTCCGGACCGGCGGCCGACCACGGGTCGCGGCCGGCGACGAATACCCACTACGGCTCGGGCGCGCTGGCCCGCCTGGGTTCGGGCGTCAGGAACTCGGCGTTCGGCGCGTACTCGCTGGGTGCCCTGACGTCGGGGCTGAACAACTCCGCCGTCGGCACCGGGTCCCTCCGGCGGCTCACGACGGGGCGGGACAACGCGGCCGTCGGCCTCGACGCGCTCCAGCAGGCCGTCTCGGGGGCGTTCAACGCCGCGTTCGGCAGCGGTGCCTTGAAGCTCCTGAGGGGCGGCCAGGATAACGTGGCGGTCGGCGCGGCCGCCCTGCTCTCGGGCGACGGCTCCGGGAACGTCGCGGTCGGGCGGGACGCCCTGCGGTCGAACCTCGGCAGCGGGAACGTCGCCGTGGGCTTCCGGGCCGGTGCCGGGAACCGCTCCGGCTCCTTCAACCTGTACCTCGGAGCCGAGGGGCGGGAGGGCGACACTGGGGTCGTCCGCCTCGGCACCCTCGGGGTCCACACCCGGACCTACTTGGCCGGCGAGGTCCACGGGGACTTCCAGGTCGCCGCAGTCTACCAGTAGGCCGGAGCCTACCGGGGGGAGGTCGGGATTCCGGCATGTCGAAGATCATCAACGCCGTCGCGGTGCTCGCGCTCTTGCAGTGCGGGGCCGGCCTCCCGGCCGCGGCCGTCCCCGTGCAGGTCCGTCCCGCTGTTCCGTCCGGCGGAGACGCCGGCGCGTTCCTTTCCGCGGTGGCCGACTGCGCCGGCGTCGTGATCGCGAAGCACTTCCCGCCCGGGGGCGGCGGTTATCCGCTGCACTCGTTCGCGCGCGGCGATTTCTGGAGCTGCATGCTGGGCCGCGCGCCGGGCGGCCTGCCTTGGCGGGAAGGCCTTCTCGCGGCGTACTCGCCGGTCATCGACTCGATCCTCTCCGGGGCCCTCGCGGACTACCAGGCCGCCCTGGTCGCCGAGTACCTTGACTCGGACGACTGGCCGTCGCCCCGCCGGGCGGCCTGCTGGTCGTGGGCGGAGTTGCGCCGCATGGGCGACCCGTCGTTCCGTCCGTCCTCCGGCCTCTGCCGGTGACTGCGGGTCGGCTCAACCTGACTGCGGGTCGGCTCAACCTGACTGCGGCCGGGAGACTTCATTTTCACTGGACGGGCTCACTGGACGGGCCTTGGGCTCGGTATGTACTTCGCGTCTAGCGTGGCGTCGTCCGCTGGTTGGTGGGGCATCTGATGCCCCATTTTCTGCATGATCCAGTACGATAAGAATCGTAGCACGCCTCTGATGTCTGTATCCGTGATCACTTCGCCTTTTGCTTGCGGATCCTCCTCGCAAATGTAACGCGCGTGTACGAATACGTTCCGGTTCTGCCTACAGATCGTTTCAATTGAGGGCGGCTGCTGTGTAGCAATCACGCTCCCGTCTTCGTTTCGTATATTTACGACGCTGACCTTGACTTGTAGCTGTCTCTCGAGTTCTTCGCGTGTTCTTAGAGGTATGTCTAACCACAATTCCGACAAGTCGTGTGTGCACAGTGCCCCTTTGTTCCCGCTATGAGTGAGTGTAGCGATCTGTTTCAGGGCAAGCTCAAGTGCTAGCGCTCTCATGACGACTCGTGCGCCTACGTATCCGAGGGCTGGCTCTCTAGGGTCCACGCTTTTTCTGAATGTTCTGTCGGCGTTCTCCTCCGATCGTAGATTTGCTTTTGTAACCGCCGGTTCGGCGATGTTGTTGTGCTTCCGGTATACGTCCATCATGCCGGGGGTTTTCTCGGTGACCCACGCGGCCAAACTGAGGCCCTCGATATATCCGATGGTCTCTGGTCGGAACTTTGCCCGCTTTTCTCGCGCCTCTTGGCCCATTTAGTCCTCCGATGTTGAGTGGCCCATTGTGCAGCCACACGAAATTCTGGCCGTTTGGCCAGCATTCGTGTGTTTTCAGATCAGGCCAGCATCCGGCTGTTTCGGTGTCTCTCCGCCGTCCCCCGGTCGTTCCTGCCGTTCCTGGCTGCCCTTGGCACGGGCTCCGACTCGTCGGAGGCGACGTGGCACCGCGATGACTGCTCCTCTCGAGTGCGCTGAATCCCGTGGCGGTGCGGCTCTACGCGGGTTGTCGAACCCGCGTTGCTCCTTGAGGGCGACCGGCTTGACCCCGGCGGCCCGCATCCGCGGGCCGGGTTAGAGTAGGCGGCCTGTGGCGGCGGCTACGCCACCCAGCACGAACGTGCAGAGGTGGACGGCCGCTATTCCCATCCCGACGCCCCGCGCGAACGTCTCCGCGCCCCTGTGGAAAAAACCGAAAGTTGGCCGGGGATCCAGGCATAACGTGATCCGGTTCCTCGTTTCGTGCCGCACCGGTTCCCCGTCGTTCTTTCGCTCCTAACCCCTTGTACCCAAGCGATTTGCGGCCACTGGCCGCAGTCAGTGCGTCGGGGCACTCGATCCGGTCGATCGGGTCGTTTCGGCTCAGGATCCAACCATAACTCGTGCCGGCATCAAGTTTCACGGCATAATGTGCTCCGGCATCATCCATGGCTCGGAAGAGAACCGCGCGCGACCGCCTTCAGGCGCCTCGCGACGAGCTTCAGCGGGCGATCGCCCGAGCGGAGAAGGGTCTCTCGGGCGCGTCCGCCGAGGGCTTCCGCGAACTTCTCAAGCGCGTCCGGCAGGCCGTTCTTGAGTCCGAACGTCTCGTCGGGATCCTCGACCGCCTTGTACGTCAGGGGCTGCGCAGGAGCGGCTCCGCCACCCTCGTCCCGCATTCGGAGGTGCAGGACGCGCTTCGAGAGATCCGCGCCGCCGTTGGCTCTCTCGCAGCCACGACCCCGGCCAAGTTCTCGGCCGACTACGAACGGTATAATCAGGCCGCCAAGGCCCTCATTCATGTCGGCAGGGCCGCCCATGAGCGCGGTCTGGAGCCGGCCGCGAAGCTCGGGGAACTTGACGAATGGGAGCCGTTCAGGCAGTCGTCACGGGAGCCTTAGGGCTTCCGGCCTCGCAGCTCGCCCCGCGCGGCCTTGGCACGGGACGCCTTGAGAGCTTCAGCGGATACGCGGCCCGGATCAGCGCTCGGATCGCTGTTCCGGCCCCGCAGTTCGTCAGGCGTGCGTTCCAGGATGCGCAAGGCGGTGCTGACCTCCCGCTCCGCGGTACCGTGGCGGCCGCCGCCCGCAAGCTCAACGTCGGCGAGCGCGACTCGCCCGTCGCTGCGGCCCTCGGCCGGTACACTGGCCGTGCGGAGCTCGACCGTCTGTCGTACTTTGCCTTCCTCGATTTGTTCGGTGCCGTCGAGCGTGGGCTGCTCGTCGTCCACAGGCGCTGGTGCTCCGAATGCTGGCGGGCCGACGCTCCCGAGCCGTACGAGCGCAAGGTCTGGTGGCTCGGCCTCGTCGACGTCTGCGACCGGCACCGGTGCCTGCTTGAGTCGCGGTGCCCGGCTTGCGGGCGCCGTCAGCCCACCTTGCCTCGCGCCGTCCGGATTCAGGTCTGCTCGTACTGCGGTCACGACCTCGTGTCGCCGCCGGTCGTTCCCCGGCACGGTCCGGGGCTCGACCGCATGCTGTGGTACGCTCGCGAGGCCGCGCTGCTGGTCCACGCCGGCGAGGCGATCGCCCTCGCTGGCTCGGACGAGCGCGGAACCATGTTGGAGGCGTACACCCGGCTGGCCGCGGCGGCGGGGGAGCGGGGACTTCCCGCGGTCCGGCGGTTCTTCGCTGACGAGATCCACCGCGCGGTCGGCTCGAAGGTCGAGGCGCTGTTGAGCGCCCTGTGGCGGCTGGACAGCAGCGTCCTGGAGCTCTTCTCGCCGGCCGTCCGGGACATGGTGCGCGGCGGGGACGCTGAACCGTCTGGAGGTTGATGGTCGTCGGCCAAGCTGGCGCGGCTGTCCCCGACTCTGGTCCTTCCGGTGCGTCGCCGGCCAGCAGCCGTTTCCCTAGCCCGATCCTCTTGAGTGCGCTTGATCCTGCGGCGCTGCGGCTCTACATGGTGCGTCGCGACGACCGGGAGGTGTGCCGGCACCCTGCAGGCTGGTGGCCCGGTCCGCAGCGCCGTCAGAACGCGGCGGTGCCGGCGGCGGTGCATAGTCATCCCGAGCCAGTAGGCGGCTTCCTCGCGTGCCATCGCGTCGATGCCTTCGGCCACCGCGCGCATGTTGTCGCGGTCGCGCATCGGGGCGAGGGCCCGGAACAGCAGGCCCAGCCTCAGGGCGACGTCCTCGGAGAGCGCGTAGCTGCGGGTACGGGAGCCGGCCGGGCCGGGCTTGACGCCGGCGCGGGCGAGCCGCCTCAAGACGTGATGCTCGACGAGCTCCAGGTTGCGGCCCCCGAGGCCCGCCACGCGGACCGGGGCGGTCACGTGCGGCGTGGCGGCGGCGGGCAGTTGCCAGACGGCGTACTCGGTGTCGCCGGGGCCACGCCGGCGCACCCGCAGCTCGTAGCGGGGCGCGGAGGTCCGCGTCGTTTCCGACACCATGTCTTCGCTCCGTGCCATCACGGTTCTGTTCCGCGCGCGGTCGCCGATCCGCGGGCGGGTCATCGTTGGCGTCCGTCGGTTCCGGTCCGCACTTTGGCGTGCTGCCCACCGCGCGGGTCGGCGGCGGCCGCGCTACGGGAGCGTACCACCTCGGTCTCGCCGCGGTGCGCCGTCAGTCGGTCGGCCGGCGCGTCGGCGACGGTGGCGGCGGCGAGAAGGGCGCCGTCCGGAAACCGCGGAGCCCCCGGTCGCTGGCGGCCGGGGGCTCCGGATTCCGAGTTCATCAGGGCGCGGGCGAGAACACCCTCATCACTTCGTCCCCCAAGTGGTTGATGACCTTCACGGCGATCTGCCCCGACTCCGGGCGCTCGAATGGCCGCGAGGTGCCGCTGTGCAGGCTCTCCCAGGCGTCCGCGTCGATTTCCGCCTTCAGGGTGGTCTTGAGCGCTTTGTACGGGTCGTTGGCGCCGAGGAAGTACGCTTGGCGGACGAAGAAGCTCTCGCCGTCGTAGTCCGTGTCGATGAACCAGCAGGCGATTCCGTCGGGGCCGTCGCTGCGGACCTCGCCGGTGCTCGGGTGGAAAACGTCCACGCCGCGGATCACCACTTGAATCCGGCCCGTTCCGGGGTCTTCGCCGTCGGCCGGGCGGATCTCGACGTTGGGCTCGCCGAAGATGACGAAGAGGTTGCCCTTGCCGGTGTTGGCGAGGTCGTCGGCCATGTGGAGGTCGGCGTTCATGCGCGCCTTGAGCACGCGCACCCCCCCCGGCTGGTCGAACTCGGCGGCGTGAGCCTCGAAGTTGAACGCGCAGGCGATCAGCACGTCGAAGCCGGCCCCGGCCGCCTCGCGCGCCGCCCGCGCGAGGTCGTGTCGGCTGAGCGTCCCGAACTCGGGGCCGATCACGATGGCGGCTCGGCGCTCGGCACCGTCTTCGCCTTCGGCGTAGCGGCCCTCGGCGCAGATCCGTTCGCCCGGCCAGGGGTCCAGCGACGAGAACGTGATCCGGCCGGCCTTGCGGGCCTGCTGGACGCCGCTCGCGGCGAGGTGTCTGAGGGCCGTGGCGGCGAAGTCCGCCGCCGCACCGTGGGAGGGCGCCCGCCCGGCGGCGCCGTCGATCGACTCGTCGGACCCGCTGAAGGCGGGCGGCCGGTGGGGCGACAGGCCCTCGACGGTGAACGGGCCCGCCACCCGGATCCGCTTGGGGTCCTCGCACGGCTTGTCGTAGAGGTACTCCACATCGGCCCGCGCGGCGATGGAGGCGTCGATCTCCTGTCGGCGGGCGAGGCGGGCCTCCCGCCAGAGGCGGTGCGACTCGGTCGCGGCCGCGGGCCAGTTCCGGTCGGCCTCCCGGGGAACCTGCCATTCCTCCCACTCTTGGTCGAGCCGCGCGTTCAAGTCTTCCCGCAACGGCTCCAGCGTGTCGCGCCACCGTTCGCGGATGGCGTCGATCTCCGCGTTGTTGGCGATCGACCCCAGTGTGACGTGCGGGACCCGTTCGTAGACGAACCCCAATCGGAGGTCGGCCCGCGTGGGGGCTTCGGACGGGGCGATGCGGTTGAGTTCGCCCTCCTTGCGCTGGCCCTCCGGGCTGTCGGCCAGCAGATACCACGGATAGCGGGCCCCCATGATGCGGGCGCGGGCGAGCGCCAGGGCGACCCGGGACGTGTCGATGGTGATCCACCGGCGGCCCCATTGCTCCGCGACGTACCCGGTGGTGCCGGCGCCGCACGTGGGGTCGAGAACCAGGTCGCCGGGGTCCGTCGTCATCAGGACGCATCGCTTGATGACTTCGGAATTCGTCTGGACCACGTATACTTTGTTGTCCGCTCCGGTAGTGTCGTCCCACGGAATTGTGCGGTCGCCGAAATTCTTGTCGTCCGCGAAAAGGGCGTACCGCAGCCTGCCCCCGCTTCCCGAGACCAGGCGCTCCGCCGCGCTCAGTCTGTCCATGCCTTTGCGCCCCGTTCCGTATCCGTTTCTCGGGTGTTTGTATTCCACCCCCTTATGGATGTACGAGAACATTCCCGACTGCATGGGCCCGGATGGCTCCAGGGACTTCGACGTGAACAACCTCACGCCGTCGGGTATTCCTCCGGTTTCTTTCAGCCATTCTGAAACACGCTTGTCGCTGCCGTCGGGACCCCGGCCCCACTTGAAGCCAGAATCCGGTCCATAGTTCATTTCCCTGAAGAGCTTCCGGTACTTCGCGACGGGCCGACCGTTATTGTCATACTTTCTGTTCGCGTACCAAACGACGAATGCCGCCATTTGTTCGACGAATTTTGTTCCGAACGGCATTGTCTTGGTGCGGAATGGGATGAGTGCGACGAAGTTCCTGGCCCCGAAAACCTCGTCCATCACTGTCCGCACGTGGTGCACGTTCTCGTCGCCGATCTGTACGAAGATGCTCCCGCTCTTCGTCAGCAGTTCCCTCGCGACGGTCAACCGGTCGCGCAGGTGCGTCAGGTACGAGTGAATCCCGTCCCGCCACGTGTCCCGGAACGCCTTTACCTGCTCGGGTTCGCGGCTGATGTACTCGGCCTTCTCGTCCTTCGCGTCGCGGCCGGTGGTGGACCACTGGAAGTTCGAGTTGAACTTGATGCCGTAGGGCGGGTCCATGTAGATGCACTGCACCCGCCCGCGCAGCCCCTCGCGCTCAGCCAGGGAGGCCATCGCCTGGAGGCTGTCGCCGAGGATCATGCGGTTCGACCAGCCGGCGTCGTGCCGGTAGAACCCCGTCCGGGCGTCCCCGCTCGGCGGCCCGTTGAAAACGGAGAACAGCTCGGGCTGTTGTTCCCCGTTCCCGGCTTCGGCGCGGCGCCGGAGGGTCTCGCGCACGAGGTCGTCGACGAGGACCTTGGGCTGCACTTTCTCCTGGATGAACAGGGGCGGTGCGTGCACCGTCAGCTCGGCGGGCCCCCGCCTGTCTTTGCCGCGCCACACGAGCTGGGGGTCGAGGTCGCGGTCGCGGCGCTCGAAGGCGACGCGGAGGGGGTTCCGGTCGACGGGGTCGGGTGCGGCCTCGTACTCCGCGGTCGGGATATTCGCGCGCGGGGGCGCGCCGTGCGTCGGGGTCGGGGCTTCTTTGGCGGCCGTCGTCCGCGGGCGCTTCTTCGCCATCTCGTGTCTCGGTCTACGCGTGGGCATCGACCCCATCGTTCCGTCGATCCGGGCGGCTACGGCCGCCCCGAAATTCCGGCTTCATTCGGTACGCGTCCGTGAACTCGCGGAACGCGCACCGTCCGTACGTCTGCAGCCTCGTCGGCGGACCGCTTGCGCCGTTGCCGCCTTCGCCTCCCGGATCCGTTCCGCGGCGGTCGCCCCTTCCGGCAGGTCGCCGGCCAGCAGCCGCTTCGGCAGTCCGACGTCGGTGTCGCGCTTCGACCTGAACCAGCGCCCGGTGTACGGCCCGTACACGCCGCCGAGGCTGCGGATGGGTGCGGGCGTGCCCGGTCCTGGAATACGGTTGTCGGTTCTGGACCGCCTGATTCTACAAGGCGGGGCGCGGCTGGGGCCGCCTAATGGGGCATCGCCGGACGCTGGCGCGGTACGGGACCGGGTCCCCGATTCCGGGATTGCCCTGAACAATCTCCGCTTGGGTGCCTCGGCGCGCTACCCCGTCGCTTCCCGGGTGCGGCCGCACCCGTTCGCGTCGGCCTCGGAGCGTTCGACCGCGGCCCGCTCGGTGTTCGAGATGCGGTCGCCCGTGGTCGCCCCCTCGGGCACGTCGCCGGCCAACATGCGCTTTCCGGGCGTCACCAGGCTCTCCAGGAGGAGGCGCCGGTACCACATCGCGCGGTTGGAGACGTGCGCCTGGGAGGCGGACGGCCGGCCCCCTGACCGCCGCGGTTCCGCCGGGCCGGTCTTGGAGACCGGCCGGCCCGGTCCGTTGTCTTGGAGTGTATGCGCTCCCATTGAGTTGGGGAGCGTTGGTCACGCGGTCGCGGCTGCTGCCCACGCGGACCATGCGGCCACCGTGTTCCGCGGTTCCGGCGCGAGCGCTTGGCGGGCCGGCTTCGGCGTGAGCCCGGTCCACGCGCTCCAGGTGCCCGGCCGGGTCGCGCGGCTCCGCCGGGTCCGCCGCGCCATCGTCTCGCGGCGTTCCCGCTCGTGCCTGGCCTTCCATTCGGCCCTGATCTCGGTCAGTGTCTTCACGCGGAGCTTTTCCATCGGGATCTTGTTGATGTCGAGCGGCGGCACGATCCACTCGGGCTCGGGCCGCGCGTCGAGCCGGGCCTGTTCGGCGTCCAGCCGCTCGATCAGGGTTTCGATCTCCTTGATGCCGGCGTGCCCCCGGCGCCGTCGAAGTCTCGTTCTCGACAGCAGGCAGAGCCCGGCGCCCCCCGTTAGGGCGGCCGCCGTCGTGGCCACGCCGACCGCGGCCCCGGCCCCGGCGGCCGGTGCGGCCGCGGCCGCACCGACGTACCAGAGCGCCCCTTTGGCAAGCGCCGCGCCGGCGGCACCCCCGAGGACCGCGCCGGGCCCGGTGCCGGCGATGGCCGTTCCGGCCGCGGCGATGCCGATGGACGAGCCGAGCTTCGCGCCCGCCGCGGCACGCACGAAGAAAGCGGTGGTGATGATCATCGAGATGGCTCGTTCCCGGGATCGTCTGGATCGCTCCTCGGGTCGTTCGCGCCGCGCGGTCCCGGTCAGGTTCCCGGCAGCGGCTCCGGGCCGCGCGCGCCGCGCAGGCCGAGGGCTTCGGCGGCATCCTCGATCAGGTCCCAGGGATCGTCGAACGGTGGCGGGTAGAGTGTCCTGGCGGTCGCTGTCAGCCTGACGGCTGGCGGGTCCGCCGGCCCGTCCGGGTCCGCGGCGGGTTCGACCGCTGTGTAGGCGTACACGGGTTCCCGTACGAGGACCGGCCCGCCGGGTCCGGGGATTGTTCGCGGGGGTCCGTCCCGGCCGTACCGGTTCCAGAGTTCGACCGCGATGATTCCGGCGACCGGACCCAGCAGGACCGCGGCGCCCGGGTGCGCCAGCGATACCGCTCCGCTCACGACCATCACGGCCGTTGCGGCGATGGCGCTCCGGGCCACCTCGCGCCCGATCCGGTCGATCATCTCCGCTTCGCTGATCCGCCCGTGGTGAAAATCGAGCAGGTGGCGCATCGTCATCACGGCGGTCACGGCGGCGGTCCCGAGTCCCACCCATCGGAGGACGCGCAGCGACCTCCGAAGCCTCTCGCGGAAGGCCTCCGACCGGAGCATGGACTCCGCGTTTCTGCCGGTAGCGCCGTAAACCGCTGAACAATAAGGACCTTACGGCCCCGCTCCGCGCCCATCCCACGTCCCATCCCACGTTTGTCCCGTCTTGGTTTCCGATTCTGGACGCAACTCCCGCGGGTCTTCCGCGGACCGGTTCGGGTCGTGTTTGCGGGGCGGCCCGGCCGGAACGTGCCATCGTCGCGTTCCGATCTCGGATCCGGTCTCCTCGGGGTCTCCACCCGTTCCGCGGACCCGGGGCCGTCGCGATGGCCGTCGGAAACCGCCCGGAACCGGCGGCAGAGGATCGCGGATCGCGGTTCCGGACCGCGATCACGTCGGCAATGGCCGCCACGCGGCGATCTGCGTCGTTGACCTGCTGCTGGCTCACGGGGCGTCGGTCGACGACTTCGCGGTGTCGCTGCTTGAGCTCCGGTGAGCCCGTGAGCCGCAGCTGGGGGATCCCCGACGGGGTTCGTGTTCCGGCTGTAGACCCTTCCGGTTGCAGTGCCAGTCGGAGTCCTCGTCGCCCCACGGTGGGACTGGTCGACCGTCAGGCCCTCCGTCTCCGACAGATCGTCGACCAGTGGGGCAAGCAGCTGCCCGATATCTGGTGCTCCTGCTCATCGGCGTCGCGGGCGGCCCCGCCCTCGCATTCTGTGGTTCCACACGAATTCTGGCCGTTTGGCCAGCATTCGTGTGTTTTCTGATCCGGCCACCATTCGTGTGTATTGCTGTTTGTTCGCCGTCGCCCTGTCCGTCCTGCCGTTGCTGCCCGCCGTGGTACGGGCTTCCGATGCAGCGGAGCCGACGCGGCGCAGCGATGACCGATCCTCTTGAGTGCGCTCGCTCCCGCGGTAATGCGGCTCTGCACGCTGCGCCGCGACGACCGGGAGGCGTGCCGGCACTCTGTCGACGTCGGCTGGAGCGTCGATCAGATCCTCAGGCTCGACGCCGCGACCGACCACCCCGGCGGCTCGGCGGTCGTCTGGACGGGTCCGACCGTGTTCCCGTCACCTTCACGATTCTCGACGGTACCGCGGCCGTGGTGCTGCGCCCGTCCGCCGATGCTTCGCCCAAGGTCCTCTCGGCCGTGGCCGAAGGCGCGCCCGCGCCGCAGACCGTCTTGCCGGTGTTTTTCGGCGGCCGTCTCGGCGTACGAGACTCCCGCCGACGTGCCCCTGCCCGCCCTGGACTTCACGCTGGTCGAGTTCCGTACCGATTCTGTGGTGGTCCGAGAGCCGGCACGCCGACGGCGTGGAGTTCGCCGTGACGGCCCTCGACGGGCTGACGGTGAAGGCGTACACCCTGCGGTGGTCCTCCGCGTAGCCCGTGTCCGCCTCGGGCCTCCCGGCCGTGTGCTTGGTCGGCGTATTCGTCCTTCCGCTTTTGGCGTCCCCGCGGTCGCGCCCGCCGATGTCCTGCGACCGGCGCTGGCGTTGATCTTCCGCCGCTTCCTGCCCGATGGTCCTGACCCTGCACGCTTTGCTGCGGGTTCCGGGCGCCGGCCCTCGACGGGGGGCCGCGGGGCATCCGCCCGGGGTCCGTTTCGACCTTCGATGCCCGGGAGACCCGTCTTGAGCCATCGGACCCGTGTGTCCTCCCGCGCGGGCCCGGCCGCCTACTCGGCGGCCGTTTTCGCTGCTCTGCTCGCGCCCTTTCTCGTTTCACCGTTCCGCTTGTCGGCGCAGCCGGCATTCTCGTCAGCCGCCTCACGATGCTCTGAAACCGGTCCGTCCGGGCCGTTCCTGATCGCGGGTGTGTTCGGGGTTGCCGTCCCGATCGCCGGTGTCGGCGCGCCGAGGGGCGCCGATGTGACGCGCCAGCGATGCAGTCGATCACCGCTGGCCAAACATCAGCGGACGCGCGGCGCGAAGAGCGTGCGCCTGCCCGTCGAAGTCGCCGAGACGGTCGCCGCCCGGGCGGATTCTCCCGGCCTCACCCTCCCGCGCTACATGCACCTCCTCACGGGGCGGTTCGACGACGTCGACCTGCTCGTTCTGGAGTCCATGCGGGCGGCGGTGTCGGATCAGATCGCGGAGCGTCTGGCCCGCGCGAAGCGGGGCGGCTCGGCGGCCTCCGCGGAGCCGTCGGAGCGCCCCTCGGGGGCGTCGCATGAGAGGCGTCGTGCCCCGGATTCGGCTCCGCCGAAATCGGGTGCTTCGGCGGGTTCTGCGTCGTCGTCCCAAGGTCCTTCGGCATCGTCGGATGGTCGTTCCAGCCCGGTGTCGGCGGGGGCATCGTCGCAGCCTGCAGGAGGATCGATCCAGAGCGGTTCGGTGCCCGGTCCCACGGCCGCGGCGCGGCCGTCGTCCGCGGCGGCTGAGCCACACCACCGCCGGTCGGTCGGCGCGGCGCGGCACGCACCGCGTTCGGCGTGATCGGACGTCCGTTTCTGTTTCGGAGGTCACTGATGTTTAGATCGTCGATCTGCTCTCTTCGATTGTCGGCGGTGTTCCTCGCGGCGGTTTTCGCCGCCGCGCCGTCGGTCAACGCTCAGCTGAACATCACCGGTTTGAGCTTGCGCCATGTGCGTGCCGACTACATCTCCGAGCCTGCGTCGCTCCCGGAGTCGTACGAGCTCCTCGTCTCGTATTCCGTGGCAGGCGGGTACAAGGGTGGTGGCTCAAACAGGTTGTGGCTTGGCGTTCAGCCGACCGGTCCTCAAGGCTACCGGGCTACGCTCGGCTCTGCTTGCCCGGTTCCCTCTTCGTCTGCCATCGACGGCGTTGACTTTGCGTTGTCTGAACCAGATTGGGCAACCGATCCGGGTGGCGGAACCAATCATCGGGCTCAGCCGAATGACGCCGAAAACGCGCCGGTCGCCTATCGGACCGCCCCTGTCTCGTTTGGTGACGTGTGTCCAGATCTGGTGCCCGAGAACATTGAGGAGTTCACGATCTACGCTTGGTTCGATGCCGAAACGCGGTCCGGAGATCGTCCAAATAGCGTTCAGAGCAAGAAGATCCGCATCGTCGACGATGATGGCGGTCGTGATCAGGCTCCCGCTATTCTCCTCGGTCCCCCGGTCGCGAATGTCTGCCCTGGGTACACACCCGGCTCGTACACTGCGGGTTCGATCACCGAGGGTGGATCGTCCAACTCGAATCCGCTCGACAACTTCTTCAACGTCCGCGTCCGTCTTCCCGAGGACGCGATCAGTGAAACGACTGTGCGTGTTCAGATCGGCGGTACCGGTGCCGTCAACGGCACCGCCGGGTACCTCACGGACTTCGAGGTTGCCGAGGCGCATCGCATGGCGACCTGCGGCGCTTTGGTCTCGAACGTCTGGCACGCCACCGTGCCCCAGGGTTCTAGGGACGTCAGTCGCAACTTCTTGATCCGTACCCTCGACGACTCGATCGTCGAGGGCACCGAGACGATCGACATCACCGGGACTTGGCTTCATCTGGAGGCGGTCCCTGTTCAGATCAACCTCCTTATGACGACGGTTCGGGCTCGCCCGACAACACCGCGCCGACCGTGTCGCTGGCTCTTCCTGACCAGACCGTCTCCCGCTCGGCAGGTGCTCTGACCGTTGACTTGTCGGCGCACTTCACCGATCCGGACTCCGGCGACACGTTGACGTATGCAGCGGCTTCATCCGTCCTCTCCGTCGCGACGGTTCAGGTGTCGGGCTCGACCCTCACGATCACGCCGGCGGCGGCGGGCGCCAGTACCGTCACGGTCACGGCGACCGACCCCCACGGGCTTTCCGCCAGCGACAACTTCGTTTTCACTGTCGCGGCCAACCGTGTCCCGACGGTTTCCCCCATTCCGGATCAGTCGATCCCGCTTTCGGGCGGTGAGGTCTCGATCGGGCTAGCGGCGTACTTCACCGACCCCGACTCCGGTGACACCCTCACGTACGTGGCCTCGTCCACTCAGGTCAACGTCGTCGGGGTCTCCGTTTCCGGGGCCGTGCTTCGGTTGACACCCCGCGCTTTGGGCGCCAGCACCGTCCGCGTCACCGCGTCCGACGGGGAAGGCGGATCTGTCTCGGACGATTTCACGGTAACCGTGACCGCGGCTGCCAACCGCGCCCCGCGCGTCGTCCGCGCGCTCTCCGATGTGACGGTTCAGGTCGATAGGATCTCTGCGCAGCAGATCTCCGGCGTGTTCGACGACCCCGATGGCGACCACCTTACGTACACGGCGTCATCGAGCGACCTCGCGAAAGCCACCGCCTCCGTGACTTCGTCAACCGTCACGGTGACGGGCGTCGCGGTCGGTCAGGCCGCGATCACCGTCACCGCGCTTGACGGTCGCAGTGGGACCGCGGCGACCAGCTTCGTCGCAACCGTGACGGCGGTTCCCCAGCCCAACCGACCGCCGCAACTCATCTCTACCGGGTTGCCCGACGTGCTGACGAAGTTGCGGCTCGTTGGCGGCGCGGCCCAGTTCAACTTGTCGACCTACTTCATGGATCCGGATGGCGACGTTCTGACGTACGTCGCCTCAAGCTCGGCGTCCGCGACGGCGACCGTCGCGGTGTCGGACGGTGTCCTGACCATCACCCCGTTGGCGGTCGGAACGGCGGAGATTTCGGTGACGGCCAGCGACCCTTCCCGTCGTTCCGTTTCCGACTCCATGTCCGTGGAGGTCACCCTCGCCTCGAACACCGCGCCGACGGTCGCCAACCCCCTCTCGGACCGCACGGTCTCGCTCGCTGGCGGCGTCGTCGAGCTCCAGCTTTCCCCGGTCTTCAGCGACGCCGAAGGCGACCCCCTCAGTTACGCAGCGACATCCTCGGCCACCAGGGTCGCGCTCGTTCTTGTCACCCGGGGTTCGATTCTGGAGATCACCCCGAGGTCGGCCGGGACGGCGACGATCGCCGTCACCGCGACCGACACCGGCAGGCTCTCAGTCACCGACGCTTTCGAGTTGACCGTCAGTCCGAACGGCGCGCCCCGGATCGACGGCTCGGGGCTCCCCGACAAGACGATGCGCCTCGCCGCCGGTGCCGCGCAGGTCGAGCTGGGTCCTCACTTCAGCGATCCGGACGGCGACGCCCTTTCCTACGCGGCGGTGTCGTCGGCGGTCAGGCTGGCGACGGTCGCCGTGTCCGGCAGTGTGCTCACGATCACGCCCCTCGCAGCGGCGGGGGCGGGTGAACTTTCGATCTCGGTCACGGCCACCGACGGCGGCGGACTCGGCGTAACCGATACCTTTGCGGTCGTGATAACCGAGGCACCGAACAACGCGCCGGTCCTCGGCGACCCGATCGCCGACCGCACTCTCTCGGTCGGCGGAGGTTCGGCCGAGTTCTCCTTGGCTCGCCACTTCCGCGACCCCGATGGCGACACCCTGACGTTCACGGCCACGTCGAGCGCGACCGGGGTGGCTACCGCGGTCGTTTCCGGCTCGATCCTCACCGTCGCGCCCGTCGCCTCCGGTCCCGCCACGATCTCCGTCACGGCCACCGACCCCGACGGCGCGTCCGTCACCTTGACGTTCACCGTCACTGTCACCGCCGTCAACCGCCCCCCGGCGGTGGCGACTCCGATCGCCCCCGTGGAGGTCCAGTTGGGCCACACCGCGAAGGTGAGCATCGCGGCGGCGTTCACCGACACGGACTCCACGTCGCTTGAGTACGCGGTCACCAGCGGCCGCACGGACATCGCGACCGCCGTTCTCGGCGGCACGGTCATCACCATTCGAGGCCTGAAGCTCGGATCGGCCACCATCACCGTCACGGCCGACGACGGCAACGCCGGTCCGGGCCGGCCGGCCCGGCAGACCTTCGAGGTCACGGTCGTTCCCGGCCCCGTCAACCAGCCGCCGCGGGTCGCGACGCCGATCGCCGCTGTAGAGGTGCAGATCGGTCGGACCGCCACCGTGAGCATTTCGGCGGCGTTCACCGACGAGGACGACTCGTCGCTGACCTACGCGGCGACCAGCGGTCGCGCCGACATCGCGTCGGTCGTCCTCGTAGGTACTACCATCACGATCAGGGGCTTGTCTGTCGGATCGGCGACCGTCACGGTCACGGCCGACGACGGCAACGCCGGTCCTAACCGTCCGGCTCGGCAGACGTTCGAGGTAACGGTGGTTCCTGGCCCCGTCAACCAGCCCCCGGAGATCGCCGCCGAGCTTCCGGACGTCACCGTCACTCTGGGTAGCACCGTCCTCGTCAACATCGCCGCGGCGTTCACCGATCCGGAGGGTGACCCGCTCACCGCCCGGGCGTCCAGCGACCGCCCCGACGTCGCGTCGCTCTCGTCCTCGGGGACGATCATCAGGGTGACGGGCGAGTCGCTCGGGACGGCCACGGTCACGGTCCGCGTCACCGACGGCGTGGCGGGGCCGGGCCGTCCCGTCATGCAGGACTTCGCCGTCACCGTCGACGAGGTTCCGAACACGCCGCCGGAGCTCGTCGGCGAGATCCCGGACATCGAGGTCGGCATCGGCCTGACCGTCCCCGTCGTCGCCGAATTCGTCGACGCCGAGGGCGACCGCCTGACCTTCACGGTCGTTTCCGGCCGCCGCGACGTCGTGTCGGTGAGGCCGTCGTGGAGCGGCGGCACGATCGACATCGCGGTGACCGGGGAGTCACCGGGGACCGCTGT
Source organism: Vicinamibacterales bacterium (assembly GCA_963664545.2). Lineage (GTDB taxonomy): Bacteria > Acidobacteriota > Vicinamibacteria > Vicinamibacterales > UBA8438 > JAJEEA01. Next base: position 2,949,681 of record OY761475.2, on the reverse strand, counting down.
CGTCTCCATCACCGCGAACGACGGCCGCGCCTCCGCCCACGCGTCGTTCACCGTCACCGTCGAGTCGATGATCTCGGCCCCGACGAACCTCGCTTGGCGGACGGAGTCCGCGACGTCGGGCACGCTCTCGTGGACCCCGCCGCGGATCGGCCGCGACGAGGTCACGCACTACGAGGTGCGCTACACCGGCGGTTCGGCGGGCACCCTGACCGCCGAGACGCCGGGCGTCGCCTACGCCAGGCTCGCCGGTCTGGAGACCGGCTGCAGGTACTCCGCGGAGGTCCGGGGCGTCGCCCGCGGCGGCGGCCCGGTGGTGGACGACGGTCCGTCCGCCGCGGCCGTCGAGGGCGAGTGGTCGGACCCGTACTCGTTCGCGATCCCGCCGGCGGGCGCGTGCGACGCCGTCGCTCCCGTCATCGGCAGCGGGACCCGCGGGCAACTGGTCTTCCCCCCGGGCGGCTCGTTGCCGTTCCGCGTCGAGCCGGCGCCGCCCTCGGCGTTCGCGCTTGAGGTGCGGCTGAGCGTCGGCCCGGACTTCGTGCTGTCGGTCGCCGGCGGCGGGCCCGCCGGTGCCGTATCGGTGGTCGTCCCGCCGGGATCGGACGGCGTCGACATCGAGCTGCGCGAGAAGACGCCCTACTTCCGGCACTCCGAAAACGTGCGGGCGGTCGTCGACGCCGTCTTCGTCGGTCCCCCTGAATCCGGCGGCACGCTCGACGAGGCTCAGTGGCCCGTCGTCGCGATCCGCTCGAACAGGATCCCCCCGAGCACCGTCGAGTTCGCGCACGACGGCAACGGCATGGCCCGCGCGGCCCTCGGCGATTGGGCCCGGCTCTACGTCCTCGTCGACCCGCCGCTCCCTCCGGAGGCGGGGGACCTCGTGGCCGGTTCGCGCGTCCGGATCACGCAGTTGATCAGCCCGGCCCCCGCCCGCCCTGAATGCGCGGAGTTCCGGGGCCGCCGGCTCCCGGGCGGCCGACCGTTCGACCCGGCGGGGTGGCTCCCGATCCCGGCCGGGGTGCCCAAGGTCGAGTTCCAGGTCCGCCTCGGGCACGCCGACGATGTTCCCCGGGGGTGTCCCCCCGTGACCTCCGTCAGGCTGTTCATTGAGGACCGGGTAGAGGGCCACCTGCTCCGCCGCGGCCGGGCCGCGGAGCTCCACGTGAGCCCCGATGGCGGCGTCGTCGTGCCGAGCATCGGCGCCTGGGGCGTCATCGTCCTGGGCCTCCTGCTCAGCTACATCGGCTTCCGCCGGCTCCGCGAGACCGGCGGTGGCGCCGGGAGGCGGCCGTGACCCGCGGGGGCCCCCTGGAGATGGACCTCGGGTTCTTCGAGCTCCCGCGGTGGGGCGCGGCGGTCTTCGTCCCGGCGATGCTCGCGTTCCATCTGGGTATGCCCTACGTCTGGCCCCTGCTCCCGGTGCGGCCGGCCGAGGTCGACCGCGTGCCGGTGGTCGTGGCGGTGTCGAAGGAGGTGGCCGCGGAGCTTGAGGCGTGCCTGGCGGCGGCGCCTCCGGGCGGGTGCCGCTTCGCGGCGGCCCACTCCTGGACGTGGGCGGTCTCGGAGTTCAACCTGCTGACGTTCTCGATCCAGCTCGGGACCGCGCCGCTCTGGTCGCGCCGCGCGGCCGAGCGGCGGATGCGGGCGGCGGCAGACGCGATGTGCCCGCCGGGCATGCCGCGGGCGGACCGGCTGGAGTGCCGGAGGTTCGAGATCGTGGGGCTGCCGGGCGCGGGGGGGTCGTAGGTGCCGCGCGGCCGCGGTGGCCGGCGCGTGGGGGGGCCGGGACGGGACCCGGATGGCCCTAGTGCGGGCTGCGGCTGGGTGCCGCCCGCCGTCGCCCCGGGGCGCGCCCCGATGTGGCTCCTCGGGGGCTGCTCCGGCTCGTCCGCCGCGGGCGGGTTCGGCTCGTGAGTTCCGGCCGCCGCCCGGTCCGCCGCCGCCCCGCGGGCGGGTTCCGCGGGCACCTTGAGCTCGACCTCGGGATCTTCCGCCTCCCGAGGCGGGGCGCACTCTTCATCGTGCCGCTGGCGCTCGTGTTCCATGTCGTGATGCCGCTCGTCTGGCCGCTGCTGCCGGTGCGGCCGGCGCTGGTCGACCGGGTGCCGGAGTTCCGGGAGTGGTCGATCAGGCGGTCGGGCTGGCTTTAGGAGTGCGTGGCGGAGGCTCCGCCGTACGGCTGCCGGTCCTCCGCCCACGGCGCGTGGGTGACGGCGAACGCCGAGATGAACCTCGTGCGCCGGGCGGCGGAGCTGGGGCTCGCCCCTGTCGGGTTGTACTGGGAGGCCGCGGCGCGGGCCCGGCGGGCGATGGAGGTGGCGTGCCCGCCGCAGATGCCGCGGCGGGAGCGGGCGGAGTGCCGGCGGTTCGAGATGTTCTAGCAGTCCGGTGGCCGCCGTTCGGCGGTGTCCCGCTAGGCGGTCCCGTTGTGGTCCCGGTCGGCTCTTCCGTCACACCGTCCGGTGGGTGGGCTGCCATTTGGCCGGCGTATTGATCTCGGCCCGATCGTGCACCTCGACGCCGACCCGGCGGCGTTCGGGGCCGCCGTCGAACGTCTTCTCGCGGCGCGCCGCGGCGGGCCGGCGGCCGCGTCGTCCTCGACGCGTCGGTTCGGTGCCGTACTGCCGCTCCGTGATCCTCACTCGGCGCTTCTGGACCGATTCGGAATCGCTTACTCTAACCCGCGCCCGGCCCCCGCAGTCGGCCGGGGGGGGAGGACCGCGATGGAGATCGGAGACGGGGCCGGGCCCGCGTCCGTGGATGACCGGTTCGCGGCCCGCGGCGGACAGGCGGCCGACAACGCCCGCCACGCGGCGGCGTACGTCATCGGAGAACTCGACGCCCGCCGCGCGTCGGGCGACGACCTCGCGGTGTCGCTGCTCAGGCTCCTGGACCTCGTCGAGCACGCCAGGCGCGAGAACCCCGGCATGCGGGGCTCGGACTTCATGCCGAGGGGCGGCCCGTCGCCGGCGCGGCGGCTGGTCGAGATGATGTTGCGCGGCCTCTACAGCCTGCGCCGCGCCGGTCCGGCGGGCCGGGGCTGATCGGCGGCGGTGCCGCCGGGTCCCGGCCGCCCCTCGCCGGGCCGGGGGTGCCGGACTCGGCCGCCGCGCGCGCCGAGGTGGCTTCGACGAGACGGTGCCCCCGCAGGCCGGCGGCCCGCGACAGTTTGCCGGAACCCAGGCGTCTCAAGAGCCGCGCGAGCCAGTGCCACAGCTTCCAGCGTAGAGGCTCTATCCGCACACTTCACTCCGGTTCGCGCCGGACTCGGGGGCCGGAGATGCGGCACCCACCTGCGGGAGATCAGCTTGCCGAGGTGGTCGTGGTCGCTGGAGCCGAGCTGGTTCTCGACGACCCGGGTGCTGGGGTCGGCTTCGTCGCCCCGGTCGTACTCGGCGGCGGGGTCCGCGCGGAACCTGCCGACGCGGGTCTCGGTGTCGCGGACCATCGGCTCCGCGATCCCTACGGCCGCCGCGAGGGTGCCGATGTTCTCGGCGATCCACGGCGTGAAACCGCCCACCTCCGACGGCCACTGATCGGCCGGGTCGAGGCGCGAGGCGTCCGACAGGACGACGGGCGAGGGCGAGCGCGCGGACCTCCGGGGAGCGCGCGGGGTCATCGGTCAAGGACCACCTCCGCGGGGAAAGAATAAAGCGATGGACCCGCACAGGCAGTCTGCCCGCCCCGGGGGCGTACGCTGGCTTCGCCCATCGGAGCGCTGGAGCATGCCGCGGCCCTTCGAGGGGCGCGGATCGCTGTGCACGCCGTCGCACGGTGCCCCTTACTGCGCGGCGGCCCTCTGGGCCCGCCGTCGTTCGTCGTCGGAGCCGTCCGCGGGCCGCGGTGACGAAATCCTGCGCGGGACCGACGACTGCGGCGGCCGTTCCGGCGTGAAGTTCCGCCCATTTCGTGGCGGCCCCATGGGCGGTCCTCGTCTCGGGCACGGGCCGGTGACGTGCCGCACGGGCCGCGGCTGGGCCGCGGCACCGTCGCGTTGACGCCCGCGTTGCGTGGTGCTATGGTCCCGCGCGTGCGGTGTTTGACCCGCGTTCGAAGCGCGGTGCCCGGCCGAGAGTCGCCCCCGACATGACCGGACTCTGTTGCAAGCGCTACCGATTATCGCCGCTACGGATCGTCCTCGTCGGTGCCCTTTGGGCGGGTTTGGCGGCGGGTGCCGCCGCCCAGGGAAGCGTCGCGGCGGATCGGGCCGCCCTCGAGGCGCTCTACGACGCGACCGGCGGAGACTACCCCGATGTCGTGATCGAGCGAGTGCAGCTCCTCGGCACCCGAGGCGCGCGACCTGATGCGGCCGGGATATCGGTCACTCCAGACAACCGGATCCTTGTGGAACTGGCTCCTGAGGACACCACCGTCAATCCGTTCGACCTGAACGGGCGGACGCTCGTGTTCACTCCCGGCGGGGGCGGCTACTCGCGCTCGGTCCGCCCTGTCGCCTGGGAGGACGATATCGGTCAACCCGTCGCGAGCGGAGAGGAGGTCCAGTTTCGGAGCTTCGCGTTCGACTTCTCCGGCGACAGGTGGCGTTCGTTCTTCGTCAGCCAGCGCGGCGTGGTGACGTTCGGCGAACCGTTCGCGTTCACGCCGCCGTATACGGTCTCGATCGGAGACATCGCCGCCGAGGCGTTCGCCGGGCCCACGATCAGCCCGCTGTACAAGCCGTTCCTCGGAGGCCGACGTCCGGCAGACACGCAGTACGTCGCGAGCCGGCCGGATCGGGCCGTCGTCACCTGGATCACCGAGGAGACCGAGTTCCGCTCGAACGGCGTCGCGCCCCGGGCCAGTTTTCAGGCCGTCCTGCACGCCGATGGGCGCATAGCGTTCCACTACAGGGACACCGCCTTTTCCGATGGCGTCGTCGGCCTGTTTCCGAACGACTCCGTCGTCAAGGGCGATCCGATCCTCCGGATCACGGATTCGGAGTTCTCCGGCCTTCCCGCGCACATCGATCTGCTCGAAGCCGTCATCTACGAGTCAAGCACGGACGGCGTGATCGTGGAGTTCATGGCCAGAGGCCCGATACCGGAACCGCGGGACGCCATCTACTCGTACCGCGTGTACGTCGACACGGACGAGCCTTATTTCGCCGGCACCGACGAGGATCTTGAAATCGTGTGGCAGATCGACGTCGGTCCCGGTGCGGAGGCGCAGGCCCGCAACGGCAGGCTGCTGCCGCGCGAGAGCGACAAATCCATCGCGATGCTGGCGAACGCCGACGGCTTCCGGGGTACCTCGATAGCGGTCAGGGCCGGGGCCGCCGAGTTCGATTCGAATTGGCGAGAGCGCCATGCCGACGCGACGTCAGTCGCAGTCGTCGAGCTTCCCGCGGCCTCCACCGGTGTGACGGATCTCTCGCAGCCGGGCGGTGCCTCCAAGATCAACGGCGAGGTGTTCCATCACCGTACCGTTGACGTCCACGACATCGCATGCCGTATCGTAGACGCCCTCGGCGACGAGTTCGACCTCTTCACGTTTCACAGCGAGTTCAGGCCGGACGTGCAGTGGGCCGGCATGGACTGGACGAGGTATGGCGGGAACGTGGACGCGAGCGGCATCGGGGACGTTGGGCGGGTCCGGGCGCCTTGCGGCCATGGCCGCCTGAAGGGCCAGTGGAGCTTCCCGTACTGGATGGGCCTCGTAGGATTCGGCCTCGGCCCGGCCTCCGACGCGGATGTGGCGCTGTTCGCACATGAGTTTGCGCATGCTTGGACTGCAGGTGCATCGTACGATCGCGGCGGCGCGAAGGGACGGCTGTTCGACACGTTCTGTCAGTGCCACTGGCGCTGGGATCTGCATATACCCGCCGCGTTCCCCGTGGCGAGGGGAGGGGTGGGTACGCGTTCCTTGATGGGCGGGAGATTCTGGCTCGACAACGGCGACGGAACGTGGACACCGTTGAATGACTTCTGGGGCGCCGGCTTCTCGTGGCTCGACCTCTACTTGATGGGCCTCGCCGATCCTGACGAGGTCCCCGACATGTTCATCCTCCGCGACGCCCGGCCCGTGGACGAGGCCGAGCCCAAAGGTCCGCACACGGGGGTTCAGGAAACCGTCACCATTGAACAGGTGGTGGCCGCGGAGGGGCGGCGGGTACCGACCGCCGCTGAGGCTCAGAAGGACTTCAACGCCGGCTTCGTCTACCTGGTAGAACCGGGGGGCGAGCCCGATCCCGACTTGCTGCGCCACCATGCCGAATACCGTGACAAAGTCATCGAGCACTGGTCGCACGTGACCGGGGGGCGCTCCCGGATGGCTCCGAAGGCGAACGCGCCCCCCGAACCGGCGGGGACCTTGCCGGTCCTGGCCATGAGCGTTGGCGAGCCCGCCCAGCCGGTGGATGTGGGCCCGTCGTTCCGGGACCCGGACGGCGACCTGTTGACCTACGCTGCGATATCTTCGGCTCCGGGGGTGGCCTCGGTGGCGGTGTCCGGGAGCACGGTCGCGGTGACGCCGAGGGGCGAGGGCACGACGACGGTAACGGTGACGGCCACCGACGCCGCGGGTTCCAACGGGACCGCGACGCAGACGTTCGCGGTGACGGTGAACCTTCCCAGAGCGCGCCGTTTCACCGACGACCCCATCGTGCCCGGTGTGACGCCGGTCAGGGCCGTCCACTTCACGGAGCTGCGGTTGCGCATCGACGTTCTCCGCAGCGAGGCGGGGCTGCCGCCGTTCCGCTGGACGGACCCGGTCCTGCTGGCGGGGGTGACGCCGGTCAGGCTCGTGCACGTGACACAGCTGCGGCGGGCGCTGGCCGAGGCGTACGCGGCGGCAGGGCGGGCGCTGCCCGCCTGGACGGACGCGTCGACTGCACCTGGCTCGACCCCGATCCGGGCGACGCACCTGACGGAGCTTCGCCGGGCTGTCCTGGCGCTGGAGTGAGCGGGGTCTCGATTCCGGCTTCTCTTGGTACGCTGACGGTCCTTCGGTGCCGGTGTCGCCGGTGGACCCGACAGCCGCTCCGGGATGTACAGAACGGACGGTTCCGCCGGACCGCCTTGGGCGGTTTGCCAGACCTGTCCGGGGGAGGGCAACCGATGGTCGACGCTCGGCTCCGGCGTATCCCGTTCATCGCTCTGCTCTGCGCGGTCCTGTCGTCCGCCTTCTCGGCCGCCCAAGACGGTGCCGTGGTTCGGACCACGCTCTTCCGCGGCGCGGAAATCGCCTACGAGGTGATCGACGGCCTGGCGGTCTACGAGGGCGACGTCATCCTCGGAACGGCGGAAGAGGTCGCCACGTGGACTGCCGAGTCGTCTCCGTGGACGGGCGGCCTCCCGCGACCACAGGGAGCGGCACCGTCGGGGCAACGTCAGGACGGTTCTCCCTGTCTCTGGCCCGGTGGAATCATCCCGTACGTCATCAACGACGACGTGCCCGGACGCGACAGGATCCTGCGGGCGATCCGCGAATGGGACACCAAGACCGTCCTCCGGTTCGTGGAACGGACATCGCAGCCGGACTACCTCCACTACACCGTCGGATCGGTGTCCGGCACCTGGCTGTGCGCAGGAGACAGCCCAGGCAACGTGGTGATACAGATCCCACCCGGTTGCTGCAACTACGAGATCATCCTCCACGGAATCGGCCACGCGATCGGCTGGGCACACGAGCAGCAGCGAAGGGACCGTGACCAGTGGGTGACCGTGTTCAGCGAGAACATCGCGGCAACACCTTATGCTCGGGGCAATTGGCACCCGGACATCGGGCTCGGTGTGGACATCGGGCCGTACGACTACCGGTCCATCATGACCTATCAGGCCTTCGATCACGGCAAGCGTCGGAACCACGCCCGGACCTACCTGATGGAGACCATCCCGCCCGGCATTCCGTTTGGAGGAGAAGCCCTGGGCGAGTTGTCCGAGTTGTCGCCCGGCGATATCGACTCCGTCGCGAGGCAGTACGGCCGCGTTCCGAGCGAGCACGTGATCGCGACGAATCCTCCGGGCCTCGAGATCATCGTGGACGGCGAGCGGATGACCGCCCCGGCCAGCTTCCGTTGGCAGCCTGGTAGCGAGCACACGCTGGAGGTGCCGTCGCCGCAGTTCCGGCCGGGAAGCCGGTTCCTCTTTGGGCGCTGGAGCGACGACGGCACCCGCACGCACACGATCACGGCGACGCGCGACACGACGCTCTACTACGCCAACTTCATCGCGCAGCATCAGGTGTCGACCAGCGTCAACGTGTCGTGCCGAACGGCGACGACGTGCACACCGGAGGACGGTCGCGTCACCATCACGCCGGCGAGTCCGGACGGGTACTACACGCTTCGCACGCCCATCCAGATCACGGCGTCGGCGACGCCCGGAAGCGTGGTCCGGTTTCTCCGATGGGCGGTGTCCGGCGACCACTGGTGGTCGTGGTGGTGGGGACAAATGCACGGGGAGGCCGCGAATCCGGCGCGTACGCGCGTCGGTCCGGGGCTCGCCTACCGGGCGTCCTTCGTCGACGGTCCGATCTTCAGGATCGACTCGAACGTCGACCCGGTTCCCGTGAACGCCGACGGTTGGGAGCGTTGGACGCCCCTGGCTTTTCGTGCCGACCGGTTCTCGGGCTCCACCACCGTGACGCCGCGGCTCATTGAGACCCGGGGGAGAGGGTACCGACACCGCTTCCGAAGCTGGAGCGACGGCGGAGACATGGTCCACACCGTCGAGGTGCCACAGGACGCCGACACCACTCTGACCCTGACCCTGGACACGGAGTACCGACTCGACACCCGCGTTCGGCAGCCCGGGTGGAACACCCTCGATATCATGCCGGCTTCCGAAGACGGGTTCTACCCCGAAGGGACCGAAGTGCGTCTCGAGGCCGTGGCCAAGCCGCCCGCCGAGTTCCTGGGGTGGAACGGAGCGGTCTCCGGGCGGGACCCCACCGCGACGGTGGTGATGGACGACGGCCAGCTCGCCGAGGCGGTTTTCGCTCTCGACGCAATCGTGCTGCAGGACGGCGTTCCGGCGGATGTTTCTCTGCAGTGGCAAGGCACCGATCTGGAGTACTACGAGCTCGACTTCAGGAGGTACTACGTGCAGGTACCCGCCGACGCGAGCGAGCTTGAAGTGCGATTTGACACCCTATCAGCGACGCGCGGCACCGAAGCCGCCCTGTGGGTGTCCGCCGACCGGGACCTGTGGCCTGGGTGGGTGAAGGGTCACGAAACGGCCGACCTGATTCTGCGCGAGGGTGTCGCGAGCGTCAGGATTCCCCGACCGGCCGACCGCTGGCCGGCCGCATACGCCATCCTGGTCCGGGCCGCGGAATCGAACAGCTCGGAGATGCAGACGCTCCAAGGCACGGTCTTGGCGACGAGCATCCGTGATGCGGTCCGCAACCGCGGGCCCCATGCTGTGGGAACGCTCGGCGACCGCACGCTGACCCTGGGCTCCGGGGCGTTGTTCGTGGCCGTTTCCGGGGCGTTCTCGGACCCGGACGGGGACCCGCTGACGTACGCGGCGGTCTCCTCGTCACCGAGCGTGGCGGCCGCGGCCGTCTCCGGGCCTACGGTGACCGTCACGCCCGTGCGTCCCGGATCGGCGGCTATCACGGTGACCGCCACGGACGATGGCGGGTTGAGCGCGACGCAGCGGTTCGCCGTGACCGTGGCGGCCCGCGCCGCTTTCACGGATCATCCGATTGTACCGGGGACCACGCCGATCAGGGCGATCCACTTCACGGAGCTGCGCGACCGGATCGACGCGGCGCGCCGACGTAGCGGGCTGCCGGCGTTCGGGTGGAGGGACGCCGCGCTCGTGGCGGGCGTCACGCCGGTCAGGCGCGTCCATCTCACGGAGCTCCGCTCGGCGCTCGACGCCGTGTACGACGCGGTGGGCCGGCCGCGGCCGGCCTACGCCGATGGCGGGGTCGATGCCGGAGCGACTCCCATCAAGGCCGCGCACCTCATGGAGTTGCGCGCAGCGGTGCTGCGGGTGGAGTGACATGCTCCGAGCCTTCGGGCAGCCAAGCCCCTGTTGAGCGACACGACCCCGACCTTCCAGCCCCGCGGCTCCGCGAAGCGGCTGTGCGTCCCCCACGGCCGGGGTCGCGCCCTCGTCGGCGAACCGGCCGGTCGCGCCCCCGTCGGCGAACCGGCCGGTGGTCGTGACCGGGGCCGTCCCCCCGGCCCGAGCACCGGGCCTGGCTTCGCGTCTCGGCGCGGTACCGGGCACCCTCCCGGCGCGCTCGGCGGCCCATGAGGTGCCGCCGGGAATCCCTGCGCTGGTCGACCCCGGTGGCGTTTCCGGCCCGCGTCCGGCCGACGGGCGGGACCTCGCCCTCGCCGGAGGCCCTCCGCCGGAGCGTTCACTTGGACGCCGCCGGAGTCCCGGCGCTCGTCGTCGGCCGCTTCGCCGCCGGCGTCTTCGGGCCGGCGATGGCGGCGCGATGGCGCCGCATCATCTCCTCGCTCAGCTCGTCCGGGCTCCAGTCGGCGAAAGCGACGCGGATGCGCCCGTCCGGATCGAAGTAGAACGTCTCGGTTCCGCCGAAGCGCACCACCATCTTCCGCAGGAAGGACTCGGCCTCGATGCGCCACGCCGCCTTCAGGTGGTTGGCGCCCCGCTCGACGACCGTGTGCCCGGCCGACCGCACCGTCGGGAACAGCTTCTGGAAGTTGCGGAAGAACACGTCGAGGTTGGATTCGGAGACGTAGGGCTTGGTGCCGCGGGGATCCTCGAAGTGCGGCGACTCGGAGAACAGCGTCTTCCAGTCGTCGTTCGCGTGATCGCCGGATGGCGTCGAAGTAGCGCGCCGTCGTCGCCGTCATCAGGGCCGGGTCGCACGGCGCCGCGGGCAGGGCGGACTCGTACTTGCCCGCCGCGCCGTGCTCGCGCTCCTGTTCGTGGATCACGATTCCCGAATCTCGCCGCGGGCGAGGGCTTGGCGATCGTCGCCGACGCCAACGACTTCGGCAGCATCTGCGACGAGTACGTGAATCCGTTCACCGACCTCATGCCCGGCTTCTGCGGCGACCCCGGGTCGCCGCCCACCGCGTGGACGAACGCCTTCGAGGGGGCGGGGGGCGTTCTCGCCGGCGGCGCCGTGGGGTACGGCTTCGGGGACGCGGGGCGCCTCCGCCTCGAGCTGGAGTACTTCTTCCGCGAGACGGCGCACAACGAGACGTCCCCCATCCAGGGCAGCGGCGGCGTGACCGTGGCCAAGCTCGACGGCGAGGTCGTGATGGCCGTGGACCGGATCGGCAGCGTCACGTCGCACAACCTGTTCGGCAACCTGTACTTCGACTTCCCCGACCGCGGCCGGGCGACCCCATACGCCGGTGCCGGCGCCGGCCTCGGGTTCACGAGCATGGACCACGGCCTGTTGTGGGTGCGGAACAACGACCCCGGCCTGATCACCTCGGTCGTCCAGTACTTCCCGCCCGACCGCCTGGACGACCTGCGGACCGTCCAGCGGAACCTCGCGTCGACGGCGAGCAGCAGTCAGACCGAGCTCGCCGGCCGGCTGTTCGGCTACCAGGTCCTGTTCGGGGTGGACTATGCGCTCGGCGGCGGGGTCTCGCTCGGGGTGAAGGGCCGTTGGGCGGCCTTCGGCTCCTTCACGGACCGCGGCGCGCTCGATCGGCTGCGGAGCCATCCGTCCAACAAGCGGCGGGACGGCGGCGAGCCGGTGACCACCCGCGTCACGGCCGACGGCATGGCCCTGTTCGGCGTGCGCGTGAACCTGAAGTACCGATTCTGACGGCGGCCGCCGCGGCGCGGTGGACGGCCGCCCGCGCGGGCCCCACGTTTTCGCGACCCGGACGACCGCGTCGATCAGTCGAGCAGGTCGAACATCCGCGTGAACTTGACGAGGAGGCGGCTGCCCGCGCCGAGCGCGACGCGGTCGGACAGTCCGTCCGTCTCGTTGTACACCACGAAGAGGCCGGTGTTGGCGCCGAGCAGCCACGCGAAGCGGAAGTTGACGGACCACAATTCGGCGCTGTCGTTGTACTGGAGCAGCGTCTGCGCCGAGATTCGCGCCGTGAAGTTGTACCCGGCCCGGAGGCCGGCCAGGTTCGTGACCGTGCTGCCGGACGGCAGGTCGATGTGATGCCGGGAATAGTCGAGCTCGGCATGGAGGGCCTGGCCCAGGCGGGCGCGGAACGTGGGATTCACGGTGACGATGGAGCCGCCGAAGAAGCCGCCGGCCTGCACCGCGATTCCTCCGCCGACCGGGGCCGAGGCGTCGTACTCGAACTCGGCCTCGGTGACCGTCCAGTCGTAGCGCCCCGGGGGGACGGAAAGCCCCGAAACCGAGTAGGCGTCGAAGACCCGCTCGCTGCGGACGTAGTAGTTGAAGTCGGTTCCGGAACCGTCGGGGAGCTCGGTGTCCAGGCTGCCCCGGAGGAGCGCGCTCTCGGTTACCCCGTCGAAGTTCCAGAACCTGGTGTAGGCGAGGCGCGGCTGCAGTTCCCGGAGGACCCGCCGGGGGCGCAGGGTGCTCTGCGCCAGCAGGTCGTAGCTGCGGAAGCCGGTGCGGGAGGCGAACCCGACCTCCGGGTTGAAGTCCTCGCCGTTCTCGCGGTAGCCGGCGGCGAGCCGCCAGACCTCCGAGGTATAGGTGCCGGACACGCGGACGGCGTGGTCGCGGCCGGTGAGGCCGGGCGTGTTCGTGCCGCCGTAGAAGCCGGAGACGAGTCCGTTGTCGCCCACGCCCCAGCGGCCGTCGACGGCGTAGGTGCGGTTGTGGTCGGCGAGGCCCGCGGAGGGGCCGCCGGCTTGGCGGTTGACGAAGAGGGCGCCGATGCTGGAGCGGCCGGGCAGTTCGCGGCGGACCCGCGACACGGTGAAGTTGTTGGCCGGCGCCACGCCTTCCACGGCTTCGGTCTGCATGTTGATGACGCCGACCGTGAGCCCTTCGGAGAGGGTGCCCGACAGGCGGGCCCCGGCGCGGATGGGAATCGGGGTGCCGTCGTCGCCGATGCCGATCCGGCGGCTGAAGAACAGGTGGGTCTGTTCCATGCGCCGCCGCCACAGGCTGTCTATGGGGACGCTGAGGGCGAAGAGGCCCGCGTTCTCGAGGAAGAACGGGCGTTTCTCGGGGAAAAACAGCGAAAAGCGGTCGAGGTTGATCTGCTCGTCGTCGACCTCGACCTGGCCGAAGTCGGTGTTGAAGGTGCCGTCGAGGGTCAGCGCGGACGTGATGCCGTACCGCAGGTCGGCTCCGTAGGCGAAGTCGCGCCGTACGGCTTGGGGCCCGGCGGCGGACCCCGCGGGGCGGGCGGCGCCCGCGGTGACGTACGGCGTGGCCTGAAGGTTGCGGCCGCCGCGCGGGGGGAAGAGGCCGCCGAGGCGGCCGGCCATCGAGACGCGGTACAGGTTGGACTGGCGCGGCAGCGGCGCCCAGTACGCGACTTCGGCGCGGCGGGCGATGTTGCGCTGGAAGTTGACGCCCCAGACCTGGAGGGACTGCGCGGGATAGCGCAGCGTGCGGAAGGGAATCTCGAACTCGGCGCTCCAGCCGAAGTCGCCGACCGCGGTGCGGACCCGCCAGACGCCGTCCCAGGCGAGGTTGAAGCCGCCTCCCGGCCCGGACGTCGAGGCCATGCTGGGCCTGCCGGGGCTCTGGCCCTCGTTGACGACCTGCCCGTCGTACTCCTGCCCGTCGGGCGTGGTTCCGAAGACGAATCCGTTCTGCCCGTCGGCGAAGGTGTCGAGGATCATCAGAAAGCTGTCGGCGTCCTCCAGTGGGGAGTCGCGGCTGCTGTCGGAGACGACGAGGGCGGCCGGATCGCGGTCGTAACAGACGACGCCGAAGTAGACGGCGTCCGCGGTGAACACTGCCCGCACCTGGGTCCGCTCGGTCGCGCGGGCGCCGTCGTCCGGGAAGGTCTGCTGGAACCCGCGGGCGGGCACGGCGGCGTCCCAGGCCGGATCATCAAGGACGCGGCCGTCGAGAACGGGGGCGGGGTCAACGTGAACGGCGCGCAGGACCTTGAAGGACGCCGGCAGCGGGATGTCGAAGCCGGCGCGGAACCCGCCGCCCGTGGCTCCGCCCGGAGGATCCGGGGGAGGTGGATCGGACGGCGGCTGGGCGGTGGCCGGAGACGACGGCAGCAAGAGGCACGCCGCGAGAACGGCCAGCGGAAGCGCCGGGCGGGAGGCGGGGGCGCGGCGCGGCGCCGGACGACGGAATGCCGGGCGCGAGACGCGCCGACCTGTTGCCGCACCGGATTCGAAGCCGGGAACCGCGCGGCGAGGGCACCGAAACATCGGTCGCCGCCAGCACCGCCTGCGCGCTGGCGGCCGCCGGCCGGCCCGCGCGACCTGGGTGTTGTTCGGCTTCATCGTTTCTCTCGGCGTCAGCCCGCCGCCGAGTGCTGTGGGCATCGTCTCCGACGGTGGTCCGTGGTCGATGCGAATCGGCCGATTGTACAAGGCGCGCGAAACCCGGGGGCCGCGCTTGTTTGCCGCGGCACTCGGCGCACGGCCGCGCTCCGCGCGGGCCGGCGGCCGAACCCATTGATCGGCCCGGCTGGCTACCCTGGCACCCTCTCGGTGGATCCGCGGCTGCTCCCGTGACGGTTCGTCGGTCCGCCGGCACCGCGGCGTTTGGGATCCGATCGCTGGTGGTTCCCCCTTCGGGTAGGTCGCCGGCCGACAGCCGCTCGCGACCGTCAGTACGCTCTCCAGAGGGAGGGGCCGGTAGTCCGTGTGCTCTGCACACGTTGATGTGCGGCATCGCTCGCAGCGGTTCGTTGTGGTGGACGTGGCCGTGTCCGTTGACCCAGCTCAGCGGGATCACGCCCATCGGGACGTGCGTCAGCGCTAGGGTGGATCGGTGTCGACTGCTAGGCTTCCGGTCGCGATGTCGTGTCCGGCAGGCTCCATGACTCCGGTCCTCCTGCTGAATCGTGGTTCCCGACCACGAGCAGCTTGCCCCCGGGCGTCGCGCGGATCCGAGCCCGGCCGCGTTCGCCGAGGCTCCCGGCCAGCGCGACGTCGCCGTTGTTGAGCACGGTGTCGTCGGGGTCGACGGCCGACGTCCACGCCGTCATCAGCGCTCGGTCCATCTCGCGGGCGTCCGCGAACGGCCTCCCGCAGTGCTTGATGATGTTTGCGTGCCGCAGGTGCAGGTCGGACCAGACCCACGTGCGGTGCTCGTCCGGTCGGTGCACGGCGACCGGGTGGGTCTCGGTGTGCTCGATGAGCCCCTTGATGCCGCGGGGCCATGCCCGGGGCTTCTCGCTGGCGAGGATGCGCCGGAGCTCCTTGAGGTACAGGTGCTTCAGCTCAAGGTGGCTCCAACCCTCAGTCACTCCGCGCGCCGCTGCCGGGCGTAGGCCGGCCGTTACTGGACGCCGCCCCGCGGCGGGACCGCCGCGGTCATGACGCGGGCCGCGATCTCATCGTCCGAGGGCCATATCACCCGCGCCCTCGGGGTCCGCTGGATCGCCGCGAAGAACGCGAGCGTCAGGGTGTGCATGTAGATGTCCTCGACCAGCTGGTCGGTGGTGCCGGGCTTGAAGAGCCAAGTCATGTACAGCGTGCCGGGGGTGTCGGCGTCGGGTACCTGCGAGACCTCCGCCAGCACGGCGATGTGCCGCTGGAGGTGCGCGGGTGTCCCGGCGGCGAGCACACGGTCCACGCGCTCGATGGCGTCGGCTAGGCCGTCGCCATGGCCGAAGACGGCGATCACGCAGCGGAGGTCCCCAGACGCGGCGTGCGGGTCGTCTGCGGCGACAATCCGCGTCGTTCGGTCCCAGGACTGGCGGGCAAGATCGGGCTCGATGCGCCCGATGGAGACGACTGAGGGGCCGGTCATCGCTGGCCCGCTCCGGTTTGTTCGCGCCGCGCCGCGTCGCGCGGGCCGGGACTTGCGCGGCCGTCGCCCGTCCGGGTGCGGAGGCTCGGGGGCGGCATAGAGTTCCGGCGTAGCACGCGCCCTTTGTCGGGCGGTTTGGGCTGATGCGGGCCGTACGGCGTTTCACTCGCAGACCCATCCATCCCCGTCCCCGTCCCGCATGTAGCGGTAGGCGGGGTGGCTCCGCGGCACCGGCGCGATGCCGTGGCGGCGCGCCTCGGCGCAAGTGATCCGGCCGTTGCCGTTGTCGTCGTATAGCGCGAGCGCGTCGGTCCTGCTCGCGGCTCCCGCCGTTCCGCGGTTCGGCGGTGCCGCAGCGGCCGCGGTGGTTCCCCGCGGCGTCATGTCGATTTCAGTGTCGGCGCATCCCGCGAGGGTGCGGGCCAGGGCGTCGCGCTCGCGGCCGTCGATGGTCAAGTTGTAGGCCCTCTTCACGTCGACAACACGCGCCGCGAACCAGCACCGGTTCATCGGCGGCAACCACCCGGCGGCGTCGTGGTCGCGCTTCTGGTGGCGGTTCACGCCCGGTGCCGCCAGGGTCAGATTCCGCAGGTCCTCGGAGAACTGTCGCCGGGTCGCCCGGTCGGCCCAGCAGAGGCCGCTGTCGTGGGCTTCGGACCGGGCGACGATGTGTTCGATGTCGGTGTCGCGCTTCGACCCGAACCAGCGACCGGTGTACGGCCCGTACACGCCGCCGAGTCTGCGGATGATCCGGTCCTCGACGGACTGGCTGTAGCGGTAGTCGCTGTCGTCGTACGGACTGCATCGCGCTTCGGGGGCGACCACCAGGCCGTTCCAGGTCGCGTCCTGCGCGTTCGCCGTGCTGGGTGCCGCCGCGGCGGCGAGGAACGCCAGTATGCCGATGGCCGCGGCGGGCGGCGTGAACTTCATGCGCTTCAATCTCATCGTCTTGTCGACTCCGGTCGGTCGCTTGTCGGGCGCGGGCGTGCCCGCCCCTGGGCTACGGTTGTAGGGGTGATTGTACAAGGCTGGCTGCGGTTGGGGGCCGCCTGATGGGGCATCGCTGCACGCTGGCGCGGTACGGGACCGGGCCCCCGATTCCGGGCTTGCCCTGAACAATCCCCGCTTGGGTGCCTCGGCGGGCTACCCCGTCGCTTCCTGGGTGCGGCTGCACCCGTTCGCGTTGGCCTCGGACCGTTCGACCGCGGCCCGCTCGGCGTTCCGGATGCGGTCGCCGGTGGTCGCCCCGTCGGGCATGTCGCCGGCCAACAGGCGCTTCGCGAGAGTCGCTAGGCTCTCCAGGAGGAGGGGCCGGTGGTCCGTCTGCTCCATGCACACGTTGAGGTGCGGCGTCGCCCGTAGCGGCTCGTTGTTGTGGACGTGGCCGTGCAGGTTCAACTAGCCCGGCGGCACCACGCCTATCGGGACGTGCGTCAGTACCAGCGGCGGATCGCTATCGACCGCTAGGATTCCCGACGCGAGGTCTTGCCCCGCCGGCTCCAGGACTCCGGTCCTCGTGCCGAAGTCGTGGTTTCCGACCGCGAGCAGCTTGCGCCCCGGGGTTGCGCGGATCCGCGCGGGTCCGCGTTTGCGGAGGCTCGCGGCCAGCGCGACGTCGCTCCCGTTCAGCGCCGTGTCGTTGGGGCCGACGGCCGACTTCCAGGCCGTCATCAGCGCCCGGTCCATGTCGCGGGCGTCCGTGAACGGCCTCCCGCAGTGCTTGATGATGTTGGCGTGCCGCAGGTGCAGGTCCGACCAGACCCATGTGCGGTGCTCGCCGGGCCGATGCACGGCGACTGGGCGGGCCTCGGTGTAGTCGATGATCCACTGGATCCCGCGGGGCCATGCCCGGGGCTTCTCGGCTGCGAGGACGCGCCGGAGCTCGTCGAGGTACAGGTGCTTCAGCTCGAGGTGGTTCCGACCCTCGGCTGTGGGGCTCGCGGTGGCGGCGCGCAGGCCGGCCGTCACTGGACATCGCCCTGCGGCGGTACCGCCGCGGTCATGACGCGGGCGGCGATCTCGTCGTCGGAGGGCCAGATCATCCGCGCCCTCGGGGTCCGCTGGATGGCCGCGAAGAACGCGAGCGTCAGGGTGTGCATGTAGATTTCCTCGACCAGCTCGCCGGGGGTGCCGTGCTTGAAGAGCCAAGTCATGTACAGCGTGCCGGGTGTGTCCTCTTCGGGTTCGGTCGAGACATCCGCCAGCACGGCGATGTGCCGTTGGAGGTGCGAGGGCGTCCCGGCCGCGAGCACCCGGCGCACGCGATCGATGGCCTCGCGCAGGCCGTCGCCGTGGCCGAATACGGCGATCACGCAGCGGAGGTCCTCGGACGTGGCGCGCGGGTCGTCGCGCGCGAAGATCCGCCGTGTGTGGTCCCACGATTGGCGGGCCAAGTCGGGCTCGATGCGGCCGATGGAGACGATTGCGGGGCCGGTCATCGGCTGTTCGATCTGGGGTCGGCCCGACGACGCGCAGGGGTTGCGGTGGTCGGTACCCGCGTGCACGTCGGCCGTCTGGGGACGGCGGATTGAGAGCACCGTCGAACGCAGAGTACTGCGACCTCACGCTGGTGGCGCGCTCGGCTTCTTGTGGTCGGCGATGGCGGGATCATCGTTGCTGACCGTCCCGGGTTCACCGGGTGTACCTGGGGATTTCGGGGTTCGGCGCGTCCGTTCAGCATCCCGTGGCGGCGGCGATCGCGAGGGAGATCATGATCGCGAGAATCGCGGTCCGGAAGGCGTACGGCGCGAAGGCGCTCACCAGCCCCGACGGTCCCTTCTTGGGTGTCTCCCAGATTGGGATACCGAGGAAGCGGTACGTCGTGACCCAAGACGGTCGGTACGCTCCTTCCACCGTTGTGAGCAATTCGGGTCGGCCCGAACGCCACACTTCCACGTGCAACTGACGGGTCAACCCGATCCATGCGAGGTAGCGCCAAGCTCCTGCCCGGTCACCGTCGCACCACTGTCGGCCATTGCGCCTCGTGACGCTGTATCTCGTCGGCTCTGCGAATGAGGCGACGAGCCTGCCCGCCAGTCGGCGAAGTTCGCGGTGCCACGCGAGGGCTGTGGCCATGGCGAGCGCGGCCCCAGCCGCCAGGCCTGTTTCCATGGTGCCTCTTCTCTCTTCCGCTGACTACCCGTCTGTCGGGTCTCGTTGCCGATGCTGTTGCGTGGTCGCGTTCGCTGGGTCTCTTCCTGTCTTCCGGTTTTGGCGCACGCTCGATGTGGTTGTTCCCCCGCCGCGGCTCCCTTGTTGCTCGGTGGCTTGCCTTCCGCAGTGCTGCGCGGGGGCCGTCGCGGGCGACGAGGTGCAGTCCTTGGTCCCGCGATTGGCGGACCAAGTAGAGCTCGATGCGGGCGACGGAGAGAACTGATGACCCGGTCATCCGCGGATCGCCCCGGTGTTCGTCCCATCGCCCCCGGGTCGTCCAGGCAGTTCCCGGTGTTCGCCTGTTCGACTGGTGTAGATCCAGGGGTGGCCATCGGGTCACAGCGTACCACGCGGTCGCGTCGGCCCACCGCTCATCGACCCGTGGGACTGATGCCGATGATGCCGAGATCGGTCGCGTAGGCCCTACTTGCCGGCCTTGTCGTTGCGGGCCGCGATCACGTGGGCGGAGCCCACGCGGATGGTTTCCATCTGCGTCAGCAGCGGCTCGGGCTCCAGCCCGTAGCCCTTGAGCAGAAGACGGTCGATCTCTTCGACGAGCCTGCGCGACTCGGGCGCCCGCTCGGAGTGGAAGTTGAAGTTCGGCCAACGGGTACCGTCCCTGCCGGAGTGGATCTCCTTGCACGCCTTCAGGTTGGCCGGCGCGGTGAGGGCCTTGCCGAGCCGTGCCGCTTCGGCCGTGAGCCTGGCGTCCGCCCAAGCGTGTGGCGCCTTGGCGATCCGGTACGGGCGGTCCGTGACGTGGAACGCGTCGCCGGTTATGAGCCACAGGCTGTGGAACAGCCGGCTGTTGTAGAGCGCGAGCCAAGAGTCGAGCGGCCCGTCGTGCGCGGGGTGGACCGGCGTACGGCTCCCGTTCGAGAGATGCTCCGGGCGTAGCATCGTCAGGAAGTAGCAGGCGGTCCTCGGCCTCGTCAGCGCTTGGGTGTGCCGTTCTGCGGCCGGACCCTTCGTCATCGCCGCGAGCAGCCGTGCGAGTTCCGGGGTGCCGGTCGCCGGCCACGCGCCATCCGTTCCGGCGGGGCTCGGAGCGGGCCCTCCCGTCGGCGTCAGGCGTCTCAGCGCGTCGGCGCGCGTCGGCGCCGTCAGCCGGATCAGGCCCGTCGACCGCACGCGCGTCGTCCCGCGGTGTTTTCTGCCCTCGGCGTGGACGACCGAGACCCGCTGGCGGCTCTCTGCGTTCGTCGTGTCTTCCAGCCATGATGTCTTCGGGAAGACGGGGGCGGGTCTGTTGTCGTACGTCCGGACCCGGATTTCCGGGAACTGCTCCTCGATGATTCCGCGCAGCGTCCCGGTCCTCACCGACCATTGGATCGAGTGCGGGACGATCATCATCAACGAGCCGTTCCGCTTGACGAGCCTCTCGGCCGCGGACTCGAGGAACGCTTCGTACAGGTTGCCGGGTCCGGCGGCGTAGCCCAGCCGCTTGAACATCCGCGCCTGACCCGCCAGCACGTTCATGTACGGCGGGTTGCCGATCACGAGGTCCCACCCGTCGGGCATGCCCGCGAGGGCGGGCAGGTCGCCCCGGAACGGGATCGTCTGGTGCGCGGGGTGGCCGTCCCACCGGTGCTCTCGGCCGTTCGCCAGCATGCCCGGATACAGCTTGAGCAGGGCGAGGTTGGCCGCCTTCAGCGCCTCTCCGGCGTTCTCCTTCTCGGCGGGGCTGTCGGCCTCGACCCACTGGGCCTCCGCACGGCGACGACGGTCGAGCGCGTCCTGCCACTCAGGGTCCCGGATCAGCGTCGGCGGCTTGAGGGGCGTCCACAGGCTGTCGGCGCAGAGGACCCGCGTCTCAAGGTTCGGCAGCGGGTCGACCGTCGACGGTTCGGCGTCGCGCTCGTGCTGGATGGCGATGTAGAGCCTGAGCTTCGCGATCGTGGCGGCGCCGGGGTCGAGGTCGGCCCCCTGGACCTGCCGGGCCACGACGTCCTCCATCAGGGTGCGGCCCGAGCCGGGCGTCGGCCGGTCTCCGAGCCGGCGTCTCGCCGTCGCGAGCATCCGGGTGCACGTCAGGAGGAACGCCCCGCTCCCCGCCCCGGGGTCGACGACCGTCACCGCCTTCATGGCGTCGAGGAGCTCGCGCCTCCGCGCGTGGTCGTTCCAGGCCTTCCGGCCGACCGGCTCGAAGAGCCCGCGTACCTCCTCCTCGGACATCGGCGCACCGGAGAGCTTGCGCCGGACCGCGCCAGCGAGGGCCTCGGCGGTCATGGCCTCGGCCATGTCGGCCGGCGTGTAGTAGGCGCCGAGCGGCATCTGGGGGTTGGCTGTCGCCCCCTTGGTCGTCTGCCCGTCGGTGGACGGCTTCGTGGTCGCCACGAGCGACTCGAACATGCAGCTCAGCACCGCGGGGTCTATCGCGTGCGTCCCCGCCTGCGACCGGTTCTCGACGGTGGTCCACTCGTACCTGTCGAGGATGTCGAGGAGCCCGCGCCGGTCCGGGCTCCGGTACTCGCGGTCTAGCCTCACCGGCGGGTCGTCGCCCCGCGGAGGCGTGAATAGCGACCCGTTCAGCCACGGCAGGTCCGGACGGCCGCCCGGCCGCGCGAGGTCCTCCCGGAAGAGCTTCAGGAGCGCGCGGTGCCGGTCGACGCCCTCTCCGTCGCCGCCCCCGTCCTCGGGCGCGCCGCAATCCAAGATGTTCTCCGGCAGTACGCCGCGTTCGGTCATCAGCCGGCAGAAGATGATGCGGAGCAGGTGCTGGAGCGCGGCTTCGGTGGCCGCCGGCCGCCCGTCGGCCGCCGGTGCCTGGAACCACTCCCGCATGTCGCTGTAGAACTGCTTCTGCAGGGTCTTGGTGTCGAGCCCCTCCTCGATCTCCCGGACGGTCTTCCCGAAGTCGAACACCCGGTCGATGTGCTTCGCTGCGGCGCGCTTGGTCCCGTCGCAGACGGGATGCCACGCGGTCGTCATCGTGAGCCGGCCGTTGCGCCGGACCCACGCGCGGACGGCCGGGCCGCCGTCGTGCCCGTTCTTCGCGACCGCCGCGCCGCGGGCGTCGGTGCCGGGGCGCAGTGCGCCCTTCGCCTCGAGCTCCGCCAGCGTGTCGGCGACGTCGTCCGGTCCGGCGTCGCCGCCTTCAAGCCGGATGACCCATACTCCGACTGAGCGGGGCTGGTTCCGGTCCACCGGCAGCGCAAGCTGTCCGTCCGTCTCGGTCGCCGGTTCCCCTGTCTCGACGTAGGCGGCGGTCCCGTAGGCCAGCCCCGGCGTCGCGGGATTTCCGCGTCCGGTCACTTTGGTGAGGATCGTTCCCGCGTTCGGGAGCTTCTGCAGTTGGCACAGCCTCTCCATTGCTTCGGCGGGGCCGCCCGGCTCCGGGTTCAAGGCGGCGCGCTCGGTCTCCAGCCACTTCCCGAGTTCCTCGTCGTCGCGGGGGTGGATGTCCGTTCCGGGCAGTCCGTCCGCTCCGATTCGGATCCACGTGAGCCCGTTGGTGACGAGTCCGGTCGCATCCGCCCCCTTGTCGCGGCGTCCGCGGATGTAGGACCGGATCTGTCTCAGGGCGTCAGCGCGTCTCCGCCCGGTACGCAGGTTCTCGCCAGCGGCCTTCGCCTCGACAACGAGTTCCGTCGTGCCCCTGCCGGCGAGGGCGTCCATCCGCCTCTTGGCTCCGCCGTTCGGGTGGGTCTCGAACCGGATCTCCTCGTGCTTGTAGCCGACCATTTCGACCAACGCGGGTACGACGACCCGGTGAACGAGCGTCGCCTCGTTCCCTTCCGGGTCCGCTGCGAGGGTCTGCGCGGTCTTGATGAGCTTCGTGGTTTCCATGCTCGCGTCCGTTCCTCCGGGAGCGGATCCGCTCCGCCTCGGGCCGGCGGTCGCTGGCGTGGCGCACGCCTGCCTGGTTCGGTTGCTGCCGCCGGCCTCGATCGCGGGGTTGCTGTCGGTGTCCGCCCTCGCGGTCCCGCGCCGATGCGGGTGCCCGGCTTCTTGCCGGGTGGCGTGCCGCCGGGCCGCGGCCGTGCATGAAGCCTGCCGAGGCTGGGCCCATTCGGGATTTCAGGGGGGATGTGGTCGCGCTCCGGCTACTATGCCGGCGCGTGTCGGCGGTCCTGTTGGGTCCTGGTGAGTCGGCGGCGCTCGATGGCGCTCCAGTCGAGGTTGGCGGCGTACCGGGCCACCGTGCAGGCGGCGGCACCGGCGCCCCCGGCGGCCCCGCAGGCCGCCGATCCGGCCGTCCCGGCCGCGTCCTGCGCGGCCGGGACGGCGATCTTCGCCGCCGTCATGGTTCCCGCGCCCGCAATCCGCGCGGCTCCGGCGACGGACCGGGCGTCTCGGTCCAGCGTGCCGCCCGCTTCCCGCGCGGCCTCGAGCGCGGCCGCGCTTGCCCGGTACGCCGTATCGCCAGCGATCTCGGCCGCGGCGACGGTCCCGGCGGCGGCCAGTCGGGCACCCTCGGTGGGCGTGTCGTACGCGGCCCCAGCGGCGACGACCACGCCTTGGGCGGCGGTCCTCACGGCCGTCGCGGCTCCTGCCGCCCTCCGCGAACGCCCAGCGCCCAGAGAGTCTGCGATCCGGCCTTCGCGTGGCCGGCCGTTTCCATGGCGTCCCCGAAGCTTGTGTTATCCTGATCGTCGAGCGCAGCAGACTGAATGGCACGAAACTCGACGATCGAATGGACCGGGCATACGTTCAACCCGTGGTGGGGCTGCACCAAGGTTTCCCCCGCGTGCGACCACTGTTACGCGGAGACTTGGGCGAAGCGCACAGGCCATGCGGTCTGGGGTGCGACGTCGCCACGGCGCTTGCTCAGCGACGACTACTGGCAGCAGCCACTTCAGTGGGATCGGCAAGCCGCGCGCCTCGGTCGTCGATCTCGTGTATTTTGCGCCTCCATGGCTGACGTGTTCGAGTCGAGTCCTTCTCTGCAGCTGGAAGCCCTTCGTCAGCGGCTGTGGCGACTCGTGGAGCGTACGCCCAATCTCGACTGGTTGTTGCTCACGAAACGTCCGCATTTGGCCCGCCGACTCGTGCCGTGGACCGATGCTTGGCCGGCCCGCGTTTGGTTGGGTACCACCGTAGAGAATCAGCGTTTTGCTGATCGGCGCATTCGTTTTTTGCTGGATGTTCCCTGCCAATACCGGTTCCTGAGCTGTGAGCCGCTGTTGGGTCCTGTAGATCTCTCGGGCTACATTGCTGCATTGCATTGGGTTATTGCGGGAGGTGAGAGCGGTCCTCGTGCTCGGCCGACGCAGCCTGACTGGATCCGCGGGCTCCGCGATCAGTGCGTCGACGCGGGGGTTGCGTTCCACTTCAAGCAGTGGGGCAACATGTACCCGCAGGAAGCCGTCGACCCTGGTCGCACCAGGCCGGCGACATCGTTCATCAGGATGAGTAAGAAGAAGGCCGGCCGTCTCCTGGATGGTCGGACTTGGGACGAACTGCCTCATGGCTACTCAGATCGAACTATTCCCTGATTCTCCGCGTGTTTTCCCGAGGCCGCGTCCGCGGAAGGCACCCGTTGAAATCGGCGCGCCGTTGTGGACCGTCGATAAGTCCTGCCTCATCGACGAGTACCTCCATCATTTTCTGATGGTTACGAAGCATGGTGTCTACTTGGACCTCTTTGCTGGTCCTCAGCGTGCGAGCGACAGGGAGAACTGGTCAGTCCGCCGTGTTCTCGACCGCCGGACGAAAGGCAATCCGACGATTCGTCATTATGCTGTTTGCGACTCCGATCCGGACCAAGTCCGACTCTTGCGAGAATTGGGCCGAACTCACCCCTCGTTCCGTGTCTATGAAGGTGATGCCAATGCGCGTGTTCACGAGATGTTGCAGGAAGCTGCGATAACCGAGAAAACAGCGTGTTTCTGTCTCGTGGATCAGCGGACTTTTGAGTGTTCCTGGGACACTATCAAGTCTATAGCTGCTTTCAAGTCACACGGCTACAAGATTGAACTGTTCTACTTTCTCGCTCAAGGTTGGATCGATCGTGCTTGGGCGAGTACGAGGCAAGAAGGTCGGTTGGCAGCTTGGTGGGGCAATGATCACTATGAGCAGTTCCGGACCCGCTCCTCATTTGAACGTGCGCGGGTGTTCTGCCGGCGATTCAAGGATGAACTTGGCTACGCGTACTCCGATCCCTTCGCGATTCACGAAAAGGGGGAACGCTCACGGATCATGTACTACATGATTCACGCCTCCGATCATCCTGCTGCATGTAACCTCATGTCGAGAGCGTACCGTCTAGTTGGACAAACTCATCTTCATGGTGCTGTGCCCGGATGGTTGTGGAGTCCCTCTAGTTCGGCGGCATGAATCGCGCTACCGCGGATGATCAGTGGCGAGGTCGCCCAGCCTGAATTAAGGCCTGCCCGCTGTGGAGCGGACGTCCCCTTGACAAGGTGTAGGGTTCTCGTCGAGGCGTTGACTGTGGACTGGAGCCTGTTGCTGTTTTGAACGTCGCTTGGAGCCGTGGTGCGTGCACCGTCGGCTTGCAAGCCGGCCCGCCGTGCCGACTGTCGGCGCGAGGCTTTCGCCACGGCGGCCGGCCGGGCGACAGCCGCCCCTTGCCCGTTGAGGGTTCACCCATTCACCGGCGACGTGTTGTGCATGAAGGGCTCTTGGCTCAGCAGCTTGCGCCATTCCGCGACCGTCTCTGGTGTCAGGCCGAACAGCTCGGCTGTCGCGTCGTCGATGGTGGCGCGGACGGGGTCGTCTGCTGCCTGCTGGAGTCGGCCGATCTCGGTATCGGCCAGCATGTCGTGTACCTCTGAGAGCGTCTGGACCAGTTCAGGCTCCCGGGCGTTTCCGGGCAGCTTGACGCTTTGAAGTTGGGTCCCGGACCAGTGGATATACGCTGCCTTCTTCGAGCGCATACTCAACAGCTGGATGAGTACGGGCGTGCTGTTCCACAGCACGTTCAGCGTTTTCGCTTCGTCAGTGGTGTCCGTGCGGATCGCCATATAGGCGGTGCCCAAGGCGGGCTCGGCCGTGTACTGACTGGTCGTCCGCGAACTCGTCGTGCTGAATCGTTGCGCCGCGAGCATCCAGCCCTGCTCGTTCACGTATTTTGGAACTGCATCCGTTCCGCCGCGCTTGTCGCGCTTTTCGACGGGAATTATCTGCCAGATCTCGTCGGCGGTCCCTTGCAGGCAGCTGCGCCGTCCTTCCTCGATTGACGTGAGAATCGCGAGGCGTCCATGCGTGCGCGGATTCCCCTCCATTGGTTCGAAGCAATGCGAGACATTCCGTCCCAGCAGCCCGAAGTCGTACAGGGATCCAGCCGTTGCAAGCCGAGTGTTTCTTCGGGTAAGGGTTGACCCTGTGGACAGTTGGCCGTAGTACCACTGGACCGGTGACCAGTCGCCGGCCTCGATCTGTTCGGCGGGCCATTCCGTTGCGCGCCCGATGGCGCTGAAGTTTCCGTCGCGGAGCGCTGTGGCCATCGCTTGAGCGTCGTCGGTGTTCAGCGGGTACCGCGCCAAATTCACGAATGTTGTGGGTTTCCGCTCGCCTGAACCGCGCCGGGTCCCGATCAGCAAGCACTCGTTGATGTTCGTTTCCTGGGACAGGTTGATGTTCTTGGGGTCGTGACACATCACGACATACCTGATCCAGAACCGGGATGCGAGGAATTGTCGCTCCTGCCTCCCGGACGCAGCGGTGCATGCGGTCATCGGCAGGATTTTTGCCAGCACGCCGTCGTCTTGATCCACCACGCGGTCGATCAACGGCGTGAAGAAGGTTCTGATGCTGTTGATGTCGATCAACTGCCCCGCGGCTGCGTCGCTCGCGAGTACTCGGTCGCGGAGAGCCTTCTCGCGGCGTTGCATCGCTTGTTTCGTGTCGTCGTCGACGTTGCGGTTCCGCTTCGTGTTGTCGCTGAACGGCGGGTTCGTGAGGACGACTTTCGTGTTCGCGAGAGCCGCCTTGGTGTCTGGATCGACGACATCGTCGTCGTCCCAGACGAATGTGTCAGGAGCCGTCCCGACGATTTCATCGTCGCCCAGGAGTTCGAGTGTTCCGAGCCTGACGTGGCCGTCGCCCGTCCGCCCGTGGGCCAGCTCGTAGAGCGAGATCTTCCGGTAGTCGACCGACAGGTTCCCCAGGATGAAGCGCCCGGCGGCCATCTGCAGGGACACGGGGTTGATGTCCAACCCGGCGGTGAGCTGTTCCACGGCCTTCTTGTGCCAAGCGGCGCACTGCTTTTCGTCGCCGTCTTCGGCCCGGATCCGGTTCTTGACCGTCTCGATCCAAGCGTCGAGCAGGGTCCCGCTGCCGCAAGCCAGGTCGGTCGCCTTGAGCTTCAGCCACTCCTGCGGGTTGGTGAACTTCTTGACGGGCATCTGGTCGAGGGCGAGTTCGGCCAGCAGCCGTGCGGCTTCTGGCCGGGTGAAGTACGCGCCGTCGGCTGCCTGGTGTCCCATCACCCGGCTGAAGAGTTGTCCGGCGTACTCCATGCCCATCTGCTGGTAGTAGTCGGCGTTCTCGCCGGCCCACTCGATGAGTCGGCGTACGGCCCGCCATCCGGCGGTTCGGTACTCGCTGTCCCGGATGACGCTCGCCACCCGGCGTGCTGGTTGGAAAATCGGCTTGTAGTCGTGGTCGAGGATCGTGGTCCAGCTGTTGATCAGTGCCGAGAGGGGGTCGTCCTCTCGGCCGATGCGCTCCAGCTTCGTCCGCAGTTCGCGGGCGATTCGGCCCCCGGCCCGCTCGATCCGGGAATGCAGCATCAGCGCGTTCAGAAGGAGGAGGGTGGCGACCTTCGTCGCGCTGGCCGCCCGCTTGTCGGCGGCGTTCTTCGGCTCGTCTGGCATCCCGAGGTGCATCCGGAGCCGTTGTTCGATTCCGGCTTCGGAGTCGAGTTCGGCCGCGGCGTAGTGAATGATCTCCTGCAGGAGGTTGAAGTCGCGCGTGTCGTTGCCCTTCAGTCCCGACCTCTCCATGATCTCGACGGCGATGCTGTGGGTCGGGTCGGTCGATTCGAGCTTCTCCCACAGCTTCGGAGCGTGATGTCGGTCGACCGTTGGGTTGGCGGTCGTTGTCCGGCGTTTGCGTGGCGTCCGCAGGTTCCCTCTATCGGCCGCGAGCTTCTGCGCCTTGCGCACGGTCTCGCCGATGTCGAACCCGCTCTTGCCCGGGTCCTCGTGCGCCGTCGGGGTCGTGTCGACGAGCTTCACGCCGCCGCGGTCTCTACGGAGTACGCAGACCTGAGGCCGCTTGGCTAGCGTCGCTTGGTCGGCACCGGCCGCCCGATCGGTCAGCTTGTTGGTGACCCGTTGTCCCGCTAGTTGCTGGTCGCTCCACGTGAAACCGCGCTTCGGGTTCAGGTACTCTGTGACGTCGTCGTGCTTCTCTGTCCATGCTGGCGGCTGTATGCGTGCGATCTCGTCCTCGAGCCGTTTCGTCGTCGGCCCCTTCCAGACCCCCGTTCGGGTGATCTCGCCGTCCTTGACGACCACGGCGATCTCCACGTCGCTTGGGGCGTCGGGCGGGACGTAGACGTCCATCAGATCTTGCACCCGGTCCTCGATCCGCCCGTCGTGCGCCCGGAGGGCGGTCAGGATCTGTCCGAGAGGCTTCCACTCGTCGCCCAGCTTGTCCATGCCGAGGCTCGTCTCGGCGTCGATCCCCCGGGGCAGTGGAACCGGGACGATCACGTACCCGGTCGTTTTGGCGGGTGAGCGCCGCATGCAGCGCCCGACAATCTGGATGACGTCGGTCGGGCTCTTCCGTGGGGCGAGGATGGCCACGGCGTCCAGTGACGGCGTGTCCGTTCCTTCGCCGAAGATCCCGACGTTCGTGATCCCGGCGTTGTGCGCGGCGTTCTCCAGGCGGTCGAGCTGGGTCCGGCGTTCGGCGGCCCGGTCGGTGGCGTCGAGATGCTTGACGGCGGCGTCCCGCGCCGGTGCCGGCAGATTCTTCTCGCGGAAGTACTCGCAGACTTCTTCGTACCCCTCGTCGCTTCGCAGCCACGAGGCCATCGCTTTCGACCGGGCGATCCGGTTCAGGAAGGCGATCGACGTCCGGATGGCCTTGCCGTCGGTCGCCTCGGGTGCTCCGCCGTAGAGCACGATGCCGTAGACGAGCCATCCCACGGCTTCGCTCACGGTCAGCTGAACCTGCCTCTTCTTCTGCGAGGTCCGCTTCTCGTCGACGTTCATGCAGATCCGCTCGGCTGCGATCCACATCTTCTCGTCCACGGCGAACGCGATGATCCGGTAGTCCGTCAGCAGGTCGTTCTCGACCGCGTGGACGTACGACCGCCGGTACCCGGTGGGCCCGAAGATCTTGTGGTCGTTCATGTCGGCGACGGTGTAGCGCGTCCGGTCGAGACGTTGCACGCGCGTGTTCTCGGCCGAGTACACCTTCGGCGTCGCCGTCTGGTAGAGCCGGTACCGGGCCGGGAAGGCGGCTTGGTCGTGGCAGAGAGTGAAGTTGCGGACGCGTTCGGCCAGCTTCTTGTTGCTGATCTGCTTGATTTGCGCGGTTCGGTGGGCCTCGTCGCATACGAGGATCTCCGCGTACCGCTCTGTCTGAGTCAGCGCCGCCGCGACGTGGTGCGCGGACTGGTAGGTCGAGAAGATCACGGCCAGCCGGTCCGGCACGGCGTGCGTGGTGAGGAACTCCACGACGCTCTCGGTGTCGCTCGCGACCTTGCAGCTGATCTCGACCGCCAGGGTGTGGCCGGTGTCGCGGGTGACGTCGTCGCTCCCTTTCTCCTCCTCGGACGGCCGTACGGCGTTCGCCGTCTTGTCGCTGCACACCCCGATGGTGGTGGTCGCCCGGCCGGCGGCTCGCAGCTCCTCCAGGAACGCCCGGCGTACCTGCCCGATGAGGGCGATGCTCGGTACGAGCACCACCGCCACCGTGCCGTCGGGACACAATTCGTCGACGACACGCATCGCGACCCGGGTCTTGCCGGTGCCGCACGGCAGCACGAGTTTGGTCCGGCCGACGTTCGCGGGCAGGTACCCCAGGCTGGCGCCCTGCTGGCGCCAGAGTTCGGCCAGTTCGGACGGCGGTCGGCGCAGCACGGTGATGCAGTCCTTGACGGCTTCGTCCTGCATCGCCGAACGCGGGTCCGGCTCTTGTGTCCCGGCTTCTTCTTCGGTGGCTTGCCCCAACTCGACCAGCGCGTTCTTCCAGATGACGTCGCACTCAACGAGCGCGCGTTCATTCCCGGTCGTCAGTTCGGTGGTCGCGATGAGCCAGCGCTCGTTGAAGATCTCGGGTTTGCCTTCCCGGCGAACTTGTGGATGGCGCTCGGCGTAACGGTGCCGGCGCTCCGCGCCTTGCACTGGAGGGCGACCAGGTCGCCGTCCGTCTTCTCCGCCACGAGGTCGATGCCGTCCTCGATTGGAGGCAGGTCGTAGTCCGACCGTGCGGGCCAGGCCTCGTAGCTCCAGCAGCGACGGAGCTCCCAGCTCGGAATGCTCGTCGCCGCGTCCTCGACCAGACGCTCAAGCAGTTCGCCGTCGGCGTCATGGCGGTCGATTGAGGCGTTGAGTTCATCGAGTCTCGCGTCAAGCTGCATGATGGAAGTCTGGCCGCATCGGGGCGGCTGTGTCGGCTTGGTGGGGTCGTGGTGACGCCGCGGGGGCGGTCGGGGCGATCCGGATTCGTCGTCAGTGCTGAGCTTCGCGGTCGTCGGGCGACCGAGTCGTGCGGAGCACCGCCTCCTCGAGAATCGTGAGGCGCTTGGCCTGATCGGTCAGGATCAGGGTGTCGATGGCGTGCCGGATGTCCGCGTGGTTCCGCTCCATGCGGTCCGCCAGCATGTGGATGTCGGCTTTCAAGTCCGCCTTGAGTTCGGCGAATCGGGCTTCCGCCCGCTTCTCGATGGCCGCCGAGCGGTCCTCGCTCCGCTTCTCCGCGGCGGCGATGTACCGCCAAAGCAGCGTGAAGCCTCCGGTCCCGATGCTGGACAGCGCGAGTCCGACACCGATGATCGTCCACATTTCAGCCGTCATTTCAGCGGTCAAGGGCTTCTCCGGTGTCCGCCGTTCCCGCGGCGTGGCTGAGGTCGGGCGCGACGGTCCGGCCGGTCTCGTTCATCTGTTCGCTCCACGATATCACGCGCTGCATCTGCAGCCTCGGAGTGTCCCTCGCCGGCCTCGCTGCCGGTTGCGGCTCCAGACCGGCTCGATCGGACGAACGGGTGCATCTACCCGGCCCCCGCCTCCCGGTTGGTGTGGCGATCGGAGGTCTACTGTACTCCCTTCGTCGGCGGTGCCGCGGCGGCGACTACGCGGGCGGCGATCTCGTCATGTCGACGCCACACGATCCGCGCGGGCGGTCCTCCATATATGGCGGCGGGGATGGCGATCGCCAGCGCCCACGTGTACAGCTCGTCCGCGACCTCCTTCGCGGTCCCCGGCCGCAAGAGGCAGTCGATGTACAGCGTGCCGGGCGTGTCGGCGTCGGGATTGGCGGAGGGCGCGGCCTCGACCATGATCCGGCGCTCGAAGCGCGCCGGCGCGGCGGTCGCGAGCGCGCCGCGCACCCGCTCGATGCCTTCCGGGACGCCGTCGCCGTGTCCGAACACGGCGATGAAGCAGACAAGTTGGTGGGTCGGGCGTCCCGGATCCGCGAGCGTCTTGATGAGCTGCGGCCAGGATCGGCGCGCCAACCGCGGCGCGATGCGGGAGACGGAGACTACGGCCGGGCCGCTCATGAGTCTGTCCGGCGGGCTCCCGGCGTAGCCGTGCGCACTGGCCGCCCGGGGTTCCGCGCCTCGAACGGCCGCGGCCGTCGGCCGTGGCGGTGCCCGGCCTCGGCCGGATTCAGCACGGGGGCTTGGCCGGCGGCCCGGTCATCGCGCCGACGACCACCCCGACGATCTCCCAGTCCTCGGTGTCCGCGTTCACCACGATCGGCCGGTGCTCCGGGTTGTCGCTCCGCGGCTGGAGCTCGATGCGGTCGGCAGACGGCCGGTGGAAGCACTTCACGGTGATCTCCGTCCCGATGCGGGCGATCACGACGTCGCCCTCGTTGGCGTCCGGCGTCCGGCGCACGGCCACGATGTCGCCGGTGCGGTACCCCACCGACGACATGCTGTCGCCCCGCACCACGAGGTAGAAGTCGGCCTGGGGGTGGATCTGGCGGGCCAGGTCCTCCTGAACCCGCAGGACGGCCTTGCTCTCGTCGGCGAGCATCGGCGTTCCGGCCGCGACTTCGGGCAGCCGTCCGGGGTCGAACACCGGCGTCCCCTCGCGGAGAAGCTGGATGCCCCGGTCCTTCCCGGGGTTGAGCTGGATCCAGCCCTTCCGCTGCAGCGCCTGCAGGTGGTGGTTCACCGCGGTCGCGGACGCGAGCCCCATGGCCTCCTTCAGTTCGGACCTCGAAGGGGGGAGCCCCCAGCGGCGCAGGTGCTCCCGGATGTGCCCGAGCACCTTCTGCTGCCGGTCGGTCAGGTCGTGTCCGCGCTTCTGCCGGTAGCGCCGTAAACCGCTGAACAATAAGGACCTTACGGCCCCGCTCCGCGTCCATCCCACATTCCATCCCACGTTTGTCCCGTGTTGGTTTCCCCATTCTGGAGACCACTCCCGCGGGTCTTCCGCGGAGCGCTCCAGTCTTGCTTCCGGGCTCGTCCGGTCGGAACGTGGCGTCGTTGGGTTCCGATTTCGGATCAGGTCCCCTTGAGGTCTCCACCCGTTCCGCGGAGCCGGGCACGTCGCGATGGCCGTCGGAAACCGCCCGAACCCGGTGCCAGAGAATCGCGGACTCGCGGTTCCGGACCCCGACCGCGGCAATGGCCGCCACGCGGCGATCTGCGTCGTTGACCTGCTGGAACCCCACGGGTCGTCGGTCGACGACTTCGCGGTGTCGCTGCTCAAGCTCCTTGAGTTCGTCGAGCACACCAAGCCCGAGAACCCCGGCATGCGGGGCTCGGCGTTGCTCCCGACGGGCGGTGCGCAGCCGCCCGCCCCGTGCAGCCCGGTCCTCCCCGTGCGCTGTTATAGCGCCCCGTGGGCGTTGTCCTTCCACATGATTCTGGCCGTTTGGCCAGCATTCGTGTGTTTTCTGATTCGGCCAGCATTCGTGTGTATTGCTGTTTGTTCGCCGTCGCCCCGTCCGTCCTGCCGTTGCTGGCCCCCGTGGTACGGGCTTCCGATGCATCGGAGACAACGCGGCGCAGCGATGACCGATCCTCTGAGTGCGCTCGCTCCCGCGGTGATGCGGCTCTACACGGTGCGCCGCGACGAGCGGTCATGCGGCTCTACACGTTGCGCCGCGACGAGCGGGAGGCGT
Source organism: Vicinamibacterales bacterium (assembly GCA_963664545.2). Lineage (GTDB taxonomy): Bacteria > Acidobacteriota > Vicinamibacteria > Vicinamibacterales > UBA8438 > JAJEEA01. Next base: position 2,916,537 of record OY761475.2, on the reverse strand, counting down.
GTCGGCACCCTGTCGAGGTCGGCTGGAGCGTCGATCAGATCCTCAGGCTCGATGCCGCGACCGACCACCCCGGCGGCTCGGCAGTCGTCTGGACGGGTCCGACCGCGTTCCCGTCACCTTCACGATCCTCGACGGCCCCGCGGCTGTGGTGCTGCGCCCGTCCGACGATGTTTCGCCCCAGGTCCTCTCGGCCGTGACGGCAGGCGCGCCCGCGCCGCAGGCCTTCTTGCCGGTGTTTTCGGCGGCCGTCTTGGCGTACGAGACCGCCGCGGACGTGCCGCTGCCCGCGCTGGATTTCACCCCGGCTGTGTGCCGTAGCGGTTCTGTGGTGGTCGAGAGCTGGCACGCCGACTGCGTGCAGTTCACCGTGAGGGCCCCCGACGGGCTGACGGTGAAGGCGTCCACCGCGGGGAGGGCCTCCGCGTAGCCCGCGCCCGCCTCGGGCCTCCTGCCCGCGCGCTTGGTCGGCGCAGCCGTCCTTCCCCGTTCTTGGTGTGCCCGCGGCCGCGCCCGCCGATCTCTTGCGACCGCCGTTGGCGTTGATCTTACGCCGCTTCCTGCCCGACGGCCCTGACCCTGCACGCTTTGGCGCGGGCTCCGGGTGCCGGCCATCGACGGGGGGCCGGGGGCATCCGCCCGGGCCCTGTTCCGACCTTCGATGCCCGGGAGACCCGCCTTGAGCCATCGGACCCGTGTGTCCTCCCGCGTGCGCCCGGCCGTCCCGTCGGCGGCCGTTCTCGCTGCTGTGCTCGTGCCCTTTTTCGGTTCACCGTTCCGCTCGTCGGCGCAGCCGGCATCCTCGTCAGCCGCGTCACGGTGCTCTGAAGCCGGTTCGTGCGGGCCGTTCCTGATCCCGCGTGTGTTCGGCGTTGCCCTCCCGATCGCTGGTGTTCGGCGCGCCAAGGGGCGCCGATGTGACGCGCTGGCGATGGAGTCGATCACCCATGGCCAAGCCGTAGCGGGCACGCGCGGCGCGAAGAACGTGCGCCTGCCCGTCGAGGTCGCCGAGGGCCTCGCGTCCCGGGCGGAGTCCCTCGGCCTCACCCTCCCGCGCTACATGCACCTCCTCTCGGGGCGGTTCGACGACGTCGACCTGCTCGTTCTGGAGGCGATGCGGGCGGCCGTTTCGGAGCAGATCGCGGAGCGGCGGGCGCGCGTGAAGCGGGGCGCTTCGGCGGGTCCTGTGGTGGCGTCCGCGGCCGCTTCGGCGGGCTCGGACGAGCGGCCCCGCGCGGCGTCGGCGGAGCCGTCGTCGCAGCGTGCTGGCGGGCCGCCGCAGGGCGGTTCGGCCGTGGGGTCGGTGGCCCCGTCGGCCGCGCGGGCGTCGGCCGACCCGCAGCGCCGCACCGCCGCTACGGGTTCGCGGTCGGCCTAGAGTGCGTCCTCAATTCCTCGTTCAGCGTTCTGTTGATTTCAGGAGGTGTCCCCCGTGCTGATCGCAGTCCGCGTCCTCGCCGTTGCGCTCTCTGTTCTTGCGGTTTCCCTATTTTCCGCGCCGACCGTCGCCGCTCAACTCCTTGGCGTTGAGCCGGGCTCGGCCGAAGAGGGCGGCACGTTGTTGTTCCATTGGTACACTGACGGTGCCGTCAAATCTTCCGGTCAGGCTTCGTACATCGTCAGCACCACCTGCGGGCGTAATACGGGCGGGCCGTCGCTAACTGGATCGGCCTCGTCCTCCGATTTTGTTGGAAGCACGGGCGTGGTCACATGGAACGGTTCGGACAACAAGGGCTCCGTCTCTGTTGATCTGACCGAAGATCAGCATCCCGAGCCGGACGAGACGTTCTACTTCGAGTGGACCTCATGGCCCGGCACCGGGCCCAGCACGGTGTACTTGGCGTCCTTCTGCGCCGTCGGCACGATTCGCGACAACGATACTCGTTTCGATTCTCCCACCAACTTCTCCGTGGATGCCGTTCGTCACACGCCGCCGGCCGGGTACGCGGCGGTTGACCTCAGCTGGTGGTGGTTCAACAACATGTCGTCAACGCCGTCTGGGTTCACGATCGCGTATTACGATTCGGATATCGACCCTAGTGGCTGTTCGGGTTCTTGGGACCAGTCCTTTTTTGTTCCGGGCGCAGCTTCCAGGTCCGCGTCCATCTCAGGTCTCAACCGTGATCGCTGGTACTGCTTCCGCGTGAGGGCCGAGGCCCCTTCAGGTTCTACGGACCACGGTTCGTGGTCCGCAGCCGTTCGTGTTGACCTGAGCAGGGACACGATCAACTCCTTGCGTGCTCCTGTCGCGCCTACGGTGACTCGACCCGCCGGGGACAATGGCGTTCTTCTTGCCGTTTCGGGCGCGACAGATCCTCCTGCTCCCGATGGGAATCTCTCGTGGCAGTACGTGCAGCGGGAAGCTGGTCAGGATTTCGGGGATTCCCCGCCTCCGACCGGCTTCCTCCCGGGTCTGTGCAATCAGACCACTGGCGGCGGCGGGCGGGCGCCTGTCACTGCCAACATCATTGCCGGCCGGACGTACGTCTTCAAGGTCCGGTACGCGCATGCGACTTGCGACATTTGGCGGACTTCGCCTGATGTGGCCGTGAGTCCGTGGTCTCCAGCGTCCGCACCGCTGGTGTACACCGGTCTCGTTAGCGCGCCCGCCAATCTCCGCGTCAGCGGCGGGAACCGGAGTTGCGATCTCGTCTGGGACGCGCCGTCGGCGGTCGCGCGCCCCGACAGCTACGATGTCCAGTACGCGCTCGGCACCTCGGAATCTGCGCCTTGGTTGGATTCGTTGCCGGCTCCGTCAGGGTCCGTCACTTCGCACACGATTTCGGGCCTCACTCAAGATTCGCAGTACCGCGTCCGGGTTCGCGCAGTCTTGGGCGATGCGAAGAGCGACTGGACGCAGGCCAACTGCCGCACGACCGGTCCCGGGAGCAATTCCCCGCCCCAGACCGTCGGATCGATCTCGGACGTGGCGTTGAAGTTGAACGGTACCGGCCTGTCGTTTTCGGCGGCTCCGTACTTCCGCGATCCTGACGGGGATGAGCTCAGCTACACGGTCGTATCGTCGGACACCCGGGTCGTGACCGTGTCGCCGGCGTCCGGGACCGGTTCCCTGAAGTTCACCGTCGTCCCGGTCTCCGGCGCTACCGGCGACGCCACGGTCACGATCACGGCCAGCGACCCTTCTGGCGAGTCCGCAACGCAGTCGTTCGACGTCTCTGTGACGCGTGATCCCCCGCCCGGACCGCCGACCTCGGTGGCCCTCGTCGCGAACGACACCACCGTCGTGCTGAGCTGGTCGGAGCCCGAGAACTTCCGCGACTTCCAGTCGGTGGTCTACGAGACTCAAGTCCGTGTCGACCGCGGCCATTGGACCCCGTGGGTTCCTTCGACCTCCGGCACGTCGGCGTCGATGTCGGGCGTCCGCGGCTCGACGTACGAGGGCCGCGTGCTCGCGAAGTCCGGGGCCGCGAAGAGCGCCTGGGTGACGGCCGGGCCCGTCACCGTGCCCGACGCGCCGACGCCCGGGCCGCCGACGGCGGTGGGGCTGGTGGCCAACGACAGGGCGCTCGTCCTGAGCTGGTCGGAGCCCGCCAACTTCCGCGACTTCGACTCGGTCGCGTACGACGTCGAGGTCCGCGTCAACGGCGCGAGCTGGACCCCTTGGCCCGGGTACTCGTCGGGCACGTCGGCGTCGATGTCGGGCGTCCGCGGCTCGACGTACGAGGGCCGCGTGCTCGCGAAGTCCGGGGCCGCGAAGAGCGCCTGGGTGACGGCCGGGCCCGTCACCGTGCCCGACGCGCCGACGCCCGGGCCGCCGACGGCGGTGGGGCTGGTGGCCAACGACAGGGCGCTCGTCCTGAGCTGGTCGGAGCCCGCCAACTTCCGCGACTTCGACTCGGTCGCGTACGACGTCGAGGTCCGCGTCAACGGCGCGAGCTGGACCCCTTGGCCCGGGTACTCGTCGGGCACGTCGGCGTCGATGTCGGGCGTCCGCGGCTCGACGTACGAGGGCCGCGTGCTCGCGAAGTCCGGGGCCGCGAAGAGCGCCTGGGTGACGGCCGGGCCCGTCACCGTGCCCGACGCGCCGACGCCCGGGCCGCCGACGGCGGTGGGGCTGGTGGCCAACGACAGGGCGCTCGTCCTGAGCTGGTCGGAGCCCGCCAACTTCCGCGACTTCGACTCGGTCGCGTACGACGTCGAGGTCCGCGTCAACGGCGCGAGCTGGACCCCTTGGCCCGGGTACTCGTCGGGCACGTCGGCGTCGATGTCGGGCGTCCGCGGCTCGACGTACGAGGGCCGCGTGCTCGCGAAGTCCGGGGCCGCGAGGAGCGCCTGGGTGACGGCCGGGCCCGTCACCGTGCCGGACGCGCCGACGCCCGGGCCGCCGACGGCGGTGGGGCTGGTCGCGAACGACAGGGCGCTGGTCCTGAGCTGGTCGGAGCCCGCCAACTTCCGCGACTTCGACTCGGTCGCGTACGAGGTGGAGGTCCGCGTCGACGGCGCGAGCTGGAAGGCTTGGGGCGGGTACTCCTCCGGCACGTCGGCGTCGATGTCTGGCGTCCGCGGCTCGACGTACGAGGGCCGCGTGCTCGCGAAGTCCGGGGCCGCGAGGAGCGCCTGGGTGACGGCCGGGCCCGTCACCGTGCCGGACGCGCCGACGCCCGGGCCGCCGACGAACGTCTCGTTCGCGGCCGACAACCTCGTCCTGACTCTCTCTTGGGACGAACCGGCGAATCATCGCGACTTCACCGGCGTCATCTACGATGTCGAGTACCGCCGCGATGGCGGAAGCTGGACCCAGTGGGTGACCTCGACATCGGCGACGTCCGCGCGGCGGACGGGCGAGCGCGGAAGCGTGTACCACGCCCGCGTCCTCGCGAAGGTCGGGACCGCCAAGAGCGCTTGGGTTTCCGCCGGACCGGTTACGGCTCGCGGCGTCAATCGTCGGCCGACTGTCATCGCCCTCGTCGAGGCCCGCGTCCTCGCCGTTGAGAATGGAGCGGAGGAGATCGGCCTCTCGACGATGTTCGCCGATCCCGACGGCGACGAGCTGATGTTCTCGGCGAGGTCGTCCGCGGCGGGCGTCGTCACCGCCACCATCAACCCGGGTCCGCCTCCCGTACTCGTGCTCGCGCCGGGCAAGCCCGGCGACGCGGTCGTCACCGTCACGGCCACCGATCCGGGCGGGCTCTGGGTGTCGTTATCGTTCGCTGTGACTGTCACTATGACGGATATCTCCGCGCCGAGGAACCTGCGGTTGATACCCTCTGGCCGGACCGCCGTCAACGCGCAGTGGGATCCGCCGGCGCAGGGCGCCGGCAAGGTCGACCGTTACCGCCTGGAGCACCGCGGTGACTCAACTTCGTGGCAGCCGCATCGAGTCGAGGGCGCCACCAGCTACCTGATCACCGACCTGCAGTACGGCTGCCGGTACCACGTCCGCGTGCGTGGCGAGGATGAGTCGACGATCATCGTCGGCGATCCGCCGACCCCCCAGACCCTGTTCGTCCCGGGCGAGTGGTCGGCCGAGAAGAGCGTCGTGCTCGGTACCGCGGGAAGGTGCTTGGCCGTCCCGCCGGTCCCCTCCGGGGTCGTCGCCCGCGTCGCGGCCCGCCGCGTCATGGTCGTCACGTGGACCGTCGCCCCGGCGGACTTCCTCGTCGAGTCCTACGAGCTCCGCCACCGCCCCCTCGGCGGGGAGTGGACCACAGTCACCCTCGAAGCCGGTTCGGTTCCCCCTTGGCGGTCCGCGGCGCTCGAACCCGGTGACTACGAGGTCCAGCTCCGTGCGCGCAACGCCCATGGCTGGAGCGCTTGGTCGCCGCCCGTCGAGGCGACCGCCGTGCCCGATCCGGTCATCTCGGTCGGCCTTTCGTCCGCCGGCCGGGTCTTCGATCCGGGCGAGGCGCTGTCGTTCCGCCTTGAGCCCTGGCCCCCGTCGCTGTTCGAGCTCGAGGTGAACCTGACTGTCGGTGACGACTTCGTCCTCGCCCGGCCCGGCGGTCCCGCGGCGGGCGAGCTCCGCGTCCTGGTGCCGCCGGGTTCCTCCCGGGCGGTCGTCGAGCTTCGGGAGCGTGTTCCGTACTTCGATTTGGGCACCCTCGTCTCGGCCGAGATCGATGTGTCCTCCGTCGGCCCGCCGGAGTCGGGCGTGTTGCTGAACGAGGCCGACTGGCCGCTCACGGTGTTCCGGTCGAACGAATTGCCGCGGAGCACCGTGGAGTTCGCCCACGACGGCAACGGCATGTCATTCGCGGCGCTCCGGCAGTGGGAGACGGTGGCGCTGGTCCTGGACCGTCCGCTGCCGCCCGGGCGGGGGTCCCGCGTGAAGATCTCGTTCCTGCCGTTCCCGGAGGTCCCTCTCCGCCTCTCCTGGATCGGTATCCGCGGCCCGTCGCCGCAGGGCTGGCTGGCGATTCCCGCGGGCAGCCGCCGCGTCGAGTTCGAGGTGCGCCTGGGGCACGAGGCCGATCTTCCACCGGGCGATTACGTGCCCGCGAAGGCGGCCCGGTTGTTCATCGACGAGGCCGAGGGCCCCCTGCTCGCCATCGGGCCCGTCGGTCAGGTGGACGTGAGCCCGGATGGCGGCCGCCCCGTGCCGAGCATCGGCACCTGGGGCGTCATCGTCCTGGGCCTGCTGCTGGGCTACATCGGATTCCGCTGGGTCCGTGCCGCTGGCGGCCACGTCGGGGGCCGGCCGTGACCCGGGGCCCCCTGGAGCTGGACCTCGGGTTCTTCGCGCTCCCGCGGTGGGGCGCGGCGGTCTTCGTCCCGGCGATGCTCGCGTTCCATCTCGGCATGCCGTACGTCTGGCCGCTGCTTCCCTTGCGGCCGGCCGAGGTCGACCGGGTCCCGGCGGTGGTGGCGGTGTCGGAGGCGGCGGCGGCGGAGCTCGGCGCGTGCCTGGCGGCGGGGCCGCTGGCCGGGTGCCGCCGCGAGGCCGCGTGGTCCTGGACGTGGGCGGTCTCCGAGTACAACCTGCTGACGTTCTCGATCCAGCTCGGGACCGCGCCGCTGTGGTCGCGCCGCGCCGCCGAGCGGCGGATGCGGGACGCGGCCGACGCGTTGTGTCCGCCGGGCATGGCGCGGGCGGAGATGCTGGAGTGCCGGCGCTTCGAGATCGTGGGGCTGCCGGGCGCGGTGGGGTCGTAGCGGTCCGGAACGTCCAGCGCGGCGTTGACGTCGTCGCCGTCGCCGCGGGGACGGCCCTGTCGGTCGCCCGTGCAGGGCGCGGCGGCCGGCGGGCTCGCCGCGCTCCGGGTCTGGGGCGTCGCCCACCGGATCGAGTGGTAGCGCCGTGGCTTCCCTGCGTTATCCGTCCGGCCGTGAATCTCCCGCGGAGCTGATCCGCTCGGCCGAGGCCATCGTGCTTGAGGCCGTCGATGCCGTGCAGGCCGCCAACTTCACCGTCCGCGAGGCGGCGGCCTTCTACAACGAGGCCAAGTCGCAGGAGCTCGACGACGCCGTGCGGGGGCGGCCCGCTAGGGGCGTCTCGGCCGAATGCCGGGGGCGGATGGCCCGGGCCGTGCTCGACTTGCTCGATGCCCTATGCGACGAGGACGTCGTCAAGGCCGCCGCCGCGGGGGCGCACCCGGTCGACCGCGTCCTCTTCGACATGCTCCGCGGGTCCTCCGAGATCGTGTCCGAGTTCCAGCGCCGCCGGGCGCGGCTCGCCGATCCGGCTGGCCGGATATCCCGGGAGCTCTTCGAGCGTGAGAGTCAGGTCGTCTACTAGCTGAGTCGGAGACGGGGCCGGGTCCGCGTCCCGGGCTGACCGGTTCGCGGCCCGCGGCGGACAGGCGGCCGACAACGCCCGGCACGCGGCGGCGTACGTCATCGGTGAACTCGACGCCCGCCGCGCGTCGAGCGACGACCTCGCGGTGTCGCTGCTCAAGCTCCTGGACCTCGTCAAGCACGCCAGACGCGAGAACCCGGCATGCGGGGCTCGGACTTCATGCCGAGGGGCGGCCCGTCGCCGGCGCGGCGGCTGGTCGAGATGATGTTGAGGGGCGTCTACAGCCTGAAGGGCCGGGCCGCCGGTCGGCGCTGAGCGGTCGCACGGCTTCTCTTCCGGGTCCGGGGACGCGGCTCCGTCCAGGGCCTCGGTCCATACCGTCCGCCCCGCGGTTGTTCATCGGTCTTCCGGTCCGGTCAGATCAGGTGGACTCGCGCGCCCCTAAACGCTGGCGTGCTTCGCCGGCCCTCGGTGGGTAGTCTTCGGGGCCATGCAGCTCCCGACCACCGTTGTGCCGCGATTGTCCTCGCGTTGGTCCCCACTACGGTCGCTGCCCAGCCTGCCGGCGGCGGGTTCGGCGGCTGTGGCGTCTGCCTGTGCTCTGGTATACTCCGTCGGTCGGCGGCGGTTCACCCGCCGGCTCGGATGCTAGGTTGATGGAAACCCCTGTCGGCGATTCTCTTGAGTCCTCGTTCGATGTCGCCGTGGCGGCCTGTGTCGAGGTCGAGGCGGCCTTGAAGAAGGCTGTCCGCGACTGTCGGGCTGCCCTGAAGGCGGCGCGGATGGGCGATTCTGCCGCCCTCGCTGTGGCGGCGGGCAAGCTCCAGGCGTCCGTTTCAACTCTGCCCCAGGGTGCGTCGGGCGCGGCGGACTCGTCCGCCGCAGTCGCCGATGCTCTTGGTGCCGCCTTGCGTGGACCGTTCTTGCAGTCGGTCGGAGCGACCGTCCGCGCGGAAGGGGGCGAGGCGCACCTCTTCGAGGGCCGCCTGCTCGTTCATCCGTCGGCCGTGTCGGTGGACCCGGCCGCGGGCGCTGTCCGCGTCGACGGCAAGCTCTTCAAGCGGCTTCGCCCTTCTGTTCTCGGTTCGGAGCTGGCGCGCCGGCAGCGTCGGCAGACGGTTTCTGAGCCGCGCGCTCGGCGATTCCTTGAGAGCCTTTTTGTCGCATACTGCGACTATCTGGCTGCGGGCGATTCTCAACCCTCGCCGACTGACTGCGGTCCGGTCGTCAAGTTGGTCGATCTTTACCGGCGGTTCACCTACCGCCCGGACTCGCTGCGCGACTACCCGCGGGCGGATTTCGTCCGTGATCTCTACGCGCTCGATTCGCTCGGTGCCGTCTCGACCCGTTCCGGCCTCAGGGTCCGGTTCTCGGGGTCGACAGGCACGCGCGATCGGCGCGGGGTCCTGACGTACATTGGACCGGGTGGCCGGGAGATCATGTTCTTCGGGGTTTCGTTCGGAGGGCGTTGATGGATCCTGGCATTCCCGTCGCCGACTGGGCCGACTACCTCGGCAGGGAGTACCTCGGGGCCTATCTCGCGGCGGGCGGGAGCGCCGTCAAGGTGGCGGTGTGTCCCGACGGCTCGGCTGACCCGCTTTCGCGAGCCCTCGCAGCTAGGGCGGCGGATGCGCGGTGCGGCTTCGCCGCTGTTTCGGCCGCGGATCTCCGCGTTCACATGCCGCAGGACCTTTACTTCGGCGTCGCCGCTCAGATTGACTGGCGGCGGTTGGCGCGCGAGTCGGTGCTGCGCTTCGCGGACCGCGAGGCGCTCAAGACGGACGGCTTGTCCTCTGACGGTTCCGACGATCTCGTCGGCGCTATCGCGGAGGCGAACGGCCTCGACCGCGACGAGGTGTTCCGGCAGGTCCGCAGCCAGGTTTCGCAGTCGATTTTCAGGCGCCGCGCGTTCACGCGGAATTTCCGCGTCGCCATGTCGCAGCTCTGCGCGGTGGAGATGAAGCCCCCCGCGGCTTCGTACGCGGGTAAGCCCATAGTCGATTGGCTCGTCGGCGCGGAGCGGCGCGCCGCGCCGGTCCGGCCGTTCGGCGTCTACGGCGTGATTGACCGGACGACCGCCCGCGGCATGCTTGAGTCCACCCTGCGATGGCTGTCGGATTCCGGCCGTCCCGGCCTCGTCTTCGTGATCGACAACCGCCGCGTGCTTCTGTCGCAGAATCCGCGGGATGGCGGGCGCTATTACACGCGCCCGATGGTTCTCGACCACTACGAGGTCCTGCGGGAGCTGATCGACGACATCGACCGGCTCCCTGGGCTCCTTGTTGTCGTCGTCACTGGCCCCGAGTTTACGGAGGCCCGCCGGCGTGGCTACAGGGACTATGAGGGGCTCTACTTCCGGCTCGTCAACGACGTCAGGGACGAGTCCGTTCAGAACATGGCTGGCGCGCTCGTGCGCCTTGCTTGACCGTCGCTTTCGCGGAGCGGTGTAGGGGGATGCGCGTATGGATATACGGGCGAGGCGGGCGGTGGAGGCGCTGCGCTGTGGCGTGCCGTCCGAGCACGTGGTCGAGGTGTTGGGGTCGGCCCAGCCGGCCGCGGAGGAGCGGTTCGCCGCTCTTTTGAACGGTGCTCCTTCCTCGACCGACGGCGCAGGCGCGCCCGTTTCGCGGTCGCTGCTCGTCGCTGGCGGCTTCGGTGCCGGCAAGTCGCATCTTTTGAACCACTTTGAGAAGTTGGCCCTCGCCGCGGACTTCGTCTGCAGCCGGGTGACCGTCAGCAAGGAGACGCCTTTCTTCCATCCTGACCGCCTGTTTCGCGCCGCCGTGCGGTGCGCCAGGGTTCCGGGCCGGTCCGGTCCGCTTTTCGAGGAGCTCTGCGCTGGTGACTTCTGGCGTCGGCCGGATTCCGGGAGGTTCATGCGCTTGGTCGACGGCCGCGCGCGGAACGGTGAGATCGCCTCGATGTTTCCCGCGTCCCTCTGGGTCTACGAGTCCGACCCGGACGCCGGGCTGCGGGCCGACATCGAAGGCTGGTGGTCGGGCGAGAAAATGCTCGTCTCCCGCGTCCGCGACCCGCTCCGGCAGAATCCCGACCACCGCAAGGTGGAGTGCAGGGCGCCCAAAGCCCACGAAATCGCGCGGCAGCGCCTGCGTTTCGCGGCGGACTTCATCCGGGCGCGGTACCGGGGCTGGGTCGTGCTCTTCGACGAGCTTGAGCTCGTCGCCCAGTACTCCCTGCTTCAGCGCGCGCGGTCGTACGCGGCGCTCGCCGGTTGGTTCGGCGCGGATGGCGCGCCGTTCCTCGAAGATGTCGTCGTCGCTGGTGCGATCACGGACGACTTTGCCGCCGCCAAGATCCGCCCCCCGGGCGGCAAGGTTTCCGCCGATTTCGACGCCGCTCCCGCGGCCCTCCGCCGGAAGCCCCGCTATGAGCCGCTGGCCGGCGACTGCGCGGCGGGGATGCGGCTGATCGAGCAGGACGCGCTGCCTCTTGCCGCTCCCGATCCGGCCGTCGTCGCCGACATCGGGACGCGGCTGCGCCGTCTCTATTCGGAGGCGTACGGTTGGGACGCTCCCGAGCCCAGGGCCCTCGAGGGCCCGGCGGAGGGTTCGCGGAGGATGCGCCACTACATCCGTGCGCCGATCGCGGAGTGGGACATTCTGCGGCTGTCCCCGGGCCGCGATCCGCGGTTGGTCGTCGACGAGCAGCGGCCGGATTACGAGGAGCGGCTCGACCTCGAGGCTGAGTCCGAAGTTGCTTGACCCGTCGGGCCGTCCGGCCGGTGCCGCATTGGGGTTCACCATCCCCACCCGCATTGCAGCGGCCCCGCCTCCCGTCCTAGCCGTTTTTTCCACTCCGCCTACGTCTGAAGAGGTGCACGAGCAGGACCGCGAGGAAGACGGACCCCGCGAGCGGGAGCGCGGGAACGAGGGTCGAGTCCTGAATCGTGAGAGTCAGGGGCTCCTTCGTCTGCAGCGTCGGATTCGTCGACGACGCGGACAAGATGATCGTCTCGCCGCCTTCGTCCTCGGCGTCGGTGTCGGCGGTGACGTCTAGCGCTCCGATCCTCTCTCCCTCCGAGATCGTGATCCCCGACTGGAGCCGGTAGTCTACACCGAGCGTCGCCGTTCCCTCGGTCGTGATCGTGACCTGGGTACCTCCTGCGGGGGCCGGTAGGTTCGTGGCGACGAATACCACCAGGGAGTCTCCGCCCTCGACGACAACGGAGATCGAGGGCTCGCGGAACGTGAGCGCCGTCGGGGTAGTGCAACTCAGTACCCTATCGACGCTCGTTGTTAGCATCCGCTCTAGCGCGTCTCGCTCTACCTGATCGACGGAGAGCTCCCACCGTCGCTTTACATCGATCACCTGCTGCGCGAACCAAGCGGCGTGTAGTCGGGGCTCTTGCCCCTCTCCCGCGTCCGAGACCGGCTCGTCGGTGATCGTGTAGTTGTCGAGGTGCGCGGTGAAGCCCAGAGCATCGTCAGGATCGATACCGCTATCCAGAGCCTCGCCCCGTGAGACGATTAACTGCCTGGCTACCGGGAAGAACACCGCTCCGTTCTCAAGGCGGTACCACTCGCACGTAAAGGGCATGTATACGCCCCCGTCCCCTTTCATCGTGTCCGGCAGGAGCGTGATGGTTTTTCGTCGCAGATCGTCCGGGTACTCTCCGAAGTCTACCGACTCATCACGGGGCGACTCCGGGCAGACTTGGAGCCCCCGCCACGTCTCGGGATTCGGCGGGCAGCGGTTTTGCTGGGCCTCCGACGACGCTGGACCTGCCAGCGACGCGACGATGCCGACCGACGCGACAATCCTCATTTCTTCGGCGCCTCTTCACCCATTTCTGATTCGTCTCGTCGTTCCGGGCCCTCAGGTCGGTCTTCATCTCTTTCATCTACGCGCTGGTCGCGTCGAACTGCTTGCCGATGTTCGTAGTCAGGACGCGGATCATCAGGCCCATGACCCCGATGATGCCGATGCCGACCCCGACGATGGACACGACGATCGCCGTCGTCTCGCTCATGGTGGCTCCACGATATCACGTTCGGGTTGCCGACGAGCCGCGGCCGCGGGCTCCCCAGGGCTTGGGCGCGGCGTGCCGGCGCGTGACAGGCCGGTCTGCAGTTCCGGCCGTTCTGACGTGCGGATCTGCCGGACCGGCTCGGTCCATTGTGACGCAGGTCTGCTACGCGGCGAGCTGACCGCGGTCCCTGAGCTTCGCGATCAGCTCGGCTTGGGTACCGGTGCCCTTGGCCCGGTTGCACGCCCCGCAGAGCAGCTGCAGGTTATCGACGTGGTCGGAGCCGCCCTTGGCCCGGGGCACGACGTGGTCGATCTCGAAGTTCCGGAACGGGAACGCCATGCGGCAGCCGCCGCAGTGCCCCTCCTGCTTGCCGAACAGCCCGTGCTTGTGCGTCCGGTAGTTCGGCAGCTCGCCGAGGTCGGTGCGGCGCGGGATGTCGGTCCGGTGATGGATCTCGGCGAACATCTTGAGATGCTCGCGGAGGCGCTGGTCGACGAGGGTCGCCGCGACGGGCGAGAGGTCGATCCCGATCCACTTCCGGCCGAGTGATTCAGCGCTGACGCACGCCGTCGCGCAGCCGCAGAACGGGTCCAGCACGATGTCGCCGGGGTTCGAGCTGGCGTTGATGATCCGGTCGAGCAGCGCTAGCGGCTTCTGGGTCGGGTAGCCGACCTGTTCCCTGGCGAGGTTCGAGACCGGGCGGATGTCGTCGAAGATGTCGCACACGCGTTGTCCCTCGGCCGCGTCGGCGTAGCGCTTCAACCGTGGCCAGCCGGCCCCGCGTTTAGGCCAGTGGATCAGGTCCGCATCTGCGAGGGCGTTGAGCCGTTGGTGGATGCCTTCGATTCCTCGGTATCCGGGGATGAGGTTCTCCTCGATCCAAGCGGCGTATGCCCCGGTTCGAGGCACCGACCAACATCGTCCGCTGTTCGTTGGGTCGTGCCCCCGCCAGCGGGTGCCGCTTTCGCCTTGGGTCGTTCCGGGACCCGTCAAGTCCACCCGCTGGTACCGCCCGCGGCGGTCTGTCTCCCGGTAGAAGCGGTCCAAGTACTCGGCGCTGTACGGCGTTCGGACGTCGTTCCACGTTGCTTCTTCACCGCCGTAGGCGAGGAGCGTGTCGTGCGTGCGGCCGAACCGACGGCCGTCGCTTCGCGCCGATCGTTTCCAGATCACGGCGTTCCTGAAGCGCGCGGGACCGAACACAGCGTCGCAGAGCACGCGCAGGTAGCTGTCGGCGGTGTCGTCGCAGTGCAGGTACAGCGTGCCTGAGCGCTTGAGGACGCGCCGCAGCTCCAGCAGGCGCACGGCCATCATGATGAGGTACGACTTCATCCCCTTGCTGTGCACGATGCCGGCGTTGTCGATCGCCGCGTAGACCTTGGGTTCGCGGTCGGCGATCTCGCCGTGCCACGCCTCGTCGACGTCGTCGAGGGTCCAGGTGTCCCTGAATGCCGCACCGGCGGCCTTCGAGCCGATGGGTGCCTCGTACGTCTTGTTCGAGTTGAAGGGCGGGTCCGCGTACACGAGGTCGACGCTCCTGGAGTTCAGTCCCCGGAGGATGTCGAGGTTGTCGCCGGTCCACATGGTCCGGTTCGCGAAGTTCCGACCGCGATCCCGGTTTTCTTCTGTACGTTTCGCTGTCAACTGGACAGTCCTCGCCGTACGCGAAAACGCCGCCGTGAGGCGGCGCTGCGCGTCCGTGTTGTGCCGCCGGTGGCGGCATCTTGACGGTGGTCGGGGTTCGGCCGGACGGATCCGCTGGCGGTGCGCGGTTCTCTGTGGGCCGTGGTTCTTGGGCCGTCTACTGTCCGGCGGTTGGCTCTGTGGCACTCGCTGCCTGTGTCGGGGCGGCCGACTTCGGTGTCGTGAGTCCTCGCCGGTTCAGGCCCGTCGGGCCGGGCCGTAACCCGGGGCTTGGCACGGGGTCGCGCGATGCCGCGGGGGTTGGGAGCGACCGACGGTCACGTCCGCGTCGTAGACGCGGGTACGCGGCTGTCCGGGCACGGCGTCGATTCGACGTGCCCGCTGCTGCGGTTCCGGGGCGCTCCCGCCGGCGGGTGACCTCCCGCCAGCGGGATGCCGTGCCGGCCTACCGGTACTCTTCCGGGTTGAACCCGCGCTTGAGCCGCGTGTCGTCCAGGTTGCACTTGAACTCGCCTGCGCGCGTGATCACGAGCGCCTCGAGGTCGCGGCGTTCCACAATCCGCCGGATTGCGTCGGAATCGAACGTCGCGACGGCGCCGAAGAGGTCGATCGCGGCGCCGAACAGGTTCGCTTCGGTGGTTCCGTCGGTCGTTTCGACCGTCAGCGGATGCACCGTCTGTGCGCCGTCGCTGTCGCCGCGGGGGCGCACTACGATCGTCTCGATCCCGGTCGCCTGGAGGTTCGCGGCCGTCCGCATGTCGCCCGAGGCCTCGGGTTCGGCCCACACTGTGAACACGTCGTTGCCGATCAAGTCGCGCACGTCGTTGGGGGTGGGCTTGCCGGTGTAGGCCCGCCGCGCGAAGTCGGCCTCTTGCGCCACGCGCGAGAGGGGCGGCTGGCCGTGGATCCGGAATCTCCGTAGCGGTTGTCCTTCGCCCGTGCTGAGGGCTTCGTTGAGCCTGTTCCAGAATCCGCCGATGCTCGCGCTGCACGAGTGCATGATGTCGTCGAGGTCGTCGTTCCAGCCCACCTCGATGGCGGCGGCGATCTGATCGTCGGTGTACGTGGACGTGTAGTTCGTGCTGTCCGCGTCCTCGTCGCGCGGGCTTGCTGTGGCGGCGCTTGCGATGATGGCCATGCAGGCCGGCGTCGCCCTGCACGCGACCTCGTAGTCCGGGTTCTGCGCGTACGCGCCGTTGACCGCCAGGGCGGCGGTCAGGGTGGTGAAGATCATGGTTCTCATATGGTTTCTCCTGCCCCTGATGTCGGTCTGCCGGACGGGCCCGGGGCTTGGCCCACTCTGGTGATTTGTCCCGTGTTGGGCTCGGGACTTGCCTGTTCCTTGGGGTTCGATCTTCAGACGACGGGGCGACGCCCGCCGGCGTTGCCGATCAGTTCCGGTGGTACCGTAAACCCGCGAAACGGTAGCGACCCGCGGTCGCCGGTCGGCTTCCGAGCCGACCGGCGGGCCCGGTTCGCCGCCCGGCGGTCAATTCGGGGCCGGATCCGCCCGGATGTCTCACGGCCCGTTCTTCGGTCAGGCCGTTGTTCCCGAGCGTCGTCGTGACGCCCGGCGTCCGGTGCATCTCGTCGGCGCGTGTCGACGGTGGGGCGGTGTTCTTGGCTCGGCAGCCCCCGGAGCGCGTTCGTCGGCAACGCGGCTGCGCGGCGGCGTCGGCCGCCGGGGTGCTCGACGGCTGGACGTGCCCGGGGCAGTGGGTTGGGTCCTCGGCGGGTTGGTCCCGCCGATCATCATGCCCATCGCGGCGCACACGTCGATGCTCCGGTTCCCTGCGGATGTCGTGCTCCAGTACGCGGACGACGCCCGGTGCTGCGCCGCGGGCTACTCCGACCCCGCGTGCTCGGAAACGGAAGAGGGGTGCGTGGATCGGCGGTGGGTCACCATCGGCGTGATGATCACGGCCATTGCGCTGGCGGTGGCCAACGACAACTACTGCTACAGCTACTACTGTGGAAGCTTGCCCGTGCTGCGCGTCGACGGCACTCGGGAGGGGTGGGGTGTCGGCTTTGGCCGCTTACGAGTGGGGGTCCGTTTCGGCTTGGCTGTCGGAGCGGGTTGGTGTTTTTCTGTGGGCGGTCCTTGACATGGATCCTGCCCGGTCGCGTGCCGGGTCGGCCCCCCGGGGTGCGCTTTGCTCAATCGACTGGACTTGTCCAAGCTCCGCGGCCCCCTTGGGTCGCCGTTCGGAGTTCGTGTCGAGAGACCAGCTGTACGTTGGTCTCGGCGGCCTTCTCCCGGGCCGCTCGGGTGAATCCCCGCGCGTTGGTGACGGCCATTCCTCTTGCGGGTCCTTCGACGTCGTAGGTTTCCATCGCGCGGATCACGTCGTCGACCGCTTGGTGATCGCATAGCGCATCGGGCTGCCGATGCTTGCATTGCACGATGAGCGTGTGCCGCGGTCCGGGGCCGCGCCAGACGGCGATTCCGTCGGCCCCGCCGTCGTGGGATTTCGGGGTCGGCCTGGTTTCGTACCCGGCCTTCCGCAGCTGCTCCAGGGTCCAGCGCTCGAATTGTTCCGGTTCCATCAAGTCAACGTCCGGCTCGTCGAGCGCTTCGATCCTGTTGCGCTCGTCCGATGTAGTCCTTGAGCTTCGTCTCCGGGCCTCGGTCGTGGTCGCCTCGAAGAGGGCCTTGACGTCGTCGCTGCTCCATTTCGTCGGCGCCAGGATCGCCGCGTTGCGCGACCGCTTGCTCGTCAGCAGCCCGTCCAGCTTCAAGTCGAAGCTGTACTCGCCGAACTCGGGGTGCACGGCCATCGGGACGTGGACGTGCACCGGTCTCGTCTGTCCGATCCGGAACACGCGGTCGGTGCACTGGTCCTCGACGGCCGGGTTCCACCAGCGGGACAGGTGGATCACGTGGTTCGCCGCGGTCAGCGTCAGCCCCACGCCGCCCGCCCTCGGCGAGAGCAGCATCACGTCGAATCCCGGGCGGTTCTGGAACGCGTCGACGCGCCGCTTCCGTGCGTCGCCGGACACACGCCCGTTCACGAGCAGCACGTCCGCGGCGAGTTGGTACCGCCGTCGGAGGTACGGCATCAAGAACTCCTGCATCTCGATAGCTTCGACGAAGACCAGGGCCTTCTCGCCCGAGGCGGCGATGCCGTCGAGGATCCGGACGGCTTGGGTGAGACGCGCCGATTGGGCGACGTAGGCGTCGGCCTCGCCCGCGGTCGTTCCCGTGTACCCCGCCGGGTGCAGCGACACGCTCTTCAGGCGCTGCAGCGTCCGCAGCATCGCGCCCGGCTCACCGGTCGCCTTGTCCTCGACGATCTGCCGGTAGGCGTCGGCCTGCACCGTGGGCATCGTCGTCCGGTCGGTCCGCACGTCTTTGTCGGGCAGTCCCTTCAGGTGGTCCCCCTTCAGGCGGCGCATCATCACCGCGGGTCCTTCGGCACCCGGAGTGGTCAGTATCCTGTGGAGGTCGGTCAGGACCGTCTCGTCGGCGGCCGGGTCTTCGAACCGGCGGCTGAACTGCTTGAGCGGCCCGAAGAGGCCCGGTTCGGCCCGGTCGAGAATCGGCCAGATGTCGCTCGGGCGGTTCTCCACCGGTGTCCCCGTCATCAGGATCGAGAACTCCGCGTTCATCGCCAGCGCCGCTTCGGTGAGCTTCGTCCCCGGGTTCTTCATCTTCTGGGCTTCGTCGAAGACGGCGGTCCGCCATGCGACGCGCCCGAAGCTGTGTTGGTAGTCCCGGAGGGTTTCGTACGTGGTGAGGACGACGTCGGCTTCGGAGAGCGCCGTTGTGTCCAGCATCGGTACGCCTTCGGTGTCCATTTCGTGGCGCGCCCGTGCCGTGGTCGTTCTGATCCGCCGCATGCCCGCGCCGTGCGCTTCGATGGTCCGGCCCAGGCCGTCTCCTGCGAGATGTCGATCGTGCTCCGACCGCCAGTTCTTCAGCAGCCCCGTCGGCGCGACGATGAGCGTCGGGCCGGCCGGGCCGCCCCGCGCCCCCTCGTACTGCCTCCGGCAGTCCAGGAACGCCAGCGTTTCGAGGGTCTTGCCGAGCCCCATGTCGTCGGCCAGCACGACGCCCCACCGTCCTGCGTCCCAGGACGCCTTCAGCCAGGACAGGCAGTCGTCCTGGTGCGGGAGCAGCGTCGATTTCAGGCGTGGCCCGGTGTCCGCGATTCCGGGCCGGCGTCGGCGTCGCTCACGCTTGAACGTGAGCTCCTCGTGGTTGTCGTCGATCACGAGGACCGTTTGGGGTTTCGGGTCGGTCGAGTCTTCGGGGCCGTCCGGGGGCGGTGGCCGGTCCGGTTTGCGCGGCGGGGGGAAGCGGTTCAGCAGCGTGTCGACGGCCCTGATCGCGTCTTCTGTCGCGGGTACTCCTCTGCCGTTCTTCCACTCCACTCGTTCTTGACCGGCGGCGGCCGCCGCCTCGAGTCTCTCTTTCAGTTCGGGCAGGTCCTCGCGCTTGACGGGGATCGGGGGTCCGTCTTCCCCGACGACCAGGCCGATTTCGTCGGGTTCGTCGGGCGGGAGCCAAGGATCCTTGGCTTGTCTGATCCACGGGAGGACCTTCGGCGTCCACGCGCCGACTCCCTTGACCCGTTCGCTGAGCTCCGCGTCGGAGAACACGAGGTCGAGCGCCGCCTCGTCCGTTCCGTCGTCGTCGATGCGGAGCGCGCGGCGGATGTACGGCTGGGGGTTCGTCATGAACGCCCTGCGGGCACTCTCGGCGTCCTCCTGCGCCGTCTTCACCGCCGAGAGGGCCTGCTCCAGATGGGGCGTCAACACGACGAACGTGTTCTGCCCCGCCGAGTACCGTCGGTTCACGGGCAGTGCCCGGAACCTCTCCGCGAAGCGCTTCTGGTCGTCGGCCGGCAGCGCCGATTCGAAAGAGCGGTCGGCGTCTTCGGGGCGGCCGTCGTCGTCGCTTCGCTGGCGTTCCTCGATCCGCCCGATCACCGGGTCGAAGTCGATTTCGCCGTCGCCGTTCAGCTTGGGCGCGATCTCAAAGGCGGATGCGACGACGAACCGCGTTCTGCGCAGCCGATCCCCGTCGATGGCGTCGTCGGGGAGCTTCTCGCGGATGCGGGCCCAGGCAAGCAGCCGCGTCTCCATGTCGCCGCCTTCGGCGGCGTTCGTCCGTTCGATCGTGTCGAGGATTCCGAACGTCGGTTCGGGAAGGATCCAGTCCTCGCCGCCGGAGGTCAGCCAAGCCCCCGTACGGACCGGTGCGGCTATCGGTCTCCCGCGGCGTGTCAAGCGCCATCGAATTCGGAACGCGGGATCACTGAAGCCGTGTTCGCTCCCGACGGTCAGCGTGACCGGGGCGTGTTCGGGGAGTCCCAAGACCCGCAGGATTTCCGGGCTCATCGCCGCGACCGCTGCCCACTGGACCGTCAACGCCGTCCCGTCGGAGCTCTCGCGGGCTTGGCCGTCCTCCCGGTGCCGCAGCAGTACGCCGGCTCCCGCCGCGTCCTCGCGGGTCCAGTCCGCTACGGGGATTGGTTCATCCCGGTCGTTGTTCAGACGGAGCACCAGGCCGTCTGTCGTCGGGCGCGTGTCGAAGCGCATACGGGGAGGCTCGGGGCGCTCGGTCGGTTTGGGGTTTCGCCCAGGCGTCCAGAACATCATCAGACCCCTCTCAGGTAGCTGCGGTCTTCAGGGTCGATGTCGACCCCGACCTCGTCCGCCAGCCACGCGGCGACTCTTGCTTGCCAGTGTCCGCGCTCGCTTCCGAAGTGCGGGATCGCCTCGTCAGTCATGCCGTTCGTTCGCTCACGCAGCGTCTCCGCCCGGTGCCTGGGTGTCTCGTACAACTTCGGTGCCCCGGCGTTGCCGCGGTTCCAGCACAGGCACTTGCCCTTGTGGCTCCACTCGGCGACGGTTGAGCCGCGGATTCCCATGAGGAGAACGGATTGGCTCGTGTAGCCGCCCCGCAGAGAGCTCGTCGAGCCGCCGATCACGTCGTCCTTGTCGATTTCGCGGAGCGTGAGCCCGGCCTTGCGGCCGAGCACGAACTCCATCTCCATGTCGGGCTCGGCGCGGAGCACGGTCCTCCAGAACGCCTCCCGGTACCGCCAGTGGCGGTCCTCCGCGGTCGCCTTCACGACCTGGAAGAAGAGCTCGAGGTTCAGATCGTTCAGCCATCTGAGCATCACGCGCCTGGCGTTCGGGCAGTCGTCCCAGTTGCTCCTCCAGCGCCGCATGCGCGGGTCTCCCAGGTGGTTCAGGAAGAACCGCAGGATCGTCTTCCTGAGGCGTGCGCTCGTATTCCCGCGAGTGTGGCGGAGCAGGACTCCGTCGGCCGCGGCGGTTCTCATCGCCGGGTCGTCGAACCGAAGCTCCCGGCCGTCGGTCAGCAGCTCGAGCATCCGGCTCGTCGCGCGTCCGTCCGCGGATTCTCCGCCGTACAGCTTCGGGTCGGCCCACCGCCCGAGTTCAGCCTTGAGCGCGTGCCGCACGAAGCCGCTTCGCGCCAAGCCGGCCGTCAAGCCGGCCGCTTCGAGCATCTGGACGACCGGTTCCCGCCCTGTCAGTACCGCCGTCATCAGGGTGCGCCCGCCGTCCTTCGGATCGCTCAGCGAGTACAGCGCCGCCTGTTGGCGACGCCGGTTCCACGCCGGACTCGGCGGTTGGCGGTCCGCCCGGACGAACCGCTCGACGGTCCGCCCCACTTCGATCGCGCCCTTTCTCTCAGGCTGGTACGCCGACAGGTACTCCGTCAGGAGCGCCGTGAATGTCCGGCCGGCGGGTCGCGTGCGGAGCCACGCGGCGTAGTCTCGGACCACGCCCGGCGTGTCGGCGAGCCCGTCTTCGGGCCGCAGGAGCACGTACGGGATCCGGCGCAGGTCGGACCGGTCGAGGTTCCGCAGCGTCCCGTCGCGGCGCCATGCCTCCCGGGCTCGGCGGTGCACCTCGTCGAGGTCGTAGGCGGCCGGCCGTGCGGGCTCTGCGCCCGCGAACTTGGCCTCGATACGCCGCGCCGCCGCGCGTGTGCGGCGCGGTTCCGGCTCCCGCTCCGGCGGCGCGGTCCATGTCCATCGTTCCAGTTTCGCCTTGAGCGATCCGGCGTTCATGGCCCGCTTCTCCGGATTGCTTCGCGAAGGTCGGTCCCCACGGGGGACTCCCCGGGTCCGGTGGTGGTGTCGGGGGGCTCCAACAGGAACCGGAGGTCGATTCGCCGGTTCTCGGCCCGCCGGGCCGGATCCTCCGTGGCCGGTCTCGCGTAGCCGTAGCCGCTCGTGCTGAGGATCGGCTGGCCGGCGCGGTTGGTCAGTCGTTCGACCGCGGGTTCGCAGGCGGCGATCATCCTGTGGACCGTGGCGGCGCGCATCGACGAGAGTTCGAGGTTGTCCCGGTAGCGCGTCGCGCCGCTCACCGGCACGTCGTCCGTATGGCCCTCGATCAGGAGTGTCTCAAGCCTCCACGGGTAGGTGCGGTCCGGGCAAGTCATCGGCTGCGGCGGCGCGGCTTCGCTCGGGCAGAAGGTGCCGGCTCCGGCGTCGGCCCTTCCGTCGGGCGGTTCGGGGTTCCGGCCGGCGGCGTAGCACGGCATCACCTCGGCCATCGCCCGGGCCAGACGCCCGACGTTGGCCCGGTGTTCCGGTATCGGGGTCTCGAGGCCCGACGGGAAGTTCACGGCGTTGTCGGCGAGGCGCAGCACGCCTTGTTCGTACAACACCTCCACCCGGATGCCGTTGCCGCGGAGTCTCGCGGCCACCGCGTCCAGCATTTCCCGCCGTGTTTCGTCCGCCGCGCGCAGTTCCTCGTTGATGTCGACGAACACGTTCGTCGTTTGCGCGAGCTGGTACGCGAACACCGCCAGCATGATGACGAAGACGAAGATCAAGCCCGCCACCAGGTCCGCCACGGAGGCGAGGTAGTTCTGACCCGCGTCGGTTCCGTTCCGCTGATCGGGACCGGGCTCGATCGTCATCGGACGCCCCCTGTTGGCGTATTGCTTTCCCGGTGCTCCACCAGGTCCTCGACGACGGTCCGGAGCTCCCCGGCGGCGCTCGCGAGCTGTTCCGCGATGTGGCTGACATGCGTGTCCGCGGCCGTCAGGAACGTCTTCACATGTTCGCCGTGGCGGGTGAGGTTGCCGTCGATTTGTTCGAACACCCCGGCGAGGGACCGGTCGACGTTCTCGAATCGTGTCTGGTACTCGGCCCACACCTTGCGGGTCTCGCTTTGCTGGGCCATCAGAGCTGTGACATTTTCGCCGACCGTCTGGGCCGCCTCGGCGTTCCGCTCGGCGTTGCGGCGGTTCGTTTCCGCCGCGTCCGCCATCCGCCGGGAGGCGTCCCGCATCGGTTCGACGCTCGTCGACAGTTGAGCGTGCGTCTTCTCGATGAGCTCCTTCAGACTCTCGACTTCGCCCGCGGTTCGTGAGACCTGTCGCAGCACGTCCCCGCTGGCGGCGGTCGATTGGCTCAGCGTCTCGGTGCTTGACCGGAGTTGTTCGACCAACGGCCCGAGCCGTGCGGCCGCGTCGACCGCGCCGGTCACGTTGGCCAGCAGGCCGTCGAGGTTCGTGGTCGCCTGCATCAGCGTGTCCGCGGATTTCGCCGCCCCGGCGTGGTTGTCGTTCAGCCGGGCGGCGCCTTCGCGAAGTTCGCGGATCGTCTCGGCCATCTCGACCCGTATCTGGGCGGTCTGCTCCAGCGTTCCCTTCGTGGTCTCGATGACCTGCCGCATGCCGTCGAGGACCTGCTGGTTGTTCGCCGCGCCCTGCCGGAGCGTGTCGGCCGTCTCCCCGAGCTGCGCGGTCGTGGACCGGAGCGCGGCGCTGCTCCGGTCGGCTGTCTCGGTCATTCGCAGGGTCTCGGCCTCGCCGATTCCCTGCATCCGTTCGGCGACGTCGTCGAGTACCGCCCGCATCCCGTCGTTCATCTGTTGTGTGCTGGCCTTGAGGGTCTCCTCAACCGTGCGGACGACGTTGGTCATCATGCTGTCGAGTTCCGCGTCGCGCTGTTGGCTCCTCTTCAGGGAGTCGGCCAACGTCTCGTTCAGCGCTCCGATGGTGTCGGCCAAGCCGTCCATCTCGTTTTGGCTTCGGCCCCGGATCTCCTTGACGAGCTGCTGGAGGGTCTCGTCGATTACGCTCTTCGCGTCCGTCGCGCGGTCGCTCCGCAGGGCGTCGATCTTCTCGGCGAGGTTCCGCAGCTCCGGTACCAGCTGGTCGGTCACGTTCTTGCTGAGTGCCTCCTCCAGCTTGAAGGCCAGTTGATCGTTGAAGGCGGTCACGCTGGCGGCCGTCTCCCGGACGGCCTTCAGTTGGTCGATCGCCACGCTCTCGGGCGTGATCCGTTTGACGTGGTGTTCGATCGCCCCGATCCACTCGTCCAGGGCGATGTGGAGTTTCCTCGTGTACCACGTCTCCCATGCCGAGAATGTCAGCGAGCAGCCGATCCCAACGACGGAGGTGGTGAACGCGAGGCCCGCCCCGCTCAGGAGATTCTGCAGCGCCGCGGTGATCTCGGCGGGGTCCCCCGACGTGAGTCCCCGGCTAGCGGCGTGCACGCCGGCCGCGAGGCCGAGGAACGTGGCGAGGATGCCCATTCCGGTCAGCCGATTCGGCAGGGCCTGGTACGTCTTGAGCGAGAGCTCCGGGAAGATGATCGTGTTGTCGTTCAGGTACTTGGACCCGTCGGCGGTGTTCAGGATGATGCCGTCCGCGTCGTCCGGGTCCGGTATCACGAGCGTGTCCACGAATTCCCGCCACGGCAGGCCGATGGTGGTGTCGGCTTCGCGGTTGTACTCCTCGAACGCTTGGGTGAACGCCCTTGGCCCGTCCATGCTGCTCAGCTTCGCTGTCAGCGTCCTGAACTTCATCTTGAGGGGCCGCGCTTTGCGGACGATCTGCTGCCATCCGTACACCATGTACGTGAGGATGGCGGTGCACGCCACGATGATGAACTCGTAGCTCAGCAGCGCTGTGGCGGCCGCCTCAATCCAAGGCCCGACCCACTGGTCGACTTCCTGCATCGTGTTGGTTCCTTGCTTGGTTCATTGCCCCGCGGGCGTCGCTGGGTCGACGCCGTGGACAGCCCGCCTCCATCCCCGATGACCCCGCTGCCGGTTGCGGGTCGCGACCGGCAGCGCAGCCGGAAGCCTGCACCGACCCAACCGCTGCCTCTACGACTGTCGCACAGTCAGTCGGCCGTTTACTGTACTTGCCTCCTGGGCGGCACCGCCCCCGCGACCACGCGGGCGGCGATCTCGTCGTTCCGCCGCCACTCGACCCGCGTCGCCGCTCCCCCCAAAGTGGCGGCCGGAACGGCGACCGCCAGCGCCCACGTGTAGAGCTCGTCGGCGAGCTCCTTCGGCGTTTCGGGCCGGAACATGCAGTTGATGTACAGCGTGCCGGGCGTGTCGGCGTCGGGATTGGTGGAGGGGGCCGCCTAGACCATGATCAGGCGCTCGAAGCGCGCTGGCGCCGCGGTCGCGAGCGCGCCGCGCACCCGCCCGATGCCTTCCGGGACGCCGTGACCGTGCCCGACCACGGAGATGTAGCAGACGAGTTCGTCCGCCGCGTCCCTGGAGTCGGCGAGCGTCTTGACGAGCCGCGGCTAGGTTCGCAGCGCCGCGTCCGGGGCGATGCGGGAGACAGAGACTACGGCCGGGCCGTTCATGAGTCTGTCCGGCGGGTTGCCGGCCCGTCGTGCCGGGAACCGGCCGCCCGGGGTTTCGCTCGTCGAACGGCTGCCGTCGTCCCGGGTGGAACCCCGGTCTCCCGTCGTGGAGGCGTTGCGCGTTCTGAGGGTTACGGCGTTGTGTGGGACGTCCGGGGTCGCCGACGCGGCCGTTTACGCCGCGTCCCGGTCGCGGCGCCCGGCCAGGAACCCGTCGAGGGAGCCCTCGAGCTTCGCCATGCGCTCGCGGTTCTCCGCGAGCGCCTCATGAACGCGGTCGAACCGCTGGTGCATCTCGCTCGTCAAGCTGTCGAACCGTATCTCGAAGCGGCGGTTCGTGTCGTCGATCCGCTTGTTGGTCTCGTCGATCCGCTTGTTGGTCTCGTGGATCTGCTGGTTGGCGCCGTCGATACGGGCGCTCAAGTCGGCCTTCATCTCCCTCATCTGCGCGGCGCTCGCGTCGAACTGCTTGCCGATGTTCGTGGTCAGGACGCGGATCATCAGGCCCATCACGCCGATGATGCCGATCCCGGTCCCGACGATGGACACGACGATCGCCGTCGTCTCGCTCATGGTTGCCCCACGATATCACGCGGCGCGCGCCCGGTCCGTCAGCACCCGGCCGCCGGCCGCGCCCCGATCATCGCCCCGACGACGACCCCGACGATTTCCCAGTCCCCGGTCGTCTTGTCGATCACGATCGTCTTGTGCTCGGCGTTCGAGCTGCGCGGCTGCAGCTCGATCCGGTCCGGTCCGGGCCGGTGAAAGCACTTCAGGGTGATCTCCCGGTCGATGCGGGCGATCACGACGTCCCCCTCGGTCGGGTCGGGGTTCCGCCTGACCGCCACGATGTCGTTCGAGCGGTACCCGACGAGGTCCATGCTGTCGCCGCGGACGACCACGTAGAAGTCGGCCTGCGGGTGGATCCGCTTCGAGAGCTGTCCGGGCACCCGGAACGACGCCGCGGTCTCGTCGGCGAGGGCGGGCGCCCCCGCCGGGACGGTCGGCAGGGTGCTCACGTCGAAGACGGGCGTGCCCTCGCGGAGCAGCACGATTCCCCGGTCCATGCCGGGCTTCAGCTCGATCCACCCCTTCCGTTCAAGCGCTTCCAGGTGGGTTTTCACCGCCGTGGGGAAGGTGAGCCCGATGCTCTGCGCCAGCTCCGTCCGGGACGGCGGAACTCCGTACTGCTCGACGTACTCGCGGATCTTTTGCAGCACCTCGTGCTGGCGGTCGGTGAGCCGGGTCGCCTTCATTTTCTCGTCGACACCTGTTGACAGCCGCTTTTGGCTGTGCTCCAATACTGTCCCTGTGAACACCGGCAGTAAAGACACCGCCCCGGACGGCCGGTGTCCGCAGCGACTGTTTTCAAGTGTAGCACGTCCGGGCCCGCTCGCGTCGCGAGGCCCGTCCGGCCGGCGGCGGTTGCGGGGTCGGGCGTTCGACGGATGCGCGGCCTGCGGGCCGTCGGCGAGGGGATCGTCGCCCCGTGACGTTGTGGGTACCGGTGAAGAAGAGACAGTCATGCGCGCGAAGCTCCTGAAGGGCGAGCAGGGCACGATGGTCCTGCTGGTGTATCCGTCGTCGGCCGACGAGTACCGCCGGGCCTTCAACATCCTCGGTGGTTCTGCCCCTGTGGCGGGGAAGGCCGACGCCGACCCCGCCCCCGCGCGGTCCCGCCCGGCCCGGGCGGCGCACGTGGTCACCGCGGCCACGCAGCTCCATCTGTGGGATCTCCCCGATCTGGCGGTGTTCGGCCGCCCCGTCGTCGACGCGGCCGGGGGACCCGGCCGCGTGCCGGGGCCCGGCCGCCGGGGCCGCGGTCCGGCCGGGTGCCCACTTGACCTGTCGGGTCCGGCCGGGTCCCGGCGGCCGGTTCCGATCGAAACGACGGGGGTTCCGCGGTTCCGATGGGCGGGCCGCGGTTTCAGCAAGGAGGCTCCGCAAGTGGATGCCGTCTCTGTCTATCCCGTCGGCGCCGATGGTGCCGAACCGTCCTGCTTCTTCGGCCGGGAGGCCCGCGACGGCGACCTGCCGCGCGCCGTCTGGCTCGGCTGGCTTCCGCTCTCGTTGGTGGATTTCGCCGGGCCGGGCATCGCGCAGGTCTGCGACGCGTGGCTCACCGCGCCGTCCGGCGGGTCCGGTGCCTCCCGGCCCCCCGTTCCCGGCGGCGTCGTCACCGTCGACGAAGCCGCCGCCGAGCTGGCCGCGCGCCGCGGCGGATCCGGACGTCTTGTGGACGGCGGGCGGGGGGGGCCATGCGGCGTGGCGCGGGCTGTTGGGCGGCCCCGGCGCCCCGGTAGTTTCGAAGGAGGTGACACATGCGTACGAAGTTGCTTCGGCGCGCTGACGGAGCCACGGTCCGGCTGTTCTTCCCGGACGCCTACGCGGAGTACCGGGCCGTCTTCCAGGCCCTCGGCCGCCCCTTCAGGCGGTTCGGCGGGGTTGGGGCGCCCGCTCCGGCCCCGGCCCCGGCGCCGCGCGCGGTGACGCCCCCGGCCTACGTCGTCACGACCATGAGCCAGCGCGACGGCTGGCTGCTCGGCGACTTCGCCGGCGGCACGGAGACGCTCGTCGTGGACGAGGCCCGCGCCGTGGACATGCTCCTCGACCGGGCGTCCGACCCCGCCGCCGCCTACCGGTCGTTCTTCCCCGGTGACCGCGAGGCCGCCGGCCGGAACGGCGGCACCGCCTACCGCGCCGCCTCCGAGGCCGTCCGCACTCTGCGGGATCTTGAGGCGACGGACGCCGTCGTCGCCGGCGTCCTCGACAACCTGGCCCTCGCGGGGCTTCCGCCCGCTGTCGCCGGCCCCCTCTCGCGTTCGGTCGGCTCGGTCCTCGCGTCCCAGGGGGCCACGCTCTCCGGGCTCGCGGAACGTGTGCGGCTGGCGTGCGGGCTGCGGTACCGCACCGCCCGCGTCCAGTGTTTCGACCGCCGGCGTGCCGGGGAGGCCCTCGCCGCCTCGCACGTGGGCCTCGACCTGCCGAAGGCCCGCATCCTCGACTTCCTGGCCGTGTGCCCGCAGGCGCGCGACCTCTTGACCGTCGAGAGCTTCCGGGCCGGCAAGGACATCGACGTCGACCCGAGGACCGCGCTGGTCGTCCGGGCCGCCCCGGTCCGGGACCCCGACCCCGTGCTGTGCTTGGCCGGCCCGCCGGGGACCGGCAAGGCCTCCCTGGCCCGGACCGTCGCCCGGGCGCTCCGCCGCCCGCACGTGAGCGAATCCCTCGACCCGGACGACCCCGCCGGCGGGGGCTCGCTCGACGCGCTCCTCCGCGGTGCCGAGGTCATCGCGCCCGGGCGGATCGTCCGGCAAATCCTCGAATCCGGGGCGACCAACCCCGTCTTCGTCCTCGAGGGGGTCGACAAGGTCCGCGAAGCCGAGGCCGGCGCCCTCCTGGACGTTCTCGACGCCTCCCGCCGCGCTGGCTTCCGCGACAGCTTCCTCGGCGTCCCGTTCGACCTGTCGCCGGTCCTGTGGATCACGACGGCGGTCGACCCGGCCGCGATTCTGGGCGGTCTGCGGAAGCACCTGGAGATCGTCGAGATGCCGCCGTACAGCGAGGACGAGAAGCTCGTCATCGCCCGGGAGCGCCTCCTGCGGCGACCGTTCGAGCCGTCCGAGCGCCCGCTGGAGGGGCCCCTCGCGCCCCCGGCGCCCCCGGGGTCCAGCGGGCCCCCCGGGGGGGGCCGTGGATTGGCGGTCGCGGCGGACCGGCCGGCGGCGTCCATGGAGGACCTGCCGGCCCTTCTGGCGGAGTCCCCGCCGGACGCGGAGGGCGATCAGGCGGAGGGCTGGTGGACGGCGGCCGCGCGCGGCCGCGTGCGGTTCGAGCCGGAGGCCATCCGCCGGGTGATCCGCGACTATACGAGCGAGGGCGGCGTCCGGGACCTGGTCCGGCGGCTCGCGCGGATCTGCCGGGAGGCGGCGCGGCGCGACCCCGCGACGGCCGCGGAGCCCGCCGTCGTGACGCCGGCGGTCGCCGACGAGGTGTTGGGCGGCGGCGCGGGCCGCGGCGTCCCGCGGAGCGTGACCGAGGCCGTCGCGGCGGAGCGGCGCCGCCTCGGGGCCGGGCCCCCGGAGGACGCCGCGGCGGCGGAGGCCCGGATCGACTGGTTGGAGCGCCTGCCGTGGGCGCGCCGCCACGAGCTGGGCGTCGACCTCCAGACGGTGCGGAGGGCGCTGGACATCGGCCACGCCTGCCTCGACGACGCCAAGGAGGCGGTCGTCGAGCATCTCGCGGTGCGCCGCCGCGCGCCGCGCGGGTCCCGGTCGCCGCTCTGCCTCGCGGGGCCGGCCGGCGTCGGGAAGACGTCGTTCGCGCGGGGCGTCGCCCGCGCCCTCGACCGCGCGTGCGCGGAGGTCGCCTGCGCCGGCCTGCGGGACGCGGCCGACGTGCTGGGCCGCGGCCGGGCCCGCCCCGCCGCGGGGCCCGGGGCGGTCCTCCGCGGGCTGCGGCGCGCGGGCTACCGCGACGCCGTGTTCATCCTCGACGGGATCGACGACGCCGGTCCGGACGCGGCGGCGGCGCTGGCCGACGCGCTCGACCCCGACGGCCGGGAGCGGTTCCGCGACGCCTTCGTCGCCCTGCCGTTCGACCTGTCGGAGGTCGTGTTCATCGCCACCGCCCGGGACTGGAGCCGCGTGCCGGCCCCTCTCCGGGACCGCCTTGAGGCGGTCCGGATGCCCGGCTACGGGGAGGCCGAGAAGGCCGTCATCGCCGCGGAGCACCTGATCCCGGCGGAGATCCGCCGGGCCGGGCTGAGCCCGGCGCCGCTCAGCTTCTCGCCGCTCGCGATCCGCAAGATCATCCGCGGGTACACCAGCGAGGCGGGCGTGCGGCAGCTCGGCGGCCGCATCCGGTCGATCTGCCGCAAGGTCGTGCTGGGGCGGGAGACCGGCGACGGGGCTCTCATCCGCTACCGCATCACCCTGAAGGAGGTCGCCCGGTGGCTCGGCCCGGAGGCGGACCGCGGGGACGGCGTCGACCGCCTCCGGCTCCGGCTCGATTCGGCCCCGCTCCCGCCGGCGGCGCGGTCCCGCTGCCGGGAGGTCTTTGAGAAGCTGCCGCTCGCGCCCGCGGGCGGCCCCGAGCGCGCGCGCCGGTCGGAGTACCTGGAGTGCGTCGCCGGCCTGCCCTGGCGCCGGCGGACGGGCCGGGAGTTCGATCCGGCCCGGGTCCGGAATGCGCTGGACGCGACGCACGGCGCCCTCGACGCCGCGAAGGAGTCGCTGCTGGACGAGCTGTCGGCCCACGCCCGGCGGCCGGGCCCCGCGGTCCCGGCCGTCTGCCTGGCGGGTCCGGCCGCGACCGGCAAGACGACCCTCGCCCGCAGCGTGGCCGCGGCCCTCGGCCGCGTCTGCGCGGTCGTGGACTGCGGTCAGGTCCCGGACGCGGCGGCCGTGCTCGGCGCGCCGGGGCGTTCCCCGGGCGTGATCATCCGGGAGCTGCGGTTCGCGGGCGCCAAGGACGCGGTGATCGTCCTCGACGGGATCGACCGGCTCGACGGCGCCCGCGGCGCGCCGTCGGCGCTGGCGGAGGCGCTGGCCTCGGGCGGCCGCGGCCGGGGGTTCCGCGACCGCTACCTCGACCTTCCCTTCGATCTGTCGGACGTTCTGTTCGCCGCCACCGCGGTGGACCTGGACCGGGTGCCTCCGGCGCTGCGGGAGCGGTTCGCGGTGGTCCCGCTGCCCGGGTACACGGCGGAGGAGAAGGAGGTCATCATCCGCGACCACCTGCTGCCGGCCGCGGTCGAGTCGGGCGGTCTGGAGCCGGAGCACGTCCGGGCGACCCCCGAGGGGCTGCGCGAGTTGGCGCGGGGCTGGTCCCGCGGGCCGGGCGTGGGGGATCTCGCGGAGGCGCTCCGCGCCTTCTGCCGGCGCGTCGCGCGGCGGCACGCCGAGGGCGACCCGTCCGGCGTGCTGATCACGCCGGAGACGGCGCCCGGACTGCTCGGGCCGCCGGCCTCGGATTGAAGGTCGTCGGCGCGGGCGGCGCGGCGCGCGCGGAGGGCGTCGGCGCCCGCGCCGCAGCCGGGCGGTGCCTTTAAGCCGGGCCGCGGCCGTCCGGCGTTCAGGAGGACACGATGACGCTTCACCGCCTCACGCCGGCCTATTGCGACGGTCACCCCGACGGGCACTACGCGCTGGAGCCCGTGGATCCGGCTGATGAGGGGCGCAGCCATCGACCCCCGCTACGGCTGCGCCGGGTCCGAACCGGCCGTCCTCGATGTGCCGGAAGGCTCGACCGTCCGCGAGACGGCGCGGGGGCTGGCCGTCACCCGGCCGGACGGTGCGGTCACGTACTTCACCACCCGCCCGCCGGCGGGGTCGAGCCGGCGAGGTGGATCCACCCGGAGCCGGCCGCGGTCGGCATTCCGCCCGGCGGAGTCGCTGGTGCTCGTGCGTCGGAACGTGGTCGCGGAGGGCGTCGTCGGGGCGGAAGTGCGGCGGGCCGGCGGAACCGGTTCCGCCGGCGTCGATCCGTGACGCGGCTCTGTTCAACCTGGAGGTTGGCCCGTGGATCCGGCATCCGTCTATCGCGTCGGCGCCGTCCGTGCGGAGCGATGTTCCGGCCTCGTCCCCCTCGACGCCCGAGATTTGGCTGCACGACCTTCCCGTGATGCGTGCGAGCTCCGTTTGGGACAGCCCCTGTCGTTGCCGTTGTGCCCGGGCGCGGTTTCCCGCGATGCGTGTGACCGTTTTGGGTTGATTCTTCAGGCCCATTCATTTAATCTTGTGTTTAATACGCGCCGGTATAGAGCCGGTGCCCGGCCAGACCATTCGGCCCTCCGCGCGGTCGGCAAGAGCGACCGCTCCCCCGGATTCCGGGGGACACGCCACCCTTCGGGTGCGCCACACGTCAGCCAAGCGGTTTTTCTCCTGTTCTGGCGGGAGATGTCCAGGTTGTCCCGCGCAGTGTTTCCTGCGCGGGGGAGGTGTGCCAGGTGGCGCGGCAGTTGGTCGACCGACCCTCTTTCGTCCGTTCCCTTGATCGGCTCCCCGCGCCCCGTCGCGGTCCGCCCGCGTTTCCGAAGCGTAATCGGGCCGGTTTTCCCGCGTCCCGGCCGTCCGACAGCGGTGCCCCGGGTGCCCCGCTTTCGGATCAGGCCGGTGTCGCCGTTCGAAGGAGGTCGCGCCGGGGTAGCCCGTTGGCGCCCCCCCGGCGCGGAGTGACGCGAACATCTCCAGGGCTGTTCGAGCGGCCGCTGGATTTTGAATGAAGAACGGCCCGCGAACCCGACGCGCCCCATCCGGTTTCTCAGGAGTTCCGATGATCCTGTTCCCGGCTCTTCGCCGTCGTCGTCGTCCGGTTGTCGTCGAGCCCCGTGATCAGGGCGCCCACGACGACTCCGTCGATGTCCAGAATGTGCTTCGCGAGGTCGAGCCGCAGCGTCTTGTGGGCGGGGTTGCGGCTCTCGGGCCGCAGCTCCACGCGCCGTTCGTCGATCCGCACGTACCGCTTGAGCGTGACCTCGTCGCCGAACCGGGCCACGACGAGCTGGCCGCTCTTCGCTTCGGCGGTCTTCCGCACGGCGACGATGGACCCGTCGGTGACCCCGGTCAGCTCGATGCTGTCGCCGCGGACGGTCAGCAGGTAGTCCGGCCGCGGATGGAACCTCTCGGCGATCGCGGCGGGCACGCGCTCGAGGATATGGGCTTCGCAGACGATCGGCGTGCCGGCGGCCACTTCCGCCAGCGCCCCGATCAGCGGCACGTGTTGCTCGACGACCCGGATTCCCCTGTTTTTGTTGGGGATGAGTTCGATGCGCCCCGCGTCGGCGAGCCGCGCCAGATGCGCGGTCACCGACGAGGCGTCCGCGAGTCGGACGCTCCGGGCCAGTTCGGTCCGGCTCGGCGGCACGCCGTGTCGGCCGATGTGGGCCTTGATGGCGTCGAGGATCTCCCGCTGCCGTTCGGTCAGTTCGCGCATCCCGTCCCTCTTCTGGGCGCTCCACTTCTTTGGATGTTCTGGTTGCCCTATTGGGCAATTATATACGTTGCTTACGGGAATCGTAGCGTCAGTCCATGAGGCGAAAAAAAGGTGTAAGTATGAAACGACTTGAGGTATAGTCGGCGTACCGACTCCCACTACAGGCAGTTTGTCAGCCGTTCTGTCGGCTGCGGGCGGATTGTCCGGTGGAGTGGAGTCGGTGAACTGCGGGGGGTGCGCCGGAAGCCTGGCGGCCCCCGGCGCTGGGTGGAACCACGTGCTCCGCACGGGTCCTGGCACGGCCCGACGGAGCGGACAGGCGGCGCGGGAGTGGCTCCCGGCCGGCGGTCCTGTCGGGATTGTGCCTGTTTCAGGCCGTTTCCGTCAAGGACGCGTCGGCCGCGCGTTCCTCCCCGCGTCGCCGGGGAGGACGCGTCATGGCGCGTCGGGGAAAACGTCGCTACAAACGCTTGACGGACAAGATCATCCGTCAGCTCCCTCCCGGTCGGCACGGGGACCGCTGCAACTGTCTGTATATCTTCGTCGAGCGCACGGGTTCGCGTCACTGGGTGCAGCGGATCAAGATCCACGGGCACCGCCGCGAGCTGGGCCTCGGCGGGTACCCCCTCGTCACGCTGGCCGAAGCGCGCTTGGTCGCGTTCGAGAGCCGTCGCATCGCGCGCGCCGGGGGCGACCCCACGCTTGAGGCGGCCCGGAAGGCCGGCCCGACGGTCCGCGAGGTCTTCGAGCTCGTCACCGAGAACCGGCGCACCGCGTGGACGAGGGCCGCGACCGAGACCTCGTGGCGCCGCGGCTTCGAGAAACACATCGGGCCGGTCATCGGGCACAAGCCGATCCGTGACGTTCCGCTTGAGGACGTCCGGCGCATCGTCGTCCCTCATTGGGCCGGGCGCAACTCCAAGGGTTATGTGCTGAGGCAGACCCTTGACGCCATTTTCGCGTGGGCCGTCGCGGAGCAGTACCGGCCCGACAACCCCGCCGCGAATCTCGCCGCTATTCTGCCGAAGGTGAAGGCCCGCGTCCGTCACCGGCCGAGTCTTCCGTACGCCGAGGCCCCGGAGGCGTTGGCGGATTGGCTGAAGCTCGACGTCAGGGAGCCGGTCAG
Source organism: Vicinamibacterales bacterium (assembly GCA_963664545.2). Lineage (GTDB taxonomy): Bacteria > Acidobacteriota > Vicinamibacteria > Vicinamibacterales > UBA8438 > JAJEEA01. The sequence continues at coordinate 2,882,542 of OY761475.2, read as the reverse complement.
GCTCGTCGTGCTGTTCATCGTGCTCACCGCCGCCCGGCTCCGCGAGGCCACGGGCGCGACCTGGGCGGAGATCGATTCTGCCGGCCGGGTCTGGCAGATTCCGGCCGGGCGGATGAAGGGCCGGAAGGCCCACACCGTCCCCCTTTCCATCCAGGCGCTTCAGATTCTCGAGCGGGCCCGCGCCTTGGGCGGCGGCGGCCTCCTGTTCCCCGTCGCCGGCCGGCGCGGCCGGGTCCGGCCGGTCACCCAGGACATGGTGTCGACCGGCCTCCGGAAGCTCGGAAGGGTCGATCCGGAGGGACGGCCGATCGTCGCGCACGGCTTCCGTTCGACTTTCCGGGTGTGGTCGATCGAGGTCGCGCGGACCCGCCGCGAGGTGGGCGAGGCCGCCCTCGCGCACGGCGAGTCGGACAACACGGTGAAGTCGTACTCGCGCGACGCGGACCCCTTCACCGAGCGTGTCGAGCTGATGCAGCGGTGGGCGGACTACGTCCTGCCGCTGTCGCCGGATTCCGGAGACGTGTAGTGCCGTCTGGGTCTTCTCCGTCGCCAGGGGTCACGGATGGGTCGGCGGCCCGCCGGTTTCGCTCCTGCGGGCCGAAATCCCATCCCACAATCCATCCCACAAAAATCCGCTGTTGGAGGGATTGCCGCTACTGAGCGCTCCACGCAACCCGTTGTATTCCGGCGGTTTACGCCGCGCGGGTCCGCCGCGCCGGGCGGAAGCCTGTTTTATCAGTGCGTCCGGCTTTTTCCGCGCGCCCGCTCGCTTCACTGCCGACGCTTTGCACGAACTCGCATCAGCCCCCACAGGCCCCGCCACACCAAGGCGACCCACCCCCTCGACATTTCCTCGTCACCATCAAGGACCTCCTCGGTCATTCTTCCCGCGCGCGAAGACCATAGTCGCCGCCAGTGCGTGGTCGAGCCCCGCTAGCCCAGATAAGCCATTCTGACGCGCCACCTTCACCGCCGACAAACAGTACGACCGTTGCTCAACCTCCGAAAACACTTTGGCCAGTCGGGCGTTTCGGTAGCACGTCATCGCCTGCCGCCGCGCACTGTCCCGTACAAACATTTGCTCTCCGGAATCACGTCTGGTCTCAAACTCCAACCACGCTTCAAAGAGTTGGAGCCCACCGGGCCGTCGCTCGAGCTCCTGCTGCTCAGCCTCCGCCAGCCGCTCCGCCTGCCGGGTCATCACCGTCCTGACGGCTTCCCCGCGTACTTCACGCCTGCGAACAACCTCCTCCTCGGGATACTGCAGTCCGCGCCGCCGTTCGTACCGATAATCCGACGCATCCCAGAAAGGCCATTCAATGGAATCCGCCCCATTTCCATTGCGAGCGAACTGGAGCCGCTCCTCCGGGGCCAACTGATCGTTCGCCAGACACACACCCACGATAAACTGCGCGTCGGCGTGCCCCTGTCGGGCCGAGTCCAAAAAAAGCGCATAAGCCCCACCTGGGCTGTCGGCTCGAAGCAAACACGCAAGGCGAAATTGGGCGTCTGCGTGTCCCCGCGCTGCGGCCAAGCCGTACCACAGCTGCCCAAAGAACGCCGCCATAGGAAACCGCTCCATGCCCGGGATGCCCATGTCTGGAACGTGATCCTCTATGTACTGCGTGCCGACAACGTACTGTGCGACGGCGCTTCCCGCCTCCGCCGCTTCACGGACCTCCATACCATCATAAATACTACCTGGAACGAAACGTGCTTTGCGAGCACGCATATACGACGCCACGTGCTGTTGGGCGCGCTGCAACCATTCGAGAGTTGCTAGGGCGCGGCCGTTTCCTGCTCCAGCGGCGCGCCTAAACCACCCGACGGCACGCTGCAAATCCATACGCGCTTCGTGTCTGCCCCATTGCAACGCCACACCAACCTCGCACTCAAACGAGCCTCCAGGAAAAAGCGTCTTGTCATGCTCGAAGCCGTCAATAGCTCCTCTCGCCCAAGAGCGCACCATCGGCTCAAACGCAAACGCAAAATCCTCGTCGGTCAAATGGCCACCTTCCTCGCTCCCCTCAGCGGCATGACGCCACCACGTCCACGCCGTGCCGTCATCACGCACCATGCCACTGCCTTCCGCGTAGAGGCAGCCGAGTGCAGCCTGCGCCAAGACACTGCCACCTTTCGCCATACCCATTAGGACGCCTTCGGCGTCAGCGTGGCCCAGCTCGTGAGCGCGCATCAACTCGCGAACAGCCCGCTTCTCTTCCGAACGGGCATCAAGTAAGGACTGCGCTGAGTCCCACATTTGCGTGCGACGCGCCGCGAACGACTCGGCTAGGCGGACGCCGTTGGCAAAATGAGCCTCTTGATCTTCGCGGGCCTCATCGTTCGTACGCCCTTTTCCGCTGTGCTGTAGTGCCGAAAGGTCCGAGAGACTTCTTCGCGCCCCCGCATGCCCCTGCTGGGCCGCGCGGAGGAGCCAAAAAAGAAAAAACGACTCGTCCGACATCGCCCGCGGATACTGGAGCCGTACAGACAGCATCTGCGCGTGCACCGCGGCGTCGGCATGTCCTTGGGCGGCGGCCGACCCATACCACGACAGGGCAGTCTTCGTGTCAGTATGCACGCCGTTGCCGGTCTCGTACATCTGCCCAAGACGGAACTGCGCGTCCACTCCACCGAGTAGCGCGGCCTGGATCCGCAGCACGGACCGGCGTCCGAAGGCGATTAGCTTAGTTAGGCCATACATCGCACTTACCCCCAATCACTATGCTCCAACCCAAACAAACGCCGCGACCCGCGGCCGCCCACCGATCCGTGGAGTTGATGTTCCCTTGGTGGTCAAGATGGTACTGGGCCCCGCAAATTCACGGCGCGGACCCGGGCCGCTTCGTATTCCCTAACGGCGGTTGCAGCGTCGGCCCGGGCCGCTTCGTATTCCCTGACGGCGGGTGCGGCGTAGGCGGCGAGCTCCTTCGCGTCGGCGAGGCTTCCGGCGCGTCCGCGAACTCGTTCGCTTTGGCGTCAGCCGCCTCTCTGTCGGCCCGTGCGGCTTGGAGAGCGGCCGCGGTGCGCTGGTAGTCGGCGGCTGGAGGCGCGAGATACTGGCCCGCGCCAGGGGCGGTCGCGAGGACCACGAATACGGCTATCGTGACAGTGCTTCGCATCGACTGGCCTCCCTTGGAAAAGACAGTTCGGTCGCCACTTTATCACGCGACGAGGATCGCTGTTAGCAGAGCACGCACGAGGCGTCCGGATCGCCTGCGCGTCGTGGACGCCGGCCAGGGAGACGCGGACGAACCGCCGGCCGAGGGAGGCGGCCAGCGCTCGGGCGAACGCGGTGCTGCCGACTGCCGGGCGGCCCGTAGAGACACAGGATGATGGCCTCATCGGCGGACTCCCAAGATGGCAACCGCGGCACGGCGAGTTCGGGGATGGTGGCTTCAGCCTCGGCCGACCAGCCCCACGTGCCGCCAGCGTCGACGGCACGGACCGGACACGGTAGGTCCCGGCGCGCGCGAGCCCGTACGACGCGCGGGATGCGGTAGGAGCGTCCCCGCTGGGACCTGGAACTCCCGCCACTTGTCGTTCAAGCGGGTCCCGCGGAGGCGGAGTGTATAGCCGGTGACGGAAAGCTCCCCGATGGCGGCCGGCTTTGTCCCAAGTGGCGACCAGGTCGCCGCCGTCTGGCTCGAGACGCAGATTGCGCGGCGGCACCGATGTCGGGGCCTCGGGCACGGAGCGGGCGACGGGCCTTGCCCCACCGGTCGGCCGAGTCCGTGCCGGCACCGTAGATGGCCTTGGCGACATCGCACAGATGCGCCTTGGCGTGGTAGATGTCGACGATTTGGATGGCGCCGGGGAGATGTCGACGATTTCGATGGTGCCGGGGAACGGTTCGGCGGCCAGATTCGAGATCCACTCGGCCCCGTCGCCGATGATGACGCGACGCGCCGCGGTGTCGAAGCGGCGCCGCCGCTTCGCGGTACGCCCGTTGCGCGAACGGGGAGGGCAGCGGGGCGGTGGGGCGGCTGGCCGCGCTCTCGACGGCGGCGCTGTAGCTGACCGACCCGGGGTCGCGTTCGGGGAGGCCGTCAGCGTTGCGGGTTTCCGCCGTTTCCAGAACATCATCAGACCCCTCTCAGGAGCTGCGGTCTTCAGGGTCGATGTCGACCCCGCCCTCGTCCGCCAGCCACGCGGCGGCTCTTGCTTGCCAGTGTCCGCGCTCGCTTCCGAAGTGCGGGATCGCCTCGTCGGTCATCCCGTTCGTCCGTTCCCGTAGTGTGTCCGCCCGGTGCACGGGTGCCCCGTACAGCTTGGGTGCCCCGGTGTTTCCGTGTTCGCGCGCACGCGACCACGTCAGCGCGAGTTCGACGGACTCCCGCAGCCGCGGCCCGGCTCTTCCGGTGACGCGCAACTGGCCTCGACCGGGCAGGCACGCCGCCTCCACGACCAGCAACTCGCCGCCCGTCGCCGTGGCGGCTAGACCCACCGCAACCCCGGGCCGGCGGGTCAGATCGGCAATCCGCGCGTCGCGGAACCGCGGCACCCCGAGCCACACCGCCACCGTCTCGGGCGTCATCTCCCCCGGGCGGCCGCAGGCCCTCGGTCCACAACCGCGCCCCCTGTGGCCGCGGGCGCGCAGCGCCAGGTACTTGTCGTGGCTGACCGGATCGCGCTGGACGGCGACGCGGGACCAGTGGAAGACGGCGTCGCGCAGTCGGTCGTGCGCCGCTCGCCGTTGTATGACGAGCAGGCTCTTCCCCGAACGCCGGGTCACCGGCGCCACCCCGCACAGGCAGCGAAGTGCGCCGTAGTCTCGCCGCCGAACCGCGTCGCCGCCCTCGGTGAGCAGCGTGGCCAGCACGCGGATACCGACGCCGGGCAGCGAAAGCAGGATCGCCGCGTCGGGCAGCTCTGTTGGTGACTCCGGGTCGTCCGTCGCGGGAGCGGCCGGGTCATCCGCGGGAGCGGCTTCGGCGAGCTGATGCACCAAGCGGTCGAGCTGGCGCTCAGCATCTTGAAGTTGCCGGTTGACCAAGGCGAGGCGCTCGACGAGCAGCCGCACATGTGTGGCGGCGGCCTCGGCGGTGCCGGGCGTCAACTTGATGGCCGGCGCGCGCAGCCGAGCGCGCAGCGTCGCCGCGTCGATCCGGCGGCGGATGCGGTGCTGTTTCAGCACCCTGGTCAGCGTCACGCCGCGAACTCGTTGGCCCGCGCGCGGCGTGGGCAGGCTCCGCCACAGGTCAAGTGCCCACGGTGCCGCGACATCGTCACCAACGGCCTCGAGGAACTGCGGGTAGTAGCGCCAGAGCTGCTGCCGCATCCGATGCGCCAAGCGGACGCGGTCTCGCGTCAGCTCCTCGCCCAGGCGCGACCACTCGCGGAGCTCGACGATCGCCGGGTCGGTTGGCTCCAGCCGCCGGAGGCAGTGCGGGTCGGTCCGCAGCGCCGAGGCCAGCACCCGCGCGTCGCGCCGGTCGTCCTTCGCGCCCGCCGGCGAGAGGCGGTCCCGGAAGCGGTCGAGCTGCTTCGGATTGATCGAGTGGACGGCGAAGTCGCGCTCCAGCAGGCTCTCGACGACCGGGCCGCTCGGCGTTTCGACCGCCACACCAACCTCGTCCGCCTTTCCGTCCGTGAACGACAGCAACCACGTCGCCATTTCCGTCAGGCCAGCGCCGCCATGCTTGAACTCACGCTCGCCGAGTACTGCCCCGGCGGCGTCGAGCACGCAGGCCTGATGGCTCTGCGATCCCCAGTCGACCCCAACGAACCACTTCAGCTCCAAGTCGAACCTCCCGTCTGACGGAGCGAACGGGCGCGCCAACGATGCCTGCCGTTCCCTGTACGGGCGCTCTGCGGCGCAAACTCCCCACGGGGCATCCATCGATGGCTGGCTGCCGGGGCACGAGTCCGAAGGAGGTGCTCGAAGCACGGGGTGACACAGGGTCGCTCCCGACAGCCTGCCCGACTCACGCGGTCAACCCGCGACGTCACTTCAGATGGTACAGGGTGACACGCCGCCCGCCCCGCGGCTCGGATGGCAGTTATGGGCCTTGCGGCCCGGCCTGGACGGGGCGTCCCGGCCGTCCACGACGCGCTGAACACCGAGCCTTCGCGGCGTTCAGTCCCGGTCGACACGAACACCACCGTCCACGACTCGACACGAAGGGAGACTCCATGCGATAACCCCACTGACCGGCGGCGAGAAGAACCGAGAGAACCGCGACTCATGATTCAGGTCCCGGTCGCCCGCTCCGACGGGTGATCGGTTTCGGCTGGAATGGGTGATCGGTTTGGACCGGAACGGGTGATCGGTTTCGGCCGGAACGGGTGATCGGTTTCACCGGAATGCGCAGTCACATCACCGAGGGAGAAGCCGTCCGGCGCGGCCGTGAAAAGCCCGGGGTCCGCGACTGCCATGCCTCCAGCATGGCGCATTCGGCGGAAAAAGTCAGCGCCGGCAGGAAGCCGCGGCGATACCGGCACGGATCACCGCGTCATCCCTAGCGTGGGATGGCCCTGGACGGACGGACCTGTGGGGTCGATACGCTCCCGCAACTCCATGAAGTGTACAGCCGACACGGCCGTGACACCCGGACTGCTCCTCATCCACGTTCGGGACGCTGCGCGTGCGGCTGATCGGGATCGACGACGACGATCAGGTCGCCTCGCTGGCTCTCGGAAGATCAGATCCGTCCGCGCCGGATGGCGGAGTTGAGTCAGGCCCTGGCCGAGGAGGCCTTTAGGCACCTGATGACCCGCAGCAGCTCAGCTAGCTCGTCGAGCACCTTCTGGCGCTCGAGCGCGCCGGCGCCGATCAGCGTTTGCACGGCTTCCGTGTGCCCCCACAGCGCGGCCTCCATCAAGGCCGTCCGTCCGGCCTTGTCGGTCGCGTTGACGTCCGCGCCGGCGCCGATCAGCGTTCGCATGACTTCCTTACGCGGCCACGCCCACGCGACCCCCATCAAGGCCGTCCGGCCGGCCTCGTCGGTCGCGTTGACGTCCGCGCCAGCGGCGATCAGCGTTTGCACGACTTCCTTGCGCCTCCGCTCGTCCGGTCCCGGTCCCCGTCCCCAAAAGACTCCCATCGGGGCTCCCGTCACGGCTTCCATCAAGGCCGTCTCGCCGGCCTCGTCGGTCGCGTTGACGTCCGCCCCGGCGGCGACCAGGACTTGCACGGCTTCCGTGCGCTCCCACTTCGCCGCCTCCATCAAGGCCGTCCGGCCGGCCTCGTCGGCCGCGTTGACGTCCGCCCCGGCAGCGACCAGGGCTTGCACGGCTTCCCAGTCCCGCGCCTCCATCAAGGCCGTCCGTCCGGCCTCGTCGGCCGCGTTGACGTCCGCCCCGGCGGCGACCAAGGCATGCACGGCCTCCCAGTCCCACCGCGCCTCCATCAAGGCCGTCCGTCCGGCCTCGTCGGCCGCGTTGACGTCCGCCCCGGCGGCGACTAGGGTTTGCACGGCCTCCGTCCGCCCCTCCATCAAGGCCGTCCGTCCGGCCTCGTCGGCCGCGTTGACGTCCGCCCCGGCAGCGACCAGGGCTTGCACTGCCTCTGTCCGCCCCCGCTCCGCCGCCTCCATCAAGGCCGTCCGGCCGGCCTCGTCGGCCGTGTTGACGTCCGCCCCGGCGGCGACCAGGGCTTCCACGGCTTCCGTGTGCTCCCCTTCTCTCGCGGCTTCCATCAAGGCCGTCCGTCCGGCCTCGTCGGCCGCGTTGACGTCCGCCCCGGCGGCGACCAGGGCTTGCACGGCTTCCGTGTTCCACCCCCTCGCGGCCCCCATCAAGGCCGTCCAACCGGCCTTGTCGGTCGTGTTGACGTCCGCCCCGGCGGCGACCAAGGCATGCACGGCTTCCGTGTGCCATGTCGCCTCCATCAAGGCCGTCCGTCCGGCCTCGTCGGCCGCGTTGACGTCCGCCCCGGCAGCGATCAGGGATTGCGCGGCTTCCCAGCCCGACGCGAACAAGGCCGTCATCAAGGCCGTCCGTCCGGCCTCGTCGGCCGCGTTGACGTCCGCGCCGGCGGCGATCAGGGATTGCACGGCTTCCGTCCGGCCCCGCTCCGCCGCCTCCATCAAGGCCGCCCCGCCGTTCTCGTTGGCCGCGTTGACGTCCGCCCCGGCGGCGACCAGGGCGCTCGCGACTCCCATGTGCCCCCCCCGCGCCGCCCACGACCAGGCCGTCCCCCCGGCCTCGTCGGCCGCGTTGACGTCCGCCCCGGCAGCGATCAGGGCTTCCACGGCTTCCGTGTGCTCCCCTTTCGCGGCCTCCATCAAGGCCGTCCGGCCGTTCCTGCCCGCCGCGTTGACGTCCGCTCCGGCGGCGATCAGGGCTTGCACGGCTTCCGCCCGCCCCCGCTCCGCCGCCTCCACCAAAGCCGCCCCGCCGGCCGTGTTGGCCGCGTTGACGTCCGCCCCGGCGGCGACCAGAACGCTCACGACTCCCATGTGCCCCTCCCGCGCGGCCCACGACCAGGCCGTCCCCCCGGCCTCGTCGGTCACGTTGATGTCCGCGCCGGCGGCGACCAGGGCTTCCACGGCTTCCGTGTGCTCCCCTTTCGCGGCCTCCATCAAGGCCGTCCGGCCGTTCCTGCCCGCCGCGTTGATGTCCGCTCCGGCGGCGATCAGGGCTTGCACGGCTCCCGTCCGCCCCCGCTCCGCCGCCTCCATCAAGGCCGCCCCGCCGTCCTCGTTGGCCGCGTTGACGTCAGCGCCGGCGGCAATCAGCGTTTGCACGACTTCCGCGTCCATCCCGGCTGCGGCCACCATCATCAAGGCCGTCCGGCCGGTCTTGTCGGTCGCGTTGATGTCCGCGCCAGCGGCGACCAGGGCTTGCACGGCCTCCGTCCGCCCCCGCTGCGCCGCCTCCATCAAGGCCGTCCGGCCGGCCTTGCCGGTCGCGTTGACGTCCGCGCCAGCGGCGACTAGGGCTTGCACGGCTTCCGTGTGCCACCCCCTCGCGGCCCCCATCAAGGCCGTCCAACCGGCCTCGCCGGTCGCGTTGACGTCCGCGCCGGCGGCGATCATGGCTTGCACGGCTTCCGTGCCTGTCAACACCGTGCCTCCCCGCTCCGCGGCCTTCATCAAAGCCGCCACAAGATCGGGCTTCCTAGTCCTTGCCATCATCCGCTCTCCTTGTCAACGGCCATTGGAAGGAGACTGTCCGTTCGTTGTCGTGAACTGGGATTGTGCCGTTCGCTGTTGAACTTCCCGAGTGACAAACTCCCTGTTTCCGGCCCGAGGTCGTCTAGTGCTCCGTCACACTACAATCTTCGGATAGACGGACTTGAGTTTACAGCGAGCATCGTCGACCTTCATCTGCCAGTCGACACCGCGTTGGGTGCCATTGGTGTCGGTGGACCACGCCGACACTTCATCGTGCAGCGTCTCGGGGTCGCCGATGCGGCGTCCGCTCAGGCATTGGCGCGTCATGGCACTGAGCTCGTTCTCGGCGATGTTCAGCCAACTCCCGTGTTTCGGCGTGTAGCACAAATCGAGGCGACGAACCAGTTCTCGTGCCCGCGCCGGCTCGAACACTTCGTAGAAGGCGCCCTTCGTGTGCGTATTCAGGTTGTCGCACACCAAGGTGACCCTCGGGCAGTCAGCGTAGCGGCCCTCCAGCAGGCCGGCAACCTCCACCGCCCAGTCCGCCTTCGTGCGCCGGGCCCGAGCCGTCGCCCGCCGCCAAGTCGCCAGCGGCTCGCAGAACAGGAAGACCGAGGCCGTGCCGGCCCGTTCGTACTCGTAGTCGACGCGCCGGGGGCGCGCCTTCGTCGCGGCTATCGGCGAGCGCGTTTCCTTGACCAGTTGCACCGGCTGTTCGTCCATGCACACCACGGGACAGTCCGGGTCGTAGGGCTTCTGATACAGGTCCAGGACCTGTTCCATGTGCGCCGCGAACTCGGCGTCGGCCTCCGGCGGGATCGGTCAACCCCGGTCCGTCCGCGTCGGCCTTCAAGAGAATCTGCGCTCGGCGGACCTTCTGGCTGCTGCCGCTGAGCTTGCGGACCGTCTGTTGGCAGATCTCGCGTTCCTCGGCGGTGAGTCGAACGATGTACTTCTTCTGCGGCATGTAAAGCAGTCTCGGCTCGAGACCGGCTTCCCGATAGTCATAATGTTGACATGTGACGCAGCACTAGACTCCTTGAACAGGTGTGATCTTCACGGTTGAGTCAAGTTTCGGATCAAGGCTCATCGTTGGTGCGATTCTCCGCGGTCGGCGGTTACGCCGCGAGCGCGCGCCCCCGCCAGAGGTGGTCGACCTCCCGATCGTAGGCGGCGACGGCGGCACGCAGACGCGTGCTCGATTCCCCGTCCAGGGTCGCCGACAACAGGGGGCCGAGCACGCGCGCCTGCGTGCGGTGGTAGGCCAGCGCGACGCACAGCCCTTCGGCCGTGACCCGATACCGCTGGGTGCGCGGAAGAGCCAGCCCGTCGAACCGACGAGACCGACCGAACCGATCGAGAGCTACGACGCCCGAGGCCCCGGGACTCGATCAGAAAATCAAGACCGCCGACCGCGCGGACGGCGAACAACTCAGAGGAACCGTCGGAAACCGACGCCCGACACCACGGGCACAGGCAAGCCAACACCCCACGGTGCGCCGCAAGCCGGCCAGAGCGGAAGAGCCGAACGTCGAGCAGGAACGAAGGCAACCCAACCGCCCTCCCATTGCCGCGACCAGGAGAGCGGCGGCGCGGAGAGCTCGCGCCCCGAGGACGAGGCGATGAGCGGGGGGAGCGGGCGTTGCGGCCGGGGCGCGGGTGGTGCGAGCCGAGCGGAGACCGGGGACGGGGTCGAGCCGAAACCCGGAACGACCGGCACCGCCCGCGCGCCCGCGGGCGGCTCAACCTCTGATGGCGCGCCGGCCCCGGCGCGCCGGGATGTACTCCAGCGTCCGGAGGATGAGGTCGGGGCCCTCGAAGCGCACGGTGATCACGACGGGGTCCGGGGCGGAGCGGGCCGACTCGATGACGGCGCGGACCTCGTCGCGTTTCGAGGACGGGCGGCATCTCGTCGGTGCCGGGGAAGAACGTGACGCGCCGCGCGCGCTTCAGCGCCTTGAGCGCGGCGTCGCAGCCGACTTCGGTATCGCCCGCGGGGAGCAGCGGATCCGGGACGGTCTGCACGAGGTCGGAGTTGGTGTGCAGGGCGTCGACGGTCCGGTCCGGCAGTTCGGCCGCCTCGGCCGCGAGGTCGGGCAGATCCCGTGGGGCGTCGGTCATCGCTCCCTCCGCGGCCGGCCGGGCCGCGGCGCGCCCGGGGGCGGCTCTCAATTCTGCTGACGGGGCTGGGTCTTCCGCCGGGCCCGCCGGTAGTGGCCGCCGCGCCACAGCTTGTCCACCAGGATCAAGCCCTTCTTCAGCGCCTCGCGCGCCAGCACCCCGCGCGACTCGCCGGTCAGCTGCTCCAGATGGTCGAGGACTTCGGACGTCTCGCGGGGCACGTTGAGGGAAACTCGCACCGGGTACCGACCGGGACGTTCTTGAATTCGGGTTGGCATGGGATGACGCCGCCGCCGCGCGGCGGACGCTGTACTCCGTACCGGCATGTGTGCGACTATCCAGGCGGGGGCGTCGCCTCCGCCCGAATGATACTCCAGGACGGCGGCCGCCGTCAGCGGGACTGACCCGACGACGCGGCGCGGGACGGCTCGGCCGCGCGCGGCCGGGCCTGGGCCGGCGCCTGCGCCGGAGACGACGACCGGGCGGCGTTGGTCGTCCGCGCGCCGCCGCCCTTCTCCATGGCGCCGACGGACGGCGGCTCGAAATCGACCAGGTGCTTGCGCGCGGCGGCGTCCGGCTGGCGGTCGCCCGGGCCGGCGGCGGGGTCGAGCTTGACGTCGGCCGCGCTGTAGCGCGTCTCGCCCATACGGCGGAGGATCTGCTTGGCCTTATTCTCTGCGGCGCGGTAGACGACGACCCGGCTCGCCAGTTTGTCGGTGACGCCCGAGTGCCTGACGACCGCGTGGTCGACACGGCGGTCGGTAGCGTGGCCGGGGTTCCTCGCTCGCTGCACAAGGGCCGCGGCGATGTCGCGCGGGAACGCGGCACGGACGGGGGTCAGCCGCCGAGCGGCCGTGCGAAGGGGCGGCGGCGGCGGCCTGCGGACGGCGGGGCCGGGCCGTCGGCCTGCGCCGCCGCCACCAGTCGTTGGGCGTGGCGGGCCTCGGTGCCTTCGCGCTGGAGCGCGTGGGCGCGGCGCGACTGCGCCGCGGTGGTCAGCGTCGCCGGATGATTGTTGATCTTGGTCTTCGTCTGATTGGCGGACGCGGCGTCCAGGACCTCGCCCACGCGGTTGACCGCGTCGCGGTCGCCCGCCGGGAAGCCGAGCTGCCGGGCGCAGCGCACGTTGACGGCGTCCGCCAGCCTGACCTGGGCGCCGGCGCGGCCGGCGCGACGGTGCCCTCCGGGACGACGGCTCCGGGGGGCTGCGCGGGCGACGGCCTGGGGCCGACCTTCTCGGCGAGCTTGCCGCGCGCGGAGTCGCGGGGCACCGGGTTGAAGCCCTTCATCGCCGAGGTGACGGCTTGCTCCGTCCCGACGGCGACGGCGATCGCAGCGGTGTCGAGGCCCGCCCGCTTGGCGATCTCGGTCCGCCGGGGGGAGGCGGCGACCCTTTCGAGGAGCGCCTTGGTCGCCTCCGGCCCTTTCTGCACGGCGCGGGTGAGGTTCCGCTGGAAGCGCTTCTCGCTGAAGGGCACCGCGCGGAGTCGCTCGGGACCTCGGTGAGAGGCACGGGCTGGTACCCCGTGCGCTCGACGGTGAGGATTCCGGTGGCGTCCGGTCGGGCTTCCCCCGCCGTGCGGGTGGCCGTGGATGTTCACGGTGTCCTGCGGCACCCGGCGCAGGGGTGCGTGGCTGACGACGAGGACGGGGCCGGTGTCGCAGACGGCCGCCGCGTGCTGACGGTCGAACCAGGCCGCCGCCAGCTCGTGGCGGCCGTGCGCGTCGTGGCTCCGATCACGGGCGCCCGGGGTCGGAGGTAGATACGGTGCGCCGCCCGCCGCGAACCGGGCGACCCAGCCCGGCCGTGTGCGGCGTGGCGCCGGGAGCGAGCCCCCACGGTTGCCGAGCCCGCGAGGGCGTACCGGATACGCCTGGGTGAACAGCGACGAGTGCGCGAAGCGCTTCGAGAACTTGTCCCCCGGACCGGTCCGCCCGTCGAGTAGCTGACCCGCATGTGCCCGACGGAGCACGACCGCCCGCACGCGACCCAGCCCGCGCGGTTCCCGGTTGTCAACGCTCACTTCGGACTGAGCAATTCTGGACGGGTCATCGACCACAACATGTAGGGGGTCAAGGTTGGGCATCGTCCGATAGCTGCCAGTCCGGACAAGCGTGCGCGGAGCCGCCGTCAAGGCCGACAGCCCCGCGAAGCGGGGGCGGAGCGCAGCGACGCGCCTTGACGGCGGCGAGCACACGCCGAGAATGTCGGTCGGACGATGCCCCGGCCACCACAACATCTTGTGGTCGGCGCGACGCTCGAATTGTTCGGATCCTCGCGGTCGCGAACATCCGCACGGCCGTGAACGGATCGCGGCGGTCCATCCGCGCGACCGCCCAAGGCGTGGACGCCCCGCCGCCGCTGGCGAGCGGCGTCGAGGGCCGCCGGACAGCCGGTCAGCGGAAACGTCACCGGGTTCGCCTCAACTCCGATCGACTGACCGTCCGCGGAGCGCGGCCCGACAGTCCGGCGGATCAGGTCGGCATGGGCCGGATGACGACCGACGTACAGGCCGGGAAGCCGGGTCGAAGCGCCGGAAGGCCGCCGCCGCCGACGCAAGGCGGGGAACAGGGTCCCCGGAGGCCGGGGGCACCACCGTGGGCCGCCGAAGCCCGCCCGGAGCGGACACGGCCGCCACGCCGGACGGTCAAGACGGATCGAGGGACCGGAACCGGATCCGCCGTCCGGACCGGGATCCTGCCCGGCCAGCCGGCGTCACCGCCACCCGGCGGTTCATGCGGGAACCCGCCGGCGAACCAGACAGCTGACGCCTGCCCGCCGCAATTCCGCGGGACGGCCATAGCACCCTTCTGGGAGTCGGTCGACCCGTAGCACCCCCTGGTGGGAAGGATGGCCGCACTCGCCGCCCATCTCGGGCGCGCCCTGTCGGCGGCGGCGGGGGACGACGGCGGTTGGACGGACCTGCACTACGCTGCCGCCTTCGGCCGGCCGGCGGTGGCGCGGGCATTTGCTGATCGACGGTGCCCCCGGTAGACGCTCGGCTGAAGACGGACACCGAGCCCCTCGGCCCGCAGGTGCTGAACACGCTGCGCCGCTACGGCCGGCGCCGGACTCGGCCGGTTACACCCGACGGGTGCCACGCCGCCGCGCATCGCGTCGGCGGCTGCCGCCGGAGAGGTCGACATCGGCGTCCTCGTCGTCAGCCGCACTCGTGAAACCTGCGCGAAAAAAGTCGTCGCGCACCGAAGACCTGAGGCGGGCCAGCACCGCCGGCCAGCCCCGGGGCAAAGAACGCCCCGGGGCAAGAGCATAAAGAACGGCACAGGAGACGGATGAGAACGACGGAGAATAGATAACAGAGACAGATGCCCAGGAAAGCGGGCGGGGGAGCAGCGGCGTGTACGAACTGTTTCTGGGCTTCGCCAACAAGGGCTAACGACATCGAAACCACCGCCGGGAGGACCCGGCGGAACAGGCCGCGCAAAGAACGCGCGGACTGACTGCTCAATTCCGGTCTGGACACGGACGTCCTCGTTGCGGCGAGGAAGAAGCCACGTAAAGAGGCGGGTCGGTTCGCAAACGGCATTCGAGGAGGCGCAGTGGGCGAACCACCATTTCGCGCTCAGCGTCAGAGACCGCCGACTGAGGCGTGTGACCCATTATTAGGGACACCCGCAGACTCATTTCGACGTGAAGAAAGGATACCCATCATGACAAGAGAACAGACGGAACGCGGTCGCATCGATCGGACGAGGACGAGTAGGGTCTTCGAAGCCATACGGCTCACCTGCCCGCTCGTCAACGACATTCTCCCGCTCGTCGAGCGAGTCTTCCCAAACGAATAGGGTGCGGCTCTTTTCCGTAGATGGCCATCTTGTTCATTCATAAGAGGTTATGCCGCCGGGTGACCGCTCTTCACTGCGCATTGAGGGGGTACAGCCCTTCCCCCCGCCTCTTTTGGGCTGTCAGCGCCACCGAGATTCCGGTTGCCGCCGACGCTTCGGTCTCTGCCGACCCGCCGTTCCTGGACATTTCCGCGCCATGCTGGTACGGTGTCCGGGGAAGTTCGGGAGGGAGGCAAATGACCGTGGTGATGACGAGGTTCTCGGGACGTACGTTCAGCACCCAAGGGATGCGAACCGTCGACTCCCGCGTCGCTCTCCGCGGCCCCGTGCCGTGCGCGGCCGAGGCCGTCTTCGCGGAGGCCAAAGCCTTCCTCTCGTCGCGCGAAGCCCGGCAGATGAGCGCGAGCGATCTCGAGCGGGAACTGCACCGACGGCACCAAGAGTTGGTGGGCAAGCTCCTGCAAGCGCATCGCGACCAACGCAGCCCGAAGGAGGCCGCCGGTCCGGCCGAGGGTGCCAGCGGCGTCGAGTGCCCGGAGCGGCGCGAGCACGAATGCCACACGGAAACCACCCTCCGCACAGTGCAGGTTCCGCGGCCGGACTACGCGTCGCGCGGGCGCGACGGTCCCGCGCGATTTCCCCCTGGGGCTACGACGCGCCGGCGCCGGCGCCCCCGAAGCGCGTGGCGTGACTTCAAGTTCGTGCTCAACCAAGTCACCCGCGCCATCGAACCGCCGCTGCCGCTGGCGCGCATGATCAGCGACTGGCGAACGATCTCGGGCGAGCTTGCGGAGCCGCCACGACGACGACAGCCGCAACTCTCCGCATACTTCGGCTGGACTGAGCCGCTTGTGGAGGATCATGTGGCCTGAACAAGTTAGCGCCTATGGGACGCCGGCCCAGGGACGCCGGCCTCCAGATCGACGTCGAGTTCGCGCTGGCCGCGCCGCTCGACGGCCCCAGAGTAGGTCCTCTTGGACTCACTAGTGTCCCACGGTTTCAGGCCCACATCAGCGGCAACTGGCCGCCAAGAGCGTTCGAGGGCCCCCGTGGTGGCGACGTCTCGAATGGACCCTGAAGTGGTCGACGTTCGAACATGTTGAGCTGGAGCACCTGCAGCATCCGGTAAAGGTTCCAGCTCAACCCCATGGAGAACTTGAGGTACGCCAAAGCAAGTATATGCATGTTGCCACCCACAACTGGGTCAAAACAGCGTTCTTCGACCGGCCCACGAAGCGTGTGGGACAGCAGTGTCTGGGACTACGCCACGCCGGTACTGGCTCTGCGACAAAAGCTGATGCTGCCGACCGAGGCCGATGCGTACCCGCCCTCGCCCGACATGATGGGTGACGCCCCGCCGCCGCGCACACGGCGCTGAAAGCCGCGCCCCGTCTGCTCACGGACGGGGGCGGCGCGCCGCCGGCGCGGTCCTCGAACCTCCCCGGCTCGGCCGTTCGTTTCGGCCGCCACCGGGGCGGCGGGTCCTGAAGAGAGCACCTCCCGGCGCTCTCCCGACGTTGCTTCCCTCCTTCTCAGAGCGCGCAGCCCTGGGGCCCCTCCTCCCGGCCATCCAACCGGAGCACCCGGGGAGCGCTGGGGGGACCTGCGTACGACGCCCGTCCGGCTCCATCAACAACATCAAGAAAAGGAGGCTACGCCGTGAACGAACAGTCATCGCCCGTTCGCCGGTGGTTGCGCGCCCGGCGGCCGAGACCGCCGCCTGGGACTCAACCGGCGAAGTCTGACATGCAACCCGTAGAGACCCGTTTTTTGCAGGATAAGGAAAGGAAATTCATCATGAACATGATGAACATGCGCACAGACCCGACAACGGGGACGAGGCTTGTCAAAGCCATACGGCGGATGACGCCGCTTGCCCATCACATGTCGTCGCTCATCGAGCAATTCCTCCGAAAGGAGGACATCGACGCGGAGTCGTTGAAGCAGGCGGCCCGGGCCAGCTACGTGAAGGCGTGCGAGATCGTGGCCGACGCCGGGTTGGAAATCCGGCAGCGGGCGCTGAAATACACCGTTACGAACGTGCCGGGACGTGACGCCGGCCTCATGATCGACGGCGAGTTCGCGCTGGCCGGGCCCCTCGACGGTCCGGAGGCCGCCCTGGCGTGGGAGCGCCGCGCCTACATCGGCTTCGACGCGGAAGCGTCAGAGGAGGTGCTCCTGGACGAGGCGCGCCGGTACTGGCTCTCGGACAAGCTGATGCTGCCGACCGAGGCCGATGCGCTCCCGACCGCCGGGATCGAGGGGGGGCCGACTCCTGGGCCGACTCCCCGCGGTGACGACCCCGCGGCGCCCACCCGGGGCTGAAGGCTGCTGCGGCCGCTTCCTGTAGCGGCCATCGCCGATGACTTGCCCGCAGGCGGCGACGCCGCCCGCGGGCAGTCCCCCACCGGACGGGGGACCGTGATGAACGCCACGGCCCCCGCGCAAGTTTTCAGGCGGGGACGACCCAGGCTCGGGATGCGCCGGGACTGGGCCGGGAGGCGACCGCCGCCCGGCGTCGAGGACACCTGAGCTTACGGTGGGCCGTCTCCGCTACAGCCAACCGCTTCAACCACCTCGAGGTCACGGCCGGCGAGGGAGCTCGGGATTCCCACCGGCCAGTCCGGCGGGAGCTGAGCGCGCGTACCCATGTGGCGCAGCGCCACGCTGACGGTTGCCCTGCGGGCCGGAATGCTGCCCGTCGGGCCGGCAACTGGCCACTCCGGCCGCCCCCCCAAGGGATCCGACACGACCGTGCTCGCGAGCGCGGCCGCCTTGGCGACAAAGGTCGCCGAGGCCCTGCCAGCCCGGACCGTCCGCGGTCACCGCGTCGAGGGCCTCGCCGGTGTCCCGCGCGCCGATCGGCGCCGTCCCCCAGAGTGGCGAATGCCCGGAGCGACTCGCGAACTGCGGCCGTCTCGTCCCCGAGCTGCGCTTCGCAGGCCCGGGCGGCTTCGCGGTACGTTCTGCCGACGAGCCGGTCGTGGGTCTCCACCACCGCGTCGGCGAGGAACATCTCCCACTCGACGACGCAGACCGCGAGAATCGCGAGGCGGCGGTTGTCCGGGAGTTCGCGGAGCCCGTCAGGCAGGCCGGTAATTCTCCATGACCCATGAGTGACATCGCACAGGCAATTGCTGACCGCCAAAGCGAAATGGGCCGCCTCCAGGCCGAGATCAAGGCGTTGACCGACGTCGAGCAGATGCTTGGAGCGTCCGCACCGACGGCACGCTCTTCGCCTCGGCGCTCCCCGCGGAAGAAGGCCGCCGTCGCCGAGAGCGAACCCGAGGCGAAGCCGACACGGAAGCGCCGGTCCATGACGGCCGAAGAGAAGAAGGCGGATCGGAGCATCGCCGTCGCCGTCCCGGTGCGGCCGAACAGGTCCCGCACCCTCACGCCGCCATCGTCGGCCTCGCGAATCAACCGCCGCAGAACTTCACCGTCCACCGCTCCCTCCCTTGTGATCGACTCCCTCGGCCGTGGCCGCCTCGGGAGCGCGCCGCGGCTCCAGGGTCACCGCCGGCTGTAGCGCGGAAAAAGCCGGACGCACTGATAAAACAGGCTTCCGCCCGGCGCGGCGGACCCGCGCGGCGTAAACCCCCGGAATACAACGGGTTGCGTGGAGCGCTCAGTAGCGGCAATCCCTCCAACAGCGGATTTTTGTGGGATGGATTGTGGGATGGGATTTCGGCCCGCAGGAGCGAAACCGGCGGGCCGCCGACCCATTAGTGACCCCTGGCGACGGAGAAGACCCAGACGGCACTACACGTCTCCGGAATCCGGCGACAGCGGCAGGACGTAGTCCGCCCACCGCTGCATCAGCTCGACACGCTCGGTGAAGGGGTCCGCGTCGCGCGAGTACGACTTCACCGTGTTGTCCGACTCGCCGTGCGCGAGGGCGGCCTCGCCCACCTCGCGGCGGGTCCGCGCGACCTCGATCGACCACACCCGGAAAGTCGAACGGAAGCCGTGCGCGACGATCGGCCGTCCTCCGGATCGACCCTTCCGAGCTTCCGGAGGCCGGTCGACACCATGTCCTGGGTGACCGGCCGGACCCGGCCGCGCCGGCCGGCGACGGGGAACAGGAGGCCGCCGCCGCCCAAGGCGCGGGCCCGCTCGAGAATCTGAAGCGCCTGGATGGAAAGGGGGACGGTGTGGGCCTTCCGGCCCTTCATCCGCCCGGCCGGAATCTGCCAGACCCGGCCGGCGGGATCGATCTCCCCCCAGGTCGCGCCCGTGGCCTCGCGGAGCCGGGCGGCGGTGAGCACGATGAACAGCACGGCGAGCCTGACCGGCTCCCTGACGTCGAGCTTCAGCCAATCCGCCAACGCCTCCGGGGCCTCGGCGTACGGAAGACTCGGCCGGTGACGGACGCGGGCCTTCACCTTCGGCAGAATAGCGGCGAGATTCGCGGCGGGGTTGTCGGGCCGGTACTGCTGCGCGACGGCCCACGCGAAAATGGCGTCAAGGGTCTGCCTCAGCACATAACCCTTGGAGTTGCGCCCGGCCCAATGAGGGACGACGATGCGCCGGACGTCCTCAAGCGGAACGTCACGGATCGGCTTGTGCCCGATGACCGGCCCGATGTGTTTCTCGAAGCCGCGACGCCACGAGGTCTCGGTCGCGGCCCTCGTCCACGCGGTGCGCCGGTTCTCGGTGACGAGCTCGAAGACCTCGCGGACCGTCGGGCCGGCCTTCCGGGCCGCCTCGAGCCTGGGATCGCCCCCGGCGCGCGCGATGCGACGGTTC
Source organism: Vicinamibacterales bacterium (assembly GCA_963664545.2). Taxonomy (GTDB): domain Bacteria; phylum Acidobacteriota; class Vicinamibacteria; order Vicinamibacterales; family UBA8438; genus JAJEEA01. Next base: position 2,862,806 of record OY761475.2, on the reverse strand, counting down.
TCGAACGCGACCCCGCGCGCTTCGGCCAGCGTGACGAGGGGGTACCCGCCGAGGCCCAGCTCGCGGCGTTGCCCGTGGATCCTGATCCGCTGCACCCAGTGACGCGAACCCGTGCGCTCGACGACGATATACAGACAGTTGCAGCGGTCCCCGTGCCGACCGGGAGGGAGCTGACGGATGATCTTGTCCGTCAAGCGTTTGTAGCGACGTTTTCCCCGACGCGCCATGACGCGTCCTCCCCGGCGACGCGGGGAGGGACGCGCGGCCGACGCGTCCTTGACGGAAACGGCCTGAAACAGGCACAATCCCGACAGGACCGCCGGCCGGGAGCCACTCCCGCGCCGCCTGTCCGCTCCGTCGGGCCGTGCAAGGACCCGTGCGGAGCACGTGGTTACACCCAGCGCCGGGGGCCGCCAGGCTTCCGGCGCACCCCCCGCAGTTCACCGACTCCACTCCGCCGGACAATCCGCCCGCAGCCGACAGAACGGCTGACAAACTGCCTGTAGTGGGAGTCGGTACGCCGACTATACCTCAAGTGGTTTCATAGTTACACCTTTTTTTCGCCGCATGGACTGACGCTACGATTCCCGTAGGCAACGTATATAATTGCCCAATAGGGCAACCAGAACATCCAAAGAAGTGGAGCGCCCAGAAGAGGGACGGGATGCGCGAACTGACCGAACGGCAGGGGGAGATCCTCGACGCCATCAAGGCCCACATCGGCCGACACGGCGTGCCGCCGAGCCGGACCGAACTGGCCCGGAGCGTCCGACTCGCGGACGCCTCGTCGGTGACCGCGCACCTGGCGCGGCTCGCCGACGCGGGGCGCATCGAACTCATCCCCAACACGAACAGGGGAATCCGGGTCGTCGAGCAACACGTGCCGCTGATCGGGGCGCTGGCGGAAGTGGCCGCCGGCACGCCGATCGTCTGCGAAGCCCATATCCTTCGAGCGCGTGCCCGCCGCGATCGCCGAGAGGTTCCATCCGCGGCCGGACTACCTGCTGACCGTCCGCGGCGACAGCATCGAGCTGACCGGGGTCACCGACGGGTCCATCGTCGCCGTGCGGAAGACCGCCGAAGCGAAGAGCGGCCAGCTCGTCGTGGCCCGGTTCGGCGACGAGGTCACGCTCAAGCGGTACGTGCGGATCGACGAACGGCGCGTGGAGCTGCGGCCCGAGAGCCGCAACGCCGCCCACAAGACGCTGCGGCTCGACCTCGCGAAGCACATTCTGGACATCGACGGAGTCGTCGTGGGCGCCCTGATCACGGGGCTCGACGACAACCGGACGACGACGACGGCGAAGAGCCGGGAACAGGTCATCGGAACTCCTGAGAAACCGGATGGGGCGCGTCGGGTTCGCGGGCCATTCTTCATTCAAAATCCAGCGGCCGCTCGAACAGCCCTGGAGATGTTCGCGTCACTCCGCGGCGGGGGGGGCGCCAATGGGCTACCCCGGCGCGACCTCCTTGGAACGGCGACACCGGCCTGATCCGAAAGCGGGGCACCCGGGGCGCCGCTGTCGGACGGCCGGGACGCGGGAAACCCGGCCCGATTACGCTTCGGAAACGCGGGCGGACCGCGACGGCGCGCGGGGAGCCGACTAAGGGAACGGACGAAAGAGGGTCGGTCGACCAACTGCCGCGCCACCTAGCACACCTCCCCCGCGCAGGAAACACTGCGCGAGACAACCTAGACGTCTCCCGCCGGAAACAGGAGAAACCGTTTGGCTGACGTGTGGCGCACCCGAAGGGTGGCGTGTCCCCCGGAATCCGGGGGAGCGGTCGCTCTTGCCGACCGCGCGGAGGGCCGAATGGTCTGGCCGGGCACCGGATCTATACCGGCGCGTATTAAACACAAGATTAAATGAATGGGCCTGAAGAATCAACCCAAAACGGTCACACGCATCGCGGGAACCGCGCCCGGGCACAACGGCAAAGACGCCTGGCCCACCCAGCCGTGGCCCGACAGCGCGGCTGTCGTCGGCGAAGTCAAGTGGCTCGGGCGGGCGCTCGTATAGACACGGGAACACCGTCCCCGGGAATCCGGCGCCGCCGCCGCAGGGATGCGGGGGGACGGCGCCGACGCGATAGACGGATGCCGGATCCACGGGCGAACCTCCAGGTTGAACAGAGCCGCGTCACGGATCGACGCCGGCGGAACCGGTTCCGCCGGCCCGCCGCACTTCCGGCCCGACGACGCCCTCCGCGACCACGTTCCGACGCACGAGCACCAGCGACCCCGCCCGGCCCGGGACCGTGACCATGTCGTAGACCCGCCAGCGGCCGCCGCCGTCGAGGCGGGCCAGGGACGCCGCAATCGCCGCCGCCTCGGCCGCGTCAACGCAGTCCTGCAGCTGCCAGCGCCGCTTCTTCGAGCCCGTCGGACGCCACCCGAGGGCGAACGGGAACGTCTTGACCATCACTGAGCGACTCCGCCGGGCGGAATGCCGGCCGCGGCCGGCTCCGGGTGGATCCACCGCGCCGGCTCGACCCCGCCGGCGGGCGGGCGGCGGGCGCGTGGTGAAGTACGTGACCGTACCGTCCGGCCGGGTGACGGCCAGCCCCCGCGCCGTCTCGCGGACGGTCGAGCCTTCCGGCACATCAAGGACGGCCGGTTCGGACCCGGCGCAGCCATAGCGGGGGTCGATGGCTTCGCCCCTCATCGGCCGGATCCACGGCTCCAGCGCGTAGTGCCCGTCGGGGTGACCGTCGCAATAGGCCGGCGTGAGGCGGTGAAGCGTCATCGTGTCCTCCTGAACGCCGGACGGCCGCGGCCCGGCTTAAAGGCACCGCCCGGCTGCGGCGCGGGCGCCGACGCCCTCCGCGCGCGCCGCGCCGCCCGCGCCGACGACCTTCAATCCGAGGCCGGCGGCCCGAGCAGTCCGGGCGCCGTCTCCGGCGTGATCAGCACGCCGGACGGGTCGCCCTCGGCGTGCGGCCGCGCGACGCGCCGGCAGAAGGCGCGGAGCGCCTCCGCGAGATCCCCCACGCCCGGCCCGCGGGACCAGCCCCGCGCCAACTCGCGCAGCCCCTCGGGGGTCGCCCGGACGTGCTCCGGCTCCAGACCGCCCGACTCGACCGCGGCCGGCAGCAGGTGGTCGCGGATGATGACCTCCTTCTCCTCCGCCGTATACCCGGGCAGCGGGACCACCGCGAACCGCTCCCGCAGCGCCGGAGGCACCCCGTCCAGGTCCACCGCGGTAGCGGCGAACAGAACGTCCGACAGATCGAAGGGAAGGTCGAGGTAGCGGTCGCGGAACCCCCGGCCGCGGCCGCCCGAGGCCAGCGCCTCCGCCAGCGCCGACGGCGCGCCGCGGGCGGCGTCGAGCCGGTCGATCCCGTCGAGGACGATCACCGCGTCCTTGGCGCCCGCGAACCGCAGCTCCCGGATGATCACGCCCGGGGAACGCCCCGGCGCGCCGAGCACGGCCGCCGCGTCCGGGACCTGACCGCAGTCTACGACCGCGCAGACGCGGCCGAGGGCCGCGGCCACGCTGCGGGCGAGGGTCCTCTTGCCGGTCGCGGCCGGGCCCGCCAGGCAGACGGCCTGGACGGCGGGGCCCGGCCGCCGGTCGTGGGCCGCCAGCTCGTCCAGCAGCGACTCCTTCGCGGCGTCGAGGGCGCCGTGCGTCGCGTCCAGCGCCTTCCGGACCCGGGCCGGATCGAACTCCCGGCCCGTCCGCCGGCGCCAGGGCAGGCCGGCGACGCACTCCAGGTACTCCGACCACCGCGCGCGCTCGGGGCCGCCGGCGGGCGCGAGCGGCAGCTTCTCGAAGACCTCCCGGCAGCGGGACCGCGCCGCCGGCGGGAGCGGGGCCGAATCGAGCCGGAGCCGGAGGCGGTCGACGCCGTCTCCGTGATCGGGCTCCGGGCCGAGCCAGCGGGCGACCTCCTTCAGGGTGATGCGGTAGCGGATGAGCGCCTCGTCGCCGGTCTCCCGCCCGGGCACGACCTTGCGGCAGATCGACCGGATGCGCCCGCGGAGCTGCCGCACGCCGGCCTCGCTGGTGTAGCCGCGGATGAGCTTGCGGATCGCGGCCGGCGAGAAGCTGAGCGGCGCCGGGCTCAGCCCGGCCCGGCGGATCTCCGCCGGGATCAGGTGCTCCGCCGCGATGGCGGCCTTCTCGTCCTCGCCGTAGCCCGGCAGCTCGATCGCCTCCAGGCGGTCCCGGAGGGCGGTCGGCACGCGGCGCCAGTCCCGGGCCGTGGCGATGAACACGACCTCCGACAGGTCGAACGGCAGGCCGACGAAGGCGTCGCGGAACCGCTCCCGGCCGTCGGTGTCGAGCGCGTCGGCGAGCGCCGCCGCCGCGTCCGGGCCGGCTTCGTCGATCCCGTCGAGGATGAACACGGCGTCGCGGTGGCCCGCGCGCGCCAGCTCCCGGAGAACCGCCCCAGGCCCCGCGGCGGGGCGGGCGGGGGCACGGCCCAGGACGTCGGCCGCGTCCCGCAGGCCGCCGCAGGGGACCTCCGCGCACGCGCGGCCCACGGCGCGGGCGAAGCCCCGCGCGAACGACGTCTTCCCGACGCCCGCCGGCCCGACGAGGCACGGGACCGGGCAGGACCCCCGCGGCGCGCGGCGGCGCACCGCGAAATGCTCGACGACCGCCGCCTTGGCGTCCCCGAGGCCGGCGTGGCCGACGTCCAACGCCCGCCGCGCCGTCTCCAGGTCGACGCCCAGCTCGTGGCGGCGCGCCCACGGCAGCCGCTCCAGCCAGCCGATCCGGGCCTTCGCCGCCGCGGCGTCCTCCGGGGGGGCGGCCGCGAGGCGGCGCCGCTCCGCCGCGACGGCCTCGCGGACGATCGGCGGGACGCCGTCCCCCGCGCCGCCGCCCAGGACCTCGTCGACGACGGCCGGCGTCACGACGGCGGGCTCGGCGGACGTCGCCGGACGCCGCCGTGCCGCCTCCCGGCAGATCAGCGCGAGCCGCCGGGCGAGGTCCGAAACGCCGGGCTCCCGCGTGTGGTTCCGAATCACCCGGCGCACGGCCTCCGGCTCGAAGCGCACCCGGCCCCGGATCGCCGCGGTCCACCAGCCCTCGGCGCCGCCGTCGGCCCCGCCGTCCCCGGCGTCCGACTCCGGAGGCTCCGCCAGAAGGACGGAAAGCGCCTCCATGGACGACACCCGCCGATCAGCGGCGACGGTCAATCCGTCCGCCCCCCGGGGTCCGCCCCCGGCCGCGGCGGACCCCGACGGCGCGCCGGACGCGAGGAGCTCCTCCGGCGGTCGCGCGGACCGCTCGAACGGGCGCCGCAGAAGGTGATCCCGGACGATGACGACCTTCTCGTCCTCGTCGTAGCCGGGCAGCTCGACGATCTCCAGGTGCTTGCGCAGGACCTCGGGAATCACCGCCGGATCGACCGCGGTCGTGATCCACAGGACCGGCGAGAGGTCGAACGGAAGGTTGAGGAAGTTGTCGCGGAAGCCGGCCCGCCGGGTGGCGTCGAACACGTCGAGAAGGGCCCCGGCCTCGGCGTCGCGGACCTTGTCGACCCCCTCGAGGACGAAGACCGGGTTGGTCGCCCGGCATTCGAGGATGCTCCAGGCGAGCCGCCCGGGGGCTATGACCGCGGCACCGCGGAGGTGGGCGTCGAGCCCGCGCGCACCGGACGATCCGCCCATGTCGAGGGATTCGGTCAGATGCGGGCGGCGGAGCGCGCGGGCGACGGCCCGGGCCAGGGACGTCTTCCCGGTTCCGGGGGGTCCGGCCAGGCACAGCACGGGGTCGGGGTCCCGGACCGGGGCGGGCCGGACGACCAGCGCGGTGCGGGGGTCGCGGTCGATGTCCTTCCCGGACCGGAAGCTCTCGACGGTGAGGAGGTCGCGCGCCTGCGGGCACACGGCCAGCGAGTCCAGGATGCGGGCCTTCACGACCTCAAGCCCGGCGTGCGAGGCATCGAGGACCTCCTCGGCGCGTCCCCGGTCGAAACGCTGCGGGCACGTTGCCCGACGCCGCAGCCCGGCCACCAACCGGAGCTGTTCCGCGAGTCCCGAAACCCCCGCCCCATGGTATCTGAGGGTGGTTCGGACCGAACCCGAGAAGGGACCGGCGACCGCGGGCGGCAGGCCCGAGCGGGCCAGCTTGTCGATGACGTCGTCGACGACGGCGTCGGTAGCCTCGAGCTCCTGGACGGTTTCGGCGGCCTTGTAGCCGGCGAGGTAGGCGGCGTGTCCGCCCCGGCTGATGAAGTCCGCGTCACCGGGCGGAAACGGCCGGTAGGCGGCGGCGGGATCGGACGCCCGGTCGAGGAGGAGGTCGACCGCGCGGCGCTCGTCGACGACGAGCGTCTCCGCGCCGGCGGCCAAGTTCCCGAGCAGCCAGCGGGAGCGCTGGTCCGCCGTCGTGACGATGTAGGCGGGGGGAGCCACCGGCCGCGGGGCCGGGACCGAGGGCGGGCCGGAGTTCCGGCGCTGGCCGAACCGCCTGACGGGGCGGCCGAGGACGTCGAAGACGGACACGTACTCCTGTTGGAAGTCCGGAAAGAGAAGCCGGACCGCGGCACCGTCGGATCGTTGCAGAAGCTTCATTCGCATCGGTGAATCCCTCCAAGTTGCGCCCGGAACGACGTTCCGCGCGGGATGCCGCCCCGTCGCCGCCCCGGGCGAACGGCGCGGGAGACGGCTGACGTGGTACACTTGCATATCAGTCACGCGCGCACCGCCCGCGCGGACGGTGGTTGCGTAGCCGGTGGTTATGAGAACACCAACGGATTAAACCACTACCGGACACGGGTGTCAACAGGGGCCGGAACGCGAATGCGAGGAACCGAGCTGACCGAGCGGCAGCGCGAAGTCCTGGAGAAGATCCGCGGGCATGTCGAACGCTTCGACGTGCCGCCCTCCCGCGCCGAGCTCGCCCGGAGCTTGGGCCTCCCGGGCGGGTCCGCGGTGAAGAACCACCTCGACGCGCTTGAGAGGAAGGGCTGGATCCAGCTGAAGCCCGGGATGGACCGGGGAATCCTGCTGCTCCGCGAGGGCACGCCGGTCTTCGACCCGGAGCGGTTGCCCGAAGTCGCGGCGGGAACGCCGATGCTCGCCGACGAGGGCGCGGCGGTGCTGCGGGTGCAGGACGACCTCGCGAAGGAGATCCACCCCCAGGCCGACTTCTACCTGATGGTGCGGGGCGACAGCATGTCGTCGCTGGGGTACCGGTCGGGCGACATCGTCGCCGTACGCCGGACGCCGGACGCGAACGAGGGCGATGTCGTGATCGCCCGCATCGGGACCGAGATCACGGTGAAGTGCTTCCACCGGGCGTCGGCCGACCGGTTCGAGCTCCAGCCACGGAGCGACAACCCGGAGCACAAGCCGATCCGGCTTGAGCCCACCGAGGACTGGGAGATCGTCGGGGTCGTCGTCGGCGCGATGACCAAGGCACCAGCCAAGCCCCCGTGCTGAATCGGCCCGCGGCCGGACGCCGCCACTGCACACGGCGGCGACCGTTGGAGGCGCGGAACCCCGGGCGGACGGTTCCCGCGGCTACGCCGAGTGCCCCGCGGACAGACCCATGAACGGCCCGACCGTAGTCTCAGTGTCCCGCATCGCGCCGCGTCTGGCGCGCCGATCCTGGCCGAGGCTCGTCGAGACGCTCGCGGACCCGGGACACCCGGCCGACCAACTCATCTGCTTCATCGCCGTGTTCGGACACGGCGACGGCGTCCCGGAAGGCATCCAGCGGGTGCGCGGCGCCCTCGCGACCGCGGCGCCGGCTCGCTTCAAGGGCCAGATCATGATCGAGGCCGCCCCCTCGGCCAATCCCGACGCCGACACGCCGGGCACCCTGTACATCGACTGCCTCTTCCGGCCGGGGACCGCGAAGAAGGTCCTGGACGAGCTGTACACATGGGCGCTGGCGATCGCCATTCCCGCAGCCATATATGGCGGACCACCGGCTCGGATCGTGTGGCGTCGGAATGACGAGATCGCCGCGCGCGTGGTCGCCGCCGCAGCGCCGGCGAAGGGGGTACAGTAGACGGCTGCCCGGACCCGCGGGATGGAACACACCGAGCCGATTCGGTCCCTCGCCGCCAGTAGCGCCCACGTGGCAAGCACGTCCCACGCCCGCGACATGCTCACAACCAACCGATGACCGCACACGACTTCATCGCCAAGTGGCAGGCCTCCGAGCTGAAGGAGCGCTCGGCGTCGCAGGAACACTTCATCGACCTGTGCCGCCTACTCGGCGAGCCGACCCCAGCGGAGGCGGACCCCACCGGCGAGACCTACTGCTTCGAGCGGGGCGCCCGCAAGGACACCGGCGGCGACGGATGGGCCGACGTCTGGAAGCGCCACCACTTCGCCTGGGAGTACAAGGGTCAGCGGGCCGACCTCGACGCCGCCTTCGGCCAGCTCCGTCAGTACGCGCTGGCCCTGGAGAACCCGCCGCTGCTGATCGTCTCCGACATGCGGCGGTTCCGCATCCGCACCAACTGGACCAACAGCGTCAGCAAGAGCTACGAGTTCGACTTGGACGACCTCGCCGACGCGGGGACGCGCGACAGGCTCAAGTGGGCCTTCTCCGACCCGGAGCGACTGCGGCCGGGCGAGACCCGGCAGTCGCTCACCGAACGCGCCGCGGCGTCCTTCGCGACGGTGGCGCAAGCGCTGCGCGAGCGCGGCCACGACCCGCACCGGGTGGCGCATTTCGTCAACCGGCTCGTCTTCTGCATGTTCGCCGACGATGTGGGCCTGCTGCCCGACCACATGTTCACCCGGATGCTGGAGCAGGCCCGGCGGACGCCGGCTCAGTTCGGGGAGCTCGCGAGCGACCTCTTCCGCGTGATGGCCCGCGGCGGCCGGGTCGGCTTCGAGGCGGTCGAATGGTTCAACGGCGGGCTCTTCGACGACGACGAGGTCCTGCCGCTAAAGCGGACAGATGTCGACGCCGTGCTGGCCGCGTCGAAGCTCGACTGGTCGGAGATCGATCCCTCGATCCTCGGCACGCTGTTCGAGCGCGGCCTCGACCCCGGCAAGCGCGCCCAGCTCGGTGCCCACTACACCGACCGGGACAAGATCATGCTGCTCGTCGAGCCGGTCGTGGTCCGTCCGTGGCTCGCCGAGTGGACGGCCGAGAAGGCCGCTATCGCAGCCGAGTTGGAGCGTGCGGAGGCCGCCAAGTCGCCGGCCGCCCGCACGAAGCGGCGGAACGAGGCCGAACGGCGGTACCGGGCGTTCCTCAATCGGCTGCGGACGTTCACGGTGCTCGACCCCGCCTGCGGCTCGGGCAACTTCCTGTACCTCGCCCTCCAGGCCCTCAAGGACCTTGAGCACCGCGTGCAGTTCGAGGCGGAGGCCCTCGGCTTTCAGCGCGCGTTCCCGGAGATCGGTCCGGCCAACGTCAAGGGGATCGAGATCAACCCCTACGCCGCCGAGCTGGCCCGCGTCTCGGTGTGGATCGGCGAGATCCAATGGATGCGGCGCAACGGCTTCTCGGAGGCGCGCGACCCCATCCTGAAGCCGCTCGACACCATCGAGTGCCGGGACGCCATCCTGACGCCCGACGCCGCCGAGCCGGAGTGGCCGGAGGCGGACGTCGTGATCGGCAACCCGCCGTTCCTCGGCGGCAAGCTGCTGATCACCCATCTCGGCGAAGACTACGTGTCTCGGATGTTCAAGACCTACGCCGGGCGCGTGCCGGCGGAGGCCGATCTCGTCTGCTACTGGTTCGAGAAGGCGGGCCGGCAGATCGTGGCGGGCAGGACGCGGCGGGCCGGGCTGGTCGCCACGAACTCCATCCGCGGCGGCGCGAACCGGCGGGCGCTGGAGGCCGCGACCCGCAACTGCCGGCCGAGTTCGGACGGAGGCCCGTCGGGCGCGCTGATGGTGCGTGAGCGCGCGGCGACCGAGCGCGACGACGAACCGCCTCGGCTCTTCGAGGCATGGAGCGACGAGCCGTGGGTGGTCGACGGAGCCGCGGTGAGAGTGTCGCTGATCTGCTTCTCGCGGGCCGACGACGCAGCGGCGTATGACATTCGCCTCGATGGCGAGCCGGTCGATGAGCTCCACACCGACCTGACGGCGCGACGCGGGAGCACGGGCGTCGACCTCACGGGCGTCCGGCGACTTCCGGAGAACGCCGGAGTGGCGTTCATGGGCGACACGAAGGGCGGTCCCTTCGACATCGCTGGCGAGCAAGCCCGCGAGTGGCTCCGCCTGCCGGCGAACCCCAACCGCCGGACGAACGCCGACGTGCTGAAGCCGTGGGTGAACGGCATGGACATCACCCGGCGGCCGGCCGGCAAGTGGATCGTCGACTTCGGGTTCGAGAGAGCCATTGGAGACGCGGCGCTATACGAAGAGCCGTTTCGTTGGGTGCAAGAACATGTACGACCCATCTGGAACGAGCAACGGGAAACCGGGAGACGTGAGCAGTGGTGGTTGCACCATCGCCCACGACCGAACATGTGGGCGGCGATCAGCGGCCTGTCGCGCTATATCGTGACCCCTCGCGTCGCCAAGTACCGTCTGTTCGTCTGGATCGACCATCGAGTCTGCCCCGACTCCGCAACGATCGCCATCGCACGCGACAACGACACGACCTTCGGCATCCTGCACAGCCGATTCCACGAACTCTGGTCGCTCCGGCTCGGGACATGGCTCGGGAAGGGAAACGACCCGCGCTACACGCCGACCACCACGTTCGAGACATTCCCGTTCCCGCCCGGTCTGACGCCGGACGTACCGGGCACCGACTACGCGGCCGACCCCCGCGCCGCCGCCATCGCCGAGGCCGCCCGCCGGCTGGTCGAGCTACGCGACCGCTGGCTCAACCCGCCCGAATGGGTCGAGTGGGTGGACGAGCCGGTCCCCGGCTACCCGAAGCGCCCGGTTCCCCGCGACGAGGACGCCGCCAAAGCCCTCAAGAAGCGCACCCTGACGAACCTCTACAACGCCCGCCCCCGGTGGCTTGCGGACACGCACGCAGCGCTCGACGCGGCGGTGGCGGCCGCCTACGGCTGGCCGGCCGACATCGCCGATGACGACGCGCTACGCGAACTCCTCACGCTGAACCGAGACCGCGCCTGACAACCTCCCGGCCGGAACCGGCCGCGGAACACCCGCGACGAAGGGCATACACCCTACCGGCCAACCCAAGCGACGGCCGCCCGGATCAGGACGGCACGCCGCGTCGGAAACCGGACGGGCCGGGGCGGCCCGCGGTCCATATGTTTCCTCCGACTGCACTCCAGCAGCCGGAGGAACCCCGTGCACCGACAAGACGACCACTCGCAGATCAGGTTCGACCTCGGCGGCGGACAGGCCGCCAAGACGCCGCGTACCGACGCCGGGACGAACACCGCGCCGCCCGCCAGCGGCGGCCCGGCGACCGCCGGGGCGGTGCTCCGCCGTATCCGCAACGAATCGCGGGACGAGTCCGAGAAGGGGCGCTGGTTCGAGCAGCTCTTCATGCGGCTCGCGCTCCAGGAGCCCGAGTTCGAGATCGCGGACATCCGCCGCTGGCCGGACTGGCCCGACCGGGAGCGGCTCACCGGCCGCGACGGCCGCGACATCGGCATCGACCTCGTCGCCAAGCGCTGCGACGGCGGCCTAGTGGCCGTCCAGTGCAAGTGCTACGACGACGGGCACGTGCTCGGCAAGCGGGACATCGACTCGTTCCTCGCCGAGTCGCAGCGCGGGAACGACCGCGGGCCGGTGTTCGCCCACCGGTGGATCGTCAGCACGTGCCGATGGGGCCGCAACGCCCAAGAGGCCATCGAGAGCCTGCACCCGGGCGTCTCCCACATCGACTTCCGCGCCTACCTGGACCGGCCGATCCTGGAGGAGGACGCCGCACGGCCGGTGCGGCCGCTGCTTCCCCGCCAGGCCGAAGCCCTCAACGACGTCGTGTTCGGCCTCGGCAACCACGACCGCGGGCGCCTCGTCATGGCCTGCGGCACCGGCAAGACCTTCACGTCGCTGCGGATCGCCGAACGGATCGTCCCCGAGGGCGGCCGGATCCTCTTCGCCGCCCCCACCATCGCCCTGGTGTCGCAGGCCCGGCGCGAGTGGCTGCGCCACACCACCCGGCCCCTGGACTCGCTCGTCGTCTGCTCCGACCAGTCGGCCGGGGGCCGCGGCGAGGACATCCGCCGATCCGAGCTCGAGTGCCCCGTCTCGACCGACCCGGCGCGGATCGCCGACTTCCTCGCCCACGGCCCGAACACGCGGGCCGTGTTCGCCACGTACCACTCGCTCGGGCGGGTCACCGAGGCGCAGGCGGCGCACGGCGCGCCGGCGTTCGATCTCGCCGTCGCCGACGAGGCTCACCGGACCACCGGCGTCGACAGGAGCTCCCTGAACGGCGTCAAGATCGACTTCCAGGAGTTCCACGACCCCACACGCCTGCACGCCGCGAAGCGCCTCTACATGACGGCGACGCCGCGGATTTACGCGGAGCGATCCAAGAAGACGCTGAAGACCCGGGGCATCGACGTCATCGACATGACGGACACCCGTGTCTACGGGCCGGAGCTCCACCGGCTGAGCTTCCGCGACGCGGTCAAGCAGGACATGCTGTCCGACTACCGCGTCATCGTCCTGGGCGTCCGATCGGGCGCCGTCACGAAGGCCCTCCGCGAGCACCTGGAGAACCTCGACGAGGCCGGGGGCTGGAAGAAGCCGCCGAAGCTCGACGACATGACCCGCGTGCTCGGCGTCTCCCTCGCGGTCAACGGGCTCACGGAGGCGGACGAGAACGAGGACGCCCCCGGCAGGCTGCCGAGGACGATCGCCTTCGCGAACACGATCGCGCGGTCGAAGTGGTACTCGAAAGCGCTGGAGGACTCCAAGGTCCTCAGCATTACCACGAGGCGCCTCGAAGGCGACCAGCAGGCCATGAAGCTCAAGGCCAAGCACCTGGACGCCTCGTCCACCGCGGCAGACCGGAACGTCGAGCTGCGCGAGCTCGCCGCCGCCGGCGAGACCCGCGGCGAGTGCGGGGTGATCTCGAACTGCCGGCTGTTCAGCGAGGGCGTCGACGTCCCAAACCTCACGAGCGTGGCCTTCCTCGACGCCAGGGACAGCCAGGTCGACGTCGTCCAGGCCGTCGGCCGCGTCATGCGGAAGGTGCCGGGCAAGAAGTACGGCTACATCATCGTCCCGGTCGTCGTGCCTCCGGGGCGCGACGTCGTCGACGCTCTGGAGACCGGAAGCGACGGCTACCGCACCGTCGGCCGGGTGCTGCGAGCGCTCCAAGCCCACGACGGCCGCCTGACCGAGGACTTCGAGTCCTTCATCCGCGTCTTCGACGGGAGGAAGCCCGCCACGCCGCTGCCGGACGGCGGCGGCAAGGACGACGGCCTGCAGGGGACCCTCGATTTCGAGAGGGTCAAGGGCGACGGCATCTACGCCCGCGTCGCCGCGGCGTCCGGGCTCGGCCGCGCCGGCCAGCTCGAGGCCGAGGAGATCGCCGGGGTCGTGAAGCGGGTCGGGACCCTGCTCGAAGAGGAGCACCTCGAGAAGCCGATCGCCAACGCGCTCGACCTCGTGCCCGAGGACGCCGGCGGTGCCAAGGGCGTGTGCCGGATCGGCACCCTGATCCTCGCCAACGCCTGCCTCCTCGAGCGGCGGCTCCGGGACGTCCCGGAGGTGCGGCTGATGCTCGGCCCGGACCGCGTAGGCGGGGCCGGGAGCCCGACGAGCGAACTCAAGGAGACCTGGCGGCGGATTCTCGACCGCGACTACGCGCCCGTGTTCCGGCCGGCGCTCGCCGTGCTGAAGGCGATCGGCGACGGCACCGCCGCCGAGGCCGCGGTCAGCGAGCTCCACGAGGCCGCCGGGCGGCTCGCGCAGTCGCTCGGAACGCTCGGGTACGACTACGCCGGCCCGCTCTACCACCGCATCCTCGGGACGGCGAAGAGCGACGGGGCGTTCTACACGAACAACCTGTCGGCCGTCATGCTCGCGCGGCTCGCCCTGACCGACGACTTCACCGACTGGTCGGACCTCGACGCGGTGCGCGGGCTCCGGATCATGGACCCGGCGTGCGGCACCGGGACCCTCCTGATGGCGGCACTCCAGGCCGTCAAGGCCCAAGCGGCGCGAGCCGGCGCGGCGGCGCACGACGACCCGGACCTGCACCGGGACATCGTCGAGAACGTCCTCTGCGGACTCGACATCAACGCCCACGCCGTCCAGCTCGCGGCCTGCAACCTGACGCTCGGGGCACCAACCGTCGACTACCGGCGGATGAACCTCGGGACGATGCGCCACGGCCCGCAGCCGGACGGCGGTGTCCACGCGGGGTCGCTGGAACTCCTGACGGCCGCCGACGACCCCGACAGCCTTCACGGGCTTCTGAACCCCGGGCGGTCGATGGACGAGCTCGACGCCGAGCACGTCGAGTCCGACGAGCGGATCGAGTTCCAGCCCAAGGACCTCGACCTGGTGATCATGAATCCGCCGTTCACCGACAACCAGAAGCGGGCGCGGAAGTTCGGACCCGAGACGACGAAGCGGATGCAGGCCCGCGAGGCCGCGATTCAGGCCGAGACGTCGAGACGGGATCCGGCCGCGGGGGGCCTCATCACCGCAAACAGCATCAGCACCTTCTTCACCCCGCTGGCGGACCACGCGCTGGACCGGGAGGCCGGCGTACTCGCGAAGGTACTGCCGGTCACGGCCTGCACATCCGCGGGAGGGTTGGCCGAGCGGCGCTTCCTGGCCGAGCGGTTCCACATCGAGCGGATCGTCACAAGCCACGACCCGAAGCGGCCGAACTTCAGCGAGAACACAGGCATCCACGAGGCCCTGCTCATCGCGAGGAGGAGGGGCTCGGGCTCCGAGAAGCCCACCGAATTCGTGTCGCTGGCGCGGATGCCCGGCACGAACGCCGAGCCCCGGGCGGCGATCGCCGAGACACTGGAGGCCGTCGACGCGATCCTGTCGCGACGGCACGACGAGTGCGGCAGCGTGTGCCGGTGGCCCGCGGACCGCGTAAGGGCCGGCGACTGGACGCCGGCGCAGTGGTACGACGGGACGCTCGCGGAGACGGCCCGCGAGATCGAGGCGAACGCCCGGCTGGAACCGGTCGGCCAGCGATTCAAGGTCGGCCCGGTGGGTCAAGGCGTACTCGGGACGTACGACATCGCGGACGACGCCACGCCCGGGGCGGTACCCGGATTCAACTCCGTCAGCAGCAAGCTCCGGCGGACGCTCCAAGGCGAGCCCGACGTGATGTACGCCCCGAAGCCCGGGAAGGCCGGGCTGGCGGCGAAGTACGCCGTCCAGCGGAGCCACATGCTCGTCGCGATGAAGATGAACATGATGAGCGGACGGCTGTCCGGCCTCTGGACCGAGACGCCGTCGTTTGGCTGGTGGGTGCCCGTGTCAGTCGGGGACGACGACACCGCCAAGGCCCTCGCGGCGTGGTGGAACTCCACGCCGGTGCGCCTCATGCTTCTGAACCGAAGGGCACGGACGCTGACCTACCCCATGTGGCAGGTCGCCCACCTCCGCGAGATTCGGATTCCGAAGCCGGAGAATCCGGGGTGGACGGACCTGCGGGCCGCCTTCGAGCAGGTGAAGAGCGTCGAGCTTCTCCCTATGGGCCGAGCCGAGGAGTGCCCGGCCCGGCGGGTGGTCGACTGGGCCGCCGCCAAGGTTCTGAACGTGTCCGAGGACGTGATCGCCGACTGGCGAGGCCGCCTCGCCGGCGAACCCACCGTGAGCAACAAGTACGGGCTGACCGCACGGCAATCGCGCCGTGCCGCATGAGCACGGCCGGCGAGGACACTCCAGCGCGAATCGCCAGACCCGGCAAAACCCGAGAATCAGCCGCCACGCCCCAGGTCCGCGCCCCGGTCCGCGTCGCCGGCCTGCGCCCGCGGACGAGGACGGCGGGTGAACGCCCCTCGGGCGCGGCGGCCGGCGGCACCGCGCCGGCCGCCGCCCTTAAAGCCGGGCGATCCCGCGTTCGCGGCGAGCGCGGCGCTGGTCGCCGCGGCGTGGCCGGCGGCACCGGACGCCGGGCCGGCGGGCGGATGGGCGCTCGCTGCGGCCGTCGCGGCGAACCTCGCGAGAGCCGCAGCGAGGATCGCCGAAATGATGGCCGGGCGGCGGGGGGAAGGGCGGTGAACCGTCCGCGGGGACGCAGCACCGGGTCCGCCCCGGCCGCGCCAGCGCGCGGTTCTAGTCGGTGGTTGGGTCGCATACCGGCGCACGTGGTAGCATGCGCGTAGTCCGCACGACGCTACTGGAGCGGTGTGAGGAGAAGTGGGGCTGCCGAGTGCGACGACGGGTGGCGGCGTTGGCAGCGCCGCCGCGGAGCAGGCGTGCCGACGGCGGAACGCGGAGCAGGGGGCTAACGACGAAAGGAGGCGGGGCATGATGAGTTGGCTGTGGCGAACCGCAAGCGTGGCCGTGTTGGTGTTCCTCGGAACGGCTCATACGTCCGGAGCCCAGAACCCCGCGGCATCAAGTGCGACCGACATGTTCGCCTTCGTTGGTGCGTGCAAGCAGACGGTCGAGACCATGAACTTCTCCGAGGGATGGCGGCTGGTCGAATCCGTGGACCCCGCCAAGCTTCGCGGACGTCCTCAAGCCGCGCCGCCGCCCCCGGCGCCCCCTGCGCCGGCCCGCACTCCCGAGTTCGTTGAGGTCGGCAACGGCAGGTACGTCCCGGCCGATCGTCCCGCACCGCCCCCCGGCGCGGACCGCAGGCCGCGCATCAACCTTCTGGAACTCGCGGAAACGTCGTGCGAAGACCTCGGCGTCCACGCGCTGGCGGCGGGATGGTTCGAGCCGCGGCTGACCGACCCGGACCGGCTCCTCGACAGCTGGACTATCGAACCGATCATGGGGTTGATGGCCTCCGGGATGGACGTCGCCATGCTCCCGGCGATGGCGCAGCTGCTCGTCAAATCCATGATCGAGTGCGGAAGCAACGGCGAGCTGACCGACGCGGCGTGCCGTGAGCGGGCGGCGTGCCGACACTACGAGGCGTGCGACTGGCATACGCCTTCCGCCTATAATCTGGCGCTTCGTGGGGACGCGGGACGCCCGGACCTGCCTCCCCCAACCGGGGGGGGAAAGGAGAACGAGGTCCCTGTTCATGGGAATTGGTGCGGGCCGGGCCACGGCGGCGGCCCTCCAACAAGTAGGCTTGACGCCGCCTGCAGGGAGCATGACCAATGCTATGAGCGACGGGGGTATTTTGACTGCGGCTGCGATTTGGAGCTGCTGAAGGCAGCGGAACGCCTGACGGGCGACGCTGGCGAAGTAGCCGCCGCATTAGCCATCATCCATTGGTATGAGACGGCGCCTTGCAGCTTTGTTCCCGCTGACGCGTCTTGGCCTGCGAGAGTTGGCGGTGTGATTTTGGCACCCGTAACGGGCTTCCTCAAGCACTTGTTTCGCTGAAAGACCTCGCGGCTTCATTTGGGTGCCGGGCCGCCTACCCGCCGAGATAGCAGCCCGGTCGTCCATGAGTTTCCCGCCGCCGGTCGAGGAGGTCGCCGCGCGTGGGGCCAGCGCGACCTCGGCCCCCGTCGGACGATCCGGGGGAGGCCGCGCCTTGTGAGCGATTCTCGAATCCGGCGCATCGCGACGGGCGGCGCTGAGACGGGCGGACGGCCACGTGGAACACGCGGCCGAGTTTCCTGGCGGGCCGCAACCTGGAGCTCGTCGAGCACCACGTGTTGAAGCGGCTCACGCAAGCCAGCGTGAAGCCGGGCCCGGCCGTCGCCCGCACGGGCCGCGGCTACGCCCTCCCCGAGGACGTCGCCCTGACCCTCGGCCTGCTTTGCGATGGCCCGCGAAGAGGCCGCCTGTTGGCTCGGCATGACCATGCACCGCCGCCGCCCCCGCCGAGTGCTGACGGCGTTGCAGGTGCTGCTGACGGACCCGCCCCGGCGGGGGCGGGGCGCAGGCGGCGCGGGACGCTGAGGCCGCAGAGAATACCGGGACGGTGTCCGGGACCGCCCGATCCCGCGGACGAACCGCACCCATTCCGCACGCAAACCCCGGCCGTCGGCCGGCCGCGCCGCACCGGTGCGGCGCGGCCGCGGAACCGCCCGGTGCCGGCCGTACCTCCCAGCAACATCGACCGCGGCGAACGGCGCGTCCCACCGCACCAGCAGCCCGCGCTCGGTCCCGCCGGCTTTTCTTGAGGCCGCCGTCCCGTCCCACCGCCGCAGCCGGCGACGGGCAGAACTCCCCAGGCAGGAAGACCGCGGCCGAATCCGCAGCCGACCCGCAGCCGAACCGCCCGGCCGGCCCCCGCCCCATGATGCCGCCGACACGCGGGCCAGCGACCGTCGAGGCCGAGACGGCCCGAATCCAGGCCCGCCGGGCCCCGCTACGCCGGCCGGCCGCGGGGCGAGATCGGAACGGTACCCCCGACACTGAAATCGAACCCACGAAGAACTCCCTCGACTCCGGGCGGTCGGCCTGCGCTGCGGCCGCGGCCCGGCGGCGCCTCGAGACGTACGGCGTCCAGGTGCTGAGGGACCGTGAGTTGATGACCGTCATCCTCGGCGGCGCGCCGCCCGCCAACCTCGACGCGCTGCTCAACGCCCGGGCCGGCCACTGCCAGGGCCGACCAAGAGGGACGCCGGACGTCGGCGATGCTGAAGCTCGGCGGGCTGGTGCCCTACAGCGGCATGCAGTTCGACATGGACGGGCAGTGTTATGCCGGATATGTCCCACGTTCATAGGCACTTGCGGAGATCCAGCACCACCTGTCCTCGAACTTCGCACCGGCGGCGAGCTTGTCCGGGGTCGCGTGGAAGTCGCGCGACTTGTTGAACGGCGGGTCGGTGGCGATCAGGTCGACCGTCCCGCTGTTCATGCTCTGCAGGAACGGCAGGTTGTCGCCGCGGCAGAGCGTCCGGGTCTCGAAGTTCGGGACGCCGGCGGGCAGCTGATCGGTGGTCAGCATGGAGCCGAAGTCTTGCGGTCGGCGGCCGCCGCGGGAAACGCGCTACGATGGGGCGAACGGAGGCGTCCGATGCCCCGGAAGAAGCGAACCAAGACAGCTGCGGCCACGCCCGCCCCAAGGCCCCGGATCGAGATGATCGACGGGCCGGCCCTGCCAGTGCGGGCACCCGCCGACCGCAGCCGCGACGGCGAGGACTGGCGCATCCGCTGCACGAGCTGCGGAGACGAATGGCGGATCGCCTTGAGGGCCGCGTAAATGGCGGGCGAGGCCAGCCGCGGGCGGCACGAGAAGACGTCTCAACGCGGGCGGCCATCGCCCGGTTCGAGAAAACCGACGACTCCGTAGATCGGCTCCTCGACGGCCGCGGACGCGGCGCGGGGGGGGCCACTCGGTCGGCCAGGTCCTCCGCGACCACCAACGCGAGCGATCGCCGGGACAGCAGTCCATCCCGCGACACGGGAGGAAACCGGTCAGTTAAGACCGCGGTCGCCGACGCTCTAGCTAGGCGTCTCCGACGACGTAATCGCCGACTGGCGGCAACGCCTCGCCCGCGAGCCCACCGTGAGCAGCAGGGACGCGCACACAAACCGATCCCCGCGCGCGGCCTGAGAACCGATCCGCAACGACCGGGACTACGGGAGTCGGTGCGAGGATCTGAGCCCGTGGGGACCCGCCAAAACGAATACCGCGGTGCAGGACCGCCGCCACAGGTGGACCGCCGCAGTCGAGCCCCGTAGTCTGCACGGTCGGTCGTTTACGGTTAACCTATCGCGCAATGACATTGATAATGCCCGCGCTCTCCGAGCCACCAGGTGCCCTCCAAGTGCTTATTTCGCTCGAATAGCTGGATCGCACACGCATCTCGCCTGTGTTGACATCACCGTAGTTGCAATTGCCCTTGAAACCGGTGCCGTTTATGGCCACTGCGCGTACCTGATAGTAGTACCCGGCCCTGACCCCAACCAACTTCTCATCCCAATCATTGAATATCTCCCGATTCGTGAACACGGCGCGGTCGTTGTACCCGTCCCCAATGTAGACGGACACGACGTCTCCGTCTTCGCAGGCGTGGTCGCGGATACCGATGGCAATCTGTGCTTGACTGCCTTGCGGCCCATCCACGTGGACGTTGAACGGCCCGAAGTCGCCGCCGGTGCCTGTGCCGAGTACGCCACCGTCGTTCTCTGGATCCCGCTCACACGTAACGGACTCAGTCTGCTCGGCGGCAAACCTGTAGGAAAAGTCTTCGCCATCCTCAAGGTTATATGGATAAAACAACAAGCGCCAGTTTCTGACCGTCCCGCCGTCGGAGGCACGGTACCCCCAATGCATGGCAAAACTGTAACACCAATACAGTCTTCCATTTACGCCGTATCCGTGTATCTGGGCGGGAGCCCAGATACGCTCCCAGTCCCCTGAAGGATTCCTGACCGAACCATCCTGTCCTTCAATGTAGGCATTGATTCTCGCAGAGGCTGGCGTAAAGTCGACCGCTATGGCGTGCTGAAGGCGTTGATCCGGAGCATCATCGGCGGCCGAGTCCTTCCTAACAGGAAAAATGACCTGATGCCATCCCCGTCCCGACCCGCTAGCTATATGCGGCTCGGCGGCGTGCGCCGGAACCGAAAGCCAGGGAGAAAAGGCTTGTGACTTCGGGGCGGCCACGACAGGGTCGTTCACGATGTAGGCGTCCGCGAGGCCTTGTGCGCCTCGCGCCGCCCGGTCGGCTACAACCTGACCCGCCGCGCCGGTAGCCGCGAGCACCGCCGCCGTCGCCGCCATGCCGATCCATGTACGCATTGGTGAGTCTCCTTATCATTCTGCTAGAGCGTGTACAGAGGAAGGTCGACGGAGTCACGGCCGACGATCGCGTGCCGTGACCCCGGGGCCTACAAGGCCCATCGCTCCAGAGGGCACCGCCGCTACGCGGAGCAGATCGAGCTGCCCGCCGTCGAGATAACCCGTCGCCGGGAACCCCCGCGCCTCCTGCCAGCGGCGAATCACGGCCCGGGTCCGCGGCCCGAACAGACCGTCGGCCACGCCAGCGTCGAATCCCTCATTGTTGAGCCCCCGCTGGATCAGTCGCCGCGTCGCGCCATCGAGGCCCAGCGACGACTGGACGGCCGACGCACCCTGCCCAGCGGCGGGCGACCGGACGACGGCCGCGGAAGCCGGCGGCGGCGCTGCGGCAGCAAAGGCGCTAGCGGACATCGCTGCCGCGGCGCACATGGACAAGCCGACGAGGGCAAGAGCGAACCTTCGCGCAATCAACAGGATGAGGCCGGCAGCACTGTCGTTCATGGCAACTCCTCAACAGCGCGAGAACGCCCTGATGGATTCGCCGACAGCGGCAGCAACGCCGCCGTGTTGGCCGGAACGGTCTTGGGCGGTTTACTCTCCCCTCGGTCGCCCCAAGGACCGAAACGGCCCGCGAACGATTTAATACCACATTAAACGTGAACCGCGCGTTTTAATTGCGTGTTGATTTCTTGCTTTTTTGTGTTATTTGCATAAGGCGGCTAGACAAATCAGCGCGCGGAATGGGCGCAATAGAGGCCAAAACGGCGCGAAGCACCGCGGTCGGAGCACGGCCCGGGGCACCACGCACGGTGCGGCAATCGGGCCGGCACGGCCCGGAGGCGATCACGACGCGGCATGACCGCCACCAGCGACGAGTCGCACAATTCGATCACGCCATTCCGCCGGAGAGACGCCCGGACCGGCACACGCAACGCCGGCGGACGCGAACGCCGGACGACGGGATCCCACGCCGACCGACGCTCAACGCGAACGAGGAGCGTCGTGGCCTGATCGATTCGGCGGCTTCGCCATGCGGTAGCCGACGCCGCGCTCGTTGAACAGGTAGACGGGGCTCGCCGCGCTGTCGCCCAGCTTGCGGCGGAGGTTCCTGACGAAGATCCGCACCAGGTTCGCGTCGGCGTTCCCGCGCTTCGCCCAGATCCGGCGCAGCAGCGTCTGGAAGGTGACGACCCGCCCGGCGTCGAGCGAGAGCACGCGCAGCAGCTCGTACTCGGTGGCGGTGAGGTCGACCGCGTTTCCGCCGACGGTCACGCGTCGGCGTTCGTAGTCGATGGCCAGCCCGCCGACCACGAACGGCCCGGGCCCGGCGTGCCTTCTGAGGGCCGCCCGGACCCGCGCCGCCAGCTCCGTCGGGGAGAATGGCTTGACGATGTAGTCGGCCGCGCCCGACTCGAGCGCCCGCGCGACGGTCTCATCGCGGCCATAGGCGGAGATGAAGATGACCGGCAGGTCGGACAGCTCGGGAACCTGCCCGAGCAGCTCGATGCCGTCGGCGCCGGGCAGCAGCAGGTCGAGCAGGACCAGTTGCGGCTTCTCCGTCCGGATGAGGCGGGCGAGGTCCCGCGCCTCGCCGGTCACGAGCGGGGCGTAGCCGGCGCGGGAGAGCGCGTCGCGGACAGAGCGCAGCGTCCGGGGGTCGTCGTCGACCACCAGGACGCGCGGCGGCCCGCCCGGTTCCGGGGCCGACGGCGGATGGGCGGCGGAGCCGGCCGCCGCGACGGCGGGCCCGCCGGCCGCCGGAATCGTGAAGGTGACGGTCGTGCCGCGGCCGGCGCCGGTGCTAGCGGCGCGGATGCGGCCGCCGTGCGCCTCCACGAGCCCCCTGCAGATCGCGAGCCCCAGGCCGTGGCCCGCCATCGCCCCCCGGGCGGCGCGGGCGCCCCGGCTGAAGAGATGGGGCAACCGCTCCGGCGCCACGCCCCGCCCCTCGTCGGAGACCGAGACCGCGACGTGCGCCTCCTCGCGCGCCGCCGCGATCCGGAGCGGGGTCGACTCGGGCGCGTGCCGCGCGGCGTTGGCGAGCAAGTTGTTGAGCACCTGCACGACGCGCCGGCGATCGGCCATCACCGGGGGCAGGCCGGCGGGCAGGTCGACGAGGACGGCGTGCCGGCCGCCGCCGCCGAGGAAGGTGCTTCTCGCCCGCTCCACCAGAGCCGCCAACTCCGAGGGCTCCGGCGAGACCGAGAGCGTGCCCGACTCGATGCGCCCGGTGTCGAGCAGGTCGCTGATGAGGCCGCGCATGTGCCCGGCCTGCTCGACGATGATGCGGTGGAACTCGCGCATCTCGGCCGGGTCGAGCTCCGCCCCCTCCTCCAGCAGGGTGTCCGCCGAGCCCTTGATGGCGGCCAGCGGCTCGCGCAGCTCGTGGCTCACGAGGCTCAGGAACTCCGTCCGCATCCGCTCGATCTCGTCGAGCGGCGCGAGGTCCTGCATCGTCACCACCACCGACTCGACCGCGCCGCCGGCCGGGCGGATCGGGGTCGCGTTGACCAGCGTCCTCACGCTGCGCCCGTCCGGCACCGACAGCACCATCTCCTCGGCGCGCACCGTCTCGCCGGCGACGAGCTGCCGCGCCAGCGGGAACTCGCTCAGGGAGACCTCCCGCCCGTCGGCGCGCCGGCAGGAGATCACCTCCAGGAGCTGTTCGGGCGGGCGGCCCGGCATCCGCAGGCTCTCGACGATGCGCCGGACCTCGCGGTTGAACGACACCGGCCGCCCGCTCTCCGCGTCGAAGACCGCGACCCGACCGGCGACGTCTCGACGAGGGCCTCGAGGTCGGCGCGGGCGCGCCGCTCGTTGCGGTGCGCGCGGGCGTTGGCGATGGCGACCGCGGCCTGCGACGCGAACAGCATCAGCATCTCTTCGTCGTCGTCGGTGAACTCCCCGCCGTCGGCCTTCTCCGCGAGGAAGAAATGGCCGACGTCGGCGCCCCGGTGGCTCATCGGCGTGGCCTGGAAGCTCCGGGAGAAGACCCGCGCGGGCGTCATGCCGAGGGAGCGGACGTAGCCCGAGAGGTCGGTGAGCCGCAACGGCCCGGGCAGCCCGCGGAGGTGCTCGAACAGGCGGGCGCCGTCGGGCCACGCGAGGAACTCGCGCTCCTCGTCGGGGGTGACGCCCGAGAACACGAAGTCCCGGGGCGCGCCCGCCTCGTCGACGGTGGCGATGACGCCGCAGCGGGCGCCGGTGAGTCCGCGGGCGCTCCCGACGACCTCGGCGAGCACGGTGTCGAGGTCGAGCGTGGCGCTGATGCGCAGGATGGCCGCGCTGAGGGTGCTGATGCGCTCGCGCAGCGCATCCCGGTTCCGCCCCGCCTCGTCGGAATCCGCCAACGGCTCCTCCCTCGCGGATCAGTGCGAATATGCGGTGCGCCGCCGTGCCGGAGGCGCGCGGTGTTTCGCGCCCGTTCCGGGTGCTACACCGAACCGACACCGCGGCCCGGGTTGATGGAATCGACAGGGAAATGACTCTACCGCACACACCAACTTTATGAACGAACCGGATACGATTCAAGTCAGCCACGCAGGTCAATGTACCGGCGATTGGTCGAGTCGAGGATGCGGATAGGAGGATGGCGGGGGGAATGGCCCATGGAACGTGAGCGATGCAGGCTCTGTGTTTTCGTACTGTCTCTAGCCGCCGCGGCGGTGTTACCGGTGGCGGCGGCCGCCGGTGACGGCACGGTGTCCGGCGCCGTCACCGACACCACCGGCCTCGCGCTGCCCGGCGTCACCGTCGAGGCGCGCGGTGCCGCCGGCGGCCCGGTCCTGACCGCCGCCACCGACGGCGCCGGCGAGTTCACCATCGCGGGCCTCGAGGCCGGCCCCTATGAACTGGCGTTCACCCTGCCCGGCTTCCAGACCGTCGTGCGCGCGGTGACGGTGGGGGCGGGGGCTGCCGCCACCGTCGACGTCGAGATGGCGGTGGAACTCGCCGAGCGGGTCGTCGTCGTCGGCAGCCGCGCCCGGCCCCGCTCGGTCACCGAGTCGCCGGTGCCCATCGACGCCATCCCGTTCCGGGACGTCGCCAGCCAGGGCGCGGCACCGCTCGACTACCGGCTGCGGACCCTCGTTCCCTCGTTCAACGTCGCCACCCACCCCATCAGCGGCGCCGCCTCGCTGGTGCGGCCGGCGAGCCTGCGCAACCTCGCCCACGACCATACGCTGGTGCTGGTGAACGGCAAGCGGCGGCACCGGTCGGCCATCCTCGTCTGGTTCGGCGGCGTGACCGACGGCACGCAGGGGCCCGACCTCTCGCCCATTCCGTCCATCGCCCTGCGCCAGGTCGAGGTGCTGCGCGACGGGGCGTCGGCGCAGTACGGCTCGGACGCCATCGCCGGGGTGATGAACTTCCTGCTGAAGGACGACCGCGCCGGGGGCAGCCTGGAGGTCGGCACCGGCACCTACCGCGCCGGCGACGGCGGGGCGTGGAACGCGGCCGGCAACGTGGGGCTGCCCCTCGGCGACACCGGCTTCGCGAACCTCAGCTTCGAGTACGGCGACGCCGGGGCCACCGACCGCAGCGTGCAGCGCGCCGACGCCGCCGCCCTCGCCGCGGCGGGGAACACCGCGGTGGCCGACCCCGCGCAGCCGTGGGGCGACCCGACGAGCGAGGACGACCTGAAGCTCTTCGGCAACTTCGGCCACCTGTTCGCCAACCGGCTGCAGGCCTACGGCCACGCCAACTACGCCCACAAGACGTCGACGCAGGGCTTCTACTACCGCAACCCCAACACGCGGGCCAACATCTTCAGCCTCGACGGCGGCCGGACCCTGCTCGTCGGCGACGTGCTCGACGCGCGCGACGGCGTGCGCGACGGCTCGGCGGGCTGCCCCGCGGTGACCGTCACCGACCACCGGCCCGACCCCGCGGCCCTCGCGCGGGTGATGGCCGACCCGAACTGCTACACCCACCAGGAGATCGCCCCCGGCGGGTTCACGCCGTCGTTCAGCGGGGTCATCACCGACGTGTCGGCCGTCGCGGGCCTGCGCCGGACCGCGGCCAACGGCCTGACCTGGGACGCCAGCGCCGGCTACGGCGCCCACGAGGCCGACTTCTTCCTGTACGACACCGTCAACGCCTCGCTCGGCCCCGAGACGCCGCGCGACTTCGACCCCGGCCTCTACCGGCAGGCCGAGCTCAACCTGAACCTCGACGTCTCCTGGGCCGCCACCGACCTGGTGCACCTGGCCGGGGGCGCCGAGTGGCGCGACGAGCGGTTCACCATCCGCGCCGGCGACCCGCTCTCGTGGCAGGTCGGCCCCTACGCGGCGCAGGGCTTCGTCTCGGGCTCGAACGGCTTCGCGGGGTTTCCCGACTACACCGCGGGGACCTGGACCCGCGCCAACGCCGCCGTCTACGGCGACGTCGAGCTGCGCGAGCCCGGCGGCCGGTGGACGGCCGGGGGCACCCTGCGGGTCGAGCGCTTCGACGTGTTCGGCGCCACCGCCGACGGCAAGCTGTCGGCCCGCTACGCGCTCGGCGGCGGGGTCTCGGTGCGCGGCGGCGTCAGCACCGGGTTCCGCGCCCCGACGCCGGGCCAGCAGAACACGTTCAACGTGCAGTCGACCATCGACCCCGAGACGCTGGACCTCGTCGACAGCGCCACCGTGCCGTCCACCTTCCGGGCGGCGGAGCTGCGGGGCGGCCGGCCCCTCGACCCCGAGACCTCGGTCAACGCGACGGCGGGGCTGGTGGTCGACGCCGGCCCGTTCACCCTCACCGCCGACTACTTCCACGTCGGCGTCTCGAAGCGCCTCGCCCTGTCGCAGAACTTCACCCTCGCGGCCGACGAGCGGGCGCTGCTCCTGTCAGAGGGCATCGCGTCGGCGCGCACCCTCGCGTTCTTCCGCTTCTTCATCAACGACTTCTCGACCCGCACCCGCGGCCTCGACGTCGTCTCGACGTGGACGCCCCCGCGCCTCGGCGGCGACACCGTCTTCAGCTTCGCGATGAACCGCACCGACACCGACGTCACCCGGCCGTCGGACCTGCTCGGCCCCGGCGACGTGCGCGCCATCGAGCGCGGCGTGCCCGAGACGCGCTGGAACGTCGCCGTCAACCAGCGGCTCGCCCGCGTCGGCCTGCTCGGCCGCCTACACTACTACGGGTCGTGGGTCGACCACCTCGACGCGCGCTCGGCGCGCCAGGCCGAGGCCCCGGTCCTCTCCGGTCGCTTCATCCTCGACCTCGAGGCGGCCGTCGCCCTCACCCCCGCCGCCACCCTCTCGGTCGGCGGCCAGAACGTGCTCGACACCTACTCCGACCGCATGGACCTGTTCGCGGCGCGCTTCGGCCTGCCCTACAGCCAGTTCACGCCGTGGGGCTTCAGCGGGGGCTACTATTACGCGCGCCTCGGCTACAGCTGGGGGCGGTAGCGGGCGCGGGCGGGCCTCACCGGTAGGCGTGAACGAAGATGAGCGCCCCCACCGGGCCTCCCGGCATGCCCGACCTCTCCGCCGGGCAGGCGAGCCCGCCGCGTCCGCGGCTCGCGGCACGGAACACGTGTTTCCTCGACGAGGCGGCGGGGCTCGCAGCCGCGTTCAAGGCGATCCGCGCGGTGTTCGATCCGTACTTCTCGGCAGCGCCACACGCCGCGCGAATCGCTGGGTTCTGGGCGGACGCCCGGTCGGCGGACGAGGCGGACGCAGAAGCGTCGTCGCCGTAGGTAGCCCGCCTCTGCGCATCAACGACCGGTCGTCAAAGGCGGTAGCCGGGGCACCCCGCAGATCGGCGGGAACGTGGAGACGGGACGGCCGCCCGCACACCGGCCGACGAGGCGAAGACCACGCTTCACGCCGCCCGGGCAGATGCCCGGATCGGCGCCGCCGCCAGGCAGGAGCACCCTCCCGCCGGTGACCGCCGATGCCCGGCGGTTGGGCACGCCGCCGAGACCCTGCTACACTGCACGCGCCACAACAACCGCGGGCTGGGTCCGGCGTCGGGCCTCCCGCTGAATACGAGACCCATCCGGGGAATAGGCGGGAACCCTACAGTACCAGTCTGTGCGGTTGTTGTGGCGACGGGCCCGGCGACCATTTGGGTCGTGGGCCAGACTCCGATGGATGGAGCCGTCCCATGGCGGCCCCGCCGCCGTCAGCGCCGCGCCGCACAAGTCGACCGGCGATCGACGGCCGGCGACGCCCGCCGCAACGGCGGACCCTGAAGCGGAAGCCTTAACCGCCCGGATGCCTCCGGCGCGTTTCCCGGTTCCCCGCCGTCCCCGGGAATCCGCGCGCCCTCCGCTAGGCAGGCGGGTCCGACCCTGCTAGACTGGCCGCGCCACGACAACCGCGGGCTGGGTCCTACATCCGATCCTCCCGCCGTACGGGACGTCCACCGAAGGTGCCGGCCGGGCCGCGTCAGCTGCGGCGCGCCTCCGGGCGGCGTGCGACACGAATCAACAGCCGGGGGCACCGACGCCCTTTGCGGGCGGACGCACGGACCGCAACCGGGCGCGGCCGCCGCCCCAAGACTCATCGAGGAAACCGGGACTGAAGCCCGAACGAGCCGCCGATCCTTCCGGCGGTATGCGCGCCGCGCCGCCGTCCATGGGGTATCCGACGCCCGAGGGGGAAGCGGCGACCGGCGGCGGGTCGGGCGCGAACCGGAGTGAAGTGTGCGGATGGAGCGTCTACGCTGGAAGCTGTGGTACTGGCTCGCGCGGATCTTGAGACGCCTGGGTTCCCCCAGACTGTCGCGGACGGCCGGCCTGCGCGGACACCGTCTCGTCGAAGCCGCCTCGGCCCGCGCCGCGGCCGGGTCCGGCACCCCCGCCGCGGCGACGGGGCGGCCGGGACCCGGCGGCACCGCCGCCGATCAGCCCCGGCCCGCCGGACCGGAGCGGCGCAGGCTGTAGAGGCCGCGCAACATCATCTCGACCAGCCGCCGCGCCGGCGACGGGCCACCCCTCGGCATGAAATCCGAGCCCCGCATGCCGGGGTTCTCGCGCCGCGCGTGCTCGACGAGGTCGAGGAGCTCGACCAGCGACACCGCAAGGTCGTCGCCCGACGCCCGGCGGGCGTCGAGTTCACCAATGACGTACGCCGCCGCATGGCGGGCGTTGTCGGCCGCCTGTCCGCCGCGGGCCGCGAACCGGTCAGCCCCGGACGCGGACCCGGCCCCGTCTCCGATCTCCATCGCGGTCCTCCCCCCCCGGCCGACTGCGGGGGCCGGGCGCGGGTTAGAGTAAGCGATTCCGAATCGGTCCAGAAGCGCCGAGTGAGGATCACGGAGCGGCAGTGCGGCACCGAACCAACACGTCGAGGACGACGCAGCCGCGGGCCCGTCGCGGCACGCCGCGAGGAGACGTTCGACAGCGGCCCCGAACGCCGCCGGGTCGGCGTCGAGGGGCACGAGCGGGCCGACATCAAGACGCCGGCCAACTGGCAGCCCGCCCACCGGACGGTGTGACGGAAGAGCCGGCCGGGACCACAACGGGACCGCCTAGCGGGACACCGCCGCGCGGCGGCCACCGGACTACTAGAACATCTCGAACCGCCGGCACTCCGCCCGCTCCCGCCGCGGCATGTCCGGCGGACACGCCACCTCCAGAGCCGGCCGCGCACGCCCCGCGGCCTCCCAGTACGCCCAGACCGGTGCCAGCCCCAGCCCGGCCGCGCGCCGCACGAGGTTCATCTCGGCTGTGGCCGTGGCCCGCGCCCCGTTCGCCGCGGCCACGCAGCCGTACAGGGGCGGGAACGCCAAGCACTCGTCCATCCACCCCGACCGCGTGATCGACCACTCGCGGAACTCCGCCACCCGGTCGAACAGGGCCGGCCGCACCGGCAGGAGCGGCCAGACGACCGGCATCACGACGTGGAACAGCAGCCCGGCCGCGACGAAGAGCGCGGCGCGCCGCCAGGACATCCGGAAGACGCCGAGGTCGAGCTCCAGGGGCCCCCGGGATCCGCCCGCCGAACGGCGGGCGGCCGGACGCCCGCAGGAACCCGCGCGCCGGTCGCCGCGCGCCATCTACGACCCCCCCGCGCCCGGCAGCCCCACGATCTCGAACCGCCGGCACTCCAGCATATCAGCCCGCGGCATGCCAGGCGGGCACATCGCGTCCGCCGCCGCCCGCATCCGCCGCTCGGCCGCGCGGCGCGACCACAGCGGCGCCGTCCCGAGCTGGATCGAGAACGTCAGCAGGTTGTACTCCGAGACCGCCCACGTCCAGGAGTGGGCCGCCGCGAAACGGCACCCGCCCGGTGGGGAGGCCGCCAGGCACGCCTCGAGCTCCGCGGCCACCTCCTTCGACACGGCCACGACCACCGGCACGCGGTCGACCTCGGCCGGCCGCACCGGGAGTAGCGGCCAGACGTAGGGCATGCCGAGATGGAACGCGAGCATGACCGGGACGAAGACGGCCGCGCCCCACCGCGGCAGCTTGAAGAACCCGAGGTCCAGCTCCAGGGGGCCGCCGCGGGTCACGGCCGCCCCCCGGCACCGCCAGCGGCGCGAACCCGGCGGAAGCCGATGTAGCCGAGGAGCAGCCCCAGGACGACGACGCCCCAGGTGCCGATGCTCGGCACGACGACGCCGCCGTCGGGGCTCACGTGGAGCTCCGCGGCCCGGCCGCGGCGGAGCAGGCGGCCCTCGACCCGCTCCTCGATAAACAGCCTAGCGGAGGTCACGGGCGGACACCCCCGGGGAACGTCGTCGGCGTGCCCGAGGCGGATCTGGAACTCGACCTTCGGCGTCCCTGCCGGGATCGGCAGCCACCCCGCCGGGTCGGACGGGCGACCGCCCGGTAGGCGCCGCCCGCGGAAGTCGGCGCACTCGGGGCGCGTCGGGACGGGCCGGGTCAAGTGCGTGATCCGGACGCGCGAACCGGCCACGAGGTCCCCGGCCTCCGGAGCGAGCGGCGGGTCGACGAGGACGTAGACCCCGGGCCCACTCGCCGAGGGCCGCGCGCGCCATGCCGTTGCCGTCGTGCGCGAACCCGACGGCGCTACGGGTGAGCCTGTTGGAGCGCACGGCGGCGAGGGGCCAGAACTTCCCGTCGAGCGTCGCCCCGGACTCCGCGGGGCCGATGAACGACGCGTCGACGACGGCCCGCAGGTTCTCGGAGTACCTGAAGTAGGGGACCTTCTCGCGCAGCTCGACGTCGACGCCCAGCGACCCCGCGGGGATGACGATGGAGAGCGCCGCGGACGGCGCGCCGCCGCCGCTCGACAGCACGAAGTCCGGGCCGACCGCCAGCCGCACCTCGAGCTCGAACGCCGACGGCGGCCGCGGCTCAACGCTGAACGCCAGCGCGCCGCCCGGCGGGAAGGTGAGCCCGCCCCGGAGCGACCCGCCGATGACGGACGGCTTCGCGTCGCACGCGCCCGCCGGCGGGATCGCGAAGCCGAGCGGGTCCGACCACTCGCCCTCAACAGCCGCGGCGGCCAAGCCACCGTCGACCACGGGCCCGCCACCGCGGGCCACGCCGCGAACCACGGCGGAGTACCGGCAGCCGGGTTCCAGATCGGCGAGCCGCACGTGCGGAACGCCGGGGGTCTCCGCGGTCGACGTGCCCGCCGACCCGCCGATGTAGCGCAGCTCGTAGTGCGTGATCTCGTCACGCCCGACGCGCGGCGGGTCCCACGAGAGCGTGCCCGACGTCGCGGACTCCGCCCGCCAAGCGAGGTTCGTCGGGGGCGAGATGATCGACTCCACGGTGACGTTGAACGACGCATGGGTGGACTCGCGGCCGTCGTGCGCCGTGATCGAGACCGCCGCGTCGCCGGGCGACACGCCGGTGACCGTGATGTCGACGGTGCCGCCGGCGAAGGAGCGCGTGACCGAGGCGACGTCGGGCCGACCGGAAACCACGGTGATAGCGAGGTCGTCGCCCTCCGCGTCGGTGAACTCGGCGAGCACGTGCACGGCTCGGCCGACGCCGACCACGACGTCGGCGATGGAGCCGACGAGCTCGGGCGGCGTGTTCGGAACCTCGTCGACGGTGACCGCGAAGGACTGCATGACCGGCCGACCCGGGCCGTCCTTCCGGTCGGTGACACTGACCGTCACGGTCGCCGCGCCGATGGCGAGTCCGGTCACGGCGATCACCACTCCAGACGCGGAAAGAGAGGCAATGTCGGGCAGGTCGATCGACGCCGCGGCGAACAGGGGATCTCCCTCCGGATCCGTGAACGCGGCGGAGATATTGACGCGGACGGTGCGACCGACCGTGACACTGATGTCGGGCAGCTGCGACGCGACCTCGGGCGGAAGATTGGGCGGCTCCCCACGGCCGGTCGTGGCCTCGGCACCGACCCAGGAGCTGCACAGCGGATAGCAAGGGGCCGAGGGGTCCGGCAACGTGACGTTGAACTCCGCCCGGACCTCAAGCCGGTACGTGGTAGCCTCCTTCAAGTTCGACAACGTGAAGGTCGTTCCGGTCCGTGGACCGGCATCGACCCAAACGCCATCCGTCCTGCCGGACCCCTCCTCGTTGCCGACGACCTCGCGCCAACGGACCCGGAAGCGCTCGCCGGGCGGCGTCCCCGGTTTCCAGGTGAGGACGATCGAACGATCGCTCGCCTGGGCGACGACATCGACCGGGGCGCCCGGCACCGCCCGGGGAGGAGGGAGGACCTCAACCGACAAGGTGACGGCCAGTGACGCTGTCCCGTCCGTGGCCACGAGGGTGATGGACGTCGTGCCGACGGAAACGCCCGTGACGGTCACGTCGACGCCGGTGGAGGTCGACGAATGCGAGACGGTGGCGACCCCGGAGCGCGCGGACGTGGCGGTGTAGGTGATGGTGTCGCCATCAGGATCCGTAAAGACCAAGGAAAGCTTGACTGAACCGTCAACGACGACCCTGACAGGCTCGGGATCGCCGCCAACAAGAACCGGGGGCCGGTTTTCCGGAGCACGCACGGTCGCAAGGAAGGACGTGCTAGCGGTACCGCCACGGCCGTCGGAGGCCGTCACAGTGATCGTCGACTGGCCAGCCGCGAGACCGGTGAGAGACACGCTCGCCCCAGCGACCCGGGGGGTGGCCACCTTCGTCTCGTCCGAGGACGAGGCAGTGTACGAGAGGGTATCGCCATCGGGATCCGTGAACACGACGCCGACCTGAACGACGACGCTGCCACCGACCTGCACTGTAACCTCAGCAAGGAGGCCCGAGACGACGGGGGCGTTGTTGGCCGGAGCGGCCGTGACGGTCGCGAGGAACGACGTGCTCGCGCTGAGCCCGCCGGAGTCGGTGGCCGTGACGGTGATGGTGGCCTGACCGGCCGCGACGCCGGTGAGGGTGACCGTCGCGCCGACGGGCGTCGCCGCCGTGACGGCGGCCGTCACCGACGACGCGACCGTATAGGTCAGGGCGTCGTTGTCGGGATCGGTGAAGGCCGCGCCGAGCTGCACGACGGCCTGCCGGCCGACCTGGAGGGTGACGTCGGAAAGCTCCCCCGAGACGACGGGGGCGTTGTTGGCCGGAGCGGCCGTGACGGTCGCGAGGAACGACGTGCTCGCGCTGAGCCCGCCGGAATCGGTGGCCGTGACGGTGATGGTGGCCTGACCGGCCGCGACGCCGGTGAGGGTGACCGTCGCGCCGACGGGCGTCGCCGCCGTGACGGCGGCCGTCACCGACGACGCGACCGTATAGGTCAGGGCGTCGTTGTCGGGATCGGTGAAGGCCGCGCCGAGCTGCACGACGGCCTGCCGGCCGACCTGGAGGGTGACGTCGGAAAGCTCCCCCGAGACGACGGGGGCGTTGTTGGCCGGAGCGGCCGTGACGGTCGCGAGGAACGACGTGCTCGCGCTGAGCCCGCCGGAATCGGTGGCCGTGACGGTGATGGTGGCCTGACCGGCCGCGACGCCGGTGAGGGTGACCGTCGCGCCGACGGGCGTCGCCGCCGTGACGGCGGCCGTCACCGACGACGCGACCGTATAGGTCAGGGCGTCGTTGTCTGGATCGGTGAAGGCCTCACCGAGCTGAACGACGGCCTGCCGGCCGACCTGGAGGGTGACGTCGGGGAGGACCCCCGCGACGGGGGCGTTGTTCGCCGGAGCGGCCGTGACGGTCGCGAGGAACGACGTGCCGGCGCTGAGACCGCCGGGGTCGGTGGCCGTGACGGTGACGGTCGCCTGACCGGCCGCGACGCCCGTGAGGGTGACGGTGGAACCCACCGGCGTCGCCGCCGTGACCGTGGCCGTCGCCGACGACGTGACCGTGTAGATCAGGGCGTCGTCGTCTGGATCGGTGAAGGCCTCACCGAGCTGAACGACGGCCTGCCGGCCGACCTGGAGGGTGACGTCGGGGAGGACCCCCGCGACGGGGGCGTTGTTCGCCGGAGCGGCCGTGACGGTCGCGAGGAACGACGTGCCGGCGCTGAGACCACCGGGGTCGGTGGCCGTGACGGTGACGGTCGCCTGACCGGCCGCGACGCCCGTGAGGGTGACGGTGGAACCCACCGGCGTCGCCGCCGTGACCGTGGCCGTCGCCGACGACGTGACCGTGTAGATCAGGGCGTCGTCGTCTGGATCGGTGAAGGCCTCACCGAGCTGAACGACGGCCTGCCGGCCGACCTGGAGGGTGACGTCGGGGAGGACCCCCGCGACGGGGGCGTTGTTGGCAGATCCTAGAGTGGCCCGTGCCTCAGCACTCCAAGAGCTGACGTGCCGATTGGCACCGGTACCCTGCGTGCTCCGGACCCTGACACGGTATGTACTGCCCAAGGTCAGACCCGTAACCGTCTTGGTGAGGGTGGTCCGACCTGAGACGGTAGTAGAAGTCCACCCGGCATCCCCGGTGCCAACCTCACGGTGCTGAAGCTCGTAGCCGTCAGGGCTGACACTGCCGGTGCCAACCGGCTCATCCCAGGACGCCGTGAGGGACGTCGACGACGATGACAGCGTCAGATTCGTGGGGGGGGACAGAGCATCGTCATCCTCAAGAAGAAGGGCCTGAACGGCACCGCCAGAGGCGACGGCACGACTGGTGCGCGGACGAGTAGTACCCGACAAATCCGCCAACCACGCCCTGAGGGTCAGCTGCTCGTCCACTTCAACCGTATCGTCGTCACAGACGACGGCGAACGCGACCTCGTACTCAACCGTGATGTCCTGCGCGTCATCCCCTATCTGGCCAGCGGTGACACGGATTCCGGAGAACGCGCCCTTGCCGTCCGAGGAGAGCTGGCCGGTACCAGGATGGCTCCCATTGACCCACTCGTGGTCGACGATCAACAAGTCAGCATCCGCGATGACATGACCGCCAAGGGGCGAGTTCGCGCAACGCTGAACAGAACCGCCCGAAGCGTACCGGGCGGCCAGGGTGGCAGGATGCGAATCGCCGGGCTCAATCGCGAAGTTGAGATCGATAGCCGGAGCATTGATCGGGACGAAGACGGTGACAACGGCCAGGATGTCCGAACCGGCCCGGTAGTCCTCTTCGATCACCCCGGGCCGCGGCTGAACGACGCTCAAAGACGTGATGTTCGAGATGCTCGAGTTCTGCGCTGCCGCCGAAGAGGCCAGAATGACGCTCAGAACAGCAAGAGTGAAATGACGGAAACGAGGCGCACCAACGCCTCGAAGAAGCACCGCGAAGACTTGACTTCGCGGGACATCAACACCGGCAGAAGCCGAACAGGGAAACAGGGGCGGACGAAACAGCGCCCTACAGAGCACAGAGGCGAAAGCGTTCAAGGCGAATCTCCCCAGCATCGGAGGTCTTGACAAGGGCTCCGGGCGGATGCCACCGGCCCCCCGTCGAGGACCGGCACCCGGAACCCGGCGCAAAGCATGAAGAGCTGGGGCCGTCGGACGCGCCGCCGACGGTCGGCACCCCGGCCGCGGCACGGATGAACTTCAGCCTTCCACCGGCCGGGACTTGGAACGCAAAACGGACGACGACGGGGAGGCCACCGCCGGCCGCCGGACGGCGTGATGGCGCGGAACAGGGGGCGCGGGCGAGTGCCGTCAGCGGGCTGCGCGGCGGAGCCTGACAGAGCGGGGCGGGGTTTCCGACGAGGCCCCGACGTCGAAGACGCAGTTGTAGCCGAGCGGCGACCAGAGACCGGCGGCCGTCAACTGCTCGGCCACGGAGCCGATGAGGGTACAGAGGTCATCCGACAGGTCGTGACGGCGGAGTCGACGGCAGGGCACCGGACGGCCGGCCTGGGGCCTACAGGGTGCCGGCACGCCTCCCGGTCGTCGCGGCACACCGTGGAGAGCCGCATCACCGCGGGATCGAGCGCACTCAAGAGGATCGGTCATCGCTACGCCGCGTTGTCTCCGATGCATCGGAAGCCCGTACCACGGCGGCCAGCAACGGCAGGACGGACGGGGCGACGGCGAACAAACAGCAATACAGACGAATGCTGACCGGATCAGAAAAGACACGAATGCTGGCCAAACGGCCACGGGGCGCTATAACAGCGCACGGGGAGGACCGGGCTGCACGGGGCGGGCGGCTGCGCACCGCCCGTCGGGAGCAACGCCGAGCCCCGCATGCCGGGGTTCTCCGGCTTGGTGTGCTCGACGAACTCAAGGAGCTTGAGCAGCGACACCGCGAAGTCGTCGACCGACGACCCGTGGGGTTCCAGCAGGTCAACGACGCAGATCGCCGCGTGGCGGCCATTGCCGGGGTCGGGGTCTGGAACCGCGAGTCCGCGATCCTCTGCCGCCGGGTCCGGGCGGTTTCCGACAGCCATCGCGACGGCCCCGGGTCCGCGGAACGGGTGGGAGACCCCGAGGGGACCGGATCCGGGATCGGAACGCGACGACGGCACGTTCCGACCGGACGAGCCCGGAACCACGACTGGAGCGCTCCGCGGAAGACCCGCGGGAGTGGTCTCCAGAATGGGAAACCAACACGGGACAAACGTGGGATGGAACGTGGGATGGACGCGGAGCGGGGCCGTAAGGTCCTTATTGTTCAGCGGTTTACGGCGCTACCGGCAGAAGCGCGGAAAATGCAGAGCTGGTTGTTGCGGTTGGCGACGAAGGTGCCGCGGAAGGGGCGCAGGCGCGGGGGCTCCTTCGCGACGGGTGCGTCTCTTTGCGTCGGCGGTCCAGAGAGGGATCCTTGGGTTTGCGGCCGGCATGGCGAGAGCTACTTGATCCGTCGAAGGCGGGGTGAAGGTGGTGGGGGGTGGTGGGGGCGGCCCGGTGACCGGCGGTACTATCCTGGAGCTTGCCGCCACCTGCGCTGCCGGGGCGCGCCGGCCTCGTCGACGGTGGTGATGACGCTGCAGCGGGCGCCGGTGAGTTCGCGGGCGCTCTCGACGACCCCGGCGAGCACGGTGTCGAGGTCGAGCGTGGCGCTGACGCGCAGGATGGCCGCGCTGAGGGTGGGAGGAGGAGCGCGAGTTCCTCGCGTGGCCCGACGGCGCCAAGCTGTTCGAGCACCTCCGCGGGCTGCCGGGGCCGTTGCGGCTCGGCGATCTCTCGGGCTACGTCCGCTCGCTCGGCATGACGCCCGCCCGGGTCTTCTCCCGGGCCTTTCGGGCCACGCGGATGAGCCACCGGGGCACCGATGTCGGCCATTTCTTCCTCGCGGAGAAGGCCGACGGCGGGGAGTTCACCGACGACGACGAAGAGGTCCTGACGCTGTTCGCGTCGCAGGCGGCGGCCGCGATCGCCAACGCCCGCGCGCACCTCGCCGAGCGGCGCGCCCGCGCCGACCTCGAGGCCCTCGTCGAGACGTCGCCGGTCGGGGTCGCGGTCTTCGACGCGGAGAGCGGGCGGCCGGTGTCGTTCAACCGCGAGACGCGGCGCATCGTCGAGAGCCTGCGGACGCCGGGCCGCCCGCCCGAAAGTGCTTCTGGAGGTGATCTCCTGCCGGCGCGCCGACGGGCGGGAGGTCTCCCTGAGCGAGTTCCCGCTGGCGCGGCAGCTCGGCGGCGGCGAGACGGTGCGCGCCGAAGAGATGGCGCTGTCGGTGCCGGACGGGCGCAGCGTGAGGACGCTGGTCAACGCGACCCCGATCCGTTCGGCCGGCGGCGCGGTCGAGTCCGTGGTGGTCACCCTGCAGGATCCGGGGCGACCGCCGCGCGAGCGAGAAGACGCCCATGCCGGCGGGGTGCTCGGCGTCGCGCAGGGCCTTCGGCCAGCCGCTCCCGCCGAACGCGAGGAGCGCTCTCGGGTCGCCGATGCCCCGGCCGTCGTCGCTCACGGTGATCCGCCGCTTGGCCCGGTCGTGCGTGATGGCGACCGACGCCGCCCCCGACCGGCGGGCGTTCTGCAGGATCTCGTGGAGCGCCTGGGCCAAGGTGCCGTCGAAGAACTGCATCACCTTCGCGATCGCCTCGCGGGCGATCCTGGCGCGGATGGTCTGTCGTTTCGTGCCGTCATGAGTCGGTCTCCTGTCCGCCGGCCC
The DNA here is from genome assembly GCA_963664545.2 of Vicinamibacterales bacterium. Classification (GTDB taxonomy): domain Bacteria; phylum Acidobacteriota; class Vicinamibacteria; order Vicinamibacterales; family UBA8438; genus JAJEEA01. The sequence goes on along the minus strand of OY761475.2, from coordinate 2,824,787 downwards.
GCTTCCGCAGGTCGGCGAGGGTTCGGTGGATGGTCCGGATGTCGGTGCCGAGCCCGCGGGCGATCACCGCGGTGGAGACACCGGCCTGCCGCCACCGAAGGATCGCCACGGCGCGCCGGGCTTGGCGGAGCGCGCGTCGGCTGTCGGCCGGCCGCCGGGCCTTGGTCACAACCGCCTCCCGCCGGTCTGGACCCAGGGCCGGATCCCGCTGTTTTCATCCTGGTCGTGCCCGCCCGTCAGGACGTACGGGCGGAGCGGTCCCCACCGGCCGTGGAACCAGCCGAGGCGGAAGCCGTCGAGGGCTTGGTCGAGGGTCCACCCACGCGCTTTTGAGCGTCTGAACCGTGCGCTCGTAGGCGTCGTCGTCCTAGACATCGAGGTCCTGGGGTGGCGGGGTGCGGTCGCGCGGGTCCCAGTCTTCAGGCATCTCGCCGAGATCCGTGCAGGGTGGGTGTGCCGGGTCGTCGCCGGCGGGGTCGGGCCACTCGATGTCGCACTCGTCGATCCCGCCGGCGGGGTCGGCCAGCTTGCGCCGCCAGTGTTCGGGCAGCCAGACGACGCCTTCCGTGCGGTGGAGGATGAGGTACTCGGTGTCGCTTCCGGCCGGTCTGAAGCGCCACATGCCGGCGGCCTCGTCGTCGGCGGGGACGTCGTGGTTCACGGCCTCGTAGGTCGTGATTGCGTCGAGCGTGCCGTCGTGCCGGCCGAACTCCGCTTCCGCCCCGACCACCGGGCCGATGATCGCGTAGCCCTCCTTCTCGAGCTTGGCGGCCTCGTGGTCGGCGGCTGCCCGGTTCCACGGATCGTCGGGATCCATGTCGTCGAAGACGTCGGTCGCGTTGTTCGCGATGTAGCCCTGCCACGCGGCGGGCAGCTCCACGGTGATGCGGAAGGCCGGGATCCCGGGCGCCGGGGTCCGGTCCTCCTGTCGTCTCGTGCTGGTCATGGCCTGTGGGGTCGGTCTGTGCGGTCGTTTCTCCGGTTCGGACGATGTTGCGGATTGGCTGGCACGCGTGTTCCTTGCGGGGCGCGTGGGGCCTTCAGGCGGGCGGATGGGCCTTGGGGGCGCTGCAGGGCTTCGTGAGGGCGGGGCCGTAGGCGTCGGAGGCGTGCTCGAGGTTGACGAGGGCCGCGGCGCGGCACTGCCTGCAGAACGCGGTCGCGGCGGTGTTCGGGGCGTACGCCCGGCGCTTCCAATTGGGTGAGGGCGTGGCCGAGGCGGGCGGCGGCGGCGCGCCCCCGCTTGAGCGCGCCCTGCATCTCGTTGTACTCGTCGCGGGGCGGGCCGCTCTGCTTCGCGCGATCGATCGCCTTCAGGGCCGCCGCCTCGACGGCGCGGGCGCCGCGCTTGACCTTCATGAGCCGCCTCCGGGATCGAGCAGGTCCGCGGCCCGGTCGCGGCGCTCGGCCGCGCGCCACGCCCCGAGGCCGCCGTCGACGCCTTTCGAGGCGAGCCTGTCGGCCTCCGCCCGGTATGCGCCGGCTTCCGCCCGGAGCTCCGCGGCCGCGGCCGTCGCGGAGCCCCGCGCCCGGCGGAGGGCGCCGGCGGCGACCGTGTCGTCGCTGGCGGGCCGCCGCCCGTGCCCGCCGCTCAAGGTCGGCCGGGCTGGGTCGTGCAATCGTCATCGTGTGTTCTCCCGGTGCCGCTGGGCGGCGGCGACGAGGTCTCTCCAGGGGTTCGGTTTCGGGGTTGCGCGGAGGCGGTTGAGGTGGACCCGGATGCCGCACCAATAGCCGACATCACGAACTTGTAACGGGCGAGGGCGTCCCAGGCGCAGCGCTCGGCGGGCGTCGCGCTCGTACGCGGGACTGGCCCGGCCGGCGTGCCGGTGCTGGAGGTCTTTGCGTGTCGGGGGCGGGGGTTCGCGGCGGCCGTTCATCCGCGATCGCCGCGGTAGAGGAGGCGTTCGGCTTCGGCGAAGTCGTCGTCCTCGAGGTGCCGGCGTCCGTCGAGCGCCGCGGCGGTCTGGGCGCCGGCCCGGATGCGCCGGCCCGTCGTGTCGTACGACGCCCGGCTCGCGAGCAGGTGCGGGGGTGCGTCCTTGAGGATCGCCGCCGCCAGGGCGACGCGCTCCCGGCCGGCCTGCAGCCGTTCAAGGGGCATGCTGTCGGTCGGCATGCCGCCGGTGATCTCGATGTCGCAGAGGCCGAGCAGGTCCGCCGCGCGGTGGTGCCGGTTGCCGAGCTCGTCGGGCCGCGTCGTCACCCTGAGGCGGAAGCGCGCCGGCATCCGGATCGTGTGTTCGACGGGGGAGTAGCGGTAGATGACGGTCTGTCCGTCCTCGGCGACGGCGACGAGGGCTTCGGCCGCGTCGCGGTCGAACTCGGTCGGCTGGTCGATGACGAGGACGCCGCTGTGCGCGAGGTTGACCTCGCCGGGCCGGCCCCGGCTGCCGGCGACGGCGCCGCGCGAGGCGGTGTAGTGCGGAACCCGGAGCGGGGGCTCCGTCATCCGCGCGGTCCACGGCGCCATGAGGCCCGCGACGCCGTGGATCGTGGTCGTTTCGCGCGCCGCCTCGCCGTCGAGGTCGGGCAGGAGGGCCTGCGCGATGCGGCCGTACTGCGGGAGGGAGTGCCCGTCGGGGCCGATGACGTGGATGTTGTGCCAGCCCGTGCACGCGATATCGAGCGCGCGCAGGTCGTCCTCGCCGACGCGCCACGTTTCCAGGGTCGCGTCGCTTCACGATCGCCGTCCGGGGCGGGAGCGGGTCGCCGTTCCGGTCGCCAGCGAGCACGGCCACGAGCTCGTCGAGCGTCGCGGCCGAGGTCGTCTCGCTGCACTCGACGCACGCGGCCGCGGCCTGGTCCTCCTGTGCGGCGTGGGCGATGGCGGTCGTGCCGCAGCCGCCGATGCACCGCACCCCGGCGCTCCCGTTCGCGGCGTAGGGGTCGAGGCCGCCGACGGCCACGGTGCCGGCGAGTCGGTCCGACGGGAGCTTGCCGGCCACGGCAAGCAGGGCCAGCGCGATCGGCAGTTCGAGCGTGCCCGAGTATTGGCCGGTGGCCAGGGGCGGGTCTCCGGGGCCGGCGGGCTCGAGGCGCACGTCGGCGCCGACGGTGCGCATGTCGAGGTGCTTCAGGGCGTGGGTGACGGTCGTGGCCGTTTGCTGCGCCACGGTGTCGCGGACGTCGGCGACATGGAGTCGTCCGGCCGGGTTGGGGGTGGCGGACACCGTGAACAGGTGTCCCTGGATGCCGCGTGTGTACGCGCCGTAGATCTGCATTTCGGTTTTCTCGGGGGTGCCGACAGGGTCGGCGGGGCGATATGCCGTTGTTGCCGGAAGGGCCTTGTTGGGGTGTCGGCGGGGAACATGGCTCGGCGGTTGGACTTGCCGGAGCCGCACCGGGTCGAAACGTCTGTGGACGCGCGTCCCGGCCCTCCGGCGTGCTGGGCGGTCGCGGCGCGGCTGAGCTGGGTGGGAGAACGCGGTGGCCGGACCCGTGATACCGGGCCGCGCCCCGCATGTCGTGGAAGGTGGGGTGGCGTGGGGGTCGTTCCCGGCCGGTCCACCGGCCGCGCCGGGCGTCAAGGGTGCCGGCGGGTTGTCAGTCGGGCCAGAACTCGTTGGCCAGCTCGGTCAGGAGCTGCCGGGTGGGTTCGGCGTTCGGTCACTGATCGACGTCGGCCACCGGGGCGTCGAAGTGTCCGTCCCGGGTCGAGAAGCACGGGACGCGGCCGGCGCAGGCCCGGTTCGGGAAGGTCGCCGTGGGTTCGCCGCTGAAGCTCTTGAACGCGATGATCGTCGCGGGTGCGGTTTCGGCCCCGGGCGGTGGCCACCTCGCGGCCAAGGGCGTTCCGGCCGGGGTCTCCGGCTGGTCGTCGTCGGTCGGCGCTCCCGGCGCGCCCGCCTCCTCTACGGCACCTCTTGCCGCCTCGCGGAGGTTGACGTAGTGCGGCGCCGGGTTGCGGCTGTAGCCGAACACGCGCACGTCCTCCCCGTGTTCGAAGTCGACGATCGCCAGCATCCGGGCGAGGTTCGCCATCGCGCCCCGGAGTCCGTGCCCGGCGGCGTCCATCCGGCGGGTGATCGCTTGCGGTCTTGTCAATCCCATTCGGTGCCTCCTGTGCCTCCTCGTCGGGGTTCCCCTCGGCCGGGTTCATCGGCCGTCGATGCGCGGTGCGTTCAGGCTCGTTGCGGGTCCGGCGGGCGTGATCCCGGTGTCCGTGGTCATGCCCGGCCTCATGGACGGGCCTGTCGCGTCGGGCTTCCGACCTGGGTGCACGAGGTCGCCGGCGCCGGCGTCGTCGAGGCGTCGGGCGAGGGCGTCGTTCCACGGGTCGATCCCCTTCCAGCGGTCGTGCTCCCGGTGCCAGTCGGCGATTCGGCGGAGCTCGGCGGCCAGCTCCCGGTCATCGCCGCACCGTGTCACCTGCAGTTCGCCCTCGCAGTAGGCCAGCACGATTCGGCGGAAGGGATTCACCCATTGCCCGAACCAGGCGGCGTCGGCCGCGGTGTCGAGCTGCGCCCACTGGGTCGTGGCGGCTGGCGAGCACAGCTCCCAGTCGATTGCGTACCGGTTGTGGATGTCGTTGCACTTCGTGGTGGTCGTCGTCATGGGTTGGGGTCTCTGTGGCGGGCCGGGCGCGGGGCGCCCGCCGTTGACGGCGGCGGGTGCGGGTTCGCACCCCGACGCTCGGCACCGGCCGTGATGGCGTTTCCGACCCGGCTCAGGCCGCGGCGGTCCGCGGTTGGCCGGGGCGCCCGTCCGTCACGCGCCGGCGGGGGTGTCGGGTGCGGCGGCGGCGAGGACGGCCGTGTAGAGGCTGCTCCAGGTCGTGCAGTCGTCGTCGGGCTCGAACCAGGGGGGACGCCTCGCGGGCTCCCGTGGTGCCCACGTTGAGCATCTGGACGCCGTTGCAGTGTCTGTAGCGCCGCAGCTCCGTGTAGTGCCGGTGGGCGGCGGTGACGGCGGGCACCCGCAGCGGGCCCCGAAACGGCCGGCGCCCGAGGACCGAGCTCCGGCCGTGGTCGCAGTGGCGGAACTGGGGCTCCGCTTGGCCCGCGACGATCAGGATGACGCGTTGCGCGTACCGGTTCGTCCACCGGATCGCGGACACCGGCAGCGCCGGGCGGAAGCCGTGGAGCACCGACATCCGGGCTAGTTCGGTGTGGGTGGGCCGGTGGCGCACGGTGCCGAGGAACTGCGCGTGGTCGTCGTAGATCTGCTGCAGCGACGGGTTGTCGGTGGAGGCGGGATGTTGGGTATCACGCAGATCATGGTCGTCGGGACGGCCTCGGGTTGGGTGCGGCTCTTTTTCGTCGACCGGAGCGCGGCCCCGCCGCGCGGACGAGGTCGAGTGGTGCTGTGACCGGCAGCGACGTGCACGGCGGTGCCCGCGCGGCGGTCGCGATGGTTCGTGCGGTGGCACATGTCAACACCATAACGCGCCGACGGCAGGTTCAGTGCGGCATCAAGCGGATGCAGACCGTCGTGACCGCGCGACGCGCAGCCCGGCCGCGGAACCTGCACTGTGCGGGAGGTGGTTTCCGTGTGGCATTCGTGCTCGCGTCGCTCCGGGCACTCGACACCGCTGGCACCCTCGACAGCGCCAGCGCTGGTGCCCTCGACAGTGCCAGCGCCCTCGACAGTGCCAGCGCCGGTGCCCTCGGCCGGACCGGCGGCCTCCCTCGGGCTGCGTTGGTCGCGATGCGCTTGCAGGAGCTTGCCCCACCAACTCCTGGTGCCGCCGGTGCAGTTCCCGTTCGAGATCGCTCGCGCTCATCTGCCGGGCTTCGCGCGAGGAGAGGAAGGCTTTGGCCTCCGCGAAGACGGCTTCGGCCGCGCACGGTGCCGGGCCGCGGAGGGCGATGCGGGAGTTGACGGTTCGCATCGCTTGGGTGTTGAACGTACGTCCCGAGAACCTCGTCATCACCACGGTCATTTGTCTCCCCTCCCGAACTTCCCCGGACACCGTACCAGCATGGCGCGGGAATGTCCAGGAGTGGCGGGTCGGCAGAGACCGAAGCGTCGGCCGCAACCGGGATCTCGGTGGCGCTGGCAGTCCAAAGAGGCGGGGGAAGGGTTGTGTACCCGCTCAATGCGCGGTGAAGAGCGGTCGCCAGACGGCATAACCCCTTATAAATGAACAAGATGGCCATCTACTGAAAAGAGCCGCACCCCCTCGGGTTCGCGGGGCCCGGTCATTCGGTCCGTCTCGTCGTGGCCGCGCCCATCACGGCGTCGGCGGTCACGGTGAAGTTCTGGTAGGTGTGGCCGTCCTTTGTCCGCTCCTCCATGCTGAGGGTTCCCATGACGTTCACGGCTTGGCCCTTCCTGCACTTCGCGAGGGCCGCGGCCTGATTGCGGAACGCGATCACGTCCACGAACCAGGTCTGCCGGCCGCCGTCGTGCCTCGCCGGCGGCACGTTGCAGGCGGTGCGCGCGCGCGTGTACGGATGTCCCCGTTCGGTGTTCGCGACCGCGAGGATCCGAACAATTCGAGCGTCGCGCCGACCACAAGATGTTGTGGTGGCCGGGGCATCGTCCGACCGACATTCTCGGCGTGTGCTCGCCGCCGTCAAGGCGCGTCGCTGCGTTCCGCCCCCGCTCCGCGGGGCTTTCGGCCTTGACGGCGGCTCCGCGCACGCTTGTCCAGACCGGCAGCTATCGGACGATGCCCAACCTTGACCCCCTACATGTTGTGGTCGATGACCTGTCGAGAATCTGTCGTTTCTCGATGACCGTTGACAGTGATCCGCAGGCGTTGCGAAGCACCCAACTAACAGCCTGCCAACCTGGGTCGTAGTATGTCTACTGCGATGTCGGTGGACCGATGGTGGTCCCGGCTTTCTGTGGAGGATCCACGATGAGGCAAGTCATGAAGGGGGGGCACCCGCTGGTGCTGGGAATCTGCGCGGGATTGGCTGCGGCGGTCCCGGCGGCTTCGGCCTACGCGCAGGACACCCCGGAGGAGTGGTTGTACGACCGCATGGAGTCGGGCGAGGGCCACTACCTTGACCCGCTGCTGTACCTCGAGCGGAAAATGATGCCCACGGGCGCGCCCAGCCCCAAGGACCCCGACGCCGTCGACAGGGCGGCAGCGGCCGCCGGACGGGTCGCGACTGAAACCGCGAAAGGCGCGGTTGGCGGAGCGGTCAACGGCGCTGCGAAGGGCGCACTGACGGGCGCCGTCGTGGGCGGACCTCCGGGAGCGGTGAAGGGCGCGCTGACCGGCGCCGCCCTGGGAGCGACGAAGGGAGCGGCCGAAGGCGCGGCGAAGGGCGTGCTCAACGAACTCGGGGTCAACCCCAGACCTCCTTCGCCCAACCCGACACCGCCCGCGGCCGCCCCGCCGCCGAGGATATTCGACCGGCTGGACTCTCCCGGGAGCGGACTCGGCCGTCCGCGACTCGACCGTCCAGACCTTCCTAGGGGCGGGGGCGGACTCGGCCGCCCGGGAATCGACCGCCCAGACTACCGGGGACGGATGATCGCCTGACATGCGTTCCACGACCGCGTCGGCGGGGGCGTCTCCCAGGCGCCCCCGCCGCCTCCCGACCCCATCTTGAGGTGCGGAATTGGGGACATCACCCGATCGGTCGCGCTGTTCAAAGCACATCGCTGGAAAGCGCCGGACAGGAGACTATCCACGCTGAGCAGGCGCGATTCGCACCGCGAACAGCTTGATGGAGGCCGCACGGTGCGGGCACGCAGTAGTGTCCCAGAAATTACTCCAATAGATTCAACAGGTTACGGGGACCTTCACTAAGGGTCGGCGCAAGAATAAGTCCCCCTGTAACCGCCTGTAGTGGCGCTGAAATCAGACCGGTCCCCCCGCCAGAATCTCCTGTCGAGCCGTCAGTAGAGCCAGGCTGTTCTGCGGATTTTCGGGTGGCACCGAGCGCCGGGTTCTGGCATCATTACGGAATCTAGAACCGTAATGGTGCCAGAATGAGACCACCCGAGTTCTCCGCCGACACAATCCTCGCCCTGCTCCGCAAGCAGACCATCGCCTCGCTGGCGGAGGTCATGGCGGCGCTCGGAACCCGCGCCCGGCGCACCGCGTTCCGCAAGCTCAAGGACCTCGCCGCCCGCACCAGCTACTCGCATCGCGGCCGCTACTATACCCTCGACGAACTCGCCGACTTCGACGAGCTCGGACTGTGGGCGTTCGGCGGCGTCCGGTTCTCCCGCGTCGGCACCCTGGTCGCCACCGCCGAGTCGTTCGTCAACCAGGCACAGGCCGGGCATTTCGGCGAGGAGCTCGACAACCTGCTCCATGTCGGCACCCAGGACGCGTTGCGCAAGCTCGTCCGCGATGGGCGGCTGACGCGGCACAAGCTCGCCGGCCAGTTCCTCTACTGCGCGGCCGACCGCACGCGACAGGCACGGCAACTGCGGACCCGGCGCCTGTTGCTGGCCACGCCCGGACTCGTACGGCCTTTGCCCGATGCCGAGCTGATGCCCGCCGAGTTGCGCGCGGCCATCGTGTTGTTCGCCAGCCTGCTCGACGAACGGCAGCGGCGTCTGTTCGCCGGCCTCGAATCGCTCAAGTGCGGCTGGGGCGGCGACCGGCGCGTCGCGACCCTGCTCCGCATCGACCCCTCCACGGTCGCGACCGGACGACGGGAGCTCATCGAGCGCGACGTCGAGGTCGACCGGGTGCGCCGCGCGGGGGGCGGGCGGACGCCGACGGCTATGCGGAGTTCAGGACTATGCTGAGTCGGTTGAGGCGTTCGGCTTCAAGTGCCTGTTGAAGCGGGGGTTGCGTGAGCTGACCGGTTCCCAGGACTCCGCATAGTTGAGATGCTCCCGTCCGGCCTGATTGGCCGGAAAGGAGCATCCCATGACCGTTCACGGCCCGTGGACCCTCGACCGTCTGGTCGAGGCGTACACGCACCACCAACGACGTACGCGCGGCTTGCGTCCTCAGATCTTGCGCAACCGCGCTTGGTTCGCCCGGACGCTCGTCCGGGCCACTCTCGGTACGGACCCGATCGATCCCAGCCGCCTTACGCCGGCCGACGTGGCGACATTCATCACGTCGCTACGGCACCGGTTCTCGCCGGGGTCGATGCGGACCGTGCTGTCGACGTTGCGACCGTTCTTCCGGTTCCTGCGCTTCGAGGGATTCTGCGGCGACGCGCTCGAGGCGGCTCTCCCGACCGTGGCCCATTGGCGGCTTGCGACGCTGCCGCGTTCCCTGACCGAGCAGCAAGTCGAGCAGGTGCTCGCGTCGTTCGACGCCCCCACCCCGTGCGGGCAACGGGACCGGACGATCGTGCAGTGCCTGGCGACCCTGGGGCTGCGGCCCCGCGAAGTGGCCGACCTGTGTCTGGACGACATCAACTGGCGCGACGGCACCATTCAGATCCGCGCCCGGAAGAACCGACGGGGCGCCATGCTGCCGCTGCCGAGCGTGCTGGGGCAGGCGCTGGTCGCCTACCTCAGCGGAGAGCGGCCAGCGACCAGCGAACGCCGGGTGTTCGTGCAGCACCTGGGAGCGCGTCGCGGCGAGCCGCTCTCGAGTCCTGCCGTCTCAGCCGCCGTGGTCCGCGCCCTTCGCCGCGCGGCGGTCGACACGCCGCTCGCCGGCCCCTACGTCTTCCGGCACACAGTGGCCAGCCGCATGGTGCAAGAGGGAGCCAGCCTCAAGGAAGTCGCTGACGTCCTCGGCCATCGCAGCCTGGACACCACGACGATCTACGCCAAGCTCGATCTGCCGAGGTTGCGCGAGGTCGCGCTCCCCTGGCCGGAGGTGCTCCGATGACGCCCCCGAGCTTCCATCGTCTGGTCGACGAGTACCTCACCGCGCGCCGCGGACTGGGCTTCCACCTCGGAACGGCCGAGGGGGTTGCTGCGAAACTTCGCCAGCCATGCAGACCGGATCGGACACATCGGGCCCGTGACGATCGAGCTCGCGGTCCAGTGGGCACGATCCTCATGGTCCAGCAATCCGGCCCAGGCCGCACGGCGGTTGGCCGTCGTGCGGCAGTTCGCCCGGTACCGCGCGCTCTTCGACCCGGCTACCTAAGTGCCGCCGGTCGGGCTCCTGGGACGCATCCCGCGCCGCTCGCCGCCCCACATCTACAGCGAGACGGAGATGGCTGCACTCCTGCAGCAGGCAGGCCGCTTGCCGCCCCGAAACGGGCTGCGACCCGCCACCTATGTCGCCTACTTCGCGCTGCTGGCCTCAACCGGTCTGCGGCTCTCCGAAGCCTGCCGCCTCACGACCGACGACGTCACCCCGGTCCAACTACTTCTTCCGCACCGGGCAAGCACCCCGACTCACGGGCACCGCCGTAGGGAAGACGTTCCGCCGGATCAGGCGGCGTCTGGACTGGATCGGGCACGGCCGCACCCACCAACCGCGCATCCACGACGTGCGACATTATTCCGGCATCGGATTATTCCGAGTCGATTGCCCAAGGTGGGCGGTGCTCGGGTTGGATGTACCATTGGACTCGGAATAGTCACAGACCTCAGGGATCCCCTCATTTTTCATTAGAAGTCAACAGAACGAGCCCTTTCCTTGACCAGAGATTTTCTCCCCGCAAGACCTTGCAAAGGGCCGGCGCAAGAATAGATTCCGATTTTCGTTACGCGGGTTCGATGGTGTAGTTCCATTTGGGCAGGGAGCTGTCGCTGGTGATGTGTAGCTGTTCCATCTGGGCATCGGTGACCTTGATGCCGGTCTTGTAGACTTTCTTCACCAAGTGCGCGCGCACGCGGAGTCCGGCCGCCGTGCGTGTGGTGCGCAGGTATTTCAAGATGGTCTCGTAGCTGTCCAGAGGGCGGCCCGCCCAATTCCTGCTGATCTCAGAGAACAGGCGGTGGTCGATGGGATTCCACTTGGACGCGGCCGTGGGGTAGTGGGCGACGGTGACGCGCAGTCCATGACGGTTGCAGAGGCGATGCTGCAGCTGGAACTTCCAGGCTCGCGGCCGGCAACCGTTGCTGCCGCCGCTGTCGGCGAGGATCTGCAGCGTGGCGGCCTCGGGATAGCGTTTGCGGCCCTCGGTGCGCCACCACTTCTCGATGCAGTCGACGGCGAACGCCGGAGTGTCGGCGGTGGTGCCGACGAAGACGGTTCCGGTATTGGCCTGCAGGTCGTAGATTCCGTAGGGGATGGCGCGGCCCTCGGCGTCGGAGGGGAAGTCGTGATCGCGCACCAGTTCGGGGGCGCGGTCCCATTTGGCGCCGGCGTTCTTGAACGCGCCGACGAGTTCCTTCTTCTTGGTGTCGACGCTGATGACCGGGGTGTTCTCGGCGGCGCAGCGCTCGCGGAGCGCCGTGATGCACTGGAATTGGTCGTCGCGGTTCGGATGGGAGGCGCCGGCGAGCTTCTTGTGGTTGACACGCAGCGAGAAGCCCAGGGCCTTGAGGAGCCGGGCGACGGTCCGAGCGCAGATGTCGATACCGAGTGCGCGGAGTTCGGCGGCGATCTTGGCGGTCGTACGGCGCGTCCATTTCAACCCGCTGAGCGGGTCGCCGGCCGTCTCGTGCGCCATCAGGGCTTCGAGGCGGGCGATGACTTCCGGCGTTTTTTTTCCGTCCCTATGCAGAGCTCTGCATAGCGACGGCTATGCGGAGTTCAGGACTATGCTGAGTTTGGTTCGGCGGCCCGCGGGAACACGGACGATTGCGTGGAGCGGTACTCCGCATAGTCAGAGAGCTTCCAGGAAGTCGAGGAGCCGGTCGGTGGCGGTGAAGCGGAGTGGCTGAGGTGCGGGATCGTCGACGCGCCGGAGTGCCGCCTCCTTCATGGCGAGGTCGGCTTCGACGTACTGGTGGGTGGTGGCGGTGTCCTCGTGGCCGAGCCAGAGGGCGATGACGGTGATGTCGACTCCGGACTGGAGGAGATGCATCGCGGTCGTGTGGCGCAGCGTGTGGGGCGAGATCCGCCGCGTCGCGAGCGATGGGTGACGCTCGGCGGCCTTCCGGCAGGCGACGCGCAGTTGATGTTCGACCCCGGAGCGCGACAGGGGCTTGCCCACGCGATTGGGAAACACGGGGGCGTCGGGGTCTCCATCGATTCGGGGGAGCCACCTGCGCAGTTGCGCCGCGGTGCTCTTCCAGAGCGGGACGACACGCTCCTTGCGTCCCTTGCCGTGCAGAAGCAGCGAGGACGCCCGGTCGAGGAGCACGTCGGCGACGTGCAGCCGGATGATTTCGGAGACGCGGGCGCCGGTGTTGTAGAGCACGGCGAAGAGGACGGCGTCGCGCTGCCCGCTCCAGGTGGACCGGTCGGGCGCGTCGATGATGGCGGTGACCTCGTCGCGGGACAGGTAGCCGAGGACGGGCCGGTCGAAGCGCTTGACGGGAATCGCGAGGACGCGTTGCGCGACGGGCAGCAGGAATGGCTCGCGCAGCGAGGCGTAGCGCATGAAGGACCGGATGGCGGTGAGCCGGAGGTTGCGGGTGCGCGCAGAGTTGCCGCGTTCGGTCTCGAGATGGTCGAGGAAGTCGAGGACCACGGGCGCGTCGAGATCCGAGAGGGTCAGCGCCGAGGGGGTGCGTCCGGTGCGCTCTGCGGCGTACCCGAGGAACAACGTGAAGGTGTCGCGGTAGCTGGCGATCGTGTGCGTGCTGGCGCCCCGTTGCGCGATGAGGCGCCGGTGAAAGAACTCCTGCAGGAGTGCGGGGAACGCCCGCTCGACGGAGGTCATGACGGGAGCTCCGACGCCCGGCGGGCGAAGCGCTCGAAACGCTGTCCGGTGCTGGCGAGCAACTCGGGGACGGCGGTGCAGTACCAGTAGGTGTCGGCGACCCTGCCGTGGCCGAGGTAGGTGGCGAGAGCCAGGATTTTGTGATCAACATCGGCACCCTCTTGGTACCAGCGCAACAGCCGGCGCACGACGAAGGTGTGGCGCTTATTCCGATATCGGAATAACCGTCATGCTGCCGCCATGACGTTGCTCCAGTCGGGGGTCGATTGTGCGGTGATCGCACTGTGGCTCGGCCACGAGTCGGTCGAAACGACCCAGATTTACCTCCATGCCGATCTTCAACTGAAGGAGAAGGCAATGGACCAGACGAAACCAGTCGGTGTGCCCTCCGGCCGATATCATCCATCTGATGAGGTGATGGCGTTCCTCGAAGCGCTGTGATTATGCCGATAGCGCTTTGCAGGAAGTCCGCGGTGGTCAGGGCGGTCGGCAGCCCACGCGGCATAATCGGGATGTCGGCATTACGGATGTTGTCGTGGTCGACGGGCTCGGCGGGTTCGGGCGGCCCGGCGGGGGCCTCGTCGAGCCGGTGGCGGAGGATCGATTCGACGCCGCGGTAGCTGCAGCTGTCGACAGCGAGAGCCCGCGCGGCGGCCGCTTCCAGGCGGGCGGTGCCGTAGCACTTGGCCAGGCGCTGGAGCCCGAGGCAGGAGCGGTGGGCCTGCTGGGGATGACGCCGGGCGAGGACGGCGGCGACCAGGGCGGCGGTGTCCGGTCCGATCTTCCCGGCCCAGTCGATGAAGCGGTCGGGCGTCCAGTCGCCCATGCGGCGGTGCTTCTCGGGCCTGTGCTCCGCCGCGGTGGTGTGGCGCCCCTTGTCCGGCGAGCGGACGTGGCTGGCGACGCGCTGCCCGCGGTGGAGGCACTCGACGGTGCGGGCCGTCAGCCGGACGTCGAGCTGGCGGCGGACGAGCGCGTGCGGGACCGAGTAGTAGTGCCCGTCGACCACGACGTGGTAGTCGGCGGCCACCCGGACGGCCTTCCACTCGGCGAAGACGTAGGGGCTGTCGGGCAGCGGGCGCAGCGCCGGCCGGTCGAGCTGCTCGAACTGCGAGCGCCGCGACCCCGGGAGCTTGCGGAACGGCCGGGTGTTGAGCCGTTCGAGCAGCCCGGAGATCGCCGCGTTGAGCTCGGCCAGCGAGAAGAACGCGCGGTTGCGGAGGGCGGCGAGGATCCACCGCTCGACCACTTGAACGGCCACCTCCGCCTTCGCCTTGTCCCTGGGCCGCCGCACCCGCGCGGGCAGCACCGCCACGCCGTAGTGGCGGGCGAGGTCGTGATAGGTCGGGTTCAGGTCCGGCTCGTAGCGGTGGGCGTGGCTGACCCCCGGGCGAAGGTTGTCGGGGATCACCAGCTCGGGGCACCCGCCGTAGAACTCGAAGGCGCGCACGTGCGACGCCGTCCAGTCCGGCAGGGTCTGCGTCCACGTCGCCTCGGCGAAGGTGTAGCTCGACGCCCCGAGGACCGCCACGAAGACCTGCGCCCGCCGCTCCTCGCCGGTCTCGCGGTCGACCACCGGCACCGTCTGCCCGGCGTAGTCGACGAACAGCTTCTCGCCGGCGCGGTGGTCCTGGCGCATCACCAGGTCGAGCTTCCCGGCCCAGGCCCGGTACTGCTCGCAGAACCAGCTGTACTGCAGGCCCTCGGGGTGGCTCTCCTTGTACTCCTGCCAGAGCAGCGCCAGCGTCACGCTCTTGCGCCGCAACTCCCCGTGGACCTCGCTCCAGTCCGGCAGCGGCCGCTCCGCGCGGCTCGGCGGCGGCGGCGGAAACAGCCGACGCTCCAGTCCGGCGTCCTCGACCGACTCGGGTACGGGCCAACTCAGCCCCGCCACCTTGGCGCGGCGCAGGTACTCGCCCACCGTCGACGGCGACGTCCCCAGGCTGCGGGCGATGGCTCGGACGCTCAGCGCGGCGGCGAAGTACAGCCGCAGCACATCTCGAATCTTGCGCATGGACAACCTCCTGTTCGCCAGCGTTCGTCCCTCCTGAAAAGCAGGAAGGGTCTCACGGCCGGCGGGTCGTCCCGCGCCGCTCAGCTCCGACGGGGGGTGATCGGTTTGGACCGGAATCGCTGATCGGTTTGGACCGGAATCAGTGATCGGTTTGGACCGGAATCAGTGATCGGTTTGGACCGGAATACGCACGCGGGCTCGACGGTTCATCCGATGCCGCAGCGCGATGCCGACCTCGACGGCTTTCTGCGGAGCTTGGCGCTGGCCTGGCGCGCCGGCGAGGTGCGGCCGACGCACCAGCCCCGCAAGAGACCGCCGCGACACTGGCGCACTCGGCGGGACCCGTTCGAGACGACGTGGCCCCGTGTCGTCGAGTGGCTGGAGGCGGAACCGCATCGGACGGCGAAGGAGCTCTTCGACCGTCTGCGGCGGGAGCACCCGGGGATGTTCGTCCCGGGCCAGCTCCGGACTCTGCAGCGCCGCGTCAAGGACTGGCGCCGTCTCGCCGCCCGTCGTCTCGTGTTTGCCGATCCGATGGGAGCGTCCCAAGGCGCTGCCGCTTCGCCGAGCCCAGACGCCGATTCGAGCGACTCGGCGCCATCGATCCCGATCCCGGAGGTCCGAACCGCATAGCTGCGTGGTGGCGGCAATCTCGTTCGAGGCGCAGCCGGCCTCGACCGCGACGCCGTCCCGAAGGTCTTCGACCTGCCGCTTCGTCGCCGAGGCCGCCAACGCCGTGTTCGTCGGCGGGTTGGCACGGGCGAAGACGCCTCTGTCCATCACCTTGGGATGGCCTGCCGGGTGTGGTTCGTGAACGCGGTCGAGCCGGTGACGCTGCTCGTCGAGGCCCGGCAGTAGGACCGGCTGGCCCGCGAGCCCCCGCGAGCTCGCCCGCTTCGACGTCGTCTACGCCGACGAGCTGGGCTGCGTCCCGCTCGACAAGGCCGGGGCCGACCTGCTGTTCGCGTTCATCATAGCGCTACGGACGGCGGAGCCTGGTGGTACCGACGAATCTGTCGTCCGCGCGCCGGCCCGAGGTCTTCCTTTCGACCCGACGGCGGCCGCCGCGGTCATCGACAGGGTCGTCCACAACGCGACCGTACTGCAGATCACGGCGGCAGCTTCGGGTTGGCGGCCCGCCAACCCGAAGCACCGGCGGTCGGCAAGAAGGGAGCTCGTCGTTGACGCCTCCCGGCCGTACTCCCCGCTTCGGAGCAAACGCCCGACGCCGCCGCTCACCGGGCGTCGAGGCCCCGGGCTGTCGGGCCCATCAGCATGACCGTGTGCTCGCCGCCGTCAAGGCGCGTCGCTTCGCTCCGCCCCCGCTTCGCGGGGCTGACAGCCTTGACGGCGGCTGCGCGCACGCTCCCAGGCGATCCTGCCCGACAGCCGGGAACGCTCAGACAGGAGGACCCGGAATCTGATGTTGACGGAGACTTGGGTGGTCCCCTTTCACGTGGCCACGGCGGTCCCCTTTCAGTTGCCATTTCCAGGCTCGACCAGGCGCGCCGTGAACTATGCCGGTTGGTGGATCAGCTCACCGGCGCTGCTCCAGCGGACGACCCGGGCGCGTCGACGGAAGACGAGCCATCGTCGCAGGAGCCCCGGGATGCGGCCATCCTGTTGTCGCTGCCGGGCATCGGCACCAAGGTGCTGGCGGCGCTGCTTGCCGAGGGTGGCGATGCGGTCAGGCGGCGGGACTTCGCTGCCCTTCGCTGCCTCTGCGGGGTGGCTCCTGTCACCCGCCGTTCGGGGAAGAGCATGATCGTGACGCGGCGGCTCGCAGCCCACGACCGGCTGCGCGATGCCGCCTATCACTGGGCCCGCGTCGCCGCCCACCGCGACCCGGCCAGCTACGACAAGTACCAGTCGCTCCGGGCTCGCGGTCACGGCCACGCACGCGCGTTGCGCTCGGTGGCGGACCGCCTGCTCAGCGTCGCCTGCGCGATGCTGCGCGCCGGCGCCCGCTTCGACCCGCACCGTGTCGGCAGTGCGGCTAGTAGATGAGCCGCTCCTCAAGCCGCAGCTCCCGGCGTCCGCAGATCGACTTCCGGCGGTCCACCGCGCCCCGTGAGCGCCGTGGACGGCCGGGACGCCCCGTCCAGGCCGGGCCGCAAGGCCCATAACTGCCATCTGAGTCGCGGGGCGGACGGGGTGTCACCCGGAAGGGCCGGAGCGAAGCGGAGGACGTGCGCAGCACGTTGACACGCCGGCCGTCCCGCAGCTACGCGCTCCGACCGCCCGACAAGTTGCAGTGCGTTCCGGGAGCGGACCCGGGACTCGTCGGCCTGCCGCCGCTCTCGGTAACGCGCCCCGCGGCTCCGCGTTCGTCAACGCCCCGGCCACTCCGCACCGTTACGTAACGGACCGGTGACAGGCGGTTCGACCCTGGACGTTCACGACATCGAGCGGCGACGGGCTCGACCGCGGCCGCGTTGCAGCGGGCCGGCCCGCCCGACAATCGCCACGCCGGCCGAAGGGCGGCGTGGCGCAACACCGCCGTGTGAGCGTGAGTCCCTGTCTGTGCTCGCCATGATGTCGGTCGCGTGGTCATGACGACGCTCCCCAGCGGGTCTCCGACGCGACAGGCTTCGGCGCCGGGATCCTCAGGACGGCCGCGGGCAACCCGTGCGCGACGAACGCGCTCCAGGGCCTTGCAAAATGGTGGGGAGTCCTTTTCAAGTGGCCACGGGGTCCCTTTCATGTTGCCGCTACCAATAGGTGGATTCCGTCCTCGGGCCGTGATCGGTCGGGCTTCTTGAGCCCGAACCCCTCGTGGGTCGCCGTCGCGTTCATCTCGCCGTTCGGGTCGATGCCCACCCGCACACGGTGCCACCCCGGGAACGTCGCCCGGAAGCTGGCGGTGTCGGAGTGTCCGCGCTTCGTGCCCACCCACCTGCCGTTGTGTGAGTCGTCCGGGTCTCGATGATCCGCACCGTCACGGTGTCCCCGACGGCCGTCGTCATCGTTAGGCCCCAGCCGGTCCGGGTGCCCCCGAGCTTTTGCGTCGCACCTGCGCCGATCGGTGTTGGTGCGGGCGTTCCGCCCATCCGGGGGACAAGTTCTCGAAGCGCTTCCCGCACGCCTCGCTGTTTGCCCAGGCGTCGGGTATCCGGTACGCCCTCGCGGGCCCGGCCACCGTGGGGGCTCGCTCCCGGCGCCACGCCGCACACGGCCGGGCCGGGTCGCCGGGTTCGCGGCGGGCGGCGCACCATATCTACCTCCGACCCCGGGCGCCCGCGATCGGAGCCACGACTCGCACGGCCGCCACGAGCTGGCGGCGGCCTGGTTCGACCCTCAGCACGCGGCGGCCGTCTGCGATACCGGCCCCGTCCTCCTCCTCAGCCACGCACCCCTGCGCCGGCGCGGCTGCGCCGGGTGCCGCAGGATACCGTGAAAATCCTCGGACACCCGCACGGCGGGGAAAGCCCGACCGGACGCCACCGGAATCCTCACCGTCGAGCTCACGGGGTACCAGCCCGTGCCTCTCACCAATGTGCTGAGCAACTCCGCGCTGGCGCTCGCCTGAGTTGCGCCGGAACCCCGGGCCAACTGCTGCGATCGAGATCCCGTGCCGCCGGTCCCCGACCGGCCGGGCGGCCGACCTCCGTGGCGCAGCCCGTAGGCAGTGACGACAGTGACCGACGGAGCCCGGCAGACGGTTCCCAATTCACTTCGGGACGAACCGCGCCGGGGTGGCGAAGAGCGTTCACGAGGCGCGGCCCGGCGGACGGAGCCGGACCCTGATCGACTTCACAGGCCTGGACGGTACCGGGCGGTGGCGGGAGACACCCGCGAGGGGGCGGTGCACCTGTGCGGCGACCCAGTGGGGACGATCGACCACGGAGAACGGCCCGGCAGCCGGCGGATCGGAATGAAGGCAGGCGGCGGACGGTGAACCTCCCGGCGTCGGCGACGACGCGCGCGCCGCGTTGCCCGCCCGGGTGCCGCCGCGCGCCGCCGCCCGACCCCATGCCCACCCGAATCCAAGAACGGCCCGGAAGCTATCCGGTCCGCGTGTCGCTCAACGTCTCGCGCAAGACGTCCGACGTCCTCGACCACCTGGAGCAGGTCACGGCGAATCTGCTGCCGGCCGCGATCGAGTGTGCGGCGTGGAGCCGAAGCTCGTGAGGGCGCCGCTGCGGGGGCCCGTGCGGGGCTGGTCCCGCGGGCCGTGCGTGCGGCACCTGGCGGAGGCGCTCCTCGCCCTCTTCCGGCGGGCGGCGCGCCGACACGCCACGGCCGACCCCCGGGGTGCTGAACACGCCCCAGACGGTGTCCGAACTGCTCGGGCCGCCGGACCCGGATTGAGAAGGCGCGCTGCGGGGCCTCGCCGGCCCGCCGCTCATTCCGTCGGCGCTGCGCGGCTCCGCGGCCGCGCAGCGGCACGCCGCTCGCGGCACGCGACCCCGCCGACGAGGCCATCATCCTGTGTCTCTGCGGGCACGCCGGCATCGGCACTACCCCGTTCGCGCGGCCACTGGCCGCCTCCCTCGGCCAGCGGTTCGTCCCCGTCTCCCTCGCCGGTGTCCACGACGCGGAGGCCATTCAACGGGGGTCGCTCAACCCGCCCCCGTCGCGGCGTCGGGAAGCCTCCTGCCCGCCCTGCTAACGGCGATACTCGTCGCGTGGTAACGTGGTACCTGAACCGTTTCTCCAAGGGAAGCCAGTGCGAAGCACTCTCACGATAGCCGTGTTCGTGGCCCTCGCGACCGCCCTCGCGCGGGCCAGGATCCCGCGGCTGCAGCCGCCGACTACCAGCGCGCCGCGGCCGCTCTCCAAGCCGCACGGGCCGACAGAGAGGCGCCCGACACCAAGGCGACTACGAAGCGGCCCGGGCCCACGCCGTGAATTTGCGGGCCCGTACCGGGACGCCGCGGAGCGGGCCCGCCCAGCAACCGACCGGTGTAACGCCGCGATGAAAGCTGCCCTCTTCGCAGTCAGCACCGCGGGCCATTTACGCTCAGGCCAACGCGGCTGCCGCCCACCGGAACGAGCTCGCTGGCAACGCCGCCGCTGCCGCCCCCCACGCCAACGAACTCCAGTGCCCCGCCAGACGCGCGGTAAGGCCCTACGAAGCGGAGCGGGCCGCCGCCCAACCCGCCGTGCAGGACTACGACGCAGCGCGGGCCGAAGCCGAGCGCCTCCTCCGGCAACACGAAGCCGGTGCAGGCCGACGCCAGGGCGGCTGACGACCGCGTGAACAAGCTCAACGCCGCACTGCACGAGGCACTCGGCCGCACCATCCTGGTATTCGGTTAGGGGTGCCGTGAAAGGCGTCGTCATCCAGCAGGTCATAGCGGGGGTGGACTGGGCTGTTCCAGTGGCCGACCGTGAACAGCCCGGATCCCCGCGGACTTCGAGGTGCCCGCGCCGGCGGCGAGGCGGGCCGCTGCTGAAGCGGGCTTCGCGCGTGTCCGGGCCGAAGGACGGAACGGACAGACCTCGATCTTTCGACCGCTGCCACGCGTTTCGCGACGGGAACCAGCAACCGGTTGGCCCGCAATACGCACCCGGAATTGACAAATTGCTTGAACTCGCGGTACGATAACGGCCAACGAGCATGACCGGACTTTCGCTCGTGGCATGAGGTTGAAGATCGGCCGGTCGATAGGGGAAACTTCCGGTGCAGTAGCGTTTGCGCCGTTGGGTGGATGTTTGGCTACGAGTTCCGGGAGCGCTGGCCACTTTCCATCCGCGATGTCTGGGGGGTAGACAATTGAGTACGAGAGACATTTTCCGTGTGCTTGCAGCGTTCGTTATCGCTGCCACGACCTCTAACGAACCCGCCATCGCGCAGCAGACCGGGGAGATCAGAACTTTGGTCTTGAGCGAAGTGGCGACCGGCACCCTTGACGACGGTCCCATGTTCTGGCAATTCACGGGAAACCGGGGTGCTGTGGTCAGTGTATCGATCCGCTCGCTGGCCTTCGATACGGTCGTTCGCCTGTTGGCACCGACCGGCGAAGAACTCGCCTCCGATGACGATGGCGGGCTTCGACGCGATTCCCATTTGGCGGCGGTGCTGCCTAGCGATGGGACGTACTGGGTTCAAGTAGGGGCGTTCGGCGACACCGGAACCGGTGCCTACAAGTTAGCGGTTCGCGAGGTGGTGCCGATCCCGCTACAGCTCGACCAGCTGGCCACCGACACACTCGGTGTTGACAACCCGATCGACGTCTGGACTCTCCAAAGTGGGCCGGGACAAGTCGTCAGCTTACCCGAACCCAACGTGGCCGATACCTTCGATCTGGCGATCGAGCTTCGCGCACCGACCGGCGAACTGCTGGCCGCAAACCGTCCCGCTCTGATGAAACTCTTGGACAGCGCGGATTTCGACCAACTCCTATCGCCGGTCGAGTCGTCGCCGGGACTGGACTCATGGCCCGGAGCGGTTCTCGCGGATGCCGGCGCGTATCAGGTTTGGGTGAGGGCCCTGAATGGCGAGACTGGTTCTTACCACCTTCTGGTTCGCTCAGTGTCCGCGAATATCTTGATTCCTGAGGGTGCCGCGGAAGGCGCAACGGCCAATTCCCTGAGCCCCGATGGCCCCCCATTTGACGTTTGGACCGTTGACGGAATACAAGGACAACTAGTCACAGTAAGGGCGGATTCATCCGATTTTGACACCGTCCTAGAGATGCGCACACCCGACGGCGAACTCCTGGGGCGTGACGACGATGGCGGACCCGGCTTGAACTCCCGCTTGGCGGCGGTGCTGGCGACGAGCGGTCGGCACCATATCTGGGTACGGCGACAGGACGACAATCTAGTCGGCGGCCGCTACACGGTAGAGGCTCGTATCGCCGATGCTCCCGGACCGCGGGATGCGGGCATTTGGCACTTCGACGGCGTCGCTGGCCAACTAGTCAGCGTCAGTGCGGGATCCGACGCCTTTGACACCATGGTCGAACTCCGAACACCGGATGGAACGGAACTCGCCGAAAATGACGACGGTGGACCGGATACGGACTCGCGGCTGCTAGCCACGTTACCCATCAGTGGTCGTTACCAGATTCGCGTCGCGGCGCAGGACGGCGCAAGCGGCCCTTACCACGTGACCGTCGAGGAAGTACCGGTCATGTCTTTCGACGAACGAGATCCGGTCACAGGGGCGATCAAATGGAACCCGGCCACAGGAGCGATCGGCGGTACCGATGGTGCCGCCGTGGGTGTCTGGCAGTTCAACGGTGAAGCTGGACAAATGGTCGGCGCAATGGCCACATCGGCGGATTTCGATACCGTTCTTGAGCTCTGGACCCCCCGTGACGAGCTGCTCGCGCGTAATGACGACGGCCCGTATCTCGCCACGACGGATTCCAGGCTGCTCGCGATTCTCCCGGAAACCGGTTCCTATCAACTGCGAGTTACTCCCTTCGGCGACGGGGCGGGAACTTACAGGGTCGCGGTCCGCCCGATGCCGGTCGCACCCAAGCCGTTGCCGTTGGGGAAAGCGGCGACCGATAAAGTCGCCGCCAATGGTTGGTTCAGTGGCAATGGCCGCGCGACCGGTTGGTTCTTCGAGTTCAATGGCGCGCCAGGCCAGCTAGTTAGCGTTGAGGCGAGTTCAGACGCCTTCGACACGGTCGTCCATCTTCTGGCACCGAGCGGTGAGGTTATCGCGCGGGACGACAACGGTGGGCGGAAGTCCGACTCGCATTTGGTGGCGGCTCTTCCGGCTCGCGGGCGTTACGGCGTCCGAGTCATGCCGGTCGATGGCGGGACGGGAAGATATGAGCTGACTGCGCGGATTGTGGAGCGGGTGACCCTGGAGTTCAACCACCCAACTAGCGGGGTTCTAGGTGGACCAGGTGGACCGGGGTCATTTTGAGTGATGCGGCTAAGGTGAGCGGGGATAACTGGGGGTAACCCGGAGGTCATATAACCGGCAAGCACGGCGGAAAACTAGTTGGGATACTTGTACCTCAGCAGTTGCTGAGAGGCCAAGCAGAGGACCGAGGATGGGTACGGGATGGGACGACGATTGTGGTGAGTTCATGGGAGAACTCGGCGATGATGACGCGCCGCGGCGCGGCTTTCCCCGGGTCCTCGCCGGGGAAGTATCCGGGATCCGGCAAATAGAATTTGCGTGGTTTTTCTATTGCTGTTGTCTCACAAAGCAAGAACAGGAGGATGTGAAAGACGCAGAAGTTGGCGACACTGCGGCGGCCAATAGAGTTAACGGTAGTCGTATAGAGGCGAGGAAGACGATGATCCTCAACGCGGTGGCGACAACACCGTACTACTTTCGAACCGCTGCGATGTATTGGCTGTTATTTTGTTTCCGGACTGAGAACGACAGGATTAGCAGCAAGTGGATGGTAAAGAAGGGCCGCAATACTGAGAAGTTATGGGACGGCTTCTCGGGATGGGCCGCTAGTAGAGAGGCTCTGATTGGCTATATCGGATCATGGTTGCTCCCGGGGCCGCCGGACGCGAGGTCCGGTACGCGGAGGGATGCACAGTACTCTAAGGGCCGGCGAGAGCCGCTCAGTAGCGAGGAAGTGATGGTTCTGTTCACGCAAAAAGAGAGGGATTTCATTCGGAACAGGTATAGCGGAATCCTGGAAAATGAAGACAGGTTTGGTCTTGAGGAGGTACGAGATGAAGCGGCGAATGTGCTAGGTGAAGCGGCAAACAGGTTGAAGCGACGAATCAAAAAAGCGCGGCACCAGAAGACGGTACCAATTTGGGAGGATGCTCTTGAAGACATGCATAGACCTATTTTTGATGGATTGGTGAGACAATTGACTGCTGTGCTGAAAGGGTTGGTCGATCCATTCAGCGCGTCGGTGGACTTGCCGTGTAACTATGTCGATTCGTACCTCGATTGTAAACGGAGAGGCGAATTGAACCTGGAGGTTCGCGACTACGTTAGGTCGCACACAAATATGGTTAGGCGGGCCGCTAGGGGAGACTCTAGCGAGATGATCGCGAGTGCACTTTTTGGCAGCGTAAGCAACGTGCCGGACGTTAGACGGCACCTGCGGTACATTGACTTGGCAAAATTGGCGGTTACTGGTATGGCGATTGAAAGGATAGAAGAATGGTTAGACTCATACTATCCGGAATATGCGGAATCGGGACGCTCGCATGATGAGGTGCGCGCGCGAGTCAAAGATCTTGAGCGTTGCGAATCGAAGTTGGTTCAGGCGAGGTTGATTGAGTGTCGGAGGTACTGGGTGGCGATTCGGGAGGAAGTCAGGGAGGAGGCGGAGAAGGCAGATGTTGTTTGATGAAACGAGAAGGGCGGTGGAGGCTCGGGTCGTTCGGCTTCCGTTTGCGATGCGCGTCATTCTTCTGTTGGCGGAGGGTTCGGCACGGCAAATCAAGACGTTTAGGAAGTCGCACGCTAGGCTGATCGAGGGCGAAGCGAAGAACATACGGAGTGAGCTCGCTGGGCAGGTGTTGGGAGATGCGGCGTTGGTGGCGTTGAGGCATCGTCAGGGGGCGGCGATGTTTAGAGCGCTTGTTCGTACGGCGGTCATGCGAAGGATTGCCGGGGCTGGCGGCGGCGTGAAGGGCAGGGCTGTTCGCCGAAGGGTTTTTGTGCGGCTTGTCGCGCCGACCGCTGCTGCGATCGTGGTTGGTTTTTTGGGCTGGTTGGCGGTCGGAGAGGGAGGGTCGGATCGGGCGGCCGACCGGCCGGAGGAGAGGGCCGTGGCGGAGAGTTCCAGGGCGGGCAGCGAGGTGCGGTCAGGGGCCAGAGTGGATGACCCCGGGGGCGGTGGTGGGGCGATGGCGACCGAGTCGGACGGGGCGATGGCGGGGAGCACGACGGTTGGCAGCACGGGCCGCGCTGGGGAGGAGCCGATGGGCGGGGCAGGGGGGAATGACGGGATTGTTGACTTTTTGCTTGCGCGGATCCCTTTGCTTGCAGAGATAAATTACACGGATGACAGGCTAGCGAAAGAAGAACGTCGGAGTCGCCAAGCGCGATGTGAGGCTATTGACGATGAAGTGAGAAGCTCTCGGGACAGGGATAGATCCAAGGCCCTTAGGGCCGGACCAAAAATAGATTCCGTTTTTGATCTTTGGATAGCGTGTCGGCCATCATGAGGAAGTGACGTTTATGACCAGGCTGGTCATAACGTCATAGATTGACATAGGTAGGCCGGCGGCGATACGGCTGTGGAGATGGTCCCGGCACAGGGTCCGTCCCCGGCGCAGCAAGTGGCCGAGGCACGTCTGATGCTTGGCCCGGGTGAAGCGGCGATACGGCGCCCAACCGTCGCGGATGAGCACGCCGTCGAAGTCCGGTCCCAACAGCTGGGCCGCTTCCTCGTAGCCTCGTCCGGGCAGAATGGTGTAGACGGTCGTCTTCTCCGCGACGCCCGCCCAGAGCCACTGCAGGTGGCCGCCGACCTTCCACCCCGGTTTCATCCGGGGGTGACCACCGGGCTGTTGCGAAGCTGGCGCCGCAGTTCGCTATAGGTCGGTTCGGCGCGGCGGGCGGCCCGATGCACGGCGCGGACGAGGCCGCTCGGACTGACGCGGACGCCGTGGTGTTGCCGCAGCAGGGTCGCGATCTTGCCGAACGACAACCCCATCTGCTTGTTGAGGATGACCGCCGACGCCACCAACTCGGGGCCCAGTTGTACGGCGGCGGCACCGAGGGCGTCGGAGGTCTGCAACCGATGCCGCCCCCGCACCCGCCGGCCGCAGTCCTGACAGGCACCGAGGGCGACCCGAAACTCCCGGACGAGGACCCGTGGGACCGGCAGCTCTTCCTGGATCTGGGTGGCCATGCCGGTCGAGCGCAGTCGTCCGCCGCAATCCGGGCAGTTCGGCGGCAGCGGTACGTCGTGGCGCACGTCGACCCGCGTTGGTCTGCGCCTGCGGGCCGGCTCGCCGTATTGGGTGCCGGCTCGTCGGCCTGGGCGTTTGGGGTCGGCCGTGACCGTCTTGGCGAAGGGAGCAGCTTGGCGATGCCCGGCGCGTCTGGCCGCATCGAGCTCCTGCCTCAGGCGGGTGTTCTGCTTCTCGATCCGTTCGACCCGCGGCTGCAGCCGCTCGCGTTCGCGCTCGCTCTCCTCGAGCTCGGGCTTCACCCGCGCGTGCTCCTCCGGGGTCGGCCGGGGGGCGTCCTGCTGGCGGCGCGTCGGGCGCATACCCGGTTTATCGGCACTTGTGCAATTCTGTGCACCCCGGACGTCAGCCGGACGTCAGCCGCCGCCGCCCTCAACGTTCACCCGGCGCTTCAACGCCTGCCGATCGCACCGAACGCGGTAGAGTCGAACGCAGGCGCCGCGGCTCCAGGCCGTGGGTGGGGTTCCGTCGCATCCTTTCGGGCGACGCCTCAATCCCACCGGCCATACCCGGTTTCCTGCGAGCGCTCGTCGAACCGTGCTTGCCGTTTTCCAGCACACGGCTCTCGGACTGGTTTCACGTCAACGCATGCGACCGGGCCGCACGATGCGCCGCGCCCAGATGGAACAGACCGTCACGTTCGAAGACCTGTTCCGCGGTGAAGCGCCGCGTCCCTCGCCCAGGGAGTTTGTGCCGACGCAGCAGGAAGCCGCGGGCGCGGGACAGCAGGAACTTGTCAAGGTTCCAGTACGCCCGGCTCACAGTCGCGTACGAGAAGTAGCGCTGCCAGCCGCCAACCACGCGGTTGACCTCGCGCACCACTTCCGGCCACGGGGCCTGATTGCCAGGGCGCAAAATGCTCCGCACCCGGTCGCGCAATCGGGCCATCGCCCGACGTGACGGCTGCGCCCCCACGTAGGTTCGACCCGTCGGCGGATGCACCATCGGGCCGAAGGTGTAGCCGAGAAAGTCGAACGGCTCCCGCGTCGCGTCGCAGGTGCGCGTCTTCGTCTCGTTCAGCGTCAGCTTCAACGCCTGCATCCATCGCCGCGCGATGGCGAGCGCTTCGGCCGCCGGTCCCTGACACAGGATGACGAAATCTCCGCGTAGCAGACCACCTTCGCCTTCAAGCGCCGGTTTATGCCGCGCTCCTGCCACGCCCGGAGGAAGCGATGCATGTACACATTGGCCAGCAAGGGGGAGAGCGGGCCGCCCTGCGGCGTGCCCCGCCCATGTCCACGCCCACCCTTCCGAGTCACACGCCCCGCCGCGTCCCGTTCCTCGACCGGTACGTTGAGCCAGAGACGGAGCAAATGCAGCATCGCTCCATCGCTGACCCGCCGCGCGACCGACTTCAGCAGGTCCGTTTGCGGGATCGTGTCGAAATACCCGGACAGGTCCGCGTCGACGACCTCGGTGTGTCCGGCTTCCAGCGCCTGATGCACCGCGGCCACCGCTTGCTGCGCGCTGCGCCGCGGTCGGTATCCGTACATCGCGTCGGTGAAGTCCGCCTCGAAGATGGGCGACAGCATCAGCACCGCCGCCGTCTGTACGACGCGGTCGCGGATGGTCGGAATCCCCAACGGACGCTCCCCGACACTGCCGGGCTTCGGAATGTACACCCGCCGTACCGCGGCGGGCCGATACCGGCGCGTACGCAGGTCTTCCCGCAGCCGCGCCAACCAGTCCTCACGTCCTGCCAACTCGATCTGCTCGAACGTCTGCCCGTCCACGCCCGGCGCGCCGTCGTTGGCTTTCGCCAGTGCATACGCGTGGGACAGGATGTCGGCTCGGTAGACCTTGTCATACAGACGGTAGAACCGGAAGGTCGGCTCGGTCTTGGCCTTGACGTACAGCTTGCGTTGAAGCGTCCGGATCGCTGTTGGGGTTGTAAGGCGCATGCCAATCTCCCTGACCCTCGGCTCCCGTACAAGCACCCAGAACCAGGGCTCCTTCCCTCCACCGGCGTTACCCGGCTTCCGCGGTAGTACGAGCCCCTCCGACTCCCGCCGCCGCCCGACCCCTACGGCCGGTTGGGCGTGGCGAACGCCCACGGCAACGGGTCTCCCGTGTTGCCCCGTCCTCCTTCACGGCGTGCCGTCCCCACTACCCCGGTGGACAATCCGACGCGGACGGTTGACGTGCGCCGGACTCATCGGCCTTCCCCGTGGTTACGGCGGGTCGGCGTCCACAACAGCCTTTCGGGGCCTGCCCAGGGTTCACTTGCGTTACGGCCCGTCGTGTTGCAGCTCGACTTCATCGAGCCCCTGTCCGGAAGCTTCGGACACGGCGGTTGCCCGCCGCGCCCGCTCCGTAGCTACCGGGGTGAAACCGTCAATTCCCCGGGCAGGACTTCCACCTGCTGGATGACGACGCCTTTCACGGCGCCCGTAACCAATTACCTGCAGAGGAGCTCCGGAACGGCCGTGCAGTACCAGTAAGTGTCGGTGACCTTGGCGTGGCCGAGATAGGTCGCGAGAGCGAGGATCTTGCGATCGACGTCGGCGCCGTCTTGACACCAGCGCAGCAGCCGTCGCGTGACGAAAGTGTGACGGTTATTCCGATATCGGAATAAGCGACATAATTCCGGGATCCGGATTATTCCGAGTCAGCTTCGTGTTGATGGGGGAAGACTCGTAGTTTCAACATGTTGAGAGGATCCGCAGTGTTCGATATTCCGGAATAATCCCGTCCGTCTTCTTCCTCCATCTCCCTCTCACGTCGCCCGGATGAGGAGAAGACCATGTCCGTTGAACGCTTTTTCTCCACTTCAGAGAGCCAGCAACGATTGCGCGCCGGCCCGCTGGCCGGCGCCATCGACGGATTCGCCGCCTGGCTCGCAATCGAGGGATACGCCTGTGGTTCAGCTGCGGCGAAGCTCCGATTCGTCGGGAGCCTCAGCCGTTGGCTCGAGCGCGAGGAGCTGGGCGTCGAGGCTCTCGACGAGCAGCGGGTCGAGGGTTTTCTCCTCGCTCGCGGGCTGAACCGCGGGCGGCGTGGCACGGCAACGACCGGCCGGCAATTGCTGTGCTACCTGCGCGGCAGCGGCGTCATCCCGGCCGCCGTCTCCCGTCCGTGCAGCCACGCTCCGGTCGAGCGGGTCGAACGAGCGTACGAACGCTTCCTCGTCGAGGAGCGTGGCGTCAGCCCGGCGACGGTGACGAACTATCTGCCCATCGTCCGTGCCTTTCTCGCCGAGAACTTCGGCTCTCAGGAGGTCGCGCTCCAGAGCCTCGGGGTTCGGGATGTGAATCAGTTCGTCCTGCGCGAGGCCCGACGCCTCAGCCGTTCCCGCGCCAAGCTGGTCGTCACGGTGCTTCGCAGCTTCCTGCGCCACCTGTACCAGCGCGGCGACATTTCCGTCGACCTCTCCAACGCGCTCGTCCCGGTCAGGGACTGGCGCTTGTCGGGATTGCCGAAGGTGCTTGCGCCCGAACAGGTCGAGTCGATGCTCGACAGCTGCGACCGCGGCACGGCCATCGGACAGCGCGACTACGCCATCCTGCTGTTGCTGGCACGGCTGGGATTGCGCGCCGGCGAGGTGGTCGCCCTGACGCTGGATGACTTCGATTGGAACGAAGGAATAGTGACCGTGCCCGGCAAGGGGAAGCGACGTGAGCCGTTGCCTCTGCCACGCGACGCGGGAGAGGGCCTGACACATTACCTGCGGGCCGGCCGGCCGGCGTGTCCGACCCGGCGACTGTTCGTCCGCATGCACGCGCCGCATCGGGGCTTCCGTTCCTCGGCCGCCATCTGCGACATCGTGCGGCTGGCGCTGACGCGCGCCGGGATCGACTCGCCCTTCAAGGGAGCGCATCTCCTGCGCCACTCGCTGGCGACCCGCATGCTCCACAACGGGGCCTCGCTCGAAGACATCGGGCAAATCCTGCGCCACCGTCATCCGGAGACCACCCAGATCTACGCGAAGGTCGATCTGGATGCGCTGCGGGCTCTCGCGCCAGCCTGGCCCGGAGGTGCGGCATGACCGACCTGCGGCAGCTTCTCGACGAGTATCTCGCTGCGTATTCCGGCGTAAACCGATCACTGATTCCGGTGCAAACCGATCACTGATTCCGGTGCAAACCGATCACCGATTCCGGTGCAAACCGATCACCCCCCGTCGGAGTTGAGCGGCGCGGGACGACCCGCCGGCCGTGAGACCCTTCCTGCTTTTCAGGAGGGACGAACGCTGGCGAACAGGAGGTTGTCCATGCGCAAGATTCGAGATGTGCTGCGGCTGTACTTCACGGCCGCGCTGAGCGTCCGAGCCATCGCCCGCAGCCTGGGGACGTCGCCGTCGACGGTGGGCGAGTACCTGCGCCGCGCCAAGGTGGCGGGGCTGAGTTGGCCCGTACCCGAGTCGGTCGACGACGCCGGGCTGGAGCGTCGGCTGTTTCCGGCCCCGCCGCCGAGCCGCGCGGAGCGGCCGCTGCCGGACTGGAGCGAGGTCCACCGTGAGTTGCGGCGCAAGAGCGTGACGCTGGCGCTGCTCTGGCAGGAGTACAAGGAGAGCCACCCCGAGGGCCTGCAGTACAGTTGGTTCTGCGAGCAGTACCGGGCCTGGGCCGGGAAGCTCGACCTGGTGATGCGCCAGGACCACCGCGCCGGCGAGAAGCTGTTCGTCGACTACGCCGGGCAGACGGTGCCGGTGGTCGACCGCGAGACCGGCGAGGCGCGGCAGGCGCAGATATTCGTGGCCGTGCTCGGCGCGTCGAGCTACACCTTCGCCGAGGCGACGTGGACGCAGACCCTGCCGGACTGGACGGCGTCGCACGTGCGCGCCTTCGAGTTCTACGGCGGGTGCCCCGAGCTGGTGATCCCCGACAACCTGCGCCCGGGGGTCAGCCACGCCCACCGCTACGAGCCGGACCTGAACCCGACCTATCACGACCTCGCCCGCCACTACGGCGTGGCGGTGCTGCCCGCGCGGGTGCGGCGGCCCAGGGACAAGGCGAAGGCGGAGGTGGCCGTTCAAGTGGTGGAGCGGTGGATCCTCGCGGCCCTCCGCAACCGCACGTTCTTCTCGCTGGCCGAGCTCAACGCGGCGATCTCCGGGCTGCTCGAACGGCTCAACACCCGGCCGTTCCGCAAGCTTCCGGGGTCGCGGCGCTCGCAGTTCGAGCAGCTCGACCGGCCGGCGTTGCGCCCGCTGCCCGACAGCCCCTACGTCTTCGCCGAGTGGAAGGCCGTCCGGGTGGCCGCCGACTACCACGTCGAGGTCGACGGGCACTACTACTCAGTCCCGCACGCGCTGGTCCGGCGCCAGCTCGACGTCCGGCTGACGGCCCGCACCGTCGAGTGCCTCCACCGCGGGCAGCGCGTCGCCAGCCACGTCCGCTCGCCCCACCGGGGGCGCCACACCACCGCGGCCGAGCACAGGCCCGAGAAGCACCGCCGCATGGGCGACTGGACGCCCGACCGCTTCATCGACTGGGCCGGGAAGATCGGACCGGACACCGCCGCCCTGGTCGCCGCCGTGCTCGCCCGGCGGCATCCCCAGCAGGCCCACCGCTCCTGCCTCGGGCTCCAGCGCCTGGCCAAGTGCTACGGCGCCGCCCGCTTCGAAGCGGCCGCCGCGCGGGCGCTGGCCGTCGACAGCTGCAGCTACCGCGGCGTCGAATCGATTCTCCGCCACCGGCTCGACGAGGCCCCCGCCGGGCCGCCCGAACCCGCCGAGCCCGTCGACCACGACAACATCCGCGGCGCGCTCTACTACCGGTGACGCCGGAAAGGACTCCGATGCTGACTCATCCGACCGTCGACAAGCTCCTGCAACTCCGCTGCGCCGGCATGGCCAGGGCCCTCGCCGAGCAGCTCGACGCCCCCGAGGTCGAGGCCCTCTCGTTCGAGGAGCGGCTCGGCCTGCTCGCCGACCGCGAGCTCACCGAGCGCCACTCGCGCCAGCTCGCCAACCGGCTGCGCCGCGCCAGGCTCAAGCACGACGCCTGCATCGAGGACATCGACTTCCGACACCGCCGCGGCCTCGACCGCCAGATCGTCCTCGCCCTCGCCGACGGGCGCTGGGTCCGCGAGCACCTCAACGTCCTCATCTCCGGGCCGACCGGCATCGGCAAGAGCTGGCTCGCCTGCGCCCTCGCCCACGGCGCCTGCCGCAACGGCCACAGCGCGCTCTACGTGCGCGTGTCCCGGCTGTTGAGCGAACTGGCCACCGCCCGCGCCGACGGACGCTACCCGAGGCGGCTGGAGTCGCTCGCCAAGACCGAGGTCCTGGTGATGGACGACTGGGGGCTGACGCCGTTCAGCGCCGAGAACCGCCTCGACCTGCTCGAGGTGCTCGAGGACCGCCACGGCGTGCGCTCGACCGTCGTGACCAGCCAGCTCCCGGTCGACAAGTGGCATGACGTCGTCGGCGACCCGACCCTCGGCGACGCGATTCTCGACCGGCTCGTGCACAACGCCTACAAGCTCGACCTGAAGGGCGACTCGATGCGCAAGCGGCGCCGGCCCCCGACCCGGACCGGGAGCGCGGACTCATGACCGCCGTCCCGCGCCGTTTGGCGACGACCGATGACCGGCTCCCGTCCGTTACGTAACGGTGGAGGATAGTCTCATGGCGTTGACGAACGCGGAGCGGCAGGCGCGCTACCGGGAGCGGCGGAAGGCCGGCGAGTCCCGGATCCGGTACCGCCGGCCGGCGGACCGGCGGTCGCGGCCCCAGCAGTGGAACGACGCGGTGCGGACGCTCCTGGCACTGCAGGACCAGTACCGGGACTGGCGGGACGGGTTGCCGGCATCCCTCGCCGGGTCCGCGACCGCGGCGTTGCTCGAGCAGGTCTGCGATCTGGACCTGTCGGTGCTGGAGGCCGTCGAGCTGCCCAGGGGCTTCGGGCGTGACGGCTGAGGCTCCGGGCGGTTTCGGCAGCGGTCGTACGGGCGACAGTCGTGGGGGGCTGTGGACGCCGACGCTCCTATGGACGCAAAGAGCGCGCCCACAGGAGCTTGGAAAACCGCAAAGAACGCGGTTTCCCACAGCGCCCACAACCCATCGTCCTTCTTTATAGAATCTGGAAGAGCACGGGGCCGACCTCGGGCCGCCCGGCACCGAGCCTTCGCGGCGTTCAGCCCCGTCCGACACGAACACCATGCCCACGACTCGACACGAAGGGAGATTCCATGCGATAACCCGACTGACGGCGGCGAGAAGAACCCAGTGAACCGCGACTCATGATTCAGGTCCCGCGTCGTCTCGCTCTGAACGGGTGATCGGTTTCGGCCGGAATGGGTGATCGGTTTGGACCGGAACGGGTGATCGGTTTCGGCCGGAATGGGTGATCGGTTTCACCGGAATGCGCATATCTCGCCACGCGACGCGCGCTCGGGGTCGGGCTCAGACGGGCCGGGAGTCTGTTGCGTCGCTTCGTCGCGTTCGCCGCGCAAACCGAGGCCGCCTTCATCACGAGCGAACTCGCGCTGCAATGGGCAACCGAGCCGCGTGGTGTGCAACCCGCCCAGTGGGCGAACCGCCTTGGAATCGTACGGCGCTTCGCCCGCTTTGCGCACGCCGTGGACCCTCGCCACGAGGTGCCACCGCCAAGCCTGCTCTCCCACCGGTACCGCCGCCCGCAGCCCCATCTCCACAGCCACGGGGAGATCGCCGACCTGCTGCGTGCGGCCCAAGGACTTTCCGGGGCTACCGGACTCAGACCTTGTACGTACGCCACGCTCCTGGCGCTGTTGGCGGTCACCGGGATGCGGAGCTCCGAACCTCTGCGCCTGAACCGCGACGATGTGGACCTCGCACGCGGCGTTCTGACGGTACGGAAAAGCAAGTTCGGGAAGTCGAGATACATCCCCGTTCACGAGTCGACACGCCAGGCGCTGATCAACTACGCGGCGCAGCGCGACCGCCTGTGTCCCAATCCGGGCAGTCCGAGCTTCTTCCTCTCGGAACACGGTGCCCGCGTCAGTGCGTGGGCGCTGCGGCGGACGTTCGTGAAGCTGTCCCGGCAAGTCGGCCTGCGCGGCCCGTCGGATTCCCGCGGACCGCGTCTGCATGACCTGCGCCATCGATTTGCACTCGAGACGCTGCTGGGATGGTACCGCGACGGCGTCGACGTCGAGCGCCACCTGCCCCGCCTGACGACCTACCTCGGGCATGCGCACGTGAGCGACACCTACTGGTACCTCACGGTCACCCCGGAGCTGATGCAACTTGCTGCCCGCCGACTCGACCGCGCCGGAAGGAGGCCGCTGACATGAAGAGCACCGATTTCCCCCGACTCCTGACCGCGTTCTTCACCGACCGCCTGATGCAGCAGCTCCGCGCCAGCCCGCACACGATCGCCAGCTACCGGGACACCTTCCGGCTGCTGGTCCGCCATGCGCGGGAGGTGTTGAAGAAGCCCTCGACAGAGCTGGAGATCGGCGACCTGGACGCGGACTTTCTCGGCACCTTCCTGAGTCATCTCGAGAATCAGCGCGGCAACGACGCGCGCACGCGCAACACGCGACTGGCCGCGATCCGGTCCTTCTTCGGCTATGTCGCATCGCGCGAGCCCCAGCATGCGGCCTTGGCGCAGCGGGTCCTGGCCATGCCGAACAAACGCCATACGCGCCGTCCGGTGGACTTTCTCAAACGGGACGAAGTCGAGGCCTTGCTGCGAGCCCCGGACCTGCGCACCCGGGCGGGACGCCGTGACCGCACCCTGCTGCTGGTGGCGGTGCAGACTGGACTGCGGGCGTCCGAACTCTTCAGTCTGCGCTGTAAAGATGTCCAACTCGGCTCGGGTGCCCATCTGTGTTGCCATGGCAAGGGCCGCAAGGAACGCTGTACGCCGCTACGAAAGGACGCCGCGGCAGCATTGCGGAGCTGGCTGGAGGAACTTCGCGGCGAACCGGACACCCCCGTCTTCCCGAATCAACGCGGCGGCTCTCTCAGTCACGACGGGCTCGACTATCTACTCACCAAGCATGTGACCGTCGCGCGGGCTGCATGCCCCTCACTGAAGAAGAAACGCGTCACACCGCACGTGCTGCGTCACACCGCCGCCATGGACCTGCTGCAAAGCGGCGTCGACCGCGCCGTGATCGCGCTGTGGCTCGGTCACGAGTCCGTCGAGACGACCTACGTCTATCTGCATGCCGATATCGAGCTGAAGGAGAAGGCGATGGCCAAGACCACCCCCTCGCAGCTTCCGTCGAATCGATACCGCCCGGCCGACGAGGTCCTGGCTTTCTTGAACAGTCTGTGATTATTCCGAGTCCAATGCGGCATCCAACCCGAGCACCGCCCACCTTGGGCAATCGACTCGGAATAATCCGGATGCCGGAATAATGGCGCAGGTCGTGGATGCGGGGTTGGCGCGTACGCCCTTGGGCGGTCCAGTCGAGACGCCGCCTGATCCCGCGGAACGTCGCCTCCACCGCGGCGCGAGTGAGCCGGGGCGAATGCTCGGTGCGGAAGAAGTACTCGGACCGGGATGCGGCAAGACACGCGTCACGGCGGTCGGCGTAGCGACGCAGTGCCCGGGTCGTCGTCGGATGGAGCGGGACGAGTCGGGACTTGCGGAACTTGGTCTCGCGGATGGTCAGGATGCCGTCGACGAGGTCGGCGTCGTCGGTCGTGAGACGGCGGGCCTCGGACAGCCGCAGGCCGGTCGACGCCAGCAGGGCGAAGTACGCGACGTAGGTGGCGGGTCGCAACCCGCCCCGGGGCAGCAGGCAGCGTGCCTGCCGCAGGAGCGCGGCGATCTCCGCCTCGGTGTAGATGTGGGGCGTCGAGCGGCGCCTGGAGTCGCGTCCCAGGAGCCCGACCGGCGGCACTTCGGTGGCCGGGTCGACGATTGCGCGGTACCGGGCGAACTGCCGCACGATTGTCAGTCGGCGTGCAGCTTGCGCCGGATTGGCGGAGCGTGAGGATAGTGCCCACTGGACCGCGAGCTCGATTGTCACGGACCCGCTGTGCCCGATCCGCTCTGCATGGCTGGCGAAGTCCCGCAGGAACCACTCATCCGATTCGAGGCCGAAGCCCAGTCCGCGGCGCGCAGTGAGGTATTCGTCGACCAGATGATGGAAGCTCGGAGGTGTCATCGGAGCACCTCCGGCCAGGGCAGCGCGACCTCGCGCAACCGCGGCAGGTCGAGCTTGGCGTAGACCGTCGTGGAGTCGAGGCTGCGATGGCCGAGCACGTCGGCGACCTCTTTGAGGCTGGCTCCCTCCCGCACCATCCGGCTGGCTACGGTGTGCCGGAAGACGTTGGCGCCGGCGTGCGGCGCGTCGACTGCCGCCCGGCGAACCGCGCGTGCCGCGACACGCGAGACGGCGGCGCTCGAGAGCGGCTTGCCGCGACGCTCTTCCTGGTGCAAGACGAACACCCGGCGTTCGTCGGTCGCCGGACGCTCCCGGCTCAGATAGGCGACCAGCGCCTGCCCCGCCGCGCGGGGCAGCGGCAACACGGCGCCTCGACGGTTCTTGCGGGTGCGTATCTGCAGGGTGCCGCCGCGCCAGTCGATGTCGTCCAGACACAGGTCGGCCACCTCGCCGGGCCGCAGCCCCAGGGTCGCTAGACACTGCACGATCGCCCGGTCGCGATGCCCGCACGGGGTGGACAGGTCGAACGACGCGAGCACTTGCTCGACTTGCTGCTCGGTCAGGGAACGGGGCAGCGTCGCCAGCCGCCAATGGGCGACGGTCGGGAGAGCCGCTTCGAGGGCGTCGCCGCAGAATCCCTCGACGCGCAGGAACCGGAAGAACGACCGCAACGATGACCGCGCGGTCTGCATCGACGCGGGGCGGAACCGGTGCCGCAACGACGTGATGAACGCCACCACGGCGGCCGGCGTCAGGCGGCCGGGGTCGATCGGGTCCGCGCCAAGAGCGGCCCGGACGAGCTTTCGGGCGAACCAGGCGCGGATGCGCAACGTCTGAGGGCGCAAGCCGCGCGTACGTCGTTGGTGGTGGGTGTACTCGTCGACGAGGCGGTCGACGGTCCACGAGCCGTGAACGGTCATGGAATGCTCCTTTCCGGCCAATCAGGCCGGACAGAGCATCCCAAACTATGCGGAGTATCGCGAACCGGTCAGATCACGTAACCCTCGTTTTGACAGGTACTTGAGAGCGAACCTCGAACCGACTCCGCATAGTCCCGAACTGTGCATAGCATGTCGCCCGACACTGTGGGGATGGAGGCGCTTGGTGCGCAGGGCCGGCACGGTGGCCTGGGCGCGGGCGCAGTACTTCCGCAGCAGGTAGCGGACGCCGAATCGGGTCAGCCGCATCCCGCGGTGATTGCGGAAGACCGGCTCGTCGGACTGCGGCTCGCGCCCGCGCTCGGCCAGCAGGGCGCGCAGCAGGTCGGCGGTCTGGGGCCACAGCGGGCAGACGCGTTCCTTCCGCCCCTTGCCGTGGAGGCGGACCTGCGCGGGTGCGTCCAGCCGCAGGTCGGCGACGTTCAGGACGACGATTTCCTGGACCCGGGCGCCGGTGTTGAACATCGTGGCGAGGAGCGCGTAGTCGCGCCGGCCGTAAGAATGCTCTGCATTGGACTAAACCGCTTCGCGGTAGACGCTGAATCGACCAGCCGACCCTGAGGCGGCCAGCCAGCCAGGTCGCCCGCCAACGCCCGTCCGCCGTCTCGCCATACGCTGCTCTGCAAGCGCCCGGAATCCCCCGGGCCCTTCGCAGAGGAGCGTCTCATGACATCTTTCGTCAACGCATGCTCGAGGACATGCAGGTGCGGCAGCTCTCGCCGTGCACCCAGCAGACCTACGTCGAGACCGTCGCGCGGTTCGCCCGCCACTTCGACCGTTCCCCGGATCGTCTCGGCCCGGAGGCGATCCGCGCCTACCAGGTCTACCTGACCAACGAACGCCGGCTTGCGCCGGGCTCGGTCGTCGTCGCCGTGTCGGCCCTCCGTTTCCTCTATCGGGTGACGCTCCGGAAGCAGTGGGTCTTCGACGACGTGATCCCCGTGCCGAAGAAGCCGCGGTCGTTGCCGGTCGTGCTCAGCCGCGACGAGGTGGTGCAGTTCCTCGACGCCGTCAAGGCCGTCAAGCATCACGCCATCCTGACCACGTGCTACGCCGCCGGCCTCCGCATCTCCGAGGCCATCCATCTGACCGTGCCCGCCATCGACAGCCGGCGGATGGTGCTCCGCATCGCGCAGGGCAAGGGGCGGAAGGACCGCTACGTGATGCTCTCGCCCAAGCTGCTCGAGGTGCTGCGCGCCTGGTGGCAGGTCGACCGGCCCCGGCATTGGCTCTTTCCCGGGGAGCGCCCGGAGAAGCCCATCACCCGCAAGGCGGTCCAGCTCGCCTGCCAGCGCGCCGTCCGACGCGCGAAGCTCACCAAGCCGGTTTCTCCCCACGCGCTCCGCCACGCGTTCGCGGTCCATCTCCTCGAGGCGGGCACCGACCTCCGGACGATCCAGCTCCTGCGCGCAGCGCCGGGTCCGTGCGTGACCGCCGCGGGACATCGACCGCATGCACTTGTGACTTGAGGTCCCGCGTTCCTCCCCAGCGTAGCACGCGGAATGTGGCCGTGCCGGCTTGATGACTCTTCCGTCCTTCGGGGCGGCCTCATCGCGGGGCGTTCTGGTGGGGGGCCGGCGTTCCGGAGGGTCCGGGCCTCCCCGACTCGGACTCGCCCAGGGGCGGTGAGACACCAAAGAACTCCGAATCGACTTGGTTGTTCACGATAAGTTCACGGGCATTTGCAGTAGCATGGGAACCGTTCGTTTCCGGTTCGGTGCACGGCTGCGGTTGCCTGTATCGACTGCCGAACTGCGGCCGCCAAGTCGCACGCGCTCTTTGGTCTCTAGGGTGGGGCCCGCGCGGTCCTGCGGTGTCTCGCCGATGTCGGTCGTTCCGCGCCGCGTGCGTGTGCTCCGCCCAAGCCCGCGGATTCCGGGTGACCCTGTGCGCGGCCCGTCCGGGAGCGCCGCGGCGGGGCCCGTCCGGTGCGTCCGGGTCCGTTCCCTTCAGTGATGGCGAGGCCCTTCGCATCCTGCCCGGCCCCGCCGGGGTGCCGGCGGGGCTGGAGGCCTGCGCCCACTCGGGCGGCGGCCCAGTCCGCGCTACAG
The DNA here is from genome assembly GCA_963664545.2 of Vicinamibacterales bacterium. Classification (GTDB taxonomy): domain Bacteria; phylum Acidobacteriota; class Vicinamibacteria; order Vicinamibacterales; family UBA8438; genus JAJEEA01. Next base: position 2,786,314 of record OY761475.2, on the reverse strand, counting down.
CCGGCGGTGACCCTGGAGCCGCGGCGCGCTCCCGAGGCGGCCACGGCCGAGGGAGTCGATCACAAGGGAGGGAGCGGTGGACGGTGAAGTTCTGCGGCGGTTGATTCGCGAGGCCGACGATGGCGGCGTGAGGGTGCGGGACCTGTTCGGCCGCACCGGGACGGCGACGGCGATGCTCCGATCCGCCTTCTTCTCTTCGGCCGTCATGGACCGGCGCTTCCGTGTCGGCTTCGCCTCGGGTTCGCTCTCGGCGACGGCGGCCTTCTTCCGCGGGGAGCGCCGAGGCGAAGAGCGTGCCGTCGGTGCGGACGCTCCAAGCATCTGCTCGACGTCGGTCAACGCCTTGATCTCGGCCTGGAGGCGGCCCATTTCGCTTTGGCGGTCAGCAATTGCCTGTGCGATGTCACTCATGGGTCATGGAGAATTACCGGCCTGCCCGACGGGCTCCGCGAACTCCCGGACAACCGCCGCCTCGCGATTCTCGCGGTCTGCGCCGTCGAGTGGGAGATGTTCCTCGCCGACGCGGTGGTGGAGACCCACGACCGGCTCGTCGGCAGAACGTACCGCGAAGCCGCCCGGGCCTGCGAAGCGCAGCTCGGGGACGAGACGGCCGCAGTTCGCGAGTCGCTCCGGGCATTCGCCACTCTGGGGGACGGCGCCGATCGGCGCGCGGGACACCGGCGAGGCCCTCGACGCGGTGACCGCGGACGGTCCGGGCTGGCAGGGCCTCGGCGACCTTTGTCGCCAAGGCGGCCGCGCTCGCGAGCACGGTCGTGTCGGATCCCTGGGGGGGCGGCCGGAGTGGCCAGTTGCCGGCCCGACGGGCAGCATTCCGGCCCGCAGGGCAACCGTCAGCGTGGCGCTGCGCCACATGGGTACGCGCGCTCAGCTCCCGCCGGGCTGGCCGGTGGGAATCCCGAGCTCCCTCGCCGGCCGTGACCTCGAGGTGGTTGAAGCGGTTGGCTGTAGCGGAGACGGCCCACCGTAAGCTCAGGTGTCCTCGACGCCGGGCGGCGGTCGCCTCCCGGCCCAGTCCCGGCGCATCCCGAGCCTGGGTCGTCCCCGCCTGAAAACTTGCGCGGGGGCCGTGGCGTTCATCACGGTCCCCCGTCCGGTGGGGACTGCCCGCGGGCGGCGTCGCCGCCCGCGGGCAAGTCATCGGCGATGGCCGCTACAGGAAGCGGCCGCAGCAGCCTTCAGCCCCGGGTGGGCGCCGCGGGGTCGTCACCGCGGGGAGTCGGCCCAGGAGTCGGCCCCCCTCGATCCCGGCGGTCGGGAGCGCATCGGCCTCGGTCGGCAGCATCAGCTTGTCCGAGAGCCAGTACCGGCGCGCCTCGTCCAGGAGCACCTCCTCTGACGCTTCCGCGTCGAAGCCGATGTAGGCGCGGCGCTCCCACGCCAGGGCGGCCTCCGGACCGTCGAGGGGCCCGGCCAGCGCGAACTCGACGTCGATCCTGAGGCCGGCGTCACGTCCCGGCACGTTCGTAACGGTGTACTTCAGCGCCCGCTGCCGGATTTCCAACCCGGCGTCGGCCACTATCTCGCACGCCTTCACGTAGCTGGCCCGGGCCGCCTGCTTCAACGACTCCGCGTCGATGTCCTCCTCTCGGAGGAATTGCTCGATGAGCGACGACATGTGATGGGCAAGCGGCGTCATCCGCCGTATGGCTTTGACAAGCCTCGTCCCCGTTGTCGGGTCTGTGCGCATGTTCATCATGTTCATGATGAATTTCCTTTCCTTATCCTGCAAAAAACGGGTCTCTACGGGTTGCATGTCAGACTTCGCCGGTTGAGTCCCAGGCGGCGGTCTCGGCCGCCGGGCGCGCAACCACCGGCGAACGGGCGATGACTGTTCGTTCACGGCGTAGCCTCCTTTTCTTGATGTTGTTGATGGAGCCGGACGGGCGTCGTACGCAGGTCCCCCCAGCGCTCCCCGGGTGCTCCGGTTGGATGGCCGGGAGGAGGGGCCCCAGGGCTGCGCGCTCTGAGAAGGAGGGAAGCAACGTCGGGAGAGCGCCGGGAGGTGCTCTCTTCAGGACCCGCCGCCCCGGTGGCGGCCGAAACGAACGGCCGAGCCGGGGAGGTTCGAGGACCGCGCCGGCGGCGCGCCGCCCCCGTCCGTGAGCAGACGGGGCGCGGCTTTCAGCGCCGTGTGCGCGGCGGCGGGGCGTCACCCATCATGTCGGGCGAGGGCGGGTACGCATCGGCCTCGGTCGGCAGCATCAGCTTTTGTCGCAGAGCCAGTACCGGCGTGGCGTAGTCCCAGACACTGCTGTCCCACACGCTTCGTGGGCCGGTCGAAGAACGCTGTTTTGACCCAGTTGTGGGTGGCAACATGCATATACTTGCTTTGGCGTACCTCAAGTTCTCCATGGGGTTGAGCTGGAACCTTTACCGGATGCTGCAGGTGCTCCAGCTCAACATGTTCGAACGTCGACCACTTCAGGGTCTATTCGAGACGCCGCCACCACGGGGGCCCTCGAACGCTCTTGGCGGCCAGTTGCCGCTGATGTGGGCCTGAAAACGTGGGACACTAGTGAGTCCAAGAGGACCTGCTCTGGGGCCGTCGAGCGGCGCGGCCAGCGCGAACTCGACGTCGATCTGGAGGCCGGCGTCCCTGGGCCGGCGTCCCGCCCTGGCACGTTGGTCACCGTGTACTTCAGCGCCCGGTGCCGGATTTCCAACCCGACCTTGGTCACGACCTCGCGTGCTTTTTCGTAAGCGGCTCTACGGCCGCGGCCTTCAACGACCCGTCATCCGCGTATTCGTTTGGGAAGACTCGCTCGACGAGCGGGAGAATGTCGTTGACGAGCGGGCAGGTGAGCCGTATGGCTTCGAAGACCCTACTCGTCCTCGTCCGATCGATGCGACCGCGTTCCGTCTGTTCTCTTGTCATGATGGGTATCCTTTCTTCACGTCGAAATGAGTCTGCGGGTGTCCCTAATAATGGGTCACACGCCTCAGTCGGCGGTCTCTGACGCTGAGCGCGAAATGGTGGTTCGCCCACTGCGCCTCCTCGAATGCCGTTTGCGAACCGACCCGCCTCTTTACGTGGCTTCTTCCTCGCCGCAACGAGGACGTCCGTGTCCAGACCGGAATTGAGCAGTCAGTCCGCGCGTTCTTTGCGCGGCCTGTTCCGCCGGGTCCTCCCGGCGGTGGTTTCGATGTCGTTAGCCCTTGTTGGCGAAGCCCAGAAACAGTTCGTACACGCCGCTGCTCCCCGCCCGCTTTCCTGGGCATCTGTCTCTGTTATCTATTCTCCGTCGTTCTCATCCGTCTCCTGTGCCGTTCTTTATGCTCTTGCCCCGGGGCGTTCTTTGCCCCGGGGCTGGCCGGCGGTGCTGGCCCGCCTCAGGTCTTCGGTGCGCGACGACTTTTTTCGCGCAGGTTTCACGAGTGCGGCTGACGACGAGGACGCCGATGTCGACCTCTCCGGCGGCAGCCGCCGACGCGATGCGCGGCGGCGTGGCACCCGTCGGGTGTAACCGGCCGAGTCCGGCGCCGGCCGTAGCGGCGCAGCGTGTTCAGCACCTGCGGGCCGAGGGGCTCGGTGTCCGTCTTCAGCCGAGCGTCTACCGGGGGCACCGTCGATCAGCAATGCCCGCGCCACCGCCGGCCGGCCGAAGGCGGCAGCGTAGTGCAGGTCCGTCCAACCGCCGTCGTCCACCGCCGCCGCCGACAGGGCGCGCCCGAGATGGGCGGCGAGTGCGGCCATCCTTCCCACCAGGGGGTGCTACGGGTCGACCGACTCCCAGAAGGGTGCTATGGCTGTCCCGCGGAATTGCGGCGGGCAGGCGTCAGCTGTCTGGTTCGCCGGCGGGTTCCCGCATGAACCGCCGGGTGGCGGTGACGCCGGCTGGCCGGGCAGGATCCCGGTCCGGACGGCGGATCCGGTTCCGGTCCCTCGATCCGTCTTGACCGTCCGGCGTGGCGGCCGTGTCCGCTCCGGGCGGGCTTCGGCGGCCCACGGTGGTGCCCCCGGCCTCCGGGGACCCTGTTCCCCGCCTTGCGTCGGCGGCGGCGGCCTTCCGGCGCTTCGACCCGGCTTCCCGGCCTGTACGTCGGTCGTCATCCGGCCCATGCCGACCTGATCCGCCGGACTGTCGGGCCGCGCTCCGCGGACGGTCAGTCGATCGGAGTTGAGGCGAACCCGGTGACGTTTCCGCTGACCGGCTGTCCGGCGGCCCTCGACGCCGCTCGCCAGCGGCGGCGGGGCGTCCACGCCTTGGGCGGTCGCGCGGATGGACCGCCGCGATCCGTTCACGGCCGTGCGGATGTTCGCGACCGCGAGGATCCGAACAATTCGAGCGTCGCGCCGACCACAAGATGTTGTGGTGGCCGGGGCATCGTCCGACCGACATTCTCGGCGTGTGCTCGCCGCCGTCAAGGCGCGTCGCTGCGCTCCGCCCCCGCTTCGCGGGGCTGTCGGCCTTGACGGCGGCTCCGCGCACGCTTGTCCGGACTGGCAGCTATCGGACGATGCCCAACCTTGACCCCCTACATGTTGTGGTCGATGACCCGTCCAGAATTGCTCAGTCCGAAGTGAGCGTTGACAACCGGGAACCGCGCGGGCTGGGTCGCGTGCGGGCGGTCGTGCTCCGTCGGGCACATGCGGGTCAGCTACTCGACGGGCGGACCGGTCCGGGGGACAAGTTCTCGAAGCGCTTCGCGCACTCGTCGCTGTTCACCCAGGCGTCGGGTATCCGGTACGCCCTCGCGGGCTCGGCAACCGTGGGGGCTCGCTCCCGGCGCCACGCCGCACACGGCCGGGCTGGGTCGCCCGGTTCGCGGCGGGCGGCGCACCGTATCTACCTCCGACCCCGGGCGCCCGTGATCGGAGCCACGACGCGCACGGCCGCCACGAGCTGGCGGCGGCCTGGTTCGACCGTCAGCACGCGGCGGCCGTCTGCGACACCGGCCCCGTCCTCGTCGTCAGCCACGCACCCCTGCGCCGGGTGCCGCAGGACACCGTGAACATCCACGGCCACCCGCACGGCGGGGGAAGCCCGACCGGACGCCACCGGAATCCTCACCGTCGAGCGCACGGGGTACCAGCCCGTGCCTCTCACCGAGGTCCCGAACGACTCCGCGCGGTGCCCTTCAGCGAGAAGCGCTTCCAGCGGAACCTCACCCGCGCCGTGCAGAAAGGGCCGGAGGCGACCAAGGCGCTCCTCGAAAGGGTCGCCGCCTCCCCCCGGCGGACCGAGATCGCCAAGCGGGCGGGCCTCGACACCGCTGCGATCGCCGTCGCCGTCGGGACGGAGCAAGCCGTCACCTCGGCGATGAAGGGCTTCAACCCGGCGCCCCGCGACTCCGCGCGCGGCAAGCTCGCCGAGAAGGTCGGCCCCAGGCCGTCGCCCGCGCAGCCCCCCGGAGCCGTCGTCCCGGAGGGCACCGTCGCGCCGGCCGCGCCGGCGCCCAGGTCAAGCTGGCGGAGGCCGTCAACGTGCGCTGCGCCCGGCAGCTCGGCTTCCCGGCGGGCGACCGCGACGCGGTCAACCGCGTGGGCGAGGTCCTGGACGCCGCGTCCGCCAATCAGACGAAGACCAAGATCAACAATCATCCGGCGACGCTGACCACCGCGGCGCAGTCGCGCCGCGCCCACGCGCTCCAGCGCGAAGGCACCCAGGCCCGCCACGCCCAACGACTGGTGGCGGCGGCGCAGGCCGACGGCCCGGCCCCGCCGTCCGCAGGCCCCCGGCCCGCCGCCCCTTCGCACGGCCGCTCGGCGGCTGACCCCCGTCCGTGCCGCGTTCCCGCGCGGTTCGCGACATCGCCGCGGCCCTTGTGCAGCGAGCGAGGAACCCCGGCCACGCCACCGACCGCCGTGTCGACCACGCGGTCGTCAGGCACTCGGGCGTTGCCGACAAACTGGCGAGCCGGGTCGTCGTCTACCGCGCCGCGGAGAATAAGGCCAAGCAGATCCTCCGCCGTATGGGCGAGACGCGCTACAGCGCGGCCGACGTCAAGCTCGACCCCGCCGCCGGCCCGGGCGACCGCCAGCCGGACGCCGCCGCGCGCAAGCGCCTGGTCGATTCGAGCCGCCGTCCGTCGGCGCCATGGAGAAGGGCGGCGGCGCGCGGACGACCAACGCCGCCCGGTCGTCGTCTCCGGCGCAGGCGCCGGCCCAGGCCCGGCCGCGCGCGGCCGAGCCGTCCCGCGCCGCGTCGTCGGGTCAGTCCCGCTGACGGCGGCCGCCGTCCTGGAGTATCATTGGGGGTGGAGGCGACGCCCCGCCTGGATAGTCGCACACATGCCGGTACGGAGTACAGCGTCCGCCGCGCGGCGGCGGCGTCATCCCATGCCAACCCGAATTCAAGAACGTCCCGGTCGGTACCCGGTGCGAGTTTCCCTCAACGTGTCCCGCGAGACGTCCGAAGTCCTCGACTATCTGGAGCAGGTGACCGGCGAGTCGCGCGGGGTGCTGGCGCGCGAGGCGCTGAAGAAGGGCTTGATCCTGGTGGACAAGCTGTGGCGCGGCGGCTACTACCGGCGGGCCCGGCGGAAGACCCAGCCCCGTCAGCAGAATTGAGAGCCGCCCCCGGGCGCCCCGCCGCACGGCCGGCCGCGGAGGGAGCGATGACCGACGCCCCACGGGATCTGCCCGACCTCGCGGCCGAGGCGGCCGAACTGCCGGACCGGACCGTCGACGCCCTGTACACCAACTCCGACCTCGTGCAGACCGTCCGGGACCCGCTGCTCCCCGCGGACGATACCGAAGTCGGCTGCGACGCCGCGCTCAAGGCGCTGAAGCGCGCGCGGCGCGTCACGTTCTTCCCCGGCACCGACGAGATGCCGCCCGTCCTCGAAACGCGACGAGGTCCGCGCCGTCATCGAGTCGGCCCGCTCCGCCCCGGACCCCGTCGTGATCACCGTGCGCTTCGAGGGCCCCGACCTCATCCTCCGGACGCTGGAGTACATCCCGGCGCGCCGGGGCCGGCGCGCCATCAGAGGTTGAGCCGCCCGCGGGCGCGCGGGCGGTGCCGGTCGTTCCGGGTTTCGGCTCGACCCCGTCCCCGGTCTCCGCTCGGCTCGCACCACCCGCGCCCCGGCCGCAACGCCCGCTCCCCCCGCTCATCGCCTCGTCCTCGGGGCGCGAGCTCTCCGCGCCGCCGCTCTCCTGGTCGCGGCAATGGGAGGGCGGTTGGGTTGCCTTCGTTCCTGCTCGACGTTCGGCTCTTCCGCTCTGGCCGGCTTGCGGCGCACCGTGGGGTGTTGGCTTGCCTGTGCCCGTGGTGTCGGGCGTCGGTTTCCGACGGTTCCTCTGAGTTGTTCGCCGTCCGCGCGGTCGGCGGTCTTGATTTTCTGATCGAGTCCCGGGGCCTCGGGCGTCGTAGCTCTCGATCGGTTCGGTCGGTCTCGTCGGTTCGACGGGCTGGCTCTTCCGCGCGGCCGTCCGGCCGCTTCGCTGCGGGCGGCCCGTCGGCCGCCGCTCGTCTTAGCCATCGGCCCCCGGCCGCGGTCTCCCGCGTTCGCCTTGGGTGCCGGTCCGTCAAGTGTGCCTTGGGCTCGCCTCTGCTTGCCCGTGCCTCGTCTCGCGGGCGTCGTCTGCTTTCGCGACAGCGCGCCTTCTTCCCCGCCGCGCCGATCCGCGGCTCGCCGCGTCCACCCTTCCCTCAGCTATGAGCCCCCGGTCTTCGTCCGTCGTTGCCGGCCTCGACCCGGGCATCGCCTTGGCGGTCTCCATCCTCCGCGCCGCTGGCGTGGAGACTTTCGAGTCCTGCGAGGGCGGTCCGGGCCACGCCTTCGCCTGTCCGACCGTCCGTTTCCACGGTCAGCCCGCGGCGGGCTTTCTCGCGTATTCCGTCGCGCTGGATCACGCCTGGCCGGTCGACGCCGTTCGGCGAGTCTGGACCGTCGTCGACGGCGAGCTCAGCGGGCCCTTCTGGGAGATCACCTTCTGGGAGTGTCCCGCTCTTCCCTGACCCCTTCGCCCGCGTTCAGCGCTCGGCGCCGCCCGCTTCCGTCTCGTCACCCTCCCGTTCTCTGGCTTGTTGTTCCGCTTCGCTGGTCGCGCGCTTCGGCGGCGCGTCCGCGTTCCGCGCGCGCGTCCGGCTCTGTTGCGTCCCCACTTGTCCGGGTTCCCGAACCCGGTCTTCGACGTTCCTCGTCCGTTCCGCCCCTGTTTGGCGCGCCGCGCCCGTCCTCTTGTCCTCGGTCTTGAGCGCTCGACGCTCGGCGGTCGCGCTCGTCGTCGCGCCTCGGGTTCCGGCGCGTACGCACGTTTTGGCCGCTTCGACGGCCCTCGCTCGTCCTCGGATTCCCGACCCCCGGTCGGGCACCCATGGTTTTCGGGCCTCCCTGGAGGCCCGCTGGCGGCTCCGCCGCCCCGTGGCGCGCGTAGCGTGCCATACTTAGTACCAATCGTCGCCGCTAGGCGTTTTGAGATCGGATCGACCCCGCAAGGGGTCGCTCCGATGACCCGCTGACGCGGGTCTCTATCAGGGTCGACATGCCTGCATTCGGCACACGGTTTCGGGGCTCATCGGTTTTACTGGGGGAAACCCCCGCCCGCAGGCACATGTTTATGCACATGTTCTGGCACATGCCCCAGCTCCCCGGCGGACCTGGGGCTGTTCGGTGCGGGGCCTTGTTAGGAACATTTTTTCCGGCCCGATCTCGTTTTCGAGGACTGGCACATGTGCATGTGCATGTCCATGGACATGTGCCGGCACATGTCACTATTGTTGGCCAACTTTAGTGCAGTTTTATGTGCCTGTTATGTGCCTGTTATGTGCCACTGTTCTGAACCCCTCGGGCCGTCCCTTTCAGGGCGGTTTTTGCGGTCTATTTGGTCGCTCGTCGTTGCGACTTTTCTTTCGCTCTGCGTTTTCCGCCCGCCGCCGGTTGCTCCAGATTCTGTTGTTCGTCGCGTCGGGCGTCGTCCGACCCGCCGCGTTTTCCCGATTTTCTCCCCGCCCGCACCGTCCCGTTCGGTGTTCGCCGCCGAGCGTTTTTTCAGAACTCGGCCGTTCCGCCGGCGGGCGGTCGCTTCGCTTTCTCGTTTTCGGTGCTGCGCTGGAGCCTGACCGTTCCTCGAGTTTTGCGCGGTCTATTGCGATGTCGCCTTGGTCCGATCGGTCCAGCGCCCGTACGTTGTCGCGAGCTTCGACGTTTCCCGCTGCTTCGGCTTCGTCCTGGTCCTGCGGTTTCTTCTCGCTGGTCGAGCTCGTTCGCCTCGACTCGTTCGCGCGTTCCGCCGACTTGTTCGGCTCGGACCCGGTACCCGCTTCGCGAGTTGTCGATGTTCTTCGGCCCGCGGTCGTGTTTCGTTTCCCGAGTTCCGATCGGTTTCGCCTCTTCCGCCCGCCGGCGGTCCATTCGCTTTTGCGTTCTCCGATCCCTTCGTCGCCTCGGCGGTTCGGCCCGGCGCGTTCGATTCGACCCGCCGCGCCTGCTCGTCTCCCGATCGTTTTTGAAGTTTTCGACCCTGTCGTCGGCGGCCGTGCTCGCCGTGTCCATCGGTTCGGCTGTTCCCGCCCGCGCGCGGTCGGCGCGTTCTACGTCGTTCGGTCCTCCACTCCGTCGGTCTTGCGCACCGGTTCCCGATCGTGCTCGCCCCGGTTCTTTCCGTTCGCGGCTCGGTGTTTCGCTGCGCTTCCGTCGTGTTCGGCCCGCGCCGCGGCGCTGGCGGTCCAGGTCGTCACGCCGGGTTTGTCCCACCGTTGCTTCGCGAGTCCGCGGTCGCGGAGCCTGAGTAGTGTCGGCTGCGCGGCGAATCCGGCGCCCCGCCTGTCGAACTTCCGCTCCGGCCATATGGTCAAGGCGATGGTCGCCGCCTGCAGTCCCCGGCCCCCGGCGTCGAGCAGCGCCGCGAGCGCGCGCCGGTCGCACTCGGTCCTGCTGCGCCGCGGCTTGTTGAGGTTCTTCCGCTCGTTGGCCGATGCGTACCCCATGGCTCGGTCCGTTCCCTCGTCGCGTCCGCGTCTGGTCGGGGGTTGGACGCGCGGCGTTTCGCGTTTACGATCTTGCCGCCGGCCCGGCGGTCGATGTTCACCCGGCCGTTTCGACGGTCGGCGCGCCGCCCGTCGGCGGGCGGTCCCGATCGTTTAGTCGACAGGAGGTCCTCGTGCCGCGCCAGAGGAAGGTGAGGGTGGTGCTCATGGCCCCGCCGTCGCTCGTGCTCCGCTACGAGAAGTTGGCCAAGAAGTTCGAGGTCTCGCGCAGCGAGCTCATGCGCTTGACGCTGCAGCGCGGCCTGTCGTCGACCGAGGCTTGGTGCCGCAAGCGCTCCGCGGTCATCGACGACCTCGACGATCCCCAGCAGTCCAAGGCGGCGGTGGCCGCGGCCCTCGAGTCCGCGTCGATGGACAACCGCGGCGACCAGTCGCCGGTCGGCGCGCTCGACGTCTACGCCCGCGCGATCGTATCGCAGCGCCCGGACATGGACGACGTCGCGTTCCGCACGCTGATCTCCACCCATGCCTCCGCGGTCGGCATGTCTCCCGCGTCGGCCGAGCCGTTCATCGAGGAGATCGTCCGCCGCACGTTTCCCCGGGGCGGCGCCGCGGCGGCCGCGCCGTCGCCGTCCCCGGACCCGGGTTCCGACGTCGACGGCGAGATCGACGACCTCCCCGATTCCGGCTCGGCCGAAGGCTCGGACCTTCTCGACGAGGTCGACGAGGACGCGGGTTTCCCCGGTTCGGATGGTTAGGGGTTGGGCATGGCCGACACGGGCCGTCCGGGCGCGTCGACCATCGACCCCGCTTGGGAGCCGTACTCCGTGCAGCTCCGCGTGTCGGTCACGCGGTCGTACGCCTTGGCGCTTGAGCGGTTCTCTTCGGAGCTCCGCCTTTCGAAGTCGATGCTGATCAGGGAGGCGGTCAGGCGGGGCCTGCCCGCGCTCGTCAACGACGTGCGCGCGTTGCGGGCCGCGGGCTACCGGCCCTCGACCCATCTCGCGGGGTACGTCGCGTACTCCCCGCGCCGCGGCCCGGCGGGCGAGGGCGTCGCCGGCCCGCGCTGGTCCAAGGTGCCCGGGCGTCCGGCGGCCGAGCCCGAGCTCGCGCCTCCCCTGGTGGATGATGACTGACTCCCGCGTTCCTTCTATTACCTTCCCCGGCGACGCGTCCCCGGAGGATCGGGCGGGGTTCGTCGTTCCCGCTTGGGTTCCGCCCGGCGGCGCTTCGGTCGGGTCGGTGTGCTTGGCGCCTTGGCGCAGGTCGGCGCCGGCGGTCGCCGAGCTTTTGGTGTCCGTGCTCGACCTCCGCCCGTCGGACGTGTTCGTCGACTTGGGTTCGGGCGACGGGTCCGTGGTCCGCGCGGTCGCCGCGCGTTCCGGCTGCGCGGCCGTCGGCGTCGAGGCCTCGGCCGACTTGGTGATCGCTTCGCGCCGGGTTCCGCCCGTGGTCGGGTCGGGCCCGGTCGTCTTCCTTCACGAGCTCGTCGGTCGCCGGCCGTTGTCCGGCGCGACAGCCGTGTTCGCCTGGCTGCTGCCGTCCGCGCTGCCGCTGATCGATTCGATGGTGTCGGAGGCGCTGCCGCTCGGCGGGTTGCGAGCCGTCGCCGTCGTCGGTCCGGTGGAGGGCCTCCGCCCGGTCGGTTCGTACCGCGAGGTCGGCCGCGTGTCGTCTTCGAGGGTTCCCCGCGGGGACTTGTCCGCCGGTCCGCCGGCGGGCGGGTACTCCGGCGTCGGCCGTCCGGGTTCGGAGCCGTCGACCGAGCCCCTGCACGTCGCGCGCTTCGAGACGTTCAGCGCCCTGGGCGCCTGAGCCTCCGCGCCGCGGCGCGGAACATTCTCCTCCGCCGCGCTGGTTCGGGCGGCGGCGCTTCTTCTTCCGCGGGTTCGGCTTGGCGCCGCGCCCGCGCCCGAGGTGTTGATGTGAAGAGCAACGACCCCGCGCCCGCGCCCGCCGGCGGTTCGCCGGTTTCCCCGCCTCCGCCCGCCGGCGGTTCCGCCGCGGCCGCGTCTCCGCGATCGCCGAAGGGCGGCTCGGCCGAGGTGTCGCGCCTGACTGTTTCGCTTCCTCCCGAGGTCCGCCGCTGGGTCGATTCGGAGTCGGCGCGCCGCGGCGTTCCGAAGTCCGCGGTCATCCGCGAGTTCCTCGATGGCGCGGTGTCCTCCGTCCGGGCGGAGCCGGCGGCGTCCGACGGCGACTCGTCGTCGCCGTCCGGCGGGTCGGCGGCCCCCGCGGCCGCCGCGGTTTCTCCGGAACCGCCCGGTCCGCCGGCGGGCGGTTCGCCGCGTTCCGGTGATTCGCCGCCCGCCGGCGGTCCGTCGGCGCGATCGGTTTCCGACGATCGGCCGCCCGCCGGCGGTCTCGCCGCGCCGCGAGTTCCTCCGGTCCGCTCCGCTCCGCCGGCGGGCGGTTCGCCCGGCGGGCCGCGTTCCGCGTCCCCGGGGTCGGCTCCGCAGTCGGCTTCGTCGACATCTTCCTCTTCGGAGTCCGCGCGGCCGTCGCCTCCGGTCGGCGATCGTTCGTCGTCCGCCGGCGCCGCGGGCGGCGGTTCCGACGTTGCGGGTGCCGCGGCGCCGGACGCTCCGCCCGCCGGCGGTGAGCGGCCGCGTCCGCGCCGGCCGCGCCGGCTGCCCCCCGGGGTCGCGCGCGACCGCGCGTCCTCGGTCCTCTCGGGGGCCGGGTCGCTCGGCGGGGTTCCCGGCGGTCCGGTTCCGCCGGCGGGCGGCGACGCCGGCGAGTTCGACGAGTCCGACGGCGACTTCGCGCAGGCGCTGGTTCCGTTCTCGCCCGGCGGGTACGCGCCGCCCGGCTACGGCTACCCCGTTCCCGGGTACCCCTACCCGCCGCCCGGCTACGCCGGGCATCCCGGCGGCGCGCCGCCGGTCGTCAGGCAGTCGACATCGGGTTCTCGGGCGGCGCCGCCGCCTCGCCCATGCCGAAGGGGTCCCCGGCCGCCGCCGCCGCGGGGTCCGGGCCGGCGCCTCCGCCCGCCGGCGGGCCCTCCGGCGCCTCCTCCTCGTCCCACGGCGCCGCCTCCGGCCATTCGTCGGGGTCGTCCCCGCCCGCGGGGCCCTCCGCCGCTAGGCGGGCCTTCTCCTCCAGCTCGCGCTCCGCCTCGAGCGCGCGGGCGTCCAGCCGGGCCCAGACCTCCGCGTCCGACTCCGCGGCGTCGAGGGCGTCCGACGCGGGCCCCGGGTAGGGATAGGTGTCGCCCCGCCGGGTCGCGATCTCCACGGGCACCCCGTGGTCCCGGGCCGCCTTCACCGCGCTCCTCGCCTGCCGCGAGTCCTCGTCCGCGGGGCACGCCAGCAGCATCGTCGGCCGCCCGTCCGACATCATCAGGGCGTTCCTCACGGTTCCGGCCGACCGGCCTTCGCCGTCCCAGTCGGCCGCGAACACCGCGTACTCGACGCCGTTCTCCTGGGCCCACTCCCGGGCCTTCCGGTCGCCCCCGCCGCCGTCCCCGACGATGATCGACAGCGGGCCGTTCGCCCGCTCCGCCGCGCGGTCGAGCGCCGCCGGCATCCACGCGGCGTCGCCGTACCTCGCGGGGCCCGACACCGCGATCCGCACCGGGACCCCCGGGGTCGCCCCGATGGGGCGGTCGCCCGCGGGCTCCGTCCCGGGCTCGATCCACGGGGCGTCCGGCCCGCCGGTCATTCCCGGCTGGTCCTTCGGCCTCCCCCGGCGGTCCCGCCGGGCCGGCGCCAGCGCCCTGTCGGCCTTCGGGCTGATCGTCACCGCGCGGACGCCCCGCTGCGGCATCTGGCCGTCGATCGCCTTGAGCATCATCCGGTCGGCGTGCGTCGCCCTCCCCCCGGCCCCGATCAGGTCGTCCTTGAGCTCGCGCTCCGTCGGCCCCAGGAGCCTCGACGACTCGTCGCCGGCCTCGCGGGCCCGCGTGTCCGCCACCCGCCTGACGAGGTTCTGGACGCTCCTCCGGGTCCGGTTGATCACGCCGTCGAGCGTCGCCCCGTGGTCGCCGCCATCCGCCCCCGCGGTCCTCAGCTTCGCCCGGAGGTCCGCCAGCCGGTTCGCCGTCCGGACCCGCCCGGGTATGCTCCGCCGCTCGGCGTCGACCCCCGGGGATTTCACCGGGGCCGACGCCGTCCGGTCGAGGTGGCGCCGGTACCGCAGCTCCACCTCGCGGCTGTCCGCCCGCGGCGCGCTCCGCCCGCCGGCGGGCGGTTCCGCCGCCGCCGCCGCCGCGCTTTCGGTCTCCGCCATGCGATTCGTCCTCCCGCCTCAATCGTAGGGGTCCCCCGGGGCCCGGAAAGGCACCGCCCGCCCGTGCGCCGCGCCGCCGCCGCCCTCGCCGCGCTCCTGGCCCTCGCCGCCGCCCCGCCGGCCGCCGCCCAGGCCCCGCCGTCCGCCGGCGAGGCGCTCTACGGGCCCCTGGCCGACGCCGTCGGCCTCGACCGGCGGCTGGTCCGCGCGGTCGTCCGCGTGGAGTCGGCCTGGCGGCCCGGGGCGGTGTCGCCCGCCGGCGCCGTCGGCCTCATGCAGGTGCTGCCGTCGACCGCCGGCGGCTACGCCGACGGCGTCGACCTCTCCGATCCCGCCGAGAACCTCGCGGTCGGCGCCTACCACCTCCGCCGCCTCGTGGAGCGCCACGGGGTCGTCCGCGCGCTCGCCGCGTGGAACGCCGGGGAGGGCGCCCTGGCCCGCGGCTCGGTGTTCTCGTCCTACCGCGAGACCCGCCGGTTCGTCGCCCGGGTCCTGCAGGAGGTCGAGGCCGCGTCGGGCGCCGCCCGTTAGTCCGGCGTCCCATGCGCCGTTCGGTTTATTTCCCGGGCGTCCGTTGTTCGGATGGTCCGGTTATTCGCCCGTCGGCGCCCTCTTCTCCCGTTCACCCCCCGGCTTCCCCTCGATCGTCCGCGCGGCTCGGTTCCCGCCCGATTGTCCCCGGGGTCCCCGCGTTCCAGTCGACGGCGCTTCTCCCGGGTTCCGTCCCGTGGCGGTCCCGGGTCTCCGTCCGGGAGATCTGAGTGCCGACGGCTCATGTGCCAGTTATGCACATGATCATGTGCCACTTCGGGTCCCCGTTGCAGCTTTTTCCCGCCTGTAGGCGGGATTTTCGCCGTTTCGGGTCCCCGTCGACCGGGCTACGGCCGCTCGCCCGCGGCTGGCCCTCCGCTTCGCCGGCGCCGGTCGTCGCCGGTCGGCCCCGCCCTTCCCCGGTTCCGGCCTCCGCCGGCCCCCTCGGGACCGTCGCCGCGGCGTCTTGAGCGCCGTTCCGCCGCGGGTCCCCGCGTTCCGGTGGCGCGGCCTTCCCGACCGGTGCTTCGTCCCCGCCCTGGGCGGTCTCCGGCCGCCCGTCCGCCTGGGTTCGTGGACCGCCCCGTCCCGCTCGTCCGTCTCCGGCGGCCCGCCGAATCCGAGTCTCTCGCGCTCATCGGTCTATTCGGGTCTATTCGGGTCTATTTATTCCGTCGTCGTGTTCGCTCGTCCGGTCCGGCCGCGTTCCCGGTCGTTACCGGTCTGTTATTCCGGGTGTCCCCCGTTCGCGCCGTCCGGTTGTTCGCCGTTCCGGCGTTTCTTCTCTGGCGGGCTGCTCGCCCCGCGTTCCTCGGTTCGTCCCGCCCGGCGGGGTCCCGTTCGGCCCCGGGTCCCCGGGTTCCGGTCGTCGGCGCCTCTTCCGCGCTCCGGGGCCGCCCGCTCCCGCCGCCCCGGCGGAGAAACCTTAGTCTCCTCCGCTCATGTGCCAGTTATGCACATGATCATGTGCCACTTCGGGTCCCCGTTGGGGCTTCAGCCCGCCTGTAGGCGGGATTTTCGCCGTTTCGGGTCCCCGTCGACCGGGCCCTGGCCGGTCCCTCGCGCCCGTCCCCCGGCTTCGCCGCCGCCGGCCGTCGCCCGGCGGCCGCCCCGTTCGCCGGTTCCGCCCTCCGCCGACCCCCTCGGGGTGGTCGTCGCGGTGTCTTGTGCCCTGTTTCGCCCCGGGTCCCCGCTTTCCAGTGCCGCGGCCTCCCGCCGGGTGTCGGGCCCAGTTCCCGGCGGTTTTGCGCCGGCGTTTTTGGGCGAGTCGCTCCTCGCGCCCCGTTTATTGCTTTATCGATTTATTCTTCGGCCTGTCCCGTTCTTTCATTGGCGCTGTTCTTCGCCCTCTGGCGCTTCGTCCCGGGTCCTCGCCCGGCGTTTGCGCCGCCGTCCGCGTTCCGCGGTCGGCGCGTCGTCGCGCCCGGGGTCCCCGCGTTCAGGCCGCTGGCGGTTCCGCCGGGCTCCGCGGCCTCCCGCTCCGCGCCTCTCTCGCGGGCAAATCTTAGTCCCCGCCGCTCATGTGCCAGTTATGCACATGATCATGTGCCACTTCGGGTCCCCGTTGCAGCTTTTTCCCGCCTGTAGGCGGGATTTTTCCCGTTTCGGGTCCCCGTCGTCCGGTCGTTCGGCGGCCGGCCGGGCCGCGTCGCCGCTCCGGCGTCCCCGGCCCTCCCTCGGCTTGGTGCCCGGCCGGCCTCGCCGGGTCCCCTGGCCAGTCTTCCGGGGTGTCCCCGGGACCCTCCGGCGGCCGCCCGGCGGCCGTTCCGCCGCGGGTCCCCGCGAACCGGTTCCCCGGCCTCCCCGCCGGGCGCTCCGCCGTCGTTCCTCCGGGCCTTCGTCAGGCGCCCGTCGTCGTCTTCGGCCGTCGTGTCGCGACTGGCCGCCCAGTCGCTCCGGCCCGCCGCCCGTTCTTCCGCCCCGGCTTCGCCGGGGCTTGTTCGGCGCCCCGGCGCCGTTCTTTGGTTGTCGCCGCGCGTTCTTTACTTGTGCCTCTTATAGTCCGTCGGCTTATGTGACACTTCGGTCTATTTCAAGCCGTCCGGCGGATTGGTTCCGCATTCACCGCCGGTTCGTCCGGCAGGTCTTCCGGCGCCCCGCGCCGTTTGTCGCCCTGGCCTTGTCCGGGTCTATCGGGCCCGCGGCCCCCCGTCCGCGGCCCCCCGGCCCGTCCCGCGTCCGCGGGTTCGGCCGCTGTCGGCTTTTTTCCGCCCGCCGGCGGGCGGGAGCCGGTCGTCCCGGGCCCCGCTTCGCTCCCCCCCGCGTCGCCCGGGGCTTTCCGGGCCCGGCCTCAGTCCTCCTCGAACTTCCACTTGCCCTTCTCGTCCCGGCGGAACCGGCAGTCCACGGCCACGAGGTCCCGCTCCTCGGCCTCGGCCATGTCGGCCCCGATGTCCTCCAGGTACTCGCGGCCGCCCTCCTCCATCTCCCCGCACATCTCCGCGAGGTCGTCGTCCGCCAGCGGGCGGTCCGTCTTCATCGACGTGAGGAGCCGCAGCGACCCGTCGGGGCACTCGTCGGCCGACGCGTCGTCCGAGGTCGTCGTCTCGACCGACTCGAGGTCGTCGTCGGCCTCCTCCACCTGCTCCTCGAACCAGCGGCTGGCCGAATCGCTGAGCGCGTCGCACATCTCCCCGATCTCGTCGTCCTCCAGGCCGACGTTCACGATCGTCAGGACCTCGGACTTCTTCCCCTTCTTGTCGGCCATGTCGGCTCCCTCCGCCCGCCGGCCCGTCCTACGAGCCCGACTGGGCCATGTTCGTCAGCAGCTCCAGCAGGCGGCCGCCGTCGCCCTTCGCCATCCGCTCCAGCATCCGGTAGTGGTCGTCGTCGATCCCCGTCTGGGTCCGCATGAACCGGATCTGCTCCTCGAGCGTCAGCGGCGGCGGCGCGGCCGCCGGGCCGCCGTCCCCCGGGGGGGCGCCTCCGCCCGCCGGCGGCTCCGCCGGCGCGGCGGGCGCCGGCCCGGCGGCCGGCGCGGGCTCGGGCGGCGCTGCCGCCGCCCCGCCGGCGGGCGGGGCCGCCGCCGGCCCCCGGGGGGCCGCCGCCCGGCGGTGCCTGCGGCGCTCCCGCTCCTCGGAGATCGCCCCGTCGATCGCCGTCAGGCGGTCGTTCGGGTCCGTGAACGCCTCCGCCTCCAGCTTCGCCGCCCTCTCGGGGTTCATGTCCGCGAGGGTCTGGAGCGCCGCGTCGCCCATCCTCCAGAACGTCGCCGCCGTCCCGGCCTCCTCGGCCGCGCCGTCGTCGCGCCCCCCGGGGGGCGTACCGCCGGTCGGCGGCGCCGCCGCCCCGCCCGCCGGCGGACCCGCGGCCCCGGCCGCGGGCCCCGGGGGCTCCCCGGCCGCCCCGCCCGCCGGCCGGCGGCCGGACCCTCCGCCCGCCGGCGGAACGCCGGCCGGCGGCGCCCCGCCCCCGGGCGGAACGCTCCCGCCCGCCGGCGGAACGTCCCCGCCCGACGGCGGAACGCCTCCGCCGCCCGGCGGAACGCTCCCGCCCGCCGGCGGAACGTCGTCTCCGCCCGCCGGCGGAACGCCGTCCCCGCCCGCCGGCGGAGCGCCGTCCCCGCCCGCCGGCGGGGCGCCCGCGTCCCCGGCCCTGCCGTGGCTGCGGATCACCGCGCCCACCACCTGGCGCATCGACGCGCCCTCGGGCAGGTCCAGCCCCTCGGCCGCGGCGGCCTTGGACGCGGCCTCGCCCGTGACGTCGGCGAGGCGGCCCGCCCCGAAGGCCGCGGCCACGATCACCTTCGCCTCGGCGTTGCCGATCCCGGCCTCCTTCGCCTCGTTGGCGATCTCGCGCTGCTCGGCGGGCGTCAGCTTCGCCCCGGGGTCGAGCGCCGGCCCCGCCTTCGCCGCGGCCGCCGCCTCCTCGTTCCGCTTCTTCGCCATGTCGACCAGCCGGCGGAGCACCGCCCGGCGGTCGCCGCCGCACTCGCGCTCGATCTGCGCCATCCGCTCGTCGCTGATCCCCAGGCTCTTCTGCCCGCGCTTCAGCGCCGCCTCGTTCGTGAACGGCTGCTTCGGCTCGGCGTCGCCCGCGGGCTCGCTGGCGTCGGTCCCCGGGGGCCAGTCCTCCGGCGGCGGCGCGTCGTCCGGGGGGGCGTCCCGCCCGCCCCGCTCGCCCCGCCGGGCGCCCCGGCGCCCGCCGCGGCCGGTCATCCGCCGCATGTCGCCCGTGGCGAACTTGCCGTTGTCCCCGTGGTCGATCTCGTCCTCGGGCTCCGTCGAGACCAGCAGCGTGTCCTCGATGAAGTACCGGCGGGCGTAGGACCAGAGCGACTGGATCGACTGGACCTTCGTGCAGGGGCCGAAGAGCTCCTTCCGCGTCCACGCGAGCGGCGCGTCCGGGCCGTCGAGCGGCGCGGCGACCGCGAACTCCGCGTCCAGGCGGATGGTCGGCGTGCCGGAGCCGCCCCGGTTGTCCCGGCCGGCCGCGTTCACCTTCTCCGACACGTCGATGTCGTCGCGCTGGCGCGCGCGGATGTGCAGCCCGCAGCGCCCCAGGACGTCCCGGGCCGCGTCGTACACCGCCGCCTTCGACGCGTAGGCGTACTTGTCCCAGTCGTTGTAGGCGTCCTTCTGGACCGCCTTCATCATCCGGAGGGCCCGGCGGATGCGCTCGCCCCGCGTGGGGTCGATCCGCGTCCGGTAGAACTCCTGCAGGCGCTTCGCCTGCTCCGCCCGCTCCTCGGTGAACTCGCCCGCCGGCACCGCCGGCTCGGCGGCGTCCAGATCGGCGCACGCCGCGGCGTCCGTCCGGCGCGCCCCCCACGGCCGGCGTCGCCGCCGCCGCCGCGTCCGTCCGCTCCTCGTCAGCCATCTCGTCCTCGCTCCCCGGGCGCGCGCCGCGCGGGGCTGGCGCCCCACCCGCGTCAGTACGCCGGAATCCTGATTGGGAATGCGGCCTCGGCCGCCGCCGCCTCGCGCGCCGCGCGCTTCTCCTCGCGCCTCCGCGCCTTCCGCAGCTTCGTGCGTTCTGGGCGCACTCGTCGCACCGCCCGGCGTAGGGCATCGTCCGCCCGCGCGTCTCCGTCTCGGGCTCCCACTCCGGACCCCGGGCAGAGCCAGCGCCGTTCGGCGCGCCGCTCCTTCTCCCGCGCCACGCTGGGATCGATCCCTCGCCGCCCGCGCCGCGCGCCCCCGCCCGCGGTCCAGACGCCGTCAATGTCGTACCGTCCATGCTGGTTCCTCGGCCCGTCCGCCGCCGCCCGCCTCGCTCTGGGCGCGCCGGGGCGCGCGAACTCTAATACCGCGGGTCCCCGCGCGTCCGGCCGCGTCCGCCGCCTCCGGGCCCCGCCGGGCGCCCGCCCGCCCCCGCCGTCCCACGGGTCCGCGTCCGCGGCGGGCCGGGGCCCCGGCAGTACTCTACATAATTGTAGAATCGGCTTCAGCCCGTTTCCGCGATGTTGTTCCCGGGCCGGAGGTGTTCCCGGTTTTTACGCGTTCAGTCGTGATTCCGGGCGTTTCATGCCTTGTCACGTTCCTTCCGGTCCGTGTTCTTCTTTCTATAGACAGAATTGTCGGATCCGCTCCGCCCTTCCCGCCGCCGCCTCCCCTCCCGTCGCCCGTCGAGGAGGAGTCAGCGCCGCCACCCCCCGCCGCCAACGCGCCCGCCGCCAGCGTCCTCCCCGCGCCCGCGGTCCCGTACGACCCGTCCGTCCACGGCGTCGGCGTCAGCGCGGGCGTGGCGTACACGGCCGCCGTAGAGTTCGACGACTGGCGCGGTGGCGGTAGGCGGATTGGGGTAGCTGTTCGCGGCGGCTTTCGCCCGCTGCCGATGCCTCACTCCCCGCCGTGGCTCCGTTTCCAGTCGCCGCTCATCGAACCGGACGTGCGGATTTCCCGCATCCGGCTCTCGGACGAGATCATGCCTTCGCCCACGGAAAGCTCGTCGTGCGCGCGCCAAGGCGGGTGAGCCCGTACTCCTGCCGGAGCCGCTGTCCGGAAGCCGCACGTAGAGTCCGGACCGCAACTTGTGCTTGCGGCCGAGCCACTGGCGTTCGCGACCGCGAGGATCTGACCCGTATGTCCAGGCTGGTCATACGGGTCAGTTTTGACTGTCGCTTGACACCGGGGGGACGGGGGCCGGGGCCCGCTAGGCTTCCGGGTGGCGGTGCGAAATGCCGAGGAAGAGCGACAAGTCGGGGAGGCCGTCGGGGTTGGGGGCGCGTACCGCGCCGGGTCTGACGGCGTCCGCCCTCGAGGCGTCGCCCGTCCCGCGGGGCACGGTTCCGGCGCGGACCGGTCCCGGCCGTCGTAGACGGCCGGGGCCCGCGTGCGGGGTCGGAGGTTTGCGGGAGGCGTCCCGCCGACGGGTGCCGCGGCGGGCCGGATTCGCCCGGGGCCCTTCTCACTCGGGGAAGTACTGCGGGCGGGTGGGAGCGGCGTGGTCTGGCGTGCTCGGCGGGAGGCGGCGGTTTCCTCCACGCCGCCCCCCAGCCGTCCGGATCGTCGGTGTCCGCGTCCCCCCGCTCCGCGTCTCCGCCGGCGGACGTTGCGTCGTAACCCGGCGGAGTTCCGCGGAGGTTTCGCATGGAGGCTCCGGCGACGGTTTCGGAATCGTGTTCGGGCGGTACGGTTTCCCGGGCGGTGTCCCCGCCGTCCGGCGGAGGGGAACCGCATCCCCGTGATGGACCTCTTCGTTCATCCCGAGGCGCGGTTCGCGGGGTCGGTCCGCGCGTTTCCTCGACCCCTGCGACTACGCGGGGCGGAGGGTGTTCGGCGCGCGGGCGGAGGCTCCGCACGAGGCGGAAGCCAAAGGAGATGGAAGACAATGCCGATCAAGAAGGGCGGGCGGTTGGTGCGGTCGGGCGCGATCTGCGCACGGCTGGGCATCGAGCGGAGCACGCTGCGCCGGTGGATCCGCAGCGGGAAGTTCCCGCCACCGCTACCGCTGGACGGCACGGTGCCGAGGTGGTTCGAGGACGATGTGGATGAGTGGTTCCTGGAGCAACGCGCGGCGCGGGACGCCAGCGAGAAGAAGAAGACCGCTTCATGACGGGCGTGTGGAAGATCCCGGACGATGCGGCACCGGCGGACGCCTCCGGGCGGACCTCCGGTTCGTCCCGCGGGGCTGGCCGCGACCGGACCGCCCTCAGTTGCGATCCGCGCCGCCGCTCCGGGCGTTTGGGAGTGCCGCGGGCGTGCACCTCGCGCCGTGCTGCGGCATACCGCGCCGTGCCGAGCGTGGTATCTTTAGGGGTAACGCCGGTGGGGTCAGGCGTGAAAAAACGCCGGTTTCATTGGGGTTTTTGAGACGATGCGTGATTTACTTCGAGGATGACGTCCGGCAGGGGGTCCACCCCCAGCACGATGGCGGGGTCGCGCGGTCGCCAGACGCTCCGGTCGAGGTAGATGGTCTGGTCGGCCACCGCTCGAGGAGTACCGGACCCTATCCCGGATCCGGCCGACCCCAGATCGGTCCCAGGACAAGACCCCGTTGCGCTGATCCGGCACCGACTTGGCTGCAGGCTTCAGTCCGCGTTTTGCGCGTCCTGAGCCTGCTCCTTTGAGGTAACCGGCGCTACGGCCCCGCGTTTCGGTGGTCGCGCCGTGTTCAGGCGGCACCGGCGGGCCGTTCCGACGGCACTTGCGTTTAATTTTCGTCTCGGACTACAATGGTGGGGCAGTTGGCGGCGTCGGATGGCACCCGACGCCGCCTGGACAGGGCGAGACAGGTTGGAGCCCATTCGCCATGCCCGCCAAGAGTGTAGCGCAGACCCGCGAGTTCGACATCACAGCCTGCCGTCGTTCAGGTGGCGCATCCGCCCAGGGGCGGTGTGCGCCTGATCGGCGCGGGCGGCTCGTGGGTCTCGCTACGCCTCCCCGCGCGGACGTGACCGGGCCGAGCGCACGGCCCCGCCCCCTCCGACCCTCGACTCGCCGCCACCCGCCGCGGGCCCCGAACGCGCCGGCGGCAACGCCGGGTGGACGCGTGCGTTCGAGGAGGGCTGCAGGTCATGCCCGGCGTTTTCTCGCCACCTCCCGCCTCGGTGTTGGAGTTCGCCCAACGGGTCGTCTACGGCCCCCGCTACCAGCGCGCCCGTGAGCTTGCGTTCCGGCGCTCCGGAGGACGCTGTCAGCTCTGCGGCAAGCGGCCGGCCCAGGAGGCCCACCACTGGGCGCTGCGCTATCCGGCCGACGACAAGGTCACCGCGGACGACCTGACGGCGCTGTGCCGGCTCTGCCACTGGTTGGCCACGTTGCGGCGCCTGCTGGACCGGTCGGGCGACCAGCCCCTCTGGCTGGTCTTGGCGACCCCGACGTTCCCCGGTCCGCTGCCGCCGGGCGGTGCCAGGTCCCGCGGTGGCCGGCAGCGCGCCCCCCGCCGGCAGCCGCGCCTTTGCGCCGCACCGGAGCGGCCATCCACCTCCAGGCCGGGTGCCGGCGAGCCGGCGCTGGCTCTGCGAAGCTTGGTCGAACGCTGCCATCTGAAGCTGATCGCCGGCTGCCTGCGTTGCCAGCGATTCGTACGGCTCGACTCGACCCCCCACTTCCGGGACCGCGGGTGGTCGGGGTCGGTGGGCGACCTGCGCCGCCGGCTGTGCTGCTGCCGGTGCCGGAGCCGCACGCAGTGGGTGCTGCTCGGGGGCTTGCCTTCGGCCGCGTCCGGCGCCGCGGCGGCACGCGCCGCTCCCCGCGGGGCGCGGCCGTGACCGCGCCGGACGGATGTCCGACGGCGCAGGGGTGATGGCGGAACCGTGCCGACCACCCCGGTATCGCCGGGACGGCTCGGTAGATAAAGGAAGGCTCCGTGGAAAACAGGAACGCCGGTCGTGAGGCCGCCCCGTCGGCATCTGCGTCTCGGCAGGCGATCGCGTCTCCGGCTGCACTCGCCGCCCATCTCGGGCGCGCCCCGGTCACCGTCGTCGCCGCCGCCGACGAGGCCGCGCGCCTCGACCCGACCGGCCGGCGCCTCACCGTGGCCGAGATCCTGGGACCGCCGCGGTACGACTCGCTGCCCGACCGCGTGCGTGACGCGCTCTCGCGCGAGCGCGGCCGTGTCACGGGCCTGCAACCCGCCGACCCCGAGGCCGTCGCCGCCGCCTGGATCGAGGTGGTGGAGGAGCTGCCGTGGGGGCGGGCGGAGGAGCGGCCCGGCGCGCCGGCGGCGTTGCGGCGGGCGTTCGACCGGGAGCATGTCGGCCGCGGCCGCGAGAAGGACCAGGAGATCGACTACCTGGTGGCCCGCCAAGCCGCCGCGGAGCGGCACGCGGCCGGCGTCCCCGCCGATGACGCCGTCGTTTTGTGTCTCCGCGGGCCGGCCGGGATCGGCGGGACCGCGTTCGCGCGGGCGCTGGCCGCGGCCCTCGGCCGGCGGTCGGTCCGCGTCTCCCTGGCCGGCGTCGAGGACGCGGCGGCAATCCACGGGGTCGCTCGGCCCGCCCCCGACGCGGGGCCGGGACGGCTCGTGCGCGCCCTGCGGGGCCTCGGCCCGCTGCCCGGCCGGATCAGCGACGACCCGCTGGTCCTCCTCGGCGAACTCGACCGGCTCGGCGGGGCGGCGGCCGACGCGCTGCTTGGGGCAATCGACCCCGCGCGGAACCACGCCTTCCGAGACCGCTACGTCGGCCTGCCGCTGGACCTGGGGGGCGCGCTGTTCGTCGCGACCGCGACCAAACCGGCGGACATCCCGCCGCTGCTGCGGGAACGGCTCGAGCTGTTGACGTTGGCCGGCTACACGGCCGCCGAGAAGGGACGCAACGCGGCCGGGCACCTCATCCCCGGAGCACGCCGGCGGCACGGCTTGTCCGGCGGCGACCTGTCCTTCTCCCCGGCGGCGCTCGGGCTCCTGGTCCGCAGCTATTCGCGCGAACCGGGCGTGCGCGGCCTCGACGGGCGCATCGACGCGATCTGCCGCCGAGGTGCGCGGCCGCGGACCGAGGGCCTGCCCCCGCCCGGGGAGATGACGCCCGAGACGGTGGCGGTGTGGCTCGGGGCACCGCGGTTCCGCAACGCGCGGACTGCCGGCCGGACCCGCCGGCCCGGGGTCGCGGTGGGTCTGGCCGCCACGGCGACGGGCGGCGAGGTGCTGGTCGTCGAGACGGCGTGCCTGCCCGGTCGCGGCCAGTTGCGCGTCACCGGCACGGCCGGACCGCTGCTGCGGGAGTCGGGCGACGTCGCGCTGACGTGGGTGCGCGCGAACGCGGATCGCCTCGTCGGTGCCGCCGGGCTCGACGACTCGACGGACGTGCACGTGCACCTGGCCGAGGCCGCCCGGTCGAAGGACGGCCCGTCCGCGGGCGTCACGCTCGCCGTCGCCCTCGTCTCGGCGCTCACCGGGCGGCCGGCGCGGGGCGACATGGCCATGACCGGCGAACTGACGTTCTCGGTGCGGGTGGTGCCGGTGGCGGGCATCCGGGAGAAGGTGCTCGGGGCGGGGCGGGCCGGGCGGGGATGACGGCGGTCGTCCTGCCGGCCGCCAACGAGCCCGACGTCGCCGAGAGCTTCGCCGACGGCCTGCCGTGCGGCCTCGGCGTGCGCTACGCCGGGACGATGGACGACGTGCTGGCCGCGGCGCTGCCCGACGCGGGCGGCGGTCAAGGGCCGGTCGAAGTCGAGCAGCCGACCAGACGGCCATGACGATCGTTCAACCGTCGGCCGGTGAGACCGCGGCAGACCCCGCTTCCCGGCCGGTGCCCATGTCGGTTTCCGGGCGGCACCGTCGGCCGCCGCCGAGGCGGCCCGCCTTGCGGCGGACTTGGCGTGTCCCTCCGCGGCGGCCGATCTACGGCGCGTCGGCCGACCTCGCGGGCGGCGGTCGGTTCGGACGGCGGGCCCAGCTCGCCGAACGCGCGGTCCGTCCGCACGTTCGGCAATCGTTTCGGCCTCGGTTCCGTGGTCGCGGGCGTCGGTGTCGGCGACGGTGATCGGGTTGCGTTCGTTTCAGTCGCTCTGCGGTGCCGATACGGGCCGCTTGATCACGGAGGCTTCGTCGTGGATGCTGTATCCATCTATCGCGTCGGCGCCGTCGGTGCCGATCCCTCGTACTTTTTCGGCGGGGCGGGTCGAGACTCGGAAATGCGGCGCGCCGCGTGGCTCGGTTGGCTTCCGTTGTCCGTGGTGGAGTTCAGCCCCGACCTCGCCGAAACGGGCGACGCCTGGCTGACCATGCCTTCGGGCGGGTCCGACCCGCGGCGCCCGGCCGTTCCCGGGGACTTCGTCAACGCCCGGGGCGCGGCCGTCGAGTTGGCCGCGCGCCGCGACCGCGGACTGACCGCCTTCACGGATCGTTCTGCGGGCCCCTGCGGGGACGATCCGCTCCGGCGGTCGTCGCTCGGGCTCTCGGTGGCTGTCGATCTGGTGGCGCAGGTGGAGCGGCTGCGTGCCGCCCACGAGGCCCTGGCGCAGTGCGCCGGGGAAGCGGAGCGGGAGTGGCAGTTCCTGGACGCGTGCCAGTGCGGCCCGGCCGGCGAGTCGCCGTCGCAGCGGCGTCACGGACGGGCCGTACGGGATCTCCAGGACGAGCGGCGCCGTCTTCACCTGTTGCTGGATGCGGCGGTCAGGATCGGGGCTTTCGATTCAGCCTTGGTTGCCGGGGATGGTTAGCCGTTCGCCCGGACAACGGGATGCCGTCGAACCGAAGTCGGCTGCCGTCCCGCAAGACCTCGAAGCGGGCGACGCCGCCCAGGCAGATGATCGTCGCGCCGGGGCGCACACGCAGGCGCCGACTGGTCCAGCGGCACGCGGGTCATGTCGCGGAGGTGGCGCCAGCCTCACTGGCCAGGGCAGCGCCCCCCCAAAGTATATCCGCGTGCGGGCCGCAGCCGTGCTGAAGCCGCTTTTCCTCCCGGTTTCATTGGGCGTTCCGGCCTCTGCAAGCCGCGCCCCAACCTCGCCCAGGCACAAGCCGACGGTCCGTACCGAAGCCCCGTCGGCCCGTTTGGTCGATAGCACGTCGTCGATCCCAAAGCGATCGGCCCCTGGGGACTACGTTTCAGGCATGGAGAACGACGCCCTTGTCCGCCTGGAAGCTCTCCCTGACGTACTGACCATCCGCGAAGTGGCGACGGTCTTGCGATGTTCCGAATCGACCATTCGGCGCAGGCTGCGCGCGGGCACGTTTCCGATCCGGCCGCTGCCCGGTATCGACAAACGCAGACGCTTCGCGAGAGCCGACCTCTTGCGTTTCCTCGAGTCCGGCGGCCGCGTGAAGAGCCGCGTGATGACCGTCCGATGACGCGGTCCGATTACCGGCCGAGCGTGACCCGCGAGGAGAACTCTGGAAACTGCGGCGCCAGACAGGCGATGTCCAGCGCGCCGTCGTCCTCACTCTGTCCTCGGCCCCGGGTCCCGGTTGACTGGCCGGAGCGTGTCGGGTGGTGGGGAAACGTCGGCGTCCCGGCCGCCCGGCCGGGGGTCCTTTCCGTCATGCCGAATCCGGTCCGGCCCGCCGCCGTCCTCCAGCTCCTCGCGGTCCTTCTTTCCCCGGGGTCCGCGGGGGCCGGGGACACGGCGTCGAGGGAGGCCGCCTACGGCCGTCTCGCGGACGTAGCGGCGCTCCGCGCAGGGCTCGACCCGGCGCTGGTGCGGGCGGTGATCCGCGTCGAGTCGGCGTGGCGGCCGGACGCGGTCTCGCCCCGCGGGGCGCGCGGCCTGTGCAGTTGATGCCCCGCACGGCGGGCGACTACGAGCGGCCGCCTGACCTGTTCGATCCGGCGGTCAACGTGCGGATCGGCGTGATCCACCTGCGCCGGCTCGTCGCCGACCGCGGTGTGGTCGGCTCCCTCGCGGCACCAGGTGCCGGGGGGCGGTGTCCGGCGGCAGGTTCAGCCTGAACTCGGCGGCCGCGGCCGAGGCGGCCTCCGCCGTCGCGTCATCGAGCCGCTCGCCGAAGCGGGCCTCGACCGCCGCCGCCGCCCTCGCCGTGTCGATGCCGGCCTCCCTGACGTCCCGCACGACCGCCTTCAGGTCGTCCTTCGAGAGGTGACGGCCGGTGCCGCCGTCCGCGGGGCCGGGGCCGCCGGCGGCCGGGGGCCCGCCGCCCGGCGGGGGGCCGCCCCCGGGGGACGGACCGCTTCCGGGGGGGCGGACCGTCCGGGGCCCGGGTGTGGACCGCCAGTGTCCGGGGGTGGATCGCTGGCGTCGGGGGGCCGTCCGCCGGCGGACCGCTCGTTGAACCGTCGCGTGAGCTCGCGGAGGATCGCGGGCTTCTCGAAGTTCTGCCCCTCGGCCAGGCGGCCGTACTCGGCGTCGCCGAGTCCGGGCGTCTCGAGGCCGCGCTGGACGGCGGCCTCCGCGGACACCGGCTCGTCGAAGCCGACTCGGCCCGCGCGGCGGCCGAAGAGCACCCCATCCAGAAGATGTCGAAGGCGCGGTGCGCGTCCGAGGCCGTCAGGGGGCTCCGACGCCGCGGGGCGGGCGTCGACACCACCCGAGCGCCGGCCGATGGAGAACGCGTCCCGCTCGCGGGGCGGCACCGGACCGCGGCCGCCCGCCGCCCGCCGGGTCCCCCGCGACCGGCGGACAGCCCGGAGCAGGGCTTGATAGACTGGATCATCATTGCCGGCAACCCGCGCGGGCCGGCAAAGGGGTGCCCCGCCGTGGCCGCCGCGCGATGCCGTTCCGTACCGGCCGGGCCGCGGCTGACCGCCGGCCGCCGGGGCGTTCCGTCGACCCGAGGGCGGCGGGACGAATCCATGCTGGGGTAGCCGCGGCGCTGACGGCCGCGTTCCCCGGCGGGAGCCCGGAGCGTCCAGGAGTCCGCTCCTCCTGTTGAAGTGGTTCCGACCACGAGCAGCTTGCGCCCCGGGGCCTCGCGGATCCGCGCCGGGCCGCGTTCGCCGAGGCTCCCGGCCAGCGCGACGTCGCCGCCGTTGAGCACGGTGTCGTCGGCGGCGGCGACGGACCTCCAGGCCGTCATCGTCGCCCGGTCCATGTCGCGGGCGTCCGCGAACGGCCTTTGCAGGGCTTGATGATGGTTGGCGTGCCGCTGGTGCAGGTCCGACCAGACCCAGGTGCGGTGCGCATCGTCGATGCGCGGCGACCGGGTGGGCCGCGGTGTAGTCGATGATCCACCGGATGCCCCGGGGCCGTGCCCGGGGCTTTTCCGACGCGAGGTTCCGGTGCAGCTCATTGAGGTATATAGGTGCTTCAGCTCGAGGTGGCTCCGCTCCTCGGGCGTCGTGCCCGCCACGGCGGCGTGCACGTCGGCCGTCACTGCACGCCGCCCTTCGGCGGCACCACCGCGGTCCTGACGCGGGCGGCGATCTTGGCATCCGGCAGGGCACGAGACTTCGGTGCCGCCGCGGGATACGGTGCTGCCGGTAGACGCGGAACGGGACCGCCCCAAGGAGGTGCGAATTGCACTCAAACAACGAAGGGAAAGCCATCCACGCCGCCGTGAAACTGCTGGAAGCCATCCAAGGACAGGCGGCCACCGAAGGCGAGAACCCCGACCGCGGCGGAACGCGGCGGGGCATCGACTGGCGGGATGCGGATAGGAGAAACCGCGTACTCGATGGAGCACACGGAGGTCGAGCCGTACCCGGGCGAGCCGACCGCCGGCGAGACCGTCGACAAGGTTGGCGCCCACCTCGATGCGGCCGCGCCGAACCTCGGCGGCCCGGGATGCTACGAGGTGGTCCTCGCCCGGGACGCCAAGCTGGCGAACGGCCCGAAGGGCGACCTGCAGTTGAAGGCGCTGGACCGCTGGATGGAGGAGACGGCGGCTGGTTGGCCGCCGCTCCACCCCCAGACAGGGCGGCGACCGGCCGACCCGACGGATGGCCGACCGAGGTGACGCTCCAGCGCCGCCACCCGTGGTACGCGGCACTCATGGACCGGCCCGCCGGGTCGGTCTCTGTCTTCGGCCGGGAGGCCCCAAACGAACAGGACGCCCTCCGCATGCAGGTGGCGAGCGTCGAACGGGCGTTTGGGAAGAGGAAGACCGGGAAGCTGGACGAAGATTCCGCCGAACACGGGGGCCAGACCGTGGCTCGTCCTCGAAGCCAGATAGATCGCGTTCGACAACATCGAGGGCGTCGGCGAGGCCGTCAGGGGGCTGCCGCCCACAACGAGGAACGCGGTCGATGTCGTCGTCCTCGTCGAAACCGCGGGCAATTCGTGTTGGTACGCCACCCTCCTGAAACGGGGGCCTGGACACGCCCCTCCAGAGGTTCGCTATGGACGAATCCGGCCAAAGTCGCCGGATCGTTCCAGCCGCGCTAGCCGAAAAACAGCAGCATCAGCAGCAGCACGACAATCGGCACCGTGACGAAGAGCGTGAGCAGGCACCCACAGCCCTGCATCCCGGCCGCCGCGGCCATTACCCGCTGCGTGGCCTCGACTTGCGCCAGCCGTTCCTCGGCATCACTCATGTGGAAGTACCCCCGGCAACCTCTACGCACCCTCATGCATCCCCTCATTTTTCGTTCCAACTTCAAATTACGCCGAAGACCTCTCGATATACCCGGTGTTCCAGCAGCATCTTTCCGAATGTTTCCATCAATGGACGAACCCGGTCGTCGGACCAATTGGGAAGATGGTGATACAGCATCAAACCTTGTCGAAAAAGAGAATGTGTGCGCCGCTTCACTGTGTTCGCCCTCAGCCAGCGATCATAGCCGATGCGCTCGCCTGCTGCACCTAGCAACGACAACACCGCGATGGCCAGCGCGCTGATCAGCAATAGCCGGTCTCGCCGACCCGGGCTCGAAACGCGCATCGACGACAGACCCATCCCGAAGCGCATGTCCTTGATGTCCCGAAAGCCCGCTTCAATGCCCCAGCGCTTGCCGTAGTACCGGATCAACACCGGCGTGGGTACCTTCGCGTCGCTGGCCACCAGGCACCACGGTTCGTCCATCTTCCGATCATGTACACACACGACGGCACCCACGGGCCATTCGTGAGCATCGGTCACCCGGGCACCCACCAATCGGCGCGCACGGCCCCGAGAGCCGACCCAGTCCGCCGCCAGCCGCTGGTCGCCCCGTGCATTCGTTACGTAGATGTCTCCGCGCAACCGAATCACGTATTCGAAGGCCAGCTCCTCCGTCAGCAGGTAGAACAGCTTGCAATCCCCAAAGCCCCGATCCGCGACGACCGTAACCTTCACCCCATCCGGCAGTACTTCCCGCAACCGGGACAGCACTTCGTACTCGTAGCGCCGCTGGTTGCCCTTCAGAGTCGATGTCTCCACGGTCTTCCACAGCAGGGGCGTCGCGCGGCCATGGCCGGTCAGCATCGACAGCACGATCGTGTCCTGCCCGTCCGGGGCAAAGCTAGTCCAATCCAGCGCCACAACCACTTCCTCGCGAGCACCAACGATGTACGGCGTCCAATAGGCGAAGAAAGTCCAGACGTCAACGCCCTGATTACTCAGGAGCCGGTCCACCTGTTTCACACCGTGCTTGGTTAACGTGCCCATAGCTTGGGCCAAGCCACGTCCTACAGCGTGGATCGCGAGAGAGGCACTCGCCAACACACCCAAGGTGGCATTGGCCAACGATAGCACGCGTTTGGCATGCAAATCGCCTTCGTACAACGTGGTTATGAAGTTCATGAGATCGCGTCGTTCGATCAGCCGGTTGCCAGCCTTTGACGGTTTCTGATGCATGCGCATGGGTCAATATAGTACCCGGACGGGCAACACTTTGCAAGGTCTTGCGGGGAGAAAATCTCTGGTCAAGGAAAGGGCTCGTTCTGTTGACTTCTAATGAAAAATGAGGGGATCCCTGAGCTACGCACCACCGGATGACCATCACAGTCACCAGTGCTATCGTCGGATTCCCTGCTTCATCTCCATCGGCAGTGCCGCCGCGCTGCGCCGATCGCACGCGCCGATCCGGCGAGCGGGAACTGGTACTCCTGCACTCCGGTATCGCCCTCCAGCCGGATCACAATCCGCCCGCCGCGGATCAACGCGTTGACGAGTTGCCGGGGGTTCGGGCCGCGATAGTCGGCGTACTCTTCGGTGCCAGCGAGCACCACCCACTGACTGTCGGCTTCGACTGTTCGCCCGTCCACGGCATACGACCCCCGCACGGTCCGTGGTGGACCGCCACCCGGTGCGATCAGTGGAGAGCGACCCACCAACAGCACGTCTTCACTGCGATCGTTCGTGTCGAGCACCGGCGTGCGAGGAAAGCGCACCGTATGGACATTGCATCCATAGGACAAGAGCACTGCTTGCCCGCGGTGTCCGATCTCGCCGCTCCGGACATCGGCCTCCGCCGACAGGGTCAGTGACGTGCTCGGGCCGCCACCCGGGATCGGTCCCGAAGAGTACACGTCGGTAACCCGCCACGTCTGCGCGGCGGCGGGGCCGCTGCCCGCCAAGGCGATCAGACCCGCCGCGGCGAACCTCGCCGGGATGTGTCTGAGCATGAGCTATTCTCCTCTACTTTCGCCGCCCCGCGATCCCGCCTCCGGACGGCTAGTCCCTACTGTCGGAGCCACGAGTGACGGCTCCGGTCGGCACCGGAGACGCAGAGGGCCGCGGGTCCCCTCTCGGCAGCGCCGGGGTCAGCGGTTGACGCCGGGCGGGTCGGCATCGCGTCGGTCGGTCACGATGGACGCGACGTCATCAGCTTCGGTTTCGCCCCGCCGATGGTCGCGACCACGCGTGGTACCCAGATCGCGTCGTCCGGCGGGTCGCCGAATGCTCTCCGTTCTCGCTCGTCCAGACTAGCCACCCAGGCCGACAGATAGGCATCCAAGCGATCGTGGGCCGCCCCGAAGCAGATGTCGTCGAACAACGGTTCATCCTCCGTCGTCGTCGGCCATCCAGTGTGCGTTGACGCGGCCGCCAGCTGCGCTTGGAGGCCGCGGGCCTTGGACTTGTGTGTATCCCCAGCATTGATCTCGCGGGCGATGGCTTGAGGGTACACCTCGATGCAGTCGGCAACGACCGCCAGCTCACGGAACAAGGCGAAACCGGCCAGCATCCACAACTGGTTGGCGTGCGGGATGCTGGCCTCGGATCCGCCCCTGGCCAGATGATCGCCCGCCTTGCGTCGGATATCGGCGAACTCCCGGCAACTTGGTGTCGTGATGCAACGGATGCCCGCCTCGTCCAGCGCAGCTTCGGCCGACCGGCGCAGCCGTTCCTCCGCGCGGCAGTCCGAGGGGGCGTCGATGGCGATCCGAACAATCGACACGGCATGCTCTTCCGCAACTCCTTGAATGTACAGCCGAACGTCTCTTGCGAACTGATCGACGATCGTCTGGTCGAGCGCAGCCGCGTTTCCGGAGCCATGGGGCGGCCGGTGGCCTTGGCGCTTGAGTCCAAGCGGCAAGAGCCGTTTGTCGTCGCGGACGCAGATACAGACGGGGAGCCGCTTGCCCTTGGCGAACGCGACATCGACGCCCACGTACGCAGCGTTGCGGCTTGGCTGGAGGTTGCTCATTGTCGATCCACGTGTTGACTGTGCACGGTCATGTCTCGGCGGACGCCTGCGATCAGCCGCCATACGTCGACGCCGGGCAGGGAATGGTGGCGACCTCGGTCACGGTGGCGCCTGTCTCCGTTCCCTGCGGTACTATAGCCCGGTCGCCGACCGTCGTCCGAACCGACGATGCGGCCGGCGGGTCGGCCGAGTCCGACAGGAGAGAGGACATGCTCGCCAGGACGCTCACTGTCGCCGCAGTTGTCGCCGTTGCCGTACCGACCGGAGCCGTCGCGCAGTGGCGCATGTCGACCGCCGGTGGTCCTCCGATGGCTGAGGCGGTTGGGAGCCGCGGTCTCGGAGTAGGGATCATCTGCTCGTCGAATCGCCGTCAGTCCGTGACGATCATCCTGCCAGGAGAGCGCTTGGAGGCCGGCCGCGTCCGGGCTCGCTGGAGCGACGGCACGACGGTCGAGTACCGCTTTCACGTCGACGGGAACGGTCATCTGGTCGGATCCGCTTCGTCGGCGGACTTCGAGCGGATGATCGACAAGCTCCGCCGTCTCAACAGCGTCACCCTGCGCGTCACGAGGTCGAATGGCCAGGGCTTCGAGGACACGGTCGGTCTCTCCGGCTCATCTCGGGCCATCGGGCAGATCACGTGCGGTGGACCTCGGGAGTCTCGACGGGTCGATCGATCGGCAAGCGTGTGCGACCAGATCCGGGTCGTCGGAGAGTCCAGTCAGGACGCAGACCGCGCCCGTCGCTTCTGCCGATCTAGTGTCGTGCTGCCGAACACCGTTACTCGTATCGAGGCGTACGAGACGCTGCTCTGGGTCCACGTTACGGAGCTCGGGAGATGATCGCTGATACGCTCACCGCCGAATCTCTCGTCAAGACCTGGATGAGCGCCTGGAAGCGGCTGTCTGGGTCGGCCGCCGTCACGGTCTACGTCATGTGGAGGAACGTCGAGGTCGCTCAAGGCGACGTGGCACTCTTCGGCGGCGACCGGGTCCGGTTCCGAGGGCGGTGAGACCACGCTGGGGCGAGAGGGGCGAGGGGTGACGATGTGGACGGTGCCGTTCTCGCCCGCCTCGCGCGGGTGGCTCGTCTTCTCGGTCAGCGCCGGCGGCGTATGGCGTCCGGCGCGACGCTGATGTCGTGCTGGTGACGGCAGTCGTGACCGACCGGCGCGGGCGGTACGTGACCGACCTGGTTCAGGACTGGTTCGAGATCCACGAGGACGGGGATCCGCGACCAGTCAGCTGCTTCTCGCCGCCGTCCGGCAGCGGGCTGGACCTGGTCATCGCGCTGGACATCAGCGGGAGCATGCGCGACGCGATGCCGGCGCTCAAGCGGGGCGTCTCGACCCTGATCGGGAGCCTCGCCCCCGGCGACGCGGTCACCGTGCTCGCGTTCAACGACCGGGTCTTCGAGTTGGCGACGCGCGAGACCGACCGGCCCCGCCTGCTGTCGCTGATAGCCGGGTTGGAGACATCGGGCTATACATCGCTCTACGACGCCATCGGCCGGTCGCTGGCCCTCGTGGCAGGCGAGCCGCAGCGTAAGACGGTGCTGGTGTTCACCGACGGCGATGACCGGTCGAGCTTCTCCAGCCTGCAGTCGGTGGAGCGGTGCGTCGAGGCGTCGGACGCCCGTTGTACGTGGCGACGCTGGGCCGGCGCTCGGAGGTGCGCGAGGTACGCGACGTCTTGACCCGGCTGGCCCGGCTGGCCGGCGTCAGCGGCGGCCACGTGTTCCCGGTCGATCGGCTCGACCGGCTGGAGCGGGCGCTGGGGAGCTTCGCCGACGACCTGCGCCACCAGTACCTGCTCGGCTTCACGCCGCCGCCGGCCGAGGGTGCCGTCGGCGCCTTTCGACGACTCGCGGGCGACGTGCGCGGCGGCAACTTCCGGGTGCGCGCACGCGAGGGCTACCGGTCGTCCCCGTAACGCTGTCGGCCCCTGACTCCCGCCAGCCGGGTCCAGACATTGCCCGTGGTGCCGTCGGCGGGCGACCGTGACGGGGCGGCGATCTCGAACTTCTCGTCCTCCGAGTAGCCCGGCAGCTCGATCATCTCCAGGCGGTCGCGGAGCGGTCCACCTCGTGCAGCGGGTGCCCGCGACCGGAGGCGGGCACCCGCGTCCCCACACCTCGACCCGCGACCGTCGCGGTGCTCCCCGAGGTCGAGGAGGCGGACGTCCCCATCGACCTGCGCATCGACACGTTCTGCTCGAGCAGGCCCGGCGGCCAGCACGTCAACACCACGTGGTCGGCGTGCGGATCACCCATTGCCGACCGGCCTCGTCGTCACGCAGGCAGGCCTGCACAGCAACGCCGCTGTGGGCGCGGTGCCGCCCCACCCCGCGAGATGAAAGCCGGCCTGACGGTTGCGGCCGCCCTCTGTCATGCTGGACTGGGCGCGGCGGTGTAGGCCGCAGTTTTTTTCGGCGGTCCTCGCGGTGACCCCGCACAGCAACGTGGCCGGAGCCGTCTGGTGCGCACCCCGCAGTGTGTCCGGCAACTGCCGTTGCCGAGGCCGAGGAGGAAACGGTTCCGGGTCCCCGGCGGCCCGAGAAGTCTCCCGGCGGTTCCCCGCCGCCCCCGTTTGGTGGCCGCGTCCCGGCAGAGGTGCCGCGGCCCCGAGGACACGCGGTTCGACCAAGGAGGGGACCAATGCGGAAGAAGCCGAAGGCAGGACGGGAGTCGCGCGGCATCGCGCCGCCGCCCCCGGACCCGCGCCATCCCGAGGCGGTGCTCGACACGGCGGCGCGGGCGGCGGGCATCGACGTGCACAAGATGAGTCTGACCTGCACGGTGCTGGTCGAGGACGACAACGGCCGCGTGGAGTCCGAGACGCGGCAGTACCGCACCTACGGCGCCGAACTGGGCCTGCTGGTGGAGTGGCTGGCCGGGCTGGGCTTGTCGCGGGCGGTGATGGAGAGTACC
This sequence comes from Vicinamibacterales bacterium, assembly GCA_963664545.2. Lineage (GTDB taxonomy): Bacteria > Acidobacteriota > Vicinamibacteria > Vicinamibacterales > UBA8438 > JAJEEA01. The sequence continues at coordinate 2,750,380 of OY761475.2, read as the reverse complement.
GGGGTGTTCTGGAAGACGGTCCAGCGGGCGCTGGCGGAGGCCGGCGTGGAGGTCTGGGTCGTGAACGCGCGTCACGTCAAGCGCGTGCCGGGGCGCAAGACGGATGTCTCCGACAGCCAGTGGCTGGCGGCGCTGGCGCGCTACGGGCTGGTCAGCCCGAGCTTCGTGGCGCCGCCGCAGTTGGAGAATCTGCGGTGCCTGACGCGCCTGTACGCGCGCACGCGGCGGGTGGCGTCGACGCTGCGCAACATGCTGCACCGGATGCTGGACGAGAGCGGCCTGCGTATCGGGGGCATCCTGACGGACCTGTTCGGTCTGTCGGGGCGCAACCTCCTGGACGGTCTGGTCGCGGGACAGGACCCCGCGCAGATGGTGGCGGGCGTCAAGGGCAGGGCCCGCAGGAAGGTCCCGGCGCTGCTGGACGCCCTGGGGAAGGGCCTCGACGAGGGCGCGAAGCCGCTGGTGGTCCTGCTGCGCGACCTGCTGGATACGGTCGAGCGGTCGCTGGCGGACCTGGAGCGCCGCATTCTGGACGCGGTCGCGCGGGACTACGAGCTGCCCTGGACGTTGCTGCAGACGCTGCCGGGGACCGGCCCCCTGGCCGCGGCCGCCCTGCTGGCCGAAGTGGGCGACGACATGGACGCGTTCGGCACCGCCCGGCGGCTGTCGAGCTGGGCGGGCATGTGCCCGGGCAATCACGAGTCGGCCGGCAAGAGCCGGGGCGGGAAGCGGCGCAAGGGCAACGTCTACCTGCGGCGGATCCTGTGCGAGATCGCCCACGCGGCGGCGCGCACGCACGATGTGCAGTTCGGACCGTACAAGCAGCACCTCGCGAAGCGACGCGGCACCGGCAGGGCGGTCGTGGCGACAGCGCACAAGATCCTGCGCATCGTGTTCGCGATGCTCCGCGACGGCGAGCCGTACCGCGACCCGCAGATCGACTACCAGGCGCGGACCGCCCGCCGGAACAAGGCCCGCTGGCTGAAGATGCTGCACAAGGCCAACCTGCTCCAGGAGGTCGCCAGGGCGGCCGCCAAGCAGTTGGGCGGTGAACCGGACGGGACCGGCGCCGGGCCGCCGGCCGCGCCAATCGGCGCACCAGAGCCGGTCACCGCTTGACCGGGGGACGGCCGAGGCCGAGCATGGAAGAAGCGCGGGCGAAGGGGAAGCACGCGCTCCGAGCGGGCCGGAGACCGCCCCTCCGTTACCACACCGACACCGCCGGCCTGACGACGAGAGCCGTTGGGACGGAACGGTTGAAGTGCATCCACCATCTCACAGGGCTTTCGGAGGAAATGGCGAAGTGCCCTCCTGTCCGGTTCACTCAACCGAATACCCGAGCGCTATCGCGTTCTCGCGAACCCGAGTGTCCCGCGTCACGACCACGACCAGCGGCGGTGGCTCGTCAATCATCTCCGTTGTCGCCAGGTGCACGGCGTCGAGCGTACGAATCGGCTCGATCGGAAACGGTCTGCGGACGCGGGCGAGAACCGTGTCCGTGACACCGACCACGTAGCAGCGAAGTTCGAAACGACGGAGCGCGTCCGCCGCCGCCCGCTCTTCGTCGCCCGTCAGCCGCGCGGTTGCGCGCGCTCGGAGAATCGCTCGTGCGGTTTCGGCAATCGTCAAAGCGGAAGTGACCCTGCGCCCTGGAGCACGGACCGATTCCAGGGCGTTCGAGTCGTGCTCGAGAAGCGCGGCGGCCAGCGCGCTGGACTCGATGTAGCGCACACCGGCGGTTTCCGCGGTCGAAGGCGGCGCGTTGGCTCTAGGCTTCGCCACGTTCGGCGTCGATCAGCTCGGCGGTAGTTCCCGCCGGAAGCCCGATGTCCGGCCACCCTTCCGTCGGGTCACCGGCTTCGAGCGGTGGGCGAATCACTCCCGAGGCGACGAGCTCGTCGAAACGCCTGGGCGTGCCTTTCGCCGTTGCGCCCGGCTGGACAAGCTCGGCGACCACACGGCCATGAGCCGTGATCGCGATACGCTCGCCGGCCTCGATCCGGCGAATATAGCGGCTCAGGTTGTCCTTGAGTTCGCGAATGCCCGTGGAGGTCACAGGGCTTCCTTGAACGGCCGGAATCTGCATTGCCTCGGCCAGTTCGGCTCTTGATCGGTCTTGTGTCGCCATTCGGATCCTCGACAGCCGGCGGTCACGCCCCACCCGCATCCCGGTCGGTCCGTGACGGAGCCTTGCCCGCGGATTATAGCCACATGTAGCCTCGCTCACAAGATGTTGCCTGGGTTCCCAGGGTTCCGAGGGTTCCGGCGGTCCCGCGTCGTCGAGGTCCCCGAGGGGGCTGTGGCTCAGGTCTGCTGGAGCGGGAGCTGCGGTGCGGCGCGGCACCGCTGCTTGGCGGCGACATCGCGCGGGCGGACGCCTTCAGCGGAAGGCTCGGTATCGCGGACGGCGGCTGCGCGGTGTTGCCGGAGCCGTAGTAGGAATCCGGTCCGTTGTGGCGGATGCTGCGTGGACTGGGTCCAGGACGTCACCCGGGTGGAGATCGACACCGCCGAGGGTTCTGAAGGCCCAGATCGATGAGGTCGGCTACGTCCGATCGTGGGCCTGCGGTTCCGGGCGGGCCCCGCACCGCCGACGTCAAGGGGCTGACCGAGCACACTCGGCACGGATCGGAAGGTCCGGCGGTGCAGGTGGGAATGGAACTGTCACGCGACGGCCATTCCCATTGATATTTGACATCAGTCCCTGGGATGGTCTATCATCTCGAAATTCATCCACGAGGGGAGCAAGGGGATGCCCAATGTTCACACGCCGATGAAGGTAGATCTTCGCAGGAATCTGCACAGGTTCGCCATGGAGGCCCTGGAGAACGGGGGCTGGCAAGTCGCCAACACGGTCGGAGGGGGGAGAACCCACGTCCGCCGCATCACCAAGAACGGCGAGAGCAAGTTGGCCGCAATCCGAACGTCGCAGGACACCTGGATCGCGTTCATGCGCAACAAGGACAACACGAAGTGGACGACGCTCTCGGACGTGGACGTGGTCGTGGTCGCCTCCGTTGACCGTCACCCGGACCCCGAGTTCGCCCTGATCCACATGATCGATGCGAACGACATGAGAGACCGGTTCGAGCGGGCGTACTCCGCGCGTCGTGATGCCGGTCACAGCCTCCCGGAGGGCCGGGGCATTTGGGTTTCGCTGTACCGGCGGGAGAACACGGATCCGGTGTCGCTAGTCGGTGCCGGTGCTGGCATCGCCCACCCACCGATCGTACGAGTGCCACTGGATTCGCGTGGGACCGGCGGGACGGAAACGCAACGTGACGAAGAGCCGCTCAACATCGCAGAGGCGAAGACGAGGCTGGCTCGGACGCTTGGCGTCGATCCTGCGAACATCAGGATTACGGTTGAGGCGTAGGGGCGCGTCCGGGGCACCGCCGCGGGAACCGTCCAGAGAGAGGGGGCATGACGATGGCTGCTCGATCCCTCGTGAACCGCACGAGCCAACGCCGACGCGTCGGACGCATCTACGTCGTCCGCGCCGACGACGGCCTGAGCGTCAAGCGCGTCGGGAAGAACCGCGCCGGCAGCTCGTCAGCGACAACCCAACAAGCAGGCGTGGCCGACCCTGCCGTGGCCGGCTGACGCTCCGATCGTCGGCGAGGTCAAGTGGGCCGGACGTTCATGTAGGGAGAAGCCGATGAGCGGCAGGCGACCGCACCGTGAATCCGGCATCCGGCGTGACGCCAGCGGCAAGATCCATGCCTACGTCCGCGTCGGCGGGCAGTTGCGCTTCAAGCGCTTTCCGGTCGACACGTCGCTGGAGACCGTTCGCCGCTGGCGCCTCGACACTCGGGCCTCCCTGCGGTCAGCCCAGCGTCCCAAGGGCACCCTGGCCGCCGACATCGCGCCCTTCCTGCGACAGATTGCCGATCGGCCTCGGCTGGTGGCCGAGCGTCGCCAGCAGTTGGAATGGTGGGCGGCGCGCCTCGGCCACCTCCGGCGTGACGCCATCGAGCCGGGCGATGTGCGGACCGCACTGGCGGATCTGCGGCGAACGCACGCGGCGTCGACGTGCAACCACTACCGCCAGGCGCTCTTCTCGCTGTACCAGGCGCTCGACGGCCGTGATGCCCCGAATCCGGTGCGGGATGTCAAGCCCTTCGCGAATCCGGCTCCGGAGGCCCGCGGGCTCCCCTACGACACGGTCCGCCGCATCCTCGCGGCCATGTCGGATCAGGGCAGCGCGATGGTCAAGGGGAAACCGCGCGCCGGCGCATCGGCGGCGAAGGTCCGTTGCCGCGTACTGGCCTTCACCGGGCTGCGGGCCAGCGAGTTGATGCGCTACCGGCCCGAGCACTGGGACCGGACGGCGCAGACGCTGGTCGTGTATACGGGAAAGGGCGGACGCACGCGGACGATTCCGCTCAGTGCGCCCGCGATCGAGGCGCTGGCCGATCTGGAGAACCTGGGTGCGATTGGGCCGTTCTCGACGTCCACCGTCTGGCGGGCGTTCGCCCGGGCCGCAGCGCGGATCGGGATTCGCGGGGTACGCCCCTACGACCTCCGCCACAGCTACGGCACGGCGTTGTATCGAGTCGCGGGGGACACGCGGCTGGTCAAGGACGTGCTCGGCCACTCCGACGTGCGGACGACGGAGCGCTATACTCTGGGCCACGTGCCTGATGCGATGCGGTCGGCGACCTCGCGTTTCGAGGAGCACCTCGGCGCTTCGAGCGTGGCGGAAGCGGCGGCGAACTCGCAGCAGGCGGCGCATGAAGTTAGCACGAAAAGTTAGCAGATACCGTAACTTATTGTAAATAAATGACTTGTTCTACACGCACTCGGCCTTCTAAGCCGAGGGTCGCAGGTTCGAATCCTGCCGGGCGTGCCATTTATCCTCACGGGGGGGAACGCCGCTACGCCGGACGGGGACGCGCGCCCCGGGAACGCGGCGGGGGCCTGGTGGGGAGCCTCGGTTGGTCGTCGCGCATTCGCCGAGGAGGCCTGGATGCTGGACGAACATGACCGCATCGTGCTGACCGACGACATCGCGGGCCTGCGCCTGAAGGCGGGCGACGTGGGGACGATCGTTCACGTTCATCGGGGCGGCGAGGCCTTCGAGGTCGAGTTCCTGGCCCTGGACGGTAACACGGCGGTGCTGGCCACGGTCAGGTCGTCGCAGGCCCGCCCGGTGACCGGTGCCGACCTCACGCACGCGCGGGAGATGAGGATGGTGGGTTAGCCGGACGGCGGCCGGGACAGCGTGGCGCGGCGCGGAGCCCGCTCGAGCAGCGCCGCGGTCGGTCGTCAACGCCGCGGTCGGCTCGCCGCTCGTGGAGGGTTGGCCGCGGGGCCGAAGAATGGGCAAGGAGGAGGCGGTGACCGATCTCACGCGTGTTCCCCGCCGTCGCGCGCTGCAAGTGCTTGGCGCGGCGGCGGTCGCGCCGGCCGTCGCGGAGGGCGCGCGGGCGCTGCATCCGCTGGTCCCGCCGCAGCCCGACGGCGCGGCGTGGAGCCCGCGCTTCTTCACCGCCGACGAGACCGCCGCCGTCGAGGCCCTCGCCGAGGCCATCATTCCCGAGACCGACACCCCCGGGGCGCGGGCCGCGGGCGTGCACCAGTACATCGACTGGATGGTGAGCCGCGCCGCGGCGGGCGACGGCCCGGCCGGGCTGCCCGAGGCCATGCGGGCGGGGCTGGCGTGGCTCGACCGGCGCAGCGCGGCCCTCTACGGCCGCCGCTTCGCCGACGCGGCGGCGCCGGAGCAGGCGGGGCTGCTGGCCCGTCTCGCCGCGGACCCGCCGCGGGAGGACGCGGCCGGCGTGGAGCTCTTCCGGCACGTGCGCCGCCTGACCATCAGCGGCTACTACCGCTCGGAGATCGGCATGCGCGACGAGCTGGGCTACGCCGGCAAGCAGTACCTGACCGAGTTCGAGGGGTGCGCGCACGAGCACCACCTCGACTGGGAGCCCGACGGCGCGGAGGGATCGGCCGAAATCGACCGGCGCGTGGCGGCGATCGAGTCCGGCGCCGTCAAGCTCGAACGCTGGAACGACATGCGGGGCGGCATCGAGCGCGAGATCCTCCGGCGGGAGCGCCCCTACGGGCGTCGCGTGACGACGGGTGGGTAGCGGCATGGAGATCCTGCAGCGGGGGCCGGTGCACGACGTCGTGGTCATCGGCAGCGGCGCATCGGGGGCGATGACCGCGCACGCGCTGGTGGAGCACGGCGTGCGCGTGCTCATGCTCGACGCGGGGTGGAAGTTCGACCGATCGGAGTCGTGGGCGCACGTCCTGCCGTTCGAGGCCGACCGGCGCCGCCGCGGGGGCGAGGCACCGCCCCGCTACCGGCTCGACGACCGCGAGCAGCCGTACCTGACGCCCGAGGGGCGCCCCTTCCAGCTTTGGCGCACCTGGGGGTGGGGCGGCAAGACCAACGTGTGGGGGCGGGTCAGCCTCCGCATGTCCGACCTCGACTTCACCGGCCCGGCCCGCGAGGGGTGGGGCCTCCCCTGGCCCGTCCGGTACGCCGACATCGCGCCGTACTACGACCGGGTCGAGCAGCTCATCGGCGTGACCGGGGGCGACGACGATTCCGACTCGCTGCCCGGCAGCCGCCACCATCTGCCGCCGGTCAAGCCGCGCTGCGCCGAGGTCATCCTGTCGCGGGCGGCGGGGCGGCTCGGCATCCCCGCCGTGCCCATCCGCCGCGCGGTGCTGACCCGCGCCCACGGGGGGCGGCCCGCGTGCCACTACTGCGGGTCGTGCGGGTCGGGCTGCCGCACCGCGTCGTTCTTCAACGCGACCGACTACCTGCTGATGCCGGCCCTCGAGACGGGGCGGCTGGAGATCGTCTCCGGGGCGGTGGCGGCGCGGGTGCTGACCGGCGACGACGGCCGCGCCGAGGGCGTGCAGTACTTCGAGCGCGAGAGCGGGGCCGAGCGGGCGGTGCGGGCGCGGACGGTGGTCGTCGCCGCCTCGGCGATGGACTCGACGCGCATCCTCCTCAACTCGAAGTCGCGGCGGCACCCCGCCGGGCTCGGCAACGGGAACGACCAGCTCGGCCGCAACTACTGCGAGCAGGTCCGCTTCCACCGCTACGGCTTCCTGCCGCAGCTCTTCGGGCAGGGCTACACGAACGACGACGGCATCGGGGGCGGGCACGTCTACATCCCGCGGTTCAACCACCGCCTGACCGGGCTCGACTACGTGGGCGGCTTCGGCATCCAGCTTTGGGGCAGCGGGTGCCAGACGACGGGGGTGAACGTCGCCGAGCTGCTGCCCGGCCACGAGTTCGGGGCCGGCTTCAAGCGGCGCGTCCGCGAGCGCTACCCGGCCCTCGCCGCCCTGCACCCCTACGGCGAGATCCTGCCGCGCCCCGACAACCGGGTGACCGTCGACGAGGCGCGCACCGACCGCTACGGGGTGCCGCTGATGAAGATCGACGTCACCTTCGGCGACAACGAGAGGCGCATGGTGCGCCACATGCACGAGGTGGCCGACGAGATCCTGCACACCGCGGGGGCCGAGATGGTGCCGTCGTCGCCCGGCGAGCACGACCCGCCGGGGGCGGCCATCCACGAGCACGGCACGGTGCGGATGGGGGACGACCCGGCCCGCTCGGTGCTGAACCGCTTCAACCAACTGCACGAGGTCGACAACGTGCTGGTCGTCGACGGCTCGTCGTTCACGAGCGCGTCCGAGAAGAACCCGACGCTGACCATCCTCGCCCTCGCGTGGCGGGCCGGCGACTACTTGGCCGAGGAGCTGCGGAGCGGGCGGCTGTGACGGGCGGCTCGGGCGGCCGCGTGAGAGGCCGGCGACTACTTGGCCGGGGGGCCGCGGACGCGGCGGCCGTGACAGCGCGCGCTGGCTTGCCGGGATTCGGCCCGCCGGCTGTCGGGCCGGGGCGTCGCGGAGCCGGCGGCGGTGACGGCCGGGGCCGGGATCGGCGGACTCGTCCGCCGTTGTTCGGCCGGGGTGCCGCGGAGCGGGCGGCGGTGACGGGGGCGGGACGGCCGGATGTCGGATAGCCCCGGCCCCCCCGCCCCGCTCGACGGCATCCGGGTCATCGATCTCAGCCGGGTCGTGGCCGGCCCGTACTGCACGATGACCCTCGGCGACATGGGCGCCGACGTCGTCAAGATCGAGGAGCCGGGGCGCGGCGACGAGTCGCGCGCGTTCGGCCCGCCGTTCCTCGGGGGCGAGTCGCCCTACTACCTCTCGGTCAACCGCAACAAGCGGAGCTGCACCGTCAACCTGAAGCACGAGGCGGGCCGGGCCATCGTGTGGCGGCTCGTCGCCGGTGCCGACGTCGTCATCCAGAACTTCCGCCCGGGCGCCGTCGCGCGGCTGGGCCTCGACTACGAGTCGGTCGCGGCGCGGCATCCGCGGGTGGTCTACTGCTCGATCTCGGGCTTCGGCGAGGGCGGCCCCGACGCGAGCCGGCCCGGCTACGACCTGATCGTGCAGGGCGAGTCGGGCCTGATGGACCTGACCGGCGAGGCCGACGGCCCCCCGTCGCGCATCGGCACCTCGATCGCCGACCTCACGGCGGGGATGATGGCCGCCCAGGGCATCCTGCTCGCCCTCTACGCGCGGCGCACGACGGGCCGGGGCCAGCACGTGCACATCGCGATGCTCGACGCGGTGGCGTCGCTGCTGACCTACAACGCCGGCAACTACTTCGCGTCGGGCGAGAGCCCCACCCGTCGCGGCAACGACCATCCCTCGGTGGTGCCCTATCAGACCCTGCGCGCCCGCGACGGCTGGATCAACCTCGGCATCGCCAACGATTCGCTGTGGGCGCGCTACTGCGACGCCGTCGGGCGCCCCGACCTCCGCGACGACCCGCGCTTCGCCGCCGCTCCCGACCGCGTAAAGCACCGCGGCGTGCTGGTCCCGATCATCGTCGAGCTCACCGCTGCGCGCACCGTCGCCGAGTGGATGGACGTGCTCGGCCGTGCCGGCGTGCCGTGCGGCCGCATCCGCAACGTGGCCGAGGTCTGCACCAACCCCCAGCTCACGACCCGCGGCAAGGTCGTCGACCACCCGCACCCCACGGCGGGACAGGTGCGGATGATCGGCCAGCCCATCGAGCTGAGCGCCACCCCCGGCCGCATCGACCGCGCCCCGCCCCTGCTCGGCGAGCACACCGACGAGGTGCTGCGCGCGGCGGGGTACACCGACGACGAGATCCGGGCGTTCCGCGCCGACGGGGTCGTTTGACGCGGCATCCGGATTCCGGGGCCAATCGCCGATACTCCTCCGCGAAGATCCGCCTCGAAACGGAGTCTCGTCCGCACGCCTCCCCGACGTCCTCGACCACTCAGGCGAGCATCAACCGTTCACCCTTCGGTTCCGGTACCGGATCGCCGTCCTCCCGGGCCGCTTCGATCCACAGCCGCATCGCCTCGTTGATTTCCCTGAGCGCCGTCTCCTGTGTGCTCCCATGCGCCATGCAGCCGGGAAGCTCCGGCACTTCGGCGACGAACGCGTCGTCTTCGTTGCTCCAATAGAGGATGATCTCGTACTTGTACATCAGTCTTCCCCGGCCAGTTCATACCTCAACAGGATCCGCCGAACCTGCCGCACCTGATACGGTTTCGCGTGGCTGCCCTCCCGCTGCAGGTTGATCCGCTCGGCGACGCCCGGCCTGCTGAACAGATGATGGCTTCCCCGCCTGCGCTCCGTGAACCCCATGTTCGCGTCCGACCCGCCGCCAAGCACGTTCTTCCGAATCCGCTCGCTACGCGCCATCGAGTTCGTCCGCACGACAAACGAACAATGAGCCGCCGCCCCGGCTAGTATCATAAGCACTACTGCCGGACGACGGGAGCGTCTATTTTCCGGACAACATCTCGCAACCCGGCGCCGGAGACCCGAAGCTGCGGTCGAGCTGTCTGAGCCGCAGCGGCCAGGACTCCGGGCGGACCCGGTCGAGGCCATTGGATGGCGCGAGCGACCTCCACTCCGCGGGTCGTGCGCGACCCGTGGTAGTCTGAGGGACGGGAGCCGTCAGGCGACGGTTGGCGGGCTGGGGGCAGGTGCGATGACTATCAGGCGGATGGGTGTGCTGGCGTGCGGTCTGCTGATCGTAGCAATCGGCCAGACGGCACACGGCCAGACGGCGGAGTACGCGGAAGTCGAAGGATGGCCCGACGCGCCGACCTCGGCCGCCGGCACCCCGGCCGCCTGGAACTTCGGGCAGGTGTCGGGGGTCGCGACCACCGCCAACGGGTACGTCCTGATGCTGCACCGCGGGGCGCAGCCGTTGATGCTGTTCGACCCCGGCGGGCGCTTCGTGCGGGCGTGGGGCGACGGCCTCTTCGAGAACGGCAAGGTCGCGGGCATCGCCCCGGCCGACCGGCGGCCCGGGCAGTCGGGCTACACCGCCGTCTACGGGGCCGCGGGCTGCCACAACTGCGGTGCCCACGCGGTGCGGGTCGACCCCGGCGGCGACATCTGGGTCGTCGACGCGCCCGGCCACGTCGTCTACAAGATGGACTTCCAGGGCCGCGTGCTCATGGAGCTCGGCGCCAAGGGCGCCGCGGGCCGCAGCCGCAACACCTTTAACCTGCCCACGGACGTCGCCTTCGGACCCGACGGGTCGATCTACGTCAGCGACGGCTACGGCAACGCCCGCGTCGTGAAGTACTCGGCCGACGGCGAGTACCTGCTCGAGTGGGGCAGCCGGGGCACCGGTCCCGGCGAGTTCGGGCTCCCCCACAACCTGCAGGTGGACGCCGAGGGGCGCGTGTACGTCAGCGACCGTGACAACCGGCGCGTGCAGGTCTTCGACGCCGACGGCGGGTTCCTCGCCGAGTGGCCGGAGATCGGCGGCAACTCGGCGCTGTTCATGACCGAGGATCAGCACCTGTGGACCGGCGGCACGCTGCGCGACCTCGCCGGCGAGGCGGTGGCGACCCTGCCCGGCGGCAACGGCGGGCACGGGATGACGGTGACGGAGGACGGCGAGGTCTTCGTTGCGCAGCTCGGCGGCCGGGTGCAGAAGTTCGTCGGTGCGAAGGACGACTGACGGCCGGCCGCGTGCGGAAGTTCGTCGGCGCGAAGGACGAGTGATTTGACACGAACCGTGCAGATGGAGGAATGGTCAAGATGAGAGTGCGAAGCCTTGCGATCGTCGGTGCGCTGCTGGTGGCGGCGGCCTCGGCCGGCGCCCAGACCTACGAGCCGCCCCGGCTGCCCGACGGCAAGCCCGACCTGCAGGGGGTCTGGGACTTCCAGTCGCTGACGCCGCTGCAGCGGCCCGCGGACCAGGACAATGCGGTGCTGTCGGCGGAGGAGATCGCCGAGATCGAGGCGGCGGCGGCCGAGGCCAACGCCCAGGCCAACGCCCCCAGCGAGGTGCGCGACGAGCCGCTGCCGGTCGGCGGCAACGTCGGCGGCTACAACCGCTACTGGGTCGACCAGGACGCCTCGGTGGTCGACGACGGGCGGACGTCGCTCATCGTCGATCCCCCGACCGGCCGCCTGCCCGCGCTCCAGCCCGGCATCGAGCTGATCGAGCTGTCGCTGGGCGAGGACCGGCCCGGCACGCGTCCCGTGCGGGCGCGGGCGGCGGGCATCGGGGCCGACAGCTACGAGGACCGCGGCCTCGCCGAGCGGTGCATCCTCGGGTTCAACTCGGGCCCCCCCATCGTCCCCGCCGGCTACAACCAGAACATCCAGGTGTTCCAGACCGCCGACTACGCGGTGATTCTGAACGAGATGGTGCACGACGCCCGAATCGTGCCCCTCGACGGGCGCGAGCACCTGCCCGAGGGCCTCACCCAGTGGATGGGCGATTCGCGCGGCTACTGGGACGGCGACACCCTGGTCGTCGAGACGACGAACTTCAGCGACAAGACGGCCAGCTTCAACCCGACGGTGGCGCAGGCGGTCGGCACCGGGAGCACGCTGCACCTGACCGAGCGCTTCAGCCGGGTGGCCGACGACACCCTGCTCTACGAATACACCGTGGACGATCCGACCTCGTTCACCGCGCCGTTTACCGCCGCCCTGCCCATGAAGCGCGGCAACGGCATGTACGAGTACGCGTGCCATGAGGGCAACTACGGGCTGCTGAACATCCTGGCCGGCGCGCGGGTCGAGGAGCTCGATTCGGCCGAGCAGGAGCAGTAGGACCCCGGCCGCGCCCGGGGCCCGCAGGCGTTTGTCGTTCGCGTAGCGGCGTCCCGCGTGAGGAGCGCGGGGCGCCGCCGCGCGTCGCCCGGCTCTCACGCCGGCGTCACCAGCACCTCGACGGCCACGCTGTGGCTGCCCCCGCCGACGGTCACCCCCTTCAGCGGACTGACGTCCTCGAAGTCGCGCCCCCACCCCAGCGTGATGTGCCCGCCGGCCGGCCTGACGTTGTTGGTCGGGTCGAAGTCCACCCACCCGACGTCCGGGCAGTAGACCGACACCCAGGCGTGCGACGCCTGCGCGCCGACGACGCCGGGGCGCGGCACGAGGTAGCCGCTGACGTACCGGGCGGGGACGCCGTGCGACCGCAGGCACGCGATCATCAGGTGCGCGAAGTCCTGGCAGACGCCGTGCCGGCCCTCCAGGACGTCGGCGACGGGGGTCGAGACGGTGGTCGCGACGGGGTCGTAGGCGAACTCGCGGTGGATGGTCCGCATCAGCGCGTCGACGCCCTCCAGCAGCGGCCGGTCCGGGTCGAGGGCGGGGGCCGCGTAGCGGGCGTAGAGGCTGCCCCGCGGCGCGAGCGGCGATTCCACCTGGTACTCGACGGCGGCCGCGTCCCCGGGCCCGCGCCCCCGCAGGCGGGCCAGCGCGTCGGTCAGCGGGGGCGAGTCGAGCCCGGCGTGGGCGGGTGCCGACACCGACACGAGGCTCTCCGCCGTCACCCGCAGGTGGCGGTGAGCATCCTGGATGGTGAACGTCGTGGTGACGTTGCCGAAGTAGTCCTCGCGCGTGACCGACCCGCTCGCCGGCGGATCGATGACGAGCCGGGTGTCGCGCACCGCCTGCGCCGCGCCCGCCCGCGGAGTCAGCCGCACTTGGTGCATGGACAGCGAGACCGTCTCGGCGTACGCGTACCGGCTCGTGTGCCTGACGCGGTACGCGGTCCCCGGTGGCGGCGCGGTGCTCATCGGGCCACGTGCCGCACCGGGGCGGCGTGGGTGAGGTAGTCGCGGGTCAGCGTCAGCGCGTCCGAGAGCCCGCCCAGATCCTCCTGCACGCGGTCGAGCAGCGCCGCCAGAGCCGGGCGCCCGCCGTCGCGCACCTCGCACAGCTCGTCGAGGTCGACCAGCTCGACGGCCGCCACCGCCGCCGTGATCAGCTTCGACTCGGGCGACCGCCGGCCCGGGGCCGGGCGCTCGGGCAGGCCGGCGACGTGCTGCTTCAGCCGGTCGAGCTGGAAGGCCACGCCCCGCGGGTTGGCGTCGTCTAGCAGCAGCAGGTCGACCAGGAGGTTGGCGCGCAGCGACGTGAGGTAGCGCGAGCGGTAGGTCATCACGCTGTCGGTGGCGTCGAGCAGCAGCTCGATGCGGGCGCGCTCGTCCTCGGCCACCGTCGTCAGCCCGTGCCGCAGCAGCTCGATCACCTGCAGCGCGCGTTCGAGGCGGCGGCCAAAGTCGAGCAGCCGCCACCCGTGGCCCCGCGTCATGCCCTCGTTCACGGCCCCGCTGAAGCTCGCGAGGATCATGACCATCTGGTCGAGGGTCCGGCGCATGCCCCCGCGTTCGCGCCGCGCCGACCGGTCAGACCGCAGGTCCGACTGCAGGCGGCTGATGATGCGCCACGAGTCGGCCGACAGGCGGTCGCGCAGCAGCCACGCGGCGTTCCGCAGGTGGTCCACCTGCCACCGCAGGCTGCCGCGCCGGTCCGACTCGCACAGCATCGCGGCGAGCGCGGCCTGCAGGGCGCGGGCGGGGGGGAGGTCTCCGCCCCCGGCCCCGGGCGGCACGTAGTCGAGGTCGGTGAGGAAGCTCAGGGCCCCCGTGAGCGCTGCCGTCGATCGCCGCGACGACTCCTCCGAGAGCAGGGGCATCGCCGCCCGCAGCAGCCGCACCACCGCCCCCGCCCGTTCTGCGTACCGGCCCAGCCAGTACAGGTTGTCGGCGATGCGGCTCGGCAGGTCGAACGTGGCCCGGCTGACCGCGATGGGCGAGACGCTGTCGGGGATCAGCGAGCGGTGGGGGGCGACCGTCTCGCCCACGACCCACACGTCCTTGCTGCTGCCGCCGCCGCTCAGGGTCACGTCGAGCGAGTCGGTGGACGACGACACCCGGCCGAGCCCGCCGGGCAGCACGTCGTAGCCGTCGCCGTGGTCGAGCGCGTAGACGCGGATGACGAGGAAGCGCGGCGAGAATCCCCCGGCCGCGCGGACCGGCGTCGTCGACAGGGCGACCTGCTCCTGGGCGACGTAGCGGTGGGGCTGTCGCGCGATGCGGTCGGCGAGCCGGTCGCGCTGCCCCTCGGGCAGGCGGCGGCCAAACGTCCGCTCGCGCCGCACCCGGGGGTAGGCGGGCTTGACGACGAGCTCGTCGAGGCGGTCGAGCACATGCTCGCGGGCCGCCTCGTCGCCGCACCACCACGTGGCCACCGACGGCAGCTTCAGCTCGGCGTCGAGCAGGCGGCGGCACAGCGCCGGCAGGAACGCCATCAGCGCCGGCGACTGCGCGACGCCGCTGCCGAGCGGGTTGGCGACGGCGACGGTGCCGCGCCGCACCGCTTCGACGAGGCCGGGCACGCCGCTCACCGACCCGCCCCCGAACTCGAGGGGGTCGCACGCCTCCGACGGCTGGCTGCGCAGGATCAGGTCGACGGGCTCGAGGCCCCCCAGGGTCTTGATGTACACGCGGTAGTTGCGGACGGTCAGGTCGGTGCCCTCGACCAGCGTATAGCCCATGTAGCGGGCGAGGAACGCGTGCTCGAAGTAGTTCTCCGCGGTGGGCCCCGGGGTGAGGACGACGATGCGGGGGTTCTCCCGGTGCCCCGGCGCGTTCGCGGCCAGCGACAGCTTGCGGGCCTCGAAGGTGGCGGCGAGGCGCCGGGCCTTGGCCGTCACCAGCAGGTCGGGCAGCACGCCGTTGACGACGATGCGGTTCTCCAGTGCGAAGCCTAACCCGTCGGGGGCCTCGGTGCGGTCGCCGAGCACCCACCAGCTTCCGTCCGGCGCGCGCACGAGGTCGGCCGCGTACAGGTGCAGCCAGCGCCCGCCGGGCGGTTCCAGCCCGTCGCAGCCGCGCAGGAAGGCGGGGTTCGCGTGCAGCCACTCCGCCGGCAGCGCGCCCTCGGCGATCAGGCGCCGCGGGCCGTACAGATCGCCGAGCACCGCGTTGAGCAGCCGCGCGCGCTGGGTGACCGCCTGCTCAAGCTGCGCCCATTCCGCGCCGTCGATGACGCACGGCACCAGGTCGAGCGGCCAGTGGCGCTGCCGGGTGCCGCCCTCCCGGTGCACGTGGAACGTCATGCCGTTGTCGCGGATGAGCCGCCGCGCCTCCTGCGTCCGGCGGGCGATCTCGTGCCGGCCGGCGGCGGAGAGGGCCCCCGTCACCGTCCGCCAATGCGGCCGGAGGGCCCCGTCGGGACCCACCATCTCGTCGTAGTGGCCCGCGAGGGGGGCGTAGCCGGGCGGCGTCATCGACACGCCGGCTCCGTCGTGGGCGCGGCCGGGGCGGCGCGCCGGAGGTCGAGGGTGTGGGGGGCGGTCGGGTTCGTTTCCGGCGGACCCGGCTCGAAGGGGCCCGGGGTGTGGCCGAAGGGGAAGAAGCGCGCCGCCCGCCGCGCCTCCGCCTCCGCCGCGTTGACCGGGAACGTTTCGTAGGCGAGTCCGCCGGGGTGCGACACGTGGTAGGTGCAGCCCCCGACGGACCGGCCCGACCACGTGTCGACGACGTCGAAGGTCAGCGGCGTGTGCACCCCGATGGTGGGGTGCAGGCACGACGGCGGCTGCCACGCGCGGTAGCGGACGCCCGCGACCCGCTCGCCGTCGGTCCCCGTCGGGCGCAGGGGCACGCGCCGCCGGTTGCACGTCACCACGTGCCGCCCGTCCACCGCCCCCCGCACGAGCACCTGCAGCCGTTCGACCGACGAGTCGACGTAACGGGCCGTCGCCCCCGCCCGCGGCTCCTCGCCCAGGACGTACCACGGCTCGCCCGCGGTGCGCAGCTCCAGCTCGACGTCGCCGCAGGCGGCGCGGCCGATGCGCGGGTAGCGGAACTCGAAGTGCGCGTCGAACCACCCGGCCTCAAAGGGGAACCGCGCCCCGCGCAGGTCGCCGAGCACCGCCTCGAAGTCGCGGCGCACGTAGTGGGGCAGCATGAACTCGTCGTGCAGCCGCGTGCCCCAGCGCACGACGGGCCGGCGGTAGGGCTCGGTCCAGCACCAGGCGACGAGTCCGCGCAGCAGGAGCTGCTGGGTCAGGCTCATGCGCGCGTGGGGGGGCATCTCGAACGCCCGCAGCTCGACCAGCCCCTGCCGCCCCGACGCGGTCTCGGGCGCGAACAGCTTGTCGATGCAGAACTCCGCCCGGTGGGTGTTCCCCGTGACGTCGACCAGCAGGTGCCGGAAGACGCGGTCGACCAGCCACGGCGGGCACTCGGGGCCGGCGGCGTCGATCTGCTCGAACGCGATCTCGAGCTCGGCGAGGCTGTCGGCGCGGGTCTCGTCGACGCGCGGGGCCTGGCTCGTCGGCCCGATGAACAGCCCCGAGAACAGGTACGACAGCGACGGGTGGTTGATCCAGTAGGCCACGAGGCTGCGCAGCAGGTCGGGCCGGCGCAGGAAGGGGGAGTCGGCCGCCGTCGGCCCCCCCAGCACCACGTGGTTGCCGCCCCCGGTGCCGCTGTGCCGGCCGTCGAGCATGAACGTCTCGGTGCCCAGCCGGGCGGTGTGCGCCGCGTCGTAGAGGGCGGTGGTGATGGAGACCAGCTCGTCCCACGACCGGGCGGGGTGGGTGTTGACCTCGATGACCCCGGGGTCGGGGGTGACCTTCAGCACCGACAGCCGGGGGTCGGACGGCGGCGGGTAGCCCTCGACGACCACCGGGGTGCCGAGCCCGGCCGCCGCATCCTCGACGCGGGCGAGCAGGTCGACGTAGTCGTCGACGGTCGAGAGGGGGGGCAGGAACACGTGCAGCCGCCCGTCGCGCGGCTGCACGACGAGGGCGGTGCGCACAGTTCCGTCTGCCGGCCCGCCGGCCGGCGGGCCGGGGCCGCCGCCGGGCGAGGTCGCTGCCGCCGCGCGCTCCGCCGCCGCTCCGTGATCTGCTGCCGCTCCGTGAGCCGCTGCTGCCCCCCTACGATCTGCCTCCGCCCCGCGGTCCGCCTCCGCTCCGCGATCTGCCGTTTCCGCCCCGCGCTCCGCCGCCAGCGCCCCCCTGCCATCCGCCGTTTTCGCCCCGCGCTCCGCCGTCGCCGGTCCCCCGCGCTCCGCCACCGTTTCCGCCCCGCGCTCCGCCGTTGCCTGTCCCCCGCGTTCCGCGGCCGGTGCCCCCCCGCGCCCCGCCGCCATTGCCGGCCGCGGGGCGTCGCGGTGCGGCAGGACATCCCGCGGCGGGAGCGCCCGGCGGGGCGCGAACGGATCCTGCTGCACGATCGGTGCCGCGTGGCGCGGATCGACCCAGGCGAGCGAGTCGAGGGGCAGGCGCAGGCCCGCCGGCGAATCGCCGGGGACGAGGAACACGTGCCGCCCGCGTAGCAGCCAAAGGCTGCTCTGCCACATCGTGCCGCCGCCCGCCGCGGACCGGGCGAGCGGCAGCACCCAGGCGACGGGCCGGCCGAGGTCGTCTTCGAGTACCCGCCGCAGCCGCTCGCGGTCTTCGGGCCGCTCCAGCCGCGGGTCGCCGGGGTCCAGGTTCACGGGGAGCTGCCGTTCCCGGTTCAGGTAGTGGAGGGGGTCTTCGTACGCCGCCAGCAGGTGGTCGGTGCCGGTCCCCAGCCGGTCGCCCAGCGCCCGGATCAGCCGCTCCGCGTCCGCGGGGCCGTGCCCGTAGCCGCGCGACGGGTCGGCGAGCAGCGCGCGGTCGCGCCACAGCGGCTGCCCGTCGGCGCGCCAATAGCAGCTTAGGGCCCACCGCGGCACGGGCTCGCCGGGGTACTGCTTGCCCTGCCCGTCGTGCAGCAGGCCGCCGGGACCGAACTTCTCCCGCAGCCGCCGCACCAGATCGTCCGACAGCCGCCGCTTGGCCGCGCCGAGGGCGTCGGTGTTCCACTCGGTGCCCTCCCGGTCGTCGACCGAGACGAAGGTCGGCTCGCCGCCCATCGTCAGCCGCACGTCGTGCTCGGCCAGGGTGCGGTCGATGGTGCGCCCCAGCGCGTCGACGGCCGACCACGCGGCGTCGGAGTAGGGCCGGGTGACCCGCGGCGCCTCGCTCAGCCGGGTCACCGTCATCGCGTGGTCGAACTCGACCTCCGCCAGCGACACGCTGCCGCTGATGGGGGCGGCCGTCGCCGGCTCCGCCGTCGCCGCCACCGGCAGGTGCCCCTCGGCCGCGAACATGCCCGACGTGGGGTCGAGCCCCACCCAGCCCGCGCCCGGCAAATACGTCTCGACCCAGGCGTGCAGGTCGGTGAAGTCGCGGGCGGGGCCCGCCGGCCCCTCCAGCGGCTTGACGTCGGGGACGAGCTGAATCAGGTAGCCCGAGACGAACCGCGCGGCGAGCCCCAGGTGGCGCAGCACCTGCACGAGCAGCCAGGCGCTGTCGCGGCACGAGCCGCGGCCCCGCGCCAGGGTGTCCTCGCAGGTCTGGATGCCCGGCTCCATCCGTATCACGTAGTCGATGCGCCGCTCGAGCTGCTGGTTCAGCGCGACCAGGAAGTCCACGGTGCGGCGCGGCCGGGTGTCGACGCCGGCCAGGTGCTTCCGCAGCCCGGGCCCCGGTGCCTCCGTCTCCAGGTAGGGGCGCAGGTCCCGCGCCAGCCACGGCTCGTACTCGAACGGGAAGGTCTCGGCCGACGACTCGAGGAAGAAGTCGAACGGATTGATCACCGTCAGCTCGGCGACCAGGTCCACCTCGATGGCGAGCCGGCGCGCCGGGCTTTGGAAGACGGCGCGCGCCAGGTGGTTGCCGTGGGGGTCCTGCTGCCAGTTGAGGAAGTGGTCGGGCGGGTCGATGCGCAGCGAGTAGCTTCGGACGGGGGTGCGGCAGTGCGGCGCCGGCCGCAGCCGGACGACGTGGGGCGACAGCGTCACGCGCCGGTCGTAGGCGTAGCTCGTCCGGTGGTTGACGGCGACCTGGATGCCCATGGAAGCGACGATGCCCGTACGCGCCGGCCGCCTATGTGCGCGGCGGCCGGGCGTCGGGGAGCCCGCAGCGCGAGCCCGGGGTGCGCCGGACGGGGCCGGGAGCGGGACGGAGCCGGACGGGGAACGGTCCCCGGCGCGCCCCCGGCCGGCGGGCGGATGGCGCCGCCGCCCGGTCAGTCGAGCTGCGCGTAGATCTTCTCGGCGTTGTCCTCCGCGCTGGTCAGCGTGCCCCGGCTCATCGCGTAGTTCGCGTAGCGCTCGGGCAGGTCGAGCGAGGCCGCGGTCTCCGCCGCCGTCTTGCCGGCCGCCTTGCCCGCCTCGACGGCGGCGAGGAAGTCGCGGTTGAACTCGCCGAACTCGCGGAAGTCGCCCCACCCCATGACCGGGCTGTGCCCGGGGATCACGGTGTCGACGCCCTGGATGCCGTCGGCCGCCGCGAGCACCGTATTCCCGTAGTCGATCCCGCTGCCGCCGTTGTTCACGTCGATGTAGGGCGTGCCCTTCCACGCGAACAGGTCGCCGGTGTGGGCGACGCCGAGGCCCGTGAACACTACGATGGAATCGCCACTCGTGTGGCCGGGGCCGAAGTGGTAGAGGTCGATCTGGTTGTCGCCGTCCAGCAGGGTCAGCCGGTCGTCGTAGGTCGTGCCCGGCAGGTACTCCATGCCGCTGGCGGACTGGAACGCCGGCATGCGCTCCATGTTCGTCCGCGTGTTGGCGTGGGCCACCACCTCGACCGGCTGCGCGAAGTCGATGTTGCTCCCCACGTGGTCGCCGTGGGTGTGGGTGTTGATGATCATCGTGACCGGCTCGTCGGTCACCGTCCGCACCTGGTCGAGGATGGCCTCGCCCCACCCGGGGTTCTTGGTGTCCACGAGCACGACGCCCTCGCCGGTCACGAGGGCCGCGGTGTTCCCGCCCCCGCCGGTGATCATGTACAGGTTGTCCTTGACGTGTTCGATCCCCGCAACGTTCCCCTGCGCCACGGGGCGGCTGACGGCCACCGCGAGGCCGATGGCGATCACCGCGGCCAGTACTGCAATTCGTCTCATGTCTTGCCTCCGTTCAATCCCGAATGGAACCGGCTGTCCGCGCCCGATGGCCCGCCGCATTCGACCGGCGATGCACACTGGCTGACTGCGTTATTCCGCAGCGCCGTTCTCGATCTCCGCGGTCACGATATGTCCGACAGTTCCCCCATCGCGCCTGGGCAGGTGCCTCGGCGTGCGCTGGCGCGGTGCACGCGCGGTGCGGCACGGGGCTTCACCGCCCACTATACAACGGTCCGCCCCGCCAGCCGGTGGTCGAGCACCATCTCTTCGGTCAGGGTCGTCCCGAAGCCCGGCTCGGTCGGGGCCACCACCTCGCCGTTCTCCACCGGCGGCGACATCGCGTCGAGAATCGCCGACCCCGCGGGGAAGCTCTCGGCCATGGTGCAGCTCGGCGAGATGAGCGCGATGGGCAGCCCCCACGAGCTCGCGCCCCGGTGGGGGATGATCTCGAGCCCCGCCCCCTCGACGAGCCGCGAGATGCGCAGCCCCGCCGTCGTGCCGCCGCACCACGTGATGTCGGGCTGGAGGATCTCGGCCGAGCCGAGCCGCACCAGCACCTCGAAGCCGTGCTCGGTGTACTCGTGCTCGCCGCACGCGACGCGGGTCCATCCCGGGCCGCCGCCCCCGATGCGGCGCACCAGCTCGGCGTAGCCGAACACGTCGTCGGGCGACAACATCTCCTCCATGAAGTAGAGCCCCGCCGGCCGCAGCCGCTCCGCCACCCCCACCGCCCAGTCCGCGGTGCCGTTGCGCGAGACGCAGTCGGTCATGAGGTTGCCGTCCGGCCCCAGGACGTCGCGGGCCTCGAGCACCGAGTCGATGGCCCGGTCGAGCACGTCGGGCGGGGTCAGGGGGTTCACGGGCAGGCTGCGCTTGAAGTTCCGCACGCCCGCCGCGACCCCCGCGGCCACGTCGCCGCCGGTCTGGTAGAGGGGGATGCGGTCGCGGTCGGCCCCGCCAAGCAACTCGTGGACGGGCTGGCCGGCGTGCTTGCCCGCGATGTCCCACAGCGCGTTGTCCACCGCGCTCAGGGCCATCGCGAACACCCCGCGCCGCCCGTAGAAGATGGCCGACTGGTACATCTGGTCCCAGAGCTGCTCGACGTTCAGGGGGTCGGCCCCCATCAGCAGGTGTTTCAGGTGCCCGTCGATGATCTCCACGGCGGCGCTGCCCCCCGCCCCCATGCCGAAGCCGGTCACCCCCTGGTCGGTCTTGATGATCGCGATGATGGCCGACGGAAGCTGCTCGAACGGCCCGCCCCAGCGCCAGCGCCGGGGGTCGTCGTCGCCCGAGAACGTCGGCGCGTCGAGCAGCCCGTCCGACCGCTGGTTGATGTAGATGGGATAGGCGTCGACGGCGCGTATCCGCAGGGCCGGCCCCTGCGCGCGGGCCGTCTGGGCGGGACGGCCTCCCAGGCCCGCGGCCGCCGCCGCGAATCCGCCGGCCGTCTGCAGGAACCGCCGCCGACAGGGCAGCGTGGGGTGTCGTGTCATGTCATATCTCCGCGGAATGGGTACGGCGCGCCAGTCCGAGGTCGGCGATCGGCCCGGTTGCCGGCAGCAGGCGCCGCTCGGCGAGCTCCGACCGGACGGCCTCGACATCGGCCGGCGTTAGCGGGAACCGGCCGTAGTCGCACAGGGGGCGGTCGGTGTTGAAGCGGCGCTTGTAGGCGGCGATCGTGAGTCGAAGGTGCCATTGCCGTCGTCCGACAGTCTATACCCGCGCGCGGTTGTCCGTGAGCTTGGTCGGGTTCCGGGCCCCGTCCGCGGCGCCTAAACGCCCCACGCGGTCGTCCGCCCGCACCGCGCGGGTCCGATCTCCGTCGCGAAGCAGGAGGCGGTTCCGATGCCCTCTCCGAGCCGCGGCGCGAGCGCATTCCCCTGAACGGATCGGAGCCGCGGGGAATGGACGGCGCCAACCGCCGGCCGTGGGCGTTCCACACGGGGGCCACGCACTTCTCCGAGACGGGGTGGCCCACCGCCTCGCCGTCCGAGGTCACGCAGGACCTTCGCCGAGGTCGGGTACCGGGACGACCGGGTGGACGCCGGCCTCAGTCTGGCCATCTCGTCGCCCAGCCGCGCCCACGGCAATCCCCCTGACCGCGCTGCGCGCCCTCCCGGAGATCGATGCTCCGCCGCGCCACTGACGATAGAGGCCGCCTCCTTCCCGGACCCCAATCTTCGCGGGTCGTCTCACCCCGGTGCGATATACTGGTCCCGGCCCGATGAAGTCGATCACTCTTGAGAACTTCCGTTGCTTCCGTGCGACCCGTAGAATCCCGCTCCGCCCGTTGACCTTGCTCATTGGCGAAAACAGCACCGGCAAGACGTCTTTTCTCGCCGCGGTTCGTTTGGCGTCGGACCTCCTGTACCCCGGCCTGACGCCGGACTTCAACGAACCTCCGTTTCGGCTCGGCTCATTCAACGAGGTCGCCCACCACGGGAGGGGTACCGCCGGGCGTGCGCAGTCCTTCTCGATCACCGTCAACACCCCTGTGCGTACGAGCTCCTCCCAACCCGCACTCCGGCACCGTGCGGTGTTTCGCCGATCCGGACCGCACCCGGTATTCGCCAGCCAGTCCATCCTCTATGGCTCCGAGTTCGAAGTCGAGCTGACGCCGATAGCGGCCCGCGAAGGTGAGCTGCCAATCGAATGCCGAGTCGACGATTCTCGATACACCGTGGTCGTGACGAATCCGTCGCCCGGATTCACCGCTGACAGGGTCGTGGACTGGCATCACGTGCTCTTTCTCGCCCTGAATGACTCCGCGCCGGGCCCGCAAGACTACGAGGGCGACTTTCGCGACCGTCGCCGCACCTTGCTCAACGCCGTCCAACACGCCATCACCGCGGCCTCCTCCCCCGATCGTCCCGTCTGCATCGCACCCGTCCGGACTACACCGCGGAGAACTTATGATCCTGTGAGCGCCGCGCCGGTTCCCGAAGGTGCGCACATCCCCATGGTTCTCGCCAACTTGTTTTTCCACGGCAACGCGGAATGGAAGTCGCTCAAGAATGCACTCGACCGGTTCGGCAAGGAGTCTGGATTATTCGCCGATCTGAACGTGAAGGCCCTCGGCCGCCACGATAGCGACCCGTTCCAGATCCGCGTGAAAATCCACGGACCGCAAGTCAATCTCCTGGACGTCGGGTACGGCGTCAGCCAAGCGCTCCCCATTCTCGTGGAAGCCCTGCGCAGCGCTCCCGGTTCGATGCACCTGATGCAGCAGCCCGAAGTTCACATGCACCCCCGGTCGCAGGCCGCGCTGGGTTCGTTCCTCGCGAACTTGGCGGCGAACCAGCAAAAACAGTTCATCGTCGAAACCCATAGCGATCACTTGGTCGACAGGGTACGCATGGACATACGGGACGGCCGCTCCCTGTGCCCGCAGGACGTCGTGCTGCTGTACTTCGAGCGCAACGGTCCACGTGTCGACATCCACCCCATCGACATCGATCAGGCCGGTAGTCTCGTCGGTGAACCCGATACGTACCGCGAGTTCTTCCTCACGGAAGAACGACGCCTGTTGGGCATGTAACCCAATGTGCCTCATCATCGACGCCAACGTCGCGGCCGACCTGCTGCCCCCATCCGCCGACGCACGACCGGTCGTCAACGCCATCAAGCGACGGATGGTCACGCTCGTCATCGGAGGGAAGAACACGGAGGAGTTATCCAGGAACAGGGAGGTCCGCAGGTGGCTCGCCGGATTGGTGCGCGCCAACCTCGCGCGGCCGATTCCGGCGGCCGATATCGAGCGGGAAGAGTCCATCCTGCCGACGCTCGGCCGGCTCAGGTCCGACGATCCCCACGTCGTCGCCCTCGCCCGCGCGTCGGGGGCGCGCCTGTTGTTTTCGAAGGACAAGGCTCTCGCGCAGGACTTCAAGAACAGGGAATTCGTGTCGGAACCGACCGGATCCGTGTACAAGGGACGTGCACACACCCGCCTGCTGAGCCGCGCCGTATGCCGCGGGAACTGAAGCTCTCGAACGGAAATGGCCGCCTTCCGGGTACGCTCTCAACGGCCGGACGCGACTCCCGATCAGCCATTGGTCAGCTCCCCCGGTCATCGCCACCGCTGCCGCGAACCTACGGCGCGCCGGCCCGCTCGCAGGCCAGTTCGAACACGCGGTCGGTCATCCAGCGCTTGAAGCCGGCGTTGTCCATGAACTGCTTGAAGAGCTCGGCGTCGTCCTTGACCATGCCGGTGACGATGCGGGCGAGCACCCGGTCGTGCTCGATGCGGGCGTTGGCGTCGTCCGAGTTGCGCCGGGCGTTGCGGAAGGCGGCGTCGGCGGCGACCTGGGCGGGGATGGTGCGGGTGATGAGCTCGCCGACGCGGTCGCGGTCCTGCCAGGCGATGTCGCCGAACAGGTCGTTGAACGCCCTGAGGATGTTCGAGAGGCGGTCGAGCTCGGGCTCGGGGCGCTGGCCGCCGCCGGCCGTCGGCACCGGCTCGATCTCCGCGTCGGCGTCGGGCAGCATGAGCTGCTGCACCGCGCGCTTCTCGACGCGGTAGCTGTCCATGTCGATGGCGTCGAGGATGCCCTTGGACAGGTCCTCGTCGTCGGGAGCGGGCAGCTTCGAGACCAGGAAGTTCAGGAAGATGGAGCGCTTCTCCCACTCCGCGTTGGTGTAGGGCAGGACGCACGACAGGAAGGCGTAGGTCCGCACGAAGGCCTTCGCCTTGCCCTTGAAGTCCACCTGCCCGTCCTCGTCCAGCTCGTTCACGTAGACGGCCACGCAGGCGTCGAGAATCGGATCGAGCTCGCCGCGGTCGGCCCCGCCGAGGTAGCGCGCGACGAGGTCGTCGACCTGCGCGGGCGAGTAGACCTGGGCGGCGTCGAGGTCGGCCTGCAGGTCGTGCAGCTTGTCGGGGTCGGTCTCGCGGGCGAGGATCGTCGCGCGGTAGAAGTCGGCGAAGGCGTCGCGGATGGTGTCGGCGTCGTTCAGGAAGTCGAGCACGAAAACGTCGTGCTTCTTGGGGTGCGCCCGGTTGGGGCGCGACAGCGTCTGCACCGCCCGGATGCCGGACAGGGTCTTGTCCACGTACATGGTGTGCAGCAGGGGCTCGTCGTAGCCGGTCTGGAACTTGTCGGCGCAGACGAGGAAGCGGTAGGGGTCGGCCCGGATCTGCTCGGCGATCCGGCCGGACGGGAAGCCGTTCAGCGACGCTTCGGTCACCTTCCGGCCGCCGTACTCGTGCTCGCCGGAGAAGGCCACGATGGCGCGGTACGGGCTCTTGCGCCGCTGCAGATAGTCGCGGATGGCGTGGAAGTACTGGATGGCGCGCTCGACGCCGTTCGTGACGACCATCGCCCGCGCCGCCCCGCCGACCTTGTTCTTGGCGATGACCTGCTCGTGGAAGTGGTCGACCATGATCTCGGCCTTGAGGCGGATGGCGTGGTCGTGGCCCTCGACAAAGCGCCGCAGCTTCTTCTGCGCCCTCTGGACGTCGAACTCGGGGTCGTCCTCGACCGTCTTGGCGAGCCGGTAGAAGCTGGCCACCGGCGTGTAGTGGGCGAGCACGTCGAGGATGAAGCCCTCCTGGATGGCCTGCTTCATCGTGTAGCTGTGGAACGCGCGGCGCCGGACGTCGCCGTCGGGCCGCGGGTCGGGCGCGCCGAAGATCTCCAGCGTCTTGTTCTTCGGGGTGGCGGTGAACGCGAAGTAGCTGGCGTTGGGCAGCAGCTTGCGAGACTCCATCGCGCGGTTGATGCGGTCTTCGACGGTCTCGTCCTCGCCCGCTTCCCCGGCCGGCCCGAGCGCGGCCGACATCGACGCGGACGTGCGGCCGCCCTGGCTGGAGTGGGCCTCGTCGATGATGATGGCGAAGCGCCGGCGGCGCTGCTCGTCGCCGATCTGGTCGAGGATCTCCGGGAACTTCTGGACCGTCGAGATGATGATCTTCTTGCCCGACGCGATGAACTTCCGCAGGTTGACGGAACGCTCGGTGCGTATTCCGGTGCAAACCGATCACTGATTCCGGTGCAAACCGATCACTGATTCCGGTGCAAACCGATCACCGATTCCGGTCCAAACCGATCACCCCCCGTCGGAGCTGAGCGGCGCGGGACGACCCGCCGGCCGTGAGACCCTTCCTGCTTTTCAGGAGGGACGAACGCTGGCGAACAGGAGGTTGTCCATGCGCAAGATTCGAGATGTGCTGCGGCTGTACTTCACGGCCGCGCTGAGCGTCCGAGCCATCGCCCGCAGCCTGGGGACGTCGCCGTCGACGGTGGGCGAGTACCTGCGCCGCGCCAAGGTGGCGGGGCTGAGTTGGCCCGTGCCCGAGTCGGTCGACGACGCCGGACTGGAGCGTCGGCTGTTTCCGGCGCCGCCGCCGAGCCGCGCGGAGCGGCCGCTGCCGGACTGGAGCGAGGTGCACCGGGAGTTGCGGCGCAAGAGCGTGACGCTGGCGCTGCTGTGGCAGGAGTACAAGGAGAGCCACCCCGAGGGGCTGCAGTACAGTTGGTTCTGCGAGCAGTACCGCGCCTGGGCCGGGAAGCTCGACCTGGTGATGCGCCAGGACCACCGGGCCGGCGAGAAGCTGTTCGTCGACTACGCCGGGCAGACGGTGCCGGTGGTCGACCGCGAGACCGGCGACGTGCGGCAGGCGCAGGTCTTCGTGGCGGTCCTCGGGGCCTCGAGCTACACCTTCGCCGAGGCGACGTGGACGCAGACCCTGCCGGACTGGACGGCGTCGCACGTGCGCGCCTTCGAGTTCTACGGCGGGTGCCCCGAGCTCGTGATCCCCGACAACCTGCGCCCGGGGGTCAGCCACGCCCACCGCTACGAGCCGGACCTGAACCCGACCTATCACGACCTCGCCCGCCACTACGGCGTGGCGGTGCTACCCGCGCGGGTGCGACGGCCCAGGGACAAGGCGAAGGCGGAGGTGGCCGTTCAAGTGGTCGAGCGGTGGATCCTCGCGGCCCTCCGCCACCGCACGTTCTTCTCGCTGGCCGAGCTCAACGCGGCGGTCGCCGGGCTGCTCGAACGGCTCAACACCCGGCCGTTCCGCAAGCTTCCGGGGTCGCGGCGCTCGCAGTTCGAGCAGCTCGACCGGCCGGCGCTGCGCCCGCTGCCCGACAGTCCCTACGTCTTCGCCGAGTGGAAGGCCGTCCGGGTGGCCGCCGACTACCACGTGGAGGTCGACGGGCACTACTACTCGGTCCCGCACGCGCTGGTCCGGCGCCAGCTCGACGTCCGGCTGACGGCCCGCACCGTCGAGTGCCTCCACCGCGGGCAGCGCGTCGCCAGCCACGTCCGCTCGCCCCACCGGGGCCGCCACACCACCGCGGCCGAGCACAGGCCCGAGAAGCACCGCCGGATGGGCGACTGGACGCCCGACCGCTTCATCGACTGGGCCCAGCAGATCGGACCTGACACCGCCGCCCTGGTCGCCGCCGTGCTCGCCCGGCGGCATCCCCAGCAGGCCCACCGCTCCTGCCTCGGGCTCCAGCGCCTGGCCAAGTGCTACGGCGCCGCCCGCTTCGAAGCGGCCGCCGCGCGGGCGCTGGCCGTCGACAGCTGCAGCTACCGCGGCGTCGAATCGATCCTCCGCCACCGGCTCGACGAGGCCCCCGCCGGGCCGCCCGAACCCGCCGAGCCCGTCGACCACGACAACATCCGCGGCGCGCTCTACTACCGGTGACGCCGGAAAGGACTCCGATGCTGACTCATCCGACCGTCGACAAGCTTCTGCAACTCCGCTGCGCCGGGATGGCCAGGGCCCTCGCCGAGCAGCTCGACGCCCCCGAGGTCGAGGCCCTCTCGTTCGAGGAGCGGCTCGGCCTGCTCGCCGACCGCGAGCTCACCGAGCGCCACTCGCGCCAGCTCGCCAACCGGCTGCGCCGCGCCAGGCTCAAGCACGACGCCTGCATCGAGGACATCGACTTCCGACACCGCCGCGGCCTCGACCGCCAGCTCGTCCTCGCCCTCGCCGACGGGCGCTGGGTCCGCGAGCACCTCAACGTCCTCATCTCCGGACCGACCGGCATCGGCAAGAGCTGGCTCGCCTGCGCCCTCGCCCACGGCGCCTGCCGCCACGGCCACAGCGCGCTCTACGTGCGCGTGTCCCGGCTGTTGAGCGAACTGGCCACCGCGCGCGCCGACGGACGCTACCCGAGGCGGCTCGAGTCGCTCGCCAAGACCGAGGTCCTGGTGATGGACGACTGGGGGCTGACGCCGTTCAGCGCGGAGAACCGCCTCGACTTGCTCGAGGTGCTCGAGGACCGCCACGGCGTGCGCTCGACCGTCGTGACCAGCCAGCTCCCGGTCGACAAGTGGCATGACGTCGTCGGCGACCCGACCCTCGGCGACGCGATTCTCGACCGGCTCGTGCACAACGCCTACAAGCTCGACCTGAAGGGCGACTCGATGCGCAAGCGGCGCCGGCCCCCGACCCGAGCCGGGAGCCCGGACTCATGACCGGCGTCCCGCGCTGTTTGGCGACGGCCGACGGCCGGCCGGACAACCCGGACCGCCTCCGTCCCGCCCGGGACCCGTCACGCGGGTCCGGGCGGGGCACGGGGCCGCGCCGAGCCCCGTGCCCCCGTGTCCGTGCCCCGCGTGTTTCGCCCGAAGCGGAACATCGATTCCGGCCGAAGTGGAACACCGATTCCGGGATGTGGAACATCCATTCCGGGGGAAGTGGAACGCCGTTACGTAACGGTGTGGGGAGGGTCTTGTGGCGTTGACGAACGCGGAGCGCCAGGCGCGCTACCGGGAGCGGCGGCAGGCCGGCGAGTCCCGGGTCCGATACCGCCGGCCTGCGGACCGGCGGTCGCGGCCACAGCAGTGGGACGACGCGGTGCGGACGCTCCTGGCGCTGCAGGACCAGTACCGGGAGTGGCGGGACGCGTTGCCGGAATCCCTCGCCGGGTCCGCGACCGCGGCGTTGCTCGAACAGGTCTGCGAACTGGACCTGTCGGTGCTGGAGGGTGTCGATCTGCCCAGGGGCTTCGGGCGTGACGGCTAGACCGCCGGCGACAGCCTCGGGTTGGCGGCCAGGAACCGGCACCGGGCACCGGCATCCGGAGGCCGTCGGTGCCCGCGGGGTCGGCGTCCCTCATTTCCGACCCGCCCCCGGGACACGCGGCGGCTTGTCGGGAGGTCCGGGGCGCGTAGCTGCGGGACGGCCGGCGTGTCAACGCGCTGCGCGCGTCCTCCGCTACGCTGCGGCCCTCCGGGTGACACGCCGCCCGCCCCGCGGCTCGGATGGCAGTTATGGGCCTTGCGGCCCGGCCTGGACGGGGCGTCCCGGCCGTCCACGACGCGCTGAACACCGAGCCTTCGCGGCGTTCAGTCCCGGTCGACACGAACACCAACGTCCACGACTCGACACGAAGGGAGACTCCATGCGATAACCCCACTGACCGGCGGCGAGAAGAACCGAGAGAACCGCGAATCATGATTCAGGTCCCGGGTCGCCCGCTCCGACGGGTGATCGGTTTCGGCCGGAATGGGTGATCGATTTCAACCGGAATGAGTGATCGGTTTCGGCCGGAATGGGTGATCGATTTCACCGGAATGCGCAACGCTCGGCGTGGCCCACCGTCGCGCCGACCTGGGCGTACTGCCGGATGGTGTCGCGGATCTGCCGGTCGAGGATGACCCGGTCGGTGACCACGATGATGGAGTCGAAGACCGGCGCGCCGTCCTTCGCCAGCCCGATCAACTGGCGGGCGAGCCACGCGATGGAGTTGCTCTTGCCGCTGCCCGCCGAGTGCTGGATGAGGTAGCGCCGGCCCGCCCCGTGCGCCGCCGCGTCGGCCAGCAGCCGCCGCACCACGTCGAGCTGGTGGTAGCGCGGCCACACCTGCGCGCGCCTCCTCCGGCCGGTCTTCTCGTCCTTCGCCTCGACGACCTGCGCGTAGTTCTCCAGGACGTTCGTCACGCTCTCGCGCGCCAGCACCCGCCGCCACAGGTAGTCGGTCTTGACGCCGCCGGGGTTGGGCGGGTTGCCGGCCCCGTCGTTCCAGCCCCGGTTGAACGGCAGGAACCACGACGTCTTCCCCGTGAGGTGCGTGCAGAACCGCACCTCGCCCTCGTCCACCGCGAAGTGGGCCACGCAACGGCCGAGCTCGAACAGCCTCTCGCGCGGGTTGCGGTCCCGCTTGTACTGCTCGACGGCGTCGGCCACCGTCTGCTTGGTGAGGCTGTTCTTGAGTTCGAACGTGAAGACGGGCAGGCCGTTGATGAACAGCCCGATGTCGAGCGCCCGCTGCGTATCGTCGCGGCTGTAGCGGAGCTGCCGGACCACGGTGAACCGGTTCCGCTCGAAGCGCTCCTGCGCCTGCGGGTTGCCGGCCGACGGCGTGCCGTAGAACAGGTCGAGGTCGTGCGCGCCGTGCCGGACGCCGTGCCGTAGCACGTCGATGGTGCCGCGCTTGGAGATTTCGCCCTGCAGCCGCGCCAGGATCTTGCGCCGCGTCGGGCCGTCCTCCCCGAGCGCCAGCGCCTCGGCCGCGTCGGGCTGCGTGTCGCGCAGGAAGGCGGCGAGCTGGACCCGATCGACGCAGAACTCCCGGTCGTAGTCGTGCGGGCTGCCACCGCTCCAGCCCACGCCGCCGTAGCCCGCGCGCTCCTCCGCGACCTGCCCGTCCTTGGGCGGATCGCACGGATGGCCGGCCAGCGCCGTGCAGATGAGCCGTTCGAGGCCACGCTCCGAGGTGTCGGTCGACACGCCCTCCATCTCTCTTGTCAGATAATCGGCCGCGGCGCGCCGTGGTCAAGCAGATTCCGCCTGCTTGACTCTCGAGTCCAGATCCTCGATCTCGTGTTCCAGCACAGCCTTGACCTGCCAGGCATCCACGCCGGGAAACCAGTCCAGAAAGTCGTCTAGAGTCGCGCCTGATGCAAGGTTCGCGAATAGGCTCGACACCGGTACTCTCGTGCCGGTAAAGACCCAGGCACCGCTCAGCCTTCCGGGTACGCTCTCAACCGCCGGACAAGACTCCCAATCCGCCATGGTCAGCCCCCCAACTAGTCATCGCCACCGCTGACCTGACACTCACGCGTCGCCGCCGCGCCGTCCTTCCGCCCCGCCTGGTTCCGACCACCGCCGTACAGCTCTTCCCGTGACAGATTGTCGACCGAACGCAACCCCACACCTTGCGTCTCAAACTCCACCACCACCTCTCGCAGTAGCCGCCGACGTCGCTCCAGCAGCGCGTCCGAACCCATGTCGTCGGCGACACCCCGGACGAGGTCCCTGAGAAAGCCACGCACCAGAGCGGACACGGACGTGTCCAGCGCCGCCGCCCGGATGGAACCGGCAACAGTGATAAAACAGGCTTCCGCCCGGCGCGACAAAGCCGCGCAGCGTAAAGCACTGAAACGCAAGGACTTGCGAATTCGACTCAGGATCGCCGATACCTCCTACGCAGAATTTTTGTGGGATAGTATGTAGGATGGGATCCAACGCTGCGAAACATAGAACGAAGAATCGCCCGACCAAACGCTGAAACTGGACAGCTAAAGGACCCGAAAACACCAGCTACGCGTTTCCCAAACACTTAACAACAGGCAGGACATAGTCAGCCCACCGACGCATCAACTCGGTCCGATCATCGAAGGGGTCGGCACCACGGGTGTACGCCGCAACGGTTCTGTCAGACTCCCCATGCGCGAGGGCTGCCTCACCCACCTCGCGCGTAACCCGAAACACCTCGATAGACCACCGGCGGAACGTCGAACGAAACCCGTGCGCCACGATGGGTCGACCATCCGGGTCCGACCTACCGAGCTTCCGCAGCGCGGCCGAGACCATATCCTGAGTAACGGCCCGGGTCCGGCCATTCCGACCGAGCACCGGGAACACAAGAGATCCGTCCCCCGGCAACCGCTTAGCGCGCCCGAGAATCTCGACCGCCTGGGCAGAGAGGGGAACGCTATGCGCGTCCCGCGACTTCATACGCTCCGGCGGAACCTGCCAGACCCCGTTCGCGAGATCGATCTCCCGCCACGTAGCGCCGGTCGCCTCTCCGAGCCGGGCTGCCGTTAGCACAATGAAGAGGACGACAAGCTTCACCGGCTCCCTAACATCGAGTTTTTGAAGGTCCGCCAACGCCGCAGGGGCCTCGGCATACGGAAGGCTCGGGCGGTGACGGACAGGGGCCTTGACCTTCGGGAGGAGATCCCGGAGATTCGCCGCGGGGTTGTCGGGGCGGTGCTGCTGCGCGACCGCCCACGCGAAAATCGCCTCAAGGTTCTGCCTCAGCACGTAGCCCTTCGAATTGCGGCCACCCCAATGGGGGACGACGATGCTACGCAGATGGTCGAGCGAAACGGCGGCGATCGGCATGTCGCCGATAACCGGCGCGACGTACTTCTCGAAGTCGCGCCGCCAGCCGGCCTCGGTCGTCGGCGTCTTCCACGCCGTGCGGCGGTTCTCCGTGACGAGTTCGAACACCTCGCGGACCGTCGGACAAGCCTTCTTGGCGGTGCCGGCGCTGGGGTCGCCTCCCTCACGCGCGATGCGCCGGTACTTGAGAGCCTTCTCGCGGGCTGCCGCCAACGAAACGGTCGGATACCCGCCGAGGCCCAACTCGCGGCGGCGGCCTCGAACCATCCCGTTGAACACCCAATGACGGGAACCCGACGGCTCGACGACAAGGTACAGGCAACCGCCGTCGCAGTACTTGCCCGGCCCGGCCTGACGGACCATCCTATCCGTCAAACGGTTGTGGGGATGTCTTCCCCGAGGGGACATGAGCGCCCTCCGCTACAGCAACGGGAGGGACACCCGGCCGACGATCCTTGACGGAACGGCACCCGGGAGGGCACAATTCAGCCAGGATCGGCGGCCGGGGACACTCCCGCGCCGCCTGTCCCGCTCCTTTAGGCTGCTGGAACAGCCTTCCGGAGCACGTGTTCCGCCCAGCGCCGGAAGCCGCGAGGCTTCCGGCGCACCCTTTCCTCAACTCACCGGACGAGAACCGGCACGGAAAACACCCCCCTTCCCACCGGGCGTGCGGCCCGGCCGAATCGGACGACCCTCGCTGGACGAATCCACAGCACACCCGCTAGACCGACAACAGCTGCACACGTCGGAACACCCGAGACGGTGGCTCCCGACAATCCACAACCAACGACCGCAAACGACCAAAACCGACGGAATCAGGCATTCTCCGACGAAGCCGACCGGGACTCCCGCCCGGGAAGGACGAACGAATCAGCCGCATCGCCGCCAAGAACCAAACGGTTATCATTCGTCAATGCCGTCAAGGCTTTCCGGATCTGCGTCCGCGTAGCACCCTCAGCGAGGAAGTGCCGCACCAGATCGGCGCGCGGGCAACCACCCGATTCGGATTCTTCAACGAACGCCAGTATCCTCTTCGTAAGCGGCCGGCCGGCCCGTCGAATCTCCTGACCGGACACAGCCGAGTCCCCCGGCACGGCGGACGACCCGGCCGAACCCGGATCAGCCGGCCGAGAACCCGACGCCTGATCAGACGGATCAGAGAAGGCCGCCAACGGTACGGGGAACAACCGACGACCATCACGACGGACGACTCCCCGCTCAATCAGTCGCCTGATCGTCGAATCCACGGCTTCATCCTTCACGCCCTCCCGCCGGAACCGGGGCAGGAGAACGGCGCGCGTGGCGACCCCCTCCTCAACGATCGCGGCCGAGACCCGCTCCGACAGCCGCGCCGCATCACGGTGCGGCGCACCGGAGAGAGACGGCGGAGCACCCGCATGACGCTCCAGCACCCTGATCGCCGCAACGACATCCTCGCGTTCGCGGACGAGCAGTTCCCGGGCGGCGTCGCAATCGGCAAGGCGCCCCTCAACATCGGCAAGGTCCCCTCGGACGACGGACAAGACGGCGGCGTAATCCGGCACCACAACCTCCATGGCCCGCTATTCCGGTCCGTCCGGCGGGCTTACGATCGACGACGGAAACGGACGGAACCGGTCGGCGGAAATCGACACCATCGGTCGACGTCATCCATCGACACAGAGCGTAACCCGGCGAACGACGGACTGTCAACCGCCGAACGAGGACGAACGGATAACCATGGACACAAAACGGACGATCGACCGTTCCGCCACGGACAGACTGATTGAAGTCCTGAACAGAGCACTGACCGAAGGAGGACTGACCGCCACAGAGGCGGCCCGGGAGGCCAAACTGCCGGCCAACGCGTTTCGATCCGTGCTCACGCAAGGCCATCGGCCCTCCCTGGATCGTGCCGACGCCTTGTGCCGGGCCGTTGGGACCCGGCTGATCCTGGGGGATGGCGACCCGCCAACGGACGGACGACGGACCAGCGGAATCGCAGGATTGAGAGCGTCCGGACGGCCGACCGGCAACTCGTGACGAGGCTGCTCAACAACCCGGCGAGCAGCCGGCTCCCCTCGTACGGCAACCCGGACGGGACCGCCGGGCCCACCGAGCCGCGGTTCGAAATCACCGCCGTGGCCAGCGGGGTCACATGGCGCGGCCAGACATTCACGCGGCACCGACGGCGGCACACCGCCAACCGGCCGCCCCCGCGGATCCCCCACTATCCGCCGCCGCGCGGCGGGAGCTCGACGCCCTCGGCGAGCAGCCCGGCCCGCTCGAGTCTCGGCGGCCCGGCAGGCGCGGGAACCACCTTCGTTTCGTACACGCGCCAGCGGTCGCCCCCGCCGGCGCGGACCAAAGCCGCCGCAATCTCGGCGGCCTCCGACGCGCCGCCGCAGACCCGCATCCGCCAACGCCGCATCTCCGACCCGAGCGGGCGCCACCCGAGCGCAAACACGTCCACAGGCATCACCAAGCATCCCGCCACCTCCAGAAATCAAGCGAAGCCGCCCCCGCCGGACGGCCGTCAGCCGACGGCGGCATCGCCGCGCCCCCCCGCCGGCGCGAGGGCGCCGACGAACGGGGAAGCCGTTGTCGAATCCGCGGGATGGAAGATGCCGACGCGGACCGCCGCATCAAGAAGCACGTGCAGGCGGAGGCGCGCCTCCTCAAGGTCCCGCAGGGTGCGGGCGCAGCCGCGCCCCGCCGGCGAGTCGCCGGCCGGCCCGTACCCGCATGCGTCGAACAGCCGCGACTCCTCGTCCGCGGCCCCGAGGGACGCGATCCAAGCGTCGTGAGCGGCGCGGAGCCCGGCGACCCGCGCCGCGAGGTCGTCGGCCACCGCCACGGCGACCGACTGGGCGCGGAAACGCCCGGCGGCCGGAACGACCGCCGGACGGTCGGTGAACGCGGCCAAGCCGCACCCGCGGCGGGCCGCGAGCTCGCCGGCGGCGTCGTCGACCGTGACGACGTCGCCGGGAACGACGGGGCCGGACTTCGACCGGCCCGCCGGGCCGGTCAGCCACCGGTCGCCGGCCACCGCGACGTCGGGCCCGACCCAGTCCACGATCTCCAACGGCAGCCAGCCGAGCCAAGCGGCGCGGCCCGGATCGAGATCGCAGGCACCGCCGCCGAACACGTGCGCCGGTTCACCACGCTCCGCGACGACGCGGTAGACGGATACGGGACCCACGGACAACCTCCTGTTTCCGGCCAATCAACATCACCGGCCGGCGACGCCGGCCGAACCGCCGCCGGTCCGGCGGTCGCCCGGCAGCACCACGCCCTCCGCGACCATGTTCCGGCGCACAAGCACCACCGAGCCCGCGCGGCCCGGGACCGTCACCATGTCGTAGACCCGCCACCTACCGCCCTCGTCGAGCCGCGCCAGGGACTCCGCGATGCCGGCCGCCTCGGCGACATCGACGCAGTCCTGTAGCTGCCAGCACCGCTTCTTCGACCCGATCGGCCGCCAGCCGAGCGCGAACGGGAACGTCTCGACCTTCATTCACTTCGACTCCGGCGGCGGACTCCGGCCGGCCGGAAATCCGCGGCCGGCCGGCGGAAGCGAAGCACGTTCGCGCTGATCGACCACAGCAGGGCGAGCGCCAGCTCGGCCCGCTTAATCTCAGTCTCGGCCCGGTCGGAACCGGACCGGAGCACCCCCGCCAGCCGCTTCGAGACCGCCTCCCGGACGTCGCCCGGCAGGCCGGCGGCGTCGAGGCCGCCGGTGACCGCGCGGTCGACGCCGGCCCCGCCGAGGGCCAGGGCGCGCCGCAGGGCGTCGATCCACGGCGCCGCGGAGGCGCGGGCCGAAGGCCGGGAACCGTCCGCGGCGGAAGGGGACGGGAACAGCCCGTCGACGGCCCACGGCCGGCGGGCCGCGTCCTGGAGCAACTCGAGCGCCCGCGCCTCGTCCACGACGTCGCGGCCGGAGACCGCCAAGTCGGGCAGCCCCCACAGATGGCGCTGCATGGCCGCGGTGACCACGTACGCCGCCCGGGCCGGGCGGGACCCCGCGGAAGCGATGTCGGCGTCCCTCCTCTCGGGCGCGGGGACGGAACCGCCGAGGGTGCCGAAGGCCCGCCGGTACTCTTCAAGCGACGACGGATACACCAGCAGGACCGCCGCGTCCTCCACACCCTTCAGGAGCTTCGTGCGCAATGACTGTCTCTTCTTCACCGGTACCCGCAACGTCACGGGGCGACGATCCCCTCGCCGGCGGCCCGCCGACCGCGCATCCGTCGAACGCCCGGTCCCGGAACCGCCGCCGGCCGGACCGGCCTCGCGACGCGAGCGGGCCCGGACGTGCTACACTTGAAAACGGTCGCTACGGACACCGGCCGTCCGGGGTAGTGTCTACAAAGCCGGTGTCCGTAGGGACAGTATTGCAGCACAGCCAGAAACGGTTGTCAACAGGTGTCGACAGAAAAATGAAGGGCACCCGGCTCACCGACCGTCAGCACGAGGTGCTGCAGAAGATCCGCGAGTACGTCGAGCGGTGCGGGGTTCCACCGTCCCGGACAGAGCTGGCGCAGAGCGTCGGCCTCACCTTCCCGACGGCGGTGAAGACCCACCTCGAAGCCCTCGAGCGGAAGGGGTGGATCGAGCTGAAGCCCGGCATGGACCGGGGAATCGTGCTGCTCCGCGAGGGCACGCCCGTCTTCGACGTGAGCACCCTGCCGACCGTCCCGGCGGGCGCGCCCGCTCTCGCCGACGAGACCGCGGCGTCGTTCCGGGTGCCCGGACAACTCTCGAAGCGGATCCACCCGCAGGCGGACTTCTACGTGGTCGTCCGCGGCGACAGCATGGACCTCGTCGGGTACAACTCGAACGACATCGTGGCCGTCAGGCGGAACCCCGAACCGACCGAGGGCGACGTCGTGATCGCCCGCATCGACCGGGAGATCACGCTGAAGTGCTTCCACCGGCCCGCGCCGGACCGGATCGAGCTCCAGCCCCGCAGCTCGAACGGCGAGCACGAGACGATCGTGATCGACAAGACGACCGGCGACTGGGAGATCGTCGGGGTC
The DNA here is from genome assembly GCA_963664545.2 of Vicinamibacterales bacterium. Taxonomy (GTDB): domain Bacteria; phylum Acidobacteriota; class Vicinamibacteria; order Vicinamibacterales; family UBA8438; genus JAJEEA01. Next base: position 2,712,818 of record OY761475.2, on the reverse strand, counting down.
GTCGTCGGAGCGATGATCGGAGCGCGGCCGACGGCCGGATGCTGACGGAACGGGGCGCGGGCCACGTGATATCTTGGAGCAACCATGAGCGAGACCACGGCGATCGTCGTGTCCATCGTCGGGACCGGGATCGGCATCATCGGGGTGATGGGCCTGATGATCCGCGTCCTGACCACGAACATCGGCAAGCAGTTCGACGCCACCAGCGCGCAGATGAAGGAGACGAAGACCGACCTGAGCGCTCGGATCGACGAGACGAACAGGCGGATCGACGAGACCAACAAGCGGATCGACGACACGAACCGCCGCTTCGAGATCCGGTTCGACAGCTTTACGAGCGAGATGCACCAGCGGTTCGACCGCGTTCATCAGGCGCTCGCCGAGAACCGCGAGCGCATGGCGAAGCTCGAGGGCTCGCTCGACGGGTTCCTGGCGGGACGCCGCGACCGCGACGCGGCGTAAACGGCCGGACCGGCGACCGGGATGTCCCAGACGACACCGCAACCGGCAGGACGCCCAACTCATCCACGAGGACGCACCGGTTCCACCTGGGACGACGGCCGTTCGAGGAACGCAACCCCGGGCGGCCGGTGGCCGTCACAACAGGCCGGGTGCCCCGCCGGACAGACTCATGAACGGCCCGGCCGTAGTCTCCGTCTCGCGCATCGCCCCGGAGGCGGCGCTGCGAACCTGGCCCCGGCTTGTCGAGACGCTCGCGGACTCTGGCGACACGGTCGACGAGCTCGTCTGCTACATCTCTCCCTGCTCGGGCACGGTCACGGCGTCCCGGAAGGCATCGGGCGGGTGCGCGGCGCGCTCGCGACCGCGGCGCCAGCGCGCTTCGAGCGCCTGATCATGGTCTAGGCGGCCCCCTCCACCAATCCCGACGCCGACACGCCCGGCACGCTGTACATCGACTGCATGTTTCCGGCCCGAAACGCCGAAGGAGCTCGCCGACGAGCTCTACACGTAGGCGCTGGCGGTCGCCGTTCCGGCCGCCACTTTGGGGGGAGCGGCGACGCGGGTCGAGTGGCGGCGGCACGACGAGATCGCCGCCCGCGTGGTCGCGGGGGCGGTGCCGCCCACGAGGCAAGTACAGTAAACGGCCGACTGACTGTGCGACAGTCGTAGAGGCAGCGGTTGGGTCGGTGCAGGCTTCCGGCTGCGCTGCCGGTCGCGACCCGCAACCGGCAGCGGGGTCATCGGGGATGGAGGCGGGCTGTCCACGGCGTCGACCCAGCGACGCCCGCGGGGCAATGAACCAAGCAAGGAACCAACACGATGCAGGAAGTCGACCAGTGGGTCGGGCCTTGGATTGAGGCGGCCGCCACAGCGCTGTTGAGCTACGAGTTCATCATCGTGGCGTGCACCGCCATCCTCACGTACATGGTGTACGGATGGCAGCAGATCGTCCGCAAAGCGCGGCCCCTCAAGATGAAGTTCAGGACGCTGACAGCGAAGCTGAGCAGCATGGACGGGCCAAGGGCGTTCACCCAAGCGTTCGAGGAGTACAACCGCGAAGCCGACACCACCATCGGCCTGCCGTGGCGGGAATTCGTGGACACGCTCGTGATACCGGACCCGGACGACGCGGGCGGCATCATCCAGAACACCGCCGACGGGTCCAAGTACCTGAACGACAACACGATCATCTTCCCGGAGCTCTCCCTCAAGACGTACCAGGCCCTGCCGAACCGGCTGACCGGAATGGGCATCCTCGCCACGTTCCTCGGCCTCGCGGCCGGCGTGCACGCGGCCAGCCGCGGACTCACGTCGGGGGACCCCGCCGAGATCACCGCAGCGCTGCAGAACCTCCTGAGCGGAGCGGGCCTCGCGTTCACCACCTCCGTCGTCGGGATCGGCTGCTCGCTGACATTCTCGGCATGGGAGACGTGGTACACGAGGAAACTCCACGTCGCCCTGGACGAGTGGATCGGGGCGATCGAACACCACGTCAAACGGATCACGCCCGAGAGCGTGGCGATCGACCAACTGAAGGCCGTCCGGGAGACGGCCGCCAGCGTGACCGCCTTCAACGATCAACTGGCCTTCAAGCTGGAGGAGGCACTCAGCAAGAACGTGACCGACCAGCTGGTACCGGAGCTGCGGAACCTCGCCGAGAAGATCGACGCCCTGCGGAGCGACCGCGCGACGGACGCCAAGAGCGTGATCGACGAGACCCTCCAGCAGCTCGTCAAGGAGATCCGGGGCCGAAGCCAAAACGAGATGGACGGCTTGGCCGACACCATCGCAGCGCTGAACGGGACGTTGGCCGACTCCCTGAAGAGGAGCCAACAGCGCGACGCGGAACTCGACGGCATGATGACCAACGTGGTCCGCACAGTCGAGGAGACCCTCAAGGCCAGCGCGCACCAGATGAACGACGGGATGCGGGCGGTACTCGACGACGTCGCCGAACGGATGCAGGGAATCGGCGAGGCCGAGACCCTGCGCATGACCGAGACAACCGACCGGAGCAACGCCGCGCTCCGGTCCACGACCGCGCAGCTCGGGGAGACGGCCGACACGCTCCGGCAGGGCGCGGCGAACAACCAGCAGGTCCTCGACGGCATGCGGCAGGTCATCGAGACCACGAAGGGAACGCTGGAGCAGACCGCCCAAATACGGGTCGAGATGGCCGACACGATCCGCGAACTTCGCGAAGGCGCCGCCCGGCTGAACGACAACCACGCCGGGGCGGCGAAATCCGCGGAGACGCTGATGCAGGCGACCACGAACCTCGACGGCCTGCTGGCCAACGTGACCGGCGCGGTCGACGCGGCCGCACGGCTCGGGCCGTTGGTCGAACAACTCCGGTCGAGCACCGAGACGCTGAGCCAATCGACCGCCGCCAGCGGGGACGTGCTGCGACAGGTCTCACGAACCGCGGCCGAAGTCGAGAGTCTGAAGGAGCTCATCGAGAAGACGCACGCGCAACTGTCGACGAGCGTCGAACCGATGCGGGACGCCTCCCGGCGGATGGCGGACGCGGCGGAAACGAACCGCCGCAACGCCGAGCGGAACGCCGAGGCGGCCCAGACGGTCGGCGAAAACGTCACAGCTCTGATGGCCCAGCAAAGCGAGACCCGCAAGGTGTGGGCCGAGTACCAGACACGATTCGAGAACGTCGACCGGTCCCTCGCCGGGGTGTTCGAACAAATCGACGGCAACCTCACCCGCCACGGCGAACATGTGAAGACGTTCCTGACGGCCGCGGACACGCATGTCAGCCACATCGCGGAACAGCTCGCGAGCGCCGCCGGGGAGCTCCGGAACGTCGTCGAGGACCTGGTGGAGCACCGGGAAAGCAATACGCCAACAGGGGGCGTCCGATGACGATCGAGCCCGGTCCCGATCAGCGGAACGGAACCGACGCGGGTCAGAACTACCTCGCCTCCGTGGCGGACCTGGTGGCAGGCTTGATCTTCGTCTTCGTCATCATGCTGGCGGTGTTCGCGTACCAGCTCGCGCAAACGACGAACGTGTTCGTCGACATCAACGAGGAACTGCGCGCGGCGGACGAAACACGGCGGGAAATGCTGGACGCGGTGGCCGCGAGACTCCGCGGCAACGGCATCCGGGTGGAGGTGTTGTACGAACAAGGCGTGCTGCGCCTCGCCGACAACGCCGTGAACTTCCCGTCGGGCCTCGAGACCCCGATACCGGAACACCGGGCCAACGTCGGGCGCCTGGCCCGGGCGATGGCCGAGGTGATGCCGTGCTACGCCGCCGGCCGGAATCCCGAACCGCCCGACGGAAGGGGCGACGCCAGAGCCGGCACCTTCTGCCCTGGCGAGGCCGCGCCGCAGCCGATGACCTGCCCGGACCGCATCTACCCGTGGAGGCTTGAGACACTCCTGATCGAGGGCCATACGGACGACGTGCCGGTAAGCGGCGCGACGCGCTACCGGGACAACCTCGAGCTCTCGTCGATGCGCGCCGCCACGGTCCACAGGATGATCGCCGCCTGCGAACCGGCGGTCGAACGACTGACCAACCGCGCCGGCCAGCCGATCCTGAGCACGAGCGGCTACGGCTACGCGAGACCGGCCACGGAGGATCCGGCCCGGCGGGCCGAGAACCGGCGAATCGACCTCCGGTTCCTGCTGGAGCCGCCCGACACCACCACCGGACCCGGGGAGTCCCCGGTGGGGACCGACCTTCGCGAAGCGATCCGGAGAGGCGGGCCATGAACGCCGGATCGCTCAAGGCGAAACTGGAGCGATGGACATGGACCGCACCGCCGGAGCGGGAGCCGGAACCGCGCCGCACACGCGCGGCCGCGCGGCGTATCGAGGCTAAGTTCGCGGGCGCAGAGCCCGCACGGCCAGCCGCCTACGACCTCGACGAGGTGCACCGCCGAGCCCGGGAGGCATGGCACCGCGAAGGTACGCTACGGAACCTCGACCGGTCCGACCTGCGCCGAATCCCCTACGTGCTCCTGCGGCCCGAAGACGGGCTCGCCGACACGCCGGGCGTGGTCCCGGACTACGCCGCGTGGCTCCGCACGCGACCCGCCGGCCGGACACTCACGGCGCTCCTGACGGAGTACCTGTCGGCGTACCAGCCTGACAGAAAAGGCGCGATCGAAGTGGGACGGACCGTCGAGCAGTTCGTCCGTGCGGAGCACCAACCGCCGAGTCCGGCGTGGAACCGGCATCGCCAGCAGGCGGCGCTGTACTCGCTGAGCGATCCGAAGGACGGCGGGCGCACCCTGATGACGGCGGTCCTGACAGGGCGGGAACCGGTCGTCCAGATGCTCGAAGCGGCCGGCTTGACGGCCGGCTTGGCGCGAAGCGGCTTCCTGCGGCACGCGCTCAAGGGTGAACTCGCGCGGTGGACCGACTCGAAGCAGTACGGCGGAGAATCCGCGGACGGACGCGCGACGAGCCGGATGCTCGATCTGCTAACCGACGGCCGGGAGCTTCGGTTCGACGACCCGGCGATGAAGACCGCCGCGGCCGACGGAGTTCTGCTCCGCCACGCGCGCGGGAACACGAGCGCGCGTGTCAGGAAGACGGTCCTGCGGTTCTTCCTGAACCACCTGGGCGACCCGCGCATGCGGCGCTGGAGGAGCAACTGGGACGACTGCCCGAACGCCAGGCGCGTGATGCTCAGATGGCTGAACGATCTGAACCTCGAGCTCTTCTTCCAGGTTGTGAAGGCGACCGCGGAGGACCGCCACTGGCGGTACCGCGAGGCGTTCTGGAGGACCGTGCTCCGCGCCGAGCCCGACATGGAGATGGAGTTCGTGCTCGGACGCAAGGCCGCGCTCACGCTCCGCGAAATCGACAAGGACGACGTGATCGGCGGATCGACGAGCTCTCTGCGGGGCGGATACACGAGCCAATCGGTTCTTCTCATGGGTATCCGAGGCTCAACCGTCGCCGAGTGGAGCCACAACGGCAAGTGCCTGTGCTGGAAACGCGGGAACACCGGGGCACCCAAGCTGTACGGGGCACCCGTGCACCGGGCGGACACACTACGGGAACGGACGAACGGGATGACCGACGAGGCGATCCCGCACTTCGGGAGCGAACGCGGACACTGGCAAGCAAGGGCGGCCGCATGGCTGGCGGACGAGGTGGGGGTCGACATCGACCCGGAAGACCGCGGCTACCTGAGAGGGCTTTGATGATGTTCTGGACGCCTCGGCGAAACCGTAGACCGGCCGAGCCCCCCGAGCCTCCCCGTATGCGCTTCGACGCGCGCCCGACAACAGACGGTCTGGTGCTCCGTCTGAACAACGACCGGGATGAACCAATCTCCGTAGCGGACTGGACCCGCGAGGACGCCGCGGGAGCGGGCGTACTGCTGCGGCACCGCGAGGACAACCAAGCGCGCGAGAACTCCGACGGAACGGAGTTGGCGGTCCACTGGGCAGCGGTCGCGGCGATGAGCCCGGAGACCCTGCGGGTCTTGGGACTCCCCGAACACGCCCCGGTCACGCTGACCGTCGGGAGCGAACACGGCTTCAGCGATCCCGCGTTCCGTATCCGATGGCGCTTGACACGCCGCGGGAGACCGATAGCCGCACCAGTCCGCACGGGGGCCTGGCTGACCGCCGGCGGCGAAGACTGGATCCTCCCCGAACCGACGTTCGGAGTCCTCGACGCGATCGAGCGGGTGAACGCCGCCGAGGGCGGCGACATGGAGGCGCGGCTGCTCGCATGGGCCCGCATCCGCGAGAAGCTCCCGGACGAGGCCATAGACGGGGATCGGCTACGCAGAACGCGGTTCGTCGTCGCATCCGCCTTCGAGATCGCACCGAAACTGAACGGCGACGGCGAAATCGACTTCGACCCGGTGATCGGGCGGATCGAGGAACGACAGCGAACCGGCGACGACGGCCGCCCCGAAGACGCCGACCGCGCATTCGAAGCGGGACTGCCGGCCGACGACCAGAAGCGCTTCGCGGAGAGGTTCCGGGCACTGCCCGTGAACCGACGGTACTCGGCGGGACGGAACACGTTCGTCGTGTTGACGCCCCATCTGGAGCAGGCCCTCTCAGCGGTGAAGACGGCGCAGGAGGACGCCGAGAGTGCCCGCAGGGCGTTCATGACGAACCCCCAGGCGTACATCCGCCGCGCGCTCCGCATCGACGACGACGGAACGGACGAGGCGATGCTCGACCTCGTGTTCTCCGATGCGGAGCTCAGCGAGCGGGTCAAGGGAGTCGGCGCGTGGACGCCGAAGGTCCTCCCGTGGATCAGACAAGCCAAGGATCCTTGGCTCCCGCCCGACGAACCCGACGAAATCGGCCTGGTCGTCGGCGAAGACGGACCCCCGATCCCCGTCAAGCGCGAGGACCTGCCGGAACTGAAGGAGAAACTCGAGGCGGCGGCCGCCGCCGGTCAAGAACGAGTAGAATGGTCGAACGGCAGAGGAATACCCGCGACAGAAGACGCGATCAGGGCCGTCGACACGCTGATGAACCGGTTCCCCCCGCCGCGCAAACCGGACCGGCAACCGCCCTCGGACGACCCCGGAGACGGGGTCGACCCGAGACCCCAAACGGTCCTCGTGATCGATGACAACCACGAGGAACTGCGGTTCAAGCGGGAGCGGCGCAGGCGCCCGGGGGGAATCGCGGACACCGGGCCACGCCTGAAATCGACGCTGCTCCCTCACCAGGACGACTGCCTGTCCTGGCTGAAGGCGTCCTGGGACGCGGGGCGGTGGGGCGTCGTGCTGGCGGACGACATGGGGCTCGGCAAGACCCTCGAAACGCTGGCGTTCCTGGACTGCCGGATGCAGTACGAGGGGGCACGGGGCGGCCCGGCCGGCCCGACGCTCATCGTCGCGCCGACAGGGCTAATGAAGAACTGGCGGTCGGAGCACGATCGACATCTCGCAGGAGACGGCCTGGGCCGGACCATCGAAGCGCACGGCGCGGGCATGCGGCGGATCAGAACGACCACCGCACGGGCGCGCCACGAGATGGACACCGAAGGCGTACCGATGCTGGACACCACGGCGCTCGCCGAAGCCGACGTCGTCCTCACCACGTACGAAACCCTCCGGGACTACCAACACAGCTTCGGGCGCGTCGCATGGCGGACCGCCGTCTTCGACGAAGCCCAGAAGATGAAGAACCCGGGGACGAAGCTCACCGAAGCGGCGCTGGCGATGAACGCGGAGTTCTCGATCCTGATGACGGGAACGCCGGTGGAGAACCGCCCGAGCGACATCTGGCCGATTCTCGACCGGGCCGAACCGGGCCTCTTCGGGCCGCTCAAGCAGTTCAGCCGCCGGTTCGAAGACCCGGCCGCCGACGAGACGGTCCTGACCGACCTCCACAGGATGCTGACCACTCCGGGTGCCGAAGGACCCGCGGTGATGATGCGCCGCCTGAAGGGGGAGCACCTGAAGGGGCTGCCCGACAAAGACGTGCGGACCGACCCGACCACGATGCCCACGGTGCAGGCCGACGCCTACCGGCAGATCGTCGAGGACAAGGCGACCGGCGAGCCGGGCGCGATGCTGCGGACGCTGCAGCGCCTGAAGAGCGTGTCGCTACACCCGACGGGCTACACGGGAACGACCGCGACCGACGCGGACGCCTACGTCGCCCAATCGGCACGCCTCACGCAAGCCGTGCGGATCCTCGACGACATCTCCGCCGCGGACGAGAAGGCCCTGGTCTTCGTCGAGGCAATCGAGATGCAGGAGTTCTTGATGCCGTACCTCCGACGGCGGTACCAACTCGCCGCGGACGTGCTGCTCGTGAACGGGCGTGTGTCCGGCGACGCACGGAAGCGGCGCGTCGACGCGTTCCAGAACCGCCCGGGATTCGACGTGATGCTACTCTCGCCGAGGGCGGGGGGCGTGGGGCTCACGCTGACCGCCGCGAACCACGTGATCCACCTGTCCCGCTGGTGGAACCCGGCCGTAGAGGACCAGTGCACGGACCGCGTGTTCCGAATCGGACAGACGAGACCGGTACACGTCCACGTCCCAATGGCCGTGCACCCCGAGTTCGGCGAGTACAGCTTCGACTTGAAGCTCGACGCGCTGCTGGCGAGCAAGCGGTCGCGCAACGCGGCGATCCTGGCACCGACGAAGTGGAGCAACGACGACGTCAAGGCCCTCTTCGAGGCGACCACGACCGAGGCCCGGAGACGAAGCTCAAGGGCGACGGCGGACGGCCGGAACAAGCGCGAAGCGCTCGAAGAGCCCGATGTGGACTTGATGGAACCGGAACAATTCGAGCGCTGGACCCTGGAGCAGCTACGCAAAGCCGGCTACGAAACGAGCCCGACCCCGAGGTCCCACGACGGCGGGGCGGACGGAATCGCCATCTGGCGCGGCCCGGGACCGCGGCACACGCTTATCGTGCAATGCAAGCATCGGCAGCCCGACGCGCTATGCGATCACCAAGCGGTCGACGACGTGATCCGCGCGATGGAAAGCTACGACCCCGAAGGACCCGCAAGGGGAATAGCGGTCACCAACGCGCGGGGATTCACCCGAACGGCGCGGGAGAAGGCCGCTGAGACCAATGTGCAGCTGATCTCGCGACAGGAACTCCGAACGCTGAGCCGAGGGGGCCACGGAGCTTGGACGAGTCCAGTGGATTGAGGCAAGCGCACCCTGGAGCCACCAACCACTGAGCATCAGGCGACGGCGAACCGCCCCTGTACAGGGGCCACCACTACTGCGGGAGGCACGATGACCGTCGACGAACTGATCGCCAAGATGAAGTACGAGGCGGCAGACCGCCTGAACAGCATACGGATCACCGCCGAGGGAGTCCGCGACGGCACGGACGATTTAGACCGTGACGAGCGCATCTCGTGGTACGGCAACGCGGTCGAACTCCGGGCGATCATGCAACTGATGCCCGGAACAGAGGGGCTCTGGATTCGAGACGCCGTCCGCGACGGGCGCAATTTGGTAGCGGCAACATGAAAAGGGACCCTGTGGCCACTTGAAAAGGGACCCCCCTGAGCACTCGGAAAACAGCGATTCCCTGGCGATGATGGACGGGGCGAGACAGGGTCGTCTCGTCGGCCGAGCCAGGAGGACGCGGAGGTGATCAGGATGTTCCAGTGGGCCCAGATCCGCCACATGCATCTGGTGGAGGGTGTGCCGAAGAAGGAGGTCGCCCGGCGGTTGAAGCTCGACGTCAAGACGGTGCGGCGGGCCATCGGCCGGCCGACGCCGCCGGTGCGGAGGTCGCCGCCGCGGCCGAGCAGCCTCGACCCGTGGCGGGAGCGGATCAGGCGGTGGCTGCGCGAGGAGCCGCGGGTGACGGCGAAGCGGATTCGGCGGTTGCTGCTGCCGTTGGCGGGACCGGTCCCCGCGCGCACGGTGCGGCGCTACGTCGCGGAGCTTCGGGCGGCCGTGTCGCCGAAGGAGGCCTTCGTGCACCGGAGCACCGAGCCCGCGCACACGATGGAGGTCGACTTCGGCGAGTCGTGGGTCGACATCGCCGGCGTGCCGTGCAAGGTGAAGTACCTGGTGGCGACGCTGCCGTTCTCCAACGCGTATTTCGCCAAGGCGTACCCGGTCGAGCGGCTCGAGTCGCTGCTCGACGGCATCGAGTCGGCGTTCCGCTACTTCGGGGGCCTCGTGGACCGCGTCGTCCTCGACAACACCTCGCTGGCCGTCAAGGCCGTGTTGGCGGGCCGGGACCGGGCCGAGACCGAGGCGTTCGAGGCGTTCCGGGGCGGATATCCGTTCCGGGCGGAGTTCTGCGCGCCGGCCAAGGGCTGGGAGAAGGGTTCCGTGGAGACGGGCGTCAAGTATGTCAGGAACCTCGTGTTCCGGCCGCGGCTGGCGGTCGAGAGCTGGGCGGCCCTCAACGCGGCGATCATCACGGAGCTGGAGGCCGACCTGCCGACGCGCCAGCTCGAGGACGGGCGTCCGGTCGGGGAGGCGCTGGCGGAGGAGCGCCGGCGCCTGCGGGCGATGCCCGCGCACCTTCCCGACACCTGCCGCGTCGTCGCGCGGGTGGCCGACAAGTTCGGACACGTCCGCGTGGACCGCGTGACGTACTCGGTGCCGATCCGCCACGCCTACCGGCCGGTGTGGGCGAAGCTGTATCACGACCGGGTGGCGGTCGCGGTCGGCACCGAGGTGGTCGCCGAGCATCGGCGGGCGTTCACGCGGGGCGCGAAGGTCCTCGACGCGCTTCACGTGCTGCCGTTGCTGGAGCGCAAGCACCGGGCGGTGGCCGAGGCGACGGCGCTTCGCGACTGGCGGCTGGCCCCGGTGTGGCAGCGGGCGCGGACCGAGCTGGGGAGGCACACCCGCAAGCCCGACCAGGAATGGGTGCGGATGCTGCGGCTCATGGAGACCCATCCGGCGCCGGCCGTCGAGCGGGCGGTGACGGCCGCGCTCGAGCGCCATTCGCCGCGCCTGGAGACGGTGCGGCTCATCCTCCGGCAGCAGGAGGCCGGCCCGCCGCCGGCGTGCCCGCCGGTCGCGGGCGTGCGTCCGGAGCTGGCGCGGATCGCGGTGCCCGCGCCGAGGCTGTCGGCGTATGACGCGCTGGTGGAGGGCCCCCGCTGATGGCCGCCGCGACCACCGAGCCCCCGCACCTGGCCGCGGACCTGAAGACGCTGCGCCTGTCGACGGTCGCGTCGCAGTGGCGGCCCCTGGCCGAGCAGGCGGCCCGCCGGCGTCAGGCGCCGGCCGACTACCTGGCGGAGCTGGTGCACCTGGAGGTGACCGGCCGCCGGGAGCGCCGCATCCAGCGCCGCATCCAGGACGCCCGCTTCCCGATGCTGAAGACCCTGGACGCCTTCTCGTTCGAGGCGCAGCCGGACCTCGACCGCGACGCCGTCCTGGGGGTCTTCGACTGCCGCTTCGTCGCCGAGGCCGCCAACGTCGTGTTCGTCGGCGGGGTCGGCACGGGGAAGACGCATCTGTCCATCGCCCTGGGGATGGCCTGCTGCCAGCACGACTACCGGGTGCGGTTCGTGACCGCGGCCGAGCTGGTCACCGTGCTCGTCGAGGCGCGGCAGCAGGGCCGTCTCGCCCGCAAGCTCGCCCAGCTCGCCCGCTACGACGTAGTCCACGTCGACGAGCTGGGCTACGTCCCGCTCGACAAGACCGGGGCCGACCTGCTGTTCGGGTTCATCAGCCAGCGCTACGAACGCCGGAGCCTGGTGGTGACGACGAATCTGCCGTTCGCGCGGTGGTCCGAGGTCTTCCTCGACCCGACGGCGGCCGCCGCGGTCATCGACCGGGTCGTGCACCACGCGACGGTGCTGCAGACCACCGGCGACAGCTTCAGGCTGCAGGCCGCCAAGCGGAAGCGGGCGCCGGCCGGGGTGCCGAGCGCCAGTCATGGGTCCGTTACGTAACGGTGGGGAGTAGTCGTGGCGTTGACGAACGCGGAGCGGCAGGCGCGTTACCGGGCGCGTCGGAAGGCCGGCGAGTCCCGGCTTCGGTACCGCCGGCCGGTGGACCGGCGGTCGCGGCCCCAGCAGTGGCACGACGCGGTGCAGACGCTGCTGACGCTGCAGGACCAGTACCGGGCGTGGCAGGACGCGTTGCCGGCACCCCTCGCCGGGTCCGCGACCGCGGCGTTGCTCGAGCAGGTCTGCGAACTCGATCTGTCGGTCCTGGAGGCAGTCGAGCTTCCCAGGGGGTTCGGGCGTGACCGCTGAACCGCCGGCAACAAGCTTCCGGTTGGTGGCTACGACCCGGCGCTGTCGGGCCCATCAGCATGACCGTGTGCTCGCCGGCGTCAAGGCGCGTCGCTTCGCTCCGCCCCCGCTTCGCGGGGCTGACGGCCTTGACGCCGGCTGCGCGCACGGTCCCGGGCTGGTCTGCCCGACAGCCCCACGGAACGCTCAGCCAGGAGGGCCCGGAAATGTGATGTGTTGAGGAGAATTGGGGGGTCCCTTTTCACGTGGCCACGGGGGTCCCTTTTTCAGTTGCCATTTCCACAATTACACCGAACCATCCAATTCAGAGAACGACATCCCGCACAAGATCGACATGATCGAACACTACATAGCCGAGACCTTGACCGAAAACGCCGACTACGACGACGACCAAGTGCGCGAAGCCGCCGCCAACGCGCACACGCTGTGCGTGGAGGTCACCGAAGCGCTGAGATATCGCATGGACTTCGGAGAAGCCCTCCGAAGAGTGCAAGCCGAGATCAAGAGCCGCGTCGCTGGGCGCGAAACGACCGGCAACGACTGATCCGAACTGAGGATGAGTCGACGGCACAACGCGCCGCCGGTCCGGCGCGGTGGGCACGCGGGCCGCCGACGCACTCGACCGCGTGACGGGGTCAATGACCCCGCGGGGAACGCGCTAGCATAGACGGCAGGCAGTCCCCCGCACGAGAATCCGGAGGCAGAGATCGCCGAGGTTCGCACGACATCGGCGTGGCCGCCGCATCCAACCCCACCGGCCAGCCCACTGAATCGCGCACCTGTCCGCCAAGGTCCAACATCCAGCGGACCCGACTCGCCGATACCGGCGAGGTCTGGCGCTGCGACCACAGCCCGCCCCACATCGGGAGCGAACGCCTCAGCACGCGAGCGCTGACCACGCTGCGGTAGGCGGCACGACCGGCTGAAACCGACGTGATCACAGGACCGTCGGACTGAAGCCCGACCACCTCCACACACGCCGCCACCGGCGGCACAACAAGGACGCGCAGCGCCGCCTCACGGCGGCGTTGTCGCGTACGGCGAGGACTGTCCAATTGACAGCGAAACGCACGCAAGAGGACCGGAACCCCGGTCGGAACTTCGCGAACCGAACCATGTGGACCGGTGACAACCTCGACATCCTCCGGGGGCTGAACTCCGGGAGCGTCGACCTCGTGTACGCGGACCCGCCCTTCAACTCGAACAAGACGTACGAGGCACCCATCGGCTCGAAGGCCGCCGGTGCCGCGTTCAGGGACACCTGGACCCTCGACGACGTCGACGAGGCGTGGCACGGCGAGATCGCCGACCGTGAGCCGAAGGTCTACGCGGCGATCGAAAACGCCGGCATCGTGCACGGCAAGGGGATGAAGTCGTACCTCATCATGATGGCGGTGCGTCTGCTGGAGCTCCGGCGCATCCTGAAACCAACCGGCTCCCTGTACCTCCACTGCGACGACACGGCGGACGCCTACCTCCGGATACTGTGCGACGCCGTCCTGGGTGCCGGCAGCTTCCAGAACACCATCACGTGGCGCCGCTCGACGGCCCACAACGATCCGAACCGGTACGGCCGCAACACCGACACGCTGCTGTTCTACGCACGGCCGGGCGCCGCGTGGAGCGCCCCATGCGCCGCGAAGACTCCCGCGGAAATGAAGTCGGCGTACCCGTCCCGCGACGGCAGGGGGGCTTTCCGCTCCGCGGATATCACGGGCCCGGCGCATGGACAAAGCGACGGCGAAAGCGCCAAGGCGTGGAACGGCTACGACGTCAGGGCCCGCGGCCGGGTATGGTCCGCGCCGCGCAAGGGCGCGTACGCGGAGTGGATCGAGAACAACATCATCCCGGGGTACCGGGGCATCGAAGGAGTCCACGCGCGGCTCAACGCCCTGGACGCCGCCGGCCTGATCCGTCATCCGAGGAAGGGCCGGGACGGCTGGCCCGGACTGAAGCGCTACGCCTCAGCGGACTCCGGCAGTCCGCTACAATCGCTGTGGACCGACATCCAAGGATTCACCAACTACTCCGGTGGCAGCGAACGGGTCGGATACCCGACGCAGAAGCCGCTAGCGCTGCTCGACCGCATCATCAACGCCAGCTCGAACCCCGGCGATGTCGTGCTGGACCCGTTCTGCGGCTGCGCGACGGCGTGCGTGAGCGCCGAATCCCTCGGGCGGGAGTGGCTCGGGATCGACCTCTCGCCCGTCGCGGCGACCCTCGTCGACCAGCGCCTGCGCGAGCATCTGAAGATGTTCGCCGAGATCCACCACCGGACCGACATCCCGCGGCGCACCGACCTCGGCGAGCTCCCAAACTACCGCACGCACAAGCACGCGCTGTTCGGCAAGCAGGAGGGCCACTGCGGCGGCTGCCGCATGGCGTTCCCTTTCCGGAACTTCGAGATCGACCATGTCGTGCCGCGGGCCAAGGGCGGGTCCGACCACGTCGACAACCTGCAACTGCTCTGCGGGGCGTGCAACCGGGCCAAGGGCACGGGGACCCAAGCGGAGCTGATCGCGAAGCTCCGGGACCGCGGACAACTAGCCGCATAGCAGACCTGCGTCACAATGGAACGACGCGGTCCGACCGCCCCCCCCGCAGAACCGCCAGTAGTGCGGCGGGAACCCGGCATCTGGGGGGAACACCAAGGAACTCTAGGTCAAGGAATCAGCGCCCTGCATCCTGCGCAGCTCTCTCGATCCAATCGCCCATATTGGCATAGCCACGGTCACGATTCCAATAGTAAAAAGGATAGTCCTTTGGAATCAGACCACAACGCTGGGATGTGTTCCCATAGAGATCCTTGATCTTACTGACATCAATCCCAAGCAAACCGTTGCCTTTGGCCTCACTCTGGTCGATCTCGTACTGAACGTACCGACTTTGGCAAGTATGAGATCCAACCAATACGACGGTCACGGAAGTGCCATGAAGCTGATCTCTTATCCAGCGCTTTATCGCTGCGTCTCCACCCTTCTTGACTTCCTCAAAAGCAGCAGCATCCTCGAATCCAGCAGCTTCCGTACCTTGCGTGACCCAACTGTTCCGGACAACCATCGCACGAAATACATCGTGCTCGTATTCGAAGCTAAAGAACACCCGTCGCACCATCGGTGAACATCCCTCCTACAGTCAACAGAGGATCACGGCGACGCCAGCGACAAAGGCCGTCAGGCCACCGTAGAACCCAATCAGAGTCCGAGAAAAAGTCGCGCCGAGCCAAGTCCGACTGCGGTTCGTCCTGAACGGACGGATATCCATCGAAAAGTCGATGTCAGACTCCTTCAGTCGCCGAACATGGTCGTACAAAGCACGGAACAGACGTTCCTGCCACAAGAAATACCCGTCAAGGCCCCAGAAAGCAGCGACAGGCACGACCACGAGGTACGCGACCTCGACAGACCTCGTTCGGGACAGCAGGACAACGAGAGCAGAAACCAGGACCACTGCCCACCCCTTCATCCGGAAGGAATCGCTAGCGAGCCGGTTGATGATCCCTTGGATGAACTCCAAGTGCTTGAGCTTCGCTTCCATCGCTTGTCTACGGTCTAACGACACAACCAGAATGCCTAGTCCTCAGGCACACCCCACAGCGCGAAAGCGCGATGGACAGCCCGTGGAGCCCTGCCCTGAGCAGTCGCTCCTCCACCCGACAGCGCAGTCTCAGCGGAGGATGGTACCACGGGACCGCTCAAGGAGACTAGAGCCCGGCATCAGGACACTCAGGACAGGGCGACGCCACGCCCATGGACGATGCGGTCGGCCCACCTGGAACCGGCCGACGGCACGGCCCCCAGCAACCCCGAAACGGCCACATGCGGCCACGAAGAGGAGACCAACGAGACGCCCGACGCCGACGCGACGGCGCGGTACACCGGGCGCGATGTTGACCTCCATCCGCCGCACCCGCACCGGCCACCGCCAGACCCATACGGGCCTGAGCGGCCGATGACCGGCCGCTCGGTCGTCTCCATCGGGCGCATTGAGCCCGAGCTGGCCCGGCCAGTCCTGGGACCGGACGACGCAGATCGTCGCCGCAGACGACCCCCACGCCGCGTCCGCAGACCTCCGATGCGTGATCGCCCCCGAGTGGCCGAGGTGCAGATCCGACCAAAATCCAGATCCGCTGATGGCACCGCTCCCGGAGGACGCCCGCCGCGATCCCGCGCGAGGCGCGCAACATCGCCAGCGCCTCCCGCCAGTTGACGTCGTCCCGTACCGGCGGGTCGAGGTCCTCCTCGAACTGCCGCTCGTACAGCCGCTTCAGCTCGTTGGCGTCCATGACGGAAACCGGCCGGGCCGCGACCCGCTCCTCCGCCGCCGACCGGGTCCGCACGGCCCGGGGGAACCGGCCGACGGCCCGGTAGGCCCCCGGCACGGGCCGCGCCGGATCGGCTCGACCGGCCCGGGCGGCCGGACTGGATCGGGCGACCGCCGACGCGGTGCGCGATCACGGCCCGAGGACGGAATCCACCTGTTCTGGCTCGATCCGGACGAAGAGACCCAGACACGGACGGCGGCGCGGGACCTGGCCCGGTACTTCATCATGGGGTGGACGAAGCTCGAGGAGGGAGGCATCGCGCGGGAACTCCATCAACGCCGGGACGACGTCTACCCGGAACTCTCGCAGATCGGACTAGACAACGAACCCGCGCTCAAGACGCTCGCCGACGAGCCTGAACACCTCGACGAAGACGACTGGGACCAACTCGAGGAGTGCGGCCGCCTAGCCCAAGTTTACCAAGTTGACCGGGTCATTTGGCCGATTTGGGCCTATTTTGGGCTTCTCGTTCCTGTAAGTTATTGATTCTAAAGGATCGGGGCTTGGCAATACGCGATGTAGTGCCATAATTTTTCAGAATAGATTGACGCTGACAACCAACCCCGCTATCGTGGGCACCGTGTTCCGCAAGATCGTCGCTTGATCGCCCCCCTCCACCGGTTTGGTGCACGTTTGTAGTGCCACTCGGAAATTTTAGTCGCCGTAAGTCCTTTATTTACAACAGGTTGTCTTTTTGGGTTGGTAAACTTGGGCTAGTGCTCGAGATACTGGACCGAACCTCGGATTGAGGAGATTCGGCCGACGAGCAGGACAGGCCCGGGTGATGGCGACCGCGCGGCCCGAGATAACGGCCGCGCGCGCCGCATGGCGGGACCGCTAGCCAAAGGTGAAGCGGACGCTGTACGGCCGCGGCCACACGGCCTACGACGACCCCGGGGCCGTCCAGACTGCCAGACAAACGCGTTTCGGCACGGACAACGACCCGGCGGCCGGCGGACCGGCATGAGAACGACGCCAAGGGGGACCACCGCCACCGCGGGAAGCGGTCCGCACGGCCAGCCGGCCGATCAACGGCCGGCCCGCCGCGACTTCCCGATGGCGGCTTGACCGCAGCGGGCGGAACGCGCCACCATCGGACACCCGGCCACGGACCCGGGCGGACGGAACCGAAGATAGGAGGACGGAAATGACCATCGGGATCGATGAACAACTCAAGCGCCACCGGAACCTCGCGGAGCGGGCGCTCGCCCTGCGCGGCTGCCTTTGACACCCCCGGCACCGACCGGGAACTGCGCGAGATCGAGGCCCGCGCCGCCGCCGCCGGCTTCTGGAGCGATCCCGACGGCGCGCAGGACGTGCTGCGCCGCCGCCGGCGGCTGCAGGACGACCGCGACCTCGCCGAGTCGCTGCGGCGGAAGGCGGAGGACCTCAACGTCCTCGTGGAGTGGATCAGGCAGGGCGAACCGGTGCAGGACGACCTCGCGGCCGCCCTCGACGCCCTCGAGGCCGAGGTCGAAGCCGGCGAGGTCAAGAAGACGCTCGGCGGCGAGCACGACGACAGGAACGCCATCGTCACCATCCATCCCGGCACCGGCGGCACCGAGGCGCAGGACTGGGCGGAGATGCTCGCCCGCGCCTACCTGCGCTGGGCCGGGCGGCGGGACTTCAAGGTCGACGTGATCGAGTGGCAGCCCGGCGACGAGGCGGGCATCAAGGCGGGCACCCTGACCATCGCCGGCGACTACGCCTACGGGCTGATGCTGGCCGAGGCGGGCGTGCACCGGCTGGTCCGCGTCTCGCCGTTCGACCGGCGTCGCGCCGGCACACGTCGTTCGCCTCGGTGTTCGTGTGGCCCGAATTGCCCGGAAACGTCGAGGTCGAGGTCGACGACAGGGACCTACGCATCGACAGGTACCGGTCGAGCGGGGCGGGCGGGCAGCACGTCAACGTGACCGACTCGGCCGTCCGCGTCACCCACCTGCCGACCGGCATCGTCGTCTCGTGCCAGAACGAGCGGTCCCAGCACCGTAACCTCGACGCCGCCATGAAGGTGCTGAAGGCGCGGCTGTACGACCTCCGGCGGAAGGAGCGGCGGGACGAGCTCGAGGAAATCGGCGGCGAGAAGAAGGCCATCGGCTTCGGCAGCCAGATCCGCAGCTACGTGCTGCACCCCCACCGACTGGTCAAGGACCTGCGCACGAAGGTCGAGACCGGCGCCGTCGACCGCGTGCTCGACGGCGACTTCGACCCGTTCATCAAGGCGTACCTGATGCGGAAGGCGGGCGGGGCACCGGCGGCCGGGAACGCGCCGGCGGCGGCGCCGCGGGGCGGCGTCCAGTAACGGTCAGGCGCCGCGGCGCGGCGACAGCAACCGCCGACCAATCGGGCGCAGCCGCCCTCCGCGACGGCGGCGACAACCACCGGTTCAATGGTTTCAGCGACCGAAATCCGCGACCTCTGGGAAACCGAGCTGGCCGAAGAGGCCCGCCGGCTGAACGAGCCCGAGCCCGAACCCTGGACCGAGCTCGCCTACATGCGCTGGCACCTGGCGAGCTCGGCCATCCCCGTGATCGACGCGGACCCCGAGCGAACCTGCGTCTGGAGCGACCTCCACCTAGGCGACGACTCGGTCATCGCCGCCGGGCAACGGCCCTACGGCAGCACGGCGGCGATGAACCGGGCGCTCCTGGCCGCATGGCGGGCGGCCGTCAAGGACGGGGACACGATCATCTGCCTGGGCGACGTCGCCCACCCCGGGTTCTGGAACGACCCCCGCCGCACGGGCGACCTGCTGGCCTGCCCCGGACGACGGATCCTCGTCATGGGGAACCACGACGTCGGCCAGACAGAGGAGCTGGACCGGGCCGGGTTCCCCGAGCGCCACTGGGCGCTGGTGCTCGACACCGATTCGCCGGCCGCGCTGACGCACGCGCCGCTCAAGCGGCGGCCCGTCCCGGCCGTCAACATCTACGGGCACCTGCGCGGCGCCGCTCAACGCCGCCGCGCGGCCCGGCCCTTCACGCTGTAGACCCCCGTCAACACCATCTGCACCAGGCGCCGCCCCGGCGACGGGCCGCCCCCGGCCGCCCCTCGGACCGCTGTCGCGGACGCAATTCGCCCGCGGATGCGGACCCGTCTCTGAACATCCTGCTCTCTCCACCCAGCTCCGGGGGAATCAGTGGACGTTTCGCGCCACGAAGAAAGCACGCCCTATCGGACCCATAGGGACTCTTGCCCCGGAAGGCGCTCTTGTCCGCGCCCGGGACGCGGCGGAGCCGCTAACGGGACCCTCGGGATCCGAGAACGACGAACAGACGCCCCACCAACATCAGGGACCACGAGAGATGCAACACCCGCTGAAGCCGAAGCAGCGGCAGCATCATCCGACCGGAAAACGCCGGCCCGATAGTTCAGCGCGGTGTCAGGATCCTCCCCGCTCCACGTCGCTTCACCAAAGCGGAAGCGCCACAAACGCGCAGGCCACCATGGGAACGCATCAAGACCCAAAAGGAGCGAAAACGACCCGTCGACACCGAAGCCCCAGCTTCGGGACCGCCACTGCCAATCGGCCGCTGGATCCTGCTCCCCACCGGACTGGTCAAGCCAGCAATCGGCCCAGTCATCCTCGAAACAGTACCACTCGTCGGAAGAACCCCAGACCATCTCGTCCACGGGTTCGTAGCTAAGGACGAACCAGTGATCCTGAACCTCAAGAGGGCCGACACCATCGGCAGTCAAGCCGAACTCGATCTCCACCTCCGTCCCGATCGCAAGGGTACCTGAGGCCGACGCCACTAAGCCCCCCTCACCGACGGGATCCGACCCACCCTTGAAAACCTCAAGAACGGCGAAGCCGCACTGGTCAGAGTCATCGACATCATCTTCCACGAAGAAACACACCGCCCATGCTTGCTCACCGGCATCGTCACCGGCGGTGCCGGTCCAGTCGTGAGAGACGAACGCACCCGGGAGCAGCCGATCGACGCGGCGACTCGCGTGGTGGGTCCACCCCCCTTCGGGAACCCGCCCCTCGGAGTCGAGGTAGCCGCTGAAGAACGCGAGGTCGTGAGCCTCGATCGCGACATTTCCTCCATTGGAGAGTACTGCCGACAGGGTAACCGCTCCACCGGCACGTACCCGGTCCGACGGCGACGCTAGGACGGACCCCACAGCAGTGTCAATGACATCCTCGACCGTGACGTCCACACGATCGCGGAACGCAGCGACCGTCGGCGCTCGGGAGTTGAGCGTGCGCACAGCGTCCGCTGGTCCGTCGACACCGTACGTCTCGACGACTCCAAAGACGCCGAGCGGGTGCCCGTCCTGGTACCGATGGTCAGGGTTTGACCACCGGGACAAGCCGACGGCCACAGCCCTCCCGCCGGGGACGTCGTAGCAGTGCTTGTAGTACGACATGATGGTCCACCAGCAGTACGGCGAGAGAGGCGTAAAGGAACCGGCGTTCCCGTATCCGTAGGCCCACGGCTCGGGACCCGCACCTGACCCGTAGGTGAACGACTGGTAGCGATCGTGCGCGAGCCCCAAGTTGTGGCCCACTTCGTGGGCGAACGTGTCGGTGCACCAATCGTGAAGTAGGGTCACACCGAACGCGTGACTGGCCGATGGACGGATCCAAGCCCTGCCGCAGACGAAACTACCGTCGTCAGCAGTCGAAGGGTCGTAGGAAACGAGGAGGTGCACGAGATCCGCGCCGACCTCCTCACGCAACCGGTGCACGCCATCAAGAAAACCGTCGGCAGAGCCTTGGAGGCGACGCAAGTCGGTGGTGAGATCCCCGCCGACCTCGGCGTACTCGAACTCGGCGAGCCACCCGGACAACGACACGTGGGCACCGCTCGCCGCGAACGACGTGTTCGCCGACGCGAAGATACGATCGACGGCCGCCTGGACACCGTCCTCGCCGCCGTGCGCCGCGGTTGCAGCCGGCGTGACAATCACCAGCACGTCGACCTGGGCCGGGGACGCCGCCGACGCAACCGCGGCGGACGCCATCGGCTCCGCCGCATCCGACATCCCATCGTCAGGGGGTACAAGCGGTTCGGAAGCCGACGGCGGCAGCAGGTCAGGATCAAGCTCCGACACCGAATGAAAGCCGCCGCCCGACGGCCGGATCCGGAGCCGGCGCCCCGGCAGAGAAACGGTCCCGCTGACGGAGACACCGCCATCGTCCGAAACGGAAACCGACGCGATAAACGATCCGACGCCGCCGGGACCTTCAGCCGTGATGGTATAGCCATCGGAGAAGAGGCCAGGAGTAGCCGAGAGAACCGAGAAGACCGCCGGCGAATCGTCGGCGAAGAACGAGACGGAGAACCGGCCCAACGGGACCACCGGGTCCCCCACCGCGCCGCCCAATGCAGCGAAATCCTCGAACGAACGGAAGGCCGCCGCGTTGATGACCACGGGCCGGGCCCGCAGGACCCCCGGCGAAAGTTCGACAAGCGGAGCAAGCGCCGCGGACGCCGACGCGGGCGAAAACAGCGTCGAAGGATCCTGAGCTCCCGACTCCACAGCCGAGCAGAGAACAACGGTCGCCGCCAACGACGCGAATGCAATCCTCACAGCGCCCCTCCATCCCCGGCCAAGTCGATCGAGCGGCGAACGGCCGCCGGTAGTGCCCCCTTCTGAAATCCGTTGAGCTTGGGCTGATGGTGACGATGGGATTCCGACGACGGAGCGACGACGCCGACGAACGCGGGCCGGCAGGGGGAGGGGGTTGTGGCCCCGACCCTAATCTACCGGCCCGCGCTACTCAAGCCCGAGGAAGCTGAGGTCGAGTCTGTCACGCTTTTCGGTCACGGGGCACCTCCTTTCCCGTCACCATCGGCCCAAGATAGGGTAGCACGGAGAGGGTTGACAAGCGCTAACTTTTGAAATACAATGGGCTCCAGAGTCATCAAGCAAGGGAGCCCGCCGGTGAACCAACTATCGGCTGAGAGACGCGCCACGATTCTAAACATGCTCTGCGAAGGAGCCTCGATGAGGAGCACCATGCGAATCACCGGCACGAGCTGGAACGCGGTCAGCAAGCTACTCAGGGACGCGGGCGAAGCCTGCGCCGAGTGGCATGGCCGCGCGGTGCGGGGAGTCCGCGCCGGGCACGTGGAGGTTGATGAGGTTTGGAGCTTCACCTACTGCAAGGAGAAGCAGCTCCTAGAGGGCACCGCGAAGTCCCCTCCGCCGGAGGCCGGCCACACGTGGGCATGGACGGCCCTGGACGCGGACTCCAAACTGATGATCTCTTGGTCGGTCGCGGAGCGGAACGCGGCGGGCGCGTTCGCGTTCATGCGCGACCTTCGGGCGCGGCTGCGCTCCATCCGTCAGCTCACGTCCGATGGGCTCTACGCTTACGAAAGCGCAGTCGAGGATGCCTTCGGCACCGACATCAACTTCGGGATGCTGGTCAAGCCGAACACGACCGATGTGGAGGCGCGCTCAATCCCGCGCCCCAAGCAGACGGCAGTCATCGGCGACCCGGACGAGGACCGCATCAACACGTCCTTCGTGGAGCGCTCGAACCTGACCCTGCGGATGCAGAACCGCCGCTACACGCGCCTGACGAATGCGTTCAGCAAGACGCTCGCGGGGCATCGGGCGATGCTCTCGCTCTACTTCACCTTCTATAATTGGTGCCGCCCGCATATGAGCCTTGGGCGGCGCGTAACCCCCGCGATGGCGGCGGGGCTCTCGACCACCGTCTACCCGGTCAGTTGGCTGGTTGAGCTTGTGGACATCCGCGCCCCCAAGCCCAACCGCCCCAAGCACTACAAGCCGCGGAAGAAGCGGGCGGGGGCGTCCGCATGCTAGTTGGTGATGTATCCCATGAGCCGGCGGAGGGCGTGAAGAGCCCTTACCACCCGGCCTGTCTTCGGTTCCCGGATACCGCTCGCCGACGAGGATTCACGATTGACGACGACGAAGTACACGTTGCCGTTGATTGTGGTGCCCTGCGGAGCTATCTTCACAGAAGCCTCCCTTCTGTGCGCATAGGAGCCCCCGCCCGCCATGCATCAGAACCACATCGACAGCCACAGGAACGCGAAGACGCCCCAATAGATCCAATCGGCTGGTCCCCACGCTCTCTCCCCTGCGGCACGGCGCTGCTCAGTACGGCGCCGTGCCGCCTGCATTTCATTATAGGAGCGCTGGTAATGCGCACGCTCCGCCTCTTGGCGCTTGCGGGCGCGCTGCCGAAGCCGCTCCAGCCTCGACACACCCTACCTCCCCTCCACCCACCGCTCGCAGGCGGTCTGGTGCGTCTCCGGCTCCGGCAGCCCGGCGACAGCATCGCTCCCATACTCGGGGATCAGTCCGAGGTAGGTGCTGGAGTAGATCGCCGCCCAGGAGTTGCACACCACGGCGCGGTGGGACTTCGCGGCGCCGTCGGCCATCTCTTCCCGGTAGCGGTCGATGGTCTCGATGTCCGCGCGCATGGTGTCGAGGATGGGGCCTGCGGTCGGGGGGAGCCAGAAGGCGCAGCCCATGAACCACGTGGCGAGGCCGATGTGGAAGGTGGGCGAGGACGGCGGCGGCTGGTCCGTCAACCACGTCAGCAGCCGGTCGGCGCAACTGAGCGCCATCCGCCCGCCGATGTCATCGGCGGCAGCGGGCGGGGGCAGGGCGAGAACGAGGGCGACGACTCCGGCGGCAGCAAGGCGCATGGCACCCTCCCGCCCGATCCTCACAGAGAGGACTCGGGCCGCTGCCAAGCGTCAACACCGTTGAGAGTGAGTGACCCGGCCTATTCCCCCGAGAGGGGTCTTGTATTTGGCCGGAGGCCCGAAACTGGAAACGTAGACGCATCTCAACGGGTCACGTGGGACGCGAATGGCGACGCTTAGCAGCGTGGAGTCTACACCATCAGCCGCCGCCGCCGCAACCCCGGCGCGCCCGAGGGGGTCGCCGGGCTCTCTGCCACGAAACCGCGCTCGCTCTCACGGGCAGGGTTGCCGCCGTTTCCCCAACAGGGTGTTGTATGGGACGGCCAACCCGGCGCCAGACGAGAGCGAGCTACGAGGCGATTCCGTGGCAGGGGACAGCATACGCCGAGCGTTGATGTGCGTCAAGGTCGCCCTGAGCGGCCCGGAGGGGGCCTCCAGCCCCAAGCAGGAGGCCCCGGCGCTCCCTCGGTTGGAGCAGAGGGTGTGTCATTCCGTTTTGAAGAACGGATCTCGCTGAATCCAAAGGACTTACGGCCACGTCATCAGGGTGTGTCACCCCCCTTAGGTGGGGGGCTTCGTTTGACTCACCCGATCCACGCCCGAAATCGGAGCGTGGTAGACTCAGGAAGGAGGGTAGAGCATGCCGAACGGACCGAACGGCGAGAAGCGGTCGCAGTCGAGCGTCGAGGCGGCGGTCCAGGTCGCCCGCATCGCAACCGGGCAGAAGCCGAACGACAGCCCCAGGGGGCCGCGCAGGGTGCTCCTGCCGAACGAGAGCGGAGAGCCGGTCGAGCTGGCCGAGATCGAGTGGCCCACGCGGGAAGAGGCCCGCCGCAGGCGGGAGGAGCTGCGCGCGGCGCGGAGGCGGTGAGGCGCGGAGGGGAATCGAACCCCCACTGGCGCATCAGAGGAACGCCCGAGGCTTGGCAGGCCCCGCCCTCACCCACTCGGGTCACCGCGCCCCAAGACGAAAAAAGCCCCCCGCTTGCCAAGGCGGGGGGCAATCCGAACCCGTGGCCTCTGTTCCACGGGGAGCGCCGACGATGCTCAGCATCGTACTACGGAACGAGGGAGGATGTCAAGGGGATTTCAAAGGTGAGCACTACCAGGCCGCCGACCGGAAGTGGTCGCCGGGTCGGTTGCCACACACGCCCGATGCGGTCCGTTGCATGCAGGGTCCCGCCTATTCCCCGTGGTGGACACGGGTGTTGTAGTCAGCGAGCAACCCGGCGTCGGGCGGACCGCCCGAGCACGAGCGTGTGTTGCACGCTGAGAGTACCCGGTTTTCGAGGGACGTGTCCACCAGCGTCAAGGCTTGACGCCAAGAACCGCATCTTGACGACCGACCTGGTTCGTCAGCACCCTCCAAGTCTGCAGCGCTCACGGCGCCGCCGCGCCCACCGCGTCCCCGTCCGCTCCGGATTCGTCCGGCGGGTCGACGTCGATGCCGTCGGCCGCGATCGCCTCGCGGGCAAGCCGGCAGAACTCCCGGGCCGTTCCGGTCCACCCGACCGCATCCTCGATCGTCGGTTCGGCGTCACCGCCCGCGCCCTGTCGACCTCCCCCGCCTTCCACGCCTCCCAGAGGGTCCGGATGCGGTCCCGCCAACCGGGGTCCAGCACCCCGGGTTCGATCAGGTACCCTTCGACGCCCGCCGGGAGGTCCCTTCGCCGCACAACGCTCACGCCTCTGACGAGGCACCACGCCATCGCCGCGAAGAAGACCGCGTCGAAGGCCAAGCGGGCCGCGACGCCGTGGTCTCTGAACCGTCCGTCCTCGAACAACTCGAAGTGCTGGTCAAGCACCTTGAGATTCCACCGGACCGCCTTCAGCCAGACCGGCACGGCGTGCCGGACACCCTTCCGGGTCACCGGCGGAAGGTCGCCCGGCGACCGCCGCGGCGGCCGGTAAACCGGGTAGAGCTGGACGCCCTCGGCCTCGACGTTCCTCGGGAACGGCAGCTCCCTGTCAAGGTCGCGGAGCCAGTCGGCTTCAGTGCGGACCACGACGCTGTAGTCGACGGTGTCGGGGTCGTCGTCGCCATAACTCAAGCCCCGCGCGGTCGGCACGGCGTCCGGGACGTCTCCGACAAGCACCAGGACGTCGACGTCGCTCTCCGGTCCGGCGTCGCCCCGCGCCTTCGACCCGTACACCACGAGCCGCTTGAGAAGGCCGCCGGGCGCCTTCTTCAGCCGGTCGACGTAGCGCTCAAGCCACAGAACCTCGTCCGGTTCGAGCGCCGGCAGGCCGCGGAGCTCCGCCGCCGCGCGTCCGGGCCCGACGGCGGCGGGCGCGCCGGTCACGGCGCGGCCCCCTGTCCGGCGGCCTCGCCGGCTTCCGGCCAGCCCTTCGCCCACGCGATGAAGAGGTCGGTCGTGGCGTTCCCGCCCAAGGGCGCGCCGTCCAGGCGGCGGGCCAGCCTTCGCACGTCGGCCACGGGGACCGGCCGGTACCCGATCTGCTCGACGCACACGTTGATGCGGCACGCGTCCACCGACGTCTTCCGGTGGACGTGCCCGTGGACGTTCACGCAGCCGGCGGGGACGTCGTCGAGCGGCACGTGGGTGAACAGCAGGTGCGGCTCGCCCGCCAAGCAGGCGCACACCGCCACCTCGAACGCCCGCCGGAGGCGGCGGATATGGGCGTGGTCGTGGTTCCCCGCCACGAGGATCTTGCGGCCGGGCCTGCGCCGGAGGCGGTCGATCAGCCAATCCGTCGGGCGGCCCATCGTGACGTCGCCCAGACAGATCACCAAGTCGTCGTCCATCACGTCGCGCGTCCACTGCTCCAGCAGGTAGCCGTCGCCGTGGTGGCTGCCGCGGAACGGGCGGCCGAAGATGGCGACGCTCGCCTCGTGCTCGAAGTGCGGGTCGGAGAACACCCACGTCCGGGACTCGTCCGCGGGGCGGAGCATCACGCCCAGAAGGCGGTCGGGGACCGCCAACACGGCCGCAGCGGCGTTCCGGTCGTGGGCGGGGAGGCGCGGGTCCGCCACTTGGCCGGTCAGCTGGGCCTCGTAGAGCCGTTGAAGCTCGAACTCGTTCATGCCCGTTCCAGAAGCGAAGCGCCCGGCCGGCGAACGCCGCAAGCCCGCCGCGGACCGCGCGGCCCGGACTGCGGGAGCCGTCGACGGCCTCCGCACCGGCTGCTCCCGGATCGGCTACAGTGGACCGGGCGGCCGGGGAGCATCGGATGACCGCCGAGGACGTACGCGACCGGTGGGTGTCGGAGCCGGACGCGGCCCGCACGCGGGGCACCGCGGGCGAACACCTAGCCCAAGTTTACCAACCCAAAAGACAACCTGTTGTAAATAAAGGACTTACGGCGACTAAAATTTCCGAGTGGCACTACAAACGTGCACCAAACCGGTGGAGGGGGGCGATCAAGCGACGATCTTGCGGAACACGGTGCCCACGATAGCGGGGTTGGTTGTCAGCGTCAATCTATTCTGAAAAATTATGGCACTACATCGCGTATTGCCAAGCCCCGATCCTTTAGAATCAATAACTTACAGGAACGAGAAGCCCAAAATAGGCCCAAATCGGCCAAATGACCCGGTCAACTTGGTAAACTTGGGCTAGTGCAGCATCCCCTGGCGAAGACGACGATCCCTATTCTACAGCCGGACCCCGGCCGCACGTGGACTTGGTCCGACCTCCACTTGGGCGACCGCTCGGTCGTCGAGACCGAGGGCCGGCCGTTCCGGAACGTCGGCCACATGAACCGCGCGCCCCTGGCCGAGTGGCACCGGCGCGTGCGCCCCGGCGACACCATCATCTGCCTGGCGACGTCACCCACGCCGACGCTTGGTGCGACGACAGCCCACTGCGGCTTGACATCACCGACTGCCCGGGGGTGCGGGTGCTCGTCTTCGGCAACCACGACGTCCACGCCCGTGGAGAACTGGCCGCACCCGGGTTCGACCAGCAGGACGCCGCGGTTGTCTGCGACACCGACCCGGTGCTGGTCCTGACCCACTCGCCGCTGCGCCGGGTGCCGCCGAACGCCGTGAACGTGCACGGGCACCTGCACGGCCCGCCGGGCCTGACCAGCCGCCACTTGAACGTCTCCGTCGAGCGCACGGGGTACCGGCCCGTACCTCTCACGGAAGTGCTGAGCGACGCAGCGGGCGTTCGCACGAGCGGTGCCGGAACCCGGGCCAACTGCTACGATCGAGCAGATCCAGACCTCTGAAATTCGGAGTGGACTAGATCGCCAACGCGGGAGACGAACGGTTCCGGGAGACGACACCATGAACATCATGAACACGATAGTCGGCGCGGTTGTCGCCATACTTGCATTGATCACCACTGCTGTGAGTCTGATCGTGAACCGCGCAAGCGTCCGCGCGTTTCTCACCGAAGGCGTCGGCCCGACACCCCGCGGTGTGAGCTGGGTGGCTGGGATCGGGTGCTTCGCGCTGGGTGTGCTGGCTTGGTGGTCGGTGGAGGCGCTACAGGACCACTACTTCCCGATGCCGGCGGAGGGCGAGGAGGTCACCCTCCACAGGTGGCACGCCGGCAATCCTGCGACCGCGATGTTCAGCGCGTCGGAGGGGTTTTGTTACCTCTCCCGTATTGACAGCAGCGGGCTCGGCGCAAACGAGACGTGGTACGTCACCGTTTGGAGGAATACCGACACCGACCGGTGGGAACTCGACGGGGTTGGCCCACGCGACCGCCTCTGGGCAGAGGCACACTGCTGGCGGTTCCCTTGGGTCGATTGACCCGGGCGATGATCGTGGAACAGCAGCATGCACTCACAGTGAGGTATTGTCAAATGTTGTGGATCGGCCCTTGACGTGATCAGGCGGCCTCCTTCCGATCCTCGCTCTCCGTCTGGATGACGCCATCGACGAAGACCACGCCGGCCCGGACCAGGGGCAGCAGGTGCGGCGCGTTCAGCCGCCGCCATCGCCGCTGCGCCATCGCCACCAGCTTGTAGGCCATCAGCAGCCCCTTGGTCCGCGAACCCGCGCCCTTGGTCACGCGCTGCCGAAGACGCACCGTCGCGAACACCGACTCGATCACGTTCGACGTCCGCAGATGGCGCCAGTGCGCGGCCGGGAAGCCGAAGAACGCCAGCAGCGCCTCCCGGTCCTCCGCCAGGCACGCCGCCGCCTTCGGGTACTTCGCCTCGAACTCGGCGACGAAGGCGTCGATGCCACGCTCCGCGTCGGCCTTCGTCTCCGCATACATGATGGCCCGCAGCGCCCGCTTCGCACGCGGCTGAAGACGCTTCGGCAGCTTGTCGAGCACGTTGACCAGCTTGTGGCACCAGTCCCGCTGCACCGTCGTCTCCGGCCACACGTCACGCACCGCCGACCAGAAGCCCAGCGCCCCGTCACCAATCGCCACCGCCGGTGCCCGCAGACCGCGGCCCCGCAGGTCCCGCAGCACGCTCGCCCAGCTCTCGTCGCTCTCCCGGTAGCCGTCCTCCAGCGCCACCAGCTCCTTCGTCCCGTCAGCCTTCACCCCGATCACCACCAGCGTGCACAGACGGTCCTCCTCCAGCCGGATGTTGAAGTGAATCCCGTCCACCCAGACGTACACGTAGTCGCACCCGGACAGGTCGCGCCGCCCGAACGCCTGGTACTCCTCGTCCCACGCCGCCGTCAGCCGCGTGATGGTCGTCGGGCTCAGCCCCGCCGCGTCCTCCCCCAGCAGCGCCGGCAGCGCCTCCCGGAAGTCGCCCGTCGACAGACCCCGCAGATACAGCAGCGGCAGCACCTCGGAAACCTGCGGAGAGCGCCGCATATACGGCGGCAGAATGCGGCTGGTGAACCGCTCGCGCACGCCCTCGGCATCGACCCGCTTGTCGTTCACCCGCGGCGCCCGCACCGGCCACGTGCCCGCCCCGCAGGTCACCGTGCGCTCCTGCGCCTGGCCGTTCCGCACCACCAGCCGGTGCCCGTCCGCATCGCGCACGTCCGCGAAGCGCTCGATGTACTCCGTCACCTCGGCCTCCAGGGCCGTCATCAGCATCCGCCGTGCCCCTTCGCGAGCCAACATGTCCAGCGTCGGCGGCACGTCCCGCGGCCCGTCGGCCCCGCCGCTGCCGACCCCCTCACCAGCCGGCGCCGTCGTGGACGCGTCGGCGGTCGCGGGGTTGTCTTCGTTCCTGTTGTCGGGTACCGTCAGCATGGGTGGTGTCTCCTTCCCCCCGGCGTTGCCAGCCAGGGTGTCTTGGGTTGTTCACACGGAAGGATACGCCACCTGCCTCACGTCGCGATCCACAACTTTCGGTTATACCTCGTGACACTCACAGGGAGGACCAGCGGAAGGGGCGGAGGACAGGAGGACAGACGTGACCATCGGAAATCGACGAGCAACTCAAGCGCTGCCGGGACCTCGCGAAGCGGGCGCTCGCCCTCCGCGGCTGTCTTTTGACGCCCCCGGCACCAGCCGGGAGCGGCGTGGGCTCGACGCCCGCGCCGCCGCCGCCGACTTCTGGAGCGATCCGGACCGGGCGCGGACGTGCTGCGCCGCCGCCGGCGACTTCTGGAGCGATCCGGACCGGGCGCAGGACGTGCTGCGCCGCCGCCGGCGACTGCAGGACGACCGCGACCTCGCCAAGTCGCACGGCGGAAGACGGAGGACCTCAACATCCTCGTGGAGTGGATCGGCCAGGGGAGAACCGGTGGAGGACGACCTCGCGGCCGCCCTCGACGCCCTCGAGGCTGAGGTCTAAGCTGGTCCGGATGTCGCCCTTCGATCAGGCGTCCCGGCGGCACACGTCGTTCGCCTCGGTGTTCGTGTGGCCCGAGCTGCGCGAGGACGTCGAGGTCGAGGTCGACAACAAGGACCTGCGCATCGACACCTACCGGTCGAGCGAGGTCGGCGGGCAGACGTCAACGTGACCGACTCGGCCGTCCGCGTCACCCACCTGCCGACCGGCACCGTCGTCTCGTGCCAGAACGAGCGGTCCCAGCACCGCAACCTCGACGCCGCCATGAAGGTGCTGAAGGCGCGGCTGTACGACCTCCGGCGGAAGGAGCGGCGGGACGAGCTCGAGGAAATCGGCGGCGAGAAGAAGGCCATCGGCTTCGGCAGCCAGATCCGCAGCTACGTGCTGCACCCCCACCGGCTGGTCAAGGACCTGCGCACGAAGGTCGAGACCGTCGCCGTCGACCGCGTGCTCGACGGCGACTTCGACCCGTTCATCAAGGCGTACCTGATGCGGAAGGCGGGCGGGGCACCGCCGGCCGGGAACGCGCCGGCGGCGGCGCCGCCGCGGGGCGGCGTCCAGTAACGGTCAGGCGGCGCGGCGACGGCGAACGCCGAACCGCCCCCCGCGCCGGCGGCAACAACCACCGGACCGATGGTTTCAGCGACCGAAATCCGCGACCTCTGGGAGACCGAGTTGGCCGAAGAGACCCGCCGGCTGAACGAGCCCGAGCCCGAACCCTGAGCGGAGCTCCCTACAGGCGCTGGCACCTGGCGCGCTTCGGCCATCCCCGTGATTGAGGCGGACCCGGCCGAACCTGGGTCTGGAGCGACCTCCACCTGAGCGACGACGCGATGGTCGCCGCCGGGCAGCGGCCCTACGGCAGCACGACGGCGATGAAACCGGGCGCTGCTGGGCACCGCTCTATGCGGCAACCGCCCCGAGGAGATGGGCGGAGTCGGGCGGGACCGGTCGAGACAGGCAAGTCCACAGAGAGCGAAATCAGAACGGTCGGCACCTCGATCAGCCCACCGCTCTAAACAGACATCTGGGAGCCCCGCAAGTTGCGCCTAGAACTGGAAACCAAGAGAAAAAAAATGTGGGATAGGATGTTGGATGCAGCGCCAGCGAAGCCTTAAAGCCCTATTTAACAGTAATTTACAGCGGTTCCTGTAGTAGCCCGGATGCGGGAAAGTCGATACGTCTCATCGTCTACCGATACGGTGATGTTCCTCATGGCTCCGGCCTCACGTCCTCACGATATCACGGTCTCACCGACAGCACGGCAAGTGCGGAGCCCGAACACGTTGTCGGTCAGTTCATCGAATCCAGTGAGCGCATGAAGACATCGAACGTGTCACCGCGCAATCCCGTGAGGGAATACGCTTCCCGATACGAAAGGCGTCCCTCTTTGACGGCCCGGCTCACGGCCGCGCCGAACCGCCGGCCGATCCGGACGTTCTGGCTGTTCCAGAAGTTCCCCCCGGCCGTCTCCTCCCGCCTGCGGATCGCCTGCTCCCCGTAGCCGTGGTAGAAGCTCCTGAAATCCCTCCGGCCGATCAACCCCAGGTCCAGCGCTCGCCGGGCCGCCACCAGCACGCTCACCCTGAACCGCCTGGCGACCGCCTGAATCGCCTCCCCGACCACATCGTCCCCGTTCCAGTGCTCCATCAACTGCTCTTCAGGCACCAGAAACTCCGCCGCCACCCGGTTGCAGAACGTTTCGACCTCTTGATCCGGCGTCCGATCGACTTCGAGGTTCGACACGCCCGTCGCCCCGGTGAACACGTGAGCGAGCTCATGCGCCAACGTGAACATCTGCGCCGCCTTGAAGTCGGCGCTGTTCACGAAGACGAGCGGCGCATGCCGATCCACCAGAGCAAAGCCCTGGAACTCCCTCCGATCCAGCCTGCGGTGGGTGTTGTTGCCCACGACTCCGTTGAACACGACCAGAATGCCGCTCGCCTCCGCTCGATCACGCAAGTGCCGTAGCGCATCCGTCCACGACCGCCGTCGCGAACTCCAGTCGGCTGTCAACCCCAGCGACTCCCGCATCGCCGTCGCGGCCTCCGCAGGCGTCCGCCCCGCCGCCCGCCCGACGAACGACAGCGCCTCCGCGCCGTCTTCAGCCAGCTCCTCCCGCATCCACGCTTGCCGACGCGTCATGGCGTGGACCGTGTCCACCAGGTCAGGGCTCGGGCGCGACGCACCCCCGCCCCGAGCCGCGCGAAAATCCGCGATCGGCAGGTCATCCTCCGGGGGCTCACGCAGGTAGAGGTATCCAACCGGGGTATGAGTGTGCTGCGCCAGCCGGTCCGCCTGCGACACGCTGATGCTGCCCGACCGCTCCCACGCCTCGACCTGATCCGCCCGCACGCCCATCTTGGCCGCGACCGTCTCCGCCCCCAGCCCCGCCCGCTCGCGCGCCCAACGCAGCACCGCCGGCTCCAGCACCGCCCTCACCCGCTGTCCGCTCACCCTCGCACCTCCAGAGCCCCGAACTCCCGCCCCTCTCCAGCGGCCATTGCCCAACCGCCCTTGCTCGCAAAGCGGCCCACGTGGCCCCCACGTGGCCCCTGTCACCACCATGCTCCACCGCTATCCGAGTGTCCCGGTTGAGCGGCTTCCCACCGAAGACCTCCGCCCCCACGGCGATGAGATCGAACATCTCCGCCTCGTTGCTCCCGGTCTTCTCCCCCTGACCCGATCGACGCGTTCCCCCCCACGTGTCGGCAGATACATCATTCCGTCCGAATCGGTACCTCAATGACCGCGCCGGGCCGCACCGCTGCGATCGCGTCGCCGATTTCCCTCGTGCGAAGGCGAACCTCGCGCCAATCCGTGGACATCAAGACGACGACCCCGACTTGCCTCCCCGCCATCCTTTGCTGATAGCGAAGATTCTGATCGGTCGTCACGAGAGCCTCGTATTCTTCCTGCTCTGCCAAATCGAGCAACTCGCCGTTGTCCTTGCCAGCCCAGCCCTTCTCGGCCAATGTATCCACCGAATGCTCAAGAAGGTGTCTCCGCAACGGCACAGGCGTACCGTGATCGAACAACAGCTTCACCGGACCAAGGCCTCTCTCAGGGCCTTGGCTTCATGTTCCAGCACAGCCTGGACCTGTTGTCTCTCGACGCCAGGGAACCACTCCACGAACTCGTCGATCGTGGCCCCGCCAGCGAGGTTCTCGAAGAGGGCGTACACCGGCACCCTCGTTCCTCTGAAGGCCCACGCTCCGCTGATCTTGCCGGGGTTGCGTTCCACAGCCGAACACGTCTCCCACTTCATCGGTTCACCTACCCTCCTCCATCCAGCCGCACTCTGCCTCCGACTGTTCTGCATCGCCGACATCCACCTCCGCACGCACCGCGTCGTTTCGCCAACGCGGTCGACCCGACATCGCATTCTACGCCGTCCACCCGCCCTCGATACCAAAAAGACACTCCTCCATAGTCCGTCGAGCTCCCGTCCGCTCCGTCCGCCTCTCCTGATCGCTCCCGTACGGAGCACCGTCTTCGGCACCGACTGAATCGACCTCCGACAACCCCACCGCTGCATCGCGCACATCCAGCTTCCCAGTGACGACGTCCGCGATCAGGCGTGTGCAGTATTCGCGCAGTCCTTCGATCTCCCGTTGCGTCCGGTTGATGGCAGTCCCGCAAGTGTCACCGGCTTGATTCATATAGTCCACTATCGCCGCTTGCTCGCCGTACGGGGGCAGCGCCAGCCGGAGACGCGAAACGACTCCCGCGCTGATGTTGTCCATCGTCGAACCGACTGATGTCAGACTCAGTGCGTCCCTGAACACGGGGGTATTCAGCACACCAACCAGATAAGCGGGCAAGAGCATTCTGGGTTTCAGTCTGATCCGAAGGCTCCCGGTACCGCAAAGCCAACCAGTCTCAGTTGCCGTCACCAATGCACACCGCCCAATTTCGCCGCGTCTGGCGACCACGATATCGGCAAGTTGCAGTTGGTGCGCCGACAACTCTGTCGCCTTCTGGTGGCTCACGGCAACTGACGGATCCGGCCTTATGCCGCCATTGTCCATGTGGCACGGGTTGATGACCGGGATCCCACCCGTCACATAGTCACTCGCATGAAGTTGACTTCCAAATGGTCCGGTTTGAATAGAACCCGCTGCCGCACCAAGAGTTATTCCTTCCCAGTGTGTCGGCACCTTGCCTAGCCACTCCACCCCGGACTCCTTGTACGCGGAGTACGACCGCCCCGTCCGCACGTCGCTCTGACCGGTGACAACCTCGTGAACGACGGCCCGCTTCTGCACTTCCAGCAGGGCGATCAACTTCTCCTTGACGGCAATGTAGCGCTGGATACGCTGGTCGGCGTGGTCGAGGAAGCGGACGATGGCGGCCTGTTCGGCGACCGGGGGAAGTGCCACGGCCATGTACTTGAGGTCACTCGAATAGATGTGCATGACCGTGAACCCGCGCCCCATGCACGCCTTCTGACGGGCGGACGCGGGGCAATCGCTCGCGTACCCCAGGAACCGGGGATCTGCGCGGATGGAGGGCCGGAAGATGATCACGTCCCCACCGCAGCACGCCGAACCGCGAATCAGGTTGACGGCTGACTTGCCGATTTCGTCGATGGTCTCGCCGGATCCGGCGAACAGGACGTCCCCGTAGCGCAGGGGCGTGTAGACCGTCGCCGCCAGTTCTGGCGCAACGCGCGCCCGGCTGGCGGTGATGAAGAACCGATGGTGCGTGTACAGGTCGCCGTAACGCACGCATGGAACGCCGGTCTCTCGCTCGTCGTCCTTGGTGCCGCCGCCTCCCTTGAAGAGCCGCCCGATGCGGCCGAGATGCCGCACTTCCCAATGCGCCGGAACCTGCCCCAGCCACTTCACCCCGGAGTCCTTGTACGCCGGATACGGCTTGAGTTCGGCGTCCGTATGCCGTTCGTTGTGGCGCAGCTTCATGCCCGCAGGACCTCGTCGCGCACGAAGTGCAGGCGGATCAGCTTCGGTCTCGTCATGGACTCGTCGAAGTGGCAGTCGACGGCCTCCTTGACGTTGCTGCGGATCTCTTCGACGGAATCGCCTTCCGTGTGGATGCTGTACCCGAGGGCACTTGCCGAGTACCCGCCGTCCACTTCGTCTTGGGTGACTTCGAAGGTGATCTCGGTCATGTCGTCGTCCGCCGTCGTTCGCCGACGCCGAGATTCCCGGCCAGCGGCCCCTTTCGTGTCCTGCTCCAGCCGCGGAGGCTCAACGGGTGCGGGTGCCCCACCGTCCTCGGGCTTCCCTGACCGCGCCTCGTCGCAAAGGCGCTGGAGCACCGGGTCGGCGTACTCCTGCGGTGCACTGCCGTGGGCGGCCCGTGGTTCCCTCACCAGCAGGTCGTCGAGCAGCCCCTCGGTCGCCCGCTCAAGGGCCAGAATATCAGCCCGGATCTCCGCCAGGGTCCGCATCGGCTTCGGCTTGTAGAAGTAGCGCGTGAAGCTGATCTCGTAGCCGACCTTCACGCTGTCGGCCCGGTACCAGGCGTCGGCGGCGTACGGCAGGACCTCGCGCCGCAGGAACGCCTCGATGCCGCCCTCCTCCTGGAGGGGGATCTGCTCGGTGTCGCGCAGGTCGGGGTCCGGCTCGTACTCGACCAC
The DNA here is from genome assembly GCA_963664545.2 of Vicinamibacterales bacterium. GTDB lineage: Bacteria > Acidobacteriota > Vicinamibacteria > Vicinamibacterales > UBA8438 > JAJEEA01. The sequence goes on along the minus strand of OY761475.2, from coordinate 2,676,443 downwards.
GGCGGGCCGGCCGTCGACGGTGGCGGCGAACCGGCCGCGCAGGGGGTCGGCGGCGGCGCCCGGCTCGTGGATCTTCCGGATGAGGGGCGGCGCGTCCGCGCTCCGCGCGCCGGTCTCCTTCAGCTTCTTGATCTCGGCCGCCCGGTAGACGCGGTCGGGGTCGGCGCCCTCGATGCGGAGGGGCCGATCGACGGTCACCTTCCAGTAGCCGAAGGCCGCGTTGTCGAAGATTCGGCTCTCCGCGGTCTCCTCGAACGCGAGGAACGTGCCGCAGATGCGGGCGATGTCGTCGTCGCCGAGCTCGCAGTTCTTCTTGCCGAGGTTCTTGCGCAGGGGGCGGAACCACTGGGTGGCGTCGATCAACTGCACCTTGCCGCGGCGGGGCTCGGGCTTGCGGTTGGTGAGCACCCACACGTAGGTGGCGATGCCGGTGTTGTAGAACATGTTGGGCGGGAGGGCGACGATCGCCTCCAGCCAGTCGTTCTCGATGATCCAGCGGCGGATGTTGCTCTCGCCCTGGCCGGCGTCGCCGGTGAACAGCGAGCTGCCGTTGTGCACCTCGGCGATGCGGCTGCCGAGCCGGGTGCGCCGCTTCATCTTCGAGAGCTTGTTGGCGAGGAAGAGCATCTGCCCGTCGCTCGAGCGGGTGACCAGCGAGTACTCGGGGTCGCCCGCGTGCTCGATGACGAAGCGGGGGTCGCGCATGGCCTTCTTGCCGCCCATGCGCTCGAGGTCGGTCTTCCAGCTCTTGCCGTAGGGCGGGTTCGAGAGCATGAAGTCGAACTCGCGCGACGGGAAGGCGTCGTTGGCGAGGGTCGAATGCTCGGGGCCGCCGACGATGTTGTCGGCGGCGTCGCCCTCGCCCTTCAGCAGGAGGTCGGCCTTGCAGATGGCGTAGGTCTCGGCGTTGATCTCCTGCCCGTACAGATGGGTGGAGACGTCCTTGCCGTGTTCGGCCGCGAGCCGCCGCAGGGTGTCCTCGGCGACGGTCAGCATGCCGCCGGTGCCGCACGCGCCGTCGTAGAGCAGGTAGGTGCCCGACTTGATCTTCTCGGCGACGGGCAGGAAGACGAGCCGCGCCATCAGCCGCACCGCGTCGCGCGGCGTCCAGTGCTCGCCCGCCTCCTCGTTGTTCTCCTCGTTGAACCGCCGCACCAGCTCCTCGAAGATCGAGCCCATGCCGTGGTTGTCGAGGCCGGGGTGCCGGACCGCGCCGTCGGCGTCCTTCACCGGGGCGGGGCCGAGGTTGACGTCGGGCGAGGTCAGCTTCTCGATGAGCGTGCCGAGGGCGTCGGCCTTCGAGAGCCGGGGAATCTGGTTGCGGAACTCGAAGTTGTCGAGGATGTCCTGCACGTTGGGCGAGAACCCGTCGAGCCACGCCCGGAAGTCGGCATCGAGCCGCTGGCGGCTGGCCCGCGCGCGCAGGCCGCGCAGCGTGAACGGCGACGTGTTGTAGAACGCCTGGCCGGCCGCCGCCCGCAGGGCGCTGTCCTGTTCGACGGCGCCGGCCCCGTCGAGCAGGCGCTTCATGTCGAGCACGGCCGGCTTGGTGTCCTCCAGCACCGCGTCGAACCGGCGCAGGACGGCCATCGGCAGGATGACGTCGCGGTACTTGCCGCGGACGTAGAGGTCGCGCAGGACGTCGTCGGCGATGCCCCAGATATAGTTGGCGATCCAGTGCAGGTCGGCGCTGCTCGTCGTCATCGGGGTCTGGATGTCGAGGGCGGGGGAGCGCCATGTGTCCGCCGGCGCCGCGGCGTGGGCTCGAACGGAACGGGGCAAGCGCGGTCGTTTCGCGAATCCCTGTCAACGATCGCGCTGGCCGGCGCGACGCCCCCGTATCCAGGCGGGCCGGCAGATCCTCCTCGTCCCGACGGCGGACATCGCGCTTCTCCGGTCGGTAGGCGGATCTGCAGACCGCCAGCGTCGGATCCACCCGCCCCGGCCCGCGAAATATCCCCGTCAACGATCGCGCCGGCCGGCGCGCCGCCCCGCATCCAGGCGGGCCAGCAGATCCTCCTCGTCCCGACAGACCAGCGCCGCGGCGACGACGGTGGAGGGGTCCGCTCCCGCAATCCGAGCGGCCAGCCGCTCGGACACGGCCAGCCCGCGCTGCCGCAGAATCTCCATGCACGTCTCGGCGCAGCCCGCCGCGTGCCCCTCGCGACGGTGCGCGGCGAGCCACGGATCGTCGTCCGGGCCGGTCCCCTCCGCCGCCCCCATCGCGCGGCCGACGCGCTCCAGCACGACGCGCGTCGCCTCCGACAGCACCGGCTCGTTCAGCGCCGCGTGAATCTCAACCGCCGTCCAGCCCGGCAGGGCGACGCTCGCCGCCGCCGGACGATAGCCGCCCGCCGCCCGCCGATGAATCGTCAGGCCCGGCCGCCGCCGGGGCGAGCCGCCGTCCGGCACCTCGACCCACACCTCGGGGAAGCCCCACGCCTCGTAGAGGCCCAGCTTGCCCCGGCGCACGTCGGTGGTGTAGTCCACCTCCAACACCACGTCGGGGAGGTGGTCCGACCCCACCTCGACGTACATGCCCCGCGGCCGCGTCTCCACCGGGTCCAGATAGACCATCTGGTCGGCCTGCAAGATGCGCTGCCGGTCGCCCTTGGCGTCCCGCAGCACCAGATCCGCCGTGCCGAGGGTCACGATGGGCGCCCCGCGGACCGCGCCGATGCGCGTCAGCAACCCGATGAGCTGCTGGCCGGGACCCTCGTGATAGACGCTGGTCGGCTCGCGCACGACCCAGGCCGTCTCGGTGTCCGCGTCCCAGTACTCGAAGCGGCCGTGGTGGTCGTCGATGGCGTCGCGGGTGATGCGAACGGGACGGCAGCCGGGGAACTCGCGGGTGGGTTCCCGGACGTCGGGCAGGGGGACTCCCGACACCGATTCCGGGACGAACGCCTCCGCGGCGGGAGCCGGCGAGGCAAGGCGGCGGGCGGCCATGAGCCATGCTAACACGCGGATTCGGCGGCCCGCGCTCCGGCGTCCGCCTCATGGTCGCTCCTCGTCCGTGAGCTGGCCGCCCGGCCCTCGACGGCCGCCCGAGCTCCGCCTTTCCGCCTCAACGGTCGCGGGGCCTCGTCGGCGCGAGATCCCCAAGACGCGTGCGCCCAGGGACCGGCAGGGGCTTGACGCCAACAGTTTTTTTGGCAACGATAGTGATGGCAACGGTTTTGTTGGCACCGCATCAAGACGGGGGTGTAGTGGCAGGACTGAAAAAGGCAGGGGCCAACTGGGTCGACGGCGAGCGCTTCTTCGACCGCGAGGCGGAGCTCGATACGCTCCGCGACCGGGTACGGAACGGAACCCACACGCTGCTGACGGCCCAGCGCCGCATGGGCAAGACGAGTCTCGTCCGCGAACTGTTGCGACGGTTGAAGGCCGACGGAGAATGCGAGACCGTCTTCGTGGACCTGGAGGCTGCCGACTCCGCCGCGGACGCGGTGGCCGAGGTCGCGAGCCAGTCGCGGCAGGTGCAGGGCGCGTGGCACCGAATCAAGTCCGGGTTCTCGAACGTCCTCGGCGAGGCCCTCGATCGGGTCGACACCCTGGACGTCCACGAGGTGCGCGTGAAGCTGCGGGCCGGTGTCGATGCCGGCGACTGGCGGCAGAAGGGCGACGAGGTCTGCGCCGCGTTGGCCAGGGCAGGGCGACCGGTCGTGCTCGCGATCGACGAGCTTCCGATCCTGGTCAACCGGATGCTCAAGGACCCCGACTACCACATCACGGCGGACGGCAGGGGCGACGTCGACGCGTTCCTGAGCTGGCTGCGCCGCACGGGGCAGGAGCACCGCGACCGACTGTGCCTGATCGTCTCCGGCAGCGTCGGCCTGGAACCCATCCTGCGGCAAGCGGGCCTTTCCGCCCACGCGAACATCTTCTCTCCCTTGCAGTTGAGGCCGTGGACCGAGCAGACGGCCCTCGACTGCCTCGCCGCCCTGGCCGAGAACTGCCGCCTCGATCTTCCCGTCGAAGTCCGCCAGGACATGTGCCACCGCCTGCGCTGCCTAGTCCCCCACCATGTGCAGCGGTTCTTCGACAGCCTGGACGAGGACCTGCGCCTCGCCAGCCGCCGCGACGCCACGACCGCTGATGTCGACCGCGTCTACACGAACGAGATGCTCGGCGTTCGCGGGCAGGCCGACCTCGACCACTACGAGAACCGCCTGAAGCTGGTCCTCGGGCCCGAGGGCTATCGCGACGCCCTCGATCTCTTGACGGAAGCCGCAGTCCACGACGGCGTGCTGCGCGCCGACGCCATCGCTCGGTACGCCGAGTTCTTCCCCGCCCGCACGACCGCCGACCCTGTGCCGATCGACGACGTACTCCGCGTGCTGGAACACGACGGGTACATCGAGCCCCACGGCGGGGGCTACCACTTCGTCTCGGGCTTGCTGGAAGACTGGTGGCGCGCCCGGCACGGCCATCACTTCCTGCCCATCGAACAGCGACCAGTCCGACAGGGAGCGTGACTCGATGGCTGCACCCGTCCGCAAGTACAACCCCGGATTCCTCACCGACGACGAGCTCGTGGCGTCGTTCTGCATACGGACCACCGAGTTCGAAATGCTCGTCGAGGCCCTGCGCGACTGCACCGGGCCTGCGAACCAGCACCAGATCGTGATCGGCCCCCGCGGCAGCGGAAAGACGACCCTGCTCCTCCGCGTCGCGGCTGAGGCCCGCCGGGATCCCGCCCTGGCCGCCCGCTGCTTCCCGATCGTCTTCGCCGAAGAGAGCTACGAGGTCTCCACGGCCGGCGAATTCTGGCTGGAGTGTCTGACTCTCCTCGCCGCTCAGGCTCCGTCCCCCGAGAACGAACCCGACCTGCACCGCACCGTCGAGGACCTGCGCCCCATCCGGGACGACCGAAGCCTCGCCGACCGCTGTCTCGCCGCTCTCCTCGACTTCGCCGACCGTCACGACCAACGACTCCTCCTGCTGGTCGAGAACCTGAACATGCTGTTCCGCGACATGATGGATCGCGACGCCGGCTGGCGACTGCGCAAGGTCCTCCAGACCGAGCCGCGCATCATCCTGTTCGCGAGCGCCACCAGCCGGTTTCGAGAGATCGACCACCCGGAACACGCCTTGTACGATCTCTTCCAAGTCCGCACCCTGCGGCCCCTCGACACCGCCGCCTGCGAAATCCTCTGGAAGGCCGTCACCGGCCGCACGCCCCCAACCCCCACAATCCGGTCGCTCGAAATCCTCACCGGCGGCAACCCCCGGTTGCTGGCAATCGTCGCCCGCTTCGGCGCGGCGCGCTCCTTCCGCCAACTCATGGCCGACCTCCTCGACCTCGTTGACGACCACACCGAGTACTTCAAGAGCCATCTCGACTCCCTCGCCGCCCAGGAACGCCGCGTCTACCTCGCGCTCGCCGCGCTTTGGAAGCCCGCGACCACCCGCGAGATCGCCGACCAAGCCCGCCTCGACACAAACACGTGCAGCGCCCAGCTCGCCCGCCTCGGCACCCACGGGGCTGTCCAGGTAACCGGCGGCAGCGTCAGACGTAAACAGTACTACTTGACCGAACGCCTGTACAATATCTACTACCTGCTTCGACGGCAACGCGGCCCTAACCGCTTGGTCGAGGCGCTCATCCGCTTCATGGAGTCTTACTACTCACCAGATGATCTCAGAGAGATCGCTATCTCCGAGTTCGGTCGCCTTGTCGCAGAGCCAGACGGCCTGATGCAACCGCTCTACCATAATGCTCTTGAAGAACTGCTGGCATCGCCGATCCTGGCTCCGCATCGCGAGGAACTTGAGACGATAAGCCGGAATTACTCTCAAGAGGCGCGGTCGGCGGCTGATCTCCTAAAAAAAGTCTACGCGCTGGTTGCAGAAGGACGCGTAGAGGATGCCTTGGCGACCTGCGAAGAGCTCACTCGTCGTTTCGATGACAACGAGAATCCCATTGCCGAGCAAGTGCTCCCGACCACCCTTGTGCTCCAGGGATACGTACTCAACTACTACCTTAATCGGCCGGAGGAGGCGCTAACTGTATTTAATCGAGTAGTTGAGCGCTTTGGAAACAGCGTGAACCCAACCAAGCGCGAGTCGGTAGCAACGGCCCTTGTGCACAAGGCACCCGCCTTAATCATGTTGAATCGTCCGAAGGACGCGCTAGCCACCTGTAACCATGTGGTCGCGCGTTTCGAATCGGGCGAGATACCCAACTTGGACGAGTCCGTCGCGCAGGCTCTGGTGATCAAGGGAATCGCACTCAGAGCTCTAAAACGACCTAATGATGTGTTGGCCGCATGCGACGAAGTGGTGAGACGCTTCGGAGCGAGCGAGAAACCTATCCTCAGCGAGTCCGTTGCGATGGCCTTCATGAACAAGCTGGCCGCACTCAAGACCCTGAACCGTCCAGGAGAAGCGCTGGCCGCGTATGATGACGTGATCGGTCGATTCGGGAGGATCGAATTCCCCCATGCTCAGGTAGGCGGAGTCGTCATCGAAGCACTGCTCGAAAGAGCAACGGCCACTCTAGCAACAGGCGACCGGCTCGCGTGCGAGCGCGACATACAGGATGCGCTCTCGCATCTGGGAGACAAGACTCCACTGTCACTAATGAGCATGGGGGCTCTGATTGAGCTCAGCGTCGAACTGGGTCCCCGACGCATGAGCGAGTTGATCCGGGAATCGCCGGCCGCGGACCTGCTGCTGCCCCTGACGACGGCACTCGAACGGGAGCTCGGAAACGAATCCCGGGTGGCGCGCGAGGTTGACGAGGTCGCTCAGGACATCCGCCGGCAACTGAAGAACATGAGGGAGGACCTCGACCGGCGAGCGGTGCCACTCGACAACTGAATCGTCTCCACGTGCCGGCAACCGGCATCGACACGTCGGCGACGACGGGTGGAGTCGGGCCGGCGCCCAGCGCCGCGCGCCAACCCATCCCGCGCTCATCCGGCCACCGCCGGCCGCGGGGTCGAGACGATCCGGGAACCCGACGCCGCCACGGGTAGCTCCGCAGCCACCAGCGGCCCGGCCGCCGGCAGCAGGCGCCGCTCGGCGAGTTCGGACCGGACGGCCTCGACGTCGGCTGGCGTCAACGGGAAGCGGCCGTAGTCGCGCAGCGGCCGGTCGGTGTTGAAGCGGCGCTTGTAGGCGGCGATCCAGTCGTCGGCGAGTTCCTGCTGGGCGGTGGCGAGGTCGAGGGCGCCGCGGCAGACGAGGGCCTGGAGCTCGCGTTCCAGCTCGTCCTTGACGTAGGCGTTCCAGACGCCGGCGCGGTAGGGCTGGGGCCACAGGTTCCGGGGGTCGGGGGCGCCGCCCAGTTCGGGGGTGATCAGGAAGTCGAGCTCGTAGTCGGCGGCGCGCCGGTAGTCGACGCCGTAGGCCTCGAACACTTGGCGCGGCACCTGGGCGGCGACGGGCGGCAGGCCGGTGATGCCGGCACCGCAGACCTCGTCGACGCCGACGGGCAGGACGCGGCCGGGGGTCAGGTCGTGGCGTGGACGCTCGAGGCCGGTCGACGCTCGCCCGGCCCCGAGGGGGGGACCCGGAATCGCGGCGTCGGGCGGGGCGGCACCCGCTTGCCGATCGGCGAGGGCGGCCTGCGGATCGGCCGGGGCGCCGTGCCGGTCGGCCGGGGCGTCCCTGTCGGCCAAGGCGTTCTGGCCGTCGGCCGGGGCGTCCAGCCGGTCGGCCGGAGCGTCCCTGCGGTGGGCCGGGGCGTCCAGCCGGTCGGCGAGGGACCCGAGTGCGACGACGACCAGGATCGCGGCGGCGGCGACGGCCGGCAACCGCCAGCCCTCGGGCCACCGACGCGGGGACGGCGACGCCCAAGCCGCTGACCACCGGTGCGGCGGACGCGTCTCCATCTCGGCGCGGAGCCGGGCGCGGGCGGCGTGCGGCGGGGACGCCCCGGCCGGCGTCGCCCGGCACGCGGCGGCGGCCTCGGCCAGCGTCGCCGCGAGCTCGGCGCGGCGGCGGGCGCACCGCGGGCAGGCGGCGACGTGCCGGCTCACGGCCGAGCGCCGGCGGGCGGACAGCGCCCCGTCTTCGTCCAGCAGCAGCAGCTCGCCGTCGGGGATGTGTCTCTTCGTGCGCCACATGGTGCTACCTCCCGTCGGCGCGGCGCAGGCGGGCGAGTGCCCGCGCCAGGGTGTTCGCGACGGTGCCGAGCGACAGCCCGAGCACGCGGGCGATCTCGCGGTACCTGAGCCCCTCGGCGCGGAGCTGGAGGCACCGCCGCTCGCGCGCCGGCAGCTCGGTCACTGCCACGGCCAGCCGCGCTTCCCGCTGGCGGCTGGCGTAGCGGTCCTCCGGGGTCGGCCCGGGTGCGACGGCCCCTCCCGCCGCGAGATCGGCGCGGACGCGGCGGCGGCGCGCCTCGCGCGTCAGGTGCCTGAGGGCCAGGTTGTGGGCGACGCGGAAGATCCAGCCGCGCAGGTTGGTGCGGGGCCGCCCGCGGGCCACGTGGTGGAACAGGGCCAGAAACACGTCCTGGACGAGGTCTTCGCCGTCGCGGTCGGCGATGCCCAGGGCGCGCACGTAGCGGTGCACGCCGTCGCGGTGCGCCTCGAAGAGCCGCAGCACGGCCTCGTGCGCCTCGGCCGCCTCTGCCGACTCAACCGACTCGGCTGGCCGGGCTAGGACCGCAGCTTCGTCGAGCCTGATCGGCAGATCGATGGGCGGATCGTGAATTGAGGGTGCCATTTGCCTTCGTCCGACAGTCTATACCCGCGCGCGGTTGTCCGTGAGCTTGGTCGGGTTCCGCGGCCCGTCCGCCGCGTCTATACGCTCCGCGGGTGTCAGCCTGCCCCGCGCGTGCTGGATCTCCGTTGGGGGGCTCTTGGGTTTTCGCCGCGGGCGGGGCTCGCGCTCGGGGACGTGGACTTGCTCGCCGCGGAGGGGGGCGGTGGTTCCGACCTGCCCGCCGCAGCCCCGTCGATTCCGACGGGGCTGACACGACCGAGGGCGACCGTCCGCGTGTAGCCGATGCTCGCGCGCGTTGCCGTCGCCATCCTTTACCGTGCGACCGTCCGCGCGCGTATCCGATGCCCGGCGCGCTTGGTGCTGATTCCCCTCAGCCTCCGTCCGCGCGCGATTCCCTCTCTCGACTCTCCCGCCCCATCCGAGCCGCTGCGCGAACACGATTTCCCTGAACGGATCGGGACCGCGGGGAATGTACCTGTATGGAACAAGCGCCCGTCCGCCGACTCGACTTCCTCCCCACGCCAACGCACCACCGATACGCGGCCCTCGTCCGCCCCTTCGCGACGGTCCTCCTGCTCAGCCTGATCGCCCTCGCGGCCCCGCCGGCCGCCTCGGCCCAGACGGCGCAGCTCGCCGGACAGGTCGCCGACCCGCAGGGCGCGGTGCTGCCCGGGGTGACGGTCACCGCCGCCGCGCCGGGGGCCGCACCGGTCACTGCCGCGAGCGACGACGCCGGCCGGTACGTCCTGACGCTGCCGCCGGGCGTCTACACCGTCACGTTCGCGCTCGGCGGGTTCGAGCCGCGGCGGGAGGAGGTGCGGCTGACGGCCGGAGGCGCGCAGGCCCTCGACGTGACGCTGGCCCTCGCACCGCTCGCGGAACAGGTCGACGTGGTGGGCGTGACCCCCCTGCCCGGCTCGCGCATCCCCCGCGAGCGGCTGCCCGCGGCCGTCTCGGTGATCGACGGAGCCGATCTCGCCGCCCGCGGAGCGGCGTCGATGGCCGACGCCCTCAACGAGCGCCTCGGCTCGGTGACCCTGGAGGGCGCGACCACGAACCTCTTCCAGCCGACGCTGCGCTTCCGCGGCTTCACCGCCTCGCCGCTCCTCGGCCTGCCCCAGGGCGTCGCGGTTTACCAGAACGGCGTGCGCATCAACGAGCCGTTCGGCGACACGGTGCAGTTCGACCTGTTCCCGCAGTTCGCCATCGACCGCATGCAGCTCAGCGCCGGGGCCGACCCCACGTACGGGCTGAACGCGCTCGGCGGGGCCCTCGCCCTCGATCTGAAGAACGGCTTCGACAACGCCGGGTTCCGCGGCGAGGTCTCCGGGGGATCGTTCGGGCGCTACACCGCCACCGCCGAGTACGGCGCGAGCCGCGGACCGTGGGCGTTCTACGGCGGCGCGTCGCGTTTCTCGGAAGAGGGATGGCGGGTCGCCTCGCCGTCCGAGGTCACGCAGGCCTTCGCCGACATCGGGTACCGGGACGACGGGGTGGACGCCGGCATCAGCGTCACCTACGCCGACACGAGCCTGACCGGGAACGCCGCCGCCCCCGTCGAGCTGCTCGACGTGGCCCGCTCGGCGGTGTTCACCTTCCCCGACCGGACCGACAACCGGCTCGCGTTCGTGCAGGGGCGCGCCGACGTCGCGGCCTCCGACACGTGGTCGGTGCAGGTGACCGGCTACTACCGCGACCTCGACCGCCGCACCCTGAACGGCGACGAGGCGGAGTTCGGGGTCTGCGAGGACGACGCCCTCCCCGAGGGCGCCCCCGCGCAGACGCTCTGCTTCGGCCCCGACGACGACGATGACGACGACGACAACGGGGACGACGACGGCGACGACCACGATCACGATGACGACGACGGCGACGATGACGACGACGGGGACGACGACAACGGGGACGACGACCACGATCACGACCACGACGACGACCACGACGATGACGACGACCACGACGATGACGACGAGGAAGAGGAAGCCACGCCCCTCGTCGACGTGGTGTCGGGGCGCTTCATCACCCTGCTGGACGCGGCCGGCGACGGCGCCTACAACCGCACGAGGACCCTCGCGACCGGCTACGGCGCCACCGTGCAGGCGACCGCGACGGCCGAGGTCGGCGGCCGCGACAACGTGTTCGTCATGGGCGCGTCGGCCGACCTGGCCGACGTGGACTTCACGACGAGCAGCGAGGTGGGCTCCCTGACCCCCGAGCGCGGCGTCACGGAATCGGGGCTCTTCGCCAGCCTCTACGGCCTCGGCGGCGACGACCTGTTCAACACCGCCATCGACACCGGGAACCGGGCCCTCGGGCTGTACCTCAGCAACACGCTGTCGGCGACCGACCGCGTCCACCTGACCTTCTCGGGACGCTACAACCGGGCGAACATCGACATCATGGACCGGCTCGGGACGTCGCTCGACGGCGCGCACGCGTTCGCGCGCTTCAACCCCGCCGTGGGCGCGGTCTTCCAGGCCGGCGGCGCCTCGGTCTTCGCGCGCTACTCCGAGTCGAACCGCGCCCCGACGGCGGCCGAGCTGAGCTGCGCCGACCCCGACGAGCCGTGCCGCGTGCCGAACGCGTTCATCTCCGACCCGCCCCTCGAGCAGGCCGTCGCGCGGTCCGTCGAGGGCGGCCTCCGCGGCCGGTGGGCCGAGGGCGAATGGTCGGTGTCGGTCTACCGGACGGGCATCAACGACGACATCCTGTTCATCGCCTCGCCCGAACTCATCGGGACCGGCTACTTCCAGAACGCGGGCGACACCCGGCGCGCCGGGCTCGACCTCGAGATCAGCGGCCGGCACGCCCGCACGGGCTGGTACGTCGGCTACGGGCTGCTCGACGCGACCTTCCAGTCGCCGCTGCTGCTGCCGGGCGACGAGGAGGTCAACGACGCGGCCACCGACGAGGGCGTCGCGGTCGAACCGGGCGACCGGCTGCCGGGCGTCCCCCGCCACAGCCTGAAGGCGGGCATCCGCCAGTCGATCACCGACGCCTGGGACGCCGCCATCGAGACGGTCGTGGCGTCGGACCGCGTCTTCGTCGGCGACGAGGGCAACGACCAGGCGCGGCTGGACGGTTACGGGGTGGTGAACCTGCGTTCGACGTACCGGTTGGACCAGGGCGTCGAGCTGTTCGTGCGGGTCGAGAACCTGCTCGACGCGCGCTACGCCACGGCCGGCGTGCTCGCCGAGCTCGAGGTGTTCCTGCACGAGGTGCCCGACGCCAGCGATCCGCGGTTCATCGGCCCGGGCCAGCCCCGCAGCGCCTTCGCGGGCATCCGCGTGGGCTTCTGAATCTGCGGAGAGCGGGGCGCCGCATCTCTCGACGCAGGCACCCGGGCGGCCGCGACGCGACCCGCCGCGACGGTGCCCGCGTCGCCCGATGGCTCCGCCGCGCAGACTCGGGGTCCGGCGGCGTGGTCCAAGCGGGCGGGACCGCACCGGCGCCCGACCTTGTGCGCCCCCCGCCGCGCCTATACCCCACCCGCATGCGGGAGCCGCACCGGCGTCCGGCCGGCTACGGGGCGGATTCCGAATCCCCTCGCCCGTCCCGTACCGCGGGCCGGGCGGCGAGCTCGGCCAGCGTCTCCAGGCCGAGGTTGCCGCCACTCAGCACCACGACGGTGGCGCCGCCGTCCGCCGGGGGGACGGACCCGCTCATCAGGGCGGCCAAGGTGGCGGCACCGCTGGTCTCCACGACGAGCTTGGCCCGACGGAACAGCCAGAGGACGGCGTCGGCGATGGGGTCGTCGTCGACGGTGACCATCTCGTCGACGAAGCGCCGGACGTGGTGGAAGGTGAGGTCGCCGGGCCGCACCGGCAGCAGGCCGTCGGCGAGGCTGGCGACCCGGTCGAGGGCGACGGGCCGGCCCGCCGCGAGCGACGCGGTCATCTTGGCGGCGCCGGTGGGCTCGACGCCGACAAGGTTCACCCCGGGACGCCGCTGCTTGACGGCGGCGGCGACGCCGGCCACCAGGCCCCCGCCCCCCACCGGCACGAGGATGCGCGCGACGTCCGGGCAGTCGTCCAGGACTTCCAGGCCGACGGTGGCCTGGCCGGCGATGATCCAGGGGTGGTCGAACGGCGGCACCATCTGCAGGCCCCGGTCCTGCGCGATCGCCTCGGCCCGGACCCTGCGCTCGACCGAGGTCGTCCCCTCGAAGAGGACTTCGGCACCGAGGTCGCGCGCGCCCTCGACCTTGACGGCGGGGGCGGTCGTCGGCATGACCACCACCGCGGGCGCGCCGACCCGGCGCGCGGCCAGCGCCACCGCCTGGGCGTGGTTGCCCGACGAGTAGGTAATGACCCCGCGACGGCGCGCCCCGGGGTCGAGCTGCTCGATGAAGTTGGTGGCGCCGCGTATCTTGAAGGCACCGGCCGCCTGCAGGTTCTCGCACTTGGCGTAGACCGGCGGCCCGTCTTCGAGCGGCAATCGCAGCAGGGGGGTGCGGCGGACGGCGCCATTGATGCGCCGCGCCGCCTCCTCGACGGCGCTCACGGGAACGTCGCTGGGCATGCGACGGAGTATACCGGCAGGCGTCCCGCGGGCGGCGCGGGTGCCGACGGGCCGGCCGCGTGCGGAGGTCCGCCGACGAGGGGCGTCCGGCGGGCCGCGTGCGGCAGAGGTCCCCACGCGGCCCGTCCGCGGCGCGGCGGCGCAGGGGCGCCCACGCCACCCGCACGGACTAGCCGCGGCATCGCGTTCACGCGGCCCGCCCGCGGCCCCGCGGCGCACCGCGGTGCGGAGCGGCAGCCCGCCGGCCGGTATACTGGGCGGAGTGATGTCGAGCGCCCACGTGCGGACCGCGTTGCGGGTCGCGTGCCTGCTCGCGGTGACCGCCGTCGGCGCGGCCGCGCAGGACGAGCCCATCGGCCGCTACGTCATCGACATCCGGGGCTCGACGGTCGGCCTTGGCCAGAACGAAGAGCTGGCCCGGGTGCGCAGGCTCGCGCCGAACCAGCTCCCTTCCCGCGGCATCGCGGTCAACCTCGGCGGGCACTTCTACTTCCTGCGGCTGGGGCCGGTCACCTTCGGGCTCGGCGCCTCCGTCCTGTCCACGGCGGCGCACCAACCGCCGGTCGAGCCGGAAGATCCCACGCCGGGAGGCTTCCCGGGGTTCACGACGGGGCCCCCCACGACGGACGAGGAAGAGATGGAACCGCTGATCGAGGGCCTCCCGGTCACCTCGCGGTTCACGGCCCTTTCGCCGCAGATATCGTTCAACTTCGGACACCGGAACGGCTGGAGCTACGTGGGCGGCGGCCTCGGCGTCTCGCGGCTGAACGTCTACCCGCAGCAGCCGACGACCCCGGTGCAGCGGCGGGCCCGCACCCTGAACTACGGCGGCGGGGCCCGGTGGTTCCTCACCCCGAACGTGGCGCTGTCGATCGACCTGCGGTTCTTCGCCATCAGCCCGCTGGAGCAGCTCGGCGAGCAGCCCGGGTCGCCGCGCCAGACCCTGATGGCGGCCAACATCGGCGTCTCGGTCCGATGACCGGCGCCGGCCGGGGCGGCCGGGCTCGACCATGACGCGCCCGTGACGCGCTCGGGGCGCCCGCCCGCCGGCGGCGCGGTGAGGGCGGCCCCGCTTCCCCCATAATGCGGCCATGAAACGGGACACCCTGCTCGACTACTTCGACGAGCGCCTGCGCGGCGACACCGAGTTCCTCGTCCACGACGACGGCTACCGGGTGCGCCGGCAGAGCTACGACGAGGTGCGCCGGGCGGCGGCGGCGTTCGCGGCGCGCCTCGCGGGGGCGGGCGTCGGGGCGGGCGACGCGGTGCTGTTCTGGGGCGAGAACCGCCCGGAGTGGATCGCGGCCTTCTGGGGATGCCTGCTGCGGGGCGCGGTGGTGGTCCCGATCGACTACCGGGCCTCGTCCGCGTTCCTGGAGAGCATCGCCCGGCGGGTCGACGCCCGCCTCCTGCTCGTCGGCGACGACGTGGCGCCGGCGCGGCTCGACGGCGTCGAGACCTGGCGCTTCGCCGAGCTGCGTACGGCCGAGAGGGGCGGCGACGGATCCGCGCGTCCCCGGAAGCCCGGGACCGGCGGCGGGCGGGCGCATCCCCGAGAACCCGAGACCGGCGCCACGGCGCCGGACGCCCCGCACGTCCACCGTGACCCCGACGCGGGCGGACACGACCCCGACGCGGGCGGCGGCACGGCACCGGCCGCCCCGCACGCTCAACGTGACACCGTCACGGCCGGACACGACCCCGACGCAGCCGGCGAAGCGGCGCCGGACGCCCCGCACGTCCCCGCCCCCGGCGACACCGCGGAGATCGTGTTCACGTCGGGCGCGACGTCCGAGCCCAAGGGGGTCGTCATCACCCACCGGAACGTGCTCGCCAACATCGTCCCGGTCGAGCGCGAGGTGCTCAAGTACCGCCGCTACGCGCGCCCGTTCCGGCCCCTGCGCTTCCTCGACCTGCTGCCCCTGAGCCACATGTTCGGGCAGGCCCTGGCCACGTTCATCCCCCCGATGCTGCCGGGCACCTGCGTGTTCATGAAGGGCTACTCGCCGCCGGCCATCGTGCGGCAGATCCGCACGCGGCGCATCTCGGTGCTCGTCTGCGTCCCGAAGATCCTCGACGTGCTGAAGGACCACGTCGTGCAGGCCGCCCCCGAGGCGGCGGAGCCGGCCGAGGGGCTGGGGGTCGCCCACCGGTGGTGGCGCTACCGCCGCGTGCACCGCCTGTTCGGGCTGAAGTTCTGGTGCTTCATCGTCGGCGCCGCCCCCCTCGACCCGGCGCTGGAGGCGTTCTGGCAACGGCTGGGCTTCCTCGTCGTGCAGGGTTACGGCCTGACGGAAACGGCGCCCATCGTCACCCTGAACCACCCGTTCCGGACCCGGCGCGGCTCGGTCGGGAAGCCCATCGCGGGCATGCAGGTCCGGATTGCCGACGACGGCGAGATCCTCGTGAAGGGCGACAACGTCACCACCGGCTACTTCGGGGGGACGGCCGAGGACGACGCGGTCTTCGAGGACGGCTGGTTCCACACCGGCGATCTCGGCGCGCTCGACGACGCCGGCCGCCTGCAGGTGCACGGTCGCAAGAAGGAGATGATCGTCACCGCCGAGGGGCTCAACGTCTTCCCCGAGGACGTCGAGCGGGTCGTCGACGCGGTCCCCGGAGTCGAGGAGTCGGCCGTCGTCGGGCTGACCCGCGACGGCGGCGAGCGGGTGTACGCGGTCGCGGTGCTCGCGGCGGGGACGCCGCCCGGCGACGTCGCGCGCGCCGCCAACCGCGGGCTCGCGGACCACCAGAAGGTCCGCGGCGTGCTGGCGTGGCCCGGCGACCGGCTGCCCCGCACCGAGGGCACGCGGAAGCTCATGCGCCGCGCCGTGAAGGCGTGGGCGGACGAGGGCGGGGCGCCGGCGCCGGCCGCCGCGGCCGGGGGGGAGCGGTCGGTCGCGTCGATCCTCGCGCGCCTCTCGGGCGGCGCGGTGGACGGCGGCACCCGCCTCGACGAGCTCGGCCTGAGCTCGCTCGAGCGCGTCGAGCTGCTGATGACCCTGGAGAGCGAGCTCGACGCCGCGGTCGACGAGCGCGGCGTGGCGGGCGCGGCGACGGTCGCGGATCTCGAGAGGCTCGTCACCTCGTCCGGCGGCGGCGCGGCGCGTCCCGCCCCCGCGCCGTTCCCCGCCCCGCGCTGGAACCAGGCGTGGGCGGTGCGGCACTTGCGCCGGGCCGCGCTCGCGGTGTGGCTGCTGCCCATGACCCGCCTCTTCGCGTGGATCCGGGTCGAGGGGATCGAGCACGTGCGGGCCCTCGACGGGCCGGTGGTCTTCGCCGCCAACCACCAGAGCTTCATCGACCCCTCGGTGATCCTCGCCGCGCTGCCGAGGAAGACGCGCCACCGCGTGGTGACGGCGATGTCCAAGGAGTTCTTCGCTGGCCACTTCGACCCCGCGGGCCATACGCGGCTCCGGAGGTTCACGAGCAGCCTCAACTACTATTTGGCCGCCGGCTTCTACAACGCGTTCCCGCTGCCGCAGCGCGAGGCGGGGGCGCGCGACGCCCTGCGCTATGCCGGCGAGCTCGTCAGCGCCGGCAACTCGCTGCTCATCTTCCCCGAGGGGCTGCGGGTGACCGGCGAGGCCGTCGCCCGTTTCCAGCCCGGCGCGACGATGCTCGCGGCGCGGCTCGACGTCCCGGTGGTGCCGGTGCGGCTGCGCGGGGTCGACCGCGTGATGGGGCGCGGCCACCGCATGGCCCGCCCGGGCCGGGTCGGCGTGCGCTTCGGTCCGCCGCGGCGCCTGGCCGGCTCCGACTACGTGGCGATGGCCGCCGACCTCGAGGCGGCGGTGAAGGCGCTCTGAGCCGCGGCCCGGGGCCCGCCGCATGGCCCGCCCGGACCGGATCCGCGGGCACCACCGGCCGCGCGCGCCCGACGGCCCCGGCCCGCGCAGCGACGGATGCCGACTGCGGTGCGGCGGCGAGGGCGCGCCGGAGCGCCGGACCGCGGTTTTGCATGCGCCGGGCCGATGTGCCAAACTTTAAGGATCGCAGGCGCGGCGGCGGGCCGCCCCCGCACCGCCTGCGCCCCCGGTTCGTCCCCCGGGGGCGGCGAAGAAGTACCGTCCCCGTCGGACGGCGCCGGGGGTTCCCGCCGGCGGCGCGGCGTCCGGGACGGTGGCAAGGAGGCGCGTGGCAAAGGACGACCTGATCGACGTACAGGGCACGGTCGTGGCGGTGCACAGCGGGGGGCTCTACCGGGTGCAGTGCGACGCCGGCCATGAAGTGCTGGGCCAGTTGAGCGGCCGCATGCGGCGGTTCCGCATCAAGGTCGTACCGGGCGATCGGGTGACGGTCGGCGTCTCTCCCTACGATCCGCGCCGCGGCATCATCACCTTCCGGGCTCGCTGAACACATCTTGGATTCAACAACGAAACGTAGACGACCGCGGCGCGGGGGCCGCCCCGCCCGCCGTCCGGCGCGACGCCAGGCCCCGTCCGCGAAGGACTTCGCGGCGCCGTCGGCCGAGTTGACCCTGCCGGCGGCGGTGGTCGACGCGGCGCCGATCGCCTTCGACGAGCTGGACCTCGACCCGGCCCTGGCGGAGGGCGTGCGCGACCGCGGCTTCGCCGCCACGACCCCCGTCCAGTCCGCCGTCTTCCCGCTCGTGGCGAGCGGGCGCGACCTCATCGCCAGCGCCGAGACGGGGAGCGGCAAGACCGCCGCCTATCTGCTGCCGGTGCTCGACCGCCTGCTGAAGGAACCGCGCGACCCCGGCGGGGCCGGCCCCCGCGGCACGCGGGTGCTCGTCCTGGGACCGACGCGCGAGCTCGTGGTGCAGATAGAGGACGACCTGCAGGGGTTCGTCTACCACACCGGGCTCACCAGCGCGGCGGTCTTCGGGGGCACGCCGATGTCGCCGCAGTCGCAGGCCCTCGAGGCCGGCGTCGACATCGTCGTCGCGACCCCCGGCCGCCTCATCGATCACCTGCGCGGCGGCATCCCCGGCTTCGACCGCATCGACACCCTGATTCTCGACGAGGCCGACCGCATGCTCGACATGGGGTTCTGGCCCGACGTCCGGCGCATCGTCGCAGACCTCCCCGCGGGGCCGCGGTCGGCGGGTTCGGGGCGCCAGACCCTGCTGTTCTCGGCCACCATACCCGACTGGGTGCTGCACCCCCTGAAGGAGCTGGCCCACGACCCCGCCTACGTCCAGATCGGCCGCCGCGGGAAGCCGGCCGAGGGCATCTCGCACGCGGTGGAGCGGATGCCGGCGGCCCGCAAGACCGCTTGGCTCACGTCGTTCCTCGGCAGGTCCTCGGGATCGGTCCTCGTCTTCGTCAACACCAAGCGCGGGGCGGAGCGGCTGGCGCGGGCGCTGTCGAGCGCCGGCATCAAGGCCGCCGCCCTTCACGCGGACCGGTCGCAGGCGCTGCGGCTCGCCGCGGTGGGCGGGTTCCGCAGCGGGCGCTACCGCGTGCTCGTCGCCACCGACGTGGCGGCGCGGGGGCTCGACATCGACGGCATCAAGACCGTCGTGAACTTCGAGGTGCCCCACAACCGCGACACCTACGTGCACCGCGTGGGGCGGACGGCCCGGCTCGACGCCACCGGCAGCGCGCTGACCCTTGCGGCGCCGGCCGAGCTGCAGGCGGTCAGGGCGCTGCAGAGCTCAATCGACCTGCAGCTCCGGGAACCCGCCCATGCGGATTGACGACCCGGGGGGGCGGCCGGAGGACCCTGCGCCGGTCCGGACGCCGGACGGGCCATCCTCCGCCGTCGCCGCCGCCGAACCGGAACCGACGCCGGCCGAGACCCGCTTCCAGAGCTGCCGATGGTCGGTCGCCGACGACGGACCGCCGTACTGCTCTAACCCCGAGGTGCTCCCGTACGCGGGCAAGGGCGGCTTCAACGCCGAGTCGTGGTGCCCCGACTGCGCCCTGTACAAGCTGCGGCGCAAGGTGCCGAAACGGCGGGGCGGCGGCGGCTTTCCGTACTAGAACCGGAAGCCCGGCCGTGCGGCGGCGCCGCGGAACGGCGACGAGTCCCGGCGGAGCGGTGGGACGGCCGTCGGAACCGGGGCGACGCCCGGCGCGCTTACGGCTCGACGGGCACCTCCGACATGCTGTCTCCGACCCGCGGCCCGCCGGCGGGCGACGCTCGGCGCGCCTACGGCTCGACGTGCACCTCCGCGAGGGCGATGCCGCGCTCGCCGGCGACGGTGTAGAGCAGATAGGCGCGGCCGTCCTCCTCGTAGATCGCGGGGTCGCGCAACTGGTTCACGGGCACGTCGATGGCCCCGCCGCGCGAGGGCTCGACGGGCAGCCCCGCCCCCTCCCAGTCCCGCTCCGGGCGCAGCACCTCCACCGGCGGGGTCTCGGTCCACGTCCGCCAGTCGCCGCCGAGGTCGATGCGCGACAGCAGGATGTGCTCGGGAGCATCGCCCCGCTGCGTATAGAACACGAGCATCGAATCGCCCCGCCTCAGCAGCGCCGAGTGCCGCATGTCGGGATTGAACAGCGTCGGCCCCTCCTCGAAGCCGGTGAGGCCGTCGCGCGACCGGTAGACGACGCCGGGCATCGCCAGGGCGTACCAGTGGCCGTCGTGCCGGAAGGCGCGGAAGTAGGGCCGCCCGAGAATCTCCGGCCGCGCCTCGAAGCGGAGGCCGTCGCGCGACACGGCGGCGCGGGTCACCTGCCGGCCCGCGTCCCGCCCGTGGATGTACATCACGATCTCGCGCCGCTGGTCGACGACGTGCGCGTCCGGCGAGGCGATGTGCACGTAGGCGCCGGGGGGCGCGCACGGCGGGCACGTGGTTGGAAAGTGCGAGTCGGCGAGATCGAGGACGCCCGGCTCGTGGGTCGTCCACGGCCCCTCCAGGGCGTCGGCGTAGGCGAGCCGGATGTAGGTGCCGCGGTGGTCGGCGAAGTAGAGGTAGTAGCGCCCCAGCGGGTCCTCGACCCAGTCGGGCACCCGGATGAGGGACGGGCCGGCGATGTTGCTCCCCATCGCGGCGTCCATGTCGGGCCGGATGATCGGGCCGTCCAGGAGCCGCTCGATGCGGACGGTCTGCGCGGCGCCGGGCCCCGCCGACGCGGCCAGCGCCGCGAGCAGGAGGAGGGTGAGGCGCAAGGTCGTGGAACGCATGGTGCCTACTCCGTGAACTCCCTGGCCAGGTCGATCCACTCGCCGCGGGGGGCCAGCTCGCGGTAGGCCCGCCAGTGGGGCCTGGCCTCGGCCGGCCGGCCGGTCTTCTCGAGGGTGACGGCCAGATAGAAATGGGCGTCGGGATAGTGGGGGTCGATATCGAGGGCGCGGCGGTAGTGCCGGACCGAGTCGGCGTGCCGGCCCAGGTCGTGATGGATGTTCCCGAGGTTGAACTGGGCCTCGAAGCACTCGCCGTCGAGGTGCATGGCCCGCTCGTAGAGGGCTTGGGCCTCCACCAGCTCGTCGCGGCCGTAGTGGACGTTGGCGAGGTTGATGAGGGCGGGAACCATGTTCGGATCCAGCATCAGCGCCTTGCGGTAGGCGATGCCGGCCCGCACCTGGTCGCGCTCGTTGCCCTCGTCGAGGGACGCCCCCTCCTGGAAGCAGGAGATGGCCAGCGACGCCTCGACGGACGAGGCCGGCCCGGCCCCTTCGGCGCCGGGCGCGCCCGCCATCGGCAACTGGCGGCGGGCCGGCAGCGCCACGATGGTGGCCGGGGGCGAGGGCTGCCCGCGCTGGCCGAAGTCGAGGGTCAACTGGCCGTTGCGGGCCGCCTCCAGCTCGCGCAGCACCGCCCTGAACGGCGCGCCGCGTTCGAGGTCGTCGCTGACGCTGCGGACGGTCCGCAGGCCCTGGAACCCGTAGTAGCGGTCGACGTCGGTGCGGGCCGCGGGGCGGACCAGCCGCCGCTTCTCGAGGCAGCGGAGATGCTCCTCCCGGATGCGCGGGTAGCGGCGCCGGATCCGCCGCAGGCTGTAAAAGCGGCGGTCGAGGGCCTCCGCCGTCGGCAGGCCGCCGAGCCGGCAGAACTCGTCCTCGGCGACGATGCGCACGCTGCCGGGGACCTGCGCGTTGGCCTCCTCCGCCTTCCGCACCTCGAGACCGCGCGGTCCGGACCGGTCCGCCGCCCCCTTCGGCGCGGGGGCGCCTCCGCCGACCACCAGCATCGTCGTCCGCGGCGTCACTTCGTCGGCCGCGACGCCGCCCAACCGCTCCACGAGCTCGCGCGCGGTCCGGTGCTGCACCGAGGCCAGTCTCCCCGCGAAGACCACGATCTGATCGCGAAACGGAGAATCGGAAGGGTAAGGCACTAGGCGTCCGTGTGGAAGATGAATGAGAATGGGGCCGAAGTCAAGCCGCCGGCGCGGAGCCGCGGGCATGCACCCCCATGATGCGCCGAACGATACTCGCGGGTGACGTCGGGGGCACCAAGACGTGGCTGGGGTTGTTCGACGCCGGGGCGCCCCGTCCGTCGCCCGTCGAGACGGCGCGCTACGCCACGCTCGAGTTCGACGGCCTGGCGGACCTCGTGGCCCGCTTCCTGGACGACGCGGGCGCCCGCGAGGCCCCGGCGGCGGCGTGCTTCGGGGTGGCGGGGCCGGTGCGCGACGGGGTGTCGCAGCTCACCAACGTGCCCTGGGCGGCCGATGCCCGCGAGATCCGCGAACGGTTCGGGGTCGCGGCGGTCCGCCTGCTCAACGACGTCGAGGCGATGGCCCGGGCGATACCGCACCTCGCCGACGACGAGCTGGCCGTGGTGCACGCCGGGACCCCGGCCGCCGACGGCAACGCGGCCCTGATCGCCCCCGGCACGGGGCTCGGCGAAGCGGGCCTGCACCGGGTCGGCGGCCGCCTGGTGCCGATGCCGTCGGAGGGGGGCCACGCCGATTTCGCGGCCCGCACGCCGCGCGAGCTCGAGTTCGCGGCGGCGTTCGCGGCCGAGCGGGGACGCGTCACGCTCGAGGACGTGGTCTCGGGGCCGGGGCTGGTCAACCTCCACGCGTTCACCCACCGCGGGGCCGTCTGCACGGGCGATGCGTTGCCGGACGCTCCGGGACGCCGGCCCGCCGCGGTCACCGCGAACGCCCTCGCCGACGCGTGCGCGGCGTGCGCCGAGGCCTTGCGGCTGTTCGTGTCCGCCCTGGGGGCGGCGGCGGGGAACCTCGCGCTGCGGACCGTGGCCACCGCGGGCGTGTACATCGGCGGCGGCATCGTCCCGAACCTGCTGCCCACGGTGCGGACCGGCGACTTCGTCGACGCCTTCTTGAACAAGCAGCCGATGCGCGCGCTCGTCGAACGGGTGCCGGTGCGGGTCATCCTGGAGCGGCACCCGGCCCTGCTCGGGGCCGCCGTCGCCGCCCGCGGGCTCTCGGAGTAGAAGGTCATACCGACAATCGGGAAGGACGGTACCCACGTGCGCAGACTCCTCTTCGTCGCAGTCCTGACGCTCGCTCTGGCGCCGGTGGCGGCGGCCCAGCCGGTCGAGCCCATCGCCTATACGCTGCGGTTCCCCGCCCCCCACACCCACTACGTCACCGTCGACGCGCGGATCGATACAAAGTCGCCAACCGTACCCAGGGGCAGCCCGCTCTCCGCGGGACGGGGCGCTCGGCAGGTGGCAAGGGTGATTCTCGTCAGCGTCCCAAGGGCGGGCGGTCACCGTCAAGCCGGACCCGCCGCGGCAAAAGACGGCCCCAAGTCACGGGCTGGCTGCGCGAGCGGCCTCGGAGCGGCGGATTCCGGCGGCGGGCTCCCGCGCCCCGACGACCCGCGTCGCCGTCGGCGCTGCGCCCGCACCACGACCGGGGCGGAAACCCGCGCGACGGCTCAGCAGACGGTGCCGAACTCGAACCCCGCCTCGCGCAGCACCGGCACGAGGCCGGCGGTGGCCGCGACGGCGTAGCGGCGGTCGGGGCGCGGATCCTCGTGGTGGCCGTCGTGCATGACGATGATGTCGCCGTCGGACACCCGGCCCGCGAAGCGGCGCACGAGGCGGGCGGGGTCCCGGGTCCGGAACCAGTCCCAGTCCCAGAGGAACCAGCCCCAGCCGATCAGGGTGTGGTCGATGCGCCTGAGGCCCTCGTACATGCGCCCGCTGCGCCATCCGCCGTGGGGGCGGAACGCGGGGCACGGGCGGCGGCCGGCGAGCCGCTCGATGCGGTCGGCGGCCGCGGTCAGGGTGCGGCCGAGCTCGTCCGGCGAGAGCAGCATCAGCCGGCGGGTGTGCGAGTGCAGGGCCACCGCGTGCCCCTCGCGGAACATCCGCTCGACCAGGGGCGCGGTTTCCGGCGTGAGGTGGCGGTCGAGCACGAAGAACGTGGCGACCGCCCCCTCGCGGGCGAGCACGTCGAGCAGGTCGGGGGTCGCGGCGGGGTTCGGGCCGTCGTCGTAGGTGAGGTAGATTGTGGGGGCGCCGCCGGCGGCCGGCATGCTCCAGCGGGAGGGTGCCGGGGTCAGCGCGTCCAGCAGGAACGGAAAGGGAGCGATATGCGAGAGCGCCAGCACGCCGGCCCCGGCCGCGACGAACAACAGGAACATCCGTCCCCCCCCGGTCACGGTCGTCGCGGGCGGTGCGGCGGGGCCGCGGCCGCGGCGGCCCTGGGCTTCGCCCTCCTCGCCTGCACGGGGCCGGCCGACACCGTGGTCGACGCGTCGTCGGCCGCCGGGAACGCGTCGGCGGCGGAACGGAACGTGTCGGCGGCGGAACCGAACGCCCCGCCGGCCGCCGGGAACCCGTCGCTGGCGGCACGGAACGCAACGCCAGCGGAACGGAACGCCCCGCCAAGCGCCGGGTACGCGTCGTCAGCCGCCGGGAACGCGTCGGCGCAGGTCCCCGCCGACCGGGAGAGCGACCGCATGTCGATGGTCGAGCGACAGCTCATCGCCCGTGACATCACCGATCCCCGCGTCATCGACGTCATGCAGCGCGTGCTGCGCCACCGCTTCGTCCCCGAGGACATCCGCGCGGCCGCCTACGACGATCGGCCGCTGCCCATCGGCTACCGGCAGACCATCTCGCAACCCTACGTCGTGGCCTACATGACGCAGGCCCTGCAGTTGGCGCCCGGCGCGCGGGTGCTCGAGATCGGCACCGGCTCGGGCTACCAGACGGCGGTGCTCGCGGAACTCGCGGACACCGTGTACTCCATCGAGATCGTGCCCCCCCTCGCCGCCCGCGCCGCCGCCACCCTGGCCGAACTGGGCTACGACAACGTGCGGCTCCGCGAGGGGGACGGCTACGCGGGGTGGCCGGAGGCGGCACCGTTCGACGCCATCATGGTGACGGCCGCGCCCGACCACGTCCCGCAGCCCCTCGTCGACCAGCTCGCCGTCGGGGGGCGGATGATCATCCCGGTGGGCGACTACCGGCAGACGCTGACGGTGCTGACCCGCACCGACGACGGCGTCACCGAGGAGGCGGTGCTCCCGGTGCTCTTCGTGCCGATGACCGGCGAGGCCGAGCGCCGCTGACCGCCGGGGCGGAACGTCGCCGACCGGCGGGACGGAGCGCCGCCGACCCGCCAGGGGGGGGGGCCTCCCGCTCCGTCCTGCCGGGTCCCGGCGCGACGCGGGATACCGGGCACCACCTCACGACACGCCGGCCGGGGCGGCGGCGCCGCCGACCGCGGCCGCGCCGGCCCCGAGGGCGGCTATCGACACCTCGGCGGCGGTGCGCTCCGCGACGTCGAGGAACGCCCGCGCCGCCGGCGATTCGGGCTCGGCGACGACGAGCGGGTTCCCCGAGTCGCCGCCTTCGCGGATCGGCTGATAGATGGGAATCCGCCCGAGGAACGGGACGCCCACCGCCTCGGCCGTCGCCTCGCCCCCGCCCTTCCCGAAGATGTCGCTCTCGTGGTCGCAGGACGGGCAGACGAAGTAGCTCATGTTCTCGACGAGGCCGAGGACCGGCACGTTCAGCTTCCGGTACATCGCCACCGCGCGGCGCGAGTCGGCGAGGGAGACGGTCTGGGGGGTCGTCACCACCACCGCCCCCGACACCGGCACCGTCTGGCTCAGGCTCAGCGCGACGTCCCCCGTGCCGGGGGGCATGTCGACCACTAGGTAGTCCAGTTCGTCCCACCGCACCTCGCGGAAGAACTGCTGCACGACGCCGTGCAGCATCGGGCCGCGCCAGATGATGGGGGTCTCGTCCTGGGTCAGGAAGCCCATCGACACCACCGGGATGCCGTGCTTCCGCGCCGGCTTGATCTTCTTGCCGTCGGTCTCGAGCTGCGCCCGCACGCCCAGCATGATCGGGATGTTGGGCCCGTAGACGTCCGCGTCGATCAGGCCGACGCGCCCGCCGTAGCGGGACAGCGCCAGCGCGAGGTTCACGGCCACGGTGCTCTTGCCGACGCCGCCCTTGCCGGCCCCGACCGCGACGACGTTCCTGACGCCGGGGATGGGGGCGCGGCCCGCGTCGGGCGAGGCCACCGCGCGCACGTTGGCGGTCATCTCGACGGAGACGCCGGTCACCCCGTCGAGGGCCGAGACCGCCGCCACCGCCTGATCGTGCAGTTGCTCCTTCACCGGGCACGCCGGGGTGGTCAGCTCGATCGCGAACGACACCTGTCCGGCGTCGATGCGGAGGTCCTTCACGAATCCGAGGCTCACGATGTCGCGGCCCAGGTCGGGGTCGCGTACGACGCGGAGCGCTTCCATCACGGCTGACGGTTCGACTGGCTGCATGGGTCCTCGACACTTCCCGGTGGCGGCCTTCCGGGGCCGCGGCCGGCAGCCCGTGGCGAAGCCCGCTGCGTTCGAGCAACGGCGCATTCCCCCCCGACTGCATTGTTCCTCGGTCGAATACGCCCGACATTCTCCCTCGCCGCGCCCTTCGGGCGGGCACCTCGGCGGCCCGCCGCAGCCCTCTGGGCACCGCGCGCGGGGGTCCCGCCACGGCTGATCGACCACGACGGAACTCTCAGCTTAGTCAGATCGTAGAAACTCTCGCAAGTGAATCCGAACGGACGGGCCGGCGCGCGCGCCCGGAACCGCGTCGAACCGTTGGTTCACGCCCGGAGACGACGATGACCGACGAACAGACGCCCGATTCGCCGCCGCGTCCGCCCGACTCGCCCGCGACGCCGGCTCCAGAATCCGGGCCGCCGCCGCCCGCAGCCGCGCCGCCGTCGCCCGCGTCCGCACCGCCCGCTGCAGCCGCGCCGCCGCCAGCCGCGCCGCCGCCAGCCGCGCCGCCGCCGCCGGGAACGCCGCCGCCGGGGGCGTCACCGGGAACGCCGCCGCCGGGAAGCCCGCCGCCGGGAACCGCGTCGCCGAACCGGGGGTTGATGGTGGTGCTGGCCTACCTGTGGCTGCTGGCCCTCGTCCCCCTTCTGCTGGAGGAGCAGGACCGGGAGGTGCGGTGGCACGCCAAGCACGGGCTGGTCCTGTTCGGGGCCGAGATCATCGGGTTCATGGCCATCGTGATACTGAGCGGCATCGTGGGGTTGATCGCTTTCCTGCTCTTCCCCTTGGCCCAGCTCGGCGTGCTGGCGCTCCACGTCGCGTGCATCGCCAAGGCGCTGCAGGGCGGCCGGTTGATGGTGCCGGGGGTCAGCGAGTACACCGACAAGTTCTGAGGACGCCGACGGCGCCGCGCCCGCCGGGCACCCCGTCCGCGAAGCCGCGGAAACGGCCCGCGGTCCGCGCGGCGGTCACGGCACGGAGATGCGCATCCGGACGCGGGCGGCGGGCGCATAGGGGGGCGTCACGTCGAAGCGCAGGCAGGTGCCGTCGCGCACCCCCGGGGGGACCACGAGCTGGAGCTGGTGCGGCAGCAGCCCCGCCCCGCGGCCGTGGCATGCGGCGCAGGGGTCCGGCCACAGCTCGCCGCGCCCCCCGCAGGCGGGGCAGGTGTGGGGCAGCGAGACGTCGAACGGCACGCTGACGCCGCGGTCGGCCTGCGACGGGGTCAGGCGCACATCGGCCGACAGCGGGCGCGGGGCGGTCTCGCCGAAGAACGACCGCCGCATGCGGTCGACGAGCTTCGCCATCGACGGGAAGGCGACGTCGACCTCGTCGCGGAAGGCGTCGTCGGCCGCCGACGGCGGTCCCGCCGCCGCGGCCGGCCCGTCCCCGTCCGGCGCGTCCACGGCATAGGCGACGTGCCACGAATCGAGCCGGTCGCCGCCGCCCGGCCCGGCGCGCCGCGCCCGGCACCGCCGCGCGAGGTCGCGGTAGGCGCGCCGAACCTCGTGCAGGGCGGGCGAATGCGGCGGACCGGGTCGGCGGCGGTGTTCGGACATCGGGCACTTAACTTAGGAGTGGCCCTCCGGCGTTGTCAATGGCTTGTCAACGGCGGGGCCAAGTGCTACCGTTGTGCGCCCCATGCCCGACCCCGCGACCCCGGCGGCGGACCCCGGCCGTCCCGCGCTGCCGACCTGCCCGGACTGCGGCGGCATCCTTGAGCCCGCCGCCCCGCCCTGGCAGACGCTGATGGACTCGCTCCCCTCCGGCCGGACGAACCGGGCGGAACGCGAGGCCGGCCGCTGGCAGTGCCTCATCTGCGGGTACCGAAAGCCGTGAGCGTCCGCGGCGGGTACGATACGATCTCGGGCGGCCATGACGACTGACAGCATCCAGTTGGACATCCGGGCGAAGTCCCGCGGCGCGCATTGGATAGCCTGGGTCACCCGGGACGGCGGCGAGGAGCCGCTCGATTCGGTGATCCTCGTGGGCCGCACGCAGGCCGAGGCGGAGGCCGAGGCCCGGACCTGGGCGGACCGGCTCGTCGCCGATCCGGTCCTCATCCGCAGTTGAGCCGCGCCCGGCGGCCGTCGAGCCGGGCAACGTTCCGAGGCTGCGGTTCCCGGACAAGCCGCGTGTCGTCGACCCGCGCCCGCCCGCGGTCCCGCCCCGAACTTCACGACGGCGACAACGAGCGGCCGGCGACCGGCCGGCCCGGGAACAGGGCGCGGGCCGCCTCTGATCCGCGCCGGTCCGCGGCGCAGTCGGGAACGCCTCGATCCCTTCACGACAGGTACAACAGGCGGCCGTCGACCGGTCGGCCCGGGAACAGGGCGCGGGCCGCCTCGACGTAGAGGGCGAGCTGCGCCTCGTGCTCGGACCGGGCGGCGCCCGTCTTGAACTCGACGACCGTCACCCGCCCGTCGGGCCATCTGCTCAGGCAGTCGATCACCCCGCGGACGAAGACCGGCCCCCCGCCGCCGGGGTCCGCGCGGCGCAGCGTGAACGGGACCTCGAAGAGGCAGTCGCCCCCGATCAGCGCGGCCACATCCTCGCGGCGGACGGCCCGCCGGTAGATGCCCGCCGCCGCGTCGGCCAGCGCCCGATGGTCGGCCCGCGCGCGCTCCTCCGGCTCCATCGCCGCCGCCGCCCGGTCCGCCAGCTCCGCGTCGCCGGAACCGGAAGCGGGACGGCCCCCTTCCCCGTCGTCCCGCAGCAACCGGTGCACGAGACGGCCCACCACGGGGTCGACGCCGCGCGCCGGCCCCGTTCCGCCCTCGCCCGCTTCCTCCGCCGCGCCCGCGCCCGCCCCCGGCGCGACCGCCCCCCCGCCCGCCGCAAGCGCGGTCGCGGCGACGCGGGGCGGTCCCCCGGCCGGGCGCCAAGGCCCGAAGCGGTCCGGCTCGGCCGGGGCCGGCGGCGCCGACGGGCGGAACGAGATTCCCGCCGCCGCCGGTCCGACCACGGCGAAGCCGTGCGCGCGGCCCGACGGCCCCGTCCACGCCGCGCGCCCCCCCGCCGCCGCCCCCGCCGCGAGCGCCTCGAGGAGCGACGGCGGCGCGACCGCGGCCAGGCTCCCCGCCCCCGGCCGGACGGCCCCTTCGGTCAGGGTCGCCGAGAGGTACAGGCGGTCCCGCGCGCGGGTCGCGGCGACGTAGAGCAGCCGCTTGCTCTCCTCGAGCTCGCGGTCCCGCCGGTCGAGATCGGCGCCGGAGCGGAACGGGGCGACGGAGACCGCGGGCTCGCCGTCCCCCCGGTCCGCCACCAGCCGCACCGGCGGCGGCGGGCCGCCCGCGCCCCGCGCCAGCTCGACCAGGAAGACCACGGGGAACTCCAGCCCCTTGGCGGCGTGGACGGTCATCAGGTTCACCGCGTCGAAGGCGTCGACCACGGCGTTCGACACGTCGCCCGAGAGGCGGTCGACATGCTCGGCGATGCGGGCCATGGTGGCGAAGCCGCGGTTCTGGACGCGGCGGACGAGCCCGCGCAGCTTCTTCAGATTTTCGCGCGCCTGCACGAGGCGCGGCCCCCGCAGCTCGAACGCGTAGGCGCAGTCGGCGAGGACCTGGTCGAACAGCTCGGCGGGGGGGATCCGGTCGACGACGGCCAGCCAGCGGGGCACGCACGCCCGAAGGCGCAGCAGGAGGTCGCGGTCGAGCGGGTCGAGCCGTTCCAGGAGAGGCCCGGGGCCCGTCGGCCGCACCGACTCGGCGAGATGACCGGCCAGCTCGGCGAGGGCGCGGTCCGTCAGCCCCACCAGCCGCGACCGGAGCAGGGCGGCGGTCCGGAGCTCCGAGGCGGGGTCGGCGAGGAACCGGAGCAGGGCGCGGCAGTCCTTGATCTCGTCGGCGTCGAAGAACCCCAGGCCCTTGTAGACGCAGGCGGGAACCCCGTGCGCCTCCAGGGCCGCCTGGAACGCCCGGTGCGTCTCGCGCGAGCGGAACAGTATCGCGATGTCGCGCGGCGCGGCGCGGCGCGGCGTCCCGTCCTCCCGGTCCCGCACCGGCGCGCCGTCCAACAGCTTGACGACCTCGCCGGCGACCCGGTCCGCGCACGCCTCGGGGCTGTCGGCGAGCACCAGCCCCAGCGGCGCGTCGGCGGCGGCGGGCCCGCCCGGGGCGGCCGACCCCGCCCCCGCCGCCCCCGGCTCGACCGGAAACCGGTCCCGCGCGTCGTACCGGAACCCGTCGCGGGGGCGGTCGGCCTTCTCGACGGCGCCGAACAGGTCGTTGACGAACGCGAGCAGGGCCGGCGCGGCCCGGAAGCTGTGCGAGATGGCGCGCCGCACCCCGCCCTCCGGCCGCAGCGCCCGAATCGAGTCGGCGGCGTCGTCGATGACCGCGGCCTCGGCGTCGCGGAAGCCGTAGATCGACTGCTTGCGGTCGCCGACGACGAACACCGACGGGGGCACCGGCGCGTCGTGCACGAGGCCGAGCCCCTCCCCCCACGACCGCACGAGCAGCGACACCAGCTCCCACTGGGCGCGGCTGGTGTCCTGGAACTCGTCGACGAGCACGTGGTGGTAGCGCGACTCCAACCGGTAGCGGCTCTGGGCGAACTCGTCCATGCGGCGCAGCAGATCGAGGGCGCGGGCGAGCACCCCCGGGAAGTCGAGGACAGAGCGGGACGCGAGCTCGCGCTCGTACTCGGTCACCGCGATAGCGAACATGCGCTGCACCCCCCGCGCGAGCACCGCGTTGAGATCGCGGTCGAACGCGCCCAGCGCCTCCGCCACCGCGGGGGCGAGCGACTCGGCGAGGCCGCGGTGCCGCCGCCACGCCGCGGGGGACGGGCACTGATCGGCCCGGAACGGCGCGAACCGCCGCCGCGGCCGCCCCTCCGCGGTCAGGAAGTACTCGCGCACGCGGTCGAGCACGAGGCGCAGGGCCTCGGGCGCCGAGCCGTCCCCCGCCGCGAGGCCGGGCAGGGCCCGCGCGAGGGCCCGGAACCGGGGGTGCGCGGCCGGGCCGTCGGCGAGGAACCGGTCGAGGCCGCCGTCGACGCCCGCGAGGATCCGCGCGACGCGCGACGCCGCCCCGCGGCACGCCCCCTCCGCGGTCAGCCCGCGCGGCCCCGCCATCAGGAACCGCTGCAGCGCGGCCGGGGCCACCAGCCGCCGGTCGAGCAGGTGGGCGAGCCCGGTCCGCACCCGGCCCGGCCCCAGGCGGGCCAGCACCATCGCCACCGCGGGGTCGTCGGCGGCGACCGCGCCGCACGCCGCGAGGGTCCGGTCCAGGGCCTGCTGGACGAGCCGGGGCGCCTCCGTCTCGTCGGTCATCCCGAAGCCGGGGTCGAGGTCGGCCTCGAGGGGGAACTCGCGCAGGAGCGACAGGCAGAACGCGTCGATGGTGCTGACCGCGACGTCGCCCAGCCGGTCGCGCAGCCCCCGCCAGCGGTCGCGGTCGGCGGGCGGGGCCTCGGCCTCGGCCGCGCGCCGGAGCCGCCGGACGATGCGGTCGCGCATCTCCGCCGCCGCCTGCCGCGTGAACGTGATGGCGAGGATGTTCGAGGGGTCGACGCCGGCCCGCAGCAGGTTGACGTAGCGCGTCACGAGGACGGTGGTCTTCCCCGTGCCCGCCGACGCCTCGAGGACGACGTTGTTGGCGGGGTCGACGGCGAACGCCCGCGCCGCCGCGTCGCGCAGGGCGCGGACGGGCCGGCCCGGGCCGCCGCGCCCGACGCGGACCTCCCCGCCGCCCTCCCCGAACAGCGGAAGCTGCCGCTCACTCGTCACCGACGTAGTCCTTCCGGCACACCGTGGGATAGTCGCAGAAGGCGCAGCGGTAGGGCTCGGCGGGGCGCACGGGGAAGCGTCCGTCCTCGATCCCGTCGACGGTCGCCAGGAACCGCCGCTGGCCCTCCGCGGACGCCGCCGCGAGGTCCCGCCGGCGGTCCAGCGGCACCCAGGGCCGCGGCTCGGCGAACGCGACGTACCCCGCCTCGGCGAGCCGCCACTCCCGCCCGCGCCGGCCCGCGAGGGCCTGCTCGGCGCAGCGGCCGTAGACGGGGAGCTGCAGCGCCCGCGCGCGGTCGGGCGCGCGGCCGGTCTTGTAGTCGACGACCCGCAGCCGCCCCCCCTCCATCAGGTCGATGCGGTCGGCGGCCCCGCGCAGCCGCACGGGGCGGGGTCCGGCGGCCCCGTCGAGGCGGTACTCGCCGTCGAACCGGAGCTCCAGCAACCGCTCGACCACCCGGTCCGGACGGTCCGCCTCGAGCATCAGCAGGCGGTCGAGGACGCCGGCGCCGGCCGCCGAGCCCAGCAGCCAGACTCGCTCGACCGGCCGGTCGCGGGGCGGCAGCCCGGCCAGGCGCTCCTCGGCGACGGCGACGGCGAGGGCGCGGGCGCGGGGGAGCGACTCGACGTCGACGGCCCCGCCGCCCCCGTCGCGCCACCGGTCGAAGAACGCCCGCAGGACGTCGTGCACGAAGCGCCCGCGCGAGCGCGGGCTCAGGATGACCTCGTCGTCGGGCTCCTCGCCGAGCCGCAGCACCGCCGACGCGAAGTACCGGAACGGACAGCTCAGGTAACGCTCGACGGCGCTGACCGCGTACGCGGCGGGCGCCCGCGGGGCGGTCCGGCCGGCGGGCCGGGCGCCGGCCTCGGCGCGCCGCCGACCGCGCAGGGCGAGCCACGCGGCCGGTGCGTCCGCGAGCGGCACGGCGGCCGGGACCTCGGCCAGCCCGGCGTCCGTCGTCACCCGGCCCGCGGGCGGGGGTTCGACGACGACCTCGACGTCGAGGTCGGCGAGGTCTTCGAGGAGCGTCGAGCCCGCCACCACCGCGTCGTCCTCGAAGGCGACGGTGGAGACCGCCACCCGCCGGGCCGCCGACCCCAGCAGGTCGCGGAAGGCGGCGCGCGCCGCCCGCCGCCGCTCGATCTCGCGCGGCCAGCCGAGCCGGTGCAGCAGCGCCGCCGGGTACAGCGCGCTCGGGCGGGCCGGATCGGGCCACTCGCGGTCCACCAGCCCCACGAGGCACAGGTTGTCGAAGGCGCCGTACCGCGCCGCCGGCGCGTCCACGAGGGCCACGCCGGCCGCGCCCGGGAGGGCGTCGGCCCCGCCGCCGGGGGCGGCGAACGTCGCGGCCTCCAGCAGCCGCCGCAGGGTGGCGGTGACCGCGGCGAGGTCCACGACCGGGTCGTCGTGGCGCACGTGGGCGTCCCGCCAGTCGCGCAGGAGGCCGAGCACCGCGGCGCGCCCCCGCGACTCGCGTGACGCCGCCGCCGCGTCGTCCGGGGGCGGCGGGCGCCGCCCGTCGACGAACCGCAGCAGACAGCCGATCAGCGCGCTCGCGGGACCGGGCCGGCTCAGGGCCGCGAGCTCGTCGGCGGCGGACGCCGCCACCCGCGCGGCGCGGGCCGCGGGCCCCCGCCGGCCGCCGCCCGCGGCGCCGCCCCACTGCGCGGAGAGCCGGCGGAACCCGTCACCGGGGCCGTCTCCGCCGCCGGCGCCGGCCGTGCCCAGGTACCGCGCCTCCCGCAGCTCCCGGTCGAGGACGGACGCCGCCTCGGCGTCGAGGACCCCGTCCGCGTCGGTGAAGGCGAAGTGCGGCGAGCGGAGCAGCGCGACGGTGGGGCGGCGCGCGTACCCGGAGGACACGAACGACAGCACCAGGTCGAGGGCGGCCGCGAAGGGCTCGGAGGCCAAGGGCAGCGTGTCGCCCGTCCCCCACGGGACCCCGGCCGAGGCGAAGAGGTGGCGGGCCGCGTAGAGGTACGGCAGGGGACGCTGGAACACGACCGCGGTGCGCTCGGCGGCGGGCCGGCGCTTCACCTGCCGGGCGACGGCCAGCAGCTCCTCCTCGCGGTCGCGCCACGTGAACCAGCGGCGCCGCGGCGGCGCATCGGGCGCCGCGAGCCGCGCGGGGGGGCCGGGTTCCGGCGCGACCGGCGTCTCCTCGATGCCGGGCAGCAGGCCGTCGAGCCGCTCCCGGTAGCCGGCCGCGAGCACCGACGACGTCGTCACGACCTCGAGCCGGGCGAGCCCGGGCAGGCGGGCC
The DNA here is from genome assembly GCA_963664545.2 of Vicinamibacterales bacterium. Lineage (GTDB taxonomy): Bacteria > Acidobacteriota > Vicinamibacteria > Vicinamibacterales > UBA8438 > JAJEEA01. Next base: position 2,642,621 of record OY761475.2, on the reverse strand, counting down.
AGCAGGTCGAAGTCGCCCGGCCACAGCCCGTCGTGGCCGGACGCCCGGTCGGCGACGGTCACCACCACCCGCCGCAGCGGGCGGCGCAGCCCGCGCGCGAGGGCCGACGCCCGAACCCCGTGCTCGTCGATCCGGCCCGAGGCCGCGACCCGCCGCTCGTAGGCCCGGAACGCCGCGGCGAGGAACCGCGTCTGCCGCAGCAGGCGGCGGGCGCCGCGGTCGAGGTCGCGGGCCGGCTCGAGCGCCTCGACCAGCACCCGCTCGAAGACGTCCACGTCGCGCCCGTTCCGGCGCAGCTCGTCGTAGAGCCCGAGGAGCTGGTCGACCAGGCCCGGCCGCAGCCTGAACGGCGGCTCCGCCCCCGCCGCCCGCGCCTCCTCGGCCGCCGCCCGCCCGCACACGAGCCGCTCGGCGGCGCCCAACCGCGGCGGGGCGCCGCCGAGGCGGCGGTGCAGCTCGGCGTACAGGCCGTCGCGGGTCACGATCGGGGGCGGCGCGAAGGCGGCCCCCTCCGCCAGCCGACGCTGCTCGAGGGTCCACCGCAACTGGTCGGCGGCGGCGCGGGACGGCACCACGACCGCCGACGCCCGCAGCTCCCACGGGTCGTCCGGGTCGAGGCGGCCGGCAATCGCACGGCGGAACGCGGGGAGGTCCGGCGCGCTGAACAGCCTGGCCCGGCGCGAGGCAGTCACGGCCGCCCGGTGCGCCGGGGGGTCCGTCCCGGATCGACCCGCGCGCGTTGTGGAAAAGCTGTGCAAGACATGTGCACGCTCTGTGGATTACGGGTGGAAACGAGATTTTTTTCGGTCGGAACCAAGGGCGTGGTCCCCGGCGGCCGGGGCGGTGTGGACCGGCCTTCGTACCTTCCTTCGCTTGATCGGCGCGGGCGGCCGGCTAGAATCCTGTTCTCTCGACCGGGGCACGAAATACACCGTTTCCACTCCCGACAAACCCGTGTCAGCCCAACGCTTCGAGCGTGCGATCAACGACCGGCGATACGTCATCGAGGCGACCCTCGTCGATCCCGACCGGTGGCGCGCCTACCTGGTCGGCGACGCGACCGCGTTCATGCCGTTCTACGGCGAGACCCCCGAGCAGGCGGTGGAGCACCTGGTCGACTGGCTGGCGCTGGCCCACCGGCCGTCGGAGCTGCGGTACGGCCCGAACCGCCGGCCGGCCGCGGGCCGCGGCTGAGCCCGTCCGCCGGCCGCGCCGGCGGGCAGGCCCGTCAGGAACCCGGGCGCCGTCACCCCGTCCGGCGCCGGGACGGCGTTCAGCGGATGTTCGGAGAATACCGGGGGGGAAGGGATGGTGGACCAGACGGGGGTCGAACCCGTGACCTCGTGAATGCCATTCACGCGCGCTCCCAACTGCGCCACTGGCCCAGCCGGCTCTAATTCTACCCGGACCGCGCCCGGCAATCAACCGCCGCCCGGCGGCCGGGGCCCGGGGGCGGGCGGCGGCGCGCCGAAGCACCGCCGATAGTCGTCGGGCGTGTCCACGTCGGTGAAGGCGCCGGGGTCGTCCACGGCGACGACGCACCCCGCCGGCGCGTGCGCGCGCACCACCGGCTTGGCGCCCCGCGCCGGGTCCGCCCGACGCAGCTCGCGGAAGAGGCGGCGATCGAACACCACCGGGTGGCCGTGCCTCCCGTCCCGGCCGGGGCGCACGAGGGGGGCGCCGGTCCGCCGGTAGGCGTCGAGGACCGCCCGCACCGTCGCGGCCGAGACCAGGGGCAGGTCGACCAGGGTGACGAGCATTGCCCGAACCCCCGGGCGGTCGACGACCCCGAGGGCGGCCACGAGCGACGAGAGCTGGCCCTGTTCCGGATGGGGGTTCCGCACCACCCGGACCGTCGGCCGCAGCCGGGCCGCCCGGCCGCCGACGGCGGCGTGGTGATGGCCGGTCACGATCACGACGTCGTCGACGCCGCCCGCGCGCAGCGTGGACACGATCCGCTCCAGGAACGTCCCGCCGCCCCGCCCCGCGGGCAGGAGCGCCTTCGGCCGGCCCCCCATGCGGGACGAGGCCCCGGCGGCGAGCACGACCCCGGGAATCATGGCCGGCGCCCCGCGCCGACGTGTTGCAACCCGCCCGGATGCGGCACTACAATTCGGCCCATGGACCACCCCGACGTCTCGGTTCGTTGCCAGCGGTGCGGTGTCCCGATGGAGCTGAGGGACCCCGGCCCCGAAGATCCGTGGCAGCCGCAGCAGTTCTGGGAGTGCGCCGTCTGCAACCGCCACTTCTGGACGACCTACCCGCCCGCGAAGCCGGCGAAACCCGCGAAGCCGGCCCCAAAGGCGCCCGCGCCCGCCGCGAAGCCGGCCGCCCCGGCCCCCGCGCCCGCCGAATAGTATCGCGGCGGCGGATGCCCGCCGAGGCCGGCCGGGCGCCGGCGGCGCCGGGCTTCTCCCGCGGGCGGCGGAGCGCCGAGACCGGCCGCGCTTGACTTCCACCGCCGAACGTCACTAGACTGAGCCCCTTTCGGTGGACGTCCGCGCGGGAAACGCCGGACGCGCCGCCGAAGCGTGGTTCCGTTGCACACGAGGACCTCGCAACCCGCCCCCATCGGGGGCCGCGGGTGGTTCTGGCGGTCGCTCCGACCCGCGAAAGAGGGGGAGCCGCCCGTCAGGTCCCGACCGGTGGACGAGGCGTCTGGGCACCGTCACGGCGGTTGGGATTCGGCATCGAAGGAGTTCGTATGCCCAGCGGCACTATCGCGCGTCTTTTGATCGACAAGGGGTTCGGGTTCATTCGCGACGAAGGAGGGATCGAGCACTTCTTCCACCGCAGCGCCGTGCGCGGAGCAGTCTTCGAGTTGCTTCGCGAGGGCCAGCGGGTCGAGTTCCAGACGGAGGAATCGACCAAGGGACCCCGGGCCGGAGAAGTGCGCCTGATCGAGGGCTAGCGGCCCCCGGGCCGGCCGCGCAGGGAGTCTTGCCGGCGCGAGACTCCCTGCGCCGAAGGCACTCGGCGCTTCGCCGGCAACGTCCCGCACGACGACGGGACCATTCCCGCGCAACGCGACCCGTCGGTTTCGGAACGCGGCCTCCGCGCCCAGCCCGCCGCCCGCGAGCCGGCCGTGGCGCGGCTGCGCGGTCTGGTTATTCGTCCGTACGGTCGCCGTCGGCGCCCTTCCCGGACCGGCACGCCCGTCGGCGCGTCCGCGCGGCGGCGGCGCGGTCGCGCCGTCGACGGCGCCCCGGGCCGGAGAGCGGCGTCGGCGGGCCCGCTTCCGCGACGCCCGCCGACGCGCGGCCGGCGAGGAAGCGAACGGGGCCCGGTGGCCCTCCCGGTCTTCAAAATCGGTCGCCCCCCGCCAACGCGGGGGGGCTGGGTTCGACTCCCAGGCGCTTCCGCCAACCCCGTCAGGCGAGCAGGGTCTCGACCGCCGTCCCGGTGTCTCTGAAGTCCGGCAGCACCGCGTGGGCGCCCGACCCGCGCAGCGCGGCCTCGTCGTACGAGCCGGTGGCGACGGCCACGCACCGGGCCCCCGCGGCCGCCGCGCACTGCACGTCGAGCGGCGTGTCGCCGATCACCACGACGTCCTCCGGCCTCCGCACCTCGACCCCGACGCGGCGGGCCCGCTCCACCGCGATCGGCACGAGGTCGTCCCGCACCGGCGCGTCGTCGCCGTACGCGCCGAAGGCGAAGTACCGCCAGAGGTCGAAGTGCTCCAGCTTGATGCGGGCCGGTCCCGCGAAGTTCCCGGTGACGAGGCCGCAGCGCACCGCGCCGTTCCCGGCGAGGACGTCGAGCAGCCGCGGCACGCCGGGCATGAGCCCCTTCCGCGGCCCCGGAAAGTGGATCTCCCCGGCGAACAGCTCGCGGTAGCGCCGGTGGAACCGCGCCCGCGCCGGCGCGTCGATGGCCACCCCCGCCCGGTCCGCCGCGGCGGTCAGAATCAGCTCGTCGGTCCGGCCCGCCACCGGAATGCCGTCGAAGCCGCGCGGCACGCCGAAGAGCTCCTCGAACGTCCGGGTCAGCGCGCGGTAGCCGGCCCGCCCCGAGAGGAGCAGCGTCCCGTCGATGTCGAAGAGGAGGATCTTGGAGAACATCGGCGCGGGCAGGAGTCTGCGCCGTTGAACGGCGCGGACTCCCGTAGGATTGGCTGGGCGGCGAGCGGAGCCGTAGGCGACGCTCTCCGGGCTAGGCTCCGAGGTCGCGGTTGACCTCGTCGACGATGCGGGACGACTCGTTCAGCGCATGCACGATCGCCCGCAGCGCCAACGCGCTGACGGCGATGGCGAGCACCGCGAGGCCGGAATGCACGGCGGCGGGAACCACGCCGGTATCGACCCCGCCGCCCAGGATCGCGGTGAGCATGGTGGCCCCCATGGCCAACGTCGCGAGCTTGAACACCGGCCCCCGCAACGCCGACACCCGCGCCGCGGCGTCGGTCTCCAGCCCCGCCTCGGCGACCGCGTCGCGGACGGCGCGGCCCTTCCCGATCAGGTAGAACATCGTCATCGAGTGCGCCAGGAGGGTCACGAGGGTCACGAAGATCGCGAGCGTGGCGTGGCGCAGGACCTCGTCGGGGGCGGCCGCCGTGAACCCCAGCGCGAAGCTGGCGAGGAGGCCGGCGAGCGACAGCACCGAGGCGGTGATCAACGCGGCGGACATCGGCCGATCATGATACGCGACGCGGACCGTCAGCCGGCGGGGCGGGCCTCGCCGCGGCGGGGCCGGTCCGAGCCGACCAGCGCGCGGTACTCCCGGATCAGGAGCCGCAGGTGCTCGCGCTCCTCGTCCGCGAACTCCAGGAAGATGCGCTTGCCCTCCGAGTCCTCGAAGCGCCCGCCGTACCGTTTGAAGAACCGGTGGGACGCCCGCTCGCAGCGGATGCCGATCATCAGCGCCTCGCGGTCGTCGACGACCCGCCGCAGCCGCTCCGCGCCCTCGGCGAAGAGCCCGTCCGACGCCCCCTTGAAGTAGAGGAAGGTGGGGTGGGACTCGATGTCGGGGTCCTCGGCCCGCAACCGCTCGTAGCGCGCCTCGAGCGTCGACAGGTGCTCCTTCTCCTCGGCCGCCAGGCTCTCGAAGACCCGGCGGGCGCGGGGGTTGCGGACGAGCCCGGCCCCCCGCGTGTAGAACTCGAGGCCGCTGCGCTCGGTGGCGATGGCGATGCGCAGGGCGTCGCGGGCGAAGACCGTCTCGGTGGCGGCGGCGGGGCGCGACGGGCGCTGCCCCGTCCGGCAGTCCTCGCAGGTCCCGTAGATCTGCACCACGCTCTGGCGCGCCTGGAAGCCGCGGGCCTCGGCGATCTCGGCCAGGAGGGCCTCGACGTCCGAGCTGAGGAACTCGGACGACCGGTTGCACGACTTGCAGATGAGGTGGAAGTGCCGGGGATGGCGGTACGAGTGCTCGAACCGGAAGCGGCCCTCGCCGAAGTCGACCTTCCGGGCGATGCCCGCGTCCACCATCCACTGGAGCGTGCGGTAGACGGTGGCCCGGCTGATGCGCTTGTCCTCCCTGCGCATCAGGTCGACGAGGTCGTCGGCGCTCAGATGGCCTTCCTGACGCAGGAAGACGCTGACCACGAGGTCGCGCTTGCCGGAGCGCTTGCCGCCGGCCGGCCGCAGCCGTTCGATGTACTCTGTCTGCGAATCCATGGCCACCCGGGCACGAGGGACCACCCCGCGCGACGGCGGCCCGCGGGCACCCGCCGCCCGCGGTCGAGCGGGTGGAGGTTCTACGGCGCAGACTCCTAGACGTTGAACGACGACCCGCAACCGCAGGTCGACTTCGCGTTCGGATTCTTGATGGTGAATCCCCCGCCGGTCAGGTTGTCGACGAAGTCGACCTCCGCGCCCGACAGATACCGTACGCTGATGGGATCGACGTACAGGTTGATGCCGTTCGACTCGAAGATCTTGTCGGCCGAGACGTCGCCGTTCCCCTCTTCGATCATCAGGCCGTACTGGAAGCCGGAGCATCCGCCGCCCTGCACGAAGACCCGGAGCCCCGCGTTCTCCTTTTTCTCTTCCGCCATCAGCGCGGCGATCTTCGACGCCGCAGTCTCCGTCACCGTGATCAGCTCTGCCATCTACAAGCTCTCCCCGCAGCTTCGTACCTCGGAAGCCGCCTTCGAGTATATGCGGGACGCGGACCGGACTTCAACCGACGTCAACGGCGCGGGGACGGCGCGGGTGCGCGACACGACAGTGAGGCGCGCCCGTGGCGTACAATGGGCGGCAGGACAGGCTTCCCAGACCCGACGACGACCCGTGAACGCGACCATCCCCGACCCTGAGGCGCTCGTCCGCCGCGCCGAGATCCGCTGGGCGGACATCGCGGCCGCGCAACCCGACCTGATGCCGGCGATCGCGGTTCAGCGACCGATGGTCCTGCGCACCATCCACGCCGTCCACCGACTTCGGCTCGAGCCGCCGGCCCTCGACCTCGACCCGCAACGCGTCGCCGACAAGCTCGACGCCGGCGAGCCGCTGATCCGCGGCGAGGCGGCGGCGCTGCCGGTGCCGCTGCTGGCCCCGCTGGTGCTCGAGGCGTGCGACGACCTCGCGGCGGGCGGCGCCGGCGACGTCGCGCGGCGGGTGCGCGGCTGCCTCGACGCGGGGCGGGTCGACATCGGCTCGCTGCTCGCCGCCTCGCTCGACCGGAACCAGCACGCCATCCGGACGAAGGCGCTGCACGAGGGGATCGCCCCGGACGTGCTCTGGCTGGCGGCCGAGCTCGCGGCGGGCCCCGCCGCCCACGTCGCGGCCCGGACGTTGTTGGCGGCCGGGACGGCGGAGAACGGCGCGGCCGACCCGCTCGACCGGTGGCCGCACGGCTACTGCCCCGCCTGCGGTTCGTGGCCGGCGTTCGCCGAGGCGTGCGGCGGAAACGGCGCCGCGCTGCGCTGCTCGTTCTGCGGACTCGACTGGCCGGCGCGCCCCGGGCGGTGCCCGTACTGCCGGGCCGCCGACCCCGGCCCGGCGTGGGCGGCTCCCCCCCCGGGCGCCGGGGGCCGGGCGGCGCTGTGCGACGCGTGCGGCGGCTATCTCAAGTGGCTGGAAGCGGCGGATCCGACGCCGTTCGAGCTGCTGGCCGTCGAGGACCTCGCGTCGTCGCCGGTCGACGCGCTGGCCGCCGGGCGCGGGTTCGGCCGCCCGCCGCTGCCGGATCTCGGCGGACCCGACCGGCTGCCGTGCGAGGTCGCGGCGCCATGACCCGCCGAATGCGCGCCATCGCGGTCGCGTTGACGCTCGCGGCGCTGTGCCCGGCGGGCGCGGACGCCCAGAACCTGCCCCACGCCCGGCTCTTCCCCCCCGAGGACCTGGGCCTCCTCGAGGCCCCCGACCGCGCGATTTGGCAGCGGCCGGACGAGATCATGGACGCCCTGAACATCGCCGACGGCGCCACCGTCGCCGACGTCGGGGCGGGGGCCGGCTGGTTCACGGTGCGCCTGGCGCGGCGGGTCGGCCCCAACGGCCGCGTCTACGCCGAGGACATCCAGCGGCCGATGCTCGAGGCCATCAACTACCGCGTGCAGCGCGAGGGCCTAGGCAACGTCCAGACCGTGCTCGGCACCCCCGAGGATCCGAAGCTGCCGGGCGGGCTCGACGCGGTGCTCATCGTGGACGTCTACGCCGAGGTCGCGAACCCCGTCTCGCTGCTGAGCGACGTCGCGCGGGCCCTCGAGCCGCAGGGCCGGGTGGGCATCGTCGACTTCACCAGGGAGGGCCACGGCCCGGGGCCGCCGATGGACCAGCGGGTCGAAGCCGCCGCCGTCGTCCGCGACGCCCGCGCCGCCGGCCTCGAGCTGCTCTCGCACGAGACCTTCCTCCCCTACCAGTTCCTGCTGGTCTTCGGGCTCGGGCCGCAGCTCGCGGATCGGGCCGGCGAGCGGGAACCGTAGCCGCCCGTGGCCCCGTGAGCGACGAACGGCGCGGCCCGGACCGCCCCGCCCGCGACCGGACCGCGGTGCTCACCATCGCCGGCAGCGACTCGGGCGGGGGGGCCGGTCTGCAGGCCGACCTGAGGGCGCTGGCGGCGCACGGCGTCCACGGCGCCACCGCCGTCACCGCCGTCACCGCCCAGAACGCGCGCGCGGTGACCGCCGTCGAGCCCGTCTCCCCCCGGATGGTCGCGGCGCAGATCCGCGCGGTGTTCGACGACTTCGAGATCGGGGCGGTCAAGACCGGGATGCTCGCCACGGCCGCGATCGTCGAGGCGGTTTGCGAGGCGCTCGAGGCGCATCCGGCGCCCCCCCTCGTGGTCGATCCGGTCATCGCCGCCACCAGCGGCCGGCGGCTCCTCGACGAGGACGCGGTCGCCGTCCTGCGGGACCGGCTGCTGAGGCGCGCGCGGGTGGTCACCCCCAACCGCCACGAGGCGGAGGTCCTGGCCGGTCGGCGGATCGCGTCGCGGGGCGACGCCCGGCGCGCCGCCGCCCGCCTCCGGGCCCTCGGCGCGTCGGCCGCCCTGGTCACCGGAGGCCACTTCGACTTCGACGGCGCCGAGTCGGTCGACGTCCTGGACGACGGCGGCGCCGTCATGGAGCTGCGCGGCCCCCGCATCGGCGGCCGGCAGACCCACGGAACGGGGTGCGCGTTCTCGGCCGCCCTCGCGGCGGGACTGGCCGCGGGCCTGCCCCTGCCCGACGCCGCCGGCGCCGCCAAGCGCTACGTCGAGGCGGTCATCCGCGCCGCTCCATCAGCTCGACGAAATGAGCGACAATAGTACGTCCATGCCGACCCCGCCTTACGCGGTGACGACCGAGCCGCTCGACCACGACGCGCTGGTGCGCGCGGTCGGCGCCGAGGCCGCCGCGGACCCGGTCGGCCCCGGCGCCGTCATCACCTTCGTCGGTGTCGTCCGCAACGCGAACGCGGGGCGCCGGGTGCTGCGGCTGGAGTACGAGGGCTACGAGCCGCTGGCGGTGCGGGCGTTCGAGCGCATCGGCCGGGAGGTCGGCGACCGCTGGACGGTGCGGCTGGCCGTGCACCACCGGCTGGGCAGGCTCGAGATCGGCGAGGCCAGCGTGATCATCGCGGCGGCGTCGCCCCACCGCGCCGACGCGTTCGCCGCGTGCCGCTACGTCATCGAGCGCATCAAGCAGATCGCGCCGATCTGGAAGCACGAGTTCTTCGAGGGCGGCGACGTCTGGATCGAGGGGGCGAGCGCCGACGCGGAGGACGAGCAGGCCCGGGAAACCGCCTTCCGGCTGGCGACGGGCGAGAGCCCCGCCCCGCTGGAGCAGGCCCACTGAGGGAACGGCGCCGATTCCAGGGGCCGCCGACGCGCGAGCGTCGGCGCGACGGCTCCGGGACGCCCGGCCAAGCCCCGGGGCGGCGGTCGACGAGAGCGCCATGCACATCAGCGTCCGGCTTTTCGCACGGCTCCGCGACATCGTGGGAGCGGGAGAGATATCGAGGCAGGTTCCCGACGGGGCCACCGTCCGCACCGTCTGGGACGGGTTGATCGGCGAGTTCCCGGAACTGGACGCCTATCGCGACTCGATCTCCGCCGCCGTCAACGCCGACTACTCGCGGATGGACGCCCCCCTCGGGGAGGGCGACGAGGTGGCGTTCCTCCCCCCGGTCTCGGGGGGCTGATCGAGCGTCCGGACCGGCCGGCGCGGGCGCGACCCGCGGTCAACACGGGTTCGGCGGTCGCGGCGGGAGTTCCGTGGCGCGAGCGCAGCCTGACGGTCGCGCCGGGAGTTTCGCACGCCCTAGGACCCCAGGGCGCCAGTCGTCGGTTCGCGGCATTTCGAGGAGCATCCGTCCGTCATGTTCGACAAGCTGCAGACCATCGAGACGCGTTACGACGAGCTGATGGGCCTGCTCAGCGCCGGCGCGGTGCAGTCCGATCCCAACCAGTACCGGACGCACTCGAAGGCGCTCTCCGAGATTCAGCCCATCGTCGAGAAGTTCCGCGACTACAAGACGGTCGAGTCGGAGATCGCCGAGACCCGCGAGCTCGCCGGCGGCGCCGACGCCGAGCTGCGCGAGCTGGCCGAGCAGGAGCTGGCCGAGCTGGCGGCCCGCCGTGAGGACCTGCTCGCCGAGATCCGCGTGCTGATGGTGCCGAAGGACCCGAACGACGAGAAGAACGTCGTGCTGGAGATCCGCGCCGGCACCGGCGGCGACGAGGCCGGCCTGTTCGCGGGCGACCTGTTCCGGATGTACAGCCGCTTTGCGGAGGGGCGGCGCTGGAAGGTCGAGGTCCTGTCGCTCAATGAGAGCGGGGTGGGGGCCATCAAGGAGGTCGTCGCCCTCATCGCGGGCGCGCGGGTCTACAGCTTGCTCAAGTACGAGAGCGGCGTCCACCGCGTGCAGCGGGTGCCCGCGACCGAGGCGAGCGGCCGCATCCACACCTCGACCGCGACCGTCGCGGTGCTCCCCGAAGCCGAGGAGGTGGACATCGCCATCGACGCCAAGGACCTGCGCATCGACACGTTCTGCTCGAGCGGCCCCGGCGGCCAGAGCGTCAACACCACCTACTCGGCGGTGCGCATCACCCACCTGCCGACCGGCCTCGTCGTCTCGCAGCAGGACGAGAAGTCGCAGATCAAGAACAAGGCGAAGGCGATGAAGGTCCTGCGCTCGCGGCTCTACGAGATGGAGCTGCAGCGCCAGCACGACGAGATCGCCCAGGACCGCAAGAGCCAGGTCGGCACCGGCGAGCGGTCGGAGAAGATCCGCACCTACAACTTCCCGCAGAACCGGGTCACCGACCACCGCATCGGCTTCACCACCCACCGCCTGACGGAGATGCTCGACGGCGACCTCGCCGAGATGAGCGAGACCCTCGCCACCCACTACCGGGCCGAGGCCCTGAAGGACGCCGAGGCGGTTCCGGGGTCGGCCTGAGCCCCCGCGGACGCGGTTCTCGCCGGCGAGCCGCGCTGGCGCCCGGCACCCTCGCGCACGCTACCCGCGCGCCGAAGGCCGCCGCCGGTGACATAATCTGCCGGAACGTCGAATACCCCGCGTCGCGCCCCGAGGCCGACGCCGGACCCGGAGTCGACAGGGTCGGCCGGGAAGCGGATCCGCGATGCGGCGCTTCCGGCTCGAGGAGGCATCATGCTCGCATTCCGCTGGTCGTCGTTGCGGTCGGTCGCCGGCATCGCGGTCGCCGCCACCGTGGTCGCCGCCGCACCTCTGGCCGTCGCCCAGGAGGACCGCATCCGGCCCGTCACCGACGCCGAGCTCGAGAACCCGAGCCCCGACGAGTGGCTCATGTGGCGGCGCACGCTCGACGGCTGGGGCTACAGCCCCCTCGACCAGATCGACCGCGGCAACGTCGGCCACCTGCGCATGGTGTGGTCGCGGGCCCTAGGGCCGGGGCGCCAGCAGGGGACGCCGCTGGTCCGCGACGGCGTGATGTTCATGCCGAACCCGCAGGACGTCATCCAGGCCATCGACGCGGTGACCGGCGACCTCGTCTGGGAGTACCGCCGCGACCGGCCCGACGACCTCGCCGAGTACATGATCGGCACCCTCATCGACACCAACCGCAACGTCGCCATCCACGGCGAGCTGATCTTCGACACCACCATGGACGACCACATCGTCGCCCTCCACGCGGAGACCGGCGAGGTGGTGTGGGACACCGAGATCCTCGACTACCGGGTGAACCCCGCCAACCAGACGTCCGGGCCGATCGTCGCCGGCGGCAAGGTGTACTCCGGCCGGAGCTGCGACCCCCGGGGCGGACCCGACGGCTGCGTCATCACCGCCCACGACGCCGCCACCGGCGAGGAGCTGTGGCGGACGCGGCTCATCCCCGCCCCCGGCGAGCCCGGCGACGAGACGTGGGGCGACGTGCCGTTCGAGGAGCGCCGGCACGTCGGCTCGTGGATGGTGCCGAGCGTCGACCCCGAGTTGAACCTCGTCTACGTGGGCACGTCGGTGACGTCACCGGCGCCGAAGTTCCTGCTCGGCGGGACCGACCTGACCCACCTGTACCACAACTCGACGCTGGCCCTCGACGGCGACACCGGCGAGATCGTCTGGTACTACCAGCACATGAACGACCACTGGGACCTCGACCATCCGTTCGAGCGCCTGCTCGTCGACACGGCGGTGCGGCCCGACGCGTCGGCGGTGGCGTGGATCAACCCGCGCCTCCAGCCCGGCGAGGAACGGCGGGTCGTCACCGGCATCCCCGGCAAGACGGGCATCGTCTATACGCTCGACCGCGAGACCGGCGAGTTCCTGTGGGCCACGCCGACCATCGTCCAGAACGTGGTCAGCGGCATCGACGGCGCGACCGGCGCGGTGACCGAGAACGCGGAGCTCATCTTCACCGCGGCGGGCCAGCAGGTGCTCGCCTGCCCCCACGCCAGCGGCGGCAAGGACTGGGAGGCGGGCGCCTACTCGCCCCGGACCAACACCATGTACATGCCCCTGCGGAACGTCTGCTCCCGGATGATGGCGATGGCCGCGCCCGACGAGCAGGACGAGGCCCGCCGGCTCTACGCCATCGCCTGGCGCGCGGAGCTGGCCCCCGGCTACGACGACGTGGGCAGCATCCAGGCGATCTCGGCCGAGACCGGCGAGGTGACGTGGAACTACCAGCAGCGGGCCGCCACCATGGCCCTCGCCGCCACCGGCGGCGGCCTCGTCTTCGGCGGCGACGTCAACGGCCGCTTCCGGGCCTTCGACGACCGCACCGGCGACATCCTCTGGGAGATCAACCTCGGCTCGCCGGTCTCCGGCTTCCCGATCACCTACGCCGTGGACGGCCGGCAGTACGTCGCGGTCAGCACCGGGTCGGGCCGCTTCCTCGAGCTGACCCCGGAGCTGCGCCCGAGCGCCAACAACAACCTGTTCGTCTTCGCCTTGCCCTGACCCTCGATTGACCGCCGTCGGCGCGGAGTCATCGGTCCTACCCGACCCACGCGGTCCGGGTGGGACCCGGGCGGCCGGTGCCCGGCCGGTCCGGGTTCGAGCGCCGGTAGTAGCGCCTGACGCACGACCCTACGAGGAGGCTGACCGGCCGCGGCGCGGGGCGCGGCCCGTCTCCTTCCGGCCCACTCCTCCCTGTATCACTCCCCGCGCCATTCCAGCAGAGCGTCCCGCAGGCCATCCAACAGGGGCTGGATGTCGCTGTCCTTGCGGCCCGACTCCAGGCGGGCGACGGCGCGGGCGATGTCGGGCGGCGTCCAGCCGTGGGGCTCGGCCAACTCGTGGAGCTTCGTCTTGGCGATCTCGCCGGGCCGGTCCGACGCGGTGTCGTAGACGGCGTCCAGCCGGTTCATCCGCTCGACCAAATCCGCGCGGTCGATGCCGAGGTCGGTGGCGTGACGTTCCGGGTCACGGCGCAGGGCGTTCCAGATCCAGGTCTCGGGCGCTTCGGCACCGGGGAGGAAGAACACCGGGACGTCGCTTCCGGCTCTATCGCGTATGCGCTCTTCGAGGTCGCCGCCGCGCTTGTCGCCGTCGAGCACGAAGACGAAGTTCCGGATCTGGCCGAACTTCCTGAAGGCGGTCGCGTGCATGGGAAACTCGCCGGCACCGGTGTCGCGGCCGATGCGGACCGACTCGCGCCTCATCCGTTCGCGGGGCAGCAGCACGTCGAACACGCCCTGCAGGATGCCCTCGGCCGCCGCATCCTCGCAGAGCAGGTTCAGGGCGTCGCCGGAACGCCCGTAGAGCGCGTTCTGCACGAGGTCGCGATAGGGCGGAAGCACGGTGACGCGTCCGGCCTCGTCGCGTTCGAGGAAGATGCGCCCGTGCGCGGGCACCGCGTCGAGGACCACGGGGCTGTGCGTGGTGACGATGACCTGCAGGTCGTTGCGCAGCGCGAGCTGCTGGAGCTGCAGCATGAGGAGCTGCTGCACCCAGGGGTGCAACCCGGCTTCCACTTCGTCGATGAGCACGAGGGCGCCCTCGAGCTGGGCGATCTCCCGCGAGAGGCGCAGGATCGCCCGCTCCCCCGCCGCCATGTGCAGCTCCGAGTACGCCGCGCCGGCCTGCTGGGCGGCGAAGAGCAGGTTCTTGCCACCGCTCGACAGGTTGACGACCTCGGAGTAGCGGAACGGGAGCATCTGCTGGGCGAACTCGATCTGCGAGGCCGTCAACGGCGTCTCCTGCGGTGAGGAGCGCAAGTTCGACATGCCGAGCACGCCGCGCACTTCGGACGGGTTACTGAGATTGCTGAGCGTCCTGAGGTAGACGCGCCGTTCCGGCTGGGCGGCGTTCTTCCGCCCGAGGAAGCTGCGGTTCCAGCCCTTCGAGCGGCGCCAGCGCATGGAACGCCGGCCGTCCGGCGTCGAGTAGTCGAACTCGATCACGACCTCGCGCTTCTCATCCCCGCGTCCACCGAGCCTGGGACGGTAGTCGGGAAAGAGCGTCGACGGCACGAAGTCCTTCACGCCGGCCCCGGGCACCTTGTAGGCGCACGCGGCCGCGAAGAGCACCGTCGACTTGCCGCTGGCGTTGCCGCCGGCGATGACGCTGACGGGATAGTCGAACACCACCCGGACGTCGTCGATGCCGCGGATGCCCCCCAGGCGAACCTCCGCCAGGAAATGGGGCAAGTGCGGCTTCTTGCCCTGCAACCGCTCCCAGAGTTCCCTGAGGCGCCTCTCGATCATGAACGACTGCTCCCGTCAGTCGGCCGGCCGGCCCGCCGTCGAGGCGGCCGGGAACCGCGGCACCGATTATCGACGGTCCCGCGCCGGCCGTTCAAGACTCGGCCAGGAGTCTGCGCCGTAGAACGGCGCGGACTCCTGTAGCATTGGTTGGGCGTCAAGCGGAGCCGTGGGCAACCATTGGCGGGCTGGCTTCAACCGGAGAACAGGGCGAAGGAGGGTCATGGCGCCGGACCGAGCCACCGCGCTGTTCTTCGAGCTGTTCAGCGGGCTGCCCCGTCAGGGACCGGGAGACACGGCGAGCACGCGCAGGGCCCTCGGGCTCGTGCCGGACGTCGGGCCGCGGACGCGCGTGCTCGACATCGGCTGCGGGACCGGTGCCCAGTCGCTGGTGCTGGCGCGCAGCTCGCCCGCGTCCATCGTCGCCATCGACAACCATCCGCCGTTCATCGACGCCCTGAACCGCGAAGCGCGCAGGCTGGGCATCGCGGACCGGCTGGAAGCCCGCGTGGCGGACATGCGGAGCCTCGACTTCGCGGACGGCTCCTTCGACCTGATCTGGTGCGAAGGCGCCATCTAC
Organism: Vicinamibacterales bacterium; assembly: GCA_963664545.2. GTDB lineage: Bacteria > Acidobacteriota > Vicinamibacteria > Vicinamibacterales > UBA8438 > JAJEEA01. The sequence continues at coordinate 2,627,490 of OY761475.2, read as the reverse complement.
AACGTGGGTGTCGAAGCCGGCCTCCGCGACTGGCGCCGGCTGCTGCGGCGCAACGGGCACGTGGCGCTGACCGAGGCGTGCTGGCGGAAGCCCGATCCGCCCGCCGAATGCGCGGCGTTCTGGAACCGGGAGTACCCGGCGATCCGCGACACCGCCGCGCTCCAGGAAGCCGTCGGGGCGTGCGGCTACGAGACCGTGGGGCACTTTCCGCTCCCCCCGTCGGCGTGGTGGGACGACTACTACCGGCCGCTGCAGGACAACGTGACCGCCTTCCGCAGGCGTCATCGCGACGAGCCGGATGCACAGGAGTTGGTGGACCAGTGCCAGCACGAAATAGACATCTGGCATGCCTATTCGGCGTTCTACGGCTACGAGTTCCTTGTCCTGCGTGTCCGTTGAAAGCGCGCTACGGTCCGCGGCGGTAGGCGTCTACGTGGGACCCGATCCAGACCTCGGGAACTTCGACGCCAGGGAGAAAGCACAAGATCGCGAGAAACGCCGATGTGTCGATGACCATCAGCGGGGAACGCCATTCTCGTCGTACCCGAGGATCTCGTCCGCGGGGCGCGCGTCCCGCGCCGGCAGCTTCGCGCAGCGCCGCCCGATCTCGTCGAGCTCGTCGGCCAGCGAGCGTCCGCTGCGTTCCCGCCCGAGCCGCTCCAGCCGGTCCCGAAGGGCCTCGGTCACCGCCTCGGTCTTCGTCCGCCCGGTGAGCAGCGCCAGCTCCGCCGCCAAGCGTTCAGCCTCGCGTTCCTGATGTTGAGGACCATGGTGTTACATGTATAGTCGGGCATCTACACTGCAACAGTCAACAACGTCGATAACGTCAACAACGGGAGCCATCGTGCTAGAGTGCGCGGGTGGCGGAACCCAACCGAACGGAGGCTGACATGCACCAGACGCGTCTCGTTGCGCGCGGCGTCGTGCTCGTGGCCGCGGCGCTGCTCGCGCTGCCGGCGCCGGCCCCCGCCGGCGGACAGGCCGAATCGTCCGCGTCGTTCGTCCCCGTCACCGACGCGATGCTCGAGAATCCGGCGCCGGGCGACTGGCTGACGTGGCGGCGCACGCCGGACGGCTGGGGCTACAGCCCACTCGACGAGATCGACACCGGCAACGTCGGCGAGCTGCGCTTGGCCTGGACGCGCGCGCTGACCGCCGGCAGCCAGGAGGGGACGCCCTTGGCCTACGGCGGCGTCCTCTACATGCCGAACCCGAGCGACGTCATCCAGGCCATCGACGCGGTGACGGGCGATCTGCGGTGGGAGTACCGCCGCGAGCTGCCGGACGACATCGACGACTACGTCAACGGGTCGTCGACCAACCGGAACATCGCCATCTACGGCAACCACATCATCGACACCGGCGCCGACAACTACCTCTACGCGCTCGACGCGGAGACCGGGCGGCTGGCGTGGGAGACGCAGATCCTCGACTACCTGGTCAACCCCGCCCGGCACTCGTCGGGTCCCATCATCGCCGGCGGCAAGGCCGTCTCCGGCCGGAGCTGCCGGCCGCACGGCGGGCCGGAGGCCTGCGTCATCACCGCCCACGACGCCGAGACCGGCGCCGAGGTCTGGCGCCGGCGCCTGGTGCCGGCACCGGGCGAGCCGGGCGACGAGACGTGGGGCGGCGTGCCCTACGAGGAGCGCGTGCACGTCGGGTCGTGGATGGCGCCGAGCTACGACCCCGAACTGAACCTAGTGTACGTCGGGACGTCGGTCACGTCGCCCGCGCCCAAGTTCCTCCTCGGCGGCATCGAGAGCCGCTACCTCTACCACAACTCGACGCTGGCCCTCGACGGCGACACCGGCGAGATCGTGTGGTACTACCAGCACCTGAACGACCACTGGGACCTCGACCATCCCTTCGAGCGGCTGCTCGTCGACACCGCGGTGGCACCGGACCCGGCCGCGGTGAGCTGGATCAACCCGCGGCTCGAGCCCGGCGAGGCGCGCCGCGTGCTGACCGGCATCCCCGGCAAGACCGGCGTCGTCTACACGCTGGACCGCGAGACGGGCGAGTTCCTGTGGGCGCGGCCCACGGTGGCGCAGAACGTGATCAGCGCCATCGACGGCGCGACCGGCGCGGTGACCGAGAACGCCGAGCTCATCTTCACCGCCGAGGGGCAGGAGGTGCTGGCCTGCCCGACCTGGTTCGGCGGCAAGGACTGGGAGGCCGGCGCCTACAGCCCGCGCACCAACGCCATGTACATGCCGCTGCGCAACACCTGCGCGCGGATGATGGCCACGCGCGAGGCGAGCATCCACTACGCGCTCGCGCTGCGCCACCAGCTCGCGCCGGGGACCGACCAGCTCGGCACGGTCCAGGCGATCTCGGCCGAGACCGGCACCACCGAGTGGCTCTACGAGCAGCGGGCGGCGACGATGTCGCTCGTCGCGACCGGCGGCGGGCTGGTGTTCGGCGGCGACGTGAACGGCCGGTTCCGGGCCTTCGACGACGAGACGGGCGAGGTGCTGTGGGAGATCAACCTCGGCTCGCCGGTCACCGGATTCCCCATCACCTATGCGGTCGACGGCCGGCAGTTCGTGGCCGTGAGCACCGGCACCGCCGGCACCGCGTCCGGCTTCGCGCGCCTGACGCCGGAGCTGCGCCCGAGCGCGGGCAACAACCTGTTCGTGTTCGGCCTGCCTTGACGCCGTGCCGGTCCGGAGCGCGCTCGATACCGGTCTTGTTGATGAGACGGACACCTGTGTTGGCGGCAACTGCAAATTTCCCATTCGTGGCAACCGAAGACTGCGCACCTTGGTGGTTGACGGGCGCGGCCCTGCCCCGCGGGCACCTCGCCCTAGTCAGTCGCTGGAGGGGTTGCGACGGGCGCGGCCACGGGCGGACCGGCGCTCTCGTCGGTCCGTTACGGCCCGACTTCCGCTCCCCGGCTCACCCGTAGGCGGCGCGGCGGGCAGGGGCACCGGGACGCGGAACCCGAGATCGCGGAGGGCATCGTCGAAGATGCCGGGCCAGCCGCGGTTGGCGGCGGGGCTCGCGGGGCTGGGGTGGGGCGCGGCCCCGCAGCGCACTCCCGAGGCTTCGGCGATGGGGGCGGCGCGGCGGGCCGCGAACTGGCCGATTCCGACGACCAGCGTGCAGCGCAGGTGCGCCACGACCGCGGTCAGCGCCTCGTCACACACCGCGAACAGCGGATCACGCTCGGACCGGGGCAGCGTGTCGGGGGTGATGTTTCGGCCGGTCGCGCCGACGAAGGCGAGCGGGCAGTAGTTCCACACGAAGGCACGCCCGAAGAACTTCTCCGGGGTGCGGAAGCGCTCGCGCGCCCAGCTCCAGAAGCGTGCGCCGCTCACCTCTCCGCGCCCGATGTCGAAGCCGCGCACGAGGCGCTTCGGGTGCTCGCGCGCCGGCCTTTCGACCGGCGCCTCGATGCCGAGCCAGTCCCGGACCATCGCCACATCGCCGAACGGCACGCCGGTCTGGGCCATCCCGAACGGACCGGGGTTCATCCCGACGAACAGGACCTCGCGCGGCTGGACGCCGTAGCGCTCTAGGTACAGCCGGTGCGGCGCCCAGGCGTAGTCGAGCGGCGAGTAGACGCAGGCCACGGGCGGCGCGAAGTTCAGACTCCGCGTGCGATTCCGCAACCGCTCGGCGATCTCCACCAGCCCGGGCGCGGATGCTGTTCGGTGCCGCGTGCTTGACATCAGTCCAACCGCGGCCAAGGGTACAGCCCGTTGACCATCGGGCGGAAGTCAACCCCGGCCCGTACTCGGCGGCGCGGATGGTACCGGAGTCGACGATGAACGTGATTTGGCACTACCCGGCCGGCCCCGGCCTGACGAGCCGGCTCGCGGCCCTCGACGGCCAAGGGCTTTCAGTCTCGGTCTGCGAGCCGGCGGACCGGGACCGGTTCCGAGAGCTGCTCCCCACGACCGAAGCGATCTGGCATCTGCTGGAGCCGCTAACCGCGGAGATCATCGCGTCGGCCCCGCGGCTGCGGCTCATCCAGAAGATCGGCGTCGGCGTGAACACCATCGACCTCGAGGCGGCGCGGCGGCGCGGCGTCGCGGTCTGCAACATGCCGGGGACGAACAGCCAGGCGGTGGCCGAGATGACGCTGCTGCTGATGCTGAGCGCCCTGCGCCGCGCGAACCGGCTGGACGAGGCCGCGCGCGCCGGCTGGCACCTGCCCCCGGCGTTCCAGGACCACACGGGCGAAGTGTGCGGACGCACCGTCGGGCTGGTGGGCTACGGCGCGGTTCCGGGCCGCCTCGCCCCGATGCTGCAGGCCATGGGGGGCCGGGTGCTGTACGCCAGCCGCAGCCCGAAGCCGGACGCGGCGGGCGAGCGCGTGACCCTCGACGCCCTGCTGGCGGCCAGCGACATCGTGTCGCTGCACGTGCCCCTCGCGCCGGACACCGAGCGGCTCATCGACGCCGCGGCGATCGCCCGCATGAAGCCGGGGGCGGTGCTCGTCAACACCGCGCGGGGCGGGCTCGTCGACGAAGCGGCACTCGTCGAGGCGCTGCGGTCGGGCCGCCTCGGCGCGGCGGGACTGGACGTCTTCCAAGTCGAGCCGGCGGGGGCCGGCAACCCCCTCTTCGACCTCGACAACGTCGTCTGCAGCCCGCACGTGGCGTGGCTCACGCGGGAGACACTGGAACGGAGCCTCGCCGTCGCGGTGGAGAACTGCCGGCGGATCGAGGCCGGAGAAGACCTGCTGCACCGGGTCGCGTAGCGAGAAGCCCGCCGTGCCGCGCTGCAGATCGCTGCAACATGCCGGGGACGAACAGCCGGGCGATGGCCGAGATGACGCTGCTGCTGATGCTCGGCGCCCGCGCCGCGCCGACCCCGGACGCGTGCGCGAGCCTGCCCTCGACTCCCCGGGCAGACTGGCGCCGGCCGGTCTGCTAGCATGCTGCCATGCATCGGCGCAAGCTTCCCATCGGCATCCAGACCTTCCGCAAGGTGCGGGAGGACGGCTGCTACTACGTCGACAAGACGCGCCACATCGAGAACCTGCTTCGCGGCGGCACGCACTACTTCCTGTCGCGCCCGCGGCGGTTCGGCAAGAGCCTGTTCCTGGACACGCTGAAGGAGCTGTTCGAGGGCAGGGAAGAGCTGTTCCAAGGCCTCGCCATCCACGGGGGCTGGGACTGGTCGGCGCGTAGCCCGGTGGTGCGCTTCGACTTCAGCCAGGGGGACTTCACGGCGCCCGGCTACCTGCACAAGAACGCGATGGCCCAGCTCGACGCCCTGGAGCGGCGGGCCGGCGCCGCCTGCGGCTACGACACGGCGCCCGAGCGCCTGAGCCACCTTCTGGAGATGCTGCACGAGCGCACCCGCGAGCGCGTCGTGGTGCTGGCGGACGAGTACGACAAGCCCATCCTCGACGCGCTGGGCGATGCGGACCTCGCGCGGGCCAACCGCAACTACCTGCGCGGCCTGTACTCGACGCTGAAATTCGCCGACGCGCACATCCGCTTCAGCTTCATCACGGGCGTCAGCAAGTTCTCGAAGGTGAGCCTGTTCTCCGGGCTGAACAACCTCACCGATATCACGCTTGACCCGGCGTTCTCTGACATCTGCGGCTACACCGAGGCGGACCTCGACGCGGTGTTCGCGCCCGAGCTGCCGGGCCTCGACCGCGCGGCGATCCGGGAGTGGTACAACGGCTACTCGTGGCTCGGCGAGGAGAGGGTCTACAACCCGTTCGACATCCTGCTGCTGTTCCGCAGCCGGAAGTTCCGCCCGCACTGGTTCGAGACGGGCTCGCCGACGTTCCTGGTGGACACGCTGCTCCGGCGGCGCGTGCGCTCGGTGGACCTCGACGGGATGCTGCCGAGCGGCGACCTGCTGTCAGCCTTCGACGTCGATGCCATCGCCCCCGAGGCGCTGCTGTTCCAGACCGGCTACCTGACGATCCTGCGGGAGGAGCCGCGCGGCGGCGAGACGTTCTACCGCCTCGGCTATCCGAACCGGGAGGTGCGCCAGGGTCTCAACCGCAGCCTGCTCGACGGCATGGTCGGCGACTCGTCGCGGCGGTCGGCGCACAGCGCGCGTCTCTACGACCTGCTCGAGGCGGACGACGTCGAAGGGTTGCGCGACCTGTTCCACGCCTTCTACTCGAGCATTCCGCACCAGTGGTACACGAACAACGACATCGCCGACTACGAGGGCTTCTACGCCAGCGTCTTCTACTCGTACTTCGCGGGCCTCGGCCTGGACGTCACGGTGGAGGAGAGCACGAGCCGGGGCCGGCTGGACATGGCGGTGCGCTTCGAGGGCCGGGTGTACGTGTTCGAGTTCAAGGTGGTGGAGCAGGCCGGCGAGGGGGCGGCGATGGCGCAGCTCGTGGACCGGGGCTACGCGGACAAATACCGCGCGTCGGGCGCGCGCGTCCACCTGGTCGGCGTGGAGTTCAGCCGCGAATCCCGCAACGTGGTGGCGTTCGAGCACGCCGCCATGTGACCGGCCGGCGGTCGTCGAGTCGTCGGCGCGCTCTCGGTCGTCTTTGCGCCCTGGATCGGCGCGGTCCTCGTGTTGCGCCGACTACCGGATGGCGCCGAAGACGTCGTCGAGGCGGACCGACAGATCCGGGAGCAGAACCGAGCGCACGACGTCGCCGGCCCCCGCGGCCTGCGCGCGGCGGTAGGCGCGGTCGCCGAGCGCGTGCACCTCGATCTGTTCGAGCACCGGATCGACGATCCAGTACTCGGGCACGCCGTACCGCGCGAACACCCGCATCTTCGTAAGCCGATCCGTCGTCGCCGTCGACGGGGAGAGCACCTCGACCGCGATGTCCGGGCGATGCCGGGTTACGACGTCCGGGCTGACGAGATGGCGCCGCTCCGCCCTGAAGAACACGATGTCCGGCTGCACGACATCGTACTCGTCGAACACGATGTCGAGCGGCGCGACGAGGGCCAGCCCCCCCGACCGGCGGGCGTACGCCCTCAGCAGCATCGCCAGTTCGAGGGCGACGATCTGATGACGCGGCAATGGCGACGGCACGACGACGAGCTCTCCCCCGTGGATCTCGTAGCGGTGCCCGTCCTCCGGCATGGTCAGGAGGTCGGTGTAGCCGACCCGCGTCGCGGTCGCGCGCATGGACGCCATCGTATCACCGCACGGTGCGGACAAATCCCTATGCGAAGGCCGTACCGGGATTCCGCCGCCGTTCATGACGCCGGTAGCACAAGGCGCGATCGCGGCGATTCCCGCTGTGACACAGCGGGCGACACCCGGGGAGGCAGCCGACGGGCTGGTGGGCCGGGAGGCGGTCCGGCCTGCTCGTGGCGGAAACTGCCGCGGTCCCGCCTCGAAGAACGCGCAGAAACTGCCGCTCAAGACCCGCACACGGCCCCGCTGCGGCGCGGGAATCGTGGTCGAAAGCAGGCTCCGGTCACCGAGCCCGCGGCCGGCTGAAGTATCATCGCGTGGCGGCGGCGGAACACGACCCGCCGTCCGGACGGCGACAGCCGCGGTGATCGCCCCCCCGAAACGACCATGAGAACAGGTACCGGCCGATGGGATCGCGAGGCCGCGGTCCCGAGCGGCCGCCGGACCGCATCGGAGGGGGGGCCGCCGCGCCGGGCCGGACGGGTCCCGCCGCTGCTCCTAGCCGCAGCCCTCGGCCTCGCCGCTCCCGCCGACGCCCAGCCCGTGCCCGGCGAACCCGCCGAGATCGCCGCGGTCGAGCCCGGCGTCGCCATCGACGGCCCGCCCCCGCCGGCACCGCCCGCGATGATCACCCGCGACGGCGGCCAGGCGACCATGCGGGCCATCCCCCTGCTGGCCCCGCTCCGCGTCGACGGGCGGCTCGACGAGCCGGTCTACGAGATGGTGCCCCCGGTGTCCGACTTCATCCAGCAGCTTCCCGACGAGGGCGCCGCCGCCACCGAGCGCACCGAGGCGTGGGTGATGTTCGACGACGAGAACTTCTACGTCGCGGGCCGCTGCTGGGACAGCGCGCCGCCGAGCGAGTGGACGGCCACGGAGATGCGCCGCGACGCGTTCAACATGCTGAACAACGACTTGTTCGGCTTCCTCATCGACACGTTCTACGACCGGCGCAACGCCCTGCTCTTCTACGCCAACCCCGCCGGCGGCTTCGTCGACCAGGCGATCACCAACGAGGGCAACCCCAACCGCGACTGGAACCCGGTGTGGGACGTGCAGACGGGGCGCTTCGACGGGGGCTGGACCATCGAGATGGTGGTGCCGTTCAAGTCGCTGCGCTACCGGCCCGAGCGCGACCAGGTGTGGGGCATCCAGATACGCCGCACCGTGATCCGCAAGAACGAATGGTCCTACCTGACCCTGATCCCCATCTCCGCCGCGGGGTTCGGGGGCCGGGGCGGGGTCTTCCGCGTGTCGGCGGCGGGCACCCTGGTCGGGCTGGAGGCCCCGCCCGCCGGCACCCACCTCGAGGTCAAGCCGTACGCCATCGGCGGCGCCACCACCGACGTGAACGCGCCCGCCGGCCAGGGGGCCCGCCACGGCGGGATCGGCGTCGACCTGAAGTACGGCGTCACCCAGAACCTGACCGCCGACTTCACCGTCAACACCGACTTCGCGCAGGTCGAGGTGGACGAGCAGCAGGTGAACCTGACCCGCTTCAACCTGTTCTTCCCCGAGAAGCGCGAGTTCTTCCTGGAGGGGCGCGGCATCTTCGACTTCGCGCGCGGGAGCTTCCGGACCGCCCGCATCCTGCGCCAGGGCAGCGTGCTCGGGCGGGGCGACGCGCCGACCCTGTTCTACAGCCGCCGCATCGGGCTGGAGGGCGGCGAGGTCGTGCCGATCCTCGGCGGGGGACGCCTGACCGGCAAGGTCGGCGCGTTCGACGTGGGGGCCCTGAACATCCAGACCGGCGAGCTGGCGACCCAGGCCGGCGACCGGACGATCCCCGCTGCCGCCGCCACCAACTTCACGGTGCTGCGGTTGAGGCGCGACCTGCTGCGGCGCAGCAACGTCGGGGCGCTCCTGACGAACCGGTCGGTGTCGCGCGACGGGGCCGGCACGAATCAGGCCTTCGGGGCCGACGCCAGCTTCTCGTTCTTCGACAGCGTGAACTTCCTCGGCTACTACGCCCGCACCCGCACCACCGGGGTGACGGGCCGCGACGCGAGCTACCAGGCCCGGTTCGACTACGGCGCCGACCGCTACGGCCTCGAGCTCGACCACCTCGTCGTCGAGGACGACTTCCGCCCCGAGGTCGGGTTCCTGCGCCGCGACAACTTCCGGCGCACGTCGGTCTCGGGCCGCTTCAGCCCGCGGCCGCGGTCCGTCGAGTCGGTGCGCCAGTTCGTCCTCGAGGCCAGCCTCGACTACTTCCTGACCGCCGACACGGGACGGCTCGAGACCCGCCAGCAGCAGGTCGCGTTTCAGACCGAGCTCGAGAACAGCGACCAGTTCGGGGTGCGGCTGAGCGACAGCTTCGAGCTCCTGCAGAGGCCGTTCCGGCCGAGCGGGGGGAGCGTGGCGATTCCCGTCGGCGGCTACGACTTCACCGACGTGCGGCTGACCTATGCGCTCGGCCCGCAACGGCTGCTGAACGGCCGCATGGAGGTGGCGACCGGCGGCTACTTCGACGGGAAGCTGACCTCGGTCGACCTCAGCCGCGGGCGCGTCGACCTGTCGCCGCGGCTCTCCGTCGAGCCCGGCGTCTCGTTCAACTGGATCGACCTGCCGGGCGGGTCGTTCCGCACCGACCTGCTGCTCGGGCGCCTCAACTACACGTTCTCGCCGCGGATGTTCTTGAGCGGGCTGTTCCAGTACAACTCGACGAACGACACCCTGGGCACCAACCTGCGGCTGCGGTGGGAGTACACGCCGGGAAGCGAGCTGTTCGTCGTGTACACCGAGGAGCAGGACGTCGACCCGCTGCGGCCCGACCGCTACGCCGAACTCCGCAACCGGGGGTTCGTCGTCAAGGTCACCCGGCTGTTCCGGTAGCGGGGGGGGCCGCGGCGCGGGAAGGCGCGCTACGGCACGGCCTGCGCCTCCACCAGCCGGACCTCCGCGACGAGCGGGGTGTTGGGCGGCACGGGGCCGAATCCGCTTCCCGGCACCGCGTACGCGGCGGGAATGACCAGCCGGCGCAGCCCGCCGACCCGCATGCCCACGATGCCTTGGTCGAACGCGGGGTTGACCTGGTTCGCCCCGAGGAAGAACGCGTACCCGTCGCGGACGTTGAGCTGCTGCCCCTTGGTGTCGGCCTGGTCCGGGTCGTAGGTCCAGACCACGTAGTCGATCACGACCCGGTCGCCGGCCGCCGCCTCCCGCCCCGCCCCGACCTCGAGGTCGTACACCTGCAGGAAGAGGACCTCGGTCGGAATCAGCGGGTTCGAGCCGCACGCCGTCAGCACCGGCAACGCCAGCGCGCCGATCACGGCCGCGCCCCGTCGAATCGTCGTGACCATTCGCTCCCGTCCCCCTTCGCCTGGCCGCCCGCGGCCGGGCCGCCGCCGCGGTCGAGCGGCGGTCCGCGCGACGCGGGGTTCCGCCCGGGCCGGCGGGCGCGCTCCGCGGACCCGCGCCGCCCCGATTGTTTCACGGCCCGCGAGGTCGGCGCGACCCCGGCCGCCGCCGGCGGTAAGCTGACCGCATGCCGATCCAGGTCCCGACCGCCGCGACCCGGCCGCCGCCGGTGGTAAGCTGACCGCATGCCGATCCAGGTCCCGACCGCCGCGCCGCCGCCGACGGGCGCATCCCGGGCCGCCCCCCGGACCGTGACCGCGGCCCGCGCCGCCCCCCGGACCGTGACCGCGGCCCTAGCCCTCCTCTGGGCGCTGACGGCGGCCCCCGCGCTCGCCGGCGCCCCGCAGGACGACGCGGACGACGAAGGGCCGGGCCCTCCGCCGCTGTACCGAGAGCTGCGGGAGGCGGAGGTTTCCTACGCCGGGGAGATCCGCGGCGGCCGCTTCCGGGTGGACCGCTTCGAGCTGGAACTGGAGGAGGGACGCCTCTATCTGACCCCCGAAGTCGGCGGCCTGGTCCCGGCCGCGGTCTTCGTCGGCGACGGCCGGCTGCGCGGGTACCCCCCCGACGCCGTCGAGCACCACCAGCTCGAGCGGTTCTCGGACGAGCATCATGTCGACGAGGCCTTCGACCGGCTGGTGCTGTGGGCCGGCGACGACGACGCCGGGCGCCTGCGCGCGCTCGCCGCCCCCGGCCGCGAGCGCCGGCGCGACACCGAGCGCGCCAACCGGCTGCTGAGGGACCGTCGCCGACGGATGCTGGAAGAGCGGAACTTCAACCCCGAGAGCCGGATCCTCCACGACCTGTGGCGGCGGGAGACGGGCACGCTGCCGGCCGGCCGCGCCTACCGGCTCGTCGAGCTCGACAGCAAGGACCACGGCTGGCTGACCCTCGTCGTCGAGCCCCACGACCCGGAAGAGGTGGCCCTGTACCGCTACGAGGACCGGCGCGGGGTGTCCGACACCTGGATGCGCTTCGACGCCCTGACCGACTACCGGCCCGAGTACGCGGAGCGCGCCCTCGAACCGTTCCCGGTCGACCCGGACACCCTCGACGACGACGAGGCGACGGGCGCGGCCCTCGGGCTGCCCCCGCGGCCCGTCGACCCCGACCGCGAGGGCTGGACGCCGCGGGCGCGGGTGCCGCGCACCGAGGTCGACATCGCCCTCGACGGGGACGGCGACGTCCGGGCGACCGCGGCCCTCCTGATAGAGCCGCGGGCCCCGACGCGGGGGCTCCGGCTGCGGATCAGCATGATGCTCGGGGTCACCGACGTCCGGTGGCACCCCGACCCGACCGCCCGGCCGGCCGGCGCGGGCCTGCTCGATGCCGGCGCCGCCGGCCCCGACGCCGACCCCGCGGACCCGGCCGCGCCGACCGGCGAGCCGCTGCCCTTCGCGCAGGAGCGCGAGGAACGGACCTTCCGGGACGACCACTTCGAGCCCTGGGTGACGGTGGCGCTGCCCCGCGCGGTCGCGGCCGGCGAGCCGTTCATCCTCGAGATCGCCTACGAGGGGCCGCTCGTCGACCGGCTCCGGCAGACCCGCGACTTCGTGCTCCTCGACACCCTGGACTGGTGGCCGCAGCACCTCGACAACCGCACCACCCGCCTCGCGGCGACCTTCCGGATGCCCGAGCGGTACCGCGTCGCGAGCGGCGGGACCCTGCTCGACGAACGCGTCGAGGACGACACCCGCGTCCAGCGCTGGGCGACGGACGGGCCGGTCGGCGGCATGGCCTTCCACTACGGCGAGTTCGAGGTGACCGAGGTCGAGCGCTCCGAGGCCCCCGCCATCGCCATCTACGCCGACCCCAACCACCGCGGGTTCGCGCCGGACAGCCGGGAGCGGACCATCGCCAACGTCACCGGCGCCATCGAGCTCCTCGCCGAGTACTTCGGACCGTTCCCGTACCCGTCGCTGCTCGTCACCGAGATCGAGACCACCAGCGGGCAGGCGTTCCCCGGCCTGCTGTTCCTGTCGTACCGGGCCTTCGGCGACATGCACACGGGCGAGGCGGAGGCCTTCCGGGCCCACGAGGTGGCCCACCAGTGGTGGGGGGCGGGGGTCGACTGGTGGCGCGACTACCGCGACCAGTGGATGGCGGAGGGCTTCTCCAACTACGCGGCCGCCCTCTACGCGCTGCGCGGGCTGGACGACCCCGACCAGTTCGCGGAGATGATCGACGCGTGGCGCCTCGACGTCCTGCGGGAGGGGCAGGTCGGCCAGGGCCTCGGGCTCCGGCACTACGGCTTCAGCCCCCAGGCGCTGCGGTGGGCCGAGGGGCACGAGGCGGGCCCCCTCGCTGTCGGCTACCGGCTCACCTCCACCAAGCCGCGCGTCGGCGCGGGCATCGACCACCGCATCCTGATCTACGAGAAGGGCGCCTACGTCCTCCACATGCTGCGGTCGATGCTGCTCGACTGGGAGACCGGCGACGACGCCCGGTTCCGCGAGCTGATGCGCGGCTACGCCGCCGCCCACCTGGGGCGCGAGATGTCCACGCGCTCGTTCGAGGAAGCCGTCTCCGAGGCGTTCGGCGAACCGATGGACTGGTTCTTCGACCAGTGGGTGTACGGCGTCGACGTGCCCACCTACCGGGTGGACCTCGACGTCAGCCGCGTGGTGGACCAGCCGGCCCCGTTCGTGCTCCACGGCCGCATCCGCCAGGAGGACGTCCCGGACGGGTTCCGGATGCCGGTGCCGATCCGGCTGACGTTCGACGACCGTCCGCCCATCGTCCGCCACGTCCTCGTCGACGCCCCCGAGGTCTCCGTCGAGCTGCCGCTGCCGGCCCGGCCCGACGACATCGAGTTCAACGCCGGGCACGCGGTGCTGGCGCGGGTGCGCTGAGCATTGCGGCGGAACGGAAAGAGACATGGACAAGGTCTTCATCTACTGGGACAACTCCAACATCTTCATCAGCGCCCAACAGGTCGCGGTGGACCGGGAGGGCGAACACGCCCGATTTCGACTGCGCATTCACTTCCGAAATCTGCTTGAGCTGGCCCGCGCCGGGCGCGGCATCGAGCACGCCATCGCCGTCGGCTCGATTCCCCCGGAGCTGCGCCACGTCTGGAACCGGCTGGAGAACGAAGGCGTCACCGTGCAGCTTCTCGAACGCGGTGCCCTGCAGGGGCGCGAGCAGGGCGTGGACCAGGCTCTGCAGACCGCCATGCTGCGGGATGGGTTCGACTACAACGGCAATCCCGGCATCGCGGTCATGCTGACCGGCGACGGCGCCGGATTCCACGACGGCGTCGGCTTTCACGCCGACCTCGAACGCATGCGCGGCCGGGGCTGGCGCGTAGAAGTGCTGTCGTGGCGGCACAGTTGCAACCGCCGGATGCGGGAATGGGCCCAGCGCCACGGAAAGTTCATCGCGCTCGACGACTTCTACGACAGCGTCACGTTCCTGGAATCGCCGCCGGCGGGGCAGCCCGTCGCCAACCCGCGCCACGCCGTGCCCGTCGATCTCGGCCGCCGGCCGTGACGCCGCCGCTATTCGTGGAACCGTGGAGGCGAGTCCGGGAAACACCGCCGCGCGGATCCTCCCGCACGCTGCATTCCGGCCAGGGCCGCCTCGCCGGGGGTCCGGAGCGTGGACGAGAACGGGACGGCGGGCGCCGGATGGTGGCAAGCTGTACGCGGAGGCTTCCGATGAACAAGCGCGATCTGCTCTCCCGCATATCGGTAGACCCCGGTATCTGCTTCGGCAAACCGTGCATCCGCGGACACCGCATCTGGGTGTCCCTGATGCTCGACTTGCTGGCGAGCGGCGTCACGATCGAGCAAGTTCTCGAAGATTACCCCGGCATCGAGAAGGCGGACGTTCTGGCGTGCATCGCCTACGGAGCCGAGATGTCCCGCGAGCGTTACGTGGAGATCTCGGCGTGAACGTCAAGGGTGCCGAGAACCTCGGCCGCCGGGAACGCAGGACGCCAGTCACGAGACGCTGCCGCACGCCCGCAGCCAGAGAACCGGTATCGGGCTCGTGGCGGCGGCGGTTGAAGCGACCCTCGACTTCGCCATCGGAGACTGGCTGTTCAGCGACGATGAATGAGCGCGGCGGCCAGCGGCGAACTTGGCTCGGGAGCACGCTGAGGGGCCATTCCGGGGCGGTCCTGGACAGGAGGAGAGCGGCAACATGAGGCGGACGTTCGAACACGAGCACGGTACGGCGACGGCGGCCGCCGGCGCGAAGACGAAGGACGCCTTGAACGACTACCTCAAGACGCAGCGATGGTGCCGCTGGTACGCCGGCATCTGCACTGTTATCGCCGGCGTGCTCGGGGGGGTCGCGACGGCGAAGATCGACCAAGCTCCCGACCCGTGGCCCGGCTGGTGGGTCGTAATCCTCCCCGCCATGTCGGTGGTGTTGGCGGTCGCGCTCGTGATTCCTGGCACCATCGTCGCAGAAAACGCCGTCCGGCGCCAACGCACGGGCGCGTCGCCCGGAATCCCTGACGCTCGCGGACCGGTCGCGAAACCCGCCGAGGGCCTCACCAACAAGACGCACCCCCTCCCCGACACGCAGAAGGTGACCGTAACCCGGCCACCCGGCCACGCGCTTGCCAGCGCTCAGGTCCTGACCGGGCCCGGGGTCGCGTCCGCCGAAGACGCCCTCGCCAACGCGACGCAACGCCGGGAACCCGCCCGCGCGCCTGCCGACGCCCAGGTTCCGGCCGGGCTCGGCGGGGTGGCCACCGGGCCGCAAAGACGCGTCGCCGAGTGAGGTAAGCGCAGCCGCGCGGCCGCACATCCGCCTCCTGGCGGAAGCGTTGCGCCCCCTGCGCGCGAAGCTGCGGGAACGGCTGGACGAGCCCCCGGAATCAGACCCCGCCATCCTGATCTGCGCCGACAAGGATCTGGCCGAGGAGATATCGCTCTCGGGCCGCGAGCACGAGGACAACCTCGTGCCCCTGTGCAACGAGCTCAACGAGATCGGCAACCTCAGCGCCACCGAGGGCAGCGAGACCACCGTCCGCCACGCGGTTCGCCGCATCGAAGTCCTTGTCGACGCGCTGCTGGACGACTTCGGCCAGGTCCGCAAGTGGGATATCCGGGCGCGGAACAGGCGTGCTCGGAACACGATGGAGGACCTCCACCGCCACTACCTGATGGCGGTCCTCGCCTAGCTCGACCGGTTGATGGGCGGCGTCGCCGACCCCATATCCGCGGCGCGGGCCCAGGGGCTGCCCAGCGCGAACGTATACCTGGACATGCGCCTGGCCTTCCCCGACCCCCTCATTTCGGGGAGCTGAAACGGTGGGTGAGGCGGAACATCGTCAGAGACCACGAACCGTCGTACGCAGCCGCACGGTCCGCAGACAACCGGTGCCGACGAGGACGGAACGTCGTCAGTAACGAGGAACCGTCGTACGGGCGTGCCCAACCGTCGGGTTCCGGCTTCCTGCGCACGGTGGTCGCCTCCATGCTCGGCTTCGCCATCGGCAACAGCCTGTTCGGCGATGACGAGGAATGAGGCGGCGTGGCAAGCCGATGGGCTGGTCCTTCGACCACTCGGTGTGCGTCGTCGACGTGCCCACCTACCGGGCGGACCTCGATGTCAGCCGCGTGGTGAACCGGCCGGCGCCGTTCGTCCTCCACGGTCGCATCCGGCAGGAGGACGTCCCCGACGGGTTCCGGATGCCGGTGCCCATCCGCTTGAACCTTCGACGATCGCGCGCACCTCCTCCGCCGCGTCCTCGTCGGACGCCCAGCCCGCCACTGCCGGTCCGCCCCGAGGACATCGAGTTCAACGCCGGGCACCCGGTCCTGGCCCGCGCGCGGTCACTGGCGGGCTTCGCTGGAAAGGCGCGAACTCTTCCCCTAGTCCCCCTGGTCCTCGACCTGCTCGCCGACGACCGGACGGTCGAGCAGCTTCCCCACGAATCTCCCGCAGTCGAGGAGGCGAAGGCCCTGGCGTGCATCGCATACCGCGCGGAAATGTCCCGCCATCGATATCTCCACGTACCGGTTAAGACTTCCGCCCGCCACCTGCCCCGAGCCCCCAACCCACAACCCACAACCCTTCGCTCCGGCCGCAACCCTCGCCCCGAAAGCCCTCAACTACACCACCTACCGTCTCTCCGTCAGCCGTACAACCCTGCCATGTCTTCCAACGGCACCGGTACGGCCTCTGCCTCCCGAAGTCGCGCGAGCGACCGCTCGTACACCGCCGTCTTCAACCAAGCCTCCGCCAGTTCCCGTTCCAACATTCCGCCCGGAAGTAGATTCTGGAACACCGACAACTCTCCCGGCATCTCCCACGCCATAGACGCCGCACCCTCCAGCGCGCTTGGTTGGCCGGGCAGCGCCGATAAGTCAATTCGCCTCTCGCTGCACAGCGCAATCTCGCCCGCATCAAAGGTCTCAAGACCCGCCCATTTCGCAATCACAACATTAAACAGCCTGCCCGCAAAGGTAAAATAGTAGTAGCGTCCCGCTGGATCGCGCGCCACCGCCACGCGATTCCAACCAACATGCCGACGCACGCGTTCCACCCCGGCTACAAAATACTCCCTCGTCCTCTCATTCATCACTCCACACGTACCACGCTCCGCAATTATCCTCAACATCTCCTCCCACACCGTCGGATCCATCCTGATTCCGGCTGTACCATAGCTGACCTCCACTCCGCCTCTGCTTCGAGTTGCCTCTACGTCAATATACTCCGAATGCACCCGCCGAACCCGCCACCGCCCGCCCCCGAACCGAAAAACGACGCCTTCACCCAACCTCAACAGATTCGTTGCGGGCACCCTGCCGACTTCCCGCCCCCTCGCTACCACCACGACATCCCGCCCCCTCAACGGAAAGTTGCCCCACACCAACCGCTGGTCGCGCAACCGATGGAGTCCCTCGCCCGCGCCAAACCGATTGCGAAATCCATGCCGCACGAGATGCCCGGACTCCGCGAGACCGTCCAGCATCGCCTCCACCGTACCCGGCCCCAGGTGGCCCCAGCCCGAGAAATGTTCAACGAGGTCACCGACCCGCGCGTACCCACCTCCACCCGCCAATACTATTGACGCCAGCTGCTGCGCCGCCGCACCATAGATGTCCAGTGGTCGCTCTCGTTCCAACCGACCGGACGTCACTTGTGACAGCAGCGCCTCAAACGCAAGAATATTACGAAATCTGCTTCCGTGATCCGGGGAGACCAAGCACGCCACATTAGTCTTCGACGAACGCCTATTACCTCGTCCGACACGCTGTAGGAACGATTCCCATCCACCGGGATGTCCATAGAGAGCGACCAAATCAATATCTCCAATATCGATACCTAGCTCCAGAGTACTCGTAGCGACGCAAATCGCCTTGGGTGCCGCGTGAAACTTCCGCTCTGCCGCCCACCGCATCTCCCGGTTTAGAGCCGAATGATGTACGTAAATGTTCGGACCAAACCGGGTCTCCCCACGCAGAGCTTCGCCGAGTCTATCGCATTCACGCCGGGCGTTCGCGAACATCAGTATTTTTGCACGCCTTCCCTCTGCCAAGCCGTTAGCCAACTCCATCAATTGCACATCGGACGGAACATCCCGAATAACGACGTCCAAGACCTTGTGCTGTTCATCCCGAATCGCGACCACCTCCCGCCTAGGTCGCAAGAAACGCCAAATGTCCCCCGCCGACGCCACAGTCGCTGACAAACCCACAACCTGACACGGCGTTCCAACCAGCGCCTCCAACCTCCGTAGCAATACACCGACCTGAAAACCGCGCTGAGTGTTGTAAATGAGGTGAACCTCGTCAAGTACTACCCCTCGCACCGAACGCAAGATCTCACGAACGTCCGTACCAAGGAGCACATCCAAAGACTCCGGGGTCGTGATCAAAACATCCGGCGCTTTACCATTGCTCACATCACTCCTTTCCCCGTGCCGAATTCCAACACTGACTTGCAGGAATTCCAGCGACGGTTCAATGCGTCGCAACAGATCGTTCGCCAACGCGCGTGTCGGTGTCACGTAGACAATGGAACACCCGTCCGCTCCGGTCATCGTAGGCATGTATCGTTGAACAAGGGGTGCGAGCACCGCCTCGGTCTTGCCGCTGCCGGTCCCCGCAAGCACCAAGACGTCCCGTCCGACCAACACCGGCTCCACGGCCCCCCGCTGCGCCGGTCGCAGCTCCCCAAATTCGCTATAAAACGCCTGCCCCACTTTAGCCGATAATGCCATCACCATTACTCGTGCCCATCCCAATAGTCGTCCAGGATCCTCACAACCCCCTGAATGGCCCTCCGCACCCGATCTGGTGAACGAACGCTCCACAGCTCGTTTGCGACTTCCGATATTGCTACCTCCGCCATCAAACCTGCCTCGTTGAGTCCATAGGCGACTCCGTAGATCTCGCGAATTCGCGCTGCTAATTCTCCAAAATCGGCGCGGCCAATGGTATCCAGTTCAAAGAAAGGCAATCTATCGAACCGCCCATAATCGAAATCATATATCGCGCGGTTGAGCAACTCGGTTTTGCACTTCTGAACGAAATCCGGCGTCACGGCAAAGTAGCTCATCCCCGGAAAGCGGTCGCCATCGAAAAACCTAAACAGATTCAGGAACGCCTGTTCCTGCAGGTCTCGCCGGTTGAGGTTCTGGATCACATCTTCAAATTCGTCAAACAAAAGCACCACCCCGCGCAAGCCGCTCACTCGCGCAAGAACCTGGATATCTGCCAGGGCGTCCCATGCTTGTCGATGGCCGGTCGCGTGAAACGAAAACACGTCCTCCGCATAGAATTGCCACTCCCTACGCGGGTCCGAGAAAGCAGATCGCATATTATTTACCAATTCGGACCACAGGTGTTTTCGCTGACTGCGGTAATTCCTCGGATTCGCAAACCAATCGCAAATAAGCTCCCGAACACTCTGCGTTCCTGCGTGGACCCAGGCCCGTAGAGCGACGTACAGGGCCGGCGACTTGAGGTAGTCTGACAGGTCCCACTTCCCTCGGCTAGATATGCGATCTCGAACACTTCCCAGCCCCGGCGACACTGAGGCGGGCACTGCGTCCGCAAACGCGTTCAGTATGGCACCCACGCCCTTGGCCCTTTGACCAGGCACCTCCAGCTCCCGACAAATGGCACCAAAGATCAAGTCCATCTGGTTGAAACGAACTCCACCGTGGGCATCTACCACAACCAAACTGGCGGCATACCCGGCTTCAATGGCCATTTCCCGTACGACCCTGAGAAGATGGCTCTTGCCGAAGCCATAGTTGGCCTTTACAAGGAGTGCCGCGCCCTTATCACAACTCGGGTTTCCGAGAGACTTCTCCAGCGCCCGCAATTGACTGGCGCGACCAACGGTGAACGTACGGACGTATTCCGGTGGTGGTACGCCGAACCGTAGTTGCTCAATGACCCGCTCCGCCGTGGCGCGGTCGAATGTCTTGAGGTCCATGTGTCGATTTCACAGATTTCGAAGCCTGTCCATGATGTCCTCGTGCAATTCCTCTGCGCGAGGCAAGTCGTCGCCCTGGACCTTCGTGTCTAGGGCCTCTACAGCACCGGTTACAACCACGCGCCATTTGCTCACACGGCTGAACTCTGGGTGGGCGTCCAGAATTCCCGCCACGTATGCTCGAAGCTCCTCCTCTGACGGAACAGATCCCGCGTCGTCGGGATACGCAGCCAGATATATCGCTCGGATTTTGCCAACCGCCCGAAGGTGGTCGTCCAAGGATGATCGCGTGCAGTCTAAGTTCCAAATGCGGTCAAGAGGACGAGGAGCCCGCTCATCCGGTTTGCCGATACGCTGGGCCAACGCTCCGTAGATGGTTATTCCGTGATGTTCGTCGATGTAAAAGTCAGGAGTTGTCGCATAAACCAGAAACAGACCTTCGCTTTCGTCGATGCTGTTGATGAGATGGAGCAAGTTGTTATGCGCCTGCTTGAGATTCGATTTCCGCATCGTCGAATACGACATCTCGGCCTCGTCAAAGAGAATAACGAGGCCGCGATAGCCTATGTGGGTCGCGAAGCGGCCGAGCGAGTGAAGCATCAGCCTCGCGTTCGCGCGCGTGACCAGTTTCTGGAGGTCAAGCTTTCGGTACATGCCCATCGTTCCTTCACCAGCGAACCATTGAAGGAGGCGGCCACGCGCGTTCTCAAGGGTTGCTGCATCGCCACTTTCTGGAAGAAAAGTCTCCCAGTACTGGGCCACTACCCGGCGGAAGTCAATGTCTATACGGTCTGCGGCAAAAAGCGACTCCCTCGCCTGCTGATACCGCTCATGGGATACGATGTTGTTGGGGTGGCCTACACCTCCCAACAGCGCTAGGCGTAGCACTTCACCGAACGGAGATGCGCGCTCAAGGTGACCTCGGTCGTACATCTCCGGCGACGTAATGTTGCGTACAATATCGTAGAAGACCTGCTCAAACTTATTGAAAGGGGTGGCGTCCGCGCTTAGCTCAACCGTAGAGACGAGGTAGCGGGCACGGAAGGCCTCGTCGCGCAATAGTCGGAGGAAGTGGGTCTTGCCTGCCCCCCACGAGCCACTCACGAAGCGAAGTTTGCCGCGGCTAGACGGGCTCTCAAGATGAAACTTGTGGATCTTGGCAAGAAAGCTCTCAGTTCCCGATGTGTAGTGGGATGTGTGGCGTTTGGGTGGAATTCCCTTGCGAAGACTCTCGATGATTTCGAGTGCTGTTGGCGTTTCGAGCGTGGTGACTGCCATCGTCATTCCGGTCCCTTTCTCTCGTTCTTGAAGCTGATGAAACCAACATATCCTCCCGATTCTAGGCCGTTGAGCAACATACCCAGGCGCCGGTCTCGGGTGTGGTTCAAGTGCAGACGTTTGCCGTCGACGAGAGTGTCTCCTCGCTGAACAAGCCGGGAAAGGTCGACGTTGAACTCGTCCATAGCGAAGCGATTCAGGTTCTTGGCCAGTCGATTTGCGACGCGCCGGAGCGGAACGGCATCGCCTTCTGACCGCTTCTCCGTGCGCAGCACGGCTGCGTACGCCGTAAAGAGACTGCGCAGGAAGCTCTGCGCGTCGGTCTTGCGATCGAAGATACGAGCCCGTTCGGAGCAGAGGGTTGCAACGACGAGGTCCAGATCGAGGCCCACCACGATTTCGTTGCCATCCCGCGGCACGACCCTTGCCGTAACATTGCGCTCATCGATCTCTACGCGCAGAAAACCCTGGTTGAACGTGTAGTGGGGATGGCGCGACATACTGTCGATTCGGATGCCGCACTCGCGAACCCTTGCCGGGAAATCACGAGCGACGTTGACCACGGAGGAACGAGCTTGTTGTTGGAGTTGCCGCTGAAGTAGCCGAAGCCCTTGAGTGGGGGCACCGTCGGTCACCTCGAGGTCGCGCAGGAATGCTAGGTCCCGACGGAGAGCGAAAAGCGCGTGGGCGAAATGTTCTCGCTGGAGAGACCCCGCGAGATCCTCCCAGAAGCGTCCTGTCTTGACAGCCTGCTCAAGCTGCCGCCGAAGGGAACTCTCCTGGCGGCGTGCCCGCTCAAGCTCCCGCTCAGCCAGTTTTAGGTGTTCCGGGAAACCCGCTTCTGACTCCATCATGCGTCTCCATGCCGACAGTCGTGACGATGGTGGCATACACGCTGGAAAATGTCAAGATCTCTGCGGTCGGTAGGGAGGGTCCTCCCCGACGATAGGGATTGGGAGGGGTTGACAATCGGGAGGAACGGGCGGACAATTTCGCGATCGGTTGCGACATGCGCGACGTGCAGGCGGCCAGGGCCTTCATCGATAAGCACCGGCGGCGGCGCCAGAGCAACAAGGTGCTGCACGGCCATCCGTCGCCCGTGCACTGGGCCGAGCAGGACGTCCCCATGGACGCGGTGCTGCGGGCCCGGGAGCGCACCAACCGCGAGATCCCCAAGCGGGTCAACCTCTACGTCGGCACCCCGTACTGCCTGCCCACCGAGCCCGACCGGTGCGGCTTCTGCCTGTTCCCGACCGAGATCTACACCGGCCAGCGGCAGCTCGAGGAGTACCTCGGGTACCTCGAGCGCGAGGGCGACCTGTTCCGCGACCACTTCGCGGGAGCCGAGCTCGCGAGCATCTACTTCGGGGGCGGAACGTCGAACCTCTACAAGCCGCACCAGTACGCGCGGCTGATGGAGATCGTGGGCGGGGTGTTCGACATTCCGTCCGACATCGAGGTCACCCTCGAGGGCATCCCCCAGACGTTCAGCCACGACAAGCTGCTCGCCATGAAGCAGTGCGGCATGAACCGCATCAGCATGGGCGTGCAGCAGTTGGACGAGGAGCTGATCAAGGCGAGCGGCCGCCGGCAGCGGGCCGACCAGGTGTTCCGGACGCTGGAGTCGTGCGCCCAGCTCGACCTGCCGATCAGCGTCGACCTCATCTTCGGCTGGCCCAACCAGACCATCGAGCAGATGGTGCGCGACCTGGAGACCGTCGCGGCCACCGGGGTCGGCCACATCACGCACTACGAGCTGAACGTCGCCGGCCGCACCGACTTCGCCCGCAACCGCCGGGGCGAGCTGCCCTCGCAGGAGGAGAACCTGGAGATGTACCGGGCCGGCAAGGCGGTGCTCGAGGCCCGCGGCTACACGCAGGTGACCCCCTACGACTTCGAGCGCCGCGACGCGGCGGTGCCGACCGCGTACCTGTACGAAGAGCTGTTCCGCAAGCCGTTCGCGACGAACGGGAACGGCCCCATCGGGTTCGACGCCTGGGGCTGGGGCTACGCCGGCATCTCGTTCTTCTTCGGCACGCCGCAGTCGCCGGGGTGGGCGTTCATGAACCACGTACGGGTGGACGAGTACTTCCGGTGCATCCGCGACGGGCGCTACCCGGTGATGCGGGGTTACCACTACACGCCCGCGGACCTGCGGCTGCACCTGCTCTTCCAGGAGATGCAGGGGCTCGCCGTCGACCGGGCGGCCTACCGCGACCTGCTCGGCCGCGACGTCGTCGACGAGCACGCGGTCGTGTGGCGGGCGCTCGACGAGATGGGGTGGATCACGGTCTCGGACGACGCGGTGCGGGTGCGGGACGACGGCGTCTTCTACCTGCCGCTGATCCAGAACATGCTGGCCCACGACCGCCTCGAGGAAATGCGTCGGCAGCGGCCCGATCGCGCCGCCGGCCCGGCCGCGGTCGAAGCGCCGGCGGACGTCCCGGCGCACGCCTGACGCCACCCCGCTGTTCCAACGGCCGCATCGGCGCGAGCCGGGTACTCGCGCCATTCGCCATCACCAGAAACCGCGAGGCGCGGGACAGAGCCGCGGCCAGGGCACCAGCAATCGGCGCGAGCCGGGTACTCGCGCCATTCGCCATCACCAGAAACCGCGAGGCGCGGGGCAGAGCCGCGGCCAGGGCACCTTCCTGGCCGGGGGAACCGTTCGACGCGAGCGCGCCGGGCGCGAGCGGGTGCCCACCCAACGGGCAGCCACGCGCCACGGTTCCGGGCCTACGACGCGAGAGGCTCCAAGCGCAGCAACTTGACGACCGGCTCGGCGGCGGCGCGGGAGGCGGCCAGGTCGACCTCGAGCGCGGCCACCCAGTCGTTGTGACCCTCGGTGTCGACAAGCATCTGCTCGACCCGCCACGCCGCGCCGTCGTCCGAGGGCTGCACCGACGTGTGCCGCCGGTTGCGGCCCTCGGGGTCGAGGCGCAGGGCGCCGTTCTCGGCCGCGAACGCCTCGCGCGCCGCGGCCAGCCGCCCGGCCGTCCACGCCTCGCCGGCCCCGTCGAGGGGGGTGTCGAGGACCTCGAGCGCCGCGTCGTCGTCGCCGGCCGACCAGGCGCGCAGCAGGGCGAACACCCGGGCGCGGACGGCGGCGGTGAAGGCGCGGGCGTCGCGGGTCACGTCGGGCGGCTCGTCGCGGCCGGGCATGGCCGGCTCGGTCCCGCCCTCCGGCGCGGGCCGGAAGTCGGGGTCGCGCATCCGCTCCCATTCGTCGAGGAGGCTCGAATCGACCCCGCGCACGAGGTCGCGGAGATAGAGCTCCATCTCGACCACCTCGTCGGTCTTCACGCCGTCGGGCACCGTCTGCCTGAGCACCTTGTAGACGCCCGCGAGGTGCCGCAGCAGCAGCCCCTCCATGCGCTCGAGGCCGTACTCGCGGACGTAGTCGGCGAACGAGAGCCAGGTCTCGAACATCTCGCGCGCGATCGACTTGGGGCGGATGTTCTCGTCGCCGACCCACGGGTGGCGGTCGGCGAAGTCGTTGAACGTCGAGTAGACGAAGTCGGCGAGCGGCTTGGGGTGCTCGAGCTTCTCGAGCTCGGCCATGCGCTCGTCGTAGTCCATACCGGCCGCCTTCATCTCCGCCACCGCCTCCGCCTTCAGCTTGGCGAGCTGCCGGTAGAGGATGGCGGCGGGGTTCTCGAGGATGCTCTCGACGAGGGTGAGCAGGTCGAGGGCGTGGCTCTCGGCGTCGGGGTCGAGCAGGGGGATGGTCTCGATGAGGTAGAGCGACAGCGTCTGGTCCATCGAGAAGTCGTCCTGCAGGTCGACGTTCACCCGCACCCGCGGGCCGTCGGCGCCGCGGGGCGCGATTTCGACGACGCCGCGCGCCACCAGGGCCCGGAAGAGCTGCCAGCCGCGCCGGCGGTGCGCGCGCTTGGCGGCGTCCGACTCGTGGCTGTCGCGCACGAGTTGGCGCATCGCCCGGCAGCCGTCGCCGGGGCGCGACAGCACGTTGAGCAGCATGCCGTGCGAGACCGCGAAGCGCGACCTGAGCCGCTCCGGGGGGGCGCGGACGAGCCGCTCGAACGTCTGCCGGTCCCAGGGCGCGAAGTTGCCGCGCGGCGGCTGGCGGCGCACCACCTTCTTGCCGGCCTTCGCCTTCTCGGCGAGCCGCCGGTTCTCGATGACGTGCTCGGGGGCCTGGACCACGACGTAGCCGCGCTCGTCGAAGCCCTTCCGCCCGGCGCGGCCGGCGATCTGGTGGAAGTCGCGGGCCGAGAGCACCGCCGTCTTCTCGCCGTCGTACTTCGAGAGGCGGCTGAAGAGCACGGTGCGGATGGGGACGTTGACGCCGACCCCCAGGGTGTCGGTGCCGCAGACGACCTTGAGCAGGCCCCGCTGCGCGAGCCGCTCGGCGAGCACGCGGTAGCGCGGCAGCAGCCCCGCGTGGTGGATGCCGATGCCGTGCTTCAGCCACGTGCGGACGCGGGGGCCGTAGGGCGTCGAGAAGCGCACGTCCTCGACGGCCGCGGCCAGCGCCTGCTTCTCGTCCCGCGTCGCGATGCGCAGGCTCGTCAGGCTCTGGGCGCTCGCGGCGGCGTCCTTCTGGGTGAAGTGGACCACGTAGACGGGGACCCGGTCCGCCTCGACCAGCCGTTCCACCGCCTGCGCGAGCGGCTCCTCCGAATAGGCGTACTCGAGCGGCACCGGCCGCCGGCTCGAGGTGACGGCGGCGGTCGGCCGGCCGGTGCGCCGCGTCAGCTCCCGCTCGAAGAACGACACGTCGCCGAGCGTGGCCGACATCAGCAGGAAGCGGGTCCGCGGCAGGGTCAGCAGGGGCGCCTGCCACGCCACGCCGCGGTCGCGGTCGGCGTACCAGTGGAACTCGTCCATCACCACGTCGTCGACCGCCGCCCGCTCCCCCTCGCGGAGGGCCATGTTGGCGAGGATCTCGGCCGTGCAGCACAGCACGGGGGCGTCGCGGTTGACGGTGGCGTCGCCGGTGGCGAGGCCGACGTTGTCGGGGCCGAACTCGCGGCACAGGTCCATCCACTTCTCGTTGACCAGCGCCTTGACGGGGCAGGTGTAGACCGAGCGCCGCCCGCGGGCGAGCGACGCGAAGTGGAGGGCGAAGGCGGCCAGCGACTTCCCCGAGCCGGTCGGGGTGTTCAGGATGACGTGGCGGTCCTCGAGCAGGGCCAGTATCGCGTCCTCCTGGGCGGGGTAGAGGGTCAGGCCCAGGCGGTCGACGTAGTCGAGGAAGCGGTCGAGGAGGTCGTCGCTGGAGGCGTCGCCGGACGGCAGCAGGTCGTAGAGGGGCGCGGTCATGCCCGAGATTGCCGCCCCGCGGCGTCCGGCACCGCCCGGACTCGATCCGACGATGCCGCCGTCCCGGCCTCGGCGCGGAGGCGCTCGACCTCGCGCCTCATCGACTCGAGCTCCCGGCGTTCGGACGCCAGCGCCTGCTCGACGTTCCACTTCACGACCAGCGACAGCGTGATCTGCTGGATCTCCTCGCGGGCGAAGGGCTTGCGGATGTAGAGCAGCTTGTGCAGCCGGTCCATGTCGTGGACGATCTCGGACAGCGACTTGTCCGTGTACGCCGTCATGATGACGATCTCGACGTCCTGGTCGACCTGCCGCATGCGGCGGATCGTCTCGATGCCGTCGATGCCCGGGGGCATCCTGACGTCCACGTAGGCGACGGCGATGGGCAGACCGCCCGCCTGGCCCTCCTCGACCAGCCGGCACGCCTGCTCGCCGCTGGCGGCGTGCGACAGCGCGAACTCGGGCAGGAAGGAGCGGCGCGGCGGCAGGAAGGCGGCCGCCAGCTCGTCCGACGACGCGCCCTCGTCGGTCACGAG
This sequence comes from Vicinamibacterales bacterium, assembly GCA_963664545.2. Classification (GTDB taxonomy): domain Bacteria; phylum Acidobacteriota; class Vicinamibacteria; order Vicinamibacterales; family UBA8438; genus JAJEEA01. Next base: position 2,600,530 of record OY761475.2, on the reverse strand, counting down.
CATCTCCCGGAAGTCGTCGTGAATCTCCTGCTGGTCGTCGACGATCAGCACGCGGTTGTTCCCGCCGTCCCCGAACTCCTGCAGCACGCCCTCGGCACCCCGCATAGACCCTCACTTCCCCCCCGGCGACGCCGTCTCCAGCGAGTCGGGCACGTTGGTCGACCGCCGCAGCGTCACCCGCATGATGGTGCCCCGGCCGACGCCGTCGCTGAACGGGCTGATGCGCCCGCCCATGCCGATGACGAAGTTCGCGGCCGAGTGCAGCCCCAGCCCGTTCCCGTCCTTCTTGGTCGTGTAGCCGGCCGCGAAGATGGACCGCAGACGGCCGGGGTCGATGCCGACGCCGTTGTCGATCACGTCGATCACGAGATGGTCGGCGTCGAGGTAGGCGGCGACCCTGACGGCGGGCGCCTCGCCGGGGCCGAACCCGCCCGCCGCGGACCGCTCGTCCACCGCCTCCATCGCGTTGCGGACCAGGTTGACCAGCATCCGGTGGAACCGGTTCTCGTGGATGCGGATCTGCGCGGGCGCCCGCAGGCTGTCGATCTCGACGCGGATGCCGCGCTGCGCCAACGGGTCGCGCAACACGGCGACGGCCTCGTCGATCTGCCGCCGCAGGTCGACGACCTTCTGTTCCTGCCGGCCGACCGGCTGCGAGCTCTGATAGCGGACGATGTCGACGATGCGCCGCACCCGGCTGCGGACGCGCTCGGCCGTCGCCAGCCACCGGTCGCTCTGGGCGGCGAGGTCGCGGGCCAGCGCGAGCAGCAGCGGCACCGCTTTGCGGCCCCGCGGATCGTCCCGCAGCCACGGGATCGGATCGTCGCGGTGCGGCGCGAACGCGTCGGCGAGCGCGCAGAGGCGGCGGATCAGCGTGTTCCGCCGCAGCTCGGCGTGCAGGGTGCCGACCCCGATCTCGACGCTGTTGACGGCGTTGCCGATGTTGTGGAGTATCGTGTCGAGCACCTCGAGCCGGCCGCTGATGAACGCCTCCTTCGCGGCGACGCTCTGCGAGAGGTCGCGGACCACGGCGAGACCGCCCGAGACCTCGCCGGCCTCGTTCCGCAGCGGCCGCCCGTCGACGGCGACGAAGGTCCCGTCGGGCACCCGGTGGTTCCGCACGAACATCTCGACGTTGTTGCACGACTCGCCGCGGATGGCGCGCACCAGCGGCAGCTCAGCCTCGGCGAACGGCGTCACCTGGTCGGCGTGGAACACCCCGTAGTGCTCCGACCAGCGGTCCATCCCGGCGTCCGTCCGCCCCATGCCCGCCAGCCGCTCGGCCGTCTTGTTGAACAGCGTGAACCGCCCCTCCGCGTCGGCGACGACCACGCCGTCGGTCATGTTCTCGAAGACCATGTCCATCATCTGGGCATGATCGTGCAGGTCGGCCGCGGTCTTCTCCAGCTTGTCGACGGCCCCGCGCAGGCGCCGCTCCGTCTCCTTGATGCGGGTGACGTTGTTGATCACGACGACGCCGCCGATCAGGTCGCCGCCGGCGTCGCGCAGGGGCCGCCCGCTGACGCTGATGAAGACGTTCGCGGCCGGCTGCCCCGGCGGCCGGACCCTCATCTCGACGTCGGTCGGCGACTCGCCGCGCATCGCGCGCGCGAGCGGCACCTCCTCGGGCGGCAACGGCGTGCGTCCGTCCATCCGGAACGTGCGGTACGCCCCGAACGCGGCGTCGTGCTCGGACCCTTCGCCGACGACGGCCCGCGCCGCCTTGTTGGCCCGCAGGATGCGGCCGCCGGTGTCCACGGCCAGCACCGGCTGGTGGATGGCGTCGAAGACGGTGCGCCAGATCGCGACATCGCGCTCCAGCTCGGCGACCCGCCGCCGCAGGTCGGCCGCCGCCCCCCGCTCCCCGTCCCCGGCCGCCCGTTCCCGCCGCTGCGCCGACAGCGCGGCGTCGATGCCGAGGCGCAGGCTCCACGCGGCGGCCGGCTTGGCGACGACGCTGAACGGGACCGCCGGCGCCGGCGGACCGTCCGCGCCGGCGGCCTCGCCGACCAGGCACACCACGGGGACGCCGCAACGCTCGGCCGCCTCGACGCCGGCGCGCGCGGGGTCGCCGTCGAGGTCCGCCAGCACGAGGTCGGGACCGAGCGCCGACGCCCGCGCGGCCGCGTGCCCGGGGGCCGCGGCACCGCGCACGTCGTGCCCCAGCCCGCTCAGAAGTCGCTCGAGCTCGACCGCCGAGGGGCCGGCGCCCACCACCAGAATCCCGACTTTCGCAGTCATGGTCGGTCGTCGCCGCCCGCCCCGCCCCGGTCCGGAGCCGGCGGCGGACGGAAACGGGCGGAGCGCGGCCCGCCGGGCATCGCCCTCGAGCCCCGCCGCCGCCCAAGCCACAGCGTAGCGCCGCGGTCCGTCGCGGTCAACCGCGGCGATCCGGCGGGAGCGCTACTGGCGGGACGGGCGGCGGGGGCGGGCCCGGGCCCGCCGCCGGCGCGGCCGGAGAACGCGGCACCCGCCTCCCGCGTCAGGACCCGCGGGACGCCGGCGGTTCCGGGGACGGGGCGGACGCCTCGCCGGCACCCGCCGGCCCGCCGGCCCCGGGACCGGCCGGGGGATCGGGCAGCCGCAGCGCCACCCGCAGGGTCGCCCCCCGGCCGACGCCTTCGCTCAACCCCCGGATGCTCCCGCCGGCCCCGATGACGAAGTTCGCGGCCGAGTGCAGGCCGAGCCCGCTCCCGAAGTCCTTCGTCGTGTAGCCGGCGGTGAACATCGAACGCAATTGATCGGCGGAGGCGCCGATGCCGTTGTCGATGACGTCGATCACCAAGCGCCCCGACTCGATGTAGGCCTCGACCCGGACGCGGGGCGCCTCGCCGCCGTCGAATCCGATCCGGGCCGACCGCTCGTCTATCGCCTCCATCGCGTTCCGGAACAGGTTGACCAGCATCTGCTGGAACCGGCTCTCGTGGATCCGGATCTCGCGGGGCGCCCGCGCGCAGTCGACCTCGACGTGGATGCCGCGCTGCGCGAGCCCCTCGCGAATCACCTTGAAGGCGTCGCCGATCTGCCGGCGCAGCTCGACCACCTTCTGGTGGACGGGGCCGACCGAGTGGGGCTTCTGCGTGCGGATGATGTCGACGATGTGCCGCACCCGCTGCCGGACGCGGTCCGCGCTGCGCAGCAGCCGGTCGTTCTGGTCGGCGAAGTCGCGGGCCAGCGCCGCGACGAGGGGGAGCGCCTTGCGGCCCCGCGGGTCGTCCCGCAGCCACGGGATCACACCGTCGCCCTGCGCCTCGACCGCGTCGGCCAGCGCCCGGAGGCGCCCGGTCAGCACGTTCCGATTCAGCTCGCCGTGCAGCGTGTCGGCGCCGACGGCGACGCTGTTCACGGCGTTGCCGATGTTGTGGAGTATCGTGTCGACCGCGTCGAGGCGGCCGCTGGCGAACGCCTGCGCCAGCGCCTCTCCGGCGACGACCTGCTGCGTAAGGTCGCGCATCACCGCGATGCCGCCGGTGAGGTCGCCGGCCTCGTTCCGCAGCGGCCGCCCGTCGACGCTGACGAACACGCCGTCCGGCACGTTGGCGTTCCGCACGAACATGTTGACGCCGTCGGTCGGCTCGCCGCGGACCGCGCGCACCAGCGGCAGATCCTCCTCGGCGAACCGCGTCACCCGGTCGGGATGGAACAGGCCGTAGCGCTCGGCCCACTCGCTCGTCGGGGCCACCGTGCCCTGGACGCCGGCGATCCGCGCGGCGCTCCGGTTGATGAGGGTGAACCGCCCGTCCCGGTCGGCGACGACCAGCCCGTCGCTCATGTGGTTCAGCACCGCGTCGATCAACTGCGCGCGCGCGTGCAGTTCGGCGAGGGCGCGCTTCAGCTCCCCCTCGCGCTTCTTGGTCTCGGTCAGGTCGTGGATGACGACCACCCCCTCCCGCACCGCGCCGGACTCGTCCCGCGTCGGCGCGCCGCTGATGCTGACGAATAGGCCCTCCGGCCGGCGCGGATTGCGCAGGAACAGCTCGACCCCGGCGCTCGCCTCGCCCCGCAGGGCGCGCGAGATCGGTATGTCCTCCACGGGGTAGCGCGTCACGCCGTCCGGATGGAAGATGCCGTGGCCCCTCAGCCGGTCGTCCAACGGCAGGTCCGCCCCCGTCTCCATGTCGAAGAACCGCCGCGCGGCCGCGTTGGCGAACAGGCGCCGCCCCTCCGCATCGACCGCGATCACCCCGTCGTGCATGCTCTGCAGCACCGCTTCCATGAGCTGGCGCTGCCGGCGCAGCTCGCCCACCGTCTGGCGCAGCCGCTGCTCGGTCTCCTTGACGCGGGTGACGTCGCGCAACAGGATGACGCCGCCGATCTGGTCCCCCTCCGCGTTCCGCAGCGCCCTCCCGTCGACGCGGATGCGGACGTCCTCGGCGCGCCCGGACCGGCGCACGAGGAGCTCGACATCGTTCGACGACTCGCCGCGGAGCGCGCGGGAGAGGGGCAGGTCCTCCTCCGGGAAGGGCGTCCGGCCGTCCAGCTTCCACGCGCTGACCGCGCGGAACGCCTCGGCCCGGTTGGCCGCCCCGATCCGGTCGCCCACGAAGCGTTGCGCGGCCGCGTTCGACAGCAGGAAGGCGCCCGACATGTCGACCGCGACGACGGCCTGGTCCATGCTCTCGACCACGGCGGTGGCGACGGCGGCGTCGCGCTCCAGATCGGCCGCGTTCCGCCGCAGCTCGGCGATCGTGCGCCGGTCGGCGTCCCCGGCCGGCCGCGCCCGCGCGTGCAGCGCGAGCGCCCCGTCGATGCTCAGGCGCAACTGCCGGGGGTCGACCGGTCGGACGACGAAACCGAACGGCACCGTCGTCCGCTCGGGCCGCAGCAGCGCGGCGGCGGCGTCCGCCGCGGTGCCGTTCACCAGGCACACGACCGGCACCCCGCACCGATCGCCGATCCCCTCGGCCGCCTCGATCCCGGCCGCGCCGGCCTCCCCGTCCACGTCGACCAGCGCCAGGTCGGGGCCGAGCGCCGCCGCCCGCTCGACCGCCCCGTCCGGCGGCGCGGCGCCGCAGACCGCGTGCCCCAGCCCCTCCAGGGCGCCGGCCAAGGCCGGCTCCGGACCGTCCCCGACAATCAGGATCCTGGCTCCCATGATTCTCCTGTCCCGCCGGCCGTCCCCGCGCCGCCGCGGCGCCGGCCCGCCCCGGCCCCCGAAGGCGGGCCGGGAATCCGCGGCCCCCGGGCCGCGCTCACGAGCCGCGGGGCTCCGGGGCCGAAGCGGGCACCGCCCCCCCGCCCCCGTCGCCGCCCCCGCGCGCGGGCAGCCGCAACGCCACCCGCACGGTCGCCCCCCGGCCCGCGCCCTCGCTCAGCGCCCGGATGCTCCCGCCGGCCCCGATGACGAAGTTGGCCGCCGAATGCAGCCCGAGCCCGCTCCCCCCGGCCTTCGTCGTGCGGCCGGCGGCGAAGATCGATCTCAGGCGGTCGGGAGGAATGCCGACGCCGTTGTCGATCACGTCGATCACCAGATGCGCCGACTCGACGTAGGCGGCGACCTCGAGGCGGGGCGCCTCGCCGGCGCCGAACCCGCCCCGGTCCGCGCGCTCGCCTATCGCCTCCATCGCGTTCCGGACCAGGTTGACCATCATCTGCTGGAACCGGCTCTCGTGCGTCCGGATCTCGCGCGGCGCCCGCGCGCAGTCGATCTCGACGCGGATCCCGCGCCGGGCGAGGGGCTCGCGCAGCACCTCGACGGCGTGGCCGATCTGCTGCCGCAGGTCGACCGCCTGGACATGGTCGCGGCCGGCCGACTGCGACTTCTGGGTGCGGATGATGTCGACGATGTGCCTCACGCGGTCGTGGACGCGGTCGGCGGTGTGCAGCAGCCGGTCGTAGTGGGCGGCGAAGTCGCGGGCGAGGGCGACGACGAACGGCAGGGCCTTGCCGCCCTGCGGGTCGTCCCGCAGCCAGGCGACCGGATCGTCGAGGTGCGCCTCGACCGCGTCGGCCAGCGCCGAGAGGCGCCCGATCAACGCGTTCTGCCGCAGCTCGCCGCGCAGGGTGTCGGCGCCGACCGCGACGCTGTTCACGGCGTTGCCGATGTTGTGGACGATGGTGTCGACCACCTCGAGCCGGCCGTTGCTGAACGCCTGCGTCAACGCCTCCTCGGCGGCGGCGCGCAGCGTGACGTCGCGAATCACGGCGACGCCGCCCCTGAGCTTGCCCGCGTCGTCCCGCAGCGGCCGCCCGTCGACGCTGACGAATACGCCGTCCGGCACGCCGGGGTTCTGCACGAACATCTCGACGTTGTCGGTCGACTCGCCGCGGATGGCCCGCATGAGGGGCAGATCCTCCTCGGCGAACGGCGTCACCCGGTCGGGATGGAAGAACCCGTAGCGCGCGGGCCGCTCGCTCGCGGGCACGTCCGAGTACCCGATGCCGAGCAACCGCCGGGCGCCCCGGTTGAAGAGCGTGAACTGCCCGGCCAGGTTGGTGACCAAGACGCCGTCGCTCATGTTCTCGAAGGCGGTGTCCATCAACTGCGCGCGGTTGTGCAGCTCGGCGGCGAGCCGCTTGAACGCCGCCTCGCGCCGCCTCTCCTCGGTCACGTCGTGCAGCACGAGGACGCCGGCCTGCACGGTACCCGCCTCGTCCCGCACCGGGCCGCCGCTGACGCTGAAGAGGCGGCCGCGGGGCAACTGCGGATTGCGCATGAACATCTCGACGCCGGTGAACGCCTCGCCCCGCAGGGCGCGCCGGATCGGGAGGTCTTCCGACGGATAGCGCGTCTCGCCGTCCGGAAGGTAGACGCCGTAGGCCTCCACGCGCCGGTCCAGCGGTTCGTCCGCCGGGTGCGCGTCGAGGTCGACCAGGCTCCGCGCGACTCGGTTCACGAGCAGGCGGTTGCCCCGCAGGTCGATGGCCGCCACCCCGTCCGGAATGCCGTCCAGCACCGCGCGCATGAGCCCGCGCTGCCGCCGCAGCTCGGCGTCCGCCTGCCGCCCGCCCGCCGCGCGCTCCCGCGCCTGTGCCGCCAGCACCCCGTGGATGCACAGGCGCAGTTGCCGAGGGCCGGCCGGCTTGAAGACGAAGCCGTAGGGGACCGTCATCCGCCCGGGCACCAGCAGATCGTCGCCGGCGTCGCCGGCCTCGGCGGCCAGGAACACCACCGGCGCGCCGCACCGCTCGGCCGCCCCGACCCCGGCGCGGGCGGGGTCGCCGTCCAGGTCCGTCAGCACCAGGTCGGGACCGAAGGCGGCGGCCTGTCCGGCGGCCTCCTCCGGCACCGCCGCGGCGCGCACCGCGTGACCCAGCCCGCGCAGACGGTCGCCGAGGGCCGACGACGACGGGCCGGCGCCCACCAGCAGGATCCGCGCGTTCGCAGGCATGGTCCGTCCCGCCTTCAGGCCTCCTCCGCCGCCGGGTCCGGCGGATCCAGCAGGGTGGCCGACCGCCGGAACGCCGCCCGCAGGGTCGCGCCCCGGCCGGGGCCGTCGCTCGACGGCCTGATGCGTCCTCCCACCCCGTTCACGAAGTTCGCGGCGGAGTGGAGCCCCAGCCCCATCCCCGACGGCTTGGTCGTGTAGCCGGCCGCGAAGATCGACCGCAGGCGCCGGGGGTCGATGCCGATGCCGTTGTCGCTCACCTCCACGACGAGATGGTCGGGGTCGAGGTAGGCGGCGATGCGGACGCGCGGCGTCTCGCCCGCGTCGAACCCGCCCGCCGCCGCCCGCTCGTCTATCGCCTCCATCGCGTTCCGGACCAGGTTGACCAGCATCTGGTGGAACCGGCTCTCGTGCATCCGGATCTGCTCGGGGGCCCGCCCGCAGTCGACCTCGACGCGGACGCCGCGCTGCGCCAGCAGCTCCTGCAGCGCCCCGACGGCGTCGGCGATCTGCCGCCGCAGGTCGATCACCTTCGGCTGCAGCGGACCGGCCGCCAGCGCCCTCTCGGTGCGGATGACGTCGACGATGTGCCGCACGCGCTCGCGGACGCGCCTGACCGTCGCCAGCCACCGGGCGTTCTGGGCGGTCAGGTCGGCGGCCAGGGCGAGGAAGAACGGCACCGCCTTGCGGCCCTGGGGATCGTCGCGCAGCCAGGGGATCGGGTCGTCCCGGTGCGGCGCGGCCGCCTCCGCCAGCGCGGACATGCGGCCTGCCAGCTCGTTCCTCTGGAGCGCGTCGTACAAGGTGCCGACGCCGACGGTGACGCTGTTCAGGGCGTTGCCGACGTTGTGCAGCACCGCCTCGATCGCCTCGAGCCGCCCGCTGGCGAACGCCTCCCGGGCGGCGCGGCGATGCGAGAGGTCGCGGAACACGACGAGGCCGCCGGTCACCTCGCCGGCCTCGTTCCGCAACGGCCGGCCGTCGACGCCGACGAAGATCCCGTCGGGCGCCCCGGGGTGCCGCACGAACATCTCGACGTCGTCGCACGACTCGCCGCGCAGGGCGCGCGCCAGCGGCAGGTCGGCGTCATCGAACCGCGTCACCCGGTCGGGGCGGAACGTCCGGGAGCGATCCGTCCACTGGTCGGCGGGGACGTCGAGGGGCCGGAAGCCGAACTGCCGCACGGCGCTCTTGTTGACGAGGGTGAACCGCCCCTCCCCGTCGGCGACGACGACGCCGTCGCTCATGCTGTCGAAGACCTTCCCGATCAACTCGGCGCGGTCGTGCAGCTCGGCGGCGGTCCTCTTCAGCTCGACCTGGTGCCGGCGGATCTCGGTCACGTCGCGGAGCACCGCGACCCCGCCCAGCAGGGCGCCCGACCGGCTCCGCATCGGTCCGCCCGAGGCGCTCAAGTAGCGGCCGTCCGGCACCCGCTCGTTCCGGAAGAACAGCTCGACGCCTTCGAACGTCTCGCCGTTCATGGCGCGCCGGATCGGCATCCTGTCCATCGGGTACGGCGTGACGCCGTCCGGGAAGGAAATGCCGTACTCCTTGAGGCGTTCGTCCAGCGGCGCGCCCGGCGCCGGGGTCATCCGGGCCAGGCTCCGCGCGGCCCGGTTGAGGAGGAGGCGGCGGCCCTGCGGGTCGACGGCGACCACCGCCTCCTGCATGGTGTCCAACACCATCCGCGTCAGCCGGCGCCGCGCCTTCAGCCCCGCCAGCACGCGCCGGAGGCGGCTCGCGGTCTGACTCGCGCGGGTGACGTCGCTGATCAGGATGACGCCGCCGATCAGGTCGCCGCCGGCGTTCCGCAGCGGTCTCCCGCGGACGCTGATGCGGCGCGTCCCCCCGCCGGCCTCGCTCCGTCGGCGCAACTTCAGCTCGACCTCGTCAGTCGGCTCTCCGCGGAGCGCGCGCGCGAGGGGACGGTCGCCGGCGTCGAGCGGCGTCCGTCCGTCCACCTGCAGGACGTCGTAGCTCTCGTATGCCCGGGCCACGTCGGCCGCCGACGGCGAGCCGTCCGTCAGACGCAACCCCAACCGAACGCCGACACGCCTCGCGGCCGCGTTGACCATCAGCGGGCGGTGGCGGGTGTCGGCCGCGAACACGGCCTGGTCGATGGCGTCGAACACGGTCTGCGTCACCGTGAGCCGGCGCTCCAGATCGGCGACGCGCCGCCGGGACTCGGCGTCCTCCCGCCGCCTGCGCGCCGCCTCGAACAGCACCGAGTCGATGCTCAGCCGAAGCTGCTGCGGGCCCGCCGGCTCGACGGCGAAGCCGAACGGGGCCCGCAGCCGCCCCCGCCGCAGCAGACCGCCCGCGGCGGCGTCATCGGCCCCCACGAGACAGACCAACGCCGCATCGGGCCGGCCGCCGATGCGCTCGGCCGCCTCGGCCCCGGCCGGGCCCGCGTCGCCGGCCAGATCGATCAGCGCCAGGTCCGGCGCCTGCGCCGCGGCCTCGTCCGCCGCCCGCCCCGGCGGGGCGACGCCGCAGACGGCATGCCCCAACTCCTTCAGACGCTCCGCGAGCGCCGCCGACGGCCCGTCGGCGACAATCAGAATCCGCGCACTCCCGGTCATCCCTGCATTCCGTCCGTTTCCCGAAACCGCGGCGCCCGCCGCCTGCGCCGGGGTCCGCGCCACGCCCGCCGCGCCGACTCCGGCCAGCGAGGACCGGGTTCGGCGGAGCCGCCGCCCCGCGATGGGGCCGCAAAGCCGTTCATTATGGAGCCTGCCGCGCGCGCCGTCCACACGCGCATGCACGCGTGGGCACGCGCGTGCGAAAAACCGCCTTCCGGGCCAGGAGTCTGCGCCGCAGAACGGGGCAGACTCCCAGCGGGTTGGTTGGGCGGCGAGCGGAGCCGTAGGCGACTCTCCGGGCTAGGCGTCGCCGCGGGCGCGGTCGACGGCGCCCGCGGCGTCGAGAATGCGCCGGGCCGAGGCGATGACGGGGCGCTCGACGAGCTTGCCGTCGACGAGGAGCACGCCTCCGGCGTTGGCGTCGTAGGCGGCGACGATGCGCCGGGCCCACGCCACCGCGTCGGGCGGGGGCGAGAAAGCGGCCTGGATGATCGGGACCTGCGTCGGGTGGATGGCGGCCTTGCCGGTGAAGCCCAGGCGGCGCGTGGCCCGGGCCTCGTCCTCGAGCTCGGACGGCGCCCCCACGTCCATGAACGGGGTGTCCATCGCGTCGACGCCGGCCAGCGCCGCCGCCGCCACGACGCGGGACCGGGCGTAGAGCAGGGCGTCCCACTCGATGGCGCAGCCCAGCTCGGCCGACAGGTCGACGGCGCCGAAGAAGAGAACCGCGATGTCGGGCGACGCGGCGGCGATGGCGTCGACGGCAACCAACCCCTGCGCGGTCTCGATCTGGACGATCAGGGGCAGGCTGGGAAGGGCGGGGGCGAGCCGCCGATCGAGGGCCTCGAGCGTGTCGGGACCGCCGACCTTCGGCACCATCAGGGCGTCGGGCCGGACCCCCGAGGCGAGGAGGGCAGCGAGATCGCGCTCGCCCAGATCGGACCCGGGCTCGTTGATGCGCAGGACGACCTCGGCGCGCACGGCGGGGCGGTCGGCGAGAAGGGCCAGCGCCTTGTCGCGCGCCTCGTCCTTCTGGGCGAACGAGACCCCGTCCTCGAGGTCGAGGCAGACGGCGTCGGCGCCGGTGGCGACGGCCTTCGCGAAACGGTCGGGCCGCACCGCGGGCACGAAGAGGACGGAGCGGCGGACGCGCCGTTGCGGGGGCTCGTCGCTGGAGGTCGGCATGGCTTCCGGCATCCTTTCCGTTCGGTCGGCCGGACGCGGGACCCGTCGGCGTCAGGCCGGGACGGGCTCGCGCACCAGCTCGGTCAGCGCCGACACCGCGGGCCGCCGCTCGATGTCGCGCAGCCATGCCAGCGCCGCCTCCGCGGCGGCCGGCGGCACCGCGCGCGCCGCGCACGCCAGGAACTTCGCGTCGAGCTCGGCCGCCGAGGGGGGCCGGTCCGGGTAGCCGCGCGCGCCGCGCACCCGCCGCGCGCAGCGCCGGCCGTCGGCGAGCTGCACGGTCACCGCCGCCTCCGTCAGCGGCGGCTGGTCGACGCCGACCGAGGGGTCGACGCGCATCGTCACCCGCGGCAGCAGCGCCCGGGTGGCGGGGTCGTCCACCCCCGCCGGCTCGAACGTCCCGAGGTCGACGCGGCCGTGGGCGACGGCCGAGGCGGCGCAGAAGTGCATGCTGAACTTGCCCTCGAGGCCGGTCCGCGGCCGGTCGTGGATGAGCACGGTCGGGGTGACCGCGTCCACGCCGACCTCCACCGCCTCGACGCCGCCGGCCGTGAACCCGTGCTCGGCCCGCAGGTCGAGCAGGGCGTCGATGGTGGGGTGGGTGGCCGCGCACGAGGGATAGAGCTTGACGGTGATGCCGCCGTCGACGATCTCCCAGTCGCGCCCCAGCCCGTCGGCGGCGTCCCCGAGGCCGCGCGCGCGCGACTGCATGGCCACGAGCAGGCCCTGCGCGCCGTCCACGGCGCGGTCGGGGGCGGTGAACCCGGTGCGCGCGAGCATCGCCGCGAGCACCCCGTTCCGCCCCGCCAACCCCGCCTGGAGGGGCTTGACCATGGTGCCGAAGCTCTCCTTGAGGCCGGACGCCCCGGCGGCGGCGATGGCGAGCGCGCGGGCGGCGGTGGCGGCGTCCTGGCCGAGCAGGCGCGCCGCGGCGGCGGCCGCCCCCACGGTGCCGATGGTCGAGGTGGCGTGCCACCCCCGCTCGTAGTGGGTGGGGTTCATCACCCGCCCCAGCACCGCCTCGACCTCGAAGCCGACGCAGTAGGCGTCGAGCAGGGCCGCCCCGCCAGCGTCGGCCAGCTCGGCCGCGGCGAGGCCCGCCGCCACGAGCGGCGCGCTGGGGTGGGCCATCGACACGAAGCACATGTCGTCGAAGTCGAGCGCGTGGGCGGCCGTCCCGTTCGCCAGCGCCGCCCACCCCGCACCCGTGCGCGCGGGCGCGCCGAGGACGCCGCAACGGGGGGCGCCGCCCTCCTCGTCGGCGAGGCTGCGCACCATCCGCGCCGCGGGCTCGACCGACCCCGCGAGGGCGACCCCGACGGTGTCGAGTATCGCGTCCCGGGCGGCGCGCCGCCCGGCCGGGGGCACCGCGCCGTCGGCCACGAACCCGCCGAACCGGGCCAACGCCGGCAGGGTCTCGTCGCTCACTTGTCACTCCTCTCGTCATAGCGCCCGTAAATCAGCCTGGACATGATCCTGAATGTACCCTGCCTTTTGGGCCCCCGGTGAACCAATCCGAATCAGGTGAAAAACTCCGTGCGGCGACTCCTTGCGGCCACGCAGAAGGGCTGCGTCGGCGGTCTCGCCGACATGGATGGTCTCGTTGACCACGTCCACCGCCACGAAATGGCCTCGATGGTCGCGCTCCAGTGCAGCTCGCTTCTCTTCGTACAGCCTCTTGCCAGCTTCCGCAATTCTCTCCAGTGGTCCGAGTTCAGGCATCGTCGCCCTCCCTTTCGGCGTGGTTCCGCCCGAGTGCCGTCCTCGCAAGGCGCCGCTTCCCGCCGCGTTCGTCAGTTCCCATAGAACTGGGCGATGCCGGCCAGCCGCTCCTGAATCCGCTCCTCCGACCACCAGTTGCCGTTCACCATGACCCCGCCGCGCCGGGCGACGTTGGCGATGTCGTCGATGGGGTTGGCCGTCAGCAGAAGGAGGTCGGCGCGGCGGCCGATCTCGATGGTGCCGAAGTCGTCAAGGGCGTCGAAGTACTCGGCGACGCGCCGGGTCCCCGCCTCCAGCACCGCGTAGGGGGTCATGCCGACCTCGACCCACAGGGCCATCTCGTGGTGAACCGAGAAGCCGGGCACGCTGAAGATCTGCGGCGAGTCGGTCCCCATCACGATGGGGACGCCGCCCTCGTGCAGGGCCGCGAGGATCTGCCGGCGCAGCGCGGCGACGCGCCGGTTGGCCTCGGGGTCGGCCGCCGCCGCCCGCTCGTCCACCGCCCGCTCCCACTGCTCGACGGTCTCCGGCGGCATGTAGCGCACCTCGGGGCGGGCGGCGCGGAGCTCGGCGGCGGAGCGGTCGCCGAAGAAGACCGTCTCCCACAGCACCATCGTCGGCACCATCCAGGCCCCCGACGCGAGGGTGTCCTCGACGAGCCGCGGCAGCCGCCCCATGTTGACCCGGTCGAACAGGCCGCCGACCCCGAAGAGCCCGGCCCCCTCGGCGGGAAGCTCGTCATCGGGCACGAGGGCCTCGATGGTGTTGTCGAGATGGTCGATCGAGACCTGCCCCGCCGCGAGGGCGCGCCGCAGCCCGACGGCGTCCGGCACGTGGCCGCCGAACGGCAGGCCGACCTCGTTGGCGGTCGCGGCCACCGCGTCGAAGACGTCCGGGGCCAGCCCCTCGTGCACCTTCACGAGGTCGTAGCCGAGCTCGTTGTACTCGCGCACGAGCTGCGCGCCCTGTTCGGGGGTGGTGACGCGCCCGCCGGTCATCGACGGGCTGCCGACGAAGATCCGCGGCCCCAGCGACTGGCCGCGGGCGATGCGGGCGCGCAACCCGAGCTGCGACCGCTCGCCCTGCATGCCCCGGACCGTGGTCACGCCGTTGGCGACGTAGAGGAAGAGCAGGTTCCGGGCGTCGGACTGCACCGTGCGCGGCCCCGGCAGGTGCCCGTGCATCTCCCCCAGCCCCGGCATGAGGTACATCCCCCCGGCCTCGACGACCTCGGTGCCGTCGGCGACCTCGACCTCGTCAGCCGGGTGCATCGACGCGATGCGCCGGTCCGTCACGACGACGGTCCGGTTCTCGACCACCACGGGGACCCCCGGCGCGGTCATCGGGATGACGTTCACCCCCGTGAACGCCAGGTCTCCCCGCACCTCCGGGAGCGGGTCGCCGCATCCCGCCGCCGCCCCGAGGACGGCGAGGAGCAGCCCCGCGCCGGCCGCCCGCATCGCGGTCCATCTGACGCGGGCCTGTCGGCGACCGGCCGCCCGCACGCCGGCCGCGGTCGCGCGGCGGCCCCGTCCGGAGCCCCCCGCACGCGTCCCGGTCCATGTCGCCCGGACGTCCCGTCGGGCACCGGCCGCCGGCATCGTGCGCGCTCTCACCCTGCGTTCCTCCCCCGGGCGGTCGCTCACGCGGCGGGCGCGGCCGGCCGGAACCGCTTCGGCGCGTGCCCGCGCTTGTAGACCATGAACGTCCGCTTGAACTCGATGACGACCTTGCCGTCCTGGTTGAACCCGGTCGACTTCACGGTGACGATGCCGACGTAGGGCCGCGACTTCGACTCGCGCTTCGACAGCACCTCGCTGCGCGAGTAGATGGTGTCGCCGTCGAAGACGGGGTTCGGCAGGCGCACCTCGTCCCACCCCAGGTTGGCCATGACGTTCTGCGACAGGTCGATGACCGACTGCCCGGTCACCACCGCGAGGGTGAACGTCGAGTCGACCAGGGTCCGCCCGTACGGCGTGTTGGCGGCGAACGCGTGGTCGAAGTGGATGGGGTTGGTGTTCATCGATAGCAGCGTCGCCCACGTGTTGTCGGCCGCGAGCACCGTCCGGCCGAGGGGATGCTCGTAGATGTCGCCGACCTCGAAGTCCTCGTAGACGCGCCCGGTCCATCCTTCCTTCACTGGCATCGGTGACTCCCTTCAAGCTCCAATCATAGTCCCGCACGCGCCGGGCTACACCATCCCCGCCGCCCGCCAGCCCGCGATGGTGGCGGGGTCGAACCCCAGGCCGCCGAGAATGGCGTCGGTGTGGGCCCCCAGCTCGGGGATCGGCCCCATGACCGGCTCGACGCCCTCGATGGTGGCGGGGGGCAGGGTCGCCGGCAGCGGCCCGACCGACGTTTCGATGTCGCGCCAGCGGCCGCGCGCGGCGAGCTGGGGGTGCTCGGCGAACTGCTGGACCGTCCGCATCCGCGCGTTCGCGATGCGCGCCTTCTCGAGGCGCTCCACGATCTCGGGCGTGTCGAGGTCGCCGAAGACCGCCTCGATCTCCGCGTCGAGGGCCGGGCGGTTGGCCAACCGCAGCGCGTTGGCCGAGAACCGCGGATCCGCCGCCAGCCCGGGCCGGCGCAGCACGTGTTCGCAGAACGCCCGCCACTCGCGCTCGTTCTGGATGCCGAGGTACACCACGTCGCCGTCCCCCCCCGCGAACGGCCCGTAGGGGGCGATGACCGCGTGCCGGGCCCCCGAGCGGGCGGGGGGGGTGCCTCCGGAGGCGTAGTAAAGGGGATAGCTCATCCACTCGCCGAGCGCCTCGAGCATCGACACCTCGACCACCGTCCCCTCGCCGGTCCGCGCCCGCATCAGGAGCGCGGTGAGGACCCCCGAGTACGCGTACATGCCGGCCGCGATGTCCGCGACGGAGATGCCCACCTTGGCGGGCTCGTCGGGCGTGCCGGTGATCGCCAGCACCCCCGCCTCGGCCTGCACGAGCAGGTCGTAGGCCTTGCGGTCGCGGTAGGGACCGGTCGAGCCGTACCCCGAGATTTCGCACACGACGAGCCGCGGGTGCGCGGCCCGCAGCTCAGCCGCCGACAGCCCCAGCCGCCCCGTCGCGCCGGGGGCGAGGTTCTCGACGAAGACGTCGGCCTCTTCGAGCAGCCGCCGCAGCACCGTCCCCGCCTCGGGGTGCTTCACGTCGAGGGTCAGCGACTCCTTCGACCGGTTCAGCCACACGAAGTGCGACGAGAGCCCCCCCGCCGTCGCGTCGTAGCCGCGCGCGAAGTCGCCGACGCCGGGCCGCTCGATCTTGATCACGCGGGCTCCGAGGTCCGCGAGCTGCCGGGTGGCGAACGGCGCGGCCACCGCCTGCTCGAGCGACACGACCGTGACCCCGTCGAGCGGTCGCATCAGATTGACCGGGGCGCACCCGGCCCCGGGATCCGGCCGGGCCGCGCACCGCGGCGCTCCCACCGTCGGGCGGCGTCCGGCCGCGGCCGGGCCGGACGCCCGTGGACGCGGCCCCCGGGCGCGCCGGAGCGGTCTCGGAGCCGCATCAGAATGACCGCGGCAGGTCCAGCACGTGCTGGCCGATGTAGGACAGGATGAGGTTGGTCGAGATGGGCGCGGTCTGGTAGAGCCGCGTCTCGCGGAACTTGCGCTCGACGTCGTACTCCTCGGCGAACCCGAAGCCGCCGTAGGTCTGCATGGTGACGTTGGCCGCCTCCCACGAGGCGTCGGCCGCGAGCAGCTTGGCCATGTTGGCCTCGGCCCCGCACGGCTTCCCCGCGTCGAACAGCTCGGCCGCCCGCACCCGCATCAAGTCGGCCGCCTCGACGTTGACGTGGGCGCGCGCGATGGGGAACTGTATGCCCTGGTTCTGCCCGATGGGGCGGCCGAACACCACCCGGTCGCGCGCGTAGCGGCACGCCCGCTCGACGAACCAGCGCCCGTCGCCGACGCACTCGGCCGCGATGAGGATGCGCTCGGCGTTGAGCCCGTCGAGCAGGTAGCGGAACCCCCGGCCCTCCTCGCCCACCCGGTTCTCGACCGGCACCTCGAGGTTGTCGAAGAAGACCTCGGTCGTGGCGTGGTTGATCATGGCCCGGATGGGGCGCACGGTCATGCCGTTGCCGACCGCCGTCTTCAGGTCGACGAGCAGCACCGAGAGGCCCTCGGTGCGCTTCTTGACCTCCTCGAGGGGGGTGGTGCGGGCCACGAGCAGCATCAGGTCGGAGTAGTCGACCCGCGAGATCCACACCTTCTGCCCGTTCACCACGTAGCGGTCGCCCCGGCGCACCGCCATCGTCTTCATTTGCGTGGTGTCGGTGCCGGTGGTGGGCTCGGTCACCCCGAACGCCTGCAGCCGCAGCTCGCCGCTGGCGATCTTCGGGAGATAGTGGCGGCGCTGCTCTTCCGACCCATGCCGCAGCAGGGTGCCCATGATGTACATCTGGGCGTGGCAGGCGGCGGAGTTGCCGCCCGAGCGGTTGACCTCCTCGAGGATGATCGACGCCTCGGCGATGCCGAGCCCCGAGCCGCCCAGCTCCTCGGGGATGAGCGCGGCGAGGTAGCCGGCCTCGGTCAGGGTGCGGACGAACTCCTCCGGGTACGCCTCGCGGGCGTCGAGCTCGCGCCAGTAGGCGTCGGGAAAGCGCGCGCAGAGCTCGCGCACCGCGGTCCTCAAGTCGGCATGCAGCTCGGCGTTCGCCACGGCGGTCTCGTCCTCCATGTTCCGGGTCAGGCCCCCGGCGGGGTGCCGAAACCGTGGATCGTAGCATGGCGGCCGGACCGCCCCCGTATAATCGAAGGGATGACGGTCACCACGGGCTCGGCGCGGCTCGCCGCGCACATCGGCGCGCGGGCGGCGGGGCGGCGCGTCGGCCTCCTGTCGAACCCCGCCTCGCTCGACGCCGGGCGCCGGCACGTCGTCGACGTCGCGGCGGCGGCCCCCGAGGTGCGGCTAGCCGCCCTGTTCGGCCCCCAGCACGGGTTCCGGTCCGACGTGCAGGACAACATGATCGAGACCGGCCACGCGCGGCATCCGCGGCTCGGCGTGCCGGTGTACTCGCTCTACGGCGAGACCCGCGCGCCCACGCCGGCCATGCTGTCGGAGATCGATGTGCTCGTCGTCGACCTGCAGGACGTCGGCACCCGCGTCTACACCTACGTCCACACGATGACCAACTGCCTGCAGGCGTGCGCCGCGGCCGACGTCCCGGTCGTCGTCTGCGACCGGCCGAACCCCGTCGGCGGCACCGCCGTCGAGGGCCCGATGCTGCGGCCCGGCTTCGAGTCGTTCGTCGGGCAGTTCCCGGTGCCCCTGCGCCACGGCCTGACCATCGGCGAGCTCGCCCGCCTGTGCAACGAGACCTTCGGGCTGGGGGCGTCGGTCGAGGTGCTGCCCCTCGACGGCTGGCGCCGCGACGCGTACCACGACGAGACGGGGCTGCCGTGGGTGCTGCCGTCGCCGAACGTGCCTACGCTCGACAGCGCCGTCGTCTATCCGGGCATGGTGCTGTTCGAGGGCACCAACCTGTCGGAGGGACGCGGCACGACCCGGCCGTTCGAGCTCGCGGGCGCGCCGTGGCTCGACGCGCACCGTGTGGCCGAGGCCATGAACGGCTTGGAGTTGCCGGGGGCGTGGTTCCGCCCCGCCGAGTTCCAGCCGACGTTCCAGAAGCACGCCGGCGAGACCTGCGGCGGCTGCCAGATCCACGTCGCCGACCGCGCCGCGTTCCGGCCCGTGCTCACCGCGGTGGCCCTCCTCCAGGTGTGCCGGCGGCTCGACCCCGACCGGTTCGCGTGGCGCGAGCCGCCCTACGAGTACGAGGAGGTCATCCCGCCCATCGACATCCTGTCCGGCTCTGACGCGCTGCGGCGGTCCCTGGACGACGACGTGCCCTACGATGCCATCGCCGAGGGTTGGGCGGCGGACCTCGACGCGTTCGGGCGGTTGCGCGATGACTATGTGTCGTACTGAAGCCACGGCCGGCCGACCGCGCGTTGCCTCGGCGACACGTCGACCGCGAACGCCGGCCGGCGGTCAGTACACCAGCCCGCCGACCGGGCGACCGCCCGCCCCGGCAGCCCCCGGCGCCGCGCGGCGCGGCCGCAACGGTCGCACCGAGGCACCGACGGAACGCCCTTCAATCGCCGGCCGCGGGCGACGCGCCCCCTGACCCCATGTCCTCCCCGCCGCCGCTCGCGTTCGAGCACACCGTCGTCATCACCGCTCCGCCCGACGCGGTGCTGGGGGCGTTCTTCGACCCCGCGGCGCTGCCCGTGTGGTGGGACACCGTCCGGTCGGTCACCACGCCCCGCCCCCTCGGGGTGTACGCGGTCGAGTGGCGCGCCACCCCGTTCCGCGACGAGCTGCTCGGCACCCTGGGCGGCGTCTTCTACGGCACGGTGATGGACCACCGCCCGGGACGCGCGTTCTCGATCGCCGGCGCCTACTGGCTGCCGCCCGGCTCGCTCGCCTTCGGCCCCATGGCCCTCGACGTGCGCTGCACGGTGCAGGGCCCGGCCACGCGGCTGCTGGTCCGGCAGAGCGGCTCATGGGAGGGACCGCGTTGGGAGCGCTACTATCAGCTTATCGCCACCGGCTGGCGGGCCTCGCTCGACGGTCTGAAGACGTATTTGGAACGGCCTCCCGAGCGGGACGGCGCAGAGAGCGCGCCAGGCGGCCGGAACCGTCGCGACCGGGGACGGCCGAACGGGCATCGACCCGAGCGAAGACGGCGAGCGTGACGGCGGCGGAGTAGGACCGTCGCGACCGCGGGCGGCGGGACGACCCGCTTTTCGGAGGGACCGCGGTCAGCGGGGCGCAGATGCGCGGCGCGGGCAGCGGCTTGAACGGCCAAGCGGAGGGACGACGGTGACGGCGACGGCGCGACAGGTCGTGATCGTGGGCGGCGGGGTCATCGGATCGAGCATCGCGTACCACCTGATCCGCGACGGCCATCCGGGGCCCGTGGTGGTGGTGGAGCGCGACGCGACCTACGCCCGCGCGTCGTCGTTCCTCGCCATGGGGGGCATCCGCCAGCAGTTCAGCTCGGCCGCGAACGTCCGGCTCGCGCAGTACGGCGCGCGCTTCTACGCCGCGTTCGACCGCGACATGCGCGTGCCCGGGCACACCCCCCGCGCCGACTTCCGGCAGCGCGGCTACCTCTTCCTCGTCGACGACGCGGGGGCCGAGCGCTTCGAGGCGCGGCTAGAGCGGCAGCGCCGGCTCGGGGCGCGCGTGCGGCGGCTCGAGCCCGACAACATCCGGGCGCTGGCCCCCGACCTGCGGCTCGACGACATCCGGTTCGGGGTCTTCGGCCCCGACGACGGCTACGGCGAGCCGCGCGAGGTGCTCGCGGGGTTCCGCGCGGCGGCGGCCGACGCCGGGGCCCGCTACGTCGCGGCCGAGGTCGCCGACCTGACCCGGCGGGGCGGCCGCGTCGCCGGGGTCGTCCTCGACGGCGGCGAGAAGCTGGCCGCCGACGTCGTGGTCAACGCGGCGGGTCCCTTCGCCCGCCGCGTGGCGGCGATGGCCGGCCTCGACCTGCCCGTCGAGCCCGTGCGCCAGCACCTGTTCCGCTGCGCCCTGCCCGCGCGCCTCCCCTACCGGCTGCCGATGATCGTCGACCCCAGCGGCGTCCACTGGCGGCACGACGACACCGCCGACCGCCCGGGGCCCGACCGGCTGGTGGTCGCCTGCACCAAGCTCGACGAGCCCCCCGGCGAGAACTTCGCGTGCGACGACGCGCGCTGGGAAACGGACTTCCGGCCGCCCCTCCAGGCGCGCATGCCCGGCCTCGCCCCCATCGAACTCATCGAAGGGTGGGCGGGCCTCTACGCCATGACCCCCGACCACAACCCCCTGCTCGGCGAGCACCCCGCCGCCCCCGGCCTCGTCCTCGCCAACGGCTACAGCGGCCACGGCCTGATGATCGCCCCGGCGATCGGCAAGGTCCTCTCCGAGCTGATCCGCCTCGGCCGCACCGAGACCGCCGACGTGAGCTGCTTCGCCCCCGACCGCTTCGAACGCGGCGAGCCGGTGCACGACGAGGCGATGGTCTGAGCACCCCGACCCGGCGGCTAAGAAGCTAGAATGGACAGGAGCCGGAGGCGACAGCCGACCGGCCGCGGAAGGGAGCACCACCACAGCCCGAGAGCGACCCCGCCGTGGTCTTTTCGACCGGAAAATCCGCTTCTGGAGAGAATCTGTAATGAATGTTCTTGCCAATAACGAAGTCCTGATCTTTCGTCTTGATCGTAACGCGTGGCGGTCCGCCGAGTCCAGACAGGTCTACTGGAGTGAACGACAATGACATGAAGGCCCGGGTTGGACCGACCGTCAATTCCAGATCTTCCGGTAGTCCTCTGATCACGTTGGGGTGCACCAGATGAATCAGAAACTCCTCCAGTATCGAATTGTCGAGCTTCAATTGGCCTCTCTGCCGCTTCATGAAGGCCGAACCCCTCCTCGCGATGAGTTCGACTTCCAGAGTGTCCTTGTAATTGTTCAGTGCCTTGGTCATCTGCTGAACACGTTCCCCGCCGGTCGTCGCCAGACGCCGCATATTCTCTATCCACTCGCCGTAAACATGTCGCGCCTCCACGAGCAGCGCCCGGTCGTCGTCGCCGCATTTCGGATTCCGAGCCGCAGCGTCGAGTTTCTCACCATGGGGCGTCATGATATCCATCCTGGACTATGGCACCGTCGGTGCATCACCGGTGACTCTGGAATCGAGTTCAGGTCTTCCAGCGCGCTTCCTATATCCACACCGACACCGTGAGGAGCCACGGCCGCCGCCTGTTTCAGGGTCCGCTCCGCCACCATTCTGCCCACTGCCCGCGGCGTACCTCCCGCCTCCTTCCCCAGTACCAATATGTCCTCGAATATCCTCGTCCCGAAACGATTGATGTACTTGCGCTCGTGCAACGACCGGACGTGCAACAGATTCCCCTCAGTGGCCAAGTCCATGATGATCTGTCCGTTCTTGAATGGCACACCGCGTACCCGCGACTCCCGGCCCACGATCACGACCGCGGTGCCGTCATCCTTCAGCACGCGGCTGAAGACGCGGAGGCACTGCTCCATGTCAAGTGCGTACTGCACCACCGTCTTGAACCGGTTACCTCGATTTCTTCGGTTTGAACCAATCTCACTTTTCGCTACCTGGAGCACATCGAATCCCAGAAGCTCGACAACCGCCCGGTGATTTTGGTGATAATTGAAAACATTGATGTACGGCGGGCTGGTGATCAATAGATCGCACGGTGTCTGGACAACCTTATGGGCCGCCCGGGCATCACACCAGAATACTTCGGGTGCGACGTCAAGACGCGGTAGTTGCAGCAAGTGTCCGGTAATTCCGCGAAACGCTCGACGCAAAGCAGACAGCAACGTGCTGTGCCGCATGGATTCAGTCTCGAAGAGCACAAGAATAACTATGAGAGTCTGGAGCTCGCTGTCGCATCGGCTCAGGAGCAGTTGCCCGAATTGCAGGAGATTCTTCGCACTGTCTCGGAACGTCGCCCGCTCCTGCCAGAGGGGATAGTCCTCAAAGTGAACCGCTACATGATTGATCTGGGACTCAACCTCATCACGCAGGTTCAGCCGCTGTCGCATGGATAGGGACGACAGTGTGGCGAACTTCGCCATAGCGTACGCGGCGGGGTGTAGTTCGGTTCCGTATGCTGCGATTCCCCTGGAAGCGGATTCAAGCAAGACCGTGCCGGAACCGCAGAACGGGTCGACGACAGACGTAGCGGCCGTGGCAAATCTCTCCATCAAGTAGTCGACGAACTGCGGCGTGAACTGGCCGCGCCAGTTGAAGATATTGGAGCGCGTCTTGGCCGCCACGTCGAGTCGGTTCTGATCGAGCATCGCAGGTACCGCAGATGGATGTCCACGCAACGGGTCGGCTCCACGGACACGGACCCCGGGCGGTTGTCCGGCGGCTGTCCCCCGCTACAGCATAACCGCTTGTCACAAGGCGCGCGCCAGCGCGCGCCACCGACGCCGTGAGTCTGCGCCGCTGACGGCGAGGCACCACTCCAGCGCCACTCCCGGCCCGCAGGGCAGCCGCGAGACGCCCCGTCGGCGGGCAGTTGGCACTCCGCGACTCACCGTGCGCCGACGCGGCGGGTCGGAGCAGGCCCGGCCGAGCCGCCCACCCCGGCGGGCCGGCGAACGGTCGGCCGGCCTCTCCGGCTTTCTGAATCGGGCGACAGGTCAGGCCGGGCCGCCAGCGTCCCCTGGCGGCCGGCGCAGGGTCTCGTAGGCCCGGTCGCCGCCGGGGCCGGACTCCACCGGCAGGCCCGCGGGGGCCCAGCCCTCGGCCATCACCTGGCCGGTGGCGGGGTCGCGGCGACCCCCGAAGCCGCCGTCGACGTTCACGGCGGTTTCGTAGCCGGCGCCGGCCAGCAACTGCGCCGCGCGGGCGGAGCGGCCGCCCATCTGGCAGCCGACGAGCAGCTTGGCACCGGTCGGGAAGCGCGCCTGCATGACGGCGAGGAACTCGGGGTTGGGCTGCATGCGCCGGGTCGCCGCGTCGAGGTGCAGCAGCGGGACGCTGCAGGCCCCCTCGGGATGTCCGTTCTCGAACTCGGGCACCGACCGCACGTCGATGTAGGTGTACCCTTCCTCGGTCTGAAGGCGCCGGGCCTCCTGCACGCCGACGGTCGTCATGCTCATCGCGACTCCCTTCGTCCAACGGTCCACGGTGATGGTACACGAGTGATCGAGAGATTCTTCCACGCCTGGGAGCGCCGCCTCGCCGCCGCCACCACCAACCGCGTCGTCCGGTCCTTCGAGTGGGGGCTCGACTGGGTGGACGGCCCCGCCAGCCCGTCGGACAACCCCGCGGCACGGCCCGGCGGTCCGTCCCGCGAACCCGGCAGCCCGTCCGGCGAACCCGCGGCACGGCCCGGCGGTCCGTCCCGCGAACCCGGCGGCGCGGCCGGCGACCCCGGCGGCGCGGCCGGCGACCCCGCCGGTCCGGCCGACGACCCCGCGGCGCGAATGGAGCGGGCGGCGGCCGCCGCCCTCGCCGACCCCGGCTGGTTCGCCGCCGCGCCCTGCCCGGGCTACGTGCTCGACGGCCATCGGCTGACCTTCCCCAGCCAGGTCGAGACGCCGCACCCCGCCAACAACACCGTGCACGCCCAGTACCACCCGGCCGCGTCGCGGGACCGGCGCCGGGCGGTGCTGGTGCTGCCGCAGTGGAACGCGGACGCGGAGGGGCACGCCGGCCTGTGCCGCTTCCTGGCGCGGGTGGGCATCAGCGCCCTGCGGCTGACCCTGCCCTACCACGACGCCCGCATGCCGCCGGAGCTCGAGCGCGCCGACTACATCGTCAGCGCCAACGTGGGCCGCACCCTGCAGGTGAACCGCCAGGCGGTGCTCGACGCCCGGCGCGCCGTCGCGTGGCTCGACGCGCGGGGCCACGAGCGCATCGGCATCCTGGGCACGAGCCTCGGGTCGTGCCTCGCCGCCCTCACCGCCGCCCACGAGCCGCACATCGCCGCCGCCGCCCTCAACCACGTCTCGCCGTACTTCGCCGACGTGGTCTGGGACGGCCTGTCCACCGCGCACGTGCGCGCCGGCCTCGACGGGGCCATCGACCTCGACCGGCTGCGCCGCCTGTGGCTACCCATCAGTCCCTGGCCCTACGTCGAGCGGCTGCGGGGGACCCGGGTGCTGCTGGTGTACGCCCGCTACGACCTGTCGTTCCCGGTCGACCTGTCGCGGCGGTTCGTCACCGAGTGCCGCCGCCGCGGCGTGGCCCCCGACGTCTTCGCCCTGCCCTGCGGGCACTACTCGACCGGCGAAGCGCCGTTCAAGTGGCTCGACGGCTACGTCCTGATCCAGTTCCTGCGGCGCAACCTGTAGGCGCAGACCCGCGGCACGACAGCGGGATGCGGCACCAGCGCGGGCTTCCGTCCGGGCCGCGGGCTTCCGTCCGGGCCGCGGGCCGCCCGTCGCGCGGCTCTGCGTCGCGCCGAGATCAGGGACGCCGACGGGCCGTACGAGCGCCCCCCCAACAGAACCCAGGGCCGGAGGGCGACATCAGCTCGACGAACTTCCACTTCTCGCAGTAGGCCACCCGCCCCAACCGGAACCCAGAGCCGGAGGGCGACATCAGAAACCGGCGGCGTCGCCGGGCCGGGCGGGCCGCCCGAGCCTGTCGGGGCACGACGAGGAACCAGCTAGAGGTAGCCGAGGAGGCGCCGGATGGCCTCGTAGAGTATCGCGGCGAGCTCGCGCACCAGGGGGGTCACGTCCTGCTCGCTCACCGCGTCGGCCACCGAGACCGGATCGGTCAGCAGCAGCCAAATCGTGGCCCCGGCCACGGTGACCGCCACGACGCCGATGACGCCAGCGATGCTGACGCTGATCCGGGCGAGACTCCGCATGGTCGAACTCCCGGACACCGATTCCCGGCCCCGCCAACCGCCGCCCCGCGGTTCCGCCCGGCGCCCAAGCCGCCGCGCCGGCGGTCGGCGCCGTTCCGGGGCGCCGACTCTGGTAGGACGCGGAAACGCCGCGATTGGTTTCTCAGGGCAGCAGGACGATCTTGCCGAACCCCGCCCGGTCCTCCAGCCGGCGCTGGGCCTCGGCCGCCTCGTCGAGGGGGTAGGTGCGGTCGACGACGGGCTCGAACCGGCCCGCGAAGAACAGCTCGGCCGCCTGCAGCAGCTCGCCCTTCGACCCCACGTAGCAGCCCATCAGCGAGATCTGCCGCGTGAACAGGTGCCGGATGTCGATCGACCCGACGGGGCCGGTGGTGGCCCCGCACGTGACGAGCCGCCCCCCGCGCCGGAGGCTCTTCGTCGACTGCTCCCACGTCGCCTGGCCCACGTGCTCGAAGACCACGTCCACGCCCCGGCGGTCGGTGAACCGCCGGACCTCGCGCGCGATGTCCTCCTGGTGGTGGTCGATGCCCTCGTGCGCCCCGAGGGCCTTGGCCCGCTCCAGCTTCTCGGCCGAGCCGGCGGTCACGATGATGCGGGCGCCCTGGGCGCGCGCCACCTGTATCGCGGCCTGCCCGACGCCGCTGCCGGCGGCGAGGATGAGCACCGTCTCGCCCGGCCGAAGCTGCGCCCGCGTGACCAGCATGTGCCACGCCGACAGGAAGGTGAGGGGGAACGCGGCCGCCTCGACGAAGCCGACGCCGTCCGGAATCGGCACCACGTTCTCGACCGGCACCGTGACCAGCTCGGCGTAGCCGCCCTCCGACTGGTGCCCGACGAGGCCGAAGCTGCGGCACAGGTTGTCCTGGCCGTTGAGGCAGGCGACGCACCGGCCGCAGCTTATGCCCGGCTGCAGCAGCACCCGCACCCCCTCGCCGACCCCGTGCGCCTCGCCGCGCACGACCTCGCCCGCGACGTCCGTGCCGGGGCAGTGCGGCAGCGGCACGCCGGGAATGCCGCGGCGCTGCCACAGGTCGAGGTGGTTCAGGGCGCAGGCGCGCACCCGGACGAGCACCTCGCCCGGCGCCGGCTCCGGGTCGGGGACCTCCTCGCACCGGAGGACGTCGAGCCCGCCGTGCTCGTGGAAGCGGACTGCCTTCATCCTGGAGCTCCTCCCGGCTAGCCCGGAGAGTGTCGCCTAACGGCTCCGCTCGCCGCCCAACCAACCCTGCTAGGAGTCTGCACCGTTCTACGGCGCAGACTCCTAGGGCGCGACCACCTCCACGTCCGCCCGTAGCGGCTCGCCGAGCGGCAGGGCGCCGAGGCCGCGCTCGATCTGCGCCGCGGGCCCCACGACCACCACGACCGCGCGGTCGGCCCGAAGCTGGCGGGCGGCGGCGGCGGTCACCGCGGCCGCGTCGACCGCCGTCACCGCGGGCACGAACCGGTCGTGCTCGTCGTCCGGCAAATCGTACTGCACGAGGTGGGCGACGCCGCGGGCGACCTGCCCCGCGGTCTCGAACCCGCGGGCGAAGCCCCGCGTGAGGGACGACCGCGCGAGGTCGAGCTCGCCCGGCGTCACCGGCCGCGGGCCGCCGATGCCGGCCATCTCGTCGAGCCCCTCGCGGACCGCCTCGACGGTGGCGTCGGCCTGCACGCTGCCCTGCATGACGAACGGACCGGGCCCCCGCCGGAACTGGAACGCCGTCCGCACCCCGTAGGTGTAGCCCTTCTCCTCGCGGAGGCTCTGGTTGAGGCGGCTCACGAACTGGCCGCCCAGCACCGCGTTGAGCACCTGCAGCGCATGATACCCGGCGGTCCGGCGCGGCGCCGCGACGTGGCCGATGCGCAGCGCCGACTGCACCGCCCCGGGGCGGTCGACGAGCACCAGCCTCGCCGGCGGCGGCCCCGGCGCGCCCGGGTCAGGCGGCGGGGCAGGGGCGCCGGGGCCGGGCGGCGGGGCCGACGCGCCCAGCGCCCGCTCCGCCATCTCGGCGAAGGCGGCGCCCGGGAACGGCCCGGCGGCGACGAGGGTCGCGGCGTCGAGCCGGAGGCGTTCGCGGTGGAAGCGCCGCACGTCGTCCACGCTCATCCGCGACAGCGCCTCGTCGGTGCCGATGCCGACGTGCCCGTAGGGATGCCCGGCGTACAGGGTCTCCAGGAAGACCCGCTCGGCGACGGCGGCGGGCACCGTGCGCAGTTGGCGCACCCGGCTGCGCCGCAGGTCGCGCACCCGGTCGAAGTCCGCGTCGGCGAAACGCGGACGCGTCACGATCTCCAAGAGCAGGGCCAGCCCCTCGGCGGCGTGGCGCTCGAGGGTGGTGAGGGACACCATCGTCCCGTCCGCGCCGACCTGCACCCCAAGCCGCGCCCCGAGGCGGTCGAGGGCGGCGTGCAGCTCGAGGTCGGACCGGGCCTCCGTGCCGTCGTCCAGGAGATCGCCAGTGAGGGCGGCGAGGCCGGGCAGGTCGGCCGGATCGGCGGCGGTGCCGGCGCGCCACAGCAGCAGCCAATGGACGACCGGCGGGCCCGCGTGCGTGGCGGCGCGCAGGGCCATGCCCGAGCTCAGGCGGCGGAGCGCCACGGCGGGGAAGCGCGCGGCCGGGGCCGGGCCGGGCGCCGGCAGTCGGGTCCGGTCGACGGGCGACATCAGGACACCTCCGCCGGGGCCGACCCGGCGAGCGCGAGGCCGTTTCCGCTCGCCGGCACGATGCTCAACGCCACGCGGCCGTCCGGCGCGAGCCGGCCCGCGAGGGCGCGCACGTCGTCGACGCCGACCCCTCGATAGCGGGCGAGGTCGCGGTCGAGGAACCCGGGGTCGCCGGTGTAGACGTTGTAGGCGTTGAGCTGGTCCGACCGGCCGTGGAACCCGCCCACCGTCTGCAGGCCGTACACGAACTGCGCCTCGACCTGGGCGAGGGCGCGCTCGAGCTCCCCCGCGTCCGGGCCGTCGTCGGCGAGGGCCGCGAGTTCGGCGCCGACCGCGGCGTCGAGCTCGTCGAGGCCGTGGCCGGGGGCGGCGGTGGCGGTGATGCAGAACCAGCCGCCGATCTCGCGCGAGCTCTGGGCGGCGCTGACGTCGGTGGCGATGCGGCGGTCGCGCACCAGCGTCCGGTACAGCCGCGAGGTCTTGCCCCCGGCGAGGACGTGGGCGAGCAGGTCCATGCCCGCGTCGCCCTCGGCGAACAGGGCGGGGCTGCGCCAGGCCAGGTACAGCCGCGGCAGCTCGACGCGGTCCTCCAGCAGCAGCTTGCGCTCTTCCGCCGGCCCGTCCGCCGGCGCCCGCCCGGACCCGGCCCCCGCCGCGCCGTGGTGCTCGACGCCGCGGTCCGTCGGGCTGATATCCGCCCGCGCCCGCCCGGGCCCGGCCCCCGCCGCGCGGGACGGGGGCGGGCCGGCGGGGATTTCCTCGAAGTGGCGCCGCACCGCGTCGATGGCCGCCCCCGTCTCCACGTCGCCGGCCACCGTCAACGACGCGTTGCCGGGGTGGTACCAGCCGCGGAAGAACGCATGGGCGTCGTCGAGGGTGGCGGCCCGGATGTCCGCGACCTCGCCGATGGTGGTCCAGCGGTAGGGGTGGCCGGGCGGAAACAGGGCGGCCATGAGGGCCATCAGGGCCAGCCCGTAGGGCCGGTTCTCGTACTGCTGACGGCGCTCGTTCAGCACCACGTCGCGCTGGTTCTCGAACTTCTCGGCGGTGAGGGCCGGCAGCAGGTAGCCCATGCGGTCGGACTCGAGCCACAGCGCGAGGTCGAGGGCGTTGGCGGGGACGACCTCCCAGTAGTTCGTGCGGTCGCAGCTCGTCGACCCGTTGACGGCGCCCCCGGCCTGCTGCAGGGGCGTGAAGTAGTTGCGGTCGTGGTGCAGAGAGCCCTCGAACATCAGGTGCTCGAAGAGGTGGGCGAGGCCGGTCCGGCCCGGCGACTCGTTCCGCGAGCCGACGTGGTACCAGAGGTTGACGGCCACGATGGGGCAGCGGTGGTCCTCGTGCACGATGACGTCGAGGCCGTTGTCGAGGGTCTGCCGGGTCCAGTCGAGCGTCATCATGGTGGTTGTCGGGTGCGGGCGCCGCGCGGCGGGGCGCCCCGCGGCCGGCCCGCGGCTCGTCGCCTTCGGCGCGGCTGGGCGTCCAATCGTCCAGCGGCCCGAGCCGTTCCACGGCGGGGACCGCTACTCGCCCATGAGCTGGACGACGAAGGGCCGCCGCCGGGGGCGGGTGTCGCATTCGAGCAGCACGATCTGCTGCCAGGTCCCCAGGATGAGCTCGCCGCGCTCGAACGGCACCGTGAGGGAAGGGCCCATCAGCGCGGCCCGGACGTGGCTCGATCCGTTGTCGTCCCCCCAGCGCGCGTGGTGCGCGTAGTCGCCGCCGCGCGGCGCGAGCCGGTCGAGCAGCCGGCCGAGGTCGGCGACCGCCCCCGGCTCGAACTCGATGGTGGTGACCACCGCCGTCGACCCCACCACGCTGGTCGTGGCGAGGCCGTCGGACAGGCCGGACCCGGATACCGCGCGGGCCACGAGGGCCGTGATGTCGTGCGCGTCCCCCTGGCCGGCGGTGTCCACATGGTGCCGGGTCGTGGTGACCATCCGGACCGATCATACTGCGCGTCGTTCGGCGCGTTCCTGCGCACGGTGCGGGTGGCGGTGCCGGCCGGCCGCGACCGCTAGGCTTGCGGCGGCGCGGCCGGGGGCGGCTGGGCGGCGTTCGAGGCCGGGGGCGCCGGCGGCGGGCCGGCGTTCGGGGCCGGCGGCAGGGGCGTCGGCGGGGCCGGGTTCGGCGCGGGCGGCGCCGGGGGCTGGGCCGGGCCGGGGAGCGGCGGCGGGGGCGCGCCGCCCGCCGCGGCCGGCGCACGGTCGAACCAGTTCAGGATGACGGCGCCGGAGCCGGCGGTCCAGGCCAGGTACTCGACGACGAACCCGGTCACCCCCAGAATCAGCGCGAACAGGCGGAAGGGCCCGCCGACCAGGTCGAGCGCGTCGCCGAAGAACGCGGGGGTCATCAGCAGGACCAGGCCCACCCAGAACAGCACCAGGTCGGACGGCCGCCCCCTGGCGAGCAGCCGGCTGACGATCTGGACGGCGCCGGTGAACCCGAGCAGGAGGACCACGAGGGCGGCGATGATGACCACCGGCACCAGCGCCAGCAGCGGGATGCCGACGAGGGTGATGACGAGCACCACCGAGCCGACGATCAGCAGCGGGAAGAACAGGAGCTGGGCGAGCAGCCCGACCACCCCCGCCTTGACCGGCTCGCGGGTCACCCGGTCGGCCACGCGGCGCGCGCTGCCGGCCGCGACCAGCAGCACCACCGACCCGAGGAGGCCGAGGAACGCGAAGCGGATGAGGGTCTCCAGCAACTCGCTCGATCGGTAGATCGGCCCCCGGCGGGGCCACCCGAACCCGCTGCCGAGACCGCCCAGGTCGAGGTCGAGGCCGCCGAAGCCGACCTCGTTCACCTCCCGGTCGAAACGGGCGCCGGGGTGCCGCGTCACGCGGCCGCCGACGACGGTGACGTCACGCCGGACGACGGCCTCGGGCCCGAACTCGGCCGACCCGCCGACCAGGACGATGTCCCGGGTGACCTCGCCGTCCACCCGCAGGCTGCCCCCGATCACCACCACGTCGCCGTCGAGCCGCTCGTCGGCGGGGACATGCACGTCGCCGCCGAAGCGCACGACATCGCCACGCACGGTGCGGCGCTGCCGGTCCGCCTCGGGCGCCGCGGGAGGAGCGGGCGGAGCCGGAGGCGCGGGCGGCGCGGGAGAGGCCGGTGGCGCGGGAGGGGCCGATGGCGCGGGCGGTGGCGCAGGGGCGGGCGGTGCGGGAGAAGTCTGAGGCGCGGGCGGAGCCGGAGGAGCGGGAGAAGCCGGAGCCGCAGGGGCGGGCGGCGCGGGAGAAGTCTGAGGCGCGGGCGGAGCCGGAGGAGCCGCGGCCGCGGCAGGCGCGGCCGGGGCGGGCGGCGCGGTAGACACGGGAGGCGCGCGGGGCGCCGCGGGCGACGGCGGGGCCGGAGGAGCGGTCCCGGGCGTGGCGGCGGCGTTGGCCTCGACGGCCGGAAGCTCGGCGCCGGCGGCTTCGGCGGCATCTTCGCCGGCGACCGCCGCGGCGGCGGCGGCCGCGGCGGATCCAGCGGCCTCTTCGCCGGCGACCGCCGCGGCGGCTTCGGCGGCCTCTTCACCGGCGACGGCCGCAGCGGCTTCGGCGACGGCCGCGGCGGCCGCGGCGGCTTCGGCGGCCTCTTCACCGGCGACGGCCGCAGCGGCTTCGGCGACGGCCGCCGCGGCGGCGGCGTCACCGGCGTCGCGCGCCGAGCCCGCGGGGGCGGCACCGGTCGGGCCCGCAACGGCGGCCGCCGGCAAGCCCAGCAAGGAACGCTGCCGCGCCGCCTCGAGACGCCGCAACCGCAGCAGCGGGGCGGCGGCGGGACCGAGCGCGTCGGTCAGCCCCTGGACGGTCAACGGGCCGGCGCCGTCGACGTAAACCGCCTCGCCCCGCAACTCGATCAGCGAGACGCCCAGGTCGCCGTCGAGGGGCAGCAGGCCGACGCCGCCGCTGGTCGCGGTCACCCGGAACCGGGCCTCGACCTCTTCCCGCAGTCCCTCCGTCCCCGCGGGCTGCGCGAACAGCGGCCCGCCCACCGCGAGCACGCCGACGAGCCCTATGGCCGCCCCGCGGCTCCGTCCCGCGCCCGACCGGTCCGCCGACGGTCGACGCCGTCCTCCGGCGCGGGCACCCGGCCGCGTTCGACCCGCCGGTGACGCGAACGGCACCGCGCCGCGTCCGCCGCCGACCCCGGTCATCGCCCCGCCCCGTTCCGCGGCGTCGGCCTCGGCACCCGGCCCGGCGCCCGGCTGCGTTCGACCGGCCCGTGAGGCGAACGGCGCAGCGTCCCGTCCGAATGTACCCCTGATCATCGCCCCGCCCCTTTGTCGTCGCCCGACAGCAGCCGATGCAGCGCGTAGAGCGCCGCGACCCCGACGATCTCGATGATGACGATCGCCGCGCCGACCTCCGGCGTCGTCAGTCCCGCGCCGATCGCCCGGGCGATCTCGCCGGCCAGGCTCCAGGCGTCGAGCCCCTGTTCGAGCCCGCCAACGATCCAGACGAAACCCTGCACCGAGAAGTTCAGCAGCCGGACGATCTGCCTGACGAGGAGGGGTCCGAGCCACGCCACCGCCGCGGCCAGCCCGAGCACCGCGGTGCCGGTCACGAGGACCAGCCGCACCCTGCGGGACGCGCGTGCAGGCGTCCGGGGGAATGGCCCGACCCCCGCCGCCTCGTGGTGTTGCATCGTCATGACCCATACGCGGCCGACGGGGCGGCTATTCGCGGGGGCGGCACCCGCCGACGGCCGGGGCGGCGCGCGTCAGCGCAGGCCCAGGGCGAACTCGGCGATCAGCTTGCGGTGGAGCTCGCTGGTCCCCTCGCCCACCTCCAGGCTCTTGGCCTCGAGCAGCAGCCGGCCCACCTCGTACTCCGCCGAGAACCCGTAGCCGCCGAAGATCTGGATGGCGTCGAGGGCGTTCCGCGTGGCCGCCTCGCTCGCGGTGAGCTTGGCCATCGACGCCTCCATCGAGCACCGCTCCAACCCCGCGTCCTTCATCCGGCCGAGCCGGTAGACCAGCGCGCGGGCCGCCTCGGTGCGGCAGATCATGTCGGCAATCTTCTGCTGCACCATTTGGAACTCGCCGATCGCCTGCCCGAACGCCCGCCGCTCGCGGGCGTAGGGCAGCGTCAGGTCGATGGCGCGCTGGGCCTGCCCGACGCAGCGGGCGGCCACCGAGAAGCGCCCCGTGTCGAGGGCGGCGCCGAGGATGGGGAACCCCCGGCCGACCTCGCCGAGCAGCGCGTCGCCGCCGACCCGGACCTCCGAGAAGTGGACCTCGGCGATGTTGTCGCGCTGCAGGGTGCGCATCGGCAGCGGAGCGATCGAGATGCCGGGGGCCGACGGCTCGACGAGGAACATCGTGACCCCGCGGTGCCCCTGCTCGGGGTCGACGGTCGCGGGCACGACGAAGACCCCCGCCTCGGCCGCGTGCGAGATGAAGACCTTGCTGCCGCTGATTTCCCATCCGCCGTTTACGGGGCGGGCGCGGGTGCGCAGCGACGCGAGGTCGGTGCCCCCGCCGGGCTCCGTCAGGCACGCCGAGGCCAGAATCTCGCCGGCCGCGAGCGGGGGCAGCCACCGCCGCCGCTGCGCCTCGGTGCCGAACCGCAGAATCGAGCTGCCGACGAGCGAGTTGGCGACCGACACCGCCGAGGCGACCACCCAGTCGACGCGGGCGAGCTCCTCGCAGACGACGCCGTAGGTGACCACGTCGCTGAACGAGCCGCCGTACTCCTCGGGGATGAGGGGCGCGAGGTAGCCGAGCGGGGCGAGCCGGGCGATGAGGTCGCGCGGATAGCGCCGGTCGCGCTCGTTCCGCTCGACGGTGGGCAGTATCTCGCGCTCGGCGAACTCGCGCACCGCCGCCCGCACCTGCCGCTGCGTGTCGCTCAGGTCGAAGTCGGCCATGCGCCGGAGGAGGCTGGTCTGGGTCATGGGTCGGGGCGGGCGCGGGTCGAGGCCCTTCCATTCTAACGTGGGGACGCCCGGCGCGGCCCGGCGCAATAAAGGCTTGCATGCGACCCTTGGGAGACCTACCATGCACTGCTGAGGGGATGCCTACATGAAGATGACCGTACCTCGCCTTCTGATTCCGTTGGCCGTCGTCGCGGCGGCGTTCGGCGCCCATCCGGCCGCCGCCCAGGCGCCCGCGCACGATCTGGAGTACAACCGCGACGTCCGGCCGGTGCTGGCCCGGGCGTGCATCGCCTGCCACGGCCCGAGCGAGGGCACGCGGCAGGCCGACCTGCGGCTCGACACCGAGGCGTTCATCGACCGGGTCGTCGTGCCCGGCGACGCCGAGGCGAGCCCGCTCTTCCAGCGGCTGACCACCGGCGACCAGGTGATGAAGATGCCGCCGGTCGCGTCCGGCCGGTCGCTCACCGACGAGCAGATCGACCTCGTGCGCCGGTGGATCGACGGCGGCGCCGCGTACGGCGAGCTCGCCGAGGATGCGCCGGCCCTGCCCGAGCGCGTCGTCGACTTCGCCCGCGAGGTCCGGCCCATCCTGTCGCAGAACTGCTTCACGTGCCACGGGCCCGACGAGGCGGGCCGCCAGCGCGGGCTGCGGCTCGACGTCGAGGACGGGCCGTTCGCCGACCGCGGCCAGTTCGGGGGGCCGGTGATCATCCCCGGCAACGCCGACGAGAGCCTGCTCATCCACCGGGTGGGCGCCGACGACGCGCGGGTGCGCATGCCCTACCGGCTGGGCCTGAACACCCCGGTCATGCCCGGCACCGACGAGGACGCGCTGAGCGCGGACGAGATCGAGACGCTGCGCCTCTGGATCGACCAAGGGGCGGAGTGGGCGTCGCACTGGGCGTTCAGCCCGCCCGAGCGGCCGGCGGTGCCCCCGGTGGCCGACGCCGAGTGGCCGCGCAACCCCATCGACAACTTCGTGCTCGCGGGCCTCGAGGCCGACGGGCTGGGGCCGGCCGACGAGGCCGACCGGGTGACGCTGCTGCGCCGGGCGAGCCTCGACATCACGGGGCTGCCGCCGCTGGAGTCCGACGTGGCCGCGTTCCTCAACGACGACTCGCCCGACGCCTACGAGAACGCCGTCGACCGGCTGCTCGGCTCGACCGGCTACGGCGAGCGGATGGCCGTCGAGTGGCTCAACGCGGCCCGCTACGCCGACTCGAGCGGCTACCAGACCGACGCCGAGCGGTCGATGTGGCGCTACCGCGACTGGGTCATCGACGCGTTCAACAAGAACATGCCGTTCGACCAGTTCACCATCGAGCAGTTGGCGGGCGACCTGATGCCCGAGCCCACCCTCGACCAGCGCATCGCCACCGCCTTCAACCGCAACCACAGCCAGAACGGCGAGGGCGGCATCATCCCCGAGGAGTTCCTCGTCGAGAACGTGGTCGACCGGGTGTCGACGACGGGCACGGTGTGGATGGGGCTGACCCTGGGGTGCGCGCGCTGCCACGACCACAAGTTCGACCCGGTCTCGCAGAGGGAGTTCTACGAGATCTTCGCCTACTTCAACAACGTGCCCGAGCGGGGCAAGGCGTTCAAGTACGGCAACTCGCCGCCGATGATCACCGCGCCCACCGACGACCAGTTCGCCGAGCTGGGCTGGCTCGACCTCGAGGTCGACGAGGCGCGCGAGACGTTCGCCGAGCTCGAGGACGGGGCGGCCGAGGCGCAGCGGGCGTGGGAGGCGACGCTCGCCGACGCGGGCCGGGTCGACTGGGTGCTGCGCGACAAGCTGCTCGTGCACTACCCGCTCGACGGCGACTTCAACGGCGTCTATACGTCCGAGCCGGTCTACGTCTCGCCGAACGTGACGTCGGGGCTGCGGGGCGTGTCCGAGCCCCAGTTGGTCGAGTTCCCGGTGAACGTCCGGCTCGTCGACGGCTCGCCGCGCTTCGTGCCGGGCAAGGTCGGCGAGGCGCACGGCTTCGACGGCGAGCGGTTCATCGACGCCGGCGACATCGCCAACTTCACCTACGACGACCCGTTCACGCTGTCGGCGTGGGTCCACTCCACCGCCCCCGACGGGGTCATCGTCTCGCGCGCGCTGGCCGACGACCAGGGCGAGCGGGGCTGGGGGTTGTACCTGATCGACGGCAAGGTGCGCATCAACCTGTCGCAGCGCTGGGCCGACGACGGGGTGCGGGTCGAGACCGTCGACGACCTGCCCCTGAACGAGTGGCAGCACGTGGCGGTGACCTACACCGGCAAGCGGGTGCCCGACAGCTTCCGCATCTACGTCAACGGCGAGCAGCAGGAGACCGTCGCCCTGCTCGACGGCATCAACAACCCCATGCGCGCGCGCGAGGAGCCGCTACGCATCGGGGCGAGCGGACCCCCGCCGGAGGGCTCGGGCGGCACCGACTCGCGGCCGCGGTTCCGGGGCTGGATCGACGACGTCCGCATCTACCACGAGGCCCTGACCCCCGACGAGGCGGCGGTGGTGGCGACGGCCGAGACGCTGCCCGAGATCGCGCGCATCGCGCCGGCCGACCGGACGCCGGGGCAGGCCGGGAAGATCCGCCTCGCCTACCTCGACCAGTACGCCGACGCCGAGGTGCAGGACGCGTGGCGCCACTTGAACGACCTCGAGGACCAGCGGGCCGAGATGTGGGAGAGCTTCCCCACCGTCATGGTCATGGACGAGATGGACCCGCCGCGCGAGACGTTCCAGCTCATCCGCGGGGCCTACGACGTGCCCGGCGAGCGGGTGACGCCGAACGTCCCGGCCATCCTGCCGCCGCTGCCCGACGGGGCCGAGGCCAACCGGATGGGCTTCGCCGAGTGGCTCGTCCAGCCCGACCACCCGCTCACCGCCCGGGTCACCGTGAACCGGTTCTGGCAGATGCTCTTCGGCACCGGCATCGTCAAGACCAGCGAGAACTTCGGCCTGCAGGGCGACTTCCCCAGCCACCCCGAGCTTCTCGACTGGCTCGCCACCGAGTTCGTCGACTCGGGCTGGGACGTCAAGGAGCTCATGCGGACCATCGTCACCAGCGCCACCTACCGGCAGGACTCGACCATCGCCCCCGGGGCGTTCGAGGCCGACCCCGAGAACCGGCGGCTGGCGCGGGGGCCGCGCATGCGGCTGCCGGCCCAGTTCATCCGCGACCAGGCCCTGGCCGTGTCCGGCCTCCTCGTCCCCGGCATCGGCGGGCCGTCGGTCAAGCCCTACCAGCCCGAGGGCCTGTGGGAGGCGGGGGCCAGCCAGACCTACGTGCAGTCGCAGGGCGACGACCTCTTCCGGCGCAGCCTCTACACCTACTGGAAGCGCACCCTCGCCCCGCCGTCGATGCTCGCGTTCGACTCGCCGACGCGCGAGACGTGCATCGTGCGGACCGACCGCACCAACACGCCGCTCCAGGCCCTGAACCTGATGAACGACGTGACCTACGTCGAGGCGGCGCGGCACCTCGCGCAGCGCATGATCCACGAGGGCGGCGAGGCGCCGGAAGACAAGATCGCCTACGCCTACCGGCTCGCCACCCAGCACCGCCCGCCGGCCGACCACGAGGCGGTGCTGACCGGCAGCTTAAACGACTACCTCGACCGCTACCGGGCCGACCGCCGGGCCGCCCTCGAGCTCGTCAACGTGGGCGACACCGCGCGCGACGAGACCCTCGACATCGCCGAGCTGGCCTCGTACACGATGGTCGCCAGCATGATCATGAACCTCGACCGCACCATCACGAAGGACTGACCATGGCACTCCTAACCGAACTGCAGAAGTTGCAGACCCGGCGGCGGTTTCTCGAGCTCGCGGGCTCCGGCATCGGCTCGGCGGCCCTTGCGACCCTGTTCAGCGAGAACCTGATCGCCCAGGCCCCCGTCGACGGCGGCGGGCTGCCGGGGCTGCCCCACTTCGCCCCCAAGGCCAAGCGCATCATCTACCTGTTCCAGGGGGGCGCGCCGTCGCAGCACGACCTGTGGGAGTACAAGCCGCAGCTCGCCAACCTGCGCGGCACCGATCTGCCCGACTCCGTCCGGCAGGGGCAGCGGCTCACGCCGATGACCGCGAGCCAGGCCGGCTTCCCGGTCGTGCCGTCGACGTTCGAGTTCAAGCAGCACGGGCAGTCGGGGGCGTGGATCAGCGAGCTGATGCCCCACACCGCCAAGATCGCCGACGAGCTGTGCTTCATCAAGACCATGCACACCGAGGCGATCAACCACGACCCCGGGGTGACGTTCTTCCAGACCGGGGCCCAGCTCGCGGGCCGGCCCAGCGTGGGGGCGTGGCTGTCGTACGGGCTCGGCAGCATGAACCAGGACATGCCGACCTTCGTCGCCATGGTCACCAACCGCGGCGGCAACCCCATCTACGACCGGCTGTGGGGCAGCGGGTTCCTGCCGTCGGAGTACCAGGGCGTCAAGTTCCTCTCGACCGGTGACCCCGTCCTCTACCTGTCGAACCCGCCGGGGGTCGACCGCGGCCTCAGGCGCCGCTTCCTCGACGACCTCGGCAAGCTGAACCGGTCGGACGGCGAGGCGTTCGGCGACCCCGAGACCACCACCCGCATCGCCCAGTACGAGATGGCCTACCGCATGCAGGCCTCGGTGCCCGAGCTCACCGACCTGTCGAGCGAGCCCGACAGCGTCTTCGAGCGCTACGGCGAGGACTCGCGCACGCCGGGCACCTTCGCCGCCAACTGCCTCCTCGCGCGGCGGCTGGCCGAGCGCGACGTGCGCTTCGTGCAGATCTTCCACCGCGGCTGGGACCACCACACCCAGTTGCCGCGGCGCATCCAGGCCCAGGCCAAGGACGTCGACCAGCCGCAGGCGGCGCTCGTGTCCGAGCTGAAGGAGCGCGGCATGCTCGACGACACCCTGGTCATCTGGGGCGGCGAGTTCGGCCGCACCATCTTCTGCCAGGGCCGGCTGACCGAGGAGACCTACGGGCGCGACCACCATCCGCGGTCGTTCACCATCTGGATGGCCGGCGGCGGCGTCAAGCCCGGCACCGTCTACGGCGAGACCGACGACTTCGCGTTCAACATCGTCAAGGACCCCGTGCACATCCACGACCTGCACGCGACGATGCTGCACCTCGCGGGCATCGACCACACGCGGCTCACCTACCAGTTCCAGGGCCGCGACTTCCGCCTCACCGACGTGCACGGCGAGATCGTGAACGGCATTCTCGCCTGACGGAACGGCGGAGCACTCAGGCAGGCGCGCCGTGCGCCGCACTGGACGGACCCGCCGCGTCGACGCTACCCAGCGTCGACGCGGCGCGGGTTTCTCGGCGTTCCCGGATCTCCTTCCGGATATCGCCGGCGACCTCGCGCACCTCCACCGGCACCCGCACTTCATCACCGGCTTCCAGCCGGAGGGCGGCAATCAGGGGGCTCAACGCCTCGGACTTCGCCTCGTCATCGGCCATCGCTCTCTCCAGACCTTGCGGCGACGCGCCCGCAACGACCAGCTCCGTCACCAAATCGACCATCTCCCGTAGCATCGTGATGTCGTCCGCCACGAAAAAGCCGAACGCAGCAACGAACGCACGCAGCACGGCCTCGGACGGTCCCTGCGCCACCCGCGCCCTCGCGCGTACCCCGTGCATCCTCCACGCGAGAAGCACCCGGTCATCCGCCGTGACGGAATCCAGCCTCCCTTCCACGTCCTCGCAGATCTTCAAGGCATCTTCCGTCCGTCCGCGCTCCAACTGGACGGTACTCATGTCGACGAGGGCCGAGGCGAACTGCCGCGGGAGGTCCCGCCAGCCGCTATCGCCCCAGACCGCAATCAACTCGCGGTAGACAGCCACGCCCTTTTCGAAGTCCTCAAGTCGTCGCCGCATCCGCCCCTTGTCGATCCACGCTTCCGCGGCCATTCGCCGGAACTCCGGCGACTCGCTGCCACCGAAGCGCGCGATCAGGTCGTCGTAGGCCGCTTCGGCCGACACCAGATCCCCGCGCTCGCGCAACGCGTAACCCTTGCCGTCCAGGGCAAACGCAACCTCCCGCAACAGATCCTCGGAGGCGCTCCGTCCAAAACGTTCGACCACTTCATCACAAGTTCGCATTGCGGCGTCGAGCTCCCCGACTTCCGCCTGCACGAACATCTTGTTTCTCAACGCCGATGCCACCTGCTGTTGGAGCGCCGGCTGCTCGCTCCCGCCGAAGCGTTCCACCACCTCGTCGAAGGCGGCCATCCCGGCTTGGCGATCGCCCCGGCCCACGAGCATGTGCCCCTTGTGGATCAGGGCTCGGGAAACCGTCCGCAGGGAATCCCAATCGTCAGCAGCACTGAAACGGGCCACGATCTCGTCGTAGGCGGCGGTGGCCGCTTCCGGGTCGCCAAGCTCCTCGTAAGCGGATGCCTTGTCGTCCAATGCGGAGACGATGCGCCAACCGGCACTGCTCAACGCGCTCCCTTCGATGCGCTGGACAAGCTCGTCCCAAGTCGCGATGGCTCCTCTCAAGTCGCCGGCTTCCCGTTGCAGCAGTCCCTTGCGATCGAGGGCCGCGCAGATTGCCCCGTCGAACGTGGAGGCATCAGCACCGAAGCGCTTCACCATCTCGTCGCAGGACGCGATGGCCGCGACGAAGTTGCCGAGCTCGCGTTGCACGCTCGCTCTTCGAAGCAGCGCCGATGCAATCTGCTCCTGGATCAGCGGTACCTCGCTGGCCGCGAAGCGTCGAATCAGCTCGTCACAAGTCGAGGCCGAGGCCTCGAATCGGCCGAGTTTGCCCAGGGCGTCGGCCTTCTTCCCGAGAGCGACGGCCACGCGCCACTCAAGATCCGCCGATTCGCTGTCTCCGAAACGTTGCACGACATCGTCATATGTGTCAGCAGCGGCGACAAAGTCGTCCAGTCGCTCACTCGCATCCGCCTTCTCCAGTAGTGCCCATCCGATGGTCTCCGGCCGATACGGCAATGAGACCGTGCCTGGGGAATTCATGGCCTCGTCCACGATTCCGACCACCCTTCCGTATGCCCCATTGGTGAAGGCCTCATGGATTTCGAGCACGAGCCGGCGCTCCTGTTCTTTCGAATCGGCCATCGGCCGCTCGAGCAACGGAGACATATCGTCCGGATCGAGGTCCTTTCCGGCCCACCTGTCCGGACCCGAGCGCATGGCTGCCGAGTCGGCCGCCTCCCGGCGCGACCCGGACCAGAGCTTCTCCCGTTCCGACTCGCTGTAGAGCACGGTCATGAGACGGAGCAGGCCCTGCACGACGGCGGCCTCGTCGTGCAGGCGACGAACCTTGTAGTAGATGCTGTAGAGACCCTCCGCCGCCCTGTAGAGGCGCTTCTTGCCACTGCCCTCGAAAACCACCGCTCCTTGAGTCACGAGGCGTCCGAGCATGGTCGAGGCGACGCGCACGTCCACGCGCGCCCGCACGGCGATCTCGCCGGTCTTCGAGGGCCGCCAGAGGTCGATGACCGCGATGTAGACCCGTCGCTCCGTCTTCGGCATAGAGTTCAGGTTGCCCCGGAAGTACTCGGTGTGCTCGTCGATCAGGCTTACCAGCTCTTCCATCAGTCGGTTGCGAGACCGGTGGCGCACGAAGCCGGCCACGATGACCACGAAGCGGGGGCTGCCTCCGGTCAGAATCTGCAGCGGCCGGATCTCGCGCTCGCGCGCCTCGTCGCCGCTGACGGCCTCCCACAGGCGGCGGCACTCGCCGGTATCCAGGGGGCTCAAGTCGACAGTGCGAAAGAGCTCGAAGAACGGCTCGTCCGCATTCTCCAGAGCGCTGAACCTGCTGGTGGCAGTGGCGAGCAGCATGACCTCGGGCCGGAACTGCAGGACTTCGCGGAGCTTCCACCCGAAGTCGGGGTCGACGTCGTCGCACAGCGATTGCAGGTTCTCGACCATGAGCACCAGCCTCTTGCCCAGCCGGTCGGCGGCGCCGAGCACGGCGGCGCGAGCCCGTTCCTCGAACCCTTGCTCGGGCCAGCGACCGCACAGGGATGCGTGGGTCTCCAGCAGCTCCCGCGCCAGCTCCGGGCGCCGGGAACTGCATTCCCCGGCAAGATGGAACAGGGCTTCGAGCCAGAAGTCGGCGATACCGTAGACCTCGTGGCTCTCCTCCATGAACCGGACCGGCAGCAGCTCGCCGGACAGCGGGCGATCGATGCGCAGCTCCGCCGCGACGCGCGCGAGCAGCATGGTCTTCCCCCACCCCCGGGGCGCCACGACCAGCACGTGCTGGCACGAGGGCGAACCGATGTTCTCGCGGAGGACCTCCAGGACGACTCGGAGCTCATGCCGGCGCACCACGAACTGCTCGACTACCTGGGCGTCTGACTGAAACGTCCCCGGATTCCACTTGCGGATTCGACCGCGAGAAGTCCCAGCCATGTTCATGACTCCTCGGCATCGTCATCCGTGCGGCGCTCCCGGAGGGGGACATGATGGTCGCGGAAACGGCCTGACCACCAGTCCTTCAGTGGATGCAGCAGAAAACGGTAGTCTCCGTCGTCATGTTCGAGGTAGCCGTCGTGCACGAGCACGTCGAGGACGCCGGAGACGCATCCGAGCACGTCTTCGATCTTCCCGGCATACTGACGCTCGAGACTGCGCTGAGCCTCCGGCGTGAACACGTCCTGCGTGGCGGCCTCGCCGAGGATCTCCATGGCCACGGTGTAGCCATCCCTTTCCAGAGCATCCTGAAGCCGCGTGTCGTAGTGCACGATGTCGCTCTGCCCGGCGGGCCCCATAAACGCGGTGCGGTAGACCTCGTCCACGTCGCCTACCCCCAACCGATTCCGCCCCTGGAACACGGCAAAGTCCCGAAGCCGGGCGAAGAACGACTGCACCAGATGGGGGATTCCCACGCCGAGCCTCTCGTGGACGGCGAGCGCGACGCCGTCATCGACCTGCAGCTCGTAGCGCTCGGCCAAACGGCTGAAGCACCCCTCGCAGGTCGCGGCGGACCAGGGGCCCAGACGAAACGAGTAGAGGTAGTTGATTCTGTCGGGCAGACCGAGGCGCTGCACGAAGGGTTCCAACCCGATGCTGCCCGAAGTGATGAGAACCGGGGACCTCTCGCCCAGTTGCTGGACGACGCGGCGCAGCCAGCTCAGAACATCGTCGACCCGCCGGGCATTCCCGTCGCGACGATGAAGGCGCTTGAGGAAGATCGGAAGCTCGTCGATGGCGAGGAGCACAGGCTCGTCGTCAGCGCACTCGCGGAACAACTGGTCGCCGTAGTGCCGCCAGCTCCCCGCATCCAGTCCGGCACGAAACTTGAGGCGAAACTCGTGAGCGGAGATTTCCTCGACGTTTTCGGCGAACAATCGCTGCATGGCGGCCGCGACACGCGACGAGATCGAGCGGATCGGGTGCGTGGCCTCGGCGAGGGCCGCGACGAGATCTTCGGGGCAGTCGGCGCCCTCGACATCCGCGAACAGGAAGCTCCAGCCGTCGTTTTGGAGCCGCCGCCCGAGTTCTCGGACGATGCTCGTCTTCCCCATGCGCCGCTGGCCGCTGAGCAGGACATGGTTGCGGTCCCGGACATGCGACTCCAGCACCCCGAGCTCCGCTACGCGGTCGAAGAAGTCGTCGCCGCTCACAAAGCGGCCTGTGGACAATCGCATCTCTCAGCCATCCATTCAACGAATCAGATGTCAACTCAGCCGTTGCATCAACCCTAACAAGACACCAAAGCGGTTGTCAACGTCTGGGTTGTATTCTGGCGGACGGTCACTACCACCGGCTGTGGGGCGCGGGGTTCCTCCCGTCGGAGTACCAGGGCGTCAAGTTCCTCTCGACCGGCGACCCCGTCCTCTACCTGTCGAACCCGCCGGGGGTCGACCGCGGCCTCAGGCGCCGCTTCCTCGACGACCTCGGCAAGCTCAACCGGTCGGACGGCGAGGCGT
Organism: Vicinamibacterales bacterium; assembly: GCA_963664545.2. GTDB lineage: Bacteria > Acidobacteriota > Vicinamibacteria > Vicinamibacterales > UBA8438 > JAJEEA01. The sequence continues at coordinate 2,556,931 of OY761475.2, read as the reverse complement.
TCGGCGACCCCGAGACCACCACCCGCATCGCCCAGTACGAGATGGCCTACCGCATGCAGGCCTCGGTGCCCGAGCTCACCGACCTGTCGAGCGAGCCCGACAGCGTCTTCGAGCGCTACGGCGAGGACTCGCGCACGCCGGGCACCTTCGCCGCCAACTGCCTCCTCGCGCGGCGGCTGGCCGAGCGCGACGTGCGCTTCGTGCAGATCTTCCACCGCGGCTGGGACCACCACACCCAGTTGCCGCGGCGCATCCAGGCCCAGGCCAAGGACGTCGACCAGCCGCAGGCGGCGCTCGTGTCCGAGCTGAAGGAGCGCGGCATGCTCGACGACACCCTGGTCATCTGGGGCGGCGAGTTCGGCCGCACCATCTTCTGCCAGGGCCGGCTGACCGAGGAGACCTACGGGCGCGACCACCATCCGCGGTCGTTCACCATCTGGATGGCCGGCGGCGGCGTCAAGCCCGGCACCGTCTACGGCGAGACCGACGACTTCGCGTTCAACATCGTCAAGGACCCGGTGCACATCCACGACCTGCACGCGACGATGCTGCACCTCGCGGGCATCGACCACACGCGGCTCACCTACCAGTTCCAGGGCCGCGACTTCCGCCTCACCGACGTGCACGGCGAGATCGTCAACGGGATACTCGCCTGACGGCGCATCAGCCGGCCGGCGCGCCCCTGCGCCGGCCGGCGAACCGCCCGGCCGCGTCGACGCCACCCGGCGTCGTCGCGGCGTCGACTTGTATTCCGAACCAAGACTTCAGCCGCGCTCACCATTCCTTCGGCTTCTGGATGGAAACGCCAGAGCCGTCCTGCAGGTGACTTGCTTCTGCTTGAAGCGGCCGAGAATCGTCTCGACGAGCGGCAGAGTCGCCAAGGCCCTCAGCAATGCCTCCTGGCGGATTCGCCGCGGACCAGGCTCAACGATTGCGGTGAAGTACTTGATTGCTCTAATATCGTCGTTCGGTCGCAGGAGCGTGAAGAAACGCTGCAGGTCCAACCACTTGCACGCAGCGTTCTTGAGAACTCCGTAGTAGAGGTTGAATCCGTCCACGTAGATGACAGACCGTGCGGCACGAGTACACATGTACAAAAAAAGGGCGGCCATGTAAGCCGCCCAACCGGCTGTGCCGGGGAGTCGTACTGTCACGAGCGTACTTCACGCCGGAACCGCCGTCAAGGCCACACCGGCCCGAGCAGCTCGCGGGACGGCCCCTCTGGCCAAGAAGGACCTGCGGGCCGCATCGCTAGCGGCGGTCGTTCACCAACCGGATGGCCGGCGGCGCGTCCGTGTTGCCGGCCGGCGGCCAGCCGCCGGGCGCGGCGACCTGCGGGCGGCACGGCTCGACGCGGATGTCGGCGGCGGGGAAGAGCCAGTCGCGCAGCAGGAGAAGGGCCAAGCAGGCGAAGTAGATCGCGAAATCGGGGAAACCCCAGGGCCGGTCCAGAACGAAGTTGCGGACGAGCGGCGCGAGGACCAGGCCGCACATCGCCAACAGCAGCGCCCGAGGCCCGCCGAGGTGGACGGCGGCGTGCCAGGTGCGGTGCGGCCGGAGCAGGCCGAGGACGGTGTCCATCACTTCGTGGCACCAGGGGGCTTCGGGTGCGCTCACCTCGACCGACGCCGGCCCGCCCGCGCGGAACGCGTAGATGCTCACCGACCGGTGGTCGTCGCCCCACGGCGACGAGACGCGGAGCGTGTAGTCGCGAAGCAGGCGGGCGTCTTTCGACGCCCGGCGCAGGTCGTCGATGCTCCGATATTCGTGCTCGTGCTTCTCCGGCGTCCGGCCGGCGGCCCGGACCGTCTCGCGGACGGTGAGCGTGCCGTCGGGCGGCCCGGCCTCGGCGCACTTCGCTCCGAGGGCGCGCCAGAGCTGCCCGAGGACGGCGTCATCGATTCGGAACGCGGGTGCCCGCCGAGTCAGCTTGACGGCCATGGTTTCCTCCGACGGAGTCGGCGCGCGGCGCCGACCGAAGGCGACCCGGATCGCCGTCGCGACCCGGGTGGACCCATGAGGTCCACGGACATGCGGTCATGGCTCTCGGCCATTGAACCGATGAACCGGGTAGATGTTGGTGACCGAGACGGCGGACGGCAGGGCGGCAGCGGTCCAGCGATGAATGTTCATATATGGAACTATACAGCTATATATGGCGAAAGTCAACGTCCGGGTCCGTTTCCTCGCTACGATCGGCAGCGTGACGCCCGACGAAATCGCAGCGGTGGTCCGCCGGGCCCTCCGGACGCGCAACACGACGGCGTTCCGGGCCGCGCGGGACGCCGGCCTGCCGGGGAACGCCATCCGCCACCTGCTCGAGGGACGCGATTCGAGAATCAGCCGGCTGGCGGAGATCTGCGACGCGCTGGGGCTCGAGCTCTACGTCGGGAGGCCCCGCGTCCTCCCCGGCGGCGCGTCGGTCGTCAGGGAGTCGGCGCCCGTCTACGGGGCCGGGGACGGGTCGCCGGACCGGGCCGCCGGCTCCGCCCGCCAGGAACGCCGGCGCTCCCGCCGCCCCGGCGACCTCGACCGCGACTGGTTCGAGCGCGCGATCGGGCCGCTGCGCGAGGAGTACCTGGCCATGGACGGCGACGGGCGGGCGGCGATGCTCGTGCGACTGGTGTCCGCGTTCCTGGAAGCCGGAACGCCGGCCGACCGAGGCGGGGGGACGTGAAGCCGTCGCGGGTGCTGTCGACGCTCGGGGGCGCGTCAGCGATCCCGGAGCCCGTTGAGGTTCTCCATCGACCGGCCCGACTCGCGGCCGAGCCGCCTCACCAGCGTGTCCATCAAGGCGGGCGTCCGTGCTCCAGCAAGCAGGTGAAACTCAGTTGCTCCGGGTGCTGGCCGAGCAGCTCGAAGTCAAGATGGAGGGAGCAGCAAGTCGCTGCAGGGCCATATCCCCCACGCGCTCGGGCTATCCGCTTCGGAGGCGCTACAACTTGCTCGATGCCAAATGTCGAAGGGGCAATACCTGAAACGGCTTGAGGCGCAGGGCAAACTGGACCCTGCGTCGTGACCACGCCCCAGAGATCCTCAGCATGGTCGTCGGAGAACATCGTCGACGAAGGCACCGGCGGAGCCGGCCCTTCGAGCTGCTTCCCCCGACCAACAAGGGCCGCGCGTCAACCCGCCGCTGGCGCCGGGGCGGCCGAGGCGCGCCAGACCGGGGCGGCCTCGGGGCGGGCGAGGACCCAGACGAGAACGAGGGGGACGACGACGGTCCAGGCGCGGATCAGGGCGACGTGGGGGTTGAAGCCGCCGTGCTGCGCCATCTCGCCGACGAGGAAGGCGAGCACGAGCTGGCTGCCGGCGAGGAGGCCCGCGCCCAGCAGGGCGCGGCGCCAGGCGGCGCGGCCGGCGACGGCGGCCCACAGGGCGGCGAAGAGGCCGACCTGGAAGGCGGGCAGCACGGCGGCGGCGCCCTGGTCGTCGACGTACGCGTGGCCGTGGCCGGCGAGGGCCTGCAGCCCCGCCGCCCCGCCGCCGAGCAGGGCGCCCAGCACGGGGGCGGCGGCGAAGCCGGCGGCGACGCCCGCGCCCACGGCCACGAGGGCGCGCCCGACGCCGGGCCGGCCGGCGCCGGTGGTCCAGACGGCGGCGGCGGCGACGAGGAGGACCGAGACGAGGGTCTGGGAGAAGCCGTGGATGGCCACCTCGTAGTTGCCGACGACGGCGGCGGGCGCGGCCAGGACGAGGACGCGCGAGACGCCGATGGCGAAGAAGATGACGGGGGTGGCGGCGAGGGCCGCGGCGCGGCGCCACGGCGCGAGGGGCGCGGCGAGCACGCCGGCCAGATAGACGGGGATGAGCGGCGTGAACACGCACTCCTGGGTCACGAGGAAGCCGCCGTGCGCGGTGAAGAGGCCGGCGCCCATGACCGTGGTCTCGGTGCCCGCGGCGGTCAGGACGGCCCCGCCGCTCAGGGCCACCCACCCCGCGAGCACGCGGACGAGAGCGCTCCCGTAGAAGAAGGGCGCGGCGGCGAAGTAGGCGGCGACGAGGACCGCGGTCAGCACCAGGAACCGCCGGGTCGCCCCCCCGAGCACGGGCAGGGCACCGGGGGCGCCGACAACGGCCGCCGAGTATCCGTCGATACGCACGCCGGCACCGGCGCCGGCCGCCGGCGCGCCGCCCGCGGCGGGGGGACCGCCGGACCCGCCCGGGCGGGTCCCCTGCCGGTCCATCCACCGGTAGACGTAGGCGGCGGCGGCGACGATGAGGATGCCGGGCCACACGTAGAGGTGCAGCGCGTCGAGCAGGCCGCGGTTCTCGGCCACCATCGACAGCGAGCCCAGCCGCACCACGTTCAGCGCGGTGATGGCGGCCAGCCCCACCGCGGCCCCGCGCAGCCGCGACCCCCAAGCGGCGGGATACGCGAAGATGGCCCCCATGCACAGGGCCATGGGGTCGCCGCCGCTGCAGCTCGCGTCGGCGTAGAGCAGGCCCGACTTCACCCCCATGAGCTGCTCGGCCACCCGCTGCTGGAGCTGCGCGAACGGCGTCAGCAGGGTGTTCTCGACCCACCCGAGCCGCATCAGGCCGAACAGGCCGACGAACCACGCGCCGATGGTCAGGGCGAAGCGCAGCCCGCCCCCTCCGTCGCCGGATCGGGGGGCGGGGACGGCGGCCGGCTCGCGGTCGTCGGCCGGGGGGGCTGGGCTCGGCATCGGTCGGTCTCCTCCTGACGCTCAGTATATCGGTTGTTCCCGCCCGCCTTCTACTCCAGCACCACCGGCAGCCGCGCGATCACCGCGTCCCCGTCGCGGACGACGAGCGCGTAGACGCCGGCCGCCCACGCCCCGTCCGGCGAGACGAAGTACAGGTCGCCCCAGGCGTGCCGCTGCCGGCCGATGCGGACGATGCGGTCCGGAATCCCGCCGCCGGGGTGCACGCCGAAGAAGAAGCGGAACCCCGCCGGCTGCCGGATGTAGTCGACGACCCGGTGGTGGAAGTTGTTCACCTCGTTCTGGAGCTGGCGCACCCCCCCGATGTCGCGCCGATGGTCGCGCGCCGACGCCACCGGCACCTCGACTCCGTCCGGCCGGACCAGCACTACGTCGTCGGGCCGCACCGACATCGACTCCGCCGCCCCGAAGCCGACCTGCACGAACAACCACCGCGCCTCGTGCCGCACCTGCGCATGGGCGTAGGCGGCCACGACCTGCAGGGCGCCGTCGTCGTACTCCGCCACCGCCCGCTCCCGGAAGCGCGTGTCGGGGAACTCCTCGAGCGTCGGCGGCTGCCCCAGCGCCGGCACGACGCACGCCAGCACGACGACCGCGTTGCAGATGATGCTCCTGACCATGTGTCCGCCCTCCCCCGGGCCTAGCCACGTTCCCCCAGAGGGCAACTGTACCACCGATGCTCCGACCACCGGCAGATAGGCCGCGCACGACCCGCGATCGAGGGGGGCCCGAGGCTGGTCGCAAGTGCTAGAGCCGTGGCTCGACGAGATCGTGTTCGTGGGCGGTTGCGTTACCGGACTGTTGCTCACCGACACGGCGGCGGACGGCGTGCGGCGTACAACCGACGTGGACGCGATAGCGGAGGCGCGGCAACGAATCGAGACGGCGGCGGGGTCGAGCCGAGGGTAAGCCAGACGATTCGGCCGGCGTCACCGCGCGGCCTCCCCGCCGGCCGGCTCGGGTCGGACCGCCACGGTGGCGAGCAGGTAGCCGTGGCGGCGCAGGCGGGGCCAGCGGCGCGAGGCGTGGTCGAAGGGGGCGCAGAGCAGGCCGGTGAGGCGGGCGCACCAGCGCAGGGGGGCGAGCCTCGACGTGTGGCAGAAGAGGTCGGCCATGCGCAGCCAGCCGGGGACGAACAGGATGCCGGTCTCGGCCGTCACCCGGAAGCCCGCCCGCTCGAGCATGCGGCGGAAGACGGGGCGCGAGTACGACTTCTCGAAGCCGTAGCCGTAGAGGCCGACGCGGTAGAGGAAGGCGACGAGCAGGGGGCGCAGGAACGGGTCGCGGCGGTTGGGCACGCCGATGACGGCGGTCCCGCCGGGGCGCAGCACGCGGCAGATCTCGCGGAGGGCACCGTCGGTGTCGTCGAAGTGCTCGACGGTGCCCATCGAGTAGACGGCGTCGAACGCGCCGTCGCGGAACGGCAGGGTGCGCACGTCGCCCCGCACCCCGTGCAGCACGAGACCCTCGCCGGCGAAGCCCCGCCGGGCGTCGGCGACGATGGCCGGCGAGATGTCGACGCCGAACGCCCGCGCCCCCCCGCCGGCCGCCCAGCGCAGGATGCGGGTGTTCTTGGCCTCGTCCCAGAGGTCGGTCTTGAACACGCGCCGCCCGGCGAGGTCGGGCAGGTAGGTGCGGAACAGCCAGCGCTCGTCGTAGCGGTACTGGGCGGTCGACCGGGCGCGCCCGAGGTCGGGGAAGTTCTCGCCGACGTCGGCCCAGAAGCCCTTGTAGGCGGTCTGCTCGTCGTCGGCGGCCGACGCCGCAGCGGCTCCGCCCGGAATCCCGGGCCCGCCCGGCGACCGCGCCGTGTAGCGCGTCCGCCCGGCGTCGGCGGCCAACGCCCCGGCGGCCCCGCCCGGCGCCTGGGCCTCGGGCCCGGCCGGCCCGCCCGGCGCCCGCGCGTCAGGCACCGACCAACCGCCGGCCGCCGACCGCGAGCTCGCGCCAGCTCGACGACCCCGCCGCGAAGCAGAACCGGTCGAGGGCGTCGCGCAGCCGGCGCGCCCGCGCCTCGTTCTCGCTGCGGTAGTCGCAGATGTGGAGGTCGATGGTGACGTGGTCCTCCTCGGGCCACAGGTGCAGCACGAGGTGCGACTCGGCGAGCACCCAGACCAGGGTGGCGCCCCCGCCGGGGAACGGCACCGCCTGCTCGGCCATCACCTGCAGGCCGGCCGCGCCGACTTCGGCCGAGACCCGCTCGAGCAGCCCCTCGGCGTCGCCCGCCGCGACCCGCAGCCGCTCGGAATAGCCGCCCTCGCCCACGAAGTGGTGTGCAGTCACGCGCAGTTCCTCGCCGTCGCCCCCCGGACCCCGCCGGGACGCGTCGTCCGCCCGCCCCGCCGGGCCGACGCTCCGGCCGGGTTATCGGCCGGCGCGCCAAAGCCGATAGTCTATCACTTCCGGTCCGCCAGATCCCCGAGGTCATCCGCGGTCGGACTCCCGCCGGTAGTGCCCCCACGTCGCCGGCCCGCCGGCGCGGAGTCCGAGCTCGGCCTCGGCCCGGGCCAGCTCGTCGGGCGTCAGCGCGCCCTGCTCGGCCTCCCAGGTGTCGAGGAACTCGCGCAACGCATCGGCGCGCAGCCGGGCCGCCGCCGCCTGCGCCAACCACGACGAGAGGCCGACACCGGCCGAGCGCGCGGCCCTCCGAATCTCGTCTCCGAGAGCGGCTTCGAACGAGACGCTCATCTTGTCCACCTTCATCGCGCGTCATCCTACCACGGCAGGTCCATACCACGGTATTCCGCGCCGCGGGACACGGCCGCCGCCGCACGAACAGGTTGTCCGATGCTGTAGCTCGGTCCCTTCGCGGAAGGAAGGCAGAACCTCGCCTGCCTCGCCAGCCTATTGCGTCGGCTTCGGTGGCGACTCCAGCGCTCCTTGGCCCGGTTTCGCGGGGCCTGCCACCATGACTTGCTGCGCAATCTTGATGAACGCGACTCCTCTGTGGTTCTCGATAATCTTGAAAGCCGGCGTAGCCGAGAACGTGAGCATGCAGGCATGATGTCCCGAGACTGGACTGCTTGCCCATGACGATCTCCTTGCAGGCACAAGCTGTCATTGTACCGCCGGACATTGCCAACTGTGGGACAATGGCGCGGATGTCGTTACCGAACATCGCCCGCAAGTAATGGACAAGCGATTCCGTCGCGGCAGTATCGCCTCCTGGGGTATGCAAGACGAGGTCGAGCCCAATGGTACGATCCAACTCATGAATGACCGTCATGAAGCCGTTCTTGTCTTCGTCATTGATTTCCGCCCCACGAAGATCCGGCTTTTGTAGCCATCCGGAGTAGTATGCAATCACGTTGCGTTCCGTAATCTCGTGCAGCTTATCGAGATAGCGTCGGCGGACTACATCGTGTACACTCCCTATGGACGTGATCTCATCAAGTAGCTGATTCCAGTTTGGCATCGTGGTCGTCTTTTGCTGTATGGGTTCGCGTGACACCGCGCTCATGCCGGTGCGTGTTAGGCCTCACACCCAGCCGTCCCAACTCACCGAGTTCCCGAAACCGCTTTCGGTCTTCTGGTCGCGCCAGCCCAAGGGTGAGGAAGACCTCACCCGTCGCGTCTCCTTCGTCGGGAGTCCGACTCGATTCTCGCGCGCCGACGCCGGCTTTGGTCACGGATTCGCCCGAGGTCACGCGTGGACTCTCACCCAGCGTGTCCGTCAGAGAATCCGTGGGTGCTTGCGAAGACGCCGTCGGGCTATTCGAAACGCTCTGAAGGGTCATCTGCCTCCTCCTCGACCGTGGCGGCCCGCTGCTAGCGCGGGCTCCGCCGAAGTGCGCCTCCAGACCTCCCGGATGTTTTGCCTTCCTATGGAAGCAAGAGCCGTTCACAAGCCAGTCTCTCCCTCATTCATGATCTCCTCCCTCGGCACCATCGACTGTCGAACGATCATAGCGGTCCCTTGGAGGCGGCGTCAACCGTGCCGCAACCGGCCGCCGAACCCGGCGCGTGGTAGCCGAGGGCAAGCGATCTTGATCTCTATGGCTTCTCCCGTTATCTCCTTGGCCTTCCGCGGTTCCTCGCCTTTCCGGCACCCCCCTACACCCCATGGTCGCGGAAGCGGAAGGTCGCCTCCGACTGCTGGCGGGTGAGCTGCAGGGTGACGAGGGCGGTGCGGTGGGGGGCGAAGAAGCGGGCGATGGCGTCGCGGGGGATGCGGACGCCGCCGAGGCCGCCGGTGCCGAGGGTGGTGAACCCGACCGGGGTGCGGTCGTCCAGCTCGGGGTAGGCGGTGATGCTGAGGCTCAGGGCCTCGTGCACCCGGTCGATGGTGCGGGCGAGGCGCGTGCAGTCGACGTAGACGCTGCGGTACGAGGCGTCGCCCGAGTACTTGTGCACCTTGCGGATGGCCGACTCGTGGAAGAGCCTCGCGACCAGGTCCTGGCGGTCGTGGTCCTCCTCGTAGAACTCGAGCAGGTGGTCGTCCACCCCCACCCCGTACTGGTCGCGCACGTGCACGACGGTGTTCTGGAAGCCGTGGTTCCGGGCGTCGCGCCGCGGCGCGTCCGGCAGCAGGGCGCGGTTGCCGGCGGCGAGCTCGCCCCGCCACGCCTCGAAGCCGTCGTCGTCGACGGTCAGGCCGCGCACGATCTTCTCCAGCAGGTCGCCGTCGCGGTTGTCCCGCCCCGCCCCGCGGATGGGGCGGCGGCGGTGCGACAGGGTGATGGTGCCGTGGTTGTGGCGGTCGACCACGCCGAACGCGGTCGCGCCCGACGACTCCTCCAGCGTGTACTCGACGGCGGCGCCGGCGCCGCCCCCGGCCGGCCGGGCCGGGAACGCGGCCCGGATGCGCACGCAGTCCATGGCCGCGGTCGACGCGCGCACCGTCCCGTCCGAGCCGTCCTCGTTGGCGATCGCCGAGATGCCGCGGAAGCCGGCGTTGCCGACGAACACCGTGCACAGCACGTTCCCCGGCTGGTACATCGTGCCGCCCCGCCCGAAGCGGTCGCGCTCGGCGAGCCGCCAGGTGTAGGGGCTGGCCAGCTCCAGCCCGCGCAGGATGTGGGTGCCGGTCTCGAACGCCCGGCCCTCGGGCTTCTTGGCGACGAAGCCCTTGTAGACGCGGCCGATGAACGAGCGGCCCTTGTGGGCGAGGGGCGACCCGAAGTTGGCGGGGGCCAGCATCACCAGCCGCTTGACGGGCGCGCGCGCCGGCGTGAAGCAGCGCTGCAGCCAGTCGCGGATGACGAGGCCGCCGGTGCTGTGCACGACCGCGTCCACGGCGCCCTTCCGCCGCGGCAGCCCGTGGCGGCGCCACGCGGCGTCCATCGCGTCGACGACGTCGTCGAAGCGCACCTCGTCCTCCATGCTGACGTAGTCGGCCAGCGAGACGATGGACACCTCGCGCCCCAGCCGCGCGCCGAGCAGCTTCGCCAGCGGCTTGAACGTCTCGGACGTGTCGCTCCACCCGTGCAGAATGACGATCGGTCGTTCGGGCACCCAGCGCCTCCCGGCCGGCGCGCGGGGCGCGCCGACGGATCGACCGGCGCCGGGGCGGCGCCGGCATACGTCGCGCTACGTGTATCACAGATATGCGCCGAATGACCCAAAAGAGTGCCGCATCGCGCGGCCGACCGACGTCGGCACCGCGAACCACAACGAATCCGGGGCGCGGAGAGGCCCCCTCACGGGGCGGGCGGGGCGGGGGGCACTGGCAGGACGACGCGCTCGATGGTCAGCAGCCGCTGGTCGATCTGGCCGAGGGCGATCTGACGGCCAGCGCCGGCGCCCGCGCGCAGTGCCGCGACCGTCACGCCGCGGCGTGCTCGAACGCCACCACGTTGCGCGACGCGCTGCTGAACTCGACGCCGACCAGGTGGACGCGCACGCCCGGCGAACGGTACTTGTCGGCGTATCCGCGGGCCACGAGCTGGGCCATCGCCGCCCCCGCGCCGGCCTGCTCCACGACCTTGAACTCGAACACGTACACCCGGTCCTCGAAGCGCACGGCCATGTCGAGCCGGCCGCGGTTCGTGCTGTCCTCGACCGTGACGTCGAGGCCGAGCCCGGCGAAGTACGAGTAGAACACGCTCGCGTAGAAGCCCTCGTACTCGGCGATGTCGTTGTTCGCGTACCACTGGTGCGGAATGCCGGCGAAGAACGCGTGGAACAGGTCGCGCAGGCCGGCCACGTCGTCCGCCTCCAGCAGCCGGTGCAGCCGCACGCTGTTCGCCGTCTGCCGGCTCCCGTCCTGCCCCAGCCGCCGCAGCAACTGCTCGTTGAGCCCCTCGCGCACCTCGCGGTTGGGATATCCGAGCCGGTAGAGCGTTCTCCCGCCGACGCGCTCCCGCTCCCGGATCGTCAGGTAGCCGGTCTGGAACAGCAGCGCCTCGGGCGCGATCTCGTCCACGTCGAACGCGGACAGCAGCTCGCCGCTCGCCAGCATGCCGTCGAAGTCGACCGAGCGCACGCGGCGCCGGAACAGCGTGTCCACCAGGAACGTCGGCGTCCCCGTCTCCAGCCAGTGCGCCCCGAACTCGCGGCTGTGGAACAGCAGCAGGATGTCGAACGGGTTGTACACCCGCTCGCCGCCGAGCCACGAGTAGCCGTTGTACCACTCGCGGATCGCCCCGCGGTCGAGCCCCGGCAGCTCCGGCGCGAACACCGCGTCGAGGTCCGCCTCGGTGTAGCCGCAGATGCCCGAGAACTCCGGGTCGAGCGTGATATCCAGAAGATTGTTCAGCCCCGAGAACAGGCTCACCTTCGAGAACTTGCTCACCCCCGTGATGAAGCTGAACCGGACGTGCGCGTCGGCGAACTTCAGCGTCGAGTACAGGCCGCGCAGGTAGTCGCGGTTGGCGCGCGCCAGACCGGGATCCTCCAGCGCGTCGACGATCGGCTTGTCGTACTCGTCGATCAGCACGACGACGCGTTGCCGGGTGCGCCCGTGCAGCTCCCGGATCAGCCGCCGGAAGCGGATCGCCGCCGTGCGCCCGGCGAGTTCGATCTCGGCGTCCTGGGCCACGACGTCGAGCTGGTCCGCGACCTCGGCGTGGAGGTCGTCGGCGCTCCCGAAACTGCCCGAGGAGAAGTCCAGGCGCACCACCGGGCTGCGCGCCGACCAGTCCCAGCCTCCCTCGTGGATGGCGAGCCCCTCGAACAGCTCGCCGCTGCCCTCGAACAGCTCCTTCAGCGTGTCGAGGAACAGGCTCTTGCCGAAGCGCCTCGGGCGCGACAGGAAATAGTGCTTCGCGCCGTCGAGCAGGGGCCTGATGTAGTGCGTCTTGTCGACGTAGTAGCAGCCTTCCTCCCGCAGCTCGCGGAAGGTCTGCACGCCGATGGGAAGCCTGCGCCGGACCATGGCTGAATCAACGCGGTGGCGGTCTTGCGGAACTACCGGCCCGGGGGCGTCGAAGAACCGGTCGGCCATCGGCATCCCCGCGACCGTCACGCCGGGGCGTGCTCGAACGCCACCACGTTGCGCGACGCGCTGCTGAACTCCACGCCGACCAGGTGGACGCGCACGCCCGGCGAACGGTACTTGTCGGCGTACCCGCGGTCCACGAGCTGGGCCATCGCCGCCCCCTCGCCGGCCTGCTCCACGACCTTGAACTCGAACACGTACACCCGGCCCTCGAAGCGCACGGCCATGTCGAGCCGGCCGCGGTTCGTGCTGTCCTCGACGGTGACGTCGAGGCCGAGCCCGGCGAAGTACGAGTAGAACACGCTCGCGTAGAAGCCCTCGTACTCGGCGATGTCGTTGTTCGCGTACCACTGGTGCGGAATGCCGGCGAAGAACGCGTGGAACAGGTCGCGCAGGCCGGCCACGTCGTCCGCCTCCAGCAGCCGGTGCAGCCGCACGCCGTTCGCCGTCTGCCGGCTCCCGTCCTGCCCCAGCCGCCGCAGCAGGCTGCGGTTCAGGCCCTCTCGCACCTCCCGGTTCGGGTAACCCAGCCGGTAGAGCCGTTGGCCGCCGAGGTCCTCCCGCTCCCGTATCGTCAGGTAGCCGGTCTGGAACAGCAGCGCCTCGGGCGCGATCTCGTCCACATCGAACGCGGAAAGCAGCTCGCCGCTCGCCAGCATGCCGTCGAAGTCGACCGAGCGCACGCGGCGCCGGAACAGCGTGTCCACCAGGAACGTCGGCGTCCCCGTCTCCAGCCAGTGCGCCCCGAACTCGCGGCTGCGGAACAGCAGCAGGATGTCGAACGGGTTGTACACCCTCTCGCCGCCGAGCCACCAGTAGCCGTTGTACCACTCGCGGATCGCCCCGCGGTCGAGCCCCGGCAGCTCCGGCGCGAACACCGCGTCGAGATCCCCCTCGGCGTAGCCGCAGATCGCGGAGTACTGCGGGTCGAGCGTGATGTCCGTGAGGTTGTTCAACCCCGAGAACAGGCTCACCTTCGAGAACTTGCTCACCCCCGTGATGAAGCTGAACCGGACGTGGGCGTCGGCGAACTTCAGCGTGGAATAGAGACCCCGCAGGTAGTTGCGGTTAGCGCGCGCGAGCTCCCGATCCTCGAGGGCGTCGAGAATCGGCTTGTCGTACTCGTCGACCAGCACCACCGCGCGCTCGCCGGTGTGCTCGTGCAGCGTCTCCAGCAGGTGGCTGAAGCGCTCGGGGGCGGTGTCGTAGCCGCAGGCGACGCCGGCCCGCCGCCCGAGGCCGTCGAGCTGGGCCATCGCGTTGCGGTGCAGGTAGCCGGGCGCGGTGAAGTCCCCCTGGCTGAAGTCGAAGCGCACCACCGGGCTGCACACCGACCAGTCCCAGCCGCCCTCGTGGATGGCGAGCCCCTCGAACAGCTCGCCGCTGCCCTCGAACAGCTCCTTCAGCGTGTCGAGGAACAGGCTCTTGCCGAAGCGCCTCGGGCGCGACAGGAAGTAGTGCTTGGGGCCGTCGAGCAGGGGCCTGATGTAGTGCGTCTTGTCGACGTAGTAGCAGCCTTCCTCCCGCAGCTCGCGGAAGGTCTGCATGCCGATGGGAAGCCTGCGCCGGATCATGGCCGAATCGACGCGGCGGCGGTCTTGGGGAACCGCCGGCCCGGAGGTGTCGAAGAACCGGTCGGCCATCGGCATCGTTCTCGTCCCGAGGGCACCGCCCGGCATCTATCGTAGCGCACCGCAAGAGTTCGACGCACATCAACGCGCCGGACGGCCTTCGAGCCCGGCGGTTCCGGCCCGTCACGAGCCCAACGAATCCGCGGCGGCGTGCCGCGAGGGTGCAGCGGACATGATTTTCGCTACCCGATATCCCTTATCGATAATGTGACGCAGCAAGACGCAGCGGGCGCGCTTCACGGGGCGGGCGGGGCGGGGGGCTCGGGCGCGGGCAGGACGACGCGCTCGATGGTCAGCAGGCGCTGTTCGATCTGGCCGAGGGCGATCTCGACGTTGCGCACGCGTTCGTCGAGGCGGTCGATGCGCGCCTCGAGGCGGTCCATGCGCGCCTCCATGCGCGACTCGAGGCGGTCCATCCGGCCGCCGAGGTCGGCCCGCAGGTCGTCGATGCGGCCGCCGAGGTCGGCCCGCAGATCGTCGATGCGGAAGTTCAGATCGGTCCGCACGTCGTCGATGCGGAGGTTCACGCCGACGATCTGCGCCGACAGCACGCCGCCGAAAACCACTATACGTGCCGATGATCCACTTCGTGTCGGTACTCATGTCCGCGACCCTCCGTCGCTGAAGTCCACTCTACCCGAAGGCCCTCGCGCGCCGCAACGACGCCGCGGCGACGCCGACGGCCCGCCGGACGGCGTGTTCCAGAGCAAGAACCGGGCCAACGCGGACGAGCCCGCGGGCACGGGGGAACGGGCCGCGACGGGCGGCCGACGGCGCAGAAACCGCGACCCCGGAGCCGCGCGAAGGTGGCGCGCACGGCAACGCTCCCGTGCTCGCGTCCGGCAACGGTTGGCTGGACGGCACCGAACCCGGGATCGGCTCGACGCCCCGACGAGGTGATCTAAGCCGCGCGACGGTTAGCCGATACGATGGAAGGCTGACCGGCGTTCGGGAGGCCGGCCGGCGCGCCGACATCACGATCGTGATCTGACGGCCGACCGAGCCCGGAGTGGCCCCTCACGGGGCGGGCGGGGCGGGGGGCTCGGGCGCGGGCCGGACGACGCGCTCGATGGTCAGCAGCCGCTGGTCGATCTGGCCGAGGGCGATCTCGACGTTGCGCACGCGTTCGTCGAGGCGGTCGATGCGCGCCTCGAGGCGGTCCATCCGGCCGCCGAGGTCGGCCCGCAGGTCGTCGATGCGGGCGTTCACGTCGTTGATGCGGAAGTTCACGCCGACGATCTGCGCCGACAGCACGCCGCCGAGAACCACCATCGTGCCGATGATCCACTTCGTGTCGGTGCTCATGCCTGTGCTCATGTCCGCGACCCTCCTACGCTGAAGTGACTCTACCCGAACGCGCCCGCGCGCCGCAACGACGCCGCGGCGACGCCGACGGCCCGCCGGACGGGGTGTTCAGCAGCAAGAACCGGGCCAACGCGGGGGCGGCCCGCGGACGCGGGGGAAACGGGCCGCGACGGGCGGCCGACGGCGCAGAAACTGCGACCCCGGAGCCGCGCGAAGGCCGCGGCACCGCAACGCGCCCGCGACCAGTTGCCGCCTCATTGCCACCGAAGCGGCTAATCTCCCTGCGCCTCACCCGGGCAGAGAGAATCTGGCTGGTGCGGGAAGGAACCACGCGGGCGGGGCGGCCTCACGGAGCGGGGGGCTCGGGCGCGGGCAGGACGATGCGCTCGATGGCCAGCAGCCGCCGGTCGATCTGGCCGAGGGCCGAGGGCGATCTCCACGTTGCGCACGCGTTCGTCGAGGCGGTCGATGCGCGACTCGAGGCGATCCATCCGGCCGCCGAGGTCGGCCCGCAGATCGTCCATCCGGCCGCCGAGGTCGGCCGGCAGGTCGTCGATGCGGAAGACCCCAACATTTCGTGGCCCCTTCATCTCCACCACCTACATGTAGGGGCTTACCATAGGTTATTGTCCCTAGCCAACTTTGGTGCTACACAATGCGACGTACGGCACGCTACGCCGTTGCGCCGCATCCGGAACGGCATCTCCCCAGATCCCGGGGCGAGCCCGAGGCAGTGTTGATGACTGGTCCAAACCACCCCGGCGACCACCCCTTGGGCGTCCGCGTCGTACCGCGACCGATTGCCCCCGCGCACCCCCCGGACCTCGCCGGCGCCCCCGCCAGACCGCCGGGGCCCTTCGCCCCTTTCGCCCCTCCAGTCCGTACCGCCCACGGACCCGCCCCACAACGCCAAGCGGCGCAGTCGCGCCACACCGCGCTACTCCACGGCGTGGATCCGGCAATGCCGCCCCTGCCCGCCGCCCACGACCAACTCGCCTACATCGCGCGCCAGGACCGTTGCCCCATCCCCGAATCCCGGACCGCGGCCAGTCGCGTAGACCGTCCTTTCCGCGGCGACGAAGACCCCCAGCCCGCGCACGACGGCACCCTCGCCACCGCCCGTTTCGTCCTGCGTGACCAGCCGGCTGTCCCGTACCTGCCGGAACAATGCCCAGCTACTCGGCACCGCCCGCCGAGCCGCCCGCTTGACCACATCCGCCCCCTCGCCCGCCCTGCCGCTGATCCCCAACCGCAACCGGAGCGGGCGTACCACCTTCGCCCATGGCAACTCGAAGACAACACGCGAGCACTAATGCCTCGCGCCCATTACTCTATTCCTTCCGAGGTAACCGCTATGCCGCCACATATCCGACAGTTCTTCAGCGCAGCGCTTCTCGTTGCCCTCGTCTCCACCACCGCTCCCGCCCACGCAGGCCAAGACCAATACCTGCTGCCACTAGATCCGAGTCTCGCTGAAGACCTCGAGGACCTCTTCATCGCCGAACGCGACCGCCTCCGACAGCCGTTTGTCGACCCCGAACCGCCTCCCACCCGCCGCCGTGACTGCACGACCGCCGCCCGGCCATTGCGCAATCCTCCAGAACGCGCCGCCGTCAGCCACCTGCTCGACACCCGGCTGCGGGTCAGCTACGCCGAACATCAGGTCTGCAACCCGGCGCTTCACCGTGAAGTCACGCTCCGAGTCCGGTCGTACGAAAACGGACTCGTCGGACCAACCCTGCGCGTACAGCCAGGAACACTCCTGCGTGTCCGCATCCAGAACGACCTGCCGCTTGCAGCGCCCGACCCGACCGCAACGAATACTGTTGATCCTCAATCGTTCAACATGACAAACCTGCACACGCACGGTTTGCACGTGTCACCCGCTGGCAATAGCGATAACGTGCTCCTACGAATCGCTCCCCAAACGGACTTCGTGACCGAGATCTACATTCCCGAGGACCATCCACCCGGGACGTTTTGGTACCATGCCCACGTTCATGGATCCACTGCCATCCAAGTCTCCAGCGGCATGGCGGGTGCCCTGATCGTCGATGGCGGCCTAGATCACGCCCCGGAAATCCGCGAAGCTGACGAGAAGATCCTCGTTTTCCAGCAAATGCCATATACCCCTGACCCCGAGAATGCCGATGTCCACGTGATAGAGGACTTCGACGCCTCCTTCGGCCGTGACTCCTGGCCCCAGGGGGTGCGAGACAACGGCTGGCGTACAACGATCAACGGGCAAACGTACCCGGTCATCCACATGCGACCTGGCGAAGTACAGAGGTGGCGCATGGTGCACGCCGGCGTGCGCGAGACGATCTCCGTCACCCTCGAAGATCACGAGTTGCACGAAATCGCCGTCGATGGAATCGCTCTCGGCCGCATCGTCCCCCGACCGGCCATCGAGCTTCAGCCTGGGTATCGCAGCGACGTACTCGTGAGAGCGGGACCCGCCAGGCAGGCACCCTACTTCCTCTATGACGGCCGTCTGCCGCCAACAGATGCGCTGTTTCTTCGCGATGAACCGCCAAATATCCTGGCAATGGTGGTCGTTGCCGGTGAGGAAGTCGATATGCCATTTCCCACGAGCGATAGTCTCGCCCCGTACGCGCCATTCGCGCCGATCGACGACGACCAGATCGCCGGCACCCAGGAAGTTGTTTTCAACATCGAGACCGGGTCGCGAGTTCGATTTCAAATCAACGGCAGGTCCTTCGACGCCGACGGCCCCGCTCGACAGCTCTCACTCGGTACGGCCGAAGAGTGGACGTTGAGGTCCCGAGTCGCAAACCACCCATACCACATCCACGTGAACCCTTTTCAGGTCGTATCCATCACCCGCAGCGGTCATGAGCTATTGGACGCTCCGATTTGGCGAGACACCATCCTCGTCAAGCAAGCAGACGTCGTGACGATTCGGACTCGGTATCGGCGCTACATCGGGCGCTTCGTCATTCACTGCCACATTCTTGACCATGAGGACCAGGGCATGATGGAGCTTGTCGAGATCGTCCCATAGTTCACTTGCGGAGGTCCATCACACTCATAATCGCCATCTGATTGGGAGGCACTCATGCATGACACGAGTCTGCGCGGCATTTGGACGTATCGGAGTCTTAGTGACCGACCACAACCGGTCGGCTCCTTCGACAACATCAAGGTTTGGGAGGCCGAACTCTACTTGGACTTGGCTGAAGGCTCCAATACTCTTCACGGACATCTCGGTGAACGACCGGCGGAAGCAACCACCGGCAGCCCGTACTTGAGTCTCGTTGGCACAGTCAGTCAAGGACGCCCCCAGCGTGTTCAGTGGCGGGGCGTTGGTGCCCAGAACACCGCGTTTGAAGGTTGGGTCTATGACTATGAGGGCTTTGTTGCCCCCGACTGGCCAAGCGCCGAACACCAACGAAAGTGTATCGTCGGCACCGTGACACGAACGGTCGCCCACGGTTCCGCGCCTGCGGGTGCCGTCTTCTCCTTTATAGCGGTGCAACGGGACTTTCGCGAGCCGAGAGAGGTGATTCCCATTAACAGCGAGGCCCTGCGGATGTTGGCCTCGCTTGAAATGCGCCTTCATCATCAATTGTGGCACTTGGCGCGTAACGTGTGGGCGCGCATTGCGGATACGGTCAAGGACGCCATCCGAGAGAGGGGTTGGCAACCGGGTCCGACGAAAGCCGAACGACACGCCCGCGACTTGGGTTCTCGTACGAACGGCTCGGGTGAGGATTTTCTTTACATGCATCGGCGTATGATCCGTGATGCGCGACGTCTTGATCCAGAACTCACGGCTTGGGACGCACTACCGAGTGTTGGGCCCTTGGCTAGCTTCGCTGACGGCTTCGCCGAAACCCACGTGGGTAATCCAGGCGGGTTCGCGGTACCGCCCGCCTGGGTGATTGCGGATAACCCCGCCCTTACCCAGTGGCTCCACGAGATACACCGCCCGTCTAGCTTGTATTCGCCTTTTCGGACGTGGGAGCAACAGTTCACGAACCCCGCGTACTTGGCGACGTTGCCGCTGGGGGAGCTTGGCTCGCGGTTGGAGATCACTATCCACAATTGGATGCACATGCGGTGGGCGAGCGTACCGCGGGATCCATGCACGGGACGGATGTTGCCGAACGGGAGGGAAGATCTGGACTGGCGCGGAGGGTGGGTCATGCCCGAGTATGACTATTTGGGTGACACATTCTCATCTCACGTTAATCCCGTGTTTTGGCGACTGCACGGTTGGATTGATGACCGGATAGAGGACTGGTACAGGGCTCAGCAGAGTGTGCGACCCGGCGCGGTGACTAGGAGGGCGGTGTACGGGTTGGACTGGTTTGAGGCAGATGGCACGTGGGTGGCGGTCGACGATCCGTGGGAAGGCCCGCGACGGCAGGGGGCGGAAGAGTCGCGACTCGATCTCGATGCTGAAGTTATGAAGGAGGCGCTCACGATCCTCGTTACTGAGAATCCGAGCCCCACTGGTAATGGAGGCGCGAGGGTGTCGCCCCTTATGCTTAATCCGGCCTACACGGGATTCGGAAGAGTTGAGGACGACGGGTTGCCGTAGCGGGGGGTGCAATCCAGGCTAGGCGGTGGCGGCCTCCCGACAAGCCTGCCGTGCGTCCCGGGGGCGGGTTCGCCCGTTCCGGCTCCCGCCCGATTCCGGTTCGCGCGCGTTCTTCGGGCTCACACGCCAGCGGCTCGAGCAGGAGCGGCGAGCCCGACAGGACGGCCAACCCCAGGTAGTACCCGTAGTTGGTCAGCAGGCCGTTCCGGCGCGACTGCTCCCAAGTGTCGGCGGGCCGCCGGTCCAGCAGCTCGAGGAAATACCGCTCGCCCCGCTCGTCGCGGGTCAGGTCGACGGTGCCCCCGGTGCCCTCCGCCCGTACGCCGAGCACGAAGCCGCGGTGCTCGAAGCCGCGGTCGCTCGGGCGGATGTCGAAATCGGGCAGCAGGAACACCGCCCTCTCGGTGGAGCGGACGAAGCGGTCGAGCGCGCGCTGCCTCTCTTCCATCGGCGCCGGGGGGTCGAACAGGCGGTTGCCGAACACCAGGCCCTGCAGGCTGTAGAGGGCGACGTCGGGCCGCCGCTCCTCGACGTAGCGGTAGTAGCCGATGGGGCCGAGGGCGGCGTCGCCGTAGACGAACAGCACCGCGTCGGGCGGCAGCACGTCGAACACCACCTCGGCGTAGCGCGCCGCGAAGTCGTTGGCCGAGCGGTCGTTGGCGGGCCAGCCCGCCGACGCCGACCAGGCCACCATCGCGGCGCCGGCCAGCGCGGCCGGCCCGCGGGCGGCGCCGGCAGCCCGAAGACCGCCCGCCGCGCCGAGAGGGGCACCGGCCAGCCCCGGAGGCGGTCTCCCGGCCGGCGCAGCCCGGCCGCGGCCGAGGGACGCCGTCCAGCCCGGCAGACGGTCCATCGCCCACTGCGGGCCCGCCGCACGCCGGCCGATGCCCGTACCGGCCGGCCCGGAGCGGGCGGGTTCCGCGGCTAAGTCAACGCACGACAACGACTTGTGAACCGCGGGCACCAACGCCTTGCAGGCCGCGAAGGCATGCCGGTAGACTTGGGGGCCGGATTGCGGGCGCATCGATGGCGGGGGCACCGGGGGACAGCCTTCGGGAGCCTTCGGCCCCCCCGGGGATTCTCCGGCAGGAGTGGTACACCGAATGTCCAGGAGATGGTTTCGCAGCTCTCACGCGGGGTTCGTCGCAGCGGCGCTCTGCATCGTGACGCTCGGGGCTTGCGCGACCCGCGAGCCGCCGGCGGTCGGAGAACAGGCGCTGGACGGCAGCCTGTACGTGCCGGCCGATCAGCCGTTCGACATCAGTCTGGTGCCGGGAGTCCCCGTGCCCATCCGGGTCGGCACGAGCCTCGGCTTCCGCCTGTCTTCGGGCAGCGCCGGCTACGCGAGCCTTTATCTGATCGACCCCGCGGCGGCGGTGTGGGCGCTGGCCGAGAACCTGCCGCTGGCCGCGGGCAGTCTTGAATACCCGTCGCCGACGCAGAACTTCACGCTGACGGCGGCGGAGCCGCTGGGGGTCAATCGCGTGATCCTGCTCGTCACGCGGGACCCGCTCGACGGTTTCTCCGGCGGCGACACCTTGATGACGGCGGTCAGTCTGGCGATCCGCGGCGACGCGTTCGTGGCGCGGCTGAACGGTGCCACCCGCGCCCTGCCGCCGTCGGATTGGGCAATCGACGAGATCACGGTCTCGATCGTGGCCTGACGTACGGCAACGGCGCCGGCGACGCGGGAGAACTCCAATGACACGAACAGGGACGTTGACGCGACGGCAGGCGGGTGGTCGGCTGATGGCCGCGGCGCTGCTGGGGGTTCTGTGCCTCCAGGCGGGAACGCGGGGGTCGGCGCCGGCGGAATTGCGGCAATCCGCGGTGGTCGAGAACCGCTCCGCGCCGTTCTCGATCAGCCTCGTGCCCGCGGTCCCCATTCCGATCCGGATCGGCACGAACCTGGCCTTCAGCGTGTCATCGAGCACCGCCGGCTACTACGGCCTCTACCTGATCGATCCGCTGGGCGAGGTCTGGGTGCTGGCCGAGAACCTGCCGCTCCCCGCGGGGAGCATGACGTACCCG
Organism: Vicinamibacterales bacterium; assembly: GCA_963664545.2. Lineage (GTDB taxonomy): Bacteria > Acidobacteriota > Vicinamibacteria > Vicinamibacterales > UBA8438 > JAJEEA01. Next base: position 2,535,331 of record OY761475.2, on the reverse strand, counting down.
TCGGCGCCGGCGCAGAACTTCACCCTCGCGGCGGCCGAACCGCTGGGGCTCAACCGGGTGATCCTGCTGGTGACGCGCGACCCCGTCCGCGGCTTCTCGGGCAACGACACCATGACCAGGGCGGTCAGCCTGGCGATTCGCGGCGGGGCCTTCGTGTCCCAATTGAACGCGGTGCTTGCGACCCTGCCGACTTCCGACTGGGCCACGGACGAAATCACCGTCCGCGTCGTGGCGTGACCCGCGCGGATGTGGCACGGACGAAACCGCCGTCCGCGTCGTGGCGTGACCTACGCGGGCAGGCACAACGGCTGCCAGCCACGACGGCTGAGCGAGCGAGGAGGACGAGCGATGCGGTACAGAGCTCTCGGCGCGGTGACGGCGGTGTCGGCCGTGGTGTTGTGCGGCGCCTCGGCCGGGGCTCAGGAGGCCGGCCAGCGCCCCCTGTCGCGGACGCTGTCGGTGCAACAGCAGACCGTCTACGACATCCAGCCGCCGACGGTGCGGACGGACGGCGGCCTCGACGTGGTCGTCTGGGCCGACCGGCCCGACTACACCTACGCCAACGGCGAGGACGTGCAATTGTTCGTCAAGACCAGCAAGGACGCGTACGTCACCATCCTGAACGTCGATCCCGTCGGCCAGACCACCGTCCTGTTCCCCAACCAGTACCAGGCCGACAACCGGGTCCGCGCCAATCGCGTGCTCCAGGTGCCCGACCCCGCCTCGCGGTCCCGCATCGTGGTCGGCGGCACCACCGGCACGGAGCTTGTCAAGGTCATCGCGTCGACGGAGCCCATCAGGCCCTTCGAGGCGCAGCAACTGAGCGCCGCCGGGCCGTTCCAGGTCGTGCGCGCGCGGGCCGAAGGCGTGGCCCGCAGCCTGACGGTGACCATGACGGAACCCGGCGGCGGGGCCGGCGGGCAGGGCCGGACGCAGCCGCCGGACGCCGGCATCACGCCGGTGCGGTCGACCGAGTGGGCCATGTGCCATCAGACCATCTCGACGATCTCCGTTGCTTCGCCCGTCCAGCAGCGCACGCGCAGTCTGCAGGTCAAGCGGACCTCGGACGACGGCGATTCGGCCCGCTGCGAGGAGTCGGGGCGGTGACGGGCATACCTGAACACGGCAGGGGCGCTCACGGGGCGAGCCCGCGCATTGAGACCCGGCGTCCGAGGCGTTCACCGTTGAGCGCCGTCTGGGGCCGGTCGTGGCGCACCGCGGCGGTCGCCGCGGCGCTGACCGCCCTCCCGCAGTTTCCGGCGGCCCTCTTCGCGGCGGAGCGGGTGGCGCTGGTGGTGGGCAACAGCGAGTACGTGCACGCCGGGCGGTTGGCGAATCCCGGAAACGACGCCGCCGCGGTGAGCGAGTCGTTGGCGCGCCTGGGGTTCGAGGTCACGACGGTGCTCGACGCCGACGCGGCGGCGATGAACGACGCGCTGCGGGCGTTCTCCAGGCAGAGCGCGGCCGCGGAGGTGGCCGCGGTCTTCTACGCCGGTCACGGCATCGAGGTCGACGGGGTGAACTACCTGGTGCCGGTGGACGCGCAGTTGGAGCGCGACACCGACGTCAGGTTCGAGAACGTCACCCTCGACACCGTGCTCGCGGCGACCGAAGGCGCGGCTCTGCGGCTGGTGATCCTGGACGCGTGCCGGAACAACCCCCTGGCCCGGACGATGCAGCGGTCGGCCCGGACGCGCAGCGTCAGCCGGGGCAGCTTCGCCGAGCTCGCCGAAGAGCAACTGACCCCGGGGCTGGTGGTGGCGTACGCGGCGGCGGCGGGGACCACGGCCGCCGACGGCGAGGGGCGCCACAGCCCGTATACGCGGGCCCTGCTGCAATACCTGGAGGCGCCGGCCGAGATCATCCAGGTCTTCCGCTGGGTGCAGGGGTCGGTGCTGGAGGCGACGAACAACAGTCAGCAGCCGCATCTGTATTTCTCGCTGCCCGGCGAGTTCTTCCTGAACGAGAGCGCCGACGCCAACGCCGACGCCGGTACCGACATCCCGTCCCAGGCGGTGATGAACCAGTTGGAACAGGTGGTCGAGCGCCTGAACGAGCTCACCGAGAGCAGGCCCGCCGCCGCGACCGCCGGGGCCCCGGCACCGACCGCCGCCGCCCCGGCGCCGACCGCATCGCGGACCGTCGTGCAGCGGCTGACGGACTTGCTGGGGCGCGAGCTGTCGACCTTCGAGTCAGACGAGAACGGCTGGACCGACCTGTACTACGCGGCGGCGCTGAACCAGCCTTCCCTGGCCGACCGACTCCTCGACGATTACGCCTTCGTGAACGGCACGCTGTACATCGACGGCGGTCCGGTGACGGATGGACTGCGCGAGACGCTGAGCGAGCTCGGAGGGCGGGAGTTCGACCTGCGGCGCGAGGGCCAGACGCCACTTCACGTCGCCGCGTACGCGGACGCGGCGGACGTGATCGGCGTTCTGCTGGACCGCGGCGCGGACCTCGACGCCGCCGACACGTCGGGACGGACGCCGCTGCACGTGGCGGCCGGGGGCGCGAACGTCGAAGCGATGCGCGAGCTGCTGGCCCGCGGGGCGGACGCGACGCTGCGGACCGACGACCGCGAGACCGCGCTCGACATCGTGCTGGCGAGCGGCGACATCGACGCCATGCGGGTTCTGACGACGCGGGGCCTGCAGCTCAACGAGCCCAACGCCCGGGGGCTCATGCCGCTGCACACGGCCGCGCTGAACGGACACGCGGTCGCCATTCGCGAGCTGGTGGGCCGCGGAGCGAACGTCAACGGGCGGACCGTCCGGGGGGTGACCCCGCTGCACCACGCGGCGGCGGCCGATTCCCCGGTGGCGATTCGAGAGCTGGCGGGCCGCGGCGCCGACGTGAACGCGCGGGACGCCGACGGCGTGGCCCCGCTGCACCGTGCGGCCGCCGTCCGCGGCGTCGCGGCCATCCGCGAGCTGCTGGGTCGCGGGGCGGACGTGGACGCGGAGACGAGTGGCGGCCACACGCCGCTTCACGTCGCGGCGGGGGTCGGCTCGGTCGAGGCCGTCCGTGCGCTGGCGGACAACGGCGCGGACGTGAACGTGCAGTCGAGCGACGGCGGCACGCCGTTGCACAGGGCGGCCGAGGCGGGTTCCCTCGAAGCGGTCCGCGAGCTGCTGCGCCGCGGGGCGGACGTGCGGCGGCTGACGACGAGCAACGAGACGGCGCTGCACTTCGTGGCGCGGGGCGGCCACGTCGAGGCCATTCGGGAACTGGCGGAGCGCGGCGCGGACGTGAGGCAGCGGACCAGGAGCAACGAGACGGCGCTGCACTTCGCCGCCCGCGGCGGCCACGCCGGGGCCGTTCGAGTCCTGGCCGACCTCGGCGCGCAGGTGAACGCCGCGGCCGGCGCGGGGGTGACGCCGCTGCACCGGGCCGCCCAGGCGGGTTCGGTCGAGAGCATCCGGGCGCTGATCGAGGGCGGAGCGGATTCGGGAGGCCTGACCGGCAACGGCGAGACCGCGCTGCACTTCGCCGCCCGCGGCGGCCACGTGGAAGCGATTCGCGAGCTGGCGGCGCGGGGCACGGACCTGAAGCGGCGGAACCGGCGCGACGAGACGGCGCTGCACTTCGCGGCCCGCGGCGGCCACGTGGAGGCGGTTGGCGAGCTGGTGGCGCGCGGCGCCGACGTGAGGCGCCGGACCGACGACGGCGAGACCGCGCTGCACTTCGTCGCGTTCGCCGGCCGCATCGAAGCCGTCCGCGAGCTGGTGGCGCGCGGCGCCGACGTGAGGCGCCGGACCGACGACGGCGAGACCGCGCTGCACTTGGCGGCGGCGGCCGGCCGCGTGGAGGTCATCCGGGAGCTCGTCGCGGAGGGCGCGGACGTCGATCGGCGGGCCGACAACGACGTCACGCCGCTGCACCTGGCCGCGGCCGGCGGGCACGCCGAGGCCGTCCGCGAGTTGGTGGGCCGCAGGGCCGACGTGGAGCGGTCGGCCCGCGGCCGCATAACGGCCCTTCACTTCGCCGCGGCGGGCGGCCACGTCGACGCCATCCGCGAGCTGGCGGCGGTGAACCGGTCCCTGCTGACGGCCCGCACGGACGACAACCGGGAAGGCACGACGGCCTGGTGGCGGTCGTCCGACACGCTGGCCTGGCGGTCGGCGAACGGGTCCACCCCCGACACCGGGCGGCGTTCTCGACGCGTGGCCGGGGGCGGTACGCCGCTGGAGTGGGCCGAGCAGCAGGGACGCGCGGAAGCCCGCGCGCTGTTGCGTTCACTCGGCTCGTGACTTTCGACGAGGCCGACGGCGAACGATGTCGGCATACGCGATCCGGGAGCTCCCGATGACGCGGAGTGATTCCAGCACCTGGGGACGCGCCCGCCGCCTCGCGGGCGCGACAGGAACATTGTCGTTGGTCGTGTGGGCGCTCAGCGCCGCGGGATGGACCGGTGCCGCGTCGGCCCAGGACCGCGTGCGGCGGTCTATCGACGGTCCGGTGACCCGGGAGGCGGTGACGCGTTCACTGGCGGTGGTGCCGGACAATGCGGACGATGCGGATGGACCGTCGGAAGTGAGCCTCATGCTCCGCATCGAGTTCGAGTTCGACTCGGCGGCGTTGACCGGCCGCGCGCGGCGGGACCTGGACGACGTGGCCGCCGCCCTCAACGATCCGCGGCTGGCCTTCGCGCGGGTGACGCTGGAGGGACACACGGACGCGACCGGTTCGCCGGGCTACAACCTGCGGCTGTCGCGGCGGCGCGCCGAGGCGGTGGTGGCGTACCTGGTGCGGCGCGGCGTGGCGGGCGGGCGCCTGCGGGCGGCCGGGTTCGGCGAGGACAGGCTGTTGCCGGCGTACGCGCCCAACGACGACCGGCAGCGGCGCGTCGAGATCGTGCGGTCGTTCGCCCGATGACCCGAACGGGCGTGGGAACTGATCGCGGCCGGGGAGACGACCGGCAGGAACGCGACGGGTGGGCCACGTGACGACTGCAGGCGTTTCCCGCGGCGGATCCGCCGGCGCCGGCGTGCCGCTGACGCCGGTCGGGCGGGACGGGACGTACGGTGCGGCGGTCTACGAACAGGACGGCCGGCGGGGTCTCGTGTGCCGGCCGTGCGCGCGCGTCCGGCCGCCGCGAGCCGTGCCCATGACGCCGCCGGCCGACCGGTGCTTCCAGTGCGGCGGCGACCTCGGGCCGCGCCCTCGGGACGGCGGCTGACCGGCCGCCGTCACCACCTCGCCCGGGCGATTCGCGGGCTCGTGAACTTGCCGATCCCCACCAGGAACTCCTGAATGCAGCCGAGGGTGGTCCGCATCGTCTCGGCCACCCGCTCGCCGTAGCCCTCCACCGGCTCGTCCGCCGCCTCCTCGAGGGCCGCGAGCAGCCGAGCCGCCGTGCCGGGGCGGTCCTCCTCCAATATCCGGCAGACGGCCCCGAGCGCCCGGTTCACCCCCGCCACCATCCCCGCCAAGTCGTCGTCCCGGCCCTCGGCCGCCCGCGCCGCCCTGTCGAGCTCGGCGATGCCGCTCTTCAATTCCGCCAGCATGCCCGCACCTCCCGCGCACTGTCCCGCCCATGAAGAGAAGCCCCCTCCCCCCGGGCGTTCGGGGGAGAGGGGGCCGGGGAGAACTCCGAAACGCCGCCGCCGAGCGCTACCGCCGCCGCAGGTACCGGCGGCACCCGCCGACGGCCAGGAGGGCCGCCAGCAGGAGCTGCGCGGCGAGCGGCAGGGCGGGGACCGCGGAGTCCCAGAGGGTGAAGGTCAGCGAGCCGACCTCGCCGCGGTCGGCCGTGGCCGCGAAGAGCACCAGCGCCTCGGGGCCCTCGTCCACGCCGTCCGCCGCCACCGTCAGCACCGCCGTGCCCTCGGTCGCGCCGGCCGGGATCACGATCGACGCCGGCTCGAGGGTGAAATCGTCGTCGCCGGCGTCGCTCGCCGCGCGGTCGCGCCGGAGGGTGAACGCGGCGTCCGCCGCCGTGGCCGTGGTGCCCGTCACCCTCAGCTCGTACGACCGGCCCTCGACCAGGTTCGCGTCCGCCGGTCCGGACAGCGTGTAGGTCGCCACCGCCGCGCCGACCCCCACGCCGGACGAGGCGGTGGCGATGGCCCCGGTGGCGCTGTCGGTCGCCGTCACCGTGATGGTCGCCGCGCCCGCCGCCACCGGCTCGAGCGTCACCGTCGTCGCGCTGGTGGCCGCGGCGACGACCGCGGGGTCGGACGACCGCGCCACGTAGGTGACGGCGGCTCCTTCGGCCACCGTGAACAAGGCGCGCGCGTCGAGCACCGCGGCGCGGCCGCCCGGGGCCCAGCCGTCGGGCCCGGCCGCCGCCGCCACCGCGTCGGTGAACGCCTTGTCGACCTCCGCCTGCGGCTTCGCGACCACGCTCGGCGTGTCGTTGTCGACGATCACGATCTCCACGGTGCCGATGAGCACCTTGCCGGGGTCGGTGGCGGTCACCGTCAGGACCTCGGGGTCCTCGACCTCGGCGTCGTCGGTCGCCCGCAGCTCGGCCGTCCCGCTGGTGCCCCCGGCCGCGAGGGTGATCGACGACGGGACGAGGGTGTAGTCGTCGGCCAAGCTCACGGGCGACGCGGTCAGGGCGATCACCGTCTCCGCCTCCACCTGCGGCGTCGCGGTCACGGCCAGCGTGACCGCGCCGCCCTCCGTCACCCGCGCCGCCGACGCCGCGAACGTGTAGGTGTAGACGGTCTCGATGTCATCCTCGGTCACCGCGATGTCGAGCCGCGTGGGGTCGGTCGCGAGGCCGCCGCCGGTGGCGACCACCGTGACGCTCCCGAGGTCCTTCACCTCGTCGTCGTCCACCACCGTCAACACCGCGGCCGCGGTCGAGGCGCCCACCGCGATGGTGACCGACGACGGCGGCTCGACGACCGGGCCGACCACCGACAACCGGACGGTCGCGTCGTCGGCCGCGAGCACCGCCCGGTTCGCGGTGGCCGTCAGGGTGATCGTGCCGCCCTCCTCCACCGACGCCGCCGGGTCCGCGGCGAGCGCGACGCGCAGCGGCGCCTCGGTCACCGCCACGGCGGAGGAGGCGGTGGCGATGGCCCCGCTCGCGCTGTCGACCACCGTCACCGTGATCGTCGCCGCGCCCGCCGCCGCCGGCTCCAGCGTCACCGTCGCCGCGGTGGTGGCCGCGGTGACGACCGCGGGGTCAGACGACCGCGCCGCGTAGGTGACCGCGGCCCCCTCGGCCACCGTGAACAGGGCGCGCGCGTCGAGCACCGCCGCGCGGCCGCCCGGGGTCCAGCCGTCGGGCCCGGCCGCCGCCGCCACCGCGTCGGCGAACACCCTGTCGACCTCCGCCTGCGGCTTGGCGGCCACCGTGGCGGCGTCGTTATCGACGAGCACGATCTCGACCGTGCCGATGAGCACCTTGCCGGGGTCGGTGGCGGTCACCGTCAGGGTCTCGGGGTCCTCCACCTCCTCGTCGTCCGTCACCCGCAGCTCCGCCGTCCCGCTGGTGCCCCCGGCCGCGAGGGTGATCGACGACGGGACGAGGGTGTAGTCGCCGGCCAAGCTCACGGGCGACGCGGTCAGGGCGACCACCGTCTCGGCCTCCACCGGCGGCTTCGCCGTCACGGTCAGCGTGGCCGCGCCGCCCTCCGTCACCCGGGACGCCGACGCCGTGAACGTGTACGTGTAGACGGTCTCGATGTCGTCCTCGGTCACCGCGATGTCGAGCCGCGTGGGGTCGGTGGCGAGGCTGCCGCCGGTGGCGATCACCGTGACGCTTCCGAGGTCCTTCACCTCGTCGTCGTCCTGCACCGTCAGCGCCGCGGTGGCGCTCGTGGCGCCGACCGCGACGGTGAGCGACGACGGCGGCGCGACGACGGGGCCGATCACCGTCAACCGGACGGTCCCGTCGTCGCCCGCGAGCACCGCCCGGTTCGCGGTGGCCGTCAGGGTGATCGTGCCGCCCTCCTCGACCGTCGCCGCGGGGTCGGCGGTGAGCGCGACGCGCAGCGGCTTGTCGGCGACGGCGACCACCTGCTCGACCGCGGCTTCGTCCGAGCGGGTCTGCGGGACGACGAAAGAGGCGGACGAAGAGCCCGTCACCCTCGCGGTGACCCGGACGGTGGCGCTGCCGGCCGAGACCGCGGTCACCGTCACCGCGGCGCCCGACGTGGCGACCCGCACCGACGGGTCGGACGACAAGGCCGAATAGACGACCGTGCTGCCCGCGGCGATCCCCTCGAACAGGTCGGTCGCCGCCACGCTGAACGCCTCGCCGGGGTTCAGCCCGTCGGCGCCCTGGGCCGCCGTTCGCGCGGCGTCGAACGCCTGCTTCACCGCCGCGTCTGACTTCGCCGACACCTTTTTCGCCGTGGTGTCCTGGACGGCGATGGAGAAGCTGCTGTCGACCGAGCCCGCCCCGTTGTCGGCCTCGCCGGTGGTCGTCAGGTTCACGGTGAGCCGGTCGTCGCCGACGAACTCGTCGGCCAGCGCCTCGAGCCGGACGGCCGTCGCCGACTGCTTCCCGGGGGTCGCGACGGCGGGCAGGGTGACGCGGGCCGGCGTCAGGCGGTAGCTCGACGCGTGGGCGGGGTCGGCCGGCGCCAGGGCCAGCGCCACCGAGAGGGCCTCGCCGGTCGTCGCGGCGGCGCCCCGGCCCCGGTCCACCGAGATGGTCAGGTCGACGGCGCCGCCCTCGGCCACCGACGTGGCCGGCCGGCCGGCGGTGTCCTTCACCTCGACGGTGACGGCGGCCGGCGCGGGCAGCGCGTGGGCGTCGGCCACGGTGAAGGTGCGCGAGGCCTCCTCGGTGGCGTTGCCCACCGTGCCCGAGTACGCCTTCACCGTCACCGCGTCGTCCGTCCGGTTCCCGTCTTTGGGGGGCGGCGTGACCGTGGCCGTGAACGACGTGTTGGTGCTGCTGAGCGTGCCCGATCTCTGGTTGCCATCGTCAGCGCTCGTATCGAGCACGTAGCCCGCGCCGTCGATCTGCAGCGTCAACTCCTTGGTCTCTTGGTCGTGGTCGGGGTCGGCGCTGACCACGAGGCGGAACGCCTCGCCCTCCCGGGGCACCGCGCCGGGCGCCAGCGCCACGACGTACGACTGGGTCTCGTCGTCGTCGATGGTGACCCTCCGCCGGGGCTCGTCGCCAGCCTGGTTGCCGGCATTGATGGAGATCCCGGGGCCCGATGCGCTTATCGCCAGCACGACGGTCTCGTCCTCGGCGTCGAGGTCGTGGTTGGTTTGCAGCGGGATGCTGCTGCTGATCGTGTGCGTGACGGCGCTGCTCGTCGTGTTGGCGGGAAAGCTAAGCGTCGCGGTGGTGGGAATCAGGATGTCGTCTTCCTCGTTGGTGGCGTCGGCGGACCCGCGCTCGTCGGAAAAGTTGACGGTCACGTCAGCGGCCGGTTGGCTGGCAGCGACGCTCGCCCTGACGGTCACCGTTATCGTGGTGCCCGCGCCCTCCGTCACCCGCGACGCCACGTCCACCTTCAGGCCGTTTCCGTCGAACGTGGGGTCGGGGATGAGCTGCGCCGCCGCCTCGCCGCCCCCCAGCGCGAAGACGACGGCCAGCCGCGCCGCCCACTTCGCGGCGGGCCGAAGCCCTCCCGCCCGCATCGCTTCCTTGCGCGTCAGCATCGCTGTCCTCTCCGTCGTGAATCCCGCCGCGCGGGCCGCGCGCCGGGCGGCGCCCAGCCGGGGCGGCCGTTCCCGGCCGCCGCCGTCCCCGTGCGCTCCGCCGCTCTTCGAGGAACGGCGCCGCGGGCGGGGGTTCTCCCGAGGGTGTGGAACTTCGCGGGTGACCGACTCCCGGTTCCTCCCATCGGCCAGTCTATCGGCACGGGAGTACCAGAACTGCAGCCCTTTGCACGAATCGTCGCGCCCGGGGCCGGTGGCCGGCGCGGCTGGGCCGGCTGATCGAGCTGCTGCGGGCGCAGCGGGACGACGAGCTGCTGCGCGCGTTCAGCGAGCGAGTCGAGCGGGCGCTGCCGCCGCCCCTGCGGGGCGCGTCGGAGCCGTCATCGGGCGCATCGTCGCGGGTCCCGCGGTCGACCGCGGCCCGTCAACCGCGACCGAGATACGCGCCCCAGTCGTCCATCAGCTTCCGGCGGCGGTCGAAGAGGTCGGAGCGCGCGTAGGCGGCCTCCACGGGGTTGCCCACGACGTGGGCGAGGGCCGCCTCGACGACCTCGCGCGGGTGGTCGGTCTCTTCCGACGCCCAGTCGCGGAAGCTCGACCGGAAGCCGTGCGGCACGGCGGCGACGCCCAGGTCTTTCAGCAGCGCCGACAGGGCCATGTCCTTCAGCACCCCGCCCCGCGCGGTCGGGAACACCAGCCGCGGCAGCGACCGTGCCCGCGGCCCCCGGCCGCCGCCGGTCAGCGCCCGCGCCGCGTCGAGAACGTCCACGGCGCGCCGGCACAGCGGCACCCGGTGCTCGCGGTTCGCCTTCATGCGCCCGGCGGGCACCGTCCACACGCCGCCGGCCGGATCCATCTCGGCCCACGGCGCCCCGCGCACCTCGCCCGACCGCGCCGCCGTCAGCACCATGAACTCGAACGCCAGCTTCACGACCGGCCTCGCCCCCGACGCCCGCACCGCCGCCACCGCCCCCGCCACCTCGGCGTGCGGCAGCGCCCGCCTGTGCTCGACGAGATGCCGCTGCCGACCCAGCACCGGCCCGATGCGCTCGCACGGGTTGTCGGGCCGGTACTCCATCGCCACCGCCCAGTCCATGACCGCGCCCACCCGCTGCCGCACCCGCCGCGCCGTCGTCGGCCGCGCGTGCCACACCGGCCCGAGCATCTCGACGAGGTCCGCACTGGTCACCTCCGACACCGGCAGGCCGCCGATGTGCGGGAAGGCGTAGCGCGCGAGGCCAGCCAACCACTCCCGGCCGTACTTCCGGTTGCGCCAGCCGGGCCGCATCTGCTCCCACACCCGCTCGGACGCCGCGGCGAAGGTGGGGATCTCCCCGCGCCCCCGGCCCGCCGGCTCGCGCCCCGCCGGCCGGCCGTCTCCGACCGCCAGCGGGAGCTCGATCTGCGCGCCCGCGCCGAGCCGCAGCCGGCCTAGCCCGCCTAGCCCGGCCCGCCGCCCCCCCCAGCCGCCGCCGCCGCGCGTCCCCGCCAGCGGATCGCCGCCCGCGCGGGCGAGCTTGCGGTTGGCGAACGCCTTCACGCGCGCCTCGTCGAGCGACACGAGGGGGAAGCCGCCGAGCCCCATCTCGCGCCGCCGGCCGCGGACGACGAGGCGCTGCACCCAGCTCCGGCTGCCCGACGGCTGCACGTCGAGGTACAGGCCGTGGCCGTCGCAGTAGCGGCCCGCCTCCGCGACCTCCCTCACGAAGCCGGCCGAAAGGGCGTTCCGCGGATGGCGCCCGCGCGGCTTCGTCGGTCCCCCGTCCATACCTGCCAATCCACCAGCCAACTTTCCCCGCATCCTTTTGGCGGAAAAACGCGCCATTGTAGGAGCCCGCCGCCATCGTGTCAAGTTGCGCAATGTTTCGCACAAATCACTGCAAATAATTGACTTATGTGCTCTCCGCAACACATCAATCCGCCTCGACCGACCTCCTCTGCATAGCGGACGGCCCCGATTCCCCCGGGTCCGACGTGGACCCGCCGCGACACGGAAGCCGTTGACCCTGAGCGGTTTACGGCGACACGTAGCGCAGCTTATCACTGCTTTGGTTCTGTCCGCAATCGCGGCGTGTGTCGAATGACACAGGACCGATGCAGGCCGGGCGGCAGGATGTCGGCGACGGCGGCCGGACACGAGGCCCTTGGCCGGATCGGCCCATCGCGCGACCACCCGCCGGACGGATTTCACACGGCGAGACCGGCAAGTCGCCCGCGGGGCGCAGGAGGCCGACGACAGATGCGGAGCGGTAGTCGACGACATCGGGGGGAGGCAGGGGGCGGAGGTTCATGGTTCCCCCCGCTGCTGGCGACAGACGGACGGATTCACAAGGGAGATTGCGACATGCGCACAGGAGCGATTTTCGCGAGAGGCAGTTGCCGGGCGCTGAAGTGGATGGCGCTCGCCGGGGTGGTGCTGGCGCTGGGGGCAGGGCAGGCCGCGGCTCAGATTACCGTAAAATCGCCGCCCACGAAAATCACCGAGGGGGCCGAGACGACCATCACGGTGGAGTTCGCAGGCCGGATCGCGGCGTCGTCCGCGAACGCGAGCGAGGTCATTCTCAGGGCGACAGCTTCAGGGGGTAACGGTGCCGTGGTCAGCGGGGGCTTGATGACAGTCCCCGTGCAGGCGAACACCGGGACTACACCGAAGGCCTTCACGACGGTAACCCGCACCTTCACCGTCACGCCTAGACATGATGCCGATGCTGTTGCGAACGCTGCACTCACCGTGAGCTTCAGCCTAGTTACTACGGGCGACGAGCTCCGGCTCATCAATACCGCCAACACCGAAGCAGTGGCGGCACCGTCAAACCTGGAGAATATCGCGGTCGACGAGGACGAGACCCAGCGATACGCTCTGGAGCTACTCACGCGGGACGAGAACCTCGAAGAAGGCAAGCAGATCGAATACAGGGTTAAGGCGGATCCTGCTTTCACGAGCGGTTCCAGTGAAGTGGCTTTGTCTATGAGTCTCACCCCGGCGCAAACGATTAGCGGGGAAGGCGTTAGCAACAACTCGACGAAGGGCAGAGCAACGGTCACACTTACCCCCACCGAAGACAGCAGGGATATCAATTTCACGGTGCCCAAAGACGCCAACAGCGAAGACACACAGATCACGCTGACGGCGGACTGGGGAACTAGGCTAGATGGCGGCACGACCTCCGACAGCAGAACTATCAGGGATCCGGATGGGCCTGCCCCGACTGCCCTGACGTTCGGGTCTGCGACACAGGATGACATTTCCGCAACCGTGGGCACGGCGCTGACTGCCGTCGCGCTGCCCGCCGCCTCGGGAGGTACCGGGGACATCAGCTATACCACCACAACCCTGCCTGCGGGGTTGACGTTCGCCGCGGCGACCAGGACCATCTCTGGAACGCCGACCGGGCCGGCCGGGACGACCGCAGTCACCTACACCGCGACCGACAGCGCGACGCCCACCGCCGCCAGCGTCACCCTGGACTTCGACATCGTCGTCGCACCGGCGGGGACGACGCCGCCGACGGGGGCCGGGCCGACATTCTTGAGCGCGAGCTTCGAGCCGGGCAGCGCCGTCGTGACCATCGCGATGAGCGAGGCCGTCTGGGGAGGCGGCAATACGGTGCGGGCCACCGACTTCACGATACAGGGAGCCGCGGCGAACGCTGCGGTGAGCCACACGGTGCCCATGGCCGCGCCCGGTGCCGCCATGTTCGACGTCACCTTCAGCAACGCGTTCTCGACGGGACAGCCGCCGACGGTAGTCTACACGGCGCCGGCCACAGACGTCGGAGGCCACATCGTAAACAGGGGTGGTGCCCGTCTGGCCAGCGGCACTCAGGCCGCGACCGAGCTGGACATCCTGCCCATGCTTCCGGACTTGGCGGAGCACACGCAGGACCTGCGCAAGGGCGTGATGATTGCTCCGATCCAACTGCCCGAGGTCACCGGGGGAGCGGCCATGGGCAGCAACGGCACCGTGGCGTACAGCACCGGCGCGCTGCCTGAAGGGCTGTCGTTCAACGCAACAACCCGCCAGATTACGGGGACTCCCACGGTGGTCACGGATGGGGCGATGGCCATCACCTACATCGCCGTGGACAACGACGCAAACGTCACGCCCTCGACGCCCGATACCGTGACCGGTAGCTTTACCCTCACGGTGCAGGACGCCCCGGACACGCCCGACGCGCCGACCGTCCAGGTTACCCCCAACACCAGCGGGTCGTTGAATGTGACGTGGACGGCACCGGGCCACAACAACAGTCCGATCACCGACTACGAACTGCAGCACCGGGCAATGGGCGACGCAACTTGGATGCACACACGGAACCTTGGTACGCGTACGTCGCAGACCTTCGGCGGGTTGACCAACGGCACGACGTACGAGTTCCAGGTGCGTGCCAGGAACGCGATTGACTGGTCGGGGTGGTCCGATATCGCCACGGGTGTGCCCATGCTCTCCGGGGCTTTGCCCGACGTGCCTGATGCCCCGACGGTCACAACGGGCAAGACCCAGGGGACGCTGGATGTGTCGTGGAAGGCGCCGAACAGCAACGGCAGCAGCATCCTCGACTACGGGCTGCGGTATCGAGTCCGGGGCTCGGCGGACTGGACCGTCAAGGCGGCCGTGACCGGCACGTCCACGACCCTCTCCGGGTTGCCCGCCAGCACGACGTACGAGGTCCAGGTGCGGGCCCGGAACGCCAACGGCAGCTCAGACTGGTCGAAGAGCGGCACAGGTAGAACCGCCGCCGCACCCTCCAAGCCGACCGTGAGGGGTCAGATCACCTCCATGAAGATGATGTCCGGTTCGAGTTCGAGGAGCCTGACCGAAGTCGACAGGATCGTGGTCGGCGGCCCGGACCGTCATGGACACAACAACCGGTACCACGTGCGGGAAGGCGACAACGACAAGTGGTTGCAGGTAGAGGTGCAGTGGACCCATGAGGAGATCGCCGCCATTGGCTACAGCACAGCCCAGACCGTCTTGGTCGAAATCATGGCGGACCGCCACCTCATGCACTTGCCGATCCGGGGGGTGAACTGGGTCTCCTGGATCGACGAGGAAGGCGACGCCGATTTCCCCCAAGGTAGCACTCTCGGCCGTCTGACGGCGCAGGTAACGGTCAGGACCCCGAGCGCCGGCGAGGTGGCTCCGTATGCGGGAAGCTCCCGTCACGTCAAGGCAAAGAAGGGCGAAGTTCGCGTGTTGCTGCCCGTGGACCAGCACGAAGCAGAGAATGACGCGTTCTACATCGAGGCCACAGGTGGCGATGTCGACCTGGGCGCCACCGCCGCAGTCAATCTGACGACTCCTGTCGTGATCATCGAGGACTTGACTCCGCAGAATGTCACAGTGAGGCGCAAGCGCGGGGAACCGGCGGTCATTTACGAGGGCGCGCCGAGCCCGGCATCGAGTACGGTAGCAGGGCAGGCCTTTTACACGGTGAGCGCGTCGCCGCCGAGGATTGATCTCCCCCTCCAAGTCAGGCTGGATCTCACGGATCCGGAGGGCGCGGTCCGCACGGGCGACGTGTCGATGAGCCACTCCGCGGTGACGCTGAACCCCAACCTGGACGGGACGCTCAACAGTCAGAATGTATACCTCGCTTTGCCGATCCCTGACGGCAACAGGGTCGACGACGAGTACACTCTGCAGGCTTCAGTGGTCGATTACTCGCTGACGTCGGGAGGGGAAGACAATACGGTATCACCGGCTTCCATCGACATCACGGTGTATGACCGCCACAAGATCCCGACCATCCACATGGTGAACCCGGCGATGCAGAGTGTTGCGGAGGGTGACACGGTCGATATTGCGGTGACGGTCAACCGTAATCCTGCCGACACCATCGCGTACAACAGCGAGCTGCGTCAGTACACCAGCGAAGAGCTCACCGTCACGCTCTCGCCCGAGAGATCCGAAGACTTCCGAATCACGACCAACCCGGTCAAGATTGCAAAGCACAACGGAAGGTCGCCGTGGACCCAGAAGGCCACGTTCACGATCGAGGCAATCAACGATGACGATGTCGACATGGATACGGTGACCTTCGATGTCGAAATAGCCGGGACGGTGGCAGCGAACGGGTCGGAGACCCGGGAGATGGAAGAGGCGGCAACCGTCAACATCACCGACGAGACCGAGAAGCTGGTCTGGGCCAAGACGGCGGACGAGGTCGACGCGGCGGTCGACGCGGCGATTGCCAACGCCGCGGGGGCCGGCGGCCTGAACCCGGGCGAAGTAGTCGAGATCCTCGGCGCAGAGCTGTTCGACGCTTTGCCCGGCATCGTAGTGGACTACTCCGGGGCGTCGAGCGATACCGCGGTGGCTACGGGTAGCGGGAGCGACCGGCGCATGATCACGGTTACGCCCATGGCCGAAGGGATGGCGATGGTGACCGTGACGGCGACGGCGACCTCGGCGAACGGAGCGACCATCGTGGACCAGACGAAGCCGAACGTGGCCCAGATCATGTTCTCCGTCGATGTCGTGCTCCAGGACCTGACCTTCACGGTCACGGGCCCCGACGAGATGAACCTCGCCGAAGGTGGCATGGGTGGGATGGTGAAGGTCACCACCAACCGTCCGGTCACCGAGAACACGGAGGTGATGCTCATGCGTGACGGGAGCAGCTCGGCGGGCGACACGGACTACGAGTTGAACCCGCCGTTGGTCACCATCATGGCCGGCGCGACGGAGGGGGCGACGATGGTGACGGCCGTGGAGGACAACATGGCCGAGGACATGGAGATGCTGACGCTGTTCCTCGTCGTAGATGGCATGCAGATGACGGACAAGTCGGTCAGCTTCTACATCTGGGATGCTGCCGTTCCGGCCCTGCCGGTCATCGCGCAGCTCCTGCTGGCGGCCTTCCTGGCCGTCGGCGGCTACCGCCGCTATCGGCGGCGGTAGCGTTCGGCGTCGGCGTCGGCGTTCGTAACTCTCCCTTGCCGCCCCTCCCCCGACGCCCGGGGGGAGGGGCGGCGCTTTCTTAGGTCCTTCGGTTGGGTGCAACGGCGCACGAACGTCGGCACCGCCCGGGCGCTGCGTTGGCGGGGCCGGATGCGCAACCAGGGGAGACAAGCCATGCGGATGTTGGTGCTTCGGCGGTGCCGTCCGGCGCGGATGGCCCTGCTGTCGGTGGTCGTTCTCGGCTCGTCGGCCATGCAGGCGACAACCGTGGTCCCGATGACCTTTTCGCAGGTGGTCGCGGGCGCGGAGGTGATCGGCATCGGCGTCGTCTCTGCCGTCGAGGCCACGTGGGACGCGGAGAGGGAGATGCCGTTCACGGAGGTCACCGTTTCCGATATCGACGCCGTCAAAGGCCAGGTCGGCAACGGGCAACTGACGCTTCGATTCCTCGGTGGGCCTGCGCCGAACGGCTTGACGCTCGAGGTTTCCGGCATGCCGCAATTCGCCGTGGCGCAAGAGGTGGTGGTGTTCTCGACCCGCGATGACGGCCGGCCGTGCCCGCTCGTGGGATGGTGGCAGGGCCTGTACAGGATTGTCTACGACGCCGAACGCGACGCCCGCACCGTCGTCGATCATGCGGGACGCGCGGTGGCGGCCATCGAGGGTGATGTCGGGCAACGGGTGGTGAGACTGTCGGGCGCATCCGGGGCGCCCGCCGAGGACGCGCTGACGCTCGAGGAATTCCGATCGCTGATAGTGCGGGAGCTGTGACGATGCCGAGATACGCGATGCTCGGGAAGGGACCGTGCCTCGCGGTCGCGGCCGTCCTTGCTGTGCTGGCGACCGACGTGCATTCGTGGTTCGGGCTGGGTATTCGTTGGGCCGACAGCGCCATTCCGGTCCCGATGACGTTGAGCGTCGGGAGCGGCTGGAACGCCGTGGCGGGCGATGCTCTGACGGTGTGGAACGACGCGGGATCGAACTTTCGGTTCCAGTCTACGACATCGGCCGGCGAGCGGCCGTCCTGCCGCGTTAGTGATATCGACAACCGAAACGTCACGGTGTGGGGCACCGACTTTTGTGGCAGGGCCTGGGGGGAAGGGGTCCTGGCCATCGCCCACACCTGGTACCGCACGACGACGAGGGAGACCGTTGATTCGGATGTCCATTTCAACTCCAATTTTTCGTGGTCTTCATATCGCGGGAATCTGCGGCGCGACGCCGTCGATTTCGGACGGGTTGCCATTCACGAGTTCGGTCATGTTCTCGGACTGGACCACCCCGACGACCATGGTCAGTCCGTATCCGCGATCATGAATAGTCGTGTCAGCAATATAGACACCATTCAGGCAGACGACATTGCCGGGGTCCGCGGCATCTACGGCGATGACGGCAGCGGCGGCGGCGGCGGTGGCGGCGGGTGCACGCTGGAGGACCTCGGCACGGCGACCGGCACGGTGACGGTCACCGGGGCGCTTGGCCACGACTGCGTATCGCCCAACTATTCGGGCGAGCTGGCGCGGTATTACAGCTTCACGTTGGGGACCGCGGGGTCGGTGGAGATCGACCTGGTCTCGTCCGAGTTCGACGCGTGGCTGACGCTGCGCGAGGGCGCGGACGTGTCGGGGCGTGCGTTGGTCTACGACAACGACGGCGGCCAGGGTACGAACGCGCGCATCGAGACGGCGCTGTCGGCGGGGACGTACACGATCGAGGCGACGTCGCTCGCGGCCGGCGAGACGGGTGCGTTCACGCTCACGCTCACGGTTGGCGGCGGTGGCGGCGGTGGCGGCGGGTGCACGCTGGAGGACCTCGGCACGGCGACCGGCACGGTGACGGTCACGGGGGCGCTTGACCACGACTGCGTATCGCCCAATTGGTCGGGCGAGTTGGCGCGGTATTACAGCTTCACGTTGGGGACGGCGGGGTCGGTGGAGATCGACCTGGTCTCGTCCGAGTTCGACGCGTGGCTGACGCTGCGCGAGGGCGCGGACGTGTCGGGGCGGGCGTTGATCCACGACAACGACGGCGGCCAGGGTACGAACGCGCGCATCGAGACGGCGCTGTCGGCGGGGACGTACACGATCGAGGCGACGTCGCTCGCGGCCAGCGAGACGGGTGCGTTCACGCTCACGCTCACGGTTGGCGGCGGCGGTGGCGGCGGTTGCGCGCGGGATGATCTGGGCGCGTTGAGCGGTACTGTGACGCGGGTCGGGAACCTGGGTAACGACTGCGAATCGCCGAACTACTCGGGCCGACTGGCTCGGTACTACAGCTTCACGCTGGGGCAGGCGGGCTCGGTCGAGATCGACCTGTTCTCGACGGCGTTCGATACGTTCCTGACGCTGCGCGAGGGCACGGACGTCGAGGGGCGTTTGGTGGCGACCGACGACGACGGCGGCCAGGGCACGAACTCGCGCATCGCCACGGAGCTGTCGGCGGGGACGTACACGATCGAGGCGACGTCGTACGCGGCGGGGGTCACGGGTGCGTTCACGCTCAGGGTGACGGCCGCCGGGGGTGGAGGAGGCGGCGGCTGCGCGCTGGATGATCTGGGCGCGTTGAGCGGTACGGCGACGCGGGTCGGGAACCTGGGCGACGACTGCGAATCGCCGAACTACGGGGGCCGACTGGCTCGGTACTACAGCTTCACGCTGGGGCAGGCGGGCCCGGTCGAGATCGACCTGGTGTCGTCGGTGTTCGATACGTTCCTGGCGCTGCGCGAGGGCACGGACGTTGCGGGTCGCCTGGTGGTGTCCGACGACGACGGCGGCCTGGGTACGAACTCGCGCATCAGCACGGAGCTGTCGGCGGGGACGTACACGATCGAGGCGACGTCGTACGCGACGAGGGTCACGGGTGAGTTCACGCTCACGGCGACGGCCGCGGGTGGTGGTGGCGGCGGCGGCTGCGCCCTGGATGATCTGGGCGTGTTGAGCGGTACCGCGACGCGGGTCGGGAACCTGGGCGACGACTGTGAATCGCCCAACTACTCGGGCCGCCTGGCTCGGTACTACAGCTTCACGCTGGGGCAGGCGGGTCCGGTGGAGATCGACCTGGTGTCGTCGGCGTTCGATACGTTCCTGGCGCTGCGCGAGGGCACGGCCGTTGCGGGGCGTCTGGTGGTGTCCGACGACGACGGCGGTCAGGGTACGAACTCGCGCATCGGCACGGAGCTGTCGCCGGGGACGTACACGATCGAGGCGACGTCGTACGGGACGGGGATCACGGGCGCGTTCACGCTGACGGTGACGGGCTCGGGGGGCGGCGGTGGAGGCGGCGACTGCGCGCTGGATGATCTGGGAGCGCTGAGCGGCAGGGTGACGCGGAGCGGGAACCTGGGCGACGACTGCGCCTCGCCCAACTACCCGGGCCGGCTGGCGCGGTACTACCGCTTCACGTTGGGGCAGTCGGGCTCGGTGGAGGTCGACCTGATGTCGTCGGCGTTCGACGCGCTGCTGGCCCTGCGCGAGGGCGCGGACGCCGCGGGTCGTCTGGTGGCGACGGACGACGACGGCGGCCAGGGCACGAACTCGCGCATCGTCGCGGACCTGTCTGCGGGGACGTACACGATCGAGGCGACGTCGTACGCGGCGGGGGCCGCGGGCGCGTTCACGCTGACGGTGACGGCCGCGGGGCCGGCGGCGGAGTATGAAATCACGTTGACCGATACGCGTCTCGACCGGATTGAACCCGCCGAGAACGATTTCTGGCGGTATTGGGTCAGGGTGACCGCCATGAATACGGGCACACGGCCGTTCGACGAAACCGCCTGGCCGGCCCTGTTCGTGCAGTTCTACGATGAGAACGGGGTTCGCATCCGCGGCGTCAGCCAAGGCGTGTTCAGTCGGGGCGACGAGATGTGGCGGCCCGGGGAGGAACGGACCGCCAGCGGCTTTCAGGGCATGGCCAACGACGATCGACCCAGGGCCGCGTACTACCGGTTCGATCTCTCTCCGTCATTCACGCCGAGAGGGGGGGACATCCGCTGCATCGGCTGCGACCTGGACCGCGCCGTGCCCGCCGTGGACGACCGGGCGGTGCTGGAAGCGCTGTACGACGCGACGGGCGGCGCGGGCTGGACCGACAGCACGAACTGGAAGACGCCGGCACCGCTGGACGACTGGTACGGCGTGACGACCGACGCCGACGGCCGGGTCAGCCGGTTGGATCTCAGCGGGAACGAACTGACGGGCCCGATTCCGGTCGAGTTGGGAAGTCTGGTGAACCTTCAGCGGCTGGAGCTCTTCTCGAACGATCTAACCGGCCCGATCCCGGCTGAGCTGGGCAGCCTGGTGAGCCTCGAGACGTTGGACCTTGGCGGGAATGAGCTGACGGGCCCGATCCCGGCTGAGCTGGGCAGCCTGGTGAACCTCGAGACGCTGGACCTCGACGAGAATGAGCTGACGGGCCCGATTCCGGTCGAGTTGGGAGGTCTGGTGAACCTTCAGAGGCTGGACCTCTTCTCGAACGATCTGGCCGACCCGATCCCGGCTGAGCTGGGCAGCCTGGTGAGCCTAGAGACGCTGGCCCTTGGCGGGAATGAGCTGACGGGCTCGATCCCGGCTGGGCTGCGGAGCCTGGCGAACCTCGAGTGGCTGAGTCTGGGGTCGAACGAATTGACGGGCCCGATTCCGGCGTGGTTGGGGAAGCTGGCGCACCTCCGGTCGCTGGGCCTGGACGGGAACGCGCTGACGGGCTCGATCCCGGCTGAGCTGCGGAGCCTGGCGAACCTCGAGTGGCTGAGTCTGGGGTCGAACGAATTGACGGGCCCGATTCCGGCGTGGTTGGGGGAGCTGGTTCACCTCCGGTGGCTGGGCCTGGGTGGGAACGCGTTGGGTGGGTCGATCCCGGCCGAGCTGGGGAACCTAGTCAACCTGGAGCGGCTGGACCTCGCGGGGAACGACCTGACCGGACCGATCCCGGCCGAGCTGGGGAACTTGGTCAACCTGGAGCGGCTGGACCTCGCGGGGAACGACCTGACCGGACCGATCCCGGCCGAGCTCGGAAGCCTGTCCAACCTCGAATGGCTGTCTCTCCTGGACAACGATCAAGTGGCGGGGGCGCTCGGGCCGATCCTGCTGCAGCTCGCGCTCGATACGTTGAACATCGCCGGCACCCGGGTCTGCGTCCCGCCGGATGCCGAGCTTCAGCAGTGGTTGGCCACGCTGTCGGACTTCACTTCGTCCGGGCTCACCTGTGACGCTGGCGGCAACCCGCTGCCTCGGCTCACCGGTTCGCTCCCCGGGCAGACGTCGACCGTGGACGGCCAGGTCGGCGGCGGAAACAGGCCGCCCGTTGGGGTGAGCGCGGCGCCTTTCGCCGACCACCCGATCGTGCGCGGGGTGACGCCGATCAAGGCCGTTCACTTCACGGAGTTGCGGACGCGCATCGACACTTTGCGGGTCGGGGCGGGACTAGCGCGGTTCCCATGGACGGACCCGGTCCTCGTGCGCGGGGTGACCCCGATCAGGGCCGTGTACCTGCAGGAGCTGCGGGCGGCGCTCGGCGAGGCGTACGTGGCGGCGGGGCGGGCGGCACCGGGCTGGACCGACGGGGAGCCGACGCCGGGGGTGACCCCGATCAGGGCGGTGTACGTGATGGAGCTTCGGGCCGCGGTGCTCGCGTTGGAGTGAGCGTGCCCCGCGTCGACCTGGAAGGCGCAACCCGGCCTGCCTGCCTGGGAGACGGTGTCGGCCGCGTGATGGTGGGGTTGTTTCGCCAAGAGGAAGGACTGTTCCGATGACAAGAGGGCGTGGTCTCGGGTTCGTGGTAGTCTCCGTTGCCGCGGTGGTCGGCCTCGTCTACTTGCAGGCCAGCGCGCAGATCGTCCCCGAGCGGCAGCCGATCATCGCGGAAGCGCTCATCGACGTCGAGAACGCGACGCTGACGATCAACGGCTACGACTTCTCGTCGAGCGTCCCCACGGTGACGCTCGGCATGACGCCGGTCCTGGTGACGTCCGCGAGCGAGTCGGCGGTCGTCGTCGCGTTGCCGCAGCTTCAGCCGGGCATGTACCTGCTGGCGGTCACCTGGCCCGACGGGGCGGGAGCCGTGTTCTATCTGGCAAGCGACGCCGGCAACGCCGTTCCGACGTTCCAGTAGTCGGTTCACGCACGCGGAATCTGCGCCGCAGAACCGCCCGCTCGCCACTGACGGAGGGGCCGAAGGACGTGTTGAGGGTCGTTACCGCGCTGGCGGCGCTGGTCGGCGCGGCGGGCGGCGGGTTCGCGGCCGCGGTCTCGCTGTCCACGGCCCGCGAGGTCTCGGAGTTCCGTGCGGAAGTCCGCGCCGAGCTGGGCGAGCTGCGCGGCGAGGTCCGGGCTCTGCGCGACACCGTGAACGCGCACGTCAACGCTCCGGGGCTGCACCCGTGAACCGCGGCGCGGGAGCGGCCGGGCCTCGTTGTGACACGGCCGGCCGAATCCGTACCGACCCCGTGCGGACTCCGCGTGCGTGAACCGACTACTGGAACAGTCCTTCCTCTTGGTGAAACAACCACCATCACGCGGCCCGACAACGCAAGGCCGGGTCGCGCCGCCCGGGTCAACGCGGGGTACGCTCACTCCAACGCGAGCACCGCGGCCCGAAGCTCCATCACGTACACCGCCCTGATCGGGGTCACCCCCGGCGTCGGCTCCGCGTCGGTCCAGCCCGGCGCCGCCCGCCCCGTCGCCACGTACGCCTCGCCGAGCGCCGCCCGCAGCTCCTGCAGGTACACGGCCCTGATCGGGGTCACCCCGCGCACGAGGACCGGGTCCGTCCATGGGAACCGCGCCAGCCCCGCCCCGACCCGCAACGCGTCGATGCGCGTCCGCAGCTCCGTGAAGTGAACGGCCTTGATCGGCGTCACCCCGCGCACGATCGGGTGGTCGGTGAAGGATGGCGACTCCGTTACCTCGACGGCCTGGGCCGCGCTCAAGACCGCGGAGTCGCTCTCCGTCACCGTGACCATGTCCTCCGTCACCGTCGCCTCGCCGACGCCGATCGTCAAGGGCGTCAGCATGCCCCCCATCTCGGAGGGGCGGTTCGCGGACGCTCCGCAGATGTCTCCCCGGAAGTCCTCTATCCTCTCCACCCACGCCCGGAACGCCTCCGGCACGCACACGCCCGTCTCGTGAATCCAGAACGAGCGTAGCGCCAAGTCCGTGAAGGTCTCCGGCACCCGTCCCTCCAACGGGTTCCCGTGGAGATACAGCCGTTCGAGGTTGACCAAGTTCCCCAGCTCGGCCGGGATCGGCCCGGTCCGGTTGGTCCCGCCCAGGTTCAGCAGCTTGAGGTTCACCAAGCTGCCTAGTACTTCAGCCGGGATCGAGCCCGTAGTAAACGCGTTCCCGCTAAGCTGCAGCCACTCCAGGTTGACCAGCTCCCCCAACCACGCCGGAATCGCACCCGTCAATTCGTTCCCCCAGAGGGACAGCGTCTTGAGGTTCACCAAGCGGCCTAGTTCAGGCGGGATCGTGCCCGTAAACGCGTTGCCGCCAAGGTCAAGGGTCTCAAGGTTGACCATCTCCCCCAACCACGCCGGAATCGGGCCCCTCGTCAATTCGTTCCTCCAGAGGAGCAGCGCCTTGAGGTTCACCAAGCGGCCCAGTTCGGCCGGGATCGAGCCCGTCAACGCGTTCCAGCTAAGGACCAGCGTCTCGAGGTTCACCAAGCTGCCCAGTTCAGCCGGGATCGAGCCCGTCAACGCGTTGAAACCCAGGCGCAGCTGCTCGAGGTTCACCAAGCTGCCCAGTTCAGCCGGGATCGAGCCCGTCAACGCGTTCCCGCGAAGGAACAGCAGCTTGAGGTTCACCAAGCTGCCCAGTTCGGCCGGGATCGAGCCCGTCAATTCGTTGTTCGATTCAAGGTACATCTCCTCGAGGTTCACCAAGCTGCCCAGTTCGGCCGGGATCGAGCCCGTCAACGCGTTCGTGCTAAGGTTCAGGTACTCCAGGTTGACCAGCTCCCCCAACCGCGCCGGAATCGCGCCCGTCAATTCGTTCCGCCGAAGGGACAAACGGATGACCCGGCCATCGGCGTCGGTCGTCACGCCGTACCACTCGCCCAGCGGCGCCGATGTCTTCCAGTTCGTGCTGTTCGTCCAGCTCGCGCCACCGGTCGCGTCATACAGCGCTTCCAGTGCCGCCCGGTCCGAGTCGCCACCGCCCGCGGTGGTCGTAACCGTCAAGGTAAACGCGCCCGTGACGCCCGTCCCGTACGACGTCGCCTCGATCGTGTACGTCCCCGCCGCGAGCTCCGTGGCGATGCGCGAGTTCGTGCCCTGGCCGCCGTCGTCGTCGGCCACCACCAGACGACCCGCAACGTCTGTACCCTCACGCAGCGCCAGCCACGTATCGAACGCCGACGACACCAGGTCGATCTGCACCGACCCCGTCTGCCCCAGCGTGAAGCGGTAGTACCGAGCCAGCCGGCCCGGGTAGTTGGGCGAGGCGCAGTCATTACCCAGGTTCCCGCCCCGCGTCGCCGTACCGCTCAACGCGCCCAGATCATCCAGCGCGCAGCCGCCGCCGCCACCACCCGCGGCCGTCGCCGTGAGCGTGAACGCGCCCGTGACCCCCGCCGCGTACGACGTCGCCTCGATCGTGTACGTCCCCGGCGACAGCTCCGCGACGATGCGCGAGTTCGTGCCCTGGCCGCCGTCGTCGTCGGTCGCCACCAGACGCCCCGCAACGGCCGTGCCCTCGCGCAGCGCCAGGAACGTATCGAACGCCGACGAGACCAGGTCGATCTCCACCGGGCCCGACTGCCCCAACGCGAAGCGGTAGTACCGGGCCAGCCGCCCCGAGTAGTTCGGCGATTCGCAGTCGTCGCCCAGGTTCCCGCCCCGCGTCGCCGTGCCGCTCAACGCCCCCAGATCATCCAGCGCGCAGCCGCCGCCACCACCACCCGCGGCCGTGGCCGTGAGCGTGAACGCACCCGTGACCCTCGTCGCGTACGACGTCGCCTCGATCGTGTACGTCCCCGCCGACAGCTCCGTGCTGATGCGCGAGTTCGTACCCAGGCCGCCGTCGTCGTCGGACACCACCAGACGACCCGCAACGTCCGTGCCCTCGCGCAGCGCCAGGAACGTATCGAACACCGACGAGACCAGGTCGATCTCCACCGGGCCCGCCTGCCCCAGCGTGAAGCTGTAGTACCGAGCCAGTCGGCCCCCGTAGTTCGGCGATTCGCAGTCGTCGCCCAGGTTCCCGACCCGCGTCGCCGTACCGCTCAACGCGCCCAGATCATCCAGCGCGCAGCCGCCGCCTCCTCCACCCCCGGCGGCCGTCACCCTGAGCGTGAACGCACCCGTGACCCCCGCCGCGTACGACGTCGCCTCGATCGTGTACGTCCCCGCCGACAGCTCCCTGGCGATGCGCGAGTTCGTGCCCTGGCCGCCGTCGTCGTCGGTCGCCACCAGACGCCCCTCGACGTCCGTGCCCTCGCGCAGCGTCAGGAACGTATCGAACGCCGTCGAGAACAGGTCGATCTCGACCGAGCCCGCCTGCCCCAGCGTGAAGCTGTAGTACCGGGCCAGCCGGCCCGAGTAGTTCGGCGACTCGCAGTCGTCGCCCAGGTTCCCGACCCGCGTCACAGTACCGCTCAACGCGCCCAGATCATCCCGCGCGCAACCGCCGCCACCGCCGCCGCCAACCGTGAGCGTGAGCGTGAACGCACCCGTCTCGCCCGGCGAGTACGACGTCGTCTCGATCGTGTACGTCCCCGCCGACAGCGCCGTCTCGATGCGCGCGTTCGAACCCTGACCGCCGTCGTCGTCGTTGATCAACGCCCGCCCCGACACGTCCGCGCCCTCGCGCAGCGTCAGCCACGCGTCGAACTCGGACGAGACCAGGTCGATCTCCACGGACCCCGCCGTCCCCAACGTGAAGCTGTAATACCGCGCCAGCTCGCCCGACCAATTGGGCGATACGCAGTCGTGGTCAAGCGCCCCGGTGACCGTCACCGTGCCGGAAAGGGTTCCCAAGTCGTTCAGGGCGCACCCGGCGGCGCGGTTGTCCGCCACGGTGCCTTGCCCGCTGCCGACGGCAGGCATTCCCAGGACGAGTGCACCTACGAGCCAGTACCAGCCCGCGCGATGGATGTCGTTCAGCATGGGTGAGGTCTCGTAGCCAGCCTCTATGGCCGCCGTACATCGCGCGCGCCCCTACGCCGAGCCGTAGTTGTCGTGGCGAGCGGGCGGTCTGCGGCGCAGACTCGGCGTGCGTGAACCGGCTACTGGAACGTCGGAACGGCGTTGCCGGCGTCGCTCGCCAGATAGAACACGGCTCCCGCCCCGTCGGGCCAGGTGACCGCCAGCAGGTACATGCCCGGCTGAAGCTGCGGCAACGCGACGACGACCGCCGACTCGCTCGCGGACGTCACCAGGACCGGCGTCATGCCGAGCGTCACCGTGGGGACGCTCGGCGAGAAATCGTAGCCGTTGATCGTCAGCGTCGCGTTCTCGACGTCGATGAGCGCTTCCGCGATGATCGGCTGCCGCTCAGGGACAATCTGCGCGCTGGCCTGCAAGTAGACGAGGCCGACCACCGCGGCGACGGAAACCACCACGAACCCGAAACCACGCCCTCTTGTCATCGGAACAATCCTTCCTCTTGGCGAAACAAACCACCATCACGCGGCCCGACACCGCCTCCCAGAAACGCGGGCCGGGTCGCGCCGCCCGGGTCAACGCGGGGCACGCTCACTCCAACGCGAGCACCGCGGCCCGAATCTCCATCACGTACACCGCCCTGATCGGGGTCGCGCCCGGCGTCGGCTCCCCGTCGGTCCAGCCCGGCGCCGCCCGCCCCGCCGCCACGTACGCCTCGCCGAGCGCCGCCCGCAGCTCCTGCAAGTATACGGCCCTGATCGGGGTCACCCCGCGCACGAGGACCGGGTCCGTCCACTGGAACCGCGCCAGCCCCGCCCCGACCCGCAACGCGTCGATGCGCGTCCGCAGCTCCGTGAAGTGAACGGCCTTGATCGGCGTCACCCCGCGCACGATCGGGTGGTCGGTGAAGGACGCCGCGCTCTCCGCTGCCGCCGCCGAGACCGACTGCGGGCGGTTGGCGTCAGCGTCACAGGTGAGCCCGGACGAAGTGAAGTCCGCTATCGTGGCCAACCACCGCTGGAACGCGGCATCCGACGGGACGCAGACCTCGGTGCCTTCGATGTTCAACGTGCTGAGTAGCGACAACCGGGTCAGGTCCCGCGGAAGGCTCCCGGTCAGGGGATTGTAGGCGAGGTACAGCGTCCCGAGGTTCGCGAGGTTGCCAAACGAGGCCGGGACCGGCCCCGTCAAGTCGTTCTGGTAGAGGCAGAGGGTCCGGAGATTCTCAAGACGTCCCAGCTCCACCGGAATCGGCCCCGTCAATGCGTTCACGCCGAGGTACAGATACTCGAGGTTCGCGAGGTTCCCGAGCTCGACAGGGATCTGGCCCGTCAGGCCATTCAAGGCGAGGTACAAATGTGTGAGCTGGGTCAGGTTGCCAAACGAGGCCGGGATCGGCCCCGTCAAGTCGCGGCTCTCGCCGATATACAGAAGCCAGAGGTTCACGAGGTTTCCGAGTGCAGGCGGAATGGAGCCGGTGAACGCGTTGCCGTAGAGTTGCAGGTACGTGAGTCGGGTCAGGTTCCCCAGCGAGGCCGGGATTGGGCCGGTCAAATCGTTCCAGCCGAGATTCAGATACTCGAGGTTTACCAGACTGCCGAGTGCGTCCGGGATCGGGCCGGTCAAATCGTTTCCTGAGAGAGAGAGTCGCTCGAGGTTCACGAGTCTCCCCAGGTCGGCGGGAATCGTCCCCGTCAACGAGTTGTCGAGAAATGCACCTGACGGTACCCGCCGGAGTCCGAGATCCAGTCGTCGCAGCGAAGCCATGTCGCCGAGCGCGGCCGGAATGAAACCTATCAACCCGTTGCCAGCCAACTCTAGCGCAGTGACCCGGCCGGCGGTGTCGGTCGTCACCCCGAACCACTCGCCCAGCGGCGCCGACGTCCTCCAGTTCGTGCTATCGGTCCAGCCCGCTCCGCCCGTCGCGTCATAGAGCGCCACCAGTGCCGCCCGGTCCGTAACGTCGCCACCGCCGCCCGCGGCGGCCGTGACCGTCAGGGTAAACGCGCCCGTGGCCCCCGCCGCGTACGACGTCGCCTCGATCGTGTACGTCCCCGCCGAAAGATCCGCGACGAGGCGCGAGTTCGTGCCCTGGCCGCCGTCGTCGTCCGTCGCCACCAGACGCCCCGCGGCGTCCGCGCCCGCGCGCAGGGCCAGCAGCGCGTCGAACGCCGACGACATCAGGTCGATCTCCACCGAGCCCGGCTGCCCCAACGCGAAGCGGTAGTACCGCGCCAGCCGGCCCGGGTAGTTGGGCGAGGCGCAGTCATCGCCCAGGTTCCCGCTCCGCGTCACCCTGCCGCTCAGCGCTCCCAGATCATCCGGCGCGCAGCCGCCGCCTCCACCGCCACCCGCGGCCGTCGCCGTCAGCGTGAACGCGCCCGTGACCCCCGCCGCGTACGACGTCGCCTCGATCGTGTACGTCCCCGGCGACAGCTCCGTGGCGATGCGCGAGTTCGTGCCCTGGCCGCCGTCGTCGTCGGTCGCCACCGGACGACCCGCGACGTCCGCGCCCGCGCGCAGCGCCAGGAACGTATCGAACGCCGACGAGACCAGGTTGATCTCCACCGGGCCCGCCTGCCCCAGGGTGAAGCTGTAGTACCGAGCCAGTCGGCCCGAGTAGCTCGGCGATGCGCAGTCGTCGCCCAGGTTCCCGACCCGCGTCACCGTACCGCTCAACGCCCCCAGATCATCCAGGGCGCAGCCGCCGCCGCCTCCACCACCGCCCGCGGCCGTCGCCGTGAGCGTGAACTCGCCCGTGACCCTCGTCGCGTACGACGTCGCCTCGATCGTGTACGTCCCCGCCGACAGCTCCGTGCTGATGCGCGAGTTCGTACCCAGGCCGCCGTCGTCGTCGGACACCACCAGACGACCCGCAACGTCCGTGCCCTCGCGCAGCGCCAGGAACGTATCGAACACCGACGAGACCAGGTCGATCTCCACCGGGCCCGCCTGCCCCAGCGTGAAGCTGTAGTACCGAGCCAGTCGGCCCCCGTAGTTCGGCGATTCGCAGTCGTCGCCCAGGTTCCCGACCCGCGTCGCCGTACCGCTCAACGCGCCCAGATCATCCAGGGCGCAGCCGCCGCCTCCTCCACCCCCGGCGGCCGTCACCCTGAGCGTGAACGCACCCGTGACCCCCGCCGCGTACGACGTCGCCTCGATCGTGTACGTCCCCGCCGACAGCTCCCTGGCGATGCGCGAGTTCGTGCCCTGGCCGCCGTCGTCGTCGGTCGCCACCAGACGCCCCTCGACGTCCGTGCCCTCGCGCAGCGTCAGGAACGTATCGAACGCCGTCGAGAACAGGTCGATCTCGACCGCGCCCGCCTGCCCCAGCGTGAAGCTGTAGTACCGAGCCAGCCGGCCCGAGTAGTTCGGCGATTCGCAGTCGTTACCCAGGTTCCCGACCCGCGTCACAGTACCGCTCAACGCGCCCAGATCATCCCGCGCGCAACCGCCGCCACCGCCGCCGCCAACCGCGAGCGTGAGCGTGAACGCACCCGTCTCGCCCGGCGAGTACGACGTCGTCTCGATCGTGTACGTCCCCGCCGACAGCGCCGTCTCGATGCGCGCGTTCGAACCCTGGCCGCCGTCGTCGTCGTTGATCAACGCCCGCCCCGACACGTCCGCGCCCTCGCGCAGCGTCAGCCACGCGTCGAACTCGGACGACACCAGGTCGATCTCGACCGACCCCGCCGTCCCCAACGTGAAGCTGTAATACCGCGCCAGCTCGCCCGACCAATTGGGCGATACGCAGTCGTGGTCAAGCGCCCCGGTGACCGTCACCGCGCCCGTCACCGTACCGAGCTCCTCCAGCGTGCACCCGCCGCCACCGCCGCCACCGCCGCCAACCGTGAGCGCGAGCGTGAACGCACCCGTCTCGCCGGCCGCGAGCGACGTCGCCTCGATCGTGTACGTCCCCGCCGACAGCGCCGTCTCGATGCGCGCGTTCGTACCCTGGCCGCCGTCGTTGTCGTAGACCAACCCACGCCCCGACACGTCCGCGCCCTCGCGCAGCGTCAGCCACGCGTCGAACTCGGACGAGACCAGGTCGATCTCCACCGACCCCGCCGTCCCCAACGTGAAGCTGTAATACCGCGCCAGCTCGCCCGAATAGTTGGGCGATACGCAGTCGTGGCCAAGCGCCCCGGTGACCGTCACCGTGCCGGTCGCCGTGCCGAGGTCCTCCAGCGTGCACCCGCCGCCACCGCCGCCGCCGCCGCTGCCGTCATCGCCGTAGATGCCGCGGACCCCGGCAATGTCGTCTGCCTGAATGGTGTCTATATTGCTGACACGACTATTCATGATCGCGGATACGGACTGACCATGGTCGTCGGGGTGGTCCAGTCCGAGAACATGACCGAACTCGTGAATGGCAACCCGTCCGAAATCGACGGCGTCGCGCCGCAGATTCCCGCGATATGAAGACCACGAAAAATTGGAGTTGAAATGGACATCCGAATCAACGGTCTCCCTCGTCGTCGTGCGGTACCAGGTGTGGGCGATGGCCAGGACCCCTTCCCCCCAGGCCCTGCCACAAAAGTCGGCGCCCCACACCGTGACGTTTCGGTTGTCGATATCACTAACGCGGCAGGACGGCCGCTCGCCGGCCGATGTCGTAGACTGGAACCGGAAGTTCGATCCCGCGTCGTTCCACACCGTCAGAGCATCGCCCGCCACGGCGTTCCAGCCGCTCCCGACGCTCAACGTCATCGGGACCGGAATGGCGCCGTCGGCCCAACGAATACCCAGCCCGAACCACGAATGCACGTCGGTCGCCAGCACAGCAAGGACGGCCGCGACCGCGAGGCACGGTCCCTTCCCGAGCATCGCGTATCTCGGCATCGTCACAGCTCCCGCACTATCAGCGATCGGAATTCCTCGAGCGTCAGCGCGTCCTCGGCGGGCGCCCCGGATGCGCCCGACAGTCTCACTACCCGTTGCCCGACCTCACCCTCGATGGCCGCCACCGCGCGTCCCGCATGATCGACGACGGTGCGGGCGTCGCGTTCGGCGTCGTAGACAATCCTGTACAGGCCCTGCCACCATCCCACGAGCGGGCACGGCCGGCCGTCATCGCGGGTCGAGAACACCACCACCTCTTGCGCCACGGCGAATTGCGGCATGCCGGAAACCTCGAGCGTCAACCCGTTCGGCGCAGGCCCACCGAGGAATCGAAGCGTCAGTTGCCCGTTGCCGGCCTCGCCCTTGACCACGTCGACATCGGAAACGGTGACCTCCGTGAACGGCATCTCCCGCTCCGCGTCCCACGTGGCCTCGACGGCGGAGACGACGCCGATGGCGATCACCTCCCCGCCCGCGACCACCTGCGAAAAGGTCATCGGGACCACGGTTGTCGCCTGCATGGCCGACGAGCCGAGAACCAGCACCGACAGCAGGGCCGTCCGCACCGCACGACACCGCAGAAGCACCAACATCCGCATGGCTTGTCTCCCCTGGTTGCGCATCCCGCCCGCCAACGCACTCCCCGCCCCCCGATAGCCGTCACGGCCCGGGAGGCAAAAGAGCAGTACCCCGAAACGGGATGTCTCGCCTCGAAAAGTGCCCGCGGTCCAACCCGAGGCTCCCGAGTCGAAGCGCCCGGGCGGTGCCGACGTTCGTGCGCCGTTGCACCCAACCGAAGGACCTAAGAAAGCGCCGCCCCTCCCCCCGGGCGTCGGGGGAGGGGCGGCAAGGGAGAGTTACGAACGCCGACGCCGACGCCGAACGCTACCGCCGCCGATAGCGGCGGTAGCCGCCGACGGCCAGGAAGGCCGCCAGCAGGAGCTGCGCGATGACCGGCAGGGCCGGAACGGCAGCGTCCCAGATGTAGAAGCTGACCGACTTGTCCGTCATCTGCATGCCATCTACGACGAGGAACAGCGTCAGCATCTCCATGTCCTCGGCCATGTTGTCCTCCACGGCCGTCACCATCGTCGCCCCCTCCGTCGCGCCGGCCATGATGGTGACCAACGGCGGGTTCAACTCGTAGTCCGTGTCGCCCGCCGAGCTGCTCCCGTCACGCATGAGCATCACCTCCGTGTTCTCGGTGACCGGACGGTTGGTGGTGACCTTCACCATCCCACCCATGCCACCTTCGGCGAGGTTCATCTCGTCGGGGCCCGTGACCGTGAAGGTCAGGTCCTGGAGCACGACATCGACGGAGAACATGATCTGGGCCACGTTCGGCTTCGTCTGGTCCACGATGGTCGCTCCGTTCGCCGAGGTCGCCGTCGCGGTCACGGTCACCATCGCCATCCCTTCGGCCATGGGCGTAACCGTGATCATACGCCGGTCGCTCCCGCTGCCCGTAGCCACCGCGGTATCGCTCGACGCCGCGGAGTAGTCCACTACGATGCCGGGCAAAGCGTCGAACAGCTCTGCGCCGAGGATCTCGACTACTTCGCGCGGGTTCAGGCCGTCCGCGCCGGCGGCGTTGGCAATCGCCGCGTCGACCGCCGCGTCGACCTCGTCCGCCGTCTTGGCCCAGACCAGCTTCTCGGTCTCGTCGGTGATGTTGACGGTTGCCGCCTCTTCCATCTCCCGGGTCTCCGACCCGTTCGCTGCCACGGTCCCGGCTATTTCGACATCGAAGGTCACCGTATCCATGTCGACGTCGTCATCGTTGATTGCCTCGATCGTGAACGTGGCCTTCTGGGTCCACGGCGCCTTTCGGTTGTGCTCCGCAATCTTGACCGGGTTGGTCGTGATTCGGAAGTCTTCGGATCTCTCGGGCGAGAGCGTGACTTCAAGCTCTTCGTTGGTGTACCGAAGCACCTCGCTGTTGTACGCGACGGTGTCGGCAGGATTACGGTTGACCGTCACCGTAATATCGACCGTGTCACCCTCCGCAACACTCTGCATCGCCGGGTTCACCATGTGGATGGTCGGGATCTTGTGGCGGTCATACACCGTGATGTCGATGGAAGCCGGTGATACCGTATTGTCTTCCCCTCCCGACGTCAGCGAGTAATCGACCACTGAAGCCTGCAGAGTGTACTCGTCGTCGACCCTGTTGCCGTCAGGGATCGGCAAAGCGAGGTATACATTCTGACTGTTGAGCGTCCCGTCCAGGTTGGGGTTCAGCGTCACCGCGGAGTGGCTCATCGACACGTCGCCCGTGCGGACCGCGCCCTCCGGATCCGTGAGATCCAGCCTGACTTGGAGGGGGAGATCAATCCTCGGCGGCGACGCGCTCACCGTGTAAAAGGCCTGCCCTGCTACCGTACTCGATGCCGGGCTCGGCGCGCCCTCGTAAATGACCGTCGGTTCCCCGCGCTTGCGCCTCACTGTGACATTCTGCGGAGTCAAGTCCTCGATGATCACCACAGGAGTCGTCAGATTCATTGCGGCGGTGGCGTCCAGGTCGACATCGCCGCCTGTGGCCTCAATGTAGAACGCGTCATTCTCTGCTTCGTGCTGATCCACGGGCAGCAACACGCGAACCTGGCCCTTCTTTGCCTTGACGTGACGGGAGCTTCCCGCATAAGGCTCCACCTCGCCCACGCTCGGGGTCCTGACCGTTACCTGCGCCGTCAGACGGCCGAGAGTGCTACCTTGGGGGAAATCGGCGTCGCCTTCGTCGTCGATCCAGGAGACCCAGTTCACCCCCCGGATCGGCAAGGGCATGAGGTGGCGGTCCGCCATGATTTCGACCAAGACGGTCTGGGCTGTGCTGTAGCCAATGGCGGCGATCTCCTCATGGGTCCACTGCACCTCTACTTGCAACCACTTGTCGTTGTCGCCTTCCCGCACGTGGTACCGGTTGTTGTGTCCATGACGGTCCGGGCCGCCGACCACGATCCTGTCGACTTCGGTCAGGTTCCTCGCACTCGAACCGGACATCATCTTCATGGAGGTGATCTGACCCCTCACGGTCGGGGCGACGGGTGCGGCGGCGGTTGTGCCTACGCCGCTCTTCGACCAGTCTGAGCTGCCGTTGGCGTTCCGGGCCCGCACCTGGACCTCGTACCTCCTGCTGGCGGGCAGCCCGGAGAGGGTCGTGGACGTGCCGGTCACGGCCGCCTTGACGGTCCAGTCCGCCGAGCCCTGGACTCGATACCGCAGCCCGTAGTCGAGGATGTTGCTGCCGTTGCTGTTCGGCGCCTTCCACGACACATCCAGCGCCCCCTGGGTCTTGGCCGTTGTGACCGTCGGGGCATCAGGCACGTCGGGCAAAGCCCCGGAGAGCATGGGCACACCCTCGGCGGGCTCGGACCACCCCGACCAGTCGATCGCGTTCCTGGCACGCACCTGGAACTCGTACGTCGTGCCGTTGGTCAACCCGGGGAAGGTCCGCGACGTACGCGTACCAAGGTCCCGTGTGTGCATCCAAGTTGCGTCGCCCACTGCCCGGTGCTGCACTTCGTAGTCGGTGATCGGGCTGTTGTTGTCTTTCGGTGCCGTCCACGTCACATCCAACGACCCGCTGGTGTTGGGGGTAACCTGGACGGTCGGCGCGTCGGGCGTGTCCGGGGCGTCCTGCACCGTGAGGGTAAAGCTACCGGTCGCGGTATCAGGCGTCGAGGGCGTGATGTTTGCGTCGTTGTCCACGGCGATGTAGGTGATGGCCATCGCCCCATCCGTGACCATCGTGGGAGTGCCGGTAATCTGGCGGGTTGTTGCGTTGAAGGACAGCCCTTCAGGCAGCGCGCCGGTGCTGTACGCTACGGTGCCGTTGCTGCCCTCGGCGGCACCACCGATGACCTCGGGCAGTTGGATCGGAGTAATCAGCACGCCCTTGCGCAGGTTCTGACTGAGCGTCGCCAAGTCCGGAAGCATGGGCAGGATGTCCGTCTCCGTCGCGGCCTGAGTGCCGCTGGCCAGACGGTTGTTGTCCGTGTCTACGATGTGGCCTCCGACGTTTGTGGCCGGCGCCGTGTAGACTACCGTCGGCGGCTGTCCCGTCGAGAACGCGTTGCTGAAGGTGACGTCGAACATGGCGCTGGCACCGCTCGCGGCCCTGGGCACCGTGTGGCTCACCGCAGCGTTCGTCGCGTCTCCCTGTATCGTGAAGTGGGTGGCCAGCACCTCATCGCCGCCTCCCCAGACGCGCTCGCTCATCGTGATCGTCACGACGCCGCTGCCCGGCTCGAAGCTCGCGCTCAAGAATGTCGGTGCGGCCCCCGTCGGCGGCGTCGTCCCCGCCGCTGCGACGACGATGTCGAACTCCAGGGTGACGCTGGCGGCGGTGGGCGTCGCGCTGTCGGTCGCGGTGTAGGTGACTGCGGTCGTCCCGGCCGGCCCGGTCGGCGTTCCAGAGATGGTCCTGGTCGCCGCGGCGAACGTCAACCCCGCAGGCAGGGTTGTGGTGGTATAGCTGATGTCCCCGGTACCTCCCGAGGCGGCGGGCAGCGCGACGTCAGTCAGCGCCGTGCCCACGGTTGCGGAAATGTCATCCTGTGTCGCAGACCCGAACGTCAAGGCGGCGGGAGGGTCGGTGCCGTTGATGGTGAGTGACAGCACCTGATTGGTTGTCTCCGTCGACGTGCCGTTTGCGCTTTCGCCCGCTGCGGTTGCGTCGAAGGACAGCACCTCGGCAGCGGTGTCTGCATCTTCGGCCAGCGTGAGCTTGATCGGCGAGGATTCGGATTTGCCTGACTCGATCTCGATCTCGCCTGCTGGAGCCAGGGTGTAGTCGGCACTGTTGGCGAGACCGGGAGAACCGGGTGTCAACGTGATCGACACATCCTCGTTGAGAAGCACCGGAATTTGCCCGCCCAAGGTCGTTTCCTCAGCCGCAATCAGCTTCAGGTAGATCTCGTCTCCCTCATCGAGTGAAGGGTTCTGCGAACTCCAGTCAGTGCCGGTGCTGTCCGTCCACCGCCCGACGATCACGGGCAGCGTGTGGGCGTCCTCCACCTTGATCTCGATGCTGCTAAGCTCCTCCTTCGACCCACCGGACGGCGTGGTGTACGCAGTCACCGTGACATACTCGTCATACCGGTTTCCGTCGTTGCCGGCCGTGATCGTGACGGTGACAGAGTCGCCGGCACTGTTTCCCAAGTTGGCCCCCGATCTCGTCCCGAGAGTGTATTGCCTCGGAGCCGAGGGGTTGATCTCAAAGGTAATGTCCGTGAGAGCAATGCTCCTTAGCGGCTTCGCGGTGAGGGTCAACGTAGGTGCCGGAGTTGCGGCGTGCTCCTCCGCCATCGACGGGTTCTCTAGGGTGCCCGTGCCGTTCGTCAGCACCAGCGGGTAGGTCTGGTTGTCCGGGTCAGCGACCATGTGATACGAGTTGAAGTTGGTGATGCCGCTCCCGGACGCTTCAATCGAGAAGTACTCGTCTTCGGCATCGTCGTCCTCGGCGAGATCCAACGCTCGAGACACGGTGGCGGTCGTGCTGCCTGACTTGACAACAACAGTGTCTCGGCCTGTCCGAAAAGTGACCTCGTTCGTTTCCATGACGTACGGGGGTGAGGTCTCGTCGCGTGGCGTATTGGGGTTTTGGGTCGTGCCTACGCTAAAGGTAACCGTTGTGTCCGAAGTCACTGCTGACGCAAGGGTCAGCGTCAGGTCAACGATGGTTCCCTCCGTGTTGCCCGAAAGCGTAATTCGGTCCTGCGCGGCGGCCGACCCGGCCCCCAGCGCGAACACCACGCCGAAAAGCGCCAGCCACTTCAGCGCCCGGCAACTGCCTCTCGCGAAAATCGCTCCTGTCCGCATGTCGCAATCTCCCTTGTGAATCCGTCCGTCTGTCGCCAGCAGCGGGGGGAACACGAACCATCCGCCCCCTGCCTCCCCCCGATGTCGTCGACTACCGCTCTGCATCTGCCGTCGGCCTCCCGCGCCGCGTGACGAATTGCGCACAGACCGAGTGAGGCTGTGCACATGCTGAGTGACGGCCGTGCCGGCGTGGTCGGGGAGCCGGCCACCCACGGCCGGCGGCCGATTCCGTCCTCCCGCGCGGCAACGGGGGAATCGGGGCCGTCCGCCCCCGCCCCCCCCGTCTCGACCACCCTATCGTCCGATCCGCATCAGGTCTTTAGCCCTCCCGCGCCCCGCGGCGTCGGAAAAACGCGCAAGCGTAACATGCACTACCCGCCGGTGCAACCCCAAAAACGGCCGCCCCCGCGGCCGGTCGAGCCGGGGGACGCGCGGTCCGGGCCGGAGACGCCTGAACGCCCGGCCCGGTGCGAGAGCGTAACACGCCGGAACGAGCCCGCGCAAGGGCGGAAACGCCGCTTCCGCCGATTTCCGCGGCGCGCGGCCCGGCCCCGGGGCGCGGGAAGCCGCGGCCGGGCAGTCCGCGGGGCGCCCGGAGCCGCGCCGGGAGGCGGCCGACGGCGGCGCGGGCCCCACGGCACCGGGCGCGGGGCCGGGGCCGGACGCCCCCGGCCGGAACCATCCGGCCCGCGCCCCGCCGCCGAACCGGCCGCGACCAGGCGCACCCACGCGCGCGGGGCGGCCGGCGGGCGGGCGGGCGGGATCGGGCCGGCTCGCACGGCGCACCCACGGGCGCGGGGCGGCCGGACCGCATCCACTGGCCGGCGTCCAGCAGCATCCTGCGGCGCAACCGCGCGCGGGACGGCCGGGCCGGACGCCGCCGGGGGCCGCGGCGGGCGCGCTGCCCTTCCTTTACCTGTACGCGTACCTGCACCCCGACGCCCGGCCGGCCGGGTCCGTCCGGGGCGCTCCGCGCCGCCGCGGCGGGCGGGCGAACCCGCCTTCCGACGGCTCGGTCCCCCCGGCCCCCGTGCCGCGCGGCCGCGTGCTAAGCTCTCCGCATGGCCGGCCCCCGCGCCGCGGCGGCGGGCGGCCCCGGCACGCTGTTTGCTCCAAGACTGCTTTAGGGCCGGCCGGCGACGGCCGCGGGGATCGGCCCCGCGGGGGACCGGCCCGGCGGGAGCGGACGACGATGGACACGACCACACTGGCGGTGATCGGGACGGGGCTGACCGCGACGGGGACCGGGATCGCGGTGCTCGCGATCGTCCTGCGCCTGCAGGGCAGACGGTTCGACGCCCTGGAGCGGCACATGGACGAGCGGTTCGCGGGGGTCGACAAGCAGTTCGCGGGAGTCGACAAGCAGTTCGAGGTGGCCGACCAGCGCTGGAAAGAGCGCTTCGAGATGGCGGAAACTGCAAGCCGCGAGCGTTCCGCGGCGATCGACCGGCGCTTCGAGATGGCGGAAACTGCAAGCCGCGAGCGTTCCGCGGCGATCGACCGGCGCTTCGAGATGGCGGAAACGGCCAGCCGCGAGCGTTTCGAGACGGCGGAAAACGCCAGCCGCGAGCGTTCCGAGACGGCGGAAGCTGCCAGCCGCGAGCGTTCCGAGATGGCGGAAAACGCCAGCCGCGAACGCCTCGAGGCGATGGACCGGCGGTGGACCGAGCGCTTCGAGAGCTACGAGAAGCAGAACGAGGCGGCCCACGCCGCCATCTGCGCGAGCGTCGCGAAGCTGGACGTCCGCCTGGAGAGGCTCGACGAGCGCACCCGCGCCGACGCCGCGGCCATGCGCGAGCACTTCGACGAGCGCTTCGACGCCATGAACGCCCGCTTCGACGCCATGAACGCCCGCTTCGACGAGCGCTTCGACACCATGAACGCCCGCTTCGACGACCTCTACCGCCACCTGACCGGCGCGCCCCCGCCCGGGCCGCCCGCCCCCACGCCCGCCGGGTAGGGGCGGGCGGCGACGCGGCAGCCGCCCGCGGCCCGGGCCAGGCGCGCCGTCGGCCATGGCCCGCGGCATTATGCGCAGGCGCGCCACATGACGGTCAAGCCGGCGAGCGGGGCAACGACGTAGCCCAAGCGCTGCAGCCCGAGCCACAAGCGCTCGGTCCGCCGCTTTCTGCGCGCCCGAGATTCCTCGGCGACTGCCGCGGGGAGCGCCTCGGCGACTGCCGCGGGGAGCGCCTCGGCGACTGCCGCGGGGAGCGCCTCGGCGACTGCGGCAGGGAGCTCCCTGGCGATAGCCGAAGCGATCATGTAGTCGATTTGCTCGGTCGTCAGGCGCGCGCCGTCGTCGCTCGACCGAAGTCGCCGGAGAGCAGCTTCGACTGACTGTTGGACGGCCTCGAGCGTCTGTTGGGCGGCTCTCTCGGCGTCGTTCATCCGAGAAGACCCCGGTAGTGCTCGCGGATCAGGTCGTTTGGAATCACCGATCCGATGCCGCTCTTCCGGCGGGTGACATCCCAAGGCGTGCCCGGTTGATGAGTCAGAGCGGAGAGCTCAAAGGCCGTGCACGGCCGATACACGGTCTCGATGCTCTCGATCAGGTCGGCCGCCGAGGAATCCAGGCCGGGCTGCTCGGCGACCTGCTCTCCGACGATGATGCCGCCGCCGAACCTCTTGTATCGGTGGTACAGGCTCGGGACGACGGGGCCGTACGGCCACGCCTCGACCGGCTCGCTGATGAGCGGGTCGCCGTGGATGCCCAACATCCACCCGTGGCACAGGTAGACGAGCTTGAGCACGTGCATCGGCGTGGTGTCCAGATCCCTCCGCAGCCACAGAATCTGCCCCGCCGCCCTGGACGGCGGCGCGGGGTGCACGCGCACCTCCGGTTGCGACGCGGCGGTTGCTGCCATGATGCCTCCGGTCTCGAAGTCTTCGGCGGGGGCGTGGTCCGCACCCACGCCGCATCGCTCAGTTTACTTCAGGTCCGGCCCCGCGCGGCGCGTGCTACGCTTGGACGCAACGGACGGCATCGCGGCCTGGTCGCGCCGCCCCGGCCGGTCATCAACACCCGCTTCGACCTGCGCGCCGGCTGAAGGAGGACCCCGAAAGGGGCGGACCGACCCGCCCGCACCGCCTGCGAGTAGGAGCCGACGGGCGGCGGGCCGGACGCTCCCTCGGCGGGACGGCGCCGCGGTCGGCCTGGCATGCGGGTTGCACTCACCTTGACCGGACGCCCGGCGCGGTCGCCGGGCCGCCTTGACGGAAGGGACGGCGATGGGTGAGACGATGACGGGCGAAACGATGACGGTGGTGCTGGCGGTGGTCGGGACGGGCGTGGCCTCCCTCAGCGTCGCGACCGGGCTGTTCGTGGCCCTGTGGCGGCTGCAGCGGGACGGTTTCGCCGCGCTGAAGAAGCAGTTCGAGACGGAAGGTGCGCGGTTGACAGACCAGTTGAAGGCGGAAGGCGCACGCTGGTCGGACCGCTTCGACGCGGCGGACAAGCGCTGGTCGGACCGCTTCAACGCCATGGAGAAGCGCTTCGAGATGGCGGAAAACGCCAACCGCGAGCGCTTCGAAACGGCGGAGAAGCACAACGACGCGGCCCACGCCGCCATCTGCCAGCGCATCGACAAGCTGGAACAGCGAACCCACGCCGACGCCGCCGCCCTGAACGGCCGCCTCGACGCCCTCAACGGCCGGTTCGACGAGCGCTTCGACGCCATGAACGGCCGCTTCGACGAGCGCTTCGACGCCATGAACGGCCGCTTCGACGAGCGCTTCGACGCCATGAACGGCCGCTTCGACGACCTCTACCGCCACCTGACCGGCGCGCCCCCGCCCGGGCAGCCCGGCCCCACGCCCGCCGGGTAGGGGCGGGCGACCGGTTCGACCTGCGCGCCGGCTGAAGGAGGACCCCGAAAGGGGCGGACCGCCCTGGAGTCAAAGGATGGATGATGCGGTTGTGTTGGTCGGCTTGTTCATCTCGCTCGGGGGTGCCGTCGGAGCCGTGGTCGCCGCCGTCGTCGGGCTGCGGAACAGCAAGAAAATCGACAACAACACCGAGAAGATCGATGCCCTCGACAGCAAGGTCGACATTCTGACGGGACGCGTGGACGAGCTGAGCAAGACCCAGCATTCCGTGCTTTCGGCCCTGCTGAAATAGCGGCGACGGCCGGACCCCGGCGGACCCGGACCCCGCCCCCGCGGCCGGGTAGGGGCGGACGGACCGTCAGGTGGTGTCGGGGGTCTCGCCGGCCGGGGGCCCTTCCAGATACGCGACGGCGTCTATCTCGACCTGCACGCCCTTCGGCAGGGCGGCGACCTCGACCGTCGCGCGCGCCGGCGCGGGGTCGTCGAAATAGCCGCCGTAGGCCTCGTTCACCCGCGCGAAGGCGTTCAGGTCGGTCAGGTAGATGGTGGTGCGGACCACCTGGTCGAAGCCCGCCCCCGCCGCCTCGAGGACGGCGCCCAGGCTCTGCATGACCCGGTGGGTCTGGGCGGCGGCGTCGCCCCCGACGACCTCGCCGGTGGCGGGGTCGAGGGGAATCTGGCCCGAGACGAACAGCAGCGACCCCGCCCGCACCGCCTGCGAGTAGGGGCCGATGGCGGCCGGCGCGCCGTCGGTGCGGACGGCCTGGCGGGGCATGGGCCGCTACGCCGCCTTGACCACGCGGTTCGACCGGAGGCAGCGGGTGCACACGCGGATGCGCCGGACCCCGCCGCCGATCACCGCCTTCACCCGCTGGATGTTGGCTTCGAACCGCCGCCGCGTGACGTTGTGGGCGTGGCTGATGTTCCGGCCGACGGCCGGGCCCTTGCCGCAGATGTCGCAACGCTTTGCCATGATGTCGATTCCGATTTCACCGATCGAAACCCCGCATTATACCAGAACGCCCCCGGTCTTCCCGGCGGGCCGGGTGCCGGCCGCCGGCCGGCCAAGAGAAGCCGGCATCCGCCGGCCGGCCAAGAGAGCCGGCATCCGCCAGCCGGCATCCGCCGGCGTTCCTCCGGGACGCGGCGCAACGCCGGACATCCCCGGGCAACCGCAGGTCTGCTACGGGATGATGACGAGCGGCTTGTCGCCGGTCTCTTCGGGACGGCGGGGCGCGGTGCCGCCGGCCGCGGCCGGGGACGACCGCGCGACGCGGCCCGCGAGATCGAGATAGGCGCGGCCGCCGCCGCCGAGGGCCGCCTCGGCCCCCGCCGCGGCGCGTTCGATGCACCGCAGCACCGCCGCGAGATCGCGTTCGGCCACCTTGGGTCGGCCCGCCTCGGGGGGGGCGTCAAGCAGCGGCCGGAGCGCCCGCGACAGGCGCTCGGCCGGCAGCGACGGCGCCTGGTGGTCGTAGATGATGCCCTTGCTCGCGGTGTCGTAGGTCCCCGCCAGGGCCTCCGCCGCCTCGCGGACGGCGCGGTCGTCGACCGGCGGGTCGGCGGTCTGGGCGACGCCGTAGAGCAGGTTCTGCACGGCGAAGAACAACTGGTACTGCTGCGGCGGCAGCTCCGACACGACCGAGAGGAGGAAACCGGCGTCGCGCTCGTGCCGCCGCTGCACCGCCGCGGGGGGGTGGCTCTTGGCCGACGCGAGATAGCGGCAGTCGGACGGGCAGCGGATCTCGGTCAGCCGCTTCGTGGCGCAGCAGACGGTGCAGATGTCCCGCCGCATCGCGGGGCACGTGCGGCGCGCCCGGCGCCGCCGGCACAACGGACAGACGGGTGCGCTCATGTGGTCTTCTCGGGCGGCGCGGGGGAACCTCGCGGGGACCGGCCCGGGGACGCCCGCCGCGACGTCCCGGGAACCCGGGGTTGCAGCCCCTGCAACCGCGGTTTCCCGCGGGCCGGGAACCCGGGCGCATTCTACTATTCCGGCGCGCCCCGGCGCACCCCCGGGGACCCCCGGGGGTGCGCCGGGAGACGGCGGTTGCGCCTCCGCGCGCGGCCGGCCGCGACGTCCCGGATGCCCGCCCGCCCCCGGAGACGTCGGCCCCGCCCTCGTTGGGTAACATCCTGCTGATGATCGCGCGCGATCGCGCGCGAGGGGCACCGGAGACGTCGGCGCTGCCCTCGTTGGGTGACATCGGTTCCGATATTTGAAACCGTTCGGGGCAAACCGTCGTCTAAGCACTCAGGAACACGCTTC
The DNA here is from genome assembly GCA_963664545.2 of Vicinamibacterales bacterium. GTDB lineage: Bacteria > Acidobacteriota > Vicinamibacteria > Vicinamibacterales > UBA8438 > JAJEEA01. Next base: position 2,491,990 of record OY761475.2, on the reverse strand, counting down.
CAAGGTGCCGGCAGACCGCTGGAATCGGTGAGCGCGGCGGGCGGGGGACGGCGCAGCGACCCCCGCCGCGGCCCGGTTTCCGGCTTCCGCCGTTTTCGTCCAGGGGGTCCGCCGGATCGTGTACCCGTTTCCGGAAGTTGGCACCGAATTTGCTTAATGTTCTGTGGAGACGGTGTGCTTGGAGGCGAGGTTCTTGGGAAGGCGATTCGCGCAACTCCACGGCTTGGGGAGGGGCCACAAGATGAACACTGACGCACGGGGCATGACGGCAGCGCGGTTCGACGAGCTGCGCCGCATGCTCGAGGAACGCCGCGACGAGATCGCGGGCGAAGTGAAGGACAAGATCCGCGGCGTGCGCGCCGACGCGACGCGGTCGGGGGGGCAGCGCCCGACCGGCATGAACGGCATGCCCGAGGCGGACATCCACGAGGACATCGAGTTCGCGCTGCTCCAGATGAAGGCGGAGACGCTGGCCAAGATCAACGCCGCCCTCGAGCGGCTGGCGGAGGGCAGCTACGGCTACTGCTACGAGTGCGGCGAGGAGATCGCCGGCCGGCGGCTGCGTGCCCTCCCGTTCGCCGAGCGCTGCCGCGACTGCGAGGAGACGCGCGAGATCGAGATGAACCGCGAGCGCCTGATCGAGCTTCGGAGCAAGGCGGTGTCGCTGTTCGGCGCGCCGTCGCGCTGATTGTTCGGCGCGCCCTCGCGCTGATTGTTCGGCGCGCCCTCGCGCTGATTGTTCAGCGCGCCGTCGCGCTGATCCACGCGCATGGATTTCCGGGGGCCGCCCGCCGCCCGGCGGGCCGCCCGCCCGCGGGCCGCGGCGCGGTTCCCGCCGCGGGCTGCTAAACTCCCCGGTGGAGGCCGGCGGCCTCCGCGGGCCGGACGCGGGAGTCCGGCGCGGCCGTCCGGCAGAACCGGGAGACCACACGATGAGCGACGAGCCCGAGCTCCTCGAGAGAGGCGGTTCGGACAGCCCCGGCCCGGTGTCGATACCGGGCGAGCTGCCGGTGTTGCCCCTGCGCGACACGGTCCTGTTCCCCAACTCGTTCATGCCCCTCGCGGTGGCGCGCGAGAGCTCGGTGCGCCTGATCGAGGAGGCCATCGCCGACAGCCGCCTCGTCGGGGTCTTCACCCAGCTCGAGCCGGGCACCGAGGAGCCGGCCCAGGACGAGCTGTACCCCATCGGGACCGCGACCCACATCCACAAGATGTTCAAGCTGCCCGACGGCACCCTGCGCCTCATCGTGCAGGGGCAGTCGCGCCTGCACCTCGACGAGGTGCTGGCGACGAAGCCGTACATCCGCGCCCGCGTCCGGGCCGCCGAGGAGGTCCTGCGCGACGACGACCACCTCGCCATCGACGCCCTGCAGCGCAACGTCAAGGGCAACTTCCAGCAGGTCGTCTCCCTGTCGCCGCTCCTGTCCGACGACCTCCAGGCCCTCGCCGACAACATCGCCGAGCCCGGCAAGCTCGCCGACTTCATCGCGTCGAGCCTGACCACCATCCAGACCTCGGTCCGCCAGGAGGTGCTCGGCACCCTCGACGTCCGCGAGCGGATGGAGCAGCTCAACCGCATGCTCATCAAGGAGCTCGAGGTGCTCGAGCTGGGCTCGAAGATCCAGTCCGAGGTGCAGTCCGAGGTCGGCAAGAGCCAGCGCGAGTACCTGCTGCGCGAGCAGATGAAGGCGATTCGCAAGGAGCTGGGCGAGGGCGACGAGCACGCCAAGGAGATCGAGGAGCTGCGGGAGAAGATCGAGGCCGCGGGCATGCCCGAGGCGGTGCAGAAGGAGGCCCTGCGCGAGCTCGACCGCCTGTCGCGCATGCCCGTGGCGGCGGCCGAGTACACCGTGTCGCGGACGTACATCGACTGGCTCGTGGTGCTGCCGTGGAACGTGCGGACCGACGAGGTCATCGACCTGCCGCGCACCCGCGGGGTGCTCGACGACGACCACAGCGGGCTCGACAAGGCGAAGGACCGCATCCTCGAGTACCTCGCGGTGCGCAAGCTGAACCCCGCGATGAAGGGGCCCATCCTCTGCTTCGTCGGCCCCCCGGGGGTCGGCAAGACCTCGCTCGCGAAGTCGATCGCGCGCTCGCTCGACCGCAAGTTCGTCCGCGTCTCGCTCGGGGGCATGCGCGACGAGGCGGAGATCCGCGGCCACCGGCGCACCTACATCGGGGCCCTGCCGGGCCAGGTCATCCAGGGGCTGCGCCGCGCCGAGTCGAAGAACCCCGTCTTCATCCTCGACGAGATCGACAAGCTCGGGGCGGACTTCCGCGGCGACCCCTCGTCGGCCCTCCTCGAGGTCCTCGACCCCGAGCAGAACAACACCTTCCGCGACCACTACCTCGACGTGCCGTTCGACCTCTCCGAGGTGCTGTTCATCACCACCGCCAACGTGCTCGACCCCATCGCCCCGCCCCTGCGCGACCGCATGGAGGTGCTCGAGCTGCCCGGCTACACCGAGGACGAGAAGCTGCAGATCGCGCGGGAGCACCTCGTCGGCCGGCAGGTCGAGAACCACGGCCTGACGGCGGAGAAGATCGCGTTCTCGGACGAGGCGCTGCGGGCCGTCGTCCACGGCTACACCCGCGAGGCGGGGGTGCGGAACCTCGAGCGCGAGATCGGCGCGCTGTGCCGCAAGGTGGCGCGCCGGCACGCCGAGGGGAACGAAGAGCCGGTCGAGATCACCCCGGACACCGTCGGCGACATGCTGGGGGCGCCGCGCTTCGAGGACGAGGAGGTGGCCGAGCGCACCCGCAACCCCGGCGTCGCCCTCGGGCTGGCGTGGACGCCGGCCGGCGGCGACGTGCTGTTCGTCGAGGCGACCCGCATGCCCGGCAAGGGGAGCCTGACCCTGACCGGCCACCTGGGCGACGTCATGAAGGAGTCGGCGCGCGCCGCCCTCTCGTGGTTCCGCGGCCAGACCGCCGCCTACGGGGTCGACGCGGCCTTCTACCAGGACGCCGAGATCCACCTCCACGTCCCGTCCGGGGCCATCCCCAAGGACGGGCCGTCGGCGGGGGTGACGATGGCCGCGGCGGTGGCGTCGGAGCTGACGGGCCGGCCCGTGCGCGGCGACGTCGCGATGACCGGCGAGATCACCCTGTCGGGCCGCGTCCTGCCCGTCGGCGGCATCAAGGAGAAGGTGCTCGCGGCCCGCCGCCACGGGGTGACCCGCGTGCTCCTGCCCCGGCGCAACGAGAAGAACGTCAACGAGGACCTGAGCGAGGACCTCCGCCGCGACATGACCATCCACCTCGTGTCGACCATCGACGAGGTGCTCGATCTCGTGCTCCAGCCGCCGGCCGCCCGGCCCCCGGTGGCCGGCGACGGCGGCGACGCGCCGGGGGTCCACGGCACCGTCCAGTGACCCAGTGACCGCCCTGAACCATGCTAGGCTTGCCGTAATGGATGTTGTCGCGCCCTGGCTCACGCCCGCCCTGGTGATCGCGCTCTTCGCGTGGCTCCGCTCCGAACTCATCAGCCGGACGGACAAGCTGGACAAGCGGTTCGACGGGGTGACGCGCGATATCGCCGACCTGCGCGAACGCATGGCCAGGCTGGAAGGCGCGCTCGAGGGCTTCCTGGCCGGCCGCCGCGACCGCGACCCTGCCTGACGCGCGTTCCCGATACGCAGTACGCCACGCGCCGGGCGTCCACGACACCGTCCAGTGACGGTGCGAGACGTGCTACGCTTATCCGAATGGAGGTTCTGACGCCCTGGCTCACGCCCGCCCTGGTGATCGCGCTCTTCGCGTGGCTCCGCTCCGAGCTCATCAGCCGGACGGACAAGCTTGAGAAGCGGTTCGACGGCATCGAGAAGCGGTTGGACGGGGTGAACCGCGATATCGCCGACCTGCGCGAGCGCATGGCTAGGCTGGAAGGCGCGCTCGAGGGCTTCCTGGCCGGCCGCCGCGACCGCGACGCCGCCTGACGCATGTTGGGAGGTTTCGCCGGCGCGAGACTCCAGCCCTCCCGCCGCCGCTAGTCGTTGCCGCGCTCCCTCTCTCGACGCAGGTCGTCGACCACCGCCTGCAGGTCGGCCGGCAGCGGCGTCTCGAACTCGACCCGCCGCCCGTCGCGCGGGTGCCCGAACGCGAGGCGCCACGCGTGCAGGAACGGCCGCTCGAGCGACGCGAGCGCGCGGTGGTCGGCCGCGAGGCGGCGGCGGACGCCGCCGTAGAGGGCGTCGCCCGCGATGGGGTGGCCGATGCTCGCGAGGTGCACGCGTATCTGGTGGGTGCGGCCGGTGGCGATGGCGATGGTGGCGAGGGTCAGGCCCCGCAGCCACTCCGCCCCCGTGACGCGGGTGACGGCGGTGCGGGCGCGGCGGGCCCGCGTCGATATCTTCTTGCGGTCGACGGGGTCGCGCCCGAGGGGGGCGTCGATGCGCCGGCCCGCGTTCAGCAGGCCCCACGCCAGCCCCAGGTACTCCTTCTCCACCTCGCGGTCCGCGAACTGACGCGACAGCTCGGCGTGGGCCGCGTCGTTCTTCGCGACGACCATCACGCCGGACGTGCCGCGGTCGAGGCGGTGCACGATGCCGGGGCGCTCTTCGCCCCCGATGCCGCTGAGCCCGGCGACGTGGTGCAGCAGGGCGTTCACCAAGGTCCCCCGGTCGTGCCCCGCCGCGGGGTGGACGACCATGCCGGCCGGCTTGTCGACCACCACGAGGTCGGGGTCGTCGTGCAGGACGGTCAGGGGCAGGTCCTCGGGCGCCGGCGTCGACGGCGCCGCGGGCGGTATCTCCAGGTCGACCACGTCGCCGGCGTGCACGGCATGGCTCGCCCGTACCATCCTCCCGTTCAACCGGACGTGGCCCTTCCGGATCAGGCGCTGGACCCGCGCCCGCGAGAGTTCCGGCACGACGGCGGTGACGAAGTGGTCGAGGCGTGCGCCGTGATGGTCGCCGGCGACCTCCAGACGCTCCGTTTCGGCGGGGGGCATCGCGACGGGGGAGGTTAGCGTCCCGTGCGGCAAGCGCTTGCCCACGATGTTCCCGGAACGGGGACGGTCCCCATCGTTGCTGCCGTCAGCCGCGGGTGCAAGAACATGGCGCGCAGCACAACTAGCGGGTGGCCGGGCCCCGCGGCGCGCCGCCGGCGGCGGGTGGAAGCAGGCCCGGGCCCGACCGGGCGTGACGGGGGAGCATGCTACCGCCGGCCTCTCTTCGCCCGCGGTGCCGGGGCCTCGGCCGCCGCGCCGCCGGGGGGCGATTGGCGGGCGAGGCGGATGAGCATGACGATGCTCGCCGGCACGATCAGGGCCGAGACGAACTGCGAGGTCGGCAGCGCGTCGAAGGCCATGCCGCGGGGGTCGCCGCGGAAGATCTCGATGACGATGCGGGCCGCGCCGTAGAGCAGCAGGTAGGTCCAGAACGTCCGGCCGGGGAACGCCCGCCACCGGCGCTCGCCGGCCAGGAGCACGCCGAGGATCAGGAGCGCCGCGGCCGACTCGTAGATCTGGGTCGGGTGCAGGGGCACGCCGAGGGGGGTGCCGCTGTTGGCGGCGGCCAGCGTGCTGGAGAAGGTGACGCCCCACGGCGCGTCGGTCGGCCGCCCGTAGCAGCACCCCGCGAGGAGGCAGCCCATGCGGCCCACCCCCTGGGCCAGCGCGATGCCCGGCGCGAACAGGTCGCACGTGGTCCACAGGGGCAGCCCGTTGCGCCGGATGTACCACCAGCACATCGGCACCGACAGCAGCAGCCCGCCGTAGAAGACGCCGCCCGCCATCAGGATCGCCGTCAACTGCGACGGGTCGGCGGCGTAGCGGTCGAAGTCGACCACCAGCAGCATCAGCTTGGCGCCGATGACGGCGCTGAAAATGCCGACGAGGCCCAGGTCGACGATGCGTTGCTCGTTCACGCCGGCGCGTCGGGCCCGCTGCAGGGCGTACCACAGGGCCAGGAGGTACGCCCCGCCCAGGACGACGCCGTAGCTGTAGATGTTGACGGGCCCGAGCTCAAGCAGCAGTGGATACATCGTCGGGGCTCCGAATCAGGTCCAGAATCAGCAGGCCGGCCCCGACCGTGATCGCCGAGTCGGCCACGTTGAACGCCCAGAAGTGCACGCTTCCCCAGTACACGTCGACGAAGTCGACCACGTGGCCCACCAGCGCCCGGTCGATCAGGTTGCCGACCGCCCCGCCGAGAATCAGCGCGAGGCCCGACCGCGCGAGCGCCGCCCGCGGCCCGACCTGCGACGCGAACCACCCGACGGCCGCGAGCGCGAGCAGGGCCATGCCCGTCATCACCGCCTGCTTGTAGGGGAAGTCGGCGAGGTTCAGGAAGCCGAACGCCGCCCCCGTGTTCCGCACGTGCACCAGGTTCAGCAGGCCCGGTATCACCTCGACCGAGTCGTACAGCGCGATGCCCCCCCGCACCAGTTGCTTCGTCACCTGGTCGAGCACGACGATGGCCGCGCTGACGACGGCGAGGACGTTCCGGCTCGGAAACGGGGGGGCCGCTTGGGCCCCCCGCGGTTCTGCCGCGGTCGGCGCGGCCGCGGGCCTGTCGGTGGTCATCGGCCAACCTCCGGCTGCCGCAGCTTCGCTACGGCGTTATCGAGAAACGACCGCAGGTCGTGCGAGGTCGACTGCAGCAACTGGGCGCGGAACAGCGGATACTCATCGGCGTGGGCCGCCGCCGTCACCAGTTGACACGCGCTACGCACCGTCACAATCACGCAGAACGCCCATTGTACCCGCGCGTCCATCCGGTTGGACGGGCGGTTCAGCACCGCGGCCAGTGATGTGTCGTCGCCATCCGCATCGACATCCTTGATCTGCAACCCGTCGGCCAGCGCCTTGGCCGTGCGCTGCACATCGTCGGGCGCCCTGCTGTTCGCGTGCGCCCACAGCAGGCCGACCACCGTGGAACTGTGCGCCACGCTCGGTCTGTAGGCGGTCGCGTTGCTGACCGCCCTCAGTCTGGCCTTCATGCGTGGCAGCTCGTCTTCGATCCTCTCGCTCTTCCTGCGAATCCGGTCCCAGAGCGAGTTGGTGAGCCGGTGGTCGGTCTGCAGAGACGCCTGGAGCCTGTTCGTCAGGGCAAGGTCGAGGTCATGGAGGATGCGCCTCAGGTCGTCGAGCGCCAATGTCCGATCCGAGAGAGACACACGGGCAGACCAGGTAAGATCCTCAATGCGAACCGGCGGAGTCCGCCCCGGCGCGACGGGAAACCATTCCGGCAGCAGGATCGGCGACGACGTGTCGGCCAACATCAGGTCGGCCCGTCCGAGCAGTACCAGATCAACGCCGCCGGCTCTTGCGGCGGCGTCCCGCACCGCTTCGATCTCCTCGCGCGCGTCGTTCAGGATCTCGCGTACGTCGCTCATCACCGAGTTGGGATTCTGCAGCGCCGCCTTCCGCAGGACCCACGGCGCGATGGGAGACTGAGCTCGCAGTTTCAACAAGTCGCGCCTGAAGTCGTCGCGGTTGCGCGGCACCCGTACCCAGAACACCCGCAACGGCTCGGGCGGCCTCGAACCGAGGTTCTCGACGACCGTCTTCGGATCCAGCATCTCTGCACGCGCCATCAGGCCAGTCCGGGCCGGACGGCCGACGCGATACGGCCCAGAGTGCGGATCTTGACGGACACCGCGTCGCCGTCGTTGTGCAGGAAGTTCGCCTGGGATGCCGAGCGGAGTATCTCGGCCGGATCCGGCAGGTGTCCTCCCGTCGGAACCGGAATTCTCCGCGTCAGCTCCTCGAAGTCGGCAATTCGCGCGCGCACTCCGTTCTCCCGCCACTCGACAGCTCGCGCAGTGTCCAGTACGTCGCGAAGAGCCACGGATTCGTCCTGAATCCCCGCTCGGACATCGCTTCCGCCGCCCCTCGGCGGAAGAACTCGTACTCTCCACTCGACAGAATCCGGTCCGCCTTCAGTCGAGTGCTTGCGAATCCACCAAAGTCGCCGCCGTCGACCCGCAGGGCCGACTGGGGCCGCTTCTTCTCGATCAGCCAGTCCACGAACTCGACGAGGACGTTGGCGGTCAGGAACGGATGTCCGGCGGTCTCGTCGAACAGTGCGTCGAGAAAGTCGGAGGTGCATTCCACCCGTCCGCCCAGTATCTTGTCCACCAGTACGCAGAACTCGTCCTTCGTCCTCCCTGAAGCATGCTCGAACAGAGGGAAGGGTTCCTGCGTGACGTAGGGCGCAAGCTGGTTCTGATCCATGAGGATGAAGTGCGCGTCCGGTTTCTGGCCCAGGAACACCAGCAGATTCTCGTAGGAGAATGAAGCCAACTGATTCAGGATGGGTTGCACCACGTTGTATCGAATCAGGCGGGAACCTCCCGCCGCGGCGTCGAGATGCTCGAAGAGCGTCTCGTACTCGTCGAGCACCAGCACCACTCTCTTGTTCTCGACATCGACGGACGCGCAGTCCGCGATCACCTCGTTCACGAACGTCGCTGACAGCATGCCGCCCGCCTCCAGCGCGTTGCGGACGCCCTCGTAGAATCTCCGGGCCTCCTCCCGGTCCGATTGTCCGCACGTTTGCGAGACGATCGTCGAATCGCCCGACGTGGAACCGAGGTCCAGACAGGCCGTCGTCTTGCCGCTCCTGCGCACGCTGCACCAGAGCCGCACGCCGTTGCGGCGTTCGAACGTGCGGAGCAGATCGCGGACGCTAGTCCTGGCGACATGGAAGAACGGTGCCTTGTCGGGCACCTGCAGAGGGAACTCTCGAGCGAAGTTGTAGGTGATCGGCGAGTTCCTCTGCAGTCGGCTGCGCAGTCTGCCAACGGCCTCGTTCCAGACTCGGAACCCGCTGGCCGCTACGCGTGACCGGTTCTCATCTACCGATACGACGATGTCGGCGAGGGCTGCGCGTTCCTTGACGACTCTCTGGATGTCGGGCTTCAGCGGCGCGATGACCAGCGTCACCTGCCGGCCGATGGCGTCCTCCAGGTCCCTGATCGAGACGAATCCTTCCTCCAGGAACGCGCTGACCTCGATCAGCCGTTGCGCGTCGCCGGGCGGCCGCACGGCGACGTCCAGACGTCGACGGGGCCACGAGTACTGCCCGGTGACCGGGAGGGGAAGATAGTCTGCGCCGGGGTTGTCGAAGAACTTCTGGAGGGCGTCGAGCATGGGCAGGACGGAGGTCTGCATACCGTCGCTCAAGGCGCCCGACTCAAGACCGTCGATGACCGATTCCGCGTGGCGCGGAAGGAGGAAGGCCGCGCAGTGCATCCATGACCGCGGGAATCGCGGCAGGATCTCCCGCCCCGTCTCGCTCCCGAAGGAGGCTGACGAGCAACCCTTGAGGATGCCGGTGACCGTGGCGGACAGAAGCAGGCGCAACGCGAGAGCGGATCGGGAATCGGAGGCTGCGGTCGATCGCTGGGCGTAGAACTCGATCGGCAGGGCCAGAAAGCGCGCCAGACCGTTGAAGGCCCGCCGGACGGCATCATCGTGACGGCGCCCGTTGCGTCGGGCGTGGTCGTACCCGGCGGAGAAGACACCGCACGCATGTTCCGCGAGCGGATCGCTCAGCGCGTTCCCGAGATCGTCGGGAGCCACGCGGTGCAACGTCGTGAGGAACTGCTCGAAGTGTCTTGCCAATCCGTCCCGGTAGAACGTGGACCACTGGAAGATATGGCGATCACGAAGCTCCTGAAGCGTGCGCGTAAAGTCGCGCGCCAGATCCGATTCGGGCTGGATCGTGACGTACGGTCCGGCCGATTCCCGTGTTTCCTTCGTGGCCCCGTCCGACGGACCGATCCTGTCGTCGTAGATCTTCTGCAGGTGCTTGCGGCGCTTCTTGTGGAACTTGTCGATCAACGCTTGTATATCGGTGCGCCAGTCGGAGAGCTCGGCGCGACCCATCTGTTCCATGAGCTCCGTCAGGCGTTGCTGCGGCCATTCCCGCTCCGGCCCGTCCAGGCGGGACTGGATCTCCGTCAGGCTCGCTTCGATCGTGGGCATCGTCCGTGTTCCGTGCCGGCCCGCCAAGCGTCGCCTGCGGCTCCGCTCGGCACCGAGCCCATCCTACAGGATTCCGCGCCGCTCTTCGGCCCCGACACCTAGCCCGGCGAGCGCCCCCTGCGGCTCCGCTCGCCGCCCAACCAACCCTGCTAGGAGTCTGCACCGTTCTACGGCGACTCCTCGCCCGCCCATCGTCGCCTTCGGCTCCGCTGGGCGCCCAACCAACCCTGCTAGGAGTCTGCACCGTTCTACGGCGCAGACTCCTATGCCACCGTAGCGGCCATGTCCGCCAGGGCGTTCGTGCACCGCTCGCAGACCGCTGACTCCGTCGGGTCCGGCGCGGCGTCGGCGGGCATCACCCAGCGCCAGCAGCGGGGGCATTTGGCGCCGTCGGCGCGGCCGGCCTCGATGCGGGCGCAGCCGTCCGCGTCGCGGTGGACGGTGGCGCCGCTTCCGTCGTCGGCCGCCGAGCGGTCCCCGTCGCCGGCCGCCGAGCCCTGCCCGTCGGCGGCGACGGCGCCCGTGCGCAGGGTCGCCGCCGAGGTGATGAACAGGGTCGCGAGGTCGTCGCGGTGCGCCTCGAGCAGGTCGGCGAGGCCGCCGTCCGCGGTCAGGGTCACCGACGCCTCCAGCGACGTGCCCACCACCTTGTCCTGGCGCAGCTTCTCCAGCTCGCCGTTGACGGCGTCGCGGAGGGCGAGCAGGCGGTCCCACCGCGCGACGAGGTCGCGGTCGACGAGCGACGCGGGGTCGGCGGGGAAGTCGGCGAGGTGCACGCTGTCGGCGTCGGTGCCCGGCAGGTGGCGCCACAGCTCGTCGCACGTCACCGGCAGGATCGGCGCGAGCAGCCGCGTGACGCCCCCGGCGATGGCGTGCAGCACGGTCTGGGCCGACCGGCGGCCGCGGGCGCGGGGGGCCAGGGTGTAGAGCCGGTCCTTGGAGATGTCCACGTAGAACGCGCTGACGTCCACCGTCAGGTAGTTGTTTACGGCGTGCACGACGGTCTGCAGCTCGTAGCGCTCGTAGGCGGCGAGCACGCGCGACGCCACCTCGCCGTAGCGCGCGAGGGCGTAGCGGTCGACATCCAGCAGCTCGGCGGCGGGCAGCGCGTCCTTCGCGGGGTCGAAGTCGTAGAGGTTGCCGGCGAGGATGCGCAGCGTGTTGCGGATCTTGCGGTACGCCTCGACGATGCGGTCGAGGATGTGGGGGCCTATCCGCACCTCCTCGCGGTAGTCGACCATCGCCACCCACAGCCGCAGAATCTCCGCCCCGCTCTGGCGGATGATGGTCTGGGGCTCGACGGTGTTGCCGAGCGACTTCGACATCTTGCGGCCCGTCTCGTCGACGACGAAGCCGTGGGTGATCACCTGCCGGTAGGGGGCGGCGCCGCGGGTGCCGAGGGCCACGAGCAGCGAGCTGTGGAACCAGCCCCGGTACTGGTCGCTGCCCTCCAGGTAGACGGCGTACGGCCACCCCAGCTCGGGGTGGTCGCCGAGCACCCCCTCGTGGCTCGACCCCGAGTCGAACCACACGTCGAGGATGTCGCGCTCGCGCTCGAACTCGGCCCCGCCGCACTTCGGGCAGCGCAGGTCGGGGGGGACGAACTCGCCGACGTCGCGCTCGTACCACGCGTCGGCCCCGTGCTCGGCGAAGACGGCGGCGGCCCGGTCGGTGAGGGCCGTCGTCAGCACCGCCTCGCGGCACGCCGTGCAGTAGACGGCGGGAATCGGGACCCCCCACGACCGCTGCCGCGAGATGCACCAGTCGGGCCGGTTCGCGAGCATCCCGTGGATGCGCTCTTCGCCCCACGCCGGGAACCACTCGACCCCGCGGACGGCGTCGAGGGCGCGCCGGCGCAGCCCGTCGGCGTCCATCGCGATGAACCACTGCCAGGTGGCGAGGAAGATGACCGGGCGGAGGCAGCGCCAGCAGTGCGGATAGGTGTGGTCCACGGTGTCGCGGTGCCACAGCTTGCCCGCCTCGGCCAGGGCCGCCTCGACCTTGGGGTTGGCGTCGAAGACCTTCTCGCCGCCGACCACCCCGACATCGTCGTCGAACCGGCCCGACAGCCCGATCGGGGCGTAGATGTCGAGCCCGTAGCGGACGCCGGTGGCGTAGTCGTCCGACCCGTGCCCCGGCGCGGTGTGGACGGCGCCGGTGCCCTGCTCCAGGGTCACGTAGTCGGCGAGCACGCCGACCGAGTCGCGCTCGTAGAGGGGGTGGGCGAAGACCGCGCCTTCCAGGTCGCGGCCCTTCAGGGTGGCCAGAGGCGGGCCGAAGTCGCGGCCGATGGCCGCCGCCACCGCGTCGCGGCGCTCCTCGGCGATGATGATGACCGCGTCGCCAGCGGCGTAGACGCCGTAGTCGAGGCCGGGGTGGAACGCCACCGCGAGGTTCGACGGGATGGTCCAGGGCGTGGTGGTCCAGATGAGCACCGACACCGGCCGCCCGGCCAGCGCCGGGGCCTTCTCGGCGAGGACCGCGGCCGACGCCGCGCGCATCGGGAACTCGACGTAGATGGACGGCGACCGGTGGTCCTCGTACTCCACCTCCGCTTCGGCCAGCGCGGTGCGGCAGTGCAGGCACCAGTGGACCGGCTTCTTGCCCTTGTAGACCACCCCCTGCTCGACGAAGCGGCCGAGGGCGCGCACGATGGCCGCCTGGTAGTCGGGGGTCATCGTGCGGTACGGGCGCGTCCAGTCGCCCGACACCCCGAGGCGCTGGAAGTCGGCCGCCTGCCGCTCGACGAACTTCTGGGCGTAGCGGCGGCAGGCGCGGCGGAAGTCGGCCACGCTCAGTTGCCGCTTCTTCCCGCCCAGCTCCTGGTCCACCTTGAGCTCGATGGGCAGCCCGTGGCAGTCCCACCCCGGCACGTACGGCGCGTCGAAGCCGGCCATCGTCCGCGACCGCACGATGACGTCCTTCAGCACCTTGTTCAGCACGTGGCCGATGTGGATCTTCCCGTTGGCGTAGGGGGGACCGTCGTGCAGCACGAACTGCGGCGCCCCCGCCCGGCGCTCGCGGATGCGCGCGTACAGCCCCCCTTCGCCCATCTCGTTCCAGCGCGCGATGACCGCCGGCTCCGTCTTCTGGAGGTTGGCGCGCATCGGAAAGTCGGTCCGGGGCAGGTTCAGGGTGTGCTTCCAGTCGGCCATGGGTAATCCCGCCATTGTAGTGCATGCGGCGGTCGTCGCCCGGGCGCGGCCCGGTGCGGCTCGACACGGCGGCGCGGGGCACGCCGGTCTCGGGCGGATCCGCGGCCGGTGCCCCTCTGCTTGCGCTTCGTGCGGAGTGCATGCCATACTCGAATCGTGCCCAGCACGGACGCGAAGTGGATTATCGGCACCCTCGGCGGGCTGCTGTTGGTGATCGGCGGCCTGATCCTTGCCCAGAATGCCGGCTTGGCCGCGCAGAATGCCGCCATTCGCGCCGAAATCGCAGAGCTTCGCACGGATTACCGCCGCCTCGATGACCGTTTGCGGGCGGTGGAGATTGCCCTCGGCAAGGTCGAGCAACGGCTCGAGACCCTCGAACGCGTCACGCTGCCGGCCGTCGATCCCGCCGAACCGGACGAACAGGAGTAGCGTTGTGCCGGGCCACGACGGCGCTGCCGGTAGCGCAAGACGCCGTTCCGACCGGGTTGTCTCGGAGGGCCGGCCCGGCGACGACCTCGCGACGCCCGGTGCCGACAGGACGAAGGCGCCCGAGTGGGTCGCCGCCTACGAACGAATGATGGCCCGGTTGGAGGAAGGGGTTTCGCTGGGCGGCATCAAGTTCGATCGCGAAGAGATCCACGAGCGCAAAGACCGTCAGTCCTGCGGCTGCGATTGACGCCCAACCGACCCTGCTGAGAGCCTGCTCCGCATCCGCGGCGCGGACGCCCAGCTGCCCAGATCCTACCCCGGCGGCCAGTCCATGCTGCGGCCCGCGAGCAGGTGCAGGTGGATGTGGAACACCGTCTGACCGGCCCCGCGGTTGCAGTTGAACACGGTGCGGTAGCCGTCGGCGGCGTGCCCGTGCTCGCGGGCGAGGCGCGCCGCGCAGAGGACGAGGCGGCCGAGCAGGCCGTCGTCGCCGTCCTCGGCGTCGTTCAGGGTAGAGATGTGCCGGCAGGGGATGACCAGCACGTGGAACGGCGCCTGCGGGTTGATGTCCTCGAACGCCACGATCTCGTCATCGCGGTACAGGACCTTGGCGGGGATCTCGCCGCGCACGATCTTGCAGAAGAGGCAGTCGTCGGCCATGTCGTCGGCTCCCGGTGATGTCGGCGAGTCTAACATCCGCCGGCCGGCGGGTCGGGCTGCACGACCATCGCGCGGGGAATGCCCTGCAGGTCGGGGCGGACGTCGGCCACCCGCAGGCCCGCCCGCCGCGCGATGCCGGCGGCGTCCCCGCTCTGCCCCGCCCCGACCTCCATGATCAGCCAGCCACCCGGCCGCAGGCGGTCCGCCGCCGCCGCGACCAGCCGCCGCACCGTGTCGAGGCCGTCCCGGCCGCCCCGCAGCGCCGCCGCCGGATCGTGGCGGGAGACTTCGGGGGCTAGGGTGTCGATGACCGCGTTGGGGATGTAGGGCGGGTTCGAGACGATCAGGTCGTAGGGGCCGGGAAGGCCGTCGAGGAGGTCCGCGCGCCGGAACGCGACGCGGTCCGCGACACCGTGCCTCGCCGCGTTCCGCCGCGCCACTGCCAGCGCGTCCGGACAGACGTCGGTCGCGGCCACCCGGGCGTGCGGCAGCTCGCGGGCCAGGGCGAGCGCCAAGCAGCCCGACCCGGTGCCGACATCGGCGATCTCCCACCGCGCGGCGCGGTCACCGAGCCGGGCGAGGGCCGTCTCGACGAGCAGCTCCGACTCGGGCCGCGGCACGAGCACGGCCGGCGTGACCTCGAAGTCGAGCCCCCAGAACTCGCGCCGGCCGGTGATGCGGGCCACCGGCTCGCGCCGGCGGCGGCGCGCGACGAGCGGCTCGAACCGGTCCTCGAAGCCGGCCGGCGCCGGCTTCCGCCACCGCGCCAGGTACGTCGCGCGGTCCCAGTCCAGCGCATGGCGGGCGAGCACCTCGGCGTCGAACGCGGCACCCCGCGCGTCGATGCCCGCCTCGGCCAGCCGCCGGGCGGCCTCGGATACCCGTTCCACCAGCGTCATGACGGCAACCGTGTCGCCGACGGTCATCGCGCGGCCGGCGACGGATGATGTGACGAAGATAGGACAGCGGGGCTTGATGAACATCAATGCCCGCGAGATTGTATGAGGAACTTGAGTAGGAGTGCCAATATGGAAGGAAATCGGCCGGGGGGTGATAAGGCCCCCGGCCCCGCGGAGGGATGGCTGAGTTGGCAAGGGCACCCGGCTGATAACCGGTGGTCAGCGTGTCTAACCCACGCTGCGCGGGTTCGAACCCCGCTCCCTCCGCCACTCGAAACCGCCGATATTTTGCTTGCTCCGAACCACCCCACCTTGGCCCATTCTACCACACGGGGGAGAGGGACTGTCAAGGTTCTGATTGGATGGTTCCCTCGGGAACACGAGCCTGCGGTTGTCCATAATTTACGCCCTGCCCTACTCCGGCAGCGCGAACACCCACATCACGCCGCTGCCCTGGGGCAGGGTGGTGCCCGTGAACCGCGCGTACGAGGTAGTTTGGCCGATGCGGCCGCCCGCCCCCACCGCCAGGTACTGCCGCCCGTCGACGGTGAACGTGACCGGGGCGCCGGAGATGTCGCCGTTCAGCCGGGTCTCCCACAGCCGCTCGCCGTTCTCGGCGTCGAGGGCGAAGAAGCGGCGGTCGGCGGTGCCCCCGAAGACGACCCCGCCGGCGGTGGCGAGGGCCGAGGCGGTCATCGCCGCGCCGTTCTCGGTGCGGTACTCCCAGGCCCGCTCTCCGGTCACCGGATTGAACGCCACGAACTCGCCGATGTAGTCGTAGCCCGGCACCATCTTCGTGCGGCTCCCCATGCCCCGGTAGACGCGGCCCGGCACGTACTCCTCGGAAACGAACGTCACGTCCATGCAACTGTTGTTGATGCCGCTGTAGTAGAGCCCGGTCTCGGGGCTGAAGCTCGGCGAGTTGAGGTTCCGGGTGCCGTGGAAGTGGGGGCACACCTCGAACACCTTGTCCGAGTCGACGTCGTCGAGGGTGGGAATCTGCGCCGGGTTGTAGATGGGGCTGCCGCTGTCCGTCCACCCCTCGATGATGTTGTCGTAGCCGGTACGGAACGCGTTGATGAACCGGCCGGTCTCGCGGTCGAGCACCACCCCCCAGCCGATCTTGCTCGTCTCGATCAGGGCCTTGCGCTCGACGCCGTTGATGACGAGGTCGACGAGCATGCTCTCGTGGGTGGCGTCGAGGTCCCAGTTGTCGGCCGGCACGACCTGGAAGTACCACTCGATGTCGCCGGTGTCGATGTCCAGCGCGAGGATCGAGTTGGTGTAGAGGGCGTCGCCGGGGCCGCGCAGGGTCGACGCCCACGGCGTCGGCTGCCCCGTGCCGAGGTAGGCGAGCCCCAGCTCGGGGTCGTAGCTGATGGTGTTCCAGGTCAGGCCCCCCAGGGGCGGGACCTCGCGCTCGGTCCACGTCTCGTAGCCCGGCTCGCCCGGCCGCGGCACCGTGTAGGTGGTCCACAGGTGCTCGCCGGTCTCGGCGTCGTGCGCCACCACCTGGCCGCGGCCGCTCCGGTCGCCGCCCGCGAACCCGAGCACGACCTTCCCGTCCGCGATCAGCGCGGGATGGCTGTGCCCGAGGCCGGTCGAGTAGTCGCCGGTGGTCACCTCCCAGCGCTGCTCGCCGGTCCGGGCGTCGAGGGCCACCAGGGCCGCGTCGGCCGTCCCCCAGTAGACGGTGTCGCCGAGCACGGACACGCCGCGGTGCCGGCCCAGGGCCTGCGACTGCGCGATGTCCTCGGGGTAGCTGCGGGTGTGCACCCACGCGACGTCGCCCGACTTCACGTCGAACGCGGTCACCCGGCCGCTGCCCTCCGACACGTACATGAGCCCGTTGGCGACGATCGGGGTCGGCACCCAGCGGCTGTTGTCGCGCATCGACCACGCCCACACGAGGCGCAGGTCGGCGACGTTGTCCCGGTCGATCTGGTCGAGGGGGCTGAACCCGGTTACGTCGTAGGTCCGCCGGTAGCTCAGCCAGTCGCCGTCCTCGGGGTTCAGCAGCCGCTCTTCGGTGATCGGCTCCCACTCGCGCTCCGCCGGCTGCCCGAACGCGAGTCCGGCGAGCATCATCAGGCTCGCGCCGGCCACGCCCGCCAGCGCCCAGCGCCAGCCACAACACATTCGCATCGCCCTGTCTCCTTCTCTCGCCGCTCCGGCGTCGGCCGACGCCTCGTCGGCATGCTGCGGATCATCCCCCATGCCCGCCGACGGCGCAACTGCACCGGCGACGTTGGCGGCGTCGCCGGAATCGGTTACGATGGAGGCATGGATGCCTCGGTGCTCGACGTCCTGACGGCGCTGCTCTCCCTCGTGAGCGCGGTCGGCGTGTTGATCGTGAACGGCAAGGTGGATCGGCTGACGGTCCGGGTCGATAGCCTGACGAGGCTGGTCGATCGATTGACGGGCCGGGTCGACGCCCTCGAGGGGACGCTACACACCGTCGTGGCGGCGGTTATGGACCGCAGGCCGTCGTCCCGCGGCCCCTCCTGACGGCGCGAGCGACGCCCCCTCGTCGCGGTTCACCCCTTCACGCACACGACCTGCTTCAGGGTGTGCACCACGTCCACGAGGTCGGACGAGTTGGCGATGACGGTGTCGATGTCCTTGTAGGCGCCGGGTATCTCGTCGATGACGCCGCGGTCCTTGCGGCACTCCACCCCCGCCGTCTGGCGCTCGAGGTCGGCCACCGTGTAGGCCGCCTTCGCCTGCGACCGGCTCATCCGGCGCCCCGCCCCGTGGGCGCACGAGTCGAGCGCCTCCTTCGACCCCCGCCCGCGCACGATGTACGAGCGCGCCCCCATGCTGCCGGGGATGATGCCCAGCTCGCCGCGCCCCGCCCGTATCGCGCCCTTGCGGGTCACGTAGACGGCCTCGCCGAAGTGCTCCTCCTCGGCCACGTAGTTGTGGTGGCACTCGACCGCGGTTCCGTCCACCCGGAAGGGCGGCAGCTTCGTCTGGAGGGCGGCGACGATGCGCGCCATCATCAGGCGCCGGTTCTCCAGGGCGTAGCGCTGCGCCCACTTGACTGCGTCGACGTAGTCGGCGAAGTGGGCCGACCCCTCCTCCAGGTACGCGAGGTCCTTGGCGGGGAGGCGGGCGAGGTGCCGCTCCATGTCGCGCTTCGCGAGCTGGATGAAGTAGCGGCCGAGCGCGTTGCCCGTCCCGCGGCTGCCCGAGTGCAGCATCACCCACACCCGGTCCGCCTCGTCCAGGCACACCTCGATGAAGTGGTTGCCGCCGCCGAGGGTGCCGAGCTGCCGCGGCCACTTCGCGCGCACGTCCCGCGCGAGGGCCCCGGCCTTCGGGTGGCGCTCGACGATGCGATCGAGGCCCGGCTGCAGACCCTTCAGCACCCCGCCGTCGGCCACCGGCTCGCCGTGGGCGGCGAAGCCGACGGGCACCGCGTCCTCGATCGCCTCGCGCACCCCGCGCAGCGAGTCGGGCAGCCGCGCCGCATCGAGGGTCAGCCGGGCCGCGGCCATCCCGCAGCCGATGTCGACGCCCACCGCGGCGGGGATCAGCGCCTTCCGGGTGGGGATGACCGACCCGATGGTCGCCCCGATGCCCACGTGCACGTCGGGCATCGCGGCCACGTGCCCCACCACCACCGGCAGCTTCGACACCGCCGCGAGCTGCTCGACCGACTGCGCGTCGACGTCGTCGGTGAAGATGCGGACCGGCACCCCGCCCCGGTCGATCACCTGCCGCACCGGCATGACTCGTCGTCCTTTCTACCCGTTACCGGAACGTGTCCGACGACGCCTTTCGATTGGTCGCGCTCGCCGCCCGGCGCGTCGCCCGGGCAACGACGCGTCCGCCGAACCGCCGCGAGCGAACGCCCACTCACCCCCCGGACGCCCAGCCGTAGTTGAGCCGCAGGTAGAAGAACGCGCCGTTGACGCCGAACGGGGTCTGCGCGCTGAAGCGGTTGCCCTTCTGGCGGGCGATGGGGTTCACCTCGGGGTCGTTGTCGAAGACGTTGCGCCCGCCGACGGTCAGGGTGGTCGACCCGCTGACGGGATACGAGGCCTCGACATCGACGACGGCGTCGCCGTGGTAGAGGTAGAGGTCGCGCGCGTCGAACCACTCGTCGTAGTAGCTCACGCGGCCGAGCAGGCGCCAGCGCCCGAGGGCCTGGCGCACGGTCGCCGTCCACCGCGTGCCGGGCACCGCCTCCTGAAGCTGGCGGATGCGCGTGTCGTCGAGCACCGCGGGGTCGAAGCGGGCGACGGCGGTGGCGGTGCGGTTGAAGAGCAGGCCGAACGTGGTCCGCCCGCCGAAGCGCGGCGGCGCCCAGTTGGCGACGAGGTCGAGGCCCTGCGTCACCGTCTCGAAATGGTTGGTGAAGAAGCGGAAGTTCTGCAGGTTGGCGGCGCTCGTCACCCCCTCGGCGACGAGGGCGTCGACCTCGTCCGGGTTCAGCGCGAAGAGCTGGGTCAGGGCGAGCCGGTCCGACAACTTGATGCGGAAGTAGTCGGCGGTCAGGCTGAACGCCTCCGCGTCGACGACCGCGCCGGCCGTGAAGTTGACCGAGCGCTCGGGCTGGAGCGGTTCGCCGCCCCGCAGCCTGGCCACGCGCGAGGTCGACGGGATGGTCCCGTTGTTCACGAGGTCCATCAGGGTGTGGTCGTACTGGGTGGTGACGTTGAACGCGTTCTGCTGGCCCGGCGTGGGAGCCCGGAAGCCGGTGCTCGCGCCCGCCCGCAGGGCGGCGGCGGGGGCGAGGCGGACGCGGCCGGACAGCTTGCCGTTCGTGGCGGTCCCGAAGTCCTCGAAGTCCTCCAGCCGGAGGGCGCTCCCGAGGGTCCACGCGTCGTCGTCGCCCCGCACCTCGAGGTCGCCGTAGACGGCGGCGTTGGCGCGGTTCCACGTCCCCGCCGCGATGGGGCTGAAGCCGGGGAAGCCGTTCGACCCCGCGCTGAACCCCTGCGCCGCGTACGGCCCGATGATCCACGACGCCTCGTCGCCGAGCCCGATCTCGAACCGCTCGTTCCGCCACTCCGCCCCGCCCGCCAGGTTCACCCGGTCGCTGAAGGGGTAGCTGAGGTCGACGTTGACGCCCACGTCGTCCTGCCGGTAGGCGCCGGGGTCGAACACGGTGGGGCTCTCCGGCCCCAGCGAGGCGTTGACGGTGTCGTAGATGTGGAAGTCGGCGGTGCTCGACCCGACGCCCGCGCTCGCGTCCCAGAGCAGGCCCCCCGCGAGCTCGCCGCGCACCCCCGCGACGGCCGAGGCGTCGATGACGTCGCCCCCGAACTGCGGGGTGAACCCGCCGGGGAAGCGCTCCTGGAACGAGAAGCAGTTGGGGTCGGCGAAGACGCGGGCGATGGCCGCGGGGTCGGGCCGCGCCGCGGTCACCGGCACCGCGGGGCAGCCGGCCGTGCCGTCCGTCAGGCCGTCGGCGGCGTCGAGCACGTCGCCGACGAGCAGGCTGCGCCCCCCGTCGGCGCTGAACACCGCCGACCGGGTGTTGGGGTTCCGGAAGAAGAAGCCGCTCTCCACCGTCCGCCGCGTGTAGTTCGTGTAGCCGTAGGCCTGCACGCCGCCCGCGAACAGGTGGCCGAAGTTGCCCCACAGCTTCAGGTTGTCGTCGACGCGCGGCGACCCCCAGACCTGGGCGGGGTCGCGGACCGCGTCGTTGCCGGCCGCGATGAGGGCGGCGGCGTCGTCGCGCTGCACGCTGCGGCTGGTGGCGCCGGCCTCGCCGTACTCCAGGCTGAGGTTCGCGAAGCCGTTCGCGCCGAGGGGCAGGCCGGTGTTCCCGGCCACCGTCCACATGCCGCCGTCGCCGGCCGCGTGCCCGCCCGTGCGCAGCTCCAGGGCGCCCCCCGACCGGTCGTCCTTCAGCAGGAAGTTGAGCACCCCGGCGATCGCGTCCGAGCCGTACTGCGCCGCCGCCCCGTCGCGCAGCACCTCGACCTGCCGCAGGGCGATCGACGGGATGCTGGAGACGTCGGGCCCCTGCGCCCCGTCCGACACGCCGTTGCCGATCCAGGTGATGACCGCGCCGCGGTGGCGGCGCTTCCCGTTGACGAGCACCAGCGTGTGGTCGGGGGCGAGGCCGCGCAGGGTCGCGGGGCGGATGAGCCGGGCCCCGTCGCCGACCTGCTGGGGGCTGACGTTCCACGACGGCACGAGGGTCCGCAACTGGTCGCCGACGTCGGTGTCGCCCTGGGCCGCGAAGTCCTCGAAGGGGATGGCGTCGATGGGCACCGCCGACTCGGTGACCGACCGCGGCCGGGCGCGGCTGCCCACCACCACCACCCGGTCCTCGAGCTGCACCGGCATCTCGACCGCGAGCGTCGCGGCCGCGCCGGCCCCGGCCGCCACCCCGCGCCGCACGACGGTGCGGAAGCCCGGCAGGGTGAACGTCACGTCGTAGGGGCCCGCCGGCAGCCCCCCGATGGCGAACCGGCCGTCCCCGCCGGTCACCGCGGTCCGCACCCCGCCGCCGCCCGCGGGCCGCGCCTCGACCGTCACCCCCGGCAGGGCGAGGCCGGTGGCGTCGGTCACTACTCCCTCGACGGCCGCGGGGCCCTCGATGGCCGCGGGCTGGGCACCGGCCGCGCCCGGCGCGAGGGCCGAGACGATGAGGAGAACGAGCACCGCGGCGCGGACGGGTTCGCCGGTCATGATTCGCGTATGGTAGCCGGTCTCGCCCGCCTCCGGGTCGACGGCGGCGGGCGGACGGTCGCCTCGGGACGAACGGTCGATGGCAACGCGGCCGAGGCGTCGGCCGGCCTAGGGAGCAGTGTTTCCCTGATGGCCGGCCTCGTCCGGCACCGGGCCGGTGGCCGGCGGGCGCAGGAAACGGTCGAACTCCGGGTCGACGGCCGATGGGACGCGGCCGAGGCGTCAGCCGTCCGAGGAGGCCTTGGTAGCCGGCCTCGTCCGGCACCGGGCCGGTGGCCGGCGGGCGCTGCAAGCGGTAGACTCCGGGAACAACGGCCGATGAGACCCGGCCGAGGGCGTCAGCCGTCCGGGGGGGCGCCGCCCTTGAGGGCATCGACCACGAGGGCGCGCAGCTCGCGGACATCCCGCTCCACGGCGTCGATGCGGGCGTGCACGGCGTCGATGCGGGCGTTCAGGCTGTCCCTCAGGTCGTCGATGCGGGCGTTCAGGCTGTCGTTTAGGTCGTCGATGCGGGCGTTCAGGCTGTCGCTCAGCTCGTCGATGCGGGCGTTCAGACTGTTGTTCAGGTCGTCGATGCGGGCGTTCGTCGAGCACGACGTGCCGATGATCGTCGCGCAGAGCACCGCGACCGAGAGCAGGATGGTGATGCGATCCGAACGGTCCACGTGACAAGCGTATCACCAGCCCGTGTTGTCCGCAAACCGCGGGGCAAACCGCCCCCGGCCGGCGACGTGTGACATACTTTCGGTTATCGCCGACACAAGATCGGCCCGTTCGGGGACGCCAGCCCGGCGTCGGCGGCGGGGAGCCGAACCGCCGCGCGGACGGCGGAAAGCGGCGGCGGAAGGCGGAGAGGAGCGAGGGACATGGGGAGGCGTATGGAGACGACGAGGGGGCGGACGGCGAGAGGAAGGATGGGCGGTCGCGCGTCGTGCACCGCCGCGTTGCTCGCGGCGCTCGTCGTGGCCTGGCTGCCCGCCGCGGCGGCGGCGGGCGGGGCGGGGCAGGACGACGGGCGGGCGCAGGTCGACGAGCTCGCCCGCGTGCTCGGCATGACGGTGGAGGAGATCGACGCGCTCGGCCTGTCCGACGACGAGATACGGGTGCTGCTGGAGGGCTACACCGAGGAGACGGTGGTCGTCGGCACCCGCGCGCAGCCGCGCACGGTCGCCGAGTCGCCGGTGCCCGTCGACGTGCTCTCCGCCTCGGACCTCGTCAGCCAGGGCGCGGTCAACCTGCAGGACCAGTTGCGCACCATCGTCCCGTCGTTCGCCGTCAACACCCAGCCCATCAGCGACGCCTCGACGGTGGTCCGGCCCGCCATGCTGCGCAACCTCGCGCCCGACCACACCCTGGTCCTCGTCAACGGGAAGCGCCGCCACCGCTCGTCGATCATCGACTGGCACGGCGGCAACGGCGTCGCCTTCGGGTCGCAGGGCCCGGACATCTCCGCCATCCCGTCGATCGCCCTGCGCCAAGTCGAGGTGCTGCGCGACGGGGCGGCCGCCCAGTACGGCTCGGACGCCATCGCCGGGGTCATGAACTTCCAGCTCAAGGACGCCCGCGAGGGCGGCGCGATCGAGCTCAACACGGGCACGTTCGGGGCGGGCGACGGCGAGGCGTTCAACGTCGCCGCCAACGCCGGGCTGCCGCTGGGGGCCACCGGCTTCGCCAACCTCAGCCTCGAGTACGGCGGCTCGAACCCCACCAACCGCAGCGCGCCGCGCAGCGACGCCATCGCGCTCCTGGCGGCCGGGAACACCGACGTCGCCTCGGACACCCCCCAGGTGTGGGGCTCGCCGCGGGTCGAGGACGACCTGAAGCTGTTCGGCAACTTCGGCTACACCGCCGCCAACGGCGTCCAGGTCTACAGCCACACGAACTACGCCAGCAAGACGGTGACCGGCGGCTTCTTCTTCCGCAACCCGAACACGCGGGGCGGGGTGTACAGCGCCGACGGCGGGCAGACCCTGCTCGTCGGCGACGCGCTCATGGCCGCCGGTACGGGCACAGCGAACTGCCCCGTGGTGACGATCACCGACAACGTCGCCGACCCCGCCGCCCTCCAGCGGGTGTTCGACGACCCCGACTGCTTCTCGTTCCGCGAGCTGTTCCCCGGCGGCTTCACCCCCAACTTCGGCGGCGAGGCGCAGGACATGTCGCTGGTGGGCGGCGTCCGAGGCTTCACCGCCGGCGGCCTCGTGTGGGACGTGAGCGGCACCATCGGGGCCCACGAGACCGACCTCTTCATCAGCGACACCGTCAACGCGTCGCTCGGGCCCGACTCGCCGACCGCGTTCGACCTCGGCACCAACCGGCAGCAGGAGGTCGGCGTGAACTTCGACGTGTCGTACGCCGCCACCGAGCGGGTCAACATCGCCGCCGGCGCCGAGTGGCGCGACGAGCAGTACGAGACCGTCGAGGGCCACCCGACCGCGTGGACGGTCGGCCCCTACGGCCGCGGGCAGGGCTTCTCGGCCGGCTCGAACGGCTTCTTCGGCTTCGGGCCGATGGCCGCCGGCGCGTGGAGCCGCAGCAACGTCGCCGTCTACGGCGACCTCGAGGTGAACGACCCCGACGGCGCCTGGACCCTCGGCACCGCCCTGCGGGTCGAGAACTTCGACGACTTCGGGACGACCACCAACGGCAAGGTCTCGGCCCGCGTCGGCTTCTTCCGGGCCGGCGTCAGCACCGGGTTCCGGGCGCCGACCCCCGGCCAGCAGAACGGCTTCAACATCTCCACCATCTTCAGCCCCGCCCTCGGCGACCTCGTGAACAACGGCACCATCCCGTCGAACTCGCCGGTGGCGGCCCTGCGCGGGGGCGCGCCCCTGCGCCCGGAGACCTCCGTCAATTACACCGCCGGGGTCGTCTTCGACACCGGGCCGTTCAACTTCACCGCCGACTACTTCCGCATCGACGTCTCCGACCGCATCGGCATCACGAGCAACTTCGAGCTCGAGGACGCCGAGGTCGAGGCGCTGCTCGCCCAGGGCATCGACGCCGCCCGCGACCTCCGGCGCTTCCGGTTCTTCACCAACGCGTTCGCGACGAGCTCGCAGGGCATCGACCTCGTGTCGACGTTCGCGCCCCTCGCCCTGCGCGGCAACACCGTCTTCAGCGCCGTCTTCAACTACACCGACACCGAGGTCACCGACAACGCGCAGGGGCTGCTGAACGACCGGCGGCTCGCCGAGTTCGCGTGGGCGCTGCCGCGCACCCGCTGGAACTTCGGCGTCACCCAGCGCATGGGCCGCGCGAGCCTCCTCGGCCGGGTCAACTACTTCGGCGGCTGGTACGACTACGACAGCGGCTTCGCGCGCATCTTCGACCCCACCGGCGGCATCGAGAACGGCTTCTTCGACGGCCGGCCCATCGTCGACCTGGAGCTGACCCTCGACGCCGGGGGCGGGGCGACCGTCGCGATAGGGGCCCAGAACGTGCTCGACACCTACCCCGACGAGAGCGCGCGGGCGATGTCCGTCGGCGAGAAGTACAGCGAGTACACGCCGTGGGGCTTCAACGGCGCCTACTATTACGTGCGACTCGGCTACGGCTGGGGCTCCCCGTGATCCCGCCCGGAAACCGCCCGTGGCTCCGCCCGCCCCGCCGTCCCGTGCGGGGCGCCCGCCTCGTCGGTGTTCACGGGCCGCCTTCGACCGACTGAGTCAGACGGCGCGCCGTCGAGCTCCGCCGGGCCGCCGGCGCAGCCGGCGGCGGAGCCGGGGGCCGGCGCGGGTAGGGGCGATCCCCGCTTCGCGCGGCGTGCGCCCAGCGCTTCCGCGGCGTTTCTGGTCCGGCCGGTCCGCATGCGGGCGATCCGCGAAAACCGTGTCAAATTTGTGCGGATTGTGGCATGATGCGGTCATAGATTCTGCACGCTTCGAAGCTGTTCAAGTTGTCGGCATCGGTAGGCCCCGCTGTGGAGGACGCGTCATCATGACCAACAAGATGCAGTACACTCGGCTACTGGCGCTTGTGCCAATCCTCGCCATCGCTCTCGCACCCGCCGCCGCGCACGGCCAGGACGTCTCCATCAGCGGCGCCGTCACCGACACGACCGGGGGCGTCCTGCCCGGCGTGACCGTCGAGGCGCGCAACCAGGCCAGCGGCGAGCTCGCAACCGCCTTCACGGACGGCACGGGCCGGTTCGTGTTCGACACGCTGTCCCCCGGGTCATACGACGTGACGTTCGTCCTGCCCGGGTTCACCACCGCCGTCCGCGCCGACGTCGTGGTGCAGCCCGGCCTCCCCGTCACCCTCGACGTCGAGATGGGGGTGCTGCTCCAGGAGACGGTGGCCGTCGTCGGGACGCGCGCGGAGCCGCGCTCGGTCACCGCCTCCCCGGTGCCGGTCGACGTCATCCGCGCCGAGGACTTCACCAGCCAGGGCGACGTCGACCTCACCAACCAGTTGCGGACGGTCGTCCCGTCGTTCAACGTCAACACCCAGCCCATCAGCGACGCCGCCACCATCGTGCGGCCGGCCAACCTGCGCAACATGGCCCCCGACCACACGCTGATCCTGGTCAACGGCAAGCGCCGCCACCGCGCCGCCGTCATCGCCTGGCTGGGCAACGGCGTCGCCGACGGCGCGCAGGGACCCGACCTGTCGGCCATCCCGTCGATCGCCCTGCGGCAGGTCGAGGTGCTGCGCGACGGCGCGGCGGCGCAGTACGGCTCCGACGCCATCGCCGGGGTCATGAACTTCGAGCTCAAGAACGCGCGCTCGGGCGGCAGCATGGAGTTCCGCACGGGCCGGTACTTCGACGGGAACGACGGCGACCCGGCGACGTGCGGCACCGTCGGCCGCTCGTGCAACGGCATCGGCGGCAACGCGCCGGGCTTCACGTTCGCCGGCAACACCGGCCTGCCGCTGGGTCCGGAAGGGTTCCTGAACCTCAGCCTGGAGTACGGCGGCACCCAGCCGACCAACCGCGCGGTGAACGACGGCGGCACGCAGGCGGTCATCGACGGCGGCAACACGTTCGTGCGCGACACGTCGCGCGTCTGGGGCTCGCCGCTGATCGAGGACGACCTGAAGCTGTTCGCCAACTTCGGCACCGGGGGCGACCGGGCCGAGTTCTACGGCCACGCCAACTACGCCAGCAAGACGGTGACCGGCGGCTTCTACTACCGCAACCCCAACAACCGCGGGAACGTGTACTCGGTCGACGGCGGCCAGACGCTGCTGGTGGGCGACGTGCTCGCGGCCCAGGGCATGGGCTCGGCGAACTGCCCGACGGTCAACATCACCAACGGCACGCCCGACCCCGCCGCTTTCGCGCAGGTCCGCAACAACCCGAACTGCTTCACGTTCCACCAGCCGTTCCTCGGCGCGCCGGACGGTCTGCCGGGCGGATTCACGCCGCAGTTCGGCGGCGACGTCTACGACTACTCGCTGGTCTCCGGCGTGCGCGGGAGCACGATGACCGGGCTCAACTGGGACATCAGCGGCAGCACCGGCCGGAACCACGTGCAGACCTTCATCTTCGACACGGTCAACGCCTCGCTCGGCCCCGACAGCCCGACCCGGTTCGAGCCGAACCTGCTGCAGCAGACCGAGACCAGCCTCAACGCCGACATGTCGTACGCGGCCAGCGATATGATCAACGTCGCCGGGGGCCTCGAGTGGCGGAACGAGCAGTACCACCTCGGCGAGGGCGACCCGGCGTCGTGGGCCATCGGGCCGTACGGCGCACAGGGCTTCAGCTCCGCCTCCAACGGCTACAACGGCACCCGGCCCGAGAACGCCGGCACCTGGGACCGCGCCAACGTCGCGGCGTACGGCGACATCGAGATTCACGGCACGGCCAACGAGTGGAACCTCGGCGCCGCCGTCCGCATCGAGGACTTCTACGACAGCTTCGGCACCACGATGAACAGCAAGCTGTCGGGGCGGTACGGCTTCACCGACACGTTCGCGATGCGCGCCGCCGTCAGCAGCGGCTTCCGCGCCCCGACCCCCGGCCAGCAGAACGTGCTGAACGTGACGACCGAGTTCGACTACGAGATCCAGGATCTGGTCAACAACGGCACGATTCCGTCCACCTCCCCGGTCGCGGCGCTGCGGGGCGGGGTGCCCCTGCAGCCGGAAGAGTCGATCAACTACTCGCTCGGGTCGGTCGTCGACACGGGGCCGTTCACCTTCACCGCCGACTTCTTCCGCATCAACGTGTCCGACCGGCTCACCATCAGCAGGAACTACACGCTCTCGCCGGTCGAGGTTGCCACGCTGCTTGCCGAAGGATTTGCGGAAGCGGGCAACCTGGCCGTGTTCCGCTTCTTCGTGAACGACTTCTCGACCCGGACGCAGGGGCTCGACCTGGTCGCCACCTGGACCCCGCCCGCGATCGGGGGACGGACGACGTTCAGCGGCATCTTCAACTTCACCGACACCGAGGTCACTGCCTTCAACCCCGAGAATATCGACGCCGACCGGATCGCCGCGCTGACCTTGGGGCTGCCGAGGTCGCGCTGGAACATCGGGGTCAACCACGCCGCCGACCGCTGGGCCCTGATGGCCCGCCTGCACTACTACGGCTCCTACTGGGATCGCGAAGATGCGCGCAACCATCTGGGGGCGGCCAATTCGTACCTGTATCCGCTGTATCCCGGCAAGCCGCTGGTCGACCTCGAGATCAGCTTCCCGTTCAACAACGCCACGCTCTCGATCGGCGCCCAGAACGTATTGAACACGTACCCGGACGAGAATCCGTACGCGGTTGATGGCGTGGGTAACCGCTACGGCCAGTTCGGGCCGTTCGGCTTCAACGGCGGCTACTACTACACGCGCATCGGCTTCGGCTGGGGCTCGTAGGGCTCGGTCAGGGAAGGCTGACTAGCGCAAGCGAACAGGCGAGCGTCGCTCCCGGTGACCGCGTTAGCTAGAGGTCTATCTGACCAGGAAGGTCTAGCCATGTCTGACATTGCCAGAACCCCGGTTACTCAGCCGCAGCCGCCCAACGGTTTCGGGCTGATCGTCGTCTTCACTCCGAGCGGCATCTCGATCGGTGCGGTGGGTCATCTCTCGTGGGATGGGCTGCTGATACTCGTCGGGTTGACGTGGTCGGTGTCCGTCGCGTTGAAGTGGTTGACGTCCATCGTCGCGTGGTGACTCCTGCCCACAAGTCGGTGCCGGAAGGGTGGACTCACGGGAGGTGAACCGATGGGGCGAGTGGTCCGGGCGGCGGTCTTCGTCGTGCTCATGCCAGGCACGTTCGTCGCCCCGCCCGCGGCCCTCGCCCAGGACGGCGCCGTTTCTGGCACCGTCACCGACACCACCGGGCTCGTGCTGCCCGGCGTCACCGTCGAGGCGCGCGGGGCCCCCGGCGGCCCGGTCCTGACCGCCGCCACCGACGGGGCCGGCGCGTTCACCATCGGGGGCCTCGAGGCCGGCGTCTACGAACTCACGTTCACCCTCCCCGGCTTCCAGACCGTCGTCCGCGGCGCGGTGGCGGTGGGGGCGGGGGCCGCCGCGACCGTCGATGTCGAGATGGCCGTCGAGCTCGCCGAGCGGGTGGTGGTCCTCGGCAGCCGCGCGCAGCCGCGCTCGGTCACCGAATCGCAGGTGCCCATCGACGCCATCCCCTTCGAGGACGTC
Organism: Vicinamibacterales bacterium; assembly: GCA_963664545.2. Classification (GTDB taxonomy): domain Bacteria; phylum Acidobacteriota; class Vicinamibacteria; order Vicinamibacterales; family UBA8438; genus JAJEEA01. The sequence goes on along the minus strand of OY761475.2, from coordinate 2,462,657 downwards.
ATGAGCCAGGGGGCCACGACCCTCGACTACCAGTTGCGCAACCTGATTCCCTCGTTCAACGTCGCCACCCACCCCATCAGCGATGCCGCGACCCTGGTTCGGCCGGCGAGCCTGCGCAACCTCTCGCACGACCACACCCTCATCCTCGTGAACGGCAAGCGGCGCCACCGCTCGTCGGTCGTCGCGTGGTTCGGCGGGGTGACCGACGGGGCGCAGGGGCCCGACATCTCGACCATTCCGTCGATCGCCCTGCGGCAGGTCGAGGTGCTGCGCGACGGCGCGTCGGCGCAGTACGGCTCGGACGCCATCGCCGGCGTCATCAACTTCCTGCTGAAGGACGACGCGTCCGGCGGCAGCATGGAGCTCAACACCGGCACCTACCGCCCCGGCGACGGCGACGCCTACAGCTTCGCCGGCAACGTCGGGCTGCCCCTCGGCGAGACCGGGTTCGCCAACCTCAGCCTCGAGTACGGCAACGCCAACCCGACCGACCGCAGCGTGCAGCGGCTCGACGCGCAAGCCCTCACCGACGCCGGCAACACCCACGTGGCCGACCCCGCCCAGGTCTGGGGCAACCCCCGCATCGAGGACGACCTGAAGCTCTTCGGCAACTTCGGCCATCTTTTCGCCAACCGGGTGCAGGTCTACGGCTACGCCAATTACGCCGACAAGAAGGTCACCGAGGGTTTCTTCTTCCGCAACCCCAACTCGCGCCAGAGCATCTACAGCCTCGACGGCGGCCAGACCCTGCTCATCGGCGATGTCCTCCAGGCCCGCGGCCTAGGTTCGGCGAACTGCCCGGTCGTGCGGGTCAGCGACAACGTGCCCGACCCCGACGCCCTCGCCCGGGTCTTCGCCGACCCCGACTGCTTTTCGTTCCAGGAGATCGCGCCGGGCGGGTTCACCCCGCAGTTCGGCGGCTTCGTTACCGACCAGTCGGTGGTGGCCGGCGTGCGGCGCATCGCCGACAGCGGCTTCACGTGGGACGCCAGCGCGAGCTACGGTGCCCACGAATCCGACTTCTTCTTCCGCAATACCGTCAACGCGTCGCTCGGCCCCGACACCCCGCGCGACTTCGACCCCGGCCTCTACCGGCAGGAGGATGTCAACCTGAACTTCGACGTCTCCTACCCCGTGTCCGACCGGGTGAACGTCGCGGCGGGGGCCGAGTGGCGCGACGAGAGCTTCGAGACCGGCGCCGGCGGGCGGCCCTCGTGGGAGGTCGGCCCCTACGCGGCGCAGGGCTTCGTCCCCGCCTCGAACGGCTTCCCCGGCTTCCCGGACTACACCGCCGGGGTCTGGACCCGCAACAACGTCGCCGCCTACGGCGACCTCGAGCTGCAGGGGCTCGACGGCCGGTGGAGCGCCGGCGGCGCCGTCCGGGTCGAGCACTTCGACGTCTTCGGCAACACCACCAACGGCAAGCTGTCGTTCCGCTACGGGCTCGACAATGCGGTCTCGGTGCGCGGCGGCGTCAGCACCGGGTTCCGCGCCCCCACGCCGGGCCAGCAGAACGCCCTGAACGTGCAGACGACCATCGACCCCGACACCCTCGAGCTCGTCGACAGCGCCACCGTGCCGTCGACCTTCCAGGCCGCGGGCCTGCGGGGCGGCAAGCCCCTCGAGCCCGAGAAGTCGTTCAACGCCACGGCGGGCCTCGTCGTCGACACCGGCCCGTTCACCCTGACCGCCGACTACTTCCGGGTCGACATCGACGACCGGCTCTCGCTGCCGCAGCTCCTCACCCTGACCGACGAAGAGCGCGCGCTCCTCCTCTCCGAGGGCGTCACCTCGGCCGGCAACCTGTCGTTCTTCCGGTTCTTCGTCAACGACTTCTCCACCCGGACCCAAGGCATCGACGTCGTCTCGACGTGGACGCCGCCGGCCATGGCCGGCGACACCGTGTTCAGCTTCACCCTGAACTACACCCGCACCAAGGTGACCCGCGAGAGCGACTTCCTGAGCGGGGCCGACGTGCTCGCCATCGAGCGGGGCGTCCCCCGGTTCCGCTGGAACGCCGCCCTGAACCAACGGGTCGGACGGGTCGGCCTCCTCGGCCGCCTGAGCTACTACGGCCCGTGGATCGACTACTACTACGCCCGGCTCTGGGTCGACGCCGCGGCGCCGGTCCAGGACGCCGCGACCATCGTCGACCTCGAGGCCACCGTCCCCCTCGCGGCCGACGTGAGCCTCTCGGTGGGCGGCCAGAACGTGTTCGACATCCTCGCCGACGCCCCCCAGCCCCTCGTCGACGTCCTCGGCTCGCGCTTCAGCCCGGTCACCCCGTGGGGCCTCAGCGGCGGCTACTACTACGCGCGCATCAACTACCGGTGGGGCCGCTAGGCGTCTGCGCCGTAGAGCGGTGCGGACTCCAAGCGGGTGGTTGGGCGGCGAGGGGAGCCGTAGGCGACGCTCTCCGGGCTGGCCGGGACGCCGGGGGCCGCAAGACCGATGGACCGGGAGTGCCGGTCGAGCCGGTGGGCGGGGAGAACCGCGCGGGCTTCACGTGATACGCTTCCGCTTGGACGGCATCGCACCCTGGATCACGCCCCAAGCAACCGACCGCTCTTGCTTCCGCCCGTGCGCGGCTGCGCGCTCGTGGGGGCGTTCGCGATCGGCCTCGCGGTGTGCCTCCCCGCCGGGGCCGGCCGGCATCCCGCCCTCGTCGCGTCCCTCCTCGGGGCCGCCGCCCTGCTCGCGGCGTGGAGCGCGGGACTCTGCCTGTGGGCGGGCCGGCGCGGCCGCCGCCTGACCCTCGATATCGACCTCCGGCCCCAGCACTACGTCCAGGCCTGCGCGCAGGCGTCGGTCTTCCTCTACTGGGGCTGGCACTGGCCGCCCGTCCGCGACGCCGCCGTCCTCATCGCCGCCCAGCTCTTCTTCGCCTACGCCTTCGACCTCCTCCTCGCGTGGTCCCGCGGCGAAGCCGGCCGCCTCGGCTTCGGCCCCGTCCCCGTCGTCTTCAGCATCAACCTGTTCCTGTGGTTCGACGAAAGCCGGTTCCACCTCCAGCTTCTGCTCGTGGCGTTCGCGTTCGCGGCCAAGGCCCTCATCCGGTGGGAGCGCGACGGCCGCCGCGTCCACGTCTTCAACCCCGCCGCGTTCGCCCTCGCGGTGTTCGCCCTAGCCCTCATCGCCACCGGCACGAGCGACCTGACGCGCGGGCGGGACATCGCCGTCTCGCAGTTCTTCCCGCCGCACATGTACGTGTGGATCTTCCTCGTCGCCCTCCCCGGCCAGTACCTCTTCGGGGTGACCTCGATGACCCTCGCCGCGGTGGCCGCGACATGGCTCTTCGGCCTCGCCTATTTCACGGCGACCGGCGTCTACTACTTCTACGACGCCTACATCCCCATCGCCGTCTTCCTCGGCATGCACCTCCTGTTCACCGACCCGTCCACCGCCCCCCGCACCGCGGCGGGGCGCGTGCTGTTCGGCGTCCTCTACGGGGCGGGGGTCGTGGCCGGCTACGCGCTGCTCGGCCGCGCCGGCGTTCCCACGTTCTACGACAAGCTGCTGCCGGTGCCCCTGCTGAACCTGTCGGTGGGCCTGCTCGACCGCGCGGCGCGGTGGGGCGCCCGCCGGCTCGGCGCGGCGGGGCCGGCCGCCGGGGGCGCGTCGGCGGGCGTCGCCGGCCGCGAGGCCCCCAGCCGCGGTTCTGCCGCGGTCGGCGCGGATGCGGGCATCGTCGGCGGGGAAGTTCCGGGCCGCGGCCCGGCCGCCGGGAGCGCGACGGTGGGCGTCGGCGGCGAGCGTCTCTCCGCCCGCGCCGCTGCGCCGCGGCGGCGGCATCTCGCGTATATCGCGGCGTGGGCCGCCGTCTTCGCGTTCATGAGCGCGACGGGCGGCGTGGGCGACCATCACCCCGGCCAGTGGCTGCCGTTCTGGCAGGCGGCCTGCGCCGACGACCGCCCGGGCGCCTGCCGCTACCTCGCGGCCCGCCTTTCGGGCCACTGCGCGGCCGGCTCGGGCTGGGCCTGCAACGAGACTGGCGTCCTCCTCGTGACCCGGCCCGAGGCGGCGTCCGCCGTCGGCGAACCGGACCCGCGGGCGGCGTCCGCCGCCTGGTTCGAGCAGGGCTGCGCCCTCGGCTTCGATCCCGCCTGCGGCAACCTCCGCCGGACCGCCGCCCCCGGCCCCTTCGAGCGCGCCCCGCCCACCCCCGCCGACTGGCCCGTCGTCCTCCGGGGCGGCAAGGGGCCGGTCGCCGACCGGTCGCCCGCCGCCCTCCGCGCTCTCGCGTGCCGCCAAGGGTGGCCGAACACGTGCGATCAGGCGGGGTGACGCCCCCGTGCCTCCCCGTGCCCCTCCCCGGTCCATCGCCGCGGGGGCGCGGTGAACCGTCCGATCAGGGCATGATGACGCGCGTATACTGGAGCGGCAACGCTTTGCGGTTGTCTGATACGATGGAAGCGGTGGCTCGTACCCGGACGAGCGGGGCGCGGCCGCAGACACCCTTGAGACCCATGTGCCGCGTGCTCCGGCAGCGACCTGGAGATCCGGATGCCCTTCGAGCCGTTGGTGGCGAACGCCGTACCCGCCCTCTCGATCGAGCTGCCCACCATCGTGTCGATCGCGGCTGTCATCATCACCATCCTGCTCGCTCTGCTTACCTTCATGGTGGGGCTGGCGGGGTGGATCGGGAGGCGTGAAATCGCCCGGAACGACGAGGCGCATCGCGAGCTGAAAGCGAGCATCGACACGTCACGCCGCGAGCTCAGAGCGGACGTCAAGGGGGTCGAGGGGGATGTCAAGCGGCTGCTGGAGGGGCAGGCTCGCATGGAGGCGACGATCGCCGCCCAGAGCGGCAGGCGGATCGTCCGTTCCGAGGATTCCCTGAGAGAGGTCGAGCCCGACCCTACGACTCACTGATCCGCGCCCACCGGAAGACGGAGCCGGTCAGAGGTGGAGATGTCTGAACACGAGATCGCCGACCGCCGCGAAGAAGAGGCACTTCTCGAGGTCGCGTCTACGTTCGCTTCTCGGGAACGGAACAAGCTGCTGGAGATTCTCTCGTCCCCGTTCAAAGACACGCGGGCGCAGAAGATCCTCTACCAGAGAGCCATCAGATCATTGGCGGAGAAGGGGTTGGTGCAATTCTCCACTGACAGCGTCTTCTCGGCCGTCTTGGGGGCGTCGGAGACGAAGTGGTACGTCGCCGTGACGAACGAGGGACGCAGGGTCGCCGAGGAGATAGCCGAACGGAGGTTGGCGCCGCCAGCCGACGATGCTGCCGAAGCTCGGGCCGGGTGAGCTGTTGGCGGCATCTTCGACGCCCCCGGTGCGCTGACCGCCGCCGGGGCGGCGACAGGAGCTGGCAATGATGGCGTTTCGCGCATTGCGCGTCGAGAAGACCGGCGAGCGACAATTCGAGCGGCGCGTGGTCGAGCGCGACACCGCCGACCTGCCGGCCGGCGACCTCCTCATCGACGTCGAGTACTCGTCCCTCAACTACAAGGACGCACTGTCGGCCATCGGCAACCCCGGCGTCACCCGCCAGTACCCGCACACGCCGGGCATCGACGCGGCGGGCACCGTGGTCGAGTCGTCGACCAACCAGTTCGCGCCGGGCGACGCCGCCGTCGTCATCGGGTTCGACCTCGGCATGAACACCCCCGGCGGCTTCGGCCAGCGCATCCGCGTCCCCGCGGGCTGGGCGGCGCCCATGCCCGACGGCCTCGACGCGCGGTCGGCCATGATCCTGGGCACGGCGGGGTTCACCGCGGCCCTCGCCGTCGACCGCCTCGAGGCGGCGGGCATGCGGCCCGGCGGCGGCCCCGTCCTGGTGACGGGGGCGACCGGGGGGGTGGGCTCGGTGGCCGTGGCCCTCCTCGCCCGCCTCGGCTACGAGGTGCACGCGGCGACCGGCAAGGTGTCGTCGTTCCAATTCCTCGTCGACCTCGGCGCCCGCGACGTCATCTGGCGCGAAGACCTGATGAAGGGCTCGAAGCGGGCCCTCCTGAAGGCGAAGTGGGGCGGCGCCGTCGACACCGTCGGCGGCCCCATCCTCTTCAACGCGGTCAAGGCCCTCCGCTACGGCGCGAGCCTCGCCGCCTGCGGCCTCGTCGCCTCGCCCGACATTCCCGCCACCGTCTTTCCGTTCATCCTGCGCGGCGTCAACCTGCTCGGCATCGACTCGGTCGAGCTACCCCTGATGCGCAAGGCCGAGATCTGGCAGAAGCTGGCCGGCCCGTGGAGGCTCGACTGCCTCGAGACCCTCGCCTTCCCCCTCACCCTCGACAACCTCTCGGTCGCCATCGACCGCATCCTCGCCGGCGAGATGGTCGGCCGCGGCCTCGTCGACCTGCGCGCGTGACCGCCGCGGAGCGGCTGGGGGACTTCGCCCGGGTGAAGGCGTATCGCCGGGGTAGGATTACAGAGATGAGGAGGCACGAGGGCGGCCGGGGTGCCGTTCCCGGGCGGTTGGCGTCGTGATCACGCGAATCGAGATCGACGGCTTCAAGACTTTCGACAAGTTTGCGCTCGACCTGCGCCCGTTCACGGCGGTTGTCGGGCCGAACGCGTCGGGAAAGTCCAATCTCTTCGACGCGATCAAGTTCGTCTCGCGCCTGGCGCAGACCGATATCCGCGAGGCGATGCAGGAGTTGCGGGGACGGCCGGAGGAGTTGTTCCGCCGCACGTCGGCCGGGCGCGCCGACCGAATGGCTTTCGCGGTCGAAGTGCTGCTCGAACCCCGCGGCGTGGATCCGTTCGGAAAGTCATTCGACCTGCGAACGCAACGTGTTCGCTACGAGCTGGAGATCGCCGTGCGAACGGGCGCGGGCCGGCGCCTCGAAGGCGTTTACGTGCAGCAGGAGCGGTGCTCGCCGATCCCGCGGGGGGCAGAGCGCGGCTCGACGGCCCGGAACCTCGGTTCGGTGAAGTACGGTCCGCTATCCAAACCGTTCATGACGACGCGTTCAGGGTCCGGCAAGGAGCCGGGCGTCATCGAGACTCGTCAGGACGGTCCCGGCAAGCGGGGACGCCCCCTGGCGTTGTCCGCCAAGGATGCCTCCCGCACGGGGTTGTCCACGGTGACCACGGCCGAGTTCCCGCACCTCTATGCGCTCCGCACGCTGTTGTCCTCGCTGCAATTCCTGCAGATCGATCCGCAGGCTTCCCGGCGCGCGACGGATCGGCTGGCCCCGCGGCGGCTGCTGCCCGACGCCTCCAATCTCGCCACCGTGCTCGCCAGGCTCATGGAGGAGACGAGGACCGACAAGCGGCCCAAGGGATTCCTGTCCGACGTCGTCGCCGACTTGTCATCGCTCATTCCGTCGGTCGCCGACCTCGACGTTCGCGACGACCCCGGCGACGCGGAGTACTCGTTCGCCCTCAGGCTGCGCGACTCCCAGTCGTTCAGCTCCCGCGTGATCTCGGACGGCACGCTTCGCCTTCTCGCCTTAGTGACCGTCCTGAACGATCCGCGGCACGGCGGCGTTCTCTGCTGGGAGGAACCGGAGAACGGTGTCCACGAGGCGCGGATCCCCGCGCTCATGGAGATCATCCGGCGCGCCGCGGGCTGCGCCGAATCGCTGGAAACGCAAGCCTGCTTTCAGATCCTGGTGAATACGCATTCCCCCGTGGTCATGTCCGCGCTTAAGGACCACGAGGTCGTCGCGTCGGACGTCATATCGACGCTGACGCCGGAAACGCCATCGCGAACGTCCCGGACGCGGATGAGAAGCGGCGTGTCCGACGACCCCGAGAACGGCCTCACCCGCTCCGAGGTCGAAGCGCTCCTGCGCCGACACGTCGAGACCGCGTGACATGTATCTGGCGTACGCCTTGTTCTGCGAAGGGCCCTCCGCGCCAACGCCGTTCGCTCGTGCCACCACGTAGTCATGTGTGACGTAGCGTTCGGCGGAGTTTCTCGGCTCGGCGCTCCAAGGCACCAGGGCGGTGACGGTCGTACAGGTCGAGGATATCGGAGCCCAGCTCTTCCTGCAGCCAGAGTAGATCCTGGATTTCGCTCGCAGAGAGGGTCGCCGGCTGGAAGCGAATCTCCTCCGCTTGGGCATCGTATCGCCACCTATCCTGCAGCGGCACCAGAGCCCGTTCAGCCAAGCGAACCGCGTCTTGAAGCAATGCCTCCCTCAGATGCATGTCAGCACCCGGTCGGGACGCGACCCGTAGCACGACGGAGAGTGGTACGCGATTGGGTTCGGTGAGAGCGAGTCCGAGACTGAGGCAGAACGTCCGGACGCTGTTCAAGACCGGAGTAGCCGACGCCACGAGTCGCCACCAGCGTTCATGGCGAAAACGGACAGGGTTCGCGCAGAAGAAGTCAAGCGTCTTTTCGTGGAACAACGCCACATCGGCCTTGGTCGCTCCCGAAGTCTGTGACTTGCATTCCGCGACGACCAGAGTTCGGCCACCCGCGACACATGCATCGAGCTCATGTGCCACGCCCGACGCCGCTTGAACGCCGAACAGGGTCGTCAGCCCCGCGCGTTGGCGGTTGGGCAATGGGGAGCGCCGCAGAAGGTCGCCAATGGCCCGTTCCCAGGCTCTACCGTCAACCGGCGACATGCGGGTGCCGTGACTGCACCGGGCCAGGAGCCAGAAGTCCAGAGAGAACTCGGCGATGAGTTCAAGATCGTGCGGCATGCCGTCGTCATCGTGTGCCGAGCAGGAGATCGTCGATGTCCCCTTCTTGAGGGCCGGCACCGTCTTGCCTCCCGGGTTCGGCGCTGGTGGTTTCGGCTCCAGCGAAGAACCTGGACGCCAGCTCACCGGTTATACGAGGGGCCCCCTGTGCAGCGGCGAACTCGAAGAGCTCCCGCGCGCGGTTCAACAGTATTCCCACTCGTCCGTCGGAGACGTCCTTCAGAGCGGTGATCGCTCCGTTGTCGAAGGGGAGCAGGTCGTCCTCCACACGGCCTTCGCGTTGTTCGTCCAAGTACACACGCAGCAGGTCAGCCACCTGAGTGTCGTCTTTCAGCCCACGGAGCACGACGACGGATGCCACGTTGCTGGGCGATATCTCGAATGGTGGCAGCCGATTCGCCTCCCAGAACCGTTCGAGAACTCGTGCCGCGCTGTTGTGGAAGGTGAAGACGAAGTGAACCCTGTTGGCGTAGGGAGGACCCTCCAGCATATCCCGGATGCGTCCGATCTCCCGGGAGCGCTTTGCTGCCGTGATGGTGCGGGTGGTTGCGAGATCCTCCAACTGGTCGATCATCAGGTGCAGGTTATTGACGCCGGCCGCAGCAAGCGCGGCGAGGGCGAAGTCGAGGTAGTGGAGTCCGTTGCGAAGACGGGCGGTCGCGGACACCGTCCCCAAGGCGGCCCGGACCCCACCAGATCCTGACTCCGCAAAGGCTCTGACCACCTCGGAACGCAGCGGTGGCGCAGTGCCGCAGATACGGAGCCAGGTGTCAGTGACGTGTGCATAGAGATGCTTGGGATCATCCGTGCCCAAGCTTTGCACAATGCACGCCCTAGCTTGGTCGAGCACGGGGTCGGTTTGCTGGGCAGGCTGCGCGAGATCTACAACCGCGTTGAAGAGCACGGGGTATAGCCCGGACGCATTGAGGTTGTTCAGGTTGGAGAAGGCGGCGGCTGTGGGCACCTGTTTGTCAGCGCGTACGCCAGCCTTCGTGAGGGTATCGGCTCCGAGGTCCCGGTTGATTTCCTTGGCGATCTCACGCATCAAGGTCGTCTTGCCGAAGCCGGTGTCCGCGTGCGCGCCTTGGGACCAGAGAAAACCGACGTTGACGTTGCCGCGAACGGACCCGCGGATGAGCTTCCGCCGGAACTCCTGGGACTCGTCGGCAAAGACGGTTGGGCAATAGGGACCGTGTTGTGCGTGGATGGCCTCCGCGGGAAACGGATTCGCCTCCAGGCTCCATGCCTCCTGCATGTGGTCGAGTGCGTCGAGCCCCATGGATGGTGTCCTTTCAGATGTCTGGAGATTGGATTGTAATTTCGTATCGTCGTTTGCCGGCCCGTCGATAGACCGGTTCGGAATCCGGTTGGCGCGTGCTCCCGAGGTGGAGCCAAACCTGAACGCGGGGTTCGGACATGGCACCGGCCGCCAGCCGTTCGATGGTCATGTCCACAAGGGCGCGTGTGACCCGACATTCGAACGCGGCTTGTGCCCGTACGCGGTAGATCGGCAGATACGGGGCGCGGAGGCTCGTCTCTTCAGTGCTGGCTTGAGCCTTGTAGGCGGCAACGACGGCTTCGGCTACCGAACGCTCATGGCTCTGTAGTGTCCGGCGCTGTATGCGAACATCACCGTTGGCGCTGACGTCGGCGGCAAGCCAGATGACGTTCTGCCCCGTGAAGGCGGGGACGTACCGCGACTCGTCCAGCACCCTCAGTTGGGAGCCCCACTTCTTCATGATTTTGAGGTCGATAGCGCCGACAGCGAGACCACGGAGACGGAGAGCGGCTTCGATGTAGGCGTCGTTGAGGGCCTCGGCCATTTGCTTGCTTGTGGGGCGCTCCGGCGTTTGCCCAAATCGGTGTCGCACGACGCCGACGATGGCTTCGCGGATGTAGGCCTTGCTGTGGCCGGAGGTCGTCTGGCGGGAAATCCGGCGGCTTGCGATTTCGACCCAGTGCTCGGTGTTCTCGCCCCTGCGGCGAGATTCCTCGACTTCACCTTCAGCGACCTCGGGACACGCAATTGGCCCGGCCTGCAGCTTGTCGATGAAGGCGCGGAAGTACGGATGGTGATGGTAGACGGCGGCAGCCAAGCGGTCGCAGAATGCGGCCATGTCTGTCTCGGCTTCCGCTGCGGTCTGAAGGCCCAGTTGGGTGAGGGCGTGCGGACGGTGCCGGTGCGCGTCCACGTAGCGGCGCGAGGAGGGAAGTTGCTGGCGCCGGACGAAGCCGAGACGCATGGCCTCGTCCAGGACCTCGCGCGTGGGTGACCAATACTGGTCCCTGTCTCCCACGCGGCTGGCGGTTCGTCGGCCCAGTCCGAGGGCATCCAGGCGATCGACGGTGCCGGCATAGCGCTGTCGGGCATGCTCGAACGTCGAGCCGTCGCGGAGACCCGTCAACTGGTCTCGCATATGGGGAACGAGTTGCTGGAGGCGGGGAATGGTGTCCCGAACTTGTTCGGTCCGTGGCGCCATGATGTCCAGTATGCATGAACTCATGTCTGGCGTCAAGAGGACTGAGTGCATGAAGTCTGGATCGCGGCGCACGGTGTTCGCCCTCCCGCGGGAGCTGCCGCGGCATCAGTCCGCAAGCGGAGGGGCTCGGCCCGGTGAGTGTCGCCCGCCCCGCCCCCCCCTCACACCCCCTCGCGGAACGGCCGGTAGCCGGCCAGCTCGCGCTTGACCACCGGGGCCATCACGTAGAGGCCGAGCAGGTTGGGGAGGGCGACGACGAAGACGAGGGCGTCGGAGAGGTCGACGAGGGCGCCGAGGTCGAGGCTGGCGCCGGCGACGACGAAGAGGCAGAAGAACGTCTTGAAGCCGAGGTCCTGGGCGCGGCCGTCGCCGGCGAGGTAGGTGAACGCCTTGAGGCCGTAATAGGCCCAGGCGATCATCGTCGAGTAGGCGAAGAGCATCGCGGCCACCGCGAGGGGGACCGGCGACCACGGCAGCACCGAGGCGAAGGCGCGGGTCGTCAGCTCGATGCCGTTGACGCCGGCGGCGGCGAGGGCGGGGTCGTAGACGGTGGTGATGATGACCAGCGCGGTCATCGTGCAGATGACCACGGTGTCGATAAACGGCTCGAGCAGCCCCACGAAGCCCTCGCTGACCGGCCGCGGGGTGCGGGCGGTGGCGTGGGCGATGGCGGCGCTGCCGAGGCCCGCCTCGTTCGAGAAGGCGGCGCGGCGGAACCCGATGACGAGGGCCCCGAGCATGCCGCCGGCGACGCCCTCGGGGGCGAACGCGCCCCGCCAGATGGCCGCGACCGCGCCCGGCAGCCGGTCGGCTTGCAGCAGGAGGACGAGGAGGGCGAGGGCCACGTAGAGCAGGGCCATGCCCGGCACCAGCTTCACCGTGGTGTTAGCGATCGAGCGGATGCCCCCGATGATGACCACCGCCACGAGGCCCGCCAGGGCGAGGCCGACGAGCCAAGTCGCGCCCGCGAAGGGGCTCGCGTCGCCCCCGGTCAGGTCGACGAACATCGCCGTCGCCTGGTTCGACTGGAACATGTTGCCGATGCCGAGGCAGCCGACGACCATGGTGCACGCGTAGAAGATGCCGAGGCCGCGGCCCAGCCGGGGCAGGCCGCGCTCGCCGAGCCCCCGCTCGAGGTAGTGCATGGGGCCGCCCGACACCGCGCCGTCGGGCGCCGTCCGCCGGTAGAGCACCCCCAGCGTGCACTCCGCGAACTTCGTCGACATGCCGAGCACGCCGGCCGCCATCAGCCAGAAGGTGGCGCCGGGGCCGCCGGTCGAGATGGCCACCGCCACCCCCGCGATGTTGCCGATGCCCACGGTGCCCGACACCGCGGTGGTCAGGGCCTGGAACTGCGAGATCTCGCCGGGATCGGCGGGGTCGGCCAGCCGCCCGGTGATGACCCGCACCGCGTGGCCGAAGCCCCGGACGTTGATGAACCCCAGGTAGACGGTGAAGAAGAGGCCGCCGCCGACCAGCCACGCCACGATCAGGGGGAAGTCGGCCCCCATGATCGGCACCGTGAAGAAGATGAACCCCGCCACCGCCTCGGCCAGCGGCTGCAGCGCCCCGTTGATGACGTCGTCGATGCCCACGGTCTCGTCCGTACCCTATGGTCGGCTTCCGGAACGCCGTTCGCGGCGTCGACCGAAGTGTAATGCAGGGGGGTTCCCGCCGCGCCCCAAGCCCAAGCGCCCGCCTCGAATACGCCGAAGACTACTGGCGGCTCGACATGGATGTCGGCGGCGGGCGGACGGGCGGATGGGCGTCGGTGCCCTTGGCGACCTCCGTCGCCGTGTGTTAACGTTGACGCATGACTGCCGGTTCGAACACGCTCGATGGGTGGCTGCCGGGCCGCGACGCGCGGTGGGTCATCGCAACGGTTCTCGTGGTGGCCGGCCTGCTGTGGATGCGGTTGGACGGCATCGACCGCCGCATCGACGACCTGCGCGCCGATGTCACGCGCCAGATCGGCGAGCTCCGCACCGACCTGCGCCGCATCGACGACCGGCTGCGGGCGGTCGAGGTCGGGCTGCGGGAGGTCGAGATCCGGTTGCGGGAGGTCGAGATCCGGTTGCGGGAGGTCGAGATTCGGCTGCGGGAGGTCGAGGATCGGCAGGAGGCACTCGAGGATCGGCAGGAGGCACTCGAGGATCGGCAGGAGGCACTCGAGGATCGGCTGCGGGCGGTCGAAACCGCCGTCCTGCCCGCCGCGCCGCCGTCCCCGGAGTGATTCTTCACGCCAGCCGGCCGAGGATGTCGTCGACGGTGCGGCACGAGACGGCCAGCATGGTGAGGGTGGGGTTCTGCGTGCCGACGCTGGGCATCGAGCCGCAGCCGGCGAGGTACAGGTTGGGGTGGTCCCACGTCCGCTGCCGGTCGTTGACCACCGAGTTGCCGGGGGCCGTCCCCATGACGTGGGTGCCGCACAGGTGCCCGCCGCCCTGATAGTTGTAGGTGCGGCCGCCGTAGCGGAACGCGTTGGGCGCGTCGTCGCGGGTCACGGTGTGGTCGGCCGCCCCCAGCCGCGCCATGATGCGGCGCGTCGCCTCGCGCGCCGACGCGAAGCCCGCCCGCACGTAGTCGGACACCCCGTACGAGATGCGCGGGCGGGGGGTGCCGAGGTTGTCGGTCCAGCGGTCCGACAGCTCGACCCGGTTCGCGGGGTCCGCCTCCTGCTCGACGAGGAAGGCGACGCGGAGCTGGCGGGTCAGGACGTCGTTGACCGCCTCGGCGTAGGGCCGGCCGCCGAGCACCCGGCGGCCGGGGTTGGCCCCGCTCTCGTCGCTCCCGTAGACGAAGTCGGCCCCCGTCACCCAGGGGTCGCCGATGGGCCAGTTCCAGCCGGTGTTGCCCAGCTCCAGGCGCCACGCCGCCCGGCGGCGCCGGAAGGGGCCGTCGCGCAGGGTCTCGACGCCCGACGTCGACAGGGGCCCGCGGTAGGGGTAGACCGGCGTCCCCGCCGGCATCAGGCCCCACGCGAGGTACACCGGGTGGTCCATCAGGTGCCGCCCGACGAGCCCCGACGAGTTGGCCGCCGCGCGGCCCGTCGCCCGCTCGGTGTTCAGCAGGATGCGGGCGTTCTCGACGGCGTGGGCGGCGAGCACGTAGACGTCGGCCGTCGCCACCCCCCCGCCGGTCCGCCCGGTGGCGGCGGGGACGCCGTCGTCCTCGTAGCGCAGGTAGTGGAGGCCGGTCACCCGCCCGCCCTCGTCCGTCCGCACGTGGTCGACGACGGCGCGGGCCATCAGCTCGACCCGGCCCGTGGCCATCGCCTCCCGCAGCGCGACCCGCGGGTCGTACTTGGCCCGCACCGGGCAGATGGGCACGCAGCTCGTGCTGCCGCGGCACGGGCCCCGGTTCTGGTACGGCGCCGAGTTGCGGCCGGCCGGGGTCGACGTCAGCCGCGCCGGGGCGGGGGCGTCGTCGGCGAGGACCGCCCCGTCGAGCCGCGCCCCGACCACGCGGTCGCCGTAGGACGGCGGGACCGGCCCCATCGGGTAGGCGTAGCCGGCGCCGTAGGGGATGCCGTTCACCGACTCCTGCTCGGCCCGGTCGCCGGCGACGCCGATGAGGTGCTCGGCCTGTCCGTAGTAGGGCTCCAGGTCGTCGTAGCCGAGGGGCCAGTCGAGGCCGCGACCGTAGGCCGACCGCAGGCGGAAGTCGGCCCCGTCCATCCGGACCGCGGTGCCCATCCAGTGGTTCCCGGTGCCGCCGGCGAGCCGCTCGTAGGTGCTGGCGAAGGGCAGCGACCCCGGCGCGTGCTCGAAGTACGAGCGGGCGGGGTCGTCCCACGCCGCCACCAGCGCCTCGATCGTCGGCCGGGGGGCGTTCGTCCGGCTCGGGTCGAGAACGCCGGGGTCGGGGGGGTAGGGCGCCGACGGCGACTTGAACGTGGCGAGCACGTAGCGTTCGACGTGGTCGCGGTGCAGGGCGTCGAGCCCCGGCCCCGCCTCGAGCACGAGCACCCGCCGGCCCGCCCGCGCCAGCAGCAGGGCCATGGCCGCGCCGGCGAAGCCCGAGCCCGCGATGGCCACGTCGTAGCGCGCCGTCCGTGTCTGCCGCATGTGAAGTCGTGCGCCTCGGCCGACCGTACCGCGTCACGCCTCGACCGACGGGCGGTCTGCCAACGCCGGCAACGGCCGCCCCCCGCCGCCGGAGCGGCTATGCGCCGTCGAGGAACTCGTCGAGACCCGGGGGCGTCTCCGCCCACTCGCCGGGGGCGCCCGCCACCCCCATCGGCCGCGCCTGGGCGAGGCGCCAGATCCAGCCGTTCCGGTAGGCGCGCACCGACACCACGAGGTCGGTGCGGTGGCCCGGGCCGACGACGCCGGCCGAGTCGGGCACGCGGGCCGCCTCGGTCTCGCCGTACCACACGCCGTAGAGCCACATCAGCATCGTCAGCCGGGCCATCGCCCCGATGCCGCCCTCGCGCGGGCGCCCCCCGCCGGTGAGCAGGTGCCCGGCCGCCCCGGCCTCCGCCGCGCCGCCCGGCGCCGGCCCGTCCCGCGGCGCCGCCTCGCGCCAAGCGGCGAGCAGCGCCGCGGTGGCGTCGGGAGCGGCCTCGCGGCACAGCGCGTGGAACGTGTCGGCCAGCGCGACCTCGCCGGCGCGGGCCTCCGGCTCGAGCCGCGCCGGGTCGGCGCCGATCAGGGCCGCCGACAGGCGCAGGTAGGCGGGCGGGGCTGGTTCGTCGGGCGGCTGCTCCCCCCGCGCCCACACGGGCAGCCCGCCGACGAGCAGCAACGAGCCGGCCGCACCGGCGCTCTGGAGGATCGATCGTCGAGGCAGAGTCATGTTTCTCGCAGGTCGCGAATGCCCTCGCGCGGCTTCGGGAGGGCGCCGCCCCGCCGGCCGGGGCGCCGCGGGCGGCCGATTCCGCCGCCGCGCCGGCACGCCGTCCGTTGACACGGCTCTAGGCGCATACTAGCATGCGTCCTTTGGGGACGGGTGCGTCTTCCGCGATAGTTTCCGTTCCACGCTGACATGATGCCGAAGACCTGTTTCGCTTCGTTCGTCACGGCCACGCTCGTCCTCGGTTTCGGGGCCGCGGACGGGGCGGCCGGGCAGGCGCAATCGGAGGCGCGGACGGCCGACGCCGCCCACCGCGCCCTGCTCGACCGCTACTGCGTCACCTGCCACAACGAGCGCACGGTGAACGGCGAAGGGCGCCCCGCGTCGCCGCTCGTCGGGCAGCTCCGCGCCGTGGGCCTGACCCTCGACACGCTCGACCTCGCCGACGTCGGCGGCCGCGCCGCCGAGTGGGAGAAGGTCGTCCGCAAGCTGCGGGGCGGCGTCATGCCCCCGGCCGGGCGGCCCCGGCCCGACGCAGCCGCCCTCGACGGCTTCCTCGACTGGCTCGAGGGCGAGCTCGACGCCAAGTGGGCCGCGACCCGCGACCCCGGGCGATCCGCCACCTTCCACCGCCTGAACCGCACCGAGTACCGCAACGCCGTGCGCGACCTGCTGGCCGTCGAGCTCGACGCCGACGACTTCCTCCCCGCCGACGACTCGAGCTTCGGCTTCGACAACATCGGCGGCATCCTCCGAATGTCGCAGGCGCTCATGGAACGCTACCTCGCCGCCGCCCGCACCATCGCGCGGCTCGCGGTGGGCAGCCCGCCCCCGGCCATGTCCGCCGACACCTACGAGGCGGCCCAGGACCTGTCGCAGCACGCCCGGGTCGAGGCGCTGCCCTTCGGCACCCGCGGGGGCCTGTACATCGAGCACCTGTTCCCGCAGGACGCGGGCTACGACTTCCGCATCCAGCTCACCGGCACCCGGCGGCTGCGCGAGAGCCACGACCTCGAGGTCACCGTCGACGGCGAGCCCGTCGAGGCGTTCACCCTCGGCCCGCCCGCCGACGGGGCGTCCGACAACCCCTACGCGCAGGCGTCCACCATCGACTTCCGGCTCGCGGTGGCGGCCGGCCCCCGCGAGGTCGGGGTGACCTTCTACAAGCAGCCGTCGGCCCTCGTCGAGCAGGTCCGCGAGCCGTTCCCGAACCCGCGGGTGGCCGGCAACGCCGGCGGCCTCGCGGGCGCGCAGCCCTTCGTGCAGAGCGTCACTATCACCGGCCCGCACGACGCGGCCGGGGCCGCCGACACCCCCTCGCGCGGGCGCATCTTCTCGTGCCGGCCCGCCGCCGCGGACGACGAGCCGGCGTGCGCGCGAGAGATCCTGTCGCGGCTGGCCCGCCGCGCCTACCGCCGCACGGCGTCGGAGGAAGAGCTGGCGGTGCTGCTCGACTTCTACGACCAGGGCCGGGCCGCCGGCGGCTTCGAGGACGGGGTGGAACTGGCCATCCGGCGCCTCCTCGTCAGCCCCGAGTTCCTCTACCGCATCGAGACGGACCCCGACGGCGCCGCCCCCGGCGCGCCGTACCCGGTGGCCGACCTCGACCTCGCGTCGCGGCTCTCGTTCTTCCTCTGGAGCAGCATCCCCGACGAGGAGCTGCTCGCGGCGGCCGAGGCGGGCCGCCTGCGCGACCCCGGCGAGCTCGAGCGGCAGGTGCGGCGCCTGGTCGCCGACCCGCGGTCGGAGACCCTCACCACCAACTTCGCGGCGCAGTGGCTGCAGCTCCGCAACCTCGAGACCACCGTGCGGCCCGGCGACCCCTTCTCGGTCGCCTTCGACGAGTCGCTGCGCCAGAGCATGCTGCGCGAGACCCGGCTCTTCGTCGACAGCATCGTGCGCGACGACCGCAGCGTCGTCGACCTGCTCACCGCCGGCTACACGTTCCTCGACGAGCGGCTGGCCGAGCACTACGGCATCCCCGGGGTCACCGGCAGCCGCTTCCGGCGCGTCGAGCTGCCCGCCGACAGCCCCCGGCGGGGCATCCTCGGGCACGGCAGCGTGCTCACCCTGACCTCGCACGCCATCCGCACCTCGCCGGTGCTCAGGGGCAAGTGGATCCTCGACAACCTGCTCGGCACGCCGCCGCCCGACCCGCCGCCCAACATCCCGGCCCTGAACGACCAGCGGACGCAGGCCAAGCGGCCCACGGTGCGGGCGCGGCTCGAGGCCCACCGCGCCAACCCCGCGTGCTCGGCGTGCCACGCCATGATCGACCCCACCGGCTTCGCCCTCGAGAACTTCGACGCCATCGGCCGGTGGCGCGTCGTCGACGAGTCGTTCAACCCCATCGACCCGTCGGGGGTGCTGCCCGACGGCCGCGCCTTCGACGGCGTCGCCGAGATGCGCGACGCCCTCGCCCGCGACCCCCGGCAGTTCGTGACCACCGTGACCGAGAAGCTCATGACCTATGCCCTCGGCCGCGGCCTCGAGCCCTACGACATGCCGACCCTGCGCCGCATCGTGCGCGAGGCGGCGGCCGACGACTACCGGTTCCAGAGCGTGGTGCTCGGCATCGTCACCAGTGACCCGTTCCTGATGAGGAGATCGCAGTCATGATCGTCACCCAGAAGTCGCTGTCCCGGCGCACCGTGCTGCGCGGCCTCGGGGCCACCGTCGCCCTGCCCCTGCTCGACGCCATGGTGCCCGCGCTGTCGGCCGCGGCCCGACAGGTGACCGCGCCGGTGCCCCGGCTGGCGTTCTTCTACGTGCCCAACGGCATCCTCCCCCGCAGCTTCCACCCCGAGGGCACCGGCGGGACGGGCTTCGACCTGACCCCCGTGCTGCAGCCCCTCGCGCAGTACCGCGACCGGATGACCGTCGTCACCGGGCTCAGCAACTCGGGCGTCGTCAGCCCCAACGAGGGCGGCGGCGTGCACACCCGCGCCCACGGCGGCTGGCTCAACGGCATCCTCCCCAAGCGCACCGAGGGGGCCGACATCCGCGCCGGCAAGACCATCGACCAGTACGCCGCCGACCATCTCGGGGCCGACACCGCCCTGCGCTCGCTCGAGCTCACCACCGAGTCGAACTACCAGGTGGGCAACTGCGAGAACGGCTACAGTTGCGCCTACCGCAACTCGACGTCGTGGCTCACCCCCACGACCCCGCTGCCCCACGAGCGCGACCCCCGGGTCGTCTTCCAGCGCCTCTTCGGCGACGGCGGCAGCGTCGAGGCCCGGCTCGCCCAGATGCGGACGGACCGCAGCATCCTCGACTCGGTCGGCGAGAGCATCCACCGCCTCGAGAAGAAGGTCGGCGCGCAGGATCGCGCCACCGTCGGCGAGTACCTGCAGTCCATCCGCGAGATCGAGCGGCGCATCCAGCGCACCGAGGCCAACCAGGCCTCGACCCCGCTGCCCGCCGTCGACCAGCCCGCCGGCGTCCCCGACGACTACGAGGAGCACGTGGGCCTGCTGCACGACATGCTGGTGCTCGCGTTCCAGGCCGACGTCACCCGCGTGAGCTGCATGCAGATGGCCCGCGAGACCAGCGGCCGCACCTATCCCAACATCGGCGTCCCCGAGGCGCACCACACCGTCTCGCACCACCAGCAGGACCCGCACAACATCACCCAGTACACGAAGATCAGCCAGTACCAGATGCAGCTCTTCGCCCGGCTCGTCGAGAAGATGGCCGCCGCCCCCGACGGCGACGGCACCCTGCTCGACCACGCCATCCTCCTGCACGGCGCGGGCATGGGCGACGGCGACCAGCACACCCCCTACAACCTGCCCATCACCCTCATGGGCGGCGGCTGCGGCCAGCTCGCCGGCAACCGCCACCTCGTCTACGACCTGCACACCCCGTTCATGAACCTCGGGCTCACCCTGCTCGAGAAGGTGGGGGTGAAGGTGGACCGCATCTCGGACAGCACCGGGCCGCTGACCGGGGTGTAGAGAGGCTTGACCCAGTACGGGAGCACGGGTCGAGGTGCGCCGGGGCGGCGCTCACGCCGGCTCCACGTCGAAGGCGGTGATGTCGCGCGTCTCCGCGCCGATCTCGACGCCGATCAGGTGGACGCGGCGGTCCGGGGCGCGGTACTTGTCGGCGTAGCGGCGCGCCTTTAATTGGGCCAAGGCGGGGCGGTCCGCCGCCGCGCCGCCCCGGTCCGCGCCCACCGGCCGGGCGCCCGCTGCCGCCCGCGCGGCCACCTTGAACTCGAACAGGAAGACGGCGGCGTCCGTCACCACCGCCATGTCCAGCCGGCCGCGGCTGGTCGCGTCCTCGACCGCCACGCCGTCCATCGACGCCTGGAACCACGCGTAGAACACGCTCGACCAGTAGCCCTCGTAGCGGGCGATCTCGTTGCGCCGGTGCCAGTCGTGGGGGATGCCCGCCAAGAGCCTCCGGAACAGCGCCTCCAGGCCCGCCCAGTCCTCGGCCGCCAGCGCGCGCCGCAGCGCGGGGCCGCCGCCCGTCGACCGCCAGTTCGGGGCGAGGGCGTCGAGCAGGCCCCGGTTCAGGCCCCGCCGCACCTCCCGGTTCGGGTACCCCAGGCGGTACTGCACGTCGCCGTCGTCCCGCTCCTCGTCCGCAATCGTCAGATAGCCGGTCTGGAACAGCAGCGCCTCGGTCGTCGCCGAGGTCACGTCGAACGCCGACAGCAGATCGTCGTCGGCGTACCGGCCGTCGATGTCGGGGGCGCGGACACCGCGCCGGATCAGGGTGTCGACGAGGAAGCGCGGCGTCGCGGTCTCGAACCAGTGCGCCTTGAACTCGCGGCTCCGGAAGAGATGCAGGATGGCCCAGGGGTTGTAGACGCGCCCGTCCCCCCGCCAGTTGTAGCCGTTGTACCAGTCGCGTATCCGCCCGCGGTCGAGGCCCGGCAGCTCGGGCGCGAACACCGCGTCGAGGTCCGCCTCGGTGTAGCCGCAGATGGCCGCGTAGCGGGGGGCCAAGGTGATGTCGGTGAGGAAGTTGAGGTCCGAGAACAGGCTCACCTTCGAGAACTTGCTGACCCCGGTGATGAAGGCCATCTCGACATGGGCATCGCTGTCCTTGAGGGTGCCGTACAGCCCGCGCAGGTCGTCGCGGTTGGCCCGCGCCTGCGCGTCGCCGTCGCGATGGGCGTCCTCCCGGTCGCCCGGGGGCGCCGGCCCGGCGCGCGCGTCGAGAATCGGCTTGTCGTACTCGTCCACCAGCACCGCGACGCGCTCGCCGGTCCGCTCGTGCAGCGACTCGAGCAGGTTCGCGAAGCGCACCGCGGGCGTGGCGGCCTTCGAGGCCGGCAGCCCGGCTCGGCGCTCGGCCGCGGCGAGCTGACGCCTGACGCTCTCCGCCAGCTCGTCCGGCCGCTTGAAGTTGCCCCCCGCGAAGCTCAGCCGCACGACGGGGCGGGGCCGCGACCAGTCCCAGTCGTCGTGCGCCGCGAGCCCCCGGAACAGCGGCTCGCTGCCCTCGTACAGCTCCTTCAGCGTGTCGACGAACAGGCTCTTGCCGAACCGGCGGGGGCGCGAGAGGAAGAACCGGCCGCCGCCCTCTTCGGCTAGCCGCCGGGCGTAGCCGGTCTTGTCGACGTAGTAGTAGCCCTCCTCGCGGATGCGCCGGAAGGTCTGGATGCCGACGGGTAGCCTGCGCTTCTCCATGCGGACCGTCTCGTCCGGCGTCGTCTATCCGACCCTTCCCTTGGAGGGTTGGGGGAGGGGCGGCGGCGGTGCCGGCAGCGGCGGGAATTCCGTCCGGTGATCAGGCATGGCGCACTACCCGGGCGGCCGCTTCG
Source organism: Vicinamibacterales bacterium (assembly GCA_963664545.2). Lineage (GTDB taxonomy): Bacteria > Acidobacteriota > Vicinamibacteria > Vicinamibacterales > UBA8438 > JAJEEA01. The sequence goes on along the minus strand of OY761475.2, from coordinate 2,440,991 downwards.
TGGCACTGCATCAGCACGCGCGTATTGACCTTCGACTTCAAGAGCGGGCGCGTAGCGATCTCCGATCGTGCCTTGAGCGCCCGTAGCCGGTCCGTGGCATCGTCGTCGGTCACCTTGTACGAGTCGATATCGCGCCACAACTCGCGGTAGTCGTTGAGGATGCGGCTGAATTCCTCGGCCGCCGCCGCATACGTGGAAGCGCGGTCGTGAAACCTGACGATGACGGTCAGCGACGACAGAACGGCCGTGACAAAGGCCAGATACGGCACCGCCGCCGGCACCCGCGCCACCAAGCTGGCCCATGCCGCGCTCGCCGCGACGAGCAGCAACACGCGCAAGGTATCGTCCACACGCTTGTTCCAGGCCGCGCGAGAGAGGAAGTAGCGGTGACTCATGTCAGCCGCAAACATGGCGTTCCACACTAGTTCGCGGGTCGTCATCGTTCGCTCTCCCCCAAGGCGGCACGGTACTACACGCTCGACCTAGCCGGCAAGCATCGACGGCCGCCCGCTCACGCCGGCTCCACGTCGAACGCCGCGAGGTCGCGCCGCCGTGCTACGATCGAAGCCCGTTTTTCGAGAAACCGCCGGTCGGAACGAGGTGGTCGTCATGCATGTCAGCAGCTTGAACAGGTCGTACCGGTCAGCGTCCCTGGTCGCCGCCGTCCTGATCGTCGCCGGGCTCGCCGCCGAGGCCGGCGCCCGGCGCGACGCGCCCATCATCGAGGCGGTGAAGACGGCCGACGCCGACACCGTGCGCCGGCTCGCGGCCGACCCCGCCGTCGACGTGGACGCGGCGGGGCCCGACGGGGCCACCGCACTGCACTGGGCCGTGCACCACGACGCCGCCGCCCTCGTCGGCGTCCTCATCGAGGCGGGGGCCGACGTGTCGGCCGCCAACCGCTACGGCGTCGAGCCCCTCTCGCTCGCGGCCGAGAACGGCAGCGCCGTCGTCGTGCGGATGCTGCTCGACGCCGGCGCCGACCCCAACGCGACCCTGCGGGGGGGCGAGACCGCCCTCATGACCGCCGCCCGCACCGGCGACGCCGCCACCGTGCGGGCGCTGCTCGCGCGCGGGGCCGACCCCAACGCCCGCGACGACTTCCGCGGCCAGACCGCCCTCATGTGGGCGGCGGCCCGCAACAACGCGGCGGCGGCGCACGCCCTGGCCGAGCTCGGGGCCGACGTGCACGCCCGCACCGAGACCGCCGGGCGGCCGGCCGGCGGCAACCGGCTCTTCTACGCCCCGCCGCCCACCGGCTTCACCGCCCTCGCGTTCGCGGCCCGCGGCGGCCACCTCGACGCCCTGCGGGTGCTGCTCGAGGCCGGCGCCGACGTGAACGACACCCTCTCCGACGGCCAGAGCGCCCTCGTGGTCGCGGTGGCCAACGCCAACTGGGCCCTCGCCGACTACATGCTCGACCGCGGGGCCGACCCCAACCTCGCCGGCGCGGGCTGGAACGCCCTGCACCAGCTCGTCCGCACCCGGCGCATGAACACCGGCTTCGGCTTCCCCGGCCCCATCCCCACCGGCGCCGTCGACAGCATCGACGTGCTGCGCAAGATGATCGCCCTCGGCGGCGACGTCGACGCCCGCATGACCGCCAACGGCATGAAGGACGGCCAGCGCAACCGGCTGAACCGGCTCGGGGCGACCCCCTTCTTCCTCGCCGCCAAGGTCACCGACATCGAGGCCATGCGGGTGCTCGTCGAGGCCGGGGCCGACGCCGTGACCCCCAACGCCGACGGCACCACGCCCCTGATGGTCGCGGCCGGCGTGGCCATCTGGAACCCCGGCGAAGACGGCGGCTCGCTGCCCGGCCAGGAGGACGAGGTGCTCGAGGCGGTGCGCATGTGCGTCGAGCTCGGCAACCCCGTCAACGCCGCGAACTACCGGGGCATGACCGCCCTCCACGGGGCCGCGTTCCGCGGCGCCAACAACGTCGCCGAGTACCTCGTCGCCGAGGGCGCCGACCTCGACGCCCGCACCGACCTCGGCTACTCGCCCCTCGCCATCGCCGACGGCTTCAGCTACTCAGACTTCTACAAGGCGCAGAAGCACACCGCGGCCCTGCTGCGCGACCTCATGGCCGCCCGCGGCATCCCCGCCGACGGCGAGGGCCACGCCATCCCCGGCAGCCTCTGCTTCGACTGCCTCCAGACCCGCGGCGACCAGATCGCCGAGCGCGTCCGCTGGGAGACCGAGCTCGAGGCCGAGTTCAACGCCGGGCGGCGGCGGTAGACCGGCCGACCTGCCGGGGGCCGAGCAGCAGCACGCTGCGGTAGCCCGGAGAGAGCGCCGCCTACGGCTCCGCTCGCCGCCCAACCAACCCGCTGGGAGTCTGCACCGTTCTAACGGCGCAGACTCCTAGTGCGCGGGTGCCCGCCGCACGTTGAGGTCGCGGTCGAGGTGGACGGTGGCGCCGCCGAGGCCCGAGCCGGGGCGGCGGGTGTAGCGCATGTCCGAGATGGTGACGACCCAGCCGTCGGCGGTCTCGGTGACGGTGTAGGCGGGGAAGCGCTTCCAGACGGCCATGCCCCGCACGTGGGGGGCGGTCAGGGCGGCCTCGACGACGGGACCGTCGGGGCCGCGGGGCACGGGGTCGGCGGTGCGGCGCAGGGGCGGCCGGGCCAGCCAGTCGAGCTCGTAGAAGCGGTAGACGTCGGGGTAGACGGCGACGATGCCGCGGCGGAAGACGTTGCCGGGCACGGGAATGGCCAGCACGTCGACGGGCACCGCCCCCGCCTGCCGCGCGAGCAGCCGCGCCGTCTGCCCCTCGGCCGCCCGCGACGCCGCCGCCATGCCCCCCGCGTAGAGGGCCACCGCGGCGACGCACGCGGCCGCCACCTGCGGCAGCCGCCCGCGGCCGCGCCCCGTCGCCCGCAGCCAGACGATGGCGGCGAGGCCCGCGCCCCAGGCGAGGGCGGTGGGCGGGGGGGTGTCGGCGAAGCGGCCGAACCCGATGACGACCGCCGTCACCGCCGTCGCGGTCGAGGCCAGCAGCGCCCACCCCGCCGCGCTCGCCCACGTCGCCGGCGACGCCAGCACCACCGTCAGCCCCGCCAGCAGCCAGACCCACGGGTCGATGATGAAGAGGGCGTCGCCGTAGAACCACGCGCCGTCGAACGGCATGAGGAAGCGCACGCCGTAGGTGTTCAGCCAGTCGAGCAGGGGGTGGCTCCACACCCCCGCCGCCGTCAGCTTCAGCAGCGGCCCCGCCCGCGCCGCGGGCCCGCCGCCCCGCAGCCGCGCCCACAGCTTGTCGAGCGCGAGCAGGGCCGCCGTCAGCAGCGGCGGCAGCACCGCCATCGCCAGCACCCCGTGCGTCCAGCCGCGGCGGAAGCCGAGCGACAGGTCGCGGCTGACGAACATGGTGACGGCGTCGACGTCGGGGGCGTTGGCCGCGATCACCCCGGCCGCCAGGGCCACCGCCCCCGCGCCCTCGCGCAGCCTCGTCCGGGCGAGGGTGGCGCCGACCAGGGTGTGGGCGAGGGGGTCCATGTCGGGGGGCGGGTCAGCGTAGCACGCGCCGCGCGGAACGGGAAGCGCCAAGCGGCGGAGCCGTAGGCGACGCTCTCCGGGGCTAGGTGTCTGCGCCGTAGAACGGTGCAGACTCCTAGCAGGGTTGGTTGGGCGGCGAGCGGAGCCGTAGGCGACGCTCTCCGGGGCTAGGTGTCTGCGCCGTAGAACGGTGCAGACTCCTAGCAGGGTTGGTTGGGCGGCGAGCGGAGCCGTAGGCGACGCTCTCCGGGCTAGCCGGGGCTCATCATCCGCTCGACCTCGAGGACCCCGGAGACGGCGCGGACCACCTTGACGATGCGCTGAAGGTGCTTCAGGTCGGCGATCTCGATGGTGACGTCGATGCGTCCGTGGTGGTCGCTGCTGGCCGCCTCGATCTTGAGGACGTTGGTCCTGAGCCCCGCGATCTTCGACGTGACGTCGGCGAGTATCCCCTGACGGTCCTCGACCTGGATGCCGAGCTGGACCACGAAGCCCTCCGCGCCGGCCTGCCGGTCCCACACCACGTCGATCCGGCGCTCGGGGTCGTAGAGCAGGTTGAGCACGTTGGGGCAGCGGGCCGCGTGCACCGAGACGCCCTTGCCCCGCGTCACGTAGCCGACGATCTTCTCGCCCCGTATCGGGTTGCAGCACCGGGCGCGGAACACCATCAGGTCGTCGAACCCGCGCACCTTGACCTTGTCCTCGCTCGGACGCAGCACCCGGCGCACCACCGTGCCGAGGGACCGGGCCCCGGGCTGCTCCTCGAGCTCGCGGGGGGCGAGCTTGTCGAGGACCGACCGCGCCTGCACCTTGCCGTAGCCGATGGCCGCGAACAGGTCGTCGCCGCGCGTCACCCCGAACTCCTCGGCCACCCGGCCGACCGACTCGGGCTCGAGCAGCGCCTTGGCGCTGAGGTTGAACCGCCGCAGCTCCTTGTCGAACAGCTTCCGGCCCAGCTCGACCGCGCGCAGCTTCTCCTCGGCGTGGATGAAGTGCTTGATCTTGTTGCGCGCGCGCGAGGTCACCACGAAGTTGAGCCAGTCGCGGCTCGGGGTGTGGCCGGGGGCGGTCACCACCTCGACGATGTCGCCGCTCGCGAGGCGCGTGCGCACCGGCACCATGCGGCCGTTCACCCGCGCCCCCACGCACTGGTGGCCGACGTCGGTGTGGATGCCGTAGGCGAAGTCGATGGGGGTGGCGCCGCGGGGCAGGGCCTTGACCTCGCCCTTCGGGGTGAACGTGTAGACCTCGTCCGGGTAGAGGTTCACCTTCAGGTCGTGGATGAACTCGCCGGGGTCGCGCGGCTCCTGCTGCTGCTCGAGGAGCTGCCGCAGCCACGCGAAGTGCTCCTCGTCGGGGTCGACCCCGACCCGCCCCTCCTTGTACTTCCAGTGCGCGGCGATGCCGTTCTCGGCCACCTCGTGCATCTCCTCGGTCCGGATCTGCACCTCGAACGGCACCCCGCCGTCGCTGACCACGGACGTGTGCAGCGACTGGTAGCGGTTGGCCTGGGGCATCGCGATGAAGTCCTTGAACCGGCCCGGCACCGGCGACCACGTCTGGTGGATGACGCCGAGCGCGGCGTAGCAGTCGCGGACCGACGTGGTGATGACCCGGAGGGCGACGAGGTCGTAGACCCGCTCGAGGGGGATGCGCTGCCGCTTGATCTTCAGGTGGATGCCGTAGAGCCGCTTGATGCGCGACTCGATACGGGCGAACGGGATGCGGGCCTCCGCCAGCGTCCGCTCCAGGGTCTCGCGCAGCCGCTGCACCGCCTTCCGGGTGGCCTTGCGGCGCCGCTCGACCCAGGCCCGCGTCGTCTCGTAGCCCTTGGGGTCGAGGTGCTTGAAGGCGAGGTCCTCGAGCTCGTCCTTGACCCTCCTCATGCCCAGCCGGTGGGCGATGGGGGCGTAGATGTCGAGGGTCTCCTGGGCGATGACGACGCGGCGCACCTCGGGCAGGTGGTCGAGGGTGCGCATGTTGTGGAGCCGGTCGGCGAGCTTCACGAGGATGACGCGGATGTCGTCGACCATGGCGAGCAGCATCTTGCGGAAGTTCTCCGCCTGCCGCTCCTCGCTCGTCGAGAAGGAGATCGAGCTGATCTTGGTGACCCCCTCGACGACGTGGGCGACGTCCGGCCCGAACAGCTCGCGCACGCGCTCGATGGTGGTCAGGGTGTCCTCGACGACGTCGTGGAGCAGCCCCGCCGCGATGGCCACGTCGTCGAGCCGCATGTCGGCGACGAGGGAGGCGACCTCGAGGGGGTGGACGAGGTACGGCTCGCCGGACCGCCGCTTCTGGCCGGCGTGCTCGGCCGCCGAGAAATCGTAGGCGCGGCGGAGGAGGTCGGTGTCGGCTGTCGGGTTGGAGGCCCGCGCCTTGTCGATCAGGGTGTCGAGGCTGATCATCGGGAGACTCCGCGCGCGACGGCCGCCGGCGCCACGGGAGTCTCGACGCCGGCGGGACCCCCGACCCGGACGCAGGCGGTGGAGCGACCGTCGGGCCGCGCTGAGCAGGATACCGCGGGTCGCCGGGATTCCGCGTTCTTGACTTGACGTTTTTCGCTTCACTATACTGATCTGCCGTTCGTGGGCGGCGGCCCGCTGAGGCGGCGGGGCGCGGTGCCACCCGTTCCGTGGGGAGCAGGGCCGTAGAGGCCGCCCGCGAAGACCGTTTCGGACCGGGCCGAAATCCGGCCGCCGGTGTCGAAATCATCGACGGCCGCCGCATTCCCGGGCGGCGCGGGGAGACAGTCACGACCGACGGTGATGAAGGGGACCGTTATGCAAATCCGATCGCTCGCCATCAGACTCGTTCTCGTAGCCCTCGTGGCTCTGTCGACCACATCCTGCTACATGTTCGACCAGCTCCGGGCGTTGCGCGTCATCAAGGATGCGCACACCCAGTATCAGCGCAGCGACTACGTGCTGGCGGCCGAGCTGTACGAGGAGGTCCTGGAGAACGACCCCGACCTGGTAGAGGCCTACTTCTACCTGGCCAACAGCTACGACCAGCAGTTCCGGCCGGCCCTGCGGGGCGAGCCGGAGAACGACGAGATGCTCGATAGGGCCATCGAGAACTACATCACGTCGGCCGAGCGCCAGACCTACCTGGAGCTGCAGACGCTGTCGCTGCAGTGGCTGGTGGAGGCCTACGGCCCCGAGAAGGCGAACGATCCGGCCTCCTCGGAGATCGTGCTGCAGACGATGATCGAGACCGATCCCGAGAACCCGGACAACTACTACCGCCTGGCCAGGCTGTACGAGGATTCGGGACTCTACGGTCAGGCAGAGCAAGTGCTGCTGGACATCACGGGGTCGCGGCCCGACGATCCGGCCGCGCACATGCAGTTGGCCGGGTACTACGACCGGAACGAGCAGTTCGACGAGCTCATCAACGCCCTCCGCACGCGCGCCGAGCTCGAGCCGGACAATCCGGAGGCGTACTACACCATCTCGACCTACTACTGGAGGAAGGCGTTCCGCGACTTCACCCTGGACGAGGACGAGGAGATGGAGTACGTGATGCTCGGCATCGCCGAGACCGACAAGGCCCTCGAGCTCAACGCCGACTACGTCGAAGCCCTGACCTACAAGAACATCCTGCTGCGGATGCAGGCGAACCTGACGGACAACGTGCGCGAACGCGAGGATCTGATCTCTGAGGCCGACGAGTTGCGCGACCGCGCCCAGGAGTTGCAGGACCTGCGGAGCGGCGCGGGCGGCGACTAGGGAGCGCCATAACGGCGTCACCCCCCTTACCCGGCCGGATGCGCTTCCCCCCCTTTCCCGGGGGTCGCGCATCCGGTCTCGTCGTGTACGGCCGGCATCCCCTCCCGCGCCTTCGTCGCGCGCCGCGGCGCATCCGGCCTTCGTCGGCGGGCGCATCCGGCCTTCGTCGTGTACGGCGGCCGCCCGCCGGGCACCCGGGCGGACCGCTCTCCGATTGCGCGGTCGGCAGAGCCCGGCCGGCCGGAAACGCCACCACAACAACCCACCGATGCGGCTTTGCCGTCCCTCGCCGCGGGGGTCAGGCGAGTTCGACCAGAGCCCGGCCGGAAACGCCAACAACCCGCCAACGCGGCTTTTGCCGTCCCTCGCGGGGGGTCAGGCGGCTCGACCAGAGCCCGGCCGGAAACGCCACAACCCGCCGATGCCGCCCCCCCAAAAAAGAGGGGCGCGGCATGCTCCCGCATGCCGCGCCCCCGGATGCCCGAACGACGGAACGGTGGGTGAACCCGCTACAGCGCGTCGGCCCCGCCGGCCCGGCGCATCGACTCGGTGACGATGCCGACCTTGGTGACCCCGGCGCCCTTGGCGGCGTCGATCACCTCGATGATCTCGCCGTAGCGCAGGTTGCCGGCCCCGGCCACGAACATCGTCTTCTCGCGGCGCTGTTCGAAGATGCCGCGGAGCTCCGACTCCAGCCGCTGGATCGGCACCGGCTGCTGGTTCACGGTGATCACGCGGTCGGCCGTGTACTGCAGCACGATCTGGCTGGAGTCGACCGACGACTCGGACGAGCCCCGGGTCTCGAGCGGCAGGTTGATGTCGAGCCCCCGCTGCGACAGGGGCAGCGCGGCCAGGAAGATGACGATCAGCACCAGCAGCACGTCGATGAACGGCGTGATGTTGATCTCCGCGTTGGAATGCGGTTGCTCGGCGGAAACGACGTCGTCCGCCCCGTGGTGCTTCTTGGCCATGGAACTACTCTCCTCCGGCGGAGATCCCGCCGCTGCCCACCTTCCGCTCCGTGATCAGCCCGATGTCCTCGATGCCGGCGCGCTGCAGCCGGTCGAGCACGGCCATGACGTCGGCGTACTGGGCGTCCTGATCGGCCTTGATCAGCACGATCTTCTCGAACTTCCGCTCGAGGATGGTCTGAACCGTCGTCAGCAGCTCCTGCTCGTTGGTCTGGGTGCTGTCGACGTAGAACCGGCCGTCCGAAGTCACCGCGAGGACCGTCTGCGTGTCGTTCTCGGGCTTGTCGGTCGTGTTCGCGGCTTCGGGCAGGGTCACATCGACGCCCTTCTGCAACAGGGGCGCGATGAGCATGACGATGATCAGCAGCACCAGCATCACGTCGGCCAGCGGCGTGATGTTGATCTCCGAATTCATCGCTCCTGACTTCTCGCCTACTTGCATACCCATGGGTGTGTCTCCTCGGTCCGCTCCGGGGTCATCGGAGGGCCGGGGGGCCGCCGCGCGCCGCACGGCCGGCCCCCCGGCTCGGTTCACCGCAGCCGCCGGCTAGTCGGCCTTCTTGATGAAGTAGTCGACGAGCTCGGACGACGAGTTGTCCATCTCGACGTTGAAGAACTCGATGCGCGTGGTGAGGCCGTTGTAGAACCACACCGCGGGAATCGCCACGAACAGCCCGATGGCGGTCCCGACGAGCGCCTCCGCGATACCCGCCGACACCGCGCCGAGGCCGCCCGACCCGGTGGCCGCGATGCCCTGGAACGCGTTGATGACGCCCAGGGTGGTCGCGAGCAGGCCGACGAACACCGCGGTGGCCCCGATGGTCGCGAGCGACCCCATGCCCTTCTTGAGGTCGGCCGCGGTGAGGGCGGAGGCGCGCTGGATGGCCCGGCGCACGCTGTCGATCAGGTCGTCGCGGCTCAGCTCGACCCCGGCGTCCTTCTGGAACTGGTACTCCTGCAGCCCGGCCAGGACGACCTTTCCGAGGTGGCTGTACTTGTAGGTCTTCGACTGCGAGACCGCGATGGCGTCCTTCAACTGGCCTTCCTTGAGGTGCTTGGCCACCTGCGGGGCGAACGCCTTCGACTGCTTGCCGGCCTGCGTGAAGGTGTACAGCCGCTCGAAGAAGACGCCCATCGACCACATCGACATCAGCCCGAGCAAGATCATGAGGGCCTTGACGGGGATGCCCATCTGTTCCCAGAGCTCCAGAAGATCCATTGTGCCTCCTACCTGCGATTCGATTCATCGAGCCGCGCCGCGCCGGACAACCGGCGCATCGCCGCCCACATTACCGTCCTTGCCGCACCGAGACGAGCGCCCGCCTCACCGCAACTGGAAGTTCACCGTCACCGTCATGATGACGGGAACCGCGACGCCGTTGAGCAGCGTCGGCGTATACGTCCACTGCCGCACCGCCTCGATGGCGGCCTCGTCGAGCAGGGGCACCGAACGCAGCACCTTCACGTCGGTCACCCGGCCGTCGGGGCCGATGACCGCCTCGAGGATCACGACGCCCTGGACGCGCGCGGCCTGCGCGACGGGGGGATACCGCGGGTCGACGTCGTTGATCTTCGTCGGGGCCTGGATGTTGCCGCCGACGCGGACCGGCTCGGGCGGCGGGGGCGGCGGGGGCGGGGCCTCGAGCAGGCCGCCGACGATGCCGCCCACGACGCCGCCGGCGATGCCGCCCTCGACCCCCGAGACGCTCGACAGGTCGAAGCCGGTCTCCGGCGCAATCTGGGCCGGGGCCTCGATCGGCGCGGCGTTGGGGTTGACGTCCACGACCGGCGCCTCGACCGCCTGCGCGGCCGGCGGGGGCGGCGGGGGCGGCGGGGGCGGCGGGGGCGGGGGCGCGGCCACGAACGCCATCATCGACGGCACCTGCGGCAGCGCCTCGGCCGCCAGCAGCGGCACGATGAGGACGGCGGCGATCGCCGCCACGTGCGCGAGCATGGAGACCGGCACCGTGTACCACTTCTGGGCACCGATCTTGATCGACGGATTCGCGATTTCACCGAACATCTGACCTGCCACAGGCAACCTCCTGCGCCCCGTTTGGGGATACTCGCTCCACAGTAGAAGGACGCATTATATGCAGACACCAAAACAGTGTCAACGGACCTCCGCACTCAAAAAAACGACGCCGGGCCCGCTACCGCATCCAGGCCACGACCAGCGGCACGAAGATGACCGCGACGATGGTCATCAGCTTGATCAGGATGTTGAGGCTCGGCCCCGCGGTGTCCTTGAACGGGTCGCCGACGGTGTCGCCGATCACCGCCGCCTTGTGCGGCTCCGAGCCCTTGCCGCCGTGGTGGCCCTCCTCGATCAGCTTCTTGGCGTTGTCCCACACCCCGCCCGCGTTGGCCATCATCAGGGCCATCAGGACGCCGGTCACCAGCGCCCCTCCGAGCAGCCCGCCGAGGCCCGCGACCCCGAGCACGAAACCCGTCAGCACCGGGGCGACGACCGCGAGGAGGCCGGGCAGGATCATCTCCTTGATGGCCGACTGCGTGGAGATCGCCACGCACCGCGCCGAATCGGGCTCGGCCGTCCCCTCGAGCAGCCCGGGGATGTTCTGGAACTGCCGCCGGACCTCCTCGATCATCTGGTTCGCGGACCGGCCCACCGCGTTCATGGTCAGGGCCGAGAAGATGAACGGCAGCATGCCGCCGATGAACATGCCGATCAGCACGTTCGGGTTCGTGAGCTCGAGGCCCAACTGCCGCGGGTCGAACGCGCCGGCCCCGCCGGCCTGGGCCACCTGGTCGGCCGCCGTCGCCTGGAAGGTCGAGAACAGGGCGAGGGCGGTGAGGGCGGCCGACCCGATGGCGAAGCCCTTGCCCATCGCCGCGGTGGTGTTGCCGACCGCGTCGAGGGCGTCGGTGCGGTCGCGCACGTACGGCTCGCACTTGCTCATCTCGGCGATGCCCCCGGCGTTGTCGGCGACCGGCCCGTACGCGTCCACGCCGAGGCTGATGCCCAGCGTCGACAGCATGCCGACGGCGGCGATGGCGATGCCGTAGAGCTCGCCGAGCTGGAAGCTGAAGAAGATGGCGAAGCAGACCACGAGCACCGGGTAGCCGCACGACATCATGCCGACGCCGAGGCCCGCGATGATGTTGGTGGCGGGGCCGGTCTCCGACTGCTCGGCGATGTGGCTGGCCGGCGGCATGTCCTTGCCCGTGTAGTACTCGGTGAGCTTGCCGATGACGACCCCGGCCACCACCCCGAACACCACGCACCCCATGACCGGCCACGGGACCGAGGTGGCGGAGATGAGGGCGGCGGCGCCCGCGAGGACGATGACCGACGCCACGATGAGCCCCTGCAGCAGCGCCCCCTGCACCTTGCTCTCGTCGTCGGTCCGCACCGCGAACGTCCCCAGGATCGAGGCGACGATGCCGACCCCAGCGAGCAGCACCGGGAACGCCGCGAGGTCCGCCTGCAGGGCGAGGAAGCCGCTCTCGCCGACCCCCCACAGATCGGACGCGGTCGCCGCGGTGAGGGCCCACGCGAGGGCCACCGACGAGATGATGCTGCCCACGTAGGACTCGAAGAGGTCGGCCCCCATGCCCGCCACATCGCCGACGTTGTCGCCCACGCTGTCGGCGATGGTCGCGGGGTTGCGGGGGTCGTCCTCGGGAATGCCCGCCTCGACCTTCCCCGAGAGGTCGCCGGCGACGTCGGCCGCCTTGGTGAAGATGCCGCCGCCGACGCGCGCGAACAGGGCGATGGACGACGCTCCGAGGGAGAGCCCGAGCAGCGACCCGACGGCGGACGGCCCGCGGCCGTCGAGGCCGCCGTAGAGCCAGTAGAGCAGGGCGATGCCCAGCGTGCCGAGGGCGACCACGGTCAGCCCCATGACCGCGCCGCTCGAGAACGCCACGCGCAGCGCCCCCGAGAGGCTGGTCTGCGCCGCCGCGGTGGTCCGGACCGCGGCCCCGGTGGCGGTGCGCATGCCGATCCACCCCGCGGTCGCGGACAGGAACGCGCCGACGAGGAAGCTGACGCCGACGAGGAGCGAGTCGCCCGGCAGGAACAGCACGAGGACCCCGAACATGACGACGACGAACAACGCGAGGACGCTGTACTCGGTCTTCAGGAAGGCCATCGCGCCGCGGCGGATGAGGGCCGCGATCTGCTGCATGCGCTCGGAGCCGGGGTCGCAGGCGTTGATGGCGCGGATGAGGGAGAGCGCGAAGAGGGCGGCGGCGACCGGCGCGCCGACCCCGAGGAGCACGTAGAGTGAGTTGTCCATTCTCGACCTTGGAAGTTCCTGCGTGACGGTCTACCGACGAATCCGACGGAGGGCGCACCCCGCCCGGGCACCGCGGGGGCACGCCCTGGTAGTCCCCTGCCGCCGCCGCAACGGCCGCGGAAGAACGCGCAAAGCTAGCAGCCGCCCGTGCCGCTGTCAAGCCGCCCGCGCGACCGTGCGACCGTGACGGGTCGCGTTGAGAGTCTCGCCGACTCCAAGAAGCGCGCGCGGCGAATTGCGACGCGGCGTGGCGGCCGCGCCGGAGTCCCGCCGGCACGGGGCACCCCCGCGTGCGCGCCCCGCGCCCGATTCACCGCCCCAGCGACAAGCCGAAGGCCAGCGCGACCGCCAGTGCGAGCCGATACCAGGCGAAGGCGGCGAGCGAATGCCGGGCGAGGTAGCGCAGCAGCCCCGCCACGGCCAGATAGCCGACGACGCCGGAGGTGACGAGCCCCGCGAGGAGGACCGGCGCGTGCGCCGCGAGCCCATCCGCCCCGAGCATCCGCGCCGCCTGCAGCCCGCCGCCGGCGATGGCGGGAATGCCGAGGAGGAACGCGAACCGCGCCGCCTCGGGCCGGGACAACCCCAACAGGAGGGCCACGGTGATGATGGCGCCCGACCGCGAGACCCCCGGCACGAGGGCCGCCGCCTGCGCGCAGCCGAGGGCGGCCGCCTCCGCGAGGGACAGCGACGCCGCCCGCCGGGCGCCGGGCGCTCCCCGGTCCGCCCAGAGCATCGCGGCCGCGCCGGCGGCCAGGGCCAGCGCCGCCACCCCGGGCCCGCGCAGGCCGTCGATCTGCGCGGAGAGGAGCAGCCCCGCGGGGACGACGGGGAGGGTCGCGACGAGAATCAGGCGTCCCGTGCGGGCGGCGTCGCCGCCGCCGCCCGCGAGGGCGCCGGGGGCGGCCGCGGCCAGCGCGAGGACGTCGCGGCGGAAGTAGACCAGCACCGCGAGCAGGGTGCCGAGATGGCAGGCCACGTCGAACGGAATCTCGGCCGGGCCCGCGTCCCAGCCGAACAGCTCGCGGACGAGGATGAGGTGGGCGGAGCTCGAGACGGGGAGGAACTCGGTCAGCCCCTGCACGACGCCGAGCCACACCGCCTGGAAGCCGGTCACGGGCCGTCGGGACCGGCGGCGGACCCGCGGGCCGCGGCCTCCGCGCCGGCGCCGCCCGCCTTCACCGCTCCCGGCGAAACGCGGGGCTCCACCACGGGCTGCTCAGGCGCGCGCCTTCGACCGCCGGCTGCGCCGCTTCGGCTTCGAGGCGGCGGAGGCCGCCGCCGGCATCGCCTTCATGCGCCGCGCGGCCCGGCGCTCGCTGATCACGATGGCGGCGGCGGCGGCGATGAAGATCGTGGAGTAGGTGCCGCTGAGCACCCCGACGAACATCGTGAACGCGAAGCCGCGCAGCACCTCGCCGCCGAAGAGAAACAGGGCGAGGACCGCGAAGGCGGTGGTGCCCGACGTGATGATGGTGCGGCTGAGGGTCTGGTTGATGCTCGCGTTGACGAGCTTGTCGAACGCGTCGCGCCGCATGCGACGCAGGTTCTCGCGCACGCGGTCGAACACGACGATCGAGTCGTTCACCGAGTAGCCGGTGATGGTCAGCATGGCCGCGACGACGTTCAGCGACAGGTCGAAGCCGAAGAAGGTCAGCAGCGACAAGGTGATCAGAATGTCGTGGACGACGGCGATGATCGCCCCCACCGCGAAGCTGAACCGGAAGCGGAAGGCGACGTAGACGAGGATGCCGAGCATCGCGAAGACGAACGCGTTGACCCCTCGGCGCTGCAGCTCCTCGCCGATGCGCGGCCCCACCAGCTCCTGGCCGATGACCGTGAAGCCGCCGACGGCGCTCTGCTCGAGGGCCGCGACCACCGCGTTCGCGCCCTCCTCGAGGCTCGTGCCCACCTCGGGGCCGCCCTGCGGCAGCCGGATGAGGATCTCGTTCGAGCCGGGGTCGCCGTACTGCTGGACGACGCTCTCGTCGACCACCCCGCCCACGGCGTCGCGCACCTGGCCCTCGGTGACGGGCTCGTCGAACTGCACGATGACGTTGGTGCCGCCCGAGAAGTCGATGCCGAGCGACAGCCCCCCCTGCAGCGCCACCATCACCGCGCCGCCGGCGATGACGAGGCACGACAGGGCGACGGCGGGCCAGCGCCACTTGAGGAAGTCGAAGTTCGGGTTCTTGAAGATGGGCATACGCGCGTCGGTGTCCCGGAAGGGTTCAGGCCGCGGCCGCGCCGGCCGGCGGCGGTGCAATCACGTCAGGGGGAGCGGGCTCGGCCGTCAGATGCTCAACGAGGCTTCCCGGCGGCGCGTCAGCACCGTCTCGAAGATGGTGCGCGACACGAACACCGCGGTGAACACGTTCGACACGAGGCCGAAGAACAGGGTGGTCGCGAAGCCCTTGATCGGCCCCGAGCCGAACTGGAACAGGAAGGCGGCGGCGATGAGCGACGCGATGTGGGTGTCGAGAATGGTCAGGAAGACGCGGTCGAACCCGGCCGCGACGGCCGCCCGGACCCCCTTGGCGGAGCCCAGCTCCTCCTTGATGCGCTCGAAGATCAGCACGTTGGAGTCGACCCCCATGCCGATGGTGAGGATGAACCCGGCGATGCCCGGCAGGGTGAGCACGGCGCCGACGTAGGCCATGCACCCGAGCAGGATCAGCAGGTTCATGCCCACCGCGACGATCGCGTTGATGCCCGACAGCCGGTAGTACAGCAGCATGAACAGCGCGACTGCGATGAGCCCCGACGCCGACGCGGTGACCCCGGCGCGGATCGAGTCGGCCCCCAGGCTCGGCCCCACCGTCCGCTCCTCGAGATAGGTGAGGGACGCGGGCAGGGCCCCCGACCGCAGGATCAGCGCGAGGTCGGCCGCCTCGCCCGAGGTGAAGGTGCCGGTGATGCGGCCCTCGTCGGCGATGCGCTCCTGGATGACGGGGGCCGAGTACACCCGGTTGTCGAGGATGATCGCGAGGTTGCGCCCGACGTTGCTGCCGGTGAAGTTGCCGAACTTGCGGGCCCCCTCGCGGTTGAACGAGAAGCTGATCGCGGGCTGGTTGAACTCGTCGATGGTCGGCCGCGCGTTGCGCAGGTCGCGCCCCGTCACCGGGGCGACGCGCCGCACGAGGTAGTAGACGGTCGAGCCGGGGGTGGCCCCGAGCGACTCGTCGGCGCCCGACACGACCTCCATGTCCGCGGGCACGATGCCGTTCCGCGCCTGCAGCAGCAGCTCGCGCGAGAGGGCGGGGCCGTCCTCGACCAGCTTCAGCTCGAGGAGGCCGGTCGAGCGGATGATCTCCTTCGCCCCCTGCACGTCCTCCACGCCCGGGAGCTGCACGAGAATCTGGTCGCCGGCCACGCCGTAGGGGGCGACGATGGGCTCGGCGACGCCCAGCTCGTCGACCCGGCGCTCGATGGTCTGCAGCGCCTGCCGCACCGACTCCTCGCGCAACTGCCGCTCGATGCCCGGCCGCATCTGGAAGGTGTAGGCGCCGGGGCCGTCGGACCGGCGATCATAGCTCCCCCCTACAATACCGGACCCGATGCCCTGCGGGAACAGGTCGTCGGCGATGCCCCGGAACTCCTGGTCGCGCTCGGCGGGGACGCCCTCGACCCGGATCTCGGTCGGGGTGGCGGCGCCGGCCGAGAGCAGGTCGATGCCGACGAGGCTCGCCTGCTCCCTGAGCTGCTCGGCGCTGGTCTCGGTCTCGACCCGCAGGGCGTCGTCGGTCTGGACCTGCAGCACGAGATGGACCCCGCCGCGGAGGTCGAGGCCGAGCCGCACCTGGTCCTCGGGCGGATAGACGGCGAAGACGGCGGCGGCGGCCACCGCGAGGATCGTCAACAGCTTCCAGCGCAGGTTCTTTCTCATGACTCGATCCATCCCGCCGCCGGCCGCCCGGAGCGGCCGGGCGGGCGCCTACATCGACGAGGAATCCTGGGCCACCGGCTCCTGCCCCTGATAGCCCCCGACCGCCGACCGCGAGACCTCGATGCGCACCTTGTCGGCCACCTGGAGCTGGACCGACCGGTCGTTCAGCTTCGTGATGGCGCCGTAGATGCCGCTCGTCGTGATCACCCGGTCGCCCACCTTGAGGGCGGCGCGGAACTCCTGCACCTTCTTCTGGCGCCGCCGCATCGGCAGCAGGATGATGAAGTAGAAGATGGCGAGGATCAGCGCGAACGGCAGGAACTGCGCCCACAGCGGCGGGTTGCCCTGCGCGGCCTGGGCGAAGAGCGGCGGGAGGCCGGAATCAGGCATCGGTGGTCTTCAATCCCGACCCGCCCCGACGCGCCGGGCGGCGGCGGCCCGGTGGCGACGGCTCCGCTTGCGGCGGCTCAGGAACGGGCCCGGCGGGAGAACGTCTCGTGAAAGCGCCGCCGGAACGATTCGAACGTGCCGAACAAGATAGCGTCTCTCATCCGGCGCATCAAGTCAAGGTAGAAGTGCAGGTTGTGCAGCGTGTTCAGGGTCCTCCCGGCCATCTCGCCCGCCACGTGCAGGTAGCGCAGGTACGCCCGCGAGTGGCGCCGGCACGTGTAGCAGCCGCAGTCCGGATCGGGGGGGCGGGCGTCCTCGGCGAACTCCGCCCGCTTGATGGACAGGGGCCCCGCCCGGGTCAGGAGCTGGCCGTTCCGGGCGTTGCGGGTCGGCAGCACGCAGTCGAACAGGTCGATGCCCGCGGCCACGCCCTCGACGAGGTCGTCGGGCATCCCCGTCCCCATCAGGTAGCGCACGCGGTCGTCGGGCAGCCGGGCCGCGGTGCCCGCGACCACCCGGTACATCACGTCCACCGGCTCGCCCACGCTCAGGCCGCCGATGGCGTAACCGTCGAACCCGAGGGCCACGGTCTCCCGCGCGCTCGACGCCCGCAGGCGGTCGTAGACGCCGCCCTGCACGATGCCGAACTGCGCCTGGCCGGGGTTGGTCGCCCCGCCGTCGAGCCTCCCCGGGTCGTCGCGCAGCGCGAGGAACCGCGACCGGCAGCGGCGCGCCCAGCGCAGGGTCCGCCGCATCGAGGCCTCGGCCTCGGCCTCGGACACCGGGTAGCTCGTGCACTCGTCGAAGGCCATCGCGATGTCCGAGCCGAGCCGGGCCTGGATGTCGGTCGCGCCCTCGGGGGTCAGCCGCTGCCGGCTGCCGTCGAGGTGCGACCGGAACCAGACGCCGTCCTCGTCGATGGTGCGGCGGTCGCCGAGGCTGAACACCTGGTAGCCCCCGCTGTCGGTCAGGATGGGCCGGTCCCAGCCGATGAAGCGGTGGAGGCCGCCGGCCCGCGCCACGAGCCGGGCGCCCGGCCGAAGGTGCAGGTGGTAGGTGTTGGCGAGGACGAGCTCGGCCCCGAGGCCGAGGACGTCGCGGTGCGTCAACCCCTTCACGGCCCCCCGCGTGCCCACCGGCGCGAACGCCGGGGTCCGCACGACCCCGTGCGGGGTCGCGATCTCCCCCGCCCGCGCCGCCCCGTCGCGGCGGACCACGCGGAACGAGAAGCGGGAATCCGACTGCGGCATGATCTCGGGGCCCCCGGCGCCTGCCGTATACTACGCGGGTTCGACGAGCCCCGGCCGGCGGGGCGCGGGAGGGGACGGTCTACGCGGCTGGGAACGACGCAGTGAAACGGCTTCGCATCGGTGTCATATACGGCGGGCGCTCGGGCGAGCACGAGGTGTCGCTGGCCTCGGCCGCCGCCATCTTCGCCAACCTCGACCGCCGGCGCTACGAGCCGGTACCGATCCGCATCTCCCGCGACGGCCGCTGGTCGGTGGCCGACCACCCCCCCGCCGTGCAGGCGGCGGCGGAGACCATCGGGGAGGCCCGGAAGGCGCGGCCGGCGGTGCGCGACGGCCGCGAGGTGCATCCCATCGCCCACCCCGGCGGCGAGACGCTGATGGTCGCCGGCCGGGCCGCGCCCCCCCCCACCCCCGGCGGGGACGGCGGCCGCGCGCTGGCCGACGCGATGACCCTGGACGCCATCTTCCCGATCGTGCACGGGCCCTACGGCGAGGACGGCACGCTGCAGGGCCTGCTGGAGCTGGCCGACATCCCCTACGTGGGCGCGGGAGTGGTCGGGGCCGCGGCGGGGATGGACAAGGCGGTGGCGAAGGCGCTGTTCGTCTCGGCCGGGCTGCCCGTCGTGAAGCACGAGACGGTGCTGCGGCGCGCCTGGCGGAAGGGCCGCGGGAGGATCGTCGCCGAGCTGACGGCCCGGCTCGCCTTCCCGCTGTTCGTCAAGCCCGCCAACCTCGGCTCCAGCGTGGGCATCTCGCGCGCGACCGACCACGCGTCCCTGTCGGCCGCGATCGACCTCGCGGCGGAGTTCGACCGCAAGGTCATCGTCGAGGAGGGGGTGTCCCCCTGCCGCGAGATCGAGTGCGCGGTGCTCGGCAACGACGATCCCGAGGCCTCGGCGCCGGGGGAGATCGTCCCGGCCGGGGACTTCTACGACTACGAGTCGAAGTACCTGGACGGGCGGTCGCGGACCATCGTCCCCGCGGACCTCGCCTCCCACGAGACCGAGCAGGTCCGCCGCTACGCCGTCGCGGCGTTCCGCGCCATCGACTGCGCGGGGATGGCCCGGGTCGACTTCCTGCTCGACGACGCCGGCCGCGTGTTCGTGAACGAGATCAACACCCACCCGGGGTTCACGACCATCAGCATGTTCGCCAAGCTCTGGGAGGCCGGCGGGATCGGTTATCCGGCGCTGCTCGACCGGCTGATCGAACTCGCGCTGGAGCGGCACGCGGAGCGTCGGGAGTCGCGCATCGGCGGACCTTGATCGGCCGCCCGCGCGCCAGCGCGCCGTCCGGGCGCATCGGGAGTTTCGCCGGCGCGGAATTCGTGCGGATGGTCCGCACGCCCCGCGGCCAAGTCGGACGACTTCTGGCGGATGCCGCCCGCGCGCCCTGCGGGCGCGTCGGGAGTTTCGCTGGCACGGAAACTCCGGTGCCGGCCGGCGTGGGAGGCTACTGGAACGGGGTCCGGCCGTCCCAGACCCGGACCGAGTGGATGACGTCGCCGCGCTGCAGGCGGTCGACGACGTCCAGGCCCCCCACGACGGCGCCCAGCACCGGGCGCCGGCCGTCGAGACCGGGCTGCGGCGACGTCGTGATGAAGAACCCGCTGCTCCCCGTATCGGCCCCGTCGAGGACGAGGCCGACCGTCCCCCGCACGTAGGGCACCGGGCCGAGCTCGTCGCGAACCCGGTAGCCGGGCCCTCCTTCGGGGCGGCCGCGGGGGTCGCCGGCGCGCACCCACCGGCCCGCCGCCGCCTCGTCCACGAGCATGCCGTCGTAGTAGCCGGACCGGGCGAGGCGCATGAAGTGGCCGCAGGCGAGCGGCGCCTCGTTCACCGCGAGCTCGATCTGAACGGTCCCCCGGTCGGTCTCGATGTACACGTGCGGCGACACCGAGGGCTGCACGAGCTCGGGCGACTCGTACGTCCCGAGCGGCTGCGGCAGGGGGGTGGAGCGGATCCGGCGGACGTGATCGTCCGGCCCGCCGGAACCCGCGAGCGCCGCCGCGGCGCGGACCCGGACGGCCCAGTCGAGGTCGTCGAGCGCCTCCCGCAACGTCTCGACGGCGGGGCCGCCGCCGAGGCGGGCGAGGGCGTCGACGGCCGCCGCCCGCACCGCCGGCGCCGCGGCGTTCGACCCGTCCCGGTACGCGCCGGCGAGGAACTCGACGGCTCGGCCGTCGCCCGCCCCGCCCAGCAGCCGGGCGGCGGCCCCGCGGACCGCCGCGTTCCCGTCGGAGAGATGGTTCAGCAGCACCGCGCCGAGACCGGGGGCGCGGACCTCGGCGAGAGCCCGCAGCACGGCGGGGACCACCCGCCGGTCCTCGTCATCGAGGAGCAGGGACAGGCGGTAGGCGGCCGCGCCGGGGTCGGCCCGGGCGAGCGCGCGGGCGAGGTCGGCGCGAACCTGCCAGTGCGGGTCGGGCGGCAGGCCGGACAGGAGCAGCAGGAACGTGTCGGGGTCGAACCCCGCGAGGGTCGTCAACGCCGCCCCCCGCACCGCCGGCTCGCGGTGCCCGAGCAGCTCGACGGCGATCCCGCCCGTCTCCGGCGCGCCGACCGCGCCGAGGGCGTCGACGAGGGCGATGAGCAGGCTCGGGTCGAGGTCGGGCGTCCGCAGCAGCGCGCGCAACCCCGGCGCCGCCCCGGCGTCGCCGATGGCGCCCAACGCCTGCACCGCGGACAGGACGACCCGCGGGTCGCGCCGGTCCCGGTCCAGCAGCTCGACGAGGGCGGGAACCGCCGAGGCGTCGCCGAGGGCCCCCAGCCCGCGGGCGGCCGTCGCGACCCCGTCGGCGCCGCCGACCCCGACCAGCGTGCGGAGGGGCCCGGCCGCGCGGGGATCTCCCACGCGGGCGAGCGCGTCGGCCACCGGCCACCACCACAGCACGGGGTCGCCGGACTCGGTGAGGACGGTGGCGGCGAGCGCGTCGAAGTCGCCCAGCGCGGCCAGGGCGCGGACCCCCGACCGGAACGCCTCGACGCGGGGGCCCAGGGGATGTCCCATCTCGTCGGGATCGACGTCGTAGGCCACCGTGACGTGCGCCGCGACCATCGCCTCGACGGCCCCCGCCGCCTCCGGCGCCGGCAGCCGGGCGACGGCGTCCGCCGCCCGCGCCTGCACGGTCGGCGACGGGTCCTCGAGGGCCGCGATCAGGAGCTCGACCGCGGCGGGGTCGCCGAGCAGCCCCAGCCCGAAGGCGGCGGCGGCCCGGACGTCCGGCTCGGGGTCGGCGAGGGCGGCCGCCAGGGCCGGCCCGCCCTCCGGCAGGCCGACCCGGCCGATGGCCCGGACCGCCCGGTAACGGACGGCGCCGCCGGGGTCGCGGGCGAGCAGAAGCAGGTCGGGCGCCGCGGCCGGCGAGAACGCGGTCCCCGGACCGGGGCCGCCCGACCCGTCCCGGCCGGGAGCCGGCGGGGCGGAAGGCGGCAGCGCGGGATCGCGCAGCAGCCGCTGATCCTCCAGCCACAGGATCCAGGCCAGCTTCTCGACGTGGGTCGCCCGCGCCCGCGACGGCCCCTGGGGCGGCGTGGACGCACACCCCGCGACGGCGGCGGCGACGCCGGCGGCGATGAACGGGAAGAGGCGACGGAGAAGGGAGGGAGATGCTGACATCGCTGAAAGCCGGGCCGCTGGGCGGCTATACGATATCATGCGGTTTCCGGCCGTTTCCGACCGTCGCGGCGCCCCCGGGGCGGGCCGGCCGGCCGCACCGGCGAGACCATGCAGCCGGACGACCGGTTCGACGACGACCCCGACCCCCTGGATCGGCTGCGCGGCCTCGAGCGCTTCGGCATCAGACCGGGGCTCGACACGATCCGCCGGCTGACCGCGGCCCTCGGCGACCCCCAGGCCGCCTATCCGTCGATCATCGTGGCCGGCACCAACGGCAAGGGCTCGGTGGCCGCGATGATCGACGGCGCCCTGCGCGCGGCGGGGTACCGCGCGGGCCGGTACACCTCGCCCCACCTGACCTCGATCACGGAACGCTTCACCGTCGACGGCGCCGAGATCGCGGAAGGGGCGCTGCGCGAGGAGGCGGCCGGGGTGCTGCGGCACGCCGACCGGCTCGTGCGCGCGGGCGCGCTGGGCCATCCGCCCACGTTCTTCGAGGCGGCGACGGCCGCCGCCCTGTCGTGGTTCCGGCGCGCGGAGGTCGACGTCGCGGTCCTCGAGGTCGGCCTGGGGGGACGGCTCGACGCCACGAACGTGGTGACCCCCGCGGCGGGGGTCGTCACCGCCATCGGGCTCGACCACCGGGAGCACCTCGGCGACACCCTCGAAGCTGTCGCGGCCGAGAAGGCGGGGATCGTGAAGCCGGGCATGGTGGTGGTCACCACCGAGACCGCCCCGCCGGCCCTCGCGGTCATCGAAGACGCGTGCCGGCGGCGCGGCGCGCGGCTCGTGCGGGCGGGGGAGGACACCGCGATAGCGGTGCAGGGGGACGGCCCCCGCCCCCGGATCGCGGTCACCACCCCCCGGCGCCGGTACCCGCCCTTCCGCCTGGGCCTCGCCGGCGCCCATCAGCGGTCGAACGCGGCGGGCGCGGTCCGGCTGCTGGAGGAGCTGGCCGACTGCGGCCTGCCCGTCGGGCCCGAAGCCGTCGTCCGCGGGCTCTCGGACGTGGCGTGGCCGGGGCGCCTCGACCTCGTCCGCGTGCCCGGGCGGGGGGCGGTGCTGCTGGACGCGGCCCACAACCCCGCGGCGGCGGCGGCCCTCGCCCGGCACCTACGGGACGCGTTCCCCGACCGCCTGCCCATCGTGTGCGCGGTCATGCGCGACAAGGACGCCGACGGCATCGTCGACCGCCTCGCCCCCTGCGCGAGCCGCATCGTCTGCACCGCGCCGGCCAACCCGCGCGCCACCCCCGCCCGCGCCCTCGCGGACCGCGTGCGGCGGCGGGCGCCGGCCCTTCCGGTGACCGCCGAGGACGACCCCCGGCAGGCGCTGGAGACGGCCTGGCGCACGGCCGGCACCGTCTGCGCCACCGGCTCGATCTTCCTCGTCGGCGAGCTGCTCGCCGCCCTGCGACGGCGGCCGGAACGGTAGCGCCGCGGGCCGCCCAACGCGGCCCGCAGGGTGCGCCGGCGCCGTGGTATTCTCGGAGGGACGCCCGCGCGCCGGCGCCGCCGCCGCGGGCCGCCCGACGCCCAGTCGCCCTCCATGAACCGCCTGATCCTCCCGGGAGGCCGCGGCGAAACCGCGCGCCGCGCCGTTCGAACGCAACCGAGCCTCCGCCTCGGACTCCTCGCGCTCGCGGCGGCCCTGGCGGCCGCCGGGCCCGTCCGCGCGCAGGACCTCCCCGAGGGCATCGCCGCGTCGCGGCAGTTCCGGTGGGAACAGATCGCGCCCAACCAGCTTTGGCTGAGCGGCGAGGTCGAGATAGACGGCGGCGGGGGCGAGAGCTGGCGCTTCCATGCCGACGACGCGAACATCTACACGGACGAGTCGCTGCTCGTGGCCACCGGCAACGTGGTGTTCGCGGGCGGGAACGCCCGGCTCGCGGCGGACCGCGCCGAGTTCGACTACGAAACGGGGACCGGGATGTTCTTCAGCGCGTCGGGCTCGACCGAGCTCGTCGAGGACATCGAGCACAGCCAGTTCGGGACCCAGGAGCCGGAGATGCGGTTCTGGGGGGAGGTCATCGAGAAGCTCGGACCGCGCCGGTACCGCCTCGCCAACGGGGGGTTCACGTCGTGCATCCAGCCGACGCCGCGGTGGGAGATCGCGGCGAGCTCGGCCACGATCGACCTGAACGAGTACGCCCGGCTGCGCAACATGCTGCTGCTCGTCAAGGGGGTCCCGCTCTTCTACCTGCCCTTCATGCACTACCCGGTCCAGGGCGACGACCGGGCCACCGGCTTCCTGATGCCGACCTACGGGGCCTCGACGGTGCAGGGGCAGTCGATCAGCAACGCGTTCTTCTGGGCCATCAACCGCAGCCACGACGCCACCGTCTTCCACGACTGGCTCACCGCCACCGGCCAGGGACTGGGGGGGGAGTACCGCTACGTGCTCGGCCAGAGCTCCCGCGGCGACTTCGAAACGTACCTGCTGAACGAGCGCGAGACCGTCGACCCCTTCCGGGGCGGCGACGCGATGCTGCCGGCCCGCCGCAGCTTCCAGATGCGCGGCAACCTCCAGCACTCGATCGCGGAGGCGATACAGGCGCGGGGCCAGGTCGACTTCTTCTCGGACGTGGAGGTGCAGCAGACCTACCAGCGGGACATCTTCCGGGCGACCAACAGCTCGCGCACGTTCGGCGGCAACGTGACCGGCTCGTGGAACGCGTACACCCTGAACGGGACCGCCGACTTCCGGGAGACGTTCTTCGGGGTGGACGACTCCTCGCTGCACGGAGCCGGGCCGAGGGTCTCGTTCAGCCAGTCGGAGCGGCAGATCGGCACCCTGCCGGTGTACTACGGCTTCAACAGCGAGTACGCCAACCTGCTCCAGAAGCAGAGCTTCGGCGAGACGGTGACCGACTCGGGGCTGACCCGCTACGACGTCAACCCCCTGGTGCGCGTGCCGTTCACCCGCTGGCCGTTCCTGACGTTCAACACGTCGGCGCAGTACCGCCGGACGCACTGGCTCGAGAGCATCGACCCGGAGACCATGGAGCAGGTCGGCACCCCCATCTCGCGGTCGATGTTCGAGATGGAGGCCGAGGTCACCGGCCCCGTGTTCGTCAAGATCTGGGACACCCCCAACACGACCTACTCCGAGCGGATGAAGCACGTCATCGAGCCGTGGGTCACGGTGGCGCGGACCACCGCGGTGGACAACTTCGACCAGATCGTCAGGATCGACAGCACCGACTCGATCGTCGGCAACACGACGCAGCTCCGGTACGGGATCGACAACCGGCTGTACGCGCGGCGGGGGGAGAGCGGGGCGCAGGAATTCCTGACCATCGGGGTCGAGCAGACCTACTACACCGACGAGCGGGCCTCGCAGTTCGACCAGCAGTTCATGACCAGCTTCCAGCAGACGGCCCCGAGCAAGCTGTCGCCGCTCGCCCTGACGGTGCGCGCCGCCCTGACCGACGCGATCGGCGGATCGCTCCGGGCCGAGTACGACACCCACTTCATGGCCCTGCGGACCATCCGGGCCGACGCCGACGTCGCGTTCGGCGGCTGGCTGAACCAGCGCGCGGGCTGGAGTCAGCGCCGCTTCATCGAGGGGCTGTCGGGATTCGACAACCCGGACTACCTCGACCACGTCATCAACTCGTTCACCAACGTCCGGGCCCTCGACAACAAGTGGGGCGGCGTCTACCAGTTCAACTACGACGTGCAGCTCGCGCGCATGGTGCAGCAGCGGATATCCGCCTACTACAACGCGCAGTGCTGCGGGTTCAGCTTCGAGTACCAGACCTACAACCTCGCCAACCTGGGGTTCCGGACCCGGGCCCTCGCGGACAAGGTCTTCAAGGTCTCGTTCACCCTGGCCGGGCTCAGCACGTTCGCGGTTCCGCTGAGCGGGACGGGAACCGGGGTCCGCCAGTACTAGCCGCCCCCGCGCGCCCCCGCCGACCCCCCCCGACGTGCCCGAGACCATCCTCGTCACCGGCGCGGCAGGATTCGCCGGCTGCCACCTGCTCCTCCTGCTGCGCCGCACGGCGCCGGACGCCGAGCTGCTGGCGTGGCGGCGACCGCCGGCGGACGGCGCAAGGGCCCGGGACGCGCCGCCCCGGCCGCTTCCCGCGGGGGCGGTCTGGCGCGACGTCGACCTCCTCGACGGCGCGGCGGTGCGGCGGGCGGTCGCGGCGCGCCCGCCGACCCAGGTCTACCACTGCGCGGGAGTCGCCAACGTCGACGGCTCGAGGGCGGGGCGGCGGGCGGCCCGGCAGGGCAACGTGCTGGGCACCCGGCACCTGCTGGCGGCACTGGGCGGCCTGCCCGCCCCTCCCCGGATCCTCGTTCCCGGCTCCGCGCTCGTTTACCGGCCTTCGAGCGCCGCGCTCGCCGAAACCGCCCCCCTGGCCCCGGTCAGCCCATACGGCGCCAGCAAGCTCGAGCAGGAGCGGCTATCGCTCGCCGCCGGCCGGGAGGGCGGGCCGGCCGTGATCCTCGCGCGGTCGTTCACCCACATCGGTCCGGGGCAGGCCCCCGCCTACGCCGCGGCGGGCTTCGCGGAGCAGATCGCCCGCATCGAGGCGGGGCACGCCGAGGCGGTCGTGTCGGTCGGCGACCTGGAGGCGCGCCGCGACCTGACGGACGTACGCGACACGGTGCGGGCCTACCGGATGCTGATGGCGGGGGGCACGCCGGGGCGGCCCTACAACGTGTGCTCGGGCACCGCCCACCGCATCGGCGACGTGCTCGACGCCCTGCTCTCGCTCGCCGGGGTGCCGATAGCCGTCCGGCGGGACCCGGCGCGCCTGCGGCCCGGCGACCACCCGGTGCTCCTCGGCGACCGGTCCCGCATCACCGCCGAGCTGGGGTGGGCGCCCCGGCGTCCGCTGTCCGAAACGCTGGCGGACCTGCTCGGCTACTGGCGCGCGGTGGTCGCCGGCGAGGCGCCCCCGTCCGCCCCTTGACGCGGGGGGCGCACCCGGTGCACCATGTGCCGGTGGGCGAACAAAAATCGAATATCCGTGGCGGGCACGGCGCGCCGGCCCTGTTGGACCTGCCGCCCGGCCCGCCTACGACGCGGCAGGTAGCGGACCGGATTCGGCAGGGCCGCGCCGACGACCCGGCCCGCCCCAGCGCCCTGCCCTCCGCCGTCCGGCGGGCCGACGAGGCGCGCTACCAGGAGGTGAGCTGCCGCTCCGCCCTCAACCGGGTGCGGGGCATGCCGTTCGGATGGACGCTGAATCCCTACCGCGGCTGCACCCACGGCTGCCACTACTGCTTCGCGCGCCGCTACCAGTTCCAATTGGAGCTCGACGCGGGCGACGACTTCGCGTCGGTGATCCTCGTCAAGGTGAACTTCGTGGAGGTGCTGCGGCGCGAGCTCGCGAGCCCGCGGTGGCACCCCGAGCTGATCGGGTTCGGCACCGCCACCGACCCGTATCAGCCCATCGAGGGCCGTTACCGGCTCACCCGGCGGGTGCTCGAGACCCTGGTGGAGCGGCCGTCGCCGGTCGGCCTGATCACGAAGGGACCGATGGTGGTGCGCGACGCCGACCTGCTCCGGGACCTCGCGGCCCGGACCGACTGCACGGTGCACGTGAGCGTGCCGACCGTCGACGAGGACGCGTGGGCGGCCCTGGAGCCGGGCACCGCCCACCCCCTGCAGCGCCTGCGGGCGGTGCGGGCGCTCGCCGACGCGGGCATCGAGGCGGGGGTGCTGGTGGCCCCGATCGTCCCGGGGCTGACCTCGCACCCCGCGAAGATCGAGCGCACCGTCAAGGCCATCGCCGACCACGGGGCGCGGTTCTGCGGCGCGGTCGTCCTGCACCTCGAAGGGGGCACCCGCGAGCACTTCATGCGGTTCCTCGACCGCGAGTTCCCGGAGCTCGCGCCCCGGATCGACCGGCTCTACGCCGGCAAGTACGCGCCCCGGCGCTACCGGGACCAGGTGCACCGGGTGTTGGAGCTGATGCGGAACCGGTACCGCCTGCCGCCCCGGCGCCCCGCCCCGGGGCCGCCTGGGGCGGCGGCGGCGTCCGAGCCGGCGCCCCGCCAACCGGGGCTGCTCTGAGTCACCGCATCTCCATCAGGCGCGCGACCCGCTGCTCGGTCGGGGGGTGGGTGCTGAACAGCGCCATCACCCCCGCGCGGGAGAACGGCTTGACGATGAACATGTGCGCGGTGGCGGGGCTGGCGTCGAGGGGCGTGCTCCGCGAGCCCTTGTCGATCTTGCGCAGGGCGCGGACGAGCCCGTGCGGGCTGCCCACGATGCCGGCGGCACCGCGGTCGGCCGCGAACTCGCGCGAGCGGGAGATCGCCGACTGGATGAGGATGGCGGCGATCGGGGCGAGGATGATGGTGGCGATCAGGGCGAGGGGGTTGCTCCCCTCCCCGTCGTCGCGGTGCCCGAGCCCGCCGAAGATGGCCGCGAACTGCGCCATGCGGGCAACCATCATGACGGTGGCGGCGATGGTCGCGGCGACCGAGCCGATGAGGATGTCGCGGTGCTTGACGTGGGCGAGCTCGTGGGCGATGACGCCTTCGAGCTCTTCGCGGTCGAGCAGGCGCAGGATGCCGCGGGTCGCCGCGACCGCCGCGTGCCGCGGGTTCCGCCCCGTCGCGAACGCGTTCGGCGAGTCGTCGGGAATGACGTAGACCTTCGGGGTGGGCAGCCCCGCCCGGGCCGCGAGGTGCGCGGTCATCTCGTGCAGCGGATGGCCGGGGCCCACCTGCTCGGCCCGGTACATGCGCAGCACGATGCGGTCCGAGAACCAGTACGAGCCGAAGTTCATGGCCACCGCGATGACGAACGCGAACATCAGGCCGGCCTGGCCGCCCAGCAGCTCGCCGATCACGAGCAGGAGCCCGCTCAACAGACCGAGCAGCGCCACCGTCTTCACCGAGTTGCCCATGGGTTGCAGTTCTCCTTCGTCTTCATCTTCCGGCGCGTCCCGGCCCGCCGGTCATCGCCCGCGGCACGGCCGGACGCCCGGCCAACCTAGCCCGGAGAGCGTCGCCTACGGCTCCGCTCGCCGCCCAACCAACCCTGCTAGGAGTCTGCACCGTTCTACGGCGCAGACTCCTAGCCCGGAGGCAGGCCCGCGCCGCCGCCCAGCACGTCGGCGGCGAGGCCCGCCACCAGGGCCGCCCGCCACGGCAGCGAGTCGACCTCCACATGCTCGTGCAGGGCGTGCGGTCCCGCCCCGACCGCCCCCAGACCGTCGAGGGTCGGGGTGCCGACGGCGGCCGTGAAGTTGCCGTCGGACCCACCGCCGGTGGCCCCCTCCGCCAGGTCGCGGCCCAGCCCAGCGGCGATATCGCGCGCCCTCTGGTAGAGACGGGCGACGGCCGCGGTCCGTTCCAGGGGCGGGCGGTCGAACCCCCCGGTCACCTCGATGCGGGTGCCGGGCACGGTCGGGGTCCGGTTCCGGACGAGGTCGATCACCCGCGCCATGTCCGCCGCCGACGCGACCCGCGCGTCGACGATGGCGTGGGCCTCCTCGGCCACCACGTTGGGCAGGGTGCCGCCGGTCATCGTCCCGACGTTCAGCGACACGTCGGGGGACAGGTCGCGCACCCGCTGCAGGTCGACGACCTGCGCGGCCAGCTCGTGCACCGCGCTCGCGCCCTTGTCGGGCTCGACCCCGGCATGGGCGGCGACCCCGTGGACGGCGATGCTGAATTCGGCGCACCCCTTGCGGGCGGTCTTCACGCCCCCGCCGGGCAGGCCCGGCTCGAGCACGAGGACGGCCCGGCTCCGCCGCGCCTCCTCCTCGATGAGGGCGCGCGAGGTGCGGCTGCGGCGCTCCTCGTCCGAGGTCCACAGCATGACGATGCGCCCCGCCGCCGGCGACGCCTCGAGCACCGCGCGGGCGGCGAGCAGGCCCAGCGCGATGCCCGCCTTCATGTCGAAGACCCCGGGGCCGTGCAGGCGGCCATCCCTGAACTCGAGCGGCATGCGCTCGAGCTGCCCGACCGGCCACACGGTGTCGAAGTGGCCGAGCAGGAGCACCTGGTCGCCGCCGCTCCCGAACTCGGCCCGGAGATGGTCGCCGGCCTTCGCCTGCGCGAGCCGGGTGACCGTCCCCCCGATCGCCTCCATGCGCCGCTGCAGCTCGCGGCCGCAGCGGTCGACCGCCGCCTTGTCGCCCGTGGGCGACTCCAGGCGCGCGAGGGCCAGCGTGGTCTCGACGACCCAGTCGCTCCGCGCCTCGCAGTAGGCGAGCAGCGCCGGTCCGGCCGACGCGCGGGAGAGGTCGAGTCCGGTGCTCATCTCTATCAAGCGTAATCGATCCCCGGCGACGCGGTCGCGCGGACGCCCGCCGGGCCGGACCCGGACCGGAGCTTGCGCGGCGACCGGCCGGGCCGCATAATGGGCGGCATGCGGTTCCGCACCATCGTCGCCGGCTGTGTCGTGTCCCTGATCGCGGCGTCACCGGCCCTCGACGCGGCGGCGGCCGGCGGGCAACGCCGCCCCGTGCCCCGGCCGTTCCCCCGGCCCGGCCAATCCGAGCCGGCCCGCGGCGAGGCGCGACCGCGCGGCGAGGTCCGGCGGCCCGCAGAGAACGCCGGCCCGGCGGCCACGCCGGCCCTCCAGACCGAGAACGAGGCACCGCCCACCGCGGCCATGCTCGGGTTCCCCGTCTACCCCGCAGCGGAGTTCATCACGTCGTACGACGCGGGGCGCGGGCAACGATACTACCTCTACGGCACCAACTCCGAGTTCGAGGCGATGGTGCGCTACTACCGCAACGTCCTCCGCGAACGCGGAAACCGGGTGTTCGACGAGCCGCCGACCCACATCTTCGAGGTCGGCCGCTTCCGCGAGCGGGAGATGGCCTTCCCCCCGAGCGTGACCGTCAAGGACTATGCGTGGAACGGGTCCGAGGGGTACCTGAATCCCGCCGGCGGAGAGCCCGCCCGGTTCCGGACGATCATACAGATCGTCCCGTCGCCCCCGCAAACGCGCCGCTGACCCGAAACGCGCGGGAGTCCCGCCCCGGGGTTTCAAGCGCGGAGCCGCGTTCAGTCCCGTCCGGCGGCGCGGACGTAGACCTCGCGCTCCCGCCGGAACTCGGCGGACTTCTCGCGCATGCCGGCCCCGATCGCCTCGGACGCGTCGATGCCCCGGCCGGCCGCGTAGTCCCGCACCTGCTGGGTCAGCTCCATGCTGCAGAACTTGGGGCCGCACATCGAGCAGAAGTGGGCGACCTTGGCCCCCTCCGCGGGCAGGGTCTCGTCGTGGAAGGCGCGGGCCGTCTGCGGGTCGAGCGACAGGTTGAACTGGTCCTCCCAACGGAACTCGAAGCGCGCCTTCGAGAGCGCGTCGTCCCACGCCTGGGCCCGCGGATGCCCCTTGGCGAGGTCGGCGGCGTGGGCGGCGATCTTGTAGGCGATGACCCCCGCCTTGACGTCGTCCCGGTTGGGCAGCCCGAGGTGCTCCTTGGGGGTGACGTAGCAGAGCATGGCGGTGCCGTACCAGCCGATCATGGCGGCCCCGATGGCCGACGTGATGTGGTCGTAGCCGGGGGCGACGTCCGTCGTCAGCGGCCCCAGCGTGTAGAACGGCGCCTCGTCGCACCACTCGAGCTGGTGCTCCATGTTCTCCTTGATGAGGTGCATGGGGATGTGCCCCGGCCCCTCGTTCATGACCTGGACGTCGTACTCCCAGGCGATGCGGGTCAGTTCGCCCTGGGTCTTCAGCTCGGCGAACTGCGCCTCGTCGTTGGCGTCGGCGATCGACCCCGGGCGCAGGCCGTCGCCGAGCGAGAACGAGACGTCGTAGGCGCGCATGATCTCGCAGATCTCGCGGAAGCGCGTATAGGTGAAGTTCTCCTCGTGGTGGGCGAGGCACCACTTGGCCATGATCGACCCGCCGCGGGACACGATGCCGGTGACCCGGCGGGCGGTCATGGGGACGTAGCGCAGCAGCACGCCGGCGTGCACCGTGAAGTAGTCCACCCCCTGCTCGGCCTGCTCGATCAGGGTGTCGCGGTAGATCTCCCACGTCAGGTCTTCCGGCCGGCCGCCGACCTTCTCGAGGGCCTGGTAGATCGGCACGGTGCCGATGGGCACCGGCGAGTTGCGGACGATCCACTCGCGGGTCTCGTGGATGTCGGGGCCGGTCGAGAGGTCCATCACCGTGTCGGCGCCCCACAGGGTCGCCCAGCGCAGTTTCTCGACCTCCTCGTCGATGGAGGACGAGACCGCCGAGTTGCCGATGTTGGCGTTGATCTTCACGAGGAAGTTCCGGCCGATGGCCATCGGCTCGAGCTCGGGGTGGTTGATGTTGGCGGGGATGATGGCGCGGCCCCGCGCCACCTCGTCGCGGACGAACTCGGGGGCGAAGCCCTCGCGCAGGGCCACGAACTCCATCTCCTCGGTGACCGCGCCCCGGCGCGCGTGGTGGAGCTGGGTGACCCCGGCCGTCCCCTGGCGGGGGCGGCGGCCCGCGCCGGGTAGCCCCGGCGCCGCGGTCGCGGCGATGCCCGGCCGCGCCTCGACGCCGCCGCGGCCGGTGATCCAGGCTTCGCGCAGCGGCGGCAGGCCCTGCCGCACGTCGCCGCCCTGGGGGCCGCTCGTGTCGTAGACCCGCAGGGGCGCCTCGCCGCCCGAGAGGGCGATCTCCCGCATGGGTACGCGCACCCGGTCTCCATCGACCAGGACCTGACGCGAGTTGGGGAACGCGTCCCCGTAGGGGACGGACGGCGGCGACGGGAGGGGGGTCTTCTGCGCCATGCGCCGACTATAGCACGCGGAACCGCCCCCGGAGGCAACCGGGAGGCGACCGCCGAGGAACGGGAAAAGCGCGGTTCGACCGTAGTACAATCCAAAGTCGCCGCGCCGCCGATTCTCCACCCCGCGCCAGCCGTCCGCGCCGTTCCGGGGCGCCGCGTCCCGCGGGAGGGCTCAGGCTCCGAGAACACCATGAACCCCGTCACCGACCTGACCCCGACCG
Source organism: Vicinamibacterales bacterium (assembly GCA_963664545.2). Taxonomy (GTDB): domain Bacteria; phylum Acidobacteriota; class Vicinamibacteria; order Vicinamibacterales; family UBA8438; genus JAJEEA01. The sequence continues at coordinate 2,408,462 of OY761475.2, read as the reverse complement.
ACCGCCTGCGCCCCCTGACCGAGGCGGATCCGGCCATCGCGGCCGTCCTCGCCGACGAGACCGCACGGCAGAACACCGGCCTCGAGCTGATAGCCTCGGAGAACTTCGTCAGCCGCGCCGTGCTCGAGGCGGCGGGCTCGGTGCTCACCAACAAGTACGCGGAGGGGTACCCGGGGCGCCGCTACTACGGCGGCTGCGAGCATGTGGACGTGGCCGAGTCGCTGGCCATCGAGCGCGCCCTCGCCCTGTTCGGGGCCGAGCGCGCCAACGTGCAGCCGCACTCCGGCGCCCAGGCCAACATGGCCGCGTACTTCGCCCTGATCGACCCCGGCGACACCGTGCTCGGGATGAACCTCGCCCACGGCGGGCACCTGACCCACGGCCATCCCCTGAACTTCTCGGGCCAGCTCTACGACATCGTGCCCTACGGGGTGCGGCGGGACGACGAACGCATCGACTACGACGAGTTGGCGCGCCTCGCGCGCGAGCGCCGCCCGAAGCTGATCATGGTGGGGGCGAGCGCCTACCCCCGGGTCATCGACTTCGTCCGCATCCGCGCCGTCGCCGACGAGGTCGGGGCGTACGTGGTCACCGACATGGCCCACATCGCGGGCCTGGTGGCGGCCGGGCTCCACCCGAGCCCCGTCCCCCATTCCGACATCGTCACCACCACCACCCACAAGACCCTGCGGGGCCCCCGCGGCGGCCTCGTGCTGTGCCGCGAGGCGCACGCGAAGGCGGTGAACCGGTCCCTGTTCCCGGGCGTCCAGGGCGGCCCCCTCATGCACGTGATCGCGGCCAAGGCGGTGTGCTTCCAGGAGGCGGCGGAGCCCGCGTTCCGCGAGTACCAGCGGCAGATCGTGCGGAACGCCGCCCGCCTCGGCGCCGGCCTGCGGGAGGCCGGCTTCCGCCTCGTGAGCGGCGGCACCGACAACCACCTCGTGCTCGTCGACGTGTTCTCGCGCGGCATCACCGGCAAGGTCGCCGAGGCGGCGCTGGAGCGGGCCGGCATCACCGTCAACAAGAACGCGATCCCGTTCGACGAGAACCCGCCGATGGTGGCCAGCGGCATCCGCATCGGGACCCCCGCGGTGACCACGCGGGGCATGGCCGAGCCCGAGATGGACGAGATCGCCGGCTGGATCAGCCGGGTGCTCGCGGACCCGGAGTCGGACGCGGCGGCGGCCGAGGTGCGGTCGCGGGTCGAAGCCCTGTGCCAGAAGTTCCCGCTGTACCCGGACCCTTAGCAGCCCACGGCGGTGTCCCCGTCGCATCGGGCGACGATGCGTCCCGCCCGACCGCGCTGCGCCTCAGTCGAACATGACCAATCTCCGTCGCCGCGTCTTGCCGGGCGGCCGCCCCGCCGATCCGCTGCCGCCCTCCGGGCGCGGTGCGACACGGAACCCGGCCGGGGGCTGCTAGAGCCGTGGGGGACGATTCCCGGCCGGCCGATCCCGCGCCCGACCGCGCCGCCCCTCGGCGCAAGTCCCTCGTCGACGACATCGAGGCGGCGTTCACCGGCGACGGCGCCCTCTCGGCGGCCCTGCCGTCGTTCGAGCCCCGCGCCGGCCAGCGGGAGATGGCGGCGGCGGCGGCCGGTATCTTCGAGGACGGCGGGGTCCTGCTGGCGGAGGCGGGCACCGGCACCGGCAAGACCCTCGCCTACCTGGTGCCGGCGATCCTGAGCGGCCAGCGCGTGCTCGTCTCCACCAACACGAAACAGCTCCAGGACCAGATATTCGACAAGGACCTCCCCGCCCTGCGCGGCGCGCTGGGGGTGGACTTCACCGCCACCTACATGAAGGGCCGGGGGAACTACCTCTGCCTGCACCGCTTCGAGGCGCTGCGGGAAGGCGACCCCCTGGGCCTCGCCCCCGACCGCGCCCACCTGGACGCCATCGCCGCGTGGGCCGCGCGCACCCCGACCGGCGACCGCGCCGAGATCGAGGACCTGCCGGAGGACCTGCCGTTCTGGAGCGAGATATCCGCCGCCTCGGAGACGTGCATCGGCACCGAATGCCCGCAGCACGCGGACTGCTTCATCACCCGGATGCGGCAGCGGGCGGCCGAGTCGGACCTCGTCATCGTGAACCACCACCTGCTGTGCGCCGACGCCGCGGTGCGCCAGTCGGCCTACGGCGAGGTCATCCCGTCGTACGCCTACGCGGTGATCGACGAGGCCCACCAGCTCGAGGACGTCGCCACGCAGTACTTCGGCATCGCCGTGAGCAACTACCGGCTGGAGCGGCTGGTCGGCGACGGCCGGCGCTGGACGGGCCGCGACCTGGAGGAGGACGCGGAGACCGCCCAGACCCTGTACCGGGCGCTGAACGACATCGACCAGCGGGCGGCGCTGTTCTTCGCGGCGGTCCGGCTCCACCGGGCGCAGGCCGACCGCGCGCGCCTGGACGCCGACCTCCTCGAGCCGGCCGCCGAGCCGGGGCGGCAGCTCGCGAGCGCGGCGCGGGCCCTGCACGGGGCGGTCGAGTCGTTCCCCAACGCCACCGAGGACCTGCGCGCCCTGGGCCGCCGCGCCCGCGAGCTCGCCGACGACGTCGACATGCTGCTCGACGCCGACGACGAGCGCCTAGTGTACTTCCTCGAGCGGCGGGGCCGCGGCACGTTCCTGCGGGCCTGCCCCATCGACGTGTCGTCGATCGTCCGCGAGCTGCTCCTCGACCGCCTCCAGGGCACGATACTGACGTCGGCGACCCTCGCCGTCGACGGCTCCTTCGACTACCAGCGGTCGCGCCTCGGCATCGGCGACGCGGTCGAGCTGCGCCTCCCGTCCGAGTTCGACTACGCGGCGCAGACGGTGCTGTACCTGCCGCCGGAGATGCCCGAGCCGCGGTCGCCGGCGTTCGCCCGCGACGCCGCCCTGCAGGTCCGGGCCCTGCTCGACGCCACCGATGGGCGCGCCTTCGTGCTCTTCACCAGCTTCGCCATGATGCGCGGGGTCCACCGGCTGATCGCGCCGGCCAGCCCCTGGCCCCTGCTCGTCCAGGGCGACGCCCCCCGCCCGGTGCTGCTGCGCCGGTTCCGGGCGATCCCGAACGCGGTGCTCCTGGCCACGTCGAGCTTCTGGCAGGGGGTGGACGTGGCCGGCGACGCGCTGAGCTGCGTCATCATCGACAAGCTGCCGTTCGCGCCGCCCGGCGACCCCATCACCGCGGCGCGGATGGAGTCGATCTCCCGGAGCGGAGGCAGCCCGTTCGACGAGTACCAGGTACCGCTGGCCGTCCTCAGCCTCCTGCAGGGGCTCGGCCGCCTCATCCGGCACCGGGACGACCGCGGGGTGCTGTCGGTGCTCGACCCCCGGCTGGTGAACAAGGGCTACGGGCGCCGCTTCCTCGACTCGCTGCCCCCCACCCCCATCGTGCGCGACCTGGCGCAGGTCAGGGCGTTCATGGCGCGGCACTAAGACTAAGGTGTAAACTCGGGATCAACGCACCCCGGCTGGAAACAATGACATGGCAGGAATCCTGCGGACACTGGCGGAGTTCGGAGACGCGGCCGGCTGGCTCGTGGCGGCGGTGGTCATCTTCTACTATGCACGGTTCATCATGAAGACGAACGACCGGGCGCATGCCGATCTGGAAGAGGCGATCAAGGCGAACGGTTCAGCGATTGCCGATCTACGCGGCGACGTGGAGAGGATACGTGACCACGTGCAGGCTATCGCCACGGACGTGGCGGTACTGAGGGACCGCGCCAATCGGCCCGGCACGGGCGGCGAAACCGGGACGGTTGCGTCGTGACCGGGCCGCGACCACACAGGCCGGCCTGGTTGCTTTCAGTTATGTTCCCGAAGATGAAGGTGACGACGCCGTGAGAGCCGACTCCCGGCATGAAGGCGCCGATGCCGCGCACGACAGGTTGCGCGGGCGGCGGCGCCGTGAGGCGGCGGCCTCCGGGCTGCGCCTCGCGGCGGTCGTGACGTTCCTGGGCCTGGCGCATCCCGTGTGGGCCCAGCCGACGGGATCGGTGCACGGCCGCGTCACCACCGGCGACGGCGAGCCCGTGGCCGGGGCCACGGTGACCGTGGTCTCGCTGGAGACCCAGGAGGCCGGCGTCGAGACCGTCACCGACGCCGACGGCCGCTTCCGGGAGGTCGGCCTCGCCCCCGGCCAATACAGCGTCAGCGCCGGCCGGGCCGAGCTCGGCGACCAGATCTTCCGCGTGCTGGTGCATCCCGACGGCTCGGTCGACGTGCGCTTCGTCCTCGAAGCGGGACGGACCGCGGCCCCCTGGCTCCGCGCGCTGCAGGACGACCAGACCGCGGCCGCCGCGTTCGCGGCGGGGGTCCGGGCCAACCGGGACGGTGACTACGACGGCGCCATCGCGCAGTTCGAGACGGTGCTGGGGGTCACCCCGACCTGCGTCGACTGCTACTTCAACATCGGGGTGTCGCACAGCCGGCTGAGCCGCTTCGCGGACGCCGAGGCCGCCTACCGGCGGGCCCTCGCCATCCGGCCGGACTATGCCCCCGCCCACTACGGGCTCGCGGACATCTTCACCCGCCAGAACCGCCCCGAGGCGGCCGCGGCGGCGCGGGGCGAGGCGAACCGCATCGCGGTGCGGCAGATCGAGGCGGGGCGCGCGGCCGCCCGCGAGACCCTGGGCCGCGGCATCGCGGTCTGGAACTCGGGCGACGTGAGCGGGGCGCTACGGCTGTTCCGCGAAGCGTCCGAGACCGACCCCACGCTCGCCGACCCGTACTACTGGCTGGGGCTCGCCTACGAGGCGAACGGCGACCCGGCGGCGGCGCGGCGCTCGTTCGCCCGCTACGTCGGCGCCGCCCCCGACGGCGAGCACGCGGCGGCGGCGCGGGAGCGGCTGCGCGACCTACAGCGGTAATTTCGGCGCGACGTTCGATCGCGTCGGGACGATCGCGTGGGGGAGTTTCGCCGACGCGGGACTACCGGGTCGCAAGTTCCCGGCCGGCCTTCGCGAGGACGGCCCCGCCCGCCGCCCAACAGCCCTGCTGGGAGTCGTGCACCGTTCTACGGCGCAGACTCCCAAACCGATTCCCCGACCATGGAGCTGGAATCCACAATCTCGGCCAATGCCGCCGCCGTCCGCGAACGGCTCGACCGCGCGGCGGCCGCCGCGGGACGCCGCCCGGACGGGATCCGCCTCGTCGCGGTGTCGAAGACGTTCGGAGTCGCCCACGTCGAGGCGGCGGCCGCCGCGGGGCTGCGCGACCTCGGCGAGAACCGGGTGCAGGAGGCCCTCGACAAGCAGGCCGCGACGCCGACGCTGCCCGTCCGCTGGCACCTCATCGGGCACCTGCAGTCGAACAAGGCGCGGAAGGCCGTCGCCTTCGACTGGATCCACTCGGTGGACAGCGCCGCCCTCCTCGCGCGGCTCGACCGCGCCGCCGCCGACGCCGGCCGCTCGCCGCAGGTCCTGGCGCAGGTCGACCTCGCCGGCGAGGCGACCAAGCACGGGGCGCGGGAGGACGCGGCGCGCCGCATCGTCGAGGCGGCGGCCGACTGCCGGGCCGTCCGCCTGCGCGGCCTCATGATCCTGCCGCCGTGGTCGGACGACCCCGAGGCCGCCCGGCCCTGGTTCCGCCGCCTGCGTGCGCTCCGGGACGAGCTGCAGGCCGGCGCCCCCGCCCCGGTCCGCCTCGACGAGCTCTCGATGGGGATGAGCCACGACTTCGAGGCCGCGATCGAGGAGGGCGCCACCATGATCCGGGTCGGCACCGCGATCTTTGGGCGACGCGCGCGCCCCGCGGGCGCGTGAGGACGCGGACGCGACCCGCCCGCGAACCGCGGCGAGCCAAGGGCACCCGCGAACCGCCGTCGTGCCGCTCTCACCGCAGATGGGTGGGCTCCAGTCCGCCCATCTCAGGTTGATATCGAGATCATCGTCGAATTACACTGCTCTCTGTCTAGCCGTTGCGGGACTCACGCTTGAGCCCGAGGGGGTGTGCCGCAAGTGGAGGTTCCGCTTGGCCCCCCCCATCTAGAGGGTCAACCCCATGAAGGAGATCAGGGCCGCCGCTGCCCAAGCCCACGTCGCCAGTTCCAGACGTGTCAACGCGGCCAAGACCCGAAGCGCGACGCGGGAAGAGACCCCGACGTTCAGGCCGAACGCCATCACCATCGCGGCGATGAAGGAAGCTCGCCAGCGTCGTGGACTGCCCCGGTTCACCAGCATGCAGGCGCTCTTCAACGATCTGCATGCGGACGACTGAGCGCACCACCCAGTTCAAGCGCGACTACAAGCGTGAGTCCAGGGGCCGGATCGGGGGACTCTCGACGGAACCTTGAAGCCTGTCATTGATGCTCTGGCCAATGACCAGCCGCTAGACCCTCGACACCGCGACCACCCGTTGAGCGGCGAGTGAGCCGATCACCGCGACTGCCACGTGAAGCCTGACTTGGTGCTGATCTACCAGAAGCCAGACGCCAAGACGCTGCTGTTGGTTCGTCTGGGTTCACATGCCGAGCTCGAATTGGCGTGAGGGTCCGGCGTCCTTGGCCCACATCGGCCAGGTCGACAGGGCCCCAGGCGCGGTCGGGCGCACCCTGGTCGTCGAAGATCGGGTCACTTGACCCTCCGCGCCGCTAGCCTCACAGCACGGCCATGAACGGGCGGTCCCAGCGGGTGCGGGCGAAGAGTGGGCGGTCTCGCCGAGGACGCCAATAAACCGGCTTGATGAAGTCGCGCCCGCGCCCTCGGGGAGCGAATCCCGCCGCCTGGCGGCGGCCGGCGGGGCCCTCACGGGATGCCGGCCCGTCGACCGTCAGAACCCGAAGCCGGCGCTGACGTGCGTACGCACGCCGCCGGCGAAGTCGTGCGCCACGTCGAAGGAGACCGGGACGCCGAATCCGGGAGGCATGACGAAGACGCCCACCCCGGCCCCTTGCAGGAAGCCCGCCCGCCGGAGGGAGCTGTCCGCGTCGTAGACGGCGGCGGCATCGCCGAAGAACCGGAGGCCGACCTGCGCCTGCGACAACAGGGAGGTGACGGGAAGGCGCAGTTCGATCGACGCCGCGGCGATCCGGTCGCCGACCGCCTCGCCGGCCGGCCAGCCGCGGAGGGTGCCGCGCGCGGCCGGGCTGCCGCCCAGCAGCGCCCTCTCGTACGGCGGCAACGGGCCCGACGCCCCCACGTAGAAGAGCCGCGCCGCCAGGACCGCCTGACCGCCGGCCGACGCGTACGCCCGGGCGTCCAGGCGGGGCCGGAGGACGGCCGCCCCGCCCCCGAGGATCGCGAACCGCCCGATGCCGGCGCGCACCACCACCGTGTTGCGGCGGGCGGTGGCCGGCGTCTCGCGGTAGTCGCCGTAGTCGAGGTGCACCGCCGACCGGAACAGCCGGTCCGCCGCCGCCGCGAACCGCACGTCCTCCCACGCCGCCGCCCCGTTCAACCGGAACCCGCCCGGCAGCCCGCGCTCGACCGCGACCTCCAGCCCCGTCCGGTCGTCGTCGACCTCGAAGTGCGGATGCCGCCGCCGCCCGCGCCAGCCGCCGGCCCGCAGCCGGTCGACCAGCCGGCCCGGAACCGGCACCTCCATCTCCAACCCGATGCGCTTGTGGCCGCCCCAGGTCGCGGGCACCGAGAGCCGGCCGCCGGGCCCGAACGCGTCCACGAAGCTGATCAGCGCCCCGTAGGCCACCCCGTAGCCTTCCCGGTGGTCCACGATCGGGGCGACCATCAGCCGGCGGCCCGCCGCCGCGAGAGCCCGCGCCACCGGGTTGCGCCAGCGGGCGCCGGGCCGCTCGCGGACGACGATGACGAGGGCGACCTCGTCGGTGGCGGTCAGCGACCGGTAGAGACGGCGCACGTCGACCGTCTCGAACCGGCCGCTCGCCTCCAGCCGCTCCCCTACCGTCTCGGCCAGATCCGGACCGGCCGCGTCGCCCAGCTCGACACCGGCCAGGGCGATGACCTCGGCGTCGGACAGCGACAGGTTGCCGTGGACGCGAATCTCCGCCACGGCCTCCCGCGCGGGCCGTTCCTGCGCGGCGGACACCGCGGGCGGAATCGACGAAAGGACCGCGTCGGCCACGGCCTCCTCCCGCGCCGTCCGTTCCTGCGCGGCGGACACCGCGGGCGGAATCGTCGCCAGGGCCGCGGCCGCACCCGCCAGCGCCACCCGGACGATGGCCCGCGACCGGCAAGCGGGGAACCCGGGGGGCATCGTCACCGCCCGGCGGCCGACGGCCGGAGGCGCGCGCCGGTCTCGGCCTCCCGGTAGCCGGAGAACGTGCGCGAGTACGCCACCGTGGTCGATCCGCTGGCCATCGTCATCACCCCGGAGGCCTCGATCCGCTCCGGCAGCCACACCGCCCCGTCGAGCGGTCGGCCCATGGTCATCGACGCGCTGAGCTCGTCGAGGCGGATGAGCCAGCGCAGGGGCAGGAAGTCGAAGCCGATGCCGTCGAACGTGAACCGCACGATCTGATGCTCGTCGGGGTCGATCCAGAGGGTGACGAGCGTGCTCTCGTTGAACGCCTCCTGGGCGCCCGGCACGCGGATCGGCGGCCGATCGCAGTCCTCCTCGTCGGGGCCGCGTTCCCGGAACAACCGCTCGGGGAAGTACTCGATGCGGAGCACGTCCCGCCCCGCCAGCCGCTCGCGGCCCGCGAAATAGTAGTTGCCGGGTTCGAACTCGAAGTCGAGCCAGTACGATTCGGAGAGGAAGCGCGGGCGGAGGTCGGCGGCGGCGCTCGGATCGGCCGTCCCGCCGGCGCCGTCCGGGGAGGGCAACCGGTCAGCGGCCCCGTCAGCCGCCGCCAGCGATCCGGAAGAGTCGTCCGGCGCGCAGGGCGTCCCGGACGCGGCGTCCCGGGCGCGCTCGGCCTCCGCCTCCAGCCACTCCGCCTCGTACCGCCGCCAGTCGTCCTCGCCGGCGTCGACCCCGTCGAACCGCACCGGGCTTCGCACGAACACGCCGTCGCGCCGGTACCAGACGTACTCCCGCGTGAAGCGGGTGTACACCTCGCCGTCGTATCCCGTCACCGTGAACCGCTCCGTCTCCTCGAACACGTACTGCCGCCGCGCGATGCGGTTCTCGTCGCGCCGGGCGATCACCTGTTCCATGAAGCGATCGAGCTCGTTGTCCGCCCCGCGTTCCTGCACCGCCGCGGCACCGACGGCGACCGCCGTCACCGCGAGCGCCAGGGTCGCCAGTCGCCAGATGACCATCGCTCTTGAACCTCCCACTGGACGACTTCGTGGTCCGATGCGCCGCCGTCGCCGACGGCGCTCCAATGTTCGGCCTTGATGCCCGCGTCCCGCCAGCGCCTCGACCCAGCGAGGCGAGGGGTTTCATGTCGATGAGCAGCTTCAATTCGGACCGACCGAGACTTCCTGCTCCTCGCTGCGCCACGCCGCCCAGGCGAGCGCCTGGCTGATGTCGTCACGCTCGAGGTACGGATAGGCGGCTAGCACCTCGTCCTGATCATGGCCCGCGGCCAGGAGTCCGACGACGGTCCCGACCGTCACGCGAAGCCCCCGTACGCACGGACGTCCTCCCATGACATCGGGATCCTGCGTGATTCGATGCCGTCTCGTCATGGCGACCGTCATACGCCATCGATCCGGAGCGCCGACGCCGGCCTCACGGCACCGCCATGAACAGGCGGTCCCAGCGGGTGCGGGTGAAGAAGTGGGCGGCGCCCGTGCCGAGGCGGCGCAGGGTGGCGCCGACGCCGACGTCGGCGTAGTACTCGCTGCCGGCCTCGTACGACCAGTAGAGCATGAACGCGCGGCCCTTGACGTACTCGACGGGCAGCGGCCCCCAGTAGCGGCTGTCCTCGGAGTCGCCGCGGTTGTCGCCCATCATGAACAGGTGGCCCTCGGGGATCTCCGTCGGCCCGAAGGTGCCGCGGATGTCGAGGGGCATCCGGCTCTCGGGCCGCATCAGGTCGAGATAGGGCTCGTCGATGGCGTTCCCGTCGATGAACACCCGCCCCTGCCGCGCCTCGATGGTCTCGCCGGGGAGGCCGACGACCCGCTTGATGAAGTCGCGCTCGGGGTCCTCGGGGAACTTGAAGACGAGGACGTCGCCGCGCTCGATGTCGCCCATGGGCAGCAGCGCCCGCTCCAGCCCGGTCGCGGTCGGCCCGTACACGAACTTGTTCACGAGGAGGTGGTCGCCGATCAGCAGGTTCTCCTCCATCGACCCGGTGGGGATCTTGAAGGCCTGCACGACCCACGTGCGCACGAACAGGGCGAGGATGACCGCGATCGCGATCGACTCGAAGTACTCCCGCGCCGTCGACTTCCTGAATGTCTCTCCAGCCATGATCCCTCGCCCCGAAATCGCCGCCAGCGGCGCCGCCCGCCGCCTGGTCAAATCCGCCCGCCGCCGGCACCGCCCGCCGTCCACCGCGCGCGGATCTCGCCCGAAACCGCCGCCTGGACCGCCGTCCGCCCAACCAGCCCGGTCGCCCCGACCGCCGTCCACCGCGCGCAGGATTACTCCGTGTCCACCGTCAGCACCGCGAGGAACGCCTCCTGCGGAATCTCCACCCGGCCCACCCGCTTCATGCGGCGCTTGCCCTCCTTCTGCTTCTCGAGGAGCTTGCGCTTGCGGGTGATGTCGCCGCCGTAGCACTTCGCGAGCACGTTCTTGCGGAGCGCCTTGACGGACTCGCGGGCAATGATACGCCCCCCCACCGTGGCCTGTATCGCCACCTCGAACATCTGCCGCGGGATGAGCTTGCGCAGCTTGACGGCGAGGGCCCGGCCCCGCGCGTACGCCGACTCCTTGTGCACGATGACCGACAGGGCGTCGACGGGGTCGCCGTTCACCAGGAGATCGAGCTTGACGAGGGGCGACGTCCAGTAGCCGGTGACGTGGTAGTCGAGGGACGCGTAGCCCCGCGACAGCGTCTTCAGCCGGTCGTAGAAGTCGAGCACGACCTCGTTGAACGGCAGCTCGTAGGTGATCATGACCCGGTTCGAGGCGATGTACTCGAGCCCCTTCTGCACCCCGCGCTTCTCCTGGCAGAGCTGCAGGATGCCGCCGACGTGGTCCGACGGGGTCAGGATCATCGCGGTGATGACAGGCTCCTCGAGGGCCTCGATGTTCCCGGGGTCGGGCAGTTTGGCGGGGCTGTCGACCTCGAACGTCTCGCCGGCGGTGGTGGTGACCCGGTAGAGGACCCCGGGGGCGGTGGTCACCAGGTCCATGTCGAACTCGCGCTCGAGCCGCTCCTGGATGATCTCGAGGTGCAGCAGGCCGAGGAAGCCGCAGCGGAACCCGAAGCCGAGCGCGTTCGAGGTCTCGGGCTCGAAGAAGAACGAGGCGTCGTTCAGCCGCAGCTTCTCGAGGGCCTCGCGCAGGTCGCCGTACTGGTGCCCCTCGACGGGGTAGAGCCCCGCGAACACCATCGGCTTCATCTCGGTGAAGCCGGCGCAGGGCTCGGCCGCGGGCCGGGCCGCCTCGGTGATGGTGTCGCCGATCTGGGCGTCGCCGACGGTCTTGATGCCCGCGATGACGAAGCCCACCTCGCCCGCCCCGAGCTCCGCGACCTCCTTCGGCTTGGGCGAGAACACCCCGACCTGCTCGACCTCGTAGTCCTGCCCCCGCGCCATCAGGCGGACCTTCGTCTTCGGCCGGACCATCCCGTCGACGACGCGGATGAGCACGACGACGCCGCGGTACGAGTCGTACCACGAGTCGAAGATGAGCGCCTTGAGGGGGCCGTTGCGGTCCCCGGCCGGCGGCGGCACCCGCGCGACCACCGCGTCGAGCACCGCCCGGGCCCCCGCGCCCTCCTTGGCGCTGGCGAGGATGGCGTCGGCGGCGTCGAGGCCGACGATGTCCTCGATCTGGCGGGTCGTCTCGTCGGGCTGCGCCCCCGGCAGGTCGATCTTGTTCACCACCGGCAGGATCTCGAGGTCCTGGTCGACGGCGAGGTAGGCGTTGGCGACGGTCTGGGCCTCGACCCCCTGGGAGGCGTCGACGAGCAGCACCGCCCCCTCGCAGGCGGTGAGGGCGCGCGTCACCTCGTAGGAGAAGTCGACGTGGCCCGGCGTGTCGATGAGGTTGAGGACGTGCGGCTCGCCGCCCTCGGGCGTATAGCTCAGCCGGACCGCGTGGGCCTTGATGGTGATGCCCCGCTCGCGCTCGAGGTCCATCGAGTCGAGCACCTGGGCCTCCATCTCGCGCGGGCGCAGGGCGCCGGTGAGCTCGAGGAACCGGTCCGCGAGCGTCGACTTGCCGTGATCGATGTGCGCAATGATGGAGAAATTGCGGATGCGGCGCTGGTCCATGGACGGACTGTCATTATAGTCCGACCCGGCGGCGCGCCCCGCGGGCGCGCAGTTTCCTGGCCCCCGACGTCGTTTGCGACTCGATTCCCGGCCGGCCCCGGGGGTCGGCGCTTCCGGCGGAAGTCGGCGCCGCCTTCCAGAACGCCGGCGGCTACGGCTCCGGGGCCCGCCGCTCGGCCAGCGGCACGAACGGCTGCGGGTACTCGGGCCCCACGTACTCCGCGCGGGGCCGGATGAGGCGGTTGTTCTCGTACTGCTCGAGGACGTGGGCGGTCCAGCCCGCCACCCGGCTCGCGACGAAGATGGGCGTGAACAGCTCCGCGGGGATGCCGAGCACGTGGTAGGTCGACGCGGAGTAGAAGTCGACGTTGGCGTCGATGCCCGTCTCCTCCTTCATCACCCTCTCGATGACCTGGGACATCGCGAACCAGCGGGGCCGCCCCGCTTGCCGGCCAAGATCGCGCGACATCCGGCGCAGGTGGGTGGCGCGGGGGTCCTCGGTGCGGTAGACGCGGTGGCCGAAGCCGGGCACCCGGCGCTTCGCGGCGAGCATGCCGCGGACCGCGTCCTCGACCCGCCGGTCGTCCGCGTCGTCGCCGATGGCCAGCAGCATGCGCATGACGGCGGCGTTGGCCCCGCCGTGCAGAGGGCCTTTCAGCGCCGCGATCCCCGCCACGACGGCCGAGTGGAGGTCGGTGAGGGTCGCCGCCGCGACCCGCGCCGCGAACGTCGACGCGTTGAGCTCGTGGTCGGCGTGGAGGATGAGCCCCACGTCGAACGCGCGGGCGGCGAGGGCGGTCGGACGCTCGCCGGTCAGCAGGTAGAGGAAGTTGGCGGCGTGCCCCAGCACCGGGTCGGGAGCCAGCGGCGCGCCCCCCGCCGCGAGCCGGCCCAGCGTCGCCACCAGCGTGCCGGCCTGCGCGGTCAGCCGCACCGCCTTGCGCCGCGAGGCGGCGGCCGAGTCGTCGCCCGCGTCGGGATCGTGGTGGGCGAGGACGGACACCCCGGTGCGCACCGCGTCCATGAGGTCCCCCGGCGGCAGCGACCGGAGCAGGCGGACGACGGGCTCCGGGAGGGCGCGGTGCCGCGCCAGCTCGGTCTGCAGGTCGCCGAGCTCGGCCCGCGTCGGCAGCCGCCGCCGCCAGAGGAGGAAGCAGACCTCCTCGAAGGTGGCGTGCCGCGCCAGGTCGTGGATGTCGTGCCCGCAGTACGCGAGCACGCCGCGCCGCCCGTCGATATGGCAGATGCGCGACGTGGACGCGACGACCTCGTCGAGCCCCGCCGCCGGCGACTGTGCAGCCATCGGCTCCGAAGAATAGTGGTCCGGGCGGCGGACCGCAACCGCCCGCCGCAACCTCGACGCAACCTCGGCACCGTTGGCGGAGCGGCGGCGGCGACGCGGACGGAGGAACCGCGGCAGCGCGGGAGCGCCGGCCACGGCGGGCCGCCACCGCCGGCCGGTCCCGCGCCGACGGCGTCTGTATGATCGGGGCATGGAACCGGAGCGGCTTCGCGCACTTCTGGAACAGGTCCGTAGCGGGGGCCTCGGTGTCGACGAGGCCCAGGCGGCGGTGACGGCGTCGATGCGGCGCGCGCCGTTCGAGGATCTCGGGTTCGCCCGCGTCGACCACCACCGGGCGATTCGCCAGGGCTTCCCCGAGGTCGTCTTCGGACCCGGCAAGACGCCCGCCCAGGTGGCGGCGATCGCCGCCCGGATCGTCGCCGCGGACCAGACCCTGCTGGTCACGCGGACCGACGCCGCCGGGTTCGACGCGGTGCGGGAGCGCGTGGCGGACGCGGTCTTCCACGCGGACGCCGGCGTGATCAGCCGCGGCCCGGACGGGGAGCCGACGGGCCGGGGGACCGTCCTCGTGGTGTCCGGGGGGACCGCCGACCAGCGGGTCGCGGAGGAGGCGGCGGTCAGCGCCGCGGTCATGGGCAACCGGGTCGAGAGGCTCTACGACGTCGGGGTGGCCGGCCTGCACCGGCTGCTGGCGGCGCGGACGCGACTGGAGCAGGCCCGCGTCATCGTGGCGGTCGCGGGCATGGAGGGCGCCCTCGCGAGCGTGGTGGGGGGGCTGGTCGCGGTCCCCGTCATCGCGGTGCCCACGAGCGTGGGCTACGGGGCCGGCGCCGGGGGCGTCGCGGCGCTGCTGTCGATGTTGAACAGTTGCGCGTCCGGGGTGGCGGTGGTCAACATCGACAACGGCTTCGGCGCGGCCGCCGTGGCGAGCCTGATCAACCACGATCAGCCGGCCCGCCCGCCCGGCGGTTCGAGGACGTTTGAGGACGCCGCAGCCCCGTGATATTCTCTCTTGTTGCGGAGCCTGCGCCTCCGACCCCACTATCGTCGTAGCCGCGACCGCTCCACCCGAGCCCGACGGCCTCGTAAGCCTGAGCCGGTCGGCTCGCAGAACCCGTGCCGGGCCGGCGTCCGCATGGAACCGGCGGCGTTACCGCGATGCACGCAGGAACGCAGACGACCCTCGAGTTCGACCGCGTGGTCGAGGTGGTCGCCAGTCACGCCCTGACCCCGCTGGGAGCGCGCGAGCTCCGGGAGTTGCGGCCCCTCACCGACCGGCGCGCGGTCCAGACCGCCCTCGCCCTCACCACGGAAGGGGTGCGTTTCCTCGCCGCCAACGAGGGGGGCCTCCCGCTCGAGGCGCCCGACGACCTCGCCGAGATCCTGTCGCGGCTCGCGATCGAGGCGCATCCCCTCGCCCCGATCGACCTGCGGAAGCTGGCCGACTTCCTGCAATCGCTCGAGCGGTCGTGCCGGGCCGTGCGCGCCGCCGCCGACGGACCGTATCCGGCCCTGACGGCGATCGCCAACGGCTGCGCGGCCTGGAAGCGGGAGTGCGAGGACGTAGAGCGGAAGATCGACCCCGCCGGCGACGTCAACGACGACGCGAGCCCCGAGCTGAAGACGATCCGGAGCCGCCTGCGCAAGCAGCGCAACCGGCTGAGGGGGAACCTCGAGTCGTTCCTCCGCGGCCGCGACACGGCCCGGTACCTCCAGGAGCGGGTGGTCACCGAGCGGAACGGACGCTTCGTGCTGGTGGTCCGGTCCGAGCACCGCACCGCCATCCCCGGCATCGTCCACGGCAGTTCGACGAGCGGGGCCAGCCTCTTCCTCGAGCCGCTCAGCACCGTCGACCTCAACAACGAGATCGTGGCCCTCGAGCAGCACGAGGAGGACGAGGTCCGGCGGGTGCTCCTGGGGCTCTCCTCGGGGTTCCGGCGGCGCGCGGCGGACCTGCGGCGGACCCTGACGGCGGCCACCCGGCTCGACGCGGTCCAGGCGCGCGCCGCCTTCGCGGCCGCCGTCGGCGGGGTGGAGCCGCGGCTCGCGGAGGACGAGACGTTCGAGCTGCGGGCGGCCCGGCACCCGCTGCTGATGGGCGCGGTGACGAGCCGGCTCGAAGCGTCCCCGCGCGACGGCGCGCCCGACGAGCCGGTCCCCGTCGACATCGTGATGCCGCCGCCCGACCGCGCCCTCATCGTCACCGGACCGAACACCGGCGGCAAGACCGTCGCGCTGAAGACGGCGGGGCTGCTGGCCCTCATGGCGCAGGCCGGCCTGCACGTCCCCGCCGCCGAGGACGCGGTGCTGCCGGTCTTCCAGTCGGTCTTCGCGGACGTCGGCGACGAGCAGTCGATCGCCGCGAACCTGAGCACGTTCTCGGGGCACCTGAGCAACATCGTGGCCATGGACCGCCGGCTCGCCCTGCCGGGCCTGGTCCTGCTCGACGAGGTCGGGGCCGGCACCGACCCGGCGGAGGGCGGTGCCCTGGGATGCGCGGTGGTCGAGCACTTCCGCGCGCGCGGCGCCCACGTCATCGCGACCACCCACGACGAGGTGCTCAAGTCCTACGGCGCCACCACCGCGGGGGCGGCGGTCGCGGCGTTCGGCTTCGACCCGGACACGTTCGCGCCGACCTACCGGCTCGCCTACGGCTCGGCGGGCCGCAGCCTCGCCCTGGAGATCGCGGGGCGGCTGGGCCTCGCCCCCGAGATCATCGCCGCCGCCGCCGACCGGCGCAGCGCCCGGGAGGCCCAGCTCGCGGAGCATCTGGCCCGCATCGACGCGGACCGCCGCGAGCTCGAGGGCCTTCGCGGGGAGCTCGCGGAACGGGACCGGTCGCTGGCCGCGCGCGGGGACGCGATCGCCCGCCGCGAGCGCGAGCTGGAGGAGCGCGAGGCGGCGGGCCGGAAGCGGCTCGAGCAGGCGCTGGGCGAACGGATGCGGACCGCCCGCGGCGAGATCGACGCCATCGTCGGCGGCCTCCGCGAACGGGTCGCGGCGGCGGAGCGGGAGGCGGCGGGCCGGATCGGCAACCGGGAACGCGCGCTGTCGACGGGCGACAGCGGCGCCCTGCGCGCGGAGGCGCGGTCGGCGCTGGAGGACGTCGCGCGGGCGACGGCGGTCCCGGCCGCGGCGGCGCCCCCGCCGCCCGCCGCGCCCCCGCCCGACGTCGAGGTCGGGGCCTGGGTGACGGTGTCGACGCTCGGGGTCGACGGGGCGGTGCGGTCGCTCCACGGCGCGGACGCCGACGTCGAGGTGAACGGCAAGCGCCTGCGGGTGCCCCTCGCCTCGCTCAGGGCCGGACGCCGCCAGGCGCGGCGGCCGGGCCGGCAGGTCGCGATCCACGTCGAGGAGCCGGCGGGCCCGCTAGAGGAGCTGAACGTCATCGGATGCCGGGTCGACGAGGCCCTGTCGCGGGTGGAGAAGCACCTCGACCACGCCCTGATGAGCGAGACGCGCACCGTCCGGTTCGTCCACGGGCACGGCACCGGCCAGTTGCGGCGCTCGATCGCCCGGTTCCTCGATACGCATCCCTGCGTCCGGCGGGTGTCGGCGGCGCCCCCCGAGGACGGGGGCGGCGCGGTCACGATCGCCGAGCTGAAGGAATGACCTGCTGACATGGGCCTGTTCCCCCCGTCGTTCATCGACGACCTGAAGTCGCAGGCGGACATCGTGCAGGTCGTGCAGTCGTACGTCCCCCTCCGCCGGGCGGGGACCGCCTACGTGGGCCTCTGCCCGTTCCACGCCGAGAAAACCCCCTCGTTCAACGTGCACCCGGACAAGGGCTTCTTCCACTGCTTCGGCTGCGGCGCGGGCGGCGACGTCCTGAAGTTCATCGAGCTCCAGGAGAGGCTGGACTTCCCGGACGCGGTGCGCCATCTCGCGCAGCGCGCCGGCCTGCCCGCGCCCGAGCCCGCCACGGACCGCGACGCCGCCGCGGGGGCCGAGCGCGAGGCCCTCGTGGGCATCCACGAGGCGGCGGCGGAGTTCTTCTCGGCGTGCCTCGCCGAGGCGGCGGGCGCGCCGGCCCGGGACCACCTCGCCGAGCGCGGCATCGCCCCGGACACGGCGGAACGGCTCGGCCTGGGGTTCGCGCCGGCCTCCCGCGACCGCCTGACCGCCCACTTGCGCGGACGCGGCTGCGCGGACGACCTCCTGGTGCGGAGCGGGCTGGCCGTCTCCCGCGAGGGGGGGCCGCTGGTGGACCGGTTCCGGAACCGCCTCGTCATCCCCATCGCCCGGGACAGCGGGACGGTCATCGCCTTCGGGGCGCGGGCCCTCCGGCCGGACCAGCAGCCGAAGTACCTGAACTCGCCGGAGACCGCCATCTACTCGAAAGGGCGTACACTGTACGGGCTCCACCTCTCGAAGCGGGCGATCCGCGAGACGGGGTACGCGGTCCTCGTCGAGGGGTACTTCGATCTGGCGCAGGCGGTCCAGGCCGGGGTCGCCCCGGTCGTCGCCTGCTGCGGCACGGCCCTGGGGGAGCGGCAGGTCCGGTTGCTCAAGCGGTTCGCGCCGAAGGTGATCGTGAGCTTCGACCCCGACCCCGCCGGGGCGGGGGCCGCGTCCCGGTCCGGCGAGCTGCTGCTCGCCCACGGGCTGCAGGTCAACGTGGCGGTGCTCCCGGACGGCGAGGACCCCGACGCGTGCATCCGGAAGCACGGGGTCGACCGGTACCGGGAAACGCTGCGCGCGTCCCGGCCGTATCTGCAGTACGTGCTCGACCGCGAGGCGGCGGCGCGGGACCTGGCCCGCGGCGACCACCGGCGCGAGTTCCTGACGCGCATGCTGGAGGTGGCGGCGCGCATCCCGGACGCGGCCGAGCGGGACCGGTTCGCCGACGCCCTCGCGCACCGCGCGGGCATCCTCGAGGATGTCGCGCGCCGGGAGATCCGCCGGGCGGCGGTGGCGAAGCGCACGACCGTCGACGAACGCCGGGTGGCGACCGGGCGGCGCGTGAAGCCGGCCGAGAAGGGCCTGATCTGGGCCCTCGTGCGGGACACCCCGGCGGCGATGGCGATCATCGCGGGGCTCGACGACGACGACATCGCGGGGCTGGCGACGGAGCCGATTCTCGCCACCGCCCGGTCGCTGGCCGACTGGCCCGGCGGCGCCGTCGTCGACGCCCTCCGGGAACGCCTGAGCACGGAGGAGGCGGACTGGATGGCGCGGGTCGGCGCCCGCGACCGGCCGCCGGCGGCGGCGGCGGACTGCGGGCACGAGATCCGGCGTCTGGCCTGCGAGCGCCAGCGCGCGGCGGTCCAGGACGAGATCGACCGCTGCCAGCGGACGGGCACGCCGACGGCCCTCGCCGAGATCGACGTGCTGTGGCGGAAGAAGCTCGATCTCTCCGCCAAGCTGGAGTCGCTGAGATGAGGGGTGCCCGGCGCGCCCCCGGGGAGGAATGCCTTTGTCGCTAGAAGAAAAGTACGACGAGGTCAGGCAGCTCATCCAGATCGGCAAGGAGAAGGGGTACCTGCTCTACGACGAGGTGAACGAGCTGCTCCCGCCGGACATCACCACGTCCGACGAGCTCGACGAGCTGTTCACGACGTTCGGCAACGCCGGCATCGAGGTCGTGGACTCGGAGCAGAAGTACCGGGAGAGCAAGCTCCTCGACCGCCGCAGCGAAGGCTCGGACATCGAGCTGGACCTGACGCCGAGCGCGATCGACAAGACCAACGACCCGGTCCGGATGTACCTGCGCGAGATGGGCACGGTGCCCCTGCTGACCCGCGAAGGGGAGGTCGAGATCGCCAAGCGCATCGAGCGCGGCAAGCTGTCGATCATCAAGGCGGCGTCGCGGATGCCGCTGGTCGTCCAGCAGGTCATCGACATGGGCGAGCAAATGAAGAGCGGCGACCGCACCATCCGCGAGCTGGTGGTCTTCCAGGACGACGAGATCACCGACGAGAAGCTCCGCCGCCTGTCGCACAGCGTGCTGGAACGGATCGAGCGGATACGGAGGGCGCGGAAGGAGGCCCGGCGGCGGGAGACGCTGCTCGCGGAGATCTCGAAGCGCGAGAAGAAGAAGTACCGGCGGGGCCACCGGAGCGTGCTGCGGGCCCGCGTCGCGCTGTCCCGGCTCATCCGCGGGCTCGAGTTCACGGAGGGGGTCAAGCGGCGGCTGGTGGACGGCGCGAAGGAGGCGGTGGAGGGCGTGCAGGCCATCCAGAGCGATCTGGCCCAGCTCGACCGCCAGCTCAAGTCCAAGACGCCCCGCCGGGACGAGGATCGGAAGCGGCTGACGCGGCGGCAGCGCGAGCTGCGGGCGCGGCTGCGCGCCCGGGTGGAGGAGCTGCAGCAGCCGGTGCCGGAGATCGAGCAGACCCACCGCGCCATCTTCCGGGGGGAGATGCTCGCGGAGATGGCCAAGAAGGAGCTCGTCGAGGCGAACCTGCGGCTGGTGGTCTCCATCGCCAAGAAGTACACGAACCGCGGCCTCCAGTTCCTCGACCTCATCCAGGAGGGCAACATCGGCCTGATGAAGGCCGTCGACAAGTTCGAGTACCGCCGCGGCTACAAGTTCTCGACCTACGCGACGTGGTGGATCCGCCAGGCCATCACCCGCGCCATCGCCGATCAGGCGCGGACCATCCGGATCCCCGTGCACATGATCGAGACGATCAACAAGCTGATCCGCACGTCGCGGGCGCTGGTGCAGGAGCTGGGACGCGAGCCGACGTCGGAGGAGATCGCCGAGCGGATGGACATCCCCGTCGGCAAGGTCCGGAAGGTGCTGAAGATCGCCCAGGAGCCGATCTCGCTCGAGACGCCGATCGGCGAGGAGGAGGACAGCCACCTGGGGGACTTCATCGAGGACCGGCAGGAGGTGTCGCCCGCCGACGCGGTGATCAACCTCAACCTCAAGGAGCAGACGGAGAGCGTGCTGCGGACCCTGACCCCGCGCGAGGAGCGGGTCGTCAAGATGCGGTTCGGCGTGGGCGACGGCAGCGAGCACACGCTGGAGGAGGTCGGCCAGAACTTCGCGGTGACCCGCGAGCGCATACGCCAGATCGAGGCCAAGGCGCTGCGGAAGCTGCGGCATCCGTCGCGCAGCCGCCGGCTGCGCGCGTTCCTCGAGGGCACCTAGCGGCCGCCATGATGCGCCGTCCCGACCGGGCCCATAGCTCAGCGGTAGAGCCGCCGGCTCATAACCGGTCTGTCCCAGGTTCGAATCCTGGTGGGCCCACCACCCGCCCCGCCTTCGCGGCGGGGTTTTTTTTGCCCGGACGGCGCCGCCGTCCCTGGAGACCCGACGCCCGATGCTGCCCGATCTCGAACGGTTGATCCGCCTGCAACGCCTCGACAACGCCACCGTCGAGACCCGTCTCGCGGTCGACGCCGTCCCCGGGCGCCTGGCCGCGCTCGACGAACGGCTGCGCGCCGGCCGCGCCCGCGCCGAGGACGCCGCGAGCAGGCGGGAGGAGGCGCGGAAGAGCCGGCGCGAGGCCGAGAAGCGCCTCGGCGAGGTCCAGGGCCGGCTGTCCCGGTTCAAGGACCAGTTGATGGCCGTCAAGACCAACAAGGAGTACACGGCCATGCAGCACGAGATCGCCACCGCCGAGGAGGAGGTGGCCCGGCTCGAGGACACGATTCTCGAGAAGCTGATCGAGGCCGACGAGCTCGATGCCGCCGTCGAGGCGGCGGAGCGGGAGGAGCGGGAGGAAGCGGAGGCCGTCGAACGCGAGCGCGCCGAGATCGAGGACCGGCGCGCCGCGATGGAGCGCCGGCTGGCCGGCGCGGCGGACGAGCGGGCCCGGCTCGCCGAGACCATCGGGGCGGAGAGCCTCCGGCTCTTCGAGTCGATAGCCGGCCAGCGTCAGGGCCTGGCCCTCGTCGAGGCCAGGAAAGGGCACTGTACCGTGTGCAACGTGCGGCTGCGCCCCCAGGTCTTCAACCAGGTCCTGCTCAACGCCGGGCTGATCCGATGCGAGAGCTGCCGGCGCCTGCTGTACCACGACCCGGCCCGCCCCCCGGACCCGCCGCCGGGGGAGCCGGCGGCCGAGGGCGGGGCGGCGGAGGGCGGGGCGCGGTGACGCCGCGCCCGGGCCTCCCGCCCGGCGCGGCGGCTACTTGGCGCGTTGCCGCAGGAAGACGGGCACGTCGACCTCGACGCCGGGCTCCGCCGCCCGGTCGCCGTTCCCGCCGGATGCCGGCAACGGCAGCGTGATGACCGGCGGCCGCCGCAGCGGCGCCTCGCGGGCCGGCTCGCCGGCGCTCGAATCGTCCTTCCAGTCCGCGTACTGCTGGAGGTCGACGGGCGTATCGGCGGACGCCCGGTCGTGCTTCGAGGCGGCGGCGTCGGCCCCGCCGATCCCGGTCGCGATGACCGTCAGCTTGACCTCGTCATCGACGTCGTGATCGATGACCACCCCGAAGATGATGTTGGCGTCCTCGTGGGCCGACTCCTGAATGATCGAGGTCGCCTCGTGGACCTCGGCCAGCGACAGGTCGTTGCCGCCGGTGATGTTGACGATGACGCCGCGGGAGCCCTCGACGGAGGCGTCCTCCAGCAGGGGGCTGGAGATGGCCTGCTGCGCCGCGTCGACGGCCTTGGCCTCGCCGTGACCGACGCCGGTGCCCATGACCGCCAGCCCCGCCCCGGACATGATCGCCTTGACGTCGGCGAAGTCGAGGTTGATGAGGCCCGGCTTCAGGATGAGGTCGGAGATGCCCTGAATGGCCTGGCGCAGCACGTCGTCGGCGGTGGCGAACGCTTCGGGCAGCGTCGTCGAGCGATCCGTGGTGGTCAGCAGCCGCTCGTTGGGAATCGTGATCATCGTGTCGACGCATTCGCGCAGCTCCGCGAGCCCGCGCTCCGCCTGAAGCTGCCGCCGCCGCCCTTCGAACTTGAACGGCTTGGTGACGACGGCGACCGTCAGCGCGCCCAGCTCGCCGGCGAGGCTGGCGATGACCGGCGCCGCCCCGGTGCCGGTGCCGCCCCCGAGGCCGGTGGTGACGAAGACCATGTCGGCCCCGCCGAGGGCCGAGATGATCTGATCGGTGTCCTCGAGGGCGGCCTGCCGACCGACGCTCGGCGACGCCCCCGCGCCCAGCCCCTTCGTCAGCTTGGCGCCGATTTGGATGCACAGCGGCGCCTGGCTGTGGCTCAACGCCTGGGCGTCGGTGTTGGCGACGATGAACTCGACGGCGGTGACGCCGGAGCGGACCATGCGGTTGACGGCATTGCCGCCCCCGCCGCCCACCCCGATGACCTTGATGCGCGCGCCCAGCAGCTCGACCGGGTCGTGTATCGTCAGGCGCGGGCTCTGCTGATCGGACGACGGCGCGTGTCCCGCGCCGTCGCCGCCGCGTGCATCTCTCGGCCCCGTAGACCCAGTAGCAGATTCCATCTACTCCCCCTTGTCATTCCGCCGGCGCGCCGGCGCGCCGCGCGCATGCCCGGCGACGGCCCGGCCGCGGATGCCCGACGCGGCCGCCGCCGGAGCCCGCCAACCGTCGCCTGCGGCTCCGCTTGCCGCCCGACCGCCCCGGGGGTCCGCATCGTTCCACGGCGCGGCCCCCCCCGGGACCCCGTCAAGCCCAACTGCCGCCTCGGGCGCGCCCCGCCAGGAGCCGGAAGAACCCCCGCAGACGGCCGGCGAGGCTCCGGTCGACGCTCCAACCGCTCTCGCGCGCCTGCTGCTGCAGTTGACGGCGGTGCGCGTGCTTCACTAGGCCCACCGCCGTCGCGAACGCCGGACTGCTGACGTGATCGGTGAGCCCGCCGACCTCGGCCGGCGGGCCGAGGCGGACGGGCAGGTCGAAGATCTGCTCGGCGATCTCCGCCATCCCCTCCAGCAGGGCCCCCCCGCCGCAAAGCACGATGCCGGAATGCAGGGAGTCCTCGTAGCCGGCGCGGCGTATCTCGTCCCACAGCTTGTGGAACAGGGCCTCGGCGCGCGGCTGCAGGACCCGGGACAGCACGCGCCGGGACACCTGCCGCGGCGGCCGCCCCCCGACGCTGGCCACCTCGATGCGCTCGTCCTCGCCGACCATCGCGTCGAGCGCGCACCCCTGCAGGCGCTTGGTCCTCTCCGCATCGGGAATCGGCATGCGCAGGTCGACCGCGACGTCGTTCGTGAAGTGGTCGCCGCCCAGGGTCACGACCGCGGTATGCCACAGGCTGCCGCGCTCGAAGACGGCGAGGTCGGTGGTGCCGCCGCCGATGTCCGCCAGGGCCACCCCGAGGTCGCGTTCGTCGCCGGTCAGCACCGACTCGCTCGCCGCGAGCTGGGCGACGAACATGTCGGCGACCTCCACCCCCGCCTGGTTCACGCAGGCGATGATGTTCTGGGTCGACGAGACGCTGCCGGTGACCACGTGCACGTTGACCTCGAGGCGCGAGCCGGTCATCCCGACGGGGTCGCTGATGCCGTCCTGGCCGTCGACCACGAAGTTCTGGGCGAGGAGGTGGACGATCTCGCGGCCCTTCGGCAGCGTCACCGCCTTCGCGGCGTCGATCGCGCGGCGGACGTCCCCGTCGTCTATCCCGCGGCGCCGATCCGCCACCGCCACCACGCCGCGGCTGTTGAACGCCTTGAGATGGGCCCCGGAGAGCCCGAGGGCGACCGAGTCGATCTCGACGCCGGCGGTGAGCTCGGCCTCCTCGATCGCCCGCTTGATCGATCCGACCGCGGCCTCCAGATTGACGATGACCCCGCCCCGGATGCCCTGGGCCTCGACGACCCCGACGCCGATGACATCGATGCCGCCGCCGTCCCCGACGGGCTCGGCCAGGATGGCCGCCACCTTCGACGTGCCGACGTCGAGGCCGACGAGATGATTGTCCTTCCGCCCCATGGGACCCCCGTCCGTCACGTGCCGGGAGCCCGTGGCGCGGGCTCCGTCGCATGCCGCGCGACGCGCGGCCCGGCCACCGGCCCCCGGCGACGCGACGCCAAGGCACCACCCGTGCCGCCGGCCGCCGACCGGGCGGCCCGGCCGGGCCGCCCGCGTCCCGCCGCCTCCCCCCGATCCCGATCCCGGTACCGGACGTACACCCGCGGGTCGAACCGCAGGTCGACCGCGTCGATGTCGCGCGTCTCCTCGCGCAGCAACGGCGCCAACTCGGCGTAGCGCCGCAGCTTCGGGAGGAACCGCTCCGCCCCGAGATGCACGAGCACCACATCGCCGTCGAGCAGCACGACCGCGTCCCCCGGGTCGGCGACGTCGATCTGGGAGACCGCGTCCAGCACGTCGGGCCGGCCCGCGAGCTCGCCGAGCAGGCGCGCGGCCAGCGCCAGGCGCCGGGGGTCGACGACCGCCGCCCCCCCGCCCTCCCCGGCCAGGCCGTCGACGATCGGGAAGTCGAAGGCCGCGAAGCGCGGACCGTAGCCGTCGAGCACCGCCCCGGACGCATCCAGCAGGAACAGCCGGCCGCCGAACCGCGCGACGGCGACGGGCCGGCGCTCGGTCACGAACACCTCCACCGTCGACGGCAGGCGGCGGCGCAGGGCGGCCCCCGCGATCCAGGGCGACGCGGAGAGCCGCCGCCGCTGGTCCTCGAGATCGACGGACAGGATGCCGGCGCCGCGCAGACCCGGCATCAGCGCCAGCACCTCCCCCGCCGCCAGCAGCTCGTTGCCCGCCACCACGACGTCGTCGATGGCGAGGAACGGGGCGGCGGGGAGCTCCGTCGCCGCCGTCCATCCGGCGAACGACAGGCCGCCGGCCAGCGCCGCGGCGCGCGCGACCCGCGCCCCATGCCGCCTGACGCCGGCCGCGACCCGC
The DNA here is from genome assembly GCA_963664545.2 of Vicinamibacterales bacterium. GTDB lineage: Bacteria > Acidobacteriota > Vicinamibacteria > Vicinamibacterales > UBA8438 > JAJEEA01. Next base: position 2,383,174 of record OY761475.2, on the reverse strand, counting down.
GCCAGGCGCGGCGGATCCGGCTCCGCCGCGGGCGCCGACGTCCGGTTGGACCAAACGCTCGGCCGCGTCATCCTCCTGCCCTCCCCGCCCCCGCCGCCGACGCCTCCAACGCCCGAAGGAGGGGGCCGCCGATCCCGCCGATGGGCCCCGCCCCCAGGGTGAGCACCAGATCGCCGGGCCGCGCCAAGCCCGCCACGAGCGGCGCGACCTCGTCGAGGCCGCGGGCGTGGTGCACGGGCCGGTCCGTCCCGCGCCGCACCGCGCGGGCGAGCCGCTCGGTCGTCACGCCGGGGAGGGGCGGCTCCCCCGCGGCGAAGATGTCCACGAGCACCACGACGTCGGCGGTCGCCAGCACCGCCGCGAACCGGTCGAGGAACCGCGCCGTCCGGGTGTAGCGATGGGGCTGGAAGACGACCACCAGCCGGTCGTGCGGCTGCCGGCGGGCCGTCGCCAGCACCGCCGCGATCTCGGTGGGGTGATGGCCGTAGTCGTCGACGATCCGCACGCCGCCCGCCGCGCCGCGATGCTCGAACCGCCGGCCCACCCCCGTGAACCGGCGGAGGGCGGCCGCGGCCGCGCCCGGGTCGAGCCCCAGCTCGAGGCCGACGGCGAAGGCCGCGAGCCCGTTCAGCAGGTTGTGCCTTCCCGGCACCGCGAGCTCCAGCCCCGCCGCCCCGCGCCGCCCCCGCCGGGTGAACCGTACGCGGCACCGCGAGCCGTCGGCGCCGCACTCCGCGTCCCGGCCCGCGACGTCGGCCGACCCGGCGTCGAGCGCGTAGGTCACGACCCGCCGCGCGATGCGGTCCCGCAGGGCCGCCACCCCGGCGTCGTCCGCGCACGCCACCACCGCGCCCGCCTCGACGGTCCGGTTGGCGAAGCGGACGACGGTGTCGCGCAGCCGCTCGAAGGTCCCGTAGCCGTCGAGGTGCTCCGGCTCGAGATTCGTGAGGACCGCGACGCGGGGCCGCAGGGCGAGGAGCGACGGCTCGCTCTCGTCCGCCTCGACCACGAAGTGGGGTCCGTTTCCGATCCTCGCGTTGCTCCCGAAGGCGTCGACCCGCGCCCCGACGAGCACCGCCGGGTCGAGCCCGCACTCGGCCAGCATCACCGCCACCATCGCCGACGTGGTGCTCTTGCCGTGCGTCCCCGTCACCGCGACCGTCGACCGCGGGGCCGCGAGCCCCGCCAGCATGACCCCGCGCGGCACGACCGGCAGGCGGCGGCGCCGGGCCTCGACGACCTCGGGGTTGTCGTCGGGCACCGCGGCCGAGACGACCACGGCGTGCGCGCCGGCGACCCGCCGGGCGTCGTGGCCGGTCGCGACCGCAATCCCGCGCGCCCGCAGCCGCTCCGTGGCCGCCGACGCCGCGAGGTCCGAGCCGCTGACGTCGTAGCCGAGACCGCTCATCATTTCCGCCACACCGCTCATGCCGACGCCGCCCACGCCCACGAAGTGCACCCGGCGCGCCTCCGCGGGGAGGCCGTGGCCGACCGGGGCCGGTCCCGCTTCCCGCCGCCGCCCGCCGGATGCGTGATTCGCCACCTGCTCACGGACCGCCCGACTCCCCCATCAGGCCCTCGGCCCGATCGACGATGATGGACACCGCGCGCGGCCTCGCCAGGGTCCGGGCCGCGGCCGACATCCGCCGGCGCCGCTCGTCGTCGGCGGCGATCGCGAGCACCCGCGCCGCCAGCCGCTCTCCGCTCAGGCCCGCCTCCGGCAGCACCTCGGCCGCGCCCCCCGCCGCCAGCACCTCCGCGTTGGCCTGCTGGTGCCCGTCGGCGGCGCCGGGCAGGGGCACCAGCACCGCCGGACGGCCGGACGCGGCCAGTTCGGCGAGGGTCGTCGCGCCGGCGCGGCTCACCACGACATCCGCCCGGCGCATGACGTCGGCCATCTCCCGGAAGAACGGCGCCACCCGCGCCGACACCCCCGCCCGGATGTACGCCTCCCGCACCAGGTCCCGATCGCGCCGGCCGGTCTGGTGCGTGACCGCGAGGGGGACGCCCGAGCCGGCGAGGACCGGGGCCGCCGCCGACATCGCGACGTTGATGGCGTGGGCGCCCTGCGATCCGCCGAGCACGAGGAGGTGCAGCGGGCGGGGCGTCGCCGGCGGCGGCGCCGGGTCGAAGAACTCGGGCCGGACCGGATTCCCCGCCACGAACCCCTTGCCCCGGAACGGCGGGAGGGCGGCGTCGTGGGACACCGCGGCGGCCCTGACCACCGGCGCCAGCAGCCGGTTGGTGATGCCCGGCGTCACGTTCTGCTCGAGCACCATCGTGGGCGTCCGCCGCAGCGCCGCCAGCAGGACGACGGCCCCGGCCGAGTATCCGCCGAGCCCGATGACGAGGTCCGGGGCGACCCGGCCGATCACCCGCCACGCGTCCCAGGCGCTCACCGGCAGCAGCGAGAACCCGCGGACCCGCGCCGCCCAGGACGTGCCCTTCAACCCGGCGCTGCGGACCGGCACGTGCTCGAACCCCTCGTCGTTGACGGTCCGGGCCTCGGCCCCGCGGCCCGTGCCCGCGAAGACGATGCGGGCTCCCGGGCGCCGGCGCCGGATCTCGCGCGCCACCGCGATGCCGGGATAGAGGTGCCCGCCGGTGCCGCCCCCGCTCATCAGCACGCAAGGTCCGGACATCGCCCGCTCAGCCTCCCGCCGCCCCGGGGACGGCCGGGCGCGGGCCCGCCGCCCCGCCGTCACCGCCCTCATCGGGACCGCACCATCGGCGTTCTCCGCGCCTCGGACGTGTGCTGGGAGACGCTCAGCAGAATGCCCATCGCCAGCAGGTTGATGAGCAGCGACGAGCCGCCCGCGCTGACGAACGGCAGCGGAATCCCCTTGGTCGGCAGCAGCCCCAGCACGACGCTGATGTTGAAGAACGCCTGGAACGTCACCATCATCGTGATGCCGAGGGCCAGGAACGCCCCGAAGCGGTCGGGCGCCGCCGCCGCGACGCCGAGCCCGCGCCACAGGATGACCCCGAAGCAGAGCAGCACCACGGCGGCCCCGAGCAGCCCCGTCTCCTCGGCGATCACCGCGTAGATGAAGTCGGTGTGCGGATGCGGCAGGTAGAACAGCTTCTGCACGCCGGCCATCAGCCCCTGCCCCAGCACCCCCCCCGTACCCACCGCGATCTGCGACTGGATGACCTGGTAGCCGGCGCCCTGCGGATCCGCCCAGGGATCGAGGAACGCGAGCAGCCGCTGGACGCGGTAGGGGGCGCTGACGAGGACCGCTGAGAGCAGCGGCAGCATGACCAGCGTCAGCCCCGCCACGTAGCGGTACGGCAACCCCGCCGCGAAGACCATCACGCCGACGATCACGAGCAGGGTGAACGCGGTCCCGAAGTCGGGCTCGAGGACGATGAGGGCGCAGACGAGGCCGGTGACGAGGACCAGCGGCCCGAGCGCCCGCACGACCCGGTCCATCGTCTCCATGCGCCGCTCCAGGGCGGCGGCGGCGAAGAGGATGACGGCCACCTTGGCGAACTCGGACGGCTGGATGCCGACGCCGCCGATCGAGAACCAGCGGCGCGTCCCGTTGATCGGGGGCCCGAAGAAGACGAGGACGAGGGCCGCGACGGAGACCGCGAGGGCGGCCCGGATGACCAGCGGGCTCCGCAGCAGCCGGTAGTCGACCCGCATGGCGGCGCCGAGCAGCCCGATGCCGACGACGGCCCAGATCACCTGCTTGAGCAGGAAGAACCAGGGCGGCTGCTCGAAACGCCCCATCGCGAGAACGGCCGAGGCGCTGTAGACCATCACCACGCTGGCGCCCACCAGCAGGAGGGTGGTGACGAAAAGCACCTTGTCGGATTTCAGCTTTCGCGCCATAGTCGTAGCCTCCCGCGACGGCGGACGGCCGGGGCGGCCCTAAAGTCCGGGGCGCCTCGACCCGACACCCAGAAGCGTGAGCGGTCAGCAGTCATCAGCCGCGCGCGAGGAGAAGACACCGACCTCGCAGACCGAGGCAGCCTGCGTTCCCAGCGGTCGACTCTCCCCCGCCGCGACACGACTGATGACTGCTCACTGCTCACGCTTCCCTTCCTCCTCCTCCCGCAGGCGGCGCACCGCCTCGACGAACACCCGGCCCCGTTCCGCGTAGTCGCGGAACATGTCGAGGCTGGCGCACGCCGGGGCCAGCAGCACCGTCCCCCCGGGGGCGGCCAGCCCGTAGGCGGCGCGGACCGCGTCGGCCAACGAGCCGGCCTCGACGACCGTCACCGCCCCCTCGAACGCTTCGCGCATCCGGCCGCGGGCCTCGCCGATGGCCACGACCGCGTCGGCCCGCCGCCGGAGCGGCGGGACGAGCGACGCGAGGTCGCCCCCCTTGAAGCGTCCGCCCATGACGACCACGAGGCGGTCGCCGCAGCTCTCGATGGCGCACCGCGCCGCCGCGACGTTGGTCGCCTTGGAGTCGTCGACGAAGCGCACCCCGCCCACCTCGCCGGCCGGCGTCAGGGCGTGTTCGAGCCCGGCGAACCCGTCCACGGCCCGGGTCATCGCGCCGGCGGACACCCCGACGAGGCTCGCCACCGCGCTCGCGGCGAGGACGTCGCTCAGGAGATGCCGGCCCGTCAGGCGCACCGCGGAGAGCGGCACCAGGGGGTCGTCGCCGGCCGCGCCGCGGCGGACGATGGCGCCGCCCGCCACCGCGATGCCCGCGTCGACCCGCGCCGACAGGGCGTAGGGCACCTGCCGGGCGCGGCCGCCGCGCGCCATCCGCAGCACCTCGGGGTCGTCGGCGTTCACCACCAGCGTGTCGGACCCGGTCTGGTTGGCGAAGATGCGGGCCTTGGCCGCCGCGTAGGCGGCGTAGCCCGCGTGCCGGTCGAGGTGGTCGCGGTGCAGGTTGAGCAGCACCGCGATGGAAGGGCGGAACGTATCGGTCAGCTCGAGCTGGAAGCTCGACGCCTCGACCACGTGCACCGTCTCCGGCGTGGAGTCGTCCACCTGGGTGCTGAGGGCGGCCCCCACGTTCCCCCCCACGAGCACGTCCCAGCCCCCCGCCTCCAGCATCCGCCCCGCCAGCACCACCGTCGTCGACTTGCCCTTGGTGCCGGTGACCGCCACCACCCGCCCCCGCAGCCAGCGCCACGCCAGCTCGAGCTCGCTGATGAGGGGGACGCCCCGCCGCCGGACGTCGTCGAGCACCGGCAGGGCCGGGGACACGCCGGGGCTCAGCACCGCGAGGTCCGCGCGCGCCAGCGTCTCGGCCCGATGGCCGCCGAGCTCGAGCTCGACGCCGGCGTCCGCCAGGCGGCGGACCGGCTCGGCGACCTCGGCGCGCCGCTCGGTCAGGACCACCCGCGCGCCGCGGTCCGCGAGGAGCCGCGCCGCCCCCACGCCGCTGCGCGCCGCCCCCACCACCACGACCGTCGCCCCCCGCACGGAGAATCCGCTCATCGCAGCTTCAGGGTGGCGAGGCTGAAACAGGCGAAGACCACCGCGGCGATCAGGAACCGGCTGATCACCTTCGGCTCGCTCCACCCGATCAGCTCGCAGTGATGGTGGAGCGGGGCCATGCGGAACACCCGCTGGCCGGTGAGCTTGAACGACCCGACCTGGATCACGACCGACAGGAGCTCGATGACGAACACCGCGCCCACGATCGGCAGCAGCAGCTCCTGCTTGATGAGGATCGCCACCGTGCCGAGGGCCCCGCCCAGCGCGAGGGACCCGACGTCGCCCATGAAGATCTCGGCGGGATGGGAGTTGTACCAGAGGAAGCCGAGGCCGGCCCCGACCAGCGCGCCGCAGAACACCGTGAGCTCGGCCGCCGGCGCCACGTGGGTCAGCAGCAGGTACTCGGCGAAGGTCGCGTGCCCGGTGACGTAGGCCAGCGCCGTCATCGCCGCCGCGGCGACGATGAAGAGGCTGATGGCGAGGCCGTCGAGCCCGTCCGTCAGGTTGACGGCGTTCGAGAAGAACACCATCACCAGCATCCCGAACGGGACGTACAGCCAGCCGAGGTCCGGCGTGATCTGCTTGAAGAACGGCAGGACCAGCTCGGTGTCGTAGATCTCGCGCCCGCTCATCCACAGCAGCGCGAGGCCCACCGCGAGGGCCACCACCGCCTGGCCGAGGAGCTTGTACCGCGGGCGGAGCCCGTTGTGGTCGCGGCGGACGATCTTCAGGTAGTCGTCGAGGAAGCCGACGAGCCCGAACGCGACCATGGAGAGGGTCGCGATCCACACGTAGGCGTTCGTGAGGTCGCCCCACAGGAGGGTCGGCACCGACGCCGCGGTCAGGATGAGCAGCCCCCCCATCGTCGGCGTGCCGGCCTTGGACTGGTGCTTGGCGAGGTCGTCCCTCACGATCTGGCCGACCTGGAACTCGCGGAGGGTCCGGATCAGCCACGGCCCCACGACGAGACTGATCAGGAACGCGGTGATGCCGGCCGCGGCGGTGCGCACGGTGATGTACTGGACGACGTTGAGCGGGGGATACAGCAGGTGGTACAGCATCACGCCCGCTCCCGTCCCGCCGAACGGCCGGCGCAGAGCCGCGTCACCACCAAGTCGGTCCGGACACCCCGCGACCCCTTGACGAGGACGACGTCGTCGTCGCGAATCAATGCCGCCGCGCGCGCCGCCGCCTCCTCGCTGGTCCCGCAGTGGACGACGCCGGCGGCGTCGGCGCCGGCCTCCACCGCGGCGAGGCCGAGGGCCCGCGCGGGGCCGCCCCCGACCGTCAGCAGCAGGCCCACCCCCGCCGCCGCGGCGGCGCGGCCGGCCGCCCGATGCAGGTCCTCGGCGCGGGCGCCGAGCTCGAGCATCTCGCCGAGCACCGCCACGCGACGGCCCGCCCGCCCCGCGTGCGACAGGGCCGCCAGCGCCGTCTCCACCGCGAGGGGGCTCGAGTTGTACGAGTCGTCGATCACCACCAGCCCGCCGGCCAGCTTGTGTATCCGGCCCCGGTGCGGCGGCGCCTCCACCGCCGACGCCCGCTCGACGGCGGCGGCCAGGGGCACCCCGAGGGTCAGCGCGACCGCGACCGCGGCGGCGACGTTCGCGAGGTTGCCGCGGCCGAGCAGCCGCGTGCGCACCGCGGCCGAGCCGGCCGGGGTGCGGAGACGCGCCCGCACGCCGTCGAGCCCGAGCTCCTCGACGCCGTCCGCGCTCACGTCCGCCTCGGCGTCGACGCCGAACGTGACGACCCGCCCCGGGAACCCCGCCACCCGGCGCATGACCCGGCGGTCGGCCGCGTTGGCGACGAGCACCGCGTCCGGCGACGCCCCGGTCAAGATCTCCGCCTTGGCGTCGGCGATCGCCTCGATCGAGGGGAAGAACCCCGCGTGCGCCTCGGCGACGTTCGTCCAGACGCGCACGTCGGGCTCGGCGATCTCCACGAGGCGACGAATCTCTCCGGGGCCGCTCATGCCGAGCTCCACCACCGCCACCTCCGGCCGGGCCCGCAGCTCCAGCAACGACAACGGCAACCCGACGTGGTTGTTCAGGTTGCCCCGATTCCGAAACACGCGGTACCGCGTCTCCAGCAGCGCCGCCGTCAGCTCCTTGGTCGTCGTCTTCCCGACGCTGCCGGTGACCGCGACCACCCGGGCGCCCGAGTCCCGCCGGACCCGGCGGGCCAGGGCCTGCAGCGCGCGCAGGGTGTCATCGACGACGATCCCCGGCGCCGGCGGCGTTCCCAGGGCCGCGGCGTCGCTGACGATGGCCCCCGCCGCGCCGCCCGCCAGGGCGTCGGCCACGAAGCGGTGGCCGTCGAAGCGGGCGCCGCGGATCGCCACGAACAGATCGCCGGGGCGGAGCGAGCGGGAATCGATGGAGACGCCGGCGGCGCGGATCCCGCCCGCCCCCGCGATGCGCCGGCCCCCGACCGCCCGGGCCAGCCCGTCGAGCGTCATCGACCACGATTCGCCCATCTCCCGCGGCCCGCCCCGGCCGCCCCGTCCCCCCCGGCGCGGAGCGGTCCGCGCCGCCGGACGACGCCTCACGACACCCGCGCCCGGGTCCGCCGGCCCGCGAGCGCCTCCCGCGCCACGACCCGGTCCTCGAACGGCAGCCGCGCGTCGCCGATCACCTGCTCGCGCTCGTGCCCCTTGCCGGCGATGACCACCGCGTCCCCCGGCTCCGCCTCGGCGATGGCCCGCTCGATGGCGGCGCGGCGATCCGCGATCGCCAGGTGCCTGCGCCCCCCGCGGCCGGCCGTCGCGAGGACGCCGCTGCGGATCTGATCGATGATGCGGTCCGGATCCTCGGACCGCGGATTGTCGGAGGTCAGCACCACGAGGTCGCTGAGCCTCGCCGCCACCGCCCCCATCAGCGGGCGCTTGTCGCGGTCGCGGTCGCCGCCGCATCCGAAGACGCTGATGAGGCGGCCGGCGCCGAGCTCGCGCACCGCCCCGAGCACCGCCCGCAGCGCGTCGTCGGTGTGCGCGAAGTCCACCAGCACCCATACGTCGTCGTCCGGCGACGACACCACCTCGAAGCGCCCCGGCACGCCGTCGAGCCCGGCCACGCCCTGCTCGATGGCGGGCAGCGGCACGTCGAGGGCGAGGGCGGCGGCGGCGGCCGCGAGCACGTTGCAGGCGTTGACCCGCCCGGGGAGGGGCGAGCGCAGCCGCAGCCGCCCGCGCGGCGTGGGGACGTCGAGCCGGGTCCCCGCCCGCGTCGACGCCACCCGCTCGGGGCGCACCTCGGCCCGGTGCTCCATGGCGTAGGTCACGGGACGGCCGGCCATCCCCGCGAGCCGCCGGCCGGCGGGGTCGTCGAGGTTGACGACCCACGGCGCGCCCGGCGGCAGCATGTCGAAGAGGCGGCGCTTCGCGTCGAAGTAGCCCGCCATGTCGGCGTGGAAGTCGAGGTGGTCCCGCGTGAGGTTGGTGAACACGGCGGCGCTGAACCGGGTTCGGTCCACCCGGCGCATCGACAGCGCGTGCGACGACACCTCCATCACGCAGGCGGCGGCGCCCTGCTCGACCATCGCGCGCAGGAGGGCCTGCACGTCCGGCGCCTCCGGGGTCGTGTGCGGCGCCTCCGCCTCGGCCGCGCCGATGCGGTACGTCACGGTGCCGATGCGGCCGCAGGGCCGGCCCGCCGCCTCGAAAATGGCGGCCAGCAGGTACGTCGTGGTGGTCTTGCCGTTGGTGCCGGTGACCCCCGTCACCGTGAGGTCGCGGCTCGGGTTGCCGTGGAAGGCCGCCGCCAGCTCCGCGAGGGCGAGCCGCGCGTCGCTCACCCGCACCCACCGCCCCCCGGCCCCGGGCCGCGCGGGCGACTCGGACACCACGAGCGCCGCCCCCCGCCGCGCCGCGTCGGCCGCGAAGTCGGCGCCGTCGGCGCGCCGCCCCCTGATCGCGACGAAAACCGCCCCCGGCTCGACCCGGCGCGAGTCGAAGGCGACCCCCGTCACCTCCCGCGCCAGGACCGCGGCGTCCGCGGGCGGATCCGCGCCGGCGTCCACCCGCCCCGACAGCTTCGGCACCAGGTCGCGGACGGTCATGACCCCGCCCCCGCCCCGCGACGATCGAGCGTCAGGACCAGCACCCGCCCCGGGGCGATCGCCTCGCCCGCCCCCGGCGCCTGCGTCACGACGACGCCGCGCCCCCTGAGCCGCGTGGACAGGCCGAGGTCGGTCGCGACGGCGACCGCCGACCTCGCCCCGAGACCGCGCAGATCCGGCATCGCCCCGGACGCCGCCGCGGAAGGGCCGGCCGGACCGGATGCCGCGCCCGCGCGTACGACCACGGGCCGCGCGCCCGGGAACGGGGCGGGCTCGGACGGCACGAACAGCGGCGGCGGCGCGTCCATGTCGGGCGCGACGCCGAGATGCGGGAGGACCGCCTCGCCGATGCGGCGGAACACCGGGGCCGCCACCACGCCGCCAGAGCGCGCCACGCCGTCGACCACGACGAGGATGGTGAGCTCGGGCCGGGTGGACGGCGCGAACCCCGCGAACGAGGCGACGTGGTCGGTCCGGGAGTAGCCGCCGCCCGGCAGGAGCTTCTCGGCCGTGCCCGTCTTGCCGGCGACGCGGTAGCCGGGGATGCGGGCGGCGCGGGCGGTGCCGCGGGCGGCGACTTCCTCCATGATGCGGGTCAGGGTGGCGGCGGTCCCCGCGCTGACCGCCCGCCGGACGGCCCGCACCGGGACCTCGTCGCGGACGCCGCCGCGCAGCTCCGCCCGGACGAGGCGGGGCGCCAACACCTCGCCGCGGTTCGCGACCGCGTTCATCGCCGCGGCCATCTGCAGCGGTGTGACGGAGACGGTGTAGCCCATCGCGACGCGGGCCAGGTCGCCCTCGCGGAGCCGGGAAGCGTCGCGCACGATGCCCCGGCTCTCGCCGGGAAAGTCGCGGGCGCTCGTCTGCCCGAAGCCGAACCGCCGGACGTAGCGGTTGAGCCGGTCCGCGCCCAGGGCCACGCCGATCCGGCTGGCCCCGACGTTGCTGGACTTGACGATGACATCGGTGAAAGTGAGGGCCCCGTAGTTGCGACCGCGAAACTCTCGGATGGGCCTCCCACCGAAGTAGACCACGCCGGGGCTCACGTCGATGACGTCGTCGGGCCGGACCATCCGCTCTTCGAGGGCGGCCGAGGCGGTGACGATCTTGAAGGTCGACCCCGGCTCGTAGACGTCCTGCGTCGCCCGGTTCCGGCGCGCGTCCGCCGGGGCGCGGCCCCAGGCGTTGGGGTTGAACGTGGGCTCGTTGGCGAGCGCGAGGATGTCGCCGGTACGCGGATCGAGGACGACGACGCTGCCCCCGTCGGCGCCGTGCGCGCGGACGGCGGCGCGGAGCTCGCGCTCGGCGACGTGTTGGATGAAGCTGTCGATGGAGAGCTCGAGGGAGACCCCCGCCGTCGGCCGCCGCTCGGCGCGGCCGAACGCCTGCTGCTGCGCGTCCCGCTGCACCAGGGTTCTCCCCGGCTCGCCCGCGAGGGTCTCCTCGTACAGCGACTCCAGGCCATGCAGCCCCTGGTTGTCGACGCCGGCGTGGCCCAGCAGGTGCGCGGCGAGCCGCCCGTTGGGATAGTAGCGCCGGTTCTCCTTGAGGAAGCCGATGCCGTCGAGGTCGAGCCCGCGTACGCGCTCGGCCACCCGGGGCGACACCTGCCGCTCGACGTAGGCGAAGGCCCTGCCGCCGGCGAGGACCGAGGCCAGCCGGCGCTCGCGGTCCGCCGCGCAGGCCATGACCGCGCAGAGCCGCCGGGCCGTCTCCGCCGGATCCGTCACCTTCCTCGGCTCGGCGATGACGGTGTCGGCGGCCACGTCGTGGGCGAGCACGCGGCCGCGGCGGTCGAGCAGCTCGCCGCGGCGGGCCGGCGTCTCGATCGCGCGCACCCGCTGCTGGCCGGCGAGCTCGACGTAGAAGTCGTGCTCGACGACCTGGAGCTGGACGAGCCGCCCCGCGATCGCGGCGCCCCACAGCACCATGACCCAGGCCGCGATCCGCACCCGCGGGTGCAGGACCTCGCGCCAATGGCCGGCCGAGCCGCGGTCGAGGGTCATGGTCCTCTTTCTCTTCATCGGGCGGCGACGCGGACGATGCGGCCCCCCGCGTCCCGGTCCGCCGTCGCCGCGCCGGCCGCGGGCGGCGCGGCCGCGCCGCGCTCGACCACCCGCACGCCGCCCGCGGCGGGGGCGGCCAGCCCGAGCTCGGCCGTCGCGATGCGCTCTATCCGCCGCGGCGCGCTCAGCGTCTGGATCTCCAGCCGCAGATGGCGGTTCAGGTCGAGCTGCTCGGCGCGTTCCTGCTCCAGTTGCTCGATCTCGTAGCCGTACCGCAACACCTCGAAGTTCTGCCACGCGGAGCCCACGATCACGAGCACGAAGCAGGCCCCGACCGCGAGCGACCGCCACAGCTCGCGCTGCCGCCGGCGGTCGATCTCGCGCACGATGGGCGCGTTGCGGATGTCGCGGGTGACGCGGAAGTCCAGGTTCTGCTGGTTCACGACGTCCTCCAGGCCGCGCGCAGCTTGGCGGAGCGGGCGCGGGGGTTGCGCCGCAGCTCCTCCCCGGCCGGCCGCACCGGCTTGCGGGTCAGTATCCGCATCGCGATCCCGCCGCCGCGCTCGAGCTCCCGCAGGGTGCGCTTGACGATGCGGTCCTCGATCGAGTGGAAGCTGATGACGGCGAGGCGGGCCCCCGCCTTCAGGCGCCCCGCGGCCGAACGCAGGAAGACGTCGAGCCCCTCGAGCTCGCGGTTCACCCAGATGCGCAGGGCCTGGAACGTGCGGGTCGCGGGGTCGATGCGGGAGCGGCCGCGGTACCGCGCGGCGCGGCGGACGACGGCGGCGAGCTCGGCCGTCGTCCGGATGCCCGCGCCCGTCCAGGCCCCCACGATGGCGCGGGCGATACGGCGCGAACGGCGCTCCTCGCCGTACTGGAAAATGACGTCGGCCAGGCCCTCGGGGGTCGCCCCCGCGAGGAGGTCGGCCAGCGTCGGGCTGCCCGTGCGGTCCATGCGCATGTCGAGCGGGTCGTCGCGGCGGAAGCTGAACCCCCGCCCCTCGGTCTCGAGCTGGATCGAGGAGCACCCCAGGTCGGCCAGCGCCCCGTCGACGCGGTCGACGCCGAGCCGGTCGAGCACGTCGTCGAGGCTGCGGTAGTCGGCGTGCACCAGGTCCACGCGGTCCTTCCAGGCGGCGAGGCGGCGCCGGGCGAGGGGGAGGACGTCGGCGTCGCGGTCGAGCCCGAGGACCCGCGCCGCCCCCGCCTCGAGCAGCGCCGCCGCGTGTCCGCCCGTCCCCACCGTGCAGTCGACGACGAGCCCGCGGTCCGCCGGATCGAGCAGCTCGACGGTCTCCGCCCGCAGGACCGGCTCGTGTAGGATCGTCGCCATCAGATGCCGTACTCCGACAGCTTGCGCGCGTCGGCGTCCGTGAACGGCTCGTCCGCCATGCGGGTGGAGAACCGTTCGTGATTCCACACGTCGAGATGGTCGAGCTGCCCCAGCACGTCCACGTCGCCCACCATCGCCGCCGACTCGCGCAGCAGGGGGTGGATGGACACCCGGCCCTGCTTGTCGATCTCGCCGGGCTGGCCGTAGTAGTTCACGAGGTCCACGTAGCGGGCGAGCTCGGGCAGCGACGGCGGGAGCGTGGCCAGCTTGCGCTCCATCTCTTCCCAGACCGGCATGGGGTAGATGTTGACGACCACGCCCTTGTCCTTCCGCGACGTGACGTACACCTGGGCGCCGTACCGGTCCTGCATGGCGGTGCGGAAGACGGCGGGGATCTTCAGCCGCCCCTTTTCGTCGATCTTGACCGAGTAGTTCCCCCGAAGCACCGCCCTGCTCCACTGAGACGACTATGCCCTGACGAGGCCACCACGCTCCACTGAGACCACCTATGCGTCCACTGCGGTCCATTCAGGTCCACTCACTATAGAGAAGGACACCATCGGTGTCAACAAGTGGCGTGAAATCTATGACTTACGCTTTATTTTCGTATTCCGCGCCGCGGCCGGGCGGCGGACGGGGACCATGCTGCGGGCGGGGCTGATCGGGCTGCCGGCGACGGGGAGGACCACGCTGTTCCGCCTGCTGACGCAGCCGTCCGGCGAGCCGGCGGCGGCACCGCGGCGGCAGGCGCCGCAGGTGGGCGTGGCGCAGGTGCCGGACCCCCGCCTCGACCGGCTGACGGCGCTGTTCGACCCGCGGCGGCGGGTGCCGGCCACCGTCGAGGTGAGCGAGCTCGCCGGCCGCGGCTCGGCCGAAGCGATGCTCGACGTGTCGGGCTTCCGCGACGCCGACGCGCTGCTGCACGTGCTGCGGATGTTCGCGGACGAGCGCGTCCCCCACGCGGCCGGAAGCCTCGACCCCGCCCGCGACGCCCGGCAGGTCGAGGACGAGCTGATCCTGGCCGACCTCGGGGTGGCGGAGCGGCGCCTGGAGAAGATCCGCCGGGACATGAAGAAGGGCCGGAGCCGCGAGCTCGACGGGGAGCTGCGGGTGATCGAGCGGTGCCGCGCGGCCCTGGAGGACGGCCGGCCGCTGCGGGCCCTCGCCCTCGACGCGGCCGACGCGGGAAAGCTGCGGGGCTTCAGCTTCCTCTCGGCGAAGCCGCAGCTCGTCGTGCTCAACCTCGACGAGGCGGACGTGGCGGCGCCGGAGAAGGCCGTCGAACGCGCCGGCCTCGCCGGCGCCCTGTCCGGCAGCGGGATCGAGACGGTGCCGGTGTGCGCGAAGATCGAGCTGGAGATAGCGGAGCTGCCGCCGGGCGACCGGGCCGCGTTCCTCGCCGACCTCGGCCTCGCCGACTCGGGGCTCGACCGGGTCGTGCGGGCGGCCTACCGGCTGCTCGGGTACATCTCCTTCTTCACGGTGGGAAAGGACGAGTGCCGGGCCTGGTCGATCCCCCGCGGCACCCCCGCCCAGGCGGCGGCGGGCGAAGTCCACAGCGACATCGCGCGGGGGTTCATCCGCGCCGAGGTCGTCCACTACGACGCGCTGACCGCGCGGGACGGCTCGCACGCCGCGTGCCGCGAGCACGGCGAGGTGCGGCTGGAGGGCAAGGACTACATGGTCCGCGACGGCGACGTCATCAACTTCCGGTTCGCCACGTGATTCCCGCCGCCGGGAGTCCGCGCCGGAGAACCGCCCCTCCTTCGACACGCCCCCGACCATGACGCCCCCCACCCCCGACGGCGACGGCCTGACCCGCTCGGCCGGCATCGCCAGCCTCGCCACCATGACCAGCCGGGTGCTCGGACTGGTGCGCGACCAGGCCCTCGCCTACCGCTTCGGGGCCGGCAACCGGATGGACGCCTTCCTCGTGGCCCTGCGCATCCCCAACCTGCTGCGCGAGCTCTTCGCGGAAGGGGCGATGAACGCCGCCTTCGTGCCCGTCTTCACGCGGCGGCTGACCCGCGGGGGCCGCAAAGCGGCGTGGCGCCTGGGGGCCCAGCTCGTCAACGCCCTCGCGGTCGTCACCGGGGTCATCGCGGCCGTCGGCATCGTCTTCGCCGAGCCCCTCACCCGCCTCTTCGCCGCCGGCTACCAGGACGTCCCCGGCAAGTTCGAGCTGACCGTGCAGTTGACCCGCATCGTCCTGCCCTTCTTCACCCTGGTGGCGGTCGCGGCCGCGTGCATGGGCATGCTCAACTCGCTGCGGCGCTTCTTCGTCCCCGCGCTTTCGCCCGCCGCCTACAACGTCTGCCTCATCGTCGGCACCCTCGTCGTCGTGCCCCTGATGCCCGAGGGCGGACCCGACCCGATCACGGCGGTCGCGGTCGCGGTGCTGGCCGGCGGGGCGGGGCAGATCGCGGCGCAGTGGTGGGCGCTGCGCCGCGAGGGGTTCCGCTGGCGGCCCGCCCTCGACCCGGCCGACCGGGGGCTGCGCGAGGTCTTGGGGCTGATGGGACCGGCAACGGTGGCGG
Organism: Vicinamibacterales bacterium; assembly: GCA_963664545.2. Lineage (GTDB taxonomy): Bacteria > Acidobacteriota > Vicinamibacteria > Vicinamibacterales > UBA8438 > JAJEEA01. The sequence continues at coordinate 2,367,829 of OY761475.2, read as the reverse complement.
GGGCGGCACTGCAGGTGAACCAGTTCGTCAACACCCGCCTCGCCACCGGCGAGGGCACCGGCGCGGTCACCTGGCTGACGCTGGCGTTCCGCCTGATGTACCTCCCCCTGGGGGTGCTCGGGGTGTCGATAGCGACGGTGACCCTGCCCGCGGTCTCCCGCCAGGCCGCGGCCGGCGACCTCGCGGCGGTGCGGGAGACCGTGTCCCGCGGGCTGCGCCTGATGCTCGCGGTGATGGTGCCGGCGGCGGTCGGCCTCGCGGTTCTCGCGACCCCCATCGTGCGGCTCGTCTTCGAGCACGGCGAGTTCACCGCCGCGGACACGCCAGCGACGGCGCGCGCGCTGGTGTTCTACGCCCCGGGCATCGTCGGCTACGCGGCGGTGCGGTTGACCGCCCCGGTGTTCTACGCCTTCGGCAACAGCCTGACCCCGGCCCTCGTCAGCGTGCTCACCGTCGGCGTGAACGTCGGGCTGAACCTCGTCCTCGTGCGGATCATGGGGTACTCCGGACTGGCGCTGGGCACGACCCTCGCGTCCGTGCTCAACGCCGGCCTCCTGCTCCTCCTGCTCCACCGTCGACTCGGGAGCATCGACGCCCGCCGCCTCGTCGATCGCTTCGCGCGGATCTCCCTCGCGGCGGCGGTCATGGGCGCGGCGGTCGGCGCGGTCGAGGACATGGCCGGGGAGCTCGCGGCGGCGGGCGGCGTCCTGATCGAGGCGCTCGTCCTCGGCGGGGAGATCGCGCTGGGCCTGGTGGTGCTGGCCGCCGCCGCCCGGCTCCTCGGCATCGTCGAACTCGACGAGGTCCGCGCGCAGATCCTGGGCCGACTGGCCGGCGGGCGACCGTCCCCCGGCGGCGGCGCGCGCTAGTCGCCTGGAGCCACGATTGCCGTGGTACGATGGCGGCGATGCCCCGCGGCTACTACTACCAGCGCCCGTCCGGCATGGCGTTCGGTCCGGGCCCGATGACCCCGGCCGTGAAGATGCTGCTGTGGGCCAACACCGGCGTCTTCGTGGCCGGCGCCCTGATCGCGCCCCTCGGCAGCCTGCTCATCGAGGTGTTCGGGCTGCGCCCGCAGGCGGCGGTGACGGGGCTGCGGTTCTGGCAGCCGGCCACCTACATGTTCCTGCACGGCAGCATCGGCCACATTTTCTTCAACATGCTGGTGCTGTGGATGTTCGGCGTCCAGCTCGAGCGCCTGTGGGGGCCCGCCTACTTCCTGCGCTTCTACTTCGTCACCGGCGTCGGGGCGGGCATCGCGACGATCGTGGCCGGCCTGCTGCCGTTCGCATTCAGCGGCCCGACCTGGGTCGGCGTGACCATCGGGGCCTCGGGGGCGATATACGGACTGCTGATGGCGTTCGCCGTCTACTATCCGAACGCGCCGATCCTCGTGTTCTTCGTGTTCCCGGTCCCCGCCCGCTACTTCGTGATGATCATCGGGGCCATCGCGTTCCTGTCGGTGCCGCGCGACGCCGGGGTCGCCCACGTCGCCCACCTCGCCGGGCTCGTCGTCGGCTACCTGTACCTCAAGGGGGGCGGCGGCATCGGCCTGCCGCGGTTCGGCCGGTTCGGGCTGAAGGCCGAGATCAAGTACCGGTACCTGCAGTGGAAGTTGGGCCGGCTGCGCCGCAAGTTCCGCGTCGTGCCGGGGCGGCGCGACCTGCCGGGACGGCACGACGACTGGGACGGCACCGTCCACTGACGCCCCGGAGCGCGCCCGGGGCCGCCTCGACCGGCGGGCCTCACGCGCCGCGGACCGCCAGCGCGAAGGTGTCCGCGAGCGCCTCGATCTGGTGCCGGGTCCGCCCCGGAATGCGCACCACCTCACCCTCGCGCACGACGACGTCGTTCCCCGCCATCCGCAGCTTCAGCATCCCGTCGAGGACGTAGATCAGCTCCCCGCCGTCGTGGGCATGAAGCGGCACGAGGGCTCCGCGCTTCAGGTAGACCTGCGCCAGCGTCTGGCCGGCACCCGCGACCGCCTTCCGCGAGATGAGGGCGGTGACTTTCTCGAGGGCCACCTCGTCCCAAGCCGTCACCACGCCGTCGGATTCGCTCTTCATCGTCAACTGGACCGGCCGGCGGCCGCCCCGGCCGGGGCGGCCGCCGGCGATGCTATAATTTACCGCCGATGCGGGCCAGCCGGTCGGTCGTACCTTCGGCACGCAGGAGGGACATGGAGCGTTCGACGGGCTCGGCCGACGCGCCTGCCGCGACCTCGCCGCGGCTGTACGGCGGGCTGTCGCGGGACGAGTTGCTGCGGTTCCACCGCACGATGCTGCTGGCGCGCCGGCTCGACGAGAAGGAGCTCCAGCTCAAGCGGCAGAGCCGGAGCTTCTTCCAGATCAGCGGCGCCGGCCACGAAGCGATCCAGGTGGCGGCGGGCACGCTGCTGACGCCGGGCCGCGACTGGTTCTTCCCCTACTACCGCGACCGCGCCCTCGCCCTCGCCCTCGGCATGACCGCCCGCGAGATGCTGCTGGCCGCGGTCGGCGCCGCCGCCGACCCGTCGTCGGGGGGGCGCCAGATGCCCGCCCACTGGAGCAAGCCCGCCCTCAACCTCGTCTCGCCCTCCAGCGCGGTCTCGACCCAGTGCCTCCACGCCGTCGGGTGCGCCGAGGCATGCCAGTTCCATCTCCGGTTCCCGGAGGTCGCGTCCGCCGCCGGGGCCTGCTCGGAGGGCGACGTCGTCTACGTGTCGCTCGGCGAAGGGGGGACCAGCGAGGGCGAGTTCTGGGAATCGCTGAACACCGCGTGCACGCGGCGGCTCCCCGTGATCTACCTGATCGAGGACAACGGTTACGCCATCTCCGTCCCCGCCGAGATCCAGACGCCGGGCGGCGACGTCACCCGCCTCGTGTCGTCGTTCCCGGGCCTCGAGGTCGTCAGCGTCGACGGCACCGACGCGATCGAGAGCGTCGCGGCGATGCGGCGGGCCCTCGCCCACGCGCGCGGGGGCCGGGGCCCGGTCCTCGTCAAGGCCAACGTGGTGCGGCTGCACTCGCACTCGGAGTCGGACGACGACGGCCAGTACAAGAGCGAGGCGGAACGCGAGGCGGAACGCGCCCGCGACCCCATCGCGCAGCTCGCGGCCTTCCTGACCGGCCGCGGGATCGCGGACGACGCGGTCCTGACGCAGGTCGCGGCCGGCGTGGACGACGAGATCCGGACGGCCGCCGACGAGGCCCTCGCCGCCGCCCCGCCCGACCCCGCCACGGCGCTGCGCTACGTGTACTCGCCCGACGTCGATCCTGCGGACGGGCGTTTCGACGTGCCCGGCACCCCGGAGGGCGCGCCGATCACGATGGTGTCGGCCATCAACCGCACCCTCGCGGACGAGATGGCCCGCAACCCCCGGATCGTGGTGTTCGGGGAGGACGTGGCCGACTGCAGCCGGGCCGAGGCGCTGTCCGCGGTGCCGGGCAAGGGGGGGGTGTTCAAGGCCACCCTGGGGCTGCAGCGGAAGTTCGGGCGCGAGCGGGTGTTCAACTCGCCGCTGGCCGAGGCGAACATCGTGGGCCGGGCCGTCGGGATGGCCATCCGCGGGTTGAAGCCGGTCGTCGAGATCCAGTTCTTCGACTACATCTGGCCGGCGATGATGCAGATCCGCGACGAACTGACGATGCTGCGCTACCGGTCGAACAACGCGTTCTCGTGCCCGCTCGTCATCCGGGCGCCGATCGGGGGCTACCTGCGGGGCGGGTCGCTGTACCACAGCCAGTCGGGCGAGAGCATCTTCGCGCACTGCCCGGGGCTGCGCATCGCCTATCCGTCGAACGCCGCCGACGCGGCGGGGCTGCTGCGGACGGCCATCCGCTGCGACGACCCGGTGCTGTTCCTCGAGCCCAAGCACCTCTACCGCCAGACCTACAGCAAGGCCGAGTACCGCGGACCGGAGCACCAGATTCCCTTCGCGCGGGCGGCCGTCCGGCGCGAGGGGACCGACGTCGTCGTGATCACCTGGGGCTCGCTCGTCCAGCGGACGATGCTGGCGGCGGAGCGGGCGGCGCAGGAGGACGTCAGCGTGCGGGTGATGGACCTGCGGACGCTGGCCCCCTACGACTGGTCCTCGATCGCGGCGGCGGTGGCCGCCACGAGCCGCGTGGTCGTGGCCCACGAAGACCAGTTGACCTGCGGCTTCGGGGCCGAGCTCGCCGCGCGCATCGCCGACGAGCTCTTCGACCACCTCGACGCCCCCGTCAAGCGCGTGGGCGCCCTCGACTGCCCCGTCGCCTACCACCCCGACCTCGAAGCGGCGATCCTGCCGCAGCCCGACGACATCCTGCGGGCGGTCAGGGCCGCCGCCGCGTACTGACCGCGCCTCACCGGTTCCCGCGGACCCCGGCGGGTCGGGCGTTCCGGCTGACGGAATGCTAGGATGGTGAGGCTAGGAATCTGCGCCGTAGAACGGTGCAGACCCCTAGCAGGATTGGTTGGGCGGCGAGCGGAGCCATAGGCGACGCTCTCCGGGCCGGGCTTTTCGCGGGGTCGAGCCCGCAGAAGCGAGGATACGACCGTCGAGACCGGGAGGCCGCCGTGGACGACCTTCGCAGAGCCGTTTGGATGGCGCTGCTGCACAGCGCCCGTTGGGAGCGCTACTATGGCGTGCTCGCGAGCCGGAATCAACGGCTCGCGACCTCGGTCAGGTTCGTCCTCCTCGTCTCCGCGATGGGCGCCGTGACGACGCTCGTCGCGCAGGCCCCGTCGTGGGCCCAGATACTGTTCGGCTGCTTCGTCGCGGGGGTCGTGGGCTTCGACTTCGCGAAGGAGCCGTCCCGGACCGCCGCGATCCAGGCGGTGATCCGCGACGAATGCGGGCGCTCCAAGCTGGCGCTGGACCGGCTGTGGCGTCAACTCCCGCAGATGGACCCGGCCGAGGCGGAGCGGCGGTTGGACGATCTGAACGACGCCCTCCACCGCATCACGGCCAAGGATCCGACGGCCTGGGACGACAAGGTCAACACGAGCACGACGCGGGCGGTGTTCGCCGAGGCCCAAGCCGGTCATGTCTCGTGACCGCGGGACGCGGATCGGCCCTCCGGTGCCGCCCGACATACCGATACCACCGCCGCCACCGCCTCAGCCGCCGCCTCAGCCGCCGCCCGCGCCGCAGCCGCGCCCCTCCTCCGCCACCTGGTCGAGCGGATCCGGATCGGTGTGAGCCCCAGGGGCACGATGACGCGGCAGCCCGCCCCTCGGAGATCGAGCGTGGCCGTTGCCCGGTCTATTGCCACGGGCGCGCCGCCCCTGCTATGATTATGCGTTTGTGGAGGGTGCGGGAACGGCCATCCTGCGGGCATGAACCGTGATTTGAGGGCGACGGCGGACTGACGCGGCCGCGCGTGCCCGCCGTCCGGCGCTGCGCGATGCCCGACCCCGACGACCATTTTCTCGGGAGATCGCTCCAGGCCTTCCAGGAAAACGTGCGCCGCGCGGGTCCGGCCGCCTCCGCCGGGTACACGTTGATCGGGGCCATCCTCCTCCTGGGGGGGTTGGGGTACTGGATCGACCGGTGGGCGGCGACCGAGCCCTGGTTCCTGCTCGCGGGTCTGTTGACGGGGATGGTCGTCGGGTTCTACGAGCTGGCGAAGACGGTGTGGAAGCCATGAGGTTGTCGGCCGCCCTGGCGGCGGCGTGCGTGCTCACCTGCGGGGCGGCGGCGGCCTTGGCGCCGCAGGCGGCCGCGGCGGCGTTCCTCGGCATGGCCGCGCCGCTCGCGGCGGGGCTGGCCACGATCCAGCTCGTGGAACGGACGGTGCGCACCGACGTCAACCGGCTCACGGCCCGGATGACCGCCGCGTTCGCCGCCAAGATGGTGTTCTACGCGGCCTACGTCTCCGTCGCCGTCTGGGGGCTCCGGGTGGAGCCCGTGCCCTTCACGGTCAGCTTCACCGTCTACTTCGTGACGCTCCACATCATCGAGGCGCTGTACTTCAGGACCCTGCTGGTGAACGCCGGCGCCCGCGCGTCGGGCGACCGCTGACGCCGCCACCGGACATCATGATGAACGCCGCACAGCACGCCGAGGACGCCCACGGCGCCGCCGAGCACGCCGAAGACGCCCACGGCGCCGCCGAGCACGCCGCGGGCGGACACGGCGCGGGCGAGTTCGACGCGGGCGAGGTCATCATCGAGCACATCTCGAACAGCCCGCTCGACCACCCGATCCTGCATCTGCCGCCCGTCGCCGGCATCGACTTCTCCGTCACCAAGCACGTCATGATGCTGTGGCTGGTGGCGGGCTTCCTGTTCCTGATCATCACGCTCGGGACCCGCCGGTTCCTCGCGCAGGAGCGTCCGATTCCCGCCGGTTTCATGAACGCGCTCGAAGCGGTGGTGCAGTTCGTCCGCGACTCGATCGTCCTGCCCAACGTCGGCGCGAAGTGGGTCAACACGTGGACGCCGATGCTCCTGACCCTCTTCGTCTTCATCCTGACCGCGAACGCGGTCGGACTCGTCCCGGTATTCGAGGTGTTCGGCCTGCTGGACCGGTTCGTGCTGCACACCTCCGAGGAGTCGCTGCTGAACAGCGTGCTCCACGGCGGCGCCACCACGACCGCCAACTACAACGTCACCGCGGCGCTCGCCACGATCACCTTCTTCGCGATCATCGTGGCCGGCAGCATGGCCCACGGCTTCGTCACGCACTGGAAGAACCTCGTGCCGCACGGACTGGCGTGGCCGGTCTACATCCTGCTCATCCCCATCGAGGTCATGGGCCTGTTCGTCAAGCCGTTCGCGCTCACGATGCGGCTCGCCGCCAACATGAGCGGCGGACACCTGGCCATCCTGTCGATCCTGTCCCTGGTGTTCATCTTCCACGAGCAGTTCGGGAGCCAACTGCTGGGCATGGGCGTGGGCGCGTTGGTCAGCGTGCCGCTCGCGGTCGGCATCTCCGCCCTCGAGATCATCGTGATCCTGGTCCAGGCCTATGTCTTCACCCTGCTGACGTCGGTGTTCATCGGCATGGCCATCAACGTGCATCACTGACAGCCGCTTCTTCAGAACGACGGCACACCCAAACGGAGGTCAACTACATGGAATCGTTGTACATCGCCGGCGTTGCGATCGGTCTCGGGTTGATCGTCATCGGCGCGGGGCTGGGAATCGGCCGCTTCACGGCGGCCGCCGCCGAGAGCATCGCACGCCAGCCGTCGGCCGCCGCCCAGATTACCGGGGCCGTGCAGCTCCCGCTCTTCCTGCTCGAAGGGGTGGCGATTCTGGCCGAAGTGTTCGTCCTGCTCATCGGCGGACGGATCCTCGGCGGGTGAACTTGGGCCGCTCAACCGCCGGCGACGGCCGGCCATCTTCGCGGGAACGCGACGTTTGACGTCGGGAGAGGAAGCGTCTCATGGTCAATCCGCTGGTCCAGCCGGATCCCGGGCTGTTCCTCTGGACCATCTTCACCTTTCTGGCTCTGGTCTGGGCCCTGCGGAAGTACGCCTGGGGGCCCCTGCTGCGGGCCCTAGACGCGCGTCAGGAGACGATACGGAAGTCGCTGAATGAGGCCGAGCAGGCCCGGAAGGAGCTGGCGCAGGCCCAGGAGACGGCGGCGAAGGTCATCTCCGACGCCCGGGTCGAGGCCCAGTCCATCCTCGCCGAGAGCCGCAGCGCGGCCGAGAGCTTCAAGGAAGAGTCGAGGCGGCAGGCCAAGGCCGAAGGCGAGGCCCTGGTGGCGGCGGCCCAACGGCAGATTCAGCAGGAGACGGCCCGGGCGATGCAGGACATCCGCCGCGAGACGGTCGACCTCTCGCTGCAGATCGCGTCGAAGCTCATCCGCAAGAACCTCACGCCGGAAGACAACGACGCCCTCATCAGGGAGTCGCTCGCCCAGATCGACGCCCGGCACTGACCCGGTTCAGCCCGGCGGCCCCGCGCCGCCGGGCCTGCCCGCGCGGCCGACGCCGCCAATGCGACGGTGGACACGGGGAATTTCCCGCTTCTCACAACCGCTTGGCACCGACGAACATGATCACGACGATGACGAGCGTGATCACGTTGCTGAGCACGAGCGTCACCACGAAGCGACTGGGCACCGCCAACAAGACGCCGGGCGCCACGCAATTCAGCACGCCGATCGCGAAAGTGCCGCCTCCGATCCATCTCGCCACCCCGTCGGGGTCCCTCGCCTTCTCATCGTCGAATCCGGAAACGAGGTGCAGCAGCTTCTTCCTCCAACCGACCGCGTAGCCGAGTCCCAGGCAGGGCACGCCAACAAGCAGAATCAACACCACCGCCAACCAGCCGATTGGCTCGTCCACTCCAAGCCCCCTCAAACTCCTGCAACATTGCAGGCCTCCTCGACCGATGCGCGTCCCCGAAACCGCTCCCGTATCCCCAGGAGCCGACGGCAGTATACGGCAACGGAGCGTCGGGATGGGCGGAAGCGGGCGGGTCAGCGGAGGGCGACGCCGGAGCCGAGGCCCTCGATGGCCTGGGCCGCCGCCTCGGCGCTCGCGAAGAGGAACTGGGGATAGAGGCCGAAGAGGACGGTGCCGATCACCGCGACGGCGAGGGCCGTGGCCATCGCGGGCCCGACGGCGAGGGGCGAGTCGGCGGGGGCGGTCTCGTCGTTGATCCACATGAACACGACGACGCGCAGGTAGTAGTAAAGCGACACCGCGCTGTTGGCGACGGCGATGACGGCGAGCCAGATGAAGCCGGCGTCGATGGCGGCGCCGAAGAGCCAGATCTTCCCCATGAACCCGGCGGTGGGGGGGATGCCCCCGAGCGACAGCATGAAGAAGAGCATGGCGAAGGCCATCATCGGGCTGCGCCGCGAGAGCCCGGTGAGGTCCTTCAGCTCGTCGCCGACGACGTCGCCGCGCCGCATCGCCGCGACCACCGCGAACGCCCCGAGCTGCATGAAGAGGTAGACGCCGACGTAGACGAGCATCGCGGCCACGCCGCGCTGGGTGCCCGCGACGACCCCCATGAGCAGGTAGCCGGCGTGGGCGATCGACGAGTACGCCAGCATGCGCTTCAGGTTGCTCTGGGTCAGGGCGGCGATGTTGCCCACCGTCATGGTGACCACCGCGAGCACCCAGAACAGGGCCGTCCACTCCGCGCCGAGGGCGGGGAGCCCCTCCATGAAGATGCGGACGAGCATCGCGAACGACGCCGCCTTCGACCCCACCGAGAGGAACGCGGTGACCGGGGTCGGCGCGCCCTCGTACACGTCGGGCGCCCACATGTGGAACGGCACCGCGGCGATCTTGAAGCCCATGCCCGCGCCCACGAGGACCACCGCGAGCACCAGCAGGGGGCTCGACCCCTGGTCGGCGAGGGCGGCCGCCGTGCCCTCCAGGCTCGTCGTGCCGGTGACCCCGTAGAGGATCGACATGCCGTAGAGCAGGACCCCGAGCGAGAACGCCCCGAGCAGGAAGTACTTGACGGCGGCCTCGTTCGACCGCGGGTTGGGCTTGAGGTAGCCGGCGAGGACGTAGAACGAGACGGCCATCGTCTCGAGCCCGATGAACAGGGTGATCAGGTCGACCCCGCTCGCCATGAACATCATGCCGAGGGTGGCGCAGAGAATCAGGAAGTAGTACTCGCCGGCCCGCAGCCCCTCGACCCGCAGGTACGGCGACGACATGAGCATCGTCACCGCCGCCGACCCCAGGGCCACGATCTTGAAGAACGCGGCGAACCCGTCGATGGCGAGCAGCCCCTTCGACACGGTCTCGTCGACGCCGGCGAACGCCGCCACCCCGTACAGGCTCGCGGCCACCGTGGCGAGGGACACGCCGAGCAGCACGTCGTCGCGGCGCGGCGTCACCACCGACAGCAGGAGGACGACGAGGGCCCCGCCGGTGAGCACCAGCTCCGGCAGGATGTAGTAGAAGTCGAGCGCGGAGAATCCCTCGGGCATTATCGGGCGCCCCCGCGCACCGGCGCGCCGGCGTCATCGGCCCCGCCGTCCCGCGCGAGCGCGTCCGGCGGCGCCGCCCCGGACCGCTCCACGTTGACCGGCTCGTACCCGCTGTTGACGCGCGACATCACGTGATCGACCGAGGTGTCGAGGCGGTCGATGAACGGTTTCGGGTAGAGCCCGATCCACACCGCGAGGATGATGAGGGGCACGAACGTCGCCCACTCGCGGAGGTTCAGGTCGGGCAGGTTCTCGTTCTTCGGGTTGTCGACGTTGCCGAACATGGTGCGCTGGTAGAGCCACAGCATGTACGCCGCCCCGAGCACGATGCCCGTCGCCGCCGCCGCCGCCCACCACATGTTGACGACGAAGACGCCCTGCAGGATCAGCACCTCGCCGATGAACCCGTTGAGGGTCGGCAGCCCGATCGACGACATCGTCATGATCAGGAACACCGCCGCGAAGGCCGGCATGACCTTCGACAGGCCGCCGTACTCGGCGATCTCGCGCGTGTGCCGGCGCTCGTAGACGATGCCCACGATGAGGAAGAGGGCGCCGGTGGAGATGCCGTGGTTGATCTGCTGCACGATGCTGCCGGTGATGCCGACGGGGGTCAGGGCGAACATGCCGAGCATGACCATGCCCATGTGGCTGACGCTCGAGTACGCGACGAGGCGCTTCCAGTCGTGCTGGGCCATCGCGACGAGGGCCCCGTAGATGATGCCGATGATGGACAGCGCCGCCACCCACGGCACGAACGCCGCCGTCGCCTCGGGCAGGATGGGCAGCGAGAAGCGGATGAACCCGTAGGTGCCCATCTTCAGGAGGACGGCGGCCAGGATGACCGAGCCCGCGGTGGGGGCGTCGGTGTGGGCGTCGGGCAGCCAGGTGTGGAACGGGAACATCGGCACCTTGACCGCGAACCCGAGGAAGAACGCGAGGAAGACCCACCACTGCAGGTCGAACGGCATGTTCAGCTCGTGGAACTGCGTGATGTCGAAGGTGTACACCCCCGTGACCGACTCGCTGTAGAAGTAGACGGCGAGGATGCCGAGCAGCATGACGACGCTGCCGACCAGCGTGAACAGGAAGAACTTGATGGCCGAGTAGAGCCGGTTGTCGCTGCCCCAGATGCCGATGAGGAAGTACATCGGCACCAGCATGACCTCCCAGAACACGAAGAACAGGAGGAAGTCGAGGGCGACGAAGGCGCCGATCATGCCGGTCTGCAGCACCAGCATGAAGACGTAGTACTCCTTGACCCGCACCGTGATCGCGGTCCACGACGAGAGGATCGCGATGACCCCCATCAGGGTCGTGAGCAGCACCAGGAGCGCGCTGAACCCGTCCACCCCGAGGTGGTACTCGGCCCCGATCGAGGGGATCCAGTCCAGCCGTTCGACGAACTGCCAGTACTCGGCCCCCGACGCGTCGAACGAGAACCAGAGCGGCAGCGACACCAGGAAGCCGATCCCGGCCGTCACGTTCGCGATCCAGCGGATGGCGTCCTCGCTGTGCTTGTTCACGAACAGCAGGATCACGGCGCCGGCCAGCGGCGTGAACATGATCAGCGACAACAGCGGATAGTCGAGGTTGTTGCTCATGAGCGGATTCTCGATACGGTCCCGGGCCCGGCGCGGGCCCCGCTCGTTACTGCTGCCCGAAGTAGCGGACGGCGATGTACAGCGTCACGAACGCGAAGACGCCGAACAGCGCCGCGAACGCATAGTTCTGAATCAGACCGGTCTGCGCGTGCCGGAACCGGTAGCTGCCCTCGGCGCAGATCCGGCCCACGAGGTTCACCAGCCCGTCCACGACGTACTTGTCGATGACGTGCGAGACCCAGGCCGACGCCCGGGTCGTCCAGCCGGTGCCGTTCACGGCCCCGTCGACGACGTTGCGGTCGACCGTCCACAGCCCCCGCGCGCCGCCCATCGTGCCCTTCACCGCGGTCGCGTCGTACAGCTCGTCCACGTAGTACTTGTTGGTCAGCACGCGGTGGGCGCCCGCGAAGTCGGACGCCAGCCGCTCCGACTCCTCCGGCCGCCGCACGTAGAGGCGGTAGGCCAGCGCGATGGCCCCGGCCGCGAGCAGGACCGACAGGGCCATGAGCGCCCACTCGATCTCGTAGTGGTGCTCCTCGGCCTCGGCGGCGTGGGCCGCCCCGGCCACGAAGCTCGGCTCAAGGAAGTGCTCGATCCAGTTGTACCCGCCGAGGGCCGCCGGCACGCCGACGAAGCCGGCGATGATCGCGCCGATCGCCAGGATCTGCAGCGGCAGCGTCATCATCTTCGGCGACTCGTGCGGTCCGTGCCAGGCGTGGCCGTGCCCGTCGTCGTGCGCCCCGTGCCCGTCGCCGCCGCCATGCACATCGTGCCCGCCGTCGGCCGGCGACTCGTGCTGGGCCCCGGCATAGGCACCACCGCCCCACGCCGGGCCGCGGTACTCGCCGTAGAACGTCATGAACATCAGCCGCGCCATGTAGAACGCGGTCATCCCCGCGGTGACGGCGGCCAGCCCCCAGAGCCAGGGGCTCTCGAGGAACGTCCGGTAGAGGATCTCGTCCTTGCTGAAGAAGCCCGAGAACGGGGGGATGCCCGCGATGGCCAGCGTGCCGATGCCCATCGTCATGAAGGTCACCGGCATGTACAGCCGCATGGCCCCCATCTTCCGCATGTCCTGCTCCTCGTTCATCGCGTGGATGACCGAGCCGCTGCCGAGGAACAGGAGGGCCTTGAAGAAGGCGTGGGTCATCAGGTGGAACGCGCCGGCCGCGAACGCGCCGACCCCGGTGGCGAGGAACATGTAGCCGAGCTGCGAGACCGTCGAGTACGCCAGCACCCGCTTGATGTCGGTCTGCACGAGCCCGATGGTCGCCGCCATCAGCGCCGTCAGCACCCCGATGACCGCGACGATGAACATCACCTCCGGCGCGTGCTCGAACAGCACCGCGTTGCGGGCGACCATGTACACGCCCGCCGTCACCATCGTCGCGGCGTGGATGAGGGCCGAGACCGGCGTGGGGCCCTCCATCGCGTCGGGCAGCCACACGTAGAGGGGGATCTGCGCGCTCTTGCCGACCGCCCCGACGAACAGCAGCAGGCAGATGAGCGAGAGGACGCCGAAGGCGCCCGTCTCCACCGGCATCTCCGCCGCCGCCTCGGCCACCGCGCGGAAGTCGAGGGTGCCGAACGTGAAGAACACCAGGAAGATGCCCAGGATGAACCCGAAGTCGCCGATGCGGTTGACGACGAACGCCTTCTTGCCGGCGTCGGCCGCGCTCTTCTTGTGGTACCAGTAGCCGATGAGCAGGTACGAGCAGAGCCCGACCCCCTCCCACCCCACGAACATGACGAGGAAGGTGCTGCCGAGCACCAGCGTCAGCATGAAGAAGCAGAAGAGGTTGAGGTAGCAGAAGAACCGCGCGTAGCCGCCCCGCGGCTCGTGGTCCATGTAGGCGACAGAGTAGACGTGGATGAGGAACCCGATGCCGGTGACGATGAGGCTCATCATCCCCGACAGGGGATCGAGGCGGAACGCCCACGGCACCTCGAACGCGCCGATGCCCGAAGCCGTCTCGAGGGCGATCGGCGGAATCCAGTCGAACAGCGTGACGACGTGCTCGCGGTGCTCCTGCCCCAGCAGCAGCACGAACGCGTAGAGCGACAGCAGCAGCGCCCCGCCCATCGTGCCGCAGGCGATGGCCGCCGCCGTCTGCTTGCTGAAGTAGCGCACGCCGAAGATCCCGTTCAGGGCGGCGCCGACGCCGGGCAGCACGGGGATGAGCCAGATGAGATCCATCGTCTACCGTGGGTGATGTCAGATCAGGGAAGCGCGGCCGCTACCAGCGCATGATGTTCATCTCGTCGATGTTCACGGTCTCCTTGTTCCGGAAGAAGGCCAGGAGGATGCCCAGCCCGACCGCGGCCTCGGCCGCCGCCACCGCGATGACGAACACGACGAACACCTGGCCGGCGAGGTTCTCCAGGTACCGGGCGTGCGCCACGAGATTGATGTTGACGGCGTTGAGCATCAGCTCGATCGCCATGAAGATGATGATGACGTTGCGCCGCACGAGGACCCCGATGACCCCGATGCTGAACAGCGCGGCCGAGAGGACCGTGTAGTGCGCCGGCGTGATTTCCATCTCTTCGACTCTTACGACTGTCGTCTCGCCAGCACGATGGCCCCGACCATCGCGACCAGCAGCAGCACCGACGCCACCTCGAACGGAATCAGGTAGTCGGTGTAGAGCAACCAGCCCAGCTCCTCGGTGTTGCCCATCCCCGTGAGGGGGCCGGGGGCGGCGGGGGCGGACGCCGGGGTGACCCGGCCGAAGCTGTAGACCACGATGCCCGCCAGCTCGAGGAGCACGGCGCCCGAGAGCACGAGCCCGAGCCGGGCGAGCCGACGGGGGTCCTCGTGCGCCTCGGGGGCCTGCTTCAGGTTCACGAGCATGACCACGAACAGGTAGAGCACGACGATGCCGCCGGCGTACACCAGCACCTGGATGACGGCCAGGAACTCGGCCCTCAGCACGATGTAGAGGACCGCCACGCAGAGGAAGTTGAGGACGAGGAACACCACGCTGTGGACGGTCTTCGGGGTGGTGATGACCGCCACCCCCAGCCCGAGAATCAGGACCGCGAGCGTGTAGAAGACGATTGCTTCGACCATGGCTCTACAGCAGCACCTTGACGACGCCGGTCACCACGATGTTGCCGATGGCGATCGGGATGAGGACCTTCCACCCCAGCCGCATGAGCTGGTCGTAGCGGTAGCGCGGCAGCGTGGCCCGGATCCAGATGAAGATGTAGAGGAACACGAACATCTTCCCGAAGAACCAGATCCAGCCGGGAATCAGGTCGAGGAACGCGAGGGCCTCGACGTTGGGGAACGGCCGCAGCCAGCCGCCCCAGAACAGGATCGCCACCACCGCCGAGATGACGATGATGTTGGCGTACTCGGCCAGGAAGAACAGGGCGAAGCGCATGCCGCTGTACTCGGTGTGGAAGCCGCCGGTCAGCTCCTGCTCGGCCTCGGGGAGGTCGAACGGGGCGCGGTTGGTCTCGGCCAGCCCCCCGATGAACACGAGCACGAAGGCCACCGGCTGCACGAACGCGAACCACAGGCCCGACTGCTGCTGCGCCTCGACGATGCCGACCATGCTCAGGGTGCCCGCGGTGAGGATGACGCTGACGAGGGTCATCGTCACCGCGATCTCGTAGCTGATGAGCTGCGCCGACGCCCGGAGGCTCGCGAGGAGGGGGTACTTGCTGTTCGACGCCCAGCCGGCGAGGATGATGCCGTAGACGCCGATGGAGGTCACCGAGATGATGAACAGCAGCCCGACGTTGATGTCGGTGACGTAGAACAGCTCGTCGCCCCCGAACGGCACCACCGCGAACACCACCAGGGCGGGCACCAAGGACAGGATCGGGGCCAGGGTGAAGAGCATCGGGTCGGCCCGCACCGGCCGGATGTCCTCCTTGATCATCAGCTTGATGGGGTCGGCGATGGCCTGCAGCACCCCGTAGGGCCCGACCCGCATCGGCCCCAGCCGCGACTGCGCCCACGCGATAACCTTGCGCTCGAGCAGGACCATGAACGTCACGGACACGAGCACGGCGTTCAGCAGCACCGCGATCTTGAGCAGCGGGATGACGATGGTGTCGAGCATCTATCTGTCGACCTCGCCGAGCACGATGTCGATCGTGCCGATCAGGGCGACCACGTCCGCGACGAGGTGGCCGACAATCAACGGGCGCAGGCCCTGCAGGTTGCAGAACGACGGGGGCCGGACGCGGAAGCGGTAGGGGTTGGTGGCCCGCCCGTCGCTCACGATGAAGTAGCCGAGCTCGCCCTTCGGCGACTCGATGGCGTGGTAGGTCTCGCCCGCCTTCGGCTTGATGAGCCGGGGCACCTTGCCCATCACCGGCCCCTCGGGCAGTCCGTCGAGGGCCTGCCGGATGATGCGGATCGACTGCCGGAACTCCTCAAGCCGGATGAGGTACCGGTCGTAGGTGTCGCCCCGCGTGCCGAGGGGGACGTCGAACTCGAACTCGTCGTAGGCGGCGTAGGGCTCGTCCTTCCGCACGTCGCGGTAGACCCCGGAGCCGCGCAGGGGGGGGCCGCAGAGCCCGAGGCCGACGGCGTCGTCGGCCGAGATGACCCCGATGCCGCGGGTGCGCTCCAGCCAGATGCGGTTGTTGGTCAGGAGCTCCTCGTACTCGGGGATCTTCGCCTCCATGATGTCGCAGAAGGCCCGGACCTTGGCGTCCCAGCCGGTGGGGATGTCCAGGGGGAGCCCGCCGATGCGCATCGAGTTGTAGGTGAGCCGCGCCCCGCAATAGTCCTCGAAGAGGTCGAGCACGAGCTCGCGCTCGCGGAACGCGTAGAGCAACACCGTCATCGCCCCGATGTCCATGGCGTGGGTGCCCAGCCAGAGGCAGTGGCTCGCCATGCGCTGCAGCTCCGCGAGGACCGTGCGGACGTAGCGGGCGCGCCGGGGCACCTCGATCTCCATCAACTTCTCGACCGTCTCGCAGTAGCCGAGGTTGTTGGTGGCCGCCGCCACGTAATCCATGCGGTCGGTCAGCAGGATGATCTGCGTCCAGTCGCGGTTCTCGCTGAGCTTCTCGATGCCGCGGTGGATGTAGCCGATGACGACGTCGGCGTCGACGACGCGCTCGCCGTCGAGGCGGAGCACCAGCCGGAGCACGCCGTGCGTGCTGGGGTGCTGGGGCCCCATGTTGATGACGAGCTCGTCGGTGTCGAAGATGGGCGCCGCCGCGGGCGCCGCCGCTGCCTGGCCAGTCATGGTTCGGTTACTCGATCTCCGCCTCGTCGCCGACGTTGCGCAGGCGCAGCCACTCCATCGGGCTCTCCAGCAGCAGCTCGCCCGGCCCCTCGAGGGGATAGTCCTTGCGCTGCGGGTGCCCCTGCCACGCCTGCGGCATGAGGATGCGGCGCCGATCCGGGTGCCCGGTGATGTTGACCCCGAACATGTCCCAGACCTCGCGCTCCAGCCAGTTCGCGGCCGGCCACAACCCGCTCACGGACGGCACGGGCTCGCCGTCCCCCGCCCGCACCTTGATGCGGACGCGCTGCCGGCGCCGGGTCGAATACAGGCAATACACTACATCGAAACGCTTCTCGCGGGGCGGCCAGTCGGTGGCGGTGACGTCGGCGCAGTAGTCGAACGACCCCTCGTCGGAGTCCTTCAGGAAGGCCGCGACCTCGGGCAGGGCCTCGGGGGCGACGATGACCGTCCAGTCGCCGACCCAGTACGAGAGCTGCTCGATGCGGCCGCCCAGCGCCGCCTCGAGCGCGGTCAGGAACGCCGGCTTCTCGAGGGCCTCGGGCGGCGGCGGATCCGCCGGCCCCTTGGGGGCCTCGGGCGGCGCCTTCGGCTTGGGTTTCGGCCTCGGCTTGGCGGCGGCCGGCTTCGCCCCAGCCGCGGGTTTCGCCGCAGACTTGGCGGCGGCCGGCTTCGCCGCAGGCTTGGCAGCCGCGGCCTTGGCGGCCGTGGGCTTCGCCGCGGCCTTGGCAGCCGCGGCCTTGGCGGCCGCGGGCTTCGCAGGCTTGGCTTGGGCCGGCTTCGCCGCGGGCTTGGCGGCGGGGGCCGGCTCCGACCCGGCCGCCGGTTCGCCCGCCGCCGCGCCGGCGGTCGCGTCCGCCGACGACCCGGCCGCCTCGTCGGCGCCCCGCGGCCGCGTGCTCGGCGGCTCGGCCGCCGGCTCACCCGATTTCGGTGCGTCTGCCATAACCCGGGATACTCCGCCGCTCCGCGAACCGACGCCGCGGAGCGAATCTGTCGGGACCCGCCGCGCCTGCCCCCCCGCGCCGCGTCAGGCGGGCGCCCCGGCCCCCGGCCGGCGCCACCCTCCGGGCGCGCCGGTGCGGGCGCGGGGGGCCGCCACGGGCCGTCAGGCCCACTCCAGACGGGCCGTCAGGCCCATTCCAGCGCCCCCTTGCGCCACGCGTAGACGTAGCCCAGCACCAGGATGAACAGGAAGACGAGCATCTCGATGAGGCCGAACAGGAGCAACTCGTCCATGATGACCGCCCACGGGAACATGAACACGGTCTCGATGTCGAAGATCACGAACAGCATCGCGATCAGGTAGTAGCGGACGCTGTAGCGGTCGCGCGCGTCGGTGGCCGGCTCGATACCGCACTCGTAGGGCTCGAGCTTCACCTTGTTGTAGCGCGACGACTGGAGCGCCGCCGACACGATCAGGGTGAAGATGGCGAAGCCGATCGCGACGAGGATGAACAGCAGGACCGGAACGTACGCCTCGATCATCGGATCTCACCCCGTGTACGGTCGGTCGGCGACCGGATGAATCGACACCCCCCGTGTGCGCCAGCCATGTGCCGGAGATCTTCGGTGCGGCAGGGTCGGTCGCGGACGCCGAAATCTATAGCATCGCGCGGGCGGGTGTCAAGGAACGGCAGACCGCCGGGCCGGGCGGTTCGGCGGCCGACCCGGCGGGGCGGACGGTGGACGCTGCGGCCGGCCCGAGCGGCCGAAGAGCCCGCCGGCCGCGATCGGCCCGCGGATCCCCCGCCCGCGGACATCGAAAACAGCTATACTTCGACCTGTGGAGTCACTCTGGAAACGTGCTGCCGCGCGTCGACCACCGGCGGCGGGCGCCACCCGGCGGAGACCGGCCGGACGCCGCGGGCGGGGCCCCGCGCTCCTGCTCGCGGCCGCCGTCTGCCTGCTGGCCGTTCCGACCGCGCCGGTCGGGGCTCAGGACAACGAGCGGGCCCTCTTCGTGAGCGTGCTCGACGGGGACGGCGCGCCGGTGCCGGACCTCGGCCCCGACGCGTTCGTGGTCGAGGAGGACGACATCGAGCGCGAGGTCCTGCGGACGGAACCGGCGCGGAGCCCGATGCAGGTGGCGGTGGTGGTGGACACCAGCGCGTCCGCCGCGTTCGCCATCCGGGACATCCGCAACGGTCTGGAGCGGCTGATCCCGGTCCTCGCGGAAGGCAACGACGTCGCCCTCATCAGCTACGGCGGCCCGCCGCGCGTCCTCGTCGAGTCGACCCGCCGGCTCGACCGGCTGCGCGACGGTATCGGCCTCGTCTTCTCGTACCCGGAGAGCGCCGCCTACCTCCTCGACGCGTTGGTGGAGACGGCGCGGGGGTTCGAGCGGCGCGAGGCGCCGCGGCCGGCGATGGTCGTGGTGGCCTCGGAGGGCCTCGACTTCAGCCGCTACGACTATCGGCGGACCCGCGAGGCGCTTCAGGCGGCCGGGGTCGCGGTCCACGTCATCGTGGTCCAGGCGCGCGGCAACACCGCCCTGCGCGGCGATCCGTTCAGCTTCTCCAACGAGATTCTCCAGCGAGATCGGGCCCTCGGGCAGCTCCCCGAGGCGACCGGAGGCCAGCGCTACGACCTGCTGCTGAGCACCGCGGTGCCCGACGCCATGGACGCCCTGGCCAAGGTGATGACGAGCCAGTACCGCGTCGTGTACTCGCGGCCGCCGGAGCTGATCCCGCCCGAGGCGGTCTCGGTGCGGATGCGGCGGGCGGATCTGACGGCCCGTGGAACCCCGGACATCTGGACAGGAGACGGCAGCCCATGACGACCGAACTGCGTGCGTCGACCGGCGCCTCCCGTCGCGGTCACCCCGCCGCGTACTCTTCCCGCGCCGCCGCCGGGACCGGCCGCGGCACCGTCGGCGTCCGTAGCCCCGACCGCCGGCGGGCCGCCCGGGGCGCGGCCGCGCGGCGCTTCCGCCTCGTCCTGGCCGCGGCGGCGCTGGCCGGCCTCGCCGCGTCGGCCGCGGCGCGCGCCCAGGAAGCGGCGCCCCAGGAACCGGCGTTCCGCGCCGGCGTCGATCTCGTCTCGCTGAACGTCACCGTGACCGACCGGGAGAGCCGCTACGTCACCGACATCGACGTCGAGCGGTTCCAGGTCTACGAGGACGGCGCGCTGCAGGACATCACGTTCTTCACCCGCACGCAGCTCCCCATCGCGCTGTCGCTGCTGATGGACACGAGCGCGAGCATGACCGAGCGGATGGACACGGCGCAACAGGCGGCCATCGGATTCGCGGAGCGGCTGCGCCCGGAGGACCTGGCCAGCGTCATCGACTTCGACAGCCGGGTCGAGATCCGCCAGGGGTTCACCAACGCGCTCGACGAGCTGTCGGCGGCGATCCGCCGCACGTCGGCGGGCGGCTCGACTTCGCTGTACAACGCCATCTACATCTCGCTCAAGGAGCTCGGCAAGATCGCGGCGCCGGCCACCGGCGAAATCCGCCGGCAGGCCATCGTCGTGTTGTCCGACGGCGAGGACACGTCGAGCCTCGTCGACTTCGACGAGGTCCTCGAGCTCGCCAAGCGTTCCGACACCGTCATCTACTCGATCGGGCTGCGCTCGCGGGACATCCGCACGCGCCGCGGGTTCCGCGAGGCCGACTTCGTCCTGCGCCAGCTCGCGCAGGAGACGGGCGGCCGGGCGTTCTTCCCGCAGCGCGTGGAGGACCTGGCGGCCATCTACCGGCAGATATCCGACGAGCTGTCCAGCCAGTACACCCTGGGGTACACCTCGAAGAACCCGCTGCGCAACGGCCAGTGGCGGCGGCTCGTCGTCCGCGTCGACCAGCCGAACGTCGCCGCGCGGACCAAGCTCGGCTACTACGCGCCGACCGTGAACTAGGCGTCCGGGCCGGCGGCCCGGCGCCCGGTCGGGTCGCGGGGCCCGCGCCGGCCGGGCCGTCACGAACCCATGAGCTTCCTGCCGCTGCTCCTCTATCTCGTGTCGGGCGTGGTCTACGCCGTGTCCTTCGTGCGGCGCAGCCCGCGCGCGGGCCGGCTCGCGACCGCCTCGCTGGCCGCCGCCGCCCTCGTCCACACCTTCGTCATCGGCATGCGGACGGTGGAAATCGGCCACCTCCCGTTCGTCGACACCGCCTCGGCGATCTCGGCGTTCGTGTGGATGCTGGCCGTCGCCTACCTCTACACCGAGGTCACCACCGACGAGCGCGCCCTCGGCGTGTTCATCGCCCCCCTCCTCGTCGGGCTGCAGACCATCTCGACCCTGAGCGCGACGGTGCGCGAGCCCGCCCCGATTCTCGACAGCCCCCTGCTCGCCGCCCACGTGCTGTCGCTGCTGTTCGCCTACGCCGCGTTCGCCCTCGCGTGCGTCGTCGGCGTCACCTACGTCCTGCTGTTCCGCGAGCTGAAGTCGAAGCAGCTCGGGTTCTTCGCGGCGCGGTTGCCGTCGCTGCACGCGGTGGACGCGATGAACGGCCGCGCGGTGGGCATCGGGTGGCTCTTCCTGACCGCGGGCCTCGCCGTCGGCGTGGTCTGGGTGCTCCGGCTCCAGCCCGACACGTCGGACCCCCGCGTGCTCGCGATGTCGTTCTCCGACCCGAAGATCTTCATGGTGGCGCTGGTCTGGGCCGTCTACTCGTTCGAGATCTACGCCCGCCGGGTCATCGGCTGGAGCGGCCGGCGCGCCGCCTGGCTCTCGGCCCTGGGGTTCTCCATCGTCCTCGTCAACCTCGTGCCGGTGGGGTACTTCCTGACGGAGAGCCACAACTTCTGAGCCCCGCATGGACCTGCTGCTGCTGGGCGTGAGCCACCACACGGCGCCGGTCGACCTGCGCGAGCGGGTCGATTTCTCGAGGCGCGGCATCGTGACCGCGCTGAGGGAGCTCGCCCTGCGCCCGTCGCCGACCGAGTCGGTGGTGCTGACGACCTGCAACCGGTCCGAGATATACGTGGCCTGCGAAGACCCCGACCGCGCCCGCGACGACCTCGCCGGCTTCATGAGCGGCTTCCACCACGTGCCCGAGGACGAGCTGACGCCGCATCTGTACGCGCGGACCAACGGGGGGGTCGCGCAGCACCTGTTCCGGGTCGCGGCCGGCCTCGACTCGCTCGTCGTCGGCGAGCCGCAGGTCTTCGGCCAGGTCAAGGAGGCCTACGCCGCCGCGGCCGGCGAGCGGTGCACCGGCACGCTGCTGAACAAGCTCTTCCCGTGGTCGTTCACCGTCGGCAAGCGGGTCCGGGCGGACACCGGCCTCGGCGAGGGGGCGGTCTCGGTCAGCTTCGCCGCGATCTCGCTCGCCCGCAAGATCTTCGGCGACATGAAGGGGCTCTCGGTGCTCGTCGCGGGGGCCGGCGAGATGGCCGAGCTGACCGCCACCCACCTGCGGTCGCAACAGGTGCGGCGCATCGCGGTGGCGAGCCGCACCCTGACCCGGGCCTCGGACCTCGCCGACAAGGTGGGAGGCGTGGCGGTGGACTGGTCGGCCGTCGGCGACGAGCTGCTGCGGGTGGACGTGGTCGTGACCGCCACCGGGGCGTCGTCGCCGATCCTGACCCGGCCGGCGATCGAGCAGGTCATGCACGCGCGCCGGAACCGGCCGCTGTTCGTCATCGACATCGGCCTGCCGCGCGACGTGGAGCCCGACTGCGGCGAGCTGGAGCAGGTGTTCCTCTACAACATCGACGACCTGCGCGCCATCGTCAGCGAGAACCTCGCGCGGCGGCGGGAGCAGACCACCCGGGCGGAGGCGATGGTCTCGGACGCGGCGGAGGAGTTCGCGGCCTGGCTCCGCTCGCGGGGGGCCATCCCCACCGTGGTCGCCCTGCGGCGCCGGTTCGAGGCGGTCCGCCAAGCCGAGCTCGAACGGCTCGAGCCGAAGCTGAGCCGGTTCACCCCCGAGGCGCGGGCGCGGGTCGAGGAGATCACCCGGCTCCTCGTCCAGAAGCTGCTGCTGACCCCGACCGAGCGCCTCAAATCGGCCCGCGACGCGGCGACCGCGGCCCAGGACGCCGAGGCCGTGGCCCGGCTCTTCGACCTCGCGGAGAACGGGTCCGGCCCCGACGGGAGCGCATCCGCCGCCTCCTCCCGCGCCGTCGGGGCCGGCGGTGCGCCCGCGTCCCGCGCCGCCGGGACCGGCGGGGCCCCCGAGCCCCCGGCCGCGCCGAAGACCCCGGTGGCGTCGTGAAGCCGCTCAAGCTCGGGACGCGCGGGAGCGCGCTCGCCCTCTGGCAGGCCAACGCGGTGGCGGCACGCGTGCGCCGGAGCGGCCGCGCGTGCGAACTGGTGGTCATCACCACCACCGGCGACCGCCTCCGCGAGGCCGACCTGTCGCAGGTCGGCGGCAAGCAGGTCTTCGTCAAGGAGATCGAGCAGGCCCTCGTGCGCGGCGACATCGACCTCGCCGTGCACAGCGCCAAGGACATGCCGGCGGAGCTGCTCGACGGCCTGGAGATCGCGGCGGTCCTGCCGCGGGCGGATCCGCGGGACGCGGTCGTGCTGCCGGCCGGGGCCGACGCGCCGGCGACGCTGTCGGCGGTCGGCCGGGCGGCGGCCGGCGGGGGCGCGGGGCCCCGCGTCGGCAGCGGCAGCGTCCGGCGGGTCGCGCAGTTGCGCCGGGCGTGGCCCCGCGCCGACTTCCGGCTCGTGCGCGGCAACGTGGGGACACGGCTGCGCAAGCTCGACGCGGGCGCGTACGACCTGCTCGTGCTCGCGGCGGCGGGGCTCGAGCGGCTGGGCCTCGAGGACCGCATCTCGATGCGGATCGACGCGGACGCGTGCCTGCCCGCCCCGGGGCAGGGCATCGTCGCCGTCGAAGCGCGCGCCGGCGACGCGGGGACGGCGGCCGCCCTCGCCGCCGTCGATGACGCGCCGGGCCGCGCCGCGCTGGCGGCCGAGCGCGCCCTCGTCGCCGCCCTCGGCGGCGGGTGCCACGCGCCGATCGGGGCCCTCGCGGAAGGCGACGGCACCCGCCTGCGCCTGCGCGCGATGGTCGCCTCCCTCGACGGGGCGCAGCGCCTGTGCCGCGAGGCGGCGATGCCCGCCGACGCGGCGCCGGCGCTGGGCTCGGCCGTCGCCCGCGGCCTCCTCGCGGACGGCGCCGGCCCGATTCTGGAGGCCGCGCAACGCGCCGCGCAGGGGGACGACAGCGCCCCGGGCGTCCGTTAGAACAGCGATGCAATCAATCGGCGGCGCCGGGCGGCGCGAACCGGGGGGAGACCAACGAACCGTCGTCGATGGGCAACCCCACCCGCACGACCCGGTCCGACCCCGCGGCCGCCGCCGCGACGTACTTGTAGAGCGCGCCGTCGGACGCGCGCGGCGCGATGGGATGCTCGACGATCCGTGCTCCGTCCGGCGGCGGCCCGGGAACGCCGCCGTCCGACCCGCCGTCGTCGGCCGCGCCCGGACCGCTCGTGTAGACCGTCGCGCCGCCCGGCCCCGCGACACGAATCTCGCCGGTGGGACTCGAGCGGACGATGCGCCGCAGCCTGCCGTCGATCTCGTCCGCCGGCCACCCCGCGGCCTCGGCGCCGGCGGCGAAGGCGTCCACGAGGGCCGCCTGCACCGCCATCTGCCGGCCGAGAATGGCCTCGAAGACGGGCCGGATCTCCGCGATTCGGTCGGTGCGCGAGGCGCTCAGCAGGTCGGGCTCGCCGAACGCGGCGAGCACCGCGGTCATGACCGGCGACGTGTAGGCGTCGCTGGGCGCCTGCTCCTCGAAGGCGAGCGCGTTCCCCACCTGCACGATGCGGCGCCGGTCGACGCCGCCGACCCCCACGTACTTGTAGACCTCGTAGTCGATCTCCCGCACCTGCGCCGCCTGCGCGACGACCGCGTCGGCGTCGATGGGGGACGCGAGCAGGGGGTGGAACGCCGAGGCCTGGGGCTGGACGGCGGGATCGGGGTAGAACTCGAACGGCATCGGCGCCCCGTCGCCGTCGCGGACGTTGGTGACGTAGACGACGCCCCGCTCGTCGGTGATCCACACCTCGTCGAGCACCGTCGCGGCCGCGACGGCGTCGAAGGTCGCGATGATCCGCGCCGGGTCGTGCCCGGCCGCCTCCTCGGCCGCCACGAGATTGGCGGCGATGCGCGCCTGCGCGGTCATCTGGCCGTCCAGCATCTTGTCGAGGGCGCGCGCTACGGTAGCCAGCGATATCTTGCTCATGATCGGTACGCTCAGGTTCCCATTACTCTACCGGAATCGACGACGCGAGTGCGCGCTCTTGAGCACTCTTGACAGCAATTGATGGCGACTTCATGATGCCATCATGAGGATCACGGTCACCCCCGACGCCGACACGGAGCGCGACTGCGCAGCGCGATGCGGGAGCGCGACGTGAGCTTCAAGGCGGCCCTTAACAACGCGATTCGACGGGGTCTGCGGACCCGGGCCGCCTCCGGGGCGGAGCCGCCGTTCACGACCTTGGCCAAGCCGATGCAGCTTCGTGCGGGCATCGATCCGACCCGGATGCACGATCTGGACGCCGCGCTGGAGGTCGAGCGCTTCAGGGAGCTGACTGCGCGCCTGGAGCGGGAACAGGCGGGGCGGTGACCCGACCCCCCGGACGTTCCGGGCCTCTTCCCCTCGACGGGGTGCGGGTGGTCGTGACCCGCGCGAAGGCGCAGGCGGCGGAGATGGTGGCACGGCTCCAGGGACTGGGAGCCGAGGCGATCGAGGTTCCGGCCATCGCCATCGCCCCCCCCGATGATCCGGGGCCGCTCGACGCCGCGTGCGCCCGTATCGGGACGTTCGACTGGGTCGTGTTCACGAGCGTCAACGCGGTGGCCCGACTCGCGGAGCGTCTACAGGTGGTCGCGGGCGGCGTCCGCGGCCTCGAGGCCGCGCGCCTCTGCGCGGTCGGGGCGGTCACCGCCGAGGCCCTCGCCGGCCACGGGCTGAGGGTCGATCTGGTGCCCGGCGAGTACCGAGCCGAGGGCGTGCTCCGCGCGTTGCGCGAGCGGGGCGGACTGGCCGGGGCGCGGGTGCTGTTGCCGCGCGGAGACCTCGCCCGGGACCTGCTGCCGACGGAGCTCAGGAAGGCCGGCGCCGAGGTGACCGCGGTCACCGCCTATCGCACGGTGCCGGCCGACCTCGACCGCGGGGACCCGGGCATTCGCAAGCTGTTGCGCGAAGGCGGGGTCGACGTCGTCACGTTCACGAGCGGGTCCAGCGTCCGGAACTTCGCGCGGGCGCTCGGCGGAGAGCAGGCGGCGGACCTGCTACGGCAGGTCGAGGTCGCGTGCATCGGCCCGGTGACGGCCGAGGCCGCGGCGAAGCTGGACATCGCCACCACGATCATGCCGGCCGAGTCCACGGTGCCGGCGCTGCTCGAGGCCGTCGTCGAGCGGCTGGCAGCCCGGTGCGAAGAGCCGCGTCACACCGCGCGCGGCGGGCACCCGCGGGCCGGCGAGCCGCCCCCCTGACAAGGCGAGGAGAAGCCTGATGGCCATCACGGAAACCCGCGTCGCCGACGCACCCGCCGCCGGCGCCCCGGCCGGCGGGGACGCCGCCCGACCCCTGCACCGCCCCCGCCGGCTGCGCCGCACCGACGCCGTCCGCGGCCTCGTGCGCGAGACGCGGCTCTCGGCCGACAACTTCGTCTACCCGCTGTTCGTGTGCGAAGGGACCGGGGTGCGGCGCGAGGTGCCGTCGATGCCGGGGGTGTTCCAGCTTTCGGTCGACGCGGCGGTCGACGAGGCCGCCGCCGCCCGCGCGGACGGGGTGCGGGCGGTGCTGCTGTTCGGGCTGCCCGCCAGCAAGGACGAGCGGGGGACCGCCGCCGACGATGCGGCCGCCCCCGTTCAGACGGCGGCGCGCGCGATCCGCGGCCGGCTCGACGACGTCGCGGTCGTCACCGACGTCTGCCTGTGCGAGTACACGTCGCACGGCCACTGCGGCATCCTCGACGGCGAGACGATCCTCAACGACGTCACCGTGGACCGGCTCGTGGAGACGGCGGTGTCGCACGCCGAGGCCGGCGCCCACGTCGTCGCCCCGTCCGACATGATGGACGGCCGGGTCGGGGCCATCCGCCGGGGGCTCGACGCGCGGGGCTTCGAGGACGTGTCCATCATGGCCTACGCGGCGAAGTACTGCTCCGCGTTCTACGGCCCGTTCCGGGACGCGGCCGACTCGGCCCCCGCGTTCGGCGACCGGCGCACCCACCAAATGGACCCCGCCAACAGCGACGAGGCGCTGCGCGAGGTCGCCCTCGATCTGGAGGAGGGGGCGGACATCGTCATGGTCAAGCCGGCGATGCCCTACCTCGACGTGATCCACCGGGTGAAGACCCGGTTCGGGCGGCCGACCGCCGCCTACCAGGTCAGCGGCGAGTACGCGATGGCCAAGGCGGCGGCGCGGCTCGGCTGGCTGGACGAAGAGCGGGTGATGATGGAGACGCTGACCGCCATCCGCCGCGCCGGCGCGGACATCGTCATCACCTACTACGCCCGGGACGCGGCGCGGGCCCTGGCGGGGCTCGAAGGCTGATCCGGCCGGCCTCCGGCGCCCCGCGACAGCACCCCGCCGGACATCACTCGGCGGCGACGATCATGATCTGGTCGAGTTCGGCCTTGTCCGTGGACAGCTCGTTCTCGCCGGCCGGATAGTCGTTCCGGTCGAGCATGTACGCCACCACGTCGGTGTACTCCTGGTCCGACAGGCGTCCCGGCCCGTCCTCGGGCATCGTCAACTTGATCCGATCGAACAAGGCCCCCACCGGCACCTCGGTCCAGAAGACGATGAAGTCGGCACCCGCGACGCTCGGCGCCATCTCGCCGCCCCGCAGGCCCTGCCCGTGGCACGACGCGCAGTTCTGGTTGTAGACGCGCCGCCCCCGGCGCGCCTGCGCCGGCGTGAACACGCCGTCGAGGGTCGAGCTCCCGGCTTCCTGCAGCGCCGCGGGGAGCCCCGCGGCGACGCCCGACGCGGTCTCGACCGCCGCACCGCCCGCCAGCACGAACGCCGACACCGCCGCCAGACATCCCACCGTCAACCACCTGTTCATCCGTCGTCTCCTGTCGATAGCCGTCGTTCCAAGCGAACTATTCTGGCACTCCGCCTGCGACCGATCAAGCCGACAGGGTGCACAACAGGAAAGTGAGGTTCTACCGTAAGGCGGTATTGAGCGGGCATCAAAGAACTGTTCGCGGCGGTTTCCTCCGAAAGACGCTGCTTGCTGTCACCCCGCCGGGTCCGGCGCAACGCGATAGCGGCCGAGGTTCGTGCAGGGTACCAGCCGGTCGAGGGTTTTCCACGTGAACACCTTCCCGTCGGTCGCGAGCAACAGCTTCTTCATGTCCTCGCGCCGGACGCCGAACCCCCGCCCCGCGATGCACGCCACGACTTCGAATCTGCGCCCGCCGCGCCTTGTCCCGCGCCGGCTGAGTGCGTCGAGATGCTGCACCCGGGTGATCTTGTCTCTGGCCGTGCCGTCGTCCTCCGTGAGCTTCGCTTCGATGACGGTCTTCGGCGAGAACTCGTCCGGGACGACGAAGTCGGGCGCCTGGTCGAAGCCCGGGATCTTCTCGGCGCGCTTCGTCTTCCGAAAGGCCACGTCGTGGCGGGCGAGCTGATCCTCGATCGCCGTTTCGAGCCCGCCGCCGATCAGCTCCGATACGGAGTCGCGATGGCCCGCGAACGGCCGTCCGAGCAGCCGTTCGTAGAGGAGCATCGCGTAGGGTGCTCCCATCCTCGCCAAGTGACGGACCGACACGAGGCCATCGCTGGTGTCCACCTTGTCGAGGCGATGTACGCGATCGGGCTCGACGGCGGGCGGGCCGTCGCTCAACAGAGCACAAGCCGAACGTACGAGAGCGGCGATGCGATCGTTGCCGCCCGGGAGCGGCTTCGCCGCGTCCATTCGGATGCGCCGGTCGAGTTGGCGGGCGTAGCCCTGGCTGACGGATACGCCGGACTGCCGGCTCGCCAGGTACGCCCACTCGGGTGGGGTAAAGCCGAGCATGGTCCGCAGGACGACGAGCACGAGCGGGGTCTCAAGCGCTACGTCGAGGACTCGTTGCGGATCCAGATCGCGGAACCCGTCGGAGCCCTGCTTCAGCGCCTGGTAGGCCGACTCGAAGACCGGATACGTCACGAATCCGTCGCCGCGCGCGAGGACGAGGAACTCCGACTCCAGCGTGGAGAAGATCGCGTCCACGAACGCGTCCAGATCTGCTTCCAGCCGGTCGCGCGGAACCTCAAAAGGAAACGTCGTCATCGGCCTCCGCGCCCCATTCCGGTGCCGATTCGCGGGCGATCCGGCCGCGGCGGGAGGCCGTCAGGAGGTCGTCCGCGAGTTCCCGCTCGACGGCGCTCCACCCTCCGAAGGCGTCGATCTCCCGGCCCACGCGCGTCAGCTTCTCGGCCGTCGGCGCCTCGGCTTTCCAGTCGTCGCGGAGCCGCCACACCGCGAGGCGAATCAGGTGGCCGTAGGCGACGCAGCGGGCGTCGCCCTTCGTGACCCGTACGCCGCCCTCGCGCAGCAGGCCCACGTCGCGGGTGACGAGCCCGGCGAGGGCGCGGGGGTCTTCGGCCAGCTCCGCCCGGGCCACCCGGCCCGTCGATCGGCAGACGAATACCGTGTCGATGATGGACGACCCGGTGCCGTGAATGTGGATCGAGCCTCCCATCTCGGCCGGGCACGGGAGCGACGCGGTGCAGGCCAGGCCCGCGTCGAGCAGGGCGACGGCTATGGGGTGGTAGGCGTCGAGCGCGTTGTGGTGATAGGTGAAGACGAAGGGCCGCCCGCGCTTGAGGGCCTTCTCCATGCGGCGGTAGACGGCCGAGAGGCCCTCCGTGAAGTGGTTCAGGTCGCGGTTCAGCGTGACGTTGCCGGTCAGTTCGTCGGGGTTGCGGGTGGATTCCGGCGCGAACGCCGCCTCGCCCGCGACGAGCTTGCGCAGCCACACGTAGCAGAAGTCCATCAGCTCGGCGTACTGCACGTTGGCGAAGTACGGCGGATCGGTGAGGACGGCGTCCAGGCTGCGATCCGGGAGCTCGGCACCGGTCGAGCTCGCGGCGTGCAACCTGACCGCGCGGCGGGCGGCCGGCGGGTCGCCGTTGCGCCGCCCGCCGATCCACTCGCCCGGCACCCGGACCACCCGTTTCCGCTTCCCTTCGTAGCGGATCTCGAACGGCTGCTCGCAGTACTGCTTCGCCTTCACGAACTTGTCGACGATGTTCGACCAGCCGCCGCTGCCGACGTTGGCGCGGGTCGCCGGTCGCCGGATGCCCAGGAGGTTCGATTCGCATTGGACGAGCCCGACCGGGAAGCCGTGCACGGAGAACACGTCGAGCGACTTCAACGCCCGCGCGTCGTAGCGGCAGGCCATGTTCTGGTAGCGGACCAGGTCGGAAAGGTTGGTGGCCAGGGCCTCGCGGACGCGCCGATCCGCCACACCCGTGATGAGCCGGCCGAGGGTCGCCAGACCGAGGAGCTGCCGCGGGTTGAACATGTCGCGGTAGCGCCGGTAGCCCCAACGGTGCAGCCGCGCCGTCTCGTCGCCGGCCGGGATGAGATCGTCGGGCACCGTCGTGAGGGAGGCGCATGACAGCGCCCGCTCGGCGGCGGCGTAGCGCGCCAGATCGTCCGGGTCGGGCTTCTTGAGGAAGCGGCCGCGGTGACGGGCCCGGCATCGCTCGCAGTGGTACTCGATGGCGACCATCCCGTGGTCCGGCGGACCGGCGTCGCGCCGCGGATAGCCTTGCTCGTGGCCGCACTCGCACGTGCAACGTCCCCTCGCGGCTCTGCCCGCAACCTGGAGCGCCTCCCCGCAACCGCCGCAGGGGGGCGGCGCCTCCAGGTCGTCGAGCTCCGTCAACTCGCCGCAACGCCGGCAGATCAGCACGTGGCGCGGATGCCGGCCGGCGTACGCCAGCACGCAGCCCGGCAGCAGGGTGATCCCGGTTCCGCACGCCTCGCACGGCGTCGACTTGGCCCAGATGAAGTACTTGACCGATGCGTCGTCTCGGCCGCAGTCCCCGCAGCGCGTCCGGTAGAGCGGCCCCAGCTCGTCTTCCAGAAGGTCGCCCACGCGCCCCGCGGCCGTCTCGTAGGCTGCGAGGTCGAGGTGCTCGATGCCCTGGCGGACGACCCAGTAGGCCATCGGGTTGACGTCCCAGCCGAAGACGTCGCAGCCGAGCCGGTTGGCTTCGAACAGTGGCGTTCCCCCGCCCATGAACGGGTCGGCGACCCGCACGCCCCGCAGTCGATGCGGGTCGAAGTAGGCCGAGGGCAGCGGCGGCGCCGCGAACTCAGACAGGAGGATCGCCCGGAACAGCGTGCCCGGACGCCGCGCGAACCACTTGTGCACGGCGATGACCGGCCGGACGTTCTGCTGGATCTGCTTCTCTTTGAGGGCAAGCCGGGCGACGAACGGCACCGAGAAGGCCTTCTCCACGGTTCCCGCGGGGCCGCCCGCCCGCGGGGGAACGCATGCATCGAGAAGCGCGCCTTGAACGACTGCCTGGTGGGACGAGGATGCGGGCACGCCGACTTCCCTGCTCCGTGCGCTGGACTTTGCGGACGCGGGCGGCGGCGGCATGAACCGGGCACCGATCGGTCGCGGGCTGCTCTCGGCGGGCAGCACCGGTTGCCAAACTCACCGCCGAAGCGCCGACGCGTCGGAGGCGAGCCGATCCGGAGTGCTTCCGCGATTCGTATGGTTGGGGATCGCCGTCCCCCCCCGACACCCTATGATAGTCGGAGATCGGCGCCCACCCGCGTAATGCGTCCGGCCGTGATATCGTTCCCCGCCGATGAGCACTGCCCGCGGAAGCCGGTCCGCCCGTCTGTTCGCCCGCGCCAAGCGGATTCTCCCTGGCGGGGTCGACAGCCCCGTGCGGGCGTTCTCCGCCGTCGGCGGCACCCCGCCGTTCATCCGCCGGGCGCGCGGCGCCCGCATCGAGGACGAAGACGGCCGCTCGTACATCGACTTCGTCATGTCGTGGGGACCGCTCATCCACGGGCACGCCCCGCCCGGGCTGACCCGCGCGCTCGCCGCCGCCGCGAAGCTGGGCACGAGCTTCGGGGCCCCGACGGCGGCGGAGGTCGAGCTGGGGACGGCGGTGCGGCGGCTCATGCCGTCCCTCGAGCGGGTGCGGTTCGTGAACTCGGGCACCGAGGCGACGATGAGCGCGCTGCGCCTCGCGCGGGCCGCGACGGGGCGGCACCGCGTCGTCAAGTTCGCCGGCTGCTACCACGGCCACGGCGACGCGTTCCTGGTGCAGGCGGGGTCCGGGGCCACCACCCTCGGCGTCCCCACGAGCCCGGGGGTCCCGCCCGCGGTGGCCGCGGACACCCTCGTCGCGCGCTACAACGACCCCGCGTCGGTCGAACGGCTCCTGCGCCGCCAACGCGGGCGGGTGGCCGCCGTGATCGTCGAGCCGGCGGCCGGCAACATGGGCGTCGTGCCGCCCGAGGCGGGGTTCCTGGAAGGGCTGCGGACCCTGTGCGACGAGCACGGCGCGATCCTCATCTTCGACGAGGTGATCTCCGGCTTCCGCGCCGCCCCCGGGGGGGCGCAGGCGCTGTTCGGGATCCGCCCCGACCTCACGTGCCTCGGCAAGATCATCGGCGGCGGGCTGCCGGTGGGGGCCTACGGCGGGCGGCGCGACCTGATGGAGCAACTGGCCCCGGCGGGACCGGTGTACCAGGCCGGCACCCTGTCCGGCAACCCCCTCGCGATGGCCGCGGGCGGCTGGGCCCTGTCGAAGCTGACGCCCGACCTGTACACCCGGCTCGACGCCCTGGGCGCCCGCCTCGCGGGCGGCCTCGCCGGGGCGGCGCGCGAGGCGGGCGTCGACCTGCAGGTCAACCGGCTCGGCTCGGTGCTGACGCCGTTCTTCACCGCCGCCCCGGTGCGCGACTACGACAGCGCCGTCGCCGCCGACACCGCCGCGTACGCGCGGTTCTTCCGCGGCATGCTCGCCCGCGGCGTCTATCCGCCCCCGTCACAGTTCGAGGGCTGGTTCCTCTCGGCCGCCCACACCCGCCGCGATGTCGACCGGACGGTGGCCGCCGCCCGCGAGACCCTCGGGGAGATGCCCCGCCGGCACCGAAGGGGAGCCGCCGCCCGCTGATCGGAGAACCCGCCCCGCGGCCTCCGGCCGGCGACCCGCCGGGCAGGCGGCCCGGGGCTGTGTGGTACGCTTTCCTGCGGCACCCGTCGCCGTGTCCGGATCGCCCGACCCATGAACACCGTCAGGCTGCACCGCACCACCGGCGTCCGCGTGGGCGATGTCCAGATCGGGGGCGGCGCCCCGATCGTCGTGCAGTCGATGACGATCACCGACACCGCCGACGCGGCGGCGACGGCGGCGCAGTGCGTCGAGCTCGCCGAGGCGGGGTCGGAGCTGGTGCGGGTGACCGTGAACACCCCGGCGGCGGCGGCGGCGGTCCCCGAGATCAAGCAAAGGATGCTCGACGCCGGCTGCCGCGCGCCCCTCATCGGCGACTTCCACTACAACGGCCATCTCCTGCTCTCGCGCTATCCCGAGTGCGCGCGGACCCTCGACAAGTACCGCATCAACCCCGGCAACGTCGGCACCGGCGCCCGGCGCGACGACCACTTCGCGACGATCTGCCGGATCGCGCGCGACAACGGCAAGCCGGTGCGCATCGGGGTGAACGGGGGCTCGTTGAACCAGGACCTCGTGATGGCCCGGATGCAGGAGAACACCGACCGGCACTTGGGCCGCAGCTCGGAGGAGATCATCAACGACTGCATGGTGATCTCGGCCGTCGAGTCCACCGCGCTGGCCATCGACGCGGGGCTCGGCCCCGACCGCATCGTCATCTCGTGCAAGGTGTCGTCGCCCCCCGACCTCATCGCCATCTACCGCCGCCTCGCGGCCGAGACCACGCAGCCGCTGCACCTCGGCCTGACCGAGGCGGGCATGGGCATGAAGGGGCAGATATGGTCGGCGGCGGCGATGGGGGTGCTCCTCGCCGCGGGCATCGGCGACACCGTCCGCGTCTCGCTGACCCCGCGGCCGGGCGGCGACCGCCGCGAGGAGGTCTACGCGGCGTGCGAGCTGCTGCAGTCGCTCGGGCTGCGGTCGTTCGCCCCGAGCATCACCGCCTGCCCCGGCTGCGGCCGCACCACGAGCACGACGTTCCAGGAGCTCGCGGAGCGCATCCAGCAGTACGTGCGCGACATGATGCCGGTGTGGAAGACGCGCCACGCGGGGGTCGAGGAGATGCGCGTGGCGGTGATGGGCTGCGTGGTCAACGGCCCCGGCGAGTCGAAGGCCGCGAACATCGGCATCAGCCTGCCCGGCACCGGCGAGGAGCCCACCTGCCCGGTCTACGTCGACGGCCGCCACGCGACGACCCTGCGCGGCTCGTACGACGAGCTCGCCGAGGCGTTCCGGCGGCTCGTCGACGACTACGTCGCGCGCCGCTACACGGAGAAGCCGGCGGGCTGATGCCGGCGCCCGAACCGATCCGGCTCATCGCGGTCGATATCGACGGCACCCTGCTCGACGGCGCGAGCCGCCTGCCCGACGCGAACCGCGAGGCGGTCCACGCCGCAACGGCCCGCGGCGTCGAGGTCGTGCTGGCCACCGGACGCGCCTTCCACCACGCCCTCCCCGTCGCCCAACGGCTGGGCGCCCCCGTGACCCTGATCGTCAACAACGGCGCCCTCGTCAAGACGCGGGACGGCGACACGCTGGCCCGCCGGCCGGTGCCGCGCCGCCTCGCGAGGCCGCTGATCGTCGACACCCGATCCTTCCGAGAGGGCGTCGCGCTCATCTTCGACCGGGCCGACGACACCCAGTACGTGTACGAGCGCATCGACTGGTCGCATCCGCAGCGGCGGTGGTACTACGACCGCAACCGCGTCTACATGACGCGGGTCGAGCCGCTCGAGAGGACGCTGGACGACGACCCGGTTCAGGTCGCGTTCACGGGCGGGGTCGCCGACATGCGCGCGCTCGAAGGCCGGGTGCGCGCGCTGCCATGCGCCCGCACCCTCACCGTCACCCGGACCGAGTACGAGCAGCGCGATTTCTCCCTCCTCGACGTCACCGCCGCGGGCTGCTCGAAGGGCACCGCGCTCCGCGACTGGGCGGCCCGACGCGGCGTCCCGCGGGCCGGCATCATGGCCGTGGGGGACAACCTGAACGACCTCGACATGCTCGAGCTGGCCGGGCATCCCGTCGTGATGGGCAACGCGGTGGACGAACTCAAGCGTTGCGGGTGGCCGATGACCGCCGGTCACGACGAGGCGGGGCTGGCGTTGGCCATCCGCGAACGCGTGCTCTGAGGGCGGGTCCGCCGGCCATCAACGCAAGCCGCGGCGGCGCGCATCACCGGTCGAAGGCGGCGGGAGCTGCCGCCACGGGCTCCCGGTCCGGCGCCACCACGCCGCCACGAGGGCGGCCGCGACGAGGGTCAGGCCGATAGACAGCCCCACCCAGAGGCCGACGACGCCCCAGCCCCGGACGAAGCAGAGCGCGTAGCCGACGGGCAGGCCGACGAGCCAGTGGCCAGCGAGGTTGCACACCATCGGAGTGCGGGTGTCGCCCACCCCCCGGAGCACCCCCGTCGCCACCGTCTGCAGCCCGTCGAAGAGCTGGAAGAACGCGGCCACGAACAGCAGCGTCACGCCGGCACGGATGACCGCGGGGTCGGCGGTGTACAGCCGCAGGATGGGCTGCGGCGCCAGCACGAAGAGCAGGGCGGCGCCGCTCATGAACGCGCCGCCGAGGGCGAGGGCCGCCCACCCCGCCCGCCGGGCCCCGGCCGCATCGCGCCGGCCCACCGCGTGCCCCACCCGGACCGCCCCCGCCCCGCCCACGCCCAGCGGCACCATGAAGGTCACGCTGGCGACGTTGAGCACGATCTGGTGCGCGGCGAGGATGACCGCCTCCAGCCGGCCCGCGAGGGCGGTGACGACCGCGAACACCCCGAACTCCAGGCTCACCTGCCCCGCCGCGGGCAGCCCGAGGGCGGCGAGACGGCGGATGCGCCGGGAAGACGGGCGCGGCCATCGCCCGGCGGCGCGGCCGCGCTCGTGGCCGAGAATCACCGCCGCGAGGAACAGGGCCAGGTAGACGCGCGAGACGACCGTCGCCCACGCCGCCCCGTCGACCCCGAGGGCGGGCGCCCCGAGGTGGCCGAAGATGAGCACCCAGTTGGCGGCGGCGTTGATGACGTTGGCGCTGACGAGGGCCGCCGTCACCCACGCGGCGAGGCCGACCGCCTGCAGGTAGCGGCGCAGCGCCGTGTAGAGCAGGAGCGGCGGTACGCTCCAGAGCAGGATCGCGAAGTACGGCCCGGCCAGCCGCCGCACCGCGGGGTCCATGCCCCACGCGTCGAGGCTCGCGGCCACCGCCCCCGCCGCGAGGGTCAGCGGCGCCGCCAGCAGCGCCGCGAGGGCCGTTCCCTGGACGAGCCAGCGCCGGCACTCGTCGGGCCGCCCCCGGCCGTGCGCCCGCGCGACGAGGGGGTCGAGCCCGAGCAGCATGCCGATGCCGAACACCACGACCGCGAAGCAGAGGACGCTGCCCACGCCCACCGCCCCGATGGCGGCGGGCCCGAGCCGGCCCACCATCGCGATGTCGACGATGCCCATCGCGATCCAGCCGAGCTCGGCCCCCACGATCGGCGCCGCGAGGCGGATCGTGGGCGGCAGCTCGCGGCGGAGCGCCCGCAGGGGGGATGGGCTGGCGGAGGGGCGGGGCGGCAAGGGGATCTACCGCCAGATCATCAGGCGTTCGATCCACGCGACGCGCGTCAGGTCGTTGTAGATCACCGTCACCATCAGGGTCATCAGGACCACGAAGCCCGCGAGGAGCATCCGTTCCTTCAGCTTCACGCTGAAGTCGCGCCGGGCGACGCCCTCCATCGCGAGGACGAGAATGTGGCCGCCGTCGAGGACGGGAATCGGCAGGAGGTTCAGGATGCCGAGGTTGAGGCTGATCATCGCCATGAGCGTGAACAGCGTCACCCAGCCGCTCTCGGCCGCGTCGCCCGAGAGCTGGGCGATGCCCACCGGCCCGACGAGCTGCGACATCGGCGTGTCCCGCGTCAGCAGCCGCCCCAGGGTCTGGAAGATCAACTGCGACCACTCGATGTTCCGCTCGACGCTCAGCGCGAACGCCTCGACCAGCCCCGGCTCGACGACGCGCACCTCCCACGGGTTGAAGCTGATCCCGATCATCCACGCGTCGCCGACCCGCTCGGGGGCCAGGGCGATCTCCCGGGTCGCGCCGTCGCGGCGCACCTGCAGCGTCAGCGGCGCGCCGGCACCGGCGTTGATGGCCTCGATCAACGACTGCTGGTCGACCCGCCGGCCGTCGACGGCCACGATCGCATCGCCGATCTCCACCCCGGCGTCCCGGGCGGCGGTCGTGGACGGCGTGAACGCGACCACCTGGGGCGAGATGTCGGGCCCGACGCCGAGATCGCCCACGTTGTACCGGGTGCGGCCGACCGGCGTCACCTGCAGCCGCCGGACCTCGCCGCCGCGGCGCAGCGACACCTCGACCTCGCGGTCCGGGCGCTCCGCGACCGCGAGCATCATCTCGTCCCAGGTGTCGACGGCGCGGCCCGCCACGGTCAGGATGAGATCGCCGGGGAGGATGCCGGCCGCCTCGGCCGGGGAGTCCGGGATCACCGTCCCGATGACCGGCGGCTCCTCCTCGTAGAGCGGAACCTGGGCCCCCTGCAGGAGCACGACGGTCATAACCGCCACCGCGAGCACGACGTTCATCGCGGGCCCGGCGATCAGGACCTGGAAGCGCTGCCACTTCGTCTTCGACAGGAACTCGTCGTCGCGGCCCTCGCGCTTGTCCTCCACCGTCTCGCCGGCCATCTTCACGTAGCCGCCGAGGGGGATGGCGCTGACGCAGTAGACCGTGTCGCCCCGCTTCGTCTGCAGGATCTTCGGCCCGAAGCCCAGCGAGAACGTGAGGACGCGGACGCCGTGATAGCGGGCGACCAGGAAGTGCCCCAGCTCGTGCACGAAGACGAGCACCCCGAGGACGAACAGGAACGCGAGGAGAGTGGTCATCGTTCCGATTGTAACTCGGCGATGCGGCGCCGTGAACACCGGGCGGCGCGGGCGTGGGCGCGCCGCACGTCGTCGAGGGTCGTGAATTCCGGCGGCGCCGCCTCCCCCGCCGCCTCCGCGTCGTCGAGGGCGGCCGCGATCACGCGGGGGATCGCGGTGAACGGGAGCCGCCCGGCGAGGAACGCCCCGACCGCGGCCTCGTTGGCGGCGTCGAGGGCCGCCGGCAGGGCGGGCCCGCCGCGCAGGGCCCGGTAGGCGAGCCCCAGACACGGGAACCGGTCGACGTCCGGCGGGGCGAACTCGAGCCGGCCGCACGCGGCGAGGTCGAGCGGCGGGAGTCCGCTGTCCCACCGGTCGGGGTACGAGAACGCGTACTGGATGGGCAGGCGCATGTCGGTGACGCCGAGCTGGGCGATCACCGACCCGTCGCAGAGCTCGACCAGCGAGTGCACCACCGACTGCGGGTGCACGACCACGTCGATGCGGTCGGCGGGCGTGTCGAAGAGCCAGCGGGCCTCGATGACCTCGAGCCCCTTGTTCATCAGGGTGGCGGAGTCGACGGTGATCTTGCGGCCCATGCGCCAGGTCGGATGTTCGAGGGCGTCGGCGGGCCGGACGCCCTCGAGGCGCTCCGCGCTCCACCCGCGGAACGGCCCCCCGGACGCCGTCAGCACGAGCCGCCGGACCTCCGCCGCGGGACGGCCGTGGAGGCACTGGTGGATGGCGTTGTGCTCGCTGTCGACCGGCAGCACCGCGACCCCGCGCCGGCGCGCCGCGGCCATGACGAGGCCGCCGGCCATGACGAGGACCTCCTTGTTGGCGAGGGCGATGGTCTTCCCCGCCCCGATCGCCGCGAGCACAGCGTCGAGGGCCGTCGTGCCGGTGGTCGCGACCAGCACGAGGTCGACGGCGGGGTGGGTGGCCGCCGCGAGCAGCCCGCCGGCCCCGCTCGCCGCGTGCTCGACGCCCGCCCGCGCCGGCCCCGGCAGCGCCGCCTTCACCGCGGCGAGCCCCGCGTCGGCGGCGGCGGAGATCACCCGCGGCCGGTGGCGCTCGACCTGCTCGGCGAGCCGCGACGTGTTCGCGCCGGCGGCGAGGGCGACGACGTCCAACCGGTCCGGATGGGCCGCCGCCACCGACAGCGCGCTCACCCCGATGGAACCGGTCGACCCGAGTATCGCGATGCGTTTCACGTGTGTCCTTCCGCGCCCGCGGGCGGCCTCGGCGGGCGTGGCGCGCCGGGGGCTCCACCCCGCGCTCACAGGAACTGCATCATCAGGTAGAAGCCGGGGGCGGCGAACAGCAGGCTGTCGATGCGGTCGAGCACGCCCCCGTGCCCGGGGATGAGGGCGGAGGCGTCCTTGACCCCCGCCCCCCGCTTGAGCAGCGACTCGAAGAGGTCGCCGGCGACGCCGAGGGCGACGATGGCCAGCCCGACCGCCGCCCGCGCGGCCGCCGGCCAGCCGGCCAGCGCGTCGATCGCGGCCGGGCCCGCCGCCACCATCACCGCGACCCCCGCCGCCGCCCCGAACAGCGCGCCCTCCACCGTCTTGCCGGGGCTGATGCCGGCCGCGAGCGGGGTACGCCCCAGCCACCGCCCCCCGTAGTACTGCGCGGTGTCGCTGGCCGCGATCAGCCCGAGCAGCAGGAACACGGGCGCCGCGCCGTCGGACATCCTCACCGCGGCCACCGCGCCCAGGGGCAGGCCGAGGTACAGCAACGGGAACGCCGACGCGGCGACGTCGATCAGCATCCGCCCGCCGTGGCGCCCGACCGTCAGGCTCGCCCCGCCGATGGCGAGCAGCCCCGCCAGCAGCGCCGCCGGCGTCACCCCGTAGGCGGCGCCGACGACGGCCGCGGCGACCGCGGCGGCCGCCACCCCGCGGAACACCCGGGCACCGAAAGCGGCGGCGAGTCCGGCGTACTCGATCAACGCCAGCAGCGCCGCCGCCGCCGCCAGCGCCAGGGTGCCGCCCGGCGGCAGGAACCGGATCACCCCGACGACCACCGGCAGGAGCACGAGGGCGCTCAGAACACGTTTCATTCGCCGGGAGTCCCGCCTGTCTCGGACATGCAGACGCCTAGCCCGGAGAGCGTCGCCTACGGCTCCGCTCGCCGCCCAACCAACCCTGCTAGGAGTCTGCGCCGTTCTACGGCGCAGACTCCTAGCCGCCGGCCGCCACCGGCTGCGTGATCCCCCCGTAGCGCCGATCCCGCTTCTGGAAGCTGACGATCGCCTCGAGCAGATGCCGGGCCCGGAAGTCGGGCCACAGCGTGTCGGTGACCCAGATCTCCGAGTACGCGATCTGCCACAGCAGGAAGTTGCTGATCCGCATCTCGCCGCTGGTGCGGATGAGCAGATCGGGATCGGGCTGCCCCGCCGTGTAGAGGAAGTCGGCGAAGCGCCCCTCGTCGAGGTCCGACGGCCGGACCGCGTCCGCGATGGCCCGCCGCGCCGCCTCGACGATCTCGGCCCGCCCCCCGTAGTTGAGGGCGATGTTGAACAGCATGCCGCGGTTGCCGCGGGTGCGTGCCTCCGCCGCGTCGAGCTCGCGCCGGACGTCGGCCGGCAGCCCCGCCTGGCCCCCGATGACCTGGAACCGGATGTCGTTGTCGAGCAGCGTCTGCAGCTCCAGCCACAGGTACTTCTTCAGCAGCCCCATCAGCACCGAGACCTCGGCGGGGGGCCGCTTCCAGTTCTCGACCGAGAACGCGTAGAGGGTCAGGACGCGGATGCCCAGCCGGGCCGACGCCTCCACCACGTCGCGGACGGAATCGATGCCCGCCCGGTGGCCCTCCACCCGGGGCAGCCGCCGCCGCGCCGCCCACCGGCCGTTGCCGTCCATGATGACGGCGACGTGGACGGGCAGTCGGTCGAAGTCGACCTGCCGGGCGAGCGACGCCTCGCGCGAACCGGCCGGCGCCCAGGTCAGGAGATCGTCGAGACTCATCCGCGCGTTTCCCGGGGCGCGGCGCGCGGTCCCCCGGACCCTGCGCCGCGCCGTCCACGCTTGATGATACCGGAACCGCCCGCGCCCCGCTCAAGCCGTCGCGGCCCGCGGCGGGCGGGAAATGTTCGGCGGGGATGCAACGCCCGTCGAACGCGGGGGCACGTCTCGCCGGGAGCGCCGAGTCGCGGGCCGGCCCGCGCCGCGCCCCCCAATCGGAACGGTCTCCGGGCCGCGGTCACCGCGGGTATTCGACCCCGGTCAGGAACAGGCCCCGGGCCGGCGCGGTCGGTCCCGCCGCGCCGCGGTCCCCCGACCGCAGCACCCGCCCGACATCCTCCGGGTCGCGCCGGCCCCGGCCCACTTCCGCGAGGGTCCCCACGATGGTCCGGACCATGTGCCGGAGAAAGCCGCTTCCCCGCACCTCGACGACGGTCATGCCCGTGCCGCCGGCCTCCGCGCCGGCCGCGGCGGGCGGCGGCACGGGACGCACCGTCAGCTCGAACACCGTGCGGACGGTGGTGCGCACGCCGCTGCCGGCGGCCTGGAACGCCGCGAAGTCGTGCTCGCCGACGAGCGTCCGGCCCGCCTCGGCCATGGCCCCCGCGTCGAGCGGCTCGCGGACGTGCCAGGCGTACCGCCGGAGGAACGGACTCATCACCGGACCGTGCAGGAGGCGGTAGCGGTAGGACTTGGCGACGGCGTCGAAGCGCGCGTGGAACGTGTCGGCGGCCTCGGCGGTACCGACGACGCGGATGTCCGGGGGCAGCTTGGCGTTCACCGCGCGGGCCAGCGCCTCGGGGCCGATGCGAACGCCGAGACGGACCCCCGCCACCTGGCCGAGGGCGTGGACGCCGGCGTCGGTCCGCCCCGCCCCGACGACGGGGACCGCCACGCCCGCGATGTCGGCCAGCGCCGCCTCGAGACAGCCCTGAATGGAAGTCCCCGACGCCTGCCGCTGCCACCCCACGTAGTCGGTGCCGTCGTAGGCCAGGGTGAGCTTGAACGTGCGCATCTCGACGGCGGCGGGGGCCGCGGCGGGCCGGGCCGGCGGACCGCCCCACCACGGGAGCACCCCGGGGGGCGTTCCGGCCCGCGGACCGGGGGCGGCCGGCGCACCGATCCCGGACGGGCGCGCGGATCGACGGGAACCGGCGGCGGCCCGCGGACGGCCGGAGTATACCCCGGCCCGCCGCCGCGCCGGCCGCCGGGCGGCGGCGTGCTCAGCCGCGGGCCGCACGGGAACGCCGCGCAGGTGTATACTCGGTAACCGAGGTATTACATGACCAAGCCGTCGAACCTCGTGCAGGGGACGCTCGACCTCCTGATCCTGAAGATCCTCGATCTGGAGCCGATGAACGGATGGGCCCTGAGCCAGCGCCTCAAGCAGGTCTCGAACGACGTGCTGCAGGTCAGCGACGGATCGCTCTACCCCGCCCTGCACAAGCTGGAGCAGCAGGGCTGGATAGCCGCGGAGTGGCGCGAGACCAGCAACCGGCGGCGCGCCAAGACCTACGCGCTGACGCCGCCGGGGCGCCGGTACCTCGAGCAGGAATCGGCGAACTGGGAACGGCTGTCGCAGGCCATCACGCACGTCGTGCGGTTGACGGAGGTCTGATTACCGGTCCGCGGGGCCGGCGGCCGGCGTCATCCCGCGGCGCGCGCGGCGTGCGGCGCTCCCGCTGACGGCGACGCCCGCGCGCATCCCCCGCCGGCCGCGGGCCGGGACTCCACCGGCGTGCGGGGTCCAGCACGAAACCGGTCGGTCAGAACTTGAGCCCCCCGCGAACGTCATATACAAGAGGCGGCACGCTTTCGCCCGAAGGAGACGGCGTGCGGCCGCCGACCCCCCGATCGGCGGGGGAAGTCGGACCCGCGGCTTCGGTGTCTCAGGAGATGCAGATGCGCAGACTGGTCGTCACGATGCTCATGGCGCTCGCGCTGGCGGGCTTGCACGGCGCGCACGGCCGCGCCCAAACCCCGGCGGGGCTTCCCGCCGGCGCGCCGCCGCCCGCGGTCGCGATCGCGGGCACGGGCGGCGTCATTCTCCCCCAGCCCGCCCTCCAGCCGACGCGCCCGGTGCGCCGCCTGTCGATCGAGGAGGCGGTGACCCTGGCCCTCGAGCAGAACCTCGCCCTGCGGGTCGAGCGCATCAACCCGCTGATTCAGGACACCCTCGTCGCCGAGGCCCGGTCGGTGTACGCCCCCAACCTGTCGACGACCCTCAGCGGCAACGACTGGGACCGCCCCGCCGGCAACATCTTCGACGGCGGCGACGTGGTAACCAACCGCTACGTGCGAGACAACGTGGACGTGGTGCAGGAAGTGCCCTGGAAGGGCGGCCAGTACTCGGCGGGATGGAGCGGCCAGCGATCGACCACGACGAACGTGTTCACAAGCTTCAACCCTCAACTACAGTCGTACCTGAACCTGAACTACACCCAGCCGCTGGTGCGCGACTTCGGCATCGACAGCTTCCGCCAACAGATCGCGATCAGCCGCGCCAACCGCGACCTCTCCGACATCGACCTCCGGCGCACCGTCGTCTCGACCGAGCGCGACGTCCGCAACGCCTACTGGCGGCTCGTGTTCGCCCGGTCGTTCCTCGAGGTCCAACGCCAGTCGCTCGCCCTCGCGGAGGAGTCGCTGCGCAACAACCGCACCCGCGTCGAGGTCGGCACCATGGCCCCGATCGACATCGTCGAGGCGGAGAACGAGGTCGCGCGGAACGTCGAGGCGGTGATCCGGGCCGAGGCGGACCTCGAGCGCGCCGAGGACCAGTTGCGGACCCTGGTGTTCGACCCGGACACCCCCGACTTCTGGTCGATGAGGCTCGAGCCCGCCGACAGCCCGGTGCTCGAGGCGCGCGAGATCGATGTCGACGCCGCCGTCCGCAACGCGCTGCTGAACCGGACCGACCTCGACACCGTCGACAAGAACCTGGAGAGGACCGACACCGACATCCGCTACTTCCGCAACCAGCAACTGCCCGCCGTGGACCTGCGGGTCGACTACCAACTGGCGGGGCAGGGCGGGGACCGCCTGATCCGGACCGGCGGGTTCCCCGGCATGGTCGTGGGCCGGGAGCAGAGATCGTTCGGCAGCACCCTCGGCGACATCCTGGCGAACGAGTTCCCGAACTGGACGGTCGGGGTGACCGTCTCCTACCCCCTCGGCACGAGCTCGGC
Source organism: Vicinamibacterales bacterium (assembly GCA_963664545.2). Classification (GTDB taxonomy): domain Bacteria; phylum Acidobacteriota; class Vicinamibacteria; order Vicinamibacterales; family UBA8438; genus JAJEEA01. The sequence goes on along the minus strand of OY761475.2, from coordinate 2,323,999 downwards.
CGACGCCGCCCTCGAGCGCTCCCGGCTCGAGCGGTCGCGGACCGAGGCGAGCCGGCGGAGCCTCGAGCTGCGCATCGCCACCGAGGTCCGGGACGCGGCGCGGAACGTCCGCACCAATCTGCAGCGGGTCGAGGCCACCCGCGCCTCGCGCGAGCTCGCGGAGCGCCGCCTCGAAGCCGAGCAGCGCAAGTTCGAAGTGGGCCTCTCGACCAACTTCCTGGTGTTCCAGGCGCAGCGGGACCTCGCGACGGCACGGAACACCGAGCAGCAGGCCATCCTCGACTACATCCGGTCGCTGGTGGACTTCGAAGCCGTGCAGGAGATTCCCCTCGGCGGCGTCGCCCCGTAGCCGGGCGGAACCGGCCGGACGCCGAAGGGCGCCGGACCCTGGAGGCCCCGCCCGGCGGCGCCGGGAGGGGCGGCAGCCCTCCGGGGAAAGCCGCTCGGCCCCGCCGGTCGGATCGGCGGGACCTCCAACTGCGGGCAGCCCGCGGCGGCGCACGGGCTCAGCCCAGGACCAGCGGTCCCGCCGGCCGGCGGGACCGGCGTCCGCCCGGCCGGCACACCCCCCGCAAAGGACAGCGGTCGTCGCGCTGCGGCAGGTCGAAACCGCAGGCGTCCATCATGCCAAGGTGACACAGCGCGAAGTCGTAGCGGACGGGATCGGCGGAGTCGAGCCGCCGCAACGAGTCGGTGATCTCGCGAGCCATCGCCCAGCCCGGGCTGCGGTAGCGGGTGAGCCGCAGGCACCGCCCGACCCGGATGACGTGGGTGTCGAGGGGCACCACCAGCCGCGACGCCGCCAAGCCCGACCAGACCCCGAGGTCGACGGCGTCGCGGCGGACCATCCACCGCAGGAACAGGTTGAGCCGCTTGCAGGCGCTGCCGCCGGCCGGGCGCGGGAAGAACCACGCGACCCGGCGCCGCGCGTCGCCGGCGTAGACCGGTTCGAGGTCGAAGGCCAAGGCCCGCGCCGCGAACCGGTCGAGCCCCCGCCCGACGTCGGGCGCGGAGGGGTCGTCGCCGTCGAGGAAGAAGCGCTCGATGGAGCCCGAGGCCGCGAGCATGTGCCTGAGGATCCAGAGCAGGGCGACCACGTCGGCACCTCGGATCCACCGGTGCACGAACCGGCGCAGGACGGCGGCGTCCCGCGCCGGATCGAAGCGCCGCACGAACGCCGCGGGGCGCGGGCCGAGCACCGCCAGCACCGCCTCGATGGACGCCAGCACCGACGCCACCCGGCCGAACGCCAAACCCGCCGCGCAGAACCCGACGACCTCGCGATCCGCGGGCGCGGGATAGCGCCGCACGAGGTGGACCGGATCGGCGGCCGACTCGGGATGGTCGAACGTCCGGTAGAGCCGATCGAGCGGGTCCGCCAGGCGGCGGAGCGCGGCGGCGGGCGGGCGGCGGCGGGGCATCAGGCGCCGGCGGCGGCGAGGAAGGCGCCGGTCCCGGGAACCGCGTCGTTGACGTAGACGGTGCGCCCGCCGACCATCGTGGCCGCCACCCCGCCCCGCAGCGACCAGCCGTCGAAGGGGGTGTTGCGGGCGAGCGAGCGGAAGCGGCGGGCGTCGACGGTGACCGGCAGGTCGGGGGCGAGCACGGTGACGTCGGCCGGCGCCCCCTCGGTCAGGGCGCCGCCCGCCACCCCGAGGATGCGGGCCGGATTGGCGGAGAGCAGCCCCACGAGGCGGCTCAGCGACACGCGCCCGGCGTGCACGAGGCGGTCGAGGCACACCGACACCGCGGTCTCGAGGCCGACGACCCCGAACGGGGCGCGGTCGAACTCGGCGAGCTTCTCGTCGGCGTGGTGCGGCGCGTGGTCGGTGGCCACGCAGTCGACAGTCCCGTCGGCGAGGCCGGCGAGCAGGGCCTCGACGTCGGCGGCGCCGCGCAGGGGCGGGTTCACCTTGCAGTGGGTGTCGTAGCCGGCCAGCCGCTCGTCGGTCAGGGTCAGGTGGTGCGGGGTGACCTCGCAGGTCACCGGGACCCCGCGCGCCTTGGCCGACCGCACGGCCCGGAGCGCGCCGCGGGTGCTGACGTGGGCGAGGTGGACGGGCGCCCCCGTCAGCCCGCTCAGGGCCGCGTCGCGCTCGGCGACGATCGCCTCCGCCGCCGCGGGCATGCCGCGCAACCCGAGCAGCGCCGTCGCCGCGCCCTCGTTCGCGACCCCGCCGGCGGTCAGGGCGGCGTCTTCGCAGTGGTCGATGACCGGCATGCCGCACATCGCCGCGTACTCGAGGGCGCGCCGCATGAGCATCGCATCGGCCACGGGCCGCCCGGCGTCGGAGACGGCGACGCAGCCGGCGTCGCGCAGCTCGCCGATGAGCGCGAGCTGCCGCCCCGCCCGCCCCTCGGTGACCGCCCCGATCGGGTGGACCCGCGCGAGGCCGGCCGCGGCCGCCTTCGCGAGGATGAACCCGGTCACCCCGGCCTCGTCGTTCGCGGGGTCGGTGTCGGGCGTGCAGGCGACCGCGGTGAAACCGCCGGCGACGGCGGCGGCGACCCCCGTGGCGACCGTCTCCCGGTGCTCGGCCCCCGGCTCGCGCAGGTGGGCGTGCATGTCGATGAAGCCGGGGCACACGACGCACCCGGCGGGGACGTCGATGACCGCCGCCCCCGGCTCGGCCTCGAGATCGGGACCGACCCGCGCCACCCGGCCGTCCCGGATCAGCACATCGGCGACCCCGTCGAGGCCGGCGGCGGGGTCGACGACCCGCCCGCCCTTCAGCATCGTGGTCGGTTCACTCACCGGCTCGGTCCCAGTACGTCAATGGTCGCCGCGGAGCATCGCGACAGCGAGGCCCCAACGCCACTCCGGGGCACGCGCCGACGCGCGGCCGCTGCGGATTCCGCCTGACACCCCAACGAACCCGTCCAGAGGTCTGACCTCTCGTCGGTCGTCGGCTCGCTGGATCCATGTCTCCGCCCGTCGCGCGGGATAGACTTCGAGGGTCCCGTCTGGTCCGGTGCCGAGTTTTCATCCTCATTGGGCCCGGACCGGCCAGCCATCTGGCGCGGGGTAGGATCTCGCGCGGGACGCCTCATTCGACTGCCTCCCCCTCCTCCCGCCGGCTCTCCGACAACAGGTACAGCACCGCCATGCGGACCGCGACGCCGTTGGCCGCCTGTTCCAGGATGACCGACCGGGAGCCGTCGGCGACCTCCGGCGCGATCTCGACCCCGCGGTTCATCGGCCCCGGGTGCATGACGATGGCGTCCGGCGCGGCGCGGCGCAGCCGGGCCGGGGTCATGCCGAAGCGCTGGAAGTACTCGCGCCGCGACGGGAAGAAGTGGCCCCGCATGCGCTCGAGCTGCACCCGGAGCAGCATGACGACGTCGGCCCCCGCCACCGCGTCGTCGACCGACGTGGTCGCGCGCACCCCGAGCCGCGCCATGTCCGGCAGCATCAGCGTCGCCGGCCCGCACGCGCGGACCTCGGCCCCGAGGGCCCGCAGGAGCAGCAGGTTCGAGCGGAACACCCGGCTGTGCAGGAGGTCGCCGACGATGGCGACCCGGAGCCCCGCGAACCCGCCCTTGTGCGCCCGGATGGTGAACGCGTCGAGCAGCGCCTGCGTGGGGTGCTCGTGCATGCCGTCGCCGGCGTTGATGACGCGGGCCCCGCACAGGCGCGCCGCGAGGTGCCCCGCCCCCGCCGACGCGTGCCGCAGGACGATGAGGTCGGGGGCCATCGCCTCGAGGTTGCGGACGGTGTCGGCGAGCGTCTCGCCCTTCGCGACGCTCGAGCCGGTCGAGGCGATGTTCACGGTGTCGGCGCTCAGCCGCTTCTCGGCGATCTCGAACGAGGTCCGGGTGCGGGTGCTCGGCTCGAAGAACAGGTTGACGACGGTGCGGCCGCGCAGGGCCGGCACCTTCTTGATCGACCGCGTGCCGACCTCCTTCATGGCCTCGGCGGTGTCGAGGACCAGCAGGATCTCGTCGGGCGACAGGTCCCCGACGCTCAACAGGTCCTTCGTCCGGAGGCGGGCCGGCGCGTCGAGCCGCAACGCGGCGTCGGCGGCGCGCGGGGGCGTCTCAGCGGTCCGGGCCATCGTCGATGACCACCTCGTCGCGGCCCTCGACCTCGGCCAGGCGCACTTGGACGCTCTCGCCCGGCGAGGTGGGGACGGTCCTGCCGACGTAGTCGGCCTTGATGGGCAGCTCGCGGTGCCCCCGGTCGACGAGCACGATCAGCTCGATGGCGCGGGGGCGCCCGAAGTCGATGAGGGCGTCGAGGGCGGCCCGGATGGTGCGGCCGGTGTACAGCACGTCGTCGACGAGGAGGATGCGCCGGTCGTCGATGGAGAAGTCGATGTCGGTCCGGCGCAGGATCGGCTGCGGCCCGACCTGGCTGCGCATCAGGTCGTCGCGGTACAGGGTGATGTCGAGGGCCCCGGTGGGCGCGCGCACCCCGGTGATGCCGTGCAGCTCGTCGGCCAGCCGGCGCGCGATGGGGGCGCCCGCGGTGCGGATGCCGACCAGCGCGAGATCGTCGAAGGTGCGGTGGCGGTCCGCCACCTCGTGGGCGATCCTGGTAATCGTGCGCGCGACCTGCTCGGCCGCCATCACCACCGGCACGGGATCTCCGCGGGGCTGGACGCGGCCGCAATCAGGGTCGAGGGGAACCGCAACCCCTCCGCCGCCCGGGATCGACTTCCCCCCCGCGTCGCGGGATCGGCGTCGCCCGGGAGAGTCCCGGCATTCTAGCGCTCCCCGCCGACCCGGCGCAACCGCGCGCGACCCCGCGGAACCCCCGCGGCCCCCCGCGCCCCCCCGCGGGGCGGAACCGCGTCTGAACCGAGGCCCGTGCTTTCGCCGGCTCGGCGGCGCGGCCGAGGGCTGACCCGCGATTGTCGCGGGTCGCGGTCCCGGCCGGCCGCAGCCGCGCCGCGCCGGCCGGGGCCGGCCGGGTTCGGCTATGATCGCCCCGTCATGCCGGTGGACGTGGACGCGGTCGTGCTGTCGAACACCCGGCTGTCGTCCGACTACAACGTCCTGGCCCTGGCCGCGCCGGACGTCGCGGCGCGGGCCGGGCCGGGGCAGTTCGTGATGGTCAAGCCCGGCTTCGGCGACCATCCGCTGCTGCGGCGGCCGTTCTCGGTGTTCGAGGTGTTCGAGGACGATGCCGGGCGCGCCGCCGGGCTGTCGCTGCTGAACAAGCGGATCGGGGTGACCACCCGCGCCCTGTTCGGCCTTGAGCCGGGGGCCGTCGTCCGCTGCCTGGGCCCCCTCGGCCGACCGTTCTCCCCCGCCGCCCCGCCGGAGCGGGCGTGGATGGTCGCGGGGGGCGTCGGCCTCGCCCCGTTCCACAGCCTCGCCGTGGCCCTCCGCGCCCGCGGCGTCGAGGCGACGCTGTTCTACGGCGCCCGCTCCGCCGGCGAGCTGTTCCACCTCGACGCGTTCCGCCGGCTCGGGGTGCGGCTGGCCCTGGCCACCGACGACGGGAGCCGGGGCGACCACGGCCTCGTCACCCTGCCCCTGGAACGCGCCCTGCGGGGGCTCGACCCCGCGGACCCGGTCCGGCTCTACGCCTGCGGGCCGACGCCGATGATGCGCGCGGTGACGGACCTGGCGCACGCCCACGGACGCCGGACCGAGGTGTCGCTGGAACAGGTGATGGGCTGCGGCCTCGGCGGCTGCTACAGTTGCGTGGTGCCGGTGCGGCGCGACGGCGGGGCGCCCCGTTTCGTCCGCTCCTGCCTCGACGGCCCGGTGTTCGACGGCGGGACGGTGGTCTGGGACGGACTGGGCGGGCTGCCAGGATGAGCGTCGACCTGTCGGTGGACGTCGGGGGGGGCCTGAGGCTCGCGAACCCCTTCATCGCGGCGAGCGGCTGCTTCGGCTACGGCGTCGAGTACGCCGACGTCGTCGACCTCGCCACCCTCGGCGCGGTCGCGGTGAAGGGGCTCTTCCTCGACGAGCGCGAGGGGCACCCGCCGGAGCGCATCGTCGAGACCCCGAGCGGGATGCTGAACGCGATCGGCCTGCAGGGCATCGGGGTGCGGCGCTTCGTGGCCGAGAAGCTGCCGCCGCTCCGCTGGCGGGGCGCGGTGGTCATCGTCAACATCTGCGGATCGACCATCGACGAGTACGCCGAGGTCGCCCGGATTCTCGACGACGCGGAGGGGGTCGCGGCGATCGAGCTGAACATCTCGTGCCCGAACATCCGGAAGGGCGGCATGGCGTTCGGCTGCTCGCTGCGGGGCACCCACGACGTCGTCGCCGCGGTGCGCGGGGTCACCCGCCTCCCCCTGATCCCGAAGCTCACCCCGAACGTGACCGACGTCGCGGCGTTCGCGGCGGCGGCGCGCGACGCCGGCGCCGACGCGGTTTCGCTCGTCAACACGTTCCTGGCCATGGCCATCGACGTCGAGACCCGCCGCCCCCGGCTCTCGAACGTGATGGGCGGGCTGAGCGGCCCCGCCATCCGGCCGATCGCGGTGCGCATGGTGCACGAGTGCCGGCAGGCGGTGCCCCTGCCGATCATCGGCATGGGCGGCGTCATGAACGCCGACGACGCGCTGGAGTTCCTCATCGCCGGCGCCACCGCGGTGCAGGTGGGCACCGCGAACTTCGTCGACCCGTTCATCTGGGGGAAGCTCGTGGCGGGCCTGACCGGCTACCTGGAGCGCCACGGGATGGCCGGCGTGACCGAGGTCGTGGGCTCGCTGGAACTCCCGGCCCGCGACGCCGGGTCCCCGTCGGTGGCGTCATGAAGCTGACCCTCTACACGCGGCCGGGGTGCCATCTCTGCGACGAGATGAAGGCGGTGATCCGCCGCGTCCGGGCTCAGGTGGCGTGCGGCCTGACGGAGGTGGACATCTCGCCCGACCCGGCCCTCCTGCGCCGGTACGGCCACGACGTCCCGGTCCTGCTCGCCGACAGCAGCGAGGTGGCGCGAATCCGCACGGGCGTGGCCGAGCTGCTGGAGGCGCTGGCCGCCCGCGGCGCGGAGCCCCGCGCGGCGACGCCACCGGAGGGCACCGGGGGACGGGCGGGCACCCGCACCACCGGGCGGGAGAGGGGCGGCGGCCCGCCCGAGACCCAGGAAGGCTGACGGAAGACCGACCGCCGCCGGAGACGGCCCCGTACAGGTCGAACGGGCGCGCACGAAGCCCGGGCGCACCCGTTCGCCACGACCGACCGAACACCGCGGCCGGCCCCGCCGGCCTACTTCGCGATGACCATGAAGTGGCCGCGGCGGTTCTGCGACCAGCAGCCCTCCGCCGACTCGGTGCAGAACGGCGACTCCTCGCCGCGGCTCGTCGTCTGAACGCGGCCCGGGGCCACGCCGAGGCTCAGCAGGTAGTCGCGCACGGCGGCGGCGCGGCGCTCGCCGAGGGCGAGGTTGTACTCGTTGGTGCCGCGCTCGTCGCAATGCCCCTCGACGAGGACCGTGGTCGAGGTCCACCGCTGCATCCACTGGGCGTTGCGCTGCAGGGCGGCCTGCCCCGCCGGCAACAGCTCGGACTGATCCAGCTCGAAGAACACCGGGCCGAGCGGGGCCGAGGCGTTGAGCTCGTCCAGCGACATCCGCGCGAACAGCTCCTCCTCCGTCGGAGGCGGCGGCGGAGGCGGCGGAGGCGGCGGAGGCGGAGGCGGCGGCGGAGGCGGCGGAGGCGGAGCCGGCGGAGGCGGCGGAGGCGGCTCGGGCGGCGGATTGTCCGCACATCCCGCGGCACCCAGCCCGAGCGCGAGGCCCAGACAGACAGCAACAAGCCAATTCGACTTCATGTTTGGCGTCTCCTGTTCTCAGCGCCCCGGCACGCTGGGCAGGCGTCCCGGGACCTGGCAGCTCCCGACGACCGCCGCTTCGGCATTTTTGCACCGGCGCGGCATCCCGGCTGACCGAACCGTCGGTCCCCCTCGACCGGTCTGCTCCCTCGTCCCCTGATGCGCGTCCCGCACGCCGCCCGTCCGAGGCGGAACGCTCCCGACGACCCGACACCAGAGGCGCCAAGCTTACAGAGGAACGGAGAAGTCTGTCAATGCGGGCCTGCGCCGCCGGACGCGGGTGCTACGATGTCGGCCATGCCCCTCTCGACGACCGGCGCGCGCACCGTGCTGCTGGCCACCGGCGACGGCGGCATCCGCGACCGGTTCTCCGGGCCGCTCCACGACGCCGCGCACCGCACGCTGGAGGCGACGGGCGCCACGGCGCTGATCGAGCGGCTCGGCGGCGGGGCTCCGATCGACCTGCTGCTCCTCGATCTCCGGCTCGCCGACGACGGTGCCGCCCTCTTCCGCCGCGTGCGCGCGTGCGCGGCCCGGCTTCCCGTCGTCGTCTTCAGCGGCTCGGTGGAGGGCGCCGCCCAGGTGCGCGCCCTCGCGCCGCTCGGCGTCGCCGGCTACGTGAACGAGCACTGCGACGCGCAGGCGGTGCTGCCCGCGCTCGCCCCGCACCTGTTCCCCGACAACTTCAACCGCCGCCGCGGACCCCGCGTCGTCCTCGCGATTCCCGTCTCGTACCGCGTCGACCGGACCCTCGCCACCGCCACGACCCTGAACATCGGCGCGGGGGGGCTCGCGGTGCGCACCATGAACCCGCTGCGGCCTCCCGACAAGGTCCACACCCGGTTCCGGCTGCCCGGCTCGGCCATGGATATCGAGGCGCAGTGCCGGGTGGCATGGAGCGATCCGCGCGTCGGCATGGGCCTGCAGTTCGAGCGAGTGGACCCCGCCGACCAGGCCGCCATCGACGACTACGTCGACCAGCACGCCGGGGACGCGGCGGCCGGGGGGCAGGTGGACTGAGCCAAGGCGCGGACAGCCCGGAACAGCTCGGAACAGCTCGGAACAGGCCGCGCCGCTTGCGGGCGGGCGGGAACGAACACTAGAATACGCCCGCATCCCGGTGGGCTGAACGTCTTTTCCTCCGGGCGTTGCGTCTAATTCACCATCGGCCGGCGGCCGTTCCCGCCCCGCGGACCGGTGGTCCGACTTCAGGCGCCTCCGCGACGCGTGGATGCGCGCCGGCCCTCCGCGGGCCGGTTGGTCCGCGCCGTCGAACGACGTGGACTCCCAGAGGTGCCTTGCGGGTCGATCGGGTGCCGAGCGGAGCGCTAGAGGTCTGCACCGTAGAACGGTGCGGACTCCCAGCAGGTTGGTTGGGCGGCGACCGGAGCACAGGCGGCGCTTTCCCGGCTGAGCGACGATCCGCGGGCGCGGGGTGACAATCGGCGGGCGCGGGGTGGCGGGGCGGCGGCCGGGCGGGTTCGGGAGGAGAACGCATCGTGGTCGAAGTGGAGCACGTGACCAAGCGGTACGGCTCGTTCACGGCCGTGGACGACCTGAGCTTCGAGGTCGAGCCCGGCGAGATCCTGGGCTTCCTCGGCCCCAACGGCGCCGGCAAGACCACGACCATGCGCATCCTGACCGGCTACCTGCCCGCCACCGAGGGCCGGGCCCGCGTCGCCGGCTTCGACGTCTTCGACCAGCCGATCGAGGCCAAGCGCCGGACCGGCTACCTGCCGGAGACGCCGCCGCTGTACCCCGAGATGACGGTGGGCGAGTACCTGCAGTTCGTCGCCCGCATCAACGGGATCGCGGCCGGCGACCGGGCCTCGCGGGTCGGCGCGGCGATGGAGCGCACCAGCATCGCGGACGTGGCCGGGCGCTTCTGCGGCACGCTGTCGAAGGGGTACCGGCAGCGCGTCGGCCTCGCCCAGGCCCTGCTGCACGAGCCGGACGTGCTCATTCTCGACGAGCCCACGGCGGGGCTCGACCCGCGGCAGATCATCGAGACGCGGCGGCTCATCACCGAACTCGCGGGCGACCACACCGTCATCCTGAGCACCCACATCCTGCCCGAGGTCTCCCAGACCTGCCAGCGGGTCGTCATCATCAACCGCGGCCGGGTCGTCGCGGTCGACAGCCCCGACAACCTCACGGCGCGGCTGCAGGGCTCGCAGAGCCTCTACCTGCAGGTCGACGGCGGCGGCGACGACCCCGCGCCGGCCCTCCGGGACGTCGCGGGGGTGACCGGCGTCTCGGCGGCCGACGGGCGGGACGGCGTCTCGGGCTTCTGGATCGAGGTCGCGCCCGGGCGCGACGTCCGGCGCGAGGTGTCGCGCACGGTGGTGACGAACGGGTGGGGCCTGCTCGAGCTCCGGGCGCAGCAACTGAGCCTGGAGGACATCTTCCTGCAGTTGACGACGGAGGAGGCGGACGGGTCCGAGGCCGGCGGGCCGGACGGGACCGAAACCGCCGGGCTGGACGGGACCGAAGCCGGCGGGCCGGACGGGACCGAGGCCGGCGGGCCGGACGGGACCGAGGCCGGCGGGCCGGACGGGGCCGAGGCCGGCGGGCCGGACGGGACCGAGACCGGCGGCGCGCAGGACCCCGGCGGGGACGACGGCGCGGAGCCGAGCGACGCGGAGGAGCGCACCCATGGCTAACATCCTGGCCCTCGCCCAAAAGGAGCTGCGGGCGTACTTCGTCTCGCCCATCGCCTACGTGCTCCTCGTGTTCTTCGCCCTCCTGTTCGGGTGGTTCTACGTGGCGAGCGTCAACGTGATGGTCCAGTTGAGCATGGGCCAGTTCGGCATGGGGCCGCAGGTCGTCAACATCAACGAGTTCATGATCCGGCCGCTGCTCGGCAACACCGCCGTCATCCTGCTGTTCCTGCTGCCGATGCTGACCATGCGGTCGTTCGCCGAGGAGAAGCGCTCGGGCACGATGGAGCTGCTGCTGACGTCGCCGCTCACCGACCTCCAGATCATCCTGGGCAAGTTCCTCGGGGCCCTCGCCCTGTACTGCCTGATGCTGGCCCTGACGCTGCTGCACATCGGGCTCCTGTTCTGGTACGGCGAGCCCGAGTGGGGGCCGATCGCGAGCGGCTACCTCGGCCTGCTCCTGATGGGCGGCGCGTTCATCTCGGTCGGCCTCGCCATCTCCAGCATGACGAAGAACCAGATCGTGGCGGGGGTCTCGACGTTCGCGGTGCTGCTGCTGTTCTGGATCATCAACTGGATCGGCGACGCCTCCGGCACCACGTCGCAGGCGGTGCTGGCGTACCTGTCGATCCTCGAGCACTTCGACGACTTCTCGAAGGGCGTCATCGACACGAAACACGTGGCCTACTACCTCAGCTTCATCGCGGTCGGCCTGTTCCTGACCGCGAAGTCGATGGACCAGGAGCGCTGGAACGGCTGAGGTCCGACCGTCCCGACCCCGATGCTGAACAGAATCTTCGGTTTCCTCGGCTGGACGGGCTCGCTGCTCGTCTTCGCGGCGGTGGTCGCGTGGCTGGTCGCGCCGGAACTCGAGGCGCTACGCCGGACGCTGGCCCTCGCCGGCCTCGCGTGCATCCTGCTGTACGGGGCCGGCCATTGGCGCCAGGTCGGCCGGTCGTTCGCGCGCCGGCAGACCCGCTACGGCGCCCTCGCCGGCACCAGCATCGTCCTGGTGGCGGCCATCGTCGTCGCCCTGAACTACGTGCTCTCGCGCCAGAACCTGCGCTGGGACCTGACCGCGGGGGGGCAGTACTCGCTGTCGGACCAGACCCGGCGGGTGCTCGACACCCTCCCCGGGCCGGTGCGGATCAGGGTCTTCGCGCGCGCGCCCGACTTCCCCCGCTACCGGGACCGGCTCGACGAGTACGCCTACGAGACGGGCCGCGTCACCGTCGACTACATCGACGCGGACCGGCAGCCGATGCTCGCCCGCCAGTACGACGTGCAGACCTACGGCACCATCGTGTTCGAGTACGAGGGCCGGGTGGAGCGCGTCGAGTCGGACGCCGAACAGGACTTGACGAACGCCCTGATCACGGTCGTGGAGGGCGCGGAGCAGACCGTGTACTTCCTGGAGGGCCACGGCGAGAAGGCCCACGCCGGGGCCGACCAGGACGGCTACGGCACCGTCTCGGCCGCCCTCGCCCTCGACAACTTCGAGGTCGAGTCGCTGATCCTCGCGCAGCAGGGGGCGGTGCCCGACGACGCCACCGTGGTCGTCGCGGCCGGACCGCAGACCGACCTGCTGCCGGGCGAGGTCGACGCGCTGCGCGGGTACCTCGACCGCGGGGGCAAGCTGCTGCTGCTGCTCGACCCGCCCGTGACCGCCGACGAGCCCGCGCCCGAGGGCCTGCTCGGCCTCGTGCGCGAGTGGGGCATCGAGGTGGGAACGGACGTGGTCGTCGACGCGAGCGGCGTGGGTCAGCTCTTCGGGGCCGACGCCTCGGTGCCGGTGGCCGCGAGCTATCCGTTCCACCCCATCACGGAACGGTTCAACCTGCTGACCGCCTATCCCCTCGCCCGCTCCGTCTCGGCCGCGTCGGGGCCGCCGGACGGCCGCATCGCGCAGCCGTTCATCGAGACCGGCCCCCAGAGCTGGCGGGAGATGGACATAGACAGCCTCGCCACCGGACAGGTCGAGCTGGACGAGGCGGGCGGCGACCGCCCCGGCCCGGTGTCGATCGGCATGGCCGTCTCGGCACCCGCGCCATCCCCCGCCGACGCGGATGACGACGCGGCCGGGGACGGCGGGGAGACCGGGGACGGCGGGGACGGGGACGGCGGGGACGGAGACGCGGAAAGCGCGCTGGACGGCGCGGCCGGGGACGGCGGCGACGACGCCTCCCCGCCGGAGACCCGCCTCGCGGTGATCGGGGACTCCGACTTCGCCAGCAACGGCGTCGTCGGCATCCAGGGCAACCGCGACCTCTTCCTGAACGCCGTCAACTGGCTGGCGCAGCAGGAGAACCTGATCTCGGTCCGCGCCCGCGAGCCCGAAGACCGCCGGCTGACCCTCACCGCGGGCGCGCAGCGCCGCCTCTTCTGGCTCTCGGTGCTGCTGCTGCCCGGCGCCATCCTGGGGGCCGGGGTCTACACGTGGATGAGCCGGCGCTGACCCGAGACCTGGATGAGCCGGCGCTGACCCGAGACCTGGATGAGCCGGCGCCGAGCCGAGACCTGGATGAGCCGGCGCCGAGCCGAGACCTGGATGAGCCGGCGCCGAGCCGAGACCTGGATGAGCCCGGCGCCGAGCCGAGACCTGGATGAGCCGGCGCTGAGGCGAGGCGGAACGACATGCGCGGAGTGCGCTCGACGCTGGTCCTGCTGGTGGCCGCCCTCGGGCTGGGCGCCTACATATACTTCTTCGAATCCGGCCCGCCGGCGGGGACGCCGGACCCCCTGGAGACGGTGTTCGACGTCGCGTCGGACGACATCGACTCCCTGTCGGTGACGGCCACCAACGGCGACCGCACCGTCATCGACAAGGACGGCGACCGCTGGCGCATCGTCGAGCCGTTCGCGGTCAACGTCGACGTCACCCAGGTCGTCTCGCTGTCGTCGAGCCTCGCCAACCTCGAGGTGCAGCGCGTCGTCGCCGAGCCCGAGGACGCGCCGGACCTCGAGGCGTTCGGCCTGGCCGCGCCCGCCATCGAAGTCGGCTTCGGCACCGCGGACGCCGACGATGTCCGCCTGCTCATCGGCGAGCGCAGCCCCGCCGGCAACGACCTCTACGCCACCGTGGCCGGTTCGAACCGCGTCTTCCTCATCTCCGGCTTCCTCGACACGACCTTCGACCAGACCACGTTCGACCTCCGCGACAAGTCGATCCTCGACATCACCCGCGACGCGGTGGACTCGCTGGCGGTCGCCGGGCCCGACGTCGCGGTCCGGCTGCGGAAGGCGGACGGGGAGTGGTCGCTGGTGAGCCCCATCGAGGCCCGCGCGGACCTCGGGGTGACCGACGGCCTCGTCGGCCGCCTGAGCAACGGCCGGATGGCGGCCATCGAGGCGGAGTCGGCCGACGCCGACGCCCTGGAACCCTACGGGCTCGACGACCCGCGCCTGACGGTGACGGTGGGGCTGGGCAGCTCGGCCGCGACCCTGCTCCTCGGCGCCACCGCCCCCGACGGGACCGTCTACGCGCGGGACGGCGCGCGCGAGCTGGTGTTCACCGTCGACGCGTCGCTGGCCTCGGAGCTCGAGCAGGGCGTCGACGAGTACCGGCGCAAGGACCTGTTCGCGTTCCGCCCCTTCAACGCCACCGCCCTCGAGATCGAGTACGAGGGCGAGACCTGGGCGTTCGTCTTGGAGGAGGCGGCCGGCGAGGAAGAGGTCGCCGACACCTGGCGCCGGACCGCGCCGGACGCCGGGGAGGTCGAGCGCGCCGACATGGAGGACCTCCTCGCGAAGCTGTCCAACCTGCGCGCCGAGTCGTTCGAATCGTCCCGCAACGGCGCCGGCCTCGACCCGCCGGCCGCCACGGTCACCGTCACCTTCGACGACGGAGAACAGGAACGCGTGACGGTGGGCCGCACCGGCGACGACGCGTTCGCGGTGAGCGGCGACGAGCCCGGCGCCGCCCGGGTGAACACCCGGAGCTGGGAGGACGCCATCGAGGCCCTCGACCCCCTCCGCGGGGACGGCGGGACGCCGGCGCCGTAGCCCGCGGGCTCCGTCCGAACGCTCGCCACACCCGCCCCCGGACCTCCCGTCAGCCGCCCGGGCATCCGCGTCGGCTCCGCGACGCCGGCTTGGCACCCGGATACGGCCGCCTTGCGGCACCGCAGCCCCGTCCCGCGGGAGCCCGCGCCGCCGGCATCACCGCCGTCGGGCCGGAACCGCCGCCGACGGTGCCGCCGCTCCGCGCGTACGCGTCCGGCTCTACGGGGCGACCTCCTACTCCGGCATCAGCGCGAACGTCCACATCGAGCCGCCGGCCGGGACCAGGCCGCGCGCGTAGCGGTTGGCGAGCCCGCCCCCGAGTCCGGACGCCACGGTGATCTGCTGGCGGCCGTTCAGGGTGTAGGTGACCGCGGTCGCGTTGACGCTCGACCCGGTCTGGAACTCCCAGACGGTCTCGCCGGTCTCCTCGTCGAGGGCGACGAACTCGCCGGTGATCTTCCCCGTGAACAGCAGCCCCCCGCCGGTGGCCAGCACACCGGCCGAGCTGGGGAAGTCGTGCATCGGGATCTCCCACTTCTTCTCGCCGGTCAGCGGATCGATGGCCACGATGTGCCCGAGCAGGTCGCCCGGCTCGACCACCGGGAAGCGGTTGGTCACGCCGGTCGAGCTCGCCCCGAGGACGAACTCCTGCGGCTCGGGGAGGAGCCGCTGGATGCGCGGCACGTGCCACGTCGTCGAGTAGATGAGGCCGGTGCCGGGGTTGAAGGCGATTGGGACCGCGTTGGTGCCCCGCGACGGCCAGATGTAGACCTCCTCGCCGGCGAGGAAGTCGCGGTAGAGGTCGGTCAACACCGGCCGGCCCGTCTCGAGGTCGATGTGGGTGGCCCAGTTGACGAAGACGTAGGGGTGGGCGGCGATGAGCGAGCAGTCGGTGCGGTCGACGGTGTAGAGGAAGCCGTTCTTGTTGGCCTGGATCATCACCTTGCGCATCTCGCCGTCGACCTCGAGCTCGGCGAGGACCTGCTCGTCGATGCCGTCCACGTCGTACACGTCGTTGGGGGTGTACTGGTAGTAGCAGTGGATCTCGCCGGTCCGGGGGCGGATGGCGAGCACCGTCGACGCGTAGAGGCTGTCGAGCCCGCCGCGCGTGGCGGGGTCGTAGGGCTCGGCGTTGCCGGTCCCCCAGTAGACGAGGTCGAGCTCGGGGTCGTACGAGCCGGTGCGCCACGTGGGCGCCCCGCCGTACAGGTACGCGTCGGTGCCGGCGGGCCACGTCTCGTGGCCGGGCTCGCCGGGGCCGGGGATAGTGTAGCGGCGCCACAGCTTCTCCCCGGTCGCCGGGTCCCAGCCGTCGAGGAAGCCGCGGGTGGTCGACTCGCCGCCGGACATCCCCGAGATGAGGACCCCGTTGGCAATCATCGGGGCCCCCGTCGCGTAGTAGCCCTCGGCCCCGTCGGCGAACTTCTCGTTCCAGAGCTCCTCGCCGGTCTCCATGTCGAGGGCGAGGACGTGGTTGTCGACGGTGACCCGGAAGAGCCGGCCCTCGTAGATCACCGGCCCGCCCCGGTTGAAGCTGCTGCGCCGCCGCGACCCCTCCTCGAGGACGACGGGGGTGCGCCAGATCTGCCGGCCCGTCTCGAGGTCGATGGCGAAGGTCCAGCTCCCGTTGATGGCGTAGAGGACCCCGTCGTGGATGGCGGGGGCGGCGAGCTCGCCGGACTGGTTCATCAGGCTCGTGCTCCAGATGGGCACGAGCCGGTGAATGTTGGACTTGTCGATCTGGTCGAGGGGGCTGTAGCTCTTGCGGTCGTACCCCATGCTGTGGATGAGCACGTCCTCGGGGGTCCACGCGTCGTTGATCAGGTCTTCCGCCGTCTGGGCGAGCCCAGGGCCCGGGCCGAGACCCAGGACGAGCACGAGCAGTCCAGCCGTCTTCCTCATGATCGACCTCCATCGACCCGCGGCCGCCGGCGGAGCGGCGGCCGCGGAGATCCCTGCGCGTGCGGATTGGGCGCCGACGCCCGCCCGCCGCGCGTGTCGGCCATCATACGGGGTCGCGGCGGGACGGTCCAGAGGCGACCCGAAGGTGGCCCGCAGGTGCCCGCGCCCCGTCGGACCTTGACGGTCGCCTTCCCGCGTGACTAGCATTCAGGAACCGGGTCGAACAACCGAGAGGGGTCAGCCTTGCCGAAGCGCCGTGCGGTCGCCGGGTCGCGGGCACCACGCGGAGCCGCAGGCCGACGATTGGCGGGCGAGGGGGCCCCAGCGGCGCGAGAACCAGGGAGGTTACCCGAATGCCGAGGATGCCGAGGACCAGCTTCGTGACCGGCTTGATCGTCTGCGCCGTCTGCGCGGGTATGGCGACGGCCGCGGCGGCCCAGGAACACGCCGTGAGCCGGGTGGCGCCGCACGAGCGCCTCGACGGCCCGCGGATCGCGTTGCCCGAGGCCCCCGGGGACGCGAGCCCCCTGCGGCAGCTCTGCCCCGAGGTCACCGACACGTGCCGCAACTACTGGGCCTACACCATCCACTTCGTCAACAACTACACCATTCCCCTCCGCGACAAGGAGCTGCTCATCCTGCGCACCGCGTGGCTGTCGCGCGGCGACTACATCTGGGGCCGGCACAACCTCATCGGGCAGGGCGCGGGGCTGACCGAGGCGCAGATCGCGCGGGTCACCGCGGGCCCCGACGCGGACGGCTGGGAGGACTTCGACCGGGCGCTGCTGCGGGCGGCGGACGAGCTGCACGCGAGCCGCTTCATCTCGCGCCCCACCTGGGACGCGCTCGCCGGACGCTACTCGGAGGAGCAGTTGCGCGAGGTCGTGCTGATCGTCGGCAACTACACCCAGCTCGCGATGTTCCAGAACACCCTGGGCGCCCTGCTCGAGCCCGGCGTCGAGGGGCTGCCGGACGACGCCGGCCAGTGAGCACGCCTCGTAGAGCTTGCGGGAGCTTTCGTCACGGGGCCGCCGGGCTCGCCCCGAGGAACGTCCGCTCCAGTGGAATCCCGGCCTCCGGCAGGTCGACCAAGCCCACCGGAGGCACCGGATTCAGACCGAGGTGCCGATGCGGAGCATCGTCACGGCGTACGCTATCAGAACGATTCTGATCGTCGCGCTCGTCTCTCTGGCGTGCGGCGCGGCGGCCCCGGCGCAGCCGTTCCGGCTGAACCCGGACGACTTCCCCAACGTCCGCTTTCCCGATGCCCGATTCGGGGAGCCCCATCTCGTGGTGTACGACGACGGTGTCGTGCTGGCGAGCGCCGAGTACCGCTATTCGCAGCGCCACCATGACTCCTCGTGGCTGGTCGTCACGCTCGGCCTCGCCGCGTCCGAGGCCCTCACGATCCGGCGGGACGACATCGCGCTGGTCCGGCCCGACGGTACCGCCGTAGCGCCGGCGACCGGGCGCGAGCGCGACCGGGACATCGAGGGGGTGCGGCGACTTCTGGACGAGCGGGCGAACCAACCCGGCTCGTTAAGCTTCGCCTTCCCCCGGAGCAGAATCGACCGGGGCTTCCACCGGTTCGAGTTCGGGGTCGACGGGTCCGACCGGACTCCGGACAGCGTTCTCCGCATCGAAGCCCGCGGCGGCGTTCGCGGCGACGTGTTCTTCGTCTCGCCGGACGGGAGCTGGCCGGCCGGCGTGCACGCGCTCGTCGTGACCATGGGCGAGGCCCGCATCGTCAGGCTTCCGGTGCTGCTGAGGTAGCGGTCGCCGCGCGCCGGGCGGCTGCGACCTGCGTGCGCCTTCGTCGCGGCACCTCGCTCCGGCCCAACGCCCTGGTCCGCGACGTGACGTTTGAGTCGTCTTTCGCCTTTCCTGCCACGGTTCGCCGCGGCCGGTTCCCGCGGAGCCGGCGTCGCGTACATGGCGGTCTGTCCCGGCGGCAGGCTCGCCCGTGCTCGGTTGCGCTTTGCGACCGAACGATCTAGAGTCTGTGCGCCTTGGCACCTGCGCGCCGGGGCCCGGAGACCCACGGACAACCGTCCGGCGACGTCGCCCGGCGGGGCGCAATGCCGGAATCTCAGGAGGACACATGGACAGCAAGGCATCGGCCGTCTGGAAGGGCAACCTGAAGGGCGGCAGCGGCGCGATCTCGAGCGCGAGCGGCGAGTTGTCGGACACCGCGTACACGTTCGCCACCCGGTTCGAAGGCAGCGCCGGCACGAACCCCGAGGAGCTGATCGCGGCCGCCCACGCCGGCTGCTTCTCGATGGCCCTCTCGGCCCAGCTCGGCGAGGCCGGGCTGACCCCGGACCATGTCACCACCAGCGCGACGGTGACCCTGAAGATGCTCGACAGCGGCCCGACGGTGACGAAGATTCACCTCGAGACGACGGCGCGGGTCCCCGGCGCGAGCCAGGAGGCGTTCGACACCGCGGCCAACAACGCGAAGACCGGCTGCCCGATCTCCAAGCTGATGAACGCCGCCATCTCGCTGAACGCGGTCCTCGAAGGCTGAGTCATCCGGCCGGTCCGGGCGCGCTCCCGGACCGGCCCCTGCCCCACGTACCTGCCCGCCACCCCACGGAGACCCCAGCCGTCCTCGACGATCCTCAACGGTCTCGGACAGATCGCCGACCCACCCGACCGCCCGGTCGAGGACCCCTCAGATTGCCTGTTGCCTCGTGAGTAGCTCCTCGTATTCGGCCCGGGAAAGAGAGCAGTCCACCAGTCTCTCGAAATCCCCGCTGCTCAACCTGCATTGCCTCGCCATCCGGCTGGCGATTTCGGAGCCGATGTCCCGGTGGCTGCTTCCATGGGACGTCTTGGTACGCACCGGAGTTTTCTTTCCGTCACGGGTATAGTAGATGAAAAAACTGTGATCTCCTGCCCGCCGCCGAAAACCCTTTCTTTGGAGCGCCCGCTCAACTTCCGGGCGCTTGAGCACCATCGCCCACCTCCCGGAATCGCAATCGCAAATGGTCCCGCAACTTCAGTCCCTCCGGCGACAAACAGCTCGGATCCTCCTGGGCGTACTCGCTCCATAACATCTGGATCTCCGCATCAAGCGAGTCTTCCAGTTCAGAGCGACCCTCCGCGAACAGACAAATACCAAGGTCGCCCTTGAGATCATAGAGGCAACTTTCGATGTCGAATTTCACGGTAAAGCGAAGAGGCGGTTCGATCCGATAACGGACGTTAGCAATCCTGCACTCCTGGATTTCGATCGGGTCTTGGTTCACCTGAACTACGTCCTGTACGCCGGCAAGCGAAATCGGAGTTCTATGTTCGTCATAAGTTACCGCGCCGCGCACCTGGATGAGACCGCGTGGGTGGTTGGCCAGAGCAAGCTCAAAGTTGTCACCATAGCTTGCGTTCAGCACCCTGCCGTCTCGCCACCTGATACGCAACTGGCGTTTGGCAAAGTCCATGCCGACGAGCACTCCGGCGACAAGGGAGTAGAGGGCACGACCGGCTCGCTCAGGCACGTAAGTGATATCAAGTTCCTCAATGGCCCATTGAGCCCGAGAGCCTTCCAGCATCCGCTGTCCCTTTCCATCCTCGATAGAGCAGACAAGACCGAGACCTTTGGGTGGCTGAATGCCCCGGTATTCCTTGACCAATAGTGCTTGGTATCTCTCGTCGGGAACGATCCGGCGAAACGACTCGGAATCTCCCCGGCCCACGGCTCGAGTAAGATCCAAGAACGTGCGGCTCACTTGACCAACGGATTCGCGATCGAACGAACCCGCATGCAACGAATCACCGATCTCGGCGGGCACCACGTAGCTACCGGCGCGCGGGACCTTGCATGTCAACGAAAAAGCTCCCTCGAAATCGCGGGACGCGCGGCCACGTCGGCCGGGATCGTCGCCGCGATGGAGCTTTGCGAGAAGATGGATGATCCGCTGCAGATGCTCGAGCGATTTGATCAACGCCCTAGCGGGAATGGAGTGGCCGGACGTCGTCGCCCCCTCGAAATGGAGGCGAATCTCACGAGCACCGGTTCCCTCGGTTGTCATTGACATCGCGTCTGCCGATTATCATCCCGGCGACCACCGCCGGTAGCGTCGGCGCACCGGTGGCGCGAAGCTGACCGCCCCGCTTCATCTTCGATCACCCGTCGTGCCCGACCCCGCATCGACCATCGCCGCTCGGCCATTGCGGGACAGATGCCGGAACGGTCCCCCTCGCGTCTTCGGCGACGGCACCGCTTCGTGATTCCGAACGGCCCATCATCGTCGCACGCACGCCTATAGCGTAGACTATCCGCGCGCCATCGGTCCAGGAGACCGGTAGTCACGAAATCCAACCGGCAAGGCACGGTCGCGCTCACGGTTGCGATGCCCAGTGAGCGCGGTCCTGATGCGCCGAGTGGAATCCGGCTTCGCAACACGATAGCGCCCGCCATCTTTACCCCACCAACGGATCCGTCAGGCCGGCCTCGGCGAAGCCGCGGGCGCGGAGCTGGCAACTGTCGCAGCGGCCGCAGGGGCGGCCGTCCGGCGCGGGGACGTAGCAACTGTGGGTGAGGCCGTAGTCGAGCCCCAGCGACGCGCCCCGGGCGATGATCTGCGCCTTCGTCCAGTCGATCAGGGGGGCGTGGACGCGGAAGCGCGCGCCCTCGACGCCGGCCCTCGTGGCGAGCCGGGCCGTCCGCTCGAACGCCGCCAGGTACTCGGGGCGGCAGTCGGGGTAGCCGGAGTAGTCGAGGGCGTTGACCCCGATGACGAGGTCGGCGGCGCCGAGCACCTCGGCCCAGCCCAGGGCGAGGGACAGCAGGACGGTGTTGCGCGCCGGCACGTAGGTCGAGGGGATGCCGGGGCGCTCGGGCGGCCGGTCCTGCTCGACGGCGCCGTCGCCGGTCAGCGACGAGCCCCCGAACGCGGCGAGGTCGACCTCGATCTCCAGGTGCCGCGCGACGCCGAGGGCCCGCGCGACGCGGCGGGCCGCCTCCAGCTCGCAGGCGTGGACCTGGCCGTAGCGGACGGTCAGCGCGAACAGCGCGAACCCGTCGGCGCGGGCGATGGCGGCGGCGGTGTACGAGTCGAGGCCGCCGCTGAGCAGCACGACGGCCCTTGGTTGCGGTGAATCGGTCATCGCGTTCTACACGCCACGCGCCTCCGCCCCCCACAGGTACTTGTGCAGTTGAACCTGCAGGCGCACCGCCAGCCGGTCGGCGAGCACCCACTCGGCGAGCCGCTCGGGCGGCAGGACGCCGTGCACGGGTGAGAACAGGACCGCCGCGGGACGGGCGTCGAGCCGGTGGCGGCGCACGACCTCGCGGGCGTACTCATAGTCGGCGCGGTCGGCGACGACGAACTTCACTTGGTCGCGGCCGGCGAGCCGGCCCAGGTTGTCCCAGTCGTTGCGGTGCGACTCGCCGCTGCCGGGGCACTTCACGTCCATGATCTTGACGACCCCGGCCGGCACCCGATCGAGGCTGATGTGCCCGCCGGTCTCCAGCAACACGGTGGCGCCGGAGGCGAGCAGGCGGTCCATCAGGGGATAGACGTCGGGCTGCAGCAGGGGCTCGCCGCCGGTGATCTCGACGAGCGGGCAGCCGTAGCCCTCGACCTCGGCCACGACCTCGTCGACCTCCCGCTTGCGGCCCTCGTGGAACGCGTAGGGGGTGTCGCACCAGGCGCAGCGCAGGTCGCAGGCGGTGAGGCGGACGAAGACGCAGGGGCAGCCGGCGTATTCGGACTCGCCCTGTATCGAATGGAAGATCTCGTTGACGGTCAGCATGTTCCCCGGTCCGGCAAGCTCCCGAGAGCCCCTATCGAAGGGCATCGCCGCATTCGGCCGGCGAATCGTCGAACGCCTTCGACCGGCGAACGGCCGAACCCGCGCTTCCCGACCCGTCGTGGACCGATCTCCCGCGGCATGAAGCCGCGGTCCGCCTGGTCCGCCCCGTCGCGACCGGCCGACGGGCGTCACTGGTCGGTGGCCGCCGCCCCTCGCGGATTCCCGAAGCCGCCGACCGGGGTCACCGCCGGCCGCCCCGCCAGCACCTCGACGACGTTGCGCACCGCGAGCTGGGCCATCGCGGTGCGGGTCTCGCGGGTGGCGCTACCGAGGTGGGGGGTCAGGCAGACGTTGTCCCGCCCCACCAGCCCCGGGTGGACGCGGGGCTCGCCCTCGAAGACGTCGAGGCCGGCCCCCGCGATGAGCCGCTCGTCGAGGGCCCACGCCAGCGCCTCGTCGTCGACGACGCCGCCCCGCGACGTGTTCACGAGCACCGCCGAGCGCTTCATGCGCACGAGCGTCCGCCGGTCGATGAGGTGCCGGGTCTCGGCCGTCAGCGGCACGTGCAGCGACACCACGTCGGAGGTCAGGAGCAGCTCGTCGAGCGAGAGCACGGGCGCGTCGCCGGCCGCGGGCGCCGCCGGGCGTCCGGGGCGCGCCGCGAACACCGCCCGCATGCCGAACGCGGGGGCGACGGCCGCCACCGCGCGGCCGATGCGCCCCGCCCCCACCACGCCGAGCTGCTTGCCGCTGAGCTCCGACCCCAGCAGGAAGTCGAACGTCCATCCGCGCCACCCGCCGGCGCGGATGGTGCGGTCGCCCTCGCCGAGGCGGCGCGTCACCGAGAGAATCAGCGCCCATGTCAGCTCGGCCGTCGCCCCCGTGACGAGGTCGGGCGTGTTGGTGACCACGATGCCGCGGGCGGCGGCGGCCGCGACATCGATGTTGTCGAACCCGACGGCGACCGTGGACACCACCTTCAGCCGGTCGCCGGCGGCGAGGGCGGCTTCGTCGATACGATCGTCGAACATGCAGACGAGGCCCTGCTTGCCCGCGACACGCTCGCGGAGCACCTCGCCCGGCAACGGCTCGGTGGAGTCGTGCCGGTCGACCGCGGATACCGCCTCGAGAGGGGCCAGCACCGAGGAGGGCATGCGGCGCGTCAAGAGGACGCGGGGCGGGGTCTCGTCCATCGGTCGTCGGGGGCTCGCGGGCCGTCCTCCGGTGGCGGCGTAGATTCAGGACGCCGGGGCGTCACGCGGGTCGACGATGCCGACGATGGCGGCGTCGACGGGCGCGCCGGGCCGGCCGAGGGCGGCCCCCGCCGCGCGCCCCTCCAGCACGAGCAGCACCGTCTCGCCGGGACCCGCGCCCACCGCGTCGATGGCCAGTTGGGTGTCGCCCGCGGGCTCGCCGGCGGCGCCGATCGGCTGCGCGAGCAGCAGCCGGGCGCCGGTCAGGGCGGGCTGCTTGCGGGTGGCGACGACGGACCCGACGACGCGCGCGAGCCGCACCGTCTACTCCCGGGTGGACGGTTCCCGCGGTGCCGCGTCGGACGCCCGGTCCGCGCCGGCGCTCCAGTGATCGCAGATACCCGTGACGCAGGCGTCCGCCGGCACGCGCCGCGGGAGGAACGGCAGGGACGCCTCCCGGCCCCGCACGAAGAACACCTCCTCGGTCACCCCCGCGCCCACGGAATCGACGGCCACCAGCGGTGCCCCTATCGGCTCGCGGGCCGGGGACAGGGGCTGCAGCACGAGCAGCGTCGCCGCGGCCAGTCCGGGGTCCTTCCGGGTGGCGACCACGTTGCCGATGACCCTCGCGAGTTGCATTGTTCTCCGACTTCCGGCGCGGTCAGTCGTTCTCTACGACTAACGTCAGCCGCGCATGCTCCGGTCTTGTCCCCCGAAAGTGCTCGGAGACGAGAGTCTGGTTGACGAGCAGGGTCGGTCCGCGCTCGCCGTCATCGTCGTCGACCGGCTTGTAGTAGACGTGGCCCTGGTTGTTGGTGTGGTGATAGCGCAGTTCGATCTTCGTCATCTGCAAGTCGGTTCGTCAGTCGACGGCGACCGTGTCGACGATCCCGACGATGGCCGCGTCGACCGGTCGGTCCGTCATCCCCGCCGCCATGCGGGCCGAGCTGCCGCTGACCACCAGCACTCGCTCGCCGGCGCCCGCGTCCACGGTGTCGACGGCCACCAGGGGGGCGCTGCGCGCCGACCCGTCGGGCTGCACCGGCTGGACGAGGAGCAGCTTGCTGCCGACCAGGCGCTCGTCCTTGCGGGTGGCGACGACGGTCCCCACGACCTTCGCGAGAATCATGGCGGCGCGGCGCTGGCCCTACGAAGCGGTGCTCTTGCCGATGGGCAGGGCGTCCTCGAGGTTGGCGTGGGGCCTGGGGATGACGTGCACGGAGACGAGCTCGCCGACCCGGCGGGCGGCCGCCGCCCCGGCGTCGGTCGCCGCCTTCACCGCCGCCACGTCGCCGCGGACGATGGCGGTCACGAAGCCGGCGCCGATCTTCTCCCAGCCGACGAGGGTGACGTTGGCGGCCTTCACCATGGCGTCCGACGCCTCGATCATCGCGACCAGACCCTTGGTTTCCACCATGCCGAGCGCCTCGCCCATCGCACGCCTCCCGCTACTCTCTCGACCGCCCGCGGCAACCGGTGCTTGCGGTCCTTGTCAGGCGGGCACCTCGCGGCCCGCCAGCGTCGTGTCCGCCGGACGCCTTCGCCGTCTCCGGCGAAGCGCGGCTTCGCCACGGGCCGTTCAACGCAACTGGGTGACGGCGTCCGCGATCAGCGCCGTCAGCTCGCGGTATGTTAGTCGAACTTCCCCGTCGCCACCAGACGCCCCGCCGCCCCCCGGCCGCGGCGCGTCGACCGCCGGCGGCGGGACGTCCGGGGACGCCGACGGCGCGGCGGCCAACGCCGGAACCGGGGCGTCCGGGTCGACGAGCCGCTCGCCGGGCCGCGACGGCGCCTCGAGGGTCTGGCACTCGTCGTCCCCGGCGCCGTCGGGGGGGCAGAGCGGGGCGGGGGCGGCGATGCCGTAGCGGTCGCGCAGCCCCTGCAGGCGGTCCACCTCCTCGCGCGAGAGCAGATGCTCGCGCCCGAGCTGCCGCGCCACGAGGCTGATGCGCGCGAAGTGCTCCACCGTCTCCATCTTGTAGTACGCGGCGTAGAGCTCGTCGGCGACGGTCAGCGCGCCGTGGTTCGCGAGCAGCAGCCCGTCGTGGGCGCGGATGTGCCGCCGCACCGCGTCGGCCAACTCGTTCGTCGATGGGGTGCCGTAGTCGGCGATGGGAATGCTGCCGAGGGTGCAGACGACCTCGGCGAGGACCGCGCGGTCGAGGGCGATGCCGGCGACCGCGAAGCCCGTCGCGGTGGGGGGGTGCGCGTGCACGACGGCCCGGACCTCGGGCCGGTGCTCGTACACCGCGAGATGCATCAGCAGCTCGGACGACGGCTCGCGGTCGCCGGCGAGCTTGCGGCCGGCGAGGTCCGTCGTCACCATCATGTCCGGGGTCATGAACCCCTTGGACACGCCCGTCGGGGTGGTCACGAGGCGGTCATCGCCGAGGCGGACGCTGACGTTGCCGTCGTTCGACGCCACGTACCCGCGGTCGTGCAGCCGGCGGCCGACCTCGACGATGTCCGCCCGCACCCGCTCGTCGTTGCCCATCGCGCCCTTGATCCGGCCCGCCCTCCGTCGCCCGACGGTTCCGCGGTGCGCCAACCGACCCCGGCGGAGCGGCGGCGCCTCAGTTGGTAGCGGCGTCCCGCGCCGACGCCGCCCATCGTCACCCGCCGCTCCGGTCGGATTCCCACGAACTCGCCGGGGCGGCGGCGCCCCCCCCCGCAACGCCGCCCGTCATGCGGATCCGCCGCCCACGCGCGTCACGCGCGGGCGGCGGATCCGCGCCGGCCCCGCCGGTACGCGGCCCGGCAGTCCTCCGAACAGAAGTAGTGCACCTCGCCGCCGCCGCGCGCGCTGACGGCCCGCGCCCGGTCGACGTAGGTGCCGCAGACGGGGTCCCGCGCCAGCATCACGCCCTGCTTCGGCGCTACGCGGGGGCGCTCGGCGGCGCCCTCCAGCACCCCGCTGAAGAACTTCCAGGCCATGCGCACCACGACCGCCGCGACGAGGAACCGGATGAGCCAGCCAAGCGCCATGTCGTCACCCAGCCAGGAATCGCTCCGCCGCCTTCACTGTCCCGCGGCGGCCCGCGGCCCGCGGGCGGATCACGGGTGCGCCGCGCGCAGGCGCTCGACGATATCGGCCGCGGTGAACGCTTCGAGGGTGCCGGGGGCGAGACGCTGCAGATCTTCCAACACCTCGATGGCCCCCGCGAGGTCCCGCGCGCCGGCGGCCCGCACGATGCCGATGTTCAGCAGCGTCCCGGCATGGGCCGGGTCGATCTCCAGCGAGCGGCCGAACTGGGCGAGGGCGCGATCGACCGAGCCCTGGTAGAAGTACGCCACGCCGAGGTCGGTGCTCACCTCGACGAGGTCCGGGCTGAGGGCCAGCGCCGCCTCGAACCACGGCACCGCGTCGTCGAAGCGCCGCGCCTCGTGGTAGAGGTTGCCGAGGTCTACGCGGCTCTGCACGTCGTCGGGCGCCCCGTCGGCGGTTGCGCGCAGGGCCGCGGCGCGATCCTCGTCAATCGGCAGCGGCTCGGGAACGTCGGGGTCCGACCGGGCCGCCGCGGGGGCGGAGGCGGGCGCGGGCGGCGCCGCCGCGGGGGCCGGCGCCGGCGGCTCGGGGCGCTGGCTCCAGACGATCCAGCCCATGAGCCCGACCGCCAGCACGAGCGACACGGCGAGAGGAAGCGGCTCGGTTCTATTCATCGGCAGCAACGGAACCCGTCAATCATAGCAACGCGCCGGAGCGCCGTCCACACGCCCCCCCGATTCACCCGGCGCTTCCCGGCTCGACGCCGATCTCGGCCCGCACGCGGTCCGCGATCTCCTCGGCGAGGCCGCGAATCCCCGCCTCGTCGGGTCCCTCGACCATAATGCGCAGCAGCGGCTCGGTGCCCGAGTAGCGCACCAGCACCCGGCCGTCGCGGCCGAGCCGCCGGGACGCCGCCTCGATGAGCGCCGACACGCCCGGCAGCTCCTCCAGCCGCGCCCGCCGACGGACTCCGACGTTCAGCAGCACCTGGGGCCGCAACGCCAGGTCGGCGGCGAGGTCGGCCAGCGCCCTGCCGCTGTCGAACATCGCCCGCAGGATCATCAGGGTCGTGGCGAGCCCGTCCCCCGTCGGGAGATGGTCGCCGAAGATGACGTGGCCCGACTGCTCTCCCCCGAGGGCGAGGCCGAGCCGCCGCATCTCGGCCCGCACGACCCGGTCGCCCACCGCGCAGCGGTGGAGGGTGACGCCGTCGGCGGCGAGGGCCTGCTCGAGTCCGACGTTGCTCATCACCGTCGCGACGACCCCCCGGCGCGGGAGGCGGTCCCGCGCCGCGAGCCAGCGGGCGGCCGCCAGCAGCACCGCGTCGCCCGGGACCGGTCCGCCCCGGTGGTCGACCAACACCACGCGGTCGC
The DNA here is from genome assembly GCA_963664545.2 of Vicinamibacterales bacterium. Taxonomy (GTDB): domain Bacteria; phylum Acidobacteriota; class Vicinamibacteria; order Vicinamibacterales; family UBA8438; genus JAJEEA01. The sequence continues at coordinate 2,296,389 of OY761475.2, read as the reverse complement.
CGTCGCCGTCGAAGGCGGCGCCGAGGTCGCACCCCCGCTCGACGACCGCGCGGCCGAGCGAGGCGGGATGGGTCGAGCCGCAGCCGCGGTTGATGTTGCGCCCGTCCGGCCGATCGTGGATGACCACGGGGGCCAGCCCGAGGCGGCGGAGCACGGCGGGCGCGAGCCGGCTGGTGGCGCCGTTGGCGCAGTCGACCGCGATCCGGAACCCGGCCGGAACCGGCGCCGCCCGGAGGATGCCGACGGTGTGCTCGATGTAGGCGTCGGCGTCGGACATCCGCTCGACGGGGGGGACCGGGCCCCGCGGCGGCGCCGGACCGGGCCCCGCGACCGCCGCGGTGATCCGCGCCTCGAGATCGGCGTCCGCCTTCTCGCCGCCGGCGGTGAACACCTTGACGCCGTTGTCGGGATACGGATTGTGCGAGGCGGAGACGACGAGGCCGGCGTCGTATCCTCCTTGCCGGGTGAGGAACGACACCGCGGGGGTGGACAGCACCCCCGCGTCCACGGGCCGGGCCGCGGCGCCGGCCACGCCCTCGGCCAGCGCGCCGGTCATCCAGGCGCCCGACTCCCGCGTGTCGCGGCCGATGAGCACCCGGCCGGGACCCGACCGGCCGCGGCACGCCGCGGCGACCGCGGCCCCCAGACGGAAGAGCGTCGGCCGGTCCAGCGGCGGCTCGCCGGGGGTGCCCCGCACCCCGTCGGTCCCGAACAGGCTGTCCGCCATCGATGTCGCGCCGCCCACGCCGGCCGCTCAGTCCCGGGCGCCCAGACCGGTCGGCGCGTCGTCCCGGGCGGGGCGGTTGCCCCCGCGGCCCGGGATCCGGACGACGGTGATGATCACCCGGGCGGACCCCGGGGTGACCAGCCGCAGATTCGGATCGTCGAGCCCGACGGTGACCATTCTCCTCAGCGGCACCGACACGCCGGTCACGTCGATCGGCTCGGTCATCGCCTCGGTCAGATCGTGCAACCGGCTCTCGGGCCCCTCCACTTCGACGGTGGCCGGTTCGACCTCGACCGTCGCTACGAGGTAGCCGGCCGCGGGCGCCCCCCGGACCTCGGGCATGATCGGCACCACGCGGCTCCCCCGGGTGTCGAGCGTCAACGAGATGGTCGACGGGATGACCTGGGTCACCTCGATGCCGAGCGGCGTCCGGACGCGGCCGGACGTCATGTCGAAGATCCGCTCGCCGGCGCGCTCCGACTCCAGATCGATGATCGCCACCATGTCGCGCGCGTCGAGACGCCGCAGGGTCCCCGAGGACCCCCGCAGGCGCACGTCGACGCCCTGCGGCGGATCGCCGAGAATCTCCATCGACTCGGGCAGGTTCTCGAACGCGAGGGGGATCCGCACGCCGCGCTCGGCGATCGGATCGCCAGCGACGGCGAGCCACAACGCCACCGCGAGCGCGACGGAGAGCAGCTTGAGCCCGAGCTTGCGGAGGGTCCTCATGACGCCGTCCCGGCCGGCTCGCGGCGTCCCCGCCCGGACGGCCGATGCTGCATGAGGGCCTCGATGCGATACCGCAGACGCTCGGGCTCGAGGTCCGGCTCGAGCTGTCCGTCGACCACCAGCGACACGAGCCCGGTCTCCTCGGAGACCACCAGCACGACGGCGTCGGTCTCCTCGCTCAGCCCGACCGCGGCCCGGTGGCGGGTCCCGAACTGGCGGGCGACCGGCGTATCGACGCTCAGGGGCAGGAAGCAGGCGGCGGCGGCGATCCGGTCCTGCTGAATCAGCACCGCGCCGTCGTGCAGCGGCGAGCCGGGCTGGAACAGCGTCACCAGGAGGTCGTAGCTGACCCTGGCGTCGAGCGGGACCCCCATCTCGACGTAGTTGCGCAGGCCGACCGACCGCTCGACGGCGACGATGGCGCCGGTCTTTCGCTGGGAGAGCTTGCGCAGGGCCACCACCACCTCCTCGATGGTCTCGTCGATGGCGGCCGGCCGGTTCACCCAGCGGAAAAACGGCGCGCGCCCGAGCCGGGCGAGGGCGCGGCGGATGTCGCCCTGGAACAGGACGATCACCGCGAACACGGCATAGCCGAACATGTCGCCGATGAGCCAGTTGAGGGTCTGCAGGGGCGTGAACTGGGCGGCGTAGTACAACAGCACGATCAAGCCGCCGCCGATGAGGATCTGGACGGCGTGGGTGCGGTGCAGCAGCTTCAGGAGCTCGTAGATCAGCAGGGACACGATCGCGATGTCCAGCAGGTCCCACCACCCGATCCCGCTCGGCTGCAACAGACCGGTGAGACTCTCGATCACGCGGACCTCGGCGCTTCGATGAACACGGGGGCGCGCGCGCCGGCCGCGGCGCCGGCATCGGCCGGCGGGCGGGCTTCGTGGGCGGCCCGGCACTGGTCCGCGACCTCCGCCACCTGGCGCATCTCACGGACCCGGTGCACCCGGACGACGTGCGCGCCTTCGAGAATCGCCGCCGTCACCGCGGCGGCGGTCGCCCAGTCGCGGTCCCCGGGTCCGCGGTCCGCGCGGCCGGCGAGGAACGACTTCCGCGACGGCCCGACGAGGATGGGCCGGTCCAGCGCCGCGAGCCGGCCGAGCGCGGCGAGGGCGGCGTAGGACTGCCCCGCCCGCTTGGCGAAGCCGAGCCCGGGGTCGATCAGGATCCGCGACCGGTCCACGCCCCCCCCGACCGCGGCCGCGACCGCGGCTTGGAGCTCGCGCGCCACCTCGTACCCGACGTCGTGGTAGCACGCCTCGCGGTACATGTCGCGGGAACGCCCGCGGCTGTGCATGACGACGAGGGCGGCGCCGCTCTCCGCCACCACCCCGATCAGGGCCGGGTCGCGCCGCAGGCCCGACACGTCGTTGACCATCGCCGCCCCGCCGGCGATGGCGGCGCGCGCGACCTCCGCCTTGGCGGTATCGACGGACACCGGGGCCCGCACGCGTCCGGCCAGGCGTTCCAGCACCGGGACGACGCGGCGGAGCTCCTCGTCCGCCGGCACCGGGCCGGCCCCGGGCCGCGTCGACTCGCCCCCGACGTCGAGCAGGTCGGCGCCGGCCGCCTCCAGCGCGAGGGCATGGTCGGCCGCGCGTCCCGGATCCCGCCACCGGCCGCCGTCCGAGAACGAGTCGGGGGTCACGTTGACCACCCCCATCACCAGCGTCCGCCCGCCGAGGGCGAGCGGCGGGCGGCCGGGCAGCGGCAGCGTGTAGCGGCGGCGAACCTGCATCGCGGACGGTTCCCCCGGCGGCGCGGACGGCCCCCCCGGAGTGGAGGCGGGGACCTGGTCTCGATGGACGGAGCGGCGGACGGCCCCGCCCGAAGCGGCGGGGGGCCGGCGGCCCGCGGACGGCGAGGGCGGGCTGCCGGATGCCGTTATTCCTGCGGCAGCGGCTTGCTGAGCGGCGGCACCACCGGCGGCCGCGCCGCCTCCGGGCTGGCGGGCTTGTCCGGGACGAACGGCGCGGCGGGGGCCACCGGCTCCTCGAGCGACTGGCCCGCGACGATACGCCGGACCTGATCGCCGGACAGCACCTCGCGCGACAACAGCTCTTCGGCGATGCACATCAGCTCGCTCTTCTTGCTCTCGAGAATCGACCGCGCCCGGTCGTAGTTCTCGGTGACGATGCGCTTGATCTCCTGGTCGATGCGGATGGCGGTCTCCTCGCTGTAGTCCTTGTGCTGCGCGAAGTCGCGGCCCAGGAAGATCTCCTCGTCCTTGCGGCCGAACGTCAGGGGCCCGACCGTCTCGCTCATGCCCCACTCGCAGACCATGCGGCGGGCGAGGTCTGTCACCCGGTCGAGATCGTTGCCGGCCCCGGTGGTGACGGTGGTGTTGGTGATCTCCTCGGCGATGCGCCCGCCGAGGAGCACCGCCACCTGGTCGTGCAGGTACTCGGCCGAGTAGTTGTGCTTGTCGTCCAGGGGCAACTGCTGGGTGACGCCGAGGGCCATGCCGCGGGGGATGATGGTCACCTTGTGCACGGGGTCGGCGTTCTTCAGCTCGACGCCGAGGAGGGCGTGGCCCGCCTCGTGCACCGCCGTCACCTGCTTCTCGTCGTCGCTGATGATGAGGGAGCGCCGCTCGGACCCCATCATCACCTTGTCCTTGGCGAACTCGAAGTCCTGCATCGCCACCGTCTTCTGGTTGTAGCGGGCGGCGTTGAGGGCGGCCTCGTTGACGAGGTTGGCGAGGTCGGCCCCGCAGAAGCCGGACGTCCCCCGCGCGAGCACGTGCACGTCGACGTCGTCCGAGAGGGGGATCTTCCGGGTGTGGACGCCGAGGATGCCCTCGCGCCCCTTGACGTCGGGCCGGTTTACGACGATGCGGCGGTCGAACCGGCCGGGCCGCAGCAGGGCCGGGTCGAGCACGTCGGGCCGGTTCGTGGCGGAGACGAGGATGACCCCCTCGTTCGACTCGAACCCGTCCATCTCGACGAGGAGCTGGTTCAAGGTCTGCTCGCGCTCGTCGTGCCCGCCGCCGAGGCCGGCGCCGCGGTGCCGCCCGACCGCGTCGATCTCGTCGATGAATACGATGCACGGGGCGTTCTTCTTGCCCTGCTCGAAGAGGTCCCGCACCCGCGACGCCCCGACGCCCACGAACATCTCGACGAAATCGGAGCCGCTGATCGAGAAGAACGGGACGTTGGCCTCGCCGGCCACCGCCCGCGCGAGGAGGGTCTTGCCGGTTCCCGGCGGCCCCATCAGGAGGACCCCCTTGGGGATGCGGCCGCCGAGCTTCTGGAACTTCTGGGGCTCGCGCAGGAACTCGATGATCTCCTGCAGCTCCTCCTTGGGCTCGTCGACGCCCGCGACGTCCTTGAAGGTGACCTTCTTCTGCGCGCTCGACGACAGCTTGGCGCGGCTCTTGCCGAAGGACAGCGCCTTGTTGCCGCCGCTCTGGACCTGCCGCATGAAGAAGACCCAGAACCCGATGACGAGCAGGATGGGGGCCCACGAGTAGAGCAGCGTCGCCCACGGGCTCCCCGCCGCCTCCCGCGCCTCGATGCGCACGTCGCGGTCGATGAGCAGATTGGCCAGCCCGTCGTACTGCGGGGGCGCGTAGGTGCGGAACTGCTGGCCGTCCGAGGTGGTCCCGGTGACTTCGTTGCCCGACAACTCGACCCGGTCGACCTGACCGGCGTCCACCCAACGGTGGAACTCGCTGAACGCGATGTCGTTGTCTCCGGCCCGGAACTGGGATGACAGGTTCCAGATCGCCAGCACCACGACCACGAGTAGCATCCAGAACAGCAGGCTGCGTGTCGTCGAGTTCACAGAGTCTCCCCCAAAGGTCTGACCTTCAAGAATAACACGCTTTCGTCCCCCCCGCCGACGCGGAAGCCGTGGCCGATCCCGAAGCCCACGACCCAGACGACGCGGCCCGCGGCGTCGACCACGAGCGGAACGCGGGCGCGCTCGGCGCGGGGGACCTTGCGGTCCACGAACAGGTCCTGGAGCTTCCGGCTGCGCCCCCCCAGGCCGAGGGGCCGGTACCGGTCTCCGAAGCGCCAGCTCCTCACCGCGAGGGGCGCCGCCGCGGACGCCGCCACGAGCGCCGTCCGCCCCGCCGCGGCGCCGACGCCGCCGGGGCCCAGGCGGGGGACGCCCGCGGCCCCGGCCTCGACCACCTCGGCCCCGATCACGACGTTCGCCTCGGGCACCGCGACCTCGCCGGGCACCTCCAGCCGGTAGGCGAAGCCGGACGGCGGCGCCGCACCGCCCCGGCCCTCGCGGGGGACGAGCCGCACGCGGCCTCCCGCCCGCTCCACCCGGCACCCCGGCAGGTCGGCCCGCGGGGGACCGCCCGCGGCCACGCGGCGCACCCGCTCGACCGGGCCGAACCCGATCTCGCGCCGCCCCGGCGCGACGCGGGCGAGCGCCCCCCGCACGACCCGGCGGGCGAGGGCCGGCGGCAGCCCGGACAGGCCCGCCGCGTCCACCTCGACCGCGCCCCTGCCGTATGAGACGAGATCCGCGGCCGTTTCGTTTGCGAGGCGGCTCAGCCAGGCGTCGTCGGCCTGCGCGAGGTCGGCCTGGCGCGCCAGGGCCTCGACGATCCGCGGCGAGTACGTCCGGAGCTGCGGCAGCAGCTCGTGCCGCACGCGGTTCCGGGGCACGCGCGGGTCGGCGTTCGACGCGTCCTCGCGGAACGGGATCCCCCGGTCGGCGAGGTAGCCCCGCAGCTCGGCCCGGCTCACCGCGAGCAGCGGCCGGACCAGGAGGCCGGTCCGCGGCCGCATCCCCGACAGCCCCGCCGCGCCGGCCCCGCGGATGAGCCGGAGCAGCACCGTCTCGGCCTGATCGTCGATGGTGTGGCCCAGGGCCACCCGGGCGGCGCCCAGCTCGGCCGCCGCCCGCCGGAAGAACGCGTGGCGCACCTCGTGACCGGCCCGCTCGACGGAGACGCGCCGCGACCGCGCGAGATCGGCCACGGCCGCCGATTCGACGAGGCAGGGCACGCCGAGCCGGCGCGCGAGGTCGCGGCAGAAGCGCTCGTCCCCGTCGGACGCCGGCCCGCGCAGCCGGTGGTTCACGTGGGCCACGCCGGCGAGGGTCACGAGCGAGCGCCCGGCCAGCTCGGCGAGGAGATGCACGAGGGCCACCGAGTCGCCGCCGCCCGACACGGCGGCCACGACCCGGCCCCCGCGCGGGATCGACGCCGGCCCCTCGACCGCCGCGGCTACGCGGTCGGCGAGGGGCACGGGCGGGTCCCCGGGGTCGGCCTGGGAAGGGTCGGATGTCGGGCTCCCCGATACCTCGACATGCCTCACCTCGACATGCCTCACCTCGACATGCCTCACCTCGACATGCCTCACCTCGACATGCCTCGACCCAAGGCCGGGAGAGATGGTGCCGGTGCAGGGACTTGAACCCCGGACGCCGCGGATATGAGCCGCGTGCTCTAACCAACTGAGCTACACCGGCGTAACTGGCGTCGTCCATTGTATCAGGACCGGCGGCGCGCGGCGAACGCCCGCGCCGCCCGCGGGTTCCCCGGCGGCGGCTACAGGATGAGCATCGCGTCGCCGAAGCTGTAGAACCGGTAGCCCGCCCGGAGGGCCTCGGCGTACGCGCCGCGGATGCGTTCCCAGCCCGCGAACGCGCTGACGAGCATCAGCAGCGAGGACCGCGGCAGATGGAAGTTCGTCAGCAGGCCCCCGACGACGTGGAACGCGGCGCCCGGATAGAGGTAGAGGTCGCTGACGCCGCCGCCCGCCCGCAGCTCTCCGCCCCCGGCGCGGGCCGCGGTCTCCAGGGTCCGGGTCGTGGTGGTCCCCACCGCGACCACCCGCCGGCCGGCCGCGCGGGCCCGGCGGACCGCCGACGCGGTCTCCGCGGGCACGTGGTACGGCTCGGGCTCGACCCGGTGCGCCTCGACCTCGTCCACCCGTATGGGGGCGAACGTGCCGTAGCCGACGTGCAGGGTCACCCGGGCGACCTCGACCCCCCGCCCCCGGAGCCGCTCCAGCAGGCCGGCGGTGAGATGCAGGCCGGCCGTCGGCGCCGCCACCGACCCCCGTTCGGTCGCGTACACGGTCTGGTAGCGCTCGGCGTCGAGGGGGGTGTCGCCGCGCCGGATGTACGGCGGCAGGGGGACGTGCCCGACGCGGTCGATCGCCGCGTCGACGTCGGTGCCGTCGGTCCACAGGCGGACGGTGCGGCGGCCGTGGAAACGGCGGGCGAGCACCTCCCCGTGCAGCTTCGAGCCGCCGCGCTCGAAGACGACGCGGGCGCCGGGGCGGAGCCGCTGCCCCGGATGCATGAGGGCGTCCCAGCGCCCGTCGCCGTGCGGGGACAGGAGCAGGCACTCGACCGCCCCCCCGCTCGGCACGCGCCGTCCCAGCAGCCGCGCGGGGAAGACCCGGGTGTCGTTCACCACGAGCAGGTCGCCGGGCGAGAGCAGGGCCGGCAGCGCCGCGACGGCGCGGTGATCGAGGCGGCCGGTGGCGCGGTCGAGAACGAGCAGGCGCGCCGCCTCCCGTTCCGCGGCCGGGGTCTGGGCGATGCGGTCGGCGGGCAGGTCGAAGTCGAAATCGGAGACGCGCATGGCGGCGCGACCTTCGGTCGCGTTGGAAGTTCCGCTGGCGCGGAACTTCGACTGTCGCAAGTGGCTGGCAACGCTAGCCCGGAAATCGTCGCCTGCGGCTCCGATTGCCGCCCAACCAACCCTGCTAGGAGTCTGCACCGTTCTACGGCGCAGACTCCTAGCACGCTAGCAGCGCTAGCAGGCCCACCGCAGCAGCACCGCCCCGACGGTGAACCCGGCGCCCACCGACGCGAGCAGCACGAGGTCGCCCTTCTTCAGGCGCCCCTCCGCGATCGCGTCCGCGAGGGCGAGGGGAATCGTGGCGGCGGTCGTGTTGCCGTACCGGTCGATGTTGATCATGACCTTCTCCGCCGGCAGGCCGAGCTGATCGGCCGCGGCCGTGATGATGCGGCGGTTGGCCTGGTGCGACACGAAGAGGTCGACGTCGCCGGGGCCGAGCCCGTTGCGCTCGAGCACCTTCCGGCTGATGTCGCGGGTCTTGCGGACCGCGAACTTGTAGACGGCGGCCCCGTCCTGGTGCACGTAGTGCAGCCGCCGCTCGACGGTCTCCCGCGTTGCGGGCATCCGGCTGCCCCCCGCCGGCATGCGCAGGGCCGGCGCCCCGCTGCCGTCCACCTCGTGGGCGAAGTCGATGATCCGCAGGTCGGGGTCCGCCGCCGGCGACACCACCACCGCCCCCGCGCCGTCGCCGAAGAGGACGCAGGTGGCGCGGTCCTGATAGTCGATGATCCGGGACATGACGTCGGCCCCGATCGCGAGCGCGTGATCGTGGGTTCCCCCGGCCACCAGTTGCACCGCGGTGGTAACCGCGTAGGTGAACCCGGAGCACGCCGCCCCGAGGTCGAAGCCCCAGGCCCCGGCGGCGCCGATCCGGTCCTGGACGAGGCACGCGGTGCTCGGGAAAAACATGTCCGGGGTGGTGGTGCCGACCACCAGGAAGCCGATGTCGCGGGGCGTCAGCCCCGCCCCGTCGATGGCCCGCGTGGCCGCCTCGACCGCGAGGTCGGAGGTCGCGGCGTCGGCGTCGGCGATGTGGCGGGTGCGGATGCCGGTCCGCTTCAGGATCCACTCGTCGGACGTGTCGACGATCTTCTCCAGGTCCTGGTTGGTCATGACCCGCGGCGGCACGTAGACGCCGAGCGAGGCGATGCGGACCGGCCGCAGGGCGGCCGGCGGGCGGCTGGCGGTGGCGTTGTTCATCTGGTGTCCCGTCCGGGAGCCCGCGGCGGGGGCTCCGTTGCACTCGAGGCGGCGCGCGGCCGCGGCACGCGCTCCGGGCGATGCGCCGGCACAGCCCGATCGTCGCCCTCGGTGCCGCCGGGCGCCCGACCAACCCTCCAGGAGTCCGCGCCGCCCTCCGGCACCGACTGCTGGGCCCCCCGTGCCGCGCCTACCACAGCCGCCCCCCGCGGCCCGGCGCCGGAACCCCGAAGTAGTCGTAGGCGCGGGCGGTCGCCACGCGCCCGCGCGGCGTGCGGTCGAGGAACCCGATCTGGATCAGAAAGGGCTCGTAGATGTCCTCGATGGCCTCTTTCTCCTCGCTGATCGCGGCCGCGATGCTGTTCAGCCCCACGGGGCCGCCCCCGAACTTGTCGATGATGGCGTGCAGCAGCCGGCGGTCGGCCTCGTCGAACCCGTTGGCGTCGACGTCGAGCATCTTCAGCGCGCCGAGGGCCACGTCGCGGGTGATGCGGCCGTCCGCGCGCACCTGCGCGAAGTCGCGCACCCGGCGCAGCAGCCGGTTGGCCACCCGCGGCGTGCCGCGCGACCGGCCCGCGATCTCGCCCGCCGCCGCGTCCTCGATCGGCACGTCGAAGATGCCCGCCGACCGGCCGATTATCTCCCGCAGGTCCTCGTCGCGGTAGAAGTCGAGCCGGTGCACGATGCCGAACCGGGCGCGCAGGGGCGAGGTCAGCAGCCCCGCGCGGGTCGTCGCCCCGATCAGCGTGAACGGCTTCAGGGGCACCTTCACGGACCGCGCGCCGGGGCCCTGCCCGATGACGATGTCGAGCTCGTAGTCCTCCATCGCCGGGTACAGGATCTCTTCGACGACGGCGCTCATGCGGTGGATCTCGTCGATGAAGAGCACCTCGCGCGGCCCTAGGTTCGTCAGGATGCCGGCGAGGTCGCCGGGCTTCTCGAGCACCGGCCCCGCCGTGGTCCGGACCGCGACCCCCAGCTCGTGCCCGATGACGTGGGCGAGGGTCGTCTTGCCGAGCCCCGGCGGGCCGTACAGCAGGACGTGGTCGAGGGCCTCGCCGCGCTGCCGCGTGGCCGCCACGGCGACCTCGAGGTTCTCGCGCAGCCGGTCCTGGCCGATGTACGCGTCGAGGCTGCGCGGACGCAGCCCCGCCTCGAACTGGTCGTCGTCGCCCAGCCGGGCGGCGCTGACCACCCGCGGCGGCACCTCGTCCGCGCTCACCGCGCGATCTCCTTGAGGGCCCGCTTGAGCGCCGGCTCGAACCCGTCGTCGCCGGCGCCGAGGGCGGCGTCCACCGCCCGTTCCGCCGCCGGCCGGCCGTAGCCGAGGTTAACGAGCGCCGACACCAGGTCGCCGCGCGCCGCCCCGTCCCCGCCCACCGGCGCCGGCTCCGCCTCGGCGACCGCCGGCAGCCGGTCGCGCAGCTCCAGCCCCATGCGCTCCGCCGTCTTCTTCCCGATGCCGGGGATGCCCGTCAGGCGCCGCACGTCGCCCCGGCCCACCGCCCGCACCAGCTCCGCCGGCTCGATGCCCGAGAGGACCGCCAGAGCCAGCTTCGGGCCGATGCCCGACACGCCGATCAGCGCCTCGAAGACCCGCAGCTCGAGCCCGGTCGCGAACCCGAACAACGCCAGCGTGTCCTCGCGCACGTGCGTATGCACCCGGAACGCCGCCTCGGCCCCCGGCTCGCCCAGGCCGTAGTAGGTCGACAGGGGGATGTGCAGGTCGTAGCCGACGCCGTGCACGTCGACGGTCACGCGGTGGGGCCGTTTCTCGGCGATCCGGCCCTGCAGGCGCGCAATCATCCGTCACCCCGGCACCCGGTACCGCCGCCAGGATCCGGCCGCGGCGGCGGCACCCTCCCGCCCGCCGGGCGCGGCCGGCGTCCCCGCGTAGGCGTGACAGACGGCGACGGCGAGCGCGTCCGCGGCGTCGTGCGGCGAGGGCGGCTCGTCCATGCCGAGCAGCAGGGCCACCATCCGCTGCACCTGCCGCTTCTCCGCGCGCCCGTAGCCCACCACCGCCTGCTTGACCGAGGCCGGCGCGTACTCCGTCACCGGGATCCCCGCCCGCGCGGCGGCGAGCAGGGCGACCCCGCGGACCTGGCCCAGCTTCAGCGCGCTGCGGGCGTTCCGCCCCTGGAACACCTCCTCGACGGCGGCGCAGGCGGGCCGGTGCTCGGCCAGCATCGCGGCCAGCGCGTCGAAGACCCGGACGAGCCTGTCGGGGAACGGACTGCCGGAGGGCGCCGTGATCGCTCCGCACGCCACCAGCTCGCACCGGCTGCCGTCGGAGTCGATGCAGCCGTAGCCGGTGCGCCCGGAGCCGGGGTCTATCCCGAAGATCCTCACGCCAATGAGGCCTCGATCTCCTTCTCGCTGACGTCGAAGTTCGACCAGACGTGGCGGGTGTCGTCGAGGTCCTCGAGGGCCCCCATCAGCTTCATCATCTGCTGGGCCGGCTTCCCTTCGAGGACCACCGAGTTCTGCGGCAGCATCGCCACCTGCGCCGACGCCGGCTCGACCCCGAGGGCGCGGACCGCCGCGGCGACGGCGTCGAACGACTCCGGCGCGCTGATGATCTCCCAGTGCGCGCCGTCGTCGCGGAGATCGTCGGCGCCGGCGTCGAGGGCGGCGGTCATCAACGTCTCCTCGTCGACCGCCTCCCGGTCCACCAGCACATAGCCGCGCTTGTCGAACAGCCACGCCACGCTGTTGGACGAGCCGAGATTGCCGCCGTGCTTGGTCAGCAGGTGGCGGACTTCGCCGACGGCGCGGTTCTTGTTGTCGGTCAGCACCTCGACCATCAGGGCGACGCCGCCGGGGCCATAGCCCTCGTAGGTCACCTCCTCGTAGTTGACCCCGGGCTCCTCGCCGGTCCCGCGCCGTATCGCCCGCTTGATGTTGTCGGCGGGCATGTTGGCGGCCTTCGCGTCGGCGATGACCGTGCGCAGGCGGGGGTTGCTGTCGGGGTCGCCGCCGCCGTCGCGCGCGGCGACCGTCAGCTCCTTGATGATGCGGGTGAACAGCTTGCCGCGCTTGGCGTCGGCCGCGCCCTTCTTGTGCTTGATCGAATGCCACTTGGAATGGCCGGACATCGGCGGGACTCCGTGAAATCGCCCGATCCGCGGTACGCAGAGTCTACCACGACGCGGGAGCGCCGCCGACGCCCGGGGACGCCCGGCGGCACGGCGGCGACGGCCGGAGAGCGGGGCCGCGGCGACCCGGACGGCGACGACGCGGCACGGCGGCGGCCGGGGCCGGGCGACGCGGACGGCGACGACGCGGCACGGCGGCGGCCGGGGCCGCGGGCCGGCGGTGTATCATGGGGACCTCGCACCCGCCATGCCGGACTGGGCGCCCGACCCGCATCCGTTCCTCGTCCACTTTCCGATCGCGCTCCTGGCCGCCGCGGCCGCCGCCGATCTGCTGAGCCTCCTCCGGCCGGCGAACGGGGCGACGCGCGACGCCGCGACGTGGCTCTTCTGCGCGGGGGCGTTCAGCGCGATGGCCGCGTACTTCAGCGGGCTGAGCGCGGCCTCCGCCGTCCGGGTCACCCCCGACGCGGCCCTCGCGGTCACCGCCCACTTCGCGTGGGCCGACCGCGCGACCTGGTTCTTCGTCTTCTTCGCCTCGCTGCGCCTAGCGATGTCCTACATCTGGCGCACGACGGCCCGGTGGGCCATCGCGTCGTCCTGCGCGCTCTCCCTCGTCGGGCTCGCCCTCGTGGCCGCGACCGCCCTGCACGGCGGCCGGCTCGTGTTCCAGCACGGGCTCGGGGTGGAGCCCGTGCCCTCCACCGGCGCGCCGTGGGCGATGCCCGGCCGGACGCCCGGCCAGCCCGCGGCGAGACCCCGCGCCGCCGCCCCGCCCAACCGGCGCGGAACGTTCTGACGCGCCTCGACCGTGCCGACAGCCCGCCCGTCTTCGTCCTCGACGCATGGTGACCGCCTGCCTTGACGGCAGCGCGGAACCATGCCGATGGGCGCCCGCCGTTTGCGGGACGTGACGGATCGGCGAGGGCCGCGGGCAACGTTCCGCGAGCCGCGCTATTCGTCCTTATCCGGATGGTCCGCCGGGGGGTTCGGCTCGACGTCGAACCGCAGGGTCTCGCCGTCGAGGCCGATGCGCACCGTTCCCCCGTGCTCGAGGCGGCCGAAGAGGATCTCGTCGGTCAGCGGGTTGCGCACCTCGGTCTGGATGAGGCGGGTGAGGGGGCGGGCGCCGAAGGTGGGGTCGTAGCCCTTGGCGGCGAGCCAGGCGCGGGCGTCGGGCTCGAGGGTGATGGCGACCCGGCGCTCGGCGAGCTGGGTCTCGAGCTGGAGGACGAACTTCTCGACGATGGTCTCCACGACGCCGGGGGCGAGGCTGTCGAAGGTGACGATGGCGTCGAGGCGGTTGCGGAACTCGGGGCTGAAGGCGCGCTCGATGGCCGCCTTGGTGCGCCCCTTGCCGCTGCTGGCGCGGTCCTCGCTGAAGCCGATGGCCGCCGCGCTCGCCTCGCGCGAGCCGGCGTTCGACGTCATGATGACCACGACCTGCCGGAAGTCGGCCTTGCGGCCGTTGTTGTCGGTCAGGGTGGCGTGGTCCATCACCTGCAGCAGGATGTTGTAGACGTCGGGGTGGGCCTTCTCAATCTCGTCGAGCAGGAGCACCGCGTAGGGGTGGGCGCGGACCGCGTCGACAAGCAGGCCCCCCTGCTCGAAGCCGATGTAGCCCGGCGGGGCGCCGATGAGCCGCGCCACCGCGTGCTTCTCCATGTACTCGCTCATGTCATAGCGGATGAACTCGTTCCCGAGGTGGATGGCGAGCTGCTTCGCGAGCTCGGTCTTGCCGACGCCGGTGGGGCCGGTGAACAGGAAGCAGCCGGCGGGGCGCTCGGGCTGGCCGAGCCCCGCCCGCGCGCGCTTGATGGCGGTGACCACCGCCGCCACGGCGTCGTCCTGACCGAACACCACCCGGCGGAGGGCCTCGTCGAGGGTGCGCAGGCGCTCCTTGTCCGACGCGGTCGCCTGCTTCTCGGGGATGCGGGCCATGCGCGCGATGACGCGCTCGATGTCGGCGGCGGCGACGCGGGGGAGCGGGGCGGGGGGCTCCGCCACCGCCGTCGCCGCCCCCGCGTCGGTCGCCGTCATCTCCGCGTCGACCGGCGCGGCGACCTTCGCCTCGGCCGGCGCGGTCGCGTCCGCCTCGGCCACCCCCGTCATGGCCCCGGCCGCGGCGGCCCCGGGCGCGGCGTCGGTAACGGCGATGCCCGCGCCGGCCTCGTCCAACACGTCGATGGCGCTGTCCGGCAGCCGCGAGTCGCGCAGGTGCCGCCGGGCGAGCTTCGCGGCGGCGCGGAGGGCGGCGTCGGTGAACGTCACCCGGTGGTGCTCCTCGTAGCGCGAGCGCAGCCCGGTGAGGATCTCGACCGTCTCGTCGACGCTAGGCTCCTCGAGAACCACGCGCTGCAGCCGGCGCGCCAGCCCCCGGTCGCGCTCGATCTGCTTGAACTCGTCGAACGTCGTCGACCCGATCAGCCGCAGGTCCCCGGCCGCGAGCAGCGGCTTGATCAGCATCGCGAGGTCCATCGTGCCGCCGGTGGTCGCCCCCGCCCCCACCGTCGCGTGCACCTCGTCGATGAACAGGATGGGCATGGGCCGCCCCGCGAGGGCGTCGACGACGGCCTTGAAGCGCTCCTCGAAGTCGCCCCGGAACCGCGTGCCCGCGAGCAGGGCGGCGGTGTCGAGGGCGAAGATCTCGGCGCCCCGCAGGCGCTCGGGGACGTCGTCCTCCAGCAGCCGGGCGGCCAGCCCCTCGGCGAGGGCGGTCTTGCCGACGCCGGCGTCGCCGACGAACACGGGGTTGTTCTTGCGCCGGCGGCAGAGGATCTGCAGCGTGCGCCGCAGCTCGTCGCGGCGGCCGATGAGGGGGTCGAGCCGGCCCTGCGTGGCGCGCTCCGTCAGGTTGACGGCGAAGGCGGCCAGCGGGTCGCGCGCGGGGGCGGGGGCGTCGCCCGTCTTCCCCGCCGGCGCGGGCTCGCGGCCCGGTCCGGCCGCCGGCCCCGCCGGCTTCTTCGTGATGCCGTGCGAGATGTAGTTGAGGACGTCGAGCCGGGTGACGTCCTGCGACTGCAGCAGCTCGGCCGCGTACGAGTTCGGCTGCTGCAGGATGGCCGCGAGCACGTCGCCGAAGCGGACCTCGTCCTTCCCCGCGCTCTGCACGTGCAGCACCGCCGTCTGCAGCACGCGCTGGAACGCCAGGGTCTGCTGCGGCTCGCGCTGCCGGCCCTTCTTCGACTGCTCGAGGCCGTCGAGGAACGTATCGAGTGCATGCCGCAGGGCCGGCAGGTCGGCACCGCACGCGGTGAGGATCTTCTCGCCCTCGGGGTCGTGGGCGAGCACGTACAGCAGGTGCTCGAGGGTCAGGTGCGTGTGCCGGCGCACCGTCGCCTCGCGGTACGCGACGTTCAGAATCAGCTCGATGGCGGCGCTGAACATGGGCGGGTCCCGTCACTCCTCCTCGAGCACCGCCTGCAGGGGGAACCCCTCGCGCTTGGCCAGGGCCCGGGTGGTGGCGACCTTGGTCTCGGCGATCTCGTGGGTGTAGGTGCCGCAGCGTCCGCGGCCCTGGGTGTGGACCTGCATCATGATGCCGTGGGCCTCGGCCGGACCCTTGTCGAAGACCGTCTCCAGCACCTGCACGACGAACTCCATCGTCGTGTAGTCGTCGTTCAGCAGGGCGACGTGGAAGCGGTTCGGCTCGCGGGTCTTCCGCCGGGTCTCGTCGAGCACCCCGTGGCCGGTTCGCGGGTCTTGGGCCATCCTGTTGCGATCAGACTATGGACGCGGCGGCGGCGTCAAGACGGGGCGGTTGCCGCGGGTCCCTCGGGGTACCCGGCCCGGCGGGGACGGTCGGGGCGAAAATCAGGGTCGGCGGTGACGGTTTCCGGCCGTCCGCGGGTCTGGCGCGGCCGCGGGCGGTTGCCCCGCGCTCCGCCCGCGACAGCGGCCGCTCGGCCCGCACCTCCTGGGGCCGATCACCTGACGCTCGTCGTCGGTCAGCTCGTGGTCGGTCGGCGTGGCGGCTCCGACGGGCTGCCGGCCGGCATAGTAAAATCCCGCACCCATGCCAACGATTGCGCGCGGCATCACCTACACCGACCTGAACTTCCTCGGCCAGCCCCGGGTCATCGCCACCGCCGTGCTCCAGGACGCGGGCGGGGCCGCCCTCGTGGACCCGGGGCCGTCGACCTGCCTCGACACCCTGCGCGCGTCGCTGCGCGGGCAGGGCATCGCGCCGGCCGACGTGCGGACCATCCTGCTCACCCACATCCACCTCGACCACGCGGGGGCCACCGGCACCCTGGTGCGCGAGAACCCCGGCATCCGGGTCTACGTGCACGAGGCGGGGGCGCCGCACATGGTCGACCCGGCCAAGCTGCTGCACAGCGCGGGCCGGCTCTACGGCGACGACATGGACCGGCTGTGGGGCGAGTTCCTCCCCGTGCCCGAGGGGAACGTGCACGTCCTCGCCGGTGGCGAGCGGCTCAGGGTGGGCGACCGCGAGCTGGAGGTCGCGTACACCCCGGGGCACGCCTCGCACCACGTCAGCTTCCTCGACCGCGCGAGCGGGGTGGCGTTCGTGGGCGATACCGGCGGCGTGCGGGTCGGCCCCGAGCGCTTCGCCCTGCCCCCGACGCCGCCGCCCGACATCGACCTCGACGTGTGGAAGGCCAGCATCCGCCGCATCGCCGACTGGCGGGCGGACACGCTGTTCATCACCCACTTCGGTCCCCACGAGGACGCCGCCGACCAGCTCGGGGGCCTCGCGGAGCACCTGGACGGGCTGGCCGCGGTGGCGCGCGCCATCATCGAGGAGGACGTGCCCGCCGACGAGCGCGCCGACCGCTTCGTCGCCGACACCCGCCGCTACCTGTGCCGGCACATGCCCGAGGCGCAGGCGGCGGTCTACGACATGGCTGCCCCGTTCTCGATGTGCTGGCTCGGGCTCGCGCGCTACTGGAAGAAGCAGGGCCTCGGCGCGCGCTGAGCCGGTCACCACCGCCGGCCCCTCCGTCGCGCTCCCGGGACTCCTGCCCGCGCCGCCGGCCGGGCCGCCGCGTCATCTGCCGGCGCACTAGCCCGGAAAGGGTCGCCTGCGGCTCCGCTCGCCGCCCAACCATCCTGCCAGGAGTCTGCACCGTTCTACGGCGCAGACTCCTAGGTTCGGAAAACGCCCCGGCCTCGGCGAGCTCCTCGAACCGGCCTGCCGGGGCCGCCCGCCGGCCGGGCCGTCACGCCATCTGTCGGCGCACCAAGTTTCGGAACACGCCCTCGACCTCGACAAGCTCCTCGAACCGGCCCTGCTGGACCACCCGGCCGCCGTCCAGCACGTAGATGCGGTCGGCCTGGCGGATCGTCGACAGGCGGTGCGCGACCACGATTCTCGTGGCCGCGACGCTGGCGATGCCCTTCATCAACTCGTCCTGGGTCCTCGCGTCGAGCCAGTTGGTGGCCTCGTCGAGGAACAGGACGCGCGGCTTGCGCACCAGGGCCGCCGCGACCTTGATGCGCTGCACCTGCCCGCCCGAGAACGCCCCCGCGCCCTCGACGACGCCGGTGTGCATGCCCATCGGCATGGCCGCGATGTCGCGGTCGACGGCGGCGAGGCGCGCCGCGCGCCACGCGTCGTCGACGTCCAAGGCCGTCGACACGCCGACGATGTTGTCGAGCAGGCGGCCCGGGTCCAGCGCCGTGTCCTGCACCACCACGCCGACTTGGCGCCGCACCGCGCTCTTGTCCAGGCGGGCGAGGTCGCGCCCGTCGTAGTAGACGGCGCCCGACGACGGGGCGGCGAGGCCGAGGGCGAGCCGGAGCAGCGTGCTCTTGCCGGCGCCGGAACCGCCCACGACGGCGACGAACTGGCCGGGCTCGACGTGCATCGACACGTCGTCGAGAATCAGCGGCCCGTTCTCGTCGTAGCGGAAGCTCACCCGGTCGAAACGGACCTCGCCCCTGAACGGCGGGGGATCCTCGTGCTCGACATCGTCGTCGGGGGCGGCCGCGAGCAGGGGCCGCACCTGTTCGACGGCGGGCAGGACGGCGGCGACGACGGAGAAGGAGTCGCCGAACCGCAGCACCGCCGAGTAGAAGATCATCGAGGCCGCGTAGGCGGCGAGGAAATCGCCGACGGCGAGGTTCTCCGCGCCGAGGGCGAGGCCGCACAGGGCCGCGCCGACGAGCGCGGGCGCCGCGGTGCTGAACGCGACCAGATGGTCGTTGAAGGCGCCGATCTTCAGCTCGGCCCGTTTCTGTTGCCGGTAGACGTGCGCCCAGTCGGCGAACGCGGAACCCTCGGCGCCGGTCGTCCTGAGCTTGGCGATGCCCTCGATGAACTCCAGCAGCCGCCCGCCGAGCTGCCGCGCCCTCGCGAACACGCGTCGCCGGGGGCCGATCTGCACCAGGCCCAGGCCCGCGGTCACGGCCAGCGACACCGCGCCCATGGCCAGGCTCAGCCAGCCGATCCCCGCGTCGTAGAAGAAGAGCAGGCCGAAGGTGGGCAGCAGGAAGACGACCGACAGGACCGCGTTGGCGACGATGCCCGAGAGCTGGTCGCGCAACGTCTGGAAGGTCGTCGCGCGGGCCATCAGGTCGCCCGACGTGAACGCGTCGAAGAAGCGGGTCGGCAGCCTGAGCAGGCGGTCCTGTATCGCTGCCCCGATGCGCGCCGCGGCGCGGCCTTCGAGGCGCAGGAGCGACATGCCCTGCAGGATGTGCAGCCCCGCGCCGGCCAACCCGAGCCCCGCGAGCAGGACCGCGAGCTGCGCCAGGGTGCGTTCCGCCCCGACCGGAAGCACCCGGTCCGCCAGTATCCCGACGACGATCGCGGGGGCCAGCATCAGCGCCCCGGACAGGAGGCCGGCGGCGGCGAAACGCGCGAGGTCGGCGGCTAGGCGGGGGCCCGTCACGCGGAACAGCCCGCGCCCGCCCGCCCGCGCGCCGTCCGGCAGGGGGCGGTAGAAGAACCAGGCGTCCTCGCACAGGGCCCGCGCGCGCGACGGGTTCACGCGCACCGGCCGCGGCGCGGCCGGATCGGCCAGGACGTACCGGCCCCCCGCCCCCGGCAGCAGGGCCACCGGCCGCCGGCCGTCTTTCAGGAAGCCCAGCATCGCGCCGCTGTCCCCCCGCCACCAGCGGTCCCCGCTCGACAGCCTGACCCGCCGGCCGCGCACCCCCGAGGCGTGCAGGATGTCGGCCAGGGACGGCTCCGCGCCCGCGGAACCCCGCCGTCGCGAAGGCGGACGGAACACGATGCCCTCGTGGGCCCCGACCCGGTCCAGCGCCGCAAGTAACGCGGCCGTCCCCGCCGCGTCGCGGGGGCCGGCGGCGTCGCCCGCCGCCGCGGAATCCTGAAGCACGCCCGCGAGGCGGCGCCGCGCGCGCTGTTCGTTCTCGCGCCGCAGGGTCGTCCGCGCGGCCTGCAGGTTGGCCTCGTCGACGGCCAGCAGTCGTCGGTTGACGAGCTCGGCGTTCAAGGCCAGGCGGTGGAAGCCCTCGAGCGCCCGGAACAGCCGGCCCCCGCCGGCCAGGTCGCGGGTGGACGTCCCCCGCAGCCGGCCGCCCCGGCGCAGCCGCAGCCACGAGTCGGGCGTCAGCGGCACGTCGCCGTCCGCGTCCTCGACATCGAGGAACGCCGCCTTCCCGCGGGGCGGGTCGGCCCACACCACGCCGCCGTGGGCCGAGACCGCGCCGTCCGCCTCGACGTCGATCTCGGCCCCGGCGTCGAGCCGTTGCTCGGAAGAGGGCCGAAGCGTCACGTCCCGGACCACGGCGGCGGACAGCCCCGCGACCCACGCGTCCACCCGCTCGGCCAACCCGGGGCGGAGCGCGTCGTCCGACAGCAGCGACAGCGGCACCCGGCGCAGGCGGGCGTCCGCCGTGCCCTTGGCGACGAGCAGCAGCTCGGCCGCCCCGCCGCCCGCGGCGCCGTCCGCGGCGGGATCGGCCCCGAACACGATCCGGCCCGCCTCGGCCCGCACGACGTGCTTGAACGTCGAGGCGACGCGCCCGTCCCGGCGCTCGACCACGAAGACGTCGAGCGCCCCGCGCTCGACGAACCACGCCGTCCGCGCGTCCGTCAGCTCGATCGGATTGTTGGCACCGCCCGCGACGGCGTCGCCCTGCGCCACCGCGAGTGCCGAGATCGCGTCGTCCCCGCGCCTGCCCACCCTGCCCTTCCCTCCCCGTGTGTCCACCGCGTCAGCTCGCCTGCACGAGCTGCCGGTAGAGCCCGTCCGCGCTCGACATCAACTCGTCGTGCGAGCCGCGCTGCACCTCCCGGCCGCCCTCCAGCACGACGATCAGGTCGCAGTCGCGGATCGTGCTCAGGCGGTGGGCGACGATCAGGCAGGCGCACCCGCGGCGGCGCAGGGCGTCGTCGACGCGCGCCTCGTTCACGGTGTCGAGCGCCGCCGTCGCCTCGTCGAGAATCAGCACCGACGGGCGGTGGACCAGGGCGCGGGCGATCTCCAGGCGCTGGCGCTGGCCGCCGCTGAAGTTGCGCCCGCCCTGCCTCACGTGCGAGTCGTAGCCGAGCGGGCGGGCCGCGATGTCGTCGTGGATGGCGGCGTCCCGCGCCGCCGCGACGAGGGCCTGGTCGGGGACGGTGTCGTCCCACAGGGTCAGGTTCTCGCGCACCGTGCCGTCGAACAGGAAGACGTGCTGATCGACGGCGGCCACCGAGGTCGTCAGCAGCTCGCGGGGAATAGCGTCGAGGGGGTGGCCGTCGATAGTGATCCGGCCCGACCAGGGCTGGTGGACGCCGGCGACCAGGCCGGTCAGCGTGGACTTGCCCGATCCGCTGGGGCCGACCACGGCGATCCGTTGTCCGGGTTCGATGGTCAGGCTGAAGTCGCTGATGAGGGGCGGGTGCCGGGGCCGGTAGCCGAACGTGAGCCCGTCGATCTCGACCCGTCCGGTCAGGCGCAGCCGGCCGTCGAGGGTCGCCACGCGCGCCGGCGCGTGCGTGCGCCGCGTTTCGATCATCGGGTCGCGGCGCGCGTGTCGGACGTCGTCGATGCGCTGCAGGTCGGCGTCGAGCATGCGGAAGCGGTCGGCGAACTCGACGAAGCGGCCGACCGGGGCCAGGAAGTTGCCCGCGACGACTAAGAAGCCCATCAGCACGCCGAGGGTCATCTCGCCCGACAGGACCCGCCCGCCGCCGAGCCCCAGCACCACCGCGCTGCCGAGGACCTGGAGCAGGGGGGGGAACGACGCGGTGACCTGACCGAGCTCCAGGAACCGCTGCCGGGCCGCCAGCTCCCGGGCCTGGAATCCGCTCCAGCGGGCGAAGAAGTCGTTCTCGGTCGCGGTGGCGCGCAACGCGTCGAGGCGCCGCAGGCCCGCCGCCGCGGTGCCCGCCAGGACCCCCTGCTCGTGCCGCCACCGGCGGTTGTGGTCGAGCCGGAGCCGGCCCACCGCGAACGTGAGGGCCGCGCCCGCCGCCGCCAGCAGCGCCACCGCCGCCGCCAGCCCCGGGTCGAGCGCCGCCATCAGCCCGAGGAAGAGGCCGCTCATCACGAGCTCGATGGCGAGCCGGACGATCTGACCCGCCGCCGCGCCCGCGACCTCGTCGATCAACTGCATCCGCGCCGTCAGATCGCCGGGGAAGCGGTGGCCGAAGTACGCGATCGGCAGTTGCAGCAGGCGCGTCAGCACGGGGTCCGCCTGGGTCACGGAAAGCTGCGCCGAGAGCCGGCGCAGGCACCGCTGCTGCAGCCAGGTGAGCAGATAGACGAGCCCCCCCGCAGCGGCCATGGCCCCGACGACGGGGGCGCCCCAGCCCGGTTCCCCGCCGCCGAGGACGGCGTCCACGAACACCGCCAGCAGCAGCGGCAGCGCGAGGGCCGGCACCGTGGCGAGCAGTCCGCACCCGGCCGCGAAGGCCAGGGGTGCCTTGAACCGGCGCAGCCACGGCCACAGCTTGCGCAGGACGCCCGTCCGTTCGCCGCCGCGTTCGAACCGCGGGGTCGGCGTCAGCTCGAGCACCAGGCCGGTGAAGTCCTTGTCGAAGCTCTCTTCGCCGACGGTGCGGTGGCCCTCGGCCGGATCGTTGAGGCGGTAGCCGCTGCGGCCGAACCCCTCCAGGACCACGAAGTGCTCGAACTTCCAGAACAGGATGAGCGGCAGGCGCATCTTCCGCAGCTCGTGCGGCTCCCGGCGCCAGCCGGCCGCATCCAGGCCGTAGCGCCGCGCCGCCCGCGCGATGTCCGCGGCGCTGCACCCGTCGCGGCTGACGCCGCAGGCGGCCCGCAACTCCTCGAGGGGGACCCGGTGCCCGAGGTGCGCGAGCACGATCCCGAGGCAGGCCGCGCCGCACTCCACCGCCTCGAGCTGCAGGACGACCGGGGTACGCACGCGCCGCCGCCGCCGACCCGTGGCCTTCATGGGCTTGGCGTGCCGCGCGCGAGCAGGCCGAAGGGCGAGTCCTCGCCCAGGACGATGCGCAGCCGGCACCGCGCGCCTTCCACCGCCTCGACGCCGGGCGCGGCTAGCGCGAGCCGCACGCGGTGGCTCGCGGGGGGGACCGCGAGCCCGAACTCGGCGATCCAGGGGGCCGCCGCCACCGGCCGCGGCGAGACGTCGCGCACCTCCGCGCGCCGGACGCGCGCGTCGCGCGGACAGCCGAGCGACGCGGGCATGCCTGGCTCGATGTCGAGGGCCCTTTGCCGCGGGACGAAGGCGACGACGGTCATGCCGGCCTCCGCGCCGAGACGGATGCGGGCGACCTCTTCGCCGGCCGCGACGGCGCGTCCCGGCGCGAGCCGGAGGGCGGTCACCTCGCCCGCGCGCGGACTGACGATCTCGTCCCGGCCGACGCGGCCGATCCGCTGCCCCGCCGCGACCCGGTCGCCGACGTCCACCAGCGCCTCGCCCGCGACGCCCGCGGCCGGGGCGACGACCGAGTACCGCGGCCCCGGCCGCACCAGGACGCTGTCGGCGACCAGGCCGAGTTCCACCCGGCCGGTCAGGCCCCACGCCGCGAGGGCCGCGAGTACCGCGGCCAGGCCGACCAGGACGATCCATTCGTGGGGTGTGGTCACCCGGACCAGACCGTCGATGGGCTCCGGCTGCGCCCGGTGTTGAATGGCCTGTTCACGGAAGATCGAACCGAGCATGGCGTGCTTCCCTGGGCGCGGGGGCCGGCGCGTTTCCTCCGCCTGCCGGCGCATTCTACCGAACGAATCACGCAGGGCCGGCGTTCGGAGACGCGGGCGCGGGCCGCCGCGCGCGCGCCACGCCCGCGCCCAGATAGGCCTTGGCCCCCGCCGCGCCCGCGCCGACGCCGATCTTCACGTGGTTGATCACCCGGTGGACGATCAGCACCCCGCCGACGTGCAGGACGCGCTCGAAGCCGCACCAGCGCCGCAGGCCGTCGGCCTTGACGGGCAGGCAGCGGCCGTCCGCCGTCAGCTTGTCCAGCAGCGGGCGCCACTCTGCCCAGCCCGTGCGCAGCCAGTCGCCGCCGTGCGACAGCTCCAGGCCGAGGCGCGGCCCCACGCCGGCGGCGCCGACATCGAACGCGACATCGAGATGCGGCGCTGCATCGCCCAGCTCGCGGACCACCGCCTCGGCGGCCGGCGCCGGACCCGGCCACCGCAGCCGTTCGAGCGCCTTCGAGAGCGCGGGCGGGTCGACGTGGGCCAACAACCGGAACCCCCGCGCGGCGCGCCCCGGCAACACCCCCGCGTGGGAGATGCGGCCGGACGGCGCGACGGCCGCGAACGCGCGGCCGAGCGCCGCGGCTTCGCCGGCGTCCGCGGGCCGGCCGGCGGACGCGGCCAGGAAGGCGGCGAGGCGTTCGGCGCCCTCCCCGCCGGGGAACGCCCCGTCCGCGAGCGGCCAGAACACGCCCGGCGCGGGATGCCGGCCCGGCGGCACCGCCGCGACGTCGTACTCGAGAATCGCCCCCCCGTTTCCGCCCCCGCGGATGCTGCGGCGGGCGAACGAACCGGGCCGGCTCATCTCGCGCAGGCAGGCGGCGAACCCCGCGGCCGGCGAGCCGGGCGCCGCCGCCCCGCCCCGCCGCAGGTAGTCGGCCGCCGCCGGCCCGTCGGGCGGCACGGTGACGCAGAAGTCCGCCGCCGGCGCCGCCTCGCCCAGCCGCACCTCGAACCCGAAGAGGTTCCCGGCCGCGGCGGCGGGGACCCGGCGCGCGCGGTCCACCAGCCGGTGCCAGTGTTCGCCGTCGAGCAGTTCGGCGGGGAACAGGCCGCGCAACCCCTGGAGGGCCGTCGCGAAGGACGCCCCGGGGCGGGACCAGGCGGCCGGGACGATCGGCGAAGCCCCGGCGCTCATCTCGCGTCCGACGGAACGCGGCCGGCGGAGAATCGCGGCCGGCCGCCCCCCACCGCATGAATCCTCCGCCGCCGGGCTCGGTACCGCCGCCTCCGGCTCGGCATGGGCGTTCTCGTCGCGCGACTCACGGCACGGCCCCCCCGCCGCCCGTCCCGGGGCCGCGCGGGCGCCGCCCCGGCGGCGGCGTCGACCGCAGGCCGAGTCCGTCGGGTATCGGCGGAAGGCTCGCCAGGAACCGCGACCGTCGGGCGTCGAGCTCCTGCTCGTCGTCGAACAGGGCCAGGATGCGCATGTCCATCGACCGGCGGCGCGGCGCGTCGACCGGGGTCGCCGGGTCCCGGACCGCGCCGTGGAAGACCCCGCGCCGGGCGGGCCGTTCCTCCCGGGTGTCGTACAGCTTGAACACCAGCACCTCGTCCGGGGCCATGCGCGGGTAGTAGAACCACGACTGGAACGGGTTGTGGGCCAGCCGGTAGATCACGAACGCTCGGTCCCCCAGGACGTTGTAATCGCAGGCGGCGATCATGTCCCGGTCGACGACGTTGCGGACGTCGCAGACCGCCAGCGGCATCTGCACGATCGCCCGGTCGGGGTCGATGCTGCGCCACAGGTTGTACATGGCGCAGTGGCGTCCCCCGGCGAGGTCGTCCCAGTCGGGCTCGGTCTCGACCCAGGGCGACAGGTCGGTGTGCATGGTCAGGGCGTAGGCGGCCGGGGCGCCGTCCGCCGCGCGCCGTTCGGCGAGGGGATGGCCGGCCGGCAGGCCCGCGAAGCCGTTGCGGTACTGGCGGTGCGCCACCCGGGTGTCCCGGCACCCGGTCAGGGCGGTGACGATGGCCCGGCCCGACGCCCGGAACGCCGCCTCCAGCGCGCCCCGGTTGCGGGGGTCGGGCATCGGCGTCCCCGTCCGCACGAGCTGGAAGCCCTGGCGGTCGAGCGTGGGGGGTGGGTCGAGCCGCCGCGCGTTGTACACGCGCAACGGCATGCGGTGCCGCAGACGCTCGCGTTCGCCCGCTTCCAGGGCGTCCTCCGGGGGCACGACCGCACCCCGGTACCGGCCGTTCGCGAACCAGGCGACGGTGTCGATGTGCGGGGGGGCGCTGTCGCGCATCGGGGCCTCCGGCACGAAGGGGACCGTTCCCATCTTTCACCGTCCGCTCGAGCCGAGGCCGGCGGCGAATCGCTGCAGGGCCTCGATGCACCGGGCCGCGGTCAGCGGGGCGGAAACGAACCAAGCCGAGGGCGGCGCGGGCGGCGGCGGGCCCCGCCACACCACCGCCGCCGGCCAGGACCCGTCCGGGCGTTGCGCGTCGAGCAGGTAGTCGACGGAAGGCGCCGCGGCGGCGGCGTCCGGCGGTTCGCCGAGCCGATCGAGCGCCGACAACGCCTGCGCCGTGCTCTCCACGCCGCCGAAGCTCCCGTCCGCCCCGCGGCGTTCTCGGATCCGCGCCGCGACGACTCGGCGGAGATCGCGGAGGGGGGAGCCGGCGGCCGCGCTGGCGCGGGCGAGGGCCGCGTACAGGTCCATCGGGTCGGGATAGTACCGGGACGATCCGGCCTCGCGGCGTTCCCTGACCAGCGTCTCCAGCCAACGCTGCGCCCCCCGGGTCTGCGGGCCGTCGCCCAACCACGCCACCACGTTGGCGTTGACGACGCTGTCGACGTCGTCCCACGGAACTGCCGCGTCCGGGTCGGGGGGGCGCATCCAGGTCCGGAAGCGGCCCGCCGCATCGCGGTAAGACAGCACCGCCGGCACGGTCCACCCGAGCGCCAGCCAGACGTGCGGCCCCACCACGAGCGAGCACACCGCGGTGTCGTCCAGGTCGGGGGGCAGCTCGCGCCAGTAGCGCCACACGCCCGGCGCTTCCATCGCCGCCCCGAGAAACCCCGCGGCGCGCCGCCGCAGCTTCTCGGCGCGTTCATCGGGGCAGACGGCGAGCGACAGGGCACCGAGCGCGGCGACGAAGGGGACCCGCTCCCGTCCCGCGGGGCCGGTGCGCTCGGGGTTGGCGTAGACCTGCGACGGCCACCCCCCGCCCGCGTCCACGGCGCGTTCGAGATAGTCGAGCCCCTGGACGACCGCCCGCCGCGCGGCCTCGGCGGAGCCGCCGTCCCCGCGACCAGTCCTCATGGCCGCCTCAAGCGCGCCGCCCGCGCGTCAGAAACAAGGTTGCGGCGAAGCATCGCCGTGCTATGTTAGTCCCGTTTGTGTCGCGTTCGTTCTCTCAATGAGGTTGAAGACATGGATCCGCAGCAAGCCGCGCTGAAGACCCCGCAGGAGCTTCAGACCTGGGTCGCCGAGAAGGCGTCTCGGGATCTGGAGTTCCGCACCCGCCTGATCGCCGAGCCGAGGGCGGTCCTCGAACAGGAGTTCGGGTTCGCCCTGCCGCCGAGCTTCAGCATCAAGGTGATCGAGGACGATCTGAGCACGGCGCACCTGGTGCTGCCACCCGTGGCCGGGCAGCTCGCCGACTCGCAATTGGAGATGGCCGCGGGCGGGTCGTCCTGGAACTGCAGTTGCAGAACCTGCTGACGCGTCCGTTCCCGGCCGCTCAGAGATTCCGGAGGGCGGTCATCGGGTCGACGCCGGCCGCCCGTTGCGCCGGGACGACGCCGGCGGCCAGCGCGACCGCCGCCAGCGCCGCCGCGGCACCGGCGGCGACGGAGAGCGGCATACCGTCGACCTCGTAGAGCAGCGCCTGGGCCACCCGGGCGATGCCGAACGTCGCGGCGAGACCGGCCGCCCCGCCCGCCAGCGCCAGGCGCCCCAGTTGGGCGAGCACCATGGCCCGGAGCCGTCCGGCGCCGGCGCCCAGCGCCATCCGCAATCCGAATTCCCGCGTGCGTTGCGCGACCGCGTAGGCCAGCACGCCGTACAGGCCCATGGCGGCCAGAAACGTCGCGAAGGCCGCCAACGCCGCCAGCAGGAGCGTGACGACGGCGCTCTCGAAAGTGGCCAGGCGCACCTGGCCGTCCAGCGTGTCGAGAGCGTTCACGGGCAGGTTCGGGTCGATGCCGGCCACCAGCGCGGGGACGGTTCGGAGCAGGCCGTCCGCGGGCAGCGCGCTGGCCGCGTAGAACGTCAGCGCCCCGACGGCGGCGTCCTCCTGCCGCCAGGGCACGTAGAGGATGGGGTCGGGCGTCTCGGCGCCGGGCACGATCGTGTCCGCGACGAGCCCGACGATCTCGGTGTCGAGTTCGGCCGCGGGCTCCCCGCGGCCCACGCGCCGGCCCACGGCGTCGAGCCCGAGCCCGAATCGGCGGGCGAACGCCTCGTTGACGACGGCGACCTTCGGCGTCTCGCGCGTGTCCGACGCCAGGAACGTCCGCCCCGCCAGTACGCCGATCTCCAGCGTCCGGAAGTAGTCGCCGCCGACCCGGTTCAACACGACGCCGGGCTCCGCGTCCGGCGTGTCCTCGAATCCCTCGACGGTCACGCGCAGGTTCTGCGGGAGGTCGCCGGACAAGCGCCGGTCGGCGGCGGCGACCCCCGTCACCCCGGGCCGGGCCGCCAGCTCGGTTTCGACGCGGTCGTAGAAGGTCCGCAGCCGGGCGTCGTCGTAACCGTTGATGCCGGGCTGCAGGCGGAACGTGACGATGTCGTCGGTGCGCACGCCGGCCTCGACGCGGTTCACGTTGCTCAGGCTCTGCGCGAAGAGCCCGGCCGCCCCGAGCAGGGTCATCGCCAGGGCGAACTGCGCCACGACCAGCGCGTGCCGGAACCGGACGGCGGAGCCGGCGCCGGCGGGCTGGCCGGCGTCGTTCTTCAGCGCGGGGACCAGGTCGACCCGGGTGGCGTGGAGGGCCGGGGCGAGCCCGAAGATCACGGCCGTCGCGAGCGAGACGGCGGCGATGAACGGCGCCGCGTACGGGTCGAGGGCCGTCGGGGCCAGGGCCGCGGCGCCGGGCGGCACGAGCGCGCGGATAAACCGCAGCGTCCAGTGGGCGGCGACCACCCCGCCGGCGCCGGCCAGCAGGGCCAGGAGGCACGACTCCGTCAGAAGCTGCGCCAGCAGGCGCCGGCGCGACGCCCCGAGCGCGAGCCGCACGGCCATCTCGGCCGTCCGCGCCACCGCGCGGGCGAACATCAGGTTGGCGACGTTGGCGCAGGCGATGAGAACGACGGCCCCCGTGAGGCCGAGGAGGAGCAACAGCGTCGCCCCGACGCTGTCGACCTCGTGCAACTGGCTCTGCCCCCGCCGCCCCTCCGCGAGTCGAAGCGGACGCGCGAGGAAACGCGTCAGGGTCGGGCCGTCCATGCCCGCCTGCAGCGGCGCCTCGACCGTGGCGAGAATGCCGCGGTAGAGCGGCTCGGTTGCCGCGCGCGCCTGCTCGATCGAGACGTTCGGCTGCAGGCGGGCGAACAGGTACGCCCAGTAGCGCCGACGGTCTTCGAAGTCGGCCCCGCCGGCGGGCGCGGAGAGCAGGCCGCGCATCGTGATCGGTACGAAGACGTCCACCGGCGACTGGAGCGTCGTGCCCTCGAATCCCTCCGGCCCCACCCCGACGACGGTCAGGAGCTGGCCGTTCACCGTCATCGTCGCGCCGATCGCATCGGGCGACGCGTCGAGCTCCGACTCCCAGAAGTCGTGCGCGAGCACGACCGACGGGTGTCCGCCGATCGGCGCGTCGACCTCGGGGCCGAACAGCCGCCCCGCCGCCGGCGTCAGGCCCAGCGTCGGGAAGTACGATCCGGAAACCTGGGCGCCGGTGATGCTCATCGTCCGGCCCCGCCACGCCGCGTTGACCGGAAAGGCGCGGTGGGCGGCGATATCCGTGAACACCGTCTGCCCGCGCTGAAGGTCGCGGAACATCGGGAAGCTGAAGACCTTGTCGCACCCGCCTTCGCCGCCGCAACTGACCGACCCGGGCTTCGGTCCCGGGGCCTCGAGGTTGACCAGGCGCCCGGGATCGGCCACCGGCAGGGGGCGCAGCAGGATCTGGCTGTACAGGGAGAAGATGGCGGTGCTGGACCCGATGCCGACGGCCAGCGACACGATCGCCACGCCCGTGACGGCGGGGGCCTTGACGAGCATGCGTGCGGCGAAGATGAGGTCGGCCATGATGGGTCGGCGTTTCGGGGGTGCCGCGCGGTCCCGCTCGGGGTCTCGGGGCTCCCCCGCATCTTCGATCGCGATTCTCGACCGGGCTGCCTGAAGACTCGGGGACCCGGCGCATTCTAGCCCGGAGAGCGCCGCCGTTCTACGGCGCGGGCTTCTGGCCCGGAAATCGTCGTCGGCGGCACCGGTCGGCTTCGCCGGCAACATCCGGGGCGACCTCAAGTGGGACACCGATGATGTGCGGCCCCGCGTCGACCTTGGTCCGCTCCGATTGCCGCCCGGCCGACCCCGGCGGGAGCCTGAACCGTTCCACTGCGTAGACTCCCGGCCCCGAAAGACGGTTGGCCCGTCTCGGCGACCCGCGCCCGGTAGGATCTACGCGCGTCCGGCGCGCGTCCCGAACCGCGTCGCCGGCGGGGGGTGACTGAAGATGCGACTCGGCTTCATCGGACTCGGCACGATGGGGCGCCCGATGGCGCTTCACTTGATGAACGGCGGCCACGCCATGGCCGTGTTCGCCCGCCGCCCCGAGGCGGTCGGGCCGCTCGCCGCCGCGGGCGCGGCCGTCTGCGCCACCCCCGCCGCGGTGGCCGCGCAGAGCAAGGTCGTCTTCACCATGGTCACCGGCACCCGCGATGTCGAGCAGGTGGTGCTGGGCCCTAACGGCGTCATCGAGGGCGCGCGGCCCGGAGGCATCGTCATCGACATGAGCACCATCGACCCCACCGCCACCCGCGCCGTCGCCGCCCGGCTCGGCGAGCGCGGGGTCGACATGCTCGATTCGCCGGTGTCCGGGGGGCCGCAGGGCGCGCGCGACGCGACCCTGACCATGATGGTGGGCGGGCCGTCGTCGGCCGTCGAGCGCGCACGGCCGCTGTTCGCCCTGCTGGGACCGACGGTGATCCACGTCGGCGAGTCCGGCGCCGGCCAAACCACGAAGGCGTGCCACCAGCTCGCGCTGCTCGTGAACGCGCAGGGCGCGGCCGAGGCCCTGGCCCTGGCCGGCCGCTGCGGGCTCGACGTCGAGCGGGTGCGGCAGGTGATGATGGCGGGGATGGCCTCGAGCCGGGTGCTCGACGTGTTCGGCGCGCGCATGGCGTCGCGCGACTTCGCCGCCGGCATCGAGTCGCGGCTGTACCACAAGGACCTCGACATCGCCCTCCGCCTCGCCCACGACCGCGGCGCCGCCCTGCCCGCCGCCGCCCTCACGATGCAGCTCCTCAACGCCCTGATGGGGCGCGACCGGGGTCGCGACGACCTGTCGGCGTTGATCACACTGGTCGAGGAGATGAGCGGGGACGGCGGCGGCTCCTCGTCCGCCGCGGCGGAATGAGGGCGGAGCGGATGACCGGCGCGCGCCCCGCGCCCTCGCGGAACGCGGGCGACGGAGGGAGGGGCCGAACGTCGACGCCAAGGTACCGCGGCGGCCGGCCCGCGGCCGAACGGCCGGTGCTGCACGGTGCCGCCCAGCGGAGCCGGCGAGGTGACGGACGGGCGGATGGCTCGCGCCGCCCAGTGCCGCGGTGAATGCCCTGACCGGGCCGGATGGCCCGGCCGCCCCATTCCGCCCGGAGTCGCGGCCCGCTCGCGCGTGCGGTATCCTTGGTGCCCATGATTACCCGATGTACGTCCGCCCTGCTGGCGGCGGGGACCGCCGCCGTCCTCGCCGGCGCCGGCATTCTCGGCGCGTCGGGCGAAGCGCCCGCGGCCGAAGTAGCGCCCGCCGCACGGCCGGCCCAGGCCGGCGACGCGTGCGCCGTCCTCGCCGGGGCGGCCCTCGGCCTGCCGCACACCACCATCACCGTCGCCGAGGCGGTCACCCCGCCGTTCACCCCGCCCGAGACCTTCTCGTCGCGCGGCTTCACCGTCGACGACGTGTCGTTCTGCCGCGTGGCAGGGACGGCGAGCCCCGAGGCCGGCTCGGAGATCCGGTTCGAGGTGTGGCTGCCCCCGGCCGACGCCTGGAACGGGCGCTTCCAGGGCATCGGCTCCGGCGGCTCGGCCGGGGCCATCCGCTATCCCCAGCTCGCCGACGCGGTGCGGAACGGCTACGCGGCGGTGGCCACCGACAACGGCCACACCAGCACGAGCGGCTTCGACGGGAGCTGGTCGCTCGGGCACCCCGTCCGCCTCGTCGACTTCGGCTACCGCGCCCAGCACGAGGCCACGGTGGCGGGCAAGGCGGTCACTCGCGCCTACTACGGCCGCCCCGCCGACTATTCCTACTTCGTCGGCTGCTCGCAGGGCGGCCACCACGCCATGATGGAGGCGCAGCGGTACCCCGACGACTACGACGGCATCGTCGCCGGGGCCCCCGCCAACTACTGGGTCGGCCTGATGACCGGCGAACTGTGGGCGGGGCTCGCGACCACCCGGACGCCCGGGCAGGACCTGCCGCGAGAGAAGCTGCCCCTGCTCGGCGCCGCCGTGCTCGAGGCCTGCGACGGGCTCGACAGCCTCGAGGACGGCCTGATCGACGATCCCCGCGCCTGCGACTTCGACCCCGGCGTGCTCGAATGCGCGGAAGGAGACGGCGCCGACTGCCTCACCGCGGGCCAGGTCGCGGCGGCGCGCGCCATCTACGCCGGTCCGGTGCGGCCGAGCACCGGCGAGCAGATATTCCCCGGCTATCCGCCGGGCAGCGAGTGGTTCGAGGCCGCCGACGGCCGCGGCGGCTGGGGGCGCTACTGGGCGGGCATCGAGCGGCTGGGCGGCAGCACGGCCGACTTCATGCGCTACAGCGTCTTCGAAGACCCCGACTACGACATCACCGAGTTCGACTTCGACGACGACTGGGTCCTCGCCAACAACCGGCCCCTCGGGGCCGGTGCCGACGACACCCTCGGCTCGGCCCTCAACGCCATCGACCCCGACCTCTCGGCGTTCAAGGCCCGCGGCGGCAAGCTGATCAGCTACCACGGCTGGGCCGACGCCCTCATCACCGGCTACTACGCCGTCGAATACTACGAGAGCGTGATGGCGGCGCTCGGCGGCCGGGACGAGACGGCCGACTTCTACCGCCTGTTCATGGCCCCCGGCGTCGCTCACTGCCGGGGCGGGCCGGGGCCGGACCGCTTCGACGCGGTGACCGCGCTCGAACAGTGGGTCGAAGACGGGGTGGCACCGGACCGGATGGTGGCGTCGAAGGTCGTCGACGGCGAGGTGACGCGCACGCGGCCGCTGTGCCCCTACCCGCAGGTGGCGCGGTACACGGGCGACGGCAGCATCGACGACGCCGAGAACTTCGCGTGCGTCGCGCCGGAGTGATCTCGCGATCCGGCGGAGCGCCGTCGCGGGGCGACAGCCGGCACGATATACGGGTCGAGTTGCGGCAAGTAGGCCGGTCCAGCCGGCCGGGCGCGTCGGCCGGCGGCGGGATTCGTCGGATTCGGGTTCGGAGGCGGGCTGATTTGGCCCGTCTCGGCAGTGTTCGCAAGCAAGTGAGAGGAAGTCAGGAGCGAAAGAGATGCAGAAACGAACCATCGGCGCCGTGCTGGCGCTGACCGCGCTGGCCGCGGTCCTGTCCGTCCCCGCCGGCGCGCAGCCGGCGTCGAGCGTGCCCCGGCTGCCCGACGGCACGCCGGACCTCCAGGGCGTCTGGGACTTCCGCACCCTGACCCCGCTGCAGCGCCCCGAGGACCAGGCGGCCGAGCTGACGGCGGAAGAGGCGGCCGAGGTCGAGGCCGCGGCGGTGCAGCGGGCGATCGAGGCCGACCGGCCGAGCGAGGTCCGCACCGAGCCGCTGCCGGCGGGCGGCGACGTGGGCGCCTACAACAACTTCTGGTTCGACCGGGGGGCCGGCGTCGTCGACGACCGCCGGACCTCGCTCATCGTCGATCCCCCCGACGGCCGCGTGCCCGAGGCGCGGCCGGGCGTCGACCAGCAGGGCCCCGGCCCCGGGGCGACGCGGCCGGTCCGGTTCCGTGTCGGCGGCATCGGCAGCGACGGCCCCGAGGATCGCGGCATCGCCGAGCGCTGCCTGCTCGGGTTCAACACCGGGCCGCCCATCGTCCCCGGCGGCTACAACCAGAACATCCAGATCTTCCAGACCGCCGACCACGTGGTCATCCTGAACGAGATGGTCCACGACTCGCGCATCGTCCCCCTCGACGGCCGTGCGCCGCTCCCCGGCGACCTGCGCCAGTGGCTCGGCAGCTCGCGCGGCCGTTGGGAGGGCGACACCCTCGTCGTCGAGACCACCAACTTCACCGCCAACACCGCCAGCTTCAGCCCGTCCGTCGTGCAGTCCATCGGCTCGGGCGAGACGCTGCACCTGATCGAGCGGTTCAGCCGCCTCGACGAAGAGACCCTGCTCTACGAGTACACCGTCGACGATCCCGTCACCTTCACCCGGCCGTTCACGGTGGCGCTGCCGATGAAGCGCGGGTCCGAGATGTTCGAGTACGCGTGCCACGAGGGCAACTACGGCATGCAGAACCTGCTGTCGGGTGCCCGCGCGGAGGAGCTGGCGGAATCCGGGCAGTAGCCGGAGGACCCGCGGGGCCTGCCCGGCGGGCCGTCGACGCGCCGATGACGCCTGCACGATGGAGGGCGGCACATCGCCCCCACCGGGCGGTTGGCGAGTTGCGCGAATCCGATCGCGTCGCCGCCCCGGCCAAAGCGTGGGCTGCGCCGTCGAAAGGGCAGCCCGAAGTGTCGTTCGGGAGGCGGGGAGAGCCGCCGGGCGACGATTGCCGGACCGGACGGTCCGGCTCGGGAACGGAGCAACCGGCGTCCCGTCGAAGGGCGCCACCAATGCCAACAGGGAGACCATTCAATGAAGCGCACCATCGTTTTCGCCCTCGCACTGTTCACCGCCGCCCTCGGGCTCTCCGCCCCGGCATCGGCCCAGGACGCCGGCTGGACCACGCTGCTCGACGGCTCGTCCCTCGACGGCTGGAACCAGATCGGCGACGCCAACTGGTCGATCGTCGACGGCGCGGCCCAGGCCGACAGCGGCGCCGGGTTCCTCGTGACCCCGGAGTCCTACGGCGACTTCGAACTCGTCCTGCAGTACGCGGTCGAGGAGCCCGCCAACAGCGGCATCTTCATCCGCTGCGCCGACCCCGCGAGCGTCACCGACCGCAACTCGTACGAGGTCAACATCTTCGACACCCGCCCGGACCAGACCTACCGGACCGGCGGCATCGTCCACATCGCCGCCCCGGCCAGCCAGGTCGACAGCCCCGGCCGCTGGAACACCTACGAGATCATCGCCGAGGGGCCGCGGCTGCGGGTGTGGCTGAACGGCGAGCAGATGGTCGACGTCGAGGACGAGCAGTTCGCCTCGGGGCCGATCGCCCTGCAGTACGGCTTCGGCGTCGTGAAGTTCCGCAACGTGATGATCCGGGGGCTGTAGCCCTCGCCTGCGGCCGACGGCGCGGCCCCGGTGGTCCGGGCGGGTGACCGCTCGGCCAACCGGGGCCGCCGGACCGCCCTGCAACCGACCGGGCGGGAGACGGGATGGAACGAAAGAGCGTGGACCAGCAGCTCGTCGCGCGCTTGGCCCGCGCGCTGTCACCTGGCGTCAAGACCGTTCGGCACAAGGGCCACGACTCGGCGCACCGCAAGGGCATTCGGAGGCTTCCGTAATGGGCGTCTGGGTGGATTCGGTGGAAGCTCGAGCGCGGATCATCCACGGCCAGGCCGCCGCAGCCCGGGCCTTGGCGTCGCGAAACGGTGCCGACCCCGACGAGTTCGCACGTCCCTATCTCGATCTGTTGAGCCGGCTGTACGGCGAAGAATTCCCATTGGCGCAACTCGTGGATTCGTCCGATCCTCGCGACGGCGAGGCCTTGGGTCCTGAGCCTGCGCAAGGTCTACCAGCCGGCGATTTCTCCCCATTCTGACGGCCCCCTGTGGTACCGTTTCCAGAAATCATGACGCCTGTCGTGTCCCCTCGCTCGGGGCATGACGGGCGTCCAGACCTGTGCGCCAGACAGCCCGCCAGGTTGCCCGGTGCCTAGATCGGAGGAGGCATGGCCCTGCCTCTGAGCAGCGATGCGAAGTGGATCATCGGCACCATGCTGGTGATCGCGTCTGTAGTGATTTCGGTCAGCGTGACGTCCGTGGGGTTGGGGCGTACGGTGGCCACGAGGACCGACCTCGAAGGCTTGGCCTCGAAGACCGACCTCGAAGGCCTGGCGACGAGCGGCGACATCGAGACGCTACGCGTTCAGCTCGACGACACAACTCAGCGCCTCGACGCCGCTGTCGACCGCCTTGACGGCACGGTCACACGCCTAGGCGAGACTGTCGACCGCCTCGACGACACTGTCGATCGCCTCGACAGTACCGTCGACCGTCTCGACGACACCAACGACGGGCTCCGCACTCTGGTCGGGACGACGCTGCCGGCGATCTTCGCCTGCATGGTCGAACTCGACACGTTGCGCGCCGCAGAAAGGTGGGGCAACGGCCCGCCGGTGGCCGGGGACGTCGACCGCGTGGCCATGTCCGAAATCTGCGACCGACTGCGGAGAGAGCTCGCGGAAGTGCAGACCCCTCTGCTACCCCAGCTCCCCGACTGAGGCCATGCGAAACTGATCCTGGCGTGCCTGCTCACATGGAGGTGCAAGCGCGACAGATGCTCGACAAGCGGGTTCGCGTGGAGAGACGCTGCGGAACCGCAGACCCAGGCTGATCGAGGTGTCCTCTATGGATCTCCTGGTCGAGGAGCGGCAGACCACTCTGCTGTAGCGGGATCCGGCCATGCCACGGACGAAGAAGCCTCGGGCCGGCCGCGCACGCGACTCGGGCGGGGCCGCGGTCACATCGCTCACCTACACCGCCAAGCGGAAGAACCTGCCGCCGGCGGGCATTGAGGCGCACGGCGTCGTTCGCGAAGCCCCGGCCGTTCGGTACGCGTTCAACCCCCACCTGCCGCCCGCGCTGCGGTCGTCGCCGGAACCCGCGAAGGCCGACCGGCTTCCCGAGTTGCTGGCGGCGGCGCGGGAACGGGCGCTGACGGCGGACGAGGCCGACGAGCTGGCCGAGGCGCTGCGTCGGCACGAGCCGTGGCTCGAATGGAGCGGCAAGCGCGAGAAGCCGTGGTTCGAGGTCGAGCCGGTGGCCCTGCACATGCACGAGCGGGTCTCGACGCAGGCGATCTTGCGGGTCCTCGCCCGGCAGGATGTCCAGCGCAACCTGTTCGCCGACCCCGAGCACGACTACGCGAAGGCGGTGCAGTTCTATCGGCACGACGTCGATTGGGCGAACCGCATGATCCTGGGCGACTCCCTCCAGGTCATGGCCAGCCTCGCGCGGCGGGAGGATCTGGCCGGCAAGGTCCAGATGATCTACGTCGACCCGCCGTACGGCATCAAGTTCTCCTCGAACTTCCAGCCGCAGCTCGGCCAGCGCGATGTGAAGGACCGGCAGCAGGACCTCACGCGCGAGCCGGAGATGGTCAAGGCATACCGCGACACGTGGACCCTCGGCATCCATTCCTATCTCGCCTACCTGCGGGACCGGCTGGCGATGGCGCGGGAGCTGCTGGCCGACACCGGCAGCATCTTCGTGCAGATCAGCGACGAGAACCTGCACCGGGTGCGCTGCGTGATGGATGAAGTGATGGGGAGCGAGAACTACTGTGGTTTGATTTGTTTTCAGAAAACCACAGGGGCTTCCGGTGAGCTAATCGGCACGGTGAGCGACTACTTGCTTTGGTATTCTCGTGACATCGAGAGAGTGAAATACAGGCAGCTATTCTTCGACAAGCAGGTTCTTGGTCCTGGTGGCCGAGGCTACACGAATCTTCGACTGAACAGTGGTGAAGTCGTCGGACTTGACGATGCCAATGGGCGCGGACTAAGGAACAACGGCGACGAAGGTCGACTTTTTGCTCTTGACAACATCACGAGCCAAAGGCCGGCGCAGGGCGATGACGTACGGGAGTTTGAATTCAACGGTACGGTCTGTACGCCGGGCAAGGGGACTTTCAAGACAGACGCCCCGGGGTTGACGCGAATCGCGACTGCGGAGCGCCTTGCCGTGGTTGGCCGCACGCTCCGATATGTTCGTGAATTCGACGACTTTCCCGTCAGTCCACTGACTGGACTCTGGACGGATACTACGATCGCGGGATTTGCGGCGGACAAGACGTACGTGGTTCAGACGTTGCCGAAGGTAATTGAGCGCTGCCTTCTGATGACCACGGACCCCGGCGACCTCGTCCTTGACCCCACCTGTGGCAGCGGCACGACGGCGTACGTGGCCGAACAATGGGGCCGGCGCTGGATCACCATCGATACCAGTCGCGTCGCGCTGGCGCTTGCCAAGCACCGCCTGATGACAGCGAGATTCGACTACTACCGCTTGCGCGAGTTGAATGCCGAGGACGCGGCGCGCAACGCGGAGGGCACTTGGATCGCAGAGGTGGATGACGACGGCCGGCCGACGGGCCGTCGGATGACATTCGACTGCCGTTCGGTTCCGCACGTCACCCTCCGGAGCATCGCCCGCAACACGTCGCTCGATCCGATCTTCGCCCGGCACGAACCGATCCTGGACGGTGCGCTGGCGGCGCTGAATCGCGCATTGGAGACGGTTGACGCGGCGCTGAAGGAGAAGCTGGCGGGGAAGTTGGTCAAGAAGCACCGCGAGGAGGGGCCGAGGGCGATTACCGATGCCGACGTGCGCCGGTGGCTGCTGCCGGGCGGCGATCCGGCGTGGATCCGGCCGGCGGCCGCCCGCCAACCCCTGAAGGGTCTGACGGCGCGGCAGGCCGCCAAGTACCGGGAGCAGATACCGGCCGAGGCGTGGAGGCACTGGCAGGCACCGTTCGACGTCGACAGGGACTGGCCGGAGGCACTGCGGAGCGCGCTGACGGCGTACCGGGCGGGGTGGCGGGCGAAGATGGACGAGGTCAACACCTGCATCGCCGCCAACGCAGAGAACGAGGAGCTGGTCGACCAGCCGGGGGTCGCCGCCGGGACGGTTCGCGTCGCCGGCCCGTTCAGTATCGAGGGCGTCATCGCGCGCGAGGAGGGGCCGGAGTCGCCCATCGGCGGCGCGCCGGACGAGCTGGATGCCTTCGACGCGGACGATCGCGGCGACATCGCGGTCGGCGATGCGGAGGCCCATCTCGACAAGATCATCCGACTGCTCAAGGCCAGCGGCGTCGATTTCTCCGGCAACAAGAACGTGAAGCTCACGGGGCTGGAGCCGGTCACGGGTGCCGCGTTCGTCCACGCCGAGGGCGAGTGGCCCAACGGGAAGAGCGGCGGCCGGCGGGTCGCGATCAGCGTCGGCCCCGAGGTCGGGAACGTCAGCGCCATGCAGGTCGAGAACGCGGTGCGCGACGCCCACCGCAAGGGCTACGACGACATCGTGTTCGCCGGTTTCGGCTTCGACGCCGCCGCCCAGGAGGCCATCGACGACGCGTCGCATCCCCGGCTGCGCCTGCACATGGCGCTCATCAGCCCCGATGTGGCCATGGGCGACTTGCTCAAGGACCAGCCCGGCAGCCAGCTCTTCCGCGTGTTCAGCGCGCCGAGGGTCAGCGGCCCCACGCGACAGGACGACGGCGACTACATGGTCCGGGTCGAAGGCATGGACGTCTACGACCCCGTGAGCAACGCCCTCTACCCGACCGACCGGGCGCGCATCGCGGCGTGGTTCCTCGACACCGATTACGACGGCCGCACGTTCTGCAGCTGCCAGGCGTTCTTCCCCGACCGGTCGAAGTGGGACAAGCTGGCGAGGGCCCTCGGCAACCAGGGCACCGTCGAACCCGCCGCCTTCGACGCCCTGAGCGGCTTCCGAAGCCTCCCGTTCGCGCGGCCGGTCCGGCTGGGCGATGACGAGATCTGGAAGGTCGCCGTCAAGGTCATCGACCCGCGCGGCAACGAGGGCCTCCGGGTCCTGACCGAAGGGGGGCGGTGGGCGTGATCGACCGCATCGTCATCGAGAACTTCAAGAGCCTGCGCAGGGTCGATCTGTCCCTCGGCCGGCTGAACCTGTTCATCGGCGCGAACGCCAGCGGGAAGTCGAACTTCCTTGATGCGCTTCGGCTACTGCGGGGCATCGGGAACGGCTTCACCATCAGCGAGATCCTGGACGGCAGATCGCGGGATGCAACGAGCGAGGGTTGGGCCGGCGTTCGCGGGGGCAGCAAACGCACCTGTTTCGCGGCGGTCGGCCAGGCCGGCGGCTCGGCGGTGTCGCGGGGACCGGCGGTCGAGCAGGTGACGGTCGGGGCGCATGGGCGATTGCGGGACGTTGTCGCACCGGCCTGGGAGTTCCGGATGGCGTTTTCGCCCGCAGCCGGCCACGTGTCGGGCGAGCGTCTCAGCGTCGGAACGATCGTCTACGAGTCGGTCGGCGACCACGCCATGAACGCATACCGGCCTCGGGGACGCCCGGAGATCGAGGTGCGTTGCCATCCGAAAGAGGCGGGTGATCCCGTCGTCGAGAGATTCGAGCGTGCGCGACCCGTGCTCGGCCAGATTGCCGGCGGCAGGTCGAGGGACACGGTGTCCATCAGCACCTTGACGAGGGTGGAAGACGTCAATTGGCAGACCGATCGCGCGGGCAGAGTGGCCGCGTTGCTGGCGAACGCGCAAAGCTTGGATTTGATGCCAGCGCTTCTGCGGAGCTACGCTGAGAATCCCCGCGCGCGCCGCATGGGTGAGTACGGAGAGAACTTTGCGGCGCTGGTCGAATTGCTGTGTCGCAACGAGGAGACGCGGGAAGCGTACCTGTCGTGGCTGCAGGAGCTACGGCCCGATGAAGTGGCTGGAGTCGGCGTCTTGCGCGGAGCGGTCGGGGAGCCGCTCTTCATGCTGCGCGAGGGAGATCGAGAGCTTCCGGCCCCCGTGCTGAGCGACGGCATGCTGCGTTTCGCGGCGCTGGTCGCCGCGTTCTTCCAGCCGGACATGCCGCAGATCATGACGATCGAGGCTATCGAGAGCGGCGTGTACCCCAGCCGCCTACGGCTGATCTTGGAGTTGTTGCGGAGCCAAGCGGAACGGACCGGCACGCAGGTCTTCGTCACCACGTATTCGCCGCTCCTGCTCGCGTGGCTTCGTGAAGAGGAGTACGAAACGACGTTCTCCTGCCGGCGCAACGAGCAGACGGGCGAATCGGAGATCCGGCCGTTGAGCGAGGTACCTCACCTGATGGATGTCATCAGGAAGCCGGGCCAACACATCGCGGACTTGTTCGCGGAAGGCTGGCTGGAAGCGGTGTCGTGAGCATGCCGGAAGAGCAGATCGCCGTGCAGCCGGTCGAGGACCCCATTCTCTGTTCCCCGTACGAGGAACCGGAGCTGCACTGGCTGTACGACACGCGCACCGGCATTCCGTCGAAGAACCCGGGGCGCCGGCCCGCGAGCTACTGGTACAAGAGCGAGCGCACCGGCAGCACCCAACTGTCGCTGCTCGCCGAGGAGGAACGGGACGACCTGCCCCTCGTCAACGCGCTGCGCGCCGACGTGAAGCGCTGGCGGGAATCGGGCTGGCGGGGCGCGTCGGAGACGACGAAGCGGTTGCTGCGCCACTGGTGGCGCGCGGACCGGGCGCGGCGGCTGTTCTTCTGCCAGGTCGAAGCCGTCGAGACCATCGTCTACCTGCGCGAGATGCTCGCGCGCGGCCGGCCCCCGCGACGGAAGCCGGAGCTCGGCGTCAAGGAGTTCGAGCTGTTGGGCAGGGGCGTCAACCCGCGGCCCGAGACGTGGATCGCGAAGGTCGCTCAGCCGCCCAAGCTGGTCGACGCCCCGGCGGGGGGCGGGGCGAAGCCCATCCCGCGCTACGCCTGCAAGATGGCGACCGGCAGCGGCAAGACGGTCGTCATGGCCATGCTCGTCGCGTGGGCGTTCTGCAACCGCGGCACGAAGCCGGGCGACCCGCGCTACCCGCGCCGCGTGCTCGTGGTCTGCCCCAACCTGACCATCAAGGAACGGCTGCGGGTGCTGCGGCCGGGCGACCCGCACAATTACTACGAGGCGTTCGACCTCGTGCCCTCGCCCCTGCGGCCGGAACTGGCGAAGGGGAAGGTGCTGGTGACCAACTGGCACCGCCTCGGGCCGGAACCGGAGGAGGTCAAGGTCGGCAAGGCGACGGTGAGCCGCCTCGGCCCCGAGACGCCGGAGGCGTTCGCGCGCAACCGCCTCGGCGACCTGTGGGACGACGAGCCGCTGATGGTCCTGAACGACGAGGGGCATCACGCCTACCGCCCGGCGCCCGTGGACAAGAAAGTCAAGCTGTCGGCCGACGCGAAGGCGGACCGCGACGAGGCGACGGTCTGGGTAGACGGGCTCGACACCATCAACGCCGCCTGCGGCATCGAGCTATGCGTCGACCTGTCGGCGACGCCCTTCTACATCCAGGGCAGCGGCTACCCCGAGGGCTCGCCCTTCCCGTGGATCGTCAGTGACTTCAGCCTGGTCGACGCCATCGAGAGCGGCATCACGAAGATCCCCCGCCTGCCCGCCATCGACAACACCGGCCGGCCCGACCCGAAGTACTTCCGCCTGTGGCGCCACGTCGTCGCGGACCTGCGCGCCGGCGAAAAGCTGACCGGCGGCCGTCCGAAGCCCGAGGTCGTCTACCGCAAGGCCGAGGACGCGCTCGTCACCCTCGTCGGCGAGTGGAAAGAGAAGCTCGAACAGGTGCGCGACGCCGCCCCCGGCCAGGACCGCACGCCGCCGGTGCTCATCGTCGTCTGCGACAACACCGACGTGGCCACCCACGTGCACCGGATGATCTCGGGCGAGGAGCTGGTGGAGGCCGACCCGGCGGATGAACCGGACGGCGACAAAGAGACCCCCCGTTCGCGCAGGAAGCGGAAGCTGACGAAGCGCTACGGCCCCGGCCTGCGCGGGTTCCCCGAGCTGTGGAACCGCGAGGGGCGCACGGTCACCCTGCGCATCGACTCGAAGCTCCTGGAGGCGGCGGAGAGCGACGACCCCACCGCGACGCAGAAGGAGGCGGCCGAAGAGCTGCGGCAGATAGTCTCCACCGTCGGCAAGCCGGGCGAGCCGGGCGCCGACATCCGCTGCGTCGTCAGCGTGAACATGCTCAGCGAGGGGTGGGACGCCAACAACGTCACCCACATCCTCGGCCTGCGCGCCTTCCACAGCCAGTTGCTCTGCGAGCAGGTGGTCGGCCGCGGCCTCCGGCGCATGGACTACGCGCCCGACCCCGAGACCGGTCTGCTCACGCCCGAGTACGTCGACATCTTCGGCGTCCCGTTCTCGCTCATTCCGTTCAAGGGCCGCCACCCCGAGAAGGGGCCCCCGCCCGAAGAGCTGCCCAAGCACGAAGTGATGGCCCTTCCCGAGCGGCGGGCGTTCGAGATTCGGTTCCCCGTCGTCGAGGGGTACGTCGTGCAGCTCACGCGGAACCGGGTGACGTGCGACGTGCGGGCGGTCGAGCCGCTGACGCTCGACCCGGCGAGGACCCCGACCGCCGCGTTCATCCGCCCACAGGTCGGCTACCAGATCGGCCACCCGGGCACCCACGGCGGGTTCGGCTTCGAGACCGTCGACCGGCAGGCGTACTACGACTCCACCCACCCCCAGGAGATCGCGTTCGAGATCGCCCGGGAGATCGTGCGCCGGCTCACCGAACCGGCGCACCCCGCCGAGGCGATCGCTTCCAGCGGCGGGACCGGCGGCGGCCGACCGGTGGCGGCCGGAAACGGCGGCAATGGAGCATCCACCGCGGGGAACGGCGGCGCGAACGGGCGCGGGGCTCCTCGCAGCGG
This sequence comes from Vicinamibacterales bacterium, assembly GCA_963664545.2. Taxonomy (GTDB): domain Bacteria; phylum Acidobacteriota; class Vicinamibacteria; order Vicinamibacterales; family UBA8438; genus JAJEEA01. Next base: position 2,253,057 of record OY761475.2, on the reverse strand, counting down.
CAGCCGCGCGGCGCTCTTTCCGCAGGTGCTCGCGATCGTCCAGGCGTACGTGCGCGAGCGCGTCGACCTGCGGGGCCTCCACTCCTGCGAGATCGGGCTGCAGACCTACGCCGAGCAGATCGTCACCCGCCTCCTCCTCGCGATCAAGCCCGACGGCGCACAGGGCGAGCCGCCCGTGCTCCCCAGGCTGAACCGGTACCGGCCCGTCGGCAGCACCGCCGGCGTGCACTTCAAGACCGTGCGGCCCGTCCAGCCCACCGACGCCAGCCACCTGAACTACGTCGCGTGCCACACCACGAGTTGGGAGCAGGCCGCGATGTTCCGCATCGAGCAGCTCGTCCAGGACGGCCTCGTCGAGTGCTACGCGCGCAACTACCGCCTTGAGTTCACCATCCCCTACGAACTCTACGGCGAGCCGCGGGCCTACGAACCCGACTTCATCGTCCGCCTGCGCGACGGCCTCAGCGTCGTCCTGGAGATCAAGGGCGCTCCCGACCCCGACGCCGACGCGAAGCACCAGGCCGCCCGCCGCTGGATTCACGCCGTCAACAACTGGGGCCGTCTCGGCGAGTGGGATTTCCTCGTCTGCCGCGACCCCCAGCGGCTCGGCCAGGAAATCGACCGCCTGAGCGCGGCCCGCGACGCCCGCGTCCGTTCCGCCGCCTCGAACCTCCGCCGTCAGGCCGCCCGCGATGTCGAGCGCCTGCGGTCGAGCGGCTGGACGCAGGCCGACTTCGCGCAGGCCCTTCGCGAAACGCTCGGCTCCGGCGAGGACGGCCCGGCGTGACGGCCGCCGTGTTCCGCGTCGTCCTCGACACCAACGAGATCGTCGCCGCGGGCTCCCGATGGCTCGACACCGGTACGCCGTCCTCCGGCCGCAACGAGCATCTGCGACTGCTCATCGTCGTCGCCACGAGGCACAGCGGTCTCTACTGCGACGAGATCCTCGACGAGTACGCACGCGTCCTGCTCGAACGCCGGCATCCGCCCGACAGGGTGCGCCGGCTGCTCACCTACATCCAGGGCGCGTTCGCCCCTGTCGAGGTGACGTCGACCGCCGCGCCGGTTCCGCCGAGCGATCCAGACGACGAGATCTTCCTGCTGTGCGCGCTCGACGGCGACGCGGATTACTTGGTGTCGGAAGACGACCACTTACTGAAACTACGGCCGCATTACGAGCGGCCGCTGATTGCAGACTGCTCGGGATCCATGGTCTGGTTGGACTCACCATGACAACGGCTACGCATTGAGCGCCTCGGGTCACCATATGTACAGCGGCGGCTTCGGGAGGGTTGAGCCATGCGAGTTGTTCCCTCCCCGCCGCGGCGTCCGCCCCGGCGGCTTATGCGGCGGCGAAGACGGCCTTTGCGGAGGCCAGAGCCTACCTCTCTTCGCGCGAGACCCGGCAGATGAGCGAGAGCGATATCGAACGGGAGTTGGACCGGCGGGGCCGGGGCGGCGGTCTTGACGGCTCGCCCACGGCCGCCGTACAATCCAGCTTCGTGAGGGGAAACTGATGTCCACCGACTTTGAGTTTATTGACGCACGGGAACTCAAGCACTATCTGTATCGTTCGACCGGGAAAGTGCGGGAATTGTACTCCCAAATCCATCCACACAGCGGGCACAAGTGGACGTTTCAATGGAAGATACCGTCGCTGGTCAGCTATACGGTGGAGGGGCCCGCGAGTTCAGTTTCCGACCACAAGATGCTCAAAGACGTAATCAGAGAACTGGAAGCAGCAGGTCAGGTTGGCACAATTGGAGAGCCGAGGGATTACATCAAGGGCGTCTTGCCAATGCGATGGGGGATATATTCCGAGAACGGAGTCGGTCAGGGTGACGACGGCCCTCTTGTTTATTTCGGCGGCTTAGACAAAGAAACCACCACCCTCGTAGGGTTGGGTGGTTCGTCGAAATATGTAATGGGTCACGAGGGTGCCAGCGGAACATCTTCACTCTCGTATACACAAAAACTGGTCTCAGTTCTGCTTCACGGCCTGGAGCACGGTGCGGCCCGACCGCCACTGTACGCGGGTGAAGAGTCGGAGATATACTCGGCCGTGGCAATTGCTCAGCACAGGATTCGTCCTCCCACACAGAGCCTGGAGTTCCTTGCAAAGACTCTGATGGTCGGTAGAGCCCACGGTGTCGAGCGATACATTGGAATCGGTAGCGCTCGGGTGATCATTGGGACCCCCTTGTACGTTGCTCTGGTATCACCAGTTGAGCAAGGCAGCCACTGGGGGATGATTCCAGACTGAAGGGGCTGTCGTGGTGGTCCTCGGGCTCCTCGGGCAGACCCGGTGAATCCGTTCCGGCGCGTGACGCTACGTCTCGGTGCTCACGGCGTCGGCACTGACGGATCAAAGTTGCTTGGGCGGCTCTGGCGGGAGGTCGGACCCGCTCCCGTGCGACCGGCAACCGACACGGTGCCGGCCGGTTGACGACCGGCAAGGCTTGGCTGATCATCCCCCGGTGCGATGCAGTAGCCGGGGCGTGCGGCTCACGCCGGGGCTTGCCCTCCTGCTGGCCGCCGCGGCCGGACCGGCGGCGGCCGGCGACGGCGAGTTCACCATCCCCGCCCGCCGGGCCGAACGCCCCCCGGTGATCGACGGTCACGTCACCGAACAGGAATGGCGGGGCGCGGCGCGGGCCGAGAACTTCCTGCAGTTCCAGCCGCAACGCGGTGCCCCGGCCGAGCAGCCCACCGTCGTCCACATCCTCTACGACGACGAACACCTCTACGCCGGCTTCCAGGCGTGGGACCCCGAGCCGCCGCTGTCGCAGATGATCGAGCGCGACGACCCCATCTGGAACGACGACTCGGTGCAGGTCTTCCTCGACACCTTCCACGACCGGCGGACCGGCTACTACTTCATGGTCAACCGGCTCGGGACCCAGACCGACGGGCGCATCGCCGAGGACGGCGGCAGCAGCGACGGCGCGTGGGACGCCCCGTGGCGGTCGCGGGCGCAGCGGACCGACTACGGCTGGTCGGCCGAGATCGCCATCCCCCTGGCCTCGATACAGTACCGGGCGGGCGACGACGTCACGTGGGGCATCAACTTCGGCCGCAGCCGGCGACGGTCGCTCGAGCGCACCTTCTGGGCGGGGCCGGTCGACTACTGGGCGCGGCTGTCGATGGCCGGCACCCTCGTCGGGCTCGACGTGCCGCGGCAGTCGCGCCGGCACCAGGTCATCCCCTACGCGCTGTCGCGCGCCCAGGAGCGCGAGTCGCCGCTCGGCGCGGTCGGGCTCGACGTGCGCTACGCCGTGACCCCGCACCTGTCGGCGTACGGCACCGTCAACCCCGACTTCGCCACCGTCGAGGCCGACCAGGAGCTCGTCAACCTGACGCGCTTCGAGGTCTCCCTGACCGAGAAGCGCCAGTTCTTCCTGGAGGGGGGCGAGCAGTTCGGGCAGCGCATCCGCACCTTCTACTCGCGGCGCATCAGCGACATCGAGGGCGGCGGCAAGCTGCTCGGCAAGCAGGGGCCGTGGGCGATGCACGTGCTCGCGGCGCGGGCCGAGCCGCTCCTCACCGGCAGCCGCGCCGGCTACGCGGTGGCGCGGGCGCAGCGCGACGTCGGCTCGCGGTCGAACGTCGGGGTGCTCTTCGCGAACCGCACGCTGGACGGTCTGAACCAGGGCTCGGTCGGGGCCGACACCAGCCTGTACTTCACCGAGAACTGGGGCCTGACCGGCCAGTTCGTCCACAGCTACGGCCAGTTCGCCGAAGGCGCGACCGCGTTCTTCGCGCGGCCCGCCTACGACTCGGCGACGGCCCACTTCCACGTCGGCTACACGCACTTGGGTGACCGCCTCGCCGACAACGTCAACGCCATCGGGTTCATCTTCGACGACGACCGGCGGCAGCTCGACTCGGCCCTGAACAAGACCGTCTGGTTGCCGGACGGCCCCGTCGAGCGCGTCCAGTACGACTCGGCCTACGACGTCTACTGGGGGCAGACCGGCGTGCTCCGGAGCTGGCAGGTGGACGAGTCGGTCGCCGTCGACTTCCGCAACCGCTGGACCGCCACCGCGCGGCACACCGAAGAGTTCAAGCGCTTCGAGCGCGACTTCCGCAACCGCCAGACCGGCCTCGAGATCGGCTGGAACACCCGGTCGTACCAGTCGTTCCGGGGCGGCGTCTCCACCGGCCGCAACTTCGACGCCGACTTCGTGCTCGCGAGCGCGGTGGCCCAGTTCAAGCCGACCGACCGCACCTCGACCGAGTACGAGCTGCAGCGGCTGACCCTCGACCCCGACCCGGACGGCGCCGGCACGTGGATCCACGTCGTCCGCGCGAACCAGTTCTTCACGCCCGACCTGTTCCTGCGCCTGTTCCTCCAGACCAACTCGGCCATCGACCGGCGGAACGTGCAGGCGGTCTTCGTCTACCGCTACCGCCCCCCGTTCGGGACGCTGCAGGTCGCCTACCAGCGCGGCACGGCCGAGTTCGGCCAGCGCTCCGAGCAGGGCCACACCCTGTTCGTGAAGCTCACGACGGTGCTGTGAGGGGATGCGCGCGGTCCTTGCCGCCGCCGAGTCGGAAGGGTGGTTCGGGGCTGCGCTGCCCCGTCGCCGGTGTGGCATGATGATGGTCAGAAGTCCGGCACGGAGGACCTCATGACGATCCGTCGTGGACGACGACAACCGACGAGCCCGGGAGAGATCCTCCGCGACGAGTTTCTCCTGCCGCTCGGCATGACGCAGAAGCAGTTTGCCGACCACCTCGGCTGCGACGTCAAGGTGGTCAACCGCATCGTGAACGGCAGGACGTCGGTGGGCGAGGGGATGGCCCTCAAGCTGGGTGCCGCCCTTCGAACGACGCCCGAGTTCTGGTTGAACGCCCAAAGGGCGGTCGACATCCACCGCGCGTCGCGCGATGTCGCGGAGTTGCCGTCGCCCATCCCGCGTGCGAGTTGAACCAATGGTGACGCCGGGTCAGCCAGCCGAAGGACGGCGCGCGCCCGGCGACGCGCCGCGGATCGCCGGCCGCGGCCGAAGAGTGGGGACACAGCGTTGATCCCTCGGTGACTCCGGGTCCACCGGCCGCAGCCGGAGAGTGAGGACACAGCCCATGCACATTCAGAATCGATCACTGCCGCCCCGCGCCGCCGGCGCGCTCGTGACCGCCGTACTGCTGACCCTGACACACGCCATGACCGCCACCGCGCAGAACCGCATGCCTCCGCTGACGGAGGCCGAGATGACCCCCGAGCAGCGAGCCGCCGTCGAGGTGTTCAAGGAGGCGCGGAACACCGACCGCGTCGGCGGGCCGTTCATGGTGATGCTGCGCAGTCCCGAGATGATGAACCGGGCGCGCAACGTCGGCGACTACGTGCGCTTCCGCAGCGCCCTGCCGCCGCGCCTCAGCGAGTTCGTCATCCTCCTGACGGCGCGCCACTGGACGCAGAACTACGAGTGGTACGTGCACGCGCCCATCGCCGAGCGCGAGGGGCTCGACGCGTCCATCATCGAGGCGGTGGCCGAGGGGCGCCGCCCCGAGGGCCTCGCCGACGACGAGGCCGCGGTCTACGACTTCTGCATGGAGCTGCTGCGCAACCACGGCGTCAGCGACCCGACCTATGCGCGCATGGTGTCGCACCTCGGCGAGAAAGGCGTCATCGACGCCGTCGGCATCCTGGGCTACTACCAACTGCTGGCGATGGTGATGAACACGGCGCGGACGCCGCTGCCGGACGGGGTCGCGCCGGGCCTACCGGCGTTCCCGCGGTAGGCGGACCTGGCCCTGGGTCGCTCAGCGCGCGGATCGCGCCAGGGCGGCGAGCGCCGCCGCCGCCGCGAGCTTGTGCCGGGCCTGCCAGGGCGGCCCGACGGATCGGCCCATCGCCGAGAGCGCCGCAGCGATGTCCCTGCGGCCGATCGCCGTCGCCGCGTCGCCGAACACGCGCTCGCGGTCGTACCAGCACACCGACCAGCCGCGCGCTTCCGCCGCGGCCGCGAGGGCCTCGCGGTACATGACGGAGTCGGCGACGGCCTGTGCGCGGTTGTCGGCGATGCGCTCCTCGGTCGTCGGCGGAAGCGCGGGGCAGACGCGGATCGCGATTCGCGCAATCGGCACGGGCACCGCCGCGGCCAGTGCTTCGAGCCCGTCGCGCGCCCTGCGCGCCGCGGATTCCCGCACGCGCGCGACCAGATCGATGGCCTCGGCGAGCGAGATCTCCCGCGCCCACGGGCTGTTCCGGTAGCGGCCCACCGCCCACGACCCCTCGTGGTGATGCGGGTGGGTCGGCAATCCGGCGTCCGTCAGCTCGATACGGCGCCGGTCGAGCAGCTCGCCGTCGGGCTCGACGGTGACGAGCACCGCCGCGTTGCCGTGCTCGGCGACGCCGACCGCCGCCGTGCGCTCGCCTCGTCCTCCCGCCACGCTTCCCTCCCTTGTCCGGCTCGACAGACACGATGGTCCGGATCGAGTAGCCCCGGTCATCTGTCCGCGATTGCCCTGCGGCGGTGCGGCTCCGGCGCGTCGGTGTCGGGCCGGGAGCGGTCCGGCGCAACTCCGGCCGCAGGGTGGTGTCCCCGCTATCCCCCCTCCCGCCGGTGTGGCATCATGAACCGTGGAGGCGACGGCTGGAGGCATTACCCCGCATGGCTGAACCCGACGTCACGTCAAGTCCCGGAGCGTCCGGGGGGGCCGGACAACCGCAAGCCGTGGTGCCGCCGCCGCTGGAGAACGGCGACCGGCTCACGCGGTGCGAGTTCGAGCGCCGGTATGCCCTGCGGCCGGAGATCAAGAAGGCGCAGTTGATCGAGGGAATCGTCTACATGCCGTCGCCCGTCAGTCTCGTCCACGCCGAAGCGCACGCCGCGATTCAGAGCGCGCTCACCGTGTACGCGGCCTTCACCGCCGGGGTTCGCGTGGCCGACAACGCCACGGTGCGACTCGACCTCGACAACGAACCGCAACCCGACGTCCTGCTGCGCATCGAACCCGGGGCCGGCGGGCGGTCCCGCGAGAGCGACGCGTATCTGGAGGGCGCGCCGGAACTGATCGCGGAGGTCGCCGCCAGCAGCGCGTCGATCGACCTCAACGACAAGCTGCGCGCCTACCGGCGCAACGGCGTGCAGGAGTACGTCGTCTGGCGGACCCGGGAGCGGCGCGTCGACTGGTTCGAACTCGTGGACGGCGAGTACCGGCCCCTGCCGCCCGATGATCACGGGGTCATCCGCAGCCGGGTCTTCCCCGGCCTGCGCCTCGCCGTCGGCGCACTGCTGGCGGGAGACCTCGCCAGCGTCCTTGAGGAGCTGCGGAAGGGCATCGACTCTGCCGAACACCGCGAGTTCGTCGCCCGGCTCGGCGCGAGGGGGTGAACCGGCACCCGCCCGCGCGAGCGCCGCCGCGGTCACGCGTCCCGGAACTTCCGGCGGATCCAATCCAGCGTCACCCCGTCGAACTCCTCGGGCTTCCTGCCGCGTCCAGCGGCCGCGGTCGGCGATGACGCCGCCCCGACCGCCGCCGCTCACGCGTCCCGGAACTTCCGGCGGATCCAGTCCAGCGTCACGCGGTCGAACTCGTCCGGCTTCTCCTGCTGCGTCCAGTGGCCGCAGTCGGCGATGACGTGGCGCTCAAGGTCGGGGATGAACGCCGGCATGCCGTCGGACGACGACGGGCGCAGGATGGTGTCGTTCTCGGCCCCGACGTAGAGGCACGGCACGTCGATGTCGCCGCCCGGCGCGGGCGCGCCGCCGCCGCCCATGTTCGCGCGGTAGTAGCTGAGGCCCCCGGTGAACCCCGTCGCCTCGAACGTCTCCACCCAGTAGTCGAGGACGTCGGGGGGCATGATCAGCTCGCCCTGGTAGTTGCCCTCCTCGATCATCCGCAGCATGTCCATGGTCTTCTCGGCCGAGTCGGGCGGGTAGCCGCGCATGTTCTCGACGTCCCAGTACCAGCCCCGGCGGAAGATCATCTCGAGCGCCCGCCGCACGTCGCGCGACATGACGGCCTCGGCGCGGCCCGGCTGGAGGAACGTCGCGGCGTAGTAGTTCTCGGTGAAGACGATCAGCGGCTCTTCGGGCGGCTCGCTCGGCGGCGGGCCGCCGGACGCGGGGGTGTTCACGCCGATGACGCCGATCACCCGGTCGGGGTAGAGGCGCGGCATCGCCCACACCGCCGCCCCGCCCCAGTCGTGGCCGCAGAAGAGGGCGCGTTCGATGTCGAGGGCGTCGAGCACCCCCACGAGGTCGGCGCAGAGGTTGGGAATGGCGTAGCCGGCGACGTCCTCGGGCCGGTCGGTCAGGCCGTAGCCGCGCATGTCGGGCGCGATGGCCCGCAGCCCCGCCGCCGGATACGAGCGCATTTGGTTGCGCCACGAGTACGCCAGCTCGGGGAAGCCGTGCACGAACACCACGGGCAGGCCCTCGCCCCGCTCGTACACCGCCATGCGGATGCCGTTCGTGTTCACGAACTGCGGCGCCGGCATGCCCGGCGCGGGCCGCACCGCCGGCTGGCCGAGCAGGGCCAGGGGCCGGAACAGCGGTGCCGCGGCGAGGGCGGCCGCCGTCCGGCCGAGGAACCGGCGGCGGGAGGGCGACAGGGGTGCGGCGGGCCGGTCGATGTGCGTGCGGCGGCGATCAGTCACTGCAATCTGCTCCTTCCCCGGTGTGGCGGGTGGCGGGTTGCGGCCCTCGAGCGTTCTGGAACCCGGCCCGGACAGCGCGACCTTGCCGGCCGCCGCCCGTTCAACCCAACCCCGCAGGAGCCCGCGCCGTTCCGGGGCACCAACTCCGGGGCGTAGCATACCGCACCGTCAGGGCGGCGGAGTGCCGCGGCGCCGGCAGCCAACAGGGTCTCCAGCACGGCCACGTTCTCGTTGTTCCAAACGGCCTCTCCAGCCTGATTAAATGCAGCTCTCCGTTCGTCTTGTCCTCGTCCTGGGCCGCGGACTTCCGTGACGGAACGGCGACGACCGCCGACTAACGCATCGAAGGGCTGGAAGGGCCGGGAGTGGCACCGTGGTCGAAGCGGCTGCCCTCGTGTCCATGCCTCCCCGGCGCTCAGCAGGCGCCGCCGGGGCCGGCCGGACGTGTAACATCGGACGGTCATGCAGGCGGCGGCCCGACTCCCGCGATCGAACGGCGCCGGGCACCGCGCCCGGCTGGCCGGCCTCGTCTTCCTGTCCGGCGCGGCCGGCCTCGTCTACGAGGTGCTCTGGCTCAAAGAGCTGAGCCTGCTGTTCGGGAGCACCGCGTACGCGGCATCCACGACGCTCGCCGTCTTCTTCCTCGGCCTCGCCGTCGGCAGCGCGGCGTTCGGACGCTGGTCCCCGCGGCTGCGCTCGCCCCTGCGGGCCTACGCCTGGATCGAGCTGGGCATCGCGGCGTCGGCGGCGCTGTACTTCGTCCTGCTCGAGGTCTACTTCCAGCTCTACGGCCCGCTCTACGACGCGCTCGCCGACCGGCCCGCCGCCTTCAACGCGTTCCGGGTCGCCCTGGCGACGCTCGTGCTGCTGCCGCCGGCCGCCCTGATGGGCGGCACGCTGCCGGTCCTGGGCCAGCACCTGGTGCGGCGGCCGGACGAGCTGGGCCGCCATGGCGCGCTGCTGTACGCCGTCAACACGATCGGCGCGGCCGCCGGCGCGTTCCTCGCGGGGTTCGTGCTGCCGCTCGCGCTCGGCTTCGACCGGGCGTACCTGCTGGCCATGGCCGTCAACGTGGCCGTCGCCGGCCTCGCATGGCGGCTGTCGCAGGTAGACGCGGACGGCGCGGCGCGGGACCCGGACGTCCCGGCCGACGGACGCGAAGCCGCGCGGGACCCGGACGTCCGGGCCGACCGGCGCCGCGATCCGGACCGGCGCGCCAGAGTTCGGCGAAGCCGGCCGCCGGCCGCGGCCCCGGCTCCCGCGGTCGGCGCCGCGTGGCTCCTCGCCGCCGTGGCCGGCCTCTCCGGCGTGTTCGCCCTCGGGCTCGAGGTGCTCTGGACGCGGATGTTCGCCCAGGTCCTGCAGAACTCGGTCTACACCTTCTCGACCGTCCTCGTGGTGTTCCTGGCCGCGCTGGCGACCGGCTCGGCCGTCGCGAACCGCCTCTGCCGCGTACGGGCGGCACCGGCGCGGGTGCTGTGGATGCTCCTCACGCTGTCGGGGCTCGGCGTCGCGGCCACGCCCTTCGCCTTCCACCACCTGACCGCCGGGCTCAGCACCCTCGCCACGGGCGACGGCTGGCTCCCCTACGTCGTCTCGATCTTCGCCAACACGACGCTGCTGCTGTTCGTGCCCACGGCCCTGCTGGGTGCCGTCTTCCCCTACCTGCTGCGCGCCGCGGAAGGGTCGCGGGCCGCGCCGGGCACCGTCATCGGACGCCTCGGCGCGCTCAACACCGCGGGCGGCGTCGTCGGCGCCCTCGCCGCCGGGTTCGTGCTGCTCGGGACCGTCGGGCTCTGGAACAGCGTGCGGCTCATCGCCGCCGGCTACCTCGTCCTCGCCCTGGCGTCCGCCTGGCGCGGCTGGTCGACGCCCCGCGCGCGGCTCGCGCCGGCCGCGGCCACCGCGGGCGCCCTCGCCCTGCTCGGCACCGCGCTCGACGCCTCGCGCCTGTCCGTCGTCGACATCGACGCGGACCGCGGCGAAGCGCTGCTCGCCACCTGGGAGGGCCCCGACGGCGTCGTCGCCGTCATCGAGCGGGCCGGGAACCGGCGCATCGAGATGAACAACTTCTACACGCTGGGCGGGACGGGCTCGATGGAGCAGGAGCAGAACCAGGCCCTGCTGCCCCTGATGACCCACCCGGACCCGCGCCGGGTCTTCCTCCTCGGCCTGGGAACCGGCATCACCGCGGGGACGGCGCTGAGGCACCCGGTCGAGCGGCTCCTCGTCTGCGAGATCGCGCCCGACGTGATCGCGGCCGCCGAGACGTACTTCGACCAGCCGAGCGGCGGGCTCTTCACCGACCCCCGGGCGTCGGTCCGCGCCTGCGACGCCCGCAACCACCTGCTGGGCACGGCGGAGCGCTACGACGTGATCATCGCCGACCTGTTCGTCCCCTGGCGGGCCGGCGTCGGCAACCTCTACAGCCGCGAGCACTTCGAAGCGGCGCGCGACCGGCTCACGGCCGGGGGGCTCTTCGTCCAGTGGCTGCCGCTCTTCCAGGTGTCCCGCCGCGAGTTCGACCTCGTGGCGCGCACGATGCTGGCCGTCTTCGAGCAGGTGACGCTGTGGCGCGGCACCTTCAGCCCGGCGACCCCGTTCGCGGCGCTCGTCGGCGCGGCGGAGCCGACCCGGCTCGACCCCGCCGTGATCGAGCGCAACGGGCGGCACCTGAGCGGCGGGGCACCGCTGCCCGACGCCGCCGCGCTCGCGGTCACCCTTCCGTTCTACGCGGGGAACCTGTCGGCGGCCGACGGGCTGATTCCGCCCGGGCCCGTCAACACCGACGACCGGCCCCTCGTCGAGTACCTGGCCCCGGTGACCCAACGCGAGGAGCGCGCGGGCACGACGGAATGGTTCGACTCCACCGAGCTCGCGGCCTTCCTCCGGCGCCTGACCGCCTCGGCACCGCCAGCGCGCGACCCGCACCTAGCCCTGCTGAGCGCCGCGCAACGGGACTTCGTGACGGCCGGCCTGAGCTACTACCTGGGAGCGGTGGCCAGCCGACTCGGGCAGGACGCCGAGGCAGACCGACACTTCCGCGACTTCGCGCGGCGCATCCCCATCGAGTTCCGCCCGCCGATCGACGAGGGGAACAGGGACCCCGACGTCGTCCCGTAAACTGCGAGAACGGGTATAATGCAGTCTTGTTTCCTTGCTACCTGGAATCCCTGATGCTCGCAAAGCTGACATCCAAGAACCAGTTGACGCTCCCCAAGACGGTGATCTCCGGCTTTCCGGACACCCGTTACTTCGACGTCACGCAAGAAGACGGCCGGATCGTGCTCACGCCCGTACGCATCGGTCGGGCCGACGCCGTGCGGAAGAAGATGGCCGAGCTGGGCCTGTCGGAATCCGACGTAGCGGCGGCGGTGACCTGGGCTCGCCGGGGTGAATGACTCCGCTACGCGTGGTGCTCGATACCAACGTGCTGGTGTCGGCCCTGCTCTTCCCGCGGAGCTCGCTCTCGTGGCTCCGGACAGCCTGGCGGTCCGGCGCCATCGTACCGCTGGCCGGCGGCGAGACGACGAGGGAGTTGCTCCGGGTGCTCTGCTACCCGAAGTTCCGCTTGACCGAAGAAGAGCGCGAGGATGTGCTCGCAGACTACTTGCCCTGGTGCGAGACGATCACCGCCGGGGCGGAGGCCGCAGTCCCCGACTGCCGTGACCCCTTCGATCGTCCGTTCCTCGAGCTTGCCGTGTCGGGTCGGGCGGATGCGCTGGTGACCGGCGACGGCGACCTCCGCGCCCTCGCCCCGGTGTTCCCCGTGCCCATCCTGACGCCGGCGGCATTGAAGCGCCTCCTGCACGGGACGCGAGTGCAGTAAACGTGGCCGCTATCGATGTTCGCGACCCCCGCCCGAGGGCCGGCAACTCGAGGCGTCCCCGTCACTCGACGGCGTCGAGGAGGGCGGCGGTGTCGTCGGCGTCGTTGTAGAGGTGGGGCGCGACGCGGATGGCGTCGCCGCGGAACGACACCGCGACCTGCCGCTCCTGCAGGCGCTCGGCGAGCCGCGCCTGGTCGACGGACCCGCGCACCCGCACCCCGAGCAGGTGGCCGCCGCGCCAGCGCGGCTCCTCGACCCGGTGCCCGCGCTCGCGCAGGGTGCGGGCGAGGGGGTCCGTCAGCGCGCGGCAGTAGGCTTCGATGGCGGGGACCGTCCACTCGAGGACGAGCTCGAGGGCGGCGGCGAGCATGGGCGCGAGGACGAAGTTCGAGCGCTCGCCGACATCGTAGCGGAGGGCGGCCGGCTGGTACTCGTCGCGGTAGCGCACGAGTTCGGCGAACGCCTCGCTGCCGCGGCGGATGATCCAGTTCTCCTCGATGGGCGTCCCCTGGTCGAAGGCCGGCCCGTAGTAGGCGAGCCCCATCGAGTAGGGGCCGAGCAGCCACTTGTAGCCGGCGCAGACGAGGGCGTCGGGGCGGACGCGCTGGACGTCGAACGGCATCGCCCCCACGGACTGGGTCCCGTCGACGGCGAGCAGGGCGCCGCAGTCGCGGGCGCGCTCGCCGACCCGCTCCAGGTCGAAGAGCGTGCCGTCGGCCCAGTGCACGTGGGGCACGGAGACGAGGGCGGTGCGCCGGTCGATGCTCGACAGCAGGCGGATGTTCCACTCGAGGGCCCGGCCGCGGGCGTCGGGCGGCGGCGCCTTGACGGTGCGCAGCTCGAGGCCGCGCTCGGCGCACAGCCGGCGCCAGACGTACACGTTGCTGGGGAACTGCTCTTCGAGGACGACGACGTTGTCGCCGCGCGAGGCCGGGACATTGCGGGCGACCGCGGCCAGCCCGTAGGACACCGACGGGACGATGGCCACGCGGTTCGGATCGGGGGCGTTGACGACCCGCGAGAACAGGCAGCGAAGCTGGTCGCCCTCGTCGAAGAAGTCCTCGGGCCGGATGAGGTGCGGGGCCGCCCGCCGGTCGATGCCCCGGACGCCCGCGGCGCGGACGGCGGCGGCGAGCGGGGCCATGTACGCGCAGTTCAGGTAGTGGACGCCCTCGGGCAGCATGAACGCGGAGCGCTGGCAGGAAAGCATGGCGTAGCCACGGCAGGGTATTGTGGTCAGAGCCCTGATCCGAGTATAGACAGGGGCGGCGGACCCCCACAAGGGCGGGGCCGGCCCGAGAAGGAGGGCGTCGATGACCACGCTCGCGGCAAGGTTCGTTCGTGGAGGGGCCGGCGCGCGGTGCGCCCGTGCGATGTTGGCGGGGCTGATGCTGCTCGGTGCCGCGGCGGCGGCCCCGCCCGCGGCCGCGGCCCAGGAGACGGAGCCGGTGCTCGTCGCGCGGGCACGCGCCATCCACGAGCGGGTGCTGACCATCGACACCCACGACGACATCCCCCTCGACTTCGCCACCGCGGACGTCGACCCGGGGGTGCGCGGGTCACGCCAGGTCGACCTGCCGAAGATGGAGGAGGGCGGGCTCGACGCCGGGTTCTTCGTCGTCTACGTCGGGCAGACCGAGCGGACGCCGGAGAACGAGGCGCAGGCGAAGGCCGACGCGATGACGAAGTTCGAGGCCATCCGGCGCATGGCCGGGGAGATGTACCCCGACCGTATCGCCATCGCCTACACCGCCGACGACTTCGAGCGCATCGCCGCGGAGGGCCGGTCCATCGCGGCCATCGGCATCGAGAACGGCTGGGTCATCGGGCGCGACCTGTCGCTCATGCGGACCTACTACGACCTCGGCGCCCGCTACTTCGGCCTCGTCCACAACGGGCACAACGACATCGCCGACTCCGCCAACCCCCGGCCGAACCTCGGCGACGCCCCCGCCGAGCACGGCGGCCTCAGCGCCTTCGGGGCCGAGGTCGTCGCCGAGGCGAACCGGCTGGGCATGATGCTCGACGTCTCGCACGCCTCGCGGGCGGCGATGCTCGACACGGTGCGCCTGTCACGGGCGCCGGTCATCGCCTCGCACTCCAGCGTCCGGGCCCTCGCCGACAACCCCCGCAACCTCGACGACGAGCAGCTCCTCGCCCTGCGCGACAACGGCGGAGTCATGCACGCCGTCGCCCTCGGCGCCTTCGTGAGCAACGCGGCGGCGGCCCGCGGCGACGCCATCCAGAGCCTGCGGGCGGACGTCGGGCTGCCGCGGTTCGGCCCCGCGGATCCGGCCGGCCTCGGCGAGCCGGCCCGCGCGGAGTACGACCGCCGCATGGCCGAGATCGACCGCCAGTGGCCGGCCGCCGACGTCGCCACCTTCGTCGACCACATCGACTACGCGGTCGAGCTGATCGGCCTCGACCACGTCGGCATCAGCTCAGACTTCGACGGGGGCGGCGGGGTCGAGGGGTGGAACCACGCCGGCGAGACCTTCAACGTCACCCTCGAGCTGGTGCGGCGCGGCTACACCGAGGCCGAGATCGCCCAGCTCTGGGGCGGGAACCTGCTGCGGGTGCTGCGCGACGTCGAGCGGGTCGCGGCGGACGGACGATGAGCGAGACCTCCGACCCGGCTGCAGCGTCGCTGAAGGCGGAGGACCGGCGGTTGCTGACCCTCGTCGATGCCGCGCTGGACCGGGCGCGCGAGGCGGCCGGACCGCATCTCGTCTGCCAGTCCGGCTGCACGCCCTGCTGCTTCGGCCCATTCGCCATCACCCAGCTCGACGCCTGGCGGCTCCGCGAGGGGCTGCGCGCCCTCGCCGAGACCGAGCCTGGCCGAGCCGCCGCCGTCCGCCTCCGTGCCGCGGCGGCGGTGGCGCGGCAGGCGCCCGCGTTCGGGGCCGGCCGGGCGGGCGTCTTCGCCACGGAAGCTGAGGAGGAACGGTTCTACGAGACCTTCGCATCGGACCCCTGCCCAGCCCTCGATCCCAACAGCGGCGCCTGCACCGTCTACGCGTGGCGCCCCGTCGCCTGCCGCACCTACGGCCCCCCGGTGCGGATCGGCGGCGACGACCTGCCCCCGTGTCCGCTCTGCTTCAAAGGGGCGGCCCGAGAAGAGGTCGAAGCGGCACGCCAGACTATCGACGTAGGTCAGGTGGAGGATCCGCTGACGGACCGCGTGGAACGGGCGACCGGCCGGCTGGGCATGACCACCATCGCCTTCGCCATCGCCGGGTCTACTCGAAGCGGGGCGCCGGCCGGCGGCGAAGCACGGGGCGCCGCGGCGTCAGGTCGTCGGTGCGCGCCGCGGGCGCCAGCAACAGTTCCTTGAGGTTCCGTCTGGCCGTCCGTTCGAGCCGCCGCCACTGATCGATGGGCACGAGCACCGCCATCTCGACCCCGCGCCGGGTCACGATCTGCGGCCCGTCGGAGAGGCTGGTCTGGAGAAGCTCGCTGAATCGGGCCTTCGCGTCCTGCACCTGCCATCTGTTGGACATGAACTCCCCGCGCAGCGTGAAATGACTAGATGGAAGACTAGTCATTCAGGCAACTCACCGTCAAGCCGATTCTCGTAGACACGCTACCCAACATGGAGTAGCCTATCTACATGACCACTGCTTCCGCGGGCAACCGGATCGAGCTGCTCTACGGCACCCTCGACCTGCTCATCCTGCGCACCCTGCTCTACGGGCCGTCGCACGGCCACGCCATCGCCAAGCACATCCAGCGCGTCTCGGAGAACGCCCTGCAGATCGAAACGGGGTCGCTCTACCCCGCGCTGCACAAGCTGGAGGGGCGCGGCTGGATCGCGGCGGAGTGGAAGAAGTCGGACAAGGGCAAGCGGGCCCGGTACTACCGGCTCACCCCGACCGGCCGCGAGCACCTCACGGCGCAGCAGTCGCGCTGGGAGGCGCTGTCGGTGGCCATGGCCCGGGTGCTGCGGCCGGCCGAGCAGGAGTCGGGGCCGTAGGAGTCTGCGCCGTAGAACGATGCAGACTCCCAGCGGGTTGGTTGGGCGGTGAGCGGAGCCGCAGGCGACGCCCTCCGGGCTGGGACGGCGTTCGACCCGCCGGAGGGGTCGGTCGGGGCGGAGGCACCGCGAGGCGGCAGAAGCCGAATGGCGGCGCTTCCGCACCCGGGGAGGACACGGCGATGCGACAAGTCTACGCCCGGCTGCGCTCGCTCTGGCGCTGGCGGCGGCGGGAAACGGAGCTCGACGAGGAGATCCGCTTTCATCTCGCGGCGGAGATGGAGGAGCGGATAGCGGCGGGGATGTCCCCGGCGGACGCGCGGGCGGCGGCGCGGCGCGACTTCGGCAACGTGCCTCTCATCCGCGAGCTGACGCGCGAAAGCTGGGGCTGGGGACCAGCCGAGCGCCTCATCCAGGACATCCGGTCCGCGATACGGGGCATGCGGCGCAACCCCGGCTACACCGTCGCCGTCGTCCTCACCCTCGCCTTCGGCATCGGCCTCAACGCGGCGATGTACGGGATGCTGTCCCGGCTGTTCCTCCAGGCGCCGCCGCACATCGAGGACCCGGACGGCATTCACCGCGTGTGGGTGCGGCAAGGCGGCCGTGGCGACCCGACCCGCGTGTACGACCGCCTGCGCTGGTGGGCGTTCACCGCGCTCGAGGCCGACACCGACAGGTTCACGGCCGTCGGCGGCTATTCGGCCCCGTGGCCCACGCCAAACGGTCGCGGCCAGACCGCCGAGGAGCTCCAGTTGTCCCGGGTCACCGGCGGATTCTTCGGGGTGCTCGGCGCCCAGCCGGCCCTCGGGCGGCCTATCCTGCCCGGGGACGACGACCCTGCGGCGGCCCCCGTCGCGGTCATCGGGAACGGCTACTGGCAGCGGCGCTTCGGCGGCTCCCGCGAGGCGCTCGGGGCCACCGTGACCTTCGACGAGGTCACCTACGCGATCGTCGGCGCGATGCCGCCCGGCTTCTCGGGCGCCGAACCGAGCGCGGTGGACGTCTGGCTGCCGAATCAGACCGTGGAGACGGTCAGCCCCTTTTCTTCTGTGACGACCCTCGTGCGTCTCGCGCCCGGCGTCACCGTCGAGGCCGGGGGGGCGGCGGCGACCGCCCTGTCGAGGGCCGTCCGTCCCGCCTCGGACCCGACCGGGACCGAGGACACCATCTTGCTCGGCCCCCTCCTGAAGACCCGCGGACCGGCCGCTCTGGCCGGCGACATGCGGCTGCCCCTGGTGGTGGGCGGCGTCGCCCTCGTGATCCTCCTCATCGCCACCGCGAACGTGTCGAACCTGTTGATGCTGCGGGTAGCCGCGCGTCGGCGCGAGCTGGCCGTGCGCCACGCGCTAGGCGCGGGCCGATGGGGCGTCGGACGCCTGCTGGTGATCGAGAGCGCCGTTCTCGCCGCGTTCTCCGGCGTGGCCGCGCTGGGGGTGGCCGCGGTAGCCGGCCGCGCGCTGCGCGTCACGCTGCTCCCACGCCATCAGTGGGACGGCGGCCCGCTGGACGCCGCCGCCATCGCGTTCACCGGCGCCGCGGTGATCGCGGTCGGCCTCGCCGCCGCGCTGCTCCCGGCCCTGTACGCGGCGCGGAGCCGGGGCATCGAGCGGCTCGACGGCCTGCGGGGCGCGCGCCCCCTGGGAGCGCCGGTCCGTACCGGCCTGATCGTCGTGCAGGCCGCCCTGTCGCTCATCCTGCTCAACGGCGCGGCCATGTTCTACCGCTCGTTCGAGGCGGCGCGCGAAGTCGACGTCGGCTACGCGCGGGAGAATCTGCTGACGGTGGCGTTGGACGACTACTCGCTGCCGGACACGCCGCTCAACGAGAACACGGTCGATGCGCTGGAAGCCCGGGTGCGGTCACTGCCCGGGGTGCTGGACGTGGCCCACGCGACCAATACGCCGCAGACCGCGGCGTCGGCGATGAGAGCACTGCGCACGGACGGACTCGACCGCTACCTCCTGACCGTCGCCCCCTTCGAGAACTACGTGACGCCGAACTTCTTCCGAGTGGCGGGGCTCGACATCCGCGACGGGCGCAGCTTCACCGAGCTCGACCGCGCGGGCGCCCAGAAGGTCGCGGTCGTCAACGCGCCTTTCGCCGACGGGGCCTGGCCCGGGGAGCGCGCCGTCGGTCGCTGCCTGTTCGTGGGGGAGGCATCGGACTGCACGACGGTGGTCGGCGTGGCGGAATCCGCCCTGGAGTTCGGTCTGCGGGACACCAACCGGGCCCCGCACTACTACATGCCGCTCGACCAGGCGGCGGCCGACCCGGAGGTGGTGGAGTACGTGCGCGGAAGGCGCAGCCTGGTCGTCCGCACCCAGGGAGATCCGGGTGGCACGGTGCCCCCGGTGCTCGCCGCGCTCGCCGAGCTGTTTCCGGACCTGCCGGGCCGCAGCGTGCGGAGCCTGCCCGCCGTCCATGCGGGAAGGATCCGCTCGTGGACGGTCGGCACCGGCCTGTTCGGCGCCGCCGCCCTCCTCGCCCTGCTGCTCGCCGCCCTCGGGCTCTACGCGGTCATCGCCTTCGGCGTGCGCCAGCGCGAGCTGGAGTTCGGCATCCGGCGCGCCCTCGGCGCCCAGGCGTGGGACCTCCTACGCCTCGTGCTCGCGCGCGGCCTCTCGCTGACCGTCGTCGGCGTCGTCGCGGGCGGGCTGGCCGCGCTCTGGGCCGGCCGCTTCGTCGCGCCGCTGCTCTTCGAGGGCCGCAGCCCCCGCGACCCGCTCGCCCTCGCCGCCGCCGCCCTCGTGCTGGTGACGGCGGCCCTCGCGGCCTCGTTCCTCCCGGCGCGCCGGGCCGCGCAGGCCGATCCCCGCCAGGCCCTGCAGGCCGAGTAGCGGTCCCGGAACCGGCCGGTCTACTCGAAGCGGAGCGCCGGCCGGCGGCGAAAGGGGATCCTGCACTTGCCATCGGTTGTCGGACATGACGCCTCTGCGGCTCTTGACCGGTCAGACGGCCGCGTCAGCGCGGCCGGCGTCCCACGAACATCTCGTGGCGGCCCGGCTCCACGTCAGAGAGCACGAGGGGCACGCAACGCGGCTCGAACCCGACCGCGGTCAGGAGGTCCAGCCAGCGGCCGCGCGCGAACAGGCCCTCGACGTGCCGCTCGTACACGGAGCGGACCGACCCGTCGCGCTCGCGCAGCAGGAACGCGAAGTCGGCGTAGTACTCCGTATCGGCGGGATCGGGGTCCCAGACCCACTCCAGATAGCGCAGCCCGCGCGGGCAGCCCCCGCCGGACCCGGAGGGCGGCGGCTCGTCGCAGCCGCCCGTGGACGCCGCCGCCCGGAAGTTCTCGCGCACGTAGTCGGGCTGGAACAGCACCGCGCCGCCGGGGCGGCAGTGCGCCCACGCGGTCTCCATGGCGCGCCGCAGGTCGGCCTCGGTCGTCATGTAGCAGACGGCGTCGTGGACGAAGACGGCGTCGAACGACCGGCCCAGGCGCAGGGTGCGCATGTCCCCGAGCCGGTGTTCGCACTCGGGGTTGAGGGCGCGGCTGACCGCGAGCATCTCTGGCGACAGGTCGGTGAGCAGCAGACGGGGGAACCGCCGCTTCAGGTGCAGCGCGGTGTTCCCGCCGCCGCAGCCCAGCTCCAGCAGGGACTCGATCGGGCCGTCGCACGCCTCCTGCAGCCGGTCGGCGTAGACGCCGGCCTCCTCGGCGTAGTCCGCCGGGTCGTCGACGAGCGGCCACCACTCCGCGAGTTCGCTGTAGAGACGCATCGAACCGCGTCAGTCGACGCCGAAGGCCAGCAGGACGTTGCCGGGCCGGCCGCCGAACGCCGCGTAGCCCGAGTTGACGTAGACCATGCCGTCGACGACCACGGGGCCGGGGCCGTTGATCGACCCGCCCCGGGCCTCGACGCCGTTCACCGTCTCGTGCCCGCCGTTGGTGTCGAACTCCCAGAGGACCGACCCGTCGTCGGCGTCGTAGGCGCGGAACAGGCCGTCGTAGGCGCCGGAGAAGACGGCGCCGGGGATGGCGGTGATGGCGGCGAGGAGCGCCGGGCTGCACCCCTCGCAGACCGGCTCGTGGGGCTCGGCGAACCAGACCAGCTCGCCGGTGGTCAGGCGCACCGCGGCGAGACCCCCCGGCTCGGGCGTCAGGTAGTCCGAGTTGGCGAAGTACGCCTTCTCGGCGTCGACCGCGAAGCCCCACTCGATGCCGCCGAGCAGGCTGCCCTCCCCGACCTGGTAGCGCCAGACGACGGCACCATCGCGGTCCGGGTCGAGGGCGTAGCCCACCCCCGACTTCTGGCCGACGACGATGAGGTCGCGGCCGTCCGCCGCGGTGACCAGCACCGGCGACGCGCCGAAGTCGAAGTCGGGGCCGTCCTCCTCCGGGCAGTTGGGGTTGTCTCCCTCGCAGTTGAGGATGAACGCGTCGCCGGCCGTGAACTGGTTCGTCCAGCGGACCGCGCCGGTGTCGAGGTCGAACGCGATGATCGCGTCGCTCGTGGCCGCGGCGGGCTCGGTGTAGGCGTTGCCGGTCGCGACGTACAGGAGCCCGCGCCCCGCGTCGACGGTCGGGGCCGACCACACCGCCGCGCCGGACGGCCCCATGAGGTCGGCGCCCGCGGGGTTGCGCCCGCGCGGCGCCGGCGCCTCCTCGATGGTGTAGCTCTGCCAGACCGGCTCGCCGGTCGCCGCGTCGAGGGCGGCGATGCTGCCGCGGAAGGTGCAGCAGGCGTAGCGGGGATTGGCGGCGAGCAGCTCCTCCAGCGAGGACACCGGCACGTAGAGCCGGCCGCCGTGCTCGACCGGCGCCCCGGTGATGCGGGCGCCCGGGTGGGTGTCGACGTCCCGGCGCCAGATCTCGGCCCCGGTGGCGGCGTCGAGGGCGTAGACGTTCGCCGCGAAGTCGCCGAAGAAGAGCGCGTGCCGGCCGTCCGCGAGCCGGGTCACGGTCATGGCGCTGCGGACGCCGCCCGCCGCCTCGAACGTCCAGTGCGTGCAGCCGGTGGCGGCGTCGAGGGCGTAGACCACGCCGCGCTCGCTGGCCACGAACAGGCGTCCCCCCACCACCGTCGGCTGCGACTGCGCGGTGGCCGAGCGCGGGTAGCCGAACGCCCACTTGAGCCGCAGGCGCGGCACGTCCTCCGCCGCCAGCCCGGCCTGGTCCGCCGGCTGGAAGCGGGCGTTCGTCACCCCGGCCCCCCAGCCGTTCCACCGGGGGCCGCCGTCCAGCCCCGGCCAGTCCGCCGGCGACGAGGCGGCGCAGGCGCCGTCCGGTGCCGTATCGGGCGGCTGACCGGCGGCGCACGCCACGGCCGCAAGGAGGGTGCATACGCCTGCAAGAACCGGGACAACCGTGAGGGATCTCCGCATTGGGACTCCTGGATTCGTCGGAGGGGAACAAATCGGGAATGAGGCTGGAAACCTCCCGGATGCCGGTACTCCGCGTCCAAGAGGACACCCTCTCGGGCCGAGACGCCACGGACGCCACTGCCCGAACGGGGCTTGCTTCGTTCCCGCGATGAGCATCAAGGCGGCTACAGTCTCTCTCTGAGAGTACGTACCAGTCGCGCGGCGTGGGGCGACGCCGAGGTCAGCTTTTCCGGGTCCATCCTGGCGAGAACCTCGAAGGAATCTCGCCCCTTCCTATATCCGCGCCGCGTCCGGCAGCCGCGAGTCGCGTTCGCGAGACCTGCAAAGACATCCTTCTTCGGGATCAGTTCGATTGATGCCTGCCCAGGGAGAGCGTCCGGTCTGAAGCCGTTCCCGAAGACTGCGGACAGCGTATCGCGATCCGACAGAAACCACGCCTCCATGCATTGCACCATCAGGTGGGCATGTTCGTCTCTGGCTCCCGCCGGCCGGCTCCATCGGTCTCCCCGCCGGTTCTTCAGGTGTGTCCAGGGCCCCGCGTCTTCCGCAACCGCATCTTCACTATCGACGAGAAGCACGGCGAACGCATCCTTCGCGAGAGTCTCGAACGCCGTGCAGAAATCGTCGTACGTCTGCTTTCGGCTACCTCCAGGAACGACGCGAGGGAGCCGTCCGGCAAGCCCCGCCTTCTGGAAGAACTCCCTAAAGGCTCTGCGGCACTCGGCCCTCAGCGCCTTGTTCCCGTTGCCCCCGCCCTCCACGTAGACTCTCGCATTCACCAGCGGCTGCCTCCCAGCTCTCCCTTCATCCAGAGCTCGCCGAGGCTGTATCGAGCGAGCCACTGGGCCAGATCCTGGCGGTTCAGCCGCCGCAGTTGTGTCCGTCCCCCATCCTTCTCACAGACCACCACGCTCTCAGGCTCCTCGGTCAGAGCATCCACCAGCACGTCCGAATGAGTCGTGACAATCAACTGACACCGGGTGGACGCCTCGCGCAGCAACGCGGCGAGCGTCGGCATGATGTCCGGATGCAGACCCAGTTCCGGTTCCTCGATGCAAACCAGCGGCGGTGGGTTATCGTGGCAGAGGATCGCGAGCAGGCACAGGTACCGGAGGGTGCCGTCAGAGAGTCGAGTGGCGGGCACGGTAATGCCCTTCTCCTCCAGCATTACCTGGACGGTGCCGCCCTCCACGATCACGTCGAAGTCGGTCACGCCATCATAGAGCTTGCGCGCCGCTTCCAGGAGCCGCTTCTTGGCAGCCGGGGTCCGGCGCAGCCTGTTCAGCACCAGCCCGAGGTTACTTGTGTCTTCGGCCAGCGTCTGATTGGGCAGATCGGACGGCTGCGGCAGGCGCACGGGAGCTTGACGGCCGAAGGACCACTCGCGATAGACTCGGATCTGGTCGAACTCGCCGCCAAGATGGGTAATCTCCGGAAAGCTCTCAGGGTCTTTCCGCTGCGACAGAATCGACTGCTCAGAATCGAGTTCCGATCGCCGGAACCTCCGCCTCGTGCCATCTTTCCCCCTCGCGATGGCCATTCCCCGGAGGTAACCGAAGTACCGGTGGGGCCGATCCTGTCCGTCTTCCGGCTGATCATCTTCGACGAACTCGTCGCCTACAGCCAGGCGGCCACCCCGCTTTTCGACGGTCAGGTGGTAACGTAATGGCCCGGGAAAATAGTCGACAGCCACGCTCATGGAGCCCTTCCGAGCGCGCGACGCGCCCTTGTGAAGCCACTCGCCTATGCCGCCGCTCTCCTGGATCGGTGCGGCGAGATCCCGGGGCGCTGCCCGGAGCAGGCCCACGAGCGTGATGAGGTTGGACTTGCCCGATCCGTTCGGGCCAATCAGCACGTTCAGCGGCCCGAGCTTCACCCCGGTCTCCCCGGGGCCGAACGACAAGAGATTCTGCAACGTGATGCGACGGAGGAACACATCGGGCTCACTCTCCGGCGTCGTCACGGATTCCACGGTCATGGCCGCGCAATGATAGTCGACCACCGACCAGCGATCAACGGTCGCCATCCGGTCGCGCTTCGGCCGCTGCGCCGACACGCCTTCGCCGCGTCGATTTCCACGCTGGTATAGAATCGCGCAGGATTGGCCGCCCGACTCCGGCCCCCGACGGGAGACCCGACCCATGCGCGACTTCCTCGCCCAGACCCTCGCGGAGAGCCCGACCCGCGAGTGGATGGTGTACCTGCTCGGCAACGTGCCGGGCCTGCCCCCGATCGCCCAGTCGTTCCACATCATGGGCATCGCGACGGTGGTCGGCTCGATCGTCATGGTCGACCTGCGGTTCCTGGGCATCGCGCTGCGCGGCCACGACGTCAGCGAGATGATCCGGCGGCTGCTGCCGTGGACCTGGTGCGCGCTGGCCGTCAACTTCGCCTCCGGCATGCTCTTCGTCCTCGCGCGGCCCGTCCGCTACTTCTACAACCCCGTCGCCACCTTCAAGTTCTCGCTGCTGCTGCTGGCCGTGGGGCTGGCCTTCCTCGTCTACTGGAAGAACCGGAAGGAGCACGGCTACTGGGAGGGGTCGGAGGACCGCCTGCTCGTGGCGCGGCTCATCGCGGGCGCGTCACTCCTGATGTGGATCGGCATCATGATGGCGGGGCGGTGGATCGCGTACTCCGAGTACATCACCGACCCGTTCCCGGTCCCGTTCCCGTGGGAGAGCCTGGAGGCGTACCCGTCCATCTGGCAGTGGCTGCAGGACCACCCCCTCTCGCAGCACATCGGCTTCACGTGGTGGTTCCCGATGCTGGAGTCGATCCACGTCATCGGCATCGGCCTCGTCGTCGGCACCATCCTGACCGTCGACCTGCGGCTGCTCGGCGTCGCCGCCCTCCGCTACCCGGTCAGCCAGATCACCGGCAAGCTGCTCCCGTGGACGTGGGCCGCCTTCGTCGTGGCCGCCATCACCGGCTTCGGCATGTTCATGACCCGCGCGCCCGGGTACCTGGACAACACCGCCTTTCAGATCAAGCTCCTGCTGCTGCCGCTCGCGTTCATCAACATGGCCGTCTTCCATTTCCGGACGTTCCGCGGCGTCGGCGCGTGGGACACGGCCGAGGAGCTGCCCCCGGCCGCACGCTTCGCCGGGGGCGCGTCGCTGCTGATCTGGACCGGCATCGTGCTCGCCGGCCGCTGGACCGGCCATCTCATCTGACCCGATCCGCACCGTCCCGGCGGGCGCTCATTCACTGCGCAGCGCGGCGGCGGTGTCGAGGCGCGCGGCGCGCCGGGCCGGCAGGTCGCTGGCGAGGGTGCCGGCCGCGAGGAGCCCGAGCAGGCCGGCGGCCAGCGTCGCGGCGTCGTGGGGGGCGATGCCGTAGAGCTGGCTCTCAAGCAGCCGCGTCCACCGCATCGAGGCCTCGCGGGCCCCGAGGGCCACCCGGATCGCCAGCTCGCGCGTCCGCCGGCCCACCGCCATCGTCAGCACCCGTCGCGAGCTTGACAAGCTGTAGGCCGAACGTACTAATATGCTAGTAGAGCGTGCGGGTGGGTCCGTGACCCTAGTCGTGGAGGCTCCTCACCGGCCCGCCCGGCGACCGGGGAGCAGCCGCCAGCGCGCGCAGCAAGGCGGCGCCGTCACTTGGGGCAGTGGAAGATGCCGCACGGTGGAGGCGGCGGCAAAGGCATCCGTAATCGCGTGGAGGGAAGACCCATGATTCAGTCGATTCGTCCGTTCCCGCGACATGGCTCACCGCTGGCGCGCCGACGGTCGCGGGGCGTCCCACGGGAGTCGGCCATGCGATCTGGAGTGCTCGCGGCGGCGTTGGCGTCGGCGCTGGGTCTGACCGGTTGCGAGGCGACGGGCCAGCCACCGGTGGAGGCGACGGGCCAGCCACCGGTGGAGGCGACGGGCCAGCCACCGGTAAGCGTCCAGCCCGAGGAACGCGGGGGCGGCGACCTCGAGCCGGGCACGCTGCCGGTCTTCCGCGCCCTCGACACCGACGACGACGGCGACATCTCCGCCGGCGAGATCGACGCGGCCCCCGAATCGCTCGCCTCGCTCGACGACGACGGCGACGGGCGGCTCTCGGGCGACGAGCTGCGGCCCGACCGGGGCGGCCCGCGCGTCTTCTTCGGCAGCCCGGGGAACCTCCCCGAGGGGGCTCGGGTCATGACCCTGGGCGCCGACGACGAGGTGGATATGGCGGATCTGCCGCCGCAGCTCCGGAGCCTCCTGTCTCCCGCCGACGGGGACGGCGACGGCACCGCCTCTGCGATGGAGCTCTTCGCCGCGATGATGGCGGCGCAGGCCGGAGAGCCGGGAGATCGGGAGCCCGGAAGCGCGGAAGAGCCGGCGGCGCCGTCGGCGGGAACCGCGACAGGCGGCGGGGGCCCGTCCGCGCGGATGCCCCTGCTGGCGGCGCTCGACACGGACCGGGACGGCACGGTCTCGGAGACGGAGCTCCAATCGGCGGCGCGGTCGTTGCGCACGGTCGACACCGACGGCGACGGGCGCATCTCGCCCGACGAGCTTCAGCCCGCTTCGAGCAGCGATTCCGGCGGCGACGATCTGCCCGAGTGATGCGGCGGCGGGCTGTCCGCCCCCCCACCATCGACGCGGCCGCCGCCGGCCGCCCGACCGGCTCGGGCATGGACACCGGCTCTTGATTCACATGGACACCTTGCTTCGCGATGTCGTGTCGGCGGCGCGCCGGCTCGCCGCCCAGCGCGGATTCACCCTCGCCGCGCTCCTGACCCTCGCCCTCGGCATCGGCGCCAACACCGCGATGTTCAGCGTCGTCCACGGCCTGCTCCTGCGGCCCCTGCCCTATCCGGACCCCGAACGCATCGTGCGGGTGGGGGAGTCGAGGACCGGCGGCGGAGGCATGCTCACGAACAGAGCGATGCCCCTCCTCCAGGACGCCGAGGCGTTCGAGCATCTCGCGGCCTACCGGGAGAGCTCGCTGGCGTGGGCGGGTCCCGACGGCTCGGTCACCCTGCGCGGGGCCACCGTCTCGCCGGCGCTGTTCCCCCTGCTGCGGGCGACGCCCCATCTCGGCCGGCTCTTCACGGAGGACGAGGCGCGAGAGGGCGCGGACCGCGTGGTGCTGCTGAGCCACCGCGCCTGGGCCAACCACTTCGCCTCGGATCCAGGCATCGTCGGGGCCGCCGCGGTCCTCGACGGCGATCCGTACACCGTGGTCGGGGTGCTGCCCGAGGGATTCTATTTCCCGCACCCCGACAGCGAGTTCTGGACACCCTTCGTCGTTCCGCCGTTCACGCCGCCCGCGGCCGCCGCCGCGGGGCAACCGCGCATGATGCTCATGATGGCCTTCAACGCCCTCGGGCGCCTCGCGCCGGGGGTGTCGCCGGAACAGGCGGCGGCCGAGGCCGGCACCCGCCTGAGCGCCGGCGGATTGCGCACGGTGACCATCGGGGGCGGGGAGGGGAACGCCCGTCGGGCAACGACGTGCGGGTCGTGCCGTTGCTGGAAGAGATGGTCGGGGCGTATCGGCCGGCGCTTCTGGCCCTGACCGTGGCGACGGCCCTCGTGCTGCTGATCGCCTGCATCAACGTGGCGGGGCTGCTGCTCGCGCGGGGGGTGGCGCGCCGGCGGGCGCTGGCGGTGTGCGCCGCGCTGGGCGCGAGCCGCTGGCGACTCGTCCGGCAGCTCCTGACCGAGAGCGTGATGCTGGGCGTGGGCGGCGGCGTGCTCGGGCTCGCGGCGGCGTCGATGGTGCTGCGCGCGGTGCCGGCGCTCGTTCCCGGTGACATCGCGCGGCTCGACGAGGTGGGCATCGACCCCGTGACGCTCGCGTTCACCTTCGGACTGTCGACCGCGGCGGGGCTCCTGTTCGGCACCGCGCCGGCCCTTCAGTGGTCGCGCCTCGATCTGACCCGCACACTGAAAGAAGGGAACGAGCAGTCGACCGGGGGCTTCCGACTGCTCCGCTCGAACCGGGCGCGCGCCGCGCTCGCCGTGGCCCAGGTCGCCCTGGCCCTCGTGCTGCTGACGGGGGCGGGGGTGCTCTTGCGCAGCTTCGTGGGGCTCGTCACCGTCGATCGCGGCTACGACCCGGCCAACGTGATCGCCGCCGTCATCCCGATTCCCGACCTCGCGTTCCGACCGGACATGACCCCGGAGTCGTTGGCCGACCTCCTGACGGCCGGCCGCCGCTTCCAGGAATCGCTGGCGGAAGAGATGGACCGGCTGGCCGCACTGTCCGACGTCGAAGCGGCGGCGGTCTCGTCACGCCTGCCCCTCGCGTCCGGCTTCGGGAGCGGGACCGTCTTCCGGGTGGCCGGCGCCGCGCCTCCGACCGACCCGCTGGACCTCCCGCGGGCCCGCGTCAACGTCGTCAGCCCGGGCTACTTCGACGCGATGCGCCTGCGTCTCCGGGACGGGCGCGCGTTCACGCGGCGGGACGGGGCCGAGAGTCCGCTCGTGCTGGTGGTGAACGAGACGCTCGCACGCGAGCTCTTCGGCGGCGGGCCGGCCGTCGGCCGGCGCCTGCTGCCGGTCGGCGCCGGCCCCGAACCGTGGGAGGTGATCGGAGTCGTCGCCGACGTCCGCTACACCGGGCTGGCCGTCACCGGGTCGCAGGCCGAGGCGTACATTCCGCTGCACCAGCTCGAACACGCGGGGATGCTGGCCGGCATGTCGTCCTTCACCTCGGTGGTCGCGGTGCGGACGGCCGGCGATCCGGTGGCCGTCGTTCCGTTTCTTCGCGAGGCGGTGGCCGCCGCCAGTCCGAACGCGAGCCTCGACGACCTGATGACGATGGACGCGCGGCTGTCGGCGGCGGTGGCGCAACCCCGCTTCCACGCCGTCTGCGTCGGGTTCTTCGCCGCCCTCGCGCTGTTCCTCGCCGCGTTCGGCATCTATGCGCTGCTCAGCTACACGGTGTCGCAACGCCGCCGCGAAATCGGGGTCCGCATGGCCCTCGGCGCGCGGCGCGGCGCCGTCGTGGCCCTCGTCGTCCGCCAGGGGGCCGGGCTCGTCGCGGCCGGGACGCTCCTCGGCCTGCCCGCGTCCGCCGCGTCGGTCCGCCTCCTCGACAGCCTCGTGTTCGGCGTCGCGACGGACGACCCGCTGACCTTCGTCGCGGCCCCGCTCGTGCTGGCCGGCGTCGCGCTCCTCGCCTGCTGGCTGCCGGGCCGCCGGGCGGCCCGCATCGACCCGATGGACGCCCTCCGGGTGGAGTAGGTCGCGCGCCCTCTTCACGCCTCGTCAGGCCGAGGGCCTTGCCGCTCTCTGCGCAACGCGGGGTTTCACCTGGGCTCCTGGCCCACCTCGCCTGGCCGCCGCCGCTATGGCGACGATTCCCGCGCCGCGCCGTTCACGCGGCGGCCGACGACGAGGGCTCGAACTTCCGCCGGTAGTAGCGGGTCCAGACGACGATGGCGGGAACGCCGAGGGCCGTCGGCAGGAGCCATGGCACGACGGCGAGCGGCCCCGCGAGCTCGTAGGCCCACAGCCGCTGCGCCCCGAAGACAGCGAACGCGGTGTGGAACGCGATGCCGCCCGCCAGCATGGACCCGAGGTGGCTGTAGAACCAGCCCATGCCCCGCGCGCCGGGGCGGCGCATCAGCCGCAGCATGCCCGCCCCGGTGACGAGGCCGACGGGGCTCAGCCCCAGCAGGGTCGGCGAGGCGTCGGACCAGACCGCCAGCGCGAACGCGACGACGGTGACGCTGCCGGCGATCGAGGCCCACGCGAGGGC
The DNA here is from genome assembly GCA_963664545.2 of Vicinamibacterales bacterium. Lineage (GTDB taxonomy): Bacteria > Acidobacteriota > Vicinamibacteria > Vicinamibacterales > UBA8438 > JAJEEA01. The sequence continues at coordinate 2,223,633 of OY761475.2, read as the reverse complement.
CTCGTGGAACGGCGTCCGCAGCCTCTCCAGCGACTTCCTCGTCTCGACCACGCGAATCGCGTGCCGCACCGTGGCGAAGGTCGCCACCCCGAGATAGCCGAGGAAGAGCGCGAAACCCCAGGTCTCGGGCCGGTCCGCGGGACCGAGGCCCTGCGCCAGGAGGGCGGCGACGCGCCCCGCCGCCGCGGTGACCGCCGACAGCGTCACGACGTAGGCGCAGTAGGTGAAGACGCGGCCCGCCCGCACGTGCGCCCGGCCGCCCTTCCTGGCGAACAGCGGGATCCAGAACGCCGCGAGGCCGACGAACCCCGTCGCGACGTGGGCGAGCAGCAGGGCGTCCATCGCCAAGCTCACGATGCTCGTCATAGCAGGTGCTCCATCTCTTTCCAGGGTTCGTCACGCGCCGGGCCGCCCGCCTCGCGCGTCGGCACCAGACGCCGGTCGAGGGCGGCCAGCGTCTCGTCGCACCAGGCCACCTTCGACCCGATAGAGTGGATGCCCATCCGGAGCGCCGCGAAGTGGTGGAAGCCCGCGTCGCCGTACCGGGCGGGGTCTCCGCCGTGCGCGGCGACGACGTCCCGCTCCACCGCCCGGAGCTCCGCCAGCCAGCCGGCGAGGTGGCCCCGGAGCGCGGTCATGAACGCGCGGGTCTCGCCGAGGTCGCCGAGCGCGTCCATGAAGTAGAGCTGGGCGAGGTACGCGAACCGCTCCGTGCCGACGGCGGGGCCGCCGCGCAGCCAGCGGAGCAGCTCGGCCCGGCCCTCCTCCGTCAGCGCGTAGACCCGGCGGTTCGGCCCCTTCGGCGACGGCTCGACCCGGCAGCGGAGCATCCCCCGCTGCTCGAGGCGCTTGAGCGTCGGGTAGATCTGGCTCAGCTCGGCCGACCAGAAGTGCCGCACGTTCTCGCTGAACGCGTTCCCGAGGTCGTAGCCGGTGGCGGGTTCGCGCAGCAGACCGAGGAGAATGTGGTCGAGGCTCATGCTGGTATATACAAAAAGATATAGCGACTATACGAATATATCTATAGGGTGTCAACATCCGCAGGCTCAGCGCTTCTCGACGAGGACGTCGAAATCCTGGCCCACCGCCAGCGGGCCCGGCAGGGCGTCGAGCTGTTTCACGAGACGGCGGTAGTGGAAGTACGGCCGCCAGCCGCGAACCCGCCGGTGGTGTGCCGCGATCTCCGCATCGATCCGTGCGGCGTGCCTCCCCCACGACTCGGCAAGAGGCCCTTCCCCGCCGCCGCCGGCGGGCCGATCCCGCGGCCCAAGTGCCTGCCGGCGCACTAGGGGCGCTCGACTGCGCCACCCCGGCGCCAACCCGAGCGCCCGCAGCCCCCGGCGTATCCCGATGGACCGCAGACGCAGCACGCGGAACCCGACGCCATCCAGCAGGCGGAGCAACTGCGCCCGCGAGAAGAACGACAGGTGCGCCTGGCCCAGCAGCGGCAGCACGTCGTCCTCGCGCCCGGCCGCCGCGCGCCACAGGGGCCGCAGGTCGGCTTCTCCGTTGGGAGTGACGACGCGGAGCCGCCCGCCCCGCCGCATGATGCGCCGCGTCTCCTCCAGGTGCCGCCGCGGGTGGGTGACGTGCTCGAGCAGGTCCTTCTGCAGCACGTAGTCGAAGGCGTCCGCCGGCAGGCCCGCCCCCTCCAGGGTTCCCCGGTGCACCGCAACCCCGAACCGGTCGCGGGCGTACCAGGCCCCGAACGCCGAAACCTCCACGCCCTCGACCTCCCAACCGGCTTCCGGCTCGAGGGCCGCGAGCAGGAAGCCGAGGGCGCTGCCGACCTCCAGGAACCGGCCCCGTGGCGCGATTCGCCGGAGCTCGCGGGCGAGGAAGTACGCGTCGCGCTCGTAGCGCTGGCGCTGGCGGGCGTACCCCGCGAAGCCGTGCGCGGCCGTCGAGTCGAAGTAGTCCGCGCCGTAGAGCGCGTCGAGCGCGGCGGGCGGGAGCCGCGGGCGGACCTGACGGAAGCCGCAGCCGGCGCACCGCCGGATCCACACCGCCCCGACTCCCGGCAACCCCGCCTCGCAGAGCGGACGCATGGTGCCGGCCGCGCCGCAGACGTCGCAGGAATCGGCCATGGGCGAGATGATAGTTTCCCCGCACCGAACCACTACCGCGAGGACTTCGCCGAGGACCGAAAGGGGCTCCGCGAGTGGTGCAGCGGGATCGGCTCGCGGTGACCGGACGTCGGGCACGAACGGCGCGTTGCTCGGCACCGCCCTTCTACCGGACCGCCGTCACGGATATCATGGGGCCAGCCGTCTGCGCGGGGCCGCGCGTACGTCTCGCGGGTTCGCAGGACGGAAGTGGAGCCGCCGGCGAGATCCCGAGCGGCCGGTCGGCGCGCCCGCCGGACTCGACCCGGTCACCGGCCGGAATTGACCAAGGTAGACGAAGACAGAGGTAACGCCATGAGATCACGCATCCGCCTGACGGCGCTCGCCGTCGTGTTCGCCCTGCTGCTCGTTCCCCAGACCGGGGCCGCCCAGGGGCTGGTCCGGGTCGAGCCGGAAGTGGTGGGGATGTCGTCGGAGCGGCTCGATCGCCTGAGCCTCGCCCTCGAGACGATGGTCGACGAGGGCCGGCTCGCCGGCGCCGTCACCATCGTCGTCCGGCGCGGGAAGATCGCCTACCGCGAGGGCATCGGCTGGCGCGACGTCGAGGCCGAGGCGCCGATGCCGTCCGACGGCATCTTCCGCATCGCGTCGCAGACGAAGGCGCTGGCCAGCGTCGGGGTCATGCTGCTGCAGGAGGAGGGCAAGCTGCTGATCACCGATCCGGTCGGCAAGTACCTCCCCGCGTTCGCGGAGACGACGGTGGCCGAGCCGAACGACGAGGGCGGCTACGACGTGGTGCCGGCCCGTCGGCCCATCACCATCCGCGACCTCCTTACCCACACCGCCGGCATCAGCTACGGCATGGGCCTGCTCGCCGCCCGCGGGCCGGTCGCCGACGCGTGGCAGGAGGCGGGCATCACCGGCTGGTACTTCGCCGACCGCGACGAGCCGGTGGGCGACACCATGGCCCGCCTCGCCGAGTTGCCGATGGACGCGCACCCCGGCGAGCGGTGGGTCTACGGCTACAACACCGACATCCTCGGCGCGATGATCGAGAAGATCAGCGGCCAGACCCTCGGCGAGTTCCTGACCGAGCGCCTGTTCGAGCCGCTCGGGATGAACGACACCCACTTCTTCCTGCCCGACGGCAAGCTGGGCCGGCTCGCCACCGTCTACTCGTCGGTCGACGGCGGCAGCCGCTTCGAGAAGGCACCCGACCCCGGCCACATGGTGGGCCAGGGGCACTACGTGAACGGCCCCCGCAAGGCGTTCTCGGCCGGCGCGGGGCTGCTGTCGACGGCCACCGACTACGCCACGTTCCTGCAGATGATGCTGAACGGCGGCGAGCTCGACGGCACGCGCATCCTGTCGCGCAAGACCGTCGAGTCGATGCTGAGCGACCACCTCGGCGGCATCCCGTTCCGCCCCGGCCAGGGCTTCGGCCTCGGCTTCTCGATTACCCACGACCCCGCCGCGAGCGGCCTGCCCGGCTCGGTCGGCGAGTTCGGCTGGGGCGGCGCCTACCACTCCACCTACTGGGCCGACCCCAAGGAGGAGATGGTCGTGGTCTACCTGACGCAGATCATCCCGGCCATCGGCCTCGACGATCAGCAGAAGGTGCGGTCGCTGGTCTACCAGGCGATCGTCGACTGACGCCGCCGGCGCCCCGGGGCACCGCTCGGCGACGGTGCCCCGGGGCGCCGGCAACCGGCCGGCGCATCCGCGACGAGCACCCACCTGGAGAGACCGAGCGCGGCATCCCTGCGGCCGGCCGCTGTAGTCCGTCCGCGGCTCCGTCGTATCGCCGCGGACCGGGGTCCTCGTCCACCTTCCGAACCGGGCCGACGGTCGAGCCCCATCGTGGTGCGGCCTCCCGCATCCCGGGCGCGCCCTCCGGAACGGTCACCATGAGCCTCATTCGCCTGCGGCAGGTCTCCAAGCGGTACGGGCGGAAGCAGGTGCTCCGCGACGTCTTCTACCGCCTCGCCTCCGGCGACCGGACCGGACTGCTCGGGCGCAACGGCTCCGGCAAGACGACGGTGCTGAGGCTGATTCTCGGGCGGGAGGAACCGTCGGGGGGCGGGATCGAGGTGGCGGCCGACCTGCGCGTCGGCTACTTCTCGCAGTTCTCGGAGCTGAGCGGCGACGCGTCGATCGAGTCGGTGCTGCGGGAGGTGTTCGAGCCGATCCGGCGGATCGAGGCGGACCTGGCGGACATCGGCCGCGCGCTCGCGGAGGACGCCGGCGGCGATCGTCAGAACCGGCTGCTGAAGCGGTACGAAGCCCTGACGGCCGAGATGGAGCACCGCGACGGGTGGACGTACGAGCACCGTATCGACACCGCGCTCAGCCGGCTCGGATTCAGCCGTCGGCACCGGACGATGCCGATCGATCACCTCTCCGGAGGATGGCGGAACCGGGCGGCGCTGGCCAAGATCCTGCTCGAGGCGCCGGATGTCCTGCTGCTCGACGAGCCCACGAACTTCCTCGACTTCGACGGGCTGGCGTGGCTCGAGAGCTGGCTCACGCGGTTCGCGGGCGCCGCCCTGGTGGTCTCGCACGACCGGCACTTCCTGGACCGCGCCGTCAACCGGGTCGTCGAGATCCAGAACCACCGCTTTCACGAGTACGACTGCGGGTTCGTCGAGTTCGTGCGCCGCAAGCGGGGGAACACCCGTCAGCTCGAGCGGGAGTTCCGGCACGAGGAGGAGCTGCTCGCCTTCGAGGCGGAGGCCATTCAGGACCGGCGCGAGGCGGCCCGGAACCCGAGCCGCGCCCTCGCCCGGCGGCTCGCGAACATCCGCAAGCAGCAGACGCCGCGCGAGCTCGACACCATCGTGACGGGCATCTACCGCGGCATGCGCACCGCCGACGAGCTCTGCGAGGTGACGCAGCTCTCGAAGGGCTACGGCGGCCAGACGCTGTTCGAAGGCCTCGACTTCACGCTGCACCGGGGAGACCGGCTGGTGGTCGTGGGACCGAACGGGTGCGGCAAGACGACGCTGCTGCGGGTGCTGCGGAACGAGGTGGCGCCCGACGCGGGCCGCGTCCACTGGAAGCTCGGCACCCCCTTCGTCGACTACAACGCCGTCCTCGACGGCCTCGACCCGAAGGCGACGGTGACCCGGAAGGTCAACTTCGAGGGGCTCGCCCACCGGGCCCCGCGCAAGCAGGTCCACCGGTTCCTCGAGCTCCTGCAGTTCTCCGAGATGGACCTGCAGCAGGAGATCGGGACCCTGTCGGGCGGCCAGCGGGCCCGCGTCGCCCTGGCCCTGTCGCTGCTGTCGGGGGCGCCGGTGGTGATTCTCGACGAGCCGACCAACCACCTCGAAGTCACCGCCACGCAGGTGATGGAACGGGCCCTCGTGCACTTCCCGGGGGCGGTCGTCGTGGTGAGCCACGACCGGTTCTTCATCGACAAGGTGGCCACCCGGCTGCTCGTGTTCGAGGGCGGCGGACGCGCGTCGACCGTCAACGCGAACTGGACCCTCTGGCAGGCGGGCCGCGAGGCCGGCGCCACGGCCTGACTTCGCCGCTCGCGAGGCGCTCAGTCGGCGGTCCCCCACCGGTAGTCGAGGCGCGTGTAGTAGAAGCCACCGTCGAAGCCGAAGGGGGTGGAGGGGGGATAGCGGTTGCCCAGCCGGCCGGCGTTGGGGTTCATGTCCGGGTAGGGCGACGCGCTCCGCCACCGGGACGCGGGCGGAGAGCTTGCCGTTCAGGGTGGCGCCGAAGTCCGCGAAGTGCTCGTAGCGGGCGGCGGTCCCGACCATCCAGGCGCGCGTGGCGCCGCGGAGCTCGACGTCGCCGTACACGGCGGCGTTGGCGCGGTTCCACGTGCCGGCCGCGATGGGTCCGAACCCCGGCGACCCGTTGGAGCCGACGCTGAAGCCCTGGGCGGCGTAGGGGCCCTGCCGCCACGATTCGGGCTGCCCGAGCCCGATGCGGAACTGCTCGTTCCGCCATTCGACGCCGCCGGCCACGTGGACGCGGTCGCTGGGGGCGCGGCTCAGGTCGAGGTTGACGCCGACCTCGCGCTGTCCGTAGAGGCCGGTGTCGTGGGCGTCTCGGGGCCGAGCGAGGCGTTGACGGTGTTGCGGATGGAGAAGTCCGCGCTGTTGGCCCCGGCGGTGACGCTCGCGTCCCAGAGGACCCCGCCCGCGAGCTGCCCGCGCAGGCCGCCGACCACCGAGGCGTCCTGCGCGAGGCCGCCGAAGCGCGGCGTGAACCCGCCCGGGAACCGCTCCTGGAACGAGAAGCAGTTCGGGTCGTCGAGGACCGCGCGGAGGGCGGCCGGATCGGGCACGTCGCCGGTGACCGCCACCGTGGGGCAGCCCGCCGAGCCCTCGCCGCGGGCGGCCAGCACGTCGCCGACGAGCAGGCTGCGCCCGCCGTCGCCGCTGAACACGCCGCCGCGGGTATTCGGGTTCCGGAAGTAGAAGAACGTCAGCACGTCGCGGCGCGCGTAACCGGCGTGGCCGTAGGCCTGAACGCCGTTCGCGAACAGGTGGCCGAGGTTGGCGAAGAGCTTGAGGTCGTCGTCGACCTCCGGCGACCCCCACTGCTGGGCGGGGTCGCCGACGTGGCGGTTGCCGGCCGCGGCGAGGCGCGCCGCGTCGGCCCGCTGGACGCTGCGGTCGGTCGACGCGGTGTTGCCGTACTCGAGGCTGAGGTTGGCGAAGCCGGTCCCGCCCAGCGGGAGGCCGGCGTGGGCGGCGACGGCGTACTGCCGGCCGTCGCCGGCGCCGTGCGTCCCGCTGCGCACCTCGACGCGGCCGCCCGAGCGGTCGTCCCTGAGCAGGAAGTTGAGCACCCCGGCGATGGCGTCCGACCCGTACTGGGCCGCCGCCCCGTCGCGCAGCACCTCGATCTGCCGCAGGGCGATGGCGGGGATGGTCGAGATGTCGGGCCCCTGCGCGCCGTCGGCCACGCCGTTGCCCAGCCAAGTGATGACCGCGCCGCGGTGGCGCCGCCTCCCGTTCACGAGCACCAGCGTGTGGTCGGGGGCCATCCCCCGCAGGGTCGCGGGGCGGACGACGGCGGCCATGTCGCCGTCCTCCTGCGGGTTGACGTGGAAGGAGGGAAGCAGCACCCGCAACTGGTCGGCCAGATTGGCGCCGCCCTGGCGCACGACGTCGGCGGCGGGGACGACGTCGATCGGCACCGTCGACTCGGTGACCGACCGCGGCTGGGCGCGGATGCCGACGACGACGACGTCCTCGACGAACTGCGGTGCCGCCGCCTCGTCGGGTCGCGAACCCTCCCCCTGCGGCTCCGCTCCGGCCTGCTCCGGCTCTTCCTGTCCACCCTGAACGGCCGGCGGTCGCGGCCGGTTCGGCCCGTCCTGCCCCGCCGCGGGAGCCTCGATCCCGAGGACGAGGCTCGAAAGGAACAAGACCCGCATGGCGGCCCGGGTGAGTCTGCGTGACATCGGTGGGGTGGCCGCTCCGGCTCTCGATGGCGCCACGGCTCCTTCGGCCACCGGGCCGGCCGCGGCCGGAGACGATCCGGCGCCGCCCGTGCCGACAGCCGCGACGGTTCCACCGGCCACCCGCCGCCGGTCGAGCGCCGTATCCGGGTCGAACCGCCCCGTGCCGGTGACTCGTGATCGGGCAGGCGGGCGCACCGCAACGATCACAGCCGCCACATCAGCCACAACTGGGCGACGTTGTCGCCGTCGTCCGCGCCGAGCTTGTTCCACCAGTACTGGTACTCCACGCCGAGGAAGAGCTGGCCGGCGTGACCGGTCATCGCCTTGCCGATGTCCCAGCCGAGCTGCGGCTGCGCGAGGAGCGAGGCCTTGACCGGGTGGCCCAGCTCGTTGGTCCTGGCGCCTTCGTACTTCGCGTGCCCGGCGAACAGGAACGATTGTGGGCCGACGTCGAACGCGGCGCCCCAGTTGACGTCCATGACGAAGCCGACGCCGGCCCGCGGGGCCCCGCCGCCCTCGACCCCCGTGCTCTTGTCGAAGGCGGCGCCGAAGTCGGTGTTGAGGAAGAAGAAGCCCGGCACGTCCCACGAGAGCCGCCCCCCGGGCACGACCTTGAAGATGTCGGCGTCGTTGCCGAAGTTGAGCCCGCCGATGAGGGCGACGTCCCGGAGGGGCCCCGCCCCGATCGTGCGGTTCGCGACCCGGCCCAGGCTCAGGGTCGGGTACCACTCGCCGTACATGCCCTTCTCGTTGAACCCGTCCGCACCGCCGTCGTCGGTCCAGTCCAAGAAGAAGAAGCTGTCGCCGAGCGACCAGCGCGACGCCTGCTGAAAAGTGAGGACCCGCGCGTAGTGCCGCTCTCCCGAGAACGGGTTGACGTAGTTCCCGTACTGGTAGTGGAACTCGGTCTGGGCCGCCGCTCCCGCCGGAGCGGCGAGCAGGAGCACGACGACGGCCGTCCAGCGGCGCGGATCCGTACCGGCGATGTCCATCGGGGGCGAATGATACCCGCGCGGGGCACCGATCGGGGTGGAGAATCTCGCTCGGAGCGCGTCTACTTCGACGAGGAACACGTCGCCGGGCTGGCCGTGCGGCTCGTCCACCCGGGGCTCGAGGTCGCCGATGCGGTGGAGTTGGCGCAGGAAGCGGGTGCGGTCCACAACGTCCGCGGACAACAGATCGCGGAGTGCGAAGACAGATGGAAACGCGGGGTGGCTCCTCAGGTTGGACTCGAACCAACAACCCTCCGGTTAACAGCCGGATGCTCTGCCAATTGAGCTACTGAGGAACACGTGGCAGCCGCGTGCGATCCGGCACCCCGACAAGCTCGATCGCGTGCCAGATCAAACGCATATCGTATCGGACGCGGCCCCGCGGCGTCAAGCTTGGAGCCTATCGAAGACGGGAGGGGCCGGGGCGCCCATCGGCTTCGGGGGGTTGCGGGGCGGGGGGCGACGCGGCGTCAAGGCCGGGCCGCTCGCGGTCCGGGGGGTCCGCCGGTTCCGGGGCGTTCTCTGATTCCCGGGAGTCCGTCAGTTCCGGCGCGTCCGCCAGTTCCGGCGCGTCCGCCAGTTCCGGCGCGTCCGCCAGTTCCGGCGCGTCCGCCAGTTCCGGCGCGTCCGCCAGTTCCGGCGCGTCCGCCGGTTCCGGCGGAGCCGCCAGTTCCGGCGCGCCCGCCGGTTCCGGGGCGTTCGCCGGTTCCGGGGGGTCCGCCAATTCCGGGGAGTCCGCCGGCCCGGACTGTGCCGATCGCGCGCCCAGCAACTGCCACAACGCCGCGAGCAGCCCCAGGCTCAGCCACCCGACCGCGAACGGCACCTGACCGCGCGCCGGGGCCAGGGGGTACATCTGCCACAGGTCGCCGGCGGCGACCGCGCGCGCGCCGGGGTGCCCCACGAGCGCGAGGCCCCCCACGAGGGCGGTCCACGCGCCGCCGAAGGCGGTCGCGACGATGATGACGTAGCGCTGCAGAATCACCGCGAGGCTCGCGCCGACGAGACACGCGAGGATCACCATCCACGGCTCGGGCTCGCCGCGGGCCGGGGTCCACGAGAGATCGAGGACGAGCACCCCGACCCCGGCCCCGGCCACCGCCACCGCCGCCAGATAAAGCACCAGCAGCACCGCGGCCCCGGCGAGGCCGCCCACCAGGACCACCGCGGCCCCGGTCCACGGCGACAGCGTGCCGACGAAGAGCGACGTGACCCACGCGCCGCCCGCGAACCCGTACAGCACCAGCAGCCAACGGAACAACCGGTAGCCGAGGAAGCAGGCCGCCAACCCGGCCGCCAGTAGAATGATCGCCGCCACGACCTGCGGCGACAGGAAGGCCATCCGCGCATTATGCCGGGGCGCGTCGAAGCGCCGCAACACGCGACGCCCGCCCCGCCGAACCCGATCCGCCGGCCGCCGCCGCCCTCCCCGGGGTCGCGGGACGGCGGGCTGAACGCCGATGGAGACCACCGGGCGCGCGAACGGCCGACGGAGGACGCTCTCTCCTTGGGGCCTGGCCGCGGCGGCGGGGGGCGCCGCCCTTTTCGTCTATTTCGTGCGGCGCACGGGGGCGGCGGACGTCGCCGCGGGCGCCGGCCGCCTCGGCTGGGTCTTCGCGGCCGTTGCGGCCCTCGGCGGGCTGCGGCTCGCGGCGCGGGCCCTTGCCTGGCGGAACTGCCTCGACCGCCCGCACCGCCTGACCCGCCGTCACGCGTTCGCGGCCGTGGTCGCGGGCGACACCGCGGGGAACCTGACCCCCCTCGGCCCCCTCGTCGGCGAGCCGGCGAAGTCGTTGTTCGCGGGCGACCGCGAACCGGCGTCGCGCACCCTGCCGGCCCTGGCCGTCGAGAACCTCTTCTTCACGCTGTCGGCGGCCTTCGTCGTCGCGGGCGGGGCGGCGGCCCTCGCGCTGCGGCTCGGCCCCGCCGCGGGCGGGTGGACGGCGGGCGCGGCGCTGGTGGCGGGGCTGGTCCTGCTCGCCGCTGTGCACGGGATCGTCTGGCGGCGCCGGCATCCCGCCAGCGCGCTGCTCGCGGCGGCCGCTCGACGGGCCCCGGCCGCGGCCTGGCTCCGCGACGGGGCGGGGCGCGTGCGCCGGGCCGAGGACCGGGTGCACGACCTGTACCCCCGCGCGCCGGGCCGGCTCGCGGTCGTGGCCGGTTGGGAGCTGGCCTTCCACGCCCTCGCCGTCCTCGAGATCCACCTCGTCCTCGCGTTCGTCAGCGACGCGCCGCCGACCCTGCTCGACGCGTTCGTCCTCGAGTCGGCGAACCGCCTCCTCGCCGCCGCGTTCAAGGCCGTCCCCCTGCGCCTCGGGGTGGACGAGGCGGGCACGGCCGCGGTGGCCGGGCTGCTGGGGCTCGGCGGCGCCGCCGGGGTCACCCTCGCCGTCGTGCGCAAGGCGCGCATGCTGGTGTGGATGACGGTGGGGGTCGCGCTGCTCGTGCGCCGGGGGCTGCCGGTCCGCGGAGACGGCGCCGGCGCGCGGACCGGGATGGTGACGGACAGGCAGGAAGAGCCGGCGCCGGGCGGGGCGCGGCAGTCAGCGGGGGGCGGTCCGGAGGAGGACGCCGGCGGCCCGCGGGGACCGGCGGGCGGTGCGGAGGCGCCCCCGCCCCGCGCGGCGCACGGAATCGCGGCGGACGGCGCGGAGGCGGCCGTCGTGGTGATGGCGCGCTCGCCGCGCGGCGGGCGGGCGCCGAAGACGCGGCTGGCCGGCGCGGTTCCGGACGAGGAAGACCGGCGGTGGCTGTACACGGCTTTCCTGACCGACGTCGTGGCGGCGTGCCGCGCCGTGGAGGGGGCCGTCCTCCGCGTCGCGTACACGCCGGACGGCGGACGGCGGGGATTCGCCGCGGCCGGGGTCGGCGACGGCGAGTTGATGCCGCAACGCGGCGGCGGCATCGGCGACCGCGAGCGGGGCGTCTTCGAGGACCTGTTCCGGAACGGGTTCTCGACGGTGGTCGTGATCGGCTCCGACCTGCCGGGGCTGCCGCCCGAGCGCATTCGCGAGGCGCTGGCCCGACTCGCCGGGCGGCGCGACGCGGTCGTACTGGGCCCCGCCGCCGACGGCGGCTACTACCTGCTGGGCCTCGCCCGCCCCCGACGCGGAGACCCGGTGCCGGACCTGTTCAGCGGCATCCGCTGGAGCAGCGCGTGGACCCGCGCCGACACCGTGGTCGCGGCCCGGCGGTGCGGGCTGCGGGTCGAGCTGCTGGAGCCATGGCGGGACGTCGATGACGCCGGAGATCTCGCCGCGCTCCGCACCGCGCTGGCCGGCGGCGCCGCCGGCCGGGCGCCCGCCACGGCGGCGGCGCTGCGGACGCTGGCGACCCGGGCCCCCTGACGCGCAGCCTCGGGCCGCGCGCAGGTTGCGTCTGATCGAGGCCGGCGCTGATTCCGATGTCGCCTACGGGACCGAGGCACAGCTTCCGGCCGCGCGCCGGCTGCGTCTTTCGGGCGCTTCGCCCGGGGCGGCCGCGAGCGCCCCGGCTCACATCTCGCGGCGGCCCTCCATCGCCTTCAGCATGGTGATCTCGTCGGCGTACTCGAGATCGCTGCCCACCGGCACCCCCATCGCGATGCGGCTGACCCGCACCCCCAGCGGCTTGAGCAGCCGCGCCAGATAGATGGCCGTGGCCTCTCCCTCGACGTTGGGGTTGGTGGCCAGGATCACCTCGACCACGTCGCCCTCTCCGACCCGCCTGACGAGCCCCGCGATCCGCAGGTCGTCGGGGCCGATTCCCCTGAGGGGCGACAGCGCCCCCATCAGCACGTGGTAGGCGCCCTTGAAGTCCCCGGTCTTCTCGATCGCGTCGACGTTGTGGGGGTCTTCCACCACGCACAGCAGCCGGCGGTCGCGCCCCGCGTCGGTGCAGTAGAAGCAGGGGTCGCAGTCGGTGATGTTCGAGCACACCGAGCAGTGGACGACCCGCTCCTTGACGTCGCGGATGGCGTCGCAAAGCTGGTCGGCCTCCTCGCGCGGCTGCTTCAGCAGGTGGAAGGCCAGCCGCTGCGCGCCCTTGGCCCCGATGCCCGGCAGCTTCTGCAGCTCCCCGGTCAGCCGCACGAGGGGCTCGATGCGGGTCATGGCGTCTCGCGCCCGATCACGACATCCCGGGAAGCTTGAGCCCGCCCATCATGCCCCCCATCATGCCGCCCATGCGCTGCGACGCGAGCTCGTCGGCGCGGCGCTGGGCGTCGCTCACGGCGGCGACGATGAGGTCCTGCAGCATCTCCACGTCGTCGGGCGACACGACCTCGGGGTCTATCCGCAGCCGCTGGATCTCCTTGACCCCGTTCATCACCACGGTCACCATGCCGCCGCCCGCCGTCGCCTCGACGGTGGCCTCCCTGAGCTGCTTCTGCAGGTTCTCCTGCATCTGCTGCGCCTGCTGCATCATCTTCTGGATGTTCATGGCGGTCACATCTCTTCGACTTTCTTGATCTCGGCCGGGAACACGTCGAGCATGGTCTGGACGGCGGGGTCGTTCATCGCCTGCGCGAGCAGATCGTCGGGCGCGTCCGCCGCCGGAGATCCGGGCTTCGTCGCCGGCGGGGGAGACCCCGCGTCGCGCGCCCCCCGCCGCCCGCGCTGCGGCGGGGGCTCGGGCTGGACCGGCGACCCCAGCGGCGCGGAGGCCAAGTCCACCGGCGGTTCAGCCGCCGACGGCAGAAACGCGGACTGCAGCGGCGAGCCGACCGGGTGCGCCGAGGGCTCGGTCGCCTCGGAAGACCCGAGTGTCGACGGCTCGGGGTCGGCCGGCGGTCCGGGGTCGGCCGGCGGTCCGGGGTCGGCCGGCGGCCCGAGGTCGACCGGCGGTCCGAGGTCGATAGGCGGTCCGAGGTCGGCCGGCGGCTCTGGCGGTGGCGATGGCGGGGCGGACCGTATCGGGGGCCCGGAGGGCGGGGAGACGCGACCCGTAGGCGGTCCCGCCGCCGCGGGCGGCCGGGGCGGCGGGGATTCGACCTCGCCCGGAGGTTCGGTCGGGAGCGGCGGGTCCGTCAGGACCGACTGGCGCAGACCGGGTCCCGCCTCCGACGCCCCCGGCGTCCCCCGCGAAGCCGGCGCCTCGACCTGCCGGACGGCCACCGCCATCTTCCTCCCGGCCACCTCGCCGGCCAGCGGCTCGAGCCACGAACGGCCCTTCTCGGCCTGCTGCGCCAGCGTGCGCTGCGCGGTGGTGAAGACGAACGTGATCCGCCCGTCCTCCACCTCGATCCCGCGGGCCTGGGCGGCCACCGTCCCGTGGAAGAACCTGCGCTTGCGCTGCAGCTCGGCGAGGAACCGCTCCTTCAGGCCGTCCGCCGACCCCGCCGCAGGCGCCGGGGGAAGATCCGCGGCGGCGGCCGGCACGCCGCCGACGGGCCCCGCCGCGGCCGGCGCCGGCGGCGATGCCGGTGAACCCGCGGCAGGCTCGAAAGCGGCCCCGGCGTGGGCCGGCACCGGAGCCGCAGGCCGGCGCGCCTCCCCCTCGGGCCGCGCGCGCCGCGACGATCCGGCCGGCACCGAGGGTCGCCGGGCGGCGGGCGCGGAGGCCGGCCGCGCGGAATCGGGCCGGCCCGCGCCGCCGAGCAGCTCCGTCAACGGCACGAGCTGCCGCAGGTGCATCCACCGCAGCATCGCCATCTCGAAGTGGTAGCGCGGCTGCGTCGCGCTGCGGATGTCGAGCTCGGCCCGCGACAGCACGTCGAACCCCCGCATCAGGTCCTCCCGCGAGAACCGGTCCACGAGGGCCCGCAGCCGGTCGCGCTCGGCGTCGGCGGCGATCTCGGGGTCGGCGATGCGGCGCGGGTCCACCTTCAGCACCGTCAGGTCGCGCACCAGCCGGGCGAGCTCGCGGCACACCGAGCGCAGGTCGTACCCCGCCTCGACGAAGCGGCCGGCGAGGTCGAAGACCCGGTCGGCGGCCTCGTCCGCGACCGTCTCCGCCATGTCGAGGACCGCGTCGCGGCCCACGAGCCCGAGCACCGCCGACACGTCCCCGGCCCCGATCGACTCCCCGGCGAACGCGATCACCTGATCGAGCGCGCTCTGGGCGTCGCGCATGCTGCCGTTGGCGGTGCGGGCGACGAGGGCGAGGCCCGCCTCGTCGAGGGCGACCCCCTCCGCCTCGACGATGCGCCGGAGCTGCTCGGCGATCGCCGCGGTGCCGATGGTGCGGAACTCGAAGACCTGCGAGCGCGAGAGAATCGTGTCGGGAATCTTGTCGAGCAGGGTCGTGGCCATGATGAAGACCACGTGCGGCGGCGGCTCCTCGACCGACTTCAGCAGCGCGTTGAACGAGCTCGACGAAAGCTGATGCACCTCGTCGATGATGAACACCTTGTGGCGGTCGCGCACCGGCGCGATGGACAGCCCCGAGATGATCACCTCGCGGACGTTGTCGACCTGGGTGTGGGTGGCCGCGTCGATCTCCAGGACGTCGATGTCGCGCCCCTCGGCGACCTCGCGGCACACGTCGCACTCGCCGCACGGGTCCGCCGTCGGCCCCTCGACGCAGTTCAGGGCGCGGGCGAGGATGCGCGCGGTCGTCGTCTTGCCGACCCCCCGCGGCCCCGCGAACACGAACGCCTGCGCGACCCGCCCGCGGGCGATGGCGTTCCGCAGGGTCTGGGTGACCCCGCGCTGGCCGACCACGTCGTCGAAGCGCTGCGGCCGCCACTTGCGGGCGATAACCTGATAGGCCATGCGGTGAGGGGGCGGCGGGTCCCAGCCGCGACCCGGAAGAGCCTGCGGCACACCCCGGTGACTGCTTAGCGCTGCTGCCTTCCGGCCCTGACGCGGTTCGCAGGCGGGATTGCACAGGGTCCGAGCCGCGCCGCGGCCCGCCGCCGTCCGGGCGGCGCCGCCCGACCCGATCGGCGGGCGGCGGGTTCAGTGTACCGTCAGCCCCCGGACCGATCAAGCTCCCCGCCGGACTTCGCGACGCCGCCGCCCCCCGGCCGCCCGGACGCGGGGCACCCATGATAGACTGGCCGTCAGATCGTGCGAGCCACGTTCCTGGAGAGATGTCCGAGCGGTTGAAGGAGCACGCTTGGAAAGCGTGTGTAGGGGAAACTCTACCGTGGGTTCGAATCCCACTCTCTCCGCCACTCCATTCCCGTAACCCCGCCCATTCCACCATGTTCCCGTGTGGCGGTCCGCCGAGACCGTCGTTGCGCGGCATGCCCCGTCAGACGCGGCATCGCGGCCGGGCGGCGTTCGTCGCGCGGACTGAAGGAGAAAACGATGCGTCAAGCGTACTGGGCTCTCGCGGGCGTACTGCTGCTGACGGGGCCGGAGACGGCATCCGCCCAGACCGTCGATGCGGGCCGGGGCGGGCTGCCCGTGCACGTTCCGTCGAGCTACCGCGCGGCCGCCCCGGCCCCGCTCATCGTGCTGCTGCACGGCTACACCTCCAGCGGCACCGGCCAGGACACCTACATGCAGGTCAGCGCGCTGAAGGACGCCTACGGATTCATCCTGGTCGCCCCCGACGGGACCCGGGAGGCCGGCGGCAACCGACCCCGCTTCTGGAACGCCTCGGCCGCGTGCTGCAACTTCGCCGGCAGCACGGTCGACGACGTCGCCTACCTCGCGGGGCTCATCGACGCGGTCAGGGCCGACTACGCCATCGACGACAAGCGGATCTACCTGTTCGGACATTCGAACGGCGGGTTCATGGCGTACCGCATGGCCCACGAGCACGGCGACGCCATCGCCGCCATCGCCAGCCTCGCCGGAGCCGACCAGACCCGTCCCCGCCCGGAGCCGCCGGAACCCGTTCACGTCCTGCAGATCCACGGCACCGCCGACACCGCGATACCTTACGAGGGCGGGAGCTTCCGCGACGAGGCGCTCCCCGGCGCGCGGGACAGCGTCGAGAACTGGGCCGCGCACAACGGCTGCGCCGTGACGGGCGTCGACACCGGCACCCTCGACCTCGACAGCGGCCTCGACGGCCTCGATACCGACGTCAGGCGCTATACGGACGGCTGCCGGCCCGGGGGCTCGGCCGAGCTGTGGACCATCAACGGCGGGGGGCACGTGCCGGCGCTCTCCGCGCATTTCACCCGGCTGGTCGTCGAGTGGCTGCTGGGGCATCCCAAGCCCTGACGAGGGACCGCCGGAAGCAGCCGCGCCAGCACGGAATACCGTCTACGGACGAGTCACAAGGGTACGACGAATGAAGGAGCAAACCGCGGCCCCGGCGCAGGCGGGACGCATGAAGCCGCGGAACCGGACCATCGAGGAGAAGGAGTTCGGGTTCACGAAGTCGTTCGACAGCTTCGAAGACGCCAACGCCTGGGAGCGGGAAGGTCTGCCGCTTGCTGAACGCCCACGGCGCGGACGACGACGGACCGCGCCAGGGGCGCGGAAGATCGCCGGGAGCTGACCAAGAAAGAAAGAGGAAGAGTGACTACGGGAGTCCGCGCGGTTCTTACGGCGCGGAGTCGCGGCCCGCGAGTCGGCAGCGGGCGCCCCGGGAAGCGGCCGGGGCCAGCACGCGGAGGCCGTGCGCGGCGCGCATGCGCCGGAGGGCGTTCGCATGGAGGGTTCGGCCGCCGCCGTTCCCGGCGGCGGCCCAAGACGGAATGCAGCGCACGTGGAGGCCGCAGCGGACGAAGCGGACGACGCCGGTCGCGCCGAGGAGGTGGGCGCCGGCCACGAGGGCGGCCTGGTCGAGGGCGACGCCGCCGACCGTCCTGCCGACGAGATCCCGCACGCAGGGCTCCACCCTGAGCCAGTTCCGCGCGGTGTAGCGCAGCATGGCGCCATCCTGCGCGCGGCGGTTCCTCCGGAACTCGTCGTCGGAACGGACGCCCCACGGGTTGTCCACCCAGCCGCCGCGGGCATCCTTGAGACCGGCGTCCACCAGGGCGGCGTGGGTCATCTGATAGCAACCGAGGGCCGAGCCGGCCGCGGGTCGGGCGAGGCAGTCTCCGCCGGTCTCGACCGCCTCGACCTGGGCTAGATAGCGGGGAAAGTCGACGCCGCTCCGCCGCTCCGCCGGAGGGGGGCCGGCGCCGGGGCGCGCGTCGCCCGCGGTTCCCGACGGCACGGGAAACGGCCGCGGCACGGGCGCGCCCGTCCGCGCCGCCCCGCACGCGGCGGCGGCGAGGGCGATCGCGACCGGGACCGCCGCCGCGCCGAAGCGCCGCATCGCCGCGATGTTCGGCATCGAGCGGTCTATCGACCGATTGACATGATTTGAACAGTCTGCCCCCGGCATCCGGAGTTCAGATGTTCCCTCAGCGTGGATCCGGGGCCGTCCGCTCGGCATCCGGGCCCGAGGGTCTTCCCGCGCTTCGTCATGTCTGCCCGCGGCATCCGGGGGCTCGCTCAGAACCCGTAGCGCAGCGAGATCTGCAGACCGTGGCCGGCGAGGCGGGCGTGGGTCTCGCCGAGGGGGAACTCGTTCGGCCGGCCGTCCCGGTAGTGGACGCTGCCGTCGTGCAGGAGCACGCGGCCGGTCCCCGCGCCGGTGGCGACGCGGCCCGACGCGAGGTAGCGCCACGCGACGTCGAGGGTCGCCGCGCCCCCGACCGGCACCGCGACCCCCGCCGCCGCCGTCCACGCGAAGCTGGTCCGCCGGCCGGGGGGAACGAGGGTCATGGTCCGCGGGAACGTCATCGTCATCTCGTCGAGGGCGATGCGCGACGCGCCGGCGCCGCCCCCCGCGAAGGGGCGGAGGGGGCCGAGTCCGGGCAGGTCGACGTACGCCACGGCCAGCCCCGTGACCGCGGAGAGGCCGGCCGCCACCGACTGCCGCCGGTCCGGCGCCAGGAAGTTGGCGCGCCCCTCGAAGGCCGCGCGCGGCCGGAAGTGCACGACGCCCTCGACGCGCAGGGCCGGGGCCACGCGGCGGCCGACGCCGAACTCGGCGCCGGCGACGTCGCCGAAGTCCCCGACACTGCTGTAGGGGGCGCCGTCCGTCCCCTCCCCGCATCCGTACAGGCCGTTGGTCGCGCAGTCGGCGTCGGTGAACCGCGCGTCGGTCGAGCGGTCGAGCGCCGCGCCGACCCGGACGTAGGTCCCGTCCGCCGCCGCGGCGACGGACGGCATCGGGAGCATCGCCGCCGCAAGCAACGCCGCGCCGCTCCACCGCCGCCCGTCCGCACCGTACCTATCACCACGTTCCAGTCCCCCGGACGAGGGTCGTCGAAGGCGGTCACCCCGTTTCCAGTCCATCAGCCCCCCGGGCGACATTCGTCGTCGAAGTCGGTCTCCCTCGTGCGCGAAGCATCGCAGCCCGGTCGGCATCCGCAACCGCCGGCGGTATCCCGTCGGAGGTCGTCCCGCCGCCCGCCCGTCGCCCCCAATCCGCATCGCGCCGGTGTGTTCCCGCGTCAGGAACCTCGGAGGCGCGATTATCAAAACTTGACCTGAAAATCAGACCAAGGGGCCATTTTCTGGAAACATTGTGAAATATTGGACGGTCTCGCCTCCCCTTACGCCCGCCGCGGCGGCACCCGGCGGGCACGTCGCGGCCCGCCCCCTCACCCGCCGAAGCGCCACCGCAGGGCGGCCTTGAACCGGCGGCCCTTGGGGTCGTGCGTGAAGCCGTCGTACGACATCTCGATGTTGGTCCAGGGGGGCATGCGGTCGGTCAGGTTCAGGGCGTAGACGGTCAGGTCGACCCCGGCCGTGAAGCGCCACAGGAAGCTCATGTCCCAGGTGAGGAAGGGGTCGATGAGGGGGACGCTCGTCACGCCGTCGAGGTTGGTGCCGCGGTCCTCGTACGACGACACGTAGTTGACGTAGTTGGAGAGGGTATAGGCGTTCTGGCTCCAGATGGCCGACCAGCGGCTCTTCCAGCGGGGCAGGGGCACGGCGATGGGGTGGGCGAAGTTCAGGTAGCCCGCCGCCTCCCGCGGGGCGTAGAGCTCGAGGCTGCTGTTCCCGAGCATCAGGGCTTTCGTCTCGTAGCCGAGCGTGTACGTCGAGTCCCAGCCGAGCGAGAGCACGCCCGACCCCGCGAGGACGCGGGTGGCGAAGTGGGTGTCGATGCCGGTGGTCTTGAGCCCCGGCCAGTTCACGAGGTCGATCTGCACGCGCTCGAGGTCGCCGGCGGCGCAGCGGTCGGCCGGGTCCAGGTCCGAGGCGCGGCCGCCGCGGCAGATGATGTGCGGCGAGACCGCCGCCCGCGCCGCCGCGTCCCCGGTGTTGTAGATGTCGGTGATGGCTGTATAGGGCATCGACCCGATGACGTTCTCGAAGTCGTAGCTCCAGTAGTCCACCGTCGCCTCGACCGCGTCCTGCAGGAACAGGACGACGCCCGTGTTGTAGGTCAACGCCCGCTCGGGGACGAGGTCGGCGCGCCCGAACCGGTCGACGGCCTGGTAGGCGCCGGTCTCGGGGATCCACTCGAGGGTGGTCAGGGGGCTGTCGGTGTTCAGGTCGTCGAGCGACGGCGTGCGGAAGGTGGTCTGCATCGACCCGCGCAGCGCCAGCGAGTAGTCGTCGTTCTCGGCGAGCTGCAGCCGCGCCGCGATCTTGGGGTCGAGGCTGTTCACGCGCCGGCCCGCGACGTTGTAGAACTCGTAGTTGGCGGCGAGCTGCGCGTCGAGGCGGGGGCCGGCGTTCAGCGCGAGCTCGCCGAAGAACCGCTGCACCCGCTGGTCGGCCGCGTAGGGCTGGTGCATGTTGGTGAAGATGTACGGGCCGAACCGCCTGCCGGCCGCGCAGCTCATGTCGCCGGCCACCGGGCACGGGTTCATCGTGATGTCGCCGGCGTCGTTCGGGTTGCCGTCGGCGCCGAGGCCGCGGAACTGGTAGCCGACCGCGAAGTCGGCCACGTTGGGCACGATATTGCCGCTCACCGTGGCGTCGGCCACGAACAGGTCGGCGGTGCTGACCAGGTCGATCTCCTCGTTCAGCCACGCATGCAGCATCGGGTCGTTCGCCAGCGCGGCCTGGTAGTCCGGATTGACCGTGTTCTCGAAGCTCGATCCGGGCTGGTCGGAGTACTGGATGGCGTTGCTGAACGGGTTGTAGTACAGGCAGTTGCCCTGACCCGGCAGCGCGCCGTTCAGCGGCCCGAGCCGCATGCCCGCCGCGGACGCGGGATCGGCCGTCACCCCCACGCCGCAGTTCGGTCCGCCGAAGCCGCGGAACGCGCGGAACAGCCGGTCGGTGTAGACGCCCGGCAGGTTCAGGTTACCCCGGGACCGGGAATAGCTGAGGCCGACGTCCCAGTTCATGTCGCGCCCGCCGGTCTGGAAGGCCCCGTCGACCGACGCCGCCACGCGCTGCGTCCGCGACGCGCGGTGCAGGGTGCGCGCCGGGCCGGAGCTGCCGAACGGGCGGCCGTTGAAGTACCAGTTTTCGTCGCCCGCGCAGTGGCCGTTGCTGCCGGCGGCGTAGTCGGCGCAGTAGGCGAGCCGGCCCGGGTGGTCGGGCCCCACCTCCATGACGGACGTGCTCGTCAGGGGGAAGGGCGGATAGGACGGCGTGGTCCGCCAGTTGGGGATGGTCGCCTCCGACCACAGGCCCTCGACGTGGTAGTTGGTGCGGTCGTTCAGGGGGCCGTTGAACTCGACGAAGGCGCGCGTCTGGTCCTGCGCGTCGATCAGGTTGTCGTAGGGCGCATAGCGGAAGCGGCAGGTCCACCCCTCGTCGATGCCGCCGAACTCGAGGCACCGGGGGTCGGCGACGTCCGCCGTCCACGGCGCGGGGGCGCCGACCGCGAACGTGCCGGGGTTGCCCAGGCTCGACCAGCCGTTGCGGTACTCGGGGTACGTGTAGTCGGCCATGCGCTCGAACGCCCACGGCCGGTCGACCATCATCAGCTCCTGCCGGCTCACGCGCTCCGCGGAGACGACCGCGCTTGACTGCCCGATGCGCCCGCCCCAGATGCCCGACACCGTCGTGTCGCCGGCGTCGGCGAAGTAGTCGTGCGAGACGTTGAACTCGAAGCCCCGGAAGTCGCCGCGGGTCACGAAGTTGGCGACGCCGCCGACGGCGTCCGAGCCGTAGGTCGCCGACGCGCCCTCCTTGAGCACCTCCAGCCGGCCGACGGCGATCGACGGAATCGCGTTCACGTCGACGAAACGCCCCCCGATGAGCCGCGAGGGGACGGGGGTTTGGCGGCGGCCGTTGATCAGCACCAGCGTCCGCGAGGCGCCGAGGCCGCGCAGGTTGACGTTGGCCACGTTCTCGGTGAGGGTCTGCGGCTGGTTCGAGTTGTACCAACTGTTCCGTTCGCCGACGACCCCGTGGCTGACGCTCAGGTTCTTGAAGAGATCGACGATCTGCGTCGAGCCCTGCTGCTCCAGGGTCTCGCGGCTGACCACGGTGACGGCGTGGGGCATGTCGATGGCCGGCGCGGCGATCGCGGTGCCGGTCACCGCCACCGTCACCTCCTCGAAGAGCCCGCCGAGGCGCAGGTCGGCGTCGACGGTGACGGTCATTCCCGCCGCCAGCGCCACATCCCGCTCCAGGCGCTCGAAGCCGGGCAGCGTGAACGTGACGACGTAGTCGCCGGGGGGAAGGCCGGTGATCGCGTAGCGGCCGTCGCCGTCGGTCACCGCCAGGAGCGGCGCGGCCAGCCCCCCCCCGCCCGCCTCGACGGTCACGCCGGGAAGGACGCCGCCGGTGCCGTCGGTGACGGTCCCCGAGATGCCGCCGTCCTGGGCCAGGGCGGGCCACGGCACCGCCAGCATGCATGCCAATATCAGGGTGATTCGCATCGTCTCCCCCTCGATAGTCGGGACCGCGGAACGCCGCCCAGCGGACCGGCGCGGGGCAATCCCGGCCGCAACAGAGCCCTCTTCCGTTGATCGGGCGCCCGCCGTCATGCCGTCGATGCGGAGCCGCCCGCCGCCTGCGGCACGGACTCGCTGTGTCGCGGTGTTCACGCCATCGTAACAGAATGCGGCATGCGTTGCAGTCGGAGCCGGTCGGGGACCACGCGGGATTCGGGGCGTCGATTGGTCCGTACGAGCGGGAGTCGGCACCGTTCAGTCCCCGTGCGCGCCCAGCCCGGAGAGCGTCGCCTACGGCTCCGCTCGCCGCCCAACCAACCCGCTGGGAAGCTGCACCGTTCTACGGCGCAGACTCCTAGGCGTCGTCACGTGCGCGCCGGGCAATTCCCGGAGGACGCAGACTCCTGGCCGGTGAGCCGGCCGACCTTGCGGTTGACGGTTTTGACGTACCGGGTTGAATCCGGCCGGCGGATTCCGATAACTTTCCAGAAGGTCGCGGCATCCTGCGGCGGGACGGGGCGGGACGTCAGATTCAGGAGGAAACCGAGCATGACATCGGAATTCGGGACGACGGAGCTGGAGGCGCAGCCCATGGTGGGCATCCGGACGAAGACCACCATGGACAAGATCGCGGAGACCATGGGGATGCTCTTCGGCGAGCTGCACGGGTACGTGCAACAGAGCGGGCAGGCACCGGCCGGAATGCCCTTCGCCATCTACCACGAGATGCACGGCGGCACCGTCGATCTCGAGTGCGGCATGCCCGTCGCCGCCCCGCTGGCCGGCACCGACCGCATCCGGGCCGGCGAGCTGCCCTGCGGCAAGGCCGCGACGGTCACCCACACCGGCCACTACGAGCAGCTCCAGCACACGTGGGAGGCGCTGACGGCGTGGATGAAGTCGGAGGGCCTCGAGCCCGCCGGAGCGCCCTGGGAAGTCTACGTCACCGACCCCGGGGCCGAGCCCGACCCGTCGAAGTGGCGCACCGACATCTTCTTCCCCGTCCGCTGATCCGTTCTCTACAATAGGGGGTTGACCGGAGGCCGCGCGCAGACGCCATGCACCACGACATCGAAGCCATCCAGCAGCGCATCCACGCCGAGAGCGCCTTCGTCGAGCGGCTCCTCGACGCGGTGGGCCGGGTCATCGTCGGCCAGCGGACCATGATCGAGCGGCTGCTCGTCGGGCTCCTCGCGGACGGCCACGTGCTGATGGAGGGGGTCCCCGGCCTCGCCAAGACGATGACCGTGCGGACCCTCGCCGACGCCGTCGCCACGACGTTCCGGCGCATCCAGTTCACGCCCGACCTCCTGCCCGCCGACCTCATCGGCACCCTCGTCTACGACCCGCGGCACTCGGAGTTCAAGACCCGCAAGGGCCCCATCTTCGCCAACATCATCCTCGCCGACGAGATCAACCGGTCGCCGGCCAAGGTGCAGTCGGCGCTGCTCGAGGCGATGCAGGAGCGGACCGTCACCATCGGCGACGCCAGCTTCCCGCTCGACTCGCCGTTCCTCGTCCTCGCGACCCAGAACCCCATCGAGCAGGAGGGCACCTACCCCCTGCCCGAGGCGCAGGTCGACCGGTTCATGCTGAAGCTGGCCGTCACCTACCCCGGCAAGGACGACGAGCTGGAGATCCTGCGTCGGATGGCCGCCGGCCCGGCCCCCGAGGTCGAGGCGGTGGTCGAGCCCGACGAGATCCTCCGGGCCCGGAAGGCGGTCGACCTGATCTACATGGACCCGCAGGTCGAACGGTACATCGTCGACCTCGTCTTCGCGACGCGGGCACCGAAGGACCACGGCCTCGCCCACCTGGCCGACCTCATCGCGTTCGGGGCCTCGCCGCGGGCCACCATCAACCTCGCGAGGGCGGCGCGCGCGCACGCGTTCCTGCGGCGGCGCGGCTACGTCACCCCCGAGGACGTGCGCACGATCGGCCCCGACGTGCTGCGGCACCGGGTGCTGCTGACCTACGAGGCGGAGGCGGAGGAGGTGACGGCGGAGGCGGTGGTCGACCGGGTGCTGAACAGCATCGAGGTGCCGTAGGCCGGGCACCGGCCCGCGAGTCCCGCCCATGCGACCACGCACCAGGCACTATCGCCGCTCCGCCACGGTCGGCGCCGCGCACCGAGGATCGCGGCGAGTCCCACCCCTGGGCACCCGGCATGGAGCCCGCCGCTCCGCCGGGGTCGGCGCCGCGCACCGAGAATCGCGGCGAGTCCCGCCCCTGGGCACCCGGCATGGAGCCCGCCGCCGAAGGAGCGTCCGGTGATCCCGCGCGAGATACTCAGGCAGGTCCGCCGGGTCGAGATCGCCACGCGGGGCCTCGTGAACGAGGTCTTCTCGGGCGAGTACCACTCGGTGTTCAAGGGCCGCGGCATGAACTTCGCCGAGGTGCGCGAGTACCACTACGGCGACGACATCCGCAACATCGACTGGAACGTCACCGCGCGCACCGGCGCTCCGTTCGTCAAGGTGTTCGACGAGGAGCGCGAGCTGACGGTGATGCTGGTCGTCGACGTCAGCGCCTCGGGCGACTTCGGCTCGTCGGGGCGCATGAAGGGCGAGGTCGCGGTGGAGATCTGCGCGGTGCTCGCGTTCTCGGCCATCACCAACAACGACAAGGTCGGGCTGATCATCTTCAGCGACCGCATCGAGAAGTTCGTGCCGCCCCGCAAGGGGCGCCGCCACGTGCTGCGGGTGCTGCGCGAGCTGCTCTACTTCGAGCCGGCGGGGCGGGGCACCGACGTCGCGGGGGCGCTGGAGTACCTGGCCCGCGTCGTCCGCCGCCGCGCCGTCACGTTCGTGGTCTCCGACTTCCTCGCCGACGGCTACCGGCGGGCGCTGGCGGTGGCCGGCCGTCGGCACGACACCGTCGTCATACGCATCAGCGACCCCCGCGAACGGGAGCTGCCGCCGGTCGGCTACGTCGATCTGGAGGACGCGGAGACCGGCGGCCGGCTGACGGTCAACGTCTCGGACCCGGTGTTCCGCCGGGCGTTCGAGCGCGAGGTGGCGGAGGCGCGCGAGGCCCGGGAGCGGGAGTTCCGGCGGACGGGGGTCGATGTGGTGGAGATCACCACCGACCGGCCCTACGCCGATCGGCTCATGCGGTTCTTCCGGGAGCGGGCGAAGCGGTTCCGATGATGAAGACCCGGGTGCCCGCGGCGGCGGTGGCGGCGCTGCTTGCGGCGGCTTCGGCCGCCGGTCAGGCCGCGCCCACCGTCGAGACCGTCGTCTCGGCCGCGACGGCGGCGGTCGGCGACCCGATCACGGTCGCGGTGACGGTGCGCCACGCGGCGGACGCCGAGGTGCGGTGGCCCGACCCCGTCGACGCGGCGCCGTTCGAGCTCCTCGATGCGCCGGCCGCGCAGTCGGCGCCGACGACGGACGGCGGCGTCGAGTCGCGTCTCGAGCTGCGGGTCGCGGCGTTCGAGCTCGGCGAACTGTCGTTTCCCCCGCTCGACCTCGAGGTCGTGGACGCCGGCGGCGGGGCGACGGCCCTCGCGACGGAGGCGGTCGCGGTCGCCATCGAGAGCGTGGGGCGGGACGAGGGCGGCGACATCCGTGACATCAAGGGGCCGCTCGCCATCCCCTTCGCGGTCGTGACGCTGCTGCCGTGGCTCGCGGCCCTGCTCGCCGCCGCGGCCGTCGCCGCCTGGATCTACCGGCGCTACCGGCGGCGCGCCCGGCCGGAGGCCCTGGTGCCGGCCCTGCCGCCGCGGCCGGCCCACGAGGTCGCCCGCGAGGCCCTCGACGCCCTGGAGGCGGCGGGGCTGCTGGAGCGCGGCGAGATCAAGACGTACCACATCCGGCTTTCGGACATCCTGCGCGTCTACGTCGAGGCCGCTTCCGCGTCGACGCGATGGAGATGACCACCGGCGAGGTCATCGACGGCCTGCTCCGGACCGACGCGGACCGCGGGGCCGTCGCCGACGTGCGGCGCGTCCTCGACCGCTGCGACCTCGTGAAGTTCGCGAAGCTGCGGCCCGCCGTTCCCGAGTGCCGCGGGCTGGCCCCCCTCGCCCGCCGGGTGGTGGACGTCACCGCCGTCGTCGAGCCGGCCCCGGCCCCGCCGGCCGCGATACCCGCGGAGCAGGCGACATGATCCTCAGGCGCGCCGACCCGGCGCATCCCCCGGGCGCCCCCGCCGCCCGGAAGACGACGGAGGGGGCGACATGATCCTCAGGTTCGCGGACCCGGCGTACCTCCTGCTGCTGATCGGCGTGCCGCTGCTCGCCTGGTGGTACGTCGCCCGCGGCAGAGACCGGACGGGGTCGCTGCGCTACTCGTCGCTCGCCGCCGTCGCCCGCGCCGACCGGCGGCGCACCGGGCGGTACCGCCACGCCCTGTTCGTCCTGCGCGCCCTCGGGCTCGCGGCCCTCGTCGTCGCCTTCGCCCGGCCCCAGACCGGAGTGACGGCCGAGACCGTCACCACCGAGGGCATCGACATCGTGCTCGCCCTCGACCTGTCGACCTCGATGCTCGCCGAGGACCTCGAGCCGAACCGCATCGAGGCGGCCAAGGCGGTGGCCGCCGACTTCGTGAACGGCCGGCGCAACGACCGCATCGGCCTGGTAGCGTTCGCCGGCGAGGCGTTCACCCAGGTCCCCCTGACCCTCGACTACGGCATCGTGACCGCCGTGCTCGGCGAGCTCGAGACCGGTATCATCGAAGACGGCACCGCGATCGGCATGGGACTCGCCACCGCCGTCAAGCGGCTGCGGGGCTCGTCGGCCGAGTCGAAGGTCATCGTGCTGCTGACCGACGGCCAGAACAACCGCGGCGGAATCGACCCGGCGACGGCGGCTCAGCTTGCGGCGGCCCTGGACATCCGCATCTACGCCGTCGGAGCCGGCACGCGGGGGGTGGCGCGGGTGCCCGTCGACGACCCTGTCTTCGGCCGCCGCTATGCGCAGGTGCGGGTCGACGTCGACGAGCAGACCCTGCGGGAGACCGCGGACCTGACCGGCGGCCACTACTTCCGGGCAACCGACCGCGAGAGCCTGGAGGCGATCTACGCGGAGATCGACGCGCTGGAGACGACCGAGATCGAGGTGGAGCAGTTCACCCGCTACGGCGAGCTGTTCCACGTGCCGCTGGCCGCGGGCCTGGCCCTGCTCCTCTTGGAGATGACCCTGGCCCGCACCGCGCTGAGGAAGATACCGTAATGCCGCGGAACGCCGGAAACGACGCCGGCCCGCGCCGCGCGGGGGAAGATACCGTGATGCCGCGGACGCCGGAGACGACGCCGGCCCGCGCCGCGCGGGGGAAGATACCCTAGATGTTCAGGTTCGCCGCCGCCGACGTGCTGCCCGCGTATCTGCTCGTCCCGGCCCTCCTGGGTCTGGCGTGGTGGGCCCGCGCCCGCACGCGCCGGGCCCTGGCCCGGGTCGGCGACCGCCACCTCCTCGACCGGCTGACCGCCACCGTCGACCGGCGGGGCCGGCTGGCGAAGCACGCGGCCCTGCTCGCCGCCGTCGCGCTGCTCGTCACCGCCCTCGCCCGGCCACAGTTCGGGAGCCGGGTCGAGACGGTGCGGCGCGAGGGGCAGGACATCGTGGCGGCCCTCGACCTGTCCGCCTCGATGACGGCCGAGGACATCGCGCCGAGCCGGCTCGACCGGGCCAAGCTCGCCGTCGTCGATCTGATCGGCCGGCTGGACGGCGACCGGGTCGGCCTAGTCGCGTTCGCGGGCGAGGCGTTCGTGCAGAGCCCCCTGACCAGCGACTACGGGGCCGCCGCCCTCTTCCTGAACGCGATGGATACGGACATGATGTCGGTGCAGGGCACCAACCTCGGCCAGGCCGTCGCGGCGGCCCTCGACGCGTTCGCCGAGACCGACCGGCGCCACCGGGTGCTCGTCCTCATCACCGACGGCGAGGACCACGAGGGCGAGGTCGAGGAGGCCGTCGACCGGGCCGTCGAGGCGGGGGTCCGCATCTACACCGTGGGCATCGGGTCGACCGAGGGGGTGCCGATTCCCGAGTTCGACGAGGCCGGCCGCCCCCGCGGATTCCGGCGCGACGACGACGGGACGGTGGTGACGACGCGGCTCGACGAGGCCGTCCTGCGGGCGATGGCCGAGCGCACCGGCGGCCTCTACTACCGGGCGTCGCCGGCCGGCGACGAGCTCCAGGCGCTGGCCGACGAGGTGACGGGGGGCGAGGGGCAGGCCTTCGATGCCGAGCAGGTGACGCTGTTCGACGAGCAGTATCAGCTCTTCCTGGGCCTCGCGCTGGCGCTGCTGTTCGGCGAGGTCCTTATACCGGACCGCCGACGGGTGCGGGCCGAATGGTCGGGGAGGTTCAAGTGAGACGCGGTCACGATCGATGGCGGCGCGGCGTGACGCACCGCGCATGGGTTCCGACCGAAGCGGAGCGCGACGCAGGCTCTGGAGGCGGGGGGCGCAGCACGCGGACACGGAGAGGGACGGAATTGCCGGCCCCGGCGGACCTGCGGGGGCACGGACGGGCAGCCGGAGCTCCCGCGGGCGCGGGACGCCCGTACTCGACCGGACGGGGTGAGCGTGCACATCGGCGGGTGGCCCGGGTCGCCATCGCCTGTCTCGGAGGCGTTCTGCTCCCGGCCCTCGCCGATGCGCAACCCGGCCGGAGCGCGGTCGAGGCGGGCAACCGGCTCTACGGGGAAGGCCGGTTCGAGGAGGCCCACGAGCAGTACCTGGAGGCGCTGCGGGAGGCGCCGGACTCGCCCGTGGTCCCGTTCAACAACGGGAACGCGCTGTACCGGACCGACGAGTTCCAGCGCGCGATGGAGGCCTACCAGCAGGCGGCCGAGAGCGGCGACCCCGCCGTCGAGGCGCGGGCCTGGTACAACCTCGGCAACGCCCTGTACCGCCAGCAGCAACTCCAGCCGGCCCTCGAAGCCTACAAGCAGGCGCTGCGCCGCAACCCGGCGGACGTCGACGCCAAGCACAACTTCGAGTTGGCCCTGGAACAGTTGCAGGAGCAGCAGCAACAGCAGCAGTCCTCGGACCAGCAGGACCGGAACGACGACGAGAATCAGGAGAATCAGGACCAGCAGCCCGAGCCGCAGGAACAGCCGCCGAACGAGCAGCAGGAGCAGGAACAGCAACAGGAGCAGCAGCAGAATCAACCGGAGCAGAACGAGCAGGAACAGGACCAGCCGCAGAACGAACAGCGGCAACAGGATCAGGATCAGGGCCGGCAGGAGCAGCCGGACCCGTCCGGCGGGGAGCCGCAGCCGCAGCCCGGCGAGCTGAGCCGCGAGGAGGCGGAGCGCCTGTTGGAGGCGATCGACGAGGACCCCGACCGGATTCAGCGCCGCCGGCGGACCACCGCCCCGGCCCGACCGCCGAGGAGGCCCTGGTGAGCGCGGCCCGCGGCCTCGCGGCGGCGGCGCTGCTCCTGGCGGTGCCCGCGGCCGGCTCCGCCCAGTCCGCGCGGGCCTTCCTCGACCGGAACCCGGTGCTCGTCAACGACCAGTTCGTCCTGAACGTGGAGGTTTCCGACAGCCAGAGCGTCGACGCGGACCCCGCCCTGCCCGACCTGTCGGCGTTCGCCGTCTACCTCGGCTCAAGCACGTCGACGTCGATACAGTTGTCCAACGGCCGGATGTCGACGTCGTACAGCATCCAGTACCGGTTCCGGGCGACGCGGCAGGGTGCCTTCGAGATCGGTCCGGTGACGCTGACGGCCGGCGGACAGGACCTGCGCACGGATCCCCTGACCATCGAGATCGCCGGCGCCCCGACCGCCGGCGCGGGCGGCGGCGCGGCCGGGCGCGCGGGCGCCGACGACGGCGTCTCTTCCGACGACCTGTTGATCACCGCCACCCTCAGCGAGGAGCGGACCTACGTCAACCAGCCCGTCGTGGTGGAGTACCGCATCCTCACGCGGGTCGATGTCGAGGGCGTCAGCGTCGTCCGGCAGCCGGGCGCGGCCGGCTTCTGGGTCGAGGAGTTGGCCGCCCCGCAGCGGCAGGAGCGGACGGTCCGCGACGGCGTCCAATACGCCAGCCAGGTCATCCGCCGCATCGCTCTCTTCCCGACCAGCGCCGGCCCGAAGCGGCTCGATCCGCTCGTCATCGAGGCGCAGGTGCGCGTGCAACGGCGGTCCCGGTTCGGAGGCGACCCGTTCGGCGACCCGTTCGGGGGCATCTTCGGCGGGGGCGTGTTCGGGCGCCGCGTGCCGGTCTCGGTCTCGTCGAACGCCCTCGACCTCGACGTGCTTCCGGCGCCCCCCGGCGCCCCCGCCTCGTACACCGGGTTCGTCGGCCCGCTCGCGGTCTCGGCCGGCGTCGACCGCACCGCGGCCGAGACCAACGACGCCCTGACCCTGCGGCTCGACGTCAGCGGCGCGGGCAACATCCGGACCCTGCCCGAGCCGACGCTGAACCTGCCGGCCGCCTTCGAGGTCTACCCCCCGGAGATGCGCGAGGAGGTCGAGCCGACCGCGGACGGCGTCCGCGGACGCCGGGTCTACGAGTACGTCATCGTGCCGCGCGAGCCGGGCCGGGTGACCATCCCCCCCGTCGAGCTGTCGTACTTCGACCCCGACCGCGGCGCCTACGCGGTGGCGTCGTCCGACCCGATAGACCTGACCGTCACCGGCGACGCGGCGCCCGCCCCCGTCCTCCCGGGTGGGCGCGCCCGCGCCGGGGTGGACCTGCAGCGGGAGGACATCCGCTTCATCCGCATCGCCGCCCCGACGTTCCGGGCGCGGGGCGATACCGTGTTCCGCTCGGCCGGGTTCTGGACGGTCGCGGTGCTGCCCCTCGTCGCCCTCGCCGGCGCCGTCGCGGTGCGCCGCCACCGCGACCGGCTCGCCGGCGACGTCGCCTGGGCGCGCAGCCGGCGCGCCTCGAAGGTGGCCCGGCGGCGTCTCGCCCGCGCCGAGGCGCTGTGCTCGCCCGAGCGGCACCGGGACTTCCACGCCGAGGTCGGCCGGGCCATGCAGGGGTTCCTCGGCGACAAGCTGAACGTGGCCGAGGCCGGCCTGATCCACGACGAGGTCCGCGCCGCCCTCATCGCCCGCGGGGTGGAAGCGGCGGTGATCGACGCCTGTCTCGACTGTCTCGAACGCTGCGACCGCGAGCGCTTCGCCCCCACCGAGCCCGATGCCCCCGCGATGCAGGCGATGCTCGACGGGGCGGGGCGGGCGATGACCGATCTGGACGCGGCCCTGACCGCCTCATGACCGGCAACCCGACATCCCTCGCGGCGGCCCGCGCCCTGCCCGATGTGGTGGACGGGCTGAAGACCCGGGAATCCGGTTTCCGGCCGCCGCCGGCCGTCGCTCCTGGGTGCCCGGCCCGCCGGGTCGGCGGCGGGAGACACCCGGCGTGGTCCGGCGCGGCCGCCCTCGGCGCCCTGTGGCTGCTCCTGCTGGCGGCGGTGCCGACGCAGGCCCAGAACGCCTTCTTCGACGAAGGCAACCGGCTCTATCAGTCCGGCGACTTCGAGGGCGCTCTCGACCGCTACCGGCGCATCCTCGACGAGGGCCTGGAGAGCGGCGAGCTCTACTACAACATCGGGAACGCCCACTTCCGGCTCGGCGAGCTCGCGCCGGCCATCCTCAACTACGAACGCGCCCGGCGCCTCATCCCCGGCGACGACGACCTGCTCGCCAACCTCGCCCTCGCCCGGTCGATGACCGCCGACGACATCACCCCGCGGCCCCGGTTCTGGCTCTTCCGCGCCGCCGACTGGTGGGTCGGCCTGCTGCCCCGCGCCGCCCTGATCTGGCTCGTCGCCCTCGCCTGGGTGACGGCGATCGCGGGCGCCACCGTCGTGGTGCTCCGGCCGGGGCCCGGCCTCGCGGTCTGGGCGCGGCGCGCCGCCCTCGCCGCGGCCGCCGTGACCCTCGTTTTCGGCGTCAACCTCGTCGTCCGCGAGCTGGGCCTCGGCGCCGCCGAGGAGGCGATCGTGATGGCCGAGGAGGAACAGGTGCAGAGCGCACCCTCCGACGATCCGGCCCTGCAGATCTTCGCGGTGCACGCCGGCACCAAGGTCGTCGTGGACCGCCGCGCGGACGATTGGGTGGAGATCGCGCTCGAGGACGGTGCCGTGGGGTGGATGCGGGCCGATCAACTGGAGCCGATCCAGGGGACTGCGCCCTAGCCCGAGGGCCCGCGACCGGACGAGCGTCGCATCGAACGAGTCTGCCCGCCGGATCGTCCTACTGCTGTAGCCACCACTCCTGCGGGAGTGTGTCCACGGCCCCAGTCGCGACTCGCATGCGCCGGGGACGCTCGCCCGGAGGTGAAATGAATGGGACTCATCTACGTCGACGTGACCGTTCAGAATCCCGCCGACCCGACCCGAAGCTGGACCGGACCGTTCCTGGTCGACACTGGCGCAATCGACTCGCTCGTGCCACGACCGCGCCTTGAGGAGATCGGCCTCGAACCCAAGGGACAACGAGCTTACGAGTTGGCCGACGGCAGCGAGATATCTCTGGACGTCACGATCGGACAGATGAAGATCATGGGCGAGATCACCGGCGGAGTCATCATCTTCGGCAACGCCGACGCCGAGCCGCTACTGGGCGTCACCGCGCTCGAGTCCGCCGGCATCGAAGTCGACCCGCAGAACCAGAAACTGAAGAAGTTGCCGTCCATCCGGCTCAAGAGAGCTGGCCGCGATGCAAGAACACGTTGCCGGCCGGCTCACGGCGTCACCGGCGCGTCCACCTCGTAGGGGGCGGCGAGCCGGTGGTCGGGTTGGGCGGCGAGGTACGCGCTGATGCGGTCGCGGCGGGTCAGGGCCTCGGCGATGAACGACACCGCCTCGACGAGCCGCTCGTCGGGCTGCGCGCAGCTCAGGCGCAGGAAGCCGCCCCCGGCGTCGCCGAAGCACTCGCCGCCCAGGCAGGCGACGCCGACCGCGTCGTCGGCCCCTTCGAGCAGGTACATCGCGAGGCCGTGCGACGTGATGCCGGCGCGGTTGCAGACCTCGGCCACCGACGGGAAGACGTAGAACGTGCCGCCGGGCATGAGGCAGCTCACGCCATCGACGGTGTTCAGGCCGGCCACCAGCAGTTCGACCTTGCGGTGGAAGTCGCGCATGCGCTCGTCGCGGTACGGCCGGCCGCGCTCGAGGGCGGCGGCCCCGGCGAGCTGAGTGAAGGGCGGGATGCACGACAGGGCGACGTTGGTCAGCAGCTCGAGGACCTTGATGGTGGCGGGGCTCGACACCGCGTAGCCGAGGCGCCACCCGCTCATGCTGAACGACTTGCTGAACGTGTAGGCGGCGACGGTCTGGTCCAGCATGCCGGGCTGGGCGAGCAGCGAGTGGTGCCGGCCCTCCCACACCATGCAGTCGTAGGGCTCGTCGGCGAACACCGCCACGTCGCGGCCCCGGATGAGGTCGGCGAGCCCGCGCAGGTCGTCCTCGGTGGCGACGCCGCCGGTGGGGTTGTGGGGGCTGTTGAGGAAGATGGCCTTGGGCCGCGGGTCGTCCGCGAGGAAGCGGCGCACATCGTCGAGGTCGGGCCGGAACGCCCGCGACGCCCGCAGGTTCGACAGCACCATGCGCGCCTCGCGCCGCTGGATGTTCGCGGCGTAGGTCGGGAAGTACGGGCTGAACACGAGGACGCCGTCGCCGCGCTCGACGAACGTGTCGCAGAAGAGCTGCTCGAACGTCTTGGCCCCCGGCCCCGCGATGACGTGGTCGGCGGTCACCGACAGGCCGTGCTCGCGGTTGACGTAGGCGGCGGCGGCAGCGCGGAACTCGGGCAGCCCCGCCGACGGGCCGTAGGTGGTGCGGCCGGCCCGCAACGCCTCGACCCCGGCGTCGACGGCGGCCTCGGGGGACGGGAACGGGCTGTCGCCGATCTCGAGCTCGATGACGTCCTTCCCCGCGGCGGCGACGCGCCGGGCGGCGGCGAGCACGGTGAACGCCCCCTCGGGCTGCACGGTGGACGAGAATCGCGTGAAGGACGGCGGCATTCGGCGAAGCTCCTTTCCGGGGTCGGGGACGCCGGGGCGGCGGATAGGCGGCGGCGGGCGCCCGACCAAGCCCCGGCGGCCTTCTTCTGAGTGTCGCACACTCGGCGCGGCGCTGT
Organism: Vicinamibacterales bacterium; assembly: GCA_963664545.2. Lineage (GTDB taxonomy): Bacteria > Acidobacteriota > Vicinamibacteria > Vicinamibacterales > UBA8438 > JAJEEA01. The sequence continues at coordinate 2,189,408 of OY761475.2, read as the reverse complement.
CTCGCACCGGGGGCCGGCAGCGCCCGGAAATTGGGTTGCGAAACCCGGCCGGGGACACTAGGATTCACCCGGTAATCCGCGGGTCGGCGCCGGTCCCCCGCTGGCCGAAGAGGACGGCGCGGGGGCGGTTCGGCCGGCGGGATCGTCGGGTCCCAGTCATCAAGGAGCATTGCGTGTTCAACATGAAGGAACGGAAGACGAGGGCACTCGGGGCGGCGGTGCTGGCGGGCGCCGCGGTGCTGGCGGCGGGGTCGATGACCGCGGAGGCCCAGGAGGGGCCGCGCGTCTTCTTCGTGACGCCCGCCGACGGCGCCACCGTGTCGAGCCCGGTCCAGTTCGAGTTCGGCAGCGAGGGCTTCTCGCTGTTGCCGGTCCCCGAAGAGGTCGAGACGCCCCGGTGGGGGGTCGGCCACTTCCACATCGGCATCGCCACCGAGTGCCTGCCGGCCGGCGAGATCATCCCCCAGTCGTCGCCGTGGGTGCACTTCGGCGACGGCTCGTCCGTCTTCGAGAGCCTGATGCCGCCGGGCGAGCACACCTTCGCGGTCCAGCTCGGCGACGACGAGCACCGCACCATCGAGGGGCTCTGCTCGACGATCACGGTCACCGTCGAGGAGTGAGCACGAGCCGGGGGGCTGCGCCGCCGCAAGGGCGCGGCCCCCGGCGGCCTCGGTTGTCGGCAACACCGATCCTCGACGACGATCCTCCGGCTTGGTCGGGCGCGCCCGCGCCCGTCACGCCCCGCCGCCGCCCGGCACCGCGTCCGGCGTTGAGCCCGCGTCCGGCCCGCCCTCTTCCCCATCACGCTCCGGCGGCACGACGACCTCGGCCACCACCGCGAGGGGCCCCTTCGGGTTCGCGCGGCCCATGAAGTACGCCTCGCCCAGGCTCAGTCCCTCGCTCGCGAGGAAATCCTGCAGCTTCCGCTCCCAGTCCGTCCCGAACTCCAGGGCGAAGGCGAAGCCCTCGTCGGTGTAGTCGAGGGTCTTCCTCACCGCCTTCCCGCGGGCGAGCCGCACGAACCGCTCCGCGTAGACGTCGGCCACCAGCACGCTGCCCGGTGCCGACCGCGCACGGACCCCCCGCAGCGTCTTCCGCACGTCGTCCCCGCCCAGGTAGAGGGTCACCCCCTCCCAGAGGAACGCCGTCTTCCGCCCCGGGTCGTAGCCGGCCGCGGCCAGCTTCTCGAACGCGTCCTCCCGGCTGAAGTCGACCTCGACGAAGGTGACGCCCGCCGTGTCGATGCCCGCCTCGGCCAGCTTGGTCCGCTTCAGCGCCTGCACCCGCGGATGGTCCACCTCGAAGCGGGCCACGCCGTCGGGCACGAGGGGGCCGAAGGCGCGGGTGTCGTAGCCGGCCCCCAGCAGCACGAACTGCTCGACATTGGGGAGGACCCGCCCGAGGATGCGGTCGAAGTAGAGCGTGCGGGCGACGACCAGGTCGGCCATGGTCTCCGCCCCGTCCGGCGGCGGCAGGCGGGGATACGCGAAGTAGTCGCCGCTCAGACGGCGCTTGACCCACAGGGGGAGCAGGAACAGCTTCAACCCCAGGATCGACGAGTTGGGCAGGACGCGGAGGAGCCGCGCCGTCGCCGGGTCCGGCCGCATGCCGAACCAGTGCATGGTCCAGCGCCCGTTGATGACCTCGATGGCGGTCGCCGAGCTGCCCAGCCGCCGGCTGACGACGAGCTGACGGTAGGTGACCATCAGCGTCCCCACCACCGCCAGCGGCAGGAAGAGAACCTGGAGGACGAGGTAGACGACCCACGCGAGCAGGCGCATGAACATCGCGGGAGCATACCGCATGCGCGGAACGGCCGGGGGCGGCGAAGGAGCCGCTGAGCCGGGTATCACCGTTGCGCCGGCGGCCGGACCGCCGGCGGATACGCTCCGGTGCGGGCCGCGGCCTCCGGCGGCGTCACCACGGCTCCCAGACCACGCCGGGCCGCCGCATCGCGCCGCCCCGCGCGACCGCGGCGGGACGGGGCGGCGTCGGCGGCAGGCGGGCCCAGGCCGGCTCGTCCGGGCGGGGCTCGAGCCCGCGGCGCGCGAGCCTCGACAGCGTCTCGCCGACGCTGACGCGCTCGTCGTCGGCGATGCACCGCGCCGCCTCCAGGACGTCGTCGTCGATCTGCAGGGTGGTGCGCACGAGCCGCACGTAGCGGCGATCGGCTGCGCCTCTCGGTTGGCGTGTGGTCATGGTCGTCCTCCGGCCATGCCAACGGTTGCATCGCGCATGCCAACGCCGCGCGCCCCGGTATTGCCGTGAAGGACACCGTTCCGGCGAACTCCGGCCGGCAGTTGTTGCCGGCCGCGGCGGGACAGGAGTACGCAGATCCTGCAACCTCGGCTCGGCGGCGCCGGACCAAAACTACACGAGGAGGGCCGCCAGCGCGGCGAGCCCGAACCGGAACGACCGCCACCGATTCAACCTGTCATTCACCGTGTTTGCTCCTCAATAGACGATCACGAACGAGCCGTCCGCCCGCGCGACCACGGTGGGCACGCTGCGGGCGGGAATCGGCGCCTCGCCGCGGCCCGTCTCGCCCCGGGGCCGGCTGCGGGCGTCGAACGCCTGCCAGTGCAGGTTCCCGCCCGACTGCCAGCCGGGGCCGTCGCCCCACGCGAGCAGGACGTCGCCGCGGTGGTTCACGGCCACCGTCGCGTTCTTGCGCCGGAACTGCGCCTCCCCCGGGGGGGACCACGGCTCGTCGAGCCGTTCGGTGTTCGCGACGAAGACCTGCCCCTCGGTCTCCCACGCCACCAGGGTGCCGTCCGGGCCGGTGGCGAGGGTGGTGGTGGCGACCGGGCACGCGCCGATGTCCCAGGGTTGGATGAGCCGGTCGCCGAAGGTGCGGCCGCCATCGGTGCTGGTGAGCAGCCGCATGCCGCGGTGCACGTTGTCGCCGGCGCCGCGGTAGGACACGTGGACCGCGCCCGCCCCGTCGCCCGCCGCCCGCAGCCCGCAGCATCCGCAAGCCCCCTCGGCGGCGGGGCCGACCGGCCGCGGCGGCTCGAAGTGCTTCCCGCCGTCGCGCGACGCCGCGAGGTAGACGCGGCGGTCGGCGTCCTGGACCGGGTCGGCGTGCCAGAAGACGTAGACGTCGCCGCCGTCCACCGCGACCGTCGAGCCGGTCTCCACTCCGCCCTCCGGCTTGGTCGACAGCGTCTGCTGGGGCTCGAACGCGCCCGCGTCGTCGGTGCGCGTGTAATGGAACCACGTGGGGTCGCGGTGGAACCAGGTCACGTGCAGGCGCCCGTCGGGCCCGATCGCGAGCTGCCCCCCGTCCACCGGCCCGAGGCCCGTGACCGAGTACGGCTCGCTGTTCACGCGCCGCCGCGCCGACCAGTCCGCCGACCCCGGCGCCCGGGTGACGTGCCACAGGTCGCCCCTGGTCATCGACCCCGTGTAGTAGATGAGGTGCAGCCGCCCGTCGGGGGCGACCGCCGCCTGGGGCAGGCTGGCCCCGTCGGGGGCGCGCAGCACCTCGACGGCCGGCACCCCGCCGCCGCAGGCCGCGCCCAAGGCTGCGGCGAGCGCGAACCCGAGGAGCCCGCCGCCCGCCCCCGCGTTGCCCGAAGGTCTCATGGCGCGATCCTGCCCGCTTCCTGGAGACGGGCGCCCCGCAGGGTGTGCTCGAGGGCGTAGTTCCCCTCGTGGCACGCGAACTCGTAGATGACGCCGGTCCCCGGCGCCGGCCGCATGTAGATCCGCGCCGTCCACGGCCGCGTCCACGTGCTCGCGTCGTCCATCGTGTACTCGTAGGCGAGGGTCTCGGGGCCGACCCGCGTGAAGCGCTCGACCAGTCGCAGGTCCGGCGACGATCCCCCGCCGCCCCGCTTCAGGTTCGTCGTCTCGACCACCAGCGAGTCCCCGTCCCAGTGCCCGCGCGAGACGCCGAGGTCGCCGCGGAGCGCGGTCGCGGGGGTCGGCGCGTCCAGGGGGATGATGCGCGTGTCGTGCATCATCTCCATCTGGATCACGACGTGGCCGGCCGTCTGCAGGATCTGGTAGTTGCTGTTGTAGCCGCGCCCCGTCATCGGGATGCGCCCGCCGCTGCACCGCAGCCCCGCCCCGAGGTCCTCGGGTCCCCGCGGGAAGGGCGGGCGCGCGCGGCCGCGCGCCGCCGCGCGCCGACGCTCGGCCTCCGCCGTCAGGGCGGGCAGGCGCCCGTCCGGGGGATCGACGATGAGCGACGTGCGGTTGTCGAACCAGCGGTCGATCAGCCAGAAATGGTTGTAGTTGCCGGTCCCCTCGGGGTTCGCCTCCGTCACCCCGTCACCCGACTGGAAGTCCTGACGGTCGGCCAGGGCGGCCCGGAACACGCTCTCGCCGAACGCCGCGTCGGTCTCGCCGTTGAACAGCTCGGCCGCGCGCGAGCGGAGGGTCGCCACCTCCTCGTCGGTGAGGAACGCCTTGTCGGCGAGCTCGGCGGGCCGCTCGAGCGGCGTCGCCGAGTCGCTCGCCCAGATGCCCTGCAGGTCGGGATGGCCGTCCGCCGTGCGGGGCACCGTCCATCCTTCCGGCGCCGGCCCCTGTCCCGCCGCCACCGCCGGGACGGCCAGCACGAACGCCGCCACCGCCGCCGCGAAGCTTCGCCTGCTCATCGTCCCCTCCCGTTAAAGAACGGGCTGCCCGCCGGCCCCCGGCGACCGGCCCCGCTGAAAGCGGCCGGGTCCGCCGCAGCCCGCCGGGAACCCGGTTGATCGACCAACGATAGGACGTGTCGACCCGCCGGCGCAAGCGTCCGTTCAGCCCGCGGCCTGGAGCCGCCGCCGCTTCAGCACCCACCGCCCCGCGAGATAGAGGATCACGGCCAGAACCAGCGCCGCGCCGACGGTCGGATAGTGCTGCCGAAGGGTCTCGACCGCCCGGTCGCCGAGACGGACGGCCAGGTACGCCTCGCCGGTGAACCGGATCAGGCGTCCGACGAAGATCGCGCCGGCGAAGCGGGTCCACGACATGCCGACGATGCCGGCGACGAGCATGAACACCTTGGCGGGGAACGGCGGGGGCGCGAGGACCGCGACGAGCATGGCGAAGACGTCGTTCTCGCGGACCTTCCGGGTGACCCATTCGCGCTTCCCGGGATCGAGGCGGCGGACCGCGCGGTCCCCGCCGGTGCGCCCGATCCGGTAGAGGACCAGGCACCCGAGCGTCGACCCCGTCGACGCGGCCAGCGCGATCCAGACGAACAACGACGGCTGCTGCCAGGCGAGCAGCAGCACCACCACGTCGACGCCGCCGGGCAGGGGGACGCCGGCGGAGTCGAGGAAGGCGATGAGGAAGAGCCCGGGGAGGCCCAGGGCGAGGAGGCTGTCGCGGAGTCCGTCCATGACTGGCGGGATGGCTTGCCGACGCCCGGCGGGACGCGAACGGACCGCCGGAACCGGGATTATAGCCCCGCCGCCGCCGGGCTTGCGCCCCGGCCCGGCTTTGCCTTCGACCCCCGCGCCTGATAAGCTGTAGCAACAGATTTCGGATACGTAGGTCGGCCCGCGGTGGGCATCCCCATCCGTCGAGCCGGCAGGTCTCCAACCGCTCTACCCCCAGCGCGTCACTCTCGACAGACCTGCCGTCCGCTCAGGCCGATCCGCACCCCGCCCAAGGAGGTGACGATTGGCAACCCGTGGACGACCGACACAGCAGAAGCGGCAGCGTGAACGCGCCCGGCAGGAGCAGCGCAAGCTGAAGGACGCGAGGCGGGCGGAAGCGAAGGAACGCCGCGCGCAGGCGGCGTCGCAGCCGCGCGCCGCCGGCGATCCGGATCTGGAGGGGATCGTCGCGGGGCCCCAGCCGCTGGCCGAGTGGCAGGTGGAAGGCTTGGCGACCTTCGAGGAGGCCGAGGAGTCGGCGGAGGAGCCGGGGCGCAACGGCTAAGTGCCTGAGCCCTAGGAACCTGCGCCGTAGAACGGGTGCAGACTCCCGGCGGGTCGGTTGGGCGGCGGACGGAGCCCGTCAGGCGACGCTCTCCGGGCTGGGCCCGCGGGCGACGAGCGGCCCGTGGCGGGTCCCCCCGGGCCGCTACGCCGCCCCGGCGGCGCGGGCGGGAAGACGCCACGGCGAGTGCGTTGCGGCACCGGCCCCGACCGCCCGTCGCCCGAGCATGGGATCGAACGGAAACCAACGGGGCAACGTCCAACCGGAGTATACTGGCCGGTTGTATCCTGGACCCGAGCCGGCCGGCGACGAACCGTCCACCAGCCGGCAAGACGGAGGAAAGACACCAACGATGGCCTCGGAACACACGCAGACCCTCACCGACGGCGATTTCGAGCAGGCGGTGCTGCAGTCGGACAAGCCGGTGCTCGTGGACTTCTGGGCGGAGTGGTGCGGGCCGTGCCGCATGATCGCCCCCGCCGTCGACGCGCTCGCCGACGAGTACAACGGCCGCGTCGTCGTCGGCAAGCTGAACATCGACGACAACCCGGACACGCCCATGAAGTACAGCGTCCGCTCGATTCCCACCCTGCTGCTGTTCAAGGGCGGCGAGGTGGTGGAGGCGACGGTCGGCGTGGCCGGCAAGGACAAGCTGGCCGAGCTGCTCGACCGGCACGTCGAGTCGAAGGTCGCCTAAGAGTCTGCGCCGTAGACGGTGCAGATTGTTCGGGCGGCGAGCGGAGCCGCAGGCGACGCTCTCACGGCTAGGAGCCGGGGTAGGCACCGGGTTGGCCGGTCCAAGACCGCGCCGCCTTGCCCCGACGCCCGACCGCCCGACCCGGCGGAGGTCCACGCCGTTCCACAGCCTGGATACCCGCGCGCGAATCGGAACCCGGGCGGCCCTTCGGGCGGGCAATCCGGCCTCGCGCAACCGCCCGCGCGGATGACGCAGGGCTTGGGCCGCCGGCGGGTCACTGGTCCAGGATGTTTCTATGGCACCCGAGTTCAACCGGCGGCGGTTCGAGTCGGCCACGCGCAGCCTCGCGGTCGTCGTCCTGCTCGGCGCCGCGGCCGGCGGATGCACGTTCGAGCTGGTCCCCGCCAACGCCGCCGTCGAGCCCGTCGAGGCTCTGCAGCGCCGGCCCGCCCCCGAGCCCTACACCGACCTCCGGCCGGACGAGCAGGCCATCGTCGACCTCTTCGAGAACACCAGCCCGTCGGTCGTCTACATCAGCACCACCACGCGCGGCCGGGACCTCTTCGGGCGCGTCACCGGCGAGATGCCGCTCAGCACGGGGACCGGGTTCGTCTGGGACCGGAACGGCCACATCGTCACCAACTTCCACGTCGCGCAGGACGCGACGTCGTGGCGGGTGGTCATGCACGATCAGACCAGCTACATGGCGGAGCCGGTCGGGGGCTCGGCCCGGCACGATCTGGCGGTGCTGCGCATCGACGCCCCGGCCGACTCGCTGCGGCCGGTCCGGCTGGGCGACAGCGACCGCGTGCGCGTGGGGCAGAGCGCGTACGCCATCGGGAACCCCTTCGGCTACAGCGCCACCCTGACCACCGGGATCATCTCGGCCCTCAGCCGCCAGATCGCGGGCCTGACCGGCGACATCATCGAGGACGTCATCCAGGTCGACGCGGCCATCAACACCGGCAACTCCGGCGGCCCCCTGCTCGACAGCCGCGGCCGCGTCATCGGGATCAACAGCCAGATCGCCAGCCCCTCGGGGACGTCGGCCGGCATCGGCTTCGCCATCCCCGTCAACACCGTGACGCGGGTCGTGCCGCAGTTGATCGCCCACGGCGCGTACACGCCGGCCCAACTCGGCATCTCGACCGACCAGCAGTTGAATCGGTTCGTTACGGCGCGCCTCGGGGTGAACGGGGTCGTCGTCGCCGAGGTCAACCCGGGCTCCGGCGCGGCGCGGGCGGGCCTGCGCGGCACCGAGCCGAACGCCAACCAGCTCGGCGACATCATCGTCCGCATCGACGGCGAGCCGGTGCAGTCGTTCCGCGAGCTGCGCCTCGTGCTCGACCGGTACCAGCCCGGCGACGAGGTCGCGGTGACCGTCTCGCGCGACGGCGAGATGCACGACGTCGTCGTCCCCCTGATGTAGGGCGGCGGTAGACATGAAGCCGCCGGCCGGCCCCCGACGCAGCCGGTTCTCCGAGGTCCCCCCCGGCCGGCGTCCGGCGGGGCGGTTTCCGTCAGCGTCCTGACGCGGCCCGGCCACCGACGCCTCCCATGTCCGAGTTCGTCACCATCCCGCGGGGCTGGTTCCTGATGGGGAGCGACGAGGGCCAGCCGTCCGAGCGCCCCGTGCACCGGGCGTGGGTGGACGGATTCCGGATGGCCGTACACCCCGTGACCCGGGCCGAGTACGCCGCGTTCCTCGACGCCACCGGCCACCAGCCTCCGCGAGAGTGGGACAATCCCGCGTTCCGCGGGGACGACCTGCCGGCGGTGGGCGTGAGCTGGCACGACGCCGCCGCGTACTGCGCGTGGCGCTCGCGCGGCGGAGGCGCGGTGCGGCTGCCGACCGAGGCGGAGTGGGAGCGGGCGGCGCGCGGCGGCGTGGACGGCCGGCGCTATCCCTGGGGCGACGAGATTCCCGACTGGGTGCCGAACGGGGGCCGCGGCCCCCTCGACGGTCCGTGGCCGGTCACCCTGGGCAAGCCCAACGGGTTCGGGCTCTACGGCATCGGCGCCAACATCCACGAGTGGTGCGCGAACTGGCACGACCGCGGCTTCTACGCCCGCGCACCCGCCGTCAACCCGGTGGGGCCGGAGGAAGGCCGGCGGCGCGCCTCGCGCGGGGGCGCGTGGCGGCACGCGCTGACCCTGAACCGCACCGCCGCCCGCAGCAGCCTCGACCCGTCGCTGCGCTACACCGACTACGGCTTCCGGCTCGCGCGGTCGCTGTGAGGGGCGTTCGCCGAAGTCGGCCGCGCGGGGCGGCGTGGGACGGCTCCGTAGACGGGCGTAGCCGCACGCGACGATTGCCGGGCCGCAGGCCGGCGCGCCACAGGCTGCACCGGAACCCGCGAAGGCGGCCGGCGGAGGGTAGACACGGCGGTCCGGGACGGCCGACGTCAGGGAGAAACGCGTGACGACTGAACGAACCATCGCGCCGTACGGGGCGTGGGAATCGCCCGTCACGACGGAGATGCTGACCGCGGGAGCGTTGCGGTTCGAGGCCGTCACCGTCGACGGCGGCGACGTGTACTGGGTCGAGTCGCGCCCGGACGAGGCGGGCCGGTGCGCGGCGATGCGGCTGACCGCGGACGGCGAGATGTCGGAGGTGACCACGCCCGCCCACAACGCCCGGACCCGCGTCCACGAGTACGGGGGCGGGGCCCTGGCGGTGTCGAACGGCGTGGCGTACTTCTCGAACTTCGCCGACCAGCGGCTGTACCGCCGGCCGGTGGACGGGTCCGAGGCGCCGGCCGCGATCACGCCGGACGTCGCCGTCCGCTACGCCGACGCGACGGTGGACGATGCCCGAGGCCGGTTGATCTGCGTGGCCGAGGACCACCGCCGCGCGGGCCGCGAGCCCGAGAACCTGCTCGTGGCGATCCCCACCGGCGGTGGCGAACCGGCGCCGGTTCACCGGGGCTTCGACTTCTACGCCTCGCCCCGCCTCAGCCCCGACGGGAGCCGGCTCGCGTGGGTCTGCTGGAACCACCCGAACATGCCGTGGGACGCGACGGAGCTGTGGGTCGCGGACGTGGCCGCCGACGGCGGCCTCGCGTCGCCGCGGCGGATCGCGGGCGGCACCGAGGTAGACGCCGGCGGGCGCTCCCCGACGTCGCCGCGCGACATGACCGGCGGCGCGGACGACGCCCGCCCCGAAGGTGGCGGCGGCACCGGGGCTGCCGGCCACACCGGGGGCACCGGCGGTGCCGGGGGCACCGGCGACATGGGGAGGGTCGGCGGGGCGGGCGAAGGGAGCGCCGGCGAGGTCTCCGTGATCCACCCGGCGTGGGGGCCGGACGGGACGCTGTACTGCGTGTCGGACCGGTCGGGCTGGTGGAACTTACACCGATGGGACGGGGAACGGCTGGTTTCCGTGCTGCCGATGGAGGCCGAGTTCGGGTCGCCCCCGTGGCAGTTCGGCACGTGCCGGTACGCGGTGCTGGACCAGGACCGTATGGTCGCGCACTATAGAAACGCGGCCGGGATCCGGCTGGGGGTGATCGACGTGGCGGCGGGGCGGCTGCGCGAGATCGCCACGCCGTTCACGACGTTCGGCTACTTCGCCGCCGCGTCGCGGGGCCGGCTGCTGTGCGTGGCCGCCGGCGCGGAAGCCGGCCCCGCCCTCGTCGCCATCGACGCCGACGCCGGAGAGGTCGAGACGCTGCGCCGGGGCGCGGAGCCGAAGCTCGACCCGTCGACCGTGTCGCGCGCCGAGCCCATCGTCTGCCCGAGCGCGGAGGGACGCACCGCGCACGCCTTCTACTACCCGCCGCGAAACCCCGCGTTCCGCGCCCCCGACGGCGAGCGGCCGCCGCTGCTCACGTTCATCCACGGCGGGCCCACCAGCCACACCAACCCCGGCTTCCGGCTGGCCATCCAGTACTGGACGACGCGCGGGTTCGCGGTCGTCGACGTGGACTACGGCGGGTCGACGGGGTACGGCACCGCCTACCGCCGTCTCCTGCGCGGCGCCTGGGGCGTCGTCGACCGCGAGGACTGCGAGGCGGCGGCGCGCTACCTGGTGGCGCGGGGCGACGTCGACCCCGCGCGGCTCGCGATCCGCGGCGGCTCGGCCGGCGGCTACACCACGCTGTGCGCGCTCGCGTTCGGGAGCGTGTTCACCGCCGGCGCGTCGTACTATGGCGTCTCGGACCCCGCGGCGCTGGCCCGCGACACGCACAAGTTCGAATCGCGCTACCTCGACGCGCTGATCGGCCCGTGGCCGGAACGCGCCGACCTCTACGAGGCGCGATCGCCGATTCACGCCGCGGACCGCCTCTCCTGCCCCGTCATCTTCCTGCAGGGCCTCGAGGACGCGGTGGTGCCCCCCGACCAGACCGAGCGCATGGCCGACGCCCTGCGCCGCAAGGGGCTGCCCGTCGCGTGCCTGATGTTCGAGGGCGAGCAGCACGGATTCCGCCGGGCCGCGAACATCCGCCGCGCGGCCGAGGCCGAGCTGTACTTCTACGGCCGCATCTTCGGCTTCCGCCCGGCCGGAGAGATCGAGCCGGTCGAGATCGAGAATCTCGCGCCATGAACGACGCGCAGATCGCGGCGGCCGTCGCCGAGCGGGCGCACCGCGCCGGGGGCCGCGCCCTCTACGTCGGCGGCTGGGTGCGCGACCGCCTCCTCGGCCGCGGGTCGAAGGACGTCGACATCGAGGTGTACGGCATCGAGGCCGACCGCCTCCGCGCGCTGCTCGCGGAGATCGGCCCCGTCAACACCGTCGGCCAGAGCTTCACCGTGTACAAGGTCGGCGGCGTCGACGTCTCGCTGCCGCGCACCGAGTCGAAGCAGGGCCGCGGCCACCGCGGCTTCGTCGTCACCGGCGACCCCTCGATGCCCGTCGAGGAGGCGGCCCGCCGGCGCGACTTCACCGTCAACGCCATCGCCTGGGACCCCCGGCGCGACGAGTACATCGACCCCTTCGGGGGCCGCGCCGACCTGGCGGCGCGCCGGCTGCGGGTCGTGGACCCCGCCACCTTCGGCGACGACAGCCTGCGGGTGCTGCGCGGCGTGCAGCTCGCGGCCCGCTTCGAGCTCGCGGCCGACGACGCCACCGCCCGCCTCTGCCGCGCCATCGCCCTCGACGACCTCCCCGCCGAGCGCATCCGGGGCGAGGTGGACAAGCTGCTGCTGCAGGCCCGCCGGCCGTCCATCGGCCTCGACTTGGCCCTCGACCTCGGCGTCGTCGACCGCCTCTTCCCCGAGCTCCGCGCCCTCGTCGGCTGCCCGCAGGACCCCGAGTGGCACCCCGAGGGCGACGTCTGGGTGCACACGCTGATGGTCGTCGACCAGGCCCGCGCCCGCATCGACGACCTCGACCCCCCGCAGCGGCTCACCCTGATGCTCGCGGCCCTCTGCCACGACCTCGGCAAGCCCGCCACCACCGAGTTCATCGACGGCCGCATCCGCTCGCGCGGCCACGAAGAGGCCGGCGTGCCGCCCACCCGCGCCTTCCTCGACCGCCTCGACGTCCACACCCTCGCCGGCTACGACGTCCGCCGCCAGGTGCTCGGCCTCGTCGCCCACCACCTGAAGCCCGGCATGTGGCGCCGCGCCCCCCAACCCGTCGGCGACGGCGCCTTCCGCCGCCTCGCCCGCAAGGTGGACCTAGAGCTGCTTGCGCTCCTGTCCGCCGCGGACTGCCTCGGCCGCACCCGCGACTTCGACTGCGCCGCGACGATGGACTGGTTCCTCGACCGCGCCCGCGCCCTCGGCGTCGAGCACGAAGGCCCGGCGCCCCTCCTCCTCGGCCGCCACGTGCTGCAGCTCGGCCTGCCGCCGGGGCCGGAGATCGGCCGCATTCTGAAGGCCGTCTACGAACGCCAGATCGACGGCGAGGTCACGACCTTCGACGAGGCGCTGAATGCTGCAAGGGGGCTGCTCGAGAACGACCGCTGATGTTCGGGAGCGGCGTCGGAGCGTGGCGGGAGCGGGAGTTGTTGAGGCGGGCGGGCGGCTGGCTGTACGCTTGATTCCGGCGGTTGTCGAGGCGGACGGGCGGTCCGCTGCTGGCGGCCCTGATGGGAGTCGCTCCGGCCTCGACCCACGCGTCGGCGCAGGCGGGCTGCGGCCGGCCCGCGGCGTTGTACACTGCGTCGAGAGCCGACCGAAGCTCCGTCAGGTGGACCCGTGTGACGGCGGTGCCAGCGTCACCGTGACCGCGACGGACGACGCCGGTTGAGCGCGACGCAGTGGTTCGGCGTAACCGTGACGGCCGGCGTCCGGCCAGCGTCCTCAGCGCCTTTGGGCAGCCGGCCCGACCGGTGATTCCGGTACCGAGGTTCGGTGTGCCCTCCGGTCACGTTTCCGCCGTACGGTTGGCGGGGAGGCCGTCCGCCCTGCGGGTCGTGGATCGACGACGGACGACGAGCATGGCGTGGGGGGACGACGACATCCGGCAGCGGCTGGGGCTGGGGGAGGACAGCCGCTGGGAGTTCAAGCAGATCGAGTTCTCCGGCGACCGTCCCACCAGCCCCGGCCGCGGCGACCTGGCCGACGAGATCGCCGCGTTCGCCAACGCGAACGGCGGCGTGCTGTTGTGCGGGGTCACGGACGACGGGCGCGTTCAGGGGATGTCCGGCCCCCAGATGGCGGCGCTCGATCATCTCCTGGTCGAGGTGAGCACCGACGGCATCGAGCCGGCGGTCCGCATCGACATCCATCACCGGGAGCTCGACGGCAGGGCGTTCCTGCTGGTCGACGTGGCCAAGGGCGATTCCCTGTACGAACACCGGGGCCGCAGCTTCATCCGGGTCGGCGCGTCCAAGCGCCGCCTGACCGGCGACGAACGGTTGCGCCTCGCGCAGAAGCGCACGCAGAACCGCTATCTCTGGTTCGACGAGCAGCCGGTGCCCGGAACCGGCTTCGAGACGCTGGACGCCGCCCTGTGGCGACCGCTGTTGAGCGCCGAGGGCGCCGCCGAGCCGGAGGTCGCGCTGGCCAAGCTGGCGCTGCTCGCGCCCGACGAGTCCGGCGTTCGGCGCGCGACCGTCGCCGGCGTGCTGCTGTGTACGCAGGAGCCCGAGCGGTGGGTGCCGAACGCGGCCATCGCCGCGACCCGATACCGCGGCGCGGACCGCACGTCGGGACAGGTCGATGCGCAGGAGATTACCGGCCCCCTGCATCGACAGATCGCGGACGCGGTGACGTTCGCGGTGCGCAACATGCACGTCGCCGCCCGCAAGGTCCCGGCGCGGATAGACATGCCGCAGTACAGCGAGAAGGCGATCTTCGAGGCGGTCGTCAACGCCGTGGTGCATCGCGACTACGCGGTCCGCGCGAGCCGTATCCGCCTGTCGATGTTCTCCGACCGCCTCGAGATCCAGTCGCCCGGCGCCCTGCCCAACACGCTGACGCTCGAAGGCATGGCGCTCCGGCAGGCGACGCGGAACCAGGTCATCGCCTCGGCGATGGGCCGGATGGCGGTCGGAGACATCCGCGGCTCGGCCGACCGGCGCTACTTCATGGAGCGCCGCGGCGACGGCGTCCCGGCGATCCTGCGCGAGACCCGGGAGCTGTGCGGCCGGCCGCCGGAATACCGGCTCATCGACGGTGCGGAGGTCCTGCTCGCCATCCCCGCCGCGCCGCAGGACGCGACCTCCGCGCGCGCCGTCGTGACGGTTCGGACCGGGGGGCGGCCGCTGCCGGGGGCCGACGTGCTGGTCCTGTTCCCGAACAACACCTGGAAGCACGCGGTCGCCGGGGAGAACGGCGAGGCCGCCGTCGATCTCTACACGACCGAGCTGCCCCTGACCGTGTTCGCCGCGGCGCCGGGATGCGCCGGCGGCCTGGTGAGGGAATGGCTCCCCGCCCGGGGGGCGGTCGCGCTGGAGCTCCGCGCCCTGCCGCGGGGCGGCAGCGTCGTCCTCCCCGAGGGCGCCGGCCCCCTCCCCGGTCTCAAGGGTCTGCTGAACCCCGTACGCGACACCCTCGACCGCACCTTCCTGTACGCATCGAACATTGCCGTCGGCGCGGGCCGGCCGCAGCCCGTGCAATTCGTACCGGGCGAGGAGCTCCCGTTGACGGACGCCGGCGGCTCGACCCGCCTCGTGCGCATCGTCGACGTCGTCGGCCGCTCCGCGCTGGTGGAGTACCGGGTGCCGGACCCGTGATCCCCGCCGGCCGCTCCGCCGTTGAGACGCCCGGCGGCTGGTTGTACGCTATCGGTAGACGGGGCCGGCGGTCGGCCCCGCGGGCGCGGATTCGACGACGGGCGGCGAGCATGGCGCGGCAACGGACAGGGAAGCGGCGGGACGCCGCACAGGCGGTCGCGAACGGCGGGGCGGTCGTCGGCCACGAGGCCGAGCTGTGGGCGATGGCCGACGCCCTGCGCGGGTCGATGGACGCGGCCGAGTACAAGCACGTCGTCCTCGGCTTGATCTTCCTGAAGTACATCTCCGACGCCTTCGAGGAGCGCCGCGCCGCCGTGCTCGCCGAGTGGGGCGCGGAGGCGGCCGAGGACCGGGACGAGTACACCGCCGAGAACGTCTTCTGGGTGCCGGCCGAGGCGCGCTGGGCGCACCTGCGGGCCGAGGCGCGGCAGCCGACCGTCGGCGGGACCGTCGACGCGGCCATGGCCGCCATCGAGCGCGACAACCCCGCGCTCAAGGACGTGCTGCCGCGCGACTACGCCCGCCCCGCCCTCGACAAGCGGCGGCTCGGCCAGTTGATCGACCTCGTCGGCAACATCCGGGTCGGCGACGCCGACGCCCGCTCGCGCGACGTGCTCGGCCGGGTCTACGAGTACTTCCTCTCGCAGTTCGCGAGCGCCGAGGGCAAGAAGGGCGGCGAGTTCTACACCCCGCGCTGCGTCGTCAAGGTGCTGGTGGAGATGATCGAGCCGTACCGCGGCCGCGTCTACGACCCCTGCTGCGGTTCGTCGGGCATGTTCGTGCAGTCGATCCGGTTCGTCCGCGCCCACGCGAGCGGCAACGGGAACGGCGGCGGGGCGCGGGCCGACATCAGCGTCTACGGGCAGGAGTCGAACTACACGACGTGGCGGCTGGCCAAGATGAACCTCGCCATCCGCGGCATCGAGGGCCGCATCGCCCACGGCGACAGCTTCCACGCCGACCGCCACCCCGACCTGAAGGCCGACTTCATCCTCGCCAACCCCCCGTTCAACGTCTCGGACTGGGGCGGCGAGCGGCTCGCCGGGGACAAGCGCTGGCGCTACGGCCCGCCGCCCAAGGGCAACGCCAACTTCGCGTGGGTGCAGCACATGGTGCACCACCTGGCCCCGGACGGGGTCGCCGGTTTCGTGCTCGCCAACGGGTCGATGTCGTCGAGCCAGTCGGGCGAGGGGACGATACGCGAGAACCTGATCGAGGCGGACCTGGTCGACTGCATGGTCGCCCTGCCGGGCCAGCTCTTCTACTCGACGCAGATTCCCGCGTGCCTCTGGTTCCTGGCCCGCCGCCGCCCGCGCCGCGGCGAGGTGCTCTTCATCGACGCCCGCCGCCTCGGCCGCATGGTCGACCGCACCCACCGCGAGCTGACCGACGCCGACGTCGCCCGCATCGCCGGCGCCTACCACGCCTGGCGCGACGGCGCCGACGCCTACGAGGACCTGCCCGGCTTCTGCCGGAGCGCCCCGCTCGACGAGGTGCGCCGCCACGGCCACGTGCTGACGCCGGGCCGCTACGTGGGGGCGGAGCCGCAGCCCGACGACGGGGAGCCGTTCGACGTGAAGATGAAGCGGCTGGTCGGCGAGCTGCGGGCGCAGCAGGCGGAGGGGGCGCGGCTCGACGCGGCGATTGCGGAGAACCTGAAGGCGTTGGGGTTCGACCAGCTCCGGCAGAGGAACGACTCCCTTGACGCCGCCGATTGACATCCGGGCCGACCACCTGCGCATCGTGCAGGACGTGCTGCATCGACACCTGCCGACGGGCGTGAAAGTGTGGGTCTTCGGGAGCCGCGCCACCTGGATGACGAAGGACTCGTCGGACCTGGACCTCGCCCTGGAGGGTGACGGCGAAATCCCGCCGAGAGTCCTGCTCGCACTGGAAGCCGCGTTCAAGGACTCCGACCTGCCGTTCGCGGTGGATATCGTCGACGCCAAGCGGATCGGTGGACGCTTCAAGGAGATCGTGGCGGAGCAGCGGGTAGCGTTGCCGGAGAGAGACGGTTCAGGCGCTGCCGAGGCGACTACGGGAGACCCATTACGTGCTCTGCCACGCGGCTGGGAACGCTCGACATTGGGGGCTGCCTGCGAGAGCGGCGGCGGCAACATCCAGACCGGACCGTTCGGCAGTCAACTCCACGCGTCGGACTACCGACCGGTCGGCATTCCGTCCATCATGCCGCAGAACCTCGGCGACAATCGGGTGTTCGCGGACGGAATCGCCCGCATCGGAGAGCATGACGCCCGTCGCTTGCAGCGCTATCGGGTCCGCACCGGCGATATCGTCTACAGTCGCAGGGGCGACGTCGAGAAGCGGGCGCTCATCGGGCTCCGAGAGGACGGATGGCTGTGTGGCACTGGCTGCCTCCGCGTGCGCCTGGGCGAAAACGGGGCCGATCCAAGATACGCCTCGTACTACTTGGGACATCCCGCCGTTCGGGAGTGGATCGTCCGCCATGCTCATGGCGCGACCATGCCGAACCTGAACACCGCGATTCTGTCCGCCTGCCCGTTTGTCGCGCCACCGCTTCCAGAACAGCGCGCCATCGCGCACATCCTCGGTACGCTAGACGATAAGATCGAGCTGAACCGCCGGACGAATGCGACGCTGGAGGCGATGGCGCGGGCGCTATTCCAATCCTGGTTCGTCGATTTCGACCCCGTGCGGGCCAAGATGGAAGGTCGCGACACCGGGCTGCCGAAGGAGGTCGCCGACCTGTTCCCCGCCCGGCTGGTGGATTCGGTGACGGGCGAGATCCCGATGGGCTGGATTGCTGCGACCCTTGGCGCCATCGCGGCCTCGCCGCGCAGAGGGATTGATCCGGCGAGCGTCGTCGCCGACACTCCCTACATCGGGCTGGAGCACATGCCTCGTCGATCACTCGCCCTAGTGGACTGGGGGAGGGCCGCGAGCGTCTCAAGCAACAAGACAGCCTTCGACAAAGGGAACATTTTGTTCGGGAAGCTGCGGCCGTATTTTCACAAGGTGGGCATTGCGCCAGCGAACGGTGTCTGCTCCACGGACATCGTGGTGTTGAGGGCGCGGACGCGAAGTTGGTCAGCCTTCGTTCTTGCCTGCGTCTCGTCTTCTGCATTCGTCGACCACACGAGCCGGACTTCAACAGGCACGAAGATGCCGCGAACGAGTTGGCGCACGATGGCGAATTACGAACTGTGCCAGCCCACCGATGCTATCGCGATGGCGTTTCAGCGTGTCGTGTCGCCGATGCTGGAGCGGATCGTCGCGAATGTCCACGAATCCCGTGCCCTTGCTGGTCTCCGTGATGCGCTGCTGCCCAAGCTCATTTCCGGCGAGATTCCGGTATGCGACGCCGAGAAGCGGGTTGGAGAGACCATCGCCGGCAAGTCGAGCGATGACCTGCCGCGGGGACTCGGGGCAGCATCGTGAGGCACCGGCCTGAAGGAATGAGTGAACGAGATGCGTTATACCATCGTCATCGAGAGGTCGTCGGAGAACCACGCGGCGTACGCGCCGGACCTGCCCGGTTGCGTGGCGACGGGTGCCACGCGGGACGAAACGGTGGAGGAGATGCGCCGGGCGATCCGGTTCCACATCGAGAGTCTGCGCGAGCACGGGGAGCCCGTGCCGATGCCCCGCTGCACGGCCGCCATCGTCGAGGTGGCCGCATGAAGCCCTGCTCCGACGGACCGGGGAGACGAACGGAGGGAACCGCGTGGCGGGAAGTCGGTTAGCGGCCGATCGTGAACACAACCGGTTGGTCACGTCCTTGAGCTTTCACCAGACGGTGCGGTAGGGGCCATCTGATGCAGGTCGGCATTCGCGACCGGGATGCGTTGCTGGCGATCACACCGGCGGCGCTGTCCGCGTACGCCCGGAGTGCGGGATGGAATCGCCAGGAGCCGTACCGGGTGAACTCGGACGTCTACGTGGGCGAGGATCGCCCGGAGATCATCGTTCCGCGCACGGAGCGCCTGGGCGACTACGCGAGCGTCGTGGCGACCCTGATCGAGACGTTCGCAAGCGTCGCTGATCAGGACGAGCTGGCCGTCTATCGCTCGCTGGTGACCGCGGACCGCGACGTCGTCCGTGTCCGAGCTGGGGAGAGCGACGACGTAGGGGTGACCCTGAACGCGGGCGTAGACCTCATCGGCGGCGTCCGGGATATGTTGCTCTGGACCGCGTGCTCGCTTCGGGAGCGGCGGGCGGTCTACTGGGAGGGCGGGAGCCGCGAGGCCGTCGCCCTGTTGAGTCGCTTTCGCCTAGGACAGCACGACCAGGCCGGCTTCGGGGTGATGGTGCTGACTCCGGCGCTGCCGGCGCCGCTGCCGGGGTCGATCCGGGACGCCGACGGGCGGGAGGCCCCCGTCGAACGTCGGATGACGAGGCGCTTCGTCGAGGCCGTCACCGAGTTGCGCCACGTGGCCGAGCGTTCGGCCGCCGGCGACGCCGGCGCGCTGGGAGAAGCGGTGGCAGACGGTGTGAGCGCCAATCTGTGTGAGGCTCTGGTCCGGCTCATCGAACCGTTCCCCGCCGTGGACATCAGCGTTTCCTGGGCCCGGACAGGGCGGCTGACCCCACCGGCCACCGTCGTTCGGTTCGGTCGGGCCGACGTAGCGCCCCTGCGGAAAGCCGCACGCTCGCTACGCGATAGCGCCGGCCACGTGGTGGGAGAATCGCCCGAGTAGGTGACCCATGGCGCGAATTGAGAGGTTGTCGGTCGCGGGCTTCAAGTCGATTCGCTCACTCGACGACTTTGAGTTGCGGGGCTTGAACGTCCTGATCGGCGCGAACGGTGCCGGCAAGAGCAACTTGTTGAGCCTGTTTCGGATGCTGGAACAGCTCTCGGTGAAGCGGCTGCAGCTCTTCGTCAAGAACTCCGGTGGCCCGGATAGGCTACTGTTCGGCGGGCGCAGACGAACACCGAGTGTCTCGGCGGATCTGGTCTTTTGCAGCGGACACCATCAATATGGATTCTCTATCGAACCGGCGGGCGGCGATGGAATGGCGTTCGGCCGGGAGTCGATGCGTCCGGGAGCGGCCGAGCTCTTGAGTTCTGTGGCTCGCGGTACGTTTCCCACCGTGAACGGGGGTATCGAATGGACCGGGGGACACTACGAGGCCCGGTTGGCGGATTGTCGTGGAGGGGTCTTTGCGTCCTACGTGTTGCCGGAAATGCGGCGCTGGCGCGTGTTCCACTTTCAGGACGTGGGTCGGCGGGCCGAGGTTCGACAGCCGTCGGCCGTGCGGGACAATCTTCGTCTGAAGGAGGACGCGGGCAATCTTGCGCCTTTTCTGCGGGGGCTTCGCGAGCGGCATCCGGTTCACTATCGTCGCGTGGTCGCCGCGGTCCGAGCCGCAGTGCCGTTTTTCGGTGACTTCGTGTACCGAGAGGGTCTGGGCATGGATGACCGGTTGGAGCTTGAGTGGTTTCATGCGTCGGACCGAGACAGGGTACTTGGCCCGCAGCAAATCTCGGACGGCACGTTGCGTTTCCTCTGCCTCGCAACGCTGTTGCATCAGCCGGTGGAACTCCAGCCGTCGTTGATTCTCATAGAGGAGCCGGAGCTGGGCCAGCATCCGGTGGCGCTCGTGGTGCTAGCGGAGATGCTGCGGGCGGCGAGCGACGAACGGCAGGTCGTCGTGGCAACGCAGTCGGCGGATCTGGTGAGCGAGCTCGACCCGGATGACGTCGTGGTCGTGGACCGCGACGGCGATGCTTCCACGTTCAGAAGATTGGATCGCGGCGACCTGGAGGATTGGCTGAAGGAGTATTCGCTCGGGGACCTCTGGAAGATGAACATTTTCGGCGGCAGGCCACGATGACCGAGGTCGTGGTGGTCTGCGAGGGTCAGACGGAGGCGGCGTTCGTGAACCGGATCCTGGCTCCGGCTTTGGCAACGAGGCACGTGTTCGTGCACCCGAGACTCGTCAGAACGTCGCCCCGTTCCGCGGGCGGGGCGCTCACGCGCAAGCGCGTGCTGCGGTTTCTGCGGAACCTGCTCAGGGAACGGGCGGACGTCTACGTCACGACGTTCTTCGACCTGTATGGACTGCCCGCAGACTTCCCCGGACGTTCCGGAGGAAGCGCTCGGTTGAGCCCCGGCGATCGCGCGGGGGCGGTGGAACTCGAGCTTCATGCAGCGGTCGTTCGGGAGGTCGAGTGTCGTCCAGAGCGGTTCGTCCCGCACGTTCAACCGTACGAGTTTGAGTCCTTGTTGTTTTCTGATCCCAGCCGATTCGCTGCGGTGGAGCCGACGTGGCGACGGTTCATCAGGGACCTGGAGGAGGCACGGCAGGCGGCGGGTACTCCGGAGCACGTCAACGACGGACCGGATACGCATCCGTCCGCCCGGCTTGCGCGCTTTTATCGACCGCGCTACAAGAAGGTGGAGCACGGCCCCGCCGTGTCGGCGGAGATCGGCATCGATCGCATCCGTGCCGAGTGCCGGCACTTCGACGGATGGCTGGGGCGCATGGAGGCTCTTGGGGGCCGGGAGTCCGGGAGGCGGGAACCGTGATCCTGACCGAGTCGGTCGTCGAAGACGCGGCCCTCGACTGGTTCCGGAAGCTCGGCTACGACGTCATCGGCGGGCCGGAGATGCCGCCGGGGGTCGGAGCGCTGCGGGCCGACTACGGCGAGGTCGTGCTGAAGTCCGTCCTGCGCGGCGTGGTCGGGCGGCTGAACCCCGACCTGCCGGACGAGGCGCTCGACGACGCGGTGAGGCGGTTGACCCGGCCGGAGGGGTCGACCCTGGATGCGCGCAACCGCGCCTTCCATCGCATGATGGTGGAGGGCGTCACCGTCGAGTACCGCGACGCCGACGGCGGGGTGCGGGGCGCGCAGGTGAAGGCCATCGACTTCGACGCCCCGGACGCCAACGACTGGCTCGCCGTCAACCAGTTCACCGTCGTCGAGAACCGGCGCGAGCGGCGGCCCGACCTGGTGCTGTTCGTCAACGGCCTGCCCCTGGCGGTCATTGAGCTGAAGAACCCCGCCGACGAGGGCGCCACCATACTCACCGCGTGGCGGCAGTTGCAGACCTACCGGGCCGAGCTGCCGGCGCTGTTCGCGTTCAACGCGGTGCTGGCGGTGTCGGACGGCATGCAGGCGCGGGTCGGCACGCTCACCGCGGGCTGGGAGTGGTTCAAGCCGTGGCGCACCATCGGCGGCGAGCAGCTCGCGCCGGCGTTCTACACCGAGCTGCAGGTCGCCATCGAGGGGGTGTTCGAGAAGAGCCGCTTCCTCGCCCTGCTGCGCGACTTCATCGTCTTCGAGGACGACGGGAGCGGCGCCCTCGTGAAGAAGATGGCCGGCTACCACCAGTTCCACGCGGTGCGGACGGCGGTGGGCGAGACGCTGCGCGCGGCCGCGCAGCAGCAACAGCGGCGGCCCCTCGCGGTGCGGGAGGATCGGGGCCGCTACGAGGCGGGGCCGCAACCCGGCGGGGCGGCCGGCGACCGGCGCGTCGGCGTGGTCTGGCACACGCAGGGGTCGGGGAAGAGCCTGACGATGGCGTTCTATGCGGGGCGCGTCATCCGCGAGCCGGCCATGCGGAACCCCACCGTGGTGGTGCTGACCGACCGCAACGACCTCGACGACCAGCTCTTCGCCACCTTCGCGCGCTGCGCCGACCTGCTGCGGCAGCCGCCCGTCCAGGCCGCGAGCCGCGCCGACCTGCGGGAGAGGCTCGCGGTCGAGTCGGGCGGCCTCGTGTTCACGACCATCCAGAAGTTCTTCCCCGACGTGAAGCCCGGCGGTGGGCGTGGAGCGGCGGCGCGCACGGCCGGGCCGGGCGACCGGCACCCGCTGCTCTCCGAGCGGCGCAACGTCGTCGTCATCGCCGACGAGGCGCACCGCAGCCAGTACGACTTCGTCGACGGCTTCGCGCGCCACATGCGCGACGCCCTGCCCAACGCCTCGTTCATCGGCTTCACCGGCACCCCCATCGAGCTGGCCGACGCGAGCACGCGCGCGGTGTTCGGCGACCACATCAGCGTCTACGACATCCAGCGCGCGGTCGAGGACGGGGCGACGGTGCCGATCTACTACGAGAGCCGCCTCGCCCGGCTCGCCCTCGACGAGCGCGAGAGGCCGCGCATCGACCCCGGCTTCGAGGAGGCGACGGAGGGCGAGGAGGTCGACCGCCGCGAGAAGCTGAAGACGAAGTGGGCGCAGCTCGAGGCCGTCGTGGGCGCGGAGAAGCGCGTCGCGCTCGTGGCGCGCGACATCGTCGAGCACTTCGAGAGCCGTCTCGAGGCGATGGACGGCAAGGCCATGGTCGTCTGCATGAGCCGGCGCATCTGCATCGACCTCTACCGCGAGCTGACGCGCCTGCGCCCGGCGTGGCACGACGACGGCGACGCCGGCGGCGCGCTCAAGGTCGTGATGACCGGCAGCGCCGCCGACCCGCCCGTGTGGCAGCCGCACATCCGCAACAAGGGGCGGCGCGAGGCGCTGGCCAAGCGGTTCCGCGACCCCGCCGACCCGCTACGGATGGTGGTCGTCCGCGACATGTGGCTCACCGGCTTCGACGCGCCCAGCCTGCACACGATGTACGTCGACAAGCCCATGCGCGGCCACGGGCTCATGCAGGCCATCGCGCGCGTCAACCGCGTGTTCCGCGACAAGCCCGGCGGCCTCGTCGTCGACTACCTCGGCCTCGCCCACGAGCTGAAGCGGGCGCTCGCCGTCTACACCCAGAGCGGCGGCACCGGCGAGACCGCCCTCGACCAGGAGCAGGCCGTCGCCGCCATGCGCGAGAAGTACGAGGTGTGCCGCGACCTGTTCCACGGCTTCGACCGGACCGCCTGGGCGGACGGCGCGCCGGCCGAGCGGCTGGGCCTGCTGCCCGCCGCGCAGGAGCACGTCCTCGCGCAGGACGACGGCAAAGAGCGCTGCCTGACCGCGGTGCGCGCGCTGTCGCAGGCTTTCGCCCTCGCCGTGCCGCACGCCGAGGCCCTGCGCATCCGCGACGACGTCGCATTCTTCCAGGCGGTGCGCGCCGCCCTGTCGAAGCGCGCCGCCCCCGCGGGCCGGACCGACGAGCAGCTCGACCACGCGGTCCGGCAGATCGTCTCGCGCGCGGTCGCCCCCGAGGGCGTGCTGGACGTCTTCGCCGCCGCCGGCCTCGACAAGCCCGACGTGTCCATCCTCTCCGACGAGTTCCTGGCCGAGGTGCGCGGCATGCGGCGGCGCAACCTCGCGGTCGAGCTGCTGCGGAAGCTGCTGGCCGGCGAACTCGCCGCGCGCCGCCGCAAGAACGTCGTCGAGGCGCGCTCGTTCGCCGAGATGCTCGACCAGACCATCCGCCGCTACCGGAACCGCGCCGTCGAGGCCGCCCAGGTCATCGAAGAGCTGATCGGCCTCGCCCGCGACCTCCGCGAGGCCGGCGCGCGCGGCGAGGCCCTCGGCCTCACCGACGACGAGCTCGCCTTCTACGACGCCCTCGGCGTCAACGACAGCGCCGTGCAGGTGCTCGGCGACGAGACCCTGTGCGGCCTCGCCCGCGAGCTCGTCGCCACCGTCCGCGGCAACGTCACCATCGACTGGACCCTGCGCGAGAACGTCCGCGCCAACCTACGCCGCCTCGTCAAGCGCATCCTCCGCAAGCACGGCTACCCGCCCGACAAGCAGGAGTCGGCCACCCGCACGGTCTTGGAGCAGGCCGAGGTCCTCTCCGCCGGCTGGGCGGTGTGACGGCCTGGGAGGGTGAACGGGATCGGAGGAACGGGGACGCGACGGAACCGGCTATGGCCGGTGGGCAAGGTCTCTCGCCCTCTCGCAACTGTTGGGCAGTTGCCACCGCACAGGGGCGTCTGGCGATGTCAGGTCGGCTGTGGCGATTCGCGGACCATCCAGGTCGATCATGCAGTCGATCAGAGCGTTGGCCTTCGCGTCAAAGGTCTCGACTCTCTCCGCGAGAGCCGCGAGGTCCTCTTTGGTCGCCAGTGGGGCAATGACCTCCGCGATGCCGGCCTTGACGGCGTCGGCGACGAGAGCGGCGACGGCGTCTCTCGTCGGCAGGTCGGCAAGGTCCGCTCTGATGCTGCCGACCTCGCGGGCGACGTCTGCTTGCGTCGCCAGCGGTGCGATTCCGTCGTCGACGGCGTCGGCGACGAGAGCGGCGACGGCGTCTCTCGTCGGCAGATCGGCAAGGTCTGCTCTGATGCTGCCGACCTCGCGAACGACGTCTGCTTGCGTCGCCAGCGGTGCGATTCCGTCGTTGACGGCCTGGCTCACTTGGCCTTGTGTTGCGAACGTGGTCCCCAGAACAAAGGTGCCCGCAATCGCACCGATGAACAGGGTCAAGATGAACCCGCCGACAGCACTGGCGGCAATGAGCCTCTCCGTCGTCATCGCGGCCACACCGTACCACGGAATCCACTGGAGAGGAAAGTCGTGAACGAGACCGAACGCGACGCCGGCGTGGAGCCGGTGCCGGTCCGAGTGGAAACGCAGGACGAGTTCGGCACGGAGCGGGGCCGGCGGTGCCGACGCCAGCGATGGCCGATCCGCGTGAACACGTGGGAGGAGTCGATGCCGCGGCCGCAGAGGCGATTGTGGGGCTTCGGAGCCCGTTCGCCTCGCTGTCCAGATCCGGCGCTCCTGCGCCCTGGCACCGCGCGGTCGACGCGGTATCCGCCCCGCCGCTTGATCCGTCCGGCTCCGGTTGCGATCATGTGCACAATGAAACGCGCGAATCTCGTGCTCGATGAGCAGTTGCTCGAGGAGACGTTGCGGCTCAGCGGCGAGCGGACCTACTCGAAGGCGGTGGATCGGGCGCTCTCCGAGTTCGTCCGTCGGGCGAAGGCCGGCCGCATCCTGGAGCTCGCGGTCCCGCGGCCGATCGGGTTGGCCCGCGGACAGTTCACGGTTCCGGACTCGTTCCTCGATCCGCTGCCCGACGATGTCATCGAGTCGTTCGAGGGCGGAGGGGATCCGTCCGGGAAGTGAAGCCGCTCCTCGACACCTGCACCTTCCTCTACAACGGGAGATGGCCGCCCACGTAGCCGATTTCGATCTCGCGGACGCCCGCATCGAAGCGCAGATGGATGCGCCCGCCGCTGCCGAAACGGGCGTGCCATTCGAAGATCACGCGCGTCCCGCTGAAGGAGCGGAACCGCCGCGCCTCGCGCAGCTTGGGCTGGCTCATCACCCGGTCGCTCTCCGGCGTGACCTTGCACGTCCAGGAGGGGGCCGCGCCGTCCCGCCAGGCGGCGGCCGCCCGGTCGAGATCCGTCAGCCGGTTGACGACCGTCGAGAGCACCCCCGCGTTCAACGCCCCGCACTGGTGCTCCACGTCCGGGCCGAACGTCAGATTCCCTGCCCGAGTCCCGTTGCCGGTCACTCGGGCTTCGCGATAGTGGGCGTGTCCGGCGCCGCGCCGGAATCGGGCAGGTCGGGGCGGCTCCGCGGGGCGAGCAGTCGCGCCAGGTTTTCGTCGTGCTGATCGAAGAAGCCGCCCGGCCAGTGCGACAGGCGCCCGTCCGCGTCGACCTCCGGGGACGAGACGACCATGCGCCCGCCTTCACGTTCGAAATAGTGGATGGCGGCGTCCGCCGGTGCGATCCATCCGTCGCGGACCGCGATGCGCACGCCGTCCATGAAGTGGTCGCTGTGGGTCTCGACGAACACCTGGACGCCGGCCCCCGCCGCCCGCACCGCGAGCTCCGCCAGCCGGGTCTGCCCGCGGGGATGGAGATGCGCCTCCGGGTTTTCGATCAGGCAGAGCGAGCCGCGCGGCGACAGCAGCGCCAACACGACCGGCAGCACGCACGACAGCCCGAACCCGACGTTTGTGGCCCGGTGGCGGCGCGTCGCCACGTCGCCGGGGCGCTCGAAGACGAAGCCGGCGATGACCGCGTCGGCGGCGACCACGGATTCGAGCTGAAGGTGGGCGCCGGGGCTGACGTCCTGCAGCCAGTGGTCGACGGCGTCGACCAGCCGGCGTCCCGGAAGGTCGCCGCCGCGGGGATCCTTGGCCGGGAGGATGTCGTTCTGATGATCGTTGAGGAAGTTCCAGGCGTACTCGCCGCGGGTCCCCAGTTCCCCCCGGCGGGCCAGCATCTCGGACAACGGATAGGACTTGCGGGGGGCGACGCGTTCCGCCTGGACGTAGTGGCACCGGCCGCCGAACGGCGGGAACGCGCGCCAGACTTGGGGAACTCCGGCATCGGCCGCGGGCCCGACCACCGACAACTGATCGCCGGTCCGCGAGTACCCGAATGCCTGAGTCCAGCGGTCGGGCGTCTCCTCCCGCTGCAGTTCGAACCCGATGACTTCGTCCTCGGCGTCCTCGAACAACACGTCCGAGCCGGTGCCCAGATCGGTCAAGGCGCCGCCGAGCACGAGCCGCCCCTCCAGCAGGTCTCCCGTCTGGAACGACTGCCGCAGGACCAGCAGCGCCTGAATGACGCTGCTCTTGCCCATGCCGTTCAGCCCGCACAGCAGGTTCAGAGGCGCGCACGGCAGGTCCAGCGCCTCGAAGCACCTGAAGTTCTTCAGTCTGATTCGCCGCAGCATCAGAGGAGCTCCCGCACCAAATCTCGGATGGCGGCGAAGCGCTTCCGTATGCGCCGGGTTCAGCTACATCCGCACCATACCGTCGAGGGTCGGGCAGGTCGACAGGCCTCGATCGCCGCGTCTTCGGTCGCCGTTCTGCTCCCGGCCCGGCTGCCGCTCCGCTCGCCGCCCAACCGACTCCCGCCGGAGGTCTGGATCCATTCTACGGCGAAGACCCCGCCCGGCGAGCGTGGCGCTGCAGGAGTCCGCTTGACCCGTCCCGTCCCCGGTTGCATCATGTACGCATGAAACGCACAAATCTTGTGCTGAACGAGCAGTTGTTGGAGGAGACGTTGCGGCTGAGCGGCGAGCGGACGTACTCGAAAGCGGTCGACCGCGCGCTCTCCGAGTTCGTCCGCCGGGCGAGAGCCGGCCGCATCCTCGATCTCGCGGGCTCGGGGCTCTGGGAGGGCGATCTGGCCGAGATGCGCGCCGACCGGCCGCGACCCGGCAGACCTGCCGGCGGGGATGGGACCCCCCGTGTATCTGGTTGACACGTCGGTCTGGATCGATGTGTTCCGCCGGCCGCCCCGCGTCGATCGAGCGTCGATTGCCTGATCGCGGTCTGCGCGGTGAGGAACGGCCTCACCGTGCTGCACCACGATCGCGACTTCGACCAACTCGCCTGGATTGCGCCGCTGCGTGCACGCAACATCGAACGTGGGTGAGCTGGCGACGCAGACTTTTTCCGGAGAATCGGTTCGGCGGCTCCGGGTTGCGGCCTGGAGCGTCGCAGGCGGTTGGTGCCGCTCGTGCCGCGCGCAGGTGGATCAGTCGATCGCCGCCGGAACAGCTCGACTATACTACGTACGGAGGGAACGCCGGGCCTCCCGAGCATGGCGTCCGGGGACAGTTCGGGCCCTGAGTCCGTCACCGGGAATGTTCCAACACCGACTCGACATGCTCCCGGTCCCATAATGGACGCACGTGGGAACGGCCCAAGATCACCCACGTTCGCATGTACTCTGCCAAGACGGCTTCCTCGGTCTCCTCGGAGGACGCTCGCCTGCCCCGGACCGCGAACATGGCGAGAGCCTCTGCGCAGTCGAAGGAGGCCCCCAAAGGCGCGAAGATCGTCGAGAGTGTGTCCGACAATCGTTCCAACACCCTCGTCCACCTCAAGAGATCGCAGTCCGCACGCCAGCACTGGCAGTATGCCCACTCGGGCAGTTCTGACGCGGGAGCCTTGATCCGGTCCGGTAGTAGGTTGCGCAAATCCTCGGCTGTCATGCTCGCGCCTCCGTGCTCTCGGCCGCGGCCGTGCGGCCGGCCCGCTCGCCTTCGATCCAACCTTCCAGCCGCGCCAGCCGGCGGTCGATATCACCAACCCGGCTGGCCAGCGCCTCCACCGCCTTGGTCAACCGCACGTCGAGAGCATCCACCCTCGTACTGGAGCGCCGCGATCTGTCGTCAGAGCAGCCCGCCGAGGGCCACCATGACGCCGATGGTCGGCCAGTCAACTGTCACGCCGCATCTCCCTTCCGGCTCTCTCTCTCGGTCGTCATGCCGTCACTCCTCGGAGGCCATTTCGGCCTGGATGCGGGCCGGCTGGCCTTGGTTCATCTTCTCGAGTTCGGCACGGAGCCGCTCTTCGGCACGGAGCCGCTCTTCCGCCGCAGCCTGGAGCGCCACGCACTGAAGCACCTGTTGCAGGTCCGCGTAGGAGAGCGCGTTGATCAACTGGCCCATCGGGTGGCCCGTCAGCGTCGAGAGCGCGGCCAGCCGGTCACGTGCCCCCCGGTCGATTCGGAGTGTTGTGCTTGCGAGATTCATGAACACAGTCTGTAGTCAGGCTGTGCTCAGTGTCAAGGGTTTTCGCGGGACGGGTCAGGTGGGGGAGCTTGAAGAGGCCGGTTGGTTCGACCGCTGGGCGGTTGGCCCATATAGCGGACACTTGGGGGACCCCTCGCACTCGAAGAGAGAGGCCCCCCGCGCGTCGGTGCACAAGACCGCTCGCCCGGCTGTGCCCAGCGGACCGCCGGGTGGTTCGCGGAGGTACGCCGGCCTGCAACGGCACAGCTCCCAACGCCACCCCGACCTACTCGCTCGCCGGTATCGCCTCCATCAGCAGCGCCAGCGCGTTGCGCAGGGCCCGGCCGCCCGCCCCGGCGCCGGCGTAGTGGCCCTGGCGCACGACGACGAGGTCGTGCGAGGGGACGATGAGCGTCGTCTGCCCGCCCGCGCCCGACATGTAGTACGCGTCGCGCGGCACCGGGAACGTGCCGGTGGTGTTGATCCAGAAGAAGCCGCCGTAGATGGGCCGGCCGTCCGCCTCCCACGCCGGGGCGATGGTGCTGACGAACGCGGCGTAGCCCTCGGGCAGGATGCGCTCGCCGTTCCACATGCCGTCCTGCAGGTAGAGGTTGCCGAGGCGGGCCCAGTCGCGGGCGGGGGCGAGCTCGTAGCCCTGGAGGAGGTAGTTGCCGTAGGGGTCGGTCTCGAGCACCATGCCGCGGATGCCGATCTTGTCGAACAGCTCGCGCTGCGGGAACGAGAGGTAGTCGTCGCCCCGCCCCTCGACGCCGAGGCGGACGAGGTAGTTGGTCAGCACCGGGTCCGAGTTGCGGTAGCGGCCGATGGTGTTCGGGGGCCACTGCGGCGGGCGGGTCGCCGCCCACTCGAACGAGTTGACGGTGCCGGTGTAGACGTAGAGGTGGTCGGGGTAGCCGAGGGCGGGGTCGAGATCGGGGTCGGCGACGCCGCGGAAGCGCACGCCGCTCGACATGCGCAGGATGTCGGCGATGCGGATGGCCTGGCGCGGGTCGCCCTCGGTCTGCCACTCGGGCACCGGGGCGGGCTGCCACAGGTCGTAGACGCCCTGCTGAATCAGGACCCCCATGAGGGTGGCGGTGAGGCTCTTGCCCATCGACCAGCTCTCGAGCGGCGTGTGCAGGTCGATGCCGCGGCCGTAGCGCTCGCCGATGATGCGCCCGCGGTGGGTCACCACGAACGCCGCGGTTAGGCCCTCGGCGGGGTCGAAGGCGGCGTCCACCGCCTCGGCCACCTTCGCGGCGTCGACGCCCTCGGCGAGGGGGGTGTTCGGCACCGCGTCGCCCATCGGCCACATCTGTGTCCAGGGGTCGGGCAGGGTGCTGGGGATGTCGACCGGCTCGAAGAACACGTCCTCGGCGTCGATGGGCAGCGTGACGCAGCCGTGGTCGCCGTTGAACTTCGCGGTCCGCACCACCCCGTCGGGCAGGGTCAGGCGCACGCGGCGCTCGTCCTGGTCGACCTCGATGTTGGTGACGTGGGAACGGTGCTGGTGGGGGCCGCTGAAGAAGCCGACGTTCTCGGCCGCGAACGCCGCGTCGAGGCCGGTGACGAAGACGGCCGAGCACAGGGTCTTGGCGAAGCCGGCGGTGTGGTGCCACAGGGGGTCGCCGGGCGGGGCCTCGTACTCGGTGTCGAGCTCCGCCGCCGCCGCGCGGGCGAGCATCGCCTCGCGGCCGTCCTGGGCGGCGCCGTCGGCGGTCAGGCCGGGGGCGATGAGGAACGCGAGCGCCAGCCAGGCCGCGGGTCCGCGTGAACGGTACTGTCGTGTCATGCTGCCTCCTCCGTCGTTCGTGCCGTGTGACCGGACACTACCACGACCGGCCGGTTCGCGCACCCGCCCGGGGCGAACCTGATAGGATGCGGCGTTCCACCGTCGTCCGGCGGCGCGCGGATCCCGCGGGCCGGGGGCGCTTGGCATCACCGGCGGCCGGCCCGTGCTGTTCACCGACTCGACCTTCCTGCTCCGCTTCCTGCCGTCGCTGCTGGCCCTGTTCTTCCTCGCGCTGGCCCTGACGCCGCGCCGCTGGAAGGAGTCGGGCCGGCGCTTCGTCCTCGCCAACCCCGTCCTGGTGGCGGGCAGCGCGGCGTTCCTCTACTGCGGGGCGGGGCCGTTCGCGCGCTGGCTCGCGGGGCTGGCCGTTGCGGCTTGGCTGGCGGGGCTGGCGACGGCGTGGGCGCGGCGGTCGGGACGGGCGTCCGGTCCGTTCCGGGTGCTTCCCGAGGCCCTGCTCACGGCGGCGGTCGCCGGGGGGGCGGTGCTCTTCGGGGTCTTCAAGTACGCGGCGCCCCCGCCGCCGGTCCTCGCGGACCCGGCGTTCGCCGTCCCCCAACTGCTGGTCCCCCTGGGGTTGTCGTTCGTCGTCTGCCACGCCGTCTCCTACGTGGTCGACGTGCACCGGGGCGAGGCGCCCGCCCAGGCCAACCCCGTCACCGCCCTGTCGTACCTGCTCTGCTTCCCCCTGCTGTGCGCGGGGCCGCTGGTGCGCTACCGCGACGTTGCCGCGCAGCTCACGGAGCGGCGGGCGACGATGGCCGCGTTCGCCTACGGCGTGCGGCGCTGGCTGGTGGGGTTCTGGAAGGTGGCGTTCCTCGCCGCCGCCCTCGCCGGGCCGGCCGACGCCGCGTTCGCGTTGCCGGCCAGCGCGCTCGGCGCGGCGCAGGCGTGGCTCGGCGCCGCGTGCTTCGGGCTGCAGGTCTACTTCAGCCTGTCGGGCTACGCCGACATGGCCGTCGGGTTCGCCCGCATGTTCGGGTTCCGGCTCGCCGAGAACTTCCGCCGGCCGTACGCCGCCGACTCGGTGACGGCGTTCTGGCGCGGCTGGTTCGTCACCCTCTTCCACTGGTTCCGCGACTATCCGGGCCTGTCGCTCGACCCGTCGGACGGCCGGCCCCTCGCCCGCGCGGGGCGCGTCCTGCTGCTGTTCCTGGGCGTCGGGGTCTGGCACGGCCCCGGCTGGAACGTCCTGGCATGGGGACTGCTGCACCGCGCGGTGGTGGGGCTGGAGCAGGCCGGGTGGGGCGCCCGCCTCGCCCGCTGGCCGCGCCCGTTGCGGCACGGCTACGCGCTGCTGGTCGTCCTGTGCCTGTGGGTCGTGTTCCGCGCCGACACGCTGTCCGACGCCGGCGTCATGTTCGCGGCGATGTTCGGGCTGAGCGCGGCGCCGGAAGCCGTGCCGCCCGCCCTGACGTGGGTCGAGTGGGCGGCCCTCGTCCTCGGCGGGCTGTCGGCGGCGCCGCTGTGGTCCGGCTTCGGCCGCTGGCTCGTGACCGTCGACGCGCTGACCACCTCCATCCTGTTCCTGGTCTCGACCAGCGTCCTCTTCGTCTGGCGCTGCCTGGTGAACGCAGTCCTGTTCGTCGCGGGCCGCCGCCGACGGTAGCAGGCTGCGCCGCGGCTTTGCGACGGCTTCCTACAGCGGGGGATGACCGCCTCGATGCGCGTGCCAGAACGAGAGGATCTCGACCCGTCGCACGTCTTCGACCACGCGGTAGTACAGGTCGTAGCGGACGCGCGCGAGATGCAGCCGACGAACGCCCGCCAGCGAGAGATTCCGGGCGCGGGCACCGATTCTCGGTTGGAGGGAGATGAGAGAGGAGGCGCGTTCGAGCTCCTCGCGAATGGCGTTCGGCGCCCCGGGGCGGTTGACGCGCCACCACCGCTCGGCCGCAACGATCTGCGCCCTGGCGAGGTCGCTGACCTCGACGTGGAGAGGAGGACGACTCACTCGCGGTCGCGCAACTCGGAAAGGATGTTGGCCATCGGCGTGGTCCGGCCCTCGTTGCACTGAGCGATTGCTCGGAGGAGCATCTCCTCGGTCTCCGCATCGGCCTCGAACGTTCCGTCACTGTCGAGCGCCAACACGGCTACCGACGCGCCTTCCGGCAGGCTTCCCATGAACTCGACTCGGCCGCCGACGACCTTCCCGGGAGTGAAGCGCATACGGACATTGTAGCAGCGCGGCGGTCGTGGCGGGGGCCCGTCCTGCTGCTTCGCGATCAGGACATCGGTCATGGTGTCGGCACGCGACTGCTCTCGAGGATGGCCGCCCGTATGACCGCGCGCTCCGCGTTCAGCTTCTGGTACATCGACAGCACGAGCGCCTCGAACCCCAGCCGCGCGTCGTCGTCGCCGCTGTAGATCAGGCGGCCGGTGCGCAGGATCTCGGCCTGCAGCGAGGTGTCGGCGCGCCGCAGATTGATCAGGTCCGCGTGCTCCGCCCCCACCGCGCCCGCGATCTCGACCGCGAGCAGGTGCCACTGCCACCGGTCGGCGCGCATCGCCGCGCCGTGCGGCAGGAGCACCGCGACGTCGATGTCGCTGTCCGGGCGCGCGGCGCGAGTGCCCCAGGTGCCGTAGCGGTAGATCGCCTGGACGCCGGGATGGGCGTCGAGGACCAGACGGGCGATGCGGTCGTCGGCTGCGGCGGCCGAGCGGCGCTCGGTGGCCATGGCGTGGCGTCCTCGCGCTTGGCGGCCAGGGTCAGTAACGCTCGAGCGGGCGGCACGCCGGTCGGGTTGCCCTGTACTCCTCGACCAGGATGACGTCCGTGGGCACCTCCTCCGCGAACGGGCCGACCGGGCGTCCTGTTCCAAAGCCCGACACTCGGGTCGTCCCCCGAGGTTGGGGCGGCCAACCCGCGCCGCCGCCCGGCGGCGGAAGAACGGGGGGCTCGATAATCGCCGGCGACGAGGTCTCCGGGTTGAGGCGGCCGGTCACCTCGACTTCCTGACCCTCTCGGCGGGCGATCTCCTCCAACAGGTTGTCGTCGCCCATCAGCACGAAAAGCTGGCCCGGTTCGACGGAGTTGCTGCTGTCGAAGGCCTGGCGGTCGCGGTCGACCGCCCACATCGACACGCCCCCCCCGGGGGTCACCTCCGCGACACACCCCCGAATCCGAGTCGTGTGCAATTGGGCGAGCAGCGAGGACGGTGCGAGCATGACGGCGAGGAACACGATGGCGAGGAAACCGTGGACGAATCGCATCGTCACCTCCGTTGAAGCCTTGAGGCTCCCATTCTGACACAGGTAGCGCACCCGCCGGCCCTGCCGACCCCTGCCGACGGTCCTGAGATGGAGGATAATCGGTTCCGGAAATCCGAGCGTCCGCCTCGGCCCGATGTGGGCGTGTCGATGGTGGCCATCATCGGGGGGCGGTCCAGCGTCGACGGACGCACCATACTTGCAGGAGCAGCGACATGCGACTTGCCGGCGCGCTGTCGGGTCTCGCGTTCTGTCTCGCTCTCGTGGCCGCCCCCGCGGCGGCCCAGGACGGGATGGACGACACGTTGGAAATCTACGTCGTCGACGTGGAGGGGGGCGAGGCGACGCTGTTCGTCGCCCCGTCGGGCGAGTCGATGCTCTTCGACACGGGGTGGCCCGGCTTCGGCGGGCGCGACGCCGACCGCATCGCCGCCGCGGCGGCGGACGCCGGCGCGGACGCCATCGACCACCTGATCGTCACCCACTTCCACGGCGACCACATGGGCGGCGCCCACCAGCTCGCGGAGCGGCTGCCCATCGGGAGCTTCATCGACCACGGGACGACCGTCGATCGGGAGGAGCGCCGGCTCGCCGACTTCGCGCGCTACGTGGACCTGCGGCAGACCGCTCGGCACGTGGTGGTCGCGCCGGGCGACCGGGTGCCGATCGAGGGCCTCGACGTCCGCGTCATCGCCTCGGGCGGGGCCGTGCTCGACGCGCCGCTGCCGGGGGCGGGCGGCGCCAACCCGTTCTGCG
Source organism: Vicinamibacterales bacterium (assembly GCA_963664545.2). GTDB lineage: Bacteria > Acidobacteriota > Vicinamibacteria > Vicinamibacterales > UBA8438 > JAJEEA01. The sequence goes on along the minus strand of OY761475.2, from coordinate 2,154,639 downwards.
AGGGCTTCACGTTCCACGGCGAGGACATCACCAGCCGCTACGGCAACGCCGAGGACGACCAGTCGATCAGCACGTTCGTCGGCTTCGGGCGGTTCCGCACCGTCATCATGGGCGACCTGAACTGGAACCGCGAGCACGACCTGATGTGCCCCGAAGACCGCATCGGCGTCGTCGACCTCTACCTGGTGTCGCACCACGGTTCGGAGACCTCCGGCTCGGAGGCCCTCGCCCACGCCATCGCGCCACGGGCCGCGGTGATGAACAACGGTCCCCGCAAGGGCGGCGCCGCCCAGACGTTCGAGATCCTGCGGGCGGCCGAGGCGCCCCCGGACATCTGGCAGAACCACTACTCCATCCCCGCCGGCGACCTGAACGCGCCCGAGGCGTTCATCGCCAACCTCGACGAGGGCGTGGAGATGCCCGACGGCCGCACCGTACACATGGGCGACGCCCACTGGATCCGCATCTCGGCGCGGCGCGACGGGTCGTTCACGGTCACCAACAGCCGCAACGGGTTCAGCCGCGACTATCCGGCGCCGGAGTAGACGGCTCCGTCGCGGACGGCGGCGGCATTGGGTTGACGTTCACCGGGGACCTCCATCCGGACGTCGACCTTCAACCAGAACCGAGCCTCCGCCTTCGATCCAGATTCAGGTTCGGCAGGACCAGCGGGCTTCCGGGGCCCCGGCAAGGGCGGTCCCGCGGCAGCCGAACCTGAATCGAAGGCGGACCGGCGTCGCACCGCCACGCCGTTGCAGCGTTCCTCGCGGTACCTCGGCGCGGGTCGGCCGGCGTGCCCGCCGCGTCGGCGGCGAGCGCCGCCCGAGGTCAGAACGACACCCTCGTAGTCAACGAGACCGTGCGCGGCGCGCCCAGGAAGGCGCCCTCGCCGGCGATGGTCGCCAGATAGACCGTGTCGAGCAGGTTGTTTGCGACGAGCGACAGCTCCAGCCCCCGGAGCCGCTCGCTGACGCCGTCGAGGGAATAGGTGAGATAGGCGTCGACCAGCCAGTAGCCGTCCGCCCGCCACGAGCCGTCGAGGGTGATCGCGCGCGAGGACGTGTACTTGCCGGAGACCCCGGTGGACATGAGGCCGGCGGTGCGGTCCAGCGAGAGGACCCAGAGCGTGTCGGGCACCCCGACGACGTCGCCGCCCGGCGTGATGCCTTGGGCCGCGTCCACCATCGGGTCGCCGGTGCCGATGTACCGGGAGTGGTTCGACGTGTAGGCGGCGTACAGCGACGTCCCCGGGGTCAAGCCCAGCGTGGTCGACAGCTCGACGCCGCGCGACTCGATGCCGCCCGCGTTGAAGTAGGCGCCGCCGCCGGGGATGAGGTAGTTCGGCCCCGCCGCCGTCGCCGGCGTGAGGAAGAAGATGCGGTTGCGGAAGTCGATGTCGTAGTACGCCGCCGTCACCGCCACGCGGCCCCCCGAGTAGCGGACGCCGACGTCGACGTTGTCGGCGGTCTCCGGCTCCAGGTTCTCGACGCTGCGCCCCGGCACTTCCAGCAACCGGTCGGACAGCGATTTGAAGTTCTGCGAGTAGCCCGCGAACAGCTCCAGGCCCGGGAGCGGCGCCGTCCACGTCACGCCGCCCGACAGCAGCACGTCCGAGTCGGAATCGACGTCCAAGGACGCCGTCTCGCCGAGCAGGTCGGTGCGGCTCACGCCCACCAGGTACTGCTTGGCGCCGCCGCTGAACGCGAGGGGGCCGGCGTAGAACGTGTCTTCGACGTACCACTTGGCGATCTGCTGCGGGAACCGCCAGTCGTACTGCTGCCAATAGGGGGTCTCGTCGAAGCGCGGGCCGACGCGGGCGTCGATCATCTTGTGCCAGTCGCGGCCGAGGAGCCGACGGTGGTCCTCGTACCACAGGCCCGTCCGCAGCCGGTTGCTGCCCGCCCCGACGGTCTGGAACCACTCCTGGTCGAGGGTCACGCCGACCCGGTCCTTGCCGTAGTGGCTGTGGCGGTACGACTGGACGGGGACCGCGTTGGCGGGGTGGCACGCGGGGTCGTACTCGGGTCCCGCGCCGCCGTACGGAAAGGCGAGGGACGACGCGCACCCGGGGGCCGGGGCGAGCCGCAGCCCCGCCGGGCTCACGAAGTGGAGCCGGCCGAGGGGCGAGCCTCCGTGCACCGTCCTGCCCGCCTCTAGCTCCGATTCGGGGCCGCCGCCGTCGTCGGTCACGTCCACCAGGTACGGCGGCATCCAGTCGCCTCGTCCGCGCTGCCGGTGGGCGTACACGCCCGCGGTCACCGTGAAGACGTCGCTCAGCGCGGTCTCCGCCTTCAGGTAGCCGAACGTGTTGCGGCGGGGAATCGCCCAGCCCGCGCGGTAGAGCTGGTTGACCCACGGCGTGTCCGTCCACGTGTCGATCAGCCGGTCCCATCGGGGGTCGATCGCGTAGTCGGCCGCCGTGAACAGCCGCTGGTAGCTCGGCGCCCAGGTGTCGTCGAACGAGAAATACGCGGTCAGGTCGGTGCGCCCCGCCGCCGACTCGAGCTTGGCCGCGAGGTGGTCGCGTTCGAGGGGCGTCGTGCCCTGCACCCAGTCGCGGCTCTCCTGCCGCGAGGCCGACACCCAGGCGTAGGTCTCGGTCCCGAACAGGGCGCCGGTGTCGAAGCGCAGGTAGTAGCGCTGCGCCTCGCGCTCGCCCAGGGTGACCTCGGCGCGGTAGCCCTGCTCGCGTTCCGGCGCGTCGGTGGCGAAGTCGAACGTGCCGCCCAGCGCCTCGATGGACCGCGACGCGACGTCCGCCGTCCCCTGCGACACCTGGACATCGCCCATGTTCCCGACGTCGATGAAGCGGTTGGCCTTCGACCCGCTCCAGTAGTCGGACGTGCCGTTCGGGAACCCGTCGATGGTCGTGCCGATCTGCGCCTCGTCGAGGTGCACCTGGAAGCCGCGCATCGAGATGCTGGTCGACCAGTCGTCGCCGCCGTAGGTGTCGCCCTCCTGGATGGACACCCCCGGCAGGTTGTCGACGACGGCCAGCACGCTGCTGATGGTGGACTGCTGGGCGACCATCGGCTCGGCCACGACGTTGGTGGCGAACGTCTGGGGCTCGTCGGCCACGACGGTCAGCGATTCGGCCAGCCGCTCGATCTCCAGCACGACGTCGAGCCGCGCGGCCGCGCCGGCGGCGACGGCGGCGGGGACCTCGCGGGTCTCGAAGCCCGGCAGGACGAGCAGCACGGCGTAGTCGCCGGGGGGCAGCGCCTCGAACGAGAAGCGCCCGTCGAGGCCGGTGATCCGCTGCGCGCCCGGCGGTGCCTGGGGGCCGCCGAGGGTGACGGTCACCCCGGGCAGCGCGCCGCCGCCCGAGTCGGTGACGACGCCTTCGAGCGTCCCGGCCGGCTGGGCGGCGGCGGGCGCGTTCAGCGACAGGAGCAGGAGGACGGGGGCGGCGGCGCGGCGGAGGGCGGCAAGGGTCATCGTCTGTTCAGGATCGCACATTATCGCGGGGGGGAAGTGGAAGCCCCGTCCGGGCGGCGGGTTCCGGGAGGGCGGTCATGTCAGGGGCACCGTCGGCGTTCGATGACGTCCGCGCCAGCCCGGCGAAGTGGCGCGCGGCCGGGGGGAACCGTGTCCGACCGCCGTCAGCCGCGCCGCCCGCGTTCTAGCTGCTCCTGCAGCCGGGCGAGCGCGTCGCGCGTCCGCGACAGCTCGGCCATCAGCTCGGCGTGGGTCGGGGGCGCCGCGAGTTCCCGCAGCCGGTCCTGCTTCGCCTCGTCGAGGCTGTTGATCACCACCGCGATGAACAGGTTGATGACCACGAACGTGCCCACCACGACGAAGCTCACGAAGTACGCCCACGCCCACCAGTGGTGGTCGAGGGCCGCGTACATGATGTCGGTCCAGTCCTCGAGGGTGACGATGCGGAAGAGCGACAGCAGCGAGATGCCGAGGGTGCGCCAGTGGGTCGGGTCGACGTCGCGGAACAGGTGGTAGCCGGCCACGCCGTAGACGTAGAAGATGATCGACATCAGCGCCAGCACGTTGAACATCCCCGGCACCGAGCGGATGAGGGTCGCGACGATGAGCCGCAGCTCCGGCAGCACCGACACCAGCCGCAGCACCCGGAACAGCCGCGCGAGCCGGGCGAGGGTCGCCAGCTCGCCGGTGCTCGGCAGCAGGCTGACCGCGATGACCGTGAAGTCGAAGACGTTCCACCCGTCGGCGAAGTAGTCCCGCAGCCGCGGCCACACCGCCGCCATCTTGATCAGCGCCTCGACCACGAAGACGGCGAGGAACGCCTGGCTGGCCAGCTCGAAGGCCCCGCCGAAGCGCTCGGCCAGCGCCACCGACGTGTCGAGGCCGATGACCACCGCGTTGGCCACGATGGCGGCGGTGACGCCGTGCCGGAACCACGCGGCACAGGTCGTCCGCCGCGCCCAGGCGACGAGTGGGGCGTCCGCGGGGGATGGCGGTACGGTCGAACTCATCGAAGATAGGTCTCCGTGGTGGTGCGGGCGATTGAAGCCTGCCTCTGATCGTACACGGTCGGGGCGGTCGTGCTACGCTGGCGGTATGGGAAGCGGGAAGCCGCCCGAGGCGGTCTGGGCACCGATCGCGGACCTGCCGGCCGACGCCGCGTCGTGGGGATCGTCGCACTACCGCGAGCGCGTCCGGCGCTGGAGGGACGTCCGCGCCCGGCTCGAAGATCCGGCCGTCGACCGGACCCTGCTCGACATCTGGCTGCGCGAGCGGTCGCGCGCGTTTGCCATCGAGACCGGGCAGATCGAGGGGCTCTACACGCTGCGGCGCGGCGTGACCGAACAACTCATCGCCGAGGGCTTCGAGGGGGTGCGCGCCGCCCACGCATTTGAGCCGGGCCTGTCGGACCGGACGCTGAAGGGCCTGCTGGAGGACCAGCACGCCGCCGTCGAGCTGGTCTTCGAGGCCGCGGCCGGGCGGCGCCCGCTGTCGCACCACACGATGAAGAGCTGGCACCAGCTCCTGACCCGCCACCAGGAGCACGCGCCGGGCGTGCGCGACGGGCGGCGGGTGCAGATCGCCCTGCGCCGCGGCGACTACAAGGTGTGGCCGAACAACCCGCGCCGGCCGGACGGCGTCGTCCACGAGTACTGTCCGCCCGAGCAGACGCGCAGCGAGATGGACCGGCTGCTCGAGATGCACCGCGGGCATGCGGACCGCGGCCTGCCGACCGAAGTCGAGGCGGCCTGGCTGCACCACCGCTTCGTCCGCATCCACCCCTTCCAGGACGGCAACGGCCGCATGGCGCGGCTGCTGATGGCCTACGTCTTCGTCCGCGCCGGGGAGTTTCCGCCGGTGATCTCGACCGTGCAGCGCGACGACTACATCCGGTACCTGGAGTGGGCCGACGGCGGCGACCTGCGCCCCTTCGCCGAGTACCTGGCCGACCTCGCCGCGACCACCGCCCTCTCGGCGATTCGCATCGCGGAGAACGTGCTGGAGGGGCGGACCTGGACGACGCACGGCAACGGCGGACAGACGGTTCGGCAATCGGACGGTCAGTGGCGCTATCTTCCGCCGGCTTCCTGATCCCGAGCACCGCCGGGCCGGGCGATTCGTTCGTGCAACGTCGGATACGGCGACCGGCGGCTTCCGTAGTCCCCGGTCCGCGCCGGCTCCGGCGTCGCTGGTGCCGTCGCGCTGGCTTCGATTGCCATTCAACGACGCGGCAAGGGTCCGCAAGGGCTCTGCGGCGCGACTACGCGTCGCCCGTCTCCGGGGCCGCGCTTTCCGCCGCACCCGCGCCCCGGACCCGGATCGGCCAGCGCGACGGCTCGTGGTGCTCCAGGTACTCGCGCCGCGAGACCGAGCCGACGATCATCGACTTCGTCAGCCACCAGTTCTTGGGCCGGGCACCGAAGATGATGTGGGCGACGCTCAGCCCGGCCAGCGACAGGCCGGTCATGCCGTGAAAGACGTAGATCCAGCCCCACGCGCCCTCGGGGAGGATGTAGGGGTTCGGGGTGATGAACGGCGTGCCCATGCGCCACAGCATCACCATGCCGGTCAGGGCCACCGTGCACCCCACGAACGTCAGCACCAGGTGGTACAGGCGGTTGCCGATGGGGTACTTGGCCGGATGCGGCCCCGGCACCTCGTGGCCCGCCTCGCGCATGACCTCGGCCTTGAACTCGGGGATGTCCTTCGGCCCGACCCAGATCGACCAGAAGTCGAGGAAGAACACGGTGTGGAAGATGTGGAAGACGATGGCCCCGGTCAGCATCATGCCCGCGGTGTAGTGGATGCCCACCCAGTCGAACCGCCACCCCATGATCGGGAAGAACGCGGTGCCGAGCAGCGTGAAGATCGACCCCGCCATCACCCAGTGGAACAGCCGCGCCATGAACGAGTGCCGCTTGATGCGCTTCGGCAGGCCCGGGTGCTTCGCCTCCAGCGCGTCCGTCTCCGGCTTGGCGCGGACCCGGTGCGCCGACAGGATGACGTAGGACGCGTGGGCGACCAGGAAGGTGATGAAGACGAAGATCGACACCCACAGGGCGTTCCAGGCGACATGGGTCAGCACCGAGCGTCCCCACGGGTCGGCGGCGGTTTCGACAAAGCCCACGACGGTCTCCTCCTGTCCGGCGCCGTGTTCGGGTCGGATCGACGGACGTTCCACGGCGGTCGTCCGCCGAAAAGGATACTCCGGGCGGGACCCGGCGAGCGGTCCGCGCGGCCATCGGGAAACCGCGTATACTGGATTCATGCCCGTGGCCAGCGAGACCCCGGCGGCCGATCTGCGGCGCGAGCTGTGGAACGCCCGCGTCGAGGCGGACATGCGCCAGCGCTATTTCTCGCGGATGGCGCAGCGCGCGCACAGCCGGGATCGCGCCCTGCGGGCGGCCATCTTCTTCACGTCGAGCGCGACCGGCGTCACCGCCGTCGGCGACCTGGGGCTGGGACCGGGACTGTTCGCGTTGTCGACGGCGATCCTGGCCGCCGTGTCGTTCACGCTCGAGTTCGGGTCCGTGGCCATGAAGCACACCGGTTTCGCCGTGGACTGGAGCCGGATTCATCAGGAGACGCTCGATCTCTGGACGGAGAGCGAGCGGGGCAGCCTGTCGCACGATGAGGTCCGGGCGGCCCTGCGGGCCATCCAGCGCCGCATCGAGCCCATCGACCAGCAGTCCATCGTCTATCGCGTCGACAGGCGCGTCCTGTCGCAGTGTTTCGACCAGGCCGAGGCGTACGCGTTGGCGCGATGACCGCCGGGCAACGCGATCGAGACCCGACTTCGTGAGAGCTAAGCAGAGCATCGGCCATCCTCCGCCGCCGCGGCCGCCGAAGGCGCCGCCCGAACCGAAGCCGATCCCGCCGCAGCCCCGGCCGAAGCCGTAACCCGAAGGGGGAGGCAGTCGTGCGTACCAGGGCGATTGTGTCGACGTTGGCGGTGGTCGCCGTGCTCGCCGCCGCCGGGGCGGCAACGGCGCAGGAGCGGCCGAACATCCTGTGGTTGAGCAGCGAGGACAACGGGCCGGCCCTCGGGGCCTACGGCGACGCGTACGCCGACACGCCGAATCTGGATCGATTGGCCGAGCGCGGCACGGTCTACCTGAACGCGTGGTCGAACGCGCCGGTGTGCGCGCCCGCCCGGACCGCGATCATCACCGGGATGTACCCGCCGGCCCTCGGGGCGCACCACATGCGCAGCCGGGTGAGCCTGCCCGACGGGGTGCCGATGTTCCCGCAGCTTCTGCGGGCGGCCGGCTACTACGCGACGAACAACGCGAAGGAGGACTACAACGTCGAGAAGCCGGGCCGGGTGTGGGACGAGTCGTCGAACGAGGCGCACTGGCGCAACCGTCCGGGGCACGGCGGTCCCGGCGCGGCGCCGTTCTTCGCGGTGTTCAACCTCGGCATCACCCACGAGAGCCGCATCCGCCAGCGGCCCCACCAGGCGGTGCACGACCCCGCGGAGGTGAGGGTTCCCGCCTATCACCCGGACACCCCGGAGGTGCGGCGGGACTGGGCGCAGTACTACGACCGGCTGACGGAGATGGACGCGCAGGTGGGCGGGCGGCTGGCCGAGATCGAGGCGGCGGGGCTGGCCGGCGACACCATCGTCGTGTACTTCGGCGACCACGGCGTGGGCCTGCCGCGGGGCAAGCGGTCGCTGCTGAACTCGGGGCTGCGGGTGCCGCTGATCGTCTACGTGCCCCCGCGTTTTCGCGAGCTCGCGGGCGACGGCTACCGCCCCGGCGGGAGCACGGCCGAGCTCGCCGCCTTCGTCGATCTGGCCCCGACCATGCTCAGCCTCGCCGGCATTCCCCCGCCCGACCACATGCACGGGCGGGCACTGCTGGGGCCGCATCGGGACCTGCCCGCGGAGTACCTGTACGGGTTCCGCGGCCGCATGGACGAGCGCTACGACTTCGTCCGCGGCGTGCGCGACCAACGGTACCTGTACGTGCGGAACTACGCCCCGCACCGCATCTACGGGCAGCACGTGGCCTACATGTTCCAGACGCCGACCACCCGCGTCTGGAAGGCGTTGTACGACGCGGGCCGGCTGGAGCCGGCGCAGCGCCGCTTCTGGGAGACGAAGCCGGCCGAGGAGCTGTACGACCTCGAGGCCGACCCCGACGAGGTGAACGACCTCGCCGCTGATCCGCGGCATGCGGCGACCCTCGCCCGGCTGCGCGGCGCGCTGCGCGACCACCTGTTCGCCATTCGCGACCTCGGCTTCCTGCCCGAGCCGGAGCTGCTCGCACGAAGCGGCGGCGGGGCGCCGTACAACCTCGGGCGGGACGACGAACGCTATCCCCTCGCCGAGATCGTCGAGATCGCGGATCTGGCGACCCGGCCCGGCGTTCCCGCGGTCCCGGAGCTGACGGCGGCCCTCGGCCATGCCGACAGCGCGGTGCGGTACTGGGGAGCGGTCGGCCTGGTGGCTCGCGGCGGGTCGGCCGTCGAGGCGGCAAGGCCCGCGCTGCGGGCGGCCCTCGACGACGCGTCGGCGAGCGTGCAGGTGACGGCGGCGGAGGCGCTCGGCCGGTTCGGTCCGGAGGAGGACCTGGCCCCCGCCCTCGATCGGCTGCTGTCGCGGGCGAATCTCGACGGTAACGACCTCTTCACCGCCGTACTGGCCCTCAACGCCCTCGACTACCTGGACGACCGCGCCCGCGGCGCCGCCGAAGCCATCCGGGCCCTGCCGCGCGAGCAGGCCGGCATGCGGCCGCAGTACCGCAGCTACGTACCGCAGCTCGTCGACAAGATTCTGGCTGACCTGGTGCCGTAGCCCCGTCGGGCTGGGTCGTGCCTCCCCGTTTCCCGAATCCGCCTCGTCGGCGGTAGACTTGTAGGTATGCCGGAGTACATCGATGTGGGGGTGATGCTCGCCGTGGGGGCCCTCCTGTGGCGGCAGCTCACGGCTGTAGATCGCCGCCTCACCGGCCAGATTGCCGCTCTCGCGTCTCAGGTCAGCAGCGTAGACCGCCGGCTGGCGAAGCTGGAAGGGCGGATTACCGGCTGGCAGGACACCCGGCGCGCCGACTGAACTCGGCGCAGCGCACGGGTGGAAGACCAAGCCAACCCGCCTTCCTCCGGTCGTCAGGGAGCGACGGCGTCGACCGGCACGTCGCGCAGGCGCTCCTGCACGGTGCCGGGGATGCCGAGGTCGGTGTCGGCACCGAGGCGGGCGAGGAGATCGGCCGTCTCGGGCCAGCTCTGGAACTGGAACGACTGCTTGGCCCCCTCGGCCATGCGGTAGGCGGTGCGGCCCCGGAAGTCGCGTGCGTCGATGTCCGCGCCCACCGCGACCAAGTACTCGATGACCTCGTTCAGGCCCCGGAAGGTCGCGCCGTGCAGGGCGGTGAAGTCGGCCTCGTTGACCGCGTTGACGTCGGCGCCGGCCTCCACGAGCAGGCGCACCGCCGCCTCGGCCGTCGGCGACCGGATGCCGCGGGGCTGCCGCGGCGTGTAGGTGGCCCGGCCCAGGCCGGCCGCCGCCATCAGCGGGGTGGTGCCGTCGACGGTGGTCAGGGTCAGGTCGGCCCCGGCCTCGAGCAGGCGTGTCAGGATGTCGGTGCTGCTGCCGGTGAAGCTGGGGATGACGCTGAACACCTGGCTCGGCGCGCCGTTCAGGTCGAACGCGGCCACCCACAGCGGGGTCGCCCCCTGCAGGTCGCCGGTGCCGGGGGCGAACGGCTCGAACGCCCCCTTGCGCGGATAGCCGATGTAGGACATCAGCATTGCCCACGAGGTGATGCGCGCGTTGGGGTCGGCGCCCGCCGCGAGCAGCGCGTCCACCAGCTCGAGCCGCTCGCGCGCCCCGAGCCGCCCGCCGACGCGCCCGTGGCGGCGGTACCAGTCGCCCAGCCACGTGCCGACCCCGCCGGCGGCGGCGTGCAGGGCGGCGACCCCGCCCGCCCGCTGGTCGGGATCGGCGCCCTCGTCGAGGAGGAACCGGGCGAACCCCGCTTGACCCGCGATGATCGCGAAGGGCAGGGCGTGGGTCCCGTCCGACCCCGGCGTGTTGACGTCGACGCCGGCCTCGACGAGGGCGCGGCCCATCTCGACGTCGCCGTTGCGCGCCGCGAACATGAGCGTCGTGAAGCCGGCGGAGGTCTCCAGGGTCGGGTCCGCGCCCCTGGCGAGCAGCAGGCGCGCGACGTCGTGATGGGGCGCCGCGAGCGCCCACATCAGGGCGGTGCTCCGCGTCTCGGCGGTGACCGCGTTCACGTCCGCCCCGTGGTCGAGGAGGGTCTCGACGAGGGCCGCATCGCCGGTGCGCGCCGCCGTCATCAGGGCGGTGAGCCCGCTCGTCCTGGCCGCCCCGGCGTCGGCCCCGGCGTCGAGCAGCAGCTCGACCATCGGCTGGCTCGCGTTCTCGGCCGCGCGCTCCAGCGGCGTCACCCCGTGGTCGTCGGCGGCGTTGGGGTCCGCCCCCGCCTCGATGAGCCGCGCCGCGAGGGCGAGGTCGTCCCAATGCGCGGCCCAGACGAGGGCGGTGGCCCCGTCGGGTCGCCGCGCGTTCACGTCGGTGCCGCCGGCCAGGAGTGTTTCGACCGCGTCGGCGTTCTGCGCCGCCACCGCGTCGACCAGCCGAAGATCCTGACCCACCGCGCCGGGCGCGGCGCCGACGTGAACGGCGAGGGAAACCAGGCAGACGACGATGGCTCGCATTCCTCTCTCCTTCGTTCCGTGACGGTCCGGGTCGACCGCCCCCCTATTATGACGCGCGGCGGGGCCGTGCGGGGCGCGCCGTCCGGGAGGCGGCCCCCGCGGAGGCCCGCGAAGAGCCGGCGACGTGACCGCCGGTCGGTGAATCGTGATGGAACGTCGCTTTCGCCGGTCCGGCCGTGGTGACTTCGCCGCCGCTCCTGCCCTATACTGCCCGTGATTCGCCGATAGCGACTCGGACCGCGGAATCGCCGTCGCGGAGCTTGCCGCCGCGGGGAGAAGGACCATGCAGCGAATGTCCGTCACCGTCGTCGTCGCAGGGATGGTGCTGGCGGCCGGTCCCGCCGCCGGCCAGGATCTCAGCCTCGTCGAAGCCGTCGCGGGCCGGGACGCCCAGGCGGCCCGCGCCCTGCTCGACGCGGGCGCCGACGTGAACGCGCCGCGCGCCGACGGGGCGACGGCCCTGCTGTGGGCGGCGCATTGGGACGACGCCGACCTCGCGGACCAGCTGATCGAGGCTGGGGCCGATGTCGACGCGGCCGATGACCACGGCGTGACGCCGCTGGAGCGCGCGGCCGAGAACGCCAGCCTGCCGATGGTCGAGCGTCTGCTGGCCGCGGGCGCCCGCGCCGATGTCGCCCGCGCGAGCGGCCTCACGCCGCTCATGACGGCGGCGCGCACCGGCGACGCGGCCGTCGTCGAGGCCCTCATCCGCCACGGGGCGGACGTCAACGCCGCGACCCGCGAGACCCGCAGCACCGCCCTGATGTGGGCGGTGGCGGGGGCGCATCCCCCGGTGGTGCGCGCGCTCCTCGACGCCGGCGCCGACCCCCACCCGTCGACCGCCAAGGGGTTCACGCCGCTGCTCTACGCCGCCCGGAACGGCGACGTGGCGATGGCCGAGACGCTGCTCGCGGCCGGCGTCCACCCCGACGAGACGGGGACCGACGCCACCCACGCCCTGCCCTACGCCATCGTCTCGGGCCACGACGCGTTCGCGCACTTCCTGATCGAGCGCGGGGCCGACCCGGACGGGACGATGGCCGGCGTGCCCGCCCTGCACGCCGCCGCCGGCAGCATCTTCACGTGGATGACCGACTGGAACCGGCGCCACAACGACATCGACCGCTACGCCCAGTTCGGCCGCAGCGGCCTCGACTCGGACGCGCGGCTGCGGCTCGTCGAGGCCCTGCTCGCGGCCGGGGCCGACCCGAACGGGCGCATCACGACCTCGGCGATGATCATGAACTACATCGGCTATCCCCGGAAGGGCGCGTTCGAGCCGTTCGCCTGCGGCACCGGCGACCTCCGCGGGGCCACGCCCCTGTGGGTGGCGGCGTTCGAGCTGAACCGCCCCGCCCCGCGGTACTCCGGCGCGCGTAGCTACACCCCCAGCGGCGGCAAAATCCTCGAGGCGCTGCTCGCGGCCGGCGCCGACCAGCACCTGACCACCGTCGACGGGACGACGCCGTTCATGGCCGCGGCCGGGCTCGGCCGCTCGACCTACACGCCGCGCGAGCCGCGGGGAGTGCGGTCGGTCGGGGCGGAGGCGGCGGTCCGCATCCTCCTCGAGGCGGGGGCGGACATCAACGCCGTCAACGAGGCCGACTTCACGGCCCTGCACGGGGCCGCGTTCCGCGGGCTGAACGAGGTCGTCGAGTACCTGGTGGCCAACGGCGCGGACATCGACGCGCGCGACTTCCGCGGCCGCACCGCCTACCGGATGGCCGAGGGGTCGAAGCAGTCGTTCCAGTTCCAGAGCTGGCCCGAGACCGCCGCCCTCCTCGCGCGCCTCGGGGCGAACACGCGGCTCGGCATTCCCGGCACCGTGCAGGAGCGCCTGCGCGACGTGCCGCGCGCGGCGGAACAGTAGGCGTCTGCGCCGTTTCGGGGCGCAGGCTCACGGCGGGTCGGCCGGTTCGGGGGGCAGAAGCCGCGGCGCGGCAGGTGGTCGCGTCGGGAGTTGGCCGGCGCTAGCTTCCTGCGGCGACGGCTACCCGGCGGGCCAGCCTCCCGGGCACGTTCCGCACGCCGACTCCGCGGGGGCGAGACCGCCCCGCTGCGCACTCCCGTGCCCGGTCCGGCGCCCCGCGCCGCCGGCGACGCATCGGGGGAGGAAGGAGCGAGGGGAATGGTCAGTGACGAGGTCCAGTTCATCTTCAATACGTTCTCGTTCCTCATCTGGGGCGGGCTCGTCATGTGGATGGCGGCCGGCTTCACGATGCTCGAGTCCGGGTCGGTGCGGACGAAGAACGCGTCGGTCATCTGCCTGAAGAACGTCGGGCTTTATTCCGTCGCGGGCATCGCCTTCTACCTCATCGGCTACAACCTGATGTACGTCGACGTCGGAAGCCTGATCGGCTCGGTCCGGTTCCTGTACGGGCCGTCGGCCGACGAGATCGCCCTGCTCGACGGGAACGCCGAGGCGCAGGCGGCGGTCGTCGCCAACGGCTACTCGGTGATGTCGGACTGGTTCTTCCAGATGGTCTTCGTCGCCACCGCCGCGTCCATCGTCTCGGGGGCCCTCGCCGAACGGGTCAAGCTGTGGTCGTTCTTCGCGTTCACCCTCGTGCTGACCGCGGTCATCTACCCCATCGTGGGGGCCTGGACTTGGGGCGGGGGCTGGCTGAGCCAGCTCGGGTTCCAGGACTTCGCGGGGTCGACCATCGTGCACGGCACCGGCGGCTGGGCCGCCCTGGCCGGCCTCCTCGTCGTCGGCCCCCGGCGGGGCAAGTTCCGGAAGGACGGGACGGTCCGGGCGACCCCCCCGTCGAGCATTCCGACCGTCACCCTCGGGGTCTTCATCCTGTGGTTCGGCTGGTTCGGGTTCAACGGGGGCTCGGTGCTCGCCCTCGGCGGCGTCGCCGAGGCGGTCCAGATGAGCAACGTGCTCGTCAACACGAACCTCGGCGGCGCGGCCGGCTTCATCGCCGCCCTCGCCCTGTCGCGGCCGATACTCGGCCGCATCGATCTGCTCGGGGGCCTGAACGGCGCTCTCGGCGGCCTGGTCGCCATCACCGCCGGCCCCGACATCGTGCAGCACCCCTGGGCCCTCGTCATCGGCGCCGTCGGCGGCATCGTCTGCATCGCCGCCATGCGACTGCTCGAGACCTTGCGCGTGGACGACGTGGTCGGCGCGGTGCCGGCCCACCTGTTCGCCGGCGTGTGGGGCACGCTCGCGGTGAGCATCGCGGCGGGCGGCCACTTCGGCGTGCAGCTCCTCGGCATCGTCTCCATCGGCGCGTTCGTGTTCGTCCTGTCCTGGCTGCTGTGGATGGGGCTGGAGAAGACCGTCGGCGTCCGCGTGTCGGACCGGGTCGAGCAGCTCGGCCAGGACGTGGCGGAGCTCGGCATCGAGGCGTACCCCGAGTTCGTGATCATGCCGGAGGACGACGACGAGTGATGACGCGTCGAGCGGGCGGATCGGATCGATCGGAACGGCGTCCGTACCCGTCGCGGGGCACGCATCATGACCTGCATCGACACGCCGGTCGCGGACGACCGTGAACGGGGTCGGGAGTGGACGTGCTAACGTAGGGGGGGTGAGATTCCGTGGAGGGGAGGCGGCGTGATGTTCTGCAGGATCCTGGCTGTTTTTCTGCTCGCGGCACCCGCCGGTGCCCAGGCCGGGCAGGGCGGGCAGGAGGAACAGCCCGAGGCGGATCAGTGGTTGGCGGACCAGTGGCTGGCGGAGCAGCGCCGTCACGCCGTGTCTTGGGAGGAGCTTCGGACACGGCTCGGCGATTCTGTCCAAATCGACCTGTCCAGGGAGCGCGGGGAGGGCGGGGCGGCGGTGATATCGCTTTCCATGCAAATGACGACCATGACGTCCGAAGGCCGCGGGCTCCTCGGGCGGAAGTGGGACCAGCGGCAAGTCGCGAACGTCGAGCTTCTTGAAGTCGGCGCGGATTTGTATCTCGTCTTGAGCGCGGAGGGATCGACTTCGCTGAAGGCGCCCTGGGGTGCCTGGCACGTCGAGGAGGAAACGATACCGGATTTCTACACGGGACCCGGCGTCGGCGGGATGATTCACGGCAAGCTGAGTGTCGGACGGTGACCTACGACGCCAGGATCCGCGGCTGGATCGCCCTGATCTTCACCTGCGTCTTTGTCGGTATCTTGGTGTTCACGGTGGTCCTCCTCGTTCTTGGCTATATCGCTCCTTCCGACATGGGAACCATCCTGCAACAGTGCGTTCTGTATCTCGGCCCCCTGATGGGGGCTATTTTCGGGTACTACTTTCGGTCTCCGTCGGCTTAGGCGTCTGCGCCGTAGAACGGTGCAGACTCCTGGCAGGGTTGGTTGGGCGGCGAGCGGAGCCGTAGGCGACGCTCTCCGGGCTAGGTGTCAGCCGTTCCCGGACAGGACTCGGGCAACGGTGTCGCGGGCGGCGTGACCGAAGGAATCAGCAAGGAGCGACGGTCATGAGGAAGCAGAGGTTGGCGCGGGCGTTGGTGATGGTGGTGGCGGGCGTCTTGGCGCTCCCGCTGGCGGCGGCGGGGCAGGCGCCGGAGGGCTGGACGGTCCCGCGGACGGCGGACGGGCATCCCGACCTGCAGGGCATCTGGGCGAACAACAGTGCCACCCCGATGGAGCGGCCCGAGCAGCTCGGCGACAAGGCGCGGCTGACCGACGAGGAGCTGGCCGATCTGACCGCCCGCATCCAGGCGTTCCGCGACGCCGAGCAGGCCGGCGACCTGCTGGGCGACCGGCTGATCCAGCAGGCCCTGGGCAACGCCGAGTTCCAGGACTTCGACGTCGTCACCGGCAACTACAACGCGTTCTGGCTCGTCGAGCGGACGCTGGACAACCGCACGTCGCTCATCATCGACCCGCCGAACGGGCGGCGTCCGCCGCTGACCGAGGCGGCCATCGAGCGGCGGCGGGCGGCGCAGGCCGGCGGCCTCGGGGCGACCGGCTCCGACGGCCCCGAGGACCGCACCCTCGGCGACCGCTGCCTGTTCTTTGGCGTGCCCAACATGGGGTCGGGCTACAACAGCTACACGCAGATCTTCCAGACCGGGGATCAGGTCGTGATGATCCAGGAGATGGGCCACCACGCGCGGACCATCCCGCTCGACGGGCGCCCGCACCTCCACGAGAACATCGCGCAGTGGGCGGGGAACTCGCGCGGGCGCTGGGAGGGGGACACCCTCGTGGTCGAGACCCGCAACTACGACCCGCGCACCCGCTACAGCGGCGCCTCGGCGGGGCTGGTCCTCGTCGAGCGCTTCGACCGCATCGCCCCCGACGTGCTGCGTCACGAGATCACCCTGAACGACCCCGACACCTGGACGCGGCCGTGGACGGTGGAGCTGCTGCTCGACGGCACGCGGGACCCGATCTTCGAGTACGCCTGCCACGAGGGCAACTACGCCATGCCGGGCATTCTCGCCGGTGCCCGCGCCGAGGAGCGCGCGGCGGCGGGCGGTCAGTAGGGTTCGTGCCGGCAGGACGGCGAGGCCGGTCGGCCGGAAAGCGAAGCCGCGGGCGACGCTTCCGGGGCCACGATTGGGCCGGAGGGCACCCCAACGGGAGGTACCGCCTGTCTGGCGGCGGCAGGACCGGAGAGTTGGGTCGGGATTCAAGAGAGGAATGGCGGCTCTTGCGGGGCGGGCGGCGCGCGCTGCCCGCCCCGCTCGCGTACAGGTGCGGAGGTGATCGAATGAGGCTCTACCGGGCGGTTGTAGCATGCGGGCTGGCGGCGCTGATGGCCGCCGTGGCGGGGACGCGCGCGCAGGAGCCGGCGGCCGTCGCGCTGGACGCGGACGACATTGGCGGCGTCGTCGCGAGCGCGCAGGGGCCGGAGGCCGGGGTCTGGGTGATCGCCGAGACCCGCGACCTGCCCACGCCGTTCGCGCGGATCGTGGTCACCGACGACGAGGGGCGGTACGTGGTCCCGGACCTGCCGGAGGCCGACTACGAGGTCTTCGTGCGCGGCTACGGCCTGCTCGACTCCGAGCGGGTGGCCGGCGTGCGGGGACAGCGCCTCGACATCGCGGCGACGGTCGCGCCCGACGGCCGGTCGGCCGCGGCCGTCTATCCCCCCGCCTCGTGGCTGAGCCTGCTGGAGATTCCCGACGGCGACATCCCCCCGCTGCAGGTCGCGTCGACCGTCAAGTCGTGCCTGCAGTGCCACCCCCTCGGCAACGAGGGCACGCGGCAAATACCCGAGCACCTCGAGAACCTCCCCACCGACGAGGCATGGCTGCAGCGGCTGAACAGCGAGTTGTTCGGCGGCAGCATGATGACCGGCATGTTCCGGGGGCTCGGCGAGCAGGCCGGGATGTTCGGCCGCTGGACCGACGCCATCGCCGCCGGCGCCTATCCCGAGCCCCCGCCGCGGCCGTCGGGGCTCGAGCGCAACGTCGTGATCACCGTCTGGGACTGGGCCACCCCCCAGGGGTCGCGCAGCGACTCGCAGGGGACGTTCGCGTGGAACCCGACCCTGAACGCGGGCGGGCGCGTGTACGGCGTCCACCAGGAAGACACCATGCTGTCGTGGCTCGACCCGGCGACCCACGAGGTCGGCCGCATCGAGCTCGACGCCCAGGGGCTGCGCAGCATCGCCATGGACAGCGAGGGGCGGGTCTGGGCCACCGCGCGGCTCGATCCCGGCGACGCCCCGCCGGACTTCTGCGGTCCGGGGTCGGACAATCCCTACCTGGCCAACTTCCGCCCCGGCGGGAGCCCCAAGCAGGCCGTCGTCTACGATCCGCGCGACGGTTCGGTCGAGAAGATCCCGTCCTGCCTCGCCGTCGACCACAACCATTTCACCGACGAGGACGACAAGCCCATCTACTTCGGCGTGAACGACGCGGTGGGGTGGATCAGCACCGAGGTGTGGGACGAGACTGGCGACGCGGAAGCGTCACAAGGCTGGTGCCCCGCGGTGCTCGACACCAACGGGGACGGCGTCATCACCGAGTGGACGGAGCCCGGCGAGCCGATCAGCCCGGGCCTCGACCACCGCATCGAGTTCGGCTGCTACTCCATCGGGGTCGACACCAACGACGGCAGCCTCTGGTGCGCGGGCATCGGCGAGGACGACAACAAGCTCGTGCGCTTCGTGCGGGGCGACGACCCGCCCGAGAGCTGCATGGCCGAGGTGTTCGAGGCGCCGGAGCTGGACACCCCCATCTTCAAGAGCGGCGGGGTGGCGGTGGACGGCGACGGCATCGTCTGGCTCAACTGGCGGGGGTCGGACCAGGTCACCAGCTTCGACCGCAGCCGCTGCGACGTGACGAGCGGGCCGACCGCCACCGGCCGGCACTGCCCCGAGGGCTGGGCCGTCCACCAGATGGAGCGCCCGACCCTGCAAGGGACGCCGTCGCCCCTCCACGCCGAGATGATGTACCTGACCCAGATCGACCACGCCGACGTGCTCGGCCTCGGCGGCGAGTCGGTCATCACCGGCCCCGTCAACAGCTACTCGCTGCAGGTGCTGATTCCGGCGACGGGCGAGTTCCTCGACATGGTCGTGCCCTATCCCAAGGGCTTCTTCTCGCGCTCGGCCCAGGGCCGCATCGACGATCCCGACGCCGGCTGGAAGGGCCGCGGCCTGTGGTCCAACTACTCGACGTACACGCCGCACTTCATCGAGGGCGGCACCGGGCCGAAGATCGTGAAGTTCCAACTGCGCCCGAGCCCCCTCGACCGGTAGCCGGGTGAACGCAGGCTCTATGAGGAAGAGACCTGAGACGGCGCTGACCAGGAATCAGGCGGCGGAGCTTCAGGCCCTCGCAGAGCTGCCCGATGATCGGATCGACACCGACGGCATTCCCGAGATGCTGGATTGGTCGGACGCGAGAAGAGGGCTGTTCTATCGGAGTGAAGGCCGCCAGGACCATATCGGCGGCCTTCTTGTCACTTCCGTGACCGAACGTTCGGCTACCGCCCCCCGCCCGCGGTGATATCCGTCAGCCGCCACAGGTGCGAACGGGTGCGGATGAACAGGTTGCCGCGCGAGATGGCCGGCGTCGACATCGCCACCTCCTCCAGGTCGTTCGTGCCGACGACGTTGAAGTCGTTCTCGGTGTCGATGACGTAGGTGACCCCCTCCTCGCTCAGCACGAAGACCTTGCCGTTGTAGGCCCACGGCGACGAGGTGAACCCGCCGGTGCCGCGTGCCACCCGCCGCCTCACCTCGCGGTCGAGGACCTGGCGCTCGGTGTAGTACTGCTCCTCGCCCGTGCGGGCGTCGTGGACGCTGTAGAAGCCGCGGTCGAGCAGGGTGAAGTAGTGGTCGCCGTAGACCAGCGGGGTCGGATGGTAGGGGCCGGCCGTCTCCGCGTACCAGGCCACATGGTCGTTCGACGTCTCGCCCGCCGCGAGGCTGATGTCGCCCTCGGCCCCGGGCCGGATGGCGTAGACCGGCCGCACCGCGTCGCCGACGTAGCCCGACATGACGTAGAGCAGCCCGTGGGCGCTGAACGGCTGCGGGATGGAGATGGAGTTCATCCCCCGGAACGACCAGATCTCGTTGCCGTCGAGGTCGTAGGCGCGCACGAGGTCGCTGCCGGTGGTGATGAGCTCGGTGCGCGCGTCGTGCTCCCAGACGAACGGGGTGGCCCAGTTCGTGCCCTCGTCGCGGTCGACCCGCCAGCGCTCGGCCCCGGTCGCGGCGTCGAGGGCGACGACGAACGACTGCTCGTCGTTGTCGTTGACGACGAACAGCGTGTCGTCGTGGAGGGCCGGAGAGGCGGCGGGGCCCCAACCGAGGCGCGTCTCGGTCGGGTCGAAGCGCCGCTCCCACACCAGGGTGCCGTCCATGTCGAGCGCGAAGACGCCGACGTTGCCGAAGTAGGCGTAGACCCGCTCGCCGTCGGTGACCGGGGTCGACGAGGCGAAGCTGTTCTTGAGGTGCCGGTCGAACTGCGGCGGACCCGCGTTGACCTCGGTGGTCCAGAGGATGTCGCCGGTCTCGAAGTCGAGGGCCTGGACGAGCCAGTGGTGCACGTCGCGCTCCCGCTCCATCAGGTCGCCGGGCCGGGCGGGGGCAAACGGCCCGCCGGGCATCTCCTGGGGCGACCCGTAGGGGAAGTAGAGCCCCATGCGCGGCTCCTGCGTCTCGCCGTCGCTGACCACCGTGGTCAGGAAGATGCGGTCGCCCCAGATGACCGGCGACGACCAGCCGAGGCCGTCGATGGCGGTCTTCCACACGACGTTCTCGGTCGTGCTCCAGGAGAGGGGCAGCCGCGGGTCGTCGTCGGCCGTCGCCAGCGCGTCGGCGCCGCGGAACGCGGGCCAGTTCTCGTTCCCGGCCGCGGGGGCCGGGGTCGCGGCCAGCGCCGCCGCTAGCATCACCGCTGGGAAGGCTCTACCGGCGAGACGGGCCGGTCGGACATGTAGCGCGAGGAATCGTAGAAGCATACGGGGAATTATACGCGGCCGGACGGTTGGCGAGCCCGGCGAACCTGCGATACTACGGTGGCGGCCACGGCGCGCGGCGGCCGGGGGCCGGTTGCGGGTCCGCGCCAGCCGACCTCGACGAGGGCGACGCCCTTCGAGAGGCGACGATGCGGGGCTCGTTGCCGATCGCCGGCGGAGAGGCCCAGTCGAGGATGGTGCGGGCCGAGCCGTGGAAGACGGAGCCACGGGACCGGGACCACAAGGACGGGGTGATGACCATGCGAGCGAGTTCAATCGGTCGCCGGGAGGCGATGCGGGCGTTGGGAGCCGGAGCGGTCGGGCTGGGGCTCGGGGGTGGCCGGGTCCCGGCCCTCGCGTACAGTTCGGCTTCGGCCGGGGGGGCGCGCCAGCCGGCGTCCGACCTGCGCTTTCCCGACGGGGCGGTGGTGCGCACCAGGCTGGGCGACGTGTCCCCCGAGGACCTCGCCGACGGCGCGACCCTCTTCCACGAGCATCTCTCGTTCGCGTACAGCAGCCCGCCCCCCGAGCCGAGGGCGCCGGACACGCCGCCGCCACCGGCCCCCACCAACGACGAGATGGTCGACCTCGTCGTCGAGGAGCTGCAGATGGCCGCGTTCGACGGCGTGAGCTGCATCGTCGACTCGTCCATCGGTCCCCGCACCCCGCAACAGCTCGCGAACCTCACCGCGATGGCGCGGCGGTCGGGCGTGCACGTCGTGCTCGGCGGCAGCTACTTCCTGCTGCAGTCCTATCCCGAGGAGATCGTCGGGCTGCCCGAGGAGGCGATTGCGGCGCGCCTCGTCGAGCAGGCGGGCCAGGAGGGCTGGGGGGCGCTGGGCGAGGTCGGCACCTCGTTCCCCGAGATGCACGACGAAGAGCGGAAGATGCTGCGCGCGGTCAGCCGCGCCCACCGCGAGACGGGGCTCCCCATCTTCACGCACGTACCCCACGAGAGCTGCCCGTCGTGCGCCATCGAGCAGCTCGACATCTACGAGGCGCAGGGGGTGGACCTGGCCCACCTGTGCATCGGGCACCAGTCGACGATCAAGCGCTCGGACGATCCGGGATGGGAGACCCACCGGGAGATCGCCCGCCGGGGGGCGTTCATCGGACTCGACACCGTCGGCCACCGCATGAGCGCGTCGTTCATCCCCGAGAGCGAGAAGGTCGACATGGTGCTGAGCGCGATCGACGCGGGGTTCGAGGACCACGTCCTGCTGTCGTCCGACTTCGCCAACACCACCCAGCTCAAGGCCAACTGGGGCAACGGGTTCTCGACGGTGCTCGTGCAGTTCGTCCCGAAGCTGCGCTACCGCGGGGTGCCGGAGGAGACCATCCGGAAGATCCTCGTCGACAACCCCCGCCGTTGGCTGGCCTTCCGGCCCGCGGCCTGACCCATGCGATAATGTACGGTTTGCGGGGGCTGGCGGCGCCACCCACCGGCGGCGGGTGGCGGGGCCGATCTCGTGCGGGAGAACATCGAGTCAGCAATGCCGTCGGCCGGCGCCGGCGGCCGTCAAGTCCACGGAGAATCCATGAAAGCCCTCGAGGGAGTACGTGTTCTGGACATGACGCATGTCCAGTCGGGCCCGACCTGCACCCAGTTGCTCGCGTGGTTCGGCGCCGACGTCATCAAGGTCGAGCGTCCGGGCAAGGGGGACGCGACGCGGGGTCAGCTTCGCGACATTCCCGATGTCGACAGCCTGTACTTCACGATGCTGAACCACAACAAGCGCAGCGTCACCCTCAACACCAAGAGCGGGAGCGGGAAGGCCCTCTTCACGCGCCTGCTGCAGAGCTGCGACGTCCTCGCCGAGAACTTCGCCCCCGGCGCGCTCGACCGGATGGGGTTCTCGTGGGAGCGCATCCAGGAGATCAACCCCCGCATCATCTACGCCTCGGTCAAGGGCTTCGGGCCGGGGCCCTACGAGGACTGCAAGGTCTACGAGAACGTCGCCCAGTGCGCCGGCGGCGGGGCCAGCACGACGGGGTTCCCCGAGGGGCCGCCGGTGGTCTCGGGGGCGCAGATCGGCGACTCGGGCACGGGTCTGCACCTCGCCCTGGGCATCGTGACCGCCCTGTTCCAGCGCGAGAAGACGGGGCGCGGCCAGCGGGTCGAGTGCGCCATGCAGGACGGCGTGCTCAACCTGTGCCGGGTGAAGCTGCGGGACCAGCAGCGGCTGACGCACGGGCCGCTGAAGGAGTACCCGCAGTATCCCAACGGCACATTCGGTGCCGCGACTCCGCGGGCCGGCAACGCCTCGGGCGGCGGCCAGCCCGGTTGGATCGTCAAGTGCAAGGGGTGGGAGACCGACCCCGACGCCTACATCTACGTCATCGCCCAGGCGGCGGCCTTCGACGGGCTCGCCAGGGTCATTGGCCACGAGGACTGGCTGACCGATCCGGCGTGGAACACGCCCGAGGTCCGGCTGCCGAAGATCGACGAGATGTTCGACGAGATCGAGAAGTGGACGCAGACCCTGACCAAGTTCGAGGTCATGGAGGTGCTGAATCCGCTGAACGTGCCGTGCGGGCCGGTGCTGTCGATGAAGGAGCTGTCGGAGGAGCCGTCGCTGCGGGCGACGGGGACGGTGGTCGAGGTGGACCATCCGGAGCGCGGGCCGTACCTGACCGTCGGCAACCCCGTCAAGCTGTCGGACTCGCCGGCCGACGTCAAGCGGTCGCCCCTGCTGGGGGAGCATACGGACGAGGTGCTGCGCGAGGTGCTCGGCATGGACGACGCGGCGATCGCGCAGGCGCGGGCGGACGGCGCGGTGTAGCGGCCCTGACGGGTCGGGACGCCGTCGAGACGAGGAGCGACATGAAGGTCTGCGTAGTCGGAGCGGGAGCCATCGGCGGCTACATGGCGGTGCGGCTGGCCCACGCGGGGCACACGGTGTCGGCGATCGCCCGCGGCCCCCATCTCGCTGCCATCCGGGCCAACGGGATGAAGCTCGTCGAGGGCGACCGGGAGCTCGTGGCGACGGACCTGACCGCCACCGACCGTGTCGGCGAGCCGGGGCCGCAGGATGTGGTGCTGCTGGCTCTGAAGGCCCACCAGATCGTCCCCGTGGTCGGCGACCTGCCGGCCCTGTTGGGTCCGGACACCGTCATCGTCACCCTTCAGAACGGCATCCCGTGGTGGTACTTCCAGCAGGTCGACGGCGAGTACGCGGACCGCGTCGTCGAGACGGTGGACCCCGGCGGCGTGCTGTTCAAGGCGATCGACCCCGCGCGGGTCATCGGCTGCATCGCCTATCCGGCGGCCGAGATCGCCGAACCGGGGGTCATCCGGCACATCGAGGGCAACCGCTTCCCGGTGGGCGAGCTCGACGGCCGCGACTCGGACCGCGTCCGCATGGTCTCGGGGCTATTCGAGGAGGCCGGCTTCAAGTCGCGCGTCCTCGACGACATCCGGTCCGAGATCTGGCTGAAGCTGTGGGGCAACCTCACCTTCAACCCCATCAGCGCCCTCACCCATTCGACCCTCGTCGACATCTGCCAATTCCCCCTGACGCGCGGCCTCGCCGCCACCATGATGACCGAGG
The DNA here is from genome assembly GCA_963664545.2 of Vicinamibacterales bacterium. GTDB lineage: Bacteria > Acidobacteriota > Vicinamibacteria > Vicinamibacterales > UBA8438 > JAJEEA01. Next base: position 2,130,598 of record OY761475.2, on the reverse strand, counting down.
CGCAGCAGGTGGCCGAGCGGCTCGGCGCGCACTTCCGCGTGTCGATGGAGCGCCGCATCGCCGGGGCCGAGAGTGTCGGCAAGCACAAGACGTCGATGCTGCAGGACGTGGAGGCGGGCAAGCCCCTCGAGGTCGACGGCATGCTCGGCGTCGTCGTCGAGCTCGCCGAGATGACCGGCGTCGAGGTGCCGACCCTGCGCGCCCTCCACGCCTGCGTCAGCCTGCTGAACCGGACGATTCAGGACGAGGGCGTGCGCATCAAGGGCGCGCCGAAGTAGCTGCGGCGGCACCCGCACTCGCGGCGGCGGTCCGCGGCGGCGGCGACGGCCGGCCGCGACGCTCGGAGCGGGGAGTCCACACCGGCGGTGCCGACTCCGGCGGGCAGACGTTGGGGCTGGCGGCAACCGTGAATCGACGATGTTCGAGGAGGCGGGTCTGGAGACCATGGGAAAGCGATTGACGCTGGTTGTCGCGGCGTTGCTCGTCGCCGGTGCCGCCGGCCCGGCGGGCGCCGGAGCCGGGGAAGCCCAGGAGAGCCGCGTCACGGTGTGGGACGGGGTCTACACCGCCGAGCAGGCGGAGCGCGGCGAGGCGGTGTACAAGAGCCACTGCCTGAGCTGCCACCAGGCGGACTTCAGCGGCACCGAGGAGGCCAGCGCCCTCTCCGGCGAGGCGTTCATGGAGGCATGGCGCGAGGACACCGTCGGCAACCTCTACACCCGCACCCGGAACCTGATGCCGTTCGACGAGCCGGCCAGCCTGAGCGACGACGCCTACCTCGACAGCGTCGCCTATCTGCTGCAGGTCAACGGTTTCCCCGCCGGCTCCCGCGAGCTGACCGCGGCCGGGGCGGCCGACGTCCGCATCGAGGCCGAGGACGGTCCCGGCGACGTGCCGAGCTTCGCGCTCGTGAGCGTCGTCGGCTGCCTGGAGCGCGGGGACGGCGGGGACTGGGTGCTGGCGCGGGCCACCCGCGCGGTCCGCATCACCGACCCGTCCGAGTCCAGCCCCGAGGCTCTCGCCGCCCTCGCTGGGCAGGCCCTGGGAACGCGGACATTCGAGCTGATGGCCGTCTATCCCGACCCCGCCGCCCACGCCGGCCAGGTGATGGAAGCGAAGGGGTTCCTCATCCGGTCGCCGGACGGGGACCGGATCAACGTCAGCGCCCTGGGAATGGTGGCTGACGTGTGCCTGCCCTGACCGCGGGCCGCGGTTCACCGCAGGGTTCGCACAGCATCGGCTACACGGCGAAGCTTGCGGACCCCGGCCCAGAGCGCACCGGGGCTCGGCAGGGGCGCCGCACCGTCCTACTGCCCCCCCGCCGGCCTCACCACCGCCACGCTGTTGACGTCCTTCTCGTGCTCGGCGCGGTAGACGCCCTGCTCGCGCATGTACCGGCGCAGCAGCTCGGCCGTGTGGTCGGCGCGCTTGACGGTGCCGGTGTAGTGCACGCCGTCGGCGATGCGCAGGGGCGTCCAGCCCTCGCGGCTCTCGGCCAGGAGGTCCGCCCCGCGGTCGACGAGGAACTCGACGATGGGGTTCGCCCCGCGCAGGGCGGCGCCGTGCAGCGCCGTGTAACCCCGGTCGTCGGCCTGCAGCACACTGCGGTCGCCGAGCTCCCACGCGAGCCGCACCGCGCCGAACGCCTCGTCGTTGGTGCCGGCGCTCTCGCCCACGTTGAAGATGCCGACCCCGGCCGCGACCATCAGCGGCGAGGCGTCGCCCTCGGTCGGCATGCGGGTGTCGGCGCCGTGGTCGGCCAGGAGCTGCATGAGCGGCACGTCGGCGTGCTTGGCCGCGAGCAGGTAGGGGGTGGCCCCCACGCGGTTCAGGTTGTTGCGCTCGCGGTTGTTGAACCGCTGCGTCTGGCGCAGGTTCGGGTCGGCCCCGTTCTCGAGGAGGAAGCGCGCGAACTCGAGCGTGTCGAGGCTGTCGAGCAGCCGCACCGGGGGCATGCCCTTACCGGAGTTCGGACGGCGCGTGTACGAAAGCTGGTGCAGGGCGGTCCAGCCCTGCTCGGCCGCGTTGGGGTCGGCGCCCCGCTCGACGAGGTGCTTCGCGAGCGAGAAGTGCCCGTTGGTCACCGCGATGACCAGCGCGCTGGTGCCCGCGGGGCCGCCCACCCCGCGCCCTAGGGCCGCCTCGGCTTCCGCCGACCGGGGGCGGATGGTGTCGTTCACGTCCGCCCCGGCCGCGAGCAGCGCGTCGACCGCCCCGGCCTGCCCGGCCCGCACCGCGAAGAGCAGCGCCGACCAGCCGGCGTCCGAGCGCTCGTCGACGCGGGCCCCGAGCTCGATCAGGGTGTGCACGGCCCGCGCGTGGTTTTGCGCGGCCGCCCACATCAGCGCGGTCTGGCCGCGCCAGCTCTCGCGCGCCGCCACGTCGGCGCCGTGGGCGAGGAGCAGCCGCAGGGTGTCGACGTCGCCGGCGCGGGCGGCGGCCATGAGGACCGTCTCGCCCTCGGGCAGGGTGGCGTTGGGGTCGGCGCCCGCGTCGAGCAGCGCCCCCACGATGCGGGCTTCCCCCCGTTCCGCGGCCAGCGCGAGCGGGGTCACGCCGTAGCGGTTGGTGACGCCGGTGCGGGCCCCCGCCGCGAGCAGGAGGCGGGCGGTCTCGACGTCGCCCTGGTAGGCCGCCCAGTGCAGCGCGGTGGTGCCGTCGACCTCGGCCGCGTTCACATCGACCTGCTGATCGAGCAGGGCGCGGACGGCGGCGGCGTCCTCCGCCTTGGCGGCGTCGACGAGCGGCACCGCGGGGGCGGCGCCGGCCGAAGCGGCAGCGCCGCCGAGCAGCGCCCAAGCGGCGAGCGGCAGCATCCGGACGCCGAACGACGGCGATTCCGATCGAGGGATGGTGCGCATCTGTGTCTCCACGTGCCGCCGCGGGGTGTTCCTGATTCGGCAGAGGACCCCGTCGCGGCGTGGCCTCACGGCTCGTGAGCCCGTACCCGGTCGGTTTCGCTCGAGCCGGCCTTCGAGTCGCGTCACCCGGTGGTCCCGCCTCTTCAGGGCGCCGCCCAAGGTGTCGAGGCGTCGGCCGAGGCCGTCGATGCGAGCACCAGCGCGCGCCACAGCAAGCCGGCAACGGCCACGACCGTGCCCGGCGTCAGCCAGTCGGGATCCAGGGCGACAGCATAGCACGCCGGGCGGCACGCCGAGTGACCTCCGGCCGCCTCCGGCCCCGGGTCAGGCGCCCGCGCGCCGCCGCGGACCGGCGGCGGCCGACGGCGCCGGCGGCCCGCGGTCGGCGATGTCGGCGATGTCGGGGATAATGAAGGGGCGTCCCGTCGAGATTCCCCCTTGGAGCCATGAACACCTTCGCCATCATCATCCTCGTCGCCCTCGTGGGCGAGTACCTCCTGGGCGCGGCCTCCGCCCTGCTCAGCGCCCGCTCGTTCAGCCCCGCCGTGCCGGCCGAGTTCGCCGGCGTCTTCGACGACGAGAAGTACGCGCGGGCGCGGCGCTACACCGCGACCCGCACCCGGTTCGGCCTCGTCCGCGGGGCGTTCGACCTCGCGGTGCTGCTCGCGTTCTGGTTCGCGGGCGGGTTCGCGTGGCTCGACGCCCTCGTCCGCGGGCTCGGCCAGGGCCCGGTGGTGACGGGGCTCGCGTACATCGGGGTCCTGATTCTCGCGGGTACGGTCCTCGGGCTCCCGTTCCGGGCGTGGTCGACGTTCGTCATCGAGGCCCGCTACGGGTTCAACCGCACCACGGCGGGGACGTTCGCCGCCGACCTCGTGAAGAGCCTGGGCCTCACCGTCGTCCTCGGGGGGGCGCTGCTCGCGGTCATCCTCGCGTTCTTCGAGTGGGCGGGGCCGCTGGCGTGGCTCTGGTGCTGGATCGCGGCGACCGCGTTCACGCTCGCGGTGCAGTTCATCGCCCCCACGTGGATCATGCCGCTCTTCAACACCTTCACGCCCCTCGACGGCGGCGAGCTGCACGACGCCATCCTCGGCTACGCCCGCTCCGCGAAGTTCCCCCTGGGGGGCATCTTCGTGGTCGACGGCTCGCGGCGCTCGTCGAAGGCGAACGCCTTCTTCACCGGCTTCGGCAAGCACAAGCGCATCGGGCTCTTCGACACCCTCGTCGAGAAGTACACCGTCCCCGAGCTCGTCGCGGTGGTGGCCCACGAGATCGGCCACTACAAGAAGCGGCACGTCTGGCTGCAGATGGGGCTGTCCATCGCCCACCTCGGGGCGATGCTGTGGGTCCTGTCGCTCTTCCTCGGGCAGGAGGGCCTGTTCGCGGCGTTCTACGTCGCCGAACCGTCGGTCTACGCGGGGCTGCTCTTCTTCAGCCTGCTCTTCACCCCCGTCGAGCTGGTGCTGTCGGTGCTCCTGCACGTCTTCTCGCGCCGCCACGAGTTCGAGGCCGACCGCTTCGCGGCCGAGACCACGGGCAGCGGGGCGCCGCTGGTGAGCGCCCTGAAGAAGCTCTCGGCCGACAACCTGAACAACCTGACGCCGCACCCCCTCGACGTCTTCCTGCACTACTCGCACCCGCCGGTGCTGCGGCGCATCGACGCCCTGCAGCGGCCGGCCGCGGGGTGAGCCGTTCGGCGCTCACGGCAGGAGGCATCGCCGAGCAGCGACGCGACCTGACCGCGCAGATCGCGGCCCTGAACCCGCATCGCCAGCGGTCCCCGGGGCACGCTCCGTTCACTCCGGCAGGCGGAAGGCGATGTACTCGCCGGGGTGGGTGCGCCCGCTCACGGCGAGGGCGATGTGCTGCCGGCCGCCAGCGCGGTAGGTCATGGGCGACCCCGACTGGGGGGCGGGCATGACGACGGCCCCGACCTCGCGGCCCGTCGCCTTGTCGTAGGCGCGCAGGCGCGCCCCCCGCCCCCCGGGGACGGGGTGGTAGCCGCACTCGCCCATCACCAGCAGCGTCTTCGTGACGAGGGGGCCGATGAGGTGGATGCACGCCTCGCCGGTCGGCGGGAGGTCGAGGCCGGCGAGGGCGGGGTGGTTCCGCACCCGCTCGGGCGTCTCCCCGTGCGGGACCTGCCAGCGTATCTCGCCCCGGTCGAGGTCGATGGCGGACACCCGGCCCCACGGCGGCTTCGCCAGGGGCAGGCCGCGCACGTGAAGGTCGCGCAGGCCGCCGTGCCCTACCCCGTACCTCTCGGTGCCCTTGACGTAGCGCATGTCCGACACCGACGGGTCGGGCGTCGGAATGAGCTCCCACGAGTAGAACGCGGTGCGCGACGGCACGTAGAGCACGTGCGTCTCGGGGTCGTAGCCCCCGCCGGGCCAGTTGGTGCCGCCGCTGCCCGCCCCCAGGCCGAGGGTGGCGATGGGGCCCTCCGGGCGGCTGACGACGGGCGGGGTGAAGATGGGCCCGAGCCGGTAGCGCGACACCAGCTCGACCGCCTCGGCCCGCAGCTCGGGGGTGAAGTCGATCAGGTCGTCGATGGACGCCCCCTGCCGGTCGTAGGGCGGCGGCTTCGTGGGGAACGGCTGGGTCGGCGAGTACCACTCCCCGGGCACGTCGCCCGCGGGCACCGGCCGCTCCTCGATGGGCCACACCGGCTCGCCCGTCACCCGGTCGAAGACGTAGAGGAACGCCTGCTTCCCCGGCTGGGCCACCGCCTTGACCGGCCGCCCGTCCACGGTGATGTCGGCGAGAATCGGCGGGCTCGCCATGTCGAAGCCCCAGAGGGGGTGGTGCACGAGCTGGAAGTGCCAGAGCCGTTCGCCGGTCAGGAGGTCGACGGCGACGAGGCTCTCGCCGAACAGGTTGTCCCCCGGCCGGTGCCCGCCGTAGTAGTCGCCCGACGGGGTCTCCACCGGCAGGTAGGCGATGCCCAGCTCCGGGTCGGCCGATATCTGGGTCCACACGCCGTTGTTGCCGTTGACGCCCCACGAGTCGTTCAGCCACGTCTCGACCCCCGGCTCGCCGGGGCCGGGGACGGTGTCGAAGGTCCACAGGCGCCGGCCCGTCCGCACGTCGAACGCCTGCACCAGCCCCTTGGTGTTGTTGTGGGTGCGGGGGGCGGGGGCGTCGGCGAAGGTGCCGCCCACGATGACGACGTCCCGCGCGACCGTGGGGGTCGCGTGCAGCCCGATCTCGCCGGTGACGGGGTCGATGGCCCGGCCCTCGCCGACGACCGCCGCCGCCTTCAGGTCGATCCGGCCGCCGTCGCCGAAGCCGCGAACCGGGCGGCCCGTCGCGGCGTCGAGGGCGACCAGCCGGAAGCCGAGGGTGACGTAGAGGACGCGCTCCTCTACGCCATCCGTCCAGTAGGCGAGGCCGCGCCCCGACAGGCGGCGGGGCGCCGCGTCCCCCCGCGCCCCCTCGTGCTCCCTGTGCATCCACAGCAGCTCGCCGGTGACGGGATCGAGCGCCACCACCGCGCGCCGCGTGCCCGCGGTGGCGAAGAGACGGCCCCCCGCCATCACCGGCGTGCCCGAGAGCTTGAACTCCACCCCCGGCCCGAGGTTGTCGGTGCGGAAGCGCCAGGCGATCTCCAGCTCGCCGAAGTTCGCGGCGTCGATTTGGTCCAGGGGCGAGTACCGCGTGTGCCCGGCGTCGCCGCCGTAGCTCGGCCACTCGCCCTCGGCCGTCGTCAGCGGCGGCGGCTCCTGCCCCGCGGCGGGAGCCGCAACGAAGACCAGCCCGATCACGAGGGCCGCGCCGCCCCGAACCACGGGCCGCAGGCGGCGCGATGTCGGGATCAGGTCATTCACGCGATTGCGCATGCCTTCCCGCGCGGGGACTTCCCGCGCTTTCCATGTCTGCGCTGGGTCAATCCGTGCGGCTGATGCGCGCAGTCGAGGGAAGCCGCGCGCCAGCTTGGCCGGCTGCATACGCGGCGCCATCAGCGGCCCGCTTCCTCGGCGCGGCCGCCGCCCAGGTAGATGGCGACGTCCTGGTTCCCTTCGTGGCAGGCATACTCGTACATCTCGTAGCCCGGGGCCCGCGTCAGCGGCATCGAGATAGTCCAGGGCCGGTCGTACACGTCGGGATCCTCGATCGTGGCCTCCCACATGATCTCGTCCCGCGACACGCGGGTGAAGCGTTCGACGACGCGCATGGCGTCGCCGACCGGGAGCCCCTTCAGGCGCCCGCCGTTGGAGCTCGTCACGATCATCGCCCGGTCGTTGAAGTTCGTCGTGTCCACGACCAGCGTGTCGCCCTCCCAGTGTGCGCGCGCGTCACCCGTCCAGAGCTCGACATCGCCGTCGATGTGCGCCCGGTCGGTCACCGGAATGATGCGCGCCTCGTGAATCATCTCGTGCAGGATCACGACGAGGCCCGGGGTCTGCAGGATGCGGTACGCGTTGTTGTACCCGGTCGGCAGCATCGAGCCCGGGACGCCGCGCGTGATGCAGCGGTCCCACGTGCTCATCGCGCGGTAGTCGTCGCGTTGGCGCGCGATCCGCGCTTCCCGGTCCGCGGCGGCCCACGCCTTGACCGGCACGCGCCCGTCGGGCGGATCGACGACCAGCGACGTCTGCCGCGTCGACAGCAGGCGATCGCCCGCGTCCATCCAGACGTTGTACGCCCCCAGCACCTCCGGCCGCCTGGCGTTCGTTTGCTCCTCGAGAAGCGCGGCCTCCTCCTCGGTGAACACGGCCCGGTCCGCGGCCGACTCGGGGACGACCACACCGGAGTACGGCATGGTGCTGCCGCGCTCGAACGGCGTAATCGACGCGTTCGTCCAGACGCCCTGCAGATTGGGCCGGCCGTCCGGCGTCCGCGGTATCGCGCCATCCGAGTCCGGCGTCTGGCCGGTGGCGGGTATGGCGAACAGCGCCGCCAGGGCCACCCGGGTCCCCTGGCGCCACAACGGAGAGAATCGACTGGTCATCGAATCACCTCGCCAACCTGCCGCTGCGTCGCGGCGCGGTCTGACCGGAGGCGACGGGAGCGGTCCCATCCGCGCCTGGGCACAGTCGTTGCGCGCGCCGCGCGAGCAACCGATTGAGAGTTCACTGAGTGGGGCATCGACTCGATCCTGGTCTGGATCCGGAACCGCGAGTTCTCGCTCGGGGTGCGCCGCTTCACTCGGGCAGCGCGAAGACGAACAGCGTGTTGCTCCCGCTCGGGGTGGTGAGCTCGGGGGTGAGCTGCAGGAACCCGGTGCCCTGGGTCAGGCCGCCCGACCCCACCGCGAGGTACTGGCGCCCGCCGACGCTGAAGGTCATCGGACGGCCGCTGACCGGCCCGTTCAGGATCGTCTGCCACAGCACCTCGCCGGTCGCGGCGTCGAACGCCCGGAAGCGGCGGACGACATCGCCTGAGAAGAGCAGGTTGCCGCCGGTCGCGAGCACCGACCCGTAGATGGGGGCGCGCTGCTCGTAGAGCCAGAGGGTGTCGCCGGTCGACGCCGACACCGCCTCGAGGCGGCCCACCGGTGCCGTGTCGGGGTCGACGTCCGGCCGGTGCCGTACCTGCACGCGGACGTCGTAGCCGTCGCTCGGCCCCGCCACCTCCACCGACATCGCGATGTCCATGCACGCGTTGTTCAGCGGCATGTAGAGCGCGCCGGTGTCGGGGCTGTAGGCGCCCGACGGCTGGTTCTTGCCGCCGAGCAGGTGGGGGCACGCGAACGCCGGGTCCCGCACCGACACCGGCGCCGTCGACTCGTCGAACGACGGGCGCCCGGTCGCGAGGTCGAGGCCGGTCATGATGTTCTGGTAGACGGTGGGCCGCGCCCACAGGAACTCGCCGGTGGCCGCGTCGAGGGTCCAGATGAGGCCGGTCTTGCCGGGGATGCCGGTGATGACCTTGCGCCGCTCGCCGGGGGTCACCGCGGGGTTGATCCACGGCACCGAGGCGGGGTTCGGCGACACCTCGGTCTCGACGATCATGCGCTCGTAGACGTGGTCGAGGTCCCAGTTGTCGCGGGGCAGGTGCTGGAAGTACCACGCCATCTCGCCGGTGTCGGGGTCGAGGGCGAGGGTCGAGTTGGTGAAGAGGAGGTCGGCCTTGCCGGCCCCGCGCAGCGACTCGGGCAAGGGCGCCGGCGGCCCCGTGCCCCAGTAGACGAGGTGGAGGTCGGGGTCGTAGCTGCCCACCATCCACGCCGAGGCGTGCCGCCGGGCGGCGCGGGGCAGGCCGCCCCAGGTGTCGCCGCCGAACTGGTCGGGGGTCGCCGCGGTGTTGACGCGCCACAGCTCCTCGCCGCTGTCGACGTCGTGGGCGGTGATGAAGCAGCCCCCGGGGCGCGGGCTCGACGGGTTGCAGCGCGAGCCGTTGATGACCTTGCCGTTGACGATGGTGGGCCCCGCCGTCTGCGCCACCCGCTCGCGGTAGTCGGCCCGTTGGGTCTCCCAGACGAGCCCGCCGGTGCGGGCGTCGAGGGCGACGATGTAGGCGTCGTTGGTGGCGAGGAAGATCTTGTCGCCGTAGATCGACACGTTGCGGTAGCGGTAGCGGGTGCCGGTGACGTTGGCGATGTTCTCGGGCAGGTTGCGCCGGTACTGCCACAGGAGGTCGCCGGTGGTCGCGTCGAGGGCCTGCACGATGTCCTCGACGTTGGCGAGGAACATCACGCCGTCGTGGACGATGGGCTCGACCTCCTGATAGCCCTCCTGCATCGCCCGCGACCAGACGAGCCGCAGCTCGCCGACGTTGCCGGCGTCGATCTGGTCGAGGGGGCTGTAGCCCCAGAGCGCGTAGCCGTTGCGGAACCCGATCCAGTTCTCGGGCGGGGGCTCGCGCAGCATGGCGTCGGTGACGGGCACGAAGTCCCGGAGCAGCTCGGGCACCGGCGCCGGGTCGGGCTGCGCCGCGGTCCCCGCGGCGAACACGAGCAGGCCGGCGCACGCGAGCGCGCCGGCGCCGGGGAGGAGTCTGCGCGGGCTGGTCACCATGGGTTCCCCTTCCAGATCTGAAGCGTCCGTGGTCTGGTCCGTCGTCACGCCTTGTCACGGGCGGCGCCTCACGGCCCGCCGGCGCCCTCGGTGTTCGTCGGTGCCCTCCGGGCGCGGTGCAAAGCCGGGTTCCGCCCCCGGCGGCGCGGCCGAGTCGCTTCGAGGATTATATGGTCGGCGTTCCCTTCCTCATCACCGATGCGGCCAACCCGTGGCAAGATTGCCCCGCTTCCGCCGCCGGCCGCCGGGAGCGGGGTAACCGCCTCGCGCGGCGCCGGCCTCGACCGACAGCGGCGGAGCCGGGGCCGGGGCCGCGTGCGTCCGTCGGAGACGAGGAGTCGCATGAGAGTGGCGAGTGGAGCGAGAGGATTGCTCGTGGTCTGTGCGCTGGCGTCGGCGGCCGGCGCGGCCCGGGCCCAGGAAGGAGGCCCCGCCCCGGGGCGGGACGGCGCGCGGGCCCTCGTCTTCCGCGAGCAGCTCGCCCCGTTGGCCGGGCCGGCGCGGCGCATCCTCGGCGCCGACTGGGAGCGGTTCCGCGCCACCCTCGACGCCCTGGCCGCGCAGGAGGCGCGGCAGCGCGGCCTCGCGGGCGACGTCGACTTCAGCTTCAGCGCCGACGAGACCGGGGACTTCGGCGGCGGCCCCGGCAACGAGACGCTGTTCGGCCTGCGGGCGGGCGCCCGGCTCGGCGGGGGCGGCTACCGCTCGCGGATCGGGCTGCTCGGCGACATGCGGGCGCTCATCCACGACAACCACTTCGAGCAGGACTTCAGCCGCGTGCGGCTCGGCTACGACCACCGGCGGACCGACCACCTCGGGGGCTTCGCGTTCATCGAGCGGTACTCGGACGACGCCATGAGCATCGCCTCGCGGTACGAGATCGGGGGCGGGGTGAGCGTGGGGGTCGACCTGTGGCCGCGGTTGGACGACGAGGTCGGAGCCCGCGCCCTCGCCCACCTCGCGTCCGCCGGTCCCGCCGGCTTCCGCTGCGGCGTCGAGCGGCTGCGCGTCGGCTTCGACCTGGCGGACGGGGCCGCGCCGCCGCTGGCCTGCGTCCCCAGGGGCGCGGCGGCCGGCGCCTTCCCGGTCGTCGGGGACGGCGGCGCTGGCGGAAACGCCGCGACGGCCGGCGCGCCGACGACCGGCGACGGGTCCGGGAGCTCCGGAGCGGCCGCAGCCCCGGCATACCGCCCGGCCCCCGGCGACCCCCGGCCCGCCCCCGACGTCTTCGACGGGCTCCTCGACGTGGTCGACCCGCTCGAGCGGGGCCTCGCCGCCCGTCAGGCCATGGTGTCGCTGTCGCTGGGGGTCGGGGTCTTCTCCGAGTTCGAAAACGCGCTGATCGAGACCCCGGTCTCCCCCCTCGACCCCGCGACCGGCGGCCCCGCGGCTTCCGCCGTCCTCCTGCCGCCGCGCTATCTGCGGGTGCCGGGCCGGCACCGCTACCGGTTCCTGCTCTGGCCGACCATCGCGATGCGGCCGCTGACGAGCCTCTCGATCGAGTTCATCCCCTCGTTCAAGCTGCCGATCAGCTCCCCGCGTCGCCTGCCCGACGGCTTGCTCGCCTACCGCATGGACTGGTTCGCGCGCATCGACTGGCGGCCCCGGCGAGACGACAGCCTCGCTGGCCGGACGAAGCTGTTCGTCAAGTTCGACTACTACAAGAACCCGGGGCCGCCGGTGGTCGCCGAGGCCCTCCCGCCCGAGGCGGTGATCGAGCCCCTCTTCTACCACCGCACCGGCGCGTCGAAGAAGCACCGCTTCGTCTCGCTCGGGATCTCGTTCGATCTGGGCTCCCCTTGAGCGGCGCAGGGGCGCGCGTGCCGGCCCGGCCCCTCGCGACGGCGAGCCGCGCCGGCGTCCAGGCTGCGAGCAGCGGTGTTGCCCCGGCGATCTTCGGCCTGTAGCATGTAGTCTCGCGAGGGTCGTGGTCCGTGCCACGTATCCGGAACGACCGCCATGACGGATTCGACTACTCAACGATGTTGTTCATCGAAACCTCGGGATTCACGAGGCGTCTGCGCTCGCACCTGGACGACGACGGCTACGCGACGCTGCAGGCTTTCCTCAGCGTGCGTCCCGACGCCGGCGACATCATTCGCGGCGCAGGCGGCATTCGGAAGATACGGTGGAGATCGAAGGGTCGGGGCAAACAGGGTGGTGTTCGGGTCATCTACTATTGGCTCGCCGACGACGATCACATCTACCTGTTGACGCTGTACCGCAAGGGCGTGAAGGACGACCTGACGCGCGCCGAAGTGGCGGCGTGGCGGAAGATCGTAGAGGATGTCGAGAATGCCTGAACCTGACGTTGCGGCCGAGGTCCTCCGAGGGCTCCAGGAAGTCCGGGAACACCGCGCCGGCAAGCGCGTGCTTCGCGAGATCCGGGTCGAGCCGACGCCGCTGCCCGAACTCGACCCCGGCATGGCCGAGAGAATCCGCGAATGCCTTGAAGACGCGGAAGATGCCGTCTCCCACCGCTCCCAGGTGTCCGCCACCGGTGAGTCGGGGCGTGACTCCAGCGAAGAGCACGGGACGTTCGACACCGACGAACTGACCGCGCGGTCGAGAGATATCGACGCGTCGTGACGGCCCCGTTCCATTTGCGCAAAGGGCGAATCCCAGCCAGCAGAAAGGAAGACACATGGCTTCTTCGAGACGACGGTTCCTGACGACGTTGACGACGGCGGCGGCCGGCAGCGCCGCCCTCGGCCGCGGCGCGGCGGCGTGGAGCGGGCGCACGGGGCGGCCGGCCGCGCCGGACAGCTTTTCGCCGTCCGAGCTGCTGGAGCGGCACATGGCCCGCCCCGCCGCGGCCGGCGCCCCGGGCGGGGCTGCCGCCGCCCAGCAGGATCCCCGGATGCCGACGCCCGAGGAGGTCCGGTCGTGGTACACCGACCGCCGCAACTGGGGCCGGTGGGGCGATGACGACGAGAAGGGCGCCATCAACCTCATCACCGACGAGAAAAGCGCGGCGGCGACCCGGCTCGTGCGGTCGGGCCGCAAGGTCTCGGCGAGCCGCGTCTTCGAGCCCTCGCAGCAGTTCATCCGCAAGAGCCCGCGGGAGGGCGGCGGGGGCGCGGTGTCCGACTACTACGGCTTCATCTACCACGGGCAGACCGTGACCCACATCGACGCCCTCTGCCACATGTGGGAGAGCGACGGTATGTGGCAGGGCCGCGACCCCGACGTCGAGGTGACCACCCAGGGGGCGTTCTTCGGGGCCATCGACGCGTGGTCGGACGGCATCATCACCAAGGGGGTGCTGATAGACGTGCCGCGCCACCGGGGCGAGCCCCACGTGACCCCCGGCAACCCCGTGCAGGGCTGGGAGCTCGAGGAGATCGCCCGCGCCCAGGGGGTCGAGGTCGAGCCGGGCGACGCGCTGCTCGTCTACAGCGGCAAGGACGCGTTCGTGCGGGCGGGCGGCGAGTACGGGGGCGGCGACCGGCCCGGGCTCGGCGTGACCTGTGCCAAGTTCATCCGCGACCACGACGTCGCCCTGCTCGGCTGGGACATGATGGACGCGCGGCCCGACCCCTACGGCCTCACGTTCCCGGTCCACGGCGTGCTGTTCAACTACGGCGTGGCCCTGCTCGACAACGCCCTGCTCGAGCCGCTGGCGGAGGTTTGCGCCGAGGAGGGGCGCTACGCCTTCATGTTCATGGCCCTGCCCCTGAAGGTCGCGCGGGGCACCGGCAGCCCCGCCAACCCCATCGCGATGTTCTGAGGGTGCCGCAGCCGCGGCGGGACCCCGCTCGAGAGCGGCGGGGTTGCGCTGCGGACCTGCCCTAGAGAGACTGATGAGACGACTCGCGCCGAATGGGTTGACCAGCAACACGCGGTCTCACGTGCTCGCGCAGCTCGGCGCGATTGGCGGCGATCTACTTTCGTCCCGGGGCCGATCTCCAGGATGCGCGCCTGCGGTCACGCCATCTCGTGGTCGAACGCCACGATGTTGCGAGACGCGCTGCTGAACTCTACCCCGATCAGGTGGACGGGTTCCCCCAGGGCGCGGTACTTGTCCGCGTAGCCCCTCGCCTTCAGTTGGGCCATCGCCGCGCCGGGGCCGGCCTGTTCCACCACCTTGAACTCGAACACGTACACGCGGCCGGCGGTGCGGACCGCCATGTCGGCGCGGCCGCGGCTGCCGCTGTCCTCCACGGTGACCGCGGGGCCGAGGGCGGAGGCGAAGTACGCGTAGAAGACGCCGGCGTAGTAGCCCTCGAAGCGGGCGACGTCGTTGTTGGTGTACCACTCGTAGGGGATGCTGGCGAAGAACGCGTGGAACAGGTCCCTCAGGGCCGGGACGTCGCCGGCGGCCAGGAAGTCGAGAAGCCGGTCGGCGTTGCTCTCCCGGCGCGGGTCGCGGGTCAGATGCTCCAGCAGGCTCTCGTTCAGGCTCTGCCACACCTCGCGGTTGGGGTAGCCGAGGCGGTACCGGGTCTTTCCGCCGCGCGATTCGGCCGACCGGATGGTTAGGTAGCCGGTCTGGAATAGCAGGGCCGCCGGCTCAATCCGGTCGACGTCGAACGCGCCGAGGAGTCCCGCGCTGCCGCTCATGCCCTCCAGCTCGAGCGGACTGACGCCGCGCCGGAACAGCGTCTCGACGAGAAAGGTCGGCGTGCCGGTCTCGAACCAGTAGGCGTCGAACTCGCGGTTGCGGAACAGCAGCAGGATGTCGAAGGGGTTGTAGACCCTCTCGGTCCCCCGCCAACTGTAGCCGTTGTACCAGTCCCGAATGGCCTCGCGGTCCAGGCCGTCGAGTTCGGGTGCGAACACCGTGTCGAGGTCCGCGTCGGTGTAGCCGCAGACGGCGGAGTAGTCGGGGTCGAGCGTGAGGTCGGTGAGGTTGTTCAGGCCCGAGAACAGGCTCACCTTCGAGAATCTGCTGACGCCGGTCAGGAACGTGAACCGCACATGCGCGTCGCAGTCCTTGATGGTGGAGTAGAGGCCGCGCAGGAAGTCGCGGTTGGCGCGGGCGACGTCCGGCGCGTCGAGCGCGTCGAGGATTGGCTTGTCGTACTCGTCCACCAGGACCGCGACGCGCCGGCCGGCGCCGCGATGCAGTTCTTCCAGCAGTTGGCCGAACCGTTCCGGCCCCGACGCGTATCCCGAGGCGGCGCCGGTCTCGCGCTCCACGGCGTCGAGTTGCGCCATCAGGTTCGTATGCAGATAGCCCGGCTCCTTGAAGTTGCCGCGGCCGAAGCTCAGGCGCAGCACGGGACGCCGCGACGACCAGTCCCACGCGTCGTGGACGGCGAGCCCCTGGAAGAGCGGCTCGCTGCCCTCGAACAGCTCCTTGCAGGTGTCGAGGAACAGGCTCTTGCCGAAACGCCGGGGGCGCGACAGAAAGTAGTGCGCGCCTTCGTCGAAGAGCCGCCGGATGTAGGCGGTCTTGTCGACGTAGTAGCAGCCCTCCTCCCGGACGTTGCGGAAGGTCTGCATGCCGATGGGCAGCTTGCGTCGAGTCATCGGATACACGGGCGGCGCCGCCCGGCTTCCCGGCCGGTCAGCTCGCGTCGGCGGCTACGCCCGCGGGCGGACTACCCGGACGCGTCCGCCCGCCGGCTCCGCCGCGTCGGTCAGCCTTCGTCGACGGGCACGAATGCCAGGAAGCGCCGGGGGTTGTCGACGAGCATGTGGTGGATGGCCTCCTCGGGCACCCCCGCGTAGCGCAGCTTGGGCACGAACTGCATCAGCACCGACGCCCATCCGTGGCCGTAGTACCGCTTGAACTGGCGGACGTTGCCCTGGTCGGACGACAGCAGGATGTGGTCGATCAGCCCCGCTTCGAGCAGGTCCTGCACCATCCGCACCTTGTCGGCGGCGGGGATGTCCGAGCGGCTCATCTCGTGCCCGAGGGTGTCGAGCCCGATGAATGCGCCGCGGCGCGCGACCTCGCGGTGGGTCGCGAGCGGGTCGTGCTCGGGGCGGATGGTGGCCATGTGCCCGATGACCACGCGGGAGAGGTCGACGCCCGCGCCCTCGATGACGTCGAGCTGCTCCATCGCGCAGCTCGGGCAGCTCTCGTGGGGGGTGTGGGTGAAGATGGGGATGCCCGTCCGCAGGTGGGCGCGGGCGACGGCGCGGTGCACCTTGCGCTCGTCGGGGCGCATCTCGAGCGACGAGGCGATCTCGCCGAAGGCGCCCCAGCGCTGGGCGGCGGCGTCGGCCACGAGCTCCTCGACCAACTCGTCCTCGGACATCTCGGCGACGCGCACCGGGTAGATGGCGAAGCCGATGTCCTCGAAGTAGCCGCCGGCCATCACGATGCGGACCTCGCTCTGCGCGGCGATGGCGTTCAGGTGCTCCACCTGCTCGGGCGTCCGCCGGCCGGTGGCGGCGTCGACGATGCAGCCGAGGCCGTCGAAGGCGCAGGCGCGCAGCTCCTCCACCGCGAGTTCGACGTCGGCCCGGCCGACGTGCTCGTGGAAGAGGGTGGCGCCTTCCGCCAGTTCCTCGGGGGCGATGTCGCCCTGCAGGGTCCGGATGATCGCGCCCGCCGGGAAGTCGGGCGGGGCCACGCTCGAGAAGGTCTGCTGGGCCCGGGCCGGGACGCCCCCGGCCGCGGCGGCGAGGCCGGCGCCGGCGGCGGTGCCGAGCAGGCGCAGCGCCTCGCGCCGCGAGTAGTCGCTTCGGTCGGGATGCTTCAGGTCGGTCATGGCGTTCTCCGTCTCCGCTGCACTCTCGCGCGAGGCGCAGGAGCGGGTCCTCCGTGCCCGCCGTCCGGCGCCGGTTGCGCGGGGCGCCGGTTGGGGACGGTGCACAGGGTACTACGGCGTCTCATGCCGCGAGGCACCCTCTCCGGCAGGATACAATGCGGCTCCTATCGCTGTGAGGTTGCGGGTCGGCGTGTGCCGGCGCGAGTCTGCGCCGCGGGCCGCGAATCGCCCGTGAGGAGGTAGCCATCGTGAAGCGCATCATGCGGTCGGCGGTCGTTCTCGGCGTCGCGGGCGCCGTGCTCGCCGGTGCCGGCGGGGTCGGCGTGTCCGCCCAGGGAAGCGGAGAGCAGGCGGCCGCCGCGTCCGACGCGGGCGACTGGCCCATGTACCGGGGCGACTCCGCGGGGACGGGGTTCTCGCCGCTGGACGGGATCACCGCCGCCAACGTTGCCGACCTCGCCGAAGCGTGGACCTACCCGCTCGCGGCCGTGGACGAGGGCGCGCGCGGGCCGAACTCGCAGGCCACGCCCATCGTCGTCGGCGGGGTGATGTACCTGCCCGCCGCCGACCGCGTCGTCGCCCTCGACGCGGCGACCGGCCGCGAGATCTGGCGGCACGCCCTCGACGGCGCGCGCCCGTCGCGCCGCGGCGTGGCCTGGTGGGCGGGCGGGGACGGCATGGATCCGCGCATCATCTTCACCACCGGGCAGCATCTGCGCGCGCTCGACGCCGCGACGGGGACCCCCGTCGACGGCTTCGGCGAGGGCGGTGCCGTCGACATGGTCGTGCCCTACAACTCGGTGCCCCTCGTGCACGGCGACGTGGTGGTGGTCGGGGCCAACACCCCGGCCGGCACCATCGGCGGCATCGGCAACGCCCGCGCCTTCGACGCCCGCACCGGCGCCCCGGTGTGGGAGTTCAGCTCGGTCGCGCAGCCCGGCCAGCCCGGGCACGACACCTGGGGCGGCGAGAGCTGGCGCGGCCGGCTCGGGGCCAACGCGTGGCCGTTCTATTTCTCGATGGACGTGGAGCGGGGGCACGTGTACCTGCCCCTCGCGTCCCCGATACCCGGCGACTACGGCGGCGACCGGCCCGGCGACAACCTGTACGGCAACGCCGTCGTCGCGGTGGACATCGCCACCGGCGAGTACCGGTGGCACTTCCAGACCATCCACCACGACCTGTGGGACGCCGACCCGCCGGCCCCGCCCGCCCTCTTCGACATCCCGCGGGACGGCGGGGCGATCCCCGCGCTCGGCGTGACCACCAAGTCGGGCTACCTCTACATCCTCCATCGCGAGACCGGCGAGCCCGTCTACGGGGTCGAGGAGCGCCCGGTGGCGGCGAGCGACGTCCCCGGCGAGGCGACCTCGCCCACCCAGCCGATACCCCTCAAGCCGGTCGGCCTGTCCAAGCTCACCTGGGACCCCGACGACCTCGTGACCGGCGCGGACACGTCGCCCGAGCACGCCGCGGCGTGCCGCGACCTCGTCGACAGCCTCGGCGAGATCTACAACGCGGGCCCGTTCACCCCGTGGGTCTACCGCGCCCCCGGCGCCCCCCTGCGGACCACCCTCTCGTTCCCCGGCGGCGTCGGCGGCGCCAACTGGGGCGGGGTGGCGGTGGACCCGGCCACCGGCTACCTCCTCGTCGTCACCCAGGACCTCGGCGCCCTCGGCTTCGTCGAGGCGGCGCCCCCGGAGCATCCCGTGCCCTACCGGAAGGGCGCGCAGCGCCCCGCCAGCTTCGCGGTGCAGGTGGGCGGCGCCACCCTGCCGTGCCACCGGCCGCCGTGGGGCCGGCTGACCGCGGTCGACGCGGCGACCGGGGACGTCGCGTGGCAGGAGGTCCTGGGGGTCACCGACGAACTGCCCGAGGGCCGGCGGGCCACCGGGCGGCTCATCCGCGCCGGCGCCATCACCACCGCGAGCGGCCTCGCGTTCGTGGCCGGCACCGACGACGGCCGCCTGCGCGCCTTCGAGGCGGCGTCGGGCCGCGGGCTGTGGGAGGCGCGCCTGCCGGCGCCGGGGAACGCCAACCCGATGACCTATCTGGGGGCGGACGGCCGGCAGTACGTGGCGGTGGCGGCCACCGACACCCTAGTCGTTTTCGCGCTGCCGTGAGCCGGCCGGCCTGCCTTCGGCAGGCTCAAGGCAAGATGAAGAACACCTTGCCACGTGCCGAGCGCCCATCCCGCGGGACGCCGGCAGCCCCTGGGTGCAGTGGCAACTTGGCGTCGATCGGCGGCCCGATCATCGCCGAGGTCTGAGCAAGGGGGGAG
Organism: Vicinamibacterales bacterium; assembly: GCA_963664545.2. Classification (GTDB taxonomy): domain Bacteria; phylum Acidobacteriota; class Vicinamibacteria; order Vicinamibacterales; family UBA8438; genus JAJEEA01. The sequence continues at coordinate 2,111,832 of OY761475.2, read as the reverse complement.
ATCCGCTATGGCCGACCGTCGATGTGCACGTAGAGCGCCGGTGCTGGCCGCGGTCGGTCTCGCGGCCGCCGTGGCGCTCGGCGCGGGTTCGGTCGCGGCGCAGGACGTAGCGCCGCCGGCCGAGGTCCGCGCGGTGATCGAAGGGACGTGGGAGCTCGTCGAGTGGCACGTGGGCGACCGCGTGCTCCGACCCCCCGAGATGGAGGGGCGCTGGATGGTGCACGACGGCCTCGTCATGGCGACGCGTCACCGTAACGGGCCGGACGACTTCGAGTCGACGGCGGGGTACGGCGAGTACCGCTGGGGCCCGATGACCTGGACCTACGGCTACGAGCGGTCCGAGGACCTGCGCGGACCGTCGCCCGACGACGTCCGGTTGACCGTAACCGGGTCCGACCCGATCCGCATGAGCACGTTCCGCATCAGCCGCGAGGGCGACATGCTCGTCCTCGATGGCGAGCGGCTGCGATGGGAATACGACGTGCCGGGCGGGACGTTCGTGCTGAAGACGAGCGGCGGGCGGACGATTCGCAAGTACCGCAAGGTCGCACCGACTCCGGCGCAACCGTAGACCGATTGGGGCTACCCGTTCGAGTGGTCGCCGCGCTCCTCGAGAAGTGCTTCCAGCTCTGCGAGGGCGTCGAGGTCCTTCGGGCGCCCGGCGGCGCGCTTGGCGCGGATCAGTCCCGGAAGGTCCAGGCACCGGCACCGGCAGCCGAACATGTCGACGTGCTCGCTGTCTGGCAGCAACGCCTCGTAGTCCCCGCCGCCGGTGATCTCGCCGAGGAGGTCGATGTCGCCGATGGCGGTGGTCAGCGTGAAGTTGAGGCCCCGCTCGATCGTCGCCCGGCTCCAGTCGAAGGGCAGGCCCGGCGGAGCCCCTCGCGGATACGGCGCGTGGGGCCGAAGGGCGTCGACGAGGCGGTCGATGTTCGCGGGGGTTCGCGCGTAGACGAAGTCGACGTCCTGGGTGAGCCGGGCCGAGCCGTGAATCGTGGCCGCGAGGCCGCCGACGATCACGCACTCGATGCCCGCGCCGCTGAAGAGTCGGATGACCGTCTTGAAGTCGGTCACCCGTCACGCTCCCGGACCCGCCCCGCCCGCCGCGCCTCCGCCGCCAGCGCCTGCAGGGCGATCAGGTTCTCCACCCGCTCCGTGACCGACCGCCGGAGGTTCTGCCGCAGCAGCGTGCGGTCGACATCGCGCTTGTAGGCCTCGACCATCGGATCGCGGCCCGCCTCGCCGGCTCGCGGCGTCGGGGTGGGACCGGGAACGGAATCGGACTGCATACCTCCCGCAGTCTAACCGGCCCGGGAACGCGGCGTCGAGACGAAGAGGACCTTCGGCATCAGGTATCATCGGGAACCGCGTGACGGATCGCATCCTGCCGCGCGCGCCGTGTGCGAACGGCAAGGATGGCGAAGGCTCGATTGGGCGACGAGGCACCGTCAGGATAGGTTCCGCAGGCGGCGATCTTCGGGCCGTCGGCATACAGTCGTTCCAGCGGCGGTAGCCGATGCTGACTAGGCTCGTCATCCGGAACTTCAAGCGCTTCGGCGGGGTCGAGATCGAGCTCGGCAGCCCGGTCGTCTTCATCGGTCCCAACAACTCCGGGAAGACCTCGGCCATGCAGGCGCTGGCCCTGTGGGACGTCGGCCTCAAGCGCTGGAACGAGAAGCGGGCGGGGAAGAGCACGCCGGAGAAGCGGCCGGGGGTCACCGTCAACCGGCGCGACTTGGTGGCGATTCCGATTCCGGACGCCAACCTGCTGTGGCGGGACCTGCACGTCCGGGATGTGCGGCGCGTCGACGGGCGGCAGCGGACCAGCAACGTCCGCATCGATCTCGTCGTCGAGGGGGTGACCCGCGGCCGCGCGTGGACGTGCGGGTTGGAGTTCGACTACGCGAACGAGGAGTCGTTCTACTGCCGGCCGCTCCGTCGGTCCGAGGGCGGGACGGCGGGCCGCATGCCGGTGCCGGAGGAGGCGGGACAAGTCCGCATCGCCTTCCTGCCCCCGATGTCGGGGTTGGCCGCCACCGAGACGCGGCTCGATCAGGGGGCGGTCAACGTCCGCATCGGCGAAGGCCGCACCGCGGACGTGTTGCGCAACCTCTGCTTCGGCATTCACGAAGCGGAGCGGTCGCGCTGGGGCGGGCTGGTCGGCCAACTCCGGAGCCTGTTCGGCGCGGAGCTCGACCCGCCGCGCTACATCGCCGAGCGCGGCGAGATCGCGATGACCTACCGGGAGCGCGGCGTCCGGCTGGACCTGTCGTCGTCCGGCCGCGGTCTGCAGCAGACGCTGCTTTTGCTGGCCTACATGTACGGGAATCCGGGCGCGGTGCTGCTGCTCGACGAGCCTGATGCCCACCTGGAGATTCTGCGCCAGCGCCAGACGTACCGCCTGCTCACCCGCGTGGCGCGCGAGACCGGCAGCCAGATCATCGCGGCGAGCCACTCCGAGGTGCTGCTGAACGAGGCGGTGGGCCAGGACGTGGTGGTGGCGTTCGTGGGCCGGCCCCACCGCATCGACGATCGCGGCAGCCAGGTCCTCAAGGCGTTGCGCGACATCGGGTTCGACCAGTACTACCAGGCCGAGCACACGGGCTGGGTGCTCTACGTGGAGGGATCGACGGACCTGTCGATCCTGCAGGCCTTCGCGCAGCGGCTGGGGCACGAACGCGCGTCCCGCGCGCTGGAGCGGCCGTTCGTGCATTACGTGGGGAACCGGCCCCAAGCCGTACGTAGTCACTTTCATGGATTGCGCGAGGCGCTTCCGGCGCTTCGCGGTGCCGTCGTCTTCGACCGTCTCGAATCGGCGCCCCCGGATATCGCACCGATCGAGTGTCTGATCTGGACGCGCCGCGAGATCGAGAACTACGTCTGCACGCGGGCCACGCTGGAGGCCTGGGCCGCCGGGCCGGCGTCCGCCACGGGGCCGGCGCCCCTGTTCACGGCGGGCGACGCCGACCGGCGTCTGCGGGCGATGCGCGAATCCATCGACAAGATCGAGTCGGCGCTGAAGACCTTGGGCAAGGGGTCGCCCTGGGACGCCGGCGTCAAGGCGAGCGACGAGTTCCTGGACCCGCTCTTCGAGTCGTACTTCAGGAAGCTCGACCTGCCGAACCTGATGGCGAAGAAGAACTACCACGAACTGGTCGACTACGTGCCCCACGGCGAGATCGATCCCGAGATTGGCGAAAAGCTCGACGCCATCGCGGAAGTCGCGGAGCGCGCGAAGCCGGCGGAAGAGGGCGACCGGGCTCGTTGAAGCGGCGGCCGGTGAGCCGCGTGCTATCGTGTGGACCGTGGAGGCCTTCTTCTGGAGTCGCCGGTAGAGCAGGCGGGTAGCGGGCGCATCGCCATCGTCGGTGCCAACAGCGCCGTCGGTGCGGCGTTGCTGGCGCAGGTCGCGGACGGGGACGCGTTCGACGCGGTCGCGGCGGTGCGGCGCCCGGAGGTCGTGGGCGGGCTGCCGCAGTCGCCGCGCATCACGCCCCGCGTCGTCGACTACGGGCGGTCCGACCGCCTGACCGATGCGTTCGCCGGGGCCGGCGCCGTCGTGCACCTCGCGGGCATCCTCTTCGAGAGCCGGACCTCGGACTACCGGTCGGGCAACGTCGAAGTCACCCGCGCGGTGGTCGCCGCGGCGCGGGCGGCGGGCGTGGGCCACGTCGTCTTCGTCAGCTCGCTCGGCGCCGACCCGCGGTCGCGGAACGGCTACTTCCGGTCGAAGGGCGAGGCGGAGCGCCTCGTGGCCGAGTCGGGCCTCGACGCCACCATCATCCGCACGCCGCTGCTGCTGGGGCCCGGCACCGCGGGCGGACGCTCGCTGCTCGCCGCCGCCTCGGGGCCGTCGGCGCGCGTCCTCGGCGGCGGGGCGCACCGGTTGCGCCCGCTCGACGTCGACGACCTGTGCCGCGCCATCCTGACGTGCTGCGGCGCGCCGAAGGCGGGCGTGCGGACCTGCGATCTCGTCGGACCCGAGACCCTCACCCACCGCGAGCTGATCGAGCGCACCGCGGGCTGCCTGGACCGCGAGGTGCCGGTCCGCTCGACCCCGCTGTGGCTGGTCCGACTGGTCGCGCGGGTGGCCGGCTTCGTCGGCAAGGGTGGTCTGACCCCGGCCGTGATCGACGTCATCACCTCGGACGAGGCGGTGGACCGGAACGCCGACGGCGAGCTGGGCGTCACCCTCACCCCGTTGTCCGATACCCTGGCCAAGCTATGTCAGACAACCCCGAGATGAACTCCGTGCCCGACACCGCCGGGCCCGCGCCGACGGCGCCCCCGGCCCGCAGCCGGGCCGGCCGCGCCGCGTTCCTCCTCCTCGGCGTCGCCTGCTTCGCCTACCTCTACACCCGCCTCGACGGCGCCGCCGCGCGCGAGGGGCTGTCGCTCGCCGCCTACATGGCGCAGGTCTTCCAGAACGTCCGGTGGGGGGCCTGGGTCGCGCTGATGGTCGCCTACTCGGGGTTCTACTTCCTCATCGACACCCTGGTGGTGACGCGCGCCATCAACTGGTTCGTCACCCCCATCCGCTACCGCGACATCCTGCCCATCCGCGCCAGTGCCTACATCATCTCGGTCTTCAACGAGCAGATCGGCAAGGGCGCGATGGCCTACTACCTGCACCGGCGTCACCGCGTGCCGGGCTGGGAGGTGGGCTCGGTGATGTTGTTCGTCATGTTCTGCGAGGTGTTCTACTTGCTGTTCTGGGCGACGGTGGGTTTCCTCGCGGGGCCGGAGCTGCCGCCCGCGTTCGGGCTGGTCCCGTGGCTCGCGGCGGCCGCCGTGCCGGTCTTCGCGGTGTGGGTGCTGTACTTCCGCGGCGCCGTCCTGCCCGGCAACCGCCTGCGCGACCAGCGCATCTTCCACGCGTTCAGGACCGCCGCCCTCCGGCACTACGCCCTGTTCCTGGTCCTGCGCTCGCCGGCCCTGCTGGCCGCGGTGGCCGTGTACACGACGGCGCTGAACCTGTTCGGCGTCGACGCCTCGTTCCTCGCCCTCCTCGGCTACCTGCCGGTCGTCTTCTTCGCCGCCGCCGTGCCGACCCCGATGCGGGCCGCCGCCATCACCTTCTGGGTGGTGCTGTTCCCCGAGAACGAGGGGCAGATGGCCGCGTTCGGCTTCGTGCAGCACAACTTCTTCATCCTGTTCAACGCCCTCATCGGGGCCGCGTTCTGGCCGCGCGCGCAGCGCGAGCTGTTCGGCTGAGGAGCTGGCCGCTCTTGCCCCGTCCTTCCCCGCTGACAGGATCGTCACCGTCGGCTGACGTGGACCGTGCCTCCCCGCCGGCCCGGCGGCGCCGGTCCGGGTACGGCGGTTGCATGGTCGTTCCCCAGGCGCCGCAGCACGATCCGCTTCCATGCGCGGCGCCGGGAGGCATCATGCGAACAGTCCTGCTGCTCGCGGCCGCCGTGGCGATGGTCGCTCCGGCGTCCGCGCAGACCGTCGTCGCCATCGCCGTCGAGGGCGGCGTCTCGCATCAGATCGACAAGAGGCTGGAAGGATGCGACGGGTGCGCCCCGCTGGCGCGGGAGTTCGGTGGCGAGATCGCGTTGTTCAGGACCGACTCGCTGGCCGTGTTCGTCGATGTCGGCGCGCGTTTCCTCGGCGTCGACGTGTCGTCCGACGACACCCGGCTGGAACTGGAGACCGACGAGCGCAACGTCAGTATCGGGTTGCGGTACTACTACGGGCGGCCGGGCCGGGCGCGGTTCTTCGGAGAGGTCGGGGTTGGTTTCAGCCAAGCATCGAGCAGCTTCACGTTGGCCTCGGGGCATCGCCGGCGGATCGTCCTGACCGCGGCCTTGGGGCTCAACGTCGCGCCGGCTGCCGGCGTGGACATCGCCGTCAACGACAGGACGGCGGTGCGGCTGTCCGGCAGTTGGGACATCGTGAAGTTCTCCGGCGCGGCCGTCCAGCACAACGTCCGCGGCAGCGCGGGGCTCGTCCTCAACCTCTGGCGGCGGTAGGGGGAACGACGGCATGGCCCACTTGCTGACCGGCGTCCGGCTGGTTCTGGCCCCGCCGCTCGCCGTCGCCTTCGCGCGGCCGGACTTCCTGGACGCCGGCCTCGTCGCCGTGCTCCTCGCCGTGGCCCTCGCCACCGACTACGCGGACGGCATCGTCGCGCGCCGTAGGGGCACCGCGTCGGCGGCCGGCCAGCTCTTCGACCACGGGACGGACTGCCTGTTCGTGACCGCGGGACTCACCGGGGCGGCGCTGGCGGGCGCGGTCCCCTTGGCGCTGCCGGTCCTCGTCGCGGTCGCGTTCTGCCAGTACGTCTTCGACTCCTATCTCGTGCACCGGCGGAAGCGGCTGCGCATGAGCACCATCGGCCGGTGGAACGGCATCGGCTACTTCGCCCCGCTGGTGGTGATCGCGTCGGCGCGGCTGGAGGCCGTGCCGGGCGCGGCGGCGACGCTGCTTCTGGCCGCCCGCCTCACCGCGTACGCGCTGATCGCCTCGACCGCCGTCTCAATCATCGATCGCGCGACCGCCGCCCGCGGCGTGCGCATAGGCGCTAACTTGTTTTCCTGACGTGGCTGGCGTATCCTGGCATGCGGAATGCATGACCGGAAGACCGGCCCGGTGGACGAGGACTGGGATGTGCTGCTGTCGTTCCTTCCGCCGGATTGGCGCGAACTGGCGCGGGACACCGGGGCGTTGAAGGGGCTGCGCAAGGACAAGGCGGTCGACAACCTCCTGCGGACCCTCCTGCTGCATCTCGGCTGCGGACACTCGTTGCGGGAAACGGCGGTCCGGGCCCGACAGGCGCATCTGGCGAGCCTGTCCGACGTGGCGCTGTTGAAGCGGCTGAGGAAGTCCAAGGGTTGGCTGCACGCGCTGTGTGTCCGTCTGTTCGAGGAGCAGGGTCTGGCCGTCGTCCCCGGGGGCGCGTTCCAGGTGCGGGCGGTGGACGCGACGACGGTGAAGGAACCGGGCCCGAGCGGGTCGCTGTGGCGGCTGCACTACAGCGTGGGCCTGCCGTCGCTGACATGCGACTTCTTCAAGCTGACGGAGACCGAGGGACCCGGCACGGGGGAATCGTTGGCGCAGTTTCCGATCCGCGCCGGCGACCACGTGCTGGCCGACCGCGGCTATTCGACGGCCCGGGGGATTCGCCACGTGGTGGACGCGGGGGGGCGTCTGATTGTGCGTGTCAATACCGGGTCGCTGCCGCTGTGCACGGCGGCCGGTCGGCGGTTCGACCTGCTGGCCGCGGTCGGGTCGGTCACCCGTCCGGGCACCGTCCGGTCCTGGGCGACGACGGTGGAGGCCCCGGACGAGCGGGGCGGCCCGGCGCGCGCCATTGCGGGCCGGGTCTGCGTGCTCCGCAAGTCCGCGGAAGCCATCCGCCTGGCGCACCGGAAAGCCCGCCGCGACGCCGCCCGCAAGGGCAACGAGGTGGAAGCGGCCACGCTGCGGTTCGCCGAGTACGTGATCGTCTTCACGACCTTCCCCGAGCCGCCCTTCTCCGCCGCGGACGTGCTGGAGTGGTATCGCCTGCGCTGGCAGGTCGAGTTGGTGTTCAAGCGCTTCAAGTCGCTGGCCCAGTTGGGGCACGTGCCGAAGCGCGCGGACGACAGCGCCAAGGCGTGGCTCTACGGGAAACTGTTCGTGGCGCTGCTGGTGGAGAAGCTGATCCACCACGCTCGCGCGATTTCCCCCTGGGGCTACGACGTACCGGCGCCGTCGCCCCCGCAGCGCGTGGCGTGACTTCAAGTTCGTGCTCAACCAGGTCACGCGGGCCATCGAACCGCCGCTGCCGCTGGCGCGCATGCTCGCGGACTGGCGAACGATCTCCGGCGCGCTTGCCGAGCCGCCACGTCGCCGACAGCCCCAACTCTCCGCGTACTTCGGCTGGGTGGACCCGCTGGAGGACCGAGCGGCTCAAACAAGTTAGCGCCTATGCGCGGCGTGCGCCGGTAGGCGCCGGTCGTCCCCGGCACCACCCCCACGGCTTCAATGAGGCCACGGGGCGGACCCCGTGGATGCCTCCGGCGGGATGAGCGACTGGTGGTAGCGGGCCGCGTTGCTTCAATGAGGCCACGGGGCGGACCCCGTGGATGCGAGCCGGGAGGACGACGAGGAGAACAAGCGGGTCATGCTTCAATGAGGCCACGGGGCGGACCCCGTGGATGCGGCTCCCTCGCCGACGTGTGGAACGCGGCCCGCATCAGGCTTCAATGAGGCCACGGGGCGGACCCCGTGGATGCGCCTGGCGTCGCTGGCCGAGGACGCCGACGCCGCCAGGCTTCAATGAGGCCACGGGGCGGACCCCGTGGATGCGGCACCGTCACCGACGACGCGGCCCCGTCGCTGTTGCTTCAATGAGGCCACGGGGCGGACCCCGTGGATGCATCAGCGCGTGGGGCTCGCGAACGAACTCGAGGCCGCTTCAATGAGGCCACGGGGCGGACCCCGTGGATGCGACGTCGTCGATGGCGGCGTCCGCGCCCGGTCCGCGCGGCTTCAATGAGGCCACGGGGCGGACCCCGTGGATGCCAGCCTGACGCACCTGCCGACGTCGTCCGCGTCGAGCGGCTTCAATGAGGCCACGGGGCGGACCCCGTGGATGCGACCGAGTTCGATCGCGACAAGCTTGAGATCGACTTGCTTCAATGAGGCCACGGGGCGGACCCCGTGGATGCAACTTCTCACTGTCGTCCCAGTCGGGCTCGTCCGTGCTTCAATGAGGCCACGGGGCGGACCCCGTGGATGCCCCCGGCGACCCGGACGCCAGGGACCGCGCCGCCGGGCTTCAATGAGGCCACGGGGCGGACCCCGTGGATGCCTGATTTCGGTTATCTCTCCGATGGTGGATACCGTCGCTTCAATGAGGCCACGGGGCGGACCCCGTGGATGCTTCCTCATCCAATCCTCCGCGGCGGCCGGCGATGCTGCTTCAATGAGGCCACGGGGCGGACCCCGTGGATGCGCCGTGGCGAGGAGGCAGTAGCCGACATGGGAATCACGGGCTTCAATGAGGCCACGGGGCGGACCCCGTGGATGCCGCCGCCGCCGTCAAGCGCTGTTCGCGGGGCCGGGCGAGCTTCAATGAGGCCACGGGGCGGACCCCGTGGATGCCGGGGGGCGGGACGTAGGCGCGCGGCGGGGTTCGGTAGCTTCAATGAGGCCACGGGGCGGACCCCGTGGATGCGGAAGGCGGCCGAGAAGGAGCGCGACGAGGCGCGGTCCGCTTCAATGAGGCCACGGGGCGGACCCCGTGGATGCTTGTCGGTGCCGATCATCCTCTGCCACCGGGCGCAGCCGCTTCAATGAGGCCACGGGGCGGACCCCGTGGATGCCGTTAGGTGCGGCCCACGGTCAAACCGCGCGCGGTCGGCTTCAATGAGGCCACGGGGCGGACCCCGTGGATGCCCACCGCTGGATTAGCTACGAGTCTTCGCGTAGCTGCCCGCTTCAATGAGGCCACGGGGCGGACCCCGTGGATGCAGCCTCGTCCTATGCTGGTGGATGCGATAACCGAGAAGGCTTCAATGAGGCCACGGGGCGGACCCCGTGGATGCCTAACCCGGCTAACCCTAGACCTTATTTGCCATTTGGCTTCAATGAGGCCACGGGGCGGACCCCGTGGATGCCGCGCGGCAGAGAAAATCGCGCAACGCGACCCGCTCATGCTTCAATGAGGCCACGGGGCGGACCCCGTGGATGCGCCAAACACAACAGCCACGCGGACCGGCAGATCCGCAGCTTCAATGAGGCCACGGGGCGGACCCCGTGGATGCCGCGCAGGCTCACGCACACGACCGCGACGTTCGGGGCTTCAATGAGGCCACGGGGCGGACCCCGTGGATGCTCGCGATATCGCGAATACCCTCAACGCCGACATTCACCGCTTCAATGAGGCCACGGGGCGGACCCCGTGGATGCAAGTCACGCGCATAAGCTAGTCGAGGTCGACATGCTTGCTTCAATGAGGCCACGGGGCGGACCCCGTGGATGCGTCGACCGGCTTCATGCTTCTCATTTTACCTCAGCGGCTTCAATGAGGCCACGGGGCGGACCCCGTGGATGCTGCGAGCGTGACGTAATGCGCGCGCCGCGCCCACGTCGCTTCAATGAGGCCACGGGGCGGACCCCGTGGATGCATGACCGGCCAGAACGCCGCGACGGCCGGAGGACCGGCGCTTCAATGAGGCCACGGGGCGGACCCCGTGGATGCCAGACCGCGGTCGAGAACATCGCGTGGAACAGGTTGCTTCAATGAGGCCACGGGGCGGACCCCGTGGATGCTTGAACGTTGACGGCCGCGGCATGGTGACGTGCCCGGCTTCAATGAGGCCACGGGGCGGACCCCGTGGATGCGGCCGCCGCAACGAGCTGACGCGGCAGCTCGTCTAGCTTCAATGAGGCCACGGGGCGGACCCCGTGGATGCCACTGCGCTGACGTTCGCCGCATTCGCCGCGATTGCGCTTCAATGAGGCCACGGGGCGGACCCCGTGGATGCTTGTCGGTGGACGGAATGCCGCGGTAGCGTCACTGGCGCTTCAATGAGGCCACGGGGCGGACCCCGTGGATGCCCCAATGCCCAGAACCATCAACGTAACGCTGCACGTCGAGCTTCAATGAGGCCACGGGGCGGACCCCGTGGATGCTCGCGCAGTTCCGGGCGTCGAAGACCGGCTTCCGGCTGCTTCAATGAGGCCACGGGGCGGACCCCGTGGATGCAGGCGATGGCCGGCTCGATGGCGCGCCCGGCGCCGCGCTTCAATGAGGCCACGGGGCGGACCCCGTGGATGCGCCGGTCGTCATCGGCTACGGCGTAGAGGCCGGCCGGCTTCAATGAGGCCACGGGGCGGACCCCGTGGATGCAAGCGTCACGGGCATGCGCCTCGGCGCGTCCTGGAAGCTTCAATGAGGCCACGGGGCGGACCCCGTGGATGCCTCGCAAGACAAGGCGGCTCTCTCTCAACAACGCTTGCTTCAATGAGGCCACGGGGCGGACCCCGTGGATGCCGCCTGAAAGAGTTTGTTGAGCTTGCGTTTTTCTTTGCTTCAATGAGGCCACGGGGCGGACCCCGTGGATGCATGATGAACTCGATGACCTACGGCGACATCCTGAAGCTGCTTCAATGAGGCCACGGGGCGGACCCCGTGGATGCCCGATGGCTGACGGCCCGAGATACCGCCTGCTCGGGCTTCAATGAGGCCACGGGGCGGACCCCGTGGATGCCTCTTCGCCCATACGCTCAGGTGGTGGCGCGGGTCGCGCTTCAATGAGGCCACGGGGCGGACCCCGTGGATGCGTCTCATTCGCATGGCGGTCAATTCGACGTTTGACCAGCTTCAATGAGGCCACGGGGCGGACCCCGTGGATGCAGGTGGCTCCAGGGGCTCAGCGACGAGTACCGCGAGCTTCAATGAGGCCACGGGGCGGACCCCGTGGATGCCAGCAGCCTGACGCACCTGCCGACGTCGTCCGCGTCGAGCGGCTTCAATGAGGCCACGGGGCGGACCCCGTGGATGCGCAATTGGACGAACATAGCAGCGAACGTGCGGAAACCGCTTCAATGAGGCCACGGGGCGGACCCCGTGGATGCGAACATCCGAGGATGGGAGGTAGATAGCACCGCGTTCGCTTCAATGAGGCCACGGGGCGGACCCCGTGGATGCAGGGGGAAGAACCCCCAGAAGAACAAAGTCTCATGGCTTCAATGAGGCCACGGGGCGGACCCCGTGGATGCGTGAAGGAAACGGCGGTCGGATGTTCATGGACGTGAAGCTTCAATGAGGCCACGGGGCGGACCCCGTGGATGCCCATTAGCTGTAGCAGCAGGTTGTGCCCATACAGGCGCTTCAATGAGGCCACGGGGCGGACCCCGTGGATGCACCTCACCGAAGTTTGGACGTTCACCAAATCCCCACTGCTTCAATGAGGCCACGGGGCGGACCCCGTGGATGCACGAGCCGACGGACACCGCGTTGGCGTTCGTCCAGGTGCTTCAATGAGGCCACGGGGCGGACCCCGTGGATGCGCTCCAGAAGACCGTCGAGGACATGTTCCAGAGCCCGGTGCTTCAATGAGGCCACGGGGCGGACCCCGTGGATGCAACAAGACCGTCGTCCTGTCCGGCTCTAGCGCGCAGCTTCAATGAGGCCACGGGGCGGACCCCGTGGATGCAACTTCTACGGTGTCGTCAGGCCGTCGCTGGCGTAGCTTCAATGAGGCCACGGGGCGGACCCCGTGGATGCGAGAGGGCCGGCGCGCCGCCGCGCGGGAGCCGGAACCGGCTTCAATGAGGCCACGGGGCGGACCCCGTGGATGCGCGACGCATGGAACGTCTGCGATGCCCATCATCGTCTGGCTTCAATGAGGCCACGGGGCGGACCCCGTGGATGCCGCATGGCGGGAGCTAGGGCGTCGTCGTGATCGTCCTGCGCTTCAATGAGGCCACGGGGCGGACCCCGTGGATGCGGACGATGGACACGGTGTTCATGTGCACCGACTGCGGGGCTTCAATGAGGCCACGGGGCGGACCCCGTGGATGCGGATTGGTGCCCGTCTTGCCGTCGTGTCGAACGGGGTGCTTCAATGAGGCCACGGGGCGGACCCCGTGGATGCAGGTTGTGCCGAGCCGAGCCGGACCGACACACCCTGCTTCAATGAGGCCACGGGGCGGACCCCGTGGATGCCCGCGTAGTCGCTCGTCCGTCCGTCCGTCGTCGGCGTTGCTTCAATGAGGCCACGGGGCGGACCCCGTGGATGCCTGGTCAAAGCTACCATCGCCCTTCGGATGACCCGAGCTTCAATGAGGCCACGGGGCGGACCCCGTGGATGCGGAATGCCGTTACTCCGCCTCTCTTGGACATCGGACCGCTTCAATGAGGCCACGGGGCGGACCCCGTGGATGCAACGCTCAACTAGCCTGTGGGGTGCCGGTGTAACGTGCTTCAATGAGGCCACGGGGCGGACCCCGTGGATGCCTCGTTCTCAAGGGAACGGAAGTTGTCGAAGACCGCTGGCTTCAATGAGGCCACGGGGCGGACCCCGTGGATGCGTGGTCCTTTAGCTCGTTTCGAGAAGAAGCGTTGTTGCTTCAATGAGGCCACGGGGCGGACCCCGTGGATGCAGAAGCAGATAGTTGCTGCTTCCGTCAAGTTCAATCCGCTTCAATGAGGCCACGGGGCGGACCCCGTGGATGCCCAGTGGCTCGAGCAGTGGCTGGTGGCCGCCGGCGTGCCGCCGGCTTCAATGAGGCCACGGGGCGGACCCCGTGGATGCGCGATGTCCACCCGCAGGGCGTTGATCCGGTTCAACCGGCTTCAATGAGGCCACGGGGCGGACCCCGTGGATGCACGGGCGCGGGGCTGGTCCAGGCCCACGCGGCCGTCGCTTCAATGAGGCCACGGGGCGGACCCCGTGGATGCGAATATCGGGGGTGCAGACTGTCGTGTAGCGGTGGCAAGCTTCAATGAGGCCACGGGGCGGACCCCGTGGATGCGTCGCCGTGTCCGCGAGCAGGCCGGGCGGAACCCCGCTTCAATGAGGCCACGGGGCGGACCCCGTGGATGCGACTTAGGCCCCGTCTGACCCCTGTCAGACCCCTGGGCTTCAATGAGGCCACGGGGCGGACCCCGTGGATGCAGTGTTCCTGCGCGCAGGCGTGGTTTGTTTCGTCCTCGCTTCAATGAGGCCACGGGGCGGACCCCGTGGATGCATGTCGCTCACTCAATCATCACGGATATCAAGGAAGCTTCAATGAGGCCACGGGGCGGACCCCGTGGATGCCTGCAGACCGCCCCACAGCGCGCCGCGGGCGGTCATGCTTCAATGAGGCCACGGGGCGGACCCCGTGGATGCCACCGGCCGGCGGTCGAGGCGGAGGTCCGGCGGGCGCACGCGCTTCAATGAGGCCACGGGGCGGACCCCGTGGATGCGGCCTCCGCGCTGACCTCCGCCGCCTCCATCGCCTGGCTTCAATGAGGCCACGGGGCGGACCCCGTGGATGCAGGCCGAGAAGCGCGCCCGCGACGCCGAGCACGCGCTGCTTCAATGAGGCCACGGGGCGGACCCCGTGGATGCGGCCCGCCGGATCGCGATGCGCTCTTGCACAGACACTTCGCTTCAATGAGGCCACGGGGCGGACCCCGTGGATGCGGGAGCCGACGTCGAGTTGTTCCCACTTCGACGCGGTGCTTCAATGAGGCCACGGGGCGGACCCCGTGGATGCACGACGTGATAGGCGAGGTCTTCAGCCCGACCAGACAGCTTCAATGAGGCCACGGGGCGGACCCCGTGGATGCCATCCGGTTCTACTCGGAGCCCCGCCGGCGCGCGAGGCTTCAATGAGGCCACGGGGCGGACCCCGTGGATGCCCGCGCCAAGAGTTTCCGCACCGCCTCCCGCGAGACGCCGCTTCAATGAGGCCACGGGGCGGACCCCGTGGATGCATGCCCGACACCTCCCGCCTGCCCGCGTCGACCCGGCTTCAATGAGGCCACGGGGCGGACCCCGTGGATGCCGGGAGCTCGACCGTCGCCAGGATGCGCTCCCGGTCGCTTCAATGAGGCCACGGGGCGGACCCCGTGGATGCGCGACCATTGCGCGTTCGACCCGCGGAACTCGGTTTGGCTTCAATGAGGCCACGGGGCGGACCCCGTGGATGCCCAGGACGGGCCGGCGATGGGCGCGGCCCGCAGCCCGCTTCAATGAGGCCACGGGGCGGACCCCGTGGATGCGTTGCCGGCGGAACAACTCGGGACTGACCGCGCTGCTTCAATGAGGCCACGGGGCGGACCCCGTGGATGCTGCCGGACGCCAAGACCCTCATCCACGCCGATCATCGGCTTCAATGAGGCCACGGGGCGGACCCCGTGGATGCCCACCCCACCATTCTGGCCCTGCTGAAGGGCGAGACCTAGCTTCAATGAGGCCACGGGGCGGACCCCGTGGATGCTTCCCAATCCGTTTCGCCCGGCCGTGGTCGGCTCCCAGCTTCAATGAGGCCACGGGGCGGACCCCGTGGATGCTCTGGCGCTGCACGTAGCCCTTGAGGGTGATGCGGTCGCTTCAATGAGGCCACGGGGCGGACCCCGTGGATGCGGCACGACCCTCTGGGTGGTGGACGGCGGCTCGACGCGCTTCAATGAGGCCACGGGGCGGACCCCGTGGATGCCGGCCGGATCATCGTTGAGGACGGGCTGCAGAACTTCCTGCTTCAATGAGGCCACGGGGCGGACCCCGTGGATGCGGGCCGGTCCCGAGGACGGGGCCGTTCGCCAGCGTGCTTCAATGAGGCCACGGGGCGGACCCCGTGGATGCATGGGACGGGGCCCGGATCGCCGGCCGGATCGCCGCGCTTCAATGAGGCCACGGGGCGGACCCCGTGGATGCACTCGCCGCCGTCGGGCGGGCACCTGAACCTGTAGGTGCTTCAATGAGGCCACGGGGCGGACCCCGTGGATGCAAGAGGGAGGGCAGGTAGCATGGCGACACTCGCCACGCTTCAATGAGGCCACGGGGCGGACCCCGTGGATGCACCGCGCAACGTCTCCTACATGGCGCAGGCCCAGACGCTTCAATGAGGCCACGGGGCGGACCCCGTGGATGCATGCTCGATGTAGCGTGAACGAGGAGGGACCACCATGCGGCTTCAATGAGGCCACGGGGCGGACCCCGTGGATGCCAATCATTTGTCCCGGCTCCGGACCGTTCTCAAGTTTGCTTCAATGAGGCCACGGGGCGGACCCCGTGGATGCTCTGTGCGAGCTGAACCTGGACCATTACCGCGTCTCGGCGCTTCAATGAGGCCACGGGGCGGACCCCGTGGATGCGGGACACACGGGAACCCGCATGCCCCTGCCCTAATCGCTTCAATGAGGCCACGGGGCGGACCCCGTGGATGCGCACTCCTGGAGGATTCGAAATGCCTGCTGTTACTGGCTTCAATGAGGCCACGGGGCGGACCCCGTGGATGCTTAAGATCGCCGACGCGCAGGACGACGCTACACTCTTGCTTCAATGAGGCCACGGGGCGGACCCCGTGGATGCGCCAGCATCACCGAGGCGGTCAGAACCTCGCCCTGGGCTTCAATGAGGCCACGGGGCGGACCCCGTGGATGCCATCGACCTCGGCATGGGCGCCGTCGAGGGCGTGCAGCTTCAATGAGGCCACGGGGCGGACCCCGTGGATGCCAGATGGAGCGCGCGTTGGGCTTGGCGAAGGTCGGCTGGCTTCAATGAGGCCACGGGGCGGACCCCGTGGATGCTTGACCTGTATACTTGTCGTCGATGAGCGAGACCGGGCTTCAATGAGGCCACGGGGCGGACCCCGTGGATGCGGACCGCGCGCAAATCACTGTGCGCGAACAGCTTGCCACGGCCATTGCGAGCGGTGCGGCGTAGCCTTCGGCATGACGGCCGAAGCCGCGCCGAGATCGGCCGTCTTCCGGGGCGACAACTATCCAGTTGTCAAGGACCTGCGGGCTTTGCGAGCCCTCCCCGGGGTCGCGGCGGCACCGAAGCGCTCGATCCATGGCGGCGGACATGGGCGTCACACGATCACGGGTTCCCGGCGCACGGCTTGGAACGTCTTCCCCAGGCTGACGACGCGGGGGTCGATGCCGTCGGCGACGCCGACATCGACCAGGACGACGTGGTCGGCGTCATGATCGATCAGATCGTCGATGCGCGCAACCAGTTCGGCGTGCCGCCGGCGGCTCAGCCGGCACTGGAAGACGGAGAGCTGCACCCATTCGCCGTAGCCGTTCATCAGCCTGAACACGCGGCGCCAGCGCCGGGGGTCGGAGATGTCGTAGACGACGATGTAGAGGTGCTCCACGGCGTCACCGGGTGGTGAAGTTCGGATACTCGGGCAGCTCGCCGAGCAGGAACCGGCCGAACAGGCGGGCCTGCATCTCCAGCAGCCGGCGGTAGCTGACGCGGTAGCCGAACAGGGGGTGGACGACCTCGTGGCCGAGGCGGCGCTCGTAGGTGGCGATGAAACGGCGGCGGCCGTTGGGGGTCAGGTTGACGGCGCCCGCCGCCGACCTGAAGTCGCCGGCCCGGACCTCGCCGTTGTTGATGGCCTGCACGACCACCGAGTCGGCGATCAGCGGGCGGAACGGCTCCATCAGGTCGAGCGCGAGGGCGGGCCGGCCGTAGCGCGGCTGGTGGTAGAGGCCGCGGAACGGGTCGAAGCCGACCGACGCGAGGACGACCGTCCACGTCCGCGTCAGCAGCGAGTAGGCGAACGAGAGGAGCGCGTTGACCGGGTCGGTCGGCGGCCGGCGGTTCCGGGTCTCGAAGTCGAACGCGAAGGCGCCGGGCGCCCCCTCGTCGTGCAGCATGGCCCCGAAGGCGCGGAAGTAGCGCGCGGCGGCGGTGCCCTCGACGCCGAGCAGCTCGGCCCGCGAGGCGGCCCGCGCCGGGCGGCGGGTGTCGCTCTTCATGTCGACCAGCACCGGCTGGCTGCTGGCGTCGCGCTTCCAGTTCCGCCGCAGCAAGGTGCGGCAGTTCTGGATCTTCGCGCTCACCAGCCCGCGCGCGAACCGCAGGCAGGCAGCCTCGTCGAAGCTCGCCCGGTACTGCGCCGTGCGCAGCTCGACGTTCTTGTGCCCGTTGCCGACGGTGTGTCCGAAGAACCAGCCGCCGTGGCTGTGCCACGTCACGGGGATGCCCCGCCACATCAGCTCGTGCAGGCACGGCGTGGTCAGGCGCACGTTCCCCATCACGATGACCTGCGAGGTCTCCTCCAGCCGCGCCGTCGCGACCTTCTCGTCCTCGACGGTCACGACCAGGGTCTCGCCCGACTTCCCCACCCGCGCCCGCTGGGTCTGCACGTATAGCGGCAGGGCGTCGGTGGCCGGCACCGCGATCGGCCGCGGCGGCACCGCCGTCCGCGTCAGGCGGTTGACCTCGTCGGGCAGGCAGATGGTGACGAGCGAGCACCGCGGGCACTTGGGGCTGTCCTCGAGCGGCGGCGGGATGGCCCCGCCCGCGGCGAGGCCGCGCAGCCCCTCGACGGCCGCCCGCGTGCGGGCGACGAGCCCGTCGTCGAAGGGCACGCGCACCCGCTCGCGGCTGCCGACGAAGTAGAGCACGCCCTCGTCGCAGTCGTAGCCGTGCTCGCGCAGCAGCAGCCCCTGGGCGCAGAGCTGCACCCGCTCGGGCTCGTGCGCGTCCGCGCCCACGTGGGGACGCTTGCCGCGCTTGTAGTCGACCGGCACCACCCGGCCGCCGTCCGACTCGATGAGGTCGAGCTTGGCGATGAGCCCCAGGCGCGGAGACGACAGCGTGACCGACCGCGCGTGCAGCCTCGGCGTTTCGCCGACCTCGGCCGGCGGCGGCAGCGCCCCGCCATCGCGGTTGACCCGCCGGTGGGCGTGACGGCCCTCGACGGTGTCGGACGAGTCGGCCCACTCGCCCTGCACCCACTCCAGGTAGGCGAGCCGCGGACAGTAGACGTACTCGTTGACCATCCGCGCCGGCACGAGCGGCGGGTCGGCGGGCGCGGGCGGAGTCGACGGCGGCGCCGGATGTTCCTGGACGGGCACGGCGGCGGCCTCCCGGGGTCCGATGTTCGGTATTGGGTTGTTTCGGCACTTCGGGTGGACTACCGTAGAGGACGTGACGACATCGGCCCCGGCGCGACGGTGCAGAGGCCGGCTCGGGTGCCGTCGCCCGGTGTGACTAGTGTCTCGGACGGGAGTACGCGCGATAGCGGCCGGCGTCCCTGGCGAAGATGTCGAGCCGGTCTTGGCGTCGACCAGGGTGCAGCCGAGAGCCAGCTTGCAGCCCTGGAGCGGGACTGGCGATGATGTCGAGCGGGGCTTGGTGTCGACCGGGAACGGTCAGTCGTCTCCGCGCGTGAGCCGCATCACGTCGTCGGTCGTAGGGTCGGCGCCAGCGACCCCGCGGACCTCGCGAAGCCTCGCCTCAATGAGCGCCCGCCTGCTGGGCACGGGACGGATCACCAAGCACCCGTCGGCCTCTTCGAGGGTTACCTCGGTATGGGGCAGCAGCCCGAACTTCAGCCTGAGGCGCTGCGGGATGGTCACCTGGCCCTTGGTGGTGATCTTCATGGTTGGGGGTCGTACTTCCGAGAAGTATGGCGTAAGAGCCGTGACCGATGTCAAGCGCGTTCGGTCGACGAATCGGTACGCTCGGACGGCTCCGCTGACAGGATCTGACAGCGAACCGTGTCAACCTGCCGATCTGGATACGGTCCGCCCCACGGCGGAATCGTCGCACGGTGAATCGCCTTGAACGCCACCGCCCTCTATCGCAGCGCGATCGGACACGACCCCGACCCCTGGCAACTGGCCCTGGCGGCGGGGCGGTGGCCGCGGGTGCTGGTCGCGCCGACCGGGTCGGGCAAGACCGCGGCCGTGACCCTGGGATGGGCCGCCCACCGGTTGCGGTGCCCCGAGGACACGCCCCGCCGGCTCGTGTGGTGCCTGCCCATGCGGACGCTGGTCGAGCAGACGGCGGAGGCGGTCGCGGGCTGGTTCGGCAGCTTGGCCGCCGATGCGACCGTCCGAGCCCGTCTGCCGGGACCGGAGGACGTGCACGTGCTGATGGGCGGCGTGGACGCCGACGGCTGGCTCGACAGGCCCGAGCGCCCGGCCGTGCTCGTCGGCACGCAGGACATGCTGCTGAGCCGGGCGCTGATGCGGGGATACGCGTCGTCCCGGGCCGTCTGGCCGATGGAGTTCGCCCTCCTGCACGAGGACGCGCAATGGGTGTTCGACGAAGTGCAGCTCATGGGCGCGGGCCGCGCGACGTCCGTGCAGCTCGAAGCGTTCCGGCAGGCGGAAGCGGACCGCGCCCGGCGCGAGGACCGCCCGGCCGGGGCGCCGTCCCGCAGCCTTTGGATCTCGGCCACGCTCGATCCGGGCTGGCTCGCCACCGTCGATCATCCCGCCCCGTCCGACGCCGCGGTGGTCCGGGTCGATCCGGCGACGGCACCGGACGGCAGGCTTGTCCGCCTGGCGAACGCCGCCAAGCGGCTGAGCCGAGCACCGGTGTCTCCGGCGTCGTTGAAGAAAGGTGACTTCGCCGACTACGTCGCGCGGCTGGCCGATACGATCCTGGACGCCCACCGCCCCGCACACATGACCCTCGCCATCGTCAACCGCGTGGACCGGGCGCAGGCCCTCTTCGCGGCCCTCGAGAAGAGGCTGTCCAAGCGGCTGCCCACGGCACCGACGTTGGCCCTCGTCCACTCCCGTTTCCGGCCCGCCGACCGCGCGCGGGAGATGGACAAGGTCATCGACGCCGATGAACCGAGTCCGCAGGGCCGCATCGTCGTCGCCACGCAGGCGGTCGAGGCGGGCGTGGACATTTCGGCCGCGGTCCTGTTCACCGAGCTGGCCCCCTGGCCCTCGCTGGTGCAGCGCTTCGGCCGCGCCAACCGCTACGCCGAGCTTCCCGACGGCGCCGACGTGCGCTGGATCGACCTTCTGCCCCCGGCCGCGGAAGGCACCGCCACGGACAAGAACGCAGACGATCTGGCCAGACCCTACGAGGCCGCCGAACTGCGGGCCGCGCGCGGGCGGTTGGCAGTATTGACCGACGTCGCGTCGGCGCATCTGCCCCCGCCCGATGCCGTTGAGCCGCCGCGCCGGGTGATCCGCCGCAAGGACCTCGACGACCTCTTCGACACCGATCCGGATCTGACGGGCTTCGACGTCGACGTCTCACCGTACGTGCGCGACGCCGACGACACCGACATCCGCGTCTTCTGGCGACAACCGTCGGAAGCGGACGACGATCCGCCGCGACCGGGCCGGGACGAGTTGTGCGCGGTGTCGATCGGCTCGGCCGGGACGTGGATCAAGTCGATGGAAAAGCTGCCCAACAAGGGCCGGAACCTGCTGTTCCAGCGCGACCCGCAGTGGCGGCGCCGGGACGGGCAGGCCGGTGCGGCCCCGGCCGGATGGATGCCCCTGGAGGGCCGGCCCTGGCCGGGCCTCGTGCTCCTGGCCTACCCAGCCGCCGGCGGCTACCGCGAGGACTCCGGATTCACCGGGAATCCGAAGGACGTACCCGTGCCGATCCCGGGTCAGGCGGCATCGCCGGGCACCGGCGCGGCGGCGGACGGCTCCGCCGCTCCGGCGCAGCAAGAGGCCAAGGTCGAGGTGCTCGAACACCAACCTCGCCAGCAGGGAGACGGTTCGCCCGCTCCCGCGCAGCAAGAGGCCGAGGGTCACGACGAAGACCCGCTGAGCGGGATCGACAGGGTCGTGCCCCTGGCCGACCATCTCCGGCACGTCGCCGGCGAGGCCGAGTCGCTGTCCGCCGCCCTCGGCGCGGACCCGGCCGCGCGGGCGGCCATCGTGCGCGCGGCGCACTGGCACGATCTGGGGAAGGCGCACGAGGTCTTCCAGGACACGATGCGCCGCGGCCTCGGCGGGCAGGCCGCGGAGCCCGGTGTGCTGCTCGCCAAGACCGCCGGGAGGCCTCGCCACGGCAGGCCCTACTTCCGCCACGAGCTCGCCTCGGCCCTGGCGTTCCTGGCGCACGAGGGCTGGTCGCGCGACGCCGATCTGGTCGCCTACCTCGTCGCCGCCCACCACGGAAAGGTGCGGCTCAACCTGCGCGCCCTGCCCCGCGAGGCAGCGCCGAAGAACGGCCGAGCCGGGGCCCGCTTCGCCCGCGGCGTCTGGGAGGGCGACACGCTGCCGCCCTTCGCGCTGCAGGGCGGCGAGCGATGGGCGGGCGGCGAGCTGCTGCTGTCGATCATGGAACTGGGCTGGGACGACGTCTCCCGCGAGAGCTGGACCGAGCGCACGCGCGAGCTGCTCGCCCGCCTCGGGCCGTTCCGGCTCGCCTGGCTGGAGACGCTGCTGCGGCTCGCCGACTGGCGGGCGTCCGCGAAGGAGCGCAGCGGAGGCCGGAAGGAGGGGCCGACGGACACGAGTGGTCCGGCGCGCCCAGCCGAGTCTGTCACGGAGCGCAGGGGAAGCCGGGATGACGGGTGAGTCGCTCGCGCTGCGCGGGTGCGCCCCGACACCGCTGGCGTCCTATCTGAAGGCGCTCGGCGTGCTGCGCCTCGTGTCCTCGCCCGCCAACCATGTGTCGGGAAAGGCGGCCGATCCACACGCGCGCGGCTGGTGGGAGAACGAGTGCTTCCATTTGCGGACGACGCTGGGCCGAGACGCGCTGCTGAGCTTCTTCCTCCACGACTACGCGCCGAGCCCGATCATCGCGCCGTGGAATGGGCGGGCGGGCTTTCTCGAAGGCGACGCGGGTGAGGAGTCGAGTCGCGGCGGTGCCCTTCTGATGCGCGCCATCGAGCACAGTGAGTGCCGACGACTGGAGTCGATGCGCTCCACCGTCGGCTTGCTGCGCAACAACGCCCACCTCGGGGAATACAACCGCCTCCGGGCGCTCGCGAAGCGGCTGAAAGAGGCTTCGAAGTCGCTCAAGGGTGAAGAGAAAAAGCGCAACGACGCCGAGAGGGCCAGAGTCGAAAAGGAAGCGAAGGCCGTCAAGAGTCTGCTCCTGCCAAGCTTAAGGTCCGAGACGGCCGCACACCATGTGGCCTACATCGACGCGTGCTACGTGCTCACGGCAGAGGAAGCCGCCGCCCCCCTACTCGGGTCGGGCGGCAACGACGGCAGCCGAGACTTCGGCGTCAACTTTGCGGAAAGTCTTGGGCACTTGGTCGATTTCGGCGACGGCAGCCCCACTACCCGCGCCCACACGGAACTCGAATCAGCGTTGCTCGACATTGTCCGGCGTGCGGAGACACGAGGTTCGATGGGCCAATTCAGCCCGGGGCAAGGCGGGCCCAACGGGACGATCGGGTACGAAGGCTACAACCCGCTGAACGCATGGGACATCGTCCTGGCGCTGGAGGGTACGGTGGCGTTCGCTGGCGCACTGACTCGTCAATGGGGAGCGACAGGCGGCAGCCGCGCCGCCTTTCCCTTCACGTTCGAGCCCACGGGTGCGGGGACGGGCAGCCTGTCGTCGGAGGACCCGAATCGGCCCCGTGGCGAGTTCTGGACTCCCCTCTGGACGAAGCCCGTCACGTTCTCAGAAGCAGCGGCCATCTTCGCGGAAGGACGCCTGACGGTCGGGGAACGCACGGCTCGCAACGGGCTGGACGCGGCTCGTTCCGTTGCCCGCATCGGCGCCGCGCGAGGAATCGGGGGATTCGAGCGTTACTCCATCATCCAGCCCGACAGCAAAACGCCGTACCAAGCGACGCCCCTCGGCCGGCTCCACACGCCGGATCGCCCGCGCGAGGACCTCGTCGCCGACCTCGATGCAGGTGATTGGCTCAGCCGTGCCCGCCGTTTGGCCGGGAACAGGAAGACCTCACCCGCGCGGGCGAGACAGGCAATGCGCCGTCTGGAGGACGCGCTCTTCGAGATGACGGTCGCGAATCGCGAATCGGACGGCACCCGGAATGCTCTCATGGCGCTGGGCGGTCTCGTCAGTTGGCTCGCGTCGAGCCCGGCCGCCCGCAAGGACTCGCGACCACCACCGCTGCTGTCTCCCGACTGGCTCCTCAATGCCGACGACGGGAGCGCGGAGTTCCGCGTGGCGGCGGCGCTCGCCGCACTCGGCCTGCCGGCCCCGGCTCGTCCCGCGCGGCAGACGGACGCGGAACCGGAGATTGCCCAGGCTGCGGACGGCGGTGCGGACGCCGAATCGACGACGGCTCGGGAGACACCAGGCGACGAAGACCCGGCTGACGCCCCGGGACGGCCGCGCCCGGGCGCCGCGCCGCCGATGGCCGCCCATTTCGCGCCGCTCGACGAGGGGCGCTTCTTCTACCGCGGAAACCTCGGCACGCGCCGCGCATGGTCCGTCGGCGACACACCGCCCGCGGTGGTCTGGAGCGCCGGCCCGCTCGTTCCGAACCTGATCGCCGTGCTCGAACGGCGACTCGTCGAGGCGTCGACCCGCGGCCTCGCGGACAAGCCGCTGGCCGGCGCGACGGCCGCCCGCCTCGCCGACGTCGCAGCGTTCCTCTCCCCCGACTTCGACGACGCGCGCTGCGCCGCACTGCTCGCCGGGTTGGTGTGGGCGCGGCCGGCGCGACTCCGCTCGGCGGCCGGGCCGACCGGCTCCGCGCCGGTTCCGTTCGCCTACGCGGCGCTCAAGCCGTTGTTCACGCCCCACGCCGCGCTGCGCGCCGCGGGGACGCTGCCGCCGGCCGCACGGCTGCCGGTTCCGCCGGCGCTGCTCGCACGCCTGCGCGCCGGAGGCGGCAGCCGGGACGGGCGGGCCACCGACACCGCCGTGCGGCTGGCCATGGCGCGCGCCCGCGCCTCCGGCCTGCCGACACCGTTCGCGGACGCGCGCTCGGGCTCGCGGGGATCAGCCTCTGAAGGCGGTCGCATGGGGGCCGGCGTGTCGGCGGACCGCCTCGCCGCGGCGCTCCTGATCCCTATCGGTGAGCGGGGCCTGTCCGCATTGATCGAGCGCGCCTACCCCGACGCCCCGACCGACGACGACCAGGACCACGCGACGGCGACCACCGCCGCCGGGGGGCTCGACGTCGGCGGCGAGGTACAAGGGGAACGCGACTGAAGACGACCACGTGACGGAGGATACGACGCATGCCGCTTGACCTCACCGCACTCGACAACGCTCCACGCCTGCTCATCGAGGCGCGGCTCAAGCCGGTGCAGGGCACGAGATTCCAGCCGACGGGCTTCCCCAACCTTGGCCACGCCGTCTACGACTCGCCGGACGGACGGGGACGCACCGTGCTCGTCGAGAGCGCGCAGTCGATGGCCAACCGCCTCGAGACGGTCTGCTGGGACGGCGTCGCCGACGACTGGGTCGCGCCGCTCCGGGGGCTGCCCGTCGTGAAGGTCACCGACAGGGCCGGCAAGCCGCTCACCAACTCGCTGGTCGAGGCGCACCGGCTCAACTCGCCGTACATCCTCGAGGGCAAGGACAAGACGGTCGTCGACCTGCTGAAGATGCGCTTGGCGGCCATGGAGGTCGGCCGGGTCGATCTGCGCGAGCTGGCGAAGGTGCTGTTGGAGTTCGACACCAACGCCCTGCTGCACGGCGTCTTCCTCGCCAAGAAGGAGCTGGCCGGCGGCCGGTTGCGCCTGCCCAGGTCCCTGTCCGCGTTCGTCGAGGCCGAGAAAGCGAACGTGGCGGCGAGCGGCGGCGTCAAGAACGACTCGGTGGATCCTTCGGGCGACACCGCCAAGGGTTTCGGCAACGTGCCCTTCGCGCGCGACGAATGGGTCGCCGAAGAGATCACCGCCTACTTCAACCTCGACCTGCACCAGGTCCGCGCCTTCGGGTTGGGCGCGGACGTCGAGCGGCTGCTGAGACTGCTCGCGCTCTTCAAGATCCGGAAGTTCCTCGCCGAGGGACTGCGCCTGCGCACGGCCTGCGATCTCGACGCCATCGGGGTTGCCGTCACCCGGCCCGACGGGTTCGACCTGCCGCCTCTCGACGACATCGAATCGGCGCTGCCGGGGCTGATAGAGACCATCGGCGCGCGGGGGCTCTTCGGCGAGAGCCGTGTGCTCACCGTCCGCTACGAGAAGTAAGCGCATGTTCGCCCTCGCCTTCCGATTCCCCGCCGGCCGGTACCACGCGACGCCGTGGGGCCGCAACGTCAACGAGGCCGACGTCGCCTGGCCCCCGGAGCCGTGGCGCCTGCTGCGCGCGCTCGTCGCCGCCTGGTGGCGCAAGGGCGACCGGGCGCGCTGGACCGAGGATCACTTGACGCGGCTGGTCGACACGCTCGCCGGGACGCTGCCCGAGTACCGCCTGCCGACCGGCGCCATTCACGCCCACACCCGCCACTACATGCCGACCGGCGGTCTCGACAAGGGACGGCCCAAGACCACGCTCGTCTTCGACGCGTTCCTGCGGCTGCCCGAGGATGCGACCCTCGTCGCGGCGTGGCCGCAGGCGACGCTTGACGCCGAGGCGTTCGCGTTCGCTTCCCATCTCGCCGGCGCCGTCGGTTACCTCGGCCGGGCCGAGAGCTGGACGGAGAGCGAAGCGCTCGCCGAGTGGGGCGGCGCTCCGAACTGCCGGCCGCTCGACGGGACCCCGGCAGGCGAGCCCGCCCGCAACGCGAAGTCCAGCGGTGCGGAGACCCGCTCGCGACCGCCGCTCGGCGGGTCCCCGGCGGGAGATCACGTGCGGCTGCTGGCACCGCTTACGCCCGCCGCCTACGCGACCGAGCGGCAGCGCATCATGGACGACATGAAGCAACAGATGATCGCCACGGCCCGGCAGCTTCCGACCCCGCAACGCCTCGAAGCCGACATCGACAAAGCGCTGAAGAGCAAGAGTCGGCAGGCGCACACGCTGCCCGAACGTCTCGTGGACGCGCTCGCGCTCGACACTGCCGACTACCAGGACCGGGGCTGGAGCCGTCCCCCCGCCGCCCACGAGGTCGTCTATGCGCGCGCGCCGGAGGCCGCGCCGGGCGTGGTCACGCGCGCCGTCGGCCGCCTCCGCGGCCCAGCCGCACGCGACCTGCCCACCGTCGCCCGCTTCCTTCTCGCCGGCCGTCCGTTGCCCCGCGTCGAGGACGCCGTCAGGATTGGCGAGCTGATGCGGCGGGCCGCCCTCGCGCGGTTCGGTTGGGAGACGGACGAGGCCGGGAACCGCTGGCCGCTGGCGCCGTGGGAGATCTCCGGACGCGGCACCGACGGGAAGCCGCTGAAGGACCCGTCGCACCGGCACGCGTTCTGGCTGCCCGAGGACACCGACGGCGACGGCTGGATCGACCACGTGTCCGTATTCGTCGCCGGTGGCATGAACCGGGAGGTCCAGGCGCGGCTCGACCGCATCACCCGACTCTGGCTGGCCCCGAAGCAGCGGTCGGAAGCAGTCGACGCCGAGCCGGGCGCCGTGAAGGAATGGCGGCTCGCGCTGGAAGGCTTCGGCCGCCCGGCCGACTTCACCGGCGGCTCGCGCATCTTCGGCACGTCGAGGCGCTGGCGGAGCGTGACGCCGTTCCTCGCGTCCGGTCACCTGAAGGCGGCCGGCTACCCAGGCGAAGTCCGCCGGCTGCTGAAGCGCCGCGGGCTGGCTGGGACCGACATCCAGGTCGAAGCACTGAAGGAGCTCGACGTCGGCGGAACCCCGCGCCGCGCCATCCACTTCCACCGCTTCCGTTCGCGCGGCCGGGAGGCGCAGCCCGACGCCGCCGGCACCCTGCTCGACATCGTGCTGCCGGGGCCGCTAACCGGGCCGCTGGCCATCGGCTACGGCAGCCACTTCGGGCTGGGGCTGTTCGCGGCCTCACCGGACGACGAGTCGGGGGCAGGCGCATCATGAGCCACACACTGGTCACCTTCCTGGGCCGAACCAGACAGGATCCGCGGACCGGATACCGGCGGGCGAGGTACCGGTTCCCCGACGAGGACGCTCCGCGGGAGACGCCGTTCTTCGGCATGGCGCTGGCCGGGCATCTGAAACCCGACGCCACCGTCGTTCTCGGCACGGACGGCAGTCAGTGGAGCGTGCTCGTCGAGCACCTCGCGCAGGGAGACGAGGCGGAGACGGAGAGGTTCGAGCTGCTCGACGCGGAGACGCACTCCGAGATCGAGCAGCCAATGCTCGACAACGTCGCCTCGCTCATGAGTCAGGCCGTCGGTCTTCCCGTCACGCCGCGCCTCATCCCTTCCGGGAAGGACGCCGACGAGCAGTACGAGATCCTCGGCGCCATCGCCGACACCGTGCCGAACGGCGACGTCAGCTTCGACCTCACCCACGGGTTCAGGCACCTGGGGATGGTCGGCTTCCTGTCCGCCTTCATGCTCGAGCGGGTGCGCAATCTCCATGTGCGCGGTCTCTGGTACGGCGCGCTCGACATGACGGATCCGGCGAGCGGCATCACGCCGGTGCTCCGCCTCGACGGTCTGGCGCGCGTGCGGCACTGGGTCGACGCCCTGGATCGATTCGACGCCACCGGCGACTACGGCGTGTTCGCCCCCCTGTTGATCCAGGACGGCGTCGCCCCGGACAAGGCCCGCTGTCTCGAACGCGCGGCGTTCTTCGAACGCACGCAGAATCTCTCCGATGCGGCGCGCCAGCTCCGCACCTTCCTCCCGGTTCTCGACGCGCCGCTGCCCGGAGCGGCGGGCCTGTTCCGGATCGCCTGCGGTCGGAGCTGGAGAGGGCGTTCCAGCGGCTGCTGGAGAAGACGCGATGACTCGCCGATTCGACCGAGCGACCGCCCACGGGCCGGTCACGACGGATGTTGGGTTTGCCGACGGCACGCTGATACACGGCTGCATCGATTGGGCCGTCAACGGAGACTCGTCGAGATGAGAAGACCGAACCCGCGGGTCCGCCCCGAAGACGCTCTGGCGGCCTGGAACGGCGTACAGCCCTCGGCTGCCTCGGCGCGGGTGATCGTGAGGTGCAAGCTGATGACGCCCATGTACGGCGGGGGCGTGGAACCCGGCAAGGTGGACAGCGCCATGCCGATCCGCCCGAGCGCGATCCGCGGGCAGTTGCGGTTCTGGTGGCGTTTGCTGAACGGCGCAGGCCGCAGGCCGAAGGACTTGTTCGCCGAAGAGTCCGATCTGTGGGGCGGCATCGCCGGTGCCGGACCGCGCGCCAGCCGGGTGGCTCTGCGAGTCGACGCCGAGCCGATCGGAACGGAACAGTTGGTCGAGTGGGGATCGGCCGGGCTGGATGCCCCAAGGTATTCGCTGATTCTCGAGCCCGGGTACAATCCGTCCCTGCTGAACGCCGGTTACGGGTTCACGTTGACTCTGCGCTTCGCCAACGGCACGGCGGGCAACGAACGCGAGCAAGTCATGGAGGCGCTGCGCTGGTGGGCGAGCTTCGGAGGTGTCGGCGCGCGCACGCGACGGGGCTTGGGTGCACTCGAGGTAACCAGCGATGATGTTGCACTCTCGCCGGTGACGCGCCAGGAGGTCGAATCGCGGGAAGGTCGGGTGGTGGTTCGTCACGGAAGCAGAAACGCAATTGCAGCTTGGCGGAACGCCGTCGAAGCACTGAGCGAGTTTCGGCAGGGCCCGAACGTCGGCCGAAATCGGGGCGGCGGCGGCCGCCCGGGCCGGAGCTGGTGGCCCGAACCCGATTCGATCCGGCGTCGTCACAGGCATCGAAACGCACCCGGACATCAGCCCGAACACCCTGTCGCTGGTCAGTACCCGCGCGCGGCGTTCGGGCTGCCGATCGTGTTTCACTTCAAGGATCGGAGAGACCCGCCGGATGCCATCCTGAGACCCGACAAAGGCGACCGCATGGCCAGCCCGCTGATTCTTCGACCGTACTTCGACGGCAAGCAGTATCGACCGCTCGCGCTGCTGTTGCCAGGCTGGGCAGAGAGCGTGAGCGTGCCGGTTACCTTCGGCTCCGAGCACTTGGGACCGGCGTGGCCGGAAGACTCCGGGAAACGCGCGGAGCTTGCGGAGCGTGTCCCTCCCATGCAGGGCCGAGGCCCCGACGCCCTGACCGCGTTCCTGCACTATTTCGAACACCCAACCCCGCCGGGCGGCGGGCACGGAGGACGCTGATGCCGCGCTTCCTCCTCGCACTCTCGCTTGGGCCGGTGCAGAGCCTGATCGCCGACGCACGCCGCACGCGCGACCTCTGGGGCGGCTCGTGGCTCTTGTCAGAGGCTGCACGCGCCGCCGCGCGGAAGCTGCATGAACTCCATCCGGGTTGCCTCGTCTTCCCCTGCCCCGCCAATCCCGACGACGAACTTCAACCACGGGACGAGCCGCGCGACCAGGATGCCCCGCCCGGGACCGGGCGAGGGGCGGAGCGGCATCGCGGCGACGACATGCAACCAAGGCATGCGCCGCGCGAGACCGCGAACATCGCGAACATCCTGCGCGCCGACGTGGCGCTCGCCGACGACGCGGCGGTCCGCGCTCTCTGCGACAAGGCCAAGCGGGCCGCGGCGTTGCGCGTGGAGGAACTCGCCGAACGGGCGCGGCGACGGGTTGGCAGCCCGCTGCGCGAAGAAGTCTGGCGCGCACAAATTGACGACATCCTCGAGTGCTTCGCGGCATGGGTGGAGATTGCGGGCGAGGACGATGGCTACATGAACGCCGGCCGGCGCCTCGGTGGAGCCCTCAACGCCCGCAAGGCGACCCGCGACTTCGAGCCGTGCCGGCCCCTGAGCGGCAAACCACTGCCGAAGTCGTCGCTCGATGGGGCGCGTGAGACCGTGCTGCTCCAAACGCTGGCTGCAGGATCCGCCCGCAAGCTCCGACTGTCGCCCGGCGAACAGCTCGACGCCCTCGGCGTCATCAAGCGTCTGGCCGGCGACGCGGAGCAGTTCACCGCTCTGCCGCGCATCGCGGCCGATTCGTGGGTCGAGCAGCTCACACCCGCTCAGCAGCAACGGTTGCGGGCGGCGTACGAGCCGCTGGTCGCCCCGGGCCACGCCACGCATGTCCGGGGCAATGCCGACGCGTACGCGGCGCTGCCGTTCGACGGGCACCTCCTGTATCCGTCCAGGCTGGAACTTGCGTTGGCGCAGGCGCGTGAACCCGCAGCGGAGGGAACCGGCGCCAGGAGCCATCGCGGGGCGGATGATCCACGCCGGCACGGTCGGGACGCGCCAAGAACGGCAGCGAGTGAAGCGGGTTCCACGCCGGATGACGGCGAGGGCACGGGGATCCGCGCCGGCCATGCACGGGGACCAGTGGCCAATGAAGCTGGTTCCACGGCCGTTCATGCGCTGGAGGCATTCAGGCAGTGCGTCACCCGTATCAACGATGAGCGGACGGATGCGGGACAGCGGGTCGGAACCCCCGTGCCGTACGCGGCCATTCTAAAGGCCGACGGCGACCGCATGGGTCAACTGCTGTCGCGCGCCCGGAGTGCGGAAGAATCACGGGCCATCTCCCGCGCGCTGCACGGTTTCGCGTCGAGCGTGCACGGTATCGTCCGCGATCATCGAGGCCACGCCATCTACGCGGGCGGAGATGACGTGCTGGCGATCCTGCCGCTGGAACAGGCGCCGGAATGCGCTCGCAGTCTGGCAGACTCCCTCTCGGAGCATCTGGGCGAGGTCGCGATGCGCATGCAACTCGCCGACGAGTGCCCGACCCTGTCTGTCGGCCTCGGCATCGGCTACGTCATCGATCCGTTGGGCGCACTGCGTGCGCTCGCCGAGCGCGCCGAGCGGCACGCCAAGGGCGACGCCACGCAGACTCCGCGCAATGCGCTGGCGATTCTGCTCAAGATCCGGTCGGGGGCCGAGCTTCACTGGCGCGCGCAGTGGACGGACAAGCAGGCATTCGAGGCGCTGAACCGATTCATCGGCGCCTACCGGACGGGCGAACTGCCGACGCGCGCGGCGTACGACCTGCGGGACATCGGGCGACGCTTGGCTTGGTTGCGCGACAGCGGCGACGAGACGGCCCGCGGCATGCGGACCGCCGAGGTCGAACGCCTCCTCGACCGGGCGCGACGCGACGGGGGCTCCGAGACCATTCCCGGAGAGCTGCGGACCCTGATCCGCGAACGGGCCCTGAACGCGGACGCGGCTGACGGTCGACCGCTGGACGCGCTTGCCGACACCCTGATCATCGCGCGCTGGCTGTCGGCCCGCACGGCGGGTGATGTCGGAGAGTAATCATGAGTCCGTCGAGGAAGAAGAGGAAGGGCAAGCAGCGCCACCCCCCGCCCCGCTATCGCAAGCAGGGAAAGGCGGAAGCGTCACGCGCGAAGGGCGGTGCAGAACCGGGCCCGGCGACGCCGCCGGCGCCCGTCGCAGCGCCGCCGGCACCTCGTGAACCGGCCCGCCCCCGGACGGGCAGGGTCGTGAGCCTGGATCCGCTCGCGCCGATCATCGTGCGATCGGGCCGCCCCATGAACCATGCCGACGCCGACCCGGCACAGTTCCCGCCGCCGTCGACCATCGCCGGTTGTCTGCGGACGGCGTGGGCTCGCGCCACGGGTCGGCCCTTCGACCCCGAGCTCGCGCAGCTCGCGGTCGGCGGACCGCTGCTGGTCGACGAAGACGGCCGGGTCCTGGCACCGAAGCCTGCCGACGCGCTGTACTTCGGCCGCGACGCAGGCAAGGAGGCACCGCCGCGCTGTCTGCGGGCGGCACCCCGGCGGTTTCGCTGCGGCTGCGGCGCCGATCTGCCCGAGGACCTGTTACCCGTGCAGTTGACCGAAGAGGTGACGGGCAAGCCCGGCGATGGTCCGGCGTGGTGGTCGTGGGGCGACCTGCTGGCTTTCCGCGACGGCATCGACGTGCCTCTAGATCGACTGCGAAGGAACGGCTGGTCGCCCCCCGGGGGTGACCGACGCACACACGTGTCCATCGATCCATCCACCGGAACCGCGGAAACCGGCGCGCTGTACGAGACCGAGGGCCTGGACCTGAACGATTCGCCCCCGGCGTTCCAAGCCCGCACAGCCGGGCGTGAGACGGCGGCTTCTCCGACCGAACCGCACGACGCCGACCGCCCGACATCCGGGGGCCTCCGCTTGCTGGTCCGATGCGCCGAAGCGCTGGCCCCCGCGCTGGTCCACCTAGGCGGGAAGCGCCGGCTGGCCGCTCTCGAGCCCGAGCCCGACGGTCGCTGGCCCGGGCCTCCGGACGGCTGGCTCGAGCGGCTCCGCCATGCCGGCGGCCTCTGCCTGACCCTGCTCACGCCGGGTGTCTTCTCGGCCGGCTACCGCCCGGGTTGGCTCGACGCTACGCTGACGGGCAGCCCTCCCGAAGCGCCCGGTCTGACGCTGCGCCTGCGCGCCGCCGCGGTGGCACGCTGGCAACCGCACTCAGGTTGGGATCTCGCACGGGGTCGACCCCGGCCCGCGCGAAAGCTCGCCCCCGCCGGCGCAACCTACTGGTTCGAGGTGCTCGGCACCTGCGATGCGGACGACGCGGCGGCACTGTGGCTCGCCAGCGTCTGCGACGAGCCGCAGGATCGGCGCGACGGATTCGGCCTCGCGCTGCCGGCCCCCTGGACGCCGCCGACCGACGACACCGAGGCAGGCTGACGATGATTCGAGGTTGCGAGGGCCGCCGGCCGACGACCTGCTCGACAGTCGCCCACGGTCGCCGAGCGCGGCGGGCTTGGACACCGCAGACCGACGAAGACCGACTGTACCCGAGCTGACGAGGACCGTCACCGGTAGCGAGGACGATTCATGCAAGCGAGACTGTTCCACCTCCACGCGCTCTCGGCACTGCACTGCGGCACCGGTCGGTCCGCGGGCGTCGTCGACCTGCCGATCGCCCGGGCGCGGGCGACGCAGCTCCCCATCGTGCCCGGTTCATCACTGCGCGGGGTCCTGCGCCAGTACCTCAGCGACCGCGCTGGCGACGACGCGGAGACGCTGTTCGGCCCCCAGCGCATCCGCAGCGGCCAGGACGCCTTCACCGGCGCCCTGTCTATCGGTGACGCGCACTTGCTGGCGCTGCCCGTGCGCTGCCTCTCCGGCGTCGTCAGCTTCGTCACGTGTCCGTTCATCCTGCGCCGCCACGAGCGCGATCTCAAGCGCGCCGGCGCTTCGCCGCCGGAGTTACCCAACGCCCCCAGCGGGGGCGAGGCACGGGTCACGCCGGCATCGGTCAACCTCGTCGAGTCGGTCGGCAAGAACGACCGGAAGCTCGTGATCGAGGACCTCGACCTTCCGGCACGCCCGGACTCGTCGCTCGAACCGTGGGCGCAACGCATCGCCGGCGCCGTGCATCCCGGAGACGATGACGCCCAGAGTGACGTCGTCGTCCGCCTCTCCCTCGTCTCCGACGACGTAATGAGCTTCCTCGCCGAGACCGCCACCGACGTCCGGGCCCGCATCCGCCTCGACCCCGACACCGGCACGGTCAGCAAGGGCGCGCTCTGGTACGAAGAACACCTGCCGGCCGAGACCGTGCTCTGGGGCATGTTCGCTCTGGCGGATTCCAACAACGACGGACGCAAGGCGAAAGATCTGTCGCGGGCGGTGCCCGACGACGAGTTGTTGCAGCTCGGCGGCAACGCCGGCGTCGGCAGCGGCCTGGTCCGTTTTCTCACCGAAGGGGCGCCGGCATGAACGTCCGAACGCATGCCGTCGCCAGGGTCGCGTACGAACGCGTCGCCGCCCGTCGCGCTTCGACCAAGGGCCCGCAGGGGGTGGACAGCGCCAAGTACGGCGCCCTGGCTCACAAGCTGCCCGGCATGATTCTCGAGAACGGCCTCGCCCAGGCGACCGGTTTCCTGCTGGCCAAGGGCAACCCCGAACACCACGCCATGCTCGACGACCTGTGTGCCGTGCTTCGAGCCGCGAAGACGACCACCGCGGTCGACGGTCCCGGCCTCCACCGGGAGGTCATCGACAGTGACCTCGGTGAGACCCTGATTCTGACCCGCCGCTTCCTCGAAGCCGCCGGCTGGCTGAAGCGCTATGCGCAGGGGGTGCTCCGCGTCGACGCCACCGGCGCTCCGGTGGCCAGCACGGAGCCGTCGGCCGGAGACGAGTAGAGATGGCCACGAAGCTGATGCGCGCCGCCCTGCGCCCACTGTATGAAGCGGCAACGAATCCACACCCGGGCCTGCTCCTCCAGCGCGGTCTGGCCAATGACGACCCAGGCATCAAGGCGGAGCACGTCAAGCGCATTTGCCGAGGCACCGCCGACCCGTGCTACCGGCGCGCCTACGCCCGCTGGACGCGAGCCACGGCCGACACCGCTCGTTTCCGGTCCGTGAGCCTGAAGCTCAAGACCCGCCTGTTCATCGGGCTCACCGGCGGCGGCATGCTGGAGACGGGGTGCGCCATCAGCCGTCCGCATGGAACGCCGTACATCCCGGGGTCGAGCGTCAAGGGCGTCGTGGCGGCTCACGCCCTGCAACGGCTGGACGAGAGCGGGGACACGTTCCGCGAGCTGTTCGGCGCGCGGCCCACCGAAGACAGTCCAGACGCGATGTCGGGGCTGATCGCGTTTCACGACACCTGGTGGGTACCCGGTTCGGCAGAACGCCCGCTCGTCAAGGAAGTGGTCACGACGCACCACCCCGCGTACTACGCCGGGGAAGGAGCCACGCCGGCAACCGACTTCGACAGTCCGATCCCCAACGCCCAGGTGGCGGCGCAGGGCGCGTTCCTCTTCGTGGTCGAAGGCCCGAGCGAATGGCTCGACTTCGCGCAACGGATGCTGGTCTCGGCCCTCACGACGAACGGCGCCGGCGCGAAGATACGCGCGGGATACGGCCTGTTCGCGCCTCCCGAGACAGGTGCCACCGGAGACTCCGGCACGTCACCGAGCCCCGGCCGCCGGTGGGTCGACGACACCGTCGCCGAACTGACCGCGAGGCCGGGAGTGCAGCCAGAACAAGCTCTGCGCGGCAAGGCGTTGGCCGAATCCTGGTCATCGATTGACGATCCAGCCCTGAAGGAGGCGGCACTCGCCGAAATCCGGAGCCGTTGGCAGGAGCGCGGCTGGTGGGACAATCCCCAGCGCGGGGCGGCGCGAAAGGCCAAGGCCATCTACGACGCCTATCTGGCGGGATGACTCGGCTTCTTGAGCCCTGAGAAGACCCTTGGCGATGCTTGTTCGTCGTGCCGTCCCGACCGGAAGCAGGACAACGACGCAAGACGCCCGACCGACCGCTGCATCGCGGGCGGCGTGGACGGAGATGACCGAGAGCGTACGGCACGATTCGTCACGCGCATGACGACCGGGAACAGGCACAACAAATGACGAAACCCGGCGGGCGCACACTGGTCATGACGGTCGGCACCGGCGATCTCGATCGCCTCGAAGAAACGCTGTTCACGCCGTTGCGCAAGTCGATCGCCACCGATGCCTGGACCCGGGTGGTGTTGCTGCCGTCCACCGTGACCGAGGACTTCGCACGGACGCTGCGGAGCCGACTCGACGGCGCGGCGACCGAAGTGTCTCCGCTGCCGGCCGGCGACGAGAACGACGCCGACGCGGCCTACGCCCATTTCGACCGCGTGCTCGCGGGGGTCCTGCAAGACGCTGCGCCGGAAGATGTCGTGGTCGACTTCACGCGCGGCACCAAGGCGATGAGCGCGGCGCTCGTCCTCGCCGCGACTCGCCGGGCCGTACCGCGGCTGCGCTACGTCGCAGGCCGACGCGATCGGCGCGGCATGGTCGAACCCGGCTCCGAACAGGTGCGCGCGATTCGCACCACGGTCGTCGACGGCCATCGGCGCCTGGACCTTGCGCGGGAACTGCTGCGGCAAGGCGACTTCGCCGCGGTCGCCAACGTCTTGCCGGATCCCAACCGCTCGGCCGCCGAAACGTACCCCGATGACCTGCTCGCCGCCAGCCGCGCGGTGCGTGCGGCCGCCCGGCTCTACGCCGCCTGGGACCGGCTCGACTACGCCTCGGCGGCGGCGCAGAAGCTCGGCACCCCGCCGTCGAGCGACTGGGACCAGGTGTGGCCGACCGACGCCATGCGGACTTGGGTGACGGCTCTCGATCGCGAGCCGGCACGCGCGGATTGCCCCGCCATGGCCGCCTGGCTGCGCAGACTCGCCGTCGATCTGCTCGCGAACGGCGAGCGGCGGGTTCGCCAGGGTCAGAACGAGGACGCCCTCGTGCGCGCCTATCGCCTGCTGGAACTGATCGGTCAGGCCAGACTCTTCGATCACGGCCTCGACTCGGCGAACCTCGATCCGGCTCATGACGCAGTACTGGCTGTGCAGCGCGAGTCCGAGCGAAAGAAGCGCAAGCCCCTCTCCGAGGGTCCCAGCGGCGAGCTGCAGGCGTCCCGGTTCCAGGTGGGCCGACTCCTGCGGCATTGCCAGGATCCACTGGCCAAGCCGCTCCTGCGGTTCGACAACGAAACCCTGCTGAAGCCGACGCTGCGGAACAACAGCGTTCTCGTCCATGGCTTCACCGCGCGTGCACCGGATGATCCGGCACTACTGCGGCGCTTGTTCCGGGATCTGGAGGGACTGGCCCGCGATGCTTGCGGCTGGGAGGTTGCGGACTGGCTACGGATCGCAAGGTCACCGGCGTTCGACACGACGTGACACGCCCCATGACCAGACGCAAGCTGCCCATCGGCATTCAGACCTTCCGCACGCTCCGCGAGCGCGGCTGCTACTACGTGGACAAGACCGCCCACGTCCGCGCGCTGCTGGACGAGGGGACGCACTACTTCCTGTCCCGGCCGCGGCGCTTCGGCAAGAGCCTGTTCCTCGACACGCTGAAGGAGCTGTTCGAGGGCAACGAGCCGCTGTTCGAGGGGCTCGACATCCACGGCCGGTGGGACTGGTCGGTTCGCCACCCCGTGGTGCGCCTGAGCTTCGGCAGCGGCGACTTCACGCGGCCGGACGAGGCGGAGGCGCGCCTGACCGAGCAGCTCGCCGCGGTCGAGCGGCGGGCCGGCCTCGCGTCGGAATACGCCACGGTCCCCGGACGCTTCGCCGCCGTGCTGGAAGCGCTGCACGACAAGACCGGTCAGCGGGTCGCGGTCCTCGTGGACGAGTACGACAAGCCGATCCTCGACGCGCTCGAGGCGCCCGACGTGGCGCGGTCCAACCGCAACTTCCTGCGCGGCGTGTACGCCGTCATCAAGGACTGCGACGCCCACGTCCGGTTCGCGTTCCTCACCGGGGTGAGCAAGTTCTCTAAAGTCAGCCTGTTCTCCGGGCTCAACAACCTGAAGGACATCACGCTCGATCCCCGCTACTCGACCGTCTGCGGCTACACCGACGCGGATCTGGACGGCGTATTCGCGGCCGAGCTGCCGGGGATCGACCGCGACGCCGTCCGCGAGTGGTACGACGGCTACAACTGGCGCGGCCGCGAGACCGTCTACAACCCCTACGACATCCTGCTGTTCTTCGACCGCCGCGAGTTCAAGGCCCACTGGTTCCAGACCGGCACGCCCTCGTTCCTGGTGGACACCCTGCGCCGGCGGCGGGTCGGCTCTCCGGCTCTCGAAGATATGGTCGGCACCGACGAACTGCTGTCGAAGTTCGACGTGGACGACATCGGGACCGAGGCGCTGCTGTTCCAGACCGGCTACCTGACGATCGGCGACGAGCGGAACCTCGGCGGCAAGACGCTGTACCGGCTGCGCTATCCGAACCGCGAGGTGAAGCAGAGCCTGAACGAACACCTGCTGGGCGCGATGGGGCCGGACCCGTCGCGGCAGGGCGCGCACGACATCCGGCTGCACGATCTGCTGACGGCCAACGACTTCGCCGGTCTGGAGTCGCTGTTCCGGGCGTTCGTCGCGGGCATCCCCTACAACTGGCACGTCAACAACGACATCGCGGACTTCGAGGGCTACTACGCCAGCCTGTTCTATTCGTGGTTCGCGGCGCTGGGGCTCGACCTCACGGCCGAAGACGCGGGCGGCCGCGGCCGCGTTGACATGGCGCTGCGCTTCAACGGCAACGTCTACCTGTTCGAGTTCAAGATGGTGGAATCGGCGCCGACCGGCGGGGCGATGGCGCAACTGAGGGACCGGCGCTACGCCGACAAGTACCGTGGCCGCGGCGAGCCCATCCACCTGATAGCGGTGGAGTTCAGCCGGCAGAGCCGCGACTTGGCGTCGTTCGAAGTGGAGCGGGCATGAGCCGCGGCGGCGGGATCCCGCGCCCGTGTCCTCCGCGCGCTCCGTTGGCCGTCCGGGGCGAAGCCGGTCGACACGACGCCGGCCGCGAGACGCGCGAGGCTCTCGCGCGGCACCTGCCGTTGACGATGCCGAGCGCCGAGGAGACGGCGCATCGGTAGCGCGCCCGGACCGAGAGTTCGTGTGCGTGTCGCCACTACCACGCCAGGGCGAAGCCGCAGCGCCGCAGCTCCTCCCGCCGCCGCTCGTAGTCGGGCATGACGCGGCCCACGGCCCGCCAGTAGTCGCGGCCGTGGCCGCGGTGCCGCAGGTGCACGAGCTCGTGGACGACGACGTAGTCGACGAGGCGCATCGGGGCCTGGACGATGCGCCAGTTCAGGCGGATGGTGCCGCGGTGGTCGCAGCTTCCCCAGCGCTTGCGCTGGTCGGCGACGACGACGCGGGGCGGCGCGACGCCGGCCTTGGCCCGCCACGCCTCGACCCGTTCGGGCAGCCGCTCGGCCGCCTGGCACCGGAACCAGTCGACGAGCGCGGCGCGCACCTGCGCGGCCTGCCGCGCACCGGCCGGGACGGACACGTGCAGCCAGCCCCCGCGCAGCCTCGCGGGGGCGACCCCGCTGGAATCGCGGGGATGCACCTTCAGGCGGTAGTGCCGCCCGAGATAGAGCACGCTCTCGCCGCTGACGAACTCGCGCGGCGCGGGGGGCGGGCCGTCGCTCTCGGCGCGCCGCAGGCGCTGCACGATCCACGGCGCCTTGCGGGCGACGATCTCGTCGAGCCTCGTCGTTGTGGCCGGCCGACATGATGAGGGCCGACTCGGGGCCGTTCAGCCGGTCGAGCGTCTCCTTGAAGGTGACCGCGGCGTGGCGGCTCGACGCCACCACCTGGGCCTTGAACCCGTTCGGGGCGATGAACCGCGTGAAGTGGTCGATGAGGTCGAGGCAGACCGCCTCGATGCGGCGCGGGGCGCCGGCCACGGCCTGCTCGGTCGCGAACCGCTGGCGGATGGCCGCGCGCTCGTCCTCGCTGCGGTCGGCGAAGACGCGGTCGAAGACCTGGTCGAGGGTCTGCCCGATGATCTGCAGCTCGGGCAGCCGGCTCTCGTAGAAGATGGGCACCGTCGCCTTGTCGCGCACCGCCTGCTCGATGGTGTAGGTGTCGATGTAGGGGCCGAACGTCCGCAGGGTGCTGCGGTCCTTCTTGTCGATGGGGGTGCCGGTGAACCCGAGGAAGCAGGCGTTGGGCAGCGCCTTTCGCATGTTCGCGGCGAGGCTCTTGTACTGCGTGCGGTGGGCCTCGTCGACCATCACGAAGATGTTGGCGGCCTCGGACAGGGTCGGATGCACCGCCCCCCGCCGCGCCGAGCCGCCCGCGCCGGTGACCTCCTGGAACTTCTGGATGGTCGTCATCACCGTCCGGCCCGTCGGGTGCTCCAGTATCTCGCGCAGGCCGCGCACGCTGTCGGCCCGCTCGGGGTTCGGGAAGCCGCACGCCTCGAACACCCCGGCGATCTGCCGGTCGAGCTTGGTGCGGTCGGTGACGATGACCACCGCCGGCTGCTGCTGCGCCTCGTCGCGGCGCAGCTTCAGGGCCAGCCACAGCATGGTCAGGCTCTTGCCCGACCCCTGCGTATGCCAGACCACGCCGCCCCGCGCGCTCGGCCGCCGCGCCGTCCGGATGCGCCGCATCGCCTCGTTCACGGCGATGAACTGCCGGTAGCGCGTCAGCTTGCGGACGGTGCGGCCGCCCTCCACCTCGAACACCACGAAGTTGCGCACGATGTCGAGCAGGTTGCCGGGCTCGAGCAGCCCGTAGAGCAGGACGTCCTGCCGCGTCGGCGCGCGCCCGAGCCGTTCGCCGAGCCGCTCGATGGACAGGGGATACGGCTCCTTCCATTCCAGGAAGAACCGCTCGGGCGTGCCGACGGTGCCGTAGACGGCGCGCTCGCCGCAGGTGCCGACGAGCACCTGCGCCGCCTCGAACAGCTTCGGCGCGCCCTGGTCCTTCCACCGCGGGTCGGCCTCCTGGTAGCGGCGGAGCTGCTTCACCGCCTCGGCCTTCCACGCGTCGCCGATGGTGGGGCTCTTGCACTCGATGACCGCGAGGGGCAGGCCGTTGACGAACGCGACGACATCGGGGATGACGTGCTTCTTCGACCCGAGCACCCGGTACTGGCGGGTGACGACGAACTCGTTGCGCTCGGGCCGCTCGAAGTCGAGGAACCGGACGGTGTGGCCCTTGCGCCCGCCGCCGCGGTCCTGCTCGAGCGCGACGCCGTAGGTGAGCGACGTGTAGAGCGTCTGGTTCGCCTCGGCGAGGCCGGCCGCGGGGACCTGCGTCACCGCCTTCACCGCCTTGGCGACGTTCGTCCCGGACAGCCAGGGGTTCAGCCGCTTCAGCGCTGCGGCGAGGCGGCCGGCGAGGACGGTCTCCTTGAGGCTGGCGCGTTCGGGGTCGAGGGCCTCGGGCGGGACGTAGGTGTAGCCGAGGGACTGCAGCAGCTCGACGGCGGGGTTCTCCGCCAGGTGAAGCTCGTCCCAGCCGGCCGGCTTGGGGGTCATGAGATTGGCAGCCGCTTCACGGCTCGATCCGCACCCTGTCCTTGGCTTCTTCAAGCCATATCAGCGAGTCTTCGGGAGTCCGTTCCGTTCTTTTCATGTAGCACCCGCCCTTCCCGGAGGGCCGGTTCTATGACGAAGTACGGTTTCCAGCGGTTCCGTTCGACGTCGTCCTCCGTCACGACGACGATGTCGGCTCCCCGCCGTTTTCTCGGCAGTCCGGCCCGCGCTTTGGCTGCGGCGGCCCGGCCGTCGCCGGTCTTGGTGATCACCAGCAGGTCGATGTCGCTCCGTTCGTTCATTTCGCCGCGTGCCGCCGAGCCGAAGAGCACGATCTTCTCGGGATCGATGGATTCCACGATGCTCGCCGTCACGCGCGCGAGCATGTCCTCGTCGGGCGTGCCGTCCGGGTTGATGAACATCCAGTGGATGCTGGTTCCGTCGTATCCGGGTACCGTTCTGCGGCCCGTCGCCGGTTGTCCTGTGGTCATTCGCTGCCCCACCCCGGGTTTCAGTATACGCCCGCCGCTGGTCCCGCCCGCCCCGGTTGCCCGCCACGCGGCGGTGCAGGATCGCCCGTGCGGGGTCCCGACCAAGCTGGGGATCGGAGCCACGCGGTCAGGTCGGTCGCCAGGCGGCACTGGCGCGCGCCCCGCTCCGCCGCCTCGATGTAGACGAAGTCCTCGGTCGGCTCCGGACCGTCCCGCCTTGTCCTTCCAGCGCGCTGGCCCGGTCTCCCGCGGCCGACGGGCGCGTCCCGCGGCGGCCGCCGCGGCCGGCGGCCGGCGGCCGGCCAAGTGTAGGTCGTAGCGCCTGCGCTCGTCCGGGTCCTTGAGCTGGTTGTGGGCTGCGTTGGCTTCCGCGGCGGTCGCGTTCCCCAGCGTCCATGCGCCGCCGGTCTTTCCGTCGGGGTGGGCGGCCTTCATCACGCAGAGGTAGGCGCGGCAAGTCTCGGCCGGCGGCGGGTCCCTGCGGACGCCGAGCACGACGTGCGCGTCCTTCTCGAAGGATTCGGGCTCCACCGTCGTTCTCCGCGATCCGGGCCGCCCGCCGCTCCGGGTGCCAGCCGGACGCGGTCTGCTCCGGCGTCCGCCGATCGCGGGTTCCGCCGGCGCTTCTCCGGGCCGTGCCGGCCGTCCGGGCCAGTCTAGCGGATCCGGCGTCGGCGGCGCGGAGGCCGTCGACGGTTCCCGCGGTCCGGGCCGCGCCGGTGCGCGGCGAAGACGCGGGTCGCGGGCCGCGGCCGTTCCGCGTTTCTGTTCAGGATGCCGTAACCCCGCCGTTCTTCAACGACTTACGGCCCGTGTTTCCTGCCCGTCCCCCGGTTCGTCCCACTCTCGGCGTCTGTTGATATGGAAACACTCGCAAACACCTATCGTGACTTGGGCGCTTGAGTTTGCTCAAGGCGCGCCGCGCGTCCCATCTTCCTCCGGTCGCCGCGAGCCGTGCCGGGTTCCGGATGGTTGCGCGTTCGCCGTGCGGGGGGCAACCCGTGGGCGTTAGCGTGCTATGTTGTTACGGCTGGTCTCCGGGTGTCGCGGTTGCTCTGCCGGGGCGGTTCGGCCGGGTTGGCTGGCCCGGCTTTTTGGGAGCTGTGGGCGGCGGCGCCGGACCACGTGTCGGGCGGGCCGTCCCCCGAGCGGACGGTGCAAGTCCGCGGCGCTGTCACGGTGCCGTAGATCTCGTTGAGCGCCGCCATCATGTCGAGGGCGTTGGCCACGCCGCCAGCGCCGGCCGCGCCGGTGCCCGTGACGTCGGTTCCGGCCGGGGCGGCGTCCATAGGTAGATCTCACTGGGCGTCGGGCGGCGGAACCGACCGACTGAAAGCAAGACCCCCGTTCAAACCGTTCAAACCGTGCATGCGGATTTCCCGCACACGGCTTTCCAGGTGGACTTCAGGTCGCAGCATGCACCACCCCCGGATATCGAATCGTGCCACGCAGGCGGGCCAGCCCCAAGGCCTCGAAGAACGGACGACGCCAGACCTCCGCCCGACCAGCCGCCAGACGCGACCCCGCCCGCTTGAGCAGCAAGCCGCGCAGGCGCCGTTCCGCGTACTGGTCGAGCTGCACGAATTGGGTCGCCGCATTCCCGGTTCGGAAATACTGCCCCCACCCGCGCAGAGTCCGGTTCACGTCCGCGATGACCACACGCAGGTCCGTGTGGCAGCGGCCCCGCGGGGTGAGCGCCCGCACGCGGGCGCGAACCTGCTTCATCGCACGCCGAGACGGCCAGCGGTGCAGGAAGTACACCCGCCGCCGCTTCCGGCCCAGATGGGTCCGCTCATGCGCTTCCGCAGATGACACCCCAGGAAGTCGAAGCCCTCACGGCCGTCCGTCAGGTCGACCACCCGCGTCTTCTCCGGATGCAGCTCCAGCCCGAGCCGGGCCAGCACCAGGCCAACCCGCTCCCGGGCCGCCTCGACCGACGCCCTCGTGTCGCACATCACCACGAAGTCGTCCGCGTAGCGCACCAGAGTACCCACGTGCGCCCACCGGTCCTCCCAGACCCGGTCGAGAACGGCAGGAAGATGTTCGACAGCAGCGGCGAGATGACGCCCCCCTGCGGTGTCCCCGCCAGGGTGCGCCGCACCCGCCCCTCCTCCATCACCCCCGC
The DNA here is from genome assembly GCA_963664545.2 of Vicinamibacterales bacterium. GTDB lineage: Bacteria > Acidobacteriota > Vicinamibacteria > Vicinamibacterales > UBA8438 > JAJEEA01. The sequence goes on along the minus strand of OY761475.2, from coordinate 2,068,191 downwards.
CGCGAGCCACAGCCGCAGCAGCCGGAGGACCCGACGGTCCGAGACGCGCTGGCGAACCAGCGTCAGCAGCTTCGTACGGTCGATGCGGCTGAAGTAGTCGCGGATGTCCGCGTCCAGCACGTGGCAGCCCCCGCGCGCCCCGCGGACGCGGAGGACCTCCAGCGCCTGCGTCGCGCTCCGCTTCGGCCGAAACCCATACGACGAGGACCGGAAGTCCGCCTCGAAGATGGGGCTCAACACCAGCGTCGCGGCCATCTGCGCCACCCGGTCGCGGACCGTCGGTATCCCGAGCGGTCGCCGTCGGCCATCGGCCTTGGGGATGTAGTGCCGCAGGACCGGCCGCGGCCGATACGTCCCCGCCCGCAGCGCCGCGCCGAGTTCCGCCAGGAACGCATCGACACCGCGCCGCTCAACCTCCGCCAGCGTCTCCGAATCGACCCCGGCGGAGCCACGATTCCGCTTCACCCGCCGCCACGCCTCCCGGAGGACGTCATCCCTCCAGATCCGGTCCATCAGGGCGTGGAAGCGCCGACCCGGGGGCGACGGTCGCGAGCGCGCCCGCTCGATGCCCTCCGGGACACCGCCGCCGTGCCCGAACACGGAGATGTAGCAGACGAGCTCGTCCGACGCGTCACCGGAGTCCGCGAGCGTCTCGACGAGCTGCGGCCAGGTTCGCAGCGCCGCCTCCGGGGCGATGCGCGAGACGGAGACTACGGCCGGGCCGTTCATGAGTCTGTCCGGCGGGTGCCCGGTCTGTCGTGACCGGAACCGGCCGTCCGGGGTTCCGTCCCTCGAACGGCCGCCGTCGCCCCGGGCGGAACGCCGCCGCGCCCTTGTGGAGGGGTTGGGCGTCCTGTCGGTTACGGTGTCGTGTGGGACATCCGGGGTTGCCGGTCCGGCCGTTTACGCGGCGTCCCGGTCGCGGCGTCCCGCCAGGAACCCGTCGAGGGAGCCCTCGAGCTTCGCCATGCGCTCGCGGTTCTCGGCGAGTTCGTGGTGAACGCGGTCGAACCGCTGGTGCATCTCGCTCGCCAAGCTCTCGAACCGGCGGTTCGTGTCGTCGATCCGGGCGCTCAAGTCGGCCTTCATCTCCCTCATCTGCACCGCGGCCGCGTCGAACTGATTGGCGATGTTCGTGGTCAGGATGCGGAGCATCAGGCCCATCACCCCGATGATGCCGATTCCGCTCCCGACGATGGACACGACGATCGCAGTCGTCTCGGTCATGCTGGCCTCACGATATCACGCGGCCCGCGCCCGTTCCGTCAGCACCCGGCCGTCGGCCGCGTCCCGATCATGGCACCGACGACGACACCAACGATCTCCCAGTCCCCGGTCGTCTTGTCGATCACGATCGTCTCGTGCTCGGTGTTCGAGCTGCGCGGTTGGAGCTCGATCCGGTCCGCTGCGGGCCGGTGGAAGCACTTCAGGGTGATTTCCCGGTCGATGCGGGCGACCACGATGTCCCCCTCGGCCGGGTCGGGGTTCCGCCTCACCGCCACGATGTCGTTCGAGCGGTACCCGACGAGGTAGTAAAGACACTGCCCCGGGCGGCCGGTGTCCGTAGCGACCGTTTTCAAGTGTAGCACGCCCGGCCCCGCTCGTGATCTGAGGCCGGTCTGGCCGGCGGCGGTTCTGGGAACGCGTGTTCATCGGTTGCGCGGCCGGACGGCCGCTGGTGATGGGGTTGTCCCGCCGTGGTACCGGCAGGCCTTCGGCATCCTCGGCCGTTCCGAACCCGCGGCGGAGAAGAAGGGCGCCGACCTCGCCCTCGCGTGGTCCCGCCCGAGCCGGGCGGCCTACGTGGTCACCTCGTCCACGCAGCGTCATCTGTGGGAGTTGCCGGACCTAGCGGTCTCCGGCCGCGACGTCGTGGACGAGGCGCGGGCGCTCGAGCTGCTCCAGGACGCGGCCCGCCGGCCGTGGGCCGTCGAACGGGCTGTTCCCGTCCCCTTCCGCTGCGGCCGGTTACAGGCCTTCTGCACGCGCCTCCGCGGTGCCGTGGATCGACGCCCTGCGGCTCGCCTGGCCCGCGGCGGGCCGGCGTCGACCGCGCGGTCACCGGCGGCCTGAACGCCGCCGGCCTGCCGGCCGACGCCCGCGAGGCGGTCTCGAAGCACCTCGCGGCGGTGGCCCAGGATGTCCCCGATGGTCTTGAGCGACAGACCCGACCGCAGGAGGTGCACCGCGTACGAGTGCCGCAGGCAGTGGACTCCCTGGAACGGAATGGCGAGGCCGCTCCGCTTCGACCACGCCTCGAAGGCCTCGGTGACCGCGGTCGGCTTGAGGACGCCGGCCGGGGTGCGGCAACGCAGGAACAGCTCCCGGTAGCTGCGCGGCGGCCGCTCGTGGTCGACCGCCGGAACCAGATGTGCGACGGTCTTCCCGTGGCGGGTGATGGCTATCGACTCGCCGTACTCGACCTCCCGCAGCAACTCCGCGAAACGCGACTCGGCCTCGCTAATCGTCACTTCACGCATGTCCCGCTCCAGGCGAATCCGGTCATGATCACGCAACGAAGTCGCCCTTGCGCTGGCGAGCCTGCCGGGAGCCGGTCCGCAGTCTCCGCACCAACGCCTCGTCGCTCAGAATTTCGGCCATTTCCCCGTCGTCGACGAACTGCGCCTCGCGGATGCGCTCCAGGGCGGCGCTCGCGATGAAACTCGGCAGCGAACGCCGTGCCGCTGCCGCCGCCACCCACAGCTCATCGTACACATCCTGCTCCAACCGCAGGGTCACCGTCCTGATCATGCTTCCTCTCCCCGCCGCGAGCCGCACGTCCGTCGTTCAGCGTTCGGACTCCCGCTCAACGAACCGCAGCTTCACGCCGCAAGCCGCGGCGATCTTCGTCACCGTTCCCAATCGGGGGTCCCGGCTCCCCGACAGGCCACGGGACAAGGCCACGCGATCCAGGTCGGCTCTTCGAGCGATGGCGGAGACGCCGCCTTGGGCCGCCGCCACGTTGCGAAACGCCTTCATCAACAGCCGCGGGTCGCCGTCGGACCCCTCCACCGCGGCGTTGAGGTAGGCCGCGACGTCCTCCGGCGTCTGGAGATACTCGCTGGCTTCATGGACCTTGACGGGCATGCCGCTTCTCCTGTCTGTACGCCCGTCAGAGGGCGTGTGCCGTGTCGATGTCGCGCGTCTGGCGCTTCTTCGTTCCGCCGACCAACACGATCACGAGATCATCTCCGTCACGACCATAGTAGACTTCATGGTGTCCCCACCTTCACAGCAACTCGAAGTTCCCCGCTGAGAAGTGCGGACATAAGGGCAAGCTTGCTCTGGACCAGCCGCGCCCGCCAAGCCCGGTTGAGTTCGATAGATTGGTCTATGCTGGTGAGAACCCGCGCAATGTCCTCCTGTTCAGCCGCGGGCGGCACCGGCAAGCGCAGAGCAAGAAACTCGCTTTTGCTGACGATTGGCACGGCCGTCTTTCCGGCAAGCCCGGCGAGCCGGTCAGACGAGAAGCACATTGCGTAATACAGATATTCGGCGAGTATGATGGAACTATCCGGAATAATGGTATTGATCTGTTGATTCGTGCAGCACCTAGTTGTGGCGATCCCGATCTTTCCAATCGAACCTATGCACGTGACCATCACGGCACCGGGCGGAATCTCCCTCACATGTGCAAGACCGTCCTCGGTCACATAACGGGCGGTGACGCAGATGTTCCTGGTATTCCCGAGATCGACGGGAGTGACGAAGGCCACGGTGCCATTCCAGAACTCGTCGTTCTCAGTCCTCGGCGTGCTTCCGGTCACCACCCTTCCAAGTTCACCGACATGCTTGACGCTCCATCCCCGCGGCAGCTTGTCAACATCATGTCGGTGCCGCCCCGGCAGGCCCCGTGTGAGCAGCTCCTGCATCAGGCCGCGCTTGACGACTTGCACCTGATCGATGATCGCCTAGGTCCTCTCAATGGCGTCGTCCATCGAAGATAGAATAGTCGCAATTCTGCGCTGTTCAGCAAGTGGAGGCAGAGACAGCTTGAGGGCTCGCAGCTTGGCCTTGTTCAAAGTACGGCCCTTTACAGCACGATCGGATGACTCCTGCAGCGCAAGGGTTGGAAGTAGGTAATACAGATACTCCGTCGTAGCGCGATAGTTCGGATAGAATGCCGCTATAGCCTCGTTGGTATATATGGGTTGTGAAGTGATCGCGACCCGCCCGAGGGACAGTTTGAAACTCATCAAGAGCGTACCCGTCGGCACAAGTCTCGCGTTTGAAGCCTTGGCTCCGATGTCGGAAATGTACTCGCATGTATCGTCGATATACTTGTTCTTCATGTCGGAGATCGTCGCCCAGCGATTCTGCGTAGTTTGGCTGTATCCCAAAAGGACCTCTCTTTGCGCGCTGGCGTTTTGCCGATGGCGATTTGAGCCACCTGTTCCATCGTGGCTTCGCTCCATCCGTCAGGCGTCATACTCCAACTCCAGACAACGATTCATGGTCGCCGCTGCCGTCGGCTGTCCGGTGGAGCGAGCTCTTGTACGCGCTCGTGGGCTCTCCGCGGGCCGCGGAGCCGAAGAGGATCACGCGGTCGGGATCAGCCGTTTGCACCACCGTTTCGACGAGCCTCTGGAGGAGGTCGTTGTCGGGGGTGCCGGTGGCGTTCTCGGTCATGCGCGTTCCTGGTGGCCGATCCGGGCGGTCTTCGTCGAAACCTCCAGCACTCATTATGGCACGCTCCGGCCTCCGGGGTGGGCTGCGGGCTTGGTGGTCGGGTTCGGGGTAGCTTGGAGGCTACCTTCGGGGGCGGATGGGGCGGATGAGGGGTTCGGGCTCGGCGTGCGACCGACGGTCAGTCGCCGTACCCCAGTTCCGCCAAGTACCGATTCATCGTCGCCTCAGCCGCCGCGCGGTTGTGCTCCAGCTCGCGCAGCTTGCGCACCGCCTCGGCGACGTCGATGCGCTCTTCGGCCTGGGACGTGTCCACGTAGCGGCTGATGTTCAGGTTCCAGTCGTTTCGCTCGATCTCGGCGAGCGGCACGACACGGGCGTACTTGTCGGCGTCAGCGAAGGATCGGAACGTCGCGGCGATGCGGGCGATGTCCTGATCGCGCAGCCGGTTCTGGTTGCTGCCCTCCTCAAAGTCGCTGGACGCGTCGATGAATAGCACCCTGCCGTAGCGCGTGTCGGGCTTGTCGCGGTTCAGCACGAGGATAGACGCGGGGATGCCGGTGCCGTAGAAGAGGTTCGGCGGGAGGCCGATGACCGCCTCGAAGAGGTCCGCCTGCAGCAGGCCCCGCCGGATCCGCCCCTCGGCGGCACCGCGGAACAGGACGCCGTGCGGCATCACGACGCCGAGCCGACAGCCGGGGTCGCGGTCATTCAACACCGCCACCATGTGCTGCACGAACGCCAGGTCGCCCTTGGTCCTCGGCGGGACGCCGAACCGGAAGCGCCCGTAGCCGTCGCTCTCGGCGACCTCGCGCCCCCACTCGTCGAGGCTGAACGGCGGATTGGCGATCACCCGGTCGTAGAGCAGCAGCTCGCCCTCGTCGACCAGCTTCGGGTCGCGGATGGTGTCGCCCTTCTCGATGCGGGCGTCGGGCAGCCCGTGGAGCAGCATGTTCATCTTGCAGATGGCCCACGTGCCGAGGTTCTTCTCCTGGCCGTGGAGGGTCAGGTTGCGCGGGTTGCCGCCCTGCCGCTCGATGTAGTGGGCGCACTCGATGAGCATGCCGCCCGAGCCGGCCGTCGGGTCGCAGATGCGCATGCGCTCGGTCGGCGCTAGCAGCTCGACGATGAGCTTGACGACCATGCGCGGCGTGTAGAACTCGCCGCCCTTCTTGCCGGCGTCGTCGGCGAACTGCTCGATGAGGTACTCGTAGGCGCGGCCGAGCAGGTCGGGCTCGGCCATGCGGTCGTTGCGCAGCGAGACCTGCGAGAAGTGCTGGACGAGGCGCGCGAGCACGGTGTCGCGGTTTTTCGCGTCGCCGAGCTTGCGCTCGTCGTTGTAGTCGATGCCGGCGAGGACGCCCTCCAGCGCGGGGTTCTGCTCCTCGAGCGCCGCGCACGCCTTGTTCAGCGCCTCGCCGATGTTGGCGGCCGTCTTCAGGATGGCGCCCCACCGCGCCCGGCCGGGCACGAAGAACTGGTGCTCGTCGGGGTCGGTCCACGCCACGTCCGCGGACACGCCGTCGGCGACGAGCTTCTCGGCCTCCTCCTCGAAGCGGTCCGACAGCCGCTTCAGGAAGAGCAGGCCGAAGATGTAGGTCTTGTAGTCGCTGCTGTCGATCGACCCGCGCAGGATGTCGGCGGCCGACCAGAGGTAGCGCTCGAGCTGCTCGACGCCCAGCGTCTCGGCCGGCGGGGCGGCGGTCTCGGCCGGCGGGTCGGCCGTCCTGGCCGCTGGCGGGGATGCCGCCGCCGTGCCCGCGTTGCCGGCGGGCCTCGCCGCTGTGGCCGCCGGCGCCGAGGCCGACGGCGTCGCTCTCGCGCCATCGGCGGTCTTCGCCGCCCGGGCCGGGCCGACGAGCCGCTCGATGAGGTCGCCCTTCCTGCGCCCGGAGTCGTCGAGGTCGAGCGCGCGGCACAGCGCCTTCAGGCGGATCCGCGAGAGCGCCCACAGCATCTCGTCGAGTCGGGCCTTGCGGGAGCGGGCCAGGGCGTCGACGAGCGGCGACCTCACGCGCCGGTCGTGGACGTCCAGCCCGAAGCGGTCGAGGTTGTCGCGGAGCTCGTCGCGGGTCAGCTCGTTGAGGACGGCGCGCTTCGTCGGCATCGGGCGTCTTCGCTCGCGGACTTGGCTTCGTCGGTCGAGTGTGCGGTTGCGGGCGATGGCGGCTCGGCCCCGGTCGGCCAGAATGCTATCAGACAATCCCGCCTCCGGTCAGGTCCCAGCGAGTCCGAAGCGCTGGCACCCCGCGAGACGCTGACTGGGGCGGGTGATTTCGTAGGCCGGCACGGACGGCGATGGATCGTCCGCGCAGCACTGCCCAGTGTCGGCTATCATCTCGACAAGGGGTGCTCGGCACCACCGGGGCACGCCGAACGGAGTGCCGGCCGCGTGCGGCGGGCGTGGTATGCATCTTGCATAGTGTCTTTGCGCGTGACGCTTGGGCGTTGATACGACAGCCTTCGGGACCCGCCCCGGCGGGACTATCGAGATGAGGGTCTTGGGAGCATGAGCACGGGGACCGTGGCAATTCCAGCGTGGACTGCCCAGGGAGTTCTGCCGCCGATCGACGTCGAGTCGCCGACTTCCAATAGTCGGTCTCCATACCGCGTTTCGCTGCTGGATTTCGTAGTGCGTTTTGGCAACACGGCTGCTCGGCGGAGGTTGTTGCGGCGGTTGCTTGAGTTCCGCGCCGACCTGCACGCATTGGACTTGGTTGATGGTTTTCAGTGGATAGATGGCAGCTTCCTTGAGGATATCGAAACGGTCGAAAGGCGGGAACCGCGCGACATCGACTTGGTGACGTTCTTTCGTTTACCCGAGGGGCGGAGCCAGACATCGCTGGAAGAGGCGTCGGCAGAGCTCTTCGATCCGCAAGCGGTCGGTCGACGATATGAAATGGACGCCTATTTCGTGCAGTTGAGTGAGGCAGAGCCGGAGCTGCTCGTGGAGCAGTGCACGTACTGGAACAGCCTGTGGTCCCACCGGCGCAACGGGCAGTGGAAGGGGTACTTGGAGGTGGACCTTGCCCCCGCGGGCGATCCGGAGGCGATGGCGAACCTCGACCTGATGTCGAACGAGTGAGGTCGGTCATGACCATACAGGAGTACCGCCGAATCCTGGCCGAGCAGGCTGCGCTCCAAAGCTTGCTTGATCGGCTACCCTCGTCGAGAGTGATCGAACGTCGGGGCTTGGAGTTCCGAAAGCGGAAGGTGGACGAAATCCTCGCTTCACGACCTCCTGTGCTGAGGGAGCCGGCTCACGTGCGCGTGACTTTTCGCGGAAAGCCAGTTGTCGGGTCGCGGGGACTCTTGGCGGACTTCGGGGCTGCGGCGGTGAAGGCGTTTGCCGACGCGGTTGCCGTCGTGGGAGCGAGTCGGGATTCGCCGCTGCAGCTCCGCGGGGCGATCCCCCAGAGGGAGAAGTACGGATTGCTGATTACCGGTACGGCCTTGGGTTCGTTCGGTTTCGATCTCGAAGAACCGCCCGGCGACGACCGCTTTCCGCAAATGTCTCCCGTCGGGCCCGCGGTCAAGCGGACGATATCGATCCTGGAGGCCGCGGTCGGCACCGACGACGAGGTGTTGCTGGATACGGTATCCGACGCCCACCCGCGCGCCCTCGGTGCCATCCGGACGTTCCTGAAGAAGATGGCGGTTCAGGAGGCGACTTGTGCACTTGAATTCAAGGGCCGCACGCTTCGCTTTTCGGACGTGAGCGAAGTCCGCCGAGTCGAGAAGCGGCTGGGCAGCGATCATGTCTTGGATGAAGAGCAGCAGATGACGGGTCGCTTTCTGGGAGTCTTGCCATCCCAGCGCCGGTTCGAGTTCTGTAACGAGGGGGCGGACAGGGTGGTTTCCGGCAGGATCGACCCAGCGTTGAAGGACGTCGGCGCGATAAACGACATCCTGAATCGTCCTACGAGAATTGCCGTGGTTGCGAGACGAGTGGGCAGCGCTGGCAGCCGCTACGTGCTCCTGGCCTACGAGCTCGCTGGCGATTGAGGCGGGGCGTCTTCGGTCCGGGTGTCGTGGCGAGCGGTTCGTCGCAGCCTACTATTTGGACCGGAGCCCGCCGGCGAGGCGGCCGCCGGGCGCCGACGGCTCCGGCGGCGAGGCGTCCGACGCCAGCTCCAGGAAGCGGCAGAAGGGGTTGGCCAGGCGCATCTGTTCCGGGGTGCGGCAGGGCGGCGTCAGGAGAGCCGGGTTCGCGACGATGGCGGCCACGCAGCGGGCGCGGGAGGTGGCGACGTTGAGGCGGTGGAGGCTGTAGAGGAACTCCATGCCGCGCGGCGCCTCGTCGGCGGTCGAGGTGGCCATGGAGAACAGCACGATAGGTGCCTCCTGCCCCTGGAACTTGTCGACGGTGCCGACCCGGGCACCGTCGGGCAGCCTTGATCGCAGCGTAGCGACCTGCACGTTGTAGGGTGCCACGACGAGGATGTCCCGGAGCGTCAGCCGCTTCCGGACGGCCTGCCGGTCGACCCATGCCGCGCCGGCGTCGAGCAGTTCACGGATCAGCGTCGCGACGCGCTCGGCCTCCTCTTCCGACGCGTTCGTGTTGCCGGCGTGCTCCACCGGCAGGAAGCGCAGGCCGTGCCCGGCCAGCGGCCCCGGCCCGATCACCGTCTGCCGGGCGAGGTCATCGCGCGCGCGGAGCCGCCCTTCGTAGAACTGCTCCGACGTGAACGCGCAGACGTCGGGGTGCATGCGCCACGTGTGGTCGAGGAAGACGCCGCGGGCGGGGTCGACGGTCGCCGATTCGCCGAGGAGGTGGCCGAGCGCCGATACGCCGGTGCCGGGCGGGTGGACCCCCTGGATGGGCTGATCGAGCTGGCGCGGGTCGCCGAGCAGGACGAGACTCCCCGCCGCTTGGCAGACGGCGAGGGTGTTGGCGAGGCTCATCTGTCCCCGAGTAGCTCTCGACCGAGGCCCGCACCCCTTGGATCACGCGGTGGAGGTCGACGAAGACCCGGCCGCGCAGCAGCCGGTCGACCTCGTCCTCGCGGGTGGCGTAGCGGCTCATCAGGCGCTTGACGGCGGTCGTCTCGTAGGCGCCGTAGTGGTAGATGTGGAAGCCGGGATGCCGCGCCCACCGCGCCATGACGCGGTCGATGAAGCGCTCGAACGCGGCCTTCTCGCCCGCCGCGTCGAGGGCCCAGTCGGCGTCGTACCCGCCGTTCCTGTCCGCGGTGCCGAACAGGTACTCCAGGCCGTCGTCCGCCGCGAAGGTGTCGCCTTCGATGTCGAAGAAGACGTCGCCCGCCGACGGCTCGGGCAGCGATGCGAGGCCCTTGTCCGGCTCGACCGGCGTCACGAGCTCGTGGATGCGGCGGCCCTCCCGCCGCGCCCGGTCCTGCACCCGCGCTTGATCGCGGACCCGCGCCAGCGCGCCCGCGCCGACGCCGTCGAGGCGGGGGACGACCGGCAGGTCGAGCGCCCCCAGCGCCGCCATCGTCGTCACCCCACGCTCGACGAGGCGGACCCGCTGGCCGCGCGTGATGCCGGCCACCAGCGACAGGTGGTCGTCGGCGCGGCGCCGCTCCGCGCAGCTCTGCTTCCACTCGCAGAGGCCGCAGTGCTCGACCGGTTCGGGATAGGTCTCGGGCGGTGCCTCGGCGTGCGCCTCGAACCCCCGGCGGACGGCGCGGTAGTAGGCCGAGTACTCCGCGACCCGGAAGCTCGCGTAGCCGCGCCCGTCGCCGCCGCCCAGGGCCAGGTGCATCTGTTCCGGCGCGGCTCCCTGCGCCAGGGCCAGCAGGTCCGAATACAGCAGGAGCTGCAGCACCGCCGCGCCCTTCGCGTTGCGGGCCAGCTTGGCGTCGAGCACCTCGTACGACCACGCGCCCAGCGCGCTCGGCTCGTCGACCCGGAGCAGGAAGTCGGGATAGCCGCTCCACCGGCCGTCCGCATCCTCCAGGCGCCCCTGGTAGATGACCTCGGCCCCGCGCCGCATCGAGACCAGCTCCGCGTTCTGGGACCTCATCGAAGCCCGCCGCGAGGAGCCGACGCTCTTCGTGGATGACCTCAAGCGCCGAACGCGCCGCGAGGGCGATGACGGCCCTTGACACGGGCGCAACCGTTGGTCAGCATACAAGACATGGACCCCACGCGCGTCACGGCGACGGTTCGAAATCCGGCGGATTCGTCCAAGAGCTGGCATGGAGACTTCGTCGTCGACGCCCAAGCGTGCAACTCTGTCGTCCCGAGATCGTGTCTGGCGGCCATCGATCTCGAACCCAAGGGGAAAAGCACGTACGAGTTGGCCGATGGTCGAGAGGTCACGAGGGAGGTTACGACCGGGGAGATCGAGTTTCTGGGGGCGCTCGTTGGCGGAACGATCGTCTATGGAGACGACGATACCGAACCGGTGCTGGGCATGACGGCGCTTGCGGCTGGCGGGTTCGAATTCGATCCGATTCAACGGAAGATCAGGAAGCTGCGGGCCGTGACGTCCAGGGGGCGAACGTCGTCGTTCTGGTCCCATGCGTCGCTCACGGATTTGGCGCGCCAGCAGCATGTCGCACCGGTCGACGATTTGGAGAGCATCGCTGCACTCTGGCCCGCGGCAGACGACGCGGACGATTTACTGGCGCACGTGCTCACGGAACGGGCGGTGCGAAGGCAAGCCCACAGGAGCCGGGAGCCATGAGCGCCGCGAGCACGGTACTCGTAGATACGACCGTGGCCAGTTTTCTCCACCCGCGAAAACGAGGAACCGAAGTTGGCGCAAAGTACGACGTCCACATGACGAATCGAATACTGGCGCTCAGCTTCCAGAGCGTGGCGGAACTCTGGCATTGGGCGGAGAGTAGCGGTTGGGGTCATCGAGCGAGGACGGAGCTGGACACCTTTCTCCGCCGCTTCTTGATTATTCCGTCGGACCATGAGTTGGCGCGGACATGGGCTCGTGTCATGCAGGAAAGCAGGCGGATAGGACGCCGATTGGAGGCGGGCGATTGCTGGATTGCCGCGACGGCCATCCAGCGGCAGATCCCACTCCTGACGCATGACCGGGATTTCGTCGGTCTCTCGATTCCCGGACTCGACGTCATCTCGTACGCGTAGACTGGATCCGGGTCAGCTCGGTGAGGATGGCGCGCTTTCGTCGGCATCGATGCCGGTCGTCGAGGCTGGATGATGGGAACCAGGAGCCGGTCCGTTCCGCCGTCCGCGACCACGGCATACGCCAACTGGCGGTTCACGTGGCCGATCCAAACTCCAGGTTCAGGCGAACCCCCGACGAAGTCGGCGACCGCCTGCCCGTCTACGGGCAGCACGCCCGATTCCGCTCCATTGGACAGGGTCGTCCGCCACGTGTCGGCGATCCTCGAATGGCCTATCGATTATCGCCAGTTCGACACGGAGCATCAACCGGCGGGGCGCGTTCAGGAACAGTTCGCGGCCCGGTAGCAGGTGCCGGCCGCGTTCAGGTGGGTCAGGTCGGTGGGCGGGGGAGGCGGTCGGCTGTTCTCTCACGGGCCGCGGATCACCGCCTACGGGCCGAGCAGGCTGGCCGGAATCACCGCGATGCCGTCGCGGCGGCGGTAGGCGTCGGCGCCGGTGGTGACGATGGCGGCGTCGAGCAGTTGGGGGCCGATGCGGTCGGCGAGGCGGCGAAGCTGCCTCACGTCGCGGTCGGCGGCGACGGCGGTCAGCTTCACCTCGACGGCGACCGCGCGCTGGTCGCCGCGCACGACGACGAGGTCCACTTCGAGCTCGCCGCCCCAGGTGCGCAGGTGGTTGACTTCGGCTTCCGCCGCCTGGGCGTAGACGCGCAGGCTCTGGGTGACGAGCGATTCGAAGAGGGCACCCAGGAGGGTGCCGTCGCGGGGGATCGCGGGGGCGGCCGGGCGGGGCTCGAGCAGGGCGCCGGCGTCCATGCCCAGCAGCCGCGCGGCGAGAGCCGGGTCCGCGAGGTGGTGCTTGGGGGAGACGTTCAGCCGCACCAATGGTCCGCCGCCCGGCAGCCAGGCGAACACCGGGTCGAGGACGCCGAGGCGCTCCAGCGTGTCGCGGTAGGGGCGGGTGGTCGATCGGGAGGGCTTGTCCCCCTCGCCGGCGGTGGAGGCGTCGCGGATGCGTTCGAAGCTGGCGGTGGTGGCGGTGGCCGCCGCGCAGGCCCGGAGCCAGCGCCGCAGCATGGCGGGGTTGCGGGTGCGGATGCCCTGATCGGGCAGCTCGCGGTCGACGATGCGGGCGATGTAGCCGTCCAGCTCGGCCCGGCGGGCGCGGCCCGAGGTGCCGTGCATGCCGGGGAATCCGCCGGCCACGATCTCCTCGACGTAGCGGTCCAGGGTGACGTCGGTGTGGCCGTCGATCGCCGGCCGGGTGCCCGCGAGCAGCTCCCGCAGGCTTACCGACGGCGTCTCCACGCCGCGTTCGGCGAGCGACAGCGGCCGCATCCTCACGGTGACGATGCGCCCGGCGCCGGAGTGGGTTCCCGCGAAGTCGTCCGAGGCCGATCCGGTGAGGATGAAGCGCCCGGGCCTGCGCTGGGCGTCCACCGCCCGGCGGACCAGATCCCAGGAGGGCGGATAGCGCTGCCACTCGTCGATGAGGAGGGGTTCGGCCCCGCGCACGAGCCGGTCGGGGTCGGCCTCGATGAGATCGGCCGTGCCGGGTCGATCCAGCTCGTGGCGGGTGGCCGCCCGCCGGCGGGCCGTCTCCGTCTTGCCGACGCCCTTGGGTCCTTCGATGCTGACCGCGGGAAGGGCCGCCAGCAGCTCGTCCAGCTCGCCGTCGACGATCCTCGGCCGATAACCCTCCGTCTCGGGGCGATCTCTCATGACCCGGCTACACTACAGTTCATCGAGCTTCTACGATACAATTCATCAAGCGTGTAGACTACCATTCATCGGATGTCTACGCTACCATCCATCGGGTCCCGGCGCGCGCAGGAAGATCAGTCGGCGGTGGAGGTCGTCGTCACCACAGCACGCCGCGCCGTCGGCGGTTATCGACGAACAGGCAACGCGCCAACAACGGAGAGCCGCATTCTGCGGACCCGCAAACAAGGACTCCCATGATCGAGCCCGTCGCACGCCTCAGGATCGAGCTGCAGGAGATTGAGCCGAAGGTGTGGCGTCGTGTCGACGTGCCGCTGTCGGCGACGTTGCTGGCCCTGCACGACATCATCCAGGTCACGTTCGGCTGGATGAACTCGCACCTGTTCGAGTTCGAGGTCGGCGACCGCGCATACGGCGATCCCATGCCCGACGAGGATCTCTACGGCCGGCGCGTGTACAAGGCCAGGAGCATCCGCCTGAAGACGCTCGTGGAGCGCGGGGTCGAGCGGTTTCTCTACGTCTACGACTTCGGCGACAACTGGAGGCACGACATCTCCGTCGAGTCCGTTCGCGACGGCGACGCCGACGTCGACTACCCCGCGTTCGTTGATGGCGAGCGGCGTTGTCCACCCGACGACGTCGGCAGCGTCACCGGTTTCATGGAGTTTCTGGAAGCGGCGCTCAATCCGTTCCACGAGGAGCACGAGGCGATGGTGAGGTGGTACGGGAAGCCGTTCGACCCGCTCGACATCGACGAGGAGCGCGTCCGCCTGATTCTCTCCTCGCTTGCCGCCCGCCGAGTGGGCCCCCTGAAGAGCCATCGCGGCAAGGCGGGTCGACGTTCCCCCCGAAGTCGCAGGTAGTCGGGAAAGAGCCTCATTCCTCGGGCAGGACCGCCCCAACCGCGAATGACTCGATGACCTCGTCGGAGAGCGGCTCGAAGAACGAGTCCGCGCGCCCGGAGCGACCGCGCGGGGTGTCGGTGACCGACCGCCGGTCCGTCAATAGAACACGATCGCCAGCACGAAGACGATGATGGCGAGCATGACGAACCACTGCCAGATCTCCTGCTGGTCGTCCGAGGGGACGAGCTCGAAGGAGACGCTGCGGTGCGAGTCGATGACGTTGCGGAGGAAGGTGGCGGCGTCGACTTGGGGGCTGTCGATGATGACCGAGCGGCCCCCGGTGCGCTGCTCGACCATGTTGATGCCCTCGAAGCCGAGCTGGGTGCGCAGCCCCGCGAGGTCCTGCTCGAGGGTCTCGTCGTAGTCGATGCCGCGCACGTAGTCGATGAGCACCGAGTCGACGTTGGTCCCGGTGCGGCTGCCGATGCCGATGGTGTAGATGACGAGGCCGCGGCGCCGGAACTCGGCGAGGGCGGTGTCGAGCCGGCTCATCTGCTCGGCGTCGATGAGGAAGTCGCCGTCGGTGAACAGCAGCAGCACGCGGTCGTTGCGCTCCTCGGGCAGCCAGTCGTCGTCGCCCGACTCGAAGCGGTCCTGGTTGTCGAGCGAGAGGTAGATCGACTCGAACGCGGTGGCGATGTCGCTGTCCCACGGGAACGCGTCGCCGGTGAGGCTCACGGGCGGGGCGATGCGGCCCACCTCCTCGATGAACCGCTCGGCGTTCGACGCCATGTGGGCGCGGCGCAGGGTCGTGGTACCCCACACGTACACCGCGGTGCGGTCGCCGGGGGTGAGGACGTCCTGGGTGTAGAGGCCGAGCGCCTCGCGGACCGCGAGCTCGAGCCGCGAGGGCCCGAGGTCCTTGACCCACATCGACGCGGAGGCGTCGATCGCGACCACGACGTCGACGTCGCCCCGCCGGAACGTCTGGCCGCCGTAGACCCAGAACGGCCGGGCGGCGGCGACGGCCACCAGCGCCAGGGCGACGATGGCCAGGAACCAGAACTTGATGTGGCCGAAGAAGGGGTACTTCGAGCCCTCGGTGCGGGCGGGGCGGAGCTGCAGCCGCAGGGCGAAGACGAGCAGCCCGAACACGAGCAGCAGGCCCGCGAGCGGGACGATCGCCAGGTACTCGGGGTTGGCGAACTCGACGCTCTCCCGCAGGAGGCGGCTGATGGTGTCCATCTGATGCGCGCGCGGACGCCTAGCCGCGGCGGCGGCGCACCGGGGTGCCCTCGCCCTTCATCTGCTCGAGCTCGGGCGGCTCGATCTCGCGCGGCGCCTCGAGGGCGCGGCGGACGGCCTCGGCGTTGCTGGTCAGGTCGTAGTTCCACTTGTAGTCGAAGCGGTCGCCGGGGTCGCCGCGCAGGGCCCGCTCGTAGTCGGCGTTCACCGTCTCCATCACCTCGAGGATGATCGCCTCGCGCTGCGCGGCGGCGTCGGGGGCCTCGGGGTTGATGGCCCGGTACCGCTGCCGCGCCAGCATGAACTTGGCGCTCGCGAGCAGGTGCGACGCCCGCGGGTCGTCGATCTCGTCGGCGAGGTCCGCCACCACCGTCTCGTAGTCGCCGGTCAGGTAGTTGTAGGACGCCTGCTGCAGGAACGAGTCGCGGAACAGGTACGAGTCGGCGAACCACTGCATGCCCCACGCGCGGCTGCCCTGGTAGAACGCGGACACCTCGGCGAGCTGGGTCTCGGCCGTCTCGAAGTCGCCGCGCTCGACGCTGGCGCTCAGCCCCTCCAGGTTCGTGTAGAACGCGGTGAGGCTGCGCGCCGGAATCGACACCCCGGCGAAGAAGAGCAGGGCGAGCACGAAGCCGACGAGGTACCGGAACGAGTGCTCCTTGTCGAGCAGGTCTGTCAGTCGCATGTCACTTCTCTCTCGAGCGCCGCGTGTCTCGTGGCGGGCCGCCCCCCGGCGGGCGCCCGCCCGTGTCCGTTCCGCGGGGCCCCGCTACGGGGTGGTCCCCCACAGCAGTTCCGACACGAACCCGACGGGGATGCCGACGAGCAGCAGCCCCATCGCCACCAGCAGGAAGCGCGAGTAGATGGGCACCTTCAGGGCCCGGTGCTTCAGCTCCATGCGCACCGCCTCGCGCTCGTCGATGGCCTGGTAGGCGCGCAGCAGGCTGTCTTCGTCGGTCACGTCGAAGTAGTCGCCGCCGTACTCCTGAATCTGCCCCACGAGCTGCGGCACCGTCGGGTGCAGGAAGCTCGCGGTGCGCGCGTCGCTGGTATTGATGTAGATGATGTAGGGGACGATGTTCCGCCGGTTCAGCTCGGCGAACTCGGCGTCGGGGAACTCGTCGACGGCCGCGTCGGTGATGATGAGCACGGCCCGGTTCTGGTTGGTGCCGCGGCCCACCGCCGCCTCGTCCTGGTCGAAGTACTTCACGATGTCCTGCAGCGGCCGGATGATGTTGGTGTCGCCCTCGGCGGGTACGATGCGGACCTTGTCGCGCGGCACCACCATCGCCTTGTCGAGGCGCTGCGTCATGACGTAGGGCGCGTCCCACACCTGGTAGTAGTAGAGCTCGTCGTCCATGACGAAGTCGTCCACCTTGTACGGGTAGGTGGAGAAGAGCCACAGCGACACGCGGTCGTTCTTGTCGCGCCGCATCTCGAGGAACTCGAGGTGGGCGTCGCGGGCGACCTCGGCCTTCGACTTGTTGGTGTCGGGGAACTCCCACGCCATCGACCCCGACGTGTCGACGAGATCGACGCGGACCCGCGACTCGACGTAGCCGCTGACCTCCTCGGTGGCGGTGAGGAACGGGTCGGCGACCGAGAACACGAGCAGCGCGAGGGCCCCCGCCGCCAGCGCCTTGGGGGCGGTGTGGAGGACGCGGATCCACAGCCGCTTGCGGTGCCCCGGCTCAATGGCGTGGCCGGAGTGCTCGCGCACGTTGCGCTTGCTGACCGCGGCCAGCCGCACCAGGGTCGCGGCGAGCACCACCCCGAGCACGAGGGCGATCCCCATCGCGATGCCGACGTCGCCGTAGCGGATCGCCGCGAAGTCGGTCGCGATCAGCTCGCGGACGCCGCCGTCGACGAACGTGACGAACTCGGACCAGGGCATCAGCATGGTGGTTCACCTACCCCTTCGCCGGACGCGGAGACGCCGCGCCCACCAGCGCCTTCAGGTTGTTGATCATCCGCACGTGCGGGCGCAGCCGGTAGAGCGCCTCGCCGAGCATGCGCGCCTCGCCGCCCGGGTGCTCGACCGGGGCCGGCGTCCCCGTCTCGAGCCCCCGCTGATAGGCGACGAGCCGGCCCGCGAGCACCCCGAGGGCCGCCTTGCGGTAGCTGTCCTTCAGCCCGTCGACGTGCCGCTGGATGTCGAGGGCGGTGTCGCCGGGGACCAGGCCCGGCAGGTCCGCCTGCAGGTAGTCGCGCAGGGCGAGCACCAGCGCCCGCTGGCGGTCGCCGAGCTGGTCGGCGGGGGCCTCGCGGGGCAGCCGCCGCAGCGCGCTGAGCTCGCGGCCCACCGCCCGGCGCGCCTCCCAGATCGACGGGAGGGCGGGAATCTGCGCTTCGATGCGGGCGAGCTCGTCCTCTTCCTGCTGCTTCTCGATCGAGACCGCCTTGGGCTTGCGGGCGAAGCGCACCAGCATGACGAGCCAGACGAGCAGCGGCAGGGGGGCGACGACCCAGGCGAGGGCGCGGAAGAACGTCGCGAGGCCCGAGAACGTGCCGAGCTCGACGGTGTCGCGGATGTCGAGCAGCGGCTCGTCGGTGATCGACGTCACGTACCGCACCAGCCCCTGCCCGCCGTCGACCTGCTGGACCTCGGCGTCCTCGATGTCCTCGCCGAGGTCGCGCACCAGGTAGTAGAAGCTGAAGCTCGGCAGGGCGTAGGTCATCTTGGTGGGGTCGACTAGGCGGAACTCGTACACGAAGTCCCAGATGTGCGTGTCTTCGATGCGGTCCTTCTCGACCACCAGCGCCGTCGCCTCGAACGGGTGCACGGGGAGCGCCTCGGGGGTCATGCGGTCCTCGAGGACGATGATCTCCTGCCCGCTCGGGATCAGGTCGGGGAAGCGCAGCCGGTAGCGCTGCGTGATGCGGTCGCCGGTCTTGACGACGGTCGGCTCGAGCTCCAGCGTCTCGACCCGCACGAGCCCCGCGCCGGGCAGACCGGGGTCGGGCGGCTGCGCGGCGGACGGCGACGCGATCAACACGAGGCCGGCGGCGACGGCGAGTAGGCGTGTCATGGTCACCCGATCTTCCCTGTTTACCTTGCGAAGCGCGACATCAGGAACTTCGGCAGCTCCTCGATGTGGTTCTGCTCGGTCAGCACCGTCGAGTCGATGCCCGCCTCGTGCTTCAGCTTGTACTGCAGCGACGCCCGCGCCTCCTCGATGCGCCGCCGGATCGCGCCCGCCTTCCGCGCCGAGATCACGGTCTGCTTGCGCGTCTCCATGTCCGAGATCCGGATGTAGCCGAGCCGGCTCCTGACCCGGAACTCGTCCGGGTCGTCGAGGACGAGCACGATCATATCGTGCTTCGCGGCCAGCGTGCTGAGCTGCTTGAAGTCGACCGCGTCGGGGTCGTTCACGAGGTCGACGAGGTCGGTCAGCAGGATGATCGAGTGGCGCATCTTCAGCCGCGCCAGCATGAAGTCGATCGCGACCTTCAGGTGGGCGGGCCGCCGGGTCGGGTGCTCCCGCTCCAGGTTCAGCTTCTCGAAGATCCGGTACGCCATGTAGAAGACCTGCGAGGTCCCGAGCTTCGGGCGCAGGTACAGCTCGATGCGGTCCGAGTAGCCGAGCAGCCCCACCGGGTCGCGCAGGTTGGCGCGGGTCAGCCCGATGTTGCCGAGCAGGTCGAGCATCAGCAGCGCCTTGTTCGTCTCCTGCGACACCTGGAACAGGGTCGAGTACGACAGGTCGCAGACGATCAGCGTCCGGAGCTCCTTGGGCTCCATCCGCTCGATGCGGTACAGCTTCTCGGGGTACGTGCGCAGGCTCAGGCTCCACGCCACGTCCTTCAGGGGCTGGCCGGGCCGCCACTGGTCGACCCCGACGATGTCGTAGCCGGTCCCCTTGAACCCGCTCTTGTGCTCGCCGAAGTGGATGCTGTTCGAGGTCTTGCGCGCCCGGATGCCGTGCTTGATGTCGCGGAACCGGGCGTAGACCTCCTCTACTTCCACGGCGGAACCTCCATGTCCCGCAGGATCTGCTGCAGCAGGTCGTCCTTGTCGACCGAGAACTCCATGCCCTCGCGCAGCACGATGCGGTGCGCGAGGACGGGGCCGGCGACGGCCTTGATGTGGTCGGGCGTGATCGTCATGTCGCCGTTGAAGAACGCGAAGGTGCGGGCCACCGCCTCGAGGTGGAAGTGCACGCGGGGGGAGATCCCCACCCGGATGTACTCCTTGACCGTCCGCGCCGACCGCCCCATGACCCGGTGGGGGCGGGTGTTGCGGATCAGCCGCACCTTGTACTGCTGCGCGTAGTCCGACATCCCGACGTTGTCGAAGATGTACTGGGCGATCTTGAGCACCTCGTAGAGGTCGGTCAGCTTCTCGACCTTGCGGCCGACCACGTTGCGGGCGCTGATGTTCAGCTCGTCCTCCTCGTCCTCGGGGTCGAGCATGTTGATCGACAGGGTCGTGCGGTCGAGCTGGGCCACCGGGTTGGCGAACGTGCCCTCCTCCTCGCCGAAGATGTTCTCGGTGCAGATGACCATGAAGAAGCGGGGGCCGTCGATGTCGTTGAAGTCGCACGACAGCGGGAAGAGGGGCAGCATCTTGCCCTCGGCGAGGTTGCCGTAGTCCGAGGCGAGGGTCGCCGAGCTCTCCTCCATGCCCTCGAGCACCGCCGCCTTGGTCTTGCCCGACAGCCGGTTGTCCTCGTCGATGAGGACGATGTGGGCCATCAGCTTGCCCGGCTTGAACACCAGCTTCCGCGAGCCGTCGGTCTCCTCGACGATGGTCTCGTAGCCCAGGATGTCCTCGGGCATGTACGTCGGCAGGCCCTGGATGCGCTCGAACTTGGCGTCGATGGCCATCGCGCAGGCGCTGACGAGGTCGGTCTTGCCGGTGCCCGTCGGCCCCCGGAACATCACGTGGGGCTGGCGCAGCAGCTTGCTCTGGCTGAGCTTGTCGGTGTACGGCAGCAGCGTGAAGAACGCCCAAGACAGGATGCGGGCGGCATCGTCGAGGCCGTAGAGCCACTTGGTCGACTCCTTCTGGAACCGCTGGACCACCTCGTTGGCCCGGTCGAAGTCGATTTCGCGCGTCGTTTGCACGGCCATGAGTCTGTCCTGGTCTCCCTTCGATGCGGCGGCGCGGGCGGGGCGTCGGCCTCGGGCCGCCGCGCCGGACACGCCCGAGCCGCCGGTCGCCGACACCCTGCTTCACCCCGGTGCCGTGAAGCAAGCCCCTAAGTGTCTACGCACCGCCGCCCCGCGTCAAGGTTGACCGCGCCGCCCACGGGCCTCCGCGACGCGCGCGCGGGCTAGCGCGGGCCCCCGCCGATGGTCAGCCCCACGTAGAACTCGCGGTCCGGGGACGGCTCGTAGTATCGGCCGCCGAACGCGTTGGTGATGGTGGACGAGTTGTAGATCTCGTTGAAGAGGTTGTCGATGCCCAGGAACGGCCGGACCTCGAC
The DNA here is from genome assembly GCA_963664545.2 of Vicinamibacterales bacterium. GTDB lineage: Bacteria > Acidobacteriota > Vicinamibacteria > Vicinamibacterales > UBA8438 > JAJEEA01. Next base: position 2,047,257 of record OY761475.2, on the reverse strand, counting down.
GCCGCCCACGGTCGCGTCGAACCCGAACCGCAGGTCGACCACCGTGTACGCCCAGTTGAACACGGTGTTGGCGTTGTTGAGGGTGTAGTCGTCGACCCAGCGGACGGTCATCCCCGAGCGGAGGCCGAACGGCGCGGTGTGGTTGAAGCCGGCGAAGAGGCGGTGCGGCGGCGACCCCGGCTCGATGTTGCCGGCGTAGTCGTTGCCGCCCGGCGCGAACTGCACGAACTTGAAGTTCTGGTACGTGTACGCGAACCGGGTGCTGAACGCGGGGTCGGGGATCCACTCGAGCAGCAGCTCGACGCCGTTGCGCGACGACTCGCCGGCGTTGCGGAAGAACACCTCCTCGGTCGGGCTCTGGAACGAGACGAGGGCGTTGTCGACGGTGGACACGTACACCGCCGCCTCGTAGCGCAGGCGGGCCGCCTCGGCCAGCCCCCGCACGCCGAACTCGAAGCTGCGCAGGTCCTGCGGCCCCAGCTCCTGGTTGAACCCGCCCTCGCCGGTCGGCGTGTTCGACAGCTCGACGGTGGTGGGGGTCTCGTAGGCGGTGGCGAAGTTGGTGAACAGGTTGACGTTGGGGGCCGCGGCCACCGTCAGGCCGACCGAGGGGCTGAACGCGTCCATGGTGCGGTCGCCCGACTGGTCGCCGTCGTCGAGCTTCCGGTCGCCGGCCCGGAAGTCGTAGTAGTCGAAGCGCACGCCGGCCGTGAAGCGCACGCGGTCGGTCGGCGAGACGCCGATCTGGGCGAAGGGGCCGGCCGACCGGACGTCCTCGGTCTGGTCGACCCGCAGGTCGCCGCTCGTGGCGCGCTCGCCGCTCACGGCCGGCGCCACCTGGCCGAACTCGCGCCGGTCGTCGTTCTGCGACGCCACGTCGACTCCGGCCGCCCAGTCGATGCCCGCCGTGCCGGCGGCCGCGCCGCCGACGTACTCCGACCGCATGCCGCGCCCGTTCCGGCGCAGGTTCACGTTCCGGAACGCCCCCACCGCGTCGAGGTCGCGCCACATGCCCCACCCCGTCACCCGGAAGAGCTGGGTCTCGCTGAAGCGGTGCTCCAGGGTGACGCCGCCCTGCCCCTGGTTCGCGCCCTCGCCCCAGTTGCGGGCGGCGGCGACGCCCCGCGCCATCCGCCGCCGCACCGGGTCGCGGGCGTCCTCCTCGTTGAGGAAGCTCGCGCTCTCGGCGAACGGGGTGTCGTAGAGGTTGAACACGCCGCGGATCTCGGTGGCGTCGCCCAGCTCGCGCCGCACCACGAAGTTGGCCTGGGTGATCTCGGCGTGGCTGTTGTCGCGGAACCCGTCGGTCTCGAAGCGGCTCACGCTCGTCATGAACTGGGTCGGCCCGTCGCCCCCGGCGTCCACCCGGACCTGCTGCCGGTTGTAGCCGAAGCTGCCGAACTGGACGTCGGGCCGGATGACGAGGGGCCGGGAGGTGTCGAACGTGGTGGTCAGGTTGATGACCCCGCCGGCGGAGTTCCCGTACAGCACCGAGCTCGGCCCCCGGATGACGTCGATGCGGCCGACCGAGCCGAGGTCGACGTTGCCCGGCTCGGTGGTGCCGTCGGCGGTGGTGATGGGGATGCCGTCCTGGATGAGGGCGAGCCCCCGCAGTCCGAACCGCGGCTCCGGCGCGCGGATGCTCAGGCCGATGCCCCCCGACAGGCCGTAGTTGCGGCGGTTCTGGACGAAGAGCCCGGGAATGCCCCGCAGCGCCTCGTCGAGCGACGAGCGCCGCTGCGCGAACTCGATCTGCCCGCGCTCGACCACCGCCACCGACTGCGGGACGGCGGCGAGGTCCCGGTCGGCCCGCGTCACCGTGACCGTCTCCGTCAGCGGCGCGAGCTCGAGCCGCAGGTTCGCGGTGACGACGGCCCCCGCCTCGACCGCCACGAACGCGATCTCGCTCGCGAAGCCCGGCAGCACCCCGCGCACCTCGTACCGCCCGGCCGGCAGGCCCGCGATCTCGTACTCGCCGAAACCGTCGCTGACGGCGGCCCGCACGGCGCCCCCGCCCTCGGGCACGGCGGTCACCGACACCCCCGGCAGCACGCCGCCGCTCTCGTCCACGATCACGCCGGCGACGGCGCCCGCGCCCTGCCCCGCCCGGCTCGTCGAAGCTCCGACCGCGAGCAGCATTACCACCGCGGCGCCCGTCCAACCGAGACGGCACCTAGCTGGCTGTTTCCGGTCGATCATGGCCTTGTTTCCTTCACTGGTGCCTTGTTTGCGGCCGGGGGTGTCGCCGGGCTGACAAGAGAGCCCTCGCGGATGTCCTCCCGCGAGGGCTCTCGGCGACTTGTCTGGCGCCGGGCTCGACTCGGCCCGGTCGCTCCTCTGCTTGCCGCGGGCCGGGAGCCTGCGCCGCAACGGCGCGGTCTCCCGGCACGGGTGGTTGGGGCGGTGCGCCGCAAGGCGGCCCTGCGGCCGCGGGCGGCGATTACCCGGCTACTCCGCCAGCGGGTCCGGGCGCACCTGGAACTTGAGCATGCCCGGCTTCACGCCGCGGCCGCCCTCGATGTGCCAGGTGGCGGCGGCGCCGTAGGTGGCCCAGACGCCGCGGCCCTTCCAGCCGGCGTCGGGGTCGTCGATGCGGCCGTCGAGCCCGCGGGTGAAGAAGCCCTGGGGATACGGCACCCGCAGGACCGTCCACTCGCCCGTCTCCGGGTCGAGGGCGAGCAGCGAGTCCGAGTTCGACCCGGTGGCGATGGGGACGTCGCGGCCCAGCCCCAGCGTGTTCCACTGGTCGACCCAGTTGTAGTAGTGGTAGTCGGAGCGCACCGGGGGGTCGGTGCCGGCGATCACGGGGCCGGGGGTCGGGTACAGCGTCCACCCGTCGACGCAGTGGCGGCCGTCGGCCGTCTCCGGGCCGTTGTGCACCGGGCACTTCGTGCGGTCGAAGCTCGCGAGGTGGCTCGACCCCGACAGGGCGGTCCAGAGGACCCCGTTCCGGTCGATGTCGAGGCCGCGCGAGCCGAACCCGATCTTGTCCCGCGGCACGTTCGGGTCGAGCACCGACGGCACCTCGTACATCTCGGTGACGCACGTCTCGGGCGGGTTGTCGCCCACGTGCAGGCGGGCCAGGCGGCCGGGGAACCGGGTGGAGCTGATCCAGACCGCCTTGTCGTCGGTCGGGTCGCCGATGACCCCGTAGCTCCCGACCACGACCCGGGTGTCGAGGGCGGCGTCGACCTCGGCCGCCTGCCGGCCGCGCGGGGGCTCGTTCCACGGCTTCGTGATCACGCCGTCGCCGTTGGTGTCGAGCACGGTCGGGCACCAGCCCTGGGCGGCGATTTCGTCCCCCGTCTCGTCCCACAGCTTCGTGTCGATCCAGCCGATGACCTGCCCGCCGCCGCTGAAGTACAGCGTGTCGTTCTCGTCCTCGGCGAACTGCAGGTGGTGGGTGCCGAAGCAGGTGTCGACCATCACGAACTCGCCGGTGTCCGGCTCGTAGTAGACGGCCGAGCGGAACCCGCTGTCGAGCGGGAAGTAGCTGGCGAACGGGTTGTCCGACCCCTCGCGGCAGTAGTCGGGGTTGGCCCGGTTGCGGATGGCCGAGGTCATCCACACCCGCCCCTTCTGGTCCATCATCGGGTTGTGGGGGTTCGCCGGGTCGTTCCAGATCAGCTCGTCGCCGAAGAACCGCGACGGCGCGGGCATCGACATCGCGATCATGCCCGGCACCGTGGCCGGATCGACCCGCAGGGGCACGTCGAGGCTCGTCGCCACGTTGGTGACGGGATCGAGGATGGTCAACGCGTCGTTCGAGATGTTGACCCCGTAGACGGGGCCGTTGGCGTTGATCTCGGGGTTGCGCTTGTCGGTGGCGATCTCGTCGTGGATGTAGTCGATGTCGGTGCCCCACTCCCACATCGAGACGACCACGTTCCGCTCGATGCCCTCGGGGCGCGGCGGCGCCTCGGGCACCGCGCCGGCCGCGATGCGGTCGCTCCAGTCGGAGAACATCTGCAGCCCCCGCGCGCGGCCGAAGCGGTTCATGACGTTGGTCATCTGGCCGCCGCGCTGGCCCATCTGCACCCGGTGGTTCCACGCCTCGAGGCTCGAGTCGAACTGCTCGAGGTTGTCGATCTCGCGGATGATGCGGTTCCCCAACTGGTGGCAGAGCATGCACCCCTGCTTCTGCACGTCGATCCACTGGTCCTGGTGCTGGAGGTTGGCGCTGATGCCGTTGCCTTGGTCCCCGGTGCCGGGGAACTCGTCCTGGGCGGGCGGCTGGATCAGCGAGTACCAGTAGTTGGCGGGGTAGACGGCCGCGGCCTCGCCGGGGGTCGCGGCGACGGTCGCCGCGAGGTCCACCGTGTCGCCGGGCGACGCCTGCACCGGGGCGGAGTCGACGAGGCCGTAGCCGCGCACCCAGACGTCGTAGGTGGCGTCCGGCAGGTCGGGGATGAGGTACCGGCCGCCGTCCCCGGTCACCACGCTCTTCACGAACTTCGTGGGCAACCCGGTGGTCTCGGCGATCACCCAGACCCCCTCCTCGGGGCCGTTCGCGCTCGTCACCACGCCGCCGATGTCGTCCTCGGCGGCGCGGACGAACGCGGAGAACGAGACGAGCGCCGTCGACACGAGCAGCGCGACGGCCAACGCACCTGCAAATCGGTTTCTCATGGCTGCCTTCCGTTTCCCGCGACCCGTGGCCGCGTCTCGCGGCTCACCACGGGCTCCGCGCAGTCACCCCTTGCGACCCCGCAAGCCCGGGGAACCCTCCAGTTCCCTCCCTCGCCAACCGTCGCTCGACGGCTCCGACTGGCGCCCAACCACCTCCGGGAGCGCGCCGTTCCGCGGCGCGGTCCCCCTACTTGCGGGACGCCTCCCAGTCGCCGGTCCCGTACCAACTGAAGCTCCCCGGGGCGCCCTGGATGGTGTCGCCCGTCACCTCGCCCTCGAAGTCGATGGGCTGGTCGCCGTCGAGGTCGGGCACGACGATGACGAACGCCAGCTTCGCGCCGTCCACGGTGCCGTCCACGTCGAGGATCTCGTTGTCGCCGAGGTCGATCTCGCCGCCGAGCCTGCCGCCGTCCTGCTCGAACCGCGCCTGCCACGTCGTCACGCCGGTCTGCGTGCTCAGCCGGATCTCCCACTCGCCGGTCAGGTCCGTCTGCGCGAGGGCGGGCGCGGAAGCCGCCGCGCCGGCGAGGAGCACCGCGAGGGCCGCCGTGAGTGTCCGTCTTCCCATCATCGTTCCTGCCCCGTTTCCTCCAACACCTTCGTGTACCACATGACCCCGAAGTTGACGAACGGCCCGCCGTCCACCGAGACCTCCTGGTTCACCCGGTACGCGTACGGCGACACCAAGTAGCTCCGTCCGCGGATCAGCAGCTCGGCGCCGCCGTGCTCGATCGGGGCCGGGGTCTCCCAGAAGTGACTGTAGAACCCCCCGAGGTCGCCGCCCACCGTCCCCGGCTGCAGCAGCGCGAACCCGGCGTCGTACACCACGTACTTGGTGAGGTGGGCGCCGAAAGGCCCCGTCTCGAGGAACGCGATGCCCCGGCCGTTGAGCGACCGGTCCTGCCCCTCGATCTCGACGGTGACCTCGAGATAGCGGCCGTCGGCGATGTGGCGGACCCGCTCGACCCCGGTATAGGCGCCGCCCGGCAGCAGCGGCGTGTCGAGGGGCGACCACTCGATCTCCCAGTCGCCGAGGAAGTACCGCAGGTCGAACGGCGGCATCATCTCGTCGCCGGTCGTCGGCCCGCCCTGCGTCGCCCCCGGCTGCCGCCGCTGGGCGTGCAGGGGGGACACCGCCGCCCCCGCGGCGACGCCGATCGCCAGCACGACCGGAAGCCATTGCCTCATGCGGGGATTCTATCCCGTTCTTGCAGGCGGCGGCGACCGTCGGGGTGCGCCGGGCGCGCCGGCGTCAGCGATCGCCGGCCTCTGGCGCAACGGCCGGCCCCCGCGGCGCGCCATCGACCACCTCGGCGGCCGGCGGCAGGTTCCGGCGGTGGCGGGCGAGCCATCCCGGCATCGGCTCGATCGTGCGCCCGCCCGCGGGCGGGTCCTCCCGCCGCAGCCGGTCCAGCAGGTCCAGGTACTTCCGGTCGATCTCGGGCCACGTATAGTGCCGCTCGAAGTACCGGCGGCCGTTGGTGCCGAGGCCGGCGCGCAGCTTGGGGTCGCCCTCCAGCAGGCGCAGGGCCTCGGCGAACTCCGCGCCGCCCGTGTAGTAGAGGCCGGCGTTGCTCCGGACCGCCTGACCGCGCAGCACGTCGCAGTCGCCGTTGACGAGGACCGGCCGCCCCATCGCCCACGCCTCCAGCGTCACCATCGACAGGCTCTCGTACGGCGACGGCATGATCAGCAGGTCGGCGGCGGCGAGGGCGTCGTACTTCTCTTCTTCCGATATGAACCCCAGGTGGCGGATGCGCGGGTCGTCCGGGATCGGTATGTGCGTCGACCCCGCGAGGACCAGATCGAGCCGCCCCCCCTCGGCCGCGTAGCCCCGGAAGTGGCTGAACAGGTCGGCGCACCCCTTGTTGGGGTCGATGCGGCCGACGTACAGGGCGAAGGAGCCGGCGATGCCCGTCCGCGCCCGGAACCGCGCCGCGTCGGCCTGGTCGGGCACCTCCGAGCCGACGCCTACCACGACGCCGGGCACCGCGTGGTTCCCCTGCACGTGCTGGATGAGCGCCCGCTCCTCGAACGAGTTGTAGAGGATGCCGCGCACGCCGCGGAACGTCGGCCCGAACAGGGACAGGCCGACGGCGGGGTCGCGCTCGGCCGTCGGCACGAGGAGGGCGCGGCGCGCGAGGGCGCGGATGCCGTGGTACGCGTGGTAGTAGCGGAAGCTGAAGAAGAGGCAGTAGTCGTACTCGGCCTCGTGCCGGGCCAGGTGGGCGAGCAGGGCGGGGCTGGTGGGGCCCTGGCTCGACAGCCACCGCAGCTCGTCGGCGAGCGAGTGCGGTTGCTCGAACACCCGCCGCGAGCGCAGGCCGAAGTCCCGGGGGTCGCGCTCGCGGGCGACGGGGAACCGGCGCACCGGCAGGCCGTTGATCGTCTCGGTCCCCGCCGGGTACTCGTTCCGCCAGGTGACGTAGTCGCGGGCGCAGGTGGTGAAGACCTCGACCTCGGCGTGCCGGGCCAGCCGCTCCGCGACGTAGCGCGCGTGCAGTTCGGCCCCGCCGTTGATCTCGAGCCCGTAGCGTTGGACGACGACGGCCAGCTTCATCGATTCGGCGGCGGCGTTCCCGCCGCGGGGGGCGGAGCCGGGTCGTCGTCCGCGCCCTCGTCGGCCCGCCCGCCGCTCTGCCCGGGGGGTTCGGCCGCGGGGGGCGCGTCGTCGCCCGCGCGCCCGTCCGGGTGCCCGCCGCGCGGCGGCGTGGCGTCGTCGCCGGTCCGCGCCCGCTCGATCGCGTCCAGCCGCGCGGCCAGCGATTCCGCGAGCGTCCGGTGGTCCTTCATCTCGGCCGAAAGCCGTTTCACATCGCCGGCCAGATCCCGCACCGCCCGCCGGTTCCGCGCGTCCTGCTCTTCGCGGGCGGCGAGCCTCCGCGCCATCTCGTCGTCGAACGCCGCCTGCTGCGCGTTCAGCCGAGCCTGCGTCACGAGCGCGTGCACCATCGGGTCGACGTTGAAGACGAACTTCACCAGCGGGCGGAGGAGCCTGCGGACGCCGTACAGCATGAGGCCCACGCCGCCGCGCGACGACCAGTAGATGCTGTTCCCGTCGAAGGCGAACGACTCGGAGGGCCGGAGCACCGCCGCCGCGCGCCCGGCGCGGCCGTCTGCGGCCGGCGCCGCGTCGGCCGGCGTCTGCGCCCCGCGGGCTCGCTCCGCCTCGTCGGCTCGCTTGGCCAGGCGGGCTTGCTCCGCCTCACGGGCTTGCGCGGCCACGCGGGCGCGGACCTCGTCCATGATCCGCTCCACATCGATGTCGTCGTACTGTGCAGAGACCTCGGGCATCCGCCACCCCGGAGCGTCGCGCGCCGCCGATGGACCGGCACGGGGGCTCGGCCGGCGGTCGTCGTCATACGCGCGCCGCCCGCGGGCCCGCTTACCGTACCGACGGCGGCGGCGGCTGTCAATCGCGACGCCGGTTTGCGCCCGCGGTCAGGCCGAACGGCGGGACGCCGGGGAGCCCTAGGAGTCTGCGCCGTAGAACGGTGCAGACTCCTAGCAGGGTTGGTTGGGCGCCCAGCGGAGCCGAAGGCGACGATGGGCGGGCGAGGAGTCGCCGTAGAACGGTGCAGACTCCTAGCAGGGTTGGTTGGGCGCCCAGCGGAGCCGAAGGCGACGATGGGCGGGCGAGGAGTCGCCGTAGAACGGTGCAGACTCCTAGCAGGATTGGTTGGGCGGCGAGCGGAGCCGTAGGCGACGCTCTCCGGGCTAGGGCCGGGCCGGTCCCTCCTCGGTCTGGCGCAGCGACTGCACCACCGGCGAGGTGTTGGGCGGATACTCGCCGAAGCTCACGCCCAGCGCCCGCGCCGCCACGACCCCCGCGCTTTCCGCCGAGACCCGCGAGATCCGGTTCACCGCGTCCTGGATGGGCACCGCCTTCACCGCCGGCGGGTGGTACGCCACCATCTCGCCGAAGCGCCGCTCGAAGACGAGCCGGACGGCGTGGGCCCCGAACTGGGTGGCGAGGGCGCGGTCGAAGTTGGTCGGCGGGCCGCCGCGCTGCAGGTGGCCCAGGATGACCACCCGCGTCTCGCGCTGCAGCCGCTCTCCCAACTCGCGCGCGACGATCTGGCCGATGCCGCCCAGCCGGACCTGCTGCCCCGGGGTGGGGTCCTCCCGCGTCACGAGGCCCCCGCCCGGCAGCTCCGCCCCCTCGGCCACCGCCACGAGCGAGAAGCGCTTGCCCTGCCGGTCGCGCTCCAGGATCTTCTGGCAGACGTTCTCCCACGTCCACGGAATCTCGGGGATCAGGATGACCGACGCGGCCCCCGCGATGCCCGCGTGCAGCGCGATCCATCCCGTGTGGCGCCCCATCACCTCGAGCACCATGATGCGCTCGTGGCTGGCCGCGGTGGTGTGCAGGCGGTCCATGGCGTCGGTGGCGCAGGCCACGGCGCTGTCGAAGCCGAATGTGAAGGCGGTGGCCGAGAGGTCGTTGTCGATCGACTTGGGCACGCCCACGACGGGGATGCCGTGCTCGTGGAACTGCTGGGCGACGGCGAGCGAGCCGTCGCCCCCGATGCAGATCAGCCCCTCGAGGTCGAGCTGGCTCAGGGTGCGCTCGACCTCGGCGAGGAGCTCGGGGTCGAGCTCTTGCCGGTCTTCGACGCCGACCCGCGCCGAGAACCGGCCGGTGTTCGTGGACCCCAGGATGGTGCCGCCCCGGTTGATGATGCCCGACGTGTTCTTCGTGTCGAGGGGCACGTAGGTCACGGGGTCGGCGAGGCCCTCGAAGCCCCGCCGGAAGCCGACGACCTCGGACCCGAGCCGCGCGGCGGACTTGACGGCCCCGCGGATGACCGCGTTCAACCCCGGGCAGTCGCCCCCCGCGGTCAGGATTCCGATGCGGCGCGTCGCCGTCGGCATGGCTTCCTCCCCCCGGTCGCCCGGCGTCCTCAGGAATGCCCGAGCACCGCGTGCGGGACGTAGCGCTCTTCGAGGAACGCGCACTCTTCGTCGTCGAGCGCGATGTCGAGGGCGGCGACGAGCTGGTCCAACTGTTCGGGCCGGGACGTTCCCACGATGGGCGCGGTCACCCCCGGCTGCCGCACGAGCCAGGCGAGGGCGACTTGGGCGGGCGCGGCGCCGCGGCGTTCGGCCAGCGTCTTCACCCGCTCGACGATCTCGAAGTCGGCCGGCGCGAAGTACAGCTTGCGGGCGAAGTCGTCGCTCCGCGCCCGGCTCGACGGTCCGGTGCTCTCCGGGTCGGCGGGGCGGTTGCCGGCGAGGAACCCGCGCGCGAGCGGGCTCCACGGAATGACCCCCACGCCCTCGGCCCGGCAGAGGGGCATCATCTCCCGCTCCTCCTCGCGGTAGACGAGGTTGTAGTGGTTCTGCATGGTCGCGAACCGCGCCCAGCCGCGGCGGTCGGCGGTGTGCAGGGCCCGCGCGAACTGCCACGCGAACATGCTCGACGCCCCGAGGTAGCGCGCCCGGCCCGAGCGCACGATGTCGTTCAGCGCGTCGAGGGTCTCCTCGAGCGGGGTCTCGGGGTCGTAGCGGTGGATCTGGTAGAGGTCGACGTGGTCCATGCCGAGCCGCCGGAGCGAGGCGTCGATGGCGTCGAACAGGTGCTTCCGCGACAGGCCCCGGTCGTTGGGGCCGTCGCCCATCGGGAAGTACGCCTTGGTGGCCACGACCACCTGGTCGCGGCGCGTGAGGTCGCGGACGGCGCGGCCGAGGATCTCCTCGCTCGCGCCGCGCGAGTACATGTCGGCGGTGTCGAAGAAGTTGATGCCGTGGTCGAGGGCCTGCCGCACGAACCGCCGGCCCGCCTCTTCGGGCAGAACCCAGTCGCGCCAGCTCGGCGAGCCGTAGGTCATCATGCCGAGGCACAGGCGCGAGACCTTCAGGCCGGTGCGTCCGAGCGGTACGTAGTCCATGGCGATTCTGGCGGCCGGTCACCGACATGGCACCGCCCGCGGGGTCCGCGATGGCGGTCTCCGGTTGGCTCCCCGGCTGGTGCGCTCCGGCGCGACCATCGCCGCCGGCCGTCGCCGGGGTGCCCCGCCGCGTGCGGGCGTTCTTCCCGGTTCCGGGAGCGACGCGGCGTTCCGCCGGAGACCGCTAGTGGCAGTGTCCGTGGTCGACCGACCAGACCTGTCCGGGCGGGCAGATGCCGCTCGCGGCCCGGTTGGCGGAGGAGAAGCTGAAGACGAGCACGGCCAGCGCCGCGGCGGCGACGCCAACGATGGCGAGCCAGGCGGTCGGGCTCAGCTTGCGCTCCTTGCGCTCGCAGCACTGCTTGTACTTCCTGCCGCTGCCGCACGGGCAGAGCTGGTTCCGGCCGACCCTGGAAACACGCGCCATGGTTCAGATCCTCTTTGTACCGGCATCGCGCTGACGCGGATGAGTATACTGCACGCCGCCGGGTTCACGGCACGAGCAGCAGCTTGCCGATGTGGGTGCTCGAGGGCACGAGCAGCAGCTTGCCGATGTGGGTGCTCGACTCCATCAGCCGGTGCGCCTCGGCCGCCTGCGGCAGCGGGAAGCGGCGGTGCACGACGGGGCGCACGCGCCCGGATTCGACGAGCGGCCACACCCGCTCGCGGACCGCCGCCGCCACCGCCCCCTTCTGCTCGACGCTGCGGGCCCGAAGCGTCGAGCCGGTCACCGTCAGCCGGCGGGTCATCAGCGTGGCGAGGTCGATTTCGGCCGCCGGCCCGCTCATGAACGCGATGATGACCAGGCGTCCCTCCGTCGCCAGGACCGCGAGGTTGCGCGGCAGGTACGCCTGCCCGACCATGTCGAGGACGACGTCGACCCCGCGACCGTCCGTCGCCGCCCGGATCGCCTCGACGAAATCGGTCTCGCGGTAGTTCACCGCCGCCTCGGCCCCGAGGGCGGTGCACGCGGCGCACTTCTCCGCCGACCCCGCGGTCGCGAACACCCGGGACCCGAGCGCGGCCGCGAGCTGGATGGCCATGGTGCCGATGCCGCTCGACCCGCCGTGCACGAGCAGCGTCTCGCCGGACCGGAGGCGGGCGCGGTCGAAGACGTTCGTCCACACCGTCATCGCCACCTCCGGCAGCGCCGCCGCGTCCACGAGATCGACGCCCGCCGGCACCGGGAGGCACTGCGGCGCGGGCGCCGCGCAGTACTCGGCGTAGCCGCCGCCCGCGAGCAGCGCGCAGACGGGGTCGCCGACCCCCCATCCCGACGCGCCGCCGCCCACCGCGGCCACCGTGCCCGACACCTCCAGCCCCAGCACGTCGGAGGCGCCCGGCGGCGGCGGATAGTTCCCGCGCCGTTGCATGGTGTCGGCCCGGTTCACGCCGGCCGCGGCGACCCGGATGAGCAGGTCGCCCGCGCCGACGGCCGGAACCGGCCGCTCGCCGACGGCCAGCACCCCGGGCCCGCCCGGCTCCGATATCTCGATCACGCGCATCCGCTTCGGCAGTTCGGTCATGTCTGATGTCGTGGTCGTCGCGCATTATAATTGCGCGGCCGGGCGCGGAGCGGCGCACCCGGCCCGCTGCGATGCATCGAGGCCCGGACGGGGCGACGGGCCTACTGTCATGTCCATGGATATCAAGGTCAAGAAGGTCAAGCTGTGGCGCACCGAAGTGTCGCGCCGCTCGGGCGCGCTGGCGGCGGCGCTCGAGCCGCTCGCCCAGCACGGGGCCGACCTGAAGGTGATACGGGTGCGGGCGGCACCGGGCCGGGCGAAGCGGAACGTCGTCGAGGTCTACGCGGGCGACGGCAAGCGGGCGGCGATGGTGGCCCGCGCCGCCGGGTTCAGCCAGACGCCGGCCACCGCGGTGCTGCTGCAGGGAGACAACCGGCCGGGGTTCGCCTACGAGGTCGCCAACGCGGTGGCGTGGGCGGGCATCGGCGTGCGCGACTACGAGGCCGGGGTCGTCGACCGGCGGTTCTCGTCGACCCTGACGTTCGACAGCGAGGCGGACGCGACGAAGGCGGTGACGATCATCCGCAAGGTCATCCGCGGCGCCGACGGCGCCGGCGAGGGCGAGGCGTAGACCATGCGCGCGCTCCCGATGGGAAGTGGACGAAGGGCAGGCGGCGGCCGCCGCGGGTAGACCATGCGCGCGCTCCCGATCGACTGCGGCACGGCGGACGCCGGCAGGGTGCCGGGAATCTTCCGACAGGCCATCCGGGAGGGGGATCCATGCGCCTGCTGCTGATCGGGTACGGCCGGATGGGCAGGGCCGTCGACCGGCTGAGCGAATCGCACGGCTGCACGGTGGCGGGCCGGCTCGACATCGACGACAACGCGGGCGGCCGCGGCATCACCGCCGCCGCCGTGGAGGGTGTCGACGTAGCCGTCGACTTCTCGGTGCCCGACGCGGTGGCCGAGAACCTGCCGCGCCTCGCGGGCCACGGCGTGAACGTGGTCGTCGGCACCACCGGCTGGGCCGCGCACGAGCCCCGCCTGCGGCGGGTCGCGGCCGACGCGGGCATCGGCGTCGTCGCCGCCGCCAACTTCTCGCTCGGGGTCAACCTGTTCCTCGCCCTGACGGAGCGGGCGGCGGAGCTGTTCGCGGACCGGCCCGAGTTCGGGGCCTACATCCACGAGCTGCACCACGCGGCCAAGATCGACGCCCCGTCGGGCACCGCACTGGCCATGCGGGACGCCATGACCGGCCGCGGCTACGCGGGCCCCATCGACATGGCGTCGAGCCGCGCCGGCTCGGCCCCGGGCACGCACACGGTGGCGTTCGACGGCCCGGTGGAGTCGATTGCGCTGACCCACGCCACCCGCGACCGCGACACGTTCGCCCGCGGGGCCCTCGAGGCGGCCCGCTGGGTGCAGGGGCGGCGGGGCTGGTTCTCGATGCGCGACGTGCTGGGGCTCGAGGGATGAGGCGCGACTGGTCGGGCTGCGGCACTGCGCTGGTGACGCCGTTCACGGCGGCTGGCACCGTAGACGAGCCCCGGGTGCGCGCGCTGGCGGCCCGGCAGATCGAGGGCGGCGTGCATTTCCTCTGCCCGTGCGGCACGACGGGGGAGAGCCCGACGCTGTCCGCGGCCGAGCACCGGCGCGTGGTCGAGCTGGTGGTCGAGACGGCGGCGGGCCGGGTGCCGGTGCTGGCCGGGGCCGGCGGCTACGATACCCGCGCCGTCTGCGGGCAGGCGCGCGAGATGGAGCGCGCGGGGGCCGACGGCATCCTGTCGGTCACGCCGTACTACAACCGGCCGACCCCCGAGGGGCTGGTCCGGCACTACGGCGCGGTCTCGGAGGCCGTCGCGTTGCCCATCGTCGTCTACAACGTGCCGGGGCGGACCGGCTGCAACGTCGACCCCGCCACCCTGTGCCGGCTCGCCGAGCTGCCCAACGTCGTCGGGGTGAAGGATGCCTCGGCGGACATGTCGCAGATGTGCGAGGTCTGCCGCGCCCTGCCCGACGATTTCAGCGTGCTGTCGGGCGACGACCTGTTCACGGTGCCGCTGATGGCGGTGGGGGGCGCGGGGGTCGTCTCGGTGGCGTCGAACGAGGTTCCGGCCGAGATGGCGCGGCTCGTCTCCCTGGCCCGGGACGGCGATTTCGCGGCCGCCCGCCGGCTCCACGCCCGGCTGCTGCCGCTGATGCAGGTCAACTTCGTCGAGTCGAACCCCATCCCCGTCAAGGCGGCGATGGCCCACCTCGGGCTGCTCGACCCGCACTACCGGCTGCCCATGGTGCCCCCCCGGCCGGCGTCGCTCAAGAAGATCGTGCGGGTGCTCGACGAGCTGGGACTCGGCGGGGCAGCCCCGAGCGGGGCCGCGTGAGAGGGCGCATCGAAGTTCCGGCCGGACCACCTACGACCGGGAGCGGCGTCAGCCTTGCGGGACACACCGCCGGCCGCGGGCCGACCCGCGCCGCGACCGGACACGGAGATCATTGACAGTGACGACGGATAGCGATTCGCTCCAGGCGACCATCGAACGGCTGCACGCGGCCGGTGCCGACGCCGACCGGGACGAGGCGCGGGCCGCGTTCGCGACGCTACGGGCCGAGCTCTCCGCCGGCCGCGTCCGCGCCGCCGCCCCCGATCCCGACGCGCCGGCCGGCTGGCGCGTGCACGGCTGGGTCAAGCAGGGCATCCTGGTCGGCTTCCGCTGCGGCGGAATCGCGGCGTTCCCAGGTTCCGACCCCGATGTCCCGTTCCTCGACAAGGACACGCTGCCTCTCAAGCGGCTCGACGCCGCGTCGCGCGTTCGGCTCGTGCCCGGCGGCTCGTCCATCCGCGACGGCGCGTTCGTGGGGGAGGGGGTCATCTGCATGCCCCCGATGTTCATCAACATCGGCGCCCACGTCGGGGCCGGGACCCTCGTCGACTCGCACGCCCTCGTGGGGTCGTGCGCCCAGGTCGGCGAACGGGTGCACGTCAGCGCCGGCGCCCAGATCGGCGGCGTGCTCGAGCCCATCGGGGCGATGCCCGTCATCATCGAGGACGACGTGCTCGTCGGCGGTAGCACCGGCGTCTACGAGGGCACCGTCGTCAAGTCGCGCGCGGTCATCGGGGCGGGGACGGTCCTGACCGGGTCCACCCCCGTCTACGACCTCCCGCGCCGCCGGGTCATCCGCCCCGGCGACGGCGCGCCGGTGGTCATCCCCGAGGGCGCGGTGGTCGTGCCCGGCACCCGCGCCGTCACCGCCGACGCCGGCCGCGAGTGGGGCCTCGCCCTGGCGACGCCGGTCATCGTCAAGTACCGCGACGAGAAGACCGACGCGGGTGCCGAGTTGGAGGCGTGGCTGCGGTAGGGCCCGGTGGTCCCTCGGCCTGGACGGCCCGATCTCGCCACGTCTGCCCGCGATCCCGTACGGTTCAGTCAGTCTCGGGTCCGCCGGGCGCTATCGGGCGGATTCTGACCATCCGATGTGCACCGGCGGGCGTCTCGCGTATGACTTTCGCGATGTCGCGCAGGGAGGCTCGGAACGGTCCGAGGCGGTTGTCGTCGACTACGACAACCGCGATCGGCAGATGGCTCTGTTCTTTCGCCAAGCGTTTGTCGGAGGTCACCAACGTGGTGAATCCGTGCCGAAACGCTCTCTCGATCAACTCGCTGTTCCGCAGGGTGCGCCACTCGCGGAAGACCGCAGTCTCCACTGGCGCTCCGTCGAGAGCGTCCCGTAGACCGGCCCTCAAGCGGGGCGAAATCCCCACATCGAGCAGAACCTTCATGCCTGCGGCGTCTGTTCTGCCAATCGGACCGCCCTTCTGTTGCAGAAGTCAACCCCGGCCGCACGCAGTACGGTCGTGGCGGCTTGCCGGTCGATGCGGAAGTCCTCGACGAACTCATCAAGGGACACGCCGTCGGCAAGCCAATCGAAGAGTTGCTGCACCGGAAGCCGGCTACCGCGGAAGCACGGGGTACCGCTCATACGATCAGGATCCACCCACACCGCCTGCTCAAGAGTCATGGCGTCCTTCCTTGCGACCAAGACCGATGTCCGAGGTATGTTTCCATGACTGAAGGACCCGGTCAATCATCCGGCCCGTGCGGGCCGATGACCTCGATCAACTCGGCGACGACCGTCACCGCGTCTTCATCGTCCACCGTGAGCTCGATCGGTTCAAAGTCGGGATTGGTCGGTTCGAGCGTGATGTGCACGTGCCGCCACCCGGCCGCGTCGGCCGTTCTCTGGCTGCGGTAGCGCTTGACGGTGAACCGGTGGCCGGTGTCGGGGTCGGTGGTGTCGCGCAACTGCACGAGCACGGTCCGTCCCTGGCGGGTGCCGGTCACGGGGCTTGCGAAGAGGCAGTACGAGCCGTCCGGTATGCCGGGCTCCATCGAACGGCCGACGACCTGGGCGACGAACATGCCGGGCCGCAGCGACCGCGCGGTCTCGACTTCCACCCACTCCCACTCTGATTGGTCCGGGACGGTGTGGGGGTCGCCGAACGCGCCCGCGGCGGCCTCCAGGGGAACCAGGGGCACGCAGGCGTTCCCGCGTGCGTCCGGCCGAGAGCGGACCAGCCGGAGCCGGGGCCGAGCCGTCGGTGCCGCCCCGCCCGCCGCCGGGTCACGGAACCAGGAGCGGTCGTCCCGGACCCTGCTCCGTAGGTCCCGCATGCCGAGGTTGCCGGCGAGGCGCCGGAAGCAGCGTACCATCGCCTCTTCGTCGTCCAGGTCGTGGGCGGTGATCTCGATGACGTCGTAGCCGTGGTTGCGGAGCCAGCTCCGGATCTCCCGGTCCCGTTCGGCCGTTTCGGGATTGCCGTGCAGATGCGCGCTCAGCCCGTCCAGGTAGATGCACACCCCTTCGTCCGCATCGTGGTCCTCGGTGCGGTAGACCACGTCCGGCGTCGTGGTGCCCAACGCGCGGCCGAGTCGAATCTGCTCGTCGCGCACGCCTTCCCCGAACCCCGCCGCCAGCAGCAGGTGGCGCAGCTTGATCTCGGCGTGGTTGACGGGGACCGCGCGGTCTCCTGACGGCGGCGCGTCGGGCTGTTGCCGCGGTATCTCGTGGCCGAAGGAGAGCCGCGGCCCCCAGTCGTCGATCCGTTCGCGGGCCGCCGCGCGGTTCAGATACCGATGGTAGTAGGCGTTGCGGAACGACTGCAGGCAGTCGATGCAGGACGACTCGCACACTCCGGGGCAGGCACCCGCGACAGCGCGCGCCGCCTGCACGACCTCTTCGAAACGCTCGCACAACTGATCGAGCAGCCCCGAGCCGCCCGGCATCGGATCCCACAGCAGGGCGTCGACCTCGTCGCGGTCGACATGGCCGACGACGAGGATCTGCAGGTCGTCGAGGTGCATGTCGAGCACCTGCGCGGCGCCGATGCGCAGCGCCTCCAGCACGCTGTAGCCGGTCTCGGCGCCGTCGCACGCGGGAAGGGAAAACACGTCCGCCGTCACGTCCGCGTGAAACCCGATGCCCTCCGGCGCACGCCCGCAGCGTTCCGCGTGCGTCGTCCGAAAGTCCTGCCGCTGCCGGTCGGAGGAGAGGGGCGACACGCTCTGGCCGCAGACCGTGCAGACGGGGTAGCCGAGGGCGCCGGGCCTGCTTCCCGGCCCGGAGCTCCCGTTCGCGTCCCTTCCCGGTGAGTTGCCTCCCGTTGCGCCGCCGACCGTCGAAGGGTTCCCGCCCGCGCTCCCCGGCCAGACGCTTCTTTCTTGCGAGGGGTTCCCCCTCGCGCTCCCCGGCCCGGCGCTCCGCCGCAGGCTCTCGACGGCGCCGGCCGGGCCGACGTTGACGAGGCGCAGCCGGACGCCCCGGCGGAGGTGTGCGGGCTGCGGCCCCCAGCGGAACGCGCGTCCGCCGCTGTGCTGGCCGAGCTCGGTGCCGTAGATGGCCACGCCCAACTGGAAACGCAGGTCCTCTTCGTCGGAGATGTGCGACGTGTGGATGAGGTCGGTGTCGCAGACGGCCATCGTCCGGAGCAGCGTGCCGCCGAGCGACGACGTCTCGCCCGGCCGCGTCTCCCTGACCGCCTGCCGCTGCGCCGAGACCTCGTAGAACGGCATGTCCGCCCGATCGCCGGCGGCGGTCTGCGAAGCGCCTTCCGGCGCGCCGGGGAGGTCGCGGCGGAAGCGCCGGGCCACGAACCGGTGGCCGTTGGCGTAGATGAGGTTGCCGGGCACGTACTCGCGGAGCGCCGTCGCGGGCGGGCGGGGCAGGCTGAAGTCCATCGCGCCGCTGCGCCAGAACGGAATCTCCGCCCAGCCCACCACCGAGCCGACCTCGAGGCCGTAGCCGGGCAGGAATCCCTCGGCGGCGAGGACGCTGAAGGTGTTGACGTCGTCGTGGCCCTCCGCCTGCCGGCGCGACCGCCGGTCCGTGCCCTTGAGCCGCTTCACGAGCCGGTCGCAGCGGCGGAACAGGGCCTCGTCGTCGGGTTCCAGCGCGCCTCGCCGCTCGCGTAAGGCGTTGAGGCGGGCAATCTGCCGCATCGCCCACTGCAGGCGGCCCCGCAGGCGCGCGACGACGCGTTCCAGCTCGTCGGCGAACGCGTCGACGTGGGCGCGCAGCGCGGCCGGCGCGGCGACCCCGGCGGCCTCGGCCGGCCAGCCCTGCCGGAACACCGCCTCCACCCGCGCCGCGAGGTCGCCGGCGCAGCGCCGGACCAGCCCGCGCAGCGCGCCGAAGTCGAACGGCGCGCGGCGCACCTCGCCGTCCTCGAACAGGTACGGCTCGACCCGCCGCGGCAGGCAGCGGTGCAGCACGTCGCGGATGGCGGCCCGTTCGCCGACCGGCCGGGCCGCGTCGCGCCCGTAGCCGTGCAGCGCGCCGATGATGGTCGCGTGCACGTGCTTGGCGATCATCACGTCGTTGCGCAGGTTGAAGGCGGGCGGGTCGATGCGGCCGTCGAGCAGCTTCAGCGGCTCGGCGAAGTAGGCGCGGTCGTGCGAGACGGGCCGGCAGTAGGTCAGGTCGACGGCCATGCGGTGGCGCCGCCCGGCGCGGCCGGCGCGCTGCCGGTAGTTGGCGGGCAGCGGCGGCACGTTGCGCATGAGCACCGAGTCGAGCCGCCCGATGTCGATGCCGAGTTCCAGGGTGGGCGTGCACACTAGGCAGTTCACCGCCTCGGACCCGCCCTTGAACAGGTTCTCCAGCCGCTCGCGCTCGTCGGCGGGCACCATCGCCGTGTGCTCCTCGGAGCGCAGCATCGAGTAGGCGCCGTCGAGAAGCTGCAGGTCGTAGCTGTCGTCGTCCTCCCGGACCCATTCGAGCGTGCCGTCGCAGCGCCAGGCCATGCAGCGGTCGTGCGGGGCCCCGCGGGTGGTGGTGCGCCGGCAGCTTCGGCACCGCCACACGCCGCGGTTGGGCGAGAGCCGGAGCCGGTCGGCGTTCACCTGGTGGACGCCGCTGACGTTCGGCAGCGGGCGCCCCCGCGACCCCTTGAGTCGGACCGGGACCAGCAGCCCGCGTTCCGCCAGGAAGGCGAACAGGTTCTCGAGGAACGGCCCGGTCTCGTCGGCGGGCACCTCCCATTTCCGGGCGATCTGCCGCATGGTGGTCCGGCCGGCTTCGCTCGACCACTGGATGACCAGCGCGGGCTTCTCGGCGGCCCCCCGGCGCAGCTTCGTCCCCGCCGGCCCGCGGAGATTCGGCAGATAGCCCTGCTGGACCTCCCGGTCGCCGTCCTTCCAGTACTTCGTGAAGACCTCGTGCTCGGGGTCGTGCAGCGCGCGGCGGCGGCGCAGGTAGTCGAGCACGCCCGCCACGCCCTCCCGAAGGCGCTCGGCCGAGATGCCGAGCTCGTGGGCGCGCTGCTGTATCCACGGCAGGGAGGCGTCGAGGCCGGCGTACTCCACCTTCATCCGGCCCCAGGGCTCGAGGCCCAGCGCCTGCCGCGACGCCAGGGTGACCTCGCGCAGCACCTGGAACCGGAGGTACTTGCGGCGTTCCTGCTCGTGGTGCCCCCCTGCGTGCTCGCGGCGCGCCACCTCCCAGACCTCCGGAATCAGCGCCCGCGACAGCGCCTCGTCGCCCTCCAGCCGGTCGTCGAGGTGCGCGACGAGATCGCCGACGGACCGCGGGCGGTCCCGGATGCCCTCCGCCATCAGGGCGCGCAGCCGGAAGCGGCGGGCGTGGTCCTTCATCCAGCCGGCCTGGAACGCGGCGTCCTGCCGGTTGTCGCAGAACACGAGCAGCCGGGGCCGCGGGGCGCGGTGCACCATGTCCTGGGCCAGCACGTGCACGTCGGCGACGTTGATGGCGCGGACCGGTCGGGCGGGTTCTCGGTAGCGTCCGCCGCGGGGCGTGCCGCCCGTCGACCCGCACGACAGGCAGCTCGTCAGCTTTCCGGGGCGCCGCTCGTTCTGTCGGACGGCGAGAAGCCGGACCGTGTCGCCGGCGCGGCCGCAGGCGAGGCAGCGCGGCACCGCCGTCGCGTGCGCGGCGCCGCAACCGCGGCAGAAGTGGAGCGGGGCGGTGCGGGCGTGGGGTGCCGCCGCCTCCTCCTCGTCGTCTTCCCCGATCAGGGTGTCGACGAGGACGACCCGCCGACCGCCGAGCTGCTTTTCCTGATGCTCCCAGCAGATTCCCCCCGCGCCCGCCTCGCCGCCCCCCGGCGTTCGCCCGGTGAAGGTGAAGTCGCGGAGGAACGCGACGTAGTAGTGCTGTCCGCAGACCGTGCAGGTGGCGACGGGGAACTGGGCGAGCCGTTCGTCGGCGTCCTCGGCCACGCGGTCGTCCTCGGCCGCCAGCCATAGCCTCGGGCTTTCGCGTTTGGCCGGGAAGGACACGACTGCCCCGCCGATGCCCCGCACGAACCCGTGCACCACCGGTCGCAGCAGCGGCCGACCGTCGCGCCGCGCTGCCGCTCCGAGGGTCAGCCACGCCAGAATCTCGGCCTCGGTCACCGGCCGCCCTATCTCCGCCTCGATGGCCGGGGGTAACGCCTCGAGGGGCCTCGGGGTCGCGAGCTCTTCGTTCAACCGGAACACGATGTCGTTGCGGGACAGGGCCGCGTGCAGCGCCTCCGGCCATTCGCCCGCGCCCAGCTCTTTTCCCGCCAGCGCGCGGTAGACGCCGCGCACCTCCGGTTCCGTCGCGGTCTCGTCTTCCACCGCGGCCACCGCGCGGTCGAGGAGCTCGGCGGAATCCGCGGCGGGCGCCGGCGGGGCGAATCGCCGCGCCGTCCAGACCTCCGACTCGTAGTCCTCCCCGACCGTCGTCACCGAGTCGGCCGCCACGCCGAAGAAGCGCGCCGCGAAGTTCCGCCCGGCCTGCGGGTCGCCGGGGTCGACGATGGTCGCCGAGGTCGCGATGCACGTCGTGCGGGCCGGGTCGGTCCCGCAGAACGCGCGGAGGCGCCGGACGAGGCACGCCGTCTCGGCCCCCAGCGCCCCGGTGAACGTGTGCGCTTCGTCGAACACCAGGAAGTCGAGCCGGGCGCCGGCGAAGAGCTCGACGTCCTGCTGCCGCGTCAGCAGCAGCTCGAGCTGCTTGACGTTGGTGAGGAGAATCCGCGGCTGCCGCCCGGCGGTGCGCATGACCTCGCGCGAGCAGACCTCCTCGGCCGGATAGACCGTCTCGCCGCCGCCGTCGCGCCGCGCCCGCGCCAGCCGCGCCTCGTAGTCGGCCCGCGACGACCCCGCGGGCAGCCGGACGCCGGCCACCGCCGCCTCGTGCTCGGGCGTCTTGCCGACGTACATGCCGAACGGGATGCCCGTGCCCGCGAGCAGCCCGCGCAGCCGCATGAGCTGGTCTTCGGCCAGGGCGTTCATCGGGTAGACGATGACGGCGCTGACGCCCGCCGGGGCGGCCTCGTCCCGCAGAGCCAGGCACCGGCTGACGACGGGGTAGAGGAAGCACTCGGTCTTGCCCGAGCCGGTGCCGGTCGAGACCAGGGTGGTCCGGCCTTCGGCGATCGCGCGCAGGGCGCGTTCCTGGTGCCCGTACAGGCGGGTGATCGCAGCCGGGATGCGCTCGCGCAGATGCGGGTGCAGCAGCCCCTCGCCGATCAGGGCGTCGACGGCCGCGCCCTGCCGGAACGGCCGCGACAGGCTCACGTAGGGGCCCTTGAGCAGCGGCGACCGCCGCGTCTCGTCGAGCGACAGCAGCTCGCGCATCTGCGCGTGCAGCCGCGGGTCGGCGAAGGGGTACGCCGTGAGCTGGTAGCGCAGGAAGCTGCGGACGACGTGCTCGGTGTAGGCGACGGGGTTCAGGGCCACGGGGGATTGTCGCCGGGTCACCACAGGCGGTTGACGCCGTATTGGTCGAACGCCTTCTCGTTGGATACCAGTGCGAAGTCGTGCGCCAGGGCCTGGGCGATGAGCATGCGGTCGAAGGGGTCGCGATGAGGGCCGGGCAGTCGTCCGCCGCGTTCGGCGTCGGCGACGCTGACCGGCAGCTCGGAGAAGCCCTGTCGGACGATGGCGTCGCGTATGTCGTCCGCGAGCCCGTCGGCCTCCGGCAGCCTGCCGAGGCGGTGCTTCGTGGCGATCTCCCAGGCCGATACCGCGCTGACGACGATAGTGTTCGCCTCGTTGCGGATCGCGCCGCGGGCGGGTTCGGACAGACGGCGGCTGTCCGCGACCCACCAGACGAACGCGTGCGTGTCCAACAGTACTCGCATCGCCGACGCTCTAACCGCCCTCCCAGAGCTTCAGTTCGTCCTCTGGAAGCGGCTCGAAGAAGGCGTCGGTTATCTTGATCTTGCCCTTCAGGACGTCCGGTTGTCGCTTGCCCTTGGGCCGGAAGCGCACGAGCCGGGCGACGGGCTGTCCCCGGCGGGCGATGACGACCTCCTCGCCCGCCTCGACCTGCGCCAGCAGTCGCGACAGTTGGGTCTTGGCTTCGTGGACGTTGACGACGGGCATCGGCAGCCTCCCGGGACGACTCCTTGATTTAGCCAGATAGGGGACTAGATGTCAACTCGGGGTAGTAAGGGGAGGGGGACGGCGGCCGCGCGCCCGAACCGGCTCAGTTGCTTCCGCCGCCCGTCCCGGCGCGCAGGGCCTCGATGACGGCCGGCAGCCGCCACAGCGCTACCGAGATCGCCGCGATCAATAAGCCCGCCAGCGTGATGAGGATGCCGACGATCCAGCGTGAGGCACCGAGGCCGCCGCGCATCTCATCGACCTTCGAGGACAGCCCGTCGACCTTCGAGGACAGCCCGTCGATCCTCTTCGACTGGCCCTCTACGGTCTTGGCCAGCATGTTCACGGTACCGGTGAGTTCTCGGACAGACCCCCGCAGCTCCATGATGGCCTTGCAGCGTCCAGTTGGGCTCGGTCTGGCCAGTTGGGCTCGGTCTGCGATGTGGGCGTCGGCGTCGTCGGCGTCGTCGACGTCAGCGCCGGCCTAGGCGTCGCGCCGCCGTTCTGCCCCTGATCAGAAGCCATTGCCAACCTGCCTCTTCGCCGCGAGCCACTCCCAGACTGTCGAATCGTGGCGACCGTAGTAGCCGTGGATGGCGAACACGATGCCGATCGCTGGCGGTTCGTCCTCGCCGACGAGGCGGTTCCAGACGAACATGCAGGTCGAGTCGTCCGACCGCACCAGCCAACGGTCGTCCCCAATCGCGATGCGGTCGTTCCTCGGGAATGTCTTCTCGACGAGCGGCTTCAGGTCTTCGCCGACGATGCAGTAGATCACCTGACGTCGCCTCCTGATCTGCGGGACCAGCACGGGGCTCTGGTACCCCACGGTGGCACCTGCAGCCAGTATACCGCCACCGGCTCGGGAGAAACGGCGACCCGGGGACGGCCCTCCGGGGCTGCGCCGGGGTCGTGTTCACCGCGTTCCACCCACGCCCGCGGCGACGTGACGAGGGTCTTGCGGGGCGGCGTCGACGAAGCAGTGAGGATCGCCGGCCTGTACGCGCACCGGGCAGATCGACTTCGTCGCGGAACGCCGGTCCGGGCGCCGCTACGTGCAGGTCGCCTACCTGCTCGAATCGCCCGCCACCATCGAGCGCGAGCTCGCGGCCTTCGCCGCGCTCCGCGACGCCTACCCCCGGGTGCTGCTCTCGCTCGACCCGCACCAGCCCGCCGACCTGGAGGGCGTGCGGCACCAGTCGTTGACCGACTTCCTGCGCGGCGCTCCGCTCGGGGGAACGACGGATGAGGGGCAATGATGACGTGTCGGCTGGAGGGAAAAGTTGATCTCTGGTAGCGATTGACATACGGTTGCAGGCGAAGCATGCGCGCACAATCGACATAAGCGACCCGAACCGAGCCCTCGGTCCCGAAGAGGCGGCCGACCGGGCGTTCGCGGTGGCGGCCTGTCGCGACATGTTCCGGTCGACCGGGCGCATGGCTGACCGTGGAGCCGCAGCACGGGACGGTACGCCGCGCCTGCCCGAGTCGCCGTCTCGTGCCGGCGGCGACCGGATGGAGGTCGTGAAGCGCGTTGTTCGAGCCGGCCGGTGCCTGCTCCGAATGCTCACGCGGGGGGGTGATGGCCAGGATCACTGACGTCGAGGTCGGCGACGTCCGCTGCTTCGAGGGCGCGCAGTCGGCGCGGACGCGGCGCATCACCCTGCTCGTGGGCGAGAACGGCGCCGGCAAGTCCACGTTCCTCGGTTGCTACCGGACGCTGGCCAAGTTCTCCAACCTGCACGACCTCGCCGAAGACAACCACTTCGACGAGCCGCCGTTGCAGATGGGCGGGTTCGACTCGATCGCGCGCGCCGGGAAGACGTCCTTCACCGTCGGCGGGAGGTTCGCCGAACACTGTCACGACCGGGTGGCCTTCACCTTCCGGGCGGTTGATGGCCAGCCCGTCGACCGGGGGATGGAGCTGCGGTTTCGCGGGGCGAGCGGCGTTCTCCACGAGCTGGACGCGACCGTGCCAGCGGTGCCGGACGTTGTCCTGCGCTTGCGGAGTGCCGGATTCTCGTTCGATCTCCTCCCCGGAGATGTCTCGTTTCGTTCCGTGTCGACATGGCTGTCCCGCTACGTCCGCTACGGCCACCTGCCCTTCGGCGGGGACCTGAACAGATTCCGAGAAACGCGCGGGCGGACCGACGCCTTGAGCGACGCCGACTTCCTGAAATGCGTTTCGTTGCTGACCAAGGATCTTCGTTTTCCGGATGCCCATGCCGTCCACGCAGAGGCGCTGGAGCCGACGCTTCCGCCGCGTCAACGCCGCCACGCCGCCGCACCCGACCACTTCGCCACTGGCGACGAGAGCGACCAGCTCGCCTTCCTTGGCGAAATGGGTCGGAAGCTCGGACTCTGGGACGCCGTACACCTCGATCGCCGACTGGACGAGCGTGGCGCACAGGTGTCCGCCGACACCCCGAGCGGTCGGCTCAACCTCGTGGACCTGGGATGCGGTGCCCGCAGCCTGATGGCGATTCTCAGCTTCATCTACAGGAGCGCGCCCGAAACCGTCCTGCTCTTCCAGCAGCCCGAGATCCACGTCCACCCGCGCGCGCAGGCGGGGCTGGCGCAGTGGATGGCCGGGAGCGGGCGCAGCTTCGTGATCGAGACGCACAGCGATCACTTCGTCGATCGGTTCCGGATCTGCGTCATGAAGGAGACCCTCGCTCCCGACGAGCTGTCCATCGTCTACTTCGAGCCGGCCGCCGACGGCACCCGGTCGCGGATGCACAGCATCTCCGTCGACTCGCAGGGCAACCTCGAAGGCGCGCCCGACGGATACCGTTCGTTCTTCCTGGAGGAGACCCGATCCCTGCTGGGTTTCTGAGCACGGAGCCTGCGGTCATGCCGACGATCATCGACGCCAGGCGTGGCCGGCGTTGAACTCGGTTCTGCGTCGCCTGCCCGCACATAAAGGCATCATTCCATCGGTGCCCGGATACATGACAATATCTGCCTCGGACCTCCTGCCGACAGGGAGACCCAATGGCCGAGGACTCAAGCATCGCCGTGAACGTCGCCCGGTTGCGGTTGGCTCGCCAACTGACACAGGAGCAGCTCGCGGCAAGGGCGGGGATCTCACGGGTGGCTCTCGGCAAGGTCGAGCGGGGGGCGGTCGTTCCCCGGGCACGCACGCTCGCCGATCTGGCCGCGGCGCTGGAGGTGCTAGTCGGTGAGCTCGTCACGCCGGTTCGGGCGCTCCAGAGCGTGCGCTTCCGGGCCAGGGCTCAGGTTAACGGCCGAGAACAGATCCTGGCGGCGGTCGCGAACTGGCTCGACGCCTACGCTTGGCTCGAAGCCGAGTTGAGCGACCGCCGGGCGTTCCGGTTCGAGGCTGCGTCAGCCGATGGGGGAACGCCGGTGGAAATCGCCGGAGCCGCTCGCCGCGCGGTCGGGCTCGCGTCGGGGGAACCGGTGCGGAACCTCAGCAGGCTGATCGAGGAGAACGGCGTGAAGCTCCTGTTGATGGAGACCGCGCGGGACTCCTTCTTCGGGTTGAGCGTCGGCAAGCCGGACGGCGGGCCGGCCGTGGTGGTCAACACCTGGGACCGGATTTCGGTGGAGCGCTGGATCTTCACGGCTGCGCACGAACTGGGACACCTGCTGCTGCACCCCGCCGAGTACCGGCGGGACGCGACCGAAATGCCGAGCGAGCCCGAGCGGGAGGCCGACGAGTTCGCAAGCGAGTTCCTGATGCCGGCCGCCGCGTTTTCGACCGAGTGGGACGCGACGAGCGGACACCCGCTGCTGATTCGTGTGCTCAAGGTGAAGCGCATCTTCCGCGTGAGCTACATGACGGTTCTGCGCCGGCTGGTGGAGACCGGCCGCGAGGCATCCGACATCTGGGGCGTCTTCCAGCATCAGCATCGTGAGCGTTTCGGCAGAACGCTTCGGAAGATCGAGGAGCCGGAGGCGCTCACGAAGAGCGAGTTCGCTTGGGACTGGCGCCGGTCGGGCGAACCGGTGGGTCTCTCCGAGCACGATTTCGTCGAAGATCGGCTGCTGCGGCTCGTACGACGGGCGCTCGAAGATGAACGTGTTTCGCTCGGACGCGCCGCGGAGATCCTGGGACTCACCCGTGACGAGATGAGGAGACAGGCACGTAGGTGGGCGGGCTAGCGCTGACGCCAGCGAGCGTGGCGGTACCACTTGCCGACTCGGACGTGCTGATCGACTACTGCGAGTTGCTCTGGAGATGGATATCAAGAACGGCGGCAGGACGTGAGCGACAACATCAACGGCGGCGGAGCCGAACGGTTGTCCGCCTGCGGGGGAGAAGCTCCGGCGCACAAACACGTGCTGCTGACGGTGCTCGGACTGGCCCCCCGACCGGCGCGCTACGTGCTCCGGGGCGACCGCGAGGTTGAGGCTCGACTCGCACCCGTAGCCCTGCTCGACTTGCTGCCACCTGCCGACCGCCCCGATCGCGTGGCGGCTCTCTGCACGCCAGAGGCGGCGGAAGAGAGCTGGCCGTGCCTCGAAGCGGCTCTGGGCGACCGGTGCCAGGTTGTGCGGATTGATGTGCCGGGCGAGGTGACGCAGGCCGCCGTCGATGCGTATCTCGCACTGGTGTCGAACGCCATCGCCGGTTCTCGCGCCGATCTCACCGTGGACCTCACTCACGGCTATCGACACTTCTCGTTTCTTACGTACATCGCCGTGCTCTACTTGGCTGCGCTCCGTGGCGTCCGGGTGCGCGGCGCGTACTACGGCCTGCTGCGCAGTGATGCATCGAGTCGATTCCTCGACCTGCGTCCCCTGTTGGACCTGCCCCGCTGGATTCACGCACTGCAGGTCGTGCACGAGACCGGCAGCACCCAGCCGCTGGCCGACGCTCTCGACGACGGTTCGCGAGGCCGGACGGCAGCGGCCAGAACCGCCTGGGACATTGCGCGTGACCTGTCCGCAATGTCGGAAGCGTACCTGTCCGGTCTGCCCCTTGAATTGGGCCGTCTTGCGCATGACGTTGGCGCGCGACGGATCAACCCGCTGAAGAGACTGCTCGCGCGCGACCACCGCCTGCCTCTCGCTGGCGAGTTGATCGACGAACTGAAGGGGACCCTGGTTTCGTTCGCCATGGATACTCCAGCGTCCGGTGATGGCTGGAAGCAGCGAATCGACCTGACGGCGGTCGAACTGGACCGTCAGGCTCGGATCATCGATGATCTGCTTCAACGCAAGAGTGTTGCGGCCGCTCTCGGCCTCATGAACGAATGGACGGTATCCTGGGTGGCATGGCGGCGGGGCCGCGCACGCGACTGGCTCGACTACCGCAACGTCAGGCGTCGGGCAGGTCGTCTGCTCGGTGCGATGGCGGCAGTGGCCGGGGATGCGAAACTTCGCAACCTCCTGACTGAAGAACAACGCTCGCTCGGCGGCTTCTGGACGCATCTCTCGGAGCTTCGCAACGCGTATCATCACCACGGCATGCGGCCCGCTCCGCTCGTCGGCGACCGGAAGATGGAGAAGAGCCTTCGACGGATCCAGCACTTCTGGAACGACACCCTCCGTTCGCGGCCGGACATCTCTCTGGCCCTGGGCGAGTCACCGGGCGGCCGGGTGCTTGTCAGCCCGGTCGGCAAGCGTCCCGGCGTTGTCTTCAGCGCCATGCAGGCCTGCCGAGCGGGAGGGGACGGAGGCGAACCGGCGTTGTGCCTCTGCATCTGTTCGCGCGAGACGGAGGAGATGGTCGCCGAGGCGTTGCGGCACGCGAGCTACACGGGTGCTGTCGAGACGCTCGTCTTCAAGGACGCATTCGGCGGGGGGCGACGGGAGATCGAGCGCCTGGTGCAGGCGGCGCGGCCTCACTTCATCGGCGTCGGCGATGTGCTCGTGAACCTCACGGGAGGGACCACCCTCATCGGGCTCGCTGCGGAGGCGCTCGCTACGGCGGCGCGCGACTTGGCCTGTCCGGTACGCCGGTTCGGGTTGATTGACCGCAGGCCCCCGTCCGAGCAGGAGTCGGAGCCGTATCGGGCGGGCGAGCCGTTCTGGCTCGAGACAGCGGAGAACGATGATGCCAGTTACGCGGATTGAAGCCACGTACAGCGTCGTGACGCCGCTGTTCTGTGCCGGGGCCAATCCGAAGAGGGCGGAACTTCGCCTGTCCAGCTTCAAGGGGGTGCTGCGTTACTGGTGGCGGGCGTTGGCGTGGTCGCGCTACGGTGCGGACCTCGGGGCCATAGGACGGCAGGAAGACAGACTCTTCGGCAGCGCGGGCGGCGGCCAGTCGCGCGTGGTCATGCGTCTGGAGTCTACCCCCGAATCGCCGAAGATCTCCGTCGGGGAAGTGCTTGGGGTGCGTGCGGGGGCCGGCGTTGTGGGAGAGGGTGCCCGTTACTTGGGCTATGGTGTCATGGAGGCGTTTGCCCGCCGGAACAAGCAGACGGGCGAGCGGGTCAGGCCCGGCCAACTCACCCGTTCGTGCCTCGACGCACCGTTCGATTTCGTCGTCCAGATGCGAGCGCGCGATCTCGACGATCAGGAGTCCAGGTCGCTGTCGGATGCGCTGGTTGCACTTGGACTCCTGGGTGGCTTGGGCGCGAAGAGCCGCAAGGGCTACGGGTCTCTGGCGCTGCAGTCCCTGCTTGTGAACGGAAGCGCCCGCTGGAGTACGCCGCGATCCATAGATGAACTGCAACGAGCCATCGTCGCACTCCGATCCGGGCAATACGACGACCGTGCAGGAGCCTACCCAGAGTTCACTGCGCTGTCGAATCGGGCGCGTCACGTGTTGTTGTCCAGCGTCCAGAGAGAGCCGCTGGATCTGCTGGATCTGGTTGGCCGCGAGATGGTCCGGTTTCGGAGTTGGGGTCGCAACGGCAAGATCCTCGGAGGTCAGGATTCCGAGAAGAAGTTTCGGGACGACCACGATCTGATGAAGCGCCATAGGCGCCGTTCGCATCCCCGTCGCACCGCCTTCGGTCTCCCTCACAACTACGGAAAAGAGAAGCACGAACAGGTTGGGCCTGATGCCGACGGGCTCGATCGGCGCGCGAGCCCGTTGTTCATCCACATCCACGCGTGCGGCGACGGACCCGTGGCAGTCTTGTCGTTCCTGCCCGCCCGCTTCCTGCCCGCGGGCAAGTCGGACATCTCGGTCGGCGGGAGCACGGTCCATCAAGTGTCGGAGACGGAACTGTACCGCCCGATTCACGAGTTCATCGATCGCCTTCTCGATCGGGATCGGCGGCGGGAACCGTTCACGGACGCCGTGGAGGTGCGATCGTGACGATGCGCCTCGACGTCTCCGTCGGCCCGGTGCAGGGGTTCGTGTCGCAGTCGCGCCGCACACGCGACCTGTGGGGCAGCTCGTACCTGCTATCGTTTCTGTCCGCCCACGCCATGCTGGGCGCTCGCGACGCGGGTGGTCTGATCGACCCGCCGGTCGTCGAGGAGGATCCACTCTTTCGGTGGGTCAGCCGCCGCCGGAATGGTGCAGCGCCGCGGATTGGCTCGGTGCCGAACCACTTCGTCGTCCTGGTGAACGGTGACGCGTCGCACGTGGCGGGGGCGGCGATCGGGGCGCTCGATGGTGCGTGGAAGCGCGTGTGTGAGACGGTCTGGGAGCGGTTCGTTGCTGATGCATCTTCCGCCGGAGACGGCACGGAGCGGATCTGGAATCGACAGGTCGAGGTGTTCTGGGAGGTGACGTGGACGGCCGGCCTAGAGGCGGACGGAGGTGGACGGCTCGCGCGCCGCAAGCACTGGCGGAGCCGCCGTCCGCCCGACGAGCCCGGCGACAAGTGCACGGTCATGCACGACCTGCAGGAGCTGTCGGGCCACGTCGGCGCGGAGAGCTACGCTGGCAGGAAGCAGCAGGACGAATTCTGGCGGCGCGTGCGCCGAGGGCTCGGTCCTCTGGATATGGAGGACAACGAGAAGCTGTGCGCAATCGCGCTCGTGAAGCGCCTGTTCCCGAAGGTCTCCCTGCGGGCGCTGGGCTGGGAGATCGACGATGCACACTGGCCATCGACGGTCTACGTTGCCGCGGTGCCGTGGATCCGTCGCGTCGTGGACGAGGTTCCGGGGCGGGCGGGCGAATACGCGGAGACCGTCAGTCAGAATGCCGATGCTCGCGTTTTGGCGGAACGCCGCCCGCCATTCGCACGGTTGGACGCCGAGGCGGCGGGCGACTTCGCGAAGCTCGATGCCAACTACTTCCACCGCGAGTTCGTGCAGAGCGAGCGGCTGTGTCCTCTGGCCGATGAGGCTGCGAGCGGCGCGCGCGAGCGGCTGGCAGGGCTGCTTGGGGCGATCTGCGAGGCCAAGGATGCAGGCGGCAAGCCGGTCGGTACGCCGCCCGCGTTCTACGCCCTGATTCTTGCTGACGGCGATCGTCTCGGCCGAATGGTGGGCGAGCTGGGCAGAGCACGGGTCGGGCGGGCGCTGTCCACCTTCACGAACGAGATTTCGCAGACCGTCCGCGAACACGACGGTGTGACCGTCTACGCGGGTGGTGACGACGTCATGGCGATGCTTCCGGTGCCCACGGCGCTGGCGTGTGCAGCCTCCCTGTCCGCCGGCTACCGGGCGGCGTTCGAGGGAATATCCGGCGCGACGCTCTCCGCGGCGGTCGTGTATGCGCACGTCCGTCTGCCTCTGCGGTCGGTGCTGCACGAGGCTCGGCGGCTGCTCGATGACGTTGCCAAGGACGGCAACGGGCGCGACTCGCTGGCTGCCGCCGTCCTGAAGCCGGGCGGTCTGCACTGCCAGTGGACGACCACGTGGAGGAGGGCAGATCCGGGCGACGCTTCGCAGCCCGCCGTGGATCTGATGTGCAGGCTGGTCGATCACTTGGGGAAAGGCGCGGCGGAGCCGGGGCTCTCCAGCGCGCTCATCTACCGTCTTCGGGAGACGCTCGCGATGCTCTGCGCATGGGACGAATGGCGTCCGGGCCATTGGGGGACTCTCCCGGTCGAACTCGATGCTCGTCAGTTCCTCCGCGCCGAGATCGTGCATAGCCTGACCGTGCGAATGGACGGCGGTGCCGAGGGTCGAGCGGACGAGCTGACCGAGCTCGTCTGGCGTGTCCTCGGCCCGTCGCGGGCGCGCGGCGACAATGCCGGGGCGGCGGATGCAGCCAAGTCGGCGGGCATCACCGAAGTCGGCGTCGACGCGCTACTGCTCGCGCGGTTCCTCGCCGACCTCCGGAACGAGGAAGGTGCCCGATGATCGCGGTCCGGCTCGAACCGGTGGACACTTGGTTCTTCCGCGCCGGAACCCCGTTCACTGCGGGCAGCGCACCGCAGGAGGACGTCCGAAGCCTCTTTCCGCCCCATCCGCCGACGGTAGCCGGGGCGCTCCGATCGGCGCTCGCCCAGTCCCGAGGTTGGAGCGGCCGCGGGCGTTGGTCGCGGGAAATCGCCGGCATCCTCGGTGACGGACCCGAGAATCTCGCGATGCTGTCCCTGGACGGACCGTTCCTGCTGCGCAACGAGGAGCCGCTGTTCCGCGCGCCTCGTCATCTGCTCGGCATCGACGGCCCGGCCGGATGGAAGCCGGCGGCCTTCCTCCGCCCGGGCACCCCGGTCGCCTGTGATCTTGGCGACGCGGTTCGGCTTCCCGAGACCCCGGCGGCCTCGGCGGGGAACTCGGACGACCAGGCAAGGCGCAAGATCGGCGATGACCAGTGGCTTACCCTTGCCGGCGTGAACGCCGTGCTGCGCGCAGAGCTTCCGGCCGCGAGCGACGTCGTGTCGAGCGGGACGCTCTGGAGCGACGAGCCGCGCATCGGTCTTGCCCGCGATGCCGAGACGCGCACGGCTCAGGAAGGCCATCTCTACAGCACGCGGCACGTGCGCCTGCAGCGAGGTGTTTCGCTCGGCGTGCGAATTGCCGGTTTGCCCGCGGACTGGCGACCGCCGTTCGGTCGCACGGTGTCCTTCGGAGGCGAAGGGCGCATGGCGGAGTGCCGCGAGTGGGAGGCCGAGGCGTCCCTCGATACGCGGTTGCCCGCGACGGCGGACAGCGGACGCGTGGCGCTGATCGCGTTGTCGCCGCTCGACCTCGCGGACGGCGTCTGCGCCGGCGGGGAGCCGCTGGAGGAACTCGGTGGTGCCGTGGTTGTGTCCGCCTGTCTCGCGCGCCCGCTTCGGATTGGGGGCTGGGATTCGCTGGCGAGGCGGCCCTTGCCGCTTCGGTCCGTACTGCCTCCGGCCAGCGTGCTGTTCTGCGAATCCGCGGCACCGCACCGGCTCCGGGACATCATGACGACCGGTGACGGGTTGTTGCGCGTGGGCGCGCGCCGACCGCTCGGCTTTGGTCTCGCCGCGCTCGGTGCGTGGCCTAGAGATCAGGAGGTGGCTGTATGAACACCGCCATGCTCGGCTTGCTGGCCGAGACCCCGGTACACCCCGGTGCCGGGCGTGGCATGGGAGTGGTGGATCTTCCCGTGGCCCGTGAGTCGTCGACCGACTATCCGGTGCTCGTCGGGTCGAGCCTCAAGGGCGCGTTGCGGGACAAGGCGGAGGCAGCCATCGCGGCGGAAGCCGTAGAGAACCGCTTCGGCACGCAGGAGCACGCGGGCGACGTTCTGGTGTCCGATGGACGGTTGTTGTTGCTGCCCGTGCGGAGTCTGACGATGTCGTACCGTTGGGTCACCTGTCCGCATCTCCTCGAGCGCTACCGCCGCGATCTCGACCGGGCCGCACTGGAACCCCGACCGGAGATTCCTGCCAAGGTGGCGCGTGGCGAGATCCTGACGGAGGGCGCTGGCCGCCTGTTCCTCGAAGAGCGGCAGTTCACCGTCGCCCGCGCACCGGACGAGGATCTCGCGAAGGCCATCGCGCCGTGTGTGCTCCACGACGAGACCCAACGGCGCCTGGGGGATCGGATTGCCGTGCTGAATGACGACGACTTCGCCTGGTTCGTCCGGTACGGCCTCTGCATTCAGGCGCGGAACGTCCTGGACGACGATGGCAGCAAGCGGAGCCGGAACCTGTGGTACGAGGAGACGCTGCCGCCGGACACCGTGATGTACGCCCTCGTCATGGGGCGGAGCGCCAGCGCGCTCGGCATGCTCAGTGAGCTCTTTCCGGAAACGGATCCTTATCTGCAGGTCGGCGGCAACGAGACCGTCGGCCAGGGCTGGTTCGCCGTCAGCGTGCGCCGCGGCGGCGACCCTGGAGGGCCGGCGTGAAGACCGTCGAACAGGAACGTGCGGCCGACGCCCTGGCGCGCGTCACCGAACTGGGCGGGCGTCCCGAGCCTTTCAAGAAGCGCTACCGCGCCTATGTCGACCGGCTGGGGCCCGCCATCGTCATGAACGGCCTGGGGCAGGCGCTCGCAACCGAGCTCGCCGCTGCGGGACCCAAGCCCGCGAATGACGATCAGATGGCGCACCGCGAGCTGTACCTCGGCCTGCAGCGGTGGCTCTGCCGCGCAGACGACGGTGTGTATCCGTCCAGTCCCGACGTCTTGCGCGCCATCATGTCGGGCGACGAATCGCGGTATCTGGAAGCCCAGACCGAGGCGTTGGCTTGGCTGGCGTGGCACAAGAAGTGCTGTCGAGCCGTCTTTCCGAAGAGCGAGGAGGAGCCCACGTGAGCCGTCCGCTCTACGCCGCCGCAGCTCGCCACCCGGAGGATCGCGCGCCGTCGGGGCACGCTGGGTTGTGGTTCGACAAGTTCTGCTACACGTGGTGCCACGATGGTCACGATGGTCACGATGGCGACGTGTGGACGATGAAGGACGACGGCGCGCGCGGCGGGGACGGCAACCCGAAGCTCGAGTGGCTTCGGACGCTTGAGGACGCCCTAGTCGGAGCGCAGGACCAGATAGACGAGCACGTGTTGCGGCTCGTGCGGCTGGTTGAGCGGTGCCGCGGTCTGGCCGCGGTCTTCACGGCGGAGGCCCGCTTCGTGACCGGACTGGGCCGGAGCCACCCGGTGGAGAACGGCTTCGCTTGGCATCCGACGCTGGGGACTCCCTGCCTGCCGGGAAGTTCGGTCAAGGGGTTGGTTCGCGCGTGGGCTCGCGCGGAACCCGACCCTCGTCCCGGCGCGGAGAGGCTCCGGGACCGCGTGTTCGGGACACCCGGGTACGCGGGGAGCCTCTGTTTCCTCGATGCCGTTCCCATCGCCCCGGTGCGCCTCGAGGCCGACGTCATGACGCCTCACTTCGCCGGTTGGAATGAAGACGATCCGCCGGGAGACTGGCGCAGCCCCACGCCGATTCCGTTCCTCGTCACGGCTTCCGAGACCCGCTTCCTGTTCGGCGTCGTTCCCGTGCGGCCTGTCGATGACGATGATCTGTCTACCGTCGACGGTTGGCTGCGCGACGCCCTGACCTGGGCCGGTGCGGGCGCGAAGACGGCGGTCGGCTACGGGCGGTTTCGCTGCGACGATGAGGAAACCGCCCGCTGGATGCAACGAGTCGGCGACGAAGCTCGCCGGCGCCGTGAGGAACGGGAGCGGGAAGAGGCGATGCGCACCCCGGAGGGGCGCTGGCGCCTGACGCTGCGGGGGCTGTCGGAGGCCGAAGTCCTCGAGCGGGTGCGAATCCACCTCGAGAAGGAACCGCTGGCGGACGCCCGCGAGCGCAGCGTCTTCGCCCATGCGGTTTGCTCGACGGGCTTGGTCGAACACTGGCGCACCGGCCGCACGCAGGACCCGCGGACCGGAGTCGGCAAGAAGAAGCTCAAGGAACGGGCGCGTCTGCTCGACTGCGCGCTGAGGGCCGAACACG
The DNA here is from genome assembly GCA_963664545.2 of Vicinamibacterales bacterium. Taxonomy (GTDB): domain Bacteria; phylum Acidobacteriota; class Vicinamibacteria; order Vicinamibacterales; family UBA8438; genus JAJEEA01. The sequence goes on along the minus strand of OY761475.2, from coordinate 2,011,704 downwards.
GTGTCGAATGACGACGAGATACCATGGTGATGCGGTGCGGACCACGTTGACCATCGACGACGACGTGCTGGCCGTAGCGCGGGCGCTGGCTGCCCGGCGCGGCATCAGCCTCGGGAGCGCGGTGTCGGACTTGGCGCGGCGCGGCTTCAGAGGAGCCGGCGCAGCCGACCAGGAAGACGACGGTGTTCCGGTCTTCCGGGTGCCGCCCGACGCGCCGCCGATCACCACCGAGGACGTTCAGAGGGCGCTCGACGAGTGGCCGTGAATCGATTGCTCGACGTCAACGTGCTCATCGCGCTCACGTCGCCCCACCACACTACATCACTACCGGCCGGGGCCCGCTCTTCGCCCACAAGGTCAGCCGGAGCTCGTCGCCGAACAGCTCGTACTCGGGCCGCCGGCCGGAGTGCGCCTCGCCGTCCCGCAGGATCTTCCGCACGCCTTCGCCTCGGGATTCGAGGAACACCTGGTCGGTGCGCTTGCTGCGGATGCGGGAGAGGAAGCTGACCAGGAGCTGGTTGCGGGTGAAGGTGCGGTAGGGCATCTCGGCGAGGGTGATGGTGTTGGGCAGCCCGCCGGGGCTGTAGAGCTCGAGCCGGTCGGCGAACAGGAAGAGGCGGATCTTCGAGCCGGAGATGGCGTAGTCGCGGTGGGCGACGGCATTGACGATGGCTTCGTCGACGACGTCCAGATCGTACGGCGGGTCCGTGCTGCCGGCCGGGCGGGCGTGGGTCGGGTGCCCCATGAACTGGGCGGCGAAGGCGATGGCGGCGTCGATCTGGTCGGGCGCCCGCCCGGCGAGGCGCTCGGCGTGGACGAGGTCGTCGGAGGACAGGCGGTCACCGCTGTAGCACGCGGCCTCGATCGAGCCGGAGGCGAGGAACTCGGTGGGTTCGGTGCCGAAGGTCAGCAGGCCGGCGACGGTGGGGCGGTCCACGCCGCCCTCGTCGCGGTGCGTCACGCGGGTGTTGCGGAGCAGGTCGAGCCGGGGGATGGTCGGCGAGCGTCCGAAGAAGGCCTCGAGTCGGTGGCGGTTGAGGTGGTCGACGGTGGCGGCCAGGACGGGCTGCTCGTCGAACACGTACTCGCGCCCGCGCTGTTGGAACAGGCGGGCGAGTTCCGGGGGCGTGAGGTCGCGCTTGGTGGAGCCGACGCGCAGGTAGTAGCGCCCGCCGGACGTGCGGTGCACGTAGAGGCCGCGCGGCACCTCGGCCAGAAGCACGTGCCGTTCCTCGCCGGTGGACGCCGGGAGGAGGACCTTGCGCAGAATCGGTCGAATCGGCGGCTCGCAGTTGTGCGAGGCGATGTCGGCGACCCAGCGCTCGACCGCGTCGAGGCGCGCCGGCGGGATGCCGGCCACGGTGCCGGAATCGTCTACGCCGAGGAAGACGGTGCCGCCGTCGGCGTTCGCGAAGGCGACCAATTCACCCGCGAGGTTCTCGGTGTTGGGGGACAGGACGCCGCGGTCGCCGAGACGGAGGGCCTTGAACTCGGCCAGGCCGTCCTCTCCGGCGCGGAGCTGGTTCAGAATCCGATCAGTCGTGTCGAACATCGTGGTTATGTCCTTCACCGTCTCGCCACCGGGACGGCGGCCAGCGTGTCGTCCGCTATCGCCGCGTGGGCGTAGGCGATGCACGCCCGGATGTCGTCCGCTTCGAGCCTCGGGTAGTCGTCGCGGATCTCCTCCGGCGTGGCGCCCTGCGCCAGCAGGCTCAGGATCAGCTCGACCGAGATCCGCATGTCGCGCACGATCGGCTTGCCGCCGAAGACGTCCGGTCGCACGGTGATGCGTTTGAGCAGTTCGGAATGACTCATTGTTTCCACCCTCCCGTCGTCGGGACTTCCATCGGCGTTCGTGCCCGCGTCCCCGGCCGCCCTCCTGGGTAGGCCCTCGTTCCGCTACTCGAACAGCTTCCGCTGGCGGCGCGTCGGAAACAGCTCGGGCTGACTACCCGGCCCGGTCTCGGCGGCCCGTTGCAGGGGCAGGTCGGCGCCGGTCCCCGGCGGGGTCCGTCCGCTGCGGCGCAGATAATCGGCGTCGCTGAGCAGGTCGCGGGCGTGCAACCGGTCGAGGAGCCGGCCGAAGTGGTCGTCGTCAAGCTGGCCGGCGGTGCGCAGTTCATCCACCAGCGGCCACCAGGCGCTCTCGTACAGCAGGTCTCGCGCGCGGACCTCGGCCAGCACCGTCACGTAGCCGTCGTCGCCGGTCAGGTCGCGCGTGAACGGGTCCGTGAGCAGGCCGCGCCAGTCGTCGCCGTCGGTCATCCGCTGCGCGACCAGGTCGGCGACGCGCAGCGCGTAGCCGTGCTCGCCCAGCAGGTTGCGGGCGTGCAGGTGGCATTCGCGCCACGACTCGTCGGCGCTCTGGGCGAGTTGCCAGTCGTAGAAGCGGGGGCCGAGGCGGCTGGCCACGGGCTGGGGCTCACGGGCGCGCTCGTCGTGGCCGAGGCCGTAGTCGGCGAGACGCAGGGTCTCGGGCAGCATCCAGCCCTCGCCGTCGTTCTGGGCGAGGAACGCCTCGATGCCGCGTTCGCGGTCGCCGCCGGCCGTGTCGATCTTCGCCTGGAGGTCGTGGAAGGCGACCTGGGTAAGGACGGTGTGGCGGAGTTCGGGGGGCTTGTCCCTGTCGATGCGCCAGAAACCCTTCGGGTCTCCAGACGGATCAGGACGATCGCATGACTGGAGAATGGAATCCAGATCCACGGGATTCAATCCGAGCCGGCATGCGATCACCGCGTCAACCATGGCCCGAGCGCGGACGCGGGCATGGTCGGTCACGAACCACTGAGACCGCCAAGCGGTCCGAGCACGTTCCTCCGACGCTGCAATCCACTCCGGGCCGGCGAGTTGCGTTGGCAAGTTCAGGCCGATCCCCAGCCGGGCGCATCGATGTGTGGAACGCGTGCCGTTCGGGCGGGGAAGAGGTACTTCCCTTGCGAAGTGATAGTCAACGTGGGTTCTGACGATGCGCAGCCGCACGATGGCGTCGACGGCAAGGGAATTGAGCGCGGCCACGATGAAGCCCAAACTCGCCGACGATCCGGCAGGCAGGGCCAGGACCGGTGCCGTGTCTCCGCAAGGTGCTCTCGCCGCCACCGAGGCGATCATCGTGCGGGCGTCAGTGGCTCCGGCGATTCGGCGAAACGCAATTTTCGAGGACGTGCTGATCGCTGGCCCTGCATTGGCGGTCGACATGAGGAACTGGGGATCGATCGTCTTGGGATTCCAACCGACCGTCTCCCACCTCGCCTGTAGTCCAGTACCGGACAACCAGCGCTTCTGGCAGAAGTCGAACTGACTCAACATCGTGCCCTGCATCAACGGCAACGCCGCGTCGTGGATGTCCTCCTCGCGTACCCACGCGTCCGCGTCCCGCGACAGGACTATTCCTGCCGGGATCCACGTTCGCGGGATCGGCAGTCGGTCGTAAGGTGGCTGGGCGCACCGTAGCTGCCAGTCGGTGCGGGCAAGGTCCGTCGGCCCGAGCGAGCGGCTATGGGCCGGCTCGGCTTCAGCCTCTCGCCGATCCGCGCTAGTCGCCGCGAACGGGCATTCCTCCGGCTCGATTTCCGCCGGCTCGGGCCGTGACGGATCCACCCCCATCTTCTCCCACAGCGCCTCGATCGGCCGCCAGTCGCCGATCAGCCAGCGGCTGTACTCGTCGGGCCGGTAGCCCTCCTCCTCCCAGCGAGGGCGGGGACGAAAAAAAGAGGAGTCATTCGTCATGTCGAACTCGCGCGCGTAGCGGATGCCCCAACCGTCGGGGCCGTCGTCACCGAGCAGGACGGCGTTGGCGTAGATCTTCTCCAGAATCTCCAGGTCGCGCTGCGACTGGATCTCGAGCAGGGCGCGGCTCTTGGGACTGAACTGCTTGATCTGAGCCAGCGTGTAGGGGATGGCGAGCTCCTCGGCGCGTTCCCAGTCGTCGGGATTGCGGCGCATGAAGACGGTACGGATCGCCTCCGTGGCGCCGCCCTTCTCGACGACGACGGGGTTGAACTTGTAGCTCCGGTGAATCGGAAAGACCTGGTCGCGGTTCTCGACGCCGAACAGCCATTCCCAGCGGCAGCGCTCGAGGAACAGGTCCCGTAGCGCGCCGGTGCCGTGGTCGGAGTACAGGCCGGAGGGGACGACGAAGCCGAGCCGCCCGCCGCGGGTATCGGCGTCGCGGCCGTCGCGGCCATTCACTTGCGCGTCGGTGTCGCGGCCCTTCGCTTGCGTATCGGTATCGCGGCCGTTAGGCCGCGCTTCGGTGCTGGTGCTTTCCTGGGCAGCGGCGGGTCCAGCGGGTCCAGCGGTCGGTCCTGTCTGCTTCAGGAGCGCGTGCGCCGACTCCAGGAAGAGTTTGTAGAGGTTGAGGTCGGCCGAGCCCTGGTGGCGGAACGGGTGCGCGGCGTCGGCGAAGCCCGTGGACCGGGCGCGGGCGGGCCGCCAGCGCTCGTGGAGCTCCAGGCCCTTGCCGCCCCGCGCGATCGTGAAGCGGTCCTGGCCGGCGGCGTTCTCGTCGGGGTCGCCGAACGGACTCGCCGCGTGGCTCATGAAGTTGGACTGGGCGCGGAAGCGGGCGCCGTAGTCGAGCCAGTCGCGTTCCACCGCGGCGTCCGCGAAGTACTGGGACTGCTTGTCCAGGGCCTCCTGCTTGCCGTAGGAGCGGTAGAGCGGATCGAGGTTCGAGAAGAACTCCTTGGAGACGGGCTTGGCGATGTCCCACGGCGGGTTCCCGAGCATCGCATCGAAGCCGCTTCCCGCCTCGCGGAAGACGTCGGGAAACTCCAGCTCCCAGTGGAAGAAGCGCATCCCGGCCGCCACGCGCCGGGCGACGGCGCGGGTCGCTTCCGGTGGATCGGCGAAGGTGCTCGGCAGCGGAGCGTCGTCGATTTCGTCCACCGGCCAGAACCAGCACGCGCACCATAGGTCCATCGCGTCCTTCAGCGCGCGCCATGCGGCCGAGGCGACGAGTTCATCCCGGTACAGCCGCGCGCGCTCGGCCGCGTCGTGCACGGGCATGGCGTGCATGCGCTCCAGCACGGCGAGCGCGTCCTCGTGGGCCTTGGCGGATTTCGCCAGCAGGTCGGGCGAGAACAGGTCGGCGCCCCGCAGGAACTGCCGCAGGTCCGGCGTCAGCTTGTCCTTGACGAACGCCTTGATGGCTTTCGTGCGGGCGTTCTGCGCGAAGTGGACGCCGTTCGAGTGGTTCTTGTCGCCCCCCTCGCGGTTCTTCCAGGCCATCGCGGGGTAGTGGGCGAACTGGTCGAACCAGGCGCCGACGAGGGCGTTGCCGCACTTGATCTTGTGGTCGAGGAACCCGAACGGCAGGGTGCGGTCGAGGGTCTCGATCCAGAGCGACAGGCGGCAGAGCTCGACGGCCAGGGGATCGAGGTCGACGGCGTAGATGCAGCGCTCCACGACGTGGCGCCGCAGGACCGCCTTGAGACGCGGCTCGAAGCGGTCGTCGTCGGGGCGGCAGGGAATCAGCTCGTCGGCGAGGAGCTCGGGTCGTGAAACGGCGCGGACGTCTGGCGGGTCGTCGGCGGCGCCCCGGATGCCGAGCAGGCGCACGAGCACGCGGTCACCGTCTGGCTGGAGGCGGTCGTGATGCTGGAGGGCGGCGTAGAGCGCGTCGGTGAGGAAGCGCACGGCGGCCAGCGGGAACGTACCCGATCCGCAGGCGGGGTCGCAGACGGTCAGGTCGAGGATGCGCTCGGGCGTCTTCGGTGTCCAGCGGGCCGGCGGCGCGTCCGGGTCGGGCTGGCCGTCCGCGCCGGGCGGCGGGTCGTAGGCGAGGGGGCGCAACGTGCGCTGCACGGTCGGCACCGCGAGGCCGGGCCGCGTGTAGAAGCTGCCCGAGCCCTTGCGCGTGCCGCCCCAGCGGACGAGGTACCACTCGCCGGGGAGGACGACGCGGGCGACGAGCTGCCGCGCCTTGGCCGCGAGGCGGCTCTCGAACGCGAGCCGGCGCTCGGGCGTGTCGCGGCCGCGGGGCGTCGGGAGCAGACGGGCCGCCCGCACCGCGCGGCGTGCCCACTGCTCGGCGCGCGTTCGGTTCCGCCGGCGCTCGTCCGGCGCGGCTGCGGGTATTGCGGGGGAGGCCGGCATGTCATCCGCAGACGGTGAAGCGCTGGCGGACGGCGGGGCTTCGATGGACGGCGGAGCGTCCGGGGGAACGGCCTCGGGCGGCGAAGCGTTACCGGAGTCGGACGACAGCAACTCTTCGGCGGACGCTGCGGCGTCCGCGGTGTCGTCTTCGACGTCCGGCGCGCCATCCCCAGTTGCTTCTTCCTCCGGCAGATCCTCCGCCCCGCCCGACTTCTCCTTGAGCTTCTCGAACAGGGTCCGCAGCGCCCGGTCGTCCATGGCCTCCAGGCGCGACAGCGGCAGGGCAGGCTGGTCGCCCACCGAGAGGAAGATCACCGGGTCGCCCGCGGGCGCGGTCTTCAACTCGTAGTCGAGCAGCCCCTCGTAGAGGATGCCGATGTACTCGGACGAGAGATCGGAGAAGTCCACGGGGGCGGCGGCGCGGATGCTCGACCGGCCCTGGCGGATGCGGATCGTCGTCCGCGTCAAGAGCTGCAGCATCTCGTGGACGTCGCGGTCCGGCATGACCTCGCGCTCGAAGCAGGCGTGCTCGTACACGCGGAGCGCGCGCGACACGCCGTCGTCGGCCTCCACCGCGCCGGGCGCGAACAGGTCGCCGCCGTAGGCGGTCACCGGCAGTTCCGGGTGATGGGAGCCTTCCCGCACGAGGGCGAAGAGGGCGAGGACGCGGGGCCACGCGCCGAAGCCGCCCGCGAGGTTGCGGCCCCGGGCTGCGGTCCGTTCGAGCCTCTCGAGCAGTCCGTGCAGGCCGTAGCTCTCGTGATACAGCGGATTGTCGCGGGGCAGCAGGTCGCGCGACTCGGCGAACAGGATCACCACCAGCCGCATCGCCACCCGGCAGGCGGCGCGGTAGATCTCGGCGGGGCCGGCCCCGAACATCTCCCTGATTTCGTCGGCGTCGGGCGCGGGGGTGCCGGCATCGTCGGCGAGGTGCTCGACGTACTCCCGGACCTGGTCCGTTTCCCCGAGGGAGGTCAGGTCTTCGCCGTGGGCTCGGATCAGTATCTCGACGGCTTCGCGCACGCGCTCGCCGAGCACCTCCGAGAGTTCTGCCTGCCCCTTGCGCGTGTCGCGGATGGCCTGCAGCAGCGGCGGTTCGGCACCCTCGGCCTCGGGCGTCCAGAGACCGGCCTGCAGCAGGGTGCGCAGCGCGGTCACCTGCGGCGACGGCCCTCCATCCTCGAACCAGAGCTCGAGGTCCCACTCGCACCACGCGTCGTGGTCGAGCCCCGCGAACACCAGCCGCCACTGCCGGCCGTTCGTCACCAGCGCCAGGTGGTCGCCGCCGGCGCGCAGCCAGCCGATTACCCGGCTGACGGCGCGGCGGCTCCGGCCGATGCCGAGCTGCCTGCCGTCGTCCAGGAACACCGGCAGCCGGCCGCCGCGCCGCCCCTGCCAAAGCTGACGGGGCTTGACGGTCTCGCCGGTGACGGCGCGCCGTCCCCACGCGGGGGCGACGTGGCTGCCGCGCGTCCACGTGCCGGTCGATGGGTCGAAGCCGCACACCTGCTCGAGCACGAAGGCGACGAAGGATGATGCGTCGGTGCCGCCGTCCACCATCGCCCCGGCGCGCTGGCGGAGCTGGCCCTCGGTCCAGGCGTCCAGGGGGGCGGGCGCACGGTCGGCGAGGGCGGCGAGGCGCGCGCCGTCGAGCAGCAGCCCGCCGTGGCGCAGGCGGTCCCAGCCGTGCAATCCCGCGAGGCCGGCCCGTCCCCCCGTTCCGTTGGATTTCGCCCGAGGCATCGGTCCGCTCAGTGTGAGGCCGGCCTGTCCCCTGTTTCGTTCGACTTCGCCCGGGGCATCGGTCCGCTCAGTGTGAGGCCGGCCTGTTCCCCCGTTCCGTTGGACTTGGCCCCAGGCATCGGTCCGCTCAGTGTGACGTTTCCGGCAGGCGGATTTCCACCGCGACCGGGAACACCTGGGCCTGGCCGGCGAGGGTGAAGCGCTTCGGCAGGAGGTGGTCGAGAATGCGGTCGCGCTCGCGCTGCAACTGCTCGCGGAGCTCCTCGTAGTGCCGGCGGCGGCGCGCCTGCTCGTCCTGCCTCTCTTCGATCGACCGTTCCAGCGCCGCGAGGCGATCGTCCTCGTCGAAGAGTCCGCGCTGGCGCTTCTGCTCGGTCAGGCTCTCGATTTCGCGCGCGAGCCTCGCCGCCGTCGACTGCTCGATCAGCGCCGACACCTCGCCCTGACGCTGCCGGTAGCGCTCGTCCTCGCGGGTGCGCGCGGCCTCGCCGTCAACCCGGAGCTGGCCGCGCAGGCGTTCGGTGAGGTCGTCGCGGTAGCGGCGCAGCCAGTGCTGCAGGCCGGCCCGGGCGTCGTCGAAGATGTCGCCCGCGCGCGCCCGCGCGGCCGGGTCGTCCGTGCCGGGGGCGTCGCGCAGGGTCTGCGCGGGGGCGTGGGGCAGCGGCTCGCCGGGGACGCCGTCGCGGACCGGGAGGGCCAGCGTCCGCACCCACCGGTGGAACGTCTCGCGCAGCGCGTTGACGCCGAGCTCCTCAATGCTGAGGAGGATGACGGCGTCGGCGCCGGCGGGAATCCGTCCCAGGCGCACCGTCCACCGCGACGTCTCCGTCTCGTTGCGCCCGGGATAGCGGCTGCGCGTGAGGACGCCGAGCGCGCGCTGCATCAGGGGGTGGGCCAGGTGCACGAGCAGCGCGTCGGGCCGGGGACGGAATACGCTGAGCCGGCCGAGCCGCTCGATGAACGGCTCGGTGCTGAAGGCGAGCCGCGGCATCGGCCCGTGGCCGCCCGAGGGCGCGGGGCAGCGCACCGCCTCGTCGACGACGTCCCGCCAGCCCGCGAGATCGGGGTACAGCATGCGGAAGAAGCCGGGCTCGGCGTCGCCCTGGAGCTGCGGGCGGCCGGCGGGCATGGCGAGGGCGGCCTCGAGGGTGTCCCGCATCGCGCCGGGGTCGAGGTCGATCTCCGCCGCCATCGCCTCGATCACCGCCGCCTCGCGCGCCTCCTCGTCCGCCGCGGCGACCGTGGCGTCGGCCGCGAAGTCGGCGCCGTCGCGGCCGGCCGCGGCGTTCCTGTCGAGGTCCGCCCGCACCGCCGCCGCGTCCTCGCCCCGCACGAGGCGGCGGTGCACGGCGCGGTCGAAGACCTCGTTGAGCGAGCCGAGGTCCTCGCGTATCTCGTCGGCCTTGCGTATCACGTGGTCGAGAAAGGCTAGGTCGGGGTCGGCGGTGCTCGCGAAGTGATGCACCGTCACGTCGCGGGCCTGCCCGTAGCGGTCGATGCGGCCGTTGCGCTGCTCGAGCCGCGAGGGGTTCCAGGGGCAGTCGTAGTGGAGCAGGTAGCGGGCGGTGCGGTGCAGGTTGAGCCCCTCCGACGCGGCGTCGGTGGCGACGAGCACCCGCACCGGCGCCGCCGGGTCGTTGAACGCGGCCTTGACGTGTTCGCGGTCGGCTTGGTCCATGCCGCCGGGGCCGCCGCCGCCGAACAGGGTGAGGACGCGGTCGGCGGGGTACCGCTCGCGCAGGCGGCGGGCGAGGTAGTCGAGGGTGGTCTTGTACTCGGTGAAGACGATCAGGCGTTCGTCGGGTCGGAACGCGGGTTCGTTCCCGGCGTCGCCGTGGGCGCGACCATCTTCATTCAAGGGCTGGAAGGCTTGTTGGCTCGGGACACGCCGGCTCGTTCCCGCCGTCGCCGTGGGCGCGACGGGGGTGCTCGGGGGCCGAGCTGCTGTAGCCGCAACAGGGATAGCGTTCCCCGCGCCGTCGCGGGCGTGAGCGGGCTCGATCAGCAGGTTCTCAATCAAGGCCACGAGGGCTTCGAACCGCGCATCGGCGGCCGGTGTCTGCGCCGTGATGGGCGCACCCGCCAAGTCGAAGCCGAGCGCGGCGAGTGCGGCCTCGATGTCGCGAATCTCTGCATCGAGCTGGTCGGCGAAGTTGCGGAGCCAGGCACCGGCCACCGTCGCGGCGGTGGCCTCGCGCTGCTGCGCCTCGCGGTCGTCGCCGGTCTCCTGGCGCAGGGTGCGCTCGGCCGCCGCCACGTCCTTCTCCGTGGCCGGTTCTCCGCCGGCGAGCCCCTGCCGCGCCCGGCTCCAGGACTCGGCGAAGGCGGTGGGGCACGAGAGCAGCCGCTTGTTCAGAATCTCGACCGCGAACGCGCCGGTTCGGCGTCGGGGCGCCGGTCCCTTCGCCACGAGGGCGCGGACCGCGGCGCGGAAGGCGTCGAAGGCGGCGGAGAGATCGGCCTCGCGCGATTCGGGGTTGAGGAGGATCGCTTCCGGGGGCCGTCGCGTACAGAAGCGAGGTAACGAGCTCCCGGCGTTGATGTCGCGCTTCAGCCGGCGGACCACCACGTCCTCAATCCGCGCGCGCATGGCGGGACCCATCTCGCCGGTGCGGGAGAAGCGCACCGGGTCGAGCATTTCCAGCAACCCGGTGAACGAGCGGGTGTGCCCGTTGTGGGGGGTGGCGGAAAGGAAGAGGCGGTGCTCGAACCGCGGCGCCACCAGCCGCAGCATGCGGCACAGCTCGCTGTCCTCGCCGAAGGGCGAGGGCATCAGGTTGTGGCACTCGTCGACGATCAGCAGGTCCCAGGGCAGGTGCGGAGACTCGTCGCGCGGTTGGCTGGCCGCCCGGAATTGCTCGAGCACGTCGGGCTGTCGCAGGTAGTGGTACGAGGTCACGATGCGGCTGAACGAGCGCCACGGGGTGGCGTCCATGCCGAGCCCGCGGCGCAGGCGCTCCGTGCTCTGGCGGTCGACCACCTCGAACCGCAGTGAGAACTTGTCCCACAGCTCTTCGCGCCACTGGCGCCGCAGCGAGGCCGGCGTGAGGACCAGGACCCGCTGGATGCGGCGGCGGAGCAGCAGTTCGGTGAGGATGAGGCCCGCCTCGACGGTCTTGCCGAGGCCGACGTCGTCGGCGATGAGCAGGTTGACCCGCGGCATGCGCAGCGCCTTCAGAAGCGGCACGAGCTGGTAGCCCTCGATGCGCACGCCGCCGTGGAACGGGCTCGCGACGGGCTCCCGCCGGGCGCGCCCGTCGCCGTCGCCGGGGTCGAGGTAGGGCGACAGCGCCGTCCAGCGCGCCGCCCGCAGCAGCGCGTCGAAGTCGTCGGCGGGCATGGGGCCGCCGGCGTGCGCCGGGTCCGGCAGGGCGTTCGGTTCGAGCAGGTGGCGGCCCGGCTCGGGCTCGAGCTCCCACAACAGACGCTCTTCGGCCGGCGCCTGATCGTCGGTGTACTCCAGGTGGACGAGGTGCAGGCGTCCCGCCCCGCCGTCGAACGGCTCGACCGCCGCGACCACGCCGCGCCGGTTGCGGACGGTGGCGAGCATGCCGGCGCGGGGAACGGCGTGGTTGCTCGTCGCGGGGGTCATGGGCCGCTCCGGGGGGCCGTCGGCGAGGCCGCGGTGCCTGCCGGTCTCTGTCCGAAGCGGGTGTGAAGGCAGGACCGGGGACGTTTACGTCGCCAGGCGAAGCAGAAGCGCGACGATGACCATCGACAGGGCCAGGTTGAAACCGACCATCCACTTCACCAGCTTCAGGTCCGATTCGACCGTGGTCAGGCGGTCCTCGAAACCCGCGATCTCTTCCGCCGCCTCGCGGGCCTTGTCGTCGGGGGCACCGGCCGCCCTGAAGGCGTCGTAGGTTTTCGACGGCATCAGCGCCATGTCACCATGGTACCCTCGCCCTCGCAGGATCCGCAACGGAACGGGACCTCCGGTCATCGAACAACAGCACGGAGCAGATGCATGACGCCCAGCAACGGCGGCGGCGCGGCGCCCCCCTTCGACGTGGTCGGCCTGGCCCGGTCGCTCATCGACATCGACTCGACGACGGGCCGGGAGGGTCCGGTGGCCCGGTGGCTGGCGGGGTGGCTGCGCGGGCGGGGGTTCGAGGTCGAGGAGCAGCCGGTCGAGGGCGACCGCATCAACCTCTGGGTCGCCCTCGGGCGGCCCGACGTGGTGCTGTCGACCCACCTCGACTGCGTGCCGCCGCACTTCCCGAGCCGCGAAGAGGACGGGCGGCTGCACGGGCGGGGGGCCTGCGACGCGAAGGGCATCGCGGCGGCGCAGATCGGGGCCCTCGAACGGCTGCGGGCGGCCGGGGAGACGCGGGTGGGGCTGCTGCTCGTGGTCGGCGAGGAGCGCGGCAGCCACGGTGCCCAGGCCGCCAACCGCGCGCCGCGGGGCTCGCGCTACCTCCTCAACGGCGAGCCCACCGACAGCCGCCTCGGCGTCGCGACCCGCGGGGTGTGCCGGGTGAAGCTGTCCGCCGCCGGGAAGACCGCCCATTCGTCGCACCCCGAGGAGGGCGAGTCGGCGATCGAGAAACTAGTCGACGCCCTTGTGGCCCTCCGCACCCTGCCGCTGCCGGCCAGCCCGAAGCTCGGCGACACGAGCTACACGGTGACCCTGCTCGACGGGGGGATTGCCCCGAACGTGGTGCCGCCCGCGGCGAGCGCCGAGGTCAACTTCCGCACCGTCGGTCCGGCCGCCGATGTGCGCGCGGCCCTCGGGCCGCTGAAGCGCTGGGTCGAAATGGAGGACGTGGCCGAGGTGCCGCCGGTGGAGTTGGTCACGGTGCCGGGCTTCGACACCGCGGCCTTCCGGTTCACCACCGACATCCCGTTCCTGTCGGCGTGGGGCCGGCCGTTGCTCTTCGGCCCGGGGTCGGTGCTGCTGGCCCACACCGCCGACGAGTACGTCGAGATCGACGAACTGCGGACCGCCGTCGACGGCTACGTGCGCATCGCCGCCGCCCTGCTGGAACGCGTCGCCGCCCGCGCCTGACCGGGCACGGCGGTGGCGAGGCGTAACGCCGAGCTAGGCGGCAGCGCGCGCGGGCGGCCCGGCCGTGGTCTCGAATGGCCGCAGGCCGCCCTTCCCCTGGCCCGCCGTCACTTGCGCGGCAACCTGCGGTTGATGTGGCAGTTGCATTGATTCTGCACCGGCTGCCCACACCACTGGCAGTTCACAGAGTCCACGCCCCATCCGCCACCCACGATCCCTTTCGCCTCGGTGTCGGTGAGCGGCACCGGCCGTCCGACATGAGCTCTCGCGGGCGTCGCGGACCGGGGCGCCTGCAACGCGGCGTTCGGGACTGGCATCGAGTCGAGAGAAGGTGTGTGAGTCATGACAGTTATCATGAGCAAGGCGTGTGCCAAGTCCCGGGATGAACGCCAACCCGTTGAAACAAAAGAGGTTGAGCGCTCGGCCAGCGTGGTCGTCCGCTGGTCGGGACTGTGGCAAAGTGCGCTTGTCGCCGACGCATAGCGCGCCGGCAGGCGGGGGGCGACCCACTGAATCGTCGGGATGGTTCCGCCGACTGCGAAGCGGGCGGTGGGCGGATCAGGGCCGTTCGACCTGCTCCAGCCGCACGCGCGTGAGGTCGACGCGCTGCAGGGGCGTCTCCCCGTCGACGGGTGTCGCCTCGATGCGATCGACCGCGTCGATGCCGTCGACGACCCGCCCGAACACGGTGTAGACCCCGTCGAGCTCGCCCGCGCGGCCGGCGGTCACGATGAAGAACGACGTGTCGGCGCTCGCGGGGTCGTCGCCGCGCGCCATCGACACGATGCCCTTCATGTGCGGCGTGTCGCTGAACTCGGGTTCCAGGTTGGTGATCAGGCTCCGCTGCTCCTCGGTCAACGGCGTGCCGCGGCTGGGCACGAAGCCGGTCTGGATGACGAAGCCGCGGGCGACGCGGTGGAACGCCATGCCGTCGTAGACGCCCGCCTGCGACAGGCGTAGGAAGTTGCGGACGTGTCCGGGGGCGCGGTCGGGGAAGAGCTCGAGGGTGATGGGGCCGGCGCTCGTCTCCAGCACGGCGCGGTAGGCGGCCAGCTCGTCGACGGTCTCGGTCGTGAACGGCGGGGGCGGCGGCGGCTCCCAGTCGCGGATGGACACCGACACGATCTCGATGCGCTCGGCCGCCTTGCCTTGGGCGTCGACCGGCGTCTCGGAGATGCGGGTCACCACCGGCAGCCCCTCGGCCACGCGGCCCCAGATGGTGTGGTTGCCGTCGAGCCCGGGCTGGGCGACGACGCAGATCAGGAACTGCAGCCCCTCGCTGGCGGGGTTGCCCGGCACCCCCACCGACGACACCGTGCCCGGCGTGTGCCGCTCGCCGCTCGGTTCCGACGCCACGAGGCCGAGCCCGCCGCGGCCGTACTCGTCGCGCCGGGCGGGGTCCGCGCTGATGGGGTCGCCGCCCTGGACGATGCCGCGCGCCACCATCGCGTGGAACGCGGTGCCGTTGTAGGTGCCCTCCTCGACCGTCTGCATGAACAGCCCGACGTGGTTGGGGGCGGCCTCGGGCAGCAGGTCGATGACGAACGTCCCCGCCGTCGTCTCCACCACCGCCTGCTTGTCCCGCATCTCGTCGAGGCCGAGCGGAGTCACGAACAGCTCCTGCGCCCCGGCCGCGCCGGCCGAGAGCCCGGCCCCCGCCAGCGCCAGCAGCGCCATCGCCGCGAATGGTCGTCTCATCGTTGCGCTCCCCACGTCGCCGACGCGGCAGACGGCGTCTCCTCTTCGCGCACCCTTGCGCTCGCGTGCCGGCGGCGGTGCACGATGCGGGCGACCGCCTCGGCGCGCTCGTCGGGCGTCACGCTGAGCCGTACGCCGTCCACGGCTTCGCAGACGTCGCCGGGGGTGAGGCCGCCGAGGACCGCGGAGGCGTCGAGCCGGCGCGGCGATCCACCGGGGCGCAGGGCGAGGAAGTCGGCCCGCAGCTCTCGGGTGCCCTTGCGGCCGTGCAAGCGCCAGAACTCGCGGACCCCCATCTCGGCGTAGCGGGCGATCTTGCCCTCGTCGGCGTTGGTGATCTCCGTCTCGACCACCAGGTCGAGGGGCGTACGTTCGACGAAGGCGTCGGCCGCCGCCTCGCCCTCGGCGAGCGCGGCGCGGTAGGCTCTGGCCCGCTCGCCCAGATAGAACGCGCAGTCGGGCTCCGTGCCCGTGCCGGGGGGATCGTCCCGCCGGCGGAGACGGGTATGCCGCAGGTTCTTCGCGGCGCCGGCGACGATGCTCGCGGCCGCGTCGATGAGGTGGCCGAAGATGTCGGTCAGGTCTTCGTGCAGGCGCGAAGGCGTCATCAGGGTGACGAGCCCGAGCGCCGGGTCGAGGCAGACGCGGCTGAACGACCGGTTCCAGTCGATGGCCGCGAGCTCCGCGATGGTCGCGGCGTCGGCGCGCAGGACGTGGATCGTCGATCCCAGCGGGCCGGTGAGCATCGTCGCGGGATGGCTCATGATCGTGTACCCGGGGCGGGATGGGCTCTAGCAAAGCGGCGGCTCGCGCGGCGCGGCGGCGCGGCGGGCGGCCCCTTCGGCATGATAGCAGATGGTCGCCGCGCGCCGCCGCGCGCCGACGGCGGCGGCGGCATCCGGCGCAGGACCCCAGACCCGCTTAGAACACCACCCGCAGGCCGAGCTGGGCCTGGCGCGGGGCGCCGACGAGGGCGCCGGCGATGCCGAACTCGGGGTTCGGGGTCACCCCGTCGTTCTCGTAGACCTCCTGCTGGTCGGCGTGGCCGACCCGGAAGGCGCCCGTGTCGAGGACGTTGAACACCTCGAAGAGGGCCTCGACCCGCCCGCCCTCGAAGTCGAAGCGCCGGGTCAGCCGCAGGTCGAGGTTGGTCCAGGGGGCGTTGCGCTCGCCGTTCACCGGGGCCAGCGCCCCGTCGACCACCGCCCGCGTCTGGGCGCCGTGGGGGCCGACGGCGAAGCCGGGGTGGTTGTGGAAGCCCACCGCGGGGTCGAGGGCGGTGTAGGGCGAGCCCGACTGGGCGGTGAAGATGCCGCTCGCCGCGACGTCGAAGGGCAGCGGGAGGACGCCGCTCGCCACGAAGCGGTGGGGGACGTCGCGCAGCGAGAGCCCCCAGTCGTAGTCGGGGTCGGCGGGGTCGGTCAGGGTCAGGCGGCCCGACCGTTCGTTGTCGTCGTTCGAGCGGTCGCGCGACCACGTGTAGTGCGCCTGAAGCTGCACCCCGCCCCGGAAGCGCCGGCGCAGCGCGGCGGTGAGGGCCACGTAGTCGGACCGGGCCGGCGAGGCGCGCACGAGGACGGGCCCGTAGGCCGGATTGATCCGCGCTCCCGAGTACACCGGGCGCCCGAAGGCGTCGCGCACCGGCGCCGGGACGTTCGCGTCGTAGTTCGAGGCGAGCGAGTCGCCGCGCGCGTGCAGCAGATCGAGCGACGCGGCGAGGTCGCGGCCGATCTCGCGCTCGTACCCGACGTTGAAGCGGACGGTCCGCGGGTCCTCGAACGCGGGGTCGAAGTGGCTCAGCGCGGGGATCACCCCGGCCGGGGGGCTGTCGTTGTCGATGGGGGCGCCGAGGGGCGCGAAGCCCGGCTCGCCCGGCACCACGATCGCGTTCCCGAAGCGCGGGTAGACGCCGGTGTCGCTGTGGGCGGTCGAGAACAGCAGCGTCGGGGTGCGGGCGTAGAACACCCCGCCGGCGGCGCGGACGACGCTCCGCTCGTCGGGCGACCACACGAGCCCGGCGCGGGGCGAGAAGTTGTCGAGGTCGTCGGGGATGCGCCGCCCCTCGGGCAGCACGTGGTCGATCTGCCCGGGGTTGAACGTGGCGTCCCACCGCGCGCCGACCTGCACCGTGATGCGCCGGTTCGGGCTCCACGAGTCCTGGACCCAGGCCCCGAGAATCTGCTGCGAGACCACGAAGTTGGGGTTCTCCATGCTTCCGAAGAAGATGACGGCGCGGGCGGGGCGGCCGGCCGCGAAGTCGCCGAGGGTGTCGAAGTCGTAGGCCCCGTCGGCGTTCCCCGCGAAGAACTCGCTCAGGACGTCGTGGCTGAGGGTGAAGCCCGCCCGCAGCTCGTGGTTGCCCGAGAGGAACGAGAACCGGTTCTGGATCTCCAGCTTCTGCTCGTCGTTCGAGACCGGCAGCCACCACGGCTTCCCGAACGAGCCGAACGAGGGGCTGTAGATGCTGATGTGGGCCTGCAGCGCGGTGTCGGGCAGGTGCGAGCGCCGGTCGAAGTCGTCGTAGGCGTACTGGACGCGCAGCTCGTTGACCCCGCTCGCGCCGACGACCGAGACGAGCGACCCCACGGTGGAGTGGCTCTGCACGAAGCGCCGCGACTCTTCGCCGACGAAGTCCGAGATCCGGCCGAAGTCGGTGAGGTTGTAGCGCAGGGTCAGCGCGTGCCGGTCGGTCGCCCGGTGGTTCAGCTTGCCGAACACGATCAGGTTGTCGGTCTCGCGCAGGAAGCGCCCGCTCGCGGTGCGGCCGCCCTCGGGGTCGGCGGCGGCGGCCCCGTCGTCGTTCGGCCGGTAGCCGGCCACCAGCTCGGGATGGGCCGCGAGCACCGCGTCGTAGTGCCCGCGCCCGCGGATGTGGCGCAGGAAGGGCTGGCTCTGCGCGGTCTGGTCGTAGGAGAGGAAGAAGTGGGTGCGGTCGCGGCGGATGGGCCCGCCCATCGACGCGCCCCAGTTGTAGCGGCGGAACTCGTCCACCGCGTAGCGCGCGTCGTCGGCGGGCACCCCGCGCGCCGCGTCGAGGGGCGAGCGCGGCAGCCGCGCCGCCATCGCGTCGTCGCGCAGGAAGAGGACGCCCGAGCCGGCGAGGTCGTTGGTGCCGCTCTTGGTGACCACGTTCATGGCCCCGCCGCCCGAGCGGCCCGCCTCGGCCGAGTACCCGCTCGTCACCACCTGGAACTCCTGCACCGACTCCTGCGCGACCAGGGCGCCGCCGCCCTCGCGCGCCAGCCCGCCCCGCCCGAAGCCGAAGAAGGCGCTCTTGGCGTCGGCGCCGTCGATGGTGAGCCCCGAGTTCACGGCGCGCTGGCCGCTCAGCGAAATGCGCCCGCGCGAATCGAACTGCACCGTCGGCTTCAGCAGGGCGAACCGCACGAAGTCGCGGCCCGAGATGGGCAGGTTGGCGATCTCGTCCTCGGTCACGTAGTCGGCGACCCCGGTCCGGCCGACCTCGATGAGCGGCGCCTGCGCGGTGACGTCGATGGTCTCCTCGACCGCGGCGAGGCCGAGCCGCAGGTCCACCTCGAAGCTCTGGCCGACGAGCAGGCGCACGTTCTCGCGCCGGGCGGTGCGGAAGCCGGCGAGCGACGCCACGAGGTCGTACTCGCCGCTCGGCACGGCGCGGAGGGCGAAGAAGCCGCTCCGGTTGGTGACCGCGGTGCGGCGCTGTCCGCGCTCGACGTCCACCAGCTCGACCGTCACCCCGGGGAGGCTCGCGCCGGTGTCGTCGCTCACGAAGCCCTGCACCGTCGCGAGCGACTGGGCGGCGGCCGGGGCGGCGGCGAGCAGGCCGGCGGCGGCGAGCAGGGCGGCGACCGGCGCGCGCGGCCGGCGGCGCGCACGCTGAGGCGCAGCGGCGTCGGACTTCGCCCCCGTCTCGGCCGGTCGGTTCGTCGACGGGCTCGCGGGTCGTCCGTCCCGATGGACCGCCCGGGATGCGGGGCGCGGAAGCCGGTCGGCGCCGACGATGCCGCCGGCCGCGACAGGGCGCCGCGCCGGGTCCGACCGCAGGGCGTCGATGTCCTGCCGGCGTTGATCGAGTGCGCGGGTCATGGCACCAATGTACCGGATTCGGGTCGACTCGGATACGATTGATCGGATGTCACTGCTGCACGGACCGGAGATCGAGGCGCCGTCGCGCAAGGGGCGCTTCCTGCTGATCGTCCTGCTCGCGATGGCCGGCGGGGCCGGCTACTACCTGTGGACGTCGCCCCCCGACTGGCTGCCGGCGTTCCCGCAGTTCGGGGAGGGCGCCCCCGCCGAGACCGCGGCCGACCCGCCGCGGCGGCGGGCGCCGCGCGAGCCGGAACCCGAGCCCGAGCCGGCCCTCGCGGAGGCGGTGCCCGAGCCGGAACCCGAGCCCGAGCCGGCTCCGCCGCCCCCGGCGCCGCTGATCGAGCCGCTGCTCGAGCCGCTGCTCGTGGTGTCGAGCGACGTGCCCGGCGCGTCGGTCTTCCTCAATCGCCGCTTCCTCGGGACGACGCCGTTCGAGGCGGTCGAGCTCGAGCCGGGACGCCACCGGCTCAACGTCTCGGCGGAGGGCTACGAGGGCTTCGCCCGCGACATCGAGATCGGCGACGAGCCGGTCTCGGTCGACGTGCGGTTCCGCGAGGTCCGGCTCGACGCCCGCGTCGCCGTCGTCCACCGGCACCGGTTCGGCTCTTGCAACGGCACGCTGCGCGCCGACCTCGCCGGCCTGCACTACGAGACCGACGGCGACGACGCGTTCTTCATCCCGTTCGCCGAGCTCGAGGAGCACGCCGTCGACTATCTCGAGCACACGCTGACCGTGAAGCGGCGCGGCGGGCGCACCTACGACTTCACCGACGAGCAGGACACGGCCGACGCCCTCTTCGTCTTCCACCGCGATGTCGAGCGGGCCCGCGACCGCCTCGCGGACGCGCAGTAACCCGCCACCCCTGGGCCGCTCCGCCCGGCCGAGGGTGACGGCGGACGGCGTGTCCCTGCGATGACTGCCCGGTGCCCCGGCCCGGCTCCGACCGCCTCTACCTGCGCCACCACGACTTGCCTGGCGGACGCGCCATGACCACCCGATGCCCCTGGGCCGGCCCGGACCCGCTCTACCGCAAGTACCACGACGAGGAGTGGGGCGTCCCCGTCCACGACGACCGGCATTTCTTCGAGATGCTGATCCTCGAAGGGGCCCAGGCCGGCCTCGCCTGGATCACGATCCTGCGCAAGCGCGAGGGCTACCGGGCCGCGTTCGACGGCTTCGACCCCGCCGTCGTGGCCGGCTACGACGGCCGGCGGGTGGCCGCCCTGCTCGGGAATCCCGCGATCATCCGCAACCGGCTCAAGGTCGAGTCGGCCGTCGGCAACGCCCGCGCCTTCCTGCAGGTGCAGGCCGACCACGGCAGCTTCGACCGCTACGTCTGGCGCTTCGTGGACGGACGTCCCCGGCAGAACACGTGGCGCACCCTGGCCGAAGTACCCGCCGAGACGCCCGAGTCGCGGGCGATGAGCCGCGATCTGAAGCGCCGCGGCTTCCGCTTCGTCGGCCCCACCATCTGCTACGCGTTCATGCAGGCGACGGGGCTGGTCAACGACCATCTCGTCGACTGCTTCCGCCGGGGGGCACTGCCGCGATAGCGCCCGTCCCCCGCGCAATCCCTGCCGATATACGTCGACATTGACGTACGTCAAAATCCACGTATAATGGCTGGCGGGAGGTACACGTCCCGTGCAGATCAACCCCGGCGGACGCTTGGACACGAAAGACGTCATCGGTCGAGACCAGGAGATCGACCGGTACTGGCGCGTTCTTCAGCGCCAAGGGCTCATCCTGTCTGCGGAGCGGCGCATCGGCAAGACCCACATCCTCTTCAAGATGCGCGAGGAGTGCCAAGACGGCTACTTGCCCCTTTACCAAGACCTCGAGGCCGTCCACTCGATCGCGGATCTCATCCGCTCGATTTACGCGACCGCTCCATCGTCGGGCGCGCTGCCCGGCTTCAAGGCCTACATCGCCAAACGGTCCGCCCTACTCCCCAGCAAGATCGCCGGCATCGACGTGCCGACCGCCGACGGAAGTTGGCAGGCTCTCCTCGCCCAGGCGTTCGACGACCTCATTCACGCTGCCGACAACGACACGCGCATACTCATGCTGTGGGACGAATTCCCGCTCATGCTCCACAACCTCCAACACAGAGCGGGACCAAATACGCCCATCCAACTGCTGGACCACCTCCGTGCCTTGCGGATTGCCCAAGCGGACCGTTTGCGCTTCCTGTTCACCGGCTCAATCGGCCTTCACCTCGTGCTCAGGTCCCTGCGCGAGGCGGGAAACACCAACGACCCAGTGAACGACATGCTGTTCCTGACGGTTCCGCCCATGGCCGACCGCGATACCCGCCAACTCGCGGAAGCACTGCTCCGCGAGACCCGCGCCGCTACGGCGCAAATCCCCCGATTAGCGCGTGAGGTGGCCAAGCAGGTAGGCGGCTTTCCTTATTATGTCCACCATGTCGTCGACCAGCTCGACCAGCTCGGCCGGCAACCAAAGCTGCCCGATGTGTCGGCCGCCGTCGACCACCTCTTGTACGATCCCCACGATCCCGCGAATCTCAACTACTACCTGACCCGTCTGTCTTCGTACTACGCAGAAGATCAGCGGACACTTGCTCTGGTCGTCCTCGACACCCTAGCCGGCCAGCCGTCGCCCGCACCCGTTGCAGACCTTCTCAATCTGTGTAAACACCGAGATCCGTCGCTGGAGACCGAGCAACTTCGTGAGACCCTGACCATCCTGTCCGAGGACCACTATATCGAGCGTACCGGGTCTGCAACCGGAGCGGCATACGATTTCCGCTGGCCCCTCATCAAGAAATGGTGGAAGGAGACAAGACCATGAAGCAGGGCATCCTGCGCAGTTCACGCTACAGTCCGGGAAACATGAACCATGCATCCTTGGAAGCTCTGTTTGTAGGGCGTCACGACGTCATGAAGGACGTGCTGTCCCGCCTTACTACATCCATTCGCAGTCCACAAAAACACTACGTTCTGCTGGTTGGGCCGAGGGGGTCAGGCAAAACCCACCTTCTCGTACTGGCTTACCATCGGCTGATAGCCACCCTTGAGGCGGACGACAGCGCGAATCGCGTCGCGTTAGCCTTGCTGAAGGAGGAAGAGTGGGGCGTGGCCTCGTACCTCGATCTTGTAGTGCGAATCCTGAAGGCCCTTGCTGAACAGGCACCACAGCTCAATGCTGATATCGACGCCATTTGCGAACGGTTCTCGAAGGACCCGGACGAAGCTGAAGCATTCGCTATCAGGCTGCTACGCCAACATTCCCACGGCAAGACGCTTCTGTTGCTATGTGAGAACCTTATGGATCTGTTTCACGGCCTAGGTGACGAAGGGCAGAAGCGTTGGCGTGCCGCCATCCAGGAGGATGGCAACTGGGCCATTGTGGCGACCACCCCGCAGTTGTTCGGCACGCTGACGCTGCATGATAACCCCTTCTACGGCTTCTTCACTATCCGGGCGCTTGAGAGCATCGATCTGGAGACGGGAATTGACCTTCTCGCAAAAAAGGCCGTTCACGAAAACAAGGGCGACTTGGCGAACTTTCTCCGCACGCCGCTCGGGCGTGCACGCGCGCGCGCCGTCCATCACCTCGCGGCCGGCAATCATCGTGCCTACGTTGTACTGTTCGACTTTCTCGACAAGGAGTCTCTCGAGGATTTGGTAGATCCATTCATGCATATGGTCGATGACCTCACTCCATACTACCAGGACAGAATGCGCCAACTTCCTCCGACTCAGCGCAAGATCATGGAGTTTCTGGCACTGGAAGGAGCGCCCGCCACCGTCAAGCACATATCGAGCTCCTGTCTAATGTCGCAGCAGACCGCCGCCAAACAGATCGGGGAATTGGCGTCGGCGGGATTCGTCACGCGCAAGCCGTCGGGGCGCAACACGTTCTGTGAACTGTCGGAACCGCTGATGCGCATCTGCATAGAAGTCAAGGACAACAAGGCGCGGCACTTCCGCCTGTTTGTCGAATTTCTTCGCCACTGGTTCACCTTCCGTGAACTTGAGCAGCGCCACGCCGGATTTCAGCACGACATGTCGCTCGATGATCTGGACCGCATTCACGTGGAAGAGGCGGTTAGGTGTTCTCTGGCGGATGGGCGGGAGCCATTCATTGACGCGCTTCATGACGAGGCCGAACGCTGTCGAGATGCCGGTGACTACCTTGGTCTGGCCGCGATTCAGGAGGCCTTGGTGCGGGACAGCGGAGGCGCTCGTGACTATCGCAGGTGGGTGTCCGCCCTCGTTGAGGCGGGTGACGGGCAGTCAGCAGTAGCCGTCGGCCGGGAAGCGGCCACAAGACATCCCGGCGACGATCGGTTGCTGTTCCAACTCGCACGGGCCCATTTCGTCGGGGGCAACTTTGCGGAGGCCCTCGAAACGATCGACCAAGCGATGGCTCTCGGTGAACGGCGCGCTCATCACTGCATTCGGGCGGACATTCTGCTACGGCTCGAGCGTTTTGAGGAGGCGATCGCGGAGGCTGAACGGGTTCTCGACGGTGAGCCAGATCACTGGCACAGTATCGAGCAGATCACGAGGGGCCTTGTCGCACTGGGACGGGTCGCGGACGCTGAGGCCCGGGCAGGGGACGTGGTTCGGATTGCGCCATCTGAGCCGCGCGCGTTGCTGGCGGCGGCGAGATTCCATGCCTCTCAAAGACAGTTGGATCGTGCTCTGGAGCTGGTAGACCGGGCGCTGGAAATCGATTCGGATCAGCACGGCGCTCGCCAACTACGCGGCTTCATTCTTTTTGACATGGCGGATTACCGCGGTGCGGCGTCGGACCTGCGACAGTTCGCCTCGCGGCACGTGCAGTCGGTTCGTACGCACTGCCGACTGGCGGACTCGTTACTGTGGTCTGGAGAGTTCCAGGAGGCAATGGAGGTGGCAGAGCACCTCTTGGAAATCGACCCGACACACGATCACGCGTACTTGGTACGCGGGCGTGCTCTGGTCGAACTGGGGCGTGCCGAGGAGGCGATCGCGGCCTTTGATCGACTGCTGGAAAGGAGCCACTGCCCATCTTTGCTCAGGGCTGCGGAGTACGCGCGGCGGAGCGGTGAGTACGACGCGGCGGGGAGATACCTCGACAGGGTGGCGGAGGGGGAGCCTGATAGCCGGCGACTCTGGATCGAACGGTGTTGCCTCGATATCGAGCGGGGCGCATTGGGTGCGGCGGCGGATAGCGCCAAGCGAGTAGAGGGATTACCGGGCGGTTCTCTCGTGGGCCGGCTACTGCGGGCGCGGGCCAATGCTGCAGGTGGGCCGTTGGCGTTGGCGCTGGAGGCAGTGGGGGAACCCATTGAAGCTGGCGATCTGAACGGAGATAGCCGAGTTCATCAGAGGGCTATTGTAGCGATCGTGAGCACGTCAGTGCGCAACTTCGGTCCGCGGTACCTTCCGGAGGGCGTGTTGAAACTGCGTGGTTTGCTGGGGAGTGTGCTACACGGGGGAATCTTGGGAGGGATTCTAACGGACGTGTTGATTGAAAACGCGGAGCACTTTCCGGGTTCACTGGACGAATGGGCGAGGGCGTTGGAGGCGCTGACTTCTTCGCTCGCGGATGTGGCTGATTGCGAGATTCCTTTGGGGATGCTGCATGCGGCGGTTGCATACAGCAAGACGGGTGACGAACGGCGACTGTTGCTGCTACCGTTGGAACAGCGGCAGTTGCTGCGGGATGTGCTTCCACCACAAGGGGGCGGGCGCGAGGTCGGGAGGGGCGGGCGGAACGGTCGGGGAGCGGGGCGGACAACGGAGAGGTTCGGCAAGGTTGGAAGTACGGGTGGGGTTGGCGACGGGAGTAACGGGGAATGACCGAGGATCGGGTTCGGTGTGGCTGGGCGTGAAGGAAAGCGGGCGCGGGTAGGGGGAGCGGGTGCGAGGAGCGGTGGACCGGGCCGCGGAGGCTCGGATCGGGGGCAGGCGGCGCGGGTGCGGCGCGCCGGGTAGATTGGGGGTTGGACGGTGCCCGATGGGACGGGTGCAGCGTCCGGATGGCTATCGGGACACCACCAGCAACACCCCGAGGACGACGACGGCGGAGCACCCCAACGACCACGCCGACAGGGCCTCGCCGGCGAGGAAGTACCCCAGCACCAGCGCGATGACCGGGTTGACATAGGCGTAGGTGGCGGCCTTGGCGGGGACCGACGCCTTCAGCAGCCAGAGGTAGCAGCCGTAGGCCACCGAGCCGAAGGCGGCGACGTAGGTCCAGGCCGCGAACGCCCCCGGGGAGACCGCACCCCAGTCGAGCCCCCGCAGCTCGCCGGCGCCGAGCGACAGCGCCAGCAGGACCGCGCCACCGCCGAGCATCTGCATGCCCGACGACAGGGCCTGTGACTGCGGCTGGGGGACGTGGCGCGAGCAGATCGATCCCGCCGCCCACAGCAGGCTGGCCACGACGATGGCGCCGGCACCGACGGGGTCGAGGTCGCGCGAGCCCGCCGCTTCGGCGGGGTTGACGAGCAGCGCGACCCCCGTGAACCCCAGCACCAGGCCCAGGATCGCTTGGCCGCGGGGGCGCTCGCCGCCGGGCCGCAGCCAGTCGGCGAGGGCCACCCAGAACGGCACCATGGAGACGAGGAGGGCGCCGAGGCCCGACGGTACGCGCTGCAGCGCCCAGCTCACGCCCCCGTTGCCGCCCGCCGCCATCAGCGCCCCGACGAGGCCGGTCATCGCCCAGTCGCGGGCCGTCGGCCGCGCCGCGCCGCGGTGCGCGGCCCACCCCGCGAAAACGAGCCCGGCCGCGACGAAACGCACCCCGGCCATGAGGAACGGCGGAATCTCGGCCACCCCCCAGCGGATGGCGAGGTACGTCGAGCCCCAGATGACGTAGACGGCGGCGAACGCGGCGACGAGGGCGACGCGGGAGGGACGGCTGTTCAATCGATTCGCCAAACAGGCAGCATATCACCTGCGGCCAGGAGCACGTTGCCCGGCGCGTCGGCCCACCGCAGGTTGCTCGTGAGCGGCACGCACACCGCGGTGGCGAGGCGGCTTCGATTCAAGGCGTCGCCCTGCACCACCACGACCGGTCGTCGAAGCCCGGGGCCCAATCCCACGGGGGCCGGAAGATCGGCCCACCAGATCTCGCCCTGCGAGATCACCACTCCACGCGCTCCAGGACGCGGCGCGCCGCCGCGGTCAGGAACTCGTCCGGCTCGGCGCCGACCTGGTCGCACACCCGATTCATGGCTTCGGTGACTTCGTCCGGCCCGTGGCGGGCCACGTACTCCCGTAGCGCGGCGCTGTATACCTTGCTGCGCGAGCGCTGCTCGCGCTCGGCCAGTCACTCGACCTTCTCGAAAACCTCGTCGGGGATGGAAACGGCCGTCTTCATACCTCTAGTATAACCGGGTTCGGGGCGGGCGACACCGCCGACCGGCCGCTGGTGGCGATTGTCAACGAGGTCCCGAAGCTGATCGAAGAAACCACGCAACGGCTGCAGGCCGCGGTCGGCGGCTCACGCGGTCCGGCACGAGGCCAGCCTGGGTGACGGTGGACTGCCGAGATCGTCAGGGCAGCGACCGGTCGTCGGCGGCGGCCGACGCGGCCGGTCGCCTTCAGGCGGACTCCCCGGGACGGTGACGCCCAGTCGTGTCCGCCGAGCTGTCAGCGCGGTTCCAGGATGGAGAGGCCGAGGTCCCGGAAGTCCGAGATGTTCAGCGTCGCCACGGCATAGCCGCGGCTCCGGGCCGTGCCGGCGATCTGCGAATCGGCTAGGCTCATCGGCGCGCCCGCGCGCCGCCGCCCGGCGCGGAGCCTCGCGCTCTCGGCGGCGGCCTCCGCATCGAACGGGACGACGCGCTCCGAGAACCCGTCGAGGATCTTCGAGAACGCGCGATCCAGGCGCGCCCGTTTCCGTCCGGCCGGGAGTATCTCGATTCCGAAGATGATCTCGTCGACGGTGACGGCGGAGAGAAACAGGACCGAAGGAGGGTGTCGGTCCAGCCAACGCATCACGCGTCCGTCCGGCTCGACGCGCATGGCTTCCGACAGCACGTTGGTGTCCAGCAGGATCATTCGGGATCGTCGGGGCCGTATTCGGCCGACGTGAAGTCGATCGGTTCCTCGACCTCGCGCGCCGGCAGCTCGAAATCGATGCCCTCGTCGCCGATGATGCGGCGGATCATCGCGCCGACCGGCTCCTCATCGACGACGGCGTCGGCCAGGATGCGCCGTACGGTCTCCTCCACGGACAGGCCGTCGCGTCGCGCCCGGATCTTCAACCGCCGAATGACCTCGCCGTCCAGGCGGCGTACGCTCAGGCTCGCCATGGGGCTGCTTCTCTGCTTCTTCGGAAATGCTAGCACAAGTCGGTAAAATGCTCGCAATCGATGGCGGCAGCTCCGAGGTCAGGCGGTTGACGGTGCCGACCTGGTCGGTGCCGGGGGCGATCATTTCGTGCTACGCTGCCGCCTGCCACCCCTCCGCGGGCGCTTCGGCGGGTTCGGGGACGCCGGGGGCTGTCCGTCGGCTGGCAACTCGTCGCCAGGCGGCGGGGGAACGTCGGGCACTCGGCTCAGCAGTCGCCTGAAGATGTCCGGGTCGGCGCGGCGGGCGCGCTGCTCCAGGTAGTCGACGGTCAGCAGAGCCGAGGCCTTTTCGGCAACCGCGGTGGCGATGAACTGATTGATCGAGACGCCGTCGCGGCGAGCCAGCTCCCGAACCTTTGTCGTGCAGCGAGTCGGGCAGCCGCACGGAGAGACTGCTCATGATTCCTCCTCGATCAAGGGTCGCAGACCCGCCATCGGCGACAGCCTGAATCGCCGTTCGGCTTCACGCCGACTCCACGTCGAACGACGCGAGCGTCCGCGTCTCGCGGCTGAACTCGATGCCGACGAGGTGGATCGGCTGGCCGCGGCCTCGGTATTTGTCGGCGTAGCCCTTCGCCCGCAACTGCGACAGCGCCGAGCCTTCGCCCGCCAGCTCGACGACCTTGAACTCGAAGACGTACACGGCGCCGCCGAAGCGCAGCGTGAGGTCCGCCCGGCCGCGGGCGCTGCTGTCTTCCGCCACCACGTCGAACCCGAGCCCGGCGAGACACGAGTAGAACACGCTGGCGTAGTAGCCCTCGTAGTCGGCGATGTCGTTCCGGACGTGCCACTGGTGGGGGATGCCGTCGAAGTGGGCCTGGATCAGCGCCTTCAGCCCGGCGAAGTCGTTCGCCGCCAGCAGCTCCCGGAACCGCGCGCCGCTCGAGAGCTGCGCCGACGCGTTCGGGGCCAGGGCGTCGAGCAGGCTCGCGTTCATGCTCTGGCGCACCTCCTGGTTCGGATAGCCCAGGCGGTAGCGGGCCATGCCCCCCGCGTCTCGCTCGACCCCCTTGATGGTCAGGTAGCCCGACTGGAAGAGCAGCGCCTCGGTGCCGACGTCGCCCACATCGAACTTCGACAGCAGGGCGCGGTCGCCGGTCATCGCCTCCAGATCGAGCGCGCTGACCCGGCGCTCCCGCAGCCTGTCGATGAGGAAGGCGGGCGTGCCGGTCTCGAACCAGTGGGCCTCGAACTCGCGTTGGCTGAACAGCAGGAGCACGTCGTACGGGTTGTAGACGTTCTCCGCCC
This sequence comes from Vicinamibacterales bacterium, assembly GCA_963664545.2. Classification (GTDB taxonomy): domain Bacteria; phylum Acidobacteriota; class Vicinamibacteria; order Vicinamibacterales; family UBA8438; genus JAJEEA01. The sequence continues at coordinate 1,983,525 of OY761475.2, read as the reverse complement.
CCAGCCAGTTGTAGCCGTCATACCAGCGACGGATCAGCTCGCGGTCGAGGCCGGGCAGCTCGGGCGCGAACACGGTCTCCAGGTCCTCCTCGGTATAGCCGCAGACGGCGGAGTACGACGGGTTCAGCGTCAGGTCTTCCGGGCTGTTGAGACCCGAGAACATGCCGGCCTTCGAGAACCGGCTGACGCCGGTGAGGAAGCTGAACCGGACGTGCGCGTCACAATCCTTGATGGTCGCGTACAGCCCGCGCAGCAGGTTGCGGTTGCGGCGGGCGAGCTCCGGATCCTCGAGGGCGTCCAGGATCGGCTTGTCGTACTCGTCCACGAGGACCACGACGCCCCGGCCGGTGCGTTCGTGCAACGCCGTGATCAGACGCCGCAGACGCACGGACGCGCTGGCCGTCCGCACCTGGACCCCGGCGCGTTCTTCGTGGGCCTCCAGTTGATCTGCCAAATCCTCTTGCAGATAGTCGGGCTGCCCGAAGTCGCCGACACCGAAACTCAGGCGGATCACGAGGTGGCTGACCGACCAGTCCCACCGGTCGTGGACGGCCAAGCCCCGGAACAGTGGCTCGTTGCTCTCGAACAGCTCCTTCAGCGTGTCGAGGAACAGGCTCTTGCCGAACCGGCGGGGACGGGACAGGAAGTAGCGGCCTCCTCCGTCCGCTAGGCGCGTCGCGTACCCCGTCTTGTCGACGTAGTAGCACCCCTGCTCCCGCACCGTGCGGAAGGTCTGGATGCCGATGGGGAGCTTGCGTCTCGTCATGGTGCGGGCGTGCGACTATGGCAGTCTTCCAGGCGGTCCCACGGTCGTTTCGTCGCGCGGTCGGGACGCCCGCCACAAGGCCCCGCTGCCGCGTCAGGGCTGCCTCAAGACTCGATCGATCAACTCAGTCGTGATCTCGCGACGTTCGTCGCAGACCTGGAAGAGCTCCCGGCTCGGTCTGCTGTTTCCTGTGCGGCTACCATGCCACAGGGTGACTACCACTCCCTCGGGCTTGACGGCCTCCACGGCGGGCACGAGATCGCTGTCGCCGCTCACGAGCACCGCGTCGGTGAACTTCCCCTTGCCGGCCAATAGCGCCATGTCAACACAGATGCTGGTGTCTACCCCTTTCTGAGCGAAGATCCAGTTGCCGCGACCGTCTTGCCTGCGGGTCAAGGTACCTCGCCGAACTTGGAAGCGGCGCAGATTCTCCAGCGCCGTCATGAACTTGTGCTTGGCTCTGTACCGCTGCTTCTCGTCCTCTGTCGGCGTCTGGCTCTGGTACGGCAGGCAGTGGTAGTAGTACGTCCTCAGTACTTCGCCAGGTTTCGCCAACTCCTTCGCGAGGAGTGCGTAGTCAATCCTCTTCCCGGGGTGCTCGTTCTCCAGAACCTTGTCGAGGTAGCCCCCGTCAATGAACACCATCGTCGCGGCCATGTGGAGCGCCTCCCGACGGAAAAAGGGGCTGCCCCCAGTTGCTTGGCTGGAGACAGCCCCTTCCCAATCCACTCCCACCGTGCCCGCAGGAACAGTGGGGTCTATACTGTTCGACAGAGTACCCCGCCGTGGACAGGCCTGTCAACCCTCCTTCGTGCCCACCTTCGGGCGGGTCCGGCGTTGCCCGAGCTTCAGTGATCCGACGTCAAGGCAGCGCGAACACGAACAGCGTGTTGCCGGCGCTCGGGCGCAGCTCGGGGGTCAGGCGGTTGAAGGCGCCCGAGGTCAGCGAGCGGCCGGTGCTGACCGCGACGTACTGGCGCCCTTCGTGGGCGTAGGTGACGGGGAAGCCGGTGACCGGCGAGCCGATGTTGATCTCCCAGAGGACCTCGCCGGTCTCATGGTCGAGGGCGCGGAAGCGGCCGTTGTAGTCGCCGCCGAAGACGAGGCCGCCGCCGGTGGCCATGAGCGAGCTGGTGGCGGCGCGCTGCTCGTGGATCCACAGCAGCTCGCCGGTCTCGGCCGAGATCGCCTGGACGGTGCCGACCTGGTCGGTGCCGGGGGCGATCTCGGTGCGGACGCCGAGCCCGTAGAGCGAGCCGTCGTTGGTGGCCATGATGCGGGCGCAGGCGTTGCGCAGGGGGAAGTACATGGCGTTGGTGAGGGGGCTGTAGGCGCCCGGCTCCCAGTCCTTTCCGCCGGTGAGGGTCGGGCACGCGAAGACCTCCTGGCCCTCGCGGCGGAACACGACCTCCTGGTTCTCGGAGACCGCGCCGGTCGCGCCGTCGATGCCGCCCACCACGTTCTGGGCCACCGTGGGCCGCGCCCACAGGAACTCGCCGGTCGCGCGGTCGAGGGTGTAGACGATGCCGGTCTTGCCGGGGATGCCGGTCATGACCCGGCGCACCTCGCCGGGCTGGAGCCGCGGGTTGATCCACTCGACCGCGTCCGGGTCGGGGCTGACCGCGGTGTCGACGAGGATGCGCTCGAAGGGATGGTCGAGGTCCCAACTGTCGTTGAGGTGCTGGTAGTACCAGACGATCTCGCCGGTGTCGGCGTCGAGCGCGAGGGTCGAGTTGTGGTACAGGTGCTGCAGGTCGGCGCCGCCGATGAGGAACTTGGGGGCCGGCGAGGTGACCGAGGTGCCGATGTAGACGAGGTTCAGCTCGGGGTCGTAGCTCGGCACCATCCACGCGCCGACGTGCTTGCGCTCCTCGAACGGCACCCCGCCCCAGGTCTCGTCGCCGGGTTCGCCGGGGGCGGGGATGGTGCGCCGCCGCCACAGCTCCTCGCCGGTCTCGGCGTCGTGGGCGACGATGACGCAGGCGTTCGGCCCGCCCCGCGGGGTGCAGCCGCGGCCCGACACGATCTTGCCGTTCGCGATGATGGGGCCCGAGCTCTGGTTGGCGGGGTTCACCCGGTAGTCGAGGATCTGGGTCTCCCACGCCAGCTCGCCGGTCGCGGCGTCGAGGGCGAACACGTAGTCGTCGCCGCTCGTGTCGATGATGTGCGTGCCGTAGATGGCGAGGTTGCGGTTGAGATCGGTCAGGGCCCCGAGCATGTAGTCCCGGAGGTCGTCGGGCAGGTCCCGGCGGTACTCCCAGAGGAGGTCGCCGGTGGCGCCGTCGATGGCCTGGATGACGTCGCGCGGGTTCGGCATGTACATCACGCCGTCGTGCACCAGCGGGGTGCCCTGCTGCAGCCCGGGCCCGAGGCCGCGCGACCACACCATGCGCAGGTCGCCGACGTTGCCGCGGTCGATCTGGTCCAGCGGGCTGTAGCCCCAGCCGTCGAGGGTGCGCCGCCACATTAGCCAGTCGTCGGCCGGCGGGTCCTGCAGGATGGCGTCGGTGACCGGGGCGAAGTCGTCGGCCGGTGCCGGTGCCTGCGCCTGGACGGCGGCGGGCGTCAACGCCGTCGTCGCCAGCAGCACGAGGACGGACCGGATGGCGGCGGTGGAGTGCGCGTATCGGTTCATGGATGCGTTCCTTTCCAGGTCAATGATATACTCGTTCGTCATTGAAAAGCACATGGGTCATTGCGGCTGATCGAGATGAAGGAAATCACCACCACGATTACCCAGCGGAGCCAGGTCACCGTTCCCGCCGAGGTGCGCCGCGTGCTCGGCGTGAAGCCCAGGGACAGGGTCACCTTCACCATCGCCGACGGCGAGGTGCGCCTGAGGCCCGTCTCGTACAGCCTCGAATCCGCGTACGGATCGGTCGAGCCGGCTGGCGGGCCCCAGGACTTCGACGAGCTGTCTCGGGCCGCCAGGGACGCCCGGGCCGAGCGGACCCTGCAGAAGATGAGCGGAACGTGAGGTTCCTCGACGCGAACGTCATCCTGCGCTACCTGACCCGGGATGACGCGGTGAAGGCGAGGGCCTGCTACGAGCTCTTCCAGCGCGTGCAGCGCGGAGAAGAAGAGCTCGCGACCTGCGAGGCCATCGTCGCCGAGGTGATCTACGTGCTCTCGTCGCCGCGTCTGTCCTATCAGTTGAGCCACGAGCAGATTCGCGCCCGGCTCCTGCCCCTTCTGACGCTTCGCGGCCTCCGGCTTCCGCAGAAGCGCGTCTGCCTGGAGGCGCTCGACACCTACGGGGCGTCGCCGACCCTGGACTTCGAGGATGCGCTGGCCGCCGCCCACATGGCGCGACGGGGAATCACCGAGATCGTCAGCTTCGACCGGGACTTCGACCGGGTGGCCGGTGTTCGCAGGGTGGAGCCCTGACCGGGCAGGCGGCGGCGTCGAGGCATCGCGGACCGGCGATGTCTACCTCCCCGCAGGGCCTCACGCCCGCAGGCGGCCATCACCCTCGTCGCGCGGACGGCGGGCGACCCGAAGGCCGACGCGGCCGGGGTGGGGCCCGCATCCGCGAGGTCGCCCCGCACGTCTTCGTCACGGACGTCCGCTCGATGGATGAGGGCGTCGCGTCGCCGGCCGAGCGGCCCGCCGATGATCGCCCTGTTCGGGACGCTGGCGCTCGTGCTCGTGGGTGCCGGCGTCCACGGCGTGATCGCGCAGGCCATCGTCCAGCGCGGTGCAATGGCGACCCCTTCAGCGTACTCTGATCTACTGCCGCTCGCAGAACGCCTTTACCGAGTCCATGTCCTGCTCGACCGCCTTCCGGACCACGCCGATGACGAGCGGCAGCGTCATCCGGGCGCCCGCGGTCCGGGGTGTGGCGTCCATCACCATCTTGAGCTCGGTTCCCTCTCCGTCGGGGGCGACCGTGAATACCGTGTCCCAAAGCGCACCGCCCGCCTCGGACGCGATGCGCACCCGCTCGTTCTCCACGTACTCGGTGACCTCGAGTTCGGTCGACGCCTCGCGCCCCATTATCATGCGGGTCTCGCGGAAACGCGTGCCGACGCCCGATTTCACCTCCGAGAGGAACTCGACGCGCAGGACGTGCGGCACCGCCTGCGAGAACTGCTCGATGTGCGCTACGGCGCGGAACACTGCGTCCGCGGGCGCATCGATCCGCCGGGTCACGGTCACGTTCGCCACGGCGTCTCCCGTCTCTCCGTTTCTACCTGCGGTAGTGCGTGCGACCCAAGGCAGTGGCCTACGCCACGATGGTATCCGTCGCGGGGATCGCTGCCGGCCGGCTGTCACCGGCCCCGCATCACGCCGGGGCCGGCGCACTCCGTTCGATTCGACCCTCGGCTGCTAGTCCTCGTAGTCCGCCGCGCGCAGCGACACGCGGATGATCTCGTTGTCGTTGCGGTGCACGATGTGTCCGTTGGCGTAGGCCGGGTGCGACCAGTTCACCCGCCGGGCGAATCGCCGGGCGGGGCCGAACGCGGCGTCGCCGGTCGGCTCGATGAGCTTGATGCGGCCGCGCTCGACGTAGCCCTCGGGGGTGAACCGGGCGTCGATGAGGAAGCCGTCGTCGTTGACCACGAAGTAGCGGTCGCCGTGCTTCACCATGAACGCGGTGCCCCAGCGGGCCTGCGCGGTCATCTCGTCGCTCATCCACAGCCGCTCGCCGGTGCGGGCGTCGAGGCCCCGCAGCTCGCCGTAGCTGCCCACGCCGTAGAGGTAGTCGCCCTCGATGAGCGGCGTCGTGATCATCGCGTGCAGCCCGTCGGTCTCTCCGGGCAGCTCGCTCCGGCTCCGGCCGCGCCACAGCATCGTCGCGTCGGGCCGGTCCTGGTTGAGCTGCATCATCATCGAGCCGCGGTAGAACTGCGACACCAGCAGGTAGTTGCCGCTGCGGACGGGGGTGGCGACGGATACGCCGGCCGCCGCCTCCCACTCCTCGTTCCAGTAGACCTCGCCGGTCTCGGGGTCCAGCGAAACGAGCGCCGCCGCGTGCCAGACGATGAGCTGCCGGGCCCCGCCGGCCTCGATGATGATGGGCTGGCCGTAGCCCATCTCGCCGACCACGTCGAGGGCCCGCCAGATCTCCTCGCCGGTCCGCTTGTCCCACGCCATGACGAGGCCGCCGGGCTCGCCGCCGACCACCGTGATGAGCCGGTCGCCGTCGACGATGGGCGAGCTGGCCACCCCCCAGGTGGGGATGAAGCTGTCGTAGTCGGCGATGTAGTGCTTCTCCCACAGGACGTCGCCGGTCTCGACGTCGAGGCAGTAGAGGTCGCCGGCGGCGCCCACGACGTACACGCGGTCGCCGTCGACGGTCGGGGTGGCGCGCGGGCCGATGGCGTAGGAAACCATCAGCATGCGGTAGGTGGTGGGCCACTCCCGGACCCACAGCACCTCGCCGGTCTCCTCGTCGAGGGCGAGGGCCCGCTCGGTGCCGTCCATCGTCCGCGACTCGGGGTCCTCGGCCCAGTCGGTGATGAAGACGCGCCCGTCGGCCACCGCGGCGCCCGAGTAGCCCGAGTTGACGGGCACGCGCCACGCGACCTTCAGCTCGTCGGGCAGCGTCTCGACGATGCCGGTCTCCGTCCATTCCCCGCGCCGGTCCTCGCCGCGCCACTGCGGCCAGTCGTTGGCGAACCCGGGGGCGGCTGCGAGCAGGGCGATCCCCGCGAAGGTGAGCGGGCGCAGGGTGCGGCGGGCCACGGGGTCGACGTCGTGCGATCTCATGCCATGCTCCTCACGAATCTCGCCGGTCCGGCCGGCTGGCACCGGCCCCGCATCGCGCCGGGGCCGGCGCACTCCGCTCGATTCGACCTTCGCCGCTAGCCCGCCAATCGTCGCCTTCGGCTCCGCTTGGCGCCCAACCAAACGCTCATGGCCACGCTTCGCGCAGCCACCCCAACCGCATGAAAGTACGGTAGCCTGTCCGCGCTCACGGCACGCTACGCCGTCGAGGCCACATGGGCAGCCTCAAGAGCGAGCGTCGCCACGTAGCGCATGAACCGCCGCTCCTTTGCGACCCTTCCGTCGCGTCAGGGGTAGTGTGTCTTCACCACCGTGTACTTTCACGGCAACCCTGCAGGAGTCCGCGCCGTTCTACGGCGCAGACTCCTAGTCCTGGTAGTCCGCCGCCCGCAGCGACACCCGGATGATCTCGTTGTCGTTCCGGTGCACGATGTGGCCGTTGGCGTAGGCCGGGTGCGACCAGTTCACCTGCCGGGCGAATCGCCGGGTGGGGCCGAACGCGGCGTCGCCGGTGGCCTCGATGAGCTTGATGCGGCCGTGCTCGACGTAGCCCTCGGGCGTGAACTCGGCGAGGATGAGGAACCCCTCGTCGTTCACGACGAAGTAGCGGTCGCCGTGCTTCACCATGAACGCGGTGCCCCAGCGGGCCTGCACGGTCATCTCGTCGCTCATCCACAGCCGCTCGCCGGTGCGGGCGTCGAGCCCCCGCAGCTCGCCGTAGCTGCCGACCCCGTAGAGGTAGTCGCCCTCGATGAGCGGCGTCGTGATCATCGCGTGCAAGCCGTCGGTCTCGCCGGGCATCTCGCTCCGGCTCTGGCCGCGCCACATCATCGTCGCGTCGGGCCGGTCCTGGTTGAGCTGCATCATCATTGAGCCGCGGTAGAACTGCGACACCACCAGGTAGTTGCCGCTGCGGACGGGCGTGGCGACGGACATGCCGGCCCCCGCCTCCCAGTCCTCGTCCCAGTAGACCTCGCCGGTCTCGGGGTTCAGCGACACCAGGGCCGCCGCGTGCCAGATGATGAGCTGGCGGGTGCCGCCCGCCTCGATGATGATGGGCTGGCCGTAGCCCATCTCGCCGACGACGTCGAGGGCGCGCCAGATCTCCTCGCCGGTCCGCTTGTCCCACGCCATCACGAGGCCGCCCGGCTCGCCGCCGACCACCGTGATGAGCCGGTCGCCGTCGACGATCGGCGCGCTGGTCACGCCCCAGGTGGGGATGAAGCTGTCGTAGTCGGCGATGTAGTGCTTCTCCCACAGGACGTCGCCGGTCTCGACGTCGAGGCAGTAGAGGTCGCCGGCGGCGCCGACCACGTAGACGCGGTCGCCGTCGACGGTGGGGGTCGCGCGCGGGCCGATGGCGTACGAGAACATCAGCATGCGGTAGGTCGTGGGCCATTCCCGCACCCACAGCACCTCGCCGGTCTCCTCGTCGATCGCGATGGCCCGCTCGGTGCCGTCCATGGTCCGCGACTCGGGGTCCTCGCTCCAGTCGGTGATGAAGACGCGCCCGTCGGCCACCGCGGCGCCCGAGTAGCCCGAGTTGACGGGCACGCGCCACGCGACCTTCAGCTCGTCGGGCAGCGCCTCGACGATGCCGGTCTCGGTCCACTCCCCGCGCCGGTCCTCGCCGCGCCACTGCGGCCAGTCGTTGGCGAAGCCGGGGGCGGCCACCAGCAGGGCGAGCCCTGCGAAGGCCAGAGGGCGAAGGGCGCGGTGGGCCAAATGGGCGACATCGTGCAGTCTCATGCCATGCTCCTCACGAATCCCGCCCCGCCGGCGAGCGGGGCCGAGCGCTGTCGTACGGTCCGTTTCCGGTGAAAGTCTATACCGAGTTGCCGGGTCGCCGGCATGCGCCGGGCGGCGGATGGCGTCGGGCCATGAACACCGTCGCGGGCGCGGGCAGGGCCGCAGGGAGACGCGGGCGGCCTCGCGAGCGTGTTGCGCAATCGGTTTCCGGTGAAGTCCATCGAGTTGCCGGGTCGCCGGCATGCGCCCGGCGGCGAACGGCGGCGAACGGCGGCGGGCCATGAACGACCGCTGCACGCGCGGGGCAGGGCCGCGGGGAGATGCGCCAGCTTCGCGAACGCCCGCCCGGCGGTACGATGGTCGTCGAGAAAGGGCGCGCGGGCGCTTGCGCCTCTCCGGGCGGCGGCCGCATGTTGAATGATATCCATTCACGCTGCGAATGGATATCATTCACAGCATGAATGATCGCGTGCTGCCCCGCCTCGTGGCGCGTGACCTGGACCGTCGGCTCCGCGTGATGCCGGCCGTGGTCGTGGCCGGCGCGCGTCAGACCGGGAAGAGCACCCTCGCACAGGACCTCGCGTCGGGGCCGAGGCGCTACCGCTCGCTCGACGACCTCGACGTCCTGGATCTGGCCCGCCGCGACCCGGATGCGTTGGTCGGCGGCGGCGAGCCGGTGACGCTGGACGAGGTGCAGCGCGCGCCCGATCTGCTGCACGCCGTCAAGCGCGAGATCGACCGGTCGCGGCGGCCGGGCCGATTCCTCCTGACCGGATCGGCCAACCTGCTGCTCATGCGGCGCGTGTCCGAGTCGCTCGCGGGCCGGGCGAGCTACCTCACGCTCTGGCCGATGACCCGGCGCGAGCAACGCGGGCTCGGGCGGTGCGGCGTCTGGGAGGAGCTGCTCGGCGCCCGCGACGAGGACTGGCTCGACCTCGTGGCGGCGCAGCCCGGCGAGCCGGACGACTGGCGCACGCTCGCGCGCCGCGGCGGCTTCCCGTCGCCGGCCCTGCAGCTCGCGACGGACGAAGACCGGGACGTCTGGTTCGACGGGTACGTGCGCACCTACCTCGAACGCGACCTGCAGGCGCTCTCGACCGTATCCGCGCTGCCCGACTTCCGTCGCCTGATGCGGGCGGCCTGTCTGCGGCTCGGACAGATCGTCAACCAGACCGAGCTGGGCCGCGACGTCGCGCTGCCGCAGCCGACGGTGCGCCGCTACCTCAATCTGGTCGAGACCGCGTACCTGCTGGTCCGGCTGCCGGCGTGCACGGTGAACCGCACCAAGCGGCTGATCAAGTCGCCGAAGCTCTACTGGGGAGACACGGGGTTGGCGCTGCACCTCGCCGGGGGGGTGGAACCGGGCGGCGCCCATCTCGAGAACGTCGTGCTCCTCGACCTGCTGGCGTGGCGCGACGCGCGGCTCGACCGCGCCGAGCTGCTCTACTGGCGCACCGCGACGGGCGAAGAAGTGGACATCGTGATAGAGGCGGGCGGCCGTCTGCTGCCGATCGAGGTGAAGACCTCGTCGCGACCGCGGCTTCGCGACGCCGCCAACCTGCGCAGCTTCCGCGCGGAGTACGGCGGGACCGCCCGCTCGGGGCTGCTGCTGCACGCGGGCGAAACGGTCGACTGGATCGCGCCCGGCGTGCTGGCGGCGCCGTGGTGGCGGGTGCTCTGAGGCGGGGGCGACCGGCTGCCGTCGCCCCGATCGTCCGGTTCGGGCGGGTTTCCGCTCTGCCGGGCGCGGCGCCGACCACGCTCACGCGCTCGACCACGGCCATGATGGGGTTTCCGCTCTGCCGGGCGCGGCGCCGACTCGTGAACGGCGCCGGTGGTACGATGGGATCGTACGAGGCCGTGACGCACGGTGCCTCGGCCCGTGAGCGCCGGCGAGCCGGGATTCCTGGAGGACGGAGCGGTGGGACGCATCGTCGTACAGACCAAGGTCACCAATGTGTTCGACGAGGACAAATCGATCGAATGCGGGATGTTCGTCGATACGGGGGCCGGCGCGCTGATCCTCCCCGCGGCGTGGAAGGAGCGGCTCGGCCGGTTCAAGCGCTCCGAAGCCGTCGAGCTGCTGATGGCCAACCGGGAGGTCGTGCGGGGCGAGGCGTGCTCGCCGGTGGAGGTGAAGATCGAAGGGCTTCGTCCGGTTTCGAACGAGGTGATCTTCGTGGACATGAAACCGGAGGAGAACGCGAAGTACGAGCCTCTCCTGGGCTACGTCATCCTGGGGCAGGCGCCGGCGGCGGTGGACAGGCCCGGGCGCCGTCTCGTCCCCGTGAAGTACATCGACATGAAATGACCGGCCGATCGTCGCTTGCCCCCCTCATCGGGACCATCCTCACCGCATGCGTCCTGCATGGCGTCTTCGTGGTGGGTCTACCCGCCCTCGTCCTCCGGGGTATCGACGGCACCACGATGCTCGGCACGGAAGTCGGCCCAGGGGCTTGGCTGGGCCTCGGGTTGGCGGCTGGCGGCGCCTATCTCTACGTGTGGTCGGCCGCCCGTCTGTTGCGGGGCGGCACTTCAGCGATTCCGGGTGGGCAACCGACCGTCCTGGTGACGGATGGACGGTACGCCCTCACACGGCACCCGCTCCTGCTCGGCGTGGTGATGATCCTCCTTGGCGAGGCCGTCTTCTTCTCCAGTTGGGCGCTTTTCGGGTACGCCCTGACGTACTGGTTGTGGCTCACGGCGTTCGTGGTCATGAAGGAGGAGCCGGACATGCGGCGGACGTTCGGTCCGCAGTTCGACGCGTACTGCCGCGACGTGCCGCGCTGGATTCCGCGGTTTCCCTGGCCGGCCGGACGACGGTGACGTGGCGAGGTCCGGCGGGTCTAGCGCTAGTCCGGTTGCCGGCGTGCGCCGTGAACCGCACCAAGCGGCTGATCAAGGCGCCGAAGCTGTACTGGGGAGACACGGGGTTGGCGCTGCATCTCGCCGGGGGGGTGGAATCGGGCGGCGCCCATCTCGAGAACGTCGTGCTCCTCGACCTGCTGGCGTGGCGCGACGCGCGGCTCGACCGCGCCGAGCTGCTCTACTGGCGCACCGCGACGGGCGAAGAAGTGGACATCGTGATAGAGGCGGGCGGCCGTCTGCTGCCGATCGAGGTGAAGACCTCGTCGCGACCGCGGCTTCGCGACGCCGCGAATCTGCGCAGCTTCCTGGCCGAGTACGGGAAGACGGCTCGCGCGGGGCTGCTGCTGCACGCGGGCGAGACCGTCGACTGGATCACGCCCGGCGTGCTCGCGGCGCCGTGGTGGCGGGTGCTGTGAGGGCGGGGGCGGTCCAGCGGGCCGCTTCCGGCGGACCGTCCTCTCGGACGGCGTCTGGCCCGCCGGCGGAGTGCCTCGTGAAACGGCGCCCTGGTACGATGGCTCGCAGACCGCGTGCGGCCCTTCGCCGCCGGGGGTCACTTTCCCACCTCTATCCACAGCCGGGCGTGGTCGCTCGGCCCCCATTCTTCTTTTTCGACTCCGTTCAGGGCGCGGGTCTCGATGGTCTGGTGGAACCCGTCCGAGGCGAAGACGTGATCGAGTTGCAGCCGGGCGCCTTCGGGCGAACCTTGGTGGGCGCGGCCGTATTGCGTGGGCACGTTCTTCGTCTCCGGCGGCAGGTGTCCCGGGGTGGGATCCGCTCGCCGTCCGTTCGGATACCGCGGCCCCAGGTACTCGAAACCGAGCGCTTTCATGCGGTCCCATACAATACGGCAGCTTGCATCCGAGCGTGGGGTGTTTCTGTCAAGAAATCTCCAGTCACAGTCGACCCCGCAGTCGATGTTGAGATCGCCTGCTGCAAGGATGCGGTGCGGTATCTTGTCTGGGTTGGCGACGAATACGGAGAGGTCCGAGATGATTCGATGCGCCGATGCGCCTGCTTGCGCGTCTTTTCTCCCGGTGATCGGGTGCGCCCCCTTCCAGTGCGCGTACATCGATACGACGATGAACGGCTGCGAATCGCCGTCAAGCGGGGAGACTTGGGCGACGGCGACGGTGTGGACGTCGCTGATGGCGATCTGATCCTTGGATATCGGCTCGAGCAGGGGGACCGGCTTGAACCACTTCACCTTCACGCGGTCGGACAGCTTCGCGATCCGTGGTCGCTTGTGGACTGGGGGCTTCGGCAGGTACGAGTCCCAATCGCTCCAGTGATCCGGCGGTTCGATCTCGACACGATCGGCTACATCGGGCGGAACCTTGGATGGTTCCTGCAGCAGTGCGACGTCTGCGTCCATCTGTACCAATTTCCGCCACGAATCCCCATTGTAGCCCATGTTCCAACACACTACTTTCGTCATCTGATCTCCCATGCGTGTTGATGGCGACCGGCTTGCTTGCCCTGAACTCTACGTCATGCAGCAGCGTTTCATGCGGTTCGATTCGTCGGGTCGTTCGGCTAGTGCCGACCTTGTTCGGCGGCGGGCAGGAACGGGTCCGAGAACCGGGGGTCGGCGAGGAACGCGGGGTCGGTCAGGGTTTCCAGGAAGGCGATCAGCGCGGCGATCTCCGGTTCGGTGAGGCCCAGGCGGACGGGCCGGACGGGCCCGCCGGTGACGACGAGCCGGCGGTCGAGCAGGTGCATGTCGAGGAACGGGTGCGGCGCCACGTCGGCGTCGTAGTGCCCGATGACCTCGCGCAGGGTCTCGAAGCGGCCGTCGTGCATGTAGGGCGGTCGGACCGCGACGTTGCGCAGGGAGGGGGCCTTGAAGCGGCCGTCGCCGGCGCCGGGGTCGAACCCGCCGGGGTCGCCCCCGCCCAAGCGGTGCAGCGCTTCGAAGTTCCCTTCGACGTTCCCGTCGAGCTCGTCGAGGCCGATGTTGCGCGGCGCGAGGCTGATCTGCGCGTCGCCAGCGTGGCAGCGGGCGCAGCCGGCGCCCCGGCGGCCGGGGCCGGGCGGGGTGGCGAACAGGAGATAGCCTCGCCGCGCGGCGGGTGCCAGCCGGTCGAGGAACGCCCGCGATCCCGGCGGCCCGGCCGCACGTACGTCGTCGTAGGGCGCGCGGTACGACACCAGCGCCCGCACGAACTGCGCGAGGGCCCTGGCCATGCGGTCGCGCGTGACGTCGGGGCTGCCGAAGGCGCGCTCGAAGAGCGGCGGGTAGAAGGCGGTCGCGGCGAGGCGGGCCTCGACCGCGTCGAGCGACGCACCCATCTCGACGGGGTCCTCGATCGGGGCCAGCACCTGCGCCTCGAGGCTCTCGGCCCGCTCGTCCCAGAAGAACCGGCCGCGGGCGTAGTAGCGGGCGTTGGCGAGGCTCATGGCGTGGCGCCGGGTGGGCCGCCCGTCGAAGCCGATGCTCAGCCGCCGCGGGTCCGAGAACCCGTGCGCCTGGCGGTGGCACGACCCGCACGAGACGCGGCGGTTGGCCGACAGCCGGGTGTCGTGGAAGAGCACGCGGCCGAGGGCGGCGCCGGCGTCGGTGACGGGGTTGCCGGCCGGCGTGTTGTCGGCGGCGGCAAGGCCGTCGGGACCGTCGGCGCTGAAGTGCGCCGGCAGCTCGACGAGGTAGCGGTACGGCGTTGGCGGCAGCCGGGGCTCGTCGAGCCGGTCGGCCGCGGCCGGCTGGGCCGGTGCGCGGGCACCGCCGGCCGGTGCATCGAATGCGACGTTCAGGCCCGCGACGACGATTGCCGCCGACAGACCGTAGATGGCGCGAACAGGCATGCACGGTGACTCTACCGCGTTCGGAGCCAGCCGGCACCCTCGACCCGGGAGTTCCCGCCGTGTCCGCATGAGCGCGTCCTGCCGGTCGGCGTCTTGCAATAGACGCACACATGCGGATATGCTTCCATGCATGCGAACTACCATCGACATCAACGACGCGTTGCTGCTGGAGGCGAAGTCCCACGCGGTGCGCGAACGGAAGACCCTGAAGGCGGTGGTCGAGCAGGCGTTGCGCGAGCTTCTGTCCGGCCCGAAGCGCGGTGTCGCGGAAGCTCCGCCGATCCCCATCCTTCACGGGCACAGGGAGCAGCCTGGCGTGGACCTGACGGACAACGCCGCTCTTGAGGATCTCATGAATGCAGAGCCCTGACGTCAATGTCCTGGTCAACGCGTTTCTCGCTGACGCCACCTATCACGACCGCTGCCGGGCGTGGCTGGACGGAGCTGCCTCTCGTCGCGAGCCGGTGGGTTTCTCCGAACTGGTGCTGAGCGGCGTGCTGCGCATACTGACGCATCCGAGGATCTTCCATCCGCCGATGTCCGCCGAGGCGGCGGCCGCCTACGTCGACACGTTGCTGCGTCAGCCCGCCGCCACGCGGTTGCGACCCGGAAGTGGTCATTGGCGGATCTTCCGCGGCCTTTTCGACTCGCGCCTCCCGACCGGCAATCGGATTCCGGATGCGTACCACGCGGCTCTCGCAATCGAGCACGGGTGCGAGTGGGTCACTCTCGACCATGGCTTCGCGAGGTACCCCGGCCTGCGGTGCCGGAATCTGCTGGACGGTTGATCGTCCCGGGCCAAGGGCGAACGCCGCGCCGCCGAGAATGCAACGGGACACTTGCCGCGGGCTGCTCGCCTTCCTGGCCGCCGTCGCCGCTGCACCCACGGCGTCGCGAGCGACCACCGCCGCCGGCGGTTCGCCGAAGCGCTACGGTCGCTATAATGGTGGCTGTCCTGTGCCGATGGGCCGTGTTCGGTGGCGGGCTTTCTTCCGCCGCGAACGAATCCGATTCCTACATTCGCCCGGCACGACCCGGGAGGAGAACGCAATGAGAACGAGGATCTTCATGGCGGCGGCGCTGGCCGCGTTGGTGGCGGTTTCGGCGGGCGCGCAGTCGAGCGACGTCGACCTCGAGACGCCGGACGGCGTGACCCTCAAGGCCACGTACTCGTCGCCCGGGCAGCCCGGGCCGGGGATGCTGCTCGTGCACCAGTGCAACATGGACCGCACATCGTGGAACGACATCGCGGCGGAGCTGGTCGGGGCCGGCGTGCACGTGCTGACCCTCGACCTGCGGGGCTTCGGCGAGAGCGGCGGCGCGGGCCTTTCGGCCGGGTTCCCCGCCTTCCTCCGGACGGTGTCGGCCGACGTCGACATGGCCTACGACTACCTCGCGTCGCAGGAGGGGGTCGACGCGTCGCGCATCGGCGCGGGCGGGGCGAGCTGCGGGGCCATGCTGACCGCGGACCTCGCGGCGCGCCGGGATGTCGAGGCCCTCATGCTGCTGTCGGGGCCGCCGAGCGAGGCGGCCGTCGCCAACATGGCCGGCGACGCGGACCTCGCGGTGTTCGCGGCGGCGGCGACCGAGGACCCGGTCACCGTCGGCGTCGCCGACGCGCTGCAGGGCGCGGTCGATGGGTCGCCGCATGCCAGCTCGACCGCGAAGATCTACCCCGGCCCCGAGCACGGGCTGCCGATGTTCGGGAAGAACCCCGACCTCGAGCCGGCGCTGCTCGCGTGGCTGAAGGGCGAGCTGGTCGGCAACTGAGGTATATTCGAGTTTCCGGGCTTGAACCGTGTCCCCGGCAGGTCGGATCGGATCCGGCCTGCGGGTCGTCGACGCCGGTGCCGCAAGGCGCGCTCTCCGGGCCAGGGAGGTTTCAGATGAACAGGCGAACTGTTTCGGCGCTCATGGCGGTGGCGGCGGCGCTGCTGCTCCCGGCGGCGGCGGCCGGCCAGGCGGCCGGCGACGAGTTCCGGACCCCGTGGGGCGACCCGGACCTGATGGGCACGTGGTCGTACGCGTCGCTGACGCCGCTGCAGCGCCCCGAGTCGATGGTCGACAGGGAGTTCTTCACGGCGGAGGAGGCGGCCGAGCGGAACCTCGCGGTGACCCTCGACCGTGAGCCCCCGCCGGGGAGCGTGGGGTCGTACAACGCGCTGTGGTTCGACCGCGGCCGGGTGAGTTCGGACATGCGGACGTCGCTCATCGTCGACCCGCCGGACGGCCGGCTGCCGCTCAGGCCCGAGACGGTCGAGGCGCAGGCGGCGCGGCGCGCCTACCTGCGCGACCACCCCGCCGACTCGTGGCTCGACCGCAGCAACTGGGACCGATGCATCACCTACCACGGGGTGCCGCCGATCTCGACCGGCTACAACAACACCTACCAGATCCTGCAGACGCCGACCCACGTCGCGATCCGGGTCGAGAACATCCACGACGTGCGCATCATCCCCATCGACGGACGCCCGCGGCTCGACGACGGCATCCGCCAGTGGAACGGGGACTCGCGCGCGCACTGGGACGGCGACACGCTGGTGGTCGAGACCGCCAACTTCAGCGACCAGACCGTGCACCGGTTCCCGACTTCGCGGAACACGAAGGCGGTGGAACGGTTCCGCCGGGTCAGCGCCGACCAGATCGACTACCGGTTCACCATCGAGGATCCGACCGTCTACACGCAGCCGTGGACGGCGGTGCGCCCGATGCCGCGGCTCGACGGCTACATCATCTACGAGTACGCCTGCCACGAAGGCAACTACGCGATGACCAACATCCTGACCGTCGAGCGCGTGCAGGAGGCCGAGGCGGAGCAGTAGGGACCGGGCCGCCGGGCCCGCCGCGCCCGGCGGCGGGCCCGGCGCCTTCGGAAGGTGCCGCCTCGTTCGGGAGCCGCCGTTCTTCGGCCTGCGCTGGCGGCGGAGAGTTGGCACCGGCCCGCTCGGTGGCGCCGGGCGTGTGGTGATGCGAGGGAACCCGAAGTGAGAATCGAATCCGCCATCATGCAGTGGTTGCGAGCCGCGACGGCGGCCGGCGTGGTCGTCCTGCTCGCAGGGCTGGTCGAGGCGCCGGCGGCCGGCCAGCAGAACGACCGCAGCCAGCGGCTCTATCCGTCGCTGCAGCGTCCGCCCGGCGATCCCGAGGTGGTGGCCCGGGGCGAGGCGCTCTACGGCATCAACTGCCGCGCGTGCCACGGGATGGACCTGCGGGGCGGCGACCTCGGCGGGCCCAACCTGCTGCGGTCGCAGCTCGTGCTGCGCGACGAGGCGGGCGAGCTGATGGGGCCGGTGATCCGCGACGGCCAGTCGGGGCCGGGCGGGTCCTACATGCCGCCGGTGCCGCTCTCCGACGAGGACGTCCAGGCCGTGGTGACCTACGTGCACGACGTGCTGGGCACGGCGTCCCGGCAGGGGGGGCCGCCCCTCGGCGACGAGCTCGAGCTCGACATCCTGGTAGGGGACGCCACCGCCGGGCGGATCTACTTCGCGGAGCAGTGCGCCGCCTGCCACTCCCCGACCGGTGATCTCCAGGGCATCGCCACCCGGATTCCGACGCCGAAGGAGCTGCAGAACACCTGGGTGCGGGGCGGGGACCGCAACACCGAGCGCCCGCCGGTGACGGTCGCCGTCACCCTGGCGTCGGGCGAACGCATCGAAGGCGAGCTGGAGCGGCTCAACGACTTCCTCGTCGTGCTCACGGACGGCGACGGCCGGCACCGGTCGTTCGGCCGCGAGGGCGACACCCCGCGGGTGGAGCTCGACGACCCGATGGCCGCCCACCGCGAGATGCTGCAGGTGTACCGCGACGCCGACATCCACGACGTGACCGCGTACCTGGTGACCCTGAAATGACTGCCATCCGCCTGCTCGTCGACGCCGCGCCGCCGCCTCCTCGGGCTCATCGGCACGCGCGCCACGCCGGCGCGACTGCCATCCGCCTGCTGCTCGCCGCCGCCCTCGTCGCCGCCCCCGCCGCGGGGAACGCGCAGGAGGGCGGCCTCGACCCCGCGTCGCTCGTCGAGCCGCTCGAGGAGTCGTGGCCGACCTACTCCGGCGACTACAGCGGCCGCCGCTACAGCTTGCTGAAGCAGGTGACGACCGACAACGTCCGGCAGCTCTCGCTCGCCTGGACCCGGAACTTCAACACCGGCATGCCGCCGCTGGCGGGGCCGAACGCCCCCGACTTCACCGGCGGCGCGGGGGCCGGCGACTACACCATCGGGTCGCAGCGCATCAAGGGTTCGATTCTCCAGGTCGGCGACCTGCTCTACGTCACCGCCCCCGACCACGTGTGGGCGGTCGACGTGCGGGACGGCGGCACGCGCTGGCACTACTTCTGGAAGACCCGCGGCGGCCCCCACATCGGGAATCGGGGCGCCGCGATGTGGCGCGACTCGATCATCTTCGAGACCGTCGACAACTACCTCGTCTCGCTCGACGCCCGCACCGGCGAGGAGCGGTGGCACAGCGAGATCGCGAGCTTCGAGGAGCAGTACTTCTCGACGATGGCCCCCATCGTGGTCGGCGACCTCGTGCTCGTGGGCACCGGCAACGACCTCGACGCGCCGGGGTTCCTGCAGGCGTTCGACCCCGCCACCGGCGACCTCGTGTGGCGCTTCTACACCGTCCCCATGAGCGAGGACGACCCCGGCATCGAGACGTGGCCCAACCTCGACGCGGCGATGCACGGCGGGGGGCAGGTGTGGGTGCCGGGCTCGTACGACCCCGAGACCGACCTCTACATCTTCGGCACCGGCAACCCCACCCCCGGCTACACCGGCATCGCCCGGCGCGGGGACAACCTGTTCACGTGCACGCTCGTCGCGGTCGAGGTGTCCACGGGCAAGATGGCGTGGTGGTTCCAGACCTCGCCCCACGACACCCACGACTGGGACTCGGCCCAGACCCCGATCCTGATCGACGGGGTGATCGACGGGGTGCCCCGCAAGCTCGTCTCGACCGCCGCGCGCAACGGCTTCTTCTTCACGGTCGACCGCGTGACCGGCGAGCACGTGGTGACCACCCGTTACGGCGCGACCTCGAACTGGGCCAGCCACATCCGCGAGAGCGGGTCGCCCCAACCGAACCCCGCGAAGGAGGCGATCATCCCCGGGGCGCTCGTCTCGCCCGTCGAGGGGGGCGTGGCCAACTGGCAGCCGCCCGCCTTCAACCCCGACACCGGCCTCTTCTATACGCAGGAGAACAACGGCTTCAACCTGCTCTACCTGACCGACCCCGATCCGCGCGGCTCGATGGGGCTGGGGGGCAAGGACCGGGTGACCGTGGGCACCGGCGGCAACGCTTTCACCGCCATCGACTACCGGACCGGCGAGCCGCGGTGGCGCCACGCCTGGCCCATCGGCGGGGGCGGCGGTGCCGGGGTGCTGACCACCGCCGGGGGGCTGGTCTTCACCGGGGACGGCAGCGGCAACTTCGTGGCCTTCGACGCCGCCGACGGCGACCTGCTCTGGCACACCCGCATCGGCAACATCTCGAACGCGCCGCAGACCTACCTGGTCGACGGGCGGCAGCACGTCCTGGTGGCGGCCGGCCAGCAGCTCTTCGCGTTCGTCATGTACTGATGCTAGCGCTCAATCACAGTTGACACAGTGCGGGGTTCCGTGTAGAACGGGTCCGTGCGGATTGGACTGCGCATTCTCCGGCCGGAGTCGGTCGAGTGGTTGCGGGAGGAGTTGTGCCGCGGGTCGCTGTCACGGGCTGCTCTGGGGCGCGGACTGTGCGAGCGGGACGATTGGCGCAACGGGCGGGGGGAGCTGTGCGCGGCGTCGGCTCGGAAGGCGTTGCCGCGGCTGGCGGAGCAATTGGGTCTGGCGCTGCCGCCGGCGCGGCCGGGTCCGCCGCGCGGTTGCGGGCCGTCGGGCGACGTGTCGGAGCTGGCGCGGACGGCGTTTTCGGGCAGTTTGGCGGAGCTGGGCGGCGTCCGGCTGGTGTTGTCGGACACGGCGTCGGTGCGGAAGCTGTGCGGGCATCTGCTGGAGACGTCCCATCCGCGCGGTCGGGGCCGGGCGCCGGGCTGCCGGTTGACGTATCTGTTGGAGTCGGCGGCGGGTCCCGTGGGGGTGCTGAGCTTCGTGGCGGCGCCGTTGCGGTTGGGTCCCCGCGACGCGCATCTGGGCTGGGACGACCGCACGCGCGGGGCTCACATCGCGCGGGTGGTCTCGAACGACCGTTTTCTGCTGTTGGCGGGGGTGCGGGTTCCGCACTTGGCGTCGCACGTGCTGGGTCGTGCGGCGTCGCGTCTGGCGTTGGACTGGGAGGCCCGGCACGGGGTCCGTCCGGTGTTGCTGGAGACCTGCGTGGAGGCGTCGCGTCCGGCGACGAGCTACCGGGCGGCGGGCTGGAAGTGCGTGGGGCGTACGGCGGGCCGCCCGCCCGGGTCGGTGGCCGCGACCGAGCCGAAGAACGTGTTGTTGCTGGGTCTGGCCGGGGGCTGGGCGGAGACGCTGCGGCGTGCGCCGTCGCGGTCGCCGGGTTCGTTTCCTGGGTTGGGGCCGGCGGACGATGGGGGTTGGTCGCGGCGGGAGTTCGGGCGCTCGGACTTGGCCGACGGGCGCCTGCGGCGGCGTCTGGAGCGGATGGGGGCGGCGTGGGAGGGTCATCCCGGGGAGCCGCTGCCGGCGGTCTTCCCCGGCGGCGCCGAGCAGCAGGCGGCGTACCGTTTCCTGCACAATAAGAAGGTGGGCGTCGAGGACATCCTGCAACCGCACCGCGAGGCGCTGGTGGAGCGCTGCCGGCAGGAGCCGACGGTGCTGCTGGTGCAGGACACGACGACGCTGAACTACACGGGGTTGAAGGACAGCACGTCGGACCTGGGTCCGCTTCAGAGCCGCGAGAGCAGCGCGCGGGGCCTGTTCGTGCACGCGGCGGTGGCGTTCACGGCGGGCCGGCGGCCGCTGGGGGTGGGCGGGCTGGAGACGTGGGCGCGGCCGGAGGCCGAGCCGGAGGCGGAGCGGGAGAAGGAGAGCCGGCGGTGGTTCCGGGGGTTCGATCAGGGCCGGGCGTTGGGGCGGGCGTGCCCGGAGACGCGGGTGGTGGTGGTCGGGGACCGGGAGAGCGACATCTACGGCCTGCTGAAGTGGCAGGCGGAGCACGCGGCCGAGGCGGGGCTGGTGGTGCGGGCGCACGCGGGCCGGCAGCGGCAGGTGGAGGTGTGGGACCCGGCGTCGCGGGCGACGATGCGCCGGGATTTGGCGTCGCAGTTGGATTTCGAGAAGCCGGTGAAGACGGGGCGGGAGGTGTTCATCGACTCGCAGGGCGGGAAGCGGGCGCGGGGGCGGCGGACGGCGGTGACGGAGTTGCGCATCGCGCGGGTGGCCCTGCAACCCCCGAAGGACCGGCCCGGCGACGGTCCGGTGACGGCGTGGGCGGTGCGGGTGCTGGAGCCCGACCCGCCGGCGGGACACGAGGCGCTGGAATGGCTGCTGGTGTCGAGCGAGGGGGGGCCGACGGCCGAATGGGCGGAACGGATCGTCGGCTGGTACGAGGCCCGCTGGGGCATCGAGGAGTATTTCCGGGTTCTCAAGAGCGGTACGCGAATCGAGGACCGGCGGCTGCACGAGGCCGACGCGCTGGTCAAGTGCCTGGCGTTCGACGCCATCACGGCGTGGCGGGTCTTCAACCTGGACCGGTATGCGCGCGACGCGCCCGACACGCCGGCCGACGACGTGCTGTCCGGCGACGAGCGTCAGGTGATCGGCCTAGTGGTGCGGGCCGAGCGGCTGCTGCCGCCGGCGGAGCGCGGGCGGCCGTTTCCGCCGGACATCCGCAGTTGGGTGGTGCTGCTGGCGCGCATGGCGGGCTGGCGACCGTCGAAACGTCGCCCGCTGCCGGGCAACGAAGTGCTGTGGCGGGCCTTCGTGCAGTTGCAGACGATGGTGCGCGTCACCCAGGCCGCGCGGGCACCCTAGAACCCAGCGTCGCTGCGAGCCGTCCGGCAACGGAAGGCAGACGCGGAAAACCGATCCAGAGTCAACTGTGATGTAGCGCTAGGTACTGATGCGGTGCGCCGCTCAACCGTGATACGGTTGAGGGAAGAACAGGACGGGTTACCTTGGACCTAGCGATGCTCGCCCCGGTTGCCTTGGCGATCTTGAGTACGGCGGGGCTCACGGTGGGATTGATGCAGTGGCTGCTCAAGCCGCAGTTCGATGCCGTCAACAAGTGCGTCGACGAGCTGAAGGCCGACATCCGAGAGCTGCGAGCGGCGGTGTTCGTGCCCCGCACTCCTTCGCCGCCGCCCGAAGCAGACCGACTGTAGCCCGGCCGTGAAGCGCTGCACCGGCCCGGATGCACGGATCGGTTGACGGCGGATCGGCGGGGGCTCGCCCGCTTCACCTGTCGAGCCGTGTCCGTGCAGCGCCGTCGATGAGTTCGACCCGCGGCGCGACGCGCTTCGCGCCGAGCACGAGTGTCGAGCCGTGTCCGTGCAGCGCCGTCGATGAGTTCAGGCCGCTTGCCGCGCTCGACCACTTCCGTGCGGTACCATCTCGCCGAGAACAACCTCGCGTGGATGCGTTATCCGTTCGAGGACCCGCGCATGGCGGGCATGCGGGACGAGATCGACCGCATCAACCAGCTCGGCGACCGCTCGCCGGGCTTCGTGTGGCGCTTCGAGACCGACGCCGGAGACGCCACCGACGTGCGGGTGCTCGACGACCCGCGGGTACTCTTCAACCTCACCATCTGGGAGACCGTCGAGGACCTCCGGCGGTACGTCTACCGCACCGAGCACGTCGATTTTTTCCGCCGCCGCCGCGAGTGGTTCCTGCCGCCGCCGCGCGAACCGGTGGCGCTGTGGTGGGTGCCCGAGGGCGAGCGCCCGGACGTCGACGAGGCGATGGCCCGCATCGAGCGGCTGTGGCGCGACGGCCCCACGCCGGAGGCGTTCACCCTGAAGCAGGTCTACAATCCCGACGGCGTGCCCGCCCCCCGGCCCGCGCAGAGGGGCACCGCATGATCACCACCGAGACCCGCGCGCGGCGTTGGGCCTGCCGCCGGGTTCGTGCGGAGGAACACGGAGGGGTCGCGCCCGAGACCGTCGCTCCGTGTCTAATGTCCTGAACCGTGGTTCGCGGAACGATTCTGCGCGGCAGTTCTCCCGTGTTTACGGGCATTTACAGCGATCCAGAGCTTCGTGAACTTCACGGCCGAGACACTAAGCCGTCCGCGTCCGTACGGAGGAGCATCGATGATCACCACCGAAACCCGCGACCGCGTCACCGTCGTCCGCATGGCGCACGGCAAGGTCAACGCGTTCGACCCCGAACTGATGGGCGGCCTCATCGACCAGTTGGACGCCCTGGAGAAGGCCGACACCGCGGCCGTCGTCCTGACCGGCACGGGCGGCGTCTTCTCGGCCGGCGTCGACCTGCGCGGCCTCACCGCGGGCGGCCCCGACTACGTCAAGAAGCTGCTGCCGCTCCTCGGCGGGGCCTTCTCGAAGGCGTTCACCTTCCCGAAGCCCGTCGTCGCCGCCGTGAACGGACACGCCATCGCCGGCGGCTGCGTCCTCGCCTGCGCCTGCGACTACCGCATCATGGCCGACGGGGGCGGCCGCATCGGCACCCCCGAGCTGTCGGTGGGCGTGCCGTTCCCGAGCATGGCCCTGGAGATTCTCCGGCTGACGGTGCCCGCGCACCGGCTGCAGGCCCTGATCTACCGCGGCCTGACGTGCACGCC
Organism: Vicinamibacterales bacterium; assembly: GCA_963664545.2. GTDB lineage: Bacteria > Acidobacteriota > Vicinamibacteria > Vicinamibacterales > UBA8438 > JAJEEA01. Next base: position 1,959,906 of record OY761475.2, on the reverse strand, counting down.
GGCCGAGGCCGTCGACAACGGCCTCGTCGACGAGCTCGCGCCGCCCGAGTCGGTCGTCGACCGCGCGGTCGAGATGGCCGCCCGCCTCGGGTCGCTGCCGCCCGCGTCCTTCGCCCTCACCAAGCGCATCATCCGCGAGCCGAGCCGGGCCCGCGTCCGCGAGATGCAGGAGGCGGATGTGGCCGTGACCGAGGCGTGGATGTCGGCCCCCGTGCAGGACGCCGTCCGCGCCTACGTGGAACGCACGCTGCCGGCCCGGGCGCGCTAGACTGGAGGCGGGTCGGGCGGCGCGAATCCGCACCGTGGCGTCGGCCGGACTGGGTGCGCATCAGGTGGAGGCACCGTGGCGCTGACGAGGGTGGAGCTGGAGCAGTTCACGGCGTTCGCGTCGCTGAAGCTGGACCTCTGCCGGGGCATCAACGTCCTGATCGGCGCCAACGGCACCGGCAAGACCCACCTGATGAAGGTCTGCTACGTCGCCTGCGACGTCTCGCGCAGTCCGGCGGACGACTTCGTCCGGAAGCTCGTCAGGGTGTTCATGCCTTCGGGTCGGAGCCTGCGGCGTCTCGTCAGGCAGCAAGAGGGCGCCGACGGTGAAGCCGCGATACGGGTGTGGCGCGGCGAGCTGAAGCTCGAAGCTTCGTTTACGAATCCTCCGAGGCCGGCCTCCATGGACCCGTCCACGTTCACCGACGACGATCCCGACCGCGAGATGCAGGAATGGGCGCGCGAGCCGGTGGAATGCGTCTACGTCCCCGTCAAGGAGATGCTCTCCAACGGGCCCGGTTTCCGGTCGCTGTACTCGAAGCGCGAAGTGCACTTCGAGGAGGTGTACAACGACATCCTGGACCGGGCGTATCTTCCGGCCTTGCGCGGACCGGTGGACAGCCCGCGCGAGCAGTTGGTCGCGAAGTTGCAGAGGGCGATCGGTGGCGAAGTTGCGGTCGAGAACGAGGAGTTCTTCCTGCGCGGTGAACGGGAGAACGTAGAGTTCTCCCTCCTTTCGGAAGGGGTGCGCAAGCTGGCGCTGCTGTGGTTGTTGATCCGAAACGACGTGGTCAGCCCGGGTTCCGTTCTGTTCTGGGATGAACCCGAGACGAACCTGAACCCGAAGCTGTTCGGCGTCCTGATGGAGGTCTTCCTGGAGCTGCAGCGCAACGGCGTGCAGATATTTCTTGCGACCCACGACTACGTCATCCTCAAGGAGCTCGATCTGCAAGCGGAACAGACCGACGATGTCGCATTCCATGCGTTTCATCGGAACGAGAAGACGGACGGGATCGACTGCGAGACGACGCGCGACTACCGCAACATTCACCCGAACGCCATCGCCGACACGTTCACGGATCTCTACGACCGGGAGATAGCGCGCAGCCTGGGGGCGGCGGAATGACCATCTCGGAGGGCGACCTGGAGATGGACGTCCCCGACGCGCTGCGCGGAGGCAGGTTCGACGGTGCCGGCCATGGGCTGAGTCACTGTATGAAGGCCGTAGATTTCGTCCTGGAACTTGCCGACCGATATCTGTACATCGAAATGAAGGATCCTCAGCACTCTCGGGCGACCGAGCGAGCTCGCAACCGGTTCACCGAGAAGCTGGACAGCGGAAAACTGGACGACGACCTGAAATACAAGTATCGGGACTCGTTCCTGTACGAATGGGCGGCAGGGCGCGCCGACAAGCCGATCCATTACCTCGTGCTGATCGCGCTGGACACGCTGGACGACGCGCAACTGGCGAACAGAACATACGCGCTTGAACGGCAGTTGCCCTTGCGGGGTCCGTACGGACCGGACCGGCGTCCATGGGCTCGGCCGATCGTCCGTTTCTGCGGCGTGTTCAACATCGCGTCGTGGAATCGAAACTTCCCCGGGTATCCTGTCAGGCGCGTGGCGACATCGACGCGCGACGGCTAGGAGTTCTGCGCCGTAGAACGGTGGCAGACTCCTGGGAGGGTTGGCTGGGCGGCGAGCGGAACCGTAGGCGACGCTCTCCGGGCTAGGGCCGCCCGCGATTTGGCCGGGCCGCAACGCTTCCGCGACCGGCCGGAGGTAGAGGGCATGTCACGCTTCCTGCAGCTTCGACTCGTCTGGCGGCGCGCCGCCGCGAACCCCGGCTTCACGCTCGTCGCGCTGGCCACGCTGGCCGTCGGGATCGGGGCGAACGTCGCCATCTTCAGCGTCGTCAACGCGGTTGTGCTGCGGCCGCTGCCGGTGCCCGACTCCGAGCGGCTGGTGATGCTGAGGCACGCCGCGCCGGGGCTGTCGCAGCTCGACGAGTTGCCGACGTCCGACGCGCTGCACTTCCTCTACGCCGAGGAGAGCCGCACCCTCGACGGGGTGGCGGCGTACCGCGACGGGCAGGCGAGCTTCACCGGCCCCGACGACCCGCAGCGCGTCCAGGCCGCCTTCGTCACCGCGTCGTTCTTCGAGGTCATGCGAACCTCGCCGCGGCTCGGACGGGCCTTCACCCCCGAGGACGACCGCCCCGGGGCGGCACCGGTCCTCGTGCTCGCCGACGGGCTGTGGCGGACGCGTTTCGGGGCCGACCCGGAGGTCGTGGGCCGCGTGGTCGACCTCGATGGGGAGAGCGTCGAGGTGGTGGGGGTGATGCCCCCCGGGTTCAGCTTCTCGCGGCCCGCGGCCGAGCTCTGGCGGCCCTTGGGACTCAACCGCGAGGCGGCGCAGCTCGGCGCGTTCGGCATGAACGGGGTCGCGCGCATCGCCGATGGCTCGACCCTGGAGCAGGTGCGGGCGGAGCTCGGCACGATGATCTCGAACCTGGCCGAGCTCCTGCCGGACCAGCCCGCGGCCCCGGTGCTCATCGGCGCCGGCCTTGCCCCCGTCGTGGACCTCGCGCGCGAGGTGGTGGTGGGCGACGTCGAGGCGACGCTGTGGATCCTGCTCGGCGCGGTGGGGTTCCTGCTGCTCATCGCGTGCGCCAACGTCGCCAACCTCTTCCTCGTGCGCTCCGAGGCGCGGCACGGCGAGGTGGCGGTGCGCTCGGCCCTTGGCGAGGGCCGGGGGCCGCTCGTCGGGTCGGTCTTCCTCGAGAGTGTGGTGCTGGGTCTGGCCGGCGGCCTCGCGTCGCTGCCGCTGGCCCTGCTGGCGGTGCGCCTGGTCGTGGGCTTCGGCCCGCGGGCGCTGCCGCGCCTCGACGAGATCTCGGTCGACGCGTCGGTGCTCGCGTTCGGCCTCGCGGTGTCCGTCGTGGCCGGCCTGCTGTTCGGGGTCCTGCCGGCGTGGCGGGCGACGGCGGTGGCCGCCGCCGGCAGCACCACCGCCGGCGCGCGCGGGGCCACCGCGGGCCGGGAGCGGCAGTGGGCGCGGCGGGGGCTCGTGGTCGTCCAGGTCGCGCTGGCCCTGACCCTGCTCGTGGGGTCGGGGCTGGCCGTGCGCTCGTTCCAGCGGCTGGCCGCGGTCGATCCGGGCTTCGACCCCGTCGACGCGCTGACCTTCGGACTGTCGCTGCCCCAGCGCGACTACGGGACCCCCGAGTCGCGGCTCGCCTTCCACCGCCAGGTCGTCGACCGCCTGCGCGCCCTGCCCGGCGTCGTCGAGGCCGCGGCGGGGACCACGGTTCCCCTCGGGGGCGAGATGACGGGGTCGGGGCACGCCGTCGAGGGCCGGTCCGTGGACATCGAGCAGGGGGAGGTGCCGCCGGTCTTCATGTGGAAGCGCGTCTCCCCCGCCTGGTTCGACGCGATGGGCGTCGAGCTCGTCGAGGGCCGGGTGTTCGACGCCCTCGACGGCGAGCGCGACGCCCCCGTGGTCGTCGTGTCGCGGACGGTGGCGCAGGCGCAGTGGCCGGGCGAGAGCGCCCTCGGCAAGGGCATCCGCCAGGGTTCGCCGCCGCCGGAGGGCGAGGACTGGACCCGCGTCGTCGGCGTGGTCGACGACGTCCACGAGGTCGCGCTGCACGAGGATCCGCCGGCGATGGTGTACTACCCGATGCCCGAGTTCGCCGAGGGCGTGGGCGTGCCCAACGCCATGCGCTACGTGGTGCGCGCCCCGAACGCCGCCGCCCTCGCGGGCGCGGCCCGCGACACCGTGCGCGGGATCGACCCGACGCTCCCCATCACCGACGTCGAGACGCTGGCGACGCTAGTCGGGCGGGCCCGCGGGGAACGAGCCTTCGTCATGGTCCTGCTCGTCATCGCCGCGGGGCTCGCGCTGCTGCTGGGCTCGATCGGCCTCTACGGCGTGGTCTCCTACTTGGTGGCGCAGCGGCGGCGGGAGATCGCCATCCGCATGGCCGTCGGCGCTCAGGTGACCGACGTGCGGCGCCTCGTGCTCGTCGACGCGGGCTGGATGGCCCTGCTCGGGGTGGTCCTGGGGGTGGGGGCGGCCGCGGCCCTGACCCGGCGGCTCCAGGCCGTGCTGTTCGAGACGACCCCCCTCGATCCGGTCGTCTTCGTCACCGTCTCGGCCCTGCTCGCCGCGATCTGCCTGCTCGCGAGCTGGCTCCCCGCCCGCCGCGCCGCGGGCATCGACCCGATGACGATCCTGCGCGCCGAGTGAGGCTCTACCGTGACGGCGCGGGCACCGAGCCGGTGGGCACCGGTGCTGGAGACCGCAGGTATTGCATGAGGCTCGGAATGCCCGGCTGCCACCGGTCTCCGGTGCCGGGGGGCTTCCAGACGTAGCCGACCAGGGCCAGCCGATCGCGGCACGCCACCGTTTCGGGGGTCGAGGCGCCGGCCAGCGCCTCGCCGATGACCGCGTTCAGCTCGTCCTGGGCGAGCGTCGCCCGTCCGGCGAAGGCGTCGGCCACCGCGCCGGCGACCGGCAGCAAGTCCTGCCGTTCCATCTCGTCGCGGCGGTGCTCGTAGTAGGCGGCCCGCTCGACATCGAAGGTCCGGCGCGCCTCGGCGACCACCGCGTCGTCTATCCGCGTTGCGGCCCGCTCCGCCGCCGCCTCCCACAGGGCTGCCCCCCAGACCTGCAGGAAGTACGGATAGCACTGGCTCTCGTCGACCACGCGCCGCAGGGCCGGGTCGTCGAACGTGACGGCGGGCTCCTGCTCGGCGAACGGCCGCACGAGCGCCTCGGCGGCGGCGGCCTCGTCGAGCCGGCCGACGCCGATGTGCTTCGCGCGGTTCCAGAACGACGCCGACATCCGGTCGAGATGCCGCGTCAGGCCCGGCGTCCCCGCGAGCACGAGGAGGAAGGGCGCGGTCGCCGCGGTGGACTGGGCGGCGTTGAGCAGCGCCTGCCCCACCGCCTCGTCCAGCGTGTGCGCCTCGTCCAGCAGGACGACCAGAGGGCGGTGGGCGCAACGCAGGGTCAGCAGCTCGGCCAGGTTGACCGCGTCGCCGCCCAGCTCCCAGCCGAGCCGCCCGACGCCGATCGAGACCGACAACTTGTCGGGGAGGAGCGACCGGAAGCGGGCGGGCGGCACGAGGGCCGTCGCGAGCACGTCGAGGGCCGGCAGGTCGCTCGGCGTGCGCCAGACGACGTCGATCCCTCCGCCAGCCTCGATCTCGCGCTGGAACCAGCGCAGCAGCACGGTCTTCCCGTTGCCCCGGGGGCCGGACACCACCGCGTCCCGCGGTGCCCCCCGTCCCGCCCGGAGGTACGCGAGCAGCCGCATCAACTCGCGCTGCTCGACGTCCCGGCCGGCTAGGCAGGGCGGCAAGGCACCACTGCCGGGTACGAAGAGATTGGCGGAAGGCTGCTTACGCATGGGCGATGAGGCTGCCGCGCCGGGGCAGGCGTCGGCAGCCCGTGGCGGAAAGCCCCGCAGCATCCGAGCGGCGGTGCATTCGGACTGACCGCGTTGTTCGTCGGTTACGCACGCTCGATCCGCGTCCGCCTCACGCCTGGTCAGGCGGTCGCCTCGGCGTTTCCGCCGACGCTCGCCGGGCGCGGCGCAACGCGGGGTTCGCCGCAGGCTGCCAGCGTATCACGGCACCCTTGGAACGCGCGGAAGCCGTCGGCGTCCGTGAGCCGGCGGGCGCGGTCACCCCCGCGGCCGCGCTACCAGTCGAAGGCGAGCGAGGCGATCAGGCTCGCGCCGGGGCTGGTGTAGCGGTCGATGACGGGGTCGTTGGCTTGGCGCCCCCGCACGTTCCACCACTCGAAATACTTCGCGTCGGTGAGGTTCAGCACGCCCAGGCGCAGCTTGAGGGCCTCGGTGAGGGCGGCGAAGCCGACCAGGTCGACGACCCGGTACGCGGCCGGCGCGAACTGGCTGACGCGCTGGCGCGGGTACGCCTCGACCAGCCGCACCGACAGCTCGCCGCCCCAGCGGCCGGACCGCGGCGCGTAGCGCAGCCCGACCACCGCGGCGTCGGGCGCGACGGAGCCGAGCGGCGTCTCCTGGGCGATCGCCGCGGTGGCGGCGCCCTTCAGGAACTCGCGGCCCTCGATGCGCGCGTAGCTCGCCCGCACCACCAGCGTGTCGCTCAGGTACGCCTCGCCGAACATCTCCAGGCCGTCGATCCGCGCCTCCTCCAGGTTCCGGCTCTGGAACTCCAGCAGCCCCGTCAGGGGGTTGACGCCGAGCTCCGTCAGCTCGATGAAGTCGCGGTAGCGGTTCGAGAACGCGCTGACGCCGAGGCTCGCGCGCCCGACCGCGGCGCGGACGCCGACCTCCAGGTTGTCGCTGGTCTCGGCCCGCAGGTCGGGGTTGGGCAGGGTCGTATAGCCCTCGCGGGGGCTCGCGAAGCCGGTATTGATGGCGCTGTAGGGCGGGGCCCGGAAGCCGCCGGCGTACTGCGCGTGCAGGGTCACCGCCTCGGTCAGCCGCACCGCCGCGCCGATCTTGGGCGACAGGGCGCCGTCGGAGAAGTCGGCCGCCTCGGGGTTGAGGCTGGCGACGAAGACGGGGTCGGCCTGGTTCGCGTCGAGCGAGAAGTGGTCGTAGCGCGCGCCGGGCACGAGGGTGACGCGGCCGAAACGGACCTCGCCCTGCACGTAGGTACCCGCTTCGACGACGTCGCTCTCGGGGAAGTACTTGGTGGGGAAGATGAGGTCGGTCGGCACCGGCCGCCCGGTGCCGGCGTCGGTCTCCGTCCGGTCGCGCCGCATGTCGAAGTAGTCGGTGCCGTAGCCGGCCCCGAACGTGACGAGCACGCCGTCGTCGGGACCGCCCAGCCAGTGCTGGGCCTGCGCCGACCCGCCGTAACCGGCCTGCTCGAAGTCGACGGTGCCGTGGCGCGTCGACGCGAACGGCGCGCCGAAGCCGGTGGTGAACCGCTGCTCGTCGACGACCTGCGCGGTGTCGTTGCGCTGCCCGTACACCCGCCACGAGATCAGGTCGAGGCCGCGGTCGGCGAGGGTGTGGTCGAGCGAGACCCGCCCGCGCCCCTGCGTGTCGAGGGCCGTCGACTCGTCGATGCGGTACGAGAACCGCCCGAAGTCGAGCAGGCGGTTGTTCGAGAACCAGTCGGTCTCGACGAAGCTGTCGTAGCGCTCGGCGGCGGCCCGCCAGCGGTTGCCCGGCGACGCGTTGAAGACCGCCTTGGCCAGCACCTGTCGGCCCTCCACGTCCTGCGGGTTCGGCGCGGTGCGGGTGTGGTCGCGCGTCTCGACCGCGCCCCGGTTGCCGACGGCGCCGCCCCGGTCGACGCTCGCGAACAGCGACCCCTGGACCCGCTCGCCGCCCGCGGCGAGGGTGAGGCTCGCGCCGGCGGCGTCGGCGCGGCTGTCCCACGACGTCTTGCCGCCGAGGTGGAACCGGCGGTCCTGCAGGTAGTCGGCGGGGTCCTTGGTGAACAGGGACACCACGCCCCCCAGGGCGTCGCTGCCGTAGAGGGCGCTGTTGGCGCTGCGCACGATCTCGACCGTCTTGAGAACGTCGACGTCGAGCCCGGCCTGGTGGACGTTGAACGGGCCGAAGTCGAACTGCTCCGACGTCTGCACGCCGTCGACCATCGTCATCACGCGGTTGCCGCCGATGCCGCGGATGTTGAAGCCGTTCAGCCCGAGCCGCGTCGCGCTGTTCTCGACGTAGACGCCCGGCTCGTACTTCACGAGGTCGGCGAAGTCCTCGACCATCCGCTCCTGGATCGCTTCGCCGTCGATCACCGAGACCACCCCCGGCGTGTCGCGTACGGGGGCGGGCCGGAGGGTGGCGGAGATGGTGACGGCGTCGAGGAAGGTCGGCGGCTCGTCGGGCGGCGCCGCGCCGTCGGCGTCCGCGGCGGCGCGTCGGGTGGCGTCGTTCTCCGTTGGGTCGGGTTGCGCGGCGTCGGGTTGCGCGGCGTCGGCTCCTGCGGCGTTGGGCTCCGTGGCGGCAGGTTCCGCGGCGGCGGGGTCCGGGTCGGCCGCTGTCTGTCCGGTGGGCGGCTGCGCGGGTGCGGCGGCGGCGCTCGACAGGGCGAGGGCCAGAACCGCAAGCGCGATCGCGGACCACGACGGGCGGGTGCCGCGGCCGAGCGGCGTTCCGTGCATGTCGCGCATCCAGTAGCTCCTCCGCGTTCCTGCGGCGCGCCGGGAGCGCGGCCGCTCGGCCGGACGTCCACCCGCCGGCTTGCGGAGGCCTCGTCCTGAAGATCGTAGCGCCAAAGCGCCCCGTTCGGCCCGGTAGATCGGGAGGGTGCGTCGCGTCGGCGGGACACGGAGAGGAAGGCGCGGAACGCCGCCGGGCGAGGCGACGGCCGCCGCCGTCCGAAGAAGGTGGCGCCAAAAACGTCGTTCGGTCCGGTCGAGCGGAGGGCGCGTCGCATCGGCGGGGGAAGCGGAAAGGCGGGCGGAAAACGAACCGGGCCGGGCGACGGTTGGCGTCCGTCGCCCGGCCCGGTGGTGGTGGCCGCGGGGGCCGCGGGAAGACCCTATCCGCCGACCCGGCGCGGGGCGGTCGGCGCGGGGGCTGCCGCCGCTGTGTCGATCCGCGAGCGCGCGCTCTCGAGCGAGTCGGCCAGGCGCGTCAGCCATTGCGGCACGCGGCTCGGGAAGCGGTCGCCGGCCGCCCCGGCGGTCGGGAGCCGGCCGCCGAGCGTCCGCCCCGACAGCTCGGCCGCGGGGCGCAGGTCGACCGCGGCGGGCGTCCGGGCGGCGTCGCCCGCCGGCGCGGCCCGGCCGATTTCCGGCGCGGGGCCGCCCGGCTCGCCGGCCGCGGGCTCCGCGGCCGCGTTGCCCGGCGGCTCGTCGGGCGTCGGCTCCGTCACCGGCGCCGACGGGGGAGAGGCGGCCTGCGCCCCCGACGGCGGCAGGCCTGCGAGCGCCGGCTCGAGAGCCGCCGCGGCGCTCTCGGCGATCGCCGCGAGCGGCGCCGACGTATTCAGGTTCTGCACGTCGGCGTCCACGCGCTGCGCGATCTCGGCCGAGATCTGCCGCGCCACGATGGTCATCTGCGCCTCCGCGAGCCGGCTGACGGCCTCGCGGATCGGGGCGAACACCTCGGTCAGGTCGACCTCGACGCTGTTCTCCTGCAGCCGGCTGAGCTGCATCTCGCGGATCTGCTCCTCGAGGGCCGCGATGCGGTCCTCGGACGCGGTCTGCTCCTGCAGCAGGGCGTCGTGGTGCAGCCGGGCCTCCTGGTCCATCACGTAGTAGCCGCCGACGAACGACGCGGCGCAGAGGATGGCGAGCATCAGCAGCCGGCTGAAGAACCGGCCGACCCGCGACGGCCGGCGCGCCTCGGGCTCGGCCCGGCGCGCGGGGGGCGGCTGGACGGTCTTCGCCTTGGCCGGCTCGGGCTTGGGCTGGGTGGGTGTGGTCGTCATGTTCCCCTCCTGATGGGTGAACGAGGGCACGCGCCGCCCCGGCGGATCATCCGCCGGCCGGTCGTGCCGTCATGCAAAGCCATGGACGTGGTTCTCGAACGAGGTCTATTCCTTGAACCGGCGGATGCCGCGCCGGCCGTCGAACGGGTCGTCCCGTTCCGCGACCACGCCGGCCGCCGCCGACGTTTCAAGCCGCTACGCCCGTCCGATCCGTCGGCGCCCGACCGTCGGGACGCCGATCAGCCGATCGATCGGCGGACGAAACGCGAAATGCCTCGTTCCGGAGGAGAGCAGCACGACGCGATCCCGGCGGCTGGGAAACCGTCCGGGGGGCGGGCGGGGCGGTGACCAATGCCCCGACCACAATGATGGAAGACAACGGCCGTCATGTCAAGGAAAAGCGCGTCGAGCCACAAGATGTTGTGGTGTTTGGCGGAACGGCCCGCTTGAGCCGCCCCGCGCCGCGCCGTTCTGATACGATCCGACACCCTCGGTTTTCCCGACGCACCGGTTTCGGCCCGGCCCCGGCCCGGACCGTCGGCGGCGGTAAACGGGGCGGCGGTGCTGGGGGTCTGTCTGCAAGGCCCAGTTTGAAGGTCGCCGACTTGCCCGACGCGGAGCTTGGAGAACACACGATGTCGATGAACGGCGGCAGGCGTCCGCGGCCCGGACTCAACCCGGAAAGCGGCACCTACGGCTTGATTCGCCGCTCAACCAACCCTGCCAGGGGTCTGAACCGTTCTGCGGTGCCGACTACCGGCCCGGAGACCGTCGCCCACGGATCGGCCCGCCGCCCGACCAGCCCGGCTGCCCCGCCCCCACCCGACGTGCCGCGGTTCCCCGAGCGGCGGGCGCGGCCGGGCGCCGGCTTGCGCACCGGGCGGGCGGCAGGGCGGCGCGGCGCGGTTCCCGTGCTGCTGGCGGTCGGTCTGGTTCTGGTGTTGTCGGGTCCGGGCCCGGCGGGGGCGGCCGGCCAGGAGCGGCCGGCGGCGGACGCCGGCTCGGCGGGGACCGCACCGCCGCCGGCCGCCGCGGGAGGGCAGGCGCAGGAGCCGGCGCCGACGGCCGCGGGGTTGGCGCTCCCGCCCGCCGCGTCCGCGCCGTCGGCCGCCGAGTCGGGCTCGCGGCCGGCTGCCGGCGAGCCGGTCCCGGCGCAGCCGCCGCCGATGGCGGGTTTGGGCTTGGTGCCGGGCCGGCCCACGGTGCGGCCCCCGCGCACGGACACGCCGCCGGACATCGACGGCCGCCTCGACGACGTCGCGTGGCGGACGGCCGCCACCATCACCGAGTTCACCCAGCAGGCGCCGCTCGAGGGGGTGCCGGCGACCGAGGACACCGAGGTCTACATCGCCTACGACAGCGACAACGTCTACTTCGGCTTCTACCTGCACTACACCGACCCGAGCATCATGCGGGCGAACCGGGTCGACCGCGACACCGCCTGGGCGGACGACCTCATCACCATCTACATCGACACCTTCCTCGACCAGCAGCGGGCCTACGACTTCGACCTGAACGCCTACAACGTGCAGGGCGACGGCATCGTCAACGCCGGCGGCATGCGCGGGTCGCCCATCCCCTTCGCGGACCGGACGTGGGACGCCCTCTTCCACAGCGCCGCGAGCATCGTCGCCGACGGCTACATCGCCGAGATGGCGATTCCCCTCAAGAGCCTGCGCTATCCGCAGCGCGGCCCCGGCGAGCCCCACCGCTGGGGCTTCCAGATCGTGCGCGAGATCAAGGGCAAGAACGAGGAGAACGCGGTGTGGGCGCCGATGTCGCGCGACGTGGCCGGCTTCCACCGCCAGATGGGGCTGATGGAGGGGATGACCGACTTCTCGACCAGCCGCAACCTCGAGTTCCTGCCCACGTTCACGGGCATCGACTTCGGGCGGCTCGACCGGTCGACGGGCGGGTGGAACGACCTCGGGATGAATCCCGAGGCCGGCCTCAACGTCAAGTACGGCGTGACCTCGAACCTCACCGCCGACTTCACCCTCAACCCCGACTTCTCGCAGATCGAGTCGGACCAGCCGCAGATCGAGGTGAACCAGCGCTTCCCCCTGTTCTTCAGCGAGCTGCGGCCGTTCTTCGTCGAGGGGGCGGAGATCTTCGACCTGCCGGGCCCCGTGACCTTCGTGCACACCCGGACCATCGTCGACCCCACGTGGGGGGCGAAGCTGACCGGCAAGGCGGGCCGCTTCACCATCGGGCTCCTGAGCGCCGAGGACGAGGCGCCGGGCAACGTCGGCGACGTCGACGACCCGCTCTTCGGCGAGACCGCGCAGAACTTCATCGGGCGGGTGAAATACGACGTGTACTCCGAGTCGCACCTCGGGGCCATCTTCACCGACCGCTCGTTCATGGACAGCAGCAGCCGGCTGGGGGGCATGGACGGCAGCTTCCGGCTGTCGCGGACCATGTCGACCAACTTCCGGCTGATCGAGTCGCGCCACCGCGACCTCGACGGCGAGGAGCGCTCCGGCCACATCTACGACGCGAGCATCCGCAGCAGCGGGCGCAACCTGCAGTGGTTCGCCGCCGCCTACGAGCTCACCCCCGACTTCCGGACCGACGTCGGGTTCGCGCGGCGGGTCGATCAGCGGCGGTTCATCACCAACGGGGGCTGGCGCTGGTGGCCCGAGAGCTGGCTCATCAACTGGGGGCCGCAGCTTAGCTACGGGCGCAACTGGAACTTCGGCCGGGTGCTCGAGGACGAGAACGCGCAGGTCGGGCTCAACTTCGACTTCGCGAGGAGCATCCGGTTCAGCGCCGACGTGCAGCAGGACATGGAGCGCTTCGGCGGCCTCGACTTCCACAAGCGGCAGGTGTCGGTGAACGGCGGCGTCAGCAGCTCGCGCGCCTTCTCCGTCAACGCGAGCTACCGCCGCGGCGACGAGGTCTTCTACGACTGGGACAATCCGTGGCTGGGGCACGGCGACACCGCCCGGCTCAGCGTCACCGTCCGGCCCCTCGCCCGGCTGAGCTCGCAGATCGGGGTCAACACCAGCCGCCTGACGGACCTGCGCGGCGGCGCCGCCGAGCGGGTCTTCGACGTCCAGATCTACCGGGCGCAGAGCGTGCTGACGTTCACCGACCGGCTGCTCATGCGGAACATCACCGAGTACAACACCTTCGACAAGGACCTCGACTTCAACGTGCTCTTCACGTATCGGGTCAACGCCGGCACCGTGTTCTACATCGGCTACGACGACCACTACCGGCAGGCCGACCGGCTCTACGGCGACCCCGACGGCGACGGCTTCGACGAGCGGCTCTTCTTCACCAGCGACCTGCGGCGCACGAACCGGGCGATCTTCACGAAGATCCGCTACCTGTTCAGGTTGTGACCGATGGCGACGCTACTCGGTGAGCCCGCGCGCGATCTTTCTGCAGAATGCCGCCACGATTTCGGCGGTTCCCCCGACCGCGCCGACGGCGAGCCGGTGGCCGGACGCGCCCCACGGGGTCATGCCGCGGTTTCCCGAGAGCGCGTCCTCGAGTTCGAACTAGACCGAGAAGCTGAAGCAGCCGCAAGCGGCGATTGGCGGAGCGGGTTGAAGACGCGGATTCCCCGAGGGGCGGTCGCGCTGCTGGTCGCGCTGACGGCGGCCGCGTCCGCGGCCGGTCGGCCGCTCGAGCGGCCTCAGCCAAGCCGGACCGTCGGCGGCGGGCATCCCGCCGCGCCGCCGGCCGCTCAGACGGTCGAACGGCGGCTAGTTGTGGTGGCGCCCGAGGCCGGCGATCCGCGGGTCGCGCACACCCGGGCCGCGATCGCGTTCTGGAACCGCACCCTGGCCGACCTCGGGCTCGAGGTGCGGCTCCGCGAGACCGCGCTCGTCGCCGGCCCGCCCGGCATGCGGGCGATCGAGACGTTCGCCCGTTTCGTGTCGCAGCGCGGCGGCCGCATCCCCAAGGGGCCGGACGGCCCGCAGCCGCCGCCGGAGCTCGCCGCGCTCGGCGGAGACGTGGTGGTCCTGCTGTCGCGCCAGCCCCTGCTGCCGTTCGCGTGGCCGCTCATCGGGTCGCCCGACCACCTCGTGGCGATCCGGACCGCCCGGGTCGGCCGGCCGCGCGAGGACACCGTCCTGCGCAACGTCATCGCGCACGAGCTGGGCCACACCCTCGGGCTGCGGCACAACCGCGGCGGCGCCTCCCTGATGTGCGGCCCCTGCTCGTCGCTCGCCGCGCGCGAGAGCCCCGGCGGGTGGCTGCCGCTGACGGCGCGCGACCGGGCGCTGCTGCTGGCGCTGCACGGGGGGGAGTGACATGGGTTCGGCTCTGCAACGCGGCTCCGGCTCTCCCGCGCGTTCCACGGCCGCCCACGGTCGGGCCCGCGGGCAGGCGCCCGCCGACCGACCCTTGCGCCCCTTCCTGAAGTGGGCCGGCGGCAAGCGGCAGCTCCTGCCCCGGCTTCGCGAGTTCTACCCGGAGAAGTTCAGGAGCTACCACGAACCCTTCCTGGGCAGCGGCGCCGTCTTCTTCGACCTCGTCAACGCCGGCCGGCTCGGCGGCCGCCGGATCCGCCTGACCGACGTGAACGCCGACCTCATCGGCTGCTGGCGGCAGTTGCGCGACGCGCCGGACGCCATGGTCGAGGGCCTGCGCTTCCTCGAAGCCGACGAGGCCGCCCCCGGCTCGCGGTACTACCGGGTCAGAGCCCGGTTCAATCGGGCGCGCGCCGCGATCCGGAACGGGAGCGGCCCGCAGCCCGGGGCGTACTCGCCGGACCTCGCCGCGATGTTCGTCTACCTCAACCGCACGGGGTTCAACGGTCTCTTCCGGCTGAACGCCGGCGGGGGGTTCAACGTGCCCCGCGGAAGCTACAAGAGCCCGCGGATCTGCGACGAGGACAACCTCCGGCGCGTGTCCGAGACCCTCGCGGCGCGGTCCGTGACCGTCGAGCACGCGGCGTTCGACGCCGTGCTTCGCGCGGCCCGCGCGGGCGACTTCATCTATCTGGATCCGCCGTACGCCCCGATCAGCGCCACGTCGGAGTTCACGTCGTACACGGCGGACGGCTTCGACGGCGAGGACCAGCGCCGCCTCCAGCGGGTGGTCATCGCGCTGGCGGAGCGGGGATGCCACGTGCTCCTCAGCAACTCGACGGCGCCGGCGATCGCCGCCCTCTACGACGGCAACCCCGACGCCGAGCGGGCCGGCCTCCGCGCCCACACCGTGCCCGCCCGCCGCGCCATCAACTCCGACGCCTCGCGCCGGGGCGGCGTCGACGAGTACGTCATCACGAACCTGCCGCGGCGGCCGGCGTAGATGTCTGGCGGGCAGATGGCCACATCCAGCGCTTGCCGCCCCTCTCCGGTCGTCGTCACCATCGTCGACTCGCCAATCACGGCCGCTGTTCCCGGGCGGCGGGCCGGTTGAGCGGTGGTTCCGGTTCCGGCTCCGGCGCCGGCTCTACCCGCCCGGTCCGGCCATCAACCGCAGGATTCCGACCGTCAGCGCAGCCGTCGCGAGCACGGTCCCGACCATCCAGCGGATGAGCCTGGTTTCCAGGCTCGCAATCTCGGTGCGGACGCCGGCGATCTGGGGCGAGAGCCGCGTGTCAAGGTTGGCGATCTCGGTCCGGACCTCGGCAATCTGGGTCCGTTGTTCGGCCCGCAGTTCGGCGATCTCGGTCCGGACCTCGGCAATCTGGGTCCGTTGTTCGGCCCGCAGTTCGGCGATCTCGGTCCGGACCTCGGCTTGACCGGCCTTGAACTGGTCCGACGTGACGTGGTCGCCCTCCTCCGTGACCTCCCGGAGGGCGTCTGTGAGCGCGTCGGCCTGGGCGGGCGTGAAGTCGGCCGCGGTCAGCGACCGGGCGATTGCATGCGTGTCGAGCATCGAGCGACTCCTCCGGTCTCGGGATCGATCGGTCGTGATTCCGGTGCCTGATTCCGTCCCCGGGCCATCGCGCCTCCGGCCTTCGTCGGGTTTCCCGGCGCGCGGTGCCGGGTCACTGATGGTCCCGCGTTCCCACGTGCCGGGTCAACCCGCGCCCGGTCGCCCTCTACGCCACTCGGCTCCTCTGGCGCGTCGCGGTCGCTCCGCGGCAGCGGTCGGGCGGGGCGGACGGGGATCCGGGCGAACCCGACCGCCGGGGTCCGGGACGCCGGCGGGGCGGAGCGGTGGCGGCGGCGAGCGTCGATCTTCTCCGCGCTCAGTCGGTCGGCGTGGCGGCGACGCCGACGCCGTACTGGTAGACGAGCCGGCCGCCGAGCTCGGCGGTGACGGCCAGCAGCAACAGACCGGCGAGGCCGGCGGCGGCGAGCGCGAGGCGGGCCGGGCGGCCGGGGGGCGGGTTCCCGCCGCCGGCCGCCGCGTCAGCACCGGGCGGACGCGCGGTCGGCCCCCCGAGGCCCAGGCGCCATAGCCGCGCCGCGGTCGGCCCCCCGAGGCCCAGGCGCCATACGCGTGCCGCGGTCAGCGCGGCGAAGTAGACTAGGCACCAGAGCGCCCAGGTCCAGTGCCGCGCCACGACTGGTGCCGCGGGGTCCGGCGTATAGACGTCGGCGGCGGCGCCGCGCCCCGTCAGGTACGCAACGGCGAGGGCGGCCGAGCCGGCGACGTGGAGGGCGGTCGCCACGTTGATGGCCGACCCGGGCCGGCGTCGCAGCAGGGCCACGAGGTCGGCCGCGGCCGCGGCCGCGAGCAGGCCGATCGGCAGATGCACGATCAGCGCGTGGGCGTTGGGCACCCAGCCGGCGAGGCCGGTCATCGGCGGGCGCCGCCTCCGCGGACGCGATGCATGGCACCGACGATACCAGCGAACGGTCCTGCGGAAAACCCGGATGGTCGATCGGAACCTTCGTCAGCGAGCGAGCCGCCCCGAACGCGGTCCAATGGAAGGAGCGGTCCGGTGACCGGAGCAGCTTCGACAGACGACGCCAACGGGAACCGACCGTCTACGGGCCGACTATCCGAAGCGGTCGAGGCGTCGGTCCGCGCCGCGAGGCGGCGGTACGAACCCGACCAGATAATCCTCTTCGGATCGACCGCCAGGGGCGAGAACGGGCCCGGCAGCGACGTCGACCTGATGGTCATCGTGCCGGACGGCCGCGGTCCCGGAGCGGACGCGGTCGAACGAGAGGAATGGCCCGCCGGCAAGGGAAACGAATCCGGGTCCGGACAGACCTTCGTCCGCACCGACATCATCCTGACGGAGCGCGAATGCGCCCGCAGGAACAAGAACAGCACCACGCGGATCCACGGAGCGGCGTTCGCCGACGGCGTAACCGTGTACGCGAGGCCCGGGACGGAGCCTCTGCCGACCGGCGCCGAATACGTAGAGGTCGGAGGCATGACGATCAAGAAAACCTCGTACGAGCCGGAAAAAGCCGCTCGGGACGTAGAACGGGCCGACCTGCTCGCCGACCAAGCCCGTAACACGGGCCTGAAGGAAGGCGAGCTGGCGGCGCAGGTCGCATGCGAAGGGTTCCAGGAGAGCATCGAGTTCTCGCTGAAGGCGCTGATCACCGCGCACGGAGAGCGCGTGCCCCACACCCACAACCTGGAGAGGTTGCGGGACGAGGCCGAGAAACTGGGCGAGAAGATCCGGGCTCAGAAGAACGGACCGCTGCTGCGGGAACTGTCGCCGTACGCCGGGCGGCGGAAATACGAGGCCGGACAACCTTCGATAAACCCGCGGGAAACGGCTCGGGACGCCGGAATACTGGCGATCGACATGCTGAACCACGCTAAGGCGAGGGTTCCGGAGTTCTGCGAAGCGACGACCGCGAGGAACAAGGCCGCGGAGGCCGCGCCGGCCGCGCCGGGCCCGGAGCGGACAGACGAACGATGACCCGGCGCAGACTCCCCATCGGCATCCAGACCTTCCGCAGGATTCGCGAGGACGGGTGCTACTACGTGGACAAGACCGCCCATATCCGGCGGCTGATCGACGAGGGGACGCACTACTTCCTTTCCCGCCCGCGGCGCTTCGGCAAGAGCCTGCTCCTCGACACCTGCAAGGAGCTGTTCGAGGGCAGCGAGACGCTGTTCGAGGGGCTGGCCGTCCACAAGGGCTGGGACTGGTCGGTGCGTCATCCGGTGGTGCGGCTCGACTTCGGCTCCGGCCACTTCCAGGGGCCGGACGACCTGCGTACGGAGGTGACCGACCGGCTGAGCCTGCTGGAGGACGAGGCGGGAATCGCCGCGCACCCCGATTCCGTACCGCGACGCTTCGACCACGTGCTCCGAACCCTCCACGCGCACACGGGGCGGCGCGTCGTGGTGCTGATCGACGAGTACGACAAGCCGATTCTCGACGCGCTGGAGACGCCGGCCGTCGCCCGCGCCAACCGCGACTACCTGCGCGGGCTCTACGCCGTCCTCAAGGCGGGCGACGCCCACATCCGGTTCAGCCTCATGACCGGCGTGACGAAGTTCTCCAAGGTCAGCCTGTTCTCGGGACTGAACAACCTGCAGGACATCACCCTCGACCCGCGGTACTCGGCCATCTGCGGGTACACCGAGGCGGACCTCGACGCGATCTTCGCGCCGGAGCTGCCGGGGCTCGACCGCGACCGCATCCGCGACCGGTACAACGGCTACGGCTGGCTGGGTCCGGAGCGGGTCTACAACCCCTTCGACATCCTGCTGCTGTTCCGCCGGCGCAAGTTCGGCCCCTGGTGGTTCGAGACGGGGACGCCGACGTTCCTCGTCGAGACGCTGTTCAGGCGCGGGGTGAGCTCGCCGGCCCTGGGCGACATGGCGGGCACCGGCGACCTGCTGTCGGCGTTCGACGTGGACGACATCGCGACCGAGGCGCTGCTGTTCCAGACCGGCTACCTCACCATCCGGGGCGAGGAGGACGCCTGCGGCGAACCCCTCTATCGACTCGGCTACCCCAACCGGGAGGTCCGGCAGAGCCTCAACCGGCGCCTGCTCCGCCACCTCGTGCGCGACGCGTCGCGGCAGACGGCGAACGCCGTGCGGCTCGAGAAGCTGCTGCGGGCCAACGACTTCGCCGGGCTCGAGGCGCTGTTCCGGGCGTTCTTCGCGAGCATCCCCTACGAGTGGTACACGAACGACATCGCCCGCTACGAGGGCTACTACGCCAGCGTGTTCTACTCGTACTTCGCGGCCCTCGGCCTCGACGTCACGGTCGAGGACAGCACCAGCCACGGCCGCCTCGACATGGCGGTGCGCTTCAACGGCCACGTGTACCTCTTCGAGTTCAAGGTCGTCGAGATGGAGCCGGAGGGTGCCGCGATGGCGCAGCTCAAGGCGAAGGGCTACGCCGACAAATACCGCGGCGCGGGCGGGCCGGTCCACCTGATTGCGGTCGAGTTCAGCCGGGACGCCCGCAACGTGGTGACGTTCGAGGTCGAGTCGACCGGGGGCGCGGCGGGAACGGCGGGGTGAACGCCGCATGAACGCGCGCTGCTGCGCCGGCAGGCGGCGTTGCGGTTCGGCGCGCACCGCCACCTGGCGATCATCGACTCCTCGGCGGCCGGCGCGCAGCCGATGGCGCTCGACGGCGGGCCGCGCGCTCGCCGGGGCGTTGGAGGCTGAATTGGATCGGGCGGGGCTTCACCGGCCTCCGGCGCGCGGTCCGCGGTGATTCTTTGGACGCAGCTCCTGTACTCGTTTCTGTGCCCAGTCGAAAACCTGTCCGGCTTGCGCCAACGTGTTTTCGTACTGTTTCTGGGTTATCAGATGTCGTTGTCCTGGTCGTGCCGTATCCGCACGGGCGAATTGGTATCGTCCGGCACCAGCGAACTGTGTGAGCGCTTGTGCTCTCCGCAGTGCGTTCGGTACGTGTTCGCCTGCCGCTTCCGCTTGATCTAGCAGGATTCCGATGTCGTGGGTCGTCTCAGGGCGCGCCCCTTTGGCGACTAGGACCGCGTTTATCGCGAATTCGGCTGCGTAGTGCGCCTGTTCGCAGAAGGGTCTGCGCTCGTGCGGCTCGATGTGCATTTTCGCGACATCCAGTCTGGCCCGCGCTTCACTGATCCATGTTGCTGCCCAGTCTGTTCCCGTTCTGATCGGCTTTCTCGTCATACAGCAGCCGTCCTTCTTCCATCGCGACCCGAATTGCGCATCCGGGATTCTCCCAGTTGTACTCGATCTCTTCGGGTGTCGCGACGAGGATGTCCGTCGGGAGTCTGTCGCTGGGCAGCGCCATGTAGATCGCGCTTGTCGCGTCCACGTTGTTCTGGCTCTCGTCTCTCATTACGACCATCAGGTCGATGTCGCTCTTCGTCGTGAGTTCGCCCCGCGCTCCGGATCCGAACAGGATTACGCGGCGCGGGTTTACCGCGTTAACGATCGCATGAGTGATTCGCTTCAGCATGCTCTCGTCTGGTCTTCCGTCCCGTGTGATGAACTTGGTCTTCATCGTTTCCTGCGACGTTTCCGGGTGTTCCGCGGTGCGGGCTCCCCTGTTTGGGCCGCTGGTTTCGGCGAGCCGGGTTTTGCTGTCGGTGCGGCGGCGTCCGCAGGATCCGCCTTGGCGGGCTGCAGGCCCTAAGTGCCGGAAAGTACGGCACTTGCGGGTATGGTGGACGCGAACGCGAAGACCTCGCACCCTGTCCGAACTCCGGATCCGCACCGAACTCCGCGAGCCGGAGACGTGTCCACGATATCAGGAAATCGCGGCCGAAGCCACGGCCCCGCGGGAGTCGGGGCTTCCCGTCGCGGCGATCGCGCGCCGGCCGGGTCAGGGTAGGAAAGACGTGGCCAGCGGTGCCCGTCAGAGGCGGAAGACGTGAGCGGCGTCGACGCCCGCCAGCGCGTTGCGGGTGTCGACGACGAGCGGCGCGCGCTCGACGACGTCGGCGTAGTCGACCCCGCGGTGGTGGGTGGTGATGACGGCGCAGTCGATGCCGGCGGCCAGGGCCTCGTCGAGCGGCAGGTGCGGCAGCGCGCCGCCGCGCGTCTCGGCCCGCGCGACGAACGGGTCGCTCCAGGTGACGGCGGCGCCCCGCACGATCAGAAGGTGGGCGACGTCGAGGGCCGGCGACTCGCGCGAATCGCCCACGCCCGGCTTGTAGGCGACCCCCGAGCAGGTGGATGCGCGCGCCGCTGATGGCCCGCGACCGGGTGTTGAGGGCGTCGGCGACCCGCTGCACGACGTGGCGCGGCATGCCCGCGTTCACCTGCGCGGCGAGCTCGACGAAGCGGCTCTCGAAGCCGCTCTGGCGCGCCTTCCAGCTCAGGTAGAGCGGGTCCACGGGGAGGCAGTGCCCGCCGACGCCGGGCCCGGGGTGGAACGGCATGAAGCCGAACGGCTTCGTCGACGCCGCCGCTATCACCTCCCACACGTCGACGCCGAGGCGCCGGCACATCAGCGCGAACTCGTTCCACGAGGCCGATGTTCACGGCCCGGAACGTGTTCTCGAGTGCGCGACGGCGGAGGACCTGCTCGCCCGCGTCCGCCGCGACCACGGGTCGGACGGCTGAGGGTGCACGACCTCGCCGAGGGTCGGGCGGACACGCGACCATATGGCGTCGCGCGGACCCGACGGCCGGGGGGTGTGGCTGAACGCCGGTCGGCGCGTCGGGCTGGCGCACCGGCGTCTGGCGATCATCGACCCCTCGGAGGCCGGCGCGCAGCCGATGGCGCTCGACGGCGGCCGCCTCGTCATCACGTTCAACGGCGAAATATACAACTTCCGGGAACTGCGGCGGGGGCTCGAGGCGTCGGGTCGCCGCCTCAGGACCGCGTCGGACACCGAGGTGCTGCTGCATCTCTACGATCGCGACGGCCCCGGGAGATCGGCGGGCTGCGGGGCATGTTCGCGCTGCCCGACCACCTCGTGGCGATCCGGACCGCCCGGCCCGGCCGGCCGCGCGAGGACACCGTTCTGCGCAACGTCATCGCGCGCGAACTGGGCCACACCCTCGGGCTGAGGCACAACCGCGGCGGCGCCTCGCTCATGTGCGGCCCCTGCTCGTCGCTCGCCGCCCGGGAGAGCCCCGGCGGCTGGCTGGCGCTGACCGCCCGCGATCGGGCGCTGCTGCTGGCGCTGCACCGGGGAGCGGAGGCTCGTTTTGGCACCTCTCTGGACTGAGTTTCGGCCGTTGCCGTCTTTGCGGGATGTGATTCAACGCGGCAAACGGCGGCACTCCCGAATCCCCCACCGCGAGCTGTACCCTCCCACGCTTTTCTGGTTCTCGCGTAGCCCGCAAAGCACAGTGAAGCACCCAACTCAACTCGCCCGAGCGTGCCGCGATCGACTGGCTTTCCGCATTGTTCGCTTGGCCGGTGCCGCCGCAAGCCGCCCCTGCTTTGCCCATCGGCCGGTCCTTCAAGCCGGCGGAAACTCCTCGTCTGCGTTCCGCCGAATCGCGTTCGGCGACACTGGCAGCCCGCGGCTGATCTGAGCCGAGGCCAGAATCGGAAGTGTCCGGCCCGCAATCGTTACCGGATTTCCCTGATTGCCGCAAAGCGCGTCGGCCCAATTCCGACGCTCTTTGCTACCTTTGGCCTTGAACTCAGCCAGGATGTCGTCGATTGTATTCGCGATATCGCTGTAACCGTTGGCGAGAAGCCATCGTCGAACAGTCATGCTTCTACCTTCCCTCCCCGGATTCACAACGATCCATCATCGTCCGAGGCGTCGATTCTCCAAATGTGAACGCGGCACTGATCCCCACTTTCTAGCATCCAGATCTCATCCTCGGCATTGATAAGCTGAATGATACTTCTGGCGAACAGTGCTTCGAAGAAATAGCGTGCCAATTCTGCCTCGTCACGTTCGGCACAGGGAAATATAAATCGCGTAACCGCAGTTGTTTCGTCAACCAAGTACCGATAGCCCTGTCGTTCCCGTTCCATAGCCTCATCGTGCGTCGCCAACTTCCAGGCACGGAAACGTCCGTTGACATGGTAGATCGAGTAACCGCCAAAGTGGTTGGCAACCCAAGCCGCAGCACGCTCAAGGTACGCCTCGTCTGTCTCATCTTCCAACTGCTCAAGGTGTCCCGCCAGCTCCCCGACACCAATCGCCCTCAACTTCGCCTCAATGTTCTCTCTATAGAACAGCGCGTCAAGCGTGGTCCTCAATGCCGTTTCGTTTGTGAGTGGCATAAAGAACTCAAAGACAACGGGATGCTCAAATTCACACTTGGTATAATCGGCAGCCACGAGTCGCTTCTGGCTAACGTGGCGCTGGAACTTCTTCCACGTCATGAACGGGCGGAATCCCTCGCTGACTCGGAACCGGCTCCCATGGACTGGGACCACGAACGGCTTGAGTTGCTTCGACCAGTAAGTGTTGATGGTTCCAGATTTGTGCCAGCCGGTAGCTTGTGCTAGTTCCTCCTTTGTGAAGGGCTCCTGACTATGGAGATGTTCCTTTAGAAACTTGAGAGCCTTACGTTGTGGAATGTCTGAACCCATCTCTATAGCTTTCCTTGGTTGGCTCTGCCGACAAATGACTCAAGTCGAATTACATCAACGCCATCGGAGCCAATCAGGTATTTCTTGAGACCGCCGGTCGTATAGAAATCCCTAAGTGTCCAGCCCTCCCCTCCGAGAACTATATACGCCTTTTCAAAATCACCTGCGGCTAAGGCCTCGATCAGACAGATAACTTCGAACGGAACCTTCTGTTCGGCCGTTCCAGAGACCTGCTGCCACTTTAGGGAAATGAGGAAACTCTTGCCATCTTTAGCTGCGATGGCGTCAATGTAGTGACGGCCGAGACCGAGACGGCGGCCGAGGTGAACTTGAGTCCGATAGGTGTATCCGCCTTGCCGGAGCGCGGGAAGCACCATCTGCTCAAGGACACCGCCGGTGCGGGTATTGCGGGGCATGGCAATTTAACCTAGACGATATGGAATGACCGGCTCGCGATCGTACGATCGTCGTGCGCGAGCACGCGACGAGGCGGCCGGGACCGCCTGCGATTCGCGGGTTGACACCGAAGGCGGCGTCAGAGCTGCAGACGAAAGGAGCCGGTCATGAGCGAGCTTACCACCCACGTCCTGGTCGTGCCGTCCGCGGCCCGTCTTGGTGGACCGGTTCGCGCTCGCTCCGCCGGGCGGGTGCGAGCGGCCCCGCATCGGGGTACAGGTGATCCGGCGTTCGTGTCCGGTCGCCGAAGCTCCGGGTGATTCGAGTCTGGCGCGCTGTCGCGCTTGCTCGGTGGCACTCTGTTTGTCGCCCAGGCGAGGTTCTCCGGTGCCTTGTGCGTGGCCGTCGTGATGTCGAACGCGTCGCGGGGCAGCAGTTCGTTGGATCGCGCCAGCTTGCCGCTCAAGACCTGGGTTGTGGAGAGCACGGTCGTCGGGTGTCCGTGCACCGTCGCGCGGCGTTCACCTCTGGGCGGCGTTGCGTTTACTATTGTGATGTCGAGTTTCGAGTCCCCGAAGTGGACGACTATTTGTCCTTGGCTCAGTGCTTGGGCGTCGCTCGCTCCGAGGCCCTTCATCTTGTCGTGGAACCGGCTTCCTGGTATTGCCAGCCTGTCGAGTCTGCCTTGCCGTCTCGGCGTGGGTTCGATCGAAAGATCGATGTCTACGCTTTTCCTGTGTTTCCAGCGGCTCGCTAGTAGCGTGCCGCCGCCGAGGCGGGGTTTCCCGATTCGTTTCAACTCGTCCTCGACCGTCCTGTAGGTTTTCGTCCAGAGGCTCCGGCCCGGTTCGGGCAGCGTCAGCCGTACTCGAGGTTCGGTTTCCAGGCCGATCGTCTGCTTGAGCCAGGCCGGCAACGTCATGGTGCGGCCCAGAAATTGATCGTGCGCATGCGTTGCGCGAGGTACGGTGTTTCGGTCCGTCCGCATCCCGCCAGGTGCACCGCGCGAACCAGTTGCTGGATGCTGTAGGCGCGCTGTAGCCACGCCTCCATGATCTGGTCGAACGTCGCTTCGACCCACCAGGTCCGGATCAACGCCTGTTGGCGTGGTGTCGGTGCTGCGGCTCGCAGTGCCTCGTACAGCTCGCGTCCTGTCGGGAGCTCTGGCCAGCCGGCGCACTTCGAGGCGATGAGGCCCGCGAGGGCGGGACTCTCCGGGCCGGGTTTCGGCTTCTGAGGGTTGTTCGAGTATGTCGTCCAGTCCTGGTAGAGCTCAGTCGCGGCGATCTCGTCGCTGAAGAGATGGGGCGGCAGCAGTTCGTTGCGGCGACCGAGCTCGTTCCAGGCGGTGCGGCCGCCGGTTGCCGGATCGGCCGGCGTCCAGTCGTCGGACGGTTCCGGGGCATCCGTGCTCTCCCGGGTTGTTCCGGTTTTCCGGGACGGCAGGTGCTCGTTCTCGCTCATTGTTCTCGGGTCTGTCCGGTGTCCGGCTCAGGTCTGCGGGGCATGCCCCGACGCTCCCGATCGTCTCGCCCGCTCCGGCGAGGAATTCGCTGCCGGTGCTGCGGCGCCGGCGGGTTCGGTCCTCGCGGTCTTTCGCCTTCGGGTCGCGTCGGGCGCGCACTGCGTCCTGTATTGTGTTGGTGGACGCGGACGCAAACAGCTCGCACCCTGTCCGAACTCCCCATCCGCGCCGACATGCGCCTGCCGGAAACTCGTCCACTCTACCAGCGAATCGCCCCCGACGCCAAGCAGCTCGGGGGCTTGGGACTCCCCGACACCGAGATGGCCGCGGGCGCGGCCGCGGATGGCGCGGCTCAAGGCGAATGGCTACGCCGACAAGTACCGCGGCGCGGGCGGGCCGGTCCACCTGATTGCGGTCGAGTTCAGCCGGGACGCCCGAAACGTGGTGGCGTTCGAAGTCGAGTCGGCGGGTGCGGCAGCGCGCCGCCGCGCGTCTCGGCACGCGCGACGAACGGGTCGCTCCAGGTGACGGCGGCGCCCCGTTCGAGCAGAAGGTGGGCGACGTCGAGGGCCGGCGACTCGCGCGTATCGCCCACGCCCGGCTTGTAGGCGACCCCGAGCAGGTGGATGCGCGCGCCGTTGATGGCCCGCGACCGGGTGTTGAGGGCGTCGGCGACCCGCTGCACGACGTGGCGCGGCATGCCCGCGTTCACCTGCGCCGCGAGCTCGTCGACCCGCTCGGGGGAGAACGCCAGGAAGAAGTCGCGGCCGGCCCGCTGGCCGCCGGCCTCGAGCCGGGGCCGCACGAACTCCTCGACCGTCCCCGACCACGTCGTCGACTCGAGCACCACGAGCTGGCCGGGGCGCAGGCGGCGCGCGACCTCGCCGACGGCGGCCTCGACATGCGACAGGTCCGGGTCTTTCGTCTTGTGCAGCGGCGTGGGGACGCAGATGCCGATGGTGTCGAGGTCGGCCAGCACGCCGAAGTCGGCGGTGGCGCGGAGCCGCCCCGAGGCGGCGAGGGCGCGCAGGGCCTCGCCGGGGACGTCGGCCACGTACGACTCGCCGCGCCCGATCTCCTCGACCCGGGGGACGCCGCGCTGCGCCGGGCGTTCCTCGACTGGGTACGGCAGACGGCGGCGCGGGCAGCGCCGGCCGGCGAGGAGCTGCCGCCGGTCGAGACGCTGGAGGCGGTGAAGATGACGTTGGTCGAACGCGCGGCCGAGTGGGGGAACCAGTGGCGTCAGGAGGGCCTCGAGCAGGGGCTTGCGCATGAACGCGCGCTCTTGGGCCGGCAGGCGGCGTTGCGGTTCGGCGGCGAGACGGCGTCGCGGGTGTCGGAGGCGGTGGACCGCATCACCGAGCCGGAGGGTCTGGCCGCGGCGGGCGATTGGATCGTGTGGGCCGAGACCGGCGACGAGCTGGTCGCGCGGGTGACGCAGCTTGCCAAGGGCCGGGACGCGCCCTGAACGGCCGGTCCCGGGCACCCGGGGCGCTGAACTGGGCGGCTCCGTGACCCTGGTTTTCGATGAGTTCGCGGGCGCCCGGCACGACGAGGGGCCGCAGGCCCGCGAGATCGCGGCGCGGTGCGGGACGCGGCACCGCGCGCGGCGGGTCACGGCCGAGGACTTCGCGGATGCCTACGACGGCGTGCGGCGGGCGATGGACCAGCCGTCCATCGACGGCGTCAACACGTACTTCGTCAGCCGCGCGGCGGCCGAGACGGGGCTGAAGGTCGCCCTCTCGGGAATCGGCGGCGACGAGCTGTTCGGGGGCTACAGCAGCTTCTCGGACGTCCCCCGCGCCGTCCGCCTTTGCGGCGGCTGCGCCGGGTGGGGACGGCGTGCCGGCGGCTCCTCGCGCCGGTCGCGCGGGCGGCGGCGTCGCCGAAGTACGCCTCGCTGCTCGAGTACGGCACGACCTGGGCGGACGCCTATCTTCTCCGCCGCGCGCTGTTCA
Source organism: Vicinamibacterales bacterium (assembly GCA_963664545.2). Lineage (GTDB taxonomy): Bacteria > Acidobacteriota > Vicinamibacteria > Vicinamibacterales > UBA8438 > JAJEEA01. The sequence continues at coordinate 1,933,068 of OY761475.2, read as the reverse complement.
TGCCCTGGGAGCTGCCGTCCGTGATGGACCCGGACATGGCGCGCGAGGGATGGGCCGAAGTGGACGCCGAACGCCGCGTCCGGCCGCGGCTACGCCTGAGACGGGGGGGCGGCGGCCGGTCCGGGCGCGCAAGAAGGAGCCGACGTTCGCCGCCGCCGCGCTCGCAGGATATGGCGATGTCGAACGCCGTCGGCTCGGTCCTGCCTACGCGGGCGTGCTGACGAGCCAGGCACCGATGGCGAGGCAGCGCGTTTGGCGCATCCCGGCAACGCTGGTTTATCGGGCGTTTCGGCCCGGCCTGCTCGCCGCCGTTGAGCGAGCGCCCCGCCCGCCGGGGTCCCGACGGACACGGGAGTTTACTTAACGCCGAGGCACCGGCCCGTCTGGCCCCACCGTCGCTTGGCGGTCCTTGACCTCCGCCCGCCGGACGGCAACCGATGGCGGCGTCCGGCGGTACCCTGCGCATCACCTTCAGCGGCGAGATCTACAACTACCGCGAACTCGCAGCCGACCTCACAGAGCCGGGGCTGACGGATGCGCAGAGGGTACCCGGCACGGCGTTTGCTCCCAGTCTCCTCGACGGCGTGCGGTTGCGCCGGTCGACGAGGCTGGAGAGATGCACGACGAGACCTACAAGAGGCTGTTCGCGTTCCCGCGCATGGTCGAAGACCTGCTGCGCGGCTTCGTGGCGGGTCCGCGGGCGGACGACATCGATTTCTCGACGCTACAGAAGTTGTCGTCCGAGTACGTCAGCGACGAGCTGCTCAAGCGGCACGGCGACGCGGTGTGGCAGGTCCGGCTGCGCGGGCGTTGGCTGTACCTGGTGGTGATGCTGGAGTTCCAGTCGCGGGACGAGCCGTGGATGGCCCTGCGCATCCTGACGTGGCCCGCCAATCGTCGCCTTCGGCTCCGCTTGGTGCCCAACCAAACGCTCACGGCCGCGCTTCGCGCGGCCGCCCCGACGGCATGAAATTCGCCGGAGGCAGGCCGTTGCGGCGGCTGAAGCGGTGCACAATAGCGGCGGAGACAGGACCCGTGGTCGTCATGGTTAGTGGTGGGTCTCAATCCCCGAAACCAAACTGACCCGGCCGGTTCGGCCATCGAGCCCCGAATTGTGCCCGGCCTTCGAGCCGTGGACGCGCGGCAAAGCGCACCGTGCCCGAGCAGGGCGCGAGTTTCTCTGTCCGACCGGCCTGTCCTGCCTCCGCCTAACCCCCCTCAACAGGAGGCAAACCGATGATGAACGATGAGTTGTGCGTTGTCCATCCCCGCGCCGCGGGACTCGACGTGCACAAGGGACACATCACCGCCACCGTCCGGCTGGCCGGCCCGACCGCCGCCGAGCCGCGGGCCGAGACCCGCGGATTCAACGCGCTGGCGAGCGGCTTGAAGGCCCTCGTCGCCTGGTTGACCGGCCACCGGGTCGGAGCCGCCGCCATGGAGGCCACCGGCGTCTACTGGCACACCCCCTGGCAGGCCCTCACCGACGCAGGCATCGAGGCGCAACTGCTCCACGCCCAGCACGTCAAGCAGCTCCGCGGACGAAAGACCGACGTCGAGGACAGCCGCTGGCTCGCACGCGTGTGCCAGTTCGGGTTGGGGCGGCCCAGCTTCGTCCCCGACCGGCAGTTCCGCGACCTGCGCTCCTTGAGCCGCCACCGCCGAAAGCTCGTCGCCCGACGCAGCCAAGTCCGCAATCAGGCCCAGAAGGTCATCGACCGTGCCGGCGTCCGCGTCGGGGCCGTGCTCAGCGACATCTTCGGCCGCAACGGCCGGCGGGTCCTCGACGGCCTCGTCAACCGACTCGACCCCAAGGACATCCTGGCCTCGCTCAGTTGGCACGTCCGCAGCAAGCTCGACCGACTCGGCGACGCGCTGAACCTGACCCTGCGGGAGACCGAGCGCCGGTTGCTCGACGACCTGCTGACCGAACACGACGCCATCAGCCGGCGCATCGGCGACTTCGACCGCCACATCGACGAGGCCCTCGCCCCCTACACCGAGCAGCGCCGCCTGCTGGAGACCCTCCCCGGCGTCGAGCGCGCCGCGGCCTGCGCCATCCTCAGCGAGATCGGAGCCGACCCCCACAAGGTGTTCGGCAACGCCAACCGCCTCGCCGCCTGGGCCGGCCTGTGTCCCGGCAACAACGAGAGCGCCGGCAAACGCCGCAACGGGCGCGCCCGCCGCGGCAACCAGACCCTGCGCGCCGTGCTCGTCGAGTGCGCCCACGCCGCCGCCCGCACCAACAACTGCCAGTTCCAGGGCTTCCACCGAGCCTTGACCAAGCGCCGCGGCTACAAGCGCGCCATCGTCGCCACCGCCCACAAGCTGCTGCGATGCGTCTTCGCGATACTCCGTGACCGCTCGCCCTATCGCGACCCGGCCACCGACTACGAGGCGCTGCTCGTCCACCGCAACGCCCCGCGTTGGCTGCGACAGCTGCGCCAGTTCGACATTCTCGTCCACAACCAGGACGGCACCTACGCTGTCCACTGGCCCAACAGGAGCACCGCCCCGACGCCCTGACACACAGCCCTCACGGGCGCGACGGTGGCGGCACGGTTTCGTCGTAGAGGCCACTTGGGGCAGCCCCGTCCGCCGAACCCAACCCCGCCACCGCCGCGCCCGTGTCCAACGCCCCAGGCCCCGTGACGCCCTTCCCGTCGCGTCGGGAGTCGTGCGTCCAGGCCGCGGGAGAATTTCACGGCAACCCTCCAGGAGCCCGCGCCGTTTCCACGGCGCGGGCTCCTACCACGGGCCTGATGTACGAGGAGCTGGTCCGCAACGGGAAGGTGGAGGCGGGCGAACCGCTGCCGGCGGTGCTGCCGGTGGTGCTGTACAACGGAGCGCAGCCGTGGCGGTCGGTTCGTGAGATGCGGGAGTTGATCACGGCCGTGGGACCGGACTTCGCGCCGTGTCAGCCGGCGCAGTGGTACCACGTGGTTGACGAGCGGCACTTGGAGGAGGACGATCTCCCGGGCGGCAATCTGATGACGTCGGTCGTGCGGCTCGAGCAGAGCGGCTCGCGGGCGGATTTGATCCGCGTGGTGAAGGCGCTACGGGCGAAGCTGAGCGACCCGCGCGACGCCGCGCTGCACCGGGTGTTCCTCGACTGGGTGTTTCGGTCGGCAGAGCGTCTGGCGCCGGCCGGCGAGGCCTTGCCGCCGGTGGGGACGCTGGAGGAGTTGGAGATGACGTTGGTCGAACGCGTGGCGGAGTGGCCGAAGCAGTGGCGTCAGGAGGGCGTCGAGCAGGGCGTGAAGCAGGGCATCGAGCAGGGCGTGAGGCAGGGCATCGAGCGGGGGCTTGCCCAGCAACGCGCGCTCTTGCGCCGGCAGGCGGCGTTGCGGTTCGGCGCCGAGGCGGGGACGCGGGTGTCTGAGGCGGTGGGGCGGATCGCCGATCCGGAGGGTCTGGCCGCGGCGGGCGATTGGGTCGTGCGGGCCGAGAGCGGCGACGAGCTGGTCGCGCGGTTGACGCAGCTCGCCGAGGGTCGGGACGCGCCCTGAACGGATGTTCCCGGACGCCCGGGCACTGAACTGGGCGGTCCCGGTTCGCCGTGCGCTCTCGAACGGACATGTGTGGCATCGCCGGGCACTTTACCCCAGCGGGTGGTAGAGCTGAGCTAGGAGTCTGCGCCGTAGAACGGTGCAGACTCCTAGCAGGGTTGGTTGGGCGGCGAGCGGAGCCGTAGGCGACGCTCTCCGGGCTAGTGCTCGCCCGGCTCTTGGCGGGCGATTGACGCGGCGCGGCGGTAGTGCCGTGGGTCCCCGTTCCCTGTAGAATCCCGACCGTTGATTCCCGGACACCCGACCGACCCCGACGTCGCCTTCGCGCCGGCCTGATCGCCGGGCCACCAGCCGCGGCGCTTCCTGGAGAAGCAGGCCATGACTGACAACCCGCCCCCCCGGAAGACGGTCCTCGTCCCCCGGTACGAGTGGTGTGACGAGACGACGCCGCACCTCTACCACCGCGACCTCGAGGAGGCCCTGCGGATCGGCCCGACGATGGTCGAGATGGGAGTCGAGGCGGCAGAGAAGCTCCAGGGGTTGCGCCTGCACTTCGAGTGGCCGAAGATCCCGCCTCCCGAGGCGCTATCAGAGGCGGCACAGCCGCCGCGGGAGATCGACCGCGCCATCGACCGCTTCGACGAGGGCGGCGACCGGGAGCGCGGGCGCCACATGCTCGAGTACCTGGTGATCCGGGGAACCCGCGGGTGGAAGCGGGACCCGACGCTGGAAGAGGTGGAACACGCAATCAGGGCGGTCGAACCCTCCGAATACGACACGTGGGTGCTTGAGGAGTGGATCGCCAACGTGTTCGACTGGCGGTTGCTCGCCCTGGGCTGGCGCCACGGCATGTACACGCCGGCGGAACTTGGCCGCGGACTGAAGCGTTGCGGTCTGGAGCGCTGCGAAGCCGGACACCACCTGAGGTTGAGTTGCTTCCATCGCCCGGGGCACCTGCCCGAGGCGGAAACGAACGCACCCGCATGACAACGACCGGAGAACACCTGAGGCTGCCGGAACCGGCCCGGACGTCGTGGCTCGAAATCGGAGGCGCGGTACACGACGCATTCCAACGGTTGCACGGGGGCCGCCCCGGAAGCGCCATGGGCGGGGGCACGATCCTGGCCGCCCGCCACCGCCACCGGTCCAGCACCGACATCGACTTCAAAAGTCCGAAGAAGATGACCCCGGTAAGCATGCTTCATGACGCCGAGTACGCGGACTTCCGGAAGGCGTTGCGGACCGCCGGATGGATCGTGCTGCCGACGGCGTCGGCCGACTTCTTCACCGCCCACAGGCGGAACGCCTCGACCGAAGACCAGAACCAGCGGCTCGAACTCTGGACGAACGACTCCAAACTGACGGCGAGATCCACCGCCCTGATCGACGGACGGATCGAGACCGTACAGTCCGACGGGGAGATCATCTCCGGCAAGACGGAGAGGTTCGGCCGATGCGTGGCCCGGGACGTCTTCGACGTGACGGTACTGGCGGAAACCAACCCGACAGAACTCGAACGCGGGATCAACGTCTACAACCCCCGGAAGGTCGGCGGAGTCGCCGATCTATGGACCGCCGACGACGCCGGCCTTTCGAGGCGGGCCGCCAAGATGCTCAAAAACATCCCACCGGAACACACGGCGAAGCTGCGGAACCTGGGAATCGGCGGTGCCGGGGTCCTCGCGGCGACCGCGTACTCACTGGTGCGGGTCGAGATCGACGGCGGGCGGGCCGTCCTGACGACCGAGTCGAAACTCTGCGGGCGGAGAACCGAAGACTGCCCGCCGGCCGAGCTCGACGAGATGCTCACGCGCACCGGAATCGCGGCGAGATTCCGTGAAATCGGCGGAGCCGAGGACGCGCTGCGAGAGGCTCGGGCCGCCCTCGAACGGGAAGGCACGAACGGTGTCCTGATCGAGGAACGCGGGACGGGCGCCTTTTCAGCCGGAACGATGGCGCGGGGAGCGTCATCATGGGCCCGAAGACGAGGGAGACGATGACGCCGCTCGTCGCCGGGCGGCCGGCAGAACGCGTGGGGAGAGAGCTACCCCGGCCGGGTCAGAGTCGGAAGACGGGGCCGGCGTCGTCCTTCAGAGGCGGAAGACGTGGGCGGCGTCGACGCCGCCCACGACGCGGGGAATCGAGCGGGTGGTCCACTCGCGGTTGCCGGGGTCGACCCGCTCGGGAGAGAACGCAAGGAAGAAGTCGCGGCCGGCCCGCAGGCCGCCGGCCTCGAGCCGGGGCCGCACGAACTCCTCGACCGTCCCCGGCCACGTCGTCGATTCGAGCACCACGAGCTGGCCGGGGCGCAGGCGGCGCGCGACTTCGCCGACGGCGGCCTCGACGTGCGACAGGTCCGGGTCCTTCGTCTTGTGGCACCTAGCGGGGGACGATCTCCCGAGCGCCCGGGGCGCTGAACTGGGCGGCCCCGCATCGCGGGGTGCTCCCGAACGGACATGTGTGGCATCGCCGGACACTTCGCGTGGGGGGCCTCCGCGCCGCCGGTCGACCGGGACGCGCTCGTGCGAACCCGGGACCGCATGGCGTCGCGCGGACCCGACGGCCAGGGGGTCTGGCTGGACGCCGGGCACCGCGTCGGGCTGGCGCACCGGCGCCTGGCTATCATCGACCCATCGGAGGCCGGCGCGCAGCCGATGGCGCTCGACGGCGGCCGCCTCGTGATCACCTTCAACGGCGAGATATACAACTTCCGCGAGCTGCGGCGGGGGCTGGAGGCGGCGGGGCGCCGCTTCGGGACGGCGTCGGACACCGAGGTGCTGCTGCAGTTGTACGATCGCGACGGCCCCGGGATGGTCGACAGGCTGCGGGGCATGTTCGCGCTGGCGATCTGGGACGCCGCGCGCCGCGGGCTGTTCCTGGCCCGCGACGGGTTCGGCATCAAGCCGCTCTACTACGCGGACACCGGCGGCGTGCTGCGGTTCGCGTCGCAGGTCAAGGCGCTGCTGGCCGGCGGCGGCATCGACACCGCGCCCTCCGCCGCCGGCCGCGCCGGCTTCTTCGTCTGGGGGTACGTCCCCGAGCCGTGGACGTTCTTCGAGCGCATCCGGTGCCTGCCCGCCGGCTGCACCCTGTGGGTGGACGGGCGCGGTGCCCGGCCGCCGGCGCGCCACTTCGACGTGGCGGCAGCGCTGGCGCATGCGGAGGAGGAGGCGGCCCGTTCTGCGCGCGGGAAGGAAGCGCGCACGCCCTCGGCGACATCGCCTACCACTCGATGGACGCCCCCCACCGGGGGGCCGGTCTGGGTGACCGGGCATGGCGCGATCGCGAAGGGGCGGGCGCCCGTTCCGCACGCGCGGACGGCGGCACCGGCCGCCTGCGGTCCGGACGCGCTGCGCGACGCGGTGGAGGACACGGTTCGGCATCATCTTATCGCCGACGTGCCGGTGGGCGCGTTCCTGTCGGCGGGGCTCGATTCGGCGACCGTGGTCGCGCACGCGGCGGCGCTCGCGCCGGACGCCCTGCGGTCGGTGACCCTGGTCTTCGACGAGTTCGCGGGCGCTCGGCACGACGAGGGGCCGCAGGCCCGCGAGATCGCGATGCGTTGCGGGACGCGGCACCGCGCGCGGCGGGTCACGGCGGAGGACTTCGCGGATGGCTACGAGGGTGTGCGGCGCGCGATGGACCAGCCGTCCATCGACGGTGTCAACACCTACTTCGTCAGCCGCGCGGCGGCCGAGACGGGGCTGAAGGTCGCCCTCTCGGGAATCGGCGGCGACGAGCTGTTCGGGGGCTACAGCAGCTTCTCGGATGTCCCGCGCGCCGTCCGCCTGCTGGGACCGTTGCGCCGGCTGCGCCGCGTCGGGTCCGTCGTCCGCCGGCTGTGCGCGCCGGCCGTGAGCGCGGCGGCGTCGCCCAAGTACGCCTCGCTGCTCGAGTACGGCACGACCTACGCCGACGCGTACCTGCTGCGCCGCGCGCTGTTCATGCCCTGGGAGCTCGGGTCGGTGATGGACCCGGACATGGCGCGCGAGGGATGGGCCGAAGTGGACGCCGAACGCCGCGCCCGGCCCCCGCTGGACGGCCTGAAGACGCCGCGGGCGAAAGTGTGCGCGCTCGAGCTGGTCTGGTACCTGCGCAACCAGCTCCTGCGCGACGCCGACTGGGCGGGCATGGCGCACGGGCTGGAGATCCGCACGCCGCTCGTGGACACGTTCTTCTTCCGCGGAGTCGCACCCCTGCTCGCGGCGGAGGCACCGCCGGGCAAGCGCGACCTCGCGTCGACGCCGGCCGTCGCGCTGCCGCGCGGGGTGATCGAGCGGCCGAAGACCGGTTTCTCGGTGCCGATGCGCGAGTGGCTGTCGGCATCCGGGGCGCCGGGAGAGGCCCGCGGCATGCGCGACTGGGCGCGCACGGTGGCCGCCGAGTGCTACGCCTGAGCCTCGCGGCGCGCGAATAAGCCGCCGCGCCGCCACGCGGCGGTTCGGCCCGGCCTCCCGATTTGGCTGCCGTTCATCCGCGACGCCCTGGCCCAGTGCCCACGCGAGCGCCACCCTCATCCACAAGCCGGTCCAAGCGCGGCTACCCCGGCTCGGTCGTCTCTGTCCCGCAGCCCGACATCACCACGACAGGGAGAAACCGGGGCCGGCGGGTCGGACCTGGAGCCTCCGCCACGTGAGCGGCTCGATCACAGCCGCCAGTCCGACGACGGCCACCGCCATCCCGACGACGCTCTCGTCGATCGGTTCCCAGTTCTGTTTCGACACGCTGAGCATCCCGCCGACCGTCATCATCGCCGTGCCGAGGATGAACTGGCGGGTCCTCTCGGTTCGGATCTGCCGCAGACGCACGGCGTCGATGGCCCCGATGTCCACGGTCTGCGAGTTGCGCAACTGCGGCACCCCGCCCCGGCTGCCGATCGGCGTTTGCGCCTCGGCCGGCCGGGCGCCAACCAGACAGAGAAGCGTCAGGGCGATGGCGGTTGCGATGATGCGCATGCTTGGGCTCCGTTCTTTGGCCAAAGGGAAGGGGCCGTCTGTCCCGACAAGACGCCGCGAAGGACCGGCCGGTCACCGCGATTGGCGTTTTCGAGCGCCCGAACCACCCCGCTCGGCCGCCTCATCATGCTAGCGGAAACGGCCGTCGATTCCAATGCTATAAATCACTCGTAGTGTGCGACAGGAAACCGATGGGTCGCCGAGGACGACGTCGGACGGCCGGCCTGGCCGGTGCCGGCCGGTCATCTCACAGTGCCGGAACCAAGCCATGGACCAGTCTCAGCGCGGGGCACCGCCCGGGGCAGGCCGGTCGGGTAGCTCGCCGCGGGAGGGGGTGCCGGGCCCGTCGGCAAGCTCGCCGTCGGGGGGCGCGAGAATGCCGTTCACGAAGCGCGAACGCGCATCGGCGATCCCGTCGCCGTCGGCGTCCGTCTCCACCAACACCAGGACGCCCTCTTCGTAGTGCTCCCAGCGGTCGATCACGCCGTCACGACGGGTGGACACCTCCACCCGCGCGATCCGTCCATCGGGACCCCGGAAGGCCCACGCGTCGATCACGCCATCGCCGGCGAGCGAGAACCCCTCCTTCAAGGTCTTCCCGCTCCGCAGGTGCTCGAGATCTGCGTAGAAGTCGCGACGGTCGACCACGTCGTCCCCATCGATGTCGCGGTCGACCACGATGGCACCGTCCGGGTCGACGGCGATTCGGCTGTCCGGTGCGTCGCGGGCGCTGACGCGCCACTCGGCGATCCGACCGGTCTCCTCCTCGACCACCGCGCGCACCCGATCCGCCCCGACGCGGAATTCGCGCACGAGGGTGGGGCCGGCGGCGGCGGGGTCGGCGATTCGACGGAAGCCCGCCCCGAACGGGCCGTCACCGTAGGGCCCGATGGTGCGGTAGGCGATGATCCCGGAGAGGACGGCGGCGGCCAGTCCGACACCCAGGACGAGCGCCTCGATACGGCCGGCCGGCCGGCGCCCGCGCTCTCGATAGCGCGACGGCCGCAACGGCGCCCGGCTTTCCCGGCTTTCCAGCCCGTCCATCGTCGCCGGCGGCCCCGCCGGGTGACCGACCCATCCTTTGTAGGAGTTCGCGCCGTTCTGCGGCGCAGACTCTAGCTGGCGTCCTTGATGATCCTGTCGGTGGCGAGGGTCGCGACCGCGGCCCCGGCCACCGCGGCCACGACCGCCGCGACATAAGCGGCCGTCGAGCCGCCCGAGGCGGCCGCGGCGGCCGCTCCCGCCGCCTCGGTCTGAAGGGCCGCGGTGCTCGGGGCGACCAGCGTCACGCCTTCGACCCCCTGGCCCCGTTCGAAGGACACGGGGGCGCCGATCTGCTGTCGGCCCACGCTCAGCCGGACCACGTAGTCACCGGGAGCGACGCCGCTGAACGCCCACGCGCCGCGGAGGCTGGTGGTCGCGGCGTACAGCCGCCGGCCGACCGGCTGCCCGCCGGCCGCTTCGAAGAGCTCCACCTCGAGGTTGGCCAGCGGCCGGCCCGCCGCGTTCAACACGTAGCCCGATACGGAGCCCGCGACGACCGCCTGCAACGAAGCCATCGGGGCGGCCAGGACACCGGCCGTGACGATCGCGAACAGACGCGTGAACCACTTCCGTGATCTCATGATGCGAACCCCATGCGAACAAGAGCGTTGCCGTCCCTGTTAGTTAGTTAGAAGAACCTTGGCATTCTACCGCGGCAACGGACGCGTTGTCACGCCTTGGTTGCCTGCGTTGCCTGCTGTTGCCTGCCGTCGGGGGCGGCCGTTCGTGGTAGATTTGCGTTTGACGGGGCCCATGGCCCGACCGGTCTGGAACGGCGGCCCTCGCGGGAGGAGTCGAACCTGTCAGCCCATCTAATCACCCCCCACGGCGGGGTCCTGGTCAATCTGTTCGCCGAGCCGGACCGCGCCGCGGAGCTCGCCGCCGCGTCGCGCGACGCGCCGTCCCACGACCTCACTCCCCGTCAGCTCTGCGACCTCGAGCTGCTGCTGAACGGCGCGTTCTCCCCGCTGACGGGGTTCATGACCTCGCGCGACCACGCCGCCGTCTGCGCCGGCATGCGGCTCGGCGACGGCACGTTGTGGCCGATCCCGATCACCCTCGATGTCGGCGAGCAGCTCGCCGACACGCTCTCGGCCGGCGACCGCCTCGCCCTGCGCGACCCCGAGGGCGTGATGCTCGCCGTCCTCCACGTCGAGGACGTCTGGCGTCCCGACCGCGGGGCCGAGGCCGAGGCGGTGTTCGGCACCGCCGACCGCGAGCACCCCGGCGTGGCCCACCTTCTCGGCCGCACCGCGCCGGTCTACGTCGGGGGCCGGGTCGAGGGCGTGCAGCCCGTGTCCCACTACGACTACAAAGCGCTGCGGCACACGCCGGCCGAGCTGCGGCGGGCCTTCGCCGAGCTGGGTTGGACCCGGGTGGTGGCGTTCCAGACCCGCAACCCCCTGCACCGCGCGCACCACGAGCTGACGCTGCGGGCGGCGCAGGAGGTCGGGGCGAGCCTGCTGATTCACCCCGTCGTGGGGATGACGAAGCCCGGCGATGTCGACCACTACACGCGGGTGCGGTGCTACCAGGCGTTGCTGCCCCGATATCCGCAGCACACCGCGATGCTGTCGCTGCTGCCGCTCGCGATGCGCATGGCGGGGCCGCGCGAGGCGGTGTGGCACGCCATCATCCGCAAGAACCACGGGTGCACGCACCTCATCGTCGGCCGCGACCACGCCGGCCCCGGCCGCGACTCGAGCGGGACGCCGTTCTACGAGCCCTACGAGGCCCAGGCGCTGCTGGCCGCCCACGAGGCCGAACTCGGCGTGGCGATGGTGCCGTTCAAGCTGATGGTGTACGTCGAAGATAGCGACAGCTACCTGCCCGTCGACGAGGTCCCGGCGGGCCGGCGCACGCTCAGCCTGTCGGGAACCGAGCTGCGCGGGCACCTCGCCGCGGGGCGCGACATCCCGTCCTGGTTCACGTTCCCGGCGGTGGCCGACGAGCTCGCGCGCAGCCATCCCCCGCGCCGCCGACAGGGGTTCACCCTGCTGTTCACGGGGCTGTCCGGCTCGGGCAAGTCCACCATCGCCAACGTGCTGCTGGTCAAGCTGCTGGAGAGGGGCGGGCGCCCCGTGACCCTGCTCGACGGCGACCTCGTGCGCAAGAACCTGTCGTCGGAGCTAGGCTTCTCGCGCGAGCACCGCGACATCAACATCCGGCGCATCGGCTACGTGGCGTCGGAGATTACCAAGAGCGGCGGCATCGCCATCTGCGCCCCCATCGCCCCCTACGACGCGGTGCGCAAGGAGGTGCGCGCGATGATCGAGCCGCTCGGCGGCTTCATGGTGGTGCACGTCGCGACCGCCCTCGAGGTGTGCGAGGCGCGCGACCGCAAGGGGCTCTACGCCAAGGCGCGGGCCGGCATCATCAAGGCGTTCACGGGGATATCAGATCCCTATGAGTCCCCCGGCGACGCCGAGATCACCATCGACACCGCGAAGTTGACGGCCGAGGAGGCGGCGCAGAAGATAATCCTGCACCTTGAGAAGGAGGGGTACCTGGGCCGGGCCCCGCGGCGGCCCACCCGAGCAGGATCAGACAGGCCAGCCCCATGCCGCCCGGCGACATCAGGACCGACTCGCCCAGGTTGATCAGCACGATCGTCAGGCAGACGGCGAGGCGCGCGGGGCCGGCGCGCGCGGCCCGGCGGACGAGGCAGCCGAGCCACGCGACGGCGGCGGCGAGGCCGAACACCCCGAGTTCCTCGAGCAGGGCCAGCGGCAGCACCCCCTTCTCGACGGGGGCGGACACCGGAATGCCGAACGGGCCGCGCGCGACGGGGGTCCGCTCGGGCGCGGAGGCGAGGCCGAACCCGATGCCGGTCCACGGGTTCGCCCGGATGTTGGCCAGCATCGGGCCGGTCACGATGTCCCGCGAATCCAGAAAGCTGTCCAGCAGGAACACGTGCTCGGCAGGCCGGAGACCGGCAAGCCGGCCGCCGTCAACGAACGTCGCGATATCGCCGGTCCGAGACACGACGGCAAGCGCGGCCACGGCGATGAACGCGCGCAGGCGCCACGACCGCAACCCGGGCAGAGACGCCGGCGCCCGGCCGACGGCAAGCGGCGCGGCCAGCAGGGCGGCGGCGACGCCGGCGACCATGGCGACAGCGGCGGTGCGGGCAACCGCCAGCACTGCCAACGCGCCGCAGGCACCGGCCAGAGCCATCAGCGCCGGCGGCGGGCGGCGGTGCTCGAACAACCGCGCGGTTGCCCACGCGCCGAGCAGCGCCGCCGCGATGCCGTACTGCGCCGGGTGGTTCAACGGCCCCCGGAAACCGGGTGCAATGGGCATGTAGGCAGCCGGCCACGCCACCAGCGGCAAGCCGGCGAGCACCACGGCACCCAGTCCGAGCAGCAGCGACCGGCCGAGGCGCTCGCGCTCGCCCGCCGTCAGCTTGGTCCACCCGCCGACCGCGACCAGTGCCGCCGCCAGCCACGACGCCCCCTTCAGCACCGAGACCGCCGCTTTCGGGCTGAGCAGCGCCGAATGGGCGAGGACGTAAGCACCGAGCAGCAGGGTCCAGAGATCGACGACGTTCAGGGCCCCCGGCCGCCGGGCGGCCCGCGCCCGCAGGCCGGTCGAGACCGCCGCGGCGCCGAGCACCAGATAGCGCCCCGCCGCCGCTGCCGCCGCGGTGTTCACCAGCGCCGGGTTCAACGACGCGAACAGCCACGAGAGCGCGAGGGCCCTAATCGCCTGGACGGGACCCAGCAGGGCGTAGACGGCGAGCGCGGCCCACGCCGCGAGACCGGCGCCGGCCGCGCCCAGCGCCAGCGCCGCCGCGGCCAGCGAGCGCTCCAGCCAGGCGTTCTCCGCCGCCCGGCGCGGCGCGCCCGGCGCGTCATGCATGACGATGGTCGTCCGCGCGGTCCCGGCGCGGTCCCGGCGAAGCGAACCACGGGCTGCCGGGCGCGTCGATGCCGTTGAGAACCACGCCGAGACAGCGCGCGCCGGCGGCTTCGATCTGGCGCAGCGCGGCGGCGGCGGGACGCCGCGACGGCCGGGCGGCGTCGACGAGCAGCAGCGTGTCGCCGGCCGCATGGGCGACGAGCGCCGCGTCGGGCGCCGACAGCACCGGCGGCGTATCGATCAGGGTCCAGTCGAAGCCGTCCGCCAGCTCCGCCAGCAGCGCCGCGAACTTGGCGCTCTCCAGCAGATCGGCCGGGTTGGCCGGGGTCCCGCCCGACGTCAGCACCGCTAGGTTGGGCACCGGCTCGCTCCAGGCCGGCTCCGGGACGACGTCGCTCTCCGACAACATGTCCGCCAGCCCGGGCCGCGCCGGCAGGCCGAAACGGTCATGCACGGCCGGCCGCCGGCAGTCGGCGTCGATCAGCAGCACGCGCCGCCCGGTCTGCGCCAGCGTTTCCGCCAGCTCGACGGCCGCGAGGGTCTTCCCCTCGCCGGGCAGGGCGCTGGTCACGGCGACCACGCGACGGCCCCGCGGCGCGGATGCAAAGACCAGGTTGGCGCGCACGAAGCGCAGGGCGTCGAGCCGCGGCGCCCGGCCGGCGTCCGTGTCGGCAGCAGCCACGCGGGGCATGACGCCGAGCACGGGCTGGCCAAGATGCTCCCGTACGTCGGCGGCCGACGTGAGTCGGCCGTCCAGCCGGTCGGCGGCGAATACCACGACGCCGGCGGCGGCCAGACCGCCCGCCAGGGCGAGGAAGAGCAGCCGCCGACGGTCGGGGCTTGACGGCGCGACCGGCGTCTCGGCGTCGTCGACGACGCTGACGCCGCCGACGGCCGGCGCGCCCTCGATATAGGCCTCGCCCGCGCGCCGGAGCCGCGCCGTCTCCCGCGCGCGCCGGTCCCTCGCCTCCCGGTCCCTTGCGACGTGCTCTTCGGCCACGGCGTTCGCCACATCGGCGGCCAACGCCGGATCCCCCGACGTGAAGGAGACGGAGATAAGGTGGGTACCCGGCACCGGCGCGACACGCAGGCCTCCCAAGAACCGGTCGATGACGGCGGCTTCCCGCGGCCCGCCGGCGTCCGCCGGCGGCCCTTGCGGGGACGGCGCGAGCTCTCGATGCGCCCCCAGGCCGGTGCGGTCGAGCACCCGGCTCGCGAGGGCCCGGCTCGTCAGCATCTCCTGCTGCGTCCGCAGATAGTCCTCCCAGTACCACCTCGGCAGAAAACCCGAATCGCTGAACGCCAGAATCCGCGGTCCGTCGAGATCGATGAGCAGCGTGGCCACCGCCGTGTAGCGCGGCACGGCGCTAAAGGCGTACGCGGCGCACACCAGAACCGTCGCCAGCCACACGCCGGCACCCAGCCGCCACCGCTTCCGCAGCACGCGGGCCGCGGCAGGCACGTCCACGTAGTCGTCGTCTCCGGCCGCGGGCGGTCCGGCGGGGGGCGGCAGGTCTTGTCGGGCCAAGGTATCGTTCCAGGGCGGGGACCGTACGACGACGCTACGCCTCTCGCTCTACCCACACCATAATAGGGCATCGCGCAGCGCCCGCCCGCCGATTCCGGGCGGGGCGGAAACCCGCAGGCGGCGGGCGGGTACGGTCAGCATGTCGCCGAAGTCGGCGGCCGGCCGGCCCGTGCGGCGCGCCCGGTGCAGCGCCCACGCCCGCGTTATCGACACGCGCGACCCGTCCGCCAGCGCCGCCGCGGCCCCCGCCGCGGGCCCCAGCTCCCGGTGCAGACGGCGCACTAGGCCGCAGGCGAACCACGCGCCGGCCGGCAGGGCCACGTGGAACGGCGCGGCCGGAAACTCGTCCAGCGCGCCGGCGGCCGGCGCCACCCGCACGCGCGGATCAGGGCCGAACCGGTCCCGTAGCCATTCCCGGCGCGCCTCTGCCCCCGCGGCCGGCGGCACGATCCGCACCACCAAGTCGGGCACGGCGTCGGCCAGCAGCCTCTCGGCCGCCTCGACGATCAGGTCGACCGGCAGGTCTCCCGCCGCCACCGTCACCACGAACCGCGGCACGGTGAAGAACCGTCCCGGCCGGGCGTCGCGGAACTCGTCGTGCGCAATCAGGTGGGCGATCTTCGCCCGCTGCCGACGTTGGCTCCGCCGGTCAGACGCGCAGCCGCGCGCCTCGCGGCCCTGGTGCCACGCGAACGCCTCGGGCACGGGCACCACCACGCCGCCGCGCGCGCAGGCGCGCCAGCCGAACTCCGTATCCTCCCCGCCCCAGCGCGTGAACGACTCGTCGAACCCGCCGGCCAGTTCGAAGAACGCGCGGCCGACCCCCAGGTTGCCCCCGCTCACGATGCGGAACGGCGTGTCGTCCCGGTCGGTCAGCCCGCGCGTCCGGGCCAGGTGCGGCTCGATGAACGAGGGGTCCGCCGGCCGGTCCGCGAGCAGCTCCCGCAACGTCCCCGGCCGTCGCCGGACCGCCGCGGGCTCCACGCCGTCCGCGTCCACGTACGCGTAGAACCCCTGCGTCAGCACGTCCCCGGCGGCGTGGTGCCAGCGGGCGTGCGCGGCCAGCCAGTTCGCCTCGGGCATGATGTCGCCGTCGAGGAACACCAGGAAATCGCCCGACGCCGCCCGCGCCCCCGCGTTTCGCGCCCGCGCCAGCCCGAACCCGCGATCCTCCTGACGCGCCACCGTGACCGCGAGCGGCGTCGGGCGCGGCCGATCCAGCGGCGGGCGCGACCCGTCGTCGACGATCACCACCTCGAAGAGGTCCCGCGGATACGTCTGTCGCTCCAGCGCCGCCAGGGTCCGGGCCAGCTCCCGCGGCGCCTGGTAGTAAGGCACGACCACGGTGGCCGGCCGATCGGGCCGGAACGACTCGACCGGGGCGACCTCGATTCCCCGCCAGTCGTTGTAGCGCACCGCGGCCGGCGGCGCGGCGATCTTCGGGAACTCCACGGTCCGCATGGTGGCGCGCGGCGGCGACGGGCCGATCCGCAGACGTCAATTAACTGCCCATGCTACCATTCTGCGGAGCACGGGCAAACTTTGCTACCGACGGCGGGTGCACCACAGGAAAGTTAGCGACGCTGCTGTGCACGACACCCGCATCGCTACCCTGACCTGTGTGCGGGATCGTCATCTTACGAAATCTGTCGCGCCCCCCCCGACGTCTGCCTAGCCCGGAGAGCGTCGCCTACGGCTCCGCTCGCCTCACCCCCGCCGGGGGTACTGCCGCTCGTAGTACTCGCGCCAAGCGGGGCTGCCGTCCTTGATCGGCCGCCACCACGATTCGTTCTCGACGTACCAATCGACCGTCGCCTTCAGGCCGCGGTCGAAGGCGACCCTCGGCCGCCAACCGAGGGCGCGCAGTTTGCCGCTGGCCAGGCAGTAGCGCCGGTCGTGACCCGGGCGGTCCGCGACCGGCTGAATCAGAGAGGCCGGCCGGTCTAGCAGGTCCAGGATTCGGCGGGTCAGGTCGAGGTTCGTCATCTCGTTCCCGCCGCCGACGTTGTAGGTATCGCCCGGCCGGCCGCGCTCGATCAGCAGGTCGAGGGCCCGGCAGTGGTCGTCCACGTGCAGCCAGTCCCGGACGTTCAGGCCGTCGCCGTAGAGCGGCAGCGGCCGGCCGTCGATGGCGTTGGTGATGTACAGCGGGATGAGCTTCTCGTGGTACTGGCCGGCGGCCGTAGTTGTTTGAGGCGCGCACGACGACGACCGGCACGCCGAAGCTGGCCCAGTAGCTGTAGGCCAGGTGGTCCGCGCCCGCCTTGCTGGCCGCGTAGGGGTTGCGGGGCCGCAGCTCGTCGGTCTCGCGGCTGGCCCCGTCGGGGACGCTGCCGTACACCTCGTCGGTCGAGATCTGCACGAAACGGCGCAGGCGGGGGGACCCGCGGGCGGCGTCGAGCAGCACGAAGGTGCCGTGGACGTTGGTCCGGATGAACTGGCCCGCGCTCATCAGGGCGCGGTCGACGTGCGTCTCGGCCGCGAAGTGCACCACGATGTCGGTGCCGCGCACGAGGGGCGCGGCCACGGCCGCGTCCGCGACATCGCCGTGCACGAACCGATGCCGCGGGTGCCCGTCGAGGGCCTCCAGGTTCTCGCGCCGGCCCGCGTAGGTGAGCTTGTCGAGCGTCGTGACGCGCCAGTCGGCGTGCGCCTCGATCGCGTAGTGGACGAAGCCGCTGCCGATGAAGCCGGCTCCGCCGGTCACCAGCACCTCAACCATCCTTCCGCGTCCAGTCGTAGGGCGGGGACGGTTCCCGGCCGATGCACTTCCAGCCGTGGTACACGAGGTTCGGAATCTGCACCAGCGTCGGGTTCTGGACGCCGAGGAAGAACTCGTTGATGCGCCCCCGCGTCGGCGAGTCGTCGCGCGTGTCGAGCGTCCAGTTCACCGGCGCCGCGGCGTTCTTCATGCGCGGCTTCCCGCGGCTACTTCGCGCGCAACCCGGGTGCCGTGCTCTGCGAAGAACGTGGCGAACCCGCCGAACACCAGAAAGAGCCGGCCGTAATCCAGCGTGTCGACGACGAACACACCGGCCGCGACAGAGCGCACGGCGAACACGGCGAGCACGAGGCTGAAGCCCACGAGCGCAAACCGGGCGCACAGGGCAACGCCGTCGGAATCCATCGGCCGCCGCGCCTGAACCGCGGCCAGCAGTCCCGCCACGACCAGCACCATGGCCCGCATGGGCGACGAGAACCAGCCCGCGACGTGCAGCGGCGAGAACTCCTCCGGCGCCTGGAGGTAGAACGGGACCGTGACGGCCGCCGCCGCCGCACAGACGATGCCGCTGTTCCGCACCGCGGCCCCGATTCCGGCGTGCCGCCGCAGGTGGGCGAACAGCAGCGGCAGGAGCAGCGCGAAGTTCGGACGCCACGACATCGCCACGCCCAACAAGACGGCCAGCAGCCCCGCCGACCACCGCCGGTGCGCCGCCTCACGGATCAGCAGGAGGCTGAAGACAAGAACGGCGATGCTGTTCGCCAGCAGGTCGTCGCCGGTGACGATGCCAATCATGACGGCCGGCGACAGGATGAGGATCGTCCATGACAGCAACACGCCGCTCAGCAGCGATCCCATCGCGCGGCCTGTCACTAGGATGAAGATGGGCAGCCAGAAGAACGTCTGGTACGCGGCGTTCCCCATCAGGACGAAGGGGGCCGCAAGAAGAAGCGCCCCGGGCAGAGGCGAGATCGGATTACCCAGGTAGGTGGGTTCGCGGTACGGATACCGTCCGTCCAGTAGGGCTCGGACCGCCACGTTGAGCGCATCGTCGCGGTCGGAGCCGCCGCCCACGACGCCGGAATCGGCAATCGGATAAGCGACGGCGAAGAGCATGGCTACGCCCACGACGGTGGCGGCGGCAAGCCCCCCGGCCCCGACCGGCAGCCCCCGCAGGCGGTCCGTCACGCGCCAGAACGGGGCGCGCAGCGACAGAAGCACGAGCAGGGCGTAGGCGGCCAGCCCCCAGACGCCCAGGTACTTCGAGACCTGAAGGGCGGAAGAAAGCACGAGCATCGCGCCCAACGCCAAGCGTGGCCGGTCCCAGCCCGAGAGCTTCACAACGCAGGATGCTACCATCGGCACCCCCACGCGACCGCCAAACATGCGCCCCAGACTGCTGCTCCACGTCGGCCTGGCCCGTCCCTGACGCGCCGCTACGGCATCGACGCGGCGAGGCTGGCGCACTATGGGTTCCTTCATCCCGACCATGCCGCGCTGGCTGGCCGGTCGCGACCCGGCGCCGGCGCGGTGAGGTAGACGGCGAGCGGGAGCGCGAACAGGTAGACGGGCCAGAACATCCGGCCGTCGACGTACGCCGCAAGCCACGAGTAGCCGTAGTACCCCAGCGACGCGGCCAGCCCCGTCCAGAGCGGAAGATGCTCGGGCGCGAACACGGGCCGCCGCAGGCGGCGGGCACCGGCCGCGGCCGCGAGCGCGAACGGCACGGCCACGGTCGCCGCGCTGAGGCCCAGCGTGATCCACGACTCGGCGCGCTGCGCGTTTGCCAGCAGCGTGGCCGCGCTCATGCGCCACGGCCACCAGTCCTGTTCCGGGACCGGCACGAAGGTCCTGACGGCGTGTTGCACGACGGCCCACGAGGCCAGGGCGAGGATGGCGTGGGCGGCCGCCGGCCGCCACGACCGCCGGGCCTGCCACGTCGCGACAGCCAGCGACGGCAAGACCAGTATCACGCCTTCCTTCGCCAGGCCGCCGAGACCGACGGCGAGCGCGGCGGCCAGCGGCCGCCGGTCGTGGATCAGCACCAGGCAGGCCGCGAGGACGAAGACGAAGGCGGGATCGACGTTGCCGACGGTCGCGTAGTAGAAGGCCGGGAACGAGACGGTGAAACAGGCGCATCCCCGCAGCGCGTCGCGCCCGCCGAGGGCAAGCCGGCGCTGCAACCGGTAGAGCAGCAGCACCGCCCCCGCCAGCGACAGCAGGTTGACGACGTTCAGCGACGTCATCGCGTCGAACGGGAGGGTCGCGGCCACCAGCGGCGCCAGCGGCCGCCAGGAGAACGGCGCCTGCAACCCGTCGCGGCCCGCGGCGCCGGCGCCGGATCCGGCCCCGGCGCGAATCCACCGCACGGTGGCCGTGTACACTCGGGCGTCGGCCAGATGCACGGCGGCGTCCCGCCCGCCGGCCGTCCAGGTGCCGATCAGCCAGTCGTGCCGGTTGAAGCGCGGCAGGCCGACGACGACGACGGCCAGCATCAACGCGGCCAGTCCGCGGAACGCGGCGGACGACGCGCCGCTCACGATGGACGGCCCCCCGGCATCGTCGGAAGTCCAACCGAGAGGGAATAGAGACCTTGACGACCCGCCGCGCGTCCGCCGCCCTGCCGCCGCTGATCACCGCGATCCGTCTGCTTCACCCTCGCCGGCGCTTCCACGTCACCTCGATGCCAAGCTTCTCGAAGAACCTCAACCATCCGTCGATGTCGAGTTCCCGCCGCAAGCGGTCCCACGCTTCGCCGTCCCGTGCCGTCGTGGCGGCACCCGTCAGGGCCTCCTCCATCTCCTCTCTCAGACCCGCTAGGCGCCGTCCAACATCGCGGAGCCCTCCTGCACGGGGCGTCGGGTCTTCGGACGCGGCGCGACCGTTCCCGGTACCCTGCGCGGCGCTCGCCCCGTTCTCGGGGGCCTTCCTCCCCGGGCCTGACCGGTCGGTCCCATCCCGGGCGCCCGGTCGCTCCTTCCGCCCCGTCGAGGTTGGCTTCGATGACTCCGCACGGTTCCCGGGGGCCCTTCCGGCCAGCTTCTGGCGGACCGACTGCTTCGCACGCTTGAGCGTCCCGACCGATACCCCCGCTTCTTCGGCCAGTTGCTCATTCGTTCTGGGCCCCCCTTCCGTTCGGAAAACCGGATCATTTCGATCCGGTTTCCGTGGCCGACCGCCTCCCGCCGGCCGCCACGCTCGGCAACGGAGGACGGCTGCGGCGATCTCCTCCTTCGAGATGTGACGCCGGGCCTTGTGGCGGCTGATCACGAACCCCGCCGGGTCGCCGCCGGGGTAGTCCATGAAGATCGGCTCGATCCCGAGTTCCCGCGCCTTCTGGTAGCGATGCCAGCCGTCGAGCACCATCCCCTCATGAACGACGACCGGCTCGCTCCGGTCGAAACCCGAGGCGCGCATGCTCTCGGTCATGGCCTGGCTCTCTTCGGGCTTGAGATCCGGCCACACCGCGGACAGCGGGTGCCGCTTCAGGGAATCGTCCGTCAAGCCGTTCATGCCGTCGCGCGGTTCCATTGGTAAGACTCCTGCTCAGCATTTCAGGAAATCCTGGCAGCAATGTCGTTGTGACATTGATAACACACGCCAGTAGTATAGCAGGCGATTCACGGCGTGGCGCGAACCGGGCTCGGGCCGCGGAACCGCGGCGCGGCCTAGAGACGCGCATCCTGTTCTTCTGCCACGACTTCCCGCCCGAGGGTCGCGGCTTGTGTCGGGTCAATTCGTCCTGGGTCCGCTACGGCTGATCGCGCGTGACTTCACAGGACGGCGCCGGGCGGCACCGGGCGGCGGTGCAATCCGCACGCGCCGGGCGGGTACGGCGATCGACGTCGATCCCGTCTTCACGAGGCCGACGTGAACGACCAGCTTGCGCAGCATGCCGGGAGTGTATATGCCAGCTCCCCGTGATAGGGTGCGTTCGTGGTGGCGCTAGCGGCGAACTTCGAGCCGGGCCGCGGTCCGGCCCCTGGCGGGCAGGGCTTGCTCCCGGCTCCGACCACGGCTTCGGGTTCCTGCTCGCCGCGCTGTTTGCCGTCAGCGGTGCGGCGCTGTGGGTCGGCCGGGGCGCCGTCGCAACGTGGCCGTTCGCCGCATCCGCCGCGTTCATCGCGGCGGCGCTCTTCAGGCCGGGCCTGCTCGGGCCGCTCAACCGGGCCTGGTTCCGGCTGGGGCTGCTGCTGTCGGGCATCGTCAGCCCGGTCGTGCTGGCGGCGTCCAAAGGCGCGCAACGGCTGCCCGGTGCTGGTCAACACGGGCTTCAACGTGGACGGCGAGCCCATCGTCTGCACGCCGGCCGACGCCTTCCGCCGCTTCATAGGCACGGAGATCGAAGCTGGTCTGGAGGGGCTCCGTCGTTGATCACCGCGCTGATCCGGGGCGGGCTGGGCAACCAGATGTTCCAGTACGCCATGGGCCGAGCCCTTGCACTGCGCCGCGGTGTGGACCTTACCGTCGACACCCGCGGCTGCCGGTGGTACGGCCTCCGCCTCGGCCTCGGCCGCTTCCGGTTGCCGCTGGTCGAGGCGCCCGCGGCCCGCATTCCCGACCCGGTGTACCATCGTCACCTGTGTCGCCTGCGCCACTATGAGCGCCTCCGCCCATACCTGTGGCTCCATCCGTGTGCATGGTTCCACTGGCTGTCTTCGCGCACGGCGCGGGCGCTGCATACGTACGGGCCGGGACCCGTACTCCACCGCGAGCGAAGGTTCTCCTTCGATCCGCGGGTGCTCGACGCACCGGACGGCAGCTTCGTTGCGGGCTTCTGGCAGAGCGAGCGCTACTTCGCCGATGCAGCGGACACCATTCGACGCGACTTCACGCTGCGCGACCCGCCGTCGGCCGAGAACCGCCGCTGGCTCGACGGCATCCGCGCAACCGGCTGCGCGGTCTCCGTGCACGTGCGGCACGGCGCCGCCGCGGACGTTCTCGGCGTGTGCTCGCCGGCCTATTACCGGGAGGCTGCCCGCCTGGTCGAACAGCGCACCGGTGCACAGCCGGTCTTGTTCGTTTTCTCCGACGAGCCGGCCCGGGTGCGAGAGCAGCTTCGCTTCGACCACGAGGCTCACGTGCTCGACCACAACGGGACGGAAGGGCAGGCCCACGACGACATGCGCCTGATGGCGGCCTGCGACCACCACGTCATCGCCAACAGCACCTTCAGTTGGTGGGCCGCGTGGCTCAATCCTTCCCCGGACAAGGTCGTGGTCGCGCCCGAGCCGTGGATGCGCTCCTGCGAGCTCGACACGAGCGACGTCCTGCCGCGGGGTTGGCTGACCGCGCCGTCCGGCGTCCGGGACGCGGCCGGCTGACGCCGCGGCGCCGCCGCGCGTTCCGCAAGCGTGACGGAACGAGGTATCGCGGATTTGCAGCCGTGACTAGGTCGTCTCCTCCGGGTGGACGTTCCAGGCGATGGAACCCGCCGGACATGCCGCGGGTGGCCTTCACCGCGGGGCGCTCGTCATTGCTCTGACGGCTCGGCGACACGCCCACTCAATCTCCCACCGCAGCCAGCGCAGGAACGCCGGCAGATCGCTTGGGCTGCGCACGCACCGCACCTGAGCCGCAATCACCGGACCGAGCACGCGGGTTCCCTTTCGAATCAAGTTGATCCGGTGCGCAAGGGCTCGTCGTCCACCGCCGCTGGTGGACACCCGGCCCCCAGGCCTGTGCGCGCTGCGCCGGCCGCTGCCGCATCCCGGCGCCAGATCCATGCCCACCTCTTCGAGAACCATCTCTCGAACCCGCCGGCGCTCCGCGGGGCTGAAATCGTGCCACTCGGCGCGGCAGGGGCGGGCGGTCGTGTCCAGCACGGCTTCACGGAACAGCACTCCGCCCGGGTCGATCCCGTACTCACGCGCGAAGCGCGCGTTGGAAGCGGCAAAGTGCTCCGTGACGGTGCGGACCTGCGAGAGGCTCAGCCCCGCGAATCGCCTGTCGCCGTCCAGCAAAGCCGGCGTCCGCTGGCGCACCCGCTCCAGTGCGAACCGCGTCCGCTCGTCGAGCGCCCGGCCGTCGAGTGCGAGCCGCGTCAGCCGCAGCACCTCTACGTGCTTGGCTCCCAGCCGCGTGTTGGCGGGGCGCAGTGCCGCCGCCGCGGGCGCCACGTCGTCCGCCCCGAGCAGGCTCAGGAAGTGGGCGATGAGACCGCTGCGTATCCGCGTCGCCTCCAGCGGATAGACGGCGAGCCGCTCGCCGAACACCTCCCGCCAGGACCGAAAGCACGTCTCGTAGTCCGCCGGGGAATGGTCCAGCAGCATCGTGCGGAGCTGCGGCTCGAACGGGACCGCCGAACCTCCCCGAACATTCTCGACATAGAGGGACTCCACAAACTGATACTGCGGGCGGACGTAACCCACCACTTCGACGTCCCGCCCAGCCGCCCGGGCCAAGGCCTCGATACGACGGGCCGTCTCGAGTGCGTCCCGCTGATACGTGAAGAGATCGTTGGAGATTACGCACAGCCGCGCGGGGCTCCGTTGCACCTCGTACAGCAAGTCTTCCCATCCGCCCAGGATCGGATGCCATGTCCCGACCAGGTTCGCGGCCCGCCCGCGCCAACTCGCCGCCACGGGCACGTGAACGCCCGCCCGTTCCAGGGCCAGCGGCAGGCGGTGCAGAACCTGCTGGATCGACGTGCTTCCAGTCTTCACGGTGCCGACGTGAACGACCAGCCTGCGTCGCATTCCGGGAGTGTACAACGGTGCCCCTGGTAGCATCCATCGGGGCTGGTGGATCCTAGTGTGGGCGGTGTGACCGGCGGAAACCGCCTCCCGTGCCACGAACCGCAGTCCGTATCGATTCGGGCCGATGCGAGGGCCCGTTTCGGAAGCGCCAGTGGCGCTCACTCGTACATGATTGCCGGACGCCTCGGAATCTGCGATCGACCTGCGGTTCGCGTCCGTTCACCGGTTATTCACCATCATGTCTATCCAACGATACGTCCGCTGGAGGCCGTCTTCCAGTGAGGTGGAAGGCTCCCAATCGAGCACCGCGCGCATTCGCGTGTTGTCGGAATTGCGACCGCGCACACCTTGCGGACCCTGGACGTGCCGCAGCGTGAGGTTGCGTTTGCCGCTGATTCGCACTATGACATCAGCAAGTTCATTGATGGTAACGAGCCGATCGGATCCGATGTTCAGGGGGTCGCTCTGGCGGGACCGCATGAGGCGATACAGTCCCTCAACACAATCATCTATATAGCAGAAACTGCGCGTTTGCAGGCCATCGCCCCATACTTCGATGTCCTGTCCGTCGCTCGCCAAGGCAACCTTGCGGCAAATCGCGGCAGGTGCCTTCTCGCGTCCGCCCTTGTACGTTCCGTACGGCCCGTATATGTTGTGCATACGAGCGGCACATGTTTCCATGTCATATTCGCCGGAATAGTACTGAAGTGCGCGTTCCGCCATCAGCTTTTCCCAACCGTACGCGTCCTGCGGGGCCGCAGGATACGCATCAGTTTCCTTCAGAGAGGAAGTGCGCGCGTCTGTTTGAAGATATTCCGGATAGATGCATGCAGAGGAGGTCAGGAGATATCTCCGCACGCCATGCCGCGCGGCTGCATCGAGCGTATGCAAATTAATCAGAGCGTTGGAGTGGAATAGCGCGGCATGGGTGCGTGATATGTACCCTATGCCGCCCATGTCTGCGGCGAGGGCGTAGACTTCGTCGACGTTTCTGACTGCGCGCACGCAGGCATCCGGGAGTCGCAGGTCAGCGCGGTAGAACTCGTCGGCCGGGGACGGACCGAAGGGCGGGTGCTTGAGATCAACCCCCCGCACCCAGTACCCGTGTGCCTTGAGTCGCCCAACCAGATGGTATCCGATGAATCCGGCGGCACCGGTTACGAGGACGCGAGTCATGGCTCTTCGTCAGGGCGTGACCTCGATACTGCACATCGACATGATGTTCGAGATGCGCGACGGGGCGTTGAGAAGCCGCCAGATGACATCGTTCAGGAAGTCCAGCACATCGGGCGGCACCTGAGTGTTTCGCATCACTGGATGAAGCCAGATCATCTGGTCTGGATCGAAATCCCGCGACAGGTGGCCGTGAGCGATGGCCATGTCGAATAGCCTGGTGCCGGGAAAGGGAACGGCGAGCATGAAGTTGGCCCGGTGCAAGCCGGCGTCAATGTGCCGTTTCGCAAGCATGATGGTCTTCCTGATTTCATCCAGTGTCTCGTCAGGCCAACCCAGGATGTAATTGGCGCCGACGACTATTCCGAACTTTCGAGCGGCAGTGATGAGCGACACCGTATCGGTCTTCAGCAAGTCGATTTTTCCGGTGGCGTACTTGTCGATGATTCGTTGGGATCCCGACTCGAACGGCAACGATAGTTCCTGAAATCCGGCCCGCGCCAGAGTCGCGAACAGGTGCTCGTCGGCGACGAGGCGGCCCGCCTTTGGACGGCACAAGTGAACGATGTTCACGCCGTTGGTGTCACTCAGTTTCAGGCCGCGGTCGGCTATCGCATCAATGATCCGGAGGGCTCGTTTCTTCTTCGCGAACAAAGAATCGTCCTCCAGGAAAACGTGTTCGACGTCAAGGGACTGCAAGACGTCGAATTCTTCCAGGACGCGCGGCAGCGACTTGAAGCGTAACTGTCGGAGATTTCCGGTAAACGAACTCTCCCCCTCTCGGGAAATATGACAGAAGGAGCAGTCGAAGGGGCAACCCCGTGAAGTCATGAGGGGCGCATAACGAACCTTGTCTTTGGGATTGAACCCCCCGCCGTGCGGGCGTGCAATCGCGGCGTACTTTTCCAGCGGTGCTAAATCCCACGCTGGGAGCGGGAGTTGGTCAAGGTCTTGCACGACGGGCCCGGTTGGCGTGATGTGGAGTTGTTGATCTCTCATGAACGCAACGCCGGGAATATCCGAAAAGTCGCGGCGGCCGCGGCGGAGATGATCGCCCACCATCAGAATAGCTTTCTCAGCCTCCGACAGGAACACGAGATCGGCCCCGGCTTTGAGGAACCACGTGGCCATATGCCGTGCGTTGGTACCGCCCACCAGGATCAGCTTCCGGGGGTAGACCTCTCTGATGTGGCGAACGACGTCGGCGGCACTGGACGCCTGCGGCGTATATGAGTTGGACAAACCCACGACGTCGAAGTCGCCGACTGACTCCGCGATTTCGGTGGGCGACATTCCGACACGCACGGTTCCGTTCGCGGGTGACCTCTGGACGCGGTAGAAGGTATTCTCGAGCGTGTGGTTCGGGAAACCGACAGCCGCATCGAGGACTTCGACATCGTATGCGTGCGCTCTGAGCGCGCCCGCGAGGTACAGTAGACCGAGGGATCCGTCGGGTTTCGCGGTGTCCTCGCGTTGGAACCTCGGTGGCGGGTATATGAGAAGGAATCTCATCTCACGCTCAGGGGCAACTCGCGGCCTTGCTCGGCGTCGGCGTTTTGGGCGACATCGACCACGCTACGGCAAGCGCCTTTCCGTGGCTGCGGCAATTCACCGTCATCAAGGTCGCGTGGGCGTCCATCGACGACAGCATATCACAGCCCCGCCGGGTGGCCGCAGAGCGGTGCAGGGCGGAACCACGCCGTCGGGTGACACGCGCCTTCCGGCCGGACCCCGAGGGCCGGGCGAGCGCGTCGCGGGTCCGCACGCGCCGGCAGGCAGGGTGGTTTCTGGCGTGGCTGGCCGGTGCCGCCCGGTGGGCCGCGGCGGAACGCCGACGCGCATTGCGGTGGCGGCGGCCGAACACGGTGGCGGCAGCCGCTCCGCAAGTCCACGTGGTCGTCGCGGCGGATCGCCCGTGTCAGCGGGGCCATCGCGCCTTGAAGTCGACGTGCCAAACCGCGCTGCGCCGGTCATCTTCCGTCTTTCTCAGCACTGCCAGACTCTGGAATGTGCCGGCGGGCCAACCCACCCTCACGCGCCGGACAAGGGTTGAACGGGCGGCGCGGCGCGCGTCCTGGTCGCCACCGAGCAGAGTCCTGAGGAGCTTCCGGGCCTGCTCCAGTTTCGTGAACGGGTTGACCATGCTGCCGGTGCCAACCGTCGACGTTCGAACTCGGCCCCATGGCAAAGCGTAGTCTTCATAGCACGGATAGTTCCTCAGGAATTCCACCGCTCGGCTGACCGCAGGCATCCACGCATCGTGGATGGCCAGCACCCCCCCGCCCACGCGAAGCAGGCGCGTCGCATAGAAGCAGTCGAGCAACGTATGGTCGAACGTGTGCCACCCGTCGATGAAGACGAAGTCGAAATCCACATCCCCTTCCGTGAGCAGCCTGGGCAGCGCGATCTCCGATGCGACTTCGATCAGGCGGTGGTTCCCGTGGCCCTGTCGATCCAGGTTGAACGCGCCAACACCTGCCCAGTCGACTCCTCCCGATCTTGGTGCCGACTGCCAGGGGTCGATGATGGTGTGCAGCGCCCCCGGCCTGTCCCGCAGGCCGGCTGCGATGTGCAGGGACGAAATCCCGTGTCCGCAACCAACTTCCAGCGTCCTGGTGATCGTCGGGTCGCTCTGGATGATGCTGAACAGAAACCAGCCCTCTTCCCGAGTGATCGAGTCCTGCAGTGCATGTGAGCGGCCGTCACGTCCGACGACGCGGCCGGTCTCGAAGATCTCGTCAATAACGGGTTCACCAGGCACGAGACTCTTCATGGACTGGATTCCAGTGTTGGTCCCTTGCCTGGTCATGGCGATCACTTTCGCAAGAATCGCGGGCACCGCCCCGGTCGCGCCGCGTTCCAACCGGCCACATGGAGTGCCCGCCAGCCGCGCCGGTCCTGCCGCTTGCCGGGTTCCATCTGTTGTACGGTCGATCGGCTGTCCCAGGCAAGTATATGCGCGCGCGGGTTACGCCCGGCGGCGGCGGATCTCCGGATGGTGCTCGAGGTAATCCAGCAGCCCCTCGACGGCCCACTGGTGGCTACTGCGCCGGCAACCGGGTCGCGTTGGGCACCACGAGCGGTCGCGGCCGGATGGACCGCTATGGCCGTCGCGCCGGTGCGGCACCGAGGACGGTTCTGGTTTATCCTGTGGTCCGGGATGCACGGCGGCGGCTGCGGGAGGGTTGAGCCATGTGAGCGGCGGGGCCGGTTGCGGGGGGGCCGACGGTGTCGAGCGTTCGGAGCGGCGCGTGCACGAACGCGCCCTCGAGGACAAGGCCCGCGAGCACGAGCGGAACCGCCGCGCCCCGCCTTCGACGGGTCAAGTAGCTCTTGCTATGCCGGTCGCGGAAGCCACCATGGACGTCCCTGGACCGCCGACGAAAAGGAGCCGCACCGTCTTGCCGCGCGTCCGGCGATCACGTCCCGACCATGTGGATCTGGTGCTGGCATCCCTCGCGGTTGCGGGCGCTGCCGTGATTCTTCTGCGTACGTTCCACGGGGTCGGGCTGGATGGCGGTCCAAAGTACTACCTTGAAATGGCGAGGGCCCTGGGCGAGTGGGACCGCGGGTTTGCGTGGCTGCTCGGGACAATCCCGCATCTGCAAGGGGAAGACCCGCTGCTCGGGGGTGCCCCGTTCGCGTATCCCCTGCGAGGCTCCGCGCTATGGCCACCTCTGTACCCGATTCTCCTAGCTGTCGGCGGTGGCTTCGCTGTCGATGTCCGCGAGGTAGCGGGCCCACTCAACGCGCTCGCGTTCGGGCTGACCGCTTTCGCGGTGGGCCGGTGGCTGCGATGCGTAGTCGGCTCACGCTTCCTCGTCGTCCTGGGATGCGCTGCGATCGTGTTCTCCGTCCCGTTGGCGTGGATCGCATCCTCGGCATACACCGAAGCAACCTTCGTGCTGCTGACGACGCTGGCGCTATTCCACGGCTACAGGTTTCTGACGTCGTGGGACCGCTCATCTCTCGTCGCGGCAGCGTCGTTCACTGCTCTCGCCTGTCTCACGCGCTATGTCGGAGTCGTGCTGATTCTGGTCATGGTTCCGCTCCTGCTTCTGCGCCCCGGCTTCTCCCCGGGTAGAGTGAGGAGAACCGGTCTATATGTGCTCATCAGCGCCACCCCGTTGGTGCTGTGGCTGCTGCGCAACCACTTGGTCACGGGGACGTTCACCGGCAATCGGGCGGGCCTTGCGAGTGGCCCGTTCCTGGGAGAGGTAGGGCGTGGGCTGAGCTCCATGGAGGCCTGGAATCCCCTATTGGTGGATCTTCGCGCAATCCTCGTGCCGTTGGATGAGATGACCGGGCGCATGGTCGGCGCGGTGCTTGCGGGAGCCGTCCTGTTCGCGCTGGCCCTCGTCGTTCTTCGGGCAGCCCTGCGCTGGTTGAAAGACGATGGTGGGAACGCGAAGCTCGCCTGTCTCACGATTGCGGGTGCCTACGCATTCGGCCACATCGCGTTCACCAATGTGAGCGTGGACCTCTATGGATTCCTGAGCGAACGACAGCTTGTCCCTGCGTATGCTCCTCTTGTCGTCGTGGTCACAATCGCGTCCGAAATGCTGATCGACCGGCTGCGCAGGCTGGCCATTCGCAGGCGCGGCCTCTGGCCTGTCCGTTTCGGGCCGTCTCCGTCCGCAGTGGTCATGGGTGCGCTCGTCGTGTGTACAGCCTATGCGGCGTGGGTCAGCGTTCGTGACACCTACGCGGCCGTTGTCACCCCCGAATACGGCTTGAACGCAGCCACCTACAACGCGGAGAACCTGAACGTGGAAACGACGTCACTCGGCGACTATCTGCACGACCGTGTCGGGGACGCGTTTCCCGTCGCCCGAGGTCACTTCGATGTGTATCTCGATGACGGCACCTTGATCTACTTCAGGCAGGGGTGCAGCCGCGAGGACTTCGCACGGATGATCGAACTTCGGGTAGTCCCGGAAAGCAAGCTGGTCCTGAGCGGTATACGCAAGAACGTCGGCATGGACATTCTGTCTTTTTTCCCCGCCAGGCAAGGCGCGATGCTGGACGGCGATTGCTTGGCGCTGGCACCCTTGCCAGCCTACCAGGCCGAATTCGTTGCGACTAGTCAATCGGAAGACGGAGCGAAGCTCTGGGAGGCGACCCTCCGTCCATGACGGGGAAACGGTTGTAGACTTCCCGCCATGCTCCGTGGCCTTCGCCTGGATGGCGTGGCCGCCGCCGGAGCCGGCCGCGGGCTGGCGGGGCACTACAAGAGCGGGCGTGGCTGATTGCGGGGGACGGTGCGGCGCGAGGCGCGGAAACCGGATCATTTCGATCCGGTTTTTGCGGCCGACCGCCTTCCGCCGGCTCCCACTTCTTCCGAAACGTCGACCGCCCAGTCACCGCCGATGTGGAACGAATGCCGCGCGCGCTCCCGGCTGGCGGTCAGGCGCGCCGCCACCTCCTGATATAGTTCGGTTTCCAGCCGTTCGCGGCAGGCCACGGCATGGCGCGGACCGGGCTGGGGCCGGCGCTTGACGGCCTCGGGCCTCCGGCGGGACCCGGGATGCGCATCCTGTTCTTCTGCCACTACTTTCCGCCCGAGGGCAACGCCCCGGCGGCGCGCACCTGGGCGCACAGCCGCCGCTGGGCGGCGGCCGGGCACGACGTGACGGTGATCACCTGCAATCCGCATCACCCGACCGGCGTCCTGCACGCGGGCTATCGGAACACCCTCCGGCGGCGGGTCGAGACGGTCGAGGGCGTGCGGGTCGTGCGGGTCTGGACCCGTCTCGCGGCCAACACCGGCACCTGGCGGCGTCTCGCAAATTACCTGACGTACATGGCGTCGGCGGCGTCGGCGGGGCTGCGCGAGCGCCGCCCGGACGTGGTCGTCGCGACGTCGCCGCAGTTCTTCTGCGGGTGGGCGGGGGCGCTGGTCAGCCGGCTCCGGCACCTGCCGTTCGTGCTCGAGGTGCGCGACCTCTGGCCCGCGTCCATCGCGGCCGTCGGCGCCGTCCGGACGCCGTGGGCGCTGCGCCCCGTCGCGGCCCTAGAGCGGCGAATGTACGCCGCCGCGCACCGCATCGTGACCGTCGGCGACGGCTACCGCGCCGGACTGATAGCCCGCGGGGTCGCCCCCGAGCGCATCGAGGTCGTCACCCACGGCGTCGACCGCCGTGTCTTCCGGCCCGTCGCCCCCGACCCGGCGCTGGCGCGGCGCCTCGGGGTGGCCGGCCGCTTCGTCGTGGCGTACGTCGGCACGGTGGGCATGGCGCACGGGCTCGACGTGGTGCCGCGCGCGGCGGAACGGCTGCGCGCCCGCGGCGAGCGGGCCGTCGTGTTCGTCGTCGCCGGCGCGGGCGCGCGGCTGGCGGAGCTGCGTGAAGAGGTGGCGCGCCGGCGGCTCGATAACGTCCTCTGTCTCGGCGAGGTCGCCGCCGCCGCCGTGCCCGCCCTGCTGGCCCTGGCCGACGCCTGTCTGGTGCACCTGCGCCGCACGCCCGTGTTCACGACCGTGCTGCCGTCGAAGATCTTCGAGGCGGCGGCCATGGCGCGGCCCATCATCCTGGGCGTCCGCGGCGAGGCCCAGCGGCTCGTCGAGGAACTGGGGTGCGGACTGTGCGTCGAGCCCGAAGACGCGGGCGAGCTGGCCGACGCCGTCGTCCGCCTCGCCGCGGATCCCGCGGGACGGGCGCGTCTCGGGGCCGCGGGCGCGGCGGCCATGGCCGCGTTCGACCGGGACCTCCTGGCCGCGCGCTACCTCGGCATCCTCGAAGGGGCCGCGGGTGCGGAGGCCGGGCGTGGCTGATCGCCCGCTGCGGATCCTGAACGTCGTCGGCGCCCGCCCCAACTTGGTCAAGATCGCGCCGCTGATGGCGGCGTACCGGCGGGCCGGGGGCTTCGCGCCGATCCTGGTTCATACCGGCCAGCACTACGACGACGCGCTCAGCGGGCGCTTCTTCCGCGACCTCGACATTCCGCCGCCGAACGTCGGCCTGGGCGTCGGCGGCGGCAGCCACGCGGTCCAGACGGCGGAGATCATGAAGGCGTTCGAGCCGGTGGTGCTCGAGCGCCGGCCGGACGCGGTCGTGGTGGTCGGCGACGTGAACAGCACGCTCGCGTGCAGCCTCGTCGCGGCCAAGCTCGGCGTCCCGCTGGCCCACGTCGAGGCGGGGCTGCGCAGCCGCGACCGGACCATGCCCGAAGAGATCAACCGCGTGCTGACGGACGCCGCCAGCGATCTCTTCTTCTGCACCGAGCAGGCCGCGGTCGACAACCTGCTCTGCGAGGGTGCCGACCCCCGCGCGGTCCACCTCGTCGGCAACCTGATGGCCGACACCCTGCTGGCGCACCGCGCGCGCTTCGAGCGGTCGTCCATCTTGACCGCGCTCGGCACCGCGCCCGGCGCGTACGGCGTGCTGACGCTGCACCGGCCGTCGAACGTCGACGAACCGGCGGTGCTGGCGGGCATTCTCGACGCGGTCGGCCGCATCCAGGCCGAGCTGCCGCTGATCGCGTCGGCGCACCCGCGGCTGCGCGCGGCGCTGGCGCGCCCGGCGGCGGCGCGCGCTGTCGCCGCCATGGCGCGCCTGCGAGTCGTCGAGCCCCTCGGCTATCTCGACTTCCTCAAGCTCGTCAGCGACGCGCGGATCGTGCTGACCGACTCGGGCGGCGTCCAGGAAGAGACGACGGTGTTGGGCGTACCGTGCCTGACGCTGCGCGGGAACACCGAGCGGCCGGTGACCCTGCAGGTCGGTACCAACCGCCTGGCGGGCACCGCCGCCGCCGGCATCGTCGCCGCGTTCCGCGCCGCCCCGGCTCCCCGGCGGCCCGCGCCGGCGCCGCCTTTGTGGGACGGCCGCAGCGCCGAGCGGATAGCCGCCATCCTGCGCGCGGAGTTGCGTCCGGGCACCCCGGGCCCCGGGGTTTCAGCCCGATCGGATTCGGCGACTACGCCCCGACGGCCGTGACGCACCACGTCGAGCCGTGCGAGCGGGCCGACACGTGGTAGCGTGGCCCCGGCGGCACTGGCGCCGGACGGCATTCCCGCGGTGGTCAGGGGCTTCCAAGGCCGCCGATGGCGGGCCGCGCGCTGATTCCGCGGAAGCCGCACGCCGGTTCGTGGGATACTCTCATGCACGCGATGACCCTCCTACCGCATCCCGAGGCCCTGCTGCGCCGGCTGCCGGCGGGCGTGCGGGCTGCGGCCGTCCGCGCCGTCAACCCGTTGCGGGTGCGGCGGGCGAAGGCGGCCCGCGCGCCCCGGTGGATCACGATCTTCGTCACCAACTACTGCAACGCCCGCTGCGAGCACTGCTTCTACTGGAGTGAGTTGAACCGGAAGTCGCCCGAACTCTCGGCCGGCGAGTTCCGCCGCCTCTTCGGCTCCATCCGGCAGCCGGTGCGCACCGTCCGGTTGTCCGGCGGCGAGCCGTTCCTGCGCCGCGACCTGGAGGAGATCGTCCTGGCCGCCGACGCGACGCGCAAGATCGGCAAGATGGCCATCCCCACGCATGGGATGCTGCGCGACCTGCCGGACCGCCTCGAGGCGCTGCTGCCACGGGTGCGGTGCCTGCACGTCAACGTCAGCTTCTCGTTCGACGGCCTGCGCGGGCGCCACGACGCCAACCGGAAGATCCCCGACGGCTTCGATCTGGCGGTCGAGAACCTGAAGCGCCTCCAGGAACTCGAACGGCGGTGCGGCCGCTTCAGCCGGTCGGCGTCGATATCCCTGACCCGCGACATTGCGACGGCTCCCGCCGGGGGGACGCCCGAGGCGGTCGAGCTGATGGGCTTCCTGAAGCGCGAGGCCGGCCTCGACGCGATCGGCTGCGACCACGTGCGCTCGGCCGAGACGGACGTGGTGGGCCTGCCCCCCGACCTCTGCTCGGGGTTCGCGCCGCCGCCCAGCGTCGAGCAGGCGCCCGACGTGCGGAACGCGAGGCGCGGCGCGGTGCAGCTCTCCGTCGCCGAGCAGGCGCACGTGAACGAGAGGCTGACCCCGATGCTCGCGGGGCGGGGCGGACGGCTGACAAAGCTGCGCCTCGACAAGCAGATCGAGGTGCTGCGGGCGCGGCGGCGCGTGGTCGATTGCCTGGCCGGCTACGTCGACTGCGTCGTCTATCCGTCCGGCGACATCGCGGTCTGCGAGTTCACCAAGCCGTTCGCCAACGTGCGCGACTTCGGCATGGACCTCATGCGGGCCATGACGAGCGGGCCCGCCGACGAGGCGCGCCGGCGGACGCGCGCCTGCGCCTGCACGCACCCCTGCCATCTCTCCGACTCGCTGGCCTACGACGCCGATTTCCTGACCCGGTTCCTGGAGGACTGAGTGCGGCCCGCGGTGTCGGTCATCATCGTCACCCTGAACCGGGTGCGCGACCTGCTGCGCTGCCTCGAGTCGGTGGCGGCCATCACGGACCCGGCGCTGGAAGTCACGGTCGTGGACAACGGCAGCCGCGACGGCACCGTCGAGCGCGTCCGGGCGGCGCATCCGGCGGTGCGGGTGCTGGCGGCGCCCGAGAACCGGGGCACGTCGGACCCGCGCAACGCCGCCGCGAAGGTCTCGCGCGGCCGGTTCCTGTGGTTCCTCGACGACGATACGGTGGTCGTCGACCCCGGTCTCGCGGCCAGGCTCGTGCGCGCGTTCGGGGAGGACCCGAGCCTGGGCGGCGTGGGCGGCGAGGCCCTGCTCGACGCCCGCGGCGCCATCGTCGGCGCGAAGTACCTGCGTCTGCTGCCCAACGGGTTGATCGAAGGCGGGGTCGTCGAGCCGCCGGCGGACAAAGTCGAGGTGCGGTGCCTCGCGAGCTGCAACCTGTTCATGCCGCGGCCGGTGTTCGAAGGGGTGGGCGGCTTCGACAACCTGTTCTTCTACTACGCCGAAGACCTCGATCTCACGTACCGCATCCACCGCCGCGGGTATCGGCTAGAGGTGTGGGCCGACACCCCGGTGAAGCACTGCTACGGACCCAGCGACCGCCGGACGGTGCGTTTCGAGCCGCGGCGGAACCGGACATTCTTCGTCGTCAAGAACATGGCCCTCGGCCGCATCCTCGCCCTGCCACTGCTCGACCTGGCGTACGTGGCGGACCCTGCCGGCGTACGCAAGCTGCTGCGGCGCGCCCGCAAGGCGGGCCGGGGCGCGCAGGCCGCGGTCGCCGCACCCGACGGCGCGGCCCGCGTCACGCGCCGCGGCCTGCGCGAGGCGTTGGCGTTGGCCGTCTGGCTCGTCGCCTCGCTGCCGGCGTCGTACGTGCTCGTCATCCCGCATCTGCGCCGCGTGCTGGCCGCCCGCCGGCGCGGCGGCGGGACGCTGGCCGGCGTCGATCCGGCGGCCTGGCGCCGGCTGGAGCCGCGGCCGCCGCCCGGCGGAGGTGTGAACGTGTGCGGAATCGCCGGACACTAGCCCGGAGAGCGTCGCCGACGGCTCCGCTCGCCGCCCAACCAACCCTGCTGGGGGTCTGCACCGTTCTACGGCGCAGACCCCCAGGCGGGTGAGAAGAGAAGCCCAGTGGCGATTGGACGTCTCCCGCGTCCAGCAAAACCCGCGCCGTTTCCGCGGCCCGCCGCGGAACGGCCGGCACCGGCCTGGCGCCGACACGCGCCGAACGCCGTCGTCGTCGCCGGAGGGCGGGTCCTCAATGTAGTGGGCACCGTGGTCGGCGTGCGGCTGTTGACCGAGTTCCTGCCGCCCGAGACGTTCGGTCGCTACAAGCTCGCGCTGGCGGGCGTCTCCCTGATCACCGGCATCATGGTGCGCCCGTTCATCCAGTACGCCATGCGCGCTTGGCACGACGCGGCGGCCGGCGGTTCGCCGCAACGCTTCCAGATGCGCTACGGCCGGTCGTTCGGCTTCTACGTGGGCACCGTCAGTCTGGCCGCGGCCCTCGCGGTCGCCGCGGCGGCGCGCGACGGCCGCTGGTTGACGCCGCGCGAACTGGTCCTCGCCGCCGCCGTGCTGGCGTTGCAGGCGGCCGTGGAGTACGACCGGTCGTTGTGCGTCACCCGCGGCCGGCAGCGCGACGCGGTGCTGATCGGCACCGCGACGTGCTGGCTGGTCCCGATCGCGATCGCGGCGTCGGTGGCGGCCGGCGAGTCGCTGTTCCTGGTCCTGGCCGCGCATGCGGGCATCCTGGCCGGGGTGCTGGCGGTGCGGCGGCTGCGCCGGTGCGGGCCAGACGGCGAGCGCGGTCCCGCAGCGTCGGTGGCGGCCGGCGCCGGGCCCGCGTGGGCGTTCGCCTGGCCGCTCATGATCGCGGGGTGTCTGGGCTGGCTCTTGCACGAGAGCGACCGGTTCATCCTGGGTTACTATCATGACAGTCAGGCCGTCGGCCTATACGCGGCGGCGTACGGTCTCGCGTCCGCGCCGTTCATCGCGGCGGCCGCGGCGATCTCGCAGTTCATGTACCCCTTGGTCATCGGCGCCAGCGCGCACAGCGGCGGCCCGGCGCGGGTGTCGCGGCCGATGCTCGCGGTGACGCTGCTCGTCGGCGCCGCCGGCGCCTGCCTGTTCTGGCTGGCCGGAGACTCGATCGCGTACCTCGTCCTGGCCGAGCGCTACCGGGCCGCCGCGCCGGAGCTGCTAGCCTGGATCGCGGCGGGCTATGCCTGCCTGGGCGTCGCCGCGTGTTTCGACCTCGCCGCCCACGGGGCCAAGCGGACGGCGTACGTGACGCTGGCGTCCGGCGCCGCGGCGGTTGCCAACGTGGGGTTGGGCCTGTTGCTGGTGCCTGCGCGCGGTGCGCGCGGCGCGGCGCTGGCGACGGGCGCGGCGCTTGCCGTCTACCTGCTGTGCATCGCCGGCCTGGTCGGCCGCGGCGCGCGCACCGGCACCGGGTGCCCCTTCCCGCCGTCGGCGGTGGACGACACGGCCCTTCAGGAGCCGTCGATGCTCAGGGGACGCGAGCCATGACCGGGGTGCCGCGCGCATCCGCAACCGCCCGCGCCGACACGGCGACATTCGCCGCCCGGCACCGGGTCGTATTCCTCGTGATGCAGCTCGCGCATCTGGCGTGGTTCGGATCCACCCTCGACGGCGGGTTCGATCCGGCCGCGCTCACCGCCAGCGGCGTCGCCTGCGGCGTGCTGTACGCGGGTTTGCTCGCGGCGGAGTACCGCTGGAACGGATTTCGCCTCACGCCCATCCTGTTCTATCTGGCGGCCGGCGTGTTCCGCCTCGGCGCGGGCACGATGTTCGTCGTCGCCGCGGCGGAGGCGGGCGAGTGGCACGTGTTGCGGGTCGGTGCCTACGACGTGTCGGAGATGCTGGCGCACGGGCACTGGCTGGCGCTGCTGGGGGACTGGTGCTTCATCGCCGGCTACGCGGCGGTGGCGTCGTGGCGCGGCCGCGACGTCCAGACGCCGGTCCGCGTATCGCCGGCGTTCTGGCACCGGGCGTGGTGCGTCGGCCTGGGCACCGCGGCCGCCGCGTTCCTGGTGCGTTTCGGCGAGCGCTACTTGAGCTTCGGCGGACTGGACTCGCTGCTGGGCTACATCCAGACCTACGGGGTCGCCGCGGGCGCCTACGTGATGCTGCTGGCGGCCCGGCGCCTCGGGCCCGGGTGGCTGCACACCCCCGCCACGCGCGTCGCGCTCGTCCTGCTCGCCCTGGACCTGGTTGCCGGGGTCTTTTCGTACTCGAAATCGCCGTTGCTGATCGGCTTCCTGCCGCTCGTGCTGATCGGCTTCGATCACGCCGGCGCGGGGTCCTGGCCGCGCCTGCGGCGGCAGCTTCTGCGGCCGGCCGCCGGGGCCTGCCTGGTCGTCTACTTCTTCCTGTTCGTCATTTCCGTCTACTCGCCTTCGCGCCGGGCGGCCTTCCGGGAGTACGGCTCTTCCGTGGCGGAGACCAATCCGTACGACGTGCCGGTCGTGCCGCATCTCGCCGACGCCTTGGCGCGCGCCGTCCCGGGTACGGCGGAGTTCCGCGAAGCCCATCGGTTTCCGAACGGGGCGTGGAGCCTGATCGGGCGCATGTCGATGACGCCGTTCCCGGCGTGGGCGTACCAGCGGGTGGAGTCGGCGGGCTTCCGGCAGGCGGTCTTCCTCGACGAGCTGCTGGTGTCGGTGACGCCGCGCATCCTGTGGCCGGGCAAGCCGGAGCTGGCGCACGGGCGCGAGTTCGCCGTGGCCATCGGGCAGGCGTCCTCGGTGGAGAGCGCGTCCACGTCGGTCGCCCTGACGATGCAGGGCGCGTGGTACTGGTGGGGCGGCTACCTCTGGCTGGTGCTGGGCTGCGGGCTGAGCGGCGCCGGGTTCGCCGGGGCCTGGTGCCTGTTCCGGGACCAGTGCGGGCTGAATCCGGCGTCCGCCGTCGTCATGCTGCTGCTGTGCCACGAGGGGTTCCGCTGGTTCGAGAGCGCGTTCCTGGGCGGGTTCCCGATGTTCCTGTACCTGCTGCTCGTGTTCCTGCCGCTGCAGCTCGTTATGCGGCGGGTGGTCGGCTACCGCACGGTGGCGCTCGCCCCGACCGCGCGGGGCTCCGCGTGAACGCGTTGAAG
This sequence comes from Vicinamibacterales bacterium, assembly GCA_963664545.2. Classification (GTDB taxonomy): domain Bacteria; phylum Acidobacteriota; class Vicinamibacteria; order Vicinamibacterales; family UBA8438; genus JAJEEA01. The sequence goes on along the minus strand of OY761475.2, from coordinate 1,894,112 downwards.
ATCGTCGTGGTCGGCGAGAGCTGGCACGGCTCCTGCTGCACGGGGCTGGCCAGGGGCTTTCGGGCGGCCGGCCACGCGGTGGAGCTGATCGGCTGGGACACGTTCTTTCCCGCTGTCGACCGTTCATTCACGGCCCGCGGACTGCGCAGGGCGTTCGTCCCGTTCTTGCGCGCGCAGTTCAACCGCCGCGTGCTGCAGGCGGTGCGCGTGCTGCGGCCGGATCTAGTCGTCGTCTACAAGGGGACCGCGGTCGCTCCGGCTACGCTAGCCGCAGTCCGTCGCCTCGGTTGCTGGTTGTGCCACGTGATGCCCGACATTGCGGTGGACGGCCAGTTGTCTCTGGACCGGCGGATCTTTCGCCATTTTGACCACGTCTTCACGACGAAGTCGTTCGGCGTCGGGGAGTTCAGGACGCGGCTGGGCGCCGCCCGCGCCTCGTTCCTGCCGCACGGCTACGACCCCGCCGTGCACCGGCCGCTGGCGCTCGACCCGCGCCGGCTCGCCGGCGCTGCTTCGCGGCCCGTCTCGTTCATCGGTCAATGGTCGCCCGGCAAGGAGCGCTGGCTGGCGCATCTGGCGGCAGCCAGCGGTCCGGAGACGCTGGACGTTTGGGGTGAAGGCTGGCAGCGGGTGTCGGCCCGAACGCTAATGCCGAGCATCCGTGGCGAACCATTGTACGGCGACTTCTACGCGGCGGCGATCACGGAGGCCAGGATCAACCTCGGACTGCTGATCGAGCGTCAGCCCGGCAGCGTGTCGGGCGACTTGACCACCGCTCGAACGTTCGAAATCCCCGCCTGCGGCGGGTTCCTGCTGCACGAGCGGACGGCCGAGCTGGCGGATTACTACGAGGAGGGCCGCGAGGTGGCCTGCTTCGGGTCCCCGGCGGAGCTGGTCGAGAAGGTGCGCTACTATCTGGACCATGAGGCGGAGCGGGTGCGGATCGCGCAGGCGGGGCACCGGCGCTGCGTGGCGGAGCACAGTCTGGACGGACGGGCGCAGGTGGTGATCGAGAAGTTCCTCGCCGAGCGGCCGAACGCCGGCGGCCCGCCGCGGGATCGGCATGCGTAAGGTCCTCTACCTGTTTCCGCAGTTGGCGCTGTCACACGGAGGGATCCAGGCCGTCAACGAAGACACTTTGCGGGCCTTGGTCCGCGCTTGGCCGAGTGCGAGCCACCGGGTGTTGCTCTATCTCAACCGCACCCCGCCCCTGCGGCCCGGCGGCGCGGATGGGGATGTCCGGGCGTTGCCGTGCGGCCTGCCCAGCCGGCGCTTGGCGAGGCTGCGGTTCGCGGCCGTCTTCGTCCGTGCGCTGGCGGCGAGGTGCCCCGATCTCGTCGTGGTCGGGCACGTCGATTTGGCACCCCTGGCTTGGCTGGCGCAGCGCGCGCTGCGGGTTCCGTATGTCGTCTGGGCGTACGGCATCGACGTGTGGGGACTGCGCGCCGGGTTGCGCGCCGCCAGCCTCCGTCACGCCGACCGGGTGGTCGCCATCAGCCGGTACACCGCGCGCGAGGTCGCGGCGCTCGACGCGGGCCTCGCGCGGCGGACCGTGATCGTCCCGCCCACGGTCGCCGACCGGTTCCGGCCCGGCGGAGGCGAAGAGCTGCGGCGGTGCCTGGGCCTCGCCGACGCGCGGGTGCTGCTGACCGTCGGGCGGCTGAGCGCGGCGGAACGTTACAAGGGGATCGACACCGTGCTGCGCGCGCTGCCGCGGGTGCTGGCGCGCGCGCCCGACGTGCGTTACGTCGTGGCCGGCGACGGCGACGACCTGCCGCGCCTGCGGGCGCTGGCCGGCCGCCTCGGCGTGTCGGACGCGACGGTGTTCGCCGGCGCGCCGCCCGACGGCGACATGCCCGACTACTACAACGCGTGCGACCTGTTCGTCATGCCCAGCCGCCGCGAGGGATTCGGCATTGTCTTCGCCGAGGCGCTGGCGTGCGGCAAGCCGGTGTTGGCGGCCGACGCCGGCGGCGCGCCCGACGCCGTCCTCGACGGCGGTCTCGGCCGCCTCGTCGACCCCGGCGACGCGGACGGGACGGCGCGGGCCGTGCTCGATTGTCTGGACGGCCACTGGCCGGCGGCGCTGACCGACCCGGCGCGCCTGCGCCGGTCGTGCCTGAAGCACTTCGGCTTCGCGGCGTTCGAGCGGCGCGTGCGCGATCTGGTCCGCTCCGTGGTGCCACCAACTCCATCCCGGCCGGCCGGCCGGACATAGGGCGCATGTGCGGCATCGCCGGGTTCTCCGGAGCGTTCGACCGCGACCTGCTGCCGGCGATGAGCGGGCGGCTCGCCCACCGCGGCCCCGACGGCCACGGCGAGTTCACGGCTCTGGAGCAAGGCATCGGCCTCGCGCACCGCCGCCTGGCCGTGATCGACCCTACCCCGGCCGGCCGCCAGCCGATGGAGCTGTCCGACGCCGGGTTGTGCGTGACCTACAACGGCGAGATATACAACCACCGCGAGCTGGCGGCGGAGCTGGCCACCCGGGGGCACCGCCTGCGGGGGCGTAGCGATACCGAGGTGCTGCTGCACCTGTACCGCCGCTACGGGCTCGACATGTTCCGCCGCATCAACGGGATATACGCCTTCGCGCTCTGGGACGCCGGCCGGCGCAGCCTGCTGCTGGCCCGCGACGGCGTCGGCGTCAAGCCGCTGTACTACTGCGAGACGCCGGCCGGCGTGCTGTTCGCGTCGGAGATCAAGGCGCTGCTGGCGTGCGGCGCGGTGCCGCGCGAGCTCGACCCGGCGGCGTTGGACGAGCACCTCACGTTCCTGTGGACGGCGGCCCCGCGCACGATCCTGCAGGCGGTCCGCAAGCTGCGGCCGGGCTGCGCGATGCTCGTGCGCGGGGGGCGCGTCGTCCGCCGCTGGCGGCACTACGACCTGCCATACGACGGGGTCCGCCACGCCGAGGGCGCCGCCGGGCTGGCCGCTGAGCTGCGGCGCCGGCTTCAGCAGGCGGTCGAGCGCCAACTCGTGAGCGACGTGCCGGTGGGGGCGTTCCTGTCCGGCGGCCTCGACTCGAGCAGCGTGGTGGCGATGATGCGCCGGGCGCAGCCCGACCGCCGGCCGGTCTGCTATACCATCGGGTTCCGCGGCGGCGGCGACATCGACGGCAGCCCGGCCGACCTGCCTTACGCCCGCCGGGTGGCGCGGCACCTCGACGCCGACCTGCGCGAGATCGTCGTCGGTCCCGAGATCATCGAGCATCTCGAGCCGATGCTGTACCATCTCGACGAGCCCCAGGCCGACCCCGCGCCCATCAACGCGCTGCTCATCGCACGGCGGGCGCGCGAAGACGGCATCCCCGTGCTGCTGTCCGGCACCGGCGGCGACGACCTGTTCTCGGGCTACCGCCGCCACCTCGCGGTGCGCCTGCGGGGCCTCGTCCCGCCGCTGCCCGGCCCCCTGCGGGCGGCGGTGGCCGGCTGGGCGCGCTCGCCCCCCCCCGGCGGCGCCGCCCTGCGCCGGGTGCGGCGGGCGCTCGTCCGCGCCGACCTGCGCGGCGACGCTTGGCTCGCCTCTCTGCTCGCGTGGTCGTTCGCGCGCGAGCGCCGGCCGCTGTTCTCGCCGGCGTTGCGGCGCCGGCTCGAAGGCCGCGACGAGCTCGAGTCGCTCGCCCGGTCGCTGGCCGACATCCCGCGCGAGCGCGACCCCCTCAACCGCCTGCTGTACCTGGAGGGGAGGCACTTCCTGGCCGACCACAACCTCAACTACACCGACAAGATGGGCATGGCGGCCGGCGTCGAGGTGCGCGTGCCGCTGCTCGACACCGCCCTGATCGACTTCGCGGCCCGCATCCCGCCGGGGCTCAAGCAGCGCGGCCGGCAGGGCAAGTACATTCTCAAGCGCGCCATGGAACCGCTGCTGCCCCGCGAGGTCGTGTACCGGCCCAAGACCGGGTTCGGCGCGCCGCTGCGGCGCTGGATGCGCCGCGAGCTGCGGCCGATGGTCGACGACGTGCTGAGCGAAGACGCCCTCCGCCGCCGCGGCCTGTTCGATCCGGCGGCCGTCCGCGCCCTGATACGGCGCGACCGGGCGGGCCGGGTGGACGCGGCGTACCCCATCTTCGCTGTCCTGTGCGTCGAGCTGTGGTGCCGTCTGTTCCTCGATCGGCGGGTGCCGGCGTGAGGCAGCTCGTGCAGTCGCGGCGCACCGGCGAGTTGTCGCTGGCCGAGGTGCCGGTCCCCGCCTGCGGGCGCATGATGGTGTTGGTGCGCACGCGCGGCAGCGTGGTTTCGGCGGGCACCGAGCGGCAGTCGGCGGCGTCCGCCTGACGACGGCTACCGTCGCCGCGGCCGGCCCTTGATCTGCAGCTCCCGCAGCTTGTATTCCTGCAAGCGGTAGACGAAGCAGCGCAGCCAGGCCCAGCGCCAGCCGGCCCGGCCGCCGCGCCAGGCCCCCTGCGCCAGCCAGTGGTGCAGGAACAGCAGGCCGTAGCGCAGCGGCACCTTCCTGAAGTGGCGCTTCAGCCACAGGCGCCGCTGGTAGGGCGCGCCGAACAGGCGCGCGCCGCCGGCGGTCTCCCGCCCGGCGTACGCCGCGAGGGCCTCGGCCGTCGTGTAGCGGTTCTGCTTGTCCAGCCAGTGCGCCAGGTCGGGGCTGTCGTGGTGCTCGAGGATCCCGGCGACGTGGCGTACGACGCCGTCGACGACCGGGTGCTCGTTGACGTCCGCGTCGGTGAACCGGCAGCGGCCGGTGCGCCAGACGCGGACGACGCGCTGGTGAACCGGCAGGGGCCGGCCCATGAAGTGCACGCGGCGGTCGAACGACAGGCCCGCCGCGCCGCCCGCTCCGTCGAGCGTCCGGGCCAAGATCGAGGCCTTCAGGCCATCCGTGAGCCGCTCGTCCGGGTCGAGCTTCATGGTCCACGGCGCCGTCACCGGCAGCTCGCGCAGGGCGTAGTTCCACTGGTCGCCGAAACCGCGGAAGCGCCGCCGCACCAGCCCCGCCCCGCCGCCCTCGGCCAGCCGCGCCGTCTCGTCGGTGCTGAAGCTGTCGACGACGAACACCTCGCGCGCCCATCCGCGCAGGTTGGACAGCACGGCGTTCATGTTGTGCGCTTCGTTCAACGTCAGCATGACCACCGCGACCGGCGCTTCGCCCGCCGGCCAGGGCGGCCCGGTCACGGCGGAGGTCCGCGCCGGCCCGCGGCCCGCCGACACACTGCGGCGCACGCGGCAGGCGCCCCCCGGCCGCCCCGGCCGGCGAGGCCGCGACATGGGCTACAATATGCACGCGGCTGTGATGTCGGCAACACGGCAAGGATCGATCATGAGAGGTTCAGGTCAGACCCCGCTCACCGCCCGGCGGCGCGCCGCCGCGTGGCTGGTGGCGGCGTGCCTGCCGGCGGCCGGCCTCAGCGCGGCCATGCAGGACGAGAGCGATTATACGATCGGCCCGCGGGACGTCCTGCAGATCAACCTGTTCAATCAGCCCGAGCTCAGCGGCCCCTACACCGTCGAGACCGACGGCACCCTGTCGTTCCCGCTGATCGGCCGCATCGTCGCCGGGCGGCAGACCGTGCGCGCGTTCGAGCAGGCGCTGCGCGAGCGTCTGGCCGCGGGCTACTTCAGGAACCCGCGCGTCAGCGTCACCATCGCCGAGTACCGCAGCCGGCGCGTCTTTCTCGTCGGCGAGGTCCGGCAGCCCGGTGCCTATCCGTTGACCGGGGTGATGAGCGTCATCGAGCTGCTGGCGCTGGCCGGCGGCACCACGCCGCTCGCGTCCGGCGAGGCGGTGGTGGTGCGCGACGGGCCCGAGGCGGCGGGGCCGGCGCGGCCGGCCGACGGCGACGGCGCCGAGAGGGTCCGCGTGGACCTGGAGGCGCTCGAAGACGGCGACCTGTCGCAGAACCTCACGCTTCGCCACGGCGACACCGTCTTCGTGCCGCGCACCGAGGTCGTCTACGTGTTCGGCGAGGTGCGCAATCCGGGCCAGTACCCGATCCGCAACGACACGACCATCCTGCAGGCGCTGTCGCTGGCCGGCGGCGGCACCGAATTCGCCGCCCTCAACCGTGTCCGCGTCGTCCGCACCGTCGGCGGCGAGCAGTTCGAGTTCCGCGTGCAGCTTGGTGACTTGGTGCAGCCGGACGACATCATCCGGGTGCCAGAGAGGTTCTTCTGATGCGTACGGACAATCCGGCCGCCGGCGGGAGCCGCCCGTACGGGCCGGAGAGCCTGCCGACGGTGGCTTATGAGGCCGACGGGCGCCACCTGTTCGACTACCTGCGGGTGCTCTACCGGCGGCGCTGGCTCGCCGGTGCCGTCTTCCTGGTCGTGTTCCTCAGCGCGTTCCTCTACGCCGTCACCGCCACGCCGATCTACCAGGCGACCGCGCGGCTGCAGATCGAGACGGAAACCCCCAACGTGGTGAACTTCCGAGAGGTCGTCTCCGACGTCAGGCCGATGTCGCGGCTGGAGTTCTACCGGACGCAGTACGAGATATTGCGCAGCCGGTCTCTGGCGCGGACCACGATGGACCGGCTGGCCCTCTGGAACGAGCCCTTGTTCGCGGGTGGCGCCGAGCAGGCTTTCAATCCCGTCGCGTGGGCCGTCGGCATGATTCGCCAAGCGGTGTCGTACCCCCTGCGCCTCGCCTCGTCGGCCCTGGCCCCCGAGCCGGCGGCGGAGGGCGGCGCGGCCGCCCGCGAGACCCGCGCCGAGTCGCGGGCGATCAACCAGTTCCTCCTCCGGCTGGCCGTCGTGCCGGTGCGCGACAGCCGCATCGTCGATGTCACCTTCCGGTCGCCGTCGCCGTCTCTGAGCGCGGACGTCGCCAATACGCTGGCCCGGGCGTACATCGATCAGAACGTTGATTTCCGCCTCACGTCCTCGCAGGACGCGTCGGGCTGGTTACGGCAGCGGCTCGACGAGCAGCGCGGCGTGCTGGAAGCGGCCGAGCTGGCCATGCAGCACTATCGCGAGACGCACGGCGCCGTCTCGCTCGACGACCAGCAGAACGTCGTCGGGCAGGAACTGGCCGATCTGAACGAGGCGGCCACGCGCGCGACCACCGAGCGCATCGCGGCGGAGACCCGCTACCGCGAGATGCGGGCGGTGCGGGACGATCCCGAGGCCCTCGACCGGTTTCCCGAAATCGTCGGCAACGTCTACATCCAGCAGCGGAAGCTCGGGCTCGCGGACCTGCAGCGCGAGGAGGCGGGGTTGGCCGAAGAGCTCGGCGATCTCCATCCCGACCTGATCGCCATCCGGTCGGCGGTGCGGGACGCCGAGGCGGGCCTGCGCGCCGAGGTCGCCAAGATCGTCGACGCGGTGCGCACCGACTTCGAGATCGCGCGCAGCCAGGAGCGGCAGTTGCAGGACGCGTTGCAGCGTCAGACCGTCGAGGCGCTGGCCCTCGACCGCGCCGGCATCGAGTACGGCGTGCTGACCCGCGAGGCCGACAGCGCGCGGCGCATCTACGAGTCGCTGCTGTCGCGCGCGGACGAGACGGGCATCACGAGCGAGCTGCAGTCCAGCAGCGTCCGCATCGTGGACGCGGCCGAGGCGCCGTTGTGGCCCGCCCTGCCGCGCCGCGGGCGGACCACGCTGTTCGGGCTGTTCGGCGGCCTGCTGGCCGCCGTCGGGCTCGTCTTCTTGGTCGACTATCTCGACAGCCGGCTCAAGACCCCCGACGACGTGCGCGAGTTCCTGGGCCAGCCGTACCTCGGCATGCTCCCGAAGGTCGCGCGCGACGTCGCCGAGCCCGGCAAGCTGCGCCTCGCGGCGGCCGCGCCCGAGAACTTCGCTTCCGCGGTGCGGACGATCTGCACGAGCGTGGTGTTCTCGTCGGCCGAGGAGGGCTGCCGCGAAGTGGTGGTCACGAGTGCCGAGCCCGGCGAGGGAAAGAGCGTCCTCTCGTGCAACCTCGCCGTCGCCATCGCCCAGTCGGGCCAGCGGACCCTGCTCGTCGACGCCGACTTCAGACGGCCACAGGCGCACGATTTCTGGAACGCCGCCGTCGCGCCGGGGCTGTCCGACGTGCTGGTCGGTCAGGCCGAAGCCGCGGCGGTCGTCAGGCAGTCCGACGTGGACGGGCTCTCGCTGTTGACGGCCGGCACCCGGAGCCCCAATCCGACCGCGCTGCTCGCGTCGAGCCGGTTGGAGAGCGTGCTGGGGTCGTTGCACGAGCGGTTCGACTGGATCGTCTTCGACACGCCGCCGGTGCTACCCATCGCCGACGCGACGATCTGCGCCCACCGCGCCGACGTGGTGGTGTTCGTCGCCGACGTCAGCTCGACGTCCCGGCGCACGGCCGCGGCCGCCCTGGAGCGGCTGACCGGTTCGGGCGCCCGCATCGCCGGCGTCGTCCTCAACCGGGTCGAGCTCGAGCTTCACCCCCACTATTACTCCCGGTATTACCGGCGGACGTACAGCCGCTACTACCAGCGGGCGTAGGCAGGCGCGAACACACGAGGGCCTGCCGTCATGCGCTGGTTCACGCCGGCTGCGGTTCTGCTGACGGCCTGGGGGGCGTTGGCCTTCGGTGCCGAGTATCCCTGGGCGTACGCGCCGTTGCTCGTGTTCGGCGCGACGGTCGGCCTGCTCGGGCTGGCGGCGCCGGTGCCCGCCGCCGGACGCTTCCCCGTTGCCGCGGTCGGCCTCGGGCTCGGTCTCGTCGCCGCGGCGGCCGTCGTGCAGGTCGTCCCCCTGCCCGAACCGGTGGTGGCGCGCCTCAGTCCGGCGCGCGCGGCCCACGACTGGCCCGCCCTCTACGCCGCGGCGCTGCTCCGGGCACCGGGAGCGCCCGCTGTCGGCGCCGCGTCATCCACGATCTCGATCGAGCCGTCCCGGACGGTGCTCGGGCTGGCGTTCGCGGGGCGGATGCGGCACGACCAGGACAACGACATCTGATAGCCCAGAAACAGCACGAAAACGCGTTGGCGCGAGCCGAACAGGTTTTGACCGGGGACAGAAACCAGTATGTTCCGTTCACGGCAGGGGCTGGTCCTCCTGGTCCTCCTTGCGGAGGAAGCAGTTGCCGATGGCCAGCCGCTCGATGTCGGTGCCCATGAAGCAGCGCCAGGCGTCGGCCGGGGTGCAGACGATGGGTTCGCCGTCGACGTTGAAGCTGGTGTTGACGAGCACCGGGCAGCCGGTGCGGGCCTTGAACGCCGCCAGCAGCGCGTGGAAGCGCGGGTTGGTCTCGGGGTCCACGGTCTGTATGCGCGCGGAGTGGTCGACGTGGGTCACGGCGGGGATCTCCGAGCGCCCGGGTCCGCCCCCCCCCGCCCCCGGAGAGCCGGCCGCGCCGCCGGCCCGTCGGCGCTCGGCCTTGACCGGGGCCGTGAACAGCATGTAGGGGCTGTCGCGGTCGAGGGCGAACCAGTCCGCCGCGTCGGCCCGCGGGACGCTCGGCGCGAACGGGCGGAACGACTCGCGGTGCTTGATGCGCAGGTTCAGCGTCCGCTGCATGGACGGCGAGCGCGCGTCGGCCAGGATCGAGCGGTTGCCGAGCGCGCGCGGCCCGAACTCCATGCGGCCCTGGAACCAGCCCACCGCCTTGCCCTCGGCGAGGGCGGCGACGGCGGCGGCGAGCAGGTCGTCGTCGGACAGCTCGGCGTAGCGCGCGCCGGCGGCGTCGAGGGCGCGGCGGATCTCCCCGGGCGTGAAGCCGGGGCCGAGCAGCGCGGCCCGCATGGCGTCGCCGGCCGCTCCGGGCGCGGGGGCCGGGCGCGGCTCGCCGAGTAGGCCGTGGCTCGCGGCCAGCGCCGCCCCCACGGCGCCGCCCGCGTCGCCCGCCGCCGGCTGCACCCAGACGTCGTCGAACCGCCCGTCGCGCAGCACCCTGCCGTTGGCCACGCAGTTCAGCGCGACCCCGCCGGCGAGGCACAGGCGGGGCAGGCCGGTCTCGGCCCGCATCGAGCGGGTCAGCCTGAGCACCGCCTCCTCGACCACCGCCTGCGCCGACGCGGCGACGTCCATGTAGAGCTGCGTGATGGCCGCGCCCGGCTCGCGGGCGGGCGCGCCGAACAGCGCCTCGAAGCGCGCGTTCGTCATCCGCAGGCCGGTGCAGTAGCCGAAGTAGTCCATGTCGAGGCGGAACGTGCCGTCCGCCTTCAGGTCGATGAGGCGGTCGAGGATGACGCCCGCGTACGTCGGTTCGCCGTACGGGGCGAGCCCCATCAGCTTGTATTCGCCGCTGTTCACCCGGAAGCCGGCGTACTGCGTGAACGCCGAGTAGAGCAGTCCGAGCGAGTGGGGGAAGTGCAGCTCGCGGGTCAGCGCGAGGTCGCCGCCGCGGCCGACGCCGCCGGCGGTGGTGGCCCACTCGCCCACGCCGTCGAGGGTGAGCACCGCCGCGTCGCGGAAGGGCGACGGGTAGAACGCGCTGGCCGCGTGCGACACGTGGTGCTCGGCGAACAGCAGCCGCGCGTTCCAGTCGACGCCGGGGGCGGCGGCCGCGAGCTCGCGGCGCAGCGCGCCCTTCTGGAACAGCTTGTCGCCGACCCACGCCGGCAGCGCCGCCGCGAACGCGCGCAGGCCGCGGGGCGCGAACGCGACGCTGGTCTCGATGAGCCGCTCGAACTTGAGGAACGGCTTGTCGTAGAACACGACGCGGTCGACGTCGGCGAGCCCCACGCCGCCCTGCCGCAGGCAGCAGTCGATGGCGCGGCGTGGATAGCCGGCGTCGTGCTTCCGCCGCGTGAACCGCTCCTCCTGGGCGGCGGCGACGATCCGGCCGCCGTCCACCAGCGCCGCGGCGCTGTCGTGGTAGAAGGCGGAGATACCGAGAATGCGCATGGCCGGCGCCCGCGGCGGCCCGGAAGAGCTCGGACGCGAGTGTAGACGATCGGCGCTATTCTAGCCGACGGGTCGGCGCGGCCGCGGCGGTTGCGGTCGGAGATGAAGCCGCTCGCGCACCGGCGGTGCCGCCGCCGAGGGGCGCTCCGCGCGCGCCCACGGAGGCGTTGGCGCGGGACGTCCGGTTGTCTCCGCGTGCCTGACGCGGGCTCGAAACGTAGTGATGTAGGACGCATGAGACAGGTCGTCTGCTCTCGTCGAACCGGCGAGGTCCGGCTGGCCGACGTGCCGGTGCCGGCCTGCCCGCGGGGCGGCGTCGTGGTGCGGACGCGCCGCAGCGTGGTGTCGCCGGGGACGGAGCGGCAGGTGGTCGAGCTGGCCCGCAAGAGCCTGCTCGGCAAGGCGGCGGCGCGCCCCGACCTGGTGCGGCAAGTGCTCGGCACCGTGCGCAGGGAGGGCGTGGCGGCGACCCTGCAGAAGGTCGGGGCGCGGCTCGACGAGGCGGTCGCCCTCGGGTACTCGGCGGCGGGCGACGTCATCGAGGCGGGGGCCGGCGCGGGCGGTCTGCGGCCGGGCGACCGAGTGGCGGTGGCGGGGGCCGGCTACGCCGCCCACGCCGAGTTCAACGCCGTGCCCCGCAACCTGTGCGCGAAGCTCCCGCCGCGCGTGTCGTACGCCGACGGCGCGTTCACCACCGTCGGGGCCATCGCTCTGCAGGGCGTGCGGCAGGCCGAGCCCCGCATCGGCGAGCGCGTCGCGGTGATCGGCCTGGGGCTGATCGGGCTGTTGACCGCGCAGATCCTGAAGGCCAACGGCTGCGCCGTGCTCGGGGTCGACCCGGATGGCGACCGGGCGGCGCTCGCCCGCCGGCTGGGGGTCGACGCGGCGGTGGCCGGGGGCGGGGCCGCCGCCTGCGACGCGTTCACGGGGGGGCGCGGGGCCGACGCGGTCGTCATCACCGCCGCCACCCCGAGCGACGGGCCGGTCGAGAGCGCGGCCGAGATGGCGCGGCCCCGGGGGCGGGTGGTGGCGGTGGGCCTGGTGGGGCTGAACGTGCCGCGCGAGCCGTTCTACCGCAAAGAGCTCGACCTGCGCCTGTCCATGTCCACCGGTCCCGGCCGCTACGATCCGACCTACGAGGAGGAGGGGCGCGACTACCCGTTCGCCCACGTGCGCTTCACCGAGCAGCGCAACCTGGAGAGCTTCCTCTACCTGGTCGAGCAGCGGAAGGTCACCCCCGCCGCGTTGGTGACGCACAAGCTGGCGTTCGCCGACGCCCTCGACGCCTACGCCCTGCTCGACGGCCGAGCTCCCGACCGTCCGGCGGCCGCCGGCGAGCCCCTGCGCGGCGGCCGCGTGCTCCCCGCCGGCCGCCCACATGAGGGCCGACGGCCGGTCGCCGACGTTGAACCCCTGCGCCGGCCCCTCGGCATCGTACTGGAGTATCCAGACGACGTCCCCCCGCACCGGACGGTGTATCTCGAGGCGGGGCCGGCCGACCGGGCCGAGGCGGCCGGCGGCGACCTCCGCGTCGGGGTGTTCGGGGCGGGCCGGTTCGCGCGCGGCGTCCTGCTGCCCCGCCTCGCCGGGCAGTCGGGCGTGCGGCTGGCCGGCGTGTGCACCCGCACCGGCCGCGGCGCCCGCGACGCCGCGGAACGCTTCGGCGCGGCGGTGGCGACCACCGACCCGGCGCGCCTGCTCGACGATCCGGACGTCGACGCGGTGGTCGTGGCCACCCGCCACGCGAGCCACGCGGCGCTGGCGGCGGCGGCGTTGCGGGCCGGCAAGCACGTGTTCGTCGAGAAGCCGCTGTGCATCTCGGAGGCCGAGCTCGACGACGTCGAGCGGGCCCTCGACGAGGCCCGCGGGGCGGGCCGCGCCCCCTGCCTGATGGTGGGGTTCAACCGCCGCTTCTCGCCCCACGCGCGCGCCGTCCGGGCCGCGTTCGCGGACGGCGGCGCGCCGATGGTCGTCGCCTACCGCGTCAACGCCGGCGCGCTTCCGGCCGGGAGCTGGCTCGCGGATCCCCGCGAAGGCGGCCGGCTCGTCGGCGAGGCGTGCCACTTCGTCGACTTCTGCGGCGGGCTCGTCGACGCCGATCCCCTGGAGGTGACGGCCGGGGGCGTCGCCCCGGCCGGCGGCGGCGACGGGGCCGCGGACACCGTGGTCGTCACCGTGCGCTACGCCGGCGGGTCGCTCGCCACTATCCAGTACGTGACGGTGGGGCACCCGGGCCTGCCGAAGGAGCGGTGCGAGGTGTTCGCGGGCGGCCGGGCCGCGGTGGTCGACGACTTCCGCGTCACGCGGTTCCACGGCGGGGGCCGGACCGTGCGCGGCCGGCAGGCCAAGGGGTTCGCCGAGGCGCTGCGGGCGTTCGTCGACGCGTGCCGGGGCGGGGGGCCGTGGCCCATTCCGTGGCGCAGCCTCGCCGCCACCCACCGCGTCTGCTTCGCGGCCGCGCGCAGCCTCCGGACGGGCCGGCCGGTCGTCGTGGAGTCCGCGTCATGAGCTTGGGCGCGGTGTACCGGCCGGGGAGACCAACCGGGCCACGCGGCGGTCCACCGCGGGCGCACGGCAGGCGGTTGGCAGGCCGCGGTCCGGCGGGTCATGCGGCGCCCGAGCCGATGCCCGCGGTCTCGCGCTCGATATAGGTCAGCGCGGCGCGCGTCAGAAACGCCGACCTCGACATCCCCGCGACCTTCGCGGCGGCGTCGATGAGCGCGAGCGCGGTCGCCGGAATGGACACGTTCAGTCGCACCGCGCGAAGCGGCGGCGCGTCGCTCTCGAGGTCGACATCGACGACGCCGACCAGGTGGCCGGGCGGCAGGCTGGCGGGCGGGGCGACGCTCGGCACGCCGACCGGCTGGCCGGTTTCGATCAAGGTCTGCACATGGCCCCGGATGGCTTCTGCGGCGTTGTTGAGGGCTTCGCCCAGCGTGTCGCCGGCGGATGTGCAGCCGGGCAGGTCCGGAACCGTCACGTCGTAGCCGACGCCCGGCTCACTGCCGTCGAGCACGATCAGATATCGCATCAGCGGTCCCTCCAATCCCAGCCGGCCTGCCGGAAGATGTTCCGCAGCGTGCCGACGCGGATGTCCTTGCGCGGGTGCGGCACGGTCACGACCCCCGGCTTCGACGGGTGCGCGTAGTGACCGTGGCTTCCACTGATGCGGACACGGCACCCGGCGGCGGCCGCGCCGGGTGCGGTCGGAAACGACGCCGCCCGCGCACCGGCCGAGCCGCCGCCGGGGGGCGCTCGGCGCGCGCCCGCGGAGGCGTCGGCGCGGGACGTCCGGTTGTCGCCGCGCCGCCGCGACCGTGTCTGGAGGGAGATCCGCTCGACGCCGGACTTCTGGCTGACCCTCGACCCCGTGGACCCGGCCGTGGTCGCCTGCCTTCACGAGCGGGCGGCCGCCCGGCGCTGGGAGACGTTCTTCGTGACGCAGCGTCCGGCCACCGCGGGCGACACCGTGCAGCGCCAGACGCAGCGTTGGCTGGTCGGGCAGGGCTTCGAGCTGCCGAACGTGGTCGTGCACGACGGATCCCGGGGCCGTCTGGCCGCCGCGCTCGAGCTCGACTTCCTGGTCGACGACACCGTCCGGCACTGTGTCGACGTCGTGAGCCAGTCGTCGGCGAAGGCCATTCTCGTAGCGCCGGAAGCCGACGCGGCGACCGAGATGAACGCCCGCCGGCTCGGCATCGAGGTCTGCGACGGTCCCGCCGCCGCCCTGGACCTCATCGACGCGGCGGCGTCGGGACGGCTGACCGCCTTCTTCCGCCGGGCGCGGCGGGCCATCCGCGGTTGAGCGGCCCGGCCCCGCCGCTCCGCGCCGCGGTCGGCCCCCCGAGGCCGAGGCGCCACACGCGTGCCGCGGTCAGCGCGGCGAAGTAGACTAGGCACCAGAGCGCCCAGGTCCAGTGCCGCGCCACGACCGGCGCGGCGAGGTCCGGCGTCGGCGGCGGCGCTGCGCCCCGTCAGGTACGCAACCGCGAGGGCAGCCGAGCCGGCGACGTGGAGGGCGGTCGCCACGTTGACGGCCGACCCGGGCCGGCGTCGCAGCAGAGCCACGAGGTCGGCCGCGGCCGCGGCGGCGAGCAGGCCGATCGGCAGATGCACGATCAGCGCGTGGGCGTTGGGCACCCAGCCGGCGAGGCCGGTCATCGGCGGGCGCCGCCTCCGCGGACGCGATGCATGGTACCGACGATATCAGCGAACGGTCCTGCGGAAAACCCGGATGGTCGATCGGAACCTTCGTCAGGGAGCGAGCCGCCCCGAACGCGGTCCAGTGGAAGGAGCGGTCCGGTGACCGGAGCAGCTTCGACAGACGACGCCAACGGGAACCGACCGTCTACGGGCCGACTATCCGAAGCGGTCGAGGCGTCGGTGCGCGCCGCGAGGCGGCGGTACGAACCCGACCAGATAATCCTCTTCGGATCGACCGCCAGGGGCGAGAACGGGCCCGGCAGCGACGTCGACCTGATGGTCATCGTGCCGGACGGCCGCGGTCCCGGAGCGGACGCGGTCGAACAAGAGGAATGGCCCGCCGGCAAGGGAAACGAATCCGAGTCCGGACAGACCTTCGTCCGCACCGACATCATCCTGACGGAGCGCGAATGCGCCCGCAGGAACAAGAACAGCACCACGCGGATCCACGGAGCGGCGTTCGCCGACGGCGTAACCGTGTACGCGAGGCCCGGGACGGAGCCTCTGCCGACCGGCGCCGAATACGTAGAGGTCGGAGGCATGACGATCAAGAAAACCTCGTACGAGCCGGAAAAAGCGGCTCGGGACGTAGAACGGGCCGACCTGCTCGCCGACCAGGCCCGTAACACGGGCCTGAAGGAAGGCGAGCTGGCGGCGCAGGTCGCCTGCGAAGGGTTCCAGGAGAGCATCGAGTTCTCGCTGAAGGCACTGATCACCGCGCACGGAGAGCGCGTGCCCCACACCCACAACCTGGAGAGGTTGTGGGACGAGGCTGAGAAACTGGGCGAGAAGATCCGGGCTCAGAAGAACGGACCACTGCTGCGGGAACTGTCGCTGTACGCCGGGCGGCGGAAATACGAGGCCGGACAACCTTCGATAAACCCGCGGGAAACGGCTCGGGACGCCGGGATACTCGCGATCGACATGCTGAACCACGCTAAGGCGAGGGTTCCGGAGCTCTGCGAAGCGACCACCGCGAGGAACAAGACCGCGGAGGCCGCGCCGGCCGCGCCGGGCCCGGAACGGACAGACGATCGATGACGCGGCGCAGACTCCCCATCGGGATCCAGACCTTCCGCAGGATTCGCGAGGACGGGTGCTACTACGTGGACAAGACCGCCATATCCGGCGGCTGGTCGACGAGGGGACGCACTATTTCCTCTCCCGCCCGCGGCGCTTCGGCAAGAGCCTGCTGCTCGACACCTGCAAGGAGCTGTTCGAGGGCGGCGAGGCGCTGTTCGAGGGGATGGCCGTCCTGCCGTGGGTCCCCGTTCCCTGTAGAATCCCGACCGTTGATTCCCGGACACCCGACCGACCCCGACGTCGCCTTCGCGCCGGCCTGATCGCCGGGCCACCAGCCGCGGCGCTTCCTGGAGAAGCAGGCCATGACTGACAACCCGCCCCCCCGGAAGACGGTCCTCGTCCCCCGGTACGAGTGGTGTGACGAGACGACGCCGCACCTCTACCACCGCGACCTCGAGGAGGCCCTGCGGATCGGCCCGACGATGGTCGAGATGGGAGTCGAGGCGGCAGAGAAGCTCCAGGGGTTGCGCCTACACTTCGAGTGGCCGAAGATCCCGCCTCCAGAGGCGCTATCAGAGGCGGCACAGCCGCCGCGGGAGATCGACCGCGCCATCGACCGCTTCGACGAGGGCGGCGACCGGGAGCGCGGGCACCACATGCTCGAGTACCTGGTGATCCGGGGAACCCGCGGGTGGAAGCGGGACCCGACGCTGGAAGAGGTGGAACACGCAATCAGGGCGGTCGAACCCTCCGAATACGACACGTGGGTGCTTGAGGAGTGGATCGCCAACGTGTTCGACTGGCGGTTGCTCGCCCTAGGCTGGCGCCACGGCATGTACACGCCGGCGGAACTTGGCCGCGGACTGAAGCGTTGCGGTCTGGAGCGCTGCGAAGCCGGACACCACCTGAGGTTGAGTTGCTTCCATCGCCCGGGGTACGTGCCCGAAGCGGAAACGAACGCACCCGCATGACAACGACCGGAGAACACCTGAGGCTGCCGGAACCGGCCCGGACGTCGTGGCTCGAAATCGGAGGCGCGGTACACGACGCATTCCAACGGTTGCACGGGGGCCGCCCCGGAAGCGCCATGGGCGGGGGCACGATCCTGGCCGCCCGCCACCGCCACCGGTCCAGCACCGACATCGACTTCAAAAGTCCGAAGAAGATGACCCCGGTAAGCATGCTTCATGACGCCGAGTACGCGGACTTCCGGAAGGCGTTGCGGACCGCCGGATGGATCGTGCTGCCGACGGCGTCGGCCGACTTCTTCACCGCCCACAGGCGGAACGCCTCGACCGAAGACCAGAACCAGCGGCTCGAACTCTGGACGAACGACTCCAAACTGACGGCGAGATCCACCGCCCTGATCGACGGACGGATCGAGACCGTACAGTCCGACGGGGAGATCATCGCCGGCAAGACGGAGAGGTTCGGCCGATGCGTGGCCCGGGACGTCTTCGACGTGACGGTACTGGCGGAAACCAACCCGACAGAACTCGAGCGCGGGATCAACGTCTACAACCCCCGGAAGGTCGGCGGAGTCGCCGATCTATGGACCGCCGACGACGCCGGCCTTTCGAGGCGGGCCGCCAAGATGCTCAAAGACATCCCACCGGAACACGCGGCGAAGCTGCGGAACCTGGGAATCGGCGGTGCCGGGGTCCTCGCGGCGACCGCGTACTCACTGGTGCGGGTCGAGATCGACGGCGGGCGGGCCGTCCTGACGACCGAGTCGAAACTCTGCGGGCGGAGAACCGAAGACTGCCCGCCGGACGAGCTCGACGAGATGCTCACGCGCACCGGAATCGCGGCGAGATTCCGTGAAATCGGCGGAGCCGAGGACGCGCTGCGAGAGGCTCGGGCCGCCCTCGAACGGGAAGGCACGAACGGTGTCCTGATCGAGGAACGCGGGAGGGGCACCTTTTCAGCCGGCACGATGGCGCGGGGAGCGTCACGGGCCCGAAGACGAGGGAGACGGCGAATCGGACCGGTTCGCGCCTCCGAGCTACCTTGATGCGGACGATGACGGTCGGTGGAGCCGGAGCCGGTTTCCGCCGGCCGATCGGTCGGCGCGCACCCAGTCGGGCCGCGCGGGGGTCTCGCCGCGCAGCCAGCGGTACGTCGCCGCCATGCGGCGGCCGACGTCGGCCCACGACAAGTCCTCCTCCATCCAGCGCCGGCCGCGCATCCCCATCCGCCGCAGCTCCCCGTCGTCGGCCGCGAGCGCCTCGCGCAGGCAGGCCGCGAGCGGCGCCGCCCCCGTCTCGACGCACCAGCCGGCCCGGCGGTCGGGGAGGCGGCGCCAAGGCGTCCGGTCGCTGGCGATGACGGGGGTGCCCGCGGCCAGCGCTTCGCTGGTACAATGGCCGAGTCTCGGGCGCGCGACGCGCTGGTCATCCAGCGGGCGCCGAGCGCCTGACCAGAGAACGCGCCGGAACGCGGTAGCGCACAACCGCGCAACGCGGAACCGACTCAACCGGCGGCGGTTCACACCGGCCGAACACCGGAACAGACGAAGCCGGAGCCGATACGGCGGACCGGGGGGCGAATACGCGGCAACGCACCCCGTGAGAAAACGCAACGACGATGGCGGACCAACTTGACAACCGGCCGCTGTTCACAATCGTGATGGGCTGCAACGGCTCCGGCAAGAGCGCGTGGAAACGCGAGAACCGGGATCGGCTGCCCGAACGGTACTACGACCAGGACTCCATCGCCGGGGGGATAGGCGATTGGGACAGCGAAATAGCGCGTAAACGCACCCGGGAAATCGTCGACGCCGAGATCGACGCCGACATCGCCGCCCGGCGGAACTTCGGAATCGAAAGCACCTATTCAGGACTGCCCGGACCGAGCATGGTCGACAGGGTGAGAAAAGCCGGCTACCGGGTCGAGGGCGTCTATATCGGAACCGAATCGCCCAGGATCAACATCGAGCGGGTGCAACACCGCGTCGAAAACTTCACGGGACACCACGTGCCCGCCGAGCAGATACCTCAGAGGCACGGGTTCTCGCTGTCAAACCTCCGGAAGACAGCCGAGAAGTTCGACGAACTTGAGATCGTCGACAACTCCGAACACGACCGTGGGTGGCGGCCGAAGCCCAAGGACCAGCTCAGGCTGGAAAACGGGAAAATCCTATGGCGCGCCGAACTGGAGGAATGGTGCGCCAAATGGCTCAGCCGTTTCGAGAGAGCTCTGGCGTCAAGAACAAGCCAGACGAAGACCCAGGCCGGAGGAACCGGCGACGGAACGAACGGCGGCGGTGAGGAACCGCCGCCACCGGTACCGGACGAAAACCAGCAACAGGCCGAACCGGGAACAGCGTTGCGGGACAACGAGGGTCATGCCGCTGCGCATTGCGTTCGACCTTGACGGCGTGCTCGCGGACTTCTCCACCGCGTACGAGCGCATCGCGGACCGCCTGTTCCCCGAATCGCGTCTCCCGGCCGCTGTGTCGACGCAGGCGGCGGGGGTGGAGACCGCGGCGGGCGGGGAGAGCGGTCGAGCGGGCACGGCGTCGGCCGAGGCGGTTGACGCGGCAGTTGGGCCGGCCGCTGGGGGCCGGGAGCGTGAGCGACCGGGCGCGCCGGCCGAGCCGCCGGAGGGGCCGGGGGGCTCCCCGTCCGCATCGCCCGATGCGCTGCCGGGGGGCGTCCGGTTGTCGCCGCGCCGCCGCGACCGCGTGTGGAAGGAGATACGCTCGACGCCGGACTTCTGGCTGACCCTCGATCCGGTTGATCCGACCGTGGTCGCCCGCCTTCACGAGCGGGCGGCCGCCCGGCGGTGGGAGACGTTCTTCGTGACGCAGCGTCCCGCCACTGCGGGCGACACCGTGCAGCGCCAGACGCAGCGTTGGCTGGTCGAGCAGGGCTTCGCGCTGCCGAGCGTCGTCGTGCACGACGGTTCCCGGGGCCGTCTGGCCGCCGCGCTCGAGCTCGACTTCCTTGTCGACGACACCGTCCGCCACTGCGTCGATGTCGTGAGCCAGTCGTCCGCGAAGGCGGTTCTGGTGGCGCCGGAAGCGGATGCGGCGACCGAGGTGAACGCCCGGCGGCTCGGCATCGAGGTTTGCGACGGTCCCGCCGCCGCCCTCGATCTCATCGACGCGGCGGCGTCGGGACGGCTGACCGCCCTCTTCCGCCGGGCGCGGCGGCGCTTCGACGCGCGCGGGCGGCGGCCGACGCCGGGGGGACGGCATGAGTGAGGGTCTGAGGGACGTGCTGCGGGTCGTTACCGCCTTGGCGGCGCTCATGGGCGCCGTCGCGGCGGTGGTCGGCGCTGTTCAGTCGCACCGGAACGGGCTGGATATCGCGGAGCTCCGCGGCGCGGCGACGGCGACGGCCGACACCGTGAACCAACACGTCAACGCGCCGGGGCTGCACGCGGCGCGGGACTGAGGGGGACCCGAAGCGGCGAGCCTGCGGCGCGGGGACTGCGGCCGTCCGCTTTCGGCACCGGCACCCACGTGAGTTGATCGGGCGGGGTCGGCGTCTCAGGGCCAGAGATCGCCGAGGCTGAACGTGACCGCATCGAAGGCGGGGACGCACACCGGCTCGGCGTCCTTGGCGGTCGCCGTCAGCACCCACAGGCCCTCGCGCAGCTCGAACGCCTCGAAGGTGCGGTCGGACGGCTCGACCAGCCACAGATGGCCGACGCCCGCGCGGGCGTAGATCGGGCGCTTGCCCTGCAGATCGAGCCTTCGCGTCGAAGGGGAGAGGATCTCGCACACCCAGTCGGGCGCCAGGGTGACGTAGGCCGCGTCGGGATACTCGGGCATCCGCTCCCGGCGCCACCCCGCCAGGTCGGGCACCAGGATGTCCTCTCCGAGATGCAGTTCGGGCTCGTCGATGATCCACCATCCGCCGGGGCCGCCGCGACCCCGGTCGAAGGGTCCCGTGAGTTCGCCGCCCAGACGGGAACTCGCCAACGCATGCGGCATGGCCGGCCGCGGTTGCGTGTGGAGGACGCCGTCGACGATCTCGGCCACCCGATTGGCCGGGGCGTCGAGCACGTCCTGGTAGGTGGCCCGCATGGGCGCGTCGGATTCGCCGCCCCGGACTGCGGCGCCGGCCGTACTCATCGCTCCCTCCTTCGCGCCCATGGGTGTGCGTGGCCGATTTCCGACCCCCATGAATGCCACTATACTCCGCCATGTTCTGCGCGCGGTTTCGCTGCGAGGCCCCCCGGCGACCGGAACCGACCGCCGGGCGGTAGCGGCGATGACCCTGACCGGCCGGGCGCCTCTCATGTCGGGGTGATGTCGAGCCGGGTGTTCGGCGACCACGTCGAATTCCCTGGATGCGTGTTTACCTTGCAAATTGTCCATGGCGTGGATAATTTGCAAGGATGATCTCGCGAATCGTCGCGTCCGACGCCGAAAACGGTCCCCGAGACACGGAGTGTGAGATGACGGACAGAAACTTGCGCCAGCGCGGTGCGCGGCGGGCGGCGGATGTTGCGGCGGGCGCGGTTCTGGCCCTCGGCCTGGGCCTGATCCTCACGTCGACGGCCCCGCTCGCGGCGGCGGAGGACTTGCCGCTGGCCCCGCCCGAGGCGGTGGGCATGTCGGCCGAGCGGCTGCAGCGGGTCGACGAGTACTTCCAGCGGTTCATCGACGAGGGGCGGATCGCGGGGGCGGTGACCCTGGTGGCACGGCGGGGTCAGGTGGTGCATCACTCCGCGCTGGGGTGGCGGCACCGGGAGGCGGAGGCGCCGATGACCACCGACGCCGTCTTCACCCTGATGTCGATGACCAAGCCCATCGTGTCGGCCGCCCTCATGATGCTGTTCGAGGAGGGCCGCTTCCGGCTCGACGACCCGATCGCGGACTGGATTCCCGAGTACGCCGACCACCAGGTGATCGAGCGCGACGGCCCCCGCCTGCGGCGCGTCCCCGAGGCGCGGCCGGTGACCATCCGCCACGTGCTGACCCACACGTCGGGGCTGACCCTGAACCCCAACGACGCGGGGCTGTCGGACGAGGAGCGCCGCTACGTGACCAACGACGGCGAGCCGTTCGCGACCATCGGCGAGCGGGTGGCGCGGGCCGCGCGCATCCCCGGGGCGTTCCATCCCGGCGACCACTGGCAGTACGGGTCGTCCACCGACTACGTCGCGGTGCTGGTGGAGAAGATATCGGGCCGGCCCATCGACGCGTTCCTGAAGGAGCGCATCTTCGAGCCGCTGGGCATGCACGACACCTTCTACAACGTGCCCCGCGAGACGGTGGACCGGGTGGCGGCGGTGTACCGGCCCACCGACGACGGCGGGGCGGAGCTGATGCGGGCGCCCGAGTTCCGCGAGCCGACGACGTACTTCCCGGGGGTGGCGGGGCTGAACGGCACGTCGGCCGACTACTTCCGCTTCGCGCAGATGATCGCGAACGGCGGCGAGCTCGACGGCGTGCGGCTGCTCGGCCGGATGACCGTCGACCTGATGATCAGCAACCACACCGGCGCCAAGGACGTCTACGTCCGCGGGCCGGGGTACGGGTTCGGCCTCGGCTTCGGGGTGCTCGTCGACCCGACGAAGTCGTTCGACGCGCTGTCGCCGGGCAGCTACGGCTGGGGCGGGGCCTACGGCACCCTCTACTGGGCCGACCCGGTGGAGGACCTCGTCGGGCTGATGTTCATCCAGTTGCCGGGCCACGGGCCGCTGAACATCCGGCAGCGGTTCACCAACGTCGTCACCCAGGCGGTGGTGGACTCGTGGGCCGACCAGCGGCCGCGGATCATGGGCTACGACATCCCGCGGTGACGGATCAGTCCGGCGCGACGCAGCGGAAGTTGGCGGCGTCGTCGGTGCTGCCGGCGCCGTCCCACCACGCCACCTGCGGATAGGGGCAGAGCGGGCGGGTGCGCACCACCTCGCCGGCCTCGAGCTTCGAGGCGATGAGGCGCTCGGGGGCGCGGCCCTCTTCGACCCACGCCTCGAGGGCGGACAGGGCGTCGAAGGTGTCCGGCCCCGGGCCGCCCCGGCAGTGGCCCATGCCCGGGGCCATGAACAGCCGGAAGAACTCTTGCGTCTCGGCCAGCGCGGCGTCCGCGTCGGCGCCGCCGCCCACCGTCCGCACCGCCTCCTCGTAGTAGTCGATGGTGCCGAGGGGCGAGATGTCGGCGTCGCTCCACCCGTGGTAGAGCAGCAGCTTACCGCCCGCGTCGCGCAGGGGGCGCAGGTCGGGGTCGTTCGCGTCGAGGGCGGGGCCGGTGCGTTCGAGGGCCACCGGCAGGTCGCGGTCGTAGTTCCACGAGCGGAAGTTCCAGTCGGGGTCGCCGAACACCATGTAGCGCATGAAGTCGTTCGCGGCCAGGTAGTGCGTGCTCCGGAACGGCTCCGGCCCCGTGACCCAGCGCGACCAGCCGCCGGGGTCGTCCTCGCCGCCCGGCACGAGGCCGGGGTAGATGACCTCGCCGGCCGCGTCGGTCGGGCCGCGCCAGATGTCCTTCACCGCCCGCACCTGCTTCGGCGTGAGGCAGGCCGCCTCGTCCTCGCCGGCGCGGCACGTCAGCGCCGCCGGGTCGAAGTCGCAGGCGCGCGGATCGTCGAGCACCCCGTCCTCGATGCCGTCGAGCGCGTCGCAGGCGGCGGTGACCGCGCGGCCGAGCAGGACCGCCTTGGCCGGCGGAATCCAGCTCTCGGGGTCGTCGAGGGTCGCCAGGGCGTACCAGAGGTGGGCGCCGGCGTAGAAGCGGGTCCAGTCGTGGGCGGGGTTGCCGACGACGAGGCCGTCGAAGTCGTCGGGGTACCGCTGCGCCTCCATCA
The DNA here is from genome assembly GCA_963664545.2 of Vicinamibacterales bacterium. Taxonomy (GTDB): domain Bacteria; phylum Acidobacteriota; class Vicinamibacteria; order Vicinamibacterales; family UBA8438; genus JAJEEA01. The sequence goes on along the minus strand of OY761475.2, from coordinate 1,870,371 downwards.
GGCCCTGCTGCCCGCCCTTCGAGCAGCCGACGTAGTAGGCGTGCGCGGGCGCGGCGCCGTAGAAGGCCTCGGTGATGGCCTTTCCGTGGACCGCCGTCAGGTGCAGCGACCGGTGCCCGAAGTCTTCGACGAGGTCGGGGCGGCCGAGGGCCCAGCCCGCGTCGAACCCGCCGTCGCCCCGGACGTGCCCGGTGTCGGTGCTCGACGTGGCGTAGCCGCGGCCGAGGGCGCCGGCCATGGCCCCGTAGCTGATCACCCCGGCCATGCCGCCGTTGCCGGCGGTGTGGAACTTGCCGTTCCAGGTGTCGGTGGGCAGCCACACCTCGAAGTTGACGGCGGGCTCGCTCGTGGCGGCCACGCGGCAGAACGCCGGGACCTCCAGCGGCCGCGCCGCGCCGGGCGGGGTGAACGCGCCGGCCGGCACCGCCTCGGCCAACCGGATGGCGGTGTCGGGCAGGGCGAGGCCGGCCAGCGCCGCGCACGACGCCGGCGCCGCGGGGCGGGCCGGGTTCTCCGCTTGGGCGGCGCCCCGGGTGGATGCGGCGGTCACGGCCAGCAGCGCCGCCGCCGCGGCCCAACCGAACAGCGTCATCGATCGTCTGGTCATCTCGTGTCCCCGGCGCTTTGCGGCTTCTCCGGCCGCTCGATTCCTCGTGGCCACGCTTCCGAGTGGCCGTTCCGATGCCCGAAAGTGCTGCGGGGCGGATTGTAACGGCAACCGCCGATGGTCTCCCACGTACCTCTCGGTGCGCAGGACGAAGAAAACACGATCAACTGCCGGCTGCTCGCCGGTCTCGCCGGGGTGTTCGCGACGCCGGGTCCCGCGGGCGCGTTCCGCGAGGGCTGCGTCATCGGGTTGACGGGCGCCGCCGTTGTACAATGGGGCCGCATCGGGGCGGGCCATCCCGACGCGGCGGGCCTCGGCGGAGGCCGCCATCCATCGGCCCGCCGAGTCTCATCGAGGAGGAACGAACGACATGAAACGCCTTCTGCCCGTCCTGTTCGTCCTGGCCGCCGCATTCGCGGTGCTGCCGGTCGGCTCGCAAGCGCACTTCCAGCTTCTGGAACCGGCGCCCTGGATCAACCTGGACCGCCTCGGCAACCCCCAGAAGGTCGGACCGTGCGGCGGCAACCCGAACGGCGACAACGCCGAGATTCTCTCCGGCATCGTCACCGAGGTCACCGGCGGCTCCAAGCTGCACCTGAAGATCCAGGAGACGATCTTCCACTCGGGCCACTACCGCGTCGCGCTCTCCGTGAACTCGCGCAACGAGCTGCCGGCCGATCCGACCGCGGTCGAGAAGTGGACCGACCGCGGCCTCTACTCGGTGTGGGGCGTGATTCAGAGCCCGCCGCAGATCCCGGTCATCGCCGACGGCCTGTTCCCGCACTATCCCGTCGGGGACCAGCGCGCCTCGTTCCGGCCCGAGACCCCGATGGATCCGTGGGAGGCCGACCTCGACATCCCGAACATCAACTGCGAGAAGTGCACGCTGCAGGTCATCCAGTTCATGGCCGACCACGTGTACAACACGCCGGGCGGCTACTCCTATCACCACTGCGCCGACCTGAAGATCACCGCCGACCCGTCGAAGCCCATCGACGACCGCTGGCCCGCGCCGGCGGCGATGACCAACTGACGGCGCCGTGCGGCCGCCGCGGGGGAGCGCCCGCTCCCTCGCCGCGGCCGTTCGCCAATCGGAAGACCCGTGTCTGAGTGGCTGAATACCCCCGTCTCTGTGGTCGCCCTCCTGGCGGTGCTGACCGCCATTTGGGGCATGGCTCGCTGGACCGGCAAGGTAGACTCCGGCATCGAGGCTCTCAAGGACGGGCAAAGGGAGCTCCGGAACGACGTCAAGACCATCCTCGGCCGCCTGCCCTCCAGTTCCTCAAGTGAACCGGCCGCCCGCCCGGAGGCAGGCGTAGTTCTGGGCGGGAGTCGGGGCCTCCAGCTCCTCCTCGAACAGCCGCAGGCACTCGGCGGTTTCGAACCCGGCGCGCCGCAGCATGTCGATGTGGTCCGCGATGGCGAAGCGGCCCGGCTCGTACTCCTGCACCGCGCCGTCGGGCTTGATGAAGTCGCCGTTCAGCAGCAGCCCGCGGCCGCCGAGGGCCTTCGCGCACCCGGCGTAGACGTGCTCGACCTGGGCCTGGCCGCCGAGGTCGTGCAGAGCCCACGTCGAGACGATGGCGTCCACCGGGTCTTCCAGCGCCTCCCACCAGCCGTCCGCAAGTAGGTCGGCCTGCGTGAAGGCGGCGCGGTCCGCGTGGGGACGCAGCCGGCGGGCGGCGATGTCGAGCATCGGGCGCGAGAAGTCGATTGCCTGGTAGCGGACCGCGGGCAGGGCGTCGAGCAGGTGGGCGGCGAGGTAGCCGGGGCCGACGCCCAGCTCGACGATGCGTCCGTCGCGCGGCACGCGGCTCCGCACTTCCGACAGCATGAGGTCGAATAGGGCGAGGCGGTCGGGCGTCGGCTCGAAGCGCCCCGCCCAGTCCGCGGCGTACTCGGGGTCGTGGAACTCGTGGTCCGCTCCGATGACGTAACCGGAACGCTGGCTCATCCGCCCGACTCCGTCAGCGGCCGCGCCGGCGGAGGGGCCGCGTCCGGTGCCTCCGCGACGATCGTCTCCGGCGCGGTCCAATGCCCCCCAAGGGCCCGGTGGACCGCGAGCCGGGCGAGGGCCAGATTCCACTCCGCGCCGACGAGCGCCGATTCCACGTCGAGGGACGTCCGTCTCGCATCCAGGAAGTCGGCGTATCTGCCCACCCCCGACACGTACCGCTGCGAGCGCAGCTCCAGGCTCGCCCGCGCCTCCTCCCGGAGGCCGGCGAGGAGGGCGTGGCGCCGGGCCGCGTTCCGCATGCCGGCCAGCGCCACCTCGACCTCGGCCACCGCCGTCACCACGCTCCGCCCGTAGGCGGCGGCCAGCTCGTTGAAGCGCGCGTGGGCCAGGGCGACGTTGCTCGCGAGCCGGTCGCCGTCGAAGACCGGTGCGAGCAGGTTCGACGCCAGGTTGCTGAACCACTGCTGCACGTTGAAGAGCCCGGTGGCGTTCGTCGTCTGAAGTCCTATCGCGCCCGAGAACGAAAGCGAAGGCAGCAGCTCGGCCCGGCGCGTCTCGATGTCCTGACCGGCCGATTCCAACCGGTACCCGGCCGCCCGCACGTCGGGCCGCTGCAGCAGCAGGTCGGCCGGTATGCCCGCCGGCACGGCATCGGCGATGTGTGCGGGAGAGAGCGACGCCGGAAGGAGCTCGGCCACGTCGTCCCGGTACCCCCCCAGAAGCACCGCGAGACGCCCCTCGGCCTCGGCCAGCCGGTCGTCGAGCGGCGGCAGGCCCGCCTGGGTGTCGCGCAGAGCCTGACGCGCCCGGTGGAGGGCCAGGAGGTCGGTCAGGCCACGGTCGTAGCGGGTCTCGGCCACCCGCTCGCGCTCCTTCAGGACATCGACCGTCTCGCGTGCGATCATCGTCTGCCGACGGTGGTGGACGATGTCGAAGTACGCGGCGATGGTCTCGGCGAGCAGACCGATGCGCGCCGCGCGCATGTCCGACTCCGAGGCCAGCAGCTCGGCTCCCGCCGCAAGCGACGCGTGGCGGACGCGGCCCCAGAAATCGAGCTCGTACTCGAACTCCGCGTTCAGCGAATAGGTCGTCAGCCCGAGACGGTCGGGGAGCGTCAACCCCGACGCTCCGAGTGCGTCGTCCAGCCCCAATTCCCGAAGCTGCGCGCCGATGCCCGCGTTGATGGGCGCATCGAAACTGTCGACGCCCGCGCGCGCCCGGACCGTCGGCAGAATGGCGGCGTCGGCCCGTCGAGCCTGAATCCTCGCCTGCTGGACGCGGGCCACCGCTTCCGCCATGTCGAAGTTGGAAGCGAGCACCGACTCGACGACTTCGTCGAGCACCGGATCGGCGAACGCCCGCCACCATTCCAGCGGCTGGTGGGCACCCGCCTCGGGACGGTCCGCGAAGCTGCCCGGCAGTTCCGTGACGGGGGCCGACTGCAGCTCAGGCAGTTCCGGTCCGGACGCCAACGCGCACGCCGCGCAGAGGCCGCCGACCGGAACCGCGACCAGCCCGCGGCAGGAAGCCGCGAATCGGCGCAGGCGCCGGGCCAGCGTGCAGAGAGCACCGAAGTCCATGGCGAAGTGCAGGGGAATCCGACCGCAGGTTTCATAGCATGGCAATCAAGTGCGGATCAAGATGTCCGCCAGATGTCCGCAGGACTATCCCACGCTCTGCGACATCGCGTGGGGTGGGCCGCTGAAGCCGTGTTTCTGCGGTCGGCGAGGCCGGCGATCCCCGGTTCGGCTTGCCGCCGCGGGACGACAGCCGGGCGGAGGTCAGCGTGGGACGCCCCTGCAGATGTCCGCCCCCCCGGCCGGCGTCACCGCCGCGGGTCCCCACCAGAATCCGCGGCGGCCAGCTCGGCCGTCGAGATCTCGCGCATGCGGTACTTCTGGACCTTGCCGGTCACGGTCATCGGGAAGCCGTCGACGATCTTCCAGTGCCGGGGGATCTTGTAGGTGGCGATGGCCCCGCGGCAGAACGCGGCGAGGGCGTCGCCGTCGAGGGCCGCGCCGGGCTTCGGCATGACCCACGCCGCCACCTCCTCCCCGTACCGCGCCGACGGCACGCCGATGACCTGGGCGTCGGCCACGTCCGGGTGGGTGTAGAGGAACTCCTCGATCTCGCGCGGGTAGATGTTCTCGCCCCCGCGGATGATCATGTCCTTGATGCGGCCGACGATGCTGACGTACCCCGCGTCGTCCATGCACGCGAGGTCGCCGGTGTGCATCCAGCGCGCGTCGTCGATGGCCGCGCGGGTGGCCGCGTCGTCGTTCCAGTACCCCAGCATCACGCTGTAGCCGCGCGTGCACAGCTCGCCGCGCCCGCCGCGCGGCACCACCCGGCCGCTCTCGGGGTCGATGATGCGGATTTCGACGTGCGGGTGAATCGGCCCCACGGTGTTGACGCGCTTCTCGACGGGGTCGTCGACGCGGGTCTGCGTCGAGACCGGCGCCGTCTCGGTCATGCCGTAGCAGATCGTGATCTCGCGGATGTTCATGCGCTCGCGCACCTGCTTCATGACCTCGGCGGGGCACGGCGACCCCGCCATGACCCCGGTGCGGAGCGACGAGAAGTCGGTGCGGTCGAAGTCGGGGTGGTCGAGCTGGGCGATGAACATCGTCGGCACGCCGTAGAGCGACGTGCACCGCTCGGCCTCGATGGCGGCCAAGGTGTGGTCGGGCCGGAACGCCGCGCCCGGCGTCACCATGCACGCGCCGTGGGTGGTGCACGCGAGGTTGCCGATGACCATGCCGAAGCAGTGGTAGAACGGCACCGGGATGCACACGCGGTCGTGCTCGGTGTAGCCGAGGATCTCGCCGCAGAAGAAGCCGTTGTTCAGGATGTTGTGGTGCGAGAGGGTCGCGCCCTTGGGGGTGCCGGTGGTGCCCGAGGTGTACTGGATGTTGATGGGGTCGTCGAACGTCAGGGCGGCCTCGCGCGCCGCGAGCTCGCCGTCCCCGACCGGCGCGCCCTCCTCGAGCAGCGCCTCCCACCCGTCGTCGAGGACCACCGTCTGCTCGAGGGCCGGGCACTCGGGGCGGACGCGCTCGACGATCTCCACGTAGTCGCGCTCGCGGAAGCCCCGCGACAGCAGCAGGAGTCGCAGGCCCGACTGGTTCAGCGCGTGCTGCAGCTCGCGCGCCTGGTAGGCGGGGTTGACGTTGACGAGGATGGCGCCGACGCGGGCGGTGGCGTACTGCGTGACCACCCACTCGAAGCGGTTGGGGGCCCAGATGCCGACGCGGTCGCCGCGTTCGACGCCCCGCCGCAGGAGGGCCTTGGCGAGGGCGGTGGTGGCGTCCCAGAGCTGCCGGTAGGTGGCCCGGTAGTCCTGCGACGGGACGACCAGCGCCTCGCGGTCGCCGTGCCGCTCGACGGTGCGGCGCAGGTTCTCGCCGATGGTCTCGCCGAGCAGGGCCACGGGGCTCGCGCCGTGCACGTAGGATGGCAGGCTCATGGCGTTGCGGTCCCCCGATGCGGCCAGCAAGTCATCGCCTCGCGTTGACCGGTCTCGCGCCGTCCGCGCCGACCGGGCAGGGTCCTGGCGCGGAGAATCGAGCATACTGCGGGGCCGCAGGTGATGCAAAGCACCGGCGGGGCCGGCGGGGTCCCGGCTCAGCCGCGGTTGCGCGGCTTCATGCGGAACTTGAACGACGGGGTGGGGTGGGCGATCGGGATGGGGTCGATCTTCAGCTCGTAGTCGGGCGGATCGAGGGTCAGCTCGGCCTCGTGCACGAGGGTCGCCAGGGTGACGGCGATGCCGACCTCGGCGAATCCCGCCCCCAGGCAGGTGTGCGACCCGAGGCCGAAGGGCGCGAACGCGCCGACCTGGTGGTGCTCGTTGCGCGGGGGCGCGTAGCGGTCGATGTCGAAGCGCTCGGGGTCGGGGAAGTACCGCGGCAGATAGTGCGGCACCGCGGTCGCCATCAGCACGTAGTCGCCCGCGTGCAGGCGGTAGCCGCCGAGCTCGAACGAGTTGGACACGGTGCGGTGAAGGGCCGGCGCGGTCGGATACATGCGCAGGGTCTCGAGAGCCGCGCGGTGGGTGACGTCGAGCTTCCGGATGTCCTGCACCGTCGGCCCGCCGTCCGCGAAGACGGCGTCCGCCTCGGCCCTCATGCGGTCGAGCACGCCGGGGTGCTTCAGGATCGAGTAGAGCATGAACGAGCAGACCCCCGCCATCGTGTCGAGGCCGGCGATGAACGGACCGAGCACCCCCGCCCGCAGGTCGGCCTCGGGCAGGAACTCGGGGTCGGCGCGGTGCAGCTCGAGGAGGTCGTCGATGAGGTCGGGCGCGGCGTCCCGGCGGCGCGCCGGATCGTGCGACGCCGAGACCTCCTGGTAGAGCTTCTCCACCCGGGCCCGCGCCCGGCGGAAGCGGCGCCCCTTCAGCAGGCTGCGCGGGCGCTGGCGGGTGACGGTCGCCAGCAGGACGGCGCGCACGAACACGATGAGGTCGTCGAGATGGGCCCGGGGCGACGTGCCCGCGGCGAGGATGCCCAGCTCGTCGGTGGCGATGCGCTGCAGCGCGTAGTGGCCGGGTATCGGCCGGTCGGTCGGCCAGGCCGCGATCTCGCGCCGCACGATCTCGATCAGCTCGGGGATGCGGTGCTCGGCCGCGGCCCTCGAGTACCCCCGCTTCAGCGCGTTGCGCATCCGATCGTGCTCGGCGCCGTCCATGCCCATCACCGCGCGCCCCGTGCCGAGCTCCGCCTCGAAGTCTCTCCAGGCCTCGGCGCTCCGCAGGTGCGTGCGGCCCTCCTTCACCATGAACAGGTTGGCTTCGGGGCCGGCGAGGACGGTGATGTGGCGCTTGAACGCGCGCACCCGGAAGACCGGCCCCAACCGTTGGTACTCGCGCGTCAGGTAGGCGCGGACGTCGCCGGCGAGGCTGAGGGCGTTGCCGGCGATCGGAATCCCCGGCGCCGCGGGCGGCGCCAGGCGCGCCACCGACCGCTCGACGGCGGCGGCGATGGCGTGGCCGGGGAGCGTCTCGGCGCGGAGTTCGGTGATGCGCCGGCGGGCGTTCTTGAGCTCGCGCGGCGGCACGAGCTGCTCGAACCGGCCGCAGGCGTCGACGAGGCGGACGAGCGCGACATCGCGCGGGGCGGGGTCGCCGCCGTCCGCGAGCGCGCCGGCGAGGCGGCCGCGGAGGTCCCGATCGGCGGCGTCGTCGACCGAGAAGCGGCGGGCCCCGAAGACGCCGAGTCCGCCGTTGCTCTCGACGGCGAGGACGCCGCGCGCCACCAGCCGGCCCAGGGCCGTCTCGCGGATCCCGTCGGCGCGCGCCGCCGTCTCCTCCACCCATCCGGTGATGCCCCGCCCGTTCGGAGCCGCGTGGATGCGCGCGAGCAGCGGATCGAGGAGATCGTCCCCGAGCGGCGTCGGATCGGTGGGGTGGAGCTGCCCCGAGCCGTTGCCGAGGCGGTCGGCCAACTCGAGATCGACCAGCACCGCGCCGGCGAGGGCGTAACGCACCGCCCGGCGCCGAGCCGGCGGCAGCCGGCCGGCCGCGCGGTCGAGCAGCAGCAGGCAGAGGGCTTCCGCGCAGGTCGGCTCGGGCCGTGCCGCGGCGACATCTCCACGCCGGTCGGATTCAGGCATCGGGCGCCACCGTACGGCCAGACATCAAGGGCGAGGTCCCGCTTCACGTCTCGGCGGGCGCGACGGCGTGGCGGCGGTGTGCGGCGGGACGCGGCCGGCCGCAACAGCCGATCACGCGATGATTCGATTATAGATCGCCTTCGGCCGGCGTCTCACTTTGCTTGTCGTGCATGCGAAGGATGGGCGCGACGCCGCAGCCCGCGACGCCGGGCGCCGCGGCAAATGAAATGGAGGGTGCCACCGAGGCCCGGTCTCGATCCGGCGGCCACGGGTCACGAATCCGAGCCCCGGTCGCGAACCCGACGGGCCATCGCGGCGCGGTCGATGTCGGTGTTCACCTCCGCAAGTGCTCCGCGGCCCGCCCGGGTCAGCGCCCGCTCTCGGCCTCCGGCCGGTCGTAGCTCAGTTCGACGTAGCCGTCCCTTGGCGTCCACTGCACGCGGCGGGCCGGCAGGTCCGAGTCGTCGCCCATCCGGTTGACGTAGACGAGGATCTCGGCGTAGTCGTCCTTGATGGGCTCGATCAGGGCCCGCGAGATGGTCTCCGACTGCTCGGGGTCCTCCGCCTCGACCTCGATCACGAACGCGCCGTGGGCGGTGGCCATGTTTCGCACGTACCACCCCTCGTTGACCAGGGACGGCCCGCCGGGGGCACCGGGGTCGGTGGGCCGGTCCGGGGCCGGCTCGGGCAGGGCGTCCAGGGTGACGATCTCCAGCTCGCCCGCCTCCCCGCCGCCGGGGGCTTCGCCGCCGGTCTCCAGGGGCGCGCGGCGGATATTCCAGTTCAGCACGAGGAGGGCGGCGGCGCAGCCGAGCAGCCCCAGCCGGAACCAAGCGTGGAGGCCGAGCCCGAACAGCCTGGGCGTCGGGGTCCGTGGTATAAGTGCCATGACGCCGTCCTGATGTCGTCTCGGGGGTGGGAAGCCCCCACCTCCCGGCACGTTTCCTCGCCGTCGATGTTCGCCGCCGCGAGCGACCGGCTCGAGAGCGGCCGCCGCCGGCCGGCGCGCCCCGTCAGGTTAGCACGCCGCGGGCACCGGAGCGCGGCCGGGGGGCATGCCGGCGGCAGGGACGGGTGGACAGGAGCATGAGTTCAATGATGACGGGAAGATTCCGACGCACCGCCGGCCTGGTTCTGGCGCTGTCCGTACTGTTCCACGCCGGCGCCGCGCAGGCGCAGACGCTCGAGGAGATCGCCAACGGAAGCCTGGAGGCGATCGGCGGCCGCGACGCCCTGGGCGCCGTCGAGAGCGTGCGGCAGAGCGGCACGTTCGTGATGAGCACTCCGTTCGGGGACCTGGAGGGCGACTTCGAGAACGTCGTCATCCCCGACCAGAAGCTCTACCAGAGCTTCGACAGTGATTTCTTCCAGCAGACCACCGCCTGGAACGGAGTCGCCGCCTGGCAGTCGGACAGCACGCAGGGGCTGACCGACGTCACCGGGCCGCAGTTGGCGGCGCTGGTGGCGCAGTCGTCGCTGCATCCGTTCTCGGACTACGGCGGCTCGGGGCCGTTCACGCCCGAGTACAGCCTGCTCGACGACGCCGAGCTGGACGGCCGCAACCACCACGTCGTACAGGCGAGCTGGCAAGGCGTCGACTTCCAGGTCTTCGTCGACGCCGGAACCCTGCTGGTGTCGCGCATCCAGTTCGCCAACGAGGTGCCCGGCATGGGCACGCTGACGGTGACCGCCGACGCGGCCGACTACGAGGAGCACGGCGGCGTGATGTGGTCGGCCACCAACCGGGTCGACGTGCAGGGCGCGTTCACCATCGACATGCAGGTCACCGCCGTCGAGGTCAACGGCGAGGTGGACCACAATATCTTCGAGAGGCCCTGACGGGGGCGGCTGTCGTGTGGCTTGGCGCCACGGGTGCTCGGGCTCCGTCCGCCGCCCGACCAGCGTGTGCTGGCGACCGCCGTCCCGGGCGGCGGGCTCCGAGCCGTGCGGCTGCCGTGTGCCGATGGGTCCGGCCCGCCCGCCGTCACACGTGCAGGTTGCCGCGGCCGGGTCCGGCGAACGAGTAAAGGGCCATGCCGGCCGCCGCCGCCATGTCCACGGCGACGCTCGACGCCGCTCCCACCGACACCATCGCGGGGACCGCCGCCATCAGCGCCTTCTGCACCAGCTCGAAGCCGGCCCGGCCGCTGACCACGAGGATGCGGTCGCGGAGGGGCATGGCGCCGCGCAGCACGAAGTGGCCGATGGCCTTGTCGACGGCGTTGTGGCGGCCGATGTCCTCGCGGACGCACAGCAACTCGCCGTCGAGCGTGAAGACGCCCGCCGCGTGGATGCCGCCCGTCGCGTGGAACAGGGTCTGCTCGGCGCGGAGCCGGTTCGGCAGCTTCTCCCAGAGTCCCGGCCGGCACTCGACCGGCGCGACGGGGGGCAGCGCCTGATCGAGCTCGTCCATCGACGCCTTCCCGCAGACCCCGCAAGCGGCCGTCGCCCGGAACTCGCGCTCGGACGCGGGGGCCGGAGCACTCGGAGCGGCCGAGTCGGTGCTCCGAGCGGCCGGCTCGGTGCCCGGAGCCGTCGGCTCAGGGGCCGGAGCCCCCATGGCGCCGCCGCCCGCGAGGGTGACCTCGACCCGGTCGCCCGCGAAGTCTGTCACCCTGATCCGCGCCGCCCCGCCGCCGTCGGCCGCCGCCCGGTCGCCGGAGACCGTCCGTAACGACGTGATGCGTGCCCCGTCGGCGAGCATCCCTTCGGCGTGGAGGAACCCCGCCGCGAGCTCCTGGTCGTTGCCGGGCGTGCGCATGGTGACGACGAGCGGCCGGCCGTCGACGCGGATCTCGAGCGGCTCCTCGACTACGACGACGTCCTGCTCGGTCCGCTCGCCGCGCCGTCGCACCGTCACCGGTCTCAGGGCGGGGGGGAGGGCGGCCTCGGCGGTCACGCCGCGATCATAGCCCGGTTGACGCCGGGCCGGTGCGTTGGCGGCGGACAGGGAGTTGACGCGGACTGGCGCGGTGCGGAAGTCAGCCTGCCGCGCGCGGGGTGCAGGCAACGGCATACGACGGTGACGTTGGCGGTGCGGAATCGATCGCGGCCCCGGTCTGGTGCAGGGGCGTGAAGGCCGCTCGTCGGCCGCACTGACCGGATGGGCGGCCGAGTCCCGGCTCGCTCAGGGCCAAAGATCGCCGAGGCTGAAGGTGATTGCCTCGAAGGGTCGGACCTGCACGGGGTCGTTGTCCTGTGCGGTCGCGATCAGCACCCACTGTCGGTCGCGGAGCTCGAAGGCCTCCAGCGTGCGGTCCGGCGGGTCGATGAGCCACAGATGCCCCACCCCCTCCCGCGCATAGATGGGGCGCTTGCCGATCAGGTCGAGCTTGCGAGTCGACGGTGAGAGCATCTCGCACGCCCAGTCGGGCGCGAGCGTGCAGTACGCGGCATCGGGAAAGTCGGGCATCCGTTCCCGGCGCCAGCCCGTCAGATCGGGCACGAGGATGTCCTCGCCGAAATGCAGCTCGGGCTCGTCGATGATCCACCAGCCGTCCGGACCGCCGCGGCCGAACTGGAAAGGGCTCGAAAGGTCGTGCCCGAGCGACGACTTCGCCAGCGCATGCAGCATCGACGGCCGCGGGTTCGTGTAGAGCACGCCGTCGACGATCTCCGCGACGCGGTGGGGCGGGGCGTCGAGCACGTCCTGGTACGTCGCCCGACGCTGCGGTGCGGCATCGCGCCGCCGGGTCGCCGTGCCTAGTGCGCTCATTGCGCCTCGTCGCCTCGCAGGCGACCATTGTACGCGACCGACACTGCCTGCTCCCTGCGGCGGGAGTCGGCGATTCGCGGCCGTCCGCAAGGCGGAGCAACCGGGAGAACGCGATGAGCCGGGCGAACATCCTGAACACCGGAACGACCAGCTACCTGGAGCTGATCGGCAACGGCAAGGCGTACCGCGTGCCGCCGTACCAGCGCGACTACGCGTGGACGCAGCAGGAATGGGAGGACCTGTGGAACGACGTCGTCGAGCTGCGCGGCGGGCCCGACGGCCGCCACTACATGGGCGCCCTGGTCGTGCAGGCGCACGGCGACCGCGAGTTCTTCGTCATCGACGGCCAGCAGCGGCTGGCGACCATCTCGCTGCTGGCCCTGGCGGTCATCGACAAGCTGCGGCGCATGGCGGACGAAGGGGCCGACGACGCGCGCAACCGCGAACGCGCGACCGAGCTCCGCAACCGCTTCATCGGCGAGAAGGACCCCGCATCGCTCGTGGAGAGCAGCCGGCTGCGCCTGAACGAGACCGACGACCCGTTCTACCAGGACTACCTGGTGCAGCTCAGGGACCCGCTGAACCCGCGCGGCCTGCCGCGGTCGAACGCGCTGCTGTGGCACTGCTTCCGGTACTTCTCGAAGCAGGTCGACGCGCTGGACGTGGGCGCCGGCAACGCGGGCGAGGAGGTCGCGAAGGTCCTGTCGGAGACCGTCGCCCGGCGGCTGCTCTTCATCCTCATCACGGTGGACGACGACCTCGACGCCTACACGCTGTTCGAAACGCTCAACGCGCGCGGGCTGGAGCTCACGACCACCGACCTGCTGAAGAACTACTTCTTCTCGAAGGTGCGGGCGGGAGCCGACGTCGACGCGCTGAAGCGCCGGTGGCAGGCCCTGATCGGCACGGTGACGCAGGAGCGCTTCCCGGACTTCCTTCGGCACCACCTGCTCTGCGAGCATCCGGAGATCCGGCGCCAACGGCTGTTCAAGCTGGTGCGCGACCGCGTTCGGAGCCCGGAACAGATGTTCGAGTTCATGACCGCGCTCGAGGAGCGGGCGGAGCTGTTCGCCGCGCTCGGCGACGTGAACCACGGGTACTGGATCGACCGGCCCGCAGCCCGGCCGTTCGTCCGGGAGCTCAACCTGTTCGGCGTCCGGCAACTGACGCCGGTGTTCTTCGCGGCGTGGGGGCGGTTCTCCGACGACGACTTCGTCCGGCTGCTGAAGCTCGCGGGCGTCATCGCCTTCCGCTATTCGGTGGTGGGCGGTCTCAACCCCAACCCGCTGGAGCGGGTCTGTCACTCGGCCGCGAAGGCGGTGCTCGACGGGCGGGCGAACCGTCCCGGCGCGGTGTTCCGGCGGCTGGGGCCCATCTACGTGGAGGACGAGCGGTTCGAGAGCGACTTCGCACGGTGGGCGGTCGGTGCCCGCGGCCGGCGGGGACGACTGGCGAAGTACGTGCTCGCTCGGCTGGAGGCGGACGCCGTCGGGCGGGCCGTCGACCCCGAGACCGACCCCGGAACGGTCGAGCACGTGCTGCCCGAGAACCCGGCCGGCGGGTGGGCCGAGGTCTTCCCGCCGGAGCGTTGGGAGGCGGCGGTCGACCGCCTGGGGAACCTGACGCTGCTCGAACGGGCGCTGAACCGGGAGGTCGGAAACGCGGCGTACCCGAGCAAGCGGGCCGCCTACGCGTCGAGCGCGTACGAGCTGACGCGGGAAATCGCCGACCTCGCGCCCGAAGAGTGGACGCCGGCGCTGCTCGACGAGCGCCAGCGGCGGCTCGCGGCCCGGGCCACGCGCCTGTGGCGGGCGGACTTCTCGTAGAGGCAGCGGCCCCGCGGTTGGGTCGCCCTTCGCGCCCCGCGCCGCCGTCGCCCCGTCGGCTCGTAGGCCGGCGCGGGGTCGGCGGAAACGCTGATTCGACGGTCGGTCGCAGTTCGCGACCGGCTCCCCGGCATCCGGCGTTGGACGCGTCGACGCAGTCGATTCGCGGGCGGACCCCGGCCGGGTGCCGCCCGACGGGTCTGCCGGCCGGAGGCCCAGGGTGCCCGTCGCGCGTTCCGCCCGAGCGCCGTCACGCGACCCGGCGCCGGCGCGTTGTGGTATAACGGGCGCAGCACGGAACGACGCATGGACATCTCCCGACGCACGTTCATCAAGGCGGCGGCCGGCGGGGCGGTGGGCGTCAGCGCCCTCGGCTTCGACCTGCGGCCGGCCCACGCCGCCGTCCGCCAGCTCAAGATCCGCAACGCCACCGAGTATCGGACGGTGTGCCCGTACTGCGCGGTCGGCTGCGGCACCATCGCCTACGTCCACGGCAGCGGCGGGCTGAACACCAAGAACACCGTCATCCACGTCGAGGGCGACCCCGACAGCCCCATCAACGGCGGGACGCTCTGCCCCAAGGGCGCGTCGCAGATGGAGCTCGCGATCAGCCCGCGGCTGCGGCACCAGCCGCTGCTGCGCCGGGCCGGGGCCGCCGACTGGGAAGAGGTGGACTGGGACACCGCGATGGACTGGTTCGCGCGGAAGTTCAAGGACTCGCGCGACGCCTCGTTCCGCCAGCGCGACGACGCCGGCCGTGTCGTGAACCGCGCCGACGGCATCGCCTGGGTCGGCAGCGCCACCGTCTCGAACGAGGACGCCTACCTCATCACGAAGACGATGCGCGCGATGGGCCTGGTCTACATCGACCACCAGGCCCGCATATGACACAGCCCCACGGTGGCCAGTCTGGCCGCCACGTTCGGCCGCGGGGCGATGACCAACCACTGGAAGGACATCAAGAACACCGACGTCATCCTGGTGATGGGGGCCAACCCCGCCGAGAACCATCCCTGCGGCTTCAAGTGGGCGGTCGAGGCGCGTGACGAGCGGGGCGCGAAGCTCCTGACCATCGACCCGCGCTATACGCGCACGTCGGCGGTGGCCGACCGGCACATGCAGATCCGGCCGGGGTCGGACATCGCGGTGCTGGGCGGGCTCATCCGCTATGCCCTCGAGAACGACCTCCACCACGCCGACTACGTGCGCGCCCACACCAACGCGACGTTCGTCGTCGGCGAGGAGTACGGGTTCGCGGACGGGCTGTTCGCGGGCTTCGACGAGGCCGCGAGCAACTACGACAGGACGGCGTGGGACTACGAGCGGGGCCCCGACGGCTACGTCCGTCGCGACCCGTCGCTCGAGCATCCGCGCTCGGTCTTCCAGCTCCTGAAGCAGCACTACGACCGGTACACGCCGGAGGTCGTCGCGGACATCGCGGGGTGCTCGGCCGACGAGTTCCTGCGGATGGCCGAGATCATCTGCTCGACGGGCCGCGCCGACCGGGTCGGGACGATCATGTACGCCGTCGGCTGGACCATGCACACGGTCGGCAGCCAGATCATCCGCACCGCGGCGATCCTGCAGCTTCTGCTCGGCAACATCGGGCGGCCCGGCGGCGGCATCAACGCCCTGCGCGGCCACGCCAACGTGCAGGGGGCGACCGACCACGCCATCGTCGCCGGCATCCTCCCCGGCTACCTGAAGGTGCCGACGCCGCCGCAGACCTCGCTCGCCGCGCACCTGCGCGACTCGACGCCGCGGCCCCTCGTGCCCGACACCGTCAACTACTGGGGCAACTACCCCCGGTTCTACGTGTCGCAGATGAAGGCGTGGTTCGGCGAGCACGCGACGCCCGAGAACGACTTCGCCTACCACCACCTCGCCAAGCAGGACGGCGACGCGACGTGGCTGACCATCTGGGACAAGGCCCGCGAGGGGACGCTGGAGGGCTTCGTCGCCCTCGGGTTCAACCCCCTGCTCGCCGGCCCCGACGTGCCGCGCCTGCTCGACTCGATGTCGAAGCTGAAGTGGAAGGTGGTCATCGACCCCTTCATGCTCGACTCGGCCGAGTTCTGGAAGGCGCCGGGCATGGACCCGTCGGCCATCGACACCGAGGTCCTCTACCTGCCGTCGTCCCACTGGATCGAGCGCGACGGCTCGTTCACCAACAGCGGGCGCTGGGCGCAGTGGAAGGAGAAGGCGGTCGACCCGCCGATCGGCGTCCAGCCCGACACCTGGATCCTGTCGGAGCTCTTCTGGCGGGTGAAAGAGCTGTACCAGGCCGAGGGCGGGGCGTGGAACGAGGCCATCCAGCAGCTCACGTGGGACTACCTGAACCCGCGCGAGCCGACGATGGTCGAGCTGGCGAAAGAGATCAACGGTTTCGACGTGGCGACGGGGCGGCAGCTCGACTCGTTCGGCGAGCTTGCCGACGACGGGACCACGGCCGCGGGCAACTGGATCTACACCGGCAGCTTCACCGAGGCCGGCAACCAGATGCAGCGCCGCGGCACCGCCGACCCCACCGGCCTCGGCATGCACCACGACTGGGCGTTCAGTTGGCCGGCCAACCGCCGCGTGCTCTACAACCGCGCGTCGGCCGACGCCGAGGGGCGGCCCTGGGACCAGAGCCGCGCCGGCATCGCCTGGAACGGCCGCGAGTGGATCGGCGACGTGCCCGACTACGGGCGGACGACGCCGCCCGACGCGGCCGGCGCGTTCATCATGACCGAGGAGGGGGTGGCGCGGCTCTTCAGCAGCCAGCACCTGGCCGACGGCCCGTTCTCGGAGCACTACGAGCCGGTCGAGAGCCCCTCGCCGAACGTCATGCACGACAACGTGGCGGTGAACCCCGTCATCCGCTGGTACGACGGCGTGCGCGAGTCGCTCGCCAACGGCGACGACGATTTCCCCTACGCCTGCACCGTCTACCGCGTCGTCGAGCGCGAGCACTTCGTCACGAGCAACGTGCCCCTGCTGGTCGAAGCGATGCCCGACTTCTTCGTCGAATTGCCCGAGGGGCTCGCCGCCGAGAAGGGCATCCCGAACGGCAGCCAGGTGCGCGTGTGGTCGAAGCGGGGCGAGGTGCAGGGGACGGCCATCGTCACCAAGCGCATCAAGCCGCTGCGCGTCAACGGCAAGGTGGTCTGGACCGTCGGCATCCCCGTGCACTGGGGCTTCGTCGGCATCACCCAGGGGTCGATGGCCAACCTGCTGACGCCGTTCATCGGGGACGCGAACACCCGCTGCCCCGAGTTCAAGTCGTTCCTGGTGAACGTGGAGCGCGCCTGATGCGGACCGGAGACGGAAGGCGCGTCCCGTGCCCGGGTTCGGAGGCCGTCGAGTAACTGCCCATGGCCGACACGCTCACCATCCGCCGCGTCTCCGCGAGCCCGGACGCCTTCATCCCCATCAGCGCGCTGCGCTCGGGGGGGCCGACCTACGCGAAGCTTGTCGACATCGGGGCGTGCATCGGCTGCAAGGGTTGCGAGGTCGCCTGCAAGGAGTGGAACGACCTGGGGGTCGAGCCGACCGCCAACTTCGGCAGCTACCAGAGCCACCGCGACCTCAGCCCGAAGACGTGGCTGCTGATGCGCTTCAACGAGGTCGAGGTCGACGGCAACCTCAACTGGCTGATCAAGAAGGACGCCTGCCTGCACTGCGAGGAGCCCGGCTGCCTGTTCTCGTGCCCCGCGCCCGGCGCCATCGTGCAGTACACGAACGGCATCGTCGACTTCAACCAGGAGAGTTGCATCGGCTGCCAGTACTGCGTCACCGGCTGCCCCTTCGACATCCCGCGCTTCGATGCCAACACCCGCAAGGTCTCGAAGTGCAACATGTGCGTCGACCGCGTCGAGGCGGGGCTCGAGCCGGCGTGCGTGAAGACGTGTCCGACCAACGCCATCTCGTGGGGCAGCAAGCACGACATGCTGGCCCTCGCCGACAAGCAGGTGGAGACCCTGAAGTCGCGCGGCTACCAGAACGCCGCCGTCTACAACCCCGCCGGCGTGGGCGGCACCCACATGATGTACGTCGTGCCCCACGGCGACCGCCTCGCCGACTACAGCCTGCCGTCGGACCCGACCGCGAGCCCCGCCCCGATGAACGGGCTCATGTTCCTGAAGCGCCTCGGCGCGTGGATGATGGGCTTCGGGGTGCTCGGGGCGCTGGTCCACTTCCTTCGCTACGGGCCCGAGCGGCTCGACGAGCACGACGACCACGGGGCCGGTCCGGCCGGCGGCGGGTCGTCGGCCGGGCCGCACGGTGGGCGCGATGGGCACGGGGGCGGCCCCACCGACGCGGTGCCGTCCGCGCGGCTCGACGGGCGCGACGGCCAGCGCGGCGGCGTGCCGACCGCGCGGCTCGACAGGCACGACGGCGGGGCTGATCCGGCCCGCGGGATGCCGACCGCGTGACCGCCGACCGGGGACGCTGACGCCATGGCCGAACGGCTGTTCCTCCGCTTCACCTTCTTCGAGCGCATCCTCCACTGGGTGGTCGGGGTGACGTTCGTGCTGCTGCTCGCGACCGGCCTCGCGTTCGCCTATCCCGCCCTCTTCTGGCTGACCGCGCTCCTCGGCGGCGGCCCGTCGGCGCGGGTGCTGCACCCGTGGGTCGGTGTGCTGTTCACCGCGGGCATGGCCGCAATGATCGTCGTCTGGTTCCGCGACATGTTCCTCAGCGCCACCGACCGGCGCTGGCTGCGCGCGGTGCGCGCCTACGCGACGCGCGACAGCGCCAACGTGCCGCCCGCCGGCAAGTACAACGCCGGCCAGAAGATGTTCTTCTGGGTGCAGGGGGCGCTGGCCGTCGTCTTCGTCGCGAGCGGTGCCGCCCTGTGGTTCCCCGCCGCGTTCGGCGCGTCGTTCCTGCAGTGGATGCGCCTCGCCCACTACCTCGCCACCCTCGGCGGCGGCCTCTTCCTCATCGTCCACGTCTACCTCGGCACGGTCGCCTACCCCGGCACCGCCCGCGCCATGATCGACGGCACCGTGACCGAACGCTGGGCCCGCCACCACCACCCGCGCTGGCACGAGGAGCAGACGCGTCCGTAGCGGCGCGGTCCGGTCTTCCCGCCGGGGCATTCCCTACGCGCGGCCTGTGGGGCGGGGGGGTCATCGCCCGTGCGCTGTGCGGGTTCGTCCTGCGTCACCGGGCAGCGCCGGAATGCGTATACTTCTGTCTCGACAAATCGGCCGGATGCGGATGCGGAGGTGAGATGGCCGACCGCGCCAAGCTCTTCAGGAACGGCGGGAGCCAAGCCGTCAGGCTGCCGAAGGGGTATCGCTTCGAGGGACAGGACGAGGTGCTCATTTTGCGGGACGGCCGGCGGGTGATCCTCGAGCCGTGCTCCCCGGCCTGGAGCGCCGCGTTTCTGGAGCTTGAGGGTGCCGCGCGTGACTTCCCCTACCCGGCCGACCCGCCGCCCGACGAGCCGGCGCGCCGGGCGGCACCGAGCCCGGCTGCGCCGGTGAAGCTGCCCACGGGCGGCCGTGGCGGCTTGCAGCCGGGGGTCACCCTCGACAGCAACGCGGCGTTGCTGGAAGTCATCGACCGCGAGCCGTGATCCCGCCCGACGTGAAGGTCCTGCCGTACGCGTATCGGCGGAACGTGGCCGATCACCGCCGGGCCGCTTTTCTTTTGACAATCTGAAGCGCGCGTGGCAAGCTCCCTTTGGAACGACAAAAGGAGCTGCCATGACCGCCGATCGGTCCGACGTCCTGCAGGGCACCCTGGAGCTGCTGGTGCTGCGCACCCTCGCCCTGGAGCCGATGCACGGGTGGGGGCTCGCCCAGCGCATCGAGACCATGTCGGGGGACGTGTTCGCGATCCAGCAGGGCACGTTGTACCCGGCGCTCCAACGGATGAAGCGCAAGGGGTGGGTGGACTCGGAGTGGCGGACGACGGAGAACAACCGCCGGGCGCGCTACTACTTCCTCACCGCCGTCGGCCGGCGGCAGCTCGCGGCGGAGCGCGCAGAGTGGGAGCGGACCGTGGACGCCGTGAACGGCGTGCTGAACTGGGCGGGAGGGACGGAATGAGCCTGCTTGCCTGGCTTGCCGGCCTCGTCCGGCGACCGGCCGCGTGGCTGCGCGGCTTGGTGGCCGGCGGCCGCGAGGACGCCGAGACGCGGGAGGAGCTGCGCTTCCATCTGGAGATGGAGACCGAGAAGAACGTGCGCGCGGGCCTGGACCCGCGCGAGGCGCGCCGGCGGGCGCGCGTCCGGCTGGGCGGCGTCGACGGCATCCGCGAGGCGGTGCGGGATGCGCGCGGCGGGCGCCCGCTCGAGGACCTGCTGCGCGACCTCGGCTACGCGCTGCGGGGCGCGCGCCGGCGTCCGGGCTTCACCCTCGCCGCCGCCGTGTCGCTGGCCATCCCCATCGGCTTCAACACCGCCGTCTTCGCGGTCGTCGACGCGTTGCTGTTCGGGCCGCTGCCGGTCGCCCGTCCCGCGCAGCTCGTCGACGTCTACACGAGCGACCCCGGCGTCCAGCGGTACTCGACGACGTCGTATCCCGACTACCTCGACCTGCGCGCCGGCAACGATGTGTTCACGGACATGGCCGCGCATTCGTCGATGGTCGCGGCGGTGCGGGTGGACGGGGACGCCGACCGCGTGATGGGCGAGACGGTGACGGGGAGCTACTTCGATCTCCTCGGCGTTCGGCCGCTGCTGGGCCGGCTGCTGGCACCGGAGGACGATCAACCCGGGGCCGAGCGCGTGGCCGTCATCTCGACCCGGTTGTGGGAACGCGCTTTCGGACGGGACCCGGGCGTCGTGGGCCGGACCCTGCGCGTCGGGTCCGAGCCATACCTCGTCGTGGGCGTCGCGCCGCCCGACTTCGCCGGCATGGTGCCCGTGCTCGACGCGGAGCTGTGGACACCGTTGACGTGGGTCGCCGACGTGAACACGGTGGGCATCCGGTCGTTCGTTGACTCTCCGGGCGGGACCGTGCTCGAACGGCGGGGAACACGTTGGTTGTCCGTCAAGGGGAGGCTTCGCGACGGCGTCACCCCGGCTCGGGCGGCCGCGGGCCTCGACGTGATCATGGCCAACCTGGCCGCCGCTTGGCCCGAGTCGAACGAAGACCGGGAGGTGTCGCTGACGCTGACGGAAGACGCGCGCCTGCCCCCGCAGGCGGCGGGTCCGGTGCGCGTGCTGACGGCCGGCCTGACGCTGGTGGTCGGGGTCGTGCTGCTGGTGGCGTGCGCGAACGTCATGGGCATGCTGCTGGCCCGCGCGGCGGCGCGGCGGCGGGAGATCGGCGTGCGGCTCGCCGTCGGGGCGGGGCGGGGAAGACTGGTCCGGCAGTTGCTGACCGAGAGCCTCGTGCTGTCGTTCCTCGGTGCCGGGGCGGGGCTGGCCCTGGCGTGGATCCTGTTGCGCGCGCTCGCCGCGGTGCCGTCTATCTTCGGCGGGTTGATTCCGATCACCCTCGAGTTCGCGCTCGACGCGCGCGCGTTCGTGTTCACGGCGGCGTTGGCGGCCGGCGTGGGGGTGGTGGCGGGCCTCGCGCCGGCCCTCCGCGCCACGCGGCCGAACCTCGTGCGCGACCTCAAGGGTGCCGTCGCGGTCGCGCGCGTCGGCGGTCGCCGCTGGGTCCTGCGCGACGCGCTGGTGGCGCTGCAGTTGGCGGTCACCGTGCCCCTGCTGGTGCTCGCGGGCCTGCTGGCCCGGGGCGCGGTGGGGGCGGTCGGCGTCTCGCCCGGGTTCGAGCCGGACCGCGTGGCGGCGGTCGGCGTCGGCTGGGACCTGATCGGCAACGAGCTGGACCGCGTGGACCGTTTGCTGCGTGACGCGCTCGACCGGGTGCGGTCGATGCCGGGCGTCGAGGCGGCGTCGTTGGCGTCGCGCGTTCCCTTCGACGTCATGTCCAATTCGGAGAACGTGCTAGTTCCCGGCGTGCACGGGCCGGACGACCGCGGCGCGCCGGTGGACACGACGCACGTGTCGGCCGACTACTTCGACACGCTGAGCGTCCCGCTGCTGCAGGGGCGGTCCTTCACCGCCGCCGACACGCCGGAGTCGCCGCGCGTGGCCGTCGTCAGCCGGGCCATGGCCCTGCGCTTCTGGCCGGCGGGGCCGGCGGTGGGGCGGCGGTTCCGGCTGGACGGGTGGGACGGACGGGAGGTCGAAGTCGTCGGCGTGTCGGCCGACTACGAGGTCAACGCCCCGGACGAGGACCCCGCCGCCTACCTGCACCTCGCCGCGTCGCAGCAGTTCGTCTGGCCCGTGACGCTGCTCGCCCGGACGGCGGGCGACGCCTCGGCGCTGGCCGGCGGCATACGCGGCGAGCTCCGGCGGATGGAGCCGGACCTCTTGTTCCCCAATCAGGGCGACACGCTCCGGGAGACCGCCGCCGTCAGGCTGCGTCCGAACCGGGTCGCGGCGTCCCTGGTCGTCGCCTCGGGCCTGGTGGCGCTGCTGCTGGGCGCCGTCGGCCTCTACGGGGTGGTCGCCTACCTGGTCGCGCGGCGATCGCGCGAATTCGCGATCCGGGCCGCCCTGGGCGCGCGCCCCGGCGCCCTGCTGCGCCTCGTGCTGGCCACCGGCGGCTGGGTCGTCGCCTTCGGCGTCGGCAGCGGCGCGCTCCTGACGTTCGTCGCGACGCGCCTCGCCGCAAGCATGACCTCGGACGGCATGCCGCCTCCCGATCCCGCCGCATGGGCCGGCGCGCTCCTCCTGATGGCCGCCGTCGCCGCCGCCGCCCACGTCGGACCGGCGCGCCGGGTCGTGAGGCTCGACTTGACGCGGACGCTGCACGCGGATTGAGACGCAGTCATCCGGGATCTGCTGGACGTTCGTGCGGCCACCCGCCTAGCCCAAGTTTACCAACCTAAAAGCCAACATGTTGTAAATAAAGGACTTACGGCGACGAAAATTCCCGAGTGGCACTACAAACGTGCACCAAACCGGTGAGGGGGCGATCAGGCGACGGTCTTGCGGAACACGGTGCCCACGATAGCGGGGTTGATTGCCGGGGTCAATCCACTCTGGCACTACATCGCGTATCACCAAGTCCCGATCCTTTAGAATCAACAACTTACAGGAACGAGAAGCCCAAAATAGGCCCAAATCGGCCAAATGACCCGGTCAACTTGGTAAACTTGGGCTAGGGGAGGCGGAGACCGCGGATTGAGACGCAGCATCCAGGGCCTGCTGGACGTCATCACCGTCGAGCGGCAGCACCTCCGTCGTGACGCGCTCCGTTGTTATACTGGGGCTTGCTGGGCCGGGTCGAACCCGCTGCCACTCGTCTCCCGCCAGCCGGCCGTTGGCGGAACGAGCGCCGTCGCCGAGAGAGCATGCGACCACAGCCCGGGGGATCCCGGACCAAGACAGAACCGAGGCAACCCCACGCGATTCGAGCAGGGAACGGGATGCCTGCGACACAAGCGCGGATCAACGAGATCGCCCACACGATCAGCAGGGCGCTCGCGCCGTGCGAGGTGCATCTCTACGGGTCGTACGCTAGGGGGACCGCAACCGAGAAGAGCGACCTCGACATCCTGATTCTGACGCCGGAACCGCCGGAGCACGACATCGAAAGGACCGTCGTCTCATCCCTCGAGAGGAAGTACGGGCCGGACCGGAGACGGGCGGGAAACCCGTACGTCGAGGTCATGCACCGGACCATCCGGGAATGGGAGCACGCGAGGAACATCGCCGGAACAATCGAATCCGCCATCGCCGACATGACGGTGATGGTCGCCGTCGACGACAGGAGCGGACAATTGAACGCCCGACGGTTCGAAGTGCGGGAAGCACAACAGGCGCAATGGTTCATGCGGGGCCCCTGGAAGGTCGAGCAGGCGGAGCGGGCGCTGCAGGGCGCCGAGGTCGACCACGAAGAAATATGCCGGATGGTGCAGAAAAGCATCGAACAACAGCTCAAGGCGGTGCTCGCCTTCCAGACCGGGGAGTTCAGGGAAGGCCACAACCTCCAGGCGCTCGGCGGCGAGCTTCACCGGGCGGGCGTCATGCTTCCGAAGGAGCTCGTGGAACGGCTCCGCGAGAACCAGAAGTGGAGGGAACGCGGCGAACCCGCGGCCACCGCGGGCAGCCAGGATTACGGGCCGGTCCCGGAACCCGACACGGACATTGAAGGCTACCGGAAGCTGAAGGCACAGACGGAACGGTTGGTCGATACGGCCCGGAAAGTGACCCACTTCTGCCTCGGTACGTTCAGACGCAACTGGCCCGAACGGTACGACGCCGCCAAGAAGGCCCACGGCCGCCACCGGGAACGGATAGAGCGGTGGGAACGCGATCCGAGAACCCGGGGACCGGCCGGCGCGGTGTAATCGGGAAGGCGTGGGGCGGAACCCGAACGACGCTCGGAGCGCGGTGACGGTCGCCACCGAAGCCCGCCGCGCCCTCCTGTCGGCCGAGCGCGTTCAGTGGCGTGTCCCGCCCGGCGGCGACCTGCATCAGCCGCGCGACCAGCTCCGTCGCCGGTGTCGGTCCGCACCATCCAATCGCCCGCCTCGGCCAGACCCTCCGGATCGGTGATCCGGGTCCACCGCCTCTGACACGTCCGACGCCGTCTCCGCGCCGAATCGCGACGCCGCCTGCCGGCGCAAGAGCGCGCCCGGCCTTTTCTTTTGACAATCTGAAGATGGTGTGCCAAACTACCTTTGGATCGACAAAAGGAGCTGCGATGGATAGCCGACGGGTCCCGCGTCCTGCGGTGAACGGCGCGCCGAACTGGACGGGAGGGACGAAATGAGTCTCTTCAATACCATGGTCCGGCCCTTTCGCGGCCTTTTCCGCCGTCGGCGCGAGGACGCCGAGACGCAGGACGAGCTGCGGTTCCATCTGGAGATGGAGACGGAGAAGAACCTGCGCGCGGGCATGGACCCGCGCGAGGCGCGGCGGCAGGCGAACGTGCGCCTGGGCGGCGTCGACGCCATCCGCGAGGCGGTCCGCGACGCGCGCGGCGGCCGGCCGCTGGAGGATCTCGTCCGCGACGTCGGCTACGCGCTGCGCGGCGCGCGGCGGAACCCCGGGTTCACGCTCGTCGCGGTCCTGACCCTGACCCTCGGGATCGGCGCGACCACCGCCGTCTTCACGGTCGCCGACAACTTCCTCTTCCGCCCGCCGCCGTTCGCGCACGTCGACCGCCTCGTGGGCATCCGCGACGTGAACCCCGCGCAGGGCTGGACGGTGGACGACAACGTCTCGACGTCGCCCGGCAACTTCCTCGACTGGCGCGCGCAGGGCCGGTCGTTCGACCACATGATCGCGTGGCGCAACTGGTTCTACTCGGTGGCGGGGCCGGTGGGCGGCGACACCGTCCCCGAGCAGATCCGCGGCGTCCGCGTCTCGCCGTCGTTCTTCACGATGCTCGGCGTTCAGGCGGCGATCGGCCGCACCTTCCTGCCCGAGGAGGAGACGCCCGGCCGGGACCGGGTCGTCGTCCTGACCGACGGGCTGTGGCAGCGCCGCTACGGCGGCGACCCGGGCATCGTCGGGGAGACGCTCCTCGTCGACGGCGAGCCGTTCACGGTCGTCGGGGTGCTGCCGCGCGGCTTCCACTTCCTGCAGACGGACTTCGAGATGTGGATGCCGTTGGCCGTCGACGAGGGGTTCCAGGTGCGGGACGACCACTCGGTGTCGGTGTGGGCCCGCCTCGCCCCCGGCGTGTCGCGCGAAGCCGCGCAGACCGAGCTCGACGCCATCACCCGCCGTCTCGAGGTCGCCTACCCCGACACCAACGCGGGCTGGGGCGCGGTCCTCGTGCCGATCCATCCGCAACGCTACGACGGCATCATGCTCGAGCGGGCCCTGCTCGTGCTGCTGGGCGCGGTCGCGTGCGTACTGCTGATCGCCTGCGCCAACGTCGCCAACCTGCTGCTCGTGCGCGCCGGTGCGCGCCGGCGCGAGCTCGCGGTGCGCGCCGCCGTCGGCGCCTCCCGCGGCCGGCTCGTCCGGCAGTTGCTGGCCGAGAGCGGGCTGCTCGCGGTGCTGGGCGGCGCGGGCGGCCTCGTCCTCGCCGGCGTCGGCGTCCGGCTGATGGCGCCGCTGCTGCCCGTCGTCGGCAGCTTTACGCACCCGTCGCCGCAGATCGACTACCGGGTGCTGGCGTTCACGGTGGCGGCGGTGCTGCTGACCACCGTGCTCTTCGGGTTGCTGCCGGCGCTTCGCACCAGCCGCACCGACACGCTCCGCGTCGCCGCAAGCGCGGGGGGATGGTCTACCGGACGCGCCCTGCTCGTCGTCGAGCTCGCCCTCTCGGTCGTCCTGCTGGCCGGGGCCGCGCTCCTCGTCCAGTCGCTCTGGAACCTGCAGCGGGTCGAGCCCGGCTTCCGGACGGACCGCCTGTTGACCATGCAGGTGTGGCTGCCGGAACGCAAGTACCCGAGCCCCGCCGGCGTGCGGACGTTCACCGACGACGTGCTGCGGCGGGTCGAGGACCTGCCCGGCGTCCGCAGCGCGTCGACCGTCAACACGCGGCCGTTCCTCGGCTGGTCTCTCGGGCTGCCACAGGTCGAGGTGCCGGGCTACCTCCCGCCCGAGACGATGGAGGACGGCGACATGCTGACCTACCGCGTGGTCTCGGACCGCTACTTCGAGACGCTCGGTGCCGAGCTGGCGGAGGGCCGGGCGTTCTCGACCGCGGACCGCGACGACGGCGCCGCCGTCACCGTCGTCAACGAGGCGGCGGCGGCGCGGTACTGGCCCGGCGCCGAGCCGGTCGGCCGGCAGCTCCGGCCGCGGTTCCAGCCCGGCGCGGCCCCGTGGATCCCCGAGGGCAGGACCGACTGGTTCACAGTGGTAGGCGTGGTGCGCGACTTCCGCGAGCATCAGATCGAGGAGCCCGTGGCGCCGGTCATCTATCTCTCGCAGCGCCAGAACCCATCCCGCCTGCTGAACCTGATCGTGAGCACGCAGGGGCCGGCCACCGGCGTCGCGAACGCCGTCCAGAGTGAGATCCGGGCCGTGGACGGCGACCTCGGCGTCTACGACCTCCAGACCATGGACGCCATCCTGTCGGACGTCGTGGCCCTGCCGCGGCTCAACGCGCTGCTCGTCTGGCTGTTCGCCGCCCTGGCCCTGTCGCTGTCGGCCATCGGCGTCCACGGCGTCACGTCGTACCTCGTCGCGCGGCGGACGCGCGAGTTCGCGATCCGGATCGCGGTCGGGGCGAAGCCGGCCGCCGTCTTCCGCTCGGTGGCGCTCGAGACGGCGGGGGTCGGGGCCGCGGGCGTCCTCGTGGGCCTGGCCGGCTCCCTGCTGCTCGCGCGCGCGATGGCGGGCGTCCTCCACGAGATCGCGGCGACCGACGCGACGGTCCTGGCCGGCGCGTCCGGCGCGGTGCTCGCGGTGGCCCTCGCCGCCTGCTGGCGCCCGGCGCGGACGGCGATGCGGGTCGATCCGATGCGCGTCCTGCGGGCCGAGTGAGGGGCCGGACGGCGCACGCGCGTCGATCGGAGGCCACCGTTGTAGAAGGAGGATCCGCCATGCACCCGTTTACCAAGCTCGTTGCGCGGCTGCGGGGCCTCTTCCGCCGCGGGCGCGAGGACGCCGAGACGCAGGACGAGCTGCGGTTCCACCTGGAGATGGAAACGGAGAAGAACCTGCGCGCGGGCATGACCCCGTTCGAGGCGCATCGGCAGGCGCGCGTGCGCCTGGGCGGCGTGGAGGCCATCCGCGAAGCGGTCCGCGACGCGCACGGAATGCGGCCGGTGGAGGACCTGCTGCGCGATTTCGGCTACGCGCTGCGGGCGGCGCGCCGGAACCCCGGCTTCACCGCCGCCGTCGTCGTCTCGCTGGCCATCCCCATCGGCTTCAACAGCACGATCTTCACGATCGTCGACTCGTTCCTGCTGCGCCCGCTGGGGGTGGCTCGCCCCGCCCAGCTCGTGGACGTCTACACGAGCGACCCCAACGTGGGCCGCTACTCCACCAGCTCGTACCCGGACTTCCTCGACCTGCGCGCGGAGAACGACGTGTTCACGGACATGGCCGCGCACGCCCCGATGGTCGCGCTGACGCGGGTGGACGACGCCGCGCGCCTCGTGATGGGCGAGGCGGTGACCGGCAACTACTTCCCCTTCCTGGGGGTGCGGCCCGCGCGTGGCCGGCTGCTGGCACCGGACGACGATCGGCCGGGCGCCCCGCGCGTGGCCGTGGTCTCCAGCGGGTTGTGGGAACGCGCCTTCGGCCGCGACCCGGATGTCGTGGGGCGGAGCCTCGGCATCGGGACGCAGTCCTACCTCGTCGTCGGGGTGGCGCCGCCGGACTTCCTCGGCATGCCGCCGATACCGGGACCCGACCTGTGGATCCCGATTGTCTGGGCCGAGGACGTGACGCCGACCGGCATCACCACGTCGGTGGACTCCCCGGGCGAGACCCTCCTCGATCGCCGCGGCGAGCGCTGGATGTTCGTCAAGGGGCGGCTCCGGGAGGACGTCACGGTGGCGCGGGCGGGTGCGGGCCTCGGCGCGATCCTGGCCGATTTGGCCGCCGCCTATCCGGAGTCCAACGAGGACCGGCAACTGTCGCTGACCCTGACCGACGACGTGCGCCTGCCGCCGCAGGTGTCCGGCGCGGTGCGCCTGGGGGCGGCCGGCCTGATGCTCGTGGTCGGCGTCGTCCTGCTGGTGGCGTGCGCGAACGTCACGGGCATGCTGCTGGCCCGCGCCGCCGCGCGCCGTCGCGAGATCGCGGTGCGGCTCGCGGTCGGCGCGAGCCGGGGGCGCCTCGTGCGGCAACTGCTGACCGAGAGCCTCGTGCTGTCGTCCCTCGGCGCCGTCGCCGGGCTCGGTCTGGCGTGGAGCGTCCTGCGCCTGCTCGCCGGGGTGAAGCCGCCCATCCCGCTCCCTATTTCGTTCGAATTCGCGCTCGACGCGCGCGCGTTCCTCTTCACGGCGGCGGTGGCCGTCGGCGCGGGCGTGCTGGCCGGCCTCGCGCCGGCCCTGGACGCCACGCGGCGGAACCTGGTGCGCGACGTGAACGGCGCGGTGGCCGTGGCGCGCGCCGGGGGGAGACGGTGGGTCCTGCGCGACGGGCTGGTGGCCGCGCAACTGGCCGTCACCGTGCCGCTGCTCGTGCTCGCCGGCCTGCTCGCCCGCGGCGCGGCGGGGGTGACCGCGGACGTCTCGCTGGGATTCGATGCGGCCCGCGTCGCCGCCGTCGACACCGACCTGAGCGTGATCGGCTACGACGACCGCCGCGGGGACCGCTTCCTGCGCGACGCACTCGATCGGGTCCGGTCGATGCCGGGGGTCGAGGCGGCGGCGCTGGCCTCGCGCGCCCCGCTCGATCTGTCGGCGACCCGGCGGGTCGTTCTCGTCCCCGGCGTCCACGACTCGGCCCACCCGGGCGACTCGATGGACGCGGCCGCGGTGTCGGCGGACTACTTCGACACGGTGGGCGTGCCGCTGCTGGAGGGCCGGACGTTCACCAGCGCCGACACGCCGGAGTCGCCGCGCGTCGCCGTCGTCAGCGAGACGATGGCCCGCCGCTATTGGCCGGACGGAACGGCGGTCGGGCGGCGCTTCCGGCTGGAGGCGTGGGACGGCATCGAGATCGAGGTCGTCGGCGTCTC
Organism: Vicinamibacterales bacterium; assembly: GCA_963664545.2. Taxonomy (GTDB): domain Bacteria; phylum Acidobacteriota; class Vicinamibacteria; order Vicinamibacterales; family UBA8438; genus JAJEEA01. Next base: position 1,841,096 of record OY761475.2, on the reverse strand, counting down.
GGCCGACTACCGGGTGCGTTTCCCGACCGAGGAGCCCGCGCCCTACCTGCACTTCGCGGCGTCGCAGCGCGCGCGGGCCGACGCCGTGGTGCTGGCCCGTACGGACGGCGACGCGGCGGCCCTCGCCGCGGACATCCGCCGCGAGCTGCGCCGGCGGGAGCCCGACGTCTTCTTCTATCTCCAAGGCGACACGTTGCGCGAGAAGGCCGACGTCACGATGCTCCCGTATCGGCTCGGGGCATCCGTGGCGAGCGCGTCGGGCGTCGTGGCGATGGTGCTGGGCGCGGTCGGCCTTTACGGCGTCATCGCCTTCCTGGTGGCGGGGCGGACGCGCGAGCTCGCGATCCGGTCGGCGCTGGGTGCCCGGCCCGCCGCCCTGCTCGGCCTCGTTCTGGCCGCTGGCGGCCGGGTGGTCGCTCTCGGGGTGGGCGGCGGCACCGTCCTGGCCCTTACGGCGACGCGCGCCGTGGCCCGGGCGACCGGCGGCGTCGCGGCGTCCGACGCGGTGGTGTGGGCGGGCGCCCTCCTGCTGGTCGCCGGCGTCGCCGCCGCCGCCCACGTCGGTCCGGCGCGCCGGGTCGTGAGACTCGACCTGAAGCGGGCGCTTCAGGTCGACTGAAGCGGGCACGTGTCGGTCGGCCGATCCTCGTGTCGGCGAGCCCCCCGCGTGCGACAAATCGACGATGTTGCCGGAGATGGACCGAGAGGGCGCGCCAACGAGCGTCGCCCCGGTGGCGGAGCCTGTCAGGCGGCAGCCGCAGGCCGGACCTGTCGAAAGCAGAGTCGCCGGGGGCCGTTCACCGTCATGGCCCGTTGCCGCCGGAGACCTTCTGCCGGCCGGGTGCGTTCAGGGCGTGTCCCTTCCCTCGGCGAGTTGCATCAGCCGCGCGACCAGTTCGTCGCCACTCTCAGCCCGTACGATCCAATCGCCCGCCATCGCCAGACCCTCCGGCTCGGCGATCCGCCCCACCGCCTCAGACACCCGCGTCCCCGCCTCGGCGCCGAACCGCAACGCCGCCTGCCGGCGCAAGAGCGCGCGTTGCTGGGCAAGCCCCTGCTCGACGCCCTGCCTCACGCCCTGCTCGACGCCCTCCTGACGCCACTGGTTCCCCCAATCGGCCGCGCGTTCGACCAACGTCATCTTCACCTCCTCCAGCGTCTCGACCGGCGGCAGCTCCTCGCCGGCCGGCGCTGCCCGCGCCGCCGTCTGCCGTACCCAGTCGCGGAACACCCGGCGCAGCGCCGCGTCCCCCCGGGTCGCTCAGCTTCGCCCCGAGCGCCTCCGCGACGCGGATCAAGTCCGCCGCCGAGCCGCTCTGCTCAAGCTGCACGACCGACGTCATCAGATTGCCGCCCGGGAGATCGTCCTCCTCCAAGTGCCGCTCGTCAACCACCCCAATGCCCGTTACCAGCCTCCCTTGCGAAGCTAGGAAAGTAGTGCTACTCTCCCTTTGTGCGTCTGGGAGACGGCACGGCGGCGATGTTCGCCTCGTGCCCGCCGGCCGGCGGCCGGCGTCCGCGCCCGGCACCGCCCCCGAGGAGGCACCACGCGATGTTCCGGCGATTGCGCTCGTACCTGACGGCCTGGACCCGGCGGGACGGCTTCGAAGAGTCGCTCGACGAGGAGGTGCGCTTCCACCTCGAGGCCTATGCCCGGGACCTGATCCGGTCGGGCGTGCCCGCAGCGGAGGCGCGGCGGCGGGCGCGGGTCCAGTTCGGCAGCGTGGAGGGCGTCAAGGACGGCTGCCGGCAGGCGCGCGGCCTGCGGCTCGTGGACGAGGCGGGGCAGGTCATGACCAACATCCGGCTGGCGCTGCGCATGCTGCTCAAGACCCCGGTGGTCACCGGCGTCGCGGTCCTGTCGCTGGCCCTCGGCATCGGATCGAACACCGCGATCTTCTCGCTGTACAGCCAGCTCGTGCTGCGCCCGCTGCCGGTGGCCGACCCCGGGGGGCTGGTCAACCTCGCGTCCCCCGGGCCGAAGCCGGGACCCTGCTTCCCCGACAACGCGGGCACGTGCGACGAGACGTTCAGCTTCCCGATGTTCCGCGATCTGGCGCGCGGGCAGGAGGTCTTCACGGGCCTCGCCGCCCACAAGGGGCTCAGCGCCAACGTGGTCCATCAGGGCCGCACCGCGCAGGTGCAGGGCACGCAGGTCTCGGGCTCGTACTTCGCGACCCTTGGCCTTCAGCCCGCGGCCGGCCGCTTGTTCGGGCCCGAGATCGACGGGGCCGTCGGCGGCCATCCCGTCGTCGTCCTGAGCCACGACTTCTGGCAGGCCGAGTTCGGCGGATCGCCCGACGCGGTGGGCGGCGTGCTCGTCGTGAACGGCACGTCGCTGACGATAGTCGGCGTCGGGCCGCCGGGGTTCCGCGGCACGACCATCAACATGCCGTGCGACTTCTTCGTGCCCATCACCCTGCAGGGCCTGCTCTCGCCGGGCCGGGGCAGCTTCGACGACCGGCGCGTCTACTGGACGTACCTCTTCGCCCGCCTCGCGCCCGGCGTGTCCATCGACCAGGTGCGCGCGGCCCTCGGGCCCCTGTACCGGGGCATCCTGGCCGACGTCGAGGCGCCGCTCCAGACCGCCATGAGCGCGCAGACCCTGGCGCAGTTCCGCGAGCGGCCCCTTCAGGTCGCGCCGGGCCGCCTCGGGCAGAGCCGGATGAGCCGGGACGTCCAACGCGTGGGGCTGCTGTTCGTCCTCGGCATCACCGGCGCCGTCCTCCTCATCGCCTGCGCCAACATCGCGAACCTGCAGCTCGCCCGCTCGGCCGCGCGGGCGGGCGAGATGGCGGTGCGGCTCTCGCTGGGCGCGTCGCGGCGCCATCTCCTGACGCAGCTCCTGACCGAGTCGTGCCTGCTCGCGTTCCTGGCGGGGGCGGTGGCGCTGGTCCTGGCCCACTGGACCCTGCGCTTCGTGTGGACGCTGCTGCCGGGGGCGGCCGTGTCCGACTTCCTTCGCGGGGCGTTCGAACTCGACCCCAACGCCGTCCCGTTCACCGCCGCCGTGTCGCTGGCGACGGCGGTCGCCTTCGGGCTCCTGCCCGCGCTCTACAGCACGCGGGTGGACCCGATCGCGGTGCTCAAGGACGAGGCCGGCCAGCCCGGCGGCAACCGGTCGGCCGCCCGCTTCCGCCGGGGCCTGGTGGTGGCGCAGCTCGCCCTCGCCCTGACGCTGCTGGTGGTGTCCGGTCTTTTCATCCAGAGCCTGCGCAACATGAACCGCATCGACCTGGGGTTCCGTCTGGACGGCGTCGTGACGTTCAACCTGCGGCCCGAGCTGAACGGCTACGGCGCGGCGCGCAGCCGCGACCTGTTCGAACGCGTCGAGACCGCGCTGTCGGGGCAGCCCGGGGTGACCGGCGCCACCGCGTCCACCGGCGGCGTCTTGGCGTACACCGGCGGCGGCGGCGCGCCCCGCGACTTCAACGTCCAGGGGTTCGAGGCCGGGCCCGACACGAACCGCACCGCGCGGCTGAACCACGTCGGGACCGGCTACTTCCGCACCCTGGGCATCCCGCTGCTCGCCGGCCGGACGTTCTCGGCGTCGGACACCGCGGGCGCCCCGCGCGTCGCCGTCGTGAACGAGGCGTTCGCGCGCAAGTTCAATCTCGGCCGGAACCCGGTGGGGGCGCTGATGGGGCGCGGGGGCCTCGACGCGGAACTCGACACGGAGATCGTCGGGCTGGTCGCCGACACCCGGCCGAGCTTCGCGAGCGCCGTGCCGCCGCCGCTCGCCTTCGTCCCCTATCGGCAGGAGAACGTCGGCGCCCTGTGGTTCTTCGCCCGCGGCTCGGGGCGGCCCGACGACGTGATGCGCCCGATTCCCGGCCTCGTCGCGGGCATCGACCGGAACCTGCCGGTGGTCTTCCTGATGCCGTTGGCGCAGATGGCCGAGCTGAACGACCCGTCCCGCGTCGCGGCGGTGCTGCTGACCGCCTTCGCGGCCCTGGCGATGCTGCTCGCGGCGGTCGGGCTCTACGGCGTGCTCGCCTACGCGGTGGCCCTGCGCACCCGCGAGCTCGGCCTGCGCATGGCCCTCGGCGCCGACGCCCGGCGGCTGCGCGCGATGGTGCTCGGGCAGGTCGGCCGGCTGGCCCTCGCGGGCGGCGCGATCGGGCTCGTCCTCGCCCTGGGCCTCGGGCGCGTGCTGCGGTCGGTGCTCTACGAGATGGACCGCCTGCCCCCCGCCGTCATCGCCGCCGCGGTCGCGGGCCTGGCCGCGGTGGCGCTGGCGGCCGGGATCGTCCCCGCCCACCGCGCCGCCCGCGTCGACCCGATGGAAGCACTGCGGCACAAGTGACGCCCGACTAACCTCCCGCCGACCCTCGCCAATCGCGTACACTCGGCGGGGTGGAGGGCATGGAGAACGACCGTCGGCGCGCGGGCGGCCTGCGGCTCGCCGACGAGCTGTGGCAGGACGGTCGGTACGCGCTGCGCGGCCTGCGCCGGAGTCCCGTGTTCGCGTGGGTCGCGGTCGCCTCGCTCGCGCTCGGGATCGGTGCCAACACCGCCATCTTCTCGTTCGTCGACGCCGTCCTCCTCCAGCGGCTCGCTGTGAGCGAGCCGGACCGCCTTGTCACCTTCGCGCGGACCCATCGCGGCGAACGCAGCGGCGTCGTGTGGACCACGAGGACGGTCGACGCCCTCGCCGAGCGGACCCCGGCCTTCGCCGGCGTCTTCGGCTGGTTCTCGAGACCGATCAACCTCTCGGCGGACGGCGACGGCGGCGGGTGGGTCAACGGCGAGTTGGTCACCGGCCGCTACTACCGCACGCTGGGGGTGAGCCCGGCCGTCGGGCGCCTGCTCGACGACGACGACGTGCGGAACGCGGGCGCCGACCCCGTCTGCGTCCTCGGCCACGGGCTCTGGCGGCGCGCGTTCGGCGGCGACCCCGGCGTGGTCGGGCGGACGGTGTTCCTGAACGGCCGCGGCTACCGGGTCGTCGGGGTGACCGAGCGCGGCTTCCACGGCGCCGAGCTCCACCGCCGTTTCGACGTCGGGGTGCCGGCGACGCGGGCCGGGGACTTCGTGCCCGCGTTCCGAGGCGCCGCGGGGGCGCTGCGCCTGGACGGGCTGTCCTGGCTCGTGCCCATGGCGCGGCTCCAGGACGGCGTCACGCGGGCCGAGGCGGAACGCCAGGCGCGGCTCGCGCTTCGGGCGATCGACCCGGACAGACAGGGCGAGCTGTGGCTGGACGACGGGGCCCAGGGCCTCAACACGGTCCGATCGACGTTCGGCGCGCCCGCGCTGGTGGCGATGGGCCTCGCCGCGCTGGTCCTGCTGGCGGCGTGCGCCAATCTCGCGAGTCTCCTGCTCGCCAGGGCGCGGGCGCGCGCGGGCGAACTCGGGGTGCGCCTGTGCCTCGGTGCCTCGAGGGCGAGGCTCGTACGGCAGCTTCTGGTGGAGGCCGCGGTGCTGGCGGCGGCCGGCGGGCTCGCCGGGGTCGCGTTGTCGTTCTGGATTCGCGGCGCGCTCGTCGGCATGCTGAACGCGGGCCGGACCGCCGTATCCGCGGTGCAGGTGCCGGTTGACGCGGACGTGCTCTGGTTCTCCGTCCTCGCGACCGCCGTGACCGCGATTCTTTGCGGGGTGGTTCCCGCGTGGCGGGCGACGCGTCCGGACTTGGGCGCGGGTATCGGGCGGGCGCCCGCGGCGGGCGGGTCCGCGGCCCGCCGGCTCATGTCCAGGGCGCTGGTCGTCGTTCAGATCGCGGTGTGCCTGGCCGTGGTGTTCGCGGCCGGACTGCTGACACGGACGCTGGCCACGCTGGCCACCGTGGACCTCGGGTTCGAGCCCGAGAGGGTGATCGCGCTGCGGGTCGACCCCGCGGCGACGGGCCGTTCCGGCGCGGAGGTGTCGGCGGTCTTCGACGAGATGCTGTCGCGCGCCCGCGAGCTGCCCGGCGTCGCCGCGGCCAGCCTCGCGGCGAGCCCGCCCTACGGCGCGATGTCCGTCACGATGGGCGTCGAGGTTCCCGGCTACGTTCCCGCGCCGGGGCGCGGAGACACCGTCGTCGCCTTCAACTTCGTCAGCCCGCGGTACTTCGAGACGCTGGGTCAGGCCCTGATCCGCGGCAGGGACCTCGACGAGCGCAACGAGCGCGGCCGTCCGCTGGCCGCCATCGTGAACGAGAGGTTCGTCGACCACTACTTCGACGGCCAGAACCCGTTGGGACGGCGCTTCCGCCAGGGTTCCGAAGAGCTGGAGATCGTCGGTGTCGTCGCCGACTCGAGGGACCGGGCCGTCAGGAGCGGCCCCGCCGATACCGTGTACGTCCACCGGAGGCAGGGGCCCTCGGCGGGGATGACCCTGCTGGCGCGGGCCGGCGGCGACCCGGCGCGCGTCGTGCCCGCCCTGCTCGCCCTCGCCGGGAGCATCGACCCGCGCATGCCCGTCACCTCCGTTCATACGCTGGACATCGACGTCGAGGCGGGCATCTCGTCGGAACGGATGCTCGGCTACCTGTCGGCGCTGTTCGCGGGGCTCACCCTGCTGCTCGCGGGCATCGGGTTGTACGGCGTGCTCGCCTCGGCCGTCGCGCGCCGCACCCGCGAGATCGGGCTGCGGCTCGCCTTGGGCGCGCAGCGGCGCGATGTCGCCGTGCTGCTGGGGCGCGAGAGCGCGGTCCTGCTGTTCCTCGGCGTGGCCGCCGGCGGGTTCCTCGCGTTCGCCGGCGCGCGCGTTCTGAGGGGCGTGCTCTTCGGCGTCGCCGCGACCGATCCGGCTACCCTCGTCGCCAGCATCCTGTTGCTCGGCGCGGTCGCGCTCGCGGCCGCTGCCGCTCCCCTGCGCCGCGCGTCGCGCGTCGATCCCATGGTCGCCCTTCGCTCGGAATGAAGCCACGGTCATCGGTCCCGCCGTCTTGCCCTTGGACTTCGATAACGCTCCACGTCAACCGGAGTTGTCGGAGTTGTCGATGAGGTTCGCCCGCGTCCGGGCTTCCCGGCCTCCAGCCTCCCGCGGCACCTACTCGGAACCGGCGCGGGTGCCCCCCACGATGGCACCGATGACGGACTGGACCGTACCTTCCAGGGTGTCGAGCCGCCCGGTCAGCCGCTCGACCCTTCCCGACAGCTCGTCCACCCTTCCCGACAGCCTGTCGACCTGTCCTGCCAGCCCGTCGACCCGTCCCGCCAGCCGGTCTACCTTGCCGTTGACCAGCAGCACGCCCACCGCGCTCACGAGCGAGAGCAGCGCCGTGACGAGGGCCGTGATCAGCGTGAGCAACGCCATCGTTCCTGCTTCCATGTCTCGATGATCCTCCCATCCCCCGTCCGATGCAACCGCGCGGCGCGTCTGTATCACCGGGAACGAAGTAAAGAAGCAAACCGCGTGCCACCGCCGCGGGCGCACCGCAGTCGGCATGCGTCTCCACCGGCGCGTCGGACGCCGGGAGGATGCCGGGCCATCCGCAAGAACGACAACGTATAGAATGAGTGCGACCCGGAACGGGGCGGCCGGTTCGGTCGCCGCGGCCGGGTCCGAGGGGGGGAACGAGACGATGAAACGCTGGATACTGCTGGCCGCGCTCGCGCTGCTGTCGGCGCCGGCCGCCGCGGCGGCGCAGGACGCCGCGCCGGTGCGCGCGGCGCACGAAGACCTGGAGCCGGGCACGCGGACCGACGACCTCGGCATCACCATCGGCATGCCCGCGAGCTTTCCCGCGCGGCGCTACCCCGCGTCGCACGAGTTTCCGACGGGGCCGGAGATCGGCGAGCGGCTGCCCGAGTTCTCGCTGCCCAACCAGCGGGGGCGCCGGGTCGACTACCACGCCGACCGGGGCGGCTCGAAGTCGGTCGTGGTGTTCTACCGTTCGGCCGTGTGGTGACCGTACTGCCGAACGCAGCTGGTCGAGCTGCAAGACAACCTGGAGCTTTTCGAGGAGGCGGGCATCCGCGTGTACGGCGTCAGCTACGACACCCCGGAGCAGCTCCGGGCGTTCGCCGACGAGTACGGCGTCACCTATGACCTGCTGTCGGACGTCGACTCGGCGGTCATCCGCGAGTTCGGCATCCTCAACACCCTGATCTCGCCCGACGATCCGGAGCAGGGCGGCGGCCGCCGCTTCTACGGCCTGCCGTTCCCCGGCGTCTACGTGACGGACGGGGACGGCGTGGTCACCGAGAAGTTCTTCCACCGCCACTACGCGACCCGCGAGTCGGCGGGCACGATCCGCGACAGCGCCCTCGGCGACATCCTCGCGCGCCACGAGGTCCCGGTGGTCGAGCTCGGGAGCGATCAGGTGCGGGTCTCCGCCTTCCTGTCCGACGCGGCGATGCAGTTCGAGACCCAGGCGACGGTGCACGTGCGCTTCGAGCTCGCGGACGGCCTGCACATGTACGGCCGGCCGCTCCCCGACGGCTACATCGCGTCGGAGGCGACGATTCCCGACACGCCGGGCCTGCGGGTGGGGGCGGCGCGCTACCCGCCGACGCGGCCGAGGGAGTTCCCGCAGCTCGGCGTCACCCTCAGCGTCTACGAGGGGGACGTCGACGTGGCGATTCCCGTCACGCCGAACGTCGAGGTGTTCCACCGGTCGAACCCCGACCGGCCGGACGTGGTCGAGGTGCCGGTGTCGGTGCTGTACCAGGTCTGCAGCGAGACGATCTGCTACACGCCGAGGACCGAGACGTTCTCGCTGGCGGTGCCGTTCCAGCCGCTGCTGACGGCGGGCGCCCCGCGCGCGAGGTAGGTCCACTAGACGTCGCGCAGCACCGCGGCCGGCTCCGTCCGGCCGGCCCGGCGCGCCGGGAGCCACGCGGCGGCGGCGGCCAGCAGCATCAGGAGCGCGGCGGCGGCGGCCATCGTCGCCGGATCCGTCGTCGAGACGGTGTAGACGCGGCTCGCGAGGACCCGGCCGGCGGCCAGGGAGCCGGCCGCGCCCAGGACGACGCCGGCCGCCGCGATCAGGAGGCCGTCGCGCACCACGAGGCCGGTCAGGGCGCGGGGCGGGGCGCCCAGGGCGGTGCGGACGGCGAGCTCGCGGCGGCGTTCGTGGACGGCGCCGCTCAGCACTCCGTACACCCCGATCGCCATCAGCACGAGGGCGAGCGACGAGAACAAGTCCATGACGACGGCGGCGACCCACCGTCCCCAGACGGTGGCGCGGGCCGATGCTTCGATGCGCCGCAGGCCGTCGATCGACGCTCCCGGCAGCAACGGCGCGAGTTCCGCCCGCAGGCGCTCGCGCGCGCCCTCCGGGTCGGACGTGCGCACCATCAGATCGAAGCCGGTCGGGGGCGCCGACTCGATGTTCGCGTAGATCTGGGGCCGCTCCCGCCCGTCGAGCCGCCAGATCTTCTCGTCGCCCACGACGCCGACGATCGCCGCCTCGGTCGCCCGCGAACGGTCCATGCCCTGCTGCAGCTCGGAGAAGAGGCTCAGGCCGGCGCCGACCGGATCCTCGTCCCCGAAGTGCCGGTCCACGAGAACCTGGTTGACGACGACCGGCAGCACCCCCTCGGACCGCGGCGGCAGCCCCCCGCCCCGGAGCACGGGGACGCCGAGGACGTCGAAGTAGTCGGGGCTCACCCGCCGGTAGTCGGCCAGCGGAGGCCGCCCCGGATCGACGGCCGGCCTCCCCGCGACCTCGAAGAAGTGGATCCGGCCGCGATTGCCGAAGGGACCGGAGGCGGCCAACGCGGCGGCACCGGGAACGGCGAGGTCGGCGCGCTCGCCGACCTCGCGGAGGGCGCCGGCGAGGCGCTCGGGATCGTCCCTCATCTCCGCCGGCGCCTCGACCCGCCACGCCAGCAGGTCCTCCATGTCGAAGCCCACCGGCTCGGCCGCCGCGTTGCGGAAGCTCGCGGTCAGGAGGCCGCCGGCGAAGACGACCACCATCGAGACGCCCACCTGCGCGACCAGCACGCCCCTGCGCAGGGTGGAGCGCCGGGGCGGGCCGGCCGTACCCGCGGCGACGGGCGCGGCACCCCGGCCCGGCCGCACGCCGGCGACGAGGCCGAGCGACGTCAGCGCGGCGGTGGCGGCGGCGACCGCGGCCATGACCGCGAAGACCCGCAGGTCGACCCGCGGCGTGTCGCTGAGGAACGCGCCGCCCTGCGAGAACGGCCGCACGAGCAACGGCAGCGACGCGTGGGCGAGGGCGAGGCCCGCCGCCGCGCCGGCGGCGAAGAGCAGGCCGACCTCGGCCGCGAGCTGCCGGGCGAGCCGCGACGCGCCGGCGCCCAGCGCCGAGCGCACCGCGAGCTCGGTGCGCCGCCGCCGCGCGCGGCCGAGGAGGAGCCCGGCCACGTTGCCGCAGGCCATGAGCAGGGCCAGCGCCGCCCCCGAGAGGATGACCGGAAGCCCCGTGCCCAGCGAATCGACCCAGAGGTGCTCGAGCGGGCCGATGCTCGCGCCGGTCGCCCGGTTCGTCTCCGGGTGCGCGCGCTCCAGATCGCCCGCGATGGCGTTCAACTCGGTCAGGGCCTCGCCGGCGCCGGCGCCCGGCGCGAGCCGCCCCACCGCCCACAGGCCCCGCGCGCCGCGGTCGGCGCGCTCCGCCGGGCTCAGGCTGTGGTCGAGTGCGACCCACGCCTCGGGACCGAAGCCCGGGGGGACGGGCGGAAACCTGAAGCGCTCGCCGAGGACGCCGACGATGGTGAAGCCGCGGTCGTCGAGGCGCAGGCCGGCGCCGATCACGTCGGGGTCGGCGCCGAACCGGGCGTTCCAGTACGCGTGGGTCAGGACGACGTCGGTCTCCGACCGGGGGAGCACGCCGAGATGGGGGGCCGCGCCGAGCAGCGGATACAGGTTGGGGCTGGCCGCGCCCACGCGCAGGCGTTCCCGGCCCTCCCCGCCCGAGCGTATCCGCATCTCGTGCCGCCACGCGGCGAGGTCGTCAAGGCGGCGGCTGCGCGCGCGCCAGTCGAGAAAGTCGGCATGGGAGATCGGCAGCCGCGGCAGCCCCGCCCGCGTATCGCTGCCCATGACCCAGACGAGCCGCCCGGCGTCCTCGAACGGGAGCGGCCGGAGCAGCGACTTGTCGGCGAAGCTCCAGATCGCGGTCGCGAGGCCGAGGGCCACGGCGAGAATGAGCACGATGCCCAGCGAGAGACCCGCGTCGCGGCGGAGGAGGCGGACGCCGAAACGGAGGTCCTGGTTCGTTTGCTCGCACCATGCGCCTAGCGGCCGACGGCGGAGGTCCGGCTCGCCCGCCGGCTCGGTTTCGAGACGGCGGCGTCCGGCGAGGGTGCCGATCCGGGAGCGTGCGCGTTTCCCCATGACCACGTTGCCTTCCGCATGCCGAATGCCGGGAGTCCGCGCCGCGGAACGGCGCGGACTCCCGGGGGGTTGGGCGCCAAGCGGAGCCGACGGCGGCGATTGGCGGGCCAGGAGGCAAGCGTGACGGTTGGCGCCGCGGGATGTCAAAGACACAAATCAAGGCGCGCGGGCAGCCATGCTAGGATCGCGGGCCGGCGGGGCGTGACGCCTCCGCCCCTCGGCTCGGCGCGTGCCGCGCGCCGTCCGGGCGCCCGCCCCCGTTCGACGCATGTCAACTCACCCCGTCTGGGCGGCGCGTCGCAAGCGCGTCGAGCGGCTGCGCGGCGGGCATCCGCACGCGGCGGAGTTGCTGGCGTTCTACGGCGACGTGCTGGCGCTGCAGGAGCCCCTGTACGCCAAGGCGCTGGGCTCGCGGTGGCTGGGCGCGGTCGAGGGCGCCGACGGCCGGCCGCCGCGGCTGCGTCTGGCCAATCTGCCGGAGCGGCCCCGCGGGCGGGCCTTCGCGCGCTTCGTGCGGGCCCTGCCGGCGTCGGCGACCGATCTGTTGCGGGCGGTCGCGGGGCGGTTGTCGGCGGAGCCCGCGGCGATGTCGGCGCTGCTCGACGCCGCGGCGGGCGGACAGCCGGTCGCCGCCGTCGCCGCGTCGCTCGGCTGCGAGGCGGCGGCGCTGGAGTTCTTCCCCCGCGCCTTCCTGCAGCCCATCGCCGGGGCGCTCGCCGCCCTGCCGGCGGCCGGCGCCGGCGGCGGGCCCGCGGAGACCGCCGGCGGCCCGCCGGCCGGCGCCGAAGCCCACGCCGCGTGCCCGCACTGCGGGGAGGCGCCGGTCGCCGCGGTGTTGCGCGATCTGCCCGAGGCCCGGGGCCGGCGGACCCTGCTGTGCTCGCTGTGCCTGTCGGAATGGGCGTTCCCGCGGACGCGCTGCCCGGCGTGCGGGGAGGAGCGCCCGGACCGCCGGCCGCACCACGTCTCCGAGTCGTGGCCGCACGTCCGCCTGGAAGAGTGCGGGTCGTGCCGGACGTACCTGAAGGCGATCGACCTGAGAGAGACGGGCCTCGCCGTCCCCGTCGTCGACGAGCTGGCCTCGATCGAGCTCGACCTCTGGGCGGCCGGGCAGGGGCTGTCGAAGCTCCGCACGAACCTGCTGGGGTTGTAGATCGCCGATGCAACTGCAGTTCGCCCTCGCCGGCGCCAACCGCGTGACGCTCGACGCGCTCGCGGACGAGCTGGCGGGGTGGCGGCGCTACGGCCGGAAGACGACGGTCGGCGAGCACGCCGGCGTGCCCGTCTTCGTGAACGAATTCTGGACCTCGAAGCAGCGGGCGGCGCATTCCCTGCACGAGATCTCCTACCGGGCATGCTTCAAGCCGCAGCTTCCGCGGTTCTTCATCACCCGGCTGACCGACCCCGGCGACGTCGTCTTCGACCCGTTCATGGGGCGGGGCACCACCCTGCTCGAAGCGGCGCTGCTCGGCCGCGACGCGCTCGGCAACGACGTCAATCCGCTGTCCCGCATGCTGGTCGAGCCGCGGCTGGCGCCGCCCGCGCCCTCGGCGGTCGAGTCCCGGCTGCGGAGCCTCGCCCTCGACGACGGCGGAGGCGGGACGGACGAGCCTCCCGCCGGGTTCGACGCGTTCTTCCACGCGCGGACCCTCGCGCAGATCCGCCGGCTTCGCGCGTATCTGCTGGAGCGCGCCTCGGCGGGGGGCGACGACGCCGTCGACCGCTGGATCCGGATGGTCGCCATCAACCGCCTGACCGGGCATTCGCGGGGGTTCTTCTCCGTCTACACGCTGCCGCCCAACCAGGCCGCCTCCGTCGAGAGCCAGCGCCGGATCAACGAACGCCGCGACCAGCGGCCGGACTACCGCGACGTCGCCGCCTTGATCCTGCGCAAGACCCGCTCGCTGCTGAAGGACGTGCGCGGGCGGGCGCCGTCCGGCGTCGTGCGCGGTTTCCTCCGGCAGGGGGCGGACGCCCCGTTCGCCTACGGCGGCCCGCCCGTCTCGCTCGCGGTTACATCGCCGCCGTTCATGAATGTCGTAGACTACAGGGGGGACAATTGGATGCGGTGCTGGTTCGCGGGCCTGGACGCCGGCGGCATCGAGATCACCCAGACCAACCGGCTCGACGCGTGGAAGGAGCTGGTTCGGCGCGCCCTCGTCAACGTCGCCGCCGTCACGAGGCCCGGCGGCGCGTTCGCCTTCGAGGTCGGAGAGATCCGGCGCGGCGCGCTGCTGCTCGATCGGGTCGTCGCCGACGTCGCCCGCGGGACGCCGTGGACGCCGGTCTGCATCGTCGTCAACGAGCAGACGTTCACGAAGACCTCGAACACGTGGGGGGTCGACAACAACCGGGGCGGGACGAACACGAACCGGATCGTCCTGATGCGCCGCTCGTGATGCGGCGGGCATTCGGGATGCCGTTTTTCCGCGTCGCCGCCGTTCGCGTGCGACGTTAGACGCGGCAAGTGCTAAGCTATGCACAGCGAAGGGACACGAGCGGATGGTTGACGAGTTGCTAGCGTCGATTCCGGGGCGTTTCCAGGAGGCCGCCGCCGCCGGGGACCGGGCGGACCGGATGCTGAAGGACGAGTTGCGGGTCTCCCTGTCGCCGCCGCGGTTGTCGGCGCTCCGCAATCTGTCCGGGATGGTCGAGGCCTTCGGTGTCGCGAACCGGCTGCCCGAGTCCGAGATCTACATGCTCAACCTGGCTCTCGACGAGTTGGTGGCGAATGCCGTGAACTACGGCTTCGAGGGCGTCGCCGAACCCAGGATCGAGATCACGTTGTGGGTCAGCGGCACGTTGATGGTGCTGACCATCACGGACAACGGGCGCCCGTTCGATCCGACGGAGCTCGCCGATCCCGACGTGTCGTCATCCCTCGAAGAACGCCCCGTCGGGGGTCTGGGACTGCACCTGGTCAGGTCGTTCGCCGACCGCGTCACCTACCAGCACACGGAGGGCCGGAACCGGTTGACGCTGGAGCACAACTACACGCCGGCGGAGCGGGCCGAGGGGCGGGTTACGCCGATGGACATCGAGATCGGGGAAGAAAGGCAGGACGGCGTGCTGGTGCTGGTGCCCGTCGGCCGGCTGGACAGCGCGAATGTCAACGCCTTCGAGACGAGCGTCATGCAGCGCATCGGCGACGGAGACCGTCGACTGATCGTCGACTTCGGCCGTCTCGAGTTCATCAGCAGCTCGGGGCTGCGGGTGCTGCTCCTCGCCGCCAAGGCGCTGAAGGGCGAGGGAACGCTCGTGCTCTGCAGCATGAAGCCGCACGTCGAGGACGTGTTCCGGATCAGCGGCTTCGATCGGTTCATCCCCGTGAAGAAGTCGCGCGCGGCCGCGCTCGAGACCTTCGGCTAGCAGCCGCCGGCGCCGGCCGAGATATCGGAGATATGAAGGGATGGCAGACGGGCCGCGGCAGGATGCCGACTACGCGGGCATGGAGCCGCCGGACGGGATGAGGCACATCTGCGTCTACCTGGGCGGCCATGTCGGGTACCAGAAGCGGTTCGTGGAGGAGACCGAATCCCTGGGCCGCTTGATGGCGGCCGACGGCATCGGGCTCATTTACGGCGGCGCCCGCGTCGGCCTGATGGGGGTGCTGGCCAACGCCATGTTGTCGAACGGCGGTTTCGTCACCGGCATCGTTCCGCGTCAGCTCTCGTACCAGGAGCTCGCGCACGGCGAACTCAGCCGCCTGTACGTCGTCGACACCATGCACCAGCGGAAGTACAAGATGCAGTCGCTGTGCCACGCGTGCCTGGCGCTCCCGGGGGGGTTCGGCACCGTCGAGGAGATGTTCGAGGCGCTCACCTGGGCGCAGAAGCCGCTCGAGCTGCACGAGAAGCCTTGCGTCTTCGTCAACGTGGACGGCTACTACGATCACCTCTTCCGGTTCCTGGACCACGCGACCGCCCAAGGGTTGCTGCTCGAGCGCAACCGGGCGCTCGCCCGCTGGGAGCCGACGTCGGAAGCGGCGCTGCGCGCGGTCCAGGCGGCCTGGGACGCCGAGGAGTACGCCCTGCAGCAGATGCTGAAGGAGTACCAGGGGTGACCCCGCCGACCCTGGTCGTTCAGGGTCCCGCGACCGCCGCCGGCCGGCCGCTTCCCGCCCCGTCTTCTTCGTCCTCGAGCACGACCGCGGTGCCGTAGGCGAGCAGCTCGGCCGCCGCGCCCATGATCATCGAGGTCGAGAACCGCAGCGAGACGATGGCGTTCGCCCCGAGCGACTCCGCCTCTTCGACCATCCGGTCCAGCGCCTGCTCGCGCGACTCGGCGAGCAGCTTGGTGTACTCGGCGACCTCCCCGCCGACGATGTTGCGCAGCACCGCCATGATGTCCTTGCCGAGGTGGCGGGTCCTGATCGTGTTCCCGCGCACGAGGCCCAGGGTGCGGGCGATCCGCTTGCCGGCCACCCGATTCGCCGTGACCACGATCATTTGTGCACCTCGCGGTAGCGGTCGGTCGGCGCCGTCTTCAGCCGGTCGAGCAGCACCCCGATGAACAGCAGGGCGAAGCCGGTCACCCCGCCCACCAGCAGGAGCCGCTCGACGAGGTTCTCCGTCTCCCGCCAGATCTCCCACAGGGCGTAGCCGGCGAGCAGCGCCCCCCAGGCCGCCACCAGCGGCCAGCCCAGTCCGACCAGGAGCCGGCCGGCCCCGGTCCGCGGAGTCTCCGGCCACTCGTCATCCCGCGGCGTCTCGAACGTCGTTGACATCGTCGCCTCCCGCACTGCGCGCAGATCCTCGACCACGGCCCGGCACGCGGCGCAGCGCTCCAGATGCACCCGGACCCGCTGCCCGTCGCGCTGCACCAGCGCCCGGTCGACGTATCCGGAGAGCAGGGCCTCGTCGAACGTCCGCCCACAGGGCTCAGGCATGACGTCCTCCTTCTTCTTCGAGCTGCGCCCGGAGCCGGCGCCGGGCGCCGTGCAGCCGCGACATCACCGTGCCGATGGGGATGCCGAGCACCTGCGCGAGGTCGCTGTAGGACAGGTCGTGGAAGTCGCGCAGCACGATGATCTCGCGCTTCTCGGCGGGCAGGGCGGCGAGGGCGCGCCAGACGCGCTCCTTCAGCTCGCGGCGGTGCAGGTCGGCCTCGGGGCTCGCCTGCGGGGCCGCGAGCTGCCCGACTAGGGCGTCGGACTCGCCGATGGCGTCGGCCGGCCGGCGCTGCCGGCGCCGCCAGAAGTCGCGCACCTGGTTCCGCACGATCGTGAACAGCCAGGGCCGCACGCGGCGCGCGGCGTCGAAGCTCTGCAGGGTGGTGAAGAACCGCAGCATCGCGTCCTGGGTCACGTCCATCGCGTCGTCCCGGTTGCCCACCATCTGCAGGGCCAGCAGGTACGCGGCCCGGCGGTGGCGCCGGGCCAGGGCGTCGCACGCGGCGGCCTCGCCGGCCTTGGCCCGGTCGACGAGTCTGCTGTCGGACTCGTCGTCGCCGGCGACGAGCGGCGGCGCCGCGGAATCGACCATCACGGTATGCACTGTCCCCTTCTACGTATCGGCCGGCCGGATATTCGCTATGCGGGCCCGGGAAAAAACCCGCTTCCCGCCAACGCCCGGTATGACCCACGATTGCACGGCAAATGCCGGCGCAGTCTGCAGCGCGCCCGATCCGTCCCGATACAACACGTTGATGCTGTGGTTCTTCAAGGCGGCGGAGGGGCCGCCCCGGTTCATCGGTATCCACTGCGACGCGCGTCCCGACGCCTGCGAGCTCGTGGTGCTGTATCCTGACGGATCGGAGGAGAGCGAGCATTTCGACGACAGCGCGGCGCTGGTCGATGCGGCCAAGAGCCTGGGCCGGGACCTGATCCGCCTGGGGTGGGCGCCGTGCCCCACCGCCGCCACCCCGACCCGCCGCGAGAGCTGACCGGCCCGCTCCTGCGCGCATGAACGTGTTCCTCGTCGACGGGACCTACGAGCTGTTCCGGCACTTCTACGCGGTGCCGCCGGCGAAGGACGTGGACGGGCGCGAAGTCGGCGCCGTCCGCGGCGTCCTCGGCTCGGTGCTGTCGATGCTCGAGGACGACGTGACCCATATCGGCGTCGCGACCGACCACGTCATCGAGTCGTTCCGCAACGATCTCTGGCCGGGCTACAAGACGGGGGAGGGGGTCGACCCCGCGCTGCTCGGCCAGTTCGGCCCGCTCGAGGAGGGCCTCGAGGCGCTCGGGGTCGCGGTGTGGCCGATGACGGACCTCGAGGCCGACGACGGGCTGGCGGCGGCGGCGGCGCGCGCGGCCGGCGATCCGCGCGTGGAGCAGGTGTTCATCTGCACCCCGGACAAGGATCTCGCGCAGTGCGTGACCGGGACCCGCGTGGTGCAGTTCGACCGGCGGGCCGGCGCGCTGCGCGACGCGGACGGGGTCCGGGCGAAGTTCGGGGTGGCGCCGGCGTCGATTCCCGACTATCTCGCCCTCGTCGGCGACGCCGCCGACGGCTTTCCCGGCCTGAAGGGGTGGGGCGCCAAGTCGGCGGCGGCGGTGGTCGGGCGGTACGGACGCATCGACGCGATACCGGAGGACGCCGCCGACTGGGACGTCGCGGTGCGGGGCGCGGGGCGCCTCGCGGCGGAGCTCGCGGCCCGCCGCGACCTCGCCCTGCGTTTCCGCAACCTCGCCACCCTGCGCACCGACGCGCGGCTCTTCGACTCGGTCGACGACCTCCGCTGGCGCGGGCCGAGGCCCGCTTTCTTCGACCTCTGCGCGCGGCTCAACGTCCCCGGCCACTTCGAGCGCGTTCAGGCCCTCGCCCGGCGAGCCGGGCCGGGAACCGGGTGACGGCCGCCCCGCGGTCCCGGCGCACCGACCCTCCGGCGCCCGCGGATCGCCCGGCCGCGATTCGGAGGTTCCCGGCCGGCGCGGATTCTAGTATCCTGCACCGTCCTTCGGGTGCCCGGCCAGGACGGCGCCGCCCGCTCCCCGCCCGGCCGGCACCCCCGGGAGTCTGCGCCGACGCGGGCGCCGGCTCCCCCCGGACGACACACATGACGCCCCGACCGTCGAACCTCCGATTGCCCCAATGGGCGCGCGACCTCATGGACGCGAACCCCGGGGCGCCGCCGCCCACCCCCGACGAACCGCTGCCGGCGTGGTTGGAGGAGGAGCTCGCCCGCGTGCCCCTGTGGGCGCGGATCCGGGGCACCAGCGACATCCGGCAGGGACATCCGTACCTCCTCATCGAGGATGTCCGGCGGCAGCCCGCGCTGATGCGGCAGGCGGCCGGCCTGCGGCCCGAGTTGGCCGGCCTCGCCCGGCGCCTCGTCGAGCGGGGCGTCCGGCGCCTCGTCTTCGCCGGGTGCGGATCGGCCTTCCACGCCGCCGAGCTCGGGGCGTTCCTGTTCCGGCGGTGGACCCCCTGGTCGACCGAGAACCACGAGTGCCGGGAGTTCTCGGACCACTGGCGCGGGGGGGCGGAGCCGACCGCCCTCGTCCTCCAGTCGGCGACGGGGGCCTCCGTCGAGACGCTCGAGGCGGGCCGGCGGGCCCGGGACCGCGGGGTGCTCACGGTCGGTCTGACCAATACGCCGGGCAGCGCGATCGAGGATCTGTGCGACGAGAGCGTCTGCTTCCCGGGCGGCCAGCGCTGCGGCCCCGACATCTCGGTCCTGACCACCCGTCTCGTGGGGTTGTACCTGCTGGGCATCGAGATCGGGACGGCCACGGCGGCGCTCGCGGCGCGCGAGGCGGACGAGCTGGTGGCGGCGGTCGCCGACCTGCCGGACGCGGCGGCGCGGTTCCTCGAAGAAGAGGACGTGAACGTTTCGCAGATCGCCAACGCGCTCAAGGACCAGCGGGCGCTGCTGCTCGCCGGCGGGGGCGCGAACTGGTTCTCCGCCCGCGAGGGCGCGCTGAAGATCGAGGAGGAGAGCGGCCTGCTGTGCAAGGCGTACCGGCCCGCGGAGTACGCGCACAACGCGATCTCGCTGCTGTCGGAGGATGTGGGCACGGTGGTCGTCGCGCCCCCCGGCCGCTCCTACGCCCGTTTGCACGATGTCGCGCGCACGGCGCGGGCGGCCGGCTCGCCGAGCCTGGCCCTGGTCGTCGACGGAGACGACACGGTGGCCCCGGACGCGATGTTCGTCATCGCGGTGCCCGGGACCGTCGGCGAGCTGCTGATGCCGCCGCTGGCCGCCGTCGCGTTCCAGTTGCTGGGCTACTACCTCGGCGCCGTGCGCGGGGTCAACCCGGACACCCTGCGCACCGACGACATCGACCATGCGCGAGCGTGGCTCACGGCGTTCCCCTTCGGGTCGCATTGACGATCGCCTCGGGCTGCTAGAATCTGGGCAGTGCGAATCGCCGCGGACCGCCACCCGCGCGGGCCGCGAAAATGGTCGCCGTCGTCGTTCACGGGCGGTCCGGTCGAGCCGGGTCGCCATCGAGAGGAGGAATCACGGATGGTCCCCGAGCCGAGTACGCTCGCCACGCTGATGTTCGCCGCCGGTGCGGTGCTCCCGTTCGTCGTCGTTGTCGCCTGCGCCATCGTGGGGCTGGTCAAGCGCTGATCGCGATGGCCCGACGGATTGCGTGCGGTGTGCTGGCGGCGGCCCTCGCCCTCGCCGCGCCGACGACCGGGGCGGCCGGTCAGGACGCCGAACCGTCGCCCCGCGCGGGCGGACCCCGGCACCTGCTGGTCGTGCTCGACGGGTTGCGCCCTGACTACGTGCAGCCCCACTTCATGCCCGCCCTCCACGCGCTGGGGCGGCGCGGCATCGTCATGACCAGCCACCACGCGGTGTTCCCCACCGTGACCCGCGTCAACGCCGCGTCCATCTCGACCGGGGCCTATCCCGAGACCCACGGCCTGATGGGCAACTCGGTGTTCTTCCCGCGCGTCGACGCCGCCCGGTTCCTCTCCACCAGCGACCGCGGCAACCTGCTGCGGATCGAGGCGGCGGGCGGCGGGCCCCTGTTGACGGCGGCCACCCTCGGCGAGGCGCTCCAGTCGGCGGGCCGCCGGCTCCTCGTCATGAGCGCGGGGTCGAGCGGGTCGTCCTACCTGCTGAACCACACCGTCGCCGGCGGGGCCATCCTCCACTACGAGTACGGC
Source organism: Vicinamibacterales bacterium (assembly GCA_963664545.2). Taxonomy (GTDB): domain Bacteria; phylum Acidobacteriota; class Vicinamibacteria; order Vicinamibacterales; family UBA8438; genus JAJEEA01. The sequence continues at coordinate 1,820,802 of OY761475.2, read as the reverse complement.
CTGCCGGCGGACCTGCACGGGCAGGCCCTCGACCGCCTCGGGCCGGTCCCGGAGGCGGGCACGCCCAACCACGCGAGGAACCGGTGGATCGTCGACGCGTTCCTCGAGGTCGCCCTGCCCGCGGTCGACCCGGCGGTGACGGTGCTGTGGCTCAGCGACCCCGACACGACCGCCCACGCCCATGGCGTGGGCCACCCCCTGATGGTCGAGGCCCTCTTCCGGCTCGACGCCGAGATTCAGCGCCTTCAGGACGGCCTCGCGGCGGCCGGCCTCGCCGAGACGACGAACGTCTGGGTCACCTCGGACCACGGGTTCTCGGAGCACACCGGCGGCATCGACCTCGACGCGGTGCTGGCGCCGTTCGCGGGAGTCCTCGACGACGGCTCGCCGCGCATCGTGGCCGGGGCGGGGGCGGTTTACGTGCGGGACGGCGACCCGGCCGCGGTGTCGGCGGTCGCCGCCGCCCTCCAGGCGACCGAGGGCGTCGGCGCGGTCTTCACCCGGGCCGCGGAACCCGGCGCCCGCGAGGGCGCGGCACCCGGCACCCTGTCGTTCGACCTCGCGCGGTGGGACCATCCGCGCGCCGCGCAGGTCCTCTACTCGCCCGCGTGGACGGCGGCGGCGGGCCGGTACGGCTTCCGCGGCACGACGGCGCAGCCGGGCGTGGCCGGCCACGGCAGCTCGAGCCCGTTCGACATCCACAACACGCTGGTGGCGGTCGGTCCCGACCTGAAGGCGGGGGTCGAGAGCGCGGTGCCGAGCGGGAACGTCGACTTCGCGCCGACGTTCCTCCACACGCTGGGGATCGGGGTTCCCGCCTCGATGCAGGGGCGCGTGCTCCGCGAGGCGCTGCGCGGGGGGCCGGACCCGTCCGATGTTCCGATAGAGTCGTCGCCGGTGCGGGTCGAGTCGCCCGACGGGCGGTACCGGCTGACGGCGGTGGTCTCGCAGGTCGACGGCCGCACCTACCTGGACTACACCGCCGTCGAACGGCCCGAGTAGCCGGGGCAACCCCGCTCAGCGGCTCCCGCCCGCCGGCCGGCCGGATCCCGAGGCGCGGCCGGGAGTCTGCGGTGGCGGAACACGCAGACTCCGGGGATTGGTTTGGGCGCCAACCCGAGCCGAAGGCGACGATCGGCTACGACACCGCCGGCTGGCCCTCGTCCGGGGGGCCGTCCACCACCCGCCCGTCGAACAGGTGCACCTCGCGGCCGGCGTGCTGCGCGTAGCGGGGGTCGTGGGTGACCATGCAGATGGTCGACCCCTCGGCGTGCAGGCCCGCGAGCAACTGCATCACCGCCTCGCCGTTCTTCGAGTCGAGGTTGCCGGTGGGCTCGTCGGCGAGCAGGATCGACGGCTGCCCCGCGACGGCGCGGGCCACCGCCACCCGCTGCTGCTGGCCGCCGGAGAGCTGGCTGGGCAGGTGCTTGGCGCGGTGGGCCATCTCGACCTTCTCGAGGGCCTCGTCCACCCGCTGCCGCCGCTCCGCGGGGCGCATGCCGCGGTAGGTCAGGGGCAGTTCGACGTTCTCGTAGACGGTGAGGTCGCCGATCAGGTTGAAGCTCTGGAAGATGAACCCGATTTCGCGGTTGCGGGTGCGGGCGCGGTCCGACATCTTGAGGCTCGCCACCGGCCGGCCGTTCAACTGGTACTGGCCGTCGGACGGCGAGTCGAGGAGCCCGAGAATCGACAGCAGCGTCGACTTGCCGCAGCCGGACGGCCCCGAGATGGCGATGTACTCGCCGGGGTAGATGTCGAGGTCGATCTCGGCGAGCGCGTGGGTCTCCACTTCGTCCGTGAAGAAGATTTTCGTCACCTTGTCGAGATGAATCAGCGGCTGGGCGGCGTCGTTCATTTTCTGGCTCCTCCTGGGAGACTCCCCGGACGCGCGGGTTGCGGCGGCTGCTAGTTCAACTGGATGCGGTCGACGTCGTCCCACTGCGACATGTCCGACAGCACGACCTCGTCGCCGGGTTGGAGCCCCTCGCGCACCTCGATGGTGTTCACCGAGCTGCGGCCCAGGCTGACGCGGGTCCGCACCGCCTCGTCGCTGTCGGGCTGGAGCTTGAACAGGGTGACCACGCTGTCCTCCTGGCCGTACACGGGGCGGCCCACGTAGATGACGTCCACGAGCCGCTCGAGCTCGATGGTGCCGTCCACGGTCAGGTCGGGCCGGGCGCCGCGGGGGAGCTCGCCGTCGAGCGAGACGTCCACGGTGACGGTGCCCTGCTGCACCGCGGGGTCGATGCGGATGACGTGTCCGGGGATGATGCCGTTGCGCGTGTCGATGGCCGCCGGCTGGCCGATCTGGACGTCCCGCGCCTGCGTCTCGGCGATGCGCAGCTCGGCCATGAGCTGCGTGGGGTCGCCGACCCGCGCGAGATTCGTGCCGGGGGTGACGCTGGCCCCCTCCTCGAGGGGCACCTCCTGCAGGACCCCCGCGACCCCCGCCGTGACCCGCAGGTCCGCGACCTCGTCGCGGCGCAACTGATAGATGGTGTCGAGGCGGTCCACCTCGGCCTGCTCGGCCGCGAGCTGGGTCTCCATCAAGTCGACCAGGATGTCGAGCCGCTGCTGCTCGATCTGATGCTGAATGCGGCGCTGGCTCGCCGCCGCCTGCTTCTGCCGGAGTTCCAGCTCCGAGATCAGCTCTTCGTTGTACAGCTCTTCGTCGAGGCTGGCCTCGTACTCGGCCAGGGTGAGCGCCTCCTCCGCCCCGGCGACGGTGGCGCGCTGCGACAGCACGTCGCGGTCTAGCTCGACCTGGCGGCTCTTGAACCGGGCCTGCGCCGCCTCGAGCTGGAGCCGCGCCTCGAGCGCGCTCTGCTCGAGCTGGGGGTTGCTCAGCTCGACGATGACGGTGTCGGGCTCGACGGTCACGCCGGGCCTGAGCACGATGCGCTCGACGGTGCTGTTGGTGATGGCGGATATCCAGCGGATTTCTTCGGGGACCAGCGTGCCCGTGCCCCGGACGTTCCTCAGCATCTCGCCGCGCTGCACGGTGTCGGTGTAGACGGTGTCGCGGTCGACCCTCGGCGCCGCCGGCTCGAGGCGCGACACCCCGACCGTGATCAGGATGACGACCACGACGGCGGCGACGCTATACGCCATTTGCCGCATCCGCTTGGCGCGGGCGATGTCGGGACGTGCGATGTCCATCGGACGCTCCTCTGGGAGCCGGCGGTGAACGGTCCGCGATCCCGTTCCCGCGCGTTCCCGAAGTTAGACGCCGGCCGGCGGCGGAAAGTTGCCGGACGCGGCCGGCGCCGCCGCGGGTCAGGCCTCGACGATGCCCGCGACGGCGGTGGAGATGCGGATCCAGTTCTCGGTCTCCACGTTCAACTGGTTCCGGCCGCCCGCCGTCAGCTCGTAGTACTTCGCCTGGCGGTTGTTCTCGGACTTGCCCCACGAGGCGCGGATCCACCCCTGCTGCTCGAGGCGGTGCAGCGCCGGGTAGAGCGACCCCTGGTTGACCTGCAGCACGTCCCGCGACATTTGCTGGATGCGCTGCGAGATGCCCCAGCCGTGCATGCGACCCGTCGACAGGGTCTTGAGGATCAGCAGCGCCAGGGTGCCCTGCAGCAGGTCCGGCTTCTTCGTCAGCACGATGCTCCAGCCCCGAGAGCGTCGCCTACGGCTCCGCTCGCGCCCAACCAACCCGGCTAGGAGTCTGCACCGTTCTACGGCGCAGACTCCTAGGGCTCCGCCCGCCCCCAACCGACCCGCTACGAGCTCCGCACCGCTCTACGGCGCAGACTCCGGGGGCCCCGAACCCTCGCCCGCGGCCCGCCCTCCGGGCCGCCGGCTACCGGGGGAAGTCGGCACCCTCTCGCCGCCGACCCCTAGATACCCGACAAGAAGATACTGCACCCGCCGCGGCCGGAATGTCAAGCGCCCGATCCCACGACCGCCGGTTTGGGGTAGGCTTAACGGGTCGTGCCACCGACTGCGCCTCTCGGGGACCGGGGGTCCGGCGCGCGGCCGGGCGCGGCTCACGAGGTCCGGTGGCCGCGTGACGCGGGGCCGCGCAGGGCGCTTGAAGTTCCGTTCCGTCCAGGAGTCATCACCATGCCAAGAGCTGCCGTACGCCGTTCGCCGATCCTCTTCCTGTTGGCCGCGCTCGTGCTCGGAATCGGGCTTCTGTCCGCCGGGCCGGTCGCGGCGCAGGGTCACCACGGTCTCGCCCGCGACCTGGGCCACGCCGCCCCCGCCGCCGTCGGGCTGTCCGCCGAGCGACTCGCCCGGCTCGACGCGGGCATGCAGCGCATGGTCGACGAAGGCAAGCTGGCCGGCGTCGTGACGATGCTCGCGCGCAACGGCAAGATCGCCTTCGTCGACAGCGCGGGGGTGCAGGACGTCGAGTCGGGGACGGCGATGGCCGCCGACTCGATCTTCCTCATCTACTCCATGACCAAGCCGATCACCGCGGCGGCCCTGATGATCCTCTACGAAGAGGGCAAGTGGCAGATCGACGAGCCGGTGTCCAACTTCATCCCCGAGTTCGCCGACCTCCGCGTCCACGCGGGCGAGTACGCCGACGGCTCGCCGGTGCACGAGGCGGCGACGCGGTCGATGACGATGCGCGAGCTGCTGACCCACTCGGGGGGGCTCGACTACGGCTTCGACAACCACCCCGTGGCGCGCGCGTACCGGGACAAGGGGGTCCTCGACGCCGACGCGCCGCTGCAGGCCATGATCGACAAGCTCGGGGCGCTGCCGCTGCGGTACCAGCCCGGCGCCCGGTGGCACTACAGCATCTCGGTCGACGTGCAGGGCTACCTCGTCGAGAAGCTGTCGGGGCAGCCGTTCGACGAGTTCCTGCTCGAGCGGATCTTCGAGCCCCTCGGCATGGTCGACACCGCGTTCTTCGTGCCCGCGGGCGACGTCGACCGGGCCGCGCGGATTTACCAGGACGGGGACGAGGGGCTCGAGCTCGCCGACAACGAGGTGCGCACGCTGCCGCCGGCCGGTCCCTCCGGGGGCGGCGGCCTCTACTCGACGGCCGGCGACTACATGCGGTTCATGCAGATGCTGCTGAACGACGGGGAGCTCGGCGGGGTCCGGGTGCTGTCGCCGCGATCCGTCGAGATCATGGAGACGAACCACCTGCTGCCGGGGCCGCTCGGCACGCGGCCCGCCGGGCGGGGCTTCAGCTTCGGGTTCGAGGTCGTCACCGACGCGGCCGCGGCCGGCGAGGCGTACGCCGACGGCACCTACCGCTGGGGCGGGGCGGCCGGCACGTGGTTCTGGATCGATCCGAAGACGGACCTCGCGTTCGTGGGGATGATCCAGCACCGCGGGCGCGCGGTCGGCGAGGTGCAGTCGATTTCGCGCAACTTCGTCTACGGGGCGCTGACCCGGTAGATCGGGACCGGAGCCTGCGCCCTCCCGGGGGCGCAGGCTTCCCGCGTCGACGTCAGTCCGCGAGTTCGAAGCCGCTCCACTGGGTCGTCGTGTTGCGGCGGGTCGTCCGGAACAGCACCCGGACGTGGAAGTACACGTCGAACTCGCTGTTCAGCCAGACGTCGCCGGCGACGGGCCGGCGTTCGAGCCGGCCGGTGGCGTCGGAGATCGAGCCGAGGATGCCCCACCACAGGCGCACCCGCTCCATGAGCTCGAAGTTGACCTGGGCGATCTCGTAGGTCTCGCGGTCGATCCAGGCCTTGCCCCGGGACTTGTTCAGGGCGTGGTCCATCCGCCGCCGCACCGGGAGGTTCCCCGGCCGCGGCTCGAACGAGATGACGAAGCTGGGGCGGCCCCGCAGGTCCTCCACGCCGTCCAGCTTGGCCGTGTATCGCTCGGCGAGCTCCTCGTCGAACTTGATCTCGTTCTCCGCCCTTTCGCGTTCCCGCTCCGCGCGCTTCCGGGGGTCGTCGATCTCGGCCCGGAACTCCTCCCAGCGCTTCTCTTGCTCCCGCCGGTCCCTTTCGCGGAGGGGCTCGCCGTCCCGGGCCGTCAGCCGGTTGAACAGGGCCCCCTGGTACGGTTCCACTTCGTAGCGCAGCGTCTCGTCGTCGGTGACCTCGCCGTCGCCGTCGAACTGCTGGATCCGCTGCGTCATCGCGCTGCGGTACCGGGTCTCGAAGCCCTCCTCCTGGGCCCACGCGGCGCGCTCGATCGCCCGGTCGATGATCTCGCGCAGCGCCGGATCCTCGGGATCCGCCGGGACGGGCTGGCTGCCGGCGGTGCCGATGACGGCGAGGCCGGCGAGGAGGGGGACGGCGAGGAACCGGGAGGGCGGCGGAAGGTTGTTCTGCATGGTCGGCGATGTGCGGCTGCCCTGATCCTATCGCACCGCGCCGGCGTCGGCCGGGATGCGCCGGGAGCGCGATCCTGTCCGCTTCATCGCACCCGCGCGCGCCGTCGCCCCGGGTCCGTGGCTGCGGGTCGATCCGTCGGCTGCCGGACGGGGAACTCCCGAACTTGGTCTTCGGGGCGGTCGGACGTTTCGTACGACGGGGTGCACGACAGGAAAGTTGAGGATTTGCCGTCAGGGAGCCGTCAGGGGTATTGAGCGAGCGCTGATCGACCGATTGCTCGGGTAGGAGGATTCCGACCATGCCCGAGGCGCAAGTGACGAGACCGTTCGGTCACGCGGCCGAAAAAGGGGGCTTCAAGGAGGAGGTGTTCGCCGCGTTGGAGGCGGCCGTCCAGGCCGATGTCGACGCGTTCCTGCGACGCGGAAGGGGGAATGCGCAGGACTTCGAGACCCTCGAGCGGACCATTCACCGTCGAGCCCTCGACGCCGCCGACCGGGTCATCCGGGCGGCTGGGGCGCGGCGTTCGTAGCCGCTCTCGCGGCCGAAGTCGATGCGCTCATCGGACCGGGGAGCGTGGAGACGCAGGACTTCGAGGCCTTCGAGCAGGCGCTCCGTCGCCAAGCCCTCGGCATCGCCGCGCAGATGGCGGCGGAGCGGTTCAACGCGGACCACACCGACCGGTCGGGTTCGACCATCCCGTGCGCGTGCGGCCAGCCGGCGCAGTACGTAGGCCGCCGCCCGAAGACGTTCATCACGCTGATGGGCCCGATGAGGCTGGAACGGGCCTACTACTACTGCCGCGCCTGCCGCCGGGGAAGCTGCCCGCGCGACCGGGCCCTGGACCTGCAAGACACCTCGCTGTCACCGGGCACCACCCGGCTGGTGGGCATGATGGCGGCCGAGGTCAGCTTCAACAAGGCGAGCGAGTTGTTGGCCCTGACCGGGGTGGAGGTCGAGGCCCGGCAGGTCGAGCGCTGCGCCGAGGCGCTCGGCCGCGAAATCGCCCGTGACGAGCGCGCCGTCCGCGGGCAGACCGCACCGGCGCCCGCGCCCACGATGTACCTGGGGCTGGACGGGACCGGCGTGCCGGTCCGCCCGGCCGAGGTCGCCGGGCGCCGCGGCAAGCAGCCCGACGGCTCCGCCAAGACCCGCGAGGTCAAGCTGTCGACGGTGTGGACGGCCGAAGGGCGCGACGACGAGGGCCGGCCTCGCCGCGACCCGGGGTCGGTCAGCTACAACGCCGCCGTCGAGAGCGCGGCCAGCCGCGACACCGACCCGCAGCCGGCCGCCTTCCCCCAACGCGTCCAGCGCGAGGCGCAACGGCGCGGCTTCGACACCGCCGCCCGACAGGTCGTCATCGGCGACGGCGCCCCCTGGATCTGGAATCTGGCCGACGAGCATTTCCCCGACGCCATCCAAATCGTCGACATCTACCACGCCAAGCAGCATCTGAGCGATGTCGCCAAGGCCGTCTACGGCCCCGGCACGGACCTGGCCGACCGGTGGGGCAAGGCCCGGCGGGACGAGTTGGACGCGGGGCGGATCGACGCGGTCCTGACCGAACTGCGCGTCCACAGCGAGCACTGCGAGGAGGCCCGCAAGTGCATCGACTACCTGACCCGCAACCGCCACCGGATGCGCTATCCGGAGTTCCGAGCGGCGGGTCTCTGCGTGTCGTCGGCCGTCGTCGAGTCCGGCTGCAAGCTCGTCATCGGCGCCCGGCTCAAGCGCGCCGGCATGCGCTGGACCGTGGCCGGCGCCAACGCCATCACCGCCCTGCGCTGCTGCATCCTCAGTGGCCGCTTCGAGGACTTCTGGCAGCGACGAGCCGCGAACGCCGCCTGACGCCATCCAACAATGGTGTCGTGCACCCCGTACGACGCTGCCCCTTGATGAGCACTGGCCCGATTGACTATGCTCTTGGGTTGCCGACCGAACGGAGCCCCGACGGGGCCGGGCCGATGCCGGGGACCCGCCCGGCTGACGCCCCGGCCAATCGGGATTCGGATGCGTCTGATAGCGACAGGCGGGCGTTTCCGCCCGTGAGCGTGTGAACGTGGTGGTGCGAAGAGGCAGACCCACATGGAAGAGGAAGTTGTAGCGAAGGATACGGCGGCCGGGCCGGCTGCGGATACGGCGCCCCCCGCAGCGGTGGAGGCGGCGGCTCCCGCCGCCATGATCGACGCGCGCGGGCTGAGCAAGTACTACGGGCCGTTCGTCGCGGTCGACGACGCCTCGTTCTCGATCCCCCAGGGGCAGGTGGTGGCGTTCCTGGGGCCGAACGGGGCGGGCAAGACCACCCTGATGCGCATGCTCACCGGCTTTCTCGCGCCGAGCGCGGGACGGGCCGCGATCTCGGGGTTCGACGTGCGGGAGCAGCGCATCGAGGCGTCGAAGCGGCTCGGCTACCTGCCCGAGAACGGGCCGCTCTACCCCGACATGACGCCGATCGAGCTGCTGCGGTTCTTCGGCGAGGCGCGCGAGATGGCCCCGCGCACCCTGAAGGAGCGCATCGAGGCGGTCGTCGCGACCTGCGCGCTCGATCTCGTGCTCGAGAAGCCCATCGGCAAGCTGTCGAAGGGCTACAAGCAGCGGGTGGGGCTGGCCCAGGCCCTGCTGCACGACCCGGAGGTGCTGATCATGGACGAGCCCACGGCGGGCCTCGACCCCAACCAGATCAAGCAGTTCCGCGAGAACATGCAGCGGCTCGGCCGCACCAAGACCCTCCTCATCTCGACCCACATCCTGCAGGAGGTCGAGGCGGTCGCCGACCGCGTCCTGCTGATCCACAACGGCCGCCTCGTGTTCGACGGGGCGGTCGGGGACCTCGAGGAGAACGGCTCGCTCGACCAGCCGTTCTACCGGCTGACCCGCGAGCCCCAGGAGGCCCTGCCGGCCTGAGACCGATTCCCCGACGGGAGACGACGAACGAACGATGGGCACCAAGGTCAACTTCGCAATCGTCCGGGCGCTGGCCAAGCGGGACCTGCGGCTCTACTTCAGCAGTCCCTCGGGCTACGTCTTCATCACCCTGTTCATCTTCCTGAGCGCGGCCGCCGCGTTCTGGCAGGACCGGTTCTTCCTCGACAACCTGGCGAACCTCGACCAGCTCAACCAGGTGTTCCCGGTCCTCCTGCTGCTGTTCATCCCCGCCCTGACGATGTCGGTGTGGTCCGAGGAGCGCCGCCTGGGGACGTCCGAGCTGCTGTTCACCCTGCCCGCGACCGAGCTCGAGATCGTGCTGGGGAAGTACCTCGCGACCCTCGGCATCTACACCGCCTCGCTGGTGCTGTCGCTGAGCCACGTGGTGGTCCTGTTCTTCCTCGGCAGCCCCGACCTCGGGCTGATGCTGGGGAACTACATCGGCTTCTGGCTGGTGGGGGCGGCCCTCGTGCCGGTCGGCATGCTCGCGTCGCTGCTGACCGCCAACGTCACCGTCGCGTTCATCCTGGGGGCGGCGTTCTGCGGCGGGGTCATCTTCGTCGATTCGGTGGTCGCCGCGGTCAGCGTCGACGCCGGCCGGCTCGCGGCCCCGTTCAGCGTGTTCGCCCCGTTCTGGGACTTCTCGCGGGGCGTCCTGACCCTGTCGGGCCTGGTCATGTTCATGTCCGTGGCCGCGCTCTTCCTCTATCTGAACACCCTGATCGCGGGGCGGCGGCACTGGCCGAGGGACCCCGACGGGTTCCCGATGTGGGCGCACCAGGCGATAAGGGTGGCGGCGGTCGCGGCGGCCCTGGTGGCCGTCAACATGCTGGTGGCGCGCGCCGCCGTGCGGCTCGACGTCACCGCCGAGCGGCTCTCGTCGGTCAGCGCCGAGACGCGGCGGCTCCTCGACGAGCTGCCCGAGGAGCGCCCGGTGTTCATCCAGGCGTTCCTGAGCCCGGTGGTGCCGGAGCTCTTCGTGCAGGCGCGGTCGAACCTGATCCGGACCCTGGAGGAGATCGACGCCCTCGCCGGACCCCGCGTCGAGGTGCTGATAGAGGACACCGAGCCGTTCAGCGACGCCGCGATCCGGGCGCGCGAGAAGTTCGGCATCGGCCCCCGCCAGATGCGCGACGTGGCCGGGGGGCGTTCCGAGATCGTCGACGTCTTCATGGGCGTCGCGTTCACCGCCGGGGCCGAGCAGCAGGTCATCCCGTTCTTCGACCGGGGGCTGCCCACCGAGTACGAGGTCGTGCGCACCATCCGGGTGGTGTCGGGCACCGAGCGCCAGCGGGTCGGCGTGGTCGACACGATGGTGAAGATCTTCGGGGGCCAGAACCTCGCGAGCAACCAGCAGCTTCCGCAGTGGTCGGTGGTGAACGAGCTGCGGAAGCAGTACGAGGTGGTCGAGGTCAACGCCGAGTTCCCGATCCCCGAGGACATCGACGCGCTGCTGGTCGCCCTGCCGTCGTCGATGCAGACCGATCAGATGGCCAACGTCGCCGAGTACGTCCGGCGGGGCCGGCCCGCGATGATCCTGGTCGACCCGCTGCCGGCCGTGAACCCGACCCTGGCTCCGACCGAGTGGGTGGGCGACGGCAACCCGTTCACCTATCCCCCGGGCTCGGCGCGGCCGGGCCCGCGGGGCAACGTCCGGCAGTGGATACGCGACCTCGGCGTCGACTGGGAGCCGACGCGGATCCTCTGGGACAGCTACAACCCGCACCCCGACCTGTCGTACATGCCGTCCGAGGTCGTGTTCCTCGGCCCCGGCAACGAGAACCCCGAGACCTTCAACCCGGACGTGGACGTGGTCCGCGACCTGCAGGAGCTGGTGTTCCTGTATCCCGGGTTCCTGCGTCCGGCGGGCGGGCCCGACGCCGACCCGGAGATCGAGTTCGAGCCGCTGCTGCGGACCGGCGTCGTGTCGGGGCACACCGGCTACTTCTCGCTCGTGCGGCAGAGCTTCTTCGGCCCGTCGATCAACCCCAACCCGGTCCGCGAGCAGGACGACGAGGATTTCGTCGTCGCGGCGCGGGTGAGGCGGGCGGGGCCCGCCCCGGCGGTGCCCGCAGGCGACGGGGGCGCTGGCGAGGCGGCAGGGAACGAGGAGGGCGCGTCCGAGGGTGAGCCCGCGGACGGGGAAGCCGGGGAAGGGGACGAGGCCGCCGCGGAGGAGGAGTCGGCGTCGGAAACCGCCCCGGCGGACGAGACGGCGGCCGCTGAAGCCGCGGCACCGGCCGAGTCCGAATCGGAATCGTCGTCCGAGTCTGAGTCATCGTCCGAGTCATCCGCCGAATCGGAGTCGTCGTCCGAATCGCAGGCATCGTCGTCGGACGAGCCTTCGGAGACGCAGCCGCCGGCCGAGGCCGACGAGCCGGAAGCGGCTGAGCCCGCGGCTCCGGTCGCCGCCGAGGCGGCTGGGCCGGCGGACGCCCCCGATGCCGACGAGCCCCCCGGGACGGACGAGCCCGGGGCCGACGAGGACGCCGCGGCCGCGGACGAGTCGGACTGGACCACCGAGGGCCCCCTGAACCTCGTGGTGGTCGCCGACCTCGACTTCATCAGCGAGCAGTTCTTCCAGATTCGCGAGGTCGCCCCCGGCAACCTCAACTTCGACAACGTCACGTTCTTCCTGAACGCGATGGATTCGCTGCTCGAGGACGACTCGTTCATCGAGCTGCGCAGCCGGCGCGCCCGCCACCGGACCCTGGAGCAGGTCGAGGCGCAGACCGCCGAGTTCATCGAGCAGCGCACCCTCGACGAGCAGCAGGCGGAGGAGGAGGCGGAGCAGGCGCTGACCGACGCCCAGAACCGGCTGAACGAGCGGGTCGCCGAGGTGCAGAACCGCACCGACATCGACGCGCAGGCCAAGCAGATCATGGCCCGCAACCTCGAGGAGGTCGAGAACCGCCGGCTGGCGGTGCTGTCGACCAACATCGAGACCGAGAAGCAGACCAAGATCCGGGCCAGCCTCGAGCGGATGGAGACCCAGATCCGGCGCATCCAGAGCACCATCAAGACGTTCGCGATCCTGCTGCCGCCGGTGCCGGTGTTCGCGCTCGGCGTGGCGATCTTCGTGCGGCGTCAGCGCCGCGAGCGCGAAGGCGCGGCCGCCGCCCGGCGCCTGCGCGACTGAACCGGCGGCGCGTTCCGGGGCGGCCCTCGCGGGGAGCGGCCCCGGACACGGGGCCGGCTCCCCGGAGCCGGCGGGCCCGCCCGGACCGAAGCCGGTTGCAGTTTTCCGGGAGGCCGCCCGAGGAGCGGGGCGGCCTCGATCGACGGGGTAGGACCATGACGGAGCTGGAGAAGACCACGGCATTCGGCGGCGCGGCCATCCTGGCCGTCGCCCTCGCCCTCGCCACCGCGCCGAGCCGCTCGGCGCCCGACGCGTTCTTCGACGTCGGCGAGACCTTCTTTCCCGAGTTCACGGACCCCGAGGCGGCCACGTCGCTCGAGGTCGTCGAGTTCGACGAGGACACCGCGGCCGCCGCCGTGTTCCGGGTGATGAACCGGAACGGGCTGTGGACCATCCCGTCGCATCACGACTACCCCGCCGACGGGGCGGAGCGGCTCGCGGGCACCGCGGCCGGCGTGATCGCGATCACCAAGGACGACTTCCGCTCGGACAACGTGACCGACCACGAGGCGTTCGGGGTCGTCGACCCCCTCGACGAGACGGTCAGCACACTGCGGGGGCGCGGGCGCCGGGTCACCTTCCGGGGGGCGAGCGAGGAGGTGCTGGCCGACCTGATCATCGGCGACCCCGTCGAGGGGCGGCCGGGGCTGAACTTCGTTCGCGTGCCCGACCAGAACCGCGTCTACGCGGCGCGGACCGACATCGGCATCTCCACCGATTTCGCCGACTGGATCGAGACCAACCTGCTCGGCGTCGAGCGCGACGACGTCAAGCGGGTCGAGCTGAACGAGTACCAGGTCGACGAGCGCACCGGGAGCGTGGTGCGGCGTGGCGAGTTCACCGTCGACTGGGTCGAGCAGGACGTGTGGACGGGCAGCGACGTGCCCGCCGGGAAAGAGGTCGACTACGTGCAGATGAACCTGCTCGTGGGCGGCCTGATGGGGCTGAGGATCGTCGGGGTGCGGCCCAAGCCCGAGGGCCTGTCGGGCAACCTGCGGCAGGCGTTCGAGGCGCGCACCATCACCAACGCCGACCTGCAGACGATGCAGGCGCGCGGCTTCTATCCGACCCAGGCCGGCGAGATGCTGTCCAACGAGGGCGAGCTGAGGGTGCGCACCGACCTCGGGGTGCTCTATACGCTGCGCTTCGGCGAGATCCTCTACGGCAGCGGCAACGCGGTGTCGATCGGCGACGACACGAGCGACGACGAGGAGACCGGGGGCGGCGAGAACCGCTACGTCCTCATCAACGCCGAATTCGACCCCGAGGCCCTGCCCGAGCCCGAGCGGCCCGCCAACCGCGACTTCGAGAACAAGGCCGAGTCGCAGTGGACCGACGCCGACCGCGAGAACCGCGGGCGGGCCGACCTGCACGCGCAGTGGGAGCGCCGCACCGCCGACGGGCGCGCCCGCGCCGAGGAGCTCGCCACCCGGTTCGCGAGCTGGTACTACGTGATCTCGGCCGGAAGCTACAACCGGGTGCACAAGACCCGCGACGAGCTCCTGAAGGACATCGAGGACGCGGATGCCGCCCTCGATGACGAAGCCCTGCATCTCGATACCGAGGACATCCTCGTGCCGGTCGCGCCGGCGGACCCGGCCGCGCCGGCGGAGCCCGTCGATTCGGCGGACCCGGTCGATGCCGAGCCCGCGGTGCCGGCCGAATCCGCGGAGCCTGCGGCGCCGGCTGCACCGGCCGAGCCCGCGGTGCCGGCCGAACCTGCCGAACCCGCGGTGCCGGCCGAATCCGCCGAACCCGCGGTGCCGGCCGAACCCGCCGAACCCGCGGCGCCGGCCGAACCCGCCGAACCCGCGGCGCCGGCCGAATCCGCCGAGCCCGCGGTGCCGGCCGAACCCGCCGAGCCCGCGGCGCCGGCCGAACCCGCCGAACCCGCGGCGCCGGCCGAATCCGCCGAGCCCGCGGTGCCGGCCGAACCCGCCGAGCCCGCGGCTGAACCTGCCGCGCCCACGGCACCGGCCGAACCCGCCGAGCCCCCGGCCGAACCCGCCGAGCCCCCGGCCGAACCCGCCGAGCCCCCGGCTGAACCCGCCGAGCCCGCGGCTGAACCCGCCGAGCCCCCGGCGTAGCGCGCCGTCCGGACGTCACGTCCCGCGCCGGACCTCGCAGCCGCGACGCGGGTTGCGGGAACCAGGAAACCGCATGGGCAGAACACTACTGAAGAAGGTCTGGGACCTCCACGCGGTACGTCCCCTGTCGACGGGTCAGACGCAGCTCTTCATCGGGCTCCACCTGATCCACGAGGTCACGACGCCGCAGGCGTTCGACATGCTGCGGTCGCGCGGCATCGACGTGGCGTTTCCCGAGCGGACGTTCGCCACCACCGACCACATCATCCCCACCCTCGACCAGGCGCGGCCGTTCGCCGACCCCCTGGCCGAAGCGATGCTGTCGGCCCTGGAGGGGAACTGCCGGGAGTTCGGCATCCCCCTCTGGAACCTCGACAGCGACCGGCAGGGCATCGTGCACGTCATCGGCCCCGAGCTGGGCCTGACCCAGCCCGGCATGACCATCGCCTGCGGCGACAGCCACACCTCGACCCACGGGGCCCTGGGCGCGGTCGCGTTCGGCATCGGGACGTCGCAGGTGCGCGACGTGCTGGCCTCCCAGTCGCTGGCCATGAGCCCCCTCAAGGTGCGGCGCATCGCCGTCGACGGCGAGTTGGCGGCGGGGGTGTTCGCCAAGGACGTGGTGCTCGAGATCATTCACCGGCTCGGCGTGAAGGGCGGCGTCGGCCACGCCTACGAGTACGGCGGCGCGGTCATCGACGGCATGAGCATCGACGAGCGGCTGACGGTCTGCAACATGTCGATCGAGGGCGGCGCGCGGGTCGGCTACGTGAACCCCGACGAGACGACGTTCGACTACCTGCGCGGCCGGCCGTTCGCCCCCGAGGGCGAGGCGTTCGACCGGGCCGTCTCGTGGTGGCGCTCGATGGCCTCGGACCCCGGGGCGGACTACGACGACGTGGTCGCCATCGACGGCTCGGAGATCGAGCCGCGGGTGACCTGGGGCATCAACCCCGGCCAGTCGGTGGGGGTGAGCGGGCGCATCCCCGCGGCGGGATCGGACGGCGGGGTGGCCGAGGCGCTCGAGTTCATGGGGCTCACCGGCGGCGATCCCATCCGCGGCACGAGGATCGACGTCGCCTTCGTCGGGTCCTGCACCAACTCGCGCCTGTCGGACCTGCGCGAGGCGGCGCGCATCGCGAAGGGGCAGCGGGTGGCGGGCCACGTGAAGGCGCTGGTCGTGCCCGGCTCCCAGGCGGTGCTCGCGGCGGCCGAGGCCGAGGGCCTCGACCAGGTGTTCCGCGAGGCGGGGTTCGAGTGGCGCGGGGCGGGGTGCTCGATGTGCCTGGCCATGAACCCCGACCGGCTCGAAGGGCGGCAGATCTGCGCCTCGTCGTCGAACCGGAACTTCAAGGGGCGCCAGGGCAGTCCCACCGGCCGCACGCTGCTCATGAGCCCCGCCATGGTGGCCGCGGCGGCGTTGGCCGGCGAGGTGACGGACGTGCGGTCGGTGCTGTAGCCGCCGAAAGCTGGCACCGGAGAACGGCGCCGACACTGCTGAATCTGCCTGACGGGAATCGGGGGTGAACGGCGCGCAAGCCTGCCGAGCAGGATGGCCGCGACGGTGCCCGGGGGTTGTCAGGCGAACGGGAGGAGTCCGTTGTCCACGCGTGAGATAGACCGAATCGAAGGCACCGGAATACCCGTCCGCGGGGACAACATCGACACCGACCGCATCATTCCCGCGCGGTTCCTGAAGGCGATCACCTTCGACGGGCTCGGCGACCACGTCTTCGAGGACGACCGCGCGGCGATGGCCGATCACCCGTTCTCGAACCCCGCCTACGCGGGCGCGCGGATCCTGCTCGTGAACGAGAACTTCGGCTCCGGATCGTCCCGCGAGCACGCCCCGCAGGCGCTGAAGCGCTGGGGCATCGACGCCTGCGTCGGCGAGTCGTTCGCGGAGATCTTCCGGGGGAACTCGCTCGCCATCGGCCTCGCGTGCGTGACCGCTCCGCGTGACGTGATCGGCGGCCTGATGACCCGGGTCGAGGCGGCCCCCGCCACCCCGCTCGCGCTGTCCGTGTCGGCGCGCGTCCTCGACGCGGACGGGGAGCGCGTCGCCGTCGCCGTCGAGGACCAGGTGCGCGACGCCCTCCTCGCGGGGACGTGGGACGCCACCGGGCTGCTCCTCGACGACTTCGACGTGGTCCGCGGCGTCGCGTCCCGGGTGCCCTACGTGCGCGGGTTCTGAGCCCGTCGGCGGTAGCCGGTTCGGCTCGCTCCGGCGCGGCGTCCCGACGGATGAGATCGGCGGCCGAGCCCTCCGTCTTCGCCGGCGGTTCCCGCTTCGCGTTCCAACCACCCTCCCGGCGTTCTACTGGGCAGATTTCCGGTTTCTCGGTGGCGGCTTGCGGGTCGAGCGGTGCCCCGAGGTCGCGGGCTGTCTCAGGTCGGCCGCGTGCGCCTGCGCCGCCTTGAGAAACGCCCCGGCCGCGTGCGACGACTCCCCCGTCCGGCGGTAGACGAGCTTCAGGTCGCGGGGCGCGCGCAGCTCCGGCACCGGAACCGCCGCGAGTTGTCCCCGGGCGATCTCGGAGAGCGCGCACCGGCGCGGCAGCAGCGCCACCCCCAGGTCCATCTCGACCGCCCGCTTGATGCCGTCGAGGCTCGGCAGCGAAAGCTGGATGTTGATCGACGCGTGCTGCTCCTCGAAGAGCCGCAGCACGAGGTCGCGCCGCGGCGACGGATCGTTGTGCGCGATGACCGTCTGCCGCCCGAACTCGCTCATCGTGATGGTCCGCCGGCGCGCCAGCGGGTGCCCGGGATGGGTCAGCATGACCAGCTCGTCGACGCCGAGCCGCACCGACCGCAGGCCCCGCTCTCCCGGCGGATAGGTCACGAGCCCGAAGTCGAGGCTGCGGTCGAGGACCTCGCCGGGAATCTGCCGCGAGTGCACCCGCCGCATCTCGACCTGGGCGTGGGGGTGGTCCCGCCGGAACTGCACGACGATCGGCAGCAGCACGTGGACGGCGGCCTCGTTGACGCCGACGACGACCCGGCCGCGCCGCAGCTCCTGCAGCTCGCGCACCGCCCCCACCGCCTCGTTCCGGAGGCGCGACATGCGCTCGGCGTAGTCGAGCAGGACGGCGCCGGTCTCGGTCAGCCGCCCGCCCTTCGACGAGCGATCGAACAGCCGCTCGCCCAACTCGTCCTCCAGCCGCCGGATCGCCTGGCTGACCGCCGGCTGGGTGCGGTGCAGCTTCGCCGCCGCCCGCGAGAAGCTCCGCTCGGCCGCGACCGCTTGGAACACCTGCAGCTCGTTCAATTCCATCCCGAGCGGACTCCATAAACAGGATTTATCAAATCGTAACGATTATAATCTTGACTTCATGTTCCGCTGCGCGTTGAACTAGTATCATCACAGAGGACAAGGAGAGACACCGTGGCGGACGACAGACTGATCATCTTCGACACCACCCTGCGCGACGGCGAGCAGGCCCCCGGCTTCTCGATGAACACGGCCGAGAAGCTGCGGCTCGCCCGCCAGCTCCAGGTGCTGGGGGTCGACGTGATGGAGGCGGGGTTCCCCATCGCGTCGAAGGACGACGCCGAGGCCGTCCGCCTCATCGCGTCCGAGATCGACGGACCGGTCATCGCCGGCCTCGCCCGCTGCAACCCCGCCGACATCGAGTGCGCGGCCGAGTCGGTGAAGCCGGCCCGGCGCTCGCGCATCCACACGTTCATCGCCACCTCCGACCTGCACCTCGAGCGCAAGCTCCGCATTTCGCGCGACGAGTGCCTGCAGTCGGTGGTCGACAACGTCAAGCTGGCCCGCTCGTTCACCGACGACGTGGAGTTCTCGGCCGAGGACGCCACGCGCAGCGACACCGACTTTCTGTGCCGGGTGGTCGAGACCGCCATCGAGCAAGGGGCGACGACCATCAACCTGCCCGACACCGTGGGCTACTCGACGGCGGACGAGATCGAGCAGTTCTTCACCGGCATCATCGGCCGCGTCCCCAACGCCGACCGGGCGGTGTTCAGCGCCCACTGCCACGACGACCTCGGGCTCGCGGTGGCGAACTCGCTCGCCGCGGTGCGCGCCGGCTGCCGCCAGATCGAGTGCACCATCAACGGCATCGGCGAACGCGCCGGCAACGCGTCGCTCGAGGAGCTGGTGATGGTGACGCGGGTGCGGAACGACCGGATGCCGTACGAGACCGGCATTCAGACGACCGAGATATACCCGACGAGCCGCCTGCTGTCCGAGCTGACCCACGAGCCGGTGCAGGCCAACAAGGCCATCGTGGGGCGGAACGCCTTCGCCCACGAGGCCGGCATCCACCAGGACGGCGTGATCAAGGACCGGCGCACCTACGAGATCATGCGCCCCGCCGATGTCGGGGTGGCCCAGTCCGCCCTCGTGCTCGGCAAGCACTCGGGCCGCCACGCCGTGAAGCAGCGGTGCGAGCAGCTCGGGTTCGCGCTGAGCCGGCTCGAGCTCGACCGCGTGTACCGGGCCATGATCGACCTCGCGGACCGCCAGAAGACGGTCGAGGACACCGACCTCGCCGCCATCGTCGCCCGCCTCCAGGCCGAGCGGTCGGCCGGCGCCGCGTGAGGCCATGCAGGCGACCATTGTCCTGCTGCCGGGCGACGGCATCGGACCCGAGGTCACCGCGGCGGCCGAGCAGGTGCTGCGCGCGGTGGCCGGGCGGTTCGGCCACGCGTTCACGATGACCGCGCACCCGGTGGGCGGGGCGGCCCTCCGCGCGGGCGGGCCGCCGCTGCCCGACGAGACCCGCGAGGCGTGCCTAGCCGCCGACGCGGTGCTGCTCGGGGCGGTGGGCGACCCCGCGTTCGACCGCGGGTCGAGCGCCGGCCGTCCCGAGACCGCGCTCCTGCAGCTCCGCCGCGCGCTCGGGGTGTTCGCGAACCTGCGGCCGGCGCGGGTGTGGCCGGGGCTCGAGGACGGCGGCGCGTTCAAGCCCGACCGCGTGGCGGGGGCCGACCTGCTGATCGTGCGCGAGCTGACCGGCGGCATCTACTACGGCGAGCCGCGCGGCGTCGCGGAAGACGGCCAGTCGGCGTTCAACACCATGCGGTACAGCCGTCCCGAGATCGAGCGCATCGCGGAGGTGGCCTTCGAGAGCGCGGCGGGGCGCCGTTCGCACGTGACCTCGGTGGACAAGGCCAACGTGCTCGAGACCTCCCGCCTCTGGCGCGAGGTCGTGACCGAGGTCGGCGCGCGGCATCCGGACGTGACCCTGGAGCACCAGTACGTCGACGCCTGCGCCCTGCTGCTCGCGACGAGCCCGAAGCAGTTCGACGTCGTGCTCTCCGGCAACCTGTTCGGCGACATCCTGTCGGACGAGGCCGGCGCCGTCGTCGGCTCGCTCGGCCTCCTGCCGTCGGCGAGCATCGGCGGGCGCGGCGGGCTGTTCGAGCCGGTCCACGGGTCGGCCCCCTCGCTGGCCGGCCGGGACGTCGCCAACCCCATCGGGGCCATCGCCTCGGCCGCCATGCTGCTGCGGCACGCCCTCGGGGCGCACGCCGAGGCCGACGCGGTCGAGCGGGCGATAGGCTCGGCGCTGGGGGCCGGGCTTCGGACCGCCGACCTGGTGACGGACGGCGGGACGACCCCGGCGAGCGGATCCGCGATGGCGCGGGAGATTGCGGCCCGCGTAGAGGACGGCGGGCCGCCCGAGGCGTGACCGGCGCGGGGCCGCCTCCCCGCCGCGGCGCGCGCCTATGACGAACGAAACGGCGGCGGCAATCGGAGTGGGGCCATCGACGGTCGGTAAACGGCGTCCAAGCCGGATCCGTCTACTGACTGTCAGGAGGACGCCTTCCGCGAGCCCACGAGCGGTTCCGCGGAAACCGTCGAATCGACGCATCATGAGAATCCGCTGTCTCGCCGGCGTCCTCGGCCGCGTCACGTTGCTGACCGCGGTCTCCACGGTTGCCACGACCGCCGCCGCGGGCCAGGTCGGCCTGCCCGCGCCGCCCGCCGCCCAGGCCGTCTCGGGCGGTGCCTCCGCCGCGTCGATGGCGGGCGGGGCGCTGGCCGTGATTCCGTTCGCGAACATCTCCCGCAACGAGCGGGACGACTGGCTGGGGCACGGCATCGCGGAGACCGTCGCGGCCGACCTCGAGGCCCGGGACGCGTTCACGGTGGTCGCGCTGGAGCGCGTCGCGGCCGCGATGAACGGCCGCGGCGCCGCCGACCGGGACCACACGATGGCCGCGGCGGTCGGGCGCGAGCTCGGCTCGCGGTGGGTCGTGGCCGGCGGCTACCAGCGGGTCGGCGACCGGCTGCGCATCACCGCGCGGCTCGTCGACACCCTGACCGGCAACCTCGCCGCCACCGCGCGGGTCGACGGCACCCTCGCCGACATCTTCGACCTGCAGGACCGGATTGCCGGCGAGCTGACCCGCAGCGCCGGGGCACGCGCGGTCGGGCGCGGCGTGCCGTCTCTGCCGGCGGGCGGTGGCGGCGTCCCGCCGCTCGGCGCGGGGGAAGGAGACTTCGGACGCGCCGCCCGCGTCGGCGGCCCGGCCCCGATCGGCCCAGCCAGCGAGGGCGATGTCGGTTTCGGACCTCCCGGCGGCGCTCGCCCGGGGTCGTTCGGCGAGGGCGGCGCCGGCTTCGGGCGCGCCGCCGCCGGCCGCCCCGCGGAGACCTTCGGCGAAGGCGACGCCGGCTTCGGTCCCGCCGCCGGCCGCCCCGCGGGGAGGTCAGGCGGAGGGGCGGGCCGCTTCGATATCGAGCGCGCGATCAGGGAGAGCCGGTTCGGGCGGCCCGATCCGGGCACCGGCGAGTTCCCTTCCCCGGGTGCGGACAACGGCGAGGTGACCGGGGGCATCATTCTGCCGCCGGGCAGTTCGGCGAACCGCGCCGCCCCCGGCGGCTCTCCCCGACGCGGTCCGGCGGGCTCCTCGAGCGGCGCGCCGGGCGGCGCGGCCGAGCGGTTCGGCGTGGGCGGATCGCGGCCGGCCGGCGCGACCTCGGCCGGTGCGCCTGAGCGCGCGGCCGCCGCCGGCCTCGCGCCGGCCGCCTCGCTCGGCATCCTCGCCGGCCGGCCGAACGTCACCGCGGTCCGGACCGCCCAGCCACCGACGATCGACGGCAACCTCGACGACGCCGTCTGGCAGCGGGCCACCCGCATCACCGAGTTCGTGCAGCAGAGCCCCCTCGAGGGGCAGCCGGCGACCGAGGACACCGAGGTCTACATCGCCTACGACGACGAGCACCTGTACTTCGGGCTGTACGCGCACTACTCCGAGCCCTCGATAATGCGCGCGAACCGGGTCGACCGCGACCAGGCGTTCTTCGGCGACGACCTCATCTCGGTCTACTTCGACACGTTCCTCGACCAGCAGCGGGCCTACGTCTTCTCGGTGAACGGCTACGGCGTCCAGAACGACTCGATCCTGGAGGCGCGGGGCGGCGGAGGCGGCGGCCGTGGCGGCGGCCGTAGCGGCCGGGGCGGGTTCTCCATGGGAGGCAGCTTCAGCGGCGTGCGCTGGGGCGACCGGTCGTGGGACGCCCTCTACGAGACGGGCGGCACCGTGGTGGACGACGGATGGACGGCCGAGATGGCCATCCCGTTCAAGAGCCTGCGGTATCCCAGCAACCCGACCCACCGCTGGGGCTTCCAGATCGCCCGCCGCATCCGCGGCAAGGACGAGACCGTCGTCTGGTCGCCGATGTCGCGCGACGTGTCCGGCCTGCTGCCCCAGATGGGGGTGATCGGCGGGCTCAGCGGCCTGTCCACGAGCCGCAACCTGGAGATCCTGCCCACCGCCACCGCCATTCGGGTCGACAGCCTCGATCGCAGCTCGGGCGGGCTCACCGACGAGGCGCAGCCGGAGGGCGGCGTCAACCTGAAGTACGGCGTGACGTCCAACCTCACCCTCGACGTCACCTACAACCCCGACTTCTCGCAGATCGAGTCGGACCGGCCGCAGATCGAGGTGAACCAGCGGTTCCCGCTGTTCTATCCCGAGATGCGCCCCTTCTTCCTCGAGGGGCAGGAGATCTTCAACATGCCGGGGCCGGTGAACTTCGTGCACACGCGCACGATCGTCGACCCCCGCTACGGCGGCAAGCTCACCGGCAAGGTCGGCAACACCACCCTCGGCGTGCTCGTCGCCAACGACGAGGCGCCCGGCAACCTCGGCGACGCCTACCGGGACAGCGACTTCCGGTACGGGAAGACCGCCGACGTGGTCATCGGGCGGGTGCGCTACGACCTGTACGCCGAGTCGCACATCGGGGCCATCGTCACCGACCGGGAGTTCCTCGGCGGCTACAGCCGCCTCGGCGGGCTCGACGGCAACTTCCGGCTGAACGACGCGACGTCCGTCGGGTTCCGGGCGATCACGTCGCAGAACCGCGACTGCGGGTCGTGGGGCGGGGAGGGCTGCCTGGACGCGTTCGACGACACGGCCGGGAACATGTTCGACGTCGGCCTCCGCAGCAACGGCCGCAACCTGACGTACTTCCTGGCCGGCTACACCATCGATCCGGAGTTCGACACCGCGGTCGGCTTCGTCCGCCGGCGCGACATCAAGGCGGGCATCGGCAACATCGGCTACCGCTGGTGGCCCGAGAGCTGGCTCATCAACTGGGGGCCGTCGTTCAACTACACGCGGAACTGGAACTTCGAGAACATCCTCGAGGACGAGATGGCCAACGCCGGCGTGAACTTCTCGTTCGCCAAGAACATCCGGGTGAACGCCGGCTACAGCCGCGACATGGAGCGGTTCGGCGGCATCAACTTCGACAAGGAGTACTACTCGCTCGGGGGCAACGTCAGCACGATCCGGGAGCTCTCGATCGGCGGGTTCTTCAGCCACGGCGACCAAGTGCGGTACGACCTCTCGAACCCCGCCAACTCGTTCCTGGGGACGGGCGGCCGCGGCGGCGTCTTCATGTCGCTCCGGCCGTTCAGCCGGCTGCAGTCGCAGATCAACATCAGCACCAGCAACCTGATCGATCCGTTCTCGGACACCGAGATCTTCGACGTCAAGATCTACCGGGCGCTGACCACGTTCCAGTTCACCGACCGGCTCCTGCTGCGGAACATCCTGGAGTACAACACGTTCCAGCGCACGTTGGGCGCGAACGTGCTGTTCACGTACCGCATCAACTCCGGGACCGTGTTCTTCATCGGCTACGACGACCGGTACCAGCAGGGCGACCTGATACTCGACAACACGCGCCGCGAGTACGCGTACCTGGGCAATCCCGTGTTCTACACGACGGACCTCATGCGGACGAACCGCGCGTTCTTCACCAAGATCTCGTATCTGTTCCGATACTGACCGCGCATGCCGGCGCCGCGCAGACGCGGCGCCGCGACGCCTCTCGAATCACCCCGTTGCCCTCCCCACCCGCCGCCCGTACGCGTGTCACGCCCCGCCCAGGAAGCACCGGCGGGGCGCGGCCTCCGCTCCCCGCGCGGCACGGCCGCGGCGGGGACGGGTCCGGCCGGAGGGGGACGGATTGCGTCCTATGTCTCGATGGCAGGTGGGGTCCGAGGTGGGACGTTTGCAGGCCTTTCACCGCGGGCTCATGTATGCTGATCAACGAGTACGGTCGACCATGAATCAACCACGAGTCCGCGCCCGCGCCCTTCGACTCGCCCTGATCGGCTGGGCCGCCGCCGCCACCGCGGCCGCGCAGGGCGTCGGGACGCTGACGGGAACCGTGACGACGCCCGCCGGCATCCCGGTCGAGGGCCTGCGGCTGACCTTCACGGCACCCGACGCGGTGGTGACGGCGGTGACCGACGGCGACGGCGACTACCGGCTCGAGGCGCTGGAGCCCGGACGCTACGACCCGACCATCGACGACGCGTCGCAGGTCGTGGAGCCCTCGTTCCCGGTCACGGTGGTCGCCGACATCACGATCCGCCGCGACTTCACGCTCCGCAGCGCCACGGAGGTCCAGCTCCGGGTGCGCGGCGGCGACCGTCTTCTCGGGGCGGGCCCGGGCCTCACCGCGACGGTGGAGACCCTCGACGCGTTCGAGGCCCGCGACCACTCGTTCGCGACCTTCCTGCGCCGCGTGCCCGGCGTCAGCGTGAGCCGGGCGGGCGGCGTGGGCCAGCCGACGGCGGTCCGCGTGCGGGGGGCACCGGCCGGCGACCGTTTCCTGATGACCGACGGGCTGCCGTTCCCGGGGTTCGGGGCCGAGCTCGATGCCTCGACGCAGCTCGAGTGGGCGCGGTTCGAGGCCGTCCGCGGCATGACGTCGACCCTGCACGGGGCGCTGGCCGGCGGCGTCCAGCGTCGGACGAAGATCGCCGGCGACCCGCGGGCGCGGCGGGTGGCGGTGGGCGTCGAGACCGGCGACCTGGGCTGGCGGCAGTACGAGGCGGCCACCACCGGGAGCCGGGGAGACTACGACTGGAGCATCGCCGGCCAGCACGTCGAGACCGAGAACGAGCAGCCCAACAGCGCGTTCACACGGACCGGGGTGGCCGGCACGGTGGGGCTCGCGCGCGAGGACCTGTCGGTGGACTTCACCTTCCGCGGCGAGGTGGGCGCGGTCGGGCGGCCGGGACCGACGTCGCTGGTGCGCGCCGACCTGGACGCCTCCGAGGAGCGGACCCGCCTGATGGCGGGGGTGACGATGGGGCTGCGCCGGGGCCGCAGCCTGCACGAGGGGCGTCTGGTGGTGTCGCAGACGGAGCGCCGAACCCTGAACCCGCTGGATTCCCCCGCCGTCGGCCTCCGGCCCGTCGACCGCGTCGGCATGCGGCTCGACCTGCCCGACTTCGTCCGCGCGGACGGGCTCCGGGACGACCTGCGGTCGGCGCAGCTCGTCTACGAGTGGTCCCTCCGGGCCGACGAGTTCCATTCCCTGATCTTCGGGGGCTGGGCCGAGGTGCAGGCCGGCCGGTTCGGCGACCCCCTGGGCGACGCGGGCGACCCCCTGGACGACGCCATCGACGATGCCGCCGAGGACGCCATGGACGGCGCCGGGGCGGGCTCCGCCGGGTTCGACCAGCAGCGGCTCAGCCTGGTGGCGTACGGCGAGGACCGCATACAGGTGTTCGACAATCTGACGGTCACCGCGGGGGGGCGCGTCGAGCGGCACGGACCCTATCCGGTGTCGGTGATGCCGCGCGCCTCGGTGCGCTACGATCTCGGCCCCGGCGTCTTCGCGCACGGCAGCGCGGGGACCGCGGCGGCGGCGCCGACCTTGGGACAGCGGTTCGGCGACACCCTCTGGTTCCGCGGAAACCCCGATCTTCAGCTCGCGCGCAGCCGGGTGCTCGACGGCGGTCTGACCGCCGCGCTGTGGGGAGAGCGGGCTCAGGTCGACCTGACCGGGTTCCTGCACGCGTACCAGGACCTCGTCGTGTGGGGGGGCGTGGACATTCCGCCCCTCGAGTCGCTGGCCGAGTTCCGCCGGCTGCGGCTGTCGGCGCGGAGGCAGTTCGTGGAGGACGTGGGGGCCGGACTCCGCGAGCCCCTGGTGACGACCGCGACCTTCGACCAGGCCCGCACGAGCTGGGTCAACCTGCCGTCGAGCCGGGCCCGGGGGGTGGAGGCGTCGTTCACCGCGACGCCGGCGGCCGCGGTCGAGCTGGGCGCCGCGTACGCGTGGACCGACAGCCTCGTCACCCGCGGCGTCGAGCGGATGGAGGCCGGCGAACCGTTGCCGGGGGTGCCGCGGCATCAGGCCGCGTTCACCGCCGCTCTCACGCTGGGCCGCGTCTCGGCCGGCGGCACCATGACGTGGGTCGGGGAGCGGCGGGCGGACGCCGAGTTCTTCAGCGAGGTGTTCGGGGTCGGCCGCCTGGCGCCCTACCGGCGCTGGGACGCGTACGGCCGGGTGAGTCTCGGCGACCGGATCAGCGTGTCGGTCGTCGGCGAGAACCTGACCGACGAACGCTACGAGGACTGGGTCGGTTTCCCCGCGCTGGGCCGTTTCGTCCGCGCGGGCGTGCACGTGGGTTTCTGAATCGGCGCGCAGTCCGGCCGCCCGAGCTGAGGTACGGTCGTTCGGAGGAAGACCCGATGTCGGAGAGAATCGGTCTCGCGGGCTTGACGGCGGCGGCCGGCCTCGTGCTGGCGGCGTGCCAGGAGACCCCCCTGGCGCCCACCGACGTGCCGAACCGACCGGAGCCGGTCGTGATCCTCACCGCGCCCGAGCCGCTCTACGCCGTCCCGTCGTCCGGGGTGACCTTCAGGGTGGACGGCGAGGTGCGGGAGTTCGCGTACCGCGCCTCCTTCGACCTCATCCTGCGGGCCAATCGCGACAACGAGATCGGCGTCATGTTGATGTCGGACAACATCGTGCTGCAGCAGTTGCAGACCGCGTCGGCGGACGGCCCCGGCGGCGGCGTCGACCGCGAGACCTATCGGTTCGAGTCCCGGTCGGGCGAAGACCGGATCGAGCCGGGCGAAGAGACCGCGCGGGCGTTCGACGTCTGGTATACGCTGCCGAACGGCGGGCGGGAGGTGCTCATCGCGGTGAGCCTGAACTTCGTCGACGACAACGAGACCCCCTTCACGCAGGTCCACCAGGTGCCGGTGGAGCCGGGGTCGGAGCCTTGAGGCCCGGGGGGCGTCCCGCCGTCGGAACCCGGCGGCCCGCGGGTTCGTAGTTTTCCGGGAGTCGGAGCCGAAGGCGACGATGGGCGGGATTTGCGAAGAACGCGGTGACCGGCTTGGCGCCGGCTGCCGATGCCCGGTCGATCAAGAAAGCAGGAGAGGTCCCGTGAGAAACCAACGATTCGGTCGTCTCTGCGGCGTCGTGCTGGCCGCGCTCGTGGCCGTGGCCGCATCCGGGGTCGTCCACGCGCAGGAGGTCGAGCGGTTCATCAAGGTGACCGACCGCGACGGCGAGCCGGTGACCGACCTCGGCGCGGGCGACTTCAGGGTCGAGCACGACGGCCGGCGTGTCGACGACGTCCGCGTGGAGCTCGTCGACCAGCCGTTGCGGGTGGCCCTGATCGTCGACGACGCGGACGGCGCGGGGCTGTTCTTCCGGTACATGCGCGACTACCTACCCGAGTTCGTGAGGGCCCTGCCCGAGGACGCCGAGATCGGGCTGATCCTGCTGTCGGGCCGCCCGCGCACGGTCGTCGACTACACGGACGGGCGGGACGAGGTGATCGAGACGCTCGGCGAGTTCTTCGTGGAGGAAGACCGCGCGGCGGGGTTCTTCGACGGCCTCGAGGAGACCGTGGACCGCTGGGACGACGACCTGCGGTGGCCGATCCTCGCGATGGTCGCGACGGACGGGCCGGCGCAGAACCCGCCCACCGACGGCCGCTACCAGGCCGTCATGGAGCGCCTGTTCGAGCGCGGGGCGATCGTCAACTCGCTGATCATGATGCTCCCGACGCGGGCGTCCGGCGGCGGCTACCAGACGCCGGTCGCGAACAACGCGGCGCAGGTCACCGGCGGCTGGCACGACACCGTCCCCGGCCCCAGCCAGATCATCGGCGACAAGCTGCAGGAGATGGCGGCCGAGATCAGGCGGCAGTACGACGAGACGCGGTACCAGTACGCCGTTTCCTGGGAGGTGCCGAGGGGCGCCGACCCCGAGGCTGGCGCCTCGGCCGCCGTCGGACGGTCGGGCGTGAGGTTGAGCATCTCGGCCAGCGGCCGTCCCCGCGCCGCCGCGCCGACGGTCGCCGACGCCGCCGACGTCGGGAACAGCCGCGAGGAGCTGTTCAACCAGGGCGCGGCGGAGTTCGCGGCCGGCAACGTCGCGGCGGCGGCCGAGTGGTTCCAGAAGGCCCACGATCGGGATCGGCGCTGGGTCCTGCCGCTGTATCAGTTGGGGCTGGTCTCGCTGAACCTGGGCGACATCGAGGGGGCGAAGCGGTGGCTCCAGCAGGCCGTCGACGTGGACGCGAACTCGCCGGAGGGCCAGCAGGCGGCCGCGATACTCGCTACGCTGCCGTAGGCCCTTTTCCCTGTATGCTGATCGCCCCGTTCACCTGTTGGAGGTTCACGTGCACCGATCCATCTGCGGCCTCGCGCTCTACCTGACCCTCACGGCCGGCGCCGCTTCCGCGCAGGACGTCCACCTCGACCGGCTCACCCTGCCCGAGGGGTTCTCGATCGAGGTCTACGCCACCGGCGTGCCCAACGCCCGGTCGATGGCCCGGTCGCCGGAGGGCACCCTTTTCGTCAGCACCCGCTCGCGCGGCGACGTCTACGCCGTCGTCGACGCCGACGGGGACCACCGCGCCGACGAGGTGCACGTCCTCGACACCGGCCTCAACATGCCGAACGGCGTCGCCTTCCGCGACGGCTCGCTCTACGTCGCCGAGGTGAACCGCGTCCTCCGCTACGACGGCATCGAGTCGCGGCTCGACGCCCCCCCCGAGCCGGTGGTCGTCGACGACGAGTTCCCGACGGACCGGGCGCACGGCTGGAAGTTCATCCGCTTCGGGCCCGACGGCAAGCTCTACATCCCGGTCGGCGCGCCGTGCAACATCTGCGACAACACCGACCAGGACATCCGCTACGCCACCATCACCCGGATGAACGCCGACGGCAGCGGGCAGGAGGTCTTCGCCCACGGCGTGCGGAACACCGTCGGCTTCGACTGGCACCCCGACACCGGCGAGCTGTGGTTCACCAACAACGGGCGCGACTGGCTGGGCGACGAGAGCCCCGGCGACACCCTGCACCACGCCCCCGAGATCGACATGCACTTCGGCTATCCCTTCTGCCACGAGGGCGACATCGCCGACCCCGAGTTCGGCGACCGGCGGAGCTGCGACGAGTTCACGCCGCCGGCCCAGGTCCTCGGACCCCACGTGGCGTCGCTCGGCATGCGGTTCTACACCGGCTCGATGTTCCCGGCCGAGTACCGGCAGAAGATCTTCATCGCCGAACACGGGTCGTGGAACCGCACCGCCGAGGCCGGGCACACCGGCTACCGCATCACCGTCGCCACCCTCGACGGCGACGAGGTCACCGATTACTCGGTCTTCGCCGAGGGCTGGCTGAACCCCGACAACAGCTCGTGGGGCCGCCCCGTCGACGTCGAGGTCCTGCCCGACGGGTCGCTGCTGGTGACCGACGACCGGGCCGGGGCCATCTACCGCATCACCTACGAAGGGTGATGCCGAGGCGCACGTCAGGGGCCGGCGGGATGACGCTCCGCAAGGTGCGGCGAATCGTGCTCGCCGGCGCCCTCGTCCTCGCGACGGGGGCGCCGGCCTTCGCGCAGCCCACGCCCGAGCTGATACGCGCCCGCACCGAGCGCGAGTGGACGATCAAGGCCGACAAAATGCGGCGGCACCTGCTGCCGCTGATGCGCCGCCACGAGATCGACCTCTGGATCATCCTCAGCCGCGAGAACGCCCCCGACCCCGTCCTCGAGCTCTTCGGCGGCTACGGCGTCACCGGCTGGTACGGCCACCGCAACGCCTACTTGTTCTTCGACGCCGGCGCCGACGCCGGCCTCGAGACCACGGCCATCGGCACCCACCTGAGCGGCCACCTTCGCCCGTTCTACGACACCCGGACCCTCTACGGCGAGGAGGGGCTGATGCCCCACCTGCGCGAGTACCTCGACGCGCGCGACCCCCGGCGCATCGCCGTCAACCAGTCGCGCACCATCAGCATGGCCGACGGCCTCACGGCCGAGCTCAAGGACTACCTGCTCGAGACCCTGGGCCCCGACCGCGCCGGCCGCCTCGTCTCGTCCGAGCCCCTCGTCGTCGACTACGCCTCGACGCACACCGACGCCGAGCACGAGGTGCAGCGCGAGGCCAGCACGGCGACGTTCGACATCCTGCGCCGCGCGTTCTCGGCGGACGTCATCACCCCCGGCCGCACCACCCTCATGGACGTGCGGTACTGGATCACGGCCGAGTGGAAGCGCCTCGGCTTCGAGTTCAACTTCCCCGGCTCGCTCGACCTGCAGCGCCCCGGCGGCGTCAGTCTCGACGACGCGGACGACCCCACCATCGAGCGCGGCGACCTCCTGCACGTCGACTTCGGGGTCCGCACCTCGGGCATCGTCGCCGACCAGCAGAAGATGGCCTACGTGCTCCGCGAGGGCGAGACGACCCCGCCCGCCGGCCTCGTGCGGGCGTTCGATGTTTCGTCCCGCGCGGCCGAGCTCATCCTCGACGAGATGCGCATCGGCCGCACCGGCATCGCCATCAAGCAGGCGGCCGAGCGCCGCGCCGCCGCGGCCGGCATCGACCTGCTCGTCTACTCGCACGTCCAGGGCTACTGGGTCCACGACGCCGGCATGTGGGCCATCCACGACTGGCCCGAGCGCTACGGCGACCATCCGCGGATCACGCTCAAGGACGGCGACTGGGTGTCGCTGGAGTTCGCGGTGACCGTGCCGGTGCCGGAGTGGGGCGGCCAGGCGGTCTCGATCATGCGGGAGGAGGACACGCTGATCACGGCGGGGGCGCCGCCCGAATACCTGTCGGGGCCGCAGGCGGGGCTGTGGGTGATCGAGTGAGGCCCGCCGTCGGGACCTTCGGGTGAGCCTCTGGACCCAACCCGCGAGCCGGCCGGCATCGGGGGCTGCGACGGCGGGTCCGAGCCGGGCGGGACACGACGGCCGACATCGGGTATAATCGTCAATGCGCCCAGCGGCGGGCGCGCGCAGCGTCGACGCGGTGAGGTGGCCGAGAGGCTGAAGGCGGCGGTTTGCTAAACCGTTGAAGGGGCATAAACCTCTTCCCAGGGTTCGAATCCCTGCCTCACCGCCACCCTCGGTCCCTGCAACAAACCGGTTGCCTGAAAGCTCTACCAGAGCCTCGACAGCAAGTCTTCCAGCAGACGACGGGCTGGAACGGGCTCGCCGTTTGGCAGTCGGACAGCACGCAGAGGCTGACGGACGTCACCGGCCCGCAGTTGGCGTGGATCGACTGTTGTGGCTCAGAGAAAGCACCGAGGTAACCTGAACGGGCAGATCGCCGTCAGGAACGTCTGGCGGTGGCATCGCCCTCGTCCTCAAGCTCGTCCAGGAAGCGCTCGATCTCCTTGGCGGTCAGGTTCTCGGTCTGGTTCTTCGCGTAGACGACGATTCCGACCACACGCTCTCTGTCGACGAGCACGATGAGGCGCCCTGCGCGCCGAGTTCCGATCCGAAAGCGAACCTTGAAGACCGGGCGGCCGCCGAGCCCTCGGAGCCGCCCACGCGTGGGCGGACGCTGGCGGGAAAGCCGTTTGAGTTCCTGATCGATGGTGACGGCGACGGAGCGGTCCTTCTTGGAGAGCTGACCGATGGCGCGGCGGCAACCCTGCGTGTAGGAGATGCGCCTGCTCACACCGTCTCCAGCGAGTTCTTCACGAACTCGCGGAAGCGCTCGCTGGAGGCGAGAGCCGCCGTCTCCTGCAGGTCCTCCACGTCGGCGCAAATGGTGTCGAGTCGCCCAGCGATGAATCGCACGACGAAGCGTTGGCCGGGCCCCGACAGCTCCAGGGCCAGCAGCTCATCGAGTGCCGCTAGGTACAAGGCCAGTACCTCGCCCATCACAGGGTCGAGCTTGCGCATTGCGCTGATCTCAAGCTCGACAGGGCAGTTCTCGATGCTTCGCTGCAGCCTTCGCAAGGACCGACGCGCCTTGGCGAGTTTTCGCCACACCGAAATGAAGAACACCCAGAGCATGACACGCGTTCTCGCCATGCGGATCGAAGGCGGCAGGAAGCGAATCGTGTCCTTCATCTGGACAGCGACTCGGTCGATTTCGGACACCACTGAAGCGGGCATGGGGACTCCAATCGCGGCTTGGCGGGCGATCCGGCCAAGCCGCGGGAGCTGAAGTAGACGTGCACGAGCGCTAGTTGGCACCCGCTGGTTGGCGGGCCTCTTGTTGGCAATCGTACACCGATTCGGTGCGAATCGGTAGCGGTCAGCATCGGACGCGAGGCCAGCGGCCACGTGCCCCTCAGCAAAGATCCGTACCGCGATTGCCGGCCTTCGGCGGGCGATCCACGCACCATGTAGTACCATCTCTTCGCCGCTCCGGGCGATCTCGACGATCACGCTGCCCAGGTGGCCGACAGCGTCTCGGCCTGCTCGAGCACGGTCCGGATTGAGCCGGGCGAGGGCGGGACCGCAAACCGGGTCGTCAGCACCACCTCGCCGTAGTCGGCGCGTTCCCCGGCCGGCGTGCCCGACGCGATGTCCGGGCCGTGGAGGACGGCCCAGTCGAGCGAAGCCAGCCAGTCGAGGGCGGCGGATTCGACGGTGGATTCCGACACGGACCCGCCGCTCACGCCGCCAACTCCTCGCGCGCTCCCTCCCGGTCGGACCACGGGACGGGTCGCACGTCGTAGCTGCGCATGGCGCTCAGCACGCTCGCCGAGACCGGCCGATCGGAGTCGTTCAGAATCGCGTAGGCGCGGGAGTCGGGAGCACGGACCTCCCGCGTGTCGAGTCGAGCAAGGCCCGCCGCCGACCGCCGTCGATTCGGCAGCCGGACTGCTCCATATCCTCGATGATGTAGCCGTCGTCCGTCAGCATGAAGCCGCCGTCCGCGGGCTTGGCGTAGATCTGGAGGCAGTCGTTGTGGCGATCCACGTACGGTGTGGTGATTTCGATCCACTCATCGACCTGGCGCAGTGTCGTCTTGTCACGCAGCCACGTCCGGTACTGATCCAGCAACGCCTGCACTTCCTCCACCATGTGAACAACCCCGTCGGATGGCCGGCGGCTCGCTGCACTACGCCGGTCGGTCGTCGCGGAGGACGCCTTCAAGGTGCGGATTCAGCAACCTCCACCGCTGGCCCGTGCGTTCGAGATCGCCCGCCAGCACGACCGGTGGCCGATCGCGGTGAGCCTGAACCGCCCGCTCGTAGTCCGCCTGTTCCAGAACCGCCACGACCGACTGCCGTTGCCCATCGATGTCGGTCGCGAGACCGATCGTCCCGTCGTCTTCGGCCTCCCCGTGCTTCAGGAGCCGCACGAAGCCGTGGAGACGCACTTCTGGTCGGGGCGCCCGCTCGCGCAGCGCCCGCGCCGCCTCGCGCATGAGCACCGCATCCGCCCGACCGAAACGGGCGACGGTTCCCGTTGCGGCAACCGGCCGAGTCCGGGGCCCACGAGACGCTCACGTCCAGCGTCTGGAACGGCTCGATGATCCGGACCAGCGCCTCACACAGGTTGGCGCTCACGCCGCTGGCCACCGTCTCCTCGAACGCGCCGTCACCACCGCCAGCCGCCCGTTCCGTCGCCTGCCGCGCCGCGGTGACGGCCTCGACCAGCCGCCGCGTCATCCGGCGTTCGATCGGGGCGTTCCGACCGTCCGGATCCGGCAACAACGACGGCATCGGCGGCGGCACGACGGGCGTCAGCAACGTCACCACGAAGCTGCCCTGGTCCGTCTGTCCAAGCCGCATCTGCCTCAGCAGGTCTGCCGCCTCCCGCTTCGCGCCGGCCCGGTAGACCGGTTGCGGCTCGCCGAGTGAACACGCCGCCGACAGCACGAGGTCGCGGGCTCCGACGATGAGGTCCACGCCGTCGTTCAACGTCACGCTGCCGTTGTCGCTCCCCGCGGCGCGGACGCGGACCACGTCCCGGTCCGCCGTCGCCAACGAGCGGTAGACACTCAATTCGTCCTGCCCGGTGACACCGGCGAACGTGTCGATCAGCGTCGCGACGACGCTCGCGTAGTCGCCCAGGCGCTCCGTGCGCGGAACGATGATCTCCGGGCGCGACTCACCGACGTAGACGTCCGAGTGCTCGCCATATGTCTCGTGTCGGCACCAACCGGCCGCGCGGGCGTACGCCGACAGCGCCGCCGGTGAAACCGCCGACAGCGCGCCCCGGTCGCGAATGCTGACTCGCATCAGATGTCTCCGCTGCGCGATCGCTCCATGAGGTTCCGCAGCGCCCCGCGTCGAACACATTGCCTTCTGGATCAGGTTCTTCCGAATCCCGCCCTCGCCCGACTGGCTCGACCACATCGAACCGGTTGGCGAGCACGAACCCCGCGACGCCGGCCGGCGCGAGGTGGTGCACCATGTGCTGCACCCAGGCGAAGTTCGCGTTGCCCTTAGGCGGCACGCCGTAGCGCCAGAAGATGTTCTCGGCCGTGTGCTCGTTGTGGTCCTCGGAGACGGAGCCGCCATCCGGTTTCGTCACCCGATAGCGTACAACCGGCCGGCGGTCTGCTCAACGGCGTGGCCCTCCCGGCGGGCGGCGGCTGCGGTGTGTCGGCATTGACGACAACCGGAGGTCCAGGACTGCCGTCGACGATGCCCGTCGCCGGACCGGCACGCTCCGCCGGCTCGTGGGTGCTGCCCGAGGGAGGGAGGTGCTTGACGCTCACGTATTGAACACAACGGTCCTTGACGATCACTTTCGGCCGGAAAGTGATCGTCAACGGTGAGCGTGCGGTGGTACGGCCTCCCCGAACAGCTCGGTCGGGCGGTCCTGGGACCGCCATGCGCAGGCCACCGGCCGCGGTCGGTGCCGTCCGTGGCGCCTGGTCCGCTGGTCAGCGCCCGCTGGCGTTCACCGCTTCGTGCAGCCGGGCGAGGTCGGGGGCGCAGGGCGCGGCCTGCGCTCCGCTCGGCGCCGCGCGGATCAGGTCCCTCATGCAGGAGATGTCGTCCGCGTACTCGGCGAGCCGGCGCAGGTGGCTCGCGCGGGTCTTGGTGCACACGAGGGTGAACGGTCGGCCGCTTCGCTCGGTCACGTGGTCGATGTCCAGCCCGCGGTTGTCGATGATCTGGTGCAGATGGGCGCGCAGCTCCTTGCGCAGCGGAAACCTCGCGACCCGGGCGGCGGGATCCTTGCAGAAGTCCCGAAGCCGCCGGCAGTGCTCGCATCGGCACCCCGTGTTGGCGGCGATGGTCCAGTCTTGCGGCTCCTCTGGAGGTCTCGCGCTGCGGGCCAGGAGGAAGGTCGCCGCGTGGCCCCACAGTAGCGCGAATGCGCGGCTGCCGGCCGCGCCCTCTTCGCCGTGAAGTCTGGCGAGGACCGCGGGAAGCGTCCGGTCGGGCGTGACG
Organism: Vicinamibacterales bacterium; assembly: GCA_963664545.2. Lineage (GTDB taxonomy): Bacteria > Acidobacteriota > Vicinamibacteria > Vicinamibacterales > UBA8438 > JAJEEA01. Next base: position 1,785,481 of record OY761475.2, on the reverse strand, counting down.
ACCTTCGGCTGGCCGGCGACGGCCTCGGCCGCCGCCGCGGCCTCGGCCGGCGACCCCCGGCGCTGGGCGAGGGTGAAGAGATCGTCAACGGCCTCCACCCCGAACCGTTCGGGTGCCTGGGTCGTCGGCTCGAAGGAGCGCCGCCGCGACCCCGGCGCCAGCGCCGCGGGCAACGTCCGCAGAATCGCGCGAACGGCGGCCTGCAGTACTCGGTTCCAGGCCCCGCGCGGGGACTCGTCGCGCGTCTCGTCGAGGCACCGGACGAGCGCCAGGGTGGCCGCCGGCCGACGCCGGAGATGCGCCGCCGCGAGTTCGGTCAGGAAGGGGCGGGCGGCGGACGGTCCGAGCATGTCCACGACGGGTGCCAACGGTTCGTTCTCGCTGCCGTCGTAGTGCTTCAGCACCACCTTGCTCAGAAAGCGCGCGGCCCGATTCTGGTCTCCGGTCGAGTGCAGCAGGCGCAGCATCAGGGCGCGGGCCTGCGCGTCCTCGTGGTAGGGGCGGGTGGGCCAGATGTCGATCAGCCGGCTCAGGAGTTCCCGGACGCGCCCGCCCGCGGTGTCCGGAAGCAGATCGAACTCGTCGGCGACCCAGGCCACGGCCCCCGCGACGTCGCTCCGCGCCACAATCTCCAGCGCCTTCGAACGGGACCACACGACGAGGGCGGCGCGGTGATAGGCGCGCTCGACGCTCACGCCCTCGTTGCCCGACGCCTCGTGCACCCGCTGCTCGTCCGGCGTCGCATCGTCGAGGGCGCCGCGCGGCAGCAGCTCCCCGGGAAGCAGCTCGACCTCGCCCAACCGCGGTCGCCGGCCGTCGGGGCGCGCCCAGCCGTCCAGCCATTCGCGGCTGTCGTCGACGTCTCCCATCTCCCACTCGTCTTCGTCCTCGCCGTCACCCCAGTCCCACCCGCGGCCGGTGTAGTCCGCGCCGCCGTACTGCTCGATGTGAACGACGGCCGCGTGCGCCTCGCACTCCACCCGTTCCGCCGCCTGGGTGAGAACGCGCGCGACCGCCGCGTCGGTGTTCTTCAGCCCGCCGAAGGACAGCCCGGCCTCGCTGTAATCGTGATCGAGCAGCCAGACCAGCTTGTCGGTCCCGCCCCGGGCCCTCCACTCGGCCAGCCGCTCCGCAAGCTGCACGACCTCTGCCGTGTAGTCCGGGGCTTCCCGGGGCGAGTCGTCACCGGGGCGGAGACACAGGTTGAACACGAGCGACAGGCGGTGGCCTTCGGTAACCGGCCTGATTTCGTGGGTGCAGTCGGCATAGAACGCGGCGAAGGTCAGCTCCGACGGTTCGCCGGTGGTCATGTCGATGGTGCGCTCGCGGTCCCGGTGGCGGACGACGAGCTCGCCGCCGGTGCCCGCCGTGGGCAGCGAGACCGACAGGGTGGCGATCATGCCGTCGGCCTTCTCGGTGTCGCGGTGGGGCGCGAAGAAGCCGCCCGGTTCGTAGATCAACAGACGGTGAAGTCGGGCGTCGACCCGGTCGGGGGCGCAGCCGAGGCCGACCGCCGCGGTCTCGAGGATGTCCGCGAACGTCTCCGGCCACGCGGCGCCCGCCAGGCGCACGCGCTCGGGTCCGATCTGCCAGCAATCGCGGACGGACCTGTCGACGACCGTCTCGGTCCCCTTGCCGTAGGGCGCAGGCTCCGCCGCCCCGATCAGCGCTCGAATCTGGGTTTCGGGAACCGGGAACGACAAGGCCCCCGCCCCCTTCACCCGCAGCCGCGGCATCGCCGCAAACCGCCGGCCGTGGACGCAGAAGTCGCCCGGCCGGTCGATCGACCGCAGGAGCTTCTCGATGGCGTCCGCTACGCGGGTCTGCGCCTCGGCGGCTTCGCCGGGCGTCCCATCCGTGCCCGAAGGGGCCTCTGTCGGTCTCATCCCGTTTGACCTGAGTCGGGGCTACCTGACGGTGAAGGTTTCCAGTCTCGATCCGGTCCCGTCGCCCGATAGCGTACAACCGGCCCGCGGTCTGCCTCAACGGCGCGATCCTTCTGGCGGCTGGGCGGGTACACTGCCGCAAGGAGGCCAGCCGTGGTCAGGATGGTGTGCTGGAACATCAACCGCAGCGCCGACGCGTTCTCGGAGCTCGGCGAGATGCCCGACGTGGACGTGGCCCTGCTGCAGGAAGTGGGCAAGGGGGCCGCCGGGCGCATCGCGGACACCACCGGTGAACGGGTGCCCTGGAACTGGAACCGGTCGAGCATCTGGCCCGCGGTGGTTCGGCTGTCGGACCGGGTCCGGGTCGACGTGTTCGAACCCGTCGCCGCCGAACGCGACGGCATCGGCATGCCGCCGAACACGATCGCGGTCAGCGATGCGCGCACGCTCGCCGCCGCGCGCGTCACGCCGCTGCGTGGCGGGAAACCGGCCCTAGAGTCGTTCCTCGTGTTCTCGATGCACGCCCGCTGGCTGTACCCGCACCCGCAGGCGGAGCGCGCCCGTCCGCGGGGAGGCCGGGCCGTCTACGCCTACACCGACGGCTCCGCGCACCGGATCATCTCCGACCTTTCGGCGTTCATCACCCACACGAATCCCTCGTCGCACCGTCTGCTGGCGGCGGGCGACCTCGGTACGATCTACCGGGCGGCGGACAGCAGCAGAATGGAGAATCCCGTCCGTGCGCAGACCATCTTCGGCCGGATGCGGGCGCTGGGTCTGGAGTTCATAGGACCCCAGTGGCCCGATGCCGACCGACGGGCGGATCCGCTTCCGCCGGGGTTGCCGAAAGACACGGGGAACGTGCCGACCTGCGTTGCCGGCCAGCAGCGGCGTCGCATGCTCGACGAGGGCATCGTCAGCGGATTCCAGTACGACTACGTGTTCGCCTCGCGGGGGTTCCACGACCGGGTGCAGGTTCACGCCATGAACGATGCCGCGGGATTTGGACCGAGCACCCACTGCCGGATACGGATCGATGTGGAGTAGCGGTCGGGCCCGCTGTTGCCACCGCGGCGCGGGTCGATTAACCTGCGTTTGATGAAGACGCTGCTCTGGCGGTTCACGTTCGCCATCGGAGCGGTGGCGGCAATCGGCGTGCTCGCCGCCGCAGTGCTGACGGGCACCGCGCAGCGCGACGGGCCGGGGCTGCGGGTCGACGCGCTCTTCGCGTCGTGGACCGGCCCGCGCGCCCCGGGCTGCGCGGTGTCGGTCATGCGGGGCGGCGAATTGGTGTTCGCCAAGGGGTACGGCGACGCCAACCTCGAGTACGACGTCCCGATCACGCCGTCGACGGTGTTTCACGTCGCCTCGGTGTCGAAACAGTTCACCGCGCTGGCGGTGGCGCTGCTCGTGGCCGACGGCGAGGTGTCGTGGGACGACGACATCCGGCGCTACGTCCCCGAGCTGCCCGATTTCGGCGCGCCGATCACGCTGCGCCATCTCGCCCACCACACGAGCGGCATCCGCGACCAGTGGGCCATGCTGCAAATGGCGGGCTGGCGCTGGGGCGGCGACGTCATCCGCCAGTCGGATGTGCTCGACCTGCTGTCGCGCCAGACGGCTCTCAACTTCGCCCCCGGCAGCGACTACGTCTACAGCAACTCGGGCTACACGCTGCTGGCCGTCGTCGTCGAGCGGGTGTCGGGGCAGACGCTGCGCGCGTTCACGAGCGCGCGGCTGTTCGGGCCGCTCGGGATGACGCGCACGGTGTTCCGCGACGATCACACCATGCTGGTCCGGGACCGCGCCTACGCCTACACGCGCGACGGCTTCGGCCGCTACCGGCTCAGCATCCCCGACTTCGCCATCGTCGGGGCCAGCAGCCTGTTCACGACGGTCGAGGACCTCGCCCGCTGGAACGGCAACTTCACCAGCGGGGAGGTCGGCGGCCGCGACGTGCTGGGGCAGCTTCAGGCGCGCGGCGCGCTCAACGACGGCGCGCGCCTCTCGTACGCGTTCGGGCTGGCGCACGGGACCCACCGCGGCCGGCCCACCATCGGCCACGGCGGCACCGACGCCGCCTACCGCAGCGAGTTCCTTCGCTTTCCCGACGAGGACCTCGCGGTCGCGGTGCTCTGCAACACCGACCGTGCCAGTCCGGGACGCCTGGCGCTCGACGTCGCCGACGTGTTCCTGCCGCCGCCGCCCGACGTGGCCGCCCCGGTGCGGGAAGCGGGCGGGCGGTCTGCTGCGCCGCGTTCCCGCGCGCCGGCGGCCGGCCGCGGCGAGACCGGCGGCGGGACCGTCGATGCAGCCAGCCTGGCCGGCTACTACTTGCGTCCGGGGAACGACGTGCCGCTGCGGGTCGTCGCCCGCGGCGACCGTCTCGTCCTGCTGGGGGCCGGCACCGAGCAGTCGCTACGCCCGGCGGGCGGGGGCCGGTTCCTTCTCGGCGGGACGACCGAGGTGACGTTCACCCCCGGCGGCGGCGACCAGGCGCCGACGCTCCGTGTCGGTGACCCGTCCCGCCCCGTCTACAGCCGTGAGCTGGCCGCCAGCCCCTCGGCGGAGGCGCTCGCGGACTACGCCGGGTCGTACTACAGCGACGACCTCGCCGTGGGCTACACCTTCCGGGTGGACGCCGGCCGGCTCGTCCTGTGGAACCGCAAGCTGGACCGCATTCCGCTCGCGCCGACGTTCGCCGACGGCTTCTACGCCCGCGGCTGGTACTTCACGTTCCGCCGCGACGACGCGGGCGCGGTCTCCGGGTTCACCGTGAGTACCTCGCGCGCCTGGAACATCGCCTTCCGGAAACGCGGCTAGGAGCCCCGCGCCGCGCACTGCGACCGACAGCGTCCAATGCCAGCCTCTTGGAGTAACCGATGAAGACACCCCGCATCCCGCTTCGACCGGCGTCCCGTATCGCCGTGGCCGCCGCCGCGCTTGCGTTCGTCCTGGCTCCCGAGCCGCCGCTCCACGCACAGCAATCGCTGGCGGATGACCCCGGCGTCGCCGACGCCCTCCATCTGCTCGACACCTGGATGGACACGGCGCAGGCCTACGGCGGCATCCCCGGCACCTCCCTCTCGGTGGTGCACGACCAGGAGCTCGTCTGGGCGAAGGGGTACGGGTACGCGCACGTCGAGCGGGAGGTGCCCGCGACGGCGTCGACGATGTACTCCATCTGCTCTATCTCGAAGCTCTTCACCGCGGTCGGCGTGCTGCAGTTGCGCGACCACGGCAAGGTGGCTCTCGACGACCCCGTGGGGAAGCACCTCGATTGGTTCCAGATCCAGGACGACGACCCCGAGGCGGGGCCGGTCACCGTCGAGGGGCTGCTCACCCACACCGCGGGCCTTCCGCGCGAGGCGAAGGCGGCGTACTGGACCGGCCCCGGCTATCCCTTCCCGACCCACGAGGAGATCGTCGCGAGGCTGCCCGACCAGTCGATGCTGTACCCCCCGCGCACCTACTACCAATACTCGAACCTGGGGCTCACCCTGGCCGGCGAGATCGTGGCGTCGGCGTCGGGGCGGGGCTACGACGCCTACATCCGCGCGAACATCCTCGACCCGCTGGGGATGACGAGCACCTTCACCGACCACGAGGACCGCTTCCGGGGCAACCGGCTCGCGAGCGGCTACACCGCGCGGGGGCGCGACGGCGAGCGCAAGCTGGTCCCCGATTACCAGGTGCGCGGCATCAGTCCCGCCGCCGGATTCGTCTCGACGGTGGAGGATCTGGCGCGCTTCGCCTCGTGGCAGTTCCGCGTGCTCGACGGCGACGACGCCCTGCTCGACCGCAACACGCTGCGCGAGATGCACCGGGTGCACTGGCTCGAGCCAGACGGCGAGACCACCTACGGGCTCGGCTTTTCCGTGTGGAAGTCGGACGGGAACACCTTCGTGGGCCACGGCGGGTCGTGCCCCGGGTACCGCAGCCATCTGCTGCTGCGCCCGCAGGACGAGGTCGCGACCGCGTTCATGACCAACGGGCAGGGTGTGAACGCCCGCCGGTTCGCGCAGACCGCCTACGACATCGTCGCCCCCGCCCTACGCGAGGCGGCGGGGAAGGCGGACGGCGAGGCTGGCGCCGGTCCCGAGGGCGGCGCCACGGCGGCTCGCGAGACCCTCGAGCGCTTCACCGGCACCTACCAGCGGCCTCTCGGGGGAGAGAGCGCGGTGCTCGTGTGGGAAGGCGATCTGCACGTGCTGTCGCTCCCCACCGACAACCCGCTGAGGGCCCTGACCCGGCTCCGCCACGTCGAGGACGGCACCTTCCGGCGCGTGCGCGACAACGGCGACTTGGGCGAGGAGTTCGTCTTCGAGGAGACGCCCGACGGCGGGATGCTGATGTGGCGGAACGAGAACTACAGCATCCGCGCCGCGGGAATCTAGGCCGCCGGGAGCAGGTTGCGAAAAAGGCGCGACCGGGCTCGGCCGCCGACCGCCTCGACGTCGAGCGCCGTAGAGCTACCTTCGTGGCCGTGGTCGGGCCGCCGTCGTCCTGACGACGGCCGCCCGGGCGTTGCGGCGAAGGGTCCGGCGATGTAGTTCGGCCGGCACCGGAACGACGGCCGAGCCGCTACCTGACCGTGAAGGTCCCCGTCACGGTGCGGCTGCCGTCCGCGCGCCGGCGCTGGACCGAGGGGACGTCGCCCACGGTGAACCCGAACGCGCCGGTCCGGATGGGCGTGAAGCTGAACTGGGCCGTCCCGCCGACGTCGAACTCGATGGCGCGGAACGCCATCGCCTGCAGGTGCACCTCGATGCCGTTGATGGTGACGAGGCGCAGGTGCGAGTTGCGCAGCAGGTCGTCGACCTCGAGCCGCCACGGCTCGGCACCGTCGCTCGTGACGTTCAGCCGGTAGTACTCGCCGGTGACCAGCTCGATCTCGGCCGCCGACAGCACCGGGCCGTCCGGGCCCGACGCGATCTCAAGCTGAATGTCGAGCGGCGGCCCGGCGGCCAGGTTGCCGCCCACTTGGGCATGGGCGGAGGACGCGGCGAGCGCCAGCGCCAGGCCGAGGGTCGCGACGACGATGGTTTTCGGAAGCATGCCGATGGTTATACCCGAATCGCGCCCGCCGGGCCAGCGGCACCGGCGGGGTAGGGGCGTGGTAGTGAGCGCGCGCGGGAGTCGTCCGGGACGCGAGGTTTCATTCAGAACCGGTTCGCCTGACCGAAGGGCGGAATCCCGCAGGCGGCTGCGGCCTTCTTCCGCGATCGGGCGCACCGTCCCGCGGGGGCCGGCGTCGAGCTTCTCCGAACGTCGCGCAGTGCCAGCGCGGTCGGGCGCACCGTCCCGCGGGGCGGGCGTCATGCTTCCCCGACGTCGCTCAGCGCCAGCTCGATCGCGCTGGAGACGCGCTTCCAGTTGCGGGCCTCCTCCTCGGTGTGCCGGCGCCCGGCCGGGGTCAGCTTGTAGAACTTCGCCTTGCGGTTGGATTCCGAACGGCCCCACGCCGAGGTCAGCCAGCCCTTCTGCTCGAGCCGGTGCAGGGCGGGGAAGAGCGAGCCGGGGTTGACGCGGAACGCCCCCTGGGTGATCTGCTCGACCCGGCGCGCGACCCCGAGCCCGTGGTACGGCCCGGTCACGAGGGCGCGGAGGAGCAGCAGGTCGAGGGTGCCGCGCATGAGGTCGGTGCGGGACATGGGAAGACGCTCCTGGATCGCTCTAGTCGAATTTCGACAAGTCTAGCCTCCAGTCCTGTCGGATGTCAATAGGCCGCCGTGCCGGGGCAGGGTCGTCCCAAGCTGACCCCGTCCCGCGGTCGTCCCCCCGGCGGCAAGCCGGACCGGGGAACGCCGGCCAGAGCGTGGGACAGTCCCGGTGCGGGGAGGCACCGCGGCTTCTACGGGGTCGGTGTGGGCGTGTGCACCGCGCACCGTGCCGGGGGAGCGCTCCACGAGTTCCCGTCGTGCGGATGGCCGGCGTCAAGCGCTCGGGCTCCCAACGCAGTTCCGCGCACCCGCCCGCCTGCAGGGGCGCGCACGGTATCATGACGGGCGCGAACATCCCGCCGCGTACTGCGGCGGACACGCGCGGGCCCGCGGCCACGGGGGAACCGACGACGATGACCGGACCGGGAATCCCCGAGAACCGAGACGCCATCACCGCGGACTGGATGCGGCGGGCGCTGGTCGCGGGCGGCGCTCCGGACACGCCGCCTATCGATGACGTCGTCGTCAGCGACATCGGCGCCGGCGTCGGCCTGCTGGCGCAAATCCTGCGCTGCCGCCTCGTCCGCAGCGGCGGCGAAGCCGGGGCGGCTCCGGAGACGGTCGTCGTCAAGCTGCCCAGCACCGATCCGAAGAGCCTGCGCATAAACCGGATGCAGTCGCTCTACAAGCGCGAAGTCGACTACTACCACCGCCTCGCCCCGGACACGCCCGTGCGGTCGCCGCGCCTGCTCTACGGCGCCTGGGAGCCCCGCGGTCAACGCTTCGTCCTGGTCCTGGAGGATCTGGCCCACATGAGGCCGGGCGACCACTTCGCGGGAGCCACCCCCGACGAGGCGCGGCGCGCCGTCCGGGCCCTGGCGAGACTGCACGGACGGTACTGGAACGACGTGGGGCAACCGCTCCTGTCCGACGCTTTCGACACCAGCAGCCCGGGAATGCGGGCGTTGCTGCAGGTGGTCTATCTGGCGTTCCTGGTTCCCACGCTCAAGCACTTCGGTGCCTGCTTCTCCCCCGAGATGCGCCGGGTGGCCGAGGCCTACGGCCCCCGGGTGGCCGACCACATCGGCGGCATCGCCGCGTCCGCCCCGCGCACGTTCATCCATGGCGACTACCGGCTGGACAACCTGTTCTTCGGTGCCGAACCCGACGACGTCGCGTTGATCGACTGGCAGGTGAGCGGACTGGCCTGCGGCCTGTACGACGTCGCCTATTTCCTCGGGGCCAGCGTGACAACCGAGGTCCGCCGCGAGATCGAGCGCGACGCGCTGCGGGAATACACCGACATCGTGGTCGAGACGGGGGGAAGCGGAGCGCGGGGGTTCACCTTCGACGAGTGCTGGCGCCTGTACCGGTCGCACATGCTCGGCCGCCTGCTGATCTCGATCATCGTGTGCGGGGGGTTGGACTTGAACGCCGGGCGGACGAGGGCGCTCGCCGAATCGGGGCTGCGCCGGACGCTCGCCGCCATCGAGGACCTGAAGGCGGCCGACTTCCTGCCGCCGCGGCGCCCCCTCCTGAGCGGGGCCAACCTCTTCTCGACCCTGTCGTCGTGCGCGTACCGGGTCTACCGCGCGGTCCGCGGGACGGGCCGGCCCGCCGAGTCACGCCGCTGAAGCCCATGAACGCAGGCGGACCCATCGGCTACATGGTGCGGAACGGCGTCGCCGCCAACCTGCTGATGCTGTTCCTGTTGGCGGCCGGACTCCTCTCCGCCGGCCGGCTAGTTCAGGAAGGGAGCTCGGTACTCGCCTTCGAAGCCGTCGAGGTCCTGGTGGCGTACCCCGGCGCAACCCCGGAAGAGGTGGAGGAGTCGATCGTCCTGAGAATCGAGGAACAGGTCGCGGCGCTCGACGGCGTGAACGAGGTGACGGCGATCGCCGCCGAAGGGCTCGCCTCCGTCATCGTGAGTCTCCGGACGGGCGTCGACGTCGACCGGGCCGTGGACGATGTCGAGGCCGCGGTCGGCCGCATCCGCAGCTTTCCCGCCCAGGCGGAGCGTCCCGAGATTCGGCGGATGAGCAACCGCCAGAGCCTGATCCGGCTGGTGCTCCACGGCGACGTCCCCGAACGCGCGCTGAAGGAGCTCGCGTACCGCACCGAGGACGAGATCGCCGCCCTGCCCCCGGTGTCCTACGTGGAGACGAGCGGCGTGAGGCCGTACGAAATCTCCATCGAGGCGCCGCTCCGCCGGCTCCAGGCGTTCGACATCACGTTCGAGGAGCTCACCGCCGCGGTGCGCGCCGGCTCCCTCGACCTGTCGGCGGGCCGCATCGAGACCCGCGACCGCGAGGTGCGCGTGCGGACCGCGGGCCGGCGCTACACGCAGCACGACTTCGAGGAGATCGTCGTCCGCGGCCGGGAAGACGGAACCCTGGTGCGGCTGGGCGACGTCGCGCGGGTGCGCGACGGTTTCCGGGACGTCCCCGTGATGGCGCGCCACAACGGGCGGCGGGCGGCGTTCGTCGAGGTCTACCGCGCCGCGGGCGAACAGGTGCTCGCCGTCGCGGAGGCGGTGGAAGCCTACGTCGAAGACCACCTGGCGCCGACCCTGCCGGCCGGGGTCGAGGCCACGGTGTGGCACAACGACGCCGAGCTATACGAGGAGCGCCGCAACCTGCTGCTCGAGAACGGCGCGCTGGGCCTGCTCCTCGTGCTCGCCGCGTTGGCCCTCTTCCTCGATCTCCGGGTCGCCGGCTGGGTGGTCGTCGGCATGGCCGCCTCGTTCATCGGGGCCCTGGCCGCCGCCCTGCTGCTGGACATCCCCATCAACATGAACACGCTGTTCGGCTTCGTCGTGGCCGTCGGCCTCGTGGTCGACGACGCCATCGTGGTGGCCGAGCACGTTCACGCCGAACGGCTGCGGGGCCGGTCGGCCGAGGAGGCGGCCATCGTGGGCACCCGCCGCATCGCGCGGCCCCTGATCTTCGCCGTCCTGACCACGGTCGCCGCCTTCCTGCCCCTGCTGCTCCTGCCCGGCCCGGTCGGCCAGCTCGCGCGCGACATCGCGTTCGTCCCGATCTCGGTGCTGGTCCTCTCGCTGATCGAGTCGCTGTTGATCCTGCCGCGGCACCTTTCGCATCTTCCGGATCCCGCCCAGCCGGCCGGGAACCGCGTGGCGCGCTTCTTTTCCGCGGTGAACTCGCGCGTGGACGGGCGCTTGCAGTGGTTCGTGGAAGGACCGCTGGACGGCGCCGTGCGCGCGGCGACGCGCCATCCCGCGCCGATCGTCGCGGGTTGCCTGGCGGCGGGAATCGTCTGCGTCTCCCTGGTGCCCGCCGGCGTCGTCGAGCTGGCCCTGCTGCCGTCGGCGGACGGCGACACGGCGATCGCCCGCGTGGAGATGGCGGAAGGGACGCCGGCCGCGCTGACGGAACGGATGGCCCGGGACGTCGAGGCGGCGGGACTGCGGGCCATCGAGGCCGTGTCGGCGTCGCGTCCGCCGGACGCGGAGCCCCTGGTGGCCGGCATCAGCCGAGTCATCGGCCTGCGGCCGCACCGCTACGGCGGCTCCGCGGTCCAGGAAGCGAGCGTGTCACCCCCGGCCCATATCGCGACGGTGGAGTTCAAGCTGTTGAGCGGCGCCCGCCGCGACGTGGCCGCCGCCACCATCGTCCAGGCGTGGCGCGAGGAGGCGGCGGCCCTGACGGGGGCGCGGAACGTCACCGTCAGCGCCGAGCTGATCGATCTGGGCGCGCCCGTCCTGGTGGAGCTGTCGCATCCAGACCCCGCGCGCCTCGGCCCGGCGGCGGAGGCGTTGACCGATCATCTCCGCGGACTGCGGGGCGTCTTCGACGTGCAGTCGGACCGCGCCGGGACGCTCGAGGAAATCCGGATCGCGCTGCGGCCCGAAGCGCATACCCTCGGCTTTACCCTTGATGGCTTGGCGCGCGAGTTGCGTGCCGCGTTCTTCGGCGACGAGGCTCTCCGGATGCAGCGCGGCCGCGAGGACGTCGGCGTGTACGTCCGCCTGCCGGTAGAAGATCGCGACTCGATCGCCGATGTGGAAGGGTATCTCGTGCGGGTTCCGGGCGGGAGCGCGTCGGTGCCCCTGAGCCGCGTCGCCGAGGTGCGGATGGGCAGTTCACGCCCGTCTATTCCGCGTCGGGACGGCGTGCGCATCGTGACGGTGAGCGCGCAGATCGACCCCGCCGTGGTGACCGCGAGCGACGTCAACGCCCAACTGGCGGATGCGTTCCTGCCGGCGCTGTCGGCCGCCGACCCCGGGCTGACCTGGGCCTTCGGCGGCCAGCAGCGGCAACAGGACGAGACGTTCGACGCCCTGCTGGGCGGGTTCGCCCTCGCCCTGTTGCTGATCTACATGCTGCTGGCGGTGCCGCTCCGCTCCTACACGCGGCCGTTGATCATCATGGCCGTCATCCCCCTCGGCATCGTCGGCGCTATTCTCGGCCACCTGATCGTGGGCGTCGGCCTGAGCGCCTCGTCGATGTGGGGCATTCTCGGACTCAGCGGCATCGTGGTGAACGACTCGCTGATGATGGTCGACTTCATCGACGAGCGCCGAAGGCGGGGCGCGCCGCCCGCGCAGGCGATCATCGATGGCGCGAAGGCGCGCTTCCGGCCCATCCTGCTGACGTCGCTGACGACCTTTCTCGGCTTCGCGCCCATCCTGATGGAGCGCAGCGAGCAGGCCAACATCGTGGTGCCCGCGGCCGCCTCGATGGCCTTCGGCATCTTCTTTGCGACCGTCGTCCTGATGTTGATGGTTCCCGCGCTGATGACCCTCGCCACGGACGCGGTTCGCGGCGCAGACGACCCCCTCGTGCCCGAAGTGGCCGAGGCGTGACGTGAACCGCAACCAATGGAGGGAGTGCCGCCCATGAACGCCTGTTCTCACGCAGCGGGCACCGACGTCGACGCCGCGGTGCGGCCTGCCACTCCGGAGGAACGGAGCAGCCTCCAGCTTCCGCCCGGTCCGAAGGGCCGGTTCGAAAGCGTCCTGCCCTGGGTCTTTTCCTACCCGCGGTTTGCGGAACGCCTGCAGCGCCGGTACGGCGATATCGTCCGGTTCCGGCTGCCCGGGAGGGACTGCTGCTTGGTATGCGATCCCGTGCTCGCGGCGGGCGTTCTCGCGAACGAAGGGAAGCTCTTCAGCCAGGGCGGGGCCTCCGTGAAGATGCCCCGGATGCCGAACCAGGGCCTGCAGGCGCTCCACGGCGAAGCGCACCGGTGGCGGTGGGAGATCCTGCGCCCGGCCTTCACCGACGAAAATCTGGACGCGTACGAAGACATCTTCGCCGAGCGTCTGCCCGCGATGCAGGACCAGTGGCGTCACGGCCGTGACATCGACATGTTTGAGGAGATGGCGCGGCTCATGAGCGCCATCAACGTCACCATCTTCTTCGGGCGCGACATGGATCCCCCTCTGGACATCGCATTCAACGCCCGGCCCCCGCTCAAGTGGGACCTGGTCTTCAACAACCTGCCCGTTCCGCCGACGTTGCTGCGCAAGCTGCTGCCGCTACGTTCCATCCGCGAAGGCGACGGCGTGCTCGCGAAGCTCGACGACTTGATCGAGCGCGCCATCGAGCGGTCTCGCGAGCCGTCGTTCGAGGGGCGCGACCTCATCACCCGCATGGTTCGCGGCCGGGCCGGAAACGACGTTGAAAGGGGCTTCACGGACGACGAGATCCACGACGATGCGTACATGATCCTCGTCGGCGGGGTCGGTCCGACTTCGACGACCGTGTGCTGGTGCCTCCAGTACCTCGCCGAGAATCCCGCCGCGCGCGAGGGCCTGGAGCGGGAGGTCGACGAGGTGCTGGGCGGCAAGCCGATCGCCGCCTTCGATCAGACGCGCCTGCCGTACGCACACGCCGTGCTCAAGGAGGGGCTCCGCCTCGCGCCTCCCACGTACTTCATCGACAAGTTCGCGGTGGAAGACTGTGCCGTGGGCGACTACCTCATCCCGAAGGGAACATGGGTATGGCCGGCGGCCGGCATGGTCCATCGCAAGGCGGAGCACTTTGAGCGCCCCCACGAGTTCCGGCCCGAGCGGTGGATCGAAGGAGCCGAGTCGGAGCTCCCGCCGCACGCGTACTGGCCGTACGGTTACGGTTACAGAACGTGCCTGGGGGAAGAGTACGGCAGGCGGGTCGCCGTGTACTGCCTGGCGTCCTTCGCGCAGCGTTGGCGGCTCGACCCCGTATCCCGCCGGCCCGTGTGGCCCAAGTACGTCCTCGCTGGCCCGTATAACAAGTGGGGCAGTTGGCGCATGCGTCTCACGCGGCGCTCCCTTGCGGAAGGCGGGGCAACGTGAAATGCGAAGTCATCGTGGTCGGAGCCGGCCCGGCCGGCTCGACCGCGGCCCGCGAGCTCGGCGCACGGGGAATATCGGTGGTCATGCTCGACAAGGCGGTGTTCCCCCGGGACAAGCCGTGCGGCGGGTTGGTGTCGACCCGCTGCCGGAACCATGTCGGCGTCGATCTTTCCCCGGTCGTCGAGCGCACCATCGACGAGGCGTACATCACTCTGAACCAACGCGGAAGCTCCGAGTTGCGCCGCCCGTCGCCCGAGCCTTTCTGCTATCTGACGCAGCGCAACCGCCTCGATGCCCTGTTGGCGGAGAAAGCCGTGGAAGCCGGTGCCGTTTTCCGGCAGCGCGCGATAATCCGCCGCATCGAACGCGGCGGCGACGGCATCACCGTCCGCACGGCCGACGAGTCACTTCATGGCCGCGTGCTCGTGGCCGCCGACGGTGCCAGCGGCGTGACGGCGAGGATGGCGGGCATCGAGCTGCCCGATCACAACCGCAGCGTCGCGCTGGAAGGCAACATCAGCCCCCGGGGCGGCGTCCCGAAGAAGTGGGACCATGCGCTCGGGGTCGACTTCGGCACCGTCGAGGGCGGCTATTGCTGGCTCTTTCCCAAGGGCGATCACCTCAACATCGGGTTGGGCGGCTACCGCCATGTCGGCCCGAAGCTGCGGACCGGGCTTCGAGATCTCGTCAGGTTCTACGGCCATGATCCCGACGCGCTCTGGGGCGTGCGCGGGCACCATTTGCCGCAACGGCGCGAAACGTCGGCCCTCGTGGACGGCAACGTCATTCTCGTCGGCGACGCCGCGGGTCTGCTCGATCCCCTCACGGCGGAGGGCATATTCGCGGCCGTCCGTTCCGCGCAGCTTGCCGCCGGGCGCATCGCCGACCATCTCGCGGACGGCAACATCGGCCTCGAGGGCTATGCCGACGATCTCGAGGAGGCCGTCCTCTCCGACATCCGGGTGGCCGCGAGGTTCCACGACTTGTTCTACCTGTGGCCGGGCCTGGGCTACCGCATCGAGAAGTCGTCGCCCGTCCTGTGGCGCGCGATGGTCGAGCTGTTCCGCGGCGACGCCACCTACGTGGGTCTCCTGCGTCGGTTCGGCCCGCTCCGGCCGGCGCTGCGGCTCGCCTCGCACCTTGTACGCACGGTGCCTCCGCTGCGGCGCTTGGCGAGGCGGTCGCCGCAGTAGGCGGTTTGCAGTACGGCGGCGCTACCACGCCCGCGACTCGTCGTCGAGGAGCGCGGTCGGCAGGCTGTACGAGTGATCGAGTCGATTGAGATTGGAGGCGTCGAGGACCGTCGTGAATGCCCGGCGCTTGACGTAGCCACGCAGGATCGGCATGTGCGAGGCCATCCTGAACGCCCGCTGCTTCAGTCGCAGCAAAGGAAGCAACGGCAATGTTCCAGCCGCGGGGTAGTTGAGCCGATTCGCCAAATCGTCGCCGATCAGCTCCCGCGAAACCCTATAGAAGACCCGCGCCTCGGCGCGGCGCTCGGCGGGATTCGTGAATCCCAATACCAGCGGCGCGCTGTTGATGATGCTGTTCGCCATGATAATGGCGTCCTCGTCCGGAGGCGGCTCGCACAGCGCCCCGATTTCGAACGTCCGTTGCGCCGATGCCTCATCGTGGAACATGATCGAAGCGGGAATCCCCATGACCAGCCCCGTCCAGCGCCACACATGGACGTACGCCTCGCGTTCCCGCGGGCTGAAGTCTCCGCCGATGCGGTCGGTGTGATGCATCAAACGTGCGGAAAAGGCGGCCGCCCCGAGCAGCATGTGCGCGACGCTCAGCGGCGTTCCGTACACCTCCGGGTCCCATTCGTCGCTCGTTTCCCTGATGAGCTTCCTCGACTGCGCGTGCACCAGGCGGATTCGCAGGCTCAGCTTCCACCCGTCGCCGCCGGGCTCCAGGCCGCCCGGCATGAACTGCTCCACGAGCTGCAGCATGTTCTGCTTGAGTCGTCGGATGCCGTTGGTGACGATGCGGCTCCTGATGCGGAACGACTTGCTGATCAGCGTGGAGAAGCCTTCCACGATGGCGGCCATCGCCAGCGCGGACAAGACCGATTCCGCATTGCGGAAGAAAGCCCGGGTTGCCGCCATGGCGAGACTCCGGTCGAACCACTCCGGGACGACGGACGCGTCGGCGATGAGGTCCCGCAGGGAAGCCGGCGCGTCGTCCGGCAGCCGGTCGTGACGGTCGAGCGCGCGGCCGATGACGTAGTGCACCTGTTCGGGGGGCACGTGGGCGGCTAGCCCGTCGACGACCTTGTCCGCCAACGGATCGCCGATCGTCGTGTGTCGGATGTACGCCTCGGCGAGCCGGGGGTCCCGCGCGCGGGCCGCCTCGTATCCGCTCGCATAGCAGGATGGAATCTTCATGGGGTGCGGCTCGTTTCCGCGGCTGGGCGGACTCACCGGACGCCTGCGATGGCTGTGCGCACGGCCATGCCCTCGGTGGCGATCTCGATGCCGCCGACGACGACGGGCTCGCCCGCGGCGAGGGCGCCGGTCACGTACACGTCGTCTCCGGCACGCTGCAGCACGCGCACGGGAACGATGGTGAGCGCGTCGCCCCGCACCGCCCAGACCTCGTCGCCGGGTCGGAGGGCGGGGCGCGGGACGCGGAAGTAGGGGTCGGGGGTCACGCCCTGAATCTCCACGTCGACGAACTGCCCCACCATGAGCGGGGGGCGGGCCGCGGTGCCGCCGCCGACGACGCCGGCGGCTTCGACCGGGGCGCCGCCCGACAACGGATCGGGAACCCGCACGATCGCGTCGAGGTTCCGCGTCCGCTCGTCGCGGGCCGGCTCGACGCGGTCGACGTAGCCCGGCCAGGCGTGCCGCCCGCCGCCGTGGTCGGCGACCACGCGGGTCGGGACGCGCCGGTCGCCGACGCCGGGGCGGAGGTCCCACAGACCCGGAATGAGGGCCGCGTCGGCGTCGGGGATCTGCACGACGACCTCGACCGCGTCCAGGGCATGGAGCTGCCCGACAGTCCGGCCGGCCGTCACGAACTGTCCGGCCTCGACCGACTCCGAGCGCACGACTCCGGCGATCGGTGCCCGTACTTCCGTACGCGCCAGCCCCAGCTCGGCTTCGGCGAGCGCCGCGCGCTCGCGGTCCAACGCCGCCCGCGCCGCTTCAATCTGCGGCTCCCACAGCGCCAGCGGACCGGCGTCGGCGAACGCGCCCGCGTCGGTGCGCCTGAAACGGTCGAACTGATCGCGCGCGACGCGCGCCTCCTCCTCCACCTTCAGCAACTCCACCCGCTGCACCGTGACGTCGGCGCGCGCCCGCTCCACCCGGTGGCGGTGGTCGGCGTCGTCGAGGCGGAACAGCACCTGGTCGCGGCTCACCCTTCCCCCGGTCTGGAAGGCGGGGTCGACCCAGACAACTTGGCCGCCGATGGCCGCCGCGACATCGATCTGCACGCTGGGCCGCACGGTACCCGTGGCCTGGACGACGATGGGGCCGGAACCGGCCACCACGACATCGGTGAGGGCGACGGGAACCCGGGAGGCGGGTTCGCGCGGCACCGGTTCGGGCCGGCGCGCGATCAGCACGCTGGACACCGCTACGGCCCCGACCAGCAGCGCGGCGCTCAAGACGTAGCCTGCCAGTCGACTCATCCGGATCCTGTCCCCGCCGCCGCGCAGCCGGCGCAGACGCCGAATCCCGCGAGCAGCGCTAGGAGTCGGCGCCGTAGAACGGGGCAGACTCCTAGCAGGGTTGGTTGGGCGGCGAGCGGAGCCGTAGGCGACGCTCTCCGGGCTAGCGGCCGGCCGACGGTCGGAGAACGGCGCGGGCGGTCGGCGCCAGCGGAGCGGGTACGCGGCGGAGGCGGCGGAGGCGGTTGCATGTCAAAACTGATCTGCGGGAGAATCAGCGTATCAGGAATGTCCGCCGTTTTCGAGACCCTGTCCCCCTGTCCGCGGTTCCCGTTTTCCTGCGTCTGCAGCCGGGACGACGCGCCGGACCGGCAGCGGGTCGCACCGCTGGCCGTCTCCGGCGACCCCCGCGCCGCCTTCGCCCGGCTGACGAGCCTCGTGGCCGAGCTGCCGCGCACCACCGTCGTCACCGCGACCGATTCCTACCTGCACGCCGAGTGCCGGTCGCCGCGGGGGTTCGTGGACGACCTCGAGTGCCGCCTCTGCGCGTCCGGGCCGCTGATCCACGTCCGCTCCGCCTCGCGCATCGGCCTCCTCTGGGACATGGACGTGAACCGCAAGCGCGTGGAGACGCTGCGGCGCCGCCTCCGGGAAACGCAGCCCGGTTAGGCGTCTGCGTCGTGGAGCGGCGGACGACGACGGTCGGTCGCCGGCACGCCGGAGCCTTGAAAATGAACGCCGACGCCGACAAGGGTCCGGGCACGCCCGCGGCCGGGCGCGTGGCGGCGCTCTCCGGCCGCCAGCGCAGCGCCGCCACGGGCGGCGTGATGGCCGCGGTGTTCCTGGCCGCGGTCGGCCAGACCGGCCTCGCCACCGCGATGCCCGTCGTCGTCGCCGACCTGGGCGGCTTCGACCGCTACGCGTGGGCGACGACGGCCTACCTCGTCGCCTCGACGGTCGTGACGCCGATTACGGGCCGCCTGGCGGACATCTACGGGCGCCGGCTCTTCTTCGTGGCGGGACTCGCGGTGCTGATCGCCGGCTCGGCGCCGGTCTGGCTGGTCACGGACATGACCCAGCTCACCGCGTGGCGCGTCGTGCAGGGCGTCGGCGGGGGCATGGTCATGGTCAACGGCATGGCCGCGATCGCCGACTTGTTCGCCCCCGAGGAACGCGCCAAGGCCCAGGGGCTGCTGGGGGCGGTCATCTTCCTGGCCGCGGTCGTCGGTCCGCTGGTCGCCGGCCATCTCGCCGACAACGCGTCTTGGCGCTGGATCTTCCTGCTCAACGTGCCGGCCGGCCTCCTGGTGCTCGTCTTCATTGCGCGGACGTTCCCCGCCGTGCGTCCGGCGGCCGCCGACCGCGGACTGGACTACGCCGGCATGCTGGCCCTGGCGCTGGCGGTCACGCCGATCCTCGTCGCCCTCTCCTGGTCCGGCGAGCAACCGGCGTGGCGCTCGCCGCCGGCGGGCGGTCTCTTCGCCTTCGGCCTCGTCATGACCGCCGCCTTCGTGGCCATCGAATCGAAGGCGCGGTCGCCGGTCATGCCGCTGCACATCTATCGGGACCGCGTGGTGTCGGCGTCGGTGGCGCTGACGGTCCTGGCCTCCTTCTGTCTGTACGGCACCGTCCTGTTCACGCCGCTGTTCTTCCAGAGCGTGCAGGGCGTCTCGGCTACCGGCAGCGGCGGCATGCTGGCGGCGCTCGGCGGCGGTGTCGTCCTCGGCGCCGTCGGGTCCGGGCAACTGCTTCCCCGTCTGGGCGGCAACTACCGCCTGGTGGCGGTGCTCAGCGGGGGCCTGATGTCCGGCGGGATCGGGTTCCTCGCGTCGATGGGCGCGGGAACCAGCTCTGCCAGCGCGGCGGCGTATCTTGTGGCCGTGGGCGCCGGCATCGGGGCCATCAACACCGTCGTCACCGTGGCTGTGCAGAACACCGTGCCGTTCGCCATGGTCGGGGTCGCCACGTCGGCGCTGCAGTTCTTCCGCCTCGTCAGCAGCGCGACGGGATTGGCGCTGCTCGGCGCGGTGCTGGCCATGCGCTTGGCGGCGCGGCTCGCCGCGGGACTGAGCGACGAGGTGCGCGCCGTGCTGGCGCCGGGGCAGCTCGAGGCGCTGCAGAGCAATCCCCGGGCGCTCGACGACCCCGCGGCCGCCGACGCGCTGCGGGCGTCCCTCGCGGAAGCCGGCCCGGCCGGCGCGCAGGCGGCCGACGCCCTGATCGCCGGCCTGAACGCCGCGATCGCCGGGGCGGTGGGCGACGCGTTCGCGCTGAGCGCCGCGGTCACCGCGCTCTCTGTCGTCGCCGCCCTGTTCCTCGGTGCCGCGCACTCGACGACCTCGACGACGCACGGCGGGGAGATTCCGGGGTAGACTGGGCGCACCATGCAAGTAGCCATCCGAGCGCTCGTCGTCGTCGTGTGCCTGCTGCTCATCCCGGTGACCGCGGTCCTCACCGCGGCCGCCAAGCAGCGCTTCGCCGACGGGCCGAACCGGCTGTTCTCGGGCGGGCCCCTCGAGGCGGGCGAGCTGCACGCCGGCCCCGAGCCGGACTGGAGCTTCGTCGCGGACATCCCGACCATCGAGCTGCAGTTGATGGACCCGCCGCGGTCGCGGCTCATCTGGGTCCAGGAGCACGACGGCAGGCTCTACGTCTGGTCCGGCTATATGGGCACGTTGGTCGGCCGGATGTGGAAGAAGTGGCCGATCCAGGCCGAGCGGGACGGCCGCGCGGTGCTGCGCATCGACGGCACGCGCTACGAGCGGCAGCTCGTGCGCATCGAGTCGGGCGACGTCCTCGACGGCATCACCGCCGCGATCAGGGCCAAGTACCCGTCCCAGCTCACCCGGGCCGGGGTCGAGGCCGGCGACTCGTGGTTGTTCGAGGCGGCGCCGCGGCCCGCGTCCTAGCAGCGTTGGTTGGGCGGCGGGCGGAGCCGTAGTGCGCCGCTCGCCGGGCTGGGCGGGTGCGGACGGCCGGGGGTGAGGCGGCCCGCCGCAGCCCGCCTCGTAGGTTGGGTGCGGACTGCGGGGGATAGAGCGATGGGAGCCGCAGGCGACGATTTCCGGGCCGCCGTCAAGGGCGAGCCCATGAAGTACTTCTACCTGGGCGTCGCGGGGGCGCTCGTGGTGACCGTCCTCGCGGTCCTGTTCGTGCCGGGCGTGGCCGACTTCGTGGAGCGGACGTTCCAGGGCTACGTCGGCCGCGCCGCCCGCTGATCGCGGTCCGGCCGCCGCTCGGATGAAGGAGGAGACATGCGCTGGAGAATCATCGCCGCGTGCTCGGTCGCCGCATTCCTCGTCGCGCTCGCCGGCGGGTTTCCCAACCTCGACCGAGTTGCCGCTGCGTCGGAGGCGCAGGGCGGCGGCGTGCCCCGGTTCGAGGTCGACGCGTCGTGGCCGAACATGCCGAACGGCTGGGTGACCGGCCAGGTGTCGTCGGTGACCGTCGACTCGAACGACGTCGTCTGGGTGCTGCACCGGCCCCGCACCGTGGGCGGGGACGAGGGGACGCCGGCCCCGCCGGTCATCGCGTTCGAGAAGGACGGGACGTTCGTCCGCGCCTGGGGCGGCGACGCCGACGGCTACGACTGGCCCGCCAACGAGCACGGCATCCACGTCGACCCCGACGGCAACGTGTGGGTCGGCGGGAACAGCGCCGCGCCCCAGTCGGACGACATGCTGCTGAAGTTCACGCCCGAGGGCGAGCTGCTGCTCCAGATCGGCGGGCGCGCCCGCAGCGGCGGCAACGACGACACCGTGAACCCGATGCGGCCGGCCGAGTCGTTCGTGCACGGGGGCGAGGTGTTCGTGGCCGACGGCTACGGCAACCGGCGCGTCGTCGTGTTCGACGCCGAGACCGGCGCCTACAAGCGCATGTGGGGCGCCTTCGCCAACGAGCCGCTCGACACGTCCGAGGGCACCGGCGAGCCCGACGACCGCGGGGGGCCGTCGCAGTTCGGCATCGTGCACGGCCTCGAGGTGTCGAGCGACGGGCTGGTCTACGTGGCCGACCGGGGCAACAGCCGGGTGCAGGTGTTCGACCTCGACGGCACCTACCGCACGCAGGGCTTCGTCAACCGGGGGGCCGAGAGCGCCTCGACGGTGGCCGGCCTCGCGTTCTCGCCCGACGCGGAGCAGCGGTTCATGTACTCGGCCGACCAGGGCAACTCGCACATCCACGTCATCGACCGGGCGACCCTCGAGGTGCTCAACACCTTCGGCGCGAACGGCCCCGCGCCGGGCGAGTTCCAGGCCCTGCACCATCTTGACACCGACAGCGACGGCAACCTCTACACGGCCGAGGCCCAGCGCGGCCGACGCGCGCAGAAGTTCACGTACACCGGCATGGCCGCGCCATGAGGCAGACGCGCCGGGCGCCGTGGGGGCGCGTCCGCCGGGTAATGCCGAGCTGGCGCGGCCCCGGCGGCTGGGGGTCGGGTTCGGGGGCGGCCGGCGGGGGCGAACCGGTGCCGTCCGCGGCGGTGGCCGCCGCCGCGTCAACGGTGACGCCATGTGGGTGACGCGCTGGGCGCCGTGGGCCGCTGCGGCGGGCAGCGCCGCCGTCGTCGCTGCGCCGTTCGGCTACCGCCTCGGCGCGCCGCTGGGGCCGGTCTTCCTGCTGCTGGCCGGCGGCCTCCTCGTGGCCGCGGTCAGCGGGCTCCTTCTCGTGCTGCGGATGGTGCGGGGGACGGGGCTGCGCGACCGGGAGGCCGCCGCCGCCCTCGCCGCCGCCGTGGTCGTGGGCGCTTTTCCGGTGGCGTCGCTGGTGTCGCGCGGGGACGCGCCGCCCATCTACGACATCACCACCGACACCGACGACCCGCCCGCGTTCGTCGCCGCGGTCGCGCTGAACGCGCCGGGCCGCACCGACTACGACCCGGCCGTCGCCGCGCAGCAGCGGGCCGCCTTTCCCGACCTCGCACCGGCGATGCTGCCGGTGGCGCCGGCCGACGCCTTCGACCGCGCCCTCGCGGTGGTCGGCGACATGGGCTGGGAGCTGCTGGCCGCCGACGCCGACGCCCTCCGCATCGAGGCGACCGACCGCTCGTTCTGGTTCGGCTTCCCCGACGACGTCGTCGTCCGCGTCGCCGCCGACGGCGGGGCCGGCAGCCGCGTCGACGTCCGCTCGCTCTCCCGCGTCGGCGGCGGCGACCTCGGCGTCAACGCCCGCCGCGTGCGCGCGTTCGTGGCCGCGCTGAGCGAGCCGCAGTGATGCGACTGGGCACCCCCGTACAACAGGTGCCGGCCGAGCCTGGGGATCCCGGGAATTCACCCGCCTGCCTTCAGCCTGTTCGCCGTCGGCGGGCAGAGGCATGCCAGGGGCGGCTCGCCGTTCCGTCCGCGGCGCAAGGCACGCCTACCGTGCTTTCTCAAGTCTCCGAACGGCTCAGGCGGCGTCTCCCCACTGCAGCCGCACCTTCAGATCGTTCAAGCGGTTCCACGGGAGACGCCGGCCGTGCTGAAGGCTGCCGACGACGATCCCGGGCGCGATGCCCTGTTCTTCGGCGAACCGCAGGACGGATGCGCGGTCGTACGAGCCCCCGTCGACGAAGCGGCGCCAGTCGCCGCGGGGCAGGAGGAAGTTGGCCGCCCAGTCGTTCGCTTCGGCTTCTTCGACGTTGCCGTCCCGGTCGGCCCCGTCGACGAACACGTTCTTCTTTCCGTGCAGCAGGATGTGTGCGGCCTCGTGGAACAGGGTGAACCACAGGTGGTCGTCCGTCTTGTGGCGTGCACTTAGCGCGATGGCTGGACGGCGGGCCGAGGGCCACCAGGCCGCGCCGCTCAAGCGGGTCTTCGGCAGCGGCTGGACCAGCGAGAGCGTGACGCCCGCCTGGTTGAGGAACTGCCGCGATTCATCGAGCGATTCCGGCAGCGGGGCGCGGGTCAATCGACGCAGCTTCTTGAGTGCGCTCCTGAACGCCGCAGGGCGGTACTCGGCGCACGCCTGCCCGGCCGCATCGATCTCGGCGAGCCGAAGCCAGGCGGCCAGCGCGAACCTGTCGCTCTCGAACGTGGGCGAGTGCCGGTAGGTGACGTTCGCCGCCCCGTACTTGGCGTGCCAAGCGTCGACCGACGCCACGCCGAAGAAGGACAGCAACGCCGACGCCATGTCCCCGCCGGCAGCGGGTTGGATGCCCCGTTTCGCCAGTTCACGAAGCGGGAACGATCTCGACCACGCTCCGGCCGCGGCCGCTTCTTCCGCCGCGGCCGCGCGCGTCTGCTGCAGGCGGTAGTCGGTCTCGATGCCGAGCCAGATCCCGGCGTCCACGCCGAGCACCCGCTCGAACTGAAGGGCGGTCCGGGGCTCGATCGGCGCCTTGCCGGCGACGATCTCGCTGATGAGCTTCGCCGAGCGGCCGCACCGTCGCGCGAGCTCGGCGGGCGTCATGCCCTGGGCGTCCAGGCGCTCCTTGAGAACCTGACCCGGCGGAACCGCGTAGTCCGGTTCGTACCGGTTGGGGGCCGCCGCCATAATCCTGCCTCCCCTCTTCCCCTAGTGGTAGTCGGTTATCTCGATCACGGTGATCGCGGTCACGCCGCCGTCTTCCGCCTCGTTCGGGACGCTCGAACTCCGGCGCGGCTCGAAGACGAGCCGGTGCGGGTGGACGAGATCCACGGCGTATTGCGCCTTCCGCCTGCCGGCCAGACGGTGCCGTCTCTCCGGCGGGGTCGTCGGCACCATCGACAACGTCCGGGCGTGCTTCAGAACTGCGAGCCGCATCGCAATCGTCTTCGCCATGCGCTCGCCGTACTGCTTCCTGAGCTCACGTTCCGAGTTGCACGTCTTCGCGAGCTTGCGGGTCTTGAAGAAGATGTCCAAGGCGACTCATTTTGTTACGCAAATGGTAACGATATCCCTTGACTTCGTCAAGGGCCTTGCCTTGTTCCCCGCCTCGGATCGAGAATCTGCGGCAGGAGTCTGCGCCGTGGAACGGCGCGGACTCCTGGAGGAGCATGAAGCCATGAAACGGGTCGCCATCTTCGCCGCCGCCGTCCTGTTCGCCACCGTCCCGTTCACGGCCGCCCAACAGCCGGCCGACGGCGGCGGCGTGCCGCAGTTCGCGCCCGTCACCTGGGAGCGGCTGCTCAACGCCGCCGACGAGCCGCACAACTGGCTGATGTACAGCGGCACCCTCGACAGCAAGCGCTTCAGCTTGCTCGACCAGGTCGACCGGTCGAACGTCGCCGACCTCGAGCTGAAGTGGGCCTACAGCATCCGCCAGCTCGACCGGGCCGAGACGACGCCGCTCGTCGTCGACGGGGTGATGTTCATCACCGAGTCGCCCAGCAACCTGACCGCCGTCGACGCGACCACCGGGCGCCCCTACTGGCGCTACGACCACCCCCTGCCCGACGACCTGCGCATCTGCTGCGGGCGCAACAACCGCGGGGTCGCCATCCTCGGCGACACCCTCTACATGAGCACCCTCGACGCCCACCTCGTGGCCATCGACGCGCGCAGCGGCAACCTCGTCTGGGACGCCGAGGTCGCCAACTACCGGGGCGGCTACAGCAAGACGGCGGCCCCGCTCATCGTCAAGGACCGGGTGGTGACGGGCATCGCCGGCGGCGAGTTCGGCATCCGCGGCTTCCTCGACGCCTACGACGCCGAGAGCGGCGAGCGCGCGTGGCGCACCTACACCATCCCCGGGCCCGACCACCCCGACAACCGGACGTGGCTGGGCGACTCGTGGCGCACCGGCGGCTCGCCGACGTGGATCACCGGCTCGTACGACCCCGAGCTGAACCTCGTCTACTGGGGCACCGGCAACCCCGGCCCCGACTACGGCAGCGAGGTGCGGCTCGGCGACAACCTCTACGCCGACTCGGTGCTCGCCCTCGACGGCGACACCGGCGAGATGTCGTGGTACTTCCAGTTCACGCCCCACGACGTCCACGACTGGGACGCCATCCAGATTCCCGTCCTCGCGGACATCGAGTTCGACGGCGAGCCGCGCCAGGCGATGCTCTGGGCGAACCGCAACGGCTTCTACTACACCCTCGACCGGGCGACCGGCGAGTTCCTCCTCGGCAAGCCGTTCGCCCTCCAGACTTGGGCCGAGGGTCTCGACTCGAACGGCCGCCCCATCCGGGTGCCCGGCATGTTCCCGTCGCCCGACGGGACGGTGGTGGCCCCGACCGCCGGCGGCGCGACCAACTGGTGGTCCCCGGCGTTCAACCCCCGCACGGGACTCCTCTACGTCAACTCGTTCGACGGCGAGGGCCGGTTCTTCCTGCGCGACGAGGACTACGTCGAGGGCGAGCGCTACACCGCGGGCGGCGTGCAGTCGCCCCGGCCGATGGACAACTACCGCAGCGCCATCCGCGCCATCGACCCCGCCACCGGCGATATCCGCTGGGAGTTCGAGATGCAGCCGCGCGCCCGCTCGGGGGTCCTCGCCACCGCCGGCGAGCTCGTCTTCAGCGCCACCGTCGACGGCTACTTCTTCGCCCTCGACGCCGACACCGGCGAGGAGCTCTGGCACATCCCCCTCGGCGGCCCCGTCAACGCCAACCCGATGACCTACGCCGTCGACGGCGCCCAGTACGTCACGATGACCGTGGGGAACACGGTCTACTCGTTCGGCTTGGACGAGTAGAGGGCGGGGGCGGTCGGGATACGGATGGGCGTTCGCGTGTCGAGGCGGCGTTTCACGTGACGCGGGGGAATATGATCGACATCGGAGGAGAACCCATCATGACACGTGGCCATCTCGCGGGCGCGGCGGCGGTTCTGGTGTTGGCGGCGTTGGCGGCGGGGCCGGCGGCGGCCCAGGAGGCGCCGCGGACGGCTTGGGGGGCGCCGGACCTGCAGGGGGTCTGGGACTTCCGGACGATCACGCCGATGGAGCGGCCGCGGGACCTCGCGGACCAGGAGTTCCTGACCGAGGAGGAGGCGGCCGAGCGCGGCCAGGCGGCGGTGTCGCGCAACGAGGATCTCGCGAACCGGGAGGCGCGGCGCACCGAGGTCGACCCGAGCGGGAACGTGGACCGCGGGGTCGACGGGGCACCGGGGTCGTACAACAACTTCTGGTTCGACCGGGGGACGTCGGTGATCGCGACGCGGCGGACGTCGCTGGTCGTCGACCCGCCGGACGGGCGCATCCCCGCCCTGACGCCGGAGGCGGAGGCGGCGCGGGCGGCGGTCGCCGAAGCGCGGGCGAACACCGGCGCCCACGAGCCGACGCCGGGGGGATGGGTCGACGACCTCGGCCCGAACGGCCTGCAGGTGCGCTGCATCACCGGGTTCAACTCGGGGCCGCCGATGACCCCGGGCGGCTACAACAACAACTTCCAGCTCTTCCAGACGCCGGACACGGTGGTCATCTACAACGAGATGAACCACAACCCGCGCGTCGTGCCCCTCGACGGGCGCCCCCACACGGGGCTGCGGCAGTGGGCCGGCGACTCGCGCGGCTACTGGGACGGCGACACCCTGGTGGTCGAGACGGTGAACTTCCTGCGCGAGACGAGCTTCATGCGTGGGGGGGCGAGCGCCGACCTGCGCCTGACGGAGCGCTTCACCCGCGAGGGGCCCGACGTGCTGCGCTACGTCGTGACCGTCGACGACCCGTCGACGTGGACGCGGCCGTGGACCTACGAGGTGCCGATGCAGCGGAACCCGGACCCCATCTTCGAGTACGCCTGCCACGAGGGGAACTACTCGATGGCGGTGATCCTGGAGGGCGCCCGCCGCCGCGACCTCGCGGCGGAGGAGCAGTGACGGGCCGCCAGCGGCGAGGGAGGAGACCGATGTCGAATCGGATGGGAAGCTTGGCGTCTCTGTTGGCGGCGGGGCTGCTCGCGGCCGGCGCGACGCCCGCCGACGCCCAGGGCGGCGCATCGGCGGTCGCGCTGTCGGCCGACACACCGGTGGCGGTCACCGGCGGGCTGGTCCAGGGCGCCGAGGCCGCGGTCGACGGCGTCGTCGCGTTCAAGGGCATCCCGTTCGCGGCCCCGCCCGTGGGCGAGCTGCGCTGGCGTCCTCCGGCCCCGGTCGTCCCCTGGGACGGCGTGCGCGACGCCGGCGAGGCGGAGCCGATCTGCGTCCAGGGTGGCGGGCAGGGCGTGGGGCAGAGCGAGGACTGCCTGTTCCTGAACGTGTGGGCCCCGGCGGAGACGGCCGAACCGCTGCCGGTGCTCTACTGGATCCACGGCGGCGGCTACACCGGCGGCTCGGGCTCGACGTCCATCTACGACGGCTCGTGGCTCGCCGCCGCCGGCGCCGTCGTGGTGACCATCAACTACCGCCTGAACGTCTTCGGTTTCCTCGCCCACCCCGCCCTGTCGGCGGAGTCGCCGCACGGCGCCTCGGGCAACTACGGGCTGCTCGACATGGTGGCGGGCCTCGAGTGGGTGCGCGACAACATCGCGGCGTTCGGCGGCGACCCCGGCCGCGTGACCATCTTCGGCGAGTCGGCCGGGGGCGGGGCGGTGATGTCGGTCATGCTGATGCCGCAGTCCGCAGGGCTCTTCCACGGCGCCATCGCCCAGAGCAACTGGATCCACGGCTGGGACCGGCCGCTCGAGGGCGACGCGGGGGACCTGACGCCGGCCGAGGCGCAGGGGACCGCCGTCGCCGACGCCCTCGGGGCCGGCGACCTCGCCCCCGAAGCGGCGCTCGCCGCGATGCGGGCGGCCGCGGCCGCGGACGTGCTCGCGGCGATCGGGGCGGGGGCGGGCAGCCCGTTCCTGCGGACGGGCCACGTGTGGGCGCCGAACGTCGACGGCTGGGCGATCCCCGACGACCCGCTGGGCATGTACGCCGAGGGCCGGCAGCATCCCGTGCCCCTCGTGGTGGGCATGAACGGCAACGAGGGGTCGCTGATGACGCGGGGGTTCTCGATGGACGGCGCCGAGTCGTTCGCCGCGCACGTGGAATCGGTGTACTCCGGCGACTTCGCGGCCGATCTGCTGGCCCACTACGGCGTCACCGACGAGACGGTGCGGGAGGGGTTCGACTACCTCGTCCACGACCTGTACTTCGCGGGGCCCGTGCGGGCGCACGCCAAACATCAGGCGGCGGTGGCGCCGGTATGGATGTATCATTTCACCAGGGTGCCTCCGACCCCCTGGGGCGAGGCCCTCGGGGCGCACCACGCGGCCGAGCTCGTCTACGTCTTCGGCACGTTGACGAGGAACGACGAGCCGGGCGAGCGTCCGCTGGGGCTCTCCCCGCTCGGCGACTTCACCGAGGTCGATACCGGGCTGTCGGCGACCATGCGGGCCTACTGGGTCCGGTTCGCCGCCGTCGGCGACCCGAACGGCCCCGGCCTGCCGGCGTGGCCGGCCTGGGAGCCGGCGTCCGACCGGCACCTGGAGCTGGGGGTGGACGTGTCGGCGGGCGACGGACTGCACGTCGAAGGCGCGGCACTCTGGGAGCGGTTCCAGGCGCAGCGCCGCAGGGAACGGTAGCCCGCGGTGCTCCCGCGGTGCGCGGATCAGGCAGGAACTTGCGGCCCGGCTCCTCCTCGTCCGTGGGGGTGCGGGTAAACGCCATCCGCTCAGCCGGCGTTTCAAAGCATTGGGCGTAGAACGGGATATGGACTGGAAAGGATGAAGGCGATGAAGATCGCGACGTGGAAATGCCTCGGAGCTCTGCTGCTCGCCGCCGGCGTCGTCGCGACCGCGCCGGCCTTGGCGACCGCGGCCGAGGAGGCGGTGCCGACGTTCACGAAGGACGTCGCCCCCATCTTCCAGGCCAAGTGCGAGGCGTGCCATCGGCCGGGCTCGATCGCGCCGATGTCGCTCGTGACCTACCAGGAGTCGCGGCCGTGGGCGCGGTCGATCCGCGAGCGGGTGGAGACCCGCCAGATGCCGCCGTGGCACATCGACCGCACCGTGGGCATCCAGGCGTTCCAGAACGACCGGTCGCTGACCGACGCCGAGATCGACACCGTCGTCCGCTGGGTCGACGGCGGCGCGCCGCGCGGCAACCCCGCCGACATGCCCGCGCCGGTCGACTGGCCCGACGAGTCGAAGTGGTACTTCGCCGAGCGCTTCGACGGGCCGCCCGATTTGGTCATCGAGTCGGCGCCGTTCACCATGCAGGCCGAGGCCAACGACGCGTGGTGGAAGCCGCGGTCGCCGACCGGGCTGACCGAGGACCGCTGGGCGCGGGCCATCGAAATCCGCCCGAAGACGGTGGCGGGCCGCAAGATCACCCACCACGCCATCGCCCGGCTCGTGCAGGAGGAGACCGACCCGGCGATCCGCCAGGCCAACGCCGCCGCCGGCTTCGACCGGTCGCGCACCGCCGGCACGTTCATGGAGTGGGCGGTCGGCAAGCAGGGCGAGATCATGCGCCCCGGCGCCGGCAAGCTGATGCTGGCCGACTCCGAGATCCAGTGGGACATCCACTACTCGGCGGCCGGCGAGGAGATCACCGACAGCGCGCAGCTCGGCGTCTACCTCTATCCGAAGGATCAGACCCCCGAGCACCGGCAGGTGCTGCACGTCATGGGGGCCGGCGGCGTGGACATCCCGCCCAACACCATCTCCGTGACCGAGGGGTTCTTCCCGCTGCAGCGCGGCGCCCGCATCGAGAGCTATCAGCCGCACATGCACCTGCGCGGCAAGGCGATGTCGATGGAGGCGATTCTGCCGAACGGCCGCCGCCAGCTCCTGAGCCACGTGGGCGACTTCAACTTCAACTGGCACAACACCTACGTCTACGACGACGACGCGGCGCCCCTGCTGCCCAGCGGGACGATGATCAAGGTGACCGCGTGGCACGACAACACCAGCGCCAACCGGGCCAACCCCGACCCGGACGTCTGGGTCGGCTACGGCGACCGCACCGTCGACGAGATGGCCCACGCCTGGGTCAACGTGACCTACTTCGACGAGGACGACTACGCCGAGGAGGTCGCGAAGCGCGAGGAGGCGCTGGCCGCGCGGGGCGGCGAATAGGCGCGCGGGATTTCAGGAGAGGGGCGCCGCCCTGCCGACGGGGCGGCGCCTTTCGCGTCTCTGGAGCCCGCCCGCGCCGGTCGGGCCGGCGCCGCCGGTCGGGCGGGAAGCGATCGCCGGTTGGCTCGTGTCTCCCGGGCCGGACAGGGGCCGGTTGGACCAGCTCTGTCGGCCGGGATTCGGTAGCCGGGGGCCGGCGGGCCGCGCCGAGCGGCGGACTTGCGGCCGGCGGCATCTCCCGACCATCGTTCAGCGAGTTGGAGCAGTTCCCATGCATTGGTCCCGCACCGTTACCGTCCTCGCCGCCGCCGCCCTTGCGATCGTCGCGGCGCCGGCCGCCGCGCAGCCGCCCCGGACGCCGCTCGCCCTCGAGCCACGGGGCAGCACCGGCGAAGCGATCTGGCCCGCCTACGAAGGCTGGTCGCGGAACGCGGACGGCAGCATGACGCTGCTGCTCGGCTACTACAACCGGAACGCCGAGGTCGTCGAGGTCCCCGTCGGCGACGACAACCGCCTGGGGCCGGGCGACATCGACAAGGGCCAGCCGACCCACTTCCTGCCGGGCCGGAACTGGGGCGTGTTCTCGATCACGGTCCCCGAGGACCAGGCCGAACAGCGGCTGACGTGGACGGTCCGCGTCAACAACCAGCTCTCGGAGATCGCGTTCTGGGCGAACCCCGCCTACTACACCGACCCGTTCCTGAACCAGGCGAACGGCAACGTGCCCCCGACGCTGCGGATTGGGACGGAGGGTGCCGAGAGGCAGGGGCCGCCGCACGGGGTCGCCGCGACGTACTCGACGACGGTGGGCGAGCCCCTCGGGCTGCTCGCCACGGTGACGGACCGGCCGCTGACCATCGAGCCCGAACAGCGCCGCAGGCGCCGCCGGCCCCCGGTCAGCCTGACCTGGAAGAAGTACCGCGGCCCGGGCGGCGTGACGTTCGCGGCGGACGGGCACGACGCGGGGCCGGAGCTGGTGCACGCGTTCGACGAGGTCGGCGGCGGCGAGACGCTGACCACCGCCACCTTCGGCGAGCCGGGCCGCTACCGGTTGATGGCCACCGCCAACGACGTTTCCGGCGACGGCGGCGGCGGCGACCAGTGCTGCTGGACGACGGCGCACGTCGACGTCGTCGTGACGGAGGCCGTGCCGTAGCTCGCGGCTGCGCGGGGAAATCTGAGGAGGAGAACAATGAACGTGCAGAAATGGACGGCGGCGGGCCTCGTGCTCGCGGTCGCGGCGCTGGCCGCGGCGCCCGAGGCCCGGGCGCAGGGCGATCAGGTGTGGTACGAGGTCGACATCGTGCAGGTCAAGCCCGACCGGCTGGACGACTTCAGCGAGCTCTATCAGGACGAGATCAACCCGGCCCTCCAGCGCGCGGGCGTGCCGTGGCGTTCGGCGTGGGTGACCGGCGCGTTCGGGTCGCTCTACGAGCGCACGTTCGTGCACCCGCTCACCGGCTTCTTCAGCCTGGACGGGGGCGGGCCCCTGGCCCGAGGGTTCCGCAGCACGCGGCAGCTCGACCGCGTGCTCGAGAGGCTGCGCGAGTACACCGACGCGCGCCAGAGCTACGCCGTGCTCTACCGCGGCGACCTCAGCGTCGAGTCGGACGACGTCAGCGGTCTGCCCATCGCCCGCGTCACCAACCTGGAGATCGCCCCCGGGCAGACACCGGCGTTCGAGGCGTTCCTACGGAACAATCTCGAGAACTTCCGGGCCGCCGGGGTCATCTTCGGCATCTATCACCGCCAGTTCGGGCCGGGGCCGGTGGTCTGGCAGATCGTCGAGAACCTGCGCAGCTACGACGAGCTGTCGCGGGGCGGCATCCTCCGCGCCTTCGGCGACGCCGACGCGGCCCGCGCCCTCGACGAGCTGACCGGCGTCGTCACCAGCGTCGAACGCACGATCCTCGAGTACGACGTCTCGCTCAGCTACCGCGGCGCCGGGCTCACCCAGTAGCCGCGTCTCCCCCGCCCGGCGCGGCCGGACCGCCGGCCGTGCCGGGCCTTCGCCCCTCCGCCCGCTCCGACAGGTAGTGGTGCCAGAGGATGCGGGCGGCCACCGTCCGCCACGGCGCCCAGGCCTCGGCCATCCCGCGCAGCCGGCGGGCGTCCGGCCGTTCCCGCAGCTTCTTGACCTGCTGCGCCGCCGCGGCCAGCGCCAGATCGCCCTCCGGCCAGACGTCGGGGCGCGCGAGGGCCGTCATCAGGTAGATGTTCGCGGTCCACGGGCCGATGCCGCGGATGCCCCTCAGCCGTTCCCGCACCGTGTCGTCGTCCGCCCGGCCCAGCGCCTTCAGGTCGAGGCGTCCGTCGAGGATGCGGCGGGCGATCTCCTGACAGTAGCCCGCCTTCTGCCGGCTGACCCCGGCCGCCCGGAACGCCGACGCGGACAGGCCAGCCACGTCTTCCGCCGTGACCTCGCCGCCGCAGGCGTCCCCCAGGCGGGCGAAGACGGTCCGGCCCGACGCGAGCGACACCTGCTGCTCGAGCACGATCTGCACGAGGGCGGCGTACCCCGGCTTGCGCGTCCACAGGCGCGGGGGGCCGAAGCGCGCCACCACGCGCCCGAGCTGGGGGTCGGCATCGGCGAGCACGGCCACGCCTTCGAGCAGGCGCGCCCGCGTCAGCCGCCGCCGCAGGTGTCCGGCCGGTAGGCGCGTCATGGCGCGGTCCCGGGCCGGCGGCGCTCGGGGTCGGCGTCGGCGGGTAGAATCGTCGCGAAGCCATGTTCGTGCTGCCGCTGGGGGACGAGCCCAATCCGCCCGGTACGCCGGTCTTGACGTACGCCCTCATCGTCGTCAACTGCGCCGCCTACGTCTTCATCACCCTGCCGCTCGGCTCCGTTCGGCCCGAATGGGCCGACCCGCTGGTCCAGGAGTATCTGCGCGCCTGGGTCGAGGCGATGGGGGAGCCGGTCTCGCGGCGCGACGTCGCCGCGATGTACCTGCAGCTCACCGCGTACGACCTGTTCGTCTACCGGTGGGGGTTCCGCGCGGCCGAGCCCGGCCTCGTCACGCTCTTCACCGCGATGTTCCTGCACGCGGGGTTCCTCCATCTCCTCGGGAACATGCTGTTCCTGTGGATCTGCGGCGACAACGTCGAGCATCGGCTCGGCCGGATCCGGTTCCTCGCCGCCTACGTCGGGGCCGGCATCGCCGCCACCGCGTTCCAGACCCTGCTGACGGGCCGCACGAGCCCGCCCCTGCTCGGCGCGTCGGGGGCCATCTTCGGCCTCGCCGGCCTCTACTTCGTCTGGTTCCCCCGCAACCGCGTCCGGCTCTGGGTGATGGTGTTCCCGTTCTTCATGAACGTCGTGCGCGTCCCCGCCCGCGCCGTCCTCGCCTTCTTCGTGCTGGTCCAGAACGTGCTGCCGTTCCTGACGGCGGCCACGGGGCGGGCCGGCGGCGACGCCCACGGCGCCCACCTCGGCGGGTTCCTGGTCGGCCTGCTCGCCGCCTGGGTCATCAACCGCCGGCTGCGGTCGGCCCGGTCCGCGCCGGCCGGGTCCGACGCCCCCGCCGCCGCCCCCCCGGCACCCGGCACCATCGCCGCCCTCGTCGAGGACGGCGACTTCGAGAACGCGGCCCGCCGCTACGTGCAGCTCGCGCCGGGCGAGGCCCGCCGGGCGCTCGGCGAGCGGCACTCGCTGATGCTCGGGAAGTGGATGGCGGCCGGGGGGCATCCCCACGCCGCTCTCGCTCTCTTCCAGCGCCACGTCCGCAACCACCCCGTCTCGCCGACCGCCGCCGAGGCCCATCTCGCGGCCGGGCTGCTCCAGTTGCGCACCTTCGGCGAGTCCGCCGACGCCTCCCGGCACTTGCTCGAGGCCCTGGCCCTCGATCCCGACGCCGACACCGCGGACGAGGCCCGCCGCGGCCTGGCCGAGGCCTCGGCGCTCGAGAAGTTCCAGTTGAACCGCCTCTGACGGTATAATGGGGGTCTTACCATTGCTGGGAGGTCGTTCAATGGTAGGACACGCGGCTCTGGACCGTGGAATCGGGGTTCGAATCCCTGCCTCCCAGCCACTTCCGTCCCGGCATGGCCTCATGCCGACTCCATGAACTCGGGGATCTCCAGCAGGGCCCTCACCCAAGTCTCGACGTCGCTGAACCGATCCCGGCCGTCCACGCCGGCCGCCCCGTCGCCCGCCGATCCCAGACAGGTGCCCGCGAAGTGCGCGATCCGGAATCGATCGAAGACGATGCCGTATCGCTGTTCGTCGCGAAGGTGCCGGTTGGCGAGCAACGCGTCGAACGCGGTCGTCGGATCGTCCGGGAGGTCACGGTGCAGCGTGAACGGAATGAACATCGACGGCAGGCAGTGCGTGGCGGGCGGCGTGCTGAACCAGCCGTGGAACTGCGGTATGCGATCCACCGCGGACTTCTCGCGCCAGTTGCGTCCGGACGCGCACTGGCCGAGCAGATAGAGCTTTCCGGGCATGCGATCGGGGTGGTGCCGCCAAGCGATGACGTCGATCCCGTCGTCCTTCGCCGAAGTCGGCCAGCCCGCCGGTACGGTTTGCCGAACGACCCCGGCTCCGAATCGCCGGTACGTGTCGCGAAGGGCGGACTGGAAGTCGCTGCCACTCGGGCGCGGGAAACCGAAGGAGACCGCGTCGCCAACGACGTAGCCGCCCGCCGCGAGGGACGCGCAAACCTGGAATACGTTGGCGATTCGAGCTTGCGCGCGCGCGGTCAGCGCCACGGGCTGGAGCCGGTTCTCTCGAATGGCTGACGCCAGCAGGCAGAACAGATACACGACGCGGCCGGGAGTCGACGTGACGTTGGAGACTTGAGCGAGCGCAGGCGGATTCGTCTCGATGATGAACGGATACGCCTCACCGAGCACGCGCGCCCGGTACTGCAGTTCGTCGAACAGATCGTCGATGGGGCGGCTCCGCCCCGCCTCCAGAATCGATTCTTCATGCGGGTCGTCGTCGGTGCCGTCGGGGGCGGCGTCGTCGTTGATGTCGAAGATCCCGTTGATGTCCCCGACGGTCGATCGCCGGTCGGCGGCACGGAGGGCCTGAAGCTCCATCCAGTCGGCGTTTGCGCTCCGGGTGTGATTCTGCTCTGGCGGCGTGATGAACATGACCGCCATCACCCGTCTTTCTCACGGGTCTTCGCCCGCATGACGACGACGAGGCTGTGTGTCGTTTCGTTCATGTTCGTGGCGACCCGGTACAACGTCGGGTCGCCATCGTAGGCGCCGGATACGGCCATCGCGTCCTCACATTGCCTGGCTGCCTTCATCAGGGCGTCGGAGAGCCGCGACGACGGGGGTTCGACGCGCTCGAAAGCGGCCTGCAGATCCCGTTTGGCCAACAGCATCTGTTGCGCTTCGGCATTCCCGAGCACGTCGCTGAGTTGATTCAGATTCGGTTTCTGGCTCTGGATCAGGGCCGGTTCCCCTCGCCGCTCCTGGCCGTAGAGCCACGACATGAGTGTCTGCAGCCTTTGGCGGTTCTCCGGAGGAACCGGGTTCGGTCGCGGCGGAGCCGAAAGGTCCTCCGGCGTCAGACCCAGGAACTCCCGCACAGACGCGCGGGTCAGCGCCGAGTACAGGTGCGAGAACGCGAAACGGGGTCTGGAACGATCCTCTCTGTCGAAACCGTCGTCGCTCGCCTGCTTCAGGGCGTACCACCCGTTGACGAGTCGGCGCACGGTGTTGTGGCTGTCTCCGAGGGTGCGGCTGATCGCCGCGATGTCCCCGCCGCTCTCGAGCCACTCGGCCGCGAATCGGGCCTTCGCGAGCGGGTCCCACTTGAACGGTCCGTTGATGTGTTTGAATCCGATGATGGCGCGGGCGTCGGTGCGGTCGTCGACCCACTTGACGCGAACGCGGGTCGGCGGCGCCTTCGGATCGTCGACCTCGGGCAGGGGAACCCGGAGTTTACTCCTGAGGGATGCGTCGCTCAGGAGACGCAGCGCCGCCAACCGTCGGTTCCCTTCCAGGACGATTCTGCCATCGCGTTTCACGATCAGCGGTTCGAAGTCGATGTACCCCGCAGACCGGATCGACTGCAGCAGCTCGTCGACATCGACGTGCTGCGCCAGGTACCGCACGATGTCCTCTTCCGTCGTGAACCGTTCCTCGCCCGCGAACCGGGGGTTCGACAGATCGAAGTTCAGCTCTTCGGGCGCGACGAAGTCAGTCGTGTCCTGCGCGGTGGTCTTCGTGGCCATCCAATGCCTCGTTCCGCCCGGCGGCCTGCACCCTGTTGCGGGTCGGTTGCCGGTCGGCGCGTTCGCCCTCACTCGTCCTCCGGCAACGCGAAGGCAATCAGCCTCGGCCCCCCGCCCACCGTCAGCGCGATGTACTGCCGGCCGTCGACCTGGTAGGTCATCGGGGTGCCGATGGCCCCGGACGGCAGGTCCACCGACGCCAGCTCGGCGCCGTTGGTCTTGTCGTAGGCGACGATGCGCGGGCCGCCGTCCGTCCCCCCCGCGGTCAGGCAGTAGATGAGCAGGGTCTTCGTCAGCAGCGGCCCGTTGATGGCGTTGTCGCCGCCGAGCGGGGGCAGGTCGAGGTCGCGCAGCAGGGGGTGGTTGCGGTACCGGTCGCCGTCGCCGGTCGGCACCCACCAGGCGTGGTCGCCGGTGTTCATGTCGATGGCGGTCATGCGCGAGTACGGCGGCTTGACGAGGGGCAGCCCCTGGGGCATCTGCGGCTCGCGGCGGATGGCGCCGCCCCGCGCGAGCCGCTCCGCCTCGGGCGCGCCGTGGGTGTAGGCGACGGTCGCGCCGAGGGCGGGGTCGGGCTGATAGAGGGAGACCACCGCCGTCCGGTTGCGAGACGGGACGTAGAGCATCCCCGTGTCAGGGTCGACGGCGGCGCCGGACCAGCCGGCGGTGCCGCCCGGCGGCGGGCGCATGAGGGTGCCGTTGGTGACGCCCTCGATGCGCCGGTCGAGCGGCGTGAACAGCGGTCCGAGCCGGAAGCCCTCCACCGCATCGAGGGCCATCGCGCGGATCTCCGGCGTGAAGTCGACGAGGTCATCGATGGTGACCCCCTGGTAGTCGAACGGCGCCGGCTTCGTCGGGAACGGCTGGGTGGGCGACACCACCTCGCCCGGCATGTTCGTCTCCGTCGGCACCGGGCGCTCCTCGATGGGCCAGATCGGCTCGCCGGTGACCCGGTCGAACGCGTAGACGAAGCCCTGCTTGCTCACCTGCGCGATGGCCTTGATGTCGCGCCCGTCCACGGTCACGTCCACGAGGTTCGGATGGGTCGCGAAGTCGTAGTCCCACAGGCCGTGGTGGACGGCCTGGAAGTGCCAGACCCGCTGCCCGGTCTCGACGTCGACGGCGATCAGGGTCTCCGAGAAGAGGTTGTCGCCGAGCCGGTCGACGCCGTAGTAGTCGTTGGTCGTCGTCCCCGTCGGCAGGTACACGTGACCGAGCTCGTTGTCGCCGGCGAGCATCGACCACACGTTGGCGTTGCCCGAGTAGCGCCACGAGTCGTTCAGCCACGTGTCGACGCCGAACTCGTCGGTGCCGTTGGGGACGGTGTGGAAGTCCCAGGCGTGCTCGCCGGTCCGGACGTCCCACGCGCGGACCCAGCCCGGCACCGCCTCCTTGGTAATGCGGCGGTCGGCGACGTGCGAGCCGTGGATGACCCGGTCGCGCACCACGATGGGCGGCGAGTGGATGCCGAAGAGCAGGGCGTTCAGGTAGTCGCGCTCGTCGCGGTCGGCCCGCGGCAGTCCCACCATCGCGTCGACCCGGCCGCTCCCGCCGCCGAAGTCGGGGCACGACCGGCCGGTCTTCGCGTCCACGCAGATCAGGTAGCCGTTGCCGGTGCCCCAGAAGATGCGTTCGTCGCCGGCCCCGTCGGTCCAGTAGGCGACGCCCCGCTGCGACCACGGGTTGCTCATGGTCGGCGTGCCCTCCTCGTAGCCCTTCGGGTTGTGCACCCAGAGGGTCTCGCCGGTCGCCGCGTCGACGGCGACCCCCTGCGAGAGCGGGGTGTTGAAGTAGAGCACGCCGCCGACCATCAGCGGCGTCGCCTGCAGCCGGGACAGGATGGGCCGGTGGCCGGTCCGGTAGAGGTCGGGGGTGTCGGCGACCAGCGAGTCGACGATGGTGTCGAGGGGCGCCCACCACTCGCCGCCGCCGGGGGTCGTGCGGCTCACCATGCGGTCGACGGTGGTCCACTCCCAGGCGATCTCGAGGTCCGCGAAGTTGCCGGCGTCGATCTGGTCGAGCGGCGAGTACTTGGTGCCGCGGACGTCGCCGGCGTAGCTGCGCCATTCGCCCTCCGAGGTGTCGTAGGTCTGCCAGGAACCGGCGGCCTCGCCGGGCTGGGCGTGGGCGGTCGGCGCGGTGGCGGCGAGCAGGGCGAGCAGCGGAATCGCGACGATCGAGGGCGACTGGCGCATGGGGAACCTCCGTGTCTCGGAACCGGTCTCCGGCGCCCGGACGTTGGGGCGCGGAGTGCCGGCGATCGTACAACGGTTCGGGCGCGGGTGTAGACTGGCTCTTGAACGCCGACTCGGTTTTCCCGGCGCGGTGACCGCCATGCTGAAGGTGCGGTGATCTCATGGTGAAGCAACTTTGTGTCCCGGCGGGCGCGGTTCTGATCCTCCTGGCCGCCGTCGGTGCCGCCCCCGCGCAGCCGGCCGGTGGAGGGCATCCCGACATCCGGCTGTTCCTGCAGGCCGGCGCGGGCGAGCCCGAGCAGGCCGAGTACGCCCTGGAGCAGCTCGGCGACCGGTGGCGCGACGGCTACGCGGGCATCGTCTGGGACATGGCGTGGCTGCAGCGCCCGCCCAACCTGCGGGGGTTCGCCCGCTTCTTCACCCTCATCGGCTTCCTCGAGCAGCAGACCGGCCAGAACTTCGGCGCCGACCTGCAGGCGTGGCAGCGGTGGATGTGGGAGCGGCCGTACGAGCCGCACCCCGACTACGGGTTCTTCAAGGGGCTCTGGTACCGCCAGATCGACCCGCGCTTCGCCGAGTTCTTCCCCCGCGGGGTGGAGTCGCGCATCCGCCTCGACGAGATCGAGTGGGGCGGCGTCGCCGTGAACGGCATCCCGCCCCTGGAGTACCCCGCCCGGCTCGCGGCCGGCGACGCGGACTATCTCGAGGACGACCACGTCGTGTTCGGCATCGCCTTGAACGGCGAGGCGCGGGCCTATCCCAAGCGCATCCTCGCGTGGCACGAGATGGCCCTCGACCGCATCGGCGGGGTCGAGCTGACCATCGTCTACTGCACCCTCTGCGGGACGGTCATCCCGTTCGAGAGCGAGCCCGGGGGCCGCTACCTGAAGTTCGGCACGAGCGGCCTCCTCTACCGCTCGAACAAGCTGATGTTCGACCACCAGACCCGCAGCCTCTGGAACACGTTCGAGGGGGTGCCGGTGGTCGGCGAGCTCGCGGGCAGCGGGCTGCGGCTGAGCCCGCGGGCGGTGGTGACGACGACGTGGGGCGAGTGGCGGCGGCGCCATCCCGCGACGACGGTGCTGTCGCTCGACACCGGCCACCGCCGCGACTACTCGGAGGGGGCCGCCTATCGCGGCTACTTCGGCACCGACGATCTGATGTTCCCGGTCTCTCGCCGCGACGACCGCCTCGCCAACAAGGAGGAGGTGCTGGCGCTGCGGCTCGACGACCCGGCACGGGACGGGGCGCCGGCCCCGCTCGCCATCACCGCGCGGTTCCTCGACCGGAACCGCATCTACCACTTCGAGCTCGCGGGGCGCCGCCTCGTCGCGGTGACGAGCGAGGAGGGCGCCAACCGGGTCTACGACGCCGAAGATGTCCGCTTCGCGCGGCATCTCGGCCCCGAGCGGCTGGCCGACGGGGACGGCGGGTCGTGGCGGATCACCGAAGGCGCCCTCGTGCGCGACGCCGACCGGAACGACCAGTGCCCCCGCGTCCCCGCCCACCGCGCCTTCTGGTTCGGCTGGTACGCGCAGTTCCCCGATACCGCGTTGGTGGACTGATGGCCGCCCCGCCGCTGCTGACGGCCAGCATCGACGGGCTGGTGGGTCTGGACGACGCGACCCGCTAGAGGCCACCACGGAAGCCGGTAGCCCCGAGGGCCGCCTCGCTTGGGGCTTGGCTGGATCGGCGGGCACGCGATGCCGTCCAATGTCCAACATTCTTGACACGGGAATCGTCCTCGGAGTACTTTCGCGGAGAGCTTAACCTGGGGTTAAGTTCAGTCGTGGTGGAGCCGTCCCGCGCGTGGAACGTCCGCTCAGTCCGGTTGAAGCCCTCGAAGCGATTCAGCGGTTGCTGAAGGGTGATCCGGATCCGATCAGCTTCCCGTGTCACGCACGGCAACGGGCCGCCGCGCGCCGGTTCGACCGCCGCGATGTCCAACACGTTCTCCGGACGGGCACGGTCGGGGGCAAGCCCGAGTGGGATTCCCGATTTGAGAACTGGAAGTATCGGGTGGCAGGGACGGATCTCGATGGCCACGAGCTCACGTTGATCGTCGCGCTCGATCTCGCGTGGTCACGCATCACCGTCATCACCGGGTTCTGACCATGCCGAACAAGCCGCCGCCGCGCTGCACGGCCTGCGGAGAGCCGCAGAGCGTCGTCCGCACGACCACCGAGTACCCGGAATCCGGCCTCGACAACGTGCAGTTGGTGAACGTCCCCGTGTGGCAATGTCCCAACGGCCATCAGGAGTTGCAGGTCCCGGCTGCGGACCAGCTCCATGCCCTCCTCACGGACATGGTGCTCCGAAAGCCGGCCAAGCTCACCGGCCAGGAGATACGGTTCCTTCGGAAGGAGCTCGGGATGACCCTGCGCGAGTTCGGCGGCCGCGTGGGCATGACCGACGTCCATCTCTCGCGCATCGAGACGGGCAAC
The DNA here is from genome assembly GCA_963664545.2 of Vicinamibacterales bacterium. Lineage (GTDB taxonomy): Bacteria > Acidobacteriota > Vicinamibacteria > Vicinamibacterales > UBA8438 > JAJEEA01. The sequence continues at coordinate 1,744,274 of OY761475.2, read as the reverse complement.
CGGCGGATGATCTCCTCGACCACGAACCTCCTGGTGCGACTCACGGTCGCTTGGGAGTTGACGCGGCAGGATCGGATCCCCTTCCCTCGCGACCTCGAGCCCGTCGTCGACGCGCTCGAACAGACCTGGGACATCGGCCGCCATCGGCTCCGACACCGAGACGGCACTCCTCCTGACCGCCAGTGGGAGCAGGCGATTCCCTGAGAGGACGACTGATGCCCGCTCTTTGCCAAACCGGTCCAACCCGATCTGTGGCTCCACAGCGGCGGCCGTGCGTCGGAGTAAACTTGGCTGGACGGAGGGGGCTCCGCGGCGTTCGGGTCGAGGAGGCAGCTTCAGCGGTCGCGTTGCGGCGTTCGCAGCGGCGCGGCCGGACGGCGACGGATGGGAGCCCGCGGGCCGGGCTCCCGCATCGGGACGGGAGGTTCGACATGAGACGACGCGTGCTGGAGTCGTTCGGCGTGGCGGCGGCGGTGGCCGTCGTCGCGGTGCTTCTGCGGATGGCCCCGGTGCCGGTGGAGGGGCAGGCGCAGCAGCCGCCCGGCCAGTCGGACGCCGCGCCGGCCGCGCCCACCCCGTGGGGCGAGCCGGACCTGCAGGGCATCTGGACCACCGACTACGAGATCCCGCTGGAGCGGCCCGCCCGCTTCGCCGACCAGGAGTTCCTGACCGACGAGCAGCGGGCCGAGCTGGACCGGGAGCGGGCGCGCATCATCTACCAGGACACCCGGTACGCCGAGCGCGGCAGCGAGCAGGACGTGGGCGGCGCCTACAGCGCCGCCATCTACCTGTCGCACAAGTACATGGGCCGGCGGACGTCGCTGATCATCGATCCGCCCGACGGCCGCATCCCGCCGCTGACGCCCGAGGCGCAGGCGCGGCGCGACGCCATCCGCGAGTACCAGCTCGCGCTGCTGCAGGCCACCACGGTCTGCCGCGACGGCCTGCCGTCGTGCGCGGGCGGCGAGTACGGGCCGCCGTCGCCGCGCCGGAACGAGCCGCCGCCGTTCTATCCGGCGACGGGCGCGGCGGCGGGCGGGTCGTTCAACCGGTCGGACGGCCCGGAGGATCGCGGCCTCGGCGAGCGGTGCATGTCGGCCAGGCTGCCCGACTTCGGGGGCGCGGCCGGCTACTTCCTGCAGATCGTGCAGTCGCCCGAGACCGTGTCGATCTTCTACGACACCGGGCAGGGGCAGGGCTGGCAGCGGGTCATCCCGGTGACCGACCGACCGCACCTGCCGCCGCACATCCGGCAGTGGTGGGGCGACTCGCGCGGCCGCTGGGAGGGCGACACGCTGGTGGTCGACGTCACCAACTTCACGCCCAAGACCGACTACCAGGGCTCGCGCGAGAACCTGCACCTGGTGGAGCGCTGGCGCCGCGTCGACGCCGAGACGCTGGAGTACGTCGTCACGATGAACGATCCGACGACGTGGACGGCGCCCTGGACCGTCGCGCTGGAGCTGAGCCGGCAGAGCGACCAGTTGAACCGCATCTACAAGGAGCCCCGCTGCCACGAGGGCAACTACGGCATGCCCGCCTTGCTGAGGGGCGCGCGCGCCGAGGAGCAGGCGTTCGCCGAGGGCACCGGCCCCGATCCGGCCACGCTGTGCAGCGCCGGGTGCGGCGGGTTCGCCGCGGGCTTCGCCGACTCGGGCGACGAGGTCAATCCGCTGCGCCGGTGACCGGCGGTCCGGGGGGCTGCGCCGTGGAACGGTGCGGACCGCGGGCGAGGGTTGGTCGGGCGGCGCGGGACCGCGGGCGAGGACTGAGCAGGGGGTTCAACATGCGAAACCGAGTGATATACGGAGGCTCGATAGTCACCGCGGTGCTCGCGACGGCGGCCGTGACCGCCGTCATCACCGCGTCGATGACCGGCGCGGCCGGTCAGGATCAGGCGGCCGACGCGGTGCGCACCGTCGACGGCCGGCCCGACTTCAGCGGCATCTGGCAGGCGAACAACGAGGCGCACTGGGACCTGGAGGCCCACGCCGCGCGTCCCGGCATGGTGACGCAGCCGGGTGCCTATCCCTTCGACTTCGTCGAGGTCCCGGCGGCGCCGGTGCTCGCGCTCGGCGCGGCCGGCGGCGTCCCCGGCTCGCTCGGCGTCGTGGGGGGCGACGGCCGGATCCCGTACACCCCGGAGGCGCGGGCCGTCAAGGACGAGAACGCGGCCAACTGGATCGACCGCGACCCCGAACTCAAGTGCTACCTGCCGGGCATCCCGCGGGCGATGTACATGCCCTACCCGTTCCAGATCGTGCAGAGCACGAACAAGATCCAACTGGCGTTCGCGTTCACCAGCACCGCGCGTACCATCCACCTGGACGACGTCGAGCCGCCGCCCGACTGGACCTACATGGGGCACTCGGTCGGCCGATGGGAGGGCGACACCCTGGTGGTCGAGGTCACCGAGTTCAACGGCAAGAACTGGTTCGACCGCGCCGGCAACTTCCACAGCGAGGCGCTGCGGCTGGAGGAGCGGTTCACGCCGATCTCGCCCGACGCCATCCACTACGAGGTGACCATCGACGATCCGAACACCTTCACCGAGCCCTGGACGATCTCCATGCCGCTCTACCGCCGGTTGGAGGAGAACATGCAGCTCCTGGAGTACCGGTGCATCGAGTTCGTCGAGGAGTTCCTCTACGGGCACGTGCGCAAGGAGCAGCTCGTCACGACCTGGGAGGGGGAGACGATCATCGTGGACATCCGGCGGAAGGTGCCGCCGGGGGACGCGTTCTACGACTGGTACCGCAAGTGAGCCGACTCCTGCCGCCGGCCCCTGCCCGGGACCGTCGCGCCGGCGGAGCTCCTCGACTTGGCCGCGCTGCCCGACCGCAGGGCCGCCCCGCGGGAGTTGGCCCCCGCACGCCCCTGATGGTCCGTTCGGGCTTGACTATCGCGCCTCGTTTGGACAACATCGGGCGAATCTGGGTACCGTGCCGGCTGCGGGGGGCGAGTCCGCCCGACGACAGACGCCGCCCGGGGCTTCCGACCGTCGGACGCCTGAGCTCGTGACAGCCCGGGATCGGTGTGCCGATCCCGCTTCGACACCGTTTCCGAGAGTTCCGCAGGGAGGAATCGAAATGAAGACGACACGCCGTGGATTCGTGGGAACCATCGCGCTGGGCGCCGCGGCCGGCGCCCTGACCGGCGCTTCGCCGTTCGGCAGGCGGGCCAGCGCCCAGACCCGGGAGGCCTCGAAGTCCGGCATCTACGACGGCGGCGTCATCCAGCTCAACCAGAACGAGAGCGCCCGCGGCCCCGGCCCCAAGACCATCGAGGCCATTCAGGCCCACACCAACAAGCGCATCGGCCGCGGCTATTCGCCGGATCACGTCAACGAGCTGCGAGGGGTCATCGCCGACTACTACGAGGTCGGCACCGGCAACGTGCAGTTGGCCACCGGCTCCACCCCCTTGCTGCAGGGGTCGGTGCGGGCGTTCTGCTCGGCGACCAAGGGCTTCGTGACCCCCATGCCCACCTACTCGACCAGCCTGGCCACCGCCCGGCGGATCGGGGTCGAGACGACCGAGATCGATCTGGACAGCAGCTCGCTCGCCATCGATCTCGACGCGCTGGCGGAGGCGTCCCGCGGCGCGGGCCTCGTCTATCTCTGCAATCCGAACAACCCCACCGGCATGGTGCACGGACCGAAAGCCGTCGAGAGTTTCGTGCGCCGCGTGCTGAGCGAGTCGCCGGAGACGATGATTCACGTCGACGAGGCCTACATCAACTACGGCCGGCCCGACAGCATCGAGACCGCGGTGCCTCTGGCGCTGGAGGACGAGCGCGTGTTCGTCACCCGCTCCTTCTCGAAGGCGCACGGCATGGCCGGCCTGCGCGTCGGCTACGGCCTCGGCCAGGAGCAGACCCTCGCGAAGATCCGCGACGCCTGGGGCATGGGCGACGTCAACATGCTGGGCGCGATAGCCGCGATCACCGCGTTCGAGGACAAGGAGCACATCGACTGGGAGGTGAAGGAGAACGCCGAGATTCGCGACGGTGTCATCGCCGCCTTCCGCGACATGGGCTTCGACGTGCCCGACTCCCACACCAACCACATCTTCGTCAACATCGGACGCCCCGCCCGCGAGTTCCGCGAGGCGTGCCTGGAGCGCAAGGTGCTGGTGGGCCGGGACTTCCCGCCGCTGCACACCACGCATTGCCGAATCTCGATCGGCAGCCGGGAGGAGATGGCGGCGGCGATGAAGGTGTTCAAGGAGGTCTTGGCGTAGGGGGAGATGGCGGCGGCGAGTGGTGCTCAAGGTACCGGCGTAGGGGTCACGACGGATCAAGCGTACGCCTGGTGCCCAGCTTCTGTACCTGCCGGTCCCCGTCCGGGTCGAGCTCGTCCGCGTCGTTCCCCGCGTCACCTCGCAGCCGGCCGAGCGGGGCACCGGGGAACGCGGGCACGTCCGTGGGGTGGTCCGATAAGTTGTAGATCCAGGTCGGCGTGTTTCCCGTCTCCCAGGGCGCACCGTCCACGGGGTCGTCCTCCCGGTTCATGCGGCCGGCCCATCGTCCCGGCACCGGGGGCGTGTCGGCGTGCGCGATCCGCAGGGTCATCGCCCCCGCGCCGAGGGACGCCGCGAGCAGCAGCGCGCCCAGGCCGGCCCGGCCGGTGAGCACGTACCCCACCCCCAACCAGCGTCCGAGCTGCGCCTTCCCGGAACGCGCGGTCTACACCAGACCGGCCGGCGGCACCGACTTAAGCGCGGCGACGAGGCGACGGCCCTGATCAAGGCCACCGAGGTGATGATTGCGAAGGAGGCGCCGGGGGACTGACAGGACGGCGGATCCGCCGGCGACTCACGCCGCCTCGAAGGACAGATCCAGGACCGCGGACTCGGCCTCTCCGTGCTCCAGGCGATCCGCGACCACCCGTAGCGCGAGCGCCTGCACACGCGCCACGGCTTCAGCCCGCGTCGCGCCGTAGCACATCACCCCCGAGAGCGCGGGAACCTCCGCCAGCTAGCGGCGGTCGCCCTCCCGGTCGATCTCGATCCTGAACGTCATCGGGCCGTCTCGTAGAATGCACCCGACGACTCCGGGCCGCAACCCGGGCAGCTCGGCACGTCAGGCCATGGACGCAACCTCGCCCCGCTGGCAGGCGGTCACCGACTCGGCGTTCCCGTGGGAGCGGGACGCGCTGGCGTTCGTGCGCGACCGGCTGCCCGACCACGAGCCGTACCGCGCCTGGGCCAACTTCGAGTTCATCGCCGACGACGGGTCGATCAACGAGGTCGACCTGCTCGCCCTCACGCCGAAGGGCTTCTACCTCGTCGAGATCAAGAGCCGCCCCGGCGTCGTGGAGGGCGACCAGGGCACGTGGACGTGGCGCGGCGACGGGCGCCGGGAGACGGTCGACAACCCGCTGCTGCTCGCGAACCGCAAGGCGAAGAAGCTGATCGCGCTCCTGCGCCGCCAGCGCGCGCTGCGGACGAAGGGGGCGGGCCCGTTCCTGGAGGCCCACGTCTTCCTGTCGCACGAGGACGTCGACTGCCGGCTCACCGACGACCTGCGCGGCCACGTCCATCGCCGCGACGCGGGGACGGGGCGGAACGAGCGCCCCGGCATCGTCGCCGCGCTCATCCGGCACGGCGCGGGCGCGCCGCCCCGCGCGCGCATCGACCGGCCTATGGCCAAGGCGGTCAGCCGCGCCATGCAGGAGGCGGGCATCCGCCCGTCTCAGGCCGCGCGGCGGGTGGGCGACTACCGGCTCAACGCGCTCCTTTTCGAAGGGCCGGGCTACCAGGACTGGACGGCGCGCCACGCGGCCATCGACGGCGAGCGCGCGCGGGTGCGCATCTACGCGGTCCCCCCGGCCGCGTCGGACGACGAGCGGGCGGCGCTCGAGCGGGCGGCGCGGCGCGAGTACCAGATTCTGCGCGACGTGCGGCACGAGGGCATCCTCGCGGCCAAGGCGTACACCGAGCACGTGCGCGGGCCGGCGCTCATCTTCGAGCACCGCGAGGGCTCGCGGCGCTTCGACCATTGGCTGGCCGAGCGCGGCGCGCGCCTCGACGTCGACGCCCGGCTCAACCTGCTCCGCCAGATCGCCGAGGCCGTGCACTTCGCGCATGCGAAGCGGCTGGTGCACCGGGCGCTGTCGCCCCAGAGCGTCCTGGTCGTCGACCCCGAGGCGGCGCAGCCGCGGGTGCAGGTCTTCAACTGGCAGACGGGGGCGCGTCACGCGGCCGACACGGGGACGCCCGGGCCGGCCACGGTGGGGGCGAGCCGGCTCGACGCGTTCGTCGAGGAGGGCACGTGGGTCTACATGGCCCCCGAGGCGGTGACCGAACGCGGCGCGGCGGGCGAGCAGATAGACGTGTTCTCGCTCGGGGCCATCGCGTGCCACCTCTTCTCGGGCCGCCCGCCGGCGGCGGGCCTCGCCGCGATGACCGAGCGGCTGCGACAGGAGCAGGGCCTGCAGATCTCGTCGGACCTCGACGGGGTCTGCGAGAGCCTCCAGCTTCTCGTGCAGTACGCCACGCATCCCGCGGTGACGACGCGGCTCGCCTCGGTCGGCGAGTTCCTGAAGGAGCTGGAAGGGGTCGAGGACGAGCTGACCCGGCCCGACGAGGGCGCCCGGCCCGACCCCGTCGAGGCCCGGCCCGGCGACGAGCTCGGCCACGGCCTCGTCATGAAGCGGCGGCTCGGCAAGGGGGGCACGGCGCTGGCCCTACTCGTCGAGCGCGACGGGCGCGAGCACGTGCTCAAGGTGGCGCTGTCGCCCGACCACAACGACCGCCTGCGCGCCGAGGCGGACGTGCTGCGCCGGCTGCGCCACCAGTACATCGTCGAGCTGCACGACGAGCTCGCGTTCCGCGACGGCGCGGGCCGCGAACGGGCGGGGCTGCTGATGGCCCGCGCCGGCGACCGCACGCTCGCCGACCGGCTGCGCGACGAGGGCCGCCTGCACCTGGAGCTGCTCGAGCGCTTCGGCGAAGACCTGCTGGCCACCATCGACTGGCTGGAGCAGAAGGGCATCCCCCACCGCGACATCAAGCCCGACAACCTCGGCACGGCCAAGATCGGCAGCCAGCTCCACCTCGTGCTCTTCGACTTCTCGCTGGCGCGCACGCCGGCCGAGAACGTCCTGGCGGGCACGCGGCACTACCTCGACCCGTTCCTGCAGACGCGCAGGCCGCCCCGCTGGGACACCCACGCCGAGCGGTTCGCGGCCGCCGTCACGCTGCACCAAATGGCGGCGGGGTCGCTGCCGCGGTGGGGCGACGGGCAGAGCGAGCCGGCGGTCCTCGACTGCGAAGCCACCGTCGACGCCGACGCGTTCGAGCCGGCGGTGCGCGAAGACCTGACCGCGTTCTTCCGCAAGGCGCTGCGCCGCGACTACCGCCGGCGCTTCGACAACGCCGAAGAGATGCTGCGCGCGTGGCGCCAGCTTTTCCTGGCGGCGGCGCGCCCCGAGACCGACACCGACCCGGCGGGCGCGGCGCCCCCGTTCGGCGGCCTCGAGGAGGCGCGCCTCGACACGCTGCTCGCGGCGATGGGGCTCAGCGCCCGCGCCATGAACGCGGTCGAGCGGATGGGCGTCCGCACCGTCCACGACCTGCTGCGGTTCCCGCTCATCCAGGTGAACCGCATGCGCGGCGTGGGCATCCAGACCCGGCGCGAGCTCACCGAGCTGGCCCGGCGGCTGGCCGCGCGGTTCCCCGAGGCGGCGGGGGCGCCGAAGGTCCCCTCCGCGGGCGACGACGCGGAGGTTCCCGCCGAGGCCGGCCACGAGAGCGTGGACGAGCTGCGGCGGCTGCTCCTGCCCGCCGGCCGGACCGCGCAGTCGCGGCGCGACGCCGAGCTGGCGGCGGCCCTGCTGGGACTGAGCGGCGACGCGCCCGCCGCGCCCTGGACAAGCCAGAGCGACGTGGCGCGGGCGCTGGGTGGTTCGTCGCGTTCAGGATCAACGCCTTGTCCCGACTGGCCGAGCCAGAGCGACGTGGCGCGGGCGCTGGGGGTCACGCCCGTGGCGGTCAGCCAGACGGCGGCGCGGTCGCGGCGGCGCTGGACGAAGCTCGGCGCGCTGACCCGGCTGCGGCACGACATCGTCGAGCTGCTCGAGGCGCACGGGAACGTGATGACCCGGACGGAGCTCGCCGCCGCGATTCTCGCGCGCCGCGGGTCGGTGCAGGAAGAGCCGCTCCGTTCGCGCTACGCGGGCGGGTGCGTGCGCGCGGCGGTCGAGGTCGAGCGCCACCTCGCGGCCCCGCGCTGGATCGTGCGCCGCCTCGACGGCCCGGCCGGCGCCCTCGTGGCGCGCGACGCCGTCGACGACCGCGGCGAGGCGCGCATCGACGGCCAGAAGCTCGCCGACTTCGCCCAACGCCTCGGCCGCGCCGCCGACGGGCTGTCGGCGGCCGACCCGCTGCTGTCGCCGGCGCGCGCCCTCGACGCCCTGCAGGCGGTGGCCGCGCCGGCCGGGGCCACGCCGCCGCCGAACCGGCTGCTCGCGCTCGCCGCGGCCGTGTCGCGGAACGCCGCGCTCTCGAGCCGGCTTGAGCTCTATCCGCGCGGGATGGCGGCCGACCGGGCGCTACGGCTCGCGCTGGGGGCCCTCGCGGGCGCCCACGCCCTCACCCCCGACGAGATCCGGCGGCGCGTGGCGGGGCGCTATCCCGACGCGGTGCCCCTGCCCGACCGGCCCGAGCTCGACGCGCTGCTGCGCGACGCGGGCAGCGATCTGCAGTGGCGGTCGGACGCGGCCGACGGGCAGGGCGCGTACCGCTCGCACCTGCGCCGCTTCGTCACCATCGGCTCGTCCACGAGCTATACGCGGATCAGCGGCGGCTCGGCCCGCGTCGCCGAGGGGAAGCGCGGCGACTGGGGCGACACCGACGCTTTCGACGAACGGCTGCGGCGCGCCCTCAAGAGCCGGGCGTTCCTCGCCCTCACCGTGTCGCCGCGCCGGCTGGCGGACGCCGAACGGGTTCTCGCGTCGGCGTTCGCCATCGACGCCCGCAGCGCCGACGAGCTGCTGATCCGCCACATGAAGGCGGCCGCCCGCGAGGCCGGCGCCGACTGGCGCACCGTCCTGCGTGCCGACCGCGGGCCGCGCGGCAGCGCCGACTGGGCCACCCTGCTCCGCCTCGTCGGGCACCGGGCGCTGCCCCGCGTCCGGGCCGAGCTGGCCGCCGCTCCGCGCCCCGTGCTGCTGACCAACCTCGGCCTGCTCGCCCGCTACGACCAGATGACGTTCCTCGACGGCCTGCGCGACGCGGCGGGCGGCCCGGACGGCCCGCCCGGCGTCTGGCTGCTGGTCCCGTCCGACGCGCAGGAGTCGCGCCCCATGGTGGACGGCGCGCCGGTGCCCGTGTTCACGGCGGCGCAGTGGGCCCGCATCCCCTCGACGTGGCTCGCCGCCCGTCACCCGTAGACGTCCAGAAACACGAAAGCCTGCGCCTTCTGTCACGTTTTCGTCTTCGGCCCGCTTCCGCGTATGCGCAGGAACTCTTGAACCCATCCTCCGCTGCTTAACCGGCCCGGGTCGAGCATATTGAGCACCTTTTGCCAGTCGTCTGTGCCCGTACTTCCCCCGAGTTGCAGGTAGTCGGCTCTTGAGTCGTAGAACGAGGCGAGCCGCACCATGTAGCGGAACAGCGACGCTACCACTTGTACCAGGACGAGCCAGAGCGCTACCGCACCTACCACTTCTCCCCACGTTGGATACGTGCTTCGGTTCAGGATCACGGCAAGAAGTTGTGCTACCTCCGGCTTCGCGAGCGCTTCCCTCTGCTCTTCGGTCGCGATCAGCGGTCTGATCAGCGCCGGTAGTTCGCCCGGTAGTGCTTCGTGGTAGTCCGTGCGTTCCCGCGCTGGCGGTGCTGATCAGGAAGAACCCGGTTATCGTCACCGTCGCCAACAGCATGAAGAGGGCCACGGCCGCCATGCGGTACAGGCCGCTTCGGATTCTGAAGTCCTTGATTATCGGGGAAAGCGCCCCGTCCTCCTTCCCCCGGACAGAGCACCGGGACGCAGGTACGCTCTTTATCCACCGGTATCCGACCACCGTGACGACTGCAATCGGAATCGTGAGTGCTGACGCGACGGTCGCGAACTGCGACAGAGTGTAGTTGGAACTAGGCGATAAGATGGGCAGTCCCAAGCTGACCGAGAACAGGAGGAACAACCAAAGGCCTCCCATTCCGGTGAGTATCCCGAATGCCGCCTCAAACCGTTCGCCCCAGTTGTGGTTCCGATTCGATTCGTTGGTCTTGTTCGCCATCGCTTCGTGCAGCCGGTGTCTCTATCTGTCCTCTTCGTCTTCCTCGGAGCTTCTCTCCCAGTGCCTCCATAGCGCCGCGCTAGCCGATTCTTCCGGTCCGATTCGAAACCACACGCGCTCGTTGCCCTCGCCGCGTTCAAGCTCGAGCCACACCAGCCGGTCCCGCCAGAGCGAGGTTTCCTTGACTCCGATTACCGTAACGCGTTCTCCCCGCTTTATCGTTCCGGCGCTCTCGGGGTCTTTCCAGAAGATGGGCAGAAGTGGTGCGCGTTCCGGGCGCTGGTATACTTCCAGCGGCCTCTGCGCGGTGAGCGTCTCGTCCAGTACCTCCCGGGCGACCAGTGCTCCACCGGGCGACGTCACGTCGTCCTGGGCCATCGACGCAGCGCTACCGTGCCCCAGGATGTACAGAGCGACTGCCGTTATGGCGGTTGTCCAGCGCATTCGCCACCTCCCACGATTCAGGATAGGGGTCTTTCCGGCTTTAGTCAACGGCCGCTGTCGGTCAACCCACGACGTTGAAGTTCTCGCCACCGCCGCGCCTCCGCGGCGTCGCAGTTCCTGCGCCGTGGGCGGCTCGACGCCCGCCTTTCCCCCGTGAACACGGGCCGTCCCGCGTTGGCCCCGTCCTTGCTTGTGAAGTACCCGGCCGGCCGACGGGCGGCCCAACGCGCGGCGGCCGCGGTCGGGCGGGCGCGCCACGCGTCCTGCACGACGCAGCCGCCATCACTGGGGACGCCGCCGGGAGCAAGCATGCACGACGCCGCCTACAAGTTGATCTTCGCGCGCCCGCGCATGGTCCGGGACCTGCTCGAGGGCTTCGCCGCCCGAGGCTGGAGCGCCGCCCTCGACTTCGACAGGCTGGAGCCCGTGCCCGCCAGCTTCGTCAGCCGGGACCTGCAGCAGCGCCACGGCGACCTCATGTGGCGCGTCCGCTTCGCCGGGGAGCACTGGCTCTACCTCGTGCTGCTCATCGAGTTCCAGGCCACCATCGACCCGGCGATGGCGGTGCGCATGCTCACCTACACGGCGCTGCTCTACCAGCGGCTGGACGCGGACGGCGCGCTCCGCGAGCACGGGGGCCTGCCGCCGGTGCTGCCCGTCGTGCTCTACAACGGCCGACGGCGCTGGACGGCGCCGGTCGAGATGGCGGACCTGGTCGCGACGGGAGACGCGATGCTGGCACCGTACCAGCCGTCGCAGCGATACTATCTTCTGGACGCGGGGCGGATGTCCGACGCGGACCTGCCGCCGGACAACTTGGTGTCGGCCCTCGTCGGCCTGGAGAAGGCGCGCGACGCGGCGGGTTTGGGCGGGGCGCTGAAGCCGCTGATCGGCCTTCTGCGTGCGGCGGGGGACGACCACTTGACACGGGCGTTCGCGGCGTGGCTCCGGCAGGGGCTGCGGTTGGCGGGCCGGCGGCCGGCGGACGGGCGAGAGCCGCTGGCGGAGTTGCAGGAGACCCAGACGATGCTGGAAGAGAACGTGCGGGAATGGACGCGTGAATGGCTCGAGCAGGGGCGGGCGCAGGGCATCGAGGAGGGCCGGGCGCAGGGCGTCGAGCAGGGGCGGGCGCAGGGCGTCGAGCAAGGGCGGGCTCAGGGCGTCGAGCAGGGGCGCGACGAAGAGCGGGCGCTGCTCTGCCGTCTGGCGGCGCGGAAGTTCGACGCGGCCGCGGCGGAGGGGCTGGCCGCCGCCTTGGCCGGGGTCGCGGACCCGGAGCGGCTCGGGCGGGTCGGCGACTGGATCATCGAGTGCGCGACGGCGTCGGAGCTCCTCGCCCGCGTCCGCGGCGACGGCCGGTCCGGCGGTTGACGGCGCCGCGGAATCCGTCGTCGCCCCTGCGGCATGAACGGCACGGTTCTTTGACGCGGCTTCCGACTGGATTCGGCCGCCCGCCCACCGACGCCCCCCGTGGTCGAGCGATGCGATAGAGTAGGACACAGGAGTCTCTGATGGGCGAAATCGTCGTAGACCTCGGGTTGGAGAACGTCGGAGACCGCGAGCTGGCCAAGGCCGGCTACCTGCCGGAGGCGGACATCCGCCGCGCCACCGTGAAGGCGGTCGCCGATACGGGTGCGGTGATGCTCGCGTTGCCGGAGGACGTCGTGGAGCGGCTCGGCGTCGCCGTGGTGGGCGCGATAGCCTGCACCTACGCCGACGGCCGCCGGAGTGAACGGCCGGTGGCCGGCCCCCTCATGGTTCGCATCGGCGACCGCGGGATGCCGGCCGACTGCGTCGTCGTGCCGGCCGGTGCCGACCCGCTCGTCGGCCAGGTCGTCATGAAGCAGCTCGATCTCGTGGCCGACCGCGCGACGCAGACGCTCGGCCCCCGCCCCGAGTCCCCGGACCGCCCGCTGCTGAGGCTGTGATGCCGCCCGTAGCGACCTCGCCGCTTGCGTTGCCATGTCGCCGGACGTACGATCCAGAGCGTTGGGGTACGTGTCGACGTACGTGTCCGGCCGCCCTTGGGTGACCGTGGTCTGGGTTCCTGCGGACCGGCCAGCGTCCAGAGAGGATAGGCTTGACAGGTGGAAGCACCGACGAAGATCACGTCCAGTTTCGCCAAGGATGGCGACTACGGGCTCTTTGCAGTAAACGGTGCCCGTATCAGGCGTACATCGATCCATGATCTGGGTGAGGCCGGCTATCGCATTCTGAAGCCAATCCCTGTCGAGATCAAGACAGTCGAAGTCGGGGACGTCGAAGCGTCGTTCCGGGAAGCGAATATCGCCATGTCTGGCACCGACACCAACGACGCCTTGCAGGCCCTTGTGGCTGATATTCTCGACACCTTCGATGTCCTCATCAGTGAGCACAATCTGGGGCCTGATGCCGCCGAGCAGCGTCGGCTTCTGCATACGTACATTGCCAAGACATAGCTTCCTCACGGTCGATTCGGCGATCGCGATCGCCCACAAGCTCGAGGCGGAGATCACGGAGGGCCGTAGACATACCAATGTTGTGGTGCGAGTCGATGGCATGTACATCGGGCGCTTCGGGATCCGTCGGGGTTCAAGCGCGGGGCACGATTACATCCCCAGGCAGATCCGCGTCACCATGAAGGAAGCTCTCGGTTTGGCTCGTTGTACCCTCTACATGGCCGACTACAAAAAGATCCTCAAGGAACGGCACAACCTGCCTTGATTGCCGGCGCTGCTTCTACCAGCGGCTGGACGCCGACGGCGCGCTCCGCGAGCACGGGGCCCTGCCGCCGGTGCTGCCCGTCGTCCTCTATAACGGCCGACGGCGGTGGACGGCGCCGGTCGAGATGGCAGACCTGGTTGCGGCGGGGGACGCGATGCTGGCACCGTACCAGCCGTCGCAGCGTTACTATCTTCTGGACGCGGGGCGGACGTCCGACGCGGACCTGCCGGCCGACAACCTGGTGTCGGCGCTCGTCGGCCTGGAGAAAGCGCGGGACGCGGCGCGTTTGGGCGGGGCGCTGAAGCCGCTGATCGACCTTCTGCGGGCGGCGGGGGACGACCACTTGACGCGGGCGTTCGCGGCGTGGCTCCGCGAGGGGCTGCGGTTGGCGGGCCGGCGGACGGCGGACGGGCGGGAGCCGCTGGCGGAGTTGCAGGAGACCCAGACGATGCTGGAAGAGAACGTGCGGGAATGGACGCGTGAATGGCTCGAGCAGGGCCGGGCTCAGGGTATTGAGGAGGGCCGGGCGCAGGGCATCGAGCAAGGGCGGGCGCAGGGCGTCGAGCAAGGGCGGGCTCAGGGCGTCGAGCAGGGCCGGGCTCAGGGCGTCGAGCAGGGGCGCGACGAAGAGCGGGCGCTGCTCTGCCGTCTGGCGGCCAGGAAGTTCGACGCGGCCGCGGCGGAGGCGCTGGCCGCCGCCCTTGCCGGGGTCGCGGACCCGGAGCGGCTCGGGCGGGTCGGCGACTGGATCATCGAGTGCGCGACGGCGTCGGAGCTTCTCGCCCGCGTCCGCGGCGACGGCCGGTCGGGCGGTTGACGGCGCCGCGGAATCCGTCGTCGCCCTCGCCGCGAGAACGGCGCGGTTCTTGACGCGGCTTCCGACCGGATTCGGCGGCCCGCCCACCGACGCCCCCGTAGTCGAGCGATGCGATAGAGTAGGACGCAGGAGTCTCTGATGGGCGAAATCGTCGTAGACCTCGGGTTGGAGAACGTCGGAGACCGCGAGCTGGCCAAGGCCGGCTACCTGCCGGAGGCGGACATCCGCCGCGCCACCGTGAAGGCGGTCGCCGATACGGGTGCGGTAATGCTCGCGTTGCCGGAGGACGTCGTGGAACGGCTCGGCGTCGCCGTGGTGGGCGCGATAGCCTGCACCTATGCCGACGGTCGCCGGGGTGAAAGGCCGGTGGCCGGCCCCCTCATGGTTCGCATCGGCGACCGCGGGATGTCGGCCGACTGCGTCGTCGTGCCGGCCGGCGCCGACCCGCTCGTCGGCCAAGTCGTCATGCACCAGCTCGATCTCGTGGCCGACTGCGCGACGCAGACACTCGGCCCCCGCCCCGAGTCCCCGGACCGCCCGCTGCTGCGGCTGTGATGTCGCCCGAACGGAGAGAGGACGGGAACGATGAGTCACCGACGGTTCAGCGAGCTGACGAAGGACTTCAGCCCGGAACGCCGGGCGAACATCGAAGCTGGCAAGGCGAGGATCCGTGCGGAAGTGAAGCGCGAGAAGGCGGACCGCGAACGACGGGAGGCGGCGCGGCGCGATGCAGGCACGTCGCGGCCGGCACCGAGCGCGAGGGGCTGAGGAGCGGTGCCCCCGGTTCGGCGGCAGCGAGCAGGCGCGTGTCGACACCCTGTTCGCGGCGATGAGGGTCAGCGCCCGCGCCATGAACGCCGTCGAGCAGATGGCGTCCGCACCGTCCACGACCTGCTGCGGTTCCCGCTCATCCAGGTGAACCGCATGCGCGGCGTCGGCATTCAGACCCGGCGCGAGTTCACCGAGCTGGCCCGGCGGTTCCCCACGGTCGGGACGGAGAGCACCTTGTCGTCCTCTTGGCCGGCGGGAACCAAGAAGCGTCAGAGGCACGACATCCAAAAACGGCGCACGCCCTCTGGAAGCCGTACAGACAGGAAAAGCGGCATGCCCGTCAGAGCCCATGAGGCCAGCGAGTATCTCCGGACGCCGGAGGACGTCGCGGCGTACCTCAACGCGGCGATCGAGGAGTCGGACGGCGACCCCCGACTGTTGATGAAGGCGTTTCGCAACGTCGCGGCGGCCCAGGGGGGCGTTTCCGCCATCGCTCGGAGAGCCGAGGTCGACCGCGTGGCCCTCTCCCGCGGCCTGTCGGGAAACCGGGACCCCCGATTGGGGACCGTGACGAAGATCGCGGCGGCGTGCGGCGTGTCGCTGCGGTTCGTGCCGCGGGAGGCCACCAAATAGTGCGGCGCGGTGCGGCGGCGATGTCGAGGCGCGGCGCGATGGGCCGGCAGGTCGCGGAGACCGTGTACCCGGAGGCTGGCCCGGACGTGCCTCCAGAAACACGAAAGCCCGCGCCGGAGCGCGGGCCTCGGAAGGAGGGCAAGATGCGGCTTGCGTTTCGCCGAGATGAGTACATCATCAACGCCACGGCGGTCAAGTCTCCGAGCGGGATGGCGATCGCGGAACGGACATCGCCGGCCTGCGGACGCTGGCGGCATGAGCAACAGGCGGCAAGCTGCCCGGCCAGCGGAGCGGAGCGGCGCGGGCACCGGACCCCGCCGTGAGCCAGCAGCCGCCGTAGGCCGAGGAGCCGTCCGCTGGGGGCCACGGCTTCCGGCAGCGCAGCGCCGCTCACGTGTGGACGCACGGACTCCACGGGCGCAATGGGGTCGGCGACGAAACGGCGGTGGCGCCATCCGCAGCCCGGGCCGCGACGGCGACCGTCGCCATGCCCGCCGTCAGCCGCGCGAGCAGCAGGAAAGGTGTCGGCCAGCGTCGGCTCGGTCGATCCGTCGTCCGCGGCGACGACGCCGACCGCCCTCAACGCCGCGGCGCACGTCACAGCGAGGACCTGTCGCCGTGCCGCCGTCGGCGACCGCCCCGAACGTCGCGCGCGTGGCCCCCGTCTGCAACGCCCCCCTGCTCTCGGCTTCCCCGAAAACACCGTACGGGATATACTCGTCAGGGTGCATGCAAGCCTGGCAACGCCCCGACCCGAGCTTCCGCCCGCCTACGCCGGCCACTGTGCCCCCTCCTTGCCGACGCGGCTCGGGCGCGACCGCACCCGAGCTCCCGCAAACGTCCGCTCCACCAATCCGCGTCCTGGCTCCGCAGCCTCTCCGCTCCGCAGGAAGCCCGACGGGCAGAACAGCATCCGCGGTGCCGCGCACCGCCGTCCCGCGGCTTGGTGCCAGCCGTGTTGTTGAGCCTCTTCAGTGGTTGCGGCGGCCTCGATCTCGGCTTCGAGCGCGCCGGCTTCCGTGTCGGCTTGGCCTACGACGTCCGCAGTGACTCGATCGACTCCTGGAACCGCAATCGCCGCGGACCAACCCGCGGTCACGTCGCCGACCTCACGGCGATTCGCCTCGCCGACATCGACCATCACTTCGGTGCCCGCTTCACGCCGTCCGCCTTGATCGGCGGTCCGCCGTGCCAGAGCTTCTCTCGCGCCAATCGATCACCCGTACCGCACGACCCGCGCACCAAACTCGTGCGGCGCTTCTTTACCCTCGGCCTCCAGTTCCACCGCCACCGCAACCCGCTCGACTTCATGTTGATGGAGAACGTGGCCGAGTTGCAGACCGGCCCGCACAACGCCATTCTGGACCGTGAAATCGAACGCCTCAAAGCCAATGGCTTCGACGTGCTTCACTTCCTGGCGGACGCGGTCCGTCATTCCGTACCCCAACGCCGCGAACGCCTCTTCGTGTTGGCCTTCCGCAAAGACACTCTGGCGGCGCAACATTGGCGGCAGCCCGTCGGCACCGACCGCCGACGCACCGTAAGCGAGGTAATCCGCGATCTACCCCCGCCCGCCTACTTCACGCGCGGCCTTGAGCGGCACGCCATTCCTCATCGCCCCAATCACTGGTGCATGAGCCCCAAGTCGTCCAGGTTCTTCGACGGCTCCCTGAAGGAGGGGTACTCTTCCGCACGTAGCTTCAAGACGCTCGCCTGGGACGAGCCCAGCATCACCGTTTCTTACGGGCACCGCGAAGTGCACGTTCATCCCGACGGCCGGCGACGGCTAAGCGTGTTTGAGGCCATGCAGCTTCAGGGATTTCCGGACGACTACGTTCTCGAAGGAACGCTCTCCGGGCAGATCGATCAGGTGAGCCAAGCGGTACCGCCGCCGCTCGCCCACGCGATAGCTGTTTCCATACGCTCTGCCCTCTTGAGCGTTCCCGCAGAAGATTCCGTGCCCGCCTACGCCTCCAGCTCGTCAAGCATCGCGAGCGCCCGAGCTTCATAGCCCGCCTCCTCGAGACACTCTCGCAGATCCCGTGTCATACGCTTGCGAAGCTCGCGGTCGTCGGCCATGAGCTTATCGACATCGGCCATGTCGCGTACCTTCTCCGCCGCTCTGAGCGAGGTATCTCCAGGCCCTCATGAATCCCCTCATTTTCCGTTTCAACGTCAAATTACGCCGAAGACCTCTCGGTATACCCGGTGTTCCAGCAGCATCTTTCCGAACGTTTCCATCAATGGGCGAACCCGGTCGTCGGACCAATTGGGAAGATGGTGATACAGCATCAAACCTTGTCGAAAAAGAGAATGTGTGCGCCGCTTCACTGTGTTCGCCCTCAGCCAGCGATCATAGCCGATGCGCTCGCCTGCTGCACCTAGCAACGACAACACCGCGATGGCCAGCGCGCTGATCAGCAATAGCCGGTCTCGGCGACCCGGGCTCGAAACGCGCATCGACGACAGACCCATCCCGAAGCGCATGTCCTTGATGTCCCGAAAGCCCGCTTCAATGCCCCAGCGCTTGCCGTAGTACCGGATCAACACCGGCGTGGGTACCTTCGCGTCGCTGGCCACTAGGCACCACGGTTCGTCCATCTTCCGATCATGTACACACACGACGGCACCCACGGGCCATTCGTGAGCATCGGTCACCCGGGCACCCACCAATCGGCGCGCACGGCCCCGAGAGCCGACCCAGTCCGCCGCCAGCCGCTGGTCGCCCCGTGCATTCGTTACGTAGATGTCTCCGCGCAACCGAATCACGTATTCGAAGGCCAGCTCCTCCGTCAGCAGGTAGAACAGCTTGCAATCCCCAAAGCCCCGATCCGCGACGACCGTAACCCTCACCCCAGCCGGCAGTACCTCCCGCAACCGGGACAGCACTTCGTACTCGTAGCGCCGCTGGTTGCCCTTCAGAGTCGATGTCTCCACGGTCTTCCACAGCAGGGGCGTCGCGCGGCCATGGCCGGTCAGCATCGACAGCACGATCGTGTCCTGCCCGTCGGAGGCAAAGCTAGTCCAATCCAGCGCGACAACCACTTCCTCGCGAGCACCAACGATGTACGGCGTCCAACAGGCGAAGAAAGTCCAGACGTCAACGCCTTGATTGCTCAGGAGCCGGTCCACCTGTTTCACACCGTGCTTGGTTAACGTGCCCATAGCTTGGGCCAAGCCACGTCCCACAGCGTGGATCGCGAGAGAGGCACTCGCCAACACACCCAAGGTTGCATTGGCCAACGATAGCACGCGTTTGGCATGCAAATCACCGTCGTGCAACGTGGTTATGAAGTTCATGAGATCTCGTCTCTCGATCAGTCGGGCACCGGCCTTTGACGGTTTCTGATGCATGCGCATGGGTCAATATAGTACCCGGACGGGCAACATTTTGCAACGTCTTGCAGGGAAAAAATCTCCGGTCAAGGAAAGGGCTCGTTCTGTTGACTTCTAATGAAAATGAGGGGATCCCTGAGCTCCAGGCCGCGGATTCCGCGTCGGTCGAGCACGGGAAACCCCGAAGGGATCCTCAAGGCCGGGCGGCGGCGGAAGAAACTCAAAGGCCAAGCACGCCATCGACGGCCTGCGGTCACCTTTACCTGTCGTAGAGTAACAGTAGGAGTTATGTGTCTGCATTTCTCGCTTCGTTCCTTGCGCCAAATGCAGTAGCCACTTGGCCAGCCCTAGGGAAAACAGTTTCAGAAATGCGAGACCGGTCTGCTCCGTCGCGCTCTCCGCTGCCGCTCTGACGTCAACCGCTCCCGGATCGAGAAGCCGAGCCGCCACGCCGCGAAAGCCGGCGTTTTCATCGGCATTCTTGAATATGGTCTGACAAAGCCTCTCCAAGGTCTCTCCCGACACGGATTCCCGGCGGGCGTCCGTAGTGACAAATAGCAACCACCGGCCAGTCGTTTTTTGAAACTGCAGCTCCACGACCCGAAAAACCGCCTCGACCAGCCGCCGGGCGTGCTTCGCAGTAGGTGGAGCGAGCGATCCGCACGCATCAACATTTACTATATGAAATGGTCCCCGCTGTTCGATATCTTGGTAAGCATTGCTGCTGGTCTCGCTGATGTCCTCAAACCGCCTAGCATAGGTGTGCGAGTGACGGGTAATGCAACCGGCGTCGATCAGTGACTTTTCCCGCAACTTCGCCCGCGCGACCTGCGGATTTCGTCCGTCACCCGCGTGAAAACCAATGCTGGTCAAGCGGCAGTTCCAGTCGCGACACACGTCGGCGAGCTGCCGTACATCGATGTAGTCGATCCCCGGCAGCGTCAAGTACCGGATCTCCGGTCGCTCGCCGCCTTGCGCGGAAGACCCCAACCGGCTGCTTTCCGCCTTGATAAGTCGTCGCGAAAGCCGGAGCCACTGCTCCTCCCTCACCAGTTGCTTCCGGGGTTGATGCCACGGGAGCAATCGGTCAAGCGGGACAGGCACCGCCGGATCCGCGATTTCGGCGGGCAGAACGTCGTCGGCGATCGTCATGATTTCGTCCCGGGAAGACGAACTATATCGGTGATGAGCCGGCATCGATCCTCGACGGCGAGATGTGACAAGACGCCGTACGCCTCTAAAATCGCGGCCAGCGCGCGTATTCGGCCGGTCCCCACGGGTTTGCCGTTACTGTCGAGTATCTTCTTGGAGGGCCAATCGACGTCGGCGGCCCCGACCGCGGCGGGCAACGACTCGCCAAGTGGATCTGAATATGGCGGATCGGCATCGGCACCCAAGCGCCGTGCCCACACTTGAACCGCGTACGCCAGCGCCTCGCCGCGGAGTTTCACTTTGGCCCGCGCGAGATCGCGGGCGGCTAGGCTCTTCAGGCGGTTGGCCAGGAGGCGAAGCGCCCTATGTAGCCATTTCTGGATGAACAAGAAGTGGGGGTGGCTGTAGTTGAAAGACTCTCGATCGATATTGATCGCGCTGTCGAGCCCCTCATGGACGAATATCTCGGCGGTTATCTGGCGCAAGCGTGTTTGTTCAGAGACCTTGTAGTTCAAGAAGGTGGGGTCAAAGAGGGTCCCGCTAGCCCCGCAGATACGCACGAGCACTCCCACGGTTTCCTTCGGAATGATCCGGCTGTTCCAGTAAAGGTAGGCTTCGAACGACAGACGCCCGCCTGCACGATCGAGAATACCCGGAATAAACGGGTTGTTCTGCTTCGCCGCGATCATGACGGGCTTGCCGACCCCGGAGGGCTTTTCGAGCTTATCTGTCAAGCGGATGGGACGGCGGAGCTCTACGCCGTCTAGAGTGACAGAAAACGGGATCTCGGCGGTATCGCACGCTGTTCGGAGGTCGAGATGGCTCCGCAGTGATTCCTGGGGAGACAGCTTGATTTCTCGGGCTTGGTCCGATTCCGGGAGTTCCAGAAGATGAAGGCCGCTGGATGCATCTTGATCGAAAGGATGGCCGTCGATGTAGCGCAGAGGGAGCGACAAGCTTAGTTTCCATATGAGGCGCAGATACTCGTCGAAGTGGTCCAGGTCGGCGGACTTGGTTCCGCCGGTTGCTTTTCGAGTGGCGGCAAAGATCTGTTGGAACCGTTCGGTCGGACTGTCGGAGCCCTGCCACGGAAGATGGGGAGCCAACTCGTTCGCGGAGTGGCCAATGTGAAATTGTGGTGGCTTCTGAACGGATTCACCGCCGTCAGTTTCGACGGAGGCCGCCTTCCAGAGTTCGGCGCTCTGGAGCGTGCGACGCACTTCATCGCGCAGTTGGTAGAGCACCACGGCCGTACCGTGCGAGCCTTGTTCGTGCTCGGGAACCCTTTGGGACACGATCTCGACGAGTCCCGCGACGTATTCGGTGTCATGCTGCTGAGCTTTGGTCTCGTCGTGAGTGCGGAGCTGTACGGTCGCGGACAATCTGTGGCTTTCACCGGCGGCCTTCGTGATGATCTGGAAGTGTTGGGTCAACTGCGCGACGGCAAACAGGCCGATGCCGATTTTGCCGATCAGCGGGCGGCCGGCGGGGCTGAGATTGGGTGTGTCGGCCCGCGCGGTGTTCAGTGCGGTTCCGGCGGCGGTCCTCTTGGAGCTGCCGCCGATGTTCGTCAGGACGTACGCGAGCGTTCTGGGAGACATGCCGATGCCGTCGTCCTGCACCGTCACTTCGCGAAAATCGGGTTGGCCGGTCTCGATCGTCACGTGGGTTGCGTCGGCGTCGTAGGCGTTGGCGATCAGTTCACGGAAAGCCGCCCAGGGCTCGCGGTAGATTCCGTCGGTGACGCGGGCGATGATGCGCTGGCTGGTCGCGAGTGGAGTCTCGACGGGTTGGTGGCTGTCGGCGTTGTCGCGGATGCGCTGTTCAAGCGCGTCGAGGGTGTTCGCGCTTTCCGTTGAAGTTGCCATGGCCAGTTCCCCCGGTTGTCGCGCTGCGGTTCGGGTGAGCGCGGCGGGTCCCCGTCTGGGCGGTGCGGACGGAAGACGGTGGAAGCTGGTCGCGCTCTGGTCGAATGATACCGGGGTGGGGCGGCGAAGGCCAGCAGAGGCGGGGGGGCGGAGACGTGGGGTGCGGACGCAGGGGAGGCTGACGCCAGTGGCCGGGGAGCCGCGATGGGCTGTCTGGCCGGAGAGCTACGTGTCGCTTCCGGCCCGACCCACCTACGGGTTCCCGGCGGCACCGGTAGGCACCGGCCCGGTAGCAGGAGGGCGGGCGAGCAGGCCGAGCGGCGGCAGGGTCGGCACGGGGCGCCGACGGGGCCGACGTCGCTTTCACCCAGACGCACGGGCGCACGCGGCCGCGGTGCTGCCGGCGCTCCGCCCCGATGGTCTCGCTACGGTCGAAGCAGATGGACGCGACGGGGCCGCGGGGGGGCGTCTGACGGTCGCCCTCCTTGGACGGCGGTGGCCGCACCCTGCTTGCGACCACGGGGGCTCAGCACCCATAGGCGCTAACTTGTTTGAGCCGCTCGGTCCTCCAGCGGGTCCACCCAGCCGAAGTACGCGGAGAGTTGGGGCTGTCGGCGACGTGGCGGCTCGGCAAGCGCGCCGGAGATCGTTCGCCAGTCCGCGAGCATGCGCGCCAGCGGCAGCGGCGGTTCGATGGCCCGCGTGACCTGGTTGAGCACGAACTTGAAGTCACGCCACGCGCTGCGGGGGCGACGGCGCCGGTACGTCGTAGCCCCAGGGGGAAATCGCGCGAGCGTGGTGGATCAGCTTCTCCACCAGCAGCGCCACGAACAGTTTCCCGTAGAGCCACGCCTTGGCGCTGTCGTCCGCGCGCTTCGGCACGTGCCCCAACTGGGCCAGCGACTTGAAGCGCTTGAACACCAACTCGACCTGCCAGCGCAGGCGATACCACTCCAGCACGTCCGCGGCGGAGAAGGGCGGCTCGGGGAAGGTCGTGAAGACGATCACGTACTCGGCGAACCGCAGCGTGGCCGCTTCCACCTCGTTGCCCTTGCGGGCGGCGTCGCGGCGGGCTTTCCGGTGCGCCAGGCGGATGGCTTCCGCGGACTTGCGGAGCACGCAGACCCGGCCCGCAATGGCGCGCGCCGGGCCGCCCCGCTCGTCCGGGGCCTCCACCGTCGTCGCCCAGGACCGGACGGTGCCCGGACGGGTGACCGACCCGACCGCGGCCAGCAGGTCGAACCGCCGACCGGCCGCCGTGCACAGCGGCAGCGACCCGGTATTGACACGCACAATCAGGCGCCCCCCCGCGTCCACCACGTGGCGAATCCCCCGGGCCGTCGAATAGCCGCGGTCGGCCAGCACGTGGTCGCCGGCGCGGATCGGAAACTGCGCCAACGATTCCCCCGTGCCGGGTCCCTCGGTCTCCGTCAGCTTGAAGAAGTCGCATGTCAGCGACGGCAGGCCCACGCTGTAGTGCAGCCGCCACAGCGACCCGCTCGGACCCGGTTCCTTCACCGTCGTCGCGTCCACCGCCCGCACCTGGAACGCGCCCCCGGGGACGACGGCCAGACCCTGCTCCTCGAACAGACGGACACACAGCGCGTGCAGCCAACCCTTGGACTTCCTCAGCCGCTTCAACAGCGCCACGTCGGACAGGCTCGCCAGATGCGCCTGTCGGGCCCGGACCGCCGTTTCCCGCAACGAGTGTCCGCAGCCGAGGTGCAGCAGGAGGGTCCGCAGGAGGTTGTCGACCGCCTTGTCCTTGCGCAGCCCCTTCAACGCCCCGGTGTCCCGCGCCAGTTCGCGCCAATCCGGCGGAAGGAACGACAGCAGCACATCCCAGTCCTCGTCCACCGGGCCGGTCTTCCGGTCATGCATTCCGCATGCCAGGATACGCCAGCCACGTCAGGAAAACAAGTTAGCGCCTATGGGCTCAGCACCCGCGCCATGAACGCCATCGAGCGGATGGGCATCCGCACCGTTCACAACCTGCCGCGGTTCCCGCTCATCCAGGTGAACCGCATGCGCGGCGTCGGCATCCAGACCCGGCGCGAGCTCACCGAGCTGGTGCGGCGGCTGGCCCGGCGGTTCCCCGAGGCGGCCGGAGGGCCGAAGGTCCACTCCGACGACGACGTTCCCGCCGAGGCGGGCCGCGCGCCAGCTCGCCGTTGCGCCGCGACTGCGCGGCCCGCCCAGCGAGCAGAAAGGAGCCGCCGCAGCTCGTCCACGCTCTCCCGCGCGCTGCTGCGCGACGCGGGCAGAGATCTGCAGCAGCGTCACGGCGACCTCCTGTGGCGCATCCGCTTCGGCGAGGAGCACTGGCTCTACCTCGTGCTGCTCCTCGAGTTACAGGCCACCGTCGACCCGGCGATGGCGGTGCGCATGCTCACCTACACGGCGCTGCTCTACCAGCGGCTGGACGCCGACGGCGCGATCCGCGAGCACGGGGGGGCCCTGCCGCCGGTGCTGCCCGCCGTCCTCTACAACGGCCGGCGGCCGTGGACGGCGCCGGTCGAGATGGCAGACCTGGTTGCGGCGGGGGCGCGATGCTGGCACCATACCAACCGTCGCGGCGATACTATCTTCTGGACGCGGCGTGGACGTCCGACGCGGACCTGCCGCCGGACAACCGGGTGTCGGCGCTCGTCGGCCTGGAGAAGACGCGCGACGCGGCGCGTCTGGGCGGGGGCGCTGAAGCTGCTGATCGACCCCCTGCGGGCGGCGCCGGACGACCACTTGACGCGGGCGTTCGCGAAGTGGCTCCGCCACGGGCTGCGGTTGGCGGACCGGCGGACGGCGGACGGACGGGAGCCGCTGGCGGAGTTGCAGGAGGCCTAGACGATGCTGGAAGAGAACGTGCGTGAATGGCTCGAGCAGGGGCGGGCGCAGGGCGTCGACCAGGGCATCGAGCAGGAGGCGCGACAAAGAGCGGGCGCTGCTCTGCCGTCTGACGGCCAGAAAGTTCGACGCGGCCGCGGCGGAGGGGCTGGCCGCCGCCCTGGCCGGGGTCGCGGACCCGGAGCGGCTCGGGCGGGTCGGCGACTGGGCCATCGAGTGCGCGACGGCGTCGGAGCTCCTCGCCCGCGGACGCGGCGACGGCCGGTCGGGCGGTTGACGGCGCCGGCGGGATGGCCCCAGCGGTGTGGCGTCGGCGTCAAGCGCTGGACCAGTCGCGCGCTGGGACGCCCACGGGCATCTATCCGCCGGTCCGCCGAGTCCTTGCCCCAGCCGCGAATCCCCAACTTTCCTGACGTGCCCCAGCGGGATGCAGCGGGGCTTCCAGCAGCGGTGTGCCGCTCACCGCCTCACCGGCTCTCGCGGACCACCGCCCGATGGGGGCCGCCGCTACGCGCGGCCGAATCGCCACGGCGGACCTCGCGGTCGTCCTCGCCACATGGCACCGGCACGGAGTGCCGCGGTCGCGCTGTCCAGTCCGATCGGTTGAGCGCCGCCCGCCCACGAGGCCGGCACCCACTGGCGCACCTCCCTGCGCGCCGCCCGCCGGCCGCGCCGCAGCACCGGCTCGGGCTACCCTCCTGCGCCTCGTCAGGCATCCGGCGCTGCCCCAAGGGCATCGGTCGGCCTCCGCTTCACCGTCGGCAGACGCCGAGGCATACATGCCTCGGCCGTCTAAAGCCGAGCCCTCGCTGGAATGCCAACCGCATCCGCCCGACCCCACCGCTACACCCGCGACAACCGCAACTGCTTTTCTTCCCCTTCGCGAGGTAAAAGCCATGCAGAATAGGTACCATATCTCCGCCGACCTCGTTGACCGACTATGCTACGCCGCCAACAGAAACGACCGCTCCGTGGTCTTTCTCGTCGGCTCCGCCCTGTCCTATCCGGATTACCCGGGTGCCCATGGCGTGCTTGGTGTGGACGGCATGATTGATCTAATCAAAAAGGAGTTCGCCGACACCGACGCACAATCCGAGCTCCAACAACACCTATCTGACAATTCCGCCCATCGATACCAGAACGCATTTGAGTTCCTCCACGGCAGACGTGGCCAAGACGTTGTCAACCGCGTAGTGCGCTCAGCAGTGTGGCAAGCTCTCGATGCCAAGACATGGCCCGCCGTTCTTCCTGAGACCACCGCCAATGATGCCGACGCCCCCACATGCAACACCCTTGACAAACATCCCGACGCCTGGATCTTGCCGTCGGGAGTCGACTCCTTCGGTCGGTTGCTCGTTGCCTGTAAAGACACGTTTGGTCAATCTGTTCTGACCACAAACTTCGACCCTCTAATCGAAATTGCCATCGCAAAACACCACGGCCAATGCTACCGTACCGTGCTCCAGGGAGATGGCACCCTCGGCCAGACCGTCGCTGAAGGTACTCACATTGTGCATCTCCACGGATACTGGTGGGGCTACGACACTCTCCACACGCCGCAACAATTGCTTCAGCCCCGGCCCCAACTTCGCCATTCTCTGGCTCACGTCATCAATTCTGGAATTCTCGTGGTCCTCGGATATGGCGGTTGGGATGACGTGATTACCACTACGCTCGTGGACCTGTTGGCGGACTCCACGAGTAGCCCCGAGATTCTCTGGGCGTTCCACTCAAACGACGGTGACCAAATCGAAGCCAACAACCAACCGCTGCTGAGTGCGTTGCGACCCGGCATCGGCCGCGGCCGTGTGCAACTATACCGGGGAATTGACTGTTGTTCCTTATTCACAGATCTGCTCAACGACCTGCAATCCAGCTATCCTCTCGCGACTTCAGCTCCCGCTGGCGCAAGCGTACAAACGCTCGTAACGGAACGCTCCGTCGGACCGCGTAGCGTACATGTGCAGATCGATTTTCCCACAGCACCACTGTCTTCACCCGAGTCCGACAGACCCTTGCTGATTGCCCCTTGGGTGGGTCGTAGTGGGGAGATCGCACTGCTTGCCGCGTCCACGATGCCAGTCGCTTTTGTCACGGGGATCGGCGGTCAAGGAAAGTCAGCCCTTGCCGGACGCTTCCTACAGGAATACGCAATGCCCGATACTTCGCGTTTTGGTATCTGGGATTGGCGAGACTGCCGCGAAGAGAGCGACCGCCTCGGCACCCAACTGTTGCGCCTCATCGAACGCTTGAGTAATGGTGCAATAGACGCTGGCCAGATCGAAGTCAGCGACATCAGGGCGGTGGTGGGTGTCTTGTTTTACCTTCTGCGCGATCGAAGGGCACTGCTCGTTTTTGACAACGTCGATCAATATGTCGATCTTGAGACGCTTAAGCCGGTAAAGGGTCTCGACGTCCTCGTGTCAGAGGCTCAAGCACGCGACCACAGGAGTTTATTCCTCTTTACGTGTCGGCCTGACGTGCAGGTGGATGAATCCCGTGCGCTGAGAGTGACGCTGGTTGGCTTTTCGGAGTCCGACACTCTGGAGCTACTCGCGGCCCGTGGTGTTCCTCAGCGAGATCATCACCTTGCCGGTGAATTGCATGAAGCGACTAATGGCCATCCTCTATGGGTAAGCCTAGTGGTGATGCAAGCTCTTCGCCACAAAGATGGCCTACGTGGCGCGCTCGATCTAATTGGAAGAGAAGCAGCTACACTGCCGGAAACGACAAGAACGATCTGGGGCATGTTAAATGAACAGCAACGTATTGTCTTGCGCACCATGGCGGAGTTGGATCGTCCAGAGCCCGAGAGTCGACTACTAGATCTGCTTCCCGGGGCCAACATTAACCGCGTAAACAGATCTCTCAGGGCGCTGAAATCTTTTCATCTTATAGAAACCAGAAGCCAACCGGAGGGCGAACCGCTTCTCGGTTTGCATCCAATAATTCGCGAGTTTGTTAGAACGGGATTTCCGAAGAAGGATCGTGAAAAATACGTTGGTGCGATTTTGGGATTTCTTGACCGTATGATCGGCCGATTCAAGGGACTGCTACAGAAAGAACCATCTTATGATATCCTTGAACACTGGACCAGAAAGGCAGAGCTTCAGATTACCATCGGCAAGCTGGAAGAAGCTACGAACACCATTGAAGAGATTGGGGAACCATTACTGAATCGAGGCTACCAGGAAGAGATGATCCGACTTGGGCTACGGCTTTTTTCGGGCCTGGACTGGGCAGAAGCCTGCACGGCGTACAAGCACTTCGACGCTATATTTGAGCGATGTCTGACTGCGATGATCCAGGTTGGTCATACAGAGGCAGAACCGTTGCTGGAACGATATGAACGAGCAATTCCAGGAAAAAGTGCACAGTACATTCTGCTATGCGATCTTCGGTGCTACGGCTACTGGTACACACAGAGATACGAACTAGCTATCCACTGGGGCGAGCGCGGCGCGAAACTGAAGGAGGTTAGCTCGGTGGACACCGCATTCTCCACCAAGCACAACCTAGCATTGTCCTTGCGGGACGGAGGGCGGGTGGCAGAAGCGCTTCGGGTTTTTTTGGATGGGGAGGAATTGGGATCCGTTACTCGATCTGGAGAGAGAGTTTCTGATAGAGGCGCGCACTTCTACGGCAACATTGGTCGGTGTTTGTTTCTGGAAGGGGAGGTGGAGGACGCGTCGACATGCTACGTGAAGTCGGCCCAGTTGCTGGAGGAGGATCCTGCTCGCAGCGCTAACCTCAACAAGGGGTACATTCGCAGCTGGGTCGCCGAATTGTTGACTAAGCGTGGAGAAGTCGAGCTGGCGGCGGCGTGTTATCGCGCCGCAGCGTCCGTTTGGGAGGACACATCGCCACCGAGGGCCGATCAAGCATCGTCAGATCTGGAACGTCTTGTGACCAAACATCCAGAGCTGGACCGGTATTGTGAGTTGGCTCAGTGGAGGGTAGAGGAGATGTTCACTGGATGGTTGAGCCGACAATAGTTCGGTGACGCGGGCGATGATGCGCGGTTGGTCGCGAGTGGAGTCTCGACGGGTTGGTGGCTGTCGGCGTTGTCGCAGACGCGCTATTCAAGTGCGTCGAGGGTTGTTAGCGCTTTCCGTTGAAGTAGCCATGGCCAGTTTTCCCGGTTGTCGGGCCGCGGTTCGCGTGAGCGCGGCGGGTTCCCGTGTGGGTGGCGTGGCGGCGTGGAGGGAAGACGACTGAAGCTGGTCGCGCTCTGGTCGAATGATACCGGCGCGGAACAGCGAAGGCCAGCAGAGGCGGGGGGCGGAGGCGTGGGATGCGGGCGCTGGGGGAGGCTGACGCCAGTGGCCGGGGAGCAGCGATGTGCTCTCGGGCCGGAGAGCTGCGTGGCGCTTCCGGCCCGACCCACCTACGGGTTCCCGGCGGCACCGGTAGGTGCCGACCGGCAGCAGGAGGGCGGCGAACGGGCGCTGGCCGAGCCGCGGCGGCACATCCCACGACCGACACCGACCCCGTCGGCGCGGCGCCCCCGTTCGGCGGCGGCGAGCAGGCGCGCCGCGACACCGTCTCGCGGCCATGGGGCTCAGTGCCCGCTCCCTGAACGCCGTCTAGCGGATGGGCGTCCGGACGGTTCACGACCTGCCGCGGTTCGCGGTCATCCAGGTGTGCCGCATGCGCGGCGTCGGCAGACGCGGCGCGAGCTCACCGAGCTGGCCGGGCGGCTGGTCCAGTGGTTCGCCGAGGCGGCCGAGGTGCCAAAGTCCGCCCCGCGGCGACGACGCCGACACTCCCGCGGACGCGGGCCGAGAGAACGTGGACGAGCTGCGGCGGCCGTTTTGCCCGCCGGCCGAACTGTGCAGTCGCGGCGCGACGCCGACCTGGCGGGGGCTCTGCTGGGCGGAGCGGGGATCGTGATGCAGGAACGTCGCGGCCGGCACCCCGAGGCGGTACGGCGAGGGAGTCGATGCGTTAAAGTTGGGCACCGAGAGCCGGCATGGGCAAAATCGTCGCGGACGTCGACTTGGAGAACGTCGGAGATCGAGCGCTGGCCCAGGCGCGCCACCTGCCCGAGGCGAACGTCCGGCGGACCCGCGTCAAGGCGGTTGCCGATACCGGGGCCGTGATGCTCGCGCTGCCCGAGGACATCGTGGAGCGACTGGGCGTCCCGGTGGTCGGCAGCATTGCCTGCGTCCCCGCGGGCGGACGCCGGCGCGAGCGCCCGGTACCTGGCCCCGTGACCGTGCGCGTCGGCGATCGTTCGATGCCGGCCAACTGCGTCGTCGTACCGGCGGGCGCGCACGCGGTGATCGGCAGAGTCATCCTGGCGCAGCTCGATCTCGTGGCCGACCGCGTGAACCAGAAGCTCGGCCCGCAGCCCGAGTCGCCGGACCGCCCCCTGGTGAGGCTGCGAGGCGCCCCTTGCGCGGACGGAACGCTCGGCGTGCTCCGCGAGCCGCCGGCCTCCCGGTCGAGGCCGGGAGACGGCATGGTCGGCGGCGATCCCGGTAGTGCACGCGTCAGGCAGGAAGCGGCGTGATCGACAGAGACCGGTTGCTCGCCGACCTGAAGCGCCTGCGGGCGGACCTCGAGGACGACCTGCAGGCGCGGTGCAGGGAGCATTCCGGCCTGGAGGCGCACCTCCGCGGCGTGCACCGCGAGGCGGTGGCGCAAGAACGCACCGCCGAGAGCTACGAGTCCTGGCGCGACGAGCACCTGACCCAAGTGGCGGTGGGCTGGATTCTCGGCTGCGTCTTCGTGCGGTTTCTCGAGGACAACGCGCTCGTCGACCCGCCGCGGCTGTCCGGTCCCGGCGGACGGCGCCAGCGGGCGCTCGACGAGCACACCCTCTACTTTCGGGCGCACCCCGAAGAGAGCGACCGCGACTACCTGCTCCATGTCTTTCGCGCGGTGGGCGCGCTGCCCGTCGCCGACCGCATCTTCGACGAGGCTCACAATCCCATCTGGTCGCTCGAACAGCCCGGCGAGGAGTTCCGCGCCCCCTCGGGCGACGCCGCGGGCCGGCTCCTTGGCCTGTGGCAGCGGATCGACCCCGATTCCGGCGCCCTGCTGCACGACTTCACCGATCCGGTCTGGGACACGCGCTTCCTGGGAGACCTCTACCAGGACCTGTCCGAGAGCGCCCGCAAGCGGTACGCATTGCTCCAGACGCCGGAGTTCGTGGAGGAGTTCATCCTCGACCGTACGCTCGACCCCGCCATTGAGGAGTTCGGGTTCCGGGAGGTGCGGCTGATCGACCCCGCCTGCGGCTCCGGCCATTTCCTGCTGGGTGCCTTCCGACGCCTGGTAGCGCAGTGGGCGCGGCACGAGCCGGGCACGAATCCGCGCGAACGCATCGGCCGCGCGCTCGAACAGACAGCCGGGGTCGACCTGAATCCCTTCGCTGCGGCGATCACCCGCTTCCGACTATCGGTCGCCGCCATCCAGGCGTCTGGTGTGCGCCGCCTTGCCGACGCGCCCGCCTTCGAACTCCACGTGGCGGCGGGCGACTCCTTGCTCCACGGACCACGCCCGGGTCTGGCCGGCGCACGTCAGGAGTACCTCGATCCGGAGCACGACCCGCTGACCCACGTTTACCGCACGGAGCACGCCGAGGCACTCCGCGAGATTCTGGGTCGGCGCTATCATGTCGTGGTCGGCAATCCGCCGTACATCACGCCGAAGGATATGGCGCTCAACGCCGAATATCGGAAGCGATTTCGCTCCTGCTACCGGCAGTACTCGCTCGCCGTACCGTTCACAGAGCGCTTCTTCGACCTCGCTCATGCGCCCTCGTCCGGAACCGCGGATGCGTCGGGCTTCGTCGGGATGATCACGGCCAACTCGTTCATGAAGCGGGAGTTCGGCAGGAAACTGATCGAGGAGTTCATTCCGCGCTGGGATCTGACGCATGTCCTGGACACTTCGGGTGCGTACATTCCCGGTCACGGAACGCCGACGGTGATCATGTTCGGACGACACCGACGGCCGGTTGAAGGGAGCCTACGGGCTGTGATGGGAATCCGCGGCGAGCCGACGACACCTGATGATCCCGCGAAGGGGCTGGTCTGGTCCGCGGTAGTCGAGCAGATCGACCATGCAGGCTCGCAAAGCGTGTTCGCGAGCGCCTCGGATGTGCCTCGTGAGCGCTTTCGGAAACACCCTTGGAGCATTGGCGGGGGTGGCGCGGCGGAACTCAAGGCGTTGCTTGAAGCGAATGGCGCTCAGCTTCAGGCCTCGATTTCCGCTGTGGGCAGGTCCACCGTCTTGGGTGAAGACGATGTGTGGATGCTCGACAGGGCGTCGGCAGCGAGACGGCGCGTAGCGGAGTACTTGATGAGCTGGAAATGGCAACTGAAAAAGGGACCCCCGTGGCCACGTGAAAAGGGACCCCCCAATTCTCCTCAACACATCACATTTCCGGGCCCTCCTGGCTGAGCGTTCCGTGGGGCTGTCGGGCAGACCAGCCCGGGACCGTGCGCGCAGCCGGCGTCAAGGCCGTCAGCCCCGCGAAGCGGGGGCGGAGCGAAGCGACGCGCCTTGACGCCGGCGAGCACACGGTCATGCTGATGGGCCCGACAGCGCCGGGTCGTAGCCACCAACCGGAAGCTTGTTGCCGGCGGTTCAGCGGTCACGCCCGAACCCCCTGGGAAGCTCGACTGCCTCCAGGACCGACAGGTCGAGTTCGCAGACCTGCTCGAGCAACGCCGCGGTCGCGGACCCGGCGAGGGGTGCCGGCAAGGCGTCCTGCCACGCCCGATACTGGTCCTGCAGCGTCAGCAGCGTCTGCACTGCGTCGTGCCACTGCTGGGGTCGCGACCGCCGGTCCACCGGCCGGCGGTACCGAAGCCGGGACTCGCCGGCCTTCCGACGCGCCCGGTAACGCGCCTGCCGCTCCGCGTTCGTCAACGCCACGACTACTCCTCGCCGTTACGTAACGGGCCGGTGACTGGCGCTCGGCACCCCGGCCGGCGCCCGCTTCCGCTTGGCGGCCCGCAGCCTGAAGCTGTCGCCGGTGGTCTGCAGCACCGTCGCGTGGTGCACGACCCGGTCGATGACCGCGGCGGCCGCCGTCGGGTCGAGGAAGACCTCGGACCAGCGCGCGAACGGCAGATTCGTCGTCACCACCAGGCTCCGGCGTTCGTAGCGCTGGCTGATGAACCCGAACAGCAGGTCGGCCCCGGTCTTGTCGAGCGGGACGTAGCCCAGCTCGTCGACGTGGACTACGTCGTAGCGGGCGAGCTGGGCGAGCTTGCGGGCGAGACGGCCCTGCTGCTGCGCCTCGACGAGCAGGGTGACCAGCTCGGCCGCGGTCACGAACCGCACCCGGTAGTCGTGCTGGCAGCAGGCCATCCCCAGGGCGATGGACAGATGCGTCTTCCCCGTGCCGACCCCGCCGACGAACACGACGTTGGCGGCCTCGGCGACGAAGCGGCAGTCGAAGACCCCCAGGACCGCGTCGCGGTCGAGGTCCGGCTGCGCCTCGAACGAGAAGGCGTCCAGCGTCTTCAGCATCGGGAAGCGGGCGTCCTGGATGCGGCGCTGGATGCGGCGCTCCCGGCGGCCGGTCACCTCCAGGTGCACCAGCTCCGCCAGGTAGTCGGCCGGCGCCTGACGCCCGCGGGCCGCCTGCTCGGCCAGGGGCCGCCACTGTGACGCGACCGTCGACAGGTGCAGCGCCTTCAGGTCCGCGGCCAGGTGCGGGGGCTCGGTAATCGTGGCGGCCATCAGCGGGGGCCCTCCACCAGCGCGTCATACGCCGACAGCCTCGGCGCGGGCACCGCGATCCGCGCCAGCTCCGGACGCACGCCCGCGACCGGCGGGCACACCGGCGGCGGGCCGGCCTCCTGCTGCCGGAGGATGAGCCGCACCGTCTCCAGGCGCGGCGAATGGCGCTCGAGCGCGGCCGTCACCGCCCGCTCGACGGCCGGCGCCGGATGGGTCTCCATGAGCCGCAGCATCCGCACCCATTCCTGGTCGGGCTTGCGGGTGTGCCTCCCCAGCTCGGTCCGCGCCCGCTGCCACACCGGGGCCAGCCGCCAGTCGCGAAGCGCCGTCGCCTCGGCCACCGCCCGGTGCTTGCGCTCCAGCAACGGCAGCACGTGAAGCGCGTCGAGGACCTTCGCGCCCCGCGTGAACGCCCGCCGATGCTCGGCGACCACCTCGGTGCCGACCGCGACCGCCACCCGGTCGTGATACAGCTTCGCCCACACCGGCCGGTAGGCGTGGCGGATCGGCACCGAGTACGTCACGCGGTCCACGCGGACGTGTCCGAACTTGTCGGCCACCCGCGCGACGACGCGGCAGGTGTCGGGAAGGTGCGCGGGCATCGCCCGCAGGCGCCGGCGCTCCTCCGCCAGCGCCTCCCCGACCGGACGCCCGTCCTCGAGCTGGCGCGTCGGCAGGTCGGCCTCCAGCTCCGTGATGATCGCCGCGTTGAGGGCCGCCCAGCTCTCGACCGCCAGCCGCGGCCGGAACACGAGGTTCCTGACATACTTGACGCCCGTCTCCACGGAACCCTTCTCCCAGCCCTTGGCCGGCGCGCAGAACTCCGCCCGGAACGGATATCCGCCCCGGAACGCCTCGAACGCCTCGGTCTCGGCCCGGTCCCGGCCCGCCAACACGGCCTTGACGGCCAGCGAGGTGTTGTCGAGGACGACGCGGTCCACGAGGCCCCCGAAGTAGCGGAACGCCGACTCGATGCCGTCGAGCAGCGACTCGAGCCGCTCGACCGGGTACGCCTTGGCGAAATACGCGTTGGAGAACGGCAGCGTCGCCACCAGGTACTTCACCTTGCACGGCACGCCGGCGATGTCGACCCACGACTCGCCGAAGTCGACCTCCATCGTGTGCGCGGGCTCGGTGCTCCGGTGCACGAAGGCCTCCTTCGGCGACACGGCCGCCCGAAGCTCCGCGACGTAGCGCCGCACCGTGCGCGCGGGGACCGGTCCCGCCAACGGCAGCAGCAACCGCCGAATCCGCTTCGCCGTCACCCGCGGCTCCTCGCGCAGCCACCGCCTGATCCGCTCCCGCCACGGGTCGAGGCTGCTCGGCCGCGGCGGCGACCTCCGCACCGGCGGCGTCGGCCGGCCGATGGCCCGCCGCACCGTCTTGACGTCGAGCTTCAACCGCCGGGCGACCTCCTTCTTCGGCACACCCTCCACCAGATGCATGTGGCGGATCTGGGCCCACTGGAACATCCTGATCACCTCCGCGTCCTCCTGGCTCGGCCGACGAGACGACCCTGTCTCGCCCCGTCCATCATCGCCAGGGAATCGCTGTTTTCCGAGTGCTCAGGGGGGTCCCTTTTCAAGTGGCCACAGGGTCCCTTTTCATGTTGCCGCTACCAGTCAGTCCGAGCGGCCTCGTCCGCGCCGTGCATCGGGCCGCCCGCCGCGCCGAACCGACCTATAGCGAACTGCGGCGCCAGCTTCGCAACAGCCCCGTGGTCACCCCGGATGAAACCGGGTGGAAGGTGGACGGCCACCTGCAGTGGCTCTGGGCGGGCGTCGCGGAGAAGACGACCGTCTACGCCATTCTGCCGGGACGAGGCTACGAGGAAGCGGTCCACCTGTTGGGGCCGGACTTCGACGGCGTGCTCATCCGCGACGGTTGGGCGCCGTATCGCCGCTTCACCCGGGCCACGCATCAGACGTGCCTCGCCCACGTGCTGCGCCGGGGACGGATTCTGTGCCGGGACCATCCCCGCAGCCGTATCGCCGCCGACATCCACGCCCTGTTGAAGCAGGCCCTTCGCCTGCGCGACGACGCCCGCGCCGGCGAGCTGTCCGGTGACGACCTCGGCGAAGCGCTGGAAGCCCTGGCCGGCCGCCTCGCCCGACGACTGCTCCACCCAGGCCCGCTGGCCGACGTGCGCTGCTTCGCGAAGCACCTGACCACGGAATGGAAGGCCCTGTTCACGTTCCTGCGCAACCCCGCCGTCGACGCCACCAACTGGCGCGCCGAACAGGCCATTCGCCCCGCCGTCGTCACCCGCAAGGTGTGCGGCGGCAATCGCTCCTGGCGCGGCGCGGCCACCCAGCAGACACTCGCCTCTGTCATCCGTACCGCCTGCCAACGCCAGCACAATCCCCACGCCGTGATCGTGGGCCTGCTTCGCTCTCCGTCGCCCACCGTCGCACCCGACCTGCAAGGCCCCGCGCCGTAGCAGACGCCCACCACGGTAACCAATTACGCCGTCCGCACATCGGACGGCCGCTGCGTTCCGATGAAGTCGGCCATGACGGTGGCGGCTGGGCGCGGGCGCGAGCGAGCTCTTTGCCGAGTCCGGTCAGCCCCGTGATGCGGACGTGAGGGCGCTCGCGAATTGGGGGCCCTCGGCGAGGGCGAGGACGAGCCGCCCGTCGCGGCCGCGGCGTCCCTTTCGGGCACCCTCAACCTCCGGCTCGGCTCCGACCTTCAGCAGCGCGCCGCGTTTTCCCGCCGCCGCGCACGGCGTGAGCCTGTACGGTCGGATCAAGGTGAGGAGAACGGCGGCGGGGTGACGGCCCCGGCTGCGCCTGACCGTCGGTCGCCGGAGCATGTCACAGCTCGATGTCACAGCTTGTCACAGCTCCGGTCGCGATCTCAGCGGGCCGTCGGACAGACTGGTAGTTGTCGTGTCGGGTCCGTCGGCCCCAGTCGGCCCCGTACCGCTTCGACCAACAGGCCCTTCCCCACAGGCACCCGCAGGTCCCGCTGCGGCGTTCCGCCGGTTCGCTCCCGGACAGAGCGTGGGTGACGGTGAAGCTCGGCTCGAAGCTCATCGCGGCACCGCCTCCCGCAAATCGATCTTGCCGGTGACCGCCGCGGAGATCAGGGCGATGCGGAGTTCCTTGAGGTGGTCGATGGCTTGGCGAACTGTGACGGCCAGAGTAAAAAGTCGCCTCTCCTCCTCTCTGAACGCTGAAACGACCGCTCGTTGTTCCTCTATGTCTGGAAGCGGAACTTCCTCGTCGAGGAATTGGCCTATCCTGAGCGTCTTGTTGCGTCCCGCCGCTCCCGGAGAATTGACCTCCATCAACCGACGACCCTGGTCACTCTGAAGCACCATCAACAGGTAGTCTAGGTCTGCGTGCTCGGACGGCCGAAATGTTGGGAAACGATGTGACGCAATCATCCCCGTCTCATGCTCGGACACCACCGCGACGGCACCCTCCCACGCAAAAACGATGTTCAATACGAAATCACCGGGTTCGGGCCGAAACACGCTCTTTTCGCCCAGCAGAGCACCTCTGACGGGTTCTTTGTGGAAGATACCTTTGCCCCATGAACGGATGCCGATTTCTTGGTATTCCCTGTCCGGCCTGACCACAATCGGGCGTTTCACCCGTCGAACAAGTCGTCGTATCTTCCACAAGTTCCAGTCTTTCGGAATCACAGGAAACGCAGGCGATCCAGTGGTGCTTGCGTCGGCGACCGGATCGATGCCCCGGGTGACGGCGCGGGTGATGAGAGCCGCGCGCTTCTCCTGAAGCAGCTCGATCAGCCGCTCCTTCCTCGCCACCAGCGCGTCGATCTTCGCCGTCTCGCGGTCGAGGAAATCGGCGATGGCGCGTTGTTCGTCGATCGGCGGGATCGCAAAGAGGCTGCCGCGGATGGCGTCCCCGCCCAAGCCGAACCGCGTTATGCCGTTCGCCGCAACGTGGAACTGGTCCCGCGCGCCAATCGCGGCGAACTGGCGGGCGAGAAACCGGCCAT
Source organism: Vicinamibacterales bacterium (assembly GCA_963664545.2). Classification (GTDB taxonomy): domain Bacteria; phylum Acidobacteriota; class Vicinamibacteria; order Vicinamibacterales; family UBA8438; genus JAJEEA01. The sequence continues at coordinate 1,706,791 of OY761475.2, read as the reverse complement.
CGAGGCCGGCGGCCGGCCTGATGTGCGCCAAGTGGTATCCGCAGAGCACGTCCGGCAGGTCCTCCGCCACGACGGCGGGAACCGCGATATCCGTCCAGGACTCCGAGTCCTTGGTGATCATCACGTCGCCGGCGCGGAGCCGGAATCGCCGTACCTGGGCGGGTGTGGCGGTGGCGTTCATGAAGTCGAGATCGGCCGTGATGACGTCGTTGTAGTACACGTCGACGTAGTTGCAGAGCTTGATCGGAACTTGACCTTCTTCTGAGTGCTTGTCCACGTTGCTCAACTGCACCGCGGCGACGGCCTTGAGCCGCTTCATCTGCCAGTGCGCGGGGACCTCGCGGAGCCAATCGACGCCGGACTCCCTGTATTCGGGGTACCGGCGGAATCGGTCGGGTCGCGCCGCCTCGATCCGGTCGGCCACCTCGGTCACGGCCCTTCGCCCTCCGTCGGAGCCTCACCCCCCGGCCGCCACGGCCCGGCGGCGGGCCAGGTCTGCGGGAACGCCGCGCCCTCGATCAGGCGGTCGCAGAGCGGCCCCAGGAAACGGGCCAGCTCGACGCCGGCGTCCGCCAGCCGGGTCGGCCCGTCGGCGCCGGTCGGGATTTGCCGGTGGAGCACGCGCCAGCGCTCTCGGCGGACGGGGTCCTCGTAGTAGGCGGGGCGCAGCGCCGACGGCCTGTCGGCCGAGAACGTGTTGCCCCGGCGGCGGAACGTCTCCGCGACGGCGCCGCGCAGCGTCTCGCCGTCGAACGCGAAGCGGCGGGCGAGGCACGCGATGTCCCAGAGGTCCTTGACGCGCGAGTTGGTCTCGCCGCGGCTCACCATCGCGTGGAACTTCTCGGCGACCATGGCTTCGCGCGGGTAGGTCCACAGGCGCGGGGCCGGCAGGTCGAGCAGGGTGGGATAGTCGCGCAGCTCGCGCGCGGGCGTGACGACGTCGCCGAACCCGATGTCCATCTGCAGAGAGAGGCGGATGTTGCCGAGCGCGCCGGGGAGCCGCACGCGCAGGCCGCCGTCCGCCTGGTCGACCCGGATGGCGTCGATGCGGAGCGCGCCAGCGTCGAAGAGAACGCCGTCGTCGGGGCAGGGCACGGCGCACATGGCCTCGATGGCGGCGCGGGCGCCGGCGTGGTCGGCGGCGGCGAGGAAGTCCACGTCGCGGGTCGGCCGCATCTCCTCGTCGGCCCACACGCGGAAGAGGGCCGCGCCCTTGAGCGTGAACCGGTGCATCTCGTCGGACGCCGAGAGGCGGTACAGGAACCGCTCGGCCGCGTAGCGCCCGAGCAGGAGAGTGAAGTCGACATCCCGCCGCCGGGCGAGATTGCGGAGGCGGGCGCGCACGGAGGCGGGCACGTCGCGGGGCGGGCGTTTCGCGGTCATGCCAGCAGGGTGTGGAGGACGGGGCGAACCAGCGACAGCGCCCGGCAGGCCTCTGCGGCGCGCAGAATCTCGGAGGGAGTCGTCTTGCCGTCGAAGAGCGCGTCGCGGATCGCCTCGAGAGCGACGTCGAGGCCCACGAGGCGGCGGAGGCGGAAGCAGTCCACGATGGTGCGGGCGGGGCTGGTGATTCGGCCGGGGACGCCCTCGAAATCGGCCTCCTCGACGCCGTACCGCAGCGCCGCCCCGGAGAAGCGGACGATGCGGATCGGCAGGGACGGGACGCGGGGCGTGCGCGCCTTGTGCGGGATGGCGATCCAGACCTGCGCCGGAAGCTGGGTGCCGATCTCGTGTATGTTCAGCGCCGTGAGCAGGCAGATGATCGCGCCCGGCACGCGGGCGGACACGGCGCCATGCGTGTGGTGCTCGGTGATCTCGGCGTCGGCGCGGCGGTAGAGGCCGCGGCCGAGGCGCTCGACGGCGCCTTCGTGCACGAGCCGCCGCAGCGCCCGGGAGTCGACGCCCCGGTCGGCGGCGTCGCGCGCCCGGAAGAAGGTCAGGGCGCCGAGGTCCCGCAGGCCGGCCGCGGCGGGCCACGGGGGCGGCATCGAAATGTCGGCAATCGCGTCTGTCTGCCGACGATTCGGTTCAGGCATCGCTCAAGCATAGCGCAGCGCGGGCCGCTGCCGCAAATCGTCGACAGATATTTTTAGTTGTATGCAAATCAGGTCATCCCTCATCGCCGGAGTCGGGCGAACTCCCCCAATCCGTACCGTCGGACGGACCGGGCGGCGTTCGCCGACTCCGTCGTGGCCCCCCACCACCGCTCTGCCGCTCTGCGCTTCCGTCGGCGGACGGTGGTATTCTGGATCGCGGACCCGGGGAGGGAAGGCCATGGTGACGGAGGCGACCCGCCGCGCCGTCTGGAACGATCTGCTGGACGTGTCGAGGGTGGCCCGCTACGCGGAGGCGATGGGGTCGCAGTACCGCGTGCGTCATCTGTTCATCCGCCTCGGCCTGCTGGTCGCCGCGTCGGGCAGCATGGCGACGTTCCTCGACGCGATCGGCGGACACTGGCGGATCGGCTTCGGCCTAGCCATCGCCGTCCTGATCGCGGTCGACTTCATGCTCGACTACGCGACCAAGATCGCCGTGTTGAACTCCACGAAGAGGGAGTGCAACGTCCTCGAGACCGAGTGGCGGGAACTCTGGCTGGACGTGGACTCGCCCGAGTCCACGGACGCCGGGATTCGGTGCCGCAACCGGGAGCTCCTCCGGCATTTCGAGCGGGCGACCGCGCCCATGGACGAACAGGTTCCAGTCAGCAACAGGACCAACGTCCTCTGTACGAGGGCCGCCTTCAAGGTCACCGGGGAACAGCATGCCGCCTCGCCGTAGCACAGAGCAAACAAGGCGGCGGTCTGAGTCGGCCGCCGAACGTCCCCGCTCCACCTCCCCCCGCCTCCACCGCCGCCTCCGCCGGCCGAGAACACGTGAAAACTGCCTCGTAGCTCTCGATGTTGATGTTAAGGCCGACCTGTCTCGGCTTGTTTAGGAGACCGGGCATGCGAAGCGGTGTGGAGTGTGGAGTGTGGAAGGAGAATCTCTTTACGGATGGTGATGCCGAGAGCCTGCACGACCTGCTGGAGGCGCTTGTAGCTCGCGGAGGCGTAGAATTCGGCTTCGTAGCGCTGAATCTGCTGTTCCTTGAGGCCGAGCCGTTCGGCAAGGGCTCTTTGGCTCAGCGCGGAAGCGATCCGGGCCTTGATCAGACCTAACCCCAAGCCGTCGAAAGAATCAACCTCGATTTTTGATACGTCGCCTCGCTTGAGGGCTTGGTACTGCTCCAATTCGTCGCGGAGGTCCTGAAGTTGGCTCTCCAGGGCGTCACGCTCGGCCTGAACTAGGCGCGGATGGACGTCTGCGCGACCTACATCGGAAGTTTGGAGTCGCTCAAGCGTCCTTTGGAATTTGTCAGCCTCCGCGCTGGTGATTCGGTACTGTCGTTCGTTAGTGATCATGGCAGGGTCCCAAGGTTGATGTCGACGAGGCCCTTGGCGATGCCGTCTCGATCGGTTTGGAAGAACTCGCGAAAACGGATTCCAGGGGCGGCTAGACCTGACGCCGGGAAGAACTCGCCGCCGTACTTGGTCTTCATCGCTGCGCGGCGGTTCGTCATGTCGAGCAGTACGGGGTCGAGGAGGAAAGGGTCTACGCCGACAGTGTCCCACGCGACGTCGTAGTCGTTCGGGAAGGAGGTCGTGGAGACGAAGCTGCCATCAAGAAGTGCGCTGCGGCAACCGGCGTCGGCGAGGTTGCGAAACGCGCGTTCCATGCCGTCGAGGAGTCGGTTGCGATGCATGTTGGTCCCGAACGTTGGCCGGATTTCGATCCAGGCTGCGGGGTGCACGCCGGGCGGGAGGTACCCGGTCGTCGGGTCGAAGTCCGGAAGCACAGACACAAGGATAATGTTGTGTCGGCGGAATGTCAACCGGCATCAGAAGAGGGGAAGCGTCGAAACCGCCCGGAAGACGGTTCTCACCCCGACATCTCCTGCAGCATTTCCACGATCTCCTTCTCCACCCGCTGGATGTCGGCCTCGATGTCCTCCAGGGGGCGGGGCGGGCGGTACTCGTAGAAGTAGCGGTTGAAGTTGATCTCGTAGCCCACGAGCCCGACCCCGCCGTCCTGGGGGTCGCGGCGGTCCGTGTCTATCCAGGCGTCGGGGACGTGGGGCTTGACCTCGCGGGCGAAGAACGACTCGACGTCCTCGGCGAGGGGCACGTTCTCGGTGTCGCGCAGCTCGGGGTCGGGCTCGGGGCGGCCGTCGCGGTCGCGGCAGACCTCGGCTCCGGGGTTGCGTTCGGACAGGGCCGAGAGAATCGCTTTGCGGAGGGGCGCGGCGAGCTTCAGCTCGGCGTCGCGGGCGGCGTGGGAGAGCGCGTCGTCGAAAGCCGCCCGGTCGAGGAAGAGCCGGTCGGGCAGGCGGCCGAGCATGGCGCGGACCGCGGCCTGCTGCCGGCGGGCCGCCGCCTCGGCGCTGGCCCGGGCGGCCCCCCGCTTGCGTGACACGGCGAGGTTGGCGAAGGCGCGCTGGTCGTCGAGGCGCGCGATGCGCTCGGGGCTGGCCCGGAAGTCGAGCCGCAGCGGGCGTTCGACGGTGATCTTGCGGAAGCCGAAGTGCGCGGCGGGGTAGACGCGGCTGACGACGGTGTCGCGCTCTCCGCCGTCGCGCTCGACGGGGCGGGTCGCGCCGTCGTCGAAGCCGGCGAGCAGGCGCACGATGTCCTGCTTGCGGTCGAACGCGACCTCGCGGCGCTTGTCGCCGAGGCTCTTGCGCAGCGGGCGCCCGAACGACGTGGCGTCGATGAGCTGGACGCGGCCGCGCCGCCGGGGCCGCTTGCGGTTGGTGAGGACCCACACGTAGGTGGCGATGCCGGTGTTGTAGAAGAGCTGCTCGGGCAGGGCGATGAGGGCCTCGAGCAGGTCGTTCTCGAGGATCCAGCGGCGGATCTCGCTCTCGCCGCTGCCCGCGTCGCCGGTGAACAGCGGCGAGCCGTTCATGATGATGGCGACCCGCGAGCCGCCCTCGGCCGGCGCCCGCATGTGCGCGAGCATGTGCAGCAGGAACAGGAGCTGGCCGTCGCTGATGCGCGGCAGGCCCGGCCCGAAGCGGCCGGCCGCGCCGCGGTCGTGCTCGGCGCGCACCGTGTCCACGTCGCGCTTCCAGTCCTTGCCGTAGGGCGGGTTGGCGATCATGTAGTCGAAGCCGCGCCCGGCGTGGCGGTCGTTCGAGAGGGTGCTGCCGAAGACGACCCGCTCGGCGTCGCGGCCGTCCTCCGACTTCATGTAGAGGTCGGCCTTGCAGATGGCGAAGGTCTCGGGGTTGACCTCCTGGCCGAACAGGTGGACGTCGGCGCCGGGGTTCACGGCGGGAGCGCGGCGCGCGCCGTCGCGGGTCTCCCCCGCGGTGACGTGCTCCTTGGCGAGGGTGAGCATGCCCCCCGAGCCGCAGCACGGGTCGTAGACGCTGAGCACGACGCCCTTCGTGCGCAGCCGCCGCCGGTCGCCCGCGAGCAGCAGGTCGACCATGAGGTGGACGACGTCGCGCGGCGTGAAGTGCTCGCCGGGGTTCTCGTTCAGCGCCTCGTTGAACTTGCGGATGAGCTCTTCGAAGATGGTGCCCATCGCGGCGTTGTCGACCGCGTCGGGGTGCAGGTCGACCCGGGGGTCGCCGAACCGCTGCACGACCTGGAACAGCAGCCCCGACTCGTCGAGCTTCGAGATGGTGTTGTCGAAGTCGAACTTCTCGAGCACCTCGCGCATGTTGGGGCTGAACCCGGCGATGTAGTGGCGCAGGTTCTGCGCGACGTGGGGGGCGTCGGCGAGCAGCTTCTCGAAGTCGTAGCGCGACGTGTTGTAGAACGCGAACCCCGAGGCGCGCTCGAGCTGCCCCTCCGGGTTGTCGAGCCTGCCCTTGAACCGGGCCTGGGCGGCCAGCACTTTCCGCTTGGTGGGGGCCAGCACGCAGTCGAGCCGGCGCAGCACGGTGAGGGGCAGGATGACGTCCTGGTACTTGCCGCGCCGGAAGGTGTCGCGGATGAGGTCGGCCACCCCCCAGATGAAGCTGACGATCTCGCCGTGGTTCATGTCTCGTCCGTGCCGGGCCGCGCCGGCTCAACGCTACCACGACTGCGCGGCAGCGCCTGCGCGCCGCTAACGGTCGGCGCGGCTGGGCTCGGCTGGCGGGCGGGTTCGACGACCAGAGCGTCACCGTCTGCGTCGTCGGGATTGTCGGCGCGGGTAAGGCCGACAGTCCCCAGGCCGGGGCGGCCGGTCCACGGTTCCGGGAACCCGGATCGGACCGCCCGCACGCCGATCAGCGCCAGGGGTCTGGGCCGTAGAACGGCGCGGACTCCTGTAGGATTGGGTTGGGTGCCGAGCGGAGCCGTCAGGCGACGATTGGCGGGCTGGAACCACCGTCACGGGAACACGGCGCACTGCGATGACTCTGCCGCTGAAGAGTTGGCTGGACCGGGCCAACGAGCCCGGCTGCGACTTCCCGATTCAGAATCTGCCCTACGGCGCGTTCGGCCGGGGGGCGGAGGCGCTACGGTGCGGGGCGGCGATCGGCGACGCGGTCCTCGACCTGGCCGTGCTCGAGGCGGAGGGGGTGCTCGACGCCGGCGGGTCGGTGCCGGTGTTCGGCGCGCCGGGGCTGAACGACTTCATGGCCCTCGGGCCGGGGGCCTGGGCGGCCGTGCGGGCGCGGCTCACTGAGTTGCTGGCGGCGGGCGGCGACCCGCGGCTCGAGCGCGACGCCACCCTACGCGGCCGCGCGCTCGTGCCGCTGCGCGATGTCCGGCTCGCGCTGCCGTTCGCGGTCGCCGAGTACACCGACTTCTATGCGTGCCGGCAGCACGCGTTCAACGTCGGCACGATGTTCCGCGGCCCCGAGAACGCGCTGCCGCCCAACTGGCTGCACATCCCCATCGGCTACAACGGACGCGCGTCGACGGTGGTGGTGAGCGGGACGGACGTGCGGCGACCCCTCGGCCAGACCAAGCCCCCCGGCGGCGACCTGCCGCGCTTCGGTCCGAGCCGCCGCCTCGACATCGAGCTGGAGCTGGGCGCCGTCGTCGGCGCCGCCAACCCCAGGGGGCGGCCGGTGAGCGTGGCCGAGGCCGACGGGATGATCTTCGGCTACGTGCTCCTCAACGACTGGTCGGCGCGCGACATCCAGGCATGGGAGTACCAGCCGCTGGGGCCGTTCCAGGCCAAGGCGTTCGCGACGTCCATCAGCCCGTGGGTCGTGACGAAGGCGGCGCTCGAGCCGTTCCGGGTGGCGACGCCCGACCGCGAGCATCCGCTGCTGCCGTATCTCCACGAGCCGGGTCCGATGCTGTACGACATCGCGCTCGAGGTGGACATGCGGCCCGAGGGGGCGGACGCGGCCACGAAGATCGCGCGTACCAACTATCGACACATGTACTACTCGTCGGCGCAGCAGCTCGCCCATCACGCCGTCGGCGGCTGCCGGATGAACGTGGGCGACCTGCTGGGGTCTGGGACGGTCTCGGGCCCCGGGCGCGGACAGTACGGGTCGCTGCTGGAGCTGACCTGGGGGGGCAGGGACCCGATCACCCTGGACACGGGAGAGACGCGGAGCTTCGTCGAGGACGGCGATACGATGACCCTGCGCGGTTGGGCCCAGGGCGACGGCCACCGCATCGGCTTCGGCGCCTGCGCCGGCACGGTGCTGCCGGCTCCGGACCGGGCATCGTGGAACGAGCGTCGTTGACAGGACTCCGGCTGGCCGCGGCGGAGCGTCGCGTTGCACCGCGCCCCGCGGGCGCCGGCGGACCGCCGAGGCGCCCGCCCGACAAGACGCGACGAAGGAGACAAGCGGGCGTATTCGACGGAGCAACGCCAGCGGGCCGGGTGCACGCCGGTCGCATGCGGCAGGATCTGCGCCGCGGGCTGCCAGCGAGAGAGGACAACGCGGGTGCCCAGAGCCTTCCGGTCGCATGCGGCGGGACAAGCGCCACGGGCTGCCAAACCAGAGAGGACAACGCGGTGCCCAGAGCCTTCGCGTCCACGGGCGACCTGACCGAGAAGAAAGTCACGTTCTCGGAGATCGCCCGGGACCTCTATTCCTACACCACCGAGGGCGACCCCAACACCGGCGTCATCGTCGGCGACGACTCGGTGATGGTGATCGACACCCAGGCCACGCCGGTGATGGCGCGGCAGGTCATCGACCGCGTGCGCGGCGTCACCGACAAGCCGATCAAGTACGTCACCCTCAGCCACTACCACGCGGTGCGGGTGCTCGGCGCCTCGGCCTACGGGGCGGACGCGATCATCGCGTCGGACGCCTGCCGCGCGATGATCCAGGAGCGGGGGCAGGAGGACTGGGACAGCGAGTACGCGCGCTTCCCGCGGCTGTTCCGGGCGGCCGAGTCGATTCCCGGGCTGACGTGGCCGACGGTGACGTTCCGCGACCGCATGACGGTGTATCTCGGCCGCCGCCGCGTCGACCTGCTCTGGCTCGGCCGGGCGCACACGGCCGGCGACATCGTGGCCTGGGTGCCCGACGCGCGCGTCATGTTCAGCGGCGACATCGTCGAGTACCGGTCCGCCTGCTACTGCGGCGACGCCCACTTCCGCGACTGGCCGGCGACGCTCGACGCCGTCCGCGACTTCGAGCCCGACGCGCTGATGCCGGGCCGCGGGGACGCCCTCGTGGGGCCGAACCGGGTCCGCGAGGCGCTGAACCTGACCGCCGACTTCCTGACCGGCACGTATCACCCGGTCGCGCAGGTCGCCGGGCGGCGCGGCAGCCTGAAGGAGGCGTTCGAGGCGTGCCGCGCCGCCTGCGATCCCCTGTTCTCGGACTACGCCATCTACGAGCACTGCCTCCCGTTCAACGTGGCCCGCGCCTACGACGAGGCGTTCGGCATCGACACCCCGCGCATCTGGACGGCCGAGCGCGACCGCCGCATGTGGGCCGAGCTGCAGGGCGATGGCTAGCAGCGGCACCGCCGCGGCGTCCGACCCGCCGCCGCTCTACCCCTACCGGCGGTCGCCGGACCAGGACGCCGACCCCGTCGCGTTCCATCCCGTCGTGGTGGTCGGCGCGGGTCCGATCGGGCTGGCCGCGGCCATCGACCTCGCGCAGCAGGACGTGCCAGTCGTGGTGCTCGACGACAACGACCGGGTGAGCGGCGGCTCGCGCGCCATCTGCTTCGCCAAGCGGCCCCTGGAGATCCTCGACCGGCTGGGGTGCGGCGACCGCCTCGTCGAGAAGGGCGTGACCTGGAGCACGGGGAAGGTCTTCTTCGACCGCCGGCAGGTCTACCGGTTCGACCTGCTGCCCGAGGCGGGGCACAAGCGGCCGGCGTTCGTCAACCTGCAGCAGTACTACTGTGAGCAGTACCTCGTCGAGCGGCTGCGCGCGCTCGAGCGACTCGGCAAGCCCGTCGAGCTGCGGGGACGCCACGAGGTCGTCGGCGTCGACCCGCGCCCCGACGGGGTGGGGGTGGAGGTCGACACCCCGGAGGGCGCGTACCGCCTCGAGGCGGGCTGGCTCCTCGCCTGCGACGGGGCGGGGTCGCCGGTGCGGCGCATGCTCGGTGCCGACTTCGTCGGCCGGGTCTTCGAGGACAACTTCCTCATCGCCGACGTCGTCATGGAGGCGGACTTCCCGACCGAGCGGTGGTTCTGGTTCGACCCGCCGTTCAACCGGGGGCAGTCGGCGCTGCTCCACAAGCAGCCCGACCACGTCTGGCGCATCGACCTCCAGCTCGGCCGCGGCGTCGACCGCGACGAGCAGCAGAAGTCCGAGAATGTCGTCCCCCGGCTGCGCGCGATGCTCGGCCCCGACGTGCGCTTCGAACTCGAATGGGTGTCGGTCTACTCCTTCCAGTGCCGCCGCATGGAGCGCTTCCGGCACGGCCGCGTGATCTTCGCCGGCGACTCGGCCCACCAGGTGTCGCCGTTCGGGGCGCGCGGCGCCAACAGCGGCTTCCAGGACACCGACAACCTGTGCTGGAAGCTCAAGCTCGTCATCGAGGGGCGCGCGCCAGAGCGGCTGCTCGACACGTACGACCACGAGCGCATCCAGGCCGCCGACGAGAACCTCGTCGCCTCGACGCGGTCGACCGACTTCATCACCCCCAAGTCTGAGACGAGCCGCCTCTTCCGCGACGCCGTGCTCGACCTGTCCGAGGGCCTGCCGTTCGCGCGGCCCCTCGTCAACTCGGGCCGCCTGTCCGTGCCGTGCGTGCACGACGGCTCGCCGCTGAACGGCCCCGACGACCCCGCCCTGCCGCGGCGGACGCGCCCCGGCGCGCCGGCGTCGGACGCGCCGCTCGGGGACGGCTGGCTCGTCGACGCCCTCGGCGGTTGCTTCCGGCTCCTGGCCATCGACGCCCCGGCGCCCGGCCGTCTCGAGGTCGACGGGCTGCCGGTCGACGGGCTGCGCCTCGACGCCGCGGCGGCCCCCTCGGACGCGTTGCGCGAGCGGTATCTGGGCGACGCGCCCTCGGCCGTCTACCTGATCCGTCCCGACCAGCACGTCGCCGCGCGCTGGACGTCGTTCGACGAGGCGGCGGTCGCGCGGGCGCTGCGCACCGCGGTGGGGCGCCCGGCATGACCAAGCTCTGCACGGACCCGAACATCGGTGACCCGGACGGCTTCTACGAAGAACTGCTGTCGCTGCACGAGGGCCGGTCGAAGGCCGAGAGCGACGCCGTTAACGCCCGCCTCGTGCTGATTCTCGCCAACCACATCGGCGACCGGCAGGTCCTGCGCGAGGCGTTCCGGCTCGCCGGATCGCCGACCGACCCCGACGGCGGGAGCGGCGCGCGGGGCGACGACTGACCGAGAGAGGACCGAGATGAAGCTCGAGCGCATCCACCACGTGGCCTACCGCTGCCGGGACGCCAAGGAGACCGTCGACTGGTACGTGAAGAACCTCAACATGGACTTCGTGCTGGCGATCGCCGAAGACCGCGTCCCGTCGACGCACGAGCCCGATCCCTACATGCACGTCTTCCTCGACGCCGGGCAGGGCAACGTGCTCGCCTTCTTCGAGCTGCCCACGAAGCCCGAGATGGGGCGCGACCCCAACACCCCCGAGTGGGTCCAGCACATCGCGTTCAAGGTGAAGGACCGCGAGACCCTGCTCGCGTTCAGAGCGCGGCTCGAGGCCAACGGCGTCGACGTGCTCGGGGTGACCGACCACGCCATCTTCCACTCGATCTATTTCTTCGACCCCAACGGGCACCGCATCGAGCTCGCGTGCCCCGACCCGGAGGAGGACGCCCTGCTGGCCAGGCTCGACGCGGTGAAGTGGGATATGCTCCGCGAGTGGTCCGAGACGAAGCGCGCGCCGCAGCACGCGGCCTGGATGCACCGGAAGGAGCTCGACAAGTGACGAGCCGGCGCACCGGCCGGGGGCGAGCGGCCCTGCTGGCGCTCGCGGCCGGCTTGGCCTTCGCGGCCGGGGCCGGCGCCCAGACCGAGCAGACCGAGCAGACCGAGCTGGTGATGTCGTCGTGGCTGCCGCCGCGGCACCCCATCGTCGCCAACGCGTTCGTGCCCTGGATCGAGCAGATCGAGGAGGTGACCGAGGGCCGGGTGACGGTGCGCCTGCTGGCGAGGCCGCTCGGCTCGCCGCCGTCGCACTACTATCTGGCCGTCGACGGCATCGCCGATCTAACCTACGGCCTCCACTCGTTCACGCGGGACAACCGTTTCCCGCGGTCGCGCTTCGCCCAGTTCTCGTTCATCGGCGACGACGCGGCGGCGGGCTCGCGGGCGTTCTGGCGGGTGTACGCTGGGAGGCTCGACGCCGAGGCCGAGCACGAGGGCGTCAAGCTGCTGGGCCTCTTCGTCCACGGCCCCGGCATCCTCTACAACAACGTCCGGCGCATCGAGCGGCCCGCCGACCTCGCGGGGCTGAAGATCCGCACCCCCGGCGGCTACGTCGCCGACCTCATGGACGGGCTCGGCGCGACGACCCTGTTCATGGATAGCGGCGACGTCTACCAGAAGCTCTCGCGGGGCGTCATCGACGGCCTCACCATGACCTACGAGGCGACGACCGCCTTCCGCCTGACCCCCCACCTCCGCTACGCCATGCGGGTGCCGGGAGGCATCTACAACACCACCTGGTACGTCGTCGCCAACGAGGCCGCGTGGCGGAAGATCTCCGCGCGGGACCGCGCCGCCATCGAAGCCGTCTCGGGCGAGGCGCTGGCCGAGCGGGTCGGCCGCGCGTGGAACGACGCCGACGCGCGCGCCGTCGAGGCCATCCGCGCGGCGGGCATCGACATCTACGACGCGCCGCCCGCCATGCTCGACGCCATCCGGTCGCGCGCGCGCGAGCACGAGGCCCGGTGGGTGGCGCGGGTGGCGACGCGGGGCTACGACGGCCGCGCCGCGCTCGCCGCCCTGCGCCGCGGCACCGGCATGGGCAGGTAGCGCCGTGCCTTCCTCCACGACTTCGCTGCCGCGCGCGCTGGACCTCGGGCTCAGCGGGTGCTGCGCGTTCCTGCTGATGGGCCTCGCGGCGCTCACGGTGGTCGACGTCGTCGGCCGCTACGTCCTCACCGCCCCCCTGCCCGGCGCCTTCGAACTCACCGAGCTGATGCTCGGGGCGCTCGTCTTCGCGGCCCTGCCGCTCGCGACCATGACGGGAGAGCACGTCGCCGTCGACGCGCTCCACGACGCCTCGCCGCCCCGCGTCCGGACCGCGATGGTGTGGCTCGGCGGCCTCGCGTCGACGGCCGCGCTGTGGGTGATCGCGTGGCGGCTCGCCGTCTACAGCGCGCGGCTGGCCGACGACGAGGCGGTGACCGACGCGCTGCTGGTGCCGCTCGCGCCCCTCGGCTGGTTCGCGGCCGGCATGGCGGCGCTCAGCGGCCTGCTCGCCATCGCCAGGCTCGTGACCCGCCCCGACGGCGAGGCGGCCGGAATCGACACGCCGGCCGCCGGGAGCGCCTCATGACCGCGTCCCTGCTCGGCTTCGCCGTGCTCGGCGGCCTGCCCGCCGTCGCCAAGCTCGTGACCCGCGCCTATGGCGACGCGCCCGGCATCGACACGCCGGCCGCCGCCGGGAGCGCCTCGTGACCGCGTCCCTGCTCGGCTTCGCGGCGCTGCTCGCGCTCGTCTTCCTGCGCGTGCCCATCGCGTTCGCGATGGCCGCGGTCGGCGCGGTCGGCTTCGCCCTGCTCCGGAGCTGGCCCGCGGCTTGGGCGATGGTCGGGAACGTCGCCTTCGAGACCGGCCTCTCCTACTCGCTGTCGGTCGTGCCGCTGTTCATCCTGATGGGCAACCTCCTCACCATCTCGGGCGTGAGCCACGGCCTGTACGCCGCCGCCAACGCCCTGCTCGGACGCGTGCGGGGCGGGCTCGCCATGGCCTCGGTGGTCGCCTGCGGCGGGTTCAGCGCCGTGTGCGGCTCGTCGCTCGCCACCGCCGCCACGATGTCAAAGGTCGCCATGCCGTCCATGCGGCGCTACGGCTACGCCGACAGCCTGGCCGCGGGCTCGATCGCGGCGGGGGGCACGCTGGGCATCCTGATTCCGCCGAGCGTCATCCTCATCGTCTACGGGCTGCTGACCGAGGCCGACATCGGCCGGCTCTTCATCGCGGGCGTGGTGCCGGGCATCGTGGGCGTCGTCTTCTACGTCGGCGCGGTAGCGGTAGTGGTCCGCCTGAACCCCGCCGCCGCCCCGCGCACCGAGCACCGCGAGCCGTTCTCGGCCCGCGAGCGCTTCGGGGTCGCGGCGGTGGCCGGCCTGTTCGTCCTCATCCTGGCCGGCATCTACGGCGGCCTGTTCACGCCCACCGAGGCGGCGGGGGTCGGCGCGGGCGCCGCCCTGGGCATCACCGCGCTGGCCGGCGGCGTGACCGCCCGGCGGCTGTTCGACGCGTGCGTCCAGACCGCGCGGACGACGGCGATGATCTTCGCGATCCTCATCGGCGCGGAGATCTTCTCGAACTTCATCAACTTCGCCGGACTGCCGGAGGCCCTGGCCGCGTGGATCGGTTCCCTCGGGGTGAACGCCTGGGTGGTGATGGCCGGCATCGTCCTCATCTACCTGGTCCTCGGCTGCGTGCTCGAGAGCCTGTCGATGATTCTGCTCACCGTCCCCGTCTTCGCCCCCCTGATGTTCGAGCTCGACTTCGCCTCGACCGCCCTGGCGACCCCCGACGCGGCCCTCATCTGGTTCGGCATCGTGGTCGTCGTCGCGACCGAGATCAGCCTCATCACCCCGCCCGTCGGCCTCAACGTGTTCGTCCTGCGCAACGTCCTGCCCGACGTGCCGCTGAACACCATCTTCCGCGGCGTCGCGCCCTTCTGGATCGCCGACATCCTGCGCCTGCTGCTGCTGATCGCGGTCCCGTCCCTGTCGCTCTGGCTGGTCGGGCTGATGTGAGCGCTGCGCGATGGGTTAATGTTATCGTTCGCACTCGGATGCCTTGGGGGCCCGCCCGCGGTCTCCCTCCGCGGACGCCTGGAGCGAATCCCGTGACGCACGGTCTTCGGATGCCGCCCGATCTCATGCGCGAGCTCGCGAACCACGTGACCGAGATTCTCGTCGAGCGGAGCGGGCGGCTGGCCGACGACGGGGCCTGGGACGGCGAGTTCAAGCAGGACCTCCGCGAACGGCTGCTGGAAGATCCCCCCGAGACCGGCCGGCCGCCGCGCGAGGTGATCGACCGCGCGGTGCGCGACGTCCTCTCGCCGATCATGCGCCACGACCACCCCCGCGCCTTCGGATTCATACCGTCGGAGCCGACATGGCCGGGGGTGCTGGCCGAGTTCCTCGCGACCGGCTTCAATGTCAACGCCGCCACGTGGCTGACCGCGAGCGGCCCGACCCAGCTCGAGGCGGTCGTCCTCGACTGGTTCCGGCGCTGGATGGGCTACCCCGAGACGGCCGGCGGCATCCTGACCAGCGGCGGCTCGGCGGCGGCGCTGGACGCCTTCGTGGCCGCCCGCGAGGCGGCCGGACACCCGGCGCGGCCCACCGTCTACATGAGCGACCAGAGCCACGGCGCGCAGATCCGCGCCGCGCGCATCATCGGCGTCCGCCCCGACCACCTGCGCGTGCTGCCGTCCGGCGACGACTACCGCCTCGACCCGGCGGCCCTGGCCGCCGCGGTCGATGAGGACCGCGCCGCCGGCCGCAACCCCATCGCCGTCTGCGCCAATGCCGGCACCACCAGCACCGGTGCCGTCGACCCGCTGGACGCCGTCGCCGAGTACTGCGCGGCGCGCGGCGTCTGGCTGCACGTCGACGCCGCGCACGGCGGCTTCGCGCGGCTCACCGACGCGGGCGTGCCGAAGCTGCGCGGCATCGAGCGCGCCGACTCAATCGGCCTCGACCCGCACAAGTGGTTCTTCCAGCCGTACGAGGCGGGCTGCCTGCTCGTCAAGGACGTCCGGACGCTCGAACGCGCCTTCGCCATCCGCCACGACGTCCTGCAGGACTCCGTGTGGGGCGCGAACCACGCGAACCAAACCGACCGCGGGCTGCAGTTGAGCCGTTGCGACCGCGCCCTCAAGATATGGATGTCGGTGCAGGTCTTCGGCCTCGCCGTGTTCCGCGGCGCGGTGGCCAAGGGCATCGAGCTGGCCGAGCGCGCCGCGCGCTACGTCGCGGACAGCCCCATGCTGGAGCTCATGACGCCCGCCTCGCTCGGCATCGTCTGCTTCCGCGTCAACCCCCGCGGCGGGGCCGCCGGCGAGCGGGCGCTGCACCGCATCAACCGGAGGGTCCTCGCCCGCGTGTTCTGGGAGGAGCGCGCGTTCATATCGTCGACCCTGCTCCGCCGCCGCTTCGCGCTCCGCATGTGCGTCATCAACCACTCCACCACGTGGGACGATGTCCGCGAGACCCTGGAGGCCATCGAGCGCCTCGGCCGGGAGGCCGCGGCTCGGTCGTCGCAGTAGGTCGATCCTTCAGGATCCGCCGCACCCTCTCACGCTACAGCGGGATTGTCGAGCAGCAACGCCGGCACCTCATGGACCGCCGGCAGGCGCTGCTGCACGGCTCGGCCGCGCCCGATGTCTGGCCCGACGTGCCCGGTCGGTACCGCGCGCTCGTCGAGGCATGCGGCGAGGAGGCGGTGCGCCGGGCGGAGGTCGCGGTGACCCTGCACCACCTCGACCGGGCCTGGGCCGAGCATCTCGCCCGCTGCGCCGACCTCCGCGAGGGCATCCACCTCGTCCAGCTCGGCCAGCAGGACCCGCTGAAGCGCTTCACGGACGAGGCCGTCGACCTCTACGAACACATGGAGGTCGAGATGGACGACGCGGTGCGCGGCGAGCTGGACGCCGTGCGCGCCGACGGCGGCCGCGTCGATCTCGGGGGGGTGGGCATCAAGGGCCCGGCGTCGACCTGGAACTACGTGGTGAGCGACAACCCGTTCCGCGACCAGATCGGCCGGCTCCTCGCGGGGCCGGGACGGAACAGCATCGCGATCTTCGCGGCGATGTGGCTCATGCCGCTGTTGATCGCGTGGGGTCTCGTGGACCGCTACCTGCGTAAGCGGCCGGGCCGACGCGCCGACCCCTATCGGTGAGGTTGCGCGCAGGCGCTATGATCGTCTCGCGATGCCCCTGCAGTCGGCGGAGCGCGGGCAGCTCATCGTCACCACGCACTCGCCGTACTTCATCGACGGGCTGCGGCCGGAGGACGTACGCGTGCTCTCCCGCGGTCGCGACGGCTACACGCAGGCTCATCGCGTCTCGAAGATGCCGGGCATCAAGGCGTTCATGGATGAAGGCGCCGAGCTCGGCGAGCTCTGGATGGAGGGGCACTTCGAGCATGGCGACCCCTTGGCCGAGCCGGACTGATGCCCCGCCTGGAGGTGCTGGTCGAAGAACCGTCGGCCGAGGCCGCTCTATGCCATCTGTTGCCGAAGCTGGTGCCCGTTGCCGTGCGCTGGAAGATCGTGAACTTCAGAAGCAAGTCGAGGCTGCTGAAGGAACTCGCCGGGCGCCTTCGCGCCTACCGGATCCGGCCGAGGTGGTGCACCGACCTTCCGTCGGCAGGGACGGGCCAGTGGATGCTGGGGCGGCCGCAGCGTTCAGCCGCGGTAGCGGCGCGACCCGCCGTCGCGGTGCCAGAGCCGCAGCATGAGGCGCCTTCGTTCCGGATCGTCGACGTAGGCGGTGCGGCCGTGGCCGCACCAGCGGTTGTTCACGAAGTGAAGCTCGCCCGGCCGGAGGGTGAACTCGCAGCACAGGTCCGGGTCCTGCACCACGCGGGTCATCGTCTCGAAGGCGGCCCGCGTCAGGTTGTCCATCTCGACCCCCGCCGTCTCGTAGCCGGCCGGGATGGTGAAGTGGGTGTAGCGGCAGCGCAGGTCGGGCCGCAGCTCGAAGACGGGGAAGAACACGGTCTGCGGCTCGTCCGGCCAGAAGTCGCCCTGCCGGTCCTGGTGGAAGGGGCGGTAGAGGCGTTCGAGTAGCCGCGGGTGCTCGGCGAGCAGGGCGTTATGGACCGAGTAGAAGCTCACGAAGCGGCTCGCCCCGCCCTCGCGGGCGGCGCGCAGGCAGAGCAGGCTCACGTGGTCGGGCGGCGCGTGGTTGAAGGAGTTGTCGACGTGCGGGGGCTGCGCGACGTTGGTGCGGTAGCCGCGGACCCCGATGCGCTTCTTCACGCCGGTGTCGGTGACCTCCACCAGGATCTCGCCGTCGCGCGTCTGGACCACGGGGCGGCCGACCATCGCCGCGAGCAGCCAGAACACCGCCTCGATCTGCGGGCGGCCGGCGAGTTCCTTGATGGGAATCCGGTCCACCACGACCACGCCGGGGCCTTCATCAAGGCGCCGGCGCACTTCGCGCAACAGTCCGCGGCAGGCGTCGAGTTCGTAGTCCGCGGGGTCGAGCAGGCAGGTCGGCACCGGGTCGCGCTGGAGAGTGCGCGCGAGGCGCTCGATCTCGTCGAGGCAACGCGACGGCAGTGCGATCCGCCAGTCGCTCTCGCGAATCGTGCGGCGGGTCCACGCTCGCGGGCCGGTGATCGGCTCGCGAATCATGCGGGGCGCGGCGTCCCGGGCGCCGCCGAGCGCCCCGGGAGGGTCGCGAAGGGGTCCGCCCTGACGTCCCGCCGGCATCTTCCTCGGTGCGGTCAAGGCTCGCGGGAATGCCGGCGGAAGAAGGAAGCGATCCGCTCGCTGGTCCCGCGCGGGTAGACGTGGGCACCGGGATGGATCCAGGTCACGACCGGCACCGCCGTATCGGCTCCGTACACCGTGCAGCCGACTCCGCACCCGGTCGCGGCGTCGACTCCGTTCACGTCGATGGCGACGGCTATCGCGGCTTCCTGATCGGAGAAGCGGACCACCCGGTCGCTCTCCCCGGCCACGTGGAAGACGGGCCGGGGCTCGACGGGCCGCACCGAAGCGCGGAGTCGGGCCGCCACCGGCGCGTACGCGGCGAAAACGCCGGGACGCTCCGCCCAGAGGAGGTAGGTGAACATCCCGCCGTTCGAGTACCCCGTCGCGTAGATGCGGTCGTCGTCAATGTTGTACCGCTCGCGCAGCCACGCCAGGGCCGCGTCGACGAGCGCGAGGTCGCGGTTGCCGCCGCCGGGCTCCACCTGCCATCCGGGGAGGCCGCGGCGCGTCGGCAGTCCCTGGAAGTACACGACGATCGCCTCGGGCCACGCCACGTGGAGGTTCGTGTACTGGAAGTTCTGCGCGTTGTCGCCGAACCCGTGGAACGACAGGACCAGCGGAGACCCGCCCGGTGCTGTGGAAGCGGGAGCGTGGACGATGGCTTGGCGCGTCTCGCCGTCGACCTGCCAGCGCATGACCTGCGCGGCGGCGTCGCGGACGCCGGGAATCAGCAACAGGCCGACCAGTGCCGCGTACGTCAGGCGTGTTCTCATCCGATGCCTCCACGTTTCACCGACTGCGGTGTCCGCCGGGCCGCTCCCTCTACCGCGCGCCCCTACACCCCGATGCCCAGCACGCTGAACAGCAGCCACGACACCAGCCCCCCCACGACGGTCATCGACAGGCCCCACGCCATCAGCTTGTTGAACAGGTCGCGCGTGTCCACGCTGGGATGCGCGGCCGCCATGCACAGGGCGCCGAGGGTCGACAGCGGCGAGACGTCGACGAGGTGCCCGCCGACGTTCATGGCCGAGGCGAGGGCGATGGGCTCGACCGACAGCCGCTGCCCGAGCTCAGCCACGGTGGGGAGGAACGCGGGCAGCACGACGCCCGACGTGCTGCTGTAGATCGAGATGAACCCGGTCGACGCGGCCATGATGAACGTGGGGGCGATGGCCGCGGGGCGCTCGATGAGGTCGGTGAACAGGTCGAGCCCCCCGGTCTGGCCGAGCACCTCGATGAGCACGGTCACCCCGCACACCATCATGATGACCCGCCACGGCATGATCTTCACCGCCTCGAGCTCGTCGCCCGCCTTGAGCAGGCTCAGCAGCACCGCCCCCGCGAACGCCCCGAGCCCGACGTCGACGTCGAAGAAGATGACGCTGACGATGAGGGTGGCGATGACCGCGAGCGTGACAAGGTGCGTCCGCGTGAAGGTGACCGGGCCGCCGCTGTCGCTGGCGTCGCCGCTCCCGTCGCTCGACGGCACGTCCACCGCGCCCTCGTGGTAGCGGCCGAGCAGCTTCAGGCCGCCGAAGGCGAAGTAGGCGGTGAACACCACCACGGTGTGCGCCATCATGTTGTTCAGGTAATTGTAGACCTCGTAACCGCCCATCCCGAACTGCTCCATCACCCCGTTCACGATGACGCCGGTCGGCGCGATGGGCGAGAGCGACCCCGCGTTGGCCCCCATGCCCGTCATGATCGCCATCAGGAATGCCGGCACCCCCACCTGCCCCGCCACCGCCATCGACATGGGGGCGATGATCGCGGTCGAGGCGATGTTGCCGGGCCCGATCGACGCGAGGAGGAACGCGAGCAGGAAGAACATCATCGGCATGACGCCGACGTTGCCGCGGGCGTAGCTGACGGCGCGGTGGGCGATCCGGTCGAGGGTGCCGTTGAGCTGGGCCATCGAGAACAGCAGGGTGACCCCGGCCAGGGTCAGGAAGAGCCGAGCCGGGAAGCCCGCCATCACCTCGCGCGCGCTCATGCCGGCGGCGTAGACGCCGACGAGCCAGGCCAGCGAGATGGCCAGGAAGCCGACGTGCAGCCGGATGGTGCAGCTTACGATGATGGCCACTGCGAGGCCGCCGAGGGAGATGGCCGCGACCGGGTCTACCGAGCTGAACAGGTCCATGGCGGGCGATCATATCGCGGATGCCGGCGCGCCCCGGGGTTGACCCGGAACGCCGGCCGCGCCATCCTCAGACCGTCGGCCGATGTTCTTCTATCTCGCTCATCACGGAGACGCGCTCGGGCCCGCGGAAGATCCTCAGCGGCCACTGTCCCCCCGCGGCCGCGGGCAGGCCGACGCCTTGGCCGCTCAGGCGGCGGCGCGGGGGGTGCGCCCCGCCGCCGTCTGGCACAGCGGCAAGCTGCGGGCCCGGCAGACGGCCGAGGCGTACTGGCGAGCCTGCAACCCCTTGGCCGAGTTCACGGCCACGCGGTGGGCGCAGCCCGGCGACCCCCCGCGGCTCGCCGATCTGCTGGAGGTCGAGACGCGCGACGTGATGCTGGTGGGCCACATGCCTCACCTCGACCGGCTGCTGCGCCGCCTGCTGGACGGGGACGAGGGCCTGCCGCCGTTCCCGGTGAACGGACTGGTGGCGGTGGAGCGGGTGGACGAGGCGTGGGTCGAGCGCTGGCGCCTGACCGCGCCGCCGGCGTGAGCCGCCCCTTCAGCTATCGCACAGATCGTCAGGCGGGCCGCGGGCCCTGATGAAGCCGGTCCAGGTGCTCGTTCAGCAGGTCCCACGCGCGCCGCACGTGACGTTCCTCGGTGCGGATGTGCCCCACCGCTAGGCGCAGGGCGAAGCGGCCGTCGAGCCGCGTATGCGACAGGAAGACCTCGCCGGTGGCGTTGACGGCGTCGAGCAGGCGCGCGTTCAGGTCGTCGAGGTCGCCGGCCGGCTCGGCCGGGTTGGCGCGGAAGCAGACCACCGAGAATGGGGCGGGGGCGAGGCGCTCGAAGCGGTTGTCCGCGTCCACCCAGTCCGCGAAGACGCGGGCGAGCCGCATGTGCTCGGCGAGGCGGCGGCGGATGCCGTCGGCCCCGAAGTAGCGCAGCACCATCCACAGTTTCAGGGCGCGGAAGCGGCGCCCGAGCTGCACGCCAGTGTCCATGAGGTTGCGCACCGCCCCCGGCTCGCGGGTCTGCAGGTAGTCGGGGGTCAGGGCGAACGCCTCCTCCAGCCGGTCCATGCGGCGGCAGTAGAGGGCGCTGAGGTCGAAGGGGATGAACAGCCACTTGTGGGGGTTCACGACCAACGAGTCGGCGCGGTCGCACCCCGCCAGCGTGTCCTCGTGGCCGGGCACCATGGCCGCCGCCCCCGCGTAGGCGGCGTCGACGTGCAGCCACAGCCCCTCGCGGGCGCAGACTTCGGCGATGGCCGGCACCGGGTCGACGCTGGTGACCGCGGTGGTGCCCACGGTCGCGACCACCGCGAGCGGCGTCATCCCGTTCCGCCGGTCCTCGTCGACGGCGGCGGCGAGGGCGTCGGGGCGCAGGCGGAAGCGCTCGTCGGTGGGGATGCGCCGCAGCCCGCGGTGGCCCAGCCCCAGCGTCATCACCGCCTTGTCGACCGACGAGTGGGCGTGCTCTGAGCAGTAGATGCGCGGCGCCGGGAGGTCGGGGCGGCTGGCGAGGCCGCGCTCGCGCACCTCGGGCACCGCCTGCCGGGCCGCGGCCAGCGCGTGCAGGGTCGAGATGGACGCGGTGTCGTAGATGACGCCCTCGAAGCCGTCGGGCAGCCCGAGCAGGCGCCGCAGCCAGCCGAGGGCCGCCCCTTCCAGCTCGGTCACCGCCGGGGAGGTGCGCCACAGCATGCCCTGGGCGTTGAACGCGGCGCTCAGGAAGTCGGCGAGGATGCCGGGGCCGCTGGCGCTGATCGCGAAGTAGGCGAAGAACCCGGGATGGTTCCAGTGGGTGAGGCCGGGGACGACGATGCGTTCGACGTCGTCGCGGATGGCGCTCCACGGCTCGCCGGCGTCGGGCGCGGCCGGGGGCACGGCGCCGCGGACCTCGCCGGGCTTCACCCGCGACAGCACCGGGTAGCGCTCGGCCTCTTCGAGATAGCCGGCTATCCAGTCGACCAGTTCGTGGCCGGCCCGCCGGAACGCCGCCGCGTCCATGTCGCCGAGGGCGGGCGGCGACGGGGAAGGCGGCTCGGACGGCTCGGACGGCCCCCGCCCCCGCGGCCCGGCCGCCTCGGCAGGGCCATCGGCCCGTTCGCCGTCGACCAGCCGCCGGGCGGGTCGATGAACGTCGCTGGGCGCAGCCGGTGACGGGGGAGTCGGCGGACCGCCGGGTGAGGGTGCGGACATCGGCCCTTGGTGTACGCGGACCGAAAATTGTAGCATCAGGTTCAGAGGCGCCGGGGCGGGAGCCCGCGGGAGCCGGGGGCGCACGCGCGGGGCTCTCCGGGCTAGCCCCGGCCATGTCGGTGCACGCCGGGAGCCCGCGGCGAACTCCCGCTCCGCACCGCGCCCGAAGGCGCCGGCGGGGCGGCGAGGCGCGGGACGCATCGCCGGTCCCGACGCAAGCGGGGACTTTCCGCGGGCTCCCAGGCGCGGGCGCACGGAGGAATCTGGTGGCAGAAACAGCAGTGGTGCACACGAGCAAGCTGCGGATCGAGCGTATCGGCGGTCCGCTGCGGCACGCGTATCTGGAGGGTTTCGACGAGCCGATTCGGTTCGGCGTCCACGGGGGCATCAAGGCGTTCTACGGCGTCGAGCCGCCCGAGGACGTGCCGGCCACCCTCGACTACATGGTCGGCGCCGTCGGCGGTTGACTGCTCGGCACCCTTGCACGCGCACTGGAGGTGCGCGACATCCCGGCGCCGAAGGACAAGCTGCAGGCCAGCGTGGAGGGCGACATCCAGGCCATCGACAACGTGCTGCGCATCACGACCATCCGCGTGCGGTACCGCCTGCGCGTCCCGGCCGGCACCCTGGAGAAGGCGCAGCGGGCGGTCGACACGCACGCGACGAAGTGCCCCGCCGCCAACAGCGTGCGCGGTTGCATCGACCTCGACATCGACGCCGACATCACGGAGGAGTGATCCCCTGACCGGGTCGCCGTCGCCCGGCATGCTTCTGGCATGTCTCTGGAATGGCGGCGGCGCGGCGACGGGGCGTCGCGCCCGCGTCGGGGAGGTGGAGCGATGTTCAAGCGTGAATGGGTGAATGCCGGAGCGGCGGTCGTCGCCGCGATGGCGGCGGTCGGGCTCCTGGTGGTCGGCATGGTCTCGTTGGCGGCCGGATTCACGGCCGACGTACAGGCGTCCATAGACGCCGTTCGGACGGAGATGCGGGCGTCGATCGAAGCTGCGAAGGCCGAGGACCGGGCGTTGATCGAAGCCGCGCAGGCGGAGAACCGCGCGCTGATCGAAGCCGCGCAGGCGGAGAACCGCGCGCTGATCGAAGCCGCGCAGGCGGAGAACCGCGCGCTGATCGAGGCTGCGCAAGCGGAGAACCGGGCCGCCCATGCGGAGCTGGATCGCAAGATCGAGAGTGGCGGAGAGCGTATCGACCGGATGTACGAGCTGCTGCTGGCCCAGGCGAACCCGTAGCCGCGTTGCGCCGTGTCGCGGAAACCGCGGTTGGCGCGGCCCGGCAACGGCGGTTGCCGTACATTGTCCGCATGCCTGCGGCGGAATCGATCGGGTGGCTCGACTGGGGGGCCGACGCCTTCGCCCGCGCGGCGGCGGAACAGAAACCGATGCTGCTGTTCGTCGGCACCGCGTGGTGCCGGTGGACGGCCGAGATGGACCGGTTCAGCTTCCGCGACCCGCGCGTCGTACAACTCGTGGCCGGCCGGTTCGTGCCGGTGAGGGTCGACGCCGAGCGCCGGCCCGACGTCAGCGCGCGCTACACCCTCGACGGCTGGCCCACCACCGCGTTCCTCACGCCTGACGGCGACCTGCTGGGCGGCGGCGCCTATCTCGACGCCGACGCCCTGACGCAGGTGCTGGCGGACGTGGCCGCGGCGTTCGCCGCGCGGCGCGCCGACATCGACGCCCGCGCGGATCGTACTGCCGGCGTTGGTCAGATCGACGGCCATGCGGCCGACGGCGCCGGGCTCGACGACGACGCCGGGCGGTGGCTCCGCGATCTGCTGACGGCGCGGTTCGACGAGACCTGGGCCGGCTTCGGCGCCGGCCCCAAGCGGGTCGAGGCCGACGCCCTCGCCGACGCCCTGCGGTTGTGCCGCCGCACCCGCGACCCCGGCCTGACCCGCGTCGTCACCCGCACCCTCGACGCCATGGCCGGCGGCGGCCTGTGGGACCCCGTGGACGGCGGCTTCTTCCGCTACTGCGCGGGCCGCGACTGGTCGGAACCCGCGCCCGAGAAGCTGCTCCTGCCGAACGCGCGCCTCCTCGACCTCTACCTGACCGCGTCGACGCTCTTCGAGCGCGAAGACTACGCCGACCGCGCGCGCGCCCTCGTCCGCTTCGTGCACGCGACCCTGGCCGACCCCGACGGCGGCTTCTTCGCCAGCCAGCGCGGGGCGCCCGACCCGGACCGGCCCGGGCATTCCCCGGCGCCGGGGGCGGGGGCCGTCGACCGGACCGTCTACACCGACGCCACCGCGGTCATGGCCTCGGCCTACGTGCACGGCGCGACGGTGCTCGACGACCGCTCGCTCCTCGAGTTCGCGGCCGAGTCGGTCGACCGGGTGGTCGGGGCGACCTACGAGCGCGGTGCCGGCGTCGGGCACGCCGCCACCGGCGATGCGGCCCCCCGCGGCCTCCTCGCCGACCAGGTGCTGGCGAGCGCGGCGCTGCTCGACCTCTACGAGGCCACCGGCCAGCCCGTCTATCTCGACATGCCCCGCGAGCTGATGGCCTACTGCCGCCACGCCCTGTGGGACGACGCCGGCGGCTTCCTCGACCGCGACCCGACGCTGACCGGGCCCGACGCGCCGGTCGGCCTGTTACGCGAACCCGTCCACCCCCTCGACCTCAACTGCCGCGCCGCGACGGTCCTCGCCCGCCTCACCGACCTCGCCGAGGAACCCGCCTATCTGGACTTCGCGCGCCGCACCCTCGCGCGCCAGACCCCCGCGTACCGCGGCCTGGGCCTCGACGGCGCGAGCTACGTCCTCGCCTGCGACGCGGTGTCGGGCGTGTCTTCTTCCCTGCGTTGACGTACGGCCCCGCGCGGCCGGCGCTGGAGGCGTCGCCGTGGTACACTCCCCCGTTTCTGGAGGCACCGTGTCCACCGATCGCTCCACCCTTCCCGCGCTGCGCGACGTCGCGACCCGGCTCCGCATCGAGTCGGTCCGGGCCACGAGCCGGGCGGGGAGCGGCCATCCCACGAGCTGCTGCTCCGCCGCCGAGATCATGGCGGCGCTGTTCTTCGGCCAGATGCGGTTCGACCCGCGCGACCCGGACCACGAAGACAACGACCGCTTCGTGCTGTCGAAGGGACACGCGGCGCCGGTGCTCTACGCGGCGTGGGCCGAGGCGGGGGCGATCGGGCGCGGCGAGCTCGCGGCGCTGCGCGAGATCGGTTCCGATCTGGAGGGTCACCCGACCCCGCGGCTGCCGTTCGTCGACGTGGCGACGGGGTCGCTGGGGCAGGGCATCTGCGCGGCGGTGGGCATCGCCCTGAACGCGCGGCGCATCGGGTCGGCCTACCGCACCTACGTGCTGCTCGGCGACGGCGAGTCGGCCGAGGGCTCGGTGTGGGAGGCGGCGCAGGCCGGCGCCGCGTTCGGGCTCGACAACCTGTGCGCGATCACCGACGTCAACGCCCTCGGGCAGAGCCGGGCCACGCAGTGGGGGCACGACATCGAGGCCTACGAGCGGCGGTGGC
The DNA here is from genome assembly GCA_963664545.2 of Vicinamibacterales bacterium. Lineage (GTDB taxonomy): Bacteria > Acidobacteriota > Vicinamibacteria > Vicinamibacterales > UBA8438 > JAJEEA01. Next base: position 1,680,943 of record OY761475.2, on the reverse strand, counting down.
AGGCGTTCGGCTGGCACGCGCTGGTGGTGGACGGGCACGACCTCGCGGCTCTGCTTGATGCGCTCGACGAGGCTGCGCGCACCGCCGGGCGGCCGACGATGATTCTTGCGCGCACCCTTAAGGGGAAGGGCGTTTCCTTCGCCGAGGGGCGCGACGGCTGGCACGGCAAGCCGTTCAAGGGGGACGACCTCGATCGCGCCCTGCAAGAGCTGGAAGGGCAGCTCGGCGGGCCGGGCGTCCCGGCGTCGGCCTCGGAGGTGCCGGTCCCCGCCCTGCCGATTCCGGCCCCGCCGGCGCGGGCCGGCCGGGCCCCCTCGCCTTCGGCGCTCAGTCTGCCGGCGTACGAGCTCAGCGCCAAGGTCGCGACGCGCGAGGCCTACGGTGCGGCGCTGGCCGCGCTGGGGGCGGCTGACCCGAGGGTCGTGGCGCTCGACGCCGACGTCAAGAACTCAACCTTCAGCGACCGGTTCGAGCAGCGGCATCCGGAGCGTTTCTACCAGACCCACATCGCCGAGCAGGTCATGGTGGGCGCGGCCCTCGGCCTCGCGAGCCGCGGCGCGGTCCCCTTCCCGTCGACGTTCGCCGCCTTCCTCACCCGCGCCGCCGACTTCATCCGCATGGGGGGCATCGGCAACGTCAACGTGAAGCTCGCGGGCTCGCACGCCGGGGTGTCGATCGGCGAGGACGGGCCGTCGCAGATGGCCCTCGAGGACCTCGCGATGATGCGGGCGGTGCCCGGCTGCGTGGTGCTCTATCCGTGCGACGCGGTCAGCACGTCGGCGCTGGTCGCGGCGGCGGCGGCGCACGACGGCATGACCTACCTCCGGACCTCGCGCCCCAAGACCCCGGTCGTCTACGCGGCCGACGAGGCGTTCCCCATCGGCGGGTCCAAGACCCTGCGCGGGAGCGACGCCGACGCGTGCACGGTGGTCGCGGCGGGGGTCACCGTCTTCGAGGCCCTCGCCGCCTGCGACACCCTGGCCGAAGAAGCCGGCGTGCGTATCCGGGTCATCGACGCCTACTGCCTGCAGCCCATCGACGCCGACGGCCTCGTCGAAGCCGCCCGCGCCACCGGCGGCCGCCTCGTCACTGTCGAGGACCACTACGCGGCCGGCGGCCTGGGCGACGCCGTGAGCGACGCGGTCGCCCCGCACGGCATCGCCGTCCACCGCCTCGCGGTGCGCGACGTGCCCCGTAGCGGCAAGCCGACCGAGCTGCTCGACCGCTTCGGCATCTCGGCCCGCCACATCGCGGCCGCGGTCACCGCCCTCGTCGATTCCGGGCGCGGGCCGGCCTGACGGTGCCCGGCTGCGGCTCCCTCCCTTGCGGGCGGGTTCTCTGCGGCTGCGGGAGAGGCTCATCGCTATCGTGTCAGAGCCGGGATCGCCACTGGCTGCTTGCTAAACCGGTATGCACTGCCTATACTGGACGCATGCAGTACACCATCCGCAACATCCCCGCCGTCGTCGATGACGCCCTACGCGCGCGTGCGCGGGCCGCCGGCAAGAGCCTCAACGAGGTCGTCGTCGACGCGCTAGCGGCGGGCGCGGGAGTCACGGAAGCGCCGAGAAAGCGCCGGGATCTGGGTGACGTGGCCGGCGCGTGGGAGGCCGACGAGGCCGTCGAGTCGGCGCTCGCCGCGCAGGACGAGCCGGATGAGGATCTCTGGAGATGAGGGTCGCGCTCGACACGAATCGCTACGTCGATCTCTGCAAGGGCGTCGCGGTGACCTTGACGGTCCTCGAGTCGTGCGAAGAGGTCCTGCTGCCGTTCGTCGTGCTTGGCGAGCTTCGAGCCGGTTTCGCCCATGGGCGGCGCGCCGCGGAGAACGAGCGGCTTCTCCGGCGTTTCCTCCTGAAGAACGGCGTGCGTGTCCTGTACGCGGACGACCAGACGACCCACCACTACGCCGCCGTGTACCTGCAGCTCCGAAGCCAGGGTACTCCGATTCCCACGAATGACATGTGGCTGGCGGCCCTCGTGCTGCAGCACAATCTGGTGCTGCACGCCCGGGACAAGCACTTCGATCACCTGCCTCAGCTCGCCCGCGTCTGACGGGACGTTATCCCTTGACCGCGCGGCGGTGCAGGCTGCGTCCTGGCGTTGCGCGCTTCCTCCTTCCCGCGCGCACGGGTCCGCGAACCTTTTCCGGCCGGCTGCGTTCTTCTCCACAGAGCCCGGAACAGACCGAGCCGGGCGGGCCGGAGACGCGGATTGTCGATGGACATTGACGAGGCGACGCTCGTCGAGCGGTGCCGGCAGGGCGACGACCTTGCTTGGGAATGGCTGGTGCGGCGCAGCCAGGGGCGGGTCTACGGGTTGGCCTATCACTACCTGGGCAGCGTCGAGGATGCCCGCGACGTCGCGCAGGAGGCGTTCGTGCGCGCCTACCGGCAACTGGGTTCCTTCGAGGGGGACCGCTTCATGGCGTGGCTGCTGCGCATCACTCGCAACCTCTGCATCGACGAGCTTCGTCGGCGCAAGGCCCGGCCCCCGGCGGAGGACCTGCGGGCCGACGCCGCCGCCGGCGCGGCGCCGCGGGACGCCGCGCCGGACCCCGAGCAGGCGTGGCTGACCGACGCGCGCCGGCGGCTGGTCTACCGGGCGCTCCAGCGCCTCGACGGCGCGAACCGCGAGGTGATCCTGCTCAAGGACATCCAGGGGCTGAAGCTCGGCGAGATCGCGGGCATGCTGGGGCTGCCGGTCGGGACGGTGAAGTCCCGCGCGCACCGCGCGCGGCTGGAGCTGGCGCGGCAGGTCGTCGCGATCGACCCCTCCTACGGCGAGGCGTCCCGCGCCGGAGGTGGCCGATGAGCTGCTCTTGGTTCGACGAGCGCCTCGACGAGCTGCTCGCCGGCGATCTTGCCGCGGACCAGCAAGCGCGGGCGGCGGCGCACGCCGCCGACTGTCCCCGGTGCGGGGAAGTCTACGCGCTGCTGAGCGAGGCATCCGGACGCCGGCCGGCCGAGGCCCCCGGCGATCTCGCCGACGCCATCCTGTCGCGCACGAGCGGGCGGCCCTGCGAGCGGGCGCGCGCAAGCCTGGGCGACCTTCTCGACGGCGCGCTCGGCCCCGTCGAACGCCGGCTCGTCGAGGCGCACCTGGATCACTGCGCCGACTGCGCGACCCTGGCCGACGCCGCCGCGCGGCTGGGTGCCGAGCTGCCGGCGTTTGCGGAGATGCCGCCGCCGTTCGAGCTCGTCGACGCGGTGCTCGCGCGCACGCACGGGCGGGCGGCGAGCCGGCCCGCGGCGGCCGGATGGTACTCGTTCCCGCGTCCGGCCCGCCCGCGCCGATGGCGCGACGCCGCCCGGCGGCTCTTGACGAGGCCCCGCATCGCCTGGGAGGCCGGCTACGTCGCGGCCCTCCTGTTCTGGCTGGTCTTCGGCGCGTCGTGGTCGCCGCTACGGACCACCGCGGTCGAGGCGCGGATCCTGATCGAGCAGGGCGTGTCCGTCGCGCGCGACGCGGGCGCCGATTCCGTCGCGTCCGTCAACCGGGCGATCGCCGCGGTGAGCGAGCGGACCGTGCGCGTCGCCCACGACGTGAGCGGTGCCGCGGAGCGGTTCGCCGCTCCCTGGTACCGCCGGGTCGCGGCGGCGGCGCCCGACCTGGGCCGGCACTGGCGTGACCTCGCCCAGGCGCTGGAAGACCGCGACGTGTTCGGCGGCGTGGACGCGCTGCGTTCGCTGAGCCGGGACGCGGGCGCCATGCTCGCCGAGCTGCTATCCCCGTCATTTTCCACCACGGCCACCGACGACGCATCGCGTCCGGCCGAAAGGAGCAAACCATGAACGGTTCCCCCGAGCACGGGGACGCCCCGGCTGCGTCCTCGACGCCTTCCGCCGCGCGATCGCCGGAGACCGCCACGTCCCCGTCCCCGGCGGTCCCGCCGGCCGCCGCGACCCCCGCCCCCGCGGCTCCCGCCTCTCCGTCGGCTCCCGCGGCTCCGGCCCCCGGCGCGTCGGCGGGTGCCGCACCGGCCGCGGGCGCGCCGTCAGGTGCCGCACCGGCCGGGCAGTCGCCGTTGGGTTCAGCCCCGGCTGCGCAGTCGCCGGCGGGTGCGGCCCCGGCTGCACAGGCCCATGTGCCGCCGCCCCCGCCACCGCCGGCGTCCGCCGCGCCGTATCCGCCCCCCGCCGGCCAGCCCGTTCCCGCGGGCATGCAGGGCGCGATGCCCCGATTGCAGCGCAAGTCGCCGTTCCTCGCGGGTCTGTTGTCGCTCATGCCCGGCATCGGGCAGATCTATGTCGGCTACTACGCGCTCGGCTTCATCCATATCGCCGTGTTCGCGATGACCATCGCCCTGCTGGCATCCGGTCCCTATCAGTTCGCCTCTCCGTTCTCGCCGATCAGGCTCTTCTATCCGGCGCTCTCGATCTTCCTGGGGTTCTTCGTCATCTACAACATCGTCGATGCGGTCCAACGCGCCACCCTCTACAACCTCGCCATCGACGGCGTGCAGGGCATCAAGCTGCCGGACATGAACGCCTCGATGCCGAAAATCCGGGTGTCGGAAGGCGGCGGCGTAGCGCTGATCGCGTTCGGCCTCCTCCTGCTGTCGAACACGTTGTTCGGGCTCCCGCTCTACTGGCTGGCAAGCTGGTGGCCGATGGGGCTGGTCGTCCTGGGGGTCTATCTGGTCGTCAAGGCGAGGCAGGAACGGTGACGGATTCGCCAAGCTGAACGAAGCGCATTGGCCGACGCGACCCGTTGTCTTGCGCGGTTGGTCGGTCTGCTCGGCGATATTCGGCGACAGTACCGACCTCGCCCGCCCTCGCGTGCGAGCAGACTGCAAGGGGATGTTGATCCGGCTCACACGGGGGCGACGAGAAGCACGGCGCCGCGCGGCCGGGCGGCGTCGGCGTGCGCGGTGGGACTCAGCGCCGGACGGCGCGCCACTCGGTGACCCCGGCCGGCGTCCGCGCCGTGCCGCTCATGGTCGACCCGGCGACCCGGCCCGTGTAGGAGATGCCGCCGGCTTCGAAGCTGATTTCCTCGCCGCGCAGCCGGCCGGTGGTGAGCGGGACGGTCCCGCCCGCGGTCTGGAGCTCGCCGGACACCTCCTGGAAGCGCTGCTCGATCACCAGTTCTCCGACGTCCATCCGCCAGTTTCCACCGACCTTCGCGGGGACGATCCACAGCAGAGACGTGCACCACGTGGGGCACGGGTCGAGCACCACGGTGGCGTCGGGGGTCCAGCCGGGGGCGTCGGGGTCGGTCTCGGACCCACGCAGATCCCAGGTGTTCGAGACGATGCGGGTGCCCGGGCGCAGGTCGAAGAGGGCGGGCCGCAGCCGGTAGTTGATGTCCGGCAGCAGGAACATCGCGACCACGGTGGCCGGGGAGAGGTCGAAGTCGAACAGGTCGGCGGCGACGAACTCGGTCCGGTCGGACACGCCCGCCTCGGCCGCGCGGCGCTCCGACAGGGCCACGAGGTTCGGCTCGAGCTCGACCCCCACGGCCCGCGCGCCGAGTCGGGCCGCCGCGATGACGAGGCGGCCGTCGCCCGAGCCGAGGTCGACGACGAGGTCGTCCGCGGTGACCTCCGCCATCTCCAGCATCTCGTCGACGAGCACGTCGGGCGTCGGCACCCAGGGGACGTTCTTGCCCTCCTGGCCGATCTCGGGCTCGGACGCCGGCTGCACGGGTGTCTGGGGCGGCCGCGTCGCCGCGTCGACTGGCTGCGGCACCGCCTCCGGCGGCGACCATGGAGCGCCCGCCAGCGACAGGGCGATCAGGACCGCGGTGGTTCGCGGGAGCGCCCGGTGTCGACTCGCCACCTCGGGTGGCATCGCGCGGGGTGCCTGACTCGGCATCGAGGTGGCGGGCCCTCGGCCCGTGACGAAGTTCCTGCGGCGTTCGCACCGCGATGCACCCGGCGTGATTGCGCGTTTCGCGTCCGCTCGACGCGGGTCCAGGTGGTGCGCTCCCGCTTTCGGTGCAGACCCGAAGCCTCACCCGCGGGCTCTCTTGGCAGGTTCAGCGAACCGCGTCGCTCCCGAGGCGATCGTCCGGGACGAACCGGTCTCGCGCGGGCATGACGACGTCGGGCAGGGTGGCGGCGTTCATCACCGCCTCGTCGTCGATGATGTCGTTCCTGTTCAGGATCCAGGCGACGAGCCCGTACACCTCGTCCGGGGTCAGCGTCCCGGGGGCGTTGCCCGGCATCGCGCGGTAGATGTAGTCGTACAGGGTCGTGGCGTAGGGCCAGTAGTTGCCGACGGTGGGCGGGCGCGCGGCCGGGTCGCGGCCGACGACGGGGGCGGCGATGCCGCCTTCGCCTTCCGGTCCATGACATGCGCGGCACGCGCGGTCCCAGACGGGCGCGCCGTCGGCGACGGTGCCGCCGCCGAGGGGCAGACCGGCGCCGTCGGGCCGGATGTCGATGTCGAGGGCGGCGATCTCTTCCGCCGTCGCGGCGCGCCCCAGCCCCAGCGGGCCCGCCGCGGTCTCTTCGGGCGCCTGCCCCGCCGTCGCCCCCGGGATGCCTACCAGCAGGAGCGCCGGTCCCAGTAGCCAGCGCATGCGTCGCCGCCGCGTGCTGCCGGTGCGTCCCGCCCGGGCGCCGCCCGCGGTTCGGTCCGCGCCTCCAGGTGCCGGGCCGCCGGGCCCGCACGACATTGTCGTCCGCGTCATGACCGCAGCCTCTCCGCCCCGAACAGAACCCGCCCGTCGGCGTCCACGGTCCAGGACGTGATGGGGTTCCAGTGATACCGGGTCCCGATTCCGCGTGCGGCCACCAGCGCCTCCCAGGTCGGCTGGACGTAGCCGGTCTCGTCGGTCGCCCGGCTCATGATCTCGGCCGCGCCGCCCTCCCAGCGCCACGGCGCGCGGAACCGCACGTGCGCCTTCGGCAGCACCGGCGCCTGCAGCTCCGCCTCCCGCCACGTCGCGCCGCCGTCGGTGCTGACGTCGACGCGGGCGATGCGGCCGCGCCCGCTCCAGGCGAGCCCGCGGATCTCGTGCCAGCCGGGCTCGATGACGCGCGGGAAGGCGGGGTCGGTGATGATGGACCGCGCGTCCATGACGAAGCTGAACTGGCGCGAGCGGCTGCCGTCGCCGAGGGGGTCGGTGTACTTCGACGTCTCCTCGCGGGTCATGAACGGGCCGTCGGCGAGCTCGATGCGGCGCAGCCACTTGACGCTGGCGTTGCCCTCCCACCCCGGCAGCAGCAGCCGCACGGGATAGCCGTTGCCGGGCATGAGGGCGTCGCCGTTCTGCGCGTAGACGAGCATGGCGTCGTCGAACGCCTTCTCCATGGGGACGCTGCGGGTCATCACCGCCGCGTCCTGCCCCTCGGCGAGGAACCACGTGGCGGCGGCCTGCGCGCCGACCTCGCGCAGCACCGTCGACAGCAGCACCCCGGTCCACTCGGTCTGGCTCGTGAGGCCGCACACCATCTGGGGAAGAGTCTCCGGCCCGCCCCGGCGGAGGTTGCCCGAGCACTCGAGGAAGCAGATGCGCGACGTGGCGGGGAAGCGCTTCAGGTCGTCCAGCGTGAAGATGGTCGGGCGGTCGACGAGCCCGTGCACGAGCAGCTCGTAGCGGTCGGGGTCGACCGTGGGCACCCCGCCGTGGTGCCGCTCGAAGTGCAGGTCGGCCGGGGTGATGGTGCCCCGCAGGTCCTGCAGCGGCGTGCGCGACGACGTCGAACTGGGGTCGCGCCGCGGGTCCACGAAGGGCGAGCGCCGCCCGCGCTCGCTCGGCAGCGGCCCGGGCCGCCGGGTGGTCTCGATGGCCTGCTGCGCCGCCGCGGGGACCGCCGCCGCCCCCACCGCGCCGGCCGTCCCGGCGAGCACTTCCCGGCGGGTCAGGCCCGTTTGCCGCGGTCGAGAGGAGTCTGCCGATCGTTCACGGTGCGCCATGGCCGAGCCACCCCCTTGGTCCGCCGTCGATTCGAAGCCGATGCTGCGGCGCCACGGCAACCGGCGTAGCACCGCTCTGCCGTGTCCGCCCGCATTATGACGGGGAGGCGGCCGGCGCATGTGTCCCGGGCGGACGCGGCACCGCCCTGCCGCGTCCGCCCGCATTATGACGCACTTCGACCCCAAGCGCCGACGGCGTGGGCGCTCGCGGAGAGCTACGCGGTGGGGACCGCGAGCGAACGCAGGGCTCCGATGACCTCGTCGGGCTCGGGGAACCGCTGCTCCTTTTGCTTCGAGAAGATCAGTTCGCCGTCGGCGACGACGTCGAACTGTCCGCGCCCGCCGACCACCACATCGGCTTCGACGCCGGTTGCATCCTTGATCGCGGCCGCCAGACTGGTGGCCTTGGGCAGGTAGTTTCAAACCTTGCAGTAGCTGATCGAGATCTTCATGATGCGCCGATCGTAGCGCACCGCCCCGGTTCGCGCAACGGCGGCTGGTTGACCGTACCCGGCAGCGGCCGAGTACGGTCAACACGCACAAGCAGCACCCGGTCGGCGGCCCAACCAGTTGTCGTCGAGCTGGTTCGCATGGGCTTGTCGGCGTCAGGGCATCAGGCCCTCCACGCGGGTGCGGACCCGGTAGAGGCCGGTCTGCGCGGTCATGTAGAGGGTCGTGCCGTCGTTGCCGAACGCCGCGTTCGCGGGCTGCTCGGCCAGCCGCACGGTGCCGAGATGATCGCCCTCTGGACTGATGACCACGATGCCGCCGGGGCCGCTCGCCCACAGGTTCCCCGACGAGTCGACCGCGAAGCCGTCGGGCACGCCGCGGTCGGCGCTATCCGTCAGGTCGAGCAGCACGCGGCCGGCGCCGACCCCGAGGTCGTCGTCGACGGGATAGGCCACCCACTGCCGGGCCGCGCCGTCCGAGTTGGCGACGTAGAGGGTGCGCTCGTCGGGCGAGAGCCCGATGCCGTTGGGCCGGGTCTGGCCGTCGGCCAGGAGGTGGACCGAGCCGTCGGGGTCGAGGCGGTAGACGCCGTTCCAGTCGAGCTCGGCCGCCTCGGGCGAGGCGAGGCCGTACGGCGGGTCGGTGAAGAAGGCGGCGCCGCTCGAGTGGTAGACGATGTCATTGGGGCTATTGAGGCGCCGGCCCTCGTAGCGGTCGGCCAGCGTGACGCGCGAGCCGTCGGCCTCGATCCGCGCGAGGCGGCGGTTGCCGTGCTCGCACAGAACGAGGCGGCCGTCCAGATCGAGGGTCAGCCCGTTCGAGCCGCCCTGCCCGCCGGTCTCGAGCTCGGGCAGGAACACCGGGTTGAGGAACACGCTCGTCCCGTCCGCCTCCGACCACCGGTAGACGGTGTCGGCGGGGATGTCGCTGAAGAGCAGGTGGCCGTCGTCCGCGTCACCGACCCACACCGGCCCTTCGATGAACTGGAACCCGTCGGCGACCTGTTCGACCGTCGCATCGGCCGCCACGAGATCGTCGAGGCGCGGGTCGAGCCGCTCGACGGCCCCCGCCCCGCCCGCCTCGGCCGGCTGCGCCGCCGCCGGCCGCGCGGACCCCGCCGCCGCCACGATGAGAATCACGCCAAGTCCGATCGCCGTCCGTCGTCTCATGATGCAGTCCTTCCGCAGAGTCACCACAGAGTCACCAAGGCGGTGACATGATATAGCCTCGGCGTTTCGGGCGTGTTGCGGTGCCCAGGCCCCCGTGCGCTCGGGATGCTGGTCAGGACCGGCAAGTTCCGCGAGGCCGACCTTGCTCACCCGGCGGTGTCGCCCGGGATGGTGATCGACTCGATGGCGGACCTGCCGGCTGCGCTCGGCCTCTGAAAGGGAGCGCGGTCGCGAAGGCCGCGTCGTGGCGGTCATGGCGTGACGACTTCGATGGGTGCGCGTAGCGCCGCCGGCGGTTGCAGACGTCGATCCGTCGTCAAGAGCACGGCGCCGTTGGTCGCGGCGACCGACAACAGGTAGGCGTCCGTGACTTGCTGGTGCCCGAGCAGATGCTTGAAGTGCGCTTCCACCTGCGTGAGCCGCGGCAGCGATCCCAGATGGCGGTGATGGGGATCCGCGACCAGTCTGGCGAGCACGCCGAGCGCTTGGGCGGGCGTCTTGCGCACGCCCACCACGGCGGGGTTCGACGAGAGCCGCACGAAACCGAGCTCGGTGAGCACGCACGTGGCCCAGTCGGGGGCGGGGCGGCGCTGCAGCCGATCCACGACGGCGCGGTGGAACTGATGGTTGGGCCACGCGAGAGCCACGAGTGCGTTGACGTCGAGCAGCAGCGGTCGATTCTCAGACGATTCCATCGTCGTCGAGGGCCCTCTGGACTCGGGAGGCGGGGATCACATCGGCGTTCGGCGGTACGTCGAACGTCGCGAAACGTCCGCTGGCCTCCCGGCTGCCGCGCGCCCGCTCGGGTTGCAGGGCCTGCCGTGCCATGTCCGACAGGACGCGCCCGAGTCGCTGGCCGGTGGCCCGAGCGTGGCTCAACGCCGCTTGGTAGACGTCATCATCAAGGGTCAGGGTTGTTCGCATGGTGCAATGATACAACGATGCGGGTGCATCGCAACTTCTTCGGATCGAGAAATCCCGACATTCCCCCGCCGGTCATCGCCGGCTCCGGCGTTCGCGGATCCGGATCTCGTTGAGCAGCCGCTGCGGCCCGGGGGCACCGGGGACGAGCCGCACGAGGGCGCTGGCGGGCTCTTCCGCCTCGCTCCAGCGCTGCTGGTCCATCAGCAGGCGGGCGAGGGCGAGCACCACGTCGGGGTCGCGGTCGTCGCGCTGCCGGGCCTCGCGCAGCGCCGCCTCGGCTTCGTCGAGGCGTCCCGCCTGCTGGAGGGCGAGCCCGTAGTTGTAGTGCACGCGGGCGCGGGCGGTGGGGACGGCGGCGCGGGCGAGGCTCTCGACCACCTCGTCGAGGCGGTCCTCCTCGGCGAGGAGGAGGCCGAGGGAGTAGTGCAGCTCGGGCTCGCCGGGGTCGTGGTCGATGCCGCGCCGCAGCACCGTCTCCGCCTCGGGGTTGCGCCCCTGGGCGTTGAGGAGGTTGGCGAGGTTGAACCGGGCCGGGGTGAACCGGGGGTCGAGGGCGAGGGCGGCGCGGTATTCGGCCTCGGCCCGGTCGCGCGCCCCCTGGCGCTCGCGCACGGCGCCGAGGCCGAGACGGGCCGGGGCCATGTCGGCGACGGCGGCCTGGGCGTCGAGGTACTCGGCGGCGGCGGACGCGAGGGGGTCGCCCGGTGTCGGCGCGGGGTCGCCGGCCCACGTTTCGGCGAGGGCCCGCGCCGCCTCCAGGCGCACCGCCCGGACCGGGTCGGCGAGCAGCGGATCGAGGGCCGCGCGCCGCGCCGGCGGGCCCAGCGCGTCGAGCCCGCCCGCCGCGGTCGCGCGCACCAGCGGGTCGGGGTCGTCGAGGGCGGCGCGGGCGGCGGCGACGCCGGCCCGGCCGAGGGGGCGGAGCAGATCGAGGGCGGTGGCCCGCACGATCGCGGGTTGGCCGCGGTCGGCGGCGATGGCGGCGAGGTCGGGCCCGGCCGCCGGGTCGCCAGCGCGCCCGGCCGCGAAGGCGGGGGCGAAATGCGGCGGCGGGGGGGCGTCGGACCAGCTTGCGACGGCGTCGGCCGCCCACGCGTCGTCGCGGTCGTCGTGGCAGCCGGTGCAGGCGTTGGGGGTGCCCAGGGCCGCCGACAGGTCGGGGCGGGGCACGCGGAAGCCGTGGTCGCGGCGGGGGTCGACCACCATGTAGGTGCGGTCGGGCATGTGGCAGTTGACGCACTGCGCGCCCGCCGAGCCCGGCTCGTGGTGGTGGTGCGCGGGCGTGTCGTAGCGGCCCGGCGCTAGCGTCGGAAAACGGTCGCCCGGCCGCTCGCGGTGGCACCGCGTGCACACCGCGTTGCCGTCGGCGCGCAGGGTCAGCCGGTGGGGGTCGTGGCAGTCGGAGCAGCGCACCCCGGCCGCGTGCATCCGGCTCTGGACGAAGGAGCCGTAGACGTAGACCTCGTCGAGGATCTGGCCGTCGGGGTGGTACAGGCCCTCGGCCAGCCGCGCGGGCAGGTAGTCGTCGAGCAGGGGGCCGCCGTGCGCGGCCACCGGGGTCAATTGCTCGCGGCGCGAGTGGCAGGGGGCGCAGGCCTCCAGCTCCGCCGCGGGGTCGCCGGCCGAGAACGGGGCGACGAGGCCCCACCCGCCGGACGGCGCCGCGCCCCGTACGCCGCCGGCCTCACGGGCCAGCGCGACGTGCCGGCCGCCGGGGCCGTGGCACGCCTGGCAGCCGACGTCTATCTCGGCCCAGGTCGTATCGTAGGTGTCCGCCTCGACGTCGTAGCCCTTCCGCAGGTCCGTCGAGTGGCAGGCGGCGCATTGCAGGTTCCAGGTCTGGTAGCGGCCGGTCCAGTGCAGGGCATCGTCGGGCTCGATGCGTTCGTCGGGATAGAGGTGGAACCACTGGTTCCGCGCGGTGTCCCAGGCGATGGGCAGGCTCTGCAGGCGCCCGCCGGGGAACGGGGCCAAGTACTGCTGCAGCGGCTCGACTCCCAGGGTGTGGGTCAGCTCGAAGTCGGCCGCCGCGCCGTCGGGGCCCTCGGTGTTCACGAAGAACCGGTCGCCGCGCCGGAAGAACCGGGAGGTGACGCCGCGGTGGGTGAAGGCGGCGTCGCCGAAGTCGCCGAGGACCGTCTCGGGCGTCGCGACCTGCATGGCGAGGTCGTGGTGCGAGCCGGTCCAGGCGTCGAACTCGACCCGGTGGCAGGCGGCGCAGGCGGCGTCGGCCACATAGGCGACGCCGGAGGCGTCGGTCCCGCGCACTTGCCGGGGGCCGCCGTCCTGCGGCGTGCACGCGGCGGCCAGCGCGACGGCCGCGGCAAGCGGGCCGAGCACACGACGGGCCGAGCGCAGCCGCCTCACTGCATCGTCTGAAGCTGGTTGTGGACGCGCAGCACGCCGAAGGTCTGCCGGGCGATGTTCTCCATCTCGCGGCGCTCGATTTCGCCCGGGACATACCCGATGAGGGTGACGACGCTGCGGTCGACGAGGATGCGGAACGGGGGGTTCTTGTACGACGCGAACCGCTGGAAGTGGATGTTGTTGAATATCTGCGTCGCGAGGGCGTTCCGGAGGCGGTTGTCCGCCGACGACGGGCTCATCTGCACGATCTGGTTCTGCACGTCCTGGACGCCGCGTATCTTCGCCACCCGCTCGAAGATCTCGTCCCGCTTGTCGCGCTCGCTCGTCACCCGGCCGATCAGGGTCACGACCCCGTTCTCGACCCGTCCGTCTAGGTAGTCGAAGACGGTGTACCAGGGGTAGTTCACGACCGCCCGCGAGACGTCGTCGATGATGCTCCGGTCGCTCCCCTCCGGCAGCGTGATCTCGCTGACCACCGTCTCGACCCCGTCGACCTCGAGTGCGCGCCTTATCGCCTCGCTCTTCAGCCAGAACGTGTCGAGCCGTCCCGTCAGCGTGACCTCGCTCCCGTTGACCGCGACCTCCAGCCGCCGGAGGCCGCGCTCGCGGCGCAGCTCGTCGCGCACGCGTTCGAGCCGTTCCGACGGCTGCGCCGACGCGGGGGCGGCCCCGGTCGACAGTACACCCACGGCCAACAGGGCGCACACGGCGACTGACAGATGGCGGTGCATGCGTATCTCCTTCCCTGCGGGCGGGCGCGGGCGGAATTCGGTGGCCCCTACACCCCCGGCACCGCGTTGCCCGCGATGTACACCGACTCGAGGCTGTGCGTATTGCCGATGTCCTCGAGCGGGTTCGCCCCGAGCACGAGGAAGTCGGCCCACTTGCCGGCCTCTAGCGAGCCGAGGTCGCCGTCGACCTGCATGCAGCGCGCGGCGTCCGAGGTGGACGCGACGATCGCCTGCATGGGCGTCAGCCCCGCCTCGACCATGATCGCGAGCTCGCCGTGCTCGAAGTACCCCTGGAACCGCGCCGCGGGGCCGGTGTCGGTACCCATCGCGATGGGGATGCCGGCGTCCGACAGCGCCTTCACGTTGGCCTTGGCCACCTCGAGCTGCGCCTTGTAGGTCTGCGCGCTGCGGCTGTTCTGCAGGCGCTCCTGGTAGGCCGGGTCCTCGAGGGCGGCGACGACGTCGGGGTCCGCCTCCTTGAGGAAGAACGGGTCGTCGAACCAGTCGGGCCGCGACTCGTAGACGTAGGTCGAGACCTCGCGCATCAGGGTCGGGCAGTAGCAGACCCCGGTCTCCCGGAGCTGGGCGATGAGCTCGTCGTCGACCGGGACGTCGCGCACGCTGTGCGCCAGCAGGTCCGCGCCCGCGGCCAGCAGCCCCTTGGCGTCGTCGAGGTAGTACATGTGGGCGGCCAGCCGCAGGCCGTTCTCGTGCGCGGTGTCGATGACCGCCTGATAGGTCTCCGGGGTCATCTTGGTGCTCGCCCCGAGGTTGTCGTCGACGCGGATCTTCACCATGTCGGACCCGAGCGCGATGGCCGCGTTGGCCTGGTCGATGGCCTCCTCCGGCGAGGGGCCGGTGGGGATGTTCCCCGAGAGGAAGAAGCGCGCCTCGTCGATGTCGGGGTCCGTGCGCTGCCGGTCGCGCACCGCCACGCCCGCGGGGCCGTCGCCGCCGAGGCTGAACACGGTGGTCACGCCGTAGCGCGCGTAGAGCCCGAGCTGCGCCTCGACGTGCTCCTCGGTGTAGAAGGACGGATCCGCCTCGAGGCCGCGCACGTTGTTGACGTGTCCGTGCGCGTTGATGAGGCCGGGCATGATGGTCCGGCCGCTGACGTCGATCTGCTCGGCGTCGGCCGGAACCTCGACCGCGTCGGCCGCCCCCACCGCCTCGATGCGGCCGTCGCGCACCACCAGCACGCCGTTCTCGACCGCGTCCGCGCCCGTGCCGTCGATGATGCGCGCGCCCACGAACGCCTGCAGGCCCGGCGTCGTCTGGACCTGCGCCTCGCCGCAGGCGGCGACGGCGACGATTCCCAATCCCAACAGGACGGTGAGACTCCTCGAGTGCATTGCCTTCTCCTCCGGGCTTCTTCGTCCTCCCGCGGGCGTCCGTCCGATGGCTCCGGCCGTCGCGCCGCCGGGACGCGCCGTCACTCCAGGACCGGCCCCGAGCCCAACTGCTCGAGCACCTCGCCCAACTGCTCGATCTCCTGGCCGTACTGCGCCCAGTCGCCGTCGCGCTGCGCGCGGAGGGCGCGGCGGTAGTGGTCGCCGGCCTGCGACACCAGCCCCTCCCCGGCCGGCGCGGCCGAGGCTTCCGGCCCCGGCGGCGCGAACCCGGCGTCCGCGATCAGCGAGCCGGTCGGCGGCCTTCTCGGCGGCGGCGCCCCGGCGCCCCGGCCGAAGAGGCGGCTCAGGGCGCCGTCGAGCGTCTCCTCCATCGCGATCTCGTTCTGGTACGCCACGATGACCTGCTTCAGCTCGGGGATGCGCCCGCCCGACGCGCGCAGGTACAGGGGGCGGATGTACAGCAGCGCCTCTTCGATGGGGATGACGAGCAGCGTGCCCTGGATGACCTCGGACCCCTGCTGGTCCCACAGGGTGAGCTGCGGCGAGATGTCCGGATCCTGGTTGACCCGCGCCACGATCTGGCTCGGCCCGAAGACCACCTTCTGCTTCGGGAACTGGAACACGAGGATCTTGCCGTACTGGTCGCCGTCGCTGCGCGCGACCATCCACGCGGCCATGTTGTTCTTGCCCCGCGGCGTGAACGGCAGCATCTGGATGAACTCGGCGCGCGGCTCGCCCGGCAGGCGCATCATCGTGTAGTAGGGCTGCATCTGCTCGCCGTCGATGACCGGCACCTCCCACTGGTCCTCCCGGTTGTAGAACACGGCGGGATTGGTCATGTGGAACGTCGAGTAGATGGCCGTCTGCAGGGTGAACAGCCCCTCGGGATACCGGATGTGCCGCCGCAGATCCTCGGGCATCGCGTCGAGGGGCCGGAGGAAGCCGGGGAAGATGGCCTGCAGCGTGCGGGCGATCGGCTCGTCGGGCTCGGCCAGGTAGAACGTCGTCGTGCCGTCGTAGGCGTCGATGACGATCTTGACGGCGTTGCGGATGTAGTTGACGCGGTTCGAGGCCGGCGTGGCGTAGGGATACCGGCCGCTGACGGTATAGGCGTCGACCATCCAGACCAGGCGGCCCTCGGAGATCACGAGATAGGGGTCGGTGTCGTAGCGGAGGAACGGCGCGATGGTCGTGACCCGGTCGATGATGTTGCGGTGATAGATGATGCGGCTCTCGCTGGTCAACTGGCTGCTCACGAGGATCTCGTAGGCGCCGAACCGCGCCGCGAAGAGCAGCCGGCGCAGCAGCGACGGCATCGCCACCCCGCCCGCCCCGTCGTAGCGGGTCGACACGTTGTCGTCCCCCTCGGGGTAGTGGAACTCGTCGGTGCCGGTGTTCACGATGACGTAGTCGTTCGACAGCTCGCCGAAGTAGATGCTCGGCTGCTCGACCTCGAGGTCCACCGACGACGTGGGCGGCAGGTCGCCGATGAACAGGACCGGCAGCCCTTCCGCCGTGACCTGGTTCACCGGGCCCATCGCCACCCCGAACCCGTGGGTGTACTGCAGCCGCTCGTTGACCCACGACCGGTTGGGCAGGCTGTCAGAGTTGAGCTCGCGGCTCGACAGCATGATCTGCCGGTACTCGCCGTCGATGAAGTAGCGGTCGTTGTCGACCGAGGCGAAGTCGTAGTAGGTGCGGATCTCCTGGAGCTGCCCGAACGTGTCGAGCAGGGGCTCGTGGTCCCAGAGCCGCACGTTGTCGATGGTGTCCCGGTTGTTCTCGATGTCGGTGAGGGAAAGGGTGGCGTCGCCCGACACCTCCCGCTCCTCGACGTCGTCGAGCCCGAACGCCTGCCGCGTGGCCGCGATGTTGTGGGTCAGGTAGGGGGCCTCCCGCTGCTGCTCGTCCGGGGTCACGACGAGGCGCTGGAGGGCGACGGCCCCGAGGTTCCCGCCCACCGAGATCAACGCGTAGAGGCCGACGGCGGCCATCAGGGGCCGGTTCCGCGGGGTCAGGGCCGAGATGACGCTGAGGGCGGCGCCGACGAGCGCGACGAGCACCAGCGCCCGGAAGACGGGCACGCGCAGCATCACGTCGACGTACGACGCGCCGTAGACGGTCCCCGCCGGGGTCGTGAGGACCCGCGGGACGTCGAGGTACGCGCCCCACGCGAGCAGGAGGAAGACGCCCGCGATGAGCAGCCCCAGATGGCGCCGCGCGCCGTCGCCGACGATCGGCCCGCGCGCGGGGTCGATGCCCAACTGGTTCGAGATGACGTAGAGGGCGGCCGACCCGAGGAGCGAGAGGATCACCACGGTGAAGGTGAGATAGCGGACGAGGTCGATGAACGGGAGGGCGAACACGTAGAAGCTGGTATCGCGGCCGAACAGCGGATCCGGCTGCCCGAACGGCACCGCGTTCTGGAACTGCAGCCACGTGAGCCACTCGTTCGAGGCGAAGGCGCCGAGGAACAGCGCCATCAGGGCCGCGACCGCCATGCCCAGCCGCTGCAACTGCTGCGGGGTCAGCACCACCGCCTGGATGTCGCCGTTCCCGGGGAACAGCGTGTAGGGCTCGGTGAACCGCCGTAGGGCGAGGCGGAAGTTCAGGGCCAGCCCGGCGAACGCCAGCAGGAACGCCACCGCGCCCAGGGTCACCCGGGCGCCGAGGGTGCGCATGAAGATGCCGGTGTACTCGACCTCGTTGAACCAGAGCCACTCCGTGAGCAGGTCCAGCGCAGACGGCACGACCATGAACGCCGACAGGAGAACCAGCAGAAAAACGAGTCTCGCAGGCATGGCTCAAGCCTCTGGCGGCCCGTTGCCGCCACCGATCTACCGCAACATTAACATGGGGCGGCGGCCCCGGGTGTGATTTTCGTTGGAACTTCGGTCGAAATGTGCGATCAACTAACGGTACCCCGCCGGGTGAACGGCGCCCGTCGGCGGCGTGCGGGGCCCTGCCGGGCGGGCGGGGATTCCCCTGCGGCGCCGGCGGTCACCGGCGAGCATCGACACGAAACGTCCGAGGCCGTGCAGTTCGCCCAGATTGAAGACCAGCGGCGCCGGCGGTGACCGGCGGGCATCGACAGGAACGGGCTGGAGCATGAGCGATCGCAAGTACCGTCAACGAGGCTATCAGGACGACTACGCGGCAGGCCGCGGGCCGGAGGATCGGCCGGGCGAGCGGCCCCGCCCGCCGCGCCGCGACGGCGCTCCGCGCAGCGTCATCAACCGGGAGCATCGGAAGCCGAACATGCCCGGCTTCCACGACGTCATGCGCTGCGCGCGGTGCCGCCGCACCCTGCGGACGGCCATCGGCCCCGCCACCAAGTGCCCCGCGTGCGGGTCGCCCCTGCACTGCTGCGCGCAGTGCGCCTCGTTCGACGGCGGCAGCCGGTTCGAGTGCCTGCAGCCGGTCCCGGCCCGGATATTCCCCAAGGACGCGCGCAACGACTGCACGTACTTCTCGCCCCAGGTGACCGTCGAACGCCAGACCCGCTCGGAGGTCGCCGCCGGTCCGCGGAGCGCCCGGCAGGCGTTCGACGACCTCTTCAAGTGAGGAGCTCCGCCATCAGGGCGGGCAGAGCGGGAGACGCTGCCGCAAGACCAGCGCTCGTTCGGTATCCGGGGGTGGTGCATGCCGCGACCTGAAGTCCACTTGGCAAGCCGTGTGCGGGAAATCCGCACGCACAGCTTGGACGGGGTCTTGCTCTCAGTCGGTCGGTCAACCCGGCCGATGTCCAGTAGGATCTACCGATGAACGCCCGCACCCCCGCCGATCTCGAGGCGGCGCTCGCGGATCTCGCGGCGCCGGTCAAGCTGCTGTTCTTCACCCAGACGTTCGGCTGCGACACCTGCGTGTCGGCGCGGGCCGTCGTCGACCGCATCGCGTCGCTGTCGGCGCGCATCACCGTCGAAGAGTTCAACCTCGTGCTCGACAAGGACGCGGTCCGGACCTTCGGCATCCGGCGCGCGCCGGCGATCGCGGTCGTCGGCGAGGCCGACACCGGCATCCGGTTCTACGGCGTGCCCGAGGGCCACGAGCTGATCTCGCTCGTCGAGGCCATCCTCCTCGTCGCCTCGCGCGACTCCGGCCTGAGCGAAGAGAGCCGCGCCCGGCTCGCCGAGGTGGAGGCGCCCATCGACATCCAGGTCTTCGTCACCCCCACCTGACCGCACTGCCCCCAGGCGGTCAGCCTGGCCCACCGCATGGCCCTCGCCAGCCCCCACGTCACTGCGGCGGCGGTCGCGGCGGCCGAGTACCCCGACCTCGTGCACGAGTACCGCGTGACCGGGGTGCCGAAGACGGTGGTCAACGAGCGCACCGAGATTCTCGGCGCCGTCCCCGAGGCCGAGTTCGTCAGCCAAGTGGTGGGGGCGGTGGGATGACCGCGCGGGGCCGCCGGGCGGCGGCGCGGGGCGGTGGTACGGCGGCGCGGGCCGGTGGGACGACGGCGCGGAGTGACCGGGCGGCGGCGCGGGGCGGCGGGGCGACGGCGCGGGGCGGCGGTACGGCGGCGCGGGGCGGCGGTACGGCGGCGCGGGGCGGCGGTACGGCGGCGCGGGGCGGCCGGATCATGGCGCTGCGGGCGGCCGGGCTGATCGCGCTGGGCCTCGCCGCGGCGTGGTTCATGCCGCGTCCCGGCGGGCAGGCCGGCTTGGCGGGGCAGGCCGGCGCGGGCGGCGCCGACGGTCCCCCGGTCGCCTACGAGCTGAGCTTCCCCCGGCCCCAGCAACGCTGGATGGAGGTCGCGGTGACCGTGACCGACCTGCCCCCCGGGCCCCTGAGCATGCGGATGAGCACCGCCTCGCCGGGGCGCTACGCGAGGCACGACTTCGCGAAGAACGTGTTCGAGGTGCGGGCGGCGGACGGCGCCGGGAACGCCCTCGACCCGGTCCGCTCGGCGATGGCGCGGTGGGACGTGGCCGGCCACGACGGGACCGTCCGGTTCACCTACCGCGTGTACGGCGACCGCGTCGACGGCACGTACCTGGCGATCGACGACACCCACGCCCACCTCAACATGCCGGCGAGCCTCATGTGGGGGGACGGGCTGGAGGACCGCCCGGCGACCGTGCGGTTCGAGCCGCCGCCGGACAGCGGGTGGCGGGTAGCGACGCAGCTCTACCCGACCGACGACCCGCTCGTCTTCACCGCGCCCAACCTGCAGTACCTGCTCGACAGCCCGGCCGAGGTCAGCGCGTTCGACGAGCGGACGTTCACCGTCGCCGACCCCGCCGACCCCGGCTACCGGCCGACGTTCCGCATCGCCATGCACCACACCGGCGGCGGGGGCGATCTCGACCGCTACGCCGAGGACGTCGAGCGCATCGTGCGCGAGATGGTCACCGTGTTCGGCGAGTTCCCGCGTTTCGAAACGGGCCGCTACACGTTCATCGCCGACTACCTGCCGACGGCGTCGGGCGACGCGATGGAGCACCGCAACAGCACCGTGCTGAGCGCGCCGGCGACGCTCCGCGGGCAGCGCCGGCGCCTGCTCGGCTCGGTGTCGCACGAGTTCTTCCACGTCTGGAACGTCGAGCGCATCCGCCCCCGCTCGCTCGAGCCGTTCGACTTCGAGGACGTCAACCCGTCGGGCGAGCTGTGGCTGGGCGAGGGCTTCACCAACTACTACGGGGCGCTGATTCTGCAGCGGGCGGGGCTGGCCGCGCTGCCCGAGACCCTGGCCCGGTTCGGGTCGGCCATCGAGACGGTCGAGCGCGGCCCCGGCCGGCGCTTCCGGTCGGCCGCGGACATGAGCCGCCTCGCCCCGTTCACCGATGCCGCGACGTCCATCGACCCCACCAACTGGGGCAGCTTCTTCATCTCCTACTACACGTGGGGCGAGGTGCTGGGGCTGGGGCTCGACCTGATGCTGCGCGCCCGCGCCGCCGACGGCGTCGGCCGCGCCGCCACCCTGGACGACTACATGCGGCTGCTCTGGGAGCGGTTCGGGCGGGGCGGGGCCACGACCCCCGGGGTGGTGGACCGGCCCTACACGGCAGCCGACGCCCGCGCCGCCCTCGCCGATCTGACCGGCGACGAGCCGTTCGCCCACGGGTTCTTCGACCGCTATGTCGACGGGCACGAGGTCGTCGACTTCGCCCCGCTGTTCGAGCGCGCCGGGCTGGTGCTGCGGCCGCGGTCCCCCGGCCGCGCCTGGCTGGGCCGCCCGTCGCTGCGCTTCGAGCGCGGCGGTGCGCGGGTGGCCGCCCCGCTGGCGTTCGGGACGCCGCTCCACGACGCGGGGGTGGCGCGCGACGACCTGATCGTCTCGATCGACGGCCGCCGCGTGTCGTCGCCGGGCGGCCTCGACCGCGTGCTCCGCGACCTCGGCGCAGGTCGGCAGGTGACGGTCCGCTATGAACGGCGCGGCGTGCCGATGACGGCCACCGTGGAGACGGCTTCCGACCCCGCCCGCGAGCTGGTGTCGCTGGAACAGCTCGGACGGCGTCCGACCGCGGCCCAGGGCCGGTTCCGCGCCGCGTGGCTGGGTTCGAAGGCGGGGTTCTAGAGCCAGGACATGGAGAGCGAAGTTCGGGATCCGGTGTGCGGCATGCGGGTCGACCCGGCGAAGAGCCGGTTCAGCCACGAACACGACGGGCGGCGGTACTACTTCTGCTGCGGCGGGTGTCACGCCGCGTTCCAGGCCGACCCGGCCCGGTTCTTGACCGCCCCGTCGGCGGAGCCGGGCCACGGGGCCGCGGCGGCGGCCGAGCTGCCGTCGGACGTGGCGGCGGAGACGTGGTACTCCTGCCCGATGTGCCCGGAGGTGCGCCAGCTCGGGCCGGGGGCGTGCCCGAAGTGCGGGATGGCCCTCGACGCCGAGATCGGGGCGGACTCCCTGCAGCCGACCGTCGAGTACACGTGCCCGATGCACCCCGAGGTCGTCCGCGACGGGCCGGGGGCGTGCCCGAAGTGCGGGATGGCCCTCGAGGCGCGGACGGTGGTGCCCGACGCCGCCAACCCCGAGCTCGACGACATGACGCGGCGGTTCCGCTGGGCCGCCCTCGTCGGCTTCCCCGTCTTCGCCC
The DNA here is from genome assembly GCA_963664545.2 of Vicinamibacterales bacterium. Classification (GTDB taxonomy): domain Bacteria; phylum Acidobacteriota; class Vicinamibacteria; order Vicinamibacterales; family UBA8438; genus JAJEEA01. Next base: position 1,659,042 of record OY761475.2, on the reverse strand, counting down.
TCGCGATGGGGGAGATGCTGCTCGGCGAGCGGGTGACGGCGGCGATCGACCGCACCGCGTCGAACTGGCTGCAGCTCGCCTGCGCGACCCCGGTGGTGTGGTGGGCCGGGTGGCCGTTCTTCGCCCGCGCCTGGGCGTCGGTCGTCAACCGCAGCCCCAACATGTTCACCCTCATCGCCTTGGGCGTCGGAGCCGCCTACGCCTACAGCGCCGCCGCCACCGTCGCGCCGGGCCTGTTTCCCGACGGGTTCCGGATGGCCGGCGGCGTCGAGCCGTACTTCGACACGGCGGTGGTCATCGTCGCCCTGGTGCTGCTGGGGCAGGTCCTGGAGCTGCGGGCGCGCGGCCGGACGGGGACGGCCCTCCGGGCACTGCTGGGCCTCGCCCCGGCCACCGCCCGCCGGGTCACGGGCGGGCCCGGGGAGGCGGACAGCCGGGAGGAGGACGTGCCCCTCGCGGCGGTCGCGGCCGGCGACCTCCTGCGGGTGCGTCCCGGCGAGCGCGTGCCGGTCGACGGGGTCGTCGTCGAAGGGGCCGGCGCCGTCGACGAGTCGATGCTGACCGGCGAGCCGTTGCCGGTCGAGAAGGGGCCGGGGGCGCGCGTCGTGGGCGGGACGCTGAACGGAACCGGTTCCCTGGTCATGCGGGCCGAGCGCGTGGGGACCGATACGCTACTGGCCCGCATCGTCGCGATGGTCGGCGAGGCGCAGCGCAGCCGGGCCCCGATTCAGCGGCTCGCGGACCGGGTCGCCGCGGTCTTCGTGCCCGCGGTGGTGGTGGTGGCGGCGGCGGCGTTCGCCGCGTGGTCGGTGTGGGGGCCGGAGCCGCGCCTCGCCCTCGCCCTCGTCAGCAGCGTCGCGGTGCTCGTCATCGCGTGCCCGTGCGCCCTCGGCCTCGCGACCCCCATGTCGATCATGGTGGGCACGGGCCGGGGGGCGGGGGCCGGCGTCCTCATCAGGAACGCCGAGGCCCTCGAGACCCTGGAGCGGGTGGACACGCTGCTCGTCGACAAGACCGGCACCCTCACGGAGGGACGCCCCGAGGTGGCGGCGGTGGTCCCAGCCGACCCCGGCACGGCCGTCGGTGCCGTTGGCCGGGACACGGATCGTCCCGATGCGCCGGTCGTTCCCGCCGACCCCGGCACGGCCACCACGGGCGGGGGCACAGGTCCCGAGGTTGCGGTGCCGGTCCCCGCCGACCCCGGAGCGACCGCCGTTTCCACCGAGGGGGACACGGACCCCGAAGCGGCGGCGGTCCTCCCCGGTACCGCCGCCGAGGCAGAGTTGCTACGGGTGGCGGCGGCCCTGGAGCGTGGCAGCGAGCACCCCTTGGCCGATGCGATCGTCCGGGCCGCCGACACCCGGGAGTTGACGGTGCCCCCGGCCGCGGACTTCCAGGCCGAAATCGGCCGCGGCGTGCGGGGAACCGTCGAGGGGCGGGTGGCGACCCTGGGCACCCCGGAGCTGCTCGCCGAGGCCGGCGTCGACGCCGCGCCGCTCGCCGCCCGCGCCGACGCCCTGCGCCGCGAGGGGCAGACGGTGGTGTTCGTGGCGGTCGGGGACCGGCTGGCGGGGCTGATCGGGGTCGCCGATCCGGTGAAGGCGACGACCCCGGAGGCGGTGCGGAAGCTGCGGGCAGAGGGGCTCGACCTCGTCATGGTCACCGGCGACAACCCGGTGACCGCCGAGGCGGTGGCAGCCCGGCTCGGCATCCGCGACGTCGTCGCCGGCGTCCTCCCCGCCGACAAGCGGCGCATCGTCGCCGAGCGTCAGGCCGCCGGCCGGGTGGTGGCGATGGCCGGCGACGGCATCAACGACGCCCCCGCCCTAGCCGAGGCGGCGGTCGGCATCGCCATGGGCACGGGGACCGACGTGGCGATGGAGAGCGCCGGCGTCACCCTCGTGCGCGGCGACCTGCGGGCCATCGCGCAGGCGCGCCGCCTCAGCCGGGCCACCATGCGCAACATCCGGCAGAACCTGTTCCTCGCCTTCGTCTACAACACCGTCGGCGTCCCCGTCGCGGCCGGGCTGCTCTACCCGTTCCTCGGCCTCCTCATCAGCCCCATCTGGGCCAGCGCGGCCATGACCCTGAGCTCGCTGTCGGTCATCGCCAACGCCCTGCGGCTCCGCCGCGTCGAGTTGTGAGTCGAGAGGTGAAGCGACAGGTTCCCTCCGCAAGACCCGATCCTGCCTGGCGGCGGGCGGCAGGCACGCGAGGCGGACTCCCCGAGGCCGGCCGAGGCACCGGGTGAAGTGGGGGGAGGTCCTACGGCTCGCGGGCGGGCGCGTTCGTTGCGCCCGGGTGAACCCTCGCGGGGCCGATGAGCGCCGCCATGAGGGTCTGGAGGGTCGCCTCGATGGCGTCGACGCGGCCCTCCAGCCTGTCGAGCCGGCCGGAGAGCTTGGCGATCATCCAGCCGTTGAACAGAGCTCCGGCGGCCGCGAGCATTGCGGATACCGCGGAGACTAGGGTCAGGGTTTCCATGGCGTCGATCGCGGCCGGCGGTCATCCCGTTGCGTGTTGGTCGTTGCCGGCACTCAGGGTCGGCAGTCGTGCGATCGCCGCGCCGTGCTTCCGTTCCGCGCACCGCAGCTCGTAGAGCTTCTGGAGGTTGAGCCAGAACTCGCCCGAGGTGCCGAAGAAGCGTCCCAGGCGCAACGCGGTGTCGCCGGTCACCGCGCGTCGGCCGTTCAGAATCTCGGTGATGCGGTTCACCGGCACCTCGATCCGCCGCGCCAGCTCCGCGGCGCTCATGCCGAGCGCGTCGAGGTCGTCGCGCAACGTTTCGCCGGGGTGGATCGGGTCGCGCATTGGTCAAGGCTCCGTCTCAATGGTAGTCCACGATTCCCACTTCGGTCGGTCCGGTGCTTCCGTCGGGCCACTTGAAGCATATCCGCCACTGGTCGTTGATGCGGATGCTCCACTGGCCCTTGCGCCGGCCCTTCAGCGCTTCCAGACGGTTGCCGGGCCTCGCCAGGTCGCCGAGGCCGGTGGCCGCGTCGAGCTGGTCGAGCTTCCGCGAGGCGGTGCGGGCGAAGCCCGAGAAAGCCGCGATCCGGCGGCCGCTGTGGAACGCCTCGGTTCTCCCGTCCGAGAAGCCGACAATCACGCCGGATCAGGCGCCCCACCGCCCGTCGGGGCCGCGGCGGACCTCGACCACCATCGAGCCGCGGGACGGGGGTCGGGCCCCGGTGAACGACCCGATGAGCCACGAGACGAGCCCCACCGCGAACGCCCCGAGCATCGCCGAGAAGAACGACGCGACGCTGAACCCGGGGACGAGGAACGCGGCGAGGGCGAACGCGAGGCCGTTGACGACGAAGTAGAAGAGCCCCAGGGTGAGCAGCGTGAACGGCAGGGTCACGAGGAGCAGCAGGGGCCGCACGACGGCGTTGACGAAGCCGAGGACGAGGCCGGCAAGGGCGAGCGAGAACACGCCGTCGACGCGGACGCCGGGCAGGACCAGGGCGGTCACCGCGAGGGCCGCCGCCGTCATCAGCCAGTGCCAGAGGAACGGTTTGCTCATACCGGTGCCTTTCCGCGGGCCGGGGCGGGGAACAGGACCCCGGGGGCCAGCTTGTTTTCGGGGTCGAGGGCGCGCTTGACGGCCCGCATCTGCTCGATGCCCGCGTCGCCGTGGAGCAGCCGCAGCAGCGCCTGCTTGACGGGGTTGCGGCCGACGCCGTGCTCGGCGAGCGGACAGCCGCCGAGGCGGATGACCTCGCGCCCGCACTCGATGATCGCCTCCTTGCCCGCCCGCACGTCGCCCGCGGAACGGGGAATGACGTTGGGGTGGAGGTTGGCGTCGGACAGGTGCCCCCACACCGCGTGGTCGAGGCCGCGCGACTCGAAGGCGTCGCGGAAGAGGCGCAGGCAGTCGGCGAGCTTCGGGAAGGGCACGATCATGTCGGCGGCGGTCTTCTCGATTGTGCCATCGACGGTGCGCTTGGCGACCGCCACCCGCCGGTTCACCGCCTCGGGCACCGCCTCGCGGAAGGCGAGCATCTCGGCCGCCCGGGCGGTGTCGCCGGGGGCCGCGATCACGGCGCGGTCGAGGAGTCCTTCCGAGTCGAGAAGGCGACAGAGGTGGACGATCGGACCGCGCGGTACCTCCGGCAGGACGGCGTGGGCTATCTGCTCGTAGACGCGGCCCGCATTGGTGCCGGGGGGGAGTTCGATCTGGAGCAGGAGCACTGCGTGAGCGCTCATCGGAATGGATACGTTGTTGCGCCGGTCAGCCCCGGCGGCGCATGCCAGTTCGAGCGAGCGCCGGTCCAGGTATTCGATGGCGACGACATCGAGCCCCGCCGGATCCGCCCGGCGCCGGGTATCTAGCGAGACTCTGCGCAGCCGGGCTGCGAACCGCGTCGCCTGACCTTCGTCGTCGAGGACGATCAGCACGAAACAGACCGCCGCCCGCCGGGGCAGGACGTCGAGGGTGACGGAGGTTACCACCCCCAGCGTGCCTTCCGAACCCACGAGCAGGTCGACGAGATCCAGGTCGCTGGCGGCGTGGTACCCAGCGGAGTGCTTGGGCACTCTCGGCATTCGGTAGGTCGGAACGGGAACCACGATCTCGCCCCGCGGCGTCTCGATGACGAACCGTCCGTCCGTTGCCCTCGCCTGTTCCCGTTCGATGTCGAGCACTTCTCCGGAGGCCAGGACCACCGTGAGGCCGCGGACCCAGTCGCGGGTGACGCCGTACTTGAACGTCGCGGCGCCGGCCGCGTTCGTCGACACGACGCCCCCGACGGTCGCTCCCTCGAAGGTGGGCACCGGCGGGTACGCCCTGCCGGCCGAGTCGAGGACCTCGCGCAGCGTGGTCAGGACGACGCCCGGTTGCAGGGTGATCCGGTCACCCGCGAGGTCCCCGACCGCGTTCATCCTTGACGTGCTCAGCACCAGCTCGCCCATGGGGGTCGCGCCCCCCGTCAGGGACGACTGCGCCCCGATCGGCAGGACCCGGGCGGCCCCGCGGACGAACGCGGCGACTTCGGCCTCGTCGCGGGGGAACGCCACCGCCGGCGCATGGCCGCCGGGGTAGTGCGCGGCGTCATCGAGAAACCCGGCGACATCGTCGGTGACCGGGGCCGGAGACGACGGCGTCTCGGCCCCGGCGCGGGCGGGGCGGGTGCGGATGCGGTTGGTCTTCATTCGGGGTCGATGGCCGGTCGCCCGGGAGCTCCGCCGCGGTCTCCGCGCTCCCCGCGGTCCGGCTCCGTCTCGGGGATCATGATAGAGTGGCTTGCTCGTTCCCGAACAGGCCGGGAGCCTGCGCCGTGACGCGGCGCGGGGTGCCTTCGCAAGTCGTCCTGTGCCGTCGGGCGCCGCCGCCCGGCGCCTCCCCGCGGTTCTCGATCGAGCGCGGAAGTTCACTCCGGACCACGACACCGAGTGTACGGGGCCCGGCCCCGTACGGAAAGGCATCCTTCCATGTTCCAGCGGCTTCTTGTTCTCGGCGCCGTCCTGACGGTCTCCGCTGCCTGCGGCGCGCCCACCCTCGCGCAGTCCGACGACGAGGTGGTCGGGCGCGTCGGCGACCGGGCGGTCACCATGGCCGAGCTCGACGAGGCGTGGCGCAGCAACGACGCGGCCTCGCGCATGCGCATGCTGCAGGAGCTGTACGACACCCGCAGGCGCACCCTCGACGTCGTCATCGGCGAGATCCTCATCGAGCGCGAGGCCATCGCCCGCGGCACGTCCCGCGACGAGCTGCTCGCGCAGGAGCTGCCGGCGCGGACCCTGCCCGTCACCGACGAGGACATCACCCGCGTCTACGAGCAGAACCGGCGCGCCTTCCCGAATATGACCCAGGAGCAGATGGCGCCGCAGATCCGGGCGTTCCTCGCCCAGCAGCGGCCCATGCAGGCCCTGCACGCGTACATGGCCGAGCTGCGGGCGGGGGCCGACGACATCCGGGTGGAGCTCGAGCCGCCCCGCACCCCCGTCGACGTGGTCGAGGGCGACCCCGTTCTCGGCCCCGCCGACGCGCCCGTCCAGATCGTGGAGTTCTCCGACTTCCAGTGCCCGTTCTGCCAGCGGCTGACCGTCACCCTCGACCGCCTGAAGGCGGAGTACGGCGACGACATCCGGCTCGTCTTCAAGGACTTCCCCCTGCCCAACCACGCCCAGGCGTTCAAGGCGGCCGAGGCGGGCCTCTGCGCCAACGTGCAGGGCCGGTTCTGGGAGCTGCACGACACGATGTTCTCGGAGCAGGACGACCTGGAGGTGGACGACCTGAAGCGCCACGCGGGCGCGCTCGGCCTCGATCAGGCGGCGTTCGACGCCTGCCTCGACAGCGGCCGCTTCGCCGAGCAGGTCAGCGCCGACCTGCGCTACGGCGAGTCGCTCGGCGTGCAGTCGACGCCGACCATCTTCATCAACGGCCGCGCGGTCATGGGGGCGGCGCCGTACGAGGTGTTCGACGAGATCGTGCGGGACGAGCTAGACCGGGCGCAGTGAGGAGGGCGACGCCGGCTGGCCCGTCAGTGCCGGCCGGCGCGCTCCATGCCGGAGAGATCAGCTCAGTCGGCCGCCGCCGCGATGCGGGCACCCTCGGTGGCGAGGAAGTCGTCGAACTCGGCGCGGCTTTGGACGGTGACGAAGCCGCGCATCCGGTAGTGGCCGAGCCCGCAGAGCTGCGAGCAGTTGACCTCGTAGTCGCCGGCCACCGTCGGCACCCACCACACCGGGATCTCCATGCCCGGTATCGCGTCCTGCTTCACCCGCATCTGGGGAATCGCGAAGCTGTGGATGACGTCGAGGCTCGACAGGTACACGATGACGGGCTCGTCGACCGGCAGGTTGAGCTGGTTGATGGTGGCGACGTCGTCGGCCCCCGCGGGGTCGCTCCGGTCGAGGCCCGTCGCGTTGGTCGGCGTGATCAGGCTCGCGTCGCGGCGCCCGAACATGCCGTCGGGCCCGGGATAGATCGAGTGCCACTCGAACTGCTTCGCGACGACGTGCACGACCGTCGCGCCGTCCTCGGGCGGAAACGCGTTGACGCGCACCGTCCACGCGGGGATCGCGAAGAAGATGAGGATGATGGCCTCGACGACGGCCACGCCGATCTCGAGGCGGGTCGAGGTGTGGCTCGTGACCCCGGTGTAGTCCGCCTTCGGGTTCCGGGACGCGCGGAAGCGGATCAGGGTGTAGACGAAGAAGATCCCCCAGCCCACGAACAGCACCGCCATGAGCCAGTGGACGATGACGATGATCCGGTCGATCTCCGCGGCGTGCGCCGAAGCCTGCAGCGGCAGTCCGAGAAATTCCTGCATCGATAAGCTCCCAGCCCGGCGGCCGGCGCCGAACGCGAACCGCAGGATCGCGCCGCGGCCGCCGCCTTCGGCCCAACCAACCTCACCGTGGCCCGCGCCGTTCTCCCCGGCGCGGGCGCCCAGCCCCTAGCCCGCGGCGGACGTCGCCGCAGGGTTACGAGTGGCTTCCGGCCTGCGACGACGGCGACAGGTCGACGCGCTCGCCGATCGCCGTCCTCGAGCGCTTCAAGAGATAGAGAAAGAAGCGGGCGAAGCAGCCCAGCACGCCGGCGGTGATGCCGATCATCACGGCGATGCCCCAGCTCGCGCCGATCGACATCGCCGAGTTCGGGTCGCCGAAGCAGACCGGACAGGCCCATCCGGTCTGCGGCGCGGCCAGCACGAATCCCGCCGCCACCACCATCGTCTGCAGGACGTGTCGCGATGATCCCAGCATCTCAGCGCCTCGTTCCATCCGGGCTCACTTGAGCCCGATCTCGCGTGTCTTCCGAACGAACCGTACCGCGTAGGCCGACAGGAGCCCCGCCGTCGCCAGCGACCCGACCGCGGTGACGAGATGCCACCCGGTGCCGCGGGCCGACCCCCAGGTCACGCCGCCCCACACCGCCATCATCAGCGCCAGCCCGATCGACGCCACGATGAAGAGGATGTGGAAGCCGCGCAGCGACATCAGTGCGCCCCGTCCTCCGCGTGCGTCGCGTTCGCGTTCGGCAGCGGCTTGTGCACCCCGTAGGTGTCCGACGTCGTCATGATCGGGACGAGCATGAGGACCAGCCAGAAGAACACGGTCAGGGCCAGCGCGATGGCCAGGCTCCGGCTCTTCTCGTCGACCAGGTGCATGAAGTAGCTCACCACCAGCGACCCCTTCGCGGTGGCGATGATGAGGGCGATGATGATCGCCAGGGGCACCGCCACGTCGATGTACGACGCCAGGACGGTCACCACCGTGAGGACCGCCAGCGCGCCGGCGACCTTCATGTAGATGTCGATGTGCTTCTTCGTTTCTTCAGGGCTTCCGCTCATGACGCCTCCGCAGTGTCCGGGGGGCCGCCCCGGGCGATCGGGCCGGGGTCGGTCGCCCCCCCCGGCCCCGGCTGCCGGTCATCTCCCCTACAGCAGGTAGAGCACCGGGAACAGGAATATCCAGACGAGGTCGACGAAGTGCCAGTACAGGCCGGCCGCCTCGATCCGGTTCTCGAACATCTCCCGCTTCTGGTGCCACAGCTTGCTGCCGGGGCCCCAGAAGTAGCCGTTGACGATGACCCCGCCCACGATGTGCAGCCCGTGCAGCGCCGTCATCGTCCAGTAGATGGCGAGGAACGTGCTGTGCGAGGGCAGGTGGTCGTGCGACACCTTCTCGTAGTACTCGTAGCCCTTCACGACGAGGAAGGTGAGGGCGAGCACGAGCGTCCAGCCCATGTACGTCTTGTACTTGGCGAAGTCGCCGAGCTTGAGCGACGCGAAGCACATGACCATCGTGACGCTCGAGCCGATGAGGACCGCGGTGTTGAACGCCCCGATCGGGATGTTCAGGTACTCGGCCCCCAGCGGCCAGTCGACGCCGCCCACCCGCAGGATGACGTAGGTCGAGAAGAGCCCGCCGAACAGCATCACCTCGGAGGCCAGGAATAGCCAGATGCCGAGCTTGACGTTGTTCAAGCCGGTGTCCGGCCGTTCGGCTACGGTATACGGAATCTCCATCCTGGTTGCACCTTCTGCAAGCGTCGGGGGGCTAGGCCTTCGCGGGCTCGGGCTCGGCGCCGGCCGTCTGCCCCTGCATCGTGAAGTCGTCCGGGGCGCCGGGCACGCTGTACTCGTAGGGCCCCCGGTGCGCCTCGGGCGGCGCGGCGAAGTTGCCGTGCGGCGGCGGCGACGGCGCCTGCCACTCGAGGGTGGTCGCCCGCCACGGGTTGTCGTCGACCTTCTTCCCGTTCCGGAGGCTCCAGAAGAAGTTGACGATGAAGAAGATCTGGAAGAACCCGAGGGCCCAGGCGCCGTAGGACATCACGGCGTTCCACTCCATGACCTCCTGGGCGTGGGCGTACTGCATGCCGCCGTCGTAGAGCCGCCGGTTCACCCCGACGAGGCCGGTGATGAACATCGGCATGAACACGACGTTGATCGCGACGAACGAGCCCCAGAAGTGGATCTTGCCGAGCATCTCGTTCATCACCCGGCCCGTCGCCTTCGGGTACCAGTAGTAGAGGCCCGCGAACAGCGCGAAGATGGTGCCGGGGGCCACCACGTAGTGGAAGTGGCCGATCACGTAGTAGGTGTCGTGCAGGTGCAGGTCGGGCGCGGACAGGCCCAGCGGCAGCCCCGTCAGCCCCCCGATGCCGAACATCGGCAGGAACGCCAGCGCGAACAGCATCGGCACGTTGTAGCGGATGGAACCGCCGTACAGCGTGATGAAGAACGCCGACAGGATGACCACCGACGGCACGGAGATGATCATCGTCGTGGTCTGGAAGAAGGCGCTCATCGTCGTGCCCATGCCGGTCAGGAACATGTGGTGCGCCCACACGATGAACGACATGAACCCGAGGAAGACGACCGACGCCACCAGCACGCGGTAGCCCCACAGCGGCTTCCGGGTGTTGTTGGCGAGGACCTCGGCGACGATGCCCATCGCCGGCAGGATCAGGACGTAGACCTCGGGGTGGGCCAGGAACCAGAACAGGTGCTGCCACAGCAGGGGGCTGCCGCCGCCGCTGATGTCGAGGGGGCCCTCCGTCGTCACGAGCCCGCTCGGCATGAAGAAGCTGGTCTCGGCCACCCGGTCCATGAGCTGCAGGATGCCCGCGACCTCGAGGGGCGGGAACGCCAGCAGGAGCAGGAACGAGGTGACGAGCTGAGCCCACACGAAGAACGGCAGGCGCATGAAGCTCAGGCCGGGGGCGCGGAGCTGGAACGTGGTGACGATGAAGTTGATCGAGCCGAGCAGCGACGAGGTGATCAGGAAGATCATCCCGATGAGCCACCACGTCTGCCCCTCGAGGGCGATGACCGAGAGCGGCGCGTAGGACGTCCAGCCCGAGTTCGCGGCCCCGCCGGGCACGAAGAAGCTGGCGATCATGACCACGCCGCCCAGGAAGAACGCCCAGTAGCTGGCCATGTTCAGCCGCGGGAACGCCATGTCGGGGGCGCCGATCTGCAGCGGCAGCACGTAGTTGCCGAAGCCGCCGACGGCGAGGGGCACGACCCCCATGAACACCATGATGGTGCCGTGCATCGCCCCGAGCTGGTTGTAGAACTCGGGCAGCATGATGCCGCCGGGCGCGTTCGCCTGCCCCAGGAAGTTGCCGATGAACGGTATCGGCGCGCCGGGGTAGGCGAGCTGCCACCGCATCACCATCATCAGGGAGAAGCCGAACAACAGGAAGAGCATCGCGGTGATCGCGTACTGGATCCCGATCACCTTGTGGTCGACCGAGAAGACGTACGCCCGCAGGAAGCTCAACTCGTGCTCGTCGTGGGCATGCTCGGCATGCGCCACGTGTTCGGCGGTGGTCACGTTTGCCAAGTCGTGACTCCTTTCTGGACCAGCCGGCGATCCGGTCGCCGCCGCGGCCGGCAGCGGCCGCCGGGCGGCGACGCGGCCCACGGCCGCGCCCGCGACGACGCAGGCCGCCCCGCGATTCCCGTCGTGATTCGAACCCCGGCGACAGCGACAGCGACGCCGGGCCGGGAGACGCCCGCCCACGTGCATCGCTTCACAATCGTCTGACGCCGGCGCAATTCTATCGGTGCCGCCCCGCCCGTGCAACCCTGCCGCCGCCCCCGCCCTCGTCGGGCGCGCGCCGCCGGTGGTCCCGCCGCCGCGCATGCCGGGTATACTGCGGTCAGGCCGAAGCCCATGACCCCGACGCCCGACGACGTGCCGCGCGTGCTCGACACCCGCGGCGACGAGCCCCTCGCCGCCACCTTCGTCGCCGTGATGGCCGTCGAGGCCCTCGTGCTCGCCGGGCTGTGGCTGTTCTCCCGGTACTTCTCGGGGTAGACGGCCCCGATTCGCGCCCCCCGGGGGCGGCGCTTCCCATGCACCCCATCGACTGGACGATCATCGGCGGCTACCTCGCGTGGGTCCTGTACGACGGGGTGAAGCGGTCCCGCGGCACCGACGCGGTCGAGGGGTACTTCCTCGCCGGCCGGTCGCTGCCGTGGTGGGCGGTCGGGCTGTCCGTCATGGCCACCCAGATGAGCGCCATCACCCTCGTCGGCACCACCGGGCAGGGCTACGCCGACGGCATGGGGCTGGTGCAGATGTACTTCGGCCTGCCCCTCGCGATGATCGTCCTGTCGGTGACCCTGGTCCCGTTCCTCTACCGGGCCCGCGTGTTCACCGCCTACGAGTACCTGGAGCGCCGCTTCGACCGGAAGACGCGGGCCCTGACGAGCCTCATCTTCCTGGTCTCGCGGGGCCTCGCGGTGGGGGTCATCATCTCCGCCCCGGCCGTGGTGCTCTCCGTCGTGCTGGGGTGGAACCTCACCCTCACCGCCCTCGCCATCGGGGTGCCGACGACCCTCTACACGATGCTCGGCGGGGTGCAGGCGGTGGCGTGGGCCGACGTCAAGCAGATGGTGATCATCGTGGGCGGCCTGCTCGCGGTGGTCGCGGCCCTCGTCCTCGGGCTGCCGGGCGGGGTCGGCCTCGGCGACGCGATGCACCTCGCCGGCGCGGCCGAGCGGCTGAACGCCGTCGACTTCAGCCTGGACCCGGGCGAGACCTACACGTTCTGGTCGGGCCTGCTCGGCGGGCTCTTCCTGATGCTCGGGTACTTCGGGTGCGACCAGAGCCAGGTGCAGCGCCACCTGACCGCCGACTCGGTCGACGCGGCCCGGCGGTCACTGCTGATGAGCGCGTACTGGAAGATCCCGCTGCAGGCGCTGATCCTGCTGACCGGCGTGCTCGTGTTCGTCTTCCACCTGTTCAACGCACCGCCGATGCTCTTCGACCCGGTGGGCGACGCGGCCGTCCGCGCGGGCGCCCGGTCGGCGGAGTACGCGGGGCTCGAGGCGGAGTTCGCCGAGGCGTTCGCGGCGCGGCGCGCCGCCGCCGGCGAGTTGATCGAGGCGCGCCGGGACGGGGGCGCGGCGGCCGTCGCGGGGGCGCGGGAGGCGTTCGCGGCGGGCCAGGCGCGGGTCGGGGAGGTGCGCGGCCGGGCGGCGGGTTTGGTGGAGGAGGCCACCGGCGAGGCCTACGCCGACGTGAACTACGTGTTCCCCACGTTCGTCGTCACCCACCTGCCGGTGGGGCTCGTGGGCCTGCTGATCGCGGCCGTCTTCGCGGCCGCGATGTCGAGCGCGGCGGCCGAGCTGGCGGCGCTGTCCACCACCAGCGTCATCGACTTCTACCGGCGCTACCTGAACACCGGGGCGACCGACCGCCACTACCTGCGGGTCTCGAAGGTCGCGACCGCCCTGTGGGGCGTGGTCGCCACCGTCTTCGCGGTGTTCGCGGCCAACCTCGGGTCGCTGATCGAGGTCGTCAACCAGGTCGGCTCGTACTTCTACGGGTCGCTCCTGGGCGTGTTCGTGCTCGCCGTCGGCTTCCGGCGGGCCACCGCCGACGGCGCCTTCGTCGGCCTCTTCGCGGGCATGGCGTCGGTGGCCCTGCTCGAGAGCGCGGCCGACGTGTCCTTCCTCTGGAACAACGTCGTCGGCACCGCCGCCGTCGTCGTCGTCGGCCTCGCCGTCAGCCGCCTCCGCCCCGGCGGGTGAGGCGCCGGCGGCGTTGTCGGCCGGTCCCGCCCCGTGGTATGTTGATATACGACCGTTCTGGTCGGCAATCCGATTCGGCCGCCGCCGGTCGTGACCGGCGGGCCGGTCGGGCGGATCGGCTGCGGTTTCGGTACGCCGTCGCCACCGTCGATCTTGCGCCGGGAGCCGGGGCCGCAGTTGCGGCGGGGGCTCCCACCGGATCGGTCGAGCGCCGAACGGAGGCCGTCGCGCGGCCGCCCCCGGCGGCGATTTCCGGACCAAGGAGCGTCATGAGCACCGCGATCCAGACCGTCGAAGAGCTCGCGAAGCAGGAGTACAAGTACGGCTTCACCACCGACGTCGAGACCGACTCGATCCCCGTCGGCCTGAACGAGGACGTCATCGCGATGATCTCGGCCAAGAAGGACGAGCCGGGGTGGCTGCTCGACTGGCGCCTGAACGCGTTCCGGGTCTGGTCGAAGATGACCGAGCCGACGTGGCACAACGTGCGCTACCCCCCCGTCGACTACCAGGCCATCAGCTACTACGCAGCCCCCAAGAAGAAGCCGCAGCTCGAGAGCCTCGACGAGGTCGACCCGGAGATCCGCGCCACCTTCGACAAGCTCGGGATCTCGCTCGACGAGCAGAAGCGCCTCTCCGGCGTCGCCGTCGACGCGGTCTTCGACAGCGTGTCGGTCGCCACCACGTTCAAGGACACGCTGGCCGACCTCGGCATCATCTTCTGCTCGTTCTCCGAGGCGGTGCGCGACCATCCCGAGCTCGTGCGCAAGTACCTGGGCACCGTCGTGCCCCACACCGACAACTTCTTCGCGGCCCTCAACTCCGCGGTGTTCAGCGACGGGTCGTTCGCGTACATCCCCAAGGGCGTGAAGTGCCCGATGGAGCTGTCGACGTACTTCCGCATCAACGCCGCCAACACCGGCCAGTTCGAGCGGACCCTGCTCGTGGCCGACGAGGGGGCGGAGGTGAGCTACCTCGAGGGCTGCACCGCCCCCCAGCGCGACGAGAACCAGCTCCACGCGGCGGTGGTCGAGCTGGTGGCCCTCGACGACGCCACCATCAAGTACTCGACGGTGCAGAACTGGTACCCCGGCGACAAGGACGGCAAGGGCGGCATCTACAACTTCGTGACCAAGCGGGGCAAGGCCCTCGCCAACGCCAAGGTCACGTGGACCCAGGTCGAGACCGGCTCGGCCATCACCTGGAAGTACCCGAGCTGCATCCTGCAGGGCGACAACTCGGTCGGCGAGTTCTACTCGGTCGCGGTGACCAACAACCGCCAGCAGGCGGACACCGGGACGAAGATGGTGCACCTGGGCCGGAACACCCGCAGCACCATCGTGTCGAAGGGCATCTCGGCCGGGCACGGGCAGAACACCTACCGGGGCCTCGTGCGCATCGGCAAGGGCGCGCGCGGCGCCCGCAACTTCTCGCAGTGCGACTCGCTGCTCATCGGCGACCGCTGCGGGGCGCACACGTTCCCCTACCTCGAGGTGAAGAACACGTCGTCGCAGGTCGAGCACGAGGCGTCGACGTCGAAGATCGGCGAGGACCAGATCTTCTACTGCCGCCAGCGGGGGCTGTCGACCGAGGACGCGGTCAACCTGATCGTCAACGGGTTCTGCAAGGAGGTCTTCCGCGAGCTGCCGATGGAGTTCGCGGTCGAGGCCCAGAAGCTGCTGAGCGTCAGCCTCGAGGGCAGCGTCGGCTAGGAGTCTGCGCCGTAGAACGGTGCAGACTTCCAGCAGGGTTGGTTGGGCGGCGGGCGGAGCCGCAGGCGACGCTCTCCGGGCTAGGCCGGGCGGGCGGCGCGGCCGGGAGCGGTCGTTGTCGGGCCGGGCGGCGCAGCCGGAGCGGGTAGTGCCGGGCCGGGTGGCGCCGGGCGGCGAGGTTGGAGAGGACGGGCCGGACAGAAGGTGGACGGGAAATCGATGCTCGATATTCGCGGTTTGCAGGCGAAGGCCGGGGACCGGCAGATCCTGAACGGGATCGACCTGACGGTGAGCCCCGGCGAGGTCCACGCCATCATGGGGCCGAACGGCTCGGGCAAGAGCACCCTCGCGGGGGCGCTGGCCGGCCGGGACGGCATCGAGGTCACCGGCGGGTCGGCGACGTTCAAGGGGCAGGACCTGCTGGACCTCGACCCCGAGGAGCGGGCGCGCGAGGGCCTGTTCCTGGCGTTCCAGTACCCGGTGGAGATCCCCGGCGTGAACAACGCCTATCTCCTCAAGGCGGCGCTGAACGAGGTCCGGAAGCACCGGGGGCAGCCCGAGCTCGACGCGATGGACTTCATGACCTTGGTCCGCAAGCGCATGTCGCTGCTCGACATGGACGACGCCCTGCTGAACCGCCCCGTCAACGACGGGTTCTCGGGGGGCGAGAAGAAGCGGAACGAGATCTTCCAGCTCGCGGTGCTCGAGCCGACCCTCGCCATCCTCGACGAGACCGACTCGGGGCTCGACATCGACGCCCTGAAGACCGTCGCGGGCGGGGTGAACGCGATGCGGAGCCCCGAGCGCTCGATGGTCGTGGTGACCCACTACCAGCGGCTGCTGCACTACATCGTCCCCGACTTCGTGCACGTCCTCTACAAGGGGCGCATCGTGAGGTCGGGCGGCAAGGACCTCGCGCTCGAGCTCGAGGAGAAGGGCTACGGCTGGCTCGACGCCGAGCCGGCGGCGGCCACTGCGTAGGAGGTTTGCGCTACGGCGAGCGGAGCCGAAGGCGACGCTCTCCGGGCTGGCCGGGTCGGCCGGCCGGATGCGCCGGCGATGCCCGACCCCGGCATGAGCCGGCCGAGCGGGTCGGCGGGGAGCGGAGCCGCGGGCCGTTCTCCGCGGAGTTTGAGCGAGCCGATCCGCGGGCCGTCGCGGGCACCAGCACTGAACGTTACGGAACATCGATGTCCCAGATCGCCACCAGCGCCGACGGTTTCGCCGCCCAGCTCGAGGCCGTGCGGCGGACGACGCCCCTCTCCGGCCGCCTCGCACCGCTGTGCGACGACGCGTTCCGCTGCTTCGAGCGGCTCGGGTTCCCCACCACCCGGCTCGAGGAGTGGCGGTTCACCAACGTCGCCCCCATCGCCGAGATCCCGTTCCAGACCTCCGCCGCCTCCGGCGGGCTCGACCGCGAGGTCTTCGACGCGCTCCGCCCGCCCCGGCCGGGCGGCCCCGAGCTCGTGTTCGTGAACGGTCACTTCTCCCAGGACCTGTCGGACGCGGCCGACCTGCCGCCGGGGGTCCGGGTGCGCAACCTGGCCGCGTCGGCCGGCGAGACCGGCGCCCCCGGCGCGCCCGCGGCGCACCTCGGGCGTCTGGCGCGGTTCGAGAACCACGCGTTCACCGCCCTCAACACCGCCTTCCTGCGCGACGGGGCGGTGATCGAGGCCGACGACGGCGTCGTGCTCGACCGGCCCATCCACCTCCTCTTCGTCTCGTCGAGCGACGGCGTCCCCGTGCTCAGCCAGCCGCGGGTACTGGTGGCGGCCGGGGTGAGCAGCGAGGTCCGGGTGGTCGAGAGCCACGTCGGGACCGGGGATGTCCCGTACCTGAGCAACGCGGTGACCGAGGTGTCGGTGGCCGAGAACGCGGTCGTCGACCACTACACGGTGGTGCGCGCGGCCGACGCCGCGTTCCACGTGGGCAACCTCGCGGTGCGCGTCGGCCGGGCCGGCAACTTCTCGTCCCACGCCATCACCGCGGGCGGGGCCATCGTGCGGAACGAGGCCGGCGTGGTCCTCGGCGGCGAGGGCGGCGAGTGCACGTTGAACGGGCTGTACCTGGCGGACGGCCGGCAGTTGGTCGACAACCAGACGACCATCGACCACGCCATGCCCCACTGCGACAGCCACGAGCTGTACAAGGGCATTCTCGACGGGCGGAGCCGCGCCGTGTTCAACGGCAAGATCATCGTCCGGCTCGACGCCCAGAAGACCGACGCCAAGCAGTCGAACAAGGCGCTGCTGCTGTCCGAGGACGCGCAGATCACCACCAAGCCGCAGCTTGAGATCTTCGCCGACGACGTGAAGTGCACCCACGGCGCGACGGTCGGCCAGCTCGACGCGGACGCGCTGTTCTACCTGCGGTCGCGCGCGCTGTCGGAGGCGCAGGCGCGGCAGCTCCTGATCCACGCGTTCGCGGCCGACCTGTTCGGGCACATCAAGGTCGACGCGCTCCGCCGCCAGCTCGACGCGCTGCTGCTCGAGCGGCTCCCGATGAGCGGCGCATGACGGCGGCCGGGCGGGGATGTCGATGACCAGCGTGACCGCATCGGAGCCCGCCGTGCTCGACGTGGCCGGCCTCCGCGCGCAGTTCCCGATACTGGCGCAGACCGTCGGCGGCAAGCCCCTCGCCTACCTCGACAACGCCGCGACCACCCAGAAGCCGCGGCCGGTGCTCGACACGCTGGCCCGCTACTACGCGGCCGGCAACGCCAACATCCACCGCGGCGTGCACGCGCTGAGCCAGGACGCGACGGAGGCCTACGAGGCCGCGCGCGGCAAGGTGGCGGCGTTCCTGAACGCGGCCGAGCCGGCCGAGATCGTCTTTACGCGCAACGCCACCGAGGGCATCAACCTCGTCGCGCAGACGTTCGGCCGCAGCCGCCTCGGGGCGGGCGACGAGGTGGTGATCTCGGGCATGGAGCACCACTCGAACATCGTGCCGTGGCAGATCGTGTGCGGGGAGAAGGGGGCCAAGCTGCGGGTGGCGCCGTTCTCCGACGCCGGGGAGCTGCTCGTCGACGAGCTCGAGGCGCTGCTCGGGCCGCGGACCCGGATCGTGTCCCTCGTGCACATGTCGAACTCGCTGGGCACCGTCAATCCCGTCCGCCGGGTCGTCGAGCTGGCCCACCGGCGGGGCATCCCGGTGCTCGTCGACGGGGCGCAGGCCGCCTACCACATGCCCGTCGACGTGCAGGCGATCGGCTGCGACTTCTACGTCGTCACCGGGCACAAGCTGTACGGCCCGACCGGCATCGGGGCCCTCTACGGCCGCCGCGCCCTGCTCGAGGCGATGCCGCCGTACCAGGGCGGCGGCGACATGATCAGCTCGGTGACGTTCGAGCGGACGACCTACAACGAGCTGCCGCACCGGTTCGAGGCGGGGACGCCGCACATCGCCGGGGCGATCGGCCTCGGGGCGGCGGTGGACTTCATCGCCGGGGTCGGGTTCGACGCCATCGTGGCCCACGAGCGGCGCCTCCTCGCCTACGCGACCGAGGCGCTGTCCGCGGTGCCGGGGCTGCGCCTCGTCGGGACCGCCCCCGACAAGGCGAGCATCCTGTCGTTCGTGCTCGACGGGGTGCACCCCCACGACATCGGGACCATCGTGGACGCCGAGGGGGTCGCCATCCGCACCGGCCACCACTGCACGCAGCCGGTGATGGACCGGCTCGGGGTGCCCGCCACCGCCCGCGCGTCGCTCGCCATGTACAACACGACGGGCGAGATCGACCAGTTGGTGGCGGCCCTCGGCCGGGTCAGGGAGCTGTTCGGGTAGGTGACGACATGTCCGATCTGCGGGACCTGTATCAGCAGGTCATCCTCGACCACAACCGCAGCCCGCGCAACTTCGGGCGGCTGGACGACGCGGACCTGCACGCCGACGGCCACAACCCGCTCTGCGGCGACAAGCTCTCGCTGACCGTCAAGGTGAGCGGCGACCGGGTGACGGACCTGCGCTTCGAGGGGTCGGGCTGCGCCATCTCGAAGGCGTCGGCGTCCCTCATGACGGAGGGGGTCAAGGGGCGGACCTTCGACGAGCTGCGCGGGCTCTTCGACCGGTTCCACCGGCTGGTCACCGATCAGGAGGCCCCCGCCGACGATGCCGAGCTGGGGAAGCTGGCCGTCTTCGCCGGGGTCC
The DNA here is from genome assembly GCA_963664545.2 of Vicinamibacterales bacterium. GTDB lineage: Bacteria > Acidobacteriota > Vicinamibacteria > Vicinamibacterales > UBA8438 > JAJEEA01. Next base: position 1,640,183 of record OY761475.2, on the reverse strand, counting down.
GCGACTATCCGGCCCGCGTCAAGTGTGCGATCCTGGCGTGGCACACCCTGCGGGCGGCGGTGGACGACCGCCACGAGGTCGTCTCGACGGAGTAGCAGGCGGCTCTTCGCCTCGGGATGCCAGGTCGCTCCGGCACCGATGGCGTGCAGGGTTGCCGGTCACGATCCACAGCCAGGGAGACAGCGCCAGTGGGAATCTTCAACTTCAAGGCCGCGCCCCAGGACGGCGTGCCGGCGTCCGGCACCGCCGCCGGCGCGTCGGACGGTGGCGGGGCGCCGTTCAGCCCCGACGCGCCGGCCGAGCGGACGCCGGCGACGACGCCGGCCGCGGCGGCCCCCCCGCGTCCCGAGCCGCCCCGGCCCATCCTGCCGAGCGAGCCGCCCGCGCCGCCGGCGGCGGCCGCCCACGACCCCATCGAGCCCGACCCCCTGAAGACGCTCGAGCTCAAGCCGAAGCTCATCGAGGCGCTCTCGACCGTCTACGACCCGGAGATCCCCGTCAACATCTACGAGCTGGGGCTCATCTACGACGTCGACGTGAACGCGGCCGGCCTGGTCGGCATCCGCATGACCCTGACCTCGCCGGCGTGCCCCGCCGCCCAGACCCTGCCGGGCGAGGTGAAGGCGAAGGCCCGAGCCGTGCCCGGAGTCAGCGACGCCTGGGTCGACGTGGTTTGGGAGCCGCAGTGGGACATGAACAAGATGTCCGACGCGGCCAAGCTCCAGCTCGGACTCCTGTAGGGGGCCGCGGTTGCGCCCCCGGCGTGTTTGGGACAGAATGCCCCCGTAAGTCAGACAGTGTTCCCTGCGGCAGGCGTATTCGACCCGGTTGCGCCGAAGTCCGTTGCGGGTCCGTGCGCCTCGGTAGGGCCGCTCGTGGTCTTCTCGTTCGTGGGCGAAAGGAGTGCGGACTCATGAAGAGGTGGAAGTACCTTCTGATCGTATCGTGCGTCCTGTGCGTCGGCTGCGGGCCGGCAACGCCCGAGCTGGGGCTTCTCGAGGAAGCGGCGGAGGCGATGGGCAGCCTCCGCGCCGTGAGCGAGACGACGGGCGTGATCCTCGAGGGGTCGGGGCGGACGTACCGCCTCGGCCAGAACCAGACCCCGCGGGCCGACCTGCCGTACTACGAGATCGAGAACTACCGCCTGGCGATCGACTTCGCCAACCAGCGGTGGCAGTTGCGACAGGACCGCACCACCACGTTCTTCACCGGGAACCCCCTCTTCGGGGTGCGCCAGACCTTCGGCCTCGACGGCGACGTCGCGTACGACGAAGGGGACGACGACGGGTTCGTGCAGGCGTCCGACCGGGTGGCGTCCCAGCGCCGGGCCGAGCTGTACCACAACCCCCTCGGCATCATTCTCCTCGGGCTCGACGAGACCTCGACGGCGAGCAACCTGCGCGACGAGGGCGGCGACCACGTCGTCGATATCGCCGCCGCCGACGGCGCCCAGTTCACCCTCTACGTCGACGCGGACACGCTGCATCCCAGCCGGGTGGTGTCCACGCGGTACGACACGATGCTCGGCGACGTCACCTACGAAACGATCTTCGAGGACTACGCCGAGTCCGGCGGACTCGGCGGGTTCCAGGCGCGGCTGACGCTGCCCCGGCAGTACACCATCAACCTCGGCGAGGACACGATCGCCGAGTACCGGGTGACCAGCGACACCCAGGCGCAGATCGGCGACCTGTCGGTCTCGGCCGCCCCGCCGCCGTCGGACGAGGTGACGGTCGAGTCGGAGGAGGTGGCCAACGGGGTCTGGCGCCTGGCGGGCGGCTCGCACCACAGCGGCCTCGTCGAGTTCGACGACTTCCTCGCCCTCATCGAGGCGCCCCAGAGCGAGGCGCGCACCCTGGCCGTCATCGAGCACGCGCGCGGGCTGGTGCCCGACAAGCCGCTGCAGTACGTGGTGAACACCCATCACCACTTCGACCACTCGGCCGGCATCCGCGCCGCCGTCTCCGAGGGGTTGACGGTTATCACCCACGAGATCAACGCGCCGTTCTTCGAGGACCTCGTGGCCCGGCAGCACACCATCGAGCAGGACGCCCTGGCCCGGAACCCGCAGCCGCTCAACATCGAGACGGTGAACGGCGACGAGGTCTACGAGCTGAGCAACGGGCGCCGCACCCTGCAGATCTCCCGCATCGTAGGCGACCGTCACAGCGACGGCATCGTGATGGCGTACCTGCCGGCGACGCGCGAGCGGATCCTGTTCGAAGTGGACTCGTTCACGCCGGGGGCGTCAGCGGCCCCGTTCGCGGCCGCCCTGCTCGAGAACATTGAGGAGAAGCGGCTGCGCATCAACACCATCGTGCCGCTGCACGGCCCCGGCACCGCCTCGCTCGACGATCTGGAGGAGGCCGTGGAGCAGGAGGGGCGGCGCTAGAACCGCGCGGATTCCCACGGGGCGGACCGGAGCGACGGCCCGCCCCGCCTGCATCGGCTCCACCGGTCCCGCGCCCGCTCCCGGCTCGTCGGGGAGCGGCGCGGGCCGATCCGTCCGCCATCGGCCCGTTCGCCTTCGCCCGCAGATGTCCAAGTCCACGCCCGCCCCCCTCCGGGACCGCGTACGCGTCTTCGCCCCCGCCACCCTGTCCAATCTCGGCCCCGGCTTCGATGTGCTCGGGCTCGCCATCGACGAGCCGGGCGACTTCGTCGACGCCGAGTGGTCGGACCGGCCGGGGGTCGAGATCGCCGGCATGCGGGGGAACGCGGACCAACTGACGACCGACCCGGCCCGCAACGTCGTGGGCATCGCCGCCGCGGCCGCCCTCCGCGCGGCCGACGCCGGCGCGGCGGGGCCGCGACCGCCCGGCGTCCGGCTCTGGTTGGACAAGCGCATGCCGCTGGCGAGCGGGCTCGGCAGCTCGGCCGCGAGCAGCGTCGCGGGGGCCCTCGCGGTGAGCGAGCTGCTCGGGGGGGCCTTCGACCGGGACCAGCTCATCGACTGCGCGCTCGAGGGCGAGCGCGCAGTCTCGGGCGGCGTCCACGCCGACAACGTCGCGCCCTGCGTGACCGGCGGGTTCGTCCTGATTCGCAGCTACGACCCGATGGAGCTCCTGTCGCTGCCCGTCCCCGAGGCCCTGCGCGTCGCCGTCGTGCATCCCCACACCGCGGTCTCGACGGCGGAGGCGCGGCGGCTCGTGGCCGAGCGGCGCTTCGCGATCGGGGACGCGGTGGCCAACCTCGGCCAGCTCGCGGCGATGATCACCGCCCTCCACCGGTCGGATCTGGAACTGCTGGGGCGGTCGATCAGCGACGCCCTCGTCGAGCCCGTCCGCGCGCCCCTCGTACCGGGGTTCGCCGAGGTGAAGCGGGCGGCCCTCGCATCGGGGGCGCTCGGCTGCTCGCTGTCCGGGTCGGGACCGTCGGTGTTCGCGTTCGCCGCGTCCGACGAGCAGGCCGCGATGCTGGCCGCCCGCATGGCCGAGCGGTTCCGCGAGGCGGCCGGCCTCGAGTGCGACGGCTATGCCGGCGGGGTGAACGTTCGCGGCGCCCGCCGCGTGGACGCTGCCGAGTGAGCGTGCGGCACCGGTCGGGTGGACGCCGAGGCGTAGGCGCGTGGCGGGGGAGGGCGGCTGCGGTGGGTGCGGTGACGGCGGTGGGGCTCCTGATCTCGGACGGCCGTCGGCGCGCGCGGCGGGGAGGGCGGCCGGCGTGGGTGCGGTGACGCTTCACCGGTCCGCGGGCGCGGTAGCGCGGCTGGCCGCCGCCCACCGCTTCGTCGAAAGCCTGCCGCCGGCGTCCGAGGCGCTCGTCGTGGGCACCGCGCGCGACGCCGTCGACGACTTCGTCCGGGAGAACGCGGCCCGCCGCGGCGCCGCGTTCGGTCTCCACCGCTTCAGCCTGCGCCGGCTCGCGACGCGCGTCGCCTCGCCACGCCTCGCCGCCCGCGGCCTCGCCCCCGCCACCCGCCTCGGGGCCGAGGCGGTCGCCGCCCGCGCCGCCTTCGAGCTGCTACAGCCATCGACGGACCCGGCCGCGACGGCCGGCGGGGCTGAAGCGGTCGCCGCCCGCGCCGACCGCGAGGAGGCGGACTCCCTCGACTACCTCGCGCCGATCGCGGGGTTGCGGAGCTTCGGCCGGACCCTGGCGTCGACCCTCGAAGACGTCCGCGCGGCCGGCGTCGAGGCCGACGCCCTGTCGGCCTGCGGCGCGGTGGGGGCCGACCTGGACGCGCTGTCGCGGGAGTACGCGCGGCAGCTCGACGAGGCCCGTCTCGTCGACCTCCCCGAGCTGTACCGACTCGCCGCAGCCGTGGTCGAAGCCCGGGAGCCTGTCGACGTGCCCCTCGACGTACCGGTGGTGCTGCTCGACGTGCCGGTGCACGACCGCGCCACGCTCGGCCTCGTCGCGGCCCTCGCCGGCCGGTCCGCGCGACTGCTCGCGACGGTTCCGCGGGGAGACGAACGGACGTGGGCGGCGTTGTCCCGGCTGCCGAACGCCGCGGCGCCGCCGCCGGCGGATGCGTCTAGCCCCGACACCCCGCTGGCCCGCGTGCGCACCCGGCTTTTCGAGCCCATCGCGGCTCCGGAGCCGGAGGACGCCGGTTCCGCCGACGCCGGGGTATCGTTCCGTTCCGGCCCGGGGGAGTCGCGCCAGGAGGACGCCGGCGCGGACGTCACGTCCTCGGCGCAGGGAGAGGAGCCCATCGCGGCCCCGGAAGGCTCCGACGACGACGAGGTCACGCTGTTCTCCGCGCCGGGGGAATCGCGCGAGTGCGTGGAGATCGCGCGGCTGGTGCAGAAAGAGGCGGCGGCCGGCGTGCCGTTCGACCGGATGGCGGTGGTGCTGCGGTCGCCGCAGGTCTACAGCGGACTGCTCGAGACCGCCCTGCGGCGGGCCGGCGTCGAGGCGTGGTTCGTCCGCGGCACCCGGGCCCCGGACCCGGCCGGGCGGGCGTTCCTCGCCCTGCTCGCGTGCGCGGCCGAGCAGCTTTCGGCGCGCCGGTTCTCCGAGTACCTGTCGCTGGGGCAGGTGCCGGAGCCCGATCCGGAAGGGGCGCCGCCGGACGATCGCGCGCGGTGGGTGCCGCCCGCCGAGGCCGACCAGGTGCTGCCGGAAGCCGCCCTGCCGGTGCAGGGCTCGCTGTTCGACGTCGCCGACCTCGATCCGGACCACGACGACCCTAATCCAGACGCTCCCCCCGACGCCGACGACCGGCCGGTCGTCGAGGGGACGCTGCGCGCCCCGTGGCGCTGGGACCGGCTGCTGGTCGAGTCGGCGGTCATCGGCGGGCGCGACCGATGGGCCCGACGGTTGACGGGACTCGAGCGGGAGCTGCGCCTCCGCCTCGAGGAGTGCGCCGCCGACGATCCCCGGTCGCCGCGGGCGCGGCGGATCGAGCGCGACCTCGGCAATCTCGGGCACCTGAGCCGCTTCGCGCTGCCGGTGATGGACCGGCTCGACGCGCTTCCGGGCGAGGCCGCCTGGGGAGACTGGCTCGACCGGCTTGAGGCCCTCGCCCCGATGGTCCTGCGCCGGCCCGACCGGGTGCTGGCGACCCTCGGCGAGCTGCGTCCGATGGCCGGGGTCGGCCCCGTCTCGCTGACCGAGGTGCGCGACGTGCTGGCGGAGCGGCTCACCGAGCTGCAGGCGGAGCCGCCGGCGCGGCGCTACGGCCGGGTGTTCGTGGGCGGGCCGGAGCACGTGCGGGGCCGCGTCTTCGACGTCGTGTTCGTGCCGGGGCTCGCCGAGCGCATGTTTCCCCAGAAGCCGCGGCAGGATCCCATCCTCCTCGACGATGTCCGCCGACGGCTGAACGCGCCGGACGGGGCGGCGCCGGAGCCCGGAAACCGCCGCCCTGCGGCTCCGGCGTCCGCCCGCCCGGCCCAGCCGGCGTCCGACCCGTTCCACGGCCCGCCCGCCGAACCCGGAGACCGTGGCCCGGCGGCTCCGCCCGCCGCCCCGGGTTCCGATCCCCTCGGCCTTCCCGTGCTCGACGATCGCGCGGCCGGGGAACGGCTGCTGCTGCGCCTGGCCGTCGGCGCCGCGGCCCGGCGGCTCCACCTGTCGTACTCGCGCCTCGAGCTCGGCGAGTCGCGCCCGCGGGTCCCGTCGTTCTATGCCCTCGACCTGGAGCGCGCCCGCACCGGACGCGTGCCCGACTTCGCGGTCACCGAGCGCGAGGCGTACGAGCGCGTCGGGTCGCGGCTGGCGTGGCCGGCCCCGCGGGACCCCGCCGACGCCATCGACGACATCGAGCACGATCTCGCGGTCCTGGGGCCGCTGGTGCGGCAGCAGGCGGGGCCCGAGCCGACGGGACGGGCGCGCTACCTCCTTGACCTGAAGCCGGCCCTGGGCCGGTCGCTGCGGACCCGCTGGGCGCGCTGGAAGCCGGGAGCCTGGAGCCGCTTCGACGGCGTCTACCGGCCGGAAGGGGGGGCGCGGGCGGCCCTCGACGCCCATCGACTGACGGCCCGGCCCTACTCGGTGACCGCCCTTCAGCGCTTCGCGGCGTGCCCGTATCAGTTCCTGCTCGCGGCCGTGCATCGCCTCCAGCCGCGCGAGGAGGTCGCGCCGCTCGAACGGCTCGACCCGCTGACGCGGGGCCGGATGTTCCACGAGGCGCAGGCCGAGTTGATCCGCGGGCTCGAGACCCGCCGGCGGCTGCCGGTCACCCGGGAGCGTCTCGCCGAGGCCTGGGCCCTCCTCGACGAGACCCTCGACGCCCTCGCCGCCCGCTACCACGACGATCTGGCCCCCGCCATCGACCGGGTGTGGGCCGACGAGATCGAGAAGCTGCGCATCGACCTGAAGGGCTGGCTCCAGCAGGTGGCGGACGACGACGGCGAGTGGGTGCCGATTCGGGCCGAGCTGGGGTTCGGCTTCGCCCCCGGCCCGGGGCGCGACCCCCGGAGCGAGGCCGAGCCGGTGCGGCTCGACGGCGGCTGGAGGCTGCACGGCGTCGTCGACCTCGTCGAGGCCCGGGCCCGGCCGACGGCGGCCGGCGAGCTGCGCGTGACCGACCACAAGACGGGGCGGAACCGCACCGCGGACCGGATGGTGGTCGGGCACGGCGAGGTGCTGCAGCCGGTGCTGTACGGGCTGGCCGTCGAGCGGGCGCTGGGGCGCCCCGTCGCCGAGTCGCGGCTCTTCTTCTCCACCTTGGCGGGAGGCTACGGCGTCCGGTCGGTCCCGCTCGACGACACCGCGCGGCGTTATGGGGCCGAGGTGCTCTCGATCGTCGACCGGGCCGTCGAGGACGGGGTGATCGTGCCCGCCCCGCGCCGGGACGCCTGCAGGTGGTGCGACTACCGCGTGGTGTGCGGACCCTGGGAGGAGGTCCGCGCGCGGCGCAAGGACGACACGAAGCTGGTCGACCTGCAGGCGTTGCGGAGGCTGCCGTAGTGCCGGGACCCGAGCTCGTCGACGCCGTAGCGCGCGAACGCATCCGGTCGTCGCTCGACGAGAGCCTCCTCGTCGAGGCGGCGGCCGGCACCGGCAAGACGTCGGAGCTGGTGGCCCGCATCGTCAACGTGCTGGCGACGGGCGCGGCCGAGGTCGGCGGGATCCTCGCCGTGACGTTCACCGAGAAGGCCGCCGGCGAATTGAAGCTGCGCCTGCGGGAGGGGCTCGAACGGGCGCGGCAGGCGCCGCCCGGGGCCACGGGCGCAGGGGGCGCCGCCGCCCGCCCGGACAACGTCGAGCACGCCATCGCCCATCTCGAGGAGGCCCAGGTCAGCACCATCCACGGGTTCTGCGCCGACCTGCTGCGCGAGCGGCCGGTCGAGGCGGGGGTCGACCCCCGCTTCGAGGTGCTGGCCGACCGCGGGCCGGTCTTCGCGCAGGCCTTCGACGCCTGGCTCCAGGCGTCCCTGACCGCCCCCCCGGAGGGGCTGCGCCGGGCGTTGAGCCGCCGTTCCGCGGGCGGCTTCGGCGAGCCGGGGGCGAAGGAGCGACCCACCGAGCGGCTGCTCGCCGCCGCGTCGAGCCTCGCCGAGTGGCGCGACTTCCAGACCCCGTGGCGCCGCGAGCGCTTCGATCGGCCCGCCATCATCGATCGGATCGTCGGCCACCTCGGCGAGTTCGCGGAGCTCGCGGAACGGGTGGCGAACCACGGCGACCGCCTGTATCGGGACGTGCGTCCGGCCCTGCTGCTGGCGCGCGAGATCCGGGAGCAGGACGCGTTGCGGCCGGCCGGCCGCGACTACGACGCCCTCGAGGCGGACCTCGTCGAGCTCGCCGGGAACCGCGGGTTCACCAACCCGCGGAAGGGGTCGGGGACCCGCTACGGCGAGGACGTCGCGCGCGAGACCGTCCTCGACCAGCACGGCCGGATGGTGGACGTGCTGAGGGACTTCCGGCGGGTGGCCGACGCCGACCTCGCCGCCCTCCTGCGGGACGAGCTGCAGGGGCCGATCGCCGGCTTCGGCAAGCTCAAGCGGGACGCCGGCCGCCTCGATTTCGTCGACCTCCTCATCGAGGCGCGGAACCTCGTGCGCGACTGCGACGCGGTCCGGGCCGACTTCCAGCGGCGGTTCACCCGCATCTTCGTCGACGAGTTCCAGGACACCGACCCCCTGCAGGCGGAGATCCTCCTGCTGCTCGCGGCCGGCGACCCGGCCGAGCGCAACTGGCGGCGGGTCCGGCCGGTGGACGGGAAGCTGTTCATCGTCGGCGACCCCAAGCAGTCGATCTACCGGTTCCGGCGGGCGGACGTCGGCGTGTACTGGGAGGTCAAGCGCCAGCTCGAGGCGGCCGGAGTGCCCGCCCTCGCCCTCACTACCAGCTTCCGTTCCGTGCCCGGCATCCAGCGTCTCGTGAACCGCGCCTTCGCGCCGGTGATGTCCGGCGCCGCCCGCCCGCCCGGCGGCGGTGCGGCGGACCGGAACCCCGTCCCCGCGGTCGTCGGCACCGCGTCCGGTTCCGCCCGCCCGCCCGACGGCAACGGCCCGCACCAGGCCGACTACGTGCCGCTGTCGCCGCATCGGGACGATCCGGAACGGCGGCCCGGCGTCGTCGTGCTGCCGGTGCCGCGCCCCTACGGCCTGCGCCGGGTCGCCGCCTCCGCCATCGAGCGGTCGTTGCCCGAGGCGGTCGGCGCTTTCGTCCGCTGGCTTGTGACCGAGAGCGGCTGGCGGGTGACGGAACGACCCTCGCCCGGGGAGGAGGCGGGCGGCGGCGTGGGGCCGTCGGGGGTCCCGGTGGCGGCGCGGCACGTCTGCATCCTGTTCCGGCGATTCGAGACCTTCGGCAGGGACATGACCCGTCCTTACGTCGAGGCCCTCGAGGCCCGCGACCTGCCGCATCTTCTCGTGGGCGGCCGGGGCTTCCACGACCGCGAGGAGGTGACGACGATGCGCGCCGCCCTCGCCGCCGTCGAGCACCCGGACGACGAGCTCTCCGTGTTCGCCACCCTCCGGGGATCGCTGTTCGCGGTCGACGACGCGGCCCTGCTCGAGTACCACCAGCGGTACGGCCGGCTGCACCCGTTCCGCATCCCCGCCGAGCTCGCGGCCGGAGAAGGCGGCGACGCCGGCCTGCGCGGGCGGCTCGGTCCGATTGCCGACGCGCTGGAGGTGCTGCGCGCCGCCCACCGTCGCCGCAACGTCGTGCCCGTCGCCGAGACGGTCGGCCGGCTGCTCGAGGAGACCCGGGCCCACGCCGGCTTCGTCATGCGGCCGGGGGGCGAGCAGGCCCTCGCCAACGTGCTCCTCGTCGCGGAGCTGGCGCGGCGTTACGAGGCGGGCGGCGGGCTCTCGTTCCGCGGGTTCGTCGAGCAGCTCGAGGACGAGGCCCTGGCCGGGCAGGCGGGCGAGGCGTCGATCCTCGAGGAGGGCAGCGACGGCGTCCGCATCATGACCGTGCACCGGGCCAAGGGGCTCGAATTCCCGGTGGTGGTCCTCGCCGATCCGACGTGCCGGCTCCACCGGAAGACGGCGGGCCGCTTCATCGACCCGTCCCGAGGGCTGTGCGCGCTGCGGCTCGCCGGCTGGCCGCCCCTGGACCTTCTCGACCACGAGGCCGAGGAGGTGGAGCGCGACCGGCAGGAGGGCATCCGGGTGGCCTACGTCGCCGCGACGCGGGCCCGCGACCTGCTCGTGGTGCCGGCCGTCGGCGACGGGCCGTACGAGGGGGGGTGGCTCGATCCGCTCAACCCCGCCGTCTACCCCCCGCCGCCCGAGCGCCGCGACCCGGGACCGGCCCCCGGCTGCCCGCGGTTCGGCCGCGACAGCGTCATCGAGCGGGCGGACGGCGACCCCGCCGGCCCCGACACCGTTGCACCGGGCGCGTACCGCTTCGACGAGGGCCGAGCCGGCGGCGCCGTGGTGTCGTTTCCCGTTCCCGGCGGGGCTTCTGCCTCCGGCCCCGGAGCGCCTGTCGCCGGGTACACGGTGGTGTGGTGGGACCCCGGCAAGCTGGACCTCGGCATCGAGGCCCGGTTCGGCATCCGGCAAGAGGAGCTGCTGTCGAAGGACGTCCCGCAACACGTCGTCGACGGCGACCTTGCCCGCTACCGTGCCTGGCGGAAGCGTCGCGACGACATCGTGGCGAAGGCGGAGGTTCCGAGCGTCAAAGTGGTCACCGTGACCGAGCTCGCGCGCCGCCAGATCGCCGACCTCGCGCCGGCGCCGGCAGCCGAGCCCGAGCTTATCGCGCTCGATCGCGGCGTCCGTCGCCCGGCCGGCCCCCGCTTCGGCGCCCTTGTGCACGCGGTGCTCGCGGCGGTGCCCCTCGACGCGGACCGGGAAGCGACCGGGCGGGTCGCCGGACTGCAGGGCCGGCTGCTGGGGGCGTCCGAGGCGGAGGTCGAGGCGGCAACCGAAGCGGCGGCGGCGGCCCTCGCCCACCCCCTCTTCGACCGCGCCCGGCGCGCGGCGGCGGCGGGCCAATGCCGGCGCGAGGCGCCGGTCACGGCGCGGGGCGACGACGGCGTGCTCATCGAGGGCGTCGTAGACCTCGCATTCCGCGACGGCGACGCCTGGGTCGTGGTGGACTTCAAGACCGACCAGGAGCTGGAGGCGGCCCTCGACGTCTATCGCCGGCAGGTGCAGATCTACGCCGACATGGTGGCCCGGGCGACCGACGGCCCGACGCGGCCGGTGCTCATGCGGGTGTGAAGGGTCTCGGCCCCGTCGGCCCCGTCACCCCTTTCCTGGAGACGGCCTGCGGATGAGCTTCAGCCGGACCAGATCCACCCGTCTCTCGTCAGCGCCCTGGCGAGTTCCTTGAGGGTCAGTCCCTTCAGTTGATCCCAGACGGGTCGGGAGTAGGCCACGACAACTCCAGGGGCTTCAGGTTGGCCGCCGCCGGGATGGGCACGTTCTCGCCCGTCTTCGCGACTTCGCAGTCGGGTCCCACCGGTATGGGGTCGCCATGGGACGCCATGCTCTCGATGTACGCGAGTGCCGCTGCGCGAGCCCCCTCGACGGCGGCGTCTTCGGTCTCGCCTGCAGCATGCAGCCCCTTGAAGGCCGGGCAGTACGCGTGGTAGCCGTCACCGTCGGCCTCGACGACGACCGATACCCGCAGCCGCAGTCGTGCGTTCATGGTCGTTCTCCCCGCATGCGCTCTCTCAGATCCGTCGTGTCGGCGATGGCTCGGTCGCAGCCTGCCTCCAGCGGGTCGTGCCGGCGGCCCGTTCCATCCATCGTAGCACCGCGGCGGTCGTCGAACCCCGTCCGACCCCGTCCGATCACCTTCGACCGCGCCCGTCGCGCGGCGGCGGCGGGCGAGTGCCGACGCGAGGTGCCGGTGACGGCGCGGGGCGACGACGGCGTGCTCGTCGAGGGCGTCGTCGACCTCGCTTTCGGCGACGGCGACGCCTGGGTCGTCGTGGACTTCAAGACCAACCAGGAGCTGGAGGCGGCCCTCGACGTCTACCGCCGCTAGGTGCAGCTCTACGCCGACATGGTGGCGCGGGTGACGGGTGCCCCGGCGCGGCCGGTGCTCATGCGGCTATGACGGCGCGCCGGCGCCGCGGTGCCGTCGGTCGCGAGGCCGATGCGCGGCATATAATCGAGCCGAACGGGATTCGGGGGACTGGAGCCGCACGTGGGCAGGAAACGACGCAAGAGACAAGGGCCGGCGCCGGGGCATGGTGCCGAGCCGACCGCTTCGGCACAGGCGCGCGCCGCCGAGCCGGCGGCCCCGGCGCGGTCGTCGCGGGTCTGGGTCGCGGCGGCGGTCCTGGTGGCGCTCGCCGCCAGCGGCGCCCTGCTGTGGCGCTCGCCGGCCGCGTCGCAGGCGTCGCCCGGCGAAACGGCTTCGGCGGGGTCGACGGCTGCGGGCGCGGCACCCGCCCCGGCGTCGGGCGCGCCCGCCGAGGCTGCCGAGCCGGACGTGCGCCTGCGCCGCGTCGAGGTGCTGCGCGAGCTGTCGCACGAGCGGGACGCCTATACGCAGGGGCTGGTGTGGTGGGACGGCGTGCTCTTCGAGAGCACCGGCCGGGAGGGCGAGTCGACCCTGCGGCGGCTCGACCCCCGGACGGGGCGGGTGGAGCAGCGCATCGACATCCCCCCGCAGTACTTCGGCGAGGGGCTGGCCCTGGTCGACCGGCGGCTGATCATGCTGACGTGGCGGGCGCAGCGCGCGTTCGTCTACGACCGCGACTCGTTCGAGCAGCTCGACACCTTCCGCTACCGGGGCGAGGGCTGGGGGCTCTGCCTCGACGGCGACCGGCTGATCATGAGCGACGGCAGCGACAAGCTGACGTTCCGCGACCCCGTCACCTTCGAGCCCATCGGCGAGCGGCGGGTCCGGCTGCGGGGACAGCCGCTCTACGAGCTGAACGAGCTGGAGTGCGTCGACGGGGCGGTCTACGCCAACGTCTGGCAGACCGACTTCATCGTGCGCATCGATCCCGAGAGCGGCCGGGTCACCGACTACATCGACGCGGCGGGCCTGCTGCGGGGCGCCGACCGCTTCGGGGCCGAGGTGCTGAACGGCATCGCCTGGGACCCCGAGGCCGACACGTTCTACATCACCGGCAAGTGGTGGCCGAAGATGTTCGAGGTGCGCTTCGTCGAGGAGCGCGGATGAAGAGCCGGCTGCTCGGGACGATCGATTCCGGCTGTGCTATGCTGCCGGTCGGGTTGTGAAGCCTCGGCAACGCCCGCGAGGCTTCCATCGTCCGCGGGCTGCGCGGGTCGCGACGCGCCACTTCCTGGAGCAGTCGAGTGCGGCTACCGGTATTCGCGCGCGCCGGAGTGATGGCGGCGGCCGTGGTCGCCGCCGGGTGGGGAACTTTGTGGGGGGCCGGGCGCCTGGTGCCGCCGGCTGGCCCCGAACCGGCCCCCTTGGCGGCCGCCGTTCCCGAGGCTCGGGTGCCGGCGGCGGCTGTTCCCGGGCCGCCCCGCCTCGGCGGCCCGGCCCGCCGCGCCGCGGGGCCGTCGGCTCCGGCCCCCTTGGCAGCCGTCGTTCCCGAGGCCCGGGTGTCCGCACCGGCGGTTCCCGCGCCGCCCCGCCTCGCGGGCGTGGCCCGCCGCGCCGCGGGGCCGCCGGCCGCGCAGCGGCAGCCGATCTTCCGGCGCAGCGACATCCGGCGGTCGTCCCGCCGGAACCTCAACGCCGACGCCCGCGAGTTCTTCTTCACGCGGGCCGTCTACAACAGCGGCTACCGCTGGAGCGCCTGGGCGACCGACTACCCCAAGGCGGACCGCCAGTTCCTCATCATCCTCGACCGGCTGATCGACCTCGACGCCTACGAGGCCGAGAACGCGGTCCGGCTCGACGACCCCAACGTGCGCCGGTTCCCGTTCCTGTACGCCCTCGAGGTCGGGGACATGTACATGAGCGAGGCGGAGGCGCAGGGGCTCCGCGACTACCTGCTCGCGGGCGGGTTCCTCATGATCGACGACTTCTGGGGGACCTGGGAGTGGGCGCAGTTCGAGTCGGAGATCCGGCGCGTGCTGCCCGAGCGCCCGATCGTCGACATCCCCCTCGACCACCCCATCTTCAACACCGTCTACAACATCGAGGAGATCGTGCAGGTCCCCTCGATCGGCAACGCGCAGGGCGGCCCCACGTGGGAGCGGGACGGCTACGAGCCGCAGGTCAAGGGGATATTCGATGACGACGGCCGGTTGATGGTCATCATCAACTGGAACACCGACATCGGCGACGCGTGGGAGTGGGCCGAGAGCCCCTACTACCCGCTGCGCTACTCGACGTACGCCATCGAGATCACCATCAACATCATCGTCTACGCGATGAGCCACTAGGTCTTGACATGGTCGACACCGCGTCCCAGGGCCGTTGCCCGCCCCGTTCCACGGGGTTTTCTCGCGATCTTCGCGTTTCGCGGACTTCGCGGCCGGAACGCTAGATGTTCGAGTTCCTGTTCAAGTACCGGCCTCTGGCGTTCGAGGAGGGCGTGTTCGCGTTCCGCCCGACCGCCGCGACGTACGTGGCGACGCTGCTGGTCATCGCGGCGGCGGTGGTTACGCTACGCACCTACCGGCAGGTGCGGGCGAACAGCCGCCCGTTGGACCGCGGCATGCTCACCGGCATCCGGTTCCTCATCCTCGCCCTGCTCGTGGTGTGCCTGTGGCGGCCGGTGCTCGTGCTGTCGCAGGTCGAGCCGCAGCAGAACTTCCTCGGGATTCTCGTCGACGATTCGCGCAGCATGCAGATCGCCGACGTCGAGGGCGGGACGCGCGCCGATGTCATCGGCCGGGAGCTCGGCGACGAGAGCCCGCTGCTCGCCGCCCTGCGGGACCGGTTCGCGGTGCGGCTCTTCGGCTTCTCGTCCGGTACCGACCGCGTGGGCGCGATGGGCGAGCTGGCCCACGACGGGACCCGGACCGACGTCGGGCAGGCCCTGACCCGGGCGTGGGAGGAGCTGTCGGGGGTGCCGCTGTCCGGCCTCGTGCTCGTCACCGACGGCGCCGACAACGCCGACGGGGCGATCGAGGAGACGCTGCTGCCGCTGCAGGCGGCGGGGGTGCCGGTGTTCACGGTGGGGCTCGGGCGCGAGGAGTACTCGCAGGACATCCAGATCAGCCGGGTCGACACGCCGCGGTCCGTCCTGCGGGGGGCGGCCCTGGTCGTCGACGTCGTCGTCGCCCAGACCGGCTACCGCGGCGAGCGGGTCAACCTGGTGGTCGAGGACGAGGGGCGGATCGTGGCCGACGAGATGGTCACCCTGCCCGCCGACGGGGAGCCCACCACGGTGCGGGTCCGGTTCACCGCCGCCGACGCCGGGCCGCGGCTGTTCAGCTTCCGCATCGCCCCCGAGCCGGACGAGATGGTGACGCAGAACAACGAGCAGAACGTGCTCATCGTCGTCGAGGACACCGCCGAGAAGGTCCTCTACTTCGAGGGCGAGCCGCGGTGGGAGGTGAAGTTCCTGCGCCGCGCCGTCGCCGACGACGAGAACCTGCAGCTCGCGGTTCTGCAGCGCACCGCCGAGAACAAGTACATGCGCATGGGGGTCGAGTCGGCCGAGGACCTCGTCGGCGGCTTCCCCCGCACCCGCGCCGAGCTGTTCGAGTACCGCGCCCTCGTGCTCGGGGGCATCGAGGCCAACCACTTCACGCCCGACCAGCTTCGGATGATCGCCGACTTCGTGGGCGAGCGCGGCGGGGGGCTGCTGATGCTCGGGAGCCGCCGCTCGTTCGCCGAGGGGGGCTACGCGGGCACGCCCGTGGCCGACGTCCTCCCGGTGGTGATTCCCGAGCAGCCGGCCGACGACGCGAGCCGCTTCTTCGTCGAGACCGCGGTGCGGCCGACCCGCCCCGGACAGACCCATCCCGCGACGCAGATCGCCGAGACCGAGCAGGCGTCGGCCGCGCGCTGGCTCGAGCTGCCGCCGATCACCCTCGTCAACGCCGTCCGCGACGTCAAGCCGGGGGCGACGACGCTGCTGACGAGCGCGGACGAATCGCTGGTGGTGCTGGCGTTCCAGCGCTACGGCGCGGGCAAGGCCCTCGCGTTCCCCATCCAGGACTCGTGGATGTGGCAGATGCACGCCGACATCGACGTCGAGGACCAGACCCACGAGACGCTGTGGCGGCGCCTCCTGCGGTGGATGGTCGACGGCGTGCCCGACCAGGTGGTGGCCGACGTGCCGGCCGAGCGCGTGGAACTCGACGAGCCGCTGACGCTGGGGGCCGAGGTCGACGACGCCAACTACGAGGAGATCAACACGAGCCAGGTCTCGGCGTGGATCACCGACCCCGACGACGAGCTCTTCGAGGTGCCGATGGACTGGACCGCCGACCGCGATGGCGAGTACCGGGCCAGCCTGACGCCCCGCAAGGAGGGCCTCTACGAGGTGCGGGTCGAGGCCACGCAGGACGGCGAGCTCCTCGGCACCGACACGACCTGGGTGCGGGTGGCCCCGAGCGACGCCGAGTACTACGACTCGACGCGACGCACCGCGTTCCTCGAGCGCATCGCCGACGAGACGGGGGGGCGCTTCTACACCGCCGACACGATCGACGGGCTCGCCGACGACATCCAGACGGTGGGCGGCGGGGTCACCGTCATCGAGGAGCGCGACCTGTGGGACATGCCCGCGGTCCTGCTGGCGTTCCTGGTGCTCGTGGTCGGCGAGTGGGGCTACCGGCGGGCGCGGGGGCTGGCATGATCCGGCGCCGGTCGGGGGCGTCGGACGGCGACGGCGGGGCGTCAGAGGGCGCGGTGCAGACCGGGCGAGTTGATGTGCGTCCGCAGGGATTCTCCCTGTTCGTTCACGCGGCCGGTCAGGCGGTCGAGCTTCGCGTTGACGAAGAGCACGCCGACGGCGGCGACTACGGCGGCGAGGTTCCCGATCATGTCCGCGACGGCGGCAAACGACTCCATGCGCCCGATACTACCTCAACATCCCGTGTCGGTGCCCGCGTGGGGCCCCGTGCCGGTGCCCGGCTAGGTGCGCCCCGGCGGCCAGCAGGAGCGACGCGTGTGGGGTCCCGTGCCGGTGCCCGCGTGAGTCCACGTGCCGGTGCCCGCGTGGGTCCGCGTGCGACGTGGCGCTTTGTCCCGGGCTGCCTAGCGGCTGCCCTGGCCCTGCTGTCCCTGGCGGCTCCCGCCGCCGCGCAGCAGACCCATGTGCTCGTCGTCACCGGCCTGAGCGGCGACCCCGCGTACGGGGAGCAGTTTCACGGGTGGGCGACGACCCTCGTCGACGCGGCGACCGGGCGCTACGAGCTGCCCGCCGAGAACGTCACGTGGCTGGCCGAGCGGGCCGACGTCGACCCCGGCCGGGTGGACGGGCGGTCGACGAGCGAGAACGTCCAGGCCGCGGTGGCGGCCATCGCGGAGCGGGCCGAGCCCAACGACCACGTCCTGATCGTGCTCATCGGGCACGGGAGCTACCAGAACGGCGAGTCGCGGTTCAACCTGCCGCGGCGCGACCTGACCGCCGACGACTACGCGCTGCTGCTCGACGGGCTTCAGGGGCGGCGGGTCACGTTCGTCAACACCGCCACGTCGAGCGGCGGCTTCATCCAGGCTCTCTCGGGCGAGGGGCGGACGGTGGTCACCGCGACCCGCAGCGGCGGGCAGTGGAACGAGACCGTCTTCGGCGGCCACTTCATCGGCGCGTTCGCGGACGGGTCGGAAGAGTCGGACCAGAACCGGGACGGCCGCGTCTCGGTGCTCGAGGCGTTCGAGTACGCCGTCGCCCAGGTGAACCGGTTCTACGAGGCGGACGGGCTGCTGCAGACCGAGCACGCCCTGCTCGACGACAACGGGGACCGCGAGGGCACCCGCGAGCCCGACCCCGTGAGCTCGGACGGGGCGCTGGCGCGCACCCTGTTCATCACCGCCGGCGAGGGCGCGGGCATCCCCGGCTGGCCGGAGGACCCCGCGCTGCGCGCCCTCTACCAGGAGCGGCTGGAGATTCAGGAGCAGATCGAGGCGCTGCAGGCGACCCGAGGCGGCACCGACGAGGCGATCTACCAGGCCGAGTTGGAGAAGTTGCTGATCGCCATCGCCCTGAAGGGCCGGGAGATCCGGGAGGCGGAGGCGGCGGCGGAGGAGCCGCGGTGATGCGGAGGGGAGCGGAACGAGGCGGCACCCAGCGGTGGCGCTGGCGGCGGGTGCTCTCCGGGCTGACGCTGGTCGTCCTGGTCGCCGGCATCGCGGTCGAGGCCGGGGACGATCCGCCGCGGCCGCCGGTGTCCGGCCCGGAGACCTTCGACGGGCGGTTCGTCTTCGCGCGCATCCGCTACGCCGACGGCTACGTCGGGGGCGGGTTCGCCTTCCGCCAGGACCTGCCGTGGGCCCACGACTATCCGCAGGCCGAGGCCAACCTGATGCGGATCCTGGAGGCTATCTCGTTCGTCAATCCCTACCTGGGGCGCGACGGCGGGACCATCCTCACCCTCGACGACCCGAACCTGTTCAAGTACCCGTTCGCGTACATGTCCGAGCCGGGGTACTGGACGATCGTCTCCGAGGCGGAGGCGCGCGGGCTGCGGAACTACCTGCTGAAGGGCGGCTTCCTCATCTTCGACGATTTCCGGGGCGACTGGCACTGGGAGAACCTGGAGGCGCAGATGCGGCGGGTGTTGCCCGACCTGCGGTGGCTGCCCCTCGACGCGACGCACCCGGTGTACCACTCGTTCTTCGACATCGACACGCTCGACGAGTACGAGCAGGCGTACCCCGGCTACGACCCGCTGTTTTTCGGCCTGTTCGAGGACAACGACCCCAACGGGCGGTTAATGGCGGTGGCCAACCACAACAACGACATCGGCGAGTACTGGGAGTACTCGATGACCGGCTGGTACCCCATCGACCTGTCGAACGAGGCGTTCAAGCTCGGCGTGAACTACATCATGTACGCGTTGACCCACTGAGCCGCCGGCCGGCCGCGGGTCCCCGCCGGTTCGGGCGGCGTGGCGGCGGACGGTCGGCGCCGGGCAGCTCGTGGCGGGACTCCGCGTGGCGTCGCGCCCGTGGGCCGCCGGCCGAGGCGCCCGCCTGACAAGGCGCGCGACGATGGAGAATACTGGGCACATTTGACGGAGGAGTAACGCAGTCAGGCGGGATGCACCGCGGCTCGAATGCAGCGGGGGTCTCGCCACGGGCTGCCGGGAACGAAAGCCCGTGACGGCCCGCGGGGGCCGGGGAGAGTGTCCGCCGTGAACGAATTCGCCGATCAACCGACCGACCTCGAAGATCCCGACGACATCGCGCTGGCCGACCGCATGAAGGCGGGGCGCGAGGAGATCCTGACCGAGATCCGCAAGAAGATCATCGGCCAGCAGCGGGTCATCGAGGAGACCCTGCTGACCCTGTTCGTCGGCGGCAACAGCCTCATCATCGGGGTGCCGGGGCTCGCCAAGACCCTGCTCATCCAGACGATGGCGCAGGTGCTGGACCTGAAGTTCGCGCGCATCCAGTTCACCCCCGACCTGATGCCGTCGGACATCACCGGCACCGACATCATCCAGGAGGACGCGGAGACCGGCGGGCGCAAGATGGTGTTCGCGCCCGGCCCGGTGTTCACGAACATCCTCCTCGCCGACGAGATCAACCGGACCCCGCCGAAGACGCAGTCGGCGCTGCTCGAGGCGATGCAGGAGCACCGAGTCACCGTGCAGGGGCGCACCTACACCCTGGACGAGCCGTTCTTCGTCTTCGCGACCCAGAACCCCATCGAGCTCGAGGGGACCTATCCCCTGCCCGAGGCCCAGCTCGACCGCTTCATGTTCCACATCGTGATCGAGCACCCGCCGGAGGACGAGGAGATCGAGGTCGTCCGCACCACCACCGGGCTCGCCGAGCCCGAGTACAAGCACGCGGTCACCGGCGACGACCTCGTCGAGTTCCAGAGGCTGGTACGGAAGGTGCCGGTGTCCGAGCCGGTCATGCGCTACGCGCTGGGCCTCGCCCGGACGAGCCGGCTGAAGGGCGACGGGGCCCCCGAGTTCAGCAAGTGGATCGCCTACGGGGCCAGCGTGCGCGCCGCGCAGTACTTGACGCTGGGGGGCAAGGCCCGCGCCCTCACCCAGGGCCGCTACCACGTCAGCTTCGACGACATCCGCGCCCTCGCCCACCCCGTGCTGCGGCACCGCGTGCTCCTCAACTTCCACGCCGAGTCGGAGGGCATCACCACCGACCAGATCATCGACCAGTTGATCGAGGTGGTGCCGACGCCCGTCTCGCAGATGTAGCCATGGCGACCCACGCCCCGTCCGCGTCGCCCGGCGCCCGGTTCATCGACCCCAAGGTGCTGGCCCGCGTCGGCAGCCTCGAGCTGGCGGCGCGGTTCGTCGTCGAGGGGTTCATCAACGGCCTGCACAAGGCGCCGTATCTGGGGGTCTCCATCGACTTCGCGGAGCACCGTGGCTACATGCCCGGCGACGACATCCGGCGCGTCGACTGGCGGCTCTACGCCCGCACCGACCGCTTCTACGTCAAGCAGTTCGAGGCCGACACCAACACCAACTTCTCGGTGCTCTTCGACGTGTCGAAGTCGATGAACTTCGGCAGCCAGGAGCTGACCAAGCTCGACTACGGCCGCTTCCTCGCCGCCTGCCTCAGCTACCTCAGCATGAAGCAGCGCGACCGGGTGGGCATCGTGACGTTCGACGACGACATCGTCGAGCGGGTGCCGCCGTCGGCCAAGCACTTCGAGGTGTCGCTGCACACCCTCGACCGGATGAACGCGGGCCGGCCCGGCGCGCTGGGGCCGCCCCTCTACAAGGCGACCGAGTTCTTCAAGCGGCCGAGCATCGTCGCCATCATCTCCGACTTCTACGAGGAGCCCGAGGAGGTGTTCGCCGCCGTCAAGCCGCTGCGCTTCGCGGGCAACGACGTCATCATGTTCCACGTCCTCGACCCCGCGGAGGTCGACTTCCCCTACGACGACTCGGTCAGCTTCCAGGACATCGAGACCGGCCGCAAGGTCCCGGTGGTGCCCGACAAGCTGCGCGACCAGTACCGCCAGCTCGTGCGGGACCACATCGAGGCCCTCACGCAGCTCGCCAACCAGAACCGCATCGACTACCACTTCATGAACACGAAGGTGCCGCTGGACCACGCGCTGTTCCGGTACCTGGCGATGCGGCACAAGCTCACCAAGGGGCGCTGATGGTTCCCCACTCCTTTGTTCCTGGGTCGCCCGAACCACGCGGCGTTCAGGGGCCACGAGCTGACCTGGTGCGCTGATGGCCTTTCTCGCTCTCCTGTTCCCCGCTGCGACCCGGGTGCCGGTGCTGCTGCACATGACCAGCGGCAGCGGATCCAGGTCGTCGAGTTCAGTAAGCTGACCGAGGTGCGCTGATGGCTTTCCTCGCCCCCCTCTTCCTCGCCGCCCTCGCGGCCATCGGGGCGCCGGTGCTGCTGCACATGATTCAGCGCCAGCGCACCGAGGTCGTCGAGTTCCCGTCGCTGATGTTCGTGCGGAAGATTCCGTTCCGCTCGCTGCGCCGGCAGCGCATCCGGCACTGGCTGCTGCTGCTCATGCGGTGCGCGGCCCTCGCCCTCCTCGTCGCCGCCTTCGCGCGGCCGTTCCTCCGGTCGACAGCCCTCGCGGTGGCCGGCGGCGGGCGCGAGGTCGTCGTGCTCCTCGACCGCTCGTGGAGCATGGCCTACGGCGACCGATGGGACCGCGCCCGCGCCGCCGCCCGCGGGGCGGTGCAGGACCTCGGGCCGGAGGACCGGGCCACCGTCGTCCGGTTCGACAGCGGGGCCGAGGCGGGGGCGCGTTCGACGAACGACCGCGCCAGCCTGCTCGCCGCCGTCAACGACGCCGAGATCGGCGCCGCCACCACCCGCTTCGGCCCGCCGTTGCAGCTCGCCCAGGGCATCCTGGAAGACTCGGACCTGCCGCAGCTCGAGGTCGTGCTTGTCAGCGACTTCCAGCGGACGGGCATCGACAGCGCCGCCAACACCCTGCTGCCCCCCGGCACGGTGCTGACCCCGGTGGCGGTGGCCGACGGGGCGGAGACCCAGAACGTCAGCGTCGTCGGCGTCTCGGTGCAGCGGGACACCTTCGCGGGGGCGGAGCGCGCCACGGTGACGGCGCGGCTCGCCAACCGCGGGGCCGAGCCGGTCGAGCGGATGCGGGTGGCCCTCGAGCTCAACGACTTCGAGCTCGAGGCCCTGCCGGCCGCCGTCGAGCCGGCGAGCGTGGCCAGCGTCACCTTCGCCCCGTTCACCATCGACGACGCGGCGATGCCCGTGTCGGTGCGCGCCCAGGCCGACGCCCTGCCCCACGACGACGTCTTCCACTTCCTCGTCTCGCCGGGCGACGTCGTGCCGGTGCTCGTGGTCGTCAACCCCGGGGCGCCCGAGTCGAGCCTGTACCTGGAACGGGCGCTGGACATCGGGACGAGCCCGGCGTTCGCGCCGGTGGTGCGTCCGGTGAACGAGCTGACGGTGGAGGACGTCGAGGCGGCGCAGGTGATGGTGCTCAACGACGTGGGGCCGCCGTCGGGCGAGCTGGGGGCCGCGGTCACGCGCTTCGTCGAGGCCGGCGGCGGGCTGTGGATCGTGCTCGGCGAGAACGCGCGGTGGCCGGGCGGCGACTTCGGGCTATTGCCGGGGGCCGCCGGCGAGCCGGCCGATCGCGACGGGCGCGGCGGCGTGCTCGGCTTCGTCGACTACACCCACCCGGTGTTCGAGCTGTTCGGCACCCCCCGAAGCGGTGACCTCACGACGCCGCGGTTCTTCCGCTACCGGCCGCTCGACGTGCAGGCCGACGCGGCGGTGCTCGCGCGTTACGACAACGGGGACGTCGCCCTCGCCGAGCGCCCGCTCGGCGCCGGGCGGGTGCTGGTGTGGACATCGACCCTCGACAGCTTCTGGAACGACTTCGCGCTGAAGCCGATCTACCTGCCGCTCGTCCACAGGGCGGTCGAGTACCTCGCCGCCTACCGGCCGCCGACGCCGCAATTCACGGCGGGGCAGGTGCTCGACTTGGCGCAGTACCCGGGCGCGGACGGCCTCGACCTCGCCCGCGGCAACCTCGTCGTGCGCGACCCGACCGACGACCGGGTGGCGGTGGGCTCGGGCGGGCGCGACGGCCGCTCGGGCTTCATCGACCTCGTCGAGCCCGGCTTCTACGAGATCCGCGACCTCGACGCCGAGGACACGTCGGTGGTCCGGGTGGCCGTCAACGTCGACCTCGCCGAGTCGAACCTCGCCGTCGCCGACCCCCAGGAGCTCGTCGCCGCGGTCACCGGCCGCGCCGGCGGCGACCGCACGGTGGCCGGCCAGCGCGAGTTGCGCCCCGAGGACCTGGAGCGCCGCCAGACGATGTGGTGGTACCTGCTGATCGGGGCGATGGGGTTCCTGGCTACGGAGACCGTGCTGTCCAACCGCCTATCGCGGCGGGCGCTCGATCCGGACGCGTGACGGTGGCTACCGGATCAATGGTCACCGAGGCAACGGCCGACGCACAGATTAGTTCCGTTTGCTCGCCGAGCGTAGTTCCATTCAGTTTTCACGCTGTTCACAGTTTCTCCGCATCGACCTCCTGCAGGGTCAGGAGGACGGTGAGTTGACGGAGGTGTTCGCCGCTTGGCTGACGCACGTGCTGCGGGTACCCGAGCGGCTGCCGGCGAAGGACCTCGAACCGCTGGCGCAGTTGAAGGAGACGAATACGATGCTGGAAGAGACCGTCCAGGAATGGGTCGAGCAGGGCCACGCCCGGGGCCTCGAACAGGGCATCGAGCAAGGCCGGCACGAAGAGCGCGCGCTGCTCTGCCGTCAGGCCGCCCGCAAGTTCGACGGTGCCACGGCCAAGCGTCTGGCCGCGGCGCTGACGGGGGTCGGCGACCCCGCCCGGCTGGCGCAGGTCGGCGACTGGATCATCGAATGCCCGACGGCGGCGGACCTGCTCGCTCGCGTCGCCGGGACCGGCCGGGGCGGGGACTGACGGAGCGCGGCACTCGGCCCGGACACGGTGGCGGCGTGGACGGGGCGCGCGGCGGATTCGGTGCCGTCGCGAGCCCGTCTTGCCGCGCTCGGGGTTCGGCGAGGCTCAGGCGGAACCTTCGCCGCCGTCGGCGTCGGCCAGCACCCGCCGCACCTCGTCCGCGTCCATGGATAGCCCCGCGGCGATCGCGGCGGCGTCCTGCCCCAGGCCGTGCAAGCGCCGGATGGCGCGGGAAAGCACCTGCTCGGCCCGGTCCGCGCGCTGTCTCTCGCGCTCTTCCTCGGCCATCTCGCGCTCTCTCCGGGCTCGCTCGGCCCTCGCGCGCTCGTTGTGGGCCCTCAGGCGCTCCTTCTCCCGCCGCCAGTATTCCGCCTGCCTGCCCAAGCAGATGAAGTCGCGCAGCAACTGGTCCTCGCCCTCCATGAACCGCCGCACTTCCGTCTCCGACGCCGCCTGGTGGAGCCGGCGCGGCACGAAGTCGTACTCTGCCGGGTAGGCCGGCCGGTCGATGGTCAACATCAGCGCCGGGGCGCGTTCGATGCGCGCCTCCCCCTGGTCGAAGATCGACAGCACCCGCTCTAGGTCGTCCCGCCGCCGCCCCCGCAGCAGCGGGATCTGCACGATGTGGCTCCGGTGGTGGATGCCGGCAATGAACGGATGGGCGGCGTCGATCTCGGCCCCCGTGCGCCGCGCCGTCACGCGCGGAAAGACGTCGAGCACCGGCTCGTCGGCTATCTCCAGGTCGTAGCCCAACAGGTAGATGGTGACGACGGGCGCCGACGGGCGCCGCCCCGACGGATGCTCGATGACGTTGGCGGTGCTGCTCGGCTGCCGGCCGAGCCAGACGCGGAAGCGCTCGACAGAGGTGGGGGCGTTGGTCTTCTGGATCTCGATCGGCACGTGCCGCTCGCCGCCCCCGGCGGTGCGCACGCGGGCGGTAAAGTTCATGTGGAACAAGGCGACGGGCGGCTGGTCGACCTCTGCGTCCCCTCGGCGCGTCGCCTCGCGCGGCGCCTCCAGCTCCAGCGGCCGCGGCTCGAGCGACTCGACCTCGAGCCCCGCGATGCGGCCGACGAGGAGGCGCGCCGCCCGGTCGTCCTGCATGAGGTACCTAAGGGCGGCGTAGTAGATGGGGTTGGCGATCTCCATACGGCTGTTTCCGCTCTGCCGGATTCTCCGCGCTTCGGCGGTCCCGCCGCCAACGTCCGTCAGCCGGACGCGCGCGGCGCGGCGTACGGGTGGGTTTCTTCTTCGCGCACCCGCACGCTGGCGCGCCGGCGGCGGCGGACGATGCCGGCGACCACCTCGGCGCGCTCGTCGGGCGTCGCGCTGAGCCTGACACCGTCCACCGCCTCGCAGACGTCGCCGGGGGTCAGGCCGCCGAGCACCGCCGAGGCGTCGAGCGGGCGCGGCGGTGCCCCGGGGCGCAGGGCGAGGAAGTCCGCCCGCAGGTCTCCGGTGCCCTTGCGGCCGTGCAACCGCCAGAGCTCGCGTACGCCCATCTCGGCATAGCGCGCGATCTTGCCTTCGTCGGCGTTCGTGATCTCGGCCTCGACCACGAGGTCGAGCGGCGTGCGTTCGACGAAGGCGTCGGCCGCCGCCGCGCCCTCGGCGAGGGCGGCGCAATAGGCTCTGGCCCGCTCGCCCAGATAGAACGCGCAGTCGGGCTCCATGCCCGTGCCGGGTGGGGCTTCCGGCCCGCGGAGACGGGTGTGGTGGAGGTTCTTGGCGGCGCCGACGACCATGCTCGCGGCGGCGTCCACGAGGTGGCCGAAGACGTCGGTGAGATCCTCGTGGAGGCGCGAGGGGGTCATCAGGGTGACGAGCCCGCGCCCCGGGTCGAGGCAGACCCGGCTGAACGCTCGGTTCCAGTCGAGGGCGGCGAGCTCGGCGATGGTCCCGGCGTCGGCGCGCAGGACGTGGATGGTCGACCCGAGCGGCCCCGTATGCATCGTTGCGGGATGGTTCACGGTCCTGTGCCTCGGCATGAGAGAGGTCGATCGCGACGACTCACTCCGATCATACCCCTCCGCCGCGTCAGGGACCGTTCTTCGCCCGCGCGCGGTGCCCGGCCGCCCGCTCGGTGCCGCCCGCACTTCGCCGGGTGCCTGGGCTTCCTGCGTTCTGGGGGGTGTGTTCTTCTATGGGGTGGCGGGATCGGTGCGGCGCCGCCCCGGTTGTGAAGATCATCGGCGCGGCCCGGGCCGGTGTTGCGGTCTGAACGTGCGGTGCGTCGACTCTCCAGGCCTTTGCGAGCGTATCGCATCGGCGATTCGAACGTCAGCCGGACGCGTGCGGCGCGGCGTACGGCGGGGTTTCTTCTTCGCGCACCCGCACGCTGGCGCGCCGGCGGCGGCGGACGATGCCGGCGACCACCTCGGCGCACTCGTCGGGCGTCACGCTGAGCCTGACGCCTTCCACCGCCTCGCAGACGTCGCCGGGGGTCAGGCCGCCGAGCACCGCCGAGGCGTCGAGTCGGCGCGGCGGTGCCCCGGGGCGCAGGGCGAGGAAGTCCGCCCGCAGGTCTCCGGTGCCCTTGCGGCCGTGCAACCGCCAGAGTTCGCGTACGCCCATCTCGGCATAGCGTGCGATCTTGCCTTCATCGACGTTCGTGATCTCGGCCTCGACCACGAGGTCGAGCGGCGTGCGTTCGACGAAGGCGTCGGCCGCCGCCGCGCCCTCGGCGAGGGCGGCGCAATAGGCTCTGGCCCGCTCGCCCAGATAGAACGCGCAGTCGGGCTCCATGCCCGCGCCGGGGGGGTCGTCCGGCCCGCGGAGACGGGTGTGGTGGAGATTCTTGGCGGCGCCGACGACAATGCTCGCGGCGGCCGCGACGAGTTGGCCGAAGACGTCGGTGAGATCCTCGTGGAGGCGCGAGGGGGTCATCAGGGTGACGAGCCCGCGCACCGGGTCGAGGCAGACCCGGCTGAACGCTCGGTTCCAGTCGAGGGCGGCGAGCTCGGCGATGGTCCCGGCGTCGGCGCGCACGACGTGGATGGTCGACCCGAGCGGCCCTGTATGCATCGTTGCGGGATGGTTCATGGTCCTTTACCTCGGCAGGAGGGCCGTCGATCACGACGACTTCACTCCGATCATACCTATCGCCGCGACCGTTTCCGACTTCCATGCAACATCAGCCGCGGTGACGTGGTGACGGGTGCCATCTCCGGCGACTTCGGCAAGCCGCGGGTCCCGGGTCAGCACCCGCCGCGACTTCTGAAGGGAGGCACCGCGGCGGACAGGCGCAGGCAGTAGCGGCCGCCGCCCGGTATGTGGTAACGTCTGTGTCATAGATATACACATGAGAATGCACCTCGAGATGGACGACGCGCTCGTCGCCGAGATCGACGTGCTCGCCGGTCCGCGGGGCCGGAGCGCGTTCGTGCGCGAGGCGGTGCGGGACGCCGTCGACCGGCGCCGCCGCGCGTACCGCATCCGCCAGTCGGCGGGCATGGTTCGGGAGGGCGGACACGAGTGGGACGCGGACCCCGCCGACTGGGTGCGGCGCCAGCGGTCCGGCGACCCGAAGCGGGTCGGATGACGCCGTGCTCGTACTGCTCGATACGACGGTCCTGATCGACTACCTGCGCGGGCGGCCCGCCGTCGGCCGGGTAGATGCGCTGCTCGACCGCGGCGACCCGTTGTGCACGACGCCGATCAACGTCGAGGAGGTGGTGCGCGGGTTGCGGCCGGCGGAGGTCGCCGCCGTGGAGACGCTCTTCGACGGTCTCCGCATCCTGCCCATCGGGCGCGCCGAGGGCCGCCGCGCCGGCGAGTGGCGCCGCCGGTTCGCGGGCCGGGGGACGACCCTCTCGCAGGCCGACTGTCTGATCGCGGCGGCCGCGTGCTCGACGGCGGCGGTGCTCGCCACCGGCAATCCGCGGCATTTTCCGATGCCGGAGGTCGCGGTCGAGCACTGGCCGGTCGGGGAGTGAGCGGCCCGGCAGCGACTTCGGCAAGCCGCGGCCGGCAGCGCTAGCGTTCTGCCTGGGCTTGTCGGATTGACCCCTCGATGGACGACAGCGCCCGGGCGGCGGACTCGTCGAGATAGCCGGTGGGGGGCAGGCCCTGCGCCGTCTGCCAGCGGCGCAGGGCGGCCCGCGTGCCGGAGCCGATGATGCCGTCGAGGGGGCCGGGGTCGAAGCCCCGCTCCCGCAACCCGCGCTGGATGAGCCATTGCGCCTCCTGGTCCAGCCCCAGCGCCCTCTCTAGTTCTAGTGCCAGCCCCTCGGGCCGCGCCCGCGATGGCGGTTCGGCTGTTGCCGGCCGTCCCGTGACCAGGGGTGCCGCCTCTGTGGCGGGCGCGCCGCCGGGCACCGCCGTAGCCGCGCCGCCGGGCATCGCCGCCGCCGCGACGCCGGGCATCGCCGCCGCCGCGACGCCGCCGGCCACCGCCGCGGCCGGCCGGGTGAACGTGAACCAGCCGCCGAGCGCGTCGACGATGCCGGCCGCGACCATGTCCGACCCGTAGAGGCTGAGGTGCATCCCGTCGCTGGCGTGGACGATGCGGGTGCGGCCGTCCACCTCGGCCCGCGCGAGGGGGTTTCCCTCGGCGTCGGCGGTCATCGCGAAGGTGTCGACGAAGTACGCCCCCGCCCGCTCGCACGCGGCCCGCGTCACCGTGTTGATGCGGGCCATCTTGCTCTGGTGGTAGGCGTTCCGCATCGCCGGCATGCCCAGTATCACCACGGGCACGCCATCGTCCGCGAAGAGGTCCACGAACGCTTCCAGCCGGGTGCCGTACTCCGCGTCCCACGCGTCAGTGAAGAAGGGGGCGACGGCCCGGCCGGTGTCCCGGTCGGTCAAGCCCTGGCCGTCGTTCCCCCCGAACTGCGCGACCACCAGGTCGGGCCGGAAGTCCGCGTTCAGCTCCAGTGCCCTCGCGTTCCAGTCGAAGTAGTCGGGACGCGCCATGCCCGTGGAGTGGCGCCCGTGGCGCAGGACCTCCACCCCCTCGAAAACTTCGAGGTGCCGTTCCAGGGCGCGCCCGAGGTCGGTCTGGATCGACGAGGCGCCCACGAGCAGCACCCGTCGCGGGGCTGGGGCGATGGGCTCGGCCTCGGCCGGGGCGGGATCGATGGGCTCGGCGTCGTCCGAGGCGTGAGCGGTGGGCTCGGCGTCGTCCGAAGCCTCGGCCGGGGCGGGGACCGGCGGCGGTGCCTGCCGGCCGCCTACGGTGAACGCAGTCCCGTAGAAGGCGCGCTTGCGCTCTTCCAGCGCTTCCCGCAGGCGCGCCAGCCCCGTCACCGCGCCGACGCGCGCCAGGGCCGCGGTGGCCGCGACCTGCCACCGAGGCCCCTCCCCGAGCGCGTGGTTCCTTTCCGCTTCGGCGTGCAGCTCGCGGCCGACGAGGGCGCCCATGCCGAGGGCTAAGCCCCAGCAGAGGGCGAGCATCGCCCACGGGGCGAGCGACGTTGCGCAACCGGGGTCGCGGGGAGGGGGAGCAGAGGCCACTCGGGGTTCTCCCTGAGGCGGCGGCGCCTGCCCATGCAACGGGCGTCATCCATGATAGCAGACCATCCGGAATGACGCGCGCGACCGCCCGTCTACAGACCGTTTCATCAATAGCCGGGTCGAAGAGCGTTGAACGGCCGTTGAAGCCCGTTGAAGCCGGCTTCCCGGCCACGGCCGTGGTAGGGTCGTGTCGGTGCCCGCGCGATGTCGTGGCGAGGGTCGGACGGGTTCGAGTGGCGCTGGATATCCGCGTTGCCCGGGTTGTCGGGCCGGCGGATCGCTCTCGGGGCAACGCGGGGTTCCCGCTTCGGGACCCGGCCGGCCGCGTCAGAAGCTGAAGTAGGCGTTCGGCAGCACGCCGACGGGCCGCACCGCGAGCAGCAGGTAGAACATCGCCAGCCAGAACGCCCAGCGCAGGGGCAGGGGCAGCGCCTCGCTCCCGCGGACGAAGCGGGCGCGGACCGCGTCTCCGACGAAGTTGAGCGCGAAGCCGGCGAGGGTCAGGGGCGGCAGGAGCAGCGAGAAGCCGCCGCCCCGCAGCCCCGGCGTGCACATTCGGGTGAGGAACACCCAGGCCGTGGCCAGGTCCGAGCACACGAAGAACACCCGCGACGCGCACACCACCAGCATCGTCCACGTCCAGCCCCGCAGCCACTCCAGGGCGGTCGGCCGCCGGTCGGTGTCGTCGCCGCGCGCGCGGCGACGGTCGAGCAGGAACTTGTAGAGGGCGAGGGCGGCCCCGTGGACGGCCCCCCACAGGACGTAGCCCCACGTCGCGCCGTGCCAGAGCCCGCAGAAGACCATGGTCGCGAACAGGTTGAGGAGGACGCGGGGCTGCCGGCGGCGGCCCCCCCCGAGCGGGTAGTAGATGAAGTCGCGCAGCCACCGGCTGAACGTCATGTGCCAGCGCCGCCAGAAGTCGCCGACGCTGGCCGCCGAGTACGGGTTGTTGAAGTTGTCGGGGAGCTCGATGCCGAACAGCAGGGCGCAGCCGCGCATGAGGTCCACGTAGCCGGAGAAGTCGCAGTAGATCTGCGCGGTGTACCCGACGAGGGCCACCCACAGCGCCGCCGCGGTGTAGTTCTCCGGGGACTGGAAGGCGTCGCTGACGCCGAATTCGAACAGCAGCGACGCGATCACCATCCGCTTGAACAGCCCGGACAGGATGAGGGAGACGGCGAGGGGCAGCTTCTCGAGGCGGGCCGGCGCCGGCGACTCGATCTGCGGCAGCAGGTCGCGCCCCCGGCAGATGGGACCGATCAGAAGTTGGGGGAAGAACGACATGAACAGCGCGAAGTCGACGAGGCTCTTCGCCCTTGGCCCCGACCCCCGGTGCACCTCGATGAGGTAGGCGATGGCCTGGAAGGTGTAGAACGAGATGCCGACGGGCAGGACGACCTGCGGAATCGTCAGGCCGGCCCCGAGCCCGAGGGCGAAGGCCGCGTCGTTGACCGTTTCGGCGAAGAAGACCGAGTACTTGAACCAGGCGAGCGCCGCGAGGTTCGCTCCCACCGCGGCGGCGAGCCAGCGGCCCCGCCCGCGCCCCGTGCTGCGGCAGACGACGCCCGCCAGCAGGTGGTTGCCGACGACGGAGAGGGCCAGCAGCCCCGCGAAGTCCCAGCGGAAGCTGGCGTAGAACCACGCGCTCGCCGCGATCAGGAGCAGCTTCTGCGCCGTGCGCGATGGCTGGAGCGCCCAGAAGGCGGTCAGCGTCAGCAGCACGAACAGCAGGAACTGGGGGGACTCGAAGGGCATGGACCAGACCCGAGGCACCACCCGCCGGGCGCACCGGCGGAATCACGTGCCGTCTTCATCAAGCTTACAGGCCATCGGCCATCCAGGGCGCGCCCGACGAGCCGGGGGGCTCCGAGGCGGCGAGGGCGGCCGGTCGCGGCAGGCGTGATCGACGTTGCGGCCGCGCCGAGAGGGGGCGAACGACGTGCCGGGCCGCGGCCCGGGCGGTCGCCCAGGGGGCGGGGATGGATGCCGGGGGGCGACGGAGTCCGCCATCCGGCGTTGCGGTCGTCCGTTCACCGGCTCGTCAGAGGGGTTGAAGAATCGGATCGGGTTTGGGATAAGATGGGCATCCGGTCCCCGTCCGTTGAGGAGAGGGCACCCCCATGCTGAGCAACCTGTGGTCGTCAGCCGGTCCGGAAGACCTCGTCGACGTGATTCGCCGCGTGCGGAACCGGTGGCGCATGCGCATCGCCCTGCGCGGCGTCGCCGTCGTGCTGGCGGCGGGGCTCGGCGCGTTCCTCGCCTCGTCGTACGGCCTCGAATTCTTCCGGTTCTCGTCGGGATCGGTCGTCGCGTTCCGCCTCCTGACGTGGCTCACGGTGGCCGGGCTCGCGTTCTGGTACCTGGTGCGGCCCCTGACCCGGCGCGTGTCCGACGAGCGGGTCGCGCTGTACCTGGAGGAGCACGAGCCCTCGCTCGACGCGAGCGTCCTGAGCGCCCTGGAGGAGACCAAGCGGGGGGCGCGGACCGGGAGCCCCGACTACTCTCCGGCCCTCGTCGAGCGGCTCGTGCGCACCGCCGTCGAACGGTGCCACGACCTCGACCTGGGGTCGGCGGTCGAGCGGCAGAAGATGCGGCAGTCGTCGAGCTGGCTCGTCCTCGCGTCGGCCGCCGCCCTCCTCGCGTTCATCCTGGCGCCGTCGCAGCTTCAGCACGGCGCGGCGGCCCTGATGGCGCCGGCCGGGAGCCTCGACGAGGCCAGCCCCTACAGCATCCTCGTCGAGCCGGGCGACGTCACCATCGCCCGCGGGGCCGACCTCACGGTGACCGCCCAGCTCGTCGGGTTCGAGACCAACGACGTCAACCTCTTCATGCGGAGCGCGCCCGAGGCGCCGTGGGACCCCGTTCCCCTGATCCCCCTGGACGCGCTGGACGGCGCGCCGCCGCCCCTCGGGGCCTTCGAGACGGTCCTCTTCGACATCCGGGAAGAGACCGACTACTACATCGACGCGACCGGGGTGCGCTCGGAGACGTTCACCGTCGACGTCATCGACCTGCCGTACGTCGACCACCTAGAGCTCGAGTACCACTTCCCCGCCTACACCGGGCTGGAGCCGCGCCTGATCCAGGACGGCGGCGATATCGCAGTCCTGCGGGGAACCGAGGTCCGGATGGCCGTGTTCCCGACCATGGGCACCCCGGCCGGCCGGCTCGTGTTCGACGAGACCTCGGACGCCGAGCTGAGCCTCCGCGAGGACGGGGTCCTGACCGCCAGCTTCATGATCGAGGAGGACGGCTTCTACCAGGTCGAGCTGCAGGGGCCGAGCGGCGAACTCGTGGAGGCGTCGCCCCGCTACACCATCGACGTGCTCACCGACCAGGCCCCGTCGGTCATGTTCGTCAAGCCGGGGCGCGACACCACCGCCAACGCCATCGAGGAGGTCTTCCTGGAGGCCCGCGCCGACGACGACTTCGGCGTCCGCTCGCTCAGCCTGACCTACTCGGTCAACGGCGGGCCGGAGGAGACGGTCGAGCTGTTCGACTCGGAGGAGGGCGGGCTGCGCGAGATCTCGGCCGGGCACACCCTGTTCCTCGAAGACTTCGACCTCGAGCCCGGCGACTTCGTCTCGTACTACGGCAGCGCCGGCGACAACCAGGGGGAGATCGGCCGGGTCGTCAAGAGCGACCTCTACTTCGTGCAGATCCGGGCGTTCCGCCGCGACTTCCGCGCCGCCCAGTCGCAGGGCGGGGGAGGCGGAGGCGGAGGCGGGGGGGGCGGCGACGCCCGCGCCCTGTCCGAGGCGCAGCGTCAGGTCATCTCGGCGACGTTCAACGTCATCCGCGACCGCGACACGTTCACCGACGACGAGTTCCGCGAGAACACCGTCTTCCTCACCCTGGCCCAGGGGCGGCTGCGCGAGCAGGTCGAGACCCTGGTGCGGCGGATGAACAGCCGCGTCATGCCCGCCGACCCCGCGTTCCGCTCGATCCTCGCGGTCCTGCCGCAGGCGGCGGTGGAGATGCGGGCGGCCGAGGCGGCGCTCCAGGAGCAGGACGTCGACGGCGCCCTGCCGGCCGAGCAGCGCGCCCTGCAGCAGCTTCAGCGGGCCGAGGAGGCCTACGACGAGGTCCGGGTCCAGCAGGGCGGCGGGGGTGGAGGCGGAGGCCGGGGCGGTCAGACCGCGGCCGAGGACCTCGCCGATCTGTTCGAGCTCGAGCTCGACAAGCTGCAGAACCAGTACGAGACGGTGCAGCGCGGACAGCAGCAGCAGAGCGACGACGAGGTCGACGCCCTGATGGAGCGGCTGCGTGAGCTCGCCCGCCGGCAGGAGCAGGAGGCGGAGCGGCAGCGGCGGCGGGCGCGGGGCGGGCAGACCGCGCGGGCCGGCGGCGGCGCGTCGCAGCGGGTGCTCGCCGAGGAGGCGGAGGAGGCGGCGCGGCGGCTCGAGCGGCTCGCCCGCGAGCAGCAGTCGCCCCAGATGATGCAGGCGGCGCGGCGGCTGCAGGAGGCGGCCGACGCCATGCGCCAGGCCGCCGCGAACGCCGACAACCAGGGCTTCGCGGAGGCGGCGGCGGCCCTCGACCGCCTGCGCGAGGTCGAGCGCCAGCTCCAGGGGCAGCAGAGCGAGCGCCTGTCGCGCGACATCGAGGACTTCCAGCGCCGCGCGGCGGAGCTATCGGCGGAAGAGGCGGACGTGGCCGGGCAGGTCTCCGGCCTCGGCGACCTCGGCAACCAGGAGCGCATCGAGCGCATCGGCCGCCTGACCGAGCGCAAGAACGAGATGGAGTCGCGGATCGCCGACCTCGAGCGCGACATCGACTCGACCTCGGCCGAGTTCCGGCGCGAGGAGCGGGGGGCGTCGACAGAGCTGCAGGAGGCCGCCAACGGCATCCGCGAGAGCAAGCTCAAGGAGAAGATCCGCTATTCGCGCGGCCTCATCCGCGCGCGGTCGCCGGCCTACGCCGAGCAGTTCGAGGCGGAGATCGGCAACGACATCCGCGACCTGGAGCAGCAGCTCGCCGAGGCGGCCGAGGCCGTCGGCACCGCCGGCGCGACGGGGCTCGAGCAGGCCCTCGACCGCACCCGCGACCTCATGCGGGGGCTCGAGTCGCTGGAGCAGCGGATACGGCAGGGACAGGCGCGCGCGGAGGAAGGCGAGAGGCAGGCGGGCCGGGGGGAACAGCAGGAAGGCCAGCCGGGCCAAGGTCAGGAGGGTCAGCCGGGCCAGGAGGGTCAGCCCGGACAGCCGGGCCAGGAGGGCCAGCCCGGCCAAGCGGGCCAGCCGGGTCAGGAAGGGCAGAACGCGCAGGCGGGCGGCCAGCCGGGCGGGGCCGACGCGGACGGCCTCGGCGGCAACCGCTTCGGGAGCCCGTTCGGCTGGGGCGGCCCCGGCGACGCGCGCCCCGGCGACTGGGCGTTCGACCCCCGCGACGTGCGCCAGTGGCAGCGCGAGTTCCGCGAGCGCGGGGCCGACGCGCAGGAGCTGCAGCGCATGCTGCGGGCCGAGAACTTCGGCGACGTGGGCGATCTCGGCGAGATCATCCAGGCCATGCGCGAGCTCGACGATCCGCGCATCTACCAGAGCGCCGAGGCCATCGCCCGCATGCAGTCGTTCGTCATCGAGGAGTTGAAGCGGTTCGAGTACCGGCTGCGGCGCGAGGTCGACGGCGACCGCGAGGACCTGTTCCTGGCCAGCAGCGACGAGGTCCCCGACGGGTTCCGCGAGCTGATCGAAGAGTACTTCCGGGCGCTGGCCGAGGAGTAGCAGCCCGTGAGGCGCGTTGCGGCCGCCGTCGTCGCGGCGGTGGTGCTCGGCGGATCGACCGTCGCGGTCGCGCAGTGGGGCTGGCGGCGCATGCCCCCGCGCTATCCGTCCGCCGAGCCCACGCACCGGCTGTTCACGTTCGCGCGGGGGTTCTACCAGAGCACCCACCGCGAGCGGGGCGGCCAGGGCTGGCACACCGACTACCCCGACGCCGACATCAACTTCTCGATCCGGCTCTCCGAGCTGACCCACGCCCCCGTCGGCGTCGACCGGCGCAACGAGCCCGACCACGTCGTGGTGCGGCTGACCGACCCCCGGCTCTTCGACTACCCGTTCCTGTTCATGTCCGACGTCGGCACGATCTGGCTCGACGCCGAAGAGGCCGAGCGCCTCGGCGCGTACCTGCGCAAGGGCGGCTTCCTGTGGGTCGACGACTTCTGGGGGCCGTACGCGTGGGAGCAGTGGGCGGCGGAGATCGGCAAGGTCCTGCCCCCCGGGCAGTTCCCCATCGTCGACATCCCCATCACGGACCCCATCCACCACGGCATGTTCGACATCGACGAGGTGCCGCAGGTGCCGTCCATCCAGCACTTCCGCCGGGTCGGGGGCAGGAGCACTTCGGAACGCGGCTCGCTGAGCGCCGAGGTCAACGTGCGGGGCATCTACGACGACCACGGCCGGCTGATGGTGCTGATGACCCACAACACCGACATCGCCGACGGCTGGGAGCGGGAAGGGGAGGACTACGAGTTCTTCTACCGCTTCTCGGTCACGTCGTACGCCATCGGCATCAACTTCCTCCTGCACGCGATGACGCATTGACGGCTGGCGGCCCACGGCGCAGAACAGCGTCGTGCTCGCCGGGCGACGTCGGCCCGGCGGGACCGGTTCGGCCGGCAGCCCCCGCGGGGTGACGCCGTCCGGCGCGGGAGGTTACCCCTCATCCGTGCTAACTAAACTGCATCCCGAAGCGAGGAAGACCCCCTTGATTCGACGATTCGTGTTAAGGGGCACCGCAACCGAATACGTTCACGGAAGAGTCCTAGCGACCCGAAAGCCAAGCCAGTTCTTGCCGTAGTCGGGAACGGCCCACCCCCGAGCATTCCGGCGCTGCCACCAACCCCCGGTCGTCCACGAAGTGCTGCGTATCACCCTTCGGCCGCAGTCTCCGTCCCAACAACTGTCGGTCCACTCCGTGAGATTGCCCTCCATGTCGAAGAGTCCAGCATCGCTTGGGGAGGAAACAGAGCCGACCACGCAGGTTCCGACGTCGTTGCGCCAGCCCGCGTAGCACCCCTTGTGGCTACCGACTGCGCCACGGTCCCATTCTGCCTCGGTCGGCAGGCGGTATTGTTGGCCCGTCTCCAGCGTCAGCCATCCCACGTACTTCTGCGCTTCGTTCCAGCTGACGCACGCCACCGGATGGCGCCCGGTCTGTATGTACCCTGGAGCCCGCCAGTTGCGGCGAGATGGGGCTCGCCAGTCAGCGCGAGGAGTGCAACGGGCTTCGGTTGCATTCGGTACGGCCTCGGTGAAGGCGCGGAACTCCTCCACGGTCACCTCGAATCGACCGAGGGCTACTTCGGCACCTGGCAGGGCCACCATCTCCGGGCAGACGTTGCAGTCTCGGAACACCTCGCCTGGAGCCTGAGCGCCGGCCGCTGCTGCGGCGGCCAGGATCGCACACGCCACAAGCCACCTGCCCGCGTACCGTTCGATCACTTCGCCACCCCCAGACATGGCGGCCCCATGCTGCAATTGGCGCGCCTTCGTCAGGACCTGCGGGCGTTGGGCCGCTGGGATTGGGTTGACCTTCCAGGCCACACCTGCCGGGTCGCTACCAAGCGGAATCTTCGGGTGCTGGCGAGGAACTCGGCCTCGCCGTCCCCCCCAATCGGCGCGCGTCGTCGCCGATTACCACCGCCGGGGGAACCGTGCGAGCGCGGTTTCCCCTCAGCGACCAAGCCACTATACTTCATCTTCATCATGATCCGCACGAGGGTCCAGTGCTGTTCCGACCGCACGACGGGGTGTCGATACGGCTCTGGTTTCCGATCACCGTCGATCCTTGGTCCGCGCCAACAACCACGGTTGCACGGCCTGACGTCCCGGACGCAGCCTGTGTTGCCGCGCGGTCTTGAGGACGACTAGACGCCTTGAACAGGTGTGATCTCGATCCCGTTGCGGGCCGCGAAGCTCTTGATGGCGTTGACGAAGCGCTGGGTCATGGGGGCCATCAGGGCCGAGGACGGCACGGCCGCGCCCCGCATCTTGCGGAAGAAGTACGCCGCCCCGGCGGCCCTCTGGAGCAGGGGCACGTAGACGTTCAGGTACATGCGTCGATGCACTCCAGGGTCAGGGTCGTGTGCTCGGCCAACACCTCGGCGACGGAACGTGCTACCTTCATGGTCGGACTCCGGTCGATGGGCTCCTCACCGGCCAGTTTACGGCCACCATCGCCATCGTGCGACCATGAAGGCGGCCTTCGGGCCGCGGCTGGAGCAGCGGCCGGGGTCCGCTTCCACAGCTAGCCCTCGGCCGAGACGCGGCATGCGGCATCAATGACCTCGCGCGGGTGGTCCGTCTCAGCCGCGCAGCCCCGGAACGACGACCGGAAGCCGTGTGGCAGGGTCGGGACTCCGAGCCGCTCTAGCATCCGGCGAAGCGCCCTTTCGTCGAGCATCTCCCAGTCGTCGAGCTTGAACACGGGCGGGCTGGCGCGAGCGCCGAAGCGTCCGAGCCGCTTGCAGGATTGTCTAGAGCACGCCGGGAAAGCGGGATCCGGTGCGCGCGGTTGCCTCACGCGCCTCGCCGGAAAGTGCCCCACATGGGCCGACGCGTGCGCCGCGCACCGCGTCCCACCGCTGGGACCAGGACCACGAACGCCAGCTTCACGACCTCGGCCGCGTTCACTGTCGCCA
Source organism: Vicinamibacterales bacterium (assembly GCA_963664545.2). Classification (GTDB taxonomy): domain Bacteria; phylum Acidobacteriota; class Vicinamibacteria; order Vicinamibacterales; family UBA8438; genus JAJEEA01. Next base: position 1,602,300 of record OY761475.2, on the reverse strand, counting down.
CAGTCGGTTGCGGCGGTGCCCGCACGTGTCTCACTACCTCGTGCTGCTTGCCGAGCACCGGCCCGAGCCGGTCGCACGGACTATTCGAGCGCAGGTTCGTCGCGCTGGCCCACTCGCGTCACTGCCAGGTGATCGCTCCGGCGTTCGTGCCGCGCAAGCTGGACGAGCGGATCAAGACCGACCGCCGGGACGCCCGGAAGCTGACGGAGCTGTACCGGGCGGGACTCTTGGCGGCGGTGCGGGCGTCGACGCCGGCCGAGAAGGCGGTGCGCGACCTGTGTCGAGTCCGATACCCAGTCGTGCCCCGTGGAGACCGTCGGCCTTCCTGCCCGGCGGCGGACTCCTGTAGGATCAGTCGGGCGACCACTTGGGGCGGCGGCTCTTGCGCCGGGCTCGCGGAGCGGCGCCCTTCGGGCGTCCGCGTCGCCGTGGGCCGCCCGCTGGACACTGAGCAGATTCCCGTGACCACGACACAGCAACCGCTACTCGAGACGGTCGAGCAGCAGCCGGAGCGCGCGGCCGACGCCGCGGTGATCTGGCTGCACGGCCTCGGCGCCGACGGCCACGACTTCGCGACGCTGCCGCCGCAGTTGGGCATGCCGCCGGGGTCGGCGATCCGCTACGTCTTCCCCCACGCGCCGGAGATGCCCGTCACCCTGAACATGGGCATGCGCATGCGCGCGTGGTACGACATCGTCAGCCTCGAGTCGCGCGGGCACGACGAGGCGGGCATCCGCCGGTCCGCCGCGGCCATCGACGCGCTGGTCGCCCGCGAGATCGAGCGCGGCGTCCCGTCGTCGCGCATCGTGCTAGCCGGCTTCTCGCAGGGGGCGGCGATGGCCCTGTTCACGGGGCTGCGCTATCCCCGCCCGCTGGCCGGCCTCGTCGCGCTGTCGGGGTACCTGCCCCTCCACGACGCGTTGGCGGACGAGGCCGCCCCGGCGAATCGGGAGATCGAGATCTTCCAGGCGCACGGGCGGCACGACGAGATGGTCCCCCATGCTCTGGGACACGGCACCGCCGAGCGGCTGCGGGCGGCCGGGTACCGGGTAGACTGGCGCGAGTACACGATGGCGCACCAGGTGTGCCTGGAAGAGGTGCAGGACATCGGACGCTGGCTCGCCGGCCGGTTGCCGTCGCAGGTGGGCGGCTGAAGACGGCCGGCGTCGCGGCGGATCGATAGGGCGGCGGGGACGCCCGCGGTTCTCCGCTGCGGCAGGCGGGCCCCGGGCGGACGCCCGCGGTTCTCCGCCGGCAGGCGGCCGGACCAGGAAACGACCGTCCGTTGGAATCTCGGACTGCAGGCCCGCGTCGTCGCGGGTCGGGAGGAAGACCGTGCGCAGGTTGATTGCGGTAGGGGGATCGCTCGCGTGCATCGGGTGCGGGGGCGCGGCGGACGACGCGGGGAGCGGCGCGGCCGAAATCGCGGCGGGCATCGGCGCCGACACGCTGATGGCCGGCATCGAGCGTCTGGCCTCGGACGAATTCGGCGGGCGGGCGCCGGGGTCGGACGGCGAAGTCCTGACCGTCGAGTACCTGACGGAGCAGTTCGCGGCGCTGGGCCTGGAGCCGGGCAACCCCGACGGCACGTGGGTGCAGGACGTCCCCCTGGTCGGCATCACGCCGCAGCCGGGAGACGGCCTCGTCGTCTCGGGGGGCGGGCCGGCCCGTACCCTAGAGCCGGGCGCCGACTACGTCGCGGCGACCAAGCACGTGGTCGACGTGGTGAGTGTGTCCGACGCGGAGTTCGTCTTCGTCGGCTACGGCGCGCGGGCCCCCGAGTACGACTGGGACGACTACGGCGACGCCGACCTCGAGGGCAAGATCCTGCTCTCGCTCGTCAACGACCCGCCGCTCGACGACGCCTTCGGCGGGCCGGCCATGACCTACTACGGTCGGTGGACCTACAAGCACGAGATTGCGGCCGAGCTCGGGGCGGCGGGTTCGTTCGTCATCCACGAGACCGGCCCCGCCGGGTACCCCTGGGAGGTTGTGGGCAGCGCCCCCTGGGGCGAGTCGTTCGACCTCATCGCGGACGACGACAACTTGAGCCGCGCGACCGTCGAGGGCTGGGTGCAGCGGGCCACCGCCGAGATGCTCTTCGAGCGGGCCGGACTCGACTTCGAGGCGGCGAAGCAGCGGGCGGCGACCCGCGAGTTCGAGCCGATCCCCCTCGGGGTGACCGGCAGCCTCGAGATCCGGAACGAGCTGCGCACCATCGACTCGCAGAACGTGGTGGCGCGCATTCCGGGGACCGAGGCCCCCGACGAGGTGGTGATGTACGTTGCGCACTGGGACCACCTGGGGACGGACGAGAGCCTCGAAGGCGACCAGATCTACAACGGCGCCGCCGACAACGCCACCGGCACCGTGGGCCTGGTCGAGATCGCCCGCGCCTTCACCCTGGGCGCGCCGCCGCGCCGCTCGGTGGTGTTCCTCGCCGTCACCGCCGAAGAGCAGGGGCTGCTGGGGTCGCGCTACTACGGCGAGCAGCCGTTGTATCCCACCGCCCAGACCGTCGCCGCCGTGAACATGGACGTGCTGAACCAGTGGGGGCGCACCCGCGACATGACGATCGTGGGCATGGGGCAGTCCGAGCTCGACGATGTCGCGGCGGAGGTCGCGGCCGAGCTCGGCCGGGTGCTCAACCCCGACCCCGAGCCCGAGAAGGGGTTCTACTACCGCTCTGACCACTTCTCGTTCGCGCGCGTGGGCATCCCCGCGTTCTACGGCGATCCGGGGATCGACTACATCGACAGGCCGCCCGGCTACGGCATCGAGAAGCGGAACGAGTACAACGCCAACGACTACCACGCGGTGTCCGACGAGATAAAACCCGACTGGGACCTCTCCGGCGCCCTCGAGGACCTGACGTTCATGTACCGCATGGGCGCCCGGCTCGCCGCTTCCGACGAGTGGCCCGCGTGGAGCGCCACGAGCGAGTTCCGGGCCATCCGCGAAGAGCAGCGGCCGGGGGAATAGGGGCTGACCCGCCTCGGCCCGCGGCTCCTCCACGAACGGAGCGGCGAGGTTGCCCCGGCCGTGGGCGGCCTTTGGCCGCGCGGTCCCCGCACGGTCGCATCACCGGGACGCGGCATCGCGATCTCGCACCACCCATGCGCCGATTCTCCTCCTACGGCCCAGTCGATACCGACCTGCACTTCCACGCGCCGAGGACGGCGTTGGTCGACCGGGTGCTGACCGCGCTGGTCGGGGGCGGAGGGCCGGAGAACGGCGGGGGGTACATCACCGTCTGGGCGCCCCGGCAGCGCGGGAAGTCGTGGATCGTGGGGGAGGCGGTGCGGCGGCTGCGGGACGAGCCGCGGCATGAAGGGCTCGACATCGTCGCCACCAGCGTGGAGCACCTGAAGACGGTGCGGGACGCGGGCGTGGTGATCCGGCGCATCGCCGCGGACGTTGCGCGTGCGTCGGGCGTCGACGCGGGGCCGATCCGGTCGGCGGACGAGTTCGACGCGGTCTTCAGGGCCGAACCCGGGTCGAAGCCGCTCATCCTCGTGCTCGACGAGTTCGACGCCCTGCCCGCCGAGGCCATCGAGGGCATCGTGGGCGTGTTCCGCAACATTCACGGTCATCGGCGGCTACAGGCGGGCCGGCCCGACGGGCAGACGGACTACCGGCTGCATGGCGTGGCCCTAGTCGGGGTCCGTAGCGCCCTCGGCGTCGACAGCGCCACCGGCTCGCCGTTCAACGTGCAGCAGAGCGTGCACGTGCCCAACCTGACCGACGACGAAGTCCGCGGCATGTTCGCGTGGTACGAACGGGAGAGCGGGCAGGCCGTGGAGCCGGCGGTGGTCGAGCGGGTATACCGGGAGACCTGCGGGCAGCCGGGCCTGACCTCTTGGCTCGGCGAACTGCTGACGGAGACGTACAACCGGCGGGGTCCGTCGATCACGATGGACGACTTCGAGGCCGCCTACGCCGAGGCGGTCGACGCGCTGCCGAACGCGAACGTGCAGCACCTGATTGGCAAGGTCAGGGACGCGCCGTATCGGGACGTGGTGCTCGACTTCTTCCAGACCGGGGAGAGACGGCCGTTCCATTTCGACGAGCCGCACGTCAACTTCCTGTACCTGAACGGCGTCGTCGACCGCGAGCCGTCGGCGGACGGGCGGCTGTACGTGCGGTTTTCGTGCCCGTTCGTGCAGAAGCGGCTGTTCAACTACTTCTCGTCCACCCTCGCGGGCGATACGGGGCCGTTGTTCACGGCCTTCGAGGACCTGTCCGACGCCATCGGCGACGCGGGTCTCGACGTGCGGGGGCTGCTGCGGCGCTTCGAGCGGTACCTGCGCGCGAACCGCGGGTGGCTGCTGAAGGACGCTCCGCGGCGGCGCGACCTGCGGGTGTTCGAGGCGGTCCACCACTTCGTCCTGTACGCCTTCCTCGACCGGTTCCTCCAGCCGCGCGGCGGGCGGGTCTACCCGGAGTTCCCCGCCGGCAACGGGGCCATCGATCTGCTGATCCGCTACGCGGGCAAGGTGTACGGTCTCGAGGTGAAGAGCTTCACCGACGCGTTCGGCTACCGCAGGGCGCTCGGGCAGGCGGCGCGGTACGGCCGGCAGCTCGGACTGGCCGGGGTCACGCTGGTGTTCTTCGTCGATGCGGTCGACGACGCGAACCGCGACAGGTACGAAGCGGTTCATGTGGACGAGACGGGGGTGACGGTCAATCCGGTCTTCGTGGAGACCGGCTGAGTGCGGGGTGTGTCGGGCTCGTTCGGCGTGGGGTCGCGCTTCAGGGCGATCCGGTCTTCGTCGATCCGCCTTGATGGCCGCCCGTCAGCCCGCGCGCGGCGGAGTCCGCCTCGTGGTGCCCCGCGCCGCCACAGGGGGAAGGCGTCTGTCTGCCCACGCGCGGCCGATGTTCGCGGGAGCGCCCCTCAGTCGACCGGGTGCCCGTCCAGATGATCGACGATGTAGCCGCGAAGCTCCCGCATCTGCTCCCGAAACTCCTGCATCTGCGCGTCGACGTGCGCCCGAAGCTCCTGTATCTGCGCGTCGACGTGCGCCCGGAGCTCCTGCATCTGTTCCCGAAGCTCCTGCGTCTGCGCGTCGACGTGCGCCCGAAGCTCCCGGTTCTCCAGCCGCATCTCCTGCTCGAAGGCGGCCAGATCCTCTCTGGTGACGGTGTTGCGTCCGAACCACCAGATCGCCGTGATCATCGTGGTGGCGAGCACCACGACCTGAATCCACTCGCTTCTCGTCAAAGCTCCCCTCCTCGTCGGAGTTGCGCCCTGTCGTCATGCTAGCACGACACGCAGGGGCCTGATTGGGCGTGGGTTGGGCGTGGTCGGGGGCTTTCGATCCGAGGGCCGGGAGAGTAGACTACGGTACTTCGGAGATCGCGCCAGGGTCGCTTCGCGAAACTGAGGCTGAGCGCCATGTCGAGAGCTTGGGGATGCGTCGTCGGGCTCGTCGTCGCGGTGGCCGGCGCAGCCCTGCTCGGGTACGCCGCTCCGCCGTTGAGGGCCGCCGTCGAGCCGGAGTCCGAGTCGGTCCGCGCCGTGCTCGACCGCTACTGCGTCGCCTGCCACAACCAGCGCCTCCTGACGGCGGGGCTCGCCCTCGACGCGATGGACCCCGCCCGCGTGGGCGACCATCCCGCCGCGTGGGAGCAGGTGGTGCGGAAGCTGCGCACGGGGGCGATGCCGCCGGCGGGCCGGCCGCGGCCCGAGCCGGACGCCTACGCGGCCGTCGCCTCGACGCTGGAGACGGCCCTCGACCGCGTCGCCGCCGCCGACCCCGAGCCCGGGCGCACCACCGTCCACCGGCTCAACCGGCGGGAGTACGCCAACGCGGTGCGCGATCTGCTGACGCTCGATATCGACGCCGCGGCCCTGCTGCCCGCCGACAACGCGGACCTCGGCTTCGACAACATGGCCGACATCCTCTCGGTGTCGCCGGCCCTGCTCGACCGCTACATCTTCGCGGCGCGGCGCATCAGCCGGCTCGCCGTCGGCGACCCCGGCATCGAGCCGACGACCGAGACCTACGTCCTCCCCTCGATGCGGTTCCAGGACCGCCGCATGAGCGAGGACCTGCCGTTCGGGTCGCGCGGGGGCGTCGCCATCCGGCACAACTTCCCGCTGGACGGGGAGTACGACGTCCGCATCCGGCTGCGGCGGCAGCTCTACGACTACGTGCGCGGCCTCCAGAACCGGCAGCGGCTCGAGGTGCGCCTGGACGGCGAGCGGGTGGCCGCGTTCACCGTGGGCGGCGCCCCCGGCACCCCGCCGCCGCGCACGTTCGCGGGGGCGGTGCTCGGCGACCGCGCGTGGGAAGAGTACGCCCTGCACGCCGACGACCACCTCGAGGTCCGCATCGCGGCGCGGGCGGGGCCGCGGGTGCTCGGCGTCTCGTTCGTGCAGGGGCGGTCGGAGCGCGACGGGGTGCTGCAGCCGCGGGCGACCGGCAAGGTGCTCGCCATCGCCGAGCGCTGGAGCTCGACGTCGGAGGCGCCCGAGGCGGCCGTCGACCGGGTCAGCATCGCGGGGCCCTTCGACGCCACCGGCCCCGGGGAGACGCCGAGCCGGGAGCGCATCTTCACATGCCGGCCCGCCGGCGCGGCCGAGCCCGCCAGCGCGGCTGACGAAGATTCGTGCGCGAGGGAGATCCTCTCGACCCTCGCGCGCCGCGCGTGGCGGCGGCCGGTGACGGGCCGCGACCTCGACATCCTGCTGGGCTTCTACGAGGCCGGGCACGGCGACGGCGGCTTCGAGACCGGGATTCAGCGCAGCCTCGAGAGCATCCTCGTCGACCCCGAGTTCCTGTTCCGCGTCGAGCGCGCGCCGGCGGGGACGCCGCCGGGGACCGTCCACGCCGTCAGCGACCTCGAGCTCGCGGCGCGCCTCTCGTTCTTCCTGTGGAGCAGCATCCCCGACGACGAGCTCCTCGACGCGGCCGCCCGCGGGGCGCTGCGCGACCCCGACGTGCTGGAGGCGCAGGTGCGGCGCATGCTCGCCGACCCCCGCGCCCACGCCCTCGTCGACGGGTTCGCCCTGCAGTGGCTGGCCCTCGGCACCCTGCCCAGCGTCGTCCCGACCCCCGAGCTGTATCCCGACTGGGACGACAACCTGCGCGAGTCGTTCCGGCGCGAGACCGAGCTCTTCGTCGCCGACCAGATCCAGGGGAACCGCAGCGTCCTCGACCTCGTGGGGGCCGACCACACGTTCGTCGACGAGCGTCTCGCGCAGCACTACGGGATACCGAACGTCTACGGCAGCCGCTTCCGGCGGGTGACGTTCGACGACGGGGTGCGCGGCGGCCTGCTGGGCCAGGGCAGCATCCTCACCGTCACCTCGTATCCCACGCGGACCTCCCCGGTGCTCCGCGGGCACTGGCTGCTCGAGCACCTGCTCGGCGCCCCACCCCCGCCGCCGCCCCCCGACGTGCCGGACCTGCCGGACCGCGGCGAGGGCGGCCGGCCCGCGTCGGTGCGCGAGCGGCTCGAGCAGCACCGCGAGAACCCCGTCTGCGCCGCCTGCCACGCCCCCATGGACCCGCTGGGCTTCGCCCTGGAGCACTTCGACGCCATCGGCAAGTGGCGCGCCACCGGCGAGGGGGGCGACCCCATCGACGCCTCGGGGGTCTTCCCGGACGGGACCGAGTTCGAGGGGCTGGCGGGGCTGAAGGCGATGCTGCTCGACCGGGACGAACAGTTCGTGCAGACCGTGCTCGAGAAGCTCGCCACCTACGCCCTCGGGCGGGGGCTCGAGCACTACGACATGCCCGCCGTCCGGCGTATCCTGCGCGACGCGGCGCCCGGCGGCTACCGGTGGTCGGACCTCGTGCTCGGCATCGTCGAGAGCACGCCGTTCCAGCTTCGGAGATCGGAATCATGATGATCAGCAAGAAGGCCCTTCCCCGGCGTACGGTCCTCCGCGGCGTCGGGGCGACGCTCGCCCTGCCGTTGCTCGACGGGATGGTGCCGGCCCTGACCGCGATGAGCCGGACCGCGGCCGCGCCGGTGCGGCGGCTCGGCGTCGTCTACGTGCCGAACGGCATCGTCATGGAGCAATGGACGCCCCTGGGCGAGGGCGCCGGCCTCGAGATCACGCCGATCCTCAAGCCGCTGGCGCGGTTCCGCGACCGCCTGCTCGTGGTGTCGGGGCTCAGCAACAAGGGGCCCGACAACATCCACGAGACCGGGGCCACCAGCTTCCTGACCGGCGTGCCCCCCAAGCGCACCCAGGGCTCCGAGCTCGGGGCCGGGGTCTCGATGGACCAGCTCGTGGCGCGCGAGGCGGGCCGGCACACCCAGCTCGCGTCGCTCGAGCTCGCGCTCGAGTCGTTCGACGACGTCGGCACGTGCGGGGGCGGCTATACCTGCGCCTACACCAACACCATCTGCTGGCGCAGCGCGACGACGCCGCTGCCCATGGAGACCAACCCGCGCACGGTCTTCGAGCGGCTGCTCGGCGACACCGGCGGCACCGACCCGGCGGCGCGGCTCGCCCGCATCGAGCAGAACCGCAGCCTGCTCGACGCGGTGACCGACAAGGTGGCGCAGCTTCGCCGCGACCTCGGCCCGCGAGATCGGCACAAGCTCGGCGAGTACCTCGACGCGGTGCGCGACATCGAGCGCCGCATCCAGAAGGCCGAGGCCCAGGTCGACCAGCCGCTGCCCGACATCGCGGCGCCCCTGGGGGTCCCCGCCTCGTTCGACGAGCACGCGAAGCTGATGTTCGACCTCCAGGTGCTCGCCTGGCAGACGGACCTGACGCGGGTCGTCAGCTTCATGATCAGCCGCGAGTACAGCGGCCGGACGTATCCCGAAATCGGCGTGCCCGAGGCGCACCACCCGACCTCGCATCACCAGAACGACCCCGACAAGCTGGACAAGCTGACCCGCATCAACACGTACCACACGACCCTGCTCTCGCACTTCCTGGACCGGCTGGAGGCGACGCCCGACGGCGACGGCACGCTCCTCGACCACGTCACGGTGCTCTACGGGGGCGGCCTCAGCGACGGCAACCGGCACTCGTCCGAGAACCTGCCCATCCTGCTCGCGGGCGGCGGGGCGGGCGCCCTCGACGGCGGGCGCCACGTGCGGTGTCCCGACCCGACGCCGATGTCGAACCTGCACGTCACCCTGATGGACAAGCTGGGGGTGCCGGTGGAGCGGTTCGGGACGAGCAACGGGGAGATCGGCGAGCTCTCGGCGGTCTGACGCCTGGGCGTGGACGTCGGGGGCAGGGCCCCCGTGGCCGGCGGTCACGAGCCGTGGCGGTGGCTGTCCAGCGTGGGAAAGCGAAGGTTTCTTGCGGGTGTCTGCGCCCGAGTGACGCAACCCGACCCGCGAATCCGCGCCCTGCGACTCCGTGTGTCGCCCCGCAGCCTCAGCGCTTCACGTGCGCGGGCGGAACGCATCGAAAGAGACGAGGCATCGCGATGAGCGCGCAGGGCAACACTTCAGGAGCCTGCCGGGACGCAACCGAATCGGGACGACGTCCTGCGGCGAGCAACTTCCCGGCAGTTCGCGCCGTTCTGCCGCTCAGGTTCCTGCTCGCGTCGTGCCTGATCGCGTCCGCGTCGGCGTCCGCCCTCGCAGAATCATCCGATCTCCGGCTGCTGAACGCGGTTCGCGACACCGACCGCGCCGCGGTGCGGGCGCTGCTCGACGAGGGGGTCGACGTCAACGCTGCGCAGCCCGATGGGGCGACGCCGCTGCACTGGGCCGCCTACCTCGATGACCTGCAGACGACGCGCCTGCTGATCGAGGCCGGAGCCGCGGCCGAGGCCGCCAACGATCTCGGAGCCACCCCGCTCTATCTGGCCTGCGAGAACGGCAACCCTGCGATGGTCCGGGCGCTGCTCGAGGCGGGCGCCGCGCCCGACGCCGCGCTGCCGAGCGGCGAGACCGCCCTGATGACCGCCGCCCGCACCGGCAGCGCCGGGGCGGTGGCGGCCCTGCTGGCGCACGGCGCCGACGTGCGCGCCCGCGAGGCCATGGAAGACCAGACCGCCCTGATGTGGGCGGTGTCGCAACGGCACCCCGGCGTGGTCGAGGCGCTGCTCGACGCCGGGGCCGACGTGCACGCGCGCTCTCGTGTCCGGCCCGTGGTCGTCGCCCACTCCCCTCGCACCGGCGCCCCCGGCGCCGTCGTCACCGTCGACGAGGGCGGCTACACCCCGCTGCTGTTCGCGGCGCGCAGCGGCGACCTCGCCTCGGCCCGGCTGCTGCTGGCCGCCGGCGCCGACCCGAACGACGCCGCGCCGGCCGGCACCAGCGCCCTCGTCGTGGCCACGCACAGCGGCCACGGAGAGCTCGCGGCGGCGCTGCTCGTCGCGGGCGCCGACGCGAACGCGGCCGCGGCCGGCTACACGCCGCTGCACGCGGCGATTCTCCGCGGCGACGACGCGCTGGTGGGGGCGCTGCTCGCTCACGGCGCCGACCCGAACGCTCCCCTGGAGCGCGGCACCCGCTACGCACGCCAAGGCAAGCTCTTCTCGCTGGACACGGCCTGGGTCGGCGCGACGCCCTTCTTCCTCGCCGCCAAGTTCGGCGAGGGCGGCATCATGCGCCGGCTCGCCGAGAGCGGCGCCGACCCACACGCCGCCCTCCACGGCGGCGTGACCCCCCTCATGGCCGCCGCCGGCATGCTCACCCGCGGCTTCGGCCGCGCCGGCAAGGACCGCCGGGGCCGCGAGATGGACTCGGCCGAGATGGAGGTCGCCCTCACCCAGGACCCCGACCTCCGCCGCGTCATGGGCAGCGGCATCGAGGCCGTCAAGGTCGCGGTCGAGCTGGGCGCCGACGTCAACGCCGCCGACGCCAACGGCGACACCGCCCTCCACCTCGCCGCCTTCCACGGCTTCGAGTCGGTCGTCCGCTTCCTCGTCAGCCGGGGGCCAGGCTCGACGCCGAAAACTACCGCGGCGAGACGCCTCTCGAGCGCGCGCTGAGCCCCCGCGCCCCCGCCCGCCTGACGCGCAGCCTGACCGACTACTCGGACACCGGCACGGCCGATCTGCTGCTGGCCTTGGCCGCGGCGCAGTAGCGTGCCGCAGTCGCGCGGGCGTTGAGTCCTTCGGAACGCCATCTTCCGCCGAGCGCTTGCTCAGTGGCGTCCTTCAAGCGCGCGCCTGCGATCAGGCCGTCCAGTTTTCCACGTGCAGGCCGGGCACGCGTCCGAACTCGCCGACATTGTTCGTCACCAGCGTCGCGCCCGAGCTCCGGGCGTGCGCCGCAATCAGCAGATCGTTGGCGCCGATAGGGCGGCCCGCTTCGCCAGCGCATGGCGAATCTCGCCGTAGTGTTGTCCTGCGTCCTGGTTGAACGGCAGGATGTCGAGGTCGAGCCGGAACGCCTCGAGCTCCCGCGCGTTCTGCGTGATCCTGGCCGAATGGGCAACGCCGTAGCAGAGCTCCGCGTACGTGATCGAGGAGATGCATATCTCGCGGGCGTTCGTCTCGAAGCGTTCCCGCAGCGCCTCGTCGCGCTCGTTGATCAGGTAGATGCAGATGTCGTGTCCAGCATGAACATCAGCGAATCCCGTCCCTCTCATCGAGCGGAGGCTCGCTGCGTTCCGGCAGGGATCCGCGCGTGGGGGAATCGAAGTACGCGCCCCAGTCCTTCCCGCGCGGCCGCAGGGTGAGACTGTCGCCCTCCTTGATCACTTCGACCTCCGACGTTTCGAACCGACATGGTGCGGGCAGTCGAACCGCCTGACTGCGACCGCTCCAGAACACCTTGGCGATTCCTCTGTAATCCACCGTCCTGGGCATTGCCCGGCTCCTCCTTGCGCCGTATCTCAAGATATATACCAGGGGCCGGATCTTCAAGCAAGGCTGTGTCGCCCTCCGACGGCGACTTCTCGGCACGCCCTTGCTGACCATCGGTAGCCGGCGTCGGGGTTCTTGTGCCGTCGGCCGACTCGTGCGGCGGGTGCCGGAGGAAGGCATGGGCCTCAAGCCGGCGACTCCAGGAGCACGGAGACCGGCCGGGTAAGCTTGTGCACGAAGATCTGGCCGGTCAGGATTGAAGATTCGGATCTCTCCTCCGTTCCCCGTCGTGCTCCCTGATCCACGCCGCGAACTCCGGGTCTACGAGCCCCCAGCGGCCGGTGTGGGTGTCCGCGAGCCCCGCCCGTTCGAGCCGGCGCAGCGCCGCCTGGACGCGTCCCGCCGACGGCGCCGCTTCCCCGATCTCCCCGCCGACCCGTCGGCGGAACGGCTGGCCGAAGGGCCGGTCGGCGCCCGCGGCCAACGCCCGCGCCGTCGCGCGCTGAATCGCGGTGAGGGCCAGCCACGTCTCGGGATAGCCGAGGTCGAGCGCGATGCGCTCGCGCACCGCGGCGAGAGCCGGCTCGACGGCCAGCCCGGGGTCGTGCAGCAGTTGCTCGATCAGCACGCGGAAGAAGTGGGGGTTGGCGTGCAGCCGCTCGAAGGCGGCGAGGACGTCCCCGCGGCTCAGGGTCCGCCGCGACACCCGGTGGAACGTCTCGAGGATGTGGTCGACGAATGGCTCGGCGAGCGGCGGCAGCTCGATCGGCGTCGCGAAGTGGAAGAACGGTGCCTGCCGCGCCGAGAACATCGCCGCCAGCCCTTCGCGGCTCGAGCCGGTGAACACGGTCCGGAGTCGCCCGCCGCGCGTGTCGAGGCTGGTCCGCAACGCCGCCACGAGGGGCGCATTGTCCCGGCTGCGGGCCAGCTCCTGCACCTCGTCGAGGAGCAGGATCGTCTCTTTCCCTCTCCTCCTGGAGAGACGATCCAGCAGATCGTCCATGTGGAGCAGCAGGTCGGCCGGCGGCGTGCCCTGGAGCGCAGTGAGATCGAACGCAGCCTCCATGCCCGCGGCGGGTGCCGACAGCTTGAGCTTCGGGGCCAGGGCCAACGCCGAGCTGCGCAGGCGGTCGCGGAGGGTGCCCCGCCGCAGAGACGTTTCGAGGGCGTGCAGCAACACCGCCAGCGGGGAGAGCGGCGCCTGCCAGAACGACGCGTAGACCGCGCGGTGTCCCCGCGCTTCCGCGAGCGGGGCCACATCCTTGAGCAGGAACTCCGTCTTGCCGGTCCGCCGGGGCGCGAACAGGGTGAGGGCCTGCCCCGGACCGCCGACCAGCAGCGTCAGGACGCGCGACGTGAACTCGCCGCGCTCGAAGTGCCACGGGTCCGCGGCCATCGGCCAATGTTAGCCACGGCGGAATAATTAGTCAAGAACGGCTAGAGATGGACAATTACGAAGGAAGATTCACACTTACCGTACATGTGTGTATACTGATGCGTGATTCGCAGTTGGGGGAATCAGGCTACCAAGGATGTCTGGGACGGCCTGAACACCAAGGCGGCGCGTTCGATTCCGCGGATCATCCAGCCGGCGGTTGCCGCGAAGCTGGAGCTCCTGGACGCGGCCGTCGTTGTCGGCGACTTGGCCGCCCCGCGGGGCAATCGTCTCGAGGCGCTGAAGGGCGACCGGCGTGGCGCGTACAGCATTCGGGAGAACCGCCAGTACCGGATCACGTTCCGGTTCCGGGACGGCGACGCTTACGGCGTCCGTTGCGAGGACTACCACTCGAGCTGAGGGGGGCTTGTCCATGTCGAAGAACGCGGCCGGCGAGATTCCCGCGACCGGCCTGCCTTCGCGCCGCCGTCCTACGCACCCGGGTGTCATCCTGCTCGATCAATTCCTGCGAGAGATTCCGATGACGCAGGCCGAGGCGGCGCGGCGGATGAGCATGCCGGTCACGCGCGTCAACGAGCTCGTCCGGGGCAGGCGCGGAATCACCGCCCGGTCGGCGCTGCGGCTCGGGCGGTTGCTGGGCACGACGCCCATGTTCTGGATGAACCTCCAGGCCAACTGGGACCTCTGGCACGCGCAGGAGGAGGAACGGCAACGGAGCCGGACGGCTTCCGTAGCGCCGTCGGCGTTCATGGGCACGCCCTCGCCGACCATCGGTGATGGTCATGACCGAAGCCGGTGACCTCGTCCGCGCGGAGGTCGAACTCGATGAGCGTCGCCACCCCGGATCCCGAGTTTCGGTCACGGATTGCCGCGATAGACGCCCGGAACACGGCCCGACTGCCGGCCATCGTGGAGGAGCACGGGTCGCCCGGCCCGGATCTGCCGGTCGTTTCTCTGCCACCCGCCCAGTATAGGGTCTGGGGGGGGCTACACGCCTTGTGCGGACAAGTACTTCCGCGAGCGCCTCGACCACCACCGCGGCGGGCGAGAGCGGCCACCCGGCCTCACGCCAGTCGCGGCGGAGCGAAGCGCCGGGCCCCGCCGGCAGGTTCGGCGGCTACTCGACGCGCAGCGCCGTCATCGGGTCGACCCGCGCCGCCCGCCGCGCCGGCAGCCAGCTCGCGACCAGACACGTCGCCGCCAGCAGCGCGGCCACCGCGGCGAAGACGGTGGGTTCCAGCGGGCTGGTCTCGAACAGCAGCGCCCGGAGCTGCCGGGTCAGGGCCGTCGCCGCGCCGGCGCCCAGGACCGCCCCGGCCAGGGCGAGGCCGCCGGCCTCTGTCAGCACCAGCCGGCGGATGTCCGCCGGCTGCGCCCCGACCGCCATGCGGACGGCGATCTCGCGCCGCCGCCGGGTGACCATGTAGGCGATCACGCCGTAGAGGCCGACCGCCGCCAGCAGCAGCGCGAACGCGGCCGCGGCCATCAGCAGGACCATGACGAACGCCCGCTGCGCGCGCGCCCGCGCGACCAGCGCTTCCAGGGTGGAGACGTCCGAGATGGGCAGGCCGCGGTCGAGCCTGCGCACGACCTCCCGCACCCCGGCGGTCAGGGCGGCCGCGTCCGGCCCGCGGACCACGTAGCGCATCGACCACGGAACCCCCGTCATCGGCTCAGCCGTCTCCCCGTCGTAGGCGCCCGCGAACGCCATCGGGTAGTACCCCATGGCCGGCGGATCGTCGTGGAGCGCCGCTTCGTGCACGTCCTCCACGACGCCGACGACGCGGAACCACCCGTCGCCGCCCGGCACCGGCAGACCGCCCGGCCTGATGCCCTTCCCCATCGCCGGTTCTCCCGGCCACCAGGTCTCCGCCAGCGAACGCGACACGATGGCGACCGCCGCCCGCTCCGCGTCGAGCCGGTCGAAGTCGCGGCCGTCCACCACGGCCACGCCCATCGTCTGGAAGTAGCCGGGCGACACCTGCTTCCAGGGGAGCACAGGCCGGACGCGGTCCGCGTCGCCCCAGCCTTCGAAATGGATGTCCGACGTTCGCTGGAAGCCGGTCAGGGGCATGCCGGTCGCCGCCGCCGCCCCGGTGACGCCCGGCAGGCCGCGCAGGCGTTCGACCAGTTGCCGGTGGAAGGCCAGCCGCGATTCCGGGGTCGCGTAGGCGCGGTCGGGCAGCGCCAGTCCGAACGTGAGGGCGCCGGCCGGGTCGAAGCCGGGATCGACGGCGGCCAGCCGCTGGAACGAGCGCACCGCCAGCCCCGACCCGACGAGCAGGGTGAGCGCGAGGGATATCTGCGCCACCACCAGCCCCCGGCGCGCCAGTTGCCGGTCCCGGCCGTCGGTGGCGCCGCGCGCCCCCGCCGTCAGGTTGGACCGCGTGCCTACGGCGCCCGCGCGCCACGCCGGCAGCAGGCCGCAGAGCAGACCCGCCGCGATCGAGACGGCCAGTCCGAAGACCAGCACCGATCCGTCCATCGAGACCTCGTCGAGGCGCGGCAGGTCCCGGGGGGCGGTGCGCACGAGCGTCTCGACCGCCAGCCACGCGATGGGCAGGGCCGCCGCGCCGCCGGCCAGTCCGAGCAGCAGGCTCTCGATGAGCGCCGAGCCGGCCAGCCCCCGGCGGTGGGCGCCCAGGGCGAAGCGGACCACCCACTCGCCCGCGCGCGCCTCGGCGCGCACCAGGAAAAGGTTGGCGACGTTGACGCCGGCGATGAGCAGCAGGATGCAGACCGCGCCCAGCAGGAGCCACAAGGTCGCCCGGACGTCGCCCGTGACGGTCTCGATGAGGGGGACGATCAGCGGCCGGAAGCCCCTCTCGGCCAGAAACGGCGCGGCGTACTGGCCGGGGAAGACCGCGGGCAGGTTCGACACCAGGGTCTCCAGCTCGGCCTGCCCCTGCGCCGGCGTGACGCCGTCGGCGAGGCGCGCCACGCCGCGGTAGAAGAAGTTGCCCAACTGCGTGGTCTCCCGGTCGATGCGGAGCGGCGTCCACAGCGCCGTCTCCGAATCGGGGAACGTGAACCCCGGCGGCATGACCCCCACCACCTCGGTACGCGTCGCGTCGATGTCGACGATGCGGCCGACGACGTCCGGGTCGGCGCCGAACCGCGCGCGCCACAGGGCGTCTCCGAGCACCGCCACCGGGGCCGCGTCGGGCCGCACGTCCGCCGCCGCCAGGGTCCGGCCGAGGCGCGGCGGCGTCCGCAGCATGTCGAAGAGCGACGGCGTGACGGCCGCCCCCGCGACGCGCTGCGGATCGTCGGGGTCGGTGAGGTTCGCCGGTCCACCGGCGTACGCCGCCACCGCCTCGAGGGCGCGGCTCTCGTCGGCGTATCGGAAGTAGAGGGGGCCGGAGAACCCGAAACTGCGGCCGTCGCGGTCCCCGTCGCCGCGGCCGGCGTTCCCGGACCAGGCGAGCGTCACCAGCTTCTCCGCGTCGGGAAACGGCAACGGCCGCACGAGCACCGCGTTGACGAGGGTGAAGAGGGCGATGGCGGCGCCCGCGCCGAGCGCGAGGGTCAGCACCGCGACCCCGGTGAACAGGGGGCTGCGCGCGAACGACCGCAGGCAGCGCCGGACCTCCCGGCCGACGTGCTCGACCCAGGCGCCGAGGCGGACGTCCCGCACCTCTTCGGTGACCCGATCGAGGCTGCCGAACTCCAGCTTCGCCGCCCGCCGGGCCTGCCGCGGCGGCAGTCCCTCCGCCATCTTCTGCTCGACCAGCAGGTCCATCGCCCCGGCGAGCTCCCGGCGCAGCTCGTCTTCGACCCGGTCGCGCCGGAAGAGGCAGCGCAGGAAATGGTGGAGTCCGGCTCGCAGCGTGGCGATGAACGGCATAGGCTCCCGCCGGTCGTATCGGATGTCGAGTAAGTGTAGCCGCTGACGTGTCGGATTTCAATAAGTAAAGCCAGCGCCGCCATGCCAGCAGATCTCGCCGACCGGCCGCACCCTGGAACTGTCGCCGGTGCCGACCGAGCGGCCGGCGACCGCCACAGTTCCTGAACAGTCCTGAACGAGCGGGAGCGGACGTCGGGGACGTCGGTCGGGGTGAGTTGATACGATCGAGCCACCACCGCCGCCGCCGCCGAAATCGGAGGATGGATGAGATGGCCGATACGACATCCGCCGCCTGGTCGCTGCTGTTCGGGGTTCGCCGGTCCGTGCGGTACCACATGCGCCGCCAACGGTTCTTCGACCGCCTGGACCGGGCGGCCGCGCTGGCGTCGTTGGTGGCGGGCTCGTCGACCGTGGTCGCCCTGCTGGCAAGCGTCGGCGAGGGCCTGGTGTTGGCGGCGGCTGCCGCGACCGCCGCCGCAGGAGCCTGCGCCGCCGTCTTCATGCCGGGCCGCCGCGCCCGGCAGCACAACGACCTCGCCCGCGAGTTCATCGGCCTGGAACGGGACTTGGTCAGGGCGGCGGGCGACTTGACGCCCGAGCGGCTGGCCGAGCTGACGGACCGCCGGCTTGCGATCGAGACCGGCGAGCCGCCCATCCTTCGGGTCCTCGACGCCCTGTGCCACAACGAGCTGCTGACCGCGGTGGGCGGCAGTGACGACCAGCGGGCGACCATCACCCGGCTGCAGCGCTGGCTGGCGAACTGGACCGACTTCCGCCCCGACCGCCTGCGGAAGCGCGCCGCCGCCTGACGGCCGGCGGGCTCCTTCGCGGCGGACGCGACGGTCCGGGGCCGGCGCGGCAGGGCGGCGATCGTTCACGTCGCCAACCGGGACATCCGGCACGCTCGGCAGGGAGGAACGGGAACGGAGCCGGACGGCTTCTGCAGCGCCGCTTGGCGTTCATGAGCACGCCCTGATCGACCATCGGTGATCGTCATGACTGAAGCCGCTGATTTCGTCCGCGCGGAGGCCGAGATCGAGGAGTTGCTCGGCGTGCAGCCCACGTGGAACCGCCAATTGGCGGGAACGTCCCTGTCGGACGACTTGAGTCTAGATCGCCCGGTATCTGTTCGTCTCGGCCTCCTGGCCGCCGAAGCCCAGCGTCGGGAGTTGCTGAGCGAGGGACAGCTTGCCCGGTTGTTGCGCCTAGATCGCGTCGATTTGCGCAAGGTCGTGGACGCCGCTGGCGACATCCCTGGACGCTGCCGGCGACATCAACGGGGCTGCCGACATTGAGTGCTTGCCGCCTGAAGCCGAGGGTTCGTGGCGCGCATGATCTTGGTCACCTTGGTCACCCGACGCCAGCTCGGCCCGCACCCGCGTTCTTGCCCTTGCCGCGACGCGGCACTGTTTCGATCAGCGCTGAGCGCGCGCGGTGTTCGAGCGGCGGATCAGGCCGTCTGGTTCTCCGCCCGGCGGGCGGGTACGCGTCGGCGCCCGCTCGACCGGCTGGTGAGCGCAAGCTTGGCGGATTGACCGCCGTTGGATCGGCCCGTCCGCGCGGTGCCGCCGCAGGAACGGCCGGCAGTCCGCCCCGAGGCGGATTGACCGTCGCCTGTAACTGGCCTGCCCGCGAGGCGCGCCGTGACCCTCGGGGCGGCCGGGGCCGGATAAGCCGTGCTGGGGCGGCGCGGCTCACTCCGCGGTCGGCTCGCGGCGGGGCCGCCACAGCACGTGCATCGTCCAGTCAAGGTCGAGGCGCTCGCCGCCCCACGAGGGCGTCGCCGTGTCGGCGCCGATCTCGATGCCCGCCGCGGCCAGGGCGTTGTCCGTGGGCTGCAGCGCCGGCCCGGTCCACGCCGGCGCGGGCGGCGCCTCGACGAGCGGGCGGCCGTCCGGGTGCGCGAAACGCGCGTTCCCGGCCGCGTCCATCGTGACGCGGAACCCCTCCTCGTGCACCGCCCGGTGGTGCCGGCGGCAGAGCAGCACGAGGTTGTCGAGGGCGGTCCGGCCGCCGTCGGCCCAGTGCCGAATGTGGTGAGCGTCGACGCGGCGGTTGCCGCAACCGGGGAACCGGCATCGCCGGTCGCGGGCGGCCAGCGCCCGGCGGAGGGCCGGCGAGATGGTCCGGGTGCGGCGGCCGACGTCGAGGATCTCGCCGCCGGGGCCGTGCCGCATGGTCACGGTGGCGGCGTCGCAGGCCAGGCGCCGGGCGGTCTCGGCCGAGACGTGGATGCCGCCCGCCTCGTCCAGCACCGTCTGGCTGCCACTGGCCGGCGCGGCGGGCGGGGTGGCCGCGGTCGCCGCGGCCCGGCGCGTGCACGGCGCAGGATCGGACCCCCGACCGCAGGCGGCGGAAGCAGGGTCTTCGGATGCCGCCGTGGCGGATGCGGCTGGCGACGGTCGCGACCCCGGACACGGGCCGCCCGCTTGGTGCCGCCGCCCTTGCCGGATGGGGCTTGCCGCGCCGGTCACCCCCGCGGTGTCGCCGCACCCTCGCGCCGCCGGGTTGGTCCCGCCTGCCGACCCGTCCGCCACCGCGCCGAGTCCGTCGCCGGCACCGTCCGCCGCGGGCGTTCCCGCGGGAACGCGGTCGCCGGCCACCGGCGAGTCGGGCCCGGACGCGGCCTCTGCGGACGTTCCCGCGGGAACGCGATCGTGGGTCGTCCGCGAGCCGGCCGCCTCGCCCCCGGACGTTCCCGCGGAGACGTCCGGCCGCGCCGGCAGCGCCTCCGCGTCCACGTGCAGCACGACCTGATACCGGTCGCCGGCCGTCCCGCGGTCGAGCCCGCCCGCCAGCGCCGCCTCCGCCACCGTCCCGATGGCGTCCGCCTGCCGCTGCGCAAACGTCGGCTCCTCCACGTCAACCGCGGCGCAGGCCGGCGCGCCGGCGGCTTTCCCGGCGGCGGACGCGTCGGACGCGTCCGCCCGTCCGCCGACGGGAGCGTCGGCGGCTTCCTTGTTCGCGGCCGCCGTGCCGGGCGCTTCCTTGTCCCCGCCACGGTCCGACGCCGGCGTGCGCCGCGCCTGGTCGCACGCCGCCTCCAGCGCCCGCCGCAGCGCCGCCCCGACCTCCGGCGTCAACCGCCCGCGGACGATCACCATCCCGTCCTCGTCCACCCATGTCCGCAGTTCCCGGCCCGCGTTCCGCAGCCGGTCCTCGGCCTGCTCCGTGTTCTGGTCGATGCGCCGCCATGCGCGGGCGATGCGTTCCACGTGCGCGGCCGTGCCCGCTTCGCACAGGTAGAGCAGGTTGTCCTCGTTGTCCGGGGTGGCCACGCGGGTGACCGCCCGCACCTTCGAGTAGGAGATCCGGCCGCGGCGCATGGCGTCGCTCAGCTTGGGCAGCTTGCCGAGGGCGCGGGCCACCCGCACGTGCTCGCGGGCCGCTCCCGGCGCGAGCCCGGCGCGCCAGCTCAGCCACTGCGCGCACGACAGGCAGCCGTCCCATCCCTGCTTCTCGTCGAACTCGCGGATGAGGACGAGCAGCTCGTAGGTGGCGGCCTGGATGCGGGCGGACAGCTCGGCGATGCGGTCGCCGAGCCGGGCGAGCCGGCCTCTGTGGTCGCCGGGCGCCGTCGCCGGCCCTGGGGGCGGCGTCTCGTCGGGCGACGCGCTGTCGCCGATGCGCGCGCGGTGCGTCTCCGTCGGGCCCGGGGGCGGGGCTTCGTCAGGCGATCCACCGTCGCCGATGCGGCCGGGGCCACGCGCGCCAAGCGTCTCGGTCGGCTCAGGCGGAGGTGCCTCATCGGCGGAAACGGAGGCCGGATACGTGCGGGATTCGGATGACGCGGGAAAGTTGTCAGCAAGCATGAACCATTGTAACCCCCGCATATTCAACGGCTTGAGGCACCCACCAGTGGCCGATCGGTGCCCGAATTGACACTCGTCGCGTTCCGGGCGGAGAACGTGCGGCCTGCGGCCGCCGAGACCGTCCGAGAGGCATTCCCGGCGGCGTGCTCGACTTCCGCCGATCCGCCCCCGGGAAGCTGTCAAGTACAAAATGCAGGGTCGGCGAGAAAGTGCGCTCGCTCCGGTGCCCGCCACGATTCGAACATCACGTGCCGGGTAGTGGTGAGTGGGCCATTGTGGAGGTCAGCCGTACCGTCGCCGACGCCGTGCGGTCGCGCGCAAGTCGAAAGGGAACCCTCTCCGCTTGCGTCGCGGTCCGTGTCTGTGCCAAACTTGCGGAGTGGAGATTCTTGATGAACCTCGTCTGGCACGGCGCGCTGCTGTGTCGCACCCCGCTTGGCTTACCCAGTACCTCGTGTCTGGCGTTTTGGAGCGATGAAGCTCAGCGACCGCGTCCTCCGCGGACTGGCGGAAATGGTCGTTGGTGACCACGAGTGTTTTCCGTACCGCTCCAGCTCGTACATCACGCGCTTCTTTCAGCGTTGCGGATTCCCCTATTCTCATGACGGAACTACTTGTAGGATTTGGGCTTGTGACCGCTTGACGGAGCTGAATCGCGGCCCTTCGCAAGCCCAAGACTTACCGTCCAATGACCTAGTGCGGGTTATTGATGAACTATTCGAACCCGACGATTTCGACGAGCGGGAACTTTCTGTCGAGCCCGCCCTGAACGCGCTCAACAAGCTCCTGAAGAAGAGTGGGCTTGTTGCGTACCTGGATGCAACCGGTCATTGCCGCCTTCGCAACACGGGAACGGGTACTAGCTCATCAACTTCGGCGCAACAACCACGTCCGCTGACGCCCGATGAACTGGCACAACGTCGGAAGCTCGCCATGTACCTCAGGACGGCGAGCGAGGACGAATTCACAGACCAGTTGCTTGTTCCTCTGTTCCAGAGGCTTGGATTCTATCGAGTCACTCCGACGGGCCACAGAGAAAAGGCACTCGAATTCGGTAAGGACTTGTGGATGAAGTACCAGTTGCCGACCGGTCACTGGATTTATTTTTGTGCCCAAGTAAAACGTGACAAGATTGATGCTGCTCGCGACACGAAAGGCAATGTGGCAACGGTTCTCAATCAGGTCAGAATGGCAATAGAGCATCCGATCTTCGATCCTGATGCGAACCGCAAGGTTTTGCTCGATCACGTCTATATAATCTCTGCTGACGAGATAACGCGTTCTGCACGGACTTGGCTCGTTGAGCAGCTCGATTCCAGCCAAAGACGTCACGTTATTTTCATGGATCGCGACGAGTTTCTTGACCATTCGGCGCGTATTCTATTGGACCTCGATCTCGGTGAGAAGGCAACAGTTGCACTTGGTGACAACGAGTTTCCATTCTAGACGCCTTGGCCGGGCGCGATCTCTACAGTCCTGCGCTCATTTCGTCCCGGCGCACGGATTCTGGTGTGTTCCACCGTTCCTGAGAACCGGCGTCAGAGGAGTTCGCCACGGAAGACCCAACCAAGAATGGACTGCCGCAGGTTGTCGCAGTGGCGCGAATCCAGGGCCACTATCTGTTCAGGCGTTTTGGCCCGTAATCGGTACTGGTCTATTGCTTGGACTATTCGAGTCTGTTCGGCCGGTGGAGGTAGCGGAACGGGCAAGCGTCCGACCTTGGAGAGACTCAAGGTATTAAGTCCTGATGTTGAGCTGGCAGCTTGTTCGATGGCGACCCGTCCAGATGGGCTGAGTAGCCAGTCAAGTGTCCACCGGGCAAGAGTCACGGGCTTGAAGCGGACTCTGATCAAATGATTCTGGTGAACACACGGCGATATTGCTGCGCTCCAAAGTGCAACACGACCGATCTGATCGATGCTGCCGTTGCCCTCCACGATGAGGAGGTCGCCGTCGACAAGTTGAGTGCGCTGCTCTTCCGATTCCGTGACGCCGATCTCTCTGACGGTATCGAGCCGAACTTCGTCGGCATAGACATTGGCTACGCGGAGGAATGGTACCTGCCGGAGATTCTGACGGTTGGCGTTCTGCGTGAGACCTCCGGCCACTTCACCCAACTGTTCGATCGAAGCCCACGACCAACCTTGGGGCAATGAGGGCAACGTGGCAACGTCTGGCCCGTCGGGTTCCATGTATTTCGCCTTCCACCTATCGTTCCGCGGCGTCTTCCCCGCTACGGCAACCTTGGCCAGTTCGCGCTCTTCCCAGCGGCGTCGGCGCTCCGCGAGGATTTTCTTCAGGAGCACCGACGCCGGCTCGTAGTCCCGACCCTCGGCGCGGGCCAGTTCGGCCTCGGTGGGCACGAGCCGGCCCTCGACGGCGGCTTTCAGGAGCGACGCTCGGTATCGCTTCAGGTTCCGCCGCACGCGCTGCAGGGTGGCGGTGACGGCGTCGAGACGTGAGAAGTACGGCCGGACCGTCTGCACGATGCGCCGCCGCTCATCGGCCGGCGGCAGGTGGATCTGCCAGTCGGACAGCGTCCTGGCACCTAGGTGGTGGATGCCGACGCCGCGGGCGGCCTTGGCGAAGGTGCCGGTCAGGGCGTCCTTGTAGAAGTGCAGATGCAGGAACGGCATGAGCGATTCCGGTGCCCGCACGCGGATCAGCGTGTTCTGAAAACAACAGTCTGGCACTTCCTCGTTCCAGATGGCGGGCTTGCCGACCTCCGACGCACTCCCGGACGCCTCGGACAACAGCAGGTCGCCCCGCCGGAGCGCATAGGTCTCGAACTCCTGCGGCGTGAAGTCCATCTGCTTGACGTCGTGCAGGCTGATGCCCTTCCAGGTGACGTTGGCGGCGCGCATGTACGGCCGCATGTTGGGACCGGTGGTGCGCTTGGGGGAGCGCTGGCGGCCGAGGCGCACTTCGGCGATCTCCGACAGGGCAACCTTCCGCCAGTGGCTCGTGCTCACGCCGCCAGCACCTCGTTCAGTTCGTCGAGCAGCGCCGTCAGCTCCGCGCCGAACACCCGCGCGGCGCGGCCCCGGCCGCCCTCCTCGGCGAACGGCGCGTAGTCCAGATCCTCCAGCGACATCTCGACGCTGGCTGCGACGTGGTCGCGGATCATTTCCAGCCACCGCATCTGCTCGGGCGTGAACTCGCGGCCGGCGGCGCGCTGGTCGTCGAGCCAGCGGTCGAAGCGGCCGTGGACGCGCTCGCGGAACGGCGTGAGCTCGGCGTCCTGCCGCGTCGCGAACCGCACCAGCGAGACGAGATCGGCGAGCAGCCGCTGCGCCGACGCGCCGCGCACGCGGTCCTTGTGGAGCGTCTCGTACGCGCGCCAGAGCTTCTCCGGAGTCCACGCGCGCGGGGGCGCGGCGATAGCGTCGGCCAGCGCCTTGAGGTCGTCGAAGCGCAGCCGCCGGGCGTACGGCGCGGAGTAGAAGCACTGCAGGGCATCGATCTCGTCGCGGTTGTCGGCGATGAACCGCTCGAACGACGTGACCAGCGACTTCGCCTTCTCTTTCGCCTCTTCGTTCGCGCCGGCCTCGATGAGCTCGTCGACGGAGATGTCGTCGATGATCTGCTCGAGCTGCCGCTTCACGTCCTGCAGGAGCCGCCGCAGCGCGGGCCGGGTGGCGATGGGCTCGGCCGCCTGCCGGAGGAGCGCGGCGGCGGCCTGCCGCACCCGTGGCTCGGTCGGCTCCTCTCCGTCGGTAACGCCGAATCGCGAGCGCGCCTCGGCCATCTGCCGGTCGGGGTCGAGCGCCTCGACGAGGGCGCGGCTGATGGCGGCGAGGCCGGGGCCGCCCGACGCCTCGGCGATGCGCCGGCGCTCGTCCGGCCCGCACTGCCGGTCGAGCCGCGCGAGGCGCCCGGCGAGCGACGAGAGCATGGCGGGGTCGGCACCGCCCATGGCCGCGTGCTCCAGCAGCGCCTTGAACGGGACCGCCCGGTTCCGCTCCAGCGGCCGGGTGTCGGCGAGGGGGAGGTCGGACACGCCGACGCAGTCGACGATGACGAAGTGGGTCTTGGCGCGCGCGTCGGGCGTCACCGCGCGCAGCTCGGCGGGATCGATGACGCGGACGCCGCGGCCCTTCATCTGCTCGAAGAGGACGTGGCTGCGGACCGCGCGCATGAACATGACGATCTCGATGGGCTTGATGTCGGCGCCGGTGCTGATCATGTCCACGGTGACGGCGATGCGCGGCTCGAAGCTGTTGCGGAACGCCTGGATGAGGTCGCGCGGCGCGGCGGCGGTCACCTTGTAGGTGATCTTCTGGCAGAAGTCGTTGCCGCGGCCGAACTCGTCGCGGACCATCTCGACGATGTCCTCGGCGTGGCTGTCGTCCTTGGCGAAGACGAGCGTCTTCGGCACCTCCGTCCGGCCGGGGAAGATGTCAGTGAACAGGCGCTCGCGGAAGGTGCGCACGACGGTGCGGATCTGGTCGCGCGCGACGACGCGGCGGTCGAGTTCGGCGGCGGCGTAGGTGATGTCGTCGTCGGGGCGTTCCCAGCGGCGCCGGCGCGTCTGCCGGTCGCGGTACTCGACCATTATCTCGGGCTTGGCCTCGATGGTCGCGCCCCGCCCGGTGATGCGGGTGCGGATGCCGTAGACCTCGAAGTCGACGTTCACGCCGTCGGCGACCGCGCGCTCGTGGTCGTACTCCATGACGAGGTTCTTCTGGAAGAACCCGAAGGTGTGCTTCGCGGGCGTGGCGGTGAGCCCGATGAGGAAGGCGTCGAAGTACTCCAGCACCTGCCGCCAGACGGTGTAGATCGAGCGGTGGCACTCGTCGATGACGATCACGTCGAAGTACTCGGGCGGGTAGGCGGGGTTGTACACGACCGGCAGCGGTTCGCGCGGCGCGGCCCCGGCCGATTCGAACTGCGACGACGCCTCGTCTTCCGCCGCGAAGTCGGGCTCGCCCTTGAGCATCGAGTAGAGGCGCTGGATGGTGGTGATGACGACCTTGCCGGCCTCGCCGATGGTGTTCGACGCGAGGCGCTGCACGGTGTAGAGCTCGGTGAACTTGCGGTGCTCGTCGGGGGTGCGGAAGCCGTGGAACTCCTTCTCGGCCTGCTCGCCGAGGTTGGTCCGGTCGACGAGGAAGAGCACCCGGCGCGCCCCCGCGTAGCGGATGAGCCGGTAGACGGCCGTGATGGCACAGATGGTCTTGCCCGAGCCGGTGGCCATCTGCACTAGCGCGCGCGGGCGGTTCTGCTGCAGGGAATGCTCGACGTTCTTCACGGCCGCGACCTGCACGGGGTACAGGAAGTCCTGCTCCAGCGGAGGCAGCGTCCGAAGGCGGGCGCGCAGTGACGCGGGGCGCGCGTCGCCGGCCGCGGTGAAGTGCCCCCCGCCCTCGGCGTGCAGGCGCTTCACCCACGCGTCGAGGGTCTCGGCCGCGAGCCACTCGGCCAACGTTTCCGGCCGGTGGATGTGCGCGACGTGCGAGATGCTGCGGGTCTTGGGCTCGGGGTCGAGGCGGTTGATGAACCGGGTCTCGACGCCGGTGCTGACGTACAGGAACGGCAGCGGGCTGACCGGCGGATCGAGCCCTGGCGGCAGGCCGGATGCATACTTGTCGGCCTGCAGCTCGACACTCGACAGGGTGTACCCGACGGGCTTCGCCTCCAGGACGCCCGCCGCCGGCCGTCGACGAACAGCATGTAGTCGGCGAACCCGTGGCCCGGCGCCGGTTGCGCGCGCCCGGCCGGTAACAGGCCACGAAGTCGTCGAGGTCGGCGCGGGTCATGCGCCGCGTCTTCAGGGTGAACCGCCGGTTGGTGCGCAGGTCGTAGACCCACACCGCCTTCGTCCACGGCGCGCTCGCGCCCGGCTTCCGGTCGAAGAAGAGGACGTTCGCCTTCACGCCCTGGGCGTAGAAGATGCCGGTGGGCAGCCGCAGCAGGGTGTGGACGTCGCACTCGGCGAGGAGGCGCCGGCGCACGGTCTCGCCCGCCCCGCCTTCGAACAGCACGTTGTCGGGCACGACCACCGCCGCCCGGCCGTGCATCTTCAGCAGCGACTTGACGTGCTGCACGAAGTTGAGCTGCTTGTTCGAGGTGGTGGTCCAGAAGTCGGGGCGGTTGTAGGTCAGCGACTGCCGGGCCGTCCCGCCCCCGGCGTTGACGACGGTGATCGACGACTTCTTGCCGAACGGCGGGTTGGTGACGACGACGTCGGCGAGCGCGGCCGGCGTGTCGCGCAGCGCGTCGTCGGTGGCGATGGGCGGCTCGCGGTCGTCGCCGCCGTCGGGGCCGATGCCGTGCAGATAGAGGTTCATGCCGCACAGCCGCGCGACGTTCGGTACCAGCTCGACGCCGCGCAACGCGTCGAAGCGGAGATGCCGCTTCTGGTCGCGGTCGAGGTCGGCGCGGCCCTTGACGTACTCGTGCGCGGCGAGCAGGAAGCCGCCGGTGCCGCACGCGGGGTCGGCGACGACCTCGCCCGGCTGCGGCTGCACGCAGTCGACCATGGCCTGGATGACCGCGCGCGGCGTGAAGTACTGCCCCGCGCCGCCCTTCACGTCTTGGGCGTTCTTCTCGAGCAGCCCCTCGTAGGCGTCGCCCTTCACGTCGGCGGCCATCGCCGACCAGTCTTCGCGGCCGATCAGCTCGACGATGAGCCGGCGCAGCTTCGCGGGGTCCTGGATGCGGTTCTGCGCCCGCTCGAAGATCAGCCCGAGCATGCCGCCGCGCCGGCCCAGCGCGCGCAGGGTGTCGCGGTAGTGCCGCTCCAGCTCGGCACCCTCCATGTGCGGCGCCGCGAGGTCCTCCCAGCGGTGGCCGGCGGGGATGGGCTGCGGCGCGCCGGTGAGCCGGGCGCGCTCGTCGGCCATCTTGAGGAAGAGCAGGAACGTGAGCTGCTCCAGGTAGTCCTGGTACGAGAGCCCGTCGTCGCGCAGGACGTCGCAGTACGACCAGAGCTTGCGGACGATGCGGTTGGCGTCGTCGCTCATGGGACGGTGGCGGCTGCGGTGCCGAGGGCCGGCCCGCCGAGGGCGTGCGGGTGCCGGGTCCGGCCGGCGGGCTCAGGGGACGCTCGGAACCGAATTGCCGCGCACGTCGGTCAGGTCGTGGTAGCCCGAAACGCGGGAACGCCCCTCGTGGGCGTTGGTGTAGAACCCCGCGGTGTGCAGGGTGATGGTGATCTCCTCGGTGCCGGTGTTCTCCCAGTACCAGCCGTGGATGCCGGTGAACGGGGCGGTGTAAGTGCCGTGGCCATCGGGGAGGTCGCGGGCGTCGAAGCTCTCGGCGTAGCCGGCGGGGGCGCCGTCGGGCGAGGCATGGAAGTTGTACTCCACCGGCCCGCTCGCGTTCCAGGTGAAGAGCATGGTGCTGCCCTCCTCGAGCCGGTAGAAGTACTCGACCCACTCGGCCGGATAGAGGCTCAGCTCGGCCTGGTCGACGCGGTACTCGCCCTCCGCGGGACTGATGGGCTGCGCCTGGCCGAGGGCCAGGAGGCCGAACAGGCGGCCGGTGCCGAGGGGGTCGACCGCGTACTCGGCCGGCAGGATGGCACCGAAGAGCACCGCGGCGGCGGTGAGCAGGGCGCTGCCGGTGGTCACCAGGATCTTCGTGCGCGAGGGCGGCGGCGGAACGTCGGTCATGGCGGAACCCATGCAGCTACCGGGCCGGCAGGATGGCGCCAAAGAGCACCGCGGCGGCGGTGAGCAGGGCGCTGCCGGTGGTGACGGGAATCTCGCGGCGCAGGTGCGAGGGCGGAACGTCGGTCATGGCGGAACTCGTGCGGCTACATGGCCGGCAGGACGGCCCGGAGCAGTGCCGCGGCGGCGGCGCTGCCGGCGGCGGGGATCGTCCGGCGGGAGCATGAGGGCGGAACGTCGGTCATGGCGGAACCCGTGCGGCGCCGGCGAACCCGTTCAGGACATCGGCGAACCTCGGTCACGAGAACAGCACGAACCCCACCAGTTGAACGCCGGCGAAGAGGAACCCACCCACCATCAGCGCGGTGTTGGTGGCGAAGCTCCAGCGCGGGAAGCTGGGCCGGTGGCGCCAGTAGCCGAGCACCGCCACGACCCCGAACAGGGCGAGGATCTGGCCCATCTCGACGCCGACGTTGAAGCTCAGGATGTTGGCCACGAGGCCGTTGTCCGACACCATGAACTCCTGCAGCTTGGTGGCGAGCCCGAGCCCGTGGAAGAGCCCGAACACGAGGACGGCGATGCGCGTGTCGGGGGCGATGCCGAACACCCGCTTGAACCCGCCCACGTTCTCGAACCCCTTGTAGACGACCGACAGCCCGATGATGGCGTCGATGACGTAGGCGTTGACGTTGACGTCGGCGAGCACGCCGTAGAGCAGGGTCAGGCTGTGCCCCAGCGTGAACAGGCTGACGTACAGGATGACGTCGCGCAGTCGGCGCAGGAAGAAGATGACCCCGACCAGGAACAGCAGGTGGTCGTAGCCGGTCACCATGTGCTTGGCGCCGAGGTACAGGAACGGCCCCGGGGCCGGCCCGTCCACCGACTGCACGAACCCCGCGTTGGCGCCCTCCATCGGGTGGGCGTGGACGGGGGCGTCCAGGACCGCGGCGGCGAGTCCGACGGCGAGCAGGCCGGGCAGCAGGCGTCTGAACATGGGCACAGTGTATGCCATTCGCGGCCGGTTCGAGGCCCCCCCGCTGGTCGCCCGTCGCGACCTCGGGCAGATGGCGAACGCGGCCGGTTCGCGCAGCTCCTCCCCCCGCCGTTGCCCGTAGCGACTCGGGCGGACGCGCGCCGGAACCCGCCGGGCCGCCGTCACTCGCGGCGATCCCTCTCCGCGCGGTTACCGAGCCGCCGCCGCAACGCTTCGATCTCTGCGCGCTGCCGCTCGTTCTCCTCGCGCTGCCGCTCGATGGTCGCGTCCCTCGCGGCGAGGGCCTCCTCCTGTTCGGCGAGGGTCTTCTGCTGCTCCGCGAGGCTCTTCTTCTGCTCGGCGAGGTCCCGATAAATCCCCTCCCACTCCTCCATGATCTCGTCCTCGGTGAGCATCGAGTGGCGCAGCATCGGGCTGGCCGCGGCGATCTGCAGCCGGCGGAGCACCGGCGCGTAGCGCGGCGGGATCGCGGCGGCGTCGACCTCCAGCGCGTGGCGGCTGTCGGCCGCGCGCAGGTCCTGGTCGAACACGCTCAGCAGCTTCTCGAGGTCGTTCCGGCGTCGGGCCGGCAGCCGCGACACCTGCACGACGTAGCAGTCGTGCGTCAGCGCCTCGACGAACTCCTCCCGGACGTCCAGCCGCTCCCCCGTCACCGCGTCCAGGTACTCCCGCGCCACCTTCAGGACCGTCGCTGCGGTGTGCGGTAGCGGATCGCCCAGGAAGTAGATGGTCGTCAGCCGCCGCGGGCGCTCGCGTTTCCGGCCGCCCTCCGTATACGTCACGGTGTTCCGCCGGTCCGCGTAGTGGGCGCCCAGGTAGCGCCGGAAACGCACCACGTCGTCCGAGTAGCGCGCCTTCTGCACTTCGATCAACACGCGCAGATGCTCGCCCGCCGCCGTCCGCACCGTCGCCGCGAAGTCCACCCGCAGCACCGTGAAGCCCGTGCCCTCGGACGCCTCCCCCGGCGAGCCGACCTGCACCGCGGCCTCCTGCGGCAGGATCTCGAGGCTCTCGATCTCCTCGCCCAGAATCGCGCCGACGAGCAGCTTGGCCGCCGCCGGATCCTCCAGCAGATGCTTGAAGACCGCGTCGTACATGGGGTTCGCGATGCGCATGGTTCGAGCCCTTGGGGGCCCAAGCTGGGACCCTCAGCCATCATAGCCGACCGTCGGCTGCGGTACAATCGGGGGCGGATCCCAGCGGCGTCCGCCCGGCCGGGGAGCCCTGCCGCCACCGAATCACCGCGATACCCATGACCGACTTCCACTACCAGCCGATCTTCGAGCGGGGCACCGACGACACGCCTTACCGCAAGCTGACCGCCGACGGCGTCTCCACCGTCCGGGTCAACGGCCGCGAGCTCCTCGCGGTCGAGCCCGACGTGCTCCGCATGGTCTCCCGCACCGCGTTCGACGACGTCGCGCACCTGCTGCGGACGGCCCACCTCGCGCAGCTCCGCTCGATTCTCGACGACCCCGAGGCGTCGCAGAACGACCGCTTCGTCGCCCTCGAGCTGCTGCGCAACGCCAACATCGCGGCCGGGCGGGTGCTGCCGGGGTGCCAGGACACCGGCACCGCCATCGTCATCGGCCACAAGGGCGAGAACGTGGTGACCGGCGCCGACGACGCCGCCGCCCTGTCGCGGGGCGTGCACGACGCCTACGCCGAGCGGAACCTGCGCTACTCGCAGATGGCCCCGCTCGACATGTTCACCGAGAAGAACACGGGGTCGAACCTGCCGGCGCAGATCGAGCTCTACGCCGAACCCGGGGACGAGTACGAGCTGCTGTTCATCGCCAAGGGGGGCGGGTCGGCCAACAAGACGTTCCTCTACCAGGAGACCAAGGCGCTGCTCAACCCCGAGACGCTCTTCGCGTTCGCGGAAGAGAAGATGCGGTCCATCGGCACCTCCGCCTGCCCGCCCTACCACATCGCGCTGGTCGTCGGGGGGCCGTCGGCCGAGTTCACCCTGAAGACCGTCAAGCTCGCCAGCACCCACTACCTCGACAACCTGCCCACGTCGGGCAACGAGCACGGCCGCGCGTACCGCGACCTCGAGATGGAGCGGCGGCTCTTCGACATCTGCCGGAACATCGGTATCGGCGCGCAGTTCGGCGGCAAGTACTTCGCCCACGACGTGCGGGTCGTCCGCCTCCACCGGCACGGCGCCTCGTGCCCGGTCGGCCTCGGCGTCTCGTGCTCGGCCGACCGGCAGGCGCTGGCGAAGATCACGCGCGAGGGGGTCTTCCTCGAGCGGCTCGAGGAGAACCCGGCCCGGTTCCTCCCCGACGTGACCCCCGACGACCTCGGGGGCGACGTCGTGCGCGTCGACCTCAACCGGCCGATGCCCGACATACTGGCCGAGCTGCGGCGGTACCCGGTGGCGACCCGGCTGTCGCTGAGCGGGCCGATGATCGTGGCCCGCGACATCGCCCACGCCAAGCTGAAGGAGCGCATCGATCGCGGCGAGGGCCTGCCGCAGTACTTCCGCGACCACATGATCTACTACGCCGGCCCCGCCAAGCGGCCCGAGGGGCGCCCCTCGGGGTCGTTCGGCCCCACCACCGCGGGCCGCATGGACTCGTACGTCGACCTCTTCCAGAGCCACGGGGGCAGCATGGTCATGCTCGCCAAGGGCAACCGCTCGCGGCAGGTGCGCGAGGCGTGCGGCCGGCACGGCGGGTTCTACCTCGGCTCGATCGGCGGCCCCGCCGCCCGGCTCGCCGACCACAGCATCAGGAAGGTCGACGTGCACGAGTACCCCGAGCTGGGCATGGAGGCGATCTGGCGGATCGAGATCGAGGACTTCCCCGCCTTCATCGTCATCGACGACAAGGGGAACGACTTCTACGCCGAGCTGATGGAGAAGAAGCCGGCCGCGTTCGTGCGGCCGTAGACGGCCGGAGGTGGCCGGTGGCGCCGAAGTTGACCGAGGTCGAAGTCGCGGAGGAGGAGCGGGCGTTCGTTCGCGCGGTCCTGGAGGGGCTGTCCGACATCGAGGAGGGACGAGAGATGACGCTCCGCGAGGTCAAGGCGCGGCTCGGCATCGGGCAGCCGGCGTCGTCCGTCGAGCCCCCATCTACTCCTTGCCAATGCCGCGACTGATGCGGAAGACGTGGCCGTCGGGGTGCCGCACATGCATCTCGCGCACGTTCCACGGCATGTCCGTGGGCGGCCACGTCACCTCGAGGCCCTGCTCGACGCAGCGCCGGTGGACGGCGTCGACGTCCTCGACCCAGATCGACATCCACGCGCCCTGGTCGGCGGCGTCGTCGCCGTCGGGGCCGAACGTCCTGGCGACGGTACTCCGGCCCCGGCCGCCCTGTGCGCCCTGGCACAGGAAGATCTCGCACTCGCCGGAGCAGACGCCCCCGAACGACGGCGGCGTGCCCCAGTCCCAGCCCTTCTTCCACCCCAGCCGCTCGAACCACGCGAAGCTCTCCTGGATGTTCGAGACGTTCAGGATGGGGGTGAGTCCCTTGGCGTGCATGTAGTCCTCCCCATTCACGATAGCGGAATCCGTCGCCCGTGGCGGGGCGTGGCGGGTCGGGAGCCGCGGTGGCGGAAGATGCACAGTTGTGCATATACTGGGCCGACCCGTGGAGTTCGAGTGGGACCATCACAAGGCGGTGGCGAATCTCCGCAAGCATCGTATCGACTTCGCCGACGCCGCGACAGTGCTGCATGATGAACGGGCTCTGACGGTGCGCGACGATCACGCTGCCGAGCATCGGTCCGTGTCGCTCGGCATGGACGCGCTCGGCCGGCTCCTGGTCGTGGTCTTCACTTGGCGCGGCGACGTTGCGCGTCTCATCTCCGCTCGCAAGGCCGCGCGCCGGGAACGCGCCCAGTACGAGGCAGGCTCATGAAACCCGAATACGATTTCAGCCAGGGAGAGCGGGGCGCACCGATCGAGGTGCCGCGGGGCAAGACGCGGATCACCATCCGCATCGACGACGATGTCCTGGCGTGGTTCCGGGGCGCGGCGCACGACCGGGGCGGGGCGAGCTATCAGACCCTGATCAACGCGGCGTTGCGTGAGCATGTCGCGGCGGATGAGGGGCACTTGGAGCGCACGCTGCGGCGGGTGATCCGCGAAGAGCTGCCGGGCGGGCTCGCGAGAGTCGCCGAGAGTCGTACGCCGTAGTCCGTTCGAGGATCGAATCGGGGCAACCTCGCGGTGCTGCGGCTTGGGTGTCGGCCGCCACCGGTGCTGCGGCTTGGGTGTCGGCCGCCACCGGTGCTATCGTGGGCCGTTCCTCTGCGCGTTCCGCATGGGCCGGACATGGGCATCCTCAAGATGGCGTGGCGCAACATCGGCCGCAACCGCCGGCGGACGGCGGTCACGGTGGGCGCGATGACCCTCGGGCTCTTCGCCATGGTGGTCTACATGGCCATGATGGAGGGGATGCTGAACGACATGGAGGAGACCATCGTCGAGATCGACCTCGGCGACCTGCAGATTCACGCGCCGACGTATCTCGACGACCCGTCGCTCTACACGGTCGTCGACGACGTCGACGCGCTGCTCGGCGGGCTCGACGCGGCGGGGTTCCGGGCGAGTGCCCGCCTCGTCGGGGCGGGGCTCGCGGCGGCGCATGACTCGGCCGCCGGGGCGTCGCTGCGCGGGTTGAACGTCGAGGACGACGCGCGCGTCAGCGTCATCCCGAGCCGGCTCGCCAAGGGGGCGTGGCTCGACGAGGGCGATCCATTCGGCGTCGTGGTGGGGCGGCGGCTCGCCCGGTCACTCAACCTCGCCCTCGGCGACGAGCTGGTGGTGCTGAGCCAGGCCGCCGACGGCGGCATCGCGAACGATCTCTACACGGTGCGCGGCATCCTCGGCACCGTGAGCGACGGCGTCGACCGCGCCGCCGTCTTCCTCACGGAAGGGGCGTTCCGCGAGCTCTTCTTCATGCCGACGGGCGCGCACGAGATCGTGGTGCGCAAGCCGGACGATCTCGATCTGGACGCGGCGCTGGAAGCCGCGCAGGGTCTGGCTCCCGGCCTCGACACGCGGTCGTGGCGCTCGCTGGTGCCGACCATCGCGACCTACCTCGATTCGGCCCGCGCGGCGATGGGCATCATCTCCGCCGTCGTCTACATCGTCATCGCCATCCTCATCCTCAACGCGATGCTGATGGCGGTGTTCGAGCGCATCCGCGAGTTCGGGATCCTGAAGGCGCTGGGGGTCGAGCCGCGCCAGGTGCTGGCCCTCATCTTCGTCGAGAGCGCGCTGCAGACCGGCCTCGCCCTGGCGGCGGGCATGATCCTCACGGTGCCGATGCTCTGGTACCTGAGCGAGTTCGGCATCGACACCGGGGCGCTCGGCGGGGTCACGGTCATGGGCTCCACGTTCGCGACGGTGTGGCGGGCGTCGGCGTCGTCGGCCGCGTTCGTCATCCCGACGATGACCCTGGTCGTGCTGGTCCTCCTGGCGGTGATCTATCCCGCCCTGAAGGCGGCCCGGATCAGCCCGGTCGAGGCGATGCGGCACCAGTGAGCGGGCACGGCCCCCGCGGGCGCGGTCGGGGACGGCAGCGTCGGGAATGGTGAGGCTTCCCGGCGTATTCGGTACGGCGGCGGTCGGCGACGAGCGGGCGAGGGTCTCCGGGGCTCGAGAACGAAGGAAGGCTGGGCGCGATGAAGGGCAGCAGTCTCGCGAAGATGGCGTGGCGCAACCTGTGGCGGAACCGCCGCCGCACGGTCATCACCCTCTCGGCCATCGTCTTCGGCGTCTTCCTCGCCGTCCTGATGATGGCGATGCAGGACCGGAACTGGGAGGACATGATCCGGCTCGCGGCCCGGCTCGGCGCGGGTCACGTGACCTACCAGCACCCGGAGTACCTCGACAGCCCCACCCTGTCGCGCCCCGTCGAGGGGACCGGCGAGCTGAAGCGCCTCGCCGGGGGCGACCCGCGGGTCATCCGGGTCGTCGAGCGCATCACCGGGTTCAACATGCTGTCGACGGCGCGCGACAACGTCGGCGCCGGCTTCATCGCCGTCTCGCCCGAGGACGAGAACGCGGAGACCCTGTCGCTCCTCGAGGCGGTGGTCGAGGGCGAGTTCTTCGCCTCGTCCCACGACCGCGGCATCATCCTCGGCGAGAGGCTCGCCTCGAACCTGGACGTCGAGCTGGGCTCGCGGATCGTCTACACCCTGACCGACAAGGACGGCGAGATCGTGAGCGAGCTCGCCCGGGTCAGCGGCATCATCCGCACGGGCTCGCCGAGCGTCGACGGGAGCATCTGCCTGCTGCCCATCGGCACCCTGCGCGAGACCATCGGCTTCGCGCCCGACGAGGCCATCCAGGTCGCGGCGTTCGTCGACGATCAGCGCGTAACCGACCGCGTGGTGGCGGACCTCGCGGCGCGGGCCCCGGCCGGCGTCGCGGTGCTGCCGTGGCACGAGCTGCAGCCGGACCTGGCGGTGTTCATCGCCATGAAGGTCGGCGGCGCCAAGGTCATGATGCTGCTGCTCGCGGTGCTCGTGGCCGCCGGCATCTTCAACACCCTCTTCGTCAGCGTGATGGAGCGCCTGCGCGAGTTCGGCATCATGCTCGCGGTCGGCTTCAGCCCGGGGCAGCTCTTCCGGCTCGTGATGATGGAGAGCGCGTGGCTGGCCGCCGTCGGCCTCGCCGGCGCCGCCCTCGTCACCGTCGGGCCGTACCTCTATCTCGCCTCGACCGGCATCGACGTGTCGGGCCTGATCCCGGCCGACCAGATGGAGGTCGCCGGCGTCGGCATGTCGACCGTGATGCAGGTCGGCATCTACGGCGAGAGCGTGGCCCTCATCGGCGTCTCGGCGCTGACCGCGATCATGCTGTCGGGGGTCTACCCGGCGTGGAAGGCGGGGCACGCCGATCCGGTGGAGACGATTCGGGTGGTCTGACGAGTCTGCGCCCGGGACGCCGGTCTGACGGCAGGGCGCTGAGGTCCGGTGGAGCCGTCAGCGGCGACGTGAGGCCGGAATCCCGTGGCGAAGCCCGCGTGCAGCGGTGCAGGCGGGTAAACGGGCGGTCGCGGCGCGGTTCCCGCGGCGTCCGCGTGCACGAGGGGGCTTGGCCCAGGGCATGCCGGTCGCCGGGCGGTCGCGGTGCCCGATTTCGGCGTGCGGCGGCTTTCGTGGCGGCGGTCCGGCGGCGGCCCCGGGGGGTGATTCCTGATGAGCGGTGATGGCGGCAACAATCCGGTCGTGGAGCTGACGGACGTCACCAAGGTCTACCACCAGGGCGATCAGCGGGTGGAGGCGCTGCGTGGGCTGACGATGGCGGTGGCCAGCGGCGAGTTCACGGCCATCAGCGGTCCGTCGGGCTCGGGCAAAACGACCGCGCTGAACCTGATCGGCGCGCTCGACACGCCGACGTCGGGGACCGTCCGCCTGGAGGGCGCCGACCTCGGCACGCTGTCGCGCCAGGAGCTGAGCCATCTGCGACGCGACCGCATCGGCTTCGTGTTCCAGGCCTACAACCTGCTGCCGATCCTGAGCGCCTACGAGAACGCCGAGATTGTCATGGCCGTCCAGGGGGTGGCCGAGGAGGAGCGCCGGCCGCGGGTCATGGAGCTGCTCGCCCGCGTCGGCCTAGAAGGGATGGAGGATCGGCGCCCGTCCGAGCTCTCGGGCGGCCAGCAGCAGCGGGTCGCCATCGCGCGGGCGATCGCGGCGGGGCCGGCCGTGGTCCTGGCCGACGAGCCCACCGCCAACGTCGACTCGACCACCGCCGACGCGCTGCTCGAGATGATGGAGAGCCTGAACCGGGAGCAACAGGTCACCTTCCTGTTCTCGACCCACGACCCCCGCGTGATGGCGCGGGCCCGTCGCCTCGTCCGCCTCGTCGACGGCCGCATCGAGAAGGACGAGGTCCGCGGCTGACGGCGCCGCGTTGGTCGCGGCGTTGCGCCACGTGAACGCGGGAAGGGCGGTCAGGGCTCCAATCTGCCCCGCGATCCCGCCGACTCGGTGCCGGCGAGTTCGAGGAGTGAACGGGCGCGCTTCGAGTTTCGCGGTTTCGGGCGTTTGTCCGCCACGGTCCGCGCCTGCCGTTGCCTGCCGCCGTCTTCCGGAAGCGGATCGGCGTCCGCGCCGTTCCACAGGATGCCGGGACGCGGCACACGGTAGTAGTTGGATGGGTCCTTGGGATCGGCGGCGCCCTTGGCGGCCGCCTGCGGATCCCGGACGAATCGGCCGAGTGCGGCTTCGCAGTAGTCCTCCAGAAGCTCGATACAGACCCAGCGGCGGCCGATGCGCTCGCAGACCTCGCCGGTGACGCAGCTTCCCGCAAACGGATCGATCACCGTGTCGCCGGGTTCGGTGAGCATGCGGACGAAGAACTCCGGCAACTCGGCCGGATACCGGGCGGGGTGTGGCTTCAGGCCCCGCTGTTCGCAGTAGCGCAAGTAGAAGCTGTTGCTCTCGGTGTTCGGGATCGCGAGGAGGTTCGGCGGAATCGCCGCGCCGTTGTCGACGCCGAAGTGTTCGCTGATCTCGTGGCCGGAAGGGCGCTTCTTGGTCCGGTAGCCCTTGGCCAGCAGGTCCCGCATGCTCGGGCTGTAGGGCTGGAGAACGCGCCGGTTGCTCGCCTTGGGCCACGGCGTCTTGGACAACCACCAGACGGTGTTGATGGCGTCCTTGACCCGGATCCGCCGAACCGTGACCCATTCGGCGGGCGTCGGCAGCTTGGACGGGTTCCACCAGTAGAAGTCCTGTGCGAGATGGAAGCCCAGGTCTTCGCACAGCATGATCAGGAGCTTGAAGTGATACAGGCTTCTCGTCGGATAGCCTCTGTTCCACGCACCCCCGATGTCGATGACCAAGCTGCCGTCGTCCTTGATGACGCGCTGGAATTCCACCGCGAACGCCTTGAACCACTCGACGTATTCGTCGGCCGCCACGTTGCCGTAGTCCTTCTTCCGAACCAGCCCGAACGGCGGGCTCGTCATGATCAGATCGACGGACGCATTCTCAAGGGCGGCAAGCACGTCGACGCTGTCGCCGTGGACGATCCGCCCGAGGGCCGTCTCGTGAAAATCGCGGAAACCCGCTGGCCTCTTCTCGGACATTGGTCGTTTCCTACAGATCGAGCTTCTTGAGGTCCATGGCGTGACGAGCCTCACGGGTGAACACATCGACGACGGCGGTCGGGTGGGTCTCGATGCGGGCGAGGTCGTCGCCGTCCACCATGACGATGCACAGGTTCGACTTGGCCATGACCGTGTTGGCGTAACGGCGGGCGTCGTCGCTGATCCGGCCGGTCGACACCATGACGACGGCGTTGCTCTTCAGCAGGTGCGTGAGTCCGACCTCCTTGGCGACGTCGTCGAGGGACACGCGGCCGGTGTTCTTGCACTGAATCTGCCACCGCGAGAACACCAAGCGCGTGCTCTCGAAAATCACGTCGACTTCCGCCCCGCCGGTGGCGGCGCCCCGCAGGCGGGTCGCCACGTAGGTCAGGTCGACGAGCCGCATGAGCTTGAACGCGAGAGCCTCCAGGGCAAGACCGCGGACGTGGCGGTCTTGGGATTCGAGCTCCTTGCGGATGTCATGGAGGGGCTTGCGAAGAAGCGGCCGGAGATCGGCCTGCACCTGCTGCTCCAGTTGCGCGAGCAGGGGGATGATGACATCGGCCGCCAGCTTGTCGGTCGCCGTGACCCGAAAGGGCTTCGCCCCGCGCCCGACCGCCTTCGTGCCCCTGGCCAAGCTGATGTACCCCGCGTCTCGGAGCGGGTATAGAACCTGCTGCGGTAGATTCTTCTCGTTGAAGGTGACCCCGTAGGTTGCCGCGGCGAGCTTCTCGATGTCGTTCGAGAGATGCGGACCGCCGCCATCGACGTTGGCGAGGGCCTTCAGATAGGCTTGTTGTTCCCGCGAGAGGGTCGCCAACGTCTCGAATTCCTCGACGGTGACGTTCAGTATTTCGTCAAGTCGCTTCTGATCGACCCGGTATTGCGAAACGAAGACGCCCGCTTTCTCGAGCCAGAGGCGCAGCGTGCTCATGTGCTTGCCGCCGCGCGGGACGACGATGCCCCGCTCGGCGAGCGAACGACGGAGTGTGGTGAGGTCGATCTCTTCGCCGGCGGCCTGCATGTCGAGCAGGCACTGGACGAAGTTCATGCCTTGGCAGTTCTTCAGGATGTGCCGGGCGAAGGCCTCGTGGAGGGCGTCGTCGTCGTGACGAAGATCGTAGAGGGCGCGGCCGGTCTCGGTGAGGGTGGCGTCCTTCTCCTCGATCAGGCCGTACGCCCGCATGGAGAGTTTCGTGTTGTTGGCGAGCTTGTTCCTGTTGTAGTCGGACGTCGGATTCGCGGCGAAGTACCGGTCGCGCACGGCGGCCTCGAATCCGGTCCGCCAGTTCGGGCCGTGCTGGTGCGCCAGCTCGAGAAGAGTCGGCAGGTCGATTTGCTGCGGCGAGAACTCGCTGCCGAACGGCAGGTCACTCTTGGGCACGGAGACACTCTCGGGTTCACGGGGCGCGGGCATGAGCCTCCATTGGTGGAAGCAAGAATCAGGCCAAGTGCCCCGGAGGCACGAGACGACGCCCGCGGATCGACGAGCGCCCGGCGGGCTGCTTGATGATACTCCGGGCGGCGAACGGCTGTCAGGAGAAGCGGTTCGGCGGTGGCGCGCATGGTGGGCCGGCGGGGGGCAGCCGAGGCCCCGGGGGGCGAGTTGGGGCGGTGCGTGTTCCGGGGGATTTCGGAGCCGGCAGTTCCCCTAGCCGGGCGGCGCGAGAAACGCGGCGCGGGCAACGCAGGTGACAACCGGGGTTGACGGATTGCGCCCGTGGTCGGCGGAGGCCCGGGGTCGGGGGTCGGGACCGGAGGTGGTCGGGGTCGGGACGGAAGGGGCGGCGCCGACTGCGGCGCAGGAGCTGGCGCTCCGGCCGGCTAGTGGCGGGAATCGGGCAGGATTCTACGCCCCGGTTGTGAAGCGCCCGTCGGCCTCGGTCTCAGTGGACGTACGTGCTGCGCGCGAGCACGCGCCCCTCGCCCCGCCGCAGCTCCACGTCGATAGAGTGGGACCCCGGCTCGATCTCGGGCGTCCGGGTGAGCAGCACGTAGCGGCCGCTGACCGCGCTCGCCATCCGCGCGATGGCGCGCCGCGGATAGTGGAAGGTCGTCAGGAACAACCCGCCGGTGTGGTGGGACACGTCGCGCAGGGCGTGCTCGAAGGTGTGGTAGTCGGCCTGCGTCACGTCGAGCGAGAACACGGCGGCGCGGGCCGCGTCGAGGGCGTCGAGGGCCCGGTCGTAGCGGGTGAAGCCGTGGTCGAAGCCGTAGCCGATCACGACCACCGACTTCGACCCCGGCATCGGCTCGAGCACCTCGCCGAGCCGCCGCAGCGCATCCTCCACGTGCCAGATCGTCCGCCCCTCCGCCTGGTCGATGCCCGCCACGATCGAGAGCCCCGCCTGCGGTTCGAGCGCCGGCGGATCTTCGTGCATCACGTCCCAGGCGAGCACCTCGCGCGCGCGCTCCAGATCGCCGGTGAAGTCGAGCCAGATCTTGAAGTGGTGCTCGAACGAGACCACCGCCACCCGGTCGTCCCGTCCGACCCCCGCCAGCAGCCCATCGCTATCCTGCAGCAGCCGCAGCAGCCCCAGCGCCCGGTCCGCCTCGAGGCTCTTCTGCACGAAGAACACCACGAGCTGCCGGCGGTCGCGCGGCGCGAGGGCGGCGGCGAGGGCGGCCGAAGGCGGGCGCGCCCGTCCGGGCTCGTCCGCGCCGGACCAAGGTGCCGACTCGACATCGGCCGGCTCGCCGCCCGTCCGCACCTCGACCTCGTCCGAGGGCGGGGACGCCCAACCGGACCCGTCCGCGCCGAGCCACAGCGCCGACTCGACGTCGACCGGCTCGCCGCCGATGCGGACCTCGAAATCGTCCGGCCCGAGCCCCGCCACCGGCTCGCCCTCGTCGCCGATGATCCGCACGTCGATCAGCACGCGCGAGACGTCGACCCGCTCGGTCACCACCGGCTGCTGCTGCGCGGCGGGTCCGACCGCGGCGGAGAACACCATCGCCGCCACCAACCAACCGCGCGGGCCGCCGGTTCCCTTGGTGGCGCGCAGTCGGTCGAACGAGTCTCCCGGCTCGGACCGGGCTCCAACCAGCGCCGAAGTGTCAAGATGGACCGTCATGGCGTGAACGGCGGTCCCAACCGTTGCGGCGGGACTGGCGTAACTCCCGGAGCTCGGACTCGACGTCCTCCCTTGGTCTCGCTACTTGCTCCTTGCGCCAACCATCCAGCAAGTCGAGCATGTGCAGCCGTTCGGCTTCGCTCAACCGGTCGGTTCTCGTGTCGTACGCGGCGACCGTCTGGCGGACGACGCGGTTCTGCGGCAGCCCGAGACGCTCCGCCGTTCGGCGAATGCGGCGCACCGTAGCGTCGGCCAGCGAGTACGTGACCTTGACCATGCATCGGCAACACTACCATGCCGGGTTGCGCGGCTTGCGCATGGAGGGCACCAGCCCCAGCGGCGGGTTCTCGCCGCGGGGCTGGCGCTACTCGGGACTTCCGGTCGCGGGCTGGCCGGAGAGCGTCGCGTGCGGATCCGGCTCGCCGCGCAACCAACTCTCCAGGGAGTCCGCGTCTCCCTGCGTGGAGGCGAGTCGCTTCATGACGGTTCTCCCTTCGGGATGGACGGATGTACGCAGCCGTGTTCCGTTCATCATAGACGCTTCGTGTGACGGGGGCGTTTCGTTCCCCCGCGCCGGGCGTTCCTGATACAGTGCGCTCGTGCCACAGGATCCCGCGAAGGCGTACCGCCCGGAACCCGAGTGTCTCCGTCGGCGACCCGGCACCGGTCTCTGCGCCGTCGGCCTCTTTGCCGCCGTCCTCGCCGCGTGCGCCGGCGGCGTGAACGACGAGCGGCCGGCCGGCGCGCTCGCGCCGACGGCGGCGGGGTTCCCGCGGGGGGCGCTGACCCTGCTCGCGCCCGCCAACCCCGGCGGGGGTTGGGACCAGACCGCGCGGCAGATCCAGCAGGTGTGGACCGAGACGGGCATCCTCGGGGTGCCGGTCGAGGTGGTGAACCGCGGCGGGGCCGGGGGCACCATCGGGCTCGCCGACCTCGTCACCCGCCGGCGCGGCGACGCGCACACGGTGATGGTCTTCGGACAGGTCATGCTGGGGTCCATCCGCACCAACCGCTCGCCGGTCTCTATCGACGATACGGTGCCGCTGGCGCGGCTGCTCGACGAGTACGAGGTGATCGCGGTGCCCGCGGGCTCGCCCCACGAGACCCTCGCCGACCTCATGGAGGACTTCCGCGCCGAGCCCGAGCGGGTGAGCTGGGCCGGGGGGTCGGCGGGGGGCATCGACCACATGCTCGCCGGCTTGCTCGCCCTCGCCGCCGGCGTCGATCCCACCCGCGTGAACTACGTGGCCCACTCGGGCGGCGGCGAGGCGGCGGTGGCGGTGATGGGGGGGCACGTCACCGCGGGCGTCTCCGGCTTCGGCGAGTGGAAGGCGCACGCCGAGGGGGGCCGCATGCGGGTGCTCGCGGTGTCGTCGGCGGAGCGCATCCCGGGGAGCGACATCCCGACCATCCGCGAGAGCGGGCTCGACGTCGTCATCGCGAACTGGCGGGGCGTCCTCGCGCCGCCCGGCACCGACGACGAGACCCGCGCTTGGCTCATCGAGGCGCTGGCGCGCCTGCGGGCGTCTGACGCGTGGCGGGACATCCTGCGACGGAACGACTGGGAGGACAGCTTCCTCGCGGGGGCCGACTTCGAGCGCTTCCTGGACGAGGAGACCGCGGCCGCCGACGAGATCCTGCGCTCGATTGGCCTCGCGGGGCCGGCGGGGTAGCCGGGCCGTGCCGCGCATGAGCCCGGACCGGGTCTTCGCGGCGGCGGCCCTCGCCGCGGCCGGCGGTTACCTCGCGGCCGGCCTGTCCATCGCCGCGCCGGCCGGGGGCTACGACCTAGTCGGACCGCGCACATTCCCCCTCGCGATCGGCGCGGGCTTCGCCGTCAGCGCGCTGTGGATCGGTTGCGGCGCCGCCCGCCCGGCCGACCCGGCGCCGATGGACTGGCGCGCGGCGGGGGTCTCGGCCCTC
The DNA here is from genome assembly GCA_963664545.2 of Vicinamibacterales bacterium. Classification (GTDB taxonomy): domain Bacteria; phylum Acidobacteriota; class Vicinamibacteria; order Vicinamibacterales; family UBA8438; genus JAJEEA01. Next base: position 1,558,841 of record OY761475.2, on the reverse strand, counting down.
GTCTTCCTCGCCTACTTGGCGTGCCTCGGCCCGCTCGGTTATCCCCTCGCCACCACCGCGTTCATCGTGGCCGAGTCGCGGGCCCTCGGCAGCCGCGCCTGGCGCCGCGACCTTGCGGCCGGCGCGTTCATCGCGGCCGGCGCGTACCTGGCGTTCCGGCTGCTGCTCGGCATCCGCCTGCCGGCGGGGCCGTTCGGGTGACGGGGAGGCCTGGGCGTTGCTCCTCGATCAGCTCGCCGTCGGCTTCGGCACCGCCCTCGCGCCTGGGACATGCTGCTGGTTGCGGTGTCGAGGTGGCGGCCTTGACGTTCCTGTTCGATCAGCCTGCGGTCGGGTTCGGGTCCGCCCCGGCACCGGCGAACCTGCCGCGGGGGTTGGTTGCGGTGTCGAGGTGGCGGCCTTGACGTTCCTGTTCGATCAGCCTGCGGTCGGGTTCGGGTCCGCCCCGGCACCGGCGAACCTGCCGCGGGGGTTGGTTGCGGTGTCGAGGTGGCGGCCTTGACGTTGCTGCTCGATCAGCTTGCCGTCGGCTTCGGTGCCGCCCTCGCGCCGGCGAACCTGCTGCTGGGGCTCGTCGGGGTCACCCTCGGCACCGCCATCGGGGTCCTGCCCGGCCTCGGGCCCGCCCTCACCATTTCGATGCTGCTGCCGCTGACCTTCGGCCTGCCGCCGGTCGGCGCGTTCATCCTCTTTGGCGGCATCTACTACGGCGCGATGTACGGCGGGTCGACGACCTCGATCCTGGTGCGGATGCCGGGCGAGGCGTCGAGCGTGATGACCGCCCTCGACGGGTTCGAGATGACCCGGCAGGGAAGGGCCGGCGCGGCGCTGGCCACCGCCGCTGTCGGCTCGTTCATCGCCGGCACGTTCGCCACCGCGATGCTGATGCTCCTCGCCCCGGCGCTGGTCGAGGTCGCGCTCGGGTTCGGCCCCGCCGAGTACTGCGCGCTGATGCTGTTCGCCTTGACGGCGCTCGGGGGGCTGTCGGGCGATTCCCGGGCCAAGGGGGCGTTCGCCATCTGTCTCGGGCTCGCCCTCGGGACGGTCGGCATCGACGGGCAGACGGGGCAGCCGCGCTTCACCTTCGGGGTGGCGGGGCTGCTCGGGGGGATGAACGTGGTGGTAGTGACGGTGGGGCTCTTCGCGGTCGGCGAGGTGTTCTGGTACGCGGCGTCGCGGCGGGTCGCTGCGGGCGGGGCGCGGGCGTCGGTGGCGGGGCCGGTGCGGATGACGCGGGAGGAGTGGCGGCGGTCGTGGCCGGCGTGGACGCGCGGCACCCTGATCGGGTTCTTCACCGGGGTCCTCCCCGGCGCGGGGGCGACGGTGGCGAGCTTCCTGTCCTACGCGGCCGAGCGGCGGGCGGCGGGGCGTCCCGAGCGGTTCGGCCGGGGCGCCATCGAGGGGGTGGCGGGTCCCGAGGCGGCCAACAACGCCAGCGCCGGGGGCAGCCTCGTCCCCCTGCTCGCCCTCGGCGTGCCGGGGTCGGGCACGACCGCGGTCATGCTCGCGGCGTTCCAGCTCTACGGGCTGCAGCCGGGGCCGCTGCTGTTCACGCAGGACTCGACCCTCGTGTGGGGGCTCATCGCCAGCCTCTACGTGTCGAACGCGCTGCTGCTCGTGCTGAACCTGCCCCTCATCGGGCTGTGGGTGCGGCTGCTGCGGGTGCCGCGGCCCCTGCTCTTCGCGGCGGTGCTCGCGTTCTCGACCCTCGGGGTCTACACGTTGAACAACAACCTCTTCGACGTCGCCGTCGCCTACGGGCTGGGCGTTCTGGCCGTCGTCCTGCGCCGCCACGCCGTCCCCCTCGCCCCCATCGTGCTCGCGGTGGTGCTGGGGCCGCTGCTGGAGCAGGAGTTCCGGCGGGCGATGGCGATCTCGGTGGGCGACCCGACGGTGTTCCTGACCCGGCCGGTCTCCGCCGCCATCCTGGGGCTGACGTTGCTGGTCGCCGCCGGTCCGGCGCTGCTTCGCGCCGCCGGATCAACCCGCGCGGCTCTCCGCCGCGGGCTCGGGGGATGACGCCTCCTCCCACTTTTGGAACGCGCGCCGCATCTGCCGCACCGCCTGCTGCAGCCGCTGGCGGTTCTCGATCAGGGCGAGCCGCACGTGGCCCTCGCCCTCGGGGCCGAAGCCGCGCCCCGGCGACACCGCGACTTCCGCGTCGTCCATCAGGCGGCGCGCGAAGTCCATCGACCCCATGGCGCGGAAGCGCTCGGGCAGCGCCGCCCACACGAACATGCCGGCGCGCGGGGCGTCGAGGCCGGTCCAGCCGATGCGCCGGAGGCCTTTCACCAGGGTGTCGCGCCGCTCCTGGTACTTGGCGGCCTGCTCGTCGGCGAAGTGGTCGCATTCGCGCAGCCCGATGATCGAGGCGATCTGGATGGCCTGGAAGATGCCGTAGTCGTAGTAGCCCTTGATGGCCCCCAGCGCGCCGATGATCGTCGGGTTGCCGGCGCAGTAGCCGATGCGCCAGCCCGCCATGTTGAACGTCTTCGACATGGTGGTGAACTCGACCCCGATCTCCATCGCGCCGGGGGTCGCGAGGAAGCTCGGCGCCCGGTAGTCGTCGAAGCAGACCTGCCCGTAGGCGAAGTCGTGCACGACGATCATCTCGTGCCGGCGCGCGATGGCCACGACCTCCTTGAAGAACTCCGGCGCCACGCAGTGCGCGGTGGGGTTGTGCGGATAGTTGAGGAACAGGACCTTGGGGCGCGGCGAGAGCTGGCCCGATATCTCGCTGACGCGCTTCAGGAACACCTCGTCGTCGGCGACCGGCACCCCGAGGTAGCTGCCGCCCGCGAGCACCACCGCGTAGGCGTGGATGGGGAACGACGGGGCGGGAACCAGGGCGGTGTCGCCCGGCCCGAGGAGGGCGAGGCAGAGGTGGCTGAAGCCCTCCTTCGAGCCGATGGTGGCGATGACCTCCTTCTCGGGGTCGAGGCGCACGCCCCAGTGCTTGTCGTAGTACTTCGACACCTCGCGGCGCAGGTTGTAGAGCCCCGCCGCGGCCGAGTAGCGGTGGTTGCGCGGGTCGTTGACGACCTCGCAGAGCTTGTCGACGATGGGCCGGGGGGTGGCGTCGGTGGGGTTGCCCATCGCCATGTCGATGACGTCGATGCCGGCGCGGCGCTTGCTCGCGAGCAGCGCGTTGATGCTCCCGAACATGTAGGGGGGCAGGCGCGACATGCGCTGGCTGAGCTCGATCGTGCCGTTCCCGTCTCTGGTCATGGGGCTGCCGCCGAATCCGCCGCCGCGGTCACCGCGGGCTGTCGTTCCCGTCGGGGGGCGGGTCCGTGTTCTCCGACACCGTGACGCCGAACTGCCGGTGGTTCCGGTACCGGGCGACGCCGACCATGCGCCCGCCGTCTTCTTCCGACACGCTGTCGCGCATCTCCATGGGAACCCAGAGATTCAGCCGCGGCTCGAACCCGAACGTCACGCGGGCGGTGGCGTCGGTCGCCTCCACGGGGCCGATCCTGGGGTGGCGCAGCCCGAACTCGGTCTCCAGCACGCGGCCCGACTCCGGGTCGAGGCAGAAACGGCCGCTGGCCGGGAGGCTGATGTTCTGGAAGCCTCGCGCGATCGTGGGGAACCCGACCTCCTCGAAGCTGACGTCCCAGGCCGTCTCCACGCCGGCGCAGCCCGCGCGTCCCGTGAGCATCCGCTCGAAGCGGAACCGGTCGACGTTGGTCGGGTGGAGGAAGAACAGGGAGTAGGTGGGCACGTTGAACGTGCGGCGGGTCGCGCCCAGGTTGTAGCGGGCGCTCTCTTCGGTGATGCGGCGGACCTGGGCCATCGCGCTCGCCCGGCCGTCGGCGAACAGCGCCGCCAGCCGGTTGCCCCGGTTCTCGAGCTCCCGGCCGTTGAGCTCGACGATATCGCGGAAGCCGACCCACTGGCCGTCGCCGTCCAGCCGCGTCAGCAGGAACTCCGACACGAGTTGCGAGTGGGCGGGCACGTCGCTGTAGTCCTCATAGTAGGTCTGCTGGTAGTCCTCCTCCATCAGCACGTGCGACAGCTCGTCCACGTACACCGCCACGAAGGCCGCGGCCCGTCCGATGACCTCGTCGAGCCCCGCGCCGTCCTGGGCCGCGGCCGGCGGCGGGTGCAGGGCCATGCCCATCGCCGCCGCCAGCACGGCGGTCCGGACCGCCGGCCGGCGACGCCCGCCGCCGCGTCCGATCCGCGGATGCGGTGTCTCGTCCATCCTGGTGCTCCAGCCTACCGGTGGGATTATAGCGCCGGGTCCGCAGACCCGGGAGTTCCGCGCCGCCGCGCCGCCCCATTCGGCCCGACACCCGCTTCACCCGGTCGCCGGATCTCCGTTGTGATTCCCGATTCGGCCGGTGCCATAGTGACACCATGCTTGGCATTCACGTGCGCGATCTGACCGAGGAGACGATGCGGGCGCTGAAGCGCGGAGACGTCGGAGGCGGCCGGCCCTGGAAGCGTGAGGACATCTACGGTGACGAGGGCCGGTGAACGGCTGTTCTGCGACACCAACGTGCTGCTGAGCGCCGTCGACCGGCGGCGCGAGCTGCACGCGCAGGCGTTCCACGTGCTGAACGTGCTGCGCTGCTCACCGTTCGCGGTTCACGGGCGCGTTGCTCCGGCCACGATGATGGGGCCGGCGGCCACGAGTTTCTGCTCGCGGGGATCCACTCTCAGGTTCAGGCCCTCCAGCGTCCGGGCGCCGAGCAACTGCAGATCGCCCGGCTGCCCGAACACGACCTCGTCTATCGTCAACGTCCCGCCGGCGCGGACCACCGCGAATCCGATCGAGCGCACGAGCTCCTGTCCGTTGGCCATGACGAAGCGCATGTCCCTTTTTTCGGGTTCGATGCCGATGTGATCGAGGTGCTCCTGGTCGATCCAGGTCATTTCGCTGCCGGTATCGACGATGACGTCGGGCACGCGCACCGACCTCGCCCGGTCCCGGTGGTTCTCCACCCGGCACTCCACTCTGAACAGTCCCATGGTCTCCAAGTCCTTCCTCTGAGCCCGACCCGGCCTCCGCGTGGAAGCGGCTTCTCCTACGATAGCTCATTCGGCGCCCGGTGCATCTTCTCGTCGGCCGGATGCGTCGGCCGTGCGCCGGGGCGATCGGGGGCGGCCGCGGTCTCGGGGACGTCGAGGCCGACGGCGCGCATGATCGCGAGGGCGTTGCTGCGCGTCACGGGGCCCGGCTTCAGGCGGTAGTCGAAGTGCATTTCGCCGCCGGCAAGGTGGTCGTCGAAGTGGACGTTGCGGGCGGCGGGCGCCAGCGCGTCGGCGATCTCGGCCAGCGACAGGTCGTGGGTGGTCACGAGGCCGAGGGTGGGCAGATCGAGCAGCGAGCCGAGCAGGCCGCGCGCGCCGTCGCGGCGGTCGTGCGAGTTCGTGCCGTGGAAGAGTTCGTCGAGCAGGAACAGGATGGGGCCGGTGCGGGCGGCTTCGACGATCTGCCCCAGCCGGAGCACCTCGGCGTAGAAGCGCGAGCGGCCCGCCTGCAGCGAGTCCTCGATGCGCAGGGTGGCGCCGGGCGTCATCGGCGACAGGCGCAGGCGTGCCGCGCGCACGGGGGCGCCCATCAGCGCGAGGACCGCGTTGATGCCGACCGACCGCAGCAGCGTCGTCTTGCCCGACATGTTCGAGCCGCTGACGATGAGCACCCTCGGCGCTCGGCCGAGGGCGACGTCGTTCGGAACCGCGTCGGCGGCCGGCAGCAGGGGGTGGGACAGCCGCTCGGCCTCGTACACCGGGGGGACGGCCGCGTCGGCGATCTCGGGGAACGGATCGGCGGGGTGCTCCCAGGCGTAGGTGCCGAGCACCGCCAGCGCCTCGAACTCGCCGGTATCACGCAGCCAGCCGGCCACGCGCGGGCCGTGCCGCCGCCGCCACGCTTCTACGGCGAACGCGCAGTGCAGGTCCCAGAACAGGAGGGCGGCGACGGGCAGGAACATGATGTTGTGCTGCCAGTCGTGCCGTTCGACAATGAGGCGAAGGCGCCGGGCGGCGTCGTGCGCCTCACCGTCGGGCGCCGCGAGGGCCGCGTGTAGCGCCTGCAGCCGCGCCGTCCGGTACGACTCGCCCCGGATAACGTTGCACACCTGTCCGAGGACGAGCAGCTCGCGCGACGGCCCGTCGGCACCGTGCATGATCCCCGCCGTGCGGGCGTGGAAGCGGTATCGGAAGACCGAGGCGGCGGCCAGCGCCGCGAGGAGCGGTCCGAGCGTGAGCGCGCCCTGGAGCCAGGCGAAGAGCGCGGCGCTGATCGCCGCGGTGAATCCGACCGCCGCGAACCGGGGCCAGACCGCCGGGAGCCGGTCGGCTTCGGCGGCCCACGCGGCGAGGTGCGCCGGCCGCACCGCCGTCCGCATGTCCTCGGCCGCGACGTTGATCTCCTCCCGCAGCGCGACCCGCGGCCGCAGCTCGCGGACGGCCGCCTGCCGCTCCGCGACCTCATCCGGACCGGCGGGCGTCTTGAGCCAGTCGGCCAGCGTCTCTTCGCCGGCCTGCGTCCGCGCGGTGCACAGGAGCTGGAAGAGCGAGCCGCCGCCGAACAGGTCGAGATCCTGCGCGTAGAGGTGGTCGGGATCGGCGAAGCGCTCGCCGGTGGGGCCCCGGCCGGACCACCGATCTTCGATCCGGGCGATGCCGTGCTCGTACCAGGCGACGGCGCGCGCGGCCCGCGCCTCGGCCAGGAGCACCCGGTCGTGGCAGACGACGAGCACGGCGAAGGCGACGGCCGGTGCCGCGAGCCACCACGGCGAGAGCCAACCGCCGAACACGGCGGCCGCCGCGACCGCCGCTCCGGCCGCGAACGTGATCAGGCGCGCGTGGCTCAGCCTCTCGGCCCTGCGCCCGCACGCGGCGGCGGCTCGCCGGCGTTCGGCGAGCAGACCCCGGCAGGTCGCGAGCGGATCCACTACGGGCCGTCCGGCGGATGACGGTCGAGCCACGCCACCTTGGAGATGCACATCGACAGGCGCAATTGCAGGGGGAAAATCGTACCACATCAGATCGCCCGCATCCAAATGAGATCCGGTTCACGCCGGTTCACGCCGGTTCACGCCGTTGCGGCAGTTTCCAGGCGGCCCGCTGGTATACTGGAGCCTCTCGGGGCTGCAGAGGCGAACCCCGTGGGAGCGCGGAACGGCTCGAAGTACTTCCGCGTGAGCGTCCGCCAGACCCATGACAGACAGAGTCCGGGCTGACAGCCCAAGACGACCGGAAGGAACCGCGGTCCGCAACAGACCGACAAGACGCGGTGACGAACCAAGCGTCACGGTGACGACCCCGGACGGCGGTACGGTCGTGCTCAGCAAGCACACGGCCGACGAAGAACCCTGGGAGGAGCATGAGCGGCGAGCGGCAATATCGCTGCGAGTCGGTGACCACGACGAGCTTCTGCCGCCGGAGGCGTTCGACGACGACGGACCGGAGGCCGGTGACGCCGAGCGTCTCGTGGGGGAACACGCCAAGAACCCGGACGCACGCAACAGCGTAACGGTTCTCGTTCGAATGAGAAGCAGTTGCGCGGGTTACGCTGAAAGACCGAATCCCCACGAACTGTATGACGCGGTACGGGCCGAAGACCCGACCGCGCGACAAAAGACGCTGTTGAGGATGTGGGTGACGGAAACGGAGTGGTTCGAGCTGATCCAGGCCTGGGCGGAAGGAGTATACACGCTGCGGCAACTGGTGGCGGCGCTCCACAGAAGCGGGATAATGGAATCACGGCATTCCCGAACGCTGAACCGCTGGGCAGCGAGACCAGAGAGCGCAGAATGGACGAAGGCGAGACCCTGATCCTGCCCGAACCGGCTAGACAACTCTGGCTCTCCACGCGAGGAGCGATAGACGCGGGGTTGCAACTACTGCAGAACCGGCCGCCGGAATACACGATAGGCGGCGGCACCATTCTGGCGGCGCGCTGGCGACACCGGAAGAGCTTCGACATCGACATCGAAGTCGCCCCCGAGACGCCGCTACGGCACGTCACGCGCGGCGGAGACCTCAGCCTGCACAGCCAAGTACGGCGACTGGGCGGCCAGGGATTCTTCAGCGCGGAGATCAAGAAGTACAAAATCGTGTTCGACGGGAGCAACATCGATATCTGGGCGCATAGACCGGCGTTCGCGGGGGCCGAAACGGAAGCCACGGTCGATGGGCGGGGGCAACGGGTGATGTCAACGGCGCAGATAATCCGCGGAAAGCTCGACCGGGGCGACATGAACCTGGTGCGGGACGTGTTCGACATCGGAAAGGCTCGAGAGCATGACCCCGAGAGCCTGGAGACGGCAATAAACGCCATACCAAGACGAACCGCCGAGAACCTCGCGTGGGCGTGGCATCACGGCAACCCGACGCTGTACCATGACGCGCAAACCCAGCTTCACGGATCCACCGAGGATCCGATCCGGATGCGCGACATCGGAACACGAGCCGCGACGGCGATACAGCAGTCCCTGTATCGAGAAGTCGAAGTCGACGCGCGACCACGAGAGATCATTGTGAGCACGACGACCGAAGGCGGAATACGGCGGGAACGCCGCGTGAGGGAGGAAGACGCGGACGACTGGTTCAGGATTCACGGTCTGAACGACCATCTGGACACGACTGCGCCGGGCGCAGACGAAGTCCGGGAGCAAGCGAAGAGGGCGGCGCGCCACGCGAGCGCAGCCATACCCGTTTATCGCGAACAAGCGGGCAGGACAGTGTTCCTGCAATCGCAAAGCTCAAGGTAGAAGCCGTTCGATACCGTCAGTCCCCGGCGAAGAAGGCGGCGGATCATGTTCTGCTCCTTCCCCTGTCGACGTCGACTCTCGTCATCGCGTTCCGTCGGCTACTACCGCTCCTCGTCGGCCAGCGTGAACACGAAGAGCCCGTGACCGCCGGCGTCGGGGCGCTGCTTGTCGGGCGTGAGCTGCCCCGAGATGCCGCTCCAGAGCGACGGGTCGGTCCCGACCGGGACCGCCAGGTACTGCCGCCCGTCGACGGCGTAGGTGACGGGGAACCCCGACACCGAGCTCGGCATCCGCGTCTGGAACAGGATGTCGCCCGACCGCGCGTCGTGCACGTAGAGGTTGCGGTCCCAGTCGCCGGCCACCACCAGGCCGCCGCCCGTCGTCAGCACCGCGCTGTCCATCGCGGTGCGGGTGCGGTGGCGCCACAGGACGTCGCCGTCGACGTCGATGGCGATGAGCTCGCCCACCCCGTCCGGCCGGTCCGGGTGCATCAGGTGGACGCGGCGCGACAGGCCCACGCCGCCGCCGCCCTCGACGAGCTCCGGCCCCGGGCCGAAGGTGGTGCGCTCGCAGCTCACGAGCAGGGGCACGTAGAAGGCCCGCGTGTCGGGGTGGTAGGCCATCGACCGCCAGCTCTTGAAGCCGGCGATGCTCGGGCAGAACTCGAGCTCGACGCCCTCCTCGGGGATCATGCCGGGGCGGTAGCTGACCGCGCCGGTCTCGGGGTGGACGTCGAGGATGGTCTGGTAGCCGAGATCGTGGGCGGCGCGGAACTGCCCGGTCACGCGGTCGAGCTCCCAGAGAATCGCGAGCTTGCCCATCTTGAAGAGCGAGCGCCGCCCGCCGTGGTCGACGAGGAGGTTCTCGAACGTCTCGTCCATGTCGTGGGTCTCGCCCGGCAGGAGCTGGTTGTACCAGACGATGCCGCCGGTGGCGGGGTCGAGGGCGAGCACGCTGTTCGTGTACAGCGCGTCGCCCGAGTGGCCGCGCTGGAACCGCGCCCACGGCTTCGCCTGCGCCGTCGCCCAGTAGATGAGGTTCGTGTCGGGGTCGAAGCTGCCCGCCGTCCAACTGTCGCCGCCGGTGCGGAACATCAGCGGCGTGTCACCCCAGGTGTCCCCGCCGGGCTCGCCGGGCCGCGCCACCGTCGACGTGCGCCACACCTCGTCGCCGGTCCGCGCGTCCCGCGCGGAGATGAAGCAGGGCATCTCCTTCGCCTCGTGGTACCACTCGCAGCCGTTCGTGCTGGCGATCACGTTCCCCCGGACGACGATGGGCCCCGCCGTGTAGCGGAACCCGAGCCGGTGGTCGGCCCCGGCGACGTTCCACACCACGTCGCCGGTGCGCGCGTCGAGGGCGACGATGTGCGCGTCGACCGTCGTCAGATAGACCTTGTCGTCGTAGATGGCGAGGTTCCGGGTGGTGACGATGCCGCCGAGCTCGTCGGTCTCGTGCTCGTGCCGGTAGCGCCAGCGCAGCTCGCCGGTGGCCGCGTCGAGGGCCTCGACGACGCCGAACGGGCTCGCGACATAGAGCAGGCCGTCGTAGACGAGCGGGTTCGGCTCGGGCCGCCCCTCGGACGACAGCGCCCACGACCACGCCAGCCGCAGCTTGTGCGCGTTGCCGGTGTCGATCTGGTCCAGCGGGCTGTAGCCCCACCCGTCGAGGGTGCGCCGCCAGTTGATCCAGTCGGCGGGGTCCGGGTCGAGCAGCATCGCCTCGGTGACGGGGGTGAACGGCGCCTCCTGCGCGCGCGCCGGCGGCCCGCACAGGATCGCGGCGACCGCGACGGTCAGCATCAGCGACTGGGCTCCGATTCGCATGCATCCTCCTCTTGTGCGCCGCGCGCTCTCGTGCGCGCCGCGTTCCCTACTTCCCCCAGTCCGCGAAGCCCTTGCCCTGCTCGGCGAGCCGCGTGAGCAGCGGCGCCGGCTCGAGCCAGTCGCCGTGCTCGTCGTGGAGCCGGCTCATGGTGTCGTAGACGGTCTTGAGCCCCACGAGGTCGGCCCAGAACATGGGGCCGCCGCGGTAGCGGGGGAAGCCGTAGCCGTGCATCCAGATGACGTCGATGTCGCTGGCGCGCAGGGCGAGGCCCTCGTCGAGGATCTTCGCGCCCTCGTTGACGAGGGGGTAGAAGAGCCGGGGGACGATCTCGTCGTCGGCGACGGCGCGGCGCTCGATGCCGAGCTCGGCCGAGACGCCGGCGATGAGGTCATCGATGACGGGGTCGGGAATGGGGACGCGGCTGCCCGGCTCGTAGCGGTACCAGCCGGCGCCGGTCTTCTGCCCGTAGCGCCCCATCTCGCAGATGCGGTCGGCGATGGGCGAGTAGCGCAGGTGGGCGGGGCGGGTCGCCGCCTGCGCCTTGCGGACGCGCCAGCTCACGTCGAGTCCGGTGAGGTCGCCCATCTGGTACGGCCCCATGGGCATGCCGAAGTCGTAGACCACCTTGTCGATCTGCGGGGGCAGGGCGCCCTCTTCGAGCAGGAAGTCGGCTTGGCGGCGGTAGGCGTAGAGCATGCGGTTGCCGACGAAGCCGTCGCAGACGCCCACGAGCACGCCGATCTTGCCGAGGGTCTTCGACAGCTTCATGACGGTGGCGATGGTCTCGGGCGACGTCCGGGTGCCGCGCACGTTCTCCATCAGGCGCATGACGTTCGCGGGGCTGAAGAAGTGGGTGCCGATGACCTGTTCGGGCCGCGACGTGGCGGCGGCGATGGCGTCGACGTCGAGGGTCGAGGTGTTGGTGGCGAGTATCGCGTCGGGCTTGCACACGCCGTCGAGCTTCGCGAAGACCTCCGTCTTCAGGGGCATCTCCTCGAAGACGGCCTCGACGGCGAGGTCGGCGGCGGCGAGGTCGGCGTAGTCGAGGGTGGGGGTGATGCGGGCGAGCCGCGCGTCCATGTCCTCCTGCGACAGCCGGCCCTTGGACACGGTGGCGGCGTAGTTCTTGCGGACGGTGGCGAGGCCGCGGTCGAGGGCGTCCTGCGACGACTCGAGCACGGTGACGGGCAGGCCCGCGTTGGCGATGCTCATGGCGATGCCGCCGCCCATGGTGCCGCAGCCGATGACGGCGGCCGACGCGATGGGCCGCGCGGGGGTGTCCTTGGGCACGTCGGGGATCTTGGCGACCTCGCGCTCGGCGAAGAAGGCGTGGCGCTGCGCCGCCGACTGGTCCGATGCGCGCAGGCGCTGGAAGACCGCGCGCTCGTTCTTCAGCGCTTCGGCGTAGGGCAGGGTGAGCGCGGTCTCGACGCAGTCGACGCAGGCGTAGGGCGCGTCGAAGCCGCGCGCGCGCTTGGCCATCTTCTTGCGGAAGTCGTCGAATATCTCCGGCCGGCCGCGCGCCGCCTCCAGGCGTCCTTCGAGCTTCGAGGCGCGCCGCAGCGGTGCCCCGCTGGCCGCGAGCTCGCGCGCGCGCGCCACCGCCGTCGCTTCCAGGTCGCCCTCGACGCGCTCGTCGGCGAAGCCGAGTTCGACCGCCCGCTCGACGGGGTGGAGCTTGCCCCCGACGATGACGTCGAGCGCGGCCTCGACCCCGATGAGCCGGGGCATGCGCTGGGTGCCGCCGGCGCCGGGGAGGATGCCCAGGGTCACCTCCGGCAGGCCGAGCCGCGTGCCGGGCGCGGCCAGCCGCACGTGGCAGGCCAGGGCCAGCTCCATGCCGCCGCCGGCCGCGACGCCGTGGATGGCCGCGACGACGGGCTTGGGCGACGCCTCGATCTCGTCCAGTATCGCCGGCAGGTGCGCGGCCCCCGGGGGCGGCGGCGCGCTGAACTCGCGGATGTCGGCCCCGCCGCAGAACATGCGACCCGCGCCGCAGATGACGACGGCGGCGACGGTGTCGTCGGCCAGCACCTCCGCCATCCGCTCGCCGAGGGCGGCGCGCATGGCGAAGCTGAGGCCGTTGACGGGGGGGTTGGTGAGGCGCAGCAGCGCGACGTCGCCTTGGCGTTCGAGCGCGATCGATCCGGGCATTCGTGATCCTCCGCACCGGCGTTCCGCGCCGGTGGTTGCGGGTGGCGCGGGTGCCGGCGGCGGAACAGTATCCTCGCCGCGGGCGCCCGGCCGGCGTCAATCCAGCTTGGCCAGCTCGGCCGGGCCGACGGGCTCGGCGGGGCCGTGGAAGATGGCGTTGAACAGCAGCTTGAAGGTGCCCCGGGTCTGGGTGCGGAAGGCAATCTGGCTGCCCATCGTCACCACCTTGCCGGCGCCGACGTCGAACGCCACGACGTTGGCGCGGTTCCGGAGGAACTCGTCGCCGAGCAGCCAGCCGCTGGCCACCATGTCGGCCTCGTCGGGGTAGCGCGAGACGGTCTCGGCGCGGATGTCGAAGCTCGGGGTCAGCCGGTAGGCCTGGTCGAAGCGGAAGAAGACCGGCCAGCGCTCGGGCATGCCGAACCCGACGGGGTGCCGCGGGTCGTATTCCTGCTTCAGCAGCGTGCCCGGGGAGTAGAAGAGCGACGTCGGCTCGACGACCCGGTCTTGCAGCGCGCCCAACAACTGGGCGGGGCTCTGGAACGCGTCGCGCAGGACCTGCCGCGCGTCGTCGTCCTCCCGCGGTGCCGGCGGACGGGCGCCGGCGGTCGGCAGCACCGGCTCGATGGGCAGGTCGAGCAGGGCGCGGGCGGTGCCGACGGCGCTGCCGAGGGCGACGAGGGTGCCGCCGTCCCTCACCCAGTCGGCGAGCTTCCGCCAACCCGCGTTCCCGACGCCGAAGGCCCAGCGCCACGCCTCGTCGTGCCGGTCGGGGTCGAGGCCGGCGACGATGCGGCGGCGGGTGGTGCCGGAGGGCAGGACGATGACGTCGTAGCGGTCGGCGAGGTCGCCCCGGAAGTCGAGCGACGAGACCTCGACGTGCCCCAGCTCGTACCGCTCGAAGAGCCAGCGCATCCAGCCGCCCGGCATGTTGTTCGCGGTGTGCCACAGGCCGACGCGGGTCGGCGAGCGCAGGCGGAACCCCGGAACGGCGGGGGCCGTGTCGGCGCCGTGCACCCGGAGCCCCGTTTCTCGCGACACCGCCTCCAGTATCCCGGCCGCCTCGTCGGTCGGCGGCACGAGCCAGGCGCCCGGGGCATGTTCGCGCCCGCCGCCGGCGAACCCCTCCGCCGCGCGGTACACGGGCACCCCGGCCCGCTGCAGCCGCGCCGCGGCGAGGAACCCGGCGTTCGACCCCGGGCCGACCACGTACGCCCACTCGGGCGCCTCGGGCATCGGCGGGGCGTCGGGCCGGATGTCGTCCCACCGCGCCAGGTCGGCCCCGACCGGCGCGTCGATCTGCGCGACGTCGACCCCCATCAGCAGCCCCAGCGTCTGCGCGGTCACGTCGTAGGGCGGGATGGGGGGACCGCCGGGGTAGTAGCGCAGGTCGGGGTAGACCTGCCGCTCCAGCATCGTCTTCGCGAACGCGCCGGCCGGCTGCGCGAGCTGGATCACCCACGAGCCGGCGGGGAAGCGCCGCCCGCCCGCGGTGAACCGCGCCCGGGCGCGGTGAATCTCCACCTCCCCGGTGTGCAGCAGCTCCAGCAGCTCCCACGTCGCGTAGGGGTCCCGCTGCTCGGCGGAGACCACGAACGCGTAGGGTGCCTCGTCGCGGCTCGTCCAGTCGCGGTGCACGCGGTAGTAGTTCTCCATCCACGTGACGCGGTTCCGCGCCACCTCGGTGAGCCCGGCGTAGAGCGCGGTGAGCCCGTAGTCGACGATGTCGCCGAGCCGCCACACCCCGCGGTCGTAGGGCGCGGGGAAGTTGATGCGCGCCTCCTGCGGGCCGAGGGGCACGTCGGCCCCGGCCGGGTTCACGTAGGGGTCGGCGAGGCGGGCGCTCGCGAGCTCGGTGAGGATGCGGGGCTGGCCGTGGTACACCATGTACTGCCGCGCCGGTGCCCACAGGTCGTACTGCTCGCCGTAGACGACCCCCTTCTTGTTCTCGGCGGCGAGGGCGGCGGCCATCGCCATCCCGATGCGGGCTTGGCCCTGCAGCACGAGGGAGTGGATGTTGGGGTCGTGGGGGTCGCGGTACGGCGGCACGAACATGCGCGCCCCGTTCGGCCCCATCTGGTGCATGTCGTGGGTGACCTGCGGCTTCAGCTCGCGGTGGATGTCGAGGGCGAGCCGGGTCTCCTTCTGCGTGAACATGAACCAGTCGCGGTTGTCGTCGTGGCCGGTGTAGTGGTGGTAGAGGTCGGGGTACGTGCGGTCGTAGCCGGTGCCGCGGGTGTCGTACCAGTGGTCGATGACGAGGTGCTGGCCGTCGGGGTTCTGCGACGGCACGACGAGCAGCACGACGTTGTCGAGGATCTCGGCGATCTCGGGCGAGCGCTCGGTGGCCAGGCGGTGGGCTGCTTCGATCACGGTCTGGGTGGTGCCCACCTCCGTCGCGTGGATCGTCGCGTAGAGGAAGTAGAACGGGACCGCCTCGCGGGCGAGGGCCATGGCGTCGGCCTCGGACAGGCCGCGCGGGTCGTTCAGGCGGTGGTTGATCTCGACGAGGCGGTCGAGCCGCGCGAGATTGCGCGGGGCGCTGATGGTGGCCATCACGTAGGGGTGGCCCAGGGTGCTCGTGCCCCGCTGCTCGTAGGCGATGCGGTCCGAGCGCTCCGCGAGGAGCCGCAGGTACTCGAGGATGCGCGGGTAGCGCGCGAGCTCGCCGTCGGTCCCGATCTCGAAGCCGAAGTAGTCGGCCGGAGGCGGGATGTCCGGGGCCTGCGCGCGGGCGGCGGCGGTCGCCGCGACCGACAGCGCGACGATGCAGACGGCGGTTCTGATGTGTCGCATGGCTTTGCGTGGGGTCCCGTCGGGGGGACCGCGTGGCCGTCCGGGCGGGCCGCCCGCGACCCGCTTGCCCGCAGTGCCGGAACGGAACGATCTCGAAACCGGCAGATTATCACGATCCAGATCCCCGGCTGGTATGCTGACGGGGACGGGGGGACAGCATGCAGAGCGACAGTCGCATCCGGGTTCCGTTCGCCGCGCGGGGGATCGCCGCCGCGCTCGCGCTCTTCCTGACGGCCGCCGCCGGCGCGCCGGCCCAGACGGCGCCCGCGGACCGGGCCGAGCGGCACCGGGTGCCGGCCGACTTCATGAGCTTCCAGGGTGCCGGCTGGCTCGAGCGCGCCGAGCGCGAGGTCGAGGAGCAGCCGGAGGCGGTGCTCGACGTCATGGGGCTCGAGCCGGGCGACGTGGTCGCCGACGTCGGCTGCGGGTCGGGCTACTACGCCCGCCGCGCCGCCGGCCGGGTCGCGCCCGGCGGGCGCGTCTACTGCGTCGACATCCAGCCCGAGATGCTCGACATCATGCGCGAGCTGGCCGAGCGCGACGGGGTGACGGGCATCGTCCCGGTGCTGAGCGAGCCCGACGACCTCAGACTGCCGGCGGGCTCGGTGGACTGGATCGTGCTGGCCGACGTCTACCACGAGATGTCCGATCCCGAGACGATGCTCGCGGACATGCGCGCGGCCCTCGCCCCCGGCGGGCGCGTCGCCCTGCTGGAGTACCGCATCGAGGACGGCACCGGCGACAACCTGAAGTCGGACCACGCGATGTCCGTCCGGCAGGTCCTCGCCGAATGGCTGCCGGCGGGCTTCGCCCTCGTCGACCTGCACGAGTTCCTGCCCGGGCAGCACCTGTTCATCCTGAAGGCGGCCGGCGACGACGCCGTCCCCGGCGGCCCCATCCGGAACCTGGACCTCGCGGCGGCGCTAGGCGAGGGCCTCGTCGAGGCCGAGGCGCGGGGCGCGGGGGAGACCGGGGTCACCATCCGCATCCGCAACCTCTCCGGCGAACGGCTCGTGGTGACGATGCCGGTCGGGGTGTCGTTCCCGGCGGACGGGGGGCGGCGCGACATGGTGTCGAGGCGCGACGCCGCCGTCAAGCTGTTCGACGGCGGGTGGCACGACTGGGCGGTGCGCTCGGTGGGGCGCCAGCCGGACCGGCCGGCGGCGGGGCCGGACGACGGCCTGCGCATCGAAGCGCCGGAGAGCCTGGGCGTCATTGAAGAGCTGATGTACGCGATGCAGGTCGGCACCTACCGGGTGTCGAACTCGCCGCTGCTCTACATTCCCCGCACCCACGGCGTCGAGCAGGCGGCGGTGTGGATTGCCGAGGCCGACCCCCGCTACGACGACATCGCCGCCGCCCTGCGCGACGGGCGGATGCCCGCGCAGTACGCCGTCGCGTTCGCCCTCGTCTACTGCGACCTCGCGGGCATCGACGTCCGCTCGCGCCGCATCTGGGCCGACCGCGAGCGCGTCTTCGGCCCCCTCCGCGATCAGGGGCTGAACGTCTGGTACCGGATCAAGACGCGCTGATCGCCGTCGTCGCCGAGTCTGCCGGCGAAACCGCCCTTCCCGCTTGGCGTTGGACGACCCGGTCGGACGGAATCGGCCGAGCCGGCGCGGGCGGCGGGCTGATGCCGAGCAACCCGGCCGGTGCCGCCGCCCGCCTAGTCGTCGCGCGGTCGAGGGCGGCGCTCCGGCGAGGGACCTCTCCGGCGGTCAGCGCGCGTTGAGCGTCTCGGCCCGCACCGTCAGGTTCTCCACGCGGTCTCGGTCCACGTCGACGCCGAGGCCGGGGCGGTCGCGGGGCACCGTCACCATGCCGTCCGCGTCCATCGTCCATTCGGGGGTCACGATGTCGGCCTGCCAGTAGCGGGCGCTGGGGCTGAGGTCGGCGGGCAGCACGAAGTTGGGCAGCGAGGCGAGGGCCACGTTCGCGGCACGTCCGACGCCGCTCTCGAGCATGCCGCCGCACCAGACCGGGATGCCGGCGGCGGCGCAGCGGTCGTGGACGGCGCGGGCGGCGGCGAGGCCGCCCACGCGGCCCGGCTTGATGTTGACGATGCGCCCGCTGCCCAGCTCGATCATGTCGTTGACGCGGTCGAGGCCGGTGATCGACTCGTCGAGGCACACCGGCGTGGACAGCCGCCGCTGCAGGGCGGCGTGGCGCACGAGGTCGTCGCGCCCTAGGGGCTGCTCGATCATCATCAGCCCGAAGCGGTCGAACCGGGCGAGATGGTCGAAGTCGGCCGTCGTGTAGGCGCTGTTGGCGTCGGCCATCAGCGGCACCCCGCCGCCCACCGCCTCCCTCACCGCGGCCAGGTACTCGACGTCGGCACCCGGCCGCACCTTGATCTTCGCCTTGCGGTAGCCCTGGGCGAGGGCGCGGCGCACCGCGTCGACCAGCCGCTGCGGGTTGTCCTGGATGCCGATGGAGATGCCCGTCGCGATCTGCGGCCGCGTGCCGCCGAGGAGGGTGGCCAGGCTCACGCGCGCGCGCTCGGCCGCGAGCACCCACACCCCCATCTCGACCGCCGCCTTCGCCATGTAATGGCCGCGCACCGCCGCCTCGAGCCGCGGATGCGCCGCCTCCGGCCCCGCGAACGGCTCGCCGAGGGCGAGCGGGCCGAGCCACTCGCGGATGGCGAGCCACGCGGTGTCGACGGTCTCGGGCGAGAAGTACGGCCACTCGCCGGCCACGCACTCCGACCACGCCGCGAACCCGTCGGCGTCGCGGGTCTCCAGCAGGAGGATGCGCCGCAGGTCGGCGGTGCCGGACGAGATGCGGAACGGCTCGACGAGGGCCATCCGGATCTCCCGCAGGGTGATGGACTGCAGTTGCATGGCGTTTTCCGCTCTCGGCACGGCGGCGCTCCTCGATTCGACGCGAGACGGATCGTCAACGGAAGTTGTCGTTGGCGCGGCGTGCCGAGCGCCCGCATGCCGTGGCGGTCCGACTCGTCGCGGAGGTCATGGCGGTCGGCGTCGACGAGGACGACGCGGTCGGCGACCATCGTACTCCTCCGTACCCCCGACGGGCGCGGGACCGGACCGCGGGTCCGAGCCCGCACGCGACCGCCCGCCGGCCGCGGATCCGGCGGTTCCAAAATGGTATCGTGTGGGCATGGCGGGGGTCTTGCATCGACCCCATCCATGCCGACCATGTTGGACACGCACGCCGTCGCCCGCTCCCTGACCGGCGCCGACTTCACGCCGGCGCAGACCGACGTCCTCGTCGATGCGCTCCGCCAGGCGGCCGAGCAGGGCGACCACGTCACGTCGGACCAGTTCAAGGCCGGCCTCGCCGAGGTGCGCACCGAGATCACCGAGGTGCGCACCGAGATCGCCGAGGTGCGCACCGAGATCGCCGAATTGCGCGCCGAGCAGCGCACCGGGTCGGCGGCCCTCGACACCCGGCTCTCGACGCAGATCGCCGAATCGCGCGCCGAACAGCGTACCGGGTTGGCGGCCCTCGACACCCGGCTCTCGACGCAGATCGCCGAGGTGCGCACGGAACAGCGTACCGGGTTGGCGGCCCTCGACACCCGGCTCTCGACGCAGATCGCCGAGGTGCGCACGGAAATCGCCGAAGTGCGCACGGAAGTCGCGAGCCTTGACGGTCGGCTTTCGTCGCAGATCGCCGAACTGCGCGCCGAGCAGCGTACCGGGTTGGCGGCCCTCGATACCCGGCTCTCGACCCAGATTGCCGAAGTGCGCACGGAAGTCGCGACCGTTGAAACCCGGCTTTCGACGCAGATCGCCGAGGTGCGCACGGAAGTCGCGAGCCTCGAGACGCGCCTCATCCGATGGATGGTCGGGACCGTGCTCGCGACCGCCGGCCTGACCGTGGGGATCCTCCGCTTGTTCGGGTAGCAGGGGCCCCGCTGTCGGCGGCGACGTCGCGGCGGCCGCTCTGCCCGCATTCCGCGTCGACGGAACCCCTGCGGCCGGCGGGCCGCCGCGCGCACAGGCCGCGTCAACGGAACCCCTCTGCGGCCGGTTACCGGCGGGCCGCCGCGTGCACGGGACGTCGGCGGGTCGGTCCGCCGCCCGCCGCACCGGGCTGCGGTTGGTCACCGGCGGGCCGCCGTGTGCACCGGCGGCCAGGGCGGGCGAACCCGTCGCCTGCCGTGGCTGCGGTTGGGTCACGGCCGGGCCGCCGTGCGCACGAGATAGAACCACCGCCCCGCCGCGGAGTCGTGGTGGAGGCCGGCGACGCGGGCCTTCCCATCTTCGAAGTACGCGGTGAACGTCTGGCGCAGGTGTCGCTGCCAGCGGCGGGCGGCGTCGGGGTCGGCGGCCTTCAGGCGCTCGATGTCGGCGGGCAGCTCCACCCGCACCCACGGCTCGCGGGGGGGCGGGGACGGCTCGGTGCCGGCCGCGGGCACGGTGGCGACGGGGGCCGACCGCGCCTCGGCCGGCGCGGCGGGCGGGTCGCCGTCGAGGATGCGCTCCACCGCGGGGTCGCGCAGCCGCCACTCGACGATCAGCCGGTCGGTGTCGAGCCCCCGGTGCAGCACGCTGGCGGTGTCGCCGTACATGTCCGGCACGTACTCGACCGGCTCGGCCCCCAGGGCCATGAGGTTGAGGTGGGCGTTGCGCGACACCAGCGGGTCGAACGACCAGTAGACCCGCTCGACGCCGGCCGCGAGCAGCTCCCGGCGCTGGTGCAGCTTGAGCCGCCGTCCGAGCCCGCGCCGGCGGGCCTCGGGCCGCACCGCGAGCATGTCCGACCAGTGCGCCGGGGCGCCGTCGCGCACCCCGCTGATGCCGAACACGAACCCCGCGAGACGCCCGTCGGGCGCGAACGCGCCGGCCGCCACCCCGCCCACCCGCTGGCTCACCTGGAGGATGGTGGCGGGCACCACGTCGGAGAAGTCGCGGCCCCAGATGTCCCGCTGAAGCTGGACCCCCGCCTCGCAGTCGCCGCGGCTAAGCAGGGGGCGGATGATGAAGTCGTCGCCCGGCACGCGCGTTAGGATAACCGGAGATGGTGCGTCGGGGTCCGCCGGCGGCGGCTCCGGGAACCGCGTTGTGGGCACGGCCGGGGGCGAGAGCCCGAAGCGCTTCGCCTGCCAGGCCGCCGGCGGCTCCGGGAACCGCGTTGTGGGCACGGGTGCCTGCCATCCACGCCGGGAGCGCCCCCGGCGCGTTCCGGGGACCGCGCGGACCGATCGGAGGCGGATGCCGGTGGGCTGCATGACCCCGGCGACGGGGTGCCGTGCGCCGGTGCCGACGGAAGCCCGCGACACGGGGGAGACCGAATGGCCGAACGAAGCCCGACGTTGCGCCGGAAGCTCCCGGAGATTGCCCTCGAAGCGGCGATGGTGGTGTTCGCCGTGCTCGTCGCGTTCGGCGTCGACGAGTGGCGCGAGCAGCGGCAGCTCCGCGACTTCGCGGCCGCCGCCCGGAGCGCGGTCGAGACCGAGATCGCCGAGAACGCGCGGCAGTTCCGCGAGACGCAGCCCATGTTGACCGCGCTGACGGAGCAGGTCGAGGGGGTGCTGGAAATGGCGCGGGGGGAGGGCCGCTCGGACGTGTCGCTCAACCTGAGCCTCCGGCTGCCCCAGGTGTCCACGGCGGCGTGGGATGTCGCGCAGGGCAGTCAGGGCGCGCCGTACTTCGACTACGACTGGGTGATTCGGGTCGCCAGGGCCTACGAAGGGTACGAGGGCTACGCGGAGATCCGGCGGCTGGTCCTGGAGGACTACACGCGGATCTTCGCGCGCCGGCGGGCGTTCGAGGGCATGGGGCCGCAGGATTTGGTCGAGCTGCTCGAACCGCTGAGCGGCCGCCTGTGGGCGCTCGGCCAGGCGCACCGCGAGGTGCAGGCCGGCTTGGAGAACCTGTCGGAATGAGCCGGTGCGCCGGGCGGGGGGCGGCCGGCGGCGTGGAGGCCGGCCTGGAGAACCTGTCGGATTGATCCGTACGCAATTCATGTGACATGTTCTGGACATGAAACCGGTGAGACGGCCGCATCCGGGGGAGACAGGCCGGCGGCGCTGGTGGCGGCGGGGAGCCGGTGGTCGCCGGCCGTCGTGGGCGGCGCGGCTGCGCAGGGCCGGGCTCGCCCTCGTTGTCGGCGCCATCGGCGTCCCGCTGATCGCGGTGCTGGTCCTCCGGTGGGTCCCCCCGCCGACCACCGCGTTCATGGTGCGGAGCGCGCAGGCGCGGGCGGAGACGGCCGGATGGGCCGCGGCGGGCTATCGGTGGACGGCCTGGGACGACATCTCGCCCTACGCGGCCCTCGCCGTGATCGCGTCCGAGGACCAGCGTTTCCCCCGTCACCGCGGCTTCGACGTCGACGCCATCCGCCTCGCCCTCGAGGAGGCCCGGCAGGGCGGGCGCCTGCGCGGCGCCAGCACCATTTCGCAGCAGACGGCGAAGAACCTCTTCCTGTGGTCCGGCCGCAGCTTCGTCCGCAAGGGGCTGGAGGCCGGGCTCACCGTGCTCGTCGAGCTCTGTTGGAGCAAGCGGCGCATCCTCGAGGTCTACCTGAACGTCGCCGAGTTCGGCGACGGCCTCTTCGGCATCACCGCCGCGAGCGAGCGCTTCTTCGGCAAGCCCCCCGCCGACCTCGGCCCCGACGAGGCCGCCCGTCTCGCCGCCGTCCTCCCCAACCCCAAGTGGCTGCGCGCCGACGATCCGTCCCCTGGAGTCCGCGCCCGGGCGGCGTGGATCCGGAGGCAGATGGACGCCCTCGGCGGCGTGGCGCTCGTCGAGTCGCTCGATGAGCGGTGACCGGCTCATCGGAGGGGAGAAACCCGCACCCGCTCCTTGCGCGGCATCCGCCGCGGGTCGCGGGTTGACGGGTGTTTCCTTGTGGATATACAAGTGTATCTACCCCGGCGATACGCGCCGGGTCGGAACGGAGGTCACATGGAGGCACGCATCGGGAAGTGGGGCAACAGCTTGGCCTTGAGGATTCCGCAATCCGTCGCCGCGCGGGTGGGCATCACGCTGAATGCGGCGGTCGAACTCACGCCGCGGGGCGAGGAACTCGTCGTGTCGTTGCTGCGGCGGCCCGGTGCGGAGCTGGATGACCTGCTGGCCCGCGTGACCGAGGACAATCTCCACGGCGAGGTCGAGACCGGTCCCTCGGTGGGCGGCGAGGCATGGTGATATCGCCCCGGCGCGTGCCCGAACGGGGGGACGCGGTCTGGATCGACTTCGACCCACAGACCGGAAGGGAGCAGGCCCGGCGTCGTCCGGCCGTCGTGCTGTCGCCGGCCGCGTACAACGGCAGGGTCGGCCTCGCACTGTTCTGTCCGGTCACCAGCCGGGTCAAGGGGTACCCGTTCGAGGTCGGCATTCCGGACGGACTGCCCGTCAGCGGCGTCATCCTCGCTGACCAAGTGAAGAGCCTGGACTGGCGCAGACGCAACGCGAGCCTGATCGCGGCCCTGCCGCGCGAAACGGTTGCCGCGGTCCTGCGCAGGGTCCATGCGCTGCTGATGCTGGAGAGAACGTGACCACATTCGACATGACGACCGCGGACGGCCTGCGGGACGCCTGCCGCGAAGCCGAGCGCCGGCTCGACGAGCAAGCGGAGACGATCGCCCGGCACGCGGAGTTCCTGCAGACGGTGCATGGCGCTGCGGTGGAGGATCGGGAGACCGAGCGCTTTCAGCGTCTCGTCTGGGAAGAGAATCCGCTGGACAATGCTGACCGCGGCGACTTGGACGTGAGCGCTGCTCTGGCCGATGGCGACTTTCGACGTCGGTTCCATGAACGCATCCGTGGCTCGTTGCCGGAAGGACGGAGCGGCAGAACCGACTGGCTTGACCAAGCTCTGAGGGAGACGTGGGACGAATTGCGTGAGTACGTTCCGGCCATGAAGGGAGGGCGACAAGAACGCCCGAAATGGAAAACGCAGCGTACGTTCGCCGCGCTTTTTCCGCGAGACATCGCTCCTTGTTGGTTCTGGCATCTCCACCAACTCTGCCAGGGCATGGGTACGGAAGGAAAGGGCACGAGCCAGCGCCCCGCGCGGGCGAGCCGGCTGGTCCTCGACCGTCTGGATGAGGTCATCGGTCCGGTCGATCCGTCCGACTGGAACGCCGTGGCTCGGCGCATGAGGCTGCCCCGTGTTCTTCATCAGATGCACGTAGGCGTGGATCCCGCAGGCTCCGCGGATCGGCTGGATCGGCCTGAACCGACGCTGTCGGGCGAAGTTACGCGACCCGTGCTCGGTGAGTTGAGAAATTACTTCGAGTCCATCCGGCAGGACCAAGGGCTCGTCTTCGACTGGAATACGGTGGAATCGCTCCACCTCGGCCTGTGGGCGAACCAACGGCGGCACTTCGCCGTACTCACCGGCCTCTCGGGCACGGGAAAGACCCAGCTCGCCGTTCAGTACGCCATCGCGCTGACCTCCGCGGACAGCGAGTCGAGCCCGCGAATCTGCAAGATACCGGTACAGCCCGGCTGGTACGACCCGGCACCGCTTCTGGGTTACGTCAATCCGCTCGGTGACAACCGCTACGCTGAACAGGAGTTCATGCGATTCCTGATTCGGGCGACGGACAACCCGTCGGAACCGCACGTGTGCATCCTCGACGAGATGAACCTGTCGCATCCCGAGCAGTACCTCGCGCCGCTCCTCAGCGCGATGGAGCGAGAAGGAGGCGAGATACCGTTGCACAGCGGAGATGCCGATGTGTACGGCGTCCCACGTGCCATCCCCTACCCCGAGAACCTCGTGCTCATCGGCACCGTGAACATGGACGAGACGACCATGGGCATATCCGACAAGGTGCTCGATCGGGCCTTCACGCTCAAGTTTTGGGATGTCGACGTGGACGAGTGGCCGGGCTGGGGCGGCGGTTCGTTGGCGAGGGAAGACAAGGAGGCAGTGCAAGGAGCGCTTGCGGCCCTCATGGCTGCGCTCAGCCCCGCGAGGCTTCACTTCGGCTGGAGGGTGATCGCCGAGGTTGTGCGGTTCATGGAGCGGCGGCAGGACGAGGGCACCGAGCTGCCCGTGGACGAGGCGCTCGATCGGGTGGTCTACGCGAAGGTGCTGCCCAAACTGCGCGGAGACGATTCTCCGCGCTTCCGGCTTGCCCTGGAGCAGTGCAGGAAGGAACTGGCTGAACGGGGATTGCAGCGGTCCGGTCGCAAGGTCGCCGAGCTCATCGAGGATCTGAGCGAGACCGGCACGTTCCGGTTCTGGCGGTAGGCGCATGTCCGGCGACTTCGGCATCAGGCTGCGGGCTCGCAGCAGAGGCGAGGACGCGTTCCGCGAGCTGGATCCGGTCGGTGCCAACGGAGGCTTCTCGGAATTGCGGGAGACCAGGTTCGTCGGTCCGCCCCATCAAGAGTGCCGTCTGTTCATCGATGACGAACGGCTCGACCGGGTCGCCGACTCCGTGAACGAGTGGTCTTGGAAGCCTGGCTTCTACGCCGGCGAAGTACGCGCCGAGCTGCTGGGCAGGGACGACCGCTCGTTGGGGGTTTGGCGGCTCGACGTGAGTCCGGACCCCGACAAGGCCGGGCGTGAGCTCTTCGCCCGGATGCTGCACGAGATCGCCGCTTTCGATGCGCGGCTGGTGGTCGGAGAGGAACCGGCGCGTCAGCGGTTGGGAGCGCTCGGCGACACCGACGACCCGCTGGTGCTCTTCGAGCGGTTACGACGCCGACGGCGCGACCTGGAACGAGCCCTGACCGCGATTCGCCGGGAACCGGTGAGCGTGCTGCGGGCGCGCCGCCGGTTCGTCCCTCTTCGGGACGTCCGCCGGGCCGACCGGCGCACGGTCCGCTCGCTTCTCCGACAGCCCGCAGCCCTGGCAGTCGTCGCGCGGGGCGGGGCAACCGCGTCACCAAGCGAGGGAGCTGGATATCCGACTCTGGATGTTCCGGCCGTGGAGCGCACGGTCGACTCGCCGGCAAATGGTGCGCCTTCTTCATGCTGCGGGCGCTTCGCCTGCGCTGCCGGGCGCTCGTAGGCAGACTCGAGAAGCTGGCCAGCAAGCCGGCCGGGGAAACCAGAACCGGCATCGCCAACCGCGTTGGTCGCTGGAAGCAGATCCTCGGAGAGATGGAACGCGGATTCGTCGCAGCGGAGCATGGCCGGCCGTTCCGAGACGTGCGGCGCCCGGAGATCACTGCGGCGGGGCTCAACGCGGTCGCGGCGCATCCCCTCTATGCGCGGTTCTGGCGCGTCGGGTGGGAGGCGTTGCGGCGGGGCGTCCACCGGCTGGACCCACAGGACCTGCTGCCGCTCAGCCCAACGTGGGAGATCTACGAGCGCTGGGGTGGTTCAGGGAACTCGTGATCGATCTCGCGGGAACGGCTGCGAACCGCGGGTGACGACCTGCCGCACGACCAGTTGCCGATCGACTTGGCGAACAGAGAGAGCGATCGGGGGGGGCCGCACCGTTCGCTGACCGTGGTTGACGCCCTCTGACGTCTGGCGGTACGCTGACGGGTGTCGACGGCCGTGAGCCCATGGTGGGGTGCACCCGCCGCGCCTCGGGGTTAAACCGTGGGGCGGGCGTGCACGTCACGCGCACGCGGCCGCTGGAGGGCGCCCCGGGGCTCGTTGCGGCACGGTGCTGCGGATGTGGGGGCCCGGTGACCATGAGTCAGGCGCAGAGCCGGTGGCACCTGTACCGCGGACGCGACCCGCGCGCTCTCCCCTCGTACACGAGCCGGGAGGCGGCGCGGTACGTGCGGCTGCCGCTGCGCACGGTGCAGAATTGGGCGTTCGGATTTCGTACGTATCGCGGGAGTGCCCTGATTCACATTGCGGATCCGGGCGTCATCTGCTGTCCTTCTGGAACGTGGCGGAGCTGCACGTGCTCGGCGCTCTGCGCCGCCATCACCGGATTCCGCCGAAGAAGCTGCGTGCCGTGATTCGCTACCTGGAGGACACGTTCGGAAGTCCGCACCCATTGCTGAGCCAGCGCATGCTCACCGATGGCGTTTCGGTCTTCGTCGAACGAACCGGCGAGTTGATCGACGCGACGAAGGGAGGCCAACTCGCGATGCGGCAACTGATGGAGGCCCATCTGCAGCGCATCGATCAGGATGTCGACGGCTTGGCCATCCGCCTCTTTCCCTTCGTGCGCCACGATCCGTGGACGGCCCGTTCGCCGGAGACGCTGCCCGCCGAGCCGAAGATCATTTCGCTGGATCCGCGGGTGCGGTTCGGCCGCCCCGTGATCGTGGGGACCGGCATCCCCACCGAAGAGGTCGCGGAGCGGTTCCGCGCCGGCGACACATGCGAGCAATTGGCTGACGAGTATGGCCGGCCGCCGCAGGAAATCGAAGAGGCGATCCGGTGTGAGCTCACGCTCGACCGCGCCGCCTGAACAGAAGGGTGCTTCCCGCCACGGCACCGGGACGTGACTCAACGACTCTCACCGCCTGTTGACTTGGTGCCCAGGCGCTTCAGCGCGGCCCGGCCGCGCGGGGAGAGCTCGTAGCCGACGGTCAGGCTGACGGTCAGGCCGAGGTTCTTGAGCTTGCGGACCTGCGGCTTCAGCCAGTCCTTCCCGCATTCCAATTGGTGGGCGAGCGTCTTGGCGGCGACCCCGGGGCGGGCCGCGATCTCAGCCAGAACGCGCTGCGTCCACGGGCCTGTCGGTGACCGCGCGTCGAGCCGTTCCAGCCGGAGCAGGAGGGCTTCGGCGTCCGCTTCCGAGAGATCGTCCTGTTGCCGGAGTGCGATGCGGGGGTCAGCGCCTCCGTGCTCGACCGCGATGCGGTAGAGCTGTCCCGGGCGGGAGCCGATGTCGGCCAGCAGCGCCGCGCGAGAGGCGTAACCCGCCGCCGCGGCGTCCGCCTCGGAGATGTCGGGTTCCTCCACCGCGGCGACCGCGACGATGCGGAGCACCCCGAGGGCGGTGCGCAGGCTGCCGCCGGTGCGGACCGTCGGCCGTTTCCAGCGGCGGAACACCACGGAGACTTCTCCCCGCACGATGCGCTCAAGCAGGGCGGTGCGCAGCAGCATGGGGCGTCCCGTCGTTCCTGGCCTCGATCCGGCCGGCGGTGATCTTACCGGGCGCGGTGGCACCCAGGCAGCAGCGTTATCGAACGCGCATGGGCGGGCGCGATCGCGTTCCCGGAACGGGCGGCGGGCCGTTCACGCCGGCGTGAAACCTCGTCACCGGCCCTCGGTCAGCGCGGCGACGATGGCCCCGGCCCGCAGGGCGTCCGGCGTGGTCAGGTACGTGGGCGTGGCGACGCCGTCTCTCGTCAGGATCAGCAGCCGGCGGTCGTGGTCCACCTCGACGTCCAGTATCTTGTTGATGGGGAACGACGTCACGCCCTGGTGGACCAGCGCCACGCGGCGGCCCGTGACCACGAGCGTGCCCGCCTTGTCGATCACGTAGCCCCGCACCTTGTAGCGTTGCCCGTCGCGCGAGAACGAGCGCAGCAGGCACCGCTTCAGTAGCCGCCCCTCGCCCTCCAGGTGGCACGCCTCGCGGCTCGACAGCTTGGTCGCCGCGTCGACCACCGGGAGGTTGCCGTCGCGTATGGCCCGCAGCTCGCGGAGGCGGTCGAGGAGCGACAGCTCGTCGGCGAGCTCCTCATCGGTCAGGCCGAAGGCGGTCCGCGTCCGGGCGAGGGCTTGCTCCTCGGCCTCGGTGAGGTCGTGGTCGCTCACCGCCTCGACGTGCGCCCGCGAGTACGCGTCGAGGCGCGCGCGTCGGCGGAACGCGGGGTCGAGGCCGACGAGGCCGTCGATCTCGGCGAGCCGCTCCAGCGCCCGTGGGTCGCCGGCGCCGTCCGCGGCCGCGTCGTCCAGCGCGGCGAGGTACGCGCGCTCCTCGAAGTAGCGCGCGTCGTCGGGGGTGAGCCGCGGATCCCGGCGCGCCGCGTCGAGGGCCGACCGCTCGTCGGCGGTGATCGGGTCGGCCGCGGCGGCGCGCGCGTCGAGCAGCCGGCCGTACGCGTCGCCGGCCGCCCGCCGCCGCCCGCGCCTCGCGCCCAGGGCGGCGAGGGCACCGAAGACCACGGCCGCGACCATCGCCGGGTAGGGCGACGGCAGGAGCAGGCCGGCCGCGACCGCGCCCAGGGCCAGCCACCCGTAGGTCGGCGGCGCGCGCCGGACCGGCGCGGCGATCGCGTCGGGCGCCTGCTCCTGTTCCGGGAGCGCGCCGTAGGTGACGCCGGTGTCCTCGGTCAGCTCGATCGGGCCGGCCGCGGCGGGTTGCGCTCCGCCCGCGCGTCCGCCGCCGCCGCCGAGCGACTTCCGGCAATAGACGCCGCCGCGTCCGCCGTGCACGTACGCGCGTCCCTCGGACGACACACCGAGCCGCGCGCCGGTCACCCCGACCGACGCGCCGATGCCGCTCTTCGAGAGGTTGAACCGGATCGGCCCGGCGCGGAACGACTTGCGGAGATAGAAACCCACGACCGTATCCTCGATCCCCGATTCCGTGAGCGGCCTCGCGCTAAAGGAGCTTCTCCAGATAGGCCACGTCACGGAGCCTTCCCCGGAGCTTCACGTGTCTCCGGGCGATGCCGACTCTCTCGAAGCCGAGGCCGCCGTAGAAGCGAAGCGCCCGCCGGTTGTCCGCCAGGACCTGAATGGCGATCTTCCCGTAGTCTCGCGCACGGGCGAAAGCAAACGACGCCTCGGCGAGCCGCCGTGCGATCCCGCGTCCGCGAAAGCCCGCGCGCATCCATGTTCCGACGATCGCGACATGCCGCATCGAGTCCGTATAGCGTGCCGAGGCATCCGGTTCGATGCTCTGAATGCCGGCGATTCCCCCGTCCAGCTCGGCGACGAACAGCGCGCTACGGTCGCACAGCCCCCCGATGAAGGCGCGTTCCTCTTCTACCGTGAAGGGGTGGGTCAGCGCGGTGTGCTCCCCTTCCAGGATCACCGAGTTGAGCACCGACACGACCGCCTCCGCGTCGTCGGGCACCGCCCTCCTGATGACGGGTTCGGTCGCAGAGTGCATGGTCATCCGGGTGCCCTCTCGGGGTCTCGGGGCGGGGCGGCTCAGGAGATCCGCCACGGCGATCCAGTCACGCTCCACAGCACCACCGCTGCGGCGGCGACGTGCTGCACGATGAGGGTGACGACGGCCGGCGCGGTGGCCCCCGGAAACGCCTCTCTGCCGCTCTCGGTGAACATCCACAGGTCCGGCAGCAGCGAGAGCAGCAGGGCGGCGACGACGATCCGCCGATACAACGGAACCGGGCGCTCCGAACGCCTGTCCACGACGACGGCGACCCCCAGCCCGGCCGCGACGCCGACGACGGTCAGGAACACCGTCGGCCCCGCTGTCGCCAGCGGCTCGAACTCCGGGGGAATGTCGAAGGCCGCGCGCGCCGCCGCCCGCACGACGAGGTTGGCCGCCACCGCGCCGAGAATCGTGCGGAGCCACACCCTCCAGGCTCCGCGCCCCGCCACCGCCAATCTGTTCGTCTCCATGGGGTTGTTCTCCTTTCGTGCACGCGGCTCCGCCTCTCCGCACGACGGGCCCGGCGGGAATCGCGCCGTTCACCGCCGGGAGGCCCGCAGCCTCTCCATCTCTTGAACGAACCGCGGTTCGTCCGGCAGTCGTTCGATTGCTTTGCCGTATGCGTCCTTGACTTCTCGAAACGGCGCTCGCAGCCAGTGGAGGGTCCGCGCGAGGTCCCTCCAAGCCCAAGCATGGCGGGTGGGGGATGCATCGAGCTGGACCACGCGCTCCAGCAGCGAGCGCGCCTCGGTGAGAAACCTGCGGTTCTGGTCGCGCTGCCGCCGGTAGTAGGCCTCGGTTGCCAGCCACATCTTCGTCTGTGCGAACTCGTGGAGCGCGCGGGGATCGGCCAGAATGCCGTCCCCCGCACGCTCGAAATACTGATGTGCGAGACGGGAATCCCTGGCGCGGCGAGCCAAGATGGCGGCGTCGATGGCGTGCTGCCCGAATACCAACTCCTGAGGACGCTGGAGCAAACGCAGTGCCCTGCCTTCTTCGCCGGCTTCCACCAACGCTTCGATCAGGGTATTCCGGACGTGGGGAACCGCGTTTTCGGCACCTTGCTTCTCGAAGGTCTCCAGGATGGTCTCGGCCCGCGCTATTTCTCCGGTATCTGCGTACGCGCGGATCATCTCTGACGCCAGCATCGCGGACGCCGGGTTGGATACCCACGCGGACTCGATCCGCCGCACGGCCTCCGAGGACTCTCCCAGCGCCCGCAGGTGCGCCGCATCGCGCAGGGCGGACAGGGCACCGTACTCGGGGTGAGCGGGCAGGGTGGCCCGGAACCAGGTGCGCTGCTCGTCGAAGTCGAACCGGGGTACCGGCGAGCCGTTGGCCTCCATCGCCTGGAACACCTTGGGCAGTCCGGTCAGCCTGCCCTCCGCGAGTCCCAGCTCCTTGAGGAACTCGCCGATGCGGCGGTTGCGGGCGGGTGCGGGGGGCACGGCGGTGCCCGGAACCAGATGCCGCGGTTCGATGCCCGGCACCGGTCCCGGATAGCTGGCGACCTCGATACGGCCCGGGTAGAGATAGACCTTTGTGGGCTCGGGTTGGTCGACATCGTAGCCGCGGTGGTACACCGCGTTGACGAGCGTCTCGCGGAGGGCGGGCAGCGGGTAGCTGACCCAGCCGCGCACCTGGCTCCGGTCCCGCTGCTTCTGCAGGTGGAACGTCGAGAGGTTCTCGAGGTAGTTCAGGCAGTCGCGAAGCTGGTCGACGAGTCCACCCTCGAACGTGCGTTCCTCCTGCAGGTCTCCCGCGCGATCGGCGGCGAACTGGACCACTTCGATCTTTGCGCCGCGGAACCATTGCGTTGGTTCCGTGGAGAAGAAGAGGAGTCCGGCGTTCCGCGGCACCTCGTGATCGTTTACGCGCACCACGAGTCGCATGCGGCGATACACGTCCCGTTCGTCGGGCTGGCCGAGGAGGCCGCTGCGGATGTCGCGCAGGTGCTCGCGGACCTTCGCCTCGCGCAGATCTTCGACCTGGGCGTCCGTCGCTCGGCGGTCGTCCCAGGGCACGCGGGCCGTCTGCTGAACGAGTCCGGGAAGCACGCCGCCGCGCTGCTCCGCGTCGACCGTCTCGGCGCCGAGGCGGACCCAGAATCGGCCCGGCCGGTCCCCGGTGGCGGGCGCGCGGTGGGGCCGCGTCTCGCTGGCCGAGGCCCAGACGACGAGGATGAGGCGATCATCCACCGTTTCCGGCGACAGGATGGGCTGGTAGGGCGGATCGAGCCGGTTGCAGTTGCCGCGAATCCACTGCTGCGCCGCTTCGAGCGCGGAGGCGGACAGACCGGCGGGAGGCAGGACCGCGCGTCCGTCCCGCTCCCCGACGCCGATGACGACGTAGCCGCCGTTCAGGTTGTGATAGTCGTTCGCGAAAGCGCAGATCGTCCGGAGCGCCTGTGGGCCGGTCGTCTTCGGATCCCATGACGCCTTGAACTCCACCCGCTCGGACTCGACCCCGCGGCAGCGGAGGAGATCGTCGAGGTTGATGGGGAGGATCGCGCTCATGAGTTCAACCGCGCCGGTACGGTTCGCCCTTGGCAGAGCGCCGCGGTCGGACGGCGCCACGTCAACGGACCTCGAACGACTCGACCTGCAGCCGGCCGGGGCCGTCCGGGGGAGCGTCCCAGCGTCCGCTCACCGTCAACAGCCGGTCGCCCGCCCCGCTCACGAGGGCCGTGGTCGGTTCCCCCGCGGCGAGCGGGAGGGCGAAGTCGGGCGACAGGGCGAGGGCCGGCGCGCCGTCCGCGTCGGTGAGGCGTCCCACGGCGACGACCCGCACGCCGTCGGGAATGAAGCCGGCGTTGCGCACGGTGTCCCATACCGCGTCCGGATCCACGTGGCGGCCGGGCTCGACGGTGAGCACGATCCGTCCGTCGGCCGCTCGGACCTCGACGCGGGCGACGTGATCCAGACGGTTCAACCGGCGCTCCAGGCCCAGGGCGCATGAGGGACACGACAGCTCGGCTTCGACGGTCACCGTCACCATGCCCGGTTCATCGGGTGACTGCGGGGCTGCGTCTACGCTCGTTGACGGCAGACCGAGCAGTAGCGCGGCCAGTCCCAACGGCCACGCCGAAAGTGAGGTCGATCCGACGAGTCGAGGTCGGATGCGCATCGCCGATTCCATCGTCTGCCTCCTGTGTCTTGGGGCGGGATGCCCCGCCCGCTTGGGGAATGATACAGGCCGGCGGCCGGCGGGTCGGGACACGGCCGTTGGTGGCATCCCGCTAGCGGAGGACGGCGCAGTTGGACACCGTTGCCCGCGGACCTTCGACGGAGCGGCGGGGAGCGGAGTTCATCGACGGTACACGTCCCGCCTGTGGCCGATCTTGACGACCCTGACGGTGGCGTCCGTATCGTCGACCTCGTACAGGATCCGGTAGCGACCCTGGCGGACGCGGTACCTCTCCAGCACGGAGAGCTTCTCGCAACCCGGCGGCCGAGGGGTGTCCGAGAGGCGTCGGATCGCCGCAACGATACGGGCGCGTTCCCGTGCGGGAAGGGCTTCCAGCTCCTTGACCGCCGTGGGCTTGATGAGGACCCTACAGCGCGCCACGCCGCTTCATGGCCTCCACCACCGTTTCGAAGTCGAGGTCCGGCTCCTGCCGGCGCGCGTCGAACGCGGCCCGGTCGCCGGCGTCCTCCTCGAGATCACGGCGGACGGCGGCGTTCACCAGGGCGGAGACGCTGCGCTCGGTCTGCGCGGCCTTCGACCGCAACGCCTCGTGGAGGCCCGGATCGAAGTAGACGGTCGCTCGTTTCGAATCGGCCATGTCTGTCTCCAGCGTAGGTCCGACGGCCTCGAACGGTCAAGACGCCGGACCACCGGCGTCGGCCGGCGCGAACGCCACTCGTCCGCCCCGCCGTCAGAAGTTGATGACCAGGGCGGTCCGGAAGATGGTGTCGAGGCGGTCCTTGCGGACGCGGCCGGTGCCGAGGGTGAGGGTGAAGCCGCGGTCGGCCACCGTCTCGAAGCGCTCGTCGCCGCTGGCGGGGACGCCGTCGGGGTCGACGATCTCGACGCGGGCGACCACCGCCACCTCTTCGCGGGCCGGCTCGTGCTCGTACAGCCACTGCAGGCCGACCCGCAGGGCGAGGTGGGCGCCGAGGGCGACGCTCAGGGCGTGGACCATGTTGAGCGAATAGTCGGAGGCGGCGGTGAGGTTGGCGTTGGCGGTGAGCTCGTTCTCGTAGACGGCGGCCGCGCCGAGGCGCTGGCGGTAGTCCCAGCCGAAGCGGGCGCCGGCGAAGCGGGGGTCCTTGCCGGGGTCCGCGGTCTCCTCGAGCCGGTTGGTGTAGCTGGCCGCGTAGCTCGTCGCGAAGCGCGTCGCGTCGCCGTCGCGCCAGACATTGCCCACGCCCGCGAACGCGGTGTAGCGGTTGAGGATGCCGGCGTCGCTGTTGCGGTCCCAGCTCCCGCCGGCGTTCCAGAAGAACCGCTCGCTGAACGCCATCTCGTAGCGCCCCGAGAGCAGGTAGTTCTCGACCTCGGCGTCGGCCGGGGGCCTGACGAGACGCGTCTCGGGGTTCTCGGGCGCGGCGGTGATGGGGAACCGCACCCCCGGCGTCACGAGGAGGAAGCGGTCGCCGGCGGTGCCCGAGCGGATGCCGTTGAAGCGCACCTGCAGCCGGGACGATTCGCGGATGCGGCGGACGGTGTTGCCGACCCCCAGCGTCCGCGCCGCCGAGTTGCCGCCGGTGAGGGCGAGGCTCAGCTCGGTCTCGTTGGTCCAGCCGGGGGGCGGCTCGGCCGGGTCCTGCGCGGGGGCCGTCGCCGCGAGGCCCAGGATGTGGACGGCGGCGAGCAGCAGAGCGGGCAGGGCGGCCCGCGCGTATCTCGACACTGATATCATTGAAGATCGTTCCCCGCCCGCGCCGCGAACGGCGGGCGCACCATCGTACGCATGCATCGCTCACCCACGAAACGCCGTCGCGGCGCCCGCGCCGGCCTCGTCCTCCTGGCCGCGGCGATGCTCGCGTCGTCGGGCTGCTCGCTGCGGACGATGGCCGTCAACGCCGTCGTGCCGGTGCTCGCCGACCCCGCCGTGTACCTGTCCGAGGAGGACCCGGAGCTGGTGCGCGATTCGCTCCCGTTCCTGCTGAAGACCATCGAGTCGATCATCCTGACCGCGCCGGAGCAGGACGAGGCCCTCGTCTTCGCCTGCAGCGGGTTCACCCTCTACGGCAACGCGTTTCTGCAGGTCGACGCCGACACCGCGGGATGGGACGGCGAGTACGACCGGGAGATCGCGCTGCGCGACCGCACGTGGCGGTACTACGTGCGCGCCCGCGACTATTGCCTGGACAGCCTCGACCTGAAGTATGAGGGCATCGGCGACGACCTGCGGGACGACCCCGCGGCGGCCCTCGCGGTCACCCGCGCCGAGGACGTCGAGGTGCTGTTCTACCTGAGCGCGGCGTGGGGGCTGGCGATATCCAACGCCCTCGACCAGCCCAACCTCATCGCCGACCTGCCGGCGGTGCGGGCGCTCCTCGCGCGGGCCCTGGAGCTCGACGAGGACTACGGACGGGGCTCGATACATGGCGCCCTGATTACCCTCGAGTCGCTACCCGCGCAGCTCGGCGGCTCGCCGGAGCGGGCGCGCGAGCACTTCGAGCGGGCGGTCGAGCTGTCGGACGGGCTCGACGCCTCGCCCTATGTGACGTTCGCCCTCGGCGTTTCCGTGCCCGAGGAGGACCGGGCCGAGTTCGAGGACCTGCTGAACCGGGCCCTCGCCATCGACGTGGACGAGGACACCAGCCTGCGCCTGCTCAACGTGGTGAACCAGCGGCGGGCGCGGCTGCTGCTCGACCGCGTGGACGACCTGTTTTTCGAGTGAAGGAGAACCGTGAGATGAAACCGCGATCCCTGGTCGTCACCGTGGTCCTGGCGGCGCTGCTGGCGGCGCCGGCGCTGCTGCTGGCGCAGCGGGCGACCCGCATCCAGCTCGGGTCGATTCTGCCCGCCAACTCCGTCTGGGACCGCTCGCTGAAGGAGATGGCCGTCGAGTGGCGCGACGAGACCGACGGCCGCGTGCAGCTTCGCGTGCAGAGCGGGGCGTTCCGCGACGAGGCGGCCCTCGCCCGCCGCCTGCGGCGGGGCCGGCCCCAGGCCGCCGTGTTCGGGCTGCCCGGCGACATCCACGAGGCGTTCGGCGTCCTGAACATCCCCTTC
Source organism: Vicinamibacterales bacterium (assembly GCA_963664545.2). GTDB lineage: Bacteria > Acidobacteriota > Vicinamibacteria > Vicinamibacterales > UBA8438 > JAJEEA01. The sequence continues at coordinate 1,523,234 of OY761475.2, read as the reverse complement.
TTCTTCGAGTCGGACGAGGAGGTGTTCCACGTCGTCGAGGCCCTGACCCCGACGTTCGAGCGCATCCTCGCCGACGAGGGGATGGTGCTGCTGAACTGGGGCCACGCGGGGTGGGCGCACTTCTTCACCGAAGACCGGGTCGAGACCCTCGACGACCTGAAGCGGACGAAGGTGTTCACGCCAGCCGGCGACGACAAGATGCTGCAGTGGTACAAGGAGAACGGGTTCGACCCGCAGCCGCTGGCCGTCACCGACGTGCTGCTCGGCCTGAACACCGGGCTCATCGACGCGCATCCGAGCCCGCCGTACGTGGCCCTGCTGTTCCAGTGGTTCGACCAGACCCCGTTCATGCTCGACGTGCCCCTCGCCCCGGTGCTCGGGATCACGGTGGTGGCGGAACGCACCTGGAACCGCATCGACGCCGACGACCGGCGGGTGCTCCTGGCGTCGGCGAAGCGGCTCGAGGAGGCGCTGCTGCGCGACGTGGCCGCGCAGGAGCGCGAGTCGGTCGAGGAGATGAGGCGGCGCGGGCTCACGGTGGTCGAGATAGACGAGGCCGCGCGGGCGTCGTTCCGGGCCGTCGCGGCCGAGATGACCGCGTCGTGGCGGGGCGACCTGATTCCCGCCGACGTCTACGATCTGGCGGTCGAGGCGCGGGACCGGTTCCGCGCCGGCCGCTGACGGCGTTCCCGGCCGGCGATCCTCATGAGTGACAGCGTCTCCGCCGCCACGCTCCGGGCCCCGGTCGTCCGCGCCCTCGGCGGGGCCGAGCAGGCGGTCGCCAACGCGGCGCTGGCCGCGATGGTGGTGCTGCCGCTGGCCGAGATCGTGGTGCGGCCGCTGGTGGCCGGCGGCATCCCCGGGTCGATCCCGTTCGTCCAGCACTTCACCCTCTGGGTCGGCTTCCTCGGGGCCGCCCTCGCCGCCCGCGACGGCAAGCTGATCGCGCTGGCGACGGCGACGTTCATCCCCGAGGGGCGGGTCCGCGACGCCACCCGGGTGTTCTCGGCCGGGGTCGGCGCCGCGGTGTCGATGATGCTCGCGGCCGGGGCGTGGGACCTGATGATGCTGGACCGCGAGGACGGCACCATCATCGCGGCGGGGGTGCCGGTGTGGGTCGCGCAGCTCGTGCTGCCGGTCTCCTTTGCGGTCATCGCGGCGCGGCTCGCGTGGCGGGCGTCGCCGGCATGGACGGGGCGGGCGGCGGCGGCCCTCGGCATCGTCATCGGCCTGTGGTTCGGCCTGTCGGAGGGCGTGCTCGCCGAGGTTCCGCGCTGGCCGCTGATCTCGCTGGTGCTCGCCGCGGCGGTGCTCGGGGCGCCGATCTTCACGGTGCTCGGCGGGGCGGCGGTGCTGCTCTACCTGGGCGACGGCGACCTCCCGGTGCTCGTCACCATCGAGACCTACTCGCTCGCGGTGCAGCCGCACCTGCCGGCGATCCCGCTGTTCACCCTCGCCGGGTTCATCCTCGCCCAGGGGAGGGCGTCGGAGCGGCTGCTCCGGGTGTTCCGGGCGGGGGTGGGGTGGATTCCCGGCGGCACCGCCATCGTCTGCGTCCTGCTGTGCGCGTTCTTCACGGTGTTCACCGGGGGCTCGGGGGTCACCATCCTCGCCCTCGGCGGCCTGCTCTTCCCCGCCCTCCTCAAGGACGGCTACCGCGACCGGTTCTCGCTGGGCCTGCTCACCGCGTCGGGGTCGCTGGGGCTGCTGTTCCCGCCCGCGATGCCCCTCATCCTGTACGCCATCGTCGCCCAGGTCGCGCCCGACGACCTGTTCGTGGCGGGCATCCTGCCCGGGCTGCTCCTCGTCGGGCTGACCGCGGCGTGGGGCATGCGCGAAGGCGTCGTCACCGGGGCCGGCCGGCGCGACTTCGGGTGGCCCGAGCTGCGCGCCGCGTTGTGGAACGCGAAGTGGGAGCTGACCATCCCCTTCGTGGTCCTCGGGGTGCTCTTCAGCGGCTACGCCACCCTCGTCGAGACCGCCGCGTTCACCGCCCTGTACGCCGCCGTCGTCCAAGGGGTGGTGCACCGCGACTTCCCGCTCGGCCGCGGGCTGTACACGGCGTTCAGCGAGTGCGTGGTCCTGGTGGGCGGGGTGCTCATCATCCTGGGGGTCGCCGTCGGCTTCACCGCCTATCTGAACGACGCCGAGGTGCCGTACCTGATCGTCGAGTGGGCGGACGAGCACGTCGGATCGCGGCTCGTCTTCCTGCTCGGGCTCAACGTGTTCCTGCTGCTCGTCGGCTGCCTGATGGACATCTTCTCGGCCATCTTCGTGGTCGTGCCCCTGGTGGTGCCGGTGGCCGAGCAGTTCGACGTCGACCTGCTGCATCTGGGCATCATCTTCATCGCGAACCTGGAACTCGGGTTCCTCACGCCGCCGGTGGGCCTGAACCTGTTCCTCGCCTCGTACCGTTTCGACCGGCCGCTGCTCGAGGTCTACCGCGCCTCGCTGCCGCTGCTGCTCATCCTGGGGGTGGGGGTGCTCATCATCACCTACGTGCCGTGGCTGACCCTGGGGCTCGTCGAATGGCTGCGGTAGCGCGGCCCTGCGGCGGCCTCGTTCTGCGGAACAGGCGCGCGCTGAACCCGGCCATTCCCGGCAGGCCGATGTGAACGACCCCGTCCTGGCGCTGCTGCGCGACTTGGTGGCGATCGACTCCGTCAACCCGGCGCTGGCGCCGGGCGGCGCCGGCGAGGCGGCCATCGCCGAGCACGTCGCCGCGGTTATGCGGCGGGCCGGACTCGACGTGATCGTGACCGAAGCCGCGCCGGGCCGGCCGAACGTCGTGGGGGTGCTGGAGGGCTGGGCACCCGGACGCACGTTGATGCTCTGCGGGCACCTCGACACCGTCGGCGTTGAGGGGATGCGCGATCCGTTCACGCCGGTCGTCCGCGAAGGACGGCTCTACGGCCGCGGCGCGCAGGACATGAAGAGCGGCGTCGCCGCCATGATCGACGCGGCGGCCCGGCTTGCCGTCGGCGGTGGGCTGCCGGCGGGCCGGCTGGTCGTCGCCGCCGTCGCCGACGAGGAGCACGCGAGCCTGGGTGCCGACGCCCTCGTGCGCGACCACGCCGCCGACGGCGCGGTGGTGACCGAGCCGACGGACCTGCGCATGGCGACGTGCCACAAGGGGTTCGAGTGGGTCGAGGTCGAGACCCGCGGCCGGGCCGCCCACGGGAGCCGCCCCGCCGACGGGCGGGACGCGATACTGCGCATGGGCCGGTTTCTCGGCCGGCTGGAGGACGTCAACGCGCGTCTGGCGGCGGGGCCGGCCCACCCGCTGCTGGGGCCGGCGTCGCTCCACGCCTCGACCATCGACGGGGGCGGCGAGCTGAGCGTCTATCCCGACCGGTGCCGCCTGTCGTTCGAGCGCCGCACCCTGCTCGGCGAGCCCCCGGACGCGGGTCTCGCCGAGGCGCGGGGCATCCTCGCCGCGCTGACGCGGGATGATCCCGAGTTCGAGGGCTCGGCCCGACCGACCTTCACGCGTCCCGCGCATGAGCTGCCCGTGGAGCACCCGCTGTGCCGGACGCTCGCCGGTGTCCTGGAGCGCCGGGCCGGGCCGGCCGAGCCGACCGGCATGTCGTTCTGGACGGACGCCGCGATCCTGACGGGGGCGGGCACCCCGGCCGTGCTGTTCGGTCCCCGGGGTGCCGGCCTGCACAGCCGCGAGGAATACGTCGAGATCGACTCCGTGCTCACGTGCCGCGACGTCCTGATCGACCTCGCGCGGGACTTCTGCTGACCGCCAACGGAGGATCGAACGACGTCAGGCGCCGACGGCGGCGGGCCAGGACGTTCGTATCGAGCAGGATCACGAACGGTCTCCCACCCGCGCCTCCCGGTCCCTGCGTTCGGGCAGCTCCAGCTCGTACCGCTCCTCCAGGCAGGCCGACCGGATGTCGGAGAACGCGTCGGCAAAGGGTCAGAGACGGCTGTTGCCGCTGGCCGCCTCGACGACCTCCGAGAACTGCTGTCTCGCTTCGGCGCTACGCCGCATGTCCATGATAGACAGAATAGATGCACATGATGATTCGGTTCAAGCCAGCCGAAACGTGCCCGAGCGAGAGCCTGCCGGCGGCGCTGACGCCGCCCGACATTCCGTCACCGTCGCCGCCGCCGGCGGCACGGCCAACTTGACAGCGCGCGACGGCCCGTCCAAGGTGGTGACGATGAGGCGCAAGCTGCCCCTCGGCATCCGGACCTTCCGCAAGATCCGGGAGGACGGCTGCTGCTACGTCGACAAGACCGCGTGGGCGCGGCGGCTGGTCGACGAAGGCGGGCACTACTTTCTGTCGCGCCCGCGCCGGTTCGGGAAGAGCCTGTTCCTCGACACGCTGAAGGAGCTGTTCGAGGGCAACGAGCCGCTGTTCCGCGGGCTGGCGGTGCACGACGGGTGGGACTGGTCGGTGCGCCGGCCGGTGGTGCGGCTCGATTTCGGCAGCGGCCACTTCAAGGACCCGGGCTACCTTGGCGAACACGTGGCGGCGCAGCTCGCCGCCGTCGAACGGCGGGAGGGGACGCCGCCAGGGAACGGCAGCGCGCCGTTGCGGCTCGGCCTCCTGCTGGAAGAGCTGCATCGGCGCACCGGCCGCCGCGCGGCGTTCCTCGTCGACGAGTACGACAAGCCGATTCTCGACACGTTGAAGACGCCCGAACTGGCCGAGGCGAACCGCGACTACCTGCGGGGGCTGTACTCGGTCACCAAGACCGCCGACGCCCACATCGCGTTCAGCTTCCTGACCGGGGTGAGCAAGTTCTCGAAGGTCAGCCTGTTTTCGGGCCTCAACAACCTGATCGACATCACTCTCGACCCCGAGTACTCCGCCGTCTGCGGCTACACCGACGCCGATCTCGACGCGGTGTTCGCGCCGGAGCTGCACGGCCTCGACCGCGACCTGATCCGCACGTGGTACAACGGCTACAACTGGCTCGGCGCGGAGCGGCTCTACAACCCCTTCGACATCCTCCAACTGTTCCGCACCCGCCGGTTCCGGCCGTACTGGTACGAGACCGGCACGCCCACCTTCCTCGTCGAGACGCTGATGCGGCGGCGCGTGGACATTCCGTCGCTGGACGGCCTGCGGAGCGACGACGCGCTGCTGTCGAAGTTCGACGTGCGCGACATGGCGCCCGAGGCCCTGCTGTTCCAGAGCGGCTACCTGACGATCCGGGGCGAGGAGGCGGGCCCCATGGGGGCGCCGGTGTACCGGCTCGGCTATCCGAACCACGAGGTGCGCTGGAGCCTGAACGCGAGCCTGCTGGCCGCGCTGACGCCGCCCGACTCCGCGCAGGGGCACCCGGACCCGCGGGTGGCGGAGCGGCTGCGGGCCGGCGACCTCGCGGGCGTCGAGGCGCTGGTGCGGGGCCTGTTCGCGGGCATTCCCTACGAGTGGCACACGCGGAACGACATCGCGCGCTACGAGGGCTACTACGCCAGCGTGTTCTACGCGTGGCTGGCCGTGCAGGGGCCGGACGTGGCGGCGGAGGAGAGCAGCGGGGCGGGGCGCACGGACCTCGCGGTGCGTTGCGGGGGGAACGTGTACCTGTTCGAGCTCAAGGTGGCGGAGCGGGCGGCGGCCGGCTCGGCGCTGACGCAGTTGCGGGCGAAGGGCTACGCCGACAAGTACCGCGGGCAGGCGGACGCGGTGCACCTGATCGGCGTGGAGTTCAGCTTGCGGGAGCGCAACGTCGTGAGGTTCGAGACCGAGTGCGCGTGACTAATGCGTCAGCCGCGAGCCGCCGCGGTCGTGCAGCAGGTGGTGGAGGGTGCGGGCGTAGTAGCGGAGGATGTGGCGGTTGCGGACGCGGTAGCGGTCGCCGTCGACGGCGATGACGCCCCGCGTGACGAGCGGCTCGGTGGCGCGGTCCACCGCGTCGCGGCCGGACTCGACGTCGAGGTTGGCGGGGACGAGGCGGAGGGCGTCGAGCAGCGTGTCGATGCGGCCCTCGAGGTCGCGCCGCCGCGTGGACGGCCGGAGGGCGGCGGCCACCAGCGCCGTGGGCAGCACCTTGTAGAGCCGGCCGACGGCGTCGCGGGTGCGGCGGGTCAGGTCCACGAGGTCGCGGCGCGAGTCGGGGTCGACCGTCGCCAGGGGGATGGGTTGCCCGAAGGTGACGAACACGCGCGTCCAGTAGCCCACCGCGAAGTTCACCATCTCGGCCACTTCCGTCGTGAACAGCCGCTGCCGCCGCTTGATCCGCTGGCGGGCGAGCGTCTGGTCCTCGAGCACGAGGTCGTAGGCGATGCCCACGGGCACGATGGCCGCGTCGGGCCGCCGGGCCTGGAGGACCGCCTGCAGCAGCCCCGTCTTCAGCGTCTTGAACTCGCCGTTGTAGCTGCGCCCGCCCTCGGGGTAGAGGAACAGGTCGTGTCGCTGCACCAGCTCGGCCACGTACGCCCGCAGGGTCGCCAGGTAGGCGGGGTCGCGCGAGTTCCGGCGGATGGGGACGGCGCCGGTGACATAGCGGTTCAGCAGCCCCATGGCGCCGTTGAACAGGTTGATGCCGGCGGTGATGACGGGGGGGCGGATGCCGTGGTCGTCGAGCACCACGAGCTCGACGAGGTAGTCCATGTGGCTCTTGTGGTTCGAGGCGTAGACGAGGCGGTGCGACCGGGCGGCGGCCTGCGCCCGCTCGACGTGCTCGGCGTGCCGCTGCATCTTGCGCAGGATGGGGTAGAGGGGGTGCTTCAGGGCGCGGTACATCTGGTACCGCTGGGTCGTCCTGAGCTCCTTGAGATAGGCGGCGATGCGCTCCTGCGCCTCGTGGGGGCTCAGCCTCGTGCCGCCGCGGAGGTACCGCGCCACCTCCTCCCGGGACAGCACGGCCTGCGTAATCTCGTCCACTGCGCGAAAACTATACCACCGGCCGGGCGGGTCACCGGCCGGGCGGCCTTGCGGCGCGGCGTGTCGGGCGGTACCGTTCAGCGCGGTGCCCTGACGGATGCGGGGCGGGTCAGGCGCACCGTCAGTTGTGAACCCGGCGGGAGTATGGCCGGCTCGGCCTGCCCGTTCAGGGCGGCGGCGGTCCCCCCCGCGGCTCCGATCGAGCCCCCGATGGCGGCGCCCCGCTCGCCCCCAAAGATCGCCCCCAGAATGGACCCGGCGACGGCCGCGCCGCCGATCTTGGCGACGCTGTCGCCACCCGGCGACTTGCCCTCCCGGTAGATGGTCTCGGTGGACAGCGCGACCTCGGCGCCATCGTCCATCACCAGGGTGTGGAAGCGCACCCCGAGCCGGGACGCCGAGCGGAGCCGGCCGCCCGACTCGACGAGGACCACCGAGCCCCGCAGCCGCGTGCCGGCGGAAATCGCCACCTGCGAGCCGACTTGGACGTCGCGGGTCACCCGGGCCTCGATCGGGTCCTCGATGCGGGAGGTGCGGGTGGAGACGGCGGTGTCGATCTGGATCCCGATCACCGAATCGGCGTCGATCTCCAGCTCTTCGAACGCGGGCCAGGGGTCGGGTGCGATGCCAGGATTGGCGGCCCGCGCGTCGATGAGGCCGGTGCTCGGCAGCGGCGGCCGCGGTTCGTCCCGCCCCGGCGCCGTGGTCGCCGGCGCCGCGTCCGTGGGCGGAGCGGGCCGCAGCGGTGCCGCGTCCGCGGGTGCGTCCGCCCGTACCCACCCCTCCACGACGGGAAGGCGGCCGGCCGGCGGGCGGGGCTCGTCGGCCGCGGATCGGGCAACGGCCGGGGGGCTCGGCGCCGCTGCCCGGCCGGGTGCCGACGCCGGTTCGGGCCTCGCGGGGGGCGGCACCGGGGCGGCGGCCGGCCGCGGCCGGGGTCGCGGCTGCGCCTGGGGTCGCGGCTGCGTTTGGGGCTGCGGCTGCGCCTGGGACCGTGGCCGGGGTCGCGGCTGCGGGTCGACCGCCCTCTCTGCCGGTGCCGGCGTGCGTTCCCTCATGGTTGGGGCGGCGCGCGCGGCGGGCGGCGGGGCGGATGCCTCGCGCCGGGGTGCCGGGCGTGAAGCCTCGCGGCGGGGTGCCGGGGGCGTACCCTCGCGCCGCGGAGTCTCCCGCCGCGCCGCCGTCGGGGCGACCGCGGCCGGCTCGGCCTCGACATCGACCTCCGTCCCGCCCGCGGCCCGGACCGTCTCCGGCGGGGCGGCCGCGGCGGCGGGCGTGCCGCCGGCCGCGGTCGCCGTCGCGGCCGCGGTGGTCGCGGCGGACTCGCTTGCGGGCCCGATGGCGTGGCGCACGCCGAGATAGGAACCGACACCCGCGGCGGCGACCGCGGCGATCGCGATACCGGCGACGGCGGCTATCTGCTTCGTCATCGGGGCACGTCCTTCCTCTCGTGCATCATACAAGCAATTGTCGTGCCCGGGCGCGCGCATCCGCGGCCGGCGGGCGGCGCCGACGGTTCCCTGCCTAGTGTATCGGCCGGCCGGCAGTCTCGCCGGCCCCCGGCGGCGAGAGACCCCGTTGCCTCCGAGCGATGCCTCTGTCGTGCCGGGCGCGCGCATCCGCGGCCGGCGGGCGACGCCCGCGGTTCCTCGCCCAGTTATCGGCCGGCCGCCCGTCTCACCCCCCGGCCGTGCGGAACCCGCTGCCCTTCCAGTGGCGGTGCATCTGTCGTACCCGGGCGCGGGCATTCGCGGCCGGGGGGCGACTGCTTGCAGTCCATGCATGGTTGCGTTACGCCCGGGTGTGCGCCTCGTCTTTCGGGTTCTGCGATCTTCGAGCCGCCGGCACCCTCGGAGGGGCCCGATGCGACGCGGGGTTCGCTACAGACCCCCGGGCCCGGTGCCGAGGCGTCATCGGGGGGGGACAGTCGGCGGCGGGCAGGTGACAGTGTGGGAGACTGGAGGCGTGACCGGGGGTGACCGACCGGACGTCATCGTGATCGGTGCCGGCATCATCGGCTGCGCCGTCGCGTGCGAGCTGGGCCGCCGCGGGGCCGCGGTGCGGGTGGTCGAGGGCCGCCGCGTCGGGGGCGGGGCGACGGGGGCGTCGGCCGGCATCCTCGCCCCGTACATCGAGGCGGACCGGCCGGGCGCCCTGCAGACCCTGTGCGCGGAGAGCCTCGGGCTTTGGGACGAGTTCGTGGGCCGGGCGGTCGCCGAGAGCGGCCGGGAAGTCCTGTACGAGCGGACCGGGACCCTCGAGGTGGCCACCGACGAAGAGGCGCGCCACCGGCTGGAAGGGACCGCGGCGGCCCTTGCCGCGGCGGGGATCGACTGCCGGGGGTTGACGGCGCGCGAGGTGCGGGCGGCCGAGCCGTCCCTGAGCGGGGTGGTGGCCGGTGCCCTGCTGATTCCGTCGCACGGCTTCGTCGGGGTGTTCGCGCTGACCGACGCGCTGCGGGAGGCGGGGGCGGCGCGGCTCGGGGTCTCGTTCCTGACCGGCCGGCCCGCGCGCCGCGTGCGCCCACGTCCGGGCGGCGGGCTTGCCGTCGAGACGGTGGCGGGGACGCTGGACTGCGACGCCGTCGTGCTCGCGGCGGGGAGCTGGTCGGGGGGCGTGGCCGTCGAGGGCGGTGCGCCGCTGCCGGTGCGGCCGGTGCGCGGCCAACTGCTGTACTTGCGGTGGCCCGGCGACCCGCTGGCCCGGGTCGTCTGGAGTCCCGGCTGCTACGTCGTGCCCTGGCGCGACGGGTCGCTGCTCGTGGGGGCGACGGTCGAGGAAGCGGGGTTCGACGAGGGTGCCACCGTCGCGGGGGTGGCGAGCCTGATCGAGGCGGTCGGCGGGCTGCTCCCCGGCGCCCGGCGGGCCGGGTTCGAGGCGGTGCGCGTCGGCCTGCGTCCCGGCACCCCGGACGACCTGCCGGTGGTGGGACGCTCGGCCGCGGCGACGGGGCTGGTGTACGCCACCGGCCACTACCGGAACGGGGTGCTGCTGGCCCCCCTGACCGCCCGCCTCGTCGCCGACGTGCTGCTCGACGGCCGGGAGGACCCGCTGCTCGCCGCCGTCTCCCCCGCCCGGTTCGCCGACGTGTGACGGTGTGCCGGTTGCCCGCCGGCCCGGCCGCCCGCCGCCGTCGCCCGCCGGCCGGTTCGCCGCCGCGTGACGGTCTACCGGTTGCCCGCCGGCCGGGAGGACCCGCCGGCCGCCGTCGTGCGGTTCGCCGCGGTGTCCCGGCCGGGCGGCCGGCGGGGGCCGCGGTTTCGGCCGGCGCGGCAGAAGTGATAATCTCTCGGCGGCGCGGGGGCGGGAGGCCCGCGTGCCCGGCGATGCCCGGGAGCCGGACGGTGCCCCCGCGCCGCCCGGCTAGGCCGGGCGCTCTATGCGTTGCGGAGCGAGACAGGATGGAACAGGTTCACTTTGTCACCCCGGCCCGGCGGTGGGCGGAGACCCGCCGGCCGGACGCCTGGCTGACGCAGCCGCTCGGCGTCTTCGTCGCGTTCACCGCGTTCATCGTGTACTCCACGTGGGCGGCGTTCCAGGGCGAGTACTACCACTTCGGGCCGTATCTCTCGCCGTTCTACTCGCCGGAGATCTTCGGCGACTCGCCGCACAGCCTCCTCGGGCCGAGGCCCGGCTGGTGGCCGAGTCCGATACCCTTCTCGCCCGCGTTCCTGATTCTGTGGGCGCCCGTCGGCTTCCGGCTGACCTGCTACTACTACCGCGGGGCCTACTACAAGGCGTTCTGGCACGACCCGCCGGCGTGCGGGGTGGGCGAGCCGCGGGGGAGCTACTGGGGCGAGAACTCGTTCCCGCTCATCGTGCAGAACCTGCACCGCTACTTCCTCATCTTCGCGCTGGCCCTCCTCGTGTTCCTGAGCATCGACGTGTGGAACGCCCTGTGGTTCGAGGACCCGGCGACGGGCGTCGTCTCGTTCGGCATCGGGGTGGGGACGCTGGTGCTGGCCCTCAACGTCACCCTGCTGGGCGGCTACACCCTGGGGTGCCACTCGTTGCGGCATCTCGTCGGGGGCAAGCGCGACCTGATTGCGGGGCTGTCGATCCGCCGTCCGACCTACGACTGCGTGAGCTGCCTGAACCGCCGGCACATGCTCTTCGCCTGGATGAGCCTAGTCTGGGTCGGCTTCTCCGACATCTACGTCCGGCTGTGCGCGATGGGCGTCGTGACGGACCTGCGGCTCCTGTAGGCGCCCGCGCGGGAACGCGACCGCCGCTTTCCGGCCCCGCCTCTCCGCGATTGGGGCGGCGGGGCCGGCCGGCGCGGAAGCGGAGGGTGCTGGACCACGGAACTGACCGCGGCGCCGCCGGGGCGCCGCCACTGAAGATTGCGGAATGGACAACGAATACCAAACCTTCGAACACGACGTGCTGGTGATCGGTGCCGGCGGGGCGGGGCTGCGGGCGGCGATCGAGGCGTCGGCGGCCGGGGTCTCCGTGGGGCTGATCTGCAAGTCGCTCCTCGGCAAGGCGCACACGGTCATGGCCGAGGGGGGGATGGCCGCCGCCCTCGCCAACGTGGACGACCGCGACGCGTGGACCGTGCACTTCGCCGATACCATGCGCGGGGGCCAGTACCTGAACAGTTGGCGCATGGCCGAGCTGCACGCCAAGGAGGCCCCGGCGCGGGCGCGCGAGCTCGAGGCGTGGGGGGCGGTCTTCGACCGCACGAAGGACGGGCGCATCCTGCAGCGCAACTTCGGCGGCCACAAGTACCCGCGGCTCGCCCATGTCGGCGACCGGACCGGGCTCGAGATGATCCGGACCCTGCAGGACCACGGCGTCCACCAGGGCATCGACGTGCACATGGAGTGCACCGTCGTCGAACTGCTCAAGGACGGCGACCGCGTCGTCGGGGCGTTCGGCTACGACCGCGAGCGCGGCCGCTTCCAGGTGTTCACGGCCCGCGCGGTGGTGCTGGCCACCGGGGGCATCGGGCGCGCGTTCAAGGTGACGAGCAACAGTTGGGAGTACACCGGCGACGGGCACGCCCTCGCGTACCGGGCCGGGGCCGAGCTGATGGACATGGAGTTCGTGCAGTTCCATCCCACCGGCATGGTGTGGCCGCCGAGCGTCCGCGGCATCCTCGTCACCGAGGGGGTGCGCGGCGAGGGCGGGGTGCTGCGCAACAGCGACGGCAAGCGGTTCATGTTCGAGGACATCCCCGAGCTGTACCGCAGTTCGACCGCCACCGACGAGGAGGAGGGCTGGCGCTACACCCAGGGCGACAAGAAGGCGCACCGCCCCCCCGAGCTCCTGACCCGCGACCACGTCGCGCGCTGCATCGTGCGCGAGGTCAAGGAGGGCCGGGGCAGCCCCCACGGCGGCGTCTTCCTCGACATCGCCTGGATCAAGCAGCGGCTGCCGAACGGCGCCGAGCACATCCGCAAGAAGCTGCCGAGCATGTACCACCAGTTCAAGCAGCTCGCGGGCATCGACATCACCGAGGAGCCGATGGAGGTCGGCCCCACCACCCACTACGTCATGGGCGGGGTGCGCGTCGACCCCGACAGCCAGATGTCGACGGTGCCGGGGCTGTTCGCGGCCGGCGAGTGCGCGGCGGGGCTGCACGGCGCGAACCGGCTCGGCGGCAACTCGCTCTCCGACCTCCTCGTCTTCGGCCAGCGCGCCGGGCAGTACGCGGCCGAGTTCGCCAAGGGGCAGACCGCGGCGAAGCCCGCGCCGGACCAGGTCGAGGCGGTGGCGCGCGGCGCCCTCGCGCCGTTCGAGCGCGCCGGCGGCGACGCCGAGGGGCCGTACCAGGTGCAGTACGACTTGCAGGACATGATGCAGTCGCAGGTCGGCATCGTGCGCACCGAGGCGGACATGCGGAAGGCCATCGACGCCTTCGACGGGCTGCGCGCGCGCGCCGACCGCGTCGGCGTGCAGGGCAACCGCGAGTACAACGCCGGGTGGCACACTGCCCTCGACCTGCACAACCTGCTGATGGTGTCGGAGGCGGTGGCGCGGTCGGCGATCCTGCGCAAGGAGAGCCGCGGCGCGCACTTCCGCGAGGACTACCTGGACAAGGACCCGGAGCAGGGTCGGGTGAACACCGTCATCCGGCGCGGCGACGACGGCGGGATGCAGGTGGCGCAGGAGCAGATTCCCGAGATCCGGGCGGACCTGCAGCAGATCATCGAAGACAACAAGTAACGGCGGCGCGCGGCGCGGGCGACTCCCGCGCGCACAGCGGAGACAGCGTGATGAGCAGCGCGACATTCCGGATCTGGCGGGGGAACGCGGAGGACGGCGGGTTCCAGGACTACACCACCGAGGTGTCGGAGGGCATGGTCGTCCTCGACGCGGTGCACCAGATCCAGGCCGAGCAGGCCAACGACCTCGCCGTCCGCTGGAACTGCAAGGCCGGCAAGTGCGGCTCGTGCTCGGCCGAGGTCAACGGCAGCCCCAAGCTCATGTGCATGACCCGGCTGAACTCGCTGCCCCTCGATCAGCCGGTGACCATCGAGCCCATGCACGCGTTCCCCACCGTGCGCGACCTCGTCACCGACGTGTCGTGGAACTACCAGGTCAAGAAGGACATCAAGCCCTTCGCCCCCCGCGAGCCGGACGCGGCGGACGGCACGTGGCGTATGGAGCAGTACGACGTCGAGCGGGTGCAGGAGTTCCGCAAGTGCATCGAGTGCTTCCTGTGCCAGGACGTCTGCCACGTCCTGCGCGACCACCGCCTGCACGGCGAGTTCATCGGCCCCCGCTTCTTCGTCTACTCCGCCGCCCTCGAGATGCACCCCCTCGACACCGCTGACCGCACCACCGAGCTCGCCGACGACCACGGCGTCGGCTACTGCAACATCACCAAGTGCTGCACCAAGGTGTGTCCGGAGGAGATCACCATCACCGACAACGCGATCATCCCCCTGAAGGAGCGCGTTGTGGACAAGATGTACGATCCGGTGACGAAGCTGCTGCGGATGTTCCGGTCGTAGGACGGTTCCGGGCTGCGCAGCGGAGGCCGGGAGCGGTCGGCCGCCCATCGGGTCGCGGGGTCGGTGGGGCGTCGCGGGGTCGGCGGGGCGTCGCGGGGCTGGGAGGCATGTAGTCGCATGACTCGTCGGGGACGGGCGGCGGCGCTTGGATCCGTGATTCTGGTCCTGGGTCTTCAGGCGGCGTGCGACGGGCTCAGCCCTACGCAACCAAGCCCGACATTCGGCGTCACCGTGTACGAGCATCCCGATTACCGGGGCGAGTCGTACACGTTCAGCAGCGACTTCCACAACTTCGATGATCTGCACGGTCCCTGCGCGCGGGTCTTCGATTCGACGCAGGGGAGTTGGGACGAGTGTGTCTCTTCCGTACGGATTGCGGAGGGGTGGACGGCCACCGCTTTCGAGCGCGACGATTACGGCGGCCAAACCCTCGCCATCACGTCCGACATCAGGGATCTCGACGACATAGGCGGTCCGTGCGGCGGCGATTGGGACGACTGCATCTCGTCGATATGGGTGACGCCCCCCGGCTAGTTGGGCATAGGCGCTAACTTGTTTGAGCCGCTCGGTCCTCCAGCGGGTCCACCCAGCCGAAGTACGCGGAGAGTTGGGGCTGTCGGCGACGTGGCGGCTCGGCAAGCGCGCCGGAGATCGTTCGCCAGTCCGCGAGCATGCGCGCCAGCGGCAGCGGCGGTTCGATGGCCCGCGTGACCTGGTTGAGCACGAACTTGAAGTCACGCCACGCGCTGCGGGGGCGACGGCGCCGGTACGTCGTAGCCCCAGGGGGAAATCGCGCGAGCGTGGTGGATCAGCTTCTCCACCAGCAGCGCCACGAACAGTTTCCCGTAGAGCCACGCCTTGGCGCTGTCGTCCGCGCGCTTCGGCACGTGCCCCAACTGGGCCAGCGACTTGAAGCGCTTGAACACCAACTCGACCTGCCAGCGCAGGCGATACCACTCCAGCACGTCCGCGGCGGAGAAGGGCGGCTCGGGGAAGGTCGTGAAGACGATCACGTACTCGGCGAACCGCAGCGTGGCCGCTTCCACCTCGTTGCCCTTGCGGGCGGCGTCGCGGCGGGCTTTCCGGTGCGCCAGGCGGATGGCTTCCGCGGACTTGCGGAGCACGCAGACCCGGCCCGCAATGGCGCGCGCCGGGCCGCCCCGCTCGTCCGGGGCCTCCACCGTCGTCGCCCAGGACCGGACGGTGCCCGGACGGGTGACCGACCCGACCGCGGCCAGCAGGTCGAACCGCCGACCGGCCGCCGTGCACAGCGGCAGCGACCCGGTATTGACACGCACAATCAGACGCCCCCCCGCGTCCACCACGTGGCGAATCCCCCGGGCCGTCGAATAGCCGCGGTCGGCCAGCACGTGGTCGCCGGCGCGGATCGGAAACTGCGCCAACGATTCCCCCGTGCCGGGTCCCTCGGTCTCCGTCAGCTTGAAGAAGTCGCATGTCAGCGACGGCAGGCCCACGCTGTAGTGCAGCCGCCACAGCGACCCGCTCGGGCCCGGTTCCTTCACCGTCGTCGCGTCCACCGCCCGCACCTGGAACGCGCCCCCGGGGACGACGGCCAGACCCTGCTCCTCGAACAGACGGACACACAGCGCGTGCAGCCAACCCTTGGACTTCCTCAGCCGCTTCAACAGCGCCACGTCGGACAGGCTCGCCAGATGCGCCTGTCGGGCCCGGACCGCCGTTTCCCGCAACGAGTGTCCGCAGCCGAGATGCAGCAGGAGGGTCCGCAGGAGGTTGTCGACCGCCTTGTCCTTGCGCAGCCCCTTCAACGCCCCGGTGTCCCGCGCCAGTTCGCGCCAATCCGGCGGAAGGAACGACAGCAGCACATCCCAGTCCTCGTCCACCGGGCCGGTCTTCCGGTCATGCATTCCGCATGCCAGGATACGCCAGCCACGTCAGGAAAACAAGTTAGCGCCTATGGGCTAGTTGGGAGCTCTGTCCGCCGGCCGCCGGCCGGTTGGACGACTCCGCGCGCCGGCCACCCGCCCCTTTGCGGCGCGCAACGACGGTTCGTGGAAGTGACGGTTCTCCATGCTCTACGCCTGATCGGGCCACCCGAAACGGCGCTGGTGGTCGGGGCGTCCTCGTCCAGCGCGCGTCCTTGCTGGTGGTCGGAACGAAGCGGGGTTTGTTGCCCGTTTCGGATGGAAACGGGTGGACAAGTGGGGCCGGTCATGAAATCCTCCAAAATGGATGGAAACGGGTGGAGAATCGGTTGGATTGCCCGATGCGTCGTCGCTGCCGATCACGGGCGAACTGCTGACGATCATCGGGGAGATCGACGAATTCAAGGGTGCCTGGCTGGCCGTCGGCCGGCTCGCGCCCGAGCGGTTGTCCCGGCTGCGCCGCGTCGCGACGATCGAGAGCATCGGCTCGTCCACCCGCATCGAGGGGGCGAGGCTCAGCGATCGTGAAGTCGAGCGCCTGCTCTCCAACCTCGAGGTCGGGTCGTTCGCCACGCGCGACGAGCAGGAGGTGGCGGGCTACGCGGACGTGATGGAAACGGTCTTCAC
This sequence comes from Vicinamibacterales bacterium, assembly GCA_963664545.2. GTDB lineage: Bacteria > Acidobacteriota > Vicinamibacteria > Vicinamibacterales > UBA8438 > JAJEEA01. Next base: position 1,506,890 of record OY761475.2, on the reverse strand, counting down.
GGCGTGGGACGTCATCGACCTCAGCGAGAACCACCTCCGGCAGCTTCACCGCGATCTGCTCAAGTACTCGGAGAAGGACGAACGCCATCGCGGGGCGTACAAGACGCTGCCGAACCACGTCGAGGCGTTCGGTCCGGACGGGAAGCGCCTGGGCGTCGTCTTCGAGACGGCGTCCCCCTTCGACACGCCCCGGCTCACGGCCGAGCTGCTGTCGTGGACGCGGGCCGCCCCGGGGAACGCCGCGGCGCACCCGCTGATCGTCATCGCCGTGTTCGTCGTGGTCTTTCTCGCCATCCATCCGTTCCAGGACGGGAACGGGCGACTGTCGCGGATTCTGACGACCCTGCTGCTGCTGCGGGCCGGGTACGCCTACGTGCCCTACAGCTCCCTGGAGAGCGTCGTCGAGAGAAGCCGGGACGCCTACTACCTGGCCCTGCGCCGGACTCAGGCCACGCTGCGGACCGACGCGCCCGACTGGGGGCCGTGGTTCGCGTACTTCCTGGGCGCGCTCCGACGGCAGAAGCGGCAGCTTCAGCGGAAGGTCGAGCGCGAGCGCGTGATGCTCGGCGACCTGCCGGCGCTGTCGGCCAAGATTCTGGACATCGCCCGCGACCACGGGCGGGTGACGGTGGCGGCGGCGGAGCGGGCCACCGGCGCGAGCCGCAACACGATCAAGGACCACCTGAAGGCGCTGACCCGCGACGGCCGCCTGATGAGGCACGGCGCTGGGCGCGGCACGTGGTACGCGCCGGCGTGAGCGTTCGAGCGACTGGCGCGGCGGGAGCCGTGCCTGCACCGAAGCGCCGACCCGGCCGCGGGGCGGTCGCGCACGGCGTGGTGAGATTCTTGCAATCTGGGAATCAATTCCCATAATGCAGAGCATTCTTAGGTCGGCGGCGCGGCGGCGAACGGCCGGCAAGTGGCAGGGCGTGCACCGCGCCGGTGACCTAAGGATGTATTGGACTGAACCGCTGCTCCGCCGCTCGGCTATGGGCATTCCATCGCGGGGAGATGCTGCTGGGATGCCCGCGACGAGGCCGTACGTCGAGGGTCTCGGCTGAAGCTGGTTGGTGAAGGTGGCCGCGAAGGTCATCCCGCGACCGTGGCGGGGCGGCGGAGACGCAGGTGGACCGGCCCGGCAACGCGGGGTGCTGCGGACGTTGGCTGGCGGGCGTCGGCGGGCTCTTCACGACGAGTCCAGGATGGCCGGCGACAGCCGCTTGCCGGCCAGGTGGTCGACGACGAGCATGTTTCCGTCGTCGCATCGGGGACACCGCCTCAATGAGCGGCCGGTCAGTGCCTCGTAGCGGTCTCGATAGTCGGCGGTGCCGGGGCCGGCGTGCTCTGTCGGTGGCGGCGGCGCGGACAGCAAGCGCCGGCACTCGGCGAGCTTCTGCCGGCGGGCGCGGTTGGCGAGGAAGCCGTAGTAGCGGATGCGGTGGAAGCCGGGCGGGAGCACGTGGAGGAGCATGCGCCGGATGAACTCGGTCGCGGTCAGCGTCATCGTCTTCTGGCGGGACGCGCCGGCCCGGCGGTAGTCGGTGTAGCGGAAGCGCACGGAGCCGTCGTCGAGGCTGCACAGGCGCTGGTCGCCGACGGCGATGCGGTGGGTGTAGCGGCCGAGGTAGTCGAGGACCTGTTCGGGACCGGCGAAGGGTCGCTTCGCGTAGACCACCCACTCGGCCTCGCGGGCCGGGCGGAGGTGCCCGGCGAAGCGCCGGGGGTCGTTGAGGGCCTGCAGCCGACCGGCGAAGCGCAGCTTGCCGGACTCGAAGGCGTCGTGCAGCGCGTGGAGGAGGACCCGGCGGAAGTAGCGCGACAGGACCCGGACCGGCAGGAAGAACCCGGGGCGGCAGGCGACCCACCCGTTGCCGTCGGTCGCGAGCCCCCCGCCCGGGACCACGCAATGCAGATGCGGGTGATGGACGAGCGTCTGGCCCCAGGTGTGGAAGACGGCGAAGAAGCCGACCTCGGCGCCGAGATGGCGGGGGTCGGCGGCGATCGTGCGGAGCGTCTCGGCGACCGCCCGGAAGAGGAGGCCGTAGACGATGGCCTTGTTCTGGGTGGCGACCTCGGCGACCGCCGGCGGGACGGTGAAGACGACGTGGAAGTACTCGGTGGGCAGCAGGTCCGCCCGGCGCCGTTCGAGCCACGCGGCGCGGGCCAGCGACTGACAGGTCGGGCAGTGGCGGTTGCGACAGGAGTTGTACCAGACGCGGCGATGGCCGCAACGGTCGCACTGCTCGACGTGGCCGCCGAGGGCGGCGGTGCGGCACTGCTCGATGGCCGTCATCACGCGGCGTTGCGCCGTGGAGAGGGCGGCCCCGGCCTGGGCCCGGAAGGTGTCGCCGTAGCGGCGGAAGACCTCCGCCACGGTGAGCGCGGCGCCTGGCACGACCGTCGCTCAGGCGATGCCCGGGTTCGGTTTCCCCGCCGGCCGCGGGAGGAGGTCCAGCGGACTCGCGGTCGAGCAGACGGTGGAAGTCGCGACCCGCAGGTAGTTGGCCGTGGTCTGCAGGCTCCGATGGCCGAGCAGGAGCTGAATCGTACGGAGGTCGGTGCCCGCCTCGAGGAGATGGACGGCGAACGCGTGGCGGAGCGCGTGGGGAGAAACCGGCTTGGTGAGCTTCGCGCGTCGGACGGCGCGCTGGCAGGCGAGCTGGACCGCCTTGCGAGTGATGGGCTTCTCCGGGCGCTCCCCGGGAAAGAGCCAATGCCGGGGCCGGTCGACCTGCCACCAGGCGCGCAGCACCTCGAGCAGCCTGGGCGAGAGCATCACGTAGCGGTCCTTCCGCCCCTTGCCCTGCGCGATGCGGAGCACCATCCGCCGGCTGTCGATGGCGGGCACGGTGAGATGGATGGCCTCGGAGATGCGGAGGCCGGCGGCGTAGCACGTGGTCAGGATGGCGTGATGCTTGACGGCCTTGACGGCGTCGAGGAACTGCACCACCTCGTCGCGGCTGAGCACGACCGGCAACGACCGCGGCTTCTTCGGCACGGGGATCACGTCGTCGAAGACCCACTGCTTCCGGAGCGTCACCCGATAGAGGAAACGGAGGGCCGACACGGCGACGACGATCGAGCCCGGCGCAAGCCGCCGTTCGTTGGTCAGGTAGACCTGGTAGTCGCGGACCGCCTCCGGGCCGAGAAGGGCCGGGGAACGGTCGAAGTGGCGGGCGAACCGCGCGACGGTCTCGACGTAGGTCTGCTGGGTGCACGGCGAGAGCTGCCGCACCTGCATGTCCTCAAGCATGCGTTGACGAAGAGATGTCATGAGACGCTCCTCTGCGAAGGGCCCGGGGGATTCCGGGCGCTTGCAGAGCAGCGTATGGCGAGACGGCGGACGGGCGGCGGCGGCGGGACGATCTGGCTGGCCGCCTCAGGGTCCGCGGGTCGATTCAGCGTCTACCGCGAAGCGGTTTAGTCCAATGCAAGAATGCGTCCGCGCATCTACACGCGGCGGGTCCGCGAGACCCTGAGCCGGTTTCCGGCCGCCGCCATCCTGGGTCCCCGGCAGAGCGGCAAGACCACGCTCGCGCGGCGCCTCGGCGGCGTCTACTTCGACATGGAGACGGCCGGCGGCGCGGCGCGTCTAGACGCCGAGTGGGACGCCCTGGTGGCGGGGCGGAAGCTGGTCGTGGTCGACGAGGCGCAGCAGGCACCTGCCGTGTTCAGCCGGCTGCGCGGTGCCATCGACGCCGACCGGAAACGCAACGGCCGGTTCCTGCTGCTCGGGTCCGTGTCGCCGGCGCTGATGACGAACGTCGCGGAATCGCTGGCGGGGCGGTTGGGCCTGATCCGGATCACGCCGTTCATCCTGCCGGAGCTGTCGGCGAAGCGGCTCGACGGTCTCTGGCTGCGCGGCGGCTACCCCGACGGTGGCATCCTCGCGCCCGGGATGTTCCCCGACTGGCAGGCGCACTACCTCGACGCCCTGGTCGGCCGCGACCTCCCCGCCTGGGGCTGCCGGCGCGGCCGCAGCAGACGATGCGGCTGCTGGCGATGCTGGCCGCGTCGCACGGCCAGCCCCTCAACGCGTCGGAGATCGGTGCCTCGCTCGCCCTCGACCACAAGACGGTGCTGCGGCACTGCGATTTCCTGGAGGGCGCCTTCCTGATTCGCCGGTTGCCGCCGTTCACCCGCAAGGTGCGGAAGCGCATCGTCAAGACCCCGCGCGTCTACTGGCGCGACAGCGGACTGCTGCATGCGCTGATGAACGTCGGCGGCCTCGACCAGCTCTACCGGCAGCCGTGGCTGGGCCAGAGCTGGGAAGGGTTCGTCATCGAGCAGACCCTGGCGACCCTGGCCGCCGCCGGCAAGCGGGCGCAGGCGTTCTTCTTCCGGACGTCCGACGGCTACGAGCTGGATCTGCTGCTCGACTGGGGAACCGACCGCTGGGCCGTGGAGGTGAAGCTGACTAGCGACCCGTCGACCGAGATGATCGGCCGGTTGCACCGGACCGCGGACATGGTCGAGGCGAGCCGGCGCATCTTGGTCTGCCGCATTCGACGCCCGATCGAGAATGCGCGGCTGCTGGTCACCGACGTGGCGGGCTGGTTGCGGCGGCTGCTGGCGTAGCAGGACTGCTCGCCGAGAACCACGTCCGGCCGCTCCACCGCGATCCGGGGCAAGTCTTCAACTACTGGGCAGGTTCGGGCGGCAGGATGACGCGCTCGAGCGCTTCGAGGCGCTGGAGAACCTGGCCCAGGGTGATCTCGACCGCGCGCACGCGGGCGTCGAGGCTGCGGGCGTCCCCTTCGAGCCGTTCCAGGCGGGCGTTCGTGTCGTCGAGACGGGCGTTGAGCCCGGCGTTGACGCTGGCGATCTGCATCGACAGGAGGCCCGCCACGACGAGGATGGCCGGCACGATGGTGCCGATGATCCACTTCGTGTCGTTGCTGATGCGGCCGGGTTTGACGACGTCTGTCATGGATGCAATCGTAGCACGGGTCGGTCGCCTTGAGCGAGGCGGCGCGGATCGACGCGGGTCACGCCGACGCAGACGGCGACGTTGACCATCAGCGCGACCACCCCGGCGTGGATGTTCCACGGCTCGGGGTGTCCGGCTGCGAGGAGGGCGGCGTAGACGAGGGTGCCGGTGACCATGCCGGCCAAGGCCCCGCGGGTCGTCAGCCGGTCCCAGCTCACGCCGAGGATGAAGAGGGGGGCGACCTGGGCGAGGATCTCCATCTTGAGCTCGGTCAGGCCCCACAGGGTGATGCGCGGGTTGAGGGCGACGCCGACGAGGGCGGCGACGAGCGCCCACGACACGAGCTTGCCGGCCCGCGTCAGGCGCGCCTCGTCGGCACCGCGCAGCACCGTCGTGCCCAGGACGTCCTTGGCGAGCATCGACGACAGGCTCAGCAGCACCGAGTCGGCCGTCGACATGATGGCGCTGACCACCGCGACGATGACGAGGAGGCTGAAGGCGTAGAGCAGCGGCGAGCTCGATCCCCACTCGGTCAGGAGCAGCGGCAGCACCTGGTCGCCCTCGACGGGGCCGGCCCCGGCCAGCCGCTCGATGGCGAGGACGCCGACGAGGAAGACGGGCCCGGTCGTGACCATGGGCAGGAACACCATGATGCCGAACGAGCGGCGCAGGGCGGCGCTGTTGCGCGCGGCGTAGATGCGCTGGATTGCCTGCGGGTAGACGGCGCCCGAGAAGCCGATGAGGGCGAGGGTGCTGAACCAGTTGCGGCAGGCGTCCCATCCGGGAACGGCGACCTTCTCGGGGGCCTCGGTTGCGAGCCACGCCGTCACCTCGGCCACGTGCCCCGGGCCGGGAACCGCCGCGAGGAGCAGCCCCGTCAGGCCCGTCACCAGCATCAGGCCCTGCACGAGGTCGGTCCACGCGACCGCCCGCATGCCGCCGACGGTCTCGTAGACGAGCACCACGAGGGTCAGCAGCACGACCCCCGCCCAGTAGGGGACGGCGCCGCCGGAGAGGCCGGCGGTGATGTGGCCCATCGCCATGAGCTGGGCGAGCAGGTAGTTGGAGATGGCGGCGACGAGCAGCAGGTTGGCGAGGAGGGTGAGGGCGGGCGAGCGGAAGCGGTGGGCGAGCCAGTCGCCGGGGGTGACGAAGCGGTGGCGGCGGGCCAGCCGGTGGAGCCGCGGCGCGTAGAGCAGGTAGGCGACGATGATCGCCATCATGAAGCCGACGCTCATGACCCACGAGAAGCCGAGGCGGTACGCCTCGCCGGGGTAGCCGATCAAGGTATTGCCGCTGTACTGGGTGGCGTAGAGGGTCAGCAGCAGGACGGGGCCGGTGAGCTGGCGGCCCGCGAGGTAGAAGTCGGCGAGCGACTCGCCGGTGCGCCGGCGGCGGGCGGCGTAGCCGACCCCGAGGATGGCGGTCAGGTAGAGCGTGACGGCGAGGACCGCGCCGGTGCCCAGGGATTCGGTCATTCGTCGGGTCCGAGGATGGCGGTCAGTTAGGGCATGACGGTCGGGGCCGCGCCGGTGCCCAGGGATTCGGTCATTCGTCGCGCCCGAGGATGTCGGTCGGGTGGGGCGAGACGGCCGGAACCGCACCGGCGCCCGGGGATTCGGTCATTCGTCGGGCCAGAGGCGGTGCACCACGAAGGCGGTGAAGACGGCGACCCCGGCCGTCGCGGCGAGCGAGAGCACCACCCAGTGGGGCAGGCCGAACCAGATGCGCAGCGGCGCGTCGGCCGGCAGGTACCACGGGACGGAGGCCCCGAAGAGCAGGACGTAGACGGGCCAGATCCAGGCCGGGAAGTTGCGCCGGCCGTCGGCCCCACCGGGTCGCTCGACGGGAGTCGGATCAGCCATCGCCCTGGATCATCCGCGTCCGTCGCCAAGATATCAACCGCGCGAGCCGGCGCGGGTCGCTCACCACGCGGCCGGCGGGACCGGCGGGATGGTGATATCGTGTCGCCTTCGGCTGATCTCTCACAGAGGAGCAACTTCATGCCCGTGACGCGACTCGCTACGGTGCGCGCCCTCGTCTTCTGCCTGGCGGCAGGCCTTGCGGTTCCGGGGATGGCGGCGGCGCAGGACCAGCCGCCGGACCCGGCGCCGGAGGAGGACCCGGCGCCGGAGGAGGAAGAGGAGCAGGAGCCGACGGCCGAGGGCGCTGGCGAGGATGACGAAGAGGCCGAAGACGAGCGGCCGCGCCGGCGGGGCCGCGGTCGCGACGACGGCATCGAGCCCTACGACGAGGTGATCACCGACGAGGCGGAGACCGACGAGGGGGTGTTCCTCGTGCACCGGCTCGACGACAAGGTGTTCTACGAGATCCCGGTCGACGAGCTGGGCCGCGAGTTCCTCTGGGTCAGCCAGATCGAGCGCACCAGCGAGGGCGTGGGCTACGGCGGGCAGGCCCTCGGGAGCCGGATCGTCAAGTGGGAGCGCCGCGGCGACCGGGTGCTGCTGAAGAGCGTCTCCTACGCCATCGTCGCCGACGAGTCGCGGCCCATCGCGCGGGCGGTCGAGGCCGCCAACAACGACACCATCCTGCGGGCGTTCGACATCGAGGCGCTGTCCGAGGAGGAGGCGCCGGTGATAGACGTCACCGCGCTCTTCAACACCGAGGTGCCGGAGTTCAGCGCGCGGTCGCGGCTGCAGGCGCGCGGGTTCGCGCGGGACCGGTCGTTCGTCGAGTCGGTGGTGTCGTATCCGCGGAACATCGAGGTCAGGGCCACCCACACGTACACGGCGCCGCCGCAGTCCACCTCGGGCAACCGGCCGAGGGTGGTGTTCCGCCGCGGCATGCGGCCGGGCAGCGCGACGGTGGTGCTGCACTACAGCATGGTCAGGCTGCCCGACGAGCCGATGATGCCGCGGCTGTTCGACGAGCGGGTCGGCTACTTCTCGGTGCGGCAGATCGACTACGGCCGCGACGAGCACCGCTCGCCGCGCCGGCGCTACATCACCCGCTGGCGGCTCGAGAAGCAGCACCCGGACCGGGCGCTGTCCGATCCGGTAACCCCCATCACGTTCTGGATCGATCCGGCGACGCCGGCCAAGTGGGTGCCGTACATGAAGGACGGCATCGAGCAGTGGCGGCCGGCGTTCGAGGAGGCCGGGTTCAGCAACGCGATCGTCGCGCGCGAGGCGCCCTCGGCCGACGAGGATCCCGACTGGAGCGCCGAGGACGCCCGCTACTCGGTCATCCGGTGGCTGCCGTCGACGGTCGAGAACGCGTCCGGCCCGCACGTGAACGACCCGCGCACGGGGGAGATCCTCGAGGCGGACATCCAGTTCCACCACAACGTCATGAACCTGCTGCGCGACTGGTACTTCGTGCAGGTGGGGCCGCTGGACCCGCGCGCGCAAACGCTGCCCCTGCCCGACGACCTGATGGGCGAGCTGCTCGCCTACGTGGTGGCCCACGAGGTGGGGCACACCCTCGGCTTCCAGCACAACATGAAGGCGAGCTCGCTCTACCCGCACGAGCGGGTGCGCGACCCCGAGTGGGTGAGGACGATGAGCCACACGCCGACCCTGATGGACTACGCGCGCTTCAACTACGTCGCGCAGCCCGAGGACGGCATCGCCCCCGAGGACCTGATTCCCAAGATCGGCCCCTACGACAAGTGGGCGACGCGGTGGGGCTACGCCCCGATCTCGGGGGCGGAGACGCCGGACGACGAGCGGGCGACCCTCGACGCGTGGGCGCGCGAGCAGGACGAGACGGCGTGGTTCCGCTTCTCGACCCCCGGCGCGCGCGGCGCCGACCCCGGGCAGGTGACCGAGGCGGTGGGCGACGCCGACGCGGTGGCGTCGACCGCGCTGGGGCTGAAGAACCTGGAGCGGGTGGCCGGGATGCTGCTCGACGCCACCGCCGCGCCGGGCGAGCCCTATGACGACCTCGACGAGCTGTACGCGCGGCTCGTCGGGCAGTGGACCCTCGAGATGAACCACGTCGCCGCGGTGGTGGGCGGGGTCTCGTCGCAGCAGAAGCACCACGGCCAGGACGGGGTGCGGTTCTCGACCCTGCCGCGGGACGTCCAGGCGAAGGCGGTGGCGTTCCTGAACGACCACGCGTTCATGCCGCCGGCGTTCCTGACCGACCCGGAGATTCTGCGCCGCATCGAGCCGGTGGGGGTGCTGAACCGGATCCGGATCAGCCAGACGCGGGTGCTCGGCACGCTGCTGTCCGCCGCGCGGCTGGCCCGGCTCGTCGAGCAGGAGGTGATCGACGGCGACGACGCCTATCCCGCCACCGAGTTCCTGGCGGACGTGCGCGGCGGCGTGTGGAGCGAGCTGGACGAGTCGGAGATCCGCATCGACGCCTACCGGCGGAACATCCAGCGCGCGTACCTCGATCTGCTCGAGGGCCGGCTCGGCGGCTCGTCGCAGGCCAACGGCGACGCGGGGCCGTTCCTGCGCGGCGAGCTGCGCGCGCTCGATGCGTCGGTCGTGCTGGCCCTGGGGCGGACGTCGGACCGGGCGACCCGGCTGCACCTCGATGACGTGCGCCACCGGATCGCGCGGACCCTGGATCCCTCGGCCGGTTCGGCCGGGGCCGCGCGCGCGCTGACGGCGTTCGCGGATGGCGGGTTCGAGCTCGTCGGCGACGGTCTCGACCCTTGGAGCCCGCGCGTCGGCGAGTTCGAGCAGTGCTGGCCCGATTACGCGGTGCGCGTGCACCCGGAACCGTGGTGAAGCCTCTCGTTACGCTGCGCCCGAAGCGCGTCGGCGGGCCGGCGGCCTGAAGCGCCCGTGCCTGGCGCGGTGTGACGGCGGAGCACCCTGCTCTCCCGACGCCTCGCACCGCCGCCCACCAATTCCTGCCGGAGCCTGCGCCTCGTTCAGCGGTGCAGGCTCCCGGAGACCCATCATGGAATGGCTCTTCAACCCGGAGATCTGGATCGCCCTGGTCACCCTCACCATCCTCGAGGTGGTTCTGGGCGTCGACAACGTCATCTTCATCTCCATCCTGTCCGACAAGTTGCCGCAACATCAGCAGAAGCTGGCCCGCAGGGTCGGCCTGGGGCTGGCCATGCTCTCCCGCATCGTCCTGCTGATGTCGCTGAGCTGGATCATCCAGTTGACCGAGCCGCTGTTCGCGGTGTTCGGCCGGGAGGTGTCGGGGCGCGACCTGACTCTGCTCGGGGGCGGGCTGTTCCTGCTCGCGAAGTCGACCTACGAGATCCACGAGAGCCTGGAGGGCGACGAGGGGCACCGGTCGCGGAAGACGGCGACGTTCGCCGGCGTCATCATGCAGATCCTGGTGCTCGACGTCGTCTTCTCGCTCGACTCGGTGATCACCGCGGTGGGCATGGTGGACCAGCTCGGGGTGATGGTCGCGGCCATCATGATCGCGGTCGTCATCATGCTGGTCTCGGCCGAGGCGATCAGCGCCTTCGTCAACGAGCGCCCGACCGTGAAGATCCTCGCGTTGAGCTTCCTGCTGCTGGTGGGCTTCTCGCTGGTGGCGGAAGGGTTCCACCAGGAGATTCCGAAGGGCTACCTCTACTTCGCGATGGCGTTCTCGGTCTTCGTCGAGCTGATCAACCAGCGCATCCGCCACGTGACGCCGGTGCACCTGAAGAAGCCGATCGCGTCGTGATCACGTCGTGAGCCACCAGGCGCCGAGGCCGACGGCGAGCCCGACGAGGGTGTCGGCGGCGTAGTGGTAGCGCCCCACCACCGTCGAGACGGCGATGGCGCCGGCCGTCGCGTGGAGGGGCAGGACCAGGCCGGGCAGGAGCTCGCCGGCGGCGAGGGCGGCGGCGATCGCGGTGGCGGCGTGGCCGCTCGGGAAGGTGTTGACCTGGACCGACGCGCGGTCGAGGACGGTGCGGTTCAGCTTCCGCAGGACGAGGCGGCGCCCGTCCATCGCCCCCGGCGGCTCGATGGCGCGGGGCGGGCGGGTCTGGATCCACGGCAGCAGGCCGTAGCACGCGAACGCGGCGAGCAGGACCGGCGTCCAGTACTCGTCGGCCTGCCCGCGCAGGCCGGCGCCGTAGATCAGCGCGAACGCGACGGGGACGAACGGGTAGGCGCACAGGTACGCCAGCTCCAGCAGCTCGAGGACCGGGGCCGGCGTTCGCCCCACCACCGTGTCCATCCGTAGCGCCCCGAGGAGCCGCCCGTCGAGCCGCAACAGCCGGTCCTCGACCGAGAGCATGGGGCGGCGGAAGAAGAGGCCGCTCATCCAGTAGCCTTGCAGCAGGTAGATGCACGGTACCCAGTCGCGCGCGATCCGCATCGGAAGCTGCAGGCGGAGCTGGGAGAGCACCACGACCAGTCCGATGCAGACCAGCCCGACCACCAGCACCCGGTTGCGCCGATCCGCCGCCAGCGGCTGGACGCGGGCGAGGACGACCAGGTAGGCGAAGTAGCCGCAGACGATCCACTCGTAGGTGCGCACCGGTTCATCGTGGCAGTCCGGCGCGGGATATGCAACCGGCGGACCGCGGATGGGTCAGGCCCCGTCGGCGGCGACGGCGGCCGCCTCGTCGACGGGCGCGGGCGCGGCGGCGGGACGGTCGCGGTCGGCCGCCGGCTCGGGAATCCGTCGGAACAGCCGCACGAGCAGGATCAGCGACACCCCGAACAGGACCGCGCCGAGGAGGAACGGCGCCCCCGGAAGCTGGATCGGCGCGCGGTCCGACGTGAAGAAGCTGAAGAGGCCCGCCGTGAACAGGAGCGGTGCCGCGATGGCGGTCAGGCTGATCAGCGACGTCAGCGCGCCCTGTATCTTCCCCTGCTCGGACGGAGGCACGGCGCCCGCCACCAGCCCCTGGATCGTCGGGTGCGCGACGCCCGCGACCGACCCCAGCACGATGATGACGAGCACCACCCAACCCGCCGACGCGAGGCCGTAGCCGAGGAACGCGAGCATCGAGACGCCGATGCCGAGGAGGATCGCGCGCCGCTCGCCGAGGCGGGCGACGATGGGCCGCACCAGCAGCCCCTGCACGAGGGCGGCCATGACCCCGACGAGGGCCAGGGTCAGGCCGTTGGCCTGGGCGTCCCACCCGTAGCGGTAGCCGGCGTGGAGCACCCACACGTTCTCGAGGCCGCGCTGGGCGAGCGACGCGAAGATGAAGACGACCGCGATGCCCGCCACGAGCGGGTAGGCGCGCAGCCGCCGGAGGCTGCCGAACGGGTTCATGCGGCCCCACGAGACGGGGCTGCGCTGGTCGGGGGGCAGCGACTCGGGCAGCACGAAGTACCCGTACAGCCAGTTGACGAGGGCCAGCCCCGCCGCCACGAAAAACGGCAGGCGAAGGTGGATGCCGCCGAGCAGCCCCCCGAGGGCGGGGCCGAAGATGAAGCCGAGGCCGAAGGCGACGCCCACGAAACCGTAGTTGCGGGCGCGGGTCTCGGGGGTCGACACGTCGGCGATGTACGCGTTGGCGGTGGTGACGCTGGCCCCCATGATCCCGGCGACGGCGCGGCCCACGAAGAGCCACCCGATGGACGGCGCGAAGCCCTGCACGAGGTAGTCGACGCCGAACCCGAACAGCGAGCCGAGGATGATCGGCCGGCGGCCGAACCGGTCGGAGAGGGCGCCGAGGACGGGGGCGAACACGAACTGCATCAGGGCGTAGAGGGCGATGATGACGCCGTAGTACAACCCCGCCCGCGAGTCGTCGCCGCCCGTGAACTCCCTGATCAGCTCGGGCAGGACGGGGATGATGATGCCCAGCCCGAGGATGTCGATGAACAGGGTGACGAAGATGAAGATCATCCCCGCCTGACGCGTCCGTCGTCCGAATGCCATTGCCGTCCCCGCGCGCCGCGGCGCGCCCGTCTCCCGCTGCGACGGGAGGGCCAAACCCTCAGTATCGCACGGATGCCCGCCCTCCCTCGCCGCGTGACGCCGCGCGCGTCAGCCGAGCGGGCGGTCAACGGGCCGTCCACTCGGCCGGGGGCCACGGCGTTGACAGCATGTCGCCGGCTTCGAGCAGCAGGCCGAAGGCCCTGACAAGCCTCCGGAAGCTGCGGCAGTGACGATAGGCCGCGGCGAGGTCGAGACTCGCGGTCAGCGGCGCCTGATGCACGGTCTCCAGGTAGCGGCCTCCCTCCATTCGCTTCTTCATCTCTTCCTTGGCGTCTCGAGGCCGCTCGGGTTCGGGGTGGTCGACGGCGTCGGCGCGCACGTGCCTGGTTTCGCGAAGCGACTTCATGCTGGCGAGGAACCACGCCTCGTACTCGTGATTCGCCATCACCACCGCGCTCGGCACATCGCGTGAGGCTTCGCGCGCCCACGCCTCGAACTCGGGAGCGCGCTCGCGGGGGCAATCGTCGTCGGCGTCCAACAGGATCAGCACACCCGTGCAGTCGGGCGTGAGCAGCGCGACCCGCACGGCGTTCTGGAAATCGGCCATCCTCGAGAGCTGATTGCGCCGTCGGCGGTGCGGTCTGGCAATCTGGACGTTCCACGCTTCGGCTTCGGCGGCCAGTCGGCGCAGGAGGATCGGCGCGGCGGCCTCGTCGCCCTGGCCTTCGACGATCGGTTGGACGACCATCAGGCGCTCTCGAACAACGGAGGCCGCGGGGGAGGCTCGCCGGCAGTCGGGGCGGGTTCGAGGGCGTTCGCCCGCAACAGCTCGCCCGCACCCATCAAGTGGCGTTGCAGGGCGGCGCGGTTCGCGCCCGACACGGGGCCGACGTGGGTGGCCCCTTCACGCCAGTCGACCATTCGGAGATGACGATCCGTGACCCACTTGGCGTCGAGCAGCTCGGGGCTGTGGGTCGTCATCACCACCTGGATGGCCTCGCTCGCCGCCAGCAGCACATCGAGGATGGACTCCAGAGCGCCGGGGTGGATGGTCGCCTCGGGTTCCTCGACCGCGATCAGCGGCGGTGGGTGTGACTGGAAAGAGGCCACGAGGATGCCGAGGGCGCGCAGAGTGCCGTCGGACATGTTGAACGCGTCGAAGTTGAGCCGTTTGCCGGCGGCCCGCCGCTGCGTGAACTGCAGCGCGAGCTTTTTGCCATGCGCCTTCACCGACACCGCGTCCAGGTCGGGAACGACCGTCGCCAGCGCGTCCACGATCTGAGCGAACGTCTGCGGCGACCGCTTCTGGATGTCCTTGAGCACGCTCGCGACGTTTCCGCCGGCCGGTTGGAGAGCGAAACCCGGGTCGGGGTCCTGCATCTGCCGCAGCTCTCCGGGGTCGATGGCATAGACACGCAGGGCGGACAGCACCCGCCAGACTTGGTAGAAGACCTTGAAACCACCGACTAGCGGCAGAATCAGTGATGCATCATCGATCGGCGGTTTCAAGCCCCTGACGTTCGAGCGGAAACGCGCCCCGTTCCTGTCGAACCAGAAGCGCGACTTCCCGTCCGACGCGACGCACTGCTCGCGCGAGACGGAGAATCCATGATTCGGCCGTGACCCTATTTCGAACGAGTACCATGCCCGATCCGCGCCGCCCTCCGGCCGGCCGAGGTCCACGCGCATGCCGAGCTTCGGCGGATGGCCGCCGCCCGCGGAGCGGTTTCTCACCGAGGAGAGTCCGCCCGCCCGGTCGAGCACGGTCCGCAGCGGCGCGTTCATCGCGTCCGCCAGGAAAGAGAAGGCGCTGATGAGGTTGCTCTTCCCGGAGCCGTTGCGACCGACGAAGATCGTCGGGTTGTCGAAGGTGATGCAGGCAGACGGGATGCTGCGGAAGCGCTCCAGCACCAGACGTCGAACGGCGGGCTTGTAGTGTGCCACGCGCGTATTCTCCTCGCGGCTGGGCTTGGTTCCGGTCAGCGGTGCGCCGGCTCACTGGATGGAGGCGGCTCGAGCTTGACGGTCGAGACGTTGGCCCACCCGTAGAGGGCGGCGACCAGGGGGTTGATGAGGTTGAAGAAGCAGAACGGGGCGTAGGTCAGGGTGGCGACCCCGAGGGTGCCGGCCATGTATGCGCCGCACGTGTTCCAGGGGATGAGCACCGAGGTGATGGTCCCCCCGTCCTCCAGGGTCCGCGACAGGTTGCACGGGTCGAGGCCGCGCCGCTCGTACTCGGCGCGGAACATCCGCCCCGGGAGCACGATGGAGATGTACTGGTCGGAGGTGACCACGTTGGTGCCGAACGCGGTGGCGAGGGTCGCCATGGTGAGGCTTCCCGTGCTGCGGACCGCGTGCAGGATGCGCCGCGCCACCGCCTCGAGCTGGCCGGTCGACTCCATGACCCCCCCGAACATCATCGCCGACATGACCAGCCAGATCGTCGTCAGCATGCTGCTCATCCCGCCGCGGCTGAGGAGGTCGTCGAGGGCGGCGTTCCCCGAGTCGAGGGCGAACCCGTCGAAGAGGGCGATCCAGCACCCCTTGACGATTGCGACGGGCCGGGCGAGGCCGGGTTCGGCCACGAACGCGACGACGGTGTCCCCCTGGAAGAGCCCCGCGAAGAACGCCCCGGCCAGGGCCCCGGCGAGCAGCGCGGGGAGCGCGGGGACGCGCCGCAGCACCAGGGCCAGCACCAGGGCGACGGGAATCAGCAGGTGGGGCCCGAGCGCGTACTGCGCGTCGAGGGCCTCCAGCACCGCCGCGAGCTCGGCGGTGGAGGCGGGGGCGGGCGCCGCGAGGCCCGCCGCCGTGAACAGGACCAGGGCGGCCGCGATGCTCGGCCCCGTGGTCCACGCCATGTGCCGGATGTGGGTGAACAGGTCGGTCCCGGCGACGGCGGGGGCGAGGTTCGTGGTGTCGGACAGGGCCGACATCTTGTCGCCGAAGTACGCGCCCGAGATGATGGCCCCGGCCGCGAGGCCCAGGTTCAGCCCCTGCGCGGTGGCGATGCCGACCAGGGCGATGCCGATGGTGCCGGCGGTGGTCCACGAGCTGCCGGTGGCGACCGAGACGAACGCGCAGATGACGCACGCGGTGGCGTAGAACACCGCCGGCGACAGCACCAGCAGGCCGTAGTAGATCATCGTGGGAACGATCCCGGCGAGGATCCACGTCCCGATCAGGGCCCCCACGACGAGCAGGATGAGGATGGCCCCCATCGACACCGAGAGGCTGCGCCGGATGCCCTGCTCGATGGCCGGCCACCGGTGCCCGTTCCGCAGCCCCACCAGCGCCGCCGCCGAGGCGGCGAGCATGAGGGCGATCTGATTCGGGCCGCTCGACGACGCGTCGCCGAAGAGGTACACCGAGCCGGCGAGCAGGGCGATGAGGAGGCCCAGCGGCCCCGACGCCTGCAGGGCGGTGGCGGGGCGGGCCGTGTCGGCGGGAGGATCGGCCATGTGGCTCCAGTCGGGGGGACCGGCGGTGCCGTCGCTGGCGTCGGCGCGACCCCCGAAGAATCTATCTTTGTGGACTGCATTCGGCAGAAGTGCAGGGGTCCGACGATATGTGTGGCCTACAACCGCGTTTCCGCGTTCCGGTACGGCATCACCTTGACGTCACCCGCGCGTGCGCGTGCGCGAGCGATATCAAAGGACGCCTGCATCCTCATCAGCGTGTCCATCTTGACGCGGAAGGCCTTCTCGATTCGCAGCGCCATGGGAGCGGACAAGTGCGAGCGGCCGTTGAGAAACCTCGACAGCGTCGGACGTGAGACCCCCAGCACCGCCGCCGCGGCGGCCACCGTCAAGCCGAGTGGTTCGATGACTTCGGTCTTGACGAACTCTCCGGGATGCGGCGGGTTCTGCATGCGCATGGTCGTCCTCCGTCAGTGGTAATCCTCGAGATCGACATCGACAACCTCCTTGCCGTCGATGCGGAACGTGAGCCGCCAGTTTCTCGTGACGTGCAGACTCCAGACGTCCCTTCGGTCTCCGGTCAGTCGATGGGCTTTCCAGACGGGGATCGCACGCAGCTCGCCGGCCCCACTCATATCCTGCAGGAACGCCAGCATCTTTCGGAGCTTGTCTATCGTCGGCGCGGGAACTCCCCTTGGGTCGTCCGCAAGGAATAGGCGACGAACACCCTTGTGGCTTACGTTCCTTATGGTCAATTCGTAAAGTGTGCCCTAACGCGCTACAGTCTGTCAATGCACCCGCCCGGCTCAGCGGCCGGTGAAGATGTCGAGCGGCAGCAGGGCCGTCACCCCGACGTTGGGGGCGTCGACGAGTTGGGCGATGCGCAGGTCGACGGCGACGCTGGCCACGACGTAGGCCTGCTCGGGGGTGAGGCCGTAGGTGGCGGTCATGTAGTCGATCATCGCGAGGAGGGCGTTGCGGGCGGCGAGGGAGACGTCCTTCGAGAGGTTGCGCAGGCCGGCGATGCGTTCGGAGGCGGCGAGGTAGCGCATGTCGGGGGGGACCTCGCCGACCGCCTTGAGGGGGAAGCCGGTGGTGGCGTAGAAGCGGCGCGAGGGGATGTCGAGGACGCGGGCCGGCCCCTCGAAGTGGGGGCCGCGGGTCAGGGCGGGGCCGTCGGTAATGAGGCGGGTCGTGACCGTGAAGTCGGCGTCCATCTCGATGGCGGTGCCCGAGACCTCGCCGTCGCCCTGGGCGAAGTGGGGGTCGCCGATGGCGAGGCCGCAGCCGGCGATGTAGCAGGGCAGATAGACGGTCACGCCGACCTGCAGGTAGCGGATGTCGAGGTTGCCGCCGTGCTCGCGCGGGGGGAGGGTGCGCAGGCACTCGTCGGCGTGCGAGCCGCCGGGGCCGCAGACGCCGGCGGGCGACGCGTGGAGGGCGTGGGGCGGGAAGCCGGCCCCGCCGAGGGCGCGGAGCTCGGCTTCGCGCGACAGCATCGCGGCGTGCTGCTCGGGACCCGGCAGCACGGTGAGGATGCCGGGGAAGCTGGCGTTGGGGATGCGGACGCCGGGCACGTCGTCGCTGGCCGCCTCGGTGCGGTTGAGGCGCCACTCCGCGCGGAACGCGCCGGTGACGTGGTCGGAGACGAAGCCGATAGGGCTGACGGAGGTGTAGCCGAAGCGCCCGGGGGCGATGTCGAGCAGGGTCACGGCGAGGATGTGGCCGGGCTCGGCCCCCTCGATGTGCACCGGTCCCGTTAGCGGATGGACGGTGCCGATCTGCGGGTCGCCCTCGCGCGGGTCGTCGTAGGTGCTCGCGGGGTCGAGGTCGAAGTCGCTGGCGTTGCGGACGCGGAAGACGATGGTCTGGCCCGGCTGCGCGCGGGCGGCCATGGGAATCGCGGGGTGCAGCCGGTTGATGCAGGCCGGGTCCTCGCCGCAGTGGCGTCCTTCACCGCCGATGACGAGGATCTCGTCCTGCGCCGCCGACGGGGCCGCGACGGCGAACAGGCACGCGGCCAGCCACAGGGATTTCCGGCGGGGCGGCCGGGAGGGCCGGGGCGTTCGTCGGGCTCGCGTCGGCATGGGCTTGACTCCTTCACTTCACGGCGGGCATACGGGGGCATGGTTGCTACAACTCGCCCGGGGACTGCGCGAGGTCGCGGGTCTGCGGTTGCGGTGACTCAGGTGCCGGGTCCATGCGGGCGGGGGCGCGCGCACCCGGCGGCGGTGACGGCGCCGGCGCGTCGGACTTCGGGCGTTCTTCCTGCGCCGGCGCGTCCGGCAGCGGCATAAGGCGGAACGCCGCCGCGGTGTCCGCGATCGCCGCGTCGACGGCGGCGGCGGCGCGCGCCGATTGACGCAGGGTGCGGACGGCCCACGCCGCGAGCAGCGCGGCGGCGCTGGCGATCCACGGCCAGTACGGGGCGGGGCCGGCGGCGGCGCCGGCGAGCGTTCCGCCGGCGAGCCCGGCGCCGAGAAGCCACAGCTTGGGGGTCGCTTCGAGCCGCCGCGCGAGGCGGACGAGGCAGCGCCCTTCGTGGTGCTCCTCGACGAGCACGCGAAGGTGGAGCCGCGACCACCGATTCAGGCCGACGCTGATGTCGCGGTCGGCCTGCCAGCCGTCGTCTATCTCGACCGTCCGCACGTCTCGCGTCCGTTCGAGGCGCGACGTGAGCTGCGTCAGCAACGCTTCGCCGGAGACCCAGGTCTCGCTCCAGAAGCGGCGTGGCGGCGTACGGCCCGACAGGTCGGCGCGCAGGCTCCGGATCGCGCCGGCGGGCGCGGCCGGCGGGGGCCGGCGGCCGGCGGCGGTGGCGCGGAGGACCTCGGGCGGGGACATCGCGCCCCGCAGGCGCCCCCACGCGCGGGCGAGGGGCTGGACGAAGTAGAGCGCGGCGATGCGCGAGCGGTAGAGGATGCGGCTCAGGCGGCGCGGGCGTCGGACGAGCGGCGGCAGGCCCTCGATGTCGGTGACGCGGGCGTAGCGGACGCAACGGGCGACGGTGGTGCCGAGGGCGGCGGTCCCCACCGTGAGCAGCGCGAGGGCGAGCCCGAGCTGGCTCGTCAGCAGGGTCGCCGCGCCGAGGCCGATCAGGGCGGCGGCGGCGACCTGCCAGCGCGCCGAGTGAGGCATGAACGCGAACGGATAGGTGTCGATGGTGTAGACCGACGGGAACGCCGCGGTGCCCCACGTGCCGCTGTTGACGCGGGCGCGCGTAAGCGAACGGTGGAAGGGCAGCGGCCCGTAGATGCGTCCCCGCCAGCCGATGTGCAGCCCGTGGAACTGGTCGGGATGGTGGGGCTTGAGCCACGACTCGCCCTCCCCGTACCCGACCTGCTGCCGCCAGTAGGCGCGCAGCGACGCGCGGTGGCGGTGCCAGACGAGGGCGGACGGGGCGAACCCGATCCGCCAGCCGCGCGCCTGCAGGCGCCAGCAGATGTCGACGTCGTCGCCCGCGCGCAGGTAGATGGGGTTGAACCCGCCCACCGCGAGGAGGGCGTCGCGTCGGAACGCCATGTTGCAGCCGGGCACGTGCTCGGCGATGCGGTCGTCGAGCATGACCTGGGTGGGGCTGCCGGGGGCGCGCGCGATGCACTGGGCCATCGGGGGGTCGTCGGCGGGGACGAGGTTGGGGCCGCCGGCGCCGGCGACGTCCGAGGTCAGGAACGGCTGGACGAGGTGCGTCAGCCAGTCGGGGTCGACGCGCACGTCGCCGTCGGTGTAGGCGACGATCTCCCCGGCCGCGTGCTCGAGCCCGACGTTCCGGGCCGCGCTCAGCCCGCCGTTCGGGATGTCGATCACGTCGACCGACGCGTGCCGGCGCGCGATGTCGCTGGTGGCGTCGCGCGAGCCGTCGTTGACGACGATGACCTCGTAGTCGGGATAGGTCAGGTTCTCGATCGACGTGAGGCACTCGTCGATGGTGGCGGCCTCGTTGTAGGCGCACACCACGACCGAGATACTCGGCCACGTCCGCCGCTTTGCCTCGGGGAACGGCGCCTCCGCGAACGCCGCGACCACGGCGCCGAGCGCCGGCTTCGGCTTTCGCGCCGCGTCGACGAGGCCGAACGCCCAGTCGTCGACGGGCCGCCCCCCCCGCCACCATTCGTCGGTCCACGCGAACACCACCGCCCCGCACGCGCCCTCGGAGAATGCGGTGCGCACGTGCATGGCGGCGATGGCGGCCTGGCCGTCCCCGCCCTCGCGCTGGCTGTCCGCCCCCGCCTCGGCGAGGAGGAGCGGGCGGTGTCCCGCGAGGTGCTGCAGCCGGGCGAGGTAGCGCCGCAGGTCCGCCTCCGCGTGCAGATAGACGTTGAACGCGCAAACGTCGAGGAACGGCAGCGACAGGTACTCGGTCGGCGGGTAGTTTACGTACGTGAGCAGCGCCTCGGGCGCCGCCGCCTTCACGTCATGGTAGAGCTCGCGGAGGAAGCGCTCGACGCGGGCCTGCTCGTGCCAGCGGACGACGGGCGCGGGAATCTCGTTGCCGAGGGCGAAGACGAGGGCGGCGGGGTGGGCGGACAGCTCGCGCACGCGGGCGATGATGTCGCCTCGGATGCGGCGGTAGAGGTCGGGGTCGTCGAGGAACGCGACATGCTGCGGCCAGGGCAGGCCGACCATCACGCGCAGCCCGTGCCGCGCCGCCGCGTCGAGGAGGTCCGGGTCCGGCACCGTGTAGGTGCGGACAGTGTTCAGACCGGCTTCCCGCATCCGCGCGAAGTCGTCCGCGACGACCGCCGCCGGGGGGAACTGGCGTCCCGCCGCGTCGGGCGCGAAGGTGCCGTAGGCGACGCCCTTGACCAGGAAGCGGTCGCCCCCGACCGACAGGAACTTGCCGTCGACGGCGGCGCGCGTGTTCTCGGTGGCGGGGTCGGTCATGGGGGACGGCACGGGCATTGTGCCGGGGCGTCCCGCATCGGCAGGAGGCCCCGGTCCCGCGTTGTGGCGTCGGGAACCGCGTCTACTCTTCCCCGCGGATCGTCGGGTACTCGATCCCGAGTTGCTCCAGGTAGGTGTCGTAGCGCGACGGGTCGTAGTAGTACTGCTCAAGCTGCGGCTTGAACGTCCGCATGATCTCGGCGTTCAGCCAGATCGCGGGCTCGTCCTCGGGCCGCAGGAACGACGTGTACTCGGTGTCCGCCTTCTGGACGGTTTCGAAGTAGTCGCGCGCGTCCTCCGCCAGCGACGGGGTCAGGAGGATGTCGAGCAGGGTCCGGGCGAAGACCTTGGCGCCGGCCGTGGCCCCCTTGTGGGCGATGGGGGTGGCCATGGCGATGGTCTTGTTCCAGTTGTGGTTCTGTCCGCCGGGGATGTTCGACGGGAACCGGAGCACGACGGTCGGCACCACCCACGAGATGTCCCCGATGTCGTCCGACCCGCCGCCCCGCCGCTGCGAGTCGGGGATGTCCGCGCGGCCCCGCAGCTCCTCGCCGAGCTCGGTCGGGAGCCCGCGCTCCTCGACCCCGAGCTCCTTCTGCAGCGCCCGGGCCAGCCGCTGGTCCTTCTCGCTCCACGCGGGCAGGCCGACGTCGAGCATGTTGGCGTGAAGCGCCTCGGCGAGCGGCCGGTTCATGTGCTGCGGCCACGCGGCGCCGAGGACCCGCGACTCGACGGTGGTGCTCGTCATGAGGGTGGCGCCCTCGGCCATGCGGTCGCCGAGCTCCCACATGCGCATGATGCTCGGGTAGTCGGTCTCTCGGAAGAAGTACCAGACGGCGGCGGTCGGGGGTACGACGTTGGGCTGGTCGCCGCCGTTGGTGATGACGTAGTGCGAGCGCTGCTGGATGCGGAGGTGCTCGCGGCGGAAGTTCCAGCCGATGTTCATCAGCTCGACCGCGTCGAGGGCGCTGCGCCCGTCCCACGGCGAGCCGGCGCCGTGGGCGCTCTCGCCCTCGAACAGGTACTCGACCGACACCATGCCATTGCCCCCGCTCTCGCCCCAGCCCGTGGTCATGTCGCTGCTGACGTGCGAGTAGAGGACGATGTCGACGTCGTCGAACAGGCCCGCCTTGACGTAGTAGGCCTTGGCCCCGAGCTGCTCCTCGGCGATGCCCGGCCAGATGACGAGGGTGCCGGGCAGGTTCTCGCGCTGCATGATCTTCTGGACCGCGAGGGCGGCGGTGATGTTGAGGGCCTGGCCCGAGTTGTGCCCCTCGCCGTGGCCGGGGGCGCCGGGGACGAGGGGGTCGCGATAGGCGACGCCGGGCTTCTGCGACGACTGGGGGATGCCGTCGACGTCGGTGCCCAGCGCGATGACCGGGGAGCCCGAGCCCCAGGTGGCCCACCAGGCGCTGGGGATGCCCGCCACGCCCTGCTCGACCGTGAACCCGTGGTCCTCGAGGATGCCGGTGACGTAGCGTTGCGTCTCGAACTCCTGGAAGCCCAGCTCGCCGAAGCTGAAGAGCATGTCGACCATCTGCTGGGTGAAGTCGCGGCGGCTGTCGACGTCGACGACGACCTCGGCCTTGAGTTCGGCGAGCCGCGCCGAGTCCTGCCGCGCCGCGGCCGCGGTGGCGGACGGCTCGGGCTGCGGCAGGAAGAGCAGGACGAGGACGCCGGTGGCGGCGGCGGTGGTCCAGGTGACGGGTGCAGGGCGCATGGCTGATACCTCGAAGGGGCGATCCCGGGTTCGGTGCGTCGGGTGGCGCCGCGGCGGCGCGCCGGAAGCCTTCCATCCTATGGCATTTTGCCCGCTTCCGCATCAGGGATTCCGACGGTGGATGGGGTCTTCGCGCTTCCGAAGCCCGGCCGCCGCCCGGCCGACGGCGGGCTGACTCGTCGACGGCCCCGCCGACCGCAGAAGCGCCACGGTGCCGCGCGGCGCGAAGACGGCGTGCGAATCGCCGTCCCGTCCCGGGCGGAGCGCCGGTGCGGCGACGCTCGATTCTGCGTTCCGCGGGCCGCCGGTGAGACAATGGACGCATCAGAAAGGGACTTCTTGTGCGCTACGCCGTCACCACCTTCGGATGCCGCGTCAACCAGGCCGATTCGCTGCAGATCGAGATGCAGCTCCGCGCCCGCGGGGCGACCCCGGCGCCGCCCGCCGAGGCGGACGTCGTGGTGGTCAACAGTTGCTCGGTGACGGCGGCGGCCGACCAGGGCGTGCGGCAGGCGCTGCGGCGGGTGGCTCGGGAGAACCCCGGCGCGCGGGTGGTCGCCACCGGCTGCTACGCGACCCGCGCCGGCGGAGAGATCGCGGCGCTGCCGGGGGCGCCCGAGGTGGTGCCGAACGACGGGAAGGAGACCCTGGTCGACCGGCTGCTGCCCGGCGCGGAGACGACCGCCGAGCGCTTCGGGGACGGTCCGGGGCCGTGCGGCGCCCCGGTCACGCCCGCGGGCATCGGCCGGGTGGCGTTCATGCTGCGGGTGCAGACCGGCTGCGACGAGGCCTGTTCCTACTGCATCATCCCCACCACGCGGGGGCGGGGGCGCAGCCTCGACCACCGGCGCGTGCTCGCCGCCATCGGCCATGCGGCGGCGAGCGGGTTCCACGAGGTGGTCCTGAACGGCGTCCATCTCGGCTCGTACGGGCGCGACCTCGACCCGCCTTCCAGCCTGACCGCCCTGCTGCGGGCCATCGACGGCCATCTGTCCGACGTGACTTGCCGCATCAGCTCGCTCGAGCCGATGGACTGTCCGCCCGAGCTGGTCGATCTGGTCGCCGCGAGCGGACGGTTCGCGCCCCATTTCCATCTGCCGCTGCAGCACGCCGCCGACCGCATGCTGCGGCGCATGCGGCGTCCCTACACGCTCGACCAGTACCGCCGCGTCGTCGACCGGGTGCGCGGGCGGATGCCCCACGCGGGCATCGGCGCCGACCTCATCGCGGGGTTCCCCGGCGAGGGGGACGAGGACGCGCGCCTGACCCTCGACTACGTGGCGTCGAGCCCCCTGACCTACCTGCACGTCTTCCCCTACTCGCCCCGCGAGGGCACCGAGGCGTGCGGGCTGCCCGACCGGGTGCCGGGGCCGGTGGTGCGGGCGCGGGCGCGGGCCCTCCGCGACATCGGCGCCGATCTCGCGCGGCGGTTCCGCGAGAGCCAGGTCGGTGCGGTGCGGCCCGGGCTGACCCTCGACGGCGGGGCGGTTGTCGCCACCGACAACTACCTGAAGGTGCCGGTGCCCCCCGCGGGCGCGGCCAACCGGCGGGTCCGGGTGCGCATCACCGCCGCCGACCCCCTCGCGGGCGTGCTGGTGTCTTGATTCGCCGGTGGGTCCGCCCCGCGGCCGCCGCCGCAAGGCGCCCGACCCGTCCCCGCCGTCGCGCCCGCGCGGACTTCCGGCACGGCCCTTCGTCCAGGAGTCTGCGCCATTCCTTTCATATAAGGGCTTCCGTGTCCTGCGGTGCCGGGCAGCGCGGCGCAGGGCGGCGGCCGTATCGGGTGCGCGGCCCGGTCGGACTGCGCGATAGCGGCGCCGACTCTTGGCACGTTCCTTTCGTATAAGGGCTTCCGTGTCCTGCGGGCGGGGCAGGGCAGCGGCCGTATCGGGTGCGCGGCCCGGTCGGACTGTGCCATACTGGCAAGTACCCGTCGGGAAGGGATGGTGACGCCATGAGCGCCGAGTTCATCACGATCGTCCTGGGCATTCTGACGCTGGCCGGGGGACAAATCGCCACGGCGCTGGTCCTCGTCGGCCGCATGGATCGGCAGGCGGACCAGACGAACAAGCGTTTCGACGTTGTCAACCAGCGTTTTGAGGCTGTCAACCAGCGTTTCGACGTTGTCAACCAGCGTTTCGACGACATGGGCCGCGAGTTCGCGGACCTGCGCGAGCGGATGGCGCGGCTGGAAGGCGTCATGGAGGGCTTCGTCGCCGGTCGCCGCGACCACGGCATCGCCTGATTCCGGTCCTGGCGGCGCCTTCGGAATCCGCCGACGCTTCGGGAGCACATCATGAAATTGTCGACGTTGCCCGTCGTCTGCCTCGCCGGGGGCCTGCTGGCGGCCGCTTCCGCCCCGGTGTCGGCCCAGTACGGCGCCGCCGACGGCGAGTGGCGCGCCTACGCCGGCGACCAGGGCAGCACCAAGTACTCGCCGCTCGACCAGATCGACGCGTCGAACTTCGAGGACCTGCGTATCGCGTGGCGCTGGCAATCGGCCGACGGCGCGCTCGATCTCGAGGCGTTGCGCGAGCGGCTGGGCCAGTTCTCGATCCGCGGCTTCCAGGTGACGCCGCTGATGATCGGCGGCACGCTGTACCTGTCGACGGCGCTGTACCAGGTGGCGGCCCTCGACGCGGGCACCGGCGAGGTCCGCTGGGTCTACGACCCGCGGGTATACGACGAGGGCCTGCCGACCCACGGCTACGGCTCGCGCGGCCTCGCGTACTGGGCCGACGACGAGAACGATGACGAACGCATCTTCTGGGGCACCAGCGAGGGCTGGCTGCACGCCGTCGACGCGAAGACGGGGCGGCCCGTCCCCGGGTTCGGCGCCGGCGGCCGCGTGGACCTGACCGAGGGCATCCCCCGCGCGGACCGGGGCGACGTGAACTACCAGGGGCGCAACCTGCTCGGGGTCAAGTCGCCGCCGGTGGTCATGCGCGACGTCGTCGTCACCCCCACCATCATCTCCGACTTCGTCATCCGTCGGGAGGCGCCGCCGGGCTGGGTGAAGGGCATCGACGCCCGCACCGGCGACACCCGGTGGGTCTTCCGCACCGTGCCGCAGGGGGACGACTTCGGGGCCGACACGTGGCTGAACGAGTCGTGGCGCTACTCGGGGAACGCCAACATCTGGCCGCCGATGAGCGGGGACGAGGAGACCGGCTACGTCTTCCTCCCGACGGGCACGCCGACCAGCGACTACTACGGCGGGCACCGGCCCGGCGACAACCTGTTCGCGGAGAGCATCGTCGCCGTCGACATCGAGACGGGCCAGCGCATGTGGCACTTCCAGGCGGTGCACCACGGGGTCTGGGACTACGACTTCCCGGCCGCGCCGACCCTCGTCGACGTCACCGTCGATGGACGCCCCGTCAAGGCCCTCGCGCAGGTGAGCAAGCAGGGGTTCACCTACGTCTTCGACCGGGTGACCGGCGACCCCGTGTGGCCCATCGAGGAGCGTCCGGTCGAGACCGACACCGACCTCGAGGGCGAGGTGCTCTCGCCGACGCAGCCGTTCCCGACGAAGCCGCCGCCGTTCGAGTACCAGGGCATCGGCATCGACGATCTGGTCGACTTCACCCCCGAGATCCGGGCCCTCGCCGTCGAGGCGGTCCGGAACTTCCGGCTCGGACCGCTCTTCACGCCGCCGATGCTCAGCATCGAGGGCGGCCTGCAGGGCACGATTCAGCGGCCCCACATCGCGGGCGGGGCGAGCTGGAGCGGGGCCGCCGCCGACCCCGAGACGGGCTTGCTGTACGTCCCTTCGGAGAACCGCTTCTCGGTCATCAAGTACTACACGCCCGACCCCGCCGAGGGCGGCAACCTGCGTTATACGCAGGCCGACTTCGACAGCGGCACCCAGCCCGCCATGCCCCAGGGCCTGCCGCTGCTCAAGCCGCCGTACTCGCGCATGACCGCCATCGACCTCAACGCTGGCGAGCACGCGTGGATGCGGCCCAACGGCGACGGCAACCGGCTGCGCAACCACCCCCGGCTGCGCGACCTCGACCTGCCGCCGCTCGGCGGCGAGGGCCACGGCGGGCCGCTGCTCACGCGGACGCTGCTGATCAGCGCGCTCTCGGCCGGCGGCTCCGACGGCGGGCCGCGGCTCGTGGCGCGCGACAAGGCGACGGGGGAGATACTCGGCTCGCTCGACCTGCCCGCCGGCGCCATCGGCACCCCGATGACCTACCTGCACGAGGGGGCGCAGCACATCGCGCTGACCGTCGGCGGCGAGGTGCCCGAGCTCATCGCGCTCCGCCTGCCGTGACGCGCGGCTAGCCGCTCAGGAGGCCGGCCGCCTGCTGCGCGGCCGACCGGCGCGGGCCGCCTTCCAGGATGAGCTGGCCGCAGGCGGCGCGGATGTCCCGCCCCCGGCTCTTGCGGACCGAGACGGTCATGCCGCGGGCGGCGAGGCTGCGCGCGAAGCGGTTGACCTGACGGTCGGACGGCCGGGTGAAGGGGATACCCGGCGCGGCGTTGAACGGGATCAGGTTCACCTTGGCCCGCAGCCCGCGCAGCAGGACGCCGAGCCGCGCGGCGTCGGCCGCGGCGTCGTTGACGCCGTCGAGCAGCACGTACTCGAAGGTGATGCGGTCGCGGTGCTTCAGGGGGAAGCGGCGGCAGGCGGCGACGAGGTCGGCCAGGCGCTGGTTCCGGCTGGTCGGGATGAGGGCGTGGCGCGTCTCGTCGGTCGTGGCGTGGAGGGAGACGGCGAGGTTGGGGATCCACGGCTCGCCGGCCAGCCTGGCGAGGCCGGCGGGCAGGCCGACCGTCGACAGGGTGACCCGGCGGGGCGTCAGGGCGAGTCCGCTCGGGGCCGCGAGCATGCGCAACGCCTTCATCGTCGCGTCGTAGTTGTGCAGCGGCTCGCCCATGCCCATGAGCACGAGGTTGAAGCGGCGGTCCTGCAGATCCAGCTCGCGGGCGAGCACCCGCACCTGCCCCGCGATCTCGCCCGCCGTCAGGTGCCGGGCGAGGCCCATCTGTCCGGTCAGGCAGAACCGGCACCCCATCGCGCACCCGACCTGCGTCGATACGCAGAAGGTCATCGCCGGGGTGTCGGGGATGAACACCGATTCGATGCCGCGCCCGTCGGCGAGGGTGAACACGAACTTGCGGGTGCCGTCGCCGGAGAGCTCGCGGCCGGCGATGCGCGGGGTCGAGAACGAGAGGGTGCGGCCGAGCCTCGCGCGCAGGGGCCGGGAGAGGTCGGTCATCCCGTCGAACCCTTCCAGCCCCCGCCGGTAGACCCAGCGGTAGATCTGCCGGCCGTGGTAGGGCTCGACGCCGAGGCGCCCCAACGCCTCCTCGAGCTCGTCCGGCGCGAGCTCCGCGATATCCGGCCCGGCGTCGGCCATACAACAACGGTACCATGACCGGCGGTGCCGGACGGTGTCCACGTCGGGCCCGCGGGCGGATCCCGCGACCGCAGGCCCAGTTCGACGATGTTTCCCGGGCGCGCCGGTAACTCCTCCACCGCGCCCCCGGGGTCGCCGCGGCGACCGGCCGCGCCGGACGGCCATCGGCGGCGCGCCTCGCTCTCCGGCGCCGGTTCCGCCGGATTCAGTCCCCGGTTGATGCACCAAGCCGCCCCGTGATACACTCTCGCGATGTAGTTGTCGTCTAATTATCTCTATCCAAACCACTTACGGAACGCTAGCCCGTCGGGCGGGCAGGCGGACGGACTGTCACCCTCCATGGTTGTCTGCGAGCAGTTCGACAACGGATTGCGTCTCCTGACCGAGCCCATGCCGGGCGCGCGCTCGGTCAGCTTCGGCGTGTGGCTGACCCGCGGATCGCGGCACGAGCGCGCGGCCCTCTCGGGCATCGCGCATCTCGTCGAGCACATGCTCTTCAAGGGCACCGCGACCCGATCGGCCCAGGACATCGCGCAGGAGATCGACTCGATCGGCGGTCATCTCGACGCGTTCACGGCCAAGGAGTACGCGAGCTACTACGTCAAGGTGCTCGACGAGCATCTGCCCCGCGCCGTCGACGTGCTCGCCGACCTGCTGCTGCGTCCCGCGTTCGACCCCGAGGAGGTCGCGCGCGAGAAGAAGGTCGTGCTCGAAGAGATCAAGATGGTCGAGGACACCCCCGACGACCTCGTGCACGAGCTCTTCACCCAGCGCTTCTGGTCGGGGCACCCCCTGGGCCGCCCCATCCTCGGGGTGCCCTCCACCGTCGGCCCCATCGACAGCGCCACCCTGCGCGACTACTTCACGCGGGTGTACACCGCCGGGAACCTGGTGATCGCGGCGGCCGGCAACGTCGAGCACGGGGCGGTCCGGGACCTCGTGGCGGAGGCGTTCGCGGACCTGCCGGCGAACGGCGGGGCGGCGACCGTCACCCCGCCGGCGGCGGTGCCCGGGCTGGCGGTGCGCGACAAGGGCATCGAGCAGTGCCACGTCTGCCTGGGGGTCGAGGGCTATCCCCAGCGCCACGACGACCGGTACGTCTGCTACCTGCTGAACATCGTGCTCGGCGGGTCGATGAGCTCGCGGCTCTTCCAGAACATCCGCGAGCGGCGGGGGCTCGCCTACGCCGTCCACAGCGGCCTCGTGTCGTACCAGGACGGGGGCGCGCTGACCGTCTACGCCGGCTGCGACGCGGACGCGGTGCGCGAGGTCATCGACCTCGTCGTCGCCGAGCTGCGGGACCTGCGCGACAACCTCGTCCCGGCGGAGGAGCTGCGGCGGGCGCAGGACCATCTGAAGGGCAGCCTCGTGCTCAGCCTCGAGAGCTCGTCGAGCCGGATGTCGCACATGGCGCGGCAGGAGATGTACTTCGGCCGGCAGCTCACCGTGGAGGACACGCTGCGCGGGGTCGAGGCCGTGACCCGGGAGGACGTCCGGCGCGTGGCGCGCGACCTGCTGCCGCCCGGCTCGCTGTCGGGGACGGTGCTCGGGCCGGTGAACGGGATAGGGCTCGGTGACGATCAGCTCGCCCTCGCGTAGCCGTCGGCGTCGCGTCGCGCCGGGCACGACCGGCGGATCGGCCGCGCGACCAGCCGCGCCGCAACGCCCTGCGGGTCGTGCCAGGACCCCCGTGTGATGCCTGTCCTGCTCACGGTCCTCGGCAGCGGGAGCGCGGGGAACGCGACGCTGCTGCAGCACGGCGGGACGCGCCTGCTCATCGACGTCGGGCTGAGCTGCCGCGAGACGGCCCGCCGGCTCGACGCGGTCGGGGTGGTGCCGGAGAGCGTCACCGCCGTCGTCATCACCCACGCCCACGGCGACCACACCCGCGGCGCGGCGCTGTTCTCGCGCCGCTACGAGGTGCCGGTGCACGCGACCGAGGCCACGCGCGCCGTCTGGCCGGACGCCGAGGTCTGGTCATGGGGCGGGCTCGACTGCGGCGCGCCGGCCGACATCGGCGCCTTCCGCATCACCCCGTTCGAGGTGTCCCACGACGCCGACGCCGAGACGGTGGCGTTCCACATCGAGACGGCGGCGGGGGGCGTCGGGTTCGCGACCGACGTCGGGGCGGCGACCCCCGCCCTGCGGCGCCGGTTCCGGCGTTGCCGCCTGCTGGTGATGGAATCGAACCACGCGGCGGACTTGCTGCAGGTGGGTCCGTACTCGGCGTCCACGAAGGCGCGCATCGCCGGCGAGCGCGGCCACTTGTCGAACGAGGCGCTCGCCCGCTTCGTGCGCGAGGACCTCGGGCCCTCCGTCGAGTGCCTGGTGCTCGCGCACCTCAGCCGGGTCAACAACCTGCCGGAGCTCGCGGCGATGACCTGCCGCGAGGCCCTCGACGCGTCGGGGCGGTCCGACGTCCGGGTCGTCGTGACCCACCAGGACCGGGTGACGGAGACCGTCAGCCTCGACGTTCCGCCGGCGCGCGCCGGCGTCGGCTCGCTTCCCGGGCGCCAGATCGCCCTGCCTTTCCAAGTATCCGCAACGTCATGATTCCACGCTACACGAACCCCGAGATGGGGCGCATCTGGTGCGACCAGCGCAAGTACGAGACATGGCTGCGGGTCGAGGTCGCGGCGGCCGAGGCGATGGCCGCCACCGGGCTCGTCCCCGAGGCGGCGGCGCGCGACATCGCCGCGTGCCCCGGCGTGCGGGCGGAGCGCGTCGACGAGATCGAGCGGACGACGCAGCACGACGTCATCGCGTTCACCACCGCGGTGGCCGAGCAGGTCGGCCCGTCGGCGCGCTGGCTGCACTTCGGGCTGACCTCGTCGGACGTGCTCGACACCGCGCTGGCCCTGCAGATGCAGGAGGCGTGCGGGCTGATCCTCGACGGCCTCGACGGGGCAATCGCCGCGGTGGCCGAGCGCGCCCGCGAGCATCGCGACACCCCGATGATCGGCCGCACCCACGGGGTGCACGCCGAGCCGATGACCTTCGGGCTGAAGCTCGCCCTGTGGCACGCGGAGCTGGGGCGGGCGCGGACGCGGGTGGAACGGGCGCGGGAGGTCGTGCGGGTCGGCAAGATCTCAGGGGCGGTTGGCACCTACGCCCACCTCGAGCCGGAGATCGAGCGGCGGGTCTGCGCCGCCCTCGGGCTGACCCCGGCCCCGGTGGCGTCGCAGGTCGTGCAGCGCGACCGACACGCCGAGCTGCTGGGCGCCCTCGCCGTCACCGGCGCCTCGATCGAGAAGTTCGCGGTCGAGGTGCGCGGGCTGCAGAAGACGGAGATCGGCGAGGTGGAGGAAGGGTTCGCGAAGGGCCAGAAGGGCTCGTCGGCCATGCCCCACAAGCGCAACCCCATCGGGTGCGAGCAGTTGACGGGGCTGGCCCGGGTGCTGCGCGCCAACGCGATGGCCGCGCTCGAGAACGTGGCCCTGTGGCACGAGCGCGACATCTCGCACTCGTCGGTGGAGCGCGTGGTCATCCCCGACAGCTTTATCGTGCTCGACCACATGCTGCGCCGGTTCGCCCGCATCGTGCGGGGGCTGGTGGTGCATCCCGAGCGGATGCGCGAGAATCTGGAGCGGTCGCGCGGCGTCGTCTTCTCGGGCACCGTCCTGCTGGAGCTGGCGCAGCGCGGGGTGTCGCGCGAGCAGGCTTACACCTGGGTGCAGCGGGCGGCGATGCGGTCGCACGACGAGCGGCTCGACTTCAAGGCCCTCCTGGCCGGGGACCCGGAGGTGACGGCGGTGCTGACGCCGGCCGACCTCGACGCGGCGTTCGACCTCGAGCGGCAGTTGCGTCACGTCGGTCCCATCGTCGACCGCGTGCTGGCCGGCGTAGAATCGGGGGCCGTGGGAAGCGAGTCCTGACGGTCCCGCTCGGAGACTCCCGAATCGCACACACGGGGGGGGCGGCGTGGCAGGGCGCGGCGGTTTGGGGCCTGGAGGGACCCGAGGCGTGAGAACGAGAGTGTTCGTCACCCTGAAGCCCTCGGTGTTCGACCCGCAGGGCCGGACCATCGTCGAGGCGCTGGGCTCGATGGGTTACGGGGCGGTGCGCGACGTGCGGCAGGGGAAGTACTTCGAGCTGGACGTCGACGCGGAGACCCCGGAGGCCGCGCGCGCCCTCGCGACCGAGGTCGCCGACCGGCTGCTCGCCAACCCGGTGATCGAGAGCTACCAGGTCGAGGTCGACGGGGAGACCCCGCAGGCGCCGCCGGCTGAGCCCGGCCGGCTGCCCGCGAAGCCCGCGAGGCTGGTAGACGCATGAGACCCCGCAGGTGCCGCCGGCTGAGCCCGGCCGGCTGCGTGTGCCCAGGATGGTGACGATCGAAGAATAGCGGTGCCCCGCCGGCGGCCGTATGGGTAAGGACGTTCGAGGGGCATCGGGGGGGCCAGCGGCATCCCGGCGCGGCGAGGGGATTCGCCCATGAAGTTCGCCATCATCCAGTTCCCCGGCTCGAACTGCGATCACGACGCCTACCACGCCGTCAGGCACGTGCTCGGGCGGCAGGCGGAGTTCGTCTGGCACAAGGACTCGGACCTGCGGGGCGCGGACGCGGTCGTGCTGCCGGGGGGGTTCTCCTACGGGGACTACCTGCGGACCGGCGCGATCGCCCGATTCTCGCCGGTGATGCAACGGGTCAAGGCGTTCGCCGACGCCGGCGGGCCGGTCATCGGCATCTGCAACGGGTTCCAGGTGCTTCTCGAAGCGGGGCTGCTGGAGGGCGCCCTGTTGCGGAACCGCCGTCTGAAGTTCCTGTGCCAGCACGTCCATGTCCGGGTCGAGGAGACCGACACACCGTTCAGCCGCGGGGCCGCGGCCGGGCAAGTGCTGAAGTTACCGATCGCGCACGGCGAGGGCAACTTCCACGCGTCGCCGGAGACGGTCGACGCCCTCGAGGCGAACCGGCAGATCGTCTTCCGCTACTGCGACGCCGAAGGCGCGGCGACCGACGCCGCCAATCCCAACGGGTCGCTGCGCCGAATCGCGGGCGTCTGCAACCGGCGCCGCAACGTCGTCGGGCTCATGCCGCATCCCGAGCGCGCGTGCGAGTCGGCCCTTGGGAGCGAGGACGGCCGGGTGGTGCTCGAGTCCGTGGTGACAGCGATGGCCGCGACGGGGGCCGCGTGATCGAGCAGGCCGCCATCGACGCGCACGGGTTGAGCGCCGAGGAATATCGGCGGCTGGTGGAGATTCTCGGCCGCGAGCCGACGATCACCGAGCTGGGGATCTTCTCGGTGATGTGGTCCGAGCACTGCAGCTACAAGAGCTCGCGCCGGCACCTGCGCCGTTTCCCGACCGACGGTCCGCGCGTCCTGCAGGGGCCGGGCGAGAACGCCGGCGCGGTGGATGTCGGCGATGGCCTCGCCGCGGTGTTCAAGATCGAGTCCCACAACCATCCCTCGTTCATCGAGCCCTACCAGGGCGCCGCGACCGGCGTCGGCGGCATCATCCGCGACATCTTCACGATGGGGGCGCGGCCCATCGCGCTGCTCGACTCGCTGCGGTTCGGCGCCCTCGAGGACGGGCGCGGCGGGACGCGGGCGGACACCGCGCGCCTCGTCGACGGGGTGGTCGCGGGCATCGCCGGCTACGGCAACAGCATCGGCATCCCCACGGTGGGCGGCGAGGTCGCGTTCGAGCCGCGATACGCGGGCAACCCCCTGGTGAACGTGTTCTGTCTGGGGGTGGCGGAGGCCGGGCGGCTCGCCAAGGGGGTCGCCTCGGGCACCGGCAACCCCGTCTACTACGTGGGGGCGAAGACGGGGCGCGACGGCATCCACGGGGCCACCATGGCGTCGGCCGAGTTCGACGATCGCTCGGCCGACAACCGGCCCGCGGTGCAGGTCGGCGACCCGTTCATGGAAAAGCTGCTGCTCGAAGCCTGCCTCGAGGTCATGGAGACCGACGCGCTGGTCGGGATCCAGGACATGGGGGCGGCGGGGCTCACTTGCTCGACGTGCGAGATGGCGGCGCGGGGGGGGACCGGCATCGACATCGACGTGTCGCGGGTGCCGCGGCGCGAGACGGGCATGACGCCCTACGAGATCATGCTGTCGGAGTCGCAGGAGCGGATGCTGCTGGTGGTGCGGCGGGGGCGCGAGGCGGAGGTGGAGCGGATCTTCGACAAGTGGGACCTGCACGCGGTGCGGATCGGCGAGGTCACCGGCGACGGCCTGCTGCGCGTGCGCGACCGCGGCGGGGTGGTGGCGGAGATTCCGAACCGTGAGCTGGCCGACGCCGCGCCGCTGTACGACCGCCCGACGCGGCGCCCCGCGTATCTCGACGAGGCGCAGCGGCTCGACGCCTCGGCGCTGTCGGCTCCCGTCGATCTGACCCGGACCTGGCTGGACCTGCTGGCGGCGCCGGTCATCGCGAGCAAGCGCTGGATCTACCGCCAGTACGACCACATGGTGCGCACCAACACGGTGGCCCTGCCGGGTCTCGGCGCCGCCGTCGTGCGCATCAAGGGGACGGGCCGCGCCCTCGCGATGTCGGTGGACGGGAACGGCCGCCACGCTTGGCTGGACCCGCGCGAGGGCGGCCGGCTCGCGGTGGCCGAGGCGGCGCGCAACGTGGCGTGCGCCGGGGCCGAGCCGATCGGGGCGACCAACTGCCTGAACTTCGGCAACCCGGAGCGCCCCGACATCATGTGGCAGTTCGTCGAGGCGGTGGACGGCATCGCCGAGGGGTGCCGCGCCCTCGGCATCCCCATCACCGGTGGGAACGTCAGCCTCTACAACGAGACGGACGGACAGGCCATCGATCCCACGCCGGTGATCGGGGTGGTGGGGCTTCTCGAGGACGCCGGGCGGGTGCTGACCCGCCTCTTTCCGGCTGCGGGTCTCGACGTGATCCTGCTCGGGGACTCGGCGCCGGCCGCGGCCGGTGCCGACGGGCTCGGGGGCAGCGAGTACCTGAAGCGGGTGCACCGACTGGTGCGGGGGCGTCCCGCCGCCGTCGACTTCGACCGCGAGCGGGCGCTGCAGCGCCTGATGGTGGATGCGGCGCGCCGGGGGATGGTATGTTCGGCCCACGACTGCGCGGAGGGCGGGCTCGCGGTGGCCCTGGCCGAGTGCTGCATCGAGAGCGGCGGCGGCGGCGCGCGGGTCGATTTGCCGGGGCCGGGCGGCCCGGACGACGGATTCGGCGCGGTGCGGACGCTGTTCGGGGAGTCGCCGTCGCGCGTCATCGTTTCGGCGGCACCGGAGGGACGAGCGGGGCTGCTCGTGCTGGCGCGCGACCGCGGCGTGCCGGCGGCGGTGATCGGCCGGACCGGAGGCGACCGGGTGACCGTGTCGGTGGCTGGCGGCGTGGTCGCCGACGTTGCGCTGGACGCGGCCGAACGCGCCTGGACCACAGGGCTGGCCCGCCACTTCGAGCCGGCGGCGGTGCGGCAGTAGAACGGCGCGGGCTGCCGGAGGGTGGGCCGGTCATGGACGACGACAAGTTCCACGACGAATGCGGCGTCTTCGGCATCCACGGGCATTCCGAGGCGCCCGCCCTGACCCGCCTCGGCCTGTACGCGCTGCAGCACCGGGGCCAGGAGAGCGCGGGCATCGCCACCTCCGACGGCGGGCGCCTGCACCTGACGCGGGCCATGGGGCAGGTGTCGGAGGCCATCGACGAGAAGGCGGTGGCCGCGCTGAGCGGGGACGCCGCGATCGGCCACGTGCGGTACTCGACGGCCGGCGACAGCCAGATCGTCAACGCGCAGCCGCTGCTCATCGACTGCGCGCACGGCGAGATCGCCCTCTGCCACAACGGGAACCTCATCAACGCGGCGGAGCTGCGCGGCGACCTCGTCCGTCGGGGGCACATCTTCCAGACCGGCAGCGACACCGAGGTCGTGCTGCACCTCTACGCCCGGTCGGCCGCCGACGCGCCCGCCGACGCGATCGTCGAGTCGGTCCGGCAGGTGCGGGGCGCGTTCTCGCTGGTGGTCCTGACCCGCGACCATCTGATGGCGGTGCGCGACCCCCACGGGTTCCGCCCCCTCGTGCTCGGCGCCCTCGGCGACGCCGCCGTCGTCTGCTCGGAGACCTGCGCCCTGGACTTGATCGGCGCGGAGTACGTGCGGGACGTCGAGCCGGGTGAGCTGCTGGTCATCGGGCGCGGCGGCCGGCGGTCGTTCCGGCCGTTCCCGCCCGCCACGCCCGCGCACTGCGTGTTCGAGCACGTGTACTTCGCCCGGCCGGACAGCGTGGTCTTCGGCCAGAGCGTCCACGAGGTGCGGACCAATTTCGGACGCCTGCTCGCGCGCGAGATGCCGGTGGACGCCGACGTCGTCGTGCCGATACCCGACTCCGGCATCTGCGCGGCCATGGGCTACGCCGAGGCCGCGGGCTTGCCGATGCGGATGGGGCTCATCCGGAACCACTTCGTGGGCCGGACGTTCCTTGCGCCGCAACAGGAGATCCGCGGGTTCCGCGTGCGCGTGAAGCTGAATCCGGTGCGGAGCGTCATCGCGGGCAAGCGCGTCGTCCTCGTGGACGACTCCATCGTGCGGGGGACGACCAGCCGCAAGATCGTGGGGATGATCCGCGCCGCCGGCGCCCGCGAGATCCACATGCGGATAAGCTGCCCGCCGACCGTCTCTCCCTGCTACTACGGCATCGACACGCCGACGCGGTCGGAGCTCATCGCCGCCAACCACGCGGTCGAGGACATCTGCCGGTACGTCAAGTCGGATACGCTCGCCTACCTCAGCCTCGACGGACTGCGCGAGGCGGTCGGGGCCCGGTGCGGCGACTACTGCACGTCGTGCTACACCGGGACGTATCCCGTGGCCGGCCCCGCCGACGCGGAGGCCTACATGCAGATGGCCCTGAAGCTGCCGGACGCGTCATGACCGCCCGGACCGCCCTCGACTACCGGTCGGCGGGCGTCGACATCGACGCCGGCGCCGAGGCGGTGCGGCGCATCCGGGCGCTCGCGCGGGGGACGTTCACCCCCGGCGTGCTCTCGGAGATCGGCAGCTTCGGCGGCCTGTTCCGGCCGGACCTGACGGGGCTGGCCGACCCCGTCCTGGTGTCGAGCGCGGACGGCGTCGGCACGAAGCTGAAGGTCGCGTTCCTCGCCGGTCGGCACGACACCGTCGGCGGCGACCTCGTCAACCACTGCGTGAACGACATCCTGGTGCAGGGGGCGAGGCCGCTGTTCTTCCTCGACTATCTCGCGACGGGCCGGCTCTCGCCGGACGTGGCCGAGGCGGTGGTCCGGGGTATCGCGGCCGCGTGCCGGGCGAACGGGTGCGCGCTGCTGGGCGGCGAGACGGCGGAGATGCCGGGGTTCTACGCCGACGGCGAGTACGACCTGGCCGGCTTCATCGTCGGCATCGCCGACCGTCGCGGCCTCGTCGACGGTCGCGGCGGCCGCCCCGGCGATTCGGTGATCGGCCTGCCGTCGAGCGGCCTCCACACCAACGGGTACTCGCTGGCCCGCCGTATCGTGTTCGGCACCCTGGGCCTGACGGTGGACTCGGCGCCGGAGGGCCTCGACGGGCCGGTGGGCGAAGTGCTGCTGCGGCCGCACCGCTCGTACCTCCCGCTGGTGTCCCCGCTCCTCGGCGAGGCGCCGGGCGCCGTCAGGGCCATGGCCCACGTCACCGGCGGCGGCCTGACCGACAACCTTCCCCGCGTGCTGCCCCCCGGCGCCGCCGTCGACATCGACCGGCGCGCCTGGACGCCGCCGCCGGTGTTCACCTTTCTGCAGCGCCACGGCGGCCTGAGCGACGCCGAGGCGTTCCGCACGTTCAACATGGGCGTCGGCTTCGTCATCATCTGCGCTGCCGAAGAGGGCGACGCCCTCCTCGCGCGCCTCCGCGAGCGCGGCGAGCCGGGGGCGGCGGTGATCGGCCGGGTCACGGCCGGCGACGGAGCGGTGCGATACGCATGACCGGCGCGGGCGGCGCGGGCTCGGGCGTCGGCCCCGTCGGCGGGGCCGCGAACCGGCGCCTCGGCATCCTGATCTCGGGGCGGGGGAGCAACCTGCAGGCGATCATCGATGCGATCGCGGCGGGGCGGCTGGCGGCCGAGATCGCCGTGGTCGTCTCGAACCGGCCGAACGCCCCCGGGCTTGAGCGCGCGCGCCGCGCCGGCATCGAGACGGCGGTCCTGGACCACACCGGCTACGGCTCCCGGGAAGCCTACGACCGGGAGCTCATGGCCGCCCTGCGCCGGTACGACGTGGCCCTCGTGTGTCTGGCCGGGTTCATGCGTCTGCTCGGTCCGGCGTTCGTGTCGGCGTTCCCCCACCGCATCCTGAACGTCCATCCGTCGCTGCTGCCGGCGTTCCGCGGCCTGCACGGGCAGGAGCAGGCGTGGCGCCACGGCGTCAAGGTCGCCGGCGCCACCGTGCACATCGTCACCGCCGAGCTCGACGCGGGGCCCATCGTGCGGCAGGCGGCGGTGCCCGTGCGCGACGACGACACCCCCGAGACGTTGGCGGCGCGCATCCTGATCGAGGAGCACCGCATCTATCCCGAGGCCATCGGCGCCGTACTGGACGGCGGCTGGCGCGTCGAGGGCCGCCGGTTCGTGCGCATCGGCGGCCCGCCTGCGGGGGGCGGCAGGTGACCCGGCGCGTTCTTCGGTCAGGAGTCCGCCACGGGTCCGTCGCGGAGAGGCGCGGACTCCCGCGGGCCGGCGGTGAGCGGAGCCGCTAAGGCCGACGCTCTTCGGGTTGGTTCGGGTAAACTGTTCGGATGCCTGCCGCCGCGGGGACCCTCGCCGAGCAGATGGCCTACCTGACCAAGGGGGCGGTCGACGTCGTGCGCGAGTCGGAGCTTCGCTCGAAGCTCGAGCTGGCGGCGCGGCGGGGGCGGCCGCTGGTGGTCAAGGTGGGCTTCGATCCGACGGCGCCGGACCTGCACCTCGGACACACGGTCCTGATCCGGAAGATGAAGCACTTCCAGGATCTGGGCCACACCGTCGTGTTCCTCATCGGCGACTTCACCGGGCTGATCGGCGACCCGACGGGCCGGTCGAAGACCCGGCCGCCCCTCACGCGGCAGGAGATCGACGAGAACGCCGACACCTACCGGGCGCAGGTGTTCAAGCTGCTCGATCCGGACCGGACCGTCGTCGAGTTCAACAGCCGCTGGCTCGGCGCGCTGCGCAGCGAGGACTGGATTCGGCTCGCGGCCAGCTACAACGTCGCCCAGATGCTCGAACGCCGGCATTTCCGACAGCGGTACGACCGGGGGCAGCCGATCGCCATCCACGAGTTCCTCTATCCGCTCACCCAGGCCTACGACTCCGTCCATCTGGCCGCGGACGTCGAGCT